>NZ_CP166808.1:0-127500 GCF_059716145.1 Pseudomonas sp. LBUM1648
GTGTCAGTGGAACTTTGGCAGCAGTGCGTGGAGCTTTTGCGCGAGGAGCTGCCTGCCCAACAATTCAACACCTGGATCCGTCCACTACAGGTCGAAGCCGAAGGCGACGAGTTGCGCGTCTACGCACCGAACCGTTTCGTGCTGGACTGGGTCAACGAAAAGTACCTGGGACGCGTCCTCGAACTGCTGGATGAGCACGGCAACGGCATGGCGCCTGCGCTTTCCTTATTAATAGGCAGCAAGCGCAGCTCGGCGCCGCGTGCAGCACCGAATGCTCCGTTGGCCGCTGCTCAAGCTTCCCAGGCTCAGGCCAATGCCGCGCCAGCGAACACGCCAGCGCCAGCCCCGGCGCCTGCTCCGGCCAAGCGTTCCACGCAGAAAACCGCTGAAGTCAGCGAAGAGCCATCTCGCGACAGCTTCGACCCGATGGCCGGTGCCGCCTCGCAACAGGCCCCGGTGCGCGCCGAACAGCGCACCGTGCAGGTCGAAGGCGCGCTTAAGCACACCAGTTACCTGAACCGCACATTCACCTTTGAGAATTTCGTCGAAGGTAAATCCAACCAGCTCGCTCGCGCGGCGGCCTGGCAAGTGGCGGACAATCCCAAGCATGGCTACAACCCACTCTTCCTTTATGGTGGCGTTGGCTTGGGTAAAACCCACTTGATGCACGCGGTGGGTAACCATCTATTAAAGAAGAACCCGAATGCCAAGGTCGTGTACCTGCATTCCGAGCGTTTCGTGGCCGACATGGTCAAGGCGCTGCAACTGAACGCAATCAATGAGTTCAAGCGTTTCTACCGTTCGGTGGATGCTTTGCTGATCGACGACATTCAGTTCTTCGCCCGCAAAGAGCGTTCCCAGGAAGAGTTTTTCCACACCTTCAACGCCCTGCTTGAAGGTGGTCAGCAGGTCATTCTCACCAGTGACCGCTATCCGAAAGAAATCGAAGGCCTTGAAGAGCGCCTCAAATCCCGCTTCGGCTGGGGCCTGACGGTTGCCGTCGAGCCGCCGGAGCTGGAAACCCGCGTAGCGATCTTGATGAAGAAGGCCGACCAGGCCAAAGTCGACTTGCCACACGATGCGGCGTTCTTCATTGCCCAGCGCATTCGCTCCAACGTCCGTGAGCTGGAAGGCGCGCTGAAACGCGTGATCGCCCACTCGCACTTCATGGGCCGCGACATCACCATCGAGTTGATTCGCGAATCCCTGAAAGACTTGTTGGCGTTGCAGGACAAACTGGTCTCTGTGGATAACATTCAGCGCACTGTCGCCGAGTACTACAAGATCAAGATCTCCGACCTGCTGTCCAAGCGCCGTTCGCGCTCGGTCGCTCGTCCGCGTCAGGTCGCCATGGCGTTGTCCAAGGAACTGACCAACCACAGCCTGCCGGAAATCGGCGATGTGTTTGGCGGTCGCGACCACACGACTGTTTTGCACGCCTGCCGCAAGATCAACGAACTTAAGGAATCCGACGCGGACATCCGCGAGGACTACAAGAACCTGCTGCGTACACTGACCACTTGATGAACACCAGCGCAGCTTATTAAGGCAAGGGACTAGACCATGCATTTCACCATTCAACGCGAAGCCCTGTTGAAACCCCTGCAACTGGTCGCAGGCGTCGTCGAGCGCCGACAGACCTTGCCGGTACTCTCAAACGTGCTGCTGGTTGTCGAAGGCCAGCAATTGTCGCTGACCGGTACCGACCTCGAGGTCGAGCTGGTCGGTCGTGTGCAACTTGAGGAGCCGGCTGAAACAGGTTCCATCACCGTGCCTGCGCGCAAGCTGATGGACATCTGCAAGAGCCTGCCCAACGATGCGCTGATCGACATCAAGGTCGACGAGCAGAAGCTGGTGGTAAAGGCTGGCCGTAGCCGCTTCACACTGTCGACCCTGCCGGCCAACGATTTCCCGACTGTGGAAGAAGGCCCAGGCTCGCTGACTTGCAGCCTGGAGCAAAGCAAACTGCGTCGTCTGATCGAACGCACCAGCTTCGCCATGGCCCAGCAGGACGTGCGCTACTACCTCAACGGCATGCTGCTGGAAGTCTCGGAAGGCATCATCCGCGCAGTGGCCACCGATGGTCACCGTCTGGCGATGTGCTCGATGAAGGCCGATATCGGTCAGCCGGATCGCCACCAGGTGATCGTACCGCGCAAAGGTATTCTCGAGCTGGCGCGTCTGCTCACCGAGCCGGACGGTAATGTCAGCATCGTCCTGGGTCAGCACCACATCCGCGCGACCACCGGCGAATTCACTTTCACCTCCAAACTGGTCGACGGCAAATTCCCTGACTACGAGCGCGTTCTGCCGAAGGGCGGCGACAAGCTGGTGCTTGGCGATCGTCAGGCGCTGCGTGAAGCGTTCAGCCGTACTGCGATTCTGTCCAACGAGAAGTACCGTGGCATCCGTCTGCAACTGGCAAGCGGTCAGTTGAAGATCCAGGCCAACAACCCGGAGCAGGAAGAAGCGGAAGAAGAAGTAGGTGTTGAATACAACGGTGGCTCCCTGGAAATCGGCTTCAACGTGAGCTACTTGCTCGACGTGCTGGGCGTGATGACCACCGAGCAGGTTCGCCTGATCCTGTCCGACTCCAACAGCAGTGCGCTGGTGCAAGAGTCCGACAATGACGACTCGGCTTATGTTGTTATGCCGATGCGTCTGTAATCAGCGGACTCTAGATGTCGCTAAGTCGCGTCTCGGTCACCGCGGTGCGCAATCTGCACCCGGTGACCTTCTCCCCCTCCCCCCGCATCAATATTCTTTACGGCGCCAACGGCAGCGGCAAAACCAGTGTTCTGGAAGCCATTCATCTGCTGGGGCTTGCCCGTTCGTTTCGTAGCACGCGGTTGTTGCCGGTCATTCAGTACGAGCAACTCGCCTGCACCGTGTTCGGTCAGGTCGAATTGGCCGAGGGTGGGCACAGTGCGTTGGGGATATCGCGCGACCGTCAGGGCGAGTTCCAGATCCGCATTGACGGCCAGAACGCTCGTAGCGCCGCACAGCTAGCGGAGATTCTGCCGCTACAGTTGATCAATCCGGACAGCTTCCGTCTGCTGGAAGGCGCGCCGAAGATTCGCCGGCAATTTCTCGACTGGGGTGTGTTCCATGTCGAACCAAGGTTCATGGCCACTTGGCAGCGCTTGCAGAAGGCCCTGCGCCAGAGAAACTCTTGGCTGCGGCATGGTACACTTGACGCCGTTTCGCAAGCGGTTTGGGACAGGGAACTGTGCCAGGCCAGCGCTGAAATCGATGAATACCGCCGCGCTTACATCAAAGCCTTGAAACCAGTCTTTGAACAAACCTTGAGCGAACTGGTTGAGCTTGAAGGTTTGACGCTGAGCTATTACCGAGGCTGGGACAAAGACCGCGAATTGAGTGCCGTACTTGCCGGATCCCTGCAACGGGATCAGCAGATGGGTCACACCCAGGCTGGGCCACAACGAGCTGATTTGCGTCTTAGATTGGGCGCACACAACGCCGCGGACATCTTGTCCCGGGGTCAGCAGAAGCTGGTGGTCTGTGCCTTGCGGATTGCCCAAGGGCATCTGGTGAGCCAGGCCCGACGCGGTCAGTGTATTTATCTTGTGGATGACTTGCCGTCCGAACTGGACGAGAGCCACCGCCGTGCGCTGTGCCGTTTGCTGGAAGACTTACGCTGCCAGGTGTTTATCACCTGTGTAGATCACGAATTATTGAGGGAAGGCTGGCAGACGGAAACGCCAGTCGCTTTGTTCCACGTGGAACAGGGCCGTATCACCCAGACCCACGACCATCGGGAGTGAAGGCATTGAGCGAAGAAAATACGTACGACTCAACGAGCATTAAAGTGCTGAAAGGCCTGGATGCCGTACGCAAACGTCCCGGTATGTACATTGGTGACACCGACGATGGCAGCGGTCTGCATCACATGGTGTTCGAAGTGGTCGACAACTCGATCGACGAAGCCCTCGCTGGCCACTGCGACGACATCAGCATCATTATCCACCCGGATGAGTCCATCACCGTTAAAGATAACGGCCGTGGCATCCCGGTAGACGTGCACAAAGAGGAAGGCGTTTCCGCCGCCGAGGTCATCATGACCGTCCTCCACGCTGGCGGTAAGTTCGACGATAACTCCTACAAGGTATCCGGCGGTCTGCACGGTGTAGGTGTGTCGGTAGTGAACGCGTTGTCCGAAGAGCTGGTACTGACCGTTCGCCGCAGCGGCAAGATCTGGGAACAGACCTACATCCACGGCGTACCTCAGGCACCGATGGCCATCGTTGGCGACAGCGAAACCACCGGCACCCAGATTCACTTCAAGCCATCGGCTGACACCTTCAAGAATATCCACTTCAGCTGGGACATCCTGGCCAAGCGCATTCGTGAACTGTCCTTCCTTAACTCCGGTGTCGGCATCGTCCTCAAGGACGAGCGCAGCGGCAAGGAAGAGCTGTTCAAGTACGAAGGTGGTCTGCGTGCGTTCGTTGAATACCTGAACACCAACAAGACTGCGGTCAACCAGGTGTTCCACTTCAACATCCAGCGTGAAGACGGCATCGGCGTGGAAATCGCCCTGCAGTGGAACGACAGCTTCAACGAGAACCTGTTGTGCTTCACCAACAACATTCCGCAGCGCGACGGCGGTACCCACCTGGTGGGCTTCCGTTCGGCACTGACGCGTAACCTGAACAACTACATCGAGCAGGAAGGTCTGGCGAAGAAGCACAAAGTCGCCACCACCGGTGACGATGCCCGTGAAGGTCTGACCGCGATCATCTCGGTGAAAGTGCCGGATCCGAAGTTCAGCTCCCAGACCAAAGACAAGCTGGTGTCTTCCGAAGTGAAGACCGCGGTCGAGCAGGAGATGGGCAAGTACTTCTCCGACTTCCTCTTGGAGAACCCTAACGAAGCCAAGCTGGTCGTCGGCAAGATGATCGATGCCGCCCGTGCCCGTGAAGCCGCGCGCAAGGCCCGTGAGATGACCCGCCGCAAAGGTGCGCTGGACATCGCCGGCCTGCCGGGCAAGCTCGCTGACTGCCAGGAAAAAGATCCTGCGCTGTCCGAACTGTACCTCGTGGAAGGTGACTCCGCGGGCGGCTCTGCCAAGCAGGGACGTAACCGCAAGACCCAGGCCATCCTGCCGCTCAAGGGCAAGATCCTCAACGTCGAGAAAGCACGTTTCGACAAGATGATCTCGTCCCAGGAAGTGGGCACCCTGATCACCGCACTGGGCTGTGGCATCGGTCGCGACGAGTACAACATCGACAAGCTGCGTTATCACAACATCATCATCATGACCGATGCTGACGTCGACGGTTCGCACATCCGTACCCTGCTGCTGACCTTCTTCTTCCGTCAGTTGCCAGAGCTGATCGAGCGCGGCTACATCTACATCGCCCAGCCGCCGTTGTACAAGGTCAAGAAAGGCAAGCAAGAGCAATACATCAAAGACGACGACGCCATGGAAGAGTACATGACGCAGTCGGCCCTGGAAGATGCGAGCCTGCACCTGAACGACGAAGCCCCGGGCATTTCCGGTGAAGCGCTGGAACGTCTGGTGAATGACTTCCGCATGGTGATGAAGACCCTCAAGCGTCTGTCACGCCTGTACCCACAGGAACTGACCGAACACTTCATCTACCTGCCGGCCGTCAGCCTGGAAACGCTTGGTGATCATGCAGCGATGCAAGATTGGCTGGCTCAGTACGAAGTCCGTCTGCGCACCAACGAGAAGTCCGGTCTGGTCTACAAGGCCAGCCTGCGTGAAGATCGTGAACGTGGCGTGTGGCTGCCAGAGGTCGAACTGATCTCCCACGGTCTGTCGAACTACGTCACCTTCAACCGCGACTTCTTCGGCAGCAACGACTACAAAACCGTCGTCACCCTCGGCGCTCAACTGAGCACCCTGCTCGACGAAGGCGCGTACATCCAGCGTGGCGAGCGCAAGAAAGCGGTCACCGAGTTCAAGGAAGCTTTGGACTGGCTGATGGCCGAAAGCACCAAGCGTCATACCATTCAGCGATACAAAGGTCTGGGCGAGATGAACCCGGATCAGCTGTGGGAAACCACCATGGACCCAAGCGTGCGTCGCATGCTGAAAGTCACCATCGAAGACGCCATTGGCGCAGACCAGATCTTCAACACCCTCATGGGTGATGCGGTCGAACCTCGCCGTGAGTTCATCGAGAGCAATGCGTTGGCGGTATCCAACCTGGATTTCTGATCCCGGTCGGCGGCTCCAACGAAAAAGGCCAACGCATTGCGTTGGCCTTTTTTATTACCCGCTATTTACTCGCCCGCTGAAGTCACACTCTCCAACCGATACCCATACCCGTAAATCGTCAGCAACTGCCAACCGCGATCCGCCGTCAGCCCCAGCTTGTTACGCAACCGATAGATATGCGTATCCAGCGGTCTTGAGGAGGCTACTTCCTCATGTGGCCAAAATCGCTCATACAGGTAATCGCGCGACAGCGGTCGCCCTAAATTGCTGAACAGGCACCGAGCCAGCCGATACTCGCGCTCAGTCATGACGATCGGTATGCCCTCACGGGTGACGGTCAATTCGGCATCGTCGAAGGTCAGGTCATTGAAGGTGAGTACTTCGGCAGCAGGTGTGCGTGGCTGGCTGTGCCGGCGCAGCACTGCGGCGACCCGGGCTTTCAGTTCATTGGGCCGGAACGGTTTGCTGACGTAGTCGTCGGCGCCGGCGTTGAGGGCCTGGACGATATCGCTTTCGCCATCGCGGCTGGTGAGCATGATCGCCGCAGGCGGCGCTTCCATGTGTTCGCGGGTCCAGCGCAGCAACGCCAGTCCGGAGAGATCTGGCAGTTGCCAGTCGAGGACCAGCAGATCGAAGGTTTCCCGGCGCAGCTGTCGCAGCAAGTCTTCACCGCGCTCGAAGCTGTGCAGCGACCATGGCTGTTCTCCGACCTCGGCCATCTGTTGCAAGGTCTGCTCGACCCGGCGCAGCTCGGCGGGTTCGTCGTCCAGTATCGCAACGCGCATACGCGGTGGTTCCTTGTTGCTGGGGCAGTTGGTCGTCAACCTTAGTCGCTCGGCCATCGCTATGAAAGGAAGCAGCCCGCCGTTGGTCGACGTCCGCTATGATTCTTCGGGTCATGTCTCAGACCTGTGACCTATGAAACCATTCACCCGCCCTACCCCTTTTTCCCATGAATGACCGCAGACGGCACGAAAGCCGCGAGCCGAGCCAGGTGCAGCGACTGTTTCGCCAGTTGGTGCGTGAGTGGTTGTGGATAAGTCTAGTGCTGTTGCCGCTGACTGCCCTATTGTCTTATCGCGCGCAGATAAACTTGCCCGATGCTTCTCCGGCAGCGGGTGCCCTACTCTCGGTGGGCATGGTGGCTTGCGTGCTGGGCCTACTGCTGTGGCGGCCGCGTCTGGCACTTTGGATGACACTGATTGGCATGGCGTGCGTGTTGATTACCAGCGCCGGCCTGGCGCAAATGCGCTTATGGTGGTCGCCGACGCCAGCGGTGCTGGGGATGCTGTTTGGCTATCTGATCTGGAACTGGCGCCGGCTCAGCGTGGTGCTGACGTACTTCGGCTGGGAATTGGCGCGGCTCGACAGCGAACCGAAAGTGTTTCCCGAGCGCCGCCGCACGCAATTTACCGGCGCTGATCGCTTGCAGGGCCAAATCATGGCACTCGAACAAGCCATGAGCCGCACCCGCGATACCCGGCGGTTCATCGCGGACGGTCTGGAGTATTTGCCCGTTGCCACACTGATCAGTGACCCCAAGGGACGGATACTGTTGGGCAATCGCAAGGCTCGCCTTCTGTTCGATCAGGCGCTGGTGGGCGACGATGTTCTCGATCAACTGGCACAGCTCGGTTATCCCGAGTTGTCGGCAGCGCCGCGCCCAACATTGTCCGCCCTGCCACTGCTGGAGTTTCGCGATCATAAGGAACGCAGCCTGCGCCTGGAGCGTGCCGCGTTGTTGCCGGTGGACGGTGACACGCCAATCGGTTGGTTGCTGAGCCTGACCGACCTCAGCGCTGAACGCGCCGCAGAGGAACAACGTGGCGTTTTACTGCGCTTCCTGTCCCACGATCTGCGCGCGCCGCATTCGGCTATCCTCGCTCTGCTCGATGTTCACCGCCATCAGGCTGGCGCGGATTCTCCGCTGTTCGAGCAGATTGAACGTCAGGTGCGCCGCGCGCTTTCCTTGACTGATGGCTTCGTGCTGTTGGCGCGGGCGGAATCCGAGGCCTATCAGTTCCAGCCCAGTCTGTTTGCGATGCTGGTCCTCGACGTGGTGGACCAGGCATTGCCCATCGCCCAACAACAACGTATCGAGTTGCTCCACGACATGGACGAGCAATCCCAGGAGCGGCTGGTGCTGGCCGACCAGGGATTGCTGACCCGCGCACTGTTCAATTTGCTGGAAAACGCCATCAAGTACAGCCCGGCCGATACCGCGATTGAGCTGCGCGTCACTTGCCACAACGAATGGCTACGCTGCGAGATTAGGGATCAGGGCAAAGGCATTGCCGCCGAAGAACTCCCCGATTTGTTCACCCAGTATCGGCGCTTTTCTTCGGCTCACGGCATCGATGGTGTTGGCCTTGGATTGTCGATGGTTAAAGCCGTGATCGATCATCATGGCGGCCGGATCGAGTGCTTTAGCGTGGTCGATCAAGGCACAACGTTCGTGCTTGAGTTGCCTTTGATCGCTGATTGATAAGGCACAAAAAAACCGGCTATATCAGCCGGTTTTTTTACTTCCGAAAAAAACTTATGCACCTTTTACGGTGTTTTATGATCTTGAGAAATATATAAGTAAATCAATTACTTAAGATCAATATTCAGGCATTTTCAACAAAACCGTACACAGGTTATCCACAAAATCTCAGACAGCCAACTGATCACTCGCAGCCGGCGCTTGCGGGGCCGGTGGCAGTGAACCCATTTCGCGCTGGGTCTTCTCGTTCCAGGCCTGCACCCGGTCGTTCAGCTCGGCGATAGCACGCGGGCCAGTGCCTTCGGCGAACATCGGTTCACCAATGACCACCGTGATCACTCCGGACATCTTGCCCCAGCCGACTTTCGGCCAGAACTTGCCCGCATTGTGTGCAATCGGCAGGACCGGAAGCGCCGCATTTACTGCCAATGCGCTGCCACTGCGCGAGAACTTGCCGACAGTGCCAAAAGGAACGCGCGTACCTTCCGGAAAGATCAGCACCCAAACGTTGTCCTTGAGCAGTTCATCACCCTTTGCAGCGACTTGTTTCAGCGCCGCTTTCGGGTTGTCGCGATCAATGGCAATCGGCCGCAGCATGGCCATGGCCCAGCCGAAGAACGGCACGTAAAGCAATTCGCGCTTGAGCACCTGGCTCAGAGGCGAGAAATAGGCGGAGAGAAAAAACGTCTCCCAAGTGCTCTGGTGGTTCGACTGAATCACGCAGGGCCGGTCAGGCACGTTTTCCGCGCCTTTGATTTCGTAACGGATACCGAGGAACACCTTGGTCAACCACAAGGCGCAACGGCACCAGTACACGTTGATAAAACGATAGCGCGCCTTGAATGGCAGAAAGGGCGCGATGAAAAAGCTCAGGCTGCACCACAGCAAGGACGTGGTGCCCAGCAGCAGATAAAAAAGGAAAATTCTGAAGGCCCGCAGTATCGACATGGCGACGTTTACCGTTACGGGGCAATGCCCGTCTGTTCAAGCGCACTCCCGATCAATCCCTGGTCAGGAATTTCAGAAGTACTCTAGTTGTGGATAAGTTCTGCGGCAATCGCCGCCAGATCGTCAAAAATCAGAGTGCCAACCGGCAGGGTTTTGCCCTGAGTCTTTTCGCCTTTCCCGGTCTTTACCAAAACTGGCTGTGAATCGACGGCTTTGGCGGCCTCCAGGTCACCAAGGCTGTCGCCGACGAACCAGACATTCGTCAGCGCCACGTTGTAATGCTCGGCGATGGTTTTCAACATGCCCGGTTTCGGCTTGCGGCAATCGCAGCCTTCATCCGGCCCATGCGGGCAGTAAACGATCAGCCCGACTTCACCGCCCTGCTCCGCCACCAACTCGCGCAGGCGCGCGTGCATGGCGTCGAGGGTAGCGAGGTCGTAGTAGCCGCGAGCAATGCCCGACTGGTTGGTGGCGACAGCCACCGTCCAGCCGGCCTTGCTCAACTGCGCAATCGCCTCGATCGAACCGGGCAAAGGAATCCACTCCTCCACCGACTTGATGTAAGCGTCGGAGTCGTAATTGATCACTCCGTCCCGATCGAGAATCAGCAGTTTCAACAGCAATCCCTCAACCCAGCAGCGAGATGTCGGCAACACCGAGGAACAAGCCACGCAGACGCGCCAGCAGCGCGTAACGGTTGGCCCGAACCTTGGCGTCTTCGGCATTGACCATCACCGCGTCGAAGAACGCGTCGACCGGCTCACGCAATGCCGCCAGGCGTGCCAGCGATTCGTTGTACTGACGCGCCGCCGCCATTGGCTGCACAGCCTGATCGGCCTGCTGGATCGCCGAGTACAGCGAGAACTCGTTGGCGTTGTCGAAGTACTTGGCCTCAACCACGGTCGGCACCGAGCCTTCAACCTTGCTCAGCAAGTTCGAAACACGCTTGTTCACCGCCGCCAGTGCTGCGGCTTCCGGCAGTTTGCGGAAGGCTTGAACCGCTTGCACACGCTGGTCGAAGTCCAGCGCCGAACCCGGCTTCAGGGCACGTACCGACAGGTAAGTGGCCACATCGACGCCTTCGTCTTCGTAACGCGCACGCAGACGATCGAAGATGAACTCAAGCACCGACTCGTCGAGGCCGGCAGCCTTGACCTTGGCACCGAACGCATTCACGGCGAAAGCCACGGCGTCGTTCAGGTCCAGATCCAGTTGTTTCTCGATCAGAATGCGAAGCACGCCGAGTGCCGCACGGCGCAGGGCATACGGGTCTTTGCTGCCGGTTGGCAGCATGCCGATACCGAAGATGCCGACCAGAGTGTCAAGCTTGTCCGCGATAGCGACGGCCGCACCGGTCAGGGTCGCCGGCAGTTCAGCACCGGCACCGCGCGGCATGTACTGCTCGTTCAGCGCCAGCGCGACGTCTTCCGGCTCGCCGTCATTGAGGGCGTAGTAGTAGCCGGCGACACCTTGCATCTCCGGGAACTCGCCGACCATTTCGGTGGCCAGATCGCACTTCGACAGCAAGCCTGCACGGGCCGCCCACGAAGCGTTGCCGCCGATGCGTGCGGCGATGTACGCCGCCAGTTTCGATACGCGCTCGGCCTTGTCATAGACGCTGCCGAGTTTTTCCTGGAAGACCACGTTTTTCAGGCGATCGTTGAACACTTCGAGCTTCTGCTTCTTGTCTTGCTTGAAGAAGAACTCGGCGTCGGTCAGACGTGGGCGAACCACTTTCTCGTTACCGGCGATGATCTGCTGCGGATCTTTGCTCTCAATGTTGGCCACAGTAATGAAACGTGGCAGCAACTTGCCGTCGGCATCCAATAGGCAGAAGTACTTCTGGTTGTCCTGCATGGTGGTGATCAGCGCTTCTTGCGGCACGTCGAGGAAGCGTTCCTCGAACGAGCACACCAGCGGCACCGGCCATTCAACCAGCGCGGTCACTTCGTCGAGCAGTGCCGGCGGAACGATCGCTGTGCCTTCCTGACGGGTGGCCAGCTCTTCGGTGCGCTTGCTGATGATCTCGCGACGCTCGTTGGCGTCAGCCAGAACGTAGGCAGCACGCAGGTCGGCCAGGTAGCTCGACGGCGAACCGATGCGCACGCTTTCCGGGTGATGGAAGCGGTGGCCACGGGAGTCACGGCCAGCCTTCTGCGCGAGGATGGTGCAGTCGATGATCTGGTCACCGAGCAGCATCACCAGCCACTGGGTCGGACGCACGAATTCTTCTTTACGCGCACCCCAACGCATGCGTTTCGGGATCGGCAAGTCGTTCAGCGAATCTTCGACGATGGTCGGCAGCAAGCTCGCGGTCGGTTTGCCGGCGATGCTCTGGCTGTAGCGCAGTTTCGGACCGCTCTGGTCGATTTCGCTCAGCTCGACGCCGCACTTCTTGGCAAAACCAAGAGCTGCCTGCGTCGGATTGCCTTCAGCGTCGAACGCCGCCTGACGTGGCGGGCCGTCGAGGTTGATGCTGCGATCCGGCTGCTGGGTAGCCAGCGCAGTAATCAGCACAGCCAGACGACGCGGCGCCGCGTAGACGGTTTTGCTCTCATAGCTCAGGCCGGCGGCTTGCAGGCCCTTGTCGATACCGGCGAGGAACGCGTCAGCCAAAGTGTTCAGGGCTTTGGGTGGCAGTTCTTCGGTGCCCAGTTCAACCAGAAAATCTTGCGCACTCATTGTGCAGCCTCCAGCTTGGCCAGTACTTCGTCACGCAGGTCCGGGGTCGCCATCGGGAAGCCCAGCTTGGCGCGGGCCAGCAGGTAGGCTTGGGCGACGGAACGCGCCAGGGTGCGAACGCGCAGAATGTATTGCTGACGCGCGGTCACCGAGATCGCCCGGCGCGCATCCAGCAGGTTGAAGGTGTGCGAAGCCTTCAACACCATTTCGTAGCTCGGCAACGGCAGCGGCTGGTCGAGCTCGATCAGGCGCTTGGCTTCGCCTTCATAGAAGTCGAACAGTTCGAACAGCTTGTCGACGTTGGCGTGTTCGAAGTTGTAAGTGGACTGCTCCACTTCGTTCTGGTGGAACACGTCGCCGTAAGTCACTTTGCCCATCGGGCCGTCAGCCCAGACCAGGTCGTAAACCGAATCCACGCCTTGCAGGTACATGGCCAGACGCTCGAGACCGTAGGTGATCTCGCCGGTCACCGGGTAGCACTCGATACCGCCCGCTTGCTGGAAGTAAGTGAACTGAGTCACTTCCATGCCGTTGAGCCAGACTTCCCAGCCCAGACCCCAGGCGCCGAGGGTCGGCGATTCCCAGTTGTCTTCGACGAAGCGAATGTCGTGGACCAGCGGGTCCAGACCGACGTGCTTGAGGGAGCCCAGGTACAGTTCCTGGAAGTTGTCCGGGTTCGGCTTCAGGACGACCTGAAACTGATAGTAGTGCTGCAGACGGTTCGGGTTTTCGCCGTAACGGCCATCAGTCGGACGGCGGCTTGGCTGCACGTAAGCGGCGTTCCAGGTTTCCGGGCCAATGGCGCGCAGGAAGGTCGCAGTGTGGAAAGTGCCGGCGCCTACTTCCATATCGTAGGGCTGAAGTACCACACAACCTTGCTCGGCCCAGTATTGCTGGAGCGCGAGGATCAAGTCTTGGAAGGTACGCACGGCTGGCGTAGGCTGGCTCACGAAATTCACCTGTTTCTTGGGCTGCGATTTAAAGAGCGGGAGTATACCCGATTCGTTGCTGCGCACGCCCCCTGGAGCCTTATGCCACGCTGCTTTTGGTGTACCGAAGATCCGTTGTACATGGCTTATCACGATCAGGAGTGGGGCACGCCGCTACGCGATGCGCAGGGTTTGTTCGAGTTGCTTTTGCTCGAAGGGTTCCAGGCCGGGCTGTCCTGGATCACCGTATTGCGCAAACGCGAGCGTTATCGCGAGGTGTTGTTCGGCTTCGACGTGCAGCGCGTGGCGCAGATGAGCGACGCCGAAATCGACGAATTGATGCTTGACCCCGGCATCATCCGTAACCGCCTCAAACTCAATGCCGCCCGGCGCAATGCCCAGGCCTGGCTGGCGCTGGAGGACCCGGTGGCGTTTCTTTGGTCGTTTGTCGGGGACCAACCGATCATCAATCATTTCAAGGATCGCAGCGAAGTCCCGGCGATCACCCCCGAAGCGCTGGCGATGAGCAAAGGCCTGAAAAAGGCCGGGTTTACGTTCGTCGGACCGACCATTTGCTACGCGTTGATGCAGGCCTCGGGCATGGTCATGGATCACACGCAGGATTGCGACCGCTACGCGCAGCTCGCCAACGGCGGTTAGAATGCCCGCCTCGCGCACAGCACAAAGATCAGGAGTGACCTGTGGAAAAGTTTAAAGGCGCCTTGCTGGTAGGCGCTCTGCGGCTGTTTGCCCTGTTGCCATGGCGGGCCGTGCAGGCCGTGGGTTCGGCGATTGGCTGGATCATGTGGAAAACCCCCAACCGTTCCCGCGACGTGGTGCGGATCAATCTCGCCAAATGTTTTCCACAGATGGACCCGGCCGAACGTGAGCGTCTGGTCGGTCAGAGTCTCAAAGACATCGGCAAGTCCCTGACCGAAAGCGCCTGCGCGTGGATCTGGCCGGCGCAGCGTTCCATCGATCTGGTGCGCGAAGTCGAAGGCCTCGACATCCTCAAGGACGCATTGGCTTCGGGCAAAGGCGTTGTCGGCATCACCAGCCACCTGGGCAACTGGGAAGTGCTCAACCACTTCTATTGCAGCCAGTGCAAACCGATCATTTTCTACCGTCCGCCAAAGTTGAAGGCTGTGGATGAATTGCTGCGCAAGCAACGCGTGCAACTGGGCAACAAAGTTGCCGCGTCGACCAAGGAAGGCATCCTCAGTGTCATCAAGGAAGTGCGCAAGGGTGGTGCAGTGGGCATTCCGGCTGACCCGGAACCGGCCGAATCCGCCGGAATCTTCGTGCCGTTCTTCGCCACGCAGGCGCTGACGAGCAAGTTCGTGCCGAACATGCTGGCCGGTGGCAAAGCCGTCGGCGTGTTCCTGCATGCGCTGCGCCTGCCCGACGGTTCCGGCTACAAAGTGATCCTTGAAGCCGCGCCGGAAGCGATGTACAGCACCGATACCGAGACGTCCTGCGCCGCCATGAGCAAAGTCGTCGAGCGTTATGTCGCGGCGTATCCGAGCCAGTACATGTGGAGCATGAAGCGCTTCAAGAAACGTCCGCCGGGTGAAGCTCGCTGGTACTGAGGCGTTAGAGATGTGATTGGCATGATCTGTGGATAACCTCATCGTCGAGGTTATCCACAACCGTTCATTCAAGGGCGCAGCAGATGTCCGAACACCGCAAATCGTTTCGCATCAAGATCACCCACGACAGCTTCGGCGAATGCCTCGGGCAGACGCGCAATCTGACGCCCACCGGGGTGTATGTGCAGCATCCGGGTCTGACGTCATTGCCCAAAGGCGCAGTGGTTTACGGGCAGGTGCAGGGTTTACCCACAGGCGCGCCGCGAGTGCGGATGGAAGTGGTGACGGTGGATGCCGAAGGTATCGGCCTGCGTTACCTGTAGATTATTGCGCCTGACGATCGAGCTTCTTCAGAAACACCGCCATTTCCTTTTCGGCCTGCTTGTCGCCATGGGCGCGGGCCGCTTCCAGACCCTGTTCCCATGCCTGCCGCGCAGCGGCGTGATCACCCTGCGCCAGTTGCGCCTTGCCCAACAGCTTCCACGCTGCCGAATACTTCGGATCGAAACCGACACAGCGCTGGAAATGCTCGGCCGCCTTGGCGTTTTCGCCCAAATCCAGATAACCCTTGCCGAGGCCGAAGCGCAGTAGGGAGTTATCCACACCCTTGGCGAGCATTTTTTCCAGGGATTCGAGCATCGGTGGATTCCTTTCTTGGAAGCGTCAGGTGTTGATGGGGGTTATTGAGACCGCCTTCGCGAGCAGGCTCGCTCCCACAGGGGAAACGCATTCCAAATGTGGGAGCGAGCCTGCTCGCGAAGGGGCCAGTGCCATCAGCGCAAACCTCAGAAGAAGCTCAACCCCACATGAAACAGCTTCTCCACATCACGAATATGCTTTTTATCCACAAGGAACAGAATCACATGGTCACCCGCTTCGATCACTGTGTCGTCGTGGGCGATGATCACCTGTTCATTGCGAATCACCGCGCCGATGGTGGTGCCCGGTGGCAGGCCGATCTTCTCGATGGGCTTGCCGATCACTTTGCTCGACTTCGCATCACCGTGGGCAATCGCCTCAATGGCTTCCGCCGCCCCGCGGCGCAGTGAGTGCACGCTGACGATATCGCCACGGCGCACGTGGGCCAGCAAGGTGCCGATGGTAGCCAGCTGCGGGCTAATGGCGATGTCGATGTCGCCGCCCTGAATCAGATCAACGTAAGCCGGGTTGTTGATGATGGTCATCACCTTCTTCGCCCCTAGCCGTTTGGCCAGCAGCGACGACATGATGTTGGCTTCGTCATCGTTGGTCAGCGCAAGGAAGATATCGGCGTCGGCGATGTTCTCTTCCATCAGCAAGTCGCGGTCCGACGCACTGCCCTGCAATACCACGGTGCTGTCGAGGGTGTCGGAGAGATAGCGGCAGCGTGCCGGGTTCATCTCGATGATCTTCACCTGATAACGGCTTTCGATGGCCTCGGCCAGACGCTCGCCGATCTGCCCGCCGCCAGCGATGACGATGCGTTTGTAGGTCTCATCGAGACGGCGCATTTCGCTCATCACCGCACGAATATCCTCACGGGCGGCGATGAAGAAGACTTCGTCATCGGCCTCGATCACCGTATCGCCCTGGGGCAGGATCGGCCGGTCACGGCGGAAAATCGCCGCGACGCGGGTTTCGACGTTCGGCATGTGCTCGCGCAACTGACGCAGTTGCTGGCCCACCAGCGGCCCGCCGTAATAGGCGCGCACGGCCACCAGTTGTGCCTTGCCTTCGGCGAAGTCGATTACCTGCAAGGCACCGGGATGCTGGATCAGGCGCTTGATGTAGTTGGTGACCACCTGCTCGGGGCTAATCAGCACGTCGACCGGAATCGCTTCGTTCTGGAACAGCTGCTCTTCGCGGTTGAGATAGGAGGCTTCGCGCACCCGGGCAATCTTGGTCGGGGTATGGAACAGCGTGTGCGCAACCTGACAGGCGACCATGTTGGTTTCGTCGCTGTTGGTCACCGCCACCAGCATGTCGGCGTCGTCGGCGCCGGCCTGACGCAGCACCGACGGCAGCGAGCCACGACCCTGCACCGTGCGGATGTCGAGGCGGTCGCCGAGGTCGCGCAAGCGCTCGCTGTCAGTGTCGACCACCGTGATGTCGTTGGCTTCGCTCGCCAAGTGTTCGGCCAGCGAACCGCCGACCTGACCTGCACCGAGGATGATGATTTTCATCCAGTCACTCCGTTGAATCCGTTTAGCCGCGCGCGGCAGCGATCTTGATCAGCTTGGCGTAGTAGAACCCGTCGTGCCCGCCCTGCTGGGCCAGCAATTGGCGACCATGGGGCTGCTTGATCCCGGCGGTGATTGCCAAGTCCAGCTCCCGTGCGCCCGGCGTGCGCTCAAGGAACGCGGCAATCACTTCGGTGTTCTCGGTCGGCAAAGTCGAGCAGGTGGCGTAAAGCAGGATGCCGCCCACTTCGAGGGTTTTCCACATCGCGTCGAGCAACTCGCCTTGCAGCTGCGCGAGGGCGGCGATGTCGTCGGCCTGGCGGGTCAGCTTGATGTCCGGGTGGCGGCGGATGACGCCGGTGGCCGAGCACGGCGCGTCGAGCAGGATGCGCTGGAACGGCTTGCCGTCCCACCATTTGTCGATGTCACGACCGTCGGCGGCGATCAGTTCGGCGCTCAGGCCCAGACGCTCGAGGTTTTCTTTCACTCGAACCAGACGCTTGGCTTCCAGATCCACCGCCACCACGCCGGCCAGCGCCGGTTCGGCTTCGAGGATGTGGCAGGTCTTGCCGCCGGGTGCGCAGCAGGCGTCGAGCACACGCTGCCCTGGCGCCAGATCCAGCAGATCGGCGGCCAGTTGCGCGGCTTCGTCCTGCACGCTGATCCAGCCCTCGGCGAACCCCGGCAGGCTGCGCACATCGGTGGCGGCTTCGAGGATGATGCCGTCGCGGCTATAGACGCACGGAGTTGCTGCGATGCCGGCCTCGGTCAGCAGACCGAGGTAGGCGTCGCGGTTGTGATGGCGGCGGTTGACCCGCAGGATCATCGGCGGATGCGCGTTGTTGGCTGCGCAGATGGCTTCCCATTGCTCAGGCCAAAAGGCCTTGAGGGATTTTTGCAGCCAGCGCGGGTGAGCGGTGCGCACCACCGGATCGCGTTCCAGCTCGGCGAAAATCGTTTCGCTTTCGCGCTGGGCATTGCGCAGCACGGCGTTGAGCAGACCCTTGGCCCAAGGCTTTTTCAACTTGTCGGCGCAACCCACGGTTTCGCCGATGGCGGCGTGGGCCGGCACGCGGGTGTAGAGCAATTGGTAGAGCCCGACCAGCAGCAGCGCCTCGACATCGGCGTCGGCTGCCTTGAACGGCTTCTGCAGGAGCTTTTCCGCTAGCGCCGACAGACGTGGCTGCCAGCGTGCGGTGCCGAACGCCAGATCCTGAGTGAAGCCGCGATCGCGATCCTCAACCTTGTCCAGTTGTGTCGGCAGAGAGCTGTTGAGCGAGGCTTTGCCGCTGAGTACGGCGGCGAGTGCCTTGGCGGCGGCCAGACGCGGGTTCATTGCGCGTCCACCACTGCGCCTAGCACGGTGCCGACGGCGAATTTCTCACGACGGCTGTTGAACAGGTCACTGAAGTTCAGTGCCTTGCCGCCGGGCAATTGCAGGCGTGTCAGGCACAGCGCCTGCTCGCCGCACGCGACGATCAGGCCGTCCTTGCTGGCGCTGAGGATGGTACCGGGTGCGCCGTTGCCTTCGGCGAGATTGGCCGCCAGCACTTTCAGCGCTTCGCCATTGAGCGTGCTGTGGGTAATCGGCCATGGATTGAACGCGCGAACCAGACGTTCCAGCTCAACGGCTGGGCGGCTCCAGTCGATGCGCGCCTCATCCTTGTTCAGTTTGTGCGCGTAGGTGGCGAGTTCGTCGTTCTGCACTTCGCCCTCCAGCGTTCCGGCAGCCAGACCGGCAATCGCCTGCACCACGGCTGGCGGGCCCATTTCGGCGAGACGGTCGTGGAGACTGCCGCCGGTGTCGTCGGCGCTGATCGGCGTAACGACTTTGAGCAGCATCGGCCCGGTGTCGAGGCCCGCTTCCATGCGCATCACGGTCACGCCGCTTTCGGCATCGCCCGCTTCGACAGCACGCTGGATCGGCGCCGCACCGCGCCAGCGTGGCAGCAACGAGGCATGGCTGTTGATGCAGCCCAGACGCGGAATATCCAGCACCACTTGCGGCAGGATCAGGCCGTAGGCGACCACCACCATCAAGTCCGGCTTCAGTGCGGCGAGTTCAGCCTGAGCGTCAGCGTTGCGCAAAGTCGGCGGCTGCAACACCTGGATATTATTTTCCAGCGCCAGCTGTTTAACCGGGCTCGGCATCAGTTTTTGTCCGCGACCGGCCGGACGATCCGGTTGGGTGTAGACCGCAACGATCTCGTAAGGGCTGCTCAGCAGGGCCTTGAGGTGTTCGGCAGCGAATTCCGGGGTGCCGGCAAAAACGATGCGCAGTGGCTCAGTCATGAAGGAGTCTCATAAAAAGAAAAAGGCTTGCCGCGGCAAGCCTTTGAAGGAGGGCATCAAGCGTTCTGGCGATGCAGCTTTTCCAGTTTCTTCTTGATCCGGTCGCGTTTGAGCGTGGACAGGTAGTCGACGAACAATTTGCCGTTGAGGTGGTCGCATTCGTGCTGGATGCACACCGCGAGCAGGCCTTCGGCGATCAGTTCATAGGGCTTGCCGTCGCGGTCCAGCGCCTTGATCTTGACCTTTTGCGGGCGGTCGACGTTTTCGTAGAAACCCGGCACCGAGAGGCAACCTTCCTGGTACTGATCCATTTCGTCAGTCAGCGATTCGAACTCGGGGTTGATGAACACCCGTGGCTCGGTACGGTCTTCGGAAAGGTCCATCACGACGATACGTTTGTGCACGTTGACCTGGGTCGCGGCGAGGCCGATGCCCGGCGCTTCATACATTGTTTCAAACATGTCATCGACCAACTGACGCACTTCGGCGTCCACTACAGCCACAGGCTTGGCGATAGTACGCAGACGCGGGTCCGGAAATTCGAGGATGTTTAAAATGGCCATAGGCTGATTGCTGCACGTATTGAGTAAAGTCGGATCGATGGCCTGGCAGGTCCGAAGATGCAGGCTACCGTTGTGAAGCGTAGCTTCTGCATTTGGCAGAAGCGAGCCACGGGGGCTCTGACGGTTCACGCGAACGCACATGATAAAGGGATTCACTGCATGAGGAAAACACTACTCGCCCTGCTGCTGTTGGCCTCGGCCGGCGCGGTGCAAGGGCAAGTGCAACTCAGGGATGGTTTTCCGCAGCAATACACGGTGGTTTCGGGGGATACACTCTGGGATATTTCCGGAAAATACCTGCGCGAGCCTTGGCAATGGCCACAACTGTGGCGGGCCAACCCGCAGATCGAAAACCCCAATCTGATCTATCCCGGCGACACGCTGACGCTCAGTTACGTCAACGGCCAGCCGCGCCTGACCCTCAATCGCGGCGAGTCGCGCGGCACCATCAAGCTCTCGCCACGCATTCGTACCAGCCCGGTGGCTGAGGCGATTCCGAGTATTCCGCTGAAATCGATCAACAGCTTTCTGCTGAGCAACCGCATCGTCGACAAGGTCGAGGATTTCGACAAAGCGCCCTACATCGTCGCCGGTGACGCGGAACGCGTGCTCAGCGGCACCGGCGACCGGATCTTTGCCCGTGGCTATTTCGATCCGAATCAACCGGTCTACGGGATCTTCCGTCAGGGCAAGGTCTATACCGATCCGCAAACCAAGGAATTTCTGGGGATCAACGCCGACGACATTGGCGGCGGTGAAATCGTTGCCACCGAAGACGACGTCGCCACCCTCGCCCTGCAGCGTACCACCCAGGAAGTGCGCCTCGGCGACCGCTTGTTCAGCGGCGAAGAGCGCTCGATCAATTCGACCTTCATGCCCAGTGCTCCGACCACCGACATCAATGGCCTGATCATCGATGTCCCACGCGGCGTCACGCAGATCGGTGCGATGGACGTGGTTACGTTGAACAAGGGCAAACGCGACGGCCTGGCCGAAGGCAATGTGTTGGTGGTGATGAAAACCGGTGAAACCGTGCGCGACCGGGTGACCGGTCAACCACTTAAAATCCCCGACGAACGGGCCGGGCTGCTGATGGTTTTTCGCACCTACGACAAACTCAGCTACGGCTTGGTCCTCAACGCTTCACGCTCGCTGGCGGTGCTCGACAAGGTGCGAAATCCGTAAGCGTGCTTAACAAGTTACCAACAGAGTTATCCACAGCTTGTTCCGAATGGTTCGGGGCTTATAACGATCAAGGATGATCCATGACGCTGTCTGTCTATACGCCGGTTTCCCCTGCGGAACTGGAAGCGCGCCTGCGCCTGCATCGCTTGCCGGACATCGGCCCGAAGCGGTTTCTGAAATTGCTCGAAGCCTTTGGCTCGGCATCCAAAGCCATCAGCGCGCCGGCCAGCGCCTGGCGCTCGCTGGGTTTACCAGCGGCGTGTGCCGAAGCACGGCGCTGTCCCGACGTTCGCGACGGCGCCAGCCACGCAATGCGCTGGCTAGAGCGTCCGGGTCAGCATTTGTTGATGTGGGATCAAGCGGACTATCCGGCATTGTTGGCGCAGATTCCCGACCCTCCGCCGCTGTTATTCGTGGCGGGTGACCCCCTGATTCTCGAGAGGCCGCAGCTGGCGATGGTCGGCAGCCGTCGTGCTTCACGTCCGGGAATGGACACCGCCGCCGCATTTTCCCGTAGCCTGGCCGGGGCCGGTTTTGTCATCACCAGTGGCTTGGCGCTGGGCATTGATGCGGCTGCGCATCAAGCGGCGCTGGATGTTGGCGGGCTGACGGTCGGAGTGTTGGGCACGGGCCTGGAAAACTTTTATCCACAGCGCAATCGGCGGCTGGCCGACGCGATGATTGCCTCCGGCAGTGCGGTGCTTTCGGAGTTTCCGCTGGATGCCGGCCCCAGCGCGAGCAACTTCCCGCGACGCAACCGGATCATCAGCGGTTTATCCCTTGGCGTGCTGGTGGTCGAGGCCAGCGTCGCCAGTGGTTCGCTGATCACTGCACGGCTGGCGGCGGAACAAGGGCGCGAGGTGTATGCGATCCCTGGCTCGATCCATCATCCCGGTGCGCGCGGTTGTCACCAGTTGATTCGCGACGGCGCGGTGTTGGTGGAAACCATCGAACACATTCTCGAAGCCCTGCGTGGCTGGCAGCAGGTGCCGTTATCCACAGGCACACCGCAAGCGGATCATCCCTTACTTGCCCTGCTCCACGCTGCGCCGCATACCAGTGAAGCCTTGGCCGACAGCTGCGGCTGGGCGTTGCCCAAAGTGCTGGCGGCGCTGACCGAACTGGAAATGGACGGCCGTGCGGTGTGCGAAAACGGCCGCTGGTTTGCGCGTGTGAGCTAGGTTTTACAAGGAAGATCGGTAAACTGCGCGAAACCTGTTTGCGGAGAGTTTTTTCATGGTCAACAGTTGGCGTGTGCAACAAGCCGCGCGAGAGATTCGCGCCGGGGCGGTGATTGCCTATCCAACCGAAGCCGTCTGGGGGCTGGGTTGCGACCCGTGGAATGAAGAGGCGGTGGATCGGTTGCTGGCGATCAAGAATCGCTCGGTCGACAAGGGCCTGATTCTGGTTGCCGACAACATTCGCCAGTTCGATTTCTTGTTCGAAGACTTCCCGCAAGAGTGGATCGACCGTATGGCCAGCACCTGGCCTGGGCCGAATACCTGGCTGGTGCCGCATCAGAATCTGCTGCCGGAGTGGGTCACTGGGGTGCATGACACGGTGGCGCTGCGCGTCAGCGATCATCCTCAGGTGCGTGACTTGTGCTCGATGGTCGGTCCGTTGATTTCGACCTCAGCCAATCCACAAGGCCGTCCGGCAGCGCGCACACGGTTGCGGGTCGAGCAGTATTTCCGCGGGCAGATCGATCTGGTGCTGGGTGGGGAGTTGGGTGGGCGCAAGAACCCCAGCGTCATCCGTGATCTGGCCTCCGGCAACGTTATTCGTCCCGACTGACGTCACTCCTGACTTCATGTATTGAGTACTTCTCGGCTTTTATGGCGAGAAGTACTACTTTTGCCTGCGATTTATCCTTCAAACAACGATCAACTTACAACATTCAACTGTTTGTATTTTTCCTTCGTGTGTCAGACCAATCAGTAAGTACACAGATTCAGTAACTTTTCCCACGTAATTATCAGAAGTCGCGCAGTGGCGATATTTCTAAAAGCATCCATCATTTCAATGCGCTCAGAAAACTTCGATAAGTTAACGTCTGCGGAGAAAGAATGGATACTACGGATTTACAACTAACGGATTATCTGCAGGCACTTCAGGCAACGTTCAGAAGTCGCCATGAAGATTGCCGGGTCGTTATTCTTGAAGCGGGATCAGATACGCGGGAGTTCGAACGGTTTATTGGTCGGCAATTTCGTCTTCGACTGCAACATTACATGCTGACATCCAGAGCCAGATTGCTTGAAACGAGGCTGGCGGTGACGGCGCGAAGTACCCACTTTCTGCTGTATCAACACGAGCAGCTGGTGGCGGTATTGAGAGTGACGCCATCGCCGTTCGAATGGGCCTCACTGGCGCACCAGCATGTTTCTCCCACCGTGATGCTGTCGCGCCACGTCGAGTTCAGCCGGTTGATCACTCTCTCGCGAAGCCACCTGGCTGTTCCGATCAACAGCCTGCTGGCGGCGGCCACCGAGTGGGCGATCAGGCATGGGTATCAAGGCGTCACCGCCCTCTGCCGATCGCCACAACGGCGACTGTTCCAGCGATTCGGCCTGACCCCTATCACCTCCGACGCCCTTCATATCGAACAACGCGCTCGCGGCGACTACTGGCTGCTGTCAGCGCAGTGGCAGCAAATCCTTGCCGCTGTTCAACACCCTGATCACACCCCCTTCAACACCCCGGAGAACCACGATGAATACGCTCATCAGCTTTGAACAACAGTTGATCCTGCTTGATAAACGCATCGAACAATTGTGGGCCGATATCCTGGATAACTCGCGATTGGTAAAAGCCATACGCGAGGGTAGTGTTACCAAGGCGTTATATGCGATCTACATGATAGAAACCTTTCACTACACTGCACACAATGCGCGAAATCAGGGATTGGTGGGTGTGCGCCATGCCGATAATCCGGTTTATGCAAAGTTCTGTTTTGAACATGCGGCGCAAGAAGTTGGCCATGAGAAAATGGCACTGCATGATGTCATGAGTCTTGGCCTGAAAAATGAAAAGTTCGAGATCCCGTCTGCGCTTCCGGCAACCGAAGTACTGATTGCTTATTTGTATTGGATATCCTTTACCGGTAATCCACTACAACGCCTGGGATACAGTTATTGGGCAGAAAATGCCTATCAATTCATCACCCCGTTGATCAATAACCTGAGCGAAATCCTGGCGCTAAAACCGGCTCAGTTGACGTTCTTCGTTGCGCATTCCGACATCGATGTCGAGCACTTCAATGAAATCAAACTCATCCTGCAGCGTACTTGCAAAAATCAGCACGACTGGGATGCCATTGCCAATGTAATGGAAACCAGCTTGCGGCTGACCGGCAACATGCTCGAAGCCGTTTATGAGCAGTATGAGGCTTGGCAAAACGGCCATGCGCCCCGTTATGACTTCCTCCATGCCCTGGATAACTCATGAAGACTTCACGTCGAGTGTCAGAACCGAGGGAAGGAGGCAGGCATGGCTGACTATTTCCAGCGGTTGAACTATGCGCTGGGGGATGAAGACACAGCGCTCGAATATGCAATCCTCCCCAAGCACGCCAGACATGTGGTGGGTATCGCCGGGAGTGGCGGGCGGCTTTTACCGTTGCTGGCCCGCAGTCCGGCGCGTATGACCTGCACCGATATCAGCGCGCCGCAACTGGCATTTACCCGGCTGCGATTCGCCTTGCTGGAACAGACCGATCACGCGTCGTTCATGGCATTCATGGGTTACCGGACAGACAGTTCGACCAAGCGACGCCAGTCCATATTTCGGCATCTGGATTTGCCGCAGGCCGATCGCCACTGGTTGACCGAGTTGTTCCAGTCCCGTCACTGGCAAGCGCCGATCTACATGGGAGCCTTCGAGCAGACCCTGCAGCGATTGGCGAAGGTCAACCGACTGTTTACCGGCAAGGCAGGTCGTGAAGTTTTCCACTGTCGCGACCTTGGCGAGCAAATCGAGTATTACCAGACCCGCTTTCCCCTCAAACGCTGGAAGGCTGTGATCGCGCTGTTGGGCAACGCAGCGGTACTCAATTCCCTGCTCTACAAAGGCTCGTTCCCGCCCAATAACCTGGGCATCAGTTCCCGCGCGGCATACCTGGAGATTTTTCACGCCTTGTTCACCACTCAGGTGGTGCGCGAGAGCTTCTTTCTGCAAATGCTGTTTTTCGGTGAACTGCGCTACCCACAAGGTTTTCCGCTGGAGTGCACCCCGAAGATTTTCAAGCGTGCCCGTGAGGCGCTTCAACAGTGCGAGCTGCGGGTGGTACAGGCCGACATTCTCGACTGTGTTGCCACGCTTTCGGAGGTCGATTTCGTCTCGCTCTCGGACGTCCCTTCTTTCATGCCCGAAGCTGACGGTGCGAGTGTCTTGCAGCGGTTACGCCCGTCCCTGGCCGAAGAGGCGCTGACGGTCATACGTGGCCATTTGCACGTCGTCCAGCCCGATTGTTCAGGCTTCGGCGATATCACCGCCGACTACCAGAAAGCGATTGCACGAGAAAGAACCCAGCTCTGGCGTGTGCAGGTCTATCGCCGGACATCACCTTTGCAGGTATCTCGATGAGCACTCAGCAACCCACCGTCAATTGGCTCAAAAACCGTATTCGGCAGGCGCGTGAAGATCAGCAACAGTTGTTCGATGCCGGGCTCAACGGCCTGAAGCTGGCACAACGCGAAGGCAAGGAGATCAAGTTGAGCAGTGGCGAGCGGCTCACCGAGTTTCTCTCATGCTCCTATCTGGGGCTTGAGTGCGATCCCCGCCTGATTCAAGGCGCCGTGGACGCCGTCGAAACCTTCGGCGTGCAGTTCGCCGCCGCACGAACCCGGGCACTGTTGCCGCCAATGCGTGAACTAGACGAACAGTTGAACCGGATATTCCAGGGGCACGCGGTCACCTTCAACTCGGTGGGCAGTGCACATCTGGGCTGTCTACCCTTATTGGGATCCGGTGAGTTGCCGTCCTATCCGTTGCGCCGTGCCCCGAGCTGGATCGTCGACCGGGCGGCCCACGCTTCAATGCAAGTGCTGCAAGGGATTCTTTGGCAGTTTGGCCCCGTACAGCGGTGCGATTGCAGGGATATGGAGCAAGTCGAACAGGCGTGTTCGGCGGCAGTAGCGGCTGGCAATACACCGATCATCCTGACCGACAGCATCGGTTCGATGCGCGGCGTGTATCCGATCAATCGACTGTTGCAACTGGCGGAGCGCTTTGAAGGTTATCTGTATGCGGATGACGCCCACGGCACTTCGATCTACGGTGTGGCGGGGGGTGGTTATGCCCTTGCCAGTGGCGATGAGCGCTTGCGCGGACGCTTGATCCTTCTGTCCTCGCTGTCCAAGGCGTTTGGGGCAACCGGTGGGGCGATCACCGTGCTCACGGCGGACGATGCCGAGATGATAAGGCGCCATGCGTCGACCTATACCTTCGGCGGGCCATTGTCGATGGGCGGGGTTGGTGCGGCAGTCGCCTCCGGAAAAATCCATCTTTCGCCAGAGCTGGGCGAGCTGCAAGCCGCCCTGTGGCGAAATGTTGCCCTGATCGACGATTTGCTCGGACCGGTTCTTGGCAACCATGAAGTCGCCTCGCCCATCCGTTTCGTGCGTGTCGGTGCCGAGCGTGACGCGATCAGTCTGGCGCTGTACCTGCGGCGGCAAGCGATTGCCGTCACCACCGCGTTGTTTCCGGTGGTGGCCAAGGGCGAGGCGATTCTGCGTCTGGCGATCAGTGCCAATCATAGTCAGGCCCAGTTGGCGTGCCTGGCCAATGCCGTTAATGGCGGTTTCGATGAGTTGGGTATTCGTCAAAGAGGAAGTGGCGATGGGCGATGATCCGA
Source organism: Pseudomonas sp. LBUM1648 (assembly GCF_059716145.1). Taxonomy (NCBI): domain Bacteria; kingdom Pseudomonadati; phylum Pseudomonadota; class Gammaproteobacteria; order Pseudomonadales; family Pseudomonadaceae; genus Pseudomonas; species Pseudomonas sp. LBUM1648. The sequence goes on from NZ_CP166808.1 coordinate 26,895, forward strand.
TGAGCCATGCAAACCAGGCTTTTACACGCAAATTGGCCCATGCACGGTCACTGCCGTGGTTCTGTGCGCTGTGTCCGCAGATCCTGCACGTGCAGAGCTCGGAGGATTTGCATCGGCTGCCGATTCAAGCCGTCGAGGACGAGCACGGTGGTGTGCTGTTCTCCGTACTTGGTGAGGCTTCGCATCGTGCACCGGGTGGCGGACTGACCCTGACTTCGGGAGGCAGCACCGGCAACCGCAAACACATCACCCATTCCTGGGCATTCAACGCCAGTATCGTGCTGCTGGGGGCGCGGATGTTTGGGGGCGCGAACGAACATCCAGCTGTTGTCGTTAACTGCCTGACTGCCGGTGAAATGCAAGGCGCTTTTCAGTACGCCGCGGCCATCGTCCAGCACATCGGTGCTCGGTTGTTGCCCGCCGGATCGCTGATGGGCGTTACGCGGATTGCCGGGCTGATTCAGTCACAAGCGGCCGATGCGCTGATTTGCACTCCCTCCTTCGCGGCGGCGCTGTTCAACCATGACGATATCGATGCCACACAGTTGACCAGTCTGAGATGGCTCTATTACATCGGGGAACCCTGCAGCAAACCGCTGCGCGAGCAATTGGCTCGGGACTGGCCTGAAATCAGAGTGCGGTCGCTGGGCTACAGCTCTACGGAGACCGGCCCCATCGGCTTTCAGTGCGCACACCTGGAGCATGGTTTTTATCATCTGCACGCCGATGCGATGCTGACCGAAGTCGTTGACCCATTGACCCTGCAAGCAGTGGCCGAAGGCGAAAGCGGGGAGTTTCTGCTGACGTCGCTGCTGCCCGATCATGTGCCGCTGTTGCGTTATCGGATTGGTGATCGTGGGCGAATTCTGCTTCAGGAATCGAATTGCGCGTGTGGTAGTAATTTGCCGGTGCTGGAGCTTGAGGGGCGGGTCGAGACGTCGAGCAAACTGGGTGGCGCGATCATTACGCAGCGACAGGTCATGAGCGTAATCGCCCAAGCGTTGCCCGACTTGGACGCTAACGATGTTCAGGTACAAATCAATCGACAGGCCAACGGGGCACGCATGCGTCTGGTCATTGCTCAGGACAAGTTGCCAGCCAGTGCAGAAGCCGTCATCGAACAGGCGTTGCATAACGAAGCGCAAGCGAGTACTTTGCTCAGGCTGCCCGGAGTACTGGGATTGAGGGTGCAGCGTCTTGCCCGCAGTGGCTTCGAAACAACCTCCGCCGGCAAGACGCCGTTTTTTTTTGAGGTGGACGCTACCCCGGATTCACGGGAGTAGCGTGGTATCACGGCAGCAGGATGGTGGATCCGGTGGTGCGCCGTGCCGACAGCTCGGTTTGTGCCTTCGCCGCTTCAGCCAGCGGATAACGCTGGCTGATATCGACCTTGAGCTTGCCGCTGATGATCATCTCGAACAGCTCATCGGCCATGCGCTGCAGGTTTTCGGCGTTGTTGGCGTAGGTCGCCAGGGTCGGCCTGGTCACGTACAACGAGCCTTTGGCCGAGAGAATCCCCAGATTGACGCCATCCACGGCGCCGGAGGCATTGCCGAAACTCACCACCAGACCACGCGGCGACACGCTGTCGAGCGAAGTCAGCCAAGTGTCCTTGCCGACACCGTCATATACCACCGGGACCTTCTTGCCGTCGGTCAGCTCCAGTACGCGTTGCGCGACGTTTTCGTGGCTGTAATCGATGGTGGCCCAAGCACCGTTGGCTTTCGCCAACTCGGCTTTTTCTTTCGAGCTGACGGTGCCGATCAGCTTCACACCCAAGGCCTTGGCCCATTGGCAGGCCAGCGAACCGACGCCGCCGGCAGCGGCGTGGAACAGAATGGTTTCGCCACCCTTGAGCTCATAAGTCTGGCGCAGCAGGTACTGCACGGTCAGACCCTTGAGCATCACTCCGGCAGCGGTTTCGAAACTGATTTGGTCGGGTAAGTGCACCAGATTTGCCTCGGGCAAAACGTGCAGTTCACTGTAGGCGCCCAACGGGCCGCTACCGTAAGCGACGCGATCCCCGACCTTGAACCGGGTTACTTCGCTGCCAACGGCGTCAACGATGCCCGCACCTTCTGCGCCCAAGCCGGACGGCAAGGCTGGCGGTGCGTAGAGGCCGCTGCGGTAATAGGTGTCGATGAAATTCAAGCCGATCGCTTTGTTGCTCACCCGAACCTGCTGTGGGCCTGGCTCCGCAGGTTGGTAGTCAACATATTCGAGCACTTCGGGGCCGCCGTGGGCGCGGAACTGGATACGCTTTGCCATCTGCCTGCTCTCCTTGGGTCTTTTGTAAGCCCCCTATCCAACTCCCATGCTTGATCTTCGTCAACTGCGGCGCGCGGGTCTGCGGTGGTATGCTACGCGCCCATTTGCGCCGCCCCCCGCCTGCGGGGCGCCGCGTAGTGATGCCCCGATCAAGGTGAAGCCATGACGACCCGCACCGACGCCGTAAAGGCCTATCTGCTCGACCTGCAAGACCGCATCTGCACCGCACTCGAAAACGAGGACGGCGGCACGCGCTTCGTCGAAGACGCCTGGGCCCGGCCGGCCGGCGGTGGCGGTCGCACCCGCGTGATCGAGAACGGCACGCTGATCGAAAAGGGCGGCGTCAACTTTTCCCACGTCTTCGGTAGCGGTCTGCCGCCGTCAGCCAGCGCCCATCGCCCGGAACTGGCGGGTCGCGGCTTCGAAGCCCTCGGCGTGTCGCTGGTGATCCACCCACACAACCCGCATGTGCCGACGTCCCACGCCAACGTGCGCTTTTTCATCGCCGAGAAGGAAGGTGAAGAGCCGGTCTGGTGGTTCGGTGGTGGCTTCGACCTGACCCCGTATTACGGCAACGAAGAAGACTGCATCCATTGGCACCGCGTCGCCGAGCAGGCTTGTGCGCCGTTCGGTCCGGACGTCTACTCGCGCTATAAAGCCTGGTGCGACACCTATTTCCACATCAAACATCGCCACGAACCGCGCGGCATCGGCGGGCTGTTCTTCGACGACCTGAACGAGTGGGACTTCGACACCAGCTTCGCTTTCATGCGCGCCATTGGCGATGCGTACATCGACGCTTACCTGCCGATCGTGCAGCGGCGCAAGAACGATGCGTTCACCGCCAAACAGCGTGAGTTCCAGGAATTCCGCCGTGGCCGTTACGTCGAGTTCAACCTGGTTTACGATCGTGGCACGCTGTTTGGCCTGCAATCGGGCGGGCGTACCGAGTCGATCCTCATGTCGCTGCCGCCGCAAGTGCGCTGGGCCTACGACTGGAAAGCCGAGCCTGGCAGCGAAGAGGCACGCCTGACCGAGTACTTCCTGCAAGACCGCGACTGGCTGGCCCAGGCCTGAACGAGGAGTTGTGATGGATCGTTACGTTGTTTTCGGTAACCCGATCGGCCACAGCAAGTCGCCGATGATTCACAAACTTTTTGCCGAACAGACCGGGCAGAGTCTCGACTACAGCACCCTGCTGGCGCCGCTCGACGATTTCACCGGCTGCGCCACGGCGTTTTTCCAGCAGGGTCGCGGCGCCAATGTCACCGTGCCGTTCAAAGAAGATGCCTATCGCCTGGCCAACAGCCTGACCGCCCGCGCACAGCGTGCCGGTGCAGTGAATACCTTGAGCAAACTGGCCGATGGTTTGCTGCTCGGTGACAACACCGACGGCGCCGGGCTGGTGCGCGATCTTACGGTGAATGCCGGGTTCAACCTGACCGGCAAGCGCATTCTGCTGCTCGGCGCCGGTGGCGCGGTGCGTGGGGTGTTGGAGCCTTTGCTGGCAGAGAAACCGGCATCGGTGATCATCGCCAACCGCACGGTGGAAAAAGCTGAGTTGCTGGCCGAATTGTTCTGCGATCTGGGGCCGGTGTCAGCCAGTGGTTTCGACTGGTTACGCGAGCCGGTGGACGTGATCATCAACGCCACTTCCGCCAGCCTTACCGGTGAAGTGCCGCCGATTGCGCCAAGCCTGATCGAGCCGGGCAAAACCCTGTGCTACGACATGATGTACGGCAAGGAGCCGACCGCGTTCTGCCGCTGGGCCACCGAGCATGGCGCGGCGGTGTCGATGGATGGCTTGGGGATGTTGGCGGAGCAGGCGGCCGAGGCGTTCTTTTTGTGGCGCGGCGTGCGCCCCGATACAGCGCCCGTCCTGGCTGAGTTGCGTCGGCAGTTAGCCTGAAAGCAAAAGATCGCAGCCTGCGGCAGCTCCTACAGAGTGAACACAAATCCCATGTAGATACCGTCTTGCCCCTCATCGGGCAAGGGCAATTTTCGGGTCAAATGGCTGGCCCGATTTAAGAACGGCGTAGACAAAATGTAGGAGTTTGCGCATCGCTGCACAGATGATTTGCTTGGGGGCCTTGCCGTTGGCCTTCAAGCGGTCCTTCATGGCGATGATTGCCTTGTTGTGCTTCAGTGCAACCAACCCAGGCATGTATAGACCCGCCCGAACGCGAGCCGATCCGATCCTCGAAATCACTGTTCTGCCTTTGAATTTTCCCGAGTCCTGCAGCTTTGGGTTCAACCCGGCGGCAGCGACCAGCTTGCGAGGGTCGTCATATTTACGCAGGTCGCCCAACTCGGCCAGCAGCCGCTCAAGGGTTTTCTGGCCGATACCGTCGATGGTCACGATCAAGTCGCGCATTTGGCGCATGTCTGGATCATCGTCGATGTGTTTTTTGATTGATTTGTGAGTTTCAACGATCTCTTTCTCGATGTGACGCAGCACAGAGTTGATCGAGTCTTTGACCTTTTCGTCGGATACATCCAGGCGATTGAGCTCCATTTGCTCCATTTCCTGAAGGTCATCCAAGCGACGTACCATCGCCTTTAGCTGACGATATTTCAGCGGCTCTGGAGCCCAAAGCTGAAGCTTTTCAGCCTTTTCCCGAGCAAAGTCAGCGATCAATTTGGCGTCGCTTTTGTCGGTTTTGATCCGGCGCAGCTCGCTGTCGGCGTAAGCGTGGGTCGTAGCCGGATTGACGACGCAGACCCGGTAACCCTTGTTGTAGACGAACTCGGCAAGTTCCAGGTGATAAACGCTGGTGGCTTCCATCACGATCAGAGCTGTAGGCTCGACCTGCTTGTTCAGCCAGGCGTCAAACTCTTTGAAACCTTTTGAGTCGTTAGCCAGTTTGGCCTTGGTTTTGTGCTTGCCGTTTGGCAGGTGAGTGGCGATATCAAAGGTATTTTTAGCGACATCGACGCCGACGAAATTGGACATGACCGTTTCTCCATTAATCCGTTTTCGATCATCACTGCACTCTGTCCAACCTTGCGAATGCGGGCTCTCGCCAGAGACGGGCCCAAGATACCGTTCGAACTATACGAGTGAGTGTGGAGGGCTGGAGCACGATCTACATCACAGGCAAAAAGCCTAAGGAGCTGCACGGCTTCCAAGTCCCTCCCTCGATGATCAGTCGAGAACTATCGCTCCTGACGGAGCGATAGTCGAGATACAAGGAGCTGCCGCAGGCTGCGATCTTTTCAATCCTCAAACCGGATCGGACACTTCTCCGGCCCCTCAAGCTTTCTCAACTCTTCTACCACTTGCGGCCGCGCGCCACGCAAGGTCAGGCTACGATCCTGGCGCAATAAGCGCCGCGCTTCCTGGTGCAACATCTCCACCCCTGAATAGTCGATGAAGTTGATCTGCTGCGCCTCGATCACCACCCGCGCGCCGTGCATGCGTTGCAAACGCACTTGCAGGTAATGGCTGGCGCCGAAGAAGATCGAGCCGCCGACCCGCAGCACATCGTCTTCGCCATCACGCCAATGCTGCACACGCGGTTGCGAGGTGCGTTTGAGGTAGAAGAACAGCGACGCCAGCACCCCGGCGTAGATCGCCGTCTGTAATTCCAGTAATAGCGTGGCCAGACAGGTCAGCGCCATGACCACGAATTCGGCGCGGCTGACCCGCAGCAACGCGCGAATGCCGCGATGATCCACCAGCCCCCATGCGATCAGCAGAATGCTCCCAGCCATGGCCGGGATCGGAATGTGCGCAATCAGCCCGGCACCAAAAATCGCGAAAAGCGCGACCCAGATCGCCGAAAACACCCCAGCCAGCGGTGAGCACGCGCCTGCCTCGTAACTCAGGCCCGAGCGGGTAAACGAGCCGGCGGACAACGATCCGGAAAAGAATGCCCCGACCATATTCGACAAGCCCTGCGCGCGGACTTCCTGATTGGCATCGAGCAACTGCTGCGAACGCGCGGCAATCGAACGGGCAATCGACAGGCTGGTGACCAGCCCGAGCATGCCCACCGCCACTGCACTTGGCAGTAGGCGCAGGATCAAATCCAGATCCAGTGGTAGTCCGCTGAACGGTGGCAAGCGCCCGACAAATGCACTGACCAGGTGCACATGGCCGAACATTGCCGGCCACAGCCAAACCAGCAGACTCGCCAGCACGAGAGTTATCAACAGGGTCGGCCAGCGTGGCAGCAACTGTTTCAGCACCACGCCAACCACGACCGTGGCAACGCCGAGCAGCACGGAGGGTTTATCCACAGCCCCGAGGTGCTGCAACAGATCCATAAGACTGTCCAGCGCTGTGGCTTTTGCCGGCAGATCCAGGCCCAACAGATTGGGTAACTGCCCAATGGCAATGACCACTGCTGCGCCCAAGGTGAAACCGAGCACTACCGAATGCGAGACGAAATTCACCAGCGCGCCGAAGCGCAGCAAGCCCAGCAGCCACTGGAAAATCCCTGCAAGGAATGTCAGCAACAGAATCAGGGTGATGTAGTCCTGTGAAGCTGGAACGGCCAGCGGACTCACGCTGGCGTACAACACGATCGAAATCGCCGCCGTCGGCCCGCAGATCAGATGCCACGACGAGCCCCACAGGCAGGCGATCAACACCGGGATGATCGCGGCATAGAGACCGTACTCAGGTGGGAGACCGGCGATCAGCGCGTAGGCAATCGACTGGGGTAACGCGAGAATCGCACCGCTGAGCCCGACGATCAGATCCCGTCCGACGCTGGCACGGGTTTGCCGGGGGAGCCAGTTCAGAAAAGGGAAAAGTGAGCGGCGACTGGGGAAAGCCATGGGGCCTCGCGGATGATGAGTTTTTGCAAGGTTATCAGTACCGTCCGACAATTGTGGCGAGGGGATTTATCCCCGACCGGCTGCGCAGCAGTCGTGAAACCGGTATTCACGATGGGATCTGACATACCGTGAGTTCGCGTTTTGGGCCGCTGCGCGACCCATCGGGGATAAATCCCCTCGCCACAGGTAAGTGGTGAGTCAGAGCTTGGCTTTCACGGCGGTCAGCGCTTCCTTCCCATCCACCGTTTTCACCCCATCCAGCCACTTGTCCAACACCGCCGGATTCGCCTTGATCCACGCCTTCGCCGCCTCGGCATTGCTGACTTTCTTGTTCACCACTTCGGCCATGATGCTGTTCTCCATCTCCTGAGTGAACGAAAGATTGGTCAACAATTTACCCACGTTCGGACACGCCTCGGCGTAGCCCTTGCGCGTCAGGGTGAATACGCTGCCGGTGTCGCCAAAGTACTTTTCGCCGCCCTTGAGGTAATGCATTTTCAACTGCACGTTCATCGGGTGCGGGGTCCAGCCGAGGAAGGTGACGAACTTCTGTTTCTTCACCGCCCGCGAGACTTCGGCGAGCATCGCCTGTTCACTGGATTCGATCAGCTTCCACTGGCCGAGGTCGAAGTCGTTTTTCTTGATGATGTCTTGCAGCGAGATGTTCGCTGGCGCGCCGGAACCAATGCCGTAAATCTTCTTGTCGAATTTATCGGCGTATTTGTTCAGGTCGGCAAAGGTATGCACACCCGCGTCCCACACGTAATCCGGCACGGCGAGGGTGAACTCGGTGCCGTCGAGGTTTTTCGCCAATTGCGTGACATCGCCAGTGGCGACGAATTTATCGTAAAAGCCCTGCTGCGCCGGCATCCAGTTGCCGAGAAACACATCCACCTGGCCATCTTTCAGCCCGCCAAAGGTGATCGGCACCGCGAGGGTGTCGACCTTGGCCTTGTAGCCCATGCCATCCAGCAGAAACCCGGTAATGGCGTTGGTCGCGGCGATGTCGCTCCAGCCGGGGTCGGCCATCTTCACCGTTTCGCAGCTTTGCTCGGCAAATGCCGAGGCGCTGCCCAGAGCCAGCAGGCTGACCGTCAGTACTGTGGATAACTTGCGCATGGACTTCCCCTTAACATTATTGGTTTTGGCAGGGTTGTGGATAACGGGCCTTGCGTTCCAGATCGTCGAGATCGATGTGGTTGCGCATGTACTGCTGACTGGCGTCCACCAGCGGCTGGTGATCCCAGCTCTTCAGCTTGCCGATGGTCAACGCATCGGCAACAAAACGACGGCGGCGCTGGCTGGCGAGCACTTCCCGATGAATAGACGGGATGTCCCATTTGGCCCGCGCATCGGCGAGAAAATCGTCGAACAGCTGGCGATGTTGCGGCGATTGGCTGAGTTCTTCCAGTTCTCGCGGGTCGTTGGCTACGTCAAAGAGTAGGCAAGGGTCGCTTTCACTGTAGATAAATTTGTACGCGCCACGACGGATCATCATCAACGGGCTGATCGTGCCTTCGGCCATGTATTCGCCGAACACTTCGTCATGCCCGCCCTGCCCTTGCAGATGCGGCACCAGCGAAAGGCCGTCCAGCGGCAAACCCGGTTCCAGCGTGCCGCCGGCCAGTTCAACGAAGGTTGGCAGCAGGTCGGCGGTGGATACGGCGGCGCTGACTCGGCCCGCACTGAACTGGCCCGGAGCACTTATCAACAGGGGCACGCGGGCAGCCATCTCGTACCAGTGCATTTTGTACCAGAGGCCTTTCTCGCCAAGCATGTCGCCGTGATCGCCGGAGAAAACGATGATGGTGTCATCGATGAGGCCCGTTTCTTCGAGGGTTTGCAGGAGTTTGCCGACGTTGGCGTCGATATAGCTGCACGCGCCGAAGTACGCGCGGCGCGCATCGCGAATCTTATCCACAGGCAGCGGTTTATCCCACAGGTCGTAGACCTTGAGCAGGCGTTGTGAGTGTGGATCGAGTTCGTGTTGATCCGGCGTTGTAGGCAACGGGATATCACCATCGTCGTACAAATCCCAGAACGCCTTGGGAATCGTGTACGGGTCGTGTGGGTGAGTCATCGATACGGTCAGGCAGAACGGCTGGTCGCCGTCCTCGCGGATGTGGTCGAACAAGTATTGCTGCGCCTTGAACACCACTTCTTCATCGAAATCGAGTTGGTTGGTACGCACGCACGGCCCGGCTTGCAGCACCGAGGACATGTTGTGATACCAGGTCGGCCGCACGTCCGGCTCATCCCAGTTCACCGCCCAGCCATAGTCGGCCGGATAAATGTCGCTGGTCAGGCGTTCTTCGTAGCCGTGCAACTGGTCCGGGCCGCAGAAATGCATCTTCCCCGACAGCGCGGTGCGGTAGCCGAGACGGCGCAGGTAATGGGCATAGGTCGGAACATCGGCAGGGAAATCGGCGGCGTTGTCGTAGGCGCCGATCTTGCTCGGCAACTGGCCGCTGACCAGGGTGAAGCGCGACGGTGCACATAACGGGCTGTTGCAGTAAGCGGCATCGAACACCACGCCTTGGGCGGCGAGGCGCGAAAGATTCGGCAGTTTGATCGGCGACGGGCCATAGATAGGCAAGATTGGCGCGGCCATCTGATCGGCCATGATGAAAAGAATATTCTTGCGCTTCATGTGATCGCGGCATTCCATAGTGAATATTTATGCGACATTGCTGCGACCGAGCATGGAGTCCATGCTCTAACCGGTAAAGCCCGCGCCGGGCAATGACTAGGATAAGCACAGCTTATGTATGAAGCCCTGGGTGATCTGTCGCTCGACCTGCTGCGTGCCTTTGAAGCGGCAGCCCGGCATCGCAGTTTCACCGCTGCTGCGGTAGAGCTTGGCACCACGCAACCGGCGATCAGTCAGCAGATCAAACGGCTGGAAGATCAACTCGGCACGCGATTGTTTGACCGCATCTATCGCGGCATCGAATTGACCGAGGTCGGCACGATCCTGTTTGAGCAGGTTCAGCTCGGTTTGCAGAATATCGACGCCGGATTGAGCGCGATCAGCGCACAACAGCAACACGAAGTGCTGCAAGTCGCCACCGACTTCGCCTTCGCTGCCTACTGGCTGATGCCGCGTTTGCACCGCTTCCACGAAGCCAATCCGCAGGTCGACGTCAGCCTGGTCACCAGCGAGCGTAATCACAACATGCTGCGCACCGACATCGATGTGGCGATCCTGTTTGGCGACGGGCGTTTTAAACAGGGCGAAAGTCATTGGCTGTTCAGCGAGGAAGTGTTTCCGGTTTGCAGCCCGCAGTTGCTCAAGGAGCGGGCCCTGCCCTTGCCGGCTCAATCGCTGCTGGAGTTTCCGTTACTGCATCTGCGCGGTGAAAACAGCAGTAACTGGTTTGACTGGAGCGGGCTGTTCCGTGAACTTGGCATCAGTACACCGCCAGCGCCGGGGCAGTTGCGGTTCGACAATTACACATTGTTGATTCAAGCGGCGATTGGCGGCCAAGGTGTGGCTATCGGTTGGCGTCACCTTGTGGATAACTTGCTGACTCAGGGTTTGCTGTGCCGCCCGATTGCCGAAACCACCCTGTCGCGGCTGGGTTACTACGTGGTGCTGCCCCAGCGCAAACGTCGTGGTGCGTTGATTCAACAGTTTGTCGACTGGTTGATGGCGGAGCAGGCCGGCAGCGCTGAGTCGCTAGCCGGACTGACCCTCCCATCGATTGCCGTTTAAGTATTCATTCGGTCGTCGCGACAAAATTCACATGCTGGCCCACATGCAGATTCAGCCGCAGCTCATCGGCAATCCCCACCGCCACGCGATTCAAGCGTTCCAGCGGTTCGGCCAGACCGGGCTCGAGATTGCCGCCGACCTGGCTGAAATGCTCGATCGTCAATCCGGCCACGCCGTGGGGCGCATTGACCAGCGTCCAGTGCAGCGGGCTGCTTTGCAGGGCTTCGCGGATTTCTTCGGCGGCGTGACGTTGCAGGCGATCGTCCAGCTCCGGCTCGTCGAGGACGGCGAAATCACCCACCAGAAACAATCGCGCGACATTGGCCAATTGCAGCCCATCGACCAGTGCGTCGACGGCCAGCACCTGTTCAACCGGCCCCAATACAACGGACTTTTCCACGTGATCACTGCTGAACGGCAAACCCGGCGCATCCAGCAGGCAGATCACCGCTGAACTCCCCGCTACGCTTTGATTGACCCGTTCGATATCAAACAGATCACCGCTCTTGGTGCGCAAACCCGGACGTGGCGCGAGCGCCGTGAGGTCGTCGAGAATGGCGATGACTTCGTGCTGGCGGCGCAGCAACTCAGCCATCAACGCGCCGCCCAGGCTACTCATGGCACCATAGAGCACCACTTTTACCACCGGGGTTTCGGCATTTTTCATGGCTGATCCCTTTTGTTTTCCCTTGTAAAGCGTGTGACATACGCGCAACGCCGAGGGTTCGAACCGATTTGCGAGGCTTTCCGATGCAAGCGATCAAGGGCTACCACGCCCACGTCTATTTCGACGCCGGCACGATTGATCAGGCGCGAGCCTTGTGCGAGCAAGCCGCGCAGTTGTTTCCATTGAAAATGGGCCGCGTCCACGAACGCCCGGTCGGCCCGCATCCGGACTGGAGCTGTCAGTTGGCCTTCGCCCCGGAGCTGATCGGCGACGTGCTGCCGTGGCTGGCACTCAATCGCAAAGGGTTGGTGGTGTTCCTGCACCCGGACACCGGTGATGACTTGCTCGACCACACCGAGCATGCGATCTGGATGGGCGCACTGCGACCGCTGAATCTGGCTGTTTTTTGATCAGCAGCGCTTGTTCGTGACCCTGGGCGGGGCCGCGCCGAACTGAAAGCGTATGTGTCTGCGATTACAGCGTCTTCGCCTGATTTTTCGTTCCGCTCCCCGTTTTCATTGACTCCAGCCGCTTCCGACGGCCGGTTGACCGTTCATTCATAGCTTTCATCAGCGAAAGGTAGCTGAAAGGTTGCCCCATTAGGATCGCCTTACTTCCGGCAACAGACCGGTTGGCCAACGCGTGTGATTGCTCGCTCGCCCGGCCCAATTAACAACAACAATGGTGATTCTGATGTCCTCTGTAGCCCGCCTCCGCGCTGTCACTCCGCCCGTACGTCTCGTGCTTCCCGTTCTGCGCTGATCCCCACGATCCGCTCAATCAACTAGCCGCGCTACGCCTGGAGTATTCCCATGCTGACTTTCCTTGGCTTCGCCATGGTCATCACGTTCATGTTCCTGATCATGACCAAGCGCCTGTCCGCGCTGATCGCTTTGATCATCATCCCGATCCTGTTTGCCCTGTTCGGTGGTTTCGCGCCGAAGATCGGCCCGATGATGCTCGAAGGCATCACCAAGCTGGCGCCAACTGGCGTGATGCTGATGTTCGCCATTCTCTACTTCGCCCTGATGATCGACTCCGGCCTGTTCGACCCGGCCGTGCGCAAGATCCTCAAGCTGGTCAAGGGCGATCCGCTGAAAGTTTCGGTCGGCACCGCCGTTCTGGCGCTCGTCGTTTCCCTCGATGGTGACGGCGCGACCACTTACATGATCTGCGTGGCCGCCATGCTGCCTCTGTACAGCCGCATCGGCATGAGCCCGCGAATCATGGCCGGCCTGATCATCCTCGCCGGTGGCGTGATGAACATGACCCCGTGGGGTGGCCCGACCGCCCGAGCTGCCAGTGCGCTGCATGTCGATCCGTCGGACATCTTCGTGCCGATGATTCCGGCCATGGGCGCCGGTGTGGTGGCGATCTTGATCATTGCCTACTTCTACGGCAAGCGTGAACGTGCGCGTCTGGGTGAGTTGCACCTGGTGGGCGACGATATCGATCACAGCGAAATCAGCGTCTCGCAGTTCCCGGATGCCCGTCGTCCTAAATTGATCTGGTTCAACGGCGCGCTGACCTTCGGTCTCATGTGCACCTTGATCGCCGGCCTGTTGCCGCTGCCGGTGTTGTTCATGGTGGCGTTCAGTATTGCAATGATCGTCAACTATCCTTGCCTGCAAATGCAGAAGGATCGCGTCGCGGCTCACGCCGGTAGTGTGCTGGCAGTGGTCGGGCTGATCTTTGCGGCGGGTATCTTCACCGGTATCCTGTCGGGCACCGGCATGGTCGATGCGATGTCGAAGAGCCTGTTGGCGGTGATCCCTGATTTCCTTGGCCCGTACCTGGCCGTAATCACGGCGCTGGTGAGCATGCCGTTCACCTTCTTCATGTCCAACGATGCGTTCTACTATGGCGTGTTGCCGGTGTTGGCCGAGGCTGCCAGCCACTACGGGATTACCGCGGTGGAAATGGCTCGTGCCTCGATCGTCGGTCAACCCGTGCACTTGCTGAGCCCGTTGGTGCCATCGACCTATCTGTTGGTGGCTCTGGCCGGTATTGATTTTGGTGACCACCAGCGTTTCACCCTGAAATGGGCGATCCTGGTTTGTATATGCATTCTGATTGCTGCGCTGCTGTTGGGGACTTTCCCGGTGTTCAGCACTCTATAAGCCCAAGACTCACCGTTGCGGGTCCTGGCTTCGCTGTTTGAAGCCCGGACCTTTTTCGGTTTAACAATCGCTCAAAGGAATACACATGGAATGGCTGACCAACCCTGAAATCTGGGTTGCCTTCTTTACCCTGACCGCCCTGGAAATCGTCCTCGGCATCGATAACATCATCATGATTTCGATCCTGGTCAGCCGCATGCCTAAACACATGCAGCAGCGCACCCGGATTTTCGGTCTGGCGCTGGCCATGATCACGCGGATCCTGTTGCTGCTGTCGATTACCTGGGTCATGCGCCTCACCGCGGACCTGTTCGTGGTCTTCGGCCAAGGCATCTCCGGCCGCGACCTGATCCTGTTCTTCGGTGGTCTGTTCCTGCTGTGGAAGAGCTCGCAAGAGATGTACCACGCACTGGAAGGCGAAGACGAAAGCGAAGAAACGCCAGGCGGCAAGGGCGGCAACTTCCTCTACACCATCATCCAGATCGCGATCATCGATATCGTGTTCTCGCTGGACTCGGTGATCACCGCTGTCGGCATGGTCTCGCACGTACCGGTCATGGTTGCAGCGATCATCGTTGCGGTGCTGGTGATGATGCTCGCGGCGGGCACGATCAGCGAATTCATCGACAAGCACCCGTCGCTGAAAATGCTGGCGCTGTCGTTCCTGCTGGTGGTCGGTACCGTGCTGATTGCCGAGTCGTTCGACGTGCATGTGCCAAAAGGCTACGTCTACTTCGCGATGGCGTTCTCGCTGGCGGTTGAAGCGATCAACATCAAACTGCGCGGGGCGATGGCGAAGAAGAAACAGCAGCAGGATCCGGTGAAACTGCGCAAGGACATTCCGGGGCAGTAATCCGGTAGTCCAGGCGCACGCAATACCCCCCCTGTGGGAGCGAGCCTGCTCGCGAAAACGGAGTGTCAGTCGACAACAATGTTGGCTGATGCACCGCTTTCGCGAGCAGGCTCGCTCCCACATTTGTTTTGGGCAACATTCGGGAAATATGTTGGATTCAAGTGGGTGCATGAACCCATTTTCATGACACTTTTGTTTCAATCAGCACTTTAGCTGTGCAATGCTGGCGCCCAGACCGTTAGCCAACTACAGCTTAAGTATCAGAACGTAGAAACCGCGCGGTACCGTCAACTTGCTCCTCTGGGGCGCTGCTATTACAGGGGGTCTGCATGCTCACCCTGCTCAATCTTCTTTCTGCCGTCGCCCTGCTGATCTGGGGCACGCACATCGTCCGAACCGGCATCCTGCGGGTGTACGGCACCAATCTGCGCCATGTGATCGGCCAGAACATGTCCAAGCGCTGGCTCGCGTTCGTCGCCGGTATCGTCGTGACCGCGATGGTGCAGAGCAGCAACGCCACCGCCATGCTCGTCACCTCCTTCGTCGGCCAAGGCTTGATGGCGCTGACCCCGGCGCTGGCGACCATGCTCGGTGCCGACGTCGGTACGGCGCTGATGGCGCGAGTGCTGACGTTCGATTTGTCGTGGCTGTCGCCACTGCTGATTTTCCTCGGGGTGATTTTCTTTCTGTCGCGCAAACAGACGCGGCTCGGGCAGATGGGCCGGGTCAGCATCGGTTTGGGGCTGATCATTCTCGCGCTGCAATTGATCGTCGAAGCGGCTGCACCAATCACCCACGCTCAAGGCGTGAAAGTGATTTTTGCTTCTCTGACAGGCGACATCCTCCTCGACGCCTTGGTCGGTGCGTTGTTCGCGATGATTTCCTATTCCAGCCTTGCCGCCGTGCTGCTCACCGCGACGCTGGCCGGGGCTGCGGTGATCAGCCTGCCGGTGGCGATCGGTCTGGTGATCGGCGCGAATATCGGCAGCGGCATTCTGGCGTTCATGAGCACCAGCATGCAGAACGCGGCGGGCCGGCAAGTGGCGCTGGGCAGTCTGTTGTACAAGCTGATCGGCCTCTTATTGATCATCCCGGTGCTCGATCCGCTGGTGCACTGGATCGACAGCCTCGATTTCAGTCCGCAGGAAATGGTCATCGGCTTCCACCTGCTCTACAACACTGCGCGCTGCCTGATCCTGCTGCCGAGTGTCGGGCCGATGGCGCGGCTTTGCGCCTGGCTGCTGCCGGAGCGCCCGGAGGTCAACGGCACGGCCAAACCCCGTCATCTCGACGCGACCGCGCTGGTCACGCCCAGCCTGGCCTTGGCCAATGCCGCGCGGGAAACCCTACGCGTGGGCGATCTGCTCGACAACATGCTCGACGCCACCCTCGACGTACTGCGCGGCAAACAAACTGCCGTCACCCAGGAAATCCGTCGGCTGACCGATGACATCGAGTCGCTGTGCAGCGCGATCAAGCTGTATCTGGCACAGATGCCCCGCGAGGACCTAGGCGAGCACGACAGCCGGCGCTGGGCGGAAATCATCGAACTGGTGATCAACCTGAAACTGGCCAGTGACCTGATCGAACGCATGCTGCGCAAGATTCAGCAGCAGAAGACTTCGCAGCGTCGTTCGTTTTCCGAAGAGGGGCTGGAGGATTTGGCCGTCTTGCATCAGCAACTCATCGCCAACCTGCGTTTGGGTCTGTCGGTATTTCTCAGCAGCGACCGCGAAAGCGCTCGCCAGTTGTTGCGCGAGAAACGGCGCTTTCGCGCGCAGGAACGGCGTTTGGCCCATGCGCATGTCAGCCGTTTGCAACGCAAAATCGTGCAGAGTATTGAAACCAGTTCGCTGCATCTGGAGTTGATTGCAGATATGAGACGGCTCAATTCGCTGTTTTGCGGCAGCGCGTATGTGGTGTTGGAAACGGCGGATACCGGGGCGTTGGCGGCGGATGATATGAGCGACATTACGCATTCGCCTTGAACGTCTGGGGCTGGGTTTAGTCAGTAACTTTGATTCAGCCTTAAGACCTTCGCGAGCAGGCTCGCTCCCACCTTTGAAACACGTTCCCTTGTGGGAGCGACGGTGCGACGATTCGACCTGCTCGCGAAGGGCGGCCTGAATAGCGACACGGATCTCCAAATCAGCCGTATGGAAGCCTGTTATGCGTTGCCTGTTGTTCGCCTGTCTGTTGCTCGGTTCATTCCCCTCCTTCGCCCTGGATCGTTTTCAGGTCGAAGGCTATGCATTGCCCAACGGTTTGCAGTTGCTGCTCAAGCCCGGCACCGAACGCGGGCATGTGGCGATCCGGCTGGTGGTGGGTGTCGGCCTCGACGATTTTGACTGCGACGAAAAGGAGCTGCCGCACCTGCTCGAACACCTGCTGTTCAGCGGCATCGACGCCACGGGCGAAGGCGGCCTCGAAGAACGCATGCAGGCGCTCGGTGGCGAGTGGAACGCCTTCACCAGCAACGCCGACACCACGTTCGTCATCGAAGCCCCGGCGAAGAACCAGCGCAAAGTGCTCGACCTGCTGCTGGATCTGCTGACCCAGACCCGCATCGACGACAACGCAATCAACGCCGCCAAACGTGTGGTCGAGCGTGAGGACGGCGGTCACTACACCAAGCTGCAACGCTTTCTCGACCGTCAGGATCTGGGCCACACCGCGAGCAATCAACTGGCGGTCGAACTGGGCCTGAAATGTCCGCAACGCGCGGAGGTTGATCACCTGACCCAAGAGCAACTGGAGAAGGTGCGCAAGGCCTGGTACGCGCCGAACAACATGAGCCTGATCGTCGTCGGCGAACTCGACAAATTGCTGCCGGCCTATCTGGAACGCACCTGGGGGGCGCTCGACGCGGTTGAACCGAGCGAACATCGCCCGCTGCCGGACATCCGCTCCAGCGCTGCCCATGAACGCACCCTCACCCGTGGTTTTATCGGCGACAGCGCCAAGCTGCACTGGCTGGTGCCGGAACCGGTGCTGGACGATCAGTACGACCAGACCTTCGACATCCTCAAGGACTACCTCGACTGGGCGCTGTATCGACAGATACGCCTGAACCACGGTTTGTCTTATGGGCCGTGGGCCGAGCGCGAAGTGTTTGGTGGCGTCGGCTTCATGAGCCTGAATGCTGATCTGGATCGCGATGACGTTGACGAAGCCATCCAGGTGCTGGAAACCCTCAAGGCCGATCTGCTGAAAAACGGCCTCGATCCGGACACCTTCGCCCGCATCAAACAAGCTGCCATCGCCCATCAGGCCTGGGCGGTGCAAGGCAACAGCGCGCTGGCCGATTATTACTGGAGCGCGCTGGGTGACTATGAGGACGGCCGTTTCGCCAACCCCGCCCGCGAGCTGCAGGGCGTGACGCTGGACGCGGCGAACAAGGCCATGCGTGAATTACTGTTGCAACCGGGGTATCTGCGGATCGAGAAGCCGTTGATCAGTGATGATCAGGTGTTGTGGCTGAGTGCGGGTGGGCTGGGCGTGTTGCTGCTGATTCTGACTGGCTGGCGTTTGCACCACCGCCGAAAATCTGTGGGCAACCAATAACCCTGTGGTGAGGGGATTTATCCCCGATGGGCTGCGCAGCAGCCCCAAACACAGGAACCCCGTTCATTGAGGCAAACCGCATTCACCGGATTTGCGACGGCTGCGCCGCCGATCGGGGATAAATCCCCTCGCCACAGGGGTTATGTGGCGGTAACCTTTCCGGGTTTTTTCCTACAGTGTCGTGACTCCCCAAAATGCCAAAACTGACCCTGCTGATCCAGCGCATTCTCGAACTGATGAAGCGCTATCCCGGGGTCATTGCGCTTGGTGGTTTCATCTCCGGGGTCGGCAGTTTCATCCTGGTCGACCGGCAACAGGGCCTGGCGAGCTGGATCACCACGATCATGCTGCTGAGCTGGATCTGGCTGATGCTGGAAAACAGCCTGACCAAGCTGTTCACGCGGATTTTCAAACGGGAAATTCCCCAGCCGCTGCTGCGTTACGCGACGCAGATGATCCATCAGGAAAGCCTGTTTTTTGTCCTGCCGTTCTTCTTCATCACCACGACGTGGAACAGCGGCCAGTTGATTTTCACCGGGCTGTTGAGCATCGCCGCACTGATTTCGGTGATCGATCCGCTCTACTACAAATGGCTGGCGCCGCGACGCTGGGCGTTTCTCGCGCTGCATACCCTGACCCTGTTCGCCGCACTGCTCACTGCATTGCCGGTGATCATGCACCTGACCACTTCGCAGAGTTTCAAATGGGCGCTGGGCACCGCAGTGGTGTTGTCGTTCCCGAGCCTGGCGTCAATCTTCCCGATCCGCACGGTGCGCAACGCGCTGGCGATTCTGTGCATCACGGTGGGCATCGGCGGCGTTGGCTGGGTCCTGCGTTCCTGGGTGCCGCCGGCGACGCTGTGGATGAGCGACGTGGCGATCAGTACGCAGATGCAGGATCGCACCCCCGGCGCCAGCCTCGACGAGGTCAGTGCCGAACAGATTCGCAACGGCGGGCTCTACGCCTACACCGCGATCAACGCGCCGCGCGGCCTGGATGAGCGGATTTATCACGTCTGGCAGTTCAACGGCAAAGAGGTCGATCGCATCGCTCTCGACATCCATGGCGGGCGCAAGGAAGGCTACCGGGCGTGGACGCACAAGCAGAATTTCCCCGGCAATCCGGCAGGCAAGTGGCAGGTTCGAGTACTGACCGAGGATGGCCAAGTGATCGGCGTGCTGCGGTTTGAAGTGACGGACAGCACAGCGGTCAAAGAAAAGTAGTCAGGTTCGTGCTATTACGTATGCCAGCGTATTTAGCCGAAAAGCACGGAGCTTATGACCAGCCGTTCAATGACAGGCAGTGCCCAACTGGACACGTCGATCACCCCTGCCCGCCTGCGGGTTACCGGGGACTGGACGCTCGCCCATTACGCCGACCTCAAGCAACTGAGCGAAAAGCTCCACGGCCAATACGACGCCAGCACGCCGATTGATCTGAACGGCCTCGGTGCCCTCGATACCGCTGGCGCCTCGTTGCTGGTGGAACTGCTCGGTTCCGAACGCCTCGGCAAATCCGCCGAACATCCCGATTGCACGATTTCCTCTGCTGATCGCGCGCTGCTGCAAACCGTGTATCAGTCGCTGACCGATTTCTGCGTGCCGATCAAGGAACCGGAAGTCAGCGTCAGCGTGCAGTTGCTGACGCGCATCGGCCGCGCCGTCGACACGATCTGGCAAGACACCCTGCAACTGCTCGGCTTCGTCGGGCTGATTCTGGAAACCATCGCCCGCAACCTGTTCCGGCCCAAGCGCTGGCGGATCACGCCGATGATCGCGCACATCGAACAGACCGGTCTCGACGCCGCGCCCATCGTGGCGTTGCTGACCTTTCTGGTCGGCGCGGTGGTGGCGTTTCTCGGCGCGACGGTGCTGGCCAGTTTCGGCGCGACGATTTTTACCGTGGATCTGGTGGGCTTCTCGTTCCTGCGTGAGTTCGGCGTGTTGTTGACGGCGATCCTGATGGCCGGGCGCACCGCCAGTGCGTTCACCGCGCAGATCGGCTCGATGAAGGCCAACGAAGAAATCGACGCGATCCGCACCCTCGGCCTCGACCCCATGGAGTTGCTGGTAGTGCCACGGGTGCTGGCGATGCTGGTGGCGTTGCCGATGCTGACGTTTCTGGCGATGCTCTCGGGCATCGTCGGTGGCGGCGTGGTCTGCGCGGTGTCGCTGGATATTTCGCCGGCGATGTTTCTGTCGCTGCTGCAATCGGACATCGGCATTCAGCATTTCCTGGTCGGGCTGGTCAAAGCGCCGATCTTCGCCTTCCTGATCGCCGCGATCGGTTGCCTGGAAGGCTTCAAGGTCAGCGGCAGCGCAGAATCGGTCGGCGCCCACACCACCTCCGCCGTGGTGCAGTCGATTTTCGTGGTGATCGTGCTTGATGCGGTGGCCGCGCTGTTCTTTATGGAGATGGGCTGGTGAGTCGTCTACCCCGCGCGCCCGCCGAGGCGGTGATCGAAGTCCGTGGTCTGTGCAATCGCTTTGGCAGCCAGAGCGTGCACGAAAACCTCGATCTGGATTTGTACAAAGGCGAAATCCTCGCCGTGGTCGGCGGTTCCGGCAGCGGCAAGTCGGTTCTGTTGCGCAGCATCGTTGGCCTGCGCCGGCCCAGCGAAGGCAACGTCAAAGTATTCGGCCAGAACCTGCCAAGCCTGTCCGAGCACGAGCGCTCACTGGTCGAGCGGCGCTTTGGCGTGCTGTTCCAGAAAGGCGCGCTGTTTTCCTCGCTGACGGTGACCGAGAACGTCGCCCTGCCCCTGATCGAGCACGCCGGCCTGAGCCGCCACGATGCCGAGCATCTGGCCGCGGTCAAACTGGCGCTGGCCGGGTTGCCGCTGTCGGCGGCGGACAAATACCCGTCGTCGCTGTCCGGCGGCATGATCAAGCGCGCCGCATTGGCGCGGGCCTTGGCCCTGGATCCGGACATCCTGTTTCTCGACGAACCCACCGCCGGCCTCGATCCGATCGGCGCGGCGCAGTTCGATCAATTGATCCTGACCCTGCGCGACGCGTTGGGCCTTAGCGTGTTTCTGGTGACCCACGACCTCGACACGCTCTACACCATCACCGACCGCGTGGCGGTGCTGGCGCAGAAAAAAGTGCTGGTCGCGGGTCCCATCGATGTCGTTTCGGAAACGGATGACGCGTGGATTCACGAATACTTCCACGGCCCGCGCGGCCGCTCGGCGCTGGACGCCGCCAAATTGCTTAACGAGGTCTGACATGGAAACCCGAGCCCATCATGTGTTGATTGGCCTGTTCACCGTCATCGTGGTGGCCGGCGCCCTGCTCTTCGGTCTGTTCCTGGCCAAGTCCAGCGTCGACACCGAGTTCAAGGATTACGAAATCGTCTTCAACGAGGCGGTCAGCGGTCTGTCCAAGGGCAGTTCGGTGCAGTACAGCGGGATCAAGGTCGGCGACGTGGTCAGCCTGCGCCTCGATCCACAGGACCCGCGCCGGGTGCTGGCGCGGATTCGTCTGGGTGGCGACACCCCGATCAAGGAAGACACCCTGGCGAAACTGGCGCTGACCGGGATCACCGGTACGTCGATCATCCAGCTCAGCGGCGGTACGCCAGAAAGCCCGCAACTCAGAGGGCATGACGGCAACCTGCCGACCATTGTCGCCTCGCCTTCGCCGATTTCGCGCCTGCTCAACGACAGCAACGACTTGATGACCGGCATCAGTGCCCTGCTCAATAACGCCAACCACATGTTCTCCGCCGAAAACGTCGAACGCGTCAGCAACACCCTCGCCCACTTGGAACAGACCACCGGCTCGATCAACGATCAGCGCGGCGACTTGCGCCAGGCCATGCAGCAACTGGCGACGGTCGGCAAACAGGCCGGCAACATGCTCGAACAGACCTCACTGCTGATGCGCAACGCCAACGGCCTGCTCAATGATCAGGGCAAGCAAGCCCTCGGCAGTGCCGAGCAGGCGATGAAGTCGCTCGAACAGAGCAGTGCGACCATCAACGGCCTGCTGAGCAAGAACCAGAACTCCCTCGACAACGGCATGCAGGGCCTCAATGGCCTCGCCCCGGCGATCCGCGAACTGCGCGAAACCCTGACGTCGCTGCGTGCCATTTCCCAACGCCTGGAGGCCAACCCCAGCGGTTACCTGCTGGGCAGTGACAAGAACAAGGAGTTCACGCCATGAAGCTGACTCGCCTCGCCCTCCTCGCCGCTGGCGTTACCTTGATCAGCGCGTGCTCAATCTTGCCCAAGTCGGAGCCATCGGACGTTTACCGTCTGCCGAGCGCACAAGCACCCGCCTCGGCCAGTTCGGCGGCGCCGCAGCAGTGGTCGCTGCGCCTGAACAAGTTGCAGGCCAGCGAAGCGTTGAACCGGCCGAGTATTGCGGTGATTCCACAGGGTGACGTGATCAGCAGCTACAAGGCTTCGCGCTGGAGCGATCCGGCCCCGGTGCTGGTGCGTAATCGGTTGCTGGACGGCTTCGCGCGTGATGGCCGGGTGACGTTGCTGAGTACCGATGACAGCAACTTTGCCGCGGATCTGGAGCTGGGCGGGAATTTGCAGGCGTTTCAGACTGAATATCAGGGGACGCAGGCCAGCGTCGTGGTGCGAGTCGATGCGTTGCTGGTGCGTGGCTATGACCAGCGGATTCTGGCCAGCCGCCGCTTTGAAGAGCGTCAACCGTTGAGCGATGTGCAGGTGCCAGCGGTGGTGGCCGGGTTTGGCCAGGCCAGTGATCGCCTGACCGCGAAGGTCGTGGCGTGGGCGGTAGATCAAGGGCAGAAACTCGCACCACAACCCAGACCTTAAGCCCCACACAAAACCAATGTAGGAGCCAGCCTGCTGGCGATGGCGGTTTGTCAGTCACCATCATTAGTGGCTGTCAGCAAGTTATCGCGAGCAGGCTCACTCCTACAGTTTTGATCTGTGATCAGCCGAAGAACCAGTAGCACACGCCAATCGCGCCAATCACGCCCGCCAACTCCGCCAGCAACGCACACCCCACCGCATGCCGCGCCCGCTGAATCCCCACCGCTCCAAAGTAAACGGCCAGCACATAGAACGTGGTCTCGGTACTGCCCTGAATCGTCGCCGCCACCAGCGCCGGGAAGCTGTCCACGCCGGAGGTTTTCATCGTTTCAATCAGCATCGCCCGCGCAGCGCTGCCGGAGAATGGTTTGACCATCGCCGTCGGCAGCGCATCGACAAACCGCGTGTCCCAACCGGCCCATTCGACCAGATGGCGAATCCCGTCCAGACCAAAATCCAGTGCCCCGGAGGCGCGTAGCACGCCAATGGCACAGAGCATTGCGACCAGATACGGCAGCAGGTTTTTGGCGACGTCGAAGCCCTCTTTCGCACCCTCGACGAATGCCTCGTAAACCTTCACCTTGCGCAAGGCGCCTATCACCAGAAACAGCATGATCAGCCCGAACAACGTGAGATTGCCGAGGATCGACGAAAGACCCGCCAACGCGGTGGCCGACATCGTCGCCAGCAGCGCCATGAAGCCACCGAGGATCAGCGCGCCGGGAATCAGATAGGCCAGCACCACCGGGTCCCACAGGCGCAGACGCTGCATGAAGGCGACCGACAGCAGGCCCACTAGCGTCGAGCAACTGGTCGCGAGCAGGATCGGCAGGAACACCAGAGTCGGATCCGGTGCACCTTGCTGGGCGCGGTACATGAAGATCGTCACCGGCAGCAGGGTCAGGGAGGAAGCGTTGAGCACCAGGAAGAGGATCTGCGCGTTGCTGGCGATGGTGGCGCTGGGGTTGAGCTCTTGCAGCGCCTTCATGGCCTTGAGGCCAATCGGCGTGGCGGCGTTGTCCAGGCCCAGGCCATTGGCGGCGAAGTTCAGGGTGATCAGGCCGATCGCCGGGTGACCGGCCGGCACTTCCGGCATCAGCCGCAGGAACAGCGGGCCGAGAGCCTTGGCCAGCCAGTCGACGATCCCGGCCTTCTCGGCAATGCGCAGAAAGCCCAGCCACAAGGTGAGGGTGCCGAACAGCAGCACCATGACCTCGACCGACAGCTTGGCCATGGCAAAAATGCTTTCCACCATCGCCGCGAAGATTCCGGCGTTACCGCCGATCAGCCACTGCACCAGCGCAGAAATTGCTGCCACGACAAAGAAGCCAAGCCACAGGCCATTAAGCATCAGTCAAATCCCCCGGAAGATGCGGCGAATGATAGCGGGGTCGCCAGAAACGACAAACCCCGGATTTTGTCCGGGGTTTGTCTGTGCATCTCTTGTGTCTTGCTCACATCCCCTGTGGGAGCGAGCCTGCTCGCGAAAGCGTCCGGTCAGTCACATCAATGCGTGATGACATACCGCTTCGCGAGCAGGCTCGCTCCCACAGAAAAGCCAATCCCACAGGGTTCAGCAATCAGTTCTTGGAAATCTCGCCGGCCGGCAGTTTTTCCTTGCTGCGCCAGTGCGGCAGGGAGTTCCAGTAGCGCTCGCCCTTGGCGTCGTCGTACATGCCTTCCCAGCGCGCGATAACCAGCACGGCCAAAGCGTTGCCGATCACGTTCAGGGCTGTACGTGCCATGTCCATGATGCGGTCGACACCGGCGATGAATGCCAGGCCTTCCAGCGGAATACCCACGCTGCCCAAGGTGGCCAGCAGCACCACGAAGGACACGCCCGGTACACCGGCGATGCCTTTGGAGGTGACCATCAGGGTCAGCACCAGCAGCAGTTGCTGGCTGATCGACAGGTCGATGCCGTACAGCTGGGCAATGAAGATGGCGGCGATGGACTGGTACAGGGTCGAACCGTCGAGGTTGAACGAGTAACCGGTTGGTACCACGAAGCTGCAGATGGCTTTCGGCGCGCCGTAGGCTTCCATCTTCTCGATCACGCGCGGCAGCACGGTTTCCGAGGAAGCGGTGGAGTAAGCCAGCACCAGCTCATCCTTGAAGATGCGCATCAGCTTGATCACCGAGAAACCGAACAGCTTGGCGATCAGGCCCAGCACCACAAAGGCGAAGAAGGCGATGGCGACGTAAACCAGGATCACCAGTTTGGCCAGCGGCAGCAGCGAGGCGAAGCCGAAGTTGGCGACAGTCACCGCGATCAGTGCGAATACGCCGATCGGGGCGTAGTTCATGATCATGTGGGTGACTTTGAACATGCTTTCCGAGACGCCCTGGAACATCTTCACCAGCGGCTCGCGCAGATCCGACTGTAGGCTCGACAGACCGAGACCGAACAGCACGGAAAAGAAGATGATCGGCAGCATTTCGCCGCGAGCCATGGCCGCGAAGATGTTCGACGGGATCAGGTTGAGGATGGTCTCGATGAACGCGTGTTCATGCTGCACTTCGGCGGCGGTCGCCTGGTACTTGGAGATATCCACTGTACCCAGCGTGCTCATGTCGATGCCGGCACCCGGATGGAACACGTTCGCCAGAACCAGGCCAACAATAATGGCGATGGTGGTGACGATTTCGAAATAGATGATCGTCTTCAGGCCGATACGCCCGAGCTTCTTGGCGTCGCCCACGCCAGCGATGCCGACGATCAGGGAAGAGATGACGATCGGGATCACGATCATCTTGATCAGACGGATAAAGATATCGCCTGCCGGTTGCAGGACGTTGCTGATCCACCAGGCCTTCTCGGCACTGAAATGGTTGAGCAACGCACCAATTGCAATCCCTAGAACCAGACCGATGAGGATCTGCCAGGCGAGGCTGAGTTTTGCCTTCTTCATTATCTTTACCCTTACTTGCGTTTGACTCAGGCAGATGCAGGAACTGGAACGCTTTTTAGCGGAAAAGTCTGTGCATCTGCCTCCGTATAAGGTGCCCCAAAGCGCGTGTTTACGGCTCTTCGGCAGGCGAAAAAAGGCGCAACTATTCCGATGCAAGGTTGCGCCGTCTAATGCCGTAAACGCCTACCCTATGCCGAATCGGCATGAGCTTTTTTTAACGAAACTGGCGTCCCAACCGGTTCGATTGCGACATTTCAGCCGGCATAAGTGCCGTGAACCGGCCATCACAGCGCAGATTGGTTGTTTTTTGAACGAGTAATTTCGACGGAAATTTTCGGAAAAAGCCTACATTTCGAGACTAGAAGTCCTACTGGTTGGAAACATGTTTTCGCGATATACGGTCGCCAGGAAACACCGCGAAATGTTTTCGCGCGCAGTGTGAGCGATAAAAGGATGAGCAGGACGCTCTAGATCAATGTTCTGCCTGATTGAAAGCTCAGCGCAAGTCCGTCGAGCCACTGTGGATCGGCGAACCTGCGACGCAGCTTTTACCCTGACCCGGCCCTTGCGCAGGCACTCCCTGTACCCGTAGGTCACTCCGACCCTGTAACAGTCAGAACGTCCCGGCCCCTTGGTCATGCGCCGGCCTTCCTCGGGTGGGCACAATGGAGGGCAGCGGGGGGGCTGCCCTCATGTTCAAACTCGCATCAATACCACTTCGGATCTTTCTTCAGAGTTTCCATCAAAAGATCCTGCATGCCCTGGTCGGGTTTGCCGAGGAAGCGGTAGGTGGCATGTCGCGTTGGCGACTTGTCAGCCGGCAGACCTTCGGGCACATCGACGAGCATGGCGTAGGCATCTTTCTTGTCGAAACTGAACGCGACGATCAAGCGGTGGTTCAGGCATTTGTCTGCATTTTCACAGAGCGGCCCAACCAGATACTGGTCGCCATCTTCAGTCACGGCATTCATTTGCTGGTCAGGCGTGCCGGACAGGTTCATCACCCATTCCGGCAAGCGTTCTTCCTTCTTTACCACGCCTTCCCAGGTTTCCCGGTATTGCGGGTCGGAACTCAAGAGTTCGTTGACTCGCGTCTGGCCGTCGTTGGCCGCCATCGCCATGGCACTACCGCCCAGAAGCAGGGCGGCTGCCAATGTCTTTAACGCAATCATCGTTAACCTCGGCCGCGACGGCCAAAGAAGAAGGAAGCGATGAACATCACCAGGAACACGACAAAGAGAATCTTGGCGATACCCGTGGCGGTGCCCGCGATACCACCGAAGCCCAGTACTGCAGCGATGATGGCAATGATCAAGAATGTAATTGCCCAGCTCAACATGGTGATTCTCCTTACTTCTCTATTTAGGGGTGTGGCGTGTTCCGGCGCATCGCGCCCGAATCTGTTTAACAGTTAGAAAACCCAGCGCTCTTCACGTGGCATCTGATCCATTGGCTGCGCCTGATCAACATCCATCATGCGCATCGAGGCGCTCTCTGCCTGGCTAATGCTGACGGCGCTGAAGTGCTTCTGCGTGCTGTGTTGCATCGAGATCAGCGGCTCAGCCTTCTGGCTGTTTTCCCAGCTCAGGTATTGCTGGCACGCGATCAGGGTGATCAACAGGGCAAGAACGCCGAACAGGCCTTGCTGGATATGCAGTGGCGAGATACGCACTTGGGCGGCACGTTGGCGAGTCATCCTGGGTTCCTCACTCTTATTCGGTTGGGGCAGTTCTGATCTGCCCGGGCTGAAAGAGATATTGCAGGCTGCATGCCAATTTTTTATTTGGAAAATATTCAATAAAATCAATTGGTTATGAGTGCTATAAAAATGAATTACGACGCATCCTGCACGATGGGGCTCCTAGGATCGTGCGCAATGCACGATTATTTCGTAGGAGATTTCATTCTTATGGAATTGAGAGCAGGGCGCGGATGTCAGAAAAGTACGCAGGGAATCCCCTGCAAATCGATGATTGTTTAAAAAATCAACAAAATCAGTGTATTAGCCGTAAAGGCAGGAGAGAGCTACCCTCCTATGGCTGGCATCGTTCAGAATCAACCATGCAACTTGCCCGATTTTTCCGGGACTAACCCAAGACCAATCACTATGGAGCGTAGGAAAAATGGAATCTGCCACTGAGCATCAAGGCCGCATTCTGCTGGTGGACGACGAATCCGCCATCCTGCGAACCTTCCGTTATTGCCTCGAAGATGAAGGCTATACGGTCGCCACTGCCAACAGCGCGGCCCAGGCCGACGCACTGCTGCAACGCCAGGTCTTTGATCTGTGCTTCCTTGATTTGCGCTTGGGCGAAGACAACGGCCTCGATGT
Organism: Pseudomonas sp. LBUM1648; assembly: GCF_059716145.1. Taxonomy (NCBI): domain Bacteria; kingdom Pseudomonadati; phylum Pseudomonadota; class Gammaproteobacteria; order Pseudomonadales; family Pseudomonadaceae; genus Pseudomonas; species Pseudomonas sp. LBUM1648. Next base: position 54,903 of record NZ_CP166808.1, read on the forward strand.
GCTGGCGCAAATGCGCATTCAGGCGCCGTGGATGCGCGTGGTGATCGTCACCGCGCATTCGGCTGTCGATACCGCCGTGGATGCCATTCAGGCTGGCGCCGCCGACTATCTGGTCAAGCCGTGCAGCCCGGATCAATTGCGCCTGGCGACCGCCAAGCAACTGGAAGTGCGCCAACTCTCGGCACGTCTTGAAGCCCTCGAAGGCGAAATCCGCAAGCCGAAGGACGGCCTCGATTCTCACAGCCCGGCGATGAAAGTCGTGCTGGAGACTGCGCGGCAGGTGGCGAGCACTGACGCCAACATTCTTATTCTCGGCGAGTCCGGCACCGGTAAAGGTGAACTGGCCCGGGCGATTCACGGCTGGAGCAAGCGCGAGAAGAAATCCTGCGTGACCATCAATTGCCCGTCGCTGACCGCCGAGCTGATGGAAAGTGAGCTGTTCGGTCACAGTCGCGGTGCGTTTACCGGTGCCAGCGAAAGTACTTTGGGTCGCGTCAATCAGGCCGACGGCGGTACGCTGTTTCTCGACGAGATCGGCGATTTTCCCCTGACGTTGCAACCAAAGTTGCTGCGCTTCATTCAGGACAAGGAATACGAGCGGGTAGGCGACCCGGTGACCCGCCGCGCCGACGTGCGGATTCTGGCGGCGACCAACCTCAATCTTGAAGACATGGTGCGCGACGGGCGTTTCCGTGAAGACCTGCTCTATCGCCTCAACGTCATCACCTTGCACTTGCCGCCGTTGCGCGAGCGCAGCGAAGATATTTTGACCCTGGCCGACCGCTTTCTTGCCCGCTTCGTTAAAGAGTACGCACGTCCGGCTCGGGGGTTCAGCGACGAAGCCCGTGAGGCGCTGCTCGGCTATCGCTGGCCGGGCAACATCCGCGAGTTGCGCAACGTGGTTGAGCGCGCAAGCATCATCTGCCCGCAGGAGCGCGTGGAAATCAGCCATTTGGGCATGGCCGAGCAACCCGCCAGCAATGCGCCAAGGGTCGGCGCGGCGCTGAGCCTGGACGAGTTGGAAAAAGCGCATATCGGCGCCGTTCTGGCCACCGCCGGCACGCTGGATCAAGCGGCGAAAACCCTCGGCATTGATGCCTCGACCCTGTATCGCAAGCGCAAGCAGTACAACCTGTGAGCGCCCGACGATGAAACTGGCGATGAAGTTGCGGACCCGCTTGTTCCTGAGCATTTCCGCACTGATCACCGTGGCTTTGCTCGGGCTGTTGCTCGGGCTGGTCAGCGTGATGCAGATGGCTGGAACTCAGGAAGAGCGGGTGCGCAGTAACTTCGCCACCCTTGATCTGGGCCTCAAGCTGCGGCAGACGCTGGGTGATCAACTGATCATCATGCTGGCGGAAAAGCCTGATCCCCTGGCGTTCGAAGCGTCCAGGCAGCATTATTTCCAGTTGCTCGACGAAGGCATCGCCCAGGAAAAGGAGGGCGATGGTCAGTTGTATGGTTTCAGTCAGGCCAAAAAAGATTATCTGAATTTCCTGCAGGCGTTCGACCTGTCCCGTGACCCTGCCAAGACGATGATGAGCAATGCGGACTTCCGCGAGCGCTTCAATACCTTGCGCAACGGACTGATCGCCGAGCACAAGCATGCGCTCGACAATATCAACGCCGTCCAGCGAGATGCCCGCGAGCGGGCGCTGTTGGTCGCCGGCCTGCTTGGGCTTGTGGGGCTGGCGGTGTTGATCATCGGTTTCGTCACGGCCCAAGGCATTGCCCGGCGTTTCGGCGCACCGATCGAGGCGCTGGCGCGGGCGGCGGACAATATCGGCCAAGGCAACTTTGAAGTGACCCTGCCGATTTCCTCAGCGATGGAAATGAATCTGCTGACCAAGCGGTTCGGGCTGATGGCCGAAGCCTTGCGTGAGCATCAGGCGACTAACGTCGATGAGTTGATGGCCGGTCAACAACGCTTACAGGCCGTGCTCGACAGCATCGATGACGGCTTGCTGATGATCGACCGCGAGGGCCACTTGGAGCATCTCAACCCGGTCGCCCAGCGCCAGTTGGGCTGGGACGATGACCGTCTCGGGCAAGGCCTGGGCAGCGCACTTGGGCGACCTGAGCTGGATGCGCAACTGCAACTGGTGTTGCGCGGCGGCACCCTCGAACGAGCACCGGAAGATTTGAGCATTGAGGTCGACGGCGAATCTCGCCTGCTGACTTACAGCCTGACCCCGGTGAGCCATACCCAGGGGCATATTCTGGGGGCGGTGATGGTTCTGCACGATGTCACTGAGCAGCGTGCCTTCGAGCGGGTGCGCAGCGAATTCGTATTACGTGCCTCCCATGAGCTGCGCACGCCAGTCACTGGTATGCACATGGCGTTCGGCCTGTTCCGTGAGCGGGCGAAGTTTGCGGCGGATTCTCGTGAGGCGGACCTGCTCGACACCGTCAACGAAGAGATGCAGCGCTTGATGCAGTTGATCAACGACTTGCTCAACTTCTCGCGCTACCAGAATGGCCTGCAGAAACTGACACTGGCACCGTGCTCCATCGAAGATTTGCTGGAGCAGGCGCAACTGCGCTTTGCCGACACGGCCGCGGAAAAAGGCATCGCATTGATGGTAGAGGTACAGGGCCCGCTGCCGCGCTTGCAGGCGGATCAAGCGCAACTGGATCGAGTGCTCGACAACCTGATCGATAACGCCCTGCGCCACACCGCCCGCGACGGTCAGATTCGCTTGCAGGCGCGTCGCCACGGCGAGCGAGTGATCATCAGCGTCGAAGACAACGGCGAAGGCATTGCCTACGGCCAGCAAGGGCGAATTTTCGAGCCGTTCGTCCAGGTTGGACGCAAGAAGGGTGGCGCCGGGCTTGGGCTGGCGCTATGCAAGGAAATCGTCCAGCTGCATGGCGGACGGATGGGGGTTTATTCGCGGCCGGGGCAGGGGACTCAGTTCTATATGGCGTTGGCCGTTTAAGCTTCGTCATCCATTCGGCGACCGGCGAGCCGTCGCCCACGGGTGATCAGTTCAATGAACTGTACCGCGCTCAGGGCGTGCGCAAACAGCCAGCCCTGACCGAACTTCACGCCCTCGCTGCTGAGCAATTGGGCTTGTGATTCGAGTTCGATCCCTTCGGCAATCACCTTCAAATCCAGCGCCTGCGCCATATGAATGATGTGTGGCGCGACGCCGCTGCTGGCAGCGTCATGGCCGAGTGCGTCGATGAACGCCTTGTCGATTTTCAGGCAGTCCACCGGCAGTGTTTGCAGGTAGGCGAGGCTGCAATATCCCGTGCCGAAGTCGTCGATCAATACCTGATGGCCGACATCTCGCAATGCTTGCAGGTTTTCCTTCGCCACCACCACATCAATCAGGCCACGTTCGGTGACCTCGAACGCAATCTGCTTGGCCGCCACTCTGTGCAGGGTCAGCAGACGCGCCATGACCTGGCCGATGCGCGGCACCATCACGTCACAGGCAGCGAGGTTGACCGAGATATACAACTGCGGGTTGGCACGCAGCACCGGCCCCAATTGCTCCAGCAAGCGTTGGAGAACGAAGTCGGTCATCTGCCGGATCTGCCCGGTGTTTTCTGCCAGTGGAATGAACAGGTCGGGGCTGGTCAGCGTGCCGTCCGGACGGCGCCAGCGCAGCAGGGCCTCGGCACCTACGCAGTTGCGAGTGTCGAGGTCGAAGATCGGTTGATAGAGCACCTGCAATTCGCCACGGCGGATGGCGCCGTGCAGCTCGGCGTCCAATGACTGACGCTGGCGCACCAGTAAAAACACGAAGAAGCCGACGAACGCGCCGAGCAACAGACAGGCCGGAATCATCCACCACCAGATAGCGGGAATGTGCATGCCGGTGCGCGGCGTGATCAGTACCAGTTGGTATTCCGGGGTGGCGGTGGGCATGCGATAGATCAGCCGCGTCTGGGTGACTTGCAAGGCGTCCTGGCTTTTCGGCGGCCAGTGTTCGGTCGGTGGCCATGCCTGCGCCTTGCCCAGCACCGGAATCGCGCGGGTGCCATGATCCAGCACCACTAACAGGCTGCTGCCGGGTGACAGGTCGACCATGTCGGTCAAATGCCCGCGCGAGGTGGCCACGCGAAAATTGCCGCGGCCGAGCATCAGCGCGGCGCGGTTCTCATCGGGTTCGGTGGTGGTGTTCAGCCAATAGCTGTAAGTCGGGCCTCTGATGTCCGGTGCGCGGACCACCGACAAGCCTTCCTGACGAGGGCGGTTGGAACAGATCCGCGAGGCGTCCATGTAGGCCGCTTCATAGACAAAGCGATAGTTAAAGGTGACCTGCTGCAGCGTGGCGATCATTTCGTCATCGCAACTGCGCAAAGGCTGGGCTTCGAGATCATCAAGACTTTCGCGCAATTGGCCGAACAGCTGCTCGAGACGGGCGAGGAAACGCTCGCCCTGGGCGTTCATTTCCTGGCTTTCACTTTGCTCGACCTGACGCATCGCCAAGAACATCCCGCCGGCGATCAACAGGCTGGTACTGAGGACAGCCGCGATCATCGCCAAAAACCAGGGGCGATAAAACCAGCTACGCAGCGTCTCTCGGGTAGCAACCATCATGGAATATCCGAAGAATTACCAATGAGTTATAGCTGCTGATTGCAATTTCGCCCTGACCGTCGGGCGGGCGTCATTATTTTGTCTGATTGAGTACCAGCAGCAGCGCAGCCGTTTGTGCGTCCGGCGTGCCGTCGAAGCGCGAAGGGCGGAAGTGCATCTGGAAGGCCGCGAGGACGTGGCGCGTTGCGACGTCCAGTTCGCCGGTCTGCGGCGTGTCGTAACCAAGACGCGCCAATTGCCCCTGGAACCAACTGATACTCGGCAGTTCGCTGTTGTTGAACAGCGTTTGCTGGCGTGCCACGGCTTGCTCGTTGGGCCATATGCCCAAGCCTTCGGCTGCGAGACGCTTCCACGGGAACAGCGGGCCCGGATCAAGCTTGCGCAATGGAGCGATGTCGCTGTGACCAATGATGTGCCGTGGGCTGATGCCGTTGCGCTTGCTGATGTCCTTGAGCAGGACGATCAGCGATTGAATCTGCGCCTCGCTGTACGGATACCAAAGGCGCCCGGTAGGGGTGTCCTTGAAGCCGGGGTTGACGATTTCGATGCCGATCGAGCTTGAGTTCAGCCACGTGCGGCCCTGCCACTGGCTTTCACCGGCATGCCAGGCGCGCTGGTTTTCGTCCATCAACTTGTAGACGGTAGCGCTCTTGTCGTCGCCGATCAGGTAATGGCTGCTGACTTCACCATGGGTCAACAGTTGCAGCGAACGCTCCAGCGAAGTCGAGGTGTAATGCACGACCACGAACTGGATGCGGCTGTCGTAATTGACTGAAGGATGGCTGGTGTCATAACGCGGACCGCTGGCGCAACCGGCCAGAACAAGAAGAGACGCGAGGAGGGCAAAGAATTTCATGGCAGAAGGCTGTACGCACAAGACAGTAATGCAACAGTGTAACGTACTGCCTTGCGTGAAGACGGTCAGCGGGCGGATTTAAACAAAATGGAACAATTTGCTCAGCCCAGCTCGACGCGATTGCGCCCTGCATTTTTTGCGCGATAAAGCGCCTGATCGGCTCTTTTCAACACCAGATCACTGTGTTCTCCCGATCTGAACGTCGCCAGTCCCATGGAAATCGTGATCGTCACCCGTTCGCCTTTGAAGTGGAACGGGCAGGCTTCGATCGCTGCACGCAGGGTTTCCAGCAGTTTCGCTCCGACCGCTGGCGGGGTCGCCGGTAGCAGCAGGACGAACTCTTCGCCGCCGAAACGGGCAATGAAATCTGACCCGCGCAGGCGTTTGCGCAGCACGGTTGCGATGATCTTCAGCACTTTGTCGCCAGCCAGGTGGCCATAGTTGTCATTGATCCGCTTGAAGTGATCAAGGTCGAGCATCGCCAGGCTCAGGGTGTTGCCGTGTTGCTGCCACTGCTTGATCTCATGCTCAAGCCGTTCGCTCCAGGCCGCGCGGTTTGGCAGGCCGGTGAGCGGGTCGATGAGGGCTTTCTGGCGCTGTTCTTCAAGGTGCTCGCGGAAGCCCTGTGCCTCTTGCTCCATGTGCGCCACGCGTTCGGACAGACCTTTGAGCCGCGCCGCCACTTCCTGCTCACGGGCGTCGCGCTGTTTCTGGTGTTGATCCATGGTGCCGAGCAAGCCTTCCAGATGGTTCTCCAGCACCTGCTTGAGGTCATCCAGATCCGCTGCTTCCTGCACGCTGGTCTGCAAACCGTCGACTTGCTCGCGGATCTGCGTGTCCATCGCCCGCGCTGCCGAGCTGTTGTCGGCATGGCCTTCGCTGGCGGCTTGCAGGTTGCTCTGAAACGCTTCGAGGCGTTCGTTGAGTTGCTGCAAGTAGGCTTCGAATTCGTGCTGGCCGCTGTCGGTGATGGCCAGCATCAATGTTGCGAGATCGTCGAGGATCGGGATCAGTTCGTACCAGTTCAAGCCGTGTTTCAGCCGTTCGCGCATGGCCTCGGCTTGCGGACGGTGGCGTTCTGGCAGCGTCAGGTCGTCGAGCAGACCGATCAGCGTGTCCTCGATGTGTTTGGCCACGGAGCTATAGGACGGCTCCGGGGAATCCGGCAAGGCGAAAAGAATGTCGTGCTCGGCTTGCTCCGGGTCGATGGCAGCCAGTGCCTGAGCAATAGGTTCGGGCAGGGGCAGGCTGTCGAGGATCAGCGGTGCTGGATCGCCAGGATGAATCAACTCGTCGGGGTTGAAGGCCGCGGGTGGCACTGGAGCCGGAGCCGGAACGGGGGCTGGTGCTGTAACCGCTGGCTCGATGGCTTCTGCTTCCGTCGGAGCGAGGACCGATTCGGAGAAGACCTTGGGCGGAACGAAAGCGACCACGTCGGGTTCGGCTTGAAGCGGAGCCGCAGCGGTTGTCGCCTCGATGGCTGCAACGGGCGCAGCTTCTTTGATCGCCGGAGCGACCACTGTTGGCGCAGCGATGGGGGCTGGGGCGGCTTGCACCGGTTCGGATTCAGGTTCAGGCGCGGCGTGCGGTTGCTCGACGGGGGCGGCCTGCTCAGGCGCAGGAGCAACCGGAGTCGTCGCCTCCTCACTTTCACGAGTGCCAAACAGCCGCTGCAACAACCCCGGGCGTCCTGGCTCTGCCGGCGTCTCCAACTGACTCAACGCCTTGCCCTGCAAACCGCTCAGTTCACTCAGCAGTAGCGGCATTTCCCGCGCTTGTCCGACGCGACCATCCAGTTGCTTGGCAAACTTCTTCAGTGGCTGGGCGACCTCCCGCGGCAGTGGCAACGCCTGCAATTGTGCCACCAGCGAAGTCAGCGCAGTGCTGACCTGATCAATGCGGGTCTCGCGGCGCTGCTCGGAATCGAGCACGGCTTTTTCCAGGCGTGGCAACAGGGCGGCGAGGCCGGCGTCCATGTCGTCGGTGCGCACTACGTCGCGCATCTCTTTCATGCATTGATCAACCACTCGGTCGGTGCCTTCGGCCGCCAGCGTGCTGCGCACCAGGCCTCGGCGAAGCAAATCGAGCCGTGCGGCCCAGCGACGTTCGAGCTTGTCCTGTTGTTCGATGCTTTTGAGGTACTTCTCTTTCCAGCGCTGGGCGTCGTCGCTCATTCAGGGGTTCCGCGAGGGGCAGGGCTCAACGCGGGCAATGCATCGGCCGTGAGCGAACCCGGCAGACGAATCTCTACCGCGACCGGCAGGTGATCGGAAATGGGTTGGGCCAGCACTTCGACCTTTTCCAGGGTCAGGGTCGGGCTGAGCAAAATATGATCAAGGCAGCGCTGAGGGCGCCAGCTGGGGAATGTCGCTTCCACTTGCGGGGCCAGCAAGCCGAGATCGCGTAACGGAGAATGCTGTAGCAGATCGCTGGCATGGGTGTTCATGTCGCCCATCAACACTTGATGTTTATAGCCACTGATCAGGTCACGAATGTAAGCCAGTTGCAGGCTGCGCACTCGTGCGCCGAGGGCCAGGTGCATCATCACCACCACCAGTGCTTCCGGCCCTTCGCCGAAGCGCAGCAGAATTGCCCCGCGACCTTTCGGGCCGGGCAGCGGGTGATCTTCAATCGCCCACGGGCGCAGACGACTGAGCACGCCGTTGCTGTGCTGGGCCAGTCGACCGAGGTTGCGATTGAGTTGTTGATACCAGTAGGGGAAGGCTCCGAGATGAGCCAGGTGTTCGACTTGATTGACATAGCCTGAGCGCAGGCTGCCGCCGTCGGCTTCCTGCAGGGCGACCAGATCGAAGTCGCCGAGCAGGTCGCCAATCTTCTGCAAATTGCCTGAGCGCCCGGTGTGCGGCAGCAAATGCTGCCAGCTACGGGTCAGGTAATGCCGATAACGCTCGGTGCTGATACCGACCTGGATGTTGAAACTGAGCAAGCGCAGACGCTGGTCTGCGGGCAGGCCCGTAGATGCCAGGTGATGCTCGTTGACCTGCGGATCATGCAGGCCAACGGTGCGTTCGGTCTTCCAGCGGCGCATGGCGGTTGCCGCGCTTAGTTGGCAGCAGCCTTGTTGGTCGCGCGCTCTTTGGCGACCAGTTGGTCGGCCAGTTTCAGAGCCTGTTCGGCACCGCCGGCGGAGCCGATATCGAAGCGGTACTTGCCGTTGACGATCATGGTTGGAACGCCAGTGATTTCATACTTCTTGGCCAGTTCTTTGGCTTTTGCGATCTTGCCTTTGATGGCGAAAGAGTTGAACGTGGCCAGGAACTTGTCCTTGTCGACGCCTTGGGTGGCGAGGAAGTCAGCCATGTCGTTCTTGTCGGTCAGCTTTTTGTGTTGTTTCTGGATGGCTTCGAAAACCGCAGCGTGAACCTTGTGCTCGACACCCATGGCTTCCAGCGTCAGGAACATCTGGCCGTGAGCGTCCCAAGGGCCGCCGAACATGGCAGGAATGCGCACGAAATTCACATCTTTAGGCAGTTTTTCGACCCATGGGTTGATCACCGGCTCAAAGGCGTAGCAGTGCGGGCAGCCGTACCAGAACAGCTCGACCACTTCGATCTTGCCAGGCTCTGCCACTGGCACCGGATTAGCCAGTTCAACATAAGGTGCGGCAGGGGCTTCAGCGGCCTGCGCGGTCACGCCGAACAGGCTGGCAGCGACGAGGGCGGCGCTGATGATCAGATTACGCATGCTTTACTCCTGGACAATTTTGGTCGCCTCGCGCGACCTGTTTTCAGACAGGTCCTGGCGGGCATGAGTTCTGTAGTGTAACGGCAGCGGCCACAAAAAAGGGCGGCCAAAGCCACCCTTTTTATACTTGCTGCGACGGATTAATCGAGCGTTAACGTTGCAAGAGATGTCCATCGCCTGAAACGCTTGATCCGGGGCCCTTAGTGCAGACCTTGAATGTAACTGGAGACCGCTGCAATGTCTTCGTCGCTCAGGCGTTTGGCGATGGTCTGCATGGTCATGGTGTCGCCGTCGTTGGTGCGGCCGCCTTCTTCCTTGCGGAAATCGGTCAGCTGTTTGGCGATGTATTGAGCGTGTTGGCCACCCAGATGCGGGAAACCGGCGGCGGCGTTGCCGGTACCGTTCGGCGAATGGCAACCTGTACAGGCTGGCAGACCCTTGGTCAGGTTGCCGCCCCGGAACAGCGCTTCACCGCGTGCGACCAGCTTCGGATCGGCGGCGCCGACGCTGCCTTTCTGGCTGGCGAAGTACGCGGCCATGTCAGCCAGATCCTGATCGCTCAGGTTGGTCAACAGCCCGGTCATTTCCAGAACGACGCGTTTGCCCGACTTGATATCGTGCAGTTGCTTGGTCAGGTAGCGTTCACCCTGGCCGGCCAGTTTTGGAAAATTTGGCGCCATGCTGTTCCCGTCCGGGCCATGACAGGCTCCGCATACGGCAACTTTTGCCTGGCCGGCTGCTGCATCACCTGCAGCATGGGCGAAACCTGAGATTCCCACGGTCAACAGCAGACTCACGATCAATTTGTTCATCAGCTAATCCAACTACGGCTAAGGGTTAAGAGTTATGGACCGGGCTTACTCGCGCTCATCCAAAGGATGATGGCCTGGTAATCCTCGGCACTGCAGTCCATGCACAAACCACGCGGCGGCATCGCCTTGAAACCCTGGGTCACGTGTTGTACCAGCGTCCCCATACCCTTCGCCAACCTCGGCGTCCAGGCTGCCTCATCGCCTCTTTCGGGCGCCATGGGCAGTTGGCCGGAATGACAGGCACTACAAACACGGTTGTACACGGCTTCCGGATCCTGTGTAGCCTGTGCGCTGTAAAGCGGCATCAAGACTCCGGTAGCCAGCAGCCATTGAAACGACCTTTTCAGGGTTGAGAGCGTTTTGCGTTCTAATGCGCAATCAAGGTCTGTCGCTCTCGTGTACTTCATCCTTCGCTGGGACAAAGCACACACAAAATCTGCGGCATTATATACTGGCGTCACTGAAACGGAAGCGACACCGCGTTCCGCGCCCATTCCCGGCGCCGCCCACATCGGAAATCCCATGCAGCTCAAAAATCCCATCCTCGGCCTGTGCCAACAGTCCACGTTTATGCTCAGTGCGGCCAAAGTCGATCAGTGTCCCGACGACGAAGGCTTTGAAGTGGCCTTCGCCGGTCGTTCCAACGCCGGCAAATCCAGCGCCCTGAACACCCTGACTCACGCCAGCCTGGCGCGGACCTCGAAAACCCCGGGTCGCACACAGCTGTTGAACTTCTTCAAGCTAGACGATGATCGTCGTCTGGTCGACCTGCCGGGCTACGGTTATGCAAAAGTACCGATCCCGCTGAAGATGCACTGGCAGCGTCACCTTGAGGCTTACCTCGGTGGCCGCGAGAGTTTGAAGGGGTTGATTCTGATGATGGACATCCGTCATCCAATGACCGACTTCGACCTGCTGATGCTCGACTGGGCCGTTGCGGCCGGCATGCCGATGCACATCCTGCTGACCAAAGCGGACAAGCTGACTTATGGCGCAGCCAAGAACACGCTGCTCAAAGTGCAGTCGGAAATTCGCAAGGGGTGGGGTGATCTGGTGACGATCCAGCTGTTCTCCGCGCCGAAACGCATGGGGCTGGAAGACGCCTACACTGTATTGGCAGGCTGGATGGAACTGGCTGACAAGGGCTCAGAATTGCCTGGAGAGCTGCCTGCTGAGTAAATCGCAGGCAAAAAAAGCCCCGGACTTCATATGGGGAGGGAGAAGTTCCGGGGTTCAAGTTCCGAACCGCTAGGGCGGGGTTCAGATATCTGCCAACACTTAACACAACATAGGAGCATCGAAGGGCTTCACCAGCCATTCAGTAACTCTGAGTAGTGGTCTGCAAGATTAGTTCAGATTTTTTTCAAAAAGCTTTGGAATAACCCCAAGAGCTTTTCTGACTAAGCGCTTTTCGAGGTTTTTGCCGCGACGCCACGCCGCGGCAAAACCGCCTTCAAATGGCTCAGTGAGCCTCATCCCAGTTGTTGCCCACGCCGACTTCCACCAGCAGCGGCACATCCAGCTTGGCTGCTTCGCTCATGTGCTGACGAATCTCGACGCTGACCTGCTCGACCAGATCCTCGCGAACCTCCAGCACCAGTTCATCGTGCACCTGCAGGATGACTTTGGCGTCCAGCCCGGACGTCGCCAGCCAGTTATCCACCGCCACCATGGCTTTCTTGATGATGTCTGCTGCGGTGCCCTGCATCGGCGCGTTGATCGCCGTGCGTTCGGCGGCGGCGCGTTCCTGCGGCTTGTTGGAGTTGATCTCCGGCAGGTACAGGCGACGACCGAAGAACGTTTCTACGTAGCCCTGATCCGCCGCCTGGGCGCGGGTGCGATCCATGTACTCGCGCACGCCCGGGTAACGAGCGAAGTAGGTATCGATGTAGGCCTTGGCCGTTTTGGTGTCGACGCCGATGTCCTTGCCGAGCTTCTGCGCGCCCATGCCATAGATCAGCCCGAAGTTGATCGCCTTGGCGCCACGGCGCTGGTCGGAGGTCACCTCGTTGAGTTCGACCTTGAACACTTCAGCGGCGGTCGCGGTGTGTACATCCAGATTGTTGCGGAAGGCATTCATCAGGCCTTCGTCCTTGGACAGGTGCGCCATGATCCGCAGTTCGATCTGCGAATAGTCCGCCGCCAGCAGTTTGTAACCCTTTGGCGCGACGAAGGCCTGACGGATGCGCCGACCTTCAGCGGTACGCACCGGAATGTTCTGCAGGTTTGGATCGCTGGAGGACAAGCGACCGGTCGATGCCACGGCCTGATGGTACGAGGTGTGAATGCGCCCGGTACGCGGGTTGATCTGCTCCGGCAGGCGATCGGTGTAAGTGCTTTTCAGCTTGCTCATCGACCGGTGCTCCATCAGCACTTTCGGCAAGCGATGATCGTCTTCGGCCAGTTTCGCCAGCACTTCTTCGGCGGTGGACGGTTGGCCCTTGGCAGTTTTTTTCAAAACCGGCAGGCCGAGTTTCTCGTAGAGAATCACGCCCAGTTGCTTGGGCGAGCCAAGGTTGAATTCTTCGCCGGCGATCTCGAACGCTTCGCGCTCCAGTGCCACCATCTTGTTGCCCAGTTCGATGCTCTGGATGCCCAGCAGCTCGGCGTCGACGAACGCACCCTGACGCTCTATCCGCGCCAGCACTGGCACCAGCGGGATTTCGATGTCGGTGAGCACGCTGGCCAGGCTCGGGATCGCGCTGAGTTTTTCGAACAGGGTTTGATGCAGACGCAAAGTGATGTCGGCATCTTCAGCGGCATATGGCCCGGCCTGTTCCAGAGCGATCTGGTCGAAAGTCAGCTGCTTGGCGCCTTTGCCGGCAATGTCCTGGAAACTCACGGTGGTGTGATCCAGGTACTTCTGCGCCAGGCTGTCCATGTCGTGGCGGGTGGCGGTGGAGTTGAGCACGTAGGACTCAAGCATGGTGTCGAAAGCGATGCCGCGCACGGTGATGCCTTCGTTCTGATCGCCGCCGATGGCGCAGTTGGCCAGAATGTTCATGTCGAACTTGGCGTGCTGGCCGACCTTGAGCTTGGTCGGGTCTTCCAGAATCGGCTTGAGCGCGCGCAGCACGGTGTCGCGATCCAGTTGCTCCGGCACGCCGATGTAGGAGTGAGTCAGCGGAATGTAGGCTGCTTCGTTGGCCTGCACGGCGAACGACAGACCGACCAGTTGCGCCTGCTGCGCGTCGATGCCGGTGGTTTCGGTGTCGAAGGCGAACAACTTGGCGTTCTTGAGCTTTTCCAGCCAGACGTCGAAGCGGGCCTGATCGAGGATGGTTTCATAGGCGGCTTCAGCGGGGGCGGCTGGCGCTTCGGCTTCTGGCGCGCTGAACAGGTCGCCTGCTGGTGCAGGCGCGGCGGCAGCGCTCAGTTCCAGGCGCTTGGCGTCGCGATCCAGATCATTGATCCAGCTTTTGAATTCCAGCAGGGTGTACAACTCGTAGAGCTTGGCCGGGTCTTCCGCGCCCATTTGCAGATCGTCGAGTTCTACGTCGAGCGGCACGTCGACCTTGATGGTCGCCAATTGGTAGGAGAGGAACGCCATCTCCTTGTGCTCTTCGAGCTTGGCCGGCAGGGTCTTGGCGCCGCGAATCGGCAGGGTCGGGACGATGTCGAGATTCGCGTACAACTCGGTCAGGCCGCCGTTGACGCCGACCAACAGGCCGGACGCGGTCTTCGGGCCGATGCCGGGAACACCCGGGATGTTGTCGGAAGAGTCGCCCATCAGGGCCAGATAATCGATGATCTGCTCGGGTGCGACGCCGAATTTCTCCTTCACGCCCTCCACGTCCATCGAGCTACCGGACATGGTGTTGACCAAGGTAATGTGGCCGTCGACCAATTGCGCCATGTCCTTGTCGCCGGTGGAGATGATCACCGGGCGATCAGCAGCCGCGCTGCTGCGCGCCAGTGTGCCGATCACATCGTCGGCCTCGACGCCTTCCACGCACAGCAGCGGGAAGCCGAGGGCGATCACGCTCTGGTGCAGCGGCTCGATCTGCACGCGCATGTCGTCGGGCATGCTGGGGCGGTTGGCCTTGTATTCGGCGTACATCTCATCGCGAAATGTCCCGCCCTTGGCGTCGAAAACCACGGCGAACGGGCTGTCCGGGTACTGCTTGCGCAGACTCTTGAGCATGTTCAGCACGCCCTTGACCGCGCCGGTCGGCAGGCCTTTGGAGGTGGTCAAAGGAGGCAGGGCGTGGAAAGCGCGGTACAGGTAAGACGAACCGTCCACCAGGACGAGGGGGGCTTGGCTCATGAGCAGAATCAACCTTTTCGGCGGGCCCGGCGCTAGAATAGCGGGACCGTTGACGACAAAGGGACAAGGTTATCATGCGTACGTTAAATCGCTTGCTGCTGGTCAGTTTGATTGCTGCCTCACCATTGGCCGCGATGGCGGCGGATGATGCGCCAACGGGGGATCCGGAAGTCACCATTCGCACGGAAGGCGACAAGACGATTCAGGAGTACCGGCAAAACGGTTTCCTGTATGCGATCAAGGTCACGGTAAAGGGCGCGCCGCCTTATTTTCTGGTGCGTGCCGACGGGACGGATGCCAATTTCATCCGTTCGGATCAGCCAGATATGCTGATTCCGTCGTGGAAGATTTTCGAATGGAAGTAGTCTCTTAATTTTAATCGGCGCCGCTTTTATAGCGGCGCCCGAACTGAGCAGTTTTTAACCATGTCTGTGTTCACTCCCCTGGCTCGGCCCGAGCTGGAAACTTTTCTCGCCCCTTACGGGCTTGGCCGTCTGCTTGATTTCCAGGGGATCGCCGCCGGCAGCGAAAACACCAATTTTTTTATCAGTCTGGAGCAGGGCGAGTTCGTCCTGACCCTGGTCGAACGCGGTCCGGTGCAGGAAATGCCGTTCTTCATCGACCTGCTCGACGTGCTGCACGAAGCCGATCTGCCTGTGCCTTATGCTCTGCGCACCACCGACGGCGTGGCGTTGCGTGAACTGAAAGGCAAACCGGCGCTGCTGCAGCCACGTTTGGCCGGCAAGCACATCAAGGTCGCTAACGCCCAGCATTGCGCGCAGATTGGCGAGTTGCAGGCGCATCTGCATCTGGCGACCCAGGGCGAGCACATGATCAAGCGCAAGACCGATCGTGGCCTGGACTGGATGCTGGAGGAGGGCACGGAGTTTCTCTCGCACCTGAGCGATGAGTCGCGCGCGTTGCTGCAAAAAGCGCTGGATGAAATCACCCGGCAGAAAGAGAAAATTCTCGCACTGCCACGGGCCAACATCCACGCCGACCTCTTCCGCGACAACGCGATGTTCGAAGGTACGCACCTGACCGGGCTGATCGATTTCTACAACGCCTGCTCGGGGCCGATGCTCTATGACGTGGCGATTGCCTTGAACGACTGGTGCTCGGACAATGACGGCTTGATCGACGGCCCGCGTGCCCGGGCATTCCTCGGTGCCTATGCGGCGCTGCGTCCGTTCACGGCGGTAGAAGCAGAGTTGTGGCCGACCATGCTGCGCGTGGCTTGTGTGCGGTTCTGGCTGTCGCGGTTGATCGCGGCTGAGCAGTTTGCCGGGCAGGACGTGCTAATTCACGATCCGAAGGAGTTTGAGCAGCGGTTGGCGCAGCGGCAGCAGGTTAATACGCCGTTGCCTTTCGCCCTTTAAAAGCTTCGCGAGCAGGCTCGCTCCCACAGGATTTTAGTGATCCATGTGGGAGCGAGCCTGCTCGCGAATGGGGCAACACCGATGCTGGAGTTACAACGACTCCAGGCAACCTGCCAGATCGTTACCCAGCTTTTCCAGCACTTGTTCATAACCCTGAGCGGTCGCCGGGGTGTAACCGCCCAGCGCATCCAGCTCTGCCAATTTCACTGGCAACCCGGCCACCAGGGTTTCCGCCAGACGCGGGCGCAGCGGCGGTTCGCTGAACACGCAAGTCTTGCCCACTTCCTGCAAACGCTTACGCATCGCCGCCACATGCTGCGCGCCCGGTTGCACCTCTGCGGCCACGCTGAACACTCCGGTGTGGTTCAGGCCGTAAGCCTCTTCGAAGTAATCGAAAGCCTCGTGAAACACGAAGTACGGTTTGCCTTCGACACTGGTCAGTCGTTTCTTCAGGCGCAGATCCAACGCATCCAGGCGTTCGTCGAAAGCCTTGGCGTTGCTCTGGTAGCGCTCGGCATTCGCTGGGTCGGCGGCGCTCAGGTCAGCGGCCATTTTGTCGGCAATTACCCGCGCGTTGACCGGCGATAGCCACAGATGCGCATCCAGCGTGCCCGGGCGGTGATCGTGATCATGATCGTCAGCCTCTTCAGCGTGGGAATGGCTGTCTTCTGCGAAGTGGCGCAATTTCAGGCCCGGCAGATCCTGCACGGCGACGCTCGGCAGCGTACGACCCTTCAGCACGCGCGGCAGGAAACCTTCCATGTCCGGGCCGATCCAGTAGAGCAGATCAACCGATTGCACCTTCCGTACGTCGGATGGGCGCAGCGCGTAGTTATGCGGTGAGGCACCCGGCGGCAGCAGCACTTCGGGAATCGCTACGCCGTCCTGCACGGCAGCGGCAATAAGCTGTAGCGGTTTGATGCTGGTGAGGACTTTGACCTCGGCCTGGGCTGAACCGATCAGCAGAAAACTGGCGACAAAAGCCACAAAAACAGAAAAAAGTCGGGACACGATGACCACTCAAGGAGGCGAGAACGGGTAACATAATAACGTCTCTATCAAAACTCGTCGCCGCCCATGCCTATTACACCGATTGCCAGCCGTCCCCACGACCACTCTCATTGCGTACACAGCGCTTTGTCCGAGGCCGATACCTTGTGCGCCCAGAAAGGTTTGCGCCTGACCGCGTTGCGCCGCCGGGTGCTGGAACTGGTGTGGCAGAGCCACAAGCCGCTGGGTGCCTACGACATCCTCGCCGTACTCAGCGAGCAGGACGGTCGCCGCGCCGCGCCGCCGACCGTCTACCGCGCGCTGGATTTCCTCCTGGAAAACGGCCTGGTGCATCGCATCTCCTCGCTCAACGCCTTCGTCGGCTGTGTTCATCCGGAACACGCGCATCAGGGCCAGTTCCTGATCTGCCGCGATTGCCATGCTGCCATTGAGCTTGAACAAAAAGTGATCAGTGACGCGATCATCAACAGCGCCAAGGATGTCGGCTTCATCGTTGAGGCGCAGACCGTTGAAGTGGTCGGCCTCTGCTCTGGTTGCCAGGGGGCTTGATGAGCAACGCGCTGATCCGTCTGGAGCAGGTCGCCGTCACGTTTGCCGGGCAGACCGTGCTGGACAACATCGAGCTGAGCGTCGAGCCGGGGCAGATCGTCACCCTGATCGGCCCCAACGGCGCCGGCAAGACCACGCTGGTGCGCGCCGTACTCGGGCTGTTGAAACCGAACAGCGGCAGCGTCTGGCGCAAACCGAAACTGCGCGTCGGCTACATGCCGCAAAAACTTCATGTTGATCCGACCTTACCGCTCTCGGTGCTGCGCTTTCTGCGGCTGGTGCCGGGCGTTGATCGTCCGCGTGCGCTGGCGGCATTGAAAGAAGTCGGTGCCGAGCACGTCATCGACAGCCCGGTGCAGAGCGTTTCCGGCGGTGAAATGCAGCGCGTGCTACTGGCCCGGGCACTGTTGCGCGAGCCGGAATTGCTGGTGCTCGACGAGCCGGTACAGGGTGTCGACGTGGCCGGCCAAGCCGAGTTGTACAGCCTGATCACCCGTCTGCGCGACCGCCACGGTTGCGGCGTGTTGATGGTCTCTCACGACCTGCATCTGGTGATGAGCACTACCGATCAGGTGGTTTGTCTCAATCGCCACGTTTGCTGCTCCGGGCATCCCGAGCAAGTCAGCGGCGACCCGGCGTTCGTCGAACTGTTCGGCAAGAACGCCCAGAGCCTGGCGATTTATCACCACCATCATGACCACGCCCACGACCTGCACGGTTCGGTGGTCAAAGGCCCTGTTGCGGGCCAACCCCATGTTCATGGAGACAACTGCAAGCATGGCTGATTTTCTGTTGTATGCCCTGCTTGCAGGTTTGGCGCTGGCGGTGGTTGCAGGGCCGCTCGGCTCGTTTGTGGTCTGGCGGCGCATGGCCTATTTCGGCGATACCTTGTCCCACGCCGCATTGCTCGGTGTGGCGCTGGGTTTTCTGCTGGATGTCAGTCCTACGGTCGCGGTCACGGTCGGCTGTCTGCTGCTGGCGGTGCTGCTGGTGACCTTGCAACAGCGTCAGCCGCTAGCGTCTGACACGCTTTTGGGAATTCTCGCACCGAGCACCCTCTCTCTCGGACTTGTAGTACTAAGCTTCATGCATGAAGTGCGGATCGACCTGATGGCCTATCTGTTCGGCGACCTGCTGGCGATCAGCCCGACTGATCTGGCGTGGATCCTCGGCGGCAGCGCGGCGGTGCTGGTGTTGCTGGTGGCGCTGTGGCGGCCATTGCTGGCGATCACCGTGCATGAAGAGCTGGCCAAGGTCGAAGGCCTGCCGGTCGCCGGTCTGCGCATGGCGCTGATGCTGTTGATTGCAGTGGTGATCGCCGTGGCGATGAAAATCGTCGGTGTGTTACTGATTACGTCGCTGTTGATCATCCCGGCGGCTGCGGCACAGCGTCACGCCCGGTCGCCGGAGCAGATGGCACTGGGCGCGAGCCTGCTGGGCATGCTCGCCGTGTGTGGCGGACTGGCGTTGTCGTGGTTCAAGGACACCCCGGCCGGGCCGTCAATCGTTGTGACGGCGGCCGCACTGTTTCTGCTGAGTTTTGTTCTGCCCCGTCGAGGGGTGTAGACTTGCTCGCTTTTTGCGCAATTAGAGAGTCGCAGGAATGAAGCCGTTCGCCTCCCGTTATCTGCTCCTTGTCGCATTTTCAGTGCTGCTGGGCGCCTGCCAAAGCACGCCGCCGGTGGCCGAAGTCCCCGATGCGCGGGCTACGGCCATCGCACAGCTGGAGCAAAGCCTGGCCAGCAGCGAACTGGCCACGGCCGAAGATCAATTGGCCGCCTTGCAGGCCGAAACCCCCAACGATCAATCCCTTGAGCAATATCAGCGGCAATTGGCCGAAGCCTATTTGCGCCGTAGCCAGATCGTCCTGCAGAAGGGTGATGTAAACGCTGCTGCTACCGCGTTGAGCCGTGCGCGCGTATTGATGCCAAAGGCCCCGGCGCTGACCGGTGGTGTGAACGGTGCCATTACCGAAGCGCGCAAGGCTGAGCTTGAGAAGGCCGAAGCCGCACTGCTGGCGGCAGAAGCCAAGCCAAAAGCCAAGGTGATCGATCCGACCGCCGAAAGCACCACCGTTGCGTTGAATATCGCCGATAGCCATAAACTTCGTCGGCAACTGGATGCGATCGCCGCTGATGTAGTGAATTACGAGTGTGCCGTGAGCATCCAGGCACCCCGCACCGATGATTACCCATGGCTGGCCAATTTGCTGACCAAGCGGGTGAAGAAATTGAATCCGGATTTTGATCTGAAGATCGAGAAGCAGATTTTGCGCACTGTGCCGGCGCAGATGGTTTTGAGTCCGCGTAAACCCTAAAAGCTTCGCGAGCAGGCTCACTCCCACAGGTACAGCGTGAACTTGTGGGAGTCAGCCTGCTCGCGAAAGCGTCCTTTAGGCCGGAACGGCTTTCGCCTTAGGCTCCCGAGCCCAAACCCGGTGTTGCCCGATCGCGGCGAAGAAAGGCTTGGTCAGCGCCGTGACATCCTTGCCCTCCAACAGCCCGGCGTCCGCCTCCAGCTTCAACACATCCAGCATTTGCTTCGCTTCACCCTGCAAGGCAATCGCCTTCAGATGCTTGTACGCCTCCAGCAGGTAATGCAACGCCACACCATCACCGCTCAACGCCTTGATCGACGCCGCGCCACCTGGCACGAACACCGCATCGAAGATCACCGAAGGCATGCCTTCCATCGACGCATCCACCGGCAGGCTTTTGCCATCGGCGGTCTTCACTGGTGCCGACGTCGGGCCGAGCAACTTGGCGTGCGCCCCTTCAGCGGCCAAAGCTTTCTTCATCGCATCAATCGCCGCACCATCGACGCCGTTGGCAGCAAGAATCGCGACTTTTCGCGTCTTGATGTTTTCCGGCAACAAATTGGCCTGACTCAGCGACGGCGAATGATCAAAGGACGTTTTGCGTACCTCGACCGTGCCTTTGGTGGGCGCCGGCAGGCCCAGGTTGTCCGCCACGCGTTTGGCCAGTTCCAGATCGATATTGGCCAGAATCTCGTTCACTTCCCGCGCGCGGATGAACTCTCGTTCTACCTTGCCCAGCTCAAAGCTGTAGGCGGCGATGATGTGTTCTTTCTCGTGCGCGCTCATGCTGTTGAAGAACAGCCGTGCCTGGGAGAAGTGGTCACTGAACGACTCGCTGCGCTGGCGAATCTTGGCGGCGTCGATGCGTTCCGGGTACGTCTCGAAACCGCCGTCCTGCGCGGCCGGCGGGGTTTCTTTCGGCCAGCCGCCATCAATCGAGTTCGGCTCGTAGGACGCACGGCCCTTGTCGATCACCGTACGGTGCTGCGCATCGCGCTGGCCGTTATGGAACGGCGCGACCGGGCGGTTGATTGGCAACTCATGGAAGTTCGGCCCGCCGAGTCGGCTGATTTGCGTATCGGTGTAGGAAAACAGTCGACCTTGCAGCAATGGGTCATTGGAGAAGTCGATCCCCGGGACGATATGGCCCGGGCAGAACGCAACCTGTTCAGTCTCGGCAAAGTAATTGTCGGGATTGCGGTTCAGGGTCATTTTGCCCAGCGGCGTGATCGGCACGATTTCTTCGGGGATCAGCTTGGTCGGGTCGAGGATATCGAAATCGAAGTCGTGCTCGTTTTCTTCTTCGATGATTTGCACACCCAACTCCCATTCCGGGTAGTCGCCCATCTCGATGGCTTCCCAGAGATCGCGACGGTGGTAGTCGGTGTCTTTACCAGCGAGCTTCTGAGCCTCGTCCCACACCAGCGAGCAAGTGCCGGCGGTAGGGCGCCAGTGGAATTTGACGAAGCGCGATTTACCCTCGGCGTTGACCAGGCGGAAGGTGTGCACACCGAAGCCTTGCATGCTGCGCAGGCTTTTCGGGATCGCCCGGTCGGACATCGCCCAGATGACCATATGCGCCGATTCCGGCACCAGCGAAACGAAGTCCCAGAACGTGTCGTGGGCCGATCCGCCGGTAGGGATTTCATTGTGCGGCTCGGGTTTTACCGCATGGACGAAATCGGGAAACTTGATCGCATCCTGAATGAAGAACACCGGCATGTTGTTGCCGACCAGATCGAAGTTGCCTTCGTCGGTGAAGAACTTTACGGCGAAGCCGCGCACGTCACGCACCGTGTCGCCGGAGCCGCGTGGCCCCTGCACGGTGGAAAAGCGCACGAACACCGGGGTCTTTTTCCCCGGATCCTGGAGGAATCCGGCCTTGGTCAGCGCCGCATGATTCTCGTAAGCCTGGAAGAAACCATGGGCGCCGGTGCCACGGGCGTGGACGATGCGCTCCGGGATTCGCTCATGGTCAAAGTGCGTGATCTTTTCACGCATGATGAAGTCTTCCAGCAGCGAAGGCCCGCGGGGGCCGGCCTTGAGGGTGTTCTGGTTGTCGGCGATTTTCACGCCCTGGTTGGTGCGCAGGGCCTGGCCGGTGGCGTCGGAGCGAAATTTCTCCAGACTGTCGAGTTTGCTATTGGTGTTGGCGCGATCCGGGGTGTCGGTTCCAGCCAGTTCACTTTTGCCGGAGGCGGGTTTCTTGGTACTCATCAGACGTAAACTCCTCGTTTGACCCCTTTCAACGGGGACTCTTGAGCGTTTCCGGGCACGGTTACCCAGGGTTTCAAGTCGCTTAACTAGTGACTGACGAGAAGGAACCGGCGTTCCTTTTTTATGACCTTTGATCTTGTTATTGCCAAATCGAAGGTTAATTGAGAAATAAATGCTAAGAACCTCTATACGGACAGGCTAAAATGCGCGCCCGGCTAACCGCTGATCCTTTTCTAACGCGCCCCACAAGGTTCGCTACGTGATCGAGTTTCAAAACGTCCACAAGACTTACCGCGTCGCCGGTAAGGACATCCCCGCCCTGCACCCGACCAACCTCTCGATCGAGAACGGTCAGGTTTTCGGCCTGATCGGCCATTCCGGTGCGGGAAAAAGTACCCTGCTGCGTCTGATCAATCGCCTGGAAGAATCCAGTGGCGGCAAAATCATCGTCGACGGCGAAGAAGTCACCGCGCTGGATGCCAACGGCCTGCGCCGTTTCCGCCAGCAAGTCGGGATGATCTTCCAGCACTTCAACCTGCTCGCGTCCAAGACTGTGGCTGACAACGTTGCGTTGCCGCTGACCCTGGCCGGCGAGCTGTCGAGCAGCGAAATCGACAAGCGCGTCGCCGAGTTGCTGGCGCGCGTCGGTCTGTCCGACCACGCCAAGAAATACCCGGCGCAGTTGTCCGGTGGCCAGAAGCAGCGCGTCGGCATCGCCCGCGCCCTGGCGACCAAGCCAAAGATTCTGCTGTGTGACGAAGCCACCAGCGCCCTCGACCCGCAGACCACCGCGTCGGTCCTGCAACTGTTGGCCGAGATCAACCGCGAGCTGAAACTGACCATCGTCCTGATCACCCACGAGATGGATGTGATCCGCCGTGTGTGCGATCAGGTGGGCGTGATGGATGCCGGCGTGATCGTCGAGCAAGGTTCGGTGGCCGATGTGTTCCTGCATCCGAAGCACCCGACCACCAAGCGTTTCGTCCAGGAGAGCGAGCAGATCGACGAAAGCGAACAGCGCGATGACTTCGCTCACGTGCCGGGTCGTATCGTGCGTCTGACTTTCCAGGGCGAAGCGACCTACGCGCCGTTGCTCGGTACCGTCGCCCGGGAAACCGGTGTCGACTACAGCATCCTTGCTGGTCGCATCGACCGCATCAAAGACATTCCGTACGGGCAATTGACCCTCGCCGTCACCGGTGGCGACATGGAAGCGGCGTTCGCCCGCTTCACCGCCGCGGACGTTCACATGGAGGTGCTCCGTTAATGGAACTGCTCAAGACGTTCTTCGAAAACATCGACTGGTTTGAAATCTGGCTGGCGACGGGCGACACCATGCTGATGCTAGGTGGCTCGCTGTTGTTCACCGTTTTGCTCGGCCTGCCGCTGGGCGTGCTGCTGTTTCTCTGCAGTCCGCGCCAGTTGCTGGAAAACCGTGCCCTCTACGCGTTCATGTCGCTGGCGGTGAACATCCTGCGGTCGCTGCCGTTCATTATTCTGTTGATCGTGATGATCCCGTTCACCGTGCTGATCACCGGCACGTCGCTGGGCGTGGCCGGTGCGATTCCGCCGCTGGTGGTGGGTGCCACGCCGTTCTTCGCGCGTCTGGTCGAGACTGCGCTGCGTGAAGTCGATCGCGGCATCATCGAAGCGACCCAGTCGATGGGCGCGACCACTCGGCAAATCATCATGAACGCGTTGCTGCCGGAAGCCCGTCCGGGCATCTTCGCGGCGATTACGGTGACGGCGATTACACTGGTGTCCTACACGGCGATGGCCGGAGTGGTCGGCGCCGGTGGTCTGGGTGACCTGGCGATCCGCTTCGGCTACCAGCGTTTCCAGACTGACGTGATGATCGTCACCGTGGTGCTGCTGTTGATTCTGGTGCAAGTGCTGCAAATGGTAGGTGACAGACTGGTCGTGCATTTCTCGCGTAAATAAACCGGTTTGATATTCAAGAATGAGCCGGCCATTCGCTGGCAGGCGCCTGACGGGCGCCCAAAAAGGAGTTAGCTGAATGAAAAAACTGATCGCTGCTTTCGCTGCTGTTGCTGCGTTTTCGGCACACGCCGAAACCCTGACCGTTGCCGCCACCCCGGTGCCGCACGCGGAAATCCTCGAGTTCGTGAAGCCGGCACTGGCCAAAGAAGGCGTGGATCTGAAGGTCAAGGTCTTCACCGACTACATTCAGCCGAACGTACAGGTTGCCGAAAAGCGTCTGGACGCCAACTTCTTCCAGCACCAGCCGTACCTCGATGAGTTCAACAAGGCCAAGGGCACCAGCCTGGTGGCCGTGACCGGCGTGCACCTGGAGCCACTGGGCGCCTATTCCAGCAAGATCAAGGATCTGAAAAACCTGCCAAGCGGTGCCAACGTGGTGATCCCGAACGACGCCACCAACGGCGGCCGTGCGCTGTTGCTGCTGGCCAAGGCTGGCGTGATCACCCTGAAGGAGCCGAACAACATTCTGTCGACCGTCAAAGACATCGCGCAGAACCCGAAAGACCTGAAAATCCGTGAACTGGAAGCCGCGACCATCCCGCGCGTGCTGACCCAGGTCGATCTGGCGCTGATCAACACCAACTACGCGCTGGAAGCCAAGCTCGATCCGTCCAAGGATGCGCTGGTGATTGAAGGTAACGACTCGCCATACGTGAACATCCTGGTGTCCCGTGCGGACAACAAGGACAG
The DNA here is from genome assembly GCF_059716145.1 of Pseudomonas sp. LBUM1648. Taxonomy (NCBI): domain Bacteria; kingdom Pseudomonadati; phylum Pseudomonadota; class Gammaproteobacteria; order Pseudomonadales; family Pseudomonadaceae; genus Pseudomonas; species Pseudomonas sp. LBUM1648. The sequence goes on from NZ_CP166808.1 coordinate 79,259, forward strand.
CGACGCGATGAAGAAACTGGCCGCTGCCCTGCACAGCCCGGAAGTGAAGCAATTCATCACCGAGAAGTACAAAGGTGCGGTATTGCCGGCGTTCTGATCCTGGTTGCTTTAACGAAGAAGGGGACGCCATGTGCGTCCCTTTTTTTGCCTGAAATACCGCTCTCGTAGCACCGCATTTGTGGCGAGGGGATTTATCCCCGATGGACGGCGCAGCCGTCCCAGTACCCCTGAATGCAGTGCATCAGTGAGTGCGCGAATGCCGTGTTTGGGGCCGCTGCGCAGCCCATCGGGGATAAATCCCCTCGCCACAAAGGTTTCCCGGTGCTTGCTGTGGTGACTTACTTGCGGTTAAGCATTACCGGGAGTTGCGCCACCAGTTTGGCGTTATTCAACGGCGCCCGGATAAACCCACGCTGCGTCCCGTCCGGCCCGATCACCGCCAGATTCCCACTGTGGTCAACCGTGTAATTCGGCTTGCTGGTATCCGCCGGAATAAACGGAATACTCACTGCATTGGCCACCTTCTGCAGCTCTTCAATCGAGGTCGGCGTCAGGCCGATGAACTGCGGATCGAAGTAACCCAGATACTGCTTCAACTGTTTCGGGTTGTCCCGGTTCGGGTCGACGCTGACCAGCACGATCTGCAACTTATCCGCAGCATCCTTCGGCAACTCGCTCTTGATCTGGCGCAGTTGCGCGAGTGTGGTCGGGCAGATGTCCGGGCAGAACGTGTAGCCGAAGAACAGCAGGCTCCACTTGCCTTTCAACTCGTCGATGGCGACCGGTTTGCCATCCTGATCAGTCATCTTCACGCTTGGCAGCGTGCGGCTCTGCGGCAGCAGGATGATGCCGGCGTCGATCAGCGCGGTGGGGTCGCCCTGGCCTTTGCCACTCAGTACTTTGTTGACGGTCAGTCCCAGGATCAGCGCGATCACGGCGACGAGGATGAAGACGGTTTTCTGGGTTCGAGTCATAGGTTCAACAGTAAGTAGTGGTCTACGAGCAGGGCAATGAACAACAGGAACAAGTACCAAATAGAGTACTTGAAGGTGTTGATCGCCGCGTGCGGCCGAGTGCCACGGTACAGCACCACGGCCCATTGCAGAAACCTTGCGCCTAGCACCAGCGCACAAAACAGATACAGCACGCCGCTCATGTGGATCACGTACGGCAGCAGGCTCACCGCCAGCAGCGCGAAGGTGTACAGCAGAATGTGCACTTTGGTGTAGTGCTCGCCGTGGGTGACCGGCAACATCGGGATGTCGGCCTTGGCATATTCCTCCTTGCGATGGATCGCCAGCGCCCAGAAGTGCGGCGGGGTCCAGGCGAAGATGATCAGCACCAGCAGCAACGGTTCGGCGCTGACATGGCCGGTGGCGGCGGTCCAGCCGAGCAGCGGCGGCGCGGCGCCGGCAAGACCGCCGATGACGATGTTCTGCGGCGTCGCGCGTTTGAGGAAGCCGGTGTAGATCACTGCGTAGCCGAGCAGGGAGGCTAGGGTCAGCCACGCGGTCAGCGGATTGGTGAAGGTCAGCAGCAAGGCCTGACCGAGCAACGCCAGCGCCAGCGCAAAGGTCAACGCCGCAGCAGGCGAAACCCGGCCCTCTGCCAGCGGCCGCTTATGGGTGCGCGCCATGACTGCATCGATGCGCCGATCCACCACATGGTTGACCGCCGCCGCGCCACCGGCACACAGCGCGATGCCCAGATTGCCGAACACCAGCACCGTCCACGGCACCCCGGCGCGGGTCGCGAGGAACATGCCGACCAGCGAGGTGATGAGCATCAGCACCACGACTTTCGGTTTGGTCAGCTCCAGATAGTCACGCCAGATCGCCTGAGTGGGGCGTTCGCCGATCAGAATCGCCATGGCGTTTCTCCTTTTATTGTTATGGGCGCGGCGGAGTGTTTACGCGGGCTGAAGCGCCAGCGAGCGAGTACTGGTTGTCTGACCCGGACCAGGCTGGTGCGCGCGTGATAATTGACCAGCACCAGGGTCAGCAGCAGCGCCGCGCCGCCAGCGTTGTGCGCCACGGCAACCGGCAGCGGCAGATGGAAAATCACGTTGCTGATGCCGAGAGTGATTTGTGCGCCGAGGGCAATCAGCACCAAACCGGCCAGCCGGGTCATGCCGACCACTTTCAGTTGCCAGGCCAGACCGAGCAGCACCAGCGTCACCAGCAATGCGCCGATGCGGTGGGTCAGGTGAATCGCTGTGCGGGCATCGCTGTCGAGTTGTCCGCCGAGGTAATTGGGGCCGATGTGTTGGGTCAGGTGAAAGCCGTTGGCAAAGTCGGCAGGCGGCAGCCATTGGCCGTGGCAGGTGGGGAAATCGATGCAGGCCACCGCGGCGTAGTTGGAACTGACCCAGCCACCTAGAGCGATCTGGCCGATCACCAGCAGCAGTCCTGCCGTCGCCCAGTACTGCAAGCGTTTGGGCACGGTCAGCGCCGGCAGCACGCCGGACAATCTCAATGTCAGCAGAAACAACAGGCTCAAGGTCGCAAAGCCGCCAAGCAAATGCCCGGTGACCACTTGCGGCCAGAGCTTGAGCGTCACCGTCCACATGCCGAACGCCGCTTGGGCGAACACCACCGCCAGCAGAAACAGCGGCAGCTTCAATGGCTGCCCGGGATGGCGACGATTGACCCACGCGCGCCCGGCCAACACCGAGATGAGCAGGCCGAGGGCGCCGGCGAAGTAGCGGTGGATCATCTCGTTCCAGCCCTTGTGCGTCTCCACCGGCGCGTCGGGGAAATGCAGCTCGGCATGGGCCAGTTGGGCTTCGCTTTTCGGCACGCTGATAAACCCGTAGCAGCCCGGCCAGTCCGGGCAACCGAGGCCGGCGTGGGTCAGGCGGGTGTAGGCGCCGAGCAGCACCACAATCAGTGCCAGCAAGGTGGCAAACAGCGCGAGGCGAAATCCAGGTTTGGCCATGACGATGCCCTTATCCGATATTCGACAGTTTCAGCAGGTGGCGCAGGTCGTTGAGCAGATCCTTGCCCTTCACATTCGGGTCGTAACGCAGCACGAGGTTGCCGTGGGGGTCGATGATCCACAGTTGCGGCGTGGTCTGGTCGCCCGTTGTCTTGCTGAACGTGGCGGCGTCCAGCGGATAGCGTTGCAACTGCGGATATTCGCGGGTGAGTTTGGCTTGGTAGTCGGCGCTCAAAGGTTGCGCAGCGGCGAGGGCGTGGCTGGCGCGCCCGGCTTCACGGCCGAGGCCGATCTGGATCTGCCGCGCGAGGTAAACAAGCTGCTGGCAGTCCACTGCGCAATCCTTGGGCGCCGTCACCAGCATCTGCCAGCGCACTTCATCCGCCTGCACACCCAGCTCGGCGCGTGTCTGGCCGTTGCCGATCAGTTCTCCGTGATAACTGCGGCCATCCGGCACCCAGAACTGCAATTTGTACATGCCGGTGGCGAGGATCATCGGGCCGACCACGCCGAGCACGATCAGCAGCAACTGAAGACGTCCGCGACGCCGACTGGCCGGGGCTTTGGCTTCAGACATGCTGGGTGGATTCATGGCCGTTCCCATGGTGTTTCTCCTTTGCGTTGTGCAAGCCTAAGTAGACGTAGAGACCGAACAGGGCGGTGGCCATGGCGAACCACTGCACGGCGTAACCGAGGTGTTTTTCCGGACCCATCGCCACCACCGGCCAGTCGGCCTGATAGCTCGCCGGGCCGGGTTCGGCGCGTAATTCGTAGGCGAAGCCGTCGCGCTCGAGGGATTTCCACAACTTGGCCGGATCGACGGCGGTGATGGTTTGCGGCCAGGTGCTGCTGGCCGGGTCGGCGTGAAGCTGGAAGGTCGCGCCGGGGGCGACGTAGACCCAGGCATCGATATTCAGCGCCTCGGAAGGCGTGGTGAATTGCGGCGGCACGCGTCGATCCGGCCACGGCAGCCAGCCGCGATTGACCAGCAGCCACAGGCCGGTGCGTTGATCCTGAAACGGTTGCAGCAACTCGACGCCGACCTTGCCGTTGCGCTGGCTGTTGTCGAGCAGCAGGCTGTGAGCGGCGTCGAACTGGCCGGAAAGACGCACGCGGCGATAGGCCGGCTCAGCACTATTGAGCAACTCGCTGCTGGCCATCGGTTCAGCGGCGCGGCGCTCGGCGTAACTGGCGAGCAGGGCGGTTTTCTCCGCCCCCCGGCTCAATTGCCAGAAGCCCAACGACACCAACAGCGGCAGCAACAATGCCACGACAACCGTCGGTACGACGCCCGGGCGAAAGCGCTTCATGGCATCGCCATAAAGTCAGGCATCGCGATCGCTATACTCAAGTGCATCGCCTGTCCCCCGGAGTCTTCCCATGCTCAAAGCAGCCATCGTCCTGCTGCTGATTGCCACGGTGATAAGCCTGTTCAGCGGCCTGTTTTTCCTGGTCAAGGACGACAGCAGTTCCAATCGTCTGGTCATCGCCTTGAGTGTTCGGGTGGCATTGGCCGCTGCCACCGTCGGCTTGATCGCCTGGGGCTTTTACAGCGGCCAACTGGTGTCGCACGCGCCTTGGTGATCCAGGTTCAGAGCACGTAAACGAAGATGAACAAGCCGATCCACACCACGTCGACGAAGTGCCAATACCAGCTCGCCGCTTCGAAGCCGAACTGGTGTTCGTTGTCGAAGTGGCCCTTCATGATCCGCATCAGCATCACAAACAGAATGATCGTGCCGATGGTCACGTGGGCGCCGTGGAAACCGGTGAGCATGAAGAACGTCGCGCCGTAGATGCCCGAACCCAGGGTCAGGCCCAGCTCCTTATAAGCGTGAATGTATTCTTCGGCCTGGAAGCCGAGGAATGCGCAGCCCAGCAGCACGGTGATCGCCAGCCAGATTTTCAGCGCGCCGCGATGGCCTTTCTTCAGCGCATGGTGGGCAATGGTGATGGTCACGCTGGAGCTGACCAGCAGAATCGTGTTGATCAGCGGCAGACCCCACGGGCTGATAACGTCTTTGGCCGGCGGGAACAGTTTCGGATCCGGCGTGTTCAGCAGCGGCCAGGTGAACTGAAAATTTGGCCAAAGCATGTGCGCGACCCCTTTTGGGCCTTCACCTCCGAGTGCCGGGCCGGAAATGTGCCGCACGTAGAACAGCGCACCGAAGAAAGCGACGAAGAACATCACCTCGGAAAAGATGAACCAGCTCATGCCCCAGCGAAACGAGCGATCAAGCTGCGCGCTGTAGAGTCCCGCGCGACTTTCCTTGATCACCGTGCCGAACCAGCCGAACAGCATGTACGCCACCAGCAGGCCGCCGATGAAAAAGATCAGCGGGCCGTGGGATTCCGGGCGCGCTGCCTTCAGATCGTTGAACCAGACGGCCAGGCCGTACACGGTGACGAGCATGCCGATCGTGGCGATGATCGGCCATTTGCTCTGGGCCGGAACGTAATAGTGCTCATGAGTTGCCATTTATTGTTCTCCTTATCGGGCACGCTTAACCGCCAGTGTTTACAGCCACCGGTGGATGTCGGGCGGTGATATCGAACAGCGTGTAGGACAGCGTCAGGTGCTTCACATCCTTGGGCATGTCGCGGTCAACAATGAAACGCACCGGCATCTCGATCTGCTGACCGGGCTGCAGCACCTGCTGGGTAAAGCAAAAGCATTCGGTCTTGTGGAAATACGCCGCCGCATTGCTTGGCGCGATGCTCGGCACGGCTTGCGCACTCATCGGTTTGTCGGTGGGGTTGCGGGCGATGAAGATCATCTCGTTCACCGCGCCGGGGTTGGCCGTCAGCTCGTCGTGCTTTGGGTAGAAGTCCCACGGCATGTCAGCGGTGTTGGTCGACAAAAACTGCACGCGCACCTGGCGGGAGGTGTCGACCACCTGCTCGCCCTCGTACTGCCCACCGGGCTTGCCATTGATGCCGAAGGCTTTGCACATCACGTCGTAGATCGGCACCAGGGCAAACCCGAAGACAAACATCGCCACTACCACCGCGAGCAGGCGGGTGACGAGTTTTTTCAGCGAGATCGAGTCAGCCATGATTTTCAGCCTCTCCCACAGTCATTTGTGCAGGGCAGAAATTGTTCATTTCACTTCCGGCGGCGTAGTAAAGGTGTGATACGGCGCCGGTGACGGCACGCTCCATTCCAGACCTTCGGCGCCATCCCACGGTTTGGCCGGTGCCGGCTCGCCGCCTCGGATGGTCTTGATCACGATGAACAGGAAGAAGATCTGCGTGGCGCCGAACATGAACGCGCCGATCGAGGAGACCATATTGAAGTCGGCGAACTGCAGGTTGTAGTCCGGAATCCGCCGCGGCATCCCCGCAAGGCCCACGAAGTGCATCGGGAAGAAGGCCATGTTCATACCGATGAACGACAGCCAGAAATGCAGCTTGCCGAGGGTTTCGTCGTACATGTGGCCGGTCCACTTCGGCAGCCAGTAATAGGCCGAGGCGAAGATCCCGAAGATGGCCCCCGGCACCAGCACATAGTGGAAGTGCGCGACCACGAAATAGGTGTCCTGATACTGGAAGTCCGCCGGGGCGATGGCCAGCATCAGCCCGGAGAACCCGCCGATGGAGAACAGGATCACGAACGCTACGGCAAACAGCATCGGCGTCTCGAAGGTCAGCGAGCCTTGCCACATGGTGCTCGCCCAGTTGAACACCTTGACCCCGGTGGGCACGGCGATCAGTAGCGTGGCGTACATGAAGAACAGCTCGCCCACCAACGGAATGCCGACCACGAACATGTGGTGCGCCCAGACAATGAACGACAGGAACGCAATGCTCGCGGTGGCGTAGACCATCGAGGTGTAGCCGAACAGCGGTTTGCGCGAGAAGGTCGGGATGATCGAGCTGACGGCGCCGAACGCCGGCAGGATCATGATGTACACCTCGGGGTGGCCGAAGAACCAGAACACATGCTGGAACAGCACCGGGTCACCGCCACCGGCGGCACTGAAGAAACTGGTGCCGAAGTGGATGTCCATCAGCATCATCGTCACGCACCCGGCCAGCACCGGCATCACCGCTATCAGCAGGAACGCGGTGATCAGCCAGGTCCAGACGAACAGCGGCATTTTCATCAACGTCATGCCGGGGGCGCGCAGGTTGAGGATGGTCGCGACCACGTTGATCGCGCCCATGATCGAGCTGATCCCCATCAAGTGGATGGCGAAGATGAAGAACGTCACGCTTTCCGGCGCATAAGTCGTCGACAACGGCGCGTAGAACGTCCAGCCGAAATTCGGCCCGCCACCGGGGCTGAACAGGGTCGAGACCAACAGCAGGAACGCCGCCGGCAGCAGCCAGAAGCTGAAGTTGTTCATGCGCGGCAGGGCCATGTCCGGCGCGCCGATCATCAACGGGATCATCCAGTTGGCGAGGCCGACGAACGCCGGCATCACCGCACCGAACACCATCACCAGACCGTGCATGGTGGTCATCTGGTTGAAGAACGCCGGCTCGACGATCTGCAAACCGGGCTGGAACAACTCGGCGCGGATCACCATGGCGAACGAGCCGCCGAGCAGGAACATGCAGAATGCAAACCACAGGTACAGCGTGCCGATGTCCTTGTGGTTGGTGGTCAGCACCCAGCGCATCAGGCCTTTGGCGGGACCGTGGGCGTGGTCGGCATGACCGTGGTCATCGATGACAGCGCTCATGGCCGGTCTCCTTCAAGTGAGTGGGCTGGGCAGGCCGGGGTACGGAGCCCCGACTGGTTCACGAAGTACGCAATAGACCGGCTCATTTGCTTTCCGCCTGTTTCAGCTCCAGCACTTCTTTTGGCGTGACCATGTCGCCCTTGTTGTTGCCCCAGGCGTTACGTTCATAGGTCACGACCGCTGCGATATCGACTTCCGACAACTGTTTGCCGAACGCCGCCATGGCGGTGCCGGGCTTGCCGTGGAGGACAATGTTCAGGTGATCCTTGATCGGTCCGGTGGCGATTTTCGAGCCCTTGAGCGCCGGGAACATCGGCGGCAGGCCCTGGCCTTCGGCTTGGTGACAGGCGACGCAAGCGGTGTGATAGACCTTGTCGCCGCGCTCTTTGAGCTCGTCGAGGGTCCATTCCTTGCTGGTCAGCTCTTTGAGCTGGGCGGCTTCGGCCTTGCGTTCGGCCAGCCATGTTTCGTAATCGGCCTTTTCCTTGACCTCGACCACAATCGGCATGAAGCCGTGATCCTTGCCGCACAGTTCGGCGCACTGGCCACGGTAGATGCCGGGTTTGTCGACACGGGTCCAGGCTTCGTTGACGAACCCCGGAATCGCATCGCGTTTGACCGCGAAGGCCGGCACCCACCAGGAATGGATCACGTCAGCGGAGGTCACGAGGAAGCGCACCTTGGCGCCGGTCGGCAGCACCAGCGGCTTGTCGACCTCAAGCAGGTAGTGTTCGCCCTTGGCTTCCTTGTTGTGGATCTGCTCGGCGGGCGTGGCCAGGTTGCTGAAGAACTCGACGTCCTGGCCCAGGTATTTGTAGTGCCACTTCCACTGATAGCCGGTGACCTGGATATCGATATCCGGCTCACTGGCGTCGTACATCTTGATCAGGGTGGCGGTCGCCGGAACGGCCATCGCCACCAGAATCAGCAGCGGGACGACGGTCCAGAGAATTTCGACGGTGGTGCTTTCGTGGAATTTTGCGGCGACCTGCCCGGTTGAACGGCGGTGCACCATCATCGACCAGAACATGGCGCCGAAGACGATGATCCCGATCACCACACAGATCCAGAAAATGGTCATGTGCAGGTCGAATACTGCGTGACTGATTTCAGTCGCTCCAGGCGCCATATTCACAGTCCAGGCCGCATTGGCCTGGCTGAAAATCGACCACAACAGGAGGCCCATCCAGACGTGTGGATGTCGCATCATTGCGGGTTCCCCTTATCGTTCTTGTTATCCCGCCGGCTTTCGCCTGCGGCAAGGGAGCGGCTGCATCAGACTACGAACTTGAATCGCCGGGCCTTGCTGCGGGTGCAGTCGGGCGTCATCAGCTAACTCCATTCAATGGCGAGTATAGACAGCGACTGGAAATTGCAATGTGAGGACGTAAATGAACTGAAACAGCCGAGACTTGCGTTCAAGGGCACGAATGGAGAAGGATGCAGACGAGAGGTGGTAAATCGATATAACGCAGGCGCATCAAGGATGAAATAATTATGACAAATGCGTCTTAGCATTTTTCGTAAGCCAGCTAACTTATGTCTTCCCTATTTCATTGCCTTGTTCCCTGGAGTTTTCATGAACACCGCCGCATTGCGCGAGCAGATCCAAACCGCCCAACAGCACGAGAAAGACACCGGCCTGCTGACCCGTCAGCTGGAAAGCAAGCTGCCTCATTTACACCCGGCGATCCAATTGCCGGAAGCCGACGCCAAAGGCGTGCTGACGCGTTTTGTCGCCGCCTACATCGATGAAGTGCCAGACCTGCTGGATGCAGCCAATGAAGTCGCCAGGGAAGCGGGAATCGAATCGCAGATCAAACCGGTGCTGAAAATCGCCGAGCAGTATTTCCTCCAGCCGCCGGTAATCATGGCCGGGCACGTTGGCCTGGACAGCCTGCTGGACGAAGCCTACCTGGCGCACCGTTTTGTCGAAGAGGTCAACGACCTGTACATCAAGCATTTCGGCCAGCCACTGATCCCCTTGGACATGACGGTCGCCAATCTGATTGCTCACCAATTGATCGGTGAGGAGTTTGCCAACCAACTGGACGAAGCGGTGCATCACGCCATCGACGAGATGCTCAACGAAGAGAGTTTTGCGCTGGAGTCGGTAGAGGCCTACCGCGAAAAACTCAGCAGCCCCGACACCGGTGCGGCGTGGAAACGCTGGCCGTGCATGGGCCGTCGATTGGGTGTGGGTCTGGAGCTGGATCAACCGGCTGCTTAACCCAGAAACACCTCAACACCTGTGGGAGCTGGCAAGCCAGCTCCCACAGGTGTTGTGTTCAGGCGGGAAAATTTAGCCGGCCGCGCCGATCCCGGTGGTAGTCCGAATCCGCCCTTCAAGCCTGCGCTTCAACCCTCGCGACTCAATCAACAGCTTCGACCCCTTCGCCGCATTCGCCCGGCCCCACTCTTCCAGCAACTCCAGACACGAATGGTCGATGTAGCTCAGGTTATTGAGCGGCACATGCACCGTGGTGCCCATTGGAATCGTGTTCAGCACCTGCGTCAGCGCCGGCACCTTGAGGAACGTCGCCGCCCCCACCAGACGCAACTCCATCTCGCCGTCCTGCGGCAGATCGATCAAGCTGATCTTCAAGCGCGAAGCCTTGAACGCCAGTTTCAGCAAGGTCAGGCCGAAGCCGATCAGCACGCCGGTCAACAGGTCGGTGAAGATGATCGCCAGCGCCGTCGCGGCGTAAGTGAACATCGGCATCCGGCCATAACGACCCAGCCCGCGAAACGCCTTGAGATCCACCAGTTTGAAACCGGTATACACCAGCACACCCGCCAAACTCGCCACCGGAATGCTTTGCAGCACGCTCGACAGCAACAGCACGAACGCCAGCAGCCACAGGCCATGGAAGATTGTCGAATAGCGCGTGGTCGCACCGGCCTGGACGTTGGCCGAACTGCGCACGATTACCCCGGTCATCGGCAACGCGCCGACCAGGCCGCAAAGCATGTTGCCGACGCCTTGTGCCGACAGTTCACGGTCGAAGTCCGAACGCACGCCGCTGTGCATGCGATCCACCGCCGCCGCCGACAACAGGGTTTCGGCGCTGGCGATAAACGCCACGGCAAACGCAGCGATCAGCAGCGTCGGGTCCGCCAGACTGAGCAGATCCGCCGGTTTCAGCCAATCGATGGCTTCTGCCAGATTGGCCGGCACCTCGACGCGTTTAACCTGCAACGCCAGCATCAGACTGGCACCCGTCGCCAGACCCACACCCAGCAATGCGCCGGGAATAAAGCGCAGGGAATGCGGACGGAATTTCTCCCACAGCCACATCACCGCAATAGTCGCCAGCCCGAGCAGACCGGCCTGCCAGCCAAACGACGGCAAGGCTTGCGCCACCGCAGCGGGGAACGCTGTGAGGTTATCCAGCCCAGAGGGCTTTGGTGAGGCGTCGAGCATCACATGGATTTGTGAGAGCACAATCAACACGCCGATCCCGGCCAGCATGCCGTAGACCACCGCTGGCGCTGTGACCCGAAACCAGCAACCGAGCTTCAGTCGCCCGGCCACCAGTTGCAGGAAACCGGCCAGCAGCAGAATCGGCCCGAGCATCTCGATGCCGTGCTGGCGCACCAGTTCAAACACCAACACTGCCAGACCCGCTGCCGGCCCGCTGACCTGCAACGGCGAACCCGCCAGCCAACCGACTACCAGACCGCCGATGATCCCGGTGATCAGACCTTTGGCTGGCGGCAACCCTGACGCAATCGCAATGCCCATGCACAGCGGCAGGGCGACCAGAAATACAACCACCGAAGCGAGCAGCTCCCGTGGCAACACCGCTTTTAATTGAGCAGCACGCATGATGACTCTCCCGAAGCTTTCTTCAGGCGTGGCGAGGCCGGGCCGCTGAAACAGCGGCCGGCGTCAAACCACACAGATTGTTAGGAAGATTTAGAAGCGCGCTTTGGGCGTCGCCACCGGAATCGGATGGCTGCCGTCGAGCGGCAGGAAGCAGCCCTGATCCGCGTCGTAAGCTTTGATTTCGCTGGTTTCGATGTTGTAGACCCAGCCATGGATGAACAGATGACCGTTCGCCATGCGCGAGGCTACCGAAGGATGGGTACGCAAGTGCTGCAATTGGGCGATGACGTTTTCCTCAGTGAGGATCGGCATGCTTTCTTTTTCGTCGGCGCAGTTACAGTTTTCATGCACCATGGTTTTGGCCACTTCGGCGTGGCGCAACCAGGCTTTGACCGTCGGCATTTTTTCCAGGCTGTCGGGGTTGAGCACCGCGCGCATGGCGCCGCAATCCGAGTGGCCGCAGATGATGATGTGCTGCACGCCGAGCGCCAGCACCGCGTATTCGATCGCAGTGGAAACGCCGCCGTTCATCTGGCCGTAGGGCGGTACAACGTTGCCGACGTTACGGGTCACGAACAGATCGCCAGGCGAACTCTGGGTGATCAGTTCGGGCACGATGCGCGAGTCGGCGCAGGTGATGAACATCGCTTTTGGCGACTGGGCCGTGGCGAGTTTCTTGAAGAGTTCTTCCTGCTGCGGGAAGACCTCATGATGAAAATGCAAAAAGCCGTCTACGATCTGACGCAGCGCTGCATCGGCGGATTCCGCCACAGGGGCTTGCGCCGACGCAGCCAACGGCTGTTTATCCTTGTCACTCATGATTCATCCTCTTAGGCGGATTCAGGGAGTCATGCCCCGGTATTCCGGTATGAAGCCAGTGGCTGTTTAAAACATCCGAGTCATCCCGACCCGTCAGTCACTCGATGAACAAGGTAGCCGTCGAAACTTAACTCAAACTGAATCAAGCGCTCTAGAACGTGTGTTCCAGGTCACAAAAAACGTGACTGGCAGTTTCGACGGAAGGGTTCCGACCACTCAACCATAGGCCAATTGTCGCTAAATCAACGACATCTGGCGACCCGGCGGACAGAAGGCTGTGCAATCGAGGTTGTAGCTCTCGCGATGATTAAGGCCCAGACGCTTGATGGCTTTGGCAAACCTCTGCGCCAGCAGATCTGCAAACGGCCCTTCACCTCGCATCCTCGCGCCGAAACGGCTGTCGTAGAGCTCGCCGCCACGGCTTTGTCGGACCAGGCTCAACACATGCGCTGCGCGTTGCGGATAATGCGCTTGCAGCCATTCCTCGAACAGCGGTGCCACTTCCAGCGGCAGGCGCAGCATCATGTAGGCCGCACTTTGCGCGCCGGCGGCTTGGGCCTCGGTCAGCAGGCTTTCTATCTCGCTGTCGTTGATCATCGGAATCATCGGTGAACACAGCACTCCCACCGGAACTCCCGCTTCACGCATCACCCGGATTGCCCGCAAGCGCGCCTTGGGCGCAGCGGCGCGGGGTTCGAGGATACGTTTGAGTTCATCGTCCAGTGTGGTCAGGCTGATCATCACCGCCACCAGCCGCTGTTGCGCCAGTTCGGTGAGCAAGTCGAGGTCGCGCAGGATCAACGAGCCCTTGGTGACAATGGTCACCGGGTGCCGATAACGCAGCAGCACTTCGAGGATCTGGCGGGTGATCTTGTGTTCGCGTTCGATCGGCTGATACGGATCGGTGTTGGAACCGAGATTGATCGGCGCGCATTGATAGCCTTTTTTCCCGAGCTGTTCTTCCAGCACTTGGGCAGCGTTGGTCTTGGCGATCAGCTTCGTTTCGAAATCGAGCCCCGGCGACATGTCCCAATAGGCGTGGCTGGGCCGCGCGTAGCAATAGATGCAGCCATGTTCGCAGCCACGATAGGGGTTGATAGAGCGGTCGAACGGCAGATCCGGCGAGGTGTTGCGGGTGATGATCGTCTTCGCCGTTTCGATCATCACCTCGGTGCCCTGGGTCTCGGGCACTTCCTGATACCAGCCGTCGTCTTCGGCAACCGAGCGGCTCGGTGCGAAGCGGTTGTGCGGGTTGCTGGCGGTGCCGCGACCACGGTCAGGGATGGCCATAATGAAATTCCACGATGCTGTATGTCCGTACAGTATCGTGGAAATGGGTAACCCGCCAGTGCCGTTGGGCGATAAGCAAGATAATAGAGTTGTCAGTCAGTTCAGGCTTTGAACCCTTTCATTGAGGCAAAAGAATTTGCGATCCTCTTGAATGCAAGTTGATCGTCAAGATCAATGCGGTTATCGCCGTTGGCATCTACAGTATTTGAAACCTTGTTATACAGGCCGTTTCTATAATCTGTCGCTGTGACAGTAAAGTCAGGCTGGCTCAAACCGGGATTTGAAACATTGAACAGTCCAATTTTGACATCGGGCGGTGCAGCCGGGCTGCCGTTATTATCGAAAGACACCAGCATGCTCTTATAGCGCCGGCCCTCATCCTGCTTGCTTAAACCTGCAATAGCAGAGGCCATATCAGCGGCGAGGGTGTAATAAGACTGGTCATCTTCATCAAGGTCGCCATCTCCCTCGACATCGTCATACCCTTCGACGGTTTCATATTTTTTACTGACCGTGTTGTATTCAACTGTGACAACTACGTTGGGTTTACTGCCCGGCGCATATCCATCGTTGTATCGGGAGATGATCGCTTCGGCGTGATGATCTCCCTTGATATCCTTGAACTCATATAACACAGCGTAATTCATAATGTCCGCTCCCTGCCATACTCAATATTAAAAGTGTAGTAGTCACGCCTTTGAAATTAGAACTGCCGTCAATAAATGTCTACTGTCATAGTTGACAGGGTGTATATATCGACAGCAAGACAGTCAGCACTGTCTGCTTATACACCCTGTCAGGTATGACAGTAGATGTGTTCATGCTTTGGATTTAGCCTGAGGAGCGTGCGGCAACTTTGCCGGTGATCCTGGCGTAATCAACGGACAGAGATTTTATTTATGACGATCAGGATATTGCTCGAAATCGCGGATATGGACCAAGATGGAAATCCGGAGGTCGCGTTCTATCACTACGATGAAGACGCGACGGAAATGATGGATTACGACTACTCGTTGTTCGCTTCTTCGTCGCAAGGTAACGGTCGTTATGACTTGATTTCCGAAGACGCCGTCGATGCTGACGGCGATGGCGACATCGATAAACACGACAAGAAGCTTTACTTGCAGTTGGCGGATGCCTTTGCGCAATTCAAGGGCTTTCAGCCCAAGCGTTGATTGGCTCGCTGACACAGCACAAGCCTTCGTGCCATGTCAGCGATATTCAAGCGTCAGTTATGCGAAGTGACTTGCCCCAGGTCATCGCCGGAAGTGGTCTGCATATCGTTCTTGCGCAGATTGGCAACATCGGCTGCTTTCACTGGAGCGCCCTTGTTACCCCAACTGCCGCGAATAAAACTCACCACATCTGCGACTTCCTGATCCGACAGGCGCCATGCATACGCTGGCATGGTGAAGGTCGAAGGCGCCGTGTGCGTCGCTGGCAAAGTCCCGCCCTTGAGCACAATGTGAATCAACGAAGTCGGGTCATCTGATTGCAGCACCGGATTGCCTGCCAGCGCCGGGAATACCCGCGTATAGCCGTGGCCGTCCGTGCGGTGGCACGCCGCGCAGTTGTCGATGTACACCGCTGCGCCGCGCTGACTGTCGTCACCGTTCCACAGGGCCTTGGCGACTTTTTCGTCGTACTGGTGCGGCTGATCGTTCGGATCAGTCGCTGGCAACGACTTGAGATAGCGGGCAATCGCGGTCAGGTCGGCGTCGGTCATGTATTGCATGCTGTGGGTGACCACATCGCTCATGCCGCCGAACACTGCGCTACGGTCGCTGCGACCGGTCTTGAGGAATTGCACCAGTTGCTCTTCACTCCAGCTACCCAGGCCGTCCTTGTGGTCACCGCGCAGACTCTTGGCGATCCAGCCTTCCAGCGGCGCGCTGCCGGCCAGGAAGTTTTTACCATCCGCTGCACTCAAGGATTTTTCCTGCATGGTCAGGGCACGTGGCGTATGACAGGCGCCGCAATGTCCGAGGCCTTCCACCAGATAAGCCCCACGATCAATGACCGGATCTTCTGACGTGGCCTTGTAGTCCTCGACCTTCGGCGCAAACATCCAGCGCCAGCCCATCAACGGCCAGCGCATGCTCAACGGCCACGGGATGTCGCTGGCCTTGTTCTCCTGCGCCACCGGTTCAACGCCTCGCATGAAGTACGCGTACAACGCTTTCATGTCGCCTTCGCTGACACGGGCGTAGGACGGATACGGCATTGCCGGGTACAACGTACTACCGTTTTTGGCGACGCCGTGACGCACGGCCTGATCGAAGTCCTCGAAGCTGTAATCACCGACGCCGGTTTTATCCGGGGTGATGTTGGTCGAGTAGATCGTGCCAATCGGGGTTTCCATCGGCAGTCCACCGGCGAAAGGCTTGCCGTCCTTCGCGGTGTGACAAGCCACACAGTCGCCGGCGCGGGCGAGGTATTCGCCCTGTTTGATCAAGGACTGATCAACTTCGGCCGCTTGCAAAGTAGCGCTGCCCAGCAGGGCCAGGGTCGCGATAACAAAACTCTTCATGGTCATCGCTCCTTAAGCCTGAACCAGCGGGCCGGGGTTTTTCAGGTATTGCTCACGGATCGCTTTCGCCGACCAGTAAGTCAGCGCAGCCACCAGCCCTGTCGGGTTGTAGCCCAGGCCCTGCGGGAACGCCGATGCCCCCGGCACGAACACGTTGTGCACGTCCCAGCTCTGCAAGTAGCGGTTCAGAGCGCTGGTTTTCGGGTCGGTGCCCATGATCGCGCCACCGTTGAGGTGGGTGGTCTGGTACGACGCGGTGTTGAAGTGGTCGCCGACTTTCTTGCCGATCACCGCAATGGCTTTCGGGCTCATTGCTTCGGCGACTTTGCCCATTTTCTCGACCATGAAGCGGTTCATCTTGATGTCGTTTTCCTGCCAGTCGAACGTCATCCGCAGCAGCGGCAAGCCGTAGGCATCGCGGTACACCGGATCGAGATCGAGGTAGTTGCCTCTGTAGGATTGATGCGCGCCGTGAGCGTCCATCGATACCTGATGGGTGTAGTAATCGGCGGTCGCGCGTTTCCACGCACTGCCCCAGGCCGGAGTGCCCGGTGGGTTGGAAGTGCCGGCAATCGGCCGGCTGCCAGCCTGGTTGACCCACATCGGCGAGCCACCGACGAAGCCGTGCGGGCCGTGGTCGAAGTTATCGGCGTTGAAGTCATCCAGCGCCACACCGTTGCCACCGGCACCGATGAAGTTGTTGGTGTGGGTGTCCTTGTCGAAGAACGCTTTTATGGTCGCCATGTTCTGGTAGGCGAAGTTACGCCCGACCACACCTTCGCCGCTGATCGGGTCGTAGGGCTTGCCGATCCCGGAGAGCAGCATCAGCCGCACGTTGTGCAACTGGAAGGCGCCGAGAATCACCAGATCCGCCGGTTGCTTGATCTCGCGGCCCTGTCCGTCGATGTAAGTCACGCCGGTGGCTTTGGTTTTGCTGCTGTCGAGGTTGACCCGCAATACATGCGAGTTGGGCCGCAGCTCGAAATTCGGCAAAGGCTTGAGCGCCGGCAGAATGTTCACGTTTGGCGAAGCCTTGGAATACATGTAGCAAACGTAACCGCTGCAAAATCCGCAGAAGTTGCACGGGCCCATCTGTGCGCCGTAGGGATTGGTGTACGGCCCTGAAGTATTCGCCGAAGGCAGGTTGTAGGGTTTGTAACCAACCTCTGTGGCCGCTTTACCGAACAGCTGTGCGGAAACGGTGTTTTTCTGCGCTTCCAACGGGAAGTGGTTCGAGCGATCCGGTGCGTAGGGGTTGCCGCCCTTGCCCTGACCTACGAGTTGCCCCTTCACCGTCCATGCCTGAC
Organism: Pseudomonas sp. LBUM1648; assembly: GCF_059716145.1. NCBI lineage: Bacteria > Pseudomonadati > Pseudomonadota > Gammaproteobacteria > Pseudomonadales > Pseudomonadaceae > Pseudomonas > Pseudomonas sp. LBUM1648. Next base: position 96,659 of record NZ_CP166808.1, read on the forward strand.
CCGAGGTGCCGAAGACTTTTTCGGCGTAATCGAAGAACGGCTCCAGTTCTTCATAGCTGACACCGAAGTCCTGGATGGTCATGTCCTTGGGGATGAAGCTTTTGCCGTAGCGTTCTTCGTAGTGGCTGCGCATACGCAACTCGATCGGGTCGACGCGAAAGTGCACGCCCGACCAGTGCAGCCCTGCACCGCCGACGCCGTTGCCCGGCAGGAACGCGCCCAATTGGCGGTTCGGCAAAGCGATATCGTTAACGCTGTGGCGAATGGTGACGGTCTCTTTGGAAATGTCCTGGAAAAGTTTTTTGCGCACGCTGTAGGTGAGTTCGTCGATCACCTGCGGATAGTTGCCGTCGGGGTAGGTGTCCTGCATCGGCCCGCGCTCCAGCGCCAGCACGTTAAGACCCGCTTCGGTCAGCTCCTTGGCCATGATCGCGCCGGTCCAGCCGAACCCGACGATAACTGCGTCGACCTTCTTCATTACCGTTGCCATGCCTTAAGCCCTCTCGCCGCGAATCGAAACTGCCGGGAAGGGGTATTGCTCGTTGCGTTCCACCCAATCCATGAAATCGGCGCGGGCGCCGGGGAAGCCGATCATGGTCCAGCCGACCATGCCTTTATTGCCGCCGTGGATCGGATCGCAGAAGAACCCTTCCTTGGTGTTTTGCAGCAGCAGATTGAAGAAAATCTTCGCCGGGACGCTATCGAACGGCGGTTTTCCGGCTTCGAGTTGCTTGAGCAAATCGTCTCGGGTAGCGCTGTCTTGCTCGGCAAATGTTTTACCGTTGAGGGATTTGGTCCACTGATCCGTGGCGGCGATGCCAAGGCGATAGATCTCTTTTGGCACCAGTTTGCTCTGCCAGCCCATCTCCGGTGCGGCGTCGGTGTTGAACGGACCCTGCATGTACCAAAGGGCACCGGCGGCATACGGGGTGTTCATCTGACGGTCGATGTATTCCGGCACGCCGGCTTCAAGCGCACCCGGGCCTTGGGCATCGTTGGGAATCAATTGCGCCACGGCAGAATTGATGAATGCCCATTCTTCTGCGGTGAAATAGCTCGGCTGATAAACGCCTGCGTCGCCGCGAGCCGGTTGCGCGGCAGGTTTGGCCGGTGCGGCTTCAGGCGCTGCTTGCAGCACGCTGCTGCCCAGACCGGTACCCGCCAGGGTCACCACTGGAATCAGGGTCAGGGATTTGCGCAAAAACTCACGCCGCGGGTTGTCTCGATCTGCATCAGACATGGGGGGCACCTCATCAGGCATTGATGGTTGTCAGCCGTTTCTGAGAACGGTTTCAGGATTTGTCGTCGCGACGTGGCCGGTTGACCCGGAAAAGGGGGGCGCATCTGCAACATGATGTGACAAATGGTAGCAGGCTAAGCATCCGGTTGAATCGATTCAGCGTAAAAAGACTGAAATTTTGCTTGCCGGTCCGCTGTAACAGCGCGGGTTCACGATTCTTTGACAGCCGGCTCACGGGGCTTTGACCGGCAGGCTGCGAAGCTGCGTGCTATCACTGAACCATCTCGATACGGTCAACCCAGCATGCCCCGAATGCGCCTTTTCCCTGCTTTGTGTTTATCGCTTGTTGCCCTGCTGCACTTGATCCCCGCCCAGGCGGCTGACAGTCCGACGTCCCGTCCGCCTGAGTGGGCGCAACCGGTTGAAGTGCAATACAACCTGTTCCAGATGTCGCCAACCCTCTACCGCAGCGCATTACCTGATGGCGGTGTGGTGCCGTTGCTGAAGAATCTCAAGGTGGCCACTGTGATCAACTTCCTGCCGGAAGCCGACACCAATTGGCTGTCCGAGCCGGGCATCAATCAGGTGCAGTTGCCGTATCGCACCAACCACGTCGACGACAGCGACGTGCTCAAGACCTTGCGCGCCATCGAGAGCGCCGAAGCCAATGGCCCGGTGTTGATGCATTGCAAACACGGCTCCGATCGCACCGGTCTGATGGCCGCGATGTACCGCGTGGTGGTGCAGGGCTGGAGCAAAGAGGACGCGTTGAGCGAGATGACCCAGGGCGGGTTTGGTGAGAGCGGGCACTTTCGCGACAGCGTGCGTTACGTGATGCAGGCCGATGTCGACAAGTTGCGCACCGCGCTGGCTAACGGCGATTGCAGTACCAGCGCGTTCGCAACTTGTTCGATGAAGAGCTGGTTCCAGACGGTCAATTTGAAATGATCGACCCACTCAATCGGTCGTGGCCGCAAATAGCGCTGCGTTGATCGGCCGGTCTAGAAAGGTTTCCAGCGCTTTCAGTAACGAGCGTGAGTCGCCGGGGGCGAAGAACGCATCGCGAAAATCCCGACCCGTTTGCAGGTCAAACACCCCATCACGCTGAAACCGTTCGAACACTTCGGTGGCCAATACGCCAGACCACTTGTAGGCATAGACCGATGCCTCATAACCGGTCACCAGGTAGTCAAAACCATTGGCGAAACGGTGATATCCCGACAGTTGCAGGTGAGGAACTTCACGCTGCACATCCTTGAACACTTGTTCGATGCTGCGGCTATCGCCGTGACTGCAATGTAATTGCAGATCGAACAGTGCCGTCATCAGCAACATAGCGGTTGTGCGACTGGTGTGGGCACCAATGGCCGCCAGCGCGGTGTTGACCCGAGCCTCAGTCAGCTGTTCGCCACTCTGGTAATGAGCCGCCAGCCACAACAGAAACGAGGGCGACAGGCAAAAGTGTTCGAACAACTGCCCGGCGAATTCGGCGGTATCACGCCCCAGTTGGGAAATACCCGCCAGGTTGCGATGGGGCGATCGCGTCAGAACATGCTGCAGACAGTGGCCGAATTCGTGGAACAGCACCCGCAGATTTTCGTGAGAGAGCAGGCAGGGATGCTCGTCGGTGGCAGCCGTGAAGTTGCTATAAAGACGGGCGATCGGCAGCGATGGCCGCCCCTCGGCATTGATTCGGCGAATGCGCAGGACAGTGGTGAACGCGTAGTCGGCGTCCTCTTCACGGTGATAGGGATCAAAGTAGATATACCCGATCACCTGCCCGTGCTCGCTGACCTCAAAGAGCCTTACATTTTCGTGCCAGTGGCTGAACGTCGTCTGTTCGACGATGCGGATCCCGAACAGGCGCTCGCTGAACTGACAGAGCCGACGCAAGGTGCCATCAAGCGGGAAGTATTGCCGCAAGCCTTTCAGCGCACCGTTCAATTGCTGAACGCGCAGTTGCTCGGCAAGAAAGTCTTCATCCCACGCCTGTACGTGCGCAATCCCCAGCGTGTGTGCGAACGCTTTCAGGGCCTGGGTATCGCGCAGCAATGCCGGTTTATTCAAAGCCACTTGCTGACGCAAAAAGGCAGCGACCTGCTCAGGAGACGATGCCATGCGATTTTCGAGGCGTAACTGGACGTAATTCTCGAAACCCAATACCCGGGCTTTCTCGTGACGCAAGGCGACCAGTACGGTCAGCACCGGATCGTTATCGAGTTTGTCCGCCCGGGGGCCCTGGTCGGACGCCCGGGAAAGCCAGGCAGTGAAATACGCCTCCCGCAGCGCCCGGTCCTGTGCATGGGTCAGGATTTGCCGGTAGGTGTTTTGATCCAGCGTGAGCAGCCAGCCGTCGTGTCCTGCCTGTTTGGCATTGAGGGCCAGACGCGCCTTTGCCGCGGCAGACAAGCCTTCAAGCTGCGCGACGTCGTCAATGCGCTTGCTCCATGCGGCGTTTGCCAGCTCCAGATTGCTTCTAAACAGTTGCTCCATACTTTTGATGTCGCGGTTCAGGCGGGTGAGTTTCTGCTGCTGTGCAGGCGGTAGTTCGATACCGGACAAGCGGAATTTGCGCAGAATCTTCGCCAACGAGGCTTTGCGCTGACCATCGAAACTCGCCGCCACCGAACTCTTCGCCAGACGTTGATAAACACGGTAGAGCGCCAGGTTAGCGGCCTTGTCGGCCGTGTACTGGGCCGCGACAAGGCTGCACAACGCGCTTTCCCTGAGCCAGTCGATATCATCGGGTTTGACGGTCGAGAGGGTTTCAATGACGCCTATGGCTTCATCCAGACGAGCATCGGCCTCATCAATGGCAACCACCAGATCGTCCCAGCCAGGATGTTCGGTCTGGCTGGCGATCACCTGCGCAATGATCTGGCGGTTTTCGGCAACGATCACGTTGATGGCCGGAAGCAGATGCTCGGCGCGAATCGCCGACCACGGGGGCAGAGTCCAGTTTTGTAACAGCGGATTGGTGTCAGGCATGGCGTCTTCCTTGAGGCGTGGCTGAAAGGGCCAGCCTAAAGAGGAAGAGCGGGAGATGGGCGGTAGATAGTTACCACCTTCCACCGCTTAGCGACGGAAGGTGGCAGTGACTCATTGTTGCGGGTCAGGCTTTTTCGCAAGCTTGGGGTTGGGGAAGAACTGCACCGCCTGAACCTTCTTGTCCGGCGGTGGCTTGAGCGCGCTGGTGTTGACCCGCGTGCCCAGCTCTTTCGGAACCGACAGCCCTTGCTCGTTCAGCGTGTCGGAGTAACCGCAGGCCACGCATTCGCGGTGCGGCACGGTGTCCTCGTTCCACATCATCAGCTTGTCCGGCTCGCTGCACGCCGGGCAGACCGCCCCGGCGATAAAACGTCTTTTGGTAATCACAGGCCCCTCGCTCATGCTGCCGCGTCCTCACTGAGGCCGCTGTGGCGCAAGAGTGCGTCAATCGACGGCTCGCGACCACGGAAGTCGACGAACAACACCATCGGCGCCTGCGAACCGCCGCGAGCCAGAATCGCTTCGCGGAACGCGCGACCGGTTTCAGCGTTGAGCACGCCGTCCTCTTCGAACTTCGAAAACGCATCGGCCGACAGCACTTCCGCCCACTTGTAGCTGTAGTAACCCGCAGCGTAACCGCCGGCAAAGATGTGCGCGAAGCTGTTCGGGAAGCGGTTGTAGGCCGGTGGGCGCATCACCGAAACCTCGTCACGTACGCCTTCGAGCACCTGCAACACGCTGCGGCCATCGCCGTGTGTGGCGTGCAGTTCGAAGTCGAACAGCGAGAATTCCAGCTGACGCACCATCATCAGGCCGGACTGGAAGTTCTTCGCCGCGAGCATTTTTTCCAGAAGATCCTGTGGCAGCGGCTCGCCGGTTTCGTAATGACCGGAAATCAGCGCCAGACCTTCCGGCTCCCAGCACCAGTTTTCCATGAACTGGCTCGGCAGCTCGACCGCGTCCCACGCCACGCCGTTGATGCCCGAAACACCGACGTGATCAACGCGGGTCAGCAGGTGATGCAGGCCATGACCGAATTCGTGGAACAGGGTGGTGACTTCGTCGTGGGTCAGCAGCGCAGGCTTGCCACTGTCGGCCGGGGTGAAGTTGCACACCAGATTGGCCACCGGACTTTGCAGCACGCCTTCGGCAGTGCGGCGGCGGTCGCGGGCGCCGTCCATCCACGCACCGCCACGCTTGTTGGCGCGGGCATACAGGTCGAAGAAGAAGCGGCCGACGTGCTGGCCGTTTTCCTTGATTTCGAACAGGCGGACATCCGGGTGCCAGGTGTCGAAGCCTTTCTGCTCGGCGATTTCGATGCCGTACAGACGCTGGACGATGGCGAACAAACCGCCCAGCACTTTGTCGATCGGGAAGTAGGCGCGCAGGGTTTCCTGGGCGACGCTGTAGCGTTGTTCGCGGAGTTTTTCACCGTAGAAACCGCTGTCCCAGCTTTGCAGATCGGTGCAGCCCTGTTCGGCGGCGTAAGCGCGCAGCTGTTGCAGGTCCTGCGCGGCGAACGGTTTGCTGCGCTTGGCCAGATCACGCAGGAAGCTCAGCACCTGATCGCTGGACTCGGCCATTTTGGTCGCCAGGCTCAGCTCGGAGAAACTGGTGAAGCCCAACAGCTTGGCCAGTTCCTGACGCAGGTCGAGGATCTCTTCCATCACCGGGCTGTTGTCGTTCTGACCGGCATTCGGGCCTTGATCCGAGGCGCGGGTGCAGTAGGCGGCGTAGACTTCTTCGCGCAGCGCACGGTCTTGAGCGTAGGTCATCACCGCGAAGTAGCTCGGGAATTCCAGGCTGATCAGCCAACCATCAAGGCCTTTGGCCTGTGCAGCGGCGGCCATTTGCGCCTTGGCCGAATCGGTCAGGCCGGCGAGGGCGGCTTCGTCGGTGACGTGCTTGGTCCAGGCCTGGGTGGCGTCGAGCAGTTGGTTAGAGAAACGGCTGCCCAGTTCGGACAGCTTGCTTTGCACTTCGGCGTAGCGTTTCTGTTCGGCTTCCGGCAGGTCGATACCCGACAGACGGAAATCGCGCAGGGCGTGTTCCAGAATGGTTTTTTGCGCCACATCGAAACCGGCGGCTTCCGGGCTGTTGGCCAGTGCTTCATAAGCCTGGAACAGTTCGCGGTTCTGGCCCATCTCGGTGGAGTAGGCGCTCAGGGCCGGCAGGCACGACTCGTAGGCTTCACGCAGTTCGGCACTGTTGCACACGGCGTTGAGGTGGCTCACTGGGCTCCATGCGGCACCGAGACGGTCATTGAGTTCGTCCATCGCCAGCACCAGGCCGGCCCAGGTAGGGGTCTGGCCTTGGCTCTTGAGGATGTCGGCGATGGCGGCGCGGTTGTCGGCGAGGATGGTTTCGATCGCTGGCAGCACGTGCTCGGCACGGATCGTGGAGAACGGCGGCAGGTCGTAGGACTGCAGAAGAGGGTTGTTCACGCTCACGGTTGGCACCTTGGCTGGAAGAAACATGCGCCCATCTTAATTACAATCGACACTCACCGCAGCTATCGGCGACAGAGAGAGAACTAATCTTGCCCCTTCGCAAGTACCAGAATCACACCCCGCAGTTGCGCAAAGGCGCGTTTGTCGACGCCTCGGCGGTGGTGATCGGCGACGTCGAAATCGGCGAAGACAGCTCCGTCTGGCCGCTGACAGTCATTCGTGGCGACATGCACCGCATCCGCATCGGTGCGCGTACCAGCGTGCAGGACGGCTGCGTGTTGCACATCACCCACGCCGGCCCGTTCAACCCGGACGGCTTCCCGCTGTTGATCGGCGACGACGTGACCATCGCCCATAAAGTCATGCTCCATGGCTGCACGGTTGGCAGTCGCGTGCTGATCGGCATGGGCAGCATCGTCATGGACGGCGCGGTGGTCGAGGACGATGTGATCATCGGCGCCGGCAGCCTGGTGCCGCCGGGCAAACGCCTGGAAAGCGGTTTTCTGTACGTGGGCAGCCCGGTGAAACAGGTCCGTGCGCTGACCGAAAAGGAAAACGCCTTCTTCACCTACAGCGCGGCGAACTACGTGAAGCTCAAGGACCTGCACCTGGCCGAAGGCTACGACCAGCTCTGAATCGACTTACACCTGCTCAGGATTTCTCATGCATTACCAGACCGTACTGTTCGACCTCGATGGCACCCTGACTGACCCGCGTGAGGGCATCACCCGTTCCATCCAGTTCGCCTTGGGCAAACTCGGCATCGACGAGCCGGATCTGACCAAACTGGAACATTTCATCGGCCCACCGCTGTTGCAGGCGTTCATGCAGTTTTATGGGTTTGACGAGGCCAAAGCGTGGGAGGCGGTGAATTTCTATCGTGAGCGCTTCAGGGTCACCGGTCTGTATGAGAACCAAGTGTTCGAGGGTGTTACGCCGTTGCTGGAAACCCTCAGCGGGCAAGGGCGGCAGTTGTATATCGCGACGTCCAAGCCGTGGGTGTTTGCCCGTGAGATTGCCCGGCACTTCGATTTTGCCCGTCACTTCAAGGTGATTTACGGCAGTGAGCTGGATGGCACGCGGACCAACAAGGTTGAACTGATTGCTCATCTGGTGGCCGAGGAAGGACTGGATCCGGCGAATACGCTGATGATTGGCGATCGCAAGCATGACCTGATCGGCGCGCGCAGCAACGGGCTGGATGCGGCTGCGGTGGGGTATGGGTTTGGCAGTTTTGAAGAGTTGAATGCCGAAGCGCCTACCTTCCACTTTGAAACGCTGGCCGAGTTGCATCAGGCATTTATGCGGCGCTAATCAGTACGCCATCGCTGGCTTGCCAGCGATGAGGCCAGTTCGGTCACTGACGGACTTAGCGCTCTGCGAGCGCTTTCAATGCCGCTTTGCGCTCCGCGACAGGGAGCCCCCCTAACCGCTCGACCTCAGCATAAAACCTCAGCCAATCCCCCCCAACCTGCCTGAACAAAGCAGCAAACGCCGGCACCCATTGGTCATACAGCCCAAACGGCAACAGCCGCGCATTGTTCAGCGGCGCATTGACCCAAGCGTCATAACGTTTGTCCCCGGCCCACTGGCCGTCTCGCATCAGCCGATAATCCCGGCGAAACTGCTCGAACTCTGCCGCTTTGCGCTCACGCATATGCTCGACGGGCAGCGGCTGGGCATAGAGTTTTTCCAGGCGTGAACGCGTATTCAGCACCAACTCGATGAACTGATCACGCTGCTTGAGCTTGGAATCGGTATCCGGAGGCAACCCACGAAACGCGCGCCACTGCCGCGTGCCTTCCTGCTCAACAAACGTGGCGAAGGACTCGTTGAACTCAGTGTCGTCCTTCACATAGACGCGTTGATGGGCCAATTCATGAAAGATCAGCGTGGCCAGGCGTTCGTCGCCCCAGCCCATCATCGAGTTGAGGATCGGATCGTTGAACCAGCCCAGCGTCGAATAGGCCTCGACGCCACCCATCGACACGTCCATCCCTTGCAGGCGCTGAATCGCCGCTTCGCCCCGCGCCGCGCTTTGGCTGTAGTAGCCGCGATAAGCCACGCACCCGGCAATCGGGAAGCAATGGTTTTGCGGGGTCAGGGAAAATTCCTGGGTGGCGAATACGTTCCACACCACAAACGGCCGGCCAATGTCGGCGTACAAGCGATAGCTCTGGTTATCCGGTAGATGCAGGTGCTCGCTGGCGAAGGCCCGGGCCTTTTGCGACTGGGCCAGACGCGTGCGCAGTTTCGCATCGCGATTCGGGTCGGCAATCACCTCGGCCACCGGTTCCCGCGCCCCCAGTAATTGCAACTGACCACCGGCCAACTGGCTGTAATAGCTGACGCTGGAACAACCGTTGAGCAACAAAAGCATCACACCCGGAAACAAAATCCGAAAAACGCGATCAAGTAACCGATGGCTTGGAAGCGGCCTGATCAAAATAAGAAACCCCTGGAAAGTCTGCCCGCAAGACTATCCCGCCCATTGGAGCTTCGCTATGCGCATGTTGATGCTGACAGGAGGCCTGCTGACGCTGGCCGGTTGTGCCGGATTCGGAATGCCCGATCCAGACCCTTCGCAAGCCTGGATCGATCTGAATGCCAGGCAACAGGACACGGCGCTGCAAGCGCTGCAGGTCGACAGCAAGGCTGCTGTCGACAAACGTTACTTCGAGGTGCAGCCGGGCAGCCATGAACTGAAGGTGCGCTATCAGTTTCCGGTTGACGCGACCAATATCGGCCCCGATGCCGAGCCGCTATGGCGCGATTGCCAGTTGAGCGTCAAATTCAAGGATTTCAACGCTGGCCAGCGTTATCAGTTGCAGGCCGGCAGTATCGGATTCCGCCCATGGGCCAAGCTGTATGACGAGCAGCGCAAGGTCGTGGGGCAGGGCACGCCGGCAGGCTGTCAGAAGACCTGATCGGCGTTATGCTGGTTGTCCAATCCAAGGGACATTGATCATGCGCAGGTTGACGCTGTTGCTCGCTGCAAGTGTGGTTGCCGGTTGCCAGAGCCCGATGCCGGCGGCGGACCCCGGCAAAGCCTGGGTCGACTTCGCCATGCCCACGCCGGGCGGCAAGGTGCTGATGGCCGAACGGCTGGACAATGTGCGCTTGCAGGATGGCCGCTTCTTTCAAGTCGCGCCGGGTAGTCATGAGCTGACGGTGCGTTTTGATTTCGAGATATTCGGCGGTGGTCAGGGCATGGACACTGATCCGCAGGAGCGGCTGTGTTACATGAGAGTGCGCTACGATCATTTCGAGGCCGGGCAGCGTTACCGGCTCGAAGCTCGCTCACTGGCGTTTACGCCGAGTGCCCGGTTGATCAATCGCCAGGGGCAGATCGTTGCCGAGGAACGGCAGGTCAACTGCGTGCCCTGAGCAATATCAGCGATCGTTTTTCTGATAGATGATCGCTTTTGTGCCGTTGTCGCAGGTACCCACGACCATAGCTACGTCGTGCTTGTCCGCTTCTACTTTGGAAACTATTTCCAAGGTGTAGGAGGGCACGGCATTCGCTTGAATCTTGACTTCGATTTCGTTCTTGAGTTCTTCGCAGTGTTTGATGGCGCCCGGCGCGTCGGGCGCGGCAAGAACCGATGTGGCCAGTGCACTGCAGAGGATCGCCAAGCCAATACGTTTCATCAATGTAGCTCCTTGAGGCAGCGCGCACGGGCGTGCGCTGAAGCTGCTGTCACTTATTCGACCACACTTTGCCAGAGCGGGTTCTGACTTCGCTCACAACTCGTGTTTTCGGTTTCAGATTTTTGGTGACGCTTAGATGGCTATTGCGAGCAAGCTCACTCCTACAGGGAATCTCGGTTGTTCACAATCAATGTGCCCGCTGGAGATCAAATGTAGGAGTGAGCCTGCTCGCGATAGCGTCAGACCCGGTCAGCGATGACTCAGCCGACCAGCGAAGCCTCAAGGGTGATCTTGGCATTCAAAACCTTGGATACCGGGCACCCTTCCTTGGCCTTGTTGCTCAGCTCTTCAAACTGCGCCTGAGTCGCCCCCGGAATTTTCGCTTTGAGGATCAGCTTCACTGCAGTGATCGCGAAACCACCGTCAACCTGATCAAGCGTGACTTCGGCGTTGGTGTCGATGCTGTCGGCTGTCAGGCCTGCATCGCCGAGAATCATCGAAAACGCCATGGAGAAACAGCCGGCATGCGCAGCGCCGATCAGTTCTTCGGGGTTGGTGCCTTTGCCGCCCTCGAAGCGGGCCTTGAAGCCGTAGGGGGCTTCTCTGAGGACGCCGGTCTCGGTGGAGATCGAGCCGATGCCGGTTTTCAGATCACCTGCCCAATGTGCGGATGCTTTCTTAACAATAGCCATGTCTGCCTCCTCAAGATCTGGTGCGGAACGCCGCGCCGTCGTGGTTTTTGCTTACAAGGCTTCTGAGGATAGACGCCGGAACAAAGTTCAGCTCATCTGAATGGTTGACTTTTTTAGTAGGAAATTTCGCCTGTGCTATTGAAATTCGGGTATATGCCCACATTGCACAAAACACGCTTATGGATTCGGCAGGTTTTCGTTCGCAAGAAAAACCTGCCTCCTCACTCGGAGAAGCAGGTTTATGAAGCAACTCTCAGACGTTAAATTTTCCACCCTCGATCTGGTGCCAGTGCGCGAAAACGGCAGCCCGGCGCAGTCACTGCGCAACTCGCTGGACCTGGCGCAGCATGTCGAGAAATTCGGCTACACGCGGTTCTGGGTCGCTGAGCACCACAACATGGACGGCATCGCCAGTTCCGCGACCTCGGTGCTGCTGGGTTATCTGGCCGGTGGTACGTCGACCATCCGCGTCGGTTCCGGTGGTGTGATGTTGCCCAACCACGCGCCGCTGGTGATCGCCGAGCAGTTCGGCACCCTTGAAAGCCTGTATCCGGGGCGGATCGATCTAGGTCTGGGCCGCGCGCCGGGTTCCGATCAAATGACCGCCCGCGCCCTGCGTCGTGAGCGTTCCGGCAGTGCCGATGATTTCCCCGAGGACGTTGCCGAGCTGGCGCGCTTTCTCGGCCCGCGCACCCCGGATCAGCGGGTAATCGCGATGCCCGGCACCGGCACCAATGTGCCGATCTGGCTGCTCGGTTCCAGCCTGTTCAGTGCCCAACTGGCCGGTGAACGCGGTTTGCCTTACGCCTTCGCCTCACACTTCGCACCGCGCTTCATGCACGAGGCAATCCGTGTCTATCGCAATCACTTCAAGCCGTCGGCGGTGTTGGACAAGCCGTATGTGATGCTCGGTGTGCCGCTGGTGGCGGCCGATACCGATGAACAAGCGGATTACCTGGCGACCTCGGTGTACCAGCGCATTCTCGCGTTGATGCGTGGGCAAAGCCTGGTGCAACGTCCGCCCGTGAAAACCATGGACGGCCTGTGGCTGCCCCATGAGCGTGAGGCGGTAGGTGACTTCCTCGGTCTGGCGATGGTCGGCAGTCCGCAGAAGATCCGCGCCAAGCTGGAGGTGCTGGTTGAACAGACTCAGGCGGATGAGCTGATATTCACCAGCGATTTGTATGAACACGCTGATCGCGTGCATTCCTACGAGTTGCTGGCGCAGGTGATGAAGGGCTGACTCAACCCCTGAATTGGAAAAATCATCAGCCACAAAAAAGCCGACGCATTCACGTCGGCTTTTGCATTTCAGGCCCTATCAACCGCGCTTGTAGACGATTTCCTTGGTGCCGCCCTCGCAGGTGCCAACAACCTTGTCGCCAGCCGCTGCGCCTTTATCAACAATCTCCAGCGAATACCCGGAAACGCTCTTGGCATCCAGCTTCGCCGCAATCTCGCTTTTCAACTCTTCACAAGGCTTGCCGGCAGCAAACGCACCACCCGCAAGGCTCAACAAACCTACTGCCAATATGAACTTCTTCATCGGTTGCACTCCCTGGTCGGATTAAAGGAGGCGGGCATCGGGTCATCCACCCGATGCGCCCACCCTGTAGCGCTTTGCCATTCCTATGGCACTCGGCCAGCGCGCAAGTTCAGAAGCGTAGACCAAACTCAGCTACTGGCGATGCGGAACCCGACTTTCAAAGTCACTTGAAAGTGCGCTGCCTTGCCGTCCTTGATGTGGCCACGGGTCTCGGTCACTTCAAACCATTCAAGGTGCTTGATGCTCTTGTTGGCTTCAGCCAACGCGTTGTTGATGGCGTCTTCGATGCTGGTGGCGGACGAACCGACCAGTTCGACTTTCTTGTACGTGTGATGGTCACTCATGGCGATCTCCTTGGCGTGTGGAATTGAGACTAGCAGTGAATTGCTCTGTTGATTTCGGCGCTGCTGCGCAGGCGAAGTTCAGATTTTCTGCACTTTCTCAAACCGCTGAAGTCCCAATCAACACACGCCACTCATCACCAATGCAGGAGAGCCACCATGGCCAACACCTCTTTACGTAAAGCCTCATTGCAAAGCATGGAAGCGGAGATCGAGAGTCTGCTCAAGTCGTTGGAAGGCCTCAAAGACGATGCTTCCGACGAGTCGCGCAAAACCCTCAAGGCGCTGAAAAGCAATGCTGAAAGTGCGCTGAAACATTCGCGTCACCTGCTCAGCGATGCCTATGAAGAAGTCAAAGTGAAAACCCGTGAGACCGGGATCGCCACCCGCGATTACGCTCAGGAACATCCATGGACGACTGCCGGTGTGGCGGTCGGTGCACTGGGTCTGCTCGCGGCTTACTTGCTGTTCAAGCGCGGCGAGTGATCGCTCTGGCGCAGCTCATTCTTGAGCCATTGCGCCAGTTGCCGGGCGCGCCCATCTGCGGCGCGCTTGGGTAGCCACAACGCCAGTTGCGCCGGGGTTTCACAGAAGCCCCACGGCGCAACCAGGCGACCCGCCTTCAAATCCTCGGTAACCAGCGGCTCCGGCGCGATTGCCACGCCAAGTCCCGCAACTGCTGCCTCCAACAGATAATACAAATGCTCAAAACCTTGCCCGAGCTTCAACGCTTTTGCGTCGAGGTGGTTTTGCTGTGCCCAGCTTGGCCAGGCTTGCGGACGGGATGTCGTGTGCAGTAGCGGCTCATCGAGCAACGCCTCGGCAGATGCCGTTTGCAGGCGTTGATAGCCGCTGAACAGCGGGCTCAGCACTGGGCCGATGCGTTCGGCAGCCAGTTCATACACCTGCATATCCGCCGGCCATGGCGGTTCAGCGAACAGCAGCAGCGCATCCAGCCCCGGACGCCTCGGATCAAGATCGCCTTCACCGGCCGAGAGGTGCAGGCGCAAGTCCGGCAGATCGGCATTCAAACGCCCCAATCGCGGAATAAACCAGCGCGCCAGCAAGCTTCCAGAGCAGCCGAGCACGAACGGCGCATTGGCGGTGGTTTGCGTCAGCTCCGCACAAACACTGCGCAACCGGTCGAACGCTTCGCCGCTGGCATCGCGTAAGCGCACACCGGCATCTGTGAGTTTCAAGCCGCGCCCATCCTTGATGAACAGGCTGACGCCAAGGTGTTCTTCCAGCACTTTGAGCTGGCGACTCACTGCACCGTGGGTAACGTGCAGCTGCTCGGCAGCCTGACTGACGCTGTTCAGCCGCGCGGTTGCTTCAAAGGCGCGCAAAGCGTTCAACGGGGGAAGGTCGTGGCTCATGGTATCTGTGAGTTTTCCTGACAGGTTGCGGCGATCTTATCGGTTTTCAGTCTAGAAGGTCAGGGGTAGAGTAGGCGTCATTGTCTTTTGACCGAATTCACCTGGAGCAAATCATGACCCAGACTTCGCACAATTCCGATCTGCGTAACGGCCCTGACGCCAACGGCCTGTTCGGTTCGTTCGGTGGCCGCTACGTGGCTGAAACCCTGATGCCGTTGATCCTCGATCTGGCCCGCGAATACGAAACGGCCCAGGAAGATCCGGCATTCAAAGAAGAATTGGCCTACTTCCAGCGTGACTATGTCGGACGTCCGAGCCCGCTGTACTTCGCCGAGCGCCTGACCGAATTCTGCGGTGGCGCCAAGATCTACCTCAAGCGCGAAGAGCTGAACCATACCGGCGCGCACAAGATCAACAACTGCATCGGCCAGATTCTGCTGGCACGGCGCATGGGCAAAAAACGCATCATCGCCGAAACCGGCGCCGGCATGCACGGCGTGGCGACCGCCACCGTGGCTGCGCGTTTCGGTCTCGATTGCGTGATCTACATGGGCACTACCGACATCGAGCGTCAGCAGGCCAACGTGTTCCGCATGAAGCTGCTGGGCGCCGAAGTGATCCCGGTGGTTGCCGGCACCGGCACCCTGAAAGATGCGATGAACGAAGCGCTGCGTGACTGGGTAACCAACGTCGACAGCACTTTCTACCTGATCGGCACCGTAGCTGGCCCGCACCCGTATCCGGCAATGGTTCGCGACTTCCAGGCCGTGATCGGCAAGGAAACCCGTGACCAGTTGCAAGCTCAGGAAGGTCGTCTGCCGGACAGCCTGGTGGCGTGCATCGGCGGTGGTTCCAACGCCATGGGCCTGTTCCACCCGTTCCTCGACGACAAAAGCGTTGAAATCATCGGCGTTGAAGCCGCCGGCTACGGCATCGAAACCGGCAAGCACGCGGCCAGCCTCAACGGCGGTGTGCCGGGTGTGTTGCACGGCAACCGCACCTTCCTGTTGCAGGACGACGATGGCCAGATCATCGACGCCCACTCGATTTCCGCCGGTCTCGACTACCCGGGCATCGGCCCTGAACACGCCTGGTTGCATGACATCGGCCGCGTCCAGTACACCTCAGTGACTGACGACGAAGCCCTCGAAGCGTTCCACAAATGCTGCCGCCTGGAAGGGATCATTCCGGCACTGGAAAGCGCCCACGCCCTGGCTGAGGTTTTCAAACGCGCACCGAAACTGCCGAAGGATCACCTGATGGTGGTCAACCTCTCCGGCCGTGGCGACAAAGACATGCAGACCGTGATGCACCACATGGAACAGTCGAAGCAGGAGAAACACTGATGAGCCGCCTGCAAACCCGTTTTGCCGAACTCAAAGAGCAGAATCGTGCCGCGCTGGTGACCTTCGTCACTGCCGGTGATCCGGACTACGACACTTCGCTGGCGATCCTCAAGGGCTTGCCGAAAGCCGGTGCCGACGTGATCGAACTGGGCATGCCGTTCACCGACCCGATGGCCGACGGCCCGGCGATTCAACTGGCGAACATCCGTGCGCTGGGTGCCAAGCAGAATCTGGCGAAAACCCTGCAAATGGTTCGCGAATTCCGTGAAGACAACAGCGATACCCCGCTGGTGCTGATGGGCTACTTCAACCCGATCCACATGTATGGCGTGCCGAGCTTTATTGCCGACGCGAAAGAGGCCGGCGTTGATGGCCTGATCGTGGTCGACATGCCGCCAGAGCACAACGAAGAACTGTGCGACCCGGCCCAGGCTGCCGGTCTGGATTTCATTCGCCTGACCACGCCGACCACCGACGACGCACGTCTGCCGAAGGTGCTCAACGGCAGTTCCGGTTTTGTTTACTACGTATCAGTGGCCGGTGTGACCGGTGCAGGTGCTGCGACCCTGGAGCACGTCGAAGAAGCGGTTACTCGCCTGCGCCGTCATACCGATCTGCCGATCAGCATCGGCTTCGGCATCCGTACACCGGAGCAAGCGGCGTCCATCGCACGCTTGGCCGACGGTGTGGTGGTGGGGTCGGCTCTGATCGATCACATCGCCAACGCGACCACGCCGGATCAGGCCATCGACGGTGTGTTGAGCCTTTGCTCGGCCTTGTCCGAAGGCGTGCGTAAGGCCCGCGTCAGCTGAAGGTAAAGTTCCTGACACAGAGGAATTAGCACCTCGCGGCACAGACTAAATGAGCAAGATCGAGGGCTTCAGGACTACGTTCTGAAGCCCTTTTTGCTGTCAGTGCAGTGAGGAAAGACCGAATGAAAATGCCGAAACGTCTGGTTGCCGGATTGGGGGTGCTGATGATCAGCGCGACTCCGCTGCTGGCCAGTGCCGATCAGCGCGATGATCATGACCGCGGCGGCTCGCAACAGGGTCACTACGATAACCGCGGGGACAATCGCGGTGACGATCACCGTGGCCCGCAGAACGACCACCGTGGTGGTCCGCCACCGCGCGACTTCGGCCCGGTGCGCCAGACCATCCGCGACAATCACGGCTACTTCGTGCGCGGAGCACCGCCACCACCGGGCATCCATCTGGAGCGTGGCCGGCCGTTGCCGCACGGCTATTACGGCGAGCGTCTGGATGGTCGTGCGTTAGGTCGTTTGCCGGTCTATCCGGGCTATGAATGGCGCCGGGCTGGCGGTGATATCGTGCTGATCGCGGTGGGCACCGGGATCGTTTATGAAATCCTGGATGGGGTTTTGTACTGATCTGAAGAGATCACCTGTGGCGAGGGGATTTATCCCCGATGGGCTGCGTAGCAGTCCCAAACCCTGCAAGCGCGGTTATTCAGACATAACCCGCTCGCCGGGATAGCGACTGCTGCGCAGCCGGTCGGGGATAAATCCCCTCACCACAAGGATTTGGGGCCCACCCTTGTATCAGGGCAGTTCCAGTCCACCGGAGGCTTTGTGCAGTTTGCGCAAATGCTCGCCAATCTGTTTCACGTTGGTCTCACTGGCGGCAATCTCGGCAGCGCGCTTGGGCTCCAGCAGCTTGCGCACCTCCGTGTCCAGATCGCCGGATAATGCCAGCAGCTTTTTCTGCCGTTGGCTGCTTTCCGCTTCCAGTCGGCTGAATTCGCTCGGTTGCGGCAGACCGTAACCCTTGGAATCAAGCAGTTCAGCTGGACGACTGAGGAAGCCGCTGTTGGCGAGGATTTCCTGCAAGGTCGCGTTGGCCTTGTCCATCCCGCCGTTTTCCAGCTCGCGTGCACCGAGGTAACGCTGCTTGACCTCATCCTGTGCCAGTAGCAACTGTCGGCGATAACTCGCTTGCTCGAGCAGCAACAGTGCAGCGCTAGTGCGCAGGTCGGCACGGTCGAACCATTCACGGCGTTGTTCGGCGGTCAACGAAAGCCATTCTTCAACAGTGTTCTGTTTGATCGGCAATTGCTTCTTCAATACGTCGAACATCGCCTGATAGCGATCGCGGAACGAATCGAAGCGATAACCCAGACGCAGCGCCTCTTTCGGATCATCCAGCACGCTGGTATCGGCCAGCCCACGGCCTTTGAGCACTTCCAGCAATCCGTTGGGCATGATGCTGTCCAGGCCGATGAACTGCGCGTTGTTGCTGCCGCTGCGCAACAGTTTCAGGCCTTCCACCGCGCAGTTGTTGGACAGGAAGAAGTAGTTGCCGTCGTAGCTCCAATGCATCTCGGCGGCGTGTTCGACCACGCCTTCGATCTCGCTGCGTGACAGGTTCAGCGGTACCGAGGCGAGGCTGCGCAGTTCGGTCTTGGTGTATTCGTCGATGACCTGCGCCAGTGGCAGGACGAACAGCCGGGACGGGTATTTGCCGACCAGTCCGTCCCAGCTCGATAACTGCACATCGCCAACGAAGGCGCGATACGACAGCACCAGATGTTGATCCAGATCGAGCCGGCAATCCGGGCCACGTGGCCGACCGGGCGCGCAGATCACCAGACGTAACATGCTGTGGCCCCAACGGCTGACCCAGTTCTGATTGGCCTCGGCGAGCAGGTAATCCACTGCATAGACACGTTCCGGGTCGACTTGTCCCAAGGGTTGCTTGGCGAAGTCGTTGCCGGCGTTCAGAAACGCAAAGGTCTTGGCGCAGGAATTCGGCGCCGGTGGTGCCCAGCCGAAGTGTTCCTGGTAATAGCGATACAACGCCGGGCGGCGGCAGGCGTAGCTCGGGTCGAGGAGGAAATACTCCATGTTGACCGCGACAAACTCTTTCGGGCTGGAGATCTCGTAAAGATCCGGGCTGCGAGCGATCTGCCGATTATGTTGCTCGCGTTCGCCGCGACGGCCGACGTATTGCTGCCAACCGGCAAGGTCGAGCAGGCGCGGGTCGTCGCTAAGAGTGAAGCGGCGACCGTTCTGGCCACGGCACTCATCGGGAATGCCGATCAGCCCGGCGCTGTTGAAGCGCCGGGTGCAACGCTGGATCAGCGTGCGTTCGGCACTCGGCCACAAACGCGCGCGGTCATAAATGTGGGTGATTTCGTGCAGCACCGTGGCGAGCAGTTCCTGACGCACAGTGCCGTGGGGGCGATTGGTTTTTTCTTTGGCCGCGCTGCCATCGGTGAGACTGGCGAGCAGTTTGCGGTTCAGATCAAGTTCGGCGACCAGCGTGGCCTGGCCATAGGCATTGCCGGGCATGTCGTCGGTCCAGCCGACATCGATGCGCCGATCCAGCCGCTCGATGAAGCTCGGCGGCAGTGCCTGCATGGCTTCATCGATCAGCGCCTGACTGGCCTGTTGTTGGGCGGGCGTCAGACCGTCGGTCTTGAGCCGTAATTGCAGGCCGGCGTGGGCGTTGTTGCCAAGCAGCAACAACGCCCCGGCCAGTAGCCAGGCGCCGAGTGACTTCACAGTGCGAGGATGGCTTCGGCGAGTACCTGATCACTGGCGTCACGCGCTTCTGGCACGCGTGTACGCAAGGTGTTGAGCGCGGCTTCCAGGTGCGCACCACGGATATCACCGTTGCTGGCAACGAAACTGGCGGCGTCGTCGTGGGCTTCGCGGATGATTTTCGAGTCGCGAATCGATGTGGTGGTATCGGATGTGAAATCGATAGTGCGCTGGGAGGCACGAACGATGATGTTACTGGTGGCTACCAGGGTGTGCGCCTGGGCCACGTCGGCCAACAAAAACAGGCCAAGGGCGGCAGCAATCAGCGGGCTACGCATGGAACGACTCCGGAAGGACAAAGATAGCTATTGGACGAGAATTGCTTGCGCCAGTTCAAGGTCGCTTACATGAAGTTTCGGCCGGGTTTTGCGCAGGTAGTGCAGTGCGGATTCCAGTCGAGCGCCTCGCAGTTCTCCGTCACTGGCAACAAACACTGCCGCATCATCGTGAGCGGCGAGCAGCAGTTTACGGTCGAAAGGCGCGGAAGACACCATGCCGGTCGCCCAAACGCTGACGACGGTGTTCTGTGTCGACATATCGAAGGCATCGACCGACGTCGTCCAGCAGGCTGTTAACAATACAGATGGGAAAAGCAGATTTTGAAGAAAACGCATGGGACTCGGTAACGGTTGGCGAGCCGCAAGGCTAGCGCAATGCCTGTTCTAGAGCCAGCGCCGAAACATCGGGACACGACCGGCGTGTCCCGCGATACCGCAATCGCTTAGATCGTCAGAATGGCTTGAGCCAACTGTGCGTCGGTTGCTTGCAGTTGTGGCGCCTGATGACGGATGTGATCCAGCGCGCTTTCCAGCTTCACGCCACGGATGTCGCCTTCGCTGGCCACGAAGCTGGCAGCGTCGTCACGGGCAGCAAGCACGATTTTGTCGTCACGGAAGGACGAAGTGACGTCGGAAGTGGCATCGGACGAGGACTTCAGGGCACCGACGACAGCATCGGTAGTCACGATGAAGCTGGTGGCGCTGGCGTTGGCAGCAACGGCCAGCAGGGCGGCAGCGCTGAGCAGACGAAGACGGGACATGGTGTAACTCCTGTGGATAAACCGTATAGAGAGGTGGCTCGGTATCTGGGAGTCAGACGCCAGTTGCACAGCATTCGCCACGTTCTACGTTGATATTAGGCTTGGTGGTGCGAGCGAGGAAAGCGTTGTGACGAATGACGTGTTCACGGACAGCCTTGAGTGGCGCCTTTAAATTGTGCTGGTGTATTTTAGTTTTTATCTAACTGTACTTGTTTGGATTTTCACGGCGCTGAAATGACAAAACCCGTCGCGGTTTCCCGCGACGGGTTCTGTTTGTTCAATTCGGGTTGCTGGCGGTGGGTCTAACGACCAGAGCCAGCGACGCTACTTAGCGCCAGAACGGCTTGCTCAGCTCTTCGTAGCGTTGTGCTTCGCTGATACCGGCGTCAGCCAGCAGACGCGAATCCAGACGAGCCAGTTGGTGGCGGCTGGAGATGCGGCGCTGCCACAACATCAGGTTGGCGATAACGCGCAGAGGCAGGGAAGCCTGGGTGTTTACAGCTTTGTCTTCGAAGAACAGTTCGGAACTGAGTGTACGTTCCATGGTTGACATCCTTCCGCTTGTGGCGGGATCAGGTAGTGGTTTGACTGGTGCCCATGATCCTCTCGTTTGGCCAGTCTCTCTAGATACAGTTCAACTGTATTGTGAGTGACCAGTTAACTGTTTATAGGGGGTGTATGGGTCAAAATCGAGCAAACTGTACCTGTCCGCACTTAAGTGGTGCGTTTTAACCTGATTTCGAAGAATTTGTAGGGAATAGCTGTAGGAATAGACCGGTACAGCAGTACAGTTTTTGGCAGGTCTGGGGTTTTTAGAATCCCACTGACGCAAGCTGTGTTTGCGCCAGTGGAATATCTGTGCGAATTACACCTTCAGCATGCGCCCGGTTTCTTCCAGGTTGATATGCCAGCTCAACGCTTCGCGCAGGATGTGCGGGGTGTGACCGCCGATTGCACAGGCTGCAGTGAAGTAATCATTCAACGCCTGGCGATAATCAGGGTGCACACAATTGTCGATGATCACCCGCGCACGCTCCCGAGGTGCCAGGCCGCGCAGATCTGCCAGACCCACTTCGGTCACCAAAATGTCGACGTCATGCTCGGTGTGGTCAACGTGGCTGACCATCGGCACCACGCTGGAAATCGCGCCGCCCTTGGCAATCGACTTGGTCACGAACACCGCCAGATGCGCGTTGCGCGCGAAGTCGCCGGAGCCGCCGATGCCGTTCATCATCCGTGTGCCGCAGACGTGGGTGGAGTTGACGTTGCCGTAGATGTCGAACTCCAGCGCCGTGTTGATCCCGATGATGCCCAGGCGCCGCACCACTTCCGGATGGTTGGAAATCTCCTGTGGGCGTAGAACCAGTTTGTCCTTGTACTTCTCCAGATTGCCGAACACGTCGCTGTTGCGACGTTCCGACAAGGTGATCGAACTGCCCGAGGCGAAGCTCAGCTTGCCGGCATCAATCAGATCGAACGTCGAATCCTGCAGCACTTCGGAGTACATGGTCAGGTCTTCGAACGGCGAGTCGATCAGGCCGCACATCACCGCGTTGGCGATGTTGCCGATCCCGGCCTGCAACGGGCCGAGTTTGTTGGTCATGCGCCCGGCATCGACTTCCTGCTTGAAGAAGGTGATCAAGTGGTCGGCGATGGCGTTGGTGTCGACATCCGGCGACGACACGGTCGAAGGCGAATCCGCTTGCTGGGTGATGACAATGGCGACGATCTTCTCCGGCGGAATCGGGATCGCGGTGCTGCCGATACGGTCGTCGACTTTTACCAGCGGGATCGGCGTGCGCGTCGGACGATAGGTCGGGATATAGATGTCATGCAGGCCTTCGAGGTTGGCGTTGTGCGCCAGGTTGATCTCGACGATCACCTGCTTGGCGAAAATCGCGAAGCTCGCCGAGTTGCCCACGGAGGTGGTCGGCACGATGTGGCCCTGTTCGGTGATGGCCACGGCTTCAATCACGGCGATGTCCGGCAGCTTCAGTTGCTGGTTGCGCAGTTGCTCGACGGTTTCCGAAAGGTGCTGGTCAATGAACATGACTTGGCCGGCGTTGATCGCCTTGCGCAAGGTGCTATCGACCTGGAACGGCATACGGCGCGACAGGACGCCTGCCTCGGTCAGTTGCTTGTCGAGGTCGTTGCCCAGACTCGCGCCAGTCATCAGGCTGATTTTCAGCGGCGTGACCTTGGCTCGCTCAGCCAGTGCATGAGGGACGGCTTTGGCTTCGCCGGCGCGGGTGAAGCCGCTCATGCCGACGGTCATGCCATCTTCGATCAGTGCGGCGGCGTCGGCGGCGCTCATCACTTTATCCAACAACGAAGGCAGGCGAATACGGTCACGGTACATGGATTATTTTCTCGGGTAGCGAGTAGCAGGATGCGCAGTCTAGTGAATTTGACGGGCGCCTGTCCCGCTACCAAGGTCGCAAAAGAGGCGTCTATTTAGCGGCTTTCAAGTAAAACATCGTTACCGGATCTGCAACAACGCGGCATATTGTCCGACGCTTTGCGCAAACAAAAACGCCCCGACAAGTCGGGGCGTTCGATGTTGCAGTGCAGAGTTACTCGACCGCTTTGACCATGTCTTCGATGACTTTTTTCGCGTCGCCGAAAACCATCATGGTCTTGTCAAGATAGAACAGTTCGTTGTCCAGACCGGCATAGCCGCTGGCCATCGAGCGCTTGTTGACGATGATGGTCTTGGCCTTGAATGCTTCGAGAATCGGCATGCCGGCAATCGGCGACTTCGGATCGTTCTTCGCGGCCGGGTTGACCACGTCGTTCGCGCCGAGCACCAGCACCACGTCTGCCTGACCGAACTCGGAGTTGATGTCTTCCATCTCGAACACTTGGTCGTAAGGCACTTCGGCCTCGGCGAGCAGGACGTTCATGTGCCCAGGCATGCGCCCGGCCACTGGGTGGATCGCGTACTTCACGGTCACGCCACGGTGAGTCAGCTTCTCGGTCAGCTCTTTCAGTGCATGCTGCGCGCGCGCCACCGCCAGACCGTAGCCCGGCACGATAATCACGGTGTCGGCGTTGGTTAGCAGGAAGGTTGCGTCATCAGCCGAACCGGACTTCACCGGACGCGCTTCTTTCGCACCGGCCGGGCCAGCGTCCACCGTATTGCCGAAACCGCCGAGCAGTACATTAAAGAAGGAGCGGTTCATCGCCTTGCACATGATGTACGAGAGGATCGCACCGCTCGAGCCCACCAGCGAACCGGCGATGATCAGCATCGAGTTGTTCAGCGAGAAGCCGATACCTGCCGCCGCCCAGCCGGAATAGCTGTTGAGCATCGATACCACCACCGGCATGTCGGCGCCGCCGATAGGGATGATGATCAGCACGCCCATCACGAATGCCAGCGCCAGCATCAGCGCGAACGCGGTGAGGTTGCCGGTGAACATAAAGGTCAAGCCGAGTGCCAGCGTGGCCAGGCCCAGTACAGCGTTCAGCTTGTGCTGACCGGCGAACTGTACCGGTGCGCCTTGGAACAGACGGAACTTGTACTTGCCCGACAGCTTGCCGAAAGCGATCACCGAACCGGAGAAGGTGATTGCACCAATCGCCGCGCCCAAGAACAGCTC
Source organism: Pseudomonas sp. LBUM1648 (assembly GCF_059716145.1). Lineage (NCBI taxonomy): Bacteria > Pseudomonadati > Pseudomonadota > Gammaproteobacteria > Pseudomonadales > Pseudomonadaceae > Pseudomonas > Pseudomonas sp. LBUM1648. Next base: position 120,492 of record NZ_CP166808.1, read on the forward strand.
CAGACGGTTGCCCGCTGGAATAGCGTCGCCCAGCTGTTTGACGATGCCCAGCGATTGTGGCTCGACCACCGCCGCAATGGCGATGAACACAGCCGCAAGGCCGATCATGCTGTGCATGAAGGCGACCAGTTCCGGCATCTTGGTCATTTCAACGCGCTTGGCCATGATCGAGCCGGCAGTGCCGCCGATCAGCAGGCCGACGATCACATAACCGATACCTGCAGTCGCCAGCTCAGCGCCGAGCTTATAAATGAGGCCGACGGTGGTGAGGATGGCCAGCGCCATGCCGAGCATGCCGAACAGGTTGCCGCGCCGCGAAGTGGTCGGGTGCGACAGGCCTTTGAGGGCCTGGATAAAGCAGATCGACGCGATCAGGTAGAGCGTCGTGACGAGATTCATGCTCATTACTTCGGCGCCTCTTCTTTTACTTTCGGGGCTTTCTTCTTGAACATCTCAAGCATGCGGCGAGTGACCAGGAAGCCACCGAACACATTGACCGCAGCCAGTGCCACGGCCAGGGTGCCCATGGTTTTGCCCAGCGGCGTAACGGTCAGAGCGGCGGCCAGCATGGCGCCGACAATCACGATCGCGGAAATGGCGTTGGTGACGGCCATCAAAGGCGTGTGCAGCGCAGGTGTAACGTTCCAGACCACGTGGTAACCGACATAAATCGCCAGCACGAAGATGATCAGGTTGTAGATACCGGGGGAGATAAGCTCTTCCATCGTCTGAATCCCTGCTTAGGCGTTTTTGCGGATGACTTGGCCGTCGCGGCACATCAGGCACGCGGCGACGATGTCGTCTTCGAGGTTGACGTCGAACTGACCTTCTTTAGTGAAGACCAGCTTCAGGAAGTCCAGCAGGTTGCGTGCATACAGCGCCGAGGCGTCTGCCGCGACTTCACCGGCCAGATTGGTCGGGCCGGCGATGGTTACGCCGTTCTCGATCACGATCTGGTCGGCCACGGTCAGCGGGCAGTTGCCGCCCTGCGCGGCGGCGAGGTCGATCACCACCGAACCCGGTTTCATCTGCGCCACTGTCTCCGCGCTCAACAGCGTCGGCGCCTTGCGGCCCGGAATCAGTGCAGTGGTGATGACAATGTCGGCCTGCTTGGCGCGTTCATGTACGGCCTGGGCCTGACGCTGCATCCAGCTCGCTGGCATCGGCCGCGCATAGCCGCCGACACCGACCGCGCATTCGCGCTCTTCATCGGTCTCGTAAGGCACGTCGACAAACTTGGCGCCGAGGGATTCGATCTGCTCCTTCACCGCCGGACGCACGTCAGACGCTTCGATCACCGCACCCAGACGTTTCGCCGTGGCAATCGCCTGCAACCCGGCCACACCGGCACCGAGAATCAGCACGCGCGCCGCTTTCACGGTGCCCGCAGCAGTCATCAGCATCGGCATGAAGCGTGGATAGTAGTGAGCGGCCAGCAACACAGCTTTATAACCGGCAATGTTCGCCTGGGACGACAACACATCGAGACTCTGCGCCCGAGAGGTACGCGGCGCCGCTTCCAGGGCGAACGCGGTAATCCCGCACTCGGCCATTTTGGCGATGGTTTCGTTGTTGAACGGGTTGAGCATGCCAACCAGCACCGTGCCGCGCTTGATCAGCGTCAGTTCGGCGTCGCTTGGGGCGACCACTTTGAGAATCAGCTCGGCGCCAAACGCATCGTTGGCACTGCCAATGGTTGCGCCTGCCGCTTCATAGGCACTGTCGACAACACTGGCTTTAACGCCGGCGCCGGTTTGCACAGTGACCTTATGACCTTGGCTGATCAGCTTTTTAATGGTTTCCGGGGTTGCAGCAACCCTTGTTTCACCGGTCTGGGTTTCGAGAGGAACACCAATGTGCACGTCAAATCTCCTGCGTGATCTTATTGAGTAAACCCAGGCACTGCGGATGGTGCGACTGGGGCGGCCGATCAGCACGATCCCGCCAAATCAGGGCGGGGCGCGGCATTTTGCAGGCGAACTTTATGCCCTTCAAGGGATTATGACGGGTGACGGAAAATTAACTACAAGTCATCCCGTGACCGAATGTCGCAGATAACCGGTTGAATCCCTTGCAGGCCGTGCCTTGTAAGGATTCTGGCTGAATTTGAAAAAATTTCTCATCGGCGACGTGAATAAGCCGTGATGAGTCGCGCGTGAAGGCTCAAAGCCACGTCGGCAGGCGCTTGTGGGACGTCTGTACGACTTTCGGATACAGTCGCTGAATATGCGACAAATACTTATATCTGTAGGGCTTTTGGTTTTCTGACTACGGGGTTAGGTATGGCTGTGAGCCTCTATCCCTCTAGGCTGTAGCTCTGCGCTTGATTTACCAACCAGTCGCGAAATGCCTTCAGAGACGCCGATTCGACCTTTCGCTCCGGAATCATCAGGTAATACGCCTTGATGCTGGAGAGTGCCTGCGGGTTGGCAATCACCAAGCGGTTCTCGGCCAATTCGCGCTGGATCAGGAACGGTGGGATCAGCGCGATACCCATGTCGTGCATGGCCGCCTGAGCCAGCATGGAGAATAGCTCGTAGCGCGGGCCTGTCATGTCGCGAGGGATATTCAGGTGTTGCGAGTAGAACCACTGGCGCCAAGCGTAAGGGCGAGTGGTCTGCTGTAGAAGTGGTAGTTCGGCAATCTCATCGGCTGTCAGATGTGTCTTGTTGCCGAGTAGGGCGGGGCTGCACACCGGCATCGGATTTTCGCCCATCAGCCTGTGGGATTCGGTACCGGACCAGTCAGCATCGCCAAAGTAGATCGCCGCGTCGAAGTCGGTATCGGCAAACAGGAACGGGCGAGTGCGGTTGGTGAGGTTGACGGTGACTTCCGGGTGCTTGAGCTGGAAATCCTTGAGCCTTGGCAGCAGCCATTGGGTGCCGAAGGTCGGCACCACCGCCAATTCGATCACATTGGTGCCCTGCTGGCCCATCACTGACAACGTATCGCGCTCTACCGCATCGAGTTGCGTGGCCACCCGGCGGCTGTAGGAAAGTCCTGCTTCGGTCAGCTTCACACCGCGTCGTGAGCGTCGGAACAGTTCCACGCTGAGGAAGTCCTCAAGGCTGGCGATCTGTCGGCAAATGGCGCCCTGCGTGAGTGAAAGTTCTTCGGCGGCCTTGGTGAAGCTCTCGTGGCGAGCGGCGGCTTCGAAGCTGATCAGGGCGGTGGTGCTAGGGATCTTCCTGCGCATATACGTCAATCTCACTAATGCGCCGCGTAAAAGGCATTCAGCGACGTTTCGGAGTGAGAAATTAGCACAACAGAATGCGAAATCCTCGTTTGCTGCGACGGCTAACCGCGCCTAGGATCAATGCCACGTTAATTCACCCGATTTGCGAGGACACACTCATGGGCGGTAAAGCTAGCTTCAACTGGATCGATCCCCTGCTGCTGGATCAACAGCTCACCGAGGAAGAGCGCATGATCCGCGACACCGCCGAGCAGTTCGCTCAACAGAGCCTCGCACCGCGTGTCCTGGAAGCCTTCCGCCATGAGAAGACTGACCCGGCGATCTTCCGTGAGATGGGCGAAGTCGGCCTGTTGGGTGCAACCATCCCTGAGCAATACGGTGGCAGCGGCCTCAACTATGTCAGCTACGGCTTGATTGCCCGTGAAGTGGAGCGTGTCGATTCCGGCTATCGTTCGATGATGAGCGTGCAGTCCTCGCTGGTGATGGTGCCGATCAACGAATTCGGCACCGAAGCCCAGAAACAGAAATACCTTCCTAAACTGGCGTCCGGCGAATGGATCGGTTGCTTCGGACTGACCGAGCCTAACCACGGTTCTGACCCGGGAGCGATGATTACTCGCGCACGCAAGGTCGACGGTGGCTACAGCCTGACCGGCGCGAAAATGTGGATCACCAACAGCCCGATCGCCGATGTGTTCGTGGTGTGGGCCAAGGACGATGCCGGCGACATTCGAGGCTTCGTACTGGAGAAGGGCTGGAAGGGGCTGAGTGCGCCGGCGATTCACGGCAAGGTCGGCCTGCGTGCTTCGATCACCGGTGAGATCGTGATGGACAACGTATTCGTACCGGAAGAAAACATCTTCCCGGACGTGCGCGGTCTGAAAGGTCCATTCACCTGCCTCAACTCCGCGCGTTACGGCATTTCCTGGGGCGCACTGGGTGCTGCTGAGTTCTGCTGGCACACCGCCCGCCAATACACCCTGGATCGCCACCAGTTCGGTCGCCCATTGGCTGCCACTCAGTTGATCCAGAAGAAGCTGGCCGACATGCAGACCGAGATCACTCTGGCGCTGCAAGGCTGCCTGCGTCTGGGTCGCATGAAGGATGAAGGCACGGCTGCCGTGGAAATCACTTCGATCATGAAGCGCAACTCGTGCGGCAAGTCGCTCGATATCGCCCGTATGGCGCGCGACATGTTGGGCGGCAACGGTATCTCCGATGAGTTCGGCGTGGCCCGTCATCTGGTTAACCTGGAAGTGGTGAATACCTATGAAGGGACCCACGACGTTCACGCGTTGATCCTGGGGCGTGCGCAAACCGGTCTGCAGGCGTTCTATTAATAGGAGAGCGACCATGGGCGCGCTGTCGCATCTGCGGGTACTGGATTTATCGCGAGTATTGGCCGGGCCGTGGGCCGGGCAGATCCTCGCCGACCTTGGCGCCGAAGTGATCAAGGTCGAGCGCCCGGGCAATGGTGACGACACGCGCGCCTGGGGGCCGCCGTTCCTTAAAGATGCTTATGGCGAGAACACGTCTGAAGCTGCTTACTACCTGTCGGCCAACCGCAACAAGCAATCGGTGACCATCGACTTCACCCGCCCGGAAGGGCAGAAGCTTGTGCGGGAGCTGGCGGCCAAGTCCGACATCCTGATCGAGAACTTCAAGGTGGGTGGACTGGCGGCTTATGGATTGGATTATGAATCGCTGAAGGCGATCAATCCGGATCTGATTTATTGCTCGATCACGGGGTTTGGTCAGACCGGGCCTTACGCCAAGCGCGCGGGCTATGACTTCATGATCCAGGGGCTGGGCGGGCTGATGAGTCTGACCGGTCGGCCTGAGGGTGATGAGGGCGCCGGGCCGGTGAAGGTCGGTGTGGCGCTGACGGATATTCTGACCGGTCTTTATTCAGCGGTGGCGATCCTCGCGGCACTGGCTCATCGCGATCACGATGGCGGTGGCCAGCACATTGATATGGCATTGCTGGATGTGCAGGTCGCCTGCCTGGCTAACCAGGCGATGAACTACCTGACTACGGGCAATGCGCCCAAGCGTCTTGGTAACGCACATCCCAACATCGTGCCTTATCAGGATTTCCCGACGGCTGATGGTGATTTCATTCTGACCGTGGGTAATGACGGGCAATTCCGCAAGTTCGCTGAAGTGGCGGGGCAGCCACAGTGGGCTGATGATCCGCGTTTCACTACTAATAAGCTGAGGGTGGCGAACCGGGCGGTGTTGATTCCCCTCATCCGGCAGGCGACGGTGTTCAAGACCACGGCTGAATGGGTGGCCCAGTTGGAGCAGGCTGGTGTGCCGTGTGGACCGATCAATGATCTGTCCCAGGTGTTCGAGGATCCGCAAGTGAAGGCGCGTGGGTTGGCGATTGAGTTGCCGCATGCGTTGGCGGGGATGGTGCCTCAGGTGGCCAGCCCTATCCGGATGTCTGAGACGCCGGTCGAGTATCACCGGGCGCCTCCTTTATTGGGCGAGCACACGCTGGAGGTTTTGCAGCGGGTACTGGGCTTGGGCGCGGGTGCGGTTGCCGCGTTGAAGGAGGGAGGAGTGCTCTGACGATTCCTTCTATATAGAAGGAATACCGTTTGCTTCCTATATAGAGAAGAATTTGGGTGTTTTTTAACCGATCTGCAAGTGATTGAAAGAAAAGCGAAATTAGTGGTTGACGGCAGATTCTGGAAGTCTATAATTCGCCCCACTTCCGGCGCAGTCGAAACGGAAAACTCCTTGAGATTCAATGAGTTATACGGTTTTCGGCAGCGGGTTGCTTCAGTTCATCGAAGCCTGGAAGGAGTTGAAAGAGCGGTGATGTTTGGCTCTTTTAACGGTTCGATCTTCTCGGTCGAAAGCGGAGAAAAAGAGGTGTTGACAGCAGCGAGTAACGCTGTAGAATTCGCCTCCCGCTAACGAGAGATCGGAAGCGCAAGTGGTTGAAGTTGTTGAAGAATTCTTCGAAAACTTCTGAAAATAATCACTTGACAGCAAATGAGGCTGCTGTAGAATGCGCGCCTCGGTTGAGACGAAAGATCTTAACCAACCGCTCTTTAACAACTGAATCAAGCAATTCGTGTGGGTGCTTGTGGAGTCAGACTGATAGTCAACAAGATTATCAGCATCACAAGTTACTCCGCGAGAAATCAAAGATGTAACCAACGATTGCTGAGCCAAGTTTAGGGTTTCTTAAAAACCCAAAGATGTTTGAACTGAAGAGTTTGATCATGGCTCAGATTGAACGCTGGCGGCAGGCCTAACACATGCAAGTCGAGCGGATGAGAGGAGCTTGCTCCTGGATTCAGCGGCGGACGGGTGAGTAATGCCTAGGAATCTGCCTGGTAGTGGGGGACAACGTTTCGAAAGGAACGCTAATACCGCATACGTCCTACGGGAGAAAGCAGGGGACCTTCGGGCCTTGCGCTATCAGATGAGCCTAGGTCGGATTAGCTAGTTGGTGAGGTAATGGCTCACCAAGGCGACGATCCGTAACTGGTCTGAGAGGATGATCAGTCACACTGGAACTGAGACACGGTCCAGACTCCTACGGGAGGCAGCAGTGGGGAATATTGGACAATGGGCGAAAGCCTGATCCAGCCATGCCGCGTGTGTGAAGAAGGTCTTCGGATTGTAAAGCACTTTAAGTTGGGAGGAAGGGCATTAACCTAATACGTTAGTGTTTTGACGTTACCGACAGAATAAGCACCGGCTAACTCTGTGCCAGCAGCCGCGGTAATACAGAGGGTGCAAGCGTTAATCGGAATTACTGGGCGTAAAGCGCGCGTAGGTGGTTTGTTAAGTTGG
>NZ_CP166808.1:130000-2837500 GCF_059716145.1 Pseudomonas sp. LBUM1648
CTAGGAGGTTGGCTTAGAAGCAGCCACCCTTTAAAGAAAGCGTAATAGCTCACTAGTCGAGTCGGCCTGCGCGGAAGATGTAACGGGGCTCAAACCATACACCGAAGCTACGGGTATCATCTTAGGATGATGCGGTAGAGGAGCGTTCTGTAAGCCTGTGAAGGTGAGTTGAGAAGCTTGCTGGAGGTATCAGAAGTGCGAATGCTGACATGAGTAACGACAATGGGTGTGAAAAACACCCACGCCGAAAGACCAAGGTTTCCTGCGCAACGTTAATCGACGCAGGGTTAGTCGGTCCCTAAGGCGAGGCTGAAAAGCGTAGTCGATGGAAAACAGGTTAATATTCCTGTACTTCTGGTTATTGCGATGGAGGGACGGAGAAGGCTAGGCCAGCTTGGCGTTGGTTGTCCAAGTTTAAGGTGGTAGGCTGGAATCTTAGGTAAATCCGGGATTCTAAGGCCGAGAGCTGATGACGAGTCATCTTTTAGATGACGAAGTGGTTGATGCCATGCTTCCAAGAAAAGCTTCTAAGCTTCAGGTAACCAGGAACCGTACCCCAAACCGACACAGGTGGTTGGGTAGAGAATACCAAGGCGCTTGAGAGAACTCGGGTGAAGGAACTAGGCAAAATGGCACCGTAACTTCGGGAGAAGGTGCGCCGGTGAGGGTGAAGGACTTGCTCCGTAAGCTCATGCCGGTCGAAGATACCAGGCCGCTGCGACTGTTTATTAAAAACACAGCACTCTGCAAACACGAAAGTGGACGTATAGGGTGTGACGCCTGCCCGGTGCCGGAAGGTTAATTGATGGGGTTAGCTAACGCGAAGCTCTTGATCGAAGCCCCGGTAAACGGCGGCCGTAACTATAACGGTCCTAAGGTAGCGAAATTCCTTGTCGGGTAAGTTCCGACCTGCACGAATGGCGTAACGATGGCGGCGCTGTCTCCACCCGAGACTCAGTGAAATTGAAATCGCTGTGAAGATGCAGTGTATCCGCGGCTAGACGGAAAGACCCCGTGAACCTTTACTATAGCTTTGCACTGGACTTTGAATTTGCTTGTGTAGGATAGGTGGGAGGCTTTGAAGCGTGGACGCCAGTTCGCGTGGAGCCAACCTTGAAATACCACCCTGGCAACTTTGAGGTTCTAACTCAGGTCCGTTATCCGGATCGAGGACAGTGTATGGTGGGTAGTTTGACTGGGGCGGTCTCCTCCTAAAGAGTAACGGAGGAGTACGAAGGTGCGCTCAGACCGGTCGGAAATCGGTCGTAGAGTATAAAGGCAAAAGCGCGCTTGACTGCGAGACAGACACGTCGAGCAGGTACGAAAGTAGGTCTTAGTGATCCGGTGGTTCTGTATGGAAGGGCCATCGCTCAACGGATAAAAGGTACTCCGGGGATAACAGGCTGATACCGCCCAAGAGTTCATATCGACGGCGGTGTTTGGCACCTCGATGTCGGCTCATCACATCCTGGGGCTGAAGCCGGTCCCAAGGGTATGGCTGTTCGCCATTTAAAGTGGTACGCGAGCTGGGTTTAGAACGTCGTGAGACAGTTCGGTCCCTATCTGCCGTGGACGTTTGAGATTTGAGAGGGGCTGCTCCTAGTACGAGAGGACCGGAGTGGACGAACCTCTGGTGTTCCGGTTGTCACGCCAGTGGCATTGCCGGGTAGCTATGTTCGGGAAAGATAACCGCTGAAAGCATCTAAGCGGGAAACTTGCCTCAAGATGAGATCTCACTGGAACCTTGAGTTCCCTGAAGGGCCGTCGAAGACTACGACGTTGATAGGTTGGGTGTGTAAGCGCTGTGAGGCGTTGAGCTAACCAATACTAATTGCCCGTGAGGCTTGACCATATAACACCCAAGCAATTTGCGTCGAAAGGCCAGATTGCGGTGTGTGAAGACGAAACGAACCGAAAGTTCGATGTTCACAAAACACCGACAGCTGTCACATACCCAATTTGCTGAAGCGAGGCCAACCGGTCACGACTCAGTACCCGAATTTCTTGACGACCATAGAGCGTTGGAACCACCTGATCCCATCCCGAACTCAGCAGTGAAACGATGCATCGCCGATGGTAGTGTGGGGTTTCCCCATGTGAGAGTAGGTCATCGTCAAGATTAAATTCCGAAACCCCAATTGCGAAAGCAATTGGGGTTTTGTTTTAGTAGAAGTACCGATTTTTGCTGGCTCGTTACCGTGTTGACGGGCCAGATACAGAATTTCTTGACGACCATAGAGCGTTGGAACCACCTGATCCCATCCCGAACTCAGCAGTGAAACGATGCATCGCCGATGGTAGTGTGGGGTTTCCCCATGTGAGAGTAGGTCATCGTCAAGATTGAATTCCGAGACCCCTGTCTGCTAACGCAGACAGGGGTTTTCTCGTTTACAGGCTTGCTAAAAGTAGACGATCAAACAGCTTTGCGAGCCTTGCTGATACGGCACACCAGATGTAGACGCCAATCCCTGATAGTCCTCAATCAAAACATCCAAGTTTGCGAACATTACTTGTCCGCTGATACCAATGATCGAATACAAGCATGAAAATCTGCTCCCAGATATGACAAAGCCAGCCCCTGAACTTCAAGGGCTGGCTTTTTTATGCACAACGCATTCGCTTGGAACTGATAGCAGGCTGTTGGGCTGTTGCTGCGACGTTGCGCTTCGCGCATGTAGCAAAAATTCAGACTCGCGTAGGGCGCCACTCAGGACTCGATGGTCAGACTGCCCTTAAAGCTTACAGAATATGCAACTGGCGCCCAGGCATCAGTCAAAAAAACCACGCGGCGAACGCTCTAGCACGCCGTTCGGCGGGAATCTTCCGCAAATACCATCCATTTTCCGCACAGCGCTAAGATTTCTCCGACTCGTGCCGACAGACTGGTGAGACATGCGTGCACCAAATCAGAGCAGCCAGAAGAACGCTGCCTGCGCTGTACATGGAATGTTGCATCCCGGAACGCATCCCCACTTTTGCATAAGAAGTCCCATGAAATGAATCTCAAGTTCAGCCATAAAATCCTGTTGGCCGCCTCGGGCGTCGTGGTCCTGGCTTTCGCTTTATTCACGCTCTACAACGACTATCTGCAGCGAAACACCATTCGCCAGAACCTCCAATCCTCCGTGCAGCAGGCCGGTGATCTGACCGCCAGCAGCGTGCAGAACTGGATGAGCGGGCGGATTCTGGTGTTGGAAAACCTTGCGCAGAACGTTGCCCATCAGGGCAAGGATGCCGATTTCCCGGGCCTGGTTGATCAACCGGCCTTCACCTCGAACTTCCAGTTCACCTACGTCGGCCAGGCCAACGGTGTATTCACCCAGCGCCCTGACGCGAAGATGCCGGACGGCTATGACCCACGTCAGCGTCCTTGGTACAAGCAGGCGGTAATCGCCGACAAAACCATGCTGACGCCGCCGTACATGGCGGCGGTCGGTGGCCTGGTGGTGACCATCGCCATGCCGGTGAAGAAGAACGGCGAACTGCTCGGTGTGGTCGGTGGTGACCTGAGCCTGGAAACCCTGGTAAAGATCATCAACTCGGTGGACTTCGGTGGCCTCGGCCATGCGTTCCTGGTTAGTGCCGATGGTCAGGTGATCGTCAGCCCGGACAAAGATCAGGTGATGAAGAACCTGAAGGACATCTATCCGAACTCCAGCGTACGCATCGAGAAGGGCAACCAGAACGTGCTGCTCAACGGCCAGGAACGCATCCTGTCGTTCACCCCGGTCAGCGATTTGCCGAATGCTCAGTGGTACATCGGTCTGTCGATCGATCGCGATAAAGCCTACGCCGCACTCAGCCAGTTCCGTACTTCGGCGCTGATTGCCATGTTCGTTGCGGTGGGCGCAATTGCGCTGCTGTTGAGCCTGTTGATCAACGTGTTGATGCGTCCGCTGACCACCATGGGCCGCGCGATGCAGGACATCGCTCAGGGCGAGGGCGATCTGACTCGTCGTCTGGTCGTAGAAAGCAAAGACGAATTCGGCGAACTGGGCAGCTCGTTCAACCAATTCGTTGAACGGATTCACGCGTCGATTTCTGAAGTGTCTTCGGCAACCCGTCAGGTTCATGACCTGTCGCAACGGGTGATGGCGTCGTCCAACGCTTCCATCGTCGGTTCGGACGAACAGAGTGCGCGCACCAACAGCGTGGCCGCGGCGATCAACGAACTGGGCGCCGCCACTCAGGAAATCGCCCGCAACGCCGCCGATGCTTCGCAGCACGCCAGCGGCGCGAGCGAGCAGGCCGATGACGGTCGCCAAGTGGTTGAGCAAACCATACTGGCAATGACCGAGTTGTCGCAGAAGATCAGCCTGTCGTGCACCCAGATCGAAACCCTGAATGCCAGCACCGACAACATCGGACACATCCTCGATGTGATCAAAGGCATCTCGCAGCAGACCAACCTGTTGGCGCTCAACGCGGCCATCGAAGCGGCACGTGCCGGTGAAGCCGGGCGTGGCTTTGCGGTGGTGGCGGACGAGGTGCGTAACCTTGCCCATCGCACCCAGGAGTCGGCGGAAGAGATCCACAAGATGATCACTTCGTTGCAGGTCGGTTCGCGTGAAGCGGTGACCACCATGAACGCCAGTCAGGCGTCCAGCGAGCAGAGCGTTGAAGTGGCCAACCAGGCCGGTCTGCGTCTGGTCAGCGTGACCCAGCGCATTGGCGAAATCGACGGTATGAACCAGTCGGTAGCGGCCGCCACTGAAGAGCAGACCGCGGTGGTGGAAACCCTCAACGTCGACGTTAACCAGATCAACCTGTTGAACCAGCAAAGCGTGGCCAACCTCAACGAAACGTTGAAGGATTGTGATGCGTTGTCGCAGCAGGCCAACCGCCTGAAGCAGTTGGTCGACAGTTTCAAAATCTGACCTGAAGTCAGACCGCGTTATCGTTCATCGCGGGCAAGCCCGCTCCCACAGGATTCTTGGCGAACACGAAATGTGTGAACGACTTGGACTCTGTGGGAGCTGGCTTGCCAGCGATAACGGTAGCTCAGTCACCGCCAAACCAAAGCATTAAACAAACAGCTTCAAAACATTCCCCATCGCATCATCGGCAAACCCCTGCACAAAATCCTTGAACCCCGGCAGCGCCTCGGCCCCACCGCTGGCAGGCTCGGCAATGATCGTCCAGGTCGCCCGCGACTTCCCCGCACCCAACGGCTCCACATTCATCGCCGCCCACAGATTGGCCACGCCCAAGGTGTTGTAGATCGTTGTCCAGGTCATGCTCCGCGCCTGTTCATCGCGGGAGTTGAGTTGCTCGACCACCACGTTGCCGTCCTTGAAGCATTTCTTGCGCAGCGAGGACACGCCCTCGCCGGTCAATTCAATGTGCGACAGCGCCGGGATGAATTGATCGAAACCGCCGAAGTTGCCGACCACTGCCCAGACTTGCGCGGCGTCTGTCGGCACTTCTACCGAAGACACAACGTGGCAGCCGTGAGGGTTCTTGATCAGGGTGTCGGGTTGCAGAGTGCTCATGGTGTTGCTCCTTTTTGATGAACTAGATGAAGTTGATTTCTTTCAGGTAATCGCAGCCACGACGCAGCAGCGCCGGGGATTTTTCCGGGTAGTGCGCGCCCATCTGCTGGATGCCGGCCTCGGCGTTGGCGTGGCCGATCAGGGAGATGTCGCCGATGTCTTCCTCGAAGCCGTTGAGGTAGAAACCGAGCACGCCGAACAGCGCGTTGTCGGCATCGACTCGCCCCAGTTGCTGCTGCCAGTCGGCGACGCTGACCAGCGAGAACTCGCTGCCGGTATCGCGAAACGAGGCGACGTAGGCGTCCCAGCTCAATGGCTCGGGGTTGTGCAGGTTGAACACTGCGCGTTGCGCCGAATAACGGCTGGCGTGGAAGGCTATGAAGCGGGCGAGAAAGTCCACCGGCATCAGGTCGAAGTTCAGCGCGAAGGCCGGCACCTGCCCGAGCTGGATCGAGCCTTTGAGCATCAGCATCAAGCGGTTTTTATGTGGCTGGCAGACGCCACTGAGGCTGTTGAAACTGATGTTGCCGGGGCGGTACAGATTGACTCGTACCCCAAGCGTTCGCGCCCGTTCAAGGATGCGTTCACCGACCCATTTCGACAGGTTGTAGCCGTTGCGAATGTAGATCGGCGGCGTAGGCGCGGCGGGCAGTTCCAGCACCCGGCCCGCGTCATCGACCGTGCTTGAAGCCGATAGCGTCGAGACGAAATTGAAGACCTTTTTGCTGCGCCCTTCGCAGAGGCGCAGCAGTTCGAAAATCGGCTCGACGTTGTCCGCCGCCAGTGACTCGTAATCGAGCACGTGATTGACGTTGGCAGCGTTGTGCACCAGTGCGCCGAACTGTTGATCCAGCCGCTGATAATCCACGTCGCTCAGGCCCAATTGCGGACGCGCAATATCCGCCGCGTAAACCCGCACCCGACTCAGGTCCAGATGCTCGAGGCGGTTCTCGCGCAGTGCCTGAGCAAAGCGCTGCGCCGCTGTTTGTTCGGCACCGTCGCGCACCAGGCAGGCCACTTCGCTGGCGCCCCAACCGAGCAGCGCCTCGACGATATGCACACCGACAAAACTGTTGGCACCGGTGACGATCACCTTGTGCACATCGCCCATACGGCTTATCGGCAGCGGTTCGATATCCAGCGCCCGCTCAGCATCGGCCATGGCCTGGGCGCTGAGCACGGCGCTGTCATCGGTGCCGCGCACCAGCGTGGCGAGTTTGATGAGAGTCGGCAGTTCGATGAAGCGATTGATCGAGATGCTGCGGCCGAATTCTTCACGCAAGCGCAGCAACATCCGCGACAACAGAATCGAATGGCCACCGAGATTGAAGAAACTCTCGTCGGTGGAAATGTCGCTGGTCGGCAATTCCAGCAACTCGGCCCAGATCTCCAGCAGCAGTGCTTCGTCTTCATTGGCCGGCAGGCATTTCGGGCCGCTGTCCTGCACGTTCACCGGCAGTTCCAGCAGCGCTTTGCGGTCGACCTTGCCATTGCTGGCGAACGGCATGTTCGGCAGTTCGGTCCACGCCACCGGCTGCATGTAGTCCGGCAGAAATTGCTGCGCGTGGGCCTTCAGGGCATCGCGAGCGTCGTCTGATTGAGGCAGGGCGAGGAACGCCAGAATCCGCCGCTGACTGTCGATCACCACAGCGATTTGTCGGTACAACTGGCTCTCGCGCAGACAGCGCTCGATCTCTTCCGGCTCGACCCGGAAACCGCGGATCTTCACCTGATTGTCGCGCCGGCCGCACAGCTCGATGCCGTGCTCGCCCCACTTGGCCATGTCGCCGCTGCGGTAAGCGCGCAACTGCTGGCCGTCCGGTAGCTCCAAGGTCAGATAGCGCTCGGCGGTCTGCTGCGGATTGTTCAGGTAACCGAGGCAGACACCGGGGCCGACGATGAAAAGTTCGCCCACGGTCTGCTCGATCACCGGTTGCAGATCATCATCGAGAATCAGCACCTGGCTGTTGGCGATCGGCGCGCCGAGGGTGCGGTTGCTGTCGCCGGGTTTGAGTTGCCGGGCGGTGATCAGCACCGTGGCTTCGGTGGGACCGTAGAGGTTGTGCAGTTTGCCCTGACGCGTGAGTTGCTCGATGACGAATGGCTCGCAGACATCACCGCCGGTCATCACCTGTTGCACGCCTTGCAGTTGCTCCAGCGGCAGGATGCTCAACAGTGCTGGCGGCAGGAAGGCGTGGGTCAATTGTCGGCGGCGGATCAGTGCGACCAGTTGCAGCGGATCGCGCCGTTGCGTGTCATCGGGCACCACCAGTTCGGCGCCCATGAGCAGGGTCGGGAAGATGTCGATCAGCGACGAGTCGAAACTCAGCGAAGAGAACTGCAAAACCCGACTCTCGGCCTGCATTTGCGTGTAGTCGGCGTACCACGCAGTGAAGTGCGCGAGGTTCGCTTGACTGAGCAGCACACCCTTCGGGTGTCCGGTGGTGCCCGAGGTGTAGAGCGCCATGCACGGCGCATCGAGTTCGGGGCGCTGGCGCATCAACGGTTGCGAAAGGTCGGCGTGGAGGCTGTCGATACGGCTGACATTCAGCCCCGGCATCCTCTCGCTCAGCGGATGTTCACCGTCATGCAGCAACAGCAAGGCGCCGGCGTTCTCCAGGATGTATTGCTGGCGCTGCAAGGGATGGCTCGGCTCCAGTGGCAAGTACACCGCGCCGCTGCCGAGAATCGCCAGAATCGAGGCGAACAGCGCAGGGCTTTTCGGCAGGCAGATGCCGACCACCCACGGTTGTGGATGCTGGTCGAGCAGGGGCTGCAAACGCTGTTGAATCGCCCGGCTATGGGCGTGTAACTGGCGATAGCTGATCGTCTGTTCGGCGAGGTGCAGCGCTGGTCGCTCGGGGTGATTGATCAGGCTCTGTTGCAAGCGCTCGATCAGCGGGATTTGTGCCTGTTGCAGCAGCGCCGGATTCGCCGTGGCGTTGAGGCGATGGACGTAGGCCAGGCTGTCGAGGTACAGCAGGTTTTCCATCCGTTCGAAATCCGGCGCAGTCACCGTAGCGGCCTGTTGGAAGTAGTCCGTGTCGCGGGAGTAGCGGCTGACCAGCAATGAAACCTCGTCCACCAGCTGCGTCAGCACCCTTTGTCGCAGTGCCTGACCGTTGCCGGACGGCTCATCGCCAATGGGCACTCGGCTGATCAGCGACGAGCCGAGGAAACACAGCAGATCGAGTGTCGGCAAACCTGCAACGCTCTGCGCACCGATACCTAAACGCAGATGCAGGTGTGGGATTGCGCAGAAATCGCCGGCGGCAATGAAGCCATCGTCGATGATCAAATCCATCGTCGATTTCGCCGCGCCACTGCGCGTCAATGTATGCCCGTGTTGTTCAAGTTCCTGCGCCAGGTCGGTCATGGCCTGGCTGGCGCCCATCAGCAAAATGTCGAGACGTTTCATGTCGGCCTCCTCAAACCAGGTAGTCGCGCAGGGCGTGCTGCACGCATGGCGTGTCGAGCAGCGAGCTGTTGTGGAAGAACTTGACGATGTTGCCCACCAACGGGTGATGGCGATTGATCGGGAAGGCCAGGCCGGCGATTTCGTCCCGGAGCGAACGCCGTGTGGCTTCGTTGACCGGGAGGGCATCGATCAGTCGCAGGTCGAAGGCTTTCTGGATGTCGTTGGTCAGGTAATGGCCGATGAACACCGGCAGGATCTGCGCGATGGTGGCGCGATCTGCGTCGCTGGCGGTGTGCCAATAGATGCGCACCATCCGCGCCCAGAAACTGGAGTGGCGGCCCTCGTCGAGCAGGTGGTCGGCCATCAGGCCCTTGATCGATGGCTTGACCGTATCGTCCCGGGCGAACGCTGCGACGTCGCCGGTCACGGTGTTCTCGGCGATGGCCACGCAAATCAGCTCCACAGCGCTGCGCAGGTGTTCCGGCGCCAGTGCCACGGCCGTGGGAATCGCTCGGCTCAGCTCGATTTCGTCGGGTAGCTGAATCGGCGCGATGCCGGTCATGGCCACCGTTTGCTGCATGAAATCCATCGCCACCAGGGCGTGGTAATCCTCATCGACCACGACGGTCATCGCGTCATAACGGCAAGCGAAAGGAAACGCGACGGCGAAGCGGTTCTTGGCGATGCTGCGCGCGGTTTTGTCGACGATTTCGGTCTCGAAAATCACCACATCGTTGATGAACTTGTACAGCGTCTGCACCAGAGCGAAATCACGCTGCTCGGGGCAGTCGCGCAGAAAGGTTTCGCTGAGCACCAGCGGTTGTCGACTGAGCGGATAGATCAGGCACTCGTCGTTTTCCAGCACGCGGCGCGGGCGAGTGCGGATAGTCGCGCGACTTTCCCAGGCATCGGCGAACGATTGATAGTCGGCGGCGTTCATTGGGCTACCTCCGTCAAGGGTTCGCGCATGCTCACGCGCAGGCCGTCCCACAGGGCGATGCGGCTTTCGACGGCGGCGATGGCGCTGGCGTAGACCTCGGCTTCGCGCTGCGGGTCGCCATCGACCAGACGCTCAAGCAAGTGTTCAGCCGCCGGGCCGTGATCCTCGGAGTCGACCTCGATGTGCCGCTCCAGGTAGTAGCGAAAGGTCGGCGCCTGTTCGATGCCGATGCCCCAGTCGTCCAGAATTCGCTGGAACATGGTCGGGATCACACTTTCGCGGCCATGCAGAAACGCAGCGGCCACGCTGTGCCCCGGTGCATGCAGGGCAATGCGCAGAGTGTCGCGGACAAACTGCGCGGCGGCAGGATCGACCTCGACGCTTTGCAGTGCCACGTCATAGCTCACGCCTTCCTGTTGCAGCGCGACGAAGCGTTCCACGGCCGAGGTGCTCGCACCGACTTCGCGCATCGCATCCAGGTACAGCTCGAAATGGCTGTAATGACCGTGGCTCAAACGGTTGTCGGATTCCTCACCGAGGACAATCTCGTTGATCAGGCGGGCGGCATGCGGATCACGCGGCGGCAACCAGGGCAGACGAGTACAGGTCAGTTCCTGTTGCAAGCGTTTGGTCAGCGACATGAAATCCCAGACGGCAAACACATGGGTTTCCATGAAACGGCGCAAAACCGCCAAGGAATCGATTTCAGCGAAGATCGGGTGAATGCTGAGTTCGGATTTTTTCAGGGCGAGTTGTTCTTTAGTTGGCATCTTGGTTGGCCTCACAGTTGTTGGAATAGTGGGAGTCGCTCATTCAATTGCGCAATAACGGATAACAACGGCGTGTATGTTTTTTGGTCGAGCTAAAGCCTCATTCGAGTCGATGAAAATTTTGCTATTAGTGCCGTGAAAGTGCTGTTGGCTTGATGCCTTGGCCGGTATGGCCTTGATCGAGTGTCTTGATGAACCAGGCGTGGTACGCCGGCTCGGAGAAAAGCTAATACATCGCAAAACAACTTAACAAGTATATTTTCAATTATTTTTAGTTGTGTGTTTTTCAAGTATGAGAGTCACCGATAAAACTATTTGAATAAGTTTTATTGGGGCGAAGTTGCTCCTTTCAGTCAATAAAGACCAAAATCGAATAAACAGAGTGAATGCCTCACTCGAAGCAGCTTTTTAATAAAGAGAATGAAGTTATTTGAGGGGATGAAAGTTGGCCCGGAACGACGCCGATTCTTTCCTTTTCCCGTGACAAGGCTCCTTCCGTAGGTTCCTGTTGCGGGGACTGCGCCGACGGTGCGGTGCGTCGCCCGTTCTTTATTGGTTTGGCCGTTCAAGAGTGAGGGTAAATGGCCGCCACGGCTATTACCGATTCATCACCGAGAAGGGTGCAAATATCGGGCTGATTGGCGCAGGGAGGTTAGAGCGAAGATGTGGATATGCCAGTGGATTCGTGGCCGGGGAACGGGGGATTTGTAAGTGGGTTATTCGCCGGGCGGACGCAGTGGTCTGATCCCGGCGTGGAAGTTTCAGCGCGCGGCTTTGCGGCTTTGGGCGGCAGGGCTGGCGAGATAGCGGGTGATGACCTCAACGCCGCGGTTGAGGTGTTGTTCGAGCAATGTGATCGAGTGTTCGACATCACGCTCGATGACCGCTTGCAGCATCGCGCGGTGGTCCTCTTGGGACAGCTTGCCCAGGCCCATGGCTTCGAGATTGAAGCGCAGGAAACGCTCCTCCTCGTTGAGACCCTCTTCGACCAGCCGCAGCAGACGCTGGTTGGGTGCCTTTTTGTACAGCGCCATGTGGAACAAGCGGTTTAGCCGGCCGATTTCCGTGTAATCGTGTTGGGCCTCGAGCTCTTCGATATAACTCGCTGCCTGTGCGTGATCGGCAGCGGTCAGTCGCGGAATGGACTGACGCATGGCTTCGGACTCTAGCAGGATCCGCAACTCGTAGGTTTCCGTGGCATCGCCCTGGATCAGCGGCGCAACCACGGCGCCTTTGTGCGTGGTGACGCTTAACAATTCCTGCGCTTCGAGCTGGCGCAAGGCTTCGCGCACGGGCATGCGACTGACCCCGAACAGATCGGCCAGATCCTGCTGGCGCAACGCTGTGCCGCATGGCAAACGCCCATCAAGGATGGCGGCGCGCAAGGTTTCTTCGATGACGGACCGAGCCAAGTGTGCGGGAATCGGCCCGTCGACTTTGATGCTGTGCAGCGGTTTGGGCTTCTGTGTCACGACTACGCACCCTGTATGTCGGCTTGATTTGGATCCAAAGGACACTAGTGATTGCTCTACAGGTTGTCAAACCGTGTAACGGTTCAGTGCCTTCATCAGTTTAGCGCGGTCGCGATGATCTCATGGTGCCATTGTTTTTTACCGGGCTAAGCTTCACCATCAAACGCTTTCCTTCCTGCCTTCTGGAAACCTGCTGTGGCGGTATGTTTCGCGATCCCCCGGACTCTGCGCTGGCTAGGCTGCGCACTGTTGCTGGCCGGCGTCATGCTGGGCGGTCTGCATGCCGATTGGGATTTTTCCGCGATCAGTCGCAAAGCTACAGCACTTTATGGACCACTGGGCGCCGGGCAGCAGCGAATCGATGCGTGGCAAAATCTGCTGGCCACGCAGAAACAGGTCGGCGAGATGGAAAAGCTCAAAGTGGTTAACCTGTTTTTCAACAAGCAGGTGCGTTACGTCGAGGATATCGACCTGTGGCACGAGGTCGACTATTGGGAAACCCCTATCGAAGCCTTGTGGAAAGGTGCCGGCGACTGCGAAGACTATGCGATCGCCAAGTATTTCAGCCTGCGCCATCTCGGGGTATCCAGTGACAAGCTGCGCATCACCTACGTCAAGGCCCTGCGCCAGAACCGCGCGCACATGGTGCTGACGTACTATGCCACTCCCGATGCCATGCCATTGGTGCTCGACAGTCTGATCGATCCGATCCAGCCGGCGGCCCAGCGAACCGATTTGCTGCCGGTCTACTCTTTCAATGCAGAAGGTCTGTATCTGCCGGGTGCCAAAGGCAACAAAAAGGTCGGAGACACTAAACGCCTGTCGCGCTGGCAGGATGTGTTGAAAAAAATGCAGGCCGAAGGTTTTCCGGTCGAGTCGATTAACTAGGAGCACGCGCTCAGATGTCTTTGTTCAAACAGCTGTTGATCGCTATCTGTCTGTTCCTGGTGGTCGCCTTCACCGGCAGCTTCATGGTCAGTCTGGAGAGCTCGCGCACCCAGTACGTCAATCAGTTGCGCTCCCACGCCCAGGACGCCGCCACGGCGCTGGCGTTGTCGCTGACGCCGAATATCGACGACCCGGCGATGGTCGAGCTGCTGGTCAGTTCGATTTTTGACAGTGGTTATTACGCGAGCATCCGCGTGGTCGATCTGAAGACCGACCAGACCATCGTCGAGCGCAGTGGCATTCCGGCGGTCACTAATGTGCCGGACTGGTTCGTCAACCTGATCGGTCTGGAACCGGCTGGTGGCGATGCGCTGGTCAGCCGTGGCTGGGAACAGGCGGCGCGGGTCGAGGTGGTCAGCCACCCGATGTTTGCCGTGGCCAAATTGTGGCAGAGCGCGCTGGGCAGCCTTGGCTGGTTGCTGATCTGCGGCGCGCTGAGTGCCGTACTCGGTGCGTTGCTGCTGCGCCGGCAGTTGAAGCCGCTGGATTACATGGTCAAGCAGTCCCACGCCATCGCCCGTCGCGAATTTCTCAGCCTGCCGGAGCTGCCGCGCACGCCGGAGTTGCGGCGTGTGGTGCTGGCCATGAATCAGATGGTCGAGAAGCTCAAGGCGCTGTTTCAGGAGCAGGCCGAGCGCAGTGAAAAACTGCGCGCCGAATCCTATCAGGACAACCTCACCGGTTTGGCCAACCGGCGCTATTTCGAAATGCAGCTGAACAATCGGGTGAGCAATCCGGAGCAGGCCAGTTCCGGTTACCTGCTGCTGTTGCGGGTCAAGGATCTGGCCGGGCTCAACCAGCGGCTTGGCGGTCAGCGCACCGACGAACTGCTGAAAGCGGTCGGCGAGCAACTGTCCCGCGAGTGCGCGAAGTACCCGGAAACCCAGAACCTCGTCACCCGTATTCGCGGCGGTGAATTCGCCGTGCTGGCGCCCGGGCTGGTGCGCGAGGAAGCGCTGCAACTGGCGCAGAACCTCGACAGTGCGCTGAGCAGTCTGCACGCCACGGGCGCGACAGATGTGCCGGCGGTGGCCTCTATCGGCCTGGCGCCATTCGTTCACGGCGACTCGCCGCAAGCGGTGCTGACGCTCGGCGATCAGGCGCTGGCGCAAGCTGAAGGGCAGGGCGAGCAGAATTGGGCGTGCATTGATCAAAGCCTCACGGCGGATGTCGGCGACGATCACCACGCCTGGCATCGCTTGCTCGATCAGGCGTTGAGTCAGCAGCGTTTTGAACTGTATTTCCAGCCGGTGGTGGCCGCTCAGGACACGCAACTGGTGCTGCATTACAAGGTGTTGTCGCGCTTGCTCGATGATCAGGGCCAGACCATTCCCGCCGGGCGTTTCCTGCCGTGGCTGGAACGCTTTGGCTGGACCGCGCGACTGGATCGCTTGATGCTCGAACGCGTGCTGGAGCAGATGAAAGAACATGAAGATTCGCTGGCGCTGAACCTGTCCTCGGCAACCCTGGCCGATCCGCAGGCACTGAATAAAGTAATCGAGATCCTGCGTGCGCATTCCAATCTCGGCGAACGCCTGACCCTGGAAATCGGCGAAGAGCAATTGCCGGAACAAGCGGTGCTGGAGCAGTTGACCCGGCGTCTGCGTGAACTTGGTTTCTCGCTGAGCCTGCAGCGCTTCGGCGGGCGCTTCAGCATGATCGGCAACCTGGCGCGGCTGGGGCTGGCGTACTTGAAGATCGATGGCAGCTACATTCGCGCGATTGATCAGGAGAGCGACAAGCGTCTGTTCATCGAAGCGATCCAGCGTGCGGCGCACAGCATTGATCTGCCGTTGATTGCCGAACGGGTCGAAACGGAAGGGGAGTTGTCGGTGATTCGCGAGATGGGCCTGTATGGGGTTCAGGGACAGTTGTTCGGTGAGCCCAAGCCCTGGAAGTAATCTTTTAGTGCGGTGGTGTCAGTGATGCCGCCTTCGCGAGCAGGCTCGCTCCCACATTTGAAATGCATTCCAATGTGGGAGCGAGCCTGCTCGCGAAAGGGTCAGTCCAGTCACCCAAGGTCCCGGGTCAGATCAAGCCGCCTTCATCTTCATCAATGAGCTGGCTCAACCCGCCCAACGCTTCCCGCGCCTGGGTCCGATCCATCAATTTGGCCTGCGCCGCTGGTGGCAGGTCGGTGACGCGGATCACGCCTTTCTGGGTCAGCACCTGAATCAGGTCGTCGAGTACCCGAATCATTTCAAAGTCGCTCTGCTTGAGCTGTTTGAGGCTGTTTTCCACGGCTTCGTTGGCGTACCACGCCTGGATTTCATGGTGATCGGCCGGCAGCGTTTCCGTGGCCTCGGCGTACGCCGCGGCTTCCACGCGAATCAACTGGCCTTGCGCATCGCGTTGCACGTAAAACATTGAGCATCCCTCGGAAATGAACCAGCGTCATGCTGTCAGCAGCATAGCCAACTGCGCGCAAGTATGCGGTGCGGCGATGAAATCGTCACCGTTTCGCCGGGCGCAAACGTGACGGCCGCCCCATAAGGGCGGCCGTTGTTCACGGATCAGCTGTTGTTGTGGTCGACCTTGATGGTCGGGTCGCTGCCGGCAATCAGGTTGTGAATGTTGGCGCTCGACCAGTTGTTGCCTTCCAGTTTGATCGTCACGTCCGGTGTTGCAGCAGCGGCGTCGGCCGAGTTGAACTTGCCGCCCGAGCTGACTTGCAGCGACGACACGCCATCGACCGTGGTGATCTTCAGGAAGTTGTCGATGGTGCTGCCGGTTTCGCCCTGCAACAGATCACGCAGGTCGATACGGTCACCTTCGGCAGCCTTGAAGTCCTTGATCACATCAGTGCCGGTGTCGCCCGATTTCCAGACAAAGGTGTCACCACCCGAACCACCGATCAGGATGTCGTTGCCCTGGCCGCCGATCAATGTGTCGTTGCCGGTGCCGCCGAGCAGGATGTCATTGCCTTTGCCGCCGTCGAGCAGGTCGTTGCCGCCCGAGCCGAACAGGATGTCATTGCCCGCGCCGCCCAGCAGGGTGTCGTTGCCGTCATGCGCACCGGACACATCGAACGCCTGATAGTGCTCGGTGACGTACTGGTGCACGTTGCTGGTGGTGACTTTGCTGACGTCGACGCCGGTTTCCTTGGCCACGAACGCCTGCATCGCCTGATAACCCTCACCGGCAATGCCGTTGAAGCTCACCAGATCGCCAAACAGGATGTCGTTGCCGTCGCCACCGCTGACGGTGTCGTTGCCCGGCATCGTCGCTTCGGTGTGGCCGATGATCGAATTGGCCAGATCTTTCGGATCGATGTTGGTCTGCGGCGTCTTGTCCGAATCGTACGGTTTCAGGTCGTTGAGGCTGACGCCGCTGTTGAGGCCGATGGCTTCAACGTTCGACAGACCGCTGAGCAATGCGAAGCTGCTCGTCGAGTTGTCGGTGGTGGCCGTAGTGGTGCTGCTGCCGGTACCCGAGAGGTTGGAGAACTCGTAGGTGCCGTCGCCCTGAGCGTGCAGTGTGCCGAAGGTCTGGTACGACCAGTTGCTGCCCGACTTGCTCCAGACCGTCACGGAACCCGTCGCACTGATATCGATCTGGTGCGTGCTGTCTGGATACAGACTGACGGCTGTGCCCAACTTGTAGTTGCTGGTGGTGATCAGGCTGTCGAGGGTTTTGTTGCCGTACAGGTACGGGTTGGTCGACTCGCTGCTCTGGTAGTAGGTCGGCTGACCATCGGTAATGAAGTACGTGAGGTTCTTCGCACCGGTGTTGGCCACCGCTTCAGCGCTCTGGAAGAAGTTGGCCGTGGTCTTGAACACGTCCTCGTAGTTTGTGCCACCGCCGGACGTCATCGAGTCCAGCACTGCCTTGAGTTTGGTCAGGGCGTTGGGGTCGTTGAGGTTCACCGACACCGACTGTTTGACCTGGGTATCGAAGTCCACCAGGAAGATGTTCACCGTGCCCGAGTTGCTGCCGCCCAGGCTTTGCTTGAGGGTGTTGAACACCGAAGTCAGCGAGTCCTTCGCGGCGTTGAGCGACGAAGTGCTCATGCTGCCCGAGCTGTCGACCATGAACGCGATGTTGTAGTTGGTGCCAGGCACTACGGTCAGACCGCCGATGTCAGCCACGACGATGTCGTTGCCGTCAGTCCCGGTGACGGTGTCGTCACCTGAAGTCGCGGTCACGGCGTTGTAGACCGCCGGCACCACGGTGACCGGAATGGTCGCTGTGCTGCTCGCCGAGCCGCCCACCGCTTCGGTGGAAGTCGAGGTGACGGTCAGATTGAACTGGCCGTTGTAGTAGGTCGGCGGGGTCACGGTCAGGCTGCCGAGGTTCCAGCCGGTGACGTTGGCTTCGCCATTGCTCGCGGTGACGGTGAAGCTGTGGCCTGCGCCGTCGCTCAGCACCGAACCGACCGGCGCGCCGCTGATCTTCACGCTCAGGGTTTCCGAGCCGTCGGTGTCAGTCAGCGCGGTGGAGACTGCCGACAGTTTCACCGTGGTGCCTTCGGCGCCAGTGTTGAGCTTGTAGCCGTCGTAATAGCCTTCGCCGTTAGTGCCGTGCAGATCGGAGACAGTCACACCGGCATTCACCAGATCCTTCACGCCGGTGTAGATCGGCACGCCGGCGCTGCTCAGGTCGACTGCTGCGCCGCCGTTGATCGACAGGTTGACGTCGTAGCTGCCCGGGCCGCTCTGGTTGTGGTGGTAGATGTCCAGGGTGTAGTAGCCGCTGGTGGTCGGAGTGAACGAACCATTGAGGTTACCGCCCGCGCCCCACGTGATCGAGGCCACGTTCTTGCCGCCGATGGTGACCAGCAAGCTGTCATCGCCGACACCGCTGAAGGTGTAGGTCTTGCCGGCTTCCAGATAGATCAGGCCCGACGTTTTCGAGGCGGTACCGGCGGTCACGCTGCCGTCCGACTGCACGTTGTTCACGGTGCCGCTGGAGTTCGGTGTGCCGGCGCCGTCGATGACGTTTTTCAGCGTGGTCGAATCCGCGCCGTTGCCGTTGGTGCCCAGACCCGACAGACCGGTCCAGACTTCCTTGATCAGCCCGGTGGACTTCACGCTGTTGTCGGCCACGCTCACGGTCGGGGCATCCGCCACTGGCGTGATGTCGATCTTCACGGTGCCGGTGTTGCCCAGCAGTTGGCCGTCGGTTGGCTGGAACTTGATCTGCGCGTAGTCAGCCTGGTTGTTGCCCAGGCCGGTGCCGCCGTAACCGTTCACGCCCGACTCGTTGGCATCCGGCATGAAGCG
This sequence comes from Pseudomonas sp. LBUM1648, assembly GCF_059716145.1. NCBI lineage: Bacteria > Pseudomonadati > Pseudomonadota > Gammaproteobacteria > Pseudomonadales > Pseudomonadaceae > Pseudomonas > Pseudomonas sp. LBUM1648. The sequence goes on from NZ_CP166808.1 coordinate 148,263, forward strand.
CAGTTTGCCGGCGTCGATGTCAGCCTTGCTGAAGGTCTGGTTGTTGGCGACGTCTTTCCAGGTCGAACCGTCCAGGTACTGCAGTTTGCCTTCGCCCGGCAGCTGGGTGATTTTCACCCCGAGGCTGCTGGCCGGGCTGTCGACGTCGGTCACACCAAAGGTCGACCAGCCGAGGATCAGCGGGGTGTCTTCGGTGCCGGTGACGTTGACTGGCGCTGCGACTGGCGCGTCGTTGACTGCCACCACGTTGACCGTGGTGGTCGCGGTGTTGGAGTAGTTACCACCGTCAGTCACGGTCACGGTGATGATCCGCGGCACAGTGCTCGGGTCTTCACTGCTGTTGGTGAAGCTGATGTTCTTGATGGCCTGCATGTAGTCGGCCAGTGTCGCGTTGCCCGACAGGGTCAGGGTCACCGTGCCGTTGGTGCTGTTGGCATTGATGGTAATGCCATTGACGCTGTTGCCCAGGTTCAGCGCATCGCCGTCCTGACGATTGGTCAGCACCACAGTCGCGCCAGTCAGCATGGTGCTGTCCGGGTCGGTGATTCTGATATCGGTGTCGGCAATCGACACACCCGCGCCCGGAGTGTTTTCGGTGAAGGTCACCTTGTAGTCGGCACCGGTTGCACCGCTGGAGTTGTTGGCGTCCAGATCGATGACCGGTGGCGCATCGTTGTCGATGATCGAGGTGCTGACGCTGCCATTGGTGCCGCTGACTGCGAGGTTCTCGAAGTTGCCACCGGTGGCCGAGTCGATCTTGACCACGAAGTTCTCGGTACCTTCGGTGATCTTGTCATTGATGGTCGCGACGTTGAACTGCGCGCTGCTGGCGCCTGCCGGGATTTTCACGGTGTACACGCCAGTGAAGTCCGAACCGTCGGCAGCGGTACCGCTGTAGACGATTTTCAGGGTCACTTCGGTTTGCGCCGGGTGGTTCAGGCTGACGGTGTAGCTGGCGGTCTGGCCTTCGGTCACCGAAGTGCTGCCGGTGATGCTGACCGTGGTGGTGTCGACGGTGTCGGTGACGCTGGTCACGGCTGGTGTGTTGCTGGTTACCAGGTTTTCAAAGCCGCCGCCGCTGGTGCCGGTGATGCTCGCCTGCACGGTGCCGGCGTCTTTGTAGACGTCGTCAGCCGGAGCCGGGACGGTCACGGTGCCCGTGGTTTTGCCCGCTTCGATGGTGATCACCGAGCCGTTCGACAGCGTCACGGTCACTGGCGAACCAGCAGCGTTGGTCAGGGTCGCGGTATAGGTGATCTGGCCACCTTCGGCCACAGTGCCCGTGGCGCTCAGCGTCAGGTTGGTGGTGTCGACGGTATCGGTCACGGTGGTGCTGACCGGAGTCTTGTCGGCGACGAGATTCTCGTAGTTACCGCCAGTCACGTTGGTGATCGAGTTGGTCAGCGGCGCGTGGCCGGTCAGCGCATCGTTCGGTGCGGTGGTGGTCACGGTGCCAGTGGTTTTGCCGACTTCGATAGTGATGTTCTGACCGTTGGCCAGGGTCACGGTGACTGGCGAGCCGGTGACTGGAGCGCCCACAGTGGCGGTGTAAGTGACAGTGCCACCCTCGGCCGTTGTACCGGTTGCGGTCAGTCTGACGGTGGTGGTGTCGATGGTATCGGTGACGCTGGTCACGGCTGGCGTCGTGCTCGGCACGAGGTTTTCGAAGTTGCCACCGGTGGCGGTGCTGATCGTGGCCTGCACGGTGCCGGCGTCTTTGTAAACGTCGTCAGTTGGTGCTGGAACGGTCACGGTGCCAGTGGTTTTGCCCGCTTCGATTGTGATCACCGAGCCGTTCGACAGCGTCACGGTCACTGGCGAGCCAGCAGCGTTGGTCAGGGTCGCGGTGTAGGTGATCTGTCCACCTTCGGCCACGGTGCCGGTCGCGCTGAGCGACAGGTTGGTGGTGTCGACTGTGTCGGTGACGGTAGTCGAAACCGGAGTCTTGTCGGCAACAAGATTCTCGTAGTTGCCGCCGCTGACATTGGTGATCGAGTTGGTCAGTGGAGTGTGGCCAGTCAACGCATCGTTCGGTGCGGTGGTGGTCACGGTGCCAGTGGTCTTGCCGATGTCGATAGTGATCTGCTGACCATTGGCCAGGGTCACGACGACAGGCGAGCCAGTCACTGGCGCGCCCACGGTCGCGATGTAGACGACGTTACCGCCTTCTGCCGCAGTGGCGGTTGCGCTCAGTTTCACTGACGTGGTGTCGATGGTGTCGGTGACGCTGGTCACGGCCGGCGTCGTGCTTGGCACGAGGTTTTCGAAGTTGCCGCCGGTGGCGGTGCTGATCGTGGCCTGCACGGTGCTGGCGTCTTTGTAAACGTCGTCAGTTGGTGCTGGAACGGTCACGGTGCCAGTGGTTTTACCGGCGTCGATGGTAATCACAGCGCCGTTCGACAGCGTTACTGTCACCGGCGAACCAGCAGCGTTGGTCAGCGTCGCTGTGTAAACAATCGAACCACCCTCGGCCACAGAACCGGTCGCGCTCAGCGACAGATTGGTGGTGTCGACGGTGTCGGTCACGTTAGTGCTGACCGGGGTTTTGTCGGCCACGAGGTTTTCGTAGTTGCCGCCGGTCACGTTGGTGATCGAATTGGTCAGCGGCGCATGGCCGGTCAACGCATCGTTTGGTGCGGTAGTGGTCGCGGTGCCTGTGGTCTGGCCTACACCGATGGTGATGGTTTGACCATTGGCCAGCGTTACCACAACTGGCGAGCCAGTCACTGGAGCACCGACCGTGGCGGTGTAGACGACGTTGCCGCCCTCTGCCGCAGTAGCCGTTGCCGTTAGTTTCACGGTGGTGGTGTCGATGGTATCGGTAACGCTGGTCACGGCCGGCGTCGTGCTTGGCACGAGGTTTTCGAAGTTGCCGCCGGTGGCGGTGCTGATCGTTGCCTGAACGGTACCGGCGTCTTTGTAGACGTCATCCGATGGAGCAGGAACAGTCACGGTGCCAGTGGTTTTACCGGCGTCGATGGTAATCACAGCGCCGTTCGACAGGGTGACGGTCACTGGCGAGCCAGCAGCGTTGGTCAGCGTCGCTGTATAAACAATCGAGCCACCCTCGGCCACGGAGCCTGTAGCGCTGAGCGACAGATTGGTGGTGTCGACGGTGTCAGTCACGGTGGTGCTGACCGGAGTCTTGTCGGCGACGAGATTCTCGTAATTGCCGCCGGTCACGTTGGTGATCGAGTTGGTCAGTGGAGTGTGGCCAGTCAACGCATCGTTCGGTGCAGTCGTGGTGATGGTACCAGTGGTTTTGCCCACTTCGATGGTGATGTTCTGACCATTGGCCAGAGTCACGACGACAGGCGAACCTGTTACTGGCGCACCGACGGTTGCGGTGTAGACGACGTTGCCGCCCTCTGCCGCAGTAGCCGTTGCCGTCAGTTTCACGGTGGTGGTGTCGATGGTATCGGTAACGCTGGTCACCGCCGGCGTCGTGCTCGGCACCAGGTTTTCGAAGTTGCCACCCGTGGAGGTGGTGATCGTGGCCTGAACGGTGCCAGCGTCTTTGTAGACGTCGTCGGTTGGCGCTGGAACGGTCACGGTGCCGGTGGTTTTACCCGCTTCGATAGTGATCACCGAGCCGTTGCTCAGGGTCACGGTCACTGGCGAGCCAGCGGCGTTGGTCAGAGTCGCGGTGTAGGTGATCTGGCCACCCTCTGCAACCGAATTTGTAGCACTCAGAGACAGGTTGGTGGTGTCGACGGTGTCGGTGACGGTGGTCGAAACCGGCGTTTTGTCGGCCACGAGGTTTTCGTAGTTGCCGCCAGTCACGTTGGTGATCGCGTTGGTCAGTGGAGCATGACCGGTCAACGCATCGTTTGGTGCGGTGGTGGTCGCGGTTCCAGTGGTCTGGCCGACACCAATGGTGATGGTCTGACCGTTGGCCAGCGTTACCACAACTGGCGAGCCAGTCACTGGAGCACCGACCGTGGCGGTGTAGACGACGTTGCCGCCCTCTGCCGCAGTAGCCGTTGCCGTCAGTTTCACGGTGGTGGTGTCGATGGTATCGGTAACGCTGGTCACGGCTGGCGTCGTGCTTGGCACGAGGTTTTCGAAGTTGCCACCGGTGGCGTTGCTGATCGTCGCCTGTACGGTACTGGCGTCTTTGTAGACGTCGTCAGCCGGTGCCGGAACGGTCACGGTGCCGGTGGTTTTACCGGCGTCGATGGTGATCACAGCGCCGTTGGACAGGGTCACGGTGACTGGCGAGCCAGCGGCGTTGGTCAAGGTTGCGGTGTAAACAATCGAACCGCCTTCGGCTACGGTACCGGTCGCGCTCAGCGAGAGATTGGTGGTGTCGACAGTGTCGGTGACATTGGTCGAAACCGGGGTCTTGTCGGCCACCAGGTTCTCGAAGTTGCCACCTGTTACGTCAGTGATCGAGTTGGTTAGCGGAGCGTGGCCCGTCAATGCGTCGTTTGGAGCCGTGGTGGTCGCAGTACCGGTGGTCTGGCCAACGCCAATGGTGATCGTCTGACCGTTGGCCAGGGTTACGACGACCGGCGAGCCAGTGACTGGCGCGCCGACAGTCGCGGTGTAGGTGACGTTGCCACCCTCAGCAGTCGACTCTGTCGCTGTCAGTTTGACGGTGGTGGTGTCGATGGTGTCGGTGACGTTGGTCACTGCCGGTACGGTACTCGGCACCAGGTTTTCGAAGTTGCCACCGGTCGCGGTCGAAATGGTTGCTTCGACTTTGCCGGCGTCTTTGTAAACGTCGTCGGCTGGCGCAGGAACAGTCACCGTGCCGGTGGTTTTACCGGCCTCAATGGTGATCACGGCGCCGTTGGACAGGGTCACGGTGACTGGCGAGCCGGCCGCGTTGGTCAGGGTTGCGGTGTAAACAATCGAACCACCCTCGGCCACGGTACCAGTTGCGCTGAGCGACAGGTTGGTGGTTTCGACGGTATCGGTGACCGTGGTCGAAATCGGGGTCTTGTCGGCCACCAGATTCTCGTAATTGCCGCCGGTTACACCGGTGATCGAGTTGGTCAGCGGCGCCTGACCGGTCAGTGCATCGTTCGGTGCAGTGGTGGTCACGGTGCCGGTGGTTTTACCCACTTCGATGGTGATGTTCTGACCATTTGCCAAGGTCACAACAACCGGCGAACCGGTGACTGGCGCGCCAACCGTCGCGGTGTAAGTGACAGTACCGCCTTCAGCCACTGACGTATCGGCCGTCAGTTTGACCGTCGACGTATCGATGGTGTCGGAGACGTTGGTGACGGCTGGAACAGTGCTCGGCACCAGGTTCTCGAAGTTGCCGCCCGTGGCGTTGGTGATAGTTGCCTGTACGGTACCGGCGTCTTTGTAGACGTCATCGGCAGGCGCAGGAACGGTCACTGTGCCAGTGGTTTTACCCGCTTCGATGGTGATCACGGCGCCGTTCGACAGCGTCACGGTCACTGGCGAACCAGCGGCGTTGGTCAGGGTCGCGGTGTAAGTGATCTGGCCACCCTCGGCCACGGAGCCGGTCGCACTCAGCGACAGGTTAGTCGTGTCGACGGTGTCGGTGACAGTGGTCGAAACCGGTGTTTTGTCGGCAACGAGGTTTTCGTAGTTGCCGCCAGTCACGCCGGTAATCGAGTTGGTGATCGGCGCTTGGCCAGTCAGCGCGTCGTTCGGCGCGGTGAAGGTCACGGTGCCTGTGGTTTTACCCACTTCGATGGTGATGTTCTGACCATTGGCCAGGGTAACGACAACCGGAGAGCCCGTTACCGGCGCGCCAACAGTCGCGGTGTAGGTGACAGCGCCACCCTCAGCCGCCGACTCGGTCGCAGTCAGTTTGACGGTGGTGGTGTCGATGGTGTCGGTGACGTTGGTGACGGCTGGAACAGTGCTCGGCACCAAATTCTCGAAGTTGCCACCGGTTGCCGTGGAAATGGTCGCCTCGACCTTGCCGGCGTCTTTGTAGACGTCATCGGTTGGCGCAGGAACTGTCACGGTGCCAGTGGTTTTACCGGCCTCGATGGTGATCACGGCGCCATTGGAAAGCGTCACGGTTACCGGCGTGCCTGCCGGGTTGGTCAGCGTTGCGGTGTAAACGATCGAACCGCCTTCAGCCACCGAGTCGGTCGCGGTCAGGTTCAGGTTGGTGGTGTCGGTGGTGTCCGACACGGTGGTGTCGGCGGACTTGCCGTCGACCGCCAGTTTTTCGTAGTTGCCGCCAGTGGCGCCGTCGATGGTCACGCTCAGGGAGCTGCCGCCCGCCAGTGGGCTGTTCGGCGCGACGAAGTTCACGGTGCCACTGGTTTCGCCGACCGCGATGGTGATGGTCTGGCCGTTGGACAGCGTCACCACGACTGGCGAGCCGGTCACTGGCGCGGTCACGGTCGCGGTGTAGACCACGGTTTCGCCTTCGGCGACGTTCGTGGTGGCGGTCAGCGATACGGTGGAGGTGTCGATGGTGTCGTTGACGGTGGTCACCGCCGGCACAGTGCTCGGCACCAGATTCTCGAAGTTGCCGCCGGTAGCAGTGGAAATAGTCGCTTCGACTTTACCGGCATCTTTGTAGACGTCATCGGCTGGCGCAGCAACAGTCACGGTGCCGGTAGTTTTACCGGCCTCGATGGTGATCACGGCGCCGTTGCTCAGCGTCACGGTCACTGGCGTGCCGGCAGCGTTGGTGAGGGTCGCGGTGTAGGTGATCTGGCCGCCTTCATTCACCGAACCGGTAGCGCTGAGCGACAGGTTAGTGGTGTCGGTGGTGTCGGTCACGGTGGTGCTGACCGGGGTTTTGTCGGCCACGAGGTTTTCGTAGTTGCCGCCACTCACGCCGGTGATCGCGTTGGTCAGCGGCGCATTGCCGGTCAATGCATCGTTCGGCGCCGTGAAGGTCACGGTGCCCGTGGTTTTGCCGACTTCGATGGTGATGTTCTGACCGTTGGCCAGGGTCACGACAACCGGCGAACCGGTGACTGGCGCGCCGACAGTCGCGGTGTAAGTGACGGTGCCACCTTCCGCCGCAGACTCGGTAGCGGTCAGTTTGACGGTCGAGGTGTCGATGGTGTCAGTGACGTTGGTCACGGCTGGCGTGGTGCTTGGAACCAGATTCTCGAAATTGCCGCCAGTAGCTTCTTTGATGGTGACTTCGACTTTGCCGGCGTCTTTATAGACGTCATCGGCAGGCGCAGGAACAGTCACGGTGCCAGTGGTTTTACCCGCCTCGATGGTGATCACCGAGCCGTTCGAAAGCGTCACGGTTACCGGCGTGCCGGCCGGGTTGGTCAGTGTCGCGGTGTAAACAATCGAACCGCCCTCGGCCACGGAGCCGGTCGCACTCAGCGACAGGTTAGTGGTGTCGACGGTGTCGGTCACCGAGGTCACGGCCGGGGTCTTGTCGGCAACCAGATTCTCGTAATTGCCGCCGCTGGCGTTGTCGATCTTCACGCTCAGCGTGTTGCCGCCGGCCAATGCATCGTTCGGCGCAGTGAAGTTGACGCTGCCGCTGCTGGCGCCGACCGGGATAGTGATGGTCTGGCCGTTGGACAGGGTCACGACAACCGGCGAACCGGTCACCGGAGCAGTCACGGACGCGGTGTAAACCACCACGCCACCTTCAACGGTTCCGGCGGTGGCGGTCAGCGAGACGGTGCTGTTGTCGATGGTGTCGGTGACGTTGGTCACCGCTGGTGTCTTGTCGACGACCAGGTTTTCGAAGTTGCCACCGGTAGTCTTGGTGATGCTGGCGTCGACTTTGCCGGCGTCCTTGTACACGTCATCGGCCGGGGCCGCGACGGTGGCGGTGCCGGTAGTCGCGCCTTTGGCGATGTTGATCACCGCGCCGTTGCTCAGGGTCACGGTCATGGCCGTGCCGGCGGCATTGGTCAGGGTCGCGGTGTAGATAATCGAACCGCCCTCGGCGACCGAACCGGTGGCGCTCAGGCTGATATTGGTGGTGTCGACCGTGTCGGTGACGGTGGTAACCACCGCCGAGCGGTTGGCATCGACCTGCTCGAAGTTGCCGCCGCTGTGGCTGGCAATCGCGGTCTGCACCTTGCCGCCGTCGATGTACGGGGTGTTCGCCGGCGCTGCGAAGTTCACCGAGCCGCTAGTGGCGCCGGCAGCGATGTTGATCACCGCGCCGTTGGCCAGGGTCACGGTCATGGCGGTGCCGGCCGGATTGCTCAGGGTCGCGGTGTAGGTAATCTGGCCACCTTCGCTGACGGTGTCGCTGGCGCTCAGGGTCAATGTGGTCTTGTCGACGGTGTCATTGACGGTGGTGCTGACCGGGGTCTTGCTGACGTCGAGCTTCTCGAAGTTGCCGCCAGTGGCATCGGTCATGGTCACGGTGAGCTTGCTGACGTCTTTGTAGACGTCATCGCTCGGCGCCGCGATGGTCACCGAACCGCTGGTTTTACCAGCCTCGATGGTGATGGTCTGGCCATTGCTCAGGTTGACGGTCACCGGGGTTTGCGCGGCGTTGGTCAGGGTCGCGGTGTAGGTAATCGACGTGCCTTCGAGCACATAGCTTTCAGCGCTGAGGGTGAGGTGCGTGGTGTTGACGGTGTCGGCGACGTTGGTCACCGCTGGCGTCGGATTGGCCACCAGGTTTTCGAAATTGCCGCCCGTGGTCTCTTTGATCGTCACTTCGACTTTGCCGGCATCTTTGTAGACGTCATCGGCTGGCGCCGGAACGGTTACGGTGCCGGTAGTCTTGCCAGCTTCGATGGTGATGGTCGAGCCGTTGCTCAGGGTCACGGTCACCGGGGTGCCGGCCGGGTTGGTCAGCGTAGCGGTGTAGACGATCTGCCCGCCTTCGTTGACGTTGCCGGTGGCGGTCAGCGAAACGGTGGTGGTGTCGACGGTGTCGGTGACGGTGGTGCTGACCGGGGTTTTGTCGGCCACGAGGTTTTCGTAGTTGCCGCCGCTGACGTTGGTGATCGAGTTGGTCAGCGGTGCATGACCGGCCAATACGTCGTTCGGTGCAGTGGTGGTGACGGTGCCGGAGGTCTTGCCGACTTCGATGGTGATGTTCTGACCGTTGGCCAGGGTCACCACGACGGGTGAACCGGTCACCGGCGCGCCAACAGTCGCGGTGTAGGTGACGGTGCCACCTTCAGCGGCAGTTTCGGTAGCGCTCAGTTTTACCGTCGAGGTGTCGATGGTGTCTGTGACGTCGGTGACGGCCGGAACGGTGCTTGGCACCAGATTCTCGAAGTTGCCGCCCGTGGCGTCCTTGATGGTCACTTCGACTTTGCCGGCGTCTTTGTAGACGTCATCGGCAGGCGCCGGAACGGTCACGGTGCCAGTGGTTTTGCCCGCTTCGATGGTGATGACCGAGCCGTTGCTCAAGGTCACGGTCACCGGCGAGCCAGCGGCGTTGGTCAGCGTCGCGGTGTAGACGATCGAGCCACCCTCGTCCACGGAGCCGGTCGCGCTGAGGGACAGATTGGTGGTGTCGACGGTGTCGGTGACGGTGGTCGAAACCGGCGTCTTGTCGGCCACGAGGTTTTCGTAGTTACCGCCGCTGACGTTGGTGATCGAGTTGGTCAGTGGGGCTTGGCCAGTCAGCGCATCGTTCGGTGCGGTGGTGGTGACGGTGCCTGTGGTTTTGCCGACTTCGATGGTGATGTTCTGACCGTTGGCCAGGGTGACAGTCACTGGCGAACCGGTCACTGGCGCGCCCACAGTGGCAGTATAGGTGACGGTGCCACCTTCAGCGACCGACTCGGTGGCGGTCAGTTTTACGCTGGTGGTGTCAACGGTGTCGGTGACTTCGGTAACGGCTGGAACGGTGCTTGGCACCAGATTCTCGAAGTTGCCGCCGGTGGCGTCCTTGATGGTGACTTCGACTTTGCCGGCGTCTTTATAGACGTCATCGGCAGGTGCCGGAACGGTCACGGTGCCGGTGGTTTTGCCCGCCTCGATGGTGATGACTGAGCCGTTGCTCAGGGTCACGGTGACTGGCGAACCAGCGGCGTTGGTCAAGGTCGCGGTGTAAGTAATCTGGCCACCTTCCACCACTGAGCCGGTAGCGCTCAGCGACAGATTGGTGGTGTCGGTGGTGTCAGTCACCGTGGTGCTGACTGGCGTCTTGTCGGCAACGAGATTCTCGTAATTGCCGCCCGTCACGTTGGTGATTGCATTGGTCACTGGAGCCTGGCCAACCAGCGCATCATTCGGCGCAGTGAAGGTCACGGTGCCGGTGGTTTTACCCACTTCGATGATGATGTTCTGGCCGTTGGCCAAGGTCACCACAACCGGCGAACCGGTAACCGGCGCGCCAACGGTGGCGGTGTAGGTGACTGTGCCGCCTTCAGCAACCGAGGTGTCTGCAGTCAGTTTGACGGTCGAAGTGTCGATGGTATCGGTCACTTCGGTCACGGCAGGCGTGGTGCTCGGCACCAGGTTCTCGAAGTTGCCGCCGGTGGCCTTGTCGATGGTCACTTCTACTTTGCCGGCGTCTTTATAGACGTCATCGGCCGGCGCCGGAACGGTCACGGTGCCCGTGGTTTTGCCCGCTACGATGGTGATCACCGAGCCGTTGCTCAGCGTCACGGTAACCGGCGAACCGGCAGCGTTGGTCAACGTCGCGGTGTAAACGATCGAACCGCCTTCAGCCACGGAACCAGTCGCGCTCAGGGACAGATTGGTGGTGTCGACGGTATCGGTGACGGTGGTCGAAACCGGGGTCTTGTCGGCCACGAGATCTTCGTAGTTGCCGCCAGACACGCCAGTGATCGAGTTGCTCAGCGGTGCATTACCGGTCAACGCATCGTTTGGCGCGGTGAAGGTCACGGTGCCGGTGGTTTTACCGACTTCGATGGTGATGCTTTGACCATTGGCCAGCGTCACCACGACCGGCGAACCGGTCACTGGCGCGCCAACGGTGGCGGTGTAAGTGACGGTGCCGCCTTCAGCCACCGACGTATCGGCGCTCAGTTTGACGGTCGAAGTGTCGATGGTGTCGGTCACTTCGGTTACGGCCGGGGTGGTGCTCGGAACGAGGTTCTCGAAGTTGCCGCCGGTGGCGTCCTTGATCGTCACTTCAACTTTGCCGGCGTCTTTATAGACGTCATCGGCTGGCGCCGGAACGGTCACGGTGCCGGTGGTCTTGCCCGCTTCAATGGTGATCACCGAGCCATTGCTCAGGGTCACGGTCACCGGGGTTTGCGCGGCGTTGGTCAGGGTCGCGGTGTAAACGATCGAACCGCCTTCAGCCACAGAACCGGTCGCGCTCAGCGACAGATTAGTGGTGTCGACCGAGTCGGTAATGGTGGTGGTCGCTGGCGTCGGGTTCGGCACCAGATTTTCAAAGTTGCCACCGGTAGCGCCGGTGATGGTGGTGCTGACGGTGCTGCCATTGTTGTAGACGTCGTTGGCCGCAGTCGGCACGTTGACGCTGCCGCTGGTTTTGCCAGCTTCAATGGTGATGGTCGAGCCGTTCGACAGGGTAATGGTGACCGGCGTTTGCGCAGCGTTGGTCAGGGTTGCGGTGTAGGTGATCTGGCCACCTTCGACGACGGTGCCGGTCGCGGTGAGGCTGACGCTGGTGGTGTCGATCGAATCGGTAACGGTGGTGGTCGCTGGCGTGGTGTTCGGCACCAGGTTTTCGAAGTTGCCACCTGTGGCGCCGGTAATCGTCGTGCTGACGGTGCCGCCATTGTTGTAGACGTCGTTTGGCGCGGTCGGCACGTTGACGGTGCCGGTAGTCTGGCCCGCGCCAATGGTGATGGTCGAACCGTTCGACAGGGTGACGGTGACCGGGGTTTGCGCCGGGTTGGTCAGGGTCGCGGTGTAGGTGATCTGGCCGCCTTCGACGACGCTGCCGGTGGCGGTCAGGGTCAGGCCGGTGTTATCGATCGAGTCGGTGATGGTGGTCACCGCCGGTGTCGGGTTCGGCACCAGGTTCTCGAAGTTACCGCCCGTGGCACCAGTGATGGTGGTGGTGACGGTGCTGCCGTTGTTATAGACGTCGTTGGCCGGGGTCGGCACGTTGACGGTGCCGGTGGTCTGGCCGGCGCCGATGGTAATGGTCGAGCCGTTCGACAGGGTGACGGTCACCGGGGTTTGCGCCGGGTTGGTCAGGGTTGCTGTGTAGGTGATCTGCCCGCCTTCGGTAACGCTCGGGCCGGCCGTCAGGGTGACGGTGGTGGTGTCGAGGGTGTCGGTGACCTGAGTCGTGGCCGGGGTGGTTGGCGGGGTCACAGTGATGCCGTTGCCGCCAGTGGTGCCGGTGACGGTCACGTCGATCTGGGTCGGGTCGTTATAAACGGTGTCGTTCGGCGCCAATGGCACGTTGACGGTGCCGGTGGTGGAACCGGCCGGGATCAGGATCACCGCGCCGTTGGACAGGGTGATGGTCAGGTCGGTCAGCGGCGCTTGGGTCAGGGTCGCGGTGTAGACCAGCACGCCGCCGGCTTCGGTAATGGTCGGCGTGGCGCTGAGGCTCAGGGTCGACTCACGCAGGGCGTTGGTGGTGTCGGTGGTCTGGCCGCCAGTGATGTCTTGCGCAATTTGGCCCGCAGCGTTGATGCCCGCCGTAGGGAAGCCAATGGTCGGATCAACGCGGCCCGCCGTGGCATCGAGCATCACAAAGCTGTGACCGCCACCCGCCGCGCCGCCCGTACCTGCGGCGGTTGCGCCGGCAGCGGTGGCTTCAAGTGCGGTAGTCGGGTCGACGCCCGCAGCGATGGCTTGCTGCAGTTCTTCTACCGACGGCGCCGCCTGCGCGGTGGCTTCGGCCAGGTCAGTGCTGGAGTCGGGCGCGTTGGCGCTCCACTGGGTTTCACGGCCCAGATCCAGGGTGCGGCCATCAGCCAGTTCCAGCGACACGGCGCCCGACAGACCGGTGTCGATCTGATCGCCGACAAACAGTCGGTCGCCTTCAACGAGTACGCGACGTACGCCCTCTGGGGACACCACGAATACCTGACCGACAATGCTTTTGACGATGGCAACAACACTGCTCATTGAAGACTCTCCGGGGTGTCACGTTCAGTTGACTTCCATGGACCTGATGGCATGGATGCCGATTCAGTCTGGACGTACTTTAAAAATTTGCTAAACAAGTTTTGACGCATACGTTCGTCAATAATTTGGCTATATTATTTCGCGATTAACTTTATGCCAAACTATTGACCTTATGGGTGCCATCCTAAACAATCGCCCCACTAATGTCACATTGATATTTCCGCGGCGACCTGTCCTTTTGCGTGTGATCCAGTTCCTGTTTCGAACTTTCCGACATACGGTCAATCCGGTTGCCAATCATCCGACGCAGCAGCACGTTTAGCTGTGATTCAAGACAAGTAGTTCTGGGAAATCGTTACCATGCGTTCGCATTTGTTCAAGGCTCTACCCTTCGCTCTCGCCGCGTCTTTCGCACAAGCACAATCCTTACCAGAAGCCATGCAACAGGCATTGGATGTCCATCCGGAAATCCAGGCAGGGGTCAACAGTCGTTTAGCTGCGGATTATCAATTAAAGGCAGCAAAGGGGGGATACCTGCCCAAGGTCGATCTGCTGGGCGGTTATGGCCGTGAAGGCACCGACAGCGTAACCACCCGCGCCAACGGTGGCGGCAATCATTGGGAAACCCTGAACCGCAGCGAGTCAAGTTTACGTCTTTCGCAAATGGTCTTTGACGGTTTTGCGACCTCCAGTGAAGTCGGGCGTCAACAAGCCAACGTTAACTCCCGCGCTTACTCGCTGCTGGGCACCTCGGAGCGCACGGCGTTAACCGTGGCCCAGGTTTATCTGGATGTGCTGACCCGCCGCGAATTCGTGCGACTGGCTGAAGAAAACCTCAAGAGCCACCAGCGCATTTATGACCAGATTCAGCTGCGTACCCAGCGTGGCGTGGGCAGTGGCGCCGACCTCGATCAGGCCGAAGCGCGGATGGCTCAGGCCCGCAACAACCTGATCACCGAGCAGACCAACCTCGCCGACTCCGAGACCAACTTCCTCAGCGCCGTCGGCCAGATGCCTGATCAATTGGAGCGTCCGGCGCCGTTCATGGCGATGATGCCGGCCAACCTCAACGAAGCGCGCGCGCAAATGCTGGAAAACAGCCCGATCCTGCGCTCGGCCGAGTCCGACATCGCTGCTGCAGAGAAGCAATACCAAACCGCCAAGTCGACGTTCTACCCACGCTTCGACGCCGAACTGGGCCGCACCGCCGACAACGATCTCGACGGCCAGAACGGCCACAGCAACGAATGGCAGGCCATGTTGCGCATGCGCTTCAACCTGTATTCGGGCGGTAGCAACAAAGCTGATCTGGAATCCAAGTCGTACCTGTCAAACCAGGCGCTGGACATCCGCAACAACGCCCTGCGTCAGTTGAATGAAGAGCTGGGCCTGGCCTGGAACGCCCTGAACAACGCTAACGCCCAGGTGCCAATCGCTCAGCAATACGTCGATCACAGCACCTCGGTGCGTACCGCCTACCAGCGTCAGTTCAGCCTCGGCGAACGTACCTTGCTCGACTTGCTCGACAGCGAAAACGAGTTGTTCACCGCTTCGCGGCGTCTGGCTGAAATCAAAAACATTCAGTTATTTACTCAATACCGAATCAAGGCGACCATGGGCGAGTTGCTCAGAAGCCAGGGAGTGGTCGCACCGTTGGCATCCGTTGTGCAGAACGACGTGAAGCCCAAGGTCCAGTTGCCTGGGATGAATTGAGTTATCCCTTTTCAATTGCCAAAGAGTGTCGAGCGTGGAATCAGAAGTCAGTCGAGTTCATCTCAGTCATGATCCACGCGCGTTGCACGACGATCCGTTACTGGACGGTCTGCTAGCCCTTTGCATGCTGCACCAGAAACCCGCCAGCGCCGCGATGCTGACCACCGGCCTGCCGCTGCCCAAACAACGTCTGAGTGTCGAGTTGCTGCCCCGCGCGGCGGCTCGCGCCGGCCTGCAAGGTCGGGTGCTGCAACGCAAGCTGGAAGAGATTCCGGCGATCGCCATGCCGGCGTTGTTGCTGCTCAAGGACGGCCGCAGTGCCGTACTGCTTGGCTGGCAGGATGAAAACCAGGCCCGGGTGCTGCTCAGCGAAAGCGATGGCGGCGAATCGGTGGTCAGCCGCGAACTGCTTGCCGATGACTACACCGGCAAAGTCTTCTTCGCCCAGCCGCAACACAAATTCGACGTCAACCACGGCACGCTGATTCCACGCGCCCGCTCGTGGTTCCGCGACACCCTCAAGCGTTCGCGCTGGCTTTACGCCGACGCCATCGCCGCCAGTTTCCTGATCAACATCATTGCCATGGCCGCGCCGCTGTTCGTGATGAACGTCTACGACCGCGTAGTGCCAAACCAGGCCGAAGCGACCCTCTGGGTGCTGGCGCTGGGCATCACCGGCGCCTACATCTTCGACCTGATCCTCAAAAGCCTGCGCAGCCTGTGCCTGGATCTGGCCGGCAAGAAAACCGACCTGATCATCTCTGCGACGCTGTTCGAACGCATCGTCGGCATGGCCATGAAATACCGCCCGGCGCGGGTCGGCAGCTTCGCCCAGAACATCCACGAGTTTCAGAGCCTGCGTGACTTCCTCGCTTCGCTGACCCTGACCAGCCTGATCGATTTGCCGTTCACCATCCTGATCTTCATCGTCATCGCCATTCTTGGCGGGCATCTGGTGTGGATTCCGGTGCTGGCGTTCCCGATCGCTCTGCTGATCGGTTATGCGTTGCAGAAGCCGTTGGTGGCGACCATGGAACGAACCATGGCCCTCGGCGCCGAGCGTCAATCGAGCCTGATCGAAACCCTCGCCGGCCTCGACGCGGTGAAGGTCAACAACGCCGAAAGCGAACGCCAATACCAGTGGGAACAAACCATCGGCACCCTCAGCCGCTTGGAGCTGCGGGTGAAAATGCTGTCCGGTCTGGCGATGAACATCACCCTGCTGATCCAGCAACTGGCCGGGGTGATCATGATTGTCTTCGGCGTCTATCAGATCATCGACGGTCATCTGAGCATGGGCGGCCTGATTGCCTGCTACATGCTCAGCGGCCGCGCACTGAGCCCGCTGGCCTCGCTATCCGGTCTGCTGACCCGATATCAACAAGCTCGGGTGACCATGACCTCGGTCGACCAGATGATGGAGCTGCCGCAAGAACGCAACTTCGAAGAGCGCCCACTGAGCCGCAAGGTTCTGCAAGGCGCCATCGAATGCCGTCAACTCAACTTCACCTACCCGGAACAACAGAACCCGGCGTTGAAGAACATCAATCTGGTGATTCGTCCCGGCGAGAAGATCGGCATCATCGGCCGCAGCGGTTCGGGCAAGAGTTCGCTGGCGAAACTGTTGGTGGGCTTGTATCAGCCGGACGACGGCGCGTTGCTGGTCGACGGCGTGGATATTCGCCAGATCGACGTCAGCGAACTGCGCTACAACATCGGCTACGTGCCGCAGGACATCCAGTTGCTCGCCGGCACCCTGCGCGACAACCTTGTCTCCGGCGCGCGCTATGTAGAAGACGAGCTGGTACTGCAAGCCGCTGAACTGGCCGGCGTTCACGAATTCGCCCGTCTGCATCCGCAAGGGTATGAACTGCAAGTCGGCGAGCGCGGGCAGAACCTGTCGGGCGGCCAACGCCAGAACGTCGCCCTGGCCCGGGCATTGTTGCTCAATCCGCCGATTCTGTTGATGGATGAGCCGACCAGCGCCATGGACAACACCGGTGAAGAACGCCTCAAGCAACGTCTCGCGGCGGTGATTGAAAACAAGACCGTGGTGCTGGTGACACACCGGGCATCACTGCTGTCGCTGGTGGATCGCCTGCTGGTGATCGACCGTGGACAGATTCTCGCCGATGGCCCGAAAGCCGCCGTGATGGAAGCGTTGAAGAAGGGGCAGATCAGTGTTGCTTAAGTCGGGTGTCAAGGATTCGATCCGTCGTTACTTCAAAGGCTCCGCTTCGTTGCAGGGCCAGCCGCTGCCGGAGGTCAACAAGGCGCTGATCGAAGACGCCCCGCGCGTCGTTCGCCTGACCATCTGGGCGATCATCGGCTTCTTCGTCTTTCTGATGCTCTGGGCCAATTTCGCCGTGATCGACGAAGTGACCAAGGGCGACGGCAAGGCCATTCCTTCGTCCAAGATCCAGAAAATCCAGAACCTTGAGGGCGGGATCGTCGCCGAACTGTTCGTCAAGGAAGGCCAGATCGTCGAGGCCGGCGCGCCGCTGATTCGTCTGGACGACACACGATTTGCCTCCAACGTCGGCGAAACCGAAGCGGATCGGCAGTCGATGTTGCTGCGCGTGGAGCGCCTTAGCGCCGAAGTCGATGACCGTCCGTTGAATTTCCCGGAAGACGTAGTCAAAGCGGTGCCGGGTCAGGCCAAGAGCGAAGAATCCCTGTACATCAGCCGCCGCCAGCAATTGCACGACGAGATCGGCGGGTTGCAGGAGCAGTTGATCCAGCGCCAGCAAGAGCTGCGCGAATTCAGCTCCAAGCAGGCGCAATATCGCCAGCAACTTGGCCTGCAACGGCAGGAAATCAACATGTCCGAGCCACTGGTGGCGCAGGGCGCGGTATCCCCAGTAGAAGTGCTGCGTCTCAAGCGTGCCGAAGTGGAAACCCGTGGTCAGCTCGACGCCACGACTCTGGCTATTCCCCGCGCTGAATCGGCGATCAAGGAAGTACAGCGCAAGATCGACGAGACTCGCGGCAAATTCCGCAGCGAAGCGCTGACCCAGCTCAACGAAGCCCGCACCGACCTGAACAAGGCCCAGGCCACCGGCAAAGCGCTGGAAGACCGGGTCAGCCGTACGCTGGTCACCTCGCCGGTACGCGGCATCGTCAACAAGTTGCTGGTCAATACCATCGGCGGCGTGATCCAGCCGGGCAGCGACATGGTAGAAATCGTGCCGCTGGACGACACCTTGCTGGTCGAAGCCAAGATCCGCCCGCAGGACATCGCGTTCCTGCATCCGGGGCAGGAAGCGATCGTGAAATTCACCGCGTATGACTACACCATCTACGGCGGGCTGAAAGCCCAGTTGGAGCAGATCGGCGCCGACACCATCACCGACGAAGACAAGAAAACCACCTACTACATCATCAAAGTGCGCACCGAACGCAGCCACTTGGGCACCGATGAGAAGCCGTTGCTGATCATTCCAGGGATGGTGGCGTCGGTGGATATCATCACCGGCAAGAAGTCGGTGTTGAGTTATCTGCTCAAGCCGATCATTCGGGCGCGGGCCGAGGCGTTGCACGAGCGGTAGATCTTCATTGGCCTAACTGGCCTCATCGCTGGCAAGCCAGCTCCCACAGGTCCCGATGTTGAACACATAATCGTGTTCCAACCGAGAACCCTGTGGGAGCTGGCTTGCCAGCGATGGCGTCATTGAAATCACCACATTTCGCCAATAAGTGACACAAATCGTCACTCACCATCCCGTCCATTCCTCACCATTCGCCATATCGTTATTCGCTAACGGTATTTAATTTCCAATTCTTATAGCTATAAAGTCACTCCCCTGCGTACCTGCCGACCAATCGGCGCGCCGCACGACCTGAACCAACACGCAATCCAGCGTGAGTTTCTGATCGACGCGCGCGCCCATGAGCGCGCCGTGCGTGGGAGATTGAAAGATGTCCGCAGCCACTGCCACCCCAAGCGCCGCGACCGCCGCGCCGCAAACCTTCGAAATTCGCCCGTTCAGCGGTGCCGTCGGCGCCGAGATCATCGGCCTCGACCTGACCCGTCCGGTCAACGACCAGGACTTCTCGCGCATTCACCGCGCGCACCTCGATCACCACGTCGTGGTGTTCCGCGAGCAGCGCATCACCCCACAACAGCAGATCGACTTCAGCCGCCGCTTCGGCGTGTTGCAGATCCACGTGCTCAAGCAGTTCCTGCTGGCCAACCACCCGGAAATCCTCATCGTTTCCAACATCGTCGAGAACGGCCAGAACATCGGTCTGGGCGATGCCGGCAAGTTCTGGCACTCCGACCTTTCCTATAAAGAGCTGCCGAGCCTCGGCTCGATGTTGCACGCGCAGGAGTTGCCGTCGGAGGGTGGCGACACTTTGTTTGCCGACATGCACAAAGCCTGGGACAGCCTGCCCGAGGCGCTGCGCAAAGCGGTGGAGGGCCGCTCGGCTGCGCACTCCTACACCGCGCGTTACAGCGAAACCAAATTCGAAGGCAACTGGCGCCCGACTCTGACCCCGGAGCAACTGGCTCAGGTCGCGGAAGTGGTCCATCCGATCGTCCGCACCCATCCGGAAAACGGCCGCAAGGCGTTGTTCGTCAGTGAAGGCTTCACCACACGCATCGTTGGCCTGCCGCACGACGAGAGCAAACAACTGCTCGCCGAGCTCTACGCCCACAGCGTGCTGCCGCAAAACATCTACCGCCACCAATGGCAGCCCCACGACATGGTGTTCTGGGACAACCGTTCCCTGATCCATCTCGCCGCCGGTTGCCCTGCGCACCTGCGCCGCAAGCTGTATCGCACGACCATTCAGGGCGACGCGCCTTTCTGATTTGCCGGAGATTCGATCATGTCCAAACGTCTTCCATTTGCGCCGCTGGCCGCGGCCATCGGCCTCGGTTTCAGTCTGATTGCTGGCAGCCTGGTGGCGCCGACCGTGGCTCACGCCGAAGGTGAAATCCGCATCGCCGAGCAGTTCGGCATCGTCTATTTATTGCTCAACGTGGTGCGCGATCAGGGCCTGATCGAGAAGTACGGCAAGCAGGAAGGCCTCGACATCAAGGTCGACTGGACGCAGTTGTCCGGTGGCGCGGCGGTCAACGACGCGCTGCTTTCAGGCTCCATCGATATTGCCGGCGCTGGCGTCGGCCCGCTGCTGACCATCTGGGATCGCACCCACGGCAAGCAGAACGTCAAAGCCGTGGCCTCGCTGGGCAACTTTCCGTACTACTTGGTGAGCAACAATCCCAAGGTCAAGACCATTGCTGATTTCACCGAGAAGGATCGCATTGCGGTACCGGCGGTGGGCGTCTCCGTGCAGTCGCGCTTCCTGCAATACGCGGCCGCCAAGCAGTGGGGCGACAAAGAATTCAATCGTCTCGACAAATACACCATCGCCGTTCCGCACCCGGACGCCACCGCTGCACTGATTGCCGGCGGCACCGAGCTGACCGGGCATTTCTCCAACCCGCCGTTCCAGGATCAGGCGCTGGAAAACCCCAACGTGCATGTCGTGCTCAATTCCTACGACGTGCTCGGCCCGAACTCGCCTACGGTGCTGTTCGCCACCGAGAAATTCCGCAACGAGAACCCGAAGACTTACAAAGCCTTCGTCGAAGCGCTGACCGAAGCTGCGCAATTCGCCCAGAACGATAAAGGCGCGGCGGCCGACACTTACATCCGCGTGACCAAAGCCAAGATCGACCGCGCCGCCTTGCTGAAAATCATCGACAACCCGCAGTTCGAATTCAGCGTCACGCCGAAAAATACCTACCCACTGGCCGAATTCCTCTACCGCGTCGGCGCGATCAAGAACAAGCCTGAATCGTGGAAGGACTACTTCTTCCAGGACGCCAAACCGCTGCAAGGGAGCTGACCAAGATGAATGCCCCTTTGCAAGGCCACGCGGCCAGCAACCCGGTCGCCACGGCGCAAGCGCTGTTGGCGGTCGACCAGGTCAGCCTGGAATACCGCACGCCGCAACGCGTCGTCCGAGCGACTCACCAGGTTAGTTTTGAAGTCGATCAACAGGATCGCTTCGTGCTGCTCGGCCCATCCGGCTGCGGTAAATCCACCTTGCTCAAAGCCGTCGCGGGGTTCATCCAGCCTTGCGAAGGCGAGATCCGCCTGCAAGGCCAGCGCGTTGATGCGCCGGGGCCTGACCGGATAGTAGTTTTTCAGGAATTCGATCAACTGCCGCCGTGGAAAACCGTCAAACAGAATGTGATGTTTCCACTGCTCGCTTCGCGCACGCTGAAGAAAAAACAAGCTGAAGAGCGTGCGCTGCACTATCTGGAAAAGGTCGGATTGGCGGCGTTTGCCGATGCTTATCCGCACACGCTTTCCGGCGGCATGAAGGCGCGTGTGGCGATTGCCCGGGCGCTGGCGATGCAGCCAAAAATCCTGCTGATGGACGAGCCGTTTGCCGCACTCGATGCGCTGACCCGACGCAAGATGCAGGAGGAGTTGCTGCTGCTCTGGGAAGAAGTGCGCTTCACCCTGTTGTTTGTCACGCACTCGATCGAAGAGGCGCTGGTGGTCGGCAATCGCATCCTGTTGCTGTCGCCGCATCCGGGGCGGGTGAGGGCGGAAGCCCATAGCCATCAATACAACCTGCGAAGCCTTGGCGGTGTGGCGTTTCAGGAGTCGGCACGGCGCATTCATCGGCTGTTGTTCGATGAAGGCCAGTCGCCGGAAACCGAGCTCGACCATGACTTCAACGACATTCGCATCGCTTATTGAGCGGCCTGGAGGATTGCCCGATGAGCCAATCATCATCTGTAAGACATGAATTCGAAACCGTGCTGCAGCCGCTGACCAGCGTACCGGTCGAGCGCGAATTACCTATCGGTCAACGCTTGTGGCAACAGGGCTGGCTGCGTAAAAGCCTGATCCTGATTTTGCTCGCGGTGCTGTGGGAAATCGTCGCCCGGGTGCAGAACAACGATCTGCTGCTGCCCAGTTTTGTGCAGACCAGCCATGCGCTTTACGACGGTCTGCTCAGCGGCGAATTGCTGGGCAAGGTGTGGATATCGCTGGTGGTGCTGCTCAAGGGGTATCTGATTGGCATTGTCCTGGCGTTTGCCCTGACCACGTTGGCGGTGTCGACGCAGTTTGGTCGCGATCTGTTGAGCACGTTGACCTCGATGTTCAATCCGCTGCCGGCGATTGCCCTTCTGCCGCTGGCCTTGCTGTGGTTTGGGCTGGGGCAGAACAGCCTTATTTTTGTGCTGGTGCATTCGGTGTTGTGGGCGCTGGCGCTGAACACTTACGCGGGTTTTCTCGGTGTTTCGGAAACCCTGCGCATGGCCGGGCGAAATTACGGTTTGAAGGGCATGCGTTTTGTACTGTTTATCCTGATCCCGGCGGCGCTGCCGTCGATTCTCGCCGGGCTGAAGATTGGCTGGGCGTTTGCCTGGCGTACGTTGATCGCCGCTGAGTTGGTGTTCGGTGCGACCAGCGGCAAGGGCGGGCTGGGCTGGTACATCTTTCAGAATCGCAATGAGCTGTACACCGACAAAGTGTTCGCCGGGTTGGCGGTGGTGATCCTGATCGGGTTGCTGGTGGAGAACCTTGTGTTCGACACGCTGGAACGGGTGACCGTCAAGCGGTGGGGGATGCAGCGCTGATTTGTCGCGAGCAGGCTCGCTCCCACATTTGAAATGCATTCCCATGTGGGAGCGAGCCTGCTCGCGAAAGCGTCGGTCCGGCCACCGCCTCATTAGCTGAATGTTTGCTAGCATTGCGTGCAGATCAATCCAGATCAGCCATGAGTGCTCAGCATGCAACTCCCGGACATGAACCTTCTGGTCGCCCTCGACGCCTTGCTCGACGAGGGCAGCGTGGTGGGCGCCGCGCGGCGAATGAACCTCAGCCCGGCAGCCATGAGCCGAACCCTGACGCGCATTCGCGAAGCCATCGGCGATCCGATTCTGGTGCGCGCCGGCCGGGGCCTGGTGCCGACACCCAAAGCATTGGAGTTGCGTGAACAGGTGCGTGATGTGGTCGAGCAGGCCGCGCTGTTGTTCCGTTCGGCGGACACTGTGGAACTGGGCAGTTTGCGTCGGCGCTTCAGCATTCGCGCCAATGACTTTTTCATCGGCGTGTACGGCGGCAAACTGTTCGATACCCTCGACCAGCAGGCGCCGCACTGTGAACTGCGCTTCGTCCCGGAAGGCGATGGCGACGATGAAGCGCTGCGAGAAGGCCGGATCGACCTGAGCGTCAGCAACACCCGCCCGGTGACCCCGGAAGTAAAAGTGCAGAACCTGTTTTCCACGCATTTCGTCGGCCTGGTGCGCGAGGATCATCCGCTGCTCGACGGCGAAATCACTGCCGAGCGTTATGCCGGTTTCTCCCACATCAGCATGTCGCGGCGTGGCATTGCGCGTGGGCCGATCGATACGGCTCTGAATGCGCTTGGGCTGGAGCGGCGAGTGGCAGTGATTGCGCCGAGTTTTCATGCGGCGATGTTTGCTCTGCCGGATTCCGACCTGATCCTGCCGGTGCCCAAGGAAGCGCTGTTGAGCGTGCGGCGGTTGGGCTTGAAGCTGCGCTCCTTCAACCTGCCGATTCCGTTGCCGACCCTGATGCTGACCCAGGCCTGGCATCCGCGCTTCGACAAGGACCCGGCGCACCGTTGGTTGCGTGAAACCCTCAAGACTTGCTGCGATGAGACCTGGCTCGCCGCGCAACCCTAATCCCACAATCGACACAAACCCCTGTAGGAGTGAGCCTGCTCGCGATAGCGGTGTATCAGTCAACGTAGATATCGACTGAAACGATGCCATCGCGAGCAGGCTCATTCCTACAGGGTTAATCGTTGTGTTTGACACACTTATACCCTGCCAATAAGTCAATTTTCGTCAGCACTAAGCCCGACTAAGATGCTCCGGTATTTTTCCCTCCGGAGTTTGCATTCATGACATCCCTGACGGTCCCGGCGCCAATGGCCGCGACCAGCCCGGCGACGGCGGCCGCGCCACCGGCATTCGGGGCGCGGATCATCATCGGCCTGGTCGGCGTGCTGGTCGCGGTGCTGGTGTCGGGCCTCAACGAGATGGTGACCAAGGTCGCCCTGGCCGACATTCGCGGCGCGCTGAACATTGGTTACGACGAAGGTACCTGGCTCGTCGCCAGTTACACCGCCACCTCGGTCGCGGCCATGGCGTTCGCGCCGTGGTGCTCGGTGACGTTCTCGCTGCGCCGCTTCACCCTCTGCGCGATCAGCCTGTTCACCTTGCTCGGCGTGCTGTGCCCCTTTGCCCCGAACTACGAAAGCCTGCTGCTGATGCGCACCCTGCAAGGTCTGGCTGGCGGCGCGTTGCCGCCGATGCTGATGACCGTCGCCCTGCGCTTCCTGCCGCCTAACTTCAAACTTTATGGCTTGGCCGGTTACGCGCTGACGGCCACCTTCGGCCCCGGCCTTGGCACGCCGCTGGCGGGGTTGTGGACCGAATACGTCGGCTGGCAATGGACGTTCTGGCAAATCATCGTGCCGTGCCTGATCGCCATGGTCATGGTCGGTTACGGTATCCCGCAGGACCCGCTGCGGCTGGAGCGCCTCAAGACGTTCAACTGGAAAGGCCTGCTGCTGGGTTTTCCGGCGATCTGCATGCTGGTGATCGGCCTGTTGCAGGGTAATCGGCTGGACTGGTTCGAGTCGGATCTGATCTGCGCACTGCTCGGCTCGGGGTCGCTGCTGCTGGTGGCGTTCCTGATCAACGAGTGGTCGCAGCCGATTCCGTTTTTCAAGTTGCAGATGCTCGGCATCCGTAACCTGGCGTTCGCGCTGATGACCCTGGCCGGCGTGTTGGTGGTGCTGCAAGCGGTGGTGTTGATTCCGTCGAGCTATCTGGCGCAAGTGCAGGGTTATCGCCCGGTGCAGACCGCGCCGATCATGCTGATCGCTGCGTTGCCGCAGTTGATCGCGCTGCCGCTGGTGGCGGCGCTGTGCAACCTGCGCTGGGTCGATTGCCGCTGGGTGCTCGGGACGGGTTTGAGCATGCTGGTGCTGTCCTGCCTCGGTGGCTCGCTGCTGACCTCGGAATGGATTCGCGACAACTTCTACGTCCTGCAATGGCTGCAGATCTTCGGTCAACCGATGTCGGTACTGCCGCTGTTGATGCTCTCCACCGGCAGCATCCAGCCAACGGACGGGCCGTTTGCCTCGGCCTGGTTCAACACCGTGAAAGGTCTGGCGGCGGTGGTCGCCACCGGGGTGCTTGAGGCGCTGACCACGGCGCGTCTGCATTTTCACTCGACCATGCTGGTCGACAGCCTCGGCAACTCACCGTTGGCCGACCGCAGCGATCCGGGCCTTGCCCATCGCCTGCATGAACAGGCCGTGGTGCTGACTTCTTCTGATCTCTATGTGTGCATGGCCGGCGTTGCAGTGGCGCTGATCCTGCTGATTTTCTGGCTGCCGACGCGGATCTTCCCGCCACGCGCGCCGACCTGATTGCTGTACTGAAAATGAAGGTTTTTATGACGACTCAAGCAAAGCAAAAACTCGCGGTGGCCGTCGCCGCTGCGCTGGCGGTGGGCGTGCTGTTGTATCTGGCGGTGCCCGGCCTTTTTGGCAAACGTACCCAGCAAAATACCAATGACGCTTTCGTCTCCGCTGATTTCACTTTAGTTGTGCCGCGCGTGGCCGGTTTCATCAAGGAAGTGTTGGTAGAAGACAACCAACGGGTACAGGCCGGGCAGTTGCTGGCGTTGATCGATGATCGTGATTTGCGTGCCGCCGCTGAGGCCGCGGATGCGCAAACCCTGGTCGCGCGCGCGCAGTTGCAGAACGCCAAAGCCACGCTCGAACGCCAGACCTCGGTGATCGCTCAGGCGCAGGCCTCGGTGGTCTCGGCCAAGGCTGAAATGGCGTTTGCCCAGCAGGAATTGAATCGCTACAACCACCTCGCCGGCGTGGGTGCCGGTACAGTACAGAACGCGCAGCAGGCCCGTACGCGTATCGATCAGGCCTCCGCGCGGCTGGACACGGCGAGCGCGAAACTGGCGGCCGAGCGCAAGCAGGTTGAAATCCTCACCGCCCAGCGTAATGCCGCTGAAGGTACGTTGAAACATGCACAGGCGGCGCTGGAAATCGCCAGTTTCGAACTCTCCTACACGCGCATCACCGCGCCGCAGGACGGCATGGTCGGCGAGCGTGCCGTGCGCGTTGGCGCCTATGTGACGCCGGGCAGCAAGCTGCTGGCGGTGGTGCCGTTGCAGCAGGCCTATGTGGTTGCCAACTTTCAGGAGACGCAATTGACGGACGTGCAACCGGGCCAGCAAGTGCAAGTGCGCGTCGATAGCCTTGGTGGCGAGGCACTGAGCGGCCGCGTCGAGAGTATTGCGCCAGCGACCGGCGTGACCTTCGCGGCGGTGAAGCCGGATAACGCCACCGGCAACTTCACCAAAGTGGTGCAGCGGATTCCGGTGAAGATTGTGCTGGAGCCTGGGCAGCCACTGGCCGAGCGGTTGCGGGTGGGGATGTCGGTCGAGGCGAGTATCGATACGCGTAGCTCGGCGAAATCGGTGCGCGAGGTGACTCAGCGATGAGCTTCTTTGAACGAACTGACGCCTTCGCGAGCAGGCTCGCTCCCACAGGAGAAACGCATTCCAAAATGTGGGAGCGAGCCTGCTCGCGAAGAGGCCGCTGGCAGCAACTCGCTTTGGGTGCCCTGCTCGCGGTAAGTCTCAGCGCCTGCACCGTCGGCCCTGACTTCCAAAAGCCTGAAGCCACGCAAATCGCCGACTGGGCAAAACCCGCCAAATCCGCCCCCAGCCGAGTCGTCAGCGAACCGCTGAACGAACGCTGGTGGGAAGTCTTCAACGACCCACAACTCTCGGCCCTGACTCAACGTGCCGTGCGCAGCAACCTCGACCTGCAACTGGCCAGCAGCCGCCTGCAACAAAGCCGCGCCGCGCGTCAGGTAATCACCGCTGATCGCTACCCCAACACCGCCGCCACCGGCAGTTACGCACGCAAGCGCAACAGTGGCGAGGGCTTGAACGATCCGTCCGGGCACAACGGCGATTCCGCGTTCAATCTGTGGGACGCCGGTTTCTCGGCCTCGTGGGAGCTGGATTTCTGGGGCCGCGTGCGCCGCGAAACCGAAGCTGCCGATGCCAACCTCGAAGTTGCCGAAAACGACCGTCGCGGAGTGCTGCTCGCCGTCCTCGCCGACACTGCGCAGAACTACATTCAGTTGCGCGGCGTGCAGAACACCCGCGCCGTCACCGAGCAAAATCTCGACGTTGCCCGCCACAGTCTGAAGCTCTCACAGCTGCGTCTGAATGATGGCGTGGCGACGGATCTGGACGTCGCCGAAGCCGCCGCGCAAGTTGCGGCCATCGAATCGCGCCTGCCGGCGCTGGAACAGCGTCAATCGCAACTGATCAACGCCATCAGCTTATTGATGGGTGAGCCGCCGCAAGCCCTGGCCAAGGCGTTATCCACAGACGCGGCGGTGCCGCAGTCGCCGCTCACGGTCGCCATCGGCTTGCCGTCGCAACTGGCCGAGCGCCGTCCGGACATCCGTCAGGCCGAAGCGCGGCTGCATGCGGCCACCGCCAACATCGGCGTGGCCAAGGGCGATTTCTATCCGCGCATCACCCTGTCCGGCAACCTCGGCTCGCAAGCGATGCAGTTGAGTGACTTCGGTTCGTGGGGCTCGCGCGCGTTCGGCATCGGCCCGCAATTCAGCCTGCCGCTGTTCGACGGCGGCCGCCTGCGCGGCATGTTGCACCTGCGCGAAGCCCAGCAACAGGAAGCGGCCATCGGCTACCAGCAAACCGTACTGCGCGCCTGGCACGAGATCGACGATCAACTGACCGCCTACAACGCCAGCCAGCGTCGCCGCGACAGACTCGCCGAAGCCGTGCGCCAGAACCAGATCGCCCTGCGCACCGCGCAACAGCAATACGTCGAAGGCGTGGTCGACTTCGTCAACGTGCTCACCGTGCAGAGCGCGTTGCTCGCGACTCAGGAGCAGTGGGTGGAAAGCTCCACCGGGGTTTCGCTGGCGATGGTCGGGTTGTACCGGGCGTTGGGTGGGGGATGGGAGTCGGTGTATCCGGCAGAAGTTGTTACCAATAATCCGGCTTGATCGCGGGTTTTTTGTGGGTGGGCACCCGGTCTGGGAATTGGTGCAGTAGTAACTCTTCAGTGGTGATGAGCCGTCGTAACCAATGCGAGTGATCTTTCAGAGAACCGGGAGGTGGGCGGCTGGATCCAGCGCGATGAGGAAGTACGACCCCAATGGTGATATCGGGAAAGTCCTCACGTAATGCTTTCAAGACCGGTGTCATATCAGTGTCGCCAGTCACCAGGACAATTTGTTCAATACGCTGGTCAGCATAGAGCGCACGTTGTTGGCTTGCGGTGCGATACATACTGATTGCGATATGAACGTCGGTTTCTTTTTCTTCCAGTTTCCAGATATCGACTTTGTCTTGGCGCGACGCCTGCGTATTCCGATCAACAAACCTTGGTGCTTTTGCAGGCTCCAATTGATGGCGACCAAAATGCACGGCGACGCTGGTAGCTCGTAAAGCTCTTACATACGTATCTTGAGCTTCCTTTGATACTCGCCCGCGCGTCGCCAGTTGGGGCTTGATGGGAGAGGTGAAGTAATCAATCGAAATGACTGAACTATGCGGATTTTCAACGTGTGCGATGTGCGTAAGCAGGCTCTTCAAGTTCAGCCATTTATAAGGCGTGCCAGCAAGCAATCCGTAGAAAAGGTTATAGCCATCGACAAAGAACGCAGTGCGCACAAAGATATTCCTCAGAAACGAAAAAACCGGCCTGGGCCGGTTTTTTCATCCCCAACTGCCAGCGAACTGAATCGCTACGTACGGGGTTGAGTAAGGCAATCCTAGATTGAGTACGCCATGTGGGTCAATCCATCATATGAACGTCATCTTACTCAGTCGGGATTTCACCAGCGCCGGTTGGTCAGTTTTGTTGGTTCTCCTGGTTAATGGTCAAGTCATTCGAGAGCTTCTGTATTAGCAGTTGTTACGTCTGAGACGTAGCACGCCTCTGTTTGTCGCTCATTTCATTTCCGGAGAAAGGCGTTTCCTGCATCTATGTAGGAAAAAACATCAGGACTACGTTCATGTAACAGGCTGGTGGCGTTTGCGTGAGATCAGTTGGTTTTGAAACATTACATTTCAGAGCAATGATGGCTTTACCCCCCCCCCCGCTGTCGTTGACTGATATGAGCCTCACGCTGGCTGAATGTTGATCAATGCGCTGATGTGTCCAGTGGGCGGATTTCCCTGCGCCAGCGGTGTGCCGAACTAGACTCAAAGACACGGCAACAGCGTTCAGCGCAACACCGAGGTGCATCATGCGTATGGCCAAAAAGGTGCAAAGCAGCCTGACCCGGGCGCATTGCGAATATGACATCGTCGCCCACCGGCATTCGTCCAGCAGCCTCGAAACCGCAAGGGTTTCCGGGGTGCCCGCCGAGCGCGTGGCGAAATCGGTGATCCTCGACGACCACCGCGGGCATTACCTGATGGCGGTGCTGCCGGCCAGCAGTCATCTTGATTTGACCAAGGTGCGCAGTGGCGGCGAATGGCAGATCACCCGCGAGAGCAATCTGGCGCACATCTTCGACGACTGCGAGCGCGGCGCGGTGCCGCCGCTGGGGGATTCCTATGGGTTGGACATGGTCATCGACCCGCTGCTGACTCGGCAGAAGGATATTTATCTGGAAGCCGGCAACCACGCCTATCTGCTGCACATGAGCGTGCCGGAGTTTCTGAAAATGGTGCCGCATGCTGAGGTGCGGGAGTTGAGTCATTAGTTTCGCTGCCGCCTTCGCGAGCAGGCTCGCTCCCACAGGGGGATTGCGTTCAATCTGTGGGAGAGAGCCTGCTCGCGAATCATTTTCCAGGCCCCACGTGTCTGAAGGAGTTCATCCATGGAAAACCCAACCCACAGCCTCCCATCCCTGTTCAAACAACTCGGCCTGGACAACGACCCCACCGGCATCGAGCAATTCATCGCCACACACTCCCCACTCAAACCCGAACTGCACCTGGCGGATGCGTTTTTCTGGAGCAAGAGTCAGGCAGGTTTTTTGCGCGACGAGATTCTGGGTGATGCCGATTGGGCGGAGGTGGTGGATCAGTTGGATGTGTTGTTGCGTAAGGGGCGGGCGGGTTAACCACTACGTTGAAAAGGGCCAGGCCCGCGCTGTATGAACCAGCGCCATTATCCAGATTGCATCTCGATCTGGCTGATAGACAAGACGATAACTGGGGTGGGGAATTATTTCGCGAGTGCCGGCAATGATGCCGACCGGGCCGATATTGGGGTTTTGGGATATTCGGAAAGCCGCTTCAGTGAAGCGGCGATCCATTTCGAGGGCCGCTTGTGGATTTGCGGCGTGGAGATAGTCCCAAATATTTTCACGATCCTGCACAGCTTTTTTAGTCCAGATAATCTTCATCCTTGATTTTCTACTAGCCTGCGCCTGGCGGCGAATTGTGCTTCAACTTCCTCGTTGGACAGGCCGTCACCCGCTGCCATTTCGTCTCTCGAGAGGTCGACCTTGCGTTGTAAAAAGGTCTCGTACTCGCGGGCTTCCTGTTGAGACCGAACAAACTGACGCATCATTTCGCGCATGATCTGCGATGCAGGTCTATGCGACGCCTCCGCCTCTGCCATGAACTGGTCGCGCAGCTCGGGCTCGAGCTTCATTGTGAAAACGGCTTGTTTGGACATCTCTGGACTCCATAAGAGGCTTGGTACTAACGAGGTATATACAACGTTGGTATGAATTTAGGAACTTTCAGTCACTACTTGCGACCAACGGGGCAATTTGTTTCAAAACTTGACTGATTTTCCCCTCCAATGCGATATTGATAGTTAGCAAACTAACAGTGTGCATTTTCTCGTGCCCGATACCCTCGACGCTCTCCAGATGAACATCAGCAGTGCCATGGTGGTGGCCGCCAGGCATTGGCGGAAGATCTGCCAGACCACGCTGGTCAATTACGGAATCTCCGAAGCCTGCGCCGTGCCGTTGTTGATGATCGGCCGGTTGGGTGAGGGCGTGCGTCAGGTGCAGGTGGCGCAGGCGGCCGGGATGGAGAGTCCGTCGCTGGTGCGTCTGCTCGATCAGTTGTGCCATGCCGGGTATGTCTGCCGCACTGAAGATGCACAGGATCGGCGCGCCAAATGCCTGAGCCTGACCGACACCGGCCGTGAACTGGTGCAGGCAGTGGAAATCGAACTGGTGCGCTTGCGTCACGAAGTGCTCGAAGGGATCGATCAGAGCGATCTGGAGGCTACGCTTCGGGTACTCAGAGCTTTTGAGGCGGCCAATCCGCCGTTGGTGGTTAATTCTTGAACGGTTTTTTCACTGGCATTCCGCCGGCCCGGGACTGGTTCTACGGGGTTCGTACTTTTGCAGCGTCGATGATCGCGTTGTACATCGCCATGCTTATGCAAATGCCACGTCCGTATTGGGCGATGGCCACGGTGTACATCGTCTCCAGCCCGTTTCTCGGGCCGACCAGTTCCAAGGCGTTGTACCGCGCCGTCGGCACTTTTCTCGGTGCCGCAGCGGCGGTTTTTTTCGTGCCGATGTTTGTGCAGAGCCCTTATGTGCTGGTGGTGGTGATCGCGTTGTGGACGGGGATTCTGCTGTTCCTGTCCCTGCATCTGCGCACGGCCAACAGTTACGCGTTGATGCTCGCCGGATATACCTTGCCGCTGATCGCCTTACCGGTGGTGGATAACCCGCTGGCGGTGTGGGACGTCGCGGAAGCGCGCACCGAAGAGATTTTCCTCGGCATCGCCGTCGCCGCCGTGGTCGGTGCGATGTTCTGGCCGCGTCGCCTGGCGCCGGTGTTCAACGATGCCGTGAGCAAGTGGTTCACCGATGCTTCGACTTACAGCCTGAAGTTTCTCAGCCGTGACGTGCAGCCCGAAGAAGTCACCGCCCTGCGCATGGCCATGGTCGCCAGTTTCAACAGCCTCGAATTGATGATCGGCCAATTGCCCCACGAAGGCTCTCGGCCGCAAACCGTGCGTAACACCAAGGAGTTGCGCGGACGGATGATTCATCTGCTGCCAGTGATCGATGCGCTGGAAGATTCGCTCTACGCCCTCGAACGGCGCGCGCCGGAACTGGTGGCAAAATTCGCGCCGCTGCTGGCCGCGACCCGTGAATGGCTCAGCCATCAGGATGCCGATCTCGACCGCTGGCAAGCGCTGAAAGACCAACTCGAAGCCCTGCAACCGAGCGCGCAAGCGCTGGAAGATCGCAAGCAATTGTTGTTCTCCAACGCCTTGTACCGTCTCGGCGAATTCATCGATTTGTGGCAAGACTGCCGCAGTTTGCAGGACGCGATTCTCTGCGAGCGGCAGGACAGCTGGCGCGCGGTGTATCGCCACTGGCGTCTTGGTCGGCTGACGCCGTTTCTCGACCGTGGGTTGATGATGTACTCGGTGGCCTCGACCATTCTGGCGATCATCGTCGCCTCGGTGCTGTGGATTCTGCTCGGCTGGCCGGACGGCGGCAGTGCGGTGATTCTGGCGGCGGTCGCGTGCAGCTTCTTCGCCTCGATGGACGACCCGGCGCCGCAGATTTACCGGTTCTTTTTCTGGACGGGCATGTCGGTGCTGTTCGCCAGTCTCTATCTGTTTCTGATTCTGCCGAACCTGCATGACTTCCCGATGCTGGTTCTGGCGTTTGCCATCCCGTTCATCTGCGTCGGCACGCTGACGGTGCAGCCTCGCTTCT
Source organism: Pseudomonas sp. LBUM1648 (assembly GCF_059716145.1). Taxonomy (NCBI): domain Bacteria; kingdom Pseudomonadati; phylum Pseudomonadota; class Gammaproteobacteria; order Pseudomonadales; family Pseudomonadaceae; genus Pseudomonas; species Pseudomonas sp. LBUM1648. The sequence goes on from NZ_CP166808.1 coordinate 180,649, forward strand.
ACCTTGGCATGCTCCTGACGCTGGTCAACACCTCGTCGTTCATCAGCATTCAGGGCGCGTATGACGCGGACTTTTTCGCCTTCGTGAACTCCAACCTGGCGGGGCCGATGGGGCTGTTGTTCGCGTTTATCTGGACGCTGGTGGCGCGTCCGTTCGGCGCCGAGCTGGCGGCCAAGCGCCTGACCCGGTTCAGTTGGAAAGACATCGTCGACATGACCGAACCGGCGAATCTGGCCGAACACCGGCAATTGGGCGTGCAACTGCTCGATCGCCTGATGCAGCATCTTCCGCGTCTGGCCCTGACCGGCCAGGACACCGGCATCGCCATGCGCGAAGTGCGCGTGGGCCTGAACCTGCTTGATTTGCTCGCCTATACCCCACGCGTGAACGGCGTGCCGAAGACGCTGTTGCAGCAAGTGGTCGCCGAAGTCGGCGAGTATTTCCGCGCCTGCCTCAAGGCTGGCGAACGCCTGCCAGCGCCGAGCGGTTTGTTGATGACTCTGGACCGCACCCGCCGCGCGCTCAATGGCCATGGCGACGAAGAAACCCGACTACATCTGTTGCACGCCTTGAGCGGTTTGCGTCTGGCGTTGCTGCCGGGCGTCGAATTCGTTTCCAGCGCCGAGCCCGAAGAACCGCTGCCCGATGGAGCGCCCCTATGATCGGTGATCTGGACATCAGCGGCATTTTCCTGCCGACCCTGCTGGTGTTGATGGGCATCACTTATGTGCTGTTTCTGCTGGTGCACAGCGTGCTCACGCGGCTGCACTTTTACCGTCTGGTCTGGCACCGGGCATTGTTCAACGTGGCGCTCTATGCCGTGCTTTTGTACGGCGTGGACTCACTCAGTCGATACCTGATGACATGAAAAAACCGTTTTTGACTATCGGTCGCGTGGTACTCACCCTGCTGATCGTGACTTTTGCCGTTGTCCTCGTCTGGCGCATGGTGATGTATTACATGTTCGCCCCCTGGACCCGTGACGGCCACATCCGTGCCGACATCATCCAGATCGCGCCGGACGTGTCCGGGCTGATCCAGCAGGTCGAGGTGAAGGACAACCAGTTGATCAAGCGTGGCCAGGTGCTGTTCAGCATCGACCAGGACCGTTTCAAACTGGCCCTGCGTCAGGCTAAAGCCGCCGTTGCCGATCGCGAAGAAACCCTGGCGCAGGCCCAGCGTGAAGCCAAGCGTAACCGTGGCCTGGGCAATCTGGTGCCGGCCGAACAGCTTGAAGAAAGCCAATCGAAAGTGGCCCGCGCACAATCGGCATTGGCCGAAGCCATGGTCACGGTGGACAGCGCCCAACTCAACCTTGATCGCTCGGTGATCCGCAGCCCGGTGGACGGTTACGTCAACGACCGCGCGCCGCGTACGCAGGAGTTCGTCACCGCCGGGCGCCCGGTGTTGTCGGTGGTCGACAGCAATTCCTTCCACATCGACGGCTATTTTGAAGAAACCAAACTCGACGGCATTCATGTCGGCCAATCGGTGGATATCCGCGTGGTCGGCGATCGCGCCAAGCTGCGTGGGCATGTCGAAAGCATCGTCGCCGGCATCGAGGACCGCGACCGCACCAGCGGCAGCAACCTGTTGCCCAACGTCAACCCGGCGTTCAGTTGGGTGCGGCTGGCGCAGCGGATTCCGGTGCGCATTGCCTTTGATGATGTGCCGGCGGACTTCCGCATGATTGCCGGGCGTACCGCCACCGTCTCGATCATCGACGATCAAAAGCAGGAGCCCGCGCAATGAACAAGGCCCTGATGATCGCCGGGTTGGGTGTGATGCTCTCGGCCTGTCAGATGGTCGGGCCGGACTATCAGGTGCCCGATGACGCGGCGATTCAGCGCAAGGACTTTCAGGGCGAACTGGCCGTAGCGGGCAAACCGGTGGTGTCGGCGCCGGTTCCGGCGGACTGGTGGCGGTTGTACAAGGATCCGCGACTGGATCAACTGGTGCAGCAGGCCATGGCCTCCAACACTGATCTGCGCGTGGCGGCAGCGAACCTTGCGCGGGCTCGCGCGCAAGTCGATGAGGCCGAGGCGGCCGGTGGCTGGAGCGCCGGCGTGAAGATGGGCGCCCAGCGTTTGCAGGAATCCGGTCAGGCGTTTTTGCTGCCGGAAAAAGTCCCGGTCGACAACGTCGGCGATATTGGCATCAGCGCTTCTTATCAGTTCGATCTGTGGGGCACTCTGCAACGCGGTATCGAAGGCGCGAAGGCTAACGCCGATGCGACTCAAGCGGCGGCTGACACTGCACGCATCACCTTGGTGGCCGACGTAGTTCGCGCCTACACCCAGGTTTGCGCGGCTAATGAAGAACGGGAAATTGCCCAACATTCCCTCGACCTGCAATCACAAAGCACCACGCTGACTCAGCGCTTGCGTGACGCCGGGCGTGGTGATGAAACCCAGGTCACTCGCTCGCAAACCCAATTCAAATCCCTGCGCGCCGAGCTGCCGCGCTATGAAGCGGCGCGTCAGGCCGGGCTGTTTCGCCTGTCGATGCTGCTGGCCAAACCGGTCGATCAGTTGCCTGCCGGCACGGCGACCTGCGCCGAGTTGCCGAAAATCGCCCAATTGGTGCCGGTCGGTGACGGCGCCGCGTTGCTCAAGCGTCGCCCGGATATTCGCCAGGCCGAACGTCGACTGGCCGCTTCGACTGCGGGCATCGGCGTCGCCACCGGCGAGTTGTATCCAGACATCAGCATCGGCGCGACCATCGGCACCGTCGGTCTTATTGACGACTTGGGTGATCCATCGACCAACCGCTGGGGTTTCGGCCCCTCGCTGAGCTGGAAAGTCCCGACCAACGGCGCCCGCGCGCGAATCCGCGAAGCTGAAGCGTCGACCCAAGGCGCACTGGCGCATTTCGACGGCGTGGTGCTCAACGCCATTCGCGAAACACAGACCGGTCTGGCCCAGTACAGCGCGTTACTGCAACGCCGCGATGCCCTGGCCGACGCCGAGCAGTCGGCGAAACTCGCCGCAGACCAGACGCACCGCTTCTTCCAGGCCGGGCGCGAGTCGTTCCTCGCCGACCTGCAAGCAACCCGCACCTACACCGATGTCACGGCGCAGCTGGCCGCCGCCAACACGCAAGTCGCCATGAGCCAGATCGATTTGTTCCTCGCTTTGGGCGGCGGCTGGGAAAGCGGACGAACGCAAGCTTCAAGCCCGAGCAAACCCTGAGGCCATAGCTATGCTTTGAAGTGTTGAAGGGGCGCCCCGTGCAAAGCGCCCCTTCAGCGCACATTGCTAGCGCTGGTCTAGGGGAAACCAATAATGAAAAACCCTTACGCTCTCGGCTTCTGGTGCGCCCTCGTAGCGTTGGTGCTGCTCTCGGCCACCTATTTTTACGGCATCATGCTGGCCCACCAGATCGACAAGGCCATGGTTTTCCTCGACAGCGCCGTCGCGCTGATTGCGGTCATGGCAATCGTGGTGGTGGCTTGGGCATCGCTCCAGGTTCAGCGGGTGAAGAAGCGACAACTTGAACAGGGCAAGACCCTGGTGCTGATCTGGGACACCAAAGTTGCTCTGCGCAAGGTCGAAACCGTGTTCGACCGATATTTCTGGGGCAGCTACTGGCAGCCCGGCCGGACTTTCGCCGAAGTCATGGGCGAACTCACCGGCACGCCGCTGGAAAAAAGCCTCGAAGCGCTGAAGAAGCAGTGTCTGGAGCTCGACAAGCAGATCGACAGCGAAGGTTGGCACTGGCTGAACAATGCCCGGGAATTGTCCGACGTCGCCACGGCCATGGCCCGCGAACGCTATCAACTGGATTTCTGCGACCCACGCGCCGATGGGCCGGGCGGGGCGGTGATTGATCGGGATTTCGAGGTGCTGGTGTATACCTGGACGGCGCGGCTGAAGAGCTTTGATCATCAACTCGATGAGATCGAGGTTCAGTATTCATGATTTTTGGCTGAATCATCTGGCCCCTTCGCGAGCAGGCTCGCTCCCACAGGTACAGTATTGTCCTTGTGGGAGCGAGCCTGCTCGCGAAGGCGGACTGAAAAACACTGAAACTCTCCCGACCTGTCGACTGTCCACACTCCCCATAGACACTCTTTCACCTTTAAACATTGGGCCGTCTCCCGCGCCCAGTGCTAATCTCCACCGCTAAATTCAGCGGAGTCGAGCCGCAACCCGGTCACGGGTTCAGGGAAGACGACCACACTTTCAGCCACGGAAATCGATCAGGTCATTCATGAATAAATCAGCAGGCGTGCTACTCGGAATTGTTGTTGCCATCGGCGCGATCAGCGCAGGCGGGGCCTGGTACACCGGGACCAAGATCGAAGGCGTATTGAACAACGCCGTCTCTAACGCCAACAAAGAACTGCAAACCGCCATGGCCGGTTCCAACGGCACCGCGTCGCTGGAACTGGTGTCGCTGGAGCGCCATACCTTCACCAGCACCGCGCACTATCGCCTCAAGGGTGAAGGCGAGATGTTTGGCGATGCGCCGGTCGAGCTGCTGTTCGTCGACCACATCGAGCACGGCCCGCTGCCGTTCTCGCGTCTGGTGTCGCTGAAATGGCTGCCGGTCATGGCCACCAGCAACTACCAGCTGGAAAAGAATCCGGCCACCGAAAAATGGTTCGCCGCCACCAAGGGCGCTGACCCGCTCAAAGGCGTAACCAACATCGGCTACGACGAGTCCACCACCAGCACCGTCGACCTGCTGCCACTGGAAACCGCGCTGGATGAGCAGTCGAGCCTGAAGTTTTCCGGCCTGACCCTGAACATCTCCGCCAGCGCCCAGGCACAGAAGGTCAAGGCTGATGGCTACATGGACAGCCTGAAACTGGTGACTGTGGCTGAAGATCAGGCGCCGGTGCAGATTGAACTCAACGGTCTGACCCTGGCGAGCAACCTCACCAAGAGCAGCTACGGCTACTACACCGGCAACAACACCCTGGAGCTGTCCAACAGCAAAACCACCTTCGGCACCAAGCAATCGGTGCTCGGCGTGAAGAACTTCGAAATGAAGAACCTCACCGAAGAAAACGGCAGCAATGCGTCCGGCCGTGCTGACTACACGGTGGGTGAAGTAACGCTCAACGACAAGAAAATCGGTTCGGCCAGCATGGCCATGAGCCTGAAAAACCTCGACATTCCGTCGACGATGTCACTGATGCAGATCTACCAGACCAAACTGCAGCCATACGAAAAAGCCGCCGCCGAAGCCACGGCAGCCGGCCTGCCGGCACCGGAGCTGAACCTGACCGAAGCCGAGTCGGCGCAGGTCAAAGCCGATCTGCAAAAACTGCTGGCCGCTGGCCCGCAAGTGGCGCTGGAGAATCTGTCGCTGAAAACCGCCAACGGTGAGAGCCGCGCGAATCTGGTGATCGACCTGACCAAGCCGCAATCGATGGATCTGCCGCCGGATCAACTGGGCAAACAACTGATCGCGTTGCTTGATCTCAATATCACCGTGTCCAAGCCGATGCTGATTGATCTGCTCAGCGTGCAGGCGCAACTCGATGGTCAGACTGATGCCAAAGCCATCGTCGATGGGGCTACCGGCGCGGCCGACATGTTCTCCGGGATGGCGGTCGGCTCGCAGTTGGCGATCGTAGAGGGCACCAACGTTGTGACCAAGCTGCATTACGCCGCCAATCAGGTGGAATTCAACGGCCAGAAGATGACCGTCGAGCAGTTCGTCGGCTTCCTGATGAGCAAGTTCGCGGGCGTCACGCAAGTGCAGTAATACTGCGCTCTTAATAGAAACGCCCGGCCTCTGTACCCACAGACGCCGGGCGTTTTGCTGTCTGGCGTTCGGCTTTTCGGTGTCGCGGCCGAGCCGCCGGCCGATTCTGAACAATTATTGTGTTCTGAATTTCGGTCCTCGCTTGCATGCAAACTGCCTGACTAAGCTTGGCTGAGCGTTCCTGGCTCGGCCCCGTTACGAATGGGCAAGGAGGGCATTACGACCCGGCTAGCCATGTAAGGATGCTGACGAATGCCGCGTATTGATGGTCCTGTATTACATCGTGGTTTACGCCCTTTGTTTCGAGTCGCGCTGTGCAGCCAATTGCTCTGGCCGGCCTTGGCGTTTGCCGACACACCCTACGATCAGATGGTGCGGGATGCCCGTGCCGGGCAAACCACGCCTGCGCTGAATGTGCTGCGCCAGGTGCCGCCGGGTCAGGCGACTACCGGGCAGATCAGCGATCACCTGCAAATCGCCAGTTGGGCCGGACTCGACGCCGAAGTGGTCAAGGTTTATGAAACCCAGGGCCGTGACCGAGTGCTGCCGGTTCAGGCGCTGACCGCCACCGCTCGTGCCTATCGCAACCTCAAACGTTGGGATCAGGCGACTCAGGTTTACAACAAGGCGCTGGCGCTGGAGCCGGATAACGCAGACCTGCAACTGGGACTGGCTCTGACGCAGGCTGACGCCGGCAAACCCGACGAAGCGGTCACCCGCGCCAAAGCGCTGGTGGCAGCCAAACCCGATGATCCTTCCCGTCGTTTGGCGCTCGGCTACGCGCTGAGCCGTGCAGGCAAGCAGTACGACGCCCTGTTCGAATACGATCAGGCCTTTATCCGCGCCGGCAGCAAACCTGAAGTCGCCCGCGAATACGTGGTCGCGCTGCAAAAGGCGCGTCTGCCGGAACCGGCGCTGCGTCTGGCCAATCAGCGTCCGGGCCTGATCGATCCGGTCACCCTGCGCCGCCTCGAAGGCGATCTGGCTGCCGAGCGCGTGCGCCTCGCCGAACTCGCTACCCGCAGCGAACAAGAACGCTATGTGATCGCCGACCGCGCGTTGGCCGATTACGACAAACTGCTCGCCACCTGGACGCCCGACGCCACCGCTCACGATGACGTGATCCGCTGGCGCATCGACCGCATGGGTGCGCTCAAGGCCCGGGCGCGCACCGGTGATGTCATCAGCGAATATCAGAAGCTGCAAGGCGAAGGCGTGAAGATCCCGACCTACGCCCTGCGTTGGGTGGCGGCGTCTTATCTCGATCAACGTCAGCCGGAACTCGCCACCGACCTCTACCGTCAGGTGCTGGCAGCTCCGGACGCCGATGCCAGCGATCGTCTGGAAGACACAACAGCGCTGTATTACTCGCTGCTTGAAAGCGACCGCGCCGACGAAGCGCGCAAAGTCGCCGAGGATGCAGCCAAGTCCCAGCGCCCGCGCATCGAACTCAAAGGCCTCCCCATCGGCAATCCCAACGATGAGTGGATGGACGCCCAACAACTCGCGGCACAGGCCGGCACCTACGGTTCCGACCTGCCACACGGGGAGGAGCGTTTACAGACGCTGGTCGAACAGGCGCCGGGCAACACCGGCCTGCGTCTGGCACAGGCCGATCTGTACCTGGCTCGCAACTGGCCGCGCCGCGCCGAGAATCAGCTCAAGGAAACCGAGAGCATGGTGCCCCGCGACATGGGCCTGGAAGTCGCTCAAGCGCGCACAGCCATGACGTTGCAGGAATGGCGGCAGATGGATGCACTCACCGACGACGTGGTGGCGCGATATCCGGACAACCGTCAGGTTCAGCGCGCGGCGCGCGAGCGTGAAGTCCACGACATGTCCGAACTGCGCGTCGAAGCCTACGGCGGCAAGGCCAACGGCGGTGGCAGTGGCGACGCCGGAGCGGTCAGCGGGAGTCGCGATTTCGGTATTCAGACCACCCTGTACAGTCCGCCCATCGATGAAGACTGGCGCGTGTTCGCCGGCGCCGGTTATGCCACTGGCGACTTCGCCGAAGGCACCGGCCACCACCGTTTCCAGCGCGTCGGTCTGGAACGTCGCACCCGCGACATGACGCTTGAAGCCGAAGTCTCCAACCATTCCTACGGCTTCGGCGACAAACAGGGCGCACGTCTGGCGATCGCCCGCGACATCAATGACCACTGGCAGTACGGCGGCAGCCTCGAATACCTGTCGGCCGAGACGCCGTTGCGCGCGCTCAACAGCGATATCAAGGCCAATGGCGGCAGCGGTTTCATTCGCTGGCGCGCCAACGAAAGCCGCGAGTGGCGGCTGTCGGTGAGCCCGTCGCACTTCAGCGACGGCAACAACCGTGTCGAAGCCTTGCTCACCGGACGCGAGGGCGTCTACAGCGCGCCGAACGTGCAGGTCGATGCGGGACTGGAAGTCGGCACCAGCCACAACTCCAAATCCGATGATGTGCCGTACTTCAATCCGAAGTCGGACTTCAGCGTCATGCCACTGGTCAACGTCAATCACGTGCTCTATCACCGCTATGAAACCTCTTGGAGCCAGCAATTCCAGGCCGGCGCGGGGACGTACAGCCAGCGTGATCACGGCACTGGCGGCATGGCGCTGATCGGTTATGGCCAACGTTATGCCTGGAACGACGTGTTCGAGGTGGGCGGTTTGTTCAGTGTGATCAACCGGCCCTACGACGGTGATCGGGAGACCGATCTGCGTCTGCTCGTCGACCTCACTTTCCGCTTCTAGAAGAGTTTGAAGATGCCTTTGATTTCGCGTTTCATCCTTTTGCTGGGGGTGCTGCTGGCCAGCGCTTGCGCCCAACAAGCCCCTGCATTCACCCCGCCATCGGAGCGCCCGGTGGCGGCCAGTGAAAAACCGTGGCCGAAAAATCATGTGTTGGGCATCGCCTATCACGATGTCGAAGATCGCGACCCCGATCAGGCTGTGGTGGCGGTGCGTACCGAGCGCCTGATCGAGCAGCTCGCGTGGCTGCGGGAAAACGGCTACAAACCGGTGACGGTCGATCAGATCATGGCCGCACGCAAGGGCGGGCCGGAGCTGCCAGCGAAGGCGATCCTGCTCAGTTTTGACGACGGTTACTCAAGCTTCTACACCCGTGTGTTGCCGGTGCTGCGTGCCTATAACTGGCACGCGCTGCTGGCGCCGGTCGGCAGCTGGATCGACACGCCGCTGAACCAGCCAGTGGATTTCGCCGGTGCTCCGCGCCCGCGTTCCGACTTCCTGACCTGGGATCAGATTCGCGAAATCTCACGCTCCGGGCTGGTGGAAATCGCTGCCCACACCGACGCCAACCACAAAGGTATTTTGGCTAACCCGCAGGGCAACCTGCAGCCTGCAGCTGCCACCCGGCGTTATGACCCAGTGACCAAACGCTATGAATCCGAGGCCGATTTCCAGGCGCGGATCCGCACTGACGTGAACAACATTTCGGAAAAAATTCGCAAAGTCACCGGTAAGAAACCGCGCGTGTGGGTCTGGCCATACGGCGCGGCGGATGGTACTTCGCTGACCGTGGTAGGCGAGGAAGGCTACGAAATGGCCCTGACCCTCGAAGACGGTCTCGACGCCCTCGACAACCTGATGAGCAGCCCGCGCTTTCTCGTCGCCTCGGATCCTGACGGCGCGCGTTTCGCCAACAGTATCGTCGACGTGCAGTCGGATTTCGTCATGCGCGTGGTGCATGTCGATCTGGACAACGTCTACGACCCGGATCCGGCGCAGCAGGACATTAATCTCGGCAAACTGGTGCAGCGCATCGCTGACTTGGGCGCCAACACGGTGTTCCTGCAAGCCTTCGCCGATCCCAAGGGCGATGGCCTGGTGCATTCGCTGTACTTCCCCAACCGCCACTTGCCGGTGCGTGCGGATATTTTTAACCGCGTCGCCTGGCAACTACGTACCCGCGCTAACGTGAAGGTCTTCGCGTGGATGCCGGTGCTGAGTTTCGGCCTCGACTCGAAGCTGCCGCGCGTGACCCGTTGGGACCCGAAAACCGGCATCACCTCGGTGGATCCGGATCAGTACCAACGCTTGTCGCCGTTCGATCCTGAAGTGCGACGGATCATCGGTGAAATCTACGAAGACGTGGCGCGCCTGACCTCGGTCAACGGCATTCTCTACCACGACGACGCGTTGCTCTCGGACTTCGAAGATGCCAGCCCGGCGGCGCTCAAAGCCTATGCAGCCAGCGGCTTGCCGGGCTCGATCGCGGCGTTGCGCGATGACCCGGCTGCCATGCAGCGTTGGACCCGATTCAAGAGCTGCTACCTGATCGACTTCACCAATGAGCTGACGGCCAAGGTTCGCGCCATTCGCGGCCCGCAGGTGCTGACCGCGCGCAACATCTTCGCCGAGCCGATGCTCAATCCACACAGCGAAGAATGGTACGCACAGAACCTCGACGACTTCCTCGCGATCTACGACTGGACGGCGCCGATGGCGATGCCGCTGATGGAAAAACAGACCCAGGCAGAGTCCGGGCCGTGGCTGGAGTCGTTGGTGGAAACCGTCAGAAAGCGTCCCGGAGCGCTGAATCGCACCGTGTTCGAATTGCAGGCGCGCGACTGGACCAAAAAAGAACAGGCCGACATCGATGGCAAACAACTTGCCGACTGGATGGGCCGTCTCAAGCGCCAGGGGGCGACCAGTTTCGGTTACTACCCGGACAACTTCCTCGACAACCTGCCGGACCTGAAAACCGTCCGGCCTGCGCTCTCCAATAAATGGAACCCATAACATGCTGGATAGACTGTTAGCCCTGCTTGTTCTGGCGCTCGTCCTCGGCGTGCCGCTGGGACTGATTTTCCTCGTCACCGGCCAGTTCCTGATGGACTTCGTGTTCTTCTACCCGTTGTTCATGTCGGGGTTGTGGATTGCCGGTGGCCTGTATTTCTGGCTGCACTGGGAACGCCACTGGCCGTGGAAGGACGACACCCTGCCGCCGCCGCTGGCGGGCGAACCGCTGATCTCGATCCTGATCCCTTGCTACAACGAAGGCGACAACGCTGCCGACACGATTCACGCGGCGCTGGCCCAGCACTACCCGAACATCGAAGTCATCGCGATCAACGACGGCTCCAAGGACAACACCGCCGAAGTGCTGGACAGGATCGCCAAGGAAGACCCACGGCTGCGGGTGCTGCACCTGGCGGAAAACCAGGGCAAGGCCGTCGCCCTGCGCATGGGTGCGATCGCGGCGCGCAGTGAGTATCTGGTGTGCATCGATGGTGACGCGCTGCTGGCGCCGAACACCGCAGCCTATCTGGTCGCGCCGATGCTGGATAACGCGCGGTTGGGCGCAGTGACCGGCAATCCACGGATTCGCACACGCTCCACGCTGGTCGGGCGGGTGCAGGTCGGGGAGTTCTCGTCGATCATCGGTTTGATCAAACGCACACAACGAGTGTTCGGGCGGATCTTCACGGTGTCGGGCGTGATCGTCGCGTTCCGTCGCACGGCACTGCACCGGGTCGGCTACTGGAGCCCGGACATGATCACTGAAGACATCGACATCAGCTGGAAGCTGCAACTCGATCACTGGAGCATCTTCTATGAGCCACGCGCGCTGTGCTGGATTCTGATGCCGGAAACCCTCGGCGGTCTGTGGAAGCAGCGCTTGCGTTGGGCTCAGGGCGGCGCCGAGGTGTTGTTCAAGAACATTCGTGGCATCTGGCAGTACCGCCATCGTTACCTGTGGCCGTTGCTGTTCGAATACTGCCTGTCCACCGGTTGGGCGTTCACTTTCCTGTTGTCGGTGATCTTCTGGGGCGTCGGCAAGTTCGTGGTCATGCCGGAAGCCATCGCGGTGGATCACCTGATGCCGCCGGCGTTTACCGGTTTGCTGCTGGCCTTTGTCTGCCTGGTGCAGTTTGCCGTCAGCATCATCATTGACCGGCGCTACGAGCCGGGGTTGGGCAAGACCATGTTCTGGGTGGTCTGGTATCCGATTGCGTTCTGGTTTGTCAGCCTGCTGACCACGCTGGTCAGTTTTCCCAAGGTGCTGTTTGGCCAACATCAGAAGCGTGCGCGCTGGGTCAGCCCTGACCGTGGTATCAAGCCGATCGGGGACGACGAAGAGGAGGTCATCAAATGAAAATCATCCGGACTCGCCAACGGCCGTTTCTGGTCGTGATCGATGTGATCTTCACCGTTATCGCTTGGGTTGGCCTGCTGTATCTATTGGTGCAAGGCCTGTGGCCATTGATCGAAACCCACGAAGGTGGGCCGCGGATTGATAGCTCGGCGTTTGATGCGCTCGGCACCTTGCAGATTTATCTGTGGGTGGCGGTGGTGAACGCGGTGATCCTCATTACTTGGGCGCGTTATCAGCACCGCAAAAGCCGCAGCTTCGCCCAGCGCCGACTGCCGGCGCCGGTGGTCGACGATGAGGGGCTGAGCAAGAGTTTCAAGCTGTGCGACGACCGCTTGCAAAAGCTGCGCACCCCGGGGGTGATGACCATTCACAACGATCAGGAAGGCGACATCAGCCATGTGGTGACGCATTTCTGGCCGGTGCAGCAGGCCGAATTGCCGCCGCCGCTGGCACCGCTTGAACACCCGAGAGTGATCTTTTTGCATGCCGAAGACGACGACAATCGTGAGCCGGTCAACCGGATGACCTGACTTCGCAAATCAACTGCCAGGCCTCTGTGATCGACAGCGGCTGTTTCATTCGCTCGGCCAGCAGCGCCATGGCGCGCTCCTCTTCGCAAGCCACAGCGGCCACCACAACACCGTTCTGACCGAACAGCCCGAGGAAGGGCGGCTGTTCGGGCTCGCCCATGAACTCGACTTCATCCCAATCCTCGGCGTGGCCGAGGTAGTCGTAGTTCTTGCCGAAGTGCCACGTCCAGAAAAACGGCACATCCAGATAGTGCTCGTCGCCGCCAAGCATGTTGGCAGCGGCGATTCGCGCGTGTTGCTGGGCTAGGCGCCAATGTTCGATGCGCTGTGGCTGGCCGTTGAGCGGGAACGTAGCGATATCGCCAATCGCCCACAGACCTTCCGATACGCGCATGCCGCCGTCGACCCGCAGTGAATGGTCTTTCTCCCGTGGTAATACCGTGAAAGCCTCGGTGGCCGGGTGCACGCCGACGCCGGCCAGCACCAGATCCGCTGCAATCCGCAAGCCGTTGTCGAGCAAAACCGCCTCGACTTTGTCGTGACCGGTGATCTCCACGGCCTCATGCTCGGTGATGAACTTCACCCCGTTTTCTTCGTGCAGCGCACGGATGGCTTTGCCCACGGCTTCGCCAAACTGGGCGGCGAAAGGAATCGCGTGGCGGGCGAGTACCGTGACATCGAGACCCTGCTGGCGCAGCGCCGAGGCGCATTCGAGGGCGATGAAACTGTCGCCGATGATCACCGCACGTTGATCGGGTTGGGCCGCGTGCATGATCTGTTCGGCATGGGCTTTTAAGCGCAGGAGGAACACCTGCGGCAGATCCGCGCCGGGCAACTCCAACGGATTGGGTTCACCGCCCGTGGCCAGCACTGCGGCGTCGTAATTCACGGTTTGGCCATCGTTCAGGTGAAGGGTTTTCGCTGGGGCGTCGAGCGAAGTGATTTCGCCTTGAATGCGCTCGATACGCTGCTCTTTGTAAAAATCTTCATCGCGCAGCGGCGGGGTTTCTTCCGGCGACATTTCGCCTGCGAGGACAAATTTGCTCAGCACTGTGCGGTCGTAACCGGCGTCTGCTTCGCGGTCGATCATCTTTATGCGCCCGCCAAATCCCTTTTCCCGCAGCGCCGCCGCGCATGCAGTGCCCGCCGCACCGGCGCCGACAATCACGAACGTGCGTGAATCGTCTGCCGGTGGCGTGTGCGGATCGGCGATCGGCTGGTCATCGACCCAAACCTCTTCGCCGCGTAGCTCCAACGGATACCGCTTGAGGCTGTCGAGGGCAGGCGGTTCGCATAAGGCGCCGTCTTCAATACGGAAAGCAGCCTTGTGCCATGGGCAGATCAGCCGACCATGACACAACGCGCCGTCCGCCAATGGCGCGCCGGCATGTGGGCATTCGCCCTGAAACGCACGTAATTGGCCGGCGGCGCGCAGCACAACGATCTTCAAATCGCCGATTTTGACTTCCAGGCCACGGTCTTGCGGGACATCGGCGAAACGGGCGACACGGTGCAGGGACATGTTCGACTTCCTCGCGGGCATTTCTCTTACGAGTTTGCGCAAGTGTGCGAGGTTCAGCCATTTGCCATTTGCCATTTGCCACTGCCACGGCACGAACGGTACAGCTATAGTTTGCAGGCCGACGACGGCCCCACTGCACAAGGTGCTCCCGGAATGACCCGATTGACCTCTCTCAACCCTTGGCTGGCGGCCGTTGCCGTCGCCCTTTGCGTGCAGTTTCCGGCGCAGGCCCAGGAGCGCTTCACCCTCAGCATCCCTGGTGTGTCCGATAACCGTCTGTTCACCTCGGCAGCGGCCAGCGATGCAGCCGGTTGCGGCGGCAAGAACCAGTCGCCGGCGCTGAGCTGGAACGCCGGCCCTGCCGGTACACAAAGCTACGCGATCGTCATGCACGACCCGGACGGCCAGAAAGGCTTGGGCGTCGATCACTGGATTCACTACGGCATCAAAGCCACGACTCACCAGATTGCGGCCGGTGTCGGTGCCAAATCCGCGTTCGAAGGCGTCGGCGGCACCAACAGCAAAGGCAACACTCACTATATGGGCCCGTGCCCACCGGTGGGAGATAGCGCGCACCACTACATCATCCAGATCTACGCCCTCGACCTGGCCCCGGACGCACTGCCGGCCGGTCTGACCCGCGCCGAGCTGATGGAAAAAATCAAAGGCCATGTGCTGCGCAACAGCAGTGCGGTGCGGCGTTATCACCGCTGAAAATTTTTTCAGTCGCGTTTAACCCGAACTGAAAGGGCTGCCCGTCTCAGTGGATGAATGATCAATTTCATCCCGAGGTCAGCCCCCATGTCCCGTTCACTGCCTTTTCTGCGACCTGTTGCGGTCGGCGTGCTGTTGGCCATCGCCGGTTGTGGTGTTTCGTCCAATCCGGAATCCGTTGCCGCGCCGGCTCAGCCTGAAACGATGGTGCAGCATGAAGCTGTGCTGGCCGACAGTGCGATGGCCAAGCGCAGTGTTCGCCCGGCACCGATCGCCAGTTTCGCTGCGATGCCCGCGCGGGAAAGTTATCCACAAGGCTATCGCGACGAGCAGCGTGAGCAGTATCAGAAGCTGGCCGACAACCCCATCCACAGCGTCTCCGAAAGCCCGGTCTCGACCTTCAGCGCCGACGTCGACACCGGCGCCTACGCCAACGTTCGTCGCCTGCTTAATCAGGGACGCCTGCCGCCGGAAGGCGCGGTGCGACTTGAGGAAATGGTCAATTACTTTCCCTACGACTACGCATTGCCCAACGATGGCTCGCCGTTTGGCGTGACCACCGAACTGGCGGCTTCACCGTGGAATCCGCACACCCGATTGCTGCGCATCGGTATCAAGGCCTCCGACCGCGCCGTGGCAGAACTGGCCCCGGCCAATCTGGTGTTTCTGGTGGACGTGTCCGGCTCAATGGATCGCCGCGAAGGCCTGCCGATGGTCAAAAGCACACTGAAACTGCTGGTCGATCAATTGCGCGAGCAGGATCGTGTGTCGCTGGTGGTGTATGCCGGTGAATCCCGAGTGGTGCTGGAGCCGACTTCCGGACGGGAAAAAGCCAAGATTCGTACCGCCATCGAGCAGTTAACGGCGGGTGGCTCGACCGCTGGCGCATCGGGCATCGAACTGGCCTATCAAATGGCACAACAAGCGTTCATTCCCAAAGGCATCAACCGTATCCTGCTGGCCACCGACGGCGACTTCAACGTCGGCGTCAGCGACTTTGGCAGCCTTAAACAAATGGCTGTGGATAAACGTAAAACCGGTATTTCCCTGACCACCCTGGGTTTTGGTGTGGATAACTACAATGAACACTTGATGGAACAACTGGCCGATGCAGGCGATGGCAACTACGCCTACATCGACAACCTGCGCGAGGCGCGCAAAGTGCTGGTCGATCAACTCGGTTCGACCCTTGCCGTGGTGGCGAAAAACGTCAAACTGCAGGTGGAATTCAACCCGGCGCAGGTCAGCGAATACCGCCTGCTCGGCTACGAAAACCGTGCGCTCAAGCGTGAGGACTTCAGCAATGACAAAGTCGATGCCGGCGAAATCGGTGCAGGACACACGGTGACCGCGCTGTATGAAATTGTTCCGACAGGCGAGAAGGGCTGGCTGGAACCACTGCGCTACGGCAAATCGAGTGTGGCTGTTGCCGAGAAGAACGGGGAATTGGCGATGCTGCGTGTGCGATATCAACAGCCCGAAGGTGGGAAAAGTCGGCTGATCGAGCGGCCGATTGCCAATCAGGTCGCACCGGCCAGCGAAGACCTGCGCTTTGCCGCCGCCGTTGCAGCGTTTTCCCAGCAACTCAAGGACGCTCGCTACACTGGCGACTTCAGCTTGAAAGACACCGAAGCGCTGGCGCGCGGCGCGCGGGGCGATGATCGTTTTGGCCTGCGCAACGAGTTCGTGCAACTGGTCGAACTGACGCAGAGCCTGCGCACTTCAACTGCATCGAATACGCTGCCCACTGAGCGACGGATTGAATAGTGAGTCGTCTGAAAGGCTTCATCAGTCAGCTGTTTGCTTCGCCAGACAGCCCGGCCGCCAGCAGCGATGAAACGCTGCTGGCGCGTTATCGCGAGGGCGACGGCGCGGCGTTCGAGATCTTGTATGCCCGTCATCGTCAGGGCCTTTATCGATTTCTGCTCGGTTTGAGCGGCAAACCGGAACTGGCCGACGAAGTCTTTCAGGAAACCTGGCTGAGCCTGATCCGCAGCACCAGTCAGCCACAAGGACGAGCGACCTTTCGTACCTGGTTGTTCCAGATTGCCCGCAATCGCCTGGTCGACCACTGGCGCAAGCACGGCGCCCATCAACCGCTGCACGACAGCTACGACGAACAGGCGCACGCGGTCAGCGATGAGGCGAGTGATCCGGAACAACTGCTGAGCCTCAGCCGCGACAGCCAGCGCCTGGAAAACGCACTGCAAACCCTGCCGGCCGACCAGCGCGAAGTGTTCCTGCTGCGCGCCCACGGCGACCTCGACCTGGCACAAATCGCCAGCCTCACCGAAACACCGCTGGAAACCGTCAAAAGCCGCTTGCGCTATGCCCAGCAAAAACTGCGTCGGCTGCTGGCCGAGGAGGTACTGACATGACTGACGCCCGCCAGACACCCGAAGATCCGGTCATTAAGCATGTGCGCGAACAGCACAACGTTGAACCGCCGGCGCACCTTGATGCGTTCATCCTCAATGCTGCCCACCGCGAAACTCCCGCGCCGAAACCAAGCCTGTGGCAACGCTGGCTGGATGCTTGCCGCAAACCGCGCTGGCAAGTCGCGTTCGCCAGCCTCGTCGGCGTCGCACTGATGCTCTCACTGGTGCAACGCGCCCCCGAACCGCAGCCGCAATTTGACTTCGCCCCGGCCGCCAAACCCGCCGCATCAATGGCGCGTAAACAAGCGCCCGAAGCATTGTCCGCTCCCGCGCCGATGGCAGAAATGGCCGCGCCGATGCAAGGCGAAGCGTTCAGCGCCGACGAAGCCAAAACCAGCAAACGCGCCGCCGCCCCGGCCAACGGCCTCGACGAACAACTGCGCGAAGTCCTGCGCCTGCGCGAATCCGGCGAATCAAAAGCGGCCGACACCCTGTTCAACAACCTGCACAAACGCTACCCCAACGCCGACCTCGACGCCCGACTGGAAAAAATCCAGCAGAACTGACCGCCTGTTCGCCCAGCCATTTGGCATTGCCCCGCAAAAACGCGCACTATCGGGCCATAGCTGAATCGCTGGAGAACACCGTGGCACCAAAAATCGACCGCATCGCCCAACTCCTCAATTGTCCGCAAAAGGGCGAAGAGATGCGCCGCGCGATTACTGAAGCGCGTAAGGAATTTCTGCTGAGTCAGCAGGAAGAGGATGTGCTTGAGGAAGACGGCGTCTTTGAAGAGGGGGTTGAGGGGGAAGACGACGAGGATGAGGATTACGATGAGTTTGATTGGACGACGGAGTGAAGCTGTTTGAGGAATTCCCTTTAAAAAATCATTTCCTCCCCCTGAAGTTTCCAACTGCCATTGTCCATTTATCTGTTCGTTGACCCTCCGTGCTGAAAAGGGGCACTATAAGGTACTATTTTTCGTACTTTTGGAGGCGTCATGGAGCACCTGCTGGCTAGTCGTTCAGTAAGCATTACTGAACTGAAACGCAGCCCCAGTACTGTGATCGAGCTTGCCGGTTCGGAGCCCATCGCTGTTCTCAACCATAATCGCCCAGCTGCCTATCTCTTGGCCCATGCCACTTATCAGGAGTTGCTGGATCGCTTGCGAGCGGCTGAATTGCGCGAGGCAATCGCTGCAAGTCGTAACGATCCTCGTCCGGCGGTCGCAGCCGACACCGTTTTTGCTGAGATTGATGCGCTTATAGATGACATCGAAGCTGAGCAAAATCGCTTATGACGCGGTTGTTATTTTCCGCAATGGCTCGAGAGGATCTGCAACAGATCGCCCGCTTTATCGCTCGTGACAACCCTGGACGTGCTCGGACCTTCGTTGGTGAGTTGCGTGTGCGCTGTGATCAGTTGACCAGCCAACCGAATCAAGGAATTTCCCGAGAGGAGTGTGCCAGGGGGCTGAAAATGATCGCCCACGGTCGCTACCTGATTTTTTACTCACTTGTTGAGAGAGATGTTCAGATAGAGAGGGTTCTGCATAGCGCGCGAGACATCGCTCGAGTACTCGATCCCCACACCCCGGATCGCTAGCCAGATCAGGCTGAAAACCAACGCCCACAAAAAAGCCCCGGACCATCACAGTCCGGGGCTTTTTCGTTTAAATCAGTGGTGCACCAGGCGGGATTCGAACCCACGACCCCTGCCTTCGGAGGGCAGTACTCTATCCAGCTGAGCTACTGGTGCAGCGGGCGACATCATACCTAGGTCGGCTCGGGGCGTCCATGCTGGGTTTTGGGGCGTATTGTCAGTGCGCGTGTCGGGATAAATCCGCTGCATTCCTTAAAGCGGTAACGTCCTGCAAAACCCTCGCTTGGCGCTTTCGCGGGGCTGATCTATGGTTTTGCTGCGGCTGGAGCTTTTTGCTCGTTGATCTGAAAATTTCCACAAACACGCCGTTTTTGTTCTTTTTTTCGAACGCCCTATTGTCCTTTAACCCCTTTGCTCCTACGATCCGTTTGAGATTTCAAACGCTCGTTGATGGGGTGTTGAAGCGCAGGTGTTTCGAGTCGTGCACTATCTTATGCGCCTCACCCGGTCACTGATTTCCCTGACGGCAGCCTTGCGAGGCGCCTTTCTACAATCATAATTTGCTCCGCGCAGGCCGC
The DNA here is from genome assembly GCF_059716145.1 of Pseudomonas sp. LBUM1648. Lineage (NCBI taxonomy): Bacteria > Pseudomonadati > Pseudomonadota > Gammaproteobacteria > Pseudomonadales > Pseudomonadaceae > Pseudomonas > Pseudomonas sp. LBUM1648. The sequence goes on from NZ_CP166808.1 coordinate 199,791, forward strand.
GGTGCTGTTAAGGAAAGCCGACATGCAGCTTAAAGACACCCTGTTGTTCCGCCAGCAAGCCTTCATTGATGGCGCTTGGGTCGATGCGGACAACGGTCAGACGATCAAGGTCAATAACCCGGCCACTGGCGAAATCCTCGGCACCGTGCCGAAGATGGGCGCTGCCGAAACCCGCCGTGCCATTGAAGCCGCTGATAAAGCGCTGCCGGCCTGGCGTGCACTGACCGCCAAAGAGCGTGCCGGCAAGCTGCGTCGCTGGTTCGAATTGATGATCGAGAACCAGGACGACCTCGCTCGCCTGATGACGCTCGAACAGGGCAAGCCGCTGGCCGAAGCCAAGGGCGAAATCGTTTACGCCGCTTCGTTCATCGAGTGGTTCGCCGAAGAAGCCAAGCGCATCTACGGTGACGTGATTCCGGGCCACCAGCCGGACAAACGCCTGATCGTGATCAAGCAACCGATCGGCGTGACCGCGGCGATTACCCCGTGGAACTTCCCGGCAGCGATGATCACCCGTAAGGCCGGCCCGGCGCTGGCTGCCGGTTGCACCATGGTGCTCAAGCCTGCTTCGCAAACTCCATTCTCCGCATTCGCGTTGGCTGAACTGGCCCAGCGTGCCGGCATTCCTGCGGGCGTGTTCAGCGTTGTTTCCGGCAGCGCCGGCGACATCGGCAGCGAGCTGACCAGCAACCCGATCGTGCGCAAGCTGTCCTTCACCGGCTCGACCGAAATCGGTCGTCAACTGATGGCGGAATGCGCCAAGGACATCAAGAAAGTCTCGCTGGAACTGGGCGGCAACGCGCCGTTCATCGTGTTCGACGACGCAGATCTGGATAAGGCCGTCGAAGGCGCGATCATTTCCAAGTACCGCAACAACGGCCAGACCTGTGTCTGCGCCAACCGTCTGTACATTCAGGATTCGGTCTACGATGCGTTCGCCGAGAAGCTGAAAGTGGCAGTGGCCAAGCTGAAGATCGGCAACGGTCTGGAAGACGGCACCACCACTGGCCCGCTGATCGACGAAAAAGCCGTTGCCAAGGTGCAAGAACACATCGCTGACGCTGTCGCCAAAGGCGCCACCGTACTGGCCGGTGGCAAGCCGATGGAAGGCAACTTCTTCGAGCCGACCATCCTGACCAACGTGCCGAAAAACGCAGCCGTGGCCAAGGAAGAAACCTTCGGCCCGCTGGCGCCGCTGTTCCGTTTCAAAGACGAAGCCGAAGTGATCGCGATGTCCAACGACACCGAGTTCGGTCTGGCCTCGTACTTCTACGCTCGTGACCTGGGCCGTGTGTTCCGTGTGGCCGAAGCCCTGGAATACGGCATGGTCGGCGTCAACACCGGTCTGATCTCCAACGAAGTCGCGCCATTCGGCGGCATCAAGGCTTCGGGCCTGGGCCGTGAAGGCTCCAAGTACGGCATCGAAGATTACCTGGAAATCAAATACCTCTGCCTGGGCATCTAAGCCGAGAAAGGGATCGCTGCAAACGCAAAGGGCACGAGAGCGCTGTCCCTTTGCGTCGTTTTAAACCGGAATTTTCTCTGCGGCCGGGAACGCCGTGGCAGTCGATCATCGCATGCTGCCACCGTCGCTTCCTCCCGCTTAATCCTTGAACCACGCCGCCCGATGAGCGGCGAATGAGGACTGTAATGAGCAAGACTAACGCTGAACTGATGGCCCGCCGTACCGCTGCTGTACCCCGTGGTGTTGGCCAGATTCACCCGATCTTCGCCGAATCCGCGAAGAACGCGACCGTAACGGACGTTGAAGGTCGTGAATTCATCGACTTCGCCGGCGGTATCGCTGTGCTGAACACCGGCCATGTGCACCCGAAAATCATCGCTGCCGTGACCGAACAGCTGAACAAGCTGACCCACACCTGCTTCCAGGTGCTGGCTTACGAGCCTTACGTTGAGCTGTGCGAAAAAATCAACGCCAAGGTGCCAGGTGATTTCGCCAAGAAAACCCTGCTGGTCACCACCGGTTCCGAAGCCGTGGAAAACGCCGTGAAAATCGCCCGTGCCGCCACTGGCCGTGCCGGCGTGATCGCGTTCACTGGCGCTTACCACGGTCGCACCATGATGACCCTGGGTCTGACCGGTAAAGTCGTGCCTTACTCGGCCGGCATGGGCCTGATGCCAGGCGGCATCTTCCGCGCGCTGTACCCGAACGAACTGCACGGCGTGAGCATCGACGATTCGATCGCTTCCATCGAACGCATCTTCAAGAACGACGCCGAGCCGAAAGACATCGCTGCGATCATCATCGAGCCTGTACAGGGTGAAGGTGGTTTCTACGTCGCGCCGAAGGAGTTCATGAAGCGTCTGCGTGCCCTGTGCGACCAGCACGGCATCCTGCTGATCGCTGACGAAGTACAGACCGGCGCTGGCCGTACCGGTACGTTCTTCGCCATGGAACAGATGGGCGTTGCTGCCGACCTGACCACTTTCGCCAAATCCATCGCTGGCGGCTTCCCGCTGGCCGGTGTGTGCGGCAAGGCCGAGTACATGGACGCCATCGCTCCAGGCGGCCTGGGCGGCACCTACGCCGGTAGCCCTATCGCTTGCGCCGCGGCCCTGGCCGTGATGGAAGTGTTCGAAGAAGAACAACTGCTGGACCGCTGCAAGGCTGTTGGCGAGCGTCTGGTCACTGGCCTCAAAGCCATCCAGGCCAAGTACCCGGTGATCGGCGAAGTCCGTGCCCTGGGCGCGATGATTGCCGTCGAGTTGTTCGAAAACGGCGACAGCCACAAACCGAATGCTGCCGCTGTGGCGTCCGTTGTGGCCAAGGCTCGTGACAAGGGCCTGATCCTGCTGTCCTGCGGCACCTACGGCAACGTTCTGCGCGTACTCGTACCGCTGACCTCGCCGGACGAGCAACTGGACAAAGGTCTGGCGATCATCGAGGAGTGCTTCTCGGAGCTGTAAGGCCCGGCACCGTGTGATCGGATAGACAAAAAACCCGCTTCGGCGGGTTTTTTTCCGCCTCCTGAATCACATCCACAGGTTTAGTGCTGTATCGAATCGCCAGCATTGGCTAAGGTTCAAGCATTGCAAGGGAGAGCGCGCATGACTGCCGTTGTTTTACCCGCCGTACCCCGAGTGCTGATTGCCGAGGCCGACCCATGGTCTCGTGACCTGCTCAAACAAGTATTGCTGAACGTGCGTTGCGACGCTCGAGTGGATCTGTGTGCCGATGGCCAGCAGGCCCTGGACATGCTGCGTGACGTGCCCTATGACCTGGCCATTGTTGATTGGGAATTGCCCGGCACCGATGGGCTGAACGTGCTGCGTAGCGTGCGTCAGCGCAAACGCAATCCGCCGCTGCCGTTCATTCTGATGAGCAGCCGTACCGATAGCGCCAGCGTGCGCGAAGCCCTGCCGCTGGCGCCCACCGCCTACCTCGCCAAGCCGTTGAACATGGAGAGCCTGACCGAGCGTTTGCAGGGTTTGCTGCTCAATGCCGGTGAAGAGGTGTTCTGTGAAGTGCCGACATTGGCGCCAGGCATGACCTTGTCGGTGTTCCTTGAGCGACGCCGCGAGCTGGCTGACGGCGCGCCATTGATGACCGATGTGCAGGTGGCGGTCAAACGCAGCCTGAATCCCAACGGCCTTGATCTGAAGCTGCTGGAAGATGAGATAAAAACCGATCCGCAGATCACCGCCGTGTTGATCGCCGCCGCCAACAGTGCCGCGCAACACCATGGCACGGCGGTGCAGACGCTCGCGCAGGCGCTGCATCGGCTTGGCACTGGGCAGAGCATGAATCTGATTCTCGGTCTGGCGCTCAAGCGCAGCGCCAAGCTCAGTGATCCGTGTCTGGCGGATTACGCCGAGCGCTATTGGGGGTTGTCGCTGCACACCGCCGAGTACGCGCGCACCTTGGCGCGTCTGCTCGATCTGGATCAGGAGCGCTGCTATTGCGCAGGCATGCTGCATTGCTTGGGCGATCTCGCGCTGCTGCGCTGTTTGCAGGAGTGGAAGCAGGCGGGCGGTGAGTTGGATGAGTGGGAGGAAGTCGGCGACGCGTTAGCCGAATTCGGCGCGGCTTACGGTTCGGCGCTACGCACTCGCTGGCGGCTGCCGCTGGAGCTGCGCGAGTTGATTGCCTCGGTCTACCAGCTCGGTGGCGGAGTGTATTCCCGTGAGGCGCTGGTGATGAACATGGCGGCGCAAATGGCTCGCCTGACTGAGCATGAGGGCGTTGAGGAACTGGCGAAGAGTCGCACGGCGCGATTGCTCAAGATCGGGTTGCCGGAGTTGATGCGGATGCGTAAGTAACGTGCCTCGACAAACTCCAATCCTGTAGGAGCTGCGGCACGCTGCGATCTTTTGATCCTGTTTTTTAGAAGCAAGATCAAAAGATCGCAGCGTGCCGCAGCTCCTACATGGGTTATGTGTGGGGGGTCAGGCTGAGATGATCCGGTTCTTGCCCTGGCGCTTGGCTTCATACATCGCCGCATCCGCGCGGGCGAACAGGCTGTCGAGGCTCTCGTCCTCTACCGTGAGACTGGTCAGGCCCTGGCTCACGGTGATGCCAAAGGTCTGGCCTTCATGGCTGAAGTTCAAACGCTGAATCTGCTGTTGTAGCCGCTCGGCTACCTGCATGGCCATGTCTGGCGCGCAACCGGGAAACACCGCCGCAAACTCTTCGCCACCAATGCGCCCGAAAAGATCTCCCCGGCGTAGCGAGCCACGGCCGCACTCGGCGATCTGTTGCAACACGTTGTCGCCCTGCGGATGACCGTAACTGTCGTTGATCACTTTGAAGTCATCGATATCCAGCAGCAGAAAGGCCAGCTGCGCGCCTTGCAGGCGTGCCTGTTCGAATTCGTGATGGGCGCATTCGAAGAAGTGTCGGCGGTTGCTGCTTTGAGTCAGCACGTCGGTGGTGGCCAGGCGTTGCAGTTCGGTTTCCATCTGCTTTTTGTCGGTGATGTCCTCGGCAATGCCGACGATAATCACCGGTTGCCCGGGTTCGTCCTGACGATTGATAAAGCATTTGTCGCTGAGCCAGCGCACCTGGCCGTCGGCGGCGATGATGCGGTACTCGCGATCTTCCACGGCGCCTTGGTGCAGCACTTCGGCGAGGCTGCGTTCGGCGTAGTCCAGATCATCAGGGTAGATGCTGTCGCGCCACTGGTTGTAGTCGGCGAGCAAGAGCCCCGCTGAGCGGCCGAAAATCCGCTCATAGGCCGGGCTGACGTACAGCACCTGACGGGTTTCCCAGTTGAAGGCCCATAGCACGGCGTTGACGCTGACCAGAAGCGAGCTGAACAGTTGTTCGCGCTCACTGAGGCGGGCGACTTCGCCTTGGGCGTGCATCAGCGCCATCAAGGTTTGCGCGGCCTCGGGCCACTGCGGGAGGGATGAGTCTTTTTGGTTGTTATTGACCATCGGCACAGATCTCAGAGAGCGTGCCGTGTCGACAACAACGGCCACGCCTAAACCCGCCGGAATGGCGAAGTCTTTGAGATAGGGGATTTAGGGTGAAGTTCCGAAGGGTGCGCCCGGGAGTTCGGGCGCACCGATCAACGGTCTCAGACTGCCGCAGGACGCAGCGAGTAGGTTTTCAACTGGTCGGCAAATTCGCGCAGGGACTGGATGCCACTGGCTTCGGCCTCGTGAATCCATTCTTTGATGGCGGCGAGCATGTCGTGGCCATTTGCGCTGGTCTTGACCCAGATCTGCTGCAGGGCCAGGCGTTTTTCGTAAATTACTTTCAACGACTGGCTGTGCTCGAGCATGTTCTGGATGCGTGCGTGATGACGATCTTCCAACAGGCTGGTTTCCCGCGACAACAGGCGTTTGGCCCGGTGGAACTGGTGACGCACCGAATGATCCACCTTGGCCAGTTCCTGCTTGACCAGCGGGCCGATGACCAACTTGCGGTATTGGGCCATGATCTGGAAGCGGTTGTTGAGGATCGCCATGGCGGTGTCCATGTCCAGATTGCCCTTGCCTTCGACGCGATGGGCAATCGGCGCTACACGTTGCACCTTGGCCAGACGCAGGAAGCTGAAGACTTTGATCCACGCCCAACCGAGGTCGAACTCCCACTTCTTCACCGACAGCTTGGCCGAGTTAGGGTAGGTGTGATGGTTGTTATGCAGTTCTTCGCCGCCGATCAGGATGCCCCACGGCACCAGATTGGTCGCCGCGTCACGGCATTCGAAATTGCGGTAACCGATGGCATGGCCCAGACCATTGACCACGCCGGCAGCCCATACCGGGATCCACATCATCTGGATCGCCCAGATGGTGATGCCGATGGTGCCGAACAGCAGCAGGTCGATAACGCCCATGATCGCCACGCCCAGCAGCGGATAGCGGCTGTAGACGTTGCGCTCGATCCAGTCTTCCGGGCAATTCTTGCCGTAGATGCGCAGGGTTTCCGGGTTTTCGGCCTCGGCGCGATACAGTTCGGCGCCTTTGCGCAGAACGGTGGACAAACCCTTGACGACCGGACTGTGCGGGTCATCTTCGGTTTCGCATTTGGCATGGTGTTTACGGTGGATGGCGGTCCACTCGCGGGTGTTCTGCGCCGTGGTCAACCACAGCCAGAAGCGGAAAAAGTGTTTCAGGCCAGCATTCAGCTCCAGTGAGCGATGGGCCGAGTAACGGTGCAGATAGACCGTGACGGCGACAATTGTCACATGGGTCATCAGCAGGGTGACTGCGACCAGTGACCAGGCCGACAAGCCAAGAAAACCTTCGTACCACATAGGCTATAGGGCCCTCGATAAAGATAAAAACAGCCGTTGCATTATCACCAAGCACACAGATAAAACCAGTCGCCCTTTCAGATAAGAGTCGCTGGATGTTTCTTGACCTATAATTCCAACCTTTTTGTAGGGACATGGACGGCCGAATGTATGCCACTTATCGCGATGCCTTGCGTGCATCGCTGCTCTATCTCGTACTTGCGGCGGTCTGGCTGCAAGGTACTGGTTATTTATTAAACAGTTTCTTCGATAACTCCGTTGATCTGGCGCGATGGCAACTGATCAACGGTTATGTCTTTGCGGCGTTCAGCGCCGGGCTGATCTTCCTGGCGCGGGCGCGGTTATGCGAATTTCTCGGCATTGGTGCGCGTCTGCGTGAGCGTCACGCTGATCGCGAACGCTTGCGTCAAGCGGCTGCGGTGTTCGACTGCACCCGCGAAGGCGTGTTGGTCACTGACCGCCGGGGCCTGATCGTGCACGTCAACCGCGCGTTCATCGAGATCACCGGTTATCAGCGCGATGAAGTCCTCGGCCAGCAACCCAGTCTGTTCAAGTCAGGCCACCATCCGCCGGGTTTCTATCAGGCGATGTTCGCGACGCTGGAAAGCCAGGGCGAGTGGAGTGGCGAGATCTGGAACCGTCGCAAAAGCGGCGAAATCTATCCGCAGTGGCAAACCATCCGCGTCATCCACGATGATCAAAAGAGCCAGGTCAGTCATTACGTCGCGGTGTTTTCCGACATCAGTGCGATCAAGCATTCCGAGCACGAACTCAAGCACCTTGCCCACCACGATCCGCTGACCGACCTGCCCAATCGCCTGCTGTTCGGCGACCGCGCCGAGCAGGCACTGGCTTCGGCGCAGACCCATAAGCGTGGCTGTGCGCTGCTGTTGCTCGATCTGGATCACTTCAAGATGATCAACGATAGCCTCGGGCATAACGTCGGCGACCGCTTGCTCAAAGCTGTGGCGGCGCGTTTGCAGGTGCTGTTCGGCACCGGCATCACGCTGGCGCGACTCGGCGGCGACGAGTTCGCGGTGCTGGCGGAAAGTTGTCCACAGCCCGGTCAGGCAGCGGCGCTGGGCCAGCGCATTCTCGACGCGCTCAAGGAGTCGTTTTGCATCGACGGCCACGAACTGTTCATCAATGCCAGCATCGGCATCAGCCTGTTTCCCAGTGATGCGTTGAGTGCCGATCAACTGTTGCGTAATGCCGATGCGGCATTGTTCAAGGCCAAGGGCAGCGGGCGTAACGGTTACGCGCTATACACCGAAGAACTCACCGCCCATGCCCAACAGCGGGTTGAGATTGCCTTCGAATTGCGCCGAGCGCTGGAGCAGCAGGAACTGCGGGTTTTCTACCAACCGGTGCATGACCTCAACACCGGTCGCCTGATCGGTGTTGAAGCGTTGGTGCGCTGGCAGCATCCACAGCGCGGTCTGGTGTCGCCGGCGGAATTCATTCCAATTGCCGAACGCACCGGGTTGATCGCCGAAATCGACGCTTGGGTGATGCAGCAGGCGTGTCGGCAGATGTGCCAATGGCAGCAGGCCGGGGTGGTACTGGCGTTTGTCGCGGTGAATGTGTCGTCGCGGCTTTTCGCCCGGCGCGAGCTGTATCAGCAGGTGGCACAGGTGCTGCGCGATACCGGGCTGGATCCGGCGTATCTCGAACTGGAAGTGACCGAAAGCGCGGTGATGGACGATCCGGAAGTGGCGCTTGAGCAGATGCATCGCTTGCGCGAATTGGGCATTCGTCTGGCCATCGATGATTTCGGCACGGGGTATTCGTCGTTGCTGCGACTCAAGCGCTTGCCAGTGCAGAAGCTCAAGATCGATCAGGGTTTCGTCGCCGGATTGCCTTGGGACGAGGATGACGCTGCAATTGTCCGGGTGATCATCGCGCTGGCCAAGAGCATGGGCATGCAGGTGCATGCCGAGGGGATCGAGCAGGCTGAGCAGGCGGCATTTTTGTTGGGACAGGAATGCGATTTGGGGCAGGGCTACTGGTTTGGGCGGCCGGTGTCGGCGTTGGATATAGATTGGGCACGCGCCCCGGTGATTGGCTGAACCCCTCTGTGGCTGAAGGAAATTATTGTGGCGAGGGGATTTATCCCCGATGGGTCGCGCAGCGATCCCAAAAAATGGGACTGCTGCGCAGTCCATCGGGGATAAATCCCCTCACCACTAGGTTTCATGCAGGTTTCAAACGCGATGAACACCGTGCAGACCCTTGCCCTCTCTCATAATGTTTTCTAGTTATATAAACATTCTTAAATAGTCTTTTTAAGAATATCTATGCCTCTCTTATATTGCTCCCACGCCGAACGCAGTGCCGCCCACTGCCAGGCAAATCCCATTCAAAGGAGCAGCACCATGAGCGCATCCCTTCGCAGCGTTGACGGTCAGGACGAAGCCACCATCTTGCGTGAAATCCAGAGTGCCCTGCGCGATCTGCGGTTCGGCGCGGTGGAGATCACTGTGCACAACGCTCAAGTCGTCCAGATCGAACGCAAAGAGAAATTCCGTTTGCAGCAGCCGGGCAACAAGCCGAGCTAAAAAGATCGTCCGATCGCGGCCCGAGCCTTCGGCAGCTCCTACAGGGGGCTGTGTGCACGAGCTGGCGAAGGCGGCGATCTTTCAGCGGGACCCGATTCCAGCAGTACATAAGAAAAAGCCACCACCCAGAATTCCAGGAGCTTTCACCATGTCGTCGATTCGCCGTTACGCTTTGGCCGCCCTGGCCAGCGCTGTGTTTGCCGGTTCCGCGGTTGCCAAGGATTACGAGCTGCTCAACGTGTCGTATGACCCGACGCGCGAGCTGTATCAGGACTACAACGCCGAATTCATCAAGTTCTGGCAGAAGGACCATGCCGGCGACACCGTGAAAATCCAGCAGTCCCATGGCGGCTCGGGCAAGCAGGGCCGTGCGGTGATCGATGGCCTGCGTGCCGACGTGGTGACCCTGGCCCTGGCCGGTGACATCGACGAAATCGCCAAACTCGGCAAGACCCTGCCGGCCGACTGGCAGAAGCGTCTGCCGGAAGCGAGCACGCCGTACACCTCGACCATTGTGTTCCTGGTGCGCAAGGGCAACCCGAAAGGCATCAAGGATTGGGGCGATCTGGTCAAGAACGACGTCTCGGTGATCACGCCGAACCCGAAAACCTCCGGCGGTGCGCGCTGGAACTTCCTCGCCGCTTGGGCCTACGGCCTGAAAGCCAACGGCGGCAGCGAAGAAAAAGCCAAAGAGTACGTGCAGACGCTGTTCAAGCACGTGCCGATTCTCGACACCGGCGCTCGCGGCTCGACCATCACCTTCGTCAACAACGGTCAGGGTGACGTGTTGCTGGCTTGGGAGAACGAAGCATTCCTGGCGCTGAAAGAAGATGGCGGCGCGGACAAGTTCGACATCGTCGTGCCTTCACTGTCGATCCTCGCCGAACCACCGGTGGCCGTGGTCGACAAGAACGCAGCGAAGAAGGGTAACGAGCAGATCGCCGAAGCCTATCTAAAGCATCTCTACAGCCCGGCCGGTCAGGAAATCGCGGCGAAGAATTTCTACCGTCCGCGTGACAAGGACGTGGCCGCCAAATACGCCCAGCAGTTCCCGAAACTGGAACTGGTGACCATCGACAAGGACTTCGGCGGCTGGAAAACCGCGCAACCGAAATTCTTCAATGACGGTGGCGTGTTCGACCAGATCTATCAGGCGCAGTAAGTTTTCATAGCCATAAACAAGCCCCGGATTTACCTTCGGGGCTTCGCGCGTTTTTTAACCAGGGACTTTTATGTCGCGTCGTATCTCCCCCGTCATACCCGGCTTCGGGCTGACGCTGGGTTACACCTTGGTGTACCTCAGCCTGATTGTGCTAATCCCGCTGGCGGCGATGTTCATTCACGCCTCGCAGCTCACCTGGGATCAGTTCTGGACGATCATCTCTGCGCCGCGCGTACTGGCTGCACTGAAGCTGAGCTTCGGCACCGCGCTGTGTGCCGCGATCATCAACGGCATCATCGGCACACTGTTGGCCTGGGTGCTGGTGCGCTACACCTTCCCGGGGCGCAAGGTCATCGACGCGATGATCGATCTGCCGTTCGCCCTGCCGACGGCAGTGGCCGGTATCGCGCTGACCGCGCTGTACGCGCCGGCCGGCCTGGTCGGCCAGTTTGCCGCCGACCTCGGCTTCAAGATCGCCTACACCCCGTTGGGTATCACCCTCGCACTGACCTTCGTGACCCTGCCGTTCGTGGTACGCACGGTGCAACCGGTGCTGGCCGATATCCCCCGTGAAGTCGAAGAAGCCGCCGCCTGCCTCGGTGCCAAACCGTGGCAAGTGTTCCGCCACATTCTGGTGCCGGCGCTGCTGCCCGCGTGGCTGACCGGTTTTGCCCTGGCGTTTGCTCGTGGTGTTGGCGAGTACGGTTCGGTGATTTTCATCGCCGGCAACATGCCGATGAAAACCGAGATTCTGCCGCTGCTGATCATGGTCAAACTTGACCAATATGATTACACCGGCGCCACTGCCATCGGCGTGTTGATGCTGGTGGTTTCCTTCGTCCTGTTGCTGCTGATCAACTTGCTGCAGCGGCGCATCGAAACCCCATAAGGAGGCGCGAACATGTCCCAATCGTCTATTGCGGCCGCTTCCTCGGCCAACGCTGCGCGCCGCGGCAGTGCCACGTCGCGGCGCATTCTGATCGGTCTCGGCTGGCTGATCTTTTTCCTGTTTTTGCTGCTGCCGCTGTTCATCGTGGTGTCGCAGGGCTTGAAGAACGGTCTCGGCGCGTTCTTTACCGCGATCTTTGAACCGGATGCTCTTTCGGCACTGAAGCTCACCGTGTTCGCCGTGCTGATTTCGGTGCCGCTGAACCTGGTGTTCGGCGTCAGCGCCGCGTGGTGCGTGAGCAAATACTCGTTCCGCGGCAAGAGCATGCTGGTGACGCTGATCGACTTGCCGTTTTCGGTGTCGCCGGTGATCGCAGGTCTGGTCTACGTGCTGATGTTCGGCGCTCAGGGTCTGTTCGGGCCGTGGTTGCAGGATCACGACATTCAGATCGTCTTTGCGCTGCCGGGCATCGTGCTGGCGACGATTTTCGTCACCGTGCCGTTCGTGGCCCGTGAACTGATCCCGCTGATGCAGGAGCAAGGCACTCAGGAAGAGGAAGCCGCGCGTCTGCTCGGCGCCAATGGCTGGCAGATGTTCTGGTACGTCACCGTCCCCAACATCAAGTGGGGCCTGATCTATGGCGTGGTGCTGTGTACCGCGCGGGCCATGGGTGAGTTCGGTGCGGTGTCGGTGGTTTCCGGGCACATTCGCGGGGTGACCAACACCTTGCCGCTGCACGTCGAGATCCTCTACAACGAATACAACCACGTGGCCGCGTTCGCCGTGGCGAGCCTGTTGCTGATCCTGGCGCTCTTTATCCTGCTGGCCAAGCAGTGGAGCGAAAACCGTATCAACCGCCTGCGCGCCAGCGCCGCGGAGGAATAATTCATGTCGATCGAAGTGCGTAACGTCAGCAAGAATTTCAATGCGTTCAAGGCGCTGGACAACATCAGCCTGGACATCCACAGCGGTGAGCTGGTCGCGCTGCTCGGCCCGTCGGGCTGCGGCAAAACCACCTTGCTGCGCATTATTGCCGGTCTGGAAACCCCGGATCAGGGCAACATCGTGTTTCACGGTGAAGACGTGTCCGGCCACGACGTGCGGGATCGCAACGTCGGCTTCGTGTTCCAGCACTACGCCTTGTTCCGGCACATGACGGTGTTTGACAACGTCGCGTTCGGCCTGCGCATGAAACCGAAAAACCAGCGCCCGACTGAAAGCCAGATCGCAACCAAGGTTCATGAACTGCTGAACATGGTGCAACTGGACTGGCTGTCGGATCGTTACCCGGAGCAACTGTCCGGTGGTCAGCGTCAGCGGATCGCGCTGGCTCGTGCCTTGGCGGTGGAGCCGAAAGTGCTGTTGCTCGACGAACCCTTCGGCGCCCTCGACGCCAAGGTGCGTAAAGAACTGCGCCGCTGGCTCGCGCGGCTGCACGAAGACATCAACCTGACCTCGGTTTTCGTGACCCACGACCAGGAAGAAGCGATGGAAGTTGCCGACCGTATCGTGGTGATGAACAAAGGTGTGATCGAGCAGATCGGCTCACCGGGCGACGTCTACGAAAACCCGGCCAGTGATTTCGTTTATCACTTCCTCGGTGATTCGAACCGTCTGCACCTGGGCGATGACAAACACGTGCTGTTCCGTCCGCATGAAGTGTCGCTGTCGCGGCATGAGCTGGAGGATCACCATGCCGCCGAAGTCCGCGATATCCGGCCGCTGGGCGCGACCACGCGGGTGACGTTGAAGGTGGAAGGGCAGACTGATTTGATCGAGGCCGAAGTGGTGAAGGATCACGACAGCCTGACGGGCCTGGCCAAGGGTGAGACCCTGTTCTTCAAGCCAAAGGTCTGGCAGAAAGTCGCCAGCATTTAAGATCAAAAGCTTCGCGAGCAGGCTCGCTCCCACATTTGGAATGCATTTCCGTGTGGGAGCGAGCCTGCTCGCGAAAGCTATCTAGACAGCGGCCCGATTCGGATTGACCCGCACCGCCCCCGCCCGAGACTCGATCTGCTCTTTCAACTGCTGGCGCATCCCGAGCAGGAACGCCAACTCGGCCACAACAAACAGCGGCCCGACAATCAGCCCGCTCACATCATCGACAAACGCCGGTTTGCGCCCTTCATAGTGGTGCCCGACAAACTGAATCACCCAGCCAATCACAAACATTGCCAGACCACTGCTCAGCCAGACCATGGTGCTCTGCTGCGCCAGAACATGCCCGGCCCACACCGAAAGCCCCATCAGCACTGTCATCAGCACACCGAGCTTCACTTCCAGGCGCAGGTAAAACCACGCCGAAGCGAGCGCCACGATCACGGCCGGTGAAATCCACAACCCGCCCAACGACCATTCCGGACGCGACAGCAAAACCGCCACCGCCACCACAATCAGCGGAATGCCGATAAAGTGGCTGGCAATGTTGCGCGGGTCACGGTGGTAGGCGGCGTATTGACTCAAGTGATCGACGAGGCTTTTCATTGTTGTTCCTCCTGTAGGGTGATTGCAGCATGCCCCGGGTTGAGCGTTCGTTCTGTCAGGCAGCCGACAATCAGGAGTTTTCATGGATATGCGTTCACGGCTGCTGACCGGGCAGTGGTTCAGTCATTTGCCTGCGTCCTTTCAGGATAGTCTGCTGGCGGCGGCCCGGGAGCGGCGGCTGACGGCGGGGCAGCGCCTGTTTCAGCGTGGCGATCCACCGTGCGGTTTGTACGCCGTGCTCGATGGCGCCGTGCGTATCAGCGCGGTGAGTGAGCAGGGCAAGGAAGCGTTGTTGAGTCTGGTGGAGGCGCCGCACTGGTTCGGCGAAATTTGTCTGTTCGACGGTCAGCCACGCACCCATGACGCCTTTGCCGTCGGGCCGTGCACGTTGCTGAATATTCCGCAGAATACAATGCTGAAATTGCTCGACGAGCAACCGGTGTACTGGCGGCACCTGGCGCTGTTGATGAGCCATAAGCTGCGCCTGACGTTTATCAATCTCGAACAGTTGAGTCTGCTGCCAGCGCCGGCGCGGCTGGCGCATCGCTTGCTGATGATCGCCGAGGGCTATGGCGAGATTGATGCGCCCCGTCGGGTGCTGCAACTGCCGCAGGAGCAGTTGGCGTCGATGCTGTCGCTGTCACGGCAAACCACCAATCAGATTCTCAAGGAGTTGCAGGGGCAGGGGATTATTGGCTTGGCTTACGGTGAGATCGAAATTCTTGATGCGGTGCGATTACGTGCGCTGGCCACAATCTAATAATTCACATCGATCAATGTAGGAGTGAGCCTTTGTGGTGAGGGGATTTATCCCCGATGGGTGGCGCAGCCGCCCCCAAACCTGCAATGAAAAGTTCGGCGACTGCTACGCAGTCGGTCGGGGATAAATCCCCTCACCACAGAGCTCACTCTTACACGGACAAGGTGTGTGGCTCAGGAACCGCGATAGGTCGAGAAGCCATATGGGCTCAGCAGCAACGGGATGTGATAGTGCTGATCCGTCTGTTTCACTTCGAAAATCACCGGAATCTCCGGAAAGAACGTTTCGTGTTGGGTCTTTTTGAAGTATTCACCGGTCTTGAACACCACCCGGTATTCACCTGCTTCGAACGGCTGTTTGGCCGGGAACAGTTCGGCGATGCGCCCTTGTTCGTTGGTGGTGCCTTCGGCCAACGGCTGCCAGTTCTGGCCGACGTGTTTTTCCAGCGTCACGTTGACGCCCGGCGAAGGCAGGCCATTTTCCAGGTTGAGCACGTGGACGCTCAGCGGGTTGCCGGCGGCCAGGGCCAGGCTTGAGAAAGCACTCAGGCCGAGTGCGGCGAAGGTCATGCGCAGGGTCGTCATGATGAAACTCCTTATTGGGAACGGGTGATGGACAGGCCGGCCTTGTCGGCGGCGCGGGTGGCACAGGTTTCGTCTTGCTCGCCGCCACCGGAACCGGCCACGCCCATGGCGCCGACCAATTCATTGCCAGCGAACAGCGGAATGCCGCCGCCAAGCAGCAGCAATTCGTCGAGGGTGTTGAGGTTGGCGGTTTCCGGGTTGCTGCGAGCGCGCTCGGCGAACAAGCGGGTTGGGGTTTTCGTCGACAGCGCCGTGTAGGCCTTGCGCTGGCTGGCAGCGGTGTTGTGCGGGCCGACACCGTCGCCACGCATCGTCACCAGCAAGTTGCCGCCACGGTCGAGCACCGACACCGTGCCAGTGCAATTGCCCATTGCGCTATCGGCCAGCAGGCGTGCGGTTTTCAGGTCGAGATCAGCGTGGCGCGGCAGTTCAGGGGCGGCGAAAACGCCGGCGCTGAGGCCGATGGCCAAGCTGGCAACAAGGTATTTGACGGTCATGAGCAGGCTCCGAAAGCGAAGGTCGCCACCTTAGCCGCCGGACTTCGTCAGAACCTCGTCAGTCGGATTACAAGTTTGTAATGGGCAACGCCGCCGAAGGCGCCTAGCCTGTGTGCCTGATCAATCGAGGTGTGCCATGCGTTTGCTGGTCGTAGAAGATGAAGCCAAAACCGCCAATTTCCTTGCCAAAGGGCTGGGCGAGTCCGGATTCGCCGTGGATGTGGCGCTCAATGGCCTCGACGGGCGCTATTTCATCGAGCAGCAGGAATACGACCTGATCATCCTCGACGTGATGTTGCCGGGCCTCAACGGCTGGCAATTGCTGCAACTGATCCGCCAGCGCGGCGCCACGCCGGTGCTGTTCCTGACCGCCAAGGACGCCATCGAAGACCGCGTGCGCGGCCTCGAACTGGGCGCCGACGATTACTTGCTCAAACCCTTCGCCTTCGCCGAATTGCTCGCGCGCGTGCGCACATTGCTGCGGCGCGGGCCGATGCGAGAGGCCGAGTCGTACAGCATCGCCGATCTGGAAATCGACGTGCTGCGCCGCCGGGTCAGTCGTGGCGGCCAGCGCATTTCCTTGACCAACAAGGAATTCGCGCTGCTGCATTTGCTCGCCAGTCGTCAGGGCGAAGTGTTGTCGCGCACGCTGATTGCCTCGCAAGTGTGGAACCTGAATTTCGACAGCGACACCAACATGGTCGAAGTCGCGGTGCGTCGTTTGCGCTCCAAGGTTGACGATCCGTACATGCCGAAACTTATCCACACCGTGCGCGGCGTCGGTTATCAACTGGAAGCGCCTGACGATGCGCTCTAGGTCGATCGCCTGGCGCCTGGCGCTGGCGTTCGCCGTCGTCTGCGCCTTGGTACTGAGCGCGATCGGCGTGTTCCTTTACCGCTCGCTCGCTGCGGAAATCGCATGGCGCGACGATCTGGCCTTGCTCGGTCGACTGGAGCAGGTACGCGCCTTGCTCGCCGACAGCGACAGCCTCGACGCCTTGCAGGCGCGGCCACGGCTGTACCAGAACATGCTGGGCAATCTCGACAGCCTGTTGCTGGTGCGACGCGCCGACGGCTCCAGCGTGATCAGCATCAACCCGCGCCAGCGCGAATTACCGGCGCTCAACGCCATCCCTCGCGATCAAGCGCCGCAGCGCCGTGACGTGCTGACCTGGCAGGCGCCGGACGGTGCAGAGGTGGCCTTGTTGTCCGGCGAAGCCCAAGGGCCGAGCGGCGAGTCGCTGACCGTGATCGCCGGCAAGGTGTTGAGCGAACGCGAGCAGATGCTCGCCAGTTATCGCATGCGGCTGTACCTGGCGATCGGGCTCGGCGCGCTGCTCGCTTTTGCGTTGGGGTTGCTGTTGCTGCGCCGTGGTCTGCAACCGTTGCGCCAGTTAAGCGAAGCGGTGCGCGGCATCGATCTGCGCAGTCTCGATCAGCGTTTGCCCGCCACTAATACACCCGCCGAATTGCTCGAACCGGTGCAAGCCTTGAACGGCATGCTGGCGCGTCTGGAGGACAGCGTGCAGCGCCTGTCGCAGTTCTCTGCCGACCTCGCTCACGAGATCCGCACGCCGCTGCACACCTTGCTCGCCAGCAACGGCCAGGCACTCAATCACCCGCGCAGCACGGCGGAATATCAGGAAGTGCTGGCGTCGAACATGGAAGAGTTCGAGCGACTCAAGCGCATGGCGGAAAATCTGATGTTCCTCGCCCGCGCCGAACAGGCCGAGCGTGCGCTCGACCTGCGCAGCCTGGATCTGCAGGAAGTGGGTGGCGAACTCTGTGATTACTTCGAAGCGCTGGCCGACGACCGCGACCTGCGTCTGCAAAACCAGTTGCACGGCGAGCTCCGCGCCGACCAGCAACTGCTGCAACGTGCCCTCGGCAATCTGCTCGCCAACGCGGTGCGGCATGCCGATCCAGGCACCTCGATCTGCCTGCGTCGCTGCGATGAGCCGGGCGTTTGCTGGTTGCAGGTACACAACCACGGCCCGGCCATTGCCGCCGAGCATCTGGGCAAACTGTTCGACCGCTTCTACCGCGTCGACCCGGCCCGCGCCGAGCCGGGTGATTCGGGCGGATTAGGGCTGGCGATTGTGCAATCGATCATGCAACTGCATGGCGGGCAGGTGCGGGTGAGCAGTGATGCGGCGGGCACTGTTTTTGAGCTGGGGTTTGTGGTGAGCCAGTGATTACTTCTTGATCACTCGGAATTAGGCTAACCTTGTTCAATGAGTGCATCAAATACGATGCAAAGTTAATTAAATAATTCTATTTGCATCGTAAGTAATGCAGGAAATGGCAATGGAACAGCTTGGTGAATTGATTAGAGCCCTGCGCAAGGCGAACAACATGTCTCAACAGGCGTTGGCTCAGCAATACGGTATGAGTCGCGCGACGATCTCGGGAATCGAAAACAACACGGTCTCCGAAATCGGATTGCGCAAAGTAGAAGCGATCCTGAACGGGTTCGGCTATGAGTTGATGGCGGTTCCGCGTCAGTCCCGGCGCCCGACACTCGATACGCTGCAAAAGGTAAATTTCCATGACTGAGTCGACGGATCGATTGAACGTCTGTGTCGGCGGGCAAGCGGCAGGCACTCTGGGGCGCGGGCAAGCGCGAGTTGATAGCGTGTTCAGTTACCGCGAAGAAACCAGTGCCGAAAACGCCGTGTCACTGACAATGCCGTCCCGGCTGGAAAGTTATGGTTGGGAGCATGGCATCCATCCGGTTTTCGAGATGAATCTGCCGGAAGGTGCGCTACGTGATGAACTGGTTCGGCGCTTCAGTAAAGCGGTTCGCGGATTCGATGATTTTGCATTGCTGGCCATTGTCGGCCCCTATCAGCTCGGTCGGTTATCCATTGCCAGCGCATCGACGACGGATCGCCCACCCGAAACGTCGCTGGCTGATCTGCTGGTGCACGATGGTGCGCAAGACCTGTTCGAGGATTTGTTGCAAACCTATGGTCATTATTCCGGAGTATCAGGTGTGCAGCCCAAAGTGCTGGTACGTGACAGTGCGGCCGCCATTGATCGCCTGACTCATCGAGGGTCTACCCACTTGGTCAAAGCTTTTCGTGCCGATGAATATCCGCAGTTGGCAACCAACGAATACTTTTGCATGCGTGCCGCGCAACACAGCGGGCTTGAAGTGCCGAAGTTCGAGCTCAGCGAGCATGGCAAGTTTCTGGTTATCGAGCGCTTTGACTTGAGCGCTACGGGCTACCTCGGTTTTGAAGACTTCTGCGTGCTCAACGGCTGGCCGTCGAAAGCCAAATACGACGGCTCTTACGAAGGTGCGGCCCGGCAGATCAAAGCGTTTGTTTCACCTGCATTGCTCAATCAGGCACTGGAAGCGTTTTTCAAAATTGTAGCTTTGTCTGCAGGGCTGAAAAATGGCGACGCGCATCTGAAAAATTTCGGTGTGTTGTACGAAAATTGTGGCGAGGAGTCTGCAGTCAGGCTTGCGCCGGCTTACGACATCATCACCACCTCGGTTTACATTAATAATGACAGTATGGCGTTGCTGTTAGGCGGCTCGAAAGCTTGGCCAAAGCACAAAATGCTGATGCGATTTGGTCGTACGGCCTGCAATTTGACTGAGGCTCGTTGCAATGAATTACTGCAGCAAGTTGCTGACGGCATGCGAGTGGCAATGGATGAAATGTCTGAGTACAGCGTCACTCATCCTGCATTCGCCAATGTGGGTACTGCAATGGTCGAACAATGGTCATCCGGTATGGAGCGCAGCCTGATTAAAGGCTGACGTTCAGCGCAACTGATCGCGAAACTGCCCCGGCGTCATCCCCGTCCAGCGCTTGAACGCGCGGCTGAAGCTGCTGGTGTCGGCAAAGCCCAGCAAATAGCTCACCTCACTCAACGAACACTGCGGATCGCGCAGGTGCAGCAGCGCGAGGTTCTCGCGGCTCTCGTTGAGCAGCGTATCGAAACGACAACCTTCATCGGCCAGATGCCGTTGCAGGCTGCGCAGGCTCAGGTGCAAGGCCTGGGCTATGCGTTCGGCGCTGGGCTCACCTTCGGGCAGTTGTTCTTCGATGGCGTCGCGCACCTTGCGCTCCCAGGTCAGCGGTTTGAGCTGTGCCCTGGTGCGTTCGAGCACAGCCTCATTGTGTTCGGCCAGTTCCGGGTTGGCGTCGTCGAGGTGGCTGTCGAAGTCCTCGATGGCGAATTCCAGGCGATCTTCGCTGGAGGCGAAATGCACCGGTGCACGAAAGACTTTGTGCCACTGATGCGCATCGACAGGTTCTGTGCGGCGCAGGTATACCGCCAGCGGCGCGTAATCACGGCCGAGGCGATTGCGGCAGGTGCGCACGTAGATCGCGGCAAAGGCATCGATCGCTTCGAAGGCTGGCGCAGGATTGCCTGACGGTATCTTCAGACGGAACAGATAGCGGTCGTCGCTGCGACTCAGATCCAGTTCCAGCGCATCGCTGACCACCGGGTGATAACGCACGATGCGCTCGAACACCTCACGCAAACTGCCGCTGGCCACCAGCGCATAACCGAGCGCGTGGAACGTAGTCGGGCTGACGAATCGTGACACGCGCAAACCGATTGCCGGATCGCCGCTGACCTGCACGGCAATCTCCCACAGGCGCGTGGTGCCGGACAGCGGATAGCGGGCGTTGGGATCGTCCATCAGCTGTGGATCAAGCCCGGCCTTTTGGCACAGGTCAATACTGTCCAGCCCCAGCGCATCGAGTTGCTTGCGCAAGGCACGGGTCCAACTGGCGAGGGAGGTCGGTTCCTTCATGCTGATTGGCGCTTCCGGTCAACAGGTTGGCGTTCTCGGCTACCGCATTTCGCACCCATGCAAGGCAGGATGCGAACATCAATACCCAGAGGATGGAAGCATGGACGGTACTTCTGCAAGTCCCCCACGACACAATGCTGCCCAGCGATCAGCGCATATTCGCGAAGTGGTGCTGGCCAAGGGCATCGAACTGCGTGAGCGTTACCCGATTCTCAAGCATCAGGATGCGCTAGGCGCGGGGATTCTGGCCTTCGCGTTGGCCGGGATGATCGGTTCGGCAGCGCTGTACATCACTGGCCACATGGCTTGGTGGGTATGCCTGCTGCTCAACGCGTTTTTCGCGTCGTTGACCCATGAACTTGAGCACGACCTGATTCACAGCATGTATTTCCGCAAACAGCGCGTGCCGCACAACCTGATGATGGGCCTGGTCTGGCTGGCGCGGCCGAGTACGATCAACCCGTGGATTCGCCGTCATCTGCACCTTAATCACCACAAGGTCTCCGGCACTGAAGCCGACATGGAAGAGCGCGCGATCACCAACGGCGAACCATGGGGCTTTGCGCGTCTGCTGATGGTCGGCGACAACATGATGTCGGCCTTCATCCGTTTGCTGCGGGCGCCAACCTGGGCGCACAAGTGGAGCATTCTCAAGCGGGTGTTCAAGGTCTACGCGCCGCTGGCGCTGGTGCATTGGGGCGCGTGGTATGTGTTTTTGGGCTTTCATGCGGCCAATGGCATCGCCTATCTGCTGGGTTCGCCGATCGAATGGTCGGCGACCACGCTGGCGGTGATGCAGGTGATCGATATCTCCACCGTGGTGATCATCGGCCCGAACGTGTTTCGCACGTTTTGCCTGCACTTCATCAGTTCGAACATGCATTACTACGGGGATGTCGAGCCGGGCAATGTGCTGCAGCAATGTCAGGTATTGAACCCGTGGTGGCTGTGGCCGTTGCAGGCGTTCTGCTTCAACTTTGGCAGCAGTCACGGAATTCATCATTTTGTGGTGAAGGAGCCGTTTTACATCCGCCAGATGACCGTGCCGGTGGCGCACAGGGTGATGCGGGAGATGGGGGTTCGATTTAATGATTTCGGGACGTTCGGGCGGGCGAACCGGTTTGTTCGACGGGATGAGGTTACGAATGAAGGGGTACGTACAGTCCGGGCTTGATGGGTGATTTTCAACGTCCTCTTCGCGAGCAGGCTCGCTCCCACATTGGATCGGGTTAACAAATCCACATGTGGGAGTGAGCCTGCTCGCGAATGCAATCTGTCAGGCAACATCTAATCCGGCTGAAACGGCGAAGCACTCAAAATCACCCCGGTTTCTTCCACATACTGCTGCCAATGCCCGATCAACGTGCTGAGCTTGTCAGGCTGCTTCAGCGCCAGATCATGAATCTCCCCCGGATCACTGGCCAGATCATAAAGCTGCCACGTCGCCGGCCCCACCGGCCCCGGGATCCAAACCGCTTTCCACGACCCTTGGCGAATCGCCCGGCGCCCGAACAATTCCCACCCTGTCACCGTGTGCTCGTCATGCACCTGCGCCGTTTCGCCGGACAAAAAGCCCAGCCACGATTTACCGCGCAACGGCGCGACCGGTTTGCCGCGCCAGTGTTTGCCCGGATGACGCACGCCAGCCAGATCAAGAATGGTCGGGGTGATGTCCATCACCGTGCCGAAGCCATGGCTGATCTGCCCCTTCAAAGGCAATTGCGGATAGTGCAGCAGCGCCGGGACGCGAATCCCACCCTCAGTGGTGAATGCCTTGAACAACCGCGACGGCGCGGTGGCGACTTGCGCCCAGCTCGGCCCGTACCAGACGTAGGAATTGGCCCGGCCAATGTTGTCGAGGCTGTTGTCGTAATGCTGATTCAGATACGTCATCAACTCCGGGCCGAATTTCGGAAACGCTTCAAGCAGCGCGCCTTCGGCACCGTTGTCGGACATGAACAGGATGAACGTGTTGTCGAGTTGCCCTTGCTGGCGCAGGTAATCGACGACTCGGCCGATGTTCCAGTCCATGCGCTCAACCATCGCCGCGTAGACCTCCATTGCCCGCGCGGAAATCTGCTTTTGCTCGACGCTTAGGGCGTCCCACTGCGCGGTCAACTCGATCAGTGGATGCGGCTCGACGTCTGGCTCGATCAGCCCCAGTGCCTTGAGTTTTTCCAGGCGTTCGAGGCGCAAGACTTCCGGGCCGGCGTCGTAGCGGCCGCGGTATTTCTCGACAATGTCGGCTGGCGCCTGCAACGGCCAGTGCGGTGCGGAAAACGGCAAGTAAGCGAAGAACGGGCGGGTCTGATCGCGCTCCTTGAGGTATTGCAGCAACTTGTCCCCGAAGGCATCGGACGAGTAGAAATCCTTGGGCAGTTCGTCGACGAACGTGTCTTCCTCGATGTACAGCGCCGGGGTGGACTTCAGCAGGCCGGGCGTGTGTTCATCGTAGGTCGGCTCGAAACCGTAATGGTTGGCCGCGCCCGGCAACAGCGAGAACGAACGCTCGAAACCGCGTGCATGTGGCGCCAGTTCAGCGGTCAGGCCCAGGTGCCATTTGCCGCTCATCAATGTCTGATAACCAGCCTCCCGGAGCAGTTCGGGCAGCGCGACGACGCGGTCGTTGAGGTAGCCCTCATAACCCGGTTTGCCGATCAGGTCCGGCGTCAGTGCTTCGGCCATGGTGCCAATGCCGGCGATGTGGTGATCGGTGCCTGTCAGCAGCATCGAACGGGTCGGCGAGCAGGTTGGCGCGGTGTGGAAATCGGTCAGGCGCAGGCCGTTGTTGGCCAGGGCATCAAGGTGCGGCGTGGCGATTTCACCGCCGAACGCACCGAGGTCGGAGAAGCCGAGATCATCGGCCAGAATCACCAGAAAATTGGGACGTTGCGGCATCGAAAACTCCTGTTCAGCAGGCAATGAACGACAGCGGCAGATCGCGGATCTGTGCTGGCGGGGTCGGTTGGTAATGATCGTCGCTGGTCAGCTCGTGGAGCAGCTCTTCGCGCAACTGATGGAAGTCGAAACTGCTGCGCTGACGCGGATGGGGCAGGGCGACGTCGACTACTTGCTTGATCCGCCCCGGGCGCGGCTCCATCACCACCACACGATCGGCCAGGAAGATCGCTTCTTCGACGTCGTGGGTGACGAGGATCGTGGTGATTTTTGCTCGGTTGCGGATCGCCAACAGTTCGTCCTGCATCTGTTGACGGGTCAGTGCGTCGAGGGCTCCGAAAGGCTCGTCGAGCAACAGAATGCGTGGGCTGGCGACCAAACCGCGAGCGATCGCCACGCGCTGCGCCATGCCGCCGGAGAGCTGGTGCGGATAGGCGCGAGTGAAGTCGCGCAGGCCGACCAGATCGATGAAATCGTTGATACGTTGCTGCTTTTGCGCAGCGCTCAGCGGTTCGTTGACCAAGCCGAGGCCGATGTTGTCGGCCACCGTCAGCCACGGGAACAAACGGTGTTCCTGAAAGACAATGCCGCGCTCGCCACCGATGCCGCTGACGGCTTTGCCATCGACGGTGATCTGCCCGCGAAATTGCGTATCGAGGCCCACCAGCAAGCGCAGCAACGTGGATTTGCCACAGCCGCTGGAGCCGACGATGGCGACGAATTCGCCCTCGGCGATGTCCAGGTTGAATTCGCGAATCGCCTCCAGTTCGAAACCGTCGACGTCGAAGGATTTGCCTACATGGTTGAAGCTGACAATCGGTGCGTTCATGCGTGTCTCCAGCGGGTCGCGCGAATTTCCAGGCGTTGGCCAATGAGGTTGAGCAGGGCGCCGGTCAGGCCGACGAGGAGCATGCCGGCCATGATCAGGTCCATGCGCAGCAGTTGTTGCGCGCCGATCATCTGGCTGCCGATGCCGCCGTTGGATGGCATGAAATATTCGGCGCCGATGGTGCCGAGCCAGGCGTAGATCAGGCTCAGGCGAAGCCCGGCGAAGATCCCCGGTGCGGCGCCCGGAAGCACCAGTCGACGCAAACGCTGGCCAAGGTTCAGGCGCAGTACTTGCGCCGCTTCATTGAGTTGCGGCGAGAGGTTGGTGACGCTGCGTTGGGTGGCGATAAACAGCGGAAAGAATGCGGCGAGGGCGACGAACACCCACTTGGCCAATTCGCCCAGACCGAACCACGCGGTGAGCAGCGGCACCCAGGCGAAAATCGCGATCTGGCGGATCGATGCGAGCGTCGGGCCGAGCAGGCGTTCGCTGATGTGCGACAGGCCCAACAGCAAGCCCAGGGCAAAACCGAGCCCACCGCCCAACAGCAAACCACCGAGGGTGCGGCCCAGGCTGAGTCCCATGCCGCTGATCAGCGTGCCATCGAGCAAGCCGTCCCATGTTGTACTCAATACGGCCAGCGGGCTCACCAGAATGTTCGCGTCGACCCACTGCTGATCGCTCGCCAATTGCCACAGCGCGAACAAGCCCAGCGGTAGCAGCCACGGTTGCACCCGCTGCCAGCCTTCATAGCGTGGGCCGCGACGAATTTCGGCGGTGGCCGGGTGTGGCCAGTGCAGCAGTTTTTTGTCCAGCAGACCGATGCCGCGATCCATCGCCATGCCGATTAAGCCGATGACCACGATGCAGACGAAAACGATGTCGAGCATGAACAGCTGGCGCGCCCAGACCATCAGGTACCCGATGCCTTCACTGGAGGCCAGCAGTTCAACCGCCAGCAACGATGTCCAACCGGCGGCCAGCGCCAGGCGCACACCGGCCATGAACGCGGGAAGGGCGGCGGGCAGGACCAGACGACGGATCAGCAAAAGCGACGGCAGGCGCAGCACGGCGGCGGCTTCGCGCAGTTTCGGTTGGGCATCGCGTACGCCGACCAAGGTGTGCAGCGTCACCGGAACCACGATGGCTTTGATCAGCACCACCAGTTTCAGTACTTCGCCTATGCCGAAAAACACCATGAACAGGGGAATCCACGCCAGCGTCGGCACCTGCGCGAGACCGGCGAAAGTAGGGAAGATCAAACGTTCGAGGCGACGGCTGAAGCCCAGCGCGGCACCGAGCACGGCGCCCGCCGAAATCCCGGCGAGCAGTCCCCAGAACAGCCGTTGCAGACTGATCCACAGATGACCCCACAACTCGCCCTGAGACAGTTCGACCGCGCTGTTCCACACCAATGACGGCGCCGGCAGAATCTGTTCGCTCATCCATTGGTTGCGCGCGGCCAGCCACCACAGCGCGAACAGACTGAGCGGCAGCAGCCACGGCAACAGGCGTTGATTGAGGCTTGGCCCCGTGCGGCGCGTTTTGAGCGGTGGCGCCGGCAGCGGCAGGCTGAGCAAGGAATCACGGGCCATGGGGTGACCTCCGTTGTCGGGTTGCAGACAGACCTGTATGCAAAATTGATCTAACAAAATTCAAATCAATGCTATTGGGAGATAAGCCAGACCATTTAAGGCTTCTGGCCCACACGCATCCAATGCATTCGAAGAATATTTTCGATGCTGTCAATGCATACGCCGCTGCAGGCCTTATCGCTGCTTGCTTAGCGCGAAAAGCTATAAAAATGTGAATTTATAGTATTTAAGCGAAGGTGCTCCTTCAGCCTACTTTCGGCTCCTCAACGCCCGTCGTGATCAAGGAGCCGCACCCATGAACCTTCCCTTCAAACGTGTCATCAGTCTGTTTTTCGCTCCGGCGCTGGCGGGTTTTCTGGCGTTTACCGCCCACGCCGACGACCTCAAGGAAATCAGGATCGCTGTGCCCGATCTGAGTGCGGGCACCCAGCACAGTGGCGGCGGTGTGGTCGATGTGCTGCGCGATCAGCAAATCTTCGAAAAGGCCTTCGCCGAGCAGGGCATCAAGATTCAGTGGAGCTTTTTCAAGGGGGCGGGGCCGGTGATCAACGAGGCGTTCGCCAATGGTCAGGTCGATCTGGCGTATCTGGGCGATCTGGCGGCAATCATCGGCAAGTCCAATGGCCTCGATACGCGGTTGCTCAGCGCCAGCGCTCGTGGCGTGAAGCAGTATCTGGGCGTGGTGCCGGGTTCGGGGATCAAGACCCTGCAGGATCTCAAGGGCAAGCGCGTGGCGATCTTTCGTGGTACAGCGACGCAGTTGTCATTCGATGCGGCGTTGGCCAGCCAAGGCCTGAGCGAAAAAGACCTGAAGGTCATCAACCTTGATTTCAGTGCGGCGGTCGCGGCGCTGGCAGCGAAGCAGATTGATGCGTCGTGGGGCAGTTCAGGCTTGGCCGCTCTGCAAGCCAAAGGCTTGGCCGAACTGCCGCTGAACACCAAGGATCTCGGTGGCGCGGGGAGTGTGCAGTCGGTGCTGGTCGGGACAGGCAAATTCGTCGATGCCCACCCGGAGGCCGTGGCGAAACTGCTCAAGGCTCAGCAGCAAGCGGTGGAGTGGCTGACTCAGGACAGCAACAAGGACGCTTACGTGCAATTGGTGTCGGGTCTGGCGAGTTATCCGCCGTTGATCCTGACCCAGGATCTGCAGGATCAGAAGTTGAGCGATATATTTCCGTCGACGCTGGACCCGGTGTTCCTTGGCAGCTTGCAGGACAAGGTGGATCTGGCAGCGCAGCAACGGCTGATTCGCAAGCCGTTCAAGGTCAGCGATTGGGTGGCGCCTGAACTCGCTGCAGCCAAGCTCTAAAACTCTGGTGTCTGGTCAGGCCTCTTCGCGAGCAGGCTCGCTCCCACAGGGATCTTGGGTGAATACCAATTCTGCATTCGCCACCGAATCACTGTGGGAGCGAGCCTGCTCGCGAAAGGGCCCTAAACAGCGACGCTGACTTTCTGCTTGTCCACCGCCACCAACGTTTCGATCATCGCCCGCGCCGCCGGCGACAGCCGAAACCCGGTACGACTGACAATGCCGCACCGCGCATTCATGCTCTCCAGGTTCTGCGGCAGATTGCGCCAGTGCAGCAGCACCAGCGAACCCTGGGCGATGTCCTCGCAGAACGCCTCTTCCGTGCCGATGCCGATCGCATTCGATTGCAGCACCACTTTCACCAGCGCCGGGAAATGCTCGGTCTCGATGGTCGGTGAAAAATCGATCCGGCCGCTGAGGTTCGCCAGCAGTTTGCGAATGCCCGGCGGGATCAGCGTGGCCGCCAGCGGATAGTCGAACATGTCGTTGGTCGACAGGCTTTCTTTGGCCAAAAGCGGATGCCCCGGCCGGCAGAAAAATACCCCGCGCTTGGGCGTCAGTGGCTGGGTCTGGAAGTTCGGGTCGGCCTCGAAATGGCGGATGTCGGCAATGAAGAATTCGATCTCCTCGCGGCTCAGGGCGCGGCTGAGTTTTTCCCAGTTATCCACCTGAAAGCAGGTGCGTACTTTCGGATGCGCGTTGATGAACTGCGCCACCGCGTCTGGCACCAGTTTCACCGCGGGCGCCGGCCCGCAGCCGAAGTGAACTTCGCCGGCATCGAGCTTGGTCATCTGCGTCACTTCGGCGCTCAGCAACGCCGCGCCCTGCACCAGCGTCAGGGCGTGTTGCAGCACCACCTGGCCCTCGGGCGTGGGGCGCAAATCCTTGTTGCCGCGATCCACCAGCACGCAGCCGAGCTCTTGCTCCAGCCCTTGAATGCTGCGACTGAACGCCGGTTGGGTGATGCCCATCGCGTCCGCCGCGCGGACAAAACTGCGATGTTCATTGAGGGCGATGAAGTAGCGCAACTGGCGAAGATCCATATGCTTTTCCGGCATCCTAAAAATAGCTCAAAGGCATTTGCGACGAGGGTTGCTAGAGGTTTTAAATGCAAGCTCTTATTCCGTCAACGAAGCATATGAATATCTATTAGATGTAAAAGGAATATAGATAGAGCGATGTTTCGCTGCCGTCCAACCGCAAGCAGTCGATGAGGGTCTACCCATGAGCAATGCCGCACTCGCTGTAAAACCCGCTGTCCACGCGCTGGAAATTCATCCGGTGGCCGGTCGTATCGGCGCCGAGATTCGTGGCGTGCACTTGTCTGGTGAGCTGGACGCCGCCACCGTTGAAGCCATTCAACAGGCACTGATTGACTACAAGGTCGTGTTCTTCCGCGAGCAGACCCAACTCGACGATCAGCGTCAGGAAGCCTTCGCCCATTTGCTCGGTGAGCCGGTGGCGCATCCGACCGTGCCGTCGCGTGAGGGCACTCGTTATCTGCTGGAACTGGACGGTGCCGAGGGTCAGCGCGCCAACTCGTGGCACACCGACGTGACTTTCGTCGATGCCTACCCGAAAGCCTCGATCCTGCGCTCGGTAGTCGCTCCGGCGTTCGGCGGCGACACCCTGTGGGCCAACACCGCCACCGCCTACAACGAACTGCCGTCCGAACTGCGTGAACTGGCCGACAAACTGGTCGCCGTGCACAGCAACGAATACGACTACGCCAGCGCCAAGCCGGACGTCTCGGCGGAGAAGCTTGAGCGCTATCGCAAAATCTTCACGTCGACCGTTTACGAGACTGAGCACCCCGTGGTGCGCGTCCACCCGATCAGCGGCGAGAAGAGCTTGCTGCTGGGGCATTTCGTCAAACGCATCAAGGGTTATTCGCAAGCGGATTCGGCGCATCTGTTCGGGCTGTTGCAGAGCCATGTGATTCGTCAGGAAAACACCGTGCGCTGGCGCTGGAAGGCTGGTGATGTGGCGATCTGGGATAACCGCTCGACCCAGCATTACGCGATTGATGATTACGGCACCCAGGATCGGGTGGTGCGTCGGGTGACGTTGAAGGGGGAAGTGCCTGTGGGGGCTTCGGGGCAGCGTAGTCAGACGATCAAAGGTCGTGACTGAAGATCAAAAGCCCCTCACCCCAGCCCTCTCCCAGAGGGAGAGGGAGCCGACCGAGTTGTCTCGCGTTATGCATCGACCTGAAAGACCTTATCGATTATGGATTCGGTGAAGCACGATCAGGTCGGTGTACCTCTGAAATATCCCCCATTCAGTCCCCTCTCCCTCCGGGAGAGGGTTAGGGTGAGGGGTTCTTCCCGCTACCAGACACCAATCTGAACAACCTTCTCGGTTTCCGGCTCTCCGTAGCGAAACCGCTGCCCACGCCAATCAATCTCCTGATGGCTGATCGTCGTCCTCCGCTTCAACCCCCGCACCCACTCGAACAAATACCCCGCATGCTCCTCGCGCACCGCCGCGTAAGCCGGGTCTTCACCCAAATCACGCAATTCCTGCGGATCATTCAGCAGATCAAACAGCTGTGGCCTGAAGCCGTCGTACGCCAGGTATTTCCAGCGCTCGCTACGCACCATGGTCATGCGGCAACGGTCAATCGGTTGACCCAGTCGCTCCCGCGCCGGCGCTTGAAACGCGTAGTCATATTCGCTGATTGCATAGCGGCGCCAATCCGGATTCTCGCCGTGTAAAAGCGGTATCAGCGAGCGGCCCTCCAGTCGATGTTCCGCCTGCGGCAGTCCCAACGCCTGAAGAAACGTCGGCAACGCGTCGATGGTTTCCGCCAGTCGATCATCGACTGTTCCGCGAGTGACATCCGCTGCCGCCCGAGGATCACGCACGATCAGCGGCACGCCCACCGCTTGCTCAAGCAAAAACTCCTTCTCGCCCAGCCAGTGATCGCCCAGAAAGTCGCCGTGATCACTGGTGAACACGATCAGCGTGTCATCCCAGCGGCCATTACTTTGCAGAAAATCGAACAGCCGTCCGAGCTGATCATCCACTTGCTTGATCAGGCCCATGTAGGTCGGGATTACATTCAATCGTACTGAATCGCGGGAGAAGTTGAGGCTTTCTTCATGCTGGCGAAAGGCAGCGTATACGGGGTGTTTACTGGCTTCGGAGGGCGTCGCGCGGACCGGTTCGAGAATCGATTTCGTACTGTACAAGGCGTGGTATGGTGCCGGTACGATATAGGGCCAGTGCGGTTTGATGTACGAGAGGTGCAAACACCATGGTTTCTCACCTTGCTCGACGATGAAGTCGATGGCTCGATTTGTAGTGTAGACAGTCTCTGAGTGTTGCTCGGGAATTCGTGCTGGCAAATGTGCATTACGCATTTTCCAGCCGCTGAGGATTTCGCCGTTCTCGCCTTCGGCAGCGTTGGCCCAGTCGTGCCAGGGATTTCGCCCGTCGAAGCCCTGCTCGCGCAGGTAATGGGTGTAGGGCGCGGATTCGCGTTTGTCGTCGAACAGCGGGTCATCGGGGAAGATCCCGTCGTGGCGAAAGTACGGTTCGAAGCCGACCTCGTTGAGCACTTCGGCCTGTGCGCTTGCGGGGTTGATCGCCAGTCGCTGCAGGGCGTCGACATTAGCTGTGGCGTGGGTCTTGCCGACCAGCGCAGTACGAATGCCGTGGGGGCGCAGGTAATCGCCGATGGTCAGCTCTTCCAGCGGCAGCGGCACGGCGTTCCAAGCCACTTGATGGCTGCTGACATAGCGGCCGGTGTAGGCCGACATCCGCGACGGGCCGCAGATCGTGCCTTGTGTGTAAGCGCGGCTGAAACGCACCCCGGCTTCGGCCAGGCGATCGATGTTCGGCGTGTGCAAATGCGGGTGGCCGTAGCAGGACAGGTAATCGCGGCGCAGTTGGTCGCACATGATGTACAGCACGTTGCGCACGGGTTTTTCAGGCAGGGACATGGGGTTCACCGGTCAGAGAGACAGGCGAGGGTTTTCGCTTTGGATGGGGGTGTTCGGCAAGTGCATTTGGGGAATGGGTTTTATGCAGTGGATGCATCGGCGACCGATCAGACAGCGAGCCCATCCAGTGAACACACCTCTTCATCCACCGCATCAATTGCCTTGATCTGCTCAATCATCGCCTCAGCCAGCGGCGACAGCCGATACCCCGCCCGACTGACAATCCCATAGCGGGTGTACAACTCTTCCAGATCATCGGCCAGACCTTCGATCTTTAAACACACCAGATCTCCCTTGGCCTGATGCTGCGCATCGGAATACGCGCCGACAATCCCGATTGCGTCCGAACGCAGCACCACACTCAACAGGCTGGAACTGTTTTCACACTCCACATTCGGCGTGAAATCCGGCCGGCCGCTGAGGTCGACGATGACCTTGCGCAGGTTCGGCGGACGGATGCTCACCGCCAGCGGGTAGCTCATCAATTGCTCGGCCGAGACCCGATCAAAACCGCTCAGCGGATGCCCGGCGCGGCAGCAGAAATGCCATTTGCGCGGGCGCAGCCGATGCGTCAGGTAATCCGGATCAGCCTCGAAGTGCCGCGTGTCAGCGACAAAGAATTCGAACTCCTCACTGAGCAGGCGCTTGCTCAAGCTCTGCCAGTCATCGACCTGAAACTGCACCCGCGCTTTCGGGTAACGCCCGATGAAACTGCCGATCGCCCGCGGGACCAATCCCGCCGCTGGCGCAGGGCCACAACCGAAACGTAACTCCCCCGCCTCAAGGCCATTGAACTGGCTGATCTCGTTGGCCATCTGCTGCGCACCGCTGACCAGCCGCCGCGCATGTTCGAGCAGTACCTGGCCTTGTTTGGTCGGTGGCAATTCCTTGCGCCCGCGATCGACCAACTGACAGCCAACGCTGTGCTCCAGCGCCTGAATGCTGCGACTGAACGCCGACTGCGACAGGTTCACCGCCTGCGCGCCGGCGACGAAGCTGCGTTGTTCAGCCAGGGCGATGAAGTGACGAAGTTGACGCAAGTCGATATGCATTTTTCACATAAAAAATATCCGGGAAATGCATTGGATATGCATTAGGTCGACTCCTTATAAAGGCAATCTCTTATGCAGTAAATCTTTGTAAAAACATAAATAAATAACTTAAAAGAATATGCAGTGCTGAAGATGTCTGTGTGTTTTTTGACCAGGAGCCGCGCCATGAGTCCGTTGAACCTTGCGTCACCCCTCACACCACGACGGCTCAAACGCCTGCCTCTGGCCCTGCTGCTGGCGGGGAGCGCCAGTTGGACTCACAGCTACGCCGCCGATACCGAAACCCCGGCGCCGGTTCCAGCAGACAAACCTGTGGCTAACAGCTCACAACTGGAAACGGTGACCGTCACCACCCGCCGCCGCGAAGAAAGTTCGCAGGATGTGCCGACGCCGATGAGCGTGGTCAGCGGGCAGAACCTGGAGACGCAACGGGTCTACCGGATTCAGGATTTGCAGCAACTGGTGCCCAGCGTCAACGTCGCCTACATGCATGCGCGCCAGTCCAGCGTGTCGATTCGCGGATTGGGCAACAACCCGGCCAGCGATGGCCTGGAAGGCAGCGTCGGTCTGTACATCGACAACGTCTATCTGGGCCGCCCGGGGATGGCGGTTTTCGATCTGATGGACATCGAACAGCTTGAGGTTTTGCGAGGGCCGCAAGGCACGCTGTTCGGTAAAAACACCACGGCCGGGGTGATCAACATCAATACCCGCGCGCCGACCTTCACGCCAGAGCGCAGTATCGAAACCTCGGTCGGCGAGGACGGTTATTTCCAGACCAAGGGCACGATTTCCGGGCCGCTCAACGACCAACTCGCCGGACGTTTTTCGGCCTATCGCACGCGCAGCGATGGCGACATCAAAAACGAATACGACGGCCATGATCTCAACGGCGGTTCACGCGACGGCTTCCGTGCGCAACTGCTGTTCAAGCCCAACGAAGACTTCAATTTACGCTGGATTGGCGACTACAACGAAGAGGACTCCAGCGCCGGCACTCGCGTGCTGTACAACACCGGGCCGACCATCAACGGCGTTAATCTCTACGAGTCACGAGCCAATGCGGCCGGCGCGACGCTGGTCAATGGCTCGCACCGCAAGGTCAATCTGGACAACGACCAGCACGTCACCGTGCATCAGGGCGGCACGTCGGTTGAGGCCAATTGGACGCTGCCGAGCGACTTCACCCTGACCTCGGTCAGTTCCTATCGTTTCTGGAATTTCACCCCGAAAAACGACGATGGTCTGAATGTGCCGGCGAGCTACAACGCCGGGGTGTCGGTGGAAGACAAACAGTATTCGCAGGAATTTCGTCTGGCCTCGCCCAAGGGCGAGTTCTTTGATTACGTCGTGGGTGCGTACTATTTCGGCAACAATCTGGACAACAAGTCCTTCGCTTATTACGGCCCGCAAGCGGATATCTGGAACGGCACGCCGGCCGGTGCTTTGGCCAATGTGACCAGCGTCGGTAACGGCCACATCAAGACCGACAGTTTTGCCCTGTTCGCCCAAGGCACATGGCACCTCACCGAGCGCCTGGATTTCACCGCCGGGGTGCGCGGCACCTATGAAGAAAAAAGCGCCTGGGTCACGCGCAATGCCCCGGTCGGTGGCGCGACGGTCATCGGTGCTGCCGCAACGGCGCGACGCGGGCGGGCGGGCGCCTACGATTCCGGCGACTTGAACCAGTACAGCTCCAGCCCGTCCGGGCTGCTCAACCTTAGCTACCGCATCACCGATGACGTACTCACCTATGCCACGCTGTCCCACGGCGAGAAGTCCGGCGGGGTCAACCTTGCGGTGGGTTCGGCTCCGGTGGCCGGCGCCGACTCGTTGCTGATCGGCACCGAGCGCGCCAACAACGCCGAACTCGGTTTCAAAAGCACGCTGTGGGATCACCGGCTGCAACTCAACGCCAATGTGTTCTGGACGCAGGTCAACGCCTACCAGACCAACGCTTACGACGCCGAAAACCGTGTGCAATACCTGACCAACGCCGGTTCCGTGCGTTCGCGCGGCGTCGAGTTCGAAAGCACGGTGATCCCGCTACGTGGACTGACCCTGAACATCAACGGCTCCTATAACGACGTCAGCTACCTCTCGTACAAAGATGCTCCGTGCCCTCCGGAAGTCAGCCAGGCGCCGGGCGCGCCGGCCTCTTGCGACCTCAGCGGCCATCAAGTGGTCGGCGCCTCGAAATGGATCGGCAACGCCAACGGCGAATACAAATGGAATCTGGATAACGGCTTCGAACCCTACGTCACCGCCAGCTATGCGTTCCGCTCAAAAGCGGTGGGCACGGTCGAGGACTCCGACTACGGCCAGATCCCGAGTTACGCGGTGGTCAACTTCTCCACCGGCCTTCGCGGCGATTTCAATCAGGGTCAGTGGGACGTCTCGCTGTGGCTGAAAAACGCCTTCGACAAAACCTACTACACGACCCTGTGGACCGGCGGCAACGGCGGTTATGAAGGCCTGCTCGGCACACCGCGCACCCTCGGCGTCACCGGTCGCTACGACTTCTGATTGATCCTTCAAGGGGCTGCGTGATGCTGCCCCGACAGGCGAAATCAATGCGCTGTGTGAATACTTTCAATGCCTGAAAAGCATGTGTTTTTCAGTCCATCTCTACAGCCCTTGTGGCGCGTGGCTTTGGCGGAATTTATCAGAACTAATATTCCATAAACGCCTATCCATAACGTTAAAGATTACTTTCGGAGATAAGCGTCTAGCCCAATGATTCACCCAGCGATTCGCCGTGGGGGATTCAACAAACGGTGAATCGGCAGTTTTTGCAGAGAACGTAAAAAAGACCGCAGGGAGTGTATCAATGGGCAATGTCCAGACCGCCGCCAGCGCACAGGAATTGCTGTGGCGTCAGACGCCGAGTGGCGAATTGGTCGATCTTGGCCGGCTCCATCGCGTGCCGTTGGGGCAGCTGCGTTTGCAGCGTGCGCCCAAAGGCATTCTGAGCCGGCGCGAAACGATCCTGCTCGGTGTGCTGGCCTTGGTGGTGCACGGCGCGGTGATCTACTGGATCAATCAGCATCCAACCCCGGCGCTGCCGATTGTGCCGCCGGAAATTCCACCGATGACCATCGAGTTTTCGCGCCCGGCACCGCCAGCGCCTCCGGTGGTCGAGCCGCCACCTCCCGCGCCTGTAGTCGAGCCGCCGCCGGTGGAGGACGAACTGGCGGTAAAACCCCCGCCACCGAAACCGATCCCGAAACCCAAACCGAAACCCGTGGTGAAACCAGTCGAGAAACCGGCCCCCAAAGCCGTTCAACAGCCACCCGCACCGCCACAACCGACAGCTCCAGCCGCTGCCCCGGCGCCACCTGCACCACCCGCGCCGGCGCCGGTAACGCCGGCCTCGGCCAACGCCGCATACCTGAAGAACCCGGCGCCGGAATATCCGTCGCTGGCTCAGCGACGCGGTTGGGAAGGCACGGTGTTGCTGCGCGTGCATGTGCTGGCGAGCGGTAAACCGGGTGAGATCCAGATTCAGCAAAGCAGTGGCCGGCAGCAACTCGACGACGCCGCATTAAACGCGGTCAAGCGTTGGAGTTTTGTTCCGGCCAAGCAGGGTGATGTCGCCCAGGACGGCTGGGTCAGCGTGCCCATTGATTTCAAGATTCATTAAACCGAAACCTAATTCGCGCGAAATGTTTACACGAGGGAACACATCATGACGTTACTGGCATCTCCACTGGAATCCATCGAAAGCGCGGTGATCTGGCTGCTGGTGGTTTTTTCCGTCGCGACTTGGGGGCTGGCGCTGCTAAAGGCTGTGCAGTTCGGCCGTCTGAAAGCGCAGGATCGCAAATTTCACAAACGCTTCTGGGCGGCGTCGAGTCTGGATGCCGCCGCCGAGTTGAGCGAAACCCAACCCGGCGCCGCCGCGCGGGTGGCACAGGCCGGTTACGCGGCGATTCAGGTGGGCGAGGCGCCGCAGGCCAATGATTTGAGCCATGCGATCAACCATCAGGATCGTCTGGAGCGAGCGCTGCGTCAGCAGATCGTCCGCGAACGACGTTCGCTGGAGACCGGTCTGGCGGTGGTCGCGAGTATTGGTAGTACGTCGCCGTTCATTGGTTTGTTCGGCACGGTGTGGGGAATCATGGAGGCGTTGAAAGGCATCAGCGCGGCTGGCTCGGCGAGCCTGGAAACAGTGGCGGGTCCGATCGGTGCGGCGTTGGTTGCAACGGGTGTGGGGATCGCCGTCGCAGTCCCGGCAGTGCTGGTTTACAACTACTTTTTGCGGCGTTTGAAACTGACTGCTGCCGATCTGGATGACTTCGCCCACGACTTCTACAGCCTGGCGCAGAAGAGTGCATTCCGCGTGCTGATCCACCCGACGGCGCACAAGGTTGCCACGCACGGGGATACAGCAAAAGTGAAGGAGGCGTCCTGATATGGCCTTCTCCACGCAAGACAGTGATGAGGTACTCAGCGAGATCAACGTGACGCCGCTGGTGGACGTAATGCTGGTACTGCTGGTGGTGTTTATCGTCACCGCGCCACTGCTGACCAACGCGATACCGATCAACCTGCCGAAGACCGAAGCGGTCGCGCCGGTTGAACAGAAAGACCCGCTGGTGGTGAGCATCGACGGCGCCGGCAAACTGTTTATCAACAAGGACGAGATTAAGCCGGACTTGCTGGAGTTCAACCTCAAGTCGGCCAAGGCCAAAGACCCGGAAGTGCGCGTGCAGTTGCAGGCGGATGACGGAGTGAATTACGGGGAAGTGGCGCGGGCCATGGCCTCGATTGAGCGGGCGGGGATTACCAAGTTGTCGGTGATCACGGCGCGGTAGAAGAATTTTCGATTTTCCGGGGCCGTCTCCTTGGCAGGGTGCGGCCCTTTTTTTATCTCCGATTTTTTTCCTCCATTCCCCCCTACACAAAACATTAATATGCCTTTCAGGTCTTAATAAATAGCTTCTTATTCCTTAACGAATATAAATCCCCTCCCTATACTCGACCAGGAACAGACACGCAGGAGAGCTCCCCATGCGCAACGAATCAATTCGCTACCTGATTGTGCCGGGCTGGCAAGGATCGCCAGAAGATCATTGGCAAACCCACTGGCAGAACAGCCTGCCGAACAGTGCGCGGGTGGAACAGGCCGACTGGCTGACCCCGCGCCGTGAAGACTGGGTCGCCGCGCTGGCCGAGGCGATTGCCGCCGACAGCACCCCGGTCATCCTCATCGCGCACAGCCTGGGCTGCGTCACCGTTGCCCATTGGGCGGCGACCGCGCCGCTGCAATACCTGCGTCAGGTACGCGGTGCCTTGCTGGTCGCGCCAGCGGATGTCGAGCGCCCGACCTGCGCGCCGGCGCTGCGCAATTTCGCGCCGATCCCGAGCGATCTTTTGCCGTTCCCCAGCCAGGTCGTCAGCTCCGACAACGACGCCGCCGTCAGCGCGCCGCGTGCTCTGGAGCTGGCGCGTAACTGGGGCGCAGAGGCGGGGATTCTGGCCGGTGCCGGACACATCAATGTGAAGTCCGGGCATCAGCGTTGGGAGCAGGGTTTTGCCTATCTCTATCGCCTGCAAAACCGCATGGAACATAACGCTCGACGTCGCGCCTGATTTTCCTGTTTCTTTAAGCGCCCCCGTCTGCCGGCGGTTGTGGGCGGGAGTCTGCCATGAGTTTCGATACTTTCGGTCAGCCGTTGCTGACCTTTCCCGATGCGGAAAAAAGCCCCCTGAGCATTCGCGCCAAAGCGCTGGTGTTCGTCGATCCGCGTTCGCGCCAGTTGCGCGAAGAGCTTGAGCAACTGGCGCCACGCTCGATTTCGGTGTTGATTCGCGGCGAGACCGGCACCGGTAAGGAACTGCTCGCCCGGCACATACACCGCGCCAGTGATCGCAGTGGTCTGTTCGTTTCCGTCAATTGCGGCGCGATCAGCCCGACCTACGCCGATGCCGAGCTGTTCGGTTATGCCGCCGGCAGTTACAGCGGTTCGGCCAGCAGTCGTGCGGGCTGGTTCGGCTCGGCCAATGGCGGCACCTTATACCTTGATGAAATCGGCGACCTGCCGCTGCCGATCCAGATCAAATTGCTCGCGGCGCTGGAAAACCACGAAGTCACCCGCGTCGGTGCGCCTCAGCCGAGCCCGGTGGATGTGCGGCTGGTGGCGGCGACCAGCATTGATCTGGCGCAAGCGGTGGACGCCGGGAAATTCCACGAGCGGCTCTACCATTACCTCAGTGAAGGGCAACTGGAGTTGCCGGCGCTGCGCGCGCGAATCGGCGACATCCTCTCGCTGGCCGAGTATTTCCTCGGCATCTACAGCCAGCGTCTGGACCTGCCGGTGCCGCTGATCAGTGAGGCGGCGCAGCATCTGTTGGAGCAACATAGCTGGCCGGGCAACACCCGTGAGCTGGAAAACGTCATTCACTTTGCCTTGCTGGTGAGCACCGGCGACGAGATCTTGCCGGAGCACCTGAACCTGCCCGACGCGTCTGGCCCGCAGGTTCAAATCGAACGGCTGGTTACGCAAATCAACATCGGTGGCAGCGTTGGCGAACGTAAGGCGTTGAAAGAGTTGCTGATTAGTTTGAGCGAGCGTTTGTAACCATTTCGTTCAACATGAACAAAATGGAATATGAAGCTGAATAAACGTTATTGTCCGGGAATAAAAAATCCCGGTATTGTCCGCCTTACGCCAGCGATATCACTTCACTGGCACACGTATTAGATGCCGTCGCCATCAGCGACCGTGATTTTCGATAAGGACACTGCATGAAAAAGGTTCTGTTGTTTACCGCATTGGCGGCTGCTCTGACGGCTTCCCTGGCCCAGGCCGGCGAGAAACTTGTCGTCGCGGCGACCCCGGTGCCGCACGCTGAAATTCTTGAGCTGATCAAGCCGACCCTCGCCAAAGAAGGCGTGGATCTGCAAATCAAAGTCTTCACCGACTACGTGCAGCCGAACGTACAGGTGGGCGAAAAGCGTCTGGATGCCAACTACTTCCAGACCCTGCCGTACCTGAACAGCTTCAACCAGGGCAAATACAAGGACGACAAGTCCAAGTACCTGGTGACTGTGCAAGGCGTACACGTTGAACCGTTCGGTGGCTACTCGAGCAAGTACAAGACGCTGGCTGAACTGCCGGACGGCGCAACCATCGCCATCCCGAACGAAGGCAGCAACAGCGGCCGCGCTCTGATCCTGCTGCAGAAGGCTGGTCTGATCGAGTTGAAAGACCCGAAAAACGCCCTGGCAACGCCGAAAGACATCGCCAAGAACCCGCACAACTTCAAGTTCAAGGAACTTGAATCGGCTCTGCTGCCACGCGTTCTGAAGGAAGTTGATCTGGACATGATCAACACCAACTACGCGCTGGAAGCCGGTTTGAACCCGACCAAGGATGCGCTGGTGATCGAAGGTGCTGATTCGCCTTACGTGAACTTCCTCGTTGCCCGTGAGGACAACAAGAACAGCGACGCCATCCAGAAACTGGCCAAAGCCCTGACCAGCCCGGAAGTCAAAGCGTTCATCGAGAAGAAGTACAACGGCGCGGTACTGCCGGCGTTCTGATCTGACGCTTGAGTGAACCCTTCAAGATGTAAAAACGCCGATGGCTAGTGATAGTCATCGGCGTTTTTGTGTGTGCTCGATTCATGATCGTTCCCACGCAGAGCGTGGGAATGAGCAGGTTAACGGCTCAGGCCGTTTGCGCTTTCAACGCGCGGCGCAACGCCATAAGCAATTTCACAATGTCCTGCGGATCCAGTCGCTGCGGCACTTTTACGTCCATGTTCTCTTCCTTGTAATGGTTCGGCCGGGGGAGTCTGGCCAAAAGCTGTTCGTCCTTGGAGGGCTTTCATGAAAAAAAGATCCTTCCTACAGCGAAAGGAAAAATAGCCTTCTTATTCCTTCCCGGCAAACCCACAGGATAGTTTTTTGGGTGATATCAATATGCTTTAACGGTATTTAAATTCTCGTTTTTATACCTATAAAGTCGCTTCCTGCCGGGCAGTTATCCGCTGTCCATGGACTGCACCACCGTCGCTTACCGAGCGGCGTACAGGACGTTTCATGACCTTCGATTACGCTTTTATGCTCAGCACCCTGCCGGCGTTTCTCAAAGCCGTGGGCGTGACGCTGCAGGTCGGTTTGATCGCCATTGGCACCTCGCTGCTGGTGGCGCTGCTCAATGCGACGATTCTGGTGTTCCGCACGCCTTACTTGCAGCGCGCCGTCGGCCTGTATGTGGAGCTGGCGCGCAACACGCCGTTGCTGATCCAGTTGTTCTTCGTTTATTTCGCCTTGCCGGCGCTGGGGATCAAAGTCTCCGGCTTCACCGCCGCGATCATCACCATGACCTTCCTCGGTGGCGCCTATCTCACCGAAGTGCTGCGTGCGGGCGTCGATGCGGTGCCGCAGGCGCAACTGGAATCGGGCCGCTCCATCGGCCTTTCCCACGGCCAGTTGTTGCGCTACGTGATCCTGCCGCAAGCGGGGATCCTCAGCCTGCCGTCGCTGTTCGCCAATTTCATTTTCCTGCTGAAGGAAACCACGATCGTCTCGGCGGTGGCGGTGCCGGAAATCCTCTACACCACCAAGAGCTATATCGCGCTCTACTACAAAACCTACGAAATGCTCGCCGTGCTGACACTGATTTGCGTGCTGCTGTTTTTGCCGCTGTCGCTGTTGCTCAGCCGTCTGGAAAGGAGGCTCCAGCATGGCCAGTTCGGGTCTTGAATTGCTCTGGGTGTCGTTGCCGCAACTGGCAAAAGGCGCCGGGCAAACCTTGTCGATCTCTTTCTTGAGTATCGCTATCAGCACCGTTGGCGGTGTGCTCTACGGCGTATTGCGCACACTCAATGTGACGTGGCTGAACGCGATTCTGCGGGTGTATCTGGAGCTGTTCCGGGCGATTCCGGTGCTGGTCTGGCTGTACTTGCTGTTTTTTGGTCTGCCGATTTTCTTTGGCGTGAGCCTGCCGAGCTTCTGGTGCGCGGTGCTGGTGTTGTCGCTGTGGGGCGCCAGCGAAGTGGGTGAAGTGGCGCGCGGCGCATTGCATTCGTTGCCGCGCGGGCAGCGTGAGGCGGGGTTGTCGATTGGCTTGAGCGCCCCGCAGCTCTTCGGTTACGTGCTGCTGCCGCAAGCGCTGAAACGCATGACGCCGCCGACCATCAACGTCTACACGCGAATCATCAAGACCAGTTCGCTGGCGGTGCTGATCGGCGTGGTCGACGTGATCAAGGTCGGCCAGCAGATCATCGAGCGCACCTACGAATCGGTGCTGATCTACGGCGCGCTGTTCCTGTTTTTCTTTTTCATCTGCTACCCGCTCTCGGCCGCCTCACGCGTGCTGGAGCGGCGCTGGACGCAAGCATGAGTGCATTGATCGAGTTTCACGGTTTCAACAAATTCTACGGCGAGCAACAGGTGCTCAACGGCGTCGACCTGCACGTGCAGTCAGGCGAAGTGATCGTCATCCTCGGCCCCAGCGGTTGCGGCAAAAGCACTTTGCTGCGTTGCCTCAACGGTCTGGAAAGCGCTCACAGCGGCAGCCTGAAATTTGCCGGGCGCGAACTGCTGGACAAGACCACCGACTGGCGCGAAGTGCGTCAGCAGATCGGCATGGTGTTCCAGAGTTATCACCTGTTCCCGCACATGAGCGTGCTCGACAACGTGCTGCTCGGCCCGCTCAAAGTGCAGAAGCGTCAGCGCCGTGAAGCGCAGCAACAAGCCGAAGCCTTGCTTGATCGCGTCGGTCTGGCGGACAAGCGTGATGCTTATCCAAGACAGCTCTCCGGTGGCCAGCAACAACGCATCGCCATCATCCGTTCGCTGTGCATGAACCCACGGGTGATGCTCTTCGACGAGGTCACCGCCGCACTCGATCCAGAGATGGTCAAGGAGGTGCTGCAAGTGATTCAGGGCCTGGCCCGCGAGGGCATGACCCTGTTGATCGTCACCCATGAAATGGCCTTCGCCCGCGCGGTGGCCGACCGCATCGTGTTCATGGATGCCGGGCGCATCCTTGAACAGACCCCGCCCGAGATTTTCTTTACGAACCCGCAAACCGCACGCGCGCAGCAGTTCCTGGAGAAGTTCTCCTTCGTTGCAACACTGCCCAAAACGAATCCGACAAAGGAACTGGAACTGCTATGAAAACTGCCGCTTTTTTACTGCCTCTCCTCAGCCTCGCATTGCTCGCCGGCTGCAATAAAACCGAAGAACCGCCAAAGCCCAAAGTCGCCAGCGAAAGCACCGCGCCGGCCGGTTATCTGGACAAAATCAAAGCCCGCGACAAATTGATCGTCGGCGTCTTTACCGACAAGCCGCCGTTCGGCTTCGTAGATGAGGCCGGGCGTTATGTGGGTTTTGATACCGACATCGGCCGCCGATTTGCCAAGGATCTGCTCGGCGACGAGAACAAGGTCGAGTTCGTCGCGGTGGAACCGGCGAGCCGCATTCCGTTCCTGCAAAGCGACAAGGTCGACCTGATCCTCGCCAACATGACTGTCACTCCGGAGCGCAAGGAAGCGGTGGAATTCACCAACCCGAACCTCAAGGTAGCGGTGCAGGCATTGGTGCCGCAGAACAGCTCAGTGAAAAACCTCGATGACCTGGCGACTCGCACCACCATCGTTACCACGGGTACGACGGCGGATATCTGGCTGACCAAGAATCACCCGGACTGGAAGCTGCTGAAGTTCGAGAAAAACTCCGAGTCGCTGCAAGCCCTGGCCAAT
The DNA here is from genome assembly GCF_059716145.1 of Pseudomonas sp. LBUM1648. Taxonomy (NCBI): domain Bacteria; kingdom Pseudomonadati; phylum Pseudomonadota; class Gammaproteobacteria; order Pseudomonadales; family Pseudomonadaceae; genus Pseudomonas; species Pseudomonas sp. LBUM1648. The sequence continues at coordinate 242,579 of NZ_CP166808.1, forward strand.
GGCCGTGGCGACGCCTATGCGCAGGACAATCTGGTGCTGTTCAGCTGGGCCAAGCAGAACCCCGGCTATCGCGTGCTGGAGGAAAAGCTCGGGGCCGAAGCGCCGATTGCGCCGGCGGTGAAGAAGGGCAACATCGAGTTGCGTGACTGGGTGAATACCGAATTGGCCAAACTGGGTGAAGAGAAATATCTGCTCAAACTGTACGACCAATATGTGCGTAAAGAATTGAGTGATGACACCCAGCCTGAGAGCGTGATTGTTGAGGGTGGGAAGTGGCAGGGGTGAGTGCCTGGTAGATCGGCGGTGAGACTTTCCCCTCACCCCAGCCCTCTCCCGGAGGGAGAGGGGGCCGACCGAGTTGTCTTGCGTCGAACATCGACCTGAAATACCGAGTCGATTATGGATCCGGTACAGCATGATCAGGTCGGCGTATCTCTGAGGCATCCCCCAATCAGTCCCCTCTCCCCCCGGGAGAGGGTTAGGGTGAGGGGCTTTTGGCCGGACGCCTCACTCAGTCAGGCCAATTCCACGCCGGCTCATCCAGCACCCGCTGCCCGACAATCCCGGTCTGCCCCAGCGTTTTCTCCAGCACGATGCAATTGCACTCCGGATCCTCCTGCAATGCCGAAATCAACCGCCGCGCATGGGACACCACCCACACCTGACACTCCTGCGAGGCGCGAATGATCAACCGCGCCAATGCCGGTAACAGATCCGGGTGCAGACTGGTTTCCGGTTCGTTCAGCACCATCAGCGACGGCGGTCGTGGCGTCAGCAGTGCGGCGATCAGCAGCAGATAGCGCAACGTGCCATCCGACAGCTCTGCCGCCGAAAGCGGTCGCAGCAAACCTTCCTGATAAAACTCGATGGCAAAGCGTCCGCCGGATTGCGGTTCGATGCGCAGTCGTGCGCCCGGGAACGCATCGCTGATCGCCGTATGCAACGCTTCGGGGTCACCGATTTCAATGATGGTTTGCAACGCTGCCGCCAGATCCCGCCCATCGTGATGCAACACTGGTGTGCGCGTGCCCAGCTGCGGCTGGCGCACCGGGGCGTCGGCGTCGCTGCGAAAGTGATCGTAGAAGCGCCAGCGGCGGATGAATTCGCGCATCTGAAACACTTCCGGTGAACTGCGCAAGCTGCCGACCTGATCGAACAGGCTGTCAAAGTTCGGCGTGTGTTGCGCCAGCACATCCCATTTACGCTCGGCGCGAGCGCGGATCATCGGCCCGTCGCGATCCACCAGCAGGCTGGCCGGGCGATAGAGCGGCCCGGCCCAGATGCATTCGCGTTTGACTTGCGGATCAAGGCTGAAAAGCGAGGGTATCGGCTGTGCGTGCTCGGGCAACATGAAATGGCCGTTGGAGTCGGGCAACCCCAGGCTGATCGAATAACTGAAATCCTCCCCGGCAAACCCCAGGCGCAAACGCTTCACACCCTGGCGCACCGTCGGCTCGATCGCCACCTCACCGTTGCGCATGCGTCGACTGATGGTTTCCGGCCCGGCCCAGAAGGTCGAGTCCAGCCCGCCCTCACGGGCCAGCGCATTGACCACGCCGCCCTGTGCGGTCTCCGCCAGCAGACGCAGTGCCCGATAGAGGTTGGACTTGCCGCTGCCGTTGGGGCCGGTGATCAGGTTCAGCCGGCCCAACGGGATTACCAATTTATTGATCGAGCGGTAATTGGCCACCGCGAGGGTCTTGAGCATGAAAATCCTTCTCTTGAGGCGACCATTGTAGGAGCTGCCGCAGGCTGCGATCTTTTGATCTTGAGCTTTAAAAGCAAAGATCGCAGCCAGCGACAGCGCCTACAGGGGAAATGTGCTGATCGCGCGAGCGAACGTTGAACCCTGTTCTAAGCTCACAGTCGTATCGTCACTTGCACGTTCGTACAAAGGAAGGAGTCTGCATGGCGAGTCCCGGATTGAAAACAGTGGTCATGCTGGGCCTGTTCACTTTGCTCGCCGCCTGTGGCGAGGAAAAAGCCCCGCAGGAGTACCTGCCACGGGTCTTTGTGCAAGAGGTCAAGCCCGCGGATTACGCGGCTGCCGTGACCCTCACCGGTGACGTGCAGGCCCGCGTGCAGACGGAATTGTCGTTCCGCGTCGGCGGCAAGATCATTCAGCGCATGGTCGATGTCGGTGACCGTGTCACGGCCAGGCAAGTGCTGGCCAAACTCGATCCCAAGGATTTGCAGACCAACGTCGACTCGGCTCAAGCTCAAGTCGTCGCCGAACAGGCGCGGGTCAAGCAGACTGCGGCGGCATTCGTGCGCCAGCAAAAACTGTTGCCTAAGGGTTACACCAGCCAGAGCGAATACGATTCCGCCCAGGCGGCGTTGCGCAGTAGCCAAAGCGCATTGAGCGCCGCTCAGGCGCAACTGGCCAATGCTAAGGATCAGCTCAGCTACACCTCGCTGATTGCCGATGCCCCAGGGATCATCACCGAGCGTCAGGCCGAGGTCGGCCAGGTGGTACAGGCCACCGCACCGATTTTCAGTCTGGCCCGTGACGGCGACCGTGATGCGGTGTTCAACGTGTACGAATCGCTGCTGGCCGAGCGGCCGTCAGATCGCTCGATTGTGGTCAGCCTGCTCGACAACCCCAACATCAAAACCACCGGCACCGTGCGCGAAATCACCCCAGCGGTGTCTGCGCAGTCCGGTACCGTGCAAGTCAAAGTCACCCTCGACAAACTGCCGCCGGGCATGCAACTCGGTTCGGTAGTCAGCGCCACCGCCAAAGGCACCGGCAAATCGGCGGTCGAGTTGCCATGGTCGGCGCTGACCAAAAACGTCAGCGACCCCGCCGTGTGGATGGTCGACGATCAGGGCCTGGCGCAATTGCACACGGTCACGGTCGGGCGCTATCTGACCGGCAAAGTCATCATCAGCGAAGGCCTCAAGGGCGGCGAGAAAGTCGTCGTCGCCGGCGGGCAGTTGTTGCACCCGGGCATTAAAGTCGAGATCGCCGAAAACACTTATAAAGATCTGCAACCGGGAGCACAGCCATGAGGCGTCTGGGGCTGTTGTCCGTGGCTGTGTTGTTGGCCGCCTGCTCGAAAAACGAACCGCCGCCGGAGCCGGTGCGGCCGGTGCTGTCGATCAAGGTCCAGGCGCTGAACGAGGAAACCCTCGGCCGTTTCGCCGGCAGCATTCAGGCGCGCTACGAGAGCAACACCGGTTTCCGTGTCGGCGGGCGCATCGCCAGCCGCAACGTCGACGTCGGTGCCGAAGTCGAGAAGGGCACGCTGCTCGCCACGCTCGACCCCTCCGACCAACAGAACCAGTTGCGCTCTGCCCAAGGCGATCTGGCCAGGGTTCAGGCGCAACTGATCAATGCACAGGCCAACGCCCGGCGTCAGCAAGCGCTGTTTGATCGCGGGGTTGGCGCGCAGGCACAACTGGACATCGCCACCACTGATTTGAAAACTACCCAGGCCTCGCTGGAGCAGGCGCGGGCGGCGGTCAACCAGAGCAAGGATCAACTCGACTACACCCAGTTGCGTTCCGACCACAAAGCCGTGGTCACCGCGTGGAATGCCGAAGCCGGGCAAGTGGTCACTGCCGGCCAGCAAGTGGTGACGCTGGCGCAACCGGACATCAAGGAAGCCGTGATCGATCTGCCGGACACACTGGTCGATCAGATCCCCAGCGACGTGGTGTTTCTGGTGGCCGCGCAACTCGATCCGAGCATTAACACCACAGCGACCATCCGCGAAATCGAACCGCAGGCGCAAAGTGCGACGCGTACCCGTCGCGCCCGTTTGACCCTGGCCGAAACGCCGCCCGGGTTCCGTCTCGGCACGGCGATCAGCGTGACCCTCAGTTCGGCGATCAAGCCGCGCATCGAATTGCCCGCCACGGCGATACAGGAGGTCGACGGTAAAACGCGGATCTGGGTAGTCGATACCCAAAACAAAACCGTCAACCCGCGCGACGTCAGCGTGATCAGCCGCACCGATGGCACTGTGGTGCTGGCCGGCGGTGTGAAGAACGGCGAGCAGGTAGTCAGCGCCGGCGTCAACAGCCTCAAACCCGGACAATCCGTGAAACTTGACGAGGACAGTCAATGAAAGGCTCTTTCAACCTCTCCGAATGGGCCCTCAAGCATCAGTCGTTCGTCTGGTATCTGATGTTCGTTGCACTGCTGATGGGGGTGTTTTCTTACTTCAATCTGGGCCGTGAAGAAGATCCGTCATTCACCATCAAGACCATGGTGATCCAGACCAAGTGGCCGGGCGCGACCCAAGAGGAGACCCTCAAGCAAGTCACTGACCGCATCGAGAAAAAACTCGAAGAACTGGATTCGCTCGACTACGTGAAAAGCTACACCCGCCCCGGCGAATCGACGGTGTATGTGTACCTGCGCGACACCACCAGCGCCAAGGACATCCCGCAAATCTGGTATCAGGTGCGCAAGAAGATCGACGATATTCGCGGGCAGTTTCCCAAGGGCATTCAAGGGCCGGGATTCAATGACGAGTTCGGTGACGTCTACGGCTCGGTGTACGCGTTTACCGCCGACGGCCTGACCATGCGCCAGTTGCGCGATTACGTGGAACAGGCGCGCGCCGAGATCCGCAATGTGCCGGGGCTGGGCAAAATCGAGATGGTCGGCCAGCAGGACGAAGTGATTTATCTGAACTTCTCCACGCGCAAACTGGCGGCGCTGGGCATCGATCAGCGCCAAGTGGTGCAGAGCCTGCAATCGCAGAACGCGGTGACACCCGCCGGGGTGATCGAGGCCGGGCCGGAGCGGATTTCCGTGCGCACGTCGGGGCAGTTCGCCTCGGAGAAGGATCTGGCCGAGGTCAATCTCAAGCTCAATGACCGCTTCTATCGTCTGGCCGACATTGCCGATATCAGTCGCGGTTACGTCGATCCGGCGACTCCGGAGTTCCGCTTCGATGGCAAACCGGCGATCGGTCTGGCGATTGCCATGCAGAAGGGCGGCAACGTTCAGGAATTCGGTAAAGCGCTGCACGCGCGCATCGATCAACTCACCGCCGACTTGCCGGTAGGCGTTGGTGTACACACGGTTTCCGATCAGGCCGTGGTGGTGGAAGAGGCCGTCGGCGGCTTCACCAGCGCCTTGTTCGAGGCGGTGATCATCGTGTTGGTGGTGAGCTTCATCAGCCTCGGCGTGCGTGCCGGGCTGGTGGTGGCGTGCTCGATTCCGCTGGTGCTGGCGATGGTGTTTGTGTTCATGGAATACAGCGGCATTACCATGCAGCGGATTTCCCTTGGCGCATTGATCATCGCCCTCGGCCTGTTGGTCGACGACGCGATGATCACCGTGGAGATGATGGTCACACGCCTGGAAATGGGCGAGACCCGGGAGCAGGCGGCGACGTTCGCCTACACCTCAACGGCGTTCCCGATGCTCACCGGTACGCTGGTGACGGTCGCCGGTTTTGTGCCCATCGGCCTCAACGCCAGTTCGGCGGGTGAATACACGTTCACGCTGTTTGCGGTCATCGCCGTGGCGATGTTGGTGTCGTGGGTGGTGGCGGTGTTCTTTGCGCCGGTGATCGGTGTGCACATTCTCAGCGCCAACGTGAAACCCCATGCGGCCGAGCCCGGGCGCGTCGGTCGTGCGTTCAACCATGGTCTGTTGTGGTCGATGCGCAACCGCTGGTGGGCGATTGGCATTACGGTCGTGTGCTTTGTGCTGGCGGTGTTTTGCATGCGCTTTGTACAGAACCAGTTTTTCCCGTCCTCGGATCGCCCGGAAATTCTGGTCGACCTGAACCTGCCGCAAAACGCTTCCATCGACGAAACCCGCAAGGCCGTCGACAAGCTGGAGGAAACCCTCAAGGGTGATCCGGACATCGTGCGCTGGAGCACTTACATCGGCCAGGGTGCGATCCGTTTCTACCTGCCGCTCGATCAACAATTACAGAACCCGTACTACGCGCAACTGGTCATCGTCAGCAAAGACTTCGAGGCCCGCGAAGCCCTGAGCCAGCGTCTGCGTGAGCGTTTGCACAAGGACTTCGTCGGTATCGGCAGTTACGTGCAGGCGTTGGAAATGGGGCCGCCCGTGGGTCGCCCGATCCAGTACCGGGTCAGCGGCAAGGACATCGATCAGGTGCGCAAACACGCCATCGATCTGGCCACCGAACTGGACAAGAACCCGCACATCGGCGAGATCATTTACGACTGGAACGAGCCGGGCAAAGTCCTGCGCATCGACATCGCCCAAGACAAGGCGCGCCAGCTCGGGCTGTCGTCCGAAGACGTGGCGAACCTGATGAACAGCATCGTCAGCGGCTCGCCGTTGACCCAGGTCGATGACGATATCTACCTGATCAACGTGGTCGGTCGCGCCGTGGATTCGGAGCGCGGTACGCCGGAAACCCTGCAGAACCTGCAAATCGTCACGCCGGGCGGCACGTCGATTCCGCTGCTGGCGTTCGCCACCGTGCGTTACGAGCTGGAACAGCCGCTGGTGTGGCGTCGCGACCGTTTGCCGACCATCACCATCAAGGCGTCGGTGCGCGACGAGATTCAGCCGACCGACCTGGTGAAACTGCTCAAACCGGCGATCGATGCCTTCGCCGAAAAACTGCCGGTCGGCTACAAAGTCGCCACTGGCGGTACGGTCGAGGAGAGCGGCAAGGCTCAGGGGCCGATTGCCAAGGTGCTGCCATTGATGCTGTTTTTGATGGCGACTTTCCTGATGATCCAGTTGCACAGCGTGCAGAAGATGTTTCTGGTGGCGAGTGTAGCGCCGCTGGGGCTGATCGGCGTGGTGCTGGCGCTGGTGCCGACCGGTACGCCCATGGGCTTCGTGGCGATCCTGGGGATTCTGGCGCTGATCGGCATCATCATCCGCAACTCGGTGATCCTCGTGACGCAGATCGATGAGTTCGAGAAGAAGGGGCTGGCGCCGTGGGACGCGGTGGTGGAAGCCACTGAACATCGACGCCGGCCGATTCTGCTGACGGCAGCGGCGGCCAGCATGGGCATGATCCCGATTGCCCGGGAAGTGTTCTGGGGGCCGATGGCTTACGCGATGATTGGCGGGATCGTGATTGCGACGCTGCTGACGCTGCTGTTTCTGCCGGCGCTGTACGTGGCCTGGTACAAGATTCGCGAGCCGAAGAAGGACTCAGCCTCATCGAACCATTGATTGCTCCCGTTACACCTTTGGGAACGGTCTGACTTACAACCCCGGTCGATTGCGTTACCGTCCTTCCTCCATTTGGAGGAGGGACGCCCGATGTCGACTGTCGCTTGCTGGCTGCGCCAACTGCTGCTGATGGTCGGCCTGTGCCTGTCGCCCTCATCGGTGGCCGAAACGCTGCTGGAAAATTCGTTGTGGCGGGTGCAGATCGATCCGGCGACTCTCGCGGTGCGTGTGACCCCGGCCGACAGCGCGACCGTGCAGGCATCGACGGGTGTTGATGCGCACAAGGTCAGCCAGTTGCTCAGGCGCGGCAATCGCCTCGACTGGCAATGGGACGATGGCGCCTGGTCGCTCAGCGTTGAACTCGATCAGCGTGACCTGAGCTTCTCGATCACCGCCCGTGATCCCGCTGAACTGGAGTTCCTGCGCCAACCCGGCAGTGCGATGGGTAAAGGACTGATCTGGCCGCTCGCCGAAGGGCATTACGTGCCGCGCGGCGATCCGCTGTGGCAGGCGTTTCTGGTGGATCAGGGCCAGTTCGACAGCACTCAGGATCTGAGCCTGCCGCTGTGGGGTGTCGAGCACGAGGGCTTCAGCCTTAGCTGGTTGCTGAGCAATCCCTACAACAACCAACTGCAGTTCAGCGCTGACGGCGACACGCTGGCGTTGGCGGCGCGGCATCAATTCACTTCACTGGCACCGTCGACGCCGCTGACCTTCAGCCTGTTTCTGGGCGACGCCGATCCGTTGGCCGGCGCCAAGCGCTATCGGCAATGGCTGATCGATAATGGCCGTTTCGAAACCCTGAGCAGCAAGCTCGAGAACACCCCGCAGGCGCGCAAGTTGCTGGGCGCCAGTCATGTCTATCTGTGGGGCAATGATCTGCTGGGGCAAAAAGATGTGCGCAACTGGCCGGCGCTGCTCGGCAAACTACGTGGCCAAACCAGACTTGCCAGTGCGCTACGGGCCGGGATGGATCGTGAAGCGTTGCAGATGCTCGCCAGCGAAACCGTGCTCAACAGCTATCAGCAGACCGTGCTGTTGCGCGGGATTAACCGCGCGCTGGCCGCTCAGGCGCGCAAAACCTGGCAGGCTCGTGCGGTGCCGGACATGCAGGCATTGGTCAGCGGCTACGCAGCACTGCGCAGCCAATTGGCCGCCGATTTCGCGGGTGTCTTGACTGTCGACTCCGCGCGTTGGGGCAGCAGCCTTTCGCTCGATACCATCGAACGGTTGCAGAACGCAGGACTGCCGCGCTTGTGGCTGGGACTCGGCGATGGATGGGAGGGCGGGCTCTGGCATCCGGAGGCGGTTCGCGCGGGCGTGGCGGCAGGGTATCTGATCGCGCCGTATGACTCTTACGAAACGGCGCTGAGCCGGGCCGAGAACCCGGACTGGACCACCGCGCACCTGGGCGACAAGGCCAATGTGGACTGCGCCATCGTGCTGGAAAGCGGCGTGGCGAAAACCGGCTTTCAGCAGTCCGGTCACTACACCGATCCGCGTTGCGTGCGTCCCTTACTTGAGAAACGCATCAAAGCCATCAGCGCCGCCACCGGTTTCAACAGCTGGTTCCTCGATGCCTATGCGGCGGGCATGGTGTTCGACAGCTACCGGCCCGGCGCGACCATGACCCAGGCGCAAAACGCCGAGGGTAACGTTCAGGCCTCACGCTGGATCAACGAAACGCTGCAACTGCCCAGCGGTTCCGAAGACGGTAACGCGACGACGGCTCAAGGCGTGCTGTTCGCCCATGGCATGCAGACACCGGTGATCGGTTGGGGTGACGCCGATATGAGTAAGAACCCCGACTCCGAATACTTCACGGGCAAGTGGTATCCACCCGAGCAACCGGCGGTGTTCTTCAAACCCGTGCCGATCAAAGAATCGTACCGGCGTATTCACTTTGATCCAGCCAGCCGATTGCCGCTGTACCAGGCGGTGTTTCACGGTTCGGTCATCACCAGTCATCACTGGCTGTTCGACAGCCTGAAGCTGAGCAACGTGCGGGTGGAAAACGAACTCACGCAATTGCTCTACAACGTACCGCCGCTGTATCACCTGAGCGCGGCAACGCTGGCGCAACGCTTGCCACTGATTGCGCGTCAGGATGCGTTCTTCCGCCCGCTGCATGAGCGCCTGGCAACGCAGGCACTCACCGGTTTCCAATGGCTGAGCGAGGATCGACGGGTTCAGCAGACGTCCTTTGAGGACGGCACTCGACTGTTGGCCAACTTCGATCAAGCCGCGCGTGACGTGGATGGCCGAACCTTGCCGGGCGAAAGCATCACCGTGCTAACGCCGGACGATGCGGTCAGCCACTATCGGGTGCAGACCTTGCCCTGACTCAGACCTTGCGCCAGACGCTGGCCAGCCAGGGCTGCTGTTCGCGTGGCAGCCCTGCCGGACGGAAGTAATGTTCCAGTTCGACAAACCCGGCAGCGGTCAACAGGCCGCGCCACGCTTGCAGGTCGTGATACGCGCCAAAACGCGATCCGTTCCAGCCCTCCTGGTTATCCCCGCGCGGGTTGGAGCTGAACAGCACACCACCCGGTTTCAGCGTGCTTCGCAGTTGCCCTAAAACCCGTGGCAGTTCCTGTAACGGCACATGAAACAGCACGGCGTTGGCGAAGATCCCGTCGAAGCGCTCTTCGGGCAGATCCAGCTTGAGGAAATCCTGGCACCACACTTCGCAGCCACTGTCCTCGCGGGCCATCTGCGCAAACTTCTCCGAGCCGTCGAGGCCGACCGCGACGTGGCCCATACGCGTGAACGCCTGCAAGTCCCGCCCCGGCCCACAGCCGAAATCAAGAATGCTGAACGGCGCCACACCCTGAATATGCCGCAACAGTGCGTCGATGTTCTGGCTGACATCGTGATCGCGGGTACCCTCACGGAAGTCTTCGGCTACCGAATTGTAGTGGCCGAGCGTGGTGGCGGTGATCTGTTCGAGGTCGGTGGGGGTCTGTTTCATGGTTGGACTGCGTGGGCGATTGAGATTGGCCGAATATACGCCATGAAAGGAAATGATTGGGTGGCGGCTGCACGCAGGTAGTAGGCCGGTCAATAGGAAAACCGGTACACCCGAAGGTGCCCCACGCACAGCCGCCAAATTTTCAGCTCTTCTTCATCCCCAGACAATCAATCGAGCGATCCACCATTGCCTTGGCAATCTCCAGCAAATGCCAGACCGAAAACACCATGGCCCGGTCCGCGCCTTGCAGATGATCGCCACACTGATACGCCGAAACGGAAGCACAGCGCAGAAGATCGGCGAGATAGAGCTGTGCGTCTTCAAAACTGACGTCTTCGCTGACGTTGTAGAAGCGCAGTTCATCAGGCGGGGAGGGTTGCTTGCCGGTGAGGTAGAAATCGATGGCGCGGTACAGCGCGGAGCGGTCTTTGAACTGCTCGCTGGAGGGTTCGTTTTCGGTGGTTTTTTCTGAAGGTGGATCGGGGACAATCTTTTTCATGGGTAAAACTCCTGAACGTTAATTGGAGCCAACCGATATCGCGACTAAACGAACAGGGGTGGCGGCTGCGCACAGGTTAGTCGACCGGTCGTCAGGCAAAACCGGCGCACCCGAAGGTGCCCTGCGCACAGCCACCATAACGCTCAGGCAGGAAAAAGCCCCTGACACGAGGTGACGCTGTACGCCCGACTTGACCCGGGCGACTAAACCCGATCACTGATGAGCAGTGACGGGCCGAGACTAGCCACCGGATCCGGCAGGCGCAAGCGCTCGGAATGATCTAGGAAATGTCCTGCAAAGGAAAGAGAACAGGCCTGTAGGCTCTCTGATTTTCCTGTACGAAATTTTCCCTTTTCGGTGTGAATCGCTCCTCACGGCAAAGCATAAAACCCTACCGACTGTGCAATACATATGTACCGCACTCTGCGGTTCGCTCCGGGATGTAATGACGCCTGCGCGATAGACGACTATCGCGATGTCTGCCCTGTTTTTTATTCAGGGGGACTCACTCAAAAAAAGGATTTTTCATGGGCATTGTTCGCAACCCCGGCTCCACCTCGTCGACCCGCCGTCACTCGACGGATGCAACGCCAACCCGTAAAAGAGCCGGCAGTACGCCATCCGGCGACGGGACGCCGGTGAAGATTCACCGCCCTGACGCGGACCTATCAGGCATGGAGGCGGTTTCGCCTGCTGACCCGTCGCCCTCCGTCATCACGATTACTCCGTTGCATTCTGCCCAGGTCACGCCCCTGCATCCGACGATCAAAACACTTGAGCGCTACAGCTTGAGAGCACCGGCCAACTTGCCCGCAGCCAATGCTCAGGGCCTCAGGGTGTTCAAGAACCGAAACTATGTCGATATCGCTCCCGGCGAGATCGTACTGGTCCGGGAAACCGGCATCGCCGGTGAATATCGGGCAGCGCTGGCCTCTGAATCGGCAGCGCTGGGGCCGGCGCTGTTTTTTGATCCGCGCAGCAAGATCTGGTCACTCGAACGGTCTCGGCCTTTGCCCGATCCGGGCAAAGTGATTGATATCGACATTGATCAGCTCATACGTGAGGTCAGAACCGACTACGCCCAAAAAAACCGGGTTCATACCGGTAACGATGACTCGTTCGAGTACACGGCGGCGCAGGAGGGCACGCTGGTCGCACGCGGGTTGAAGCAGTTCCCGATGGAGCAGGCGGTAATGATTCGCTCGGAGTTGCAAGCGGTCGAAAGCATTTTCTCTGAGGCCAGTCACGCCATCGGCCTGCAATATCCCGACGCCGAGGGGGTGTACGAAAGCTTCTTTGGCAGCGCTCACCGCGCCGTTACCCAGCGATTCGCCGATTCAGTTGCGCGAGGCCTGGCGCTTTCCAGGGAGTACCAAGGGGCTTGGGGGGATGAGAAATTTCTCGGGGTCGATGCGGACACCAATAGCGGGGCATGGATGTACAAGAATGATTTTCACGGTCGGTTCTTTCTTAATCGCAAGTACATGCAGCGCGGGACTTTGAGTATTTCCCTGGGCCATGAAATGTTGCACACCAACAGAGTCGACCGGTTCCAGAGCATTGGGCCCAATGCAGCGGATTATTTCTATCTGGACAGCCGTCTGGGCCGTTTGCTGGATGGGGATTCGTTGACCGTTTACGACGTTCCTGAGCGCGGTGTCTCCGAGGCGATCATGCGCGGCGGATTGACGGTCGATTATTTGAAGTCTTTTTCGGATGACCACGATGCCTTTTTGTTCGGTGTCGGTGATTACCTGGGAATCGGCGACGACCTGGACCTTCAGGCGGCGGTTGACCTGTTCAATGCAAACCCGCAGATGCGAGCGCACCTGGCGGTGAACAATGCTGACAGTTTGATTTGTGCGGCGAAAAGCATGCAGGTGCTGCATCAAAGCAAAGCCCAATATGCGTGGCTCGATAGCCTGATCGAGGATTAAGCAATATCGCAGCCTTTGCGCTCCCACGCAGGCTGCGATCCCTTGATGGGCTTCAGCGTTTATTCAAACCTCGCGCCAACCGATCCCCGCCCAACTGAATCACCGCCACCAACGCCACCAGTAACACAATCACCGTCAGCATGATCTGGCTATCGAACCGCTGATAACCGTAGCGGTAAGCGATGTCGCCCAGGCCACCGGCGCCGATTGCGCCGGCCATGGCCGAGGAGTTGATCATCGTCACCAGCGTGATGGTGAAACCGCCGACAATCCCCGGCAGCGCTTCCGGCAACAGCACATGCCAGACGATGTGCCAGCGTCGGCAGCCCATGGCTTGCGCGGCTTCGATCAGACCGTGATCGACCTCGCGCAGACTCACTTCGGCTATTCGCGCAAAGAACGGCGTCGCGGCGATGGTCAGCGGCACCACAGCAGCCCACACGCCGTAGGTGGTGCCGACGATCAGGCGGGTGAACGGAATCAGCGCGACCATCAGGATCAGAAACGGGATCGAGCGGAACAGGTTCACGAATGCGCCCAATGCGCGATTCAGCACCGGCGCCTGGTAAATCCCGCCCTTGTCGCTGGTAACCAGAATCACCGCCATGGGAATCCCCACCAGCAATGCGATCAGCGACGACACGCCGACCATCAAAAACGTGTCGATAAAACCTTGCAGCAAGCGATCAAACCACATAACCCAACACCTCCACCCGTTGCGCCCATTGCCCGGCGCGTTCACGCAGTTGCTCGGCGCTCCACGGCGAACCGCTCACGGCAAGCAGCAGTTGCCCGAGCGCGTGCCCCTGAATTCTTTCCACGCCGCCGTGGAGCAATTTCACCCGCCCACCGAGCGCCGAAAACAATGCCGCCAGATCCGGCTCATCACTGGCACTGCCGGTGAACTGCAAACGCAGCACCACCGCCGCCCCGGAGGATGATGACTGCACCTGTAAACGGTTCTGCAATTCTTCTGGCAACGCATGTTGCAGCGGCGCGAGCAGCGTCTGGCTGACCTCGTGCTGCGGATTGCCGAACACTTCCCACACCGGGCCTTGCTCGACGACATGGCCGTGTTCCAGCACCACTACGCGGTCACAGATGTCGCGGATCACCGCCATCTCGTGAGTGATCAGGACGATGGTCAGGCCCAGACGTTTGTTGATCTCGCGCAGCAGGCCGAGGATCGACTGAGTCGTCTCCGGATCGAGCGCGGAAGTGGCCTCGTCGCAGAGCAAAATATCCGGGTCATGCACCAAGGCGCGGGCGATGCCGACACGCTGTTTCTGGCCGCCGGAAAGCTGCGCCGGATAGGCCTTGTGCTTGGCTTGCAGGCCGACGAGTTCGAGCAGTTCGCGAACCTTTTTTTCGCGTTGTTCTTTTGGCACACCCGCGACTTTCAGCGGCAGTTCGACGTTCTGCCAAACCGTTTTCGCCGACATCAGATTGAAGTGCTGGAAGATCATGCCGATCCGTCGGCGCAGGGCGACCAAGCGGTCTTCATCGAACTCGCCGATGTCCACCTGATCGATCAGCACCCTTCCTGAGGTCGGTTGTTCCAGACGATTGATCGTGCGGATCAGCGACGACTTGCCCGCACCGCTGCGGCCGATGATGCCGAACACTTCGCCGCGCTGGATCGCCAGGTCGATGCCTTGCAGGGCAGCGACCGGGCCTTGCCGGCCTTCGTAGGTTTTGCCGAGGCCGATGAAGCGCACGTGGGCGCGGTTCAGCTTGGGATGCAATTCTGTACGTTCAGCATTCTTTAGCTCTGGAATATCCAGTCGCCGTTGGGTCGCGGCTGTCATGCTCAACTTTCCCACCCGGCCTGATACAGCTTGCCGTGGGCCTTATCCAGTGCCGCGCGGACGGCTGGCGAATGCTGGTAGATGTCGACGAATTTGATCAGGCGCGGATCGGTTTTGCTCTTCGGCTGGATCACGAACTGGATCACGTATTCCTTGTGATCGAGGCCGTCGAACAGCAACGCGGAACCGGCATCGAAGGTTTTCGCCAAGCGAATGTAGGCCGGGTAGCCCTGCACCAGATCGGCGTCGTCGTAGGCGCGCACCAGTTGCACGGCTTCGACCTGAAGGATTTTGAGTTTCTTCGGGTTGGCGACGATGTCGTCTTCGGTGGCTTTGTAGCCGACCCCCGGCTTCAGGGTGATCAACCCGGCCTTGGCCAGCAGTTGCAGGCCGCGACCGCTGTTGATCGGGTCGTTGGCGATGGCGACGCTGGCGCCCTCTGGAAGCTCCTCGAAGCTTTTGTATTTTTTCGAGTAGAGGCCGACGTTGTTGATGATCCCCGGGGCGAATGGCACCAGATCAAAACCGGCGGCAGCCTTGGCGTTCTCCAGGAACGGGATGTGCTGGAAGTAGTTCACGTCGATGTCGCCAGCGGCGAGGCTGACGTTCGGCGCGATCCAGTCGGTGAACTCCACCAGTTCGACGTTCAGGCCTTGTTTGGAGGCTTCTTCGACGGCGGCTTCCAGCGGAATGGCGAAGGCGGCGGTGGTGCCGATTTTCAGCGCAGCGTCGGCGGCGAAGACGGCCGAGCTGAACAGGCCGAGGGCCAGGGCCAGTGCTTTGACTGGGTGGGACAGGCGTTTCTTGGTCATAGTGGTTTTTCCAGTCAGTGCATGAAATGTGTGATGTCTGGTCGGGCCTCTTCGCGAGCAGGCTCGCTCCCACATTTGGAATGCTTTCCCCTGTGGGAGCGAGCCTGCTCGCGAAGCTTTTAGCGGCGGTACGAAGATCCGATGTGCTGCTCCGGCAACTGTGCCTCGCCGTGAAACAGCTTCTCGCGCAAGCTGCCGCTGTCATACGCGGTCTTGTACGACCCACGCCGCTGCAACTCCGGAATCACCAGCTCAATGAAATCGACATAGCTTTCCGGGGTGACGATGCGGGTCAGGTTGAAGCCGTCCAGACCGGTTTCGGCGATCCAGGATTCCAGTTCGTCCGCCACTTGCTCAGGCGAACCGACGACGGTGATATAGCGGCCACCGAGGGCATGCTGGTCGAGCAATTTGCGCCGGGTCCAGTCGTTGTTTTGCAGGTTCTTGGTCGCGGACTGAATGGCGTTGCTCTTCACGTACTGGATCGGTTCGTCGATTTCATACTGCGAAAAGTCGATGCCAGTGGACGCGGAAAAATGCGCCACGCCGGCCTCGGCGCTGGCGTAGCTCGAGTACTCGGCATGCTTGGCCCATGCGGCTTCTTCAGTCTCGCCGACGATGACGTTAAGGCCCATGAACACCTTGATGTCCTCGGGATTGCGCCCGGCCTCGACGGCACTGGCGCGCACCTTGTCGACCTGAACCTTGGTCGACGGTTTGTTCTGGCCGCTGATGAACACGCACTCGGCGTGACGCCCGGCGAACAGCAAACCACGATCAGAACTACCGGCCTGAAACAGCACCGGTGTGCGCTGCGGCGACGGCTCGCAGAGGTGATAACCCTCGACCTGATAGAACTCGCCCTTGTGTTCGACCTTGTGCACTTTTTCCGGTTGGGCGTAGATACGCTGTTCGCGATCATTGAGCACCGCGCCGTTTTCCCAACTGCCTTCCCAGAGTTTGTAGAGCACCTCCAAATACTCGTCGGCCTGATCGTAGCGACGGTCATGCTCGACTTGCTCGCGCAGGCCCATGGCTTTGGCGGCGCTGTCCAGATAGCCGGTAACGATGTTCCAGCCGACGCGACCACGGCTCAAATGATCGAGGGTCGACATGCGTCGGGCGAACAGATACGGCGGCTCGTAAGTGAGGTTGGCGGTCAGGCCGAAACCGAGGTTTTTGGTGACAGCGGCCATCGCCGAAACCAGCAGCAACGGATCGTTGACCGGCAGCTGGATCGACTCTTTCAGGGTGACATCCACCGAGTTCTGATAGACGTCGTACACGCCAACGATGTCGGCGATGAACAAGCCGTCGAACAGCCCGCGCTCCAGCAACTGCGCCAGCTCGGTCCAGTATTCAATGGTGTTGTAGCGAGTCGAGGTGTCGCGCGGATGCGTCCACATGCCATGGTTGATGTGGCCGATGCAGTTCATGTTGAACGCATTGAGCAAGATTTTTTTCTTCGTCATCAGATGGTCCCCCGCAGTGGCGGGTTTTCATCGTTGAGGTAGTAATTGCCCACCGCGTGATACTTCCAGCGCACCGGGTCGTGCAGGGTGTGCACCCGGGCGTTGCGCCAGTGGCGGTCGAGACCGTGCTCGATCAGGGTGGCCTGACTGCCAGCCAGTTCGAACAAGGTGCTGCCGGCGGCGAGGGAGATTTCCGTGCTGATCGCGCGTGCTTCGGCCACCGCAATCGAGGCGGCGGCGACCGTTTCGGCGCTGGTCTCGGCCTGAGCCTTGTCGAGGAACTCACCGGAGCGTTCCAGCAGCGCCTCTGTGGCGTGCAGGCGAATGCTCAAGTGGCCAAAGCTTTTCAGCGTCAGCGGGTCTTCGGTGGCTTTGTCGTTGCCGGAGTCGATCCATGGCCGCGTCTTGCTTCGCACAAAGTGCAATGCATCTTCGTAAGCGGCGCGGGCAATGCCGGTATCGATGGCGGCATGAAGAATCTGCGCCAGCGGGCCGACGGTGGTCGGACGTTCGAAAGCGCTCTGGAACGGGATCACGTCTTCGGCGGCGACGTACACGTCCTCGAACACCACCGAACCGCTGCCGGTGGTGCGCTGGCCGAAGCCGCTCCAGTCGTCGATCACCGTCAGGCCTTTGCTCTCGCGAGGGACGAAGGCCAGTTGCTGCACGCCGTTTTCATCGACCACGGATGTTGGAATGCGCTGCGCGTAAATCGCGCCGGTCGCATAAAACTTGCGACCGTTGATGCGGTAGCCGTCGCCTTCTCGCTTGAGGCTGGTGACACGGTCGTGGGCAGTTTTGGTGCCCAGCTCTGCCAGTGCATTGCCGAAGCGCTGGCCGGCCAATACCTCGGCGTACAACCTTTGTTTCTGCGCGTGGCTGCCGTTCACGCGCAGCACTTCGAGGGCGTAGAAATGGTTCTGCGGAATCTGCCCGAGAGAGCCGTCAGCCTGAGCGATCAGGGCGATGACTTTGGCCAGGGTCACGTTCGACACGCCAGCGCCGCCGTATTCTTTCGGCACGCTGATGCCCCACAGGCCTGAGCGGGAAAACACGTCGAGTTCCGGCAGCGGCAGGCGTCGTTCACGGTCGCGCAGGGCGCTGTCGCGTTTGAAATCTTCGGCCAGGTCGCTGGCGACGATCAGGGCTTGCTCATCGCTGGTGATGACCGCGACGGGATGGAAAAGAGTCATGTGTTTCTCCAGAGGTCTGGTCAAATCCAGGAATGGCGAGCCGGCAAAGTGCCGTTGAGGCGATAGGCGCCGACCGCGTGATATTTCCAGCGCACCGGATCGTGCAGGGTGTGCACGCGGGCGTTGCGCCAGTGACGGTCGAGGTTGAATTCGGCGAGGGTCGCGCGGCTGCCGGCCAGTTCGAAGAGCTTTTCGCTGGCCAGCAGCGAGATCTCGGTGGTCAGCACTTTGGCTTCGGCCACGGCAATCGAGGCGCGGGCGGCGGATTCGGCGGTCAGCGGCGCGGCGTGTACCTGATCGAGCACTTGCCCGGCCTTGCGCAGCAGCGCTTCGGCGGCGTGCAGTTCGATTTTCAGTTTGCCGATGTCGGCGATCACGTAGAGGTCATCGCTGGCGCGTTCAACTTTGGCGTCGATCCATGGCCGCGCGCGGGTTTTGACGAATTCGATGGCGTCGTCAATGGCGCCACGGGCGATCCCGGCGTCGATGGCAGCCTGGATCAGCTGGGACACGGCGCCTTGGGTGTTTGGGGTTGCGTTGATCTTCCAGTTATCGACGACGAGGCTCGACTCGACGCGCACGTTGTTCAGCAGAATCGTGCCACTGGCGGTGGTGCGCTGACCGAAGCCCGACCAGTCATCAACGATGCGCAGCCCTGGCGTACCGCGACGGACGAAGGCCAGCACTTGCTTGCCATCATCGTTGAGCGCCTTGACTGCGACCCAGTGCGCAAACAGCGCGCCGGTGGAGTAGAACTTCTGGCCATTGATCACGTAGTCATCGCCGTCGGCGGTGATGCGCGCTTTCAGTTCCAGCGTGTTTTTGGTGCCGCGCTCAGGGCCGGCATTGCCGATGCGCCAGCCTTCCAGCACGCTCTGGAACAGCTGTTGTTTCTGCTCTTCGGTCGCGCTGCCGAGCACCAGATTGATGATGCCGAACTGGTTCTGCGGGATCTGTCCCAGCGCCGGATCGGCGGCGGAAATGATCGCGAAGACCTCGGCCAATGTGACGAAGGAAACCTGCGGGCCACCGTATTCGCGCGGGATGGCAATGCTGCCCAGACCGCTGCGGGTGAACTGTTCGATTTCCGACCAGGGCAACTTGCGCTGGCGGTCGCGTCTGGCGGCCTGCACGCGGGCGACTTGCGCCAGCTCATGGGCGGCCTTGATGGCTTGGGCGTCGTTGCGCAAGACCTGCGCGGGCAACAACAACGGGGCGATGTCCAGATCAGACTGGACGTTTGCATCTGCCAGACTGGACATCAGTGCCGCTCCTTGGCTGCACGCAATGCCCTGGCGATCTGCACTGGGGTGATTGTGTTCCGGACCATACTACCTACCTCACATCTCATGAAAAACGCCGCGAAAGTGCGGCGAACGAAAGAATGTCCGGTGGTCCGGTGCATATACCCTAAGCGTGTATAAATATTAAATAAACTAACTTTTAGGAATATGCATAGAAGGGGTCATGGTCTGGAGGGTTAAGTGTTTCGTTGTGAGGAGCCCAGGCTCCTCACCTCGTTGAGAGTTTCACTCTTCGTGCGATTCGGCTGCCTTGCACACTGGCTTCAACGGCACCTTCAGATAAGGATTCACACACCCGATCTTCAACGTTCGCGGCGGCGCCCAGCGCGAGTTATTGCCGACCCGGTCGAGAATGCAATAGGTCACGTCCAGCCTCAGATCCTCGCCGGCTTCGACGATGACCGCTGGCGGCACCCAGACCTGAATGGGCAGCCCGACATCCGCTGCCGTGATCGGCGCCAGATCCATGCGCACGTCGCCCCAGCGCAAAGTGATGGCGTCGTCCTCGGCCATGTTCAGGTATGGCTCGATGGTCAGCGGCACACCGCGTTTGATCTGGTTGGGGTTTACGCCCTGACGGCGGATGGTGTCGGGGATCGTCACTGGCGCCAGTTGCTGGTTTTCGTCTGCGCACACTGCCGAAGGTTGGCCACCGGGGCAATCGAGCTTGACCTGCACGCGAGTCGCCGCCGACAGCGCCGGTCCCTGGCCGACCTGCATCACCCGATAGTGGATACGCGCGGTGCCGTCGGCAATAAAACTCTCCGGCACCCGCAGGCTTACCGTTGTGCCGACGTCCTCGGCTGTCAGCACCTTTGATGCGACATAGCATTTGTTCCAGAACAGTTCGATCAGGTCGCCGCAGTCCATGTCGGGGTAGGGCGACACATCGACCAACAGGTGGGCGGCGGCAGCGAGGTTGATGCCGGTTTTTTGCGCGGGTGCCAGGGTCGGCGCTGCGAGTTCAGGGGTGTGCGAAGTGCGGGTCATCGATTTCTCTCCTTGGAGCCTTGCAGCGAAGTCCGTTTCTGGAAGAATAAAGTTGTGAATCAACTGGCAATAAAGCAATGAACATTTGTTCAAGTTATATGCGCGTCGATTTAACTAAGTAGTGCCGGTTGGCGACTAGATAAGAGTGTGCGGGGAGGGGTGTCAATAGACGCTGTTAGTTAATTCGTGAATTACGGGTTAATCAGAATTTTCCTACATTGCCGAAGCCGTATGCCTAGGTGCTATGGTGAATAAGGCCACGGAACTCAGGCTTTTTTGAAGGTTTGTGTACGGACTTATTTAAAGGCAGGCATTCAGCGTTCGGTAGGTAATAGACGAGTTTCATCTGTTGCAGAACATATATATGTAATGCATTGATTATGTTTTGTTTATATATATTGAGCGGGTTGGTGAGGGCGGGGTAAAGGTAACTTCCATCCGTGGAAGTCAGTGTGTCTACTTCTTGAAGTTCTCAGGCGTGATTCAGGAACTTGCTGAGAAATTGTTGAGTGCGTTCTTCTTTCGGGTTGGCAAACAGCGCTTTGGCTTCGCCTTGCTCGACGATCACGCCCTTGTCGAAAAACACCACACGGTTGGCCACGTCGCGGGCGAAGCCCATTTCGTGAGTGACGATGACCATGGTGCGTTTCTCTTCGGCGAGACCACGGATGGTCGCCAGCACTTCGCCCACCAGTTCCGGATCGAGGGCCGAGGTCGGCTCGTCGAACAGGATCACTTCCGGCTCCATCGCCAGCGCCCGGGCAATCGCCACGCGCTGTTGCTGACCACCGGACAGACGACGCGGATAGGCGTCCTCTTTACCGGCGAGGCCGACCTTGGCCAGCAGCTTCATGCCCAGGGCAATGGCTTGCTCGCGCGGCATCTTCTTGACCACGATCGGGCCTTCGATGATGTTTTCCAGGGCGGTGCGGTGGGGGAAAAGGTTGAAGTTCTGGAACACGAAGCCCACGTGCTGTCGCAGGTTGCGCACCAGGCTTTGCTGCTGGTTCAGCGGGCGGCTGGTATCGATCTCGATATCGCCGACCTTGATCCGGCCGCTGGTGGGTTCCTCAAGGAAGTTCAGGCAGCGCAGGAACGTCGTTTTCCCCGAGCCGCTGGGGCCGATGATCGCGACCACTTCGCCTTCCTTCACCTCGAGGTCGATGCCGTTAAGCACGACCTGCCCCTTGAATTGCTTGGTCAGTTTTTCCACGACAATCATGGGGTCAGGACTCCTGGTCGTGCCGATTGACCCGCTCTTCCAACTTGTTCTGGAAGTGCGAAAGCACCGTGGCCAGAATCCAGTAGATCAGTGCGGCGGCAAGATACATGGTGAAGACTTCAAAAGTCCGGGCGGTAATCAGCTGCGCCTGACGGAACAGTTCCGGCACCTGAATGGTGGCGGCCAGTGCCGTGTCCTTGACCAGCGAAATGAAGCTGTTGCCCAGCGGCGGCAATGCCGTGCGCATGGCCTGCGGCAGGATGGCCCGGCGCAAGGTCTGCGCACGGGTCATGCCGATGCTCGCAGCGGCTTCCCACTGACCGCGTTCGATCGAACCGATCGCGGCGCGGAGGATTTCACAGGCGTAAGCGGCCATGTTCAGCGAGAAGCCGATGAGCGCAGCTGGCAGCGGATCAAGCTCGATTCCTAGTTGCGGGAAGCCGTAATAGATCACGAACAGCTGTACCAGTAACGGTGTCCCGCGAAAGAACGACACGTAGACGCGCGCCAGCCAGCTCACTGATTTGAAGCGCGACAGGCGCATCAGCGCCAGGCCGAAGCCCAGCAGCAAGCCGAAGAACATCCCGCCGAGACTGAGGATCACCGTGAAATACGCGCCCTTGAGCAGGAAGGGCGCGGAGTTCAGCAACAGTTGAGTGGTTTCGGCGATTTGCTGACTCAACTGCGGGAAGTGCGCTTCGAATTGAAATCCAACTTCCATTATTTAGTGACGTCAGCGTTGAAGTATTTCGTGGACAGCTTCTCAAGGGTGCCGTCGGCACGCAGTTCGTCGAGGGCTTTATTCAGGGCTGCCAGCAATTCAGGCTCGCCTTTACGCAGGGCAACACCGGATTCCTGACGGGAGAATGCTTCACCGGCGGCTACGGTCTTCGGGGCTTTCTTGGCGTACTCAAGTGCGGCCAGACGGTCGATCAGGATGGCATCGGTACGGCCGTTGTTCAGGTCGGCGAACTTGGTCGGATCATCATCATAGGTACGCACGTCAGCACCCGGTACGTTGGCGCGGACCCACTGCTCGTAGTTGGTGCCCAGACCTACACCGACTTTCTTGCCGGACAGGTCAGCAGCGGTCTTGATGTTCAGTGCCGCTTCCTTGTTCTTCAGCACCAATGCCTGGATACCGGAGACGGTGTACGGTTCGGAGAAGTCGTACTTCTTCTTGCGCTCGTCGGAGATGGTCACTTGGTTGACCACGACGTCCAGACGCTTGGATTCCAGCGCGGCGAGAATGCCATCCCATTTGGTTGGCTGGATCTTGGCTTTGACCCCGAGTTTTTTCGCCAGCGCTTCGGAAAGCTCGACTTCGAAACCGGACAGCTTGCCGTTCTCGTCGACAAAGCTGAACGGTGGATAAGTGCCTTCCAGGCCGACGTTGATAACGCCTTTGTCCTTGATCTGTTGCAGTTGCTCACCAGCCACTGCCTGGCCAATCAGACCGGCGCTCAGCGCAAGACCCAGCGAACCGACCAGCAGATTGCGACGTAGTGCGGAAAAATTCATGACAAGCCCCTGTGTTTTCTTATGGAAGACGCTTAAGGAATGTAGGCAAATTCGTGATTTGAACGACAGCGCTATCCTGCCTTAAAGCAGCTTATGCGTCTCGCCCGAAATTCGCCTGCGGCGAGACTATAAGATGTCTGCGTTAGACGTGAAAATACTTAATATTTGAAATGTTATTCCTTTTTGGAATATTGGTCGTTCCCACGCAGAGCGTGGGAACGATCTCGTCTTCCGCTTACAGGAAATCCTTATAGGCGAACAACGCCGGCGCCCCGCCGGTATGCAGGAAAATGATCGGGCCTTCATCGAAGCGTTGACGACCAATCCCGTCGAGCAACCCGGCCATGGCCTTGCCGGTGTACACCGGATCAAGCAACACCGCGTCCTGACTCGCCAACAGCTTCACTGCGGACAGCGTCCCGGCATTCGGTTCGCCATAACGCGGGCCGAAGTATTCGTCCCACAATTCGACCTTGAAGCTTGCCGGCAACGCCACGCCGAGCAGATCGGCCGTGCGTTCGGCGAGGCCCTGCACTTTCGGACGCTGGGCTTCTTCACTGCGCGACACGGTCACGCCGATTACCGGCAATTGCGGCAACGCCTCACTCAACGCCAGCGCCAGACCACTGTGGGTGCCGGCGCTGCCGGAGGCCAATACAACGGCGGCGAATTCCAGGCCGGTGTCCTTGATCTGCTCGGCCAGTTCCAGACCAGCACGCACATAACCCAACGCACCAAGGGCATTGGAGCCGCCAATCGGCACCAGATAAGGCTTCTTGCCGTTGCTGCGCAGGCGCACGGCGAGGGCGGCGAGTTGTTCGTCGGCGTTGTCGAGGTTGTCGACCAGTTCGACCTTGGTATCGAACAGATCCAGCAGCAGGCGATTGCCGTTGCCGGTGTAATTGCTGTCGTCGGTGCCCAGCGGATTTTCCAGCAGGGCCACGCAGCCCAGCCCCAGTTTGGCTGCCAGTGCGGCGGTCTGGCGCACGTGGTTCGATTGCAGCGCACCGGCAGTGATCAGCGTGTCGGCGCCTTGCGCCAGCGCGTCGGCGGCGAGGTATTCGAGTTTGCGCAGCTTGTTGCCGCCCATGGCCAGTGGCGTCAGATCGTCGCGTTTGATGTACACGTCGCGGCCCAGCCAGGTGGACAGACGCTCGAGTTTTTCCAGTGGAGTCGGTTGGTCGAGAAGGTCGAGACGGTTAAAGCGGTCAAGCTGTTGTTTGATCATGAGTCCGTACTGGCGGAGAAAGATGAAGGGACTATAGGCACGCGCTTTTGCAGGGGCAACCGCGAATCGCTTATAGCCAAATGGACTGAGCCCAGCACTATCGGTTCTTAATTCGCGCTTGGGGGCATGCCGTAAAGTAGTCGCCGTTGACGCGGCCAGACAGTCCGGCCGCCCGTGAGGAGTCTTTACCGTGAGCGAGCGTTCCAGCCATTGGCAATTGCAGACCATCGTCAGCCAACTGCGTACCGCTAGGGATCAGTGGCGTGCCCAGAATGGCCGGGCCTCCGGCGAGCAGGGTGGTCGAGAGCTGCCGTCCCGCGCCGCGATGGCGGAGATTCTCGAAGCGCTGTGTGGGGCGTTGTTTCCGATGCGCCTGGGGCCGGTGGATCTGCGCGAAGAAAGTGAAGATTTTTACGTCGGCCACACCCTCGATGTGGCGTTGAACGCCCTGTTGGCGCAGACGCGCCTGGAACTGCGCTACGTCGCCCGCCACAGCGCGCAGGACGACAGCGAAGTCGAGACGCGCGCGATCCAGATCGTGCAGGATTTTGCCTTGGCATTGCCGGGGCTGCGCACGCTGCTCGACACCGATGTGCTGGCGGCCTACCACGGCGATCCGGCGGCGCGCAGCGTCGATGAAGTGTTGCTGTGCTATCCGGGAATTCTGGCGGTGATTCACCATCGTCTGGCCCACCATTTGTATCGCGCGGGGCTGCCGTTGCTGGCACGCATCAGTGCGGAAATCGCCCACTCGGCCACCGGGATTGATATCCACCCGGGCGCGCAGATCGGCCGCAGTTTCTTTATCGATCACGGCACGGGTGTGGTGATCGGCGAGACGGCGATCATTGGCGAGCGCGTGCGGATTTACCAGGCGGTGACCTTGGGTGCCAAGCGCTTCCCGGCGGATGAAGACGGGCAGTTGCAGAAGGGCCATCCACGCCATCCGATTGTCGAGGACGATGTGGTGATTTACGCCGGGGCGACGATTCTGGGGCGGATCACCATCGGCAAGGGTTCGACCATTGGCGGCAATGTCTGGCTGACTCGAAGTGTGCCGGCGGGGTGCAATTTGACTCAGGCCAATTTGCAGCATGATGACGGGACGCAGAAGTAGGGCTTTAGAGGCTTAACCCTCACCCCAGCCCTCTCCCAGAGGGAGAGGGGGCCGATCAAGGTGTCTTGAGTCAAACATCGACCTGAAACACCAAGTCGATTATGGATTCGGTACAGCAGGATCACGTCGGCGTATCTCCCCAATATCCCCCAATCAGTCCCCTCTCCCTTTGGGAGAGGGCTAGGGTGAGGGGCTATTGAACGAATCCACTCAAACCCACGTCATACCCCTCCTTGAGCTAGCGTAGGAAAGCTACCGCTTAGCCGTGCGATTAGTCCTTGGCGCCCTATCCATGTTTAACTTGAACGTTCATTCAAGTTAAACCGGTGGTTCGCTGCCCGCTCACAACAGGAGGCTTGCCTTTGCTGAGTCCGATCATTTCAGCCACGTTTCAAACCCTCGAGGTGCATGTTTCATGAGTGCATCGTCTACCCCCGCCAGCGGCCTGGTACGCATGAATCCGCCGGTGTTCTACTTCGCCGCGACGGTCATTCTGCTGTTTGGTCTCGTGGTCATCGCCATGCCGGAACAGGCTGGTGCCTGGCTGCTGGAAGCGCAAAACTGGGCGGCCAACACGGTCGGCTGGTACTACATGCTCGCGATGACGCTGTATCTGGTCTTCGTGGTGGTCACCGCGTTATCCGGCTACGGCAAGATAAAACTCGGTGCCGACCACGACGAGCCCGAATTCAGTTATCTGTCCTGGGCCGGCATGCTCTTCGCCGCCGGGATCAGCATCACGCTGTTCTTCTTCTGCGTGTCCGAACCGCTGACCCACATGCTCCAGCCGCCGCAAGGCGAGGCCGGCACGGCGGACGCGGCGCGTCAGGCGATGCAGGTGCTGTTTCTGCACTGGGGCCTGCACGGCTGGGGCGTATTCGCTTTCGTCGGCATGGCCCTGGCGTACTTCGCTTACCGGCATAACCTGCCACTGGCCCTGCGTTCGGCGCTGTATCCGCTGATCGGCAAACGCATCAACGGCCCCATCGGCTACGCGGTGGACGGCTTCGGCATCATCGCCACGGTGTTTGGTCTTGGCGCTGACATGGGCTTCGGTGTGCTGCACCTCAACTCGGGTCTGGACTACCTGTTCGGCATCGCTCACACCCAGTGGATTCAGGTCGGCCTGATCACGCTGATGATGGGCGCGGCGATCATTGTTGCCGTATCCGGCGTCGATAAAGGCGTGCGGGTGATGTCCGACATCAACATGCTGCTGGCCTGTGCGCTGCTGCTGTTTGTGTTGTTCGCCGGCCCGACCCAGCACCTGCTCAACACCCTGATCCAGAACGTCGGCGACTACCTCGGCGCCTTGCCGATGAAGAGCTTCGACCTCTACGCCTACGACAAACCGAGTGACTGGCTCGGCGGCTGGACAGTGTTCTATTGGGCCTGGTGGATCGCATGGTCGCCGTTCGTGGGCCTGTTCATCGCACGGATTTCCCGTGGCCGAACCATCCGTGAATTCGTCTTCGGCGTGCTGCTGATCCCGCTCGGTTTCACCCTGGCTTGGATGTCGATCTTCGGCAACAGCGCTCTCGATCAAGTGCTCAATCACGGCATGAGCGCGCTCGGCATGTCGGCCATCGAAAACCCGTCGATGAGTATTTACCTGTTGCTGGAAACCTACCCCTGGAGCAAAACCGTCATCGCTGTGACGGTGTTCATCAGCTTCGTGTTCTTCGTCACCTCCGCCGACTCCGGCACGGTGGTGCTTTCGACACTGTCGGCCAAAGGCGGCAACCCGGATGAAGACGGGCCGAAATGGCTGCGGGTGTTCTGGGGCGCAATGACCGCGCTGATCACCAGCGCGTTGCTGTTCTCCGGCAGCATCGATGCGCTGAAGTCGGCGGTCGTGCTGACCTCGTTACCGTTCTCGCTGATTCTGCTGTTGATGATGTGGGGCCTGCACAAGGCGTTCTATCTCGAGTCGCAGAAGCAGATCGCGCAACTGCATTCGCTGGCACCGGTGTCCGGTGCGCGGCGTGGCACGGGTGGTTGGCGACAGCGCCTGAGTCAGGCTGTGCACTTCCCGTCGCGTGATGAGGTGTACCGTTTCATGGACACCACCGTGCGCCCGGCGATCGAAGAAGTGACGGCGGTGTTCGTCGAGAAAGGCTTGAGCGTCGTCACCCAGCCGGATCCGGCACATGACAACGTCAGCCTGGAAATCGGTCACGGCGAGCAGCATCCGTTCATCTATCAGGTGCAGATGCGCGGCTACTTCACGCCGTCATTCGCCCGTGGTGGCATGGGCTCCAAGCAGCTCAACAACCGTCGCTATTACCGCGCCGAAGTGCATTTGAGCGAGGGCAGTCAGGACTACGATCTGGTCGGCTACACCAAGGAACAGATCATCAACGACATCCTCGACCAGTACGAACGGCACATGCAGTTCCTGCACTTGGTTCGTTGATCATGAGCTGGGCGCCGCGTCTGTTCAGGACTCGGCGCTCAGCACCATGTACAACACCATCGCCGCCAGCGGCACGCCAAATACCGCACTGCCGATTACCAGTTCCGCCCCCATGGACTGGCCGGCATGCACCACGCCCACCGCGCCGTTAATCACCGTCAGCGCCAGCCATAGCGCGGCGAAGCTGTACGCCATCGTCTGGCGACTGAAGCCGATGCGCTCGCCGATGTAGAGCATCAGGGTCAGCAGAACCAGGCCGAAGAAGATGATGATTGCGGTGTGCATAGACTTGCCTTCGGGATATGTGGTGCTTGATCCGCCGCCTTCGCGGGCTTGCCCGCGAAGGGGCCACCTCGGAGTTCTTTAGAGCATAGCCAATTCCGCCCCCGCCATATTCGTCAGCTGCTTTCGCGTTCGATGACTGTGCATTGCAGCAGATTCAGCCGCTGCACGTCATCGCTCGGCAACACTCCAAGGCTTTCCAATACCCGCGTCGCGGCAAGCACACCGATCTCCAGCGCCGGCGGTTTGATGGTGCTCAGACTCGGCAATAGCATCTCGGCAAATGGGTAATCACCGAAGCCGAGAATGGCGCAGTCTTCGGGGATTCTGATGCCGGCACGTTGGCCCGCCAGCAGGCCGCCGGCGGCAAGGTTGTCGTTGGCGAAGATGATCGCATCGGGGCGGGGTGAGGCGTTCATCAAGGCTTCCATCGCTTGCTTTCCGGCCTCGAACGGCGCGCGGTCGGCGTCCGGGGCGAACACCCATGGTTCCAGTCCGAACTCGCGCACAGTCGCGGCATAACCGTCGCGGCGTTCCAGTGCACTGAGGTCGCCGGGCGCGCTGTTCTGTACGAAAGCGATACGTCGATAACCTTTGTCGTACAGATATCGAGCGGCGCTGATACCCACTTCAAAATGCGAAAAACCGATCTGCATCGGCTCGCGTTCCGGCTGGTAATCCCAGGTTTCAATCACCGGAATCTCCGCCTCGGCAATCATCTTTTCCGTGCCAGCGCTGTGGAAATGACTGGTCAGCACCAGTGCTCCCGGCGACCAGCCAAGAAACGCTCGCACGGCGTTTTCTTCCAGTTCGGTGCTGAAGTAACTCGACGCCAGCAGCAGCTGATAACCGTGACGGCTAAGCGTATCGCTGAAGCCCTGAATGGTGTTGGCGAAGATCGGCCCGGAGATGTTCGGTATTACCATGCCGACAATTTTCCCCCGCGCTGAAGCCAAGCCACCGGCTACCAGATTCGGCACATAACCCAACTCGGCCACCACCGCTGCGATTCGCTCGCGACGTTCCGGCGAAACCTGTTCCGGTTGATTGAAGTAACGCGACACGGTGATCGCTGAAACGCCAGCCTCTCGCGCAACCGCACTCAGGGTCACGCGTCCGGCGCCACGGCGTTTGCGGGGCTTTTCTTCGTTCATGGCGCGATCCTTCTTAAAAACCAAAACGCATATAAAAGTAATTTTTCAGTATTGGACGCTCTATGCCGGGCTTGCCAATACTGGCGATGTTAGCGCTAACAAAGCGCGATGTCTGCTACTCGCTCGAGCGAATGCCTAAGACACCGATACAGGCGCTGTCGTCGCAGAACGGCAGCGGTTCAGGGCCATTTTCGAGCGGGCAAACATGCACAATATTCCTGGGGCAACACACAAACTGGCGCAATCGATTCGCGCTGCGGGCTGGCTGTTCACGGGGCTGGCGGCGTTGCCCCTGGCCGATGCTTTCGCGGCTGAGAGCACTGGTCAGGAGCCGACACTCAAGTCCGTGACGGTCACCGCCACCCGCCGCGAAGAATCGCTGCAAAAGGTGCCGGTGGCGGTGTCGGTGATCGACGGCGAACAGCTTGAACGCGACAACCGCAACGGCGTGGCGAGCATCGTCCAGCAAGTGCCGTCGCTGAATTTCCGTACCGGTGCATCGAACAAGGACACCTCACTGTTCGTGCGCGGCGTCGGCACGATTTCCACCTCGCCCGGCGTCGAGCCGACCGTGGCCACGGTGATCGACGGCGTGGTGTATGCACGTCCCGGCCAGTCCACGCTCGACCTGCTGGATCTGGAGCGCGTCGAAGTCTTGCGCGGCCCGCAAGGCACGCTGTTCGGCAAGAACGCCTCGGCCGGTGTGCTCAATATCACCAGCAAGGCGCCGACCGCCGAGACCCACGGCTACATCGATCAGTCGTACTACAGTGGCAATGAGAGCCGCACCCGCTTCGGCATTGGCGGCAGCCTGATTCCGGACACGCTCAAGGGCTCGATCAGCACCTTGTTCGGGAGCTACGACGGCAACGTCGACAACCAATACAACGGTCAGGAGGTTAACGGCTACAACCATCGCGGCGTGCGCGGCAAACTCGAATTCACCCCTAACGAGGACGTCACCTTCACCCTGATCGCCGATTACATGCAGTCCCACGATGACGGTCCGAATGGCGTGGTGGGCAAATCCCTGACCCCGGCCTTCGCTAATGCGTTGAGCCCGGTCAATGCCACCAGCCACAACCGCGACATCAATACCGACACCCGCAGCCACGTCGAGGACATCAACAAAGGTTTGTCCGGCCAGCTCGACTGGCAACTGGGCGATTACACCCTGACGTCGATTACCGCATGGCGTGGCTGGGACAACACCCAGTATCAGGATGGCGACCGACTCGGCACGGTGACGGCAGCGTTCCCCGGCACAGCGGACAAGGGCGATCTGGCCTTCGACCAATACTCCCAGGAGCTGCGCCTGGCCTCGCCGAAAGGCGAATTCCTCGAATACGTCGGCGGCCTGTTTTACATGCACGGCAAAGACGACGAAACCTATCAGCGCACACTGACCACCACCACGCGCACCGACCGAGGCGTTGCCGACTACAGCACCACCAGCGACAGCTACGCGGCATTCGGTGAAGCGACGTTGAACTTCACCCCGGACTTTCGCGGTATCGCCGGCCTGCGCTACACCCACTATGATCTGGAATACGATCACCGCCGCGTCTCCACCTCGGCGACCACCGTCAGCGGCATTCAACCGGCGACCAGCAGTTCCGGCTCGGTGGACGAGGACGGCTGGTCCGGTCGACTCGGCGTGCAGTACGACTTGAGCGACGCGGTCACCACGTATCTGACCTACTCGCGCGGCTACAAAGGCCCGGCCTACAACGTGTTCTTCAACATGCAGCCGCGCGACACCGAAGCGCTGAAACCGGAAACCTCCAACACTTGGGAGGCGGGGATCAAAGCCACGTCGTGGAACAATCGCCTGACCACCAACCTCGCGGTTTTCCACAGCGACTACGACAACTACCAGGCCAATTTTTTCGACACCGTCGCCGGGCAAGTGGTGACGCGCCTGATCAACGCCGGCAGCGTCAGCACAGAAGGCGTCGAACTCGATTACGCCTTGCAGGCGAGCCAGCAATTGAAATTCTCCGGCGCACTGGCCTACACCCGCGCACGCATCGACGAATTCGCCTGCCCGGCCGGCGCGGCGGCATCGTGCAACGTCAACGGCAAACCGCTGCCGTTCAGCCCGGACTGGAAAAGCTACGTGCGCGCCGACTACACCATCCCGCTCGACAACGGCCTGGATATCGAACTCGGCACTGACTACAGCTGGCAGAGCGAAGTGCAGTACGACATCAGCCAGAACGCCGACACCAAGCAAGGCGCTTACGGCCTCTGGAACGCCAGCATCGCCCTGGCCGATTACAGCAACGGCTGGCGCGTGGCCTTGCTGGGCAAGAACCTTACCGACAAGTCCTATTCGCCACTGCTGGCCAGCGGCGGCAACTACATCTATCGCGCCGTGCCACGGGATGACGAACGCTACTTCGGCGTGCAACTGCGCAAGGACTTCTAAAAATGAGCAGACAGCTGAAACTCGGTGCATTTCTCATGGCCACTGGGCACCATGTCGCCGCGTGGCGTCATCCGGAAGTGCCGGCCAACGCCGGGCTGGATTTCGCCCATTACAAACGGCTCGCGCAGATTGCCGAGGCGGCGAAGTTCGATACGCTGTTCGTTGCTGACAGCGTCGCTGCGCCGACCCAGGACATTGCCAGCCGCATGGCAAGGTCTGATCACTTCGAACCGCTCACCTTGCTCTCGGCTCTCAGTGCCGTGACCGAGCACATCGGCCTGATCGCCACCGCCACCACCAGTTACAACGAGCCGTATCACGTTGCGCGCAAATTCGCCTCACTTGATCACCTGTCGGGCGGGCGCGCGGGGTGGAATCTGGTGACCTCCGACAACGCCGCCGAAGCATTGAATTTCGGCCGTGATGAACACATAGGCCATGCCGAACGCTACAGCCGCGCCCGCGAGTTTCATCAGGTGGTCACCGGGCTCTGGGACAGTTGGGCGGACGACGCCTTTCACCGCGACAAGGCCAGTGGCGCGTATTACGACCCTTCGAAACTGCACGTGCTGGATCATGTCGGTGAGCACTTTCGGGTCAAAGGGCCACTGAACGTCGCGCGTTCACCGCAGGGTCAACCGGTGATTGTCCAGGCCGGCTCCTCTGAAACCGGTCGCGAACTGGCGGCGCAAACCGCTGAGGTGGTATTCACCGCGCAAACTTCACTGGCCAGCGCTCAGGCGTTTTACAGCGATCTCAAGGGACGCTTGAGCAAGTACGGACGCAGCGCGGATTCGCTGAAAATCATGCCCGGGGTTTTCGTGGTTGTCGGGCAGACGGAAGCCGAAGCGCAGGAAAAATGTGAAACGTTTCAGCAATTAGTCGAACCCGCAGTTGGCGTCGCCTTGCTTGGGCGTATGCTGGGCAACTTCGATTTGTCGAAGTACCCGCTGGACGGGCTGCTGCCGGAGCTGCCGCTCACCGACAGTGGTCAGCAGAGTCGGCAAAAACTGCTGACCGAACTGGCAGGCCGGGAGAACCTGACGCTCGTTGAACTGGGCCGCAAGATTGCCGGTGGGCGAGGGCATTACAGTGTGGTGGGCACGCCTGAACAGATTGCCGACCGTTTGCAGGAATGGTTCGAACAGGGCGCGGCGGACGGTTTCAATGTGCTGGTACCGCATCTGCCTGGCGGGCTCGAAGACTTCGCCAATGGCGTGGTGCCGGAACTGCAACGGCGTGGTCTGTTCAGAACTGAGTACGAGGGCCGGACGTTGCGCCAGAATCTAGGCCTTGTCCGACCCGGCAATAGATTTGTGTAACACCCTTGCGAGCAGGCTCGCGAAGCAGTCGACACCCATTTCAAAACAGACAAGAGAGGATTCGATGACTTACACCGCTGCCGAAAACCGCTACGACTCCATCCCATACCGCCGCGTCGGCCGCAGCGGTCTGGTGCTGCCGGCGCTGTCGTTGGGGCTGTGGCATAACTTCGGCGACAGCACGCCGATCGAGACCCAGCGCGCCTTGCTGCGCACCGCGTTCGACCTGGGGATCAACCACTTCGACCTGGCCAACAACTACGGCCCTCCGTACGGCAGTGCCGAAATCAACTTCGGTCGCCTGCTGCGCGAGGACTTCAAGCAATATCGCGACGAACTGATCATCTCCAGCAAGGCCGGTTGGGACATGTGGCCCGGCCCTTACGGCCAGGGCGGCGGCTCGCGCAAATACGTGCTGGCCAGCCTCGACCAGAGCCTGCAACGCCTCGGTCTGGACTATGTGGATATCTTCTATTCGCACCGCTTCGACCCGGACACTCCGCTGGAAGAAACCGCCAGCGCCCTCGCCACGGCGGTGCAGCAGGGCAAGGCGTTGTACATCGGCATCTCCTCGTATTCCGGGGTGAAAACCCGCGAGATCGCCGCGCTGCTCAAAGAATGGAAAGTGCCGCTGCTTATTCACCAACCGGCGTACAACCTGCTCAATCGTTGGGTGGAAAAGGATCTGCTCGATACCACCGATGAACTCGGCACCGGCGTCATCGCCTTCACGCCATTGGCGCAAGGGCTGCTGACCGACAAATACCTCAACGGCGTGCCGGCGGATGCGCGGGTCAATCGTCCGGGCGGTGGTTCGTTGCAGGCTTCGCACTTGTCCGATGCCAACATCGCCCACGTGCGCGCGTTGAACGAGATCGCCAAGCGTCGCGGCCAGAGCCTGGCGCAACTGGCGCTGGCGTGGACGCTGCGTGATCCGCGCGTGACCTCGGCCCTGATCGGCGCGAGCCGGCCGGAGCAGATTATCGAGAACGTCGGGGCGTTGAAGAATTTGAGCTTCAGTGCTGAGGAATTGGCGGAGATTGACGGGTTTGCCCAAGAGGGTGGGATCAATCTTTGGGAGAAACCTTCGACGGCGGAGTGATCACGAGCGGGGTGTGTCATTCGGATCCTACCCCCTCACCCCAGCCCTCTCCCCCAGGGGGGGCGAGGGGGAAAGGGAGCCGATCTTCATGCTTTTTAAGCCTGAGTTCGACTCGGTATATCAGGTCGATGTATAGCGACAAAACTACACGGTCAGTCCCCTCTCCCTCTGGGAGAGGGTTAGGGTGAGGGGCGTTTGCTGTTTAGGGCTCAGCGAAAAAACGGCACATCCCCCAACACCGTAGCCCGCTGCATCACCCGCCGCGCCGGGCGGTAATCATCCACCGCATAATGCTGCGTCACGCGATTGTCCCAGAACGCAATATCGTCCTTCTGCCAGCGCCAGCGAATGGTGAACTCCGGCCGCGTCGCATGGGCGAACAGGAACTTCAGAATCGCCTCGCTCTCGGTCTCCGACAGCTCATTGATCTTCGACGTAAAGCCTTCGTTGACGAACAATGAACGCCGCCCGCTCACCGGGTGCGTGCGAATCACTGGGTGCGACAACGGCGGATTCTTGCGCCGTGCCTCTTCCCACTGTGCCAGCGCTTCAGGTGTGTTGCCGTAACGCTCCAGCGGAAACGAGCGAGTGAAATCGTGGGTGGCGGTCAGTCCTTCAAGCAACGTTTTCATCGGCGCCGAAAGCGCCTCATACGCAGCAATCCCGCTGGCCCACAACGTGTCGCCGCCAAACTCTGGCAGCAACTTGGCGCTGAGCACCGCGCCCATCGCCGGCGTCGGCAGGAAGGTCACGTCCGTGTGCCAGATCGCGTTGTCGCGCACGTCGGTAACGGCGGTATCCAGAATCAGCACTTCTGGCTGTTCCGGCACGTTCGGGTAGATCGGGTGAATGTGCAGATCGCCGAAATAATGAGCGAAGCGCGCCTGTTGCGACGGCTCGATCGGCTGATTGCGGAAGAACAGCACCTGGTACTTGAGCAGCGCCTGCTCGATGTCGTCGCGGTGTTCCAGGCTCAACGGCTTGCTGATGTCGATGCCGCTGATCTGTGCGCCGAGGGCCGAGCTTAACGGGGTGATATTCAGGCTGCTCATGGTGGTTCTCTTCAATTTCGGGGCCCCGATGTGTCGGGGTAGTCAGTACTGAACAATCAGTGCGCCTGGCCGTGCCACGGCACCAGTTTGCGTTGCAGGGCGCGCAGGCCCATTTCCATGGCGAAGGCAATCAGGGCGATGACCAGAATCCCCAGCACCACCACATCGGTGACCAGAAATTGCGCGGCCGATTGCACCATGAAGCCCAAGCCGCTGGTGGCCGCGATCAGTTCGGCAGCCACCAGCGTTGACCAACCGACGCCCAGACCAATGCGCACACCGGTAAGAATGTCCGGCAGTGCGCTCGGCAAAATCACATGACGAATCAGCTGCGCGCGGGTGGCGCCGAGCGACTGCGCGGCACGCAATTTCGCCGGGTCGACGGTGCGTACGCCGGTCGCGGTGGCAATCGCAATCGGGGCGAAAATCGCCAGGTAGATCAGCAGCACTTTCGACAACTCACCGATGCCGCACCAGATCACGATCAGCGGCAGATAGGCGAGCGGTGGGATAGGGCGGTAGAACTCGATCAGCGGATCGAGCACGCCACGGGCGATGCGATTAGCGCCGATGGCGATGCCCACCGGCACGGCGGTGAGAATCGCAAAACCCAAGCCCAGGCCGATACGACTCAGGCTCGCGCCCAAGTGCTGCCACAGGGTCGAGTCCATATAACCCGCAGTCGCCAGCAACCAGCCTTTTTGCAGCACGGCGGAGGGCGGCGGCAGGAACAGCGGCTCAATCAATCCAGTGGCGGTCACCGCCCACCAGATCACCAGCAAGGCGAACAAAGTCAGCAGGCTGATCCAGCGCGTGCTGAGGCGGCGGCGCACCGGGATCGCCACCGAAGAGCTCTTCACCGCAGGGGCAGAAACGTCGTAACTGCTCATGCGCGCTCCTGCCGTTGAACGGCGCTGCGTTGCGAGAACACTTTGCTGAGCACGTGTTCGCGGGTTTCGATAAAACGCGGGTCGGACTTGATCGCGCGGGCAGACTCACCGGCGGCGTAACGCTGGCCGAAATCCAGGTGCAGACGCTCGACGATCTGCCCCGGATTCGGCGCGAGCAGAATCAAATCAGTGGCAAGGAAAACCGCTTCTTCAATGTCGTGGGTAATCAGGAAAACCGGTTTGGCGGTACGTTGCCAGACTTGCAACAACAGCTCCTGCATCTGTTCGCGGGTGAAGGCGTCGAGGGCGCCGAAGGGTTCGTCCATCAGCAACACGCGGGGGTCGGCAGCGAGGGCGCGGGCGAGGCCGACGCGTTGTTTTTGGCCGCCGGAAAGCTGCCAGACGCGGCGGTTCTCGAAACCGGAGAGGTCGACCAGCGCGAGCATCTCGCGGGCGCGCTGTTCGCGTTTGTGCTTGGCAACACCGGCCAGTTCAAGACCGAAAGCCACGTTGGCTAACACATCCTGCCAAGGCAGCAGGGCGTCGTCCTGGAACACCACGCCGCGTTCGGCGCTTGGGCCTTTGACCGGCACGCCGTCGAGGGTGATGCGCCCTGCACTCGGTTCGACGAAACCGGCAATCAGGTTCAACAGCGAAGTCTTGCCACTGCCGGACGGGCCGAGGGCCACCAGCAATTGCTGAGGCCCCAGGGTCAGAGAGATATCCGCCAGCACCGGTTCCGGGCTGCCCGGGTACTGTGCGCTGATGCGCTCCAGCTGTAGCAAGGCCATCGCTATTAACTCCCGATCAGTTGGTGATGTATTTGGCGCTGACGTACGGCGCGTAGTCCGGCAGAACGGCTTCGACCTTGCCCTGTTCCTTGAGGAACGCGGCGGTGTCGGTGATGGCTTTGGTGGTCGGCGCGCCGAGGTCGCTGACCTGATCCGCCGCCAACGGGTAGACGTTGCCTTGCAGCAGCAATGGAATGTCGCTGGCCTTGGCACCGGAGAGCTTCACCAGTTTGTCGACGTTGGATTGATTGGCGAGCCAGGCTTTCGGGTCTTTGCGGTAATCGGCGTAAGCGTCGAGGGTGACTTTGGCGAACGCGGTGACGATTTCCGGGTGCTTCTCGGCGAAGTCTTTACGCACGATCCACGCATCGAAAGTCGGCGCGCCGAACTTGGCCAGTTCACCGGAAGTGATCAGCACTTTGCCGTTTTCCTTGGCCACACCGAGGGCTGGGTCCCACACGTAAGTGGCGTCGATGTCACCACGTTTCCACGCCGCGATGATCGCTGGCGGGGCGAGGTTGAGCACGGTGACTTTCGACGGATCGATGTTCCAGTGCTTCAGTGCGGCGAGCAGGCTGTAGTGACCGGTGGACACAAATGGCACGGCGATTTTCTTGCCGATCAGATCTTGCGGGGTCTTGATGCCGGAACCGTCGCGGGCAACCAGCGCTTCGGCGGCGCCGATCTGGGTGGCGATGAGGAACGTTTCCACCGGGACTTTGCGGGTGATCGCCGCCGTCAGCGGGCTCGAACCGAGGTAACCGATCTGCACGTCACCGGAGGCAATGGCCGCGATGATGTCGGCACCGTTGTCGAATTTGCGCCAGCTGATGTCGGCTTTGGTGGCTTTCTCATAAGCGCCGTCAGCCTGGGCGACTTTCGCCGGGTCAACGGTGGTCTGGTAAGCGACAGTGAGGTCGGCAGCCTGCGCCAGGAAGCTCGCGGCAGCCAGAGAGGCCGCGGCCAGCAGGCGAAGCGGGAAATTCAGTTTCATTGAAGAGCTCCATATCAGGCGACCGAGCGTCGGCGTGATAGGAGACTAAATGATCTAAGAATCCAAAAATAAATAACTTTTTAGAATGAGCTTATGAGCGGAAAAATCTAAGGCTCGGCGGATATTGATCGTTCCCACGCTCTGCGTGGGAACGATCCAAGGCTACGCTTAGTTGCTGATTGCGAGAATGCTCGCCTGATACGACCCGACAAACACATCAAAATCGCCCACTTCGTTCTGCTCCAGCTCAGCCTGCGCCGCCAGAGAAGAACGCGCCACCTCCTCAAATTTCGCCTGTTCTTCGGGCTTCAAAGGCTCGCTGCGGAAGAACTCCGCATGCGCCTGGCTCTGACGCAGGGAGAACTGCGCGAAGCTTTCCTTGTGTTCAGCCATTGCTGCCAGCACTTGCGCCGACGGTGTCAGCGACGGGTCTTTGACCTTGGCCAGCTGCGTATCCAGCGCCTTGCTGTGCGCATCGCCGCCATGGCTCTGATCCAGCAGCGCCGCCAGCGGCGCAATCTGTTCCAACAGCTCGGCCGCCCAAACCTTCAGCTCGACCGGCTGACCGTCGCGCTGCAATTGCAGGCCCGGACGGCGGCCTTCCTTGACCACGCTGAGGAAGTTCGACGTGGCGTTGCCGCAGGAGTTGTTGGTCAGCAGGGGGCTTTCGTTCAACGCGCAATACAGCAGGAACGCATCGAGGAAGCGCGACTCGGTGAGGTCGATGCCCATTGGCAGGAACGGGTTGATGTCCAGGCAACGTACTTCAACGTACTGAATGCCACGGGCCACCAGCGCCTGAATCGGCCGCTCGCCGGTGTACGTCACGCGTTTCGGGCGGATGTTGGAGTAGTACTCGTTTTCGATCTGCAGGATGTTGGTGTTCAACTGAACCCACTCGCCATCCTGATGCGTGCCGACCTCAACGTACGGCGGGTACGGGGTGGCCACGGCTTTGCGCAAGCTGTCGGTGTAGCTCGCCAGATCGTTGTAGCACGGCGTCAGGCCGGCCTGGGCGTTGCTCTGGTAACCGAGGTCGCTCATGCGCAGGCTGGTGGCGTAGGGCAGATACAGGGTGTCCGGGTCCAGTTGTTCCAGTTGACGCGAACGACCGCGCAGGAAACCGGCATCCAGCGCCGGGGAAGCACCAAACAGGTACATCAGCAGCCAGCTGTAGCGACGGAAATTGCGGATCAGCGCGATATAGGACGACGACTGGAAATCCCGGTCGGTGCCTACGAAACCCTCGGCTTCTTTCAGCAGCGGCCAGAGTTTTTCCGGCAGGGAGAAGTTGTAGTGAATCCCGGCGATGCACTGCATGGTCTTGCCGTAACGCAGGGCCAGGCCTTTGCGGTAGACGTACTTGAGCTGACCGATGTTGGACGTGCCGTAGTAGGCGATCGGGATGTCTTCCTCGGCCGGCAACGGGCACGGCATCGATGGGCTCCACAGGTACTCGCTGCCGAGTTTGCTGTAGGCAAAACGATGAATCTTGTCCAGGCTCGCCAGCATGTCCGCCGGGTCGGGCAGGGCAGGTGTGATGAATTCCAGCAGCGACTCGGAATAGTCGGTGGTGATTTGTTCGTTGGTCAGCGCGGAACCCAAGGCTTCCGGGTGCGGCGTTTGCGCCAGTCGACCTTCGCTGGTCACGCGCAGGCATTCACGTTCGATACCGTGGAGGCACTGTTCGAGCAGAGAGAGGTTGGCGCGCTCACCGAGCAGAGCCAGGCGGCGGTTGAGAAGTTCGCTCAATTTGGATTCCTTCACGCGTCAGTCGCCCCAATATGGGGGTGGGCAGGACGGTCTACAAGGGTGAAGTTGAAACTGGCGTTTTCGCCTGGTTTTTGAGCCATAAAGGCCCGTGCCGATTGCCAACTTCACTCCTTGAATCTGGCTATTACGCACGCGGAAAAGTTCGACGCCGCAGACGCAGCGCCGAAATTAACTCAAATTGATGGCCACAAGCTACAGGACAGCGAACGTGCCTTGCGCTTTTGCGACCAGTTTGTCGCCCTGCATCACATCGGCTTCGACCACCAACGTGCGGCGGCCCGGGTGGATCACCCGCGCCGTACACAGCACCTCACCGTCGGAAACGGCGCGGATGTAGTTGATCTTGCACTCGATGGTCGCGCTCTGCTGATCGAAACCGTGGGTGCTGGAACAGGCCAGCCCCATGGCGATATCGACCAGACTGAACAGCGCGCCGCCATGCAATTTGCCGCCGCGGTTGCGCAATTCGGGTTCCAGCCCCAGGGCGACTTGCGCCACCCCGGTTTCCAGGCTGTGCAGGCGGCAACCCAACAGCTTGAAAAACGCGCTCTCGACGAGCCCGGCCGGAATCTCCATCAGCGTTTCTTCAACTGCTTGGCGTTGGCGAACAGCGACGCCATCGCGTTGTTCACTGGCGCGGCGGTGGCGGTTTCCTTGCGTGGCGCGTTGTTCGAAGGCTGGCGTTGTGCCGAGCCCGGACGCGAGCCACGGGCGCCATCGATCTTCTCGCCCGGGGTGTCGCCCATGCGCATCGACAGGCCGACGCGCTTGCGCGGGATGTCGACTTCCATGACCTTCACTTTCACCACGTCACCGGCCTTCACCGCTTCGCGCGGATCTTTGATGAACTTCTCCGACAGCGCCGAGATGTGCACCAGACCATCCTGATGCACGCCGATGTCGACGAATGCGCCGAACGCGGTCACGTTGGTCACGACGCCCTCGAGGATCATCCCCAGTTGCAGGTCTTTGAGGTCTTCGACGCCTTCCTGGAACTCGGCAGTCTTGAATTCCGGACGCGGGTCGCGGCCCGGTTTTTCCAGCTCCTGGAGGATGTCGGTCACGGTCGGCAGACCGAAGGTCTCGTCGGTGAACTTCTTCGGGTCCAGGCGCTTTAGGAAACCGGCATCGCCGATCAGCGAGCGAATGTCACGGTCGGTTTCAGCGGCAATGCGCTGCACCAACGGATAGGCTTCCGGGTGAACCGCCGAGGAATCCAGCGGGTTGTCGCCGTTCATCACGCGCAAGAAACCGGCGGCCTGTTCGAAGGTTTTTTCGCCCAGACGCGCGACTTTCTTCAGCGCTGCGCGGGTTTTGAACGCGCCGTGCTCGTCGCGGTGCGCCACGATGTTCTGCGCCAGTGTTGCGTTGAGACCGGAGATCCGTGCCAGCAGGGCCACGGAGGCTGTGTTCACGTCGACGCCGACGGCGTTCACGCAGTCCTCGACCACAGCGTCCAGACCACGTGCCAGTTTCAGTTGCGACACGTCGTGCTGGTACTGGCCGACACCGATGGATTTCGGGTCGATCTTCACCAGCTCGGCCAGTGGATCCTGCAAGCGACGGGCAATCGACACCGCACCACGGATCGACACGTCCAGATCCGGGAATTCCTTGGCTGCCAGTTCCGACGCCGAGTACACCGATGCGCCGGCCTCGGAGACCATGACCTTGGTCATCTTCATGGCTGGATATTTTTTGATCAGCTCGATCGCCAGTTTGTCGGTTTCGCGGCTGGCGGTGCCGTTGCCGATGGCGATCAGGTCAACCGAGTGCTTGGCGCACAGGGCCGCCAGAATGGCGATGGTCTGATCCCATTTGTTGTGCGGCACGTGCGGGTAAACCGTGGCGTGATCCAGCAGTTTGCCGGTCGAATCGACCACCGCCACCTTGCAACCGGTGCGCAGGCCCGGGTCGAGACCCAGCGTTGCGCGCGGGCCGGCCGGCGCGGCCAGCAGCAGGTCGTGCAGGTTGTGGGCGAACACGTTGATTGCCTCGGTTTCGGCGCCGTCGCGCAACTCGCCCAGCAGGTCGGTTTCCAGGTGGGTGTAGAGCTTGACCTTCCAGGTCCAGCGCACCACTTCACCCAGCCATTTGTCGGCCGGACGGTTCTGGTTCTGGATACCGAATTGCTGGCCGATCATGCCTTCGCACGGGTGCATGGTGCCCGGCAGTTCGTCGCCGACTTTCAGCGCGGAGCTGAGGATGCCTTCGTTGCGGCCACGGAAAATCGCCAGTGCGCGGTGCGATGGCATGCTTTTCAGTGGCTCGTCGTGTTCGAAGTAGTCGCGGAACTTCGCGCCTTCCTCTTCCTTGCCGGCAATCACGCGGGCACTGAGGGTCGCTTCCTGCTTGAGATAGGTACGCAGTTTTTCCAGCAGGCTGGCGTCTTCGGCGAAGCGTTCCATCAGGATGTATTTGGCGCCTTCCAGCGCAGCTTTCACATCGGCCACGCCTTTTTCGGCGTCGACGAAGCGTGCCGCTTCGCTTTCCGGGGCCAGGTTCGGGTCGTTGAACAGGCCGTCGGCCA
Organism: Pseudomonas sp. LBUM1648; assembly: GCF_059716145.1. Classification (NCBI taxonomy): domain Bacteria; kingdom Pseudomonadati; phylum Pseudomonadota; class Gammaproteobacteria; order Pseudomonadales; family Pseudomonadaceae; genus Pseudomonas; species Pseudomonas sp. LBUM1648. The sequence continues at coordinate 284,525 of NZ_CP166808.1, forward strand.
AATCGCCGAGGCCGGCTTCCAGGGCGATCTGGCCCTTGGTGCGGCGCTTCTGCTTGTACGGCAGGTACAAGTCTTCGAGGCGGGTCTTGGTGTCGGCGAGCTTGATGTCGCGCTCAAGAGCAGGGGTGAGTTTGCCTTGCTCTTCGATGCTGGCGAGGATGCTGATGCGCCGTTCGTCGAGTTCTCGCAGGTAGCGCAGGCGCTCTTCCAGATGACGCAACTGGGTGTCATCGAGGCTGCCGGTGACTTCTTTCCGGTAGCGGGCGATGAAGGGAACGGTAGAGCCTTCATCGAGTAGCGCGACGGCCGCTTCGACCTGTTGTGGGCGTACGCCGAGTTCCTCGGCGATGCGGCTGTTGATGCTGTCCATAAAACCACCTGACATATTGTGAAAGCAGGCTCGCAGGCACGGAAATAAAGGCCCGGAGTCTGGTTGAGCGGCATGAAGATGGCCGCTGCCTGGGTCAAAAGGCAGCCCATTGACCCGTGAAATCGAACAATTACTGCGCTGGCCTGGAAAAAATACCGGCCACTTGCGGTAACGATTCAGACGTTGCCTGGCACAAAACGCCGCGCATTATAACCAGCGTTCTGTCATTCGGGGGCGTTGCAGTCTGTAGGCATAAACCCCGGTTTTCTGGCAGTGAAGGAAAAATCTGCTAACAATGCACACGGTGCGTATAACGGCAGCTACGCCATAATGCGCGCCGAGCTAAAAGGAGCATCCAATGAGCAGCACTGCACAAACTGCTGAAGGCGAAAAAATTCTCATCGTTGACGACGATCCGGGGCTGAGCAGCCTGCTGGAACGTTTTTTCGTCAGCAAGGGCTATCGTGCCCGTACCGTACCGAACACCGAGCAGATGGATCGTCTGCTGTCGCGTGAAGTCTTCAATCTGGTCGTCCTCGACCTGATGCTGCCCGGCGAAGATGGCTTGACCGCATGCCGTCGTCTGCGAGCAGCGAATAACCAGATTCCGATCATCATGCTCACCGCCAAAGGCGATGAGATGAGCCGCATCAAGGGCCTGGAACTGGGCGCCGACGATTATCTGGCCAAGCCGTTCAACCCGGACGAGCTGATGGCCCGGGTCAAGGCTGTTCTGCGTCGTCAGGCCGCCCCGGTACCGGGCGCGCCGGGCAGCGAAGACGAAAACGTCACCTTCGGTGATTACGTGTTGTCGCTGGCCACCCGTGAACTGAAACGCGGCGACGAAGTACACATGCTCACCACCGGTGAGTTTGCGGTGCTCAAGGCCCTGGTGATGAACGCGCGTCAGCCACTGACCCGCGACAAGCTGATGAACCTGGCCCGTGGTCGTGAGTGGGATGCGCTGGAGCGTTCCATCGACGTGCAGATTTCCCGTCTGCGCCGGATGATCGAGCCTGATCCGTCCAAACCGCGCTATATCCAGACTGTCTGGGGCGTGGGCTACGTGTTCGTACCGGATGGCGCCGCCACCAAGTGATCGGTGATTTGTAGGAGCGGGTCTGTCGGGACTTGGCCATAATGGCCATCCCCGCAGACTCGCAATCCGCAATATGCGAGCATTGCTCGCTCCTGCAAGTGTGTAGCGGTTATTGATGAAGACCCCCGTCTGGTTTCCCCAAAGTTTTTTCTCCCGCACCCTCTGGCTGGTGCTTATCGTCGTGCTGTTTTCCAAGGCGCTGACCCTGGTTTATCTGTTGATGAACGAGGACGTGCTGGTGGATCGCCAATACAGCCACGGCGTCGCTCTGACGCTGCGCGCCTATTGGGCTGCTGACGAAGAAAATCGCGCGAAGATCGCTGATGCCTCAACCCTGATCCGGGTGGTGGGTGCCGGTGTGCCGGAAGGCGAACAGCACTGGCCGTACAGCGAGATCTACCAGCGGCAAATGCAGGCAGAGCTGGGCGCGGATACGGAAGTGCGATTGCGCATGCACTCGCCGCCGGCGCTGTGGGTTCGTGCGCCGAGCCTGGGGGATGGCTGGTTGAAAGTTCCGTTGTACCCGCATCCTCTGCGCGGCCAGAAAATCTGGAACGTGCTTGGCTGGTTCCTGGCGATTGGTTTGCTGTCGACGGCGTCGGCGTGGATTTTCGTCAGCCAGCTCAACCAACCCTTGAAACGACTGGTCTATGCCGCCCGGCAACTCGGCCAGGGCCGCAGTGTGCGTCTGCCGATCAGTGACACGCCTAGCGAAATGACCGAGGTATATCGCGCCTTCAACCAGATGGCCGAAGACGTCGAACAGGCCGGGCGTGAGCGCGAGCTGATGCTGGCCGGGGTTTCCCATGACTTGCGCACGCCGTTGACTCGATTGCGGCTGTCGCTGGAGTTGATGGGCGATCGCAACGACCTGACCGACGACATGGTGCGCGACATCGAAGACATGGATGCGATTCTCGACCAGTTCCTCGCGTTTATTCGCGATGGTCGCGACGAGTCGGTGGAAGAGGTGGACCTCAGCGATCTGGTGCGTGAAGTGGCGGCGCCGTACAACCAGAGCGAAGAAAAGGTTCGTCTGCGTCTGGAGCCGATCCAGCCGTTTCCGTTGCGTCGGGTTTCGATGAAGCGCTTGCTGAACAACTTGATCGGCAACGCCTTGAATCATGCAGGCAGCGGCGTCGAAGTCGCGGCTTATGTGTCTGGTGACACCAGCGCGCCGTATGTGGTGCTGAGTGTGATGGACCGTGGGGCGGGGATTGATCCGTCGGAGCTTGAGGCGATTTTCAACCCGTTTACCCGAGGCGATCGTGCGCGGGGCGGCAAGGGCACGGGGTTGGGTCTGGCGATTGTGAAGCGGATTGCTTCGATGCATGGCGGCAATGTCGAGCTGCGCAACCGGTCCGGGGGCGGATTGGAAGCGCGAGTGCGTTTGCCATTGGGGTTGATGTTGCCGCGGGATGCCGTTTAAACGCTGAAAAAGATCGCAGCTTCCGGCAGCTCCACATGGGAATGCATACCCTGTAGATACCGTCTTGCCCCTCATCGGGCAAGGGCAATTTTCGGGTCAAATGGCTGGCCCGATTTAAGAACGGCGTAGACAAAATGTAGGAGTTTGCGCATCGCTGCACAGATGATTTGCTTGGGGGCCTTGCCGTTGGCCTTCAAGCGGTCCTTCATGGCGATGATTGCCTTGTTGTGCTTCAGTGCAACCAACCCAGGCATGTATAGACCCGCCCGAACGCGAGCCGATCCGATCCTCGAAATCACTGTTCTGCCTTTGAATTTTCCCGAGTCCTGCAGCTTTGGGTTCAACCCGGCGGCAGCGACCAGCTTGCGAGGGTCGTCATATTTACGCAGGTCGCCCAACTCGGCCAGCAGCCGCTCAAGGGTTTTCTGGCCGATACCGTCGATGGTCACGATCAAGTCGCGCATTTGGCGCATGTCTGGATCATCGTCGATGTGTTTTTTGATTGATTTGTGAGTTTCAACGATCTCTTTCTCGATGTGACGCAGCACAGAGTTGATCGAGTCTTTGACCTTTTCGTCGGATACATCCAGGCGATTGAGCTCCATTTGCTCCATTTCCTGAAGGTCATCCAAGCGACGTACCATCGCCTTTAGCTGACGATATTTCAGCGGCTCTGGAGCCCAAAGCTGAAGCTTTTCAGCCTTTTCCCGAGCAAAGTCAGCGATCAATTTGGCGTCGCTTTTGTCGGTTTTGATCCGGCGCAGCTCGCTGTCGGCGTAAGCGTGGGTCGTAGCCGGATTGACGACGCAGACCCGGTAACCCTTGTTGTAGACGAACTCGGCAAGTTCCAGGTGATAAACGCTGGTGGCTTCCATCACGATCAGAGCTGTAGGCTCGACCTGCTTGTTCAGCCAGGCGTCAAACTCTTTGAAACCTTTTGAGTCGTTAGCCAGTTTGGCCTTGGTTTTGTGCTTGCCGTTTGGCAGGTGAGTGGCGATATCAAAGGTATTTTTAGCGACATCGACGCCGACGAAATTGGACATGACCGTTTCTCCATTAATCCGTTTTCGATCATCACTGCACTCTGTCCAACCTTGCGAATGCGGGCTCTCGCCAGAGACGGGCCCAAGATACCGTTCGAACTATACGAGTGAGTGTGGAGGGCTGGAGCACGATCTACATCACAGGCAAAAAGCCTAAGGAGCTGCACGGCTTCCAAGTCCCTCCCTCGATGATCAGTCGAGAACTATCGCTCCTGACGGAGCGATAGTCGAGATACAAGGAGCTGCCGGAGGCTGCGATCTTTTGCTTTTAACCTTTGCCTTTGGTCCGAGTCATGTTCGGCCCGCCATTCTTCTCAAGATGCTCAATGATGATCCCTGCCACATTCTTCCCGGTGGTGGTCTCGATCCCCTCCAGCCCCGGCGATGAGTTCACTTCCATCACCAGCGGCCCGTGATTGGAGCGCAGGATATCCACACCCGCTACCGCCAGGCCCATGACCTTGGCCGCACGCAAAGCGGTCATGCGCTCTTCCGGTGTGATCTTGATCAGACTGGCGCTGCCGCCGCGGTGCAGGTTGGAGCGGAATTCACCCGGTTTGGCCTGACGCTTCATCGCCGCGATCACCTTGTCGCCAACCACGAAGCAGCGGATATCCGCACCACCCGCCTCCTTGATGTATTCCTGAACCATGATGTTCTGCTTCAGGCCCATGAACGCTTCGATCACCGACTCGGCGGCGGTCGCGGTTTCACACAGCACCACACCAATACCCTGAGTGCCTTCCAGCACTTTGATCACCAATGGCGCGCCATTGACCATGTCGATCAGGTCGGGAATGTCATCCGGTGAGTGGGCAAAACCTGTCACCGGCAAACCGATGCCACGTCGTGACAGCAATTGCAGAGAACGCAATTTGTCCCGCGAACGGGCGATGGCCACCGATTCATTCAGCGGAAACACCCCCATCATTTCGAACTGACGCAGCACTGCGCAGCCATAGAACGTCACCGACGCACCGATCCGCGGGATCACCGCATCGAAGCCTTCCAGCGGTTTGCCGCGATAGTGGATCTGCGGCTTGTGGCTGGCGATGTTCATGTAGGCGCGCAAGGTGTCGATCACGACCATTTCATGCCCGCGCTCGGTGCCGGCTTCGACCAGACGACGGGTGGAATACAGACGCGGGTTCCGCGACAGCACAGCGATCTTCATGCAACACCTGTTGAGGAGGTAGATACCGGGAACACCGGCTTGTCTTGTACATATTTGATGCCCGGATTGACCACCAGGTGGCCGTCGATCAAGGCTTTGGAACCGAGCAACAGGCGATAGCGCATGGACTTGCGGCAGGCGAGGGTGAACTCGATCGGCCAGACCCGATCACCCAGAGCCAGCGTCGTGCTGATCACATAGCGTTCCTGGGCATGGCCATTGGAGCTTTTAATGGTTTTGCGCGTCACCAGTGGCGCTTCACAGCGCCGGTGACGCAACTGCACCACCGTGCCCAGGTGCGCGGTGAAACGCACCCACTTCTCGCCGTCGCGTTCGAACGGCTCGATGTCGGTGGCATGCAGGCTGGAGGTACTGGCACCGGTGTCGATTTTTGCTCGCAGGCCCGCGACTCCCAAATCCGGGAGCGCCACCCACTCGCGCAGACCGACAACGGTCAAATGGTCAAATGTCTTCAAAAAAATGCTCAACCGTGACAACCGATCAGCCCGCAGGGGCCGGATTTGCGGTATTCACGCAGAATAAGGGTTAAAAGGCGACAGATTTCTACAGCCCGGATTATCAGCCCCTGAAGCAGGCGCCGGAATGCATGCATTGTAATCCGGGATGCTGCAATTCATGGCACGACAGAAACGGTAGTACAGTTCACCAATATTTCAGAATGAGGACATTCCATGGCACAAAAAAGCGAAGAGGACGACAAGGTCCGTCTCGATAAGTGGCTATGGGCAGCGCGTTTTTATAAAACACGTGCCTTGGCCAAAGCTGCGATCGAGAGTGGCAAGGTGCATTGTCGAGGCGAGCGCTGCAAGCCTGGCAAAGAGCCACGCATCGGCGATGAATTCGAGATCCGCACCGGCTTCGAAGTGCGCACGGTGAGGGTCGAAGCCTTGTCGATCGTGCGTCGTGGCGCGCCTGAGGCACAGACGCTATATGCAGAAACCGAGGTGAGTGTTGAAAAGCGCGAAGCGGCAGCGGCGATGCGCAAGGCGGGTGCGTTGGGCGTGAGCACCGACGGCAAGCCGAGCAAGAAACAGCGGCGGGATCTGTTTAAGTTTCGGGGTAACAGCAGCAGCGAGTAGGGCGTTACTGCCTCTTCGCGAGCAGGCTCGCTCCCACAGAAGATTGCATTCCAATGTGGGAGCGAGCCTGCTCGCGAATCGAGTGCGCGGCACCCGCCATGAACAATTCGATATCAGGCGCTACGCATCACACTCATCCGCGAAACAACCGGCAGTTTGCCGAGCAGATTGAAAATCGGCGCTGTCACCTTCAGCCAGAAATTCGCCGCGTGATACGCAAACGGCGTGTAATAACCCCAGCCCAACGCCCACACCGCCAGCAACACACCGCCGATGTAATCGTCCTGACCCCAATGTGCACCGGCCACCAGTCGCGGCAGCATGAACAGCAAGGTCAGACCCCAGATCGTCAGGAACTGGCCAGCCGTGCGGCTGAACACGCCCATGAACAGTGCCCAGATCAGCAACACCGAAGCGTGATCACCGGGGAAGCTCTGGCTCGAGCGATCCTTCAGCTCCCAGGTCTTCTCCAGATGTGGAAAGTAGTCGCTCAGGTGAACGGCGCCTTCAAGCACCATCGACGGGCTGCTGTGCTGCCAGTCCATGTGGTCGGCGAATTTGGAAAACAGTGCGCGGATCACCACCATCAACAGCAGGATCGAGAAAAAACCGAAAAATGCCCGACGTACATCAATCGCCTTGAACACCCAGTCGCCCTTGATCAGCAGCATCAGCAGAATCAGCCCGACCACAATGTCGAACGGGCGCAGACTTGCAATTGCCCAGATGTGGAGCCATATCGTGTTGCTGGCCAGCGGTGCATTGAGCGAGCGGAACAGCCACTCGTCGAAAATCACACACAGCGAGTTGCCCGTAGGCCATAACCAGAAAGCCAGTAGGGCTAATGGCACTACGTTGCACAGAACCAGCCGGCCGAGGTTCCACCTTGATTGGAACAAACCCGGATTGTTCATAAAATGCCTCCCATGGCTAAGCAGTCGGCACCAAAAAGGGTGCCAAGAAACGCAAATTTTCACGTTTTGTAACCATTTTGTCATCAATTTCAGATACCCAGACCTATGACCGACCTGACGGATACCGATTTCACCCAACGCTTCATCTTCGATGACAGCGACACCCGCGGCGAACTGGTTGCGCTTGAGCGCAGCTACGCCGAAGTTCTTGCCAAACACCCGTACCCGGAACCGGTTGCGCAACTGCTGGGCGAATTGATGGCGGCCGCTTCTTTGCTGGTAGGTACCCTGAAGTTCGACGGCTTGCTGATTCTGCAGGCGCGTTCCGAAGGCCCGATCCCGATGTTGATGATCGAGTGCTCCAGCGAGCGTGAAATCCGTGGCCTGGCGCGTTACCACGCCGATCAGATCGCGGCAGATGCGACCCTCAGCGACTTGATGCCCAACGGCGTCCTGGCCCTGACTGTCGACCCGACTGTCGGCCAGCGCTATCAGGGCATCGTCGACCTCGACGGCGAAACCCTGTCCGACTGTTTCACCAACTATTTCGTCATGTCGCAACAGGTTGGTACCCGCTTCAAGCTGTTTGCCGACGGTCGTCGTGCCCGTGGTCTGCTGCTGCAACAACTGCCAGCCGATCGTCTGAAGGACGAAGAAGATCGCGCCGCCAGTTGGCAGCACATCACCGCGCTGGCCAGCACCCTGAGCGCCGATGAATTGTTGAGCCTGGACAACGAAACCGTGCTGCACCGTCTCTACCATGAAGAGCAAGTGCGCCTGTTTGATGTGCAGAACTTGCGCTTCCACTGCAGCTGCTCGCGGGAACGCTCGGGCACTGCGCTGGTCAGTCTGGGTCTGGAAGATGCGCAGGCGCTGGTGGCTGAGCAGGGTGGCAAAGTCGAGATCGATTGCCAGTTCTGCAACGAACGTTACGAGTTTGATGCCGCCGATATCGCTCAATTGTTCGCTGGCGCAGGCGTCGACACCCCGTCAGATACCCGGCACTAAAACGGTTCAGCGCAGGTAAATTCACTGCTCAACGACGTAATTACGCCGTTACGACGGGAGGACCCTACTCTTTTTGGGCTTTTCTGGCATAATCCGGCCCACTTTTTTCGCGGTAGTAGTGCGCAACTTTCTACTACAAAACGTTTGGAGCACACTCGGCCACTGGCCGACGGGGAACCTCATGACGCAAGCCAATAACGCCGTGTACACCGATCTGAGTGTTGATGATCTGGTAAAAGAAGCCCTGAACCGCGGTGAAGGCGAGCTTGCCGATACCGGCGCTCTGGTAGTCCGCACCGGTCATCGTACCGGCCGTTCGCCAGTCGACCGTTTCATCGTTGAAGAGCCTTCCACCCAGGCCGCTATCGCCTGGGGCCCGATCAACCGCAAGTTCCCGGCCGACAAGTTCGATGCGCTGTGGGCTCGTGTCGAGGCGTTCAACAACGCGCAAGAGCACTTTGTTTCCCACGTTCATGTAGGTGCGGCCGAAGATCACTACCTGGCCGTGAAAATGACCACCCAGACTGCCTGGCAGAACCTGTTCGGTCGTTGCCTGTTCATCAACCCGGCCCAGTACAACCCGGCTGGCCGTGAAGAATGGCAAGTGCTCAACGTGGCCAACTTCGAATGCGTGCCTGAGCGTGACGGCACCAACTCCGACGGTTGCGTGATCCTCAACTTCGCCCAGAAGAAAGTGCTGATCGCCGGCATGCGTTACGCCGGTGAAATGAAGAAAGCCATGTTCTCCGTGCAGAACTTCCTGCTGCCGGCCGCTGACGTGCTGCCAATGCACTGCGCCGCCAACATCGGCGAAGAAGGCGACGTGACCCTGTTCTTCGGTCTGTCGGGCACTGGTAAAACCACCCTGTCCGCCGACGAAAGCCGTTACCTGATCGGTGACGACGAACACGGCTGGGGCGAAGGCGTTGTCTTCAACATCGAAGGCGGCTGCTACGCCAAGTGCATCGACTTGTCCGAGAAGAACGAGCCGGTCATCTGGAAAGCCATCAAGCACGGCGCCGTGCTGGAAAACGTCGTCATCGACGACGCCAAGCACGCCGACTACGCCGATGTCAGCCTGACTCAGAACAGCCGCGCCGCGTACCCGCTGGAACACGTTGCCAAGCGTTCCGAGCACAACCTGGGCGGCGAGCCAAACGCTGTGATCTTCCTGACCTGCGACCTGACCGGCGTACTGCCGCCAGTGTCGATCCTCAACGAAGAACAAGCGGCGTACCACTTCCTGTCCGGCTATACCGCACTGGTGGGCTCGACTGAAATGGGTTCCGGCAGCGGCATCAAGTCGACCTTCTCCACCTGCTTCGGCGCACCGTTCTTCCCGCGTCCGGCTGGTGAATACGCAGAACTGCTGATCAAGCGCATCCGCGGCTTCGGCTCCAAGGTCTACCTGGTCAACACCGGCTGGACCGGCGGTGGCTACGGCGTCGGCAAACGCTTCAACATCCCGACCACCCGTGCAGTGATCGCAGCGATCCAGAGCGGCGCACTAATCGGTACCGCCACCGAGCACCTCGACACCATCAACCTCGACGTGCCACTGGCCGTACCGGGCGTTGAAACCAACCTGCTCAACCCACGCAACACCTGGGCTGACAAGGCTGCATACGACGAGGCTGCCAAGGCATTGGCCGGTCTGTTCATCGAGAACTTCAAGAAGTTCGAAGTGAGCGACGCGATCAAGGCCGCTGGGCCGAAGTTGTAAGACTTAGTTCTGGTGAGTGAAAAAGCCGCCTCTTGAGGGCGGCTTTTTTGTGGGTGATGGGTTGGGTGTCATTATCAGATCAACTGCCATTATTCCCGCAGCGTTCGCGTTAAACAGCCAGAATAATGCCACTTAAGTAGCCGCGAACTCTATACGCCGTTCTTCTTCTCTTCAGCCTTCATAGCCATTGCCGCCTGGTATGCAGTACTCGCAGCATCTCCACAGCATCAACTTTGATTGTGTAGATGATGTAGTAGTTTGGGGTGACAACCATTTCGCGGGTGCCTTGCGCGATACCTCTTTTGTATAAAGCTGGCTGCTGGCGGACGCTTTCTCCCTTCGATTCGAAAAGCTCATCGAGCTTAATCGCTGCAGCGGGATTTTCCTGGCCGATACGCTCCATGATGTTTTCTCGGTCATCCAGCGCCTCTTGGCGCCAGACCAACCTCATCAACGTACTCGCTGACGCAGAGCATCCCGCTTGGCGGCAAATATCCTGCGAGCGTCTTCATCGCTGACGCTGGGTCTTGGGTCATCAATGCTGATTTGTACCTGTTGCTTGACCCATTCTTCATATGCCGCAGCTTCATGAGCTTGTTTCATCGCTTCGGCGCGATCAGGGCGGGCATAGGTTTTTATCTGCAGAGGGTCATAGCTGGAGGCGTCCACATCGAAGTGATTGATACCTACTCCTTGCAGGTAGGTCACCAGTGTTTCGAACCGCTTGAACAGTCGCACCTGACCACTGCGTTGTGCTGCCAGTGAATATTCCTTGTTTCCTTGCTGAATCTGAATTGACCAGCCACCGGGTTTGGCGACGATATGTGCGCTACTGATCGAACCATTCTCAAACAATCGCGCGAGAGTACTGTGATCAATGGTTTCAGTGGTCATGAAGGCGAGCTCTTGGTTGAACAATGGCTCCCATCGTACGCAATCAATAATAGTTTGCAAAATTCAACTCCTGTGCTGGACGCCGGGTGTGCAGCATCCATGTTCTTTGGTCAGGCAGGCGCTAGTTATTTGAGCGCGCATCTGCCTGAGATTTTTTTCAGGCGGGTGCTTTCCAATTGAGCATCTGCTGCTGCGCGACTTGCAGCAGGTCACAGCCATCCTGCGTCAGCAGATAGAGGGCGTGGGTGATGTGGGGGATGTCTTCGACGTCGGCTTGTTTGAAGCTGAGGCAGTAGAGGGTTTTTAGCAGGTCGCTTGACGCGCGCAGGCGCTGGACGGCGCATTCGAGGATGTCTTGCGGGTTGGCCGCTGTGTCGATGATCAGGGGCTTGGTGTCGGTGAGGTTGGATTCGAGTGGGCGGTAGCGATCGGTGGTGAACTGGGTCCATTTTTTCATTGTTCTTCTCTCTATAGGCGTTCCAATAGCCGCCGCCATCATGACCAAACGATGGGAGGCGACTGTGTTCGGGTTGGTCAACCAGAGAGAGAGAACTCCGTGTACGCCGAAGCGTCCCAAACACAGCCGCCATAAAGCATGCCGCACAATAGATGGCGGCAAGCATACAAGGGCATGCGCAGTTTCTCTCTCTCAATTTCAGGTGACCAAACCCGAGTCGCTGATTTGGCAGCGACAGTCACGACTATAGATTTGACTTACCAAGCCGCGATAGGCGGCAAGGGAGTCTGTGTTTGTAGGAACGGGACGAATACCGGATAGGGCATTGCTGTAGGTTTTTTCGCCGGCTCACCGATCCTCGCCATCAACGAACATGCCGACTCGTCGCCACATCCAGCACGGTGGTGTTCAGCCCGGTTGCGGGGGTGTAAATCGTGCCTTTCACCGCTGAGAACTGGACGTCTCTGCCGCCCAGGGACACACGGCGTTCGCCCTGGTCCATTTCGGTGAAGTAGGTGTACGAACACTCTTCCATGGCCCGGTATTGCTCCTGGGCGTTGACGATGGCATCGGCGAGTTGGTTGTTTCCAGGTTTGTTGTTTAAGGGGTGTGCTGGCGGTGTGCGGCTTTCAGTTTTGCAACTTCTAATAGTTCGCAGCCGTCTTGAGTCAATAAATAAAGCGCAGTGATGATGTTTGGAATGTCTTTAACGTCCGCTTGTTTGAAACACATGCAGTAAAGAGTTTCCAGTAGATTGCCGGCGGCGCACAGACGTTGTTGAGCCGCATCCAGCAAGTCCTCATGGCAGGCGTCGGTGTCGATAACCAGCACCGGATTTTCGCCGTAGCTGGTTTTCAAACGGCGGTAGCGGTTGCTGGGTGAGTGCAGTGAGGTCATGGATTAAGGCTGTCCTTTTAGAAGTCGCTACAGTGCGATTCAGTCGCGCCGGTCACTATAGGAGGGCGTCGCGCGGTGGAACAAGACAGCCGGGATGGACAGAGTTCGTAGGGGTTTTTCCTGGGTTCGGGCATTTGCCTTACGTGTTTTCATGGCGTTTTCAAGGCAAAACCCTTAGGCGGGAAGTTTCCTACGGGTTTGTCAGGCGCTTCCGACCAAACCTCTGTATCTTGCGCGCCAGAATCTGTGGGACGTTTCCAAACGTCCGATACGCGCTTAAAGGGAATTAGGTATGCAGTGGCTACGAATGGCCTCGATTGTATTGCTATGGGTCAGCGGTTGCCGTTTGACGATGGCCGCAGAGCCCGGCAATTCGCTGGTATTGAATTATCTGGATCGAACCGGTTGGCCGGAGGCGCTTAACAGCCAGGCGAATGTCGACACGGCTTCGCGCGCCGAAGTGCTGATGTTCGGCAAAGACTTGCTCGCCAGTGAATCGCTCGACGAATCGGGTCTGAAGCAACGTTTGGGTGTGCCGCAAGTGCAGCTCAAATCGATCAGGCAGGTGCGCGATGGTCTGTGGGATCACTTGCTGAGCACTTATCGCAACGCCAGTCAGGACTGTGCCGAACAGCCGTTTTGTCCGCAGGTGCGCAGCGTCGCCGACCTGCGTCAGTTGGCGGCGGCGTTCACGGGCGATATCAGCCCGGCCCATGCGCTGTGGGCGAGCAAGAGCCTGAGCGTGCATGAGCAGGTATTGAACGAGCAGTTGCGCGTGGCGGTGCTGCTGCCCTGAGTGAAGGTCAGGTTTCGGTGAGGACTTGCGGTGTCGCTGAAATGGCGAACTGCGGAAGGTCTTCGGGTCCTCGCATGCATCCGCCCAACATCAGGGCGGTGAAGGTGAGGACGAGGGCTAACTTCAATCTGTAGTGCATGATCACTCCTTTGAAATGTTTGCGCGCATCAGCCGTCCGGGCGTGATACGGAGGTGGAGCGGGCACGCTATCGCGATGTCGGCAAACACCGCGATAAACAAATCGTGGCGTTTGTTTCAGCCAGTGGCCAGGCCTCCGGGGCTGTATCATCTCGTATCGATTTGCCCCCCGACCTTTTCTCGACTCGCTGCGATCGCCCGCTAGGCTGTTGGCATGGCAGCGGTCAAAGGAGTGACAGCGAATGCACAACACCCTGGAACAGGTTTTTGGTTATCCACAGTTTCGCCCCGGACAAGAGACCGCGATCAGCGCGGTGCTGGCCGGGCGCTCGGCAGCGGCGATTTTCCCCACGGGTTCTGGCAAGTCTCTTTGCTATCAGTTACCGGCGCTGATGCTGCCGAATCTGACGCTGGTGGTCTCGCCGTTGCTCGCATTGATGCAGGATCAACTGGCGTTTCTGCAACGCCACGGCATTTCGGCGGGCAGCATCGATTCGGCGCAGAGCCGCGATGACGCCAATGACGTGATGGCCCGCGCCCGTTCGGGCGAATTGAAGATTCTGATGATCTCCGTGGAGCGCCTGAAAAACGAGCGCTTCCGCAACTTTTTGCAGCAGGTGCCGATCTCGTTGCTGGTGGTGGACGAGGCGCACTGCATCTCGGAGTGGGGGCACAATTTCCGACCCGATTACCTCAAGCTGCCGGACTACCAAAAGCAGGTCAACATCCCGCAAACCCTGCTGTTGACGGCTACGGCAACGCCAAAAGTCATCGCCGACATGCAGGCCAAATTTGCCATTGCCGCCGATGATGTGGTGACGACCGGTTTCTATCGGCCCAATCTCAATCTGCTGGTGGAACCGGTGCGCGGGCAGGACAAGCGGCGGCGTCTGGTGGAGTGGATGGCCGAGCGTCCGGGCCAGCCCAGCATCGTCTATGTGACCTTGCAGAAAACCGCCGAGCACATCGCCGAACACCTTGAGCGCAACGGCATTCAGGCCGAGGCCTATCACGCCGGTCTTCCCCACGATAAACGCGAAGCCATCCAGAAACGCTTCATGGCCGGTCAGTCCAATTGCATCGTCGCTACCATCGCTTTCGGCATGGGCATCGACAAGAGCGACATACGCAATGTGGTGCATTTCGACCTGCCTAAATCCATCGAAAACTACAGTCAGGAAATCGGCCGCGCCGGGCGTGACGGGCAGCCGTCGGACTGCCTGGTGCTGGCCAACCGTGACAGTCTCAATGTGCTGGAAAACTTCGTTTACGGCGACACCCCGGAGCGCGACGGCATTCGCTATGTGCTCGATGAACTGAAGGCCTCGGAACCGGAAGGGCAGTGGGAGTTTCTGCTCGGACCGCTGGCGGATCACAGCAACATCCGCGCGTTGCCGCTGAAGACCTTGCTCGTGCAATTGGAGCTGCGTGGCTTGATTGCCCCGCGCTACGCGTATTACGCCGAATACCGCTTCAAATACTTGCTGGAGCCTGAGGCGCTGCTTGAGCGTTTCGAGGGTGAACGTCGGGAGTTTGTCGCGGCGCTTATCCAGACGTCGACCCGTGCGCGCACCTGGGCCACGGTGAATTTCGAGGCGATGTATTCGCAGTATTCGGCTGAGCGTAATCGGGTGGTGAAGGCGCTGGATTATTTCCAGGAGAAGGGCTGGGTCGAGCTCGAGAGCAAGCAGATGACCGAGGTCTACAGCCTGCTGCAAAGCGATTTTGACAGCGACGTGTTGAGCGGTGAGTTACACGATTACTTCACCCGCCATGAGCAGACGGAAGTCGCGCGGATTCACGCGATGCTCGATGTGTTCGCCACTGAACGCTGTTTGGGTTATCGGCTGGCGGAGTACTTCGGTGATCACGATGCGCCTGAGCGCTGCGGGCATTGTTCGGTGTGTCATGGGCATGTCGCTCGACTGCCAGCGCCACCGGAGTTGCCAGCGCTTGTGGATAAAAATTTTGCCGCGCTGTGCAGTGACTTTATCCACAGGCATGAGCAGCACACGGGCAATGCACCGACGTCGGAACGGCTGACGCGGTTTTTGTGCGGGATCAGTGTGCCGCTGTTTACCAAGCTCAAGGCGCGAGCGATTTCCGGTTATGCGGCGTTGGAGGAGTATCCGTATGCCGAAGTGCGGGGTTGGGTTCAAGCACATCTCTGAGGCTGCATCCATCCGCTGAATGTCGATCATCACGGTAATAAACTTCAAAAACCGTCGTTGGCTGACTATGGTGAGACCAGTCTTTGGATCGCCAACAAGAGAACAACATGAGCCAGACATTCGATATTCAGCAGGCGGCGGTGATCGGTGCGGGCACCATGGGGCGTGGCATTGTCATGTGCCTGGCCAATGCCGGCGTGACGGTGCAATGGGTGGATAACAATCCACAGATGCTTGAGCAGGCGCTCGCAACCGTTGCCGATACTTATGCACATAACGTGCGTCAGGGGCGGATCGATCAGGCCGAGGCTGATGCGCGTCTCGCGCGGGTCAGCGCGGCGGCCGATTACACGGCGATCCGCAATGTCGATCTGGTGATCGAGGCGGTCTACGAAAACCTTGAGCTCAAGCAGAAGATCTTTCGCGAACTGGATGGCTTGCTCAAGCCTGAGGCTCTATTGGCGAGTAATACGTCGGCGCTGGATATCGATGCGATTGCTGCCGCAACCAAACGACCTGAGCAAGTGCTGGGCCTGCATTTTTTCAGCCCGGCGCACATCATGAAGCTGCTGGAAATCGTTCGCGGCGCGCAGACTTCGCCGGCAGCGCTGGAAGCTGCGTTGGCGCTGGGCAAGCGTATGGGCAAGGTCAGTGTGGTCTCCGGCAACTGTCACGGTTTTATCGGCAACCGCATGCTGCATCCGTATGTGCTGGAGGCGCGCAAGATGCTGCTTGAAGGCGCTTATCCACAGCAGGTTGATGCGGCGTTGCAGGGCTTCGGTTTTGCGATGGGACCGTTCCGCATGTACGACGTGGTCGGTATCGATCTGGAGTGGCGTGCGCGTGAGCTGGCCGGCAAAGGCCAGGACGCGCCTGAGGTTCAGGTGGATAACCGCTTGTGCGAGATGGGGCGGTTTGGGCAGAAGTCCGGCAAATGGTTACTACCACTATGAGCCGGGCAGTCGTCAGGCTGAGCATGATCCTGAGGTTGATGCGCTGGTATTGCAGGTCAGCGAAAGTCTGGGCTTTCAGCGTCGTGAGATCGGCCCGGAAGAGATTCTTGAGCGTTGTCTGCTGGCGCTGGTCAACGAGGGCGCGAAGATTCTGCAGGAAGGCATTGCCGAGTCGGCCCATGACATCGATCTGGTGTATCTGAATGGCTATGGCTTCCCGGCGGACCAGGGCGGGCCGATGGCCTGGGCGGATCAGCAGGGGCTTGCGGATATTCATCAGCGCTTGTTGGCGCTGGAGACGCGGCAGGGCGATCAGTGGAAACCGACGCGGTTGATTGGTGAGTTGGCGGCGCATGGGAAGGGGTTTGCTGACCGGTGAATGATGTGGCGCCTGTGCCGGCGCCTTCGCGGGCAAGCCCGCTCCCACAGGTATAGTGGGCGTTCTCACGGTCAGCGTGAGAACGCCCAATACGAGAACTACGCATGAACCAACGCTCTGACTACCCGCACTTCCAGCCAATCACCACGCGCTGGCACGACAACGACGCCTACGGTCACGTCAACAACGTCACCTATTACAGCTTCTTCGACACGGCCGTGAACACTTACCTGATTCAGGTTGGCGGGCTGGATATCCATGACGGTGAGGTGGTGGGTTTTGTGGTCAGTTCGGCGTGCGATTACTTCGCCTCGATCGCTTTCCCTGATCTGATCGAGATCGGTTTGCGGGTCGGCAAGTTGGGCAACAGTTCGGTGCAGTATGAACTGGCGGTATTCAAGGTCGGCGAAAGCGAAGCGTGTGCCGCCGGGCGTTTCGTGCACGTGTTTGTCGATCGGGCGAGCAATCAGCCAGTGCCGATTCCTGCCGGGTTACGCGGGGCGCTGGAAAGATTGGTGGTGTGAAAAAAGTAAAAAAAATCGCAGCCCTAGGGCTGCGATTTTTGCTTTACCGGCCAACGAGGTGTTTAGGCCTCAGTCGCGATACTTGTGATGTTTGCGGTGGCCATAAGCGTGGCCGCGACCCGGGTGACGGTCGCGATAGTAGCGACGGTCATCGTGACGGCGATCATAGCGACGATCATCGTCATCGCTTTTGTTGCCCATGTAGTTACCCAGCGCGCCACCGGCGCCGCCACCTGCTGCGGAGCCGATCAGGCTGCCGGTGGTGCCGCCCATGCTGCGGCCAACCACGTTACCGCCGGCCGCGCCCAACGCACCGCCAATGGCGGCTTCGCCACGGCTGCGTTTGTCTGCGCCTACCGCACTACCACCCGCGCCGCCCAGGGCTGCGCCGATGGTGGAACCTGTATTGCCGCCTAACGACTGACCGACGACCGAGCCAAGAACCCCGCCCAATGCGCCGCCCACACCTGCTTCGGTGGTGCCGCCGGCGGAAGCAAAACCACTGACCAGGCCAAGGGACAACAAGAGAATCGAGGAGAACTTCATAGATGAGCCTCAAAGGGATGACGGCGCCGATCCTGAGGCTGTGTAACAAGCGTGACAATCGAAATCCGACGAATAGCACGACTTGTATACAAAAGCGTAAGTTACTGTTTTATGGGCGGAACTTAAGCGATTTTCGCCGGTCTTTAGCTACTTCGGACAGGCCGTTTTTTTGAAAAAGCGGCCTTTTTTGTGGGCGATGGAAACGCAAAAAACAAGCGTTGATCGTAACCATGCTATGCGTGGTTACGCATCCTTGGACGCTCCGCGTCTGCTATTGGGACGCGGAGCGTCCCGGTCTGCGTTCCCACGCAGAGCGTGGGAACGATCAAAAGAAAAAAGATCGCAGCCTTTAAGCGGACTTGGCCATGATCAACCCGGTCTCGCTTGCCGCTTCCAACCGGATCGCAATGAACTTGGATGTCGGCGTATGGCTACCATCCCCAGTGCTTTCCAGCGGCACCAGCGGGTTCACTTCCGGGTAATAAGCAGCAGCTTGTCCAGCCGGAATATCAAACGCCAACAGCGTGAAGCCCTTCACCCGACGCTCACGACCATCGTCCCAGATCGAAACGATGTCAGCCTTCTGCCCCGGCCGAAAGCCCAGGCGAATAATGTCGGCTTCGTTGACGAACAACACATCACGCTGACCTTTCACCCCGCGATAACGGTCGTCGAGGCCGTAAATCGTGGTGTTGTACTGATCGTGGGAGCGCATCGATTGCAGGATCAGATCCGGCAACTGTCCGGTCGCGCGGGTGCGTTCGTGTACCAGATCCTTCGGCAGCAGATTCGGGCGGAAATTGGCGCGGCCCGATGGCGTGTTCCATTTGCGCGCGCCAGCACTGTTGCCGAGGTAGAAGCCGCCCGGATTTTTGACCTTCTCGTTGAACTCCTTGAAGCCGGGAATGGTGTCGGCGATCAGCTCGCGGATACGCCCGTAATCGGCCACCAGCCAGTTCCAGTCCACCGGTTTGCTGCCCAGGGTCGCGGCGGCGATGCCGGCGATGATCGACGGTTCCGAGCGCATCTGATTCGATAGCGGCTGCAACTGGCCGTTGGAGGCGTGGACCATGCTGAACGAGTCTTCCACGGTGACGGCTTGCGGGCCTTCAGTCTGGATGTCGATGTCGGTACGGCCGAGGCACGGCAGGATCAGCGCGTCTTTACCGTGAGCCAGATGGCTGCGGTTGAGCTTGGTGCTGATCTGCACGGTCAGGTCGCAATTGCTCAGCGCCGCGAACGTGCGCGGGCTGTCCGGCGTGGCCTGGGCGAAGTTGCCGCCCAGCCCGATAAAGACTTTGGCGCGGCCCTCGGCCATCGCATGGATTGCCTCGACCACGTTGTGGCCGTTTTCACGCGGCACCTTGAACTGGAAGCGACGCTCAAGCGAATCAAGAAACGCCACCGGCGGACGTTCATTGATGCCCATCGTGCGGTCGCCCTGCACGTTACTGTGGCCGCGCACCGGGCACAGGCCCGCGCCCGGCTTGCCGATATTGCCACGCAGCAACATCAGGTTGGCGATTTCCTGAATGGTCGGCACCGAATGGCGATGCTGGGTGATGCCCATGGCCCAGCACATGATCACGTTCTTGCCTTTGGCGTACATGCGCGCCGCTTGCTCGATTTCCACCAGGGTCAGGCCGGATTGCTCGACGATCTGCTCCCATGACGTGTCGTCGACAACGCCGAGGTACTCCAGCACATTGGCGCTGTGGGCGTTGAGGAAGTCGTGGTCGAAAACGGCCGGGGCGCCAGCCTTCTGCGCATCGCGTTCCCATTGCAGCAGGAACTTGGCCATGCCGCGCAGCACTGCCATGTCGCCGCCCAGTGCCGGGCGGAAATACGCGGTGTTGGTCGGCTTGTCGCCGTTGGTGAGCATTTCGATCGGGTGTTGCGGGTGCTGGAAGCGTTCCAGACCGCGTTCTTTCAGCGGGTTGATGCACACTACCTGAGCGCCGCGTTTCACTGCTTCGCGCAGCGGTTCGAGCATTCGCGGGTGGTTGGTGCCCGGGTTCTGGCCCCAGACGAAAATCGCATCGGCGTGTTCGAAATCGTCGAAAGTTACGGTGCCTTTGCCGACGCCGACACTTTGCGCCAACGCCACACCGCTGGCTTCGTGGCACATGTTCGAGCAGTCAGGGAAATTGTTGGTGCCGAAGGCGCGCACGAACAGCTGATACAGATACGCCGCTTCGTTGCTGGCGCGACCCGAGGTGTAGAACTCGGCCAGATCCGGGCTCGGCAGATTTTGCAGATGTTTGGCGATCAGGGCGTACGCGTCGTCCCAAGCGATCGGTTTGTAACGATCGGTCTCGGCGTCGTAGACCATCGGCTCGGTCAGGCGGCCCTGATACTCAAGCCAGTAATCGCTCTGCTCCAGCAGCGAAGTCACGCTGTGTTTGGCGAAGAATTTGGCATCCACCCGGCGCTTGGTCGCTTCCCAGTTCACCGCTTTGGCGCCGTTCTCGCAGAATTTGACCATGCCGCTTTCCGGCGAATCGCCCCAGGCGCAACCCGGGCAATCGAAGCCGCCGTTCTGGTTGGTCTTGAGCATCATGCGCAGGTTTTTCAGCGCGTTGTCGCTGGTCAACCAGGCCTGGGCCACACTGATCAGGGCACCCCAGCCGCCGGCTGCACCTTTGTAAGGCTTGTAGCGCGGGACAGGTTTCTGGTCGGCTTGATGATGTTGGCTCACGCTTGATTCTCCATCGCGGGGCTATACACCCGCGGCGCACTTTTCTGCGGCAGGTGGATGAGATTGAGGTTGTGTCGACGGGCCCATTGCACGGCAAGGCCTGTGGGGGCGGACAGGCTGACCAGGGTCTGGATGCCGGCGCGCAAAACTTTCTGGATCAATTCGAGGCTGCAACGGCTGGTGACAATCGCCAGTCCGCCTTCTGTGGATATCTTCTGGCGGATCAGCCCGCCGATCAGCTTGTCGAGGGCGTTGTGCCGGCCGATGTCTTCGCGCCCGAGCAGCAGTTCACCGCTGGCGTTCATGAACACCGCCGCATGCACCGCACCGCAGTGCTGGCCGAGCGGCTGGAACGCGCCGATGCGCTGGCGCAAACCGTCGAGCCATGCAAGCGGTGGCAACGGCGTGCCGGCCAACACTTTGAGATCGGGCAGCGCTTGTTCCACCGCTTCGACGCCGCACAAGCCGCAACCACTGGTGCCGGCCAACTGGCGACGTTGTTGTTTGAGGTTCCAGAAGGCACGGTTGGCGATGGTCACTTGCGCGTATTGCGCCGAGCCTGCGCCAGTCAGTTGCAGGTCATAGATATCGGTAGCATCTTCGATGATGCCGCTGCCGAGGCTGAAGCCGACGATGAAGTCTTCAAGGTCGGTCGGCGTCACCAGCATGACCGCCTGGCTGATGCCGTTGTAGGCGATCGCCAACGCGACTTCCTCGGCCAGCGCGGTGCTGGCCGATTCCTCGAGGGGCAAATCGCTGTAACTGTAGGTCTGGCTGGCGGCGGGCGCGGGCGTTTCAAGTGCAGGCGCCGCGCAGGCTGGGCGCTTGGCGTTCATGGCATCACCGACGGATTGATCAACGCTAAGACTAGGCGCGGCAAGATGTCGCGTCTAATCGCTAATGTCGATCTTCCGATAGATGCCGTCGATCAAGACTCGCCTGGTGATTTTTGATACAGCGCAAAACAGGCTTCGGCCAGCGCCGAACGCGGGGCACCACGGCGCATGATCAGGCCCAGCGACGCGAGGGTTTGAGCGTTTTCGATCGGTTGCAGGCGCAGGTGATCGGTAAGCTTTTCGAGGCCTCCGTCGAGCGGCATGATCGCGCAGCAAAAGCCGTTGTGTACGGCTTGTAACAATTGATGCACAGCGTCGGTTTGCAGCAACGGCTGCGGCGTCAGGTTACGGCTGTGGAAGTTGTGGTCGATGGACTGGCGAAAATGCATGCCGCTGGTCAGCATGCCCAACGGCAGTTCGATCAACGATTCCCAGCTTAACGGCGCCTCGCCAAAAGTGAACGAGCGCTGGTCGTAGAGCAGGCCCATGCGGGTTTCGCTTAAAGCCAGGGCTTCGAAGCGTTCGTTATCCAGACGATCCAGATAAGACACGCCAAGGTCGATGCGATTGTTCGCCAGATGCTCGAGGATCTGCTCGGAACTCAGCGCCGACAGTTCGAAACGCAGATCCGGGTGCGCGGCGTGCAGGCGTTGCATCAGCGGCAACGGATCGAAGCTCGACAGCGGCACCACGCCCAAGCGCAGCGTGCCGATCAGGTTGCCGCGACACGCCGCCGCCTCCGCCTGCAAACCGTCATAAGCCGCCAACACCGTACGCGCCCACGCCAGCACCCGTTCGCCCGGCGCGGTGAAGCCTTCGAAACGCTGGCCACGGTTGACCAGCGGCAGATCGAGCTCTTCTTCAAGGCTACGCAGGCGCATCGACAGGGTCGGCTGGGTGATATGGCAGCGCGCGGCGGCTTGGCCGAAGTGGCGGGTTTCGTCGAGGGCGATGAGGAATTTCAGCTGCTTGATGTCCATCTTCGCTCCGAAGGGTGGCGGCGGGGGTTGGTGATTCTACCGCTTGGGGGGCGGCAGGGTCATTGGTCGGCTTGGAACCGGGTTTGTCCGTGGTGGTCTAGTCTTGGTCGACGACCCTTTTATTCCATGGAGTGAACACGATGAGCTTATTCAGTTTTATCAAAGAAGCCGGTGAGAAAATTCTCGATGCGCTGACGCCGGACAAGGCCGAGGCCAACGGTGATGCGCTGACCAAGCATGTGCAGGACGCGTTGTCGGGAATTGATACTTCCAAGATCCAGGTCAAAGTCGAGGGCGAGAAGGTGATCGCCACCGGTGAAGCTTCAAGTCAGGAAGAAAAGGAAAAGATTCTGTTGGCATTGGGTAACGTCGCCGGCGTCAGCGGTGTTGACGATCAGATCACGGTAACCGGGCCAGTGGTGGCTGCCGCCCGGTTTGTCGTGGTGAAAAAAGGCGACACCCTCAGCGCGATTTCTCTCGCGGTGTATGGCAACGCCAACCAGTACAACAAGATTTTCGAGGCCAACAAACCGCAGCTCAAACATCCGGACAAAATCTATCCGGGGCAGACACTGCGCATCCCTGAGTAATCTGCAAGATCCTGTGGTGAGGGGATTTATCCCCGACCGGCTGCGCAGCAGGCGCAAAAAAACCAGGGCCGCTGCGCTGCCCATCGGGGATGAATCCCCTCGCCACAATGGATCTTCATAAACCGGAAATGAGGTCGCGGTAATCCTCGACCGCTGCAAACTCCGCAGTATCTTTCGGCCCTTTGCGGCTGTCCGGTTCTTTGACCGCCAACAAGTGCGCCACACCGAAATCCCGCGCACTGCGCAGAATCGGCAAGGTGTCGTCGATGAACAGACTGCGCGCCGGATCAAAACCGATATCCGTCTGCAAGGCATCCCAGAACTGCGGGTTCTCCTTGGGGTAACCGTAATCGTGCGAACTGATCAACCGCTCGAAGTACGGCGCCAGTTCAATCCGCTCCAGCTTCAACGACAGCGAATCACGGTGCGCGTTGGTGATCATGATCACCCGTTTGCCGGCCCGTTTTATTGCCGCCAGAAAGGTATCGGCATCCGGGCGCAGGGCGATGAGGTGCGCGGTTTCCTGCTTCAATTCACGCACTGACAACTTCAGCTCCGCGCTCCAGAAATCCAGGCAATACCACTGCAATTGACCGGCATGTCGCTCGAACAGCGGCTGCAATTCCATCTCGGCCATGGCCCGGCTGATCCCGTGGAGATCGGCGTAACGTTGGGGCAGATGTTCCAGCCAGAAATGGTTATCGAAGTGCAGATCCAGCAACGTGCCGTCCATGTCCAGCAGAACGGTATCGATGTCGGACCACGGTAATGAAGGCATGGCAACGTCTCGAACGGTGAAAAGATATCCGACGTAAACAATCGGGAAAGCCGCGTTATAGTAGCGCGTTCACGCCAAGGAGCTTTGCATGCGCCAGAAACCCACTGTACTTGCCCGCGAAATCGTCGCCACCAGCCGCCTGTTTTGCGTCGAAGAACTGAAGCTGCGTTTTTCCAACGGCGTGGAGCGCACTTACGAGCGGCTGGTCGGCAAGGGTGCGGGATACGGCGCGGTGATGATCGTGGCGATGCTCGATGCCGAGCACGCGGTGCTGGTCGAGGAATACTGCGGCGGCACTGACGAATACGAGTTGTCCTTGCCTAAAGGTTTGATCGAGCCGGGCGAAGATGTGTTGGCGGCGGCCGAGCGTGAACTCAAGGAAGAGGCGGGTTTCGGCGCGCGGCAACTGGAACATCTGACCGAGCTGTCGCTGTCGCCCGGTTACATGAGCCAGAAGATTCAGGTGGTGCTGGCCACCGATCTGTACGAGGAACGTCTGGAGGGCGATGAGCCCGAGCCGATGCGGGTCGACAAGGTCAATCTGCGTGAGTTGTCGGCGCTGGCGCTGAATCCGCAGTTCTCCGAAGGGCGCGCACTGGCGGCGCTTTATTTGACCCGCGACCTGCTGAGCCAGCGCGGTGTTTTCAGTTATGAGTGAGCGTTTGATGAATTTCCCGCACCCGTTGATGGCGCCAGTGATCGAGCTGGCATTGCAGGCAGGCGAAGCGATTTTGCCGTTCTGGCGCGCAGGCGTTGAAGTCACGGCCAAGTCCGATGATTCGCCGGTGACCGCTGCGGACCTGGCCGCGCATCACCTGATCGTTGCCGGTCTGACGGCGCTGGATCCGAGCATTCCGGTGCTGTCCGAAGAGGACGCCGATATCCCGCGAAGCGTGCGCGCCGGCTGGCAGCGCTGGTGGCTGGTGGATCCGCTGGATGGCACCAAAGAGTTCATCAGTGGCAGTGAGGAGTTCACCGTCAACATCGCCCTGATCGAAAACGGCCGGGTGGTGTTTGGTGTGGTGTCGATGCCGACCAACGGTCGTTATTACGTCGGTGGTAACGGGTTGGGCGCGTGGCGCTGTGACAAGGGCGGTACACCGGTTTCGATTAAGGTGCGCGACGTACCGGCGCCGGGCGAAGCGTTCACCGTGGTTGCCAGTCGTCGGCATTCCAGCCCCGAGCAGGAGCGCTTGCTCGCAGGACTCAGCGCCAGTCTGGGTGAGCTGCAATTGGCCAATATCGGCAGTTCGTTGAAGTTCTGCCTGCTGGCCGAGGGTGCGGCGGATTGTTATCCGCGCCTGGCACCGACTTCGCAGTGGGACACGGCGGCGGCGCAGGGTGTGCTGGAAGGCGCGGGCGGTGAGGTGCTGGATTTGCGCGGTGACGCGTTCTGCTATCCGGCGCGGGAATCGTTGCTGAACGAGTTCTTTTTGGCGCTGCCGGCGAAGGCAGCGTGGCGAGCGAGGTTGTTGGAGTTGGCCCGCGGTTAAGATCAAAAGATCGCAGCCTGCGGCAGCTACATGGATAAACCTGTAGGAACTGCCGCAGGCTGCGATCTTTGCTTTAACGATGCAAAACGTACTGCCCGCTAAACGTCACGGCGTCCTCATCATTCCCGGAATTGACGATCCGCGTATTCAACGTCAACCGCGCCCGTCCATAACGCTGATACATCGCCAGAAACTTCTTCCACACCGCCGCCTCCGGCGCCGGGCAAATCGCCGTGGCATCCCCCGTCACTGGCAGGGGATAACTGATCTGCCCCTCCTGAATCACGATGTGCCCGTCCTCGATCCCTTCTTCCTTCAGGCGCAAATGCAGCCAGCCCCAACCGGCCAGCACTGCCCCGCAGTAGAGACTGCCGCCGAACATGGTGCTTTTGTGGTTGACGTTGGCATCCAGCGGCAAGTGCAGACTCAGCTGCTGCGCCTGCCAGTCGAGCACTTTGAGGCCCATCGCCTGAGTCAGGGGAATGTCGTGATGCAGGACCGATTCCAGATAGCGACTGTCGCGGTTCATTCGGCTTCATCTCCGTGGGCGCCGCTGTCGGCAAAGCTCAAGCCGTGCTTGCGCAGTTTGTCGTGCAGCGTCTTGCGCGGAATGCCCAGCGCTTCGGCAAGGCTGCGCACGGAGCTGTGGGAGCGCGACAGTTCGGCGGCGATCAGCGACTTCTCGAAGTTTTCCACTTGCTCGCTAAGGCCGCCGGCGATGACTTCCACGGTCGCGCCACCCCCTTCGGTGCCGGTGTTATCCAGCGCCAGTTCCAGGCCAAGGGCGAAACGTTCGGCCGCGTTCTGCAACTCGCGCACGTTGCCAGGCCAAGTGTGGCGTAGCAGCAGGGCACGTTGTGCCGGTTGCAGTTCGTGCGGCGGCAAGCCGTGGCGGGCGCTGGCTTCATCGGCGTAATGCTGGAAGAGCACCAGCGCATCTTCGCCACGTTCGCGCAGCGGGGGAATGCGTAATGGCGCGACGTTGAGACGGTAATACAAGTCGGCACGGAAGCGGCCCTGATCAGCGGCCTGGCGCAGATCTTCCTTGGTCGCGGCGATCACACGGATATCCAGCGGAATCAGCTGATTGCCGCCCAAACGTTCAACGACGCGCTCCTGCAGCATGCGCAGCAACTTCACCTGCACGTCCATGCTCATGCTTTCGATTTCATCGAGGAACAACGTACCGCCATTGGCGAATTCAAACTTGCCGATCCGGCGTTTTTGCGCGCCAGTGAACGCGCCTGGCTCATGACCGAACAGTTCACTTTCCACGACTGATTCAGCCAGCGCCCCGGCATTGATCGCCACGAACGGGCCGTTGCGGCGGCTCGACAGGTCATGCAATGCCCGAGCGACGACTTCTTTGCCAGCCCCGGTTTCGCCAAGGATCAACACATCAGCCTTGGTCGCCGCCAACGCGCCGATCTGCTCGCGCAGGCGCAACATCGGTGTCGAGTGGCCGACCAGACGCGCGCTCAGTTCATTGCGATCGCTGAGGGCCAGACGCAGACTGCGGTTGTCCAGCACCAGGCGGCGCACGGCCAGGGCGCGGCGCACGCTGTCGAGCAGGGCGTCGCTGGCGAACGGTTTTTCGAGGAAGTCATAAGCCCCGGCACGCATCGCCTGCACGGCCAGCGGCACATCGCCGTGGCCGGTGATCAGCAGCACTGGCAGCTCGGGATCCTGGGCGTGCAACTCGCTCAGCAATTCGAGACCGTCCATGCCCGGCATGCGGATGTCGCTGACCACCACACCCGGCCAGTCGCGCTCCAGTTGCGCTGCCAGCCCCTTGGCTTCGGACAGCGGGAGGATTTTCAGCCCGGCCAGATCCAGGGTCTGGCCGAGGGCCTGACGCAGGTGCGGATCGTCGTCGATCAACACCACCTGAATGCGATTGTCGATGGTCATGCACTTCGATCCTCGGACGGTTGCAGGCTGACCCCGGGCGCGCCGGCGCGCAGCCGCAGGGTGATCAAGGCGCCACCTTGTTTGTGGTTGGAGAACGACAGTTCACCACCGAAGGCGCGCATCAGGGTTTCACAAATCGCCAAACCCAGACCAAGACCTTGAGTACGGGTCTTGGTGGTGTAGAAGGGCTCGCTGGCGCGACCGAGGGCTTCCATACAGAACCCCGGGCCGTTGTCGCGAATGTACAGATTGACGCCTTCGGCAGTGGATTCGGCACTCAGCCACAATTTGCGCGGCGGGCCCTTTTCGGTGAGGGCGTCGAGGGCGTTGGCCAGCAGATTGCCGAGTACCTGGCGCAGGCGGGTTTCCCCGGCTTCGACCCACAGGGTGGCGGCGGGCAGGTCGCGGATCAGCTCGACTTCCATGCTGCGCCGACGCTTGGCCAGCAAGGCCAGAGCATCGTCCAGCGCCGGTTGCAGGGCGACGCTCTCCGGGGCGTGACGATCGCGGCGGGCGAACGCACGCAGGTGGGCGATGATCGACGCCATGCGCCCGGTCAGTTCGCTGATCAGTTTGAGGTTGCCGCGCGCGTCGTCAGTCCGCTCATGGTCGAGAAGTACTTCAGCGTTCTCCGCGTAGCTGCGGATCGCCGCCAGCGGCTGATTGAGTTCGTGGCTGATGCTTGCCGACATGGTCCCCAGCGCCGACAGTTTGCCGGCCTGCACCAGATCATCCTGAGCACGAACCAGTTCTTGTTGCGCCTGTTCGCGCTCCAGCACTTCCTGTTTCAAGCGGCGGTTGAGGCCTTCGAGGTCGCTGGTGCGCTCGGCGACGCGGCCTTCCAGTTCACGACGGGCCTTGGCTTCAAACGCGATGCGCTCCAGATAGTGGCGGCGGCGCTGCATCATCAGGCCGAGAAGCAGCATCATAACCAATAGCGTGGCGCCACCGATGGCGACCACCGTACGCACCGGGCGGTCGATCAGCGTGCGCGGCGCAAGAATGCTGACGCTCCAGCCGGTTTCGGCGATGTCGTGGGTTTGTGTCAGCCAGGCATCGGGGCTGAGGTTCAGCGGACGCGGTTCACGGGTCGGGTAGGGCTGGATTGCGGTGATCGCTGCGCGCTCGGTATCGCTCAAGACGCGGGTCGAGCGGAAGCGCCATTCAGGACGCGAGGTGAGGATGACCACACCGTTATGGTCGGTCACCAGCAGTTGTTCCGGGGTTTTGCCCCAGAGACTTTCGGTGTGGTCGAGATCGACTTTGATCACCAGCACGCCAGTGATCTTTTCACCATTACGCACCGCAGCGGCGAAGAAGTAGCCGCGCTTGGCCGACGTCGTTCCAAGACCGAAAAAGCGCCCGAGACGCCCGGCCATGGCTTCGCTGAAATAAGGGCGGAAAGAGAAATTGCGGCCAACGAAGCTATCGTGTTTGTCCCAGTTCGACGCCGCGAGTGTTTTCCCGGTGGTGTCCATCAGGTACATGACTTCGGCGCCAGTCTGTGCGGCGATGTTTTTCAGCAGACGGTTGGCATTGCCTTGGGTAACACCATCGTCTGGCGCTCCAAGCACGGTACGCAGGGCCGGCAGGTCGCCGAGGATCTGCGGCAACACTTCATAGCGGTGCAGGGTGCCCAGCAGGTTGGCGACGTAGAGGTCGAGGGTCTGGCGATTCTGCCCGGCCAGTTCGCTGCGGTAATAGCGCTCGGCCAGATGTTCCAACGGCCACAGTAAAGGCGCCAGACACAGGGCCAGAAGGGCAAGGCTGCGCCAGCGGGGTCTGCGGGGAAGGGATGGTTTCATGAGCCGGATGCGCCTGAGGGAACAGGCGCATTATGCCCGGCCTCAGGAAAAGACGTCAGCGTCCTTGAGCAACGCTGCAGCTTGATCCTTCGCCGAGAGTTTCGGCGCTTCGTCCAATTGCCAGTCGATACCCAGAGCAGGGTCGTCCCAGCGAATGCTGCGCTCGGACGATGGGTCGTAGTAGTTGGTGGTCTTGTAGAGGAACTCGGCGAACTCGCTCAGCACTACGAAGCCATGGGCGAAACCTTTCGGTACCCACAGTTGACGATGGTTTTCAGCCGACAGGCGCACGGCCACCGACTTGCCGAAGTGCGGCGAGCTGCGGCGAATGTCCACAGCCACATCAAGCACTTCACCGACCGTGACGCGCACCAGTTTGCCCTGGGTGTTTTCCAACTGGTAATGCAGGCCACGCAGCACGCCTTTTTGCGAGCGCGAATGGTTGTCCTGAACGAATTGGGTGTCCAGGCCGGTCGCGTCCTGGAATGCCTTGGCGTTGAAACTCTCGTAGAAGAAACCGCGCTCGTCACCGAACACCTTGGGTTCGATGATCAGAACACCGGGCAGGTCGGTGGTGATTACATCCATGAGGTTTTCCATAGGCAGGTGTGAATGGCCGACATTCTTGCGCAAAGTGCCGGCGGATGCGAGCGCTCGAATAACCACGATCAGGGGTTGCGCATCCTCCGAAGCAGTGGCGATATAAGCGCCTAATAAAATTTCAGGGGTCGTTTCATGCCGCTCGCCACGTTGATTCATCGCGCCAGTTTGCCCAGCCCGCAGGTTTCAGAGGCGCAGGCCTTGCAATGGCTCGCCGAACATTACGGGCTCGGCGGCACGTTACAGGCC
This sequence comes from Pseudomonas sp. LBUM1648, assembly GCF_059716145.1. Taxonomy (NCBI): domain Bacteria; kingdom Pseudomonadati; phylum Pseudomonadota; class Gammaproteobacteria; order Pseudomonadales; family Pseudomonadaceae; genus Pseudomonas; species Pseudomonas sp. LBUM1648. The sequence goes on from NZ_CP166808.1 coordinate 314,080, forward strand.
CTCGGCAGTCAGCAAGATCTTAACTATCGCGTAGACAGTGAGCGCGGGCGGTTTGTGCTGAAAATCTGCCGTGGCGATTACGCCCTTGTCGAGTTGCAGGCCCAGCATGCCGGCCTAAAGTATCTGGCCGAACACTGCACAGTAAATGTGCCGCGGGTGATTGCCGCCAATAACGGTCAGGACCTGCTGACGCTGCAAGTCGATGGCGAGGCGGTACATGTGCGGCTACTCGATTACATCGAAGGTCAGCCGCTGACCCATCTCGATCACTTGGGCCATGACGTGGTGGCCGGGTTTGGCCGGCTCTGCGGTGAGATGGACCTGGCACTGGCCGGGTTTGACCACCCGGGCCTTGAGCGCACATTGCAATGGGACGCGCGCCATGCCAGCGCACTGATCAGTCATTTGCTGCCAGTGATCAAGGACGACCAGCAGCGCGCATTGATCGCCGACGCCGCCGAGCAGGCCGAGCGCCGCTTGCAGCCACTGGTGGACAAACTGCCGGTGCAGGCGATTCACATGGACATCACTGACGACAACGCCGTCTGGCAGCGCGACGCACAGCGCCATTGGCAATTGCAGGGTGTGATCGATTTCGGCGACCTGATCCGCACCTGGCGCATTACCGATCTGTCGGTGACATGCGCCGCATTGCTGCATCACGCCGACGGCGATCCGTTTGTGATTCTGCCGGCGGTTCAGGCTTATCACGCGGTCAATCCTCTGCAATCCGAGGAACTGCAAGCGCTGTGGCCGCTGATCGTCGCCCGGGCGGCGGTGCTGGTGCTCAGTGGCGAGCAGCAGGTCAGCATCGATCCGGGCAACGTTTACAGCCGCGACAACCTCACCCACGAGTGGGAAATCTTCCGCGTCGCCACATCGGTGCCGCTGGCGCTGATGGAGGCGGCGATTCTCAGTTCGGTCGGTCAGACTTTGCCTGTGATCAACGGCGAAGGTTTTGCGCCATTACTGCCTGGTCTGGTCGGACGGGAATTCGCATTGATCGACCTCGGCGTTCTCAGCCCGCATTTCGAGGCGGGCAACTGGGAGCAGGAGGGCATCGACCAGCGATTGTTGAATGAAGCGGCTGCCGCCCATGGTCTGGCGGCGAGTCGTTATGGCCAATACCGTTTGTCGCGCACTCGGCCAGACAGCGCCGATGAACCGGACACCTTCCCGCTGCACGTCGAATTACGCGTGCCCAATGGCACGCCTGTGGAATCGCCGTTTGCCGGTTTGGTTCATCAGTGCGCAGAGGGTGCGCTGCAACTCGATGGCCCACAGCTCAGCGTGCGTTTGTGGGGCGTGACGCCATCGCTGCACAGCGGTGCGGCGCTGGTCAAAGGTCAGGTGTTGGGGGCGGTCAGCGGGCCGTTGATCGTGCAACTGAGTCGCGGTGCGCAATTGGCTGCGCCGCTGTTTTGCACGCCGTCCCGTGCGGCGGCGTGGCAGGCATTATGTCCGTCGCCGGCAGCTTTATTGGGATTGGCCTGTGATGCCGAGCCGGAGCTGGACGCGAAAACCCTGCTGGAACGCCGTGACGCCAGTTTCGCCCGCACGCAAAAACACTATTACGTCGATCCGCCGCGCATCGAGCGCGGCTGGCGCAATCATCTGATCGACATGCAGGGTCGTTCCTACCTCGACATGCTCAACAACGTGGCAGTGCTCGGTCATGGCCATCCACGCATGGCGGCGGTTGCTGCCCGGCAGTGGTCACTGCTCAACACCAACTCACGCTTCAACTATGCGGCGGTGGCCGAGTTCTCCGAGCGCTTGCTGAAACTGGCGCCGGAAGGCATGGATCGGGTGTTTCTGGTCAACAGCGGCAGCGAGGCTAATGACCTGGCGATTCGTCTGGCGTGGGCCTACAGCGGCGGTCGCGACATGGTCAGCGTGTTGGAGGCTTATCACGGCTGGACGATCGGTGCCGATGCGGTGTCGACCTCGATCGCCGACAACCCGAAAGCCCTTGAAAGCCGTCCGGACTGGGTACATCCGGTGATCGCGCCGAACATTTATCGTGGCGAATTCCGTGGCCTCGATTCGGCGCCGGACTATGTGCGCAGTGTCGAGCATCATCTGGCGAAAATCGCTGAGCAGAAGCGTCAACTGGCCGGGTTTATCTGCGAACCGGTGTATGGCAATGCCGGTGGCATCTCGCTGCCACCCGGTTACTTGAAGCAGGTGTATGCGTTGGTCCGCGCGCAGGGCGGTGTGTGCATCGCCGATGAAGTGCAGGTCGGTTACGGGCGCATGGGCCATTTCTTCTGGGGCTTCGAAGAACAAGGTGTGGTGCCGGACATCATTGTCATGGCCAAAGGCATGGGCAACGGCCAGCCACTCGGTGCGGTCATTACTCGCCGGGAAATCGCCGAAGCGCTGGAGGCTGAGGGTTACTTCTTCTCGTCGGCCGGTGGCAGTCCTGTGAGCTGCCAGATCGGCATGGCCGTGCTGGATGTGATGGAAGAAGAAAAACTCTGGGAGAACGCCCAAGTGGTCGGCGGCCACTTCAAGGCGCGGCTCGAAGCGTTGATCGATAAACATCCGCTGGTGGGCGCGGTGCACGGTTCCGGTTTTTATCTGGGGGTTGAGCTGATCCGTAATCGCGACACACTGGAGCCGGCGACTGAAGAGACCACATCGCTGTGCGATCGCCTGCGCGAGCTGGGGATTTTCATGCAACCGACCGGCGATGACCTGAACATCCTCAAGATCAAACCGCCGATGGTGACCTCGCGGCGCAGTGTGGATTTCTTTGTCGACATGCTGGATCGGGTGCTTACCGAAGGCCTGTAAGCCACGGATTCCCAACCGCTCCTACAAAAAGCAGATTTATATCGGCTATTTGTGATTATTTTTAGATGAAAGGTTGGTAGATAGCTTCTAAAGCCGATATTTATCGGCTATAAAGTCGCCATTGCTCCGGCATGGCGATTTCTGTCCGGTGCGCGCGTTTTTTCTCTTCGGTCGAATCCTCGACCGTCAAAGCACTTGCCCGGAGATGATTCATGAGCCGTATCGTTACCGTCGCCGCCACGCAGATGGCCTGTTCGTGGGATCTGGAAGCCAACCTCGAAACCGCCGAAAGACTGGTGCGCGAAGCTGCCGCAAAAGGCGCGCAGATCATCCTGATCCAGGAGCTGTTCGAAGCGCCGTACTTTTGCCAGAAGCCGAACCCGGACTATCTGCAACTGGCCACTACGGTGGAAGAAAACGTCGCGATCAAACATTTCCAGAAAATCGCCAAAGAGCTGCAAGTGGTGCTGCCGATCAGCTTCTACGAGCTGGCCGGTCGTGCGCGTTTCAACAGCATCGCGATCATCGATGCCGACGGCAGCAACCTCGGGATTTATCGTAAAAGCCACATCCCGGATGGCCCGGGCTACCACGAAAAGTATTACTTCAATCCGGGCGATACCGGCTTCAAGGTCTGGAATACCCGTTACGCAAAAATCGGCGTGGGCATCTGCTGGGATCAGTGGTTCCCGGAAGCGGCGCGGGCGATGGCGCTGCAAGGTGCGGAAATCCTGTTTTACCCGACCGCCATCGGCAGCGAGCCGCACGACAAGAGCATTTCGTCCCGCGATCACTGGCAGCGCGTGCAGCAGGGCCATGCCGGCGCCAACCTGATGCCGCTGATCGCCAGTAATCGCATCGGCAACGAAGAACAGGACGGCTACGACATCACGTTCTACGGCTCATCGTTCATCGCCAACCAGTTCGGCGAAAAAGTGCAGGAGCTGAATAAAACCGAAGAAGGTATTCTTGTGCACACTTTCAACCTCGACGAGCTGGAACATATTCGCAGCGCGTGGGGTTCATTCCGTGACCGCCGGCCGAATCTGTACGGCGCGTTGAAAACCCTCGACGGTTCCCTGGAGTCCTGATCCCGATGACCACATTGAAAAGCACCCCGCGCGCCGACGGCTTCCACATGCCGGCCGAGTGGGCACCCCAAACGCAAACCTGGATGATCTGGCCCGAGCGCCCGGACAACTGGCGCCTGGGCGGCAAACCTGCACAAGCTGCCCACGTGGCGGTGGCCAAGGCCATCGCCCGTTTTGAACCGGTGACTGTTGCGGTGTCCGCCGGCCAATACGAAAACGCCCGCGCCCGTCTCGACGTGCCGAATATCCGCGTGGTCGAGATGTCCAGCGATGACGCCTGGGTTCGCGACAGCGGTCCGACCTTCGTTATCAATAACAGTGGCGAAGTGCGCGGTGTGAACTGGGACTTCAACGCCTGGGGCGGCTTTGACGGCGGCTTGTACTCGCCGTGGAACCGCGATTCGCAGGTCGGCGGCAAGATCCTCGAGATCGAGCGCAGCCCGCGTTATCGCACCGAAGGTTTTGTGCTGGAGGGTGGTTCGATTCACGTCGACGGCGAAGGCACGCTGATCACCACTGAAGAATGCCTGCTCAACCGCAATCGCAACCCGCACCTGAGTCGCGAAGAAATCGAAGCAGTGCTGAGCGCCAATCTGGCTGTGGATAAAATCATCTGGCTGCCGGACGGTTTGTTCAACGACGAAACCGATGGCCATGTGGATAACTTCTGCTGCTACGTGCGTCCGGGCGAAGTTCTGCTGGCGTGGACCGATGATCCACAGGATCCGAACTACCCACGCTGTCAGGCCGCGATGAAGGTGCTGGAAAGCAGCATCGACGCCAAGGGGCGCCCGTTCACGGTGCACAAAATGCCGATTCCGGGGCCGTTGTTCGCGACCGAAGAAGAGTGCGCCGGGGTCGATCCGGTGGATGGCACTCAGGAGCGCAATCCGAGCGTGCGTCTGGCCGGTTCCTACGTGAATTTCCTGATCGTCAACGGCGGCATCATCGCACCGAGCTTCGACGATCCGATGGACGCCCCGGCTCGGGAAATCCTGCAGAACCTGTTCCCGCAACACGAAGTGGTGATGGTGCCGGGCCGCGAACTGTTACTGGGTGGCGGTAATATTCACTGCCTTACCCAGCAGCAACCCGCGCCGCACAAAGAGTGAGTTGAGTCGTAACAGCCTGAGTTGATTAATAAATCAGCCGGGCGACGATTAGCGCGCGATGTACCTGAAGAAGCCCGCAGCCCGGTTGGACTGCGGGCTTCTTTGTATCCGCTTGTCGACAAATCGGAAACCTTGGCATAGCTCTTGTATCGGACAAAGGGCACTAGGGAGGGAGGCGAACTTCAACAGTTCTGTCATAAACCTTGGATAACGTAGCCGCTCATGACCGGGGAGAGAGCGCTGAAATGAACGCCGAAGTGAACGTAGTCAGCGAGCGGACGTTGCATCCCATGGCCGTAAAAGGCGAATCGCTCCAGATTGTCGCGCACTTTTTGAAGTCCAATGGAACGCGTCAGATCAGGGAACCTGATCCGCGCCGGATGATGATCGAGCGCTACCCCGCTGACCTGTTCAGCGAGGCCGAACTGGAAGCGTTGTGGGCTGTGATGCAGGGATAAGAAAAACAACAGGGATTGGTAAAAGCGCTGCCGGGATGGCGGCGCTTTTTTATGCAAAATCGAAAAGATCGCAGCCTGCTTTTAAAAACTATAGGTGCCCGTCATCACGACGCTACGCGGCGCGCCCGGCTGGATTTGATACTGGCTGGTCGCCGATTCGTAATACTCGCGATCGCTGATGTTGTTCAGCGCTGCGCGCAAATCCCAGTCCTTGAAGCGATAACCGACCAGCGCATCCCAACGGCCATAACCCGGCAGCACCGTGGTGTTGGCGTTATCGGCATAACGCTGGCCAACCAGAGTCAGACCGGTTTCGCCGTACCAGCCCATTTCCGGTTTCCAGGTCAGGAACAGGCTGCCGTTGCGTTTGGCAACGTTGTTGATGCGTTTGCCTTCCAGACCGTTGTTGTCCTTTTCGATCTTCACATCCTGCACACCGACGCCACCGCGCACGTACCAGTTGCCGACGATGTTGCCGGTGGCGGTCAGTTCGATCCCTCTTGAGCGCTGTACGCCGGTCATGATGGTCAGGGTCGGATCATTCGGATCGGTGGTGCGGCGGTTATAGAGTTCAAGATCATAGATCGCCAGGGTGGTGCTCAAACGGTCATCGAGCCAGTCACTCTTCACGCCGATTTCTTTCTGCTTGGTCAGCTCGGGGCTCAGGTCGTTGGTGTTGCCGGCCGCGCCCGGTGTGATGCCGATCAGGCCTCCGCCCACCGGCGAGAAAGTCTTCGACCACGAGGCGTAGAAGGAATGATTCTGCAGCGGCGTCCAGACCAGACCCACGCGCGGGCTGGTGCTGTGGCTGTCGCGATCTTCGGAAATGTTCCTGATCTTGTTGGTCGACTCGATATCAAAGGTGTCGTAGCGCAACCCGGCGAGCAGTTGCCATTGATCGTTCAGGCGCAGTTGATCCTGAACATAGACCGCGCGGCTTTCGACCTCGGTGTGGCTGCTGCTGTTGAGCTGCATGCTGCCGGTGTGGCGCAGGTCGCGGTTGGGGTTGAACAGGTCCAGCGACGGCACAGGTTGCGCACCCGGTGTTCTGCCGGTGGCGGCGTTATACAGTTTTGGATCGCGGCGCTGACTGCCGATCTCGACACCGGTCAGCAGGCGATGCTCAAGGCCGAACGTATCGAAACCGCCTTCAAGTTCGAGGTTGTTGTAGACGTTGCGGGTGTTCAGATCCTGCTGCCAGTGCTGACGCGTGACCTTGTTGGTAGCCGGTGTGTAACCGGTTAGGTAGGTGTTGTCGAAATCACTGTCGAGCTTGAACACGCCGAGGGTCTGGCGCAGTTGCCAGTTGTCGTTGATCTCGTAGGTGAGTTTCGAGCGCAGGGATTGCGACTTGTCGTCGATGAAATCGTGATCATTGCCGTAGGTTGTGTCGCGGCCGACATCCGCCGGGCGCCCGTTTACCCCAGGAATGCCGCGATCCGGTGTGCGGTTGTAACGGCTGTATTCGTACTGCACCAGCCAGTTCAGGTCGGGCGTCAGTTGCCAGCTCATCGACGGCGCGAACAGTTGGCGGTTGCCGCTGACGCCGTCGCGGAAGCTGTTTTCATCCATATTGCCCATGTTCAGGCGCAGGCTGATGTTCTCGCTCGGGTCGGTGCTGAGGTCGGCGTACAGGCTGCGTAGATCTTCGCTGCCGGCCTGGGCTTCTATGGTTGAGCGACGTCCGGCCTCAGGCGCTTTGCTCACCCGATTGACGATCCCGCCCTGACTGCCACGGCCATACAGCACGGCGGCCGGACCTTTGAGCACTTCGACGCGCTCGATGTTGTGCAGGTCGCGCTTGTATTGGCTGTCGTCGCGGATGCCGTCCAGATAAAAGTCGTTGCTGGCGTCGAAGCCACGAATGCGCAAGCTGTCGAAGCGGGTGTCGGCGCTGCTGCTGACGTTGGGCATGCCACTCAGGGCATCGCCGATATCATTGGTGCCGTAGTCGGCGACGTTCGACGTCTTGATCGAATCAATGGCCTGCGGCACATAACGCACCGGGGTCGAGGTGCGGGTCGCGGTATTACTGACTTTGACGCGCGGGTCATCGGCTTGCGCTTCGGCGCTGATGGCGGTGGCGGGCAACTCAGTGGCCGACCAGGCAAAACCGCTGGACAGGAAAGCAGAAAGCCCAAGGGTGACGGGCGTAAGACGGAACGGGGCAGGCATTGAAAAGCGCATCCGAAAGGGTGGAAGAATTCGAGCGTGCGAATGGTAATGCTTTGCATTTGCTCCCGTTAATTATTCCTTAAAAGTTCCCTTGTCTGATTGTTTCAATTTGTGTCGATCTGGACACAATCTGAGCATTCAGACAATTCGACCGATTCACGAAACAGTCTGAAAGCCATTCCAGCGTTTTTCCCCCACGCCCCGAGGACTAGTCTGCCGGCATTGATTTTTCCCACTTTCAGGCCGGAGTTTTCCGATGATCCTTCATTACATCTATGACCCGCTGTGCGGCTGGTGTTATGGCGCCAAACCGCTGGTACAGGCCGCGCAGCAAGTGCTGCCGGTAATCGCTCATGCCGGCGGGATGATGAGCGGTGCCAACCGCCAGCGTGTTTCCCCGCAATTACGCAATTACGTCTTGCCCCACGACCGGCGCATCGCTGAATACACCGGGCAGCCGTTTGGCGAGGCCTATTTCGAAGGCTTGCTGCGCGATCACACGGCTGTGTTCGACTCGACGCCACCCATTGCTGCCGTCATGGCGGCCGAGGCAATCGATGACCGTGGTCTGCAGATGCTCGGGCGGTTGCAGACCGCACACTACGCAGAAGGGCGGCGGATCGCCGATGAATCCGTACTTTTGCTGTTGGCGGATCAGATGGGCTACGCCGAGGAAACTTTCCGGGCCGCGTTTAAATCCGTTGATACCGAGCAGCATGTAAAAACCAGTCGCGCATTGTTGGCGCGCCTTGGCGGGCAGGGATTTCCGACGTTCGCCTTGGAGCAGGACGGCCAGTTCACCTTGATCGACATCAGTGCCTGGCTGGGCAAACCGCAGGCCTTTGCCGATTGGTTGGCTCAGGCAATCGGCATTAATGGGGCTGGGGAAGCGGCAGCGCTTTGCGGTCTTGACGGCTGTGTCTGATAAGCGCCGGATTCACTGCCTGCCGGCATTTCCGTGCAAGGAGTCAGCGAAAAATTTGCGTTTCTTAGACGATTTTTGCCTATTTAAAGACGATTCTTGAAATTGACACAATGTTCAAGGCGCGGCTACGATTCGGCCCAACGCCTGTGGCCAACCGCCATGACTCAAAAATAATAAGAAGGCCCGCCACGACTTTGTCGTGGGCGGGCCTTTTTGTTTCGGGGTGAAAAAAGAGTGCATCAGCGCCGTTTCAGCCGTTCGACACAGCGCGTTTCAACCCGTAATAAGGAAAATAAAATGTTGAACAAGCGTATCAGCCTGATCGCTCTGGGGATGTTGAGCGCCACACAGGCCATGGCTAACGACCAGGCCGAATCCAAGGGTTTTGTAGAAGACAGCAGCCTGAAAGTGCTGCTGCGCAACGCCTACATCAATCGTGATTACAAAGACGGAAACGACGACAAGGCCGAATGGGGCCAAGCGGCCATTGGTACGTTCTCCTCCGGTTTCACCCAAGGCACCGTGGGTGTCGGTGTCGACGCTTTCGGTCTGTACGCACTGCGTCTGGACGGCGGCAAGGGCCGCAGCGGCGCCGGTGGTATCGATTTCTTCAAGCAAGAAAATGACGGTCGCGCGAACCACGATCTGGCCAAGGGCGGCGCGGCGGTCAAGTTCCGCTTCTCCAATACTGTGCTGACCTACGGTGACCAGATGCCGGCCTTGCCGGTACTGAGCTACGACAACGTGCGTCTGCTGCCGGAAAGCTACACCGGCACTTTGATCACTTCCAAAGAGATCAAAGGTCTGGAACTGAACGCCGGTCGTTTCACCGCCGAATCGCGCAAAAGCGATGAAGGTCGTGACAGCGGTGGTCTGAAGTCAATCAACGTGATCGGCGGTAGCTACCAGTTCACCGAACAGTTCAAGGCTGCGCTGTACGCTTCCGACGTTGAAGACGTGTTGAAGAAGCAATACGTGAACGCCAACTACGTGTTCCCGATCGACAAGGATCAGTCCCTGACCCTGGACTTCAACGGCTACCGCACCAAGCTCGACAGCGCCTACGTTCGCGAAAACACCATTCCGGGCGAAAGCATCGTGACCGGTCGCGACAATAAGATCTGGAGTCTGGCAGCCACCTTCGCCACTGGCCCGCACTCGTTCACCGTGGCGCATCAGCGCTCCACCGGCGACAGCAACCTGGGCTACGCCTACGGCGGTTACCAGAAAGGTCAGGGTCGCGTCGGCGATGGTGGCAACTCCATCTACCTGGCCAACTCCTACTGGTCGGACTTCAACGCCGAAGACGAACGCAGCTGGCAGTTGGGTTACGGCCTGGACTTCGGCGCATTCGGCGTACCGGGTCTGAGCTACAACTTCGCTTACGTGCGTGGCGACAACATCACTACGTCCACCAGCGAAGGCGGCACCGAGCGCGAAATCTTCAACCAGTTCAAGTACGTCGTGCAAAGCGGCCCGGCCAAAGACCTGAGCGTGAAACTGCGCAGCTCGATCCTGCGTGTTTCGCAGAAATCCAGCGAATACAACGTCAGCGGCAACGAACTGCGTGTGTTCGTGGACTACCCGATCAACATCTTCTAATGCCTGATAGGGTGTAACAGATGTGAGAAAAATCCCGACTGGTTCGGGATTTTTTTTCGACGGTTTTTCAGTTAAAACCGGAAAAAACCCGTGTTTTTGTCATGTAAAAGTTGTTTTTAAGTCGCTTCAAACGCCGTTTCAAACAGGCCTTTAAATGCCTGAAATTCTTTCTCATGGACGCAAATTCTCCACCTAATAGATTAGGCCGCTCAACGCAGCGGAGAATTTGGTAATGATCGTTTTGAACAGAGAAGTGGGCGAATCGCTACGGCGCGACAAATATGTCAACGTCCAGGGTGGTGACTTCAATCTCTACGGTCATTTTGCCGACTTCGTCAGACTGACCAAAAGTTGGGAAAACATGGAGCCTGATAGCTACTACGGTCAGGCCGAAGCCGGCATGCGTTACCGTCGTTACAGCGACTTTGAGTACAACCCGAAGACACGCGAACTGAAGCAACTCGAACATCGCGCCTACGTGCAGTCCAAGGAAAACAACGCCTATGTGGGCGGCCTTGTGCGGCACTTCCAGGACTTCTCGGATGAAGTCATCGAGTCGCCGGTGATGCGCAGCCTCATCGACACCGATTTTGAAGTGTACAAAAGCGTGTTGCCGGAAGAACTGCACGATGAAATCTGGCAGTGCCAGATCCATCAGATCCGCATCGAGATCAAACCGGGCAAACAGCTTGAAATCACACCTGAAGGGATTCACTGCGACGGCTACCCGTTCAGCGGTGTGCACTTCTGGGGCCGAAACAATGTCGAGGGTGCCGAGAGTCGTTTGTACGATATCCACGAGCATCAATTGGCGTCGACCACCTACCAGGAGATTCTCGACACCACCTACTTCCTCGATCGTGACATGCGTCACTACGTGACCCCGGCGCGCAATACGCACACCCATGCCATGGCGTACCGGCAGATTCTGGCGATTTCCTTCTCGCGGCCCGGGACCGCTTTCGACATTGTTCGCTAATCAGATCACCCCAATCGACGGCGTCGAGTGCTCGACGCCGGTGGTGCTGCGCCGCGCCACGGCAAAGGATGCGCAGCGCATGGAACGCTTCTTCCGTCAGTTCGACGAAGTGTCGTTCTGCGAATGGCAGGATGCCAAATGCCTGCGCGGCGTGTTGATCCAGAAAACCACCACGGCCTATCTGGCCTTCGACGTGGCGGGTGAAATCGTCGGAGCGGTGTTGGGCGGCATGCTCGGCAGTCGTGGCACGATCAATCATCTGGCGGTCAGCCCGCGTTATCGCAGCCAGGGCGTCGGTCAACGTCTTGTTGAAGCGGCGTCGTCCGACATGAAGCGGGTCGGTGTGCTGCGGATGTTTCTGTTCGTCGACGATGCTAACCTCGCGGGCAAGCGATTCTGGGCTGCCCAGGGTTTTTGCGAGCCTCATGGCGAACGGACATTTGAGAGGGATCTATGAATGAAACGTCCGGCAGCGCGCCGCTGATGGTCAACCATCAGCCGTCGCGTACATTTGCCGAAGCCAGCCCGGTGGTGGCCGGTTACTTCACGGTGGCGTTTGTGTTCGGCTTGATGGCCGTCAACGCCGGGCTGCCATTGTGGCTGCCGGTAGCGATGTGTTTTTTCGTGTATGCCGGCGCTTCACAATTTGCCGCGCTGGCGCTGATCTCCAGCGGCGCGTCGCTAACCACCATTGTGCTGACCACTTTCCTGATCAACGCACGCCACATGTTGATGTCGGTGTACATGGCCAAGGCCCTGCGCGCGTTGGGGCTCAGCCGCATGGAGCGCTGGTGCTACGCCGGTGGGCTGACTGACGAATCCTTCGCCTTCCACAGCGTGAAACTCGGCACTGGCGCGCCGGTCAACGTACGCTACCTGATTGGCTTCAACCTGTTCTGCCACACAGCGTGGGTACTCGGCGGTTTGCTGGGCGCGGTCTGCGCGCAATACGCCGCGCACCTGATCAAATATCAGCTCGACTACGCGCTGACCGCGATGATGCTCTACGTGCTGGTGTCGCTGTGCAATACCCGCAACAAGCTGATTGCCGCAGCAGCGGCCGTCATCTGCATGGGCGCACTGAGCCTGGTCGGCAACTCGCCGTTTAATGTGTTTATCGCCACGTTTGTGGGCTGCGGAGTGGGTGTATGCCTGACCAAACGTTCCTGATTCTGGTGGTCGCGCTGATGATGGCGGTGACTTTCCTGCCACGCGCCTTGCCACTGCAAGTGAATACCGAGCACTGGCCGCCGTTCATCGCGCGCGCGCTGGAATACTTGCCGGTGGCGATCGTCGCTGCGATCAGCCTGACACCCTTGTTGATCAAGGATCAGCACATACAGCTCGATCGCCCGGAATTCTACGCGGCGATTCCGACGCTGTTATGTGCGTATTTCAGCAAAAACCTCTTTCTCAGTGTGGCGGTTGGGACGGCTGCGTACATTGCGCTCGGCTCGTTCATGTAACGGCAGATCGACGACGTCGCTCAACGCCTGATTGGACAACTCCGGATTGTTCACCGCCAGGCGTACTTCGAGGAAATCCTCGAACCCGGGGAAAATCGTCAGGCCGTTTTTCTGCGCGGCCTCGCGCGAGACCATGCCCACCGCATCCATCTGTGTGATCAGCGACAGGGTCAACGTCTCACTGCACGAGTAGACCATGCGCTGGCCGTTCTCGTGATTGCCCAGCCCGGCGTCGAGAAAACGCAAAAAGCTGTGGGAATACGGACAATCTTCCGCAGGACGCACCTGAAATTTGTTGCCCAGCAACGTCAACGGATCGTTTTCCTGCCCGCAATGCGCGCCAACCACCTGCACCTGCACATCCGGCAGGACGATGCTCGGCAAACCCGGACGCTGCGGGCCGATCAGCACCGCCAGATCAAAGTCTTCATTCTTCAGCTTGCTGAGGTTTTCCATCGACTCGGCGTAGCTGAACTCCATCTGATAATCGGGAAACACCTCGATCAGGCGTCCGATCATTCGCCGGTTGAAGTCAGGCGCCAAGGTGTTATTCAACGCGACCTTCAACGTGCGCTGCCCGGGCACTTTCAGTGCCTCGACTTTTTCTTCCATCTGTCGCGTGGCAATCAGCACTTTGTCGATATACGGCGTCAGCTCAGTGCCTTGCGGCGTCAGCGTCAGCCCTTTGTTGGAACGACGAAACAAGCGGAAACCGAACTGCTCTTCGACCTTGTTCAACTGCGCGGCCAACGCCTGCACAGTCAGGCACGAATGCTCGGCTGCGGCCGACAACGAGCCGGTCTGCACGATGCGCATGAGGTTGCGTAAGGTTCTGCTATCCATGGGTAATGCCCTCTGAAGTGGGCTGGGTATTGTTGTTTACGAGACTGCCGATCCGGCGCCATATGCCGGCTATATTCCTGCACCTGAGCATAGTTGTCGCGGGTTTAGTAGCGAATTGATGTCCCTGCCGATGGCTGGAAGCTGACACAGGATCGGGTTTTTTGATGACTTGGGGGTGATGAAGGTCAAAAAAACTCACGCGAAATAACAAATCACGGCGTTTTTAACATTCATATTGGGTTAACGAGCTGATTCGTTAGCGGATTAAAAGAAAACAAATATCCGTATCTGTACTAGGCTTGAAGTCATGTCAGCTACCAATGGAGGCGGTCATGCCCACCTCAACCCCAGCCCTCACCCCACGCGAACAACTCGACGCCCCCGAAGCCGGTCGCGTCGCACTGAAGTTTTTCTTCAACCTCATGGAGCGATGGGGCTGCAATGCCGATCAGCAACGCACGTTGCTCGGTGGAGTCGGCAACACCACGTTCTACAAGTACAAACACCTGCCGCCGAACGTGCGCCTGCCCCACGACACCCTCGAGCGCATCTCCTATCTGATGGGGATTCACAAGGCGTTGAGCATCATCTTCAGCAACAGCCGTGAGCGCGCTTATACATGGGTCAGTAGTCCAAACACCGCCGCGCCTTTCAATGGTCGAACCGCGCTGGATTACATGCTGGCCGGGCGCGTTGTGGACATTGCCGATGTACGGCGCTACCTCGACGGAGTGCGCGGTTGAACGCGCCAGCGCTGGCCGATCCGCAGTGGCCGCGGGCTTACCGGATCGTCAACAGCAGCTTCCCGCCGATTGCGTTGTTCGAAGACGTACTCGACCCCGAAGACCTGGAAATCGCCTACGCCATCGAGGCACTGACCAATGATCGCCTGATCGAACAGGCCGGCGTGCTTGCCCGAGTGCGCCCGGAAGATCGACTTTCCGGCCCCGGCTCGACCCCGGTCATGGCTGCGTTCACCCACATCGGCAAAAGCAGCCGCTTCTGCGACGGCACCTTCGGCGTCTACTACGCCGCCAGCAGCCAGGCAGCCGCCATCGCCGAAACCTGTTATCACCAGGAGCGTTTTCTCGCCGCGACGCAGGAAGCGGATCTTGAGTTGACCATGCGCACCTACGCCAACAAGGTCGTCAAACCGCTGCACGATATCCGCCACGATTACCCGGACATGCACAACCCGGATCCCGACGCTTACAGCCCGTCCCAGGCATTCGCCCGGCAACTGCGTGAGGCCCAATCCTGGGGTCTGCTCTACAACAGCGTGCGCTTACCCGGCCACGAATGCGTCGCCGCGTTTCGGCCGCCGGCGGTATCGATTCCCAAGCAGGGCAAGCATCTGCGTTATGTGTGGAGCGCGAGCCAGCGTAGGATTTCGTTTGTGTTTGAGGTCAGTGAGGTTTGAAACGCAAAAAACCCTCGCAGTAATGCGAGGGCTTTGTATCGGCGATTTTCGTCAGTGGCTTTCTGATAGCGCATCCATCATTTTCACCACCTTGGCTAGGTGTTTCCCGACCACGGAGCCAAGGAAATGGGCGAAGGGTTGAGAAAATCGATAATCAAACAGCTGGGCCTCAAGGATTGAGGCTCGGCTGTAACCCATGAGAGGAACTGTGATGTTCGAATATGCGTTGGAAGCTCACGAAGAGCCGGGCAGCGTCTGGCTATCCTGCGCAGAAATTCCCGAGATGCACGCCGTCGGCGACACCCTCAGGGAGGCGTTGGACACCGCTATTGATGCGATCAAGACAGCACTGTCGATTTACGTTGATGATCGTCGGTTGATTCCGACCGGGCAGGCAGGAGAACAGGAAAGTGACGTCTTATTACGTCTGCCTGCGCTAACTGCCGCGAAGGTTGCGCTGTGGAATACGCTTCTGGAGTCCGGTGTGAGCAAGGCCGAACTGGCGCGTCGTCTCGCTGTGCAACGGCCTCAGGTAGATCGCCTGGTCGATTTCCTGCACCACTCCAAGATCGAGAATGTCGAGCGTGCGTTGCAACAGCTTGGGCGGCGGATTTCGATTTCGGTTGAAGCTGCATAGGTTGGATACGATCCTAACCGCCTCCTAGGCGATGCCACTTGCGTGGTGGTCGCACCGCCGCTGTATCCGGGTGGTAAGTACCGAATTCTGGAGAAGCACTCCTGGCGTGAGCATTCGTCCACTTACCTGGCCGCACAAATAAAAAAAATCTGCGAACACTTCAACGTTCAGCACATTGATATCGCCGGCGTCGGCTATGGGTGTTTGCTTTAGTGTGCGATTTAAATCCGCGTGCCGCGCCGATCAACTCAGCCTTGAGACCAAAAACACGCTGGTACTCAAGGCTCAGGACAAGATTCAGGGCCACTGCATCGAGTCGGGGGCAAGCAGTTGCACTTTGAAGAGGATGAGGTGGAACACGTCATGGATTACGACGTGGAACAGAATATTTATGGGGTGCCGGATTATCTGGGCGGCATGCATGCGCTGTTGCTCAACGAGTCGGCCACGCTGTTTCGTCGTCGCTACTTCAACAACGGCGCGCACGCTGGGTTCGTGTTTTACACCAACGATCCGAACCTTTCGGAAGAGGACGAAAAAGCGCTCCAGGCGAAAATTGCGGGAAGCAAGGACGTGTGTGATTTCCGCTCGTTGTTCGTCAATATTCCCGGCGGGGGTGACAAGGCGATTCAGATTATCCCGGTGGGCGACATCGCAACGAAGGACGAGTTTGAGCGGATCAAGAACATCACGCGCAATGACGTGATTGCTGCGTGGCGGATGAATCCGGCGCTGGCCGGGGTGATGCCGGAGAATGCGGCGGGGTTTGGGGATATTGAGAAGATTGATCGGGTGTATACCAATAACGAAATACGCCCGATCAGTCAGTTGTTTTTACAGGTTAATCAAAGGCTGAGCGCGGACAAAAGGTTAGATTGGAAAGCAGAGAAATATAATTGATGTTCTGCGGTGTGTTTTAATATTAGATGTGGGGGTTGATTAAATTTAGTATGGCGGATTTGCTCTTTGCGCCTCTCGAATGTTCTGTTATTTTTCCATCCTTAAATAATACAAATGTGGGTGTGCCATTAACACCATATCGTAAGGCAACGACGGAACTTTGTTCGATGTCAGCAATTCCAACTATTAGTCTCCCCTCCTTTTCTTCTGCAATTTCCGGCATGATCTTGGTTGGGAAATCGTTCGCTGGGCCCCAGTTTGCATTGAAGCAAACCAGAACAGGAACATTTGCTCTCAAGACATTTTCATCGAAGTTTTGGTCGGTTAAAGTTATGGTGGCCATTTTTGATACTCCATGCTGATACTTGGGGTGGCTGCGGGAGGTAGTTTTTAGCTAGCATCCATTGGAGAGGATTGTCGTTTTGAAATTGATAAGTCGCCACTGTCAGAGTTGACAGGTTTTAAGGTTGGTTCGTTATAGAAGTGGTTTTAAAAGGTAATAAATAGTGAGGGGCGCACTTTTGAACGTTAACGATAAAGTTAGCGAAAAAAGCAGTTGGCGGGAAGTTTTATGCGGGTGAATTGCAATTCATGTGGGGAAAAAGGAAGGATCGTATCGCGTGACGAACTGTCACCGGAGTTCGCCCGGCTTTACTGCCAATGTGGCTCCTTAACGTGTGGGCACACCTGGGTGGCCAATCTTACATTTTCACACACACTCAGTCCTTCAGCCCAAGCGGTTGATCGACTCTTGTTCAACCGTTTGCGAACGCTTTCCCCTGATAAGCAGCGTGATCTTTTTGAACAGCTGGGCTCATTGAAGTAGCGGCGAGAGATGAGCTCTCGCCGCTACGCTTTGCTACTCAGTCGGTACTAACTTATCCAGCACCTGATTGACCGCCAGTTCTGCCAGCATCACGATTTGGGCGATGCCCTGCAGCGTTTTACGATGGTGGCCCTCCAGTACACCGGCGAAGTCGCCGAGCATCACGCTGGCGGATCCCAGGGTTTCAGTCGCATCCACTAACAAGGATTCGGCGCCGGACTCTGGGTTGGCCATGTAGAGGCGGTTGGGTCGATACGGTGTGGCCATGATCTGGGCCGTGGGTGGGAGTAAATAATGATCAAGCGCGCGGTTGGCCGCGTCGTTGAGTTTTTTCGAATCGGGCGATTCGTAGGGGGATGTTGGATCTGCGATGGCTGCCGGATCAGTGCCCGGCGGGTTTGGCGTTATCTTGAACATACTCTGGGTCCTAAAGTAGGAGCCAACACCGCTTCTCTACTAAAAGGAGAGGTGGCAGCTGTGCGCAGGTTAGTAGACCGGGGACCCAGGGAGCCGGCGCGCTCGAAAGCGCCCTACGCACAGCTACCATAAAGTGCAGGTGAATAAATGCCTGACTGTCTGATGCGCTATGCGCCCTGGGTGGACCACGGGCTACTAAACCCGATCACTGATGGGCAGTGACAGGCTCAAGGTACCGGTGGGTTCCAAGGCGCACAAGCCGGCGGATTCTGGCGTACGCGTAGGCAGCGGCGCAAGGTTTTGTGGGCCTTTGGGCGTAACCCAGAGTGTTTTTAAACGTGTGCGCCAAACGGTGTGTAAGGCGCCTGATTAGGTTGGGTGATTGTCTGTCAGACATTGATTTGACGACGCGTCGGGATGACGAGAGCGAGTGGGAGCGGGGACCTATCAGGCTGTGCGCCGAAGGGGCAGGGGCGTTTCGTGAGGTTCGGCTTGGCTTCGTAGTAGATTCTCGGCATCTTCAAATGCCTCCATGCGGCTTTTCCCGTATTCCGACAAGGCCAGTTTGCTGCGTTGATTGAGATGTACATCGGCGGTGCAAAGTTCGATGAACAATGAAAGTGAGTGTCCACACTCCTCATTTTTTCGCGTAATTCAATGGTGTTCTTGTGGTGTGACATCACTTGACTCCTCGATCTTTCGCCGCGCTCAGGCGCGCGTCGATTTGGTTTACGAGTCAGTGTGGACTCACATGATGCTCCCGAGCTGCCTCGCAGATGTCTTAACTGATCAAGATCAGCCTGCGGCCTAACTTCCTTCAATCAAAGCCCGTTCTTCCAGCCAAATCTCTTGAACAAACTGATCTGTAATCGCGTAAATCCCATGCCCGCGTCGCATGATGATGTTCTCGGCAACCAGCGCAATCACTACCGGTTGAATCTCTTCGACCCGCACCTCTCGCCCGACTGACTTTGAATATTCAGCCGCTGCGTCTGTGGAAAAAATTCCGCGCGCATCGCCTTTCGTAGACGCGATTCTGTTGAATATGGCTTGAGCCAGGCTGCCCAGTTGCTCGACTTTTTCCAGCTCGATACTCGCCGCCGCCGAACGCAATGTGCTGGCTATTACGGGTAGAAACAGATCGGGTTCACCCTCTTGCTGCAGAAGTTGACGTAGAGCCTTCAGCATTTCTTCAGGTCGATTTCCCAAAGTGTTGAACGCTTCGACAGCGGCTTCGAGGGACGGCAACTTGTCCTTCTTCACTGTCATTGCGAGTCGGTTGAGCAGGAATTCAACGTAATCGCCTTTCAGCAATGGATAGGCTGCTGACGTGGCCCCGGAAAAGGCGTGGTTGCGTTTGGCGGTCAGTTCGCTGACTTGCGCTCTGTGGGAGCCGGTTCCGATGAACAGAAAGTAGCCGGGAGTATTGGGGCGGGGGTTGATTGCATCGCGGGCGGCTTTGAGTGCCAGCAGCAGTTGATTACCGTCGTCTGAGGAAATGGCGTGCTGCACTTCGTCAATGATCAACACCAGATCAGTCTTGGCTTGATCTACTACTTCGGTGAGTGCTTGGGCCAGTGTCGGGCCGTCGGCGCTGCCAATGCTGTCGAGTTTGAAGCCGAACTGAAATCCAGCAGCGCCGATTTCAACATTGCTGACGCGCTTGAAGGTTTCCAAGGCAGAGGAACCCGGCGTTTGCAGGTCTTTCAGGGTTTTCTGGATGGCGTTGTGCACGAGCGTTGCCGGGTTGGCCAGAGTGTCGCTCCATAAGTCGACGTAAATGACCAACGCACCTGCTTCTTCCAAGGCCGGAATAAGATCATTCCTCAGAAACGTCGTTTTACCTGTGCGACGCAGGCCAGATAGAAATAGGCCTGAGCGCAGACCTTCGTCGAGTACGCCTGGATTGAGAAGCTGGTTTGCCATTGACTCAGCCAGTTCAGGACGCTGAAAAATGCTGCTCATACGATTCCACCTTTTTATGTGTACACCATAATTATTGCTATTTCATAATTTAGCATAAAGACGGAAATGTGAACTGTCGGTTCAGAGTCCGCGCTTTCGAAGTGTGTAAGAGGAAGTGTGGTTAATCGCGCGAAGTGCGAGGGGAGAAGCTATTTTCACTGAGGGTGAAACTGCCAGGAATATAAACACGCCAGAAACAACAAAGCCCCTGCATTTCTGCAGGGGCTTCGTTTTGTATGGTGCCGGCACCAGGAGTCGAACCCGGGACCTACTGATTACAAGTCAGTTGCTCTACCAACTGAGCTATACCGGCGTGTGGGCGACGATTATAGCGATTGGGAAGATCCTGTAAACCCCTGAATTCAGACTATTTTTGCGCAGGCTTCGAATCAGGCTCTGCGCAGGACGTTGCGCAGTTTCTGAACGGTGCGCCAGGCGCGACTGTTTTGCATGGCGCGTAGCTGTGCTTCGGCGTGTTCGGCCCGTTGCAAGGCGGTTTCCAGGTCGGGATTGACGGGGTGGGCGAGGGCATGGCCCTTGCAGAGCTGGAAGTTGTCGAGGTTGCAGGGCGGGAGGTCGAAGGCGGGTTTGAGGTTGAGGTGTTCGTCTGCAAGGAAAAAGCTGTTGAGGCCGTCGAACAGTACATTCTGATAGCCCGCGTCGGTGATCAGATGTTCCCAGGTATGGTCGCGCTCCCACGGTGTTTCGATGAGGATGATCCATGGGCGGAAGCGGTTGAAGTCCATGCCGCGCAGGACTGTTTCTTCGTGGCCCTCAACGTCGATTTTCAAAAAGTGTATGGGACGGTCGGCAGCATGCTCTTCGCAGATAGAGCTGAGGGTGCGGGCCTTGACGGTGAGACTGTGCACATCCATGCCGAGATTCTTGCGTTCTTGTGCAACGGCGGGGTCGGCAGTGGAGAGTCCGGTATCCGGGATGCTGTAGAACGTTACTTCGCCGGGCTGATCACTGGCAATGCATTGCAAGGTCTCGTCCCGTGGACGCTGTTGACGTAAGGCGTCGTGGTAGTTCTGCACTGGCTCGACATTGATCCCGTGCCAGCCGCGATCATAGAAGGCTTTGGTGACCGAATCGTGGGTCGGATCGTTGGCGCCGACATCGATATAGAAGCCATTTTCAAAGTATCTGAGGGCGCGCCACAGGCGGATGTCTTCGAAATTCTGTGCGTAAGAAATGAACGTCACGGTCGCTTCCTGTCGGTCTGATTTTTTCTTGTTCGTGCGTGCGCTGGTGGCACGTTGTGATCCTGTATAGCAAGGGTCTCAGGCGGCTGCAATTATTCACTTTACCGACCTACTAATAGGCGGTTATGCCGTTTTGGTTGGCTGCTTATGCACAACACGCACGGCATCAAACGTGCTTGGCGACGATTTTGTGGACATGTTTTCAATTTGTTCGCAAATCACTGTTTTACAGGTTTTTTATCTATGTGAACAAAAAATGACCAACAGTGATAATGCCTCGAAACATCCAGAGATATTGGATCCACAAGAATTCTATCAACAGAGTTATCCACAGGCGCTGCGTGTTTAAGCGCGTTCGGCCAGCAGCAGGAAATTGCGGGGGGTAAGCGCGGTTTCACAGAAGACGCCGAGGCGTACGAAGTATCCCTGCTCGACGAGGAAAAGTGCGCGATCCAGATTCAGCCAAAGCTCCAGTGGCCGTCGGAATAATCCTCGCAGTAATTCCAGGTTGCGAACTTCGGCTAACCGCTGCCAACCACCAGCTTCAAACGCTGGCCAGTCTTGCGTCCCGATTGTGGATAACTCTTTTAGCGCAGCCAGATCGCGGCAGTAGTCAGCAAACGGTTTGTCCAGCCACGCGCTCGGTAGCGAGGGGGTTGGCAGGTATTCATCAATGCCGCGCGACTGCCGTTGTAACAGGTCGAAGGCCAGGCGTCGGGCCATCGACGTGTCGCGCTGGCGCCTGACGCGTGCGCCGGCGGTGACGGTTTCGCTCATTGGCAGTGCCAGATCGTCCCGCGACAGCTGTAGGGCGGACTTCAAACCTGCGCAGGACAATGCTTGATACGTAGTGCGATTGATCCGGTTGAAGCAGCACGGGGCGATGGCCAGTTGGCGGCAGCCGCTGGCGGAGGCGAGTTGCATCAGGCGCACATGCAGATCGCCGCAGGCGTGCAAGGCGACTGGTGTGTGTTCAGCGTTCAATAAAGACGCGGCGTCCGACGCGGTCACGTCCTGTTCGATGTGCAAGGCATGCAGATGATGGCGCTGACTCAATGCCTGACCGCTGACGACCAACGAAGGATCGTATTCAACGCAGGTCAGTTGTTGGCCGTCACCCAACAAACGTCGACCCAAGTGCCCCTTGCCGGAACACCAATCGAGCCAGTGGGTCGGTTGCGATGCGAAGGACAGTCGACTGGCAAACGCTTCAATCTGCTGCCATTTGCGCCCCGGCACATCGACATTCAAGCGATGGCCCGCAGCTTCCAGCGCATATCCGGGCAACTCACCGACCGCACCCAACTCAGCCGATAACGCCGCCAATGAAGCGAACGGCTCCGGCGCATCGGCAAGATCAGCAGGTTGGTTATGAGCGTTTTCCGCATCCTCCAGCGACCGCCCGCGTAGCCACAAGGCCAACTCCGGATAGGACGCTTCCCATGGAAGCTGCAAGTAAGTGAACGGTCGAGGTTTCCACAACGCCTGATGCGTCGTGAGAAATGAGTCCAGTGCCGTGAAGCGGGCGAGTAAGTCCTCGCCCGTCAGCACGTGGGACGTTTCAGCGCCCTTGGCAGGCATCGACGCGCAGCCAGCGCTCCAGCAGCTTGAAGCCGCGCACCAGCACGTAGGACATCAGCAGATAGAACACGCCCGCCGCGAAGAAAATTTCCACCGGCAGATAGGTGCGGGCAATGATCGTGCGCGCCATGCCGGTCAGTTCCAGCAGGGTCACGGTGCTGGCCAGCGCGCTGGCCTTGAGCATCAGGATCACTTCATTGCTATAGGCCGGCAGGCCGATGCGCGCCGCACGCGGCAGGATGATGTAGAACATCGCTTTGGGTTTGGACATGCCCAGGGCGCGTGCTGCTTCGATCTCGCCCGGTGGAATCGCCTGGATTGCGCCGCGCAGGATTTCGGCGATGTACGCCGCCGTATGCAGGGTCATGGTCGCGGTGGCGCACCAGAACGGATCGCGCAGGTACGGCCACATTGAGCTGTTGCGCACAGCGTCGAACTGCGCGAGGCCGTAGTAGACCAGGAACAACTGAACCAGTAACGGCGTGCCACGGAAAAAGAAGATGTAGGCGTAAGGCAAAGCGCGCACGTACCACAGCTTCGAAGAGCGGGCGATGCCTAGCGGAATCGCCAGCAGCAACCCGGCGATCACGGCGATGGCCACCAGTTCCAGGGTCAGGGTCGCGCCCTGCGCCAGTTTCGGCAGCCACTTGATGATGACTTCCCAATTCATTGGGTGCTCCTCGCGAAGCCGCGAGCGGCGCGTTTTTCCAGGAAGTGCATGCCGGTCATCGCCAGCACGGTCAGGCCGAGGTACATCAGCGCGGCGACCATATAGAAGGTGAACGGCTGTTTCGATACGGTCACGCCGATCTGCGCGTGACGCATGATTTCTTCCAGGCCGATCACCGACACCAGTGCGGTGTCTTTCATCAGGATCATGAACAGATTGCCAAGGCCCGGCAGAGCAATGCGCCACATCTGCGGCATGATCAGTTTGGTGAAGATCCGCCATTTCGACAGGCCCAGGGCCACGCCGGCCTCACGGTGACCTTTGGGAATGGCGAGGATCGCGCCACGAAACACTTCCGTGGCATAGGCGCCGAAGCACAGGCCCAGCGCAATGACGCCGGCAGCGAAGGCGCTGAGTTCCAGATCGGGATTGCCGAAAAACTCACCGAGCGCGCGCATCAGGTTGACCGTACCGAAGTAGATCAACAGCACCCAGAGCAATTCCGGGATGCCGCGCACCAGCGTTGAATAAAAGCCGCCAAGCCATTGCAGCGGCTTGTACGGGGAAGTTTTGGCCAAGGCGCCGAGCAGACCGAGCACCAGCCCCAGGCACAGGGCCGAGAGTGCCAGTTTGACGGTCATCAGCGCGCCAGCGGCGAGCGCCGGGCCGAATCCGTAGAGGTCGATAATCATGGATTTCTGTTCAAATCGCGGCAGGCAGGGCCGGGAGCCTGCACCGTCAGATAACGGCGCAGGTCCCGCAGGTCAGGATCAGTAGATGCTGAACGGGAAGTACTTGTCGTTGATCTTCTTGTAGGTACCGTCAGCAACGATTTCCTTCAGCGCAGCGTTCAGCTTCTCGCGGATCGGGTCGCCTTTGCGTACAGCGATACCGATCTTGTCGCTTTCTTCTACCGGGTCGCCCTTGAATTCGTAGGCTTTGCCGGCGTCGCTTTTCAGCCACTCGTAGTTGACGTATTTGTCAGCGAGGATGCCGTCCAGACGACCGGAAGTCAGGTCGAGATAGGCGTTTTCCTGGGTGTCGTAGAGTTTCACTTCGACGTCCGGCATTTTGTCTTCCAGGAAGGTGCCGGCCAGGGTCGCGCGCTGGGCGCCGATCACTTTGCCTTTGAGGGAGTCCTTGTCAGTCTTGAACTCTTTGTCCTTCAGCGCGATGAATTGCAGCTTGTTGGAGTAGTACGGCTCGGTGAAGTCCACCGCGCCCTTGCGCTCTTCGGTGATCGACATCGAAGAGATCAGGAAGTCGAATTTCTTGGCGTTCAGGGCCGGGATGATCCCGTCCCAGTCGGAAGTGACCACGGTGCATTCGACTTTCATCTTGGCGCACAGGGCGTCGCCGATGTCTTTGTCGAAGCCGACCACGTTGCCGCTGGCGTCTTTATTGTTGAACGGCGGGTAGGCCGCTTCGATGCCCATCTTCAGGGTTTCGGCCATGGCACCGGCGCTGAACGCCAGGGTAACGGCGGCGGCCAGGAAGACCTTTTTAAAATTCTGCATGCATGTTGCTCCGTTAGCGGTTGCTGGACATGAATTGTTTGCAGCGCGCCGAAAGCGGGTTTTCGAACACCTGCTGTGGCGATCCTTGCTCTTCTACCAAGCCCTGATGAAGGAACACCACTTCGCTGGAGACCTGACGGGCGAAGCCCATTTCGTGGGTCACGAGCAGCATGGTGCGGCCTTCTTCGGCCAATGCGCGGATGACACTAAGTACTTCCTGAACCATTTCCGGGTCAAGGGCGGAGGTGGGCTCGTCGAACAGAATCACCTTCGGTTGCATCGCCAGCGTGCGGGCGATGGCCGCGCGTTGCTGCTGACCGCCGGACAATTGCGCCGGGTAAGCATGGCGCTTGTCAGCGATGCCGACCTTGGCCAGCAGCGCTTCGGCGACTTCGATGGCCTCGGCTTTGCTCTGGCCGAGCACGCGGCGCGGGGCTTCGATGATGTTGTCGAGCACGCTCATATGCGGCCACAGATTAAAGTTTTGAAATACAAAACCAATTTCGGAGCGCAGGCGATTGATCTGCTTGCCGTCGGCAGCAACCAGTTCGCCATTCTTGGTGGCTTTGAGCTTGAGTTCTTCACCGGCGACCAGAATCTGGCCCTGATGCGGGTTTTCCAAGAGGTTGATGCAACGCAGGAACGTGGACTTGCCGGAACCGGAGGAACCGAGGATCGAGATCACATCGCCGTCGCGGGCGGTCAGCGAGATGCCTTTGAGCACCTCAAGCTGTCCGTAGCGTTTGTGCAAGTTGCGGATTTCAAGCGCGGGCGTGGCCTCAGCCATGTGCGTTCCTCATATATGTTGCGCTCCTGCTGTTGGTTGGCCTTCCTGGCGAGGCGGCCAAGCTAGCATAGCGTTTCAATGGCAGCCAACAGCGCTACGAGCGGTAAACGGATGGCGTGTGGCAGGTTGTCGCATCGGCGCAGCAGACTGTCGCCCCATCAACAACCGAACGGCTGTTTGAACGTGCAAACCCGTGGGTGTCGCGTAAAAAAAGGCGCGATGTTGCCAGCTTTGGCGGGGTGTTGGAAGCGCTATCCGGCCGAACGTTCCCGATTCGCCCTTTTATTGTGCATCCCACACTTTTTCAGTGTGTTTCTGGTGCGCTGTTTCGTCTGGAAAGTGAGTCGCTGGGTAACGCTCTGGCGGATTGCCATTAAATCCAATGACTTGCGATGACTGTCCGGTCGCGCGCAAAGCCCCATCCCAGAAGAGTTTGAAATATTTTGGCGCAAATATTGCGTGCAGAATAAGGAACGCCCCGTTGGATTCTTTTTACGAAGAAGAAAAAACCAGACGGGCCGGACGCAATCGCTTTCCTTGCAAAGGTAGTTTCGATGAGCAGTACCCCAAGCTCCAATGGCCTCGAACAGGGGCTCAAACCGCGTCATGTGACCATGCTGTCGATCGCCGGTGTTATCGGCGCAGGTCTGTTCGTTGGCTCCGGCCACGCCATCGCTGCCGCCGGCCCTGCCGTGCTGTTGGCCTATGCGGCCGCCGGTACCCTCGTGGTTTTGGTCATGCGCATGCTCGGCGAAATGGCAGTTGCCTCGCCGGACACCGGCTCGTTCTCGACCTACGCTGACCGTGCCATCGGCCATTGGGCCGGCTTCACCATCGGCTGGCTGTACTGGTGGTTCTGGGTATTGGTGATTCCGCTGGAAGCCAACGCCGCCGCGACCATCCTGCACGCGTGGTTCCCCGATGTGGGCATCTGGGCGTTTGCTCTGATCATCACGATGTTGCTGACCGTGACAAACCTGTTCAGCGTGAAGAATTACGGCGAGTTCGAATTCTGGTTCGCCCTGATCAAAGTGTTGGCGATCATCGGCTTCATCATTCTCGGTCTGGCGGCAATCTTCGGTTACCTGCCAAACAGCCAGGTCAGCGGTGTTTCGCACCTGTTCGACAGCGGCGGCTTCCTGCCAAACGGCATGGGCGCAGTGCTGGGCGCGATCCTGACCACAATGTTCTCGTTCATGGGTACCGAGATCGTGACCATCGCGGCTGCGGAATCGAAGAACCCGGGCAAGCAAATCTCCAAGGCCACCAACTCGGTGATCTGGCGGATCGGCCTGTTCTACCTCGTGTCGATCTTCATCGTTGTGGCCCTGGTGCCATGGAACGATCCGACCCTGGCCAACCTCGGTTCCTACCAGACCGTGCTTGAGCGTATGGGCATCCCGAACGCGAAAATGATCGTCGACATCGTGGTGCTGGTCGCTGTAACCAGTTGCCTGAACTCGGCGCTCTACACTTCGTCGCGCATGCTGTTTTCCCTTGGCAAACGCGGTGACGCCCCAGCCATGTCGACTCGGGTCAACAAAAGCGGTACGCCTTACTGGGCGGTGATGTTGTCCACTGGCGCAGCGTTCCTGTGCACATTCGCCAACTACGTGGCCCCGGCTGCGGTGTTCGAATTCCTGCTCGCCAGTTCCGGCGCCATCGCATTGCTGGTGTACTTGGTGATCGCGTTCTCGCAACTGCGTATGCGCAAACAGCGCATGGCTCGCGGCGAGAAAATCGTCTTCAGCATGTGGCTGTTCCCGGGCCTGACCTATGCGGTGATCATCTTCATCGTGGCGGCCCTGACCATCATGCTGTTCCAGGAAGCGCACCGCGTGGAAATCCTCGCCACCGGTCTGTTGAGCCTGCTGGTAGTCGCTACCGGCCTGCTGGTGGCACGCCGCCGCAAGCTGGAAAAACGTGGCGCGGTGGTGTTGAACTGATCCGTAACGCGTAATGCAAAACGGCCGCTGTCAGTGATGACGAGCGGCCGTTTTTATTTGTGAGCGGTGTTTATTCGCTCTTCTCTTCCTGCGACTTGCCGTAAGTATCCAGCGCAATCCCGAAGTCAGTGATGAACTGCGGTTCGCTCAGCCAGGCCTGGGCGGTCTCGATGTCCATGCCGTCGGCCCACATGCGGTAGTCGATCAGCATGTCGGCGGCCAGGTGGGTGGCGGCCATGCCTTCGTTTTCGGCGTTTTCCATGTCCAGCAGTTCAGGGTGATCGACGATGATGAACGCCAGTTCACGCAGCAGTGTCAGCAGCATCTCGTTACGGCTGACGGCTTCGGCGTCGCGCATTTTGCTGAACATCGCCAGGGTGTATTCCGGGATCGGCTCGGCGAGGTGGCCGAGGTCGTCGTCCTGATCCAGCGGTTTGCGGCCGACCATACGGATTTGCTTGGCTTTGGCCTTGGCGCGTTTGGCGCGTTTCTGTTGCTTGTTCAGGGATGCCATGGGAACTCAGTTCTTCTGTTGGGTTTGTGCAGCGATCGCGTCGGAGGCCGCCACATAGTCGGCCTGGAAGGCCGGGGATTCAATCCACGCCAAGGCACCTGCCTCGTCGGTTTCCTGCGACCACTGCCGATACTCGATCAGTGCGGCGAGGATGAAATCCATCGCGCCTTCTTCGCCTTCCTGTTCATAGACCAATTCAAGCAACGGGTCTTCGAGGAACGCGGTGCACAGGGCTTGTTGGCTGATCTTCTCGGCGTCGATCATTTTCTTGAACAGTTCGGTCAGGTCCACCGATTCGAAGTCGATGCGATCATCGTTCGGGTCCAGCTCGACCGGCGCTTCGGCACGTTTGGTGCGGTTCTGCTTGGCCTTGGTTTTGGCCCGGGCGGCGCGTTTTTGCTGCTTGTTGGCGGAGGCCATGATGTGTTCCGTCGTGCGTTGGAGGGGCTCAGCTGCGCGGTACTTGCCGCCCGGGTGTGTCGGGGGCCAGTTCGCCGGTTTGCAGCCAGGTCAGAGCGATGGGCCATAGTGTGGCTTGGTATGCGCTGCGAAAAAAGGCGAAATGTCCGACTTGTTGCTCGCCAACGTCCTGCGGTTCGATGCGCAGATGGGTTTTCGAGGCGTTGCTGAAGTAATTGAGCAGGCGTTCGATGGCCGCAATTGTGCCGTATGGATCGTCGCTGATGCTGATCGCCAAGGTTTGCGCACGCAGGTTTGAGAAGGGCAGATGCCCGGTTTTCGCCAGCATCACCCGGCCGCTTGGCCGCCCTTCATAACGCGGCGAGGGCGTGCTCCAGTCGCGTACAACGCCTGCCGGCGTGTCTTCCAGCCAGCCGAGACGTTTGCCGGGGAAGTAGCCGCAAACCAGCGTCAGCAACGGCATCAGCACATGCCATTTGCCGAACATGCGCCAGCGCTGTTCGGGTGCGTAATCGCGCCAGTAGGCGAACTGCGCGCCGACCGTTACCAACCGTCGGATAACCTTTCCTGACTCGCCCAAGCCTGCCGCGCAGCCACCAAAACTATGCCCGACCACATCGATCGGTTGACCGGGAAATTCCCGTTGCGCGCGTTTGAGCATCGCTTCGAAATCCAGTGCGCCCCAGTCTGTCCACGAAGCGTGCAACCCTTTCATTGAGCCGGGACGCGATTCGCCGATGCCACGGTAGTCGTAAGTGATGACATCGAAGCCATTGGCAAACAGATAAGCGGCGAACCGCGAGTAATGACGACAGCGTACTGACGTGGCTGCGTTGATGATCACCACCGGGCGCTGGACATCGGGCAGGGCATGCCGCCAGGTGAAACCGCCAAGGACAAAACCGTCGGCGGCTGTTTCCTTGATGGGTTCACCTTCTAACTGCGCTGCCGATGACGACGTTTGCTGCACATCTGCCAATTCGGGCGTGTCCTGAAAACTCATGGCGTTCGACCTTCGCGGGTAGCTGCCAACAATAATCTCGGTCCGCCCAAGGGACAATCCGCAGTTCTTCCACACTTGGGAGCACCGTTTTGTAGCTGCTGGCGAACAGTTACTCATTACCTTTGAAGATCGAGTAACACGCGACCGCCTCGTTGTCCTGCGCGCACAAAGTGATCCCGACGGTCGGCTTGTCGCCCTCACTGAGCTTGAGGGTCGCGCATTCATCCATGTACCACTGGCGTGCCTTGTCGTTTTCGACCTGTAATAACCGGCGATAGTGGGTCCAGCTCAATTCGAGACGCAGTGCGTCACGAATTGGAAATGCTTGATAAAACAGGCGCATGTACCGAAGGTTGGAGGCATCAAAGCCCTTCCCGAATTGAGCCGTCAGCTCTTTCGCCAGTGTCGGCAGTAACTGCTTGCCATACCCCCTGATCACAGTCGTATCCCTGCCCGTAGACGCCGCGCTGGACACCGTCCTGCTGCCTGTGGACTACGTCAATCCGATCTGATTAGCGTCGCGTGCGCTTGCCCTTCGGCTTCTCCGCAGGCGCCTGCACTTTGCGATAAATCCACAACCCGAACACGCCAATCAGCAGCAGAAACACGGTACCTATGCACTGCGACACGAACTCTATCCAAAATCGCCGTGGTTGTAGGGCCAGGGTATAGGTGTCCTTCGGGCCACGGTTGGTTGTGGTGATCGAGCCGTTGATCCAGTTTTCGATCAACGTATAAATCGATGCACTGATAGCGAAGGCGATCAGCACGCCAACGAACACGGTCAGCCAGAAGGTCGCACGGCTCTGGCGATACGGTGGCGGGTGGGGCAGGGGGATGCGGGTTCGTTTCTGATTCATGGCAATTCTGCGAGCGTCCTTGTACGGTCAGGAAACTGCCGGCTCTTCTCGTTGGTGAGTCAATTGGCCTTGCGTTTTTGGCGGTCGCCCGGCGAGGTGCGCACACTCGGCAATCACCTTCAAGATCTCGATCACCCCCGGGGTCAGTGCTGTGCCAAGACAGATGCGCACGCCTGTGGTTGCATGGCCGTCGGCGAAAAAGATCCCGCTGCCGGCCACGTGGCAACCGCGTTCGGTGGCCAACTGTTGCAGTGCCGGCATGTCGGTGTGCCCGGGCAGTTCGATCCAGTGGATGAAGCCTCCGCGCGGTGGCACGTACACGGTTCCCGTGGGGAAGTCCGTGCGCACCAGTGCTTCGACAAAGCTCGCCAGCGAAGACAGTTGCGAGCGGAGCCTGGCGCAGTGTTCTTCCATGTAGCCGCGCCCGATAAATTCGTTGAGAACGTTTTGCGCAAGGCTCGATACCGCCAGGTTGCGCGAAAACATTTGCGCCAGAATGGCATTGCGGTATTTGCCGGCCAGGCACCAGCCAACGCGATAACCGGGCGCGACGGTCTTGGAGAATGACGAGCAGTAGATCGTCTGCCCGCTGGTGTCGTAGCTCTTGATGGCGCGCGGGCGGTCCGCTTCTGGCACCAGATCGAAGAAAATGTCGTCCTCGATAATCGGCACGTCTGCTTCGCGGGCGATCTGTGAAAGTCGTGCGCGGGTTTCATCGGGCATGATGAAACCACGGGGATTCTGCAGCGTTGGGTTGAGAAAGATCACCGCGACCTTTTTCAGCTTCAGCGCTTCTTCGAGATGATCCACGTCCAGGCCCAGTCTGCCGTGCGTGCGGATCGGCAAGGCACGCATGCCCAGGCGTTCGATGGTCTGCAAAATGCCGTAATAGGTCGGGGTTTCGATTGCCACCGTAGCGCCTTTTGGCGCGACGGCTTCGAGGGCCAGTTCCAGGGCAATGGTGTCGCCCGAGGTCACGAGGATATCGTCCGGCCCGCAGACCACGCCGCGGGTCAGCATCAGCCCGGCGATGCGCCGTCGCAGCGCCGGCAGGCCGGGTGGCGCGACGAGTCCTGTCAGCGAGTTGTCAGCCTTGCCGGCCAGCACTGAAAGGCATTTGTTGAGGAGCACATTCGGCGTGAGGTCGCTGTGCAGGACGGCCGAGTTCAAAGACGCGGTGGTGCGCGAGGCGGCTTGGGAGAGCATCGCGACCACCGCATGATTGACGTTGACGGTGACGCTTGAGAAATCGAAACCACTGGCGGGTTTTGCGTGTCCCGAGGCCGAAACAAAATAGCCGATTCGGGGTTTGGTCGAAACATAGGCATCGGCTTCCAGATCAGCCAAGGCGCGCTGAACGGTGGTGATGCTGGTTTCAAACATTCGTGCCAGGGTGCGGATCGAGGGCAGTTTTGTTTCGGCTGCCCAATCACCACTTTCGATCTGACGAATAATCCAGTCCTTGACGATCCGCCAGCGTTTGTCCGGTAAATCAAACCTGTCCATAAGTTCTCTGTTATTTCTCGAAACAATTCAGAGAAAGTAGAGCAAAACGACTCCCGTTGCAGCAACTATGACGATGTTGAGGGCGACCAGGCCGAAGGCGAATCGGATCAGGTTGTTCTCTTCATGCCGATTGGCGCCCGCCAGCCCGGTGATCAGCGACAGAATCGACAGCGATCCCAGCGCACCATGCCCGGCGGCACTGTTGACCATCGCGGCCAGCCACGCGCCGTGTTCGCTGGTCAGGGCGGCAATGGACGGCATGACGAGGGTGTTGCCGCCGACGTTGGAACCGGTGACGTAACCGGCGATACCCGCCAGCAAGGCGATCGTTGGCGCCAGGGAAAGCCCCGACAGTGATTGCAGCGTGCGCTGCGCCTCGACGAGGAATCCGGCATTGACCATCACCTGAGAAAGCAGCAGGAACAGGAAAATCGTCGTGACCGGAAACTTCGCCCGGTTGAACAGCGCACGCCAGGGGAAACCCGCTGCGGCGCTTTGTTTGATGGCCATCAGCAGGGTGACGATCAGTAGCGCCAGGCCCGGGGATGCCAAAGGCTTCCATGAAACGTGCTCGCCCTTGATGATCCACAGCGCATCCCAGCCCGACAGCACAAACAACCCGCGCGACGCCACGATCACCCCCAGCAAGGCCAGATAGGGCCATGCCGCGCTCGGCCAACGCACCAGTTTCTTGCGTTGCGCGTATGAGATGCCCAGACCCACGCAGGCCACGGCGAGACCGGCCAGCACACCGGAAACTTCCGGGCCGATCCACAGGTTGATGGAAAACAGTACCGCGACGAACAATGCCGTCACCACGATCAGCCCAAGCCACGGCGTAACAGTGCGGATGCCGCCCTGCCACATGGCGATGGCGGCCAGGCAGAGGAACACCGGCGCGCTGATCAGCGCCGAATGACTACCGAGGGTTTGCGCCGGTAAATGCGCCAGCAACGCGCCAATCACAGTGGCCAGACCCAAGGTGCCCCACGGCATGATGACCATGCCGGCCAAGGCAATTTTCATCCCCGACTGGCGGGTGAACAGGCCCATGAGCAAGGGCACGGTAGCGATCAGCGAGACGCCGAAACCGGTCATTGCTTCGAGCAGTGGCGCCAGGCCCAGCACGATGAAGATGACTTGTGCCGGTGGCGTCCAGCCGAGCTCCTTGACCCAGGCGCCGATGGCCTGCGGTGCACCTCCGCGCTCAACCAGAATGACGAAGGCCAGCCCCGGTACGATCACGCACGCGGTGCTGAGAAACAGGATCGTGGTGTCCTGAAAGATCGCCGAGGTGATCGCGGCGGACACAGGTCCGGCCGCGCCCAGTGCCCACAGCACCAGCACCAGCAGCACACCCGCCAGCGCGGCTTGTACCGGCGGCCGGCGGACGATCAGGATCAGTGCGATGACCAGAGCGATGGGTGACATTTGCAACAAGAGAGAGCTCATACACAGTTTTCCTTAACTTAATCGTGAGTCTGCCCGCTGTACTCGGTCGCCCGCATGGAAGCGCGCTCACAAAAAGTCTGATACCACTCGGTCAGGCGTGCTTGAGCGGAAAAGTCCGATAACTGGCGAAAGGCGATCCAGTCGAGCGCGGTCGCCAGGGCAACGTGGCCGATAGTGATCGGGCCATTGAGGTCGACGTGTTCTTCGATGAAGCGGTAAGCCTCTTTGAGTTTGAAAGCCTGACCGTCGGCGTAGGCCGGATAGCGCAAGGCCTCCGGGCGCCGCTCGACTTCCCAGCGCAGCTTGATGCCGACATCGCACATGCCCTGCGCCAAGGCCTGAAGGCGCAGCGCCTTATAGCGCTCGGGGCCGCTTGCCGGGATGAGTTTCGGCCCGTCACTCAGGTCGTCGAGGTATTCACAAATCACGATGGAGTCGAACAGCGCCGTGTCGTCGGGCAGCATCAGCACCGGGACTTTACCTAGCGGGTTGGCCTTGTAGATGACCGCGTTCGGCGACGTCGGGCTGGTCTCGTGGTGGATGACTTCCAGGTTCGAAGCCATTCCGAGTTCGTGAGCCAGCACCAGTACTTTGCGGGCGTAGGGCGAATGCGTCTGGTAGAAAAGTTTCATGCTGGAGTACCTGCCTCAAGGATTGCAGTGGCCGCGCGATGAGCGTCCATGAACAGACGCGAGGGCGCACCCGCCGAAGTGACGTAGTGGTTGTAGTAGCAAGAGCCTTCGGCGAGCGGGCCGAGTACCCAGATGTTGCGTACCGCTTCGCCCGAAACCGATTTGGGGTGGCACGCTGCGTCGACATCGATGCCGTCGATGCCCGGCTCGTTGGTTCTCGGGCGGATAAGCCCCAGGCGCGCGAGATCGCGCACCGGTGCACAGTCGCTGTTGTTCACGCCACTGCCCTGGACATAACCGGCGACACGCCGGAAGTTGTCTATCGCCGGTCGTGAGCCGGGTTTGAGAAACGTCAGCAGGCCTGCGTCACACAGGGCGAGCAGGTCGGCGTGGCGCTCTTTCTGCGGGCCGGCAACGAGGCGGTTGATCGCCTTGTGCCAACGGCCGTAGAACTGGCGATGCGAGGCGTCGGTCAGCCCGTCGAAATCCACGGCTTCGCGCAGTCGGTCACGCAGATCGCGCCAGACCTCGATGGCCGCTTTGATCGCCGATTCCCCACGCCCAAGCCGCGATTCGTGCAGGTCGGCTTCGATCGTGTCGTAGATCCAGGCGTGATAGTTGTAAGGCGTCACGTCGTCAGGCAGTGCATGCCAGATCAGCGCTAGCGGGTTGATGGAGCCGCCGGTCGCTTCGTAATCGCGCAGCAGCGCCTCGCAAGCGACAACACCGGGATTGCCCGCAACACTGACGGCTCTGAGCGTTGCCAGCACCTGCTCCCGCCCTGATTCGCCAAGTACCACGGCGACGGCCGCCGCCCGCATCTCAAGCAGCATGAGCGGCAGGATGTCCTGCTCGAAATCCAGCTGCCGGTGTTGTGCATTTGCCCGCAAGGCTTCGATGCGCGCACTCGTCAGCAGCACGGCGTGGTGGCGAGGATTTTCTATCAGACCATTGGGACGGGTTCGAAACGGCAGCCCGTCCCGTGACTGGATAAAGATCACCGGCTCCTGACCTGAGGGTTCATAGGCGTGACTGGCGTCGGCCATCCGCTTGTAGTGTCCGCCTCGTCCAGAGGTGAGGGCCGCCAAGGTGTCCATTGCGCCCAGCCCCAGCCCTTCGATCAGTACGGTCTCGCCGGGCTCGATGGTGTCGAGGCTGCCGGGCAGTGGATAGATGTTCTCAACGCGTTGGTGATCAGCCGTTTGCAGGCGACCGGTGTGGCCGACCGTCAGGATCAGCCGATCCACCGTCACCGCAGCACCTGAAGCGGTTTTCAGAACGTAATGAGAACCCTCGTTGCGCTCAACAGCCGTGACGGTGTGCTGATGCAGATTCACCGTCACCCAATGAGGAGCGGTGGCGAGGATTCGCGCAAAGGCGTCGGCCAGGTAAGCGCCGAGCAAGTAGCGCGGCAGGAAGTCCTCTGGCTCGACATCGCGTCCATTGGCGGCGAGCAAACCGCTGTCCGGATCGACCTTGAGCCGCTGCGCGCGGCACCACGTCAGGAAGTCCGGCCCCGATCGTTCCCGTGCATCCGCAAGGTTGCCGAATGCCGCCGCGTCCGGAAATACCCCGAGCTGACCGGCAACGGTGTTGAGCAGCAGGTAGTCCGGTTGGTTTGGCCAGTGCGCGCCGCTACCGAGCACATTGGGATCGAAGATGTCGATCACGACGTGTTGCTCCGGGCGCTCTTCAGCAAGGCTCAACAGGCGTTCGAAAATCGACAGCCCGCGCGATCCGCAGCCGACCAGGCCGATGTGCAGAGGCGAATTCACCATCTGCGCTCCTCCCCGAAGAAGGACGGGATGGCGACCGCCGAGCCGTCCTTGACCGCGATGTCGTGGATCATCCGGCCAATCGCCAGATCAAGAATGCCCATGCCGAACGGCGAATAGATCAGCGGTTTGTCTGTGGCGACTTGCAGATCGCCGCGAATCAATTGCGCCACGGTGCCGGTGACGAACTCGCGATGACCGTACTTTTGCTCGGCCAGATGCGGCGATGTATTGGCCTTCAGGCAATGGGTCACGTCGTCGAAGTAGTTGTAACTTTCCTCGATGATTTCTGCGCCGATATCACGCAGCGAGATATTCAACACAATCTGGCCTGGGCGGAATGTCCCGCTGCCTTTGACATAGGGCTCGCCGGCGCTGGTAGCGAACACCACGATGTCGGCGGTCAGTGCGTCCTGCAGCGACAACTGTTGCACATCCGGTAATCCGAGTTGCTTGCCGAATGCCGACAGCGCCTGAGCTGATTCTGCGTTGAGATCGTGAATGCCAACGCTATCGAAAGACCAATCGTCGGCGATGAACGTCTCAAGGATGTTGCGCGAGATCACCCCTCCACCAATGATCGACAGCTTTGGCGCGCTGCGACTTTGGCCATTGAGCCACCAGGCGCCGAGCACCGCCGACGCCGCCGTGCGCACAGCACTGATCAACGCACCTTCCAGTAAGGCGTAGGGATAACCGGTGTCCGGATCGTTGAGGATCAGCACCGCCGAAGCGCGCGGGATACCTGACTTGATGTTGTCGGGATAGCTGGCAATCCACTTGATCCCGGAGACCGATTGATCACCCTCGCTATCGACGATCGCCGCCGGCAGGGCAATGATCCGGTTCGCCGGCTCCGCCGGAAAACGCAGGAAGTAACTGTCGGGGTTAACGGTCTCGCCACGTTCATGGGTGAGGTAAGTCTGCGCGACGATCTCGATGGCTTCCTGACGAAGTCCGTTGAGGATGTCCTTCACGACTGCACCGGGAATGACGTGGAACGGTTGAATCGAAGTTTGAGTGGTCATTGGGGATTACGCCGAAAGTGCCAGAGCGATTTCTGGGAAAAGGGGATGCAGCGCTGCTGCGCCGATGCGCTGGGAAACCCAGTCGTCGGAATAGATGGTTTCGAGGTAGCGCTCACCCATGTCCGGTGAGATCGCCACAACGACATCGTCGGG
Organism: Pseudomonas sp. LBUM1648; assembly: GCF_059716145.1. Classification (NCBI taxonomy): domain Bacteria; kingdom Pseudomonadati; phylum Pseudomonadota; class Gammaproteobacteria; order Pseudomonadales; family Pseudomonadaceae; genus Pseudomonas; species Pseudomonas sp. LBUM1648. The sequence continues at coordinate 350,744 of NZ_CP166808.1, forward strand.
ACGAATGTGCGGCGCCCACTGCTGGATGCCGGCGAGGACAGTGCCGGTGGAGCCGCCGAAGAGCAGGCCGTAGCGTTGCGCCAGCCAGCGGCAGACCTTGATCGTCTGCTCCTCGGGAATCGACAGGAAGTCGTGAATACCGGACGGCTCGAAAATCTCCGGCAGGCGGCTGGTGCCGAGCCCCGGAATATGTCGCGTTCCTCCCGGCAAACCGAACGTGACCGAGCCGACGGTATCGACGGCGATGACTTTGGTGTGCGGATGATGTTCGGCGAAGTAGTTCTTGCAGCCCATCAGCGTGCCGGTCGTGCCGGCGCCGACAAACAAGTAATCCACGTGTGCAAACTTACGGGCGATGGACTTGGCCGTCGCTTGATAGTGGGCGAAGGGATTGGTTGGATTCTTGTATTGATTGAGCCAGATGTAGTCGGGGTTTTCCGCGACCATTTGCTCGATCAAACGAATACGTGAATTCAGGTAACCGCCGTTTTCGTCACGCTGATCAACCATGATCATCTCGGCACCCAGTGCCTGCATGAGCTTCCTGTTCGGCGCAGAGATATTCGGATCGATCACACAGACAAACTTGTAGCCCTTGGCAGCGCAGACCATGGCCAGCGCGACCCCCAGATTGCCCGACGAAGACTCGACCAGTCGGGTTTTATGGGTAATCCGGCCCTGGTTTTCCAGATCCGTAACGAGCGCGTGCGCGGTTTTGAGTTTTATCGATCCGGCAGGATTCAGCCCTTCGATTTTCAGTTGGATCGTCGCGCTGCAAAGATCCCCAATCTGCACATAACTGTCTTCATTGATAAGTTGCTTGATCATACGTCGTCCGTTTCGTCTCTATTGCCGGGCGCACGGGGGCGCCAGCATTCATCCTGGAATGTTTGAAAAGCAGTAAATGCAGTTCGCCTGTTGGGTCTGTTTTCAGATTTTTTAGCTGGACGGGAAGTGACCTTGCGGTGGACGCCGATCTATTCAAAAAATCAGGTATTGCGCTCTGAGGGCTTCAGAAGCCCAGAGTTTTGCGGGGCGCAAAGTAGAGCCAGTCATTGGCTCGCCAAGGCTTGGAGAAATACTGGCGAATTTTCCTACACGGGGAGAGATACAGATTTCGGGTTTTTTCCAGTACAGCGGGGGTTGGGGTGTACCGGGAGAAGGGGGGGGAAGGCGGGGGGATTAAATCGCAGGCATAAAAAAACCCTGAATCTTGCGATTCAGGGTTTTCGGTATTTGGTGCCCAGAGACGGAATCGAACCGCCGACACGGGGATTTTCAATCCCCTGCTCTACCGACTGAGCTATCTGGGCAACGGGGCGCATTAAAAGGGTTTTTCGGATTCTCGTCAACGACTTTTTTAAAATTTCTTAAATTAATTCCGTCGCTTACGATCCGCCCCCGATTTCTCGGGGTTACTCGGCAGGCGGAACGTAGCCTTCGGCCTGGGCGTATTCCTCGCCGGAGAAGTACTTGTCCATTTCGCCCTGCAGAAATTTACGATCTTCGGCGTTCATCATGTTCAGGCGCTTTTCGTTGATCAGCAGGGTCTGGTGTTTCTGCCAGTCGGCCCAGGCCTTGGCGGAGACGTTGTCAAAAATATCCTGACCTTTTGTGCCCGGGAAAGGAGCGCGATCCAGGGCTGGCAGTTCTTCGTGGTACTTGCGGCAAATTACGGTGCGGGTCATGTCGACTCTCCTGCATTCAATACGGCGGCCGCGCGTTCGAGCAAGGTTTTGACCGGGGCGGCGAGGCCCAGGCGCGGCGGGGTGGCGAGGTTATACCAGAGCCAGTCGGCCTCGGCCACGTGATGGCTGGCCTCCTGCACCTGAACCAGCCAGGGTTCGATGGACAGCTGGAAATGGCTGAACGTGTGGACGAGGCTCGGCAGCGCCTGCTGCTCGCCCAGTGCCAGCGAGTGCTGATCGGCGAGATGTTGCAAGTCGTCGAGGTCGTCAAGTTCCGGCAGGCTCCACAAACCGCCCCACAGACCGGTCGATGGGCGGCGATACAGCAGAATCGCGCCGTTGCCATTGGCGAGCATCGGCATCAGCGTGCGTTTCTGCGGGATAGCCTTGCGCGGCTTGGGAATCGGGTAGCGCGTTTCCAAGCCGAGCATGTGCGCCTCGCAGCCACGCTCCAGCGGGCAGAGCAGGCAACTCGGCTTGCTGCGCGTGCACAGCGTAGCGCCGAGATCCATCATCGCCTGGGTGTAGGCGTTGACCCGATCGTGCGGCGTAAAGCGCTCTGCGTTGGCCCACAGCTGTTTGGCGACCTTCGGCTCGCCGGGGTAGCCCTCTTGCGCGGTAAAGCGCGCCAGCACGCGTTTGACGTTGCCGTCGAGGATCGGCGCGCGCAGGCCCATGCTGATGCTGGCAATCGCGCCCGCGGTGGACAAGCCGATGCCCGGCAGATCCGTTAACTTTTCTACATCGCGCGGAAACTCGCCGCCGTACTGGCTGACGACTATTTTCGCGGTCTTCTGCAAATTGCGCGCGCGGGTGTAGTAGCCCAGGCCCGTCCACAGGTGCAGCACTTCGTCTTCTGGCGCCTCGGCCAGCGCTTCGACCGTTGGCAACGCGGCCATGAAGCGGTCGAAGTAATTGAGCACAGTGCTGACCTGAGTCTGCTGCAACATGATTTCCGACACCCACACCCGATACGGGTTGATGTCCTGCTGCCAAGGCAAGTCGTGGCGGCCGTGGCGGTCGAACCAATCCAGCACCGCCTCTGAAAACTGCTCTGCTCTCATCGCTTGAACAGCCCCTTCAGTGCGTTTTTCAGTTCCGGGCTGACCTTGTCGCCCAGTTTTTCGTCGATTTTTTCGCTCAACTTGTCGCCGGCGAGTTTGCTTGCGACCTGGCCAAGGCGTTCGTTATCCAAGCGGCAGGCTTTGGCGCCCAGCTCCAGCGGGCCGCGGCAGCGCAGCGGCCACTCGACACCGACAAATTTATCGCCAACCTGGCAGGCCGGGTCCGGCATGGCGCTGGTGTCGCCTTCGACGATGATGCCGACGCGGTAATCCATGCCCAGCACGCGCAAATCGATATCGCCGTCACCGTTGACGGTCATGCCCGGGATTCGCACTTTCAGATCCGGGTTGCTGGCAATGCCGTTGCGGAACGTCAGGTTGCCCTTGAGCTCCTGGAACGGCGTGTCCTTGCCCAGTGGCTCGCCGCTGAGGGTTTTGCGATTAAGCGTGGCAATGCCTTTGCACAGTTGCTGCTCAAGGTTGGCGTTGAGCAACACGCCGTTGTTGATCACGAAACTGGCGTTGCCGTTGAGGGAGTCGATCAGCGCCTGTTGGCTGTTGCCGCTGCCGGTAACGTTGCTGGTGAGGTTCACCAAACCTTTGACCGGTGGGGTCTTGCCTTGGCTTTCGAGGATTTTTTCCACCGGCACGCGGTTGATCCGGGTTTGCAGGTTCAGCACCGGTGCCGTTGGGCGCACGTCGAGAGTACCTTTGGCTTCGAAGTCGCCGTTGTACAACTCACCGCGCAGGTTCTCCAGGGTCAGCAGGCCGCTCTGACCGGTGGCCTTGAGCGCGGCATTCTGGATTGGCAACTTGTCGAGGGTCAGTTGGCCGAAGGTCAGGTCGGCGTCGACGTCGAGTTTGGCCAAACGCTCAACCGGCAGCAGGCGCTCGGTGCTCCAGGCGCTTTTGCTCGGTTTGTCCGGCAGTGGCGTGGAACCTGCACCGGCCATGGCGTCGGCTTCGGTACTGGCGACTTCGGCCTGACGCACTTGCGTGGCGCTGGTAGCTTTTTCCGATTTCGGCGGCAGGTAGCGGTCGACGTCGAAGGTGTCGGCCTTGAGGATCGCCCGCAGCGATTGTTTGGCGAAGTCTTCGACGGCGATGCGGCCGCTGAAGCTGCTGTCGTCGAGTTTCAGGTTGATGTTGTCGAAAGCGACGCTGGTCGGCGTCGCCGCAACGCGGCTGACCAGTTCGACCTTGCTCAGGCTGCCCTCGGCCATGGCTGGCAGTTTCTGGCCGATGCTGTCGACGAATTTTGCTAGATCAAACTGGGCGATCGAGATGCCGCCAGTGATCTGCGGAGTCTTGTCGAGATCGTTAGCCTTCAGTTCACCCAAGGCGCGCAACTGATTGGCGGAGATCTTGATGCCAGTCCATTCGGCGACGTTCGCCGCTTTATCCAGCAGCAACTGGCCCTGGGCGGAGAAAGTCATGGTCTTGCCTTGCAGCGGATCACCGGCTACTTCGCCGGAGAGCTTCATGTCTTCGAACTTGTAGCGTTGCAGGGCGCGCTCGAAGCGCAGTTCGCCGCTGAGTTCGGTACGCACCCGCAATACCGGCTGATTGGTGCCTAGGAAGGCGGTGGCCTTGATCGGAATGTTGGTCGAATCGTGCACCGGGCCGGTGCTCAATTGGATGCTCTCGGCGCTGAACTGCTTGCCGGTGAGTTCGTCGTTGTACTCAACGCGGGCGTTGTTGACGGTCAGGCTGTCGATGTCGAGGCGAATCGGCTGGGCCGGTTTTTCCACCGCTACCGGGGTGTCGCTGGCCGGTTGGCTTGGGGTGGCGGGTGGCGTGGAACCAGCCGCTACCGGCACCTTGCCGATGTCTTCCCAGTTGCCGTGGCCATTCTTGTCGCGGTTCAGGCGCAGATTCAGACCTTCGACACGTACGTCACTCATCTGCACTTCGCGGCGCAACAGCGGCAGCACGCGCACGGACAGGCCGAGCATCTGCAAATCGGCAAAAGGTTCGGCAGGCTTGGCCAGGGTGGCAACGCTGGCCTCGTGCAGTTCCAGGCCGAGCCACGGGAACAGGCTCCAGCCGATATCGCCATTGAGCGTCAGCTCGATGTGGGCCTTGTCGCGGGCTATCTGGCGGATCTCGTCTTTGTAATCGTTGGGATCGAAGAGGTGGGTCAGGGCAAAGCCTGCCGCCACAATGATCAGCAACAGCCCGAGAAGTACCAGACCCAGGATTTTGCCGAACGCTTTCATGGGCGAGTCCTTGTAATTTAGTCGAATTCGTAATTTAGCCGGGGAGTATAGCGCTGCAACGGCCCGGTCCGGTGTGGCGTCATGTTGCCGTTATCGTCAGCAGCACCTGAAACTTCGCGGCCAGCGCCTGAATCTCAAGCTGCCCCGCAGGCGCCAGCAGGCATAGTCCTGGCCTCGCTTGCGACGCCATTTTCTGCGTTTGGTTCACCCGTCTCTCGGCGAGACGATCTTCTGATTTTGAAAAAACCGGTTCAAAAGATCCCGGCGTTTCCCTGCTTCTTCAGAGGAGGAGATCAGATGACACGAAAAAAGGTGATATCAGTTTGGTTTTTCTGTCACGTGCAAATGGTAACCTTCGCCGGTTCGTCCGTCCTTCTGCGACTTAACGTCGCGCCTTCAAGGAGCTTCACCCAAAAAAAGGTCATGCCTGCGTGCATAAGGCCGAGGGTGAACAGTGGCTGGCGAACCATTCTAATAATTGGGGGATACACAATGAGCACGAGCATCACGGCGGACGGCCTTCGCGCCGACCAGCCTGCGTTCCTGTCCAAGGAGCGCATCATCGCCAAGCCCGGTTTCAACCGTTGGCTGGTTCCACCGGCCGCTCTGGCCATCCACCTGTGCATCGGCATGGCCTACGGCTTTTCGGTGTTCTGGTTGCCACTGTCCAAGGCGCTGGGCGTCACCAAACCGGTAGCCTGCGCGCCGGACATGAGCTTCATCGCACAAGTCTTCTCTTCGCAATGCGACTGGCCGATCTCGATGCTCGGCTGGATCTACACCCTGTTCTTCATCTTTCTCGGCTGCTCGGCCGCGATCTGGGGTGGCTGGCTTGAACACGCAGGGCCGCGCAAGGCTGGCGTCGTATCGGCATTGTGCTGGTGTGGCGGTCTGCTGATCTCGGCGCTGGGGATTTATACCCACCAGATCTGGCTGATGTGGATCGGCTCCGGCGTGATCGGTGGTATCGGTCTGGGTCTGGGCTACATCTCGCCGGTGTCGACCCTGATCAAGTGGTTCCCGGACAAGCGCGGCATGGCGACCGGCATGGCGATCATGGGCTTCGGTGGTGGCGCGATGGTCGGTGCGCCGTTGGCGACGGCGCTGATGAGCCACTTCGCCTCGCCTGAAGGTGTCGGCGTATGGCAAAGCTTTGTGGCCATGGCTGCAATCTACTTTGTGTTCATGATCGGTGGCGCCCTGGCCTACCGCGTGCCGCCTACCGGCTGGAAGCCTGAGGGCTGGACTGCGCCGGCGAAGAAAGCGTCGAACTCGATGATCACTCATCGTCACGTGCACGTGAATGTGGCTTGGAAAACTCCGCAATTCCGTCTGGTGTGGCTGGTGCTGTGCCTGAACGTATCGGCGGGTATCGGCATCCTCGGCATGGCTTCGCCACTGCTGCAGGAAGTGTTCGGTGGCAAGTTGCTCGGTGTTGATGTGCCGTTCGGTCAACTGGATGCCGGGCAACTGGCTTCGATTGCCGCGATTGCTGCCGGTTTCACTGGTTTGCTGAGCCTGTTCAACATCGGTGGCCGGTTCTTCTGGGCTTCGTTCTCGGACTATCTGGGTCGTAAAAACACCTACTTCGTGTTCTTTGCGCTGGGTTTTGCCCTGTACGCATTGATCCCGAACCTCGGCCACTTGGGCAACGTTGCGCTGTTCGTGGCGGCGTTCTGCATCATTCTGTCGATGTACGGCGGTGGTTTTGCGACGGTTCCGGCATATCTGGCTGACTTGTTCGGCACGCAGATGGTCGGTGCGATTCATGGTCGTCTGCTGACTGCCTGGGCTGCGGCTGGCGTGCTCGGTCCGGTGCTGGTGAACTACCTGCGTGAGTATCAACTGAGCATCGGCGTTGAACGCGCCGCCGCTTACGACATCACCCTGTACATCCTGGCAGGCCTGCTGGTGTTGGGCTTCCTGTGCAACCTGCTGGTGCGCCCGGTGGCCGACAAGTACTTCATGACCGACGCCGAACTGGCTGCCGAACAGGCACTGGGTCATGACAAAGGTGCTGATGCGAGCACCGTTCTGGAGTGGAAAGCTGCACCGGGCAGCAAGCCATTGGCAATCGCTGCGTGGCTGGCGGTCGGTATTCCGTTGGCGTGGGGTGTGTGGGTGACCCTGCAGAAAACGGCGGTATTGTTTCACTAAGTAAACGCTAAAACGCAGTACCCCTGTGGGAGCGAGCCTGCTCGCGAAGACGGCGTGTCAGTCGACATCGGTGTTGGCTGATATACCGCTTTCGCGAGCAGGCTCGCTCCCACATTTGTTTTTGGGGTGTCCAAAATGAGTTGTATGGACATGTCTACCCGCGACAGCCGGGCGTTCTATCCGTCTGCCATATCACCTCGCGTGTTTCTGTTTCGGCCCCGCGCCCCTATAATGGCTGCCTTTTTCGCCCAATGATTTTGCGGAGCTGGTGATGGCCGAACGTAAGGCGTCTGTCGAGCGCGACACTCTGGAAACCCAGATCAAAGCCTCGATCAACCTTGATGGCACCGGAAAGGCCCGATTCGATATCGGTGTTCCTTTTCTTGAGCACATGCTGGATCAGATCGCCCGTCACGGGTTGATCGACCTGGATATTGAATGCAAGGGCGATCTGCATATCGACGACCACCATACGGTGGAAGACGTCGGTATCACTCTCGGCCAGGCCTTCGCCAAAGCCATCGGCGACAAGAAAGGCATCCGTCGCTACGGCCACGCCTACGTGCCGCTCGATGAAGCGCTGTCGCGCGTGGTGATCGACTTCTCCGGTCGTCCGGGCTTGCAGATGCATGTGCCGTACACCCGCGCCACCGTTGGCGGCTTCGACGTTGACCTGTTCCAGGAGTTCTTCCAGGGCTTCGTCAACCACGCGCTCGTCAGCATGCACATCGACAATCTGCGCGGCACCAACACTCACCACCAGATCGAAACCGTGTTCAAGGCTTTCGGCCGCGCCCTGCGCATGGCTGTGGAGCTGGATGAGCGCATGGCCGGGCAGATGCCATCGACCAAAGGCGTTCTGTAATGCAGACGGTTGCAGTTATCGACTACGGCATGGGCAACCTGCACTCGGTGGCCAAGGCCCTCGAGCACGTCGGTGCCGGCAAGGTGCTGATCACCAGCGATGCGGACGTGATCCGTGAAGCCGACCGCGTGGTCTTCCCCGGCGTTGGCGCGATTCGCGATTGCATGGCGGAGATCCGTCGCCTCGGTTTTGACTCGTTGGTGCGTGAAGTCAGCCAGGACCGGCCGTTCCTCGGTATCTGTGTCGGCATGCAAGCCTTGCTCGACACCAGCGAAGAGAACGACGGCGTCGACTGCATCGGCCTGTTCCCGGGCGCGGTGAAGTTCTTCGGCAAAGACCTGCACGAAGACGGCGAACACCTGAAAGTCCCGCACATGGGCTGGAACGAAGTGAAGCAGTCGGTGAGTCACCCGCTGTGGCATGACATTCCGGACATGGCGCGTTTCTACTTTGTGCACAGCTATTACATCGCCGCCGCCAATGCGCGGCAGGTGGTGGGCAGCGGTCATTACGGCGTCGATTTCGCTGCAGCACTGGCCGAAGGCTCGCGCTTCGCCGTGCAGTTCCACCCGGAGAAGAGCCATACCCATGGCCTCCAATTGCTGCAGAACTTCGCCGCGTGGGACGGTCGCTGGTAAATGGCCGCCAAGAAGTCCAAGCCGCCGATCCTGACCCTCACTCCCGAGCAGGAGAGCGAGGCCAATCACAAGATCAAACGCTTTATGGAAGATCGTTTCGAACTCGACCTCGGGTCATTCGAAGCGGCCGAGATTCTTGAGTTGTTTACCCGCGAAATTGCTCCGCACTATTACAACAGGGCGATTTTCGATGTGCAGACCCACCTCAAGGAGCGGTTTGACAGCATCGAAAGTGACCTGTGGGCGCTCGAGAAAAACTGATTTCCGAGCCAAGCTGAACATTCAAATTTGAAGGTTTGCCAGATGCTGATTATTCCCGCTATCGATCTTAAAGACGGTGCCTGCGTACGTCTGCGCCAGGGCCGCATGGAAGATTCCACAGTGTTCTCCGATGACCCGGTGAGCATGGCTGCCAAGTGGGTAGAGGGCGGTTGCCGTCGTCTGCATCTGGTCGATCTGAATGGCGCATTCGAAGGCCAGCCGGTCAACGGCGAAGTGGTCACTGCCATCGCCAAGCGTTACCCGACCCTGCCGATCCAGATTGGCGGCGGCATTCGCTCGCTGGAAACCATCGAGCACTACGTCAAGGCTGGCGTGAGCTACGTCATCATCGGCACCAAAGCGGTGAAAGATCCGGCGTTCGTGGCTGAAGCCTGCCGTGCGTTCCCGGGCAAAATCATTGTCGGTCTGGATGCCAAAGACGGTTTTGTCGCTACTGATGGCTGGGCTGAAATCAGCACCGTGCAGGTGATTGATCTGGCCAAGCAGTTCGAAGCCGATGGTGTGTCCTCGATCGTTTATACCGACATCGCCAAAGACGGCATGATGCAGGGCTGCAACGTGCCGTTCACCGCCGCGCTGGCGGCGGCCACGAAGATTCCGGTGATCGCTTCCGGCGGCATCCACAACCTCGGTGACATCAAGTCACTGCTCGACGCCAAGGCACCGGGCATCATCGGCGCGATCACCGGCCGGGCGATCTACGAAGGCACTCTCGATGTCGCCGAAGCGCAAGCTTTCTGCGATTCGTACAAAGGCTGAGGACTGACCATGGCGCTGGCCAAACGCATCATCCCTTGCCTGGACGTGGACAACGGCCGGGTCGTCAAAGGTGTGAAGTTCGAGAACATCCGCGATGCCGGCGACCCGGTGGAAATCGCCCGTCGCTATGACGAGCAGGGTGCCGACGAGATTACCTTTCTCGACATCACCGCCAGCGTCGATGGCCGCGACACTACGCTGCATACCGTCGAGCGCATGGCCAGCCAGGTGTTTATCCCGCTGACCGTCGGCGGTGGCGTGCGTACCGTGCAGGACATTCGCAATCTGCTCAATGCTGGTGCCGATAAGGTTTCGATCAACACCGCTGCGGTGTTCAACCCGGAATTCGTTGGCGAAGCGGCGCAGCATTTCGGCTCGCAATGCATCGTCGTCGCCATCGACGCGAAGAAGGTTTCCGGCCCGGGCGAAACCCCGCGCTGGGAAATCTTCACCCACGGAGGTCGCAAGCCGACCGGCCTCGACGCGGTCGAGTGGGCAAAGAAAATGGAAGGCCTCGGTGCCGGTGAGATCCTGCTGACCAGCATGGATCAGGACGGCATGAAAAACGGTTTCGACCTCGGCGTGACCCGTGCCATCAGCGATGCACTGGGCATTCCGGTGATCGCTTCCGGTGGTGTCGGCAACCTGCAGCATCTGGCCGACGGCATCCTCGAAGGTCACGCCAGTGCGGTGTTGGCGGCGAGTATTTTCCACTTCGGCGAATACACCGTGCAGGAAGCCAAGGCGTATATGGCGCATCGTGGGATTGTAATGCGCTAAACCATACAGGCCAGTGGACAGCATGGCGTACCCAAGGCACTCTTGGGCACGCCATGGATTTCGGTAGCCCGACATGATCAAACGCCTGCTTCTTGTTCTCGCCAGTGCCTCTGTGTTGCTGCTCAACACGGCCCGTGCGGAAAACAGTCCCGACACCGATCTGGTGCTGCTCACCGAAAACTTCCCGCCGTACAACATGGCGAAGAACGGCAAAAACTTCGCCCAGGGCGAGAACATCAACGGTATTGCGACCGATATCGTGCGCGAGATGTTCCAGCGTGCCGGTGTCAGCTACAGCCTGACACTGCGCTTCCCTTGGGAGCGGGTCTACAAACTGGCGCTGGAAAATCCCGGTTACGGTGCCTTCGTGATGGCGCGGTTGCCGGATCGCGAGAAACTCTTCAAATGGGTCGGCCCGATCGGCCCCGACGACTGGATTTTGTTGGCCAAGGCTGACAGCAAGATCACCCTCGAAACCCTCAATGACGCGCGCAAATACAAGATCGGTGCCTACAAGGGCGATGCGATTGCCGAGACGCTGACCAAGCAAGGCCTGAAGCCGGTAGTCGTGCTGCGCGATCAGGACAATGCGAAGAAGCTGGTCAACGGTCAGATCGACCTGTGGGCGACGGGTGATCCTGCCGGCCGATATCTGGCGCGACAGGATGGTGTGACCGGGCTCAAGACCGTGCTGCGTTTCAATAGCGCAGAGTTGTACCTGGCACTGAACAAAGACGTCTCCGACGACGTTGTCGCCAAGCTTCAGGCCGCGCTCGATCAACTGCGCAAAGAAGGTGTAGTTGACGACATCATGGCGCGGTATCTGTAGCGCTCGGCAAATCTGGCTCCGGTGGCGAGGCGATGACTTCGTTGTCTGCTCCGGGAGTCCGTGTGTCCATTTCCACTTCTGGCTCCTGTTGCGCAACGACAGCGACTTCAGGCTCCGCGGGCGTGTACTGGCTGATGTGCAGGCTGGCGCCATCGGTGTAACTGAAACCACCTGTCACCGGCGTACCGTCAGCGCGCATTAGCCGGTAGTCGCTCTGCTTCAGATAAACCGCCACGGATCTGTTTTTGTCCACGACAGCGACCACGTCAATGGCTGCTGTGTTTAACCATTCGTTGGCGTGAATTTCACATTGGGTGAAATCGTGGCTCAGTCGCGCCGAAAACAGGAGCGGGTTGGGCAGGTTGGTTTGCCATTGAGCGCCAAACTCGACCGAGGTGATGCGGGTGAATGTGCGCAGGCTTTCAGTTCGCTGCGCACGGGGAGACGTCCATCTGAACGTCTTGCTCTGGTCGTCTGTGTTGTGGCCATGGCCGACCAGCACATACTGATCCGTGCGTTCCAGAAGATAGCAAGGTGACAGGCGTAGCTGCTCAAGGGGAGGGAGTTGCGGGTCTCTTACTGCAAACCAGGGAAGTCGAACGGTGTAAGTGGGCTTGTCCGCAGCCTCCGCAAGCGCTGGCGTTTCCCCGCAAAGCACAGGTGCTGTTGGCTGCGGGTTGACCTGAAGCGGGATCTGCATGCGCAACGAGTAGACAGGAGCATTGGCCGGCCTTGAGTAGCCGCTGAAACCGGTAAAGGTGCCCGGTGCCAGATGGATCTCACCCGATGCGGGGGCTGGCGGTACGGCAGTCCAGACGCTCACACTTTGTCGGGCACCGCTGCTTTTGTCGTTCCAGACCGGTTCGGTGCCGCTCGATGCAATCACCAGATCCTCACGGACACAACGGACCGCGTTGAACGAAGGTTTTTCGTGGTCGCTTGAGCAAACCGACCCCAGTGCCACGTAGCCGTCTGGGGGGATTGGTTTCCAGATCGATAGGTCTCTTTTCGATCCTGAGCCGGAATCTTTCCAGATCAACTGGTAATCGTCGGGGCGACACAGCGCCTTGCCCTTGGCGGGATCGGTGCTGGGTGTGTCTGCTTCGCAAACCACAGCCACCACGCGCGTGCCGTTGATATTGCCGTGACCGACAGAGGCGACGTCGCCCAGAGGAAAATAGCCTGGCAGCAGATCAGGGGCAGGGGTGGGGTGCCAGAAGGCTGCAGGTTTTGCCTGCAAACCGCTGGTATCCCAGATTCGCAGAAATTCTGTCGTGAAGTTGATCAGCAGGTTGTCGATTTTTATGGAGTTCATTCGCCCGGCAGACGAAGTGATTTGTTCATCGGTCGTCATAGTCAGTCCTGATAGTTGATGGGCGACTCAAGGGGAGTCGCGACCTGTTGCAGGTCTCACTATCAGCAAGTGCGCCAGACCTCTGGCGGTAACTATGTATTTACATTCGTGACCGGGTGTTACCGATACACGCCGTCTTTGCCATGACCGGCCATGGCGCGATTGCTGCGCACGCTGATCATCTGCTTGATGTCGATCCACTCGATGCCCTGGGCCTTGAGCTTGGGCAACTCGCGCTCGAGCACCGCCAACGTCTGTGGATAAGGATGTCCGATCATCACGGCTGAACCTTGTTTGTGCGCAAGGCTGATCGCTGTCTGCAACTGGGTGAAGATCGCCGCCTCGGTGCGCTCGTCATCGAGGAATACATCGCGGGAAACACTCGCCAGATCGATCTTCTGCGCCTGTTGCGCGGCCACGGTCTGCGCGCTGGTGCGGCTGTCGACGAAGAACTTGTGGCGGCGCTGCAACTCCGCCATCAACCATGCCATCGCTACCGGTTGCGCAGTCATGCGACTGCCCATGTGGTTATTGATGCCGGCGGTGAAGGGGACCCTTTTGAACGCAGCGTTGAGGCGTTTTTCGAGTTCTTCGATGGGTAGTTCCGGATGCCAGGCAAACGGACCGGTGGCCGGGTCCATCGGCATGTGCAGGATGACGACCTTGCCGGCGCGATGGGCCTCGCGGGCGAATTCGGTGGCGTGCGGTGTGTCGGGCATGATCGCCGTGGTCACCGGGCCGGGCAGGGCCAGCACACGGCGGTCCCGGGGCAGGTTCTGCCCCAGGTCGTCGATGATCAGCGTCAGGTAGGCTTTGTGCGGTGTCGGTTTGGCGAGCTCTGCGTGAGCAGTACCCGCCAGACAACACAACAGGACGAAGAGGAAACGCAAACCCATCCTCAACGGCCGGAGGTGATGCTCAGGCCTTTGAGCAGGCTGAGGGCCTGGGCCAACTGGTAATCATCATCCTGCGGCATCGCTTTGGCCTTGGTGCCGGAACCGGTCGGTTTGTCGGCGCCGCCGTTGCCATTGCCCAAGTGACCTTGCAGATCGGCTTCCTTGAAGTAATCGCCGTCCGCCTCGTTGGTGATCTTGGCCTTGCGCACTTCGATGTCCGGGACGATGCCCTGGGCCTGGATCGAGCGACCATTGGGCGTGAAGTACAGCGCGGTGGTGATCTTCAGCGCGCGGTCGTTATTCAGCGGCAGCACGGTTTGTACCGAGCCTTTGCCGAAACTGGTAGTACCCATGACCACAGCGCGTTTCTGATCCTGCAGGGCGCCGGCGACGATTTCCGAGGCCGAGGCGCTGCCACCGTTGATCAGCACGACCATCGGCACGGCTTCGCTTTCGTCCTTGCCGGTGGCGGAGAAGCGCAGCTCGGAGTTGGCGATCCGGCCTTTGGTGTAGACGATCAGGCCTTTGGTGATGAAGTGGTCGACCACTTCCACCGCCGCCTGCAACACGCCGCCCGGGTTGTTGCGCAGGTCGAGAATGATGCCGTTGAGCTTCTTGCCGTTGTCCTTGCGCATCTTGGCCAGGGCCTTGGAGACCTCTTCACCGGTCTTGACCTGGAACTGGGTGATGCGGATGTAACCGTAGCCCGATTCGAGCAACTGCGACTTAACGCTCTTCACCTGAATCACTGCACGCGCCAGGGTCACGTCAAACGGCGTGCCGCCGTCACGGACCAGGGTCAGGGTGATTTTCTGGCCGATCTTGCCGCGCATCTTGTCCACGGCTTCGGTCATGGTCTGGCCGCGCGTCGGCGCGCCGTTGATCTTGACGATGAAGTCGCCGGCCTGAATACCGGCCTTCGACGCAGGCGTGTCGTCGATTGGCGAGACGACTTTGATGAAGCCGTCTTCGGCACCGACTTCGATACCCAGACCGCCGAACTCGCCGCTGGTGCTTTCCTGCAACTCGGTGAAGTCTTCAGGGCCCAGATAAGCGGAGTGTGGATCAAGGTTGCTGAGCATGCCCTTGATCGCGTTCTCCAGCAGGGTCTTGTCGTCCACCGGTTCGACATAGGCGGCTTTGATCCGGTCCATGACCTCGGCAAAGGTGCGCAACTCTTCCAGCGGCAGCGGGGCTTTGGAGGTCGCGGCAGTGCCTGCCGGCGCGACGGCCGGGGCCGGTTGAGCGGCGAACGCCAAAGGCGCGCCGATCACCAGGGCGATCGTCAGGGCCAGCGAGGTAAGGCGGGACAAATGCAGCATGTCGAACGAACTCCTGAAATTTGGTGACTCAACGCCTATCCTTGCGCGCGGCACCATTGCGCCGGATCACTCGGGTGACCCTGCTGACGAATTGCAAAATACAGCGCTGATGTGTCCTGGCCGCCACTGTTACCGACAGTGGAGATGGACTCACCGGCTTTAACCACGTCGCCGGCTGACTTGAGCAGCGTCTGGTTGTGACCGTAAAGACTCAGAAAACCGTTGCCGTGATCGAGGATCACCAGCAGCCCGGCACCGCGCAACCAGTCGGCAAACACTACGCGCCCGCCGTGTACGGCGTGCACCTGGCTACCGGCAGAGGCGCTGATCATCACGCCATCCCACTTGGTCCGGGCATCGTCGCCACGACTTTCACCGAAGCGTGCCAGCAGTCGACCATCAACTGGCCACGGAAGTTTTCCCCGGGTTGCAGCAAAAGGCCCGCCAAAGGTCTCGCCGCTGCTGGAAACCAGCGCGCCGGCTGTTGATCTGGCTGGTTTTCGTGGGGCGTCGCTGTTTTCAGCCTGCGCCTCACGCAAGCGCTTTTTTTCCGCTTCCTGCTGGGCGATCAGCGCTTTCTGCCGCGCTTCTTCTGCCTCACGAGCCTGTCGGGCCAGGGTTTCTTCAATGGTTTTAAGGACTTTAGACAGGTCTGCCTGATCCTGCTCGCGAGCGACGAGCTTCTGGTCGCGGGCCTTCACGTCATCGTTGAGCTTGGCGAGGACTTGCTGGCGTTCCTTGCGAACCTTGTCGAGCTCGTCACGCTGGCTGTCGAGGCTGCTTTTCTGGACGAGCAATTGCGCTTGCTGCAAGCCGATGTCTTTTTCGACATTAGCCAGTTGGCGCAGGGTTTCGTTGAAGTTCTTTAGCTGCTCCAGGCGGGCCTGGCTCAGGTAATCGTAATAGGTGAGGGTGCGGGCGAATTTCTCGGGGTTCTGCTGGTTGAGCAGCAACTTGAGGTATTCCTGACGGCCGTTCTGATAGGCCGCGCGGGCCTGGATGGCGATCAGTCTCTGCTGTTCAGTGCGCGCGCTCTGGAGTTTTTTTTTCTCCGCATCGAGTCGCTGCAGCTCGGATTCGCTCTTTTGCAGTTCTTTCTGCAGCGCATCGACCTGTTTCTGCAGCTTGCCCATCTCGGTTTCAGTGCCCTTGAGCTCTTTCTGCACGCCGGATTTTTCTTCCTGGAGCTTGCCCAGCAGCTTTTTCAGCTCGGCAATATCCTGACGCGTGGCATCCAACTGTTGTTGGGTTTGCGCGCGCTCGTCAGCGAAGGCCGGTTGGAGCAGGCAGGTCAGAGCGAGGGCAATCAGGACGCGAAGCATAGGGGCGGGCGGCACCAGGGTAAGGGACGGCCTAGTATGCCCGCCCGACGCTGCAAAAAAAACGCCCAATTGGGGCTGTGTGATAACTGGACTGAAAAACACCACAAACCTTTGTAGGAGTGACCTGTGGCGAGGGGATTTATCCCCGATCGGCTGCGCAGCAGTCGTAAAACCCGAACACCCGATGCATCTGATACGCCGCGGTGTCAGGTTTCAGGGCGGCTCCGCCACCCATCGGGGATGAATCCCCTCACCACAAAATCATTCCAACAGGTTTTTTGCGGTGCTTGCTGATTCGAGTCAGACCAGAATCGAGGTACCAGTCATTTCTGCCGGTTTTTCCAGGCCCAGCAGTTTCAGCATGGTCGGCGCCACGTCCGCCAGTACGCCGCCTTCACGGATCTTGAGGTCACGCTTGCCGACATAAATGAACGGCACCGGCTCGGTGGTGTGCGCGGTGTGCGCCTGGTGGGTTTCTTCATCGGCCATTTTTTCGACGTTGCCGTGGTCAGCGGTGATCAGTGCTTCGCCATCGACCTTCTCCAGCGCTTCGACGATGCGGCCGACGCAGGTGTCGAGGCATTCAACCGCCTTCACTGCCGCGTCGAACACGCCGCTATGACCAACCATATCGCCGTTGGCGTAGTTGACCACGATCACGTCGTAGCGCTGGTTTTCGATGGCATCGACGATGCGGTCGGTCACCTCAGGCGCGCTCATTTCCGGCTGCAGGTCGTAGGTGGCGACTTTCGGCGACGGGATCAGAATGCGCTCTTCGCCCGGGAACGGTTCTTCGCGACCGCCGGAGAAGAAGAAGGTCACATGGGCGTATTTCTCGGTTTCAGCGATGCGCAGCTGGGTCTTGCCGTTTTTCGCCAGGTAGTCGCCCAGCACGTTTTCCAGGCTGCCGGCGGCGAAGGCGCAAGGCGCGGGAATGCTCGCCGCGTATTGGGTCAGCATGACGAAACCGGCAAGTGCAGGCTGGCGTGCGCGCTCGAAGTCGTTGAAATCGTTTTCGACGAATACGCGGGTCAGCTCGCGGGCGCGGTCGGCGCGGAAGTTCATGAACACCACGGCGTCGCCGTCTTCGACTTTCACCGGCTCGCCGATGGTGGTGGCTTTGACGAATTCGTCGCTCTCGCCGCGAGCGTAAGCGGCTTCCAGGCCTTCCTGAGCGGTGGCGGCGTTGTATTCGCTGTTGCCGTCGACGATCAGGTTGTACGCCTGAGCCACGCGGTCCCAGCGGTTGTCACGGTCCATGGCGAAGTAGCGGCCGACGATACTGGCGATGCGGCCCTTGCCGAGTGCCTGGAACGTCGCGTCGAGCAGTTCGATCGACGACGCGGCGCTTTTCGGTGGGGTGTCACGGCCATCGAGGAAGGCGTGCAGGTAGATTTTTTCGGCGCCGCGCTTGAAGGCCAGTTCGGCCATGGCGATCAGGTGGTCCTGGTGGCTGTGCACGCCGCCATCCGACAGCAGGCCCATGAAGTGCACGGCTTTGCCCGCAGCCACGGCTTTATCCACAGCGGCGCAAATGGTCGGGTTCTCGAAGAACTCGCCGTCGCGGATCGATTTGGTCACACGGGTGAAGTCCTGATACACCACGCGACCGGCACCGAGGTTCATGTGGCCGACTTCGGAGTTGCCCATCTGACCGTCCGGCAGGCCGACGTCCATGCCGCTGCCCGAGATCAAACCGTTCGGCACTGTGGCCCACAGGCGATCCAGCACGGGCTTCTTCGCCGCGAAAACGGCATTCGATTCGGGGCTGTCGCTGTGACCGAAGCCGTCGAGAATGATCAGGACCAAAGGTTTAGGCGTGGTAGTCATGGAATCCACTCGTGGCTAATAAAGAAGAAGGCGATGGAAAAGGGAGTTGGAGTTTAAAGCCAAGTTCAATCCACGTCACCGCCGGACGGGGTTTGGCCCACCATAGGGGCTGTGTATACTGGCCGACATTTTAACGCCCTGGAACCTCCTTCGATGGTTGCTCACCTGATTGAATTTGCCACTAACCACTACATTCTTGTCGGTATCTTCGTCGTACTGCTGGCTCTGCTGCTGGCGCACACGATGCAGGGCGGCGGTAAAAGCCTGAGCACGGGCGAGCTGACCGCGCTGGTCAACAAAGAAGCAGGCGTGGTGGTGGACATCCGTCCGGCCAAGGATTTCGCTGCCGGCCACATCGTTGGCGCGATCAACATTCCTCAAGACAAGCTGGCCGCGCGCACTGGCGAGCTGGAAAAACACAAGGCCAAGACCATCATTCTGGTCGATGCACTGGGCCAGACCGCCGGTACCCACGCCCGCGAACTGATGAAGACCGGCTTCACCGCCGCCAAGCTGTCCGGCGGGATCTCCAGCTGGAAAGGCGACAACCTGCCGTTGGTGAAGTGATATGAGCGAAGTCATCGTCTACTCCAGCGATTACTGCCCTTATTGCTCGCGAGCCAAGTACCTGCTCGAGAACAAAGGCGTGGCCTTCAAAGAGATCAAGGTCGATGGCAAGCCGCAGGTGCGCGCCGAAATGACCCAGAAGGCCGGCCGCACATCCGTGCCGCAGATCTGGATCGGCAGCAAGCACATCGGCGGTTGTGACGATTTATATGCCCTGGAGCGCGCCGGCAAGCTCGACGCGCTGCTCAAGGCCTGAACGGCTGCACCCACGTACAGCAATCCCTAAAGACCCAAGATCAGAAAGGATCTGAGATGACTGACCAACAGAACACTGCAGCCAGCGAAGAAGAAACCGCACCGCAATTCTCCTTGCAGCGCATCTACGTACGCGACTTGTCCTTCGAAGCCCCGAAAAGCCCGGCGATTTTCCGCCAGCAGTGGGATCCGAGCGTCGGTCTGGATCTGAACACTCGCCAGAAAGAGCTGGAAGGCGATTTCTTCGAAGTCGTGCTGACCCTGTCCGTTACCGTGAAAAACGGCGACGAAGTGGCCTTCATCGCTGAAGTGCAACAGGCCGGTATCTTCCTGATCAAGAATCTGGACCCGGCTTCGATGAGCCACACCCTGGGTGCGTTCTGCCCGAACATCCTGTTCCCGTACGCTCGTGAGACTCTGGACAGCCTGGTGACCCGTGGTTCGTTCCCGGCGTTGATGCTGGCTCCGGTGAACTTCGACGCCCTGTACGCGCAAGAGCTGCAGCGCATGCAGGAAAGCGGCGAGACGCCAACCGTTCAATAAACGGTCTGAGCAACAACGAAAAAAGCGCCGTAACAGGCGCTTTTTTCTTGGCTGATCGTTCCCACGCAGAGCATGGGAACGATCGGTCAGGGGCTTGCGTGTTATTTGAAGTCGTTTTGGCGCCACGCTTCGTACACGGCCACTGCCACGGTGTTGGACAGGTTCAGGCTGCGGCAGCCTTCGCGCATTGGCAGGCGCAAGCGTTGTTCGGCGGGCAGGGCGTCCAGTACCTCTGGCGGCAGGCCACGGCTTTCCGGGCCGAAGATGAACGCATCGCCCGGGACGAACGCGGCATCATGAAACGGTCGCGAGCCCTTGGTGGTGAAGGCGAACAAGCGCGGGTTGCCCAGGCTTTTCAGGCAACTGGCGAGGTCGGCGTGGCGTTGCAGCGTGGCATATTCGTGGTAATCGAGACCGGCACGACGCAAGCGCTTGTCGTCCATCTCGAAGCCCAGCGGTTCGATCAAATGCAGGTGGCAGCCGCTGTTGGCGCACAGCCTGATAACGTTGCCGGTATTCGGCGGAATTTCTGGTTGAAAAAGGATGACGTGAAACATGCACGGCTCCGAAGGTAAAGATGACGCGCATTCTACGCCGCAAACGGACTCGCGTTCGAAACTATTCCCACGGGTGATCGGTTCGCTGGCGATTGTCGGACTGATGATCGGTTTGATGATTGGTCGCCTGACCACGCCCGACCCGAGCGTGCTGCAGCAGATCGAGGCGACTGACGGCGGTCTGGTGGTCTGGTTCAACAACGAGCCGAAGCTGCACGGTGAAATCATCGACGGCACGGTGGCGCTGTTGTTCCAGGCTGAGGGCAAGGCGCAGAAGGGCCAACTCAAGCTCAACGGCAAGGACGTTAATTGGCGGACGCGAGTGAGTGATGGCGGGTTGTTGCTGACGGTACTGGCAGCGCGGCCGCTGCAGGGTGACTGGGCCGGGAGCGAGGTCGATGACCGCTGGCGGCTGGAGATCCATCTCCGGGAGCAATAAAAGCGGGAATCCCTGACCTGCCTGTATCAGGGTTCCCAAAAGGCTGGACTGCGCGATGGCGTCAGTCCGGTGTAAAGAGGGAACCCCCGGCCTGCCTGTACCAAGGATCCCAAAAGGGTGGGCGCATCCGTTGCGGTGTGAGCCCGGTGTAAAGAGGGGAATCCCCGGCCTGCCTGTACCAAGGTCCCCGAAAGGGTGGGTGAATCGAATCACCTGTAAGAGGTATTGCAGGGGGCGTGCCAGCTTTTTACGGATTGAAACAAAAACCGTCTTCAGAAATGCGAAAGCCCCGGAATACGGGGCTTTCGTGTTTATAAAGTTTCAGTTTTCAAGTGATTTGGTGTCGGATTTTGAACCGCTCGCTGTGCGCGATAGCGGGTCAAAGTGCCTTATGGTGGTGCATGCGAAAAAAGATCGCTCAGGTGTTGAGGTCGAACTCAACCCTCATCCCCTTCATCATCATCCCCACCATCGACCTTCATCCCCAGTTCCTTGATCTTGCGCGTCAGGGTATTACGCCCCCAACCCAGCAACACCGCGGCATCACGACGACGCCCGGCGGTATGTTTCAACGCCGTTTCGATCATGATCCGCTCAAACGCCGGCACTGCACTGTCGAGCAGACTCGACTGGCCACGCGCCAACGCCTGATCCGCCCACTGGCGCAACGCCTGCTCCCAGTTGGTTACTGGCGCCGAATCCTGCGGCAGGCTCAGCAGTTCCGGCGGCAAGTCACTGATGTGTACTTCGCGCCCGGAGGCCATCACCGTGATCCAGCGGCACGTGTTCTCCAACTGGCGCACGTTGCCGCCCCACGGCAGATTCTTCAGGTATTCCTCTGTCTCGCTTTTCAGCAGCTTCGGCTCGACCGCCAATTCCTGCGCGGCACGGCTGAGGAAGTGCTTGGCCAGGGTCGGGATGTCTTCACGACGATCCGACAAGCGCGGGATGTGGATGCGGATCACGTTTAGGCGGTGGAACAAGTCCTCACGGAATTTCCCGGCGTGGACCAGTGTTTCCAGATTCTGGTGGGTCGCGGCGATGATCCGTACGTCGACCTTGACCGGAACATGACCACCGACGCGATAGAACTCGCCGTCGGCCAATACGCGCAGCAGACGGGTTTGGGTATCCGCCGGCATATCGCCGATCTCATCAAGGAACAGCGTGCCGCCGTCGGCCTGCTCAAAGCGGCCGCGACGCAGGTTGGCCGCGCCAGTGAACGCGCCCTTCTCGTGGCCAAACAGTTCGGATTCCATCAGATCCTTGGGGATCGCCGCCATGTTCAGCGCGATGAACGGCGAGGCCGCGCGCGGGCTGTGGCGGTGCAGGGCGTGGGCGACAAGTTCTTTACCAGTGCCGGATTCGCCGTTGATCAGCACGGTGATGTTGGAGTGGCTCAAGCGGCCGATGGCGCGAAACACTTCCTGCATCGCCGGCGCTTCGCCGATGATTTCCGGAGTGCGAGTCAGCGCTGGCACCACTTCCAGGCCTTGCTGTTCTTGCGCATGCTGATTGGCGCGCTTGACCAGCGAAACCGCCTCATCAACGTCGAACGGCTTGGGCAGATATTCGAACGCGCCGCCCTGATAAGAGGCGACAGCGCTGTCCAGATCGGAGTGAGCGGTCATGATGATGACCGGCAGCCGTGGGTGCTGCTCGCGAATCCGTGCCAACAGGTCCAGGCCACTGGCACCCGGCATGCGGATGTCGGAAATGATCACGTCCGGTTGCTGACGGGCCAGACGACTCATCACGCCATCGGCGCTGTCGAAGCTCTGGGTGGTCATGCCTTCCTGCTGCAAGGCTTTTTCCAGAACCCAACGGATAGAACGGTCGTCATCGACGATCCACACAGTTTCACTACGGCTCATGTCGATGTGGCTCCTTGTTCCAGTGGCAGAAAGATCGAGAAGGTGGTGTGGCCTGGGTGGCTGTCACACTCGATCAGGCCCTGGTGCTGGCTGATGATGTTCTGGGTAATGGCCAGGCCCAGCCCGGTACCGTCCGGACGGCCGCTGACCATGGGAAAGAAAATGGTTTCCTGGAGTTCCGCCGGAATGCCCGGACCGTTGTCGATGATCTCGATCTTGGTCACCAGACGATGGCGGACGTGGCCGATGGTGAACTGACGCATGGTCCGGGTACGCAAACTGATGCGACCCAGGCGCAGCTCGTTCTGGCTGCTGATCGCCTGCATCGCATTGCGCACAATGTTCAATACGGCCTGAATCATTTGCTCGCGGTCGATCAACACGTCGGGAATGCTTGGGTCGTAATCGCGCACCAGCGTGATGCAGCCCTGACTTTCCGCTTCGACCAGTTGGCCGACGCGTTCGAGCACTTCGTGAACGTTGCACATAGCCAGCGACGGCAACTTGTTCGAACCGAGCATGCGGTCGACCAGATTGCGCAGACGATCGGCCTCTTCAATGATCACGTTGGTGTAGTCGCGCAGGCTGTCTTCCGGCAGTTCGCGGGCCAGTAGTTGCGCCGCGCCCCGAATACCTCCTAGGGGATTCTTGATCTCATGGGCGAGGCCGCGAACCAACATCTTGCTGGTTTCCTGCTTCGACAACTGCGCCTCTTCCTTGGTGATCCGCAGCAAGCGGTCACGCGGGTGGACTTCCAGCAACAGCATGGTCGCGCCATTGCTGAGGATCGGCGTCACCGCGTAATCCACGGTCAGGGTCTGGCCGGTGAGGGCGGTGAGCATCGCTTCGCGCTTGGTGAATGGATGCGCCTGTTCCACTGCCTGGCGCAAAGAGTTGAGCGCCTCGGTGGATTCGGTGAACAGCTCGCTGATGAACTGCCCATGGCTTCGCTGACCGCTGATGGCCAGCAGCATCTCTGCCGCCGGGTTCATGTACTCAAGGCGCAATTCGGCGTCGAGCAGAATGGTAGCGGTGGTCAGGTTGTCGAGCAGCAAACGATGAATTGCGTCACTTATAGTCATCAGAGCCTCTTTTGGGGGCGGAGCGTGCGCAAGAAGCAGGCGTCGTTAAACGGAAAATGCAAAAACCAAACCAAGGCTCCGAAAAGAAGCGCTCAACCCATGAAACAGGCGTTTGACGCTCGTTTGCGTGGCAGTTCGCCAGCGCTTGCGGGTACTTTCGAACCAAAATGGGTTGGAATGTGTGAAGAGTGCAGCTTGTTGCACCAATATAGTGCGCAAAGCTGATGGGCGTTAGAAGAAACGCAGGAAAGGGTTTTTCGGTTCCTCAGGTTTGTCTTTAAGCGGACATTCCGGGCGGACGCCGTAATCGTCCGTTGTGCAGGGTTTGACCTGGCGCTTCTGCGCCAGCGAGATGCGCAGCATGTGGAAGGGCTGATTAGCAGTGCGTTCGACGGTGCGGCCCTGCGCATCGAGAATCTCGACCGAAAGGCTGTGGCTGCCACGGTCGATATTGCTCAACGGGAACACCGGGCTCAGGCCGGGCTTGCCGGTGGCCTTGCCGTCCAGCAACAGGCGATAGCGATGGCCTGCTTGCAGGCCCGGCTCGCTGGTCACGCTGACGATCACTTCGCCGGCGCTGCTGCGAATGGTTGCGTCAGGCTCGGGCACCAGAACACGGAGCATGTCGTAGTGGAACAGCGGTTGCTCCGGAGATTTTTTCGCCGTGGTGATCGGCGCGGCGCCGGTTGGATTGGCCGACATTCGGTTGCTGGTCGCCAGCGGCACTCGCTTGGCGTTACCACGCGGCTGGTCGGTGTAGACGCGATTGCCCTGCGCATCGACGTAAGTGAACACCTCTGCCGAGGCTTGCAGTGCCGTCAGTGCCAACACGGCGACCAGCCATTCGCGGATCATGGCTTGTGCACCCGCTGCACGGTAAAGACCACTGGCGGACTTTGCTGAATGATCATCTGACCATCGATCACCTGCACTGCGAGTCGATGATCACCTCGGTCGACGTTAACCAGTTGCAGGATCGGCACGTTGCTCGGCTGGCCGTAGGGTTGATCGTCGAGCAGCAGTCTTAATTGATGCGGCGGTTGCAGGCGCGGCTTGATCAGCACGTTGACCGTGAATGTGCCGTTGTTCGCGCGCAGGGCTTCCTCGGTGGGCAGACCGGCGAGCTCGAGGATGGCGTAGGCATTACGCGGCGGCTCCCGGTTGTCGGAGGTTGGCGCGGCGGGTGCGCCTGGTGACTGAGGCTCGACCGTGTTGAGCGGCGGCAACTCCACCGACTGCGCGTTTACGCCGTCCGGCGAGTGATCGCTGTACACCGTGTTGCCGTTGGCGTCGGTGTACTTGTAGATCTGCGCGGCGGCGGGCAGGGCGATCAGCAGCAGGATGTAGAGAAAGGTGCGACCCATGAACTCGACCGGGGAAGAAAACGATGGGTTGCAGCATAGGTCAGGTGCGGCAGTTGTCCCAACTCAGGACGCATTTTGCCAAGCATTACTGAAACCTTTCATACGCCTCAGTTTCCACAGAACTCATCGTTTGCCATAAAGCCGTGTCTAGTCCTGAAATAGGTTTACACCTGTTTCAGCCTCAAAACGCCCGATGCACCGCATCGGGCGTTTTGTATTTCAGCGACAGATGAGGCCGCTCGTTGTTATAGATCTGCACCGACTCGTCCACCATCCGGATGGCCTCTGCAAAATCTTTGGGGCGATGCAGCAATAACTCGTTTTTCAAAATCCCGTTCACACGCTCAGCCAACGCATTTTGGTAGCAGTCGTAGCCATCGGTCATTGAGCAGGTGATGCCGTATTTGGCATGCAGCCGCTGATAAAGCTCGGAGCAGTATTGGACGCCTCTATCCGAGTGATGCACCAGGCGTTGCTCCGTTGTCCGCTGCCTGAGGGCTTTGTTGAACGCCTGGATCACCGATTCGGTGTGCAAGCTTTCATGGACATGGTGCCCCACGATTTTTCGAGAGTACGCATCGGTGATCAAACTCAGATAAGCCACACCCGTTTGCGTCGGTAAGTAGGTGATGTCCGCAACCCATACTTGCTCTGGCGCCTTGGCGACTACCTGAATCGGTCCATCTTTGAGCAGGTTTGGATGCCGGCGAAAGCGATGATGGCTGTCTGTCGTTTTGTGATACGCCCGTCTGCGGGGAACCAGTTCGCGCCGATCTCGCAAGATATCGAATAAACGGTCTCGACCAACCTTTACGGACACTTCTGGCTCAGTGCGCATTAGATTGTGAAGTTTTCGGGTGCCAAGGCGCGGCTGCCTAAGTCGCTTTTCCCTCACGAATCCCATCACTTCCTGGGCATGACGGGCCCGGGCATCACACGCCCGGTTGCGCTTGTAATAAGCCTGACGGGAAATCCCCATGAACTGGCAAGCCCTACTGATGCTCAGGCCTTGGATCTGCCCTTGGGAGAGGACTTGCCGGATCGCTTTTTTACGACAGAAACACCGAAGTCGTTCTTCAAAACGTCAACGACGGCCTCGAAAAACTGAGCTTTCTGGTTGGCTTGGGCAAGCTTTTCTTCAAGCTCTTTGATTCGCTGTTCGGGTGTCAGGGGTTTATCGGGCTCATCCATGGAACGGGGTCTCTTGGAGCGAATGGACGCGCCTTGACTCCAGTCCTGCCGACCATGCCTGCGTAACCAGTTCAGTACGGTCGTTTTACCCTGAATGCCATAGCGCTCTTGAGCCTCTTTATAACTCAACTCGCCTTTTTCGACCTGATCGACGACCGACAATTTAAAGGTCAGCGTGTAATCACGCTGACTGCGCCTTTCTCCCGTATTCATTACTCCCTCCTGAGAATGGGTCAGAAGGTGTAAACCTTATTCAGGACGGGACACCGAGCAATAAAAGAGGCCTCCCGAAGGAGGCCTCTTTTTGTCACGCCGCTTAGCGCGGCGCTACCGGATCAGCAGCTGTAGTACAGCTCATATTCCAGTGGGTGTACGAAGGTGCGGACCTTGATTTCTTCTTCGGATTTCAGCGCGATGTAAGCGTCGATGAAGTCGTCGGAGAACACGCCGCCCTTGGTCAGGAACGCACGGCCCTTGTCCAGCTCTTCCAGGGCTTCTTTCAGGCTGCCGCAAACTTGTGGGATCTCTTTCGCCTCTTCAGGCGGCAGGTCGTACAGGTTTTTGTCAGCGGCATCGCCTGGGTGGATCTTGTTCTGGATACCGTCCAGGCCGGCCATCAGCAGTGCTGCGAAAGCCAGGTACGGGTTGGCAGCCGGATCCGGGAAACGTGCTTCGATACGACGGCCTTTAGGGCTGTTGACGTAAGGAATACGGATCGAGGCGGAACGGTTACGAGCCGAGTAGGCCAGCATGACCGGAGCTTCGAAGCCTGGCACCAGACGCTTGTACGAGTTGGTAGCCGGGTTGGTGAAGCCGTTCAGGGCCTTACCGTGCTTGATGATGCCGCCGATGAAGTACAGAGCGGTTTCGGACAGGCCGGCATAGCCTTCGCCAGCGAAGGTGTTCTTGCCATCTTTGGAGATGGACATGTGTACGTGCATACCCGAACCGTTGTCGCCGTACAGCGGCTTCGGCATGAAGGTAGCGGTGCGGCCGTAAGCGTCGGCAACGTTGTGTACAACGTATTTCAGAGTCTGAACTTCGTCAGCTTTCTTCACCAGGGTGTTGAACTTGACACCGATTTCGTTCTGACCGGCAGTCGCCACTTCGTGGTGGTGAACTTCAACGGTCTGGCCCATTTCTTCCAGTGCGTTACACATGGCAGTACGGATTTCGTGGTCGTGGTCGAACGGCGGAACCGGGAAGTAGCCACCTTTGACGCCTGGACGGTGACCCTTGTTACCACCTTCGATGTCCTGGTCTGACATCCACGAACCTTGTTCGGAGTAGATTTTGAACATCGAGCCGGAGATGTCCGACTTGAACTTCACTTCGTCGAAGATGAAGAATTCTGGTTCTGGACCGGCGAAGACGGTGTCACCGATACCAGTGGTCTTCAGGTATTCCTCGGCGCGGTGAGCGATGGCGCGCGGGTCGCGATCGTAACCTTGCATGGTCGACGGTTCGATGATGTCGCAGACCAGGATCAGGGTCGCGTCTTCGGTGAACGGGTCGAGAACGGCAGTTTCGTCGTCCGGCAGCAGGATCATGTCGGAGGCTTCGATGCCTTTCCAGCCAGCGATGGAGGAACCGTCGAACATCTTGCCGACTTCGAAGAAGTCGTCTTCCAGCGCATCGCGAGCCGGCATGGTCACGTGGTGCTGAGTGCCTTTGGTGTCCGTGAAGCGCAGATCAATCCACTTGACGTCATGATCTTTGATGAGTTGAACCGACTTCGACATAGTGTCCTCCGGGTGAATTAGGGCTGGTAGTGGATGCCCTTAATAGTGGTGATGCCGGCGCGAATACTCTGCCAAGGCAACCTGCCTCACAAGGGAGCAAATTGCATGCCAGTGCCCCAGCATGGGTTTTTTGCCCCAAATTCACGCTTATAAAGGTGCAAAGTGGCCTGATGGTGAAAATCTCGCCCTCTAATGTAGCGTCTTAATCCATAAATGACCCGTTTTGGTGCGCGCAAAACCTTCTGCACATTAACTGGTTAAACCTTGAGCAATTTCCGCTATAATCCGCGCCCCCCTTTTTCGGCTGGCCCTGCGCGCGCTGTTTTCATGAAACTAATCGTAAAAGTCTTCCCCGAGATCACCATCAAAAGCCGACCTGTCCGGACGAAATTCATCCGCCAGTTGGCCAAGAACATCCGCGCCGTGCTCCGCGATCTGGACCCGGCTGTGGTGGTGAACGGCGTGTGGGACAACCTCGAGCTGGAAACCCGCGTTACCGACCCCAAAGCCTTGAAAGAGATGGGTGAGCGCCTGACCTGCATGCCGGGCATCGCGCACTTTTTGCAGATCGACGAGTACCCGCTGGGTGACTTCGACGACATCTCCGAAAAGTGCAAACAGCACTACGGTGATGCACTGGCCGGTAAGGTTTTCTCGGTGCGCTGCAAACGTGCAGGCAAGCACACGTTCAGCTCGATGGACGTCGAAAAATACGTCGGCAGCAAGCTGCGCCGTGAGTGCGGTGCCGCCGGCATCGACCTGAAAGCACCGCAAATTAAAGTTCGCATGGAAATTCGCGACAAACGGTTGTTTGTCATCCACAGCCAGCACAACGGCATCGGCGGTTATCCGCTTGGTGCGTTGGAGCAGACGCTGGTATTGATGTCCGGCGGCTTTGATTCGACCGTTGCGGCCTACCAGATCATGCGCCGCGGCCTGATGGCGCACTTCTGCTTCTTTAATCTGGGCGGGCGTGCCCACGAATTGGGCGTGATGGAAGTCGCGCATTTCATCTGGAAGAAGTACGGCAGCTCGCAACGCGTGCTATTTGTCAGTGTTCCGTTCGAAGAAGTGTTGAGCGAAATTCTCGGTAAAGTCGATAACAGTCATATGGGCGTCGTATTGAAGCGTATGATGTTGCGCGCGTCCTCCGCGATCGCCGACCGCCTGCATATCGATGCGCTGGTCACCGGTGAAGCGATCTCCCAGGTTTCGAGCCAGACGCTGCCGAACCTGTCGGTGATCGATTGCGTGACCGATAAACTGGTCCTGCGCCCGCTGATCGTCGCCCACAAGCAGGACATCATCGACACGGCCAACGAGATCGGCACCGCCGATTTCGCCCGGCACATGCCGGAATACTGCGGCGTCATCTCGGTCAATCCGAAGACCGCCGCCAAGCGTGGCCGCGTTGAGCACGAAGAGAAAGAATTCGACATGGCGGTGCTCGAGCGTGCGCTCGCCAACGCCAAACTGGTCGCGATCGATCGAGTCATCGACGAATTGGGCCAGGATTTGCAGATTGAAGAAGTCGGCGAAGCGCTGGCCGGTCAGATCGTCATCGACATCCGTCACCCGGATGCCGCTGAAGACGAACCGCTGGAGCTTGCCGGCATAGAGGTACAGACGATGCCGTTCTATGCAGTGAACGCACGTTTCAAGGAACTGGACCCTACTCGCCAGTACCTGCTGTATTGCGACAAAGGCGTGATGAGTCGCCTGCATGCCCACCATTTGCTCAGTGAGGGGCATGCCAATGTGCGCGTTTATCGACCGAGCTAAGTGCCCGGGGCTGTTTGCCTGTGGCCTGCGTCACCGGCCCCCCGACACCGCCGTCAAGCTGTAACGGCCATGCCGGACACTACTGCTAATCGCTGCCAAGACTTGTCAGCAAACCGAATCCTCTGATCGAGATACACAAGTGATCGAAAATCTACGCAACATCGCCATCATTGCCCACGTTGACCACGGTAAAACCACCCTGGTAGACAAACTCCTGCGTCAATCCGGCACTCTGGAGCGCAACGAGCTCAACGACGAGCGCGTGATGGACTCCAACGACCAGGAAAAAGAGCGCGGTATTACCATTCTGGCGAAAAACACCGCCATCAACTGGAACGGCTACCACATCAACATCGTGGACACCCCGGGCCACGCCGACTTCGGCGGCGAAGTTGAACGCGTAATGTCGATGGTTGACTCCGTTCTGCTGCTGGTTGACGCTCAAGACGGCCCTATGCCGCAAACCCGTTTCGTGACCAAGAAGGCTTTCGAAGCCGGCCTGCGTCCGATCGTGGTCATCAACAAGGTTGACCGTCCAGGCGCGCGTCCGGACTGGGTTCTGGATCAGATCTTCGACCTGTTCGACAACCTCGGTGCTACCGAAGAACAACTGGACTTCCAGGTTGTTTACGCCTCGGCCCTGAACGGCATTGCCGGTCTGGATCACACCGCCATGGCTGAAGACATGACCCCGCTGTACCAAGCGGTAGTCGATCACGTTCCAGCGCCAAAAGTTGACCGTGAAGGTCCGTTCCAGATGCAAATCTCGGCACTGGACTACAACAGCTTCCTGGGTGTTATCGGCGTTGGCCGTATCGCTCGTGGTAGCGTCAAGCCGAACACCCCGGTTGTTGCTATCGGTGCCGACGGCAAGAAGCGTAACGGTCGTATCCTGAAGCTGATGGGTCACCACGGTCTGCACCGTATCGACGTTGAAGAAGCTTTCGCAGGCGATATCGTTTGCGTCAGCGGTATGGACTCGCTGTTCATCTCCGACACCCTGTGCCACCCGGACACTGTCGAGGCGATGAAGCCTCTGACCGTTGACGAGCCAACCGTTTCGATGACCTTCCAGGTAAACGACTCGCCATTCTGCGGTAAAGAAGGCAAGTTCGTGACGTCCCGTAACATCAAGGACCGTCTGGACAAAGAGCTGCTGTACAACGTTGCTCTGAAAGTTGAAGAAGGCGACACCGCTGACAAGTTCAAGGTTTCCGGCCGTGGTGAGTTGCACCTCTCGGTACTGATCGAAACCATGCGTCGCGAAGGCTTCGAGCTGGCCCTGGGCCGTCCGGAAGTGATCATTCGTGAAGTGAACGGCGTCAAGCAAGAACCGTTCGAAAACGTGACCATCGACATCCCTGAAGATTCGCAGGGCAAGGTCATGGAAGAGATGGGTCTGCGTAAAGGCGACCTGACCAACATGGTTCCGGATGGTAAGGGCCGTGTTCGTCTGGAATACAACATCCCTGCTCGCGGTCTGATCGGTTTCCGTAACCAGTTCCTGACCCTGACCAACGGTGCTGGCATCCTGACCTCGATCTTCGATCGCTACGACACCGTCAAGTCGGGCCACATGTCCGGCCGTCAGAACGGCGTTCTGGTATCGGTTGAAACCGGTAAGGCTCTGACCTACTCGCTGGAAACCCTGCAGGCGCGTGGCAAGCTGTTCGTTGAACACGGTCAGGAGGTCTACACCGGTCAAATCGTCGGCCAGAACAGCCGCGACAACGACCTGGGTATCAACCCAACCAAAGGCAAGAAGCTCGACAACATGCGTGCTTCGGGTAAAGACGAAACCATCGCTCTGGTTCCACCAGTGAAGTTCACTCTGGAACAGGCTCTGGAATACATCCAGGAAGACGAGCTGTGCGAAGTTACTCCTAAGTCCATCCGTCTTCGCAAGAAGATCCTGGACGAAAGCGAGCGTACCCGCGCTGCCAAGAAAGCCAAGATCTAAGTAATTAGTTCAGGCTGAATGAAAACGCCCCCGGTCGAGAGACCGGGGGCGTTTTTGTTTGTCTGGGGTTTGATGATCTCGTTCCTACGCTCTGCGTGGGAATGCCTCAACGGACGCTCCGCGTTCGGCTTTTTGGGACGCAGAGCGTCCCGGGCTGCGTTCCCACGCGAAGCGTGGGAACGATCAGCATCAGAACTTCTCGATCGCCCGGAAATTCTGCACCCGCTCGACTTCCTTCGGCTTGTAAGCGCAGTATCCCGGGCGCGGGCCGATTTTCGGGTGGTTGCGGCAGGTGTCGGGGCGCTTGTCATAAATGGTGCACAGGCGGCTCTTACGATCCAGGTAGTAGCAATCGTTGTTGCTCATGCGCTGGAGGGTGAAGATGCCCGACTTCTGATTGAAGCGCTCGACCAGCCCTTCCTTTTGCAGGCGCTTGGCGATGTTCTTCGGCGGATCGCCCAGCTCGAATTCATCGACCACGCCGATGCGCACCAGATCCTTGATCTTCACCTCGACCGGCAGCGTGCAGCAGCTGGAGATACAAGAGCCGCACATCGGGGCCGAATATTTGGCCCACGTATCGAGACGATCGATCTCGGCGGCGGCAATCAGGTTGGGCTTCATCATCGGGAGTTACCAGGCGTGTGTGCATCAGGGCGCGCGATCATACCGGGACTGGTGGATTTTTGAACAACCTTTCGCCAGATTTTTTCTGCGTGCGGCCAATCGGTTGGACAAATCGGCACGGCCCCTGCATTCATTGGGGCAGATGCCAAGCGTTTGCCGGGCTATCTCACAGTCCCGGGAAAAACTGCCGAACCAGAGCCGTTACCGTCGGTCAGACCGTCTAGGCTCAGACAATTCCCCGCTCGCCCGAGGTCCTATCGATGACTCAAGAACCACTAGTTCGCGAAGCAGAGGTGGCCGCATTTCGCGACGCCGTCCTGACCAAACTCACCTACGCGGTGGGTAAAGACCCCGATCACGCCTTCGACCATGACTGGTTCGAAGCCATTGCCCTGGCCGCGCGAGATCACATGGTCGAGCACTGGATGGACCACACCCGGCAGATCTACCGCAAAGGTCAGAAGCGGGTGTATTACCTCTCGCTGGAATTTCTCATCGGCCGGCTGCTCTACGACAGCCTGAGCAACCTCGGCCTGCTCGACGTCGCGCGTGAAGCCCTGACCGAGCTCGGTGTCGATCTGGAGCGCATCCGTCTGCTGGAGCCTGACGCGGCGCTCGGCAACGGCGGCCTCGGACGACTGGCGGCATGCTTCATGGAAAGCATGTCGACCCTCGGCATCGCCGGCCACGGTTACGGCATTCGTTACGAGCACGGCTTGTTCCGGCAGGCCATCGTCGATGGCTGGCAACAGGAGCAGACCGAACACTGGCTGGATTTCGGCAACCCGTGGGAGTTCGAACGGCCGGAAGTTGTTTATTCCATCGGCTTCGGTGGCAGCGTTGAAACCGTCACCGATGCCAGCGGCAAAACCAAACAAGTCTGGTCTCCCGCCGAAACCGTCCGCGCGATTGCCTACGACACGCCGGTAGTCGGCTGGCGCGGGGCGAGCGTCAACACCTTGCGCCTGTGGCGTGCGCGGGCCATGGAAGATTTGCACCTTGAGCGCTTCAACGCCGGTGACCACCTCGGGGCCGTTGCCGAAGTGGCCCGCGCCGAAAGTATCTCGCGTGTGCTTTACCCGGCGGACAGCACCGAGGCCGGGCAAGAGTTGCGCCTGCGCCAGGAATACTTCTTTGTCGCCGCGTCGTTGCAGGATTTGCTGCGTCGCCACCGCAACATGCACACCTCGGTGTTGACCTTGGGCGATCATGCCGCGATCCAGCTCAACGACACCCACCCCTCGATTGCCGTCGCCGAATTGATGCGCCAACTGGTCGACGTCTACGACGTGGCCTGGGATGCGGCGTGGCAAGTCACCGTCGACACGCTGTCGTACACCAACCACACGCTGCTGCCGGAAGCGCTGGAAACCTGGCCGGTAGGTTTGATGGAGCGCATGCTGCCACGGCACATGCAGATCATTTACCTGATCAACGCCCAGCACATCGACTCGCTGCGGGCCAAGGGCATCCACGATTTCGACGTGCTGCGCGCGGTGTCACTGATTGAGGAAGACAACGGACGCCGGGTGCGCATGGGTAACCTCGCATTCCTTGGTTCGCACAGCGTCAACGGCGTGTCCGGATTGCACACTCAACTGATGCGCAGTACGGTGTTCTCCGAGTTGCACAAGCTGTATCCGGAGCGGATCAACAACAAAACCAACGGCATCACTTTCCGCCGCTGGTTGTATCAGGCCAACGCCGAGCTGACCTCGATGCTGGTCGATGCCCTCGGCCCGGACTTGCTCGACAACCCTGAAGAGCGCCTGCTCGATCTCGAACCGTTTGCCGAGAAACCCGCGTTCCGAAAAGCCTTCGCCGAGCAACGCCTGCACAGCAAGAAGGCCTTGGCCTATCTGATTCACGAGCGGCTGGGGATCGCAGTCAACCCGGCGGCGATGTTCGACGTCCAAGTCAAACGGATCCACGAATACAAACGCCAGTTGCTCAATTTGCTGCACACCGTGGCGCTGTATCAGGCGATTCGCGCCGAGCCGGAAGTCGACTGGGTGCCGCGCGTGAAGATCTTCGCCGGTAAAGCGGCGGCCAGTTATCACCAGGCCAAACTGATCATCAAGCTGACCAACGACATCGCCCGGGTGGTGAACAACGACCCGACCGTGCGTGGCTTGCTGAAAGTGGTGTTCCTGCCCAACTACAACGTCAGCCTGGCGGAGAGCATTATTCCGGCGGCAGACTTGTCCGAGCAGATTTCCACCGCCGGTTTCGAGGCCTCGGGCACCAGTAACATGAAGTTCGGCCTCAACGGTGCGCTGACCATCGGCACCCTCGACGGCGCCAACGTGGAAATGTGCGAGCGCATCGGTGCCGAGCACATGTTTATCTTCGGCCTCAGTGCCCAGCAGGTTGAAGCGCGCAAACAGAACCACGAGTTCAGCGCGGCGCCGGACATCGCTGCGTCCCATCGCCTCAACGACGTGCTGCAAGCGATCCGCAGTGGCGTGTTCTCGCCGGATGACACTTCGCGCTACACCGGGTTGATCGATTCGCTGGTGGACTACGACCGCTTCCTGGTCTGCGCTGACTTCGACTCCTACTGGGAAGCACAGAAGCGCGTCGAAGAGCATTGGCACGACAGCAACAACTGGTGGCGTTCGGCGGTGCTCAACACTTCGCGAATGGGCTGGTTCTCCTCTGACCGGACGATTCGCGAGTACGCCACGGATATCTGGAAAGCGCTGGAGTAACTTTCCGCTCGGCTCGATATACTGGCGCCCCGGAAAAGATCGCAGCCTTCGGCAGCTCCTACACAGGTCATGTGAACCCCTGTAGGCGCTGCCGAAGGCTGCGATCTTTTTCGATCAGGCTGCGCTAATCTTCCCGGATTGGCCTTCGCGCTTAGGGATATCGACCATGCAATGGATGTTCATGTTGATCGGGCTGGTGCTCGGCTGGCTGCTCGACGAGTCGTTCAGCTCGGCGCTGTTGGGCGCGCTGCTGGGGCTGGTGATCGGGCAAGCGCTGCGCATCGCGCGGCTTGGCTCGCAGGCTGCGCATCAGCAGCATCAACTTGAGCAGGCGAAGGTTGCCTTGCAGGGCATTGAACAGCGCCTGTTCCTGCTCGAAGGCGCACCGGTTCGTGCTGCGCCGCCACCGAGTGTGGCACCGCTCAGCGAGCCATTGGCCGAACCTGTCAAAGTCGTCGAAGAGGCCCCGGCCCCCGAACTGGTCTGGGAACTGCCGGCCGATCTGGAACCACTGTCCGCCGTCGCTCGTGAAACCAGCCAACCCTTGCCGGCCGATGTCTGGCGTCTGGACGCCGTCACGCCCGAACCTGAACCACAACAACCCGCCGAACCCCGTGGCCCGAACCTCATCGAGCGCGGGATCAGCGCCGCGCGCAACTGGCTGTTCGGTGGCAATACCGTGCTGCGGGTCGGTGTGGTGCTGTTGTTCTTCGGTCTGGCATTCCTGCTGCGTTACGCCACTGAAGGCATGGTGGTGCCGATCGAATTGCGTTACGCCGGAGTCGCGGCTGCGGCGCTGGGCTTGCTGGCGTTGGGTTGGTGGCTGCGGCACCGCAACAACAGCTATGCGTTGATGCTGCAAGGCACTGGCATCGCGGTGTTGTACCTGACGGTGTTTGCGGCGATGCGTCTGCATCCGTTGCTGGATCCGTCCGCCGCACTGGGCTTGCTGGTAGCGGTGACGGTGTTCTCGGCGATCCTGGCGATTACCCAGGACTCTCTGGCGCTGGCGTGTGTCGCCGCGCTGGGCGGGTTTGCCGCACCAATCCTGACGTCCACCGGCGCCGGCAACCATGTCGCGCTGTTCAGTTATTTCGCTTTGCTTAACGCCGGCATTCTCACCATCGCCTGGTTCAAGGCCTGGCGTCTGCTCAACCTGATCGGCTTCGTCGGCACCTTCGGTATCGGCTTCGCCTGGGGGCTGCGTTCGTACGCGCCGGAGCTTCTGTGGAGCACCGAGCCGTTCCTGATTCTGTTCTTCCTGATGTATCTCGCCATCGGCCTGCTGTTTGCCCGGCGGAAACTGCTGGATATGCCCGATGCCCCGGCGGATGGCGATCGTGAAGCGCTGCTGAAATGGTCGGCGCGCAAGGGCGATTATGTCGATGGCACGATGCTGTTTGGCCCGCCGATTATCGGCTTCGGTCTGCAGTTCGCGTTGGTCCAGCATCTGGAATTTGCCGCCGCGTTCAGCGCCCTCGCGCTGGGCATGATCTACATGGGCCTGGCCAAGGTGTTGATGGGCGGGCGCGCCGTGTTGCTGGGTGAAACCTGTCTGGCGCTGGGGGTGATTTTCGCCAGTCTGGCGATTCCGCTGGGGCTCGATGCGCGCTGGACTTCGGCAGCCTGGGCCGTCGAAGGTGCGGGGATTTTCTGGCTCGGTTTGCGTCAGCATCGACCGTTTGCCCGGGCCTTTGCCTTGCTCCTGCAATTGGGTTCGGCGCTGGCTTTCATCAGTCAATTGAATGTCGGCGAAAGCAGCCTGCTCGACGGTGCTCCGCTGGGCGCGCTGATGCTCGGCATGGCGTTGCTGTTCAGTTTCTACCAACTGCGTCAGGCCTCGCCGGAACAAGTGTCGCCGTGGGAGCGTCAGGCCTTGCCGGTTTTGGCGTGTCTGGGCCTGACCTTCCTTTATCTGCTGGCGCCGTTGTTCTTCTTCGTCCAAGGCACCGCGATCAGTTGGGCGCTGGCGGGTCTGGCGACGTTGTTTGTCGGCCTGCGCCTGCAATCGCGGACCTTCCTGTTTACCGCGTTTGCCGTGCAACTGCTGGGTGGCGCGTTGTTCCTGCTGCGGCTGCAAGGCGCGGGCGAAGATTCGGCGGCGGTGTTCAGCGCCGGTTGGAGCGGTTTGCTTAGCGCATCCTTGATCGGTCTCGCATTGATCGCCGGCATGCTGCTGGCCGCTCGCGACGAGATGGTGCGCGGCGATGTGCGCCTGTTGCGCGGCTTGTCGGTGGTGCTGCTCGCCGGTCTGGTGTTGATCAATCTGGCGGTGTTGTTTGTCCTGCCTTGGCAGACCGCGAGCGCGGTGTGGGCGGCCAGTGGTTTGCTGATCATCTGGTTGAGCCTGTACCTCAAGCAGCGCGTGAGTTTTGTCTTCGGTCTGCTGTTGCAGGTGATCGGCGGTGCGGCGTTCTTGCTGGCCGGTCCCGAGTTGCTTGGGCCGCTGTCCGGTGAGGGTTTGAAACCGTTGGCACATGGCGGATTCTGGACGCCGCTGGTGCTGGGTCTGGCCGCCATGATCGGTGCGTGGCGCCTGCAACTGGGCAATCACGCCTCGGCGTTCGATGCGCTGAGTTTGCAGCGCTTATCCGAGGTGTTGCTGGTGTGGGGCGCCGGTTGGTGGGTGCTGGCGTGGGTCAGTGAGGTGCTGCGTTTTGCCCCGGTGAATCTGCAAGGCACTCTGCTGTTGCTGGTTGCGGCGCTGAGCGTGGCGTTGTGGACGCTGCTGTCGCTGCGCTTGAAATGGCCTGCGCTGGGCCTGCTCTGCACGCTGCTGATTCCGGCGACCGGGCTGGTGCTGCTTGCGGCTTGGCACTCGCGTTATCACCCGGCGGCAGATTTCGGCTGGCTGGCGTGGACGTTGGTGTTCGCAGTGCATTTCTTCAGTCTGCGGCGTTTGGCGCCGATGCTGCCGGCGCGGGCCTTGAGCACTGCGCATGTGCTCGGCTGCTGGCTGCTGATCGGCGTGTTGGCGCTGGAGTTGCGCTACGGCTTGCTGCTGTTGTCCGAGCAATACAACGCCTGGCGTTGGCTGGGCTGGGCGATTTTGCCGAGCCTGTATCTGTTGCTGGCAGCCGCACCGCGCAACTGGCCTTGGCCGGTCGCGGCGTTTGCCCGCGAGTACCGCTTGTACGCCGCCGCGCCGCTGGCGGTGTTGATGCTCGGCTGGTTCTGGCTGGCCAACGGCGTCAGCGATGGCAATGCCGAACCGCTGCCGTATGTGCCGCTGCTCAACCCGTTGGAGCTGGGCCTGTTGTTCGCATTATTCGGGGTTTACGTGTGGTCGCGCAGTGCGGTGTCGCAGCTGTCGATCCGCCAGGACTACGCCGATTACGCCACACAATTGGTCGCCGGGGTGTCGCTGTTCGCCTTCTGCACCGCGTTGGTGACCCGCGCCGCGCACCACTGGGCGGGAATTCCCTTTGAGCTTGATCAACTGCTCGCTTCGATGCTGGTGCAGGCCGGGTTGTCCATCGTCTGGACGTTGATGGCGCTGGGGCTGATGATTGGCGGGCATCTGCGCCATCGTCGCGAGGTCTGGCTGATCGGCGCGGCGCTGATTGCGCTGGTGGTGGCCAAACTGATTTTTGTCGAATTGAGCAACCGTGGCGGCCTCGCCCGGATCGTCTCGTTTATCGGCGTTGGCGTGTTGTTGCTGGTGGTTGGCTACTTCGCGCCGCTGCCACCCAAACGTGCTGATGCTGAGCCGGCGGCGGACAAACCGGCCCCGGACACCGAAGGAGTTTCATCTTGAGTCACATGCGTAATCTGGGGTGGTTGGCGTTGGGCGTGGTGATGGCTGCCGGCGGCCAGGAAAAACCGGCGGACTTCGCCACTCAAGTGCCGCTGACGGTCACGGGCGATGGCCCGTGGTATCGCCTCGAACTGCCGCTGAGCGTGCAATTGCAGGCGCGCCAGACCGATCTCGGCGATCTGCGCGTCTTCAACGCTGCCGGCGAAGCTCAGGCCTATGCCTTGGCCCGCGAATCGGCGCAGACCCGCGACGACGGCCAGTTGCACGACGTGAAGTGGTTCCCGCTGTACAACGCCGCCGACGCCACTGAGCGCGCGCCGAATGTGCGCGTGCAATCGACCACCACTGGCACGCTGGTGGAAGTGCAACCGTCC
Organism: Pseudomonas sp. LBUM1648; assembly: GCF_059716145.1. Lineage (NCBI taxonomy): Bacteria > Pseudomonadati > Pseudomonadota > Gammaproteobacteria > Pseudomonadales > Pseudomonadaceae > Pseudomonas > Pseudomonas sp. LBUM1648. The sequence continues at coordinate 389,574 of NZ_CP166808.1, forward strand.
AGCCAATTGGAGGCCGGTGAAGAAGTGCTGCGCGGCTGGCTGCTCGATGCCAGCGCGATCAAGGCGCCGTTGCAGCAACTGATCCTCGACTGGACCAGCGAGCGCGACGGCTTTCAGCGTTTCAGCATCGAGGCCAGCGACGATTTGCAGCGCTGGCAGCCGTGGGGCGAAGGGCAGGTCGCGCGCCTGACCTTCTCCGATGAGCGCATCGAACAGCACGAAGTGACGTTGCCAGGGCATTCGGCGCGTTATTTGCGCTTGCTGTGGGATTCGCCGAGTTCGGCGCCGATCCTCACCTCGGCGCAACTGAAAAGCAGCGATCCGCGCAACCTGCCGCTGCCGTTGGTCTGGTCGCAGGCATTGGCCGGCAGCAGCACCAAGGCCGGGGAATACACCTGGCAGTTGCCGATGGGGCTGAATGTCGAGCGGGTTCAGGTTGAGTTGAAACAACCGAACAGTCTGGCGCCGGTGGCGTTGGCCGGTCGGCGTGAGAGCAGCCTGCCTTGGCAGACGCTGAGCAGTGGCTTGCTGTATCGCCTGACGCAGAATGGTCAGGACGTGGTGCAGAACGAATTGCAACTGTACGGGCAGACCGTGCAGCAGTTGAAGCTGACGGTGGATGAGCGCGGTGGTGGTTTGGGCGAGCAGGCGCCGAGTTTGAAATATGCGGTGCGGGCGACGCAGGTGATTTTCCTTGCGCGTGGGGCAGGGCCTTACAGTCTGGCGCTGGGCAGTCCAAGTGTGAAAACCGCTAACTTGCCGTTGTCGACGCTGATCCCGGATTTCAAACCGGAGAAACTGGCGACGTTGGGTAAGGCGACGGTTCAGGGGGAAGCAATAATCACGCAGACCTCAACCGCCACTACGGCGGCCGTGGCCGAAACCAATTGGAAGAAGATCGGTTTGTGGGCGGTGTTGCTGCTGAGTGTGGTTTTTCTCGGGACGATGGCGTTCAGTCTGCTGCGTAAGCCTCCCGCTAATTCCTGAAAAAGGCGGGTGCTGCGCACCCGATCGCGAGCAGGCTCACTCCTACAGGGATCGCATTCCATCTGAAGAAATGCGCTCCCTGTAGGAGTGAGCCTGCTCGCGATCGCGGTCTACCAGCCAGCAAAAATCTTCGAACTGTTGCCGTCAGCCAAGCACCACCCGTCTCGAACCGGTCTACGCTAAACCCCGTACCTGAACTCTCCCGACCCAATCACGTCTGATGCAAGCAATTGCGCCCCAACGCACGTTACCGGGCGTCTTCGCTCGCTACGTTTTCAGACTCCCTGTAAACTGCGCGGGTTTTTAGCCCCCCATTCCACCGGAGCCGTCCATGTCCCGCGTTACCTTGAGTCGCTATTTGATTGAGCAGACCCGCAGCAACAACACTCCTGCCGATCTGCGCTTCCTGATCGAAGTGGTGGCGCGTGCCTGCAAGGAGATCAGCCACGCCGTGTCCAAAGGCGCCCTGGGTGGTGTTCTGGGCAGCATGGGCACTGAAAACGTACAAGGCGAAGTGCAGAAGAAGCTCGACGTGATCTCCAACGAGATCCTGCTCGAAGCCAACGAATGGGGCGGTCACCTGGCCGGCATGGCGTCCGAAGAAATGGACAATGCCTACCAGATCCCGGGCAAATACCCGAAAGGCGCGTACCTGCTGGTATTCGACCCACTGGACGGTTCGTCGAACATCGACATCAACGCCCCGGTCGGCACTATCTTCTCCGTGCTGCGTTGCCCGAACGAATACCTGAGCCAGAACGAAGCGCTGAATGAAAAAGCCTTCCTCCAGCCAGGCACCGAGCAGGTCGCTGCCGGTTACGCGATCTACGGCCCGCAGACCATGCTGGTACTGACCCTGGGCGACGGCGTCAAAGGCTTCACCCTGGACCGCGAAATGGGCAGCTTCGTGCTGACCCACGAAGACATCACCATTCCTGAGTCCACCCAGGAATTCGCCATCAACATGTCCAACCAGCGGCACTGGGAAGCCCCTGTGCAGCGCTACGTTGACGAGCTGCTGGCTGGCGAAGAAGGTCCGCTGAAAAAGAACTACAACATGCGTTGGGTCGCGGCGATGGTTGCCGACGTTCACCGCATCCTGACCCGTGGTGGCCTGTTCATGTACCCACGCGACAGCCGCGAGCCGTCGAAGCCGGGCAAACTGCGTCTGATGTACGAAGCCAACCCGATGTCGTTCCTGGTGGAACAAGCGGGCGGCGCGTCCACCGACGGTCACCAGCGTATCCTCGACATTCAGCCTGAAGGTCTGCACCAGCGTGTTGCGGTATTCCTCGGTTCGAAAGAAGAAGTCGCACGCGCCACGGCCTACCACAAGGCTTAAGCCATGAACGCGCCCTGGCAGCCGTTGCTCGATTGGTGGTTCGGTCACGCCGAATTACCGGACGAGGTTTCGGCTGACAAGGGCAAGTTGTGGTTCGGCAAGCGTGACAGCCAAGACCTCGAAGCGCAGACGCGTTTCGGGGTCTTTGTCGATCAGGCACTGGCCGGCGAATTGGCCGAGTGGACGCAATGTCCCGAAGGTTGGCTGGCGGTGGTGTTTTTGCTTGATCAACTGCCGCGAATGATCTTTCGCGACTCTCCCAAAGCTTTCTCCGGTGATCTGCGTGCGCAGAAGCTCGTCGCGCAAGGCATTGCTGCGGATTTTGACCGGCAGTTGAAGCCGATTCAGCGGGTATTCATCTACCTCGTCTTCGAACACTGCGAAAACCTTGCGGTGCAGAACGAAGCGGTTTCGCGGTTTATCGATCTGGTCGCTGAGCAGCCGCAAGCGCAGCGCGTGGTGTTTGCCGACAATCTGGATTATGCCGAGCGGCATCAGAAAGTGATTGCGCGGTTTGGACGGTTTCCGCATCGCAATGCGGTGTTGGGGCGCGAGTCTACGGCTGAGGAGTTGGAGTTTCTGTCTGGGCCGGGGTCACGGTTCTAAATCTTCATCGCGGCTGAATCCCTCTTCGCGAGCAGGCTCGCTCCCACAGTTGAAATGCATTCCAATGTGGAAGCGGGCTTGCCCGCGAACAGGCCTGTGGCAGCGCCTTAAATCCTGAAACTACCCACCAACTGCTTCAACCGCGCCGCCTGCTGCTCCAGATCCGAGCACGCCCGCAACGTCGCCTGCAAGTTCTCCACGCCTTCCTGATTCAGCGTGTTGATCTCGTTGATATCAACGTTGATCGACTCGACCACAGCGGTCTGTTCTTCAGTCGCGGTCGCTACCGACTGGTTCATTCCGTCGATCTCGCCGATGCGCTGGGTGACGCTGCCCAGGCGTTCGCCGGCCTGGTTGGCGATGCCGACGCTGCTTTCGCTCTCACGCTGGCTCTCGGTCATGATGCTGACCGCCTGGCGCGCGCCGACTTGCAGTTCTTCGATCATCTTCTGCACTTGCTGCGCCGAATCCTGGGTGCGGTGCGCCAGATTTCGCACTTCGTCAGCGACCACGGCGAAACCACGGCCAGCCTCACCGGCACGGGCCGCTTCAATCGCGGCGTTCAGCGCGAGCAGGTTGGTTTGCTGGGAGATGCTGGTGATCACTTCCAGAATCTGGCCGATGTTCACCGTGTTGCTGTTCAGGGTTTCGATGTTGCCGCAGGAATCGCTGATCTTCGCCGAGAGCTGCTGCATCGCGTGGATGGTTTTATCCACAACCTGCTGACCGTCGACTGCGAGGCTGCGCGCATCACTTGAGTGTTGCGAGGCGAGGGCGGCGTTCTGGGCGATTTCCTGGGCGGCGGCGCCGAGTTGGTTGATCGCCGCCGCGACGCTGTTGGTGCGGCTGGATTGCTGATCGGAGTTGTACATCGACGAGTTCGACGCGGCGACCACGCGCAGGGCGACTTCGTTGACCTGGCCGGTGGCCGAGGCCACTTCGCGGATCGAGGTGTGGATGCGTTCGACGAAACGGTTGAACGATGTGCCCAGCGCGCCAAACTCATCGTTACCGTGGATCACCAGACGCTTGGTCAGGTCGCCTTCACCTTCGGCGATGTCATGCATGGCTCGGCCCATGGTCAGCAGCGGTTGCATCAGCACGCGGATCAGCATGCCGAGCAGGGCGATGATGATCACCACGGCAATGACCATGGCGATCAGCGCCGAGGTGCGGAATTCGCTGAGCATCGAAAACGCGGTGTCTTTATCCAGCACCAGCGCCACGTACCAGTCGGCCGATGGCACGCCGTTGACGTGGGTGAAGGAGATCAACTGAGTCTTGCCGTCGAACTCGACTTCCTTCAGGCCCGGGCTGACTTTTGGCGCACCGTTTGGATAGGCCTCGGCGAGGGTCTTGAGCACCAGTTTGCTGTCCGGGTGGATCAGGATTTTGCCGTCGGCACTGACGATGAACGCATGGCCGTGGCCGCCGAAGTTCAGCGAGTTGATGATCGCGCTGACGCTGGTCAGGTCGATGTCGGCACCGGCGACGCCGAGCATCTGGCCCTGACGCTGTACCGGGGTGGCGACGGTGATCACCAGTTTGCCCGAGGAGGCGGCGATGTACGGTTCGGTGACGATGGTCTGCTGGGCGCTGTTGGCCGCTTTGTACCAGCCGCGGGCACGCGGGTCGTAATCCGGCGCGCGGTTGCCGGCGGGCACGGAGAACATCACGCCGTCCGCACCTCCAAAGTAGCTGAGCTGGAAATTGCCGGTGTAGGCGGGCAGGTCGATGATGCGTTTCAGGCTGGCAGGCGCATTACCGTCGACGACAACCTGTTGAGACAGCGATTGCAGCAATTGAATGCGACTTTCCAGCCAGGTCTGGATGTTGCTGGTGGTCAGGCTGCCCAGCTCCTGCATCGTGGCTTCGGTGCTGCTGCCCAGAGCTTCGCGCTGACGATAGTCGTTGAACAAAATGAAACAGGCGAACGCAACGGCCACCACGAGGGCGGCAGCCAACAAGATTTTGTGGCTGAATTTCATGTTTCTGGTCATCGAATGAACTACCGCGAAGGTGCTGGTCAAGAAAGGGCGGCAATTTGCCATACTCGGGGGCTTTGCGCTGCTCTTATTTCGACCGCCGCGCGCCAAAGATTAGGCTGCTTTGGTGAAATACGACGAAATGCTCAATAGCCCTACAAAGTGTCTGATTTAAAGGCAAAAGCCAGACGGGCGGGCTAATAAATAGCCGTCCGCCCACGGAACCAGATGAGGGTTTTCTCTTCTAAGCTTCTGGTTGGCACCATGCCATCCCCCCTCGTTCCAGGAGTTACACCATGTCGCTGCGATCTATCGCCCTTCTGTCGTTTTGCGTGCTGTTGGCCGCATGCAGCAAGGTCAATCAGGAAAACTACTCGAAGCTTTCGGCTGGCATGGCCAAGGCTGAAGTCGAGACACTGCTCGGCAAACCCACTGACTGCTCGGGTGCGCTCGGCATGTCCAGTTGCACTTGGGGCGACAAGAACAGCTTTATCAGCGTGCAATACGCCGGTGACAAAGTGCTGATGTTTTCCGGCCAAGGCCTGAAGTAAACCGGGGCTTCGCGCCCACGGAGAAGAAAAATGAAGCGGTTATTGCTAATCCTTTTTGCCGGCCTGGTACTGGCCGGCTGCGCCACTTCCGGCGTAGATCCGTTGGCGCCGAAAACCGTCAACAGCGTCAATCTCAAGCGTTACCAGGGCACCTGGTATGAGCTGGCGCGCTTGCCGATGTACTTCCAGCGCAATTGCGCGCAATCCGAAGCCCATTACACCCTCAAGCCTGACGGTAATGTCGCGGTGCTCAATCGCTGCCTGACTCCGGACTGGCAATGGGAAGAAGCCAAGGGCACGGCTTATCCACAGGTGCCGGGCAAGACCGACAAGCTGTGGGTCGAGTTCGATACCTGGTTCTCACGCCTGATTCCGGGTGTGGCGAAGGGCGAATACTGGGTGTTGTACGTCAGCGATGACTACAAGACCGCCATCGTCGGCGACCCGAGCCGCAAGTACATGTGGTTGCTGTCGCGCACGCCGACCGTTAACGGTGTGGTGCGCGAAGAGCTGCTGAGCAAGGCGCGTCAGCAGGGTTATGACACCACGCGATTGATCTGGCGGGCGACGGACCGGCAGATGGCCAAGACTTCGAATTAAGCATCGCCACAAAATCGAAATGTGGGAGCGAGCCTGCTCGCGAAGAGGGCGTGTCAGTTAACGAAAATGTTGACTGATACACCGCTTTCGCGAGCAGGCTCGCTCCCACATTTGGTTTTGGGTCAGCCCAGAAGTTCGCGCAGGACTTGGGTGAACGCCCGAGCGCTTTCTTCTTCTGCCGCATGCCGCCCATCGCGCACCACCCACTGGCCATTGACCAGCACATCACGCACCTGACGATCGCCGCCGGCAAACAGCCAGCGATTCAAAATCCCGTCGCCAGTGGCTGTCGCCAGATACGGATCGTTGCCATCGAGCACAATCCAGTCCGCGCGTTTGCCAACTTCCAGCGCACCAATCGGTTGCCCCAGTGCCTGAGCACCGCCATCCAGTGCGGCGTCGTACAGCGTGCGCCCGACCATTTGCTGATCCGCGCCATACAAGCGGTTACGTCGCTGATCACGCAGACGCTGGCCGTATTCCAGCCAACGCAATTCTTCCACCACGCTGAGCGACACATGGCTGTCGGAACCGATGCCCATGCGCCCGCCCTGAGCGAGGAAATCCACCGCCGGGAAAATCCCGTCGCCGAGGTTCGCCTCGGTGGTCAGGCACAGGCCGGCGATGGCGCGACTCTTCGCCATCAGCGTGACTTCTTCCGGGTTGGCGTGGGTGGCGTGAACCAGGCACCAGCGCTGATCGACGTCGGTGTTTTCGTAGAGCCATTGCAGCGGACGACGACCGCTCCAGCTCAGGCAGTCATCGACTTCTTTCTGCTGTTCGGCGATGTGGATGTGCACCGGGCACTGCTTGTCGCTGGCCGCCAGCACTTCGCTGATCTGCTGCGGGGTGACCGCGCGCAACGAGTGGAAGCACAGGCCCAGGGATTGCGCCTTCTGTTGCGCCAGCAGCGGCTGTAAGCGTGACTGCAGATTCAGGTAGTTTTCGGTGCTGTTGATGAAGCGGCGCTGGCCGTCATTCGGGATCTGCCCACCGAAACCTGCGTGGCTGTAGAGCACCGGCAGCAGGGTCAGGGCGATACCACTTTCACTGGCGGCCTGACTGATGCGTAACGCCAACTCGGCCGGATCGGCGTAAGGCTGGCCGTTGCTGTCATGATGCACGTAGTGAAATTCGGCCACCGAGGTGTAACCGGCCTTGAGCATTTCGATGTACAGCTGTCGGGCGATGACGCCGAGTTGATCGGGGCTGATTTTTCCGACGAGCCGATACATCAAGTCGCGCCACGTCCAGAAACTGTCGTTGGGATTACCGGCCACTTCGGCCAAACCGGCCATTGCTCGCTGGAACGCGTGGGAGTGCAGATTGGGCATCCCCGGCAGCAGCGGACCGCTTAATCGTTCGGCGCCATCTGCGGTGGAATCGGCCTGGATTTGGGTCAACACGCCATCGGCGCTGACCTCAAGACGTACATTGTTGGCCCATCCGTTAGGCAGCAGCGCGCGTTCGGCAAAGAAAGCGGACATGGTTCAGCACCCCATCGTGTGTTATTTGTATATACATATACAGACGTTTGCCTGCCCGGTAAACTCCGGCAAGCTAGCAACCTCTACCGACGAACAAGGATCCACCGTGCCGACTCCGCCTCCAGTTTCCCCGTTGGCCGCGAACATGGGCGACAGTCCGGCGCCCTTGTACGCCCGCGTCAAACAGATGATCACCCAGCAGATCGACAGCGGTAACTGGCCGCCGCACTACCGCGTACCGTCGGAAAGCGAACTGGTCAATCAGCTCGGTTTTAGCCGCATGACCATCAACCGCGCGCTGCGCGAGATGACCGCCGACGGCCTGTTGGTGCGCATGCAAGGTGTCGGGACTTTTGTCGCCGAACCGAAGAGCCAGTCCGCGCTGTTCGAAGTACACAACATCGCCGACGAGATCGCCTCGCGCGGTCATCGCCACACCTGCCAGGTCATCACTCTCGAAGAAGAGGCCGCCGGCTCCGAACGTGCGTTGGCACTGGACATGCGCGAAGGGCAGAAGGTCTTTCACTCGCTGATCGTGCATTACGAAAACGACATTCCGGTGCAAATCGAAGACCGTTTCGTCAATGCGCTGGTCGCCCCGGAATACCTCAAGCAGGACTTCACCCTGCAAACGCCTTACGCCTATCTCAATCAAGTCGCGCCACTGACCGAGGGCGAGCACGTAGTCGAAGCGATCCTCGCCGAGTCATCCGAGTGCAAGTTGCTGCAAATCGAAAAAGGCGAGCCATGCCTGCTGATTCGCCGTCGCACATGGTCGGGCCGTCAGCCGGTGACCGCCGCGCGATTGATTCACCCGGGTTCCCGTCATCGTCTGGAAGGTCGGTTCCATAAATAGAGAGCATAAATGAATGGTTTGAAGGTTTTACGCGCCGAAGGCTACCCGCGCATGCCGTGGAAAAACGGCGGTGGCAGCACCGAAGAAATCACCCGTGACGCTGGCGCTGGCCTTGATGGTTTTGGCTGGCGTCTGTCGATTGCCGACATCGCCGAGTCCGGCGGCTTTTCGACCTTCGCCGGTTACCAGCGCGTGATCACTGTGCTGCAAGGTGACGGTATGACTTTGTGCGTCGACGGTGACGACACTCGGCCACTGTTACCCCTCGACCCGTTCGCCTTCAGCGGTGAGAGCCAGGTTTCCTGCACGCTGCTCGGCGGCGCAATCCGTGACTTCAACCTGATCTACGCGCCGCAGCGCTACAGCGCGCGCTTGCAGTGGCTGGACGGTGAACAGCGGTTTTTCAGTTCGGCGGGCACGGTGTTGGTGTTCAGTGTCAGTGAGTTGCTGCAGGTGCGGGTCGGTGACAGCGTTGCGCAACTTGGCCGACACGATTGCCTGCAACTGGACGGTAACACCGGGCTGGTTGAAGTCGCCGTCGATGCGGCCTGCTGCGTAATCGAACTCACTGCACGCTGATCTAAATCTGGTAACACATCCTGTGGTGAGGGGATAAATCCCCTCACCACAAAAGCGTTCATACCTCCTGTTTCTTTCTCCGCACCAATTTGTTACCGAATGCCCCAGCGTGGCGCAAAACCACGCTCTCGTAACAACTCCCCAACTTCAAAAACCACCCGCGCGAAAAATTTCACCCACGCCAGAACCCTTGATTCAGGCGCCCTCCAGTCGTATCCGCAATTTTTCTTGAGCACTCCTCCAGCAAGTTGGCCGCTTGATTGCATATGCTTGTATGTACAAGTAAAGACGTATGCGTATAAGTCCGCAGCGTCCACTGATTCGCTTGTCGCGCATTGAAGCGCACAGGCTGCTTGCCCACTGCCAGGGTTGGTTTGAATTGATCGCTGAGGAGTCTTTTTCGTGACTGACAACAAGATGACCACTGCTACTAACTTTACGAAGCACCGTGACGTCGAAATCCGTGCATCGCGCGGCACCAAGCTGACCGCCAAGAGCTGGCTGACCGAAGCGCCGCTGCGCATGCTGATGAACAACCTCGACCCGGAAGTCGCCGAGAACCCGAAAGAGCTGGTGGTCTACGGCGGTATCGGTCGCGCCGCGCGTAACTGGGAGTGCTACGACAAGATCGTCGAGAGCCTGACCAACCTGAACGACGACGAGACCCTGCTGGTGCAATCCGGCAAGCCGGTCGGCGTGTTCAAGACTCACAGCAACGCCCCGCGTGTACTGATCGCCAACTCCAACCTGGTTCCACACTGGGCGAGTTGGGAGCACTTCAACGAACTCGACGCCAAAGGCCTGGCCATGTACGGCCAGATGACCGCCGGCAGCTGGATCTACATCGGCAGCCAGGGCATCGTTCAGGGCACCTACGAAACCTTCGTTGAAGCTGGCCGTCAGCACTACAACGACAACCTCACCGGCAAGTGGGTCCTGACTGCAGGTCTGGGCGGCATGGGCGGTGCTCAGCCTCTGGCCGCAACCCTGGCCGGCGCGTGCTCGCTGAACATCGAATGCCAGCAGGTCAGCATCGATTTCCGCCTGAAAAGCCGTTACGTCGACGAGCAAGCCACCGATCTCGACGACGCGCTGGCGCGCATCGCCAAGTACACCAAAGAAGGCAAAGCGATCTCCATCGCCCTGCTGGGTAACGCGGCTGAAATCCTGCCGGAACTGGTCAAGCGCGGCGTGCGCCCGGACATGGTCACCGACCAGACCAGCGCCCATGACCCACTCAACGGCTACCTGCCGGCCGGCTGGACCTGGGACGAATACCGCGCCCGCGCCAAGACCGAACCGGCCGCTGTGATCAAAGCCGCCAAGCAGTCGATGGCCGTGCACGTCAAAGCGATGCTGGAATTCCAGAAGCAAGGCATCCCGACTTTCGACTACGGCAACAACATCCGTCAGATGGCCCAGGAAGAAGGCGTCGAGAACGCATTCGACTTCCCGGGTTTCGTACCGGCTTACATCCGTCCGCTGTTCTGCCGTGGCATCGGCCCGTTCCGCTGGGCGGCGCTGTCGGGTGATCCGCAAGACATCTACAAAACCGACGCCAAGGTCAAAGAGCTGATCCCGGACGACGCCCACCTGCACAACTGGCTGGACATGGCCCGCGAACGCATCAGCTTCCAGGGTCTGCCGGCACGTATCTGCTGGGTTGGCCTGGGCCTGCGCGCCAAGCTCGGTCTGGCGTTCAACGAAATGGTCCGCAGCGGTGAGTTGTCGGCGCCGATCGTGATCGGTCGCGACCACCTCGACTCTGGCTCGGTGGCCAGCCCGAACCGTGAAACCGAATCGATGCAGGACGGTTCCGACGCCGTGTCCGACTGGCCACTGCTCAACGCTCTGCTCAACACCGCGAGCGGCGCGACCTGGGTTTCCCTGCACCACGGCGGCGGCGTCGGCATGGGCTTCTCCCAGCACTCGGGCATGGTGATCGTCTGCGACGGTACTGACGAAGCGGCCGAGCGTATCGCCCGCGTGCTGCACAACGACCCGGCCACCGGTGTCATGCGTCACGCCGATGCCGGTTACCAGATCGCCATCGACTGCGCCAAGGAACAGGGCCTGAACCTGCCGATGATTACCGGTAAATAAACGCAAAAACCCTGTAGAAGCTGCCGAAGGCTGCGATCTTTTGATCTTCAAAAAGATCGCAGCCTCGTTTCACTCGACAGCTCCTACAGGGGTACGAACCAACCCAGAATAACAATCCACAGAGGTTGAACCATGGCTGTCAGTCCCGATCGTGCAGGCAACAAACCGTTGATCGAAAGGCGTTCGATCGACTACATCCCGGAAGCGGAAAGACACGGTCGTCTGTTCAGCCAATTCACCCTGTGGATGGGTGCCAATCTGCAAATCACGGCGATTGTCACCGGGGCGTTGGCCGTGGTGCTGGGCGGTGATGTGTTCTGGTCGTTGATCGGTCTGTTGATCGGTCAACTGCTGGGCGGCGGGGTGATGGCGCTGCATGCGGCGCAAGGGCCGAAGCTTGGCCTGCCGCAGATGATCTCCAGCCGCGTGCAGTTCGGGGTTTATGGCGCAGCCATCCCGATCGTGCTGGTGTGCCTGATGTACCTGGGCTTCACCGCAACGGGCACGGTGCTTTCCGGCCAGGCGTTGGGCCAGTTGTTTGGCGTCAGCGACAGCATCGGCATTCTGATTTTCGCCAGCGTCATCGTACTGGTGACGGTGATGGGTTATCGGGTCATCCACTGGATTGGCCGTGTCGCCAGCGTCATTGGCGTGATTGCGTTCGTTTTTCTGTTCTGGCGCCTGATGAGCCAGACCGACGTCGGCGCACTCCTGCAAATCCGTCACTTCAGCTGGAGCAGTTTCCTGCTGGCGGTGTCACTCGCGGCGTCCTGGCAGATCGCTTTCGGCCCTTATGTGGCTGACTATTCGCGCTACCTGCCGAGCAAGACGTCAGCGGTGAAAACCTTTTTCGCCGCCGGCGCCGGTTCGGTGATTGGCGCCCAAGTGGCGATGATCCTTGGTGTGTTTGCTGCCGCTTCGGCCAACGGCCAGTTCGCCGGCCATGAAGTGGCTTACATCGTCGGTCTGGGCGGAACCGGTGCCACCGCTGCGCTGCTGTACTTCAGCATTGCGTTCGGCAAGGTGACCATCTCGACGCTGAACTCCTACGGCAGCTTCATGTGCATCGCCACCATCATCAGCGGTTTCAAAGGCCATCTGCAGGTCTCGCGCATGCAGCGTCTGGTGTTCGTGCTGTTCATCGTCGGCGCGGCGACCCTGATCGCGTTGCTCGGTCAGCACTCGTTCCTCGGTGCGTTCAAGTCTTTCATCCTGTTCCTGCTCGCGTTCTTCACGCCGTGGAGCGCGATCAACCTGGTGGACTACTACTGCATCACTCGCGAGCGCTATGACGTGCCGGCGCTGGCCGATCCGAACGGTCGCTATGGCCGCTGGAACCTACTCGGTATCAGCGTTTACGTCTTCGGGGTACTGGTGCAATTGCCGTTCATCTCCACCAAGTTCTATACCGGTCCGCTGGTGGCCGCTCTCGGTGATGTGGATATCTCCTGGATCATCGGTCTGCTGCTGCCTGCCGCCGTGTATTACGTGTGCGCAAAAAAATGGCACAGCCCAGTGCCCGATCAACTGATTCTGCCGGTCGAGCAGGACAGCGTTGTACAACCTAAAACAAGTGGGGCCGTTCGCGCTGCGGCGCAGGCCTGATTGGACGTGGACAGGGCTGGATGCCTCTTGACTGCCGTAAGCCAATTCATGATTAGGAGCGTCGCAACAATGAAATCGAACAAGACCCTGCTGACTACATTGCTGTCCATGGGCCTGTTGGCCAGCGCTGGCGCAACTCAAGCCGCCGGCTGGTGCGAATCGGGCAAACCGGTGAAATTCGCCGGTCTGAACTGGGAAAGCGGCATGCTGCTGACCGACGTGCTGCAAGTGGTGCTGGAAAAAGGTTATGACTGCAAGACCGACAGCCTGCCGGGCAACTCCATCACCATGGAAAACGCCCTGAGCAGCAACGACATTCAAGTGTTCGCCGAAGAGTGGGTCGGCCGCAGCGAGGTCTGGAACAAGGCCGAGAAGGCCGGCAAAGTCGTCGGCGTTGGCGCCCCTGTAGTGGGCGCTATCGAAGGCTGGTACGTGCCGCGTTACGTGATCGAAGGCGACGCCAAGCGCAAACTTGAACCGAAAGCCCCTGACCTGAAAAACATCGCTGATCTGGCCAAGTACTCTGCTGTGTTCAAGGACGCCGAAGAGCCCTCCAAAGGCCGTTTCTACAACTGCCCGGCCGGCTGGACCTGCGAGCTGGACAACAGCGAAATGCTGAAAAGCTATGGTCTGGAAAGCAGCTACACCAACTTCCGTCCGGGCACCGGCCCGGCGCTGGATGCGGCGGTTCTGTCGAGCTACAAGCGTGGCGAGCCGATCCTGTTCTACTACTGGTCGCCAACCCCGCTGATGGGCCAGGTCGATCTGGTCAAACTGGAAGAAAAACCGGGCGTCGACAAGCGCGTGACGATCAAGGTCGGCCTGTCCAAGACCTTCCACGAGCAAGCCCCGGAGCTGGTGGCCGTGCTGGAGAAGGTCAACCTGCCAATCGACCTGCTCAACCAGAACCTCGGCCGCATGGCGAAGGAACGTATCGAGTCGCCAAAACTGGCGAAAATCTTCCTCAAGGAACATCCTGAAGTCTGGCACGCATGGGTGAGCGAAGACGCAGCCAAAAAGATCGACGCGGCCTTGTAGGTCCAGCTTCTCCGGCTGCCGGCCACGGCAGTCGGATGCTTGATCGCAACCCCTTGATTGAGAGTCTCTTATGTTTCCCGAAAGCTTTACCTTTTCCATCGCCGACTGGGTCAACGGTTGGGTCGATTCCCTCGTCACCAACTATGGTGATGTGTTCCGCCAGATCTCGGACACCCTGCTGTGGGCCATCGTCAATCTTGAAGGCCTGCTGCGTGCAGCGCCGTGGTGGTTGATGCTGGCAATCGTCGGTGTCGTCGCCTGGCACGCAACGCGCAAAGTGGTGACCACGGCGGTGATCGTCGGTCTGCTGTTCCTCGTTGGCGCTGTCGGCCTGTGGGACAAACTCATGCAAACCCTGGCGCTGATGATGGTCGCGACGATCATTTCGGTGCTGATCGGCATACCGTTGGGGATTCTCTCGGCGCGCAGCAATCGCCTGCGTTCGGTGCTGATGCCGCTGCTCGACATCATGCAGACCATGCCGAGCTTCGTGTACCTGATCCCGGTGCTGATGCTGTTCGGTCTGGGCAAGGTGCCGGCGATTTTCGCGACCGTGATCTACGCCGCGCCACCGCTGATTCGCCTGACCGATCTGGGCATCCGGCAGGTCGACGGCGAAGTCATGGAAGCGATCAACGCCTTCGGCGCCAACCGCTGGCAGCAACTGTTCGGCGTGCAACTGCCGCTGGCCCTGCCGAGCATCATGGCCGGGATCAACCAGACCACCATGATGGCCCTGTCGATGGTGGTGATCGCCTCGATGATCGGCGCCCGTGGCTTGGGTGAAGATGTGTTGGTGGGGATTCAGACCCTCAACGTCGGACGGGGTCTTGAGGCCGGTCTGGCGATCGTGATTCTCGCAGTGGTCATCGACCGCATTACTCAGGCATATGGTCGGCCACGGCATGAGGTGAGCAAATGAGCAACGCAACCGTGAGCAAGATCGAAGTCAAAAACGTCTTCAAGATTTTCGGCAACCGCGCCAAGGACGCCTTGGCCATGGTTGGCCAGGGCAAGACCAAGGATCAGGTGCTGAACGAAACCGGTTGCGTGGTCGGGGTCAACGACCTGTCGCTGAGCATCGGCACCGGCGAGATCTTCGTGATCATGGGCCTGTCCGGCTCCGGCAAGTCGACGCTGGTGCGCCATTTCAATCGCCTGATCGACCCGACCAGCGGCGCGATCCTGGTCGACGGCGTGGACATCCTGCAATACGACATGGAAGCCCTGCGCGAATTTCGCCGGCACAAGATCAGCATGGTCTTCCAGAGCTTCGGCCTGCTGCCGCACAAGACTGTGCTCGACAACGTCGCCTACGGCCTGAAAGTGCGCGGCGAGAGCAAGCAACTGTGCGCCGAACGGGCGCTGCACTGGATCAACACCGTGGGCCTCAAGGGCTACGAAAACAAATACCCGCATCAGCTTTCCGGCGGCATGCGTCAGCGTGTCGGCCTGGCCCGTGCCTTGGCGGCGGACACTGACATCATCCTGATGGACGAAGCGTTCAGCGCGCTGGATCCGCTGATCCGCGCCGAGATGCAGGACCAGTTGCTGGAACTGCAAAAGACCCTGCACAAGACCATCGTCTTCATCACCCACGACCTCGACGAGGCCGTGCGCATCGGCAACCGCATTGCGATCCTCAAGGACGGCAAGCTGATTCAGGTCGGTACGCCGCGCGAGATCCTGCATTCGCCGGCGGATGAGTATGTCGACCGGTTCGTGCAGCGGCGTGCGGCGGTGGTTTGACAGATTTTGTGGTGAGGGGATTTATCCCCGATGGGCGGCGAAGCCGCCCCTCAGGATTGCATGCGGTGTACCTGAAGCAGCCGGGCTGCATATTTGGGGCGGCTTCGCCACCCATCGGGGATAAATCCCCTCACCACAGGATTTCCGCATCAACAGAATTGGCATGAGGTTTTAGATGTCCCAGGCTGAAAAAATCGTGATCACCGGCGACCATCTGCGTTGGCAGGACGTGGTCGCCGTCGCACGGCACGGCGCGCAACTTGAGCTGTCGGGCGAGGCCTGGGCGCGCATCGAAAACGCTCAGGCCATCGTCCAGCGCATTGTCGTCAGCGGCGAGCGCGCTTATGGCGTCAACACCGGTCTGGGCGGGTTGTCCAACGTCTCGCTGAAAGACGAACAACTCAGCCAGTTGTCGCGCAACACCTTGCTCAGCCACGCCTGCGGCGTCGGCCCGGTACTGCCTGACGAACAGACCCGCGCCATCCTCTGCGCGGCGATCCGCAACTTCAGCCAAGGCAAATCCGGCCTGCACCGCCGGGTCGTCGAAGCACTGTTGGCACTGCTCAATCGCGGCATCACCCCGCAGGTTCCGTCGCAAGGCTCGGTGGGCTACCTGACCCACATGGCGCACATCGGCATTGCGCTGCTGGGCGTGGGCAATGTCAGCTATCGCGGGCAGATTGTTTCTGCACAACAGGCCTTGGCAGAAGAGGGCCTGCAACCGGTGCAACTCGGCGCGAAAGACGGTTTGTGTCTGGTCAACGGTACGCCGTGCATGACTGGCCTCAGCTGTCTGGCCATCGCCGATGCCACGCGTCTGCTGCAATGGGCCGACGTCATCGGCGCCATGAGTTTCGAAGCTCAGCGTGGTCAGATCGATGCGTTCGATGCCGAGATCATTGCGCTCAAACCGCACCCGGGCATGCAGCAGGTTGGCGTCAATCTGCGCGCGTTGCTTGATGGCAGTGAAGTGATCGCGTCGAGCAAAGGCATTCGCACTCAAGATGCCTTGAGCATTCGTTCGATCCCGCAGGTTCATGGCGCCGCGCGCGATCAAATCGAGCACGCAATCAAACAGGTCGAAGCCGAACTCAACGGCTGCACCGACAACCCGTTGCTGTTGGGGACACCGGACGATTTCCGCGTCATGTCGCAAGCCAATCCGCACGGCCAATCGGTAGCGATGGCCGCTGATCTGCTGGCGATCGCCGTGGCGGAAATCGGCTCGATTGCCGAGCGCCGTCTCGATCGTCTGGTCAACCCGCACGTCAGCGGTTTGCCAGCGTTTCTGGTGGCCAATCCGGGGGTGAACTCGGGGATGATGATCGTGCAATACGTCGCCGCGTCGCTGTGTGCGGAAAACCGCCAATTGGCGCAACCGGCGGTGCTCGACAACTACGTCACCTCCGGTTTGCAGGAAGACCATCTGAGCATGGGTACCAGCGCCGCGCTGAAGCTGCATCGCGCGCTGGAAAACTGCACGCAGATCCTCGCCATCGAATATCTGCTGGCGGCCCAGGCGTTTGAATTCTTGAAAGCGCAGCGCTTTGGCGCGGGCACCGATATCGCGTGGCGCCTGCTGCGTGAGAAAGTCCCGGCCTACGATCAGGACCGCTGGCTGGCGCCGGATATCGCCGCCGCTGCGAGCGTTTTGAAAGACCCGAATTTGCTGCACAACGTATTACCGAATTTGCACTGATTTCTTAAACGCCAGCGTGCCAAGGCGCGGATCGCCCAAAAAGCGAAATGCGACGGATAACGGAATGCTCCGGAGCGACTGGCGAGCCAATAACAATCTCTCAAAAGGAGCATTTAAATGACTGCGCTAAACCTGATCCCCGGCCAACTGAGCCTGGCTCAACTGCGTGACGTTTTTCAAAACCCGGTCAAGCTGACCCTCGACAACAGCGCATCGCAGCAGATCGAAGCCAGTGTGGCCTGCGTCGAACAGATCCTCGCCGAGAACCGCACCGCCTACGGCATCAACACCGGGTTCGGCCTGCTGGCCTCGACTCGTATTGCCAGCGAAGACCTGGAAAACCTCCAGCGCTCGCTGGTGTTGTCCCACGCCGCCGGCGTCGGTCAGCCGATCAGCGATGACTTGGTGCGTCTGATCATGGTGCTCAAGGTCAACAGCCTCAGCCGTGGTTTCTCCGGGATTCGTCGGCAGGTGATCGATGCGCTGATTGCGCTGATCAATGCCGAGGTCTATCCGCACATTCCGCTGAAAGGTTCGGTGGGTGCTTCCGGTGATCTGGCGCCGTTGGCGCACATGTCGCTGGTGCTGCTGGGCGAGGGCAAGGCGCGTTACAAGGGCGAGTGGATGGAAGCGACCGAGGCGCTGAAAGTCGCCGGCCTGACGCCGCTGACGCTGGCGGCGAAAGAAGGTCTGGCGCTGCTCAACGGGACTCAGGTGTCGACTGCGTTTGCCTTGCGCGGTCTGTTTGAAGGTGAGGATCTGTTTGCCGGTGCGATCGCGTTGGGCGGTCTGACCGTTGAAGCGGTGCTCGGCTCGCGCTCGCCTTTCGACGCGCGTATTCACGCCGCCCGCGGCCAGAAAGGCCAGATCGACGCCGCCGCCGCTTACCGTGATTTGCTCGGTGAGCGCAGCGAAGTTTCCGACTCGCACCAGAACTGCGACAAGGTCCAGGATCCGTACTCCCTGCGCTGCCAGCCGCAAGTCATGGGCGCCTGCCTGACCCAGTTCCGTCAAGCGGCTGAGGTGCTGGCGGTCGAAGCCAACGCCGTGTCAGATAACCCGTTGGTGTTCGCCGCTGAAGGCGATGTGATTTCCGGCGGTAACTTCCACGCCGAACCGGTGGCCATGGCCGCTGACAACATGGCCCTGGCCATCGCTGAAATCGGCTCGCTGAGTGAACGCCGCATCTCGCTGATGATGGACAAGCACATGTCGCAACTGCCGCCATTCCTGGTGGCCAATGGCGGGGTCAACTCCGGTTTCATGATCGCCCAAGTGACGGCGGCGGCACTGGCCAGTGAAAACAAGGCGTTGTCCCACCCGCATTCGGTGGACAGCCTGCCGACCTCGGCCAACCAGGAAGACCATGTGTCCATGGCCCCGGCTGCCGGCAAACGCTTGTGGGAAATGGCCGAGAACACTCGCGGGATTCTCGCGGTGGAATGGCTCGCGGCGGTACAGGGCCTGGATCTGCGTAACGGCCTGAAGACTTCGGCGAAGCTGGAAAAGGCCCGGGCGATTCTGCGTCAGGAAGTGCCGTTCTATGAGAAGGACCGGTTCTTTGCGCCGGACATCAATGCGGCAACTGAGTTGTTGGCTTCGCGGTGTTTGACTGAGCTGGTTCCGGCGAAATTGCTGCCTAGCCTGTAAGAGCCTCTTCGCGAGCAGGCTCGCTCCCACAGTTGGAATGCGTATCCCTGTGGGAGCGAGCCTGCTCGCGAAATCGATTTTGAATAGTGTGGAGACTAAGGGATGAAAACCCTCTGGCAACACTGCCACGTCGCAACCATGGCGCAAGGCGTCTACTCGATCATCGAGGACGCGGCCATCGTGACGTCCGGTGCGCATATCGAGTGGATCGGCCCGCGTCATCAACTGCCCTCCGGCGAATACCCGGCGGTCAATGATCTGCAAGGCGCGTGGGTTACCCCCGGCCTGATCGATTGCCACACCCACACCGTGTTCGGCGGCAACCGCAGCGGCGAATTCGAAAAGCGCCTGCAAGGTGTCAGCTACGCCGAGATCGCGGCGCAGGGTGGTGGCATTGCCAGTACCGTACGCGCCACTCGTGAAGCAACCGAAGACGAACTGTTCGCCAGCGCCGCCAAACGCCTGAAAAGCCTGATGCGCGACGGCGTGACCACGGTGGAAATGAAGTCCGGCTACGGTCTCGATCTGGCCAGTGAGCGCAAAATCCTCCGGGTCATCCGTCGCCTGGCAAAAGAGCTGCCGATCAGCGTGCGCAGCACCTGCCTGGCCGCCCACGCGTTGCCACCGGAATACAAGGATCGCGCCGACGACTACATCGATCACATCTGCGCCGAGATGCTGCCAGCGCTGGCCGCTGAAGGTCTGGTCGATGCCGTGGATGCCTTCTGCGAATACCTGGCGTTCTCGCCGGAGCAAGTCGAGCGCGTGTTCATCAGCGCGCAAAAACTCGGTCTGCCGGTGAAACTGCACGCCGAGCAATTGTCGTCGCTGCACGGCTCCAGCCTGGCCGCGCGCTACCACGCGTTGTCCGCCGATCACCTGGAGTTCATGGACGAAGCCGACGCCATCGCCATGGCCGCATCCGACACCGTCGCGGTGCTGCTGCCGGGCGCGTTCTACTTCCTGCGTGAAACCCAATTGCCGCCAATGGACGTCCTGCGCAAGCACAAGGTGAAGATCGCCATCGCCAGCGACCTCAACCCCGGCACCTCGCCGGCATTGTCCCTGCGCCTGATGTTGAACATGGCCTGCACCTGCTTCCGCATGACCCCGGAAGAAGCCTTGGCCGGCGCGACGATTCATGCCGCGCAAGCGCTGGGCATGGCCGACACTCACGGCTCACTGGAAGTCGGCAAGGTCGCGGATTTTGTCGCCTGGCACATCGATCGTCCGGCGGATCTGGCCTATTGGCTCGGTGGTGATCTGGACAAACGCGTCGTGCGTCACGGCGTTGAATCAAGTCTGTAGGAGAGCGGTTGTGGATAAGGTTCTGAGCTTCAAACAAGGTCGCGTGCCGCTGCTGATCAGCATGCCCCATGCCGGTGTACGTCTGACCCCGGTGGTCGAGGCCGGCCTGATTGGCGACGCGAAAAGTCTGCCGGACACTGACTGGCATATTCCGCAGCTCTACGACTTTGCCGAAGAACTGGGCGCCAGCACGCTGGCGGCCGAGTACTCGCGTTTCGTCATCGACCTCAACCGGCCGTCCGACGACAAGCCGCTGTACGCCGGCGCCACCACCGGGCTATACCCGGCGACGCTGTTCGACGGTATCCCGTTGTTCAAGGAAGGGCTGGAGCCGTCGAAAGAAGAACGCGCGACATATCTGGAGCAGATCTGGACGCCGTATCACCGCACCTTGCAAGAGGAGCTGGCACGGCTGAAGGCCGAGTTCGGCTATGCGCTGCTGTTCGATGCACACTCTATCCGTTCGATCATCCCGCACCTGTTCGACGGCAAATTGCCGGACTTCAACCTCGGCACCTTCAACGGCGCGAGCTGCGATCCGCAACTGGCCGCGCAACTGGAAGCGATCTGCGCGCGTCATGGCGATTACAGCCATGTGCTCAACGGTCGCTTCAAGGGCGGCCACATCACCCGCCATTACGGCAACCCGGCCGAGAACATCCACGCCGTGCAACTGGAACTGGGGCAGAGCACGTACATGGAAGAGTTCGAACCGTTCCGCTATCGCGCCGATCTGGCCGAGCCGACACGGGTGGTGCTCAAGGAGTTGCTGCAAGGCTTCATCGCCTGGGGCAAATCCCGCTACAGCGCATAAACCTCTTTCTGTGGGGGCATGCTCATTGACGTAAATCGGGTTTATGATGCCCAACGGCAGAATAATAGAAGTCCCCCCAGGGATGACCTCGACCCCTTACGGAGCGCGCAATGCAGACTTTGTTTCCGCAGATCAAACCACACGCCCGGCACGATCTGGCTGTCGATGACACGCATACGCTGTACGTCGACGAAAGCGGTTCGCCGGAAGGCTTGCCGGTCGTGTTCATCCACGGCGGCCCCGGTGCCGGGTGCGATGCACAGAGCCGCCGTTATTTCGATCCGAACCTGTACCGCATTGTCACCTTCGACCAGCGCGGCTGCGGACGCTCCACCCCGCACGCCAGCCTGGAAAACAACACCACCTGGGATCTGGTCGCCGACCTTGAGCGAATCCGCAAACACTTGGGCATCGACAAATGGGTGCTGTTCGGCGGCTCGTGGGGTTCGACCCTGGCACTGGCCTACGCGCAAACCCATCCGGAGCGCGTTCACGGTCTGATCCTGCGCGGGATCTTTCTCTGCCGTCCGCAGGAAATCGAGTGGTTCTACCAGGCCGGTGCCAGCCGTCTGTTCCCCGATTACTGGCAGGACTACATTGCGCCGATCCCAGTGGACGAGCGCGACGACCTGCTCAACGCTTTCCACAAGCGCCTGACCGGCAATGATCAGATCGCCCAGATGCACGCGGCCAAAGCCTGGTCGACCTGGGAAGGGCGCACCGCGACCCTGCGGCCGAACCCGCTGGTGGTCGATCGTTTCTCCGAACCGCAGCGCGCCTTGTCGATTGCGCGGATCGAATGCCACTACTTCACCAATAACGCCTTCCTTGAACCGAACCAACTGATTCGCGATATGGGCAAGATCGCCCATCTGCCCGGCGTGATCATCCACGGCCGTTACGACGTGATCTGCCCGCTCGATAACGCTTGGGAATTGCACCAGGCCTGGCCGAACAGTGAGCTGCAAGTGATCCGCGATGCCGGCCACGCTGCGTCCGAACCGGGTATCACCGACGCATTGGTACGTGCCGCCGGTCAAATGGCCCGACGCCTGCTCGACCTGCCGCCCGAAGAAGCATGAAGGGGCTTTTACAACGCGTGCGTGGCGCGCGAGTCGAAGTGGCGGGAGAGGTGGTTGGCGCGGTAGATCACGGTTTGCTGGTGCTGGTGGCGGTCGAACCCGACGACACGCGTGCCAGCGCCGACAAACTTCTGCATAAGCTGCTTAACTATCGGGTATTCAGCGACGCCGAGGGCAAGATGAACTTGTCCCTCGCGGACGTTAGCGGCGGGCTGTTGCTGGTCTCTCAGTTCACCCTCGCGGCCGACACCAAAAGCGGGTTGCGGCCGAGCTTTTCGACCGCCGCCCCTCCGGCGCTGGGCGAGGAATTGTTCGACTATCTATTGAGCAAAGCGAAACAGGTGCATGGCACTGTGGCATCAGGTAGATTCGGCGCCGATATGCAGGTGCATTTGGTCAACGATGGCCCTGTTACCTTTTTGTTACAGACCTGAAAGCACCTGAAACACCTTTTTAGGAAATTTCGACTGTTTTTAGGGTGTTTTCGCGATAAATACTTTGTTACCCCTGATGCGTTGTCACGCGGGCTACTAGATAATCGCGCGCTATGGGGATCAGCGTTCGTTGGTCCATTTTTGACTTAGGTAGAGACTTGTCTGGATCCGATTGGGGAATCATTTTGCCCTAGCGGAGTCGGAACAATGCTCGCCAACTTGGCAAGGGTGCTCTGGTAGGTCGGCTTTTCAATGCCGATACCTTTAAAGACACTTCATCTGGCCGTTGGTTTTTTGATCTGTTTTCGGCGAGGGTTGCTCGTGATCGTTAGTCCCTGTAATGCAGCAAAAATGTCTGCCAAACGCATGCGAAGTGCCCTGGTAGCGGGTTCGGCGCTCCTGTGCCTGCTCAGCGCCGGTCAGCTTTGGGCGTTCAATCTTGACGATGTATCCGCCAAGGCTAAAGAGCTGGCCGGGCAGAAGTTCGAAGCCCCGCGCAGCAACCTGCCGAACGAGTTCCGCGACATGAAGTTCGCGGATTATCAGAAAATCCGTTTCCTCACCGAAAAGGCTGAGTGGGCTGATCAGAAGACGCCGTTCAAACTGTCCTTCTATCACCAGGGTATGCACTTCGATACACCGGTGAAAATCAACGAAATCACGGCGAACACCGTCGAAGAGATCAAATACGATCCGACGCGTTTCGATTTCGGCGATTTGAAATTCGATCCTAAAGCCACCGAACAACTGGGTTATGCCGGTTTCCGTGTGCTGTACCCGATCAACAAAGCCGACAAGCAAGACGAAATCATGACCATGCTCGGTGCGAGCTACTTCCGCGTTGTCGGCAAGGGTCACACCTACGGTCTGTCGGCCCGTGGTCTGGCGGTCGATACCGCGCTGCCGTCGGGTGAAGAGTTCCCGCGTTTTCGCGAATTCTGGATTCAACAGCCGAAGCCGGGCGACAAGCACCTGGTGATCTTCGCTCTGCTGGATTCGCCGCGTGCCACCGGCGCCTACCGTTTGATCCTGCGTCCGGGCAGCGACACCATTGTCGACGTCAAGGCGCAGATGTTCCTGCGTGACAAGGTCGGCAAACTGGGCATCGCGCCACTGACCAGCATGTTCCTGTTCGGCGCCAACCAGCCGTCGAAAGTCCTCAACTATCGTCGTGAGCTGCACGACTCCAGCGGTCTGTCGATCCATGCCGGCAACGGCGAGTGGATCTGGCGCCCACTGAACAACCCGAAACATCTGGCCGTGAGCAACTTCAGCGTCGAGAACCTGCGTGGTTTCGGTCTGCTGCAACGTGGCCGTGACTTCAGCCACTACGAAGACCTCGACGACCGCTACGACAAGCGCCCAAGCGCCTGGATCGAACCGAAGGGTGACTGGGGCAAAGGCACCGTCGATCTGGTCGAAATTCCGACTGCCGACGAAACCAACGACAACATCGTTGCGTTCTGGAGCCCGGAAAAAATGCCGGAGCCAGGCCAGCCGCTGGACTTCGCTTACCGCATGCACTGGACCATGGACGAAGCGGCGATTCACGCGCCGGACAGCGCCTGGGTTGCGCAGACTCTGCGTTCCACCGGTGACGTCAAACAATCGAACCTGATCCGTCAGCCGGACGGCAGCGTTGCCTATCTGGTCGACTTCGAAGGCCCATCGCTGGCCGCTCTGACTCCGGATGCCGACGTGCGCAGCCAGGTCAGCGTTGGCGACAACGCCGAACTGGTCGAGAACAGCGTGCGCTACAACCCGGAAACCAAGGGCTGGCGCTTGACCCTGCGGATGAAGATCAAGGACGCGAGCAAGTCGACCGAGATGCGAGCCGCCCTGGTGCAGCCAATCGTGACCGCTGATCTGGCCAAATCTTCGGTGCCGGCGTCCAACTCGTCCGTCGCCAAGGCCGACAAGGTTGCCGCCAAGCAGCAAGAGAAGCTCGACAAGGAAGCCAAGGCCGCCGAGGCCAAACAGGCCGACGCCAAGCCAGTTGCAGATGCCAAGGACAAGGCCAACAAAGACGCCAAGCAGCCAGTCGCTGCGGACGCGGCCCCAGCCACACCGGAATCGGCGCCGACTGAAGAAGTCCTGACCGAGACCTGGAGCTATCAGTTGCCTGCCGATGAGTAACTCTCAAGTACAGCCAGAGACTCTGTCCGAGTATCTGGCGCATCTGCCGATGACCGACCAGCAGCGCGCGGAACTCGCGGGTTGCCAGTCGTTCAGCGAGCTGCATCAACGCCTGTCGTCCTCGACGTTCGACGCCCCCACCGAAGCCGCCCAGGCTTCGGTGGGCAAGCGCCTGACCCTGAGCACCGCCGAAGAGCTTGAAGAGGCGGAAATGCTGGTGCTCGACGCCAGCGGTCGAGTCAGCCTCAAGGCCACACCGCCGATTCGTCGGACCAAAGTCGTTCCGGAGCCATGGCGCACCAATATTCTGGTGCGTGGCTGGCGCCGTATGACCGGCCGTACCAATCCACCGCAACCGCCGAAGGACGAGAACGTCCTGCCGGCCGCGCGCTGGCGCACTGTCGGTTCGATCCGCCGCTACATTCTGTTGGTGTTGATGCTCGGCCAGACCATCGTTGCCGGCTGGTACATGAAAGGCATCATGCCGTACCAGGGCTGGTCGTTCGTCGATCTGGACGAAGTCCTGCACCAGCCGCTGCTGCAAACCGCCACGCAAGTGCTGCCGTATGCGCTGCAAACCAGCATTCTGATTCTGTTCGGGATTCTGTTCTGCTGGGTGTCGGCCGGTTTCTGGACGGCACTGATGGGCTTCCTCGAGTTGCTCACCGGTCACGATAAATATCGCATTTCCGGCAAAAGCGCCGGCAACGAGCCGATTGCCAAAGACGCTCGTACCGCGCTGGTCATGCCGATCTGCAACGAAGACGTGCCACGGGTATTTGCCGGTCTGCGCGCAACGTTTGAGTCGGTCGCTGCTACCGGTGATCTGGATCGCTTCGACTTCTTCGTGCTCAGCGACAGTAACGACACCGACATCTGCGTGGCCGAGCAACAGGCCTGGCTGGACGTCTGCCGCGAAGCCAAGGGCTTCGGCAAGATCTTCTATCGCCGCCGTCGCCGTCGCGTTAAGCGCAAGAGCGGCAACCTCGACGACTTCTGCCGTCGTTGGGGTGGTGATTACAAGTACATGGTCGTCCTCGACGCTGACTCCGTGATGAGCGGTGAGTGTCTGACCAGTCTGGTGCGTCTGATGGAAGCTACGCCGGACGCCGGGATCATCCAGACCGCGCCGCGTGCGTCGGGCATGGACACTCTGTATGCGCGCATGCAGCAGTTCGCCACTCGCGTTTATGGGCCGCTGTTCACCGCCGGTCTGCACTTCTGGCAGTTGGGCGAATCCCACTACTGGGGTCACAACGCGATCATCCGCATGAAGCCGTTCATCGACCACTGCGCCTTGGCGCCGTTGCCGGGCAAGGGCGCGTTTTCCGGTGCGATTCTGTCTCACGACTTCGTTGAAGCCGCGCTGATGCGTCGTGCCGGTTGGGGCGTGTGGATTGCCTACGACCTGCCAGGCAGCTACGAAGAACTGCCGCCGAACCTGCTCGACGAACTCAAGCGTGACCGTCGCTGGTGCCACGGCAACTTGATGAACTTCCGTCTGTTCCTGGTCAAAGGCATGCACCCGGTACACCGCGCGGTGTTCCTCACCGGCGTGATGTCGTACCTGTCGGCGCCGTTGTGGTTCTTCTTCCTGGTGTTGTCGACTGCGCTGCTGGCGGTGAACACGCTGATGGAGCCGCAGTACTTCCTTGAGCCGCGTCAGCTCTATCCGCTGTGGCCACAATGGCACCCGGACAAGGCGATCGCGCTGTTCTCGACGACTATCGTGCTGTTGTTCCTGCCGAAACTGTTGAGCATCATTCTGATATGGGCCAAGGGCGCGAAAGAGTTCGGCGGCAAGTTCAAGGTAACGCTGTCGATGCTGCTGGAGATGCTGTTCTCCATGCTGCTGGCGCCGGTGCGGATGATTTTCCACACCCGTTTCGTGCTGGCCGCGTTCCTCGGCTGGGCCGCGACCTGGAACTCGCCACAGCGTGACGACGACTCCACACCGTGGAGCGAGGCGGTCAAACGCCACGGCCCGCAGACCCTGCTGGGCTTCTGCTGGGCGCTGTTGGTGATCTGGCTGAACCCGAGCTTCCTGTGGTGGCTGGTACCGATTGTCGGTTCGCTGATGCTGTCGATCCCGGTGTCGGTGATTTCCAGCCGTGTCGGTCTGGGCCTTAAATCCCGTGACGAGAGCCTGTTCCTCATCCCTGAGGAATACAATCCGCCACAGGCGCTGCTGGCGACTGATCAGTACACCCACGAGAACCGTTGGCATGCGCTGAATGACGGCTTTATCCGTGCAGTGGTCGATCCGCAGCAGAACGCCTTGGCGTGCTCGCTGGCGACTTCCCGTCACGGTCAGGCCGAGCCGATCGAATGGCTGCGTCAGGAGCGTGTTCGTCACGCGATCAAGGTTGGCCCTGCCGGGTTGAATAATCATGATCGTCTGCAACTGCTGAGCGACCCGGTTGCGCTGGCGCGCTTGCATGAGCAGGTCTGGGGCGAAGGTCACGCCGAGTGGCTGGACGCATGGCGGGCTTCGGTGAAAGCCGATCCGCATGCGCCGTTGCTGCCGCTGCGACCGGTGAGCATGCAAGCTCAACCGGCCTGATAAGAAGCCCCGCGAAAGCGGGGTTTTTTTTGCCCTGACGACAGCGGGCGCTGATCTGCAATCGATCAAAAAACCTTGTGCAAACGAACGAGTGCGTTAGCATCCGTCCCCGAATTGGCGCACCCGGGCATTTTTGCCCGTCTCTGTTGGTTTTCGCGCCGCAAACGCAATGGTTTTGGGGACTTGAAGATGAAGAAGTATCTGTCGATGCTGCTGGTCGGCGTCACGGCACTGGTTGCAGTCACTGCGGCGCAGGCTGGCGCAATTGATGAAGCGGTCAAGCGCGGCACGTTGAAAGTCGGTATGGATCCGACCTACATGCCGTTCGAGATGACCAACAAGCGCGGCGAGATCATCGGCTTCGAAGTCGACATCCTCAAAGCCATGACCAAAGCCATGGGCGTCAAGCTGGAGCTGGTTTCGACCGGCTACGACGGCATCATCCCGGCGCTGATGACCGACAAGTTCGACATGATCGGCAGCGGCATGACCCTGACTCAGGAACGCAACCTGCGCCTGAACTTCAGCGAGCCGTTCATCGTCGTCGGCCAGACCCTGCTGATCCGCAAGGAACTGGAAGGCACCATCAAGTCGTATAAAGACCTGAACACCGCCGACTACCGCATTACCTCAAAACTCGGCACCACCGGTGAAATGGTCGCCAAGAAGCTGATCTCCAAAGCCAAGTACCACGGCTACGACAACGAGCAGGAAGCCGTGCTCGACGTGGTCAACGGCAAGGCCGACGCCTTCATCTACGACGCGCCATACAACGTTGTCGCGGTAAACAAGGTCGGCGCCGGCAAACTGGTGTTCCTCGACAAGCCCTTCACCTACGAGCCACTGGCCTTCGGTCTGAAGAAGGGTGACTACGACAGCCTCAATTTCATCAACAACTTCCTGCACCAGATCCACGAAGACGGCACCTACGATCGCATCCATGACAAGTGGTTCAAGAGCACCGAGTGGCTCAAGGACATGGAATAACGCCGGTCTGCAAGACCGCGTTACCCCTTTCGCGAGCAGGCTCGCTCCCACATTGGAATGCATTTCAAATGTGGGAGCGAGCCTGCTCGCGAAGAGGACCTTGTAAGCAACACCAATCCCGGAACCTGCAATGAAACATAAAAAAGCCCAATGGCCCTGGCACGTCCTCACCGTGCTGGTGCTGATCGGCCTGGCCGGTGCGTTGTATTACGCCACGTCGCTGATGTCCTACGAATGGCGCTGGAATCGCGTGCCGCAGTACTTCGCCTATCAGGCCGAAGAAACCCAGCGTGCCGCCGACATTTCCACCGTCACCGAACTGGTGCGCAAGGGCGGTAGCGCGCAAGTCACTCTGCGCAACGATGCCGGTGACGAGCAGCACCTGACCGTCGACGAGAACAGCCTGCAATTCGCTCAGGGCGACGATGTGGCCGAAGGCGACGTCGTGGGTGTCACTCGGCATTGGGCGGCAGGGCCGCTGTTGTGGGGGCTGTGGACGACGCTTTGGCTGTCGGTGGTCTCCGGCATTCTCGGTTTGTTGATCGGCCTAGTCACCGGGCTGTGCCGCTTGTCGAGCAACCCGACTCTGCGCGACCTGTCGAGCATCTACGTCGAACTGGTACGCGGCACGCCGCTGCTGGTGCAGATTTTCATTTTCTACTTCTTCATCGGCACGGTGATGAACCTGTCCCGGGAGTTCGCCGGGATCGCCGCGTTGTCGCTGTTCACCGGCGCCTACGTTGCCGAGATCATCCGGTCCGGCGTGCAGTCGATTGCCCGTGGCCAGAACGAAGCCGCGCGTTCGCTCGGTCTGAGCGCTGGCCAGTCGATGCGCCATGTGGTGCTGCCACAAGCGTTCAAACGCGTGCTGCCGCCACTGGCCGGGCAGTTCATCAGTCTGGTCAAGGACACCTCGCTGGTGTCGGTGATCGCCATCACCGAGCTGCTGAAAAGCGGCCGTGAAGTCATCACGACTTCGTTCTCGCCGTTCGAGATTCTGTTCTGCGTGGCCGGTCTGTACCTGTTGATCAACCTGCCGCTGTCGAAAATCGCCAGCCGGCTTGAGCGGAGGCTCGCGCAAAGTGATTGAAGTCCGCGATCTGGTAAAAGTCTTCGACACCCGTGGCCAGGTAGTGCGCGCGGTGGATAACGTCAGCACCAAGGTGGCCAAGGGCGAAGTACTGGTGGTGATCGGCCCGTCCGGTTCCGGCAAGTCGACGTTCCTGCGTTGCCTCAATGGCCTGGAAGAGTTCGATTCGGGTTCGGTGAGCATCGACGGTCTGCAACTGGCCGACCCGAAAACCGACGTCAACGCCTACCGCCGCGAAGTCGGCATGGTGTTCCAGCATTTCAACCTGTTCCCGCACATGACCGTGCTGGAAAACCTTTGTCTGGCGCAAAAAGTCGTGCGCAAGCGCGGCAAGAAAGAGCGCGAGGCGAAGGCCATGGAATTGCTGAAAAAGGTCGGTATCGCGCAGAAAGCCAACGAGTTTCCGTCACGCCTGTCCGGCGGTCAGCAGCAGCGCGTGGCGATTGCCCGGGCGCTGGCGATGGAGCCGAAGGTGATGCTGTTCGATGAGCCGACCTCGGCCCTCGACCCGGAAATGGTCGGCGAAGTACTGGATGTGATGAAGAACCTGGCCGTGGAAGGCATGACCATGGTCTGCGTCACCCACGAAATGGGCTTCGCCAGGGAAGTGGCAGATCGGGTGCTGTTCTTCGATCACGGCAAGTTGCTGGAAGATGCGTCGCCGGCGGAGTTCTTTGATGCGCCGAAGGATCCGCGCGCTCAGGCTTTTCTACGCCAGGTCCTGTAACTTCGGCGTCCTCTCGGACGCCATCGCTGGCAAGCCAGCTCCCACAGTGAATCGGCTGAACACAAACTTTGTGATCGACTACAAACCTGTGGGAGCTGGCTTGCCAGCGATAGCATCACCTCGGTCCACAGTGAACCGAGGCAGATGAATCACCTCAAACCTTGAATCGCCCCACCAGCGTCTGCAGATGCGTCCCCAGCCGCGCCAGCTCAACGCTGGACGCTGCCGTCTCTTCACTCGCCGCCGATGTCTGATCCGACACATCGCGCACATTCAGCACGCTACGGTTGATCTCTTCCGCCACCGCGCTCTGCTGCTCTGCCGCCGCAGCGATCTGCTGGTTCATCGCCTGAATCGCCGAAACAGTGCGGGTGATGCTTGCCAGCGAGCCACCGGCCCGACGGGTCAGCTCAACGCTGCTGTCGGTCAGGGTGCGGCTGTTGTCCATGATCGTCGCCACTTGCTGGGTGCCGTTTTGCAGGCCGACGATCAGCTCTTCGATCTCTTCGGTGGACTTCTGCGTGCGCTGGGCGAGGCTGCGTACTTCATCGGCAACCACGGCGAAACCACGACCGGCCTCACCGGCACGCGCCGCCTCGATGGCCGCGTTGAGCGCCAGCAGGTTGGTTTGCTGGGCCACGGATTTGATTACGTCGAGGACGCTGCCGATCTTGTCGCTTTCGCGCTTGAGTTCGCCCATGGCTTCGGTGGAGTGACCGACTTCAACGGCCAGACGCTCGATCTGCGCAATGGCTTCGCCGACGACTTTGTCGCCTTCGCGGGCCTGTTGGTCCGCAGCGACAGCGGCTTCGGAAGCCTCTTCAGCGTTGCGCGCAACTTCCTGCACGGTGGCAGCCATTTCGTTCATGGCGGTGGCGACCTGATCGGTCTCGATTTTCTGATTGTTGACCCCGGCGCTGGTTTGCTCGGTCACGGCGGACAGCTCTTCGGCGGCACTGGCGATCTGGGTGACGCCATCGCTGATCCCGCCGATCAACTCGCGCAGGCCTTGGGTCATGCTCTGCATCGAACGCTGCAACTGGCCAAGTTCGTCGCGGCGCAACGAGACCAGGTTGTGGGTCAGGTCGCCGGCTGCGACGCGCTCGGCGACTTTCAGGGTCTGGTTCAGCGGAATGATGATTTGCCGCGTGATCGCCCAAGCCGCCAGCAGGCCGAAGGCCAAGGCCAGCAGGGTGGCGATCAACAGCATGTTCTTGGCGTGGGCGGCATCGGTGTCGCGCACGATAGTTTGCGAAGCCGTCAGCTTCTTGCTGAGGTCGATCAAGATGTCGCCCTGAGCGGACATGCGCGCGAGTGACTTGGCATTGGTGACCTGCGAATCGCGGAACTGAGCGACCGCCGCGCGATAGGCTTTGATCGAATCGGTGGCCTGTTGCAGGTTGGCGATGTGTTGTTCCGGCAGTTTCGACGACAGGCTTTCAAGATTTTTGAGGGCATTGTCGATGGCATTCAGTGCCGGTTGCTCTGCTTCAGCCTTGCCGCTGTAGGTGTAGCCGCGCACTTGATAACGCGCCTGCTGGAGCAGTTTGCTCAGTTCGATCACGCTGTTGAACTGCGCGACGCTGTCACCTTGCAGCAAGGATTTTTCAACTTCCGATACCTTTGCCACGGCGTTGTCGGCGCTGGCGCCCAGCTTGCTGCGGGCGTCTTCGCGCTGGACGGTGGCTTGAGTCATGTCGGCAAAAGCACGTTTGTAATCGGCAACGGCGGCCAATTGCTGATCGACCATGGCGGCGTCGGATGGTTGTTCAATCAGGCCGCGTGCGGTTTGCAGGCCGCTGTCGAGTTTGTTCAGCAACTCGTTGACCGCGCCCGGGCCTTGTTCGCCACGGCGTGCGTCATAGTCCACGCGCGCCAGGCGCAGGTCTTTGGTCAGCTCGTTGAGGCTGGATATGAAACCGAGCTTGTCGCCACGGCTGATGATGCCGCTCATGCCGGTCCAGCCGGTAAAGGTGATCAACAGCGTCAGCACCAGCACCAGGCCGAAACCGATTCCCAGTTTGCGTTTGACGCTGACGTTTCCAAGACTCTCGGCTAACCAACGGTACATGCGACGACTCCCTCAGACCACTCATTGGACTTATGGGAACTGTATCGGCTGCGTGATGGCATTCTGTAATGCCATCTGTCCTGGCTAGAAGAGGCGGGCGAGGAGGGCGGTGACGGCGGTTTCGACGCGCAGGATGCGTTCGCCCAGTTGCACCGGTTGCAGGCCGGATTTGGCCAGCAGATCGATTTCGTAAGGAATCCAGCCACCTTCGGGGCCGATGGCCAAAGTCACCGGTTCGCTCAATGCGCGCGGGCAGGGCGGATAGTTACCGGGATGGCCGACCAGACCGAGTGTGCCTTCAGTAATCGCTGGCAGGCGGTCTTCGACAAACGGCTTGAAGCGTTTCTCGATGATGATTTGCGGCAGCACCGTATCCCGCGCCTGTTCGAGGCCGAGGATCAGCTGTTCGCGGATTGCGTCAGGTTCGAGAAACGGTGTCTGCCAGAAACTCTTCTCGACCCGATAGCTGTTGACCAGAATGACCTTTGACACACCCATGGTCGCCACGGTCTGGAACACCCGACGCAGCATTTTTGGACGCGGCAGGGCCAGTACCAAGGTCAGCGGCAGTTTGGCCGGTGGCGGCTGATCGACGCTGACGCGTAGTTCAGCTTCACCAGCCTCCAGCCGCAAAAGCTCAGCCGAACCCATCAGCCCATTGATGCGACCGACCCGCAGGCTGTCACCCACTTGCGAGCGATGAACTTCCTGCATGTGCGTCAGGCGTCGATCACGCAGCACCACACGGTCGGCCGCAATGAAGTCGGCCTCTTCGAGCAGCAGCAGGTTCATGCCTGGGTCGCTGGCGGCTGGTCGTTGTGATCGTCGGCCGGATTTTCATCCGGACGTTCGCGCTTGCTGACCAGACCACCGAACAGAATGCCGATTTCAAACAGCATCCACATCGGCACGGCCAACAGGGTCTGCGAGAAAATGTCCGGCGGCGTGAGGATCATGCCGACCACGAAGCAGCCAATGATCACGTACGGACGGATCTTTCTCAGGTATTGGACATCGACCACACCGATCCACACCAGCAGCACAACGGCCACCGGGATCTCGAACGCCACGCCGAAGGCGAAAAACAGCGTCATGACGAAATCGAGATAGCTGGCAATGTCGGTCATCATTTCCACGCCGGCCGGGGTGGCAGCGGCGAAGAACTTGAAGATCAGCGGGAACACGAAGTAATAGGCGAAAGCCATGCCGGTGTAGAACAGCAGGATGCTGGAGACCAACAGTGGCACCGCGATGCGCTTCTCATGCTTGTACAGGCCCGGCGCGATGAAGCCCCAGATCTGATGCAGGATCACCGGAATCGCGAGGAACAGCGAGACCATCATCGTCAGCTTCAGTGGCGTCAGGAACGGCGACGACACGTCGGTGGCGATCATCGTCGCGCCGACCGGCAGGTACTGACGCAGCGGCGTCGAGACGAAGGTGTAGATCTGCTGGGTGAAGGCGAACAGCCCGGCGAAGATGATGAAGATCGCCGCCACACAACGCAGCAGGCGGGTGCGCAACTCGGTGAGGTGCGAAACCAGCGGCATATGCTGGTCGTTTTCTGGGAGATCGCTCATGGGGCTCGCGGCGGCAGTGTAGGGTCGTGAGGGGCCGGCGCGGTCGGCGCGACGGTAGGAGCAATGTGTTCAACCGAAGTAGGTGTCACGGCCGGTGCCGGCTCGGTGGCAGCTACAACCGGGGCAACTGCGGCAGGCGCATGAATCGTCTGCTGTCCAACATGCTCGACTTCAACCGGAGTCGGCTCTTGCTGAACCGGATTGAAAATCTTCCGTGCCTCCTGCTCCAACGACAGAATGTGCTCGTTGTGCAGTTGCCGACGAATCTCGTCGGCACCGATTTCACGTTCAACTTCCTGTTTGATCGCGTTGAAGCTGCGCTTCAACCGTCCGACCCACAGGCCGGCGGTGCGTGCAGCGCCCGGCAGACGCTCGGGGCCCAGCACCAGCAGGGCAACGAGGCCGACGAGCAGCAGTTCAGAGAAGCTGATACCAAACATTAGTCAGTGCTCACACGTCTTTGCGGATCGGCTCTTCGACTTTCTGCGCCTGCACGTCGATGGTGTGCGGCGGGTTGGCCTGAGCGGTGGCTTGCGGCTGTACCGGTGGCACTGGCTGCGCAGGCGTCACGGTAGGATCGGCGGCTGGCTTCTCGTCGTCGTTCATGGCTTTGCGGAAGCCCTTGATCGACTCACCCACGTCGGTGCCGAGGTTTTTCAGTTTCTTGGTGCCGAACACCAGCACCACGACTACCAGAATGACGACCCAGTGTTTCCAGTCAAAAATGCCCATGTTGCTGTTCCTCTCTAATAGTTGTTCAGGCGGACGGGCGCGAGGCTTTCTCGACGTGTCCGGACAGGCCGAAGCGACGATCCAGTTCATCAAGCACAGCCTGTGGATGCTGCCCCAGTTGAGCGAGCATGACCATGCTGTGGAACCACAGGTCGGCGGTCTCGTAGATCACGTCGCTGCAGTCGCCGCTGATGGCGGCGTCCTTGGCGGCAATAATGGTTTCGACCGACTCTTCGCCGACTTTCTCCAGAATCTTGTTCAGACCCTTGTGATACAGGCTGGCGACATACGAGCTGTCGGCCGCTGCGCCTTTGCGCTCTTCGAGCACTTCGGCCAGGCGGGTCAGGGTGTCACTCATGTTTGTGTCCTGCGGAATAGATTGCGTGCGGGTCTTTCAGCACCGGGTCGACCGTTTTCCAGTCGCCGTTTTCGAAGACGCGGTAAAAGCAGCTTTGACGGCCGGTATGGCAAGCGATGTCGCCGATCTGTTCAACCATCAGGATGATCACGTCGGCGTCACAGTCCAGACGCATCTCATGCAAGGTCTGTACGTGGCCGGACTCTTCGCCCTTGCGCCATAGCTTGCCACGGGAACGTGACCAGTAGATTGCACGGTTTTCCGCGGCGGTCAGTTCGAGCGCTTCGCGGTTCATCCAGGCCATCATCAGTACACGTCCGGTCTTGTGATCCTGGGCAATCGCGGGCACCAGGCCGTCAGCGTCCCACTTGATCTCGTCCAGCCAGTTTTTCATCTTCGACTCCGACAGCGAACCCACACTTCAAATAGTTGGGTTCAGGCGTTGAAACAGTGTGCCAGCCGATCACGGAACTGGCTATCGGCGAACGACCAGATACAAGCCCACGGCTACCATGATCCCGGCGGGCCAATGCCCCAATTCGTTCAGCGGGCCACCGGCGGCGAGGATCGCACCGCCGGCCAGATGGGCGCTGCCGAGCAGGCGCAGGAACCAGTCGTCCTTGCGTTTGTGCCACGGCGGCGGTGGGTCTTTGGCGTGTGGCTGGGACATGCGTTCAAGCAGATCGCGGGCCATGTTGGCCAGATGCGGAATCTGTTCGAACTGGCTCTGCACGTTGCCGAGCAAGGCTTTCGGGCTGACACGTTCGCGCATCCAGCGTTCAAGGAACGGCTGTGCGGTGTTCCACAGATCCAGATCCGGATAGAGCTGACGACCGAGGCCTTCGATGTTCAGCAAGGTCTTTTGCAGCAGTACGAGTTGCGGCTGCACTTCCATGTTGAAGCGGCGTGCAGTCTGGAACAGGCGCATCAGCACCTGGCCAAATGAAATATCTTTTAACGGTTTTTCGAAGATCGGTTCGCACACGGTACGGATCGCCGCTTCGAACTCGTTGAGTTTGGTTTCCGCCGGCACCCAGCCCGAATCGATGTGCAATTGCGCAACGCGGCGGTAGTCACGTTTGAAGAAGGCGAACAGGTTACGCGCCAGATAATCCTGATCTTCCGGGGTCAGGCTGCCGACGATCCCGCAGTCGATCGCGATGTACTGCGGGCTCCACGGATTGACGGTGCTGACGAAGATGTTGCCCGGGTGCATGTCGGCGTGGAAGAAACTGTCGCGGAACACCTGGGTGAAGAAGATCTCCACGCCACGTTCGGCAAGCATTTTCATGTCGGTGCGCTGATCGGCAAGGGTCGCCAGATCCGTCACCTGAATCCCGTAGATGCGCTCCATCACCAGCACTTTCGGCCGGCACCAGTCCCAATAGACTTGCGGCACGTAAAGCAACGGCGAGCCCTCGAAATTGCGCTTCAACTGGCTGGCGTTGGCCGCCTCGCGCAGCAGGTCGAGCTCGTCGTAGATGGTTTTCTCGTAGTCCTGCACCACGTCCACCGGGTGCAGCAGGCGGGCGTCAGCCGAGACCTTTTCGGCAGCGCGGGCGAGGATGAACAGCCACGCCAGATCCTGAGCGATGATTGGCTTCAGACCCGGGCGGATCACCTTCACCACCACTTCTTCGCCGGTTTTCAACTGCGCGGCATGCACCTGCGCCACCGAGGCCGAAGCCAGCGGAGCGACGTCGAAACGGCTGAAGACTTCGCTGATTTTTTTGCCGAGCTGTTCTTCGATCAGCTTGATCGACAGCTGCGAATCGAACGGCGGTACACGATCCTGCAACAGCATCAGCTCATCGGCGATGTCTTCCGGCAGCAAGTCGCGGCGGGTCGAGAGAATCTGCCCGAACTTGATGAAGATCGGCCCCAGATCCTGTAATGCCAGGCGCAGGCGCGCGCCACGGCTCAGGTCCAGCGTCTTGCGCGGGAACCAGCGCCACGGCAGCACATAGCGCAGCGCCAGCAGGAACCAGGGCAGCGGCAGATCGAACAGCAGGTCATCGAGACGGTAGCGGATCACGACGCGCTGGATGCGCAACAGACGGCGGACGGCAAGCAGCTTCATGCGTTATCGCTTGGGTCGAGGGATCGGGAAAGGCGCTCGAAACGCGCCTCGAGACGTTCCAGATCAAGTTTGATCCGGTCCAGTTCGCTGAACCGCGCTTCGGCTTCGCGCTGCCCGACGAGGGTGCGCGATTCTTCGGCGAGGTATTCGGCAAGATTCTGGTTGAGGCTGGCAAATCCTTGTTGATACCAGCGTGCGCGGCTGCGCAAATGACCGCCAACCAGTTGCGTGGCCACAGGTCCCAGCCAGCGCGAGAGTTCGTACTCCCAGTCCAGCTCCAGATCCTGCAGCACACCGGCCAGTTCCAGCAGCACGCCGCTGTCGCCGTCGAGTTCGACTTCCGGGGCGTGCAGCACCGCTGTCTTGTCTTTGCTCAGGGCCAGTTTCAACAGGCTCGAAGCCGGGGCGCGCAGGGTGCAGTCGACACCGGTTTCCCAGTGGGACGCGAGCATCAAACCTTCATCGCTCGGCAGAATGAACAGTTGCAGCGCCGGGCTACGGCAGTCGATGGCAATCACCTTGCCGGTCAGATGCGCCAGCCGCGGCAGCGCCGTGCTGTCGAGACGCAGCACCCGGTTGAGGCCGAGTTCGACGCTGGCGAGCAGCCCGGTGAGCAGCATCAGGGCTTGATGCCGCGGTGCAGGGCGACGATGCCTGCGGTCATGTTGTGATAGGTCACGCGGTCGAAACCGGCGTCGACCATCATCGACTTCAGGGTTTCCTGATTCGGGTGCATGCGGATCGATTCGGCCAGGTAGCGATAGCTTTCCGAGTCATTGGTGATCAGCTTGCCCATCAGCGGCATGAAGGCGAACGAGTAGGCGTCGTAGGCTTTGGACATCAGCGCGTTGGTTGGCTTGGAGAATTCCAGCACCAGCAAGCGACCGCCGGGCTTGAGCACGCGCAGCATCGAGCGCAGGGCGTCTTCCTTGTGCGTCACGTTGCGCAGGCCGAAAGCGATGGTCACGCAGTCGAAATGGTTGTCCGGGAACGGCAGTTTTTCAGCGTCCGCCTGAACGAATTCGACGTTGCCGGCCACACCCAGATCCAGCAGGCGGTCGCGGCCGACCTTGAGCATGGATTCGTTGATGTCGGCCAACACCACCTGACCGGCAGGGCCTACCAGATGGGAGAATTTTTTGGTCAGGTCACCAGTGCCGCCGGCAATGTCCAGAACGCGATTGCCGCTGCGCACGCCCGACAGTTCGATCGCGAAACGCTTCCACAAGCGGTGCATGCCGCCCGACAGAAGGTCGTTCATCAGGTCGTACTTTGCGGCTACGGAGTGGAACACCTCAGCGACTTTTTCCGCTTTCTGGCTTTCCGGAACGTCTTTGAAGCCGAAGTGAGTGGTGGGTTCGGCATCGCTGCCTTTGCGCTGATCAGTCATATCGCTGTCACCAAAAGAGAATGCGCGACATTCTAATCCCCAAGCCATGCTTTGTCTTGGAATGGCTAAAGGTAAGATGGACAACCTTCGGGACGATTTGCCGCAGACGCGGTCAAGATTTACCGATGAACATTCATAAGTCAGGAGTCATTCGATGGCCCGTATTAGTGTTGAACGTGCCCATAGCCTGGGCAAGGAAGCTGCCCGCGAGAAGGCCGACAAGCTGGCGCAGAAACTGTCCGAGCAATACGGCCTGGAGCCGCAGTGGTCGGGCGATACCCTGAACCTCAAGCGTTCGGGCGTTAAAGGCGCGGTGCATGTGGCTGACGATTCGATCAAGGTCGACGTGGAACTGGGCCTGATGATGTCGGCCATGAGCGGCATGATCAAAGCCGAGATCGAGAAGGCGTTGGACAAAGCGCTGGTTTGATTTCTGCCTGAAACGAATCCCGTGTGGGAGCGAGCCTGCTCGCGAATGCGGTGTGTCAGTCGACTCGAATATTGAAGGTTAGACCGTATTCGCGAGCAGGCTCGCTCCCACATTTGTTCTGTGGTGCCCCTGCTATTTATGTCAGTTGTTAGGGTGCCGTTTCTAATTTTTCTACCTACTTTGTGCCAGAGCCCGACACTTTCGCGGGCAGTTCCTCAAACCTTCTGCGCGTGAGGTGCACCATGGCCAAAGTTATTTTGAAGAAAAAAATCGACGCTTCGACAACCGCTCTGAGCGACGTCAAATCCTATGCCCGCAAGATCTGGCTGGCAGGCCTGGGTGCCTACACCAAGGTCGGCCAAGAGGGTAGTGACTACTTTCAAGAGTTGATCAAGGCTGGTCAAACTGTTGAAAAGAAAGGCAAAAAAGTCGTCACCGAAAAACTCGAAGCGGCCAACGCCGAGATCGATGAAGCCCGTGACGAAGTCAGTTCTTTCAAAGGCCGTGTCGAAGTTCAGCTCGACAAGGTCGAGAAGGCGTTCGACAGCCGCGTAGCAAGCGCCTTGAATCGTATCGGCATTCCGTCTAAACATGACGTTGAGACACTCTCTGCTAAGCTCGATGAGCTGACGGCATTGCTCGAACGCGTCGCGCGTAAATCTTAAGGAGAACGGGATGGCTGGTAAAAAGAACACCGATAAAGAAGGCAGCTCGTGGATTGGGAAAGTCGAAGACTACTCCCGCAAAATCTGGCTGGCTGGTTTAGGCGTGTACTCGAAGATCGACACTGACGGCAGCAAGCTCTTCGATACATTGGTCAAAGACGGCGAGAAAGCCGAGAAGCTCACCAAGTCGGCAGTCGGCAAAAAAGTCGATGCCGCCAAGGATTCCGCTTCCTCGGCCAAGTCGCGCATCAGCGGCGTGAAAGATCGCGCGCTGGGCAAGTGGGATGAGCTGGAAGGGGCTTTCGACAAGCGTCTGAACAGCGCGATTTCGCGCTTGGGCGTACCGAGCCGCAATGAAGTCAAAGCGCTGCACAGCAAGGTGGAAACCTTGACCAAGCAGATCGAAAAACTGACTGGCGAGAAGGCCCGTCCTGTCGCGAAAACCGCTACGGCCAAGCCAGCAGCTAAAACTGCGGCGGCAAAACCGGCAGCCAAAACAGCCGCCAAGCCACTGGCCAAAGCGGCTGCCAAACCGGTGGCGAAGGCTAAAGCAGCAGTAAAATCCGTAGCAAAAACTGCTGCCGCCAAACCTGCTGCGAAAGCAGCTGCCAAGCCGGTTGCAGCCGCCAAGGCAGCCGCGAAGCCGGCCGCTAAAACCGCGGCGAAGCCAGCAGCCAAGCCAGCAGCGAAAACCGCTGCCGCCAAACCTGCTGCCAAGCCAGCGGCCAAACCGGCTGCGGCGAAGAAACCGGCAGTGAAAAAACCGGCCGCACCGAAAGCCGCAGCGCCGAAACCGGCAGCTCCCGCGGCCAAGCCTGCTACCCCGGCAGCTCCGGTGAGCGCGTCAAACTCCGCCGCGGCACCGACTCCGGTGGCCACTCCGACTGCTGCATCGACCCCGTCGACGCCAACCAGTCAGTCCTGATTTTTCAGGGCAAAACAAAACGCCCGGCCTGTGAAGGTCGGGCGTTTTTGTTTGTGCTTTTTAAAAGCTTACCCTCACCCCAGCCCTCTCCCCGAGGGAGAGGGGGCCGATTCGGGGATGCTTCAGCCTTACACCGACCTGAAAGTGTCGTATTGAATTCATAATCGACTGGATTTTTCAGGTCGCCGTATCGCGTAAGACAATAAGGTCAGTCCCCTCTCCCTCTGGGAGAGGGTTAGGGTGAGGGGCTCTTGATTTCATTCGTGATCTTCGAGGTATTGCAGGGCCATCCGCTCCGTCGCCACCTTCACCGGCGGCAACAAATGCGGCGCCACCAGCATCATGATCTGATAAACCACCAATCTGACCTCACCCTCCCGATCAAGAATGCGCTGATAGTCCAGCGAAAACAGCAGCGTCATGGTGATCTGCTCCACCAGTTGCCCCAGTGCCTGGGTATCGCTGACCAACTGCCCCGACGCTTTCAAACGCGCCAGCAACGACGCCAGCGTGCGCTTCAATGCATTGAGCAGATGACGAATCCCCTTCGCCAGTTTCGGCAGGCGTCCGGCCAGGTTCGACAAGTCCTGAAACAGGAACCGGTACTGCGCGAGGCGCTCGACGATCAGGTGCAAAAACAGCCAGTAATCCTCCGGCGCCAATTCCACATCCGGCGGTGGATCGAGCAGCGGCGCGAGTTCATTCTGGAAGCGTTCGAACAACCCGAGTATCAGCGGCTCCTTGCCGTGGAAGTGGTAGTAGAGGTTGCCGGGGCTGATCCCCATTTCGTTGGCAACCTCCATGGTGGAGACGTTAGGTTCGCCCTTTTCATTGAACAGTTGCAAAGCACATTCGAGAATCCGGTCGCGGGTTTTCATCCAGTCTTCTTAGAAAAGTTCGGTTAAGCGTCAGCGCACACGCACGTAAGTACCGGGTGCTGCCTCCATCGGTGGATAGTTCGGGTTGCCGAGGGTCATCTGGGTTTCGTGCTGGGCGCCCGAGCGCTGCTGAATCCACTCCAGCCACTGTGGCCACCAACTGCCGTCGACGTGTTTGCCGTCGTAGTACCAGGCGCGCGGGTCGCTGCTCATCTTGCCGTTTTCTACGTAAGCGGCTTTCGGGTTGCTTGGCGGGTTGAGGATGCTTTGCACGTGGCCGCTGTTGGACAGCACGAAGCGCTTGTCACCACCCAGCAGCAGGGTCGAGCGATACACCGCGTCCCACGGCGTGATGTGGTCGTTCATGCCGGCGACGCTGAAACTGTCGACGGTGACTTTCTGCAGATCGATCGGCGTGCCGCAGACTTCGAGGCCGCCCGGATGGGTCAGCGGGTTATGTTTGAAGAAGTCCAGCAAGTCGCCATGAAACGCGGCGGGCAGCCGGGTGTTGTCATTGTTCCAGTAAAGGATGTCGAAGGCCGGCGGCTCTTTGCCCAACAGGTAGTTGTTGACGAAGTAGCTCCAGATCAAGTCGTTGGGGCGCATCCAGGCGAAGATCCTGGCCATGTCGCGACCATCCAGCACGCCTTTCTGATAGGAACGACGCTTGGCGGCTTCCAGGGTCTGTTCATCGGCGAACAGTGTGGCCGGGGTGTCGATCTCGCTGTCGAGCAGGCTGACCAGATAGGTTGCACTGGATATGCGCCGCAGCTGCCGCTTGGCCTGCAAATGCCCTTGCAGGGCGGCGATGGTCAGGCCGCCGGCGCAGGCGCCCATCAGGTTGATCTCACGGGCGCCGGTAATCGCCCTGCACACGTTCATCGCTTCTTCCACCGCTTCGACGTAGGTCGACAGGCCCCATTCGCGATGGCGCACATCAGGGTTGCGCCAACTGATCATGAACGTCTGCAAGCCGTTCTTCAGGGCGTACTGGACGAAGCTGTTTTGCGGGCTGAGGTCGAAAATGTAGTACTTGTTGATTTGCGGTGGCACCACCAGCAGCGGCTTGGCGTATTGCTTTTCGCTCATCGGTCGGTACTGGATCAGTTCCAGCATTTCGTTACGAAACACCACCGAGCCGGTGGTGGTAGCGACGGTCTTGCCGA
This sequence comes from Pseudomonas sp. LBUM1648, assembly GCF_059716145.1. Taxonomy (NCBI): domain Bacteria; kingdom Pseudomonadati; phylum Pseudomonadota; class Gammaproteobacteria; order Pseudomonadales; family Pseudomonadaceae; genus Pseudomonas; species Pseudomonas sp. LBUM1648. The sequence goes on from NZ_CP166808.1 coordinate 431,827, forward strand.
CCTCGAAAGCCTGCCGGGTGACTTGCCGTGGCAGACCGTCGTTGTGCAGCAAATCATCGAACAAATGACTAAGACCGCGCACCAGACTGTTGCCACCGGAGTTGAACAACTCCTTGATCGCCAGCGGGTTGAGCAGGGTGTTGGACGGCGCCACGGCGTCGTTGAGCAGCGTGAAGGCAAACTGCGCCCGGGCGCGGTCATCCGGGCTCATGTCGCTGTCGTCGATCCAGCTTTTGACCTGTTTCTGCCAGGCCAGATAGGCCTGCAGGCTGCGCCGGTAAAACGGATTCAGGCTCCACGCCGGGTCGGCAAAACGAGTGTCCTGTGGATTGGTCGGGTGCAGGGTTTCGCCAAGCAGCACTCGGCCGAGCTGGCCGCCAAGTTTCAGGGCGTGCTTGGCACTGTGGATCGGATTGCGCAGGCCATGGGCTGCGACGCTGCGCAGGGTCGAGAGCAGGTCCCGACCACGCAAGCCGGTGATCGCACTTTGTGCGTTGATGAACACGGCGGGGCTGGGTACCACGCCCGTCGCTGGTTTTTCGCGCATGACTCAACACTCCTTCGTCTTCAGGCCAAAAACAAACTCACCGAACCAGAACACCATAGACGCTGTTGTGGCTTGTTGCCTGCGCGGCGTCCTGCCGCGCATGTTGTTCAAAGCCCTGCATAAAGCCTGCCGCGGTGGTTAACCGCCCAGCGGTGACGGGTGCGGGTGCATCACCGCCCGCTGCCGCTCCTCTTCGAGGAATTTCATGATGATCGGCGCCACCGCTTCGGCGCGGGTAATCAGGAACAGATGACCGTCGTCGATGATGTGCAACTGAGCATTGGGAATCCGCCAGGCGAGCATGCGCATGTTGATCAACGGGATCAGCGGATCGTCATCGCCGGCCAGCACCAGCGTCGGTTGATTGATCTTGTGCAGCCAGTGAATGCTGGTCCAGCCAAGGCCGGCGAACAGTTGCCAGTAGTAACCGAGCTTGCCCGCCGAACGCACTTTCGCTGCATGGCTGGCGGCCAGGGTCGGGTCGCGGCGGAACGAACCGCCGTAGATCAACGGCGCGATGCGGATCACGTGGGACGGCTGAATGTAGCGCCGGGGGCTGGCCATCATCCACAGGACTTTCGGCTTGCCCGGCACCATCACTGCACCGGCTGCGGTCGCGGCCAGCACCAGTTTCTTGCAGCGCTCGGGGTAGTCGTAGGCGAATTGTTGCGCGAGTGCGCCGCCCCACGACACACCAATCACATTGACCTGGCCGTAGTCGAGGTAATCGAGCATCCGCGCAGTCAGTTTGGCGAGGCCGGGAAAGCGATACGGCCGGTTCGGCGTGGAGGAACCACCGACACCGGGCACGTCGAAGGCGATCACTTCCAGATCCGGGTCCAGCGCTGCGACAAACGGAAACACCAGCTCCAGGTTGGCGCCGATGCCGTTGAAAATCAGCAAGGGCGTCAAGTGAGGCTTGCCGGGGCGTACCGCCGTGCGGAGGGTCTGGCCATCCAGGTCGACGGTGCGAAAGATGAACGGTTGCGGCATGCTTCAGGCCCTGTGAATTTAAATTCACCGCGCCTCATGTAGGCGCTGCCTTCGGCAGCTCCTACATTGAGAGCGAGATGTGTCAGTTACCGCTCATGTACATAAGTGCCCGGCGATGCTTCACCTGGCGCATACGCCTTGTTGCCCAGTTTGGTCGGGGCTTTTTTCAAGTTGCCCGAACGCTCGGCCTGCCACGCCTGCCAGTACAGCCACCAGGAATCGGTGTGCTTGGTCGAGTTCTCTTGCCAGTCATTGGCATTGGCAGCCATTTCTTCGCCAGTCATGTAACGCGATTTCGGGTTGCCCGGCGGGTTCAGAATGCTCTGGATATGTCCGCTGCTCGACAACACGAATTCCACCTTGCCACCGAACAACTGCGCCGACTTGTAGCAGGACTTCCACGGGGTGATGTGGTCGTTGGTCCCAGCCAGCGAGAAGATGTCCGCCGTGACCTGCTTGAGGTCGATCGGTGTGCCGCACACTTCCAGTGCATTGGGGCGGATCAGTGGGTTGTTTTTGAACATCTCGATCAGGTCGCCGTGGAATGCGGCCGGCAACCTTGTGGTGTCGTTGTTCCAGAACAGGATGTCGAACACCGGCGGCTCGTTGCCGAGCAGGTAGTTGTTGACCCAGTAGTTCCAGATCAGGTCATTGGGGCGCATCCACGCGAAGACCTTGGCCATGTCTTTGCCTTCGAGCACACCAGCCTGATACGAGTGGCGCTTGGCGGTCTCAAGGGTCTGCTCATCGACGAACAGCGCGACGTCGCTATCGAGCGTGGTGTCGAGCACGCTGACCAGCAACGTGAGGGCATTGACCTTCTTCTGGCCAAGCGCTGCGTAATGGCCGAGCAGGGCGGTACAGGTGATGCCGCCGGAGCAGGCGCCGAGCATGTTGATGTCTTTACTTCCGGTGATCGCGGTGACCACATCGACCGCCTCTTTGAGCGCATCGATGTACGTCGACAGGCCCCACTCGCGCTGCGCCTTTGTCGGGTTGCGCCAGCTGACGATGAACGTCTGTACGTTATTGCGCAGGCAGAAACGCGCCAGACTCTTGTCCGGGCTCAAGTCGAATACATAGAACTTGTTGATCTGTGGCGGCACCACCAGCAGAGGGCGCTCGTGGACTTGCTCGGTGATCGGCTTGTATTGGATCAGCTCAAGCACATCGTTGCGAAACACCACCGCGCCTTCGGTCACGCCCAGGCTCTTGCCGACCTCGAACGCGCCCATGTTGACCTGGCTCGGCATGCCGCCGTTGTGCACCAGATCCTTGGCCAAATGCGAGAGCCCGTCGAGCAGGCTCTTGCCGCCGGTCTCGAAGAAGCGTTTGACCGCCGCCGGGTTGGCCGCCGTGTTGGTCGGGGCCATGGCTTCGGTCATCAGGTTGATCACGAAGTGGCCGCGGGCGATGTCTTTGGGTGAAAGGCTGCTGTCGTCGATCCAGGAATGGAGTTCCTTGCGCCACGCCAGGTAAGTTTGCAGATAACGTTTGTAGAGCGGGTTCTGACTCCACGCGGGATCGGCGAAGCGACGGTCATCGCCGGCCGGTTGCAGTTCGGATTTGCCTAACAGCACGTTCTTCAGTTCAAGGCCGAAATGGGTGACGTGTTTGACACTATGAATAGGTTGTCTGATGGCCTGTTTCAGCACCATACGAGCAGAGGCCAGCAGATCCTTTCCGCGCAGCCCAACGACGGGATTAAGCCCCAGGGTGTTTTCCGAGGCTTGGTACTTCAGGTCATCGTTATTCTTGTTACTCATCTACGACGCTCCATTGTCCTGAGACGAGTACCCGGTTTTCTGCTGTGCAGTTCCACAGCCAATGCCAGGTACTACTGCTCGGGTGACCGTTAATTCTGCATAGCTGCTTTACAGTCGTAGAGCACTGCAGGGAACTTGCCAGCTCCATTGGTTACCCGAGTTTAATTTTTTTCGCAAGCAGGCCGATCCTCGACCACGCAGCAGAGCATTCAAACAGATGAATTTAGAAAATGCCCTCTAAAGAGCAAGACACTTGGGCTAGAGCATCAGCTTGACGATCGACTGGTCCGGGTCGCGAGTTTTGCCGGCGGCTTTGAGCTCGGCCAAATAATCGGCCCAGAGTACGTCATGACGTCGCCCCAGTTCGTAGAGATAGTCCCAGGTGAACAGGCCGCTGTCGTGGCCATCGTCGAAGGTCAGTTTCAGTGCGTAGTGACCGGCCGGTTCCAGTTTGGTCAAGCCGACGTTGAGCTTGCCGAACTGCAGGATCGGCTTGCCGTGGCCCTGGACCTCGGCGGAGGGGGAATGCACGCGCAGGAATTCGGCGGGCAGGGTGAATTCCTCGCCGGACGCGTAAGTGAGCGTCAGGGTTTTCGAGGCTTTGTGCAGTTTGATGTCGGTGGGGATTGTGTTGGTCATGGGGCCAGTCATCCGTCTGAAAAGAGGCCCTGTGTCAGCGGACACTTGTGGCGAGGGGATTTATCCCCGATCGGCTGCGAAGCAGTCGTAAACCCGTTGAATGCGGTGTGTCTGAGACACCGTATTCAACGGGATAAGGGCCGCTTCGCGCCCCATCGGGGATAAATCCCCTCACCACAGAAGCCCGCTCACACAGAAGGTGACCTACAGGATATAACGGGACAGGTCTTCGTTCTGCGCCAATTCGCCGAGGTGGTTGTTGACGTACTCGGCGTCGATCAGGATTGCCTTGTCGTCATGAGCACTGGCCAGATCGCCGGCACTGAACGACACCTCTTCGAGCAGACGCTCAAGCAGCGTGTGCAGGCGACGGGCACCGATGTTCTCGGTCTTCTCGTTGACCTGCCAGGCGATCTCCGCCAGGCGCTTGATGCCTTCGGGCTGGAACTGGATGTTCAGGCCTTCGGTTTTCAGCAGCGCGCAGTACTGCTCAGTGAGCGAGGCGTGCGGTTCGCTGAGGATGCGTTCGAAGTCTTCCGGGCTCAGAGCCTTGAGTTCGACGCGGATCGGCAGGCGGCCTTGCAGCTCCGGCACCAGATCGCTCGGCTTGCTCAGGTGGAACGCGCCGGAAGCGATGAACAGGATGTGGTCGGTCTTGACCATGCCCAGTTTGGTGTTGACGGTGCAGCCTTCGATCAGCGGCAGCAGGTCGCGCTGTACGCCTTCACGGGACACATCAGCGCCGCCGACGTTACCGCGCTTGGCGACTTTGTCGATTTCGTCGATGAACACGATGCCGTGCTGCTCGACGGCTTCCAGGGCCTTGGCTTTCAACTCTTCTTCGTTGACCAGACGCCCGGCTTCTTCGTCGCGCACCATCTTCAGCGCTTCTTTGACCTTGAGCTTGCGAGCTTTCTTCTTGCCCTTGCCCATGTTGGCAAACAGGCTCTGCAGCTGGTTGGTCATCTCTTCCATGCCCGGCGGCGTGGCGATCTCGATGCCGGCCACTTCGGCGACTTCGATTTCGATTTCCTTGTCATCCAGCTGACCTTCGCGCAGGCGCTTGCGGAACAGCTGGCGAGTGTTGGAATCCGAGCTTGGCGCTTCTTCGTTGCTGAAGCCCATGCGTGCCGGCGGCAGCAGTGCGTCGAGGATGCGGTCTTCGGCAGCGTCTTCGGCGCGGTGGCGAACCTTGGTCATTTCCTGCTCGCGCAGCATCTTGATCGCGGCATCGGCCAGGTCACGGATGATCGATTCGACATCACGGCCGACGTAGCCGACTTCGGTGAACTTGGTCGCTTCGACCTTGATGAACGGTGCGTTGGCCAGTTTCGCCAGGCGACGGGCGATCTCGGTTTTACCGACACCGGTCGGGCCGATCATCAGGATGTTTTTCGGGGTCACTTCAACGCGCAGCTCTTCAGGCAGCTGCATCCGGCGCCAGCGGTTGCGCAGGGCAATCGCGACGGCGCGCTTGGCATCGTCCTGGCCGATGATATGGCGGTTGAGTTCGTGGACGATTTCGCGGGGAGTCATGGACATAGTAGTTGACGGTCCTCAAGCAGAAACAAGCCGTGGCACAGGGCCGCGTCAGGCTTATTCAGCGAGATCCTGCTCCTCAATGGTCTGGGTGTGGTTGGTGAATACACAGATGTCGCCGGCGATGCCGAGCGCGGTTTCGACGATTTCGCGGGCCGACAGGTCGGTCTTCTTCAGCAGTGCGCTGGCCGCTGCCTGTGCGTAACCGCCGCCGGAACCCATGGCGATCAGGCCATCTTCAGGCTCGACCACGTCACCGTTGCCGGTAATGATCAAAGAGGCGTCTTTGTTGGCGACTGCGAGCATGGCTTCGAGGCGGCTCAACGAGCGGTCGGTGCGCCATTCTTTGGCGAGTTCGACGGCAGCGCGCACCAGATGGCCCTGATGTTTCTCGAGCTGGCCTTCGAAACGTTCGAACAGGGTGAAGGCGTCGGCGGTGGCACCGGCAAAACCGGCGATGACCTGACCGTGGTACAGGCGACGGACTTTTTTCGCGTTGCCTTTCATCACGGTGTTGCCAAGAGAAACCTGGCCGTCGCCGCCCATGACGACTTTGCCGTGGCGGCGGACTGAAACGATGGTGGTCAAGGGAAGAGTCTCCACACTGCGGGGCGAAAATGCCTTATGCCCATTCATATGGGGGTGGTGGAGAGGATTTCAACCGGCAGGGGCAATGGGAGACGAATGGTGTGTGATGACTGTGGCGAGGGGATTTATCCCCGATGGGGCGCGAAGCGGCCCTGAATCCAGCAATTGCAGTAGGACGGACACACCGCGAAGGCTGGATTTACGACTGCTGCGCAGCCGGTCGGGGATGAATCCCCTCACCACAGGGATTGTGGGCAGCCTCGGAATGAGGCGCCCACGGTGCGGGAATCAGCGGCTCTGGCGTTGTTGTAACAACAGGTTGCTGAAACCGCTGCCGGCCAGTTGTTTCTGCGCCGTGGTCAGTTGTTCGCGGTTGCTGAACGGGCCGACCAGTACGCGGTACCAGGTTTCGTCCTTCACTGTGCCCGACTCAACCGAAACGGCCTGGCCAAGCAGAATGATCTGCGCGCGGACCTTATCTGCATCCGCCTCTTTGCGGAAAGAGCCGGCCTGGAGGAAGAACTTGGTCACGGGTGCCGCTTTGCTGACAGGAGGCGCTGGCGGCGGGGTAATCCCGGCCAATGCCGCCTGAGCGCGGGCGGTGTCGATCTTCGCCGCTTCCGCCGGGGTCACCGGCGTGGTCGGGATGTTCGGCACTTGCGGCGTCGGCAGGGTTTTCTCCGGCACGGCGTCCGGCGGCACGATCACTTCCGATTCCGGCAGCAGGGTGTAGAAGTCGTACTTCGGCTTCACCGGTTGCGTCGGGCTCGGCGGGGTCTTGTTGGCCTCGGCGATCTTCGACGCTTTCTGCTGTTGTTCGACCTTCTCACGCTTGACCGTGTCACTGCCCTTGCCCGGTTCCAGCTTCATCAGGAACACGATGAAAGCACCGACCGTCAGGCCGATGGCCATCCACAGCCAACCCGGGATCGGTTGCTTCGCAGGAGCTTGGTAACGGCTGGCGCCACGCTTGGGTGCAGGTTTTTTCTTGGCAGCCAACTTACATACGCTCCAGAGTTTCCAGACCCAACAGCTCCAGGCCTTGCTTGAGGGTGCGGCCGGTCAGCGCGGCCAGGCGCAGACGGCTCTGCATCTGTGCCGGGGTCTCGGCGGCGAGGATCGGGCAGTTCTCATAGAAGCTGGAGAACAGGCCGGCAACGTCGTACAGGTAAGTGCAGAGAATGTGCGGTGTGCCTTTGTCGGACACGTTGTTGAGCACTTCGCCGAACTGCGCCAGCTTCGCTGCCAGCTCTTGTTCGTGCGCCGCTTCGAGGACAATTTGGCCGTCGACTTCGCTGAAGTCCTTGCCCAGTTTACGGAACACGCCGGCCACGCGGGTGTAGGCGTACAGCAGGTATGGCGCGGTGTTGCCTTCGAAGTTCAGCATCAGGTCGAAGTTGAAGCTGTAGTCGCTGGCGCGGTGTTTCGACAGGTCGGCGTACTTCACCGCACCGATGCCGACGACCTTGGCGATGTTGCGCAGTTCGTCTTCGGCAAGCGTCGGGTTCTTCTCTTTCACCAGGTTGTAGGCGCGTTCCTGCGCTTCGGTCAGCAGATCGATCAGCTTCACGGTGCCGCCGTCACGGGTCTTGAACGGACGGCCGTCTGCGCCGTTCATGGTGCCGAAGCCCATGTGCTCCATCTCCATCGGATGGGTCACGAAACCGGCCTTGCGCGCCACGGCGAACACTTGCTGGAAGTGCAGGGCCTGACGCTGGTCGACGAAGTACAGCGCGCGATCGGCTTTCAGTTTGCCACTGCGGTAGCGCACGGCCGCCAGGTCGGTGGTGGCGTACAGGTAACCGCCGTCAGCCTTGACGATGATCACCGGCAGTGGGTCGCCATCGGCGTTCTTGAACTCGTCGAGGAACACGCACTGAGCGCCGTTGCTCTCGACCAGCATGCCAGCGGTCTTGAGGTCGTTGACCACGTTGATCAGGTCGTCGTTGTAGGCACTTTCGCCCATCACATCGGCCATGGTCAGTTTGACGTTGAGCAGTTCGTAGATCTTCTGGCAGTGCGACAGCGAGATGTCCTTGAACTTGGTCCACAGCGCCAGGCACTCGGCATCGCCGGCCTGCAACTTGACCACCAGACCACGGGCGCGGTCGGCGAACTCTGCGGACTCGTCGAAACGCTGCTTGGCGGCACGGTAGAAGTTTTCCAGATCGGACAGCTCGTCGCTGGTGATCGGGTTTTCTTGCAGGTAAGCCATCAGCATGCCGAACTGGGTGCCCCAGTCGCCCACGTGGTTCTGGCGGATCACTTCGTCGCCGAGGAATTCGAGAACGCGCGCCACGCCGTCGCCAATGATGGTCGAACGCAAGTGGCCGACGTGCATCTCTTTGGCCAGGTTCGGTGCCGACAGGTCGACCACGGTACGCTGCGCCGGGCCGGCCTTGCGCACGCCAACATGGGCGTCAGCCAGCGCGGCGTCGAGGCGATTGGCCAAGGCCTGGGTGTTCTGGAAGAAGTTGATGAAGCCCGGGCCGGCGATTTCGGCCTTGGTGACGTTCTCGTCGGCCGGCAGCGCGGCGATGATTTTTTCCGCCAGATCGCGTGGCTTCATGCCCGCAGGCTTGGCCAGCATCATCGCGATGTTGCTGGCGAAGTCGCCGTGAGTCTTGTCACGGGCGTTCTCCACCTGGATCGCCGGCGACAGGCCTTCAGGCAACACACCTTCGTTGACGAGTTGGGTGAGGGCTTGTTGGATCAGCTGGCGAATGGTGTCTTTCATGGTCTTCTCTTTCGACCGCAAGCGCGGCGGCGCATCGATGCGCGGGTGGAAAAACTGGGCATTATCCGTTGCGAAGACGGGCTTGCCAACCTTAGCAGGCAGCTTATGGATATGTGGTGACATTAAGAGCGAAAGATCGCAGCCTGCGGCAACTCCTACAGATAAATGCGAATCCCTCTGTAGGAGCTGCCGCAGGCTGCGATCTTTTGATTTTCAGTACAAATCGACGGGATCGACATCCAGCGACCAGCGCACCGCCCGCCCGCTTGGCATTTGCTCAAGCACCAGCAACCAACTGGCCAGCAGCCGATGCAATGGCGCTCGCGCTGTCGCTTGCAACAGTAGCTGCGCGCGATAACGCCCGGCACGACGTTCCATAGGCGCCGGCACCGGTCCGAGCAATTCAATCCCGCTCAGATTCTGCTCGGTCAGCAAGCGCTCAGCCTCGCTGCACGCTTCATCGAGAAAGCCTTCAGCCTGCCCCGGTTTGTGCGCTTCGGCACGCAACAACGCCAAATGTGCAAAGGGCGGTAGCCCGGCAGCGCGGCGCTCGCTCAGGGCCTGCTCGGCAAAGGCGAAGTAACCCTGTTCGGTCAGTTGCACCAATAAAGGATGGTCGGCGAGGTGGGTCTGGATGATCACTTTGCCCGGCTCCTCCGCGCGCCCGGCACGCCCGGCAACCTGTACGATCAACTGCGCCATGCGCTCACTGGCGCGGAAGTCGCCGGAGAACAGCCCGCCGTCGGCATCAAGGATCGACACCAGCGTCACTCGCGGAAAGTGGTGCCCCTTGGCCAACATCTGCGTGCCGACCAAAATGCACGGCTGACCTTTTTGAATCGTTGCGAACAGCTGATTCATCGCGTCCTTGCGCGAAGTGCTGTCGCGGTCAACGCGCAACACCGGGTAATCGGGGAACAGAATCGCCAGCCGTTCTTCAGCACGCTCGGTGCCGGCGCCGACGGGCCGCAAGTCGACCTTGTTGCACTTCGGGCACTGGCGCGGTGTGCGTTCGACGTACCCGCAGTGATGGCAGCGCAGTTCACCGTGGCGCTGGTGCACAGTCATCCGCGCATCGCACCGCGAACATTCGGACATCCAGCCGCAATCGTGACAAAGCAGCGTCGGAGCAAAGCCGCGGCGGTTGAGGAACACCAACACCTGTTGCCCGTTCGCCAGCGTCTGGCCGATGGCTTGCTGCATCGGCCCGGAGATGCCGCTGTCCAGTGGACGGCTTTTCACGTCCAGGCGCAGGAAGCGCGGTTGTTTCGCGCCGCCAGCGCGTTCGTTCAGACGCAGCAGGCCATAGCGACCGGTGTAGGCGTTGTGCAGGCTTTCCAGCGATGGCGTGGCGGAGCCGAGGACGATCGGGATGTTTTCCTGTCGCGCGCGTACCAGTGCCAGATCGCGGGCGTGGTAACGCAAACCTTCCTGCTGTTTATAAGAGCCGTCGTGCTCTTCGTCGATGATGATCAGCCCGGGATTTTTCATCGGGGTGAACAGTGCCGAACGGGTGCCGATAATAATGTCGGCCTCGCCATCGCGGGCAGCGAGCCAGGCTTCGAGGCGTTCGCGATCGTTGACTGCCGAGTGGATCAGGGCGATCCGCGCGTTGAAACGTTGTTCGAACCGTGCCAGCGTCTGGGGGCCGAGGTTGATCTCCGGGATCAGCACTAGCGCCTGTTTGCCGGCCTCAAGGGTTTCGCGGATCAACTGCAAATAGACTTCGGTCTTGCCGCTGCCGGTGACGCCGGCCAGCAGGAACGCGTGATAACAGTCGAAGCCGGCGCGAATGGCTTCATAGGCGGCGCGCTGCTCGGCGTTGAGCGGCAGTTCCGGCTGCGCGAGCCAATGTTCATGGCGTGCGCCGGGTGCGTGTCGACGGATTTCCACCTGCACCAGATTCTTCGCCAGCAGCAGGTCGAGGCTGTCCTTGCTCAACATCAGTTTGCTCAGCAACTGATGGGCGACGCCGTGCGGGTGTTGGGCGAGCGTTGTCAGCGCCTCACGCTGGCGCGGTGCCCGGGCGATGCGCGGATCATCCACACTGGCGCCGGGAACGATTGACCAGAAGCGTTCCTGGCGGGCCTCGGCCAGTTCGCCCTGACGCAACAGCACCGGCAGCGCCCAACTCAAGGTATCGCCGAGGCTGTGCTGATAATATTGCGACGTCCACAGGCACAGCTTGAACAGCGCCGGGGGCAGCGGTGGTGTGGCATCGAGCAAGGCCAACGCCGGTTTGAGTTTTTCCACCGGTACTTCGCTGGTATCGGTCACTTCGACCAGAATCCCGATCATCTCCCGCCGGCCAAACGGCACCCGCAGGCGCATGCCCGGCTGCAACTGGGCGCGCAGCACGCCCGCCGGGGCTCGATAGTCGAACAGGCGGCGCAAGGGCGAAGGCAGGGCGAGGCGCAGAATGGCGTCGGGCACGCGGGGGGATCTCGATGTCGGGCGGTGAACAAGGCCGGGAGCCTAGCAGACGGTCGGTCTAAGGGACAGCTTGCGCGATTGACATTGTCTGGTAGAATCCGCGGCCTAATTACGTGCGGTATTCAACAATAGTGTTGGATGGCGGCACGCTAGCTGAGGAAGACACCATGAAAGCTGATATCCACCCGAACTACCCAGAAATCGCTGTTACCTGCAGCTGCGGTAACAAATTCGAAACTCGTTCGACCTTCGGCAAAGCCCTGTCGATCGACGTTTGCAACGAATGCCACCCGTTCTACACCGGTAAGCAAAAGACTCTGGACACTGGCGGCCGCGTTCAGCGCTTCGCCGACCGTTTCGGTGCTTTCGGCAAGAAACCTGCTGCTGCAGAGTAAGGTTGAAGAGCCCGGTGGGCTGTTCCTCACTGCTGAAAAAGGCGTCCCTCGCGGGCGCCTTTTTTGTGTCCGCGATTTGGCTGTCCGCCGCGCAAGCCTTCTGTCCGGCGCCTTCGGGACTTGCCACCGTCGCGGTGCAGCGCGTGGTCGATGGCGACACCTTGCGCCTGAGCGACGGCCGCAGTGTTCGCATGATCGGCCTCAACACGCCTGAACTTGGCAAGCAGGGCCGCAGTGACGAACCTTTCGCCGTGGCGGCGCGCAAACGCCTGGAATCATTGGTGGCTGACAGCGGCGGACGCGTCGGTTTGCTCCCCGGCAAGCAAGCGAAAGATCATTACGGACGTACGCTCGCCCACCTCTATAGCGTCAGCGGCGCCAATCTCGAAGCTCAGATGCTCGCCGATGGCCTCGGCTTTCAAGTCGCCGTGGCGCCGAATGTCGATCTGGTCGCCTGTCAGCAAGCCGCCGAGCGTAACGCACGACAGGCTGGGCGAGGTCTCTGGCGGCAATCACCTGTACTGAAAGCGGAGCAGATCCAGCGCTCGGGTTTTGCTGTGGTCAGCGGTCGTGTGAGCAAGGTGCAACGCAATCGCGGCGGAATCTGGATCGAGTTGCAAGACTCGCTTGTATTGCGTGTTGCACCCAATCTGGTCGGACAATTCGACAATGCTCGCTTGCAAGCGCTGAAGGGCAAGCAGATCGAGGCGCGCGGCTGGGTGGTCGATCGCTCGCGACGCGGTGGACTGCAATCGGGTCAAGCGCGTTGGCTGTTGCCGCTGACTGATCCTTCGATGCTGCAAACTTCCCGCTGAAGAAAAATTGTAGACATTTTTTCTGTCGATTGTGAACAGTCAAGCCCTTGTGCGCCGTGGCTCTTGGCCCAAAGTCGTAGGGCAGGGCGCTTGACAGTGGTGACCGCTCAGTCTTGTGGGGACTTTGCGAGGCGCGTATCCTCGCTGACCAGTCTGTCCAACAGTAAAAAGCGGAATGCCAAAATGTCTGATCTGAAAACTGCCGCTCTCGAATATCATGCCCATCCTCGTCCAGGGAAGCTGAGTGTCGAGCTCACCAAGGCCACTGCTACCGCCCGCGACCTGTCGCTGGCCTACAGCCCCGGCGTAGCTGAACCAGTGCGTGAGATCGCTCGCGATCCTGAACTGGCCTACAAATACACCGGCAAGGGCAACCTGGTTGCAGTCATTTCCGATGGCACCGCGATTCTGGGGCTGGGTAACCTCGGCCCACTGGCTTCCAAGCCAGTCATGGAAGGTAAAGGCGTACTGTTCAAGCGCTTCGCCGGCATCGATGTTTTCGACATCGAAGTCGACTCCGAAAGCCCGCAAGCCTTCATCGACACCGTAAAACGCATCTCCATCACCTTCGGTGGCATCAACCTGGAAGACATCAAGGCACCTGAGTGCTTTGAGATCGAACGCGCTCTGATCGAGCAGTGCGACATTCCGGTGTTTCACGATGACCAGCACGGCACCGCTATCGTGACCGCTGCCGGCATGATCAACGCCCTGGAAATCGCTGGCAAAACCCTGCCGGAAGCCAAGATCGTCTGCCTGGGCGCCGGCGCTGCCGCCATCTCCTGCATGAAATTGCTGGTGAGCATGGGCGCACGCATTGAAAACATCTTCATGGTTGACCGTACCGGTGTGATCCACTCCGGCCGTGACGACCTGAACCAGTACAAAGCCGTGTTCGCTCACGCCACCGACAAGCGCAGCCTGGCTGACGCTCTGAAAGGCGCTGACGTGTTCGTCGGTCTGTCCGGCCCGAACCTGCTGAGCGCTGAAGGCCTGCTGTCGATGGCGCCGAACCCGATCGTGTTCGCCTGCTCGAACCCGGATCCGGAAATCTCCCCGGAACTGGCGCACGCCACCCGTAGCGACGTGATCATGGCCACCGGCCGTTCGGACTACCCGAACCAGGTCAACAACGTACTGGGCTTCCCGTTCATCTTCCGTGGTGCCCTGGACGTTCGCGCCAAGCGCATCAACGAAGAAATGAAAGTGGCTGCAGCCAACGCTCTGCGTGAACTGGCCAAACTGCCGGTGCCACAGGACGTGTGCGACGCCTACGGCGGTGCCCCGCTGGAATTCGGCCGTGAGTACATCATTCCGAAGCCAATGGACAAGCGCCTGATCACCCTGATCTCCGACGCTGTGGCCAAAGCCGCGATCGAGACTGGTGTGGCCACCCTGCCGTATCCGAAGAACTACCCGCTGAAAAGCGTGGATGACGTGTTCAGCGGCTAAGTCGTTGTAGTGCTTCAACCGAAAGCCCCAGCTCGTTATGAGTCGGGGCTTTTTTATGTCCGAGGGTTTTGCGGTGTGGTTCAGTGCCTCTTCGCGAGCAGGCTCGCTCCCACCTTGAAACACATTCCCCTGTGGGAGCGAGCCTGCTCGCGAAGTCGTCAGCTCGGCCAACACCTCAGAGGGCAGGCAATAAAAAGCCCCGCACTTCAATTGAAGGCGGGGCTTTTCAATAGAAGTGGATCAGAACAAATCGATCGGCGCCTGCTCATCCGCCGGCAGCGGGCTACCCGGTGCCGAGCCATTACCCAGCTCGTTCACCGACGGTGGCGTGTCTTCAGCCTTGAACAGCTCGAAGTACGCCCCAGGCGTGCTCGGCGTCGCCGCACGGCCGCTGACCGGATCTACCCGCAGACTGAGCAAGCCTTCCGGCTCAGGCTGGACGTGAGGCGGCTTGTCCTTCAGCGCGGCGGCCATGTAGTTCATCCAGATCGGTAGCGCCACGGTGCCACCGAACTCGCGGCGACCAAGGCTTTCCGGCTGGTCGAAGCCCGTCCACACGGTGGTCACGTAGTCGGCGTTGTAACCGGAGAACCAGGCATCTTTCGATTCGTTGGTGGTACCGGTTTTACCGGCGATGTCGCTACGGCCAAGAGCCAGTGCGCGACGACCGGTGCCGAGCTTGATCACGTCCTGCAACATGCTGTTGAGGATATAAGTAGTGCGACCATCGACGATCCGCTCCGCCACGGCCGGCGCTTGTGGTGCCGCTGCGGCGCCCGGGGCTTCACCCGGAACCGGCGCCGCGTTGACGGTGAACGACTGCTCGGCAGGTACCGCGATACCGTCGGTGGCCGAGCCGCCCTGCGGTACGGTCGGCGGGTTGGCGACGAACAGCGAGTCACCGTTACGGCTTTCGATCTTGTCGATGATGTACGGGGTGATCTTGTAGCCGCCGTTGGCGAAGGTGCTCCAACCGGTAGCGATCTCCATTGGCGTCAAGGTCGCGGTGCCCAGCGCCAGCGACAGGTTCGGCGGCAGGTCTTGCTTGTTGAAGCCGAAGCGGGTGATGTAGTCGATGGTCTTGCCCACGCCCATCGCCTGCAGCAAGCGGATCGACACCAGGTTGCGCGATTTGTACAACGCCTCGCGCAGACGGATCGGGCCGAGGAAGGTATTGGTGTCGTTCTTCGGACGCCAGACCTTGTCCAGGTACTCGTCGACGAACACGATCGGCGCATCGTTGACCAGCGTGGCGGCGGTGTAGCCGTTATCCAGTGCCGCGCTGTAGACGAACGGCTTGAAGCTCGAACCCGGCTGACGCTTGGCCTGCATGGCGCGGTTGTAGTTGCTCTGCTCGAAAGCGAAACCGCCAACCAGCGAGCGAATCGCGCCGTTCTGCGGATCCAGCGATACCAGCGCCCCTTGCGCCTGCGGAATCTGGCTGAACTTCAACGAATTGTCTTTCTGGCGTTGCACGCGAACCAGATCGCCGACCTGCGCCACATCCGAGGGCTGGCGCGGGTTGGCGCCCATGCTGTTGGTGTTGAGGAACGGCCGTGCCCATTTCATGGTGTCCCAGGCAACGTGCTCTTCGCCGGTGCGGGTCAGCACTTGCAGACCGTTCTTGTCGATCTGGGTGACGATCGCCGGTTCCAGGCTGCTGATAGTGCGCTGTTTGGTCAGTTCGGTTGCCCACGCTTCACGGGTCTTGCCCGGCAGGCGCGACTCGGGGCCACGGTAGCCGTGACGCTGGTCGTAGGTCATCAAACCTTCGTGCAGCGCGGTGTTGGCCATTTCCTGCAAATTGCTTGGCACCGTGGTAGTGACGCGGAAACCTTCGGTGTAGGCGTCGCTGCCATAGCGGCCGACCATTTCGGCACGGGCCATTTCGGCGATGTACGGTGCGTTCACCTCCGGGGTCGGCACGTGATAGCTGGCGTTCAGTGGCTCGTTGATCGCAGCGGTGTAGTCCGTTTCGTTGATCTTGCCAAGCTTGTACATGCGCCCGAGGATCCAGTCGCGACGTTCTTTACTGCGCGCCGGGTTGGCCAGCGGGTTGAAACGCGACGGAGCTTTCGGCAGGCCTGCGATCATCGCCATCTGCGCGAGGCTGACGTCACGGATCGACTTACCGTAATAAACCTGCGCCGCCGCCTCGATGCCGTAGGCGCGGTTGCCCAGATAGATCTTGTTCACATACAGCTCGAGGATCTCGTCCTTGGTCAGCTGACGTTCGATTTGCAGAGCCAGGAGGATTTCGGTGGTTTTGCGCGAGAAACTGCGTTCGCTGGTCAGGAAGAAGTTCTTCGCCACCTGCATGGTGATGGTGCTGCCGCCGGATTGAATGTGTCCACTCTTGACCAGTTGGGTCGCGGCGCGCATCAGGCTGCTTGGATCGACACCGTAGTGATTGGCGAAATTGTCGTCTTCAGCACTTAGTAACGCATTAATGAAATTGGGGGGAATGTCGGCGAAACGGATCGGAGTCCGGCGCATTTCGCCGAATTCTGCGATCAACTTGTTATCGCTGCTGTAGACCCGCAGTGGAATCTGCAACTGAATGCTTCTCAGAGCCTCCACGGATGGCAAACCCGGACTAAGGTAAAGATACGCGCCACTGAGACCTAAAAGCAGTCCGCAGAAAACGGCGACGATGGACCAACCGAAAAATTTCAGCAAACGAATCAAGGCGTTTGGACATCCAGGGCAAAGAATGAATTTGGCAACGGGGGTTGTGGCGACACACAGAACGACCCGCGCTGGCAGTAAAAAGCGGAAAAAATCGCTGGGCATTATAAGCACTTTTCTGCTGGAGGCGTCATTTGCGCTTCTGTCAAGACGGGGTGAAGGAACGCAATGCGTATTACAGAGTCCGTAACTCACGGAAAGTCATAGGGAATTGGTAGTGCTGGGACTCTTCAATAAAAAGACCAATACGTTACTGGGGATCGACATCAGCTCCACGTCAGTGAAGCTGCTGGAATTGAGCCGTCAGGGCGACCGCTACCGGGTCGAGGCATACGCGGTGGAGCCGTTGCCGGCGAACGCCGTGGTCGAAAAAAACATCGCCGAGCTAGAAGGTGTGGGCCA
The DNA here is from genome assembly GCF_059716145.1 of Pseudomonas sp. LBUM1648. Classification (NCBI taxonomy): domain Bacteria; kingdom Pseudomonadati; phylum Pseudomonadota; class Gammaproteobacteria; order Pseudomonadales; family Pseudomonadaceae; genus Pseudomonas; species Pseudomonas sp. LBUM1648. The sequence goes on from NZ_CP166808.1 coordinate 448,821, forward strand.
GGCCCTGAGCCGGGTGCTGGTCAAGGCACGCACCGGCAACAAGAACGTGGCGGTGGCGGTGGCTGGTTCGGCGGTGATCACCAAGATCATCGAAATGGATGCGGGCCTGACCGACGACGAGCTGGAGAACCAGCTCAAGATTGAAGCCGACCAATACATCCCCTATCCGCTGGACGAGGTCGCCATCGACTTCGAAGTCCAGGGCGTGTCGCCGCGCAACCCGGAACGGGTCAACGTGCTGCTCGCCGCCTGTCGCAAGGAAAACGTCGAAGTCCGCGAAGCCGCGCTCGCGCTGGCCGGGCTCACCGCTCGCGTGGTCGACGTCGAGGCGTATGCACTGGAGCGCTCGTTCGGCTTGCTCGCGACGCAGTTGGCCGCTTCCCAGGAGCGCCTGACCGTGGCGGTCGTCGACATCGGTGCGACCATGACCACCCTCAGCGTCCTGCACAACGGCAAGATCATCTATACCCGCGAGCAACTGTTCGGAGGCCGGCAACTGACCGAGGAAATCCAGCGTCGCTATGGCCTTACCATCGAGCAGGCGGGCCTTGCGAAAAAACAGGGCGGCCTGCCCGACGACTACGTCAGCGAGGTGCTGCAGCCGTTTCGCGAGGCGCTGGTGCAGCAGGTGTCGCGCTCTTTGCAGTTCTTCTTCGCCTCCGGGCAATACAACGCGGTCGACCACATTCTGCTGGCCGGCGGCACGGCGTCGGTGCCAGGGCTGGACCGGCTGATCGAGCAGCGTCTGAATACCCCGACCCAGGTGGCCAATCCGTTTTCCAACATGGCCTTGAGCAGCAAGGTCAACGCAGGGGCTCTGGCCAGTGATGCGCCGGCCCTGATGATTGCCTGCGGGCTCGCGCTCAGGAGTTTCGACTGATGGCGCGGATCAACCTGTTACCGTGGCGTGAAGAGCGTCGCGAAGAGCGGCGCAAACGCTTCCTGCTGACTTTGATCGGCGTGGTGGTCGGTTCGGTTGGCGCCGTATTCATTGCCGATCAGATCATCAGCAACGCCATCGCCCGGCAAGTGGCGCGTAACGACTATATCGGCAAGCAGATTGCTGTGGTTGACGAGCGGATCAAGCAGATCAGCGAGCTAAAGGCCCATCGCCAGCAACTGGTCGAACGCATGCGCATCATTCAGGACTTGCAAGGCAATCGGCAGGTCAGCGGGCGGATCTTCGATCAACTGGCGCGCACGTTGCCTGACGGCGTGTATTTCACCGACGTGAAAATGGCCGGCAAAACCCTGTCGATCAGCGGAGCGGCGGAGTCGAACAATCGTGTCTCCGAGTTGATGCGCAATCTGGATGCGTCCGACTGGTTCGACGCCCCTAGCCTGAACGAAGTGAAATCAACCTCCGCCGATCAGCAGGAGCAGGCCAATCTCTTTCAGTTGACTGTTCGTCAGACCCAGCCCAAAACCGTGGAGGACGAGCCATGAAGCCGTCCGAATGGCTGGACAGCCTGCGCAGCATCGACTTCAACGATCTGGATACCAGCAATATCGGTTCCTGGCCGGCGGCAGTGAAGGCCATCGCCGGGGCGCTGTTGATGGTGTTGGTGTTGGCGCTTGGTTACAACTTTTTCATCAGTGACATGGAAAACCAGCTCGATGCCAAACGCGAGGAGGAGACCACGCTCAAGGAGCAATTCGCCAGCAAGGCGCGACTGTCGGCCAATCTGGAGCTGTACACCCAGCAGATGAAAGAGATGGAAAACACCTTTGGCGTGTTACTGCGGCAACTGCCCAGCGACACGGAGGTTCCAGGCCTGCTGGAAGACATCACGCGTACAGGTTTGGGCAGCGGCCTGGAATTTGAAGAGATCAAACTGTTGCCGGAGGTCGCCCAGCAGTTCTACATCGAACTGCCGATTCAGATCACCGTCACTGGCGCCTATCACGACCTCGCTACCTTCGTCAGCGGAGTGGCCGGGTTGCCGCGCATCGTCACCCTGCATGACTTCGAACTGGCCCCCGCCAATAAGGAGGGCGGGCCGAAACTGCGCATGAGCATCCTTGCCAAGACTTACCGCTATAACGACAAAGGGCTGCAAAAATGACCCTGATTCGTTATTCGGCCTTGTCGATGGTGCTGCTGGCATTAAGTGGATGTGGTGGCAGCGATGACGTCAGCGACCTCGACGCCTACATGAATGAAGTACGGCTGCGCCCGGCAGGCAAGATTGAACCAACCCCGACATTTCGGTCTTACCCGACATTCACTTACAGCGCCGCCAACCTGCGTAGCCCGTTCTCGCGCCAGGTGCGCGTCGATCTGGCCGGGCAGAAACACGGCTCGCGCAACGTAAAACCTGATCCCAACCGGATCAAGCAATACCTCGAAGGTTTCAACATCGAGCAGTTCGAGATGGTCGGTACGATCGGCAATGCCGCCGGTTCTTTCGCTCTGTTGCGCGGAGCGGGTGGCGTGCATCGCCTGAAGGTTGGCGATTACCTGGGGCGCAACGATGGCCGCATCGTTGCCATCAGCGCCACCCAGGTCGATGTAGTCGAAATCGTGCCTGATGGCGACGGCGCCTGGCTGGAGCGTCCGCGCACCATTCCTTTGAAAGAGCACTCATAGTGGAAGTCGAATAATGAACAGGATTTTCTCCACCCTCGGTTTTTCGCTATGGATAGCGCTGATGTCACCGATGGTTCAGGCGGCTAATCTGAAGGCGCTGGACGTGGCAGCGTTGCCGGGTGACCGTGTCGAGTTGAAGCTGTCATTCGACGGGCCGCCGCCGCAGCCCAAGGGCTACACCACCGATTCGCCGGCGCGGATCGCGCTGGATTTGCCCGGTGTCGCCAGCCAGTTGGCCAGCAAGCATGTCGATCTGGGTAGGGGCAATGCACGCACGGCCACGGTGGTTGAAGCCAAGGATCGGACGCGCCTGATCGTCAATCTCACGCAATTGGCGCCATATGACACGCGGGTCGAGGGCAACAATCTTTTTGTGGTGGTAGGTCAGGGTGCGCCGACAACCGCTGCGCGCCCGGTTGCTGTGGCGGCGTCCCGTGCGACCGCGGCAGCGACTCCCGCACCCGCCAAGGCGTTCGTGCCGAAAACCAAAGCCATTCGCGGCGTGGATTTTCAACGCGGTACGGCGGGCGAGGGTAACGTGGTCATCGACCTGTCCGACCCGACCATCGCCCCGGATATCCAGGAACATGACGGCAAGATCATCCTCAGCTTCGCGCGCACGCAATTGCCCGACAAGCTGCGGGTGCGCCTCGACGTCAAGGATTTCGCCACGCCAGTGCAGTTCGTCAACGCTGCCGCGACCGGCGATCGCGCGATCATCACCGTCGAGCCCAGCGGCACCTTCGACTATTCCACCTACCAGACCGATAACAAACTGACCGTCAGCATCCGGCCGATCACGGCGGACGACCTGCAAAAACGCAACGCTGATCGACAGGCCTACGTCGGCGACAAGCTATCGCTGAACTTCCAGGACATCGACGTGCGCTCGGTGCTGCAACTGATCGCCGATTTCACCAACCTCAATCTGGTGGCGAGTGACACGATTCAGGGCGGCATCACGTTGCGTCTGCAAAATGTGCCGTGGGATCAGGCGCTGGATCTGGTGTTGAAAACCAAGGGGCTGGACAAGCGCAAGATCGGCAACGTGTTACTGGTCGCTCCGGCCGATGAAATCGCCGCCCGCGAACGCCAGGAGCTCGAATCGCAGAAACAGATCGCCGAACTGGCGCCGCTGCGCCGTGAGCTGTTGCAAGTGAACTACGCCAAGGCAGCGGACATCGCCAAGCTGTTTCAGTCGGTGACCAGTGCCGAGGCCAAAATCGACGAGCGTGGTTCGATTACCGTCGATGAGCGCACCAACAACATCATTGCCTACCAGACTCAGGATCGTCTCGATGAACTGCGGCGCATCGTGGCGCAACTGGATATTCCGGTGCGTCAGGTGATGATCGAGGCGCGGATCGTTGAAGCCAACGTGGATTACGACAAGAGCCTGGGCGTGCGCTGGGGTGGGTCGATCCAGAACAAGGGCAACTGGAACACCTCCGGGGTCAGTAACGGCTCATCGACCACCATCGGCACGCCGGGCAGCACCAGCACCAACTCGCCATTTGTCGACATGGGCACCGTCAACAACACGTCCGGGATTGGTATTGCCTTCATCACTGACAATGTTCTGCTCGATCTTGAGCTGACGGCCATGGAGAAGACAGGTAACGGCGAAATCGTCTCGCAACCGAAGGTGGTCACCTCCGACAAGGAAACCGCGAAAATCCTCAAAGGCACCGAGATTCCCTATCAGGAAGCCAGCTCCAGCGGCGCTACGTCGGTGTCGTTCAAGGAGGCTTCTCTGTCGCTGGAAGTGACGCCGCAGATTACTCCGGACAACCGCATCATCATGGAGGTCAAGGTCACCAAGGACGAACCGGACTACTTGAACAAAGTGCAGGATGTACCGCCGATCAAGAAGAACGAGGTCAACGCGAAGGTGCTGGTCAATGACGGTGAAACCATCGTGATTGGCGGCGTTTTCTCAAATACTCAAAGCAAGGTTGTAGATAAGGTGCCATTTCTTGGCGATGTGCCGTATCTTGGCCGCCTTTTCCGGCGTGATGTGGTTTCGGAGAAAAAATCCGAGCTGCTGGTATTTCTCACTCCGCGTATCATGAATAACCAGGCGATTGCTGTGAGTCGTTGATTCTGTGCGAAATTTGATTCTTGTAGGACCGATGGGCGCTGGAAAAAGCACCATCGGCCGGTTGCTGGCCAAAGAGCTGCGCCTGCCGTTCAAAGATTCCGACAAGGAAATTGAACTGCGCACGGGCGCCAATATCCCGTGGATCTTCGACAAGGAAGGCGAGCCCGGCTTTCGTGACCGTGAGCAGGCGATGATCGCCGAACTGTGCGGATTCGACGGCGTGGTGCTGGCGACCGGCGGTGGCGCGGTAATGCGTGACGCCAACCGCAAGGCCCTGCATGAAGGCGGCCGTGTGGTGTATCTGCACGCCTCCGTCGAACAGCAGGTCGGCCGCACGGCGCGCGATCGCAATCGGCCGCTGCTGCGCACCGCCAATCCCGAGAAAACCCTGCGCGACCTCCTCGCAATACGTGATCCGCTCTATCGGGAAATCGCCGATCTGGTAGTGGAAACCGATGAACGGCCACCGCGCATGGTAGTGCTCGACATTCTCGACCGCCTGGCGCAGCTTCCACCCCGTTAAAGCATCGCCCGAAATGCGCTATCCTCGGCGTCCTGTCACAGCCCGGCGAGGTTGTGGCGGATGGCGTGCGAGCGGCGTCATACCCGCTATAGGCCGCAGATAACCAATAATTCAGGGCAGGACGCCTGCTTCCATCTTCACTGTGGGGACACATGCAGACACTCAAGGTCGATCTAGGCGAGCGCAGCTACCCGATTCATATTGGCGAAGGTTTGTTGGATCAGCCCGAGTTGCTGGCTCCGCATATCCATGGGCGGCAAGTGGCAATCATCTCCAACGAGACTGTTGCGCCGCTCTATCTCGAGCGTCTGACTCGCAGCCTTGCGCAGTTCTCAGTGATTTCCGTGGTGCTGCCGGACGGTGAAGCCTTCAAGAACTGGGAAACCCTGCAACTGATCTTCGACGGTCTGCTGACCGCTCGTCATGATCGCCGCACTACCGTGATCGCCCTCGGCGGCGGCGTGATCGGCGATATGGCCGGTTTTGCTGCTGCCTGCTACCAGCGTGGCGTCGATTTCATTCAGATCCCCACTACATTGCTGTCCCAGGTCGATTCGTCGGTGGGCGGCAAGACCGGGATCAACCATCCGCTGGGCAAAAACATGGTCGGCGCGTTCTATCAGCCGAACGTGGTGCTGATCGACACCGCGTCCCTGAAAACCCTGCCACCGCGTGAGCTGTCGGCGGGTTTGGCGGAAGTCATCAAGTACGGCCTGATCTGCGACGAGCCGTTCCTGACCTGGCTGGAGGACAACGTTGACGCCCTGCGTGCGCTGGACCAGAAAGCCCTGACGTATGCCATCGAGCGCTCCTGTGCAGCCAAGGCTGCGGTGGTCGGCGCCGATGAGAAGGAAACCGGCGTACGTGCCACGCTCAATCTCGGCCACACCTTCGGCCACGCCATCGAGACCCACATGGGCTATGGTGTCTGGCTGCATGGTGAAGCGGTGGCGGCTGGCACCGTGATGGCGCTGGAGATGTCTGCGCGTCTGGGCTGGATCAGCGAACAGGAGCGCGATCGCGGCATTCGTCTGTTCCAGCGCGCCGGTCTGCCGGTGGTTCCGCCTATAGAGATGAGCGAAGCTGATTTTCTCGAACACATGGCTATTGATAAAAAAGTGATCGACGGTCGTCTGCGCCTGGTGCTGCTGCGCCGGATGGGTGAAGCGGTAGTGACCGACGATTATCCGAAAGAAGTTCTACAGGCCACGCTGGGAGCGGATTACCGCGCCCTGGCTCAGCTTAAAGGTTAATAAGATTCCGATGACTAGTTTGCATGCCGACGAGGCGTTCCTCGGCCATTTCCAGTTAAGTCACGACCCCTTCGCTCCGCGGGTGCCGGGCTTCAAGTTCTTCCCGGCCCAGCGCAAACCGGTGCTGGGTCAACTGCATCACCTGGCGCGTTACAGCCAGTTGCTGTTGGTAGTCACCGGCCCGCAGGGCAGCGGCAAGACGCTGCTGCGTCAGGCACTGGTGGCCAGCACCAACAAGCAATCGGTGCAGAGCGTTGTTGTCTCCGCACGCGGTGCCGGCGATGCGGCGGGCGTGCTGCGTCAGGTCGCTCAGGCGCTTAACGTGGCCCAGGCCGAAGTCGGCGCGATTCTGGATCAGGTGGTGCAACTCGCGCTGACTGGCCAGGAAGTCTATTTGCTGGTGGATGACGCCGAGCAACTCGACGAGTCCGCTCTCGAAGCGCTGATGGCGCTGGGTGCCGGCGCTCCGGAAGGTCGTCCGCATGTGTTCCTGTTCGGTGAGTCGTCGCTGATCGCTCAGCTCGAGGCTTTGCACCTCGAGGAAGAGCGCTTCCACGTCATCGAACTGCAGCCGTACACCGAAGAAGAGACCCGCGAGTATCTCGACCAACGGCTGGAAGGTGCCGGCCGGGGTGTCGAACTTTTCACCGCGGATCAGATCTCTGATATTCACGAAAGCTCCGAGGGTTGGCCGGGCAACATCAACCAGGTCGCTCGCGATGCTCTGATAGAAGTCATGATTGCCAGCCGCTCTGCGGTCAAGCGTCCAAGTATGGGGTTCAACATGCCGAAGAAACACGTATTGGCGATTTCCGCCGTCGTTGTGGTCGCGGTCGCCGCCGCCTGGTTGATGCCGGGTCGCAACAAGGCGCCAACCACCGGCGCACCCGCCAACGAACAGGCACAACTGCCATTGGGCCAGGGCGCTGCCAATGGCGCTGCACCGAACGTCGAGTTCGCCGGCAACACGCAGCCCATGCCATTGCCGCTGGTCGGCAATTCGCAACCGGTGATGCGCGGCCCGTTGGCTGAAGCCGCTGGCGGAATCACCGAAGGCGATGACGGCGTGCCACTGGAAGGCTCCAGCGATACGCCGCCAACCGTGACCACTTCGGCGCCACCAGCGGGCGTTCCAGCCGGGCCTGCACCGACGCCGGTTCCAGTGCCTGCGGCCAAACCTGTGCCTGCTCCGACGCAAATCGCTACCGCCAAGCCGGTTCCGGCAGCACCAGCGGCGAAACCGGCGCCAGCGCCAGCCAAGCCAGTCGCCGCCGCCAAACCGGCCGAGAAGCCGGTTACCGTGGCCAAAGCCGCCGGTGGCAGCTGGTACGCCGGTCAGCCGACGAGCAACTACGTGGTGCAGATTCTCGGCACCAGCTCCGAAGCAGCCGCGCAAAGCTTCGTCAAGGAGCAGGGCGGCGAGTACCGTTATTTCAAGAAAGTCCTCAACGGCAAGCCTCTCTACGTGATCACCTACGGCAACTTCGCCAATCGTGATGCGGCTGTTTCTGCCATCAAGGCCTTGCCAGCGAAGGTTCAGGCTGGTAAACCTTGGCCTCGCACTGTCGCCAGCGTCCAACAGGAACTGGCAACAACTCGCTGAAGATTCGGCGGCCTTACCCAGGCCGCCACTCCAGGCACCTCAAAATTTCCGCAAGTGCGCGCCGCCTCTACAGGCCGCGTGCCTTGTGGTGTCTGCGTCACAGTAGTCTTTGAGTCGTTGCAGTCAAAATTAAAAAAGTTTTGACTAGCACAGCAGATCGCTTTAAACCTTTCACAAATGCGACATAGATTTGCGACATTTCGTCGTCAAATTTGTGAGCGTCTGTGTCGCTGTGTACAATGACCACCCTTTTGCCCCCGCTAAGCCGGCGTACGTTCGGCGTGGATCGCAAGTGGTTGAATTGAAAAGAAATTTGCCTCGAAAAGAGGCAGCCTGGTGAGAAAGTGTCTATGAAAGCAGGTCTGTACCAACCAGATGAATTCAAGGATAACTGCGGTTTCGGCCTGATAGCCCACATGCAGGGCGAGCCCAGTCATACCCTTTTGCAAACGGCCATTGAGGCCCTGACCTGCATGACCCACCGCGGTGGGATTAATGCCGACGGCAAGACCGGTGACGGTTGCGGTCTGCTGATTCAAAAGCCTGACGCGTTCCTGCGTGCCATTGCCCAGGAATCCTTCAGCGTCGAATTGCCCAAGCAATATGCCGTGGGCATGGTCTTCTTCAATCAGGATCCGGCCAAGGCCGAAGCCGCTCGCGAGAACATGAACCGCGAGATCCTTGCTGAAGGCCTGCAACTGATCGGCTGGCGCAAAGTGCCCATCGACACCAGCGTCCTCGGCCGCCTGGCCCTGGAGCGCCTGCCGCAGATCGAGCAGGTGTACATCGGCGGTGAAGGCCTGAGCGATCAGGACATGGCGGTAAAGCTGTTCAGCGCCCGTCGTCGTTCGTCGGTGTCTAACGCCGTCGACTCCGACCACTACATCTGCAGCTTTTCGCACAAGACCATCATCTATAAAGGCCTGATGATGCCGGCCGACCTGGCCGCGTTTTATCCGGACCTGAGTGACGAGCGCCTGCAAACCGCGATCTGCGTGTTCCACCAGCGCTTCTCCACCAACACCCTGCCGAAATGGCCGCTGGCTCAGCCATTCCGCTTCCTCGCCCACAACGGCGAGATCAACACCATCACCGGTAACCGCAACTGGGCACAGGCCCGTCGGACCAAGTTCACCAATGATCTGATGGATCTGGAAGAACTCGGCCCGCTGGTCAACCGTGTCGGCTCCGACTCCTCGAGCATGGACAACATGCTTGAGCTGATGGTCACCGGCGGCATCGACCTGTTCCGTGGCGTGCGGATGATCATTCCGCCTGCGTGGCAGAACGTCGAAACCATGGATCCGGATCTGCGTGCGTTCTACGAGTACAACTCGATGCACATGGAACCGTGGGACGGCCCGGCCGGCGTGGTCATGACCGACGGTCGCTACGCGGTGTGCCTGCTCGACCGTAACGGTCTGCGCCCGGCGCGCTGGGTCACCACCACCAACGGTTTCATCACCGTTGCGTCGGAAATCGGCGTCTGGAACTACCAGCCCGAAGACGTTATCGCCAAGGGCCGCGTAGGCCCGGGCCAGATCCTTGCCGTGGACACCGAAACCGGGCAGATCCTCGACACCGATGCGATCGACAACCGTCTGAAATCCCGTCATCCGTACAAGCAATGGCTGCGCAAGAACGCCCTGCGCATTCAGGCGAACATGGAAGACAACGATCACGGTTCGGCCTTCTACGACGTCGATCAGCTCAAGCAATACATGAAGATGTATCAGGTCACGTTCGAGGAGCGCGATCAGGTACTGCGTCCGCTCGGTGAGCAAGGCTATGAAGCCGTGGGTTCGATGGGCGATGACACGCCGATGGCCGTGCTGTCCCAGCGTGTGCGCACGCCGTACGATTATTTCCGTCAGCAGTTTGCGCAGGTGACCAACCCGCCGATCGACCCGCTGCGTGAAGCGATCGTGATGTCGCTGGAAATCTGCCTCGGTGCCGAGCGCAACATCTTCCAGGAGTCGCCGGAACACGCTTCGCGCGTGATCCTCAGCTCGCCGGTCATTTCCCCGGCCAAGTGGCGCTCGCTGATGAACCTCGACCGCCCGGGTTTCGAGCGGCAGATCATCGACCTCAACTACGACGAAAGCGTCGGCCTCGAAGCGGCCATCCGCAATGTCGCCGATCAGGCTGAAGAAGCCGTGCGTGCCGGTCGTACCCAGATCGTTCTGAGCGACCGCCATATCGCTCCGGGCAAACTCCCGATCCACGCTTCGCTGGCCACCGGCGCGGTACACCACCGCCTGACCGAAAAAGGCCTGCGCTGCGACTCCAACATCCTTGTTGAAACCGCTACTGCACGCGATCCGCATCACTTCGCGGTGCTGATCGGTTTTGGTGCCTCGGCGGTCTATCCGTTCCTGGCTTACGAAGTACTGGGCGACCTGATCCGTACCGGTGAAGTGCTGGGCGACCTCTACGAGGTGTTCAAGAACTACCGCAAAGGCATCACCAAAGGTCTGCTGAAGATCCTGTCGAAGATGGGCATCTCGACCATCGCTTCGTACCGTGGCGCTCAGTTGTTCGAAGCCATCGGTCTGTCTGAAGAAGTGTGCGAGCTGAGCTTCCGTGGCGTGCCGAGCCGCATCAAGGGTGCGCGTTTCGTCGACATCGAAGCCGAGCAGAAAGCGCTGGCCACCGAAGCCTGGAGTCCGCGCAAGCCGATCCAGCAGGGCGGTCTGCTGAAGTTCGTCCACGGCGGCGAATATCACGCCTACAACCCGGACGTGGTCAACACCCTGCAAGCCGCCGTGCAGCAGGGCGACTACGCCAAGTTCAAGGAATACACCTCGCTGGTGGACAACCGTCCGGTGTCGATGATTCGCGACCTGCTCAAGGTCAAGACCCTCGACACGCCGCTGGACATCAGTGAAATCGAACCGCTGGAATCGGTGCTCAAGCGCTTCGACTCCGCCGGTATCTCGCTGGGCGCCCTGTCGCCGGAAGCTCACGAAGCCCTGGCCGAAGCCATGAACCGCCTCGGCGCGCGTTCCAACTCCGGCGAAGGCGGCGAAGACCCGGCGCGTTACGGCACCATCAAGAGCTCGAAAATCAAGCAAGTCGCGACTGGCCGTTTCGGGGTAACCCCGGAATACCTGGTCAACGCCGAAGTGCTGCAGATCAAGGTTGCCCAGGGCGCCAAGCCGGGCGAGGGCGGGCAACTGCCGGGCGGTAAAGTCAACGGGCTGATCGCCAAGCTGCGTTATGCAGTGCCGGGCGTGACCCTGATTTCGCCGCCGCCGCACCACGACATCTATTCGATCGAAGACTTGTCGCAGCTGATCTTTGACCTCAAGCAGGTCAACCCGAAGGCGCTGGTCTCGGTGAAACTGGTAGCAGAAGCGGGCGTCGGCACCATCGCTGCCGGTGTGGCCAAGGCCTACGCGGACTTGATCACCATCTCCGGCTACGACGGTGGCACCGGTGCTTCGCCGCTGACCTCGATCAAGTACGCTGGTGCGCCGTGGGAACTCGGCCTCGCCGAAACCCATCAGACCCTGCGCGGCAACGACCTGCGCGGCAAAGTCCGGGTGCAGACAGATGGCGGCCTGAAAACCGGCCTCGACGTGATCAAGGCTGCGATCCTCGGCGCCGAAAGCTTCGGCTTCGGCACTGCGCCAATGATCGCGCTGGGCTGCAAATACCTGCGTATCTGCCACCTGAACAACTGCGCCACCGGCGTTGCGACTCAGAACGAGAAGCTGCGCAAGGATCACTACATCGGCACCGTCGACATGGTGGTGAACTTCTTCACCTATGTCGCCGAAGAAACCCGTGAGTGGCTGGCCAAGCTCGGCGTGCGCTCCCTCGAAGAGCTGATCGGTCGCACCGATCTGCTGGAAATCCTCGAAGGCCAGACCGCCAAGCAAAACCACCTGGATCTGACTCCGCTGCTGGGCAGCGATCACATCCCGGCGGACAAGCCTCAGTTCTGCGGCGTTGAGCGCAACCCGCCGTTCGACCAAGGCCTGTTGGCCGAGAAAATGGTCGAGATGGCGACGTCAGCGATCAACGACATGAGCGGCGCCGAGTTCGAACTGGACATCTGCAACTGCGACCGTTCGATCGGTGCACGGATCTCCGGCGAAATCGCGCGCAAGCACGGCAACCAGGGCATGGCCAAGGCGCCGATCACCTTCCGCTTCAAAGGCACTGCCGGGCAGAGCTTCGGGGTGTGGAACGCCGGCGGTCTGAACATGTATCTGGAAGGCGATGCTAACGACTACGTCGGCAAAGGCATGACCGGTGGCAAGCTGACCATCGTGCCGCCGAAGGGCAGCGTTTATAAGACTCAGGAAAGCGCCATCATCGGCAACACCTGTCTGTACGGCGCCACGGGCGGCAAGCTGTTCGCCGCCGGCACCGCAGGCGAGCGTTTCGCCGTGCGTAACTCCGGTGCCCACACGGTTGTTGAAGGCACTGGCGATCACTGCTGCGAGTACATGACCGGTGGTTTTGTCGCCGTTCTGGGCAAGACCGGTTACAACTTCGGCTCTGGCATGACCGGTGGTTTCGCCTACGTGCTCGACCAGGACAACACTTTCGTTGACCGGGTCAACCACGAACTGGTGGAAATCCAGCGGATCAGCGGCGAAGCGATGGAGGCTTATCGCAGCCACCTGCAAAACGTGCTGAACGAGTACGTCGCCGAAACCGACAGCGAGTGGGGTCGTGAACTCGCCGAAAACCTCGATGACTACTTGCGCCGTTTCTGGCTGGTCAAGCCGAAGGCTGCCAACCTGAAGTCGTTGCTTTCCAGCACTCGTGCCAACCCGCAGTGATATGCGCCTGAAGAGTTTGATGAGGTTTTAACAATGGCTGAACGTCTGAATAACGACTTCCAGTTCATCGATGTCGGGCGCAAAGATCCGAAGAAGAAACTGTTGCGTCAACGCAAGAAAGAGTTCGTCGAGATCTACGAACCGTTCAAACCCCAGCAGTCGGCCGATCAGGCCCACCGCTGCCTGGGTTGCGGTAACCCGTATTGCGAATGGAAGTGCCCGGTGCACAACTTCATTCCCAACTGGTTGAAGCTGGTGGCCGAGGGCAACATCCTCCAGGCCGCCGAGCTGTCGCACCAGACCAATACCCTGCCGGAAGTCTGCGGCCGGGTGTGCCCGCAGGATCGTCTGTGCGAGGGTGCCTGCACCCTTAACGACGGCTTCGGCGCGGTAACCATCGGTTCGGTCGAGAAGTACATCACCGACACCGCGTTCGCCATGGGCTGGCGTCCGGACATGTCCAAGGTCAAACCGACCGGCAAGCGTGTCGCGATCATCGGCGCAGGCCCGGCGGGCCTCGGTTGTGCTGATGTGCTGGTACGTGGCGGCGTGACCCCGGTGGTGTTCGACAAGAACCCGGAAATCGGTGGCTTGCTGACCTTCGGTATCCCGGAGTTCAAACTGGAAAAGACTGTGCTGAGCAATCGCCGCGAAGTCTTCACCGGCATGGGCATCGAGTTCCGCCTCAACACCGAGGTCGGCAAAGACGTGACCATGGAGCAACTGCTCGCCGAATACGATGCCGTGTTCATGGGCATGGGCACCTACACCTACATGAAGGGCGGTTTTGCCGGTGAGGATCTGCCGGGCGTTTATGACGCGCTGGACTTCCTGATTGCCAACGTCAACCGCAACCTGGGCTTTGAAAAGTCGCCGGAAGATTTCGTCGACATGAAAGGCAAGAAGGTCGTGGTACTCGGCGGCGGCGACACGGCCATGGACTGCAACCGTACGTCGATCCGTCAGGGCGCCAAGTCGGTGACCTGTGCCTATCGTCGTGACGAAGCGAACATGCCCGGCTCGCGCAAAGAGGTGAAGAACGCCAAGGAAGAAGGCGTGAAATTCCTCTACAACCGCCAGCCGATCGCCATCGTCGGTGAAGACAAGGTCGAAGGCGTCAAAGTGGTCGAGACCCGTCTCGGCGAACCGGACGCCCGTGGCCGCCGCAGCCCTGAGCCGATTCCGGGCTCCGAAGAGATCATCCCGGCCGACGCCGTGGTCATCGCCTTCGGTTTCCGCCCGAGCCCGGCGCCGTGGTTCGAACAGTTCGAGATCCAGACCGACAGCCAGGGCCGCGTGGTGGCCCCGGAGCAAGGTCAGTACAAGCACCAGACCAGCAACCCGAAAATCTTCGCCGGTGGCGACATGGTGCGCGGTTCGGATCTGGTAGTGACGGCGATCTTCGAAGGCCGTAATGCGGCTGAAGGGATTCTGGATTACCTGGGCGTCTAACCCCGGGCCCTGAGCCAAATGCAATAACCCTGTGGGAGCGAGCCTGCTCGCGAAAGCGGTCTGTCAGCCAACTTCAATGTTGGATGTACCGGCCTCTTCGCGAGCAGGCTCGCTCCCACAGTTGTTTCTCGGTGTTGCTGATAGCGCGTTTCCAGCGCGACAAATTGACCCGATAGACAAAAGGCTGACCTGCATCCGTGCCTTTTGCGTCGCGCTCTGAGAAAATGCCCGCACTTTTTTTCCGGATGCCGACATGACTGCCCTGAAGAACGACCGTTTCCTCCGCGCCCTGCTCAAGCAACCCGTAGACGTCACCCCCGTGTGGATGATGCGTCAGGCCGGTCGCTACCTGCCGGAATACCGCGCCAGCCGTGCCCACGCCGGTGACTTCATGAGCCTGTGCATGAATCCGGAATTCGCTTGCGAAGTCACGATGCAACCGCTCGACCGTTATCCACAACTGGACGCGGCGATCCTGTTTTCCGACATCCTCACCATTCCCGATGCCATGGGCCAGGGCCTGTACTTCGAAACCGGTGAAGGCCCGCGCTTCAAGAAAGTCGTCAGCACCCTGGCCGACATCGAAGCCCTGCCGATCCCCGATCCGCACAAAGACCTCGGCTACGTGATGGACGCGGTCAGCACCATCCGCCGCGAACTCAACGGCCGTGTGCCGCTGATCGGTTTCTCCGGCAGCCCTTGGACGCTGGCTACCTACATGGTCGAAGGCGGCTCGTCGAAAGACTTCCGCAAGACCAAAGCCATGCTCTACGACAACCCGCAAGCCATGCACCTGCTGTTGGATAAACTCGCGCAGTCGGTGACCTCGTACCTCAACGGCCAGATCATGGCCGGTGCGCAAGCGGTGCAGATCTTCGACACCTGGGGCGGCAACCTGTCGGCGGCGGCGTACCAGGAGTTCTCGCTGGCCTACATGAAGAAAATCGTCAGCGGCCTGATCCGCGAGCACGACGGTCGCAAGGTTCCGGTGATCCTGTTCACCAAAAACGGCGGCCTGTGGCTGGAAAGCATCGCTGACGCCGGCGCCGACGCACTGGGTCTGGACTGGACCTGCGACATCGGCAACGCCCGCGCCCGCGTCGGCGACAAGGTGTCGCTGCAAGGCAACATGGACCCGACCGTGCTTTACGCGAAGCCGGAAGCCATCCGCACCGAAGTCGGGCGCATCCTCGCCAGCTACGGCAAGGGCAGCGGCCATGTGTTCAACCTCGGTCACGGCATCACCCCTGAGGTTGATCCTGAACACGCCGGCGCCTTCCTGCGCGCAGTGCATGAGCTGTCGGCGCAGTATCACGAGTGATCGACGCCCAGCTTTAAATTCTACAAAACAAAAACGCCCGGCTTATGCCGGGCGTTTTTGCTTTGCAATGGGTTTTGCGTCAGGCTTTGACTCCGCCGAGCGGCGGTAATTTCGCCAGCTTCAACGCCACCAACAGCGCCACCAGCAACAACGCGCCGATGAACAAGCCAATCCCGTTCCATCCGCCCAAGTGCCAGAACACTCCGCCTGCCGTCCCGGCAATGCTCGACCCGGCGTAATAGCTGAACAGATACAACGACGACGCCTGGCCCCTGGCCTTGATTGCGCGCCGGCCGATCCAGCTGCTCGCTACCGAGTGAGCGGCGAAGAAGCCGAAGGTGAAGATCAGCATGCCGATGATTACCAGCGGCAACGGCGTGAACATCGTCAGGGCGAGGCCGACGAACATCAGGGCAATCGTCGCCCACAACACTTTGCGCCGTCCCAGCTTGTCCGCCAGCGAACCGATCTTCGCCGAGCTGTAGATACCCGACAGGTACACCACCGAGAGCAAGCCGACAAACACCTGATCGAGGTTGTATGGCTGAGCCAGCAAGCGATAACCGATGTAGTTGAACAACGTGACAAACGCGCCCATCAACACGAACGCTTCGAGAAACAGCAGCGGCAAACCGGCATCGCGAAAGTGCATGGTGAAACCGTCGAGCAGACTGCGCGGATGCAACGAACGCGAGCGGAAATTGCGTGACTCCGGAAGAATCTTCCAGAACACTGCCGCCGCAATCAGCGCCAGACCGCCGATCACCAGCATCGCCGTGTGCCAACTGACGAAGTCGATCAGCACCCCGGTGATCAAGCGTCCGCTCATCCCGCCAATCGCGTTGCCGCCGATGTACAGACCCATCGCCAGGCCGATGTGTTGCGGATGAATCTCTTCGCTCAAGTAAGTCATCGCCACCGCCGCCAGCCCGCTCAACGACAGCCCGATCAGCGCGCGCATGATCAGCACGCCTTGCCAGCTCGGCATCATCGAACTGGCGATGGTGCACAGAGCCGCCGCAAACAGTGCAGTGACCATCACCGGTTTACGTCCGATCCGATCGGAAATCGGCCCGGTAATCAGCAGGCCAATGGCGAGCATGCCGGTGGCGACCGAGAGGATCAGGCTGCTCTGCGCCGCGTTGATCGAATATTCGTGAGATAGCAGCGGCATCATCGGCTGCACGCAATACAGCAGGGCAAACGTCGCAAACCCGCCGCTGAACAACGCCAGCACCGTGCGCATGAACATCGGCGTGCCTTTTTCGATGTAGATCTCTTGCAGCTCGGCGACGACATCGTCGGCCGCAGCGGGCGGGACTTCATGGGCAAGAGGGGCAGCGGCGGTTTTCACATCAGACCTCGGAGAGCGCGGCCAGGCAGGCAATGGAAAAAATCATATAGCTGGCTAATGTTTCTATCCAATATATTGTTCGACCTGTTTGATAGCTTTAACGACCTAATGGGGTTTTCATGGAATTGCGTCACCTGCGCTACTTCATCGCCGTCGCCGAAGAACTGCATTTCGGCCGTGCTGCACAAGTGCTGGGCATTTCCCAGCCGCCGCTGAGCCAGCAGATTCAGGCGCTGGAGCAAGAGGTCGGTGCGCGGTTGTTTGAACGCACCAATCGTCGGGTCGAGCTGAGCGAAGCCGGCAGATTATTTCTCGAGGAAGCGCGGCTGGTGCTGGCGCAGGTCGACAAAGCGGCGGATGTCGCCCGGCGTGCGCAACTCGGCGAACTCGGTGAATTGAAGATCGGTTTTACCTCGTCGGCGCCGTTCAACTCGACCATTCCCCAGGCGATTTTCTCGTTTCGTCAGCGTTTTCCGGCTGTGCACCTGAACCTGCGGGAGATGAGCAGCACCATGGTTGCCGACGCCTTGGTGGACGAGTCGATTGAAGTTGGCATCATGCGCCCGCTGGGTCTGCCCGATTCGTTGAGCGTGGTGGAGCTGATGCGCGAGCCTTTGGTTGCGGTGCTCAGTGCCAAGCATCCGTTGGCCCAAGGCAGCGAAGAAGGTCTGTTTCTCTCGGCGCTGGCGCTGGAGCCGTTCGTGTTTTTCCCGCGCAGTTACGGTAGCGGTCTTTACGCACAACTGCTCAGTCTGGCTCGCGATGCCGGATTCAGTCCGCATTTTGCCCAAGAGGCCGGGGAGGCGATGACCATCATCGGGCTGGTGGCGGCGGGGTTGGGTGTGTCGGTATTGCCTGCGTCCTATCAGCGGATGCGCATCGACGGCGTGATCTACCGGCCGCTGCTGGATCCTGAAGCGATTTCAGCGGTGTGGCTGGTGCAGCGCAAGGATCAGAAGTCACCGATGGCCAAGGCCTTTGTCGAATTGCTCACGCGCAAGGTTGAAGGTGATTGATTAACCGCCGAAGGCTGCGATCTTTTGATCTTGCCGTTAAGGCAACCGCACCAAATCCCCCTTCAACGCCACCCGCGTGACAAAAATCCCCGCCCGGCATTCATACGTATTCAAATCCTTGCGCACATGCTGGTCGTAATAACTGACGATATTGACCACCGCATTCGCCCCGAACCGTTTGGCCTCGGCCTGCAACTTGATCAGGTTCGACTGCAACACCCACTCGCAGGAATCGTGATCGCTCTTGTTGAAGCCATTGGTCTTCAGATCACTGATGACATCGCGCTGCAACAACCGCTGAGTGCCCTGCGGCCCATTCCCGGCCAGATAAAACTTCACACTGCCATCCAGCCGCCCGGCACGAATCGCGTCCGACAACACCGTCTCGAAGGGCATGTACATCAGATTGGTGGCATGGCTGGCACTGGGGATCAGGCCGAAGAGCGTGGCGGCGATCAGGGCTTTCACTTGCATGGTCATCTCCTTGACGGTGAAAGAGAGCAGCGAGTGCTTGACTGATTGTGGCTCGCTGTTCTGGCAGGCGCGATTCGGCGACCTGCCGGAACGAGTGTAGATGCTGAAAAATGAAGAGGACGCCAAATGGCGCCCTTTGTGGCGAGGGGATTTATCCCCGATGGACTGCGCAGCAGTCCCAAACCTGTGCACTCGGCATGTCTGATATTTCGAGGTTTTGGTTTGGGGCCGCTGCGCGACCCATCGGGGATAAATCCCCTCACCACAGGATTTTATTCAATCAATCCACGTGCGCCAAATCCCCACGCAACGCCACGCTCGACACCACCATCCCCGCGCGGCACTGGAATTTTTCGGTGTCTTTGTACAGGTCGCGCTGGTCGACGCTGGCGATGTTGATCACGGCGTTGGCGTCGGCTTTTTTCGCGGCGTTTTGCAGGGTCGCGAGGGCCGACTGCAGGGCCCAGAAGCAGGCGTCTTCGTCGGATTTGTTCGAGCCGTTGGTTTTGCGGCTGCTGCTCACGGTGTCGAGTTTGCGCACTTGTTTGGGCAGGGTTTCGCCGGCCAGGTAGAACTTCACGCTGCCGTCGAGCAGGCCGGCGTCGGTGGCGCGTTTGACGCCTTCGCGAAAGCTCAGGTAGGTCGGCTCGTCGGCACCTTGTTTGATGATGCCAAGACTGTTGACGGCTTCGATGTCCGGGTTGATCGACAGCTCTTTGAGCACGTTGTCGCGCAGGCGGTTGACCCAACGGTTGTAGTTGCCGTGGATCTTGCCGTCCTTGGCGTTCAGGCCGTAGCTGCTGCGGTAGTCGATTTCGAACGAGGTTGGCGTGAACGGGATGTCGACTTCGGCATGATGGCGACCGCGTACGGTGATCGCAGCTTTGATCATGCCAGGGCGTACCGATTGCACGACCCATTGGCGGTCGTTGAGCGCGGTGACGATGGCGCGGCTCATTTGTGACTGGGTAAAGCCGAGGTTCGGCGAGAACTCTTCCTTGGCGTTGTACACCGGTTTGCTGGTGCAACCGCCGAGTACAAAGGCCAGGGCCAACAGGGCGGCGATGCGGTGAAACTGAGTCATTCCCTTCACTCCAAACGTGTTGCGGTCAGTGCCAGCGGCGGAAAATCAACGAGGTGTTGACGCCACCAAAAGCGAAATTGTTGTTCATCACGTACTCGTGATGCATCTGGCGGAATTCGCCGCGCAGGTAATCGAGCTTGCCGCAATGCGGATCGACCTCGTCGAGGTTGAACGTGTGCACGTACAGGTCGCGGTTGAGCATTTCGATGCTGAACCACGACTCCAGCGCCCCGCAGGCCCCGAGCGTGTGGCCGAGGAAACTCTTCTGCGAACTGATCGGCATGCGCTCGCCGAACAAACTGCTGGTTGCCAGTGTTTCGGCAATGTCGCCCTGTTCTGTAGCCGTGCCGTGACCATTTACGTAACCGATGGCATCGGGCGTGAGGCCGGCGTCTTCCAGCGCCAGTTCCATCGCACGGCGCATGGTGATTTGTTCCGGGCGGGTGGTGTGCTGGCCGTCGGCGTTGCTGCCGAAACCGACGATCTCCGCGTGGATGTGTGCGCCGCGAGCGAGGGCGTGCTCCAGCTCCTCAAGCACCAACATGCCGCCACCTTCGCCGATCACCAGGCCGTCGCGGCCCTTGTCGTACGGGCGCGGGCTGGTTTGTGGCGCATCGTTTTTCAGGCTGGTGGCGTAGAGCGCGTCGAAGACCATAGCTTCGGTCGGGCAGAGTTCTTCGGCGCCGCCCGCGAGCATCAACGGCAGCCGACCGAACTTGATCGCTTCATACGCATAGCCGATGCCCTGGCTGCCGCTGGTGCAGGCGCTGGACGTCGGGATCAGGCGTCCGGTGAGGCCGAAGAAGATGCTGATATTCGCGGCGGTGGTGTGCGGCATCATCCGCACGTAGGAGTTGGCGTTCAGGCCTTCGGCCACCGAGTTGAGCAGCATGTTGCCGAACGCTTTGATCTCGTCGGTGCTGCCGGTGGACGAACCACAGGCCACGCCCATGCGCCCGTCCTTGATCGATTCGTCGCCAAGCAAACCGGCATCGGCCAAGGCTTGTTCCGCCGCACCGACTGCCAGCCGCGACACCCGGCCCATGCTGCGCAATTGCTTGCGGGTCCAGTGTGCGGGCACCACAAAATCATCGATAGGGCCGGCCAGGCGCGTGTTGAGTTCGCTGAAGCGATCCCACTCGTCCATCCGGCGGATGCCGCTGCGGTTGGCCGCGAAGTTGCCGGCGATGGTCTCCCAGTCGCTGCCCAGCGAGGTGATGCCGGCCATGCCGGTGACGACGACGCGCTTCATCAGCACAGGCCTCCGTTGACCGCCAGCACTTGGCGGGTGATGTACGAGGCTTCCGCCGACATCAGGAAATTCACCGCACTGGCCACCTCTTCCGGGGTGCCCATGCGTTGCGCGGGGATCATTTTCATCAGTTCTTCCACCGGCACGTTTTCGTCGAGCATCGCCGTGTCGATCAGGCCCGGCGCGACGCAGTTAACGGTGATTTTGCGCTTGCCCAGTTCGATCGCCAATGCCTTAGCCGCGCCGATCACGCCGGCCTTGGAGGCGCTGTAGTTGACCTGGCCACGGTTGCCGATCAATCCCGATACCGAGGTGATGCAAACAATGCGACCAGCGGCACGGCGGCGGATCATCGGCATCATCACCGGGTGCAGCACGTTGTAGAAACCGTCGAGGTTGGTGCGCAGGACTACGTCCCAATCGTCATCGCTCAGGGCCGGGAAAGCGCCGTCGCGGGTCAGACCGGCGTTGAGCACCACGCCGTAATAGGCACCATGGGTTTCGACGTCGGCTTCAAGAATTCTTTTGCAGGCTTCACGGTCGGCGACGTCGAATTGCAGGATGCGCGCGCTGCGGCCCAGCGCTTCGATTTCGACCTGCACGGCTTGTGCGTCGGCAACGCCGCTACGGCAATGCAGGACGATGTCATGCCCGGCCTGCGCCAGACGCAAGGCAATGGCGCGGCCGATGCCACGGCTGGAGCCGGTGACCAGTACGGATTCAGTCATCGTTCGACTCCTGTGCTTGTTGCAGATATTGGGTTGGCTGTGGCGGGCGGAACACATTCAGTCGAGCACTGACCTCGATGCCGGGCGCGTTGATATGACACTCGAACACGCCCATGCCATTGTCGTCTTCCAGCGAGCGGATGCCATGGATGGTCAACTCGCTGCCCGCAGGAAACGCCTCGACGTTGCACTCGAACTTGCGCGTGCCGAGCAGAAAGCCCAGCTCCACCGGATTGCCTTTCTGTCGCGCGTGGCATCCGGCGAACGCGGCGACGCTTTGCGCCATCAATTCGATGCCGACCCACGCCGGCAGGCTGCCGTCGGGCAGGTTGAACAAACCCTCGGACTTGACCGTGAGGCGGGTGTAGATCTGTTCTTCGTCGAAGCTGAGGATCTTGTCGATCAGGATCATGTCGCCAGCGTGGGGCAACAGTTCGGCGAGCGGCCAGTCGGTCATGGGGCGTCTCCGATAATCAGGCTGACGTTATTGCCGCCGAAGGCAAACGAATTGCTCATCAGGTAGCGGGGTGCAATGGACGACAGGCGTTCGTTTGCGGTCACCCACTTCAGCGGCGGCAGCTCGGGATCGGCCTGGCCATCCCAGACGTGCGGCGGCAGCGCGTGTTGCGGGTTGTCGGCGCTGAGGCTCAGCCAGCAGAACGCTGCTTCCAATGCGCCGGCTGCGCCGAGAGTGTGGCCGGTCATCGGTTTGGTCGAAGAGCAGGCAACGCCCTCGGGGAATAGCGAGGCGACTGCCATACTTTCCATGGCGTCGTTGTGTTGGGTCGCGGTGCCGTGCAGGTTCAGATAGTTGATCTGCGCGGCTTGCAGGTGGGCGCGGCTCAAGGCTTTCTGCATCGCTTGCAAGGCGCCGCGTCCGCTCGGCTCAGGCGCGGAGATATGGTGCGCGTCGGAGCTGGCACCGGCACCGAGCAAGGCGATGGCCGGGCCGTCGCCACGCTGCTTGCTCATCACGAACAGCACCGCCGCTTCGCCGATGTTGATGCCGTTGCGGTTGGCCGAGAACGGATTGCAGCGCTCGTCGGACACCGCTTCCAGCGACGAAAAGCCGTTAAGGGTCAGCTTGCACAGACTGTCGACGCCACCGCACAACACCGCGTCGCACAGACCGAGATCGAGCAGGCGTTGCGCGCTCATCAATGCGCGGGCGCTGGAGGTGCACGCGGTGGAAATCACATAGGCCGGGCCGCTCAGTTGCAGCCATTCGGCGAGGAAATTCGCCGGGGCGCCGAGTTCCTGTTGTCCGTAGTCGTATTCCGCCGGGAAATGCTGCTCACGGAGGAAATGCGCCAGGCCACGGCTGGCTTCGTCGATACCCGAGGTGCTGGTGCCGAGCACTACGCCGATGCGGTCGCGGCCGTAGGTCTGGATCGCGTGATCAATGTCGGCGCGAATCTGCAGCGCGGCTTCCAGCAGCAACTGATTGTTGCGACTGCTCTGGTCGGCCAGCGCTGCCGGGATCGGCACCAGTTCACCGTGTACGGCGGCCACCGGCAACTCACGCTCCGCCACCCAGCCCGCCTCGGGGCGCATGCCCGAGCAATCGCCGGCGAACAGATTGCGCGCGATTTCTTGCTTGTCGCGGCCCAGGGCGCAGATCACGCCGAGGGCATTCAGGTAGGCAGTCATGGCGTCGGTTCACCGAGTGGGGAGACGCGATAGTGCGGGCCTTGGGGCAGGTTCAATTCGAAGCTCAACGGTTGTGCATAACGGATGTCCCAGCGCGTCGGCAGCGAACGTTGCCCGTCCTGTTGCTGCGCGGTGGGGTAATTGCGCAGCAGTTCGCCCGGTGGTGTCAGGGCGAACAGCAGCGCGGCGAAGAGCTCCCGGGCTTCCGGGTTGGGCGGCAGCAGGCCGTCGGCCTGCCAGTGGCCGTCGATCAGTTGCTGACGCGCCAAGGGAATGCCCAGCGGGTCCATCATCGACCAACGGATGCCCTGGCCTTCGCGCTGGATGACGAGCAGCCAGTCCTGACGTTGTTCGGCTTGTGTGCGCTCGATGTGCAGTTGCAAGGGCAGCGGCAGCGTCGGGTTGCCGGTTGGCAGCGGCGCCTGGCTGGCGCAACCACTTAGCGAAGCAAATAGCACTAACATCAGCCACACCACATACCCTGTGGGAGCGAGCCTGCTCGCGAAGACGCCAGCACATTCAACATAGAGGCTGGCTGACCCACCGCTTTCGCGAGCAGGCTCGCTCCCACAGGTTATGTGGTGCATCAGATATCACCTTGCAATGGCTTGCGGGCGACAACGTTCACCAGCGTTTCCTCACGCTCGCCAAACGGCTTCGGTTTGCGCAACCCGGAGCGCTCCAGCAAACCGAAATCTTTCGAACGGCTCCACCACAGATACGGGTACGAGACATTGCGCTCGCCAAACTCGAAACCCTGCTCGCGAATCATCTGCAGATACTGCGCCGCACTCTTCTGCACATGCATCGGATGGCGGAACAGCCAGCGAATCACCCAGGTATCAATGTAAGCCTCGGTGGACTCGGCGAACAGCAGATAACCGCCGGGCTTGAGCACCCGGTAAAACTCGGCGAGGGCTTTTTCCTGCTCGACCAGATGATGAAAGGTCTGATGACAGAACAGCAGGTCGACGCTGGCGTCCGGCACGTTGAGAGTCGCGCAATCGCTGCCGATCAACTCGACGTCCAGGCCCTGGCGCGCCGCTTCTTCGCCGCTCAACTCAAGGCTGTGCGGATCGGCGTCAACGCCGATCAAACGCTGTGGCGCGAAGGTCTGGCGCAGGTGGCGGAACGACTTGCCCTGACCGCAACCGGCATCCAGCAGCACCGGGTTCGCCGGCAGCGGCTCGCTGAACAACCCACGCAGATCGTTGATCGCCACACGCAACACATGGTGCTGCCAGGTATGGCTGCGCAGGAACCAGAAACCGAAGCGGGTTTCCTCGACGTAGCTGTCGCTCAGGTAACTCATGGGGCGTCCTTTGCACAAAGTTCGGAAATCATCTTCAACCGGCGACGCGCTTCGCTGACGAACGGGTTGCGTTCATCCCAGGCGTAACCGGCGAGGATCGAGCAGATCATCCGGCGAATTTCCGCCTGGCTGTCTTCATAGAAAATCACGTCCTGAAAGGTGCCGGCGTACCAGCCCTCGACGTAGCAGCGGAAGGTGTCGACGCCGCGCTTCAGCGGTTCGGCAAATTCGCTTTGCCAGTCGACGGTTTCGCCTTGCAACTGACGATGCAGCACCGCCGCCGCCATGCTCGCCGAACGCATGGCTATGGTCACGCCGGAGGAGAACACCGGGTCGAGAAATTCCGCCGCATTACCCAGTAGCGCGAAGCCCGGGCCGTGCAGGGATTTGACGTTGGCCGCGTAGCCGCCGAGGGTGCGCGCCGGGGTGTCCCACACGGCTTTGTTCAGCACGCCGGCGAGGCTTGGCGTCTCGGCAATGAAACCGCGCAGGCAGGCATCAAGATCAGCGTCGCGACCGTTGAAGTGTTCGGCGGCGGCGACCACACCCACCGAGCAGCGACCGTTGCTGAACGGGATCGTCCAGAACCAGATATCGCGATGCTGCGGGTGGGTGGTGACGAGGATTTTTTCGCGGTCGAAGGCCGGGTTGTCGATGTGATCTTCGACGTGGGTGAACACGGCCTGACGCACCGGGAAATTCGACGGCGCTTCCAGATCCAGCAAGCGCGAGAGCACGCGACCGTAACCGCTGGCATCGAGGACGAAATCGGCCTCGACGCGGTATTCGCTGCCGTCTTCACGTCGCACATCAAGTTGTGGTTTTGCCCGCTCGAAATCGACGCTGACGATGGCATCGCCATAGCGGATCTCGGCACCTTGCAGCGCCGCTTGATCGGCCAGCAGCTTGTCGAAATCGGCGCGCTGCACCTGGAACGTGGTCGGCTTGCCGTTGGTGAAGGTGTCGCCGAAATCGAACGCGCTGTAGCGCTCGCCCCAGGCAAACGCGGCGCCGGTCTTGCGCTGGAATCCGGCGGCGTTGACGGCGTCGAGCATGCCTGCTTCTTCGACGAAGTCCAGGCAGTGGCTGAGCAGGCTTTCGCCGATGGAAAACCGTGGGAAGTGTTGGCGCTCGATCACCAGCACGTCGTGGCCCTTGCGCTTGAGCAGCGCGGCGGCGATGGCGCCGGACGGGCCGGCGCCAATGATCACTACCTGACGACGTTGCATTTCAACGGTTGGCACGTGAACTCCCGGGCGCGATGGCGGTGTGTTTGAGGGGCGTGCGGTGCAGGCCGATCAGGGCCGGCAACAGCGTCGCGATCAGGCCCATCACCATCAGCGCGAAGTACAGCGCGGGGGTGATGAGTTGTTGTTGCAACAGCAAGTTGAGAAAGACGATTTCGCTCAGGCCGCGAATATTCAGCAGCACGCTTTCGCGCCAGCGGCTGGCACCTTCGAACGAGGCGCCAGCCCAGCCGAGGCCGAGCCAGTTGCCGAGCAGTTTACTGGCAATCGGCAACAGCAGCAGTGCCGCCCATTGCACGGCGCCGAGGCTGGCGAGGGCGGCGTGTACGTCGATCTGGACGATGCCGAACGTGAGGATCAGCGGGATCGCGATCCACGTTTGCAAACGGCTCATCCAGCGCGCCGGCAGCGGCAAAACCAGCGGCACTTTCAGCGCCGCCATGCACAGCAGATAACCGATGCCGAAGATCAGCGCGTTGAGTTTGTAGTGCTCGGCCATGACCAGCAGCGCGAAGAAACCGAGGCTGTACGTCAGTGGTCGGCGCACTCCGACCAGATGCAGCACTAATGGCACGCACGCCAGGCCTAGCGGCAGCAACAGACTGCTCAGGTGCAAACTGCCTTGGGCAAGACCGAACAGCGTCCAGCACGTCAGATCGATGAGGATTGCCGTCTGCACCAGGCGCCGGGTGGCGGCTGGCGGGTAATCGATGTGGCGCAGATACAAGTACAGCACCGGGATCGCGGTAATGGCGAACACCAGACCAATGGCCAGCGAGTTGAGCCACGGCTGCGCGGGCAGCAGCCAATACGCCGCCGCGAGACCACAGATGAACGGCACGGCAAAACTCGGCACGGCGATTTTCACGCTCTGGCGATCCAGGCGCAGGTCGATCACATCGCTGAGGATGTGTCCGAGCAACAGCGCGAAACTCAGGCTGTAGAGGTTTTTCAGCCACACCGGCGCGATCAGTTCAGCGCCGCTGAGCTGCCAGCCCGGTTCGATCCAGAAATACATCAGCAGCGGCAAGCCGAAACTCGCCAGCAGTAACTGGCTGACAATCGGGATCAGGCCGAAGTGGCGACCGATGCGCGTGGCCACGGCGAACAACGCCAGGGCCAGCAACCAGAAACCGATGACCATCATGCGGCATGCTCCGTAACGGTGGCCGTGTGTTCATGACGCCCGGCCCACGGCGCGAGCATGAAACTGAACGCCAGACCGAGACTCACCGACAGGCCGAAATTGCTCACTGCCGGTGTGCTGGAAACCGCCAGCAAGCCAAACGACAGCCATGTGGTCACGGCCGCCAGCAAGGTGCCGAGCAGACTTACCGCCGCACCGCCGACCTGCTCGCGCATGAGAATCGCGTAGTCGACGCTGATCGCCGTCACCAGCAACAGGCCGAACAGGCTGAACAGGGTCAGCGGCTGGCCGAGCCAGCCAAGGCTGGCCAGACTGCACAGCGCCGCCAGCAACGGCAGGGCGACGATGCGCAACGCGCCGCCGAAACCGAATGGCAGGATCAATACCAGCACGATCAACACGCAGGAAGCGAGTTTCAGTTCGGCGGCGCTGATCTGCGTGGCCGCGAAAACGTTGTTCAGCTCACCGAGGCGATCCACCAGCACCACGCCCGGCAGATCCAGCGCCTGCACCCGCAGCAGCGAAGGGTTGTTCAGGCCTTGCAGGCTGGTCATCGCCGCCACACCGTCTTCGGTGGGGCCGAGCCACAGCGTGCGATAGGGCTCGCCGAGCGGGCCGGCCAGCGCGGCGTCGATGTCTTCAAGCGGTAGCGTCTGCAACTGTTGCAGCTCGGTTTGCAGGGCGGCGAGGGGGACGCCGAGATCAAGCAATGGCTGCCAGACCTGTGGCAGTTTGTTCAGCGCGTCGCGCACTTGCTGTTGCTGACTCGGCGGGCTGACCAGTTGATCCAGCGCCAGATAGCCTTGCAGTTTGTCGAGGTTGACCAGTTGCTGCAGCCGATCGCTCAGCGCGGCCTGACGTTCGAGCAATTCTTGCTGGTTGGCCGCGCGAACGAGGAAGAACTGGCTGGTCGGCTGATAGCCAGTGATGCGTGCAATGGTCTGCGCTTCATCGGTCAGGCGTTGCGGTGCACCGACCCATTGGCGGATGTCGTTTTTGCTTTGCAGTTGCAACAGACCGCCGATGCAGAAGGCGATCAGCAGTGCGAGCAGCACCGGTGTATGGACACGCTCGAGCAATTTTTCCCGCAGACTAATCAGGCGTTCGGCCAGATGCAGCGGCCATTGCGCCGGGCGCAGTTCGACATTGTTCAGCAGCGCCGGCAGCAGGCACACCGCCGACAGATAGGCGCCGAGCAACCCGGCGGCGGAGAACACGGCAATTTGTGTCAGCGCCGGGAACGGTGTCCACGCCAGCGCCAGATAACCGATGGCGCTGGTGATCAGACTCAACGTCAGCCCGGACAGGGTCAGGCGCAGGGCCGGCCAGCTGCGCCAAGGCTTGAGGCTCCAGCTCTTCGACAGATAGTGCAGCGGGTAATCCACTGCCACGCCGATCAGGCTGGAACCCAGTACCAGGGTCATCACATGCATACGGCCGAACAGCGCTACACACGCTACCGCCCCGAACAGCATGCCGACCAGCACCGGTACAAACGCCAGCAACACCCGCCAGCGGCGGAACGCCAATAGCAAAAGCAGCAGGATGCCGAGGGTGGCACCACCACCGACCCAAGTCATCTCGCGAGTGGCTTGCTGCTGACCGTTTGCGGCGTAGAGCAATCCGCTGGCGGCCAGTAATTGCACATCGGATTTCGCCGCCTGCTCGCGACTGTGCTGGAGCAGATCCGCCACTTGCAGCGGCAGGTTCATATCGAAAGCGTTGCCGGTGGTGCGCGCACGCAGCAGCACCCAGCTCTTGCCGTCGGCGTCGGCGACCAATGCACCGCTGCCGATGTCCAGTTGCACCGCGCCGTGTTGCGGCTGGCTGTTCTGGATGCGCCCGGTGAGGCCCAGCCAGTCATCCTGGTTCGGCACCAGACTGAAACCGGTGAAGGGGTCGAACAGCGCCTGCACCCGTTGCTGAATAAAGGCGTCGGGATGTTCGATCAGCAGTTGCCGATCATCCGCCGAGAGCATCGCCAGCCGCCCTTGCAGCAATTGCGTGCGCAGGGCCGGCAGGTCGGCTTGCAGGTTCCATTGCACTTTTTCGAACAAGCCGCTGGCCTGCCATTGCTCGCCCAGCGTCTGCGCCATGGCCACCGCTTGCTGGCGATCGGCGTGGCCGACCAACACCAGCATTTCGCGGTTGAGCGGTTCCTGCATGCGTTGTTCGGCGCGCAGTTCAAGTGCATCGGGATTGGTGCCCGGCACCAACTCCATCAGGTTCGCCGACAGCGGCGCACCGTCGCGCCACTGCCAACCGGCCAGGGCGACAACTGCCAGCAGCAGAATCAGGAACAGCCAGGGTAGCTTGCGTTCACTCGGCAAAGTCATGTTGCTCCGCGTCGCTCAACGGTTGGCCGGCCGTGCTGTTTTGCATGCGTAGCACGGTGCTGTCGCCCTGGGTTTCCAGCAGTTCGATGGTTTGCACCAACTCGCCGCCGTCGATGTTGATCTGGTTGAACACTTGCTTGAGCAGCATCGAGCGCGGGGTCAGGGTCAGTTTCCATTTCTGCGCATCGCCGCTCAGGGCCAGTTCGAAATCCCGTTGCAGGCCACTGCTGTCGCCTTGCAATACGGCGAGGAATAAACGGTTCTGCTCGGCCCCGGCGCTCTTGTTCGGCAGTAACTGCCAGCCGTTGCCATCACGCCGGGCAATGCCTTTGGCACTGATGCGGTAATCCTGTTGCAACGGGGCTTTCAGCAGCCAGAGCAGGCCGTGATTTTTCGCGAGGACGAAGCTGCCCTTGCTGATCAGCGGTTGGGGCAGGGCGCGCAGGTGTTTTTCCTGGATGAACTGGCCGTGGATCACGTCCGGTTTCGCCAGTTGTTCACTGAGCTGTTGCAGATCGAAGGCGTTAGCCAGAGACGACACCGCCAGCAGCGCCAGTACGCTCAAGCCTTTAACAAAAACATTCATCGCAGCATCCTTTCCACGGCATCGGTGAAGGCTTTTGGCGAAGCCAGTTGCATCTCGCGACTGCTCACTTCGACCGCCACTTGCACCGAGCTGGCGCGGGTCAGGCGTTCGCCGGTTTGCAGGTCGGTGATCAGATAATTGATCTTCAGGCGGTTTTCCCACTCGACCAGACTGGCGCGCACGTTCAGCTTCTGGCCGAACACCGCGCCACGCACGTAGCGCAATTGCAGGTCGATAATTGGCCAGGCGTAGCCGGACTCGACCATGTGGGTGTAGTTGTGGCCGATCTTGTCGAGCAGCGCGCAACGCGCCACTTCCAGGTATTTGACGTAATGGCCGTGCCAGACCACGTGCATCGTGTCGACGTCAAAGAACGGCACGAGGATTTCCGTATCGGCGTGAAGCACTCCGGCACTACGCATGCAGCCTCCAGTGTTGTGCGGCGATGCGTTGCAGGCACAGGCGCAGCTCGCTCTCCAGTGCACGGTCTTCGATGACCGGCGGGAAGTCCTTGGCCAGTTCTTCGTGCATGGCGGCCAGCGCTGGCGGCAGTGGTCGGGCGTCTTGATCGCGACCCCGCAGCCACACCCCTTGGTTAGCAGCGAGCAGCGTGGCCGCGGCGACTTGTTCGGTCAGCTCCAGCACGCGGATCGCATCGCGGGCAGCGATGGTGCCCATGCTCACCTTGTCCTGGTTGTGGCACTCGGTGGAGCGCGAGAACACGCTGGCCGGCATGGTGTTTTTCAACGCCTCGGCGGTCCACGCGCTGGTGCCGATCTGCACAGCCTTGAAGCCGTGGTTGAGCATCGCTCGATCGGCGCTGGCGCCGGACAGGTTGCTCGGCAAACCGTGGTTGTAGCGTTCGTCCACGAGCAACGCGAGTTGGCGGTCAAGCAGGTCGGCGACGTTGGCCACGAGGTTTTTCAGGCTGTCCATGGCAAACGCAATGTGCCCGCCGTAGAAGTGCCCACCGTGCAAAACGCGCTCGGCTTCGGCGTCGATGATCGGGTTGTCGTTGGCGCTGTTGAGTTCGATCTCGATGAACGAACGCAGCCAGTTCAGGCTGTCGGCCAACACACCAAGCACGTGCGGGGCGCAGCGTAGCGAGTAGCGATCCTGCAAGCGATGCAGCGGCGCGGTCGGCGCGTCGATCGCCAGATCCTTGCGCAGCCACGCGGCGACTTGCATCTGCCCCGGATGCGGTTTGGCGGCGAACAGGCATTCGTCGAAGTGTTCCGGGTTGCCTTGCAGCGCCACCACGTTGAGCGCGGTGATGCGCGTGGCCAGTTGCAGCAGGTAATCGGCGCGGGCGTAGGCGAGGCAGGCGAGGCCGGTCATCACGGCGGTGCCGTTCATCAAGGCCAGCGCTTCTTTCGGGCGCAGCACCAATGGTGTCCAGCCCAATTCGCGATGCACATCGGCAGCCTGACGGCGCTCGCCACGGAACATCACTTCGCGCTCGCCGGACAGTGTCGCGGCAACGTAGGACAGCGGCGTCAGATCGCCGCTGGCGCCGACCGAACCTTCTTCCGGGATCAGCGGCAGGATGTCGTATTCGAGGAAGGCGTGCAGACGCTCCAGCAGTTCCACACGCACCCCGGACACGCCGTGGCACAGCGACTGCAAACGCGCCGCCAGTACGGCGCGGGTGGCTTGCGCGTCGAGCAGTTTGCCCAGCCCGCAACCGTGAAAAGTGTAGAGATGACGCGGCAGCGCTTCGACGTGATGCAGCGGCACCGCGACCACGCAGGAATCGCCGTAACCGGTGGTCACGCCGTAGATCACGCCTTCCTTGTCCAGCAACGAATCAAGGAACCGCGCGCCCTTGGCGATGCGCTCGCGGTAAGCCGCGTCGCTCTGCAACTGCACGGGCGCCTGACGGTTGGCCAGGGCCAGCACGTCTTCGATGCGCAAAGGGCGTTCGCCGAAGGTTACCGGCTCATGGGTTGGCGTCGTCATCGGTCTTCCAGAAAGGGTAAAAGTTGAACCATTGCTGCGGCGCTTCAAGGCAATAGTGACTCAGGCGCTGCGCATAGCGAGTGGCCCACTGATGAATGACCTGATCGCGCTCGCGGCGTGTCCACACCACAGCATCGGCGAAGGGTTCGAGGGTCAGGCGATAGTGGCCGTCGGGTTGCTTGAGGCACATCAGCAGATTGACCGGGCACTTCAGCAGGCCGGCCAGCAACCACGGGCCTTGCGGAAAGGGTGCCGGGTGGCCGAGAAAGTCCACGCTGACGCTGCGCCCGCCGTGCAGCGGTACACGGTCGCCGGCAATCGCCAGCCATTCGCCACGCTCCAGGCGTTCGTGCAGTTGCAGCATGATCACCGGATCGAGCTCGCTGACCTGAATCAGGCGCAGATTGGTCGCCCCGGCCTCGCCGAGCAAGCGGTTGAATTGCTCGGCGTGCTTGGTGTGCACCAGCACATTCATCGTGACCTTCTCGCCGATCTCGGCCAGCGCCCGGCACACTTCAAGATTGCCCAGGTGTGCGCCGACCAGCAGTTGCCCGCGACTGCCGCGCAACTGATTGCGCAGCAGCGCCGGATCGATGATTTCGATCTGCTCGATACGCAGCTTGCCGTTCCACACATCAAGTTTGTCGAGCATCGAATCGGCGAACGCCATGAACTGGCCGAACACCCGCCAATGGCTCGGACGCAAGTCGTCGCGTTGGCTCCATTCGGCCAGTCGCTGCTGATACTGCCAGGCACTGCGCCGCGCGGTGCGGCCAAACAGGAAAAAGTACAGAACGATGCCGTACAGCAATGGGCTCAGCAGGCGTCGGCCAAGGACTTTGGCGGCGAACGCGGTGAATTTCATCAGCAGGAAACTGCCGCGTTCTTCGCGGTCGGCCCAGTGCTTCTTGTCGGTCTCGACGCTCATGTGCGCCACCGTCGCCAGAGGATGACGGGCAGGCGCAGCAACATGCCGAAGAACAGCCGGGTGTGCATGCTGGAAATCAGCGCGTTGTCGTGGAACAGCCGGAAGTGCGACACGCCATCGAGCGGGTAATGCACGCTGGTTTGCAGCCAGCGCATCGGCTGATTGCGCCACGACAGGCGCACCAGAATGTCCGAATCGAAATCCATGCGTTTGCCGACTTTGGCCGAGTCGATCACGGCCAGCGTCGGCGCCAGCGGATAAACGCGGAAGCCACACATCGAATCGCGGATTTGCAGCGACAGCGTATTGATCCACACCATCACGTGGGTCAGGTAACGCGCGTACAAACGGCCCTTGGGCACGCTCTCATCGAACAGCGGAAAACCGCAGATCATTGCTTCAGGACAGGCGCGGGATTCCTCGACGAAACGGGCGACATCGTGCAGGTCGTGCTGGCCGTCGGCGTCGACCTGCAAGGCATGGCTGAAGCCCAGTCGCGACGCTTCACGCAGACCGGTCATCACCGCGCCGCCCTTGCCCTGATTGGCGGTCAGCCGCACCAGAAACACGTTGTCGCGCTCGGCCAGAGCATCGAGCACGCGTGCGCAGGATTGTGTGCTGGCGTCGTCCACCAGAATGCACGGCAGGCCCTGGGCGAGCAGGGCGTCGACCACGGTGCCGATGGCGGTTTCGTGGTTGTAGACCGGGATGACGGCACAGGGGTTATGCATGATCGGCCCCCAGCAAAATCCGCCCGCTGGAGCAGGTGGCGCTGTCGTTGCGGTAGGCGAAATACAGTTTGCAGCGCTCGGGATCGAAGCGCAGGTGCAGCTGGATTTCATCGCCGGGGCGCACCAGTTGCTGGAATTTCAGCACTTCCATGCCGGCGAACGTGCCGGACAGGTTCAGCAGTTGGCGACCGAGGTTCAGCGCCCATTCCACCTGCACCACGCCGGGCAGCACCGGGGCTTTGGGGAAGTGGCCGCTGAAGTAGGCCAGGTCCGGCGGCACACTGAGTTGCAGGCTCCATTCGCCGTCGGTTTCGACTTGCTCCAGCACTTCGGGGGCTTTCGGTCGAGACGCCAGCAGCAGCGCTTCGACATCGGCTTGCGGCAGTTTGCCTTGGCTGTTCAGCGGCAGTTGCCGCACCAGACGCCAGCGACGCGGCAGGGCCAGGGCTTCGCAATGCTGGCTCAGGTGCTTGCGCAGGTTTTCGGTCAGGCTGCGGCGGCCATGTTCGCGTAACGCAAACAAACCGTCTTCACTGAGCACCAGCAATGCGCCGAGGACGGCACGATTTTCCTGCACCACACCCAGCCGCGCTTCGGCGACCCAGTCGTGGGCGACCAGCGCTTGCTCCAGCATCGGCAGGGAAATGCGTTTTTCTTCGAGTTTGACGATCCGGTCCAGTCGCCCCAGCAATTGGAAACGACCGTCGGCTGCAATGCGCGCGGCATCGGCGGTGTGTTCAACATGCCCGGCAGGCAGATACGGTGAGGCGATCAGCAGGGCGCCGTCGGCGTCCTGACTCAGTTCGACAGCGGCGAACGGCTGCCACAGGGTTTCGCCCTGGCGCCAGGCGATACCGCCGGTTTCCGAGCTGCCGAGGATTTCCGTCGGCCATTGCTGCAGACGCTGATGCAGGCTCTGCGCCGCTTCGGCCGGTAACGCACCGCCGGAGGAAAACACCTGACGCACCGCGCTCAGCGCCGGCCAGTCGAGGTTATCGCCCATGCGCTTGAGCAGCGCCGGACTGGCGACCCAGGCGAAAGCCGAATGCTCGCGACTGGCGCGCTGCAAATCCTCGGGGAAGGCCAGTTGCTTGCGCACGAACGTCCGCCCGGCGCACAGCGGCCATAGCACGCGGAACAGCAAACCGTAGATGTGTTGGGTGGCAACGCTGCCGATAATGCAGGCTTCGCCGAGATCCCCGCCCCACAGTTGTTCCAGCGCTTCGACCTCATTGGCCAATTGACGCAGGGTCTTGTCGATGCGCTTGGGTTCACCGCTGGAGCCGGAAGTGCACAGGCTCAAGCGGCACTCATCGAGATCCAGTTCAGCGCCTGGCATTGCAGGCTCATGCAAGTCAGCCAAGCGACTGTCACCGGTTTGATCGGTCAGCCACAGATCGACTTCACCCGACCAGCGCTGACGGGTCTGCGCTTGCAGATCCGAGGGCAGCAAGACACTGACGCCAGCACGCCACGCGCCAAGCAGGGCGATGGCCAGTTCGGCGGCATCTTCCAGATGCACGGCCAGACGCTGCACGCCTTTGGCTTGCAGGCCGGCGGCAAGGCGCAACGCCTGTTCGCACAGTTGCGCGTGATCGAGTGCCGGTGCGTGGCTGATCGCCCGCGCCGGCAGGGCCTTGAGCAACAGCTGCTCAAGTTTTATCCAGTTCATGTACGGCCTCTTACCCGTTGTCGTATCAGCCATTCAATGGCAAACATCAGGCCGATCAATCCGTAGGAGATCAGGCCGGTGTACAACATCCACCAATTCAGCGGCGCCCACAGGGTGAGCAGGGCGGCGCACAAACCGTTGCAGAAGAAAAACACGCTCCAGGCCACCGTGACCTGACGGGTGTAGCGGATCGCCTCGGACGGCAGTTGCGGTTCACGTAGCCGCGCCAGACGCTCGACCATCGGCGGGCCGAATTTCAGGCTCAGGCTGAACAGCACCAGCATGAAGCCGCTGATCAGCACCGGATACCAGCGCAGCAGCAAAGGGCTGTCGAACACTGCCAGCAGCAGGCAGAACCCGATCGCAACGCCGGCCATCCACAGGCTGCCGGGTTTGCGCTCGCCGGTCAGCGCGCGCGCCAGCCACAGGCTGCCCAGCAGCAGACCGAACTGCCACGGGGCGAAGTGCTCCATGCCGAAATACACCGCAAAGGGGTACAGCAGGCCGGCCAGCAGCAGGCCGAGGCCGATCAATCGGCTCATGCGGCCGGTTGAACCAAGCGGTACACCGCCTCGACCACGTCACGCACGGTACGCACCGATTTGAATTCTTCGGCGGCGATTTTCTTGCCGGTCTGACGCTTGATGTGATCGATCAGATCGACCGCGTCGATGCTGTCGATTTCCAGATCCTGATACAGGTTGGATTCCAGGCTCACACGGGCCGGATCCAGTTCGAACAGCTCGACCAGGGCATCGCGCAGGGTGTTGAAAATGTCGTCACGAGTTTGCATGGTCCGGTCTCAAGCTGCCTGTTTTGCCGTGACGAAGGCCGCAAGGCTCGCCACGTTGGTGAAGTGGTTACGGGTGTCTTTGGCGTCGGCGTCGATCTTGATGCCGTACTTTTTCTGGATCGCCAGACCCAGTTCAAGCGCGTCGACCGAATCCAGGCCCAGGCCTTCGCCAAACAGCGTCTGGTCGTCGCCGATGTCGTCGACGCTGATGTCTTCGAGACCTAAGGCGTCGATGATCAGCAGTTTGATGTCACGGTGCAGATCGCTCATCTTCGGCGAGCTCCTTGATGAAGTAAGAGTGCAAATAATCGTTGAGCTTGCGCGAAGCCTGCGGTGCCGGGCCAAGCGCTGCGAATGTCTGTGGATCTATATCGGCTCCGACGCGAAAACTGAAATGCACGCGGCGGCTGGGGATCCGATACCAGGGCTCGGCTTTGGTCAGCGTGGTCGGGCTGACCTTGATGATCACCGGGGTAAGAATTTTCGCACCGCGCAGGGCAATCGCCGCCGCGCCCCGATGAAAGGACGGTGCCTGCCCCGGTTGAGTGCGGGTGCCTTCGGGGAAAATGATCAGGGTCTGACCGTTTTGCAGGGACTCGGCGGCGGCATCGAGCATGTCCATGCTGCCGTCATTGCTGATGTATTCGGTGCTGCGCAGCGGGCCACGGGTGAAAGGGTTTTCCCACAGGCTTTTCTTCACCACGCAATTGGCCTGACGTACCAGGCCGATCAGGAACACCACATCGATCAGCGACGGGTGATTGGCGATGATCATCTGCCCGGGACGGCCGAGACGTTCAGCGCCTTGAATGTCGTAAGTGAGCACGCCGGTGCGGGCCATGAACCGGACAAAAAACCAGAACAGTCGACTGACGGTCTGCCGCGCGCGTCGGCGGTGTTTCAGGGTATCGCCCGGCAGGCAGCCGAGCAGCGGAAACACCAGTATCCGCAGGCACAGCCCGCCCAGCCCGAATAGAGCGAAGCTTGCGGCGGTGGCCAGCAGGCGCCAGTAATAGGCGTCGCGGTGCTTTTCGGTCACGGTTTGCGTTGCCAGGTCCATACACGATTTTTCCAGGCATGTTGGCAAAGGGTTTGCTGGCCGAGCAGGGTACGCAGCAGATTCAACGCGTGTGGCCAGTGCGCCTTGGACAGTGCTTCTGAGGTGCTGTTCAGGGTCAGCCGCCAGTCGGTACCCGGGGTGAGCAAAAGGCCTACCGCGTAAGGAAACGGCACGTCGTCGATCCACCGCGAATAGGCTTCGGGCGGTTGTTCTTCGGTGATCACCAGCAATACCGCCGGAGCGCCTTCATTGAGCAGCGCCGCCGCTTCGAGCATGCCGTGTTCCAGACCGTCACCCGCGGCGGCGAGGGCAGTCATTTCGCTGGTTTCGCCGCGCATGATCGACCACAGGCCGATGATCGCGTTGTGCACCGACAGACTGAACTGGGTCGGCGACAGCGGTTCGTCCTTGGCCAGATCACTGAGAATCTCGTAAGTACGCGGAGTTTCGCCGTGTCGCGAGACAAACACCAATGGCAGGTTGTCCCGTCCGTCGGCCAACGGCCAGCCAACACTGAAGGCCATTCGCGCCAACCGACTGAGACGGCGGCGCTGCATGGCCGGCAAAAACGACACATCGGGCGCGGCATCGCTGCTCTGGAGCACGACCGGTTGTCGGCTCCAGGCCTGCCAGGCGTCCACGCTATCGAGCCCCGGGGCCCATGCGCGCCATTGGGCGATGTTGAAGTTGATCACGGACATTCATCCCGCCCCTGCGGGCATTTGTTGACGCGTTGAGTCGCCAAAGCCGCAGCAGGCTTGACGTGGCGCTAGGCACCGGGTGGCGCGCATTATCCCGGTGCGACGAGTGTGTAGCAAATGCTGGTTACATTTTGCGCAACGAAATGTACCGAATGGTTCGCTGAAAAACTGTCAATTGGCCATTATCCAGATTGGCAGAGGCTTGTCTGTCGGGCATCTCGGCAATTGATGGCGGTTTTTAGTCGGTCTGCATGCGGATATTTGCACCTGACCTTGTAGTCCACCGCTGTGAAGGTAGCGAAGCGAGGCCGCGCGCATCTACACTCGGTCATTCTTTGATACACGGAGGTTTGGTCATGCGGCGCGTGGTGTTCAATCAGAAAGGTGGCGTGGGCAAATCCAGCATTGCCTGCAATCTGGCGGCGGTCAGCGCGAGCGAGGGGTATCGCACGCTGTTAGTGGATCTCGATGCCCAGGCCAACTCCACTCAGTATCTGACCGGGCTTACCGGCGACGACATCCCGATGGGCATTGCCGACTTCTTCAAGCAGACCCTGTCTTCCGGACCTTTTTCGAAAAAGAACCAGGCCGATATTTACGAAACCCCGTTCGACAACCTGCACATCATCACCGCCACGGCCGAGCTGGCCGACCTGCAGCCCAAGCTTGAGGCCAAGCACAAGATCAACAAGCTGCGTAAGTTGCTAGATGAGCTATCGGAAGATTACGACCGGATCTACCTCGATACGCCTCCAGCGCTGAATTTCTACGCGGTATCGGCGTTGATTGCGGCTGATCGTGTACTGATTCCCTTCGATTGCGACAGTTTCTCGCGCCAAGCCTTGTATGGCCTGCTGGCGGAAATCGAAGAATTGAAGGAAGACCACAACGAAGGGCTGGAAGTCGAAGGCATCGTGGTGAACCAGTTCCAGGCCCGGGCAAGCCTGCCGCAGCAGATTCTCGATGAGTTGATCGCCGAAGGTCTGCCGGTGTTGCCGGTGTATCTGACCAGTTCAGTGCGGATGCGCGAGTCGCATCAGGCCAATACGCCGCTGATCCACCTGGACCCACGGCACAAACTGACCCAGCAATTTGTCGAACTGCACAATCTGCTCGAAGATGCCTGAGAACCAATGTGGGAGCTAGCAGGCTAGCTCCCACAGGGGATGCGCGGGGTATCAGATCCCCTGGCTACGCAGCCAGCTCATCAACTGCGGCAACGGAAACGCGCCACTCTGCCGTGCCACTTCCCGGCCGTTCTTGAACAGAATCAAACTCGGAATCGAGCGAATCCCCAACTGCGCCGACAACTGCTGATTGGCTTCGCTATCGAGCTTGGCCAACCGGCACTTGCCCGCCAATTGTGCCGCCGCCTGCTCAAACACCGGTGCAAACGACTTGCACGGCCCGCACCAGTCCGCCCACACGTCCACCAATAGCGGCAGATCGCCCTTGATCTGGCTGGCGTAATCGCCTTGCTTGAGTTCGAACGGTTTGCTTGACAGAACCGCAGATTTGCAGCGCCCGCACTTCGGCTGGTCGGCGAGGCGCTCGGCGGGGATGCGGTTGAGTCCGTTGCAGGATGGGCAGGGGATTAGCAGTGGGTTGGTCATAAGCGAGATCCAAGGGAGAGCTGATAACAGCTAGTTGGAGACGTTTGCTCATATTTTCAATCGTGCACCTCTTCGCGTTATGCCTAGGCTGAGGACGAAGCAGGCGAGTCCGTTGGTCTGCCTTCCAGTATCGCAACTTGCGATATTTCTGGTTTGTGATTAACTCCCCATAGCAGAATGCGATAAGGATGTTGCATGCATGTGTTTAGTGAAAAACCCATTCGGGAGGCCAAAGAACAATGGCCTCAGGCAGCAAGTGCTCTGGCGCAGTGGTTTCGTCTGGCAAGCAGGAGTTATCCAAAGGATTTCTCGGCGATGAAGTCGATATTTCCCGCGGCCGACAAGGTTGGTGAATTCCATGTTTTCGATATCGGTGGCAACAAACTCAGGTTGATAGCTTTTGTCAGTTATCGATCTCAGCGGCTCTACATAAAGTACGTAATGGATCACCGCGAATATGATCGCGGCAAGTGGAAGGAGGGAAGGGCATGAGTGTTTTGATCAAAACGGTTGCCGAGCATTGGGAGTTTGTTTCTCCGTTGGTTCGAAAACCAAAGAACGAGGACGATTACGACTCCTTGGTGCAAGCTGTCGACGAGTTACTCGAGATTACGGGCGATGATGCATCACATCCGTTGATGAGCCTGGTCGATATCATCGGTGACTGGATCGAAGAATGGGATCACACCCATCACCCCATGGCCCAAGCGAGTGGCGAAGAGGTTCTCGGTTACATGATGCGCGAACACGGCCTGACCCAGAGCGACCTGCCGGGTGTCGGTACGCAATCTGTCGTTTCGGAAATTCTGAGTGGCAAGCGCAAGCTCAACCTACGCCAGATTCGTTGGTTGGCAGAGCGCTTCAATGTGCCGATCGATGTGTTTACCTGATTTTGGTTCAGGAAGAACAACTGATTTCCAGATGCTTGCCCCACTCCGGCGGCCGCTCGGCGTAGCTCTCCATCCCCGGCTGTTCCTCGAAGGGTTTGCTCAACACCGCATGCAGCCGGCGCACCTCTGAGTAATCCCCTTGTTCGGCGGCATCGATCGCTTTCTGCGCCAGATAATTACGCAGGATGTACAGCGGATTCACCGCGTGCATCCGCGCGCGGCGCTGTTCCTGATCGAGCGCGCCATCGCGCGTAACACGGGCGACGTAACGTTCGCCCCAGGCATCGAAGCCTTTGATATCGACGAAGTCGTCACGCAATTGAGCAACGGCCAGTTCTGCGGATTGATCACCGAGCCGGCGGAAGAACAGCGTGTAATCAACGCCGCTGTTCTGCATCAGTTGCAGCAGGTTTTCCAGCAGCAATTGATCGTCATCTTCAGCCGTGGTGAAACCGAAGCGGCGGCGCATCAGGTCGAGGTAATGCGCCTGAAACAGCGGCAAATACAGACCCAGCGTTTCGCGCAACGCTTCGACGCTGATGAACGGCGTCAACGCTTGGGCAAGTGCGCTGAGGTTCCATTGGCCGATGGGTACCTGATTGCTGAACGAGTAGCGGCCCTGATCATCGGAGTGGTTGCAGATGAAGTTGGCGTCGAAGTCGTCAAGGAAGGCGAATGGGCCGAAGTCGAAGGTGATGCCCAGGATCGACATGTTGTCGGTGTTCATAACGCCGTGGCAGAAGCCGTAGGCCTGCCATTTGGCGATCAGTTCGGCGTTGCGTTCGACGATCTCGCGGAACATCGCCAGATACGGCTCAGGCTGTTCCAGGCATTCCGGGAAGTGCATCGCCAGCACGTGTTCGCCGAGCTGCTTCTGCTGCTCGGGACGCTTGGTGTAGTAGAAATATTCGAAGTGGCCGAAGCGGATATGGCTCGGCGCCAGACGCAGCACCATCGCCGCGCGTTCCTGCTTTTCGCGCCAGACCGGGGTGTCGGAGCCGATCACACAGGCTGCGCGTGAGGACGGAATGTTCAGCGCATTCAGGGCTTCGGAAGCCAGGAATTCACGTATCGACGAACGCAGCACCGCGCGGCCATCGCCCATACGCGAAAAGGGTGTTTGCCCGGCGCCCTTGAGGTGCAGATCCCAGTGTTCGCCGGCTTCGTTGTAGACCTCGCCCAACAGCAAACCGCGACCATCGCCCAGTTGCGGGGTGTAGCCGCCGAACTGATGCCCGGAATAGACCATCGCCCGTGGCTCGGCATCGGCCCACAGTTTGTGGCCGCCGAACAATTCAGCAAATTCCAGGGTTTCAGCGGTCGCCGGCTCTAGGTCGAGTAAGGCCATGGCCGCAGGGCTCGACACCACCAGACGCGGGTTGTCGATCGGCTCTGGCAGCACGTGGGCGGAGAACGCGTCGCCCAGGCGGGCGAAGCGATTGTCGAAGGTCAGTTCGTCGAGGGCTTTCAAGGGCCGGCTCCAGCAGAATGTCCGAGCATTCTGCTGGGATTAGACCGGTTAGTCGAGTTTGGCCGGCGGCGGCTCTTGCAGCGGTTTCTGCTCGTCGGGCACCGCGACGATGGTTTTGGTTTCCGGCTCGATTGGCACCATCTTGTATTCCTGGCCGTGCAGGTTCTTCAGATAAACCTCCATCTGCCGGAACGAGATGTTGATTTGCTGTTTCTTGAACTCACGGTTGATGAAGCGGTTGACCTCGTCGAGCACCGGGTTACGGTCACCGAGGTCACGCACGTGCATGCGCAGTTCGTGGTCGAGGGTGCTTTCGCCGAAGTTGAGGAAGTACACGTGCGGCTCGGGTTCCTTGAGCACGCGCGGGTTTTCCCGGGCAGCCTTGAGCAGCAGTTCCTTGACCAGATCCAGATCCGAACCGTAGTCGACACCCAGTTTCAGCGTCACTCGAGTGATGGTGTCGGTCAGCGACCAGTTGATCAGTTGCCCGGTGATGAACGTCTTGTTCGGGACAATGATGTCCTTGCGGTCGAAGTCGGTGATGGTCGTGGCACGAATACGGATCTTGCTCACCGTGCCCGACAGGTTGCCGATGGTGATGGTGTCACCGATCCGCACCGGACGTTCGAACAGGATCATGATGCCGGAGATGAAGTTCGCAAAAATCTCCTGCATGCCGAAACCGAGGCCGACCGACAGCGCCGCCACCAGCCATTGCAACTTGTCCCAACTCACGCCGAGGGTCGACAGGGTCGAGACAAAACCGACGCCGGCGATCACATACGACAGCAGCGTCGTCGTCGCGTAGGCACTGCCTTGGGCCAGATTGAGTTTCGACAGCACGAACACTTCAAGCAGGCCCGGCAAGTTGCGCGCCAGAGCGAAGGTGATGCCGATGATGATCAGCGCACCCAGCATGTCGCCGATACTGATCGGCACCATGCTCATGTTGGCGCCGGTGCCGCTGGTGTATTCGTAGAGGGTGATGTTGTCGAGGTACGAGAACACCGAAATCAGGTCCGACCAGACCCAGTACAGCGCCGCGATAAAGCCGCCGAGCAGGGCCAGACGAATCAGGCGTAGAGACTGCTCGTTGACCTTTTCGATATCCAGGGTCGGCTCTTCGATCACCGCTTCGCCGTCGCCGGCCTCTTTCGCCGCTTGGCGTTTGGCCAAGGCGCGCTGATAGGCGAGACGTCGCGCCGCGACACTCAGACCACGGACGAAAGTGGCTTCGATCACCAACCAGAACATCAGCAAATAGAGGGTATTGATCAAGCGGTCGCTGAGTTTCAGCGCGGTGTAGTAGTAGCCGAAGCACACCGCGACGAACAGGGCGATTGGCAGCAGGGTGAACATCACCCCGACAGCCTTGCGGAACAGCGAGGCGTTTTCGTGGGCCGGGCTGCTGATCAGCAAGCGACTGAGCAACCACGCCATCAACGCGTAGCAGGTCAGCACCACCGGCATGCCAAGCACATCGTCGGCGAGCGCCGCCGGTTGCAACTCGGCGACGGCCACCACGGCGACCAGCGCCATGACCACCAGCCCGAGTCGGCGTACCCAGCCTTGAAGGAATTCGACCTGGGGTTTTTCCCAGCGGAAATGCAACTCAGCCACGCCGCCCGGCGCGAGAATCCGGTAGGCGGTGTAGAACACCAGCCACGCCTGGCCCATTTGCAGCAGCGCCGCGCCCATGTTGGCGTTCTGGCCGCGGGCGTCGATCTGCAAGGCCAGACCGCACAGGCCCAGACCGAGCGCCACCGGCATCGCCAACAGAATGTTGATCAGAATCGCCTGCGGGGTGTGCCACTGACTGTCGCGTTTGAAATGGCCAATGTCCTGGTGAACCTTGTTCAGCCGACCGTAGAGACTTTTGCGCCGCCACAGCAGTGCGCCGATCAGCAACGCCAGCGGCAGGAACAGCAAGGGGCGCTGGGTCAGGCCGTCGGTCAGTTCGCTCAGGCTGGATGCCCATGGCAGCGTGTCGACCTGACGTTTCAGCCGCTCCGGCACGCCACGCATCCACTCCAGGTCCAGCGGCTTGTTGCTGGGAATCCAGAACATTTGCTCATCGAGGGTCGCGCGCAGGCTCTGGGCCGTGCTCAGCAGTTGCTTCTGGTTGAGTTGCAGAGTGATCGATTCATTGAGCATCGCACTCAGTTCGCGGTTCAGACGCTCCAGCAGGTCGACGCGAGTGTTGGCCAGATCCAGCAGGCTTTTGCGCAACTGCGGGGTGACGAGCTCTGGCGACTGGGTGGCCAGCAGATTGTCGACATAGGCCGCCGGATTGCTCAGCAGTTCACGCTGCTGGCTGACATCAAACTGAT
Source organism: Pseudomonas sp. LBUM1648 (assembly GCF_059716145.1). Taxonomy (NCBI): domain Bacteria; kingdom Pseudomonadati; phylum Pseudomonadota; class Gammaproteobacteria; order Pseudomonadales; family Pseudomonadaceae; genus Pseudomonas; species Pseudomonas sp. LBUM1648. The sequence goes on from NZ_CP166808.1 coordinate 492,794, forward strand.
ACAGGCGAATGTCGGCGATTTGGTCGGCCAGATCACGGTCTACCTTGAGCCGTGGCAAGGCCTGCTTCTGTTTGTAGAGAATCTTCGACAGCAACAGGCTGCCCTTGAGCACGTTGATCTGCTCGTCGAGGGCCGAATCGCTCTGGGTCAGGGCGTCGAGTTGCTGTTTGGTTTGCAGGTTTTGCTGGGTGACTTCGTTGAGGCGGTCGGTGCTTTTGAGCAGGTAGTCCGAGAGCTTGAGGTTGGCTGCGCTTTCTGTGGCAAGCAGGCTGCTGCTGCCGGCCTTTTGCGCCTCGATTGACTGTTGCGTGACGGTTTCCTGAGATTGCGCCAGACGCTTCTGGTTGATCAGGGTTTGCAGTTCCTGAATCTCGCGGTCGAGGCGGTCGGATTTCTCCGAGAGCAAGTCATGTTGAGCGTTGCCCAGGTCTTGCAACTGGCTGTTACCGGCCAGTTCCTGACGGCGCAGCGGGATCAGCGCATTCAGTGCCGCCAGCTCGGCGTTCAACTGGTCGCGTTGCTCGTTGCTGACAGTCTTTCCGGCGTCTTTGCCGGACTTGAGGATGTTGTTTATCTGCTGGATGCGCGTCTGGCTGGCGGAAATTTCTGCCTGGGCGCGTTCGGGGCGGGTCTGGGCTGTGATGATCAGGCTGTTGGCGTCGGCCAAGGCCTTTTGCAGATCACTTTGCTGAGTCGATCGGTCGGTGAGGATCTGCTCCAGCTGCGGGATCGACTCCTTGGGAAAACGCTGTGCGACCGGCACCACCGCAGTGGCCTTGAGGCGCGTCAGTTCGCGGGCATTCTCGATCGTCTGCTTCGGCGCCGTGGCCAACTGCTGCTTGAGGTCGATCAGCTTCTGTGCGTAATCACGCTGATTGTTCAGCTGATTGAGCGTGCTCTGCAGGACGGACTGCAGGGACTTTTTATCGGCCTCCGGCAGTTTGCTGTCGGCGAGCTTGTCCAGACTGGCCTGCACGGCTTCGCTGGACGGTGGTTCGGCGGCATAAAGTGGGCCGACAGTAAGACTCAGGCCCAGCAGGGCCGCGGCGAAAAAGGAGCGCAGGTTAGGCATAGAGACCGGTCAAGCAAGTGATAGTGGACGCAGTTTAGAGGAAGAGCCCGGGACCCGGGCGACTTCCTTCGGGGAATCTGACGCCCACTTTGCCAATCTTGTTCCCGTCCATGACCGCGACGGTCCAGTGGGTGTTGTTCCACTCCACCTGGTCACCGACGATAGGAGCACCGCCGACTTTATGGGCAATGAAGGTGCCGAGGGTCATGTCTGGGTCGATGCCTTCGGCCGGCAAGCCATAAAGCGCTGCAACGGCTTTAAGCTGGGCGTCTCCTTCGAGCACGAAATCACCGAAGAAGCGCAGATCGAGGCCGCGTTGTGGCGCCTGGCTGAACAGTTTTCCGAGGGCTGGCAAGTTGTGTTCGTGGCCGATAACACACAGCAAATCATCGACTTCCAGCACCGTACTACCCGACGGGTGGAGCAGTTGCTGGCCACGAAACAGCGCGGCAATACGTGTTCCCTCGGGCATTTTCAGCTCACGCAGGGGCGAACCGATGCACCATTTCTCGGCACCGAGCTTATAAACGAACAGCTCCCACTCGCTGGTGACGTGCACTTCCAGTGCGGATCGGGAAATCGGTGCGGGCTCGGGCGGTACCGTCACCTTCAGCAGTTTGGCCACCCACGGCAGGCTCGTGCCCTGCACCAACAGCGACACCAGCACGATAAAGAACGCGAGGTTGAAGTACAGCTGCGCATTCGGCAGCCCGGCCATCAGCGGGAACACCGCGAGAATGATCGGTACCGCGCCGCGCAAGCCGACCCAGGAAATAAAGGCTTTTTCGCGGCCATGGAACGCCTTGAACGGCAGCAGGCCAACCACCACCGACAGCGGCCGCGCGAACAGAATCATCCACAGCGCCAGACCGAGGGCGGGCAGGGCGATGGGCAGCAAATCATGCGGGGTAACCAGCAAGCCCAGCACGAGGAACATGCCGATCTGCGCCAGCCACGCCATGCCGTCGAGCATATGCAGAATGCCGTGGCGACTGCGCACCGGACGGTTACCGATCACCAGGCCGCACAGGTAAACCGCGAGGAAACCACTGCCATGCAAGGCGTTGGTCAGGGCGAACACCACCAGACCGCCGGCGATCATCAGAATCGGATACAGGCCAGCGGCGAGGTTGATCCGGTTGACCAGTTGCAGCATCAGCCAGCCACCGCCCAGACCGATCACGCCACCGATGCCGAACTCGCGGATCAGGTGCGTCAGCAGGCTCCAGTGCAACCCGGTCTGGCCGCTGGCGAGCATATCGATCAGGGTCACGGTGAGAAAAACCGCCATCGGATCGTTGCTGCCGGATTCGATTTCCAGGGTGGCGGTCACCCGTTCGTTCAGACCTTTGCCGCCGAGCAGCGAAAACACCGCTGCGGCGTCGGTCGAGCCGACGATGGCGCCGATCAGGAGGCCCTGAATCATGTTCAAATCGAACAGCCACGCAGCCGCCATGCCGGTCAGCCCGGTGGTGATCAACACCCCGACCGTGGCCAGCGACAGCGCCGGCCATAACGCCACGCGAAAACTTGAAACCCGCGTGCGCAAGCCGCCGTCGAGGAGAATCACTGCCAGTGCGAGGTTGCCGACCAGATAGGCCGTGGGGTAGTTATCGAAAATGATCCCGCCGCCATCGACCCCGGCCGCCATGCCGACCGCGAGAATGATGACCAGAATCGGAATGCCGAGACGGGAAGAAAGAGAGCTGACAAGAATGCTTGCGCCTACCAGCAACGCGCCGATCAAGAACAGGCTGTTGATGGTCGTCGCATTCAAAGGCAGTACTCCACAAGCGTAAAGACGGGCACAAACTGACCATGCAGTCTGCGTGCCAGCGATTCTAACCTGTTGAAATGTGATGCTGTCAAAAAGCTTTTTCAGTGTGGCATCAGGTTTTGTGTTCGGCGGGCTATTGCTGCCCTCACCCTAGCCCTCTCCCGGGGGGAGAGGGGACTGATCGAGGTGTTTGTGCGTGGTACGCCGACCTGAAAGCCCTAGTCGAACTCAGACTTTGAAAAGTATGAAGAACTGCTCCCTTTCCCCTCGCCCCCTTGGGGGAGAGGGCTGGGGTGAGGGGGGAGCTTTTGATCCTGCTTTTGATCTTAGAGGCTGAACCGCCCAACCATATTGTTCAGGTCCAGCGCCAGGCGCGACAGCTCATTGCTCGCCGCACTGGTCTGATTCGCCCCGGTCGCCGATTGCACCGACAGATCACGGATGTTCACCAGGTTGCGATCCACTTCCCGCGCCACTTGCGCCTGTTCTTCGGCGGCGCTGGCGATCACCAGGTTGCGCTCGTTGATCTCGACGATGGCGGTGTTGATGGTGTCCAGCGACATCCCGGCACCACGGGCAATGTTCAGCGTCGACTCGGCGCGCTCGGTGCTGTTACGCATCGAATCCACAGCGTGTTCGGTGCCACTCTGAATGCTGCCGATCATGCGTTCGATTTCGCTGGTCGACTGCTGGGTGCGATGGGCCAGGGCACGAACTTCATCAGCCACCACCGCAAAACCACGACCGGCCTCACCGGCGCGCGCCGCTTCAATCGCTGCGTTCAGGGCCAGCAGGTTGGTCTGGTCAGCCAGGCCACGGATCACGTCCAGCACTTTGCCGATGTCGCGGGATTCATTGGCTAGATCACCGATCAGGCTCGCCGTGCTCTGCACGTCGGCGCTCATGCGTTCGATGGCGCTGACGGTTTCCTGCACCAGATCACGGCCGTCACCGGCAGAGGTGGTGGCGTTCTTCGAGGCTTCCGAGGTGCTGACCGCATTGCGCGCGACTTCTTCTACCGCACTGGTCATCTCGTTGACGGCGGTAGCAGCCTGTTCGATTTCGTTGTTCTGCTGAGTCAGGCCGCGAGCGCTTTCGTCGGTGACACTGTTCAGCTCTTCAGCGGCCGAGGCCAACTGCGTGGCCGAACCGGAAATCCGCTGCAAGGTGTCGCGCAGTTTCGATTGCATCTTGGCCATGGCCGCCAGCAGACGCCCGGCTTCGTCGGAGCCGTCGACATGGATCGGCTGGGTCAGGTTGCCTTCGGCGATGGTTTCCGCTGCGTCCAGTGCCTTGGAGATCGGCTTGGTGATGCTGACGGTCAGCAGCCAGGCGAACAGGACAGTCAGGCCGGTGGCGATGGCCAGCAAAGTGACGACCAGATTAAATGCCGAGGAATATTGATCGGCCGCTTGCTGATTGGTCTGGCTGATTTGCTCGCCGTTAATCTGCATCAGGCGGTTGAGCACGCCGTTCATCGCTTCGGAGTTATTCAGCAATTCGGTGTTGAGCAGGTTGCGCAACTCATCCACCTGATTGTTGCGCGACAGGGTCTTCATCCGGTCTTCGATCTGGCGGTACTGACCCAGCAACTGCACGTATTGGTCGTAGGCCGAACGCTCGTCCGGGCTTCCGATCAGCGGCTCGTAATCAGACTGGGCTTTGCGGATCTGCTGATTGCGCATGTCCAGCAGTTCCATGGTTTTCTGCTGCACGTCCGGCTCGCGGTTGACCAGCAAGCGGTATGACAGCACGCGCAGGCGCAGGGTCAACTGAGTGAATTCGTCGAGGTTCTTGATGCTCGGCACGCTGCTCGACGAGATGTCCTCGGCGGCGTCGCGGATTTTGCTCATTTGATTCAAGGCGAACACGCCGAGAATCAGCATCAGGCCGCCGATCAGGGCAAAACCGGTGAACGCCCGGGGGGCGATATTCATATTACGAAGGGACATGTGCGGATACCGAGGAGGGCCGCATCCATGCGGGCTGAGACTGCTGTTGAGTGACTTATCGGTCAGGCGGATGAACTCTTTAGTCCATGTGCGTATTTGTCGCATCCGGGTTTGAGCGACGAAGTGCAGGAACCAGATCGGCAGATCACAGTCTTTTAAACTCGCGAGAACGGTCTCCCGCCAGGAAAATCAAGGCTTTGCACCGGTTTAACCCTGGCATCCGTGGTGACTTTTCTTTATCGTACGCGCCCTTTGAAAAACGCTTGGAAGATCAAAATGTTGGAAGCATCCCTCAGCCAATTGGAACAGCTCGTCAGCGACCTGGTGCAACAGAACCAGAGCCTTGCGCAAACCAACCAGACCTTGTCTACGGAACTGGCCCAGGCCAAGGATGAGAACGAAAGCCTGCAACTGAACCTGATGGAACAGGAAGAAAAGCACGGCGCCACCGCCGCACGCATTCAAGCCCTGGTTGATCGCGTCAACGCAGGTCCTGTCAGCGCATGAACCACCACACAGCAGGGGTAAAAGTCGTCTCCATTCTCGGGGAGGACTATTCGATCAAGGCACCGGCCGGGGAAGAACAGACCCTGCTGGACGCGGCAATGATGCTCAAGGCCGCGCTGGATGACACCAAACGCAAATACCCGACGCTGATCGGCGACCGCCTGCTGGTGCTGGCGGCGATGAATCTGTGCTCGCAGCAGATTGAAATGAAGAAGCAGCATCAGGAAGAACTCGACCGTTACCAAGAGCAAGTCAGCGCCACGGTCGATACCATCGCCAAGACCATCAATCAGGGTTGATGGGGTTGCGCACAACCAAAGAATAGATTGTCGATTGGGTTGTATACAATCGGCACGGCTGTTGCATTGCTTCCGCCTCTTATTCTTTGGGGGTGCTCCATGCAGTTGTGGCGACGCAGTATTCAATGGCAGCTGATTCTCAGCATGGGCACCGCCCTGCTGGTCAGCATCCTGATCGTGGTTGGCATTTATACCCTGGTGGTCAACCGCCTCGCCCAGAGCTATCTGGTCGAACAAGCGCTGCCGTCGAGCATCGAAGCGACGCGCAACGACATCGAACGCATCCTCGTCCAACCCCTGACCGCCGCGAAAGATATCGCCAGCAACTCCATGGTTCGCGACTGGTTGGCAGCGGGTGAAGACAGCAGCAAAACGGCGGCCTTCGCGCAGTATCTGGAAGGCATCCGCGCCGAACACAAAGCATTTACGGCGTTGATCATCGGCACCGAATCCAATCACTACATCACCGAAAAAGGCCTGGATCGCACCCTGAGTCGGGCCAAGCCGGCCGATGCCTGGTTTTATTCTTTCCTCGACAGCAATCAGCCGCGCACCCTCAATATCGACAACGATGGCGCCACCGGCGAATTGGCGCTGTTCATCGATTTGAAGGTCGAGCAGGCCGGCAAAGTGGTCGGTGTCGCAGGGCTGGGGCTGAGCATGAAAGAGCTGTCGGAGCTGATCCACAACTTCAGCTTTGGCGAGCGCGGCAAGGTCTATCTCGTGCGTTCCGACGGTTTGATTCAGGTGCATCCTGAGGCGCAGTTCAGTGGCAAACGCACCCTGAGCGAGCAGATTGGCGCTTCGGCGGCGCAATCGGTCCTCGGTCAGCTCTCTACCTCAAAGGCAGCTGCCGTGACCAGCAGCTTCCAGCGCGATGGCGAAGACTTCCTCGCCTTCAGCCTGCCGTTGCGCGACCTGGGCTGGACGCTGGTGGCCGAAGTGCCACAGGCGCAGATCTATGCCGAAGCGCGCAAGGCGATGTGGATGAGCGGCGGCATTGGTCTGGCGGTGGCGCTGGTATGCCTGGCGCTGGTGGTCTGGCTGGCCCAAGGGCTGGTGCGGCCGATTCGTCAGGTAACAGCGGCACTGGTAGCAATCGGTAGCGGTGGGGGAGATTTGACCCACCGGTTAGATTCCAGCCGTGCCGATGAGCTGGGCGATCTGGCCCGTGGCTTCAATCGCTTCCTCGACAGTCAGCGCGGGATGATCGGCGAAGTGCTGACCACCAGCGAGCGTCTGCGCACGGCCGTCAGCCAAGTGGCGAAAGTGGTGGAAAACACCGCCGAGCGTTCCGGCCGCCAACAGGAAATGACCGACATGGTTGCCACCGCCGTCCACGAAATGGGCCTGACCGTGCAGGAAATCGCCCAGAACGCCGGCAACGCAGCGCTCGCCTCGCAAACCGCTCGGGATGAAGCGATGCAGGCGCGGGAAGTGGTGGGTGGTTCGATCCGGCATATAGAAAGCATGTCCGACGAAATCGGCGTGGCGGCCGGCGCGGTGGGGGAACTGGCCAATCAAGTGGCGTCCATCGATTCGGTGTTGGCGGTGATTCGTGGGGTTTCTGAACAGACCAATCTGTTGGCGCTGAACGCCGCCATCGAAGCGGCGCGTGCCGGCGACATGGGGCGTGGTTTTGCGGTGGTGGCGGACGAAGTGCGGACATTGGCGCGACGGACTCAGGCGTCTACCGATGAGATTCAGCAGATGATCGGCAGCCTCAAGCAAGGTGCGGAAAACGCCGTATCGTCGATGCGCACCGGTCAGGCTGCAACGGGCACGGGGGTTGAATCTAGCCAGCGCACCGGCGCGTCGTTGACCGCGATTACCGGGCAGGTCGAGCGCATCAGTGACATGAACCATCAGGTGGCAACGGCGACGGAAGAGCAGTCGGCCGTGACCGAGGAGATCAACCGAAACGTGCAGGGGATTTCCGATCTGGCCCGGGCGACGGCGGGTGAGGTTCGGGCGTGTCGCGAGGATTGTCAGATGTTGCAGCGGTTGGCGGATGATCTGGCGCGGCAGATGGGTGGGTTCAAACTGTCCTGAAAGGTATGTTGTTTGAACTGACGCCTTCGCGAGCAGGCTCGCTCCCACATTGGGCTGTGAACAACACAAAACCCTGTGGGAGCGAGCCTGCTCGCGAATGGATTTCAGCCGCTTAATAAAACCCGGATCAGAACCACTCATCCCGCATGTTGAGGCACGTATCATCCCGCGCCTCCAGCAATGCCAGTTCATGGTGACAACCCGGCACTTCCCACGTCAGGAAATACCGCGCCGCCTGCAACTTGCCCTTATAGAAGTCAGCATCCGCCGCATTTCCTTTGGCCAAGCCTTCCTCGGCGCGAATCGCCTGTTCCAGCCAGCGCCAGCCAATCACCGTGTGCCCGAACACTTTCAGGTACAGCGCCGAATTCGCCAGGCTGCTGTTGACTTTGCCTTGCGCCAGATCGGTGAGCAAACCGAGGGTCACGACTTGCAGGCGTGCCACCAGTTTCTCCAGCGGCTCGCGCAATGCAGTCAGCGATTCGTACGCCGTAGCGCGTTCGGCGGAGTCGGCAATCAGGCGAACCAATTGCTTGAGCCCGGCACCGCCGTTCTGCGCCAGTTTGCGCCCGAGCAAGTCCAGCGACTGAATGCCGTGGGTGCCTTCGTGGATCGGGTTCAAGCGGTTGTCGCGGTAATACTGCTCCACCGGATATTCGCGGGTGTAACCGTGGCCGCCGAGGATCTGGATCGCCAGTTCGTTGGCCTTCAGGCAAAACTCCGATGGCCAGGATTTGACGATCGGCGTCAGTAAGTCCAACAGCTCATGGGCCTGCTTACGCTCGGCTTCGGTCTCAAGCGTCGTGGTGTCATCGAACAACCGCGCGGCGTACAGGCCGAGGTCAAACGCCCCTTCGACGTAGGACTTTTGCGTCAGCAGCATGCGTCTGACATCGGCGTGCTGAATGATCGCCACCGGCGCGGTGCTTGGGTCCTTGCTGTCCGGCACCCGGCCTTGCGGACGTTCGCGGGCGTACTCCAGCGAATACAGGTAACCGGCGTAACCGAGCATCACCGCGCCCATGCCGACGCCGATCCGTGCCTCGTTCATCATCTGGAACATGTAGCTCAAGCCATGGTGCGGCTTGCCCACCAGATAGCCGACACACTGACCGTTATCGCCGAAGTTCAGCGCGGTTGACGTCGTGCCGCGCCAGCCCATCTTGTGGAACAGCCCGGCCAGCAGCACATCGTTGCGCTCGCCGAGGCTGCCGTCATCGTTGACCAGAAACTTCGGCACGATAAACAGCGAAATGCCTTTCACCCCCGGCGGAGCGTCCGGCAGCTTGGCCAGGACCATGTGCACGATGTTTTCCGAGAGCGGGTGGTCGCCGCCGGAAATAAAGATTTTGTTGCCCTTGAGGCGATAAGTGCCGTCGGACGCAGGCTCGGCGCGGGTACGAATATCCGACAGCGATGAGCCGGCGTGCGGCTCGGTCAGGGCCATGGTGCCGAAGAAACGCCCGTCGATCATCGGTTGCAGGAAGCGCTGTTTTTGCTCGTCAGTGCCGAAACTCTCGATCAGGTTGGCCGCACCCATGGTCAGGAACGGGTACGAAGTCGAAGCGGCGTTGGCCGACTGGAAATGCGCGAAGCAGGCTTGCGACAGCAGTGTAGGAAGTTGCATGCCGCCGGCGTCGAAACTTCGCGCGGCGTTGAGGAAGCCAGCCTCAAGGAAGGCATCCACCGCCGGCTTCACCTCGGGAATCAGAATCGCCTTGCCGTCCTCGTAGCGCGGCTCGTTCTCGTCGCCCTTGCGGTTGTGCGGCGCGAAATACTTCTCGGCGATGCTGCGCGCGGTGCCGATGGCAGCGTCGAAGGTCTCGCGGTTGTGTTCGGCAAAGCGCTCACGCCGGGTCAGGCCCTCGGCATCAAGGACTTCATACAGCTCGAAAGCCAGATTGCGGGAACTGAGCAGCGTCTCGGACATGGCGGCCTACCTGAAATTGGGGTTGGGCCGAGTCTAGGCTTGCTTATGAAGTGTGAACAGGATGATTGATGGGCGTGATACAGAGGCAAAAGATCGCAGCCTTCGGCAGCTCCTACATGGGACGGTGTAGGAGCTGCCGAAGGCTGCGATCTTTTGATCTTCTTTAGGGGATTTGATGTCAGGCGACCATTGCGGTCGCCTGGATTTGCAGCGGTTTAACCGATGGTCATCAAGCTCGCATTACCACCCGCCGCAGCGGTGTTAACACTCAACGCCCGCTCGATCACCAGACGCTCCAGGGCAATGTTGGTCTCGCCCTGGGACAAGCCCTGAACGCCAACAATTGCGCCGGCACGCTTGGCGATCTGCTGGCAGACCCCGCGCAACTGGTCGGAATGGCCGTGATGCAGAACCGCATCAAACACCACTTCGTCCTTGTTCCAGTCGGAAGTCAGCTTGATCCGCGACTGAATGTCCTTCGGCAGGCGTGCGAACAATGCCTTGCTGATGTCGGACTCCGGCCATACCGCCGAACCGCCTACGGCCAATACCGCCGCCAGTTGTGTCAGCAGATCGCCTTCGACGTCCGCCAGGCACAGCACGTGCTCGCGCGGCAGAATCGCATAGCTGTTCTTCTCACCGGTCGGGCCGGCCAGCACACGAGTGATGCCGCTCTGCGATTGTGCGGCGTACTGCACACACAGGGTGCTCAGGTCGGCAAACTTGTTGCTGTCGGCCCAGGCTTTCAGGGCGTTCAGCGGCTTGCTCATGGCGTCGCGCAGGCGAACGTCCGGTGCCACGGCAGCATCACCGCGAGCGAAGGATTGTTCGATAGCGTCGGTAGGACGAGTCGACAGCAAACGGTACAGATACAGCGGACCACCGGCCTTCGGACCCGTACCCGACAGGCCTTCGCCGCCGAACGGCTGCACGCCGACCACGGCACCGACGATGTTGCGGTTGACGTAGACGTTACCGGCGTTGACGTTGTCGATCACCTTGGCGATGGTCTCGTCGATACGGGTATGCACGCCGAGGGTCAGACCGTAACCGGACGCATTGATCTGACCGATCAACTGATCGATCTCTTTGCGCTTGTAGCGCACCACGTGCAGCACCGGGCCGAAGATTTCGCGTTGCAGTTCGTCGAAGCTTTCCAGTTCGATCAGGGTCGGCATGACGAAGGTGCCGCGTTTGACTTCTTCGCTGTCGGCAATGGCCACCTGGTACACGTTGCGACCTTTATCGCGCATGCCCTGGATGTGCTTGTCGATGCCAGCCTTGGCTTCGGCGTCGATCACCGGGCCAATGTCCACGGACAGACGCTCAGGGTTGCCGAGACGGCTTTCAGCCATCGCACCTTTGAGCATTTCGATGACGCGATCCGCGGAATCTTCCTGCAAGCACAGCACGCGCAGTGCCGAGCAACGCTGACCGGCGCTGTCGAACGCCGAGGACACTACGTCGATCACGACTTGTTCGGTGAGGGCCGACGAGTCGACGATCATCGCGTTCTGGCCACCGGTTTCGGCGATCAGCGGAATCGGACGGCCCTGGTTGTCGAGGCGACCGGCGATGTTGCGTTGCAGCAAGCGAGCGACTTCGGTGGAGCCGGTGAACATCACGCCTTTGACGCGCTCATCACCCACCAGACCGGCGCCGACGGTTTCACCGCGACCCGGCAGCAATTGCAGCACGCCTTCCGGAATCCCGGCTTCGAGCAGCAAACGCACGGCTTGTGCAGCGACCAGCGGAGTCTGTTCGGCCGGTTTGGCCAATACCGGGTTCCCGGCAGCCAGTGCCGCTGCTACTTGACCGCTGAAAATCGCCAGCGGGAAGTTCCACGGGCTGATGCACACCACCGGACCCAGTGGGCGGTGGGCGTCGTTGCTGAAATCGTTGCGCGCCTGCACTGCGTAATAACGCAGGAAGTCGACGGCTTCGCGGACTTCAGCGATGGCGTTGGCGAAGGTTTTGCCGGCTTCACGGGCCAGCAGGCCCATCAGCGGCTGGATCTCGCCTTCCATCAAATCAGCGGCACGCTCCAGAATCGCGGCGCGTTCGGCCGGCGGGGTGGCCTGCCAGATCGGCGCAGCATTCAGGGCGCATTGAATGGCGTTGTCGACGTCTTCGACAGTGGCTTCTTGAACGTGGCCGACCACATCGCGGTGATCTGCCGGGTTCAGCACCGGTGCCGGGGCTTCACTGCTGGAAGCGCAACCGAGCATCGGCGCGGCTTTCCAGTTGTTGTGCGCGGTGGCGAGCAACGCGCAAGACAAGGACGCCAGACGATGTTCGTTGGCCATGTCGATACCGCTGGAGTTGGCGCGCTCGGAGCCATACAGGTCACGCGGCAGCGGGATACGCGGGTGCGGCAGGCCGAAACCACCTTCCACGGTCGCCATCTGCTCGATCTGAGCAACCGGATCGGCCACCAGCTCTTGAATCGAAATCGACTGGTCGGCGATGCGGTTGACGAACGAAGTGTTGGCGCCGTTTTCCAGCAGGCGACGAACCAGATAGGCCAGCAGGGTTTCGTGCGTACCGACCGGAGCGTACACGCGGCACGGACGGTTCAGCTTGCCTTCGGAAACTTTGCCTACAACCTGCTCGTAAAGCGGTTCGCCCATGCCGTGCAGGCACTGGAATTCGTACTGGCCCGGGTAATAGTTCTGACCGGCGATGTGGTAAATGGCCGACAGGGTGTGGGCGTTGTGCGTGGCGAACTGCGGGTAGATGACTTCCGGCACCGACAGCAGTTTGCGTGCGCAAGCGATGTAGGAAACGTCGGTGTACACCTTGCGGGTGTAGACCGGATAGCCTTCCAGACCTTCGACCTGGGCGCGCTTGATTTCGCTGTCCCAGTACGCGCCTTTCACCAGGCGGATCATCAGACGATGACGGCTGCGGCGTGCCAGATCGATCACGTAGTCGATCACGTACGGGCAACGCTTCTGGTAAGCCTGAATCACGAAACCGATGCCGTTCCAGCCCGTCAGTTGCGGCTCAAAGCACAGGCGCTCGAGCAGATCCAGCGACAGCTCCAGGCGATCGGCTTCTTCGGCGTCGATGTTCAGGCCGATGTCGTATTGCTTGGCCAGCAGGGTCAGCGACAACAGGCGCGGGTACAGCTCGTCCATCACACGCTCGTACTGCGCACGGCTGTAACGCGGGTGCAGTGCCGACAGCTTGATGGAAATGCCCGGGCCTTCATAAATCCCACGACCGTGGGAGGCTTTGCCGATCGAGTGGATGGCTTGTTCGTACGAGGCGAGGTACTTCTGCGCGTCGTGTTCGGTCAGTGCCGCTTCGCCGAGCATGTCGTAGGAGTAGCGGAAGCCCTTGGCTTCGAACTTGCTCGCGTTGGCCAGTGCTTCAGCGATGGTTTCGCCGGTGACGAACTGCTCGCCCATCAGGCGCATGGCCATGTCGACGCCCTTGCGGATCATCGGCTCGCCGCTCTTGCCGATGATGCGGCTCAGCGACGAGGTCAGGCCAGCTTCATTGTGAGTCGACACCAGTTTGCCGGTCAGCAGCAGACCCCAGGTGGCGGCGTTGACGAACAGCGAAGGGCTGTTGCCCAAATGCGGATGCCAGTTGCCGGTGCTGATCTTGTCGCGGATCAGCGCATCGCGAGTGCCTTTGTCCGGGATACGCAGCAGCGCTTCGGCCAGGCACATCAGCGCCACGCCTTCCTGGGACGACAGGGAGAATTCCTGCAGCAGACCCTGAACAATGCCTGCACGACCGCCGGCACTTTTCTGGTTACGCAGTTTTTCTGCGATAGAGGCGGCGAGTTTGTTGGTGGCTTCGGCCATCGGTGCCGGCAGGCGAGCCTGCTCGATCAGCATCGGCACGACTTCCGGCTCAGGGCGACGGTACGCAGCGGTGATCGACGCGCGCAGTACCGACTGCGGCAGGATGCTTTCGGCGAATTCGAGGAAGCATTGGTGAGCGTGATCGTTGTGGACTTCGCCCGCGTCGTCGGCGTCCTTGGCGGACAAGCCGTTCAGCTCGGTCAGGGTTGCACCACCCTCGAGTTTTTCCAGGTAATTGAAAATTGCCTGCTTGATCAGCCAGTGCGGTGTGCGATCAATCGAGGTCGCGGCAGCTTTAAGGCGCTCGCGGGTCGGGTCATCGAGTTTGACCCCAAGGGTGGTGGTAGCCATATTTTTATCCTCATGGTTGCCACAGTTGCGTGGCATCAGCTGGCCGCAAGATTAGCCGTGCGCTGAAAGAGGTGCAACCGGGTGCAACCCTTTTTTTGTCGGAATAATAAGCAGCTCGTCAGGAATTATTTTCTGGTACGAAAGTGCTGCTCTTACTAGGTGCATTTGCTTCTGAGAAACGGGCGCGACTGCGCTAAAAGGGAGCAAGAACGACGCTTTCAGGAGGAAATCCGACTAGGTGCAACTTATTCGCTCGAAACTGGTTGCACCTTATTTGATTTGTTGCATAGCATTCGCGCCCAAGGTGCAACCGGGAAATCCGGTGTACCGGCTGGTGGCTTTCCTGGGGAAACATCAGTCCTAAATGCGCGGGATCCGGAATCGTCTGCCAAACATCCTCGTTTGTGCGCGATTCACCACCGCTGCTACATAAAAACAAAGCCAGGGCGTAACTCAATGAGCGTAAGCAATCCAACACTGATCACGTTCGTGATCTACATCGCAGCAATGGTGCTGATCGGCCTCATGGCCTATCGCTCCACCAACAACCTTTCTGACTATATTCTTGGCGGCCGTAGCTTGGGCAGCGTCGTGACGGCTTTGTCTGCCGGTGCTTCCGACATGAGCGGCTGGTTGCTGATGGGCCTGCCGGGCGCCATCTACATGTCCGGTCTGTCCGAAAGCTGGATCGCCATCGGCCTGATCGTCGGTGCCTACCTGAACTGGCTGTTTGTCGCCGGCCGTCTGCGTGTGCAGACCGAGCACAACGGTGATGCACTGACTCTGCCAGACTACTTCGCCAGCCGTTTCGAAGATAAAAGCGGCCTGCTGCGGATCATCTCGGCGATCGTGATTCTGGTGTTCTTCACCATCTACTGCGCTTCCGGCATCGTCGCTGGCGCTCGCTTGTTCGAAAGCACCTTCGGCATGTCCTACGAGACGGCATTGTGGGCCGGTGCTGCAGCGACCATTGCCTACACCTTCGTGGGCGGTTTCCTCGCGGTGAGCTGGACTGACACCGTACAAGCCACGCTGATGATCTTTGCGCTGATCCTGACGCCGATCATCGTCCTGCTGGCTACCGGCGGCGTCGACACCACGTTCCTGGCGATCGAAGCCAACGACCCAAGCAACTTCGACATGCTCAAGGGCACCACCTTCATCGGCATCATCTCGCTGCTGGGCTGGGGTCTGGGCTACTTCGGTCAGCCGCACATCCTTGCGCGTTTCATGGCCGCTGACTCGGTGAAGTCGATTGCCAACGCCCGTCGCATCTCCATGACCTGGATGATCCTGTGCCTGGGCGGCACTGTAGCCGTGGGCTTCTTCGGTATCGCTTACTTCTCGGCACACCCGGAAGTTGCCGGTCCCGTGACCGAGAACCACGAGCGCGTGTTTATCGAGCTGGCCAAACTGCTGTTCAACCCATGGATTGCTGGCGTGCTGCTGTCGGCCATTCTGGCTGCCGTCATGAGCACCCTGAGCTGCCAGTTGCTGGTGTGCTCGAGCGCCCTGACCGAAGACTTTTACAAGACCTTCCTGCGTAAATCCGCTTCGCAGACCGAACTGGTCTGGGTCGGCCGCGCCATGGTGTTGCTGGTTGCACTGATCGCCATCGCAATGGCTGCCAACCCGGATAACCGTGTACTGGGTCTGGTGTCTTACGCCTGGGCCGGTTTCGGTGCTGCGTTCGGCCCGGTTGTGCTGATCTCGGTAATCTGGAAAGGCATGACCCGCGACGGCGCACTGGCCGGTATCCTGGTCGGCGCGATCACCGTGGTGGCGTGGAAGCACTGGGAAGTGATGGGTCTGTACGAAATCATCCCGGGCTTCATCTTCGCCAGTTTGGCCATCTTCATCGTCAGCAAGATGGGCGAGCCATCCAAAGGCATGGTGCAGCGCTTCGAAGCGGCGGAAAAAGATTTCCACCTGAACAAGTGATGCATTGGGCTTAGGCTCACAAACAAACGGCCCGTCTCCTACAAGGAGGCGGGCCGTTTTTTTGTGCCTGTGATATTTATCTGACTCACCGCAGATCACCCTGTGGGAGCGAGCCTGCTCGCGAATGCAATTGATCATTCAATAAATTCGGCGACTGACACGCCGCCTTCGCGAGCAGGCTCGCTCCCACAGTTGGGCGATGTTGTTTTTTAGGGCTTGTGTCTGTAGTCGGATGCGCCGATTTTCGGAGGACTATTCGACAGTAAAAGTAGGGCAAATCTGATTTTCCCGTCACCCGCTCAACACCCCTCGCCCCTCATGCAGAATCGCCCGCCCTCATTCTGCAGAGAGACATCGGATGTTCGCGCCTGCCAATCAACCGCGTTTCACGTTGACCCTCGAAGGCGCCCAGCATGACCTCAAAGTCCTTGAGTTCACGGGCAAGGAAGCCATCAGCCAACCCTTTCGTTTCGAGCTGGAACTGGTCAGCGAACGGCCGGATCTGGATCTCGAAAGCCTGCTGCACTGTCAGGCGTTTCTGAGTTTTGATGCTGACGGTTCCGGTGTTCACGGTCAGATTTATCAGGTCGGGCAGGGCGACTCCGGGAAACGTCTGACGCGCTATCACGTCAGCCTTGTCCCGCGTCTGACGTACCTCGGACACCGGATCAATCAGCGGATATTCCAGCACCAAAGCGTGCCGCAGATCGTGGCGCAGATCCTCAAGGATCACGCGATCCTGCGCGACGCCTTCGAATTCCGCCTCGGCAGCGACTACCCGGAGCGTGAGTATTGCGTGCAGTACGCCGAGAGCGATCTGGCGTTTATCCAGCGCCTGTGTGCCGAAGTCGGCATTCACTACCACTTTCAGCACAGCCCCGACGGACATCTGTTGGTGTTTGGCGACGATCAAACCGTGTTCCCGCGATTGGCCGAGCCAACGCTTTATCTGCCTGGTAGCGGCATGTCGGCCGGGGCGCCGGCAATCAAGCGCTTCAATGTGCGCGTGGAAACCCGCACCAGCGTGGTCACCCGGCGCGACTACAACTTTGAGAAGCCGCGCCTGCAACTGGAAAGCCGCATCGATGGCGAGCTGCGCCCGGTGCTGGAGGACTACCACTTTCCCGGCCAATTCAATGATCGTGACACCGGCAAACACCTGGCCCAACGAGCGCTTGAAAGGCATGTCGCCGATTACCGTCAGGCCGAGGGCATCAGCGACGAATCCGCGCTGGTTTGCGGACATTTCCTGCAACTGACCGAGCATCCGCGTAACGACTGGAACGATCTCTGGTTACTGACGGCCATCGAACACCGTGGTCGACAGCCGCAAGTGCTGGAAGAGTCGGTGACCAGCGATGGGGAAGCATTCCAGGGTTACCGTAATACCTTTCTCGCGACACCGTGGGACGCGTTCTTCCGGCCAGCCCTGGGGCCGGAAAAGCCGCGCATGCTCGGCTATCAGCCCGCAGTTGTCACCGGGCCGCAGGACAGCGAAATCCACTGCGACGAGTTTGGCCGGGTCAAGGTGCAACTGGCCTGGGATCGCGACGGCGAACTCAACGAGCATTCCAGTTGCTGGCTGCGCGTCGCCACCGGTTGGGCGCATGACCGTTACGGCAGCGTGCTGATCCCGAGGGTCGGCATGGAAGTGCTGGTCGGTTTCATCGATGCCGATGCCGACAAGCCGCTGGTCATGGGCTGTTTGCCCAATGCCGCCACCCCGGTGCCGCTGGATCTCCCCGCCGACAAGACCCGCAGTATCTTCCGCAGCCAGAGCAGCCCCGGTGGCGGGGGTTACAACGAACTGCGCATCGAGGACAAAAAAGGCGCCGAGGAAATCTACCTGCGCGCCCAACGCAACTGGACCCAGCATGTGCTGCACGATCAACAGGTGCAGGTCGATAACCAGCGCAGCATCGTCGTCACGGGCATGGCCAAGCATGAATTGAAGGCTGATGAACAACGCATCACCCACGGCCAGCGCCAGACCGAAGTCAAGCAGGACGATCATCTGACGGTGGCGGGCGATCGGCATATCCGCGTGAGCAACCAGGCGACCAGCGCCAGTGCGCAATTCCACGTCAGCGCCGGCCAGCAAGTGGTGATCGATGGCGGCGCCAGCGCGACGATTCAGGCCGGCGGGCAATGGATCAACATCGGCCCCGGCGGGATTTTCAGCAGCGTACCGATTGTTGTGGGTGGCGCGCCGATGGCGGCGATGAGTGCCGCGCCGAGTGTGCCGGGGTTGCCGGATACATTGGCGGCAGCGCCGGCGGCGATGCTGACGGCCGCGCAAATCATGAGTTTCAAAGGTGATGCGCCATTCTGCGAAGAATGTGAGCGTTGCAAGGACGGTGTCTGTGCAGCCTGACTTTGTTGAGCCCCGCGCATGGCTGGCGCGTCAGCCGTTGAAGCCGTCGGAGCAGTTGTTCGCGATCTTCAGTAACGCCAGCGATGCCAAACCGCCCCTGATGACGTCGAATCCGATCTGGGCGGACACGATTTACGCCGAGTGGGACGTGGTGATGCCCTATGTGGGAATTGTCGCGGCGGACAGTGAGTTTCTGGATTGGGTGGCGGCTACCGAGTCCCGTGACTGGGGCTGGTTGGCGGTGTCTTCGGCGAGCCTGGAAGTGGTGGTCGAGCACTTTCGCAGCCTGACGCAGGTGCTGATGCCGGACGGGAAAGCGGTGTTTTTCCGGTTTTGGGATGGGCGGTTTTTGCTGCCGATTTTGCAGTCCGATGCGGTGGAAGCGGCGCAGCTTTTGCCAGTAATTTCACGCGGACTGATCAATGGTCAGGCCTTGGAAATCGGCGGACGGTCGCAGGTTTCGGGGCGGGTGTTTCCTTGGTGGGCGGTGCCTGATTCGGTGTTGGCTTCGGCGGGGGATGACGTCCGAGTCGGTAACGTTGTGCAGTGGCTGAGCGAGGAGCATCCGGCATTGTTCGAGGCGTTTCCCGAGGCGGTTTTGCGCTGCAAGATCGGGCAGTTTTTTCAGCGTTCAACGTCGGAAGAATCGTCGCAATCGGCGTTGTTGGCGTATTTGCTGGCAGAGTTGGAGTGACATTTCCGGGCGAAGGCCTCGGACGTTTCCTTCGAGTTGCGGCGGTTTTCATGAACTGGTGGGCGAAGGGTTGCAGGGATAGTCTTTTCGTTGTCACTGCGAGAGTGGTGGCAGGGTGTAGGAACCCTCGCTTTCATGGCGTTACAGTTCGTTGGATTTTTGCGGCACTTGATTCAAGTCCGTAAGATCGTTCGCGGCGGCTGTGCGTGGGACACGCTTAGGCGTGACCGAGGTCCATGATTGCTCGGTTCCTACTCTTGCGCACAGCTGCCACCCAAACCTGTAGGAAGGTGCGTTGGCGACTTACGTTTATCAATCATGGAGATAACAAAATGACGACTTTGCATCCCGATCCACCCTACGAAAAAATCATCCCCCATCCCGACAACCGCTTCATGGCCCTGACCGGCAACTGCAGCGACATGCCCACCCTGTTCATCGACACCCACGTCCCCTCCGACATCCTGATGGACGCTGCCAACCATCGCATCCGCACCGTCGTCCAGGTGCTGGAAAACATGTGCATGCGCGGCTCGGTCGAATGCGACTCCGTCATCCTCAGCGACTTCGCCCAGCTCTGCGTGATCCCGTTGCGCGACGGCTGTGATGTACTCGATGTCATCGGCAAGCGGTTGCGCGCGATGCCTTCCTGAGTTTCCAGGAGCAAGATCAAAAGATCGCAGCCTGCCGGAGGCTGCGATCTTTTGACATTGAGGGTGCGGCAGTCAGTCTGCAATGTACCGATCCTGAGTCTTGATAAAACTCTCGAAAGCCTCTGAGTTGTAGACCTCCAGGCACCCATAAAAAACGACATTACTGTTCGAGTGTTTGCTGATCGACGGGGTCTGCTCATAGGCCGCATACACATAGTTTCTGGTTTCTTTATATGGATCGTGCAGCACTTGCAGCGTGTCTTCATTTTGCAGGACGGTATGCATGCCTTTGCCCATGAACGAGTAGGCGCCAGCGGACAGACCGATGTCTTTTTCCAGCTCTGAATTTTCATTGAATGGCTTCAGGATGCAGTGACTCAAGCCGTAGTTCTTGAGCATTTGGCGAGCCTGCGCTCTGTGACTTTCGCCCGAAACGGCGTGCATTGAGCAGATCAGGGACAGAGAAAAAATAAGTGGGCGACGCATGGGTTTGACTTCCTGTCGAGGTGACCTGCCAGTTAAGCGAGATAAATGACCTGTGGCGAGGGGATTTATCCCCGATGGGCAGCGAAGCGGCCCTAAGACCTGTCATCGCGATGCACCAGACACACCGCGTGGGCAGCATCGGGGGCTGCTGCGCAGCCCATCGGGGATAAATCCCCTCGCCACGGGTATTGGGCCAGATTCTTAACGTGTAAGAGGCCGCTCGGCCGCCAACCCCTGACTTGCCGCCCGGTAAAAGGTAAACTTCGCGGCCTTCGCAGGAGCAATCATGAATTATCGTCACGCCTTCCATGCCGGCAATCACGCCGATGTGTTCAAACACCTGACCTTGACCCGCCTCATCGCCCTGATGTCGCGCAAGGAGCAGCCGTTTGCCTATCTCGACAGCCACGCCGGCATCGGTCTGTATGACTTGCAGGGCGATCAGGCCAACCGTACCGGCGAGTACCTGGAAGGCATCGCGCGCTTGTGGGATCAGCCGGACCTGCCGGCGCTGACCGCCGACTACATGAAGGTGCTGCACGAGATGAACCCGGATGGCCAGTTGCGCTATTACCCGGGCTCGCCGGAGCTGGCGCGGCGCCTGACGCGCCCACAAGATCGGGTGATGCTCAATGAGAAGCACCCGGAAGACGGCGTGCTGCTCAAGGACAACATGGCCGGTGATCGTCGGGTGAAGGTTCATCTGGGCGAGGGCTGGCATGTGGCGCGGGCAATGCTGCCGGTGCAGGAGAAGCGTGCGGTGATGTTGATTGATCCGCCGTTCGAACAGCTCGATGAGATGCAGCGGTGTGCGGCGTCGATGAAAGAGGCCATTGGCCGGATGCGTCAAACTGTGGCGGCGATCTGGTATCCGGTGAAGGATCAGCGTGCGCTGCGACGTTTCTATCAGGATCTGGCCGGCACCGGTGCGCCGAAGTTGTTGCGCGTGGAGTTGCTGGTGCATCCGCTGGATACGCCGAACAGCTTGAACGGCTCCGGGATGGCGATTGCCAATCCGCCGTGGGGGCTGGAGGAAGAATTGCGTGAGCTGCTGCCGTGGTTGTCCAAGAAGCTTGGGCAGACTCAGGGTGGGTGGCAGATGGATTGGTTGATTGCCGAGAGTTGATCACTGAGTGATCGTTCCCACGCGGAGCATGGGAACGATTAGCAAAGGGGTTTAATTACCCGCCAGGCTCGGTGGCATGCACACGCCGGTGCCGCCGATCCCGCAGTAGCCTTCAGGGTTTTTCGCCAGGTATTGCTGGTGATACGCCTCGGCGAAGTACACGGTTGGCGCCTGTTCGATCTCGGTGCTGATTTCACCCAGGCCCGCCTTCGACAGTTCAGCCTGATAGGTCGCCTTGCTCTTCAGCGCTGCGTCCAGGTGTTCCGGGCTGGTCGCATAGATCACCGAGCGGTACTGCGTGCCGATATCGTTGCCCTGCCGCATGCCCTGCGTCGGGTTGTGCAGTTCCCAGAACATCGCCAGCAGCTCTTCGTAGCTGACCTTGTCCTTGTCATACACCACCAGCACCACTTCGGCGTGACCGGTCAGGCCCGAGCAGACTTCTTCGTAAGTCGGGTTCGGTGTGAAGCCGCCGGCGTAACCGACCACGGTGCTGACCACGCCTTCACGTTGCCAGAAGCGACGTTCTGCGCCCCAGAAGCAGCCCAGACCGAAAATCGCAAAATCGACGTCCTGGAAAAACGGGCCAAGCAGCGGGGTTTCTTCGAAGACGAAGTGCTTTTCAGGCAGGGTCATCGCGGTTTCGCGGCCGGGCAGAGCTTGTTCTTTAGTCGGGAGCACGTTTTTGTTCACCAGAATTTCCGAGCGCAGAACCATGATCGTTCCTCTCAGTCAGGATGGGATGTAAAAAGTCAGACCGCCAGTGTGCCCAATGATGCCCAGTTAATCACTAGTCAAAATGTGCGGGTTTCTCACGGGGGAGGGGTTACAGGCAGAGCGGGCCGCGCGGATAGCGCTTGAGTGCCTGGATCAGTTCGGCACCCGGGATCGGCCGGTCGAACAGGTAGCCCTGGCCGACGTCGCAGCGGTGGCGACGCAGGAACGCCAGTTGCTCGGCGGTCTCGATGCCTTCTGCCACAACTTTGAGTTTCAGGTTGTGGGCCATGGCGATCACGGCGGAGGTGATTTCCATGTCGTCCTGGTTGTCGGGGATTTCGTGGATGAAGCTGCGATCGATCTTGATGATGTCGATCGGGAATTTCTTCAGGTAGCTGAGCGACGAGTAACCGGTGCCGAAGTCGTCCATGGCCAGGGTCAGGCCCAGACGCTTGAGCTGGTCGAGTTGCAAGTGCGTGTCTTCGGTGGCTTCCAGCAGCAGGCCTTCGGTCAGCTCAAGCTCCAGCAGATTGGCCGGCAGCGCTTCTTCCTTGAGGATGTTGGCGATGGAGGCGACCAGATCCGGGTCGGAAAACTGTTTCGGCGACAGGTTGATCGCCACTTGCAGGTTGCCCAGGCCGGCGGCGGTCAACGCTTTGCTCATGCGGCAGGCCTGGCGGGCTATCCACTTGCCGATCGGGATGATCAGGCCGGTCTCTTCAGCAACGCTGATGAACTGATCCGGGCGGATCATGCCGCGTTCCGGGTGGTTCCAGCGCAGCAGCGCTTCCATGCCCAGCAGGCGACCGCTGCGCAGGCACAGCTTGGGCTGGTAGAACACGTCCAGTTCGTTCTGGGTCAGGGCACGGCGCAGGTTGTTCTCGACGAACAGTTTGTAACTGGCCTCGGCGTTCAGCGCCTCGGTGAAGACTTGCACCTGATGTTTGCCGTTGGCTTTGGCCTTGTGCAGCGCCAAACCGGCGTTACGCATCAGGGTCTGCGGATCGCGACCGTGCAGCGGCGCACAGGCCAGGCCTACGGAGCCGGTGACGCTGATCAACTGGTTGTCGACGAACATCGGCTTGTCGAGGGTCATCAGCAATTGGCTGGCGATCTGCTGGCCGGCTTCAAGGTCGGTGTTGTCGAGCAACACGGCGAATTCGTTACTGGCGAAGCGGGCGAGACTGCCGCTCGGGCTCAGGCTGTTGCGCAAGCGCCGGGCGAGGCTGATCAGCAGTTTGTCGCCGGTCTGGTGGCCGAGACTGTCGTTGATCCGCTTGAAATTGTCGATGTCGACCAGCAACAGGCTGATCGGCGTATCGCTATCCCGGGCAAAGCGTTCGTCCAGATTGCGGATAAACGCCGGGCGGTTGCCGAGGTTGGTCAGGTTGTCGGTGTAGGCCAGACGCTCGATGCGCTGCTGCGCCAGTTTGGTCTGGGTGATGTCTTCGTAGATGCCGATGTAGTGGGTCAGTTCGCGGTTGTCGCCGTAAACCTTGGAGATCGATAACTGGCCCCAGTACGGTTCGAGGTTCTTGCGGCGGCTCTTGAATTCGCCCTGCCAACTGTTGCTCTTGGCCAGCGCCGAGGGCGCGTCGAACAGCAGTTCGCTGAGGTTTTCCAGGGCCGGCAGTTCCGACAGGCGCTGGCCGTGGACTTCCTCGGTGGTGTACTGGGTAATCGCGGTGAAGCTTGGGTTGACGTATTCGACCACGCCATCGCAGTTGACCAGCAAAAAGGCGTTGGCGCTTTGCTCGACCGCCCGCTGGAACAGGTGCAGGGCGCTGGTGGCGGTGCGGCGGTTGTGGTTGTTGATGACCTGGGCGAACTGGTCGGCCAGCTCACCGGCAAAGGCGATTTCATCGGACTGCCAGGCGCGGGTCACACCGGTCTGTTCCAGGCACAACACACCGACCACTTGGCCGTCGACGCGAATACTGGCGTCGAGCATGGCATTGACGTCGCGCGGGCGCAGGGCTTCGGCCATCTCCCGGGTGCGCGGGTCACGCATCGCGTTGTGCGCGTCGATGGCGCGGCTGCTGTGCAGGGCTTCCATGTAATCGGGGAAGCTGCTGATGTCGATCACGTCCGGCAGGATGTATTCCTGAGTGGCGCGGTGGTAAGCCGAGATTGGCAGCAGTTGCTGACCTTCAAGGTTCCACAGGCTGGCGCAGTCGATTTCGTAGATATCGCAGGCGCAGCGGGTGATCAGTTCGGCGGCTTCTTGCAACGAGTTTTGGGTGCTGTAGCGCTGGCGGGCGAGCAGCAGAATCAGATCTTGCTGGGCGCGCACGCGCTCGAGGTGCTGCAGTTGTTCCTGCTGGGCGCGCTGGTTCAGTTCAAGGGCGATTTGCAGGCGGGAGTTCTGGGTTTCGAGGTCGACGGAGGGCAGCAGCGGCGCTTCGTCGAATACGTCATCGACCGCCAGCAGATAACCACGCAGCAGATGACGATTGTGCTGTTTATAGGCTTCGCCCAGTTCAAGGATGCTCAGCGCACCCGCGGCGGTGTGCAGGGTGTAGCGCACCAGGTAATGCGGACTTTTGGCGAGTTGCTGCTGGATCGCATCATGCTGCTGATAGCGTGCTTCCGGCTCCATCAGGCTGGCGTAGGGCGAGCCGACCAGCGCACACAGCTCAACGGCGGGTTGGCCGAACTGGCGTTCGCAGTTGGGATCAAGAAACAGCATTGCCCAACTGGCTTCATTCAAGCGCTCGAAACGCAGCATGCCGAGCCGCGAGGGCACAGGCAACTGCGTCACTACCTCGGCCACCATACGGCTGGCGGCATCGGGCTGGCTCTTCATGAAGGGAACTCGCTTGGAAATATGCTGAACGCGCCGGGCTCTCGCCCTCTTTACTGTTGCCTGCGGCAAGGTTGCATCATTGCGGCACTGACTGACAAGAGTGATGAAGGCCAAGTGCTATAAGAATGTGTCGGCTGCATCGGGTATTTCTCCAGCGCCTGATGGAAAAGAGCAAAAGATCGCAGCCTGCGGCAGCTCCTGGAGTGGAATGCGTTCCGTGTAAGCGCTGCCGCAGGCTGCGATCTTTTAAGGTTTAACGTAGTTTTATGACGATCGACTGCAGGTTTTTGCCATTGCGATCATGGTAATTGACCAAAATCTGATCAGCCTCGACCACCACGTGGGCAAAATTGTCCTCACTCACCACTTGGCTGGTCAGCTCATGTCGGTAATCGCCCGCAGCCGTGTGCACCAGTGGCTGATCGAGAATGAACGTGGAGGCCTTGGCATACGGCAACAGTTTGCTGTTGCACAGCGGCGAAGAAACGATGGTGTGGACTTCGAAGTCCGGGTCTTCGCTGTGGGTCAGGCGCGCGGTCAGCGAGCCGTGCACGTCGCCGGAGATGAACACGACATTTTTGATCTGCCGAGCGCGGATGGTTTCCAGCAGGCGCAGCCGTTGTTCCGGGAAGGCTTTCCAGGCGTCATCGCCATGCAGTTTGCGATCCGGGTAGAACATCACGCTGGTGACCACGAACTTGACCCGCGCGGGGCTGTTGATCAGCCATTTGAGCAGCGCTTGTTCCTGAGCCTCATCGAGGATGCGTCGATCATCGGCCGACAAGTTACGGCGGGTGCGACTGTCGGTTACGAACCATTCGATATCGCCGTCGCTGAACTGATACCAGTAATGCTCAAGTACCGAGCGATCAATCTGACCGTTAGTTGTGAGTGGATGTACCGGGCTGTGACTGGCTTGATACAACTCATAGGCGGCCATGGCATTGCGGTATAGGTTGTCGTCGGACTTGCTGGCATTGGCAGGCCAGTTATCTTCGATTTCATGATCATCAAGAATCATGTAAGTAGAGGTGCCGGACATCAGTCGTTTAATGTTGGGCTGGGAGAAGGCTGCGCGGTATTTTTCAAGTATGTCTTTATATTCGCGATCCGGTGCAATCAGATTCATGTCATCGGCATAGATTTGATCGCCGGTCATTAACGTTGCACTGATCGGCGGTTGCGCACCTTCAATCAATTGATTGATGGAGGCGAAGATCCGGTCGCCGAGTTGCGGCAGCGAAGCAATGCCTGCGGTCATGCGCAAGTAGCGGCAAGAGCCGACGATGTAGGCCCGCGCCTGCAAGGCTTTGCTGGAGCGGGTGCGGAACCGGTAGATCTCCCTGGGCCACTGCAGCGGTAGCTCCGCGACACTGTCCTGGGTGTGAACCGGACTCATCGGGCTGAACCAGCCTGCCTGATACTCGTATTCGGTATCGCCGCTCAAGTTGTTGAGTGCGAAAACTTCTGACATGTCACGAAGTTCGCTAAGTTTGGTAAAGAGTGCGGGTGACCATTGTTGCGCTCCGGAGGCGCGATAACGTATTGCGCCAAACACAGTGGCGTTGTTTTGTCGGTCGCCGCGAATGAATATGCGTGTGTGGTTAGTTGTGGTGTGGCCAATAATAGGGCCGATAGTAGGTCTTAACATGTCGAATCCATTCGAATGATTGCTGAATAAATATGAATGTGTGCAAGTTGCAGTTGTACAACTATTGCGTGCCAAGGTTAGTTGCGCGGGAGATAAAAAAGATCGGCGTGAAGCCGACTTGGGTTGTGGCTGATATCAGCAAAACCTGTAGGAAAAAAACAAGCGTGGTTTTTTTCAGGCAAAAAAAGCCCCGTCAATTGACGGGGTTGAGGTACGAGCGTGTGGCGCTCGAAAACGTGGAGCACAAGCGACCCTCCGTTACCGGAGGGCCGCTTGGGATTACAGCAGGATGGTGCGGATGTCCGCCAGCAGGCTGCCCAGACGCTGGGTGAAGCGTGCGGCAGCAGCGCCGTTGATCACACGGTGATCGTAGGACAGCGACAGCGGCAGCATCAGTTTCGGCTGGAAGGCTTTGCCGTCCCAGACTGGCTGGATGGTTGCCTTGGAAACACCAAGGATCGCCACTTCCGGCGCGTTGACGATCGGCGTGAAGCCGGTGCCGCCAATGTGACCGAGGCTGGAAATGGTGAAGCAGGCGCCTTGCATGTCGTCAGCGGTGAGCTTCTTGTCGCGGGCTTTAGCAGCCAGCGCAGCGGCTTCGGCTGCCAGTTGCAACAGGCTCTTCTGGTCGACGTTCTTGATGACCGGTACCAGCAGGCCATCCGGGGTGTCGACGGCGAAGCCGATGTTGACGTATTTCTTGCGGATGATTGCTTTGCCGCTTGGCGCCAGCGAACTGTTGAAGTCCGGCAGCTCCTTGAGCATGTGTGCGCAGGACTTGAGCAGCAGCGGCAGGATGGTCAGCTTGACGCCGGCCTTCTCTGCAACGGCTTTCTGCGCAACACGGAACGCTTCCAGCTCGGTGATATCAGCCGAATCGAACTGAGTCACGTGCGGGATGTTCAGCCAGCTGCGGTGCAGGCTCGACGCGCCGATCTGCATCAGGCGAGTCATCGGCACTTCTTCGATTTCGCCGAAACGGCTGAAGTCGACGACCGGAATCGGCGGGATGCCCGCGCCACCGGTTGCGCCAGCAGCAGCGGCCGGTGCTTCCTTGGCCTTCTGCATCATCGCTTTGACGTAAACCTGCACGTCTTCTTTCAGAATGCGACCGTGTGGACCGCTGGCGCCGACAGCGTTCAGCTCAACGCCGAACTCACGGGCCAGTTGACGCACGGCAGGGCCGGCGTGAACTTTCGCGCCAGGCTTGGCTGGAGCGGCGGCAGGAGTGGCAGCAGCAGGTGCAGCGGCAGCCGGAGCAGCAGCGGCTGGCGCTGGAGCACTTGGCGCAGCGGCAGCTGGAGCCGGGGCAGCAGCAGGCGCCGCGCCTTTGACTTTCAGCTTGAGGATCAGGTCGCCAGTGCCGACTTCGTCGTCCAGCTTGATGGAAACGCTTTCCACCACGCCGGCGGCAGGCGATGGAATTTCCATGCTGGCCTTGTCGGATTCCAGGGTGATCAGCGACTGGTCGGCTTCGACGGTGTCGCCAGCCTTGACCAGCACTTCGATGATCTTGGCCTTGCCGGCCGAACCGATGTCCGGAACGTGAATGTCCTGAACGCTGTCAGCCACCGGTGCAGCCGGGGCTGCTGCAGGAGCAGGCGCAGCAGCAGCGGCTGGCGCAGCAGCCTGAGCCGGAGCGGCCGCAGCAGGGGCCGCGGCACCCGCCACTTCCAGATCCAGAATCAGGTCGCCAGTGCCGACTTCGTCGTTGAGCTTGACGCTGATGGCTTTGACCACGCCAGCGGCAGGCGACGGGATTTCCATGCTGGCCTTGTCGGATTCCAGGGTGATCAACGATTGATCAGCCTCGACGGTGTCGCCGACCTTGACCTGGATCTCGATGATCTGAGCCTTGCCCGACGAACCGATGTCCGGCACGTGCACTTGCTGAACCGAAGCGGCAGCAGGTGCAGTGGCAGGCGCTGCAGCAGCAGGAGCGGCAGCCGGTTTGGCCTCAGCTTTTGCAGCAGGTGCAGCGGCAGCCGCAGGGGCTGCTTCAGCAGCACCCTCGACTTCCAGTTCCAGCAGTTCGTCGCCTTCTTTCAGACGATCGCCCAGCTTCACTTTCAGGCTTTTGATGACGCCGGCTTTCGGGGCCGGCACTTCCATGCTGGCCTTGTCCGATTCCAGGGTCAGGATGC
Organism: Pseudomonas sp. LBUM1648; assembly: GCF_059716145.1. Lineage (NCBI taxonomy): Bacteria > Pseudomonadati > Pseudomonadota > Gammaproteobacteria > Pseudomonadales > Pseudomonadaceae > Pseudomonas > Pseudomonas sp. LBUM1648. Next base: position 521,144 of record NZ_CP166808.1, read on the forward strand.
TCTGGTCGGCTTCGATACGGTCGCCGACCTTCACAAACAGTTCAATTACTTCACCTTCACCGCTGCCGATGTCAGGTACGCGAATGAGTTCGCTCACAGGGTTTCTCCTCAGCAGTCCAGTGGGTTGCGTTTTTCCGGGTCGATGCCGAACTTGGTGATGGCTTCAGCCACGACCTTAGGTTCGATATCACCACGGTCAGCCAGTGCTTCCAGGGCTGCCAACACCACGAAATGACGGTCGACTTCGAAGAAATGACGCAGTTTCTTGCGGCTGTCGCTACGGCCGAAACCGTCGGTACCCAGGACTTTGAATTCCTTGGACGGTACCCACTGGCGGATCTGCTCAGCGAACAGCTTCATGTAGTCGGTGGACGCGATGACCGGACCTTTACGGCCGCTCAGGCATTCTTCGACGTAGCTCTGCTTAGGCTTCTGGCCTGGTTTCAGACGGTTGCTGCGCTCTACGGCCAGGCCGTCGCGACGCAGTTCGTTGAAGCTGGTGACGCTCCACACGTCGGCGCCAACGTTGAACTCTTCACGCAGGATCTTCGCCGCTTCACGCACTTCGCGCAGGATGGTGCCGGAGCCCATCAGCTGTACGTGGTGGGCCGCATCGCGGGTGTCTTCTTCGAGCAGGTACATGCCTTTCTTGATGCCTTCTTCGGCACCGGCCGGCATGGCTGGCTGCTGGTACGACTCGTTCATCACGGTGATGTAGTAGAAGATGTCCTGTTGCTCTTCGGTCATCTTCTTCATGCCGTCCTGAATGATCACCGCCAGCTCGTAGCCGTAGGTTGGATCGTAGGTGCGGCAGTTCGGGATGGTGGCAGCCAACAGGTGGCTGTGACCGTCTTCGTGCTGCAGGCCTTCACCGTTCAGGGTGGTACGGCCGGCGGTGCCGCCGATCAGGAAACCACGGGTGCGGCTGTCGCCAGCGGCCCAGGCCAGGTCGCCAATACGCTGGAAACCGAACATCGAGTAGAAAATGTAGAACGGCAGCATCGGCTGGTTGTGGCTGGAATACGCAGTACCGGCAGCGATGAAGGAGCTCATGGCGCCCGCTTCGTTGATGCCTTCTTCAAGGATCTGACCTTTCTGGTCTTCCTTGTAGAACATCACCTGGTCTTTATCGACTGGCTCGTAGAGTTGGCCGACGGACGAGTAGATGCCCAACTGACGGAACATGCCTTCCATACCGAAGGTACGGGCTTCGTCCGGGATGATCGGAACGATGCGCGGGCCGATTTCCTTGTCCTTGACCAGTTGCGCGAGGATCCGCACGAAGGCCATGGTGGTGGAAATTTCACGGTCGCCCGAACCATCGAGGATGGCCTTGAGGGTGTCCAGATCCGGCGTCGGCACGCTGAAGCTCTGCGCGCGGCGCTGAGGTACGAAACCGCCCAGTGCAGTGCGGCGCTCGCTCAGGTAGCGGGCTTCGGCGCTGTTTGGCTCTGGCTTGAAGAACGGCAGGTTCTCCAGCTCTTCGTCTTTTACCGGAATGTCGAAGCGATCGCGGAACAGCTTCAGGCTTTCAACATCGACTTTCTTGGTGTTGTGCGCGGTGTTCTTCGCTTCGCCGGCACCAGTGCCATAACCCTTGATGGTCTTGGCCAGGATGACGGTAGGTTGTTCTTTGTGGTTGACCGCTTCGTGGTACGCCGCATAGACCTTGTACGGGTCGTGGCCGCCACGGTTGAGTTTCCAGATCTCATCGTCGGACAGGTCTGCAACCATTGCCTTGAGTTCAGGCGTGTTGAAGAAGTGTTCACGGACGAACGCGCCGTCTTTGGCTTTGTAGTTCTGGTACTCGCCGTCGATGACTTCGTCCATGCGACGTTGCAGGATGCCGTCGACGTCTTTGGCCAGCAGTGGGTCCCAGAAACGGCCCCAGATGACTTTGGTCACGTTCCACTGAGCGCCGCGGAACACGCCTTCGAGTTCCTGGATGATCTTGCCGTTACCGCGAACCGGGCCGTCGAGGCGCTGCAGGTTGCAGTTGATGACGAAGATCAGGTTGTCCAGCTTCTCGCGGCCGGCCAGGGAGATTGCGCCCAGGGATTCCGGCTCGTCGCACTCGCCGTCGCCCAGGAAGCACCAGACTTTCTGTTTGCCCGGCTGGATGAAACCGCGGTGTTCCAGGTACTTCATGAAGCGTGCCTGGTAGATCGCCTGGATCGGGCCCAGACCCATGGATACGGTCGGGAACTGCCAGAAGTCGGGCATCAGCCAAGGGTGCGGGTAGGACGACAGGCCCTGACCGTCGACTTCCTGGCGGAAGTTGTTCATCTGGTCTTCGGTGATGCGGCCTTCCATGAACGCACGGGCGTAAACGCCTGGCGAGGTGTGGCCCTGGAAGTAGATCAGGTCGCCGCCGTGTTCGTCGGTCGGGGCCTGGAAGAAGTAGTTGAAGCCGATGTCATACAGGGTCGCACTGGAAGCGAAGCTGGAGATGTGACCACCCAGGTCAGAATCTTTCAGGTTCGTACGCATTACCATGGCCATCGCGTTCCAGCGTACCAACGAGCGAATGCGGCGTTCCATGAACAGGTCGCCAGGCATGCGTGCTTCGTGGGTAACAGGGATGGTGTTGCGGTAAGGCGTGGTGATGGCGTAAGGGAGTTGCGAGCCGCTGCGGGTCGCGAGTTCACCCATACGGGTCATCAGATAGTGAGCACGGTCTTCGCCTTCTTTGTCGAGAACCGATTCCAGGGCGTCCAGCCATTCCTGGGTTTCGACGGGATCGAGGTCTTGCATGGCTTGCTCCAGGGCGGAAAGGCTTCCAGAATCGGTTGCCTGAGTTTGCGACTGGCCTTGTGGGCAGACGATTTAAAATTCTTGGATTGCCGACAGGTTGTTCCGGCGGCGTGTAGTTTTACTACAAATCTTCCGGCATTTCAGCCTTTCGAATGTATAGACGAGTAGTAAAACTACAGATGAAAGGCTTGTGGCCTCTGACTGCGTTGTGAGAATAATCGTTAAGGTTGGTCGATTGCCATCCGAAAAAGGTGAAAGTTTGATGCTGGGTGCCAAAGAAGAAGAAATTTCAGCTATTTATAACTTTTGTTCGACAGTCCATCGGGTAGCGGGTTTTCATCATTCACTACAAGCGGCCGTTTACACGCCGATCAAGGATAGACCATGACCCTGCCCGTGCTTGCCGAACTGCCTGCCATTCTCCTGCCGTTGGTCAGCCGATCCGAGCAGTCGTTCCGTACGGCCGTCGCCTCGCTTGATGACGATCACGGCTTCGCGACCTGGACACCTGAGCGCTGGGCGCAATTTGCCCGGGTCACCGCCGCCAGCGAGTTTGTCATTGAACAGAGCGTTCGTGACCCTTTGATGTTGCTGTCGCTGGTGCAGTCCGGCGAACTCGACCGCGCCTTTGCCCCCGGTGAACTGTGCGCACAAATTGCCGCCGCCGCGAATGCCGCGCAGACCGAAGATGAACTCGGTCGCGCGTTGCGCCGCCAACGCGCCCGCCATCAGGTGCGAATCATCTGGCGTGACCTGACTCGCCAGGCCGATCTGGTACAGACCTGCCGCGACCTCTCGGATATGGCTGACGCCAGCATCGACCAGGCCTATCAGTGGTTGTACAGCCGCCACTGTCAGCAATTCGGCACGCCGACCGGCCGCCGCAGTGGGTTGCCGCAGCAAATGGTCATCCTCGGCATGGGCAAGCTCGGCGCGGTCGAGCTGAACCTGTCCTCGGACATCGACCTGATTTTCGCTTACCCCGAAGGCGGCGAAACCGTTGGCGTGAAACGCGCGCTGGATAATCAGGAATTCTTCATTCGCCTCGGCCAGCGCCTGATCAAGGCGCTGGACCCGATGACCGTCGACGGTTTTGTCTTTCGCGTCGACATGCGCCTGCGTCCATACGGTTCTTCCGGCGCGCTGGTGCTGAGCTTCAATGCACTGGAGCAGTATTACCAGGATCAGGGCCGCGACTGGGAACGCTACGCGATGATCAAGGCGCGGGTGGTGGCTGGCGATCAAGTGGCTGGCGCGCAGTTGCTCGACATGCTGCGGCCGTTCGTTTACCGGCGTTATCTGGATTTCTCGGCGATCGAAGCGCTGCGCACCATGAAGCAGTTGATCCAGCAGGAAGTGCGGCGCAAAGGCATGGCCGACAACATCAAGCTCGGCTCTGGCGGTATCCGCGAAGTCGAGTTCATCGCCCAGGCGTTTCAGTTGATTCACGGCGGGCGCGACCTGAGCCTGCAACAGCGTCCTCTATTAAAGGTGTTGAGCACGCTGGAAGGGCAGGGTTATCTGCCGCCAGCGGTGATCAGCGAGTTGCGCGAAGGCTACGAGTTTCTGCGTTACACCGAACACGCGATTCAAGCGATTGCCGACCGCCAGACCCAGATGCTCCCGGATGGCGCGCAGGATCAGGCGCGCATTGCCTTCATGCTCGGTTTCGCAGACTGGGACGCCTTCCACGAAAAACTGATGTTCTGGCGCGGCCGCGTAGCGTGGCACTTCGCACAAGTGATCGCCGATCCCGATGAGGAAGAAGGCGCTGAAAGCGAAGTGGTTGTGGGCGGTGAATGGCTGCCGTTGTGGGAAGAGGCGCAGGATGAAGAAGCCGCTTGCCGTCAGTTGGAAGAGGGCGGTTTTGCCGATGCGACCAAAGCTTTAAAGGCATTGGCCGGTCTGCGCGGCAGTCCGCAACTGCGTGCGATGCAGCGTTTGGGGCGCGAGCGTCTCGATGCCTTTATTCCGCGTCTGATCGCCCAGGCGGTGGAGCATGACAACCCGGATCTGGTCCTTGAGCGAGTGCTGCCGCTGGTTGAAGCGGTTGCTCGGCGTTCGGCTTATTTAGTCTTGCTGACGGAGAATCCCGGTGCATTACGGCGTTTGCTGACGTTGTGTGCGGCGAGCCCTTGGATTGCCGAGCAGATCACTCGTTTCCCGCTGCTGCTCGATGAGTTGCTCAACGAGGGCCGACTGTTCAAGCCGCCATTGGCGCCAGAACTGGCCGCCGAATTGCGCGAGCGCCTTACGCGGATTCCTGAAGACGACCTCGAACAACAGATGGAAGCCCTGCGCCATTTCAAACTGGCGCATCGCTTGCGCGTCGCCGCCTCGGAAATCGCCGGTAGCCTGCCGCTGATGAAGGTCAGTGATTACCTGACGTGGCTGGCCGAGGCTATCCTCGAGCAAGTGTTGGCCCTGGCCTGGCGCCAGACCGTGGCCAAGTACGGCACGCCGCTGCGCACTGACGGCAGCTTGTGCGATCCCGGCTTCATCATTGTCGGTTACGGCAAGGTCGGTGGTATCGAGTTGGGGCACGGTTCGGATCTGGATCTGGTGTTCATCCACGACGGCGATCCGCAGGCGGAAACCGATGGACCTAAGCCGATTGATGGTGCGCAGTTCTTCACGCGTCTCGGGCAGCGGATCATTCACTTGCTGACGGCGCAGACCAACTCCGGCCAGCTCTATGAAGTGGATATGCGTCTGCGCCCGTCCGGCGCATCCGGGCTGTTGGTGAGTTCGCTAGGGGCTTTTGAGCGCTATCAGGAAAACGAAGCCTGGACCTGGGAACATCAGGCTCTGGTGCGCGCGCGGGTGCTGGTCGGCAGTCAGGATGTCGGGCAGGCATTCGAGAAAGTCCGCGCGCAAGTGCTGGGCAAGGCGCGGGATCTGCCCAAGTTGCAACAGGAAGTCAGCGAGATGCGCGCGAAGATGCGCGATAACCTCGGCAGCAAGAGCACCGCGGCCGGTACGGCGGCGAGTGCCTTCGAGGCCTCGGCGCCGTTCGACCTCAAGCAGGACGCCGGAGGTATCGTCGATATTGAATTTATGGTGCAATACGCGGCTCTGGCGTGGTCGCACAGCCACCCGCCACTGCTGCGCTGGACCGATAACATCCGCATTCTGGAAGAACTGGAACACGAAGGGCTGATGCCTGCCGAAGATGCCAGCCTGTTGCGCGAGGCCTATAAAGCCTACCGCTCCGCCGCCCACCGGCAGGCCTTGCAGAAGGATGCCGGGGTGATAACAGGTGACCAGTTTGTCGACGAACGTCGGCAGGTATTGCGGATCTGGCGTGAGTTGGGGCTAAGCTGAACACGGTTCGAGCAGCACCCGATACCCTGTGGGAGCGAGCCTGCTCGCGATAGCGGAGTGACAGTCGACAGTTATGTTGAAGGTAATGACCCATCGCAAGCTGCATGGCTCCCACAATGATTCTCGAGGCGGGGAGGCGTAAAGCCTCCCCGGTTCGTTTATGGAAACCACATGAATATTCTGATCGTTGGGCCCAGTTGGGTCGGTGACATGGTGATGGCGCAGACACTGTTTCAGTGCCTCAAGCAGCGCCACCCGCAGTGCGAAATCGACGTGCTGGCTCCCGAGTGGAGCCGGCCGATCCTTGAGCGCATGCCTGAAGTGCGCAAGGCCTTGAGCTTTCCGCTCGGTCACGGCGCGCTGGAGTTGGCGACGCGTCGGCGCATCGGCAAATCTCTGGCCGGCCAGTACGATCAGGCTATCCTGTTGCCCAACTCGCTAAAGTCGGCGCTGGTACCTTTTTTCGCCGGTATCAAGAAGCGCACCGGCTGGCGCGGCGAGTTCCGCTACGGCCTGCTCAATGACGTGCGTACGCTCGATAAAGAACGCTATCCGCTGATGATCGAGCGCTTCATGGCGTTGGCCTATGAGCCGAATGCCGAGTTGCCGAAACCGTATCCGCGTCCAAGCCTGCAAATCGACCCGGTGACCCGCGAAGCGGCACTGGCCAAATTTGGCCTGACCCTCGACCGCCCGGTTTTGGCCCTGTGCCCTGGCGCCGAGTTCGGTGAATCCAAGCGCTGGCCGTCCGAGCATTACGCCAAAGTCGCCGAAGCGCGGATTCGCGAAGGCTGGCAGGTGTGGCTGTTCGGTTCGAAAAATGATCATGCGGTGGGTGAGGACATCCGCGCACGATTGATCCCGGGCCTGCGAGAAGAATCGGTGAACCTCAGCGGCGACACTTCTTTGGCCGAGGCGATTGACCTGCTGTCCTGTGCTGATTCGGTGGTGTCCAACGACTCCGGCTTGATGCACGTTGCGGCAGCGCTGAACCGCCCGTTGGTGGCGGTTTACGGTTCGACCTCGCCTGGCTTCACCCCACCGCTGGCCGAGCACGTCGAAATCGTCCGCCTGGGCCTCGATTGCAGTCCGTGCTTCGACCGTACTTGCCGTTTCGGCCATTACAACTGCCTGCGCCAATTGATGCCGGAAGCGGTCAACGATGCCTTGCAGAAATTGCAGGGCTCTGTGGTCGAGGTTCATTAAGTTGCGGGTATTGCTGATCAAGACTTCATCGTTGGGCGACGTGATTCACGCGTTGCCGGCGCTGACCGACGCGGCTCGGGCGATTCCCGGGATCCAGTTCGATTGGGTTGTGGAAGAAGGCTTTGCCGAAATCCCGACCTGGCACCCGGCCGTAGGCAAAGTGATTCCGGTGGCGATTCGCCGCTGGCGCAAAAACCTCTGGCAGACCATCAAGAGTGGCGAGTGGAAGCGCTTCAAGCAAAGCGTTCGCGCGAGCAAATATGACTTGGTGATCGACGCGCAGGGCCTGCTGAAAAGCGCCTGGCTGACCCGTTATGTCAAAGCCCCGGTGGCCGGCCTCGATAAAGGCTCGGCACGCGAGCCGATGGCGTCGCGTTTCTATGACCGCAAATTGGCCGTGGCCCGTGGTCAGCACGCCGTCGAACGCGTGCGTCAGTTGTTCGCGATTGCCTTGGGTTACGACCTCCCCAAAGGTTTGGGCGATTACGGCCTGAACGTCGAGCGTCTGGTCGAACTGCCGCGCAAAAACGCTTTCGTGGTGTTCCTCCACGGCACCACTTGGGACACCAAGCACTGGCCAGAAGCCTACTGGCGCGAGCTGACCGAGCGTGTTGGTTACCTTGGCGTTGGCGTCAAACTGCCATGGGGCAACCCGCTGGAGAAAGCCCGCGCCGAGCGCATCGCCGCCGGTTTCAAGCACGCTGAAGTGTTGCCGAAACTGAATCTGGCTGGCGTCGGCAAGGTGCTGGCCGGGGCTCAGGCCTGCGTGGCGGTGGATACCGGTCTCGGTCACCTTGCGGCAGCGCTGGATGTACCGACGATTTCGCTGTTCGGTCCGACCAACCCGGGCCTGACCGGCGCCTACGGCAAACTGCAGATTCACTTGGCCAGCGATTTCCCGTGCGCGCCGTGCCTGCAAAAGAAATGTACCTATCAACCGACCGCGCAGGATGCCCGTCAGTTTGACCTGAAACGCGAGCAGCCTCTGTGCTTCACGCGTCTGAATCCCGAGCGTGTCGCCAGCCGACTGAGCACGTTGTTAATGGCTGAGGAGCTGCGCTGATGCAATTGGCTTTTGTCCTGTACAAATATTTCCCGTTTGGTGGTTTGCAGCGCGACTTCATGCGCATCGCCCTCGAATGCCAGAAGCGCGGCCACCAGATCCGCGTCTACACGCTGATCTGGGAAGGCGACGTGCCGCCGGGTTTCGAAGTGCTGGTGGCGCCGGTCAAGGCGTTTTTCAATCACCGTCGCAACGAAAAACTCAGCGCATGGATGGAAGCGGATCTGGCCAAGCGTCCGGTGGATCGCCTGATCGGTTTCAACAAGATGCCGGGTCTGGACGTCTACTACGCCGCCGACGGCTGCTTTGAAGACAAGGCGCAGAATCTGCGCAATTCGCTGTACCGCCGCTGGGGCCGCTATCGCCACTTCGCCGAGTACGAGCGCGCGGTATTCGCCAAAGACGCGAAAACCGAAGTGCTGATGATTTCCGAAGTGCAGCAGCCGCTGTTCATCAAACATTACGACACCCCGCTGGAGCGCTTCCATCTGCTGCCGCCGGGCATCGCTCAGGATCGTCGCCGCCCTGCGGATGCTGACGAAATTCGCGCCGGCTTCCGCGCCGAATTCAACCTCAAGGACGACGACCTGCTGCTGGTGCAGATCGGTTCCGGGTTCAAGACCAAAGGCGTAGATCGCAGCCTCAAGGCGCTGGCCGCATTGCCGGCCGAACTGAAGAAGCGCACCCGGCTGTTTGTAATCGGCCAGGATGACCCCAAATTGTTCCAGATGCAGAGTGCAACTTTGGGCCTGGGCGATAACGTGACGTTCCTCAAGGGTCGCAGCGATATCCCGCGTTTTCTGCTCGGCGCCGATTTGTTGATCCACCCGGCGTACAACGAAAACACCGGTACAGTGCTGCTCGAAGCGCTGGTCGCCGGTCTACCGGTGCTGGTCAGCGCTGTCTGCGGTTACGCCCATTACATTGCCGAGGCGGATGCCGGGCGAGTGCTGGACGAACCGTTCGATCAGGCGCAACTGACGCAGTATCTGACCGAAATGTTGAAAGACGACGCTGCACGCGCGGCCTGGAGCCGCAATGGTCTGGCCTTCGCCGAGACGGCCGACCTCTACAGCATGCCGCAGCACGCGGCCGATGTGATTCTGGCGGAGCACGCTTAAATGAAGTTGATGCTGGCTGAACCGTTCAAGAGCCTCTGGGCCGGACGCGACCCGTTCGCCGAAGTCGAGGGCTTGCAGGGCGAGGTTTATCGCGAGCTGGAAGCCCGCCGGACATTGCGCACGGAAGTCGATGGCAACGGATTTTTCGTCAAGATCCACCGTGGCATCGGCTGGGGCGAGATTTTCAAGAACCTGCTGACCGCCAAGCTGCCGGTGCTCGGCGCGGGCCAGGAGTGGCAGGCTATTCAGCGTTTGCAGGAAGTCGGGGTGCCGACCATGACTGCCGTCGCCTATGGCGAGAAGGGTAGTAACCCGGCGGATCAGCATTCGTTCATCGTCACTGAAGAGCTGGCGCCGACCATCAGCCTCGAAGACTTCAGTATCGACTGGGTCAAACAGCCGCCCGAGCCAAAACTCAAGCGTGCGCTGATCGCCGAAGTGGCGCGTATGACCGGCATGATGCATCGCGCCGGCGTCAACCACCGCGACTGCTACATCTGCCATTTCCTGCTGCACACCGACAAACCGGTGATGGCGGAGGATTTCAAGCTGTCGGTGATTGACCTGCACCGTGCCCAGACCCGTGCGAAGATTACCCAGCGCTGGCGCAACAAGGATCTGGCGGCGCTGTACTTTTCCGCGCTGGACATCGGCCTGACCCGTCGCGACAAACTGCGCTTCCTCAAAAGCTATTTCCAGCAGCCGCTGCGCCAGATCCTGGCTGAAGAAGCGCCGCTGCTGAACTGGCTGGAAGGCAAGGCCAACAAGCTCTATGCGCGTAAACAGCGGTACGGGGATGCGCTCTGATGGCGGGCTGGACTCTTGAGCTGCAATACAGCGATCTTGCCGAAGACTTTGGCAGCCTCGACGCCGTATTTGCCCTGCAAGGCGAGCGCCTGACCCGTGACCCGTTGTCCGAGGTCATTCGTGTGCAACGCAATGGCGTCAACTATTACGTCAAGCGCTACGTCGGTGCCGGAAAAGGCCTGCGTCGTTACCTCGGCAAGCCACGGGTGAAAATGGAATGGCAGAACCTCAAACGCTTCGCCAAGTGGGGCATTCCCACCGCCGAAGTGGTGGCGTGGGGGCTGGAGCGCCGTGGCGCGGCGTATGACCGTGGCGCGATGATCACCCGCGAACTGCCCAACACCGAAGACCTCTCGGCGCTCGCCGAGCGCAAGGACCCGAAGCTCAAGGATCGCGCCTGGGTCGACGGCGTCAGCCGGCAATTGGCCGGCTATACACGGACAATGCACGATCAGCGTTTTACCCATAACGATCTGAAATGGCGCAACCTGTTGATCGATGATCAGGCGCGCATATTTCTCATCGATTGCCCCAATGGCGAGTTCTGGCGCGGGTTCTGGCTCAAGTATCGGATCACCAAGGATCTGGCCTGTCTCGACAAACTCGCCAAATACCACCTGTCCAATACCCAACGCCTGCGCTTCTATATGCAATACCGCCAGTGCGATCGGCTGAATGTTGCCGACAAGAAACGGATTCGGCACGTGGTGAGATTTTTCGAGGGACGTGAATGAGTGATTTTCTGGCCGAAGAAGACCGGGCGCTGCTTGAGCGCCACGGTCTAGGCACTTTTGACGCCCTGTGGGCCAAGCAGCTCGAAGCGGTGGACGAGCCTAATACCGCTCGTGGCGGCTGGAGCAGCGTGTTTCGTCTGGATCTGGAAGGTCAGGGTTACTACCTCAAGCGCCAGAGCAATTACCTGACCCGTACCTTGCATGCGCCTTTCGGCGAGCCAAGCTTTGCTCGTGAATTTCGCAACATCAGCCGTTATCGCAAGCTCGGCATTCCGGCGCTGCAAGCGGCATTTTTCGGTGAGCGCAAAGTCGATGGCGAAGTTCGCGCAATCCTTCTGACGCGCGCGCTGGACGGCTGGAGCGACCTTGAGTCGCTGCTGGCGGGCTGGTCGCAGCTGAGCGCCGTGCAGCAATCGGCGATCCTCAAGGCCTGCGGGTTGCTGGCTCGGCATCTGCACGGCGTACGCCAGGTGCATGGCTGCTTCTATCCCAAACACATTTTTCTGCGAGCCAGCGGTGACGGGTATCAGGCGCAACTGATCGACCTTGAAAAGACCCGGCCGTTATTGTTCGGCATGCGTGACCGGATCAAGGATCTGGAGCCGCTGCAGCGTCGTGCGCCGGAGTGGCGCGAGGCGCAATTGCGTGAATTGCTCGCGGCTTATCTCGATCAGTCGACCGACAGTTCGCTGCTCGACAACTGGCTTGCCCGCCTGACGGCGCGACGTAGTCACAAGGAGACCCGCTGATGCAATTGTCCGCGCTGGCCGCTGTCGGGCGAGCCCCAGAACTGCCGCTGACGGTGACCCTTTCCGATGCGGCCGGCGCTGCGGATCTGCAGCTGTTGAGTCTGCTGCGCGTGTTGCCTGGGCAGCGTTACGTTGGTGCCGGCATCTGGCGCGGCCGGCCGGTGCTGGCCAAGTTGCTGGTCGGCAGCAAGGCTGCCCGGCACTTTCAGCGTGAGCTGGAAGGCGTGCGCTTGCTGGCTGCTCAAGGTCTGACGACTCCGCTGCTGCTGGCCGATGGTCTGGTGAACGGTGAGGGTGGCTGGCTGCTGTTCGATTTCCTTGAGGGAGCCGAAAGCCTTGGTGAGGCCTGGAGCAAAGTCGAGGCGCTGCCGGTGCTGGCGGATGAGCAATCCGCCGTGTTGGCCGAGGCGCTCGGCGCCATCGGTCAGTTGCACGGCAAGGGGCTTTGGCAGGAAGACCTGCATCTGGACAACCTGCTGCGACATGGCGGTCAGTTGTACTTGATCGACGGTGCCGGCATCTGTGTGGAAACCGCCGGTCAACCGCTGTCACGACAGAAGGTTCTGGAAAACCTCGGTGTGTTTTTTGCTCAGTTGCCCAAGGCGCTCGAGCAGTACACCGAAGAGTTGCTGGTTTATTACCTGCTGAGCAACAGCGAGCACGCGTTGCCACTGGAAGCCTTGCAGAAACAGATCGACAAGGTGCGCCGCTGGCGTTTGAAGGATTACCTGATCAAGGTCGGCCGCGAATGCACGCTGTTCAGCGTCCAGCGTGGGGCGTTTGGTTTGCGGGCGATCCGGCGCGAGGAAGAAACGGCCATGGTGCCGGTGCTTGAGCAGGCCGATGCGCTCCTTGATCAGGGCCATCTCTATAAAACCGGCGGGGCCGCGAGCGTGGGCAAGGTCGAAGTGGGCGCACGCACACTGGTGATCAAGCGCTATAACATCAAGGGCTTTGCCCATTGGCTCAAGCGTTTCTGGCGTCCGAGTCGTGCCTGGCACTCATGGCGCGAGGGCAATCGTCTGGCGTTTCTTGGTATTGCCACGCCCAAGCCGCTGGCAGTGCTGGAAAAGCGTTTTTTGTGGTTGCGCAGTCGCGCGTATCTGGTGACCGAGTTCCTGCCGGGGCCAGACATCATCGAGCGCTTCGCGCCTTACGTTGAAAATGGCGAGGCGCCGGAATCGGAATTGCAGGCGCTGGATGTGCTGTTTGCGCAATTGATTGCCGAACGCGTCAGTCATGGTGATTTCAAAGGCCATAATCTGTTCTGGCAGGACGATCGCTGGGCACTGATCGATCTGGATTCGATGTGCCAGCATGGCTCGATGGGCACCTTCGTGGGGGCCTATGCGCGGGATCGCGCGCGGTTCATGCGTAACTGGCCGGAGAGTAGCGCGCTCTATCAGGTGATTGATCAGCGTTTGCCCAAAGATATCTCCAGCGCGACCTGAGAGGTTTGTTGAGCGCAGCCAATCGCGCGCTCGGCAATGGGGGACAAGATCCAGCGACTTGTCCTACAGCCTCATCAGAAGCGATGAACTGTGCCCGCTGCAGCCTCGATGCTAGTTTGCCTGACGACTTCGGAGGGCAACTCTTGACGATCAAAAAGGCTGTGACGCTGGGCGCTTTTTCATGGGTTTTGTCAGGCTGCGGCAGCGCCCTGACGGTATTGCAAGACGATGCCGACGTTGCTCGCGACATGCGCAAGCAAAAAACCTACTGCCAATCCATTCCGCGCATTTACAGCGGCCTGGCCTACGACTTCTGCGTATTGAACGCACCGCCAGATCCAAGCGGCTACTTCGTACCTTTCGTGTTGCTGGATTTGCCGCTATCCGGTGCATTCGACACGGTTGTGCTGCCCTATACGATTTATCGGCAGGTCACTGAGGGCCACCTCAGCATTTATTGGCGCAGGGGCGGTTATTGAGCCAAACGACAAGGTATATCTGAACCATTCGCTCCGGGGCAATTCGCACAGGGTAATTCCCGTCTTGTTTACGCTATAATCCCGCCCTTTAGCTGTCTCTCGCCTCGCGCGAGGGCACATCAATTTTCAAGGCGCATCGCGCCTGCATGCAGACTAAAGAGGCTAGACCCCTGTGGCATTGACGATTCTTGGCCTGTCCGGCGCCCTTAGCCATGACCCTTCAGCAGCCTTGTACATCGACGGCAAGCTGGTGGCGGCGGCTGAAGAAGAGCGCTTCGTACGCGATAAGCATGCAAAGAACCGCATGCCCTACGAATCGGCGAAGTTCTGTCTTGAACAGGCCGGCATCAAGCCGTCCGACGTTGACGTGGTTGCGATCCCGTTCGCCCCGATCAGCCTGTTCGGCAAGGCCCGCTGGCACTATGCCAAGCGGTACTGGTACGCCCCGGACCGTGCCCTCGACGCGATCCTGATGGGTAACCGTCGCTACAAGCGCTATCGCAACAAGATTGTCTGGTGCCTCGAGCAACTGGGCTTTGATCCGAAAAAAATCAAGATCGAGCCCGTCGAGCATCATTTGGCTCACGCTTCCAGCGCATACCACTGCTCCGGTTTCAAAGAGAAAACCGCGATCCTCGGTATCGATGGCAAGGGCGAGTACGCCACGACCTTCTTCGGTTACGGCGAAAACGGCAAGATCCACAAGATCAAGGAATTCTTCGATCCGGACTCCCTCGGCGGCCTGTACGGTGCGATCACCGAATTCCTCGGTTTCGAGATGCTCGACGGCGAGTTCAAGGTCATGGGCATGGCGCCATACGGTGACGCCAGCAAATACGACTTCTCGCGTCTGGCTTCGTTTGAGAACGGCGAACTGGTGATCAATACCGACTACGCCAACGTGATCGGCCTGCGTCGTTACAAAGAGAAGGGCAAGGGTTTCTACTTCTCGCCGAAGCTGATCGAATGGCTTGGCCCGAAACGTGAAGGCGATATCGCTGACGAACCTTACATCCACTACGCCGCGAGCATGCAAGCGCTGTTCGAGAAACTGGCGTTGCAGATGATCGACTACTACCTGGGCGATGTGCTCAAGGAAACCGGCAAGTTGGCGTTCGCTGGTGGCTGTGCGTTGAACGTCAAGCTCAACCAGAAAATTATCGCTCGTGATGACATCAAGGAACTGTTCGTTCAACCAGCGTCCGGCGATGCCGGCACCGCAGTTGGCGCAGCTGCCTATGTGTCCCACGCCCGTGGCGTGCCGGTCGAGAAGATGGAGCATGTCTACCTCGGCCCTTCGTACAGTAACGAAGACGTGATCGCCGCGTGCGCCCGTCACGAGAACAAACCAGCCTGGCGCAAGCTCGACAACATGCCGGAGCAGATCGCCAAAATCATGGTTGAAGGCAATCCTGTCGCCTGGTTCCAGGGGCGCATGGAGTTCGGTCCGCGTGCGCTGGGTGGTCGTTCGATCATTGGCTGCCCAAGCGTGGCTGGCGTGGCTGACCGCATCAACCACCAGATCAAGTTCCGCGAGCGCTGGAGGCCTTTCTGCCCGTCGATGCTCGACACCGTCGCCCCACAGATGATCAAGATTGATCACCCGGCGCCGTTCATGACCTTCACCTTTGAAGTGGCCGAAGAGTGGAAGACCCGCGTGCCGGAAGTCGTCCACGAAGACGGTACGTCCCGTGCCCAGGTGCTCAAGCGCGAGTACAATCCGCGCTACTACGACATGATGAAGGCGCTGGAAAATCTGACCGGCAATGGCGTGTCGCTGAACACCTCGCTCAACCGTCGAGGTGAACCGATGATCTGCTCGCCGACCGACGCGCTGAACATGTTTTTCGGCTCCGATCTGGAATACCTGATCATGGAAGATATTCTGGTCGTTAAAGAGGGTGTGAAAGGATACTGTCTTGACTGAGACACTGATCAGCGTTGTGATTCCCGTTTACAACTACGCGAGAACCCTGCCCCGTGCAGTGGAATCGGTGTTGGCGCAACTGGATGAAGCGACGGCAGATCTGTTGATCATCGACGATGGGTCGACGGACGAGACGCCTGAGGTAGTGGAGAGACTTCTGCTCAAGCATGGCGGGCGTTTTCGCGCGCTGCGCAAAAGCAATGGCGGCTTGTCGACAGTGCGCAATCGGGGTCTCGAAGAGACGACCGGGCAGTATCTGGTCTTTCTTGATTCCGACGACGAAATGGCGCCCGGCGCACTGGCTGCGCTTTCAGAACATATCGCCAGCAACCCTGAAAGTCGGATGGTCATTGGCGCGCACTGGTCGGTGTTTGCTGACGGCAGGCGCAGCTTGCAGCCAGCCAAACCCTTGCCTTTGACCCCCCGGCAGCGATTGCAGGGCTACCTGCTGGACAAGACCGTGTCGATTTCCAACGGCGCCTGTGCAATGCATCGTGATGTATTCGTTCCGGGTAATTACCCGGAGCATTTGCGCAACGTCGAGGACCTGCCAGTGTTTGCTCAAGTGCTGGCGCGTTTTCCTTGCAGCGTTCTGGACAAGCCTCTGGCACTTATCTACAAGCATGCCGACAGCATGCGCCATGATTTGCGCCAAAGTCTTGCGGCCGGCACCGAGCAGGTTGTCAGCGAAGTGTTCTCCAAGCGACGGATGCCGGAAGGGATGCACGACCTGCGGCAGGCATTTCTGGCGCAGCGTTGCCTGTCGCTGTTCCGCGATTGTTATTCCCATGGCAAGTACGACTTGGCCAGGTCCTTCTATTTTCAGGCGTTGCGTGCAGACTGGCGTACGGTTTCGCGTTGGTCATACACTCGCAAGGCTTTGCGGCTGCTGTTTCGGTAATGGTTCGCGCAGTGCATGCGCGTACCTGGTAATGGGTGTCGATGAGGTGGCTGGGTGAAAGGTACGGGCAGCAAGATGGGAGTTAAAGTCTCCAGGATCGTCGACGAATACCCGGTATGGCTGGCATTTTGTGGCAGTTTGCTGCTCTCGCTGATTGCGGTCATGGGCACCGCGACAGTAGGGCGAGATGCCGCGCTGTACATTGATATTGCGCAACAGGTAACTGAACACGGCCCCAATGTGGCCTGGGCAACTTTCGACTGGCCCTGGTTTTCCTTTCTGCTGGCTGGCACGCATCTCGTCCTGCGTTTGCCGCTGGAACTGAGCGCCTATCTCTGGTGCGGGCTTTTCTTTGCCGGTACCAGTGCGTTGATGGTGGACTGCATACGTCAGCGTTCACCTGACATCACCCGCTGGGCTTGCCTGGTGGTGCTGGCGATGCCGGCAGTCAATGCCTTTCGAAATGACATCATTCGTGAATGCGGTTTCTGGTTTTTCTGTACGCTGACGCTCTGGCTTGCGTTGCGCTGGCAGGCCCGTGGTGGCTGGTTTCGTGCGGCATTCATCCATCTGGCCATAGTCGCGGCCGCCTTGTTCCGGCTGGAAGCCTTGTTGCTGATTCCGGCGTTGGCGCTGTGGCAGTTGCCCAGTCTGTGGTCGTCGACTCGACGCTTGCAATTTCTTCAGTTCTCGCTGCTGCCGGTTTTGGGGTTGCTGGTCATCTCGGTATCGGGCGTGCTCCTGTCGGTGCGTGTGATGCTTTATCTGGACATGATTGCCCCTCGCGGCGTGCTGTCATCGTTTCAGATGCTATGCGATCAATTCGCCAACTCACTGATCAACAAGTACTCCCAGGATGAAGCCGGGCGAATCATTTTCTTCGGCATCCTGGCGACAATGACCATCAGTTTCGTGAAATTGATGGGGCCTTTCGCCGTTCCGTTCATTTTGCGTCGCAACTGGGGTGCGCTAAGCATCTACTGGCGCGAATATCGCCCCTTCGCATGGACGGCGTTGCTGTACCTGGTGGTGCTGGTGCTGTTTTTCATCAAGCAGCAGTTCATGAATACGCGCTACCTGAGTTTTCTGAATCTGCTGTTCGTGCCGGTACTGGCGATGGGGTTGGCGGCGTTTGTGCGCGAGTTCCCGCGTTGGGGCAAGTGGTTGGTTGTTTTGGCGCTTTTGGTGATGCTGTCGAACGTCATTTCCACCGGGGCCGGTAAAACTCACTATGTCGACGCGGGCCGCTGGGTGTCTTCCCACGTTGAACCGGGTGCGCCGATCTGGTTCGAGGATGGGCGGATCAGTTACTACGCCGGTCGCGGCTATGTGCTGCCAGCTTTGACCCAGGAAGAGGCACTGTCGCCAGCGCATGCCGGCGACTATCGGTATTTTGTGATCGAGGCGAAGGGTGACGAGCCTTGGCTGAAGGAGTGGCTGCAAGCGCACAAGCTGCGCATCATCGAACACTTCGCCAATCGAAAAGGTGCAACGGTCGTAGTCATTGGCCGCTAAGGTTTAACTCAGCAGCGGCCGCAGGCGCGAGATCAATGGCGCCTGCCGGTTGCTCGGCAGGGCTTGGCGGTAACCTTCAATAAAGCTGTTGCCGGCGTCCTGCCCCAGCAGCCATTGCCGGTCTTCCTTGTAACGCAGCAAGTGGGCGAAATTGCGCAGGCGTTTGCTGTCGCTGAGTGCGCGCTTCTGGCAGCGCAGGTCGGCGATATCGATCAGGCCCAGGTGGTTGTCGGGAGTCAGTACGACGTTGCCAAAGTGCAGCGATCGAAAGTACACACCTTTCTCGTGCAATTGCGCAAAGAACCCGCCCAGTTGGAATCTCAGAGAATCATTGCCTTCGCGGGTGCCTTGTAACTGGCGCACCGTTTCGCCCGCGAGCGGGGTGTAATACACGCAGTCACGTTCGATGCTCGGGATGCGATAGACCGCGATGACTTTCGGGCAGAGGATGCCGCGCTCCTCCAGTGCCCGGGTGTTGTCGGCAAAGCGTTGCGCGTATGGATAGAGCAGCGCCGAACTGAGCAGCCGTTTGCGGCGGAACAGCTTGAGCATGCGACCATCGGCCAATCTGAGCACTTTGTCGCCGGAACCGTCGGCTTCCAGTACGTGTGCACCTTCGCGCAGTGCCTCGTAAGTGCTGTGATCAATCGATTGCATGTCCGGCTCCCCATCATTAGCGGCGTATCTTAACCGACTTGGTCAAGGGCTGGCGTGAAGTCATGTTTATCGAGGGAAAAACGCGTGTGATATCATTCCCGCCTCACTGAATTGTGCGGATCACCATGAGCAGTCCTGAACCGAAAGCCCAGTCAACGCTGGCGATCTACTTCCGCCTATTGGCTTACGTGCGGCCTTATGCCGGTCTCTTCCTTCTCAGCATCGTCGGGTTTCTGATCTTCGCATCGACTCAGCCGATGCTCGCTTACATCCTCAAGTACTTTGTCGATGGTCTGGCCAATCCTGAAGCCAGTCTGTTTCCGGGCAACCCCTATCTGGGCAAATTGCAGTTGCTCCAAACCGTGCCGCTGATGATCGTCTTCATCGCTCTGTTGCAGGGCGTCGGGTCGTATCTGGGCAACTTCTTCCTGGCGCGGGTTTCACTGGGCCTGGTGCATGACCTGCGGGTCGTGCTGTTCAACAAATTGCTGGAGTTGCCTAACCGCTTCTTCGACAAGAACAACTCCGGCCATCTGATTTCCCGGATCACCTTTAACGTGACGATGGTCACCGGTGCGGCGACGGATGCGATCAAAGTGGTCATCCGTGAAGGCATGACCGTAATTTTCCTGTTCTGCACCCTGTTGT
Organism: Pseudomonas sp. LBUM1648; assembly: GCF_059716145.1. Lineage (NCBI taxonomy): Bacteria > Pseudomonadati > Pseudomonadota > Gammaproteobacteria > Pseudomonadales > Pseudomonadaceae > Pseudomonas > Pseudomonas sp. LBUM1648. The sequence continues at coordinate 540,480 of NZ_CP166808.1, forward strand.
GGATGAACTGGAAACTCACCCTGGTGATGGTGGCCATCCTGCCGGTGATCGGCATCATGGTGAACAGCACCAGCAAGAAATTCCGCAAGCAAAGCAAAAAGATCCAGGTGTCGATGGGCAACGTTACGCACGTCGCTTCCGAGACGATCCATGGTTATCGCGTCGTGCGCAGCTTCGGCGGTGAAGTCTACGAGAAAAACCGCTTTCGCGACGCCAGCCAGAGCAACACCGACAAGCAACTGACGATGACCAAGACCGGCGCGGTTTACACGCCGATGCTGCAACTGGTGACTTACAGCGCCATGGCCGTGGTCATGTTCCTTGTGCTGTACCTTCGTGGTGACGCATCACCGGGTGATCTGGTGGCTTACATCACCATGGCCGGTCTGTTGCCCAAGCCTATCCGTCAGTTGTCCGAAGTCAGCTCGACCATCCAGAAAGGTGTGGCCGGTGCCGAGAGTATCTTCGAACAGTTGGATGAGCCGGCTGAAGTGGATCAGGGCACGGTCGAGCGCGATCGTCTTGAAGGCCGACTGGAAGTGCGCAATCTCAGCTTCCAGTACCCGGACACCGACAAGCAGGTGCTCAACGACATCAGCTTTGTCGTGGAGCCAGGGCAAATGGTCGCATTGGTTGGCCGTTCGGGCAGCGGCAAGTCCACCCTTGCCGGGCTGATTCCGCGTTTTTACCAGCACGAACAGGGGCAGATTCTGCTCGATGGCGTCCAAGTGCAGGATTTCACCTTGCGCAGTCTTCGTCGTCAGATCGCTCTGGTAACCCAGGCGGTCACGCTGTTCAACGATACGGTGACCAACAACATCGCGTACGGCGATCTGGCGGGCGCGCCTTTCGAAGAGGTCAAGCGTGCCGCTTCCGAGGCCTATGCCGACGAGTTCATTGTCAAGATGCCGCAGGGCTATGAAACCATGGTCGGCGAAAACGGCGTGCTGCTTTCCGGCGGCCAGCGTCAGCGTATCGCCATCGCTCGGGCGCTTCTCAAGGACGCGCCGCTGTTGATACTCGATGAAGCCACTTCAGCCCTCGATACCGAGTCGGAGCGGCATATTCAGGCAGCTTTGGATCATGTGGTGCAGAACCGCACGACCCTGGTGATTGCGCACCGCTTGAGCACCATCGAGAAGGCTGACCTGATTCTGGTCATGGATGAAGGCCGGATCGTTGAGCGCGGCACCCACGCACAACTGCTGGAGCAGAACGGCTATTACTCCCGTCTGCACGCCAAAGAGTTTGAAGAGGGTGATGAAATTCAGCCGGCCCACGCGACCAACGTATGCTGACGATGTTTCGCAGCTTTCGTGAACGTGGCTGGACGGAGATCGACCGGGACGCCTACGCCCGGGCATGGCAGCTTTTCGGCGGCAGCTTCGCGACGCATCCCGAGGTGGTCGAGCGCCTGTCGACGTTCGTGGGTATCGAACTGCGATATCTGGGCTGGATCGTTGGCGGCGATGTTGTCGCCGCCATTCCCTGCTGGGGTCGGCATGTAGCTTTGTCCAAGGAAGTGCTCAAGCGCGAAGGCAAGCGCGGGTTGCTGGACATGGGCAATGCCGAAATCATTCTGCCGATCGCGCCCGATGTCGTCGTGCCGGTTCGCCAGCGCATGGCTTATGTCTCCCAGCTCAATGCCGAGCAGATCAGTACCTTGAAAGTGCAGCCGGAGGGCCTGGCCCTGGCCCGATTGCCGGAAGAGTATTCGAAGAAGTTCCGCTACAACCAGCGTCGCGAGCAGCGCTTGCTTGAAGAGGCGGGTGGTTCGCTGGTGCCGATGTCCGAGTTTTCTGCCCAAGAGCAGGCGCAGGCATACGCTGATCTGTTTCAGCGTCGCTGGGGTTTTGAAGTGCCGGGCAAGGCCGGGCTCGTAGAAGTCTTTACACTGCTGCGCGAATTCATGACAGGTTCCGTCGCCATGCTCGAATCGGCACCGGTGGCCATTCAGGTGCTGTACCGCGTCGAGGCGCCGCAATGGGTTTCGCTGGAATACATCAATGGTGGTGTCGACCCGCAGAGTCGTGAGTTCAGCCCCGGTAGCGTACTGAGTTTCGTCAACACTCAGCAGGCCTGGGCAGACGCGCAGGCGCTGGGCAAGCCTTTGCGTTATTCATTCGGTCGTGCCGACCGTGAGTACAAGGATCGCTGGTGCCACACGGTGCCGGTCTACAAGGTCTGAATTGATGAGCGCTCGCAAGCAACAGCTACTTAAGGCCCACCGGCGCAACAAGCGGATGTTCCTTGTCGCGTTCCTGGTTGCGCTGCTGGTGATCGGATTCCTGATCGGCTGGTGGCTGGTGCCGCTGTTGCTGGTGCTGGCCTGGGTTGCCCACGAGGCATGGTTTGCCGATCACTTGTTTTACCGGCCATCCGACGATTATCGATACGACTTTCCAGCGAATGCTGCGCGTCAGCAGGTAAGCCTGGACGGCGGCGTGGTGCGCCTGAGCGGCTCGTTGGCGCCGGGCGAAACGCTCATTCTCGAGCTTGAATTGAAGTCCGGCTGGCTGGGGCGCTGGCTCGATCCTTACGTTCAGGTGGGTGATGATCGCCAGGACTTCGAACGTGGGGTCAAGGGGCGGCGTTTCCTGAATCTTTCCGGGCAGGCGGATACGCTAAGTCAAGGCGCGCTGACGCTGCGCGGCCGATATTGCGCGCTGGGTGCCACGGGCACGCTGTGGGTCATGGCCAATCCCGATTACACCCGTCAGCGCGTGATGGTCATTGCGCCCCATGCCGATGATGCGGAACTGGCTGCCTTCGGCCTCTACAGTCGCAGCGAAGACGTTAGCATCGTCACCCTGACCCAGGGCGAAATCGAGGCTGAAAACTTCCAGTCACTGGGCCTCGATCAAGCCGCCGCTGCCCGACTGAAGGGGCGTTTACGCAGTTGGGACAGTCTCGTTATTCCTTTATGGGGCGGCGTACCGGCCGAGCGTTGCGTGCAATTGGGTTATTACTGCCTGCAATTGCCAGCGATGGCCGCAGAACCGGCCACGGCGTTCGGTTCCCGTGAGTCGCAGGAAAGCGATGTACGCAGTGTGCGCCGACACAATCCGCTGACCTTGCCTGCCGACGCCGATGGGCAGCCGACCTGGCAGAATCTGGTCGCAGACGTGACCGCGCTGCTGGAACACTATCGTCCAGAGGTACTGGTGACGCCGCATCCTGAGCTGGATCCGCATAGCGACCACGTTGCCTCCACCCAGGCACTGCTTGCGGCGATTGCCCTGAGCGACTGGAAACCCAAAACTTTGCTCATGTACGCCAATCACCTGCATGACAACGACCGCTGGCCGATGGGGCCTGCCGGTGCCGGTGTCGCGTTGCCGCCGGCCATCGAACCATTGCCGGCCGACCGCTTGTGGAGCCCGCTGCTTTCAGCGGACGTGCAACTGGACAAGGCCATGGCGTTGGCCATGGAGCACGACTTGCAGGGTGGGCAAGTGTTCAAGCGCCAACTGCGACGCTGGATCCAGCACGCTTTGGCGGGTCGTCGCTGGCCTGTCACGGGCAGTAACGAGTTTTTCCGCAAGGCTGTCCGGCGTCATGAGTTGTTCTGGGTGCGCGACCTTTCAGATTGAGGCGGACGGCGCTTTACCCTGTGTTAATATCGCGCCCCTGTTCATTTTGTATGTGGGTTGCTCCATGAAGTTGTCCATGCCGCGTTTCGATCAAGCCCCGGTCTTGGTAGTCGGCGATGTCATGCTCGACCGTTACTGGCATGGCGGAACCTCACGGATTTCCCCTGAGGCCCCGGTGCCGGTCGTTAAAGTCGAGCAAATCGAAGATCGTCCGGGCGGTGCCGCGAACGTTGCCTTGAACATTGCCGCGCTGGGTGCGCCGGCGTCCCTGGTCGGTGTGACAGGTGACGACGAAGCCGCCGACAGCCTGAGCAACAGCCTCAAGGGCGCGGGCGTACGAGCTTTGTTCCAGCGCATTGCGCATCAGCCAACCATCGTCAAGCTGCGGGTCATGAGCCGGCACCAGCAATTGCTGCGTATCGACTTCGAAGAACCGTTCGCCACCGACGCCCTGGCCCTTGGCTCGCAGGTCGATGACTTGCTCGAAGGCATCAAGGTGCTGGTGTTGTCCGATTACGGCAAAGGCGCGCTGAAAAACCACCAGGCATTGATCCAGGCGGCACGCGCGAAGAATATTCCGGTGCTGGCCGACCCGAAAGGCAAGGATTTCTCGATCTACCGTGGCGCCAGCCTGATCACCCCGAACCTCAGCGAATTCGAAGCCATCGTCGGCGGCTGCGCCGATGAGCACGAACTCGTCAGCAAGGGTGCGACGCTGATGCACGACCTCGAGCTCGGCGCTTTGCTGGTGACTCGCGGTGAGCACGGCATGACCCTGCTGCGTCCTGACCAGCCTGCGCTGCACCTGCCGGCCCGGGCCCGTGAAGTGTTCGACGTGACCGGTGCCGGTGACACAGTGATTTCCACCCTGGCGGCGGCCATTGCGGCGGGCGAGGATCTGCCTCATGCGGTGGCGTTGGCCAACCTGGCGGCAGGCATCGTGGTCGGCAAGCTCGGTACGGCGGCCATCAGCGCCCCGGAACTGCGTCGCGCCATTCAGCGGGAAGAAGGTTCCGAGCGTGGTGTATTGGGCCTGGAGCAGTTGCTGCTCGCGGTCGCCGATGCCCGCGCGCACAACGAAAAAATCGTGTTCACCAATGGCTGCTTCGACATCCTGCATGCCGGCCATGTGACCTATCTGGAACAGGCGCGGGCCCAGGGCGATCGCCTGATTGTCGCAGTCAACGACGATGCTTCGGTCAGCCGTCTGAAAGGGCCGGGGCGCCCGATCAACAGCGTCGACCGGCGCATGGCCGTTCTGGCAGGGCTTGGGGCGGTGGACTGGGTTATCAGCTTCCCTGAAGGCACCCCGGAAAATCTGTTGCGCGAGGTCAAACCGGACGTACTGGTAAAGGGCGGCGATTACGGGATCGAGCAAGTGGTCGGCGCTGACATCGTGACCGCTTATGGCGGCACCGTGAAAGTGCTGGGACTGGTGGAAAACAGCTCGACAACTGCGATTGTCGAAAAAATCCGCAGTCGCTGATCAGATGGATTTTTACCGTTGTGTACTGCGTGTGAACGGATTTTGCCTTGGGGATCTAACCGTTTCCGTTGATGTTGGCAGGGTTGAATCCGATGCGCTTGCCTGCTTACGTCGCGTGGTCATTTAATTTATGAAAGTCATGCTCTTGGTGATGGACGAGCAGCGGGTCATTCTTGATCGGCTATACGACATCGTGCAGCAGAACTGTGATGAATGTGTCATCTACCGCTTGAGCAAGCAGCAACAGATGAACCTGGGACCGTTTCTGGCGTCGGTCGATTACCAGACTTTCGACCGTGTGGTGATCTTCTCCCGGGTCAAGCGCCTGGCCCCGCAACTGCGGGTGCTCAAGTGTATTCCCGGGCTGGTTTTTCTCGAACACGATGCCTACCAGAACTACATGCCGGCGAGTAAATACCGTGGCGTGTATTCGCGTCTCTACAGTCGTCTTCCGAGCTGTCGGGCGCTGGTTTCTGGAGCAGTAGTCGCGCGCAAGATGCTGGCTGAGGGCATCGACACGGTGTTCGTCTCCAAGGGTTACGACGAGCAGATGCTGCGCAACACGGGTGCCGAGCGCGACATTCCCATCGGTTTTCTCGGCAGCCTGAAAAGTACCGAGTACGCCCAGCGCAAGGCACTGCTCGAATCGCTCGCGCAGCGCACCGGTATGCTGGTGACGCGCACCAAATCGGGCGAGGAATATCTGGAAACGCTCAATCGCATCAAGATCTTCGTCAGTGCCGACATCGGCATGAACGAGTTCATGATCAAGAACTACGAAGCCATGGCCTGCGGTTGCGTGCTGCTGGCCTGGAGCCAGGGCGAAGAAGATCAGTTGCTCGGTTTCGAAGACATGCACAACACCGTGTTTTATCGCAGCGAAGACGAGGCGGTGGAAAAGATCAAACTGCTGCAGGGCGATCCGGAGCTGTCGCAGCTTATCGCCAGCAACGGTCAGGCGTTCGCGCAAAGTCGCTATTCCTTCGCTCGTGTCGGTCAGGCCCTCGCTACTGAAATCCAGCGCGAGATGCGCCCCTGGCAGTCGCCTTCGGCCTTCACACGGTTCTGGGTCAAACTGCGTTACGGCATGAAGGTGCGGGTCTGAATGATCGACGAACACATGGCGCTGGATGCGCTACCCGGCGGTGACCAGTTCGTTCTGGACGCGTTGCCCGAGCCATTGCGCGATTGCCTGAGCCGAGCGGCTCGGGTCGTACTGATTGCCAACAATCCGGCCATCACGGCGGCAGATTTTCAGGCGCTGAATATCAGCGCCAATGACGTTGTGGTCAGCTTCAATACCTGCATCAAGGCGCCGCTGCTCAACTCGCGATGCGTGAATGTCTTTGTGCATGGCTATAACGCACCGGACGCCTATTTTTTTGGTCTGCCTTACGGCCCGGACGTGCAACGGTTGTTCGAGCACGCGGGTGAGCGTTGTTTCACCATGCTGGTCGGCTGCGCCGCACCGATGTGTCCGTTGCCACGAGTGGCCATGTATTGGGATCGCATCCCGTTGCCGCCGCTGTGGAACTACCCGGTCGATCGGCCGGGCGGCAAGCGATACGTCGGGCCGTCCACCGGTTTCAACACGCTGGTGCTGTTTGACTGGTTGCGCGGACACGCCGGTTATACCTATCAGCTCATGACCCTGGGATTTTCCAACGAAGCGGGAAAACTGTGGGGTGGTCACGCGTGGGATTATGAGCGGGACTGGCTGCAGAAGTCCGACGTCATTGTGGTGCCTTTGCAACCCCGACGCTGGTGGCAAAAGCTGTTTCGCCAAAAATAAAAAGGTGCCGTTGAGTGTTGAAAATTGCCGTAGCTTTTTTCGGGATCCCGAGAAACTCGCAGATATGCTTCCCCTCCATCGAACAGAACGTACTGGCGCAGTTGCCTGCGGGCAGCGACGTAAAGTGCTTCTATCACCTGTACAAAATCGATGAAGTGCAGAATGTGCGATCGGGAGAGAAGGGCGAGCTGGCGGCTGACAACTATCAGCCGTTCGAGTCGATGACCGGCGCGCTGACTTCGACCGAAGGCGTGCTGGATCGCTGGGACTTCGAACAGGTCAAAGCACAGGGCGATACCTGGGCCGATGACTATGCGTCGCTGCGCAACCTGATCTATCAGCTCAACTCATTGCACACCGTCACCACCATGATCGAAACCTTCAATCCGGATTTCGTCGTGTTCGTGCGCCCGGACAATTTCTTCCATAACCCGCTTCCCGGCTATGTGTTCAATCATGCAGAGGCCCGGCGGCACAATGCCTACATTCCGGACTGGCAGTGGTGGGGCGGCTTGAATGATCGCTTTGCCATTTGTGGGCGCGATACCTATCTCGCGTACGGCAAGCGGATCGAGCGCATCTTTGATTTTTGCAAGGCAACTGGACGCAAGCTGCATTCCGAGCGTTTGCTCAAGTACGCATTACTGGAGGCGGGCGCAAAAGTCTGCACGCTGCCGACCCAAGCCTCTCGGGTGCGAATCACCGGCGTTTTTGCCGAAGAATCGTTTTCGCCCAAGCGCGGCATGGGCAAGCGCGAAAACCGCTATTTCCATTTCTTCGCCACGTTGCGTACCTGGATGGATCGTCGGCGCTAATCGGCTATTTGCTCGCGCGTTTCTTGCCAATGCCAACCAGGCTCAGCGCCTTCAAACTCAATTGCTTGAGTCCCGCGCGAGGGGGCTTCGCCGGTTGCAGGCCCTGTTGCACGAGCCAGTCCTTCCAGCGAATCCGCTCGTCGCGCACGACCCAGCCTTGCTGGGTCGCAAAGCTCTCGGCCAGGTAAAGTCCACGGGTGCTGGCCGGCAGGAGTTTGTCGCGTTTGAGGGTGTACAGCTCGGCCAGTGGCGCGCCGTCCTTGAGCGGCATCAAGTACAGGTCGGGGCGTTTGCGGTCGAGCCGCGCCACCAGTTGATCACCTTCCAGACGCTCATCGACGTGGAACAGGCTCAGGGATTTGGCTTCTTTGGGCACGTCCAGGCGCAGGTCGTAGATCAATTGCAATGAAGCGGTCGGTAAATGGACATAGGCCTGCGGCCGCTCCTGCAATTGCAGAGTGGCGCACCGCACCGGTCGTGCTGCGCCGGACAGTGGCGTCAGGCGAAACGGCAGGGCTTCGCGATAATGCAGCGCGGCCGAGTAGGGCGCCGGCAGCCAGGTGTCGTTGAAGCGCCCGCCGAGCCAGCCCTCCGGGGTTTCCAGCAAACACTCTTCGGCGATCTCTTGAATGGCCGTGTGCAGCGGAATATTCAGTTCGTGAGCCGGCACGTAACCGGAAATCAGCTTGAGCACCACATCGCCGCGATCCTGCCGCCGCTGACGCACCAACACCCAGTAATCGCGATTTTGCCAATGCAGGGTCAGGCGCACCGAAACCCCGAGATTGGCCAGCTCCAGCGAGAAGCGCTCGGTGTCCGCCACGCTGACCGGTTTGCGTCGTTGCAAGGTCTGCGCGAAGTTCAGCGGCATGCCGACGCTCTGATAGGTCAGGCCTTCGGGCGTAGCTTCTACGTACAGGGGCAGGGTCTTGAAGTTGCTCGGGTTCTTTCTGATGAGCGTGCGCGGCATATCGGCTCCTGCTTAAGGCCGCGGGGCGGCGTCAGTGACCACGAAGGACCTGGGCAACGGTCGCAACGTTGTGGGCGAGGTGCAGCGGATTGATCGTTCCGACAATAGCACTGGCCACGCCAGGCTGGGCAAACAGCAACTCGAAGCTGGCGCGCACCGGGTCGACGCCTGGGCTCAGGCAAACGTGACCACTGGCCAGGGCTTTTTTCACCAGAATGGCTTTGCCGTGGGCAGCAGCATAGTCAATGACAGCTTTCTCGTTTTGTTCGTTCAGATTGTAGGTGACCATCGCACAGTCGCCTTGCTCCAGTGCTTTCAAGCCGCCTTCGACGGTTTTGCCGGAAAAGCCGAAGCCGCGAATCTTGCCCTCAGCCTTGAGCGTCGCAAGTGTGGCGTAAACCTCCTCGTGCTCAAGGATGGCCATGTCGTTGCCGTCGGAATGGACCAGCATCAGGTCGATGAAATCCGTTTCCAGACGTTGCAGGCTGCGCTCCACCGACATTCGCGTGTGCGCTGCGCTGAAGTCATGGCGCGAAAGGCCGTCGGCAAACTCTTCGCCGACCTTGCTGACGATCACCCAGTCATTGCGCTGGCCGCGCAACAGCGGGCCGAGGCGCTCTTCGCTGCGACCGTAGGCCGGCGCGGTGTCGATCAGGTTGATGCCCATATCGCGGCTGAGCTTGAGTAGCCGGCGCGCGTCATCGTCATCGGGAATCTGAAAGCCGTTGGGGTATTTCACACCTTGGTCGCGGCCAAGTTTGACCGTGCCCAGGCCCAGTGGCGAAACCAACAGCCCGGTGCTGCCCAGCGGTCGGTGCAAGTCGTGCAGGGTCGCTATCGTCATGGCAGCAGTTGCTCCCAGGCAGGCACGCCCATCGGCGGTTTTGGCAGAGGTGGCAGTGGTGCAATGGCTTGCGGCTGGATGCCGTCGCGTTGCAAGGAGGCGATCACCCGATCAGCGAAGTCTGGTGCCAGTGCCAGTTTGGTTGGCCAGCCAACCAGCAAGCGCCCCTCTTCAGCGAGGAAGGCGTTGTCCGGGCGCGTCAGGCCGGTTTGCAGCGGCTCGGCACGGTCGACACGCAGGGTTGCCCATTGCGTGGTGCTGAGGTCGATCCATGGCAGCAACTGCGAGATTTCTTTTTGCGCGGTGGCGATCTGTTCGGCTGGCTCGCGGTTCACGCCTTCGCTCTCGGCAATGTCGCCGCCCATGTACCAGACCCACTGGCCATCAGCGGCCGGGTGGGTGGTGACGGTGATGCGCGGCTTGGTGCCGCCGCCCAGACAGTGGGCGTACAGCGGTTTCAGGCCCGGGCCCTTGGCGATGATCATGTGCAATGGGCGGCGTTGCATGGCCGGGTGACTCAGGCCCAGAGCGGTGAGCAGGTCGGCAGTGCCGGCGCCGGCGCTGAGGACGATGCGCTGGGCACGGATCTCGCGACCGTCGACTTTCAGGCCGACCAGCACGCCAGCTTCCAGCAGCGGCTCGATGGTTTGCCCGGCGAGCAATCCATCACCGGCCAGATCGGCCAGACGCTGGATCAGGCTCGGAACGTCGATCACCAGTTCGGCGAGACGATAGACCTTGCCCTTGAAGCGCTTGTCTTGCAGCGCCGGCGGCAATTGCTCGCCCTTGACCTGATCGACACGGCCACGCACTGCTTTGCTGGCGAAGAAACTGGTGAGGTTGCCGGCGAGGGTGCCCGGCGACCACAGGTAATGCGCTTCGGAGAGCAGACGAACGCCGGAAAGATCCAGTTCACCGTCGCCGGCCAGTGCTTCACGCCAGCGGCGCGGCATGTCGGCGATGGCTTCCGAGGCGCCGGTCAGCGCACCGTGCAACGCGTACTTGGCGCCGCCGTGGATGATGCCTTGTGATTTCACACTCTGCCCGCCGCCGAGGCTGGCGCTTTCCACCAGCACGGTCGAAAAACCCTGGCGGCGCAGGCGCGCGTTCAGCCAGAGGCCGGCGACACCAGCGCCGACAATCAGAACGTCGGTGGAAATAACGGATGGCATGCAACGACCTCAGTGTTCAAGACGAGGGCGCAGTATACAGACTCGGGAAAGAGGCGGATTTGTCGATGATCAACAGAGCTGACGCAAAACCAAATGTGGGAGCGAGCTTGCCCGTTAGTGCCCGGCGGTTTTCGAGAACAGCTGGATAACTACAACACCCAGAACAATCAACGCCATCCCCAGCATCGCCGGGATATCCAGTTTCTGCCCATAGATAAACAGCGCCGCAACGCTGACCATCACGATGCCCATCCCGGCCCACACCGCGTATGCGACGCCCACCGGCACCGTGCGCACCACCAGCGTCAGCATCCAGAAGGCGATCCCGTAGCCGACGATCACCAGCAGCAGTGGCAGCGGGGTGCTGAAACCTTTGACGGCTTTCATCGAAACGGTGGCGATCACTTCGGCGCAAATGGCGATAGCCAGGTAGGCGTAGGCGTTCATGGTTCAAATCCTCATGTAAAACGTTGCTTTCTGAGCCGGCATTTTAGAGATTCACCAGATGGGGTAAAGTCATTACCTATCTGTTTTGAAGATGGGTTGGTGAGCCAGCATGCAGTGGAATCTTGATCAGCTACGGGTATTTGTCGATGTCGCCGAACAGCGTTCGTTCTCCGCCGTCGCACGCCAGCAACGCAAGGCGCAGTCGGCGATCAGCAGCGCCATCGCCATGCTCGAAGACGATCTGGGCGTGAGCCTGTTCGAGCGTAGCAGCGGCCGCCAGCCGAGCCTCACCGAAGCGGGCGATGCGTTGCTGGAAGAGGCCCGCGAAGTCTTGCGCCAATGCGAGCGCCTGAACGGTCGGGCGATGGCGATGATGCGCGGCCAGGAAGCGCAATTGCGTGTGGCGCAGGATGAAGCCATGCCCTATCAGGCGCTGGTGGAAAGTTTTGGCGCGCTGGCCGAGCAATTTCCCAGTCTGGAGTTGCAACTGACCAGCGCTGCCCAAGGCGAAGTTTCACGCAAACTGGTCGAACGTCGCGCCGATCTCGGGCTGCTGTTCTATCACGATGAAATCCCCGAGGCGCTGGAGCGGCGGGTGCTGGGCAGCGTGGAAATGGTCACCGTCTGCGGCATCAATCATCCGTTGGCGACTCAGCCCTACGTCACCTGCCAGCAACTGGCGCAACACCGGCAATTGCTGATGTCCACGCAAACCAGCGTTTATCCCGGCAACGAGCCGGCCAGCCCGCAGGTGTGGCGCGCCGACAGTTTCTACGTGATGGCCGAATGGCTGGTGCGGGATCTTGGCTGGGCGTGGCTGCCTCGGCATGTGGTGCAGTATTCGGCGTATCAGGGCTTGATGGTCGAGCTCGACAGCGAATGGACGCCGCCGGCGCTGGTGGTGGAACTGGTCTGGCGCCGCGACGAGCCGCTCGGCCCGGCCGCCCGCTGGCTGGCAGAACGTTTTGCCGTGCACTTGCAGGCGATCGGCGACAAAAGTCGATAAACTCCGGCGCCATGAATAGAACTCTCTACACCGCGCTGTTTTACCTGGGGCTGCCATTGGTGGCGATTCGGCTGTGGCTGCGGGCGCGCAAGGCGCCGGCGTATGCCAAACGGATTGGCGAACGTTTCACTTATGGCATGCCGACACTGCAACCCGGCGGCATCTGGGTACATGCGGTATCGGTGGGCGAAAGCATTGCCGCGGCGCCGATGATTCGCGCCTTGCTGCAACGTTATCCACAGCTGCCGATCACCGTGACCTGCATGACCCCAACCGGCTCGGAACGCATTCACGCACTGTTCGCCAACGAGCCGCGCATCCAGCATTGCTACCTGCCGTACGACTTGCCGTGCGCGGCGGCGCGGTTTCTTGATCGCGTGCAGCCGAAGCTCGCGGTGATCATGGAAACCGAGCTCTGGCCCAACCACATTCACCAATGTGCCAAGCGCGGCATTCCGGTGGCGCTGGCCAACGGTCGATTGTCCGAACGCTCAGCCAAGGGCTACGGCCGCTTCAGCAAACTGACCGCGCCGATGCTTGCCGAGATGAGTTTTTTCGCCGTGCAGACCGAAACCGAAGCGCAGCGTTTCCGCGATCTCGGCGCACGTTCTGAGACTGTCGAAGTCACCGGCTCGATCAAGTTCGACCTGACCATCGACCCGCAACTGCTGCAACGCGCCGCTGAACTGCGTGGCCAATGGCAGGCGCAGGAGCGTCCGGTATGGATCGCCGCGAGCACCCACGAAGGTGAGGACGAAGTGGTGCTGAATGCCCATCGTCGACTGCTGACCAACTACCCGAATGCGCTGTTGATTCTGGTGCCGCGTCATCCGGAGCGGTTCAACTCGGTGTTCGAACTGTGTCAGCGCGAAGGGTTTGCCACCGTGCGCCGTTCGACCGGCGCTAACGTTGCGGCCGAAACATCTGTTCTGCTCGGCGACACCATGGGCGAATTGCTGTTTCTGTATGCCTTGGCGGACAGCGCTTTTGTCGGTGGCAGTCTGGTGCCGAACGGCGGGCACAACCTGCTGGAGCCGGCAGCCCTGGCGAAACCGGTGCTCAGCGGCCCGCACCTGTTTAACTTCCTCGACATCGCCGCGCAATTGCGCGAAGCCGGGGCGCTGGTCGAGGTGGATGATGCTGAAGGGCTGGCGGTGGAAGTGCAGCGCTTGTTCGAACTGCCACGTGATGCGCAGCGCATGGCTGAGGCTGGGCTGGCGGTGATGCGCCGCAATCAGGGCGCTTTGCAGCGTTTGCTGGATGGGTTGGGCAGGTTGATCCCTTAGCCCCGCGCAGAAAGGGGCAAAATCAGGTAGAGCGCAACACGGTGCTGCCCGTACTGCACCTGTTAGTTCTTACAGTATCGGACCTGCAAGAAAGCGTTCAGTCTTTCCCTCAAGTGAGAGGGACCGTCGTAGTCATGAACGTACAGTATTCAACCACCACACCGACGCTGTCTGTCCTGGACCCCCGCAAACTGGTGATCCGCAGCGTGGGTTATTACCTGCATCCCGATACGCCGGACATTGAGCCGCGCATTACCCGGCAAGTGTTCGATGGGGCGGGACGGCAGGTGGCCGCGTGGGATCCGCGATTGTGGGGAACAGCACCGAAGTCAAACATGGCGACAGCTTATGGTTTGAGCGCTCAGGTTTTATTGGCTGACAGTGTCGATGCGGGTTGGCAATTGAGTCTGTTGAATCACGCCGGCTCGCCGCATTTACTTTGGGATGGCCGGGGCAGTCAGCGCCAATTCGAGTATGACAATCAGCAGCGCACGGTTGCGATTACGGAACAGGCGATTGATGAGTCGCCGAAAGTGGTTGAGCGGCTGATCTACGGTGTTTCTGCTGATGAGCACAATCAATGCGGCCGTTTGATTCGCCATGATGATCCCGCTGGCTCTCTAACTGTCGATGAGTATGGTCTTGCCGGTGGTGTGCTAGTTGAAAGCAGGCGTTTTCTCATCAATCTCGAAACGCCCGACTGGCCACTTGAAACAAACGCCAAAGAGGAGTGCCTGGAGACTCAGGCATTCGTCACACGCCACACACTCAGCCCAGCGGGCGAAATACATCGCCAAACTGATGCCATGGGTAATGTTCGAACCTCTGGTTACGACGTCTCAGGCCAGTTACTTGAAACCTGGCTGCTACGGGCAGGTGAAAACCGGCAACCACAGCAATTGGTCGGCGACGTCCGCTATAACGCACAGGGCCAGATTGAAAGTGAAACTGCTGGCAATGGCGTGATAAGCCGAGCCGAGTACGCAGCCGATGACGGTAGCCTGATCAGGCTGGTTGCCACAGTTGGCAACCACAAACCCTTGCAGGACCTGAACTACGTTTACGACGCGATGGGTAATGTCATCGAGATGGAAGACAAGTCCCAGACCGTCAGCCATTTCAACAATCAACGCATTGAGCCGATTACCCGCTACCGTTACGACAGTCTCAATCAATTGGTTGAAGTCCGAGGCTGGGAAGTCAGTCAGCCAAACCATGGTCCGGGTTTGCCGGGGTTATTGCCGCTGCCTCTGGACCCCAACCAGCGACGTAACTACACCCGGCGTTTTGATTATGATCGGGCCGGTAACATGCTTGCTCGCCACCACAGTGGCAGGCCCGGTTTTTCGATGTTTACCTCGTCCCGCAGTAATCGCAGCCTCGCTCAACGCGATGATGGATCTTTGCCCGGAGAATCCGACATTGCTTCGGGCTTCGATGCCTGCGGCAACCAGCGGGAACTGCTGCGTGGCCAAGTCATGAGCTGGGACTGTCGCAATCTTTTGCGCAAGGTGACGTTGGTCAACCGCGAAGGCGAGCCTGACGATGATGAGTGCTATGTCTACGATCACCCCGGTCACCGGATACGTAAAACAAGAATCATCCGAAGCAACGGCCGCACGCTGCGCCCTGAAGTCCGTTACCTCCCTGGAGTGGAAATCCACCGTGAGAGAGATGGCGTAGAACGACATGTCGTTAGCGTCGAGGCTGGACGAAGCCAGGTACGCGCGCTGCACTGGCCTCTCGGCGCTGAAAGCGATCAATTGCGCTACAGCCTCAACGATCATCTTGGCTCCAGCTCTCTGGAGCTGGACCACACTGCCTCTGTGCTGACGCAGGAGCACTATTACGCCTTTGGCGGAACGGCGTGCTGGGCGGGACGAAGCGCATTGGTGGCGCAGTACAAAACCATTCGCTATTCAGGAAAGGAACGGGATGCGACGGGACTCTATTACTACGGTTATCGTTATTACGCACCGTGGTTACAGCGCTGGATAGCAGCAGATCCCGCGAAAGACATAGATGGGCTGAATGTCTACCTGTTTTGCGCTAATAATCCCGCCACTTATCAAGATGCGTCAGGGCTGGCGAAATACAAGGGCAAGGGCGATGCCATAGAAAAGCAGAGAGCTGCATGGGGAAGCGACATCGTTGCCAGAGGCTTAAAGGAAATCAAGAAACAGGCGCCGGACAAAGGTCAACGTTTGGAGAAAGCGTTAGAAATGATTCCCAAGGCGACCGCAGAGACGATCCGAGTATTAAAGGATGGCGATGTCGACGAGGTATACAAAAACTTCACGTCGAGAATTTTTGGTACTCACACCAGTCCGCAGGCGCTACGGCAGAAACTATTGGAAGTGCTTGTTCCACTCAAGGAAACGGTAGACAAATATGCTGGAAGGCGGTCTGAACGATTGGTGTGGTCGACAAAGAGTCAAATCTTGCCAAGTGAAGCAAATACACATCCTGAAGACCCTGCAAAACGAATATTTTTAAGCTCTGAGGCGTTCGATTCATCTCCGATAAACATGATGACGATGATCGTTCATGAGGCATCGCATCGCCTTGAAAATCCGACTCATGATTTCATGTACTACGCGCTGGAGTCAGATTTAAGCGATGAGCATGCTGGCCCTTCGAACTCTATGGTTGATCGGATTTCCAGCGGGAAGGCGAATGAATATCTGGCTTCAGTGGCGATGGAAAAGCTGACTGATGACGCACGGAAAGATTTTTTTGGTGACATGCAAGTGAGTGCTGTTACAAGCAAACTGAATACCGATCCCGGTTTCTTGCAAAAGACTCTGCTGTTTAATGCTGACTCTTATGCACTTTTGGTGAAGTCGATTTGGTCTGCCTCTACGTTGTCCAAAAGCAATAACAACTGATCACTCGTCCTTCGCTCGGTGTGATCTCAAGTCTGCGGTTGTTCCTACAGGTAAATCCTGTAGGAACAACCGCAGACTGCGATCTTTTGCTTTAGCTTAAGGCCGCGCCCTGAGCTGCGCCTCGGCAGCCTTGGCCAGATCCGGCGGCAGGAAGTCTTTGTCCGGGTTGTAATCGGCTTTCAGATAACGCGCCAGATCCTGCAAGTCGCCCGGGTTCAACGTGCCGGCGGCTTGCTTCAAGCGCAGGTTGTCGAGGATGTAGTCGTAGCGGGTATTGTTGTAATTGCGCACCGAAGAGTACAGCTGACGCTGCGCATCGAGCACGTCGACGATGTTGCGGGTACCCACCTGATAGCCGATTTCCGTGGCTTCCACCGCGCTCTGGTTGGAGATGATCGACTGGCGGCGCGCCTGCACCTGTTCGACGTCGGTGTTCACCGCGCGGTGCAGGTTGCGGGTGTTTTCCACCACTTGCCGACGCAGGCCTTCGCGCTGCTGTTCGGTTTGATCGAGGCGCGAGTAGGACTCGCGCACCTGCGAGCTGGTCAGCCCGCCGCTGTAGATCGGGATGTTCAGTTGCAGTCCCAGCGTGCTCTGTTCGACGTTGCCACGGTAGGGCGTGCCGAAGGCGTTCGGGTTGGCGAAACCGAGGGCGTCGTTGTCACCTTTTTCGTATTTGGCCACGGCGTCGAGGGTCGGCAAGTGGCCGGCCTTGCGCTGCTTCAAGGTCTGTTCGGCCGAGCTGACGGCATAGTTGCTAGCCAGCAGATTGAGGTTCTGTTTTGCTGCGGTGTCGACCCAGGCCTTGGCGTCGTTCGGTGCCGGCGGCAGGATCGGCAGCGTGTGCACGATGCCCTGAATCGCGTTGTACTGGCGGTTGGTCAGGGTGATCAGCGCTTCGAACGCATCATCAACCTGACGCTGCGCGACGATCCGGTTGGCCCGCGCGGTGTCGTAACTGGCTTGCGATTGCAGCACATCGGTCTTGTCCGACAGGCCGACGTCAAAGCGCTCGTTGGACTGGTCGAGCTGACGCTTGAACGCCGCTTCTTCAGCTTTGGTCGAGGCTAGATTGTCCTGGCTGCGCAGCACGTTGAAGTAGCTTTCGGCCGATTGCAGGATCAGGTTCTGTTCGGTAGCCGACAGTTGCAACGCGGCTTGCTCATTGACGTCTTTGGCGGCCTGGAACTGGAACCAGCGATCGGCGCGGAACAGCGGTTGGGCAAGGGTTGCCTGATAGGAATGCGCACTGCGGTTGGCAATGGCCGAAGGCTGGTCGATCGAGGTGCGTACGTCGGCGACTTCGGCGCCGCCGGACAGGTTCGGCAGCAAGCCGGCGCGGGCCTGCGGCACCACTTCTTTCTGCGCGCCATACTGGGCGCGGGCGGCGGCCAGATCGGCGTTGTTGTCGACCGCTTCCTGATAGACGCTGACCAGATCGGTTTTGCTCGACAAGGGCGCTTCTGCTGCCCAGGCCATTGCGTTGGACGCACAAGACACGGCAAGAGCCAGTGAAAGTTTGCGCAGCATGAGGCGATCCCTAGCATGAATATTATGGAAATAATGTGCGCGCCAAGGCTACGGCGCAGCCCCTGCAGCGTCAAGGCGCAGCGGGGCAAGGCGAGTGTAGTTGCGCATTGAAGCGGCAACAATCCTGCACGTCCTGCCAATTGCGCCATTCATCATGGTGTTTGCTGCGGTGTTGGCGTTCTTTGCCGGTTGTGTCTAGACTGGCCGGGTTCTTGTCGGGGTGCCTTGCTATGAGGCTGAGATCGAATAATTTCGGATCCCGTTGAACCTGATCAGGTTAGCGCCTGCGTAGGGAACAAGATTTCTCGTCACCCGGCGAGTCCTCTTGTGCTTCGTCCGGGAAATTGTTCGACAATCGAACGCTCGACGACGATGCACAGCACCAGTCCTGGTGCGTCCGTGCCTTTCAGGTTCTGCTCCGACAATCCACTGCCTGGATGCTGTCTGGAGAGCCCGTGATGACTACAAAATCTAAAAACGCGATCAACCTGAGCGATTCGGCCAAGGTCGACGAACAATCGGTCAAGCCGTTCACCCGTTCGCAAAAAGTCTACGTTCAGGGTTCTCGCCCGGACATCCTCGTGCCGATGCGCGAAATCAGCCTCGACGTGACCCCGACCGACTTCGGCGGCGAGATCAACGCGCCGGTCGTCGTGTACGACACCTCAGGCCCGTACACCGATCCCAACGTCATCATCGACGTGCGCAAAGGCTTGGGCGATGTGCGCTCGGCGTGGATCGAATCCCGTGGTGATACCGAGCGCCTGCCTGGCTTGAGTTCCAATTTTGGCCAGGAACGCCTGGCTGACGCCGAGCTGACCAAGCTGCGTTTCGCCCACGTCAACAACCCGCGCCGCGCCAAGGCAGGGGCCAACGTCAGCCAAATGCACTATGCACGCAAGGGCATCATTACCGCCGAGATGGAATACGTCGCCATCCGCGAAAACATGAAGCTCGAAGTGGCTCGCGCCGCCGGGCTGCTGGACCAGCAACACGCCGGGCACAGCTTCGGCGCCAGCGTGCCGAAAATCATCACCCCTGAATTCGTCCGTGAAGAAATTGCCCGTGGCCGCGCGATCATTCCGGCCAACATCAACCACACCGAACTGGAACCGATGATCATCGGCCGTAACTTCCTGGTGAAGATCAACGGCAACATCGGCAACAGCGCACTGGGTTCGTCCATCGAAGAAGAAGTGGCGAAACTGACCTGGGGCATTCGCTGGGGTTCGGACACGGTCATGGACTTGTCCACCGGCAAACACATTCACGAAACCCGCGAGTGGATCATCCGCAACTCGCCAGTGCCGATCGGTACCGTGCCGATTTACCAAGCTCTGGAAAAAGTCGGCGGCGCTGCTGAAGACCTGACCTGGGAGCTGTTCCGCGACACGCTGATCGAGCAGGCGGAGCAGGGCGTCGACTACTTCACCATCCACGCTGGCGTGTTGTTGCGCTACGTGCCGCTGACCGCCAAACGCGTGACCGGTATTGTTTCCCGTGGCGGCTCGATCATGGCCAAGTGGTGTCTGGCGCACCACAAAGAAAACTTCCTCTACACCCACTTCGATGAAATCTGCGAAATCATGAAGGCCTACGACGTCAGCTTCTCGCTGGGCGATGGTCTGCGTCCGGGGTCGATTGCCGACGCCAACGACGAAGCGCAGTTCGGCGAACTGGAAACCCTCGGCGAGCTGACCAAAATCGCCTGGAAGCACGACGTGCAGTGCATGATCGAAGGCCCGGGCCACGTGCCGATGCAGTTGATCAAAGAGAACATGGACAAGCAGCTGGAGTGCTGCGACGAGGCGCCGTTCTACACCCTCGGCCCGCTGACCACTGACATCGCGCCGGGCTATGACCACATCACTTCCGGCATCGGTGCGGCGATGATCGGCTGGTTCGGTTGCGCCATGCTCTGCTACGTGACGCCGAAGGAACACCTGGGTCTGCCGAACAAGGATGACGTGAAGACCGGGATCATCACCTACAAGATCGCCGCTCACGCAGCGGATTTGGCCAAAGGGCACCCGGGCGCGCAGATCCGCGACAACGCCTTGAGCAAGGCGCGTTTCGAGTTCCGCTGGGAAGACCAGTTCAACCTCGGTCTGGACCCGGACACCGCCCGTTCGTATCACGATGAAACCCTGCCGAAGGACTCGGCCAAGGTCGCGCATTTCTGTTCGATGTGCGGGCCTAAATTCTGCTCGATGAAGATCACTCAGGAAGTCCGCGAATACGCGGCCAACCAGCGGATCGACGCGGTCGATGTGGACGTCGCCCAAGGCCTGGCGGAACAGGCCGAGCGGTTCAAGAAGGAAGGCAGTCAGCTGTACAAAAAAGTCTGATCCCTAGCTGGTCTTTTGTGGTGAGGGGATTTATCCCCGATGGGTTGCGAAGCAGCCCCAAAATCTGAGAATGCGGTACGTCTGAAAGACCCGGTTCTCAAAGTTGCGACTGCTGCGCAGTCGATCGGGGATAAATCCCCTCGCCACAAGAGGGCAGCTTGATCAACACAACAACAAATGTCCCCCTGAGATAACACCCTTGAGCATTCAACCCGGCACGTATTCCCCCGACCTCGCCATACCCGCCGACAGGCGTGTGTTCGGCGGTCGTGATCTGTTTTCCCTGTGGTTCTCTCTCGGTATCGGCCTGATGGTGCTACAGACCGGTGCGCTGCTGGCGCCGGGTCTGGGCCTGTCCGGTTCGCTGCTGGCGATTTTCCTCGGCACGCTGGTCGGCGTTTTACTGCTGGCCGCCGTCGGCGTGATCGGCAGCGACACCGGCCTGTCGTCGATGGCCGCGCTCAAACTCAGCCTCGGCAGCAGAGGCGCAAGCCTGCCGGCGCTGCTCAATCTGCTGCAACTGATCGGTTGGGGCTCCTTCGAAATCATCGTCATGCGAGACGCCGCCAGCCTCCTGGGCACGCGCGCGTTCAGCGAAGGTTCGCTGTGGTCGAACCCGGTGTTGTGGACGCTGTTCTTCGGCGCGCTGGCCACTTTGCTCGCTGTTAGCGGCCCGCTGACGTTCGTCCGGCAGATCCTGCGCAAATGGGGCATCTGGTTGCTGTTGGCGGCATGCCTCTGGCTGACCTGGAACCTTTTCGCCAAGGCTGATCTGGCTGCTCTGTGGGCGCGTGCCGGTGATGGTTCGATGCCATTTGCCGTGGGCTTCGACATTGCTATCGCGATGCCGCTGTCGTGGCTGCCGCTGATCGCCGACTATTCGCGATTTGGCAAACGGGCGAAGAATGTGTTCGGTGGTACTGCGGTCGGTTTCTTTATCGGCAACTTCTGGCTGATGAGCCTTGGCGTGGCATACACCCTGGCGTTCGCGCCGAGCGGTGAAGTCAATGCGCTGCTGCTGGCCCTGGCCGGTGCCGGTCTGGGTATTCCGCTGCTGCTGATTCTGCTCGACGAGTCGGAAAACGCTTTTGCCGATATACACTCGGCGGCGGTGTCCAGCGGGATTCTGTTGCGCCTGAAAGTCGAGCATCTGGCCTTGGCCATCGGCGTGATCTGCACGCTGATCGCACTGCTGGCGCCGTTGGCGCAGTACCAGAACTTCCTGCTGCTGATCGGTTCGGTGTTTGCGCCGCTGTTCGGCGTGGTGCTGGTGGATCACTTCATTCTGCGTAAACGCAGCGGTCAGGTCGCATCAGCCGCATTGCGCTGGCCGGCACTGTTGGCGTGGCTGGGTGGCGTCAGCACCTACCACTTGCTGGCGAATCTGTATCCGGACATCGGCGCAACCCTGCCGGCGCTGGTGCTGGCAGGGCTGCTGCAGTTTGTGCTCGGTCGTGCCTTCAGTTACGGCCGGGAAACAGCTCGGGCTTGAGAATGCCGTTCAGGCGCGGGTAAGGAATCTTCAGTTCGACGTGGCCCAGCGCGTAAGGCGCGATGGTGCTCACTTCGTACTTGAGGATCACCGCGCCGTAGGTCAGTGCCACGTTCGGGGTTTTCTTGAACGGCCAGCTCGAAACGAACTCCGCTTCCTGATCGAGCTTGGTGCTGATCAACCAGCTGTTATGCGCAACCTGCGCTGCCTTCCAGAATGCGTCTTCCTGACCCGGCATCAACATGTCGGACAGGTTCAGCACTTTGTGCTGCTGGCGCGAATAGTTGATGAAGCCACGACCCGGTGTGCCGTGGGCGCCGCCGGTGTCGAGGTAGCTCGACAATTCGATGATCACCAAGCCGTCATGCTGCTCGCGTACTTTCGCTTGCAGGTAGCTGCTGTTGCGCGGACCGGCATTGGCCAGAAACTGCTCGCGATAGGCCGCCAGCGTCGGCGCCACGGGTGCGTTCGCCTCGGTGCGGGTCATTTGCAGCAGGCGTTTTTCGATGATGCCATCCAGAGCAGGTTCTGCCGGGAAGCGCAGGGTGTCGATGTTCACCAGTGGGCAGTCAGGGGTGGAGCAGCCGGTTTTCAGCTGCTCCGACGCATCGCGGGTGGTTTCCAGCGGCGTACGGTAGTTGGGCTGGAACAGGCTCGCACACGCGCCCAGGGTCAGGGCGATGGCGGCCACGGAGGCAATTTTGAAAAGCGACATGGGCGTCCTTTCTGAAACAGGGGAAGGCAAAAAGTTACCGCTTCGACTCTCAACGAAGCAGTCAGTTCGCCACTAAGCTAATTAGAGTGGGTTTCGCCTCCACCGTCCATCCCGCTGACGGTAAAGGGGCTGCATCAATCGGTGCGGGCGCGTTAGGATGGCGCGAAGTCGAGGTTGCAAGTAACAAATAGGAACCTCGTAACGGATTTGCAGTAAAGAGGATGCTCATGACTGACTTTGCCAACGCCATTCCGACCGCCGTCGATATCGTGCGGCGTGAAAAATGCTACGAGGGTTTTTACAAACTCGACCGCGTGCACCTGCGCCATGAGTTGTTTGCTGGCGGCATGAGCCGCGAAATCAACCGCGAAGTGTTCGTGCGCCACGATGCCGTGTGCATGTTGCCTTACGATCCGCAGCGTGACGAAGTGGTACTGATCGAGCAGTTTCGCGTCGGCGCCATGGGCAAGGCTGACAATCCCTGGTTGGTCGAACTGGTCGCCGGTCTGATCGACAAGGACGAAGAACCGGAAGAAGTTGCTCACCGCGAGGCGCAGGAGGAAGCTGGGCTGGACATCAAGGCCCTGTGGCCGATGACCAAATATTTCCCGTCGCCGGGCGGCAGCAACGAGTTCGTGCATTTGTATCTGGGGCGTTGCAGCACGGATGGCGTCGGCGGCCTGCATGGGTTAGAGGAAGAGGCCGAAGACATCCGCGTCACGGTCTGGGCGTTCGAAGATGCCCTGCAAGCCGTACGTGACGGACGTATTGCCAACGCGGCGAGCATCATCGCTTTGCAGTGGCTGGCGCTGAACCGCGCCGAAGTGAGGGGGTTATGGTCGTAAACAAGTTGCGCGATCGTTATCGAGTCGACCTCGCGGGGCTGCAAGCCGCCTGCGAGGCCAACTACGCGCGCCTGATGCGACTGTTGCCGGACATGCGCAACGAACCCGAGGCGCGGCGCATCGCCGTGACCCAGGGCGAGCAGATGCTCGGCGTGCTGGCCCTCGAAGTGCTGCAAACCTGCCCGTACACCACCACGCTGCAAGTGCGTCAGGAACACAGCCTGCCATGGCTGCCGGTGCCGCAACTGGAGGTGCAGGTCTATCACGACGCGCGCATGGCTGAGGTGATCAGCGCCGAGCATGCACGACGCTTTCGCGGCATCTATCCTTACCCGAACGCCGCGATGCATCAGCCCGATGAAAAAGCTCAGCTCAATCTGTTCCTGGGGGAATGGCTGAGTCATTGTCTGGCGTTGGGGCACGAGTACGAAGTCGTACGCTAGTTGTGAACTGCGTCCGGTTCCTCGGTTTCCCCTTTCAGTGATCCCCCAGCATAATTGCGGCACTTGACCGATTCCGTGCTTTTGCCTTGGGAGAACGCCTTGCCGAGCGTATCCACGTTGACCACCGCCGATCCGGCGCTGCTGGTGCAGTTGTCCGACAGCCATCTGTTCGCTGAAGCGGACGGCACGTTGCTGGGTATGAATACTCGGGAGAGCCTGCAAAAGGTCATCGAGTTGGTGCTGGGGCAACAGCCGCAGATCGACCTGATGCTCGCCACGGGGGATCTTTCCCAGGACGGCACACTGGAGTCGTACCAGCAGTTTCGTGAGCTGACCACGCAGATCGATGCGCCGGCGCGCTGGATTCCCGGCAATCACGATGAGCCGCAGATCATGGCGGTGGCGGCAGTGCAGAGTGCGCTGCTGGAGTCGGTGGTCGATGTCGGCAACTGGCGCGTGACCTTGCTCGACTCGGCTGTGCCAGGTTCAGTGCCGGGATATC
Organism: Pseudomonas sp. LBUM1648; assembly: GCF_059716145.1. NCBI lineage: Bacteria > Pseudomonadati > Pseudomonadota > Gammaproteobacteria > Pseudomonadales > Pseudomonadaceae > Pseudomonas > Pseudomonas sp. LBUM1648. The sequence continues at coordinate 564,654 of NZ_CP166808.1, forward strand.
TTCAAGACGATCAATTGCAGTTGCTGGCCCGCTCGTTGAGCGAAGCGCCCGAGCGCCATCATCTGGTGTGCTTCCATCATCATCCGGTGTCGATTGGTTGCCCGTGGATGGAGCCGATTGGCCTGCGCAATCCCGAGGCGTTTTTCGAAGTGCTGGATCGTTTTCCACAGGCGCGGGCGGTGTTGTGGGGGCATGTGCATCAGGAGATCGACCGCGAGCGCAATGGCGTGCGGTTGTTGGCATCGCCGTCGACCTGCATTCAGTTCGAACCGGGCAGTGAGGACTTCAAGGTCGGCGAACAGGCGCCGGGGTATCGCTGGTTGCGACTTTTGCCGGATGGGCGGCTGGAAACTGGGGTTGAGCGCGTTACCGGTTTTGCTTTTACCGTTGATTACGGGTCTGACGGTTACTGATTGCCAATCAAAAGCCCCTCACCCCAGCCCTCTCCCGGAGGGAGAGGGGGCCGACCGAGGTGTCTGGCGTCATACGCCGACGTGAAATACCGAGTCGATTATGAATTCGCTGAAGCTTGAATATCCCTCATTCAGCCCCTCGCTCTCAGAAAGAGAGGGACTGACCGAGGTGTCTGGCGTTATCCATCGACCTGAGCGATTGTGTCGATTGTGGATTCGGCGAAGCTCTTTCAGGTCGGCGTACTTCTGAAATATCCCCCATTCGGTCCCCTCTCCCTCCGGGAGAGGGCTAGGGTGAGGGGCTTTCTCCCTGTAAACTCCGCTATCTTTCGCCGACACTCAGGGAGCTCAAATGTCTGGTTCGATCCTCTATATCCACGGTTTCAACAGCGCCCCGGCCTCGAAAAAGGCCTGTCAGCTGGTCGCGGTGATGGAGCGGCTGGGCTTGAGCGATCAACTGCGTGTTCCCGCCCTGCATCACCATCCGCGCGAAGCCATCGGTCAGTTGGAGCAAGCGATTGCCGAACTGGGTCGGCCGCTGCTGGTGGGAAGCTCACTCGGCGGCTACTATGCGACTCACTTGGCCGAGCGCCATGGCCTCAAAGCCCTGCTGGTCAACCCGGCCGTCAGTCCGCACCGGATGTTCGACGGTTACCTGGGGACGCAGAAAAACCTGTACACCGATGAAACCTGGGAATTGACCCACGACCACGTAACGGCCCTGGCCGAACTGGAAGTGCCGGCGCCCCAGGATGCGCTGCGCTATCAGGTATGGTTGCAGACTGGCGATGAAACACTGGATTATCGCCTCGCCCAGCAGTATTACCGCGCCTGTGCCTTGCGCATTCAGGCTGGCGGTGATCACAGTTTTCAAGGTTTTGCCGGGCAATTGCCGGCGTTGCTGAGTTTTGCCGGCATTGGCGCCGATGTGTATCAGGCAATCGATTTCACCGCACTGTGATGTCTTGCCCCTATTTCATGAATGACTGACGACGAGACCCTATGGCCACTCCCAGCGCTAGCTCTTATAACGCCGACGCCATCGAAGTCCTCTCGGGCCTCGACCCGGTGCGCAAACGCCCCGGCATGTACACCGACACCAGTCGGCCAAACCACCTCGCCCAGGAAGTCATCGACAACAGCGTCGACGAAGCCCTGGCCGGTCACGCCAGATCGGTGCAGGTCATCCTGCACGCCGACCACTCGCTGGAAGTCAGCGACGACGGCCGTGGTATGCCGGTCGACATCCACCCGGAAGAGGGCGTGTCGGGCGTCGAACTGATCCTCACCAAGCTCCATGCGGGTGGCAAGTTTTCCAACAAGAACTACCAGTTCTCCGGCGGTCTGCACGGGGTAGGTATTTCCGTGGTCAATGCCTTGTCTACCGAAGTCCGGGTGCGTGTAAAACGTGACGGCAACGAATACCAGATGACCTTCAACGACGGCTTCAAGGCCTCGGAGCTGGAAATCGTCGGCACGGTCGGCAAGCGCAACACCGGCACCAGCGTGTACTTCGCGCCGGATCCGAAGTATTTCGATTCACCGAAATTCTCCATCAGCCGCCTCAAACACGTGCTCAAGGCCAAGGCTGTGCTGTGCCCGGGGCTGCTGGTCAGCTTCGAAGACAAAGGCACTGGCGAGAAAGTCGAGTGGCATTACGAAGACGGCTTGCGTTCCTATCTGGTCGACGCAGTCAGTGAGTTCGAACGTCTGCCAGATGAACCGTTCTGCGGCGCTTTCGCCGGTAATAAAGAAGCGGTCGACTGGGCGCTGCTGTGGCTGCCGGAAGGTGGCGACGCGGTGCAGGAAAGCTACGTCAACCTGATTCCGACGGCTCAGGGTGGTACCCACGTCAACGGCTTGCGTCAGGGTTTGCTGGATGCGATGCGCGAGTTCTGCGAATTCCGCAGCCTGCTGCCACGTGGCGTGAAGCTGGCGCCGGAAGACGTCTGGGAACGCATCGCCTTCGTCCTGTCGATGAAGATGCAGGAGCCGCAATTCTCCGGTCAGACCAAAGAGCGCCTGTCGTCCCGGGAAGCGGCGGCGTTCGTTTCCGGCGTGGTCAAGGATGCTTTCAGCCTGTGGCTCAACGCCAACCCGGAAACCGGTCTGGCGCTGGCGGAACTGGCGATCAACAACGCCGGCCGTCGTCTCAAGGCGAGCAAGAAAGTCGAGCGCAAGCGCGTCACTCAGGGGCCGGCACTGCCGGGCAAACTGGCCGACTGCGCCGGGCAGGACCCGATGCGCTCCGAGCTGTTCCTGGTCGAAGGTGATTCCGCCGGCGGTTCCGCCAAGCAAGCGCGGGACAAAGAGTTCCAGGCGATCCTGCCGTTGCGCGGCAAGATCCTCAATACCTGGGAAGTCGACGGCAGCGAAGTGCTCGCCAGCCAGGAAGTGCACAACATTGCCGTGGCTATCGGTGTCGATCCGGGCGCGGCAGACATGAGCCAACTGCGCTACGGCAAGATCTGCATCCTCGCCGACGCCGACTCCGACGGTCTGCACATCGCCACGCTGCTCTGCGCTTTGTTCGTCCAGCATTTCCGCCCGCTGGTGGATGCCGGCCACGTCTATGTCGCAATGCCGCCGCTGTACCGCATCGACCTTGGCAAAGAGATCTACTACGCCCTCGACGAAGCCGAACGCGACGGGATTCTTGACCGTCTGGTGGCCGAGAAGAAGCGCGGCAAGCCGCAGGTCACCCGATTCAAAGGTCTGGGTGAAATGAACCCACCGCAGTTGCGTGAAACCACCATGGACCCGAACACCCGGCGTCTGGTGCAACTGACGCTGGGCGAAGATTTCGCCGAAACCTCGGAAATGATGGACATGCTGCTGGCGAAGAAGCGCGCCGGTGACCGCAAGACCTGGCTCGAATCCAAAGGCAACCTCGCCGAGGTGCTGGCCTGATGCGGTTTGGCTGGGCCTTGGCGGGTGTGTTGCTGCTGAGTTCGATGACCGTGTTGGCAGAGCCTGCACCGGAACTGCGGGTGCTGTCCGAGCATCCGGTCGACGGCATGCGCGGCGGCAACCTGTCGGGGCTGGCCTTGTGCGGCACCGAACTGTGGACGGTGTCGGATCGCGATGACGATCAGATCTACCGGCTCAACACTGCTGATCAGGTCTGGCAGGCCGAAACCGTGCACATTGATGTGCCGAAAGTACCCGACAGCGGCTTGCCCTGGGGCCTGAGTTCGCGCACATGGGCGGCATCGTTCATCCGTGGCGGCGATCTGGATTTCGAAGGCATCAGCTGCGACAGCGCTGGCAATCGCTATATCGTCAGCGAAGCCCATGCCGCCGTTTTGCAGGTGCCAGTCAGCGGCCCGGCCAACTGGCTGAAGATCTCGCCGATGTTGGTTCGCGAAGCGCGGGCCAGCGGCATGCTCCTGCATTTCAATGCGATTTTGGAAGGCCTGGCGATCAACCCGGCAGGCGATCAGATGTGGCTGGCCGCCGAACGACAAAGCCGTGGCCTGCTGAAGATCAAGCGCCAGCAGACGGTGTGGGATTGCGACGGTCGCTGCGTGCTGCTCAGTGAGGGCGGCAAGGAGATGCAGCCGTCGCAGTTCCCCAGGGCCAAAGCGGTTCATCGGGACTTTTCCGACCTTTCGTTGTTCAACGGCAAACTGTTTACCCTGGAACGCAACGCTTTCCAGATTTGTCGCCGTGATACGCAGACAGCCAAGGTCGAGCGTTGCTGGTCGTATGCCGCCGAACTGCTGCAGGCAAATCGCCGTTACGCGCAGAACTACGGGCTGGAAGAGGCGCTGATCGTTGACGCTGAAGGTGCGTGGATCGGCGTCGACAACAATTTTGGTCCGCGTGCCGACGGTGAAGTCCGGCCGGTCATCTGGCGCTTCGCTGCCCCTGAAGGTGGCTGGAGCGACAAGCCATGAGCCAGCAACCACCGGGTAAACGCGCCGGTCGGGTGCTGATGATTCTGGCGTGGTGTGCTGCACTTTTTCTGGCCACACGGTTTTTCGGCCAGTGGGAACAACGCCAGCAGAATCCGAACGTCGTCGTGAGTTCGGAGCAGGGCGAAGGCTTTATTGAAGTGAAGCTGGCGAGCAATGCCCAAGGGCATTTTGTCGCCAGCGGCCAGATCAACGGGGAGCCGGTGGAGTTCATGCTCGACACCGGCGCGACCGATGTGGCGATCCCGGCGGATCTGGCCAAACGCTTGAAGCTGGAAGAAGGTTTCGGAGTGACCCTGAGCACGGCCAATGGCCTGAGCCAGGGCTATCGGACAAAAATTGCCCGCCTGCAACTGGGCGACATCGTGCTGCGGGATGTTCGCGCACTGGTGGCGCCGGGGCTGCATGGTGATCAGGTGCTGCTCGGCATGAGCGCCCTGAACAAACTTGAATTTACTCAGCGCGGTGGCACCATGCTGCTGCGCCAGACAACGAACCGATGAGGCCTGCATGAGCAACCCCCTTGATCTCAGCCTGGACGGTGTAGAACGCCGATCGTTGGCCGACTTCACCGAAAGTGCCTACCTCAACTACTCCATGTACGTGATCATGGACCGTGCTCTGCCGCATATCGGCGACGGCCTGAAACCGGTACAGCGGCGTATCGTCTACGCCATGAGCGAGCTGGGGCTGGACGCCGATTCCAAGCACAAGAAATCGGCGCGTACCGTCGGTGACGTGCTCGGCAAATTCCACCCGCACGGCGATTCGGCGTGCTACGAAGCGATGGTGCTGATGGCCCAGCCGTTCAGCTATCGCTACACGCTGGTCGACGGCCAGGGTAATTGGGGTGCGCCGGATGATCCCAAGTCCTTCGCCGCCATGCGTTACACCGAAGCGCGGCTGTCGCGTTATTCCGAAGTGCTGCTCAGCGAACTGGGCCAGGGCACTGCAGATTGGGGCCCTAACTTCGACGGCACCCTGCAGGAGCCGCTGGTATTGCCGGCGCGCTTGCCGAACATCCTGCTCAACGGCACCACCGGTATCGCCGTGGGCATGGCCACCGACGTACCGCCGCACAACCTGCGCGAAGTCGCGACTGCGTGCGTGCGCCTGCTCGATGAGCCGAAAGCCACGGTCGAGCAACTCTGCGAACACATTCAGGGCCCGGACTACCCGACCGAAGCGGAAATCATCACGCCGCGCGCCGACCTGCTGAAAATGTACGAAACCGGCAAGGGCTCGGTGCGCATGCGCGCCGTGTACCACGTCGAGGACGGCGACATCATCGTCACCGCGCTGCCGCATCAGGTCTCCGGAGCCAAAGTGCTGGAGCAGATTGCCGCGCTGATGCAGGCAAAACCGTCGAAAGCCCCGCAGATCGCTGACCTGCGTGACGAATCCGACCACGAAAACCCGTGCCGCATCGTTATCATCCCGGTCAACAGCCGCGTCGATCACGAAGCGCTGATGCAGCACCTGTTCGCCAGTACCGAGCTGGAGTCGACCTACCGGGTCAACGTCAACATCATCGGGCTGGACGGCAAACCGCAGCTGAAAAACCTGCGCGCGTTGCTCGTCGAATGGCTGGAGTTCCGGGTGCTGACCGTGCGTCGCCGCCTGCAATTCCGCCTCGACAAGGTCGAGCGTCGCCTGCACCTGTTGGACGGTTTGTTGATCGCCTACCTCAACCTGGATGAAGTGATCCACATCATCCGTACCGAGGAACACCCGAAAGCCAAACTGATCGAGCGTTTCGCTCTCAGCGAGATCCAGGCCGACTACATTCTCGACACCCGTCTGCGTCAATTGGCGCGACTGGAAGAAATGAAGCTGCGCGACGAGCAGGACGAACTGCTCAAGGAACAAGCCAAGCTGCAAGCCCTGCTGGGCAGCGAAGCCAAGCTGAAGAAACTGGTGCGCACCGAGTTGATCAAGGACGCCGAAACCTATGGCGACGACCGTCGCTCGCCAATCGTCGAGCGCGCCGAAGCCAAAGCGTTGACCGAGCACGATCTGCTGCCAAACGAGAAAGTGACTGTCGTACTGTCGGAAAAAGGCTGGATCCGTTCGGCCAAGGGCCACGATATCGACGCCACCGGCCTGTCGTACAAGGCCGGCGACGGCTTCAAGACCTCGGCAGCGGGGCGCTCGAACCAGTTTGCGGTGTTTATCGACTCCACCGGCCGCAGCTATTCGGTGGCCGCGCACACCTTGCCATCGGCCCGTGGCCAAGGTGAACCGTTGACTGGCCGTCTGACGCCGCCACCGGGAGCATCGTTCGAATGCGTGCTGATGCCGGAAGACGACGCGCTTTACGTGATCGCCTCTGACGCCGGTTACGGTTTCGTGGTCAAGGGTGAGGACCTGCAAGCCAAGAACAAGGCCGGTAAAGCCCTGTTGAGCCTGCCAAACAACGCCAAGGTGATCGCACCGCGTCCGGTGGCCGATCGTGAGCAGAACTGGTTGGCCTCGGTCACGACCGAAGGTCGCCTGCTGATCTTCAAAATCAGCGATCTGCCACAATTAGGTAAGGGCAAAGGCAACAAGATCATCGGTATTTCCGGTGAACGTGTGGCCAGTCGCGAAGAATATGTCACGGACATCGCTGTGCTTCCGGAAGGCGCGACCTTGGTGTTGCAGGCCGGAAAACGGACTCTGTCGCTGAAAGCCGACGACCTCGAACACTACAAAGGTGAGCGTGGACGTCGCGGCAATAAACTGCCAAGGGGCTTCCAGCGAGTGGATGCGCTGCTCGTCGAAAACCTCAATTAGGTGATAACACGCCCCCTAGAGCGCTCGATCTACGATTTAACGCGTAGATCGACGCTTTGGCGCTGGAGTCGGAACGCATATTCACGGATGATATGGCCTTTCAAGCGCCGGCGTGGCTGAGCGTTCTTCATATTTATTGAGTATTTTCACTGTGGTCAGCCTTGTGGCGGCCACCTGGACGGGATGATGACTGCTCTGCGCCCCCTTATTTTCCTGCTCGCCGGCGTTTTGGGCCTGGCGGGTTGCAGCGTTCACCAGCCGGTGTCGCTGTATCAACTGGACAGCGGAAGTCCGGTTCAGCCTGCGCAAAGCGCCGGCATGGCGGTTTTGTTGGGCCCGGTTGTGCTGGCCGATTACCTGCAACGTGAAACTCTGCTGCAACGTCAACCGGATGGCAGCCTGCAGGCGGCGACCGATGGTCGTTGGGCTGGCAGCCTTTCGTCGGATATCGATCAGTTGTTGCTGCGTCAGGTTGCCGGTCATCTGGATAGCCAGCGTGTCGTGCTGGCACCGGCGACTCAGGGCTTCACCCCGGACGTGCAGGTATTGATGACCATCACGCGTCTGGACTCCGGCGAGAAGCAACCGGCGATTCTCGATGCGCAATGGCGCCTGATCGACCGTCGTGGCCAGGTGCGCGATAACCGCATCATCCACCTGCAAGAGCTGCACGCCGGCAGTACGGCATCGCAGGTGCAGGCGCAGGGGATATTGTTGCAGCGTCTGTCCGAGCAGCTGTCGGTGGCGCTCAAGCCGTTGGCTAATCAGCCACCAGTGGCTGAAGCTCCGCGCAAAGCAGCGCCGAAACCGGCAGCGCCGGCGGCGGAAGCCGAGAAGCAGCCGAAGATTCCGATGGCATCGCCGATTCGGACTGATATGGAAGTGTTCCGCTTCTGAGTCTGTTTGAGTCAGGACAGAGCCCGCCTTGTGCGGGCTTTGTTGTGTCTGGGGGCTGGAAATCCTTACCGTCAGTGCGGGCCTCTTCGCGAGCAAGCTCGCTACCACAGGTATTGCAGGTGTTCACAAGATCTGTGGCAGCCACCGTCCACTGTGGGAGCGAGCTTGCTCGCCAAAGGGCCGTTACAGGCAACAAAAAAGCCCGCAGACAATCCCTTGTCTGCGGGCTTCTGTGCATCTGGGCTAAGGCTTACGCCCGACGCTCATGCATCCGCGCCAGTTGCCGTTCCAGCATCGATGGATAAGGCTCCATCAACCGCTCCACGCAGCACGCCCCCTCAGGGCTGGCAATCGGCCGGATACGCGCACGCTGACGGATCAGCGCATCATCGCTGATCTTGCGCTCCACCAGCAGCAGGTTGCGACTGTGCTGCGACAGGGCCAGTGCATCCTGGGCCGAATCGGTCAGCAGCAAATCAATCTGGCTCAGACCGAACAACTCATCGCCAAGGGTCAGGCCCAGCTGCAATTGCAGGGTGATGCCGCTGTCGGCGACTTCGATCTGCAACTGATGGCCCAGAGCCCGTAACAACTCGCCGCAGCAAATCGCGTTGGTCAGGTAGTCGTCGCCACTGTCTTCGGTGTGGAACAGCATCAGCGTGCTGCCATCGTTCAGGGTTTCGATTTCGCCCTGATACAGCGAGGCGGCCTGATCGAGGCAGTCGCGATAGCGCTCCTGCAACTCTTCCAGACGCGCACGTGGCAGACGACGCAGTTGCTCCTGAGAACCCAGTTGAACCGCCAGCACCGCCGTGTGTTGCGGCACGCTCGGGGTGGCTTTGCGAATCTGCGGTTGTGCGGCAGCGTTCAAGGACTCGTCGCGCAGATCGGCGAACGCGTCATCGTCATCATCGTCTTCGACGGTGCTGACCAAGTGGCGTGGTGCAGGCTTCTGCGCGGCCATCGGACGGGTTTCGTCAAAGCTCGGGTCACGCAGATTACGCACCTCGAACTCGGTCTCGTCTTCCTCGTCTTCGAACTCGGGTTCCGGCTCAGGCGCGGGCTCCGGCGCATAGTTGGCGTGCAACTGACGGGCGAGATCGCCGATTTCGTCCTGGCGCTCCATGCCCGGCGTGTGTTCGTCAATCCGGCGCAGCCATACACGCAATTGCAGCAGCGGGGTCGACAGGTAGCGGCCCATGCGCAAGCTCAAGGCCAGCGATAGCGCCAACAGAATCGCACTCAAAATGCCCATGCTTTGCAGGCTGATGGTCATCGGCTGCTGGAACTGATCCATGTCCAGACTGATGCGCAGTTGCCCGGCGGTCACGTCCTGGAAAGTGATCTTGCTCTCGTACATGCCCTCGGCTTCGCCCAACAGGCTGTGCTTGGGGCGCTGACCGGATTCGGCGAGGATGCGGTTATCCACGCTATAGATTGCCGCGTGGGCCACCAGTTTGTTCTTGGTCAGGTTATTGAGCAGCACGTTGAGGCTGAGGATGTCGTTGGACACCAACAGCTCCGTGGCGGAAGTGGCCGTTTGCGTGGTCAGGCTTTCGCCCAGCGCATCGGCCTGCTCGTGCATGGCCTGCTTGAACTGCAAGCCCATCACGCAGGCATAAATCACCAGCGCCAGAGCGACGAGGATCACGTTATGGCTGGCAATGCGCAATGCAATCGGTACACGGCGGTGGCGCAGTGCACGGAAGATCAGCAGGAAGAAGTTATCGGTTTTAACTGGCGTGGGCCGGTTCACTGAGCTCGGCTCTTTTGTCCGTGAAGTTGACGCGCAGTATAGCGACAGGCCCTAGACCGGCAAAGCGCTCGCGGTGCCCGATGGTCACTGAAAGTGGGTAGAATGCGGTTTTTTTCCAGTTGCGGGGGTGCGCGTTGCGCGAAATCGTCCTGATTAACATCACGGGAGTCGACCGTCCGGGTCTGACTGCGGCCATTACCGGCGTTCTGGCACAAGGTGGTGTGAACATTCTCGACATCGGGCAAGCGGTGATCCACGACACCCTGTCGTTCGGCATCCTTGTTGAAATTCCCGATTCCGAGCAAGGCAAAGCCGTGCTCAAGGACATCCTGTTCAAGGGCTACGAGCTCGACCAACAGGTGCGCTTCACCCCGGTCTCCGAAGAGGATTACCAGCAATGGGTGGGCAATCAGGGCAAGAAGCGCCATATCGTCACCCTGTTGACTCGCAAAGTGACCGCCGGGCAATTGCAGGCTGTCAGTTCGATTACTGCCAAATATGGTCTGAACATCGACCATATCGACCGTCTGTCGGGTCGTATGCCGCTGGACACCCCGGCGGACAAGGGCAAGGGCTGTATCGAGTTCTCCGTGCGTGGCGAGGCTGCTGATCCGCAGGCGCTGCGTGCAGAATTCCTGAGCGTGGCGCAGGAGCTGAACGTCGACATCGCGTTCCAGGAAGATTCACTTTTCCGCCGCAACCGTCGTCTGGCGGTGTTTGACATGGACTCGACGCTGATCGAAGCCGAAGTCATCGACGAACTGGCGAAGGCTGCCGGTGTTGGCGAGCAAGTGTCGGCGATCACCGAGCGGGCGATGGCCGGCGAACTGGATTTCCGCGCCAGCTTCAAAGAGCGCCTGGCGTTGCTTAAAGGCCTGGACGTCAGCGTGCTGGACTCGATCGGCGCTTCGCTGCGCCTGACGGAGGGTGCAGAAACCCTGTTCGCCGAACTCAAGCGTCTGGGCTACAAGACCGCGATCCTGTCCGGCGGCTTCACCTATTTCGCCAAGCAATTGCAGGCCAAACTCGGCATTGACTACGTGTTCGCCAACGAGCTGGAAGTCGTCGACGGCAAGTGCACCGGCGTGGCGATCGAGCCGATCGTCGATGCGCAGCGCAAGGCTGACCTGTTGAAAGAGTTGGCACACAAGGAAGGTTTGCGTCTGGAGCAGACCATCGCGGTCGGCGACGGTGCGAATGACCTGCCGATGCTGGCGATTGCCGGTTTGGGTGTGGCGTTCCGCGCCAAGCCATTGGTCAAGCAGTCGGCGAAGCAGGCGATCTCGACTTTGGGTCTGGATGGTGTCCTGTATCTGCTGGGTTTCCGCGATCGCGACGGGCAGCTCTAAGATCTCGATAAGCTGATCTGGCCTCTGCGCGAGCAAGCTCGCTCCCACATTTGAAATGCATTCCAATGTGGGAGCGAGCTTGCTCGCGAAGGGCGCAACTGGGTCTAAAGCGACTTCCACAACGAATCAAAATCCTCCTCGCTCCCGCCATTCTGCGCGGCCTCCAGCGAGCGATAGGCAAACTGATTGAAACTATGCGTACTCGCCACCCGCCGATCCAGTCCGGCGCGGTGCTCGTCTCCATGGGTATTGATCAGCACTTTACTGCCTTCCTGAAAAGGCAATCGTGGCGCCAGCAAGGTTGCCGGCAAGTCGATCGCGCTGATCTGCGGCAACAGCAATCCGCGCAGATAGTGACTGTGGTCGTCCCGCGTGCGCACCAGCTGCAGGCCGCACGGCTGCGCATGCGGTGCCACCAGCTCAATGCCCATCTGTGTGCCACCGCCACGCACCTGACGAATCCAGCGAATCACCGCAATGCTCCAGCCCAGACTTTCGCTGTCCTGAATCCCGAGCATTTCCCCGGCCTGTAATTCGGCGGGCACCTCTGCAGGCCAGCCCAGGCAATAACCGCCGGGGCTGTGATTGATCACCGGCAGCGCGTAAGTGGGGTAGTGCGGTGTGTTGTCGGTGCTGCTTTCGTCTTCGATCAGATGGTCGTACTGGATTTCTTCGTATGGCAGAAACTCATCCGCCTTGCTCTGCGGCGCGGCGTCGAATGCCTGGCTCCAACTGTCTTTTTCGCCCTTGGCGACGACGCTGCTGAAGTTCGCCGCGGTGGCGCCGGGGTGCTTGAGCAGTTCGCTGAAACTGCGTTCGCCGCCGAGGTAAAAGTGCAGGGCGCTCATGCCCACGCACACGGTCAGGCTGCCTTGGCCAACGGTGCGCTGAAAGCTGCGTTCGGCGGCCTGACCCCAGGTCGCGTGCAAGTGTTGCAGAGTGTCGAAGCTGAGCCCCGCCGGGACAGGCAGCGGCGTCGAAGTGTCCTGACGCTGCAGATGCGCTTCGATGGCATTGACCAGTGGCTGCGGATCGAATCCGAGCAATCCGGCTTTTTGCTCGCTGCGGAACATGTTGCGATAACGCGGGCCGGCGTCGATTTCGGCGCTGATCGCAAACAAGCCATCGTCCGGACTGCCGGGATGCAGTTTGAGCAAGGTACTCCACGGTTCAAGGACTTCCGCGAGTCGAGCGATCTGGTTCTGCCGCAGTTGATTGCAACGTGCGCAGCCCAATAACAGGGTGGCGATGTACGTCTGTTCCAGGCTCAGCTCGGTAGTCAGGCTGGCGAGATCGTCACGTACCCGACGTTGTTGCAGCTGCAATTCACAGCCGATGCGATACAGCTGATGCAGTTCGAACCACACGTGTTCCGGCGGTGAACTGTACAACTGCGTGGCGCGCAACAACTGGCTCTTGAGTGCGTGTGCCGTCCGTTGCAGGGCCTGGCTGACCAGCGCCGCGCGATCCTTGCTGTACTTGGGTGCGATACGCAACACGATCTGTTTGTAGCCGATGGCCAGATGACTTTGCAGCGCCTGGCACAGGTTGCTGACCTTGCGCGAACGCTCGTCGAGCATGATCGCCTGATGCAGAAAGTGCCGCTCCAGATGCTGGCAGACGAAATACACCTCTGGCCGCATCAGCTCCAAGAGTTGCAGGCGATTATCGCTGGGGGTGAGCAACTGGTTGAGTTCGCCCAGGCCTTGGTACAACTGGCGGGCGGTTTCGCCGATGTTCGCCTTGGGCAGGCCGGCGATCCAGCGTTTGAGGTCACGCGGGGTGGCTTCGCAGAACGACAGACGCGTTTGCGTTGGAGTGGGAGCGCGTAGCTGCGGAGGGGCGATGGTCTGGCTCATGCCAAAAACCATAGCAGTAAATGCTGCAATCTGCGGGAGCCGAAGTGGCTCCCGCAGCACGGGCATCAGGCTTTTGGCAGTGCCAGACCCTGGCCCATCTGCACTGGCGAACCCGCCACCAGTTCTTCAGCCCACTTCACTTGATCCGGGCCAAACAGCACGATCGCGGTGGAACCCAGCTTGAAGCGGCCCAGTTCGGCGCCTTTTTCCAGATGGATCGGCGCGCGAGCGGCTTCGTCGTAGCGGAAGGTTTTCAGCTCACGCTTCGGCGGCGTGACCAGACCGGCCCACACGGTTTCGATCGAAGCGACGATCATTGCGCCCACGAGAACAACGGCCATCGGCCCACGCTCGGTGTCGAAGATGCAAGCCACACGCTCGTTGCGGGCGAACAGCTCCGGGACGTTTTCGGCTGTGGTCTGGTTGACCGAGAAGATCCGGCCCGGGATGTAGACCATTTCACGCAGGGTGCCGGCCAGTGGCATGTGGACGCGGTGGTAGTCCTTCGGCGACAGGTAAATAGTCGCAAAGTCGCCGCCCATGAACGGCGCAGCATTGGCTGCGTCACCGCCAAGCAGTTCCAGCACGCTGAAGCTGTGACCCTTGGCCTGGAACACGCGACCGTGTTCGATCGGGCCGAGTTGGCTGACCGCGCCGTCGGCCGGGCTGAGGATCGCGCCCGGGGTTTCGTCCAGCGGGCGCGCGCCATCTTTCAGGGCGCGGGTGAAGAAGGCGTTGAAGTGCTCGTAAGCGGTCACGTCTTCAACCAGCGCTTGCGACATGTCGACTTGATAGCGCTTGGCGAACCAAGTGGTGAAGGCATTCTTGAACCAGCGCACGCGGCACTCGGCAATGCAGCCGGCCAGGCGCGACAGCAGGTGGTGAGGCAGCAGGTACTGGCTGAGGATAAACAGACGCTCTTTCATGGGTTGTCCTTAAAAACCTTAAATCTCGACGGGCGTGTCAGGGTGGTTGCCCCATTCGCCCCAGGAACCGGCGTAGCCCTTGACCCGCGGATAACCGAGGGATTTGGCCACCAGATAAGTGAAGCCCGACCGGTGATGGGTCTGGCAGTGGGTAATGATTTCTTTGTCCTTGGTGATCCCCAGGTCTTCGAGGATCTGTGGCATGTCCGTGCGGATGCGCAGGTTACGCGCCTTGTCCATGCCCGCGGTCCATTCGAAATTGACCGCGCCGGGAATATGGCCGCCCTTGGCCGCCAGCACTTTCTCGCCGGAATATTCCAGCGGCCCGCGCGCATCCCAGATCGCCAGATCCGCGGCGCCGAGACGGCTTTGCAAGTATTCGCGCGTAGCGGTCGGTTCATCTTGCAGGGTCAGCGATACCGGGCCACCAACAGCCCGTGGCACCTGGATCGACATCGGCATGCCATCCGCCAGCCACGCCGGAAGACCGCCATCGACGTAGTGATATTTGTCGTGACCGATCACGTCGAGCAACCAGATGAACCGCCCGGCCCAGCCGCCGCCCTCGTCGTCGTAAACCACGTAGACCGCGTCTTTGCGATGGCCGAGTTCACCGAACAACGCTTCCAGATCGGCCTTCGCCGGCAGCAGTCCCGGTGCCGGCGGTTGGCCGAGCTGGGTGCGTTTGGGGTCGACATACCGCGCGCCGGGAAGATGACCTTCGGCATAGCGGGCGGGGCTGGTCAGGTCCACCAGAATCAGTTCGCTGGACTCGAGCCGAGGGAGCAGGTCGCTCGGTTCGATAACGAGCGGCAAGCCAGAGAAGTCAGACATGTGAAGTCTCCAGAGCACAAAGGGGGGGATTGTAGCGCAGCCTCATCGGCCACGGCTGCTAAAGCTGTGCAGGGCTTTTTCGATGCACTGCGCGGTTTTACCGAAGGCTTGCACGGTGATGTCGGCGAATGGCCCGCCGCCCTGATCAGCCACAACGATCATGATCACCCGGCCATTGTTGACCAGTGATCGCAGGAACAGATGCTCGCCACGGAACAGCGTGCGCAGGCTCGGCGGCAGCAGCGCGGAGAATTGCGTGTTGTTCTCCGGGTTGATCCGCACCTGAGCTTGTTGTGCGAGCAGCCGTTGCAGAACTTTGCTCTGGCTGACAACAAAGTTCAGCGCAGAGGCTTCTTTGGGCAGGCCGAAAATTTGATTCACACGCAGATTGGATTGCGTGCGATCGGCCATCAGAATCATCACCCGGCGCATGCCACTGGCGACCAGCGCGTCGCGGGCGGCGACGGTCAGGCTCATGGCATTGGTGAAACGGCTCGGCTCGGCCAGCAATTCGGCGCACTGCCGGCGCCATTGAGTCAGATCTTCGGCATTCGGTGCGGCAGCAGGCAACATCCCGGCCGGCAGGCGAAGGGTGCCCCACGGCCACAGCAGCGAAACCGCCGGGTGCCACAAGTCACGCATCGCATGCTGGCGCGCACTGTTGGCGGCTTGCTGGTGCAACTGTTGTTGCACCTCGTCCATCGAAATCTGTAGATAAAGGCTGGTCAGATACTGCCAGCGCTCACTGTGCGGACTGTCCCATGCCTGTTGCGCCGACAGCGCCAGACCGTTGGCCAGCAGTACGGTATTGGCGGGTTGATTGAGCCAGCGCCGCAGTGTTGGGTCGTCATCGAGACGATTTTGCTGACGCAACGGATGTTCGCTGTCACGGGCAATGCGCAACACTTTGACCAATTCGCGTTGCTCGCTGAGCAGCAACTTATAGCCCTGCTGCACCCAGATCGGCAGGTGCCAGGCTTGCACCAGCGCCTCGGCGATTTTAAGCAGGCGCACGCCAAACAATTGCTGCTCGACGGTGCGCGCCGATTCGCCCTTGTGGATAACCCGCAGTTCCCACTCTTCAAGCAATTGTGGATAGGTCAGTGCCAGCGGCCACAGCGGCGACAGAAACAGCAGGCTGCCCCAATGAATGTCCTGCCACAGCCGCGCCAGGCGACTGGCAAAAAAACCGTTGGCCTGTTGCGTGGCGTGCTGGCTGATCATTTGCAGTTGGCGCAAGGCCTTGGGGATTTGCATCTGCGGTTGAGCAGGCAGGCGCGCCAGCAGTTCTTCGGTGCGGGCCAGACCCAGACGGTTGATCGCAACTTCAAGATTTTCGGCCGGTGTGGCCATGGTGCCGTGGGTGTGACGATTTGCCTCACGGATGATGCTCAAGGCCAGGGCGGGGCTGTCCTGCATCAGGTCGGCGATGTCTCGCAGCGAGCTGCGATTGTCACGGATCGCCCGGCAAACCTTGTCGTGAGACTCTTGCGGCACGGGCAGGCGCACGCTATCGAGCAGCTTGACCCAGCCGTCGAGGGTGGTCGGTTTTGCGTGTGGGACGTTCGTTTCATTAGCCATGTCTGGACGAGATCTTCACTGACTGTAGACGCGCCCGGCATGGGCTAAATTGGCTTTTCGCCTGAACTGGCTATAGTCTGGCGCAGTTTTGCCGATAAGTAGAAGAAGAGATTTTTTAACTTCCGAATATGACCTTGAACCCGACTTAAATAAGTACTTTCTACCTATGGCTAAAATTATCGGCATCATCGTCGTATTCGCGAGCGTGCTCGGCGGATACGTGCTCTCCCACGGCAAGATTGCCGCCCTGGTCCAGCCCTTCGAGGTGTTGATCATCGGTGGTGCGGCGCTGGGTGCATTCCTCCAGGCCAACCCCGGCTACATGACGATGCACGTGCTCAAGAAATCCCTGAGCATGTTCGGTTCGCGTTTCAGCCACACTTTTTATCTGGAAGTGCTCGGCCTGATCTACGAGATCCTCAACAAGAGCCGCCGCGAAGGCATGATGGCCATCGAAGGCGACATCGAAGACGCCGCCGCGAGCCCGATCTTCGCCAAGTACCCGGCGGTACTTAAAGACGAGCGCATGACCGCGTTCATCTGTGATTACCTGCGCATCATGTCCTCCGGCAACATGGCTCCGCACGAGCTGGAAGGCCTGTTCGACATGGAGCTGTACAGCCTTAAAGAAGACCTTGAGCACCCATCCCACGCGGTGAACGGTATTGCCGACGCCATGCCGGGTTTCGGTATCGTCGCGGCAGTACTGGGTATCGTGGTGACCATGGCGTCCTTGGGTGAAGGCGATCAGAAGTCCATCGGTCTGCACGTAGGTGCGGCACTGGTGGGTACCTTCTTCGGTATTCTCGCGGCCTATGGTTTCTTCGGTCCGCTGGCAACCTCTTTGGCCCACGATGCCAAAGAAGAGCTGAACGTCTACGAAGCCATCAAAGCCTCGCTGGTGGCTTCGGCTTCCGGCATGCCGCCATCGCTGGCGGTGGAGTTTGGTCGCAAGGTTCTGTACCCGGCCCACCGTCCAAGCTTTGCCGAGCTGGAACAAGCCGTTCGCGGTCGCTAAGTCATGGAAAATAATCAGCCGATTATCATCAAGCGCGTCAAGCGCATAGCCGGCGGGCATCACGGCGGGGCGTGGAAAATCGCCTTCGCCGACTTCGCCACGGCGATGATGGCGTTCTTCCTGGTGTTGTGGCTGCTGTCCACCGCAACGCCTGAGCAGAAGATCGCCATCGCCGGCTATTTCAAAGACCCGGTCGGCTTCTCCGAAAGCGGCACGCCGTACATCATCGATCTGGGCGGTACGCCTACCCTGGCGCCGGAAAACACTCTTAACCCTGAAGTGAAATCCCAGCCGCAACCGGACAAAGTCACGGTCGATGCCGAGCAAGTCGAAGGCATGGCCGAGATGGTCGAGAAGGAACGCCTGGAACTGCTCCTGCAAGAATTGCAGAACAAGGTCGACGAGAACCCGCAACTGCAGAAGTTCAAGGACCAGATCCTCTTCGAGATTACGCCGAACGGCTTGCGCATCCAGATCATGGACGCTGAGAACCGGCCGATGTTCGACTCGGGTTCTGCACGTTTGAAGCCGTACTTCGAAGACATCCTGCTGGCCATGGCCGACACCATCAAAGCGGTGCCGAACAAGATCAGCATCAGCGGTCACACCGATGCCAAGCCTTATATCGGCAGCGGCGATTACGGCAACTGGGAGCTTTCGGCCAACCGTGCCAACGCCGCCCGCCGTGCATTGATTGCCGGTAGCTATCCGGATGCGCAAGTGGCGCGGGTTGTGGGTTACGCCTCGTCGGCACTGTTCGACCGGGAAAACCCGTTCAACCCGGTCAACCGTCGCATCGACATCGTGGTGCTGACCAAGAAGGCCCAGGCAGCCATCGAAGGCGCGCAGGGCGCCGATCCGGCGAAACCGGCTGAGCAAGGACCGAGCGGTGCTGCTCCGGCAACACCGGTCGATCCGAACGCGCTGCCGGCAGATCAGCAACCGGTGCCTGCGCACGAGTTGCGCGAGCGCCTGAACCTGTTCGACGACGCGGCACCCAAACCGGCCCAGCCGGGAAGTGCGCCGCCAGCGCCACCGGCCACTGCACCGGCCACCGCGCCGAAGCAGTGACCTACAAAAAGCCACGGTTACCGTGGCTTTTTTGTATCTGCCTGCGTCGCATTGACCAGTCGCAGTTTTCGCAATCACGGAAGATCAGTTATGGAAAGACTCAAAGCCTATTTTCAGCGGCACGGCAACGCACCTTTCAAGTTTGGTGAAGGGCGGGTCAGTGGCTATATCTCGGCCACGCTCGGGCTGTTGAGCCTGCTGGCGGTGTTCTGCTTCCTGTTCCCTGAATGGCTGACCACCGCTGAACTGCGCAAGGTCTACGACGAGCAATTCGCCCGCACCACACTGTTGCTCGGGCTGGTGCTGTCGTTCAGCCTCGGCACCCTGAATATCCTGCTCAACAAACGCAAACGTCTGGGGATCACCGGGCTGGTCGCTTCAGGCCTGGCGGTATTTCTCGGTGGCACCAATGTGCAAGTCAGCGAAATCGGGCAGACCCCATACTCGCTGGGGTTGGACTGGTTTGTCCTGGCGCTGCTGGTGTCGGCCATCGTGTTTATTCCGCTGGAAAAGCTCTATTCCAAAGACCCCGAGCAAAACATCCTGCGGCCTCACTGGCGCACCGACCTGACCTACTTTTTCGTCAGCCACATGCTGGTGCAGTTCATCCTGATCTTCATCACCGCCTCGTCGAGTTACATCGCCGGTTGGGCAGTGTCGCCGGGCTTTCAGGCCAGCGTGCAAAGCCTGCCGCTGGTGGTGCAGTTCCTGCTCGCGGTGCTGGTGGCGGATCTCGGTCAGTATTGGCTGCATCGGCTGTACCACGTGGTGCCTTTTCTCTGGCGCCTTCACGCCGTGCATCACTCCAGCACACACATGGACTGGCTCGCCGGTTCGCGCGTGCACTTCATCGAAATCCTGCTGACCCGCACCGGCGTACTGGTACCGCTGATGCTGCTGGGCTTCGCGCCGCAGGCGTTGAATGCCTACGTGATTCTGGTCGGTGTCCAGGCCGTACTGGCTCACGCCAACGTGCGAATCAATGGCGGCTGGCTGAATTACCTGATCGTCCTGCCGCGTTACCACCACTGGCACCACGCGCGGCACAAGGACTATATCTACAAGAACTACGCGATTCACACGCCGTTGGTGGACATGCTGTTCGGCACCTTCAAGCTGCCGCCGAAAGAGTGGCCGGTGCGTTATGGCGTGTTTGGCAAGGAATTGCCGGGCGGGATTGTGCAGCAGCATCTTTATGCGTTTAAGAAGCCTGAGCCGAAGTAAGGCCTGGCGGATATGAAAAGCCCCGAATCGTCGGGGCTTTTTTTCGTCTTTGGTTTGCCGGGTGGTCAGTAACCGTTTTCCGGCAAGCTGGCGATGATCGAGCGGTAGCTGTTCATTCGTTGCTGCTGCACGCGGCCATCTTCAAGGGCCTTGAGCAGTGCGCAACCCGGTTCGCGATCATGCTTGCAGTCGCGGAAGCGGCAGGTGCCGAGCAGGTCATTGAACTCGATGAAACCGGCTTCGACGTCGGCGCGGCTGACGTGGCCGAGGCCGAATTCGCGGATGCCCGGGGAGTCGATCAGTTCGCCGCCGCCCGGGAAGTGGAACAGCCGTGCGGTGGTCGTGGTGTGCGTGCCCTGACCGGACAGTTCGGACAACGGCCCGACGCGGGTTTCCACCTCAGGCAGCAGGCTGTTGACCAGCGACGACTTGCCGACACCGGACTGGCCAACGAACACGCTGATGCGTCCGTCGAGCTGCTGTTGCAGCTGTTCCATGCCATTGCCGTGGTGCGCCGAGACTTCCAGCACCGGATAACCCAGCGTGCGGTAAACGGCCAGCAGGGCGTTGAGTGCCGGGGCGTTCTGCTCGTCGATCAGATCGAATTTGTTCAGCAGCAACAGCGGACGGATGCCTGCGTGTTCGGCGGCTACGAGGTAGCGGTCGATCAGGTTGGCGTGCGGCTCTGGCAGCGGGGCGAAGACGATGACGATCATGTCGACGTTGGCGGCCACTGGCTTGAGCTGACCACGACTGTCCGGGCGGCACAGTTCGGTGGTGCGCGGCAATTGCGCGACGATCACACCGATACCCTGGTTGCCGGCACGCCAGACTACCTGGTCGCCGGTCACCAGCGCTGGCAGGTTGGCGCGCAAGTGGCAACGGAACACTTGGCCGGCGAGTTCGCCGTCCTTGGCCTCGACCTCGACCTGCACACCGAAGTGGGCAATCACCAGGCCGTGTTGCTCAGGGCCAAGGTCGCCGCCCTCCAATGCTTCGACAGCAGAGGACTCGCGTTTGGCGGCGCGTGCGGCGCGCTCGCCTTGAATCTTTTCGATGCGCCAGTTTTGACGACGATTGAGTTGGCGTTTGGCCATGGGTGTTCCGTCTGAAGAATGCAGCGATTAGGTAAAACGGCCGCGAGTTTAGCACGCCCGGCCACCGGCCTAGGCTAAACTGCGCAGCATTGCCTAGGAGCCGAAATATGCAAAACCCGCAGAACTTGATCTGGATCGACCTGGAAATGACCGGTCTTGATCCGGATAACGACGTCATCATCGAAATGGCCACCATTGTCACCGACAGTGATCTCAATACCCTGGCCGAAGGACCGGTGATCGCCATTCATCACAGCGACGAAGTGCTTGCGCGCATGGATGAGTGGAACACTCGCACCCACGGCAACTCCGGCCTGACCCAACGCGTGCGCGACAGCCGCATCACAATGGCCGAAGCCGAAGCCGAAACCATCGCGTTTCTGGAAAAGTGGGTGCCGAAGGGCAAGTCGCCGATCTGTGGCAACAGCATCTGCCAGGATCGCCGCTTCCTCTATACCCATATGAAGGCGCTGGAAAGCTACTTCCACTACCGCAACCTCGATGTGTCGACGCTCAAAGAGTTGGCCGCGCGCTGGGCACCGGACGTACGCGACAGCTTCAAGAAGGGCAGCACGCATCTGGCACTGGACGACATTCGCGAGTCCATCGCCGAACTGCAGCACTACCGTAAGCACTTCATCAAGTTCTGATTTCGCTTGGCGGGGTTTTGTAGCGCGTTTTCTCGCCCTCTTTTGGTGCCGTACCGAAATGGCTAGACTGCGCGCCTTCCTGCCAGGATCGCCACCATGCTGCTGATGCTCTATCTGATCGCCATTACCGCTGAAGCCATGACTGGCGCACTGTCCGCAGGCCGGCGCGGCATGGACTGGTTCGGGGTGGTGCTGATTGCCTGCGTCACGGCACTGGGCGGCGGTTCGGTGCGTGACGTGCTGCTCGGGCATTACCCGCTGACCTGGGTCAAACACCCGGAATACCTGGTGCTGACTTCCGTCGCGGCGATGTTCACGGTATTCACCGCACGCTGGATGCGGCATCTGCGCTCGCTGTTCCTGGTGCTCGACGCCGTAGGTCTGGTGGCGTTTACCCTGATCGGCTGCATGACTGCCCTGGAAATGGGCCACGGCATGTTGGTGGCGTCTGTCAGTGGCGTGATCACCGGGGTGTTTGGCGGCATCCTTCGCGACATCTTCTGCAACGACATCCCGCTGATCTTCCGTCGTGAACTGTACGCGAGCGTTTCGTTCGCCGCCGCATGGTGCTACATGCTGTGCCTGTATCTGAACGTGCCGGGCGAACAGGCGATTCTGATTACGCTGTTTGGCGGCTTCTTGTTACGTTTATTGGCAATCCGTTTCCATTGGGAAATGCCCAAGTTTGTTTATAACGACGAGCATTGAAATTTAATTCGCACAGTATGTTCGCTGTGCGAAGTTGGCTTGTGTGTCGCCAGCGACTTATATGTGCATGTTTCTTACATTTTTCGCTTTGCTGCTGATTTGATTGGCGTGTTATTTATTTTTTCGGCATTTGGTTTGATGCTGGTCTTCTGAATTATCACGAAATCAAAGGAGTTGATTCATGAGTGAAAACATGGGCGATGCACAGGGTCAGTCTAATCATTCGCAAACATTCGATAGTGTGACCCGTTTCAATGTGAAGTTTGATGCTGGCGACACCTCACGAAGTAAAGTGCTATACGGCAATGGCCGGATGCAGGTCAAGGTCCAAGTGCTGGTCTCCGGGGCGGATATAAATGGTAATGCCGTGCACGTGCCGTCTGAAGTAATGAACAGTATTGAGCTTATTCATTACGGTACTGGCAAGCGCCTGCGCGATGGTTGGAGCGCAAATACTGAACAAGGGCGATTTACGCTTGAGGCGCAAACGTCATTCGCCCCGATGGTGGCCTCCGACGATGACTTAGACGAGGATGCCGTTCATCCTCAGGTGCGTTCCTTCTGGGTTTCGTCGGCCACCCCAGGAACTACTCAGATCGCTGCACGCCTTACGCTGGGCGGGATTACGATTCGCAGCAACGGGAGCAGTCTTTCCAGTGTTCATGACAGCAGCGTGACCCTGGAAGCGCAGCAGCCACTGGCTTACTCCATTGAGCAATTCCGATGGGTCCCGGTCAGGCGAGGCAATGAAGAGCCGGGGAATCGCATTTGGAACCATTACTTGGGCTTGTATCCGCAAGGGCAGCAAACCAGGCTGGTCGACTGGATTGCCGATGGTGTTGCAGATGACGGTTACTTTGTCTCAGGCAACAAGCTCCGAGAAAAACAAACCAATTATCTTGAAGGTATTTTGATTCGCCCCGAAAAAAGCGAGGTCGCCGTGTCTTTGCCATACAACGGCAGCGTTCTTGCTTATCGCCATTATGCTGATGCGATAACATCCGACTCAAAGTATTACAAGGTAAGGGTCAATGATCGGGACGGAGAACTGACCGTGGTGCAAGCGATGTCTGAGTATTCGACTCTTTCGCCAGCTTCAAGGCAGGGCGGTGTTTTTCATTTTCGCGCCATTGATCAATATGGCACTGAACATAAGCTGGCTATTCACACGGATTTTTCCAGGCTTACCCTTACCGTGGAGCGAGGTTGAATGCGCGGTCTCTCTGCGTGTGCGCAATGTAATGTGGTAGCTATATATATCCTCATGTAAAACACAGCGCTGTAAGCTGTAACTTCATCAAGCGATGATGTTATCGCTGTTCCTGCCTTTACACCTGTTTAACACGTTGGCTGGCCCTTGGGTGCTGCGGGGCCAGCATCAGCTCACACTCAAGGATGAGAATATATGGCTGGCAAGCCGCCAAAGGTCAAACCTGCTCCTGCCCCAAACAAAACCCCCGATTTCAGCGCGGATGGCTCACATCGGCCACTGTCCTCTTTTCCAGAAATGCCGCATCTACTGCCACTGCAACGCCTGGAATCGTTGCCCTCTTCCTACCGGCCAGATTTGGTCGCAGAGAGGCCGCCGGTCAGTGTGAGCGCGAGCCCGATGTCTTCCGCGAGCGATAAACTTGCGATGCTTGCCGCGGCCTCCTCGCTGGAAGATTACTGGATACCCACACCCAAAAGCCTCGGCGAGGCTGATGCGCAGGGCATCCAGATGTTCAAGCACCGTCAGTATGTGGCCGTATCCGACGAGCATTTCGTGCAAGTGGTTCTGGACGCCGAGAGTGGTCTGTTTCGCGCCACGCTGGCCAGAGAGCTGAAGCCTTCTGGCCCGCTACTGAAGCAGGACATCGGGAGCGGGTTCTGGCTCCCGCTGCACAGCAACTATTCACGTGATCACCTTGCAATATTCAGTTCGCTACGGGGACGAACGGCAGAACTGTTTCACCGCATGGGGCATTCGGTGGATGTTTTTCCCGAAGTAACGATTACCCGCATTCTTGCGGTGAGTGGCATTGATGAAATGCTGGCGAGCGATTCCCCTATTAGCTCGCGATCCCTCGCCTTGCTGCAGGACGCCCTCAGGCGCTTCAGCCTCGATCAGAAAATCCAGACGTCCATCACACAACTGCAACATCCCGACCCGTTGGTGCGCGCCCAGGTCGATCCCGATTTGCAGGCTCTGCTGCAGTTGCGCGAAGGCGATCCTGCGGGACGCCGTGTTCAACGGGCTCGCACCGTGCTCTTTCAAAATCATGAGCGCGTGTTTGAACTCGACTGTGATGAATACACGTTGCAGATGCGGCGGATCTTTCCTGACCTGCCCAAAATGGTGGCCCAGGCGTTGTGGCGCGATGCAAGCGCCGCTGATCGTCTGCATATGCACAATCAACCGGGAATGCCACGGCGAATGGCAGAAGAGGCGCTGCTGTCTCTGCGCGATGTTCGTCTGGCGAGAGCTTGCGAAGGGATATATCTGGATTCGATCTCCAGCCCGGACAGTGACCGACTGGCGTTGCATATGATCGGGCGCCTTGCAGGGTGGTCGCCAAAAGTTCATATCGAGATTCGTCAGGGCGGGGCGGACGGGGAAGCCTTGACCGCCATAGGCGATGTTCGGACTCCGTTCCATCACATACTGGTACGGCAGGACGCAGGCTACGTCATCAACAGCCCCGAAGGTTCATCGTATAAAGGTGTGAGCGATCTGTATTCGGCGGTCTGGTTCCTGTTGCTGCCCGTACAGCGTCAGGCGCTCGGTATATCGGAGGGAGGAGGGCAAGCACTCCAGCAATTGATTCGTGCACAGCCGTTACCGTCGCGCCAGGTCGTGAGCGAAACGCTGGGGTTGGTGCCGCTTCCGGTTACTGTCGATCCTGTCGCCGCTCAATACAGCCAAGCGGGACAGTTGCGAGGCGGAGCCGATAACAACCCGACATCGGCCAAGTCCGTTGTTGACCGCGTAGGTGATCTTTATCCGCAGCTTTCGGGTGAGGAGGTATCGACGTTTATCAACGAGCGTTTGAAAGGTGATCCATCCGGTGTAATGACTCGCTTGGAAAAAGAGTTCGCGACGTTGCGTAATGAATTGGCGATATGGAGTGCCGATGAACCGTCATCTCGTTCGGAATCGTCGGGACAGGGCAGTGCGCCAACACCCGTCGAGCGACGCCAGGCTCGCGAACAATTCAGCGCAAAGCTGCAAGATATCTGGCAGCGCAAGTCGGTGTCGAGATGGGGGTACGGTGACTATCATTTTTCTTACGACGTCGATTTTTCTGGTGAGTTACCAAGGCTATCCGCCAGATTCGAGTATGTGACAGAGTTAATACTAACCGCACAGAAACCGGGCACACGGATAGGCGCGTTCCTTGACAGTTTTCCCAATGTTCAATATTTGATGGTGACCGGTTTAAAAATGGAGGAGTTCCCGTTAGGGGTCTTTCAAATGCGCGAGTTGCGTCAACTCACGCTGGATAAGTGCTCGCTCAGACTTTCTGAGATAACGGCTGAAGGGCTGTCAAGAATGGAAACCCTTACATTGTTGAACCTGGCACACAATCCTCTGACAGTTTCTCCGCATGTAGGCTTCATGCCGGATTTAACGGAATTGATGCTCTATGACGCCAATCTGTCCAGCGTTCCTTCAGGAATAGATATGCTGAAAGAGCTACAGGTGTTGGCGTTACAGAACAATGATATTAAAGATGTGGGGGATGAGTTGTTCGATATCCCGGATACACAGGATCTGTTCGTTGGTCTGGTGAATAATCCCTTGAGTAACGCGTCGAGGCAGCGGATTACCGAGTATCTGGAGTATTCCAGCATGGATCGGAAAATAGAAATTCAAATGGAGGAGCCAGTTTCAGACGTAGAGTACGAGAGTGAATCCTCGGAAAGCGGTTTCTCCACAGGTTCAGACAGTGACTGAATGTTGATGGACGTAACGGGTTTCTTGTTTGTCTATCATAAATTGATAAGTATAAATAACGCGGCGGCTCCCCTTCTGCTTTCCGCTCCATGGCGATCAGGAGGGGAGGAGCATCATGTGATGCCGGAATCAAAGGCCCGAAGCGAGCGGTTTTGCGTTTTGTAACATGAATTCAGCAGTTTTTGATTGTTTGATGATTTGTGTAGGTTGTCGGTTTTGATGTTCAAGTATTTCCTCGGCTTTGCCTCTTAATAATTTGTCGAATGTCCCGGCTTTTATTGTTTTTTTAGTCGTGCGTCAATACTTCGACGTGCCCTGGGAGGGGCGAGAATTATTAATTGGTCAGGGGTTATTTTATGTTTGATGAGCAGCTTAGTGTGTCCCGTATCGAGGTTAAACTCGACTCTGCAAGGTCTGGTCAACATAAGGTTCTTTACGCCAACGGTAGAATGCAAGTGCGCGTGTTGGTGCTTTTGCACGGAGTCGATAACAGTGGAGACGGCGCGTCACTGTATGGACATCCCGCCTTGCAGTCACTGCGGTTGATTGCCTATAACGGCGCTCGGCCTCTGGAAGGAGACTGGGGTGTATCGGTGCATGAAAATCGGTATGCCCACGAAATGTCGGGTGGGGCGCCGCGGGTTACAGAAATATCGCGTGTTAAGGAGAATCGGATAAGTGACGATGCTGATCCGTTGCAGGTTTTTGAGTTTTGGGTTTCCGCCTCCAGGCCTGGAGTCATGGAAGTGGCTGCCGAAATCATCATGGCCGAGGAGGTATTGCGAAGTAACGGAGTTGGCTTTGACAGCAGTGTTACGCTAGAAGCGATTCCACCGAGAGAGTATCCGCTGAGCAGTTTCTCGTTGAGCAAGTACGATGAGAAACAGCAGAGAGCCACGTATGACTGGGTCCAGCATTATCATATTGGTCTACACGCAGAGGGCCGGCAGATTCACCTCCTCGACTGGTACAGCAGTGAAGTAAAACTTGACCCTTATGATTCGGAAAATTCGGTGCAGGTGTATGTGTCCGGAAATATCCCTGGCACACGGGATGGTCGCAGAAATTTTTATGGGTATATGGCGCCGATTTATGGGCTGAAAACAACCTTTCGCAGCCCTCTCGGCTACATAACTGTACCTATTAATAAAGTGCCTGGGCAGTTGACACTTGTGCAGTATATTTCCGCTGATCTGCAAGTGGCGCCGGCCAATGAAAGCGCATTCGAGTTTGCAGTGATTGATGAATTCGGTTCGGAGCACAGGCTTTGTATCGATGGTGATAAAGAAAAGCGCACGTTTATTCTGGATGAATCCAGGCGGTCAATGAAAAAACTTATCTGATTTTGACATGTGGTTAGCGGTTTTTTTTGCTCGCCAGCCTGATCTGCCAATATCTGAATTTGGAAATAAAGGACGCTTTTCAATGGTAAGTAATTCATCTTCCGCTGTTCATTCAAATGCTTTCAACTTCGGTGAGTTCGTTTCCGGAGGCGTTGATCCTCGCACGGGCATATATACATGTGCCTTTTCGTTGGGGAAGTTGTACTCGGCGGATCTCAATGGTCCTGAATTTGCACTCTCAATGGGGTTTAATCCGCTCAATCAGGTGGATGCCGGTTTTGGCCTTGGGTGGTCTTTGACCATGACGCATTACAACTTGCGCAGCAAAGTCATGACGCTGTCCAACGGTGAGCGATACAAGGCTGTCGAGACGTCTACCGGCCTGAAGTTCAAGGAAATGAAACTGCAAACCGCCAAGGTATTGGTGATCGGGACAGGCCGCTATGAGGTCCAATACAAGGATGGGCGCCGTGAGTTACTGAAAGTCCAGGCGGGCACTCAGATTGCCGTAGCGGAAACAATTTTCGCGGCGAACGGTGTGAGCATCACACTGAAGCATAAATTGTTCAATCAGTTTCCCATGTTGACGGAAGTCTCTGACGCCAAGAGCTGCCTGTTGAAAATTACACGCAATGCAGGTCAAGTGACATTGACCCGGCATCCCGATACGCCGTCCAGTTCCGACTACAAGTTGATCTTGAAAAACAGTCGGGTGACGGCAATCGAGCTTCCGCTCGGCAAGGGCTGGGAGCTGGAATATGAAGTCATTGATGAGGCCAGCTATTTGCGCCGCGTCGTCAACCCCTTGCGCGGCGTAGAAATCATTCGCTACAAGCGGCAAGGTCACCGCTTCGTAAACGGCGTGGAACAGACGCTGCCGTTTGTCATCGCTCACGATGTTTACCCGGGGCGTCGCCAGGCCAGGCTCTGCAAGATATACACGTATTCCGACCATAACTTTCTCGGGCAGGGTCTCATCCCGGCCAAGGACGAAGACGGAGATCCTCTTTACCTGGCGCCCAGTCACTACGTCTATACCTCGGACGAGAAATTGGTGGTCAACGGTAAGGTTCACACCCGGATTAATCGCACCTACAACAAATTCCATTTGCTGGTCGCAGAAGTTACAACATGCGGCGATGCCCAGACCACAACCACCACCGAGTATCATTGTTCCGTCGCAAGGCCATTCAATGAACAGCCGGCTCAGTTCCGCATGCCCAAGGTTCAGAAGGTGACGTATCTCGACCGGGGCACCCAAAAGACGCGCGAGGAAACCACCGTCACTGAGTTCGACGGCGAAGGCAACTTGCTCAAGTATGTCGAGCCGAGTGGGGTGACGACCGTGTCGGAATTTTATCCGGCAAGCGGTGGGGACAACTGCCCAAAGGATCCGCTGGGTTTTATCAGGTTCCAGAAAAAGAGGACTGTTACCGCTGCTGCAGCAGGTGGAAACTCGACTGTCACGTATTACGACTATGCGCTGCATCCCGCGTTGAAAGGTGCGGAACTGGCATCCGTGTTACCGGTTGAGGAGCGTTATTTCGAGCTCGTGGAGGGGGTTGAGGTCCTGCGCTCGAGAACCGCAAGGCATTACCTGAATACGCCAATGGACCCGCTCAAGCACGGGGCCATGAAAGAGCAAAGCATCACCCGTAACGATAAGAAGACTTGTACGGAATTTTCCTATGAGCTTGAGGACGTCGGGCTGCGAGTGAAGTCCAGCACACGCGGGTTTGATGGCTCGTTGCAGACCAGCGAGAAAGTGCTCTCGACGCTGAGCGGATTACCGTTGTCAGAAGTCGGTGTCGATGGCGAGCAGATCGAATATGAATACGACGCGATCGGCCGGGCAGTGTGCAAAACGGTTGCCCGCGGTACTCCTTACGCAGCCTCTACCAGGTGGGCCTATATCGCAGCCACCATTCAGCAGCCGGCCACGATGGTGACCATTGACCCTGCCGGCTGTGAACAAAGAGTGACCTATGAC
Source organism: Pseudomonas sp. LBUM1648 (assembly GCF_059716145.1). Taxonomy (NCBI): domain Bacteria; kingdom Pseudomonadati; phylum Pseudomonadota; class Gammaproteobacteria; order Pseudomonadales; family Pseudomonadaceae; genus Pseudomonas; species Pseudomonas sp. LBUM1648. Next base: position 593,999 of record NZ_CP166808.1, read on the forward strand.
GGCCTGGAACGGGTGGTTACCGTTCAGGAACAGGACTGTGACTATCCGGATGAGGATGGGCTTATTCAGTTTCGCACCCTCTATTCCGCCATTCATGATTCGGCGGGTCACAAGGTAAACGTGACGCTGACCGATTGGCGCGATGGCAAGCCTTATCCGGTCATCACTCGCTACGAATTCGATAACTGGGGGCAGGTCAGCAAGACGCTCCATGCCGATGGGCGTATCGAACACAGCGAGGCCGATCCGGTCGCTCGCCAGCAAACGAGTTGGCTTCAGGGAATGGGCAAGACAGTTACCCTCGCCAACGAATTTGGTAAACCACTGAGTGTCGAGAGCTTCAATCTGAAGAATAAGAGCCTCGGCAAAACCGTTTACACCTATGACGGATTGGGGCGCACAACCAGCCAGACCGATCCGGTCGGCAATACCACTCGATATGGGTACGACGTTTTTGACCGGATGATCCGTAGTGTCCTGCCCGGCGCCAGCGAAGTGGTAACCGACTACGCCGATCACAGTGATGAGGCGCTGCCGGTCTGCACCCGGGTTAATGGCAGAGTGTTGGGCCGGCAGGTGTATGACGGTTTGAATCGCCTGACGAAAAGTACCGTGGGCGGACGCAAGTCCGAGGCCGGATATGAAGCGGGGTTCAGTCAGCCGCAGTGGTACAAGAGCGCCGATGGCAAGAAAACCGAATTTACTTATGTACGAGCTCTGGGCGGTTTACTGACTGAACGCAAGGTGGGGGCATTGCTCACGACCATGACTTACGACCCCGTCAACGGGCATCCCTTGACCTGCACCGAAAACAGCAGAGAGCGTCGTTTTACGTATTACCCTTCCGGGCGCATCAAATCCGAAACGACTACCTACGGCGATGTCAGCAAAGCAACTTCTTCTACCTATTCTTTAGAGGGGCGACCGCTCATCTATGTCGATGTACTCGGATCCGAGCATAGATCCGAATACGATGACCACGGCCGCTTGTTATCGACTTTGCAGGGTTCGCTGAAAACCGAATTCCACTACAACATCCAAACAGGGATGCTGGAATGGACGAAGACCGAAGAGACTTCGATCAAGCGTCAAATGATCACTCGGTTTGCCTATGATGATATCGGTCGTGAAACCCTCCGTACTTTCGAGGTCAAGGGCCAGCCCGACCAGACGCTGGCGTCGACTTATACGCTCGCTGGCAAACTGTCGCGCAAAGTGTCCATGCGCGGCACACAAGTGTTGCGCGATGAACAATTTGTTTACGACGTGCGTGGGCGTCTGATCCAGTACGACTGTGCCGGAACCCAAAAACCCTTGGATCCTTACGGCAAAGAGATAGTCCGGCAGACGTTTACATTCGATGCACTGGACAACCTTCTCACTGTACAAACCCGGTTCCCGCTGGGTGTGAATCTGACCACCTTCAGTTATGAAAATCCGGACCCCGCGCAGCTCAGCGCAGTCAAGCATTCCCATGTCGACTATCCACCGGCAGTGACCCTGGAATACGACGCCAACGGCAGGATGATCAAGGATGATCAGGCGCGAACCCTGACCTATGACGCGTTCGGACGTCTCGAGCAACTGGCTGGCGCAGGAGGTTCAGTCATCCGCGGCTACCATTACGACGGTTTCGATCACCTGGTTGAACTGTCGCAACCGGATACGGCAACGGCGCAGCGTTATTACTACGAAGGCCGGGTCACCAATGAGGTTCGTGGTAAAGATTCATCCAGCGTCGTGCGGCACGGTGGATTGCTTGTAGGGCAGCAGCAGCTCGGATTGAACGCCGGCGCGCAACTGTTCGGCACCGATCAGCAGCAAAGTGTATTGGCAGAGCTGGGTGAGGGGCAGCTGACCGATTGCGCTTACAGCCCTTACGGGCATCGTCCTGCCGAGGGTGGTTTGTTCAGTCTGGCGGGGTTCAACGGCGAGCAACTGGACCGGGCGACCGGCCTTTATCTACTGGGCAACGGTTACCGAGCCTATAGCCCGACACTGATGCGTTTTCTCAGCCCCGATAGCATGAGTCCATTTGGTGGGGGCGGATTGAATGCCTACGCTTATTGCCTGGGCGATCCTGTCAATCGTGTTGACCCTACGGGGCATATATCCTGGCAATTGATCCTGGGAGTCGGACTCAGTGTCCTGGGGATTGTTGCCAGCGTGCTCTCGGCGGGCGCCACAACGCCATGGGCGGTGGCGGCGCTGGGCCTGACCGTTGCTTCAGGTTTGACGGGAATCGCCAGCGAATTGGTCAGTCACTATGCACCGGATTCTTCAGCAGGAGAGCTATTGGGGTGGGTCAGTGTCGGTCTTGGCCTGGCTTCGCTCGGTACAGGTCTGGCGGCCGGCGCCAAAGCTGCTGTGAATGGAGCCAGAAAGCTGGCTTCAGCCTTTCAACCAGGGCTCAGTGGACGGGGGGCGGGCAAAGCTTTTGCCAAAGGACGAGGAGCCAAGGCTGCGGCCAAAAAAGCCAGCGCGCCGGTTCAGGAGGAGATCGAAACGAAATGGACACTCGTCAAGACCTACGAAAAAAATGGTCGGAACTACATCGAGGTAGCGGGTAAAGAAGACTTGAAGAAAAAAGCTGAGTTCTTCATGAAGGAAATTTCAGAGGGAAAACCTCCGAGCATGGCCGCCCAGCTAGCGGAAGGCCGTTACGAGCCAATGCACGGTTCATCCAGCTCGACGATGAAGGGAATGCATTTTTACTTGGGCGGGGGAGATCGCGTGTATCTGGTGGAGAACTCCAAGGACAGGATTGCAGACATCATCCAGTTGGGCGGCCACCTTAAAAAATCCAAGTGACAGGTATAAACACACGACCAGGCAGCACCAAGCCAGAACCAAGAGTACTCAAGGGCAAGATCATGATTTGAGCTCTTTGCTGGCCAGTTTCGCGTGCGCAGGTCGGGAGTGCTGTTCCAGCGCCCACTCCACATGCTCTCTAACCAACGCTGACGGATAATCCCGTCGCGCCTTCAACGCTTCCAGCACCGGGATCGTTGAAGGCGCATTGCCCAGCCCCACCGCCAGATTCCTCAACCAGCGCTCATACCCCGCTCGCCGCAACGGTGAACCTTCGGTGCTGCTCAAGAATTTCTCTTCATCCCACAAAAACAGCTCGGCCAGTTCGGCGTTGTCGAGGTTGTGCCGTGGCTTGAAGTCGGTTTCGCCAGACGGCCGCGCGAAGCGGTTCCACGGGCAGACTATCTGGCAGTCATCGCAGCCGAAGACTCGATTGCCGATCAGCGGACGCAGGTCTTCAGGGATGGCATTTTTGAGCTCGATGGTCAGATAGGAAATGCAGCGCCGGGCGTCGAGCACATAAGGGCCGACGAAGGCGTTGGTCGGGCAGATATCCAGGCACGCCGTACAGCGACCGCAATGTTCGGTGCTGTGCGGTTCATCCACCGGCAGCGGCAGGTCGACGAACAGTTCGCTCAGAAAGAAGTAACTGCCGGCTTTGCGGTTCAACACCAGGGTGTTTTTGCCGATCCAGCCCAGCCCGGCCTGCTCGGCGATGGCTTTTTCCAGCACCGGAGCGCTGTCGACGAAGGCGCGGAAGCCAAATGGGCCAATCTCGGCTTGAATCTTGTCCGCTAATTGTTGAACGCGTTTACGGATCAATTTGTGGTAATCGCGGCCCAAGGCATAACGCGACACGTACGCTTTTTCCGGTTGGGCCAGACGTTTGGCCATCTCGGTGTCGCCCGGCAGGTAGTCCATGCGCAGGGAAACCACGCGCAAAGTACCGGGCACCAGCTCTTCCGGATGCGAACGTTTGCTGCCGTGGGCACCCATGTAGTCCATTTCGCCGTGGTAGCCAGCTTCGAGCCAGCGCGCCAGGTGCTGCTCATGCTCTGCCAGATCCAGGCCACTGATGCCGACTTGCTGAAAGCCCAGCTCGCGGCCCCAATCCTTGATCGATTGGGCGAGGGCGGGCAGGTCTGTAGTGATGGCGGACATGAGGCGAGAGAAACCGGAGCTGAGGTGCGTATAATTCTGCCAGACATCGGAGCCCGAATACGCATGCCGCACACGAAAGATGAATTACCCGACGCGCTGTACTGCGCCGCTCAGGTGCGCGAACTCGACGCACGGCTGATTGCTGCCGGCACGCCGGGCTTCGAATTGATGCAGCGCGCCGCACATGCGACCTGGCGGGCGCTGGTCCGACAATGGCCTTCAGCGACCGAACTGACGGTGCTCGCCGGCCATGGCAACAATGCCGGTGACGGTTATCTGGTGGCGGTTCTCGCTCAACGCGCGGGCTGGCAAGTTCAGGTATTGGCTGTCGGTGATCCGCAGCGCTTGCAGGGCGACGCAGCATTGGCCCATGCCGAGGCGGTGACCGAAGGCGTGGCAATACAGGGCTGGAACCCCCTGAGCCCATTACGCGGGATCATCGTCGATGCCTTGCTTGGCACCGGCCTCACCGGTGAGGTTCGCGAGCCATATGCCAGTGCCATCAGGGCGATCAATGCCAGCGGTTTGCCGGTAACGGCGGTGGATATTCCTTCCGGACTGTCCGCTGATACCGGGCATGTGCTCGGTGCCGCGGTTCGCGCCGACCTCACCGTCACCTTCATTGGGCTGAAAATCGGTCTGTTCACCGGCGATGCTGCGGATCACATCGGCTATCTGGCATTTAATGATTTGCACGCCACGACCGAAATCTATCGTGACATTCCTGTCAGCGCTCGACGCCTCAATGCGGCTAATCTGCCGCGTCTGGCCGCACGTGCGCAGGACGCGCACAAAGGGCGATTCGGGCATTTGTTGTTGATCGGTGGCGATCACGGTTTCGGCGGGGCGATTCTGCTCAGCACCGAAAGCGCACTGCGTAGCGGGGCGGGCATGGTTTCGCTGGCAACGCGACCGGAGCACGTGTCGGCGGCGCTGACGCGGGTTCCGGAAGTGATGGCGCTAGGGGTTTCATCGGCCAATCAATTGATGAGTCTGCTCGAAAAAGTGTCAGTGCTGGTCGTCGGGCCGGGGCTTGGACAGGCGAGTTGGGGGCGGGCGCTGTTGTCTACCGCCGTCAACGCGCCGTTGCCACAAGTGTGGGACGCCGATGCATTGAATCTGCTGGCCAGCGGATTCGTCAGCCTGCCCAAGGATTGCGTGATCACTCCGCATCCGGGCGAAGCGGCGCGTTTGCTGGGGGTCAGTACTGCTGAAGTACAGGCGGATCGCCCGGCGGCCGCTTTGGCGTTGAGCAAAAAATATACAGCAGTGGTGGTGCTGAAAGGCGCCGGCAGTTTGATCGCGCATCCCGATGGGCGTCTGGCGTTGTGTCACCAGGGCCATCCGGCCATGGCCACCGCTGGGCTCGGCGATGTACTGGCAGGCTTGACCGGCGCACTGCTGGCGCAAGGCATGGACGGTTTCGATGCCGCCTGTCTGGCGGTCTGGCTGCACGCCAATGCCGGGATGCAACAAGGGAAATTCGGCCGTGGGCTGGCGGCCAGTGATTTGATTCCAGTCATTCGTCAGTTGTTGGAGGAGCATGCACCGTGTCTGAAGTAACCCTGTACCTGGCCGATGAACAGGCCATGAGCGACTTTGGCGCACGGATCGCCCGAGTGACCCAGGGCCACGGCCTTATTTTCCTCGAGGGCAACCTGGGGATGGGCAAAACCACGCTGTCCCGAGGGATCATTCGTGGGTTGGGGCACGTCGGGGCGGTGAAAAGTCCGACCTTCACCTTGGTCGAACCCTACGAGATTGGCGATATCCGCGCCTTCCACTTTGACCTGTATCGCCTGGTCGATCCGGAAGAGCTGGAGTTTCTCGGCATCCGCGACTATTTCGAAGACGACGCACTGTGCCTGATCGAATGGCCCGATAAAGGTGCAGGCTTTTTGCCAAAGCCGGACCTGACCATTACCATTAGCCCGCAAGACAGCGGGCGTTCGCTGAAAATTTTATCCCAGGGCTCGCGTGGCGAGGCCTGGTGTGCCGCTTTGGCGTTGGAATCCAATTAGATGATGGGGTTAGGTATGCGCTTTCGCGCGTTGGTGGCTGCCGCTGGACTGATATTGATGGCAGTAACCGTCAACGCTGTGGCCGACTCAAAGGTCAACAGCGTGCGCCTGTGGCGGGCGCCGGACAACACGCGACTGGTCTTCGACCTGAGCGGCCCGGTGCAACACAGTGTTTTCACCCTGACCTCACCGGATCGGCTGGTGATCGACATCAACGGCGCCACCCTTGGCGCGCCGCTGAATGTGCAGACCGCGAACACGCCGATCACCGCGATGCGCTCGGCCCAGCGCACGCCGACCGACCTGCGGGTGGTCATCGATCTGAAAAAAGCCGTCACCCCGAAAAGCTTCTCGCTGGCGCCTAACGCGCAGTACGGCAATCGCCTGGTGGTCGATCTGTTCGATAACGCGGCCGACGCGGCGCCGCCGCCTGCGCCAACGCCGCGGGTTGCGACTGTACCGGCCGTGCCGGTCACCCCGACCGAGCCGACAATCAAGCTGCCGCCAGCCCCGGCCGGCAAGCGCGACATTATTGTGGTGATTGACGCCGGCCACGGCGGCGAAGACCCGGGTGCGTCCGGTTCGCGCGGTCAGCGTGAAAAAGACGTGGTGCTGCAGATCGCTCGCGAACTGCAACGTCAGGTCAACGGCATGAAAGGCTTCCGCGCCGAATTGACCCGCACCGGCGACTACTTCATTCCGTTGCGCGGCCGTACCGAAATTGCCCGCAAAAAGGGCGCCGACCTGTTCGTGTCGATCCACGCCGACGCCGCGCCTTCTGCGGCGGCCTTTGGTGCGTCGGTGTTTGCCCTGTCTGATCGCGGCGCCACATCTGAAACTGCGCGTTGGCTGGCCGACAGCGAAAACCGTTCCGACTTGATCGGTGGTGCCGGCAACGTCAGCCTCGATGACAAGGACCGCATGCTCGCCGGCGTGTTGCTCGACCTGTCGATGACGGCTTCGCTGACCTCCAGCCTCAACGTCGGTCAGAAAGTTCTGACCAACATCGGTCGCGTCACACCGCTGCACAAACAGCGCGTTGAACAGGCCGGGTTCATGGTGTTGAAGTCGCCGGATATTCCGTCGATCCTGGTTGAAACCGGCTTCATCTCCAATGCCAACGAAGCAAACAAACTCTCGGCGTCGAGCCATCAGCAAGCGCTGGCACGTTCGATCAGCAGCGGCGTGCGCCAGTTCTTCCAGCAGAACCCGCCACCGGGCACCTACATTGCCTGGCTGCGTGATTCCGGCAAGATCGCCCAGGGCCCGCGTGACCACCGTGTCGGCCCGGGTGAAACGCTGGCAATGATCGGCGTGCGCTATCAGGTATCGCCGGCCACATTGCGCAGCGCGAACAACCTGAAAAGCGATGAGCTGAAAGTCGGCCAACACCTGACCATTCCTGGCACCGAACTGGCGTCCAAAGAATGAACGAAGTGCTGAACGCAGCCCGCATCGAACTGCTCAGCCCCCGGCTGGCGAACCAGATCGCCGCCGGTGAGGTGGTCGAGCGCCCGGCGTCGGTGATCAAGGAGCTGCTGGAAAACAGCCTCGACTCCGGCGCCAAGCGCATCGATGTCGATGTCGAGCAGGGCGGCGTCAAGCTGTTGCGAGTCCGCGACGACGGCAGCGGCATCTCCGCCGACGACCTGCCGCTGGCGCTGGCCCGTCACGCCACCAGCAAGATTCGTAATCTGGAAGACCTCGAACAGGTGATGAGCCTGGGCTTTCGCGGTGAGGCACTGGCGTCGATCAGTTCCGTCGCGCGCCTGACCCTGACCTCACGCACCCGTGACGCCGATCAGGCCTGGCAGGTCGAAACCGAAGGTCGCGACATGGCGCCTCGCGTGCAACCGGCCGCGCACCCGGTCGGCACCTCGGTTGAAGTCCGCGACCTGTTCTTCAACACCCCGGCGCGGCGCAAATTCCTCAAGACCGAAAAAACCGAATTCGATCACCTGCAAGAAGTGATCAAGCGTCTTGCCCTGGCGCGTTTCGACGTGGCGTTTCATCTGCGCCACAACGGCAAGACCATTCTCAGCCTGCACGAAGCCCACGATGACGCGGCGCGTGCACGGCGTGTGGCGGCGATCTGTGGTTCGGGTTTCCTGGAGCAAGCCTTGCCGATCGAGATCGAGCGTAACGGCTTGCGCCTGTGGGGCTGGGTCGGTTTGCCGACCTTCAACCGCAGCCAGGCGGACTTGCAGTACTTCTTTGTCAATGGCCGGGCGGTGCGCGACAAGCTCGTGGCCCACGCGGTGCGTCAGGCCTATCGCGACGTCTTGTTCAACGGTCGGCACCCGACGTTTGCGCTGTTTTTCGAGGTCGACCCGGCGGCGGTGGACGTCAACGTGCACCCGACCAAGCACGAAGTGCGCTTTCGCGATGGGCGCATGGTGCATGACTTCCTTTACGGCACGCTGCACCGCGCGCTGGGCGATGTGCGTCCGGAAGATCAGCTTGCCGGTTCAGTCACCACCGCCGTTGTCCGGCCAACCGGCCTTGATGCCGGTGAGTTCGGCCCGCAGGGTGAAATGCGTCTGGCGGCCAACGCATTGCTTGAGCAACCGCAGGCGCAACCGGCGTTCAATCCGTCGGCGGGCGCCAGCGCTGGTGGCGCTTATCAGTATCAATACACGCCGCGTCCGCAATCGGCGATGCCGCCTGCCGCTGAGGCTCAGGCTGCGTATCGCGAGTTTTTCGCGCCGTTGCCTGAAGCCAACGCCAATGCGCTGCCGGCCGGTCAGGAAGATATTCCACCACTCGGGTACGCGCTGGCGCAGCTCAAGGGCATCTACATTCTGTCCGAGAATGCCCAAGGGCTGGTTTTGGTGGACATGCACGCTGCACACGAGCGGATCATGTACGAGCGCCTGAAGATTGCCATGGCCAGCGAAGGCCTTAGCGGCCAGCCGTTGCTGGTGCCTGAGTCTCTGGCGGTGAGTCAGCGCGAGGCCGATTGCGCCGAAGAGCATGCGGCGTGGTTTCAGCGTCTTGGCTTCGAGTTGCAACGCCTTGGCCCGGAAACATTGGCTATTCGACAGATTCCGGCTTTGCTTAAGCAGGCTGAGGCTAATCGTCTGGTGGGTGACGTGCTGTCGGATTTGATGGAGTACGGCACCAGCGACCGGATTCAGGCGCACCTCAACGAACTGCTGGGCACCATGGCCTGCCACGGCGCGATCCGCGCCAACCGGCGCCTGGCCCTGCCGGAAATGAACGGCCTGCTGCGTGACATGGAAAACACCGAGCGCAGCGGTCAATGCAATCATGGCCGACCGACCTGGACCCAGCTGGGCCTGGACGATCTGGACAAACTGTTCTTGCGCGGTCGTTGATGAGCCAGCTTCCTCCAGCGATTTTTCTGATGGGCCCGACCGCTGCGGGCAAGACCGACCTGGCCATCGAGCTGTCCAAGGTATTGCCGTGCGAGTTGATCAGCGTCGATTCTGCGCTGGTTTATCGCGGCATGGACATCGGCACCGCCAAGCCTTCAAAAGAGCTGTTGGCTGAGCATCCGCACCGTTTGATCGACATTCTTGATCCGGCTGAAGCGTATTCGGCTGCTGATTTTCGGCGTGATGCCCTGCAAGCGATGGCCGAAATCACTTCGCGCGGAAAAATCCCGCTGCTGGTCGGCGGCACGATGCTCTATTACAAGGCTTTGGTCGACGGCCTGGCAGACATGCCGGCAGCCGACCCCGGGGTGCGCGCGCAGATCGAAGAAGAGGCTGCACGCCTTGGCTGGCAAGCCTTGCACGAGCAATTGGCAGCCATCGACCCGGAGTCAGCGGCGCGGATACATCCGAACGATCCACAGCGTCTGAGTCGGGCGCTGGAGGTTTATCGGGTCAGCGGTCAGAGCATGACTGCCCTGCGCCAGCAACAATCTGCGCAAAGTACTGAAGCAGCCGCTTCGGGACTGCAACAATTGCCCTATACTGTCGCGAACTTGGCCATTGCCCCGGCGAATCGTCAGGTATTGCACGAGCGTATTAAACAAAGATTCACAAATATGTTGGAACAGGGATTCATCGACGAGGTCGTAGCCCTGCGTAAAAGAAGTGACCTGCATGCCGGGTTGCCGTCTATACGTGCAGTAGGTTACCGCCAAGTCTGGGATTACCTGGACGGCAAACTGAGTTTGGCCGAAATGCAGGAGCGCGGAATCATCGCCACGCGCCAATTGGCCAAACGCCAGTTCACCTGGCTGCGCAGCTGGGAAGATTTACACTGGCTGGACAGTCTTGATTGCGACAATCTGCCACGCGCCTTGAAATACCTTGGGACCATCTCCATATTGAGCTGAGTCCTTGCAATTGCCGTCTATCCTTGGGGGTGTGGCGGCCAAAGCCATCTGAATTACCTATTTTTTATTATTGAATCCTTAAAGGAGTGCGGCACATGTCAAAAGGGCATTCGCTACAAGACCCTTACTTGAATACTTTACGTAAAGAGAAAGTTGGGGTTTCCATCTACCTGGTCAACGGTATCAAACTGCAAGGCACGATCGAGTCCTTCGACCAGTTCGTGATCCTGCTGAAAAACACCGTCAGCCAGATGGTTTACAAACACGCTATCTCTACCGTCGTGCCAGTTCGTCCAATTCGTCTGCCTAGCGCAACCGAAAATGAACAGGGCGACGCAGATCCAGCTCCGGGTAACGCCTGATAGGAGTCTCCTTTGTTCTTTGAGCGCCACGGTGGTGGTGAACGGGTCATCCTCGTTCACTTGGATGGACAGGACCCTGAGGCGCGCGAAGATCCGCAGGAGTTTCAGGAACTGGCTAATTCGGCGGGCGCCGAGACCGTTGCGTTTTTTAACGTGCCGCGTCATCGGCCAACCGCCAAATTCCTGATTGGCAGTGGCAAGGTCGAGGAACTACGCGACCTGGTTCATGCCGAAAAGGCCGATCTGGTTATCTTCAATCACATCCTCACGCCCAGTCAGGAACGTAACCTCGAACGTGTTTTCGAGTGTCGCGTGATCGACCGCACCGGTCTGATTCTCGATATTTTCGCCCAGCGCGCCCGCACCCATGAAGGCAAGCTCCAGGTCGAACTGGCCCAGCTTGACCACATGAGCACCCGGCTGGTTCGTGGCTGGACTCACCTTGAGCGTCAAGGTGGTGGCATCGGCATGCGTGGTCCGGGTGAAACTCAGCTGGAAACCGACCGTCGTCTGTTGCGGGTTCGCCTGCGCCAGATCAAGGGCCGGCTGGAAAAAGTGCGCAGCCAGCGCGAACAGTCGCGACGCGGCCGCTCGCGTGCGGATATTCCTACCGTGTCTCTGGTGGGGTATACCAACGCCGGTAAATCCACACTCTTCAATAACGTGACGAAATCCGACGTGTACGCGGCGGATCAGTTGTTCGCCACGCTGGACCCGACCCTGCGCCGTCTCGAACTGGACGACCTCGGGCCGATTGTTTTGGCCGACACCGTGGGGTTCATCCGTCACTTGCCCCACAAGCTGGTCGAAGCATTTCGGTCTACGCTCGAAGAGTCGAGCAACTCCGATCTGCTGTTGCACGTGATCGATGCGGCCGAGCCGGATCGCATGTTGCAGATCGAGCAGGTGATGGTGGTGCTGGGTGAGATTGGAGCCCAGGACTTGCCGATCCTCGAGGTATACAACAAACTCGATTTGCTTGAAGGCGTTGAGCCACAAATCCAGCGCGATGCCGATGGCAAGCCGCAACGGGTCTGGCTGTCCGCGCGTGATGGCAGTGGTCTGGAATTGCTTGAGCAAGCCATTGCCGAGTTGCTGGGCAGCGATTTGTTTGTGGGCACATTGCGTTTGCCGCAACGATTCGCTCGACTGCGTGCGCAGTTCTTCGAACTCGGTGCGGTGCAGAAAGAAGAACACGACGAAGAAGGCATCAGCTTGCTGGCCGTTCGTTTGCCCCGGGTCGAGTTGAATCGACTGGTAAGCCGCGAAGGATTGCAGCCGATGGAATTCATCGAGCAACACACTTTGCAATAAAAGCCTGACAAAGCGGTTGTGCCGCAACGGCAGGCATTCTGTAGCATTGGTCGGCGCGCCGTGGGTGCGTCTTTGCTTTATCAGATGGAGAGCGCTATGGCTTGGAATGAGCCGGGTGGCAACTCGAACAATCAGGATCCTTGGGGTGGCAAGCGCCGCAATAACGGCGACCGCAAGGGGCCACCGGATCTCGACGAGGCCTTCCGAAAGCTGCAGGAAAGCCTGAACGGGTTGTTCGGTGGTGGTAAGAAACGCGGTGGTGATGACGGCGGTGGTTCGGGCAGGAGTAGTGGCGGCTTCGGCGCTCTGCTCGGTATCGGCCTCGTTGTGCTGGCGGCCGTCTGGCTGTACAGCGCGGTCTATGTGGTCGACGAGCAGGAGCAAGCCGTGGTGCTGCGCTTCGGCAAGTACTATGAAACCGTCGGCCCCGGCCTGAACATCTACTTCCCGCCGATCGATAAAAAGTACATGGAAAATGTCACGCGTGAGCGTGCCTACACCAAGCAGGGCCAGATGCTGACCGAAGACGAGAACATCGTCGAAGTGCCGCTGACCGTGCAGTACAAGATCAGCAACCTGCAGGATTTCGTGCTGAACGTCGATCAGCCGGAAATCAGCCTGCAGCATGCGACCGACAGCGCCTTGCGCCACGTGGTGGGTTCGACCGCCATGGACCAGGTGCTGACCGAAGGTCGTGAATTGATGGCCAGCGAAATCAAGGAGCGTCTGCAACGCTTCCTCGATACCTATCGCACCGGTATCACCGTTACTCAGGTGAACGTACAGAGCGCAGCGGCACCGCGTGAAGTGCAGGAAGCCTTTGATGACGTGATCCGCGCCCGTGAAGACGAGCAGCGTTCGCGCAACCAGGCTGAAACCTACGCCAACGGCGTGGTGCCGGAAGCCCGTGGTCAGGCCCAGCGCATCCTTGAAGATGCCAACGGTTACCGCGACGAAACGGTTTCGCGCGCCAAGGGTGAGGCAGATCGCTTTACCAAACTGGTCGCCGAGTATCGCAAGGCCCCTGAAGTCACCCGCCAGCGTCTGTATCTGGACACCATGCAGGAAGTCTTCAGCAATACCAGCAAGGTACTCGTGACCGGTAATAAAGACGGCCAGAGCAACCTGCTTTACCTGCCGTTGGACAAAATGATTCAGAACAGTTCGGGCAGCAATGCACCGGTCACCGGTTCGGCTGCCGCCAGCAACACGGATGTCACGCCGCATGTCACTGACGTGCCGCAGTCGCGTACAAGGGAGACCCGCTGATGAGCAATAAATCGCTGATCGCCCTGATCGTTGGCGTTGTCGTGGTACTGGTTGGCTGGAACTGCTTCTACATCGTGGCTCAGACCGAGCGCGCGGTGTTGCTGCAATTCGGTCGTGTGGTGCAGGCGGATGTTCAGCCGGGTCTGCATGTGAAAGTGCCTTACGTTAACCAGGTGCGTAAATTCGACGCACGTCTGATGACGCTGGATGCACCGACGCAGCGTTTCCTGACTCTGGAAAAGAAAGCCGTGATGGTTGATGCCTACGCCAAGTGGCGCGTGAAAGATGCCGAGCGCTTCTACACCGCAACTTCCGGCCTCAAGCAAATCGCCGACGAGCGCCTGTCCCGTCGTCTGGAATCCGGTCTGCGTGACCAGTTCGGTAAGCGCACCCTGCACGAAGTTGTGTCTGGTGAGCGTGATGCGCTGATGGCTGACATCACTGCTTCGCTGAACAAGATGGCGGAAAAGGAGCTGGGTATCGAAGTTGTCGATGTCCGGGTCAAGACCATCGATCTGCCGAAAGAAGTGAACCGCAGTGTGTTCGAACGTATGAGCACCGAGCGTGAGCGTGAAGCTCGCGAGCACCGCGCCAAGGGTAACGAGCTGGCAGAAGGCATCCGTGCCGACGCCGATCGCCAACGCCGTGTGCTGCTGGCTGAAGCCTATCGTGAATCCGAAGAGATTCGCGGTGATGGTGACGCCCAGGCCGCTGCGATCTACTCCAAGGCCTACGGCCAGGATCAGGAGTTCTACGGTTTCTACCGTAGCCTGCGCGCCTACCGTGAAAGCTTCGCGAACAAATCCGACGTCCTGGTCCTCGACCCAAGCAGCGACTTCTTCCGCTATCTGGAAAAGTCCAAGCCTTGATACGACGTTGACCTGAATCGTTCCGCCCGGCGGCTAAAACCTCGGGCGGGGTGATCCTTTGGGAAAACGTGTGTATGATGCGGCAGCCGGGAAATTCCCGGCTTTTTTGCGTCTGCACGTTTGATTGCTGTTTTTGCTGCAGAACATCGGGTTGAACAGCCCGAACAGTTTTTCGAGGAAAGTGATGGGCGAAGCCGGTATCAGGCCTTTCGCTGCGTCGTTCATGCGCGTGCGTTTTGAACGGACCGGTCATTTTCTGCTTCACTCAAGGCTCGCCCTAGTGCTGGCCGCCCGGATCAAAGGGGAATGGCGTAATGGCAACGGTAGACCGCTGGCTGCTGCCAGATGGCATCGAAGAAGTACTGCCACCGGAAGCGGCGCGCATTGAAGTTGCGCGTCGTCAGGTGTTGGATCTGTTCCAGAGCTGGGGTTACGAGTTTGTCGTGACCCCCCATATCGAGTACCTGGAATCCCTGCTGACCGGCGCGGGCCAGGACCTGGATCTGCGTACCTTCAAGGTCATCGACCCGCAGTCGGGCCGGCAGATGGGTTTCCGCGCTGACATCACGCCGCAAGTGGCACGCATCGATGCGCACACCCTGCGTCGCGAAGGCCCGAGCCGTCTGTGCTACGCCGGCAGCGTACTGCACGCCCAACCGCGTGCACTGTCGTCCTCGCGCAGCCCGATTCAGTTGGGCGCCGAGTTGTACGGCGATGCCAGCCCGAGCAGCGACGTCGAAGTCATCAGCCTGATGCTGGCCATGCTGCAACTGGCCGATGTGCCGGATGTGCACATGGATCTCGGTCACGTCGGCATCTACCGTGGTCTGGCGCGCGCCGCGGGTCTGTCCGGTGAAGTCGAGCAGCAGTTGTTCGATGCGTTGCAACGCAAGGCCATCGACGAGGTCATTACCTTGACCGAAGGCCTGCCGGCCGATCTGTCCGGCATGCTGCGCGCGCTGGTCGATCTGTGCGGCGGCCGTGAAGTGCTGGCTGCTGCCCGCGAGCGTCTGGCCGATGCGCCGGCGCCGGTGCTGGCAGCACTGGAAGATTTGCTGGCGATCGCCGAGCGTCTGTCGGCGCGCTTCCCGGAGCTGCCGCTGTATTTTGATCTGGGCGAGTTGCGCGGTTACCACTACCACACCGGTGTGGTGTTCGCGGTGTTCGTGCCGGGCGTTGGCCAGTCCATCGCTCAGGGCGGTCGCTACGACGACATCGGCGCCGACTTCGGTCGCGCCCGTCCGGCAACCGGCTTCTCCACCGATTTGAAAACCCTGGTGACCCTGGGGCGTGCTGAGATCGAGTTACCGTCTGGCGGTATCTGGATGCCTGACAGTACGGATGCGGCACTCTGGCAGCAGGTTTGCCAGTTGCGCAGTGAGGGTCAGCGTGTCGTTCAGGCATTGCCTGGACAACCTTTGGCCGCCGCCCGTGATGCGGACTGCGACCGGCAATTGATTCAGCAGAACGGGCTTTGGCAAGTATCGCCACTGGCTTCTTGAGTTTTCCTGCCGGCCATCGCCGGCACCAAGTTTGCGCGAATGAGGACAAGTGTTATGGGTAAGAATGTCGTAGTCCTGGGCACCCAGTGGGGTGATGAGGGCAAAGGCAAGATCGTTGATCTGCTGACCGAACATGCTGCCGCCGTAGTGCGCTACCAAGGTGGCCACAACGCTGGCCACACCCTGGTGATCGACGGCGAGAAAACCGTCTTGCACCTGATTCCGTCGGGCGTGCTGCGCGAAGGCGTGCAGTGCCTGATCGGCAACGGCGTGGTGGTTGCACCTGACGCCCTGCTGCGCGAGATCACCAAGCTGGAAGAGAAAGGCGTACCGGTGCGCGAGCGTCTGCGTATCAGCCCGTCCTGCCCGCTGATCCTGTCCTTCCACGTGGCGCTGGACCAGGCCCGTGAAAAGGCCCGTGGCGAGCTGAAGATCGGTACTACCGGTCGCGGCATTGGCCCGGCTTATGAAGACAAGGTTGCACGTCGTGGCTTGCGTGTTGGCGATCTGCTCAACATGCCGCGCTTTGAAGACAAGCTGCGTGAACTGGTGGACTACCACAACTTCATGCTGGTGGGTTACTACAAAGAGCCTGCCATCGACTACGACAAGACCCTTGCCGAGTGCAAAGAGTACGCTGAGCTGCTCAAGCCGCTGATGCTGGACGTGACGGCCGAGTTGCACGACCTGCGTCGCGCCGGCAAAGACATCATGTTCGAAGGCGCCCAGGGTTCGTTGCTCGACATCGACCACGGTACCTACCCGTACGTGACCAGCTCCAACACCACCGCGGGTGGCGTAGCGACCGGTTCGGGTGTTGGCCCGATGTTCCTGGACTACATCCTGGGCATCACCAAGGCTTACACCACTCGCGTGGGCTCGGGTCCATTCCCGACTGAGCTGTTCGACGAAGTGGGTGCGCACCTGGCCAAACAAGGTCACGAGTTCGGCGCAACCACCGGCCGTGCCCGTCGTTGCGGCTGGTTCGACGCCGTTATCCTGCGTCGCGCTATCGACGTGAACAGCATCTCGGGCATCTGCCTGACCAAGCTGGACGTCCTCGATGGCCTGGAAACCATCAACATCTGCACCGGCTACAAAGACGCGCAAGGCAATGCCGTTGCGCCGACCGACGCCGACAGCTACGTGGGCCTTCAGCCTGTGTACGAAGAAGTGCCGGGCTGGACTGAATCGACCGTGGGCGCCAAGACCCTGGAAGAGCTGCCAGCTAACGCTCGTGCCTACATCAAACGCGTTGAAGAGTTGATCGGCGCGCCGATCGACATTATTTCGACGGGCCCGGATCGCAACGAAACCATCGTTCTGCGTCACCCGTTTGCTTGATAAGTCGTTGATGTAAAAAACAAAGGCCCCTTAATCGGGGCCTTTGTCGTTTATGCCTGTTGGACGGCATGACCTTTGCTGTGAATCTGTCTACAAGAGTGCCATCAAATTAATGGCGTCAGAAGTAGAGGGATTCATAGTGTCAGCCGTTCTCTCACTGTTACAAAGCCGTTTGTTGCGGCCCGTGTTCGTTACCCTTGGTATCGCCCTTTTGGTGCAGGTGCTGGTGGCCGTTGCCCTGACGCGGAGCACGGTCACGGCGCTGGAAGCCGATCTGGCGGTGCGCCTCGGTGCCGATAGCCAGAAGCTCTCCGGTGAACTGGAGCAGGCCGGGCGTGAAGTCACGTCGAGCCTCGATGCCTTGTCCGCCAGCACCCGTCAGCGTCTGACGGCCGGTTTGTCCACACGACTGAAGGACGAACAGGCACAGTTGCGCGCGACATTGGAAAAGGATCTGAAGGACTCGGCCAACGACATGGCCCAGTTGCTCGCCTCCGTTGCGCCCCGCGCCATGTGGGACAGCGATGTGCCAACCCTGTCGGAATTTGCCCGTCGCGCCCAGCGCAATCCCAACGTGTTGTTCGTGGTCTACGACGACGCCACCGGCCAGCACCTGACCCGCTACCTCAACCGCGAAAACCCGATTAACAAGGCCTTGCTGGAAAAGGGCCAGGGCGAGCGTGCGCTGGATAAAGTGCTGGATGCGGCGAAGAACGATCCGTCGGTCTACTACCTCGAGGCTTCGATCAATCCGAATGGCGTGGAAATCGGCAAGGTGCTGATGGGGGTTTCCACGGCTTCGGTGGAAACCGATCTGGCCGCCCTCGACAAGCGTTTCACCGCGCTGATTGCCAGCAGCGATCAATTGGTCGGCGACAGCCTAAAAGGCGCCGCAGCCGACAGCGCGACGGCGATGCGCGCGCGATTGCAATCAGCGCAATCCACCGCCACCGAGATGAAAGCCAACACCGCCAGCACCGTGCAGGACGCCGCAGCGACTTTGCGCTGGCGGATCGGCATGGGCCTGGCGCTGGTCGGCTGCGGCGTGCTGCTGTTGCTGGCCGTGGTGCTCGGCCATCGCGTGGTCAATCGCTTGAAGATGCTCAATGCCGCCATGGACGATCTGGCGGCGGGCGAAGGCGACCTGACCAAGCGGGTGCAGATCAACAGCAAGGACGAGATCGGCGACATGGCCTCGGCGGTCAATCGCTTTGTCGATAAGTTGCAGCCGATCGTGCGCGAGGCGGGCGATGTGGCGCAGCGTACCGGCGTGGAAATCGGTGCCATGACCCTGCGCAATGCCGGTGCCGATGCGGCGGCCGGGATGCAGCGTGACGAAGTGGCGGAAAGTCTGCGGGCACTGTCGCAAATGGCCGACGAGGCGCAGTCGGAAAGCCATGCCATGCAGGCTGCGTTGAAGCAGGTTGTGGATATTCGTCAGGCGACTGATGAGAACACTCGCACCTCGGCCAAGGTCGGCAGCTTGATCGAGGCGCTGGCCGGGCAGGTCGATACCGGGGCGAAAGTTATTGAGCGTCTGGCGCAGCAGAGTGAACAGATTGAAGTTGTTTTGACGGTGATTCACGGCATTGCTGAGCAGACCAACCTGCTGGCATTGAACGCGGCGATTGAAGCGGCGCGGGCCGGCGAGACCGGGCGTGGGTTCGCCGTAGTGGCGGATGAGGTCCGGGCGTTGGCGAGCAAGACGCAAAGCTCGACCGGTGACATTCAGGCGCATATCGTCGCCTTGCAGCAGGGCGCGCGTGAGGCGGTGGAGGCAATTGGTCAGGCCGGGCGTCAGGCCAGCGAAGGTTTGCTGGTGCTGCGTGACAGTGCGCGGTTGCAGCAGTCGGTGCAGGCTTCGGTTGAGCAGGTGCATGCGGCGATTGGCCTGGCGACTCAGGCGGCGGCGCATCAGGCGCAAGGTGCGCAGGCGGTGCGTGGGCGGGTCGAGACGATACATGCTCAGGCCGAGAAAGCGGCGCAGGCGGTGGTGGAAACCACGGCCAGTGGCAAGGTGCTGGATGGTCTGGCGGCGCAGTTGAAGGCAAGCCTGGGGCAGTTCCGGGCTTAAGATTAAAAGATCGCAGCCTGCGGCAGCTCCTACAGGGAAACGCAAATTCCTCTGTGGGAGCCGCCGCAGGCTGCGATCTTTTGCTTTGTCAGCGGCTCAAATACATCCGCGTCGTCAGCAGATACACAGGCAATCCAGAAACCAGAATCAACAACGCCGCATAAGGCGCCGCCGCCGCAAACTCGACATTCGCGGTATGCGCCCAGACCTCGGTCGCCAACGTGTTGAGCCCAGTCGGACTCAGCAGCAAAGTCGCCGTCAGCTCCTTCATCGCATCCAGGAACACCAGTGCAAACGCTGCGCCCAATGCCGGGAAGATGATTGGCAGCGTCACCCGGCAAAACGCCGTGAACGACGATGCACCCAGCGTGCGTGCCGCCTCTTCCAGCTGCGGTGCCGCCTTGTTCAGTGCGGTGCGAATCGGTGCCTGAGCCAGCGGCAGAAACAGCAACGCATAAGCGATCAGCAACAGCGCAGACGTCTGATACAGCACTGGTACGTAATGCAGGGCGAAATACACCAGCGTCAACGCAATCACCAGTCCTGGCAACGCATGCAGCAGATACGGCAGGCGCTCGGCCCAGATCGCCAGTTGGCCTTTGTAACGCACGACCAACAGGCCGACCGGTATCGCCAGCAGTAGGCACAGCGCCGCGCCACCCAGCGAGAGTGCCAGCGACGACAGCAGTGCTTCGGTAATCGCCGCGACCGGGAAGGCTGCCGAAGAGCCCACCGCCAGCCAGTACGCCAGCATGCCCAGTGGAATCCCGCTGCCGATGATCGCCAGCATCAGGCAATACAACTGACCGACAGTGGCCCACGGTCCGAGCCGAACCTGTTCAGCCTGACGCGCCGCACCTTGCCCGGTGCGCACATGACGGCCTTTGCCGCGCACTCGCAGTTCCAGCCACAACAGCACCAGACACAGCGCCAGCAACACCGCAGATAGCATCGCCGCATTCGCGTTACTGAATTCCAGTTCGAACTGTTGATAGATCGCAGTGGTGAAGGTTTGCAGGCCGATGATCGACAGCGCGCCGAACTCCACCAGCATATGCAGGGCAATCAGCAGCGAGCCGGCCAGCAGCGACGGCCAGAGTAGCGGCAGCGTGACGCGAAAGAACACGCCCCAGCGGTTCTGGCCGAGGGTGCGCGCAGATTCTTCAAGGGAGGGATCGAGGTTGCGCAAAGTGGCTGCAACCGGCAGAAAGATCAGCGGGTATTTCGACAGGCTCATCACCAGAATCGCCCCGCCGAGGCCTTCGAACTGTGCGCTCAGCGACACCCAGGTGAAGCTGCTGACAAATGCCGGCACCGCGAAGGGCAGGCACAAAATCACGCCCCATAGACGTCGCCCGGGCAGATTGGTGCGCTCTAGCAGCCAGGCCAGCGACAAACCAATCACGCCGCAGGTGATGGTCACGCCGACCATCAGTGCCAACGTATTGCGCAGCAGGCCGAACACATAAGGGCGCCACAACAAATGCAGCGCCTCGGCCCAGCCGGCCTGCCAGGCCTTCAGCCCGACATAGGCCAGCGGCAACAGGCTCATGACCACCAACAGCAATACTGGCAGCACCAGCCAGACCGACGGCCGCTTGCGCCGTGGCACGTAACCCCCGCGCGTGGCGGGGGCGGATAACGATGCGGTCATCAGTTCAAGCCAACTTCGCGTTCCAGATCCAGCGCTTCTTCAGCATTGCCCAGATCGGCCGGGGTGACGTTCGGCGCTTCCAGCTCGCTGAACGGCTTGAGGCCGCGATCCGATTCCATACCTTTGTGCAGCGGGTATTCGGCGGTTGTCTGGGTGATCACGCGCTGACCTTCTTCGCTCGCCATGTAGGCGAGGAATTGCTGGGCTTCTTTTGGGTGCTTGCTGGATTTCAGCACGGCCGCGCTGGATACGGTGATCAAGCCACCAGCGTCGCCGCCGGTGAAGTAGTGCAGTTTCGAATCCAGTTTGCCTTTCTCGCGTTGCAGGGCGAACCAGTAGTAGTTGTTCACCAGGACGGTGGCGACTTCGCCGTTTTCAACCGCTTTGAGTGCGACCATGTTGTTGCTGTAGGTCTTGCCGAACGCGCGCAGGCCGGTCAGCCATTCTTCGGCGGCGTCACGACCGTGCATCTTGATGATGGCCACGGCCTGTTCCTGGAAGGCGCCGCTGGTTGGAACGAAACCGACTTTGCCTTGCCATTGCGGGTCGGAAAATTCCATCACCGATTTCGGCAGGTCTTTTTCATCGATCAGCTTCGGGTTGAACGCAACCACGCGAACGCGAGCGGTGACGCCGATCCAAGTGCCGTTGCCGGCGACATATTTTTCTGGCAGTACAGCCAAAGTGGCGTCGTCGGCCTTGGCCAGCAGGCCTTGCTCGCCGAGATTGTTCAGTGGTGGAGATTCTTCGGTGTAGATCACGTCGGCGGGGGAGCGGTCGCCTTCCTCGATGATCTGGCTGGCGAGCTGGTTACTGCTGCCCTTGCGAACATTGACGTGAATGCCTGTCTTGGCTTCGAAGGCTTTGGCGATCGCATCGCCGACTTCCTTGTGCTGGCCGTTGTAGAGAGTCAGGGAAACCGCATCGGCAGCCTGGGCGAGGGGAGTGGCGAGTGCCAGGCCGAGAAGGGTGAAGGTAAAGCCTCGGCGCAGGGTATTTCGAAACGTCATTCGCAGGGTTCCTCACTGTCGCATTGCAAAAACTTGAAACAATGATAAACGATATTGTTTCTCAAGTGCGCCTTGCGGGGATCTGGAGGGTTTGCTAGGGAGGAGGGGGGCAGAGGTTTTTCAAACCCCGGAAACGCAAAAACCCGCTTTCGCGGGTTTTTGTGAAATCCAAGGTTACTACCTTGGATTTGAATTGGTGCCCAGAAGAAGACTCGAACTTCCACGACCGTAAGGTCACCAGCACCTGAAGCTGGCGTGTCTACCAATTTCACCATCTGGGCAATCATCGCGAGCGTTGCCGCTGTTGATGTGGCGCACTATACGGAGCGCTTTTTGATCTGTAAACCCCTGATTTAATTTTAATAAATCGGTTTTAACAAATGCGTTCCTTAGAATGCAAAAAACCCGCTTTCGCGGGTTTTTGTGTGAGCCTTGAAACTGATCTAGTCTCAATCTCGAAATTGGTGCCCAGAAGAAGACTCGAACTTCCACGACCGTAAGGTCACCAGCACCTGAAGCTGGCGTGTCTACCAATTTCACCATCTGGGCAGTATCGGAAACGCTTGTGCGTCGTCGATGGCGCGCACTATACGGAGCGTCTTTTTAACTGTAAACCCCTGCTTCGATTTTTTTTGATTTTTTTTGATTTTTTTTACCGACGGTGTTTAAAACGACTTGAAAGCGTCGATACAGGGCTTTAGAAGGGCCTTTATA
The DNA here is from genome assembly GCF_059716145.1 of Pseudomonas sp. LBUM1648. Taxonomy (NCBI): domain Bacteria; kingdom Pseudomonadati; phylum Pseudomonadota; class Gammaproteobacteria; order Pseudomonadales; family Pseudomonadaceae; genus Pseudomonas; species Pseudomonas sp. LBUM1648. Next base: position 616,413 of record NZ_CP166808.1, read on the forward strand.
GTCTGAAATTTCCCGTTTGATGACGCCTATGCCAAACTAACCCGTATATAGACAAGGTGAAAACTCTCTAATGGCCGATTGGCAGTCCCTCGATCCCGAGGCCGCTCGTGAAGCGGAAAAATATGAAAACCCTATTCCTAGCCGCGAACTGATCCTGGCGCATCTCGCCGATCGGGGTTCGCCTGCTGCCCGCGAGCAACTGGTCGAAGAGTTTGGTCTGACCACAGAGGACCAGATCGAAGCCCTGCGCCGCCGCCTGCGCGCCATGGAGCGCGACGCTCAGCTGATATACACCCGTCGGGGCACGTATGCGCCAGTGGATAAGCTCGACCTGATCCTCGGCCGCATCAGCGGTCACCGTGACGGTTTCGGCTTCCTGGTGCCGGACGACGGCAGCGATGACCTGTTCATGAGCCCGGCGCAAATGCGTCTGGTGTTCGACGGTGACCGCGCGCTTGCCCGTGTTTCCGGACTCGACCGTCGCGGTCGCCGCGAAGGCGTGATCGTTGAAGTGGTGTCCCGCGCTCACGAAAGCATCGTCGGTCGCTACTTTGAAGAAGGCGGTATCGGCTTCGTCGTTGCGGATAATCCGAAGATCCAGCAAGAAGTGCTGGTCACTCCGGGCCGCAATGCCAACGCCCAGGTCGGTCAGTTCGTCGAGGTGAAAATCACCCACTGGCCAACGCCGCGTTTCCAGCCGCAAGGCGATGTGGTCGAAGTGGTCGGCAACTACATGGCGCCGGGCATGGAAATCGATGTCGCGCTGCGTACCTACGACATCCCGCACGTCTGGCCTGAAGCCGTTCTGAAAGAAGCGGCCAAGCTCAAGCCGGAAGTCGAAGATAAAGACAAAGAGAAGCGCGTCGACCTGCGCCATCTGCCGTTCGTCACCATCGACGGCGAAGATGCCCGGGACTTCGACGATGCGGTCTACTGCGAAGCCAAACCGGGCAAGCTGCGCTTGTTCTCCGGCGGCTGGAAGTTGTACGTGGCGATTGCCGACGTTTCCAGTTACGTGAAAATCGGCTCGGCGCTGGACAACGAAGCCCAAGTGCGTGGCAACTCGGTGTACTTCCCCGAGCGCGTGGTGCCGATGCTGCCTGAGCAGCTGTCCAACGGCCTGTGCTCGCTGAATCCGCAGGTCGATCGTCTGGCCATGGTTTGCGAGATGACCATCTCCAAGTCTGGCGAAATGACCGACTACTGCTTCTATGAGGCGGTGATCCACTCCCACGCTCGTCTGACCTACAACAAGGTCAGCGCGATGCTGGAAACGCCGAAAGCGACCGAAGCGCGCAAACTGCGTGGCGAATACACCGACGTCGTGCCACACCTTAAACAGCTTTATGCGCTGTACAAGGTGTTGCTGGCAGCCCGTCATGTGCGTGGCGCGATCGATTTCGAAACGCAGGAAACCCGGATCATCTTCGGTACCGAGCGCAAGATTGCCGAAATCCGTCCGACCATCCGTAACGATGCGCACAAGCTGATCGAGGAATGCATGCTGGCGGCCAACGTGGCTACCGCCGAATTCCTGAAAAAGCACGAAATTCCTGCGCTTTACCGCGTTCACGCGGGGCCGCCACCGGAGCGTCTGGAAAAACTGCGCGCCTTCCTCGGCGAGCTAGGTCTGTCCCTGCATAAAGGCAAGGATGGTCCATCGCCGAAGGACTATCAGGCTTTGCTGGCGAGCATCAAGGATCGTCCGGATTTCCATCTGATCCAGACCGTGATGCTGCGTTCGTTGAGTCAGGCGGTGTACAGCGCTGAAAACGACGGTCACTTCGGCCTGAATTACGAAGCCTATACCCACTTCACTTCGCCGATCCGTCGTTACCCGGACCTGCTCACGCACCGCGCGATCCGCAGCGTGATCCATTCGAAGCAGGACACCCCGCACGTTCGCCGTGCCGGTGCGATGACCATTCCGAAGGCACGCATCTATCCGTACGACGAAGCGGCACTTGAGCAGCTCGGCGAGCAGTGCTCGATGAGCGAGCGCCGTGCTGACGAAGCGACTCGCGACGTGGTGAACTGGCTCAAGTGCGAGTTCATGAAGGATCGCGTGGGCGAATCGTTCCCGGGCGTGATCACCGCCGTGACCGGTTTTGGCCTGTTCGTCGAGCTGACCGATATCTACGTCGAAGGCCTGGTGCACGTCACCGCGCTGCCGGGCGATTACTACCACTTCGATCCTGTGCATCACCGCCTCGCGGGTGAGCGCACCGGTCGTAGCTTCCGTCTCGGCGACACCGTTGAAGTGCGTGTAATGCGCGTCGACCTCGACGAGCGCAAGATCGACTTCGAGATGGCGGAAAAAACCATCAGCGCGCCGATCGGTCGCAAAAAACGTGGCGCCGAAACCGCTGCTCCAGCGTCCAAGGCTTCGGAAGAAAAGGCTCCGGCAAAAAACGCCGGTCGTCGTCCGGCCAAAGAGAAGGCTGCCGAAGCCTATCGCCCGAGCGACGCCGTGGCGAAAAACGCCGAGCTGCGCAAAAGCCGTGAAATGAAGAAAGCGCTGCTTTCCGATGCCAAAAACGGTGGTAAAGCGGCGTCCGGGGGAAAGACCGGACGGTCGGCGCCTGAGAATGCGACCGGCGGCAAGCCAGCCAAACCGAGCAAACACCGTAAAGGCCCGCCGAAAGCGGGTTCTGCTCCAGCCAAAAGTGGCGGGGCACGTAAACCGAAGGCGAAGTCATGAGTCAGTTGGAAAAAATCTACGGCGTTCACGCGGTAGAAGCGTTGCTGCGTCATCACCCTAAGCGCGTCAAACAGATCTGGCTGGCCGAAAGCCGAAACGATCCGCGCGTGCAGACCCTGATCGAACTGGCCAACGAGAATCGTGTTCAGGTCGGTCAGGCCGAGCGTCGTGAAATGGACGCCTGGGTTGAGGGCGTGCATCAGGGCGTGGTCGCGGACGTGAGTCCGAGCCAGGTCTGGGGCGAGGCGATGCTCGACGAACTGCTCGACCGTACCGACGGCGCGCCGCTGCTGCTGGTGCTCGACGGCGTGACCGATCCGCACAACCTCGGCGCTTGCCTGCGTTCGGCGGATGCTGCCGGTGCGCTGGCGGTGATCGTGCCGAAAGACAAGTCGGCGACCCTGACACCAGTGGTCCGTAAAGTGGCTTGCGGCGCGGCGGAAGTGATTCCGTTGGTGGCAGTGACCAACCTTGCGCGCACCCTGGAAAAGCTCCAGCAGCGCGGTCTGTGGGTTGTCGGCACGGCGGGTGAGGCCGAGGTCAGCATTTATGACCAGGACCTGACCGGCCCGACCATCCTGATCATGGGTGCTGAAGGCAAAGGCATGCGTCGCCTGACCCGCGAGCACTGCGACTATCTGGTGAACCTGCCGATGGCCGGTAGCGTCAGCAGCCTGAACGTCTCCGTTGCGACAGGCGTGTGCCTGTTCGAAGCGCAGCGTCAGCGCGGTGCGAAAGCCAAGGCTTCCGCGAAGAAGTCCTGAGTCGAACACGGTACAAATGTGGGAGCGAGCCTGCTCGCGAAAGGGGAGTGTCAGTCGACGTAAATGTTGCCTGACAGACCGCATTCGCGAGCAGGCTCGCTCCCACAGTGTTTTGTGGTGTGGCATGAATCGGTGATTGTTCAAATAATCACCAATTGCCTTGCACCTCTTCAGTCCCTTCTCTACAATTGCGCCCCTTGCTGTGACGGCAGGCACGCATGTGCCCCGCGCCGGCAAGTCCATAAGTGTCATTCACTCCTTGTCTGACCGTTTTTGAGCGGCAGGCTACAACCCGTAAGGAGCATTCATGCGTCATTACGAAATCATCTTTTTGGTCCACCCGGATCAAAGCGAGCAAGTCGGCGGCATGGTTGAGCGTTACACCAAGCTGATCGAAGAAGACGGCGGCAAAATCCACCGTCTGGAAGATTGGGGCCGTCGTCAACTGGCCTACGCAATCAACAATGTTCACAAGGCTCACTACGTGATGCTGAACGTTGAGTGCACTGGCAAGGCTCTGGCCGAGCTGGAAGACAACTTCCGCTACAACGATGCAGTGATCCGTAACCTGGTCATCCGTCGCGAAGAAGCCGTTACCGGCCAATCCGAGATGCTCAAGGCTGAAGAAAACCGCAGTGAGCGCCGTGAGCGTCGCGACCGTCCTGAGCACGAAGGCGCTGAAGGCGCTGATAGTGATGACAGCGACAACAGCGATAACGCTGACGAGTAATCCACGGACCTTTTAAGGAGCCTATCAAATGGCACGTTTCTTCCGTCGTCGTAAATTCTGCCGCTTCACCGCTGAAGACGTGAAGGAGATCGATTACAAAGATCTCAACACTCTGAAAGCCTACGTATCCGAGACCGGCAAAATCGTTCCAAGCCGCATCACCGGTACCAAAGCTCGTTATCAGCGTCAGCTGGCCACCGCTATCAAGCGCGCCCGCTTCCTGGCCCTGCTGGCCTACACCGACAGCCACGGCCGCTGAGACCGGGCAGTCGACAAGTAGCAAAGGATTGAATGCATGCGTGCCTTAGCTGAGTTCATCATGCGAGGCCGTATGCAGGCCACTCTCGTGGTGGCCGGATGTGCAACATTGCCGTTGTTGTATTGGTTGGGTGCTGCCGCCGGGAGCCTTGTGCTTCTGCGGCGCGGATTGACGGACGCCCTTGGCGTTCTGTCCCTGGGGTTGCTGCCGGCATTGATCTGGTGGCTGTATGCCGATGATCCACGGGCACTTCTGGTGCTGCTGGGATCTTCGGGGCTTGCGTTGGTTTTGCGCGCAAGTGAATCCTGGGTTCGCACGCTGCTGGTCAGCGTAGTGGTTGGAGTGGTGTTTTCAGTGGTGCTCGGGGCAGCGTTTGCGGCCCAGATCGAGATGCTCGCGCAGGCCTTGATAAAGGTCATGCCGGCGCTTCTCGGTGAGACCTACAAGCAATTGTCGGTCGATGAGCAAGCGCGTTTCGCGTCCCTGATTGCACCAGTCCTGACTGGACTGATTGCGGCTCTGTTGCAGATCGTCAGCGTGCTGAGCCTGATTGTCGGGCGTCATTGGCAGGCGTTGTTGTACAACCCGGGTGGTTTTGGTCGCGAGTTTCGCGCCATCCGGATCCCGCTGGGGCCGGCGATGTTACTGCTGGCGTTGATGCTTCTGGGCCCGAATCTCGGTGCACAGATGGCCATGTTGACGCCGTTGTGCAGTGTACCGCTGGTGTTCGCCGGACTGGCCCTGATTCATGGGCTGGTCGGGCAGAAGCGACTGGCCGGTTTCTGGCTGGTGGGGTTGTACGTAACGCTGTTGCTGTTCATGCAGCTGATCTATCCGTTGCTCGTGGTTTTGGCCATTGTCGACAGCCTGATTGATTTTCGCGGTCGTCACGTGTCGAAAGACATCGATAGCGCGAACGGTGAAGGTTAAAAGTTAAGAGGATTTTCACATGCAACTGATCCTTCTGGAAAAAGTCACCAATCTGGGCAACCTGGGTGACAAAGTGAACGTTAAGGCCGGTTACGGTCGTAACTATCTGCTGCCTTACGGCAAAGCTACCGCTGCGACCCCGGCCAACCTGGCTGCGTTCGAAGAGCGTCGTGCTGAGCTGGAAAAAGCTGCTGAAGACCGTAAAGCATCGGCTGAAAGCCGTGCTGCCCAACTGGCCGAGCTGGAAGTGACCATCACTGCCACCGCTGGCGACGAAGGCAAGCTGTTCGGTTCGATCGGTACTCACGACATCGCTGACGCACTGACCGCCTCCGGCGTTGAAGTGCAGAAGAGCGAAGTTCGTCTGCCGAACGGCACCATCCGCAACGTAGGCGAATTCGACGTAGCCGTGCACCTGCACGCCGAAGTTGAAGCCACCGTACGCGTTGTCGTGGTAGCAGCTTAAGCAACACCTGATCGGCTGGCGGCTTGTCCGTCAGACGGTTAACATCGGGCACGATCCTGTTCACAGGTCGTGCCCTTTGTCTTTCTGGTACTCCCGTTTTCAACCCTGACTCCAAGTGGCCATGAACGAAATCTCCGCACCCGAGCAATATGATCTGCAAACCGCCGCCCTGAAGGTGCCGCCGCATTCCATCGAAGCCGAACAGGCTGTACTCGGTGGTCTGATGCTGGACAACAACGCCTGGGAACGCGTGCTCGATCAAGTCTCCGACGGCGACTTCTATCGTCATGACCACCGCCTGATCTTCCGTGCGATCGCCAAACTGGCCGATCAGAACTCCCCGATCGACGTTGTGACCCTTGCCGAGCAATTGGACAAGGAAGGTCAGACTTCGCAAGTCGGTGGCCTCGGTTACCTCGGCGAACTGGCGAAAAACACGCCGTCCGTCGCCAACATCAAGGCCTATGCGCAGATCGTCCGCCAGCGAGCGACGTTGCGCCAACTGATCGGTATCAGTAGTGAGATCGCCGACAGCGCTTTCAACCCGGAAGGGCGTACCGCCGAGGAAATCCTCGACGAAGCCGAGCGCCAGATCTTCGCGATTGCCGAGGCCCGCCCGAAAACCGGCGGCCCGGTAGGTGTGAACGATCTGCTGACCAAGGCCATCGACCGCATCGACACCTTGTTCAACACCGACAACGCCATTACCGGCCTGTCCACCGGTTACACCGACCTCGACGAGAAAACCAGCGGGCTGCAACCGGCCGACCTGATCATCGTCGCTGGCCGTCCATCGATGGGTAAAACCACCTTCGCCATGAACCTGGTGGAGAACGCCGTACTGCGCAGCGACAAAGCGGTGCTGGTGTATTCCCTCGAGATGCCAGGTGAGTCGCTGGTCATGCGTATGCTTTCCTCGTTGGGCCGCATCGACCAGACCAAGGTGCGTTCTGGCCAATTGGAAGATGATGACTGGCCTCGCCTGACCTCAGCGGTCAACCTGCTCAACGATCGCAAACTGTTCATCGACGATACCGCCGGCATCAGCCCGTCGGAAATGCGTGCGCGTACCCGGCGCCTGGCGCGGGAACACGGTGACATCGGCCTGATCATGATCGACTACCTGCAACTGATGCAGATTCCAGGATCGGGCGGCGACAACCGGACGAATGAGATCTCCGAAATCTCGCGTTCCTTGAAAGCCCTGGCCAAGGAATTCAACTGCCCGGTGGTGGCGCTGTCCCAGCTCAACCGCTCTCTGGAGCAACGACCGAACAAACGACCAATCAACTCCGACCTCCGGGAATCCGGAGCCATCGAGCAGGACGCCGACGTCATCATGTTCGTGTACCGGGACGAGGTGTATCACCCGGAAACCGAGCACAAAGGCATTGCCGAAATCATCATCGGCAAACAGCGGAACGGCCCGATCGGCTTTATCCGCCTGGCGTTCATCGGCAAGTACACCCGTTTCGAGAACCTCGCGCCGGGCAGCTATAACTTCGACGACGACGAGTAAGAATTGGCCGAAATCATTCGGCCAGCTCTCCTCTTCAATCGTGTTGTTCGCGCTGGCCCGCTACCTCCTCGGCTGTACGGCGGGTTGAGTGTTCGGCCAGTTCTTGCCGGGTCAAGGTTTCGATCAATGCAGCTTCTTCGATCGCAAGCGATGCTTGCAATGCTTTGGACTGCGCGTCGTAATCGTCAAACGAAAGCGTCCCGGCGGTGTGCGTATCGTCGAGTGTGGCCTGTCGATCCTGAAACGGCTGGCGCTGGGATTCGAACTGTGTTCGGTACTTGTGAGTGACGAATTCCTGCCAGAACTCCCTCGACACCAGCGCCTGAAATTCTTCAGGGGAGTTATCCAGAGCGATGACTTTTTTGTACGCGGCGTCCAGTTGCGCCTGTGACACGCTGATCAGGAGATCAAACACCATACGATCAGGCTGGCCCGGCAGTTGCAGCCGATCTTTGAGGCGGTGGCGATAGAAAAGTCTGATCTCGACTTCCTCCTGCACATGAGGCGCGGGAGCCGGAAGGTCTTCTGGTCGCTGAGGCCCTCTGGATCCGATGATTCTTGCCTCACGCTGCGCAATGTCCGCCGAAGCAATTTTGTCTACCTCGTGCAAGCGGAACAATCCTCTGGACAGCGCCGACAACTGCGGGCCTTCTGCCTGGCTGCGAGCCTTGGCGCGAGCGTTGTGCATCATTGTCCTGACCTCCAGATTGGCGAATGTGAAGGCTGCGCGATCGCAGCAGGTTGCTTCGCCGGCCCGATCAAACAGTTCCCTGCGCAGGCGTTCGGACTCAGGGCTGTTTTCGGTAATGCTGTCGATCACCTTCCAGACCCGTCGCTGGGTTTCGTTGCCACCAGCGGCATCCGGCAACAAGAGGTTAAGGGTATTGAACAGACCCTCCGAGCCTTGCTGATCACGCAGTGTTTGCCATTGCGCTGTTCTGGTCGATACCTGAGCGCTTGTCATTCCGGCTGTCCAGCGTGCCATCGGGTCATACGCCGCAGGTCGGATGATGACAGGCGCGTGATCGCGCGCGGTGTCGACCAGGTTGTACTGGCCGGTCAACGGTGTTTCGGCTTCTATCAGGCGGTCGTTGTAAAGGGACAGTCGGGTGCGGGTGGCCGGGGAGAGCGGATTGTTGGTGATGTTGGTCACGTTGTTGACGCGAACCGTGTGCGCAAGTCGTTCAGTCGTTGGCGCAATGACCGCATCGGGGATTTCCTCGATCCGGTTGTTGCTCAGATCCAGGGTGTCCAGCAGTGGCTGATCGGCAATACCGGTCGGGAAAGTGTCGATACCCGTGTTGGCCAGATTGACCGAGCGCATGTCGATTATCTGGCTGAAATCCGGTGTGATACCCAGTTGCGGATTCTCATGCAGCCACAGTGCCCGCAATGTGGTGCGCTCTGATAGAACGCGGGCGGTTTCGGCTGTCAGGGAGATCTGGTTTTTCTGCAGAAACAGTCGGGTCAGACCGTTCATTTCGCCAATGGCGGGTGGTAGCTCGCGCAATTGATTGTGCGAAGTATCCAGCCAGCGTACGTGGCGGAATCGGGTCAGAAAACCCTCTGGTGAAGTGCTCAGATCCATATTGCTCAGTTTCAATGAGCCGACGTGACTGAAATCCACGTCGATGTCCGGCAGGCTTGGCAGTTTCAGGCCGCTGAGGTCCAACTCCAGGCCGATGGGGGTCCTGTCATTGGCCAGTTTTTGCGGTGTTTCATGCCTCCAGCAACTGATGATCCGGTTGCTTGCCGTGGCACGATCGAAACGGTCGGCAGCGTTGATCTGCAACTGATTCGCGCGAATATAACCCTGACGGTTGCCGCCTCCAGAAAAAGTCCAGGCCTCCAGTTGGGTTTTCAACGTGTTGAATTCCAGTTCAAGGCTGGCGAGCCTTGTGCCGGCAGTGCCTTGCTCAAGGTTCCAGAGGTACTCCCTGCACACCTTGATATCTTTGCTCGGATAAAGACGCCGGTATCGCTGTGCTCTTGAGTTTTCGCTATCAAATGCAGCGGGATGTTCCGGGGTCATCAGTTCAGGATGCGCTGCGTGCAGGCGCCGCCAGTAGCCATCGAACGTTCTCCAATAGTCGGAAGGAAAATCGTTGCCCTCCAATAAAGTGGCGCCGTTGATTCTGGCGATCGAGGCCAGTTGTTCGGGCTCGGGGTTGATGATTGCCTGCGGTACTTCAGTCAATTGGTTGTTACGCAAGTCGAGCCCCGTCAAGGCCGCTTTACCCACCAGTCCGGTCGGCCACTGATCAATCCCTGTGCTGTTCAAGTCCAGGTTTGTCAGCTCGGACATGGCACTGAAGTCGGGCACTGTTTTCAGTGGGTTTTCTGACAGATTGACGAACTTCAGCCGGCTCAACCCGCTCAGTCTTGCCGCACTTTGCTCATCCAGTTCAAGGCTGTTCGAACTCAGGTCCAGTCTGATCAGTTTGTCCATATCACCGACGCAGGCCGGCAATTTGCGAAGGCTGGAATGATTGATGGATAGACTTTCCAGGTGGGTAAAGTTGCTGAGGAATGTGTCGCCAGCATCCGACCAATTGATTGCCTGGAGTTCAAGCAGGCGCACATGGCTGAAATCCGCCGTCAGGGCGGGTAGCGGGCCACTTCCGGTCGGTAGCCTTAATATCTCTCCCGATTCCTGAAGCCAGCAGGTTTTGATTATTCTGGCGACACGTTGCGGCGCCCAGAGCCTGACGGTGGCGGCATCAACGGAAGCATCGTATTGCTTGCCGGCCACATAATCTTCCAGCTGTGCTTCAAGCGAGTCGAAATCCCGCAGGCGTCGGGCCAGCTCTGCATCACCCAGTTGCAACACGAAATCCCTGACCGCTTGTGCGTCCTTGTCCGGGTACATTCGCTGCACCTTGGCCAGCTCTGGAATATCTACGTTCAGTCTCAGTCCTTGCGGTGGGCCGAGCTGGACAACTCTGGATGATCCGCCGCCAGGCGGCGCCAATACAATTCCAGGGTTTTCCAATAGCCGGGAGCAAAGGCATTGCCTTCGATGAGGGTGACACCGTTGGTTCTGACGCTGGCCTCAAGCTGCTCGGCGGGAGGATTGAGTAGCGTCTGTGGTACTTCTTGCAGGCTGTTATTACGCAAATCGACGATTTGCAGGCCGGTCTGGTTTTGCAAGCCAGTTGGCCAATAACCCAGTTGCGCATTGCTCAGGTTCAGCACTTTCAACCCGGTCATCGTACTGAAGTCGGGGGACATGTTCAGTGGATTGTCTGAGAGGTTGAGGTTTTCGAGTTTGCCGAGAGTACCGAGTATCACCGCTGCTGGTGTGTCCAGCCGAATCCGGTTTGCACTCAGATCCAGACGGGTCAGGTCATGCATCCGCGCGACGGAGGCTGGCAGTTTATCCAGCGTGGAGCGGGTGACGGTCAACTGTTCCAGGTGTGAAAAACTGCTGAGGAACGTATCGGCTTCGGGCGACCAGGTAACGGATTCCAGAGACAGCTCCCGGACATGGCTGAAGTCTGCTTTCAGTGCCGGCAGGGTGCCGCTGCCGGCTTCGAGTTTCAGCGATGGGCCGGTCTCCTGGCGATAGCAGCGCTTTATTTCGTTGGCGATCTGTTCTGCCCAGTCTTTTGCTGTTCCGGGCGTCGAAGACGACGCATTGCTCCAGAGCGTCAATTGCTGCTTGAGGGTTTGGTATTCGGCTTCGCGGCGGCGCAACCCGCCTTCGACGTCGCTGCCCAGCGAACGAAGGTATGCGGCGATCTGTTCCTCAGACATGGACCGGAACAGCCTCTTCGCGCGGGTTTGCGGACTGCGCAGTCGATTGACGATGGCGGTAATCTGCTCGCGCAATCGTCGATGAGCAGGGCGCACTTGCCCACCATCGGGCCGGAGTAATCCACCATTGCCGGGGTCGGTCGTCGTAGACGTGGGGGGGAGGCTTTCCTGTGGACGCCAGAGCCCGCTTTCTGTGTCGCGCAGCAGCACCGGGCCGAGGGCATCCCGCTCGGTCGATAACCTGGCCCGATACTGTCCGGTATCCGGATCGACCCCGACCAGCACGGTACCGCCATCGGGAACATCGACGTAACGCCGCCGCCCGCGCACCCGGAATCCATCGGCGTTGGGAGCCGGCAGATCAGGCGGTACGGTGATCCAGTAATGCGCCAGGGGGCGCTGTTCACGATTAAACACGGCCACTGTGGCAGGTAACTCATGAATCGTTATCGCCGGTAACGGCGTGATTGCATCCGGGTCGGCGTTACCCGCGACCCTGCCAAACCCCTCCGGGCCAAGTACTCCCGGGGCGGTCGTCGGGCCGAAATCGACACGCTGTGGCGTTTCGTGTCTTACGGTTTCCGGCCCTTGTTGCGTAGGTCGTTTATGGATTTCTACGGTGCCTTTGAGAGGCAGTCTGGGTGACATTTTTTCATCCTTGAAAGGTTGCCCGTCAGTGCCCGCGACGGGCACTGCAAAGCGTTCGGCGTCATTGCCGGTTTGTCGTCGTATGGCCGCCAGGCCCATGGCTTGGGCGCAGGTATTTACTCGGCTCGCACAGAAGGGGTCTGCGCCAGTGCGAATATTTTGTTCGCGGTCTTGCCGTCGAAGGTTTCGCGCCAGATCGCGGTATGGGGCAAACCAGCCTGTTCATCGCGCCGCTGAGACTCTGCGCCCCGTCTGCTCTGTTCAAGCGTTTTGAGATGACCACCCTTGATCGAGAAGTTCAGGGGATGGCTGTCTTGCCTTTCATAGTGAAAGTGGGCTTCCCAAAGCGGTGCATCGTCGGCGCGATCACTGATCGAATACACGTCAAGAAATGACTTGTCCTTGCCTTTGCCCAACTGCTTGCGATTAACCGTTTTATTGACATTGAGCTCGTCCCGATCCAACAGGTAATTCAGGCGCATGATGTCCAGCACGTCTTTGTTTTTGTACATCCGCACCAGGATCTTCTGGCCTTGGGTTGTCATGGAATCAGCTGCGGCTCGCAATCGCCTGGCCAGATTGATGATCAGGCGGTCCTCGACATCTGTTTCGTGGTTTTCCAGTTGTCTTGCCTGTTCGTTAAGCAAATGGGTTTCCCTGCCCAGATCTTCGACAATTTTTGTCGGGTTGATTTTTTTTGCTTCCTGCATCTTCGCGTAGGCACTGTGCTCTTCGACCTTGGCCAGTAACCGGTTTGCCTCGCTGATAAGTTGTGGGCGCGGTGTTCTGTTTATCGGAGGAAGTACAGGTAGCCATTCATCGTCTAATTTTTTGTAGCGTCTGGGCGGCGAGTCGGGGCGCAATGGGTCGGGAACCTTGATGGTAATGCTCCCGTCCGCCCCGGCTTCGGTTTCACCGACCAGTACTCTGTAGGTGCCGTGCTGACGGGTTCGAAACATTTTTTTGGCGGGCGCTGGACGGGTCGTCTCGGCGTTGATGGGCTGTGACGGGATGAAGTCGAAATCGATGTCCTGATCAAGGCTCGGCAGATCGGTTCGGCGCTCGGATACGTCGAGGATTTCGGTCAGTTTACTGTCGATTTTCTTCTCGATGGGATCGATCAGGGCAATGATCTCCTCGAGGTATTCGGCTCTGGGGCTTTGCTCGGCCAGCAGCGTTTCAAAGCGGGTTCGGTCTCCCCTGAGCTGATCAAGGGCCAACAGCAATGCCATGGGCTGCTCTCGTTCCGGGACGTTTCTCAGATCGCCGGTGATCAGGTCGATGGCCGATAGCGAGGGCATGGTAGCGTCCGGCGCATGTTCGGGCGTGTCCGCAAACAGGTGGACATAAAGGGCCAGTTTGTTGAAGTTGATGCGATCCGCTGAAGCTACCTTCTGGCTCAGTTCAGTGAGTTGCGGGATCGCTGCGGGGGACGCTTTTCTGATTTGCTCCATGACCACCTGGCGCTCCTCGAGGATCTTCAGCTTCTTGTTCAGGTGGGTGATGCATTTCTTGCAGCTCTCGGCGCTCACGTCCGTCACCGCAGGCCTGGCCCGGAGGTCCATGACGGCCATGAGCCTGTTGAGGTATTCCACTCGTTCAATCCGGAAGGTATGCAGTTCCCCCCTGAATAGCCCGCCTGCCTTGAGGGTGGTCAGCCAGTCTCTGTTGTCGACGAGCGACTGCACAAAGGCTGTTTGCTTTCTGATGTGCTTGAGCAGATGGACTTCAACGGCCACCAGTGCCGCTGTCCTGCCGGCGCCATCGGCCTGTTCTCTGGCCTGACTCCACAGGGTGTCGTACTGCGTGGCTGATTCGATCAGGGCGGTGTGAGCATTCTGGAAAGGTTCATAACGCTGCATCAAGAGGGCTATGTTGGCTTGCGCTGAGTCATGGCGACGCATGCCACCCCTCAGTCCCGTGAGAATGGAAGCCCAGGTGTTCTCCTCGTTTCGTGTGATGGCCCGGGTCTCGCCGCTGCGACTGGCGCGATAGATATTCGCGCCGTCGGTGGCGACGGGATCCTTGGGGTTAACGATGCGCCACACTTTGTGCGCTGGCGTAGACGCGTCAAGATCGCTCATCACCTGATAGGCGTGTTCGTGGATGATCACGTAGAGCTTGCCGTCGTGGCGAAACAAGCCGTCGCTGCCGGGTTCGACAGTGCTGAAATCCAGCCCCGTGCGAAAGGCTTGCAGGCTTGCGTTGGTCAACGGGAGTGGGCTGGAGGCGACATCATTGAGGGGATGCCATAGGCCGCTGTCGATGTCGCGTAACAAGGCCGGTCCGGAGGGAAGTAATTCACTCGCCAGTCTTGCCCGGTAAAGTCCAGTGTCCGGATCCATCGCGACCAATGTGATGTGGTCGTCGGGCAAGTCGACATACCGTCGCCCCTTATGAATTCTGAAACCCTCGGTGTCGGCATTCGGTAACGCCGCATTGGAACTGATCCAGTAATGCTCCAGCAGGGGCTGTGCTGACACCGGGGGATCAACACTGACGGGGTGCATTTTGACCGTTACAGCGGGTGCTGGCAGGATCGCATCAAGTTCGACGCCCACCGGTTTGTTCTCCTGCCCTGCTAGAAGGTGTGTCGACGGATCTGTGCTGATACGGTGCAGCGTGTCGGAAGGGTCCTCGTTCTTCGGTCGCCTGGTGGGCATGTGAACATCGACCGAAGCGTTGATCCGGGGCGGTAATTTGACTGCCATGGGTTTTTTCATCCTTGAAAAACGGGTTGTCTGGCTTAAGCGACCAGCTCAAATATTTTCTGCGCGGTTTTGCCGTCAATGGTTGCTCGCCAGATGGGGACATGTTCCCGTCCGGCCTGCGCGTCCCGACGCTGGGCAGTTATGCCCAGCCGGCTTTGCTCAAGGGTCTTGAGGTGGCCGCCCTTGACCATGAAGTTCAGCGCGGCGCTGTCCTTTTTTTCGTATTTGAAATGGACATGCCACAGAGGCACGGTGGTGTGTTTGTCGTTCAGCGAATAGACATCGAGAAAATATTTGTCCTGGCCCTTGCCCCGTTCCAGCCGCGCAGGTTTCTCTTTGCTGACACTCAGGTGGCCCTGGCTGAGTAGATACGCCACACGGTCGACGCTTAAGAAAGTGGGGTCCTTGTAGAGTGCGATGCGAATTTTTTCGCCTTCGTTGCGCAGGCGCTCGCTGTCATGTTTGAGCTGCTGGGCGAGGGGCGCGATATCGAGGGTGGCCGGATTCGGCGCCCGTTCCATCTGTTGACGAAGATCATCGAGGTCTTCGGCCTTGCCCTGCAGAAACTCGACGATGTTGGTGGCGTTGCGTTTTGCGCTTTCGTCTTGCCGGGCCTTGGTCAGATGTGATTCCGATAGTTCCAGAAGTCGCTGGGCCTGGACGGTCAGCGTCGACAACTGCCTTTCTTGCAGAGCAACCCGCCGCTGCCATTCACCTTCGCGGCGCTCATAGGTTTGCAAGACTTCCGTGGGGTTGTGCGGATCCATGACATCAATTACTTCTTCGCCCTGGGGGGTTCGACGTGACTGCCCGATCCGGATCTTGTAAACGCCATGGTGTTTGCTGCGAAACATCTTTCTTGAGGGGTGTGCAGACGGACTCGTGACCTGGGCCGGAATGAAGTCGAAGTCAATCGGCTCATCCAGTGAGGGAAGGGTTAAGGTTCGCTCCAGTTCCTGGTGATAAAGCTCTATGCGCTGTTCGAGGGTGTTTTCGAAAGCCTGAATGGCTTCGGTTATTTCTCGCCGGGAGCTGTCCAGGAGAGTATCGGCTGGCAATGACATCTCTTCGTACGACGCCCTGATTGCTGCGCATTGGTCGATCAGGCAGCTCATTACCGGAATGCGTGCGCCTTCCGGGATGCTTTCGATATTGCGGAAGGTGCGCGTTGCTTCTGAAAACGAACTCGACAACACAACGTATTGCGCGGCGTCGGGCACCGGTTCGCTGGCCAGCAAGTGGCTTTTGGAATGAATCCAGTTGGCCGTGTTTGTATGGATTTTTACCGGGTCGTAGCCAAGCTCGATCAATTCGACTTTCAGGTGGGGGGATCGGGTCAGGATGTCGTCAACTATGAGTTGGCATTTGCGCAAGTTGGCCAATTTGCCTTTCAAATACCCTGCCATCGAGCGATGAGCCTCCAGGGGACGGCCATAGTAGGACGATACGTCGATTGATTTACGCAGATCACCGGCCTCCAGGACATCGAAATAGACTTCGACTTGCCGCTTCTGAACGCCCACCAGCTCTGTCTCGTAGGAAAAGCGACCTTTGTACAAGAGAAGCGAGGCCTGGTTCCTGATGTAGAAGTTCACGGCCTTTTCCAGAGTCGCCAGTTGTCTTTGACACTGGATTTCGAATTTGACCAAGGCGTTTTTTTCCCCTTCTTTCCTGGCCTGTGCATGCCAGGCGGCCCTTAGTTCTTCCGTGAGCTTCACCGCCTGCGTGATCGTGGTGATGTGGGCGTCCAGTTCCTGATTGAGCGCATCGATTGGACGCAGTGGCAGTGAACCCGGTGAATCCTCAAGCGGGTGCCAGAGCTTGCTGTCATGGTCGCGTACCAACACTGGGCCGAATGCTCTTTCGGTCATCAATTTGGCTCGATACAGGCCCATGTCCGGGTCGATCACGACCTGAACGTTGCGGCCGCCCGGCACATCGACGTAGCGGCGTCCGTGCAGGGTTCTGAATCCCAGTGCATCGACATCGGGAAGGCTGACTTCGACAGGTATCCAATAGTGCTCGAGTGACCGCTTTCCTGACGAGGGAGCGCCGGCGGAGGTCGACGCTATCGGATGAGTCGTGGCCCGAGTGGTTGAAACTCCCTCGCGGGGAGGTTCACTTGAGCGGGGGCTCGACCCCGGAGCATTCCGTATCGCAGAAGGGGTTGATGGGCCGCTATCCATGGGTGGGGAAATAGCGGGTCGCGGCGTGTCGGTATCCACCTGCGGCGCCGGGCGTGTATGAGCACCGCTGGTGACGGAGCCCTTGATGGGTAGTTTTGGTGACATTTCTTCATCCTTGAAGGGTTGTCATATCAGCAATCGCAAATCGTTGGCTGATGGTGAATTGGATTTGGGTAGCGGTTTTTGCATCCATGTGGGGGTAATGACAGCACACGAATGCACTGCGTGATGCCGAGGGCAGGGTCACAAAGAGAAACCGACCATTGCCGTCGGAATTGGTCAAATTTTGTGCTATATTCCGCGCCCGCGATTTTTCATCTCAACACCGGTCGACCGACATGCAAGCAGCCAAGCCGTTATTTGACTATCCAAAATATTGGGCCGAATGTTTCGGGCCAGCGCCATTCCTGCCGATGAGCAGGGAGGAGATGGATCAGCTTGGCTGGGACTCCTGTGACATCATCATTGTTACGGGAGATGCCTACGTCGATCATCCGTCTTTTGGCATGGCAATCATTGGCCGGCTGCTGGAGTCTCAGGGCTTTCGCGTCGGGATCATTGCGCAGCCCAACTGGCAGTCCAAAGACGACTTCATGAAGCTTGGCGAGCCGAACCTGTTTTTCGGCGTCGCGGCCGGCAACATGGACTCGATGATCAACCGCTACACCGCGGACAAGAAAATTCGTTCCGACGACGCCTATACCCCGGGCGGCATGGCCGGCAAGCGTCCGGATCGTGCGAGCCTGGTCTACAGCCAGCGCTGCAAGGAAGCCTACAAGCACGTGCCGATCGTGCTCGGCGGCATCGAAGCCTCCCTGCGTCGCATCGCCCACTACGACTATTGGCAGGATCGCGTGCGTAACTCGATCCTGATCGACGCCAGCGCCGACATCCTCCTGTACGGCAACGCCGAGCGGGCCATCGTCGAAGTTGCCCAGCGTCTGTCTTACGGTCACAAGATCGAAGACATCACCGACGTGCGCGGCACCGCGTTCATTCGCCGTGACACGCCGGCGGGCTGGTACGAAGTCGATTCCACCCGTATCGACCGTCCGGGCAAGGTCGACAAGATCATCAACCCGTACGTGAATACCCAGGACACCCAGGCCTGCGCCATCGAGCAGGAAAAGGGCCCAGTGGATGATCCGGAAGAAGCCAAGGTCGTGCAGATCCTGGCCAGCCCGCGCATGACTCGCGACAAAACCGTGATCCGCCTGCCGTCGGTTGAAAAGGTCCGTGGCGATGCCGTTCTGTATGCCCACGCCAACCGCGTGCTGCACCTGGAAACCAACCCGGGCAACGCCCGTGCGCTGGTACAGAAGCATGGCGAAGTCGACGTCTGGTTCAACCCGCCGCCGATTCCGATGACCACTGAAGAAATGGACTACGTGTTCGGTATGCCTTACGCACGTGTTCCGCATCCTGCGTACGGTAAGGAAAAGATCCCGGCCTACGACATGATCCGTTTCTCGGTGAACATCATGCGTGGCTGCTTCGGTGGCTGCACCTTCTGCTCGATCACCGAGCACGAAGGCCGGATCATCCAGAACCGATCCGAAGAGTCGATCATTCGCGAAATCGAAGAAATCCGCGACAAGGTGCCGGGCTTCACCGGCGTCATTTCCGACCTCGGCGGGCCAACCGCGAACATGTACCGCATCGCCTGCAAAACGCCGGAAATCGAATCCGCGTGCCGCAAGCCGTCCTGCGTGTTCCCGGGCATCTGCCCGAACCTGAACACCGACCATTCGTCGCTGATTCAGCTTTACCGCAGCGCCCGTGCGTTGCCGGGTGTGAAGAAAATCCTGATTGCCTCCGGCCTGCGTTACGACCTCGCGGTCGAATCGCCGGAGTACGTCAAAGAGCTGGTGACCCACCACGTCGGCGGTTACCTGAAGATCGCCCCGGAACACACCGAGGAAGGTCCGCTCAACCAGATGATGAAACCGGGCATTGGCAGCTATGACAAGTTCAAGCGCATGTTCGAGAAGTACACCAAGGAAGCGGGCAAAGAGCAGTACCTGATTCCGTACTTCATCGCCGCGCACCCGGGCACCACCGACGAAGACATGATGAACCTGGCCCTGTGGCTCAAGGGCAATGGCTTCCGCGCCGACCAGGTTCAGGCGTTCTACCCGTCGCCGATGGCCACCGCCACCGCCATGTACCACTCGGGCAAGAACCCGCTGCGCAAGGTCACTTACAAGAGTGACGGCGTGACCATCGTCAAGAGCGAAGAGCAGCGTCGTCTGCACAAGGCGTTCCTGCGTTATCACGACCCTAAAGGCTGGCCGATGCTGCGTGAAGCGCTGCAGCGCATGGGTCGCGCTGATTTGATCGGGCCGGGCAAGGATCAACTGATTCCGCTGCATCAGCCGTCCACCGACAGCTACCAGAGCGCCCGTCGCAAGAACTCGACGCCGGCTGGCAGCCATAAAGTGGCGAAAGAAGGCAAAGAGAAAACCACCAAGATCCTCACCCAGCACACCGGTCTGCCACCGCGTGCCAGTGATGGTGGTAATCCGTGGGACAAGCGTGAACAGGCCAAGGCTGCGGCGTTCGCCCGCAACCAGCAGGCTGCCAAGGAGCGCAAGGACGCGGCCAAGGGCAAAGGGCCGAAGCCGGCTCGCAAGCCGGTCGTCCCACGCTAAAACAGAACGCCAACCTTCGGGTTGGCGTTTTGCATTTCAGGTCTCCCGACATGTGGTGGCGCGGCCGACCCCTTCGCGAGCAGGCTCGCTCCCACAGGTGACCGCATTCCAAATGTGGGAGCGAGCCTGCTCGCGAAAGCGCCCGATCAAACACTGCATGAACCAATGTCGCCACATTTAGGCGCAACTTTGCCAAAGCATTTCCCCGCATCGCCCGATTTTGGTGCTGTACTGCCTTGAGCATTCCGGGAAAGCGCCCAAGCCTGTGCATGGCATAACTCTTGCGCGCTTTCGAATACGCTTAAGGCTCGCAGGAGGCACGCCGTGTCGATTCATGTCGCATTGCATCACGTCACGCATTACCGCTACGACCGCGCTGTCGAACTCGGCCCGCAGATCGTTCGCCTGCGCCCGGCCGCCCACAGCCGCACGCGGATTCTGTCCTATGCGCTGAAAGTCTCGCCCGAGCAGCACTTCATCAATTGGCAGCAAGACCCGCAGGGCAACTACCTCGCGCGGCTGGTTTTCCCCGAGAAAACCGATGAACTGCGCATCGAAGTCGATCTGCTGGCCGAGATGGCGGTGTTCAATCCGTTCGACTTCTTCCTCGAGCCTTACGCCGAGAAAATCCCCTTCGCCTACGCCGCCGATGAGCGCAAAGAGCTGGCGCCGTACCTCGAAACATTGCCGCTGACGCCGAAGTTCCAGGCCTATCTGGACGGCATCGACCGCACGCCGCTGCCGGCCGTGGACTTTCTGGTGGCACTCAATCAGCGCCTGAGCGAAGACATTGGTTACCTGATCCGCATGGAACCGGGCGTGCAAACCCCGGAACACACCCTCGAACACGCCTCCGGTTCCTGCCGCGACTCGGCGTGGCTGCTGGTGCAACTGCTGCGCAATCTGGGGCTGGCGGCACGGTTTGTCTCTGGTTACCTGATTCAACTGACCGCGGATGTAAAAAGCCTCGACGGCCCCTCCGGCACTGAAGTGGACTTCACCGATTTGCACGCCTGGTGCGAAGTGTATTTGCCGGGTGCAGGCTGGATCGGTCTCGACGCCACTTCCGGGCTGTTCGCCGGTGAAGGGCATATTCCCTTGGCCTGTAGTCCTGATCCGTCTTCGGCGGCACCGATCAGCGGGATGGTCGAACCTTGCGAGACACAGTTCTGCCACGAAATGTCGGTGGAGCGAATCTGGGAAGCGCCGCGGGTCACCAAGCCGTACACCGATGAGCAATGGCTGGCGATTCAGGCACTGGGGCGGCAGATCGACGCCGACCTGCTTGAGGGCGATGTACGCCTGACCATGGGCGGTGAGCCGACCTTCGTCTCCATCGACGACCCGGATGGCGCCGAGTGGAACACCGCGGCCCTGGGCGAGGACAAGCGCCGGCTATCCGCCGAGCTGTTCCAGCGCATGCGCAAGCATTACGCCCCGAAGGGGCTGGTGCATTTCGGCCAAGGCAAGTGGTATCCCGGCGAGCAATTGCCGCGCTGGTCGCTCAATTGTTATTGGCGCCGCGACGGCGTGCCGATCTGGCAAAACGATGCGTTGATCGCCGACGAGCAGCAGGATTACGGCGCCAATGGCGAACTCGCCGGGCGTTTTCTCGCCAGTGTCGCCGAGCGGTTGAAGTTGCCTGCGCGCTTTGTGTTTCCGGCCTACGAGGACAATTTCTATTACCTCTGGCGCGAGGGTTCGTTGCCGAGCAACGTCAGCGCTGAGGATTCGCGTCTGGAGGAGCCGTTGGAGCGCGCACGACTGCGCAAAGTCTTCAGTCAGGGACTCGATAAGGTAATCGGTCAGGTGCTGCCACTGGCGCGTACTGCCAAGGGCGATCAATGGCAGAGCGGGCGCTGGTATCTGCGTGACGAGCATTGTCGGTTGGTGCCGGGGGATTCGCCGCTGGGTTACCGCTTGCCGCTCGGTTCGCAGCCGTGGGTGAAAGCGGCCGAATATCCGTTTGTTCATCCTCAGGACCCGAATCAGGACTTCCCGGAGCTACCGGATACCGCGCAACTCAACAGTCACGGCGATCCGGCCAACGCTGACGAGCGCCTGCCGAAAATCGACGAATCCGCCGATTGGCTGACGCGCACCGCGTTTTGCGCCGAGGCCCGCGAAGGGCGCTTGTACCTGTTCATGCCGCCGCTGGAACGGGTCGAGGATTATCTGGAGCTGGTGGCGGCGATCGAGGCCACCGCCGAAGAGCTGCATTGCCCGGTGCTGCTGGAAGGTTACGAGCCGCCGAGCGACCCGCGTCTGAGCAATTTCCGCATCACCCCGGATCCCGGCGTGATCGAGGTCAACGTGCAGCCGTCTGCAAGCTGGGACGAGTTGGTCGAACGCACCGAGTTTCTCTATGAAGAGGCACGCCAGACTCGCCTGACCACCGAGAAATTCATGATCGACGGCCGCCACACCGGCACGGGCGGCGGCAACCATTTCGTCCTCGGTGGCGCAACGCCGGCGGACTCACCGTTCCTGCGCCGACCGGATCTGCTGCGCAGCCTGATCAGCTACTGGCATAACCACCCGTCGTTGTCGTATCTGTTTTCCGGGTTGTTCATCGGCCCGACCTCTCAGGCACCCCGGGTCGACGAGGCGCGCAACGATGCGTTGTATGAGCTGGAAATTGCCTTTGCACAGATGCCTGAACCGGGCGAGGAGTGCGCGCCGTGGCTGGTGGATCGACTGCTGCGCAACTTGCTGATCGACGTCACCGGCAACACCCATCGCGCCGAATTCTGCATCGACAAACTGTATTCGCCGGATGGCGCTACCGGTCGCCTCGGGCTGCTGGAACTGCGCGCCTTTGAAATGCCGCCGCACGCGCGCATGAGTCTGGCGCAGCAATTGTTGCTGCGGGCATTGGTTGCACGCTTCTGGCGCGAGCCGTATGCGCCGCCGAAACTGGCGCGCTGGGGCACCGAGTTGCACGATCGGTTCATGTTGCCGCACTTTATCGAACAGGATTTCGCCGACGTCATCGTTGAGCTCAACAGCGCCGGTTATCCGTTGCGCGCCGAGTGGTTTGCAGCACATCTGGAGTTTCGCTTTCCCAAGGTCGGCGATTACGCGGTGAACGGCATCGAGCTTGAGCTACGGCAGGCGCTCGAGCCATGGCATGTGCTGGGCGAGGAGGGCGCGGTGGGTGGCACGGTGCGTTACGTCGATTCGTCGCTGGAGCGTTTGCAGGTCAAGCTCAAGGGTTTGCCGCCGCAGCGTTATTTGCTGACCTGCAACGGCATCCCTGTGCCGCTGCATCCGACCGGGCGGGTCGGTGAGTTCGTTGCTGGCGTGCGTTACCGCGCCTGGCAACCGGCCAACTGTCTGCAACCGACGATCCCGGTGCACGCGCCGCTGGTGTTCGACCTGCTCGACACCTGGATGGCGCGTTCGCTGGGCGGTTGTCAGTACCACGTCGCGCATCCCGGTGGCCGTAACTACGAGACGTTGCCGGTCAATGCCAATGAAGCGGAGAGTCGGCGCATGGCGCGTTTCTTCCGCATCGGCCACACGCCAGGGAAACTTCCGATACCGAACCTGACATTGTCTGACGAGCTACCGATGACTCTCGATTTACGACGCTTTTAAGTCCTACGCGACGCCCGGATTTTTCGTCTATCCGGGCGTCATGTGCCTGCGTTAGTCTGACCGTTCCCTGCTGTCTGCCGAGCTTTCCATGCCTGACCTGCTAGACCGCTACCCGCTGACGGCGGGCACTTATCATGAACTGCTGGATGACAGTGGTGCGGTGCGTCCGCACTGGCAGCGGCTGTTCGACCAGTTGCAGCGCAACACCCCTGCGCAATTGCTGCAGCGTCAGGCTTTGCTGGCCCGGCAGATTCAGGAAAACGGTGTCACCTACAACGTCTACGCCGATCCCAAGGGTGCAGATCGCCCGTGGGAACTGGATCTGCTGCCGCACGTGATCGCAGCGGACGAGTGGCAGCAATTGTCAGCGGGTATTGCTCAGCGAGCGCGATTGCTCAATGCCGTGCTGGCCGACTTGTACGGCCCGCAACGGTTGATCAGCGAAGGTCTGTTGCCGGCGGAACTGGTATTCGGGCACAACAATTTTCTCTGGCCGTGTCAGGGGATTCTTCCGCCGGACGATGCCTTTCTGCATCTGTACGCCGTGGATCTGGCGCGCACGCCGGACGGGCGCTGGTGGGTGACGGCGGATCGCACTCAGGCGCCATCCGGGGCCGGTTATGCACTGGAAAACCGCACCATCGTGTCGCGCGCCTTCCCCGAGTTGTACCGGGATCTGAAGGTGCAACATCTGGCCGGTTTCTTCCGTACGCTGCAGGAAACCCTGGCCCGTCAGGCGCCCAGCGATGACGACGCGCCACTGGTGGTGTTGCTGACGCCGGGGCGCTTCAACGAAAGCTATTTCGAACATTTGTATCTCGCCCGACAGCTCGGTTATCCGCTGGTGGAGGGCGGCGACCTCACGGTGCGTGATGCCACGGTCTACCTGAAAACCCTCAGTGGCCTGCGCCGGGTGCACGCGATCATGCGGCGGCTCGACGACGACTTCTGCGATCCCTTGGAGCTGCGCACGGATTCCGCGCTGGGTGTTCCCGGTTTGCTGGAAGCGGCGCGACAGGGGCGGGTGTTGGTCGCCAATGCGCTCGGCAGCGGTGTGCTGGAGTCTCCGGGTTTGTTGGGTTTTTTGCCGAAGATCAACCAATTCCTCTTCGGCGAAGAACTGATCCTGCCGTCCATCGCTACATGGTGGTGTGGTGAGGCACCGGTGTTGGCCCAAGCCCTGGAAAAGCTGCCGGAACTGTTGATCAAACCGGCATTCCCCTCGCAAAGCTTCACGCCGGTATTTGGCCGTGATCTGAGTGAAAAACAGCGTCAATCCCTCGCCGAGCGCATGCAGGCACGGCCTTATGCCTATGTTGCGCAAGAGCTGGCCCAACTGTCCCAAGCGCCGATCTGGCAAGCCGAGGATGGTCAACTGCAACCCCGGGCCATCGGCATGCGTATGTACGCGGTGGCCAGTCATGACGGCTATCGTGTGCTGCCCGGTGGACTGACCCGGGTGGCCGCCGAAGCCGATGCCGAAGTGGTCTCGATGCAGCGCGGCGGCGCGAGCAAGGACACGTGGGTGTTGGGCGACCGGCCGCCGAGCGGCGAACAATGGAAGGCGCAACGCAACGTCGGTGTACACGATCTTGTGCGGCGCGACCCTTACCTGCCTTCGCGGGTGGTGGAAAACCTGTTCTGGTTCGGCCGTTACTGCGAGCGTTGTGATGACAGCGCACGTCTGCTGCGAATCATGCTGACGCGCTATGTGGACGGTGATGATCCACAAGCGCTGCTGGCGGCTGTCGATCTCGGCGAGCGGCTGGCGCTGTTGCCGGACGAGGGTGAGCTGCCGGAGCGCCTGTTGGCAGCGCTGCTCGGCGAAGACTGGTCGTTCAGCCTGCGGGCCAACCTGCAACGCTTGCAGTGGGCGGCTTCGCAGGTGCGCGGCAAGCTCTCCCGGGAGAACTGGCAGGCGTTGGTGGAGTTGCAACGTGAAGCGACGGAACTGGACACCGACGAGCCGGATTTCGGCGAGTTGCTGGATTTTCTCAATCGTCTGGTGATGTCGCTCGCTGCGCTGTCCGGGTTTGCACTGGACGACATGACCCGCGACGAAGGCTGGCGTTTCCTGATGATTGGCCGGCGCATTGAGCGTCTGCAATTTCTCAGCAGCAGCCTGGCGGCGTTTCTGCGCGGCGCGGGGGCGTTCGACCAGGCCGGCCTGGAATGGCTGCTGGAGCTGGGCAACAGCAGCATCACTTACCGCTCACGCTATCTGGCGGTGGCGCAGTTGATTCCGGTACTCGACCTGTTACTGCTCGATGAGCAAAACCCCCACGCCGTGTTGTTCCAGTTGAAACTGGTCACCCGCACGCTGAAACGTTTGAATGACGATTTCGGTGTGCCAAGGGAGGCTGGGTTGCCGCAACTGGTCGAGCGTCTGGCGCGGTTTGATCTGGGGTGTCTGGAGAACCCGTTGTTCGGCGAGTCCAGCGTGCGCGCGGCGCTCGATGGTTTGGCGGATTTGCTGCAAGAGATCGCCGATGCCAGCGGGCAGGTATCCGATCGCCTGGCCCTGCGCCATTTCGCCCATGTCGATGATGTCAGCCAGCGTACGGTGTCCGTCTGATGAACGCGCATTACCAGATCTTCCATGACACCTGTTATCACTACGACAGCCCGGTTTCCCTGGCGCAGCAATTGGCGCACCTGTGGCCGCGTGAATGCAGTTGGCAGCGCTGCACCGAGCAGCAGTTGCTGATCAGTCCGGAACCAACGGCGCGCCGTGATGAGCTGGATGTGTTCGGCAATCCGCTGACCCGACTGGCCTTCGAGCGACCGCATGATGAATTGCAGGTCAACGCGCGGCTGACCGTTGAGGTGCTGGCGCGACCGGCGCTGGATTTCAACCAGTCCCCTGCGTGGGAGCTGACGCGCAATGCGTTGACGTACAGCAGTCAGCCGTTGTCTGCCGAATTGCTTGAAGCTTGCCGCTATCGATTCCAGTCACCGTACGTGCACTTGAAGCGCAGCTTCGTCGAGTTTTCGCAAAGCTGTTTCCCTCCCGGTCGTCCTTTGCTGCTGGGTGTGCAGGCCTTGATGCAGAAGATTTTCAGTGAATTCACCTTTGATGCCGAGGCAACCCAGGTGGCGACGCCGCTGGTGGAAGTGCTGGAACGTCGGCGTGGGGTTTGTCAGGACTTCGCCCACTTGATGCTGGCCTGCGTGCGCTCTCGAGGGCTGGCGGCACGTTACATCAGTGGTTATCTGCTGACCCAGCCACCACCGGGGCAGCCACGGCTGATCGGCGCCGATGCGTCGCATGCCTGGGTTTCGGTGTTTTGTCCGGTGCTGGGCTGGGTGGATTTTGATCCGACCAACAATGTGCAGCCGGCGCTGGAACACATCACGTTGGCATGGGGCAGGGATTTTTCCGATGTGTCGCCGTTGCGGGGGGTGATTCTGGGGGGCGGCAGTCATGATCCTGAAGTCAGGGTCACGGTGATGCCTTTGGAATAAGCACAATCGTATGGGGAGCTTTGTGGCGAGGGGATTTATCCCCGATCGGCTGCGAAGCAGTCGCTCAGTCCAGACAACTCATTCGGGTTGGCCGGACGCAGGGGCCGCTTCGCGACCCATCGGGGATAAATCCCCTCGCCACAGATCGCTCCCTCAGGGAGCGAACCAACAATCAGCTCAGGCGTCAGGCGCCTGATCTTTCGGTGCATCTACATCGGTATCAACATCGTTGTCAGTCGCCACTTCACCATCAGGGTTCAGTGCCGCGTCTTCAGCTGATTGTTTCTTGCGCTGAAGCTTTTCCTCTTTCTTCTTTTCCTTTTCCAGGTCTCGTTGACGTTTGGCGAAGGAGTAATTGGGTTTGGCCATGGGCGATCCTCTTGGGTCGAAGGTGAGGTTGAGCGGCGCGTATTCTGCCCTGTATCGGTGCCCGGCGGTTAGCCGGGTTTTTGGTCGACCCACTTGGGCGTGACGGTCGGCTTCCAGTTATCGAGGGACTCGAGCAGTATTTGCGGCGATTCGCTCACTTGCAGCATGTCACGGTGTGGCGCGCGAACGAAGCCTTCGCCGACGATATGGTCAAGAAAAGCGGTGAGTTTACTGTAGAAACCGTTCACTTCCATCAGACCCAGCGGTTTGCCGTGGTAGCCGAGTTGGCCCCAGGTCCAGACTTCGAACAACTCTTCCAGCGTGCCAAGGCCGCCGGGCAGCGCAATAAACGCATCGCTGAGTTCAGCCATCCGCGCCTTGCGCGCGTGCATGCCATCGACCACTTCCAGACGTGTCAGGCTCTTGTGACCGATTTCCTTGTCCATCAGGCTTTGCGGGATGATGCCGATCACCTCACCACCGGCAGCCAGCGCGGCATCGGCGACGATACCCATCAAACCGACGGCGCCACCGCCGTAGACCAGGGTCAACTTGCGCTCGGCCATTGCCCGGCCAAGGGCGACGGCGGCTTCGGTGTAAGCCGGGTCGGTGCCGGCGTTGGCACCGCAGAATACACAAACGGATTTCAAAGACATGCCTTCCTCCTGGGTCAATCCGTCACAGGGTAATGGCTAGCAGGCCTCGATCCAAGGTCTAAACTTCGGGTTCCGGTGATTCAAAGGTACCGCTGGCGCCACACGCGTAGGCGGCGAGCAAACTGCACAACAGACCGTTAAAGAACATGACAGGCACTCCGTCTCAAGGGATGGGCCGATCATAGGGCGGGCCAGATGGTTTGGCCGTTAGATTGTGTCGATGAGCGTCATAGCCTGAAAGTTGTATACAATTTTTGACGCAAGTCATAGGAACTTGCGAAGATTTCAGGCAGTCTTCCAACCATTCGTGATTTCGTTAACCCTGCCTTGGAGATTCACCATGTTTTCCAAAGTTGTTGCGGTATCCCTGCTGGCGCTGGCCAGCAGCCAATTGATGGCTGCCGAGTGCAAAACCACCGTTGACTCCACCGATCAGATGTCCTTCAACACCAAGGAAATCGTGATCGACAAGAGCTGCAAGACCTTCACCGTCGAGTTGACCCACTCCGGCAGCCTGCCGAAGAATGTCATGGGCCATAACCTGGTGATCAGTAAAGAAGCTGACATGCAGCCGATCGCTACCGATGGCCTGGCTGCCGGCATCGACAAGAACTACCTGAAGGACGGTGACGCACGCGTCATCGCCCACACCAAAATCATCGGCGCCAAGGAAACCGATTCGGTGACCTTCGACGTGTCCAAGCTTAATGCCAGCGAAAAATACGGCTTCTTCTGCTCGTTCCCTGGCCACATCTCGATGATGAAAGGCACTGTGACCCTGAAGTAATTTATTCAGGCACAAAAAAAGCGTCCTGCTCGGGACGCTTTTTTCGTTTCTGAAGGTGGCGCGGTATGGCTTACGGTGCAAACGGCATCACTCGTTTGTGATGGGTTTTGTTGTACGTATCAACAATGATCTTGAACGCTTCCTCTCGCAGTGGCTCACCGTGCAGGAATGCATCGATCTCTGTATAGGTCACGCCGTGCGACGCTTCGTCCGGTTTACCCGGCGACAGGTCTTCCAGATCCGCAGTCGGAATCTTTTCAACCAACGACTCAGGCGCCCCAAAACTGCGGGCAATCGCCCTCACCTGATTTTTCACCAGACCGCTGAGCGGGGCGAGGTCGCAGGCGCCGTCGCCGAACTTGGTGAAAAAACCCATCACCGCTTCCGCTGCATGGTCGGTGCCGATCACCAGACCGCCCGCCGCGCCAGCAATCGTGTATTGCGCAACCATGCGCATCCGCGCCTTGGTGTTGCCCAGCACGAAATCAACTGACACCGCGTGCTTGCCTTCGAACGCCGCCACTTCACTGGCCAGGGCCTTCACCGCCGGACCGATGTTGACGGTGTGGCGTTCGTCCGGGGCGATGAAATCCACCGAGGCCTGGGCGTCGTGTTCGTCGAACTGGGTTTCATACGGCAGGCGCACGGCGATGAACTTGTAGCTCTGGTCGCCCGTTTGATCGCGCAGTTCACGCATCGCGCGCTGGGCCAGCAGGCCGGCGGTCAGCGAGTCGACGCCGCCGCTGATGCCTAGCACCAGCGTCTTGAGCCCGGAATTGACCAGGCAGTCCTGAATGAAGGTAATGCGCCTGGCGACTTCGGCTTGCAGGGCCTTGTAGTCAGCGAACGGCGGTTGCACCTTGAGCTGTTCAGCAATCTCACGCTGTACGGCTTGCATGAATTCACTCCTTGCTAGATAGACTGGAATCGGCAGGAACCTGGAAAACGTGTCGCAAATAGGCAACAAAATTGGGGTCTTTGCAGTGGGTCTTGCCTGGCTCGTCGGAGATCTTCGCCACCGGTTGGCCGTTGCAGGCGGTCATTTTAAGCACGATGCTCATCGGTTCGACACCCGGAATGTCACAGGTGAGGTTGGTGCCGATGCCAAAGCTCACGTTGATTCGCCCGTGCAGCGCGCGGAATATTTCCAGCGACTTGGGCAGGGTCAGACTGTCGGAGAACACCAGGGTCTTGCTCATCGGGTCGATGCCCAGCTTGTGATAGTGGGCGATGCATTTTTCGCCCCAGGCCACAGGATCCCCGGAATCGTGGCGCAGGCCATCGAACAGCTTGGCGAAAAACAGATCAAAATCGCCGAGGAAGGCATCCGTGGTGATGCAGTCGGTGAGGGCGATCCCCAGCAAGCCACGGTATTCGCGCACCCAGCAGTCGAGCGCGGCGATCTGACTGTCGATCAGGCGTGGGCCGAGTTGTTGGTGCGCCATGATCCATTCGTGGGCCATGGTGCCCAGCGGTTTCATATCCAGTTCGCGCGACAGGTGCACATTGCTGGTGCCGACGAATCGACCGGGGAAGTCGTGCTTGAGCACGTTGACCACTTCTTCCTGCACTCGGTAGGAAAACCTGCGACGGGTGCCGAAATCGGCGACCTGCAATTGCGATAACTCATCAGCCGAGGCGTTGGCCGTCAGCCAGTCGAACTTGCGGTAAAGCTGCTCACGCGCCTGCTCAAGCACGGTTTCGCGGTAGCGGTAACGGTTGCGAACTTCGCTGACGATGGCCAGCAGCGGCACTTCGTAGAGGATCACATGGAGCCACGGCCCGCGCAGGCGGATGAACAGTTCGCCGTTCTCGATGCCGGTGTGCAGGTAGCGCAGGTTGAAACGGAACAGGCCGAGGAAACGCAGGAAGTCCGGTTTCAGAAAGCTGATGCGCTCGAGAAAACTCAGTTGATCGGCACTCAGGCTCAACTCGGCAAGGCGCTCGATCTGATAGCGGATCTCGGCCAGATACGGGCGCAAGTCTTCGCTGTTACGGCAACGGAACTCCCATTCGACTTCGACGTTGGGATAGTTGTGCAGCACCGCCTGCATCATCGTCAGTTTGTAAAAGTCGGTGTCGAGCAGGTTCTGCACGATGCGATCGGCAAACACACTCTCGCTCATAACGGGGTCTCCAGGTGCGCCGCGCCGTTGCGCGGTCTCAATCAGTGGTGCTAGTGGCGCATATCAGCAGTGGGGATTGCCAGCGATTTCTATTCTGAGTGAGGTCAATTGTGGCGAGGGGATTTATCCCCGACCGGCTGCGAAGCAGTCGTCGCTCTTGAGATTTTTGGGCCGCTGCGCGACCCATCGGGGATAAATCCCCTCGCCACAGGGGCCAGGTTTCAGCCTGGATTGTCGATCTGTTCGAGCATCCACTTCACAAAATCCCGCACCTTGGGCACTTCCGCCGAGTGTTCCGGGTACGCCAGGTAATAGGAGTCGGTGCTGGGCATTGCATGCTGCCAGGGAATGACCAGTTTGCCGTCGGCCAATTCCTCTTCCACCAGAAACCTCGGCAACAGCGCCACGCCGCAGCCGACTTGTGCGGCGCGGATGCACATGTAAAAGGTTTCGAAACGCGGCCCGTGATAACTGTGCTCTGTCTGGTAGCCCTGACTGTCGAACCAGTCGTGCCAAGCCTGTGGGCGCGAGGCATTCTGCAGCAACACCAGATCGGTGAGTTGCGTCGGATCCGTGAACGGCGTTTCAGGCAGGCTGCCCGGCGCGCACACCGGCACCAGCTCTTCGCCGAACAGCTTCAGGCATTCGGTACCGGGGCGCGAACCCTGACCGTAATAGAACGCCAAATCACTGCGACCCTGCAGCAAATCATCCGCTTCTTGCTCGTTGCATAAATCCAGATGGATCGATGGATGGCGCAAGCGCCAGCCTTTCAGGCGAGGCACCAGCCAGCGGGCGCCGAAAGTTGAGGGGGTAGAAACACGCAGGACTTCGGTCTCACCGCCGTAGGAACGCAGGTAATGCGTCGACATCTCAACCTGGGTAAGGATTTTTCTGACCTCCACCAAGTACAAATCCCCGGCCGGGGTCATCTGCAAGCGGCGGCGTACCCGACGGAACAACAAGTGCTGCAACAATTCCTCAAGCTGCGCGACCTGTTTGCTGACCGCACTCTGGGTCAGGTTCAGTTCCTCGGCGGCCCGGGTAAAACTCAGGTGCCGGGTCACGGCCTCGAAGCACTGCAGCGCGGTGATCGATGGCAAGTGGCGTTTGTTCAGCATGGCGGATCCTTTTCTTGTCTTTCTATGCGCAGCATGAATAAACGGAATGATATCTCGCGTAAAGGTCGTTTGTTGCCTTGCCGTACTGACGCTACAACTAAAGGCCTGCCCGGTCGTGAAATGGCGACCGCACACATTCAGTTTTTTGCTTGAGGAGTGACCCATGGTTGCCGCATTGCTTGATCGTCTTGGTGTGAACCCGGCCCTTTATCAGAACGGCAAAGTGCCGGTGCATTCGCCGATCGACGGCAGCCGCATCGCCGCCGTGAACTGGGAAGGCCCGGCCGAAGTCGAGCAGCACATCAGTCGCGCAGATCATGCGTTCGAGGCGTGGCGCAAGGTTCCGGCACCGCGTCGCGGTGAACTGGTGCGTCAATTCGGTGAAGTGCTGCGCGAGTACAAGGCTGATCTCGGCGAACTGGTTTCCTGGGAAGCGGGCAAGATTACTCAGGAAGGCCTGGGTGAAGTGCAGGAGATGATCGACATTTGCGACTTCGCCGTCGGATTGTCCCGCCAGTTGTACGGTTTGACCATCGCCTCCGAGCGCCCGGGCCACCACATGCGTGAAACCTGGCACCCGCTGGGCGTGGTCGGCGTGATCAGTGCGTTCAACTTCCCGGTCGCGGTGTGGGCGTGGAACACCACGCTGGCGCTGGTCTGCGGCAACCCGGTGGTGTGGAAACCGTCGGAGAAAACCCCGCTGACGGCGCTGGCCTGTCAGGCGCTGTTTGACCGCGTGGTGAAGAATTTCACGGATGCCCCGGCCAGTCTCTGCCAAGTGATTATCGGTGGCCGTGACGCGGGCGAAGCGTTGGTCGATGACCCGCGTGTCGCGTTGATCAGCGCCACTGGCAGCACCCGTATGGGCCGCGAAGTGGCGCCGAAAGTCGCCGCGCGATTTGCCCGCAGCATCCTTGAACTGGGCGGCAACAACGCGATGATCCTCGGCCCAAGCGCCGATCTGGACATGGCCGTGCGCGCCATCCTGTTCAGCGCGGTCGGCACCGCCGGCCAGCGTTGCACCACGTTGCGTCGCCTGATCGCCCATGAATCGGTGAAAGAAGAAATCGTCACCCGCCTCAAAGCCGCGTACGCGAAAGTGCGCATCGGCCATCCGCTGGAAGGCAATCTG
The DNA here is from genome assembly GCF_059716145.1 of Pseudomonas sp. LBUM1648. Classification (NCBI taxonomy): domain Bacteria; kingdom Pseudomonadati; phylum Pseudomonadota; class Gammaproteobacteria; order Pseudomonadales; family Pseudomonadaceae; genus Pseudomonas; species Pseudomonas sp. LBUM1648. The sequence continues at coordinate 648,990 of NZ_CP166808.1, forward strand.
GTCGGCCCGCTGATCGACAAACACAGCTTCGAAAACATGCAAGATGCCCTGGAACAGGCGCTGAGCGAGGGCGGCCGGGTGTTTGGCGGCAAGCGTCAATTGCAAGATCAATTCCCCAACGCTTACTACGTCTCGCCGGCGATTGTTGAAATGCCAGAGCAGAGCGACGTGGTTTGCAGCGAAACCTTCGCACCGATTCTGTATGTGGTCGGCTACAGCGACTTCCAAGAGGCGCTGCGCCTGAACAACGCAGTGCCGCAAGGTCTGTCGTCGTGCATCTTCACCACTGACGTGCGCGAGGCCGAGCAGTTCATGTCGGCGGTCGGCAGTGACTGCGGCATCGCCAACGTCAACATCGGCCCGAGCGGTGCGGAAATCGGTGGTGCGTTTGGCGGTGAGAAAGAGACCGGCGGCGGTCGTGAGTCGGGCTCGGATGCATGGCGCGCGTACATGCGTCGACAGACCAATACCGTGAACTATTCGCTGGAATTGCCGCTGGCGCAGGGCATTACCTTCGACTGATGTCGGGGCGACCCCCCATACCCTGTGGGAGCGAGCCTGCTCGCGAAGGCGGTGAGTTAGTCGACATCAATGTTGTCTGATATGCCGCTTTCGCGAGCAGGCTCGCTCCCACAATGTGAACAATGTGTTTGGCAGGTTTCTGTTGGAGTCTGGCAATGCCGTTACGCGAAGAATGTCTGTGGGAAAAACTCACGCCGCAAAGGCCCGATAACACGGCGCTCAAGGGTGAAGTCAAAGTCGATGTGTGCGTGATTGGCGCCGGGTTTACCGGCTTGTCGGCGGCGCTGCATCTGTTGGAAAAAGGCAAAAGCATCTGCGTGCTGGAAGCCCATCGCGCCGGCCACGGCGGTTCCGGGCGCAACGTCGGGCTGGTCAACGCCGGCATGTGGATCCCTCCGGACGAGATCGAAGCGGGGTTCGGCGAAGCCGTTGGCAGCCAGCTCAACCGCATGCTCGGTGCGGCGCCGGCGCTGGTGTTCAGCCTTGTGGACAAGTACGGCATCGATTGCCAGTTACGCCGCGAAGGCACGCTGCACATGGCACACAACGCCAAGGGCGGGGCGGATCTGCGCAGTCGTGAGCAGCAATGGAAACGCCGTGGTGCACCGGTCGAATTGCTGACCGGCAAGGCATGCGAGCAGGCCACCGGTACGCAAAAGATTGCTGCTGCATTGCTCGATCGACGCGCCGGTACGCTCAATCCGATGGCTTATGTCACCGGGCTCGCCAATGCGGTGATCGGTCTGGGCGGGCAGATGTTTGATCATTCCCCGGTCACCCGTCTCGAACGCGTGGGTCAAAAATGGTCGGTGCAGACCGAGCAGGGTTCAGTGTTGGCCGAGCAGGTTGTCATCGCCTCCAACGCCTACACCGAAGGTGACTGGACCGAACTCAAACGCAACTTTTTCCCCGGTTACTACTACCAGGTCGCTTCGGTGCCGCTGACTGAAGATGCCGCCCAGGAAATCCTCCCGGGCGGGCAGGGCTCATGGGACACCCGTCAGGTATTGAGCAGCATCCGCCGCGACAAGGAAGGGCGGCTATTGCTCGGCAGCCTCGGCAACGGCAATCAGAAGCCGACCTGGTTTCTCAAGGCCTGGGCCGACAGGGTGCAGCAGCATTACTTCCCCAATCTGAAACCCGTCGAGTGGGAATGCACCTGGACCGGGCGCATCGCTTTCACGCCCGATCACTTGATGCGGCTGTTCGAACCGGCACCGGGACTGGTGGCAGTTACCGGCTATAACGGCCGTGGCGTGACCACCGGCACCGTAGTCGGCAAGGCTTTCGCTGATTACCTGTGCAACGGAAACCCTCAAGCCCTGCCGATTCCTTTTGCACCGATGCAGCCCCTGGCGGGCGTAGGTTTGCGCAGTTGCCTTTATGAGGCTGGTTTCTCGCTGTATCACGCAGGCCAGTGCCTGCGCATCGTCATTTGAGTGTTGAAATATGTTGCTGGAAGCGGCGCTTTTCGACGTAACGACTAGCCTGTAATGGTGCGGGTTGTAGCAGTCCCGCACCAGCAGTGTGCAGTTCGGTGACGCGGGCTGTTACAGGCTGGTTGCACGTCGTTTGGCGCCGCGGTTGCAATGATGGCGCGTGCGGGTTGCGCCTGAAAAAATAAATGGTTTCACCTTCCGCGGTTTAGACGGTTGCACGCCCAATGAAAATGGGAACGAAACAGTCGAAATAACAAGAAAGCAGCGACTTTTTGAAGAATAAAAAACCGATGGCACGGCCCTTGCTCTGAGCATTCAGTGAAGTGAAGTCGCAGTGCCAACTAAAAAAAAACCTTGGAGCACCACCTCATGTCCCAGACGTTTTACAAGAAAGGCTTTCTGGCCCTCGCAGTGGCTACTGCGTTGGGTGTTTCTGCGTTTGCTCAAGCTGATGTGAAAATCGGTGTAGCGGGTCCAATGACGGGCGCCAACGCGGCATTTGGCGAGCAGTACATGAAGGGTGCACAGGCGGCGGCCGATGCGGTCAACGCGGCTGGCGGCGTCAACGGGGAAAAAATCGTACTGGTCAAGGGCGATGACGCCTGCGAACCGAAGCAGGCCGTGACGGTCGCCAAGGACCTCACCAACCAGAAAGTCGCTGGCGTGGTCGGTCACTTCTGCTCCTCTTCGACCATTCCTGCGTCGGAAATCTACGACGAAGCCGGCATCATCGCCATCACTCCGGGCTCCACCAACCCGCAAGTGACCGAGCGCGGGCTGAGCGCCATGTTCCGCATGTGCGGCCGTGACGACCAGCAAGGCATCGTCGCCGGCGACTACATCGTTGACGTGCTCAAGGGTAAAAAGGTTGTCGTACTGCACGACAAGGACACCTACGGCCAGGGTCTGGCTGATGCCACCAAGGCCCAACTGGTCAAGCGCGGCGTGACTCCGGTGCTGTACGAAGGCCTGACCCGTGGCGAAAAAGACTTCAGCACCATCGTTACCAAAATCCGTGGTGCCGGCGCCGATGTCGTGTACTTCGGCGGTCTGCACCCGGAAGCCGGTCCGCTGGTTCGCCAACTGCGTGAGCAAGGCCTGAAGGACGTCAAGTTCATGTCCGACGACGGCATCGTTACCGACGAACTGGTGACCACCGCCGGTGGCCCGCAATTCGTTGATGGCGTGCTGATGACCTTCGGCGCCGACCCACGCCTGCTGCCAGACAGCAAGACCGTGGTAGACGCCTTCCGCAAGGCCGGCACCGAACCTGAAGGCTACACCCTGTACGCCTACGCCTCGGTACAGACCCTGGCCGCCGCCTTCAATGGCGCCAAGTCCAACAAGGGCGAAGAAGCGGCTGCCTGGCTGAAGAAAAACCCGGTCAAGACCGTTATGGGCGAGAAAACCTGGGACTCCAAGGGCGACCTGAAAGTCTCCGACTACGTGGTTTACCAGTGGGACAAGGACGGCAAATATCACCAGCTGGAAAAACAGAAGTAAGGGCTGACGCGATCAGCAGATCCCCACCAATCCAATGTGGGAGCGAGCCTGCTCGCGAAGACGGAATGACTGCCAACACATGTGTTGAATGATCGACCGCATTCGCGAGCAGGCTCGCTCCCACAGGAACGGTGTGGGACGGGCGGATCGCGCTCTGACATTACTCCGACGTAAATCTGTATTTTCCTTAGAAGAACCGCACACCTCAGGGTGTGCAGGTTCTCACTGCGTGAGATTGCGTTATGGATGGTATTTTCCTGCAGCAACTGGTCAACGGCCTGACCCTCGGGTCGGTCTATGGCCTGATCGCCATCGGCTACACAATGGTCTACGGCATCATCGGCATGATCAACTTCGCCCACGGCGAGGTTTACATGATTTCCGCTTACCTGGCGGCAATCAGTCTGGCTCTGCTGGCGTACTTCGGTATCGAATCCTTCCCGCTGCTGATGCTTGGCACGCTGATCTTCACCATCGTCGTCACGGCGGTGTATGGCTGGGTCATCGAGCGTGTTGCCTACAAACCCCTGCGTAACTCCACCCGACTCGCACCGCTGATCAGCGCCATCGGTATCTCGCTGATCCTGCAAAACTATGCACAGATTGCCCAAGGCGCGAAGCAACAAGGGGTTCCGACGTTACTCACCGGTGCCTGGCGTGTCGAGATCGGCACTGGCTTCGTGCAACTGACCTACACCAAGGTGTTCATTCTGATCGCGGCGTTTGTGGGCATGGGCCTGCTGACCTACGTGATCAAGTACACCAAGCTTGGCCGCATGTGCCGCGCCACTCAGCAAGACCGCAAGATGGCTTCGATACTGGGGATCAACACCGACCGGGTGATTTCCTACGTGTTCATCATCGGTGCGGCCATGGCGGCGCTGGCCGGTGTGCTGATCACCATGAACTACGGCACGTTCGACTTCTATGCCGGGTTCATCATCGGCATCAAGGCGTTCACCGCAGCGGTGCTTGGCGGGATCGGTTCATTGCCCGGCGCGATGCTCGGCGGGATCATCCTCGGGATCTCCGAGTCGCTGTTCTCCGGTCTGGTCAACTCCGACTACAAAGACGTGTTCAGCTTCTCGCTGCTCGTACTTGTTCTGGTCTTCCGGCCGCAGGGCCTGTTGGGCCGTCCTCTTGTGTCGAAGGTGTAAGCGATGTCTTCAACCACCCAAAAACCCATCGATATCAAAAAAAGTCTGGTTGAGGCGATTCTTGCCGGCCTTATTGCCTTGATCGTGTTCGGCCCGATTGTCGGCGTCGTGCTCGAAGGCTACAGCTTCAATCTTGAGCCGACCCGCGTGGCGTGGATTATCGGCATTGTCATGATCGGTCGCTTTGCCCTCAGCCTGTTTCTGCAAACGCCCAAGGGCCTGAAAATTCTCGACGGATTCGAGAGCACCGGTTCCGGTGTGCATGTGCTGCCGAGCGATCACAAATCCAGTCTGCGCTGGATCATCCCGCTGTTGATTGTGATTGCTGTGGCGGTGCCGTTTGTCTCCAATTCCTACCTGCTGGGCGTGGTCATTCTCGGCTTGATCTACGTGCTGCTGGGCCTGGGGCTGAACATCGTGGTCGGTCTGGCCGGTCTGCTTGACCTAGGCTACGTGGCGTTCTACGCCATCGGTGCTTATGGTCTGGCGCTCGGTTATCAGTACCTCGGCCTGGGCTTCTGGACGGTGCTGCCGTTGGCGGCGATCACCGCTGGTCTTGCCGGCTGCATCCTCGGTTTTCCGGTGCTGCGCCTGCACGGCGACTACCTGGCGATCGTGACCCTGGGCTTTGGTGAAATCATTCGCCTGGTCCTCAACAACTGGCTGTCCCTGACCGGCGGCCCGAACGGCATGCCGGCGCCGCTGCCGACGTTCTTCGGTCTGGAGTTCGGCAAACGAGCGAAGGATGGCGGGGTGCCGTTTCACGAGTTCTTCGGCATCGCCTACAACCCGGACGTGAAGTACTACTTCATCTACGCAGTGTTGTTCCTCGTGGTATTGGCCGTGCTGTACATCAAGCATCGTCTGGTGAAGATGCCCGTGGGCCGTGCCTGGGAAGCGTTGCGTGAAGACGAGATCGCTTGCCGTTCGATGGGCCTGAACCACGTACTGGTCAAACTCTCGGCGTTCACCATCGGTGCCTCGACTGCCGGTCTGGCCGGGGTGTTCTTCGCCACTTATCAAGGCTTCGTCAACCCGACCTCGTTCACCTTCTTCGAATCGGCGCTGATCCTCGCCATCGTCGTGCTCGGCGGCATGGGCTCGACCATCGGTGTGGTGATCGCAGCGTTCGTATTGACCGTCGCACCGGAACTGCTGCGTGGCTTCGCTGAATATCGCGTGCTGCTGTTCGGCATCCTGATGGTGTTGATGATGATCTGGCGACCACGCGGGCTGATTCGCATCAGCCGTACCGGGGTCAAACCACGCAAAGGTGCCATTCACTATGAGAGGACTGCGCCATGAGTGAAGTCGTACTCTCTGTTGAAAAACTGATGATGCATTTCGGTGGCATCAAGGCGTTGAGCGATGTCAGCCTGAAGGTCAAACGCAACTCGATCTTCGCCCTGATCGGCCCCAACGGTGCCGGCAAGACCACGGTGTTCAACTGCCTGACCGGCTTCTACAAGGCCTCCGGCGGCAAGATCGAACTCAACGTGCGCGGCCAGCAGACCAACGTCATCCAGTTGCTGGGCGAGTCGTTCAAACCGACCGATTTCGTTTCGCCGAAAAGCTTCCTCAGTCGCCTGTACTACAAGATGTTCGGCGGGACTCACTTGGTGAACCGTGCAGGCCTGGCCCGGACTTTCCAGAACATTCGCCTGTTCAAGGAAATGTCCGTGCTGGAAAACCTGCTGGTGGCCCAGCACATGTGGGTCAACCGCAACATGCTCGCCGGCATCCTCAACACCAAGGGCTATCGCAAGGCCGAAAGCGACGCGCTGGACTGCGCGTTCTACTGGCTGGAAGTGGTCGATCTGGTGGACTGCGCCAACCGTCTGGCCGGTGAACTCTCCTACGGCCAGCAACGCCGTTTGGAGATTGCCCGGGCCATGTGCACGCGGCCGCAGATCATCTGCCTCGACGAACCGGCCGCCGGCCTTAACCCTCAGGAAACCGAAGCGCTGAGCGCGATGATCCGGCTGCTGCGCGATGAGCATGATCTGACCGTGGTGCTGATCGAACACGACATGGGCATGGTAATGAGCATTTCCGACCACATCGTGGTGCTGGACCACGGCATCGTTATCGCCGAAGGGGGCCCTGAAGCCATCCGTAACGATCCGAAAGTGATCGCCGCCTACCTGGGCGCTGACGAAGAGGAGCTGGTATGAGCCAACCGATCCTCGAACTCAAAAACCTGGACGTGTTCTACGGCCCGATCCAGGCCCTCAAAGGCGTTTCACTGCAGATCAACGAAGGCGAAACCGTCAGCCTGATCGGCTCCAACGGTGCCGGCAAGTCGACGTTGCTGATGTCGATCTTCGGCCAGCCACGGGCGGCGAGTGGGCAGATCCTTTATCAAGGCGTCGACATTACCCACAAGTCATCGCACTACATCGCGTCCAACGGCATCGCCCAGTCGCCGGAAGGCCGGCGGGTGTTCCCCGACATGACCGTCGAGGAAAACCTGCTGATGGGCACCATTCCGATTGGCGACAAGTACGCCAAAGAGGATATGCAGCGGATGTTCGCGCTGTTCCCGCGGCTGGAGGAGCGGCGTAACCAGCGGGCGATGACCATGTCCGGCGGCGAGCAGCAAATGCTCGCCATCGCCCGGGCGTTGATGAGCCGGCCGAAGCTGTTGCTGCTCGATGAACCGAGCCTGGGTTTGGCGCCGATCGTGGTGAAGCAGATTTTCGCCACCCTGCGTGAACTGGCGAAAACCGGCATGACGATTTTCCTCGTCGAGCAGAACGCCAACCATGCGCTGAAGCTGTCGGATCGGGCGTATGTGATGGTCAACGGCGAGATTCGTTTGACCGGCACCGGGAAAGAGTTGTTGGTGAATGAAGAGGTGCGTAACGCCTATCTGGGCGGGCACTGAGTTATCCCCAGATACACACAGCCCCGGCGACGCGAGTCCCGGGGCTTTTTTATATCTCCAAAACACCGCAAAACCCTATAGGAGCTGCCGAAGGCTGCGATCTTTTGAATTTGGAAAACAAGATCAAAAGATCGCAGCCTTCGGCAGCTCCTACCGTGAATCCATCTTCCATATCAAGTCGATTGTGAAATTGTGGAAAACAAATTCCCCAACCTGCCAAAGCGCGACATATAGACGCTGCAAATGGCTGTTTTTCCACAGTTTTGACTTGTCCCCGTTTGCTGTGGAGCTGGCTGTGAATAACGTGGGAGTAGCTGGCTGAAAGCCTTGCAGGCCGTGGCTTGCAGGCTTGTGGTTGTTTTTTGATCAGGCGTTTTGGCGATAGCGTAAGGCGCCTTTGTCAACCTTTTTGTGGTCACCCCGGAACAGACATTTCCCTATGCGCAGTCCTGTGGATAAGTCTGTGATTAAACTCTGGAAAGACCGCGCTAAGGGCCGTAATTACTGGCCCCGCGCAATCACCCCGGTAACTGCTCGGTCGTGCAAAATGCCATGTCCCGCACATCTGCCAGTTCAGGGTCAAGCAAAAAACTTTCTATTTCCCTCGCAAAGCCTTGTGTGGCGCGGCTTTGCGCGTTTCCACTTGCCCCCGGAAACTGTGGAAGGGGTTGTGGATAACGTGCGTGCACATGGCTACAAGCCACGTTGGTTAAGGCGTTGCTCGTGTTGGTTGTTTTTTGTACAGCTTAGAGGAGTTGCCCGTAAATGCGGGGCCGGGCATGCTGCGTGCTGATTTTCTATTCAAGGGCTGCTCCGGCAGCCGAAGCGAGGAGAACACGATGTCCAACACCCTGTTTATCACCGGCGCGACGTCCGGTTTTGGTGAAGCCTGTGCCCGTCGTTTTGCCGAGGCTGGCTGGAAACTGGTGCTGACCGGCCGTCGTGAAGAACGTCTCAATGCCCTGTGCGCCGAACTGTCGAAGCAGACCGAAGTGCATGGCCTGGTGCTCGATGTGCGTGATCGCAAGGCGATGGAGGAGGCGATTGCCAACCTGCCGCCGTCGTTCGCCAAGTTGCGTGGCCTGATCAACAACGCCGGGCTGGCACTGGGTGTGGACCCTGCGCCGAAATGCGATCTGGATGACTGGGACACCATGGTCGACACCAACGTCAAAGGCCTGATGTACGCGACCCGTTTGCTGTTGCCGCGCCTGATCGCCCATGGCCGTGGCGCCGGCATCATCAACCTCGGCTCCATTGCCGGTAACTACCCGTACCCGGGCAGCCACGTGTACGGCGCGACCAAGGCATTCGTTAAACAGTTCTCGCTGAACCTGCGCTGCGACTTGCAGGGCACTGGTGTGCGGGTCAGCAACATTGAGCCGGGTCTGTGCGAGAGCGAGTTCTCGCTGGTACGTTTCGCTGGCGACCAGGAACGCTACAACGCCACCTACGCCGGTGCCGAGCCGATCCAGCCGCAGGACATCGCCGAGACGATTTTCTGGGTGATGAATACGCCAGCGCACATCAACATCAACAGCCTTGAGTTGATGCCGGTGAGCCAGACCTGGGCGGGTTTTGCTATCGAGCGTAACAAGGCTTAAGACCCCAGTGAGCCCATTCGCGAGCAAGCTCGCTTCCACATAAGATCGCGTTCGAATGTGGGAGCGAGCCTGCTGGCGAAGAGGCCAAATCGGCCAAAACATGGCGATAAGGTAAACTCCTCTCGTAACAACCCCACCGCACCCTGCGGTTTTCAAGGTTTTTCGAGGAGTTAAAGTGAGTAACCGAGGTGAGCAGTCGCTGCTCAAACAATCGACCATCCTGATGTTCGCCGTGGCGATCGCCGGGATCGTCACCGGTTTTGTATCTGGTTCCCAATCCATCCTGTTCGATGGTTTTTTCTCGCTGATTGCAACGTTCATCAAAGTCCTGATGCTGATCACCGCCAAGCTGATCGCCAAACAAAGCAATCACCGCTTCCAGTTCGGTTTCTGGCATCTGGAGCCAATGGTGCTGCTGATCGAAGGGAGTTTCCTGCTGTTGATCGCCATCTATGCGTTTCTCAACGGCGTATTCGGCATCATCAACGGCGGTCGCGAGATCGAGTTGGGTCTGGTGATCATCTATGCGGCAGTGTTTACCGTTGTTGAATTCGCCTACTTCTTCTATGTGCGTCGGCGCAATCGCAAGCTCAAATCCAGCCTGATCCAGTTCGACAACATCAGTTGGCTCGTGGACGCGATGCTGTCGGTCGGTCTGTTGATCAGTTTCCTTGCAGCGCTGCTGCTCAAGTCCCAGGGCTATGGCGAGTGGGCGAAGTTTGTCGATCCGCTGATCCTGATCGTGCTGGCGCTGACCATGCTGACTCCGGCGTTCAAGATTCTTCGCCCGGCGTTGCGCGATGTGCTCGGGATTGCGCCGGATACCCTTGATGAACAGGTTCGTCAGGTGATGGAAGCGGCGAAGGTCGAACATGGTTTCGATGATTACGTGTCCTACGTGCAGAAACACGGGCGGGCGCGGTTTATCGAGATTCATGTGGTGTTGCCGGCGGATTATGCGTTGAGCAGTGTCGGTCAGCTGGATGCATTGCGCGAGGGGATTTCGGCGAAGCTGGGCACGCCGGATGCGGCGCGCTGGTTGACCATCAGCTTTACCGGTGACAAGAAGTGGATTGCCTGAGGTAACCCGGTTCTAAGTTGAACCCTGTTGTGGTGAGGGGATTTATCCCCGATGGGGCGCGAAGCCGCCCTGAAAAGAGCGGGGCCGCTGTGCAGCCCATCGGGGATAAATCCCCTCGCCACGATCAATCTCAATTGCCATGAAATCAGCGAAGATATTCAGCCAGGCCGCTGTAGCAAGTCGCCAAGTGATACGGCGTCGTCGACGGCATGTCCTTGCGGCTGATCTCACCCTGCTCATCGCGGCACTCATACCAGCCACCGGCATGCAGAAAACGCTGTTGCAGCGCCTGCAACTGATGCAGCACCACGGCTTCACTGTCCGGGCGCAACGTTAGCGCGCGCAGGTATTCAGCCTGAGCCCAGATCCGCTGGGTCGAATCTCTCGGGCGTCCGTCCATCTCCAGATCAAGCATCGCCCGCACCGCGCCGGACGGCTGTACCACGCCGAACTGCTCGGTAAACGCGAAGGCCTTGTCCAGCGCCGTATGCAGTTTCGACCCGCGCAATAGCGGTGACGATTCCAGCAGGAAATACCACTCGAACTGATGCCCCGGCTCGTACCAGTTATCCACAGCCCCCAACGGTTTCTCCATCAACACGCCATGTTGCGGGTCGACGAAGCGCTTGTGCATCGCTGTGCATAACTCGTTGAGGGCCTGTTGCGTTGCCGCGTCTTCGCGTACGGCAAGGGTGGCGAGGAAGGCTTCGGCCAGATGCATCAACGGATTTTGCAACGGGCCGGTTTCCAGCGTGTTCCAGTCTCGATTCAGGCAGGCCTCGTACAGGCCATCACCGGTGGCAAAGCGTCGGCCGATGACTTCCAGCGCGGCGTTCAGCGTCGATTCCACCAGCGGCTCGCGGGATTTTTCCCAGTAATGCGCGCAGGCAAACAGGATGAAAGCGTGGGTGTAGAGATCCTTGCGCTCATCCAGCGGTTTGCCCTGCGCATCGATGCTGTAGAACCAGCCGCCATGCTCGGCATCATGGAAATGCCGTTGCAGGGAGCGGAACAGCGCTGCCGCACGGACTTCTGCGTTATCCACAACGTCGATCAGGCTGGAAAACAGATAGAGCTGCCGCGCGCAGGCCATCGCCCGATAGCGTTGTGGTGGCAATGGTTGATGCGTGGCGTCCAGCGCCTCGTAAGGCAGCGCCATGTCGGCGTTCCAGCCCGGGCCTTGCCATAGCGGCACGATCACGTTCAAAAAGTGCTGTTGCACCTCACTGAACAGGGCGGTCAATTCAGGCAGGGATTTGGAGCGAGAAGCGTGGGGCATGGGCGGACGTCGTCACGGCTGGGGCGATTGCGCGACATGGTAGCAGAGAGACCGGTTAGAGAGAGGTTGTGTCTGTCAGTCCGCCTTCGCGAGCAGGCTCGCTCCCACAGGAGAATGCATTCCGATGTGGGAGCGAGCCTGCTCGCGAAGGGGCCGTATCAGGCGACAGAGATCAGCCGGCCAGCAGCCATGCGCCAGTCACTGCCGAAGCCGCACCCGCCAGTCGCACCAGCGGCGCAGCAGCCTGAGGAAGGAAACGTACCACCGCATAACCTGCAGCATGCAGCGCAGCGGTCGCCGCCACAAATCCTGCGGCATACGCCCAAGGGCTGGACATGTCCGGCAACTCCAGGCCATGCGCGACACCATGGAACAACGCAAACAACGCTGTTGCCGCCACCGCCATCACCAGTGGCGGACGCACCGCCAACGCAACGGCCAGGCCGAGCGCCAGCACCGACGCGGCAATCCCGCTTTCCAGCGCCGGCAACTCCAGCCCTTCAAAACCCAGCATGCCGCCCATCAACATGGTGCCGACGAAGGTGCACGGCAGCGCCCAGCGCGCCGCACCTTGCTGCTGCGCTGCCCACAAACCGACGGCAATCATCGCCAGCAAATGATCAAGGCCACCGATCGGGTGGCTGATCCCGGCGATCAAACCGCTGTCCCCATGCCCGGGGTGAGCGAAGGCCAGTGCCGGGGTCAGCAACAGTGCGACTGCGCCAAGAATGCGTTTGAGTGTCATGGATAAGCTTCCTTGTTGATAAGTGAATCAGGCTGCGGTCAGCAGGCCCTGTCGTTCGATGAAGGCGATGATGTCTTCCAGGCCCTGGCCGGTTTTCTGGTTGCTGAACACGAACGGCTTGCCGTTGCGCATGCGTTTTGTGTCGCTGTCCATCATCTCCAGCGAGGCACCGACCAGCGGCGCCAGGTCGATCTTGTTGATCACCAGCAGGTCAGACTTGCAAATACCCGGCCCGCCCTTGCGCGGCAGCTTGTCGCCGGCAGAAACGTCGATCACGTAGATGGTCAGGTCGGACAATTCCGGGCTGAAGGTCGCCGACAGGTTGTCACCGCCGGACTCCACCAGAATCAGATCCAGCCCCGGAAAGCGCCGGTTCAATTGATCCACCGCTTCGAGGTTGATCGAGGCGTCTTCGCGGATTGCCGTATGCGGACAGCCACCGGTTTCCACGCCGATGATGCGTTCCGGTGCCAGCGCTTCGTTGCGCACCAGAAAGTCCGCGTCCTCGCGGGTGTAGATGTCGTTGGTCACCACGGCGAGGTTGTAGCGCTCGCGCAGCGCCAGACACAGGGCCAGGGTCAACGCGGTTTTGCCGGAACCGACCGGGCCGCCGATGCCGACGCGCAGAGGTTGTGTGTTCATATGCTTCTCCAAAATAACAGGCCCTAGGAACGGAACAGGCGGCTGTACTGGCGCTCATGGGCCATGCACGCCAGGGACAGACCGAACGCGGCACTGCCGATGTGTTCGGGGTTGATTCGGGTGGCGTCCTGCTGGGCTTGTTGCAGCAGCGGCAGCAGTTCGCTGGTCAGGCGCTGGGCGGCTTGCTGGCCCAGTGGCAGGGTTTTCATCAGGACGGCGAGCTGGTTTTCCAGCCAGCTCCACAGCCACGCGGCGAGGGCGTCCTGCGGAGTGATGCCCCAGGCGCGGGCCGCCAGTGCCCAACCAAGTGCCAGGTGCGGTTCGGCGCATTGATCGAGAAAGTGGCGTGCTGGTGCGTCGAGTTCGGGCAAGCCGTTGAGCAGTTGCTGCAACGAATAGCCCATCTGCCGACTCTCCAGATGCAGCTCGCGGGTTTCGCGGCTGGCACGGTGGGTTTCGCAGATGCGCAGCAAGTCGTCCCATTTTTCCTCGGCAGCGGCTTGGCAATGGGCAAGCAGCAGCGGCGCTTCGAAGCGGGCGAGGTTGAGCAGCAATTGATCGCCGATCCAGCGGCGGGCGCTGTCCGGGTTGTTCACGCGACCGTTATCCACCGCCATTTCCAGACTTTGGGAATAGCTGTAGCCGCCAATCGGCAATTGCGGACTGGCCAGGCGCAGCAGCGCCCAGGCCGGATTCACAGGCGTACGCCGAACTGATGGAGTTTGGGCGCGTAGTTGAAGTCTTCGTCGCCGTGACGTGAATGGTGATGGCCGCCGCCGTAGGCACCGTGTTCCGGCTGGAACGGTGCTTCAATGGCTTCGACCTGCGCGCCAAGCTGTTCAAGCATGGCTTTGAGCACGTAATCGTCGAGCAACCGCAGCCAGCCATCGCCGACTTGCAGGGCGACGTGGCGATTGCCCAAGTGATACGCGGCGCGGGTCAATTCGAAAGCGTTGGCGCAAGTGACGTGCAGCAGTTGCTCGGGGCGGGCGCAGACACGGACGATTCGGCCGTCCTCAGCCTTTAAACATTCGCCGTCATACAACGGCGGCTGACCGCGCTCCAAAAACAACCCGACGTCTTCATTCTCGGCACTGAAACAGCGCAAACGGCTTTTGCTCCGTGCTTCGAAGGTCAGGTGCAACTCGGCGGCCCAGACAGGTTGAGGGTCGATTCTGCGATGAATCACCAGCATCGGAAAGCTTCCAGCAGTGGACAATACTCAGGCTAGAGCAAGGGGCTTGCCAATCGGACGAGATGTAGGAAATCCCTGTCGGATCGTAGTAGATGTTTCGGAATGTTGCGGGGATTTGAGAGGTTTTGGTGCGTTAAGAATTTTTCATGCACCAATTTGCGGCGCACAAAGAAGATCGCAGCCTTCGGCAGCTCCTACCTTGTTCTCTGTAGGCGCTGCCGAAGGCTGCGATCTTTTGATCTTTATTCGGTACTACCGAGCCCTTGCCAATGCTTGAGCCCGATAAAGATGAAGCGCAATTGCTGGGTGATCTTTGCTTGCGGGGTCAAATGCTCAGGCAAGGCTTCGGCCGGCGGGTCGATGATGTCCGGCAGGGTGGCAAACACCGATTTGACGATCAGATCCGCCACCACGCTCAACCCGGCCGCGTCCAGATGCTGAAGCTTGGGCATCATTGTCAGGTCGGCCGCAAGGTCGGAGCTGATGTTCTCACGCAAACGGCCAATCGCCTGGCGCACCGGCAGCGAGCCGCCGTATTGCTCGCGAGCGAGAAATAAAAACTGCGAACGGTTGGCGCTGACCACATCGAGAAAGATCCGCACCGACGCATCAATGATGCCGCCCATGACGAATTCGTTGTGGCGTACCAGGCGGATGGTTTCGCGGAAGGTCTGGCCGACTTCGCTGACCAGCACCAGACCGAGTTCATCCATATCGGCAAAATGCCGATAGAAACCGGTGGGCACGATGCCGGCGGTTTTCGTCACTTCGCGCAGGCTGAGGCTGCCGAATCCTCGGCCGCTTTCCATCAAGTGGCGGGCAGCATCCATCAGGGCGTTGCGGGTCTGTTGTTTCTGTTCGGCGCGGGGCAGCATCGCAAGGTGTTTTCTTCGGCAGGACAAGCGCAGCACTCTAGCAAATCGGCTTTAACGGCGTCGAACGGCAGCGGGGGGATGCAGCGGGGAAACAGCGACTTATTAATAGCAGCGGCTGAAAAGTCAAAAGCCCAATCCGGGGATTGGGCTTTTTTTCAGGGCCGCCATGGGCTTAGCTCAAAGCGCTGTTGCGTTCGATGACACGGTCACCACCACCTTCGGCAACAGCTTGGCCTTGTGGGGTTTTATCGTAGCCGTCTTCGACCAGACCTTTTTCTTCCAAGCGGTTACGACCGTTTTCGGCGACAGCCTGACCTTGTGGAGTTTTATCGTAGCCGTCTTCGACCAGACCTTTTTCTTCCAGACGATTACGGCCGTTTTCTGCTAACGACTGACCTTGTGGGGTTTTGTCGTAACCATCTTCAGCCAGGGTCTGACCTTGTGGGGTTTTGTCATACCCGTCTTCGGCGAGGGTTTGGCTGAACACCGAGTGGCTGTCTTTTACTTGCGGAGTAGCCTGGTCGGCAGCGGGCAGGGCAAAAGCAGTGCTGGCAAGCATCGACAGGGTAAGGCTGAGCAGTAATTGGCGTTTCATGATGGGTTGCTCCTTGGGAGGGCGATAAAGTGGGTACGAGGGCAATGCTACTCTCGATAAGTCGATATAAAAGTTCATAAACGCAATGGTAATAATCAACAGAATTGATTGTTCTGCGGAGAGGCTCTAGAACGGGCCTTTCAGAGGGATGCTTTTGCACCGTAGTGGGTATTTTCGACCCACTCGCGCTTCGCAAAAGTGCGGGGGCGGTAACGCTGTTCGACCGATTGGTCAGATTGCGCGCGGTTTTTTGCGTCTTAATCTGCCTTTTGATTAAACCTGCGGGCCTTTCGCCAGTCACAGATTTCATATGGGCCGCTTTGGCTCGCCGTTTCAGCTGTGCGCCGCGTTTTCGGCGCGCGGTCGTGATCAGGAGCTTTGTGCATGACGCGCACTGGAAAAATCTTCAGCTGGACCTTCGCCATCCTCTTATTGCTACTGGCCGTACTGGTGCTGATCATCGTGTTCTTCGACTGGAACCGGATCAAACCGCCGCTCAACGCCAAAGTCTCGGAAGAACTGCACCGACCGTTTGCCATCAACGGCAACCTCGCAGTGATCTGGCAGCGCGAGCCGGAGGAGGGCGGTTGGCGCGCCTGGGTGCCGTGGCCGCACGTGGTCGCCGAGGATTTGAGCCTGGGTAATCCGGATTGGTCTAAGAAACCGCAGATGGTCACGCTCAAGCGCGTTGAGCTGCGCATCTCGCCGCTGGCATTGCTGGCGCAACGGGTGGTGATCCCGCGTATTGACCTGACCGAACCCAACGCCGAATTGCAGCGTCTGGCCGATGGCCGCGCCAACTGGACGTTCAAGTTCGATCCCAAGGACCCGAATGCCGAGCCGTCGAACTGGGTTGTCGACATCGGCGCCATCAAGTTCGACAAGGGCCACGTTACCCTCGATGACCAGACGCTCAAGACCAATCTCGATGTGCTGATCGATCCGCTGGGCAAACCGATTCCGTTCAGCGAAATCGTCGGTGACAAAGCAGCGAAAACTGCGCAGGACAAGGGCGGCGCACCGCAGGACTATGCCTTCGCATTAAAGGTTAAAGGTCAGTATCACGGCCAGAATCTGACCGGCCAAGGCAAGATCGGCGGCCTGTTGGCCTTGCAGGATGCGAGCAAACCGTTCCCGCTGCAGGCTCAAGCGAAAATCGGTGACACCCGCATTGAACTGGCCGGCACCCTCACCGATCCGCGCAACCTCGGCGCCCTCGACCTGCGACTGAAGCTGGCCGGTGCCAGCCTTGGCAATCTCTACCCGCTGACCGGCGTGACCCTGCCGGACACGCCACCGTACTCCACCGATGGCCACCTGATCGCCAAGCTGCATGACGAGGCTGGCGCGAAATTCACCTATGAAAAATTCAACGGCAAGATCGGCGGCAGCGACATCCATGGTGACCTGACCTATGTCGCCAGCCAGCCACGGCCAAAACTCAGCGGCGCGCTGTTGTCCAATCAACTGCTGTTCGCCGACCTCGCACCATTGATCGGTGCTGATTCGAACGACAAACAAAAGGCCCGTGGCGGTGAGAGCAAGCAACCGGCTGACAAAGTGCTGCCGGTAGAAGAGTTCAAGACTGACCGCTGGCGCGCAATGGACGCCGATGTCGAATTCACCGGCAAGCGCATCGTCCACAGTGAAAAGCTGCCATTCACCGACCTTTATACCCACCTGAAACTCAACGACGGCGAGCTCAGCCTGGAGCCGCTGCGCTTTGGCGTGGCTGGCGGCAATCTGGACGCGCAGATCCGCCTCAACGGTCGCACCGAACCGCTGGAAGGCCGGGCCAAACTGACGGCGCGCAGATTCAAGCTCAAGGAGCTGTTCCCGACTTTCGAACCGATGAAAACCAGTTTCGGCGAGCTGAACGGCGATGCGGATATCACCGGTCGCGGTAACTCGGTGGCCAAGCTGCTGGGCGGTGCGAATGGCAATCTGAAGATGCTGATCAACGACGGTGCGATCAGCCGTGAGCTGATGGAGCTGGCGGGGCTTAACGTCGGTAACTATGTGATCGGCAAGATCTTTGGCGACAAGGAAGTGAAGATCAATTGCGCGGCGGCGGACTTCGACATCAAGACGGGTTTGGCGACCACGCGGCTGTTTGTCTTCGATACCGAGAACGCGATCATCTACATCGACGGCACGGCGAACATGGCCACCGAGCAATTGGACCTGACGGTGACGCCGGAATCCAAAGGCTGGCGTTTGATATCCCTGCGTTCGCCACTGTACGTGCGCGGCAAATTCATCAAGCCGGACGCGGGCGTGAAAGCCGTGCCGTTGTTGCTGCGCGGGGCGGGGATGGTAGCGCTGGGTGTGATTGCCGCACCGGCGGCCGGGCTGCTGGCGCTGGTGGCACCGAGTGGTGGGGAACCCAATCAGTGTGCGCCGCTGCTGGAGCAGATGAAGGCGGGCAAGGCGCCGGTGACCGTCAAGCCAAGCAAGTAACAGCAGATCAAAAGATCGCAGCCTGCGGCAGCTCCTACAGAGATCAGTGTAGGAGCTGCCGCAGGCTGCGATCTTTTGCGTTTAAGGTTTAGAGGTCGTTGAGGATGTCGGCCATGTCATCGGCATGCTCTTCTTCCTGCGCCAGGATGTCTTCGAAGATGCGTCGAGTGGTCGGGTCTTTCTCGCCGATGTACTGAATGATCTCGCGGTAGCTGTCGATGGCGATCCGCTCGGCCACGAGGTCTTCGTAGACCATCTCTTTCAAAGTGTTCCCCGCGACATATTGCGCATGGGACATTTTCGACAGCAGGTCGGGGTTGAACTCCGGTTCGCCGCCCAGTTGCACAATGCGCTCGGCCAGGCGGTCGGCGTGCTCGGCTTCCTGGGTGGCGTGTTCGAGAAACTCTTCAGCGGCCACGTGGGCTTTCAGGCCGTTGGCCATGAAGTAGTGGCGCTTGTAGCGCAACACGCAGACCAGTTCAGTGGCCAGCGATTCATTGAGCAAGCGCAGCACCTCTTCACGGTTGGCGCTGTAACCCTCGGTCACCGCACCGTTTTCCACGTGTTGTCGTGCGCGCTCGCGCAGGGTTTGAACATCAGATAAATGCAGGTCGCTCATTTCAGTCTCCTGGAGGCTAATCCGATTGGCGTCACGCTCTACTGACGTGATCGCCTACCCAGGTTGTGAGTCTTGAGCGATGCAAAAAGTTTTACGGGATTTTCGGCAACCTCGGCGCCAACCCTGAAAGCTGCGCTTCGTCGCGCAACCACGCAAAAAATGCGCGCACCGGCGGATGCCGCTCGCGCCCCGGCACACACAACGCACTGTAGCCGGCCCCATCGACCTGAACCTCGCTCTTGTACGGCACCAGCAAACCGCTGGCGACGCTCTCCGAGACCAGAATATTGCTCGCCAGTACCAGCCCTTGCCCGGCAATCGCGGCTTGCAGGGCGTAATGCTCTTCGTCGTATTCGCGGATCGCCGGATGTTGATTCAGCCAGTTCTCGCCGGACTTGGCGCACCAGGCTTCCCAGCCGTGGGCATACAGCTTGGAGTTGTGCCAGTGCACGCTGATCAAGGTCGGTGTGCGGCGTGCGGCCAGTGCCACTTGCTCCGGCGAGCCGTACACGCCGAACGATTCATCGAACAGGCAGAGGCCATACAGATTCGGGTAGTCATCGAGGCTGTAGCGCAGCACCAGATCGACACTGGCGTCCTGATGCAGATCGATCACTTCGCAATGGGTGTCGAGACGCACGTTGATGTTGGGGTGTTTCGCATAAAACCGCCCCAGTCGCGGCACCAGCCACAGCGCAGCGAACGCGGCGGTGGTCGACAGCGTCAGGCTGCTGCCGCTGCGTTGCGGGCGCAGGGTGTCGACGCTTTGCGCCACTTCCAGCAAGGCGCCGTGCAGACTGCGGAACAACCGTTCACCGCCCTCGGTCAGGCGTACCTGTCGCGGCAGGCGTTCGAACAGCGCGACGCCCAACCAGTCCTCCAGCGCTCGGATCTGATGGGAAATCGCTGTGGGTGTCACCGACAGTTCTTCAGCGGCAGCCTTGAAACTCAGCAAGCGCGAGGCGGATTCGAAGGCGCGCAGGGCGGTTAGCGGCAGCGAGGCGAACATTTGTTACTCCATGGGTGAAATAAACTCATCCAGACTGATTTCTGTTCATTTGAAGAGATGCCGTGACGCGCCTCAAGCTGCAAGCCACAAGCAGGTTGATTCTAGTCCGGAGGATTTATAGATGAACAGGATTCTTGCACTTCATGCCAGCCCCCGTGGCGATCGCTCCTATTCGCGGCGCTTGGCGGAAGGTTTTCTCAGTGCCTGGCAAGTGCGCCATCCGCAGGCTCAGGTAACTCGGCGTGAAGTTGGTCGGGCGCTGATTCCAGCGGTCAACGAGGCCTTCGTCGCGGCGGCGTTTTACCCGGAACCCGAGGCGCGACCATTGTCGATGCAGGCCGATCTGGCGCTAAGCGATCAACTGGTCGGCGAGTTGTTCGACCACGACCTGCTGCTGATTTCCACGCCGATGTATAACTTCAGCGTGCCCAGTGGCCTCAAGGCCTGGGTCGATCAGATCGTGCGGCTGGGCCTGACGTTTGACCACACGCTGGACAACGGCATTGCCCAGTACACGCCGCTGTTGCAGGGCAAGAAAGCCTTGATCGTCACCAGTCGCGGCGGTTTCGGCTTCGGTCCCGGGGGTGAGCTAGAGGCTTTGAACCACGCCGATCCATGGCTGCGCACGGCGCTGGGATTTATCGGCATCAACGACGTCAC
Organism: Pseudomonas sp. LBUM1648; assembly: GCF_059716145.1. NCBI lineage: Bacteria > Pseudomonadati > Pseudomonadota > Gammaproteobacteria > Pseudomonadales > Pseudomonadaceae > Pseudomonas > Pseudomonas sp. LBUM1648. The sequence continues at coordinate 669,262 of NZ_CP166808.1, forward strand.
GGTAGTCGCGGCCGAGGGTGAGGAGTCTGCCGAACGCACCTTCGCGGTGTCGGTGGCCGAGGCCGAGCAGCGTTTGCTCGACCTCGCCCGGGCGTTCTAGGTGGCCTGGCTGTTCCTGCTGATCGCCGCGGGGTTTGAAGTGACCTTCGCCATGGGCATGAAGTACGCGGAAGGGTTCACCCGGCTCTGGCCGTCGATGATCACCGTGGTCGCTGCGGTCGGCGGGATATACTTCCTGACATTGGCCATGCGTGAATTGCCGGTGAGTATCGCCTATCCGATCTGGACCGCCATCGGTTCGCTGGGCACAGTGTTTCTCGGCTTTGCCTTGCTCGGCGAGAGCCTGACGCTGGTCAAACTGCTGTCGGTAGGCCTGATTGTGGCGGGGGTGGTGGGGCTGAAGTAGGCTGCTCATCGAGTTGTCATGTTCAGGGAGGATGCTTGGCGGGCGTTTTGCACGCCTTGCATCCATTCACCGACCACAAGGATGTTTGCCCATGTCGCACGCCTCGCGTACGCGTTATCCACTGGTGCTGGTGCCAGGAATGCTCGGGTTTATCCGGCTCGTTCTCTATCCATATTGGTACGGGATCATCGGCGCGTTGCGCCGTGGTGGTGCGACGGTGATTGCCGTGCAGGTGTCGCCGTTGAATTCGACCGAGGTGCGTGGCGAGCAATTGCTGACACGGATCGAGGAGATCCTGCGCGAAACCGGCGCGGCCAAGGTCAATCTGTTCGGTCATAGCCAAGGCTCGCTGACGGCGCGTTATGCCGCGGCGAGACGCCCGGATCTGGTGGCTTCGGTGACGTCGGTCGCCGGGCCTAATCACGGTTCCGAACTGGCCGACTATCTGCAAAAGCACTACCCGGCGGACAGCGCCAAGGGCCGAATCCTTGAGGCATTGCTGCGCTGTGTCGGCTGGTTGATGGCGTTGTTGGAGACCGGCTATCACGGGCCAAAACTGCCGGTGGATATCCACGCCTCGCACCAATCGCTGACCTTTGAAGGTGTGGCGCTGTTCAACCAGCGTTATCCACAAGGCCTGCCCGAAACCTGGGGCGGGCATGGGCCGGAAGAGGTCAACGGCGTGAGGTATTACTCGTGGTCGGGGACGTTGCAGCCGGGCAAGACGGATCGTGGCGGCAATCTGTTTGACGGGACCAATCGCAGTTGCCGGTTGTTCGCCAAGACATTCGTGCGTGAACCTGGGCAGTGCGATGGCATGGTCGGGCGTTACAGTTCGCACTTGGGCACGGTGATTGGCGATGACTATCCGCTGGATCATTTCGACATCGTCAACCAGTCGCTGGGGCTGGTGGGCAAGGGCGCCGATCCGGTGCGGCTGTTTGTCGAGCATGCGGCGCGGCTTAAAGCAGCCGGGGTCTGACTGTGCTTTTGTGGCGAGGGGATTTATCCCCGATGGGCTGCGCAGCAGCCCCAGTTATTGGATGAAGAGAGGGGCCGCTTCGCGACCCATCGGGGATAAATCCCCTCACCACAGGCCGGATCAGGCAACGCTCACTCTGCGGCTCAGCACCGTCGTCCAGCGCTCAGACAAAATCACCCCACCCAAGGTCAACAAGCCGCCGACCAGGTGATACATCGCCAGTTGTTCTTTCAACACCACCGCCGCAATCAGCGCCGTAATCAACGGCAGCAGATTGAAGAACAATGTCGTCCGGCTCGGCCCCAGGCGCTGCACCGCCTGCATCCACGCCAATGGCGCGAGCATCGAAGCCAGCAGACACGCGTACAGCACCAGCGGAATATTCTGCAGGGTCAGCCCGGTTTTCGGCGAAGTGGCATACAGCGGAAACAACACCACAATCGCCACCAGCACCTGCAAGTACAGCAACACCAACGGCGGCAGGCGCAGCTGCCATTTTTTCAGCAATGTGCTGTAAATCGCGTAGGCCAGCGTGGCAATCAGCATCATCGCGTCACCCAGGTTCACCCCGTGTTGCAACAGCGCGCCGAAGCTGCCGGACGACACCACCACCAGCACGCCGGCGAACGAGAACACCGCACCAATCAGCGCACCGGCTGTCAGGCGCTGGCCGAGGCTGATGATCGCCATGGCCAGCGACATCAATGGCATCAGCGACAGGATGATGCCCATATTGGTGGCGGTGGTCAGGGTCGCGGCGAAGTAGGCCAGGCTCTGATAAACCGCCATGCCGAGCACGCCGAGGACGAAAATCTTGCCCAGGTTCGGGCGAATTTGCGGCCAGTGCGCGATCACTTGTTTGAGCATGAACGGCGTGAACAACAGACCCGCCAGCAGCCAGCGGTAAAAACCGATCTCGGCGGGGAAGATCGCACCGACCGCGAGTTTGTTGATCACGGTGTTGCCGGCCCAGATAAAAATCGCCAGCAGAGGAAAAGCGTATTGCATGCGTTGAAACCATTACGTTGATGAAGCGCGATTATCCCTTGTCTGGATGCAGGCCTATACTTCGAACCGGACAACCTGCCTCTGAAACCGGACAGCATGAACAGTAAACACATCGATCTGCTGGATTTCAGCGAACTGCCGTCGGCGGTGTACTTCCGCTACGCCGACTTCAACGCCCACGAATTCGCCGCGCCCCACCGTCATCCGTGGGGCACGCTGGAATACGCGGCCCATGGCGTGCTGCACATGGACGTCGACGGCAGTCGTTTCATGTCGCCGCCGCAATACGCAGTCTGGGTGCCGCCGCAGGTCGAGCACAGTTTCTACAGCCATCAACCGGTCAACTATCGTGCGGTGTGTCTCGATCCCAAGGTCTGTGCCGAATTGCCGGCGCGCGCCTGCACGTTGGCGATCAGCGACATCCTCAAGGCGATTCTCAAAGACTTCGCCGCCCGCGACGTGAAAATCCCCGAACTCGATGCCGATCAGCGTCTTGCCCAGGTGTTGGTCGATCAACTGCAACAGGCACCGGTGCATGAGTGTTATCTGCCCTATGCGAGCCATCCCGGGTTACTGGCGATCCTCGAAGCGTTGCAGGCTGAGCCTGGCAACAATCAACCGCTGGCGCACTGGGCGGCGCAGGTGCATGTCAGCGAGCGCACGCTGGCGCGGCAATTCGTGCGCGAGCTGGGGATGAGTTTCGGCGAGTGGCGCCAGCGCCTGCGCTATCTCGCCGCGATCGAAGCGCTGGAAACTTCGCGCAGTGTGCAGGAGATCGCTTTCGACCTGGGTTACAGCAGCGGCTCGGCTTTTATCGCCATGTTTGCCCGTCAGGCGGGCTGCACGCCGGAGCAGTACCGCCGCAGCCACCTGGAAGGCAGGAAGGTGTAACAAGATTTGGCTACACTGCCGAAGAGGCCGCCTCCATCGAAGCGGCGACAAGGAGAAAACTCCATGAAGATGTTGCGTGTCCCTTTGTTGATGATTGGTTTGCTCCTGTGTTCCCAAGGTTTCGCCGCCACGGCGCAACAGAACAAAATGACCACCTGCAATGCCGATGCGACCGCCAAGAGTCTGAAAGGCGATGAGCGCAAAACCTTCATGAGCACCTGCCTCAAGGCAGCGCCGGCAGCCAACGACGCCAAGGCCCTGACCCCGCAGCAGGAAAAGATGAAAACGTGTAATGCCGATGCGAAAACCAAGGCGCTGGCCGGTGATGCGCGCAAGACGTTCATGAGTGAATGCCTGAAGAAAAAATAAACGGGTTCGCGTACTGCCTGAGTTTTTTGAGTCCGTCTTGAGATTCGCCCTCACCCTAACCCTCTCCCGGAGGGAGAGGGGACTGACCGCGTTGTCTCAAGACATTCGTCGACCAGAACAAAGCTGTTGATTATGGATTCAATCAGCTCTTTCAGGTCGCCGGATATCCTCAGCATCCCCCGATCAGTTCCCTCTCCCTCTGGGAGAGGGCTAGGGTGAGGGCTGCAAACACCGCATATCCCTAGTGCTCCCCCCGGATCGCTGGCAGACTGCCAATCCTTTTACGCCGTTCGTTTTGAGGCTGTATGCCAACGTTTTCTGAGCGTCATGTTGTGTTCTGGGTCAGTTGCATCATTATTTTCGGCGGTTTGCTGCTGGTGCTCCCGCTGCGCTTGTTGCCCAGCCTGCTGGCGGGGTTGCTGGTGTTCGAGCTGGTCAACATGCTCACTCCGCAACTGCAACGGCTGATCGAAGGCCGGCGCGCGCGCTGGCTGGCGGTGGCGCTGCTGGGCACGCTGGTGGTCAGTGTGCTGGCGCTGATCTTCGCCGGCGCCATCAGTTTCCTCCTGCACGAAGCGGAAAATCCCGGGGCTTCCCTCGACAAATTCATGGGAGTGGTCGACCGCGCGCGCGGTCAGTTGCCGCCGTTCATCGACGCTTATCTGCCGGCCAGTGCCGCGGAATTTCGCGTAGCGATTGGCGAATGGGCGAGCAAGCACCTGGCCGACCTGCAACTGGTGGGCAAGGACGCGGCGCACATGTTCGTGACGCTGTTGATCGGCATGGTGCTCGGCGCAATCATTGCCCTGCAGCGCATACCGGATGTCACCAAACGCAAGCCGCTGGCCGCCGCTTTGTTCGATCGCCTGCACCTGCTGGTGCAGGCGTTTCGTAACATCGTTTTCGCGCAGATCAAGATTTCCCTGCTCAACACCTTCTTCACCGGGATCTTTCTGGCGTTGATCCTGCCGATGTTCGGCATCCATCTGCCGCTGACCAAGACCCTGATCGTCCTGACCTTCCTGCTCGGCCTGTTGCCGGTGATCGGCAACCTGATATCGAACACGCTGATCACCATCGTCGGCCTGTCGCTGTCGATCTGGGTGGCGTTGGCGGCGTTGGGGTATCTGATTTTTATCCACAAGCTCGAATACTTTCTCAATGCGCGCATTGTTGGCGGGCAGATCAGTGCGAAGTCGTGGGAGTTGCTGCTGGCGATGCTGGTGTTCGAGGCCGCATTCGGCCTGCCGGGGGTAGTGGCAGGGCCGATTTACTATGCGTATCTGAAGAGTGAGTTGAAGCTGGGCGGGATGGTTTGATTCAGAATTTGTAGTGATTGAGCTGGCCTCTTCGCGAGCAGGCTCGCGAAGGGCGCGCCGCCGATTCTGGGTCAGGCCATTGCGCCGTAACGCTTCATCGCCTCAATCGCCAGACCGCTGCCAATGCTGCCGAAGATATTCCCTTCGACATGCCGCGCATTCGGCAACATCGCCGAAACGCTGTTGCGCAGGGCCGGGATGCCGCTGGAACCACCGGTGAAGAACACTGTATCGACCTGAGCCACTGACACATTCGCGTCGTTCAACAACTGCGTGACGCTGCCGCGCACGCGCTCCAGCAATGCATCAATCGCCGATTCAAACAGCGCCCGCGTCAGTTCCACGCTCAACCCGGGTTCGATCCGATCCAGCGGCACATGGCGGCTGTCGGCGTGGGTCAGCTGGATCTTGGTTTCTTCCACTTCCATCGCCAGCCAGTGGCCGGCGCGTTGTTCGATCAACTTGAACAGGCGATCGATGCCGCCGGTGTCTTCGATGTCGTAGCGCATGCTGCCCAGCGCCAGGCTGGATTTCTGCGAGTACACCGAGTTGATCGTGTGCCAGGTCGCCAGGTTCATGTGGTGGCTGGTTGGCATGTAGGCGCCGCTTTTCATGCGACTGCCGTAGCCGAACAGCGGCATCAGGCCTTGCAGGCTCAGTTGTTTGTCGAAGTCGGTCCCGCCGATGTGTACGCCGCCCGTGGCGAGGATGTCGTCGTGGCGGTTTTCCACACCGCGACGCTCGGGCGAAAGGCGCACCAGCGAGAAGTCGGATGTACCACCGCCGATGTCGACGATCAGTACCAGCTCTTCCTTTTCGATGGTCGACTCGTAGTCGAATGCTGCGGCAATCGGTTCGTACTGGAACGACACGTCCTTGAAACCGATCTTGCGTGCCACTTCCACCAAGGTGTCTTCGGCTTCCTGGTCGGCCAGCGGATCGTCATCGACGAAGAACACCGGACGCCCCAGCACCACTTGTTCGAATTCCCGACCGGCGGCAGTTTCGGCGCGGCTCTTGAGCTGGCCGATAAACAGGCCGAGCAAGTCCTTGAACGGCATTGCCGTGCCGAGAACGCTGGTGTCGTGCTTGATCAGCTTGGAGCCGAGCAGGCTCTTGAGCGAGCGCATCAGCCGGCCTTCGTAGCCCTCCAGGTATTCGTGCAGCGCCAGGCGACCGTAGACCGGGCGGCGCTCCTCGATGTTGAAAAAGACCACCGACGGCAGGGTGATCTTGTCGTCTTCCAGCGCGATCATCGTTTCCATGCCAGGGCGCAGCCAGCCGACGGTGGAGTTGGAGGTGCCGAAGTCGATGCCGCAGGCACGGGCTGGAGAGGCGTTATTCATGTCTTTCGGGTTCCGGTCAAAAAACGGCCGCGCAGTGTATGTCAGTGCGCGGCAGATTCGAAGGCCGGTCATCAGCTATTTCGCGACTAGACTGGGTTGAAACTCGCAGCTTCGCCCCAAACTTGCTGGCATGGGCCGGCAGACATACCGGCGGTCGCAAGAACCGTCGCCCACTGCCGATAAACTTCTGCTGCGCCACCCGGTCACAAGTTTGAGATCGGTCAACCCGGCATGCGCGAATCGGCGCATGCTGGCATCGGCGCGAAATCGATAACGGACGGTGATTCCTTCAATGGACTTCAAAGACTATTACAAGATACTCGGCGTGGAGCCGACAGCAGACGACAAGGCAATCAAGGCTGCCTATCGCAAGCTGGCGCGCAAATACCACCCCGATGTCAGCAAGGAAAAGGACGCCGAGGCCAAGTTCAAGGACGCCTCGGAAGCCTATGAAGCGCTGAAAAGCGCCGACAAACGTGCCGAATACGACGAGCTGCGCCGCTATGGCCAGCACGGTCAGCCGTTCCAGGGGCCACCGGGCTGGCAGAGCCGGGGCGGTTTTGGCGGCGGCGGTGGCGACACCGGCGACTTCTCGGACTTCTTCAGTTCGATCTTCGGCAATCGCGGCCCCGGTTTCGGTGGCGGTGAAGGTCGGCAACAACGCAGTGCAGGGCGCCGAGGGCAAGACGTGGAAATGGAACTGCCGATCTTCCTCGAGGAAACGCTCTCGAACGAATCGAAGAAGGTCACCTTTCAGGTGCCGCAATACAACGCCAACGGCCAGCACGTCAGCAACACCAGCAAGAGCCTGAACGTGAAGATCCCGGCGGGCGTGACCGACGGCGAGCGCATCCGCCTCAAAGGTCAGGGCGCACCTGGCGCAGGTGGCGGGGCGAATGGCGATCTGTACCTGACCATTCGTTTCGCGCCGCATCCGAAGTTCGATGTCGAAGGCGAAAACCTGATCATTACGTTGCCGCTGGCACCGTGGGAGTTGGCGTTGGGCGCTGAAGTGGCCGTGCCGACCCTGTCCGGCAAGATCAACCTCAAGGTTCCGGCCGGCAGTCAGAACGGTCAGCGCATGCGCGCCAAGGGCCATGGTCTGAAAAACAAGGCCGGCGAGCGCGGTTATCTGTTCGTGCAGCTCAAGGCCGTGATGCCGAAAGCAGCGGACGATGACGTCAAGGCGTTGTGGCAGGAACTGGCGAAAAAAGCCGCCTTCAATCCGCGAGAGAACTTCTGAACCCAGCGACGGAGTAGCCCATCATGAGCAGCCCCCTGATCGTTCAACTGGACATGGCAGAATTCTGTGAGGCAGCCGATTTGTCGGACGTCTACGTGATCGAAATCGTCGAACACGGCATCCTCGAACCTCAGGGCGCGCAGCCCCGGGAATGGCGTTTCACCGATTACGAGCTGACTCTGGCCAAACGCGCCGCCAAGCTGCGGCGCGACCTGGATCTGGAGTGGGAAGGCGTCGCCCTGGCGTTGAATCTGCTGGAAGAAGTGAAGGAACTGCGGGCCGAGAACCGTATGTTGCGCCAGCGATTGGGGCGGCTGGTGGTCGAGTAGTTTTACCGTTGTTTACAGTTTGCACTGAAGGGCCTCTTCGCTGGCAAGCCAGCTCCCACAAGTATCGCGTCGAATGCATATTTTGCAACCGACGCAGAACCCTGTGGGAGCTGGCTTGCCAGCGATGAATTCCCCTCGGTTTATCTGCTTAAACCTTTCTGGGCAACACCACACTGAACAGCGTCCCGTCAGCCGCGTTCGAGCTGACTTCGATTGTCCCGCCATGGGCGATGACTACTTCCTTGACGATAAACAACCCCAAACCGAGGCTGGTAGAAGGCTGCCCGAGCTGTTCGTCGGCGCTGCGCACCAGCGGGTCGAAGATCGTACCGACTGCTTCTTCGGGAATCGGTGTGCCGAAGTTATGCACCGTAAGGCACACGCTATCGCCTTCTGCGCTGAGGCTCACGGTCACGTCGTGCTGGTTTGAACCGTGCTGCAAGGCATTGCCAATCAGGTTTTGCAGCAGTTGATCGATGCGCCCGGCATCCCATGTTCCCCTGGTATCGCCTTCTACAGTCAGCGTCGGATCGCATTCCGGATTGCCCGCGCAAGCCTCGGCAATCGCTGCCCGCGTCGCGTCGGCCATGTCCATCGGCGCCGGCTCGATCGGCAGGCTTCTGCCCAGACGACTGCGCACCAGTTCCAGCAAGTCGCTGACCATGGCCGCCATGTGTCGTGCGCCACGTTTGATATTGAGGGCGCACGTCAGGGCATCGCCTTCCAGACGGGTTTTGCGCAGCAGCAATTCGGTGGACATGCTCACCGCTTGCAGCGGCGCGCGCAGGTCATGGCCAAGGATGGCAAGGAAGATGTCGCGCGAACGGTTGACCTGTTCGGCATAGGCGGCGGTCGATTCGGCCAGGGCTTCGTCGATGGCTTCGTTGAAGCGGATCATGTCCTGGAAATAGGCGACGTCAGGGGATTGCAGGCTGTTGACCCACAGGCGAATCACACAGGCCCGCAGATGGCGGAATTCACTGGTCATCTGCACCAGATCAAAACCCACGGTGTGGCGCAACTCGCCATGGCTGGCGCCGGCCTCGTCCAGGCTTGGGGTTTTCTCCGGGCCTTCGCCCTTGGCTTTGGCAGCCTGTTCGGCGGGGCTCTGCGGTTTGTTCATGTCGCGAGCGGCGGCCCGCAGAATTTCGCTGGCGTGATCGCGCAGCGCGGTGGAGTCCAGATGGTCGGCGGCCGGGGTAATGGTAGCGGCAAACTGTTCCCACTCATCGACGATAGGGTCGATGTTGGCCACGATGAACTCGGAAAGACGCATGGGCGGTCCCTGAAAATAGTGAAGCGAATCGAATATTAGTCCCTTTGGCGGGAAATACACGACCGTTTGTGCGGTGGTTTTCTACCGCCATCAAAAAGGCCCCGAGACCGTGCTGCAGGGCACGGTATCGGGGCCTGTTTTATTGCGTTGAGGTCAGAACAGGAAATAGCGCTGAGCCATCGGCAGGGTGTCTGCCGGTTCGCACCACAGCAACACGCCGTCGGCCTTGACCTGGTAAGTCTGCGGATCGACATCGATGTTCGGCAGGTAATCGTTGTGGATCAAATCGGTTTTCTGCACCTCGCGGCAACCTTTGACCACCGCGATTTTCTTCTTCAGCCCCAGCGTTTCCGGCAACCCGGCTTCCTGCGCGGCCTGACTGATAAAGGTCAGGCTGGTAGCGTGCAGCGAACCGCCATAACTGGCAAACATCGGGCGGTAGTGCACCGGTTGCGGTGTCGGAATCGATGCGTTGGCATCGCCCATCAAGCTGGCGGCAATGGCGCCACCCTTGAGGATCAGCGTCGGCTTCACGCCAAAAAACGCCGGGCGCCACAGCACCAGGTCCGCCCATTTCCCTACTTCGATCGAGCCCACTTCATGGCTGATGCCATGAGTGATCGCCGGGTTGATCGTGTATTTGGCGATGTAGCGCTTGGCGCGGAAGTTGTCGTTGCCTTCACCGTCCTGGGGCAGGGGGCCGCGCTGCTTTTTCATCTTGTCGGCGGTCTGCCAGGTGCGCGTGATGACTTCGCCGACGCGGCCCATGGCCTGGCTGTCGGAACTGATCATCGAGAACGCACCGAGGTCGTGAAGGATGTCTTCAGCGGCAATCGTCTCGCGGCGGATGCGGCTCTCGGCGAATGCCACGTCTTCGGCAATGCTCGGGTCGAGGTGGTGGCAGACCATCAGCATGTCGAGGTGTTCGTCGATGGTGTTGCGGGTGAACGGCCGGGTCGGGTTGGTCGAACTCGGCAGCACGTTGGCAAACCCGCAGGCCTTTATGATGTCCGGCGCATGACCGCCACCGGCACCTTCGGTGTGATAGGTGTGGATGGTGCGGCCCTTGAAGGCGCCGAGGGTGGTTTCGACGAACCCCGACTCATTGAGCGTGTCGGTGTGGATCGCCACTTGTACGTCGTACTGGTCGGCCACGTTCAGGCAGTTGTCGATGCTCGCCGGGGTGGTGCCCCAGTCTTCGTGCAACTTAAGGCCGATGGCGCCGGCCTTGACCTGTTCGATCAGCGGCTCCGGCAGGCTGGCGTTGCCCTTGCCGGTGAGGCCGATGTTCATCGGGAAGGCATCGGCGGCCTGGAGCATGCGCGCCAGATGCCATGGGCCCGAGGTGCAGGTGGTGGCGTTGGTGCCGGTGGCGGGTCCGGTGCCGCCGCCGATCATGGTGGTGACGCCACTCATCAGCGCTTCTTCGATCTGCTGCGGGCAGATGAAGTGAATGTGCGTGTCGATGCCGCCAGCGGTGAGGATCATGCCTTCGCCGGCGATCACTTCGGTGCTGGCGCCGATGGCAATATTCACGTTGGGCTGCACGTCCGGGTTGCCGGCCTTGCCGATCGCGGCGATGCGCCCGTCCTTGAGGCCGACGTCGGCTTTGACGATGCCCCAGTGGTCGATGATCAGCGCATTGGTGATCAGTGTGTCGACCACTTCGGCGGCGAGCAGTTGACTCTGGCCCTGGCCGTCGCGGATGACTTTACCACCGCCGAATTTCACTTCTTCGCCGTAGGTGGTGAAGTCTTTTTCGACTTCGATCCACAGCTCGGTATCGGCCAGGCGCACCTTGTCGCCGACGGTGGGGCCGAACATGTCGGCGTAGGCTTGTCTGGAAATTTTCATGCTGCGTCCTTCAGGAAAATAGTGGCGAGCCGTCGACCCTCACCCTAGCCCTCTCCCTGAGGGAGAGGGGACTGACCGTGGGTATCTTTCGACAGGCATCGACCTGAAATAGTGAGTCGAGCTCAGGATCTGAAAAGCCCCCAAATCGGCTCCCTCTCCCTCGGGAGAGGGCTGGGGTGAGGGGCAGCGGTGCGCACGCAATTCAGAGATCACCCATGACCCGCCCGGCAAAGCCGAACACCCGTCGATGCCCGGCGTAATCCACCAGCTCAACCTCGCGGCTCTGCCCCGGCTCGAAGCGTACCGCCGTGCCGGCCGGAATATTCAGACGCATGCCACGGCTGGCCGCGCGATCAAAGGTCAGCGCGTCGTTGGTTTCGAAAAAGTGATAGTGCGAACCCACCTGGATCGGCCGGTCGCCGCTGTTGGCGACTTTCAGGCTGACGGTGCGGCGGCCGACGTTGAGTTCGATGTCGCCGGGCTGGATCTGGTATTCACCGGGAATCATCACTGGGCTCCTTGCAGAATCTTGTAGTAGAGGGCGGTCGGTCGATAGGTGCCGTTCGGGTCGCAGGCGTAGTCGGGTATTTCGCCGGCGCGGGTGTAACCCAGGGCTTTATAGAAATCTTCAGCGGGGGAGCCGGCCTCGGTGTCGAGGAAGAGCATGCCGCGCTTGTGCTTGGGCGCTTCCAGTTCCAGCGCATGCATCAATTGTTGGCCGAGGCCGCGACGACGGGCGTGTTCACGCACCAGCAGTTTCTGCACCTCGGCGCGATTGAGACCGTTGGCCTTTTGGCACAGCCCCAGTTGCACGCTGGCCAGCACCTGCTCGTCCTTGACCACCACCCAGAGCAATACGCTGCCCTTGTTGACGTTGTCCTGAACGTCATCGAAGTAGGCGCGGGCCTGGGCGGCGTCGAGGTCGGCCATGAAGCCGACACTCGCGCCATAGCCCACCGCATCGAGCAACAGATCGATCAGGCCCTGACGATAGTGCGCAAAACTTTCAGCGTTGACGCGGCGCAGTTGGGCGGCGTTCATCAGTGTCACTCCTTGTTGGCTTCGGGCGGCTCCGCGCCAGGGTTGAGGGTCAGTTGCATGAAGGTCAGATCGAGCCAGCGGCCGAACTTGGTGCCGACTTGCGGCATCTGTCCGGTGATGATGAAACCGGCACGTTCATGCAGACGAATAGAGGCGGCGTTGCCGCTTTCGATGGCGGCCACCATCACGTGCTTGCCGCAGGTTTTTGCCCGCTCGATCAGCGCCGTCATCAGTCGCGGGCCAAGACCGTTGCCGCGTTGGTCGCTGCGCACGTAAACCGAATGCTCGACGGTGTGGCGGAAGCCGTCGAATGGCCGCCAGTCACCGAACGAAGCGTAGCCGAGCACGCTGTTGTCGATGTCGCAGATCACCAGAATCGGATAGGCCTGCGACTGACGGGCGCTGAACCACGCCTGACGGTTGCCGAGGTCCACGGCGGATTCGTTCCAGATCGCCGTGGTGTTGAGCACGGCGTCGTTGTAGATGTCGCGGATCGCCGGCAGGTCGGCGTGCAGCGCATCGCGAATGCTGTAAGTCATGGCGCGGCCTCAGACGATCGGTTGGTGGACGGTCACCAGTTTGGTGCCGTCGGGAAACGTCGCTTCGACCTGGATCTCCGGGATCATTTCCGGGATGCCTTCCATCACTTGTTCGCGGGAAAGCAGGGTGGTGCCGAAGTGCATCAGCTCGGCCACGGTCCGGCCGTCACGGGCGCCTTCGAGCAGCGCGGCGGAGATGTAGGCCATGGCTTCCGGGTAGTTGAGCTTCACACCGCGAGCCAGTCGGCGCTCGGCGACGAGGCCGGCGGTGAAGATCAGCAGCTTGTCTTTTTCGCGTGGGGTCAGGTCCATTGTTGGAATCCAATATCGGCAGTTAGAAATGATTGAGACGTACGCTGCCTTCGGCAGCTCCTACAGGGGAATGCATTTCAGGTGTTCCAGATTCGTGGGGGCTGGGCTTCGCGTCCTAGCAGGGCGGGTCTGAGCAATCGCCACAAATCAATCAACCAGCCCCGCGCCAACAACGCCTCACTGGCCAGACACCTGGCAACCAAAAGTCCCGGCAGCTGCGTCAGATCCCCGCGCACTTCATGCCCCAGCGAGCGGCAGCGCTCAAGCAGTTCGGCATCAATTTCGCCAGTGACCAACAGCGTCGCAAACACCGGTTGCCCATCCAGCCCGATCGGCGAATCGAGCAAACCGTCACCGCCGACAATGCGCTGGCGTTCATGCCAGAGCAATCGACCATCGCGACGAATATCCAGGTGGCTCTGAAAGTGCCCGAGGTCGAAACGCTCGCCACTGGCCGGTCGACCCAGCGCAACCACATCCCAGTAGAACAGCCGCGCATCCCCCTCAAGATCGATCGAGGTGGTCAGTTCAGCCTGAGCGGCGCTGTAGACGATGGTCTCTTGCGGCAACCATTCCAGTGTCGCCCCGGCAGCCACCTTCAAGTCGAGCTTCTGATAAGCGGGGCCCGCCGCGCGATACCACTTGGCTGCGCCGGGGCTGGTGATCTGTGCCCAGGCGTCTTGTTCGACACGGGCGCTGATATTGAGCCGATCACCGCCGGCAATCCCGCCCGGTGGGTGGACGATGATGTGCTGACAGACCTCAGGGCCCTCGGCGTACAGATGCTTTTGCACCCGCAGCGGGCCGAGGTGGCGGCGCATGACCGGGCGCGTGCAGTCGCCGAAACGGGCGTAGGCCAGCTCCAGCTCGGCGTGCCAGCTCGGGGTAAACAGGGCAGGTGAGACAGTCGAGTTCATATTTTCTAATTATCGTTAGGAAGCTACAGGTTAGATGGTTACCAGCCCACGCACACCCTCGGCCTCCATATTTTCTCCGCGACCCTGCTGGACGATCTCACCCCGGGACATCACCAGGTATTGATCGGCCAGTTCGGCGGCGAAATCGTAGAACTGCTCGACCAGCAGAATCGCCATGTCGCCGCGAGCCGCCAGTTTCTTGATCACCGCGCCGATCTCCTTGATCACCGACGGCTGAATGCCTTCGGTGGGTTCGTCGAGGATCAGCAAACGCGGACGGCTGGCCAGTGCGCGACCAATCGCAAGCTGTTGTTGCTGGCCACCGGACAAGTCACCGCCCCGACGCTGCTTCATTTGCAACAGCACCGGGAACAGTTCGTAGATGAACGCAGGGACTTCCTTGGCCTCGGAGCCGGGAAAACGCGACAGGCCCATCAGCAGGTTTTCCTCCACCGTCAGCCGCCCGAAAATCTCCCGGCCCTGTGGCACATAAGCGATACCGGCGTGTACCCGCTGGTGTGGCTTGAACGTGGTGATCGGTTTGCCTTCCCAATTCACTGCGCCTTCCTTGGCCGGCAACAGGCCCATCAGGCATTTGAGCAGGGTGGTCTTGCCCACGCCGTTGCGGCCGAGCAGGCAGGTGACTTCGCCGACCTTCACGTCAAACGTGAGGCCGCGCAGGATGTGGCTACCGCCGTAATACTGGTGCAGCTTGTCGACTTGCAGCATTCTCAAATTCTCCTCAAGTCCCAATGTAGGAGCTGCCGAAGGCTGCGATCTTTTGATCTTGTTGTGGAAGAGCAAGATCAAAAGATCGCAGCCTCCGGCAGCTCCTACAGGGGAAAGTCAGCGGCCGAGGTAAACCTCGATCACCCGCTCGTTTTCCTGCACCTGCTCAAGCGACCCTTCGGCTAAAACACTGCCTTGGTGCAATACGGTGACGTGGTCGGCAATCGAGCCGACAAAGCCCATGTCGTGTTCCACCACCATCAGCGAATGCTTGCCTGCCAGCGACTTGAACAACTCGGCGGTGAACTCGGTTTCGGCATCGGTCATGCCCGCCACCGGTTCGTCGAGCAGCAGCAGTTGCGGGTCTTGCATCAGCAACATGCCGATTTCCAGGAACTGCTTTTGGCCGTGGGACAACAGGCCCGCCGGGCGATTGACCGAGGTGGTCAGGCGAATGGTCTCCAGCACTTCGCTGATGCGATCTTTCTGCTCACCACTCAACCGTGCCCGCAAACTGGCCCACACCGACTTGTCGGTCTTCTGCGCCAGTTCGAGGTTTTCAAACACGCTCAGCGCTTCAAACACCGTCGGTTTCTGGAACTTGCGGCCGATGCCAGCCTGGGCAATCTGCACTTCGCTCATCTGTGTCAGGTCGAGGGTTTCGCCGAACCATGCCTTGCCGTGGCTGGGGCGGGTCTTGCCGGTGATCACGTCCATCAGCGTGGTCTTGCCCGCGCCGTTGGGGCCGATGATGCAGCGCAATTCGCCGACACCGATGTACAGATTGAGATTGTTCAGCGCGCGGAAGCCGTCGAAGCTGACGCTGATGTCTTCCAGGGTCAGGATCGTGCCGTGGCGGGTATCTAGGCCCGGGCCGACGCGTTGGCCGAGGCCGATGGAATCGCGGCTGGTGCCGGCGTCCTTGTTCGGCTCGACGGGGAAGAAGGCTGGCTCCAGCATGAATTCAGCGCTTGCCGTGACTCTCATGATTCACCTCGTTTCTTCAGCAGACCGATCACGCCTTTGGGCAGGTACAGGGTCACGACGATGAACAGCGCGCCGAGGAAGAACAGCCAGTATTCGGGGAACGCCACGGTGAACCAGCTCTTCATGCCGTTGACCACACCGGCGCCGAGCAAAGGCCCGATCAGCGTGCCACGACCGCCAAGGGCGACCCACACTGCCGCTTCGATCGAGTTGGTCGGCGACATCTCGCTCGGGTTGATGATCCCCACTTGCGGCACATACAGCGCACCGGCCAAACCGCACAGCACCGCGCTCAATACCCAGACGAACAGCTTGAAACCACGCGGATCGTAGCCGCAGAACATCAAGCGGTTTTCCGCATCGCGCAGCGCGGTCAGCACCCGGCCGAACTTGCTCTGCGCCAGACGCCAGCCGATAAACAGACTCGCCACCAGCAGCAGTACGGTCGCCAGAAACAGCACCGCGCGAGTGCCCGGTTCAGTGATGCCGAAGCCCAGAATCGTACGGAAATTGGTGAAGCCGTTGTTGCCGCCAAACCCGGTCTCGTTGCGGAAAAACAGGAGCATGCCGGCGAAGGTCAGGGCTTGGGTCATGATCGAGAAGTACACGCCCTTGATCCGCGAACGGAAGGCGAAGAAGCCGAACACCAGCGCCAGCAAACCCGGCGCCAACACCACCAGGCACATGGCCCAGACAAAGCTGCTCGTGCCGGTCCAGTACCACGGCAACTCCGTCCACGACAGGAAGGTCATGAACGCCGGCAAGCCATCACCGGCGGCCTGACGCATCAGGTACATGCCCATCGCATAACCGCCGAGGGCGAAGAACAAGCCATGGCCGAGGGACAACAGACCGGCGTAACCCCAGACCAGATCCAGCGCCAGGGCGACAATGGCGTAGCAAAGAATCTTGCCGACCAACGTCAGGGTGTAAGCGGAGACGTGCAGCGCGCTGTCCGGCGACAACAGCGACAGCAACGGCAATGCGATCAGTAACGCGAGAATCACCGCGCCGATGGCAATCGTGACTTTCGGGCCGGCCTTTTGCGTGGCCGTGACTAACAGAGGCTGGTTCATCAGTCGATCACCCGTCCTTTCAGTGCGAAGAGGCCTTGCGGACGTTTCTGGATAAACAGAATGATCAGCGCGAGGATCAGGATCTTGCCGAGCACCGCACCGATCTGCGGTTCAAGGATCTTGTTGGCGATACCGAGGCCGAACGCTGCGAGCACGCTACCGGCCAACTGGCCAACACCTCCGAGCACCACCACGAGGAACGAGTCGATGATGTAGCTCTGACCCAGGTCCGGGCCGACGTTGCCAATCTGGCTCAGCGCTACACCACCGAGGCCGGCGATGCCCGAGCCGAGGCCGAAGGCGAGCATGTCGACGCGTCCGGTCGGCACACCGCAGCAAGCGGCCATGTTGCGGTTCTGGGTGACCGCGCGGACGTTGAGGCCCAGGCGAGTCTTGTTCAGCAGCAGCCAGGTGAGGACAACCACAAACAGCGCGAAGGCGATGATGACGATGCGGTTGTACGGCAGCACCAGATTCGGCAGCACTTGAATGCCGCCGGACAGCCACTCCGGGTTCGCCACTTCAACGTTTTGCGCACCGAACAGCAGGCGCACCAGTTGAATCAGCATCAGGCTGATGCCCCACGTCGCGAGCAATGTTTCCAGTGGTCGCCCGTAGAGGTGGCGAATCACCGTGCGTTCCAGCGCCATGCCGATGGCGGCGGTGACGAAAAACGCCACCGGCAGCGCGATCAGCGGATAGAACTCGATGGCCTGCGGGGCGTAACGCTGGAACATCAGCTGCACCACATACGTCGAGTAGGCACCGAGCATCAGCATCTCGCCGTGGGCCATGTTGATCACGCCGAGCAAGCCGAAAGTGATCGCCAGGCCGAGGGCCGCCAGCAGCAGGATCGAACCGAGCGACATACCGCTGAATGCCTGACCGAGTATTTCGCCGATCAGCAGTTTGCGTTTGACCTGGGCGAGGCTGGTTTCGGCGGCCGTGCGCACGCCAGCATCGGCTTCGACACCGGGTTCGAGCAAGCCTTCGAGGCGGGTGCGGGCCAGTGGGTCGCCGGTTTCACCGAGCAAGCGCACGGCGGCCAGACGCACCGCCGGATCGGTATCGACCAATTGCAGATTGGCTAACGCCAGGCTCAGAGCGGCGTGGACACTTTCATCTTTTTCGCCAGCGAGTTGCTGGTCGAGGAATTTCAGCTGCGCGGGTTTCGCGCTTTTCTGCAATTGCTGCGCGGCAGTCAGACGGATTTTGGCGTCGGCGGCGAGCAATTGGTGGCTGGCCATGGCGGTGTCGATCAGACCCCGCAGGCGGTTGTTCAGGCGCAGGGTTTTTGGTTGGCCGTCGACGGTCAGTTCGCCTTGTTGCAGGGCGTTGATCAGTTCGATACGGGCCGGGTCGGGCTGCGCGGCCCAGGCTTCGAGCAGTTTGGCCTGTTGCATGGGATTGGCCGCGACGAAGTCTTCGGCGTCGCCGGCGTGGGTGGCCATCGGCAGCAACAGTGCGATGGCGCAGATAAAACGGTAGAGGGCAGTGGGCATAGTCAGTCGCCTTGACGCGGACATTGTGGGAGCGAGCCTTTGTGGCGAGGGGATTTAACCCCGATCGGCTGCGAAGCAGTCGCGAAATCAGTCGACGCGATCAATCTGATACACCGCGACTGCTGGATTGGGGGCTGCTTCGCAACCCATCGGGGATAAATCCCCTCGCCACAAAAGCCCGCTCCCACAGGGGAATTGCATCAGCCCCACGCCAAGCGCAAGGCTGACATCCAGTGACTCAGTTGCTCTTCACCGCATAATCCGGCTTCTTGTCGTTGCCATCGATGAACGGGCTCCACGGCTGGGCGCGGATCGGCCCTTCGGTCTGCCAGACCACGTTGAACTGACCATCGGCCTGAATCTCGCCGATCATTACCGGTTTGTGCAGGTGGTGATTGGTCTTGTCCATGGTCAGCGTATAGCCAGACGGTGCGGCGAAGGTCTGGCCGGCCAGCGCTTCGCGGACTTTGTCGACGTCGGTGGACTTGGCTTTCTCAGCTGCTTGCGCCCACATGTGGATGCCGACGTAAGTGGCTTCCATCGGGTCGTTGGTCACCGCTTTGTCGGCGCCCGGCAGGTTGTGTTTCTTCGCGTAGGCTTTCCAGTCCGCGACGAATTTCTTGTTCTGCGGGTTCTCCACCGACTCGAAGTAGTTCCACGCCGCGAGGTTGCCCACCAGCGGTTTGGTGTCGATGCCGCGCAGTTCTTCTTCGCCGACCGAGAACGCCACGACCGGTACGTCAGTCGCCTTCAGACCCTGGTTGGCCAGCTCTTTATAGAACGGCACGTTGGAGTCGCCGTTGACTGTGGAGATAACGGCAGTCTTGCCGCCAGCCGAGAACTTTTTGATGTTGGCAACGATGGTTTGATAGTCGCTGTGACCGAACGGGGTGTAGACCTCTTCAATGTCCTTGTCGGCCACGCCTTTGGAGTGCAGGAACGAACGCAGGATCTTGTTGGTGGTGCGCGGGTAGACGTAGTCGGTGCCGAGCAGGAAGTAGCGCTTGGCGCTGCCGCCTTCTTCGCTCATCAGGTATTCAACCGCCGGGATCGCTTGCTGGTTCGGCGCGGCGCCGGTGTAGAACACGTTCGGCGACATCTCTTCGCCTTCGTACTGCACCGGGTAGAACAGCAGACCGTTGAGTTCTTCGAAAACCGGCAGCACCGATTTGCGCGACACCGAAGTCCAGCAACCGAACACCACCGCTACCTTGTCCTGGGTCAGCAACTGCCGGCCCTTTTCGGCGAACAGCGGCCAGTTCGACGCCGGGTCGACCACCACAGGTTCAAGCATCTTGCCGTTGACGCCGCCCTTGGCGTTGATCTCGTCGATGGTCATCAGCGCCATGTCTTTGAGCGATGTTTCGGAGATCGCCATGGTGCCGGACAACGAATGCAGAATCCCGACCTTGATGGTCTCGGCGGCCTGGACTGTCCAGGTCATGCCCATCGCGGCAATGGATGCCGAGAGTGTGAAAGCCTTGATCAAACTGCGACGCTTCATTGTGCGATCTCCATGAACGTTAAAGTTTTTTATGGTTGGCAGATGCGGACGACTGAAGGGTGTTTTGCAAGGGCTGTGCCCGGTCGGGTTTGGGCAGGAAAATGTCGGTTTAGAGCGCTTGCGCGCGATTGCGATGCACCATGAAGGGACGCTGGTGGAGCGTTGGTGCAGGCGGCCGCGCCAGATTGGGGCGCGAACCGATACCTGTAGGAGCTGCCGAAGGCTGCGATCTTTTGATCTTGTCTTTTAAGCAAAAAATCAAAAGATCGCAGCCTTCGGCAGCTCCTTGTATCTCGACTATCGCTCCGTCAGGAGCGATAGTTCTCGACTGATCATCGAGGGAGGGACTTGGAAGCCGTGCAGCTCCTTAGGCTTTTTGCCTGTGATGTAGATCGTGCTCCAGCCCTCCACACTCACTCGTATAGTTCGAACGGTATCTTGGGCCCGTCTCTGGCGAGAGCCCGCATTCGCAAGGTTGGACAGAGTGCAGTGATGATCGAAAACGGATTAATGGAGAAACGGTCATGTCCAATTTCGTCGGCGTCGATGTCGCTAAAAATACCTTTGATATCGCCACTCACCTGCCAAACGGCAAGCACAAAACCAAGGCCAAACTGGCTAACGACTCAAAAGGTTTCAAAGAGTTTGACGCCTGGCTGAACAAGCAGGTCGAGCCTACAGCTCTGATCGTGATGGAAGCCACCAGCGTTTATCACCTGGAACTTGCCGAGTTCGTCTACAACAAGGGTTACCGGGTCTGCGTCGTCAATCCGGCTACGACCCACGCTTACGCCGACAGCGAGCTGCGCCGGATCAAAACCGACAAAAGCGACGCCAAATTGATCGCTGACTTTGCTCGGGAAAAGGCTGAAAAGCTTCAGCTTTGGGCTCCAGAGCCGCTGAAATATCGTCAGCTAAAGGCGATGGTACGTCGCTTGGATGACCTTCAGGAAATGGAGCAAATGGAGCTCAATCGCCTGGATGTATCCGACGAAAAGGTCAAAGACTCGATCAACTCTGTGCTGCGTCACATCGAGAAAGAGATCGTTGAAACTCACAAATCAATCAAAAAACACATCGACGATGATCCAGACATGCGCCAAATGCGCGACTTGATCGTGACCATCGACGGTATCGGCCAGAAAACCCTTGAGCGGCTGCTGGCCGAGTTGGGCGACCTGCGTAAATATGACGACCCTCGCAAGCTGGTCGCTGCCGCCGGGTTGAACCCAAAGCTGCAGGACTCGGGAAAATTCAAAGGCAGAACAGTGATTTCGAGGATCGGATCGGCTCGCGTTCGGGCGGGTCTATACATGCCTGGGTTGGTTGCACTGAAGCACAACAAGGCAATCATCGCCATGAAGGACCGCTTGAAGGCCAACGGCAAGGCCCCCAAGCAAATCATCTGTGCAGCGATGCGCAAACTCCTACATTTTGTCTACGCCGTTCTTAAATCGGGCCAGCCATTTGACCCGAAAATTGCCCTTGCCCGATGAGGGGCAAGACGGTATCTACAGTGGGGAGAGGGGGGGTGGGTCAGCGGCGGCGCATCAGGCCGATAAAGAACAGCCCGCCAATGGCCGCGGTGGCGACGCCGATGGGCAGGTCTTCGGGGGCGATCATTGTGCGGGCGGCAACGTCGACCCAGATCAGGAACACACTGCCGATCAGCACGCACACCGGCAGCAATCGCCGGTGTTCGGCGCCGACGAGGCGCCGCGCAATGTGCGGCACCATCAGCCCGACAAACCCGATGGAGCCGCTGATCGACACCAGCACCCCGGTCATCAACGAAGCGATGACGAAAACCCGCAGACGCACCGACCGGGCATTCAGGCCTAAGGTGACGGCGGTCTGTTCGCCGGCCATCAACGCGTTCAGCGGACGCGCCATGCCCAACAGCAAGATCAACCCGAGCAACACGCTGGCCGCCGGCACCGCGAGCAACTCCCAACGCGCCAGCCCAAGTCCGCCGAGCATCCAGAACATCACCGCTGAACTGGCGCGGTGGTCGCCCATGAACAGCAGCAAATTGGCGATCGCCATCATCACGAACGACACCGCCACACCGCACAGCAGCAAGCGATCGCTGTCGAGCCGGCCATGCCGACTGGCTATCGCCAGCACCACCAGCATGCTCAGCAACGCGCCGATAAACGCCGCGATCGGCAAGGTCAGCAGGCCGATGATTTCACCGACATGCAGCACCACAATCACCGCGCCCAACGTCGCCCCTGAAGTAACGCCAAGCAGATGCGGATCGGCCAAAGGATTGCGCGTCACCGCTTGCAGCACCGCGCCGATCAGCGCCAACCCGGCACCCACCAGCGCCCCGAGCAACATGCGCGGCACGCGGATCAGCCAGACGATATGTTCCTGCCCAGCGCTCCAGTTCACCTCGCCAAAACCAAACGCCTTGTGCAGCAAAATCCGCCACACCACATCGACCGGCACCCGCGCGGGCCCGAAGCCGAGCGACACCACGCACGACACCAGCAACACGGCGCCTAGGGCAATCAGCAACAGGGCGTAGCGACGGTTGATCATTGGCCGTGGAAACCTTTGGCCAGGGTTTCAACGGCCAGCACGTTGTCGATCCCCGGCGTGGCCTGCACGTACGGGATGACGATGAAACGCTGATTCTTGATCGCGTCGATCGATTGCAGGGCTTTGTTCTTCAGCAGGAATTCAATTTTCTGCTCGGCGGTGATTTCGCTGTAGTCGACGATCACGATGACCTGCGGATTGTGTTCGACCACGGTCTCCCAGTTGACCCGCGTCCAGCTCGCTTCGACGTCATCGAGAATGTTGCGCCCACCCGCCGCATCGATCAGCGCTTGCGGCATGCCGAGGCGGCCGGAGGTCATGGCGCGGTCTTCGCCGCTGTCGTAGAGGAACACGCGCGGCTTATCGGCGGGCAGGTCTTTTCGTACTGCGGCGACCTGCGCCTGCATCTCGGCGATCAGCGCATTGGCGCGATCCTGCACGTCGAAGATTTTGCCGAGGTTGCGCAGGTCGTTGTAGGTGTCGTCCAGGGTCGCGGCCGGGCGCTTCATCACGAACGCGCAGGACTCGGTCAGCTCATAGACGTTGATGCCCAGCGGTTGCAGGGTTTGCGGCGTGAGATCGCCGCCCACGCGCATGCCGTAATCCCAGCCGGCGAAGAAGAAGTCGACGTTGGCGTTGAGCAGGGTTTCCACCGACGGGTACTTCGCTGCCAGCTCCGGCAGGCCATCGAGGAGCGACTGCATCTCAGGGGTGACCGACTTCCAGCCACTGACGCCGCTGTAACCGGCCATCCTCGATTTGAGGCCGAGGGCGAGCATCATCTGGGTCATGTTGATGTCATGGCTGACCGCGTGTTTTGGCGCTTCTTTAAAGGTCACTTCGCGGTTGCAGCTTTGAAGGGGCAGTGGGTATTTCGTGGCCTCGGCCAAGGCTTGGGCACTGCACAGCAGAAGAGCAACGCAAAGCAGGGAACGCACAGTCATGGTCGGGTTATCCAGGTGATTCGCGGGTAGCCGTGAAGAGGGTGAGAGTCGATCAATGCCTCGACGCCGAAGACGTCGCGCAACAGTTCCGTGGTGAGGACTTCTTGCGGTGTGCCGCTGGCGACGATGCGGCCGTGGTTGATCACGTACAGTCGGTCGCAGAACGCAGCGGCCAGGTTCAGGTCGTGGATGCTGGCGAGCGTGCCGATTTGCAGACGCTTGACCAGTTGCAGCAGTTCCAACTGATAGCGCGGGTCGAGGTGGTTGGTCGGCTCGTCGAGGATCAGCAGTTGCGGTTGCTGGGTCAGGGCGCGGGCAAGAATCACCCGCTGCTTTTCGCCGCCCGACAGCGTGGCGAAGGCATGGTCTTCGAAGCCTTCGAGACCGACGGATTTGAGCGACTGGGTCGCGAGGTTTCGATCCTCAAGGGTTTCGCCGTCGAACAGACCTTTGTGCGGCGTGCGGCCCATGGCGACGACTTCTTCGACGGTCAGGCCGAAAGCATCGGGGAACTCCTGCAAGACCACCGCGATGCGTTGCGCGCACCAGCGAGAGGATTGTTTCCACACGTTGTAGTGATCGAGTTTGACCTCGCCGTGTTCCGGTTGGCTGAAGCGGTAGGCGCATCGCAACAGGCTGGTCTTGCCGCTGCCGTTGGGGCCGATCAGCCCGACGAACTCACCGGCGGCCACCTGCAAGGAGGCGTCACGCAGCTGGAACTGGTGATGGCAGTGGCCGTGGCCCAGGGGTGTCCAGGCGAGATTCGTGAGGGTGAGTGACGTCATAGGGCGTTCGGTGTGTTCTCGATTTCATTTTTTTTCGGTAGATCCATCCCCCTCACCCCAGCCCTCTCCCCCAGGGGGGAGAGGGGGAAAGGGAGCCGATCTTCATGCTTTTCGAGCCTGAGCTCGACTCGGTCTTTCAGGTCGGTGCAACTTGTCCAGACAACACGGTCAGTCCCCTCTCCCTCCGGGAGAGGGCTAGGGTGAGGGGCAGCATTCTTCGATCAAAAGGTGTAATCAGCGGTGACAAAAAACGACCTCGGCTCGCCAAGGATCCACTGCTGCCCGCCATTGTATTGGCTTTGCGCATACCGGCGGTCAAACAGATTGTTCACCTGCAAACCCAAGGTCGTGTTACGCAAGGCCTGCCACGACATTGTCGCATCCACCACGGTGTAACTCGGCAACTCGTTACGGTTGGCCATATCGGCGTAACGTGCATCGACATAGCGCACGCCCGCACCGGCCTTCAGGTCATCGCTAAGCGCTTTGTTCAGCCACAGATTGGCGGTGCGTCGCGGCACGTCCAACGGGCGGTTGCCGTTATACGACAGGGTTTGCCCGTTGACCACTTCCGAGAAGTCGTCGTACCTGGCCTTCACAATTGCGGCGTTGGCCTGCAGTTGCCAGGCGTTCGGCAGTTGCAGATCAAGGCTGGCTTCAAGTCCGTTGGACGATTGCTGGCCGACCTGCTGCTTGAGCGTCGGGTTGCCCGGATCGTCAGTCAGCAGT
This sequence comes from Pseudomonas sp. LBUM1648, assembly GCF_059716145.1. Classification (NCBI taxonomy): domain Bacteria; kingdom Pseudomonadati; phylum Pseudomonadota; class Gammaproteobacteria; order Pseudomonadales; family Pseudomonadaceae; genus Pseudomonas; species Pseudomonas sp. LBUM1648. The sequence goes on from NZ_CP166808.1 coordinate 693,897, forward strand.
TTCTTTTTGACGATGCGATACGCCGCCAGCGTGAACTCGCCACGCTGATCCCAGAACAACTGCTTCAGGCCGATTTCCGTCTGGCGGGCGGTCGATAGATCGTATTGCTGCTGGCTCGGGCTCAGAGAGATCAAGCCGCCGATGCCATCAGTGCTGGTTGCCACTTGGCCGTAGAACGACGTCTCGGGCGTCAGCGCAAACACCAGGCCGGCCTTCCAGTTGTTGCCGGTCAGGGTCTGGTCGCTCTGGCTGCCATCGGTCAAGTCGTTACGACCGACATGCACATAATCGCGACGCACGCCGGTCACCAACGACCAGCGCTCGCTCAACTGCGTGCGGTTTTCGGCGAACGCCGACATCTGTCTGGTGGTGCTGTCGAACTGATCGCGGTACGGATCGGCACTCTCGAAATACCCGCTTTGTGGGTGATCCAGATCCAATGGCTGACCGTTCGGCAGCACGTCGTTGAACGGCGAGTTGCTGTCGAGCTGGAAGCGGATGCGGTTGTAATCGACGCCGGTGACGGTCTGGCTATCGAGGCCGAACAGCGAGTGCTTGAAGGTGAACGTCTGACGATCACCAACCTGTTCCTGCTTGTGGCCGATGCCGAAGTAACCGCTGCGACTCAGTTGCTGACTGCCCGCGTCGAAGTTGAAGTTCTCGGCGTTCTGCCAGCGGCGTTGGGCCTTGAGGTAGTAGAGCTCGTTACTGGCGCTGACGGCATCGTTGATCTGCCAGTCGCTGGTCAGGCGCGTCCATTGATCGTTGTAGTGCTGCTTGTCGTCACGCACGTTGTAGTTTTTGTTGCGCAGGCTGTCCTTGAAGTGGCCGTTGATCAGCGGCGTGCCGAAGTAATTCTGCGGGCGCTGTTCGCCGTAGTCGTGGGCGAGGGTAAACGCCAGATCATCAGTGGCCTGCCAGCGCAGGGCAGCGCTGATGAAGTCACTGGACGAATCGCCGCGATCGATCCAGCCGTTGCTGCGCAGACGATTGAGATTGAGGCGGTAGCTCAGGGTATCGCTCAGCGAACCGCCGCTGTCGAAGGCCTGTTGCTGAGTGTCGTAGGAGCCATAGCCGACGCGCGCGTGGTTTTCGATTTCACCTTCGAGCGGCTTCTTCGGGATCACGTTGACCACCGCACCCGTCGCGCCTTCGCCGTACAGCACTGAAGCCGGGCCGCGCAGCACATCGACGCGCTGCACTGACCAGGTATCGACCGGGAACGTCACCGTGCCCATGCCGCTGTACAGGCGATTGCCGTCATACAACTGCATCACTGAACTCTGCCCGGTAAAACCCCGGGCCTGCAACGAGGTGCCGCCATCGCCCGGCGTACCGGTGCGGCTGATGCCGGTGCTGCGCGACACCGCGTCCTGCACGCTGCGATCACCCCGGGCGCGGACCTGTTCGCCGCTGAGGCTTTCGACGCTGGCCGGAGTTTGCATGGCGTTGAGGTTCAGGCGCGAGCCGGCGGTGGTTGGCGTGGTCAGGCTGACGCTTGCGTCGTCGATGGCCGGTGCGCTGATGGTGCCGGTGGGCAGCGTCAGCGCCTGGTTGTCGGCATGGGCGTTGTTCAGGCCGAACAGGCAGAGGCTGGACAAGAGGTACTTGTTCATCGGGGATGGTGAATCACTTCTTCAAAAGAATGCCCGCAGCTTTTGGCCGCGGGCAGAATGGCGAATTAGGGTTATACAGTAACACTAAAAAACACCGACTTATAAGGCCGGCATTTTATAGACCTCTCTAAAACGCGCATCTCGGTGGACTCATGATGAAGGTGAGGCAGATTCAGGTTGCCCGCCAAACCGCGACAGCAGCAGTCGATCAAGCAACCAGACCACCACCAGCGAAGCCCCCACCAGCGGAAAAATCACCGCCAGCGCGAGCATGATCACCACCCCGGTTTTCCACTTCGGCAAATCATGACGCAGCGGCGGCACAGCGAATTTGCCCTGTGGTCGGCGCTTCCACCAGATCACTACCCCGCTGACGGCGCTGAGCAGAATCATCAGGCAGATCAGCAGCACGACGATCTGGTTGAAGGTGCCGAACATCTTGCCTTCATGGAGCATCACGCCGATTTCCGTGGCGCGGGCCACTGTGCCGTAATGCTCGAAGCGCACATCGGCGAGGACTTTGCCGGTGTATTGATCGACGTGCAGGGTCGCGTCGTTTCGCGGGTCATCGGCGAACACGGCGATGGTGAAAACGCCGGTGGCGGTGGTCGGCAGGGTGATGCTGTAGCCCGGTTCGACCTTGCGTTGAGTGGCGATGTTCTGCACGTCTTGCAGGCTGATGGTTGGCGAGGCTGGGCCTGCATTTGCGCTGCCATGGGCCATGTGTTCGGCATGGTCGCCGGACATCGGCATCGGCGTGTTTTCCATCGCCCAAGGCACGGTCTGGCGAGTGGCGCTGTTGAGGCTGCGGGCCTCGACGTCGGAGGTCGGCACGTTGTCCCACATCGCCGCCGGGAACACGTTCCACACCTGGGCGTATTGCTTGCCCCAGAAGCCGGTCCAGGTCATGCCGCTGAGCAGCATCACCAGCAACAGTGTCGCCCCCCAGAACCCGGTGACGGCGTGCAGATCGCGCCACAACACGCGCCCGCGACTGTTCAGACGCGGCCACAGAATCCCCGCCGCCTGGCCGCGCGGCCACCAGAGGAAAAGCCCCGACACCACCAGCACCATGCCCCAGCCAGCGGCCATTTCGATCAGCCGGTCACCGACCGTGCCGATCATCAATTCGCCGTGAATCGCTCGGGCGATAGCTTGCAGATTCTGCTTGGCATCCTGCTCGCCGAGGATGTCGCCGTGGTACGGATCAATGAACACGTTGAGTTCGTCGCCGGCGTTCTTCACTACAAATTGCGCGCTGCGTTCGGCATTTACCGGCGGCAGGTATTGAGTGATCTGGCCTTGTGGATAAGCACTTTTCACCCGTTGCAGCAGGTCATCGGCCGGCACCGTGTGATGCCCGGCCGGGACGTTGAGTAGGCTGCTGTACATCAGCGAATCGAGCTGCGGTTTGAACAGATAGATGATGCCGGTCAGCGATAGCATCACCATGAAGGGCGCGACGAACAATCCGGCATAAAAATGCCAACGCCAGGCCAGGTTGTAGAAATTCGGTTTGGGCTTTTGCATCACGTTTGCTCCGCTTGGCTTGGATCTTTTAGTTGTCTTTTGCGGTTGCAGCGCAACCGATCGCGAGCAGGCTCGCTCCTACAGTGGGAGCCAGCCTGCCGGCGATGCTGTTAGAAACTCATATCCACCTTGGTCCAGAGCGTGCGCCCCGGTTCATTGATGGCTTGCGGGTCGTTGGCCGGGTAGCCGAAACCGGCGTTGCCCGCCAGGTTCAGGTGTTCGGCGTAAGCCTTGCCGAACAGGTTGTCGACGCCGCTGCTGACCTTCCAGTGCTTGTTGATCCGGTAGGCACCGTTGAGCGAGAACACGCCGAAGCCCGAACTCTTGTCGTAATCCTTGCCGACCACGTTGCCCTTGTTCTGATCGATACGGTTTTGCCTGGCCACCACCCTCCACAGTGCGCCGGCACTCCAGTTGTCTTCGCTGTAGGTCAGGCCGAAACGTGCATCCAGCGGCGGCATCTGCGGCAGCGCTTTACCGTCGCTGCTGTTCTTGCCCCAGGCGTAGGCCACGGTTGCGTCGGCTTTCCAGTGGTCGGTGAGGTTGTAAGCGGCACCGAGTTCACCGCCCATGATTCGCGCGTTGATGTTTTCGGCGCGCGAAGTGCTCATGCCCATCATCGCGGGGGTGTAATCGAACAGGATGTAATCGCGCACCACGCCGATGTAGCCCGAGGCCCAGGCCTCAAGGTCGGCGCTTTTGTAGTTCACGCCGAAGTCGAGCTGAGTGGTCTTTTCCGGTTTGATCGAATCGAATGCATTGACCGAACCGGCAGGTCCCGACTTGGGCGAAAACAGCTCCCAGTAATCCGGGAAGCGCTGCGCGTGACCGAGGCCGGCGTAGAGCGTGGTCGGGCTGTCGGACAGGTCATGCTCATAACGCACGAAGCCGCTGGGCAATGTGTCAGCGCGAGTGTCGTCGGCGGTCGGGTTCGGCCGGGACATCATTCCCGAACTGGTGGTTTGCCGGTAATCCTTGGCTGAAGCGCGATCGATTCGGGCGCCGGTGATGAGGCGATCACGGTCGGCGGCGTACCAGGTCATTTCGCTGAACACGCCGTAGTTATGGAAATCGGCGTCTTTGTTGCGCGGCACATTCTTGTAGGTGTCGATGCCCATCGCTTTGCGCTGGCGATGCTCGTTGGTCTGCGCGTCGAGGCCGGTGATCAACTGGATGTCGGCCCAGCGCCAGGTGGCTTTGATCCGCGCGCCGAGAGTGCGGCGGTCGACGTTCGACGCCATGGGCCCGGCCATCATCCCGGTGCCGGACGGCGTGCGCAGGGTGTAGTTGTCCATGACGTGGTCGGCGTAGTTGTAGTAGACCTGCGCCTCCAGTTTCTCCAGCACGTCAGTGATGTTGGACTTTTCGAAACGCAGACCGAGGCTTTCGCGCAGGAACTGCGAGCCGTCCATGCCGCGTCCGGCGTAGCGGGCTTCGCCGCCGCCCTTGCCGGCGGTCAACTCGATCAGGGTGTCGGCGTCCGGGGTCCAGCCGAGCGCCACGTCGCCGTTCCACTTGTCGTAGCGCGAGGCGACGATGTCGTTATTGCCGTCGCGATAATCGTCGGAGTGCGCGGTGTTGCCGATCACTCGCACGTAGCCCAATGGCCCGCCAGCTGCGGCGTCGACGACTTTGTCGAAGCGGCCGTGGGAGGCGGCCAGAATGCTCGCGTTCATCCGCGTGCCGACTTCACCGAAACTCTCCGGCTCACGGTCGAACAGAATCGTGCCGGCCGATGCGCCGGGGCCATAAAGCACGGTTTGCGGGCCTTTGATTACGGTGAGTTTGTCGTAGGTTTCCGGCGAGATGTACGAGGTCGGCGCGTCCATTCGACCGGGGCACGCGCCAAGCATCATGCTGCCGTTGGTGAGGATATTCAGCCGCGAACCGAACATGCCGCGCAGCACTGGATCGCCATTGGTGCCGCCATTGCGCACCAGCGCGAACCCCGGAATGGTCTTCAGATAATCGCCGCCATCACTGGCTGGCACTGGTTGGCGCGGGTCTTTGGGGTTGGTGACGATGGTCAGCGGCGAACTCGGCGCGATGGCGGTGATCACCGTCGGACTCACTTCATCCGCGTGTGCGGCGTGGTCATCGGCCAGCACCAGCGGGGACAGCAGGACGCCGCAAAGGACGGCGATAGCGTGCCTGAAACGAATGCGCGATTCGTTCAAAGCGAAGGTCGCCCGGGTAGAACCCAGACGTGGAACAGCAGAAAACCTGGACATGACAATTTCCATCAAACAGTCGTAAACGACACGGCCGGCAGCCTGAAGCTGTCTTCTCAACCGTGTGTAATCAGCGGTGGGTGATTACGCTGCGATGGGCGGGGCGCGCGTGCGGGCGCCGGGGAAGAAGGTTTGCCGGGCATGGCCCAGGCGCGGGAAAGGCGAGGTGAAGGTGTTGGCGTGGGCGATGCTGAATGCGGCGAACGTGCCGCCGCCGGTCAGTGCCGGGCAATTGAACAGCAGGCTGCAGTAGCCGCACTTTTCCCACAGCGCGTGGTGCGAGGATTGCGGCGGGCAGTGTTCGACGGAGGATTTGACGTCATGCGCGGTGTGATCCATACCGGGCATGTCCATCGACATGTCCATGCTCATCGGCATGTCCATCGACATGTCCATGCTCATCGGCATGGACGTCGAGGCGTGTTGATCCATCGGCATCGACTGAGAAATCAGTGGGCCGATGAAGATCATCAACATGGCGAACAGGGCGATCCAGCTACCGTGCTCACGGTTGCTGCGGATAGACCTGGCGCTGGACGGGCGCATGATTGCGGTCAGCCGAAAGGCTTACTGAGCGTGCGCGTGGGCTTGTGTGGTTTCCGGCGGCTTCTTCTGCACGGCCACTTCGACGGTGACGTCACCGGCCTTCTCGAAATGCATCGTCAGCGGGAAGCTTTTGCCGTCGCTGAGCAGGCTGCGATCCGTCGGGTTGAGCAGCATCACGTGATAGGCCATCGGCGCGAAAGTGACATTGCCGCCCGCCGGGATTTCCACGCTCGGCACTTGCTGCATCTTCATCAGATCGCCCTGCATTACATGCTCGTGCAATTGCGCCTCGGGGGCGATTGGCGAGTCGACGCTGAGCAAGCGGTCGGCGTTTTTGCCGGCGTTGTGAATGATGAAGTAAGCGGCAACGGTAGGCGCATTCGGTGGCAGTTCCTGCGACCACGGGTGAGCGATTTCCAGCTCGCCGGCCTTGTATTCGTGGGCATGGGCGAAGCACGCAGGCAGCAACAGCGCAGCGATGACGAAGAGTTTGTTCAACATGGCAGTTCTCCAGAACGATTTGAAACGCAGGTCAATTGCGCGAACAAATCAAACCAGAGGGGAAGCGCGGGGATTGAGGCTCGGCCATTGCTGGCGCGGTGTGGGTGTTTGCAGTGAGGCGGGCGCCACGCTGCGATTGCTCTCAAAGCGGGCGAAATACAGCTGCGGCGTATGCCCCGGCAGCGCCACCAAAGGCGCTGAACCCGAGCAGCACCAGCAATGCTGCATGTTGGAGTGGTTGTCGTTGGACGGGGCTTTCTGCTCCGTGGTGCCGATGTTGATCGCCACCATCTTCGTCCCGCTGCCGGTGCAGAAACTGCTCCACAGCAATTGCTCGGCCGGTGAATTGGCCGCTTGCGCCATCGCTCCCGTCATCGGCATGGCGAGCATGTTGAACAGCACTGCAAAGCAGGCGATCCAGGCAAATGCGAGCCGGTGTCGGTTCATGGGACAGATCCGTTGGGTGGGCGATCAGGCGCGGCTATTTAGCCTGATCAGGGCCGATAAGTAAAAAAGCGTCGTGCGGTTTGGTGTCGCAGATCAATCAAATTGCCACGGCATGTAACTTCAGACCCAGTGCTTTCATGACTTTCATAATAGTTGCGAATTCAGGATTGCCAGTGCTGCTTAGAGCTTTATAAAGGCTTTCCCGGCCCAGGCCGGCATCACGAGCCACTTGGGTCATGCCTTGGGCTCGGGCAATGTCATTGAGTGCGGCACGGATCAGGACTCCATCCCCGGCATCTTCGTCAAAGCATGCGTCCAGGTAAGCCGCCATTTCCTCGGGTGTTTTCAGAAACTCGGCAGCATCGAAACGGGTGAATTTTTCGGTCATGACTTACTCCTCATTACCGATACGTTGCGCCATCTTTATGGCACGTTTGATATCTCGTTTTTGCGTCGACTTGTCTCCCCCGATTAGCAGCAGATAAATCACTTCATCTCGCCGTGTGAAGTAAATCCTGTAGCCGGGGCCGTAATGAACCCGCATTTCATAAACGGAGTCGCCTACGAACTCGCAATCACCAAAGTTGCCATGCTCGGCCGCTCGAAGCCTGGCGATGATTCGCGCTTTACCGATGGTGTCTCTCAGGATATCGAGCCACTCGGCAAATGTGCGGGATCGTTCAAAGTCGATCATGTCCGGATCGTATTCCTTGGGATACAGGCTGGCAAGACAGAATTTCCCCGGAGGCAGTTGATGCTTCCCGGAAACTGCCGAACTGTCTGCCTGTTTGGATTAAAGGAAGCGGAATAGTGGAGTGAAGCTGTAGTGGGGAACAGTCGGCCGCTTCTTAAAAATCTGCCGGCTAATTCGCGGGTAAATTTGAAATCAGGAAACGTCTGACGCAGAGAAGGCATCAAGGACTTCAGACACCGATCCAAACTCCCGATCAACCCCAGGCAATCCCGGCCGCTTCAACACCATCACTGGCACCCCACGCTCGCGCGCCACTTCCAGCTTCGGCTCAGTCGCCGCACTGCCGCTGTTCTTGCTGATCAGCACATCGATCTGCTGCCGCTCGAACAACGCGCGTTCATCTTCCAGCAGGAACGGCCCGCGAGCGGCGATGACTTCGCAGTGTTCGTTGCCGGGATAAACGTCGAGGGCGCGCAGCGTCCAGAATTGATCCGCAGGGATTTCGTCGAGGTGTTGCAGTGGCTCGCGGCCCAAGGTGAACAAGGGGCGGTAGAACGGTTTGAGGGCAGTCATCAACTCAGCCCAGTCGCTGACTTCGCGCCAGTCATCACCCGGTAGCGGCTGCCACGCAGGGCGGCGCAAGGCCCAGCAGGGAATGCCGGCCAGTTGCGCGGCGTTGGCGGCGTTGTGGCTGATTTGCGCGGCGTAGGGATGGGTAGCGTCGAACAGCAGGTCGATGCCTTCGTCACGGATGAATTGCGCCAGACCTTCGGCGCCACCGTAACCACCGACGCGCACCTGACAAGTCAGATCCGTTGGCACCCGACCCACCCCGGCCAGACTGTAAATGTGCTCAGGCCCCAGCTTACGGGCGATGGCCAGCGCTTCAGTCACGCCGCCCAGCAGCAAAATCCGCTTCATGCAAAACCTCCGGCATGGCCGACAATGCCGCCCTGACGATCAATCGCAAACACTTCGACCTGCACCTGTGCCGGCACCACGCTGCGGGCGAATTCCAGCGCGTGGCGACAGACCTCATCCCCCAATGCGATCCCCGCCGCACTGGCCATGGCCAGCGCTTGCTGACTGGTGTTCGCCGCTCGGATGCCCAACTGCAAAATCTCATCCGCGCCAATCGCCGCCGCCCATTGCGCCAGTTGCGGCAAGTCGATGCTGGAATGGCGCGAGTGCAGATCCATGTGCCCGGCCGCCAGTTTACTGATCTTGCCGAAACCGCCACACAAACTGAGTTTATCCACAGGCACTTTGCGCAGATGCTTGAGCACCGCGCCGACGAAGTCACCCATTTCGATCAAGGCGATTTCCGGCAGGTCGTAAACCCGGCGCATGGTGTCTTCGCTGGCGTTGCCGGTGCAGGCTGCGACGTGCAGGTAGCCGTTGGTCTTGGCAACGTCGATGCCCTGATGAATCGAGGCGATGTAGGCCGCGCAGGAAAACGGCCGGACGATGCCGCTGGTGCCGAGGATCGACAGGCCGCCGAGAATGCCCAAGCGCGGGTTCATGGTTTTCAGTGCCAGGGCTTCGCCGCCCTCGACGTTGACCGTGACGTCGAAGCCGCCGGCATAACCGGTCTCGGCGGCGAGCAGGCTCAGGTGATCGCTGATCATCTTGCGTGGCACCGGGTTGATCGCCGGTTCGCCGACGCCCAGCACCAGTCCGGGTCGGGTCACGGTGCCAACGCCTGCGCCGGCATTGAAACGAACGCCCGGCTCGGCCATCAATCGCACCCGCGAATAGAGGAGTGCGCCGTGGGTCACGTCCGGGTCGTCGCCGGCGTCCTTGATCGTTCCGGCTTCAGCGCCGTCGTCAGTCAACCGGCAGAACTCCAGACGCATCTGCACCTGTTTGCCTTTGGGCAAGACGATCTGCACCGCGTCGGCCGAGATGCCGCCGAGCAACAGGCGAGCAGCGGCGAGGCTGGTAGCGGTGGCGCAGCTGCCGGTGGTCAGGCCGCTGCGCAGGGGCGCGGGTTGTTCGGCGGTTTCGTCACGCATCAAGAGGTTTGACCAGATCGAGCAGGGTGATTGGCAACGCCTGACGCCAGGTGTCGAACTCGCCCAGCGGTTGCGCCTGGGCGATATGGATGCGCGTCAGTTCGCCGCCGTAGCGCTCCCGCCAGTTCATCAGGGTGATTTCGCTTTGCAGAGTTACGGCGTTGGCGACCAGTCGGCCGCCGGGTTTGAGTTGCTCCCAGCAGGTCTCGAAGACGCCCTCGCGGGTCACACCGCCGCCGATGAAAATCGCGTCCGGGCGCTCCAGCCCTGCGAGTGCCTGCGGCGCGCGCCCACGGATCAATTGCAGCCCGGGCACGCCCAGCGCATCGCGGTTGTGCTCGATCAATTGTTGGCGGCCGTCATCGGCTTCGACGGCCAATGCGCGGCAACTCGGATGCGCGCGCATCCATTCGATGCCGATTGAGCCGCTGCCAGCGCCGACGTCCCATAGCAGTTCGCCGGGTGTCGGGGCGAGGCGCGCGAGGGTGATGGCGCGCACATCGCGTTTGGTCAGTTGGCCGTCATGTTGGAAAGCCGAGTCGGGAAGGCCCGCGAGGCGTGACAAACGTGGAGCATTGGCATCGGCCAGGCATTCGATTGCGACCACGTTGAGGTCGGCAATCGGCGCGTCGTTCCATTCATTGGCCGTGGCGTCGACACGTCGCTCGGCGTCGCCGCCCAAATGTTCCAGAACGCTCATCCGGCTCGAACCAAAGCCGCGCTCGCGCAGCAATTGCGCGACTGCCGCCGGACTTTGTCCGTCATTGCTCAACAGCAGCAGGCGCACGCCACTGAACAGCTGCGCATTGAGGGCTGCCAGCGGCCGGGCCACTAGCGACAGTGTCACTACTTCCTGCAACGGCCAGCCGAGACGGGCGGCCGCCAGCGCGCAGGAGGACGGCGCGGGCAGGATCAGCATCTCTTCGCTCGGCACCTGCCGCGCGAGGCTGGCGCCGACGCCATAGAACATCGGATCACCGCTGGCCAGCACGCACACCGCTGCGCCGCGTTGTTGCAGCACTGGCGCAAGGGAAAACGGGCTCGGCCACAACTCACGCTCGCCGCGAATGCACACCGGCAGCAAATCCAGTTGCCGCTGGCCGCCGACGATCCGCGAGGCGCCCATCAGGGCGCGCCGGGCGTTTTTGCCCAGGCCCTTGAAGCCGTCTTCACCGATTCCCACTACCGTCAGCCAGGGTGACATCTATATTCCTCTAAACATGCCGTTCCGACGGGCAGACTTTTCATGCCGCCGGCCAAAGCAGGCATAATACCGCGCCTTCGCCCGCGAAGCGCCTTTCCCACGCAGCCGGTCAGCCCCTTGAACGAACGCCCGATGTCCACCGCCATACGCCCCTCGGCCTGCCCGGGGTTGCTGCGTATCGTCCAGGCATTGGACGGCGGCATCTGCCGGATCAAACTCAACGGCGGCTCGATCAGCGCCGATCAGGCTGACGCGGTGGCCAATGCCGCCGAACAGTTCGCCGGCGGTGTGATTGAGGCGACCAACCGCGCCAACCTGCAGATTCGTGGCATCGCTCAGCAATCCGCTGCACTGATCGACAGTCTGCTGTCCGCTGGCCTCGGCCCGCGAACGGCGGCGGGCGACGATGTGCGCAACCTGATGCTCAGCCCGGCCGCCGGGATCGACCGGCAAATGCGCTTAGACACTCGCGCGCTCGCCGAACAGATTCTCGACACCCTGCAAAGCCATCCACGTTTCCATGAATTGAGCGCCAAGTTCGCCGTGCAACTGGATGGCGGTGAAGCGCTGGCGATGCTCGAACATCCGCATGACTTGTGGTTATCCGCGTTCGAGCACGACGGTGAAACGCTGCTGGCATTCGGTCTCGCGGGTTGCCCGACGGATCGCGCGGTTGGCGCCGTGGCCCTGGAAAGCGGCCATGCGCTGGTGGTCGCGGTATTGGAGTTGTTCCTCGAACTGGCTCGACCCGAGCAGACGCGGATGCGCCATTTGCTCGACGAACTGCCGATGCTGGCGTTTCTTGAACAGCTCAGGACGCGCCTGCCGATCAAAGCGGTTAGCGCTTGGCAACGCATGTCAGCGGCGGACGATCTGCACATTGGCGCACATGTGCAGAACACAGCCAACTTCGTCTACATCGGCGCGGTGCCGCCACTCGGTCGCCTCGATCCGGACATGCTGCGCGGCGCCGCGCAACTGGCCCGCCGGTTCGGCGATGGCAGCCTGCGTTTCACGCCGTGGCAAAGTCTGCTGCTGCCCAACGTGAGCGCGAGCGATGCCGCGCAAGTGCTCACAGGGCTCAAGCAACTGAACCTGCTGACCGACGCTTGTGAACCATTGTCGAAAATCATCGCCTGCACCGGTTCCAGCGGCTGTGGCAAAGGCCTGGCTGACACCAAGCGCGATGCCCGTCTTCTCGCAACGCTGTTGCCCCGTGCACAAAGCGTGCATCTGTCCGGCTGCCCGCGTTCATGCGCCGCGGCCCACTGTGCCCCGGCGACTTTGCTGGCCGTCAGTGGCGGGCATTACGACCTCTATTTTCGCGATGCAGCGCAGCCGGGTTTCGGCGCGCTGCACGCACGCAACCTTACTATTGAAGCGGCCGCGACCTTGCTCGCCGGCCGCTCCCGGAGCCCCCTTGATGCTTGATTACATCCGCGACGGTCAGGAGATCTATCGCAACTCCTTCGCGATCATTCGCAGCGAGGCCAATCTGGCGCGCATTCCGGCCGATCTGGAAAAACTCGCGGTGCGGGTGATCCACGCTTGCGGCATGGTCGAGGCCGTCGACGGTCTGCAATTCTCTGAAGGTGCGGGCAAGGCCGGGCGCGATGCGCTGGCCGCCGGTGCGCCGATCCTCTGCGATGCGCGGATGGTTTCCGAAGGCGTGACCCGTGCGCGCCTGCCGGCGAACAACGAAGTGATCTGCACCCTGCGCGACGAGAGCGTGCCGGAGCTGGCCCGTGAGTTGGGCAACACCCGTTCCGCCGCCGCGCTGGAACTGTGGCGCCCGCATCTGGAAGGCAGTGTGGTGGTGATCGGCAACGCGCCGACCGCGCTGTTCTATCTGCTGGAAATGCTCGACGCCGGCGCACCGAAACCGGCGCTGATCCTCGGCTTCCCGGTGGGCTTCGTCGGTGCCGCAGAATCCAAAGCGGCGCTGGCGGCCGACAGCCGTGGCGTGCCGTTCGTGATCATGCAGGGCCGCCTCGGCGGCAGCGCCATGGCCGCTGCGGCAGTCAACGCCCTCGCCACGGAGATCGAATGATGCAGGCAAAAGGTCGTTTGATTGGCCTGGGCGTGGGTCCCGGAGATCCGGAGCTGATTACCGTCAAGGCCCTGCGCCTGCTGCGCGAATCGCCAGTGGTCGCGTACTTCGTCGCCAAGGGTAAAAAAGGCAACGCCTTCGGCATCATCGAAGCGCACCTGCAGGAGGCGCAGAACCTGCTGCCGCTGGTGTACCCGGTGACCACTGAAGCGTTGCCGGCACCTCTTTCTTATGAACAAGTCATCAGCGATTTCTACGATGAAGCCGCCGAGACGGTGGCCGCGCATCTGGATGCCGGTCGTGATGTCGCGGTGATCTGCGAAGGCGATCCGTTCTTCTACGGTTCTTATATGTATCTGCATGATCGCCTGGCCACCCGCTACGAAGCGCAAGTGGTGCCGGGCGTGTGTTCGATGCTGGGCGGCGCTTCGGTGCTGGGTGCGCCTTTGGTGTACCGCAATCAGAGCCTGTCGGTGCTTTCCGGCGTCTTGCCCCACGAGGAACTGAAGCGACGTTTGGCCGATGCCGATGCGGCAGTGATCATGAAGCTGGGGCGCAATTTCCCCAAAGTGCGTCAGGTGCTGGAAGAACTCGGCCTCGCCGAACGGGCGCTGTACGTCGAGCGCGCGACCATGGCCAATCAGAAGATCGTGCCGATGGATCAGGTCGAGCCGATGTCGTCGCCGTACTTCTCGCTGATTATCGTGCCCGGCGAACGGTGGCAAGGCTGATGACTCCATCCACTCCCGCCATTGTCATTCTCGGTCAGGGCAGCCTGGCCACCGCGCGGCGCATTCAGCAGGTGTATCCGGCGGCGCAGATCCACGGCCTCGCCGGTCGGGTCGAAGGCGCCGACTGCACCTATCAGGAATTCGGCGCGACCCTGCGCCAGTTTTATCAGCAGGACACGCCGATCATTGCCCTGTGCGCGGCCGGCATTGTCATCCGCACGCTGGCGCCGCTGTTGCTGGAGAAGGGCGCCGAGCCGCCAGTACTGGCTGTGGCCGAAGATGGCAGCGCCGTGGTGCCGCTGCTCGGCGGCCTCGGCGGGGTGAATGTCATGGCGCGGGAAATCGCGGCCGGGCTGCAAGTCGCGGCGGCGATCACCACCAGCGGCGAGCTGCGCTTTGGCACCTGTCTGCTCAATCCTCCGAGTGGCTACGCGCTCGCGGATCTGGAACTGGGCAAGCGGTTTGTCTCCGACCTGCTGGCCGGGCACCCCGTACGCATCGAAGGTGCGGCGCCGTGGCTGGCGCAGGCACAGCTGCCGGAAGATCCGCAGGCGCAGCGTTCGATCCATATCGGCAGTGCCGAACGCGAAGCGAACGCCAATGAACTGCTGATTTACCCGCGCAGTGTCGCGGCGATGGTCAGCGCTGAAGTGCCGGATCTGCCGAATACCCTGCGTAGCGCGTTGCACGAGGCAAAAGTGGCGGTGCAATCGCTGGCCTGTCTGGTGGCGATCGACACTGAAATGGCCGCGGCGAATCTGCGTGAAGCGGCGCTGGAGTTGGGCGTGCCGCTGCGGTTTATCGCTGCAACGAGCGACCTTCATGCGCTGCCGGATGTGTCGATTATCGGCTCAGCACACGGCATCACTTTGGCTGTTTCCGAGCAGCCGCTGGACGTCGCGCAAATCGGTCGCCCACGCGGGCGCCTGGCGGTAATCGGTCTCGGTCCCGGCGCTGCCGAACTGATGGTGCCGGCGGTGAAAGCCGAACTGGCCCGCGCCACCGACGTGCTCGGCTACGAAACCTACGTGCGCATGGCCGGCCCGTTCCGCGACGATCAAATCCAGCATTGCACCGACAACCGCGAAGAAATGCAGCGCGCCCGCCACGCCTTCAGACTGGCGGCTGCGGGTCGTTCGGTGATCGTGGTGTCTTCTGGCGATCCGGGTGTGTTTGCCATGGCGGCGGCGGTGCTCGAAGCGTTGCACGAATCGACCGATCCGGCCTGGCACTGCGTCGATCTGGAAATCCTTCCGGGTGTGTCGGCCTCGCTCGCCACCGCCGCTCAGGCTGGGGCGCCGCTGGGGCACGACTTCTGCGTGATGTCGCTGTCGGACAACCTCAAACCGTGGTCGATCATCGAGAAGCGTCTGGATCTGGCGGCCGAAGCGGATCTGGCGCTGGCGTTCTACAACCCGATCTCCCGCGCCCGTCCGTGGCAACTGGGGCGTGCGCTGGAGATCGTCGCGCAGCATCGCACCCCCGAGACGCCTGTGGTGTTGGGCCGCGATATCGGCCGGCCGGGCCAGACCCTGCGCACCACGACGCTGGGCGCGCTGGCCGCGGATCAGGTCGATATGCGCACAATGGTGCTGATCGGCTCGTCCACCACGTGCACTTTTCCTCGCGCTACGGGGGGCGAGTGGGTTTACACGCCGCGCTGGTACGGCGAGAAGCCGGATGCCTGACGGTGTTTCTTTCAGGGCTCATGAGAAGTTGTAAGTAACTTCGCGCATTTGTGAGCTTAAGTTAACTCCGCCGGGTACAACTTCCCGGAATATAAACAAGGCTACGAACCATTGGGTTCGTGGCCTTGTTTGCTTTTCAGCAGACAATACTGGACGGCGGTGTTTATCCCCGATGGATCCCTGCTTAACAGTTGAATGTTGTTCGATGTTTCTCCTGACATTGTTTGAATTTTTTCGCGTTTGATTCATTCGTCTTTGCCCAATAGTTTTGTCCGTCTAATGCTTTATCAACTCAAGGATGGGGATGTAATGGGTACTTCGGAAAGTCACCAAGGGCGGTCTGCCTTTATTTCGTCGCAAGAATATTCAACTCTGCAAACGGTGTTGAGTGAGTTCTCCGGTTCTGCCGAGTACGCGGCACTTGCCAGGCACTATCAGGGGGTAAGTAAAGCAGTCGATGTGGCGGAGAAAATGCTGTCGGCAAAACTGTTTCAGGAAACACTCGCGTCCTTGCTGCGCCAAAAGGTTACACCGGTTCCTTCAGCAATCGACCAGATCTACGACGGACTAGAACAGTATGTGACGACGCTGTCCGATACGGTAACCCTGCTCTCGGGCGCTGCTACGCCCGTGCCCAAAATCATGCATTTCGTCTGGGTAGGCGGTAGCGAGGTCGGCAACATCCAGCGCGATTACATGAACATCTGGCGCGAGGTTTTGAAACCGCAGGACTACAAGTTCAACCTTTGGTACGACAGTGATGCGTTACTGGCTTTTGAGATGAACCGCGTGATTCTCGACAGTGCCAGGGTGCATGCAATGGAGTCCGGCGGGAGTGACGTCACGCAGTCCCGGCAGTTGTCGCAAATGATTGAAGACCGCGCCCGGGTTTTGAAAAATCAGATGTTCGACTATCTCAACCAGCCGCAGTGGGCGGGTCGCACGGACGAGGCGCGTATCGAGCTGATGGTTCGTGCTTACGGCAAGGATCGCGCGACGCTAGAGGCTTTCCGACAACGCTGTCTGGACACGCATCAGGCGATGGCCGGGCAGGATCTGCAGTTGCGGGATGTCAAACATGAGTTCGCGGGTCACTTTTTACAGGACGTCTATCAGCGAGAAGTCGGTATGCGCGGCAACTTTGCGGCGGCCAGTGATGTGGTGCGGTTGCAGGCCGAGTATCTGGAGGGTGGTCGTTACAGCGATATGGATTACTTGCCGCCGCTGGCCGATAAGTTGGGGGGCGTGGATATAAGCGGCTTCAGTGATGAACAGCGGTTGGGCGTGTTGCAACTTTTGCTCAATCATAACGAGGCATTGATGCCCGGTCGGGACCGTCAACGCTACGTGGATAGAACCGACGAGGTTCCGGCTCGCGTTAAGGAGGCCTTGCTCGCTTTCGCGCGCAGCCAACCCGATGTCCATGAAATATTCGTTGCGCCGCGCGATGCCCCAGTGCCCAAGAATGGATTTCGTATGGGAACTCAGTTCGACCGGGAAATGAATGCTCATTTTGTGGCTCACGCTCAAAGCGGTATGACCCTGGCAATCATGCAGTTGATTCGCTTCAACTATGACGCTCTGCAGGCGATTGAACGAAGGGCTGCCGAGGCAGGTGTCAGTTGGGCGCAAAGCGACAGGTTGCTGGATGTCATTGAAAACGTACTGAATGAAAAAAGAGCAGAAGGGGGGCTCAATCAATCCGTTAAGGATTTTTTGGGTAATTTGGGGCAGGCCATTTTCGGTTACTACCAGGACGGTATTCGAATCGAAGCTCGCGGCACTATCGCCCTGACCGGTCCCGGTGCCGCCATCACTGGCATCAAGCAATACATTGAAACGCATCTGCACGCGGACTCTCAGGTCGCTATCCAGGAACGACTGCGGCTGGCTGAAGGCTACAACGTCAATACCGAAGAGGAAATGATCTCCGGCTGGACCGTCAACGATGATCCCGAGAAATGGCTGGTCAAAGAACAGGAGAAATGGCAAACCGGCAAGCTCAAATCACGTTATGCCGGCGATCTGAATGACCTGCTCAAAGGGCAGACACTGACCTTCAAACAAGGCTGGCCGCTCATCGAAGGCAGGCCGGTGCTGTTGACCTCCGTCCTGCAACAACTGATGGAGACGCTGGGCGATCCGTTCATTCGTGCAATGAAGGACAAGTTGAGTGGTGACATCACGTTCGATAAACCAGTGGCCATCGGTTTCGACGTCCGCCAGCAAATTCTCGCTCAACCCGTCAGCGAGCTGCCGCCGTCTCACGGTGCCGAATCCACCAGCCACTTGAACGAACTGTTTACCCGGGTTGCACACGGGTCGCTGACGGTCGAGCAACTCAGCCCGTTGTTGCGCGTGGTGCTGGGCGGGATGTTTGGCGCTACGCGTCTGGACACCAGCGGTTTTGCCGGTGCGTGGCAGCAGGCCATGGACCTGGCAACGCAAACCGCCGAAGGTGGCCTGTTCGCCCGTTACAACGCGCTCGAAAAAGCCTTGCGCCAACACGCGTCCCCGGCGTTTGAAGTGGGTCTTGCGAACGCTCGTCAGCCAGGCACGCACACAGCGCGCGAACTCAAGGTACTGGCTCTGACAGATCCCTTGACGTTGCACCAGTGGGGTGAGCGCATCGGGCAAATCAACAGCACCGCACAACGTGAATATCACACGCAGATCCTCAGGCGCGGTGCGCAGGTTCGTGCCGAACTGTTCATGGCCGGGGCCATTTCCGCCAGGCAAATGCCGCAGGATCTACTGATGCGCACGCCGGGCGATCCCGGCCGTCGGTGCTATCCGCTGGCACTGTTGATGGCGGCGGCACTGACCCAGGGCGACTCGGCCGAACGCGCGCTGATCGGTCGAGTGGCCAATGCCAGCCTGACCCCCGAAGACGCCGACTCGCGGGCGTTGCTGTCGGCGCTGGACGAATTGCAAGCGCTGCCGTTGAACGATGTCGGCAAGCCCCAAGGCACTCACAGCCTGGAAAGCATCGCACAAACGCTGGAGGCGAAAACGGCTCCGAGCGTCATGCTGCTCGATACCGGCAATCACGCGATGCTGGTGGCAAAAATGCTCATGGGCAGTCAGACGGTCTACCGTTTTTATGAGCCTAACTTCGCGATCTACGGATTTTCACGGGTTGAACAGCTCAAGCAAGGCATGCAGCGCTACCTCGCCGGCGATAACGGCGCGATGGCCAGACTTTACGGTCTCGCGGATGGAGAGGCAGCGCGGTTCAACGTCATTGAACTGAACACCACAGAGCTCGCCGGCAAAGTGCTTGCGTCGAATACGCGGCTCGACAGTTTTTTGCAGAGTGGGCCAATAGTCGAGCCCAAAACGGCTTCGGTCTGGGAAAAACAAGCGGTGGGGCGCCGGCGCTCGCTGAATGAAAACGCGCGGATGGGGGCCAGTCTGGCGCAACTGGACGCCCGTTACTGGGCGCAGGAATTCGATCAGGCCAGCAGCAATCTGCGAACCGAGCACTCGCTGGGCGGTGAATATTTGCCGCTGTTGGATACGCTTGAACAAAAGCCAGGCGCGGGTTACAGCGTGACGCTGGTGGATGCGCACAATCCGCAGAACACCCGAGTGGTGACCACCCATGATGTGCGGTTCAGCAAGGTCAAACAGCATATTCAGCGTCTGGTGAAGACGCTGGCAGGCAAACCAACCGCTTTGGGTGAAGCCGACGGCGGCAGTCGATTGAGTTTTGCCTTTGCAATCCAGACCCTGATCACCGAAATGCGCAATCGTGAATATCAGGCCGGGGAAGGTCAGGTACCGGCGTTGTCGATCGCACTTCAGGTGCAGGTCTATGTCAGCTATGCCCAGTTGGGTTTTGGCGTGTTGAGTGATTCTGTGCAGTTGATCAACCTGGTTCGGCAGGTGGCGGCCAGTGAGCAAGCGCTGGCCCTGCGCCAGTCATCGCTGTCGGCACGGCTGCTGGGCAAGGCTTCGATCGTGGGCGGGATCGGCTTTTCAGTCATCAATATCGGCTTCGATATTTATGGCCTGACGGTGGCGGAAAATCAGGAGCAGCGCTCTCGGCTTGCCACTCAATTGACCTTCAATGTGGCGGCGCTGGGGCTCGACATCGTGGCGCTGGCTGTTGGCGGAACGGTGGGCGCCGCTGCGGCGATTCTGTCGGTGCCGTTGCTTGGCGTCGGCATTGGCGTGACGGCCATCGCCAGTAATCTGGGGCAGATCAGCGACAAGGCCAAAGGCGTGGGCGCACATTTGCGCAAGGTTAAAAACGCCTACGGGACCGCCGGTTACTCCCGCAAGGACGGGGTGTTGCGATTCGAACCCGAGGCCGTCATCACGTTGCTGGATCTGCAAAAGAATCAGGTGAGCTTTGACAGTCAGAAGTTCTATCCCATGGTTCGCGGTGGTTTGGAGTTGCCGAAATACAACGACGATCCCATGCAAATTCACCGGGCAATCGATATCCGTGAGGCGTTGAAGCTTCCCGGCAAGATTGGCCTGATCCGGGTTGTCCCCGACGATATCCAGACTGTGGTGCTGCCCTGTACGCCTGTCTGCTATTACGGTTACGAATACCAACTGGGAACGCCAGGATATATCTATCAGTCCATGTCGGGAGAACGGCACGAGAGTCGGGCATCGAGTGAGGTTCCCACATCGGTATTCTCTGGTTTTTTCCCCGGCCTGGCGCTGGCGAGTCTGTTCGACGACCGAATCGAAACCTGGTATCCCGACTTGCGTAACAGCGTCGTGGAGAAGCTGGAGTATGACGAGCTAGGTAACCAGCGGTTCTATTTCACCGTCAATACACCGTTCCCGCACATTCTGTACAAGTTGCATCCGATCTATAAGCCGACCCATATCGAGGTGCGGCTGGATGAGCATGTGCGTCAGTTACTGATTCCGGAGCTGCCGCCGGAATGGAAAAAACTGATCTCTTATGCGATTACCGCTCAGTCAGGGCTTTATCAGCTCTGGCTCACGCCCGGGGTTAAAGCGGTGACGCTCGATGATGTCAGCTACGCGAAATGGGTGATTCACGCACCTTGGGCTGCCCTTGAACGCGTCACTTTCGACGGCGCGAACCTGATCGTCGACGGCATTGTGCTCAATGCCTTCGAAGGAATGATCGAACTGGCCAAGGGTGAGCTATTCCAGGTGGACTGGCAGGAAAAAAGATTGCTTCTGCTGTCTGTCTCGCTCGATGCCAAGAGCACCGTAGCGCAGGTGCTCTCGCACATGCGTAAACGGGCCAGGGAAAAGCGTTTGGTATCGGCATACGTGCCGCTTTACAAGTACACGGTGCCTTACACCTCTGCCAATCAACCGGTCGTCACCAACGCGTTCTATGAGGTAGCGCGTGACCGCTTGCTCTACGCCCGCAACCTGCCTGAAACCGTCAATGAGGGTGTCGTTCTGGCAGGCGCCAACGCGCAGCACGCATGGTTCTACCATCCGGATCATGCAACGGTCTGGCGCGTCGATGCGGTGACCGGCACGGTCATCCACCGTTATCGACTGATGAACCCGGCGAGCGGTGCAAAGATCATTGGCTGTGTTCAGGATGCGCACAGCACTCTGCGGATATCGCAACGAATGCTGGAACAGAGCGAGGTCGAAACGACCCTGGAGTATCGGATAACGGGTTGGGCCATCGAGTTGACGGGTATCAAGACCTCATCCCAGCAGCACTACTACGTCCACAAGCCCGGTGCGGTTTACTGGTCCTCCTTGATACGTCACTTTGCCACGTCGCGCCCTTTCAAGGATGCAACGCCTGGCATGGGGGGGGCGATCAGCACCGGGGGGCTCGCCAGATTTGTGCATGCGCGTGCCTACGTTCTCGAAGGGCTGCGTGATCAGGCCTGGCTTGGCCTGAGCAGCGGCCGCTATTTCCGCGCGGGGCTTGGCAGTCAGCCGGACATGGTGATGCTGATGCCGCATCAACCCCAGGACTTCGCGATGCTCTTTTACAGTAAAGAAAACGGGGAAATCAGCCGTGGTATCGAACCTCGAACAGCAGGGGCCGAGTATAGAAATGAAGTGATCGAAAGGGGCGTCAGCGAGGTTACCCAAGCAGGCGAACGTTACATTGCCACCAAGAACGATGGTCGTTTGTTCGAGATCGACCCATTGGGGGCGTTGAAGTTTGTCGGCCTTGGTCAGCGTTGGCTGCAACGTCACCCGGATTGGCTAAGCGCATTACCTGCGCTGGCCGCCACCTATCGAGCGGCGCCTTTCCCGATCATCGGTTTGGGCAGTGTTTCCGGCAGCGCGTTGCTCGCGGTGTGGTGTATCGAGGAGCAGGTGCTGCTGGCCGATGTCGCTGGCGGCAAAGAACTGGCGTTGCTTGGGCTGACCCCGGACAAACAAGCGGCCTGGCTACTGGATGTCTCGGCCGGGCAACTCTATCGCCAAGCGCTGGTGTCGATCGAGGCATTACGCGGGGCATTTGCCACGGGCACCCGGCTGCTGGACCCCGAGCAGTTGCCGATGGCGAAAAAAGTCTGGGACCCATGGTCATTTGCCGAGGTGCTGGTGCAGGGGCAAGGCTTGCTCGGGCGCACCCGCGAAGGCGTCAACCTGGAACTGCTGGATCAGCACCCGGCACGTATCGTCGGCGTCGAAAAACAATGGGTGTCTATTGCCGGACAGACTCCGCAGCAATTGCAGGCCCGCTTGAAGGCGTTGCTCAAAGGACAGTCCCATGCACCGTTTCTGCACGTCGAAAACTCTTCGGATCGCTACACGTACTTTGTGCCGGAACTGGACCAACTGTTCGATATTTCCGGTCGGGCTGATGGCCAGTGGGCGGTGTTTCTTGGCACGCGAAACCAGTCGATAGCGATGCTCTTCGATCCGCTGGATAGCCTGAACTCCAGTCGAGAGTCGGAACATGCCGTTTGGGTGCCTGGCCAATACGCCCGGCGCGAGGGTGAAGTACTGTCGCTTGAGATGAGCGGTGAGGTCACTGATGTCCTGGACATGTTGCCTGACGGGGTCGACAAGTTGATCCTGGGGTTTGGGGCGCAGGCGTTGAGTTATCAAGTGTCGGAGCAAGCCTGGCAACGGCTGGATTGCATTGTGGTCGATCCCCGGCGGCCGTTGGGAGCAGAAACTACCAGCACCTGCACGCTGATGCTGGACATGGACGCCAATGAACGCCTGTTGGTGTCGTTGGTCGACGGACAATTGGTGTTCACTGACTCGGACAACGCTCACAGCCTGATCGTGCGGGATGTCGTGACGCAAGGTGAAGAGCAGGGCGTAGCGATGCAGATCGGCATCAGGATTCGCGCAAAGCAGTACCTGCGGGGAACCGGGGAGTGGCTCAACGCATTGTCAGCAGCGCGAGGCGATGAAGGACATGCCTCAGTGGAAACACTGATAAAACAGTTACATTGAAATATCAGGTCAAACTGAAAGTTCAGGGCCGCGAATATATATTCGCGGCCATTTTTATTTTTAATTGGTTTTAATTTGTGTTCTGTTGCTCAGGTTTTATTAGTGTTTTTCCCGTGAGGGGTTGCAGTGAAATATACAGAGTGAAATTTATTGTTCTCTCGCGTTTGTGCGTTGTTTGGTATTTCTGGTCTTTGAAAGAAATTGAGTTTTATCTCGTTTGAGTTTTGCTTTTGTTAGTGGCTAGCTTGGCCCTGGAATGTTCTGTGGAAGTCATTGGGGTAAGTTATGTCAAATGTTGAAGGTGTGAGTAATGATAACTACGTTAACTTTTCTGAGCTGTTCAGGCGTGCGGATTTCGAGCGCACACTGTCGCTGCATAAAGAAAGTAAGCATTATGAAGCGCTGTTGCGCTATTACTCCGCCTGTGTGAGTGCCACCGATACGCAGCAGTTGATTGAACCACTGAGATTATTGCGCCAGACACTGGAACAACTGTTGGGCAATAGTCGAGTGCGGCGGGAGTTGGAACCGCCGGTGGCCACGATCGAAAAACCGGCCGCAGAGCTTTCGCGGATTTACGACAAAGTTGAAGCCTTCGAATCACGCGTTCATCTCGGCGTCGAACTGATTAAAACTGTACCGACACCCGTTCCAAAGACCCTGCACTTCGTCTGGCTCGGTGGCGGCGTCGGCCCCATCCAGCGTGACTACCTCAATGTCTGGAAACAGGTACTCACCGGGCAGGGTTACACCCTTAATCTCTGGTTCGACAGTGACGCGTTACTGGCGTATCAGACCAATAAACTGATTGTCGAGGCGGCCAAGGCGGATGCCTTGGCGCAGGTCGCAGGTAAAACAATTGCCGAAGATGCACTGGCCGATCTTTACGAAGCGCGCGCCATTGTGCTTAAGCAGCAGATGCAGGCGCACATCGATACCGCCGTGGCTAACGGTAAATCCGCCGATGACGCCCGCATCGATTTGCTGGTTAGCGCCTATGGCCAGGACGAGGCGCAACTGCAAGCACTCAGAGAACAAAATCGCAGCAGCTTGCAAGGCATGCTGGGGGGTGATCTGCAGTTGCGTGATCTCGACAACGCGACAACGCCATTACAACTGCAAGATATCTATGAACGGGAAATCCGCTTGCGCGGCAATCTGGCGGCCGCATCGGATGTCGTGCGTGCCGAAGTCCTGTACGGGGAAGGCGGCAGCTATGCCGATGTCGACAACTTGCCGCCTCTGGTGGAAAACCTGAGCGGTGTCGACCTCAGTGTCTTGAGCGTCGACGCCCGCCTGGGCATTCTGCAGTTGCTGCTCAATCACAACCCCGAATGGATGCCGGGCCGTCAGTCGTCCAACAGTTACGCCAAAAGCATTCCGGCAGAGCATCTTGCGACGCTTGAAGCGTTCGCCAAAAGCGGCCCGGCACTGAGTCAGGTTTTCCAGGCACCGACCGATTTGCTGGCGCGACCGTTCATGTTGCGTGCGGTGGCCGAAGGCAGTTCGACGACCAATGCTTTCTTGATGGCGCATGCCGGGTCGGCGACGCTGCAAGCGGTGATCGAGCGCATCCGCTTCAATTACCGGTTGGTCGACGAGACACTTCAGATGGCTGCGCAACGCAATGTCGCACCGACCGACTTCGACGGTGTGCTGCCACTGGCTCTGACCGTTTTGGAAAAAACCTACGGCCGGCTGCGCGAACTGCCGAATCAGGAGGAGATCCTCGCAGGCTTTCTCGCCAGTGCCGCCGCCAGCTACTTCAGTGACGGCATCCGTCCTCAGAGTGAAGGCACCATCTATCTGACCGGCCCCGGCGCGATACGCGACGGCATGGTCGATTACGCCAAGGCACACCTGACCCCCAGGCAGGCCGAGATGATCCGCGCCGAAGCGGCCATTGCGCGCTATGCGTCGGTCAACCGTGCCACCGAAGAAGAGCTGGATCACTCCTGGAAAGACAACGCGAACGATCCGGTGAAATGGGTGGAGGACGAGCAGGCGCGCTGGCAGCAAGGTCAGTACACGACCCGCTACAAGGGCGATATCGCACAGTTGCTCAAGGGCTCAATCATTGAGTTCGAACAAGGCTGGCCGTTGATTGAAGGTAGAGCGGTGCTATTGACTGACGTATTACAGCGTCTGGTCGACGGGCTTGGCGAACCGTTCACTGAGGCCATGCGAAAGGGGCATGATGGTGCAATCAGGTTCGAGAAGCTGTTGCCGTTGAGTTTTGCCGACCGTCAGTTGATCAGGAATCAGCCACTCAATGCGCGGCCTCCGGTTTTTCTCAACGATCAGCGATTCCGGAGTCTGGGGCTGGATGAAGTGTTGAGTGCGCTGGCCCATGGCGAACTGTCTCTCGTCGAGACAACGCCACTGCAACGTCTGTCACTGGGCGTGTTGCTGGGGATTGATTCACTGCACAGCCAGAACTTCGACCGCTTCAGTGGCGAACTGGACAACCTGGCCAACAGCGTCCGGGAGTTGGGAGCTTCGAATCGTTATGCAGTCATTGAAAGACACCTCTATAGCCGCCGTGATGCGCAGTTTCTTAGCGGTCTTGCCGGCGATATCGCAGAGTCGGCCGCATCGATCAGCGCGCTGGATCTGAAAAAAGCCGCACTGATGAAGGCACAAACACTTCAGCAGTGGGGCCGATACGCCGCGCAAATTCAACAGACAGCCACCCTTGAGCATCGCTTGCAGATCAGCGAACGGATGGATCAGGTGCTCGGCCAGATCGAGGCCAACAGCGTAAAACCGGTGCCGCAGGATTTATTACTGGGTGGCGCCGGCGAAGCCATCGGTGGGCGCTGTTATCCCTTGGCACTGATGATGGCCGCCGCTTTCGCAACCGGGGAAGTGGCTTCACATCGGTTGCGTGAACGTTTTTATCTGTCCGTCATTGAGCCGCAACAGAGTGATTCGCAGGCTTTCGTGCACGTGCTGGAGGAGCTGCGAAGCGCTCAACTGAGCGAAGTGGGAACGACGCTCAGTCGTGCTGATCTGACACAGGTCACCGCTGCACTGGAGAACCATGCCAGCCCCCGAACATTAATGCTCAACTCTGACAACCACTCGATGCTGGTGGCGAAAACCGTTGTGGGTACGCAAGCCCTCTATCATTTTTACGACCCCAACTTCGGTCTGTTCGAATTTGAAAGCCCCGCCATGTTCAAGCGGGCGCTCGAGCACTTTTTTCTGAAAGTGGGCATGGCCAAATACTATGCCGCGTACGGTGGCAGTGTCCGTCCGACCTTCGATCTGATTGAACTGGATGGCGCAAAAGTAGCGGCCTTGCCATTGTCCGGCGGGATCGATGTGGCGAAAGTGCTGACGAACGATCCGCTCCCGGGTCAACCGCCAGGCAAGCTGCGTCAGCGCCTGAACAGTGCCCATGGTCGATCGCTGGTCGACAATTCGCATTTGGGTGCCAGCTTGCTTGGGCTGGATGGCCATTGGTGGGGGCAGCAGATCGCCGGCGCTACCACTGCGCTGCAAGAGCTGCATCCCTCGGTCACGCCGTTGGTGCCGTTGTTCGAAACGCTGGAGATCACCGCCGAAGGCAAATATCGGCTGAGCCTCGTCGACCCCTCGATGCCCGAACACGTGGTTCAAGTGGTCAGTGATGACCACCGATTGTTGCGGATCAAGAACTGGCTGTCCGAGCAGTTCTCCACTCTGGCACGCAAACCGATCGACAGCGTCGGTGTACTGGACCCTACCGAGGCCGGCGCTGTTCATACCCTGAACGCAGGGTTTTCGATTCAGGCACTGATGAATGCCTTGCGTGGACGTGAAGGCGAGGATCGGACGCTGACCACAGCGGTGCGCCTGCACGCCTACCTCAATTACGCGCAGTTGGTGCATGGCAATGTCGTAGATGTAGTCGGTCTGATTCAACTGGTCAAAACTGCGCTGGGGGAGGAGAAGATCATCGCCCGCACCTGTGCCTCGGTCGTCACCGAAGCGTTGGGACATGCGGCCAATGAAGGTGTCGGCGCCGTGCTGGGGCTGGCAAACGTTGGTTTTGATATCTACCAGTTGGCGAGCGCACAGAACGACGTCGAAAAAGCACAGTTTGGGACACAGTTGGCCTTTGACTCGGCCAGCCTGGCATTGACTGCCGGGGGGGTTGGTGCCGCCGTGGCAGGCGCATCCACCGCCGCTGCAGTGTTGGGTGGTGCCGGCGTGATTCTGGGCGGGCTGGCGGTCGGTGTCGCGGCGCTCGCCCAAGGGTTTGCCGGTATTGCGCGCAACGCCCAGGATGTCGGGGCGTTTTTTGCAGACATGGAAGGCGCCTATCGCGGGCTCGGTTACCGCTTCGATGACGCGCTGGGGGCGTGGGTCGCGCACCCGTCGCTGATTGTCAAAAGCATTGATCTGACCGCTGGCAAGGTGCTGTTCGACAGCCAGAAGCTCTACCCATTGCGCGACCATTTCGGCGTCCCGGATTTCGACTCCGATTACGCTCGGGCGGTCAATATCCGTCAGCAGTTAGGCTTGCCCGGACAGGTCCAGTTCTTACCGGCTGCCAGACAAACCATCGTCCTGCCGTGTACGCCTCAGACTTGTTATGGGTATGAGTACAAGGCGCTACCATTTGCCTCTTGGCGGCATGATCGCGGTTTCGATACCGCCCGGCGCCTGGAGAGAAAAATGGCAGATGGTCAATGGCTGTTTCTGTTTTCGTTTTACTCGTTTCCTTCGCATTACATTGTTCATCGTCTGTTTCCCGAGTATCGCGACACCGTCATCGACGTTCACCTCGATGCGGTCGAACGCACCTTGGTAGTGCCGTCGCTGCCGACTGCCTGGCGGGGCAAGGTGTCGTATCGGATCTCCAGCGCCGGTGCGTCCTGTTCCGTGCTGCTCAATCACGGCGCCAGCATCGAATTGCACACGCCGAGTCAGAAGCAGGGCCGCTGGGTGCTGCAGGCTGGCTGGGCCAATGAAGAGAACATCCGGGTCGAGCTGTATGGCGAGCTGTACATCGGCGATGTTCACCTGAAGATATCCGGCCATGGACGCCACTCGGTGTTGATCCGTACGGCCAATCAGCAACTCTTCAGCGTTGACTTCGGCAAGCGTCAGGTGAACATCATTGAACAAAGCGCGCATGAAGGGCTCGATGAACAAGCGTTGCTCGAACACTACAAAACCCTCGCCCGAGAGCATCGTCTGGTGCTGCCGTATACACCGGTTCATAACTGGTTGATCCCGTTCGAATCGCCGCAGGAGCCGCGTTACACCACCGCCTGGTATGACGCCCGGGAAGAGCGTTTTCTCTATATTCGCAACGAGAAAATCGCCGATACCGAGGACGCGCAACTGGCCTTGGTGGCCAATGGATTTGCTTATTTCTACCTGGCGGACAGCTATAACATCTGGCAGGTCGATGTGGTCAGCGGGCTGCTCAAGGTTCAATACCGGTTGCTGGTGCCGGAGGGCGAAAGTGCGATTGGCCCCGTCGAAGTCGATGAGCACGGCGTGATTCATTTGATACAAACCGTCAGCAGCCCTTATGGCACTCGCCGGTTCAATTACCTGATTCATCAGGAGCAGTTGCTGCTGAGTTCCGTCACCCATGCAATGGCGCGGGAGCTGCAAGCGAGCGTGTTCGCCCACGAGTCGCTGGCCGACTGGTCGACGGTGCTGGGCAAATACACGATGGCTCGTCCCAGTGCGGAACGGGACGGTGCGACGACGGTTGACTGGCAGCCGGCGACTTACGTTTCGGTCAGTTGGAAATTCGAACCGGACAGACGTGACATCGTATGGGTTCGCAGCCGTGATCGATTGTTGATCCACCCGTTGCCGCTTCCTCGCCATGCCCGTGGCTGGCCCGACTCGATCAAGAATCTGACCGAGCTGGTGCTGCTGCCGATGACGGGCGCAAGCGATGTGTATTTCATCTACAACCGCCTCGACCAGGTTCTTTGCCGACTGCAGCGCGACGTGGCGCCGGGCAAGCAGCAGTGGTCGCATCGTTGGGTCGAACCAGAAGGGCTCAAGCAGATTGTGGCGGTGGAGAACGGCTACCTGATACTGGATGAAGAGGGCCGACTCTTTAACCTGACCGCACAAGGTGAGGCGCAATTGCACGGTGTCGGCGAGCAGTGGCTCAAGGGGCGTGCACATTGGTGGCAGGCACTGGAACCGATTTCCAAACGTTACCCGGTGGAGCGGTTTGCGATTGTCGGATTACGCAATGCCGCCGGTGATGGCCAACTGAGTGCCTGGCATATGAGCAACCGCGTGCTGTTATGCGATCCGGGGCGCGACAAGCCAGTGCGCGTGCTTGGCATGGCGCCGGATAATCGAACGGCCTGGTTGTTCAGTGTTTCCGATGGTGAAATCTGGCGTCAGGCGTTCGTCGATCCGCAGCAGCTTGATCGCGCCTTTGGCGAGGGTCAGCAGCTATTGCACCGCGATGCTTTACCGGTTCCCGAGCGGGTGTGGAGCGCCTGGCATTTTGCCGAGGTGACAGTCGATGGCGCCGGGTTACAGGGCACCACTGTTGAGGGTGTCACGTTGCGACTGGGTCATCAGCAGGCGCCGGTGGTCATCGGTGTTGAAAGTCGCTGGGTGACTGCGCAGGGCGCGCCTCTGATCCAACGCCTGCAAACCTTGTTGGCTTGTGCCGATCATGGTGACTTCGTATCCGTGGCGTCCGGGCCAGATCATTTGCAATGGTATGACGTGAAAAGCGCCCGACTGGTGAGTATTGCCGCCACCGATTTACCCACGGACTTTGTAATGCTGGGCACCCGGAATCAGTTCAAGGTGTTGTTGCATCAGCGCCGGGAGGGAACGGTGCAGGTTTATCCGGGCAAGCACAGCATCGGGCCGTTCGATTACATCCAGCGCGATGGGCAAGTCTTGACCGTTGAAGGCCATAACAGAATGAATGATCTGCTACCGCTGCTTCCCGATGACATCAATACGTTGGTTGTGCGACTGGGGCAGGGCGGCGTGACCTGTCATTTGTCAAAGGCTGCCTGGCAGAGACTGGATGCTGTCATCGTCGATTGCCGGCATGCGCTGGGAGAAGTGCCGGCAGTGCCGGGCAAGTTGCTTTGGGATTTTGAATCGCCGGAAAAACTGCTGTTCGAGATCGTTGAGGAGCATCTGGTGATCGTTGACCCTGAGAGTGAACACACGCTGATTTTCCGTGATGTGTGTTCCCCTGATCCGGCGTTGCGCGGTGAAGTGTTCCTGGCGTTTGGCAAGCAGCAATCCCACGCCATTTCTGCGTGGGTGCAGCGGTTGCAGGCAAGGACGGCACGCACGGCCAACGTCACCCCGCAAACGCTACTCGCAGAGCCGGCCGCCAGCTAAAACCGGCGGATAACAAAACGCCGCGAACGTTATCGTTCGCGGCGTTTTACTGTCAGGCGACTCTCGCAGGCGCCGAGGCTCAGGGCACCAGATAGCCTTTGACCCCGGTGAAGATGATCTGCGCCGCCAGTGCGCAAACGAACAATCCCATCAAGCGACTGACAATCTGCAAACCCTGGTCGCCGAGAATCCGTTCGATGCGGTTGGACAAGTACAGCACCACACCCACGGTAAAACTGGCCAGCGCAATACTCATGATTGCCGTGAGCTTGTCGTCCCAGTGCGGCTGGCTGACGCCCATCACCAGCAAGGCACCGATGGTACCGGGGCCGACGGTCAGCGGAATGGTCAGCGGCACGATAGTTACGTCCTGCTGTACGTTGTCGCTTTGCACCACCGACTTGCCTTGCGCCATGCCCAGGGCCGAGATGAACAGCACACTGCCGGCGCCGATGCGGAACGCATCCACAGTGATGCCGAACACATCGAAAATCACCCGCCCGAACAAATACAGCAAAACGCTGGAGACCAGCGTGGCGATGGCCACTTTCCAGGCCAGGCGGCGTTGCTCCTTGCGCGAATAACCACGGGTCAGGCTGATAAAACAGGACAACACGAAGAACGGGCTGTAGAGCACCAGCATCTTCAGGTAAACGCTGAATAACACGTGGAGCATGGTGCACGCTCACTGGCGAGGGAAGTCGTGGGGGGAGTCTATCAGGCGCTACCGGGTCTGTCGGCTCACGACGGTTGCGTGGTCGTCCGATTCTGCTCATCCCGCTGGGCGACCCAGTGTTCGATCAACTCGCGCAATTGCGACAACTCGACCGGCTTGGACATATGCCCATCCATCCCCGCCTGGCGTGCGCGTTCCTTGTGTTCGGCGAGGATGTGCGCCGTCAGCGCAACGATCGGCGTGCGGATGCGTTGGTTGCTGACTTCCCAGGCGCGCAATTGCTGGGTCGCGGAGAAACCGTCGAGGATCGGCATTTCGCAGTCCATCAACACCAGGTCGTAACGCTGGGCTTTCATCGCTTGCAGCGCTTCTTCGCCGTTGCTGGCGGTGTCCGGTTGCAGGTTGAGCTTGCCGAGCATGCCGCGAATCACTTTGGTCGAAATCGTGTTGTCTTCGGCGACGAGGATGCGGAAGTCGCTCGGCACTTTGGCCGCTGTGGCCGGGGTGAGCACTTGCGGCTGGAACACCACCTGGCCTTTGTTGCGCTGGTTGAGTTCGTCCGCCAGGGTGGTCTTGAGGGTGTAGCCGGCCACGGGTTTGGCGAGGATGCGTTTGATTCCCGAGTTGCGCGCAATGATCTTGCTCGGCGCGTTGCTGATGCCGGTGAGCATGATCAGCAGGATGTCGTGGTTGAGGCTCGGGTCTTCCTTGATCTTGGCCGCGAGCTGCATGCCGGTCATGCCGGGCATGTTCTGGTCGAGCAACACCACATCGAAGTAATCGCGCAGGTGCGCCTTGGTGCGCAGCAGGGCCAGCGCTTCCTTGCCCGATGGCACGGCGCTGACGTTCAGGCCCCAGGCGCTGCACTGCTGCACCAGCACTTTGCGGCAGGTGTCGTTGTCATCGACCACCAGCACCCGCGCGCCTTGCAGTGGACTGTCCAGATCAGAGGTCGGGTGTTCGAGGCGATCAGGGTCGAGCGGCAGGGTCAGCCACAAGGTGCTGCCCTGATTGGCGCCGCTCTTGATGCCGAATTCACCGTTCATCAAGCGGATCAATTGCCGCGCGATCACCAGCCCCAGATTGCCGCCCAGACGATTGGCCGAGAGGAAGTGCTTGCTGTGAAGTTCGGCGTGCATGAGCGCATCACGCTCCTCCTGTTCCATCGGCACGCCGCTGTCCTGCACGGCAATGCGCAGGCGCGGTTTGCTGTTGCGCTCATCGAGGGCGACGACGATCAGCACTTCGCCTTCGGCGGTTTTCTTGAGGGCATTTTCCAAAAGGCTTAACAGGGTTTGACGCAGGCGGGTCGGATCGCCACTGATGACGCGCGGCACTTGCGGCTGAATGAAGCTGATCAGCTCGACGTTCTGCTGTTCGGCCTTGGCGCGGTAGATGCTCAGGCAGTCATCGATCAACGCGTTGAGGTCGAATTGCACGTCGTCCAGTTCGATCTGCCCGGACTCGAGCTTGGAGATGTCGAGGATCTCGTTGATCAACGTCAGCAGTTCGTTGCCGGCGCTGTGGATGGTCTGCACGTAGTCGCGTTGCTTGACCGACAACGGCGTGCCGAGCAGCAGTTCGGTCATGCCCAATACGCCGTTCATCGGCGTGCGGATCTCGTGGCTGATCTTGGCGAGGAATTCGGCCTTGGCGTTGATCTCGGCATTGCTGGCGGCGAGGTCGCGGCTGATGCTGAAGCGGCTTTCGGTGATGCTGCGCTGACGCTCGCCCAGCGCGATGCTCATCAACAGGCCGCTGATGCAGATGAACGCCATCAACGTCATGATCAGGCCTTGCGGTGCGACCAGTGTCAGCCCCAGCAAGGCTGGAAGAATGATCAATGTACCGATGTTGAACACCACCATCGCCGCGACGAACAGGCGTGCCGGGCGGTAGCCTTTCTGCCAGTGATAGAACGCGACAAACAACATGCTCAGGCCGGCCAGTGCCACCAGCGCGTAAGTGATGATGTTCAGCGGCAGGGTGTTGACGAACAACAGCAACAGACTGCAAATCACGATGAACAGAATGTCGCCCAGCAGCAGTTTGTTCAGCGGATGCGGGCCGAGTGGGGCGAAGAAGCGCAGTGCAAACATCAGCCCGGCCGGGGCTGTCAGCAGCAATGCCAGATAAGCGCCCGGGGTCTGGATCGCGTGCCAGTTCGGCAGCCACGGGCCGGCGAGATTGAGCAGCAGTAACAGGCTGAGCCCCAGCAGACCTTCGCAGACGGCCAGCCACAGGCTGCTGCGCGAACGCGAGTAGGCATAGCGCACGAGGTTGTGCAGCAGCAACATGCCGAGGCAGCCGAACAGCAAACCGAAGATCAGCGTTTGATTGTGATTGGCCGCGCTCATCACGGCGGATTGCAAGGTGATGTGCGGGCGCAACTGATGGTCGGAGACCATCCGCAGATAGATGTCGAGGGGTTTGTCGCTCTGGGGCAGTGGCAACAGGAAATCACTGCTTGGCAGCGGCCGTTCGGCTTGGGGCTGGTCGGTGCCGGTTTTGCGTTGCTCGATCAGCTTGTCGCCGTCCAGCACGTACAAATTCAGGTGGGACAGATCCGGGGCGAAGATGCGCAGCACTTGTTCGTGCTGGCCGGGTGCGAGCTTGAAACGCAGCCACAAAGCACCCTCGGGCCCGGCCGCGGTGAGGCGGTCAAGGTCGATAGGGCTGAATTGATTGATGTAGCGGGCAGAGCGGATGTCGCTCAGCTGAAGGTCGCCCTGATCGTCGAGCAATACCGACCAGCCACTGCCTTGCGTGGCCTGGGCCGGGAGCATGCAGAGCAAGGTCAGCAACGTGACGGTGAAGCTTATGGCAATCCTGAGCCAGCGCACGGCGAAATCCCTTCGTAGGTTGATGCCAGAATATAACGATGCGCGGCAGCGGAACAGCCCGGCGAGGGACTGCATCCCGCGCCGAACCTGAGCGACAGCTTACTCCTGGGTTTCGCCACGTTCACGGGCAATGGCGCGGTAGCCAATGTCCTTGCGGTAGAAGCAGCCTTCCCAGTCGATCGCTGCGGCCAGCTTGTAAGCCTGCTGCTGCGCTGCACCGACGCTGGCGCCCATCGCTGTGGCGCAGAGCACGCGACCACCGGCGGTCACGACCTGACCGTCCTTCAGCGCAGTACCGGCGTGGAAGACTTTACCTTCCAGGCTTGCCGCTGCGTCCAGACCGTTGATCGCCGCGCCCTTGGCGTAGTCGCCCGGGTAGCCGCCAGCGGCCAACACGATGCCGACGCTCGGACGTGGATCCCACTGCGCTTCAACCTTGTCCAACGCCTGCGCCAACGCCGCTTCAACCAGCAGCACCAGGCTCGACTGCAGACGCAGCATCACTGGTTGGGTTTCCGGATCACCGAAACGGCAGTTGAACTCGATGACTTTCGGGTTGCCGGCCTTGTCGATCATCAGACCGGCGTACAGGAAGCCAGTGTAGACGTTGCCTTCTTCGGCCATGCCGCGAACGGTCGGCCAGATCACCAGGTCCATCACGCGCTTGTGCACGTCGGCAGTGACCACCGGGGCAGGGGAGTAAGCACCCATGCCGCCGGTGTTCGGGCCGCTGTCGCCGTCGCCGACGCGTTTGTGGTCCTGGCTGGTGGCCATCGGCAGCACGTTCTTGCCGTCGACCATGACGATGAACGACGCTTCTTCACCGTCGAGGAACTCTTCGATGACCACGCGCGAACCGGCGTCACCGAAAGCATTGCCGGCGAGCATGTCGCGCACGGCGTCTTCGGCTTCGGCCAGGGTCATCGCAACGATCACGCCTTTACCGGCCGCCAGGCCGTCGGCCTTGATTACGATCGGTGCGCCTTTTTCACGCAGATAAGCCAGGGCCGGCTCGATCTCGGTGAAGTTCTGGTAATCGGCGGTCGGGATCTTGTGGCGTGCCAGGAAGTCCTTGGTGAAGGCTTTCGAACCTTCCAGTTGCGCAGCACCCGCGGTCGGGCCAAAGCAGTCCAGGCCACGGGAGCGGAACAGGTCGACGACACCAGCGACCAGCGGCACTTCCGGGCCGACGATGGTCAGGGAAACGTTTTTCTCGGCGAAGTCCGCGAGCTGCTCAAGGGCCAGCACGTCGATGGCGACGTTCTCGCACTTGGCTTCAATCGCGGTACCGGCGTTGCCCGGTGCGACGAAAACCTTCTGCACGCGCGGATCCTGAGCCACTTTCCAGGCCAGGGCGTG
Organism: Pseudomonas sp. LBUM1648; assembly: GCF_059716145.1. Classification (NCBI taxonomy): domain Bacteria; kingdom Pseudomonadati; phylum Pseudomonadota; class Gammaproteobacteria; order Pseudomonadales; family Pseudomonadaceae; genus Pseudomonas; species Pseudomonas sp. LBUM1648. The sequence continues at coordinate 728,767 of NZ_CP166808.1, forward strand.
TTCACGGCCACCGCTGCCAATGATCAAAACATTCATTTCAAAAACCTCAAAATTCTGTCAGGCGCTGCTGGAGCGCTTTATGTGGGAGCGAGCCTGCTCGCGAAAGCGGTGTGTCAGTCAAAACAGCTATGACTGACAGATTGCATTCGCGAGCAGGCTCGCTCCCACATTTGAACCGGTGTATCAGTGACGGAAGTGGCGCATGCCGGTGAATACCATCGCGATGCCGGCCTCATCAGCCGCAGCAATCACTTCAGCATCACGCATCGAACCACCTGGCTGGATCACCGCAGTGATACCGACCTTGGCCGCGTTGTCCAGACCGTCGCGGAACGGGAAGAACGCGTCCGATGCCATCACCGAACCTGCTACTTGCAGGCCAGCGTGTTCTGCCTTGATCGCGGCGATACGCGCGGAGTTTACGCGGCTCATCTGGCCAGCGCCGACACCGATGGTCTGACGGTTCTTGGCGTAAACGATCGCGTTGGATTTAACGTACTTGGCGACTTTCCAGGCGAAGATCAGGTCGTTGATTTCCTGTTCGGTCGGTGCGCGCTTGGTCACGACTTTCAGGTCTTCACTGCCGATCATGCCGATGTCGCGGCTCTGCACCAGCAGGCCACCGTTGACGCGCTTGTAGTCCCAGGCCGCAGCGCGGTCAGCCGACCACTCGCCACACGCCAGCAGGCGCACGTTGGCTTTGGCAGCAACGATGGCGCGGGCTTCTTCGCTGACGCTCGGGGCGATGATCACTTCCACGAACTGACGCTCGACGATCGCCTTGGCGGTCTCGGCATCCAGTTCACGGTTGAAGGCGATGATGCCGCCGAACGCCGATTCGGTGTCGGTGGCGTAGGCCAGTTCGTAGGCCTGACGGATGCCGCCTTCGGCGTCCGGGCTCACGGCCACGCCGCACGGGTTGGCATGCTTGACGATTACGCAGGCAGGCTTGACGAAGCTCTTTACGCATTCCAGCGCGGCGTCGGTGTCGGCCACGTTGTTGTACGAGAGTTCCTTGCCCTGCAGTTGGGTCGCGGTGGCGATGCCGACTTCGGCCGGTTTGGCTTCAACGTAGAACGCCGCGCTCTGGTGCGGGTTCTCGCCGTAGCGCATTTCCTGAGCCTTGATGAACTGGCTGTTGAAGGTGCGCGGGAATTCACTGCGGCCTTCAGTGCTCAGTGTCTCGGCAGCCTGATTCACGGTGCCCATGTAGTTGGCGATCATGCCGTCGTAGGCGGCGGTGTGTTCGAACGCCTTGAGCATCAGGTCGAAACGCTGAGCGTAGGTCAGGCCGCCGGCTTTCAAGCCTTCGAGGACGTTGGCGTAATCGCTGGCATTCACCACGATCGCAACGTCTTTATGGTTTTTCGCCGCCGAACGGACCATGGTCGGGCCGCCGATGTCGATGTTTTCGATGGCGGTCGGCAGGTCGCAGCCTGGCTTGTTGATGGTGGCTTCGAACGGGTACAGGTTGACCGCGACCAGATCGATCGGCTTGATGCCGTGTTCGCTCATGATCGCGTCGTCGATACCGCGACGACCGAGGATACCGCCGTGGATTTTCGGGTGCAGGGTTTTCACCCGACCGTCCATCATTTCAGCGAAACCGGTGTAATCCGCGACTTCCACTGCGGCAACGCCGTTGTCGCGCAGCAGCTTGAACGTTCCGCCGGTGGAGAGGATCTCGACGCCCAGCGCTTCAAGCTCCTTGGCGAATTCGAGGATCCCGGTCTTGTCGGAAACGCTGATCAAGGCGCGGCGGATCGGCAGGCGGGTAGTCTGGTCGGTCATCTCAATTTCCATCAAAAGCAAAGGAAGTCAGCAAAAAAGGCGACCGGTTTTACGCGGGCGCCTTTCTGGTTTGATTGAATGCTTACAGCAGATCGTACTGCTTGAGTTTCTTGCGCAGCGTGCCGCGGTTGAGTCCCAGCAGCTCACTGGCCTTGGTCTGGTTGCCCTTGACGTAGTTCATCACGCTTTCGAGCAGGGGAGCCTCGACTTCGGAGAGCACCAGGTTGTACACATCCGTGACGGACGCGCCCTCAAGGTGGGCGAAATAATTGTGCAGCGCCTTCTCGACACTCCCGCGAAGGGTCTGGCCTTCTTCGCTCGGAGTATTGAGGTGCTGTTTCAAATTCACGTTGTCGCTCACGGGTGCTGTTCCACTCACTAAAGTCTCGGTCATCATCGTCATGCGGCCACCCCTTCTTCGTCCCCTGTCAGGCTTTTGTAACGCTCGGCGAAGAACTCCCGAACGTTGGCGCATTGTGTTTCCGTACCATCCAAACGATTGAAGTGGGCGCGAAACTCCCTGGCGCCCGGCAAGGTTGCGAGATACCAGCCCACATGCTTTCGAGCAATGCGCACGCCCATCACGTCCCCATAGAAAGCGTGAAGTGCGGCCAGATGCTCTAGCAGTATGCGTTCCACTTCGATCAGTTGCGGGGCCGGCAATTTCTCGCCGGTACGCAGGTAATGATCGATCTCGCGAAAAATCCATGGCCGCCCTTGGGCGGCACGGCCTACCAACAGGCCATCGGCACCGGTCGCGTCGAGCACGTAGCGGGCCTTTTCCGGCGAATCGATATCGCCATTGGCAAACACCGGGATCGACACAGCCTGCTTGATCGCGGCAATCGTGTCGTACTCGGCTTCGCCGGTGTACAGATCGGCGCGAGTGCGGCCATGCACTGCCAGCGCGGTGATCCCGGCCTGCTCGGCGATCTTTGCCACGGTCAGGCCGTTCTTGTTGTCGCGATCCCATCCGGTGCGGATCTTCAGGGTCACCGGCACATCAACCGCAGCCACGACGGCCTGCAGGATCTCGGTGACCAGTGCTTCATCCTTCAGCAACGCAGAGCCGGCGGCCTTGTTGCAGACCTTTTTTGCCGGGCAACCCATGTTGATATCAATAATCTGTGCGCCCAGTTCGACGTTGGCCCGTGCTGCATCCGCCAGCATCTGCGCGTCGCCACCGGCGATCTGTACCGAGCGTGGTTCGGGATCGCCTTCGTGGATCATGCGCATGCGCGACTTGCGGGTGTTCCACAGGCTCATGTCACTGGTGACCATTTCCGAGACTACAAGCCCCGCGCCCAGACGCTTGCACAGCTGACGAAAGGGCTGGTCGGTGACGCCCGCCATCGGGGCGAGAATCAAGCCGTTCTGTAATGTATATGGGCCGATGCGTACCGCCGACATAGGACTTCCCTGAAGTGGGGCCGGATCATGAGAGTTCGAAAAAGGGTGGGCATGATACCCGCTCTCGATGACTGGATAAAGGCTGAATTGAACAAAATCTGAACAGTTATTCCGTTATCGCCAGCGGTTTGGTTGCGCGGCGCGAAGTCAGAAAATTGCCGTCAATCAAGAAGCGGTGAAGCAATTCACTCGGGCGAGTGAAAACTCAGGCTGTAATTCACCGCTTTCGGGCCTGGATCGAGAATATCCAGAGCGATGTGAATCGGCGTTTGCGGCGGCATCTCCGCCAGACCTTCGAGGTCGCCGTTGAGGTATTCGCCGGGTTTGAAGCGGCGACTGGCGATCAGATGGCCGTTAAGGTCGGCAAAACGCAGTTCCAGCAGCGGAAACGGCTGGGAGAACGTCGCGCGGTTATAGATGATCGCGTCGACCACCAGCGCACCGCTGAACTCCGGATGGCTGCGCACCACCAGATTGCTGCTCTTGATTTTGGCGATGTCGACCTTGGACGGCACTGTGCAACCGATCTGCGGGCAGACTTGCTGGAACCATGGACGATACTGATCCTGACGTGCCAGTTCATCAAAATGATAGGCGATGTATTGGAAAGCCAAACCACCGGCGGCCAGCAGCACCAGCGTCAGCCATAGCAGGCGTCGACCCCACGGCGAGCGGCGTTTCTGCCAGTCCAGTTGCAGCGGGTCGTCAGTCAGGTCCTGCAACACTTCGGCGCGCACGCCGGGTTCTGCGCGTTCGCGTTTTTTGCGCGATGGCTCGATTGCAGGCAGATCGTCGTCATCGGCTTCGTCACTGGCGGACAGGTGCTCGCGACGGGCATTCGGATCAATCGGATCGTGCAGACGCAGTTGCGGGATCGCCGGCTCGTCGTCCAGATCCACCGGTTCCAGCGACAGCGAGGGCTCGGTGCGCGTGGTTTTTACCTGTTCGACGTCAAGGATTTGCGGATCGGCTTCGTCTTCTGCCTCGGGCGTGGGCGTGTGCTCGTCGTCACGCGCACTGAACAGACTGTCGCGCCACACGGTTTCATCGGCTTCGGGGCTATCGCGCCGGGCGCTCAGGGAGTCTTCGCGCGGACGACCGAATTCGGTGGTCGGCTGGATTTCCCGTTGTTCGAGACGGGCGAGTTCTTCGTCCAGATCCAGGCTGTCGAGGTCCAGCTCCGAGGCGCTCCACTGCTTTTGGCTGATGGCGCGCGGCGCGGGCGGCTCGACGATGGCCGGGGGCTCGACAAGCGGTAGCTCCTCGACGGGCAGCGTTTCAATCGGCGGCGCGACCGGCGTCACCGCGTCCTTGCCAGCGTGTTGCTCAAGCAGCTGTTTGGCGGCGTTGAACACTTGCAGGCAAGAGCCGCAGCGAACCACCCCGCGGGCCACGCTCAATTGAGCATGGCTGACACGGAAGCTGGTTTGGCAATGCGGGCACTGAGTGACGAAACTGTCGGTCATGCGGCGATCCGGATTATGCAGGCGGCCATTCTAGCGCCGACGCCCGGTAATGCGCACCCAGCCATCGCGATTGGCGATCGGGTCGAGATCGAAGTCCTGAGCATAAGCGGCAGCGACTTCTTCACCTTGTTCGGCGAGGATGCCAGACAGCGCCAGACGCCCCCCGGACTTGACCAGGCTGGACAGTTGCGGAGCCAGCGAAACCAGCGGGCCGGCCAGAATGTTGGCAACCAGCACGTCGGCTTTGACCTGCGGCAGGTCTTCCGGCAGGTACAGCGGGAACAGCTCGTCGGCAATGTTGTTGCGACCGGCATTGTCACGCGAGGCTTCCAGCGCCTGCACGTCAATGTCGGTGCCGACTGCTTCTTTAGCGCCGAGCAACAGGGCGGCGATGGCCAGAATCCCCGAGCCGCAGCCGAAGTCCAGCACGTTGCAGTCTTTCAGATCCTGGCCGTCGAGCCATTCCAGGCACAGCGCGGTGGTCGGGTGCGTGCCGGTGCCGAACGCCAGACCCGGATCGAGCAGCAGGTTGACCGCGTCAGGCTCCGGAGCGGCGTGCCAGCTCGGCACGATCCACAGGCGCTGGCCGAAACGCATTGGCTGGAAACCGTCCATCCAGCTGCGTTCCCAATCCTGGTCTTCGATGACTTCGCTGTGATGCTCCGGCAGCGGGCTGCCGGTCAGCAATTCCAGATGGGCCAGTACCGGTGCGGCTTCAGTGCCGCCCTCGAACAGGGCCAGCAAGTGCGTGTGCGCCCACAGCGGTGTGGTGTTGAGTTCCGGCTCGAAGATCGGCTGATCTTCGGCGTCCATGAATGTCACCGATACGGCGCCCACTTCAAGGAAAGCGTCTTCGTAGGTTTCGGCTTGTTCCGGGCTGATGGCGAGTCGTACTTGCAGCCAAGGCATGGCGGGCACCTTTGAAAAAATATGATTGCAGCCTAGCGGCCAGCGAGAAGCGCGCAAGTTTACGCGAGCGCGCCGCAGAACACGACTATGGTCGAAGATCAAAAGATCGCAGTCTGCGGCAGCTCCTGCAGGGGAATGCATTACACATGTAGGAGCTGCCGAAGGCTGCGATCTTTTGATATTTACTGCAGAAACAACAAAGCCGCCCGAAGGCGGCTTTGTCTGGTGCGGGCTGAAGCTTAGTGCTTCTCGCCAGCCAGCTTGTGCTCGAGGTAGTGAATGTTCACGCCCCCTTTGCAGAAGCCTTCGTCACGAACCAGATCACGGTGCAGCGGGATGTTGGTCTTGATCCCGTCAACCACGATTTCGTCCAAGGCATTGCGCATGCGCGCCATGGCTTCGTCGCGGGTAGCGCCGTAAGTGATCAGCTTGCCGATCAGCGAGTCGTAGTTCGGCGGAACCGCATAACCGCTGTACAGGTGCGAATCGACGCGAACGCCGTTGCCGCCTGGGGCGTGGAAATGCTTGACCGTGCCCGGGCTCGGCATGAAGGTTTTCGGGTCTTCAGCGTTGATCCGGCATTCCAGCGAGTGACCGCGGATCACCACGTCATCCTGCGTGAACGACAGCTTGTTGCCAGCGGCGATGCTGAGCATCTCCTTGACGATGTCGATACCGGTGACCATTTCCGAAACCGGGTGCTCCACCTGAACACGGGTGTTCATTTCGATGAAGTAGAAACGACCGTTCTCGTACAGGAACTCGAAAGTGCCGGCGCCACGGTAGCCGATGTCGATGCACGCCTTGACGCAGCGAGCCAGAACTTCCTGGCGCGCCTGCTCGTCGATGCCCGGTGCCGGCGCTTCTTCGAGAACCTTCTGGTGACGACGTTGCAGCGAGCAATCGCGGTCGCCCAGGTGGATGGCGTGGCCCTGGCCGTCGGACAGAACCTGGACTTCCACGTGACGCGGGTTGGTCAGGAATTTTTCCAGATACACCATCGGGTTGCCGAACGCCGCGCCTGCTTCGGTGCGGGTCAGTTTGGCGAAGGAAATCAGGTCTTCTTCCTTGTGAACCACGCGCATGCCGCGACCACCACCGCCGCCAGCGGCTTTGATGATCACCGGGTAGCCGACTTCACGACCGATACGCAGCGCCGTTTCTTCGTCTTCCGGCAGTGGGCCGTCAGAACCTGGAACGGTTGGCACACCCGCTTCGATCATCGCGTGCTTGGCCGATACCTTGTCGCCCATCAGGCGAATGGTGTCGGCTTTCGGGCCGATGAAGGCGAAGCCGGAGTTCTCGACCTGCTCGGCAAAATCGGCGTTTTCCGCGAGGAAACCGTAGCCCGGGTGAATGGCGGTAGCGCCAGTCACTTCAGCCGCAGCGATGATGGCCGGGATGTGCAGGTAAGACTGAGCGGCAGACGCCGGGCCGATGCAGACGGATTCGTCTGCCAGACCCAGGTGCATCAGCTCTTTGTCGGCCTTGGAGTAAACGGCGACGGTCTTGATGCCCATCTCTTTGCAGGCACGCAGAATCCGCAGGGCGATCTCACCGCGGTTAGCGATCAGAACTTTTTCCAACTTCGCAGTCATCAAAGGCTCTCCGCAGTTCAAACGATGGTGAACAGCGGTTGGTCGTACTCAACCGGCTGGCCGTCTTCGACGAGGATGGACTCGATCACACCGCTGGTTTCAGCTTCGATGTGGTTCATCATCTTCATGGCTTCAACGATGCACAGGGTGTCGCCTTTCTTCACGGTCTGGCCGACTTCAACGAAGGACGGCGAGGCTGGCGAAGACTTGCGATAGAACGTGCCAACCATCGGCGAACGGGCAACAGTGCCATTCAACGCTGGAGCAGCAGCGGCAGCCGGGGCAGCAGCAGCAACAGGAGCGGCTGCAACAGGTGCGGCAGCCGGTGCTTGCATCGGTGCAGGTGCGTAGTACTGCTGAGCCGGGGTCTTGCTGTGACGGCTGATGCGTACGGACTCTTCGCCTTCCTTGATCTCGAGCTCGTCGATGCCGGACTCTTCCAGCAATTCGATCAGTTTCTTAACTTTACGGATATCCATGAATCATCAACTCCCAAGGGTCGGTCAGGGGCGTATAGCTTGTTGTTCAAGCTGCTCTAGTGCAGCCTCCAGGGCCAGTCGGTAACCGCTGGCGCCAAGGCCGCAGATCACTCCTACCGCTACATCGGAGAAGTAAGAGTGATGGCGGAAAGGTTCGCGTTTGTGCACGTTGGACAAATGCACTTCGATGAATGGGATGCTCACTCCCAGCAGCGCGTCACGTAATGCAACACTTGTATGTGTAAAAGCTGCTGGATTGATCAGGATGAAATCCACACCTTCGCCGCGCGCGGCGTGGATGCGATCGATCAATTCGTACTCGGCATTGCTTTGCAGATGCAGCAGATGATGGCCGGCTTCACGGGCGCGGCGCTCCAGGTCCTGATTGATCTGTGCCAGGGTCGTCGACCCATAGGTGCCCGGTTCGCGGGTGCCGAGCAGGTTCAGGTTGGGGCCGTGCAGCACCAGTAGGGTTGCCATCTGCGTGTCCTTGTTATGAATAAGCAGTCGTCAGAACCCGGCGACTATGCCGCAAAGACTTTGTGACTGTCCAGTTCTATGCAATAGCCAGCACGATGGCCGATGTTTGCGCAAAATTTGTGACCGAGTGATCTGATCCGGTCATTGTGGTGATTGATCTGGCGTTATCGCGAGCAGGCTCGCTCCCACATTGGAATGCACACCTCTGTGGGAGCGAGCCTGCTCGCGAAGGCGATTTATCAGACACGGAAGGCCTGAACGGCCGTATGCAACTGCCCGCCCAATACCAGCAGGTTCTCGCCCTGTTCACGGCCCTGGCCGATGCGCAGCAAGTTATCCCCACCCAATTGATGAATCCGCTCGCTGTGATCGCGAATCTCGCTGACCGCGCCGCTCTGCTGCGCGGTGATATCGGCGATGCGGATCGCTGTGTCGGAAATGGTCTGGATCGCCCCGACGATCTTGTCCAGCGCGCCGTCCGCCGCTTGCGCCTGATTGGCCGTGGCTTCGGCGTGCTCGACCTGAGCGCGCATGCCTTCGACCGATTGCCGGGCGGCGGTTTGCAGGCCGGCGATCAGGGTTTGAATCTCCGCTGTCGCCCCGGCGGTGCGCTGCGCCAGCGAACGCACTTCCTCGGCCACCACGGCAAATCCACGGCCCATTTCCCCGGCGCGTGCCGCTTCAATCGCCGCGTTCAGCGCCAGCAGGTTGGTCTGATCGGCAATCGAGCGGATCACCGTCAATACGCCGCCAATGGTCGCCGACTCTTCGGCCAGATGTTCGATCATCTGCGCGTTGCCTTGCACCTCGCCGACTAAAGCGTGCAGTCCGGTGAGGCTCTGGCCGATGACGGTTTGGCCATGTTCGACGGCCAAACCTGCATGACGGCTGGCATCGGCCGCCTGACGGGCATCCCCGGCGACTTGCTGAATAGTGGCCTCCAGTTCGCCGAGGGAATCGCGAATCAATGCCGTATCCCCGGCCTGATGCTCGGCGCCGCTGTGCAAATCGTTGCTCAGTTCGGCGAGGGTGCGGCTGCTGCCCGCCACTTGCTCGGCGTTGCCGCGAATCGTACCGACCAGATCCACCAGATACGCGCGCAAGCGATTGAGCGACGCTTCGATGTCGTGCAATTCGCGGTTGGTCTTGCCCAGTTGAATGTCTTGACTGAAATCGCCTTCGGCCCAGGTCGACAATGCTGGCGCAAGATTGGTCAGTGTGCGGGCCAGGCGGCGCTGCAGGGTGTCGATAAGCAGTGCGATCAGCAGAATCAGGCCGATCATCACGCCTTGCATCAGTCGTACTTCGCCCTGGATTTGCCCGTGCTGGGCGCGCACTACCGGTTCCAGGCCTGCGATGGCTTGCTGCACGGCAGCGATTTTCAGGTGGGTCGCGGTGCTCAGATCGGTGCGTTTCTGAATCTGCTCGCGGGTGCGTTGCAATTCTGCCGGGTAGCGGCCGAGCAGGCTGTTGAGTTCACGTTTGAGGCCGACACCAGCGTCTTCGGCGACGGCTTTTTCCGTGCTTTCGATGCCCATCATCGCCGCGAAGTCATCACTGCTCGATTCGTTGCTGGCGATCACGCCGAGAAGGGGCAGGGCATCAATCGCCTGCGCCTGAGTGCGGATGTTGTCGACTTCGCGCTCGACGTCAGCGGCCAGTTCGCTGCGGCCGCTGCTGACCAGTTTGTCCCGTGCCAGCGACAGCTTGCCCAGATGCTGTGAGGCGGCGAGCAGTGGCGCGAGCCAAGTCGCGTTGCCATTGGCATAGGTGCTGAGTTGGTCGAGGCTGGCGCTGAGTTCGCGTTCGGCCTGCAACAGCAATGCCTGCGGATCACCGGCGAGTTTGCCGGCGGCGAGCAAGTCGGTTTTGCTGAATTCTTCCAGGCCTGAGATGCTCGGGCGCAGGGTGTCGGCCAGAGCGGGCGGCAGTTCGCCGAGTTCTTTCTGCACGCTATCGATGGCCTGACTGGCGCTGCTCAGACGCAGGGCATCACCGCTGGCGAGGTAATCCTCGACGTTGCGCGCCACCTCGTTCTGAAATTGCTGCGACAGCCCCAAATAACGCTCCATCAACAGATAAGGACGTTCCAGAGCTTTTTGCGACCACCACAGCGTGGCGCCGAGTGCCAGGCACACGGCGACCAGCAGCAGAGTATTGAGATTGGTGAGCAACTTCAGGCGCATGACGGCTACCAACGGCAGAAATGGTAAGCGCCTGAATTTATTGCGATTCTGTTACAGGGTTATGACCGAATCAGTGGATTCCGATGAAAAAGTGGCACTTTGCTTTGTGTCCCGCGCGGTCTGCACCCGATTGCGTCCGGCACCCTTGGCACGGTAAAGCGCCTCGTCGGCCTGGCTGGCCATCATCAGGCTATCGGAGTCATCGCGCATCTCCACAACCCCGGCGCTAAAGGTGCACCACAAGTCTTGCGGCTGGGCCGGGTAATGGATTTCGGCAAAACGCTGGCGAATCTCATCGAGCACTTTGTGCGCGGCTTCGATATCGGTGTCGGGCATGACGATGGCGAACTCTTCGCCACCGTATCGGCCAATGAAATCGGTCTTGCGCAGACGCTGTTTGAGAAACAGTGCCAGGCTTTTGATCACTCGGTCGCCCATCGGATGGCCGTGGCTGTCGTTGACCCGCTTGAAGTGGTCAATGTCGAGCATCGCGAAGCTCAGCGGCTTGTTCTCTCGACGGGCACGGAACGAGCAGTCTTCGAGCAATTGCAGGATGTGCGTGTGGTTGTACAAGCCGGTGAGGCTGTCGCGCACCATCCGCGCTTTCAGATTGCGCGCACGGGCGGCGCGGTTGCGCACGGTGGTAATCAGATGTCGTGGCTTGATCGGTTTGGTGAGGAAGTCGTCGCCGCCTTCGCTCATGGCGTCGAGCTGTTTATCCAGATCGTCCTCGGCCGACAGGTAAATGATCGGCACGCTGACGTAGCGGTCGTTGTGGCGGATCACCTTGGCCAATTCGGTGCCGGTACAGGCCGGCATGTACATGTCGAGGATGATCAGATCCGGCTGGAAGTCCGCCAGTTCGGCCATCGCCTGAATCGGTTCGATCAAGGTACGGGTGACGATCCCGGCGCTGTTGAGCAGGCGCTCGGTGTGCAAGGCCTGGGCGCGGGAGTCATCGATAATCAGCACTTTATAAGGTTCGTACTGGGCGACGCAGGTCAGGACTTCGATCTTCTCCAGCAGGCTCGATGCTTCGAGGGTGCCGGTGAGAAATTCCTGGCCCCCGGCGCGCACTGCGGCGAGACGGGTCGGCGTGTCGGTTTCGTGCAGGCTGAAGAACAACAGCGGCAGCGGCTCATCCAGACCGACCTGAGCTTCGGCGGCGAGCTTCAGGCCTACGCCGGCGCCGCTGAAGTCCACGTCCATGACGATTGCGGCGGGCAAGCGCTCGACCATCGATGAGCGAAACGCCGCCACGCTGTCCAGTGCCTGCGCGCTCAAGCCGAAGAATTCCAGTTGTTTGGCCAGCCGTTCGGCGCGGTCGTAATCCTGCAGCATCACGTAGATCGGTTTGCGCAGCGGCGGCAGGAAAGTCTGATCGAGCTGATCGCCATGGCGCAGGCCGGTACGCGACAAGCGCTGCATCAAACGATTGAGGTCGGTGATCAGGCCGCTACTGAGGCGACCGCGATTGGCGTCCACTGCTTCCAGCGACTGGCCGATGTGGCGCGCGAGCTGGGTGTGCTCAGGCTGTTCGAAGCGCTCGGCAAAACGCAACAGACGCAGGTTGGCCTCGCTCAGTTCGGCGAGGTCGACGGTGGACCATTCACTGCGTTGCAGGCGCTGCCATATCTCAAGAATCTGACGTGCCTGATGAATTACCCGCTGGGCAAAGTGGTGCTTGAGACGCTCACGGCTGGGGTCTTCTGGCTCGGTCATATCCTGACTACTAGTTAGGCTGCATGCTGAGGTCGACTGGTGGCTCTATGCTAGCACCTCTTTTCCCTTAGACGAGTGTCACACGTCAATAATCTGCAATGCGTCACTATTCAGTTTCTGACCGAGCGGTTTTGTTTTTGACCTGTTCGTCGGGCATGTGCCCGAGAGTCAGGGGCTTGCCGCCAAGGCCGGGTAGATTCGGGAAGATTTGCAGCGCCGCTCACATCAGCGTGGTGAATATGCTTTTCGATTGTTTTCAATACTCTGCGCTGATGCGTCAGAGGAGATGACATCAGGGATTCCCCTAGTTCTGACAGATGCGTCAAGCGTACACACGATTTGCGGCTTATCTTTACTGGCGGGTGCCGGCCCAAGGCACGTTGTTGTATGGTTGTGGTCGAACCGTTGAACCCAAGTGATTGAAAGGATATCGCCATGCTGGACTGGAAAAACCGCGCGGGCGCCGCGCCTGAACGTGCCGCCGAGCCCAAGTCGGCCACCCGCAGCTATGTTGGCGGGCTGTTGTTCAGCCGCGCGCTGGCCACCCTGGTCGGCATTTACCTGTTGGTAACCATCGGTCTTGGTTGGTACTGGAGCCAGGAACCGGCGCTGTTTCCCGTGGCGCAGAACGCACAAGTGGCTGCCGAGAAAGAAGGCAAGCAGATGGTCATCGGCTACACCACGGTGGAAACCCTGAAATCCGTCGCCGGCACCCTGCTCGACAAGCCGGGCGGCTACATTTCCAACGACCGCTTCCCGCCGGGCTTGTGGATGGACAACACGCCGAGCTGGGAATACGGCGTGCTGGTGCAGGTGCGTGACCTGACCCGCGCCCTGCGCAAAGACTTTGCCCGTTCGCAATCGCAATCGGCCGAAGACGCCGATCTGGCCAAGGCCGAACCGCGCTTCAACTTCGACAACAAGAGCTGGATCCTGCCGTCCAGCGAGTCGGAGTATCAGGAAGGCATCAATTCCCTGAGCCGCTATCAGGCACGTCTGTCTGATCCATCGCAGAAAAACGCGCTGTTCTATGCCCGCGCCGACAACCTGAACAACTGGCTGGGCGATGTCGGCACCCGTCTGGGTTCGTTGTCCCAGCGACTGTCGGCCAGTGTCGGTCGAGTCAAACTCAATACGGCGCTGAAAACCGAAACACCGGCTGTGGGTGAAGTACCGCAGGTTGATGAAGAAATCGTCGAAACCCCGTGGATGCAGATCGACAACGTGTTCTACGAAGCGCGTGGTCAGGCCTGGGCACTGTCGCATCTGCTGCGTGCCATCGAAGTCGACTTCGCCGACGTACTGGCGAAGAAGAACGCTACGGTCAGCGTGCGTCAGATCATTCGTGAACTGGAGGCTTCGCAAGAGCCTGTCTGGAGCCCGATGATTCTCAACGGCAGCGGCTTCGGCGTGCTGGCCAACCACTCGCTGGTCATGGCCAACTATATTTCCCGGGCCAACGCGGCAGTCATCGACTTGCGTCAACTGCTCAACCAGGGTTGATTCATGAGCCACAACGCCAAAGAGGCGGCCCATCGCGCCGCCTCGGATGCCGAACAGATCGCCTGGGTCGACGAGCAGGACAACCTGCTCGGCGCCTTGGTGCGTGCCGATTTGCGCGAACGCGGGCTGATCGGGCGGGGCACTTACATCATGTTGTTCAATTCCGCTGGTGAGCTTTGTGTGCATCGGCGCACCTTGAGCAAAGCCATTTATCCCGGTTACTGGGACGTGGCGGCGGGCGGCATGGTGCAAGCCGATGAAACCTACGCCGAATCGGCGGCCCGTGAGCTGGAAGAAGAGTTGGGCGTCAGTGGCGTGGAACTCACCGCTCACGACCATTTCTACTTCGAGGACACCGGCAACCGCCTGTGGTGCTCGGCGTTTTCCGCCGTGTGGGATGGGCCTCTGAAACTGCAACCGGAAGAAGTGCTGGAAGCGCGCTTTATCCCGGTCGAGCAAGTCATGCAGGAAATCCAGCGAAAGCCCTATTGCCCGGACTCTTTGGCAGCGTTGCAGCGCTATCTCAAGGCTCAACAAAACGACGTCGCAAAGAACACATAAATTGGCGCCGATTGGCACTTAGCAATTGGGTTTTTTGCCGTTACACTGCGCGACCTTTTCAAGCTGTACCGGCCTGCGTTTGTTGAAGCATCGGTGCAGTAGCGCTGCCCCTGCCTGAGTGGGGCTTCGCGGTCGATGACCTTGCCCAAGGTCGCGATCAGTCTTTGTCCTCCCAAGAGGATTGCCGGTGGCCAAAAAAGCCGCATCCTTCGCCGCCCTGGGCGGTCTGGTATTTTCCACCGACGCAGGTCGTCATTGCCCGGAATGCAGTAAGCCGGTTGACGCCTGTATCTGCAAACAAACCGTGATCCCGGCCGGAGACGGCATTGCCCGCGTGCGTCGCGAAAGCAAAGGCCGTGGCGGCAAGACGGTGACCACCATCACCGGCTTGCCCCTGGCCGAAGACGCACTCAAGGAGCTGGCTACAACGTTGAAGAAACGTTGCGGCACCGGCGGAGCCTTGAAAGACGGGATCATCGAAATCCAGGGCGATCATGTCGAGCTACTCTTGGCTGAACTGATCAAGCACGGTTTCAAAGCGAAGAAGTCCGGCGGCTAGCAGCCTCTGTGAAAACCACCTGCGGCTTGATCCGGTGCTGATGGTTGTCAGTTCCGGCGTCGTCTCCATGGTTTTCACAGAGCCTGTTCATGACCGGTTTCTAAACTCCACGCGGTCAGCGCGGTCTACCGCCGCGCTGACGAACCGTCATTTTCATTCTTTAGACTGCGCCAGCCTGCATTTCAGGTAACGCACTATGACTTCTTTATAGGGGACTTCGATGTCCGTACGACGCACACGCAAAGACGATGGCAGCCAATGGACAGTTGCGGACAGCCGCAGTGTTTACGGGATTCGCCATTGGGGGGCCGGGTATTTCGCGATCAATGACGCCGGTCGCGTCGAAGTTCGTCCGAACGGCCCGAGCAGCTCGCCTATCGACCTGTTCGAGCAAGTCGACCAACTGCGCAAAAGCGGTTTGTCCTTGCCGTTGCTGGTTCGTTTCCCCGACATCCTGCAAGACCGTGTACGTCAGTTGACCGGCGCCTTCGATTCGAACATCGAGCGCCTGGAATACCAGAGCAAGTACACCGCGCTTTACCCGATCAAGGTTAACCAGCAAGAAGCGGTGATCGAGAACATCATCGCCACCCAGGACGTCTCCATCGGTCTGGAAGCCGGCTCCAAGCCTGAGCTGCTGGCGGTGCTGGCACTGGCGCCGAAGGGCGGCACCATCGTCTGCAACGGCTACAAGGACCGCGAGTTCATCCGTCTGGCGCTGATGGGCCAGAAGCTCGGCCACAACGTGTTCATCGTGATCGAGAAAGAATCCGAAGTCGGTCTGGTGATCGAAGAGGCCGCCTCGCTGAAGGTCAAGCCACAGGTTGGCCTGCGCGTGCGTCTGTCGTCGCTGGCGTCGTCGAAGTGGGCGGACACCGGTGGCGAGAAATCCAAATTCGGTCTGTCGGCGGCGCAGTTGCTGTCGGTGGTCGAGCGCTTCCGCGCGGCCGGCCTGGATCAGGGCATTCGCCTGCTGCACTTCCACATGGGTTCGCAGATTGCCAACCTGGCTGACTATCAGCACGGCTTCAAAGAAGCGATCCGTTACTACGGCGAGCTGCGCAATCTCGGTCTGCCGGTCGATCACATCGACGTCGGTGGCGGTCTGGGCGTTGACTACGACGGCACCCACTCGCGCAACGCCAGTTCGATCAACTACGACATGGACGATTACGCCGGTGTCGTGGTCGGCATGCTCAAGGAATTCTGCGATGCGCAGAGCCTGCCGCATCCGCACATTTTCTCCGAAAGCGGCCGTTCGCTGACCGCGCACCACGCCATGCTGGTGGTGCAGGTGACCGACGTCGAGAAACACAACGACGAAATCCCGCTGATCGAAAACAAGGAAAACCTGCCGGAAACCGTGCAGTGGCTGGTTGACCTGCTCGGCCCTACAGATATTGAAATGGTCACCGAGACCTACTGGCGCGCCACCCACTACATGAGCGACGTGGCTGCACAGTACGCCGACGGCAAGCTGACCCTGGCTGAAAAAGCCCTGGCCGAGCAGTGCTACTTCGCGGTGTGCCGTCGCCTGCACAACTCGCTCAAAGCACGTCAGCGTTCGCACCGCCAAGTGCTCGACGAACTCAACGACAAACTGGCCGACAAGTACATCTGCAACTTCTCGGTGTTCCAGAGCCTGCCGGACACCTGGGCAATCGATCAGGTGCTGCCGATCATCCCGCTGCACCGTCTCGACGAAGAGCCGCTGCGTCGCGCGGTGCTGCAGGATCTGACCTGCGACTCCGACGGCAAGATCAACCAGTACGTCGACGAGCAGAGCATCGAGACCAGTCTGCCGGTGCACGGTTTGAACGAAGGTGAAGACTACCTGCTGGGCGTGTTCCTGGTCGGCGCCTATCAGGAAATCCTCGGCGACATGCACAACCTGTTCGGTGACACCGACTCGGTGAACATCTATCAGAACGCCGATGGCAGCGTGTACCACGCCGGCATCGAAACCCACGACACCATCGAAGACATGCTGCGTTACGTGCACCTGTCGCCGGAAGAACTGATGACTCACTATCGCGACAAATGCGCCAGTGCCCGTATCAGTGCCAGCGAGCGCACGCAATTTCTCGATGCCTTGCGTCTGGGCCTGACCCGCTCCTCCTACCTGTCTTCCTGAGGCCAGGTTGCGATCTCGCCGGGTTGTCTGAAATTTTCCCGCAGGCTGTGGAAAATTCGGATGACCCGGTGGGATACATCCCAAAATCTTCGCGAAATGCTTGGCTATCCTGGCCAGCAAAGTCATCCGGTCTGCTTTTCGCGTAGGTCATTTCCTAAGTTGTACTTCAGCTCTCTACTCGGCCATGGCTCTCGGCGAGAATCCCCGACCGCCCCTCCTGTAGAGATCCGCCTATGTTCGATCCAGTCAACGAGTCGTCGTTTCGTCTCGATGTAGCGGGCCTGTCTGACCCTTTCGAAGTCCTGGCCTTTACCGGTAGCGAAGCCCTCAACGAACCCTTTGCGTTCGAGATCGATGTGTTGATCGACGATCCGCAACTGGACCTTGCCGGCCTGCTTTACCGTTCGGCTTTCCTGTGTTTCGGCCCGTCGGGGGAGGGCGTGCACGGGCAATTGCAGAGCCTTGTCCAGCATGAGCAGGGGCACGGTTCCAGACTGAGCCGGATCCGCCTGGGGCCGAAACTTGGCTGCCTCGATCTGCGGATCAGTCAACGGATTTTCAGTGGCCGTTCGGTGCCACAGATCATTGAGCAAGTGCTCAGGGAGCACGGCATCGTCGGCGCGCAGCGCCGCTTCGAGTTGCGTGGCGACTACCCGGCGCGCACGTTCTGCACGCAATACCGTGAATCGGATCTGCAACTGCTGCAACGCTTGTGCGCGCAGGCGCGGATTCACTATTTCTTCGAGCACCAGCGCGGCGGCCATTGCCTGGTATTCGGCGATGATCCGGCGCAGTTGCCGTTGGCTGACGCCGCGTTGTATCAGGGCGAGCCCGGCGATCCTTTTGCCGGGCCCGCGGTACACCATTGGCAATTGCAGGAAACGTGTCAGGCCGAAGGCACCTGGCTGGCACCACAGGCCGAAGGACGCAGTGACCTGGCGGCGTTGCGTAGCGGCCAATGGCTGCGTCTGGTCGGGCATCCCTTCGCCGAATGCAATCGCCATTGGTTGCTGACCAAGGTGGAACACAGCGCCGATCCGGCCCTTGATCTGCCTTATGCCAACCGGTTGTTCGGTGCGCAGCAGGTGCCAGCGTGTGCGTCGGCCGCCGAGCCGTCGAGACTGCGTATGCACAGTCTGCAACGGGCCTGGGTGGTGGCGGTCGACGAACCGCAGCCCGATCATTTTCGCCCGGTGGCGGTGCAGTTCGACTGGCTCTATCAGGGTGAAGGTGCGGCGCCGAGTCACTGTTGGCTGCCGCTCGCGCCAGCCTTGGCTGATGCGCCGCTGGCGGCGCTGGGCGATGGCGTCGAGGTAGTGGTGAGCTTCTTTGAAGGCGATCCGGATCAGCCGATGATCAGCGGGGTTCTGCAACCACCGGTTGCCGCCCCGAACATCACCGATGACCCGCCACCACCATTGCCGGAGAAATTGGTCAGTGAAGGCTTGCAGCAATTGCTGACGTCCGGCGAGCCGCTTTTGTTGCTATGCCTGATGCCCGGAGGCGGCAGTTTCAGCCACTGCACAGAGGTCGTCTGCAGTTGTCGGTTACTCACCGCGCTTGAACAGAGCGGCGCAACATGAGCGGTGCGGCGCTGGAGCCGATGGCGCAATGGCTGTTGCTCGACGGCCCGGATGCAGCGCGGGCCTTGACGTTACTGCGACAGGCTTTCGCCGACGTGCGGCGCTTCTGGCTGTTTGACGGTACCGAGTTCGAGCCGGTCAGCGAGCACGGCCCGGTGCTGATCGACCTGCGTGATAGCCAGGCGCTGGGGTCGTTGTGTCAACGCGATCCGGATACCTGGCGCGGCTTGCTGCTCGGCAGCGAGGCGCCGGCGCCTGAACTGCTGAGCCACTTGCAACGCATGCTCACGGTCTCGTTCGGATTGAACCATCGGGCCTTGCTCAGTTATTACAATCGCCAGACCGCCAGCTATTTCTTCGACGCCTGTGACGCTGGCGAATTGAGTCGCTGGCTTGGCCCGATCCGCCAATTGCGCTGGTTCGGTGGCACCTGGGCCGATCGTGCGATTGGCAGTCAGGGCTGGCAGCAGTTGCGCAACCCCGGGCTTGCCGTAGAACCATTGAACATCGAAGAAAGCCTTACGCGACGGCAGCGCGAACGCCTGCAAACCTGCCTGTTGGAGCAGCACATCTGGCGCTGGTGCCAATCATTCGGAACCGATTACGTAACGATGGCCTCCCATGTTCAACAGGGTCTGGCGCTGGGCTTCAGCGACCGCAGTGTGCTCGATGGCTGGTTGTGGCTACGCTTGCTGCATCCGCGTGCCGTGCTGGTGCCGCCGCCGGTGGGGCTGACCCAGCAGGAGCGGCTCGACCATGTGCGTCGCCAATGGGGTGGCGATCAATCGTGAGGTTCACGCGTATGGCAGGTTTTTTCCGGCAAGGGTTCGGCGCAGTGATCGGCGCTTTAGTACTGTTGCTGCTCAGTGCGTGTTCGCCGGTAAAACTGCTCAATGCGCTGACCCCGGATAGCACGTTTGAAAAAACCACGGGCATTGCCTACGGTGACGATCCCCGGCAGAAGCTCGATGTCTACGTGCCGCGTGATGCATTGGCCGATGCGCCGGTCGTGGTGTTTTTCTACGGTGGCAGCTGGAACAGCGGCGCGCGCGAGGATTACGCTTTTGTTGGCGAGGCGCTGGCGTCCCGGGGGATTGTCGCGGTCGTGGCGGATTATCGGTTGTATCCGCAGGTGCGTTATCCACTGTTTCTTGAAGACAACGCGCGGGCGGTGGCGTGGACCCGTGCGCACATTCGCGAGTTTTCCGGTAATCCGCAGCGCTTGTATCTGATGGGGCACAGCTCCGGTGGCTACAACGCGGCGATGCTGGCGCTGGATGGCGACTTGCTCGCAGCGGTGGGGATGTCGCCCAAGGACATCAGTGGCTGGATCGGTCTGGCCGGGCCGTACGATTTTCTGCCAATCGTGAATCCTGATGTGCGCCCGGTGTTTTTCTGGCCGGACTCACCGCCGCAATCGCAGCCGATCAACCATGTCAATCGCGGCGCGCCGCCAGCGCTGCTGATTGCTGCGAGCAAGGATAATCTGGTCAACCCGACGCGAAACACCGGCGGTCTCGCCCATAAACTGCGCGAGGCGGGTGTGCCGGTGCAGGACTTGTATTACTCGAGACCCAATCACATCACGCTGGTGGCGACATTGTCACGGCCACTGCGGCGGCTGGCGCCGGTGCTCGATCAAGTGGTCGGCTTTATCGAACACACGCCGGCTCAGTGAGCAGCGCCGTTAAACCAGCCGTCATTACGCTTGAGCCACAGGGCCTGTGCGCCGAGCGTCAGGCTGCGCAGCACCATGAACAGCAGGAACGTAATCCACAGGCCATGATTGCCCAGACCTTGCAATGCCCAGGCGAATGGCACCAGCAGAACCACCGTCAGCAGCATGCCATTGCGCATTTCCCGGGCGCGGGTGGCGCCGATGAACAGGCCGTCGAGCAGGTAGCTCCAGACCGCAATCAATGGCAGCACGGCGAGGTAAGGCAGGTAGACGAACGCGGTGTCGCGCACGCTCTGGATGTTGGTCTGCATCTCGATGAACAAATGCCCGGCCAGTAAAAACAGCAGGGCAAAGCCAAGGCTGGCGATCAGCGACCAGCCACCGGACACCACCAGCGAGCGGCGCAAGGCCAGGCGATCGCGGGCGCCGATGGCATGTCCGCACAGGGCTTCGACCGCGTGAGCCAGACCGTCCAGCGCGTGGGCCGTCAGCAGCAAGCCGTTGAGCAACAGCGCGTTGGCGGCGACCGTCGCATCACCGAGTCGCGCGCCTTGCACGGTGATCAGGAAAAACACCGATTGCAGGGCCAGACTGCGGATGAAAATGTCGCGGTTGACCGCCAGCAGCGGGCGCCAGCTCTGCCACACTTTCAGCGCAGCCCAGGCGATGTGCCCGGGATAGGCGCGCAAGGCTTTGCGGGTCAGCAGCAGACCGAGCAGGGCGCCGCTCCATTCGGCAATCACCGAGGCCCGGGCCGAGCCGACCACGCCCCAGTCCAGACCGATGACGAACCACAGATTCAGCGCAATGTTGATCAGGTTGGTGGTCAGCAGAATCGCCAGCGGCGCCCGGGCGTTCTGGGTGCCGAGGAACCAGCCGACCAGCGCATAACTGGCCAGTGCGGCAGGCAGCCCGAACAGTCGGGTGTGGAAGAAGTCGCGAGTGAGCTGATCGAGTTCCGCCGACGGCTGCATAAAGTGCAGCGCAACGCCGCTTAGCGGCACGCCCAAGGTGCCGAGAACCAGCGCCAGCCCCATCGCCAGCAGCAGCCCTTGCAAGAGAATCTGCCGCAACGCCGCGCCATCGCTGCGCCCTGCTGCCTGAGCGGCGAAGCCAGTGGTGCCCATGCGCAGAAAACCCATGGCCCAGGCGAGAAAGGTGTACAGACTGGCGCCAACCGCCACGGCGCCCAATTGATGAGCGTGGGGCAAGTGGCCGATGACGGTGCTGTCGACCAGCGCTACCAGCGGCACGGAAATATTGGAGAGGATCATCGGCGCGGCAAGCACCCAGACCTTGCGGTGAGTCGGGCGGTCGCGCCAGTCGGCAATCAGGTTGGACATGCGGGCTCCTTGGGGGAGCGGGGATTGTAGCGGTTCGTTGGGGATTTGCTTTGCTCGGATAACCAGCCCCTCACCCCAGCCCTCTCGCGAGGGAGAGGGAGCCGATCTTCATGCTGCTCAACCCTGAAGTTTCAGGTCGGCGTATAGCTGAAGAACAACTCGGTCGGCCCCCTCTCCCCTTGGGAGAGGGCTGGGGTGAGGGGTTTTATGTGAGGTCAGTGAATAATCCAGCTCAACAACCACAACCCCAGCAGCAACCAGATAATCCCGGCAATGATCGACGCATTCATGAACGCGCGAATCGCCGACCACAGCAGCATCAACCCGACGATCAGCGCGATGATGCTGATGATCGAAGTGTCCATCCCCAGCGTCTTGGCCAACCCATCGACAAAGTTGCCGCCGGCATTGCTCAGCATGTTGAACAAGCCACTGAGGCCATCGACGATAAAGCGGATGACCGAACCGAGTGCCTGGCCGAGCCATTCGAAAAAGCTTTCTACCTGCATGTGTGCATCCTGATGAAAGAGCTGAGCCTTGGGCCACAACGCAGGTGGCCGAGTTCCCTGCAAGCATAGAGCTTTCTTTGGCCCTTGCCTTCAACCGGCAACCCCCCGAAGCTATACGCCTTCAGGAGAGCCCGATGAACCTTGTTGAACTGACCGAACGCCTGCATGCCATTCGCGACCGCAATGACTGGCGGCAATTTCACAGCCCGAAAAACCTCGCCATGGCCGCCAGCGTCGAGATGTCTGAACTGGTGGAGATTTTCCAGTGGCTGACGGAAGACCAGTCGCGCCAGTTGCCGGCGGACAAACTCGCCCACGCCGGGCAGGAAGTCGGCGATATCGTCCTGTATCTGTTGCTGCTGTGCAGCGAATTGGGGTTGGACATGAATGAAGTGGTGCGCAGCAAGCTCGCCGACAGCGAACGGCGGTTCGGCTGATGAGCGACCGGCATTTCGATCAGTTGGCGACCCGTTTCGCTGAAAAAATCTACGGCGGTGCCAAGGGTGCGATTCGCCTTGCAGTATTGCAGGCTGACCTTGCCGAAGCACTGCCGGATCGTCCGTTGCGGGTGCTCGACATCGGTGGCGGTCTGGGCCACATGTCGTTGTGGCTGGCCGAGCGCGGGCACGACGTGACCTTTACCGAGCCGGCCGAGCCGATGCTCGAAGGCGCCCGCCAGCGGTTCGCCGAAGCGGGGCAGACGGCGACGTTTATTCAGGCGCCGTGGCAGGAACTGCTCGGGCAACTCACCGAACCCTATGATCTGGTGATCTGCCACGCCGTGCTGGAATGGCTGTCCGAACCCCACGCAATCCTGCCGGTGCTGCATCAATTGACCAAACCCGGTGGCTGGCTGTCGCTGGCGTTCTACAACCGCGACGCGCTGATCTACCGCAATCTGCTCAAGGGCCATTTCAAGAAAATGCGCAAGAACGTCATGGCTGGCGAGAAACAGAGCCTGACCCCGCAGATGCCGCTTGACCCACGAGAATTGGCAACGCAACTCGAAGGCTTGTGGCAGGTCGAAAGCCAAAGCGGGGTGCGGGTTTTCCACGACTACATGCCGGTGGAGTTCCAGGCCCGCGCCGAACTCGTGGATTTGCTCGAGATGGAACTCGCCCACCGTCGTCACCCAAGCTTCGCCGGGCTTGGGCGCTACCTGCACTGGATCTGCCGGCCGATCTGATCGGAGCGCAAAATGAAAGCACAATCGGGGTTACTGCTGATCTGTCTGGGGTTGGCCGCCTGTCAGGGCAGCAACCCCTACGTGGCGCAGTCGCGGCCCTTGCCGCCGGCGCCAGCGCAAGCCGCCAACACCTTTGACCGCAGCGCGTATCCGGCGCCGCCGCGTGATTACGGGCGCTACCGCAGTTGGGCCTGGCTCAACGGCCAACTGCCGCCAGGCACGGCATGGGCGGATTCGGCGCAAGTGGCTGAAGCGGTGAGCAACGCGCTGGATCAGCGCGGCTTGCGTCCGCTGCACGACAATCGCCCGGCCGACCTGTTCGTTACCGCCAATCTGCGTCTGGAAACCCGCTTGCGACAGGTCCAGGACGATTACGGATACGGCTACGGCGGATACAGTGGCTATGATCGTTATGGTCGCGGTTATGGCATGTACAACAGCGTGCCGGTCGTGCGCACCTATCAGGAACAGGTTGTGGTGGTGCGAGTCGACCTGTTCGACGCCGGCACCGGCCAACCGGTGTGGAGTGCCAGCGCCGAAACCGCCAACAAGGGCAGCCAGATCGACCGCACCGACGCGATTCGCGAGGCTGTGGAAAAGGCCATGTCGGCGTATCCTCCGAGCTAGCTTCGGTTAATCGAGAAGCTCTAGCAGGTTCATGTTTTCAACCGGAGAAAAACCATGTACCGCCGTCTTGCTTTATTCGCCATGGTTGCGCTGCTTAGCGCCTGTGCCGCCAACCGGGTCAATCACGACTTCGACGCCAGCCGCGACTTTGCCGGCTATCGCAACTGGAGCTGGAAAGACCCCGCCCTGCAATACCGTCCCGATGATCCACGGATCAAAAGCGACCTGACCGAGCAACGCATCCGTCAGGCCGTCACCGATCAACTGGACCAGCGCGGTTTGCGCCCGGCGCCTGCCGGCGCCAAGGGTGACTTGAGCGTGCAGACCTACCTGATCGTCGAGGATCGTCAGCAGCAAGTGACGACCAACTACGGCGGCGGTTGGGGTGGCCCGTGGAATGGTTACTGGGGCGCGCCGATGTACAACGAGACGCGCAACATTACCTACAAGGTGGCGACAATCCAGATCGACCTGCTCGATGGCAAGGACGGCAAACTGGTGTGGCGCGGCAGCGATGAGCAGATGCTCAGCAGCACGCCGAACCCGACGGATCGCAGCAATGCCATTCGCGAGACGGTGGCGCGTATCCTCACCAACTACCCACCGCGCTAGCATCCACCCCTTGTTGTTTTGTGGCGCACGGAATGGCGCGTTGCCACCAGCCCCGTCTACACTCAAAACCACCCACGGAGGTAGCGCTCGGCAGTGCGCCGGCAAAGGAGTGCGCGATGTCACCTCGTTCGCAATTCAATGGCCCGGCCCGCCAGCGCGGGGCGATCGGTTTGGTG
Organism: Pseudomonas sp. LBUM1648; assembly: GCF_059716145.1. Taxonomy (NCBI): domain Bacteria; kingdom Pseudomonadati; phylum Pseudomonadota; class Gammaproteobacteria; order Pseudomonadales; family Pseudomonadaceae; genus Pseudomonas; species Pseudomonas sp. LBUM1648. The sequence continues at coordinate 753,279 of NZ_CP166808.1, forward strand.
GCGGCGCTGACCCTCGGCCTGGCCTTGGTGTGCATGGTGCTGGTGGTCGACAGCGGTCGTTTATACATGGAGCAACGCAGCTTGCAGCGGGTGGTCGATGTGGCCGCGCTGGAGGCGATTTCGCGCGGTGGCGATTGCCTGACAGGCGCCAGCGCAAACGGCTACGCCACGGCCAGTGCGGCACGCAACAGTTTTACCGTGGCGCAGGGCAGGACCCTGACCGTAACGTGCGGCACCGTGCAAACCGGTGCAAACAACCTGCGAGCCTTCGCCGCCGACGCCTCGAAAAAAGAAGCCATCAGTGTGGTCGCCACCCATGTTGTGCCCACCAGTGTGGCCGCCGCGCTCTACGCCTTGTTTTCGCCGGGCAGCGTGTCCCCGACCACGCGGCTCTCGGCCACGGCGGTTGGTGCCTCGGCTATTCTGCCGCCGCAAGCCCAATTGACCATCGGCACCACGGCGCTGACCATCGATGCCAGTAAGTCGGCTGCTCTGAATTCGTTGATCGGGCAGATGCTCGGCGGCAGCCTCAACCTCAGCGTCGCTGGCTGGCAGGGGCTGGTCGAGACCCATATCAATCTGCTCAGTTACCTCAATCAACTGGCGGTCGACGTTAATGTGGACGCGGGCAATTACACCCAATTGCTGAGCAAGAACATCCAGATCACCCAACTGATCGACACCGCCATCACCGTACTGACCAAGGGCGGTACCACCACCAGCGTGGCGGTCAACGGTCTGCTCGGACTGAAGGGGGCGGTTGGCAGCACTTCGGTGGCGCTCGGGCAATTGCTGCAATTGCAGACCGGGGCCACATCGGCGGCGCTCAATGCCAATCTGCAAGTGTTCCAGTTGATCGAAGCCGTCGTGCAAGTGGCTAACAGTCAAAACGCGCTGGTAGCGAGCGTGCCGTTGAGCATTCCGGGACTGGTCAATGGCTCGGTCAAAACCAAAGTCATCCAGCCGCCGCAATTGTCGGCCGTGGGCAATCCGCTGCTGGCCAAGGCTGATCCCATGGGTGCCAACCGGATCTACGTGAAAACCGCGCAGGTGCGCACGCTGATCTCTCTGAATCTGCCGGTGCTGTCTGGCGTGGCCGGGCTTGCCAATGCCATTGTCAGTACGCCGCTGGTGGGCGGGCTGACCGATACCTTGAACAATGTGCTGCACCTGAACATTGCCGGGGCATTGAACTCGGTGTTCTGTGCCTTGGGTGGCACCTGCCAGCGCACCGATCTGAAGATTCTGCCCACCTCGACCATCGACATTTTGCTGGAGGCCGCCGCCGCCGACAGCCATGTCACCGATTACAGCTGCACAAGCGATGCGACCAAGACCCTGACCACCCAGACCAACTCCTCGGTGGTCAAACTCAAGGTCGGCAAGATCGACGCCACCAACGCGTTTTCATCCTCGGGGGATGTCACCGTGCAGCCGCTGGCGTTGATTGATGTCGGCGTTATTACCTGCACCATTCCACTGCTGGGCCTGGGCCAGCCAACCTGCGATCCCAACTCGCGCAAACCGTTCTACGGCGGTGGCCTCGGGGTGATGGTGGATACCTCGGTGGCCAGTATGCAGAGCATCCACACCTACAACCAGCCACCGGAAATCAAGCAAACGCCGCAGAACTTCAGCTTCGGCACGCAAGGGGTCGTCAATAGCCTCAAAGGCACCTTGAGCGGGGTTCAGGTTCAGGCTTACAAACCCACCGGTTCGAGCCTGCTGGGTGGCTTGCTCACTACTACCGCCGACGTGCTGGCCGGCGTCAACAGCACGCTGGGCGTGGTCATCGGTAACTTGCTCAGCCCGGTGCTAGACCCGATTCTTGACGGTTTGCTCGCCAACCTCGGCATCACCCTGAACAAGGTCGACGTCGGCGCCAACCTCAGTTGTCGACCACCGGGGCAACCGATCCTGGTGATCTAGTCGGTCAGCGCAATCGGTAACTCGATACAGAATCGCGCGCCCTCGTCGCCATTGCGCACGCTCAGGCGTCCCCCCATGTTTTCGACGATGCCGTAACTCACTGACAAGCCCAGACCGGTGCCGACACCGACCGGTTTGGTGGTGAAGAACGGCTCGAAAATCCGCTCCAGCAGCCGCGGATCAATGCCGCCGCCGTTGTCTTCGACCCATAGCCGCACCACATGCTCGTCGCACTCGGCGTACAGGGCGATCCACGGCTGGAAGTCGCGATCGGCCTCGCGCTTGCCGAGCAAGGCATCGCGGGCGTTGACCATCAGGTTGATCAGCACCTGCTCAAGCTGATCGACGTAACCGCGCACCTGAACCGCAAAGCCTGCCTCTTTGATGCGCAGCTCGACGCCTTTGCCGCGCAGCCCCTCAGACAACAGCGACAACGTGCCTTCGATTGCATCGAGGGGATTGAACGGATGCTGTTCGATTTCCGAACGGCGGCCGAACACGCGCATGTGATCCACAACCCGCGCCGCCCTCTGGACTTGCGCGTCGATGCGATTGAGCTTGTCGGTCAGGTAGTCGATCTGCACATCGCCGTTGCTCAAGCGCTTGAGCACATTGACGATGGCCATGCGCATCACGTTCAGCGGCTGATTGATCTCGTGAGCCAGGCCGGTGGCCATTTCGCCGAGGGTGGCCATTTTCGCGCTTTGGGTCAGCTGTTGTTGCGAGCGGCGCACCTCGGTGTTGTCACGGCCCACCGCCTGCACCTCGATCAGTTGCCCGTGCTCATCGAACACCCCGCGATCCGACCAGACCCACCACGCATGTTCGCGACCGGGCAGGCGCAGATTGATTTCTGCAGTGCTCACTGGCAGTTCCGGGGTCAGTTGCGCCAAGCGCTGGACGAACGCCTGGCGCTGTTCGTCGGACATCCAGCCGCCCAGGTTCACGCCGGGCAATTGCTCCGGCGCGCACTCCAGATAAGTTGCCAAGGGCCGGTTGCCGAAGGTCAGGGTCAAGTCCGGACGATAGCGGCAAATCATCGCCGGCGAATCTTCCACCAGCATCCGGTAGCGCTCCTCACTGGCCTTGACCTGCTCGGCGGCGAGGGTCGCTTCGGTGACGTCCAGCCACAGCCCGACAGCTTCCACCGGCAGGCCGAGATCGTCGCGCAGCAATTTGGCTTCGTCGAGCAACCAGTGTGCATGGCCCTGGCGGTCGAGCACCCGATAACGCGCGCTTACCGAGCCCTCGCGCAGCAACTGCCGCGTGCGTTCGAAATAGCGAGGGCGGTCTTCGGGGTGGACGTGTTCCACCAGTCGGCCGCCGTCACAATCGGCCAGATTCCAGCCCAGCAACGGTTGCAGACTGGCGCTGAAAAACGTCGGTTGCAGCGCCCCTTCGACGTAGCGTTGCACGTAGATCACCGCGGGTGAGCTGGCGATCAGATTGTCCAGTCGCGCATGGGCAGCGGCCGCCTGTTGCTGCTGATTCTTGATGTCGCTGATGTCGAGCATGAACCCCACCAGCCGCCGCTCGGCGCCGATGCCCAAAGACCGGCCTTGCAAGCGAAACCACAGCGGCAACGATTGATCGCTGCGTTGCCAGCGCGCGTTCAACTCCAGCGGTGCGCCTTCATCCTGCAAAGCTCGCAGACGACTGCGTAGCTCATCACGGTCGGCAGGGTGCACCTGGTTGAACCAGTCCTGAATCGGCAACCGCGCAGTCGTCAAACCCAAGCTGTCAGCCAGAGTCGGGGCCAGTTGCACTGCTGTGCTGTCGCTGCTCATTTCCCACCATCCACTGCCGAGCAGCGCTTGCAGGCTTTCCAGACGTTCCAATTGCAGATGATGGCGATGCTCGCGCAGGCGCTCCAGCAGGGGCGCGGCCACGGCAGCGGCCAGCAACAGCCAGTCGTGATCGCCGAGATCGGGTGCCTGCTGCTGCGCGTTATAGCCGGCGCACAGCAACCACGCCGCCACGCCCTGGGCATCGCGGTAAGGCACGGCGAAACCCTCATTCGGGCCGAGCAGCGCGCTCAGGCGTGGCTGCTCGCCAGCCAGTAAACGTTGCGGCAATGCGCCGTTCAGGCTGTCGAGGCCCGTGCCCAGTTGCTGTTGATCACGCCACACCTGCGGCGCGTTCAGCGCCGCATAATGCTGATGAATCTGCCAGCCCTGACCTTGCTCATCGAGCAACGCCACTGCCAGGCAGGGAATGTGCAAATGCTGGCTCAAGCGCTGCAACTGTTCGCCCAGCACCTCGGGCAGGCGTGCGAGGCTGCCCAGGCGCAATTGATCGCGAATCTGCGTGGCCAGCCACTGGCATTGCTCGCGGCTGTGCGCCTGACGTCGTTCGCTGAGCAGATCACCGATGTCCAACAACTGCAAAATCCAGCCGTCCCCCTGCGCCTGCACCCAACCGCGCAGGTGCAGCGGCGGGCCGCTCAGGCTGAAAAAATCCAGGTCGAGCAATTGTCCTTGCCAGTCCGCAGGCTGTCCCTCTAGTGCGAGGCTGCTGTGGGGCAACACATACTCCACCAGAGGTGCGGGATGGCTGGTGGATATCCGCTGCGCCAGCACATGCCGCAACGGCCCGCTCATATGATTGACCCGGCCTTCGCCATCCAGATAGAGCTGCAGGCCGACGCTCGGCACCAGAGGACTGTCCATTGGCTGGACCGTTTCGGGGTGTCGATTGAGCAGGCGGCCGAACAGCTTGTCACCGGAACTCAAAATTGCAGGCTCGACGAGGCGCGCAAAGTCGCAGGCAGGCGCGGCACCGTACCGATGCCCGGCAGCACCAGAAACGGCAGCGCCTGATTCAATTTGCTGGTGGGATAGTTGATGGTCACCGTTAGCACGCCACCGACATAGGTGATGTTGCTGTCCGTGGCGGTGTTGAAGTTCAGCGCGCCGGGCAGCCAGGCCAATTGCCGGCCCAGTTCGGTTCGGGCCGTGGCGGTGACCGCCGTGGAGTAATTGGCCGTGGCCGGGTCAAGCGCCACGCTGCGGCGCACGGCTTCGGCCGTCGACTCATTGAACGACTGCATCAACAACAGCGGCAGGCTGTAGCTGACCAAGCCATAAAACACGGCGAAGAAGGTGACGAACACCAAGGCAAACTCGATGGCCACGGCACCTTTTTGCTTGCGGGGGAGGGCGGTTTTCATGAGTGCGTCTACCCTGACAATCACTACGTAATCTCAGCATAGAATCAATCGGCCAAAACGGACGTTTTTTACCGTATGCACAGCTTTGTCCTACTGATTTGGCTGACCCTTTGCGCGGCACAGGATGCCCGCCAACGGCATATCGGCAACGGGCTGACCCTGGGAGTTGGCGGGTTGGCGTTGGGGTATTTGCTGATCACCGGCACTACCTGGCTCGGCGCTGAAGCCACGCAGGCGGGCTGGGCTGTCCTGCTGGCCCTGGCGCTATCCCTTCCTGGTTACGTGTTGAAACATTTTGGCGCCGGTGATGTGAAACTAATGACAGCCTTGGCGCTGGCGACGGACGGTGCACACCTGCTTGGCGCGTTTATCGGCGCAGCGCTGACCAGTGCGATCTGGTTATTGCTGGTGCCAAAACTCTGGCTGCATATGAGTCAAGGGCTTAGAGAACGTCTTCGATATATGGCTCCAGAAAAGTCAAAAAAGCTGCCATTTGCGCCGTTCGTGCTGGTTGGGACAATCCTGGCGTTGCTTTGGATCCGCTAGTCGCCACCTGTCACTACTGCTATGTACATAGTCGGAAAGTGCGTCTACTTTCAAATCAACGTTGTACAGCCTCGCGCTGTAAGTACAGGAACGGTCAGCCTTTGGCCTGGGCATGGAGTGGCAAGTGAACAAGCTTACGTCTGCGGTAAAAGTTCTGGTGGTCGATGATCAGCCGCTGATTGTCGAAGAACTCTGCGAATTCATTGAGAGCAGCGGCTACCGTTGTGTCCCTTGCGTATCGAGCAAGCAGGCGATCGAGCAATTTATCGAAGACACCGCCATCGGTCTGGTGCTGTGTGACCTGCATATGCCGGACATGGACGGCATTCAACTGGTGCAGGAACTGCAACGTTTATCGGGCAAGCATCGGGCCTTTGAAGCGATCATGCTCACCGGGCGTGCCGACAAGCAGGACGTGATCAAAGCTTTGCGCGCCGGGATTGCCGACTACTACCAGAAACCTATTGATCTGAACGAACTGCTCCAGGGTTTGCAGCGCCAGGAAGTGGCGTTGCAGGAACGGCAGAAAACCCTGCAACTGGGCAACCTGAATCAGAAGCTGCAATTCCTCTCCGAGTCGATCGACGATCTTTACCAGGACCTCGACAAAGTCCGCCGCGGCCCTGCGCCTGTGAGGGACGAGGGGGCGGGTGATGCTGAAGGGGCGGTGGAGATACCGACGATTTTCAATCAGCTGTCGCCGCGTCAGCTGGACGTTGCCCGGTTGGTGGGCAAGGGCCAGACCAACTATCAGATTGCCTGTGAATTGGGGATCACCGAGAACACCGTCAAGCTGTATGTCTCGCAGGTCTTGCGCCTGACGCACATGCATAACCGCACCCAGTTAGCCCTTGCGTTGTCGCCGAGCAGTTCAGGACTGCGTCAACGGGTGACCGCGCACTGATTGCTGATGACCCCGCCCATTGAGCGGGGTCAAACCCCTCAACCGATGTTGGCCTTGGACTTGGGAAACAGGTTGTCCAGGGTTTCCAGCAAGCGCACGTGATAGATCGGTTTACGGAACAGGTCCAGCACCTGCAGGCGCAGCATATCGCTGACGTCTTCCATGTCTGCATGCCCCGAAGTGACGATCACCGGAAGATGCTGGCGCGAGGTGTGTTCACGCAGGCGCTTGATCAGCGAGATGCCGCTTTCTTCCGGCATGCGCAGATCGGTAATCACCAGGGCGATATCGGGATGGCGGGTCAGGTGGTGCAGGGCGAGTTTCACCGACGTTGCCGTATGACAGATGAACCCTTCGCCCTCCAGCAACTCCGCAAGCTCCAGCAGTGCGTCCTCTTCATCGTCGACGAGGAGCAACTGCTGGCGCGGAGTATGTGAGGAGTTCATGGGCAACACCTGCAATGGACTGAGTGCTGACGTTAGAACTCAATGGCCGCATTGACAAGTTATCGGTCCGATCACGGGGTTGGAGTGAGCGCGGTCTGGATGGCGGTCAGGATTGCGGTGACCTGAGTGCCAATACCGTTACCGAACGCGGCAATCACCAGCGCCACCAGACCGACGACCAGTGCGTACTCGATGGCGGACGCGCCCTCGGTGTCTTTGGCCAGGCCTTTGAAGAATGCGATCTCGGATTTGATTTTTTGTACAACGCGGGAATACGACATGAGAATTCTCCTTGAGCACGCCAGGTGTTGCGCGTTCGCAACATGATCTCCCTGTGCCAGCATCAGCATTGTTGGCAAATCGCGAGCCTACAACTGTAAGAACAGATTAATACCTAAGTAGTAGTGAGCCGTTTAACGGCAGAAAACGACATTTGGCGCTTCAAGCCGCTACTTTCGTTGGATTTTTTGCTGTTCGTAATGGCGTTTTGTTCTGGCTGCGCTACCGTCAAATAGCGAAATAGTTGCTTGTTCATAGCTGCCTGATTGCGAAGTTATCTCGTTGGAAGTCACGGGTCATTGCATGAGAGACAAAACGCAGCGGGAAAGGGAGAGCCGTCATGAACAGTCGCGTCACTCTGGGTCTGGCCGGGTTGTTTCTGGTAGGCGCCATCATTGCCGGGTATTGGGGGCTCACCTTGAGCCGGCCGCCGGTGGCCGAACCGGTTGCGGCTCCCGCCGTGGCGCCAGCCGCAACGCCCGTCGCCAGCACCGAACCTGTTGAAGATCCAACGCGTCAGCCCGTCGTTGTGTTGCTGCGCGACATCCCGCCTTTCGTGAAGATCACCGCCGCCGATGTGGCCGTGGAAAAACTGCGCACCGCGCCGGCCGGCAGCCTGGGCAATGTCGATCAGGTCATCGGCCGCACACCGTGGCGGCCCTTGAGCGCCGGCAGTTGGCTCAGTGATGAAAGCTTCCAGCCGGGCAGCCCTTTGGCGCGGATGATCCGTCCCGGTGAGCGGGCACTGGCGGTGGCGGTGGATGAAGTGATCAACGCCGGCGGGCAATTGGCCCCCGGCGATTACGTCGATGTGTTGCTGTTCTTGCGTAAGGACGAAAACAATCCACAAGCTTCGGCGCAACGGGTGGTGACGGCCGTGCGCGTACTCGGCGTCGGCAGCCAGATGGGCCTGACCAACGACGGCCAATCCGCCGGCCCGGCGCGCAGTGATGACGAGCGACTCAAACAGGAACAACAGCGCATGGCCGCCCGCAGTGTGGTGCTGGCAGTGCCGGAACCACTGGTCAGCCGCTTGATGCTGGCGTCCAGCGCCGGGGTGTTGCGCCTCGCGGTGCGTAGTGCCGATGAACAGCAACTGGCGAAATACTGGGCCGGCGAAAACGATGTCGCCACTCAACTCGACACGCCTCGGCGCGAGTTGGTCGAGTTCAGTCAATTGTCCCTCACCGCTCCACCCAAACCCATGGCCGTGGCCGGTCAACCGGCGGCGCGCAAACCGACCGTGGAAGTTATCCGCGGTGCTGAAACCGCACAACCCACTCCCTGAATCGAGCAAGGACGCCTTTACATGCGCACATGCTTCACGCCCCTGTTCAACGGCTTGTTTCGGGCCTCGCTGCTGAGTGTTGCCTCGATCGGCAGTGCCGTCGCCGCCGCCGGCAATTGCGCCGCGCTCGGCCCGTTGCCTTCGGTGCTGGAGGTCGGCGAAGGTTTGCAACAGGCGTTGCAATCACCGGTCGCGATCACCCGGGTGGCAGTGGGCGATCCGAAAATCGCCGACGTGCGGGTGACCGGCGATAACGCGGTGTTGCTCACGGGTGTCGGCCCCGGCGCCACCACGCTGATGATCTGGAGCACCTGTTCCAGCGCCCCGCGCCAAAGTATGGTGTTCGTGCAGGGCAAGGCCAGTGCGGCCATGACTACTGTCTCGCTGCCGGCCTCCGAAGACCCGAACTTGCCGTCGCAAGTACAGACCGACATCCGCTTCGTCGAAGTCAGCCGCACCAAACTCAAAGAGGCCGGCACGTCGATTTACGGCAAAGGCTCGAACAACTTTCTGTTCGGCGCACCGGGTACCGTGCCCAACACCGGCGTCACTCCCGGCGTTGTGCCGTTGGCCAACATCGACCCGCGTATCGCAGTGCCCGGCATCCCGTTGGCCAACGACATGTTCAACATCGTCTGGGGCGGCGGCAGCAGTAAATTCCTCGGCATCGTCAATGCGCTGGAGGGCAGCGGTTTTGCCTACACCCTGGCGCGGCCGAGCCTGGTGGCGTTGAGCGGGCAGAGCGCAAGTTTTCTCGCCGGCGGCGAAATCCCGATCCCGGTGCCGAGCGCCAACAGCAACAGCTACTCCATCGAATACAAGGAATTCGGTATCCGCCTGACACTGACCCCGACCGTGGTCAGCCGTGATCGCATCGCCCTCAAGGTCGCCCCGGAAGTCAGCGAGCTCGACTACAACAACGGCGTGACCATCGGCGGCACCACGGTGCCGGCGTTCACCATCCGCCGCACCGACACCAGCATCTCCCTGGCCGATGGCGAGAGTTTCGTGATCAGCGGTTTGATCAGCACGCAGAACGCTTCTCAGGTGAACAAATTTCCCGGGCTGGGCGACATACCGGTCATCGGCGCGTTCTTTCGCAACTCCTCGATCAACCGTGAAGAGCGCGAGTTGCTGATGATCGTTACGCCGCACCTGGTCCAGCCGCTGGCCGCCAATGCGCCGCTGCCGTCGCTGCCCGGCGAAAAACTGCGCAACTACGACCCGAACTGGTATCGCCTGTACTTCCTCGAAAACGGCAACTTCGATAAACGCAGCGGATTATCGCAATGAGCCAGAACCTGAGTCAGACCTTCCTCGCCATCACCCGCAACGACACGGATCTTGAGTGGTTGCAAGGGTCGCTGGCGCCGCTGGGGCAAGTGGTCAGCGCTGGCGGCGGCAGTCTTGACGAGCTGCTGGCGCTGGTAGACGTGACCTTTGCCAGCCTGGTTTTCGTCGGTCTCGACCGCGAGCATCTGGTGGCCCAGAGCGCACTGATCGAAGGCGTGCTGGAAGCCAAACCGATGCTCGCCATCGTCGCCCTCGGTGACGGTATGGACAATCAACTTGTGCTGAATGCAATGCGCGCCGGGGCACGGGATTTTGTCGCCTACGGTTCGCGCTCCAGCGAAGTCGCCGGGCTGGTGCGACGCCTGAGTAAACGCCTGCCGGCGGTCACACCAAACACCCAACTCGGCGGTTTGACCGTGCTTTACGGGGTACAGAGCGACGCCGACGGCGCGCTACTCGCCAACCACATGGCGCTGGTGGTGCAGAAGAGCGGGCAGCAAACCCTGTTGCTCGACCTGGGCCTGCCACGCGGTGACAGTCTGGCGCTGTTGGGGCTGGAGAGCTCGTTTCATTTCGGCGATGCGTTGCGCCACCTGCGGCGCCTCGACGCGACCCTCATCGACAGCGCCTTCACCAGCGCCGAAGCAGGGCTGCGCATCCTCGCCTACGCCGGTTCCGACGAGCCACTGGAACGCACCAGCGCCGCCGAGTTGTACATGTTGCTCAGCGCCCTGCGCCAACACTTCCAGCACATCGTGGTCAACCTCACCGGGCAACCCGACAGCGAAGCGCTGCGCACCTTCGTCAGTCACTGCGACAAACTCCTGTGGTACACCGATCAGAACGTGCTCGACTGTCGCCGCAACCTTGCCGTGCTCAATCTGTGGCGCGAGAAGGGCATGAAACTCGATCACGGTCGCCTGCTGGTGGATCGCTATCTACGCAACGTTGCGCCTGATTCCGACACCCTCGGCAAGACCTTCGGTCTGGAGGTGATTGCCGTACTCGCCTACAGCCCGGAAGTTCGACTCAACGCCAAGAATCAGGGCGTGACCCTGTTCGAACTGGCCCCGCGTGAAGCCCTCAGCCAAAGTCTGCGCACCCTTGGCGAACGCTTGGCGAAACGCTCGGAAAGTCTGGCCAAACCGAAAGTCACCTGGTTCGACCGCTTGCGAGGCACCTCATGAACGGCGAGCAATTGTTCGGCGGCCCTCAGCGCCACGCCACCGGCAACACCGATCACGATGGCCTGAAACTGGTGCTGCACCGCTACATCATCGATGCCATCGAAGAGTCCGGGAAAAACCTGCTGGAGGGTTCGCGGCAGGTGCTTTCGCAATTCGTCATCGACAAGGTCGCCGAATACATCGCACGCCTGCACCTGGCGATTTCCCGTTATGAAATGGAGCGTCTGGCCGAAGAGATCGTCGATGAACTGACCGGTTTCGGCCCGCTGGAAGTGCTGCTGCGCGACACAGCGGTCACCGAGATTCTGGTCAACGGCCCGCACCGGGTGTTTATCGAACGCGACGGCGTATTGCACCTGAGCGACTTGCGCTTCATCGATGCCCACCACGTCGAACGGGTCATGCAGCGCATCCTTGCACCGCTGGGTCGACGTCTCGACGAGTCCTCGCCGATGGTCGATGCGCGCCTGCCCGATGGCAGTCGGGTCAACGCGATCATCCCGCCGATTGCCCTCGATGGCCCGTGCCTGTCGATCCGTAAGTTTCGCAAGGACATGCTCAAGAGCACTGACCTGATGGCCATGCAAACCATCGATCAGGCGATCTACGACTTCATAAAAGAAGCGGTCGGCAAGCGCTGCAACATTCTTGTCAGCGGCGGTACCGGTACCGGCAAGACCACGCTGCTGAACATCCTCAGCCAGTTGATCAACCCCCACGAACGCCTCGTCACCATCGAAGACGTCGCCGAGTTGCAACTCGGCCACCCGCACGTCGTGCGCCTGGAAACCCGTCCGCCGAATGCCGAGGGCCACGGTGAGGTCAAGGCCAGTGACCTGATCCGCAACGCCCTGCGCATGCGCCCCGACCGAATCATCCTCGGCGAGATTCGCGGTGTTGAAGTGGTCGACGTACTCACCGCCATGAACACCGGCCACGACGGTTCGATGAGCACCGTGCACGCCAACAACGCCCAGGACGCCTTGTTGCGCCTGGAAACTCTGGTCGGCCTGACCGGGCGCACCATCGCCGAACGCACCCTGCGCCAGATGATCTGCGCGGCACTGGATGTGGTGATTCAACTGACCCGCATGCCCGATGGCCGCCGCTGCGTCAGTGAAGTGGTGGAAGTGGTTGGCGTGCGTGATGACGTTTACGTCACCAACACCTTGTTCCGCCTCGACCGCCGCACAGGTTTCGGTTTCCTGCGCGAAGCAGTGAACCCGGCCGGCGACAAGTTGCGCCGCGAACCGACGCTGGCGCACTGAGGGCCACGGCATGCTCAAACCGCTATTGCTCATCGTGATTTGCCTGGGCCTGCTCGGTTTGTCGCTGCGCCTGTTCTACAACGGCTGGCGCCAGAGTGGCGCCGAACGGGTACTGGATCGACTGAATCAGGGCCAGCCGCAACTGACGGTGGATTCGCCCCGTTGGGCCAGTCTTGAGCGGGCCTTTTTGCGCGCAGGACTGGGCCGTCCGACCGAGCGCATCGGTATCTGGCTGCTGCTCTGGGCCTTTGCGATCCTGATCGGTTTTGCCTTGGCCGGATGGGTCGGTTTGCTGGTTTTGCTGGTGTTGCCGCCAGTGATGCTGCGCCTGTATGTCAGTTGGCGCTATCAACGGCGCTTGCGGCGGATGATCGAACAATTGCCGCAACTGCTCGACCACACTGTGCGCAGTCTTAAGTCTGGTCGCACCTTGGCCGATGCGGTGCTCGGCGGCATCGAGGCCAGCGAAGATCCACTGAAAAACGCCATGGGCCGTGTGCAGCGCAACGTCCAGTTGGGCGTGAGTTTGCCGGACGCGATGTCGGACATGGCCGAGCTTTACGAGAAGGACGAATTTCGCCTGTTCGCCCTCGGCCTCAAGGTCAATCACCGCTATGGCGGCAACGCCAGCGAACTGCTGGAAAACCTGATCAAGATGATCCGCGAGCGCGATCAGGCCTCGCGCCAGTTGCGCGCCATGACTGGCGAAACCCGCCTGACCGCGTGGGTGCTGGGCTTGCTGCCGATTGCCATGGCCGGGTATTTCCTGATGGCCAATCCGATTTATCTGGTCGCCATGTGGCACGACCCGTCCGGGCAGCGAATGCTGGCCACGGCGTTCGGCATGCAGGTGATTGGCAGTCTGTTGCTCTGGCGGATGTTGCGCAGCCTATGACCACACCCCTGATGATCAGCGCCGTGTTGTTGCTCGGCGCCGCCCTGTTACTGATCGCCAGCCTGCTGGAGCAACGCCGCCGCGCGCGGCAGATCAGTCGGCGACTGGACGGTGACCTGATCCGCGAAAACCGTTTCGGCAACCTGTTGCACGTGCTCGGCGAGAGCCAGGTCGGCCAGCGCAGCGTCAAGCTCGACAACGAAACCCAGACGTTACTCAACCGTCTCGGCTGGCGCAGCGCTCGTCAGCGCTCGCTGTTCGCCGCCTGCCAGATCGGTACGCCGTTGTTGCTGCTGGCGCTGACGGTGTTGCTGCAATCGGTGTTCTTTCCGACCGTAGAAAAACAATGGATCGCGCCGTTGTTTGCCCTCGGTGTCGGCTACTTGTTGCCCAAGCGGTTGCTGGTGATGGCGGTGGCGCGGCGGCAAAAACAACTGTCGACCGAGATCGGCACCTTCCTGCCGCTGCTGCGCATCCTCTTCGAATCCGGCATGGCCGTGGAGCAGGCGCTGCGCGTGTTGAGCCACGAAAGTCAGGCGTTGCTGCCAGTGCTGACTCAGGAATTACGTCTGGTGCTGGCGCGGGTCGACTCCGGTCTTGAGCTGGGAGAGGAACTGAACAAAGCCACGCAATTGCTGGCGGTGGACGAGTTCACCGACACCTGCGTGATCCTTCAACAGTTGCTGCACCAGGGCGGCGGGGCGATGAAGTCGCTGCTCTCGCTCAAGCAACTGCTTGATGACCGGCGCCTCACGCGCCTGCAGGAATACATCTCGAAGATGTCCGCAAAAATGTCCGTCGTGATGATGCTGTTTCTCTTCCCGGCGTTATTGATCGTCCTCGCCGGCCCGGGCTTTACCGCCCTGGCCAAGGCCTTGGGGGCTTGAAGGAGTGGTGATGAAAGCAATGATTGCCGGTGCATGTCTGTTGTTGCTCGGTGGCTGTGTCAGCACCGGGCAGAACCCCTGGGAAGCGCTGACCAACAGCGCCAGTTGCGGCAAGCTCAGTTCAGATCAGCAACTGTCGTTGAACCTGGCCGATGACATGGCCAAAGACGGCAAGCTCCACGCCAGCCTGGCCAACCTGCAAAGCCTGCCGGACAACCTCGCCGATGTGCGGTTGCGCAAGGCCAAGGTTTACCGTTTGCTCGGACGCAGCGAGGCCGAACCGTTGTATCGCAGCCTGCTCGGTACGTGCCTGGCGGCCGAGGCCGAACATGGTCTGGGCCAGCTCGCGGCGGCCAGATCCGATTACGGTCAGGCACAGGCGCACCTGCAACGCGCCGCACGATTGGCGCCCACCGACGAAAAAATCCGCAACGATCTGGGCGTGGTTTACCTCAATCAACTGCGCATCGAGGACGCGCGTTTTGAGTTCCTCACTGCCATGGAGCTCAAGCAAAGCGACAAATTGGCCGCGCTGAATCTGGTGACGCTTTTGCTGTATCAGGACGATTGGAACCGCGCCGCCGAACTGGTCAGCCGCTTCGGGTTGAGCCCCACGCAATTCAGCGAAGCTCAGAGCCGCGCGGAAAAACTCAAAGTCCCGAACCCTGCCACTGCCGCCGTCACAGCGATGCTCAAGTAAGGAGAGCCGCGATGAAAACCGCGATTTTTTGTCTTGCTCTGTTGGCTCTGCCGCTCACCGGTCATGCCATCGACGCCGGCCCGGCCTCGGCCCAGCAACAGGAAACCGAGGGCTGGCTGCAACTGCAAAGCCGCAACAAAGTGGCCTCGCCGAAAGTACAGACGGTGACGCCGACTGAACGGGAATTGGCGATGCAGCGCTGGCTGAAAAGCTACGAGCATCAGATACCGCAGTTTTTTGATCAGGATCAGGGTGGCGAGGTCGATAGCGGTTCGGGGGGCTAGCAGGTTCACCGCGTTATCGTTCATCGCGAGCAGGCTCGCTCCCACAGGTTCTACATGGGCTTGAAAATCGCGCATACCTTTGTAGGAGCTGCCGCAGGCAGCGATCTTTTGACTTTGATTTTTGAAGGTCAAGATCAAAAGATCGCAGCCTGCGGCAGCTCCTACAGGGAGTGGATTTCAAGTCGGGATGTTTAATCGTGTATCGAAATCTCAGAAGCATCCCACAAGGTTTTCAGGTTGTCCGTCGGACGTGCGCTCACTAGTCTTGGGCTGTCGCTGACACCTCAGCGATCGGGTGTGGAAACCTGAATGTTAAGTAGATGCATTGCACCAGCACCGTAATGGTTGCCGACGTCTTCGTTCGTCTGCAAACTGCGTCGCGGCGGCTGTGCGTGGGCAGACTTCGGTCTGGCCGGTTGCCTACTTATCGGTATTTCCACCCCGCGTACAGCTGCCACCTTTTTGTCGTGTGGAAACGACAACAGGTGGCTCCTTCAGCCAAGTAGGAGTTTTTCATGGACAAACTGATTCCCGATCCACCCCTCGAAACCACCCCACTCGCCGACGCCATCCGCGCCGATGACCAGGCGAAAAACCGCGAAGCGATCAAGCGCGCGCTCGATTTCTATCTCTGCCCCGAACCGAAAAAACCGCGCCAGCCGAGCACGATGTTCCTCGTCAATCCGAGTGTCGACACCGAAAGCCTGCTCGCCCACGCCTGCGAATCACTGGCCAGCGCCAGCACAGCGGCCAGCAACTTCGCCAATGAACTGAGCGGCGCGCAACGCAGCACCGTGTTGGGCATCCAGCAAATTGTCATGCTCGCCGAACTGGCGGTGAACCGGGCGCTGGATCGGGTCGACCCGCAAACCTGATCCGCAGAAAAAACCGCGTTATCGTTCATCGCGAGCAGGCTCACTCCTACATTTGGAATGCGTTCCCCTGTAGGAGTGAGCCTGCTCGCGAAAGCGGTATGACAAGCGCCGCTTTTTCTACAACTGATAACTGAAACTGATGCTGTACCTCGGCTTGCGATTGAACGTATCCAGCGCTTCATCCGACATCGCCTTCGCCGCCTCCAGTGCAATGTTGTAGTACTTGGCATCGCCAAACCTCAGACCGATCGCCGCCGATGACAGGTTGTTGGCTTGCACCGGCAGTTCATTGAACCAACTGCGCGAACGATCGAGCACGACGTACGGCTGGAGGATTCGCACCCAGTTGCCGTCACGGTTGAAGCTGTAGTTGACCTCGTAAGCCACCCCCCAACCCTTGTCGCCGGACGCCTGATCATCGGGATAGCCGCGACCGAAATTCTGCCCGCCGAACACCGCCCGTTCGCTGTCGGGCAAGGTGTCGTCGCTCCAGTACAACGCCGCCGACAGCACGCCTTGCCAGTTGTCGAGGAACTTGTCGCTCTGTACGCCAGAGAGCCGCACACGGAAGAAATCCAGGTCGATATCGCTGGAATTGGTCTTCGCGCCCAAGCTGTCGAAGCCCTGATAAACCCCGGCGCTGAGGATTCGCAGTTGCCGTGCATCGGCCTTGCGCCAGTCGCCTTCGAAGGCGAGGGCGCGGATGTCGGTGCGGAACTCCGTGCTGAACGGGAAGTTGATGCCGTCGTAGCGAGTCTTGTCATTGACCGCATACAGGCGCGAGCCGGCGGTCAGCAGTTCGTTGGATGCGGCAATCAACGGCACGTTGAAGCCGATGGAATATCGGTCGTTTTCGCGATGGGTATCCAGGCGTCCGCCACCGTTGATCAACACTTCGGTTCCGGGGTCGGCGCGATAACGTGAGGCCGACAGATTCAGTTGCGTGCCTTCGGCGTCGAGGAACTGGCTGTAGTCGAGGCGGTAGTAACGTTCGTGGTCGTCACCGGGCGGGAACAGACCGCTGAGGCTCAGTTGTTCACCCATGGAGGTCTGCGAGTTACTGCTGACGCCGAGCAAGGCCTGGGGGCCGTTGCGGTTGTCTTCGGTGGTGCTCAGTGTGCTGGTGAACGGTTTGCGGCTGGCCTGGGCGACGAGTGTCGTGGCGCCGTCGGTGGTGCCCGGCGGTGGCACCTGGGCCTGGAGGGTCACGCCGGGAATGCGCGTCATCAACGTGGTGTAGCGCTCGAAGGTCTTGCGGGTCAGCGGCCGTTCGGCCTGGATTTTCGCCGCCAGTTTGTCGAGCAGGCCTTTGACTCGGCCGACATCGCCCTGCATCTGCACGTCGCGCACATAGCCTTCAACCAGCACCACCCGCGCCACGCCGTCATCGAAACTCTGTTGCGGCAGGAAGGCGTAAGACAACAGGTAGCCGTCCTGTTGGTAGCGGCGGGTGATGGTACGTGTGGCTTCGATCAGGTCGGCGAGGCTGGCCTCGCGGCCGATCAGTGGCTTGTAGATATCGGCCAGTTCGTTGAGTGGATAGATTGTCCCGCCTTCGATCTGCACCGTCTTGAGATTGACTTTTGTCTCCATCAACAACGGTTGCGCGGCGGTCGCGCCGGGGTCAGGCACTTGCAGCGGCGCGGCGGCCGGGCGATAGGCATCGGCCGGCAGATTCGGCACGGGCAGGTTGCGGATGGTTTCGTTGCTATTGAGAAAGCTGGGCAGGGTGTCGGCGAGGGCGGTGGAACTGAGACTGAGGAACAGCAGGGATGCCATAACGCGCATAGGACACTCCATGGTCAGATCACAGCGAGGGCTGATTTTTTCCTAAGAAAAAAGCGGAAGACTCGTTGGAATCTTCCGCCTTCAACCAAGCGTAGGCGCTGTAGGTGAGGCCGTCGAATCGGCCAGGTGCAATTTAGCGTTTGTTGCCTCCCAGAGCGCCGGTCAAACCACCGAGTACGCCGCCCAATCCGCCAGTGGTGCCGCCCGTTGTGGTGCCACCGTTAACCAGACCGCCGACCGCTGCGACGGTGCCGCCAACGTTATTGACCAGGCCACCGACAGCTGTAGTGACCGGGTTGTTGGTGGCAGCAATCGCGCCACCGAGGTTGCTGACCGCGCTACCGGCCTGGCCGGTGAGGCTGGCCACAGGACTGCCCAGGCCCGTGGCAGCACCGACTTGTTGCGTCAGGCCGGTGACCGCGCTGGTGACCGGGTTGAGTGCGCCGCCGACGTTGTTGCCGAGTGCGGCCAACGGCGTAGTGGTGGAGGTGATCGGTGCGCCTGAGCCACCGAGAACGGTGTTCAGCGAGGCGATGGTATTGCCCAGCCCGCCTGCAGTGACACCACCGGCACTGACCACGCCGTTGGTATTACCGGCGTTCAAGCCTGTGCCAACGTTGACGACTGCGCCGCCGACGGTTTGCAGCAAGCCAGTGCCGCCGAGGCCACCGCCGATACCGCCACTCCCTGAACCGGTGCCGTTGGACACCAGGCCGCCAGCCTTGCCCGCCGCCGTACCGACATTGCTCAGTGCGCCGCCGAGGGTGTTGGTCAGGGCATTGCCGTTACCCGCGTCGGTGACTTTGTCGCCGACACCATCAACGGTGCTGCCGACTTTCTGGATCACGCCTTTGAGCGGGTCGCCCAGACCGGTGGCATCACCGATTTTGTCGGTGGTGCTTTCAACCATGGCAATCACCGGCACCAGGCCGCTGCCGACTTTATTGGTCAATTGGCTGGTCGGGCCGTTGCTGAGGGTGGTGTTGAGGGTGTCGCCGAGCATGGTGACTTTCTCCCCTACGCCATCGAGTACCGGTGCGACTTTAGTGACCACGCCGCCGACCACGGGAACGCTGCTGGTCGCGGTGGCCAGTTTGCCGCTGAGGTCGGACACGCCATCGCCGACATCCGTTACGACGCCACCGACCGAGGCCACGGTGGTGGTCAGGCCTTTGGGATCAGTGGCCAGCTTGCCGATGCCATTGGCCACGCCATCGCCCAAAGTCGTGACCACGTTGCCGGCGGTGTTGGCCGCGCTCTGCACTACGCCACCGACCACAGGCACGGTGCTCAAGGAGTCACCAATCTGGCCGACGCCGTCGCCGACGCCGCTGACCGTTTTGCCGACATCCTGCACAAGGGTGGTCGTCACCAGTGCAGCCGGGGTGGATGGATTGGTCGGATTGGTCGGGTCTGTCGGATTGGTTGGGTTGGTTGGATCGGTCGGGGTACCGCCAGTTCCACCTGTACCGCCTGTCCCACCGGTTCCACCTGTACCGGCAGTATCCCCGGTCCCTCCGGTTCCGCCTGTGCCTCCGGTACCATCGGTGCTGGTTGCCGGAGAGGAACTGCCGGAACTGCTCTTATGACCGCCACCGCCGCTGCTGCAACCGGTGAGGCCGAGGGAAAGGATCAATGCCAGAGCGATTGCCGATTTGCACCACACGTCTTGAGTTTTCATGATCGAGATTCCTTGCACCTGTAACAACATTCGTCGTTTTCGATGGCTCACCGATCTGTTGTCGGTGATGCCTCGTCCGTGGTGCCAATCTCGATCCGGGGGCGGATTCACGCCATTCTCAAGTTGGTATTAACGCCTTTATATATAAGGCGATGCACAGCGCCTAAGGACTAATACCCAAGGTATAGAAGGGCAAAAAAAGCCTTTAGAATCAAGGCTTGGTATTTATCGGGGAAGGGGACAGGTCGCGTAAAAACTTAAGTGATATATACACAATTAACAGGCTGTCCTTCTCCCAGGATGCCAGAGCTCTGTGTTGAAAGAGGCTCTTGTGGCGAGGGGATTTATCCCCGATGGGTGGCGCAGCCGCCCCAAAAACCTGAGAGCGGGGTGGGGCAGATATACCCTGTGCGCAGGTTTGCGACGGCTGCGCCGCCGATCGGGGATAAATCCCCTCGCCACAGATGCCTTCACACATAGGCTGCTTTCATTGAGCTTTATGTGGATCAGGCGATCGGCTGCCAATTCCCCACCATATGTTCCAGGTCTCCAGCGCCCACCAGCCGCAGCTCCCCACTCGACCCCGCCGCGCTCGCCAGTAACGTCACTTCGCTTGGCAATCGCACCGGTTTGCGAAAGTGCACAGTGATCTCCAGATTGGCCTTGGGCAAGTGATCCGCCAACGCCGCCAGCGTGCGCGCCTTGTTCCACAAACCGTGGGCGATGGCCGTGGGAAAGCCGAACAACTTGGCGCTGGCCGCACTCAAGTGGATCGGGTTGTAGTCGCCCGACACTTTGGCGTATTGCCGGCCAATGTCTGCCGGGGCTTGCCACTTCGCTGTTTCCACCAGCGCCTGGGTCGATTCCCAATTCTGCTCGACAGGCTCACCGTCAAGTTTCACCCCGCGGCAGAGCATCTGACTTTCGGCTTCCCACAACGGCCCGAGTTGATCATCCAGCGTGGTCAGCAGATCGAACGTCGCGCCCTTGGGATGCGGTTGCAGGTTGTGCACGCGCACGCTGACTTGCGCACGACTGATCCCACCCATCGGGCGCAGCACGCGAATGCGGTTGCTCAGATGAATGAGCCCCAGCAGCGGAAACGGAAAATCCTTCGCCGTGAGCAATTGCATCTGCAAGGCAAACGCGAGGATGTGTGGATAAGTCGGCGGCAGCAGGCCGTCGTCGGCAAAACCGCAGACTTTGCGGTAGTTCGCCAGGCGTTTGCCATCGACATCGACTAAACAGCGCAGGCCGCTGTCGGGCAGTTGCGTGCCGGTGATTTTGCGACGCGTCGCTGCCCGCGCATACAGCCCGGGCAGACTCGGTTCACGTTCCAGTGTGTGCCATTCGATGCTCATGCCTAAGCCCCCAGAACACTTTGTCCACAGACCCGCAGCGCCTGCCCGGTGAACGCGCCGGTGCCCGGTTGCGCCAGCCACGCGACGGCTTCGGCGACGTCTTGCGGCAAGCCACCCTGACCCAGCGAACTCATGCGTCGCCCGGCTTCACGCAGGCCAAAGGGGATGTGCGCGGTCATCTGGGTTTCGATGAAACCGGGGGCCACGGCGTTGATGCTGATGCCGCGTTCCAGCAGCGTCGGCGCCCAGGCTTGGGCAAGGCCGATCAAACCGGCCTTGCTTGCGGCGTAGTTGGTTTGCCCGCGATTGCCGGCGATCCCGCTGATCGAGGCGAGCAAAACCACCCGCGCGTTGTCGTGCAACGTGCCGCTGTCGAGCAGGGCTTTGGTCAGCACTTGCGGGGCGTTGAGGTTGACCGCCAGCACCGCGTCCCAGAATTCCGGGGTCATGTTGGCCAAGGTCTTGTCGCGGGTGATCCCGGCGTTGTGCACGAGAATGTCGAGACCGTCCGGCAATTGTTCGATCAGTTGCGCGGCGGCATCTTCGGCGCAGATATCGAGGGTGATGCTGCGCCCGCCAAGGCGTGCAGCGAGGGCTTCGAGATCGATCTTGGCCGGCGGTACATCGAGCAGAATCACCTCAGCGCCATCGCGTGCCAGGGTTTCGGCAATCGATGCGCCGATACCACGCGCCGCGCCGGTGACCAGCGCCTTGCGCCCGGCCAATGGTCGCGTCCAGTCCGTCACGGGCGTGGCACACGCAGTCAGGCGAATCACTTGCCCGGACACGAAGGCACTTTTCGGCGAGAGGAAAAACCGCAGCGGGCCTTCCAGTTGATCTTCGGCGCCTTCGCCAACATAGATCAATTGCAGGGTGCCGCCGCCGCGCAGCTCTTTGGCCAGCGAGCGGGAAAAACCTTCCAGGGCCCGTTGGGCACTGGCGGCGAACGGATCGCGCAGGGTTTCCGGCGCACGGCCGAGAATCACCAGATGGGCACTGTGATCAAGATTCTTCATCAGGGGCTGAAAGAACTCGCGCAGTTGCTTGAGCTGGTCGGTGTGCTGCAAATCACTGGCGTCGAAGACTACGGCTTTGAGTTTCGGGCCGAGGCCGGGAATCCATTCGGTGGCCGTCGCCGGTTGCTCGCCGTAGCGATAAATCCCCTCGGTCAAACGGTTGGCAAACGCGCTGACGCGCTCGGCCAGCGGCCCGCCGCCGATCAGCAGCGCACCTTCCACCGGCCGCAGGCGTCCGGCCTGCCAGCGCTCCAGTCGCACCGGCGACGGCAGGCCCAGTGCCCCGACCAGACGATGGCCGATGGACGAGTTGGCGAAGTCGATATAGCGGTCAGACATGGAACGCTCTCCAAAAGTTGGGGTTCAAAGTGTGGACTACTCACGGCAATCAATCGTTCGATCCACGCAATAAGGCCTACGCTAGAACACTGAGGTTTAGCAGGTCTTGCAGATAAATGCGGAAGCTGTGGGAGAGCAGTTTATGTGGCGAGGGGATTTACCCCCGATGGGGTGCGCAGCGGCCCCTGACCTGCGGACGCGATTTGCCTGATAAACCGCGATTGCAGAATTTGGGGCCGCTGCGCGTCCCATCGGGGATAAATCCCCTCACCACAGGCTCGCTCCCACAGGGGGGCTGCGTGAAATTTCGATCATTTAACAAGGAGCTTTTCATGAGTCAGCTGCGCCGCGTCGCGATCATCGGCGGTAACCGTATCCCTTTCGCCCGTTCCAACGGACCGTACGCCGCTGCCAGCAATCAGGCGATGCTCACCGCAGCCCTTGAAGGCCTGATCGAACGCTACAACCTGCACGGCCAGCGCATCGGCGAGGTGGTGGCGGGTGCGGTACTTAAATTGTCACGGGATATGAACCTGACCCGCGAATGCGTGCTCGGCTCGCGCCTGTCACCGGCCACCCCGGCCTACGACATCCAGCAAGCCTGCGGCACCGGCCTTGAAGCCGCGTTGCTGGTGGCCAACAAAATCGCCCTTGGCCAGATCGATTGCGGCATCGCTGGCGGCGTCGACACCACGTCGGACGCGCCGATCAGCGTCAGCGAAGGTCTGCGCAAGATCCTTCTGCAAGCCAATCGCGCCAAGACCACCGGCGACAAACTGAAGACTTTCCTGCAACTGCGCCCCAAACACCTGATCCCGGAATTCCCGCGCAACGGCGAAACGCGCACCGGCCTGTCGATGGGCGAACATTGTGAGCTGATGGCGCAGACCTGGAATATTCCTCGCGAGGATCAGGATCAACTGGCCCTCGAAAGCCATCACAAACTCGCGGCTTCCTACAGCGAGGGTTGGCATAACGACCTGATGACACCGTTCCTCGGTCTGACCCGCGACAACAATTTGCGCCCTGATCTGACCCTGGAAAAACTCGCCTCGCTGAAACCGGCCTTCGAAAAAAGCGCCAAAGGCACGCTGACAGCGGGCAACTCCACGCCACTCACCGACGGCGCTTCCGTGGTGCTGCTCGGCAGTGAGGAATGGGCGAAGGAACGCGGCTTGCCGATCCTCGCGTACCTGCGCGATGGCGAAGCGGCGGCGGTGGACTTCGTCAACGGCGCCGAGGGGCTGCTGATGGCGCCGGTGTATGCGGTGCCAAGGCTGCTGGCGCGTAATGGGCTGACCCTGCAGGATTTTGACTATTACGAAATTCATGAAGCGTTCGCCGCGCAGGTTTTGTGCACGCTCAAGGCCTGGGAAGATCCCGAATACTGCAAAACCCGGTTGGGGTTGGATGCGCCGCTGGGTTCGATCGACCGCAGCCGACTCAACGTGAAAGGCAGCTCGCTGGCGGCGGGGCATCCGTTTGCTGCGACCGGTGGGCGGATTGTCGCGAATTTGGCGAAGTTGCTGGATGCGGCGGGCAAGGGGCGTGGGTTGATTTCGATTTGTGCGGCGGGCGGGCAGGGGGTAACTGCAATTCTTGAACGCTGACCACAATCCCATCGCAGGAGTGAGCCGTGTCAGATTCTGTCGCAAATGCCCTCAACGTCATTTGCCAACATTCCCGACAGGCTCAGCTATGATTCGCAGCGGTCGATTTTCCGGCACAGTGTGTGCATCTTCACGGTTCACAGGTCGGCAACCCCTCCCCGTGATGCGAGGATTGCCGTATAACGAGTGACATTCGCGTGTTTGGTAATAAAGGACCCACAATAAAAGCTGATGAAGACTCCAAAACGCATTGAACCCCTGATCGAGGACGGTCTGGTCGACGAAGTGCTGCGCCCACTGATGAGTGGTAAAGAAGCAGCTGTTTATGTGGTGCGCTGCGGCAATCAGTTACGTTGCGCAAAGGTCTACAAGGAGGCGAACAAACGTAGTTTCCGCCAGGCGGCCGAGTATCAGGAAGGCCGCAAGGTTCGCAACAGCCGACAGGCTCGCGCGATGGCCAAGGGCTCAAAGTTCGGTCGCAAAGAGACCGAGGATGCCTGGCAGAACGCCGAGGTTGCGGCGCTGTTCCGTCTGGCCAGTGCCGGGGTACGCGTACCCAAGCCTTACGATTTCCTCGACGGCGTGCTGTTGATGGAACTGGTGGCCGACGAATTCGGCGAGGCGGCACCGCGTCTGAACGACGTGGTGCTGGAGCCGGATCAGGCGCGCGAGTATCACGCGTTCCTGATTTCGCAGATCGTGCTGATGTTGTGTACCGGTCTGGTGCACGGTGACCTCTCCGAGTTCAACGTGCTGCTGACACCGACCGGTCCGGTCATCATCGACCTGCCGCAAGCGGTGGATGCTGCGGGCAACAACCACGCGTTCAGCATGCTCGAACGTGACGTTGGCAACATGGCTTCGTATTTCGGCCGTTTCGCGCCGGAACTGAAGAAGACCAAGT
Source organism: Pseudomonas sp. LBUM1648 (assembly GCF_059716145.1). Classification (NCBI taxonomy): domain Bacteria; kingdom Pseudomonadati; phylum Pseudomonadota; class Gammaproteobacteria; order Pseudomonadales; family Pseudomonadaceae; genus Pseudomonas; species Pseudomonas sp. LBUM1648. The sequence continues at coordinate 777,928 of NZ_CP166808.1, forward strand.
ACGCCAAGGAAATGTGGGCGTTGTACGAAGCCGGCACCTTGCACCCGGCCAGCGTGCTGACCGGCGAGTTCGACGATCCGGAGGATCTGGCCGATGTTGGCGGGGTGCTGCGTGAGATCGAAGCGGCGCGGCTGGACGAAGAGCGCAAGCAAGCGATTCGTGCGGCAGACGACGAGCCCAAGGGCAAGTCGGATGAACCACCGCCGCCACCGTGGATGCAGTGATTGCGTAACAAAAAACCCGGCTTCGGCCGGGTTTTTTTATATTTGCATTACCCCTTGTAGGAGCTGCCGAAGGCTGCGATCTTTCGATCCTGTTTTTTAAGGGCAAGATCAAGAGATCGCAGCCTTCGGCAGCTCCTACAAGGAATGTATGTGACCAGCCCCCGCAACGCCCACCTGATCATCACCGCCCGGCTGATTTCCGATTTCGGCGCCTTCCTCAACATGGTTGCGCTGGCCACTTACGTCTATCTGCTGAGCAACAGCGCAATGAGCGTCGGCATCTTCCTGGCCAGCCGCGTCGGTGGCGGGATCTTCGCCAGTCTGATCGGCACGGGGTTTTACCGACGCTTCAGCGGTCGTCTGCCGCTGATCGCGTTCGATCTGCTGCGCGCCGGCGTGCTCGGTTTGCTGTTGATTGTGCCGGTCAGCCAGCAAGCGCTGCTGTTGCCGTTTATCGCCTTCGGCCTGGGCCTGGGCAATTCGATGTTCGCCATCGGTCTCAATAGCCAGTTGCCGCGCTTGATTGAGCCTGCGCATTTGCTCAAGACCAACGCCTGGATCACCTCGGCCTCATCGGCGGCGATGGTTGGCGGCAGTCTGGTTTCGGGATTGCTGGTGGCCGGTTTCGGTTTTGAAGTGGTGTTCGCGCTAAACGCGCTGACCTACTTGCTGGCAGCGTTGTTGATTGTGCCGCTGCGTTTCGACACCCCGACCCTCAATGAAAAATCCGCACGCGGCGAGTGGTCAGCCCTCAGGCAAGGTCTGCGCAGTGCCCCGGTGATTGCCGCAATGCTTGCCGTGACGATGGCCGACACCTTGGGCAGCGCCGCGCACAACGTCGGTTTTCCGATCATTTCAAAACTGCTGTCACCGGATTCGGCAAGTACCACATTGGGCTTGATGCTGGCGGTGTGGGCCAGTGGCAAACTGCTCGGCGCACGCATCGCCAGTCGCCTCAAAGGCTCGGACAACATTCACCTGGAACGGCGGTTTTTCTTCGGCGTGGCGCTGATGTCTTGCGGTTTTATCCTGATGTTCCAGCAGCACAGTCTGTTCGGGTTGTTGCTGTTTTCGTTGCCGGCGGGACTGGGAGATGGCTTTTCCGAGGTCGGTCTGCTCTCGCGGCTACAACGTGAGCCCGAGGATTTGCGTCTGCCGATCTTCAGCTTCCTGACGCTGTTGCAAATGACCGGGTTCGGCATCGGCATGCTGATCGCCGCGCCGTTCTACCAATGGTGGACGCCCGGTGCCGTGGTCATGCTGTTCCACGGCATTCCCCTGGGCACCTTGCTCACGGTGAAAGTATTGGCGCTCAGGCGCGGGCGGGTGTTGCGCAGCAGCCCGACGCCAGCTCCTTGAGGATCGGGCAGTCGGGGCGATGGTCGCCCTGGCAGTGTTCGACCAGATCCTGCAGGGTGTCGCGCAACTGGCCGAGCTCGCGGATCTTCTGGTTCAACTCGTCGATGTGCTGCCGCGCCAAGGCCTTCACATCGGCGCTGGCCCGTTGCCGGTCCTGCCAGAGCGTCAGCAGCTTGCCGACTTCCTCCAGAGAAAACCCCAGGTCCCGCGAACGCTTGATGAAGGCCAATGTGTGCAAGTCATCATCGCCGTAAATCCGATAGCCGCTGTCGGTACGATGGGCCGCTTTGAGCAAACCGATCGACTCGTAATAACGGATCATTTTCGCGCTCAGGCCACTGTGGCGGGCCGCTTGGCCGATGTTCATCGGTGCTCCTCCAGATCCTTGGGCTTCCAGGTTTTCAACAGTAGCGCATTGCTCACCACGCTGACGCTCGACAGCGCCATCGCCGCACCGGCCAGCACCGGGTTGAGGAAGCCGAACGCCGCCAGCGGAATGCCGATCAGGTTGTAGACGAAGGCCCAGAACAGGTTCTGGCGGATCTTCGCGTAGGTCTTGCGGCTGATTTCCAGCGCTGCCGGCACCAGCCGTGGATCACCGCGCATCAGGGTGATGCCGGCCGCATGCATGGCCACGTCGGTGCCACCGCCCATGGCGATGCCGATGTCCGCCGCCGCGAGTGCCGGGGCGTCGTTGATACCGTCGCCGACCATGGCGACCACGCCGGTTTTCTTCAGCTCGGCAACGGTGGCGGCTTTGTCCGCCGGCAACACTTCGGCGTGAACATTTTTGATGCCCAGAGCCTCGGCCACGACGCGCGCGCTGCCACGGTTGTCGCCGGTCAGCAGATGGCTTTGGATATCTCGGGCGGCGAGTTGTTGCACCGCTTCCAGTGCGCCGGGTTTCAACGTGTCACCGAAAGCGAACAGACCGAGCACGCGCGGCTGCGGACTTTGTTCGATCAGCCATGAAAGGGTGCGGCCCTCGGCTTCCCAGGCTTGCGCAGAGTCAGCCAGACTGCCGGTGCTCAAACCACTTTCTTCGAGCATCCGCCGATTGCCCAGCGCCAGACGCCGACCGTCAAGGCTGCCGGCGATGCCGCGACCGGTCAGGGATTGGCTATCGCTGACGTCGGGCACCTTCAGATCACGTTCAGCGGCCGCATCCAGCACAGCTTTGGCCAACGGATGTTCACTGCCACGTTGCAGCGCGCCGGCCAGTTTCAGCAGTGTGTTTTCGTCGCCATCGACCGCGCTGAAATGGGCGATGCGCGGCGTGCCAGAGGTCAGCGTGCCGGTTTTGTCGAACACCACGTTGCTGACTTCATGGGCACGTTCCAGGGCTTCGGCGTCCTTGATCAGAATGCCGTGACGCGCGGCCACACCAGTGCCGGCCATGATCGCGGTCGGCGTGGCGAGGCCGAGCGCACAGGGGCAAGCGATGACCAAAACCGCGACAGCATTGATCAGCGCGGTTTCCAGCGGCGCGCCGTATAGCCACCAGCCGATCAGCGTCGCCAGGGCCAACACCAATACTGTCGGCACGAACACCTGGCTGACTTTATCCACCAGTTTCTGGATCGGTGCTTTCGCCGCTTGAGCGTCTTCGACCAGACGAATGATCCGCGCCAGCACGCTTTCCGCGCCAAGGGCGGTGGTGCGCACCAGCAAGCGGCCTTCACCGTTGATCGCGCCGCCGGTGACTTTATCCCCCGGTTGTTTCGGCACCGGCAGGCTTTCGCCGCTGATCAAGGCTTCGTCGGCGTGGCTTTGGCCTTCCAGCACTTCGCCATCGACCGGGAAACGCTCGCCGGGTTTGACCAGTACCTGATCGTTCAGGCGCAGGGCGCTAATGGCGACATCCTGCTCGCGGCCATCGATCACTTGAATCGCCCGCTCTGGACGCAAGGCTTCAAGGGCACGAATGGCGCTGGCGGTCTGACGTTTGGCGCGGCTCTCCAGATATTTACCGAGCAGTACCAGTGCAATCACCACGGCCGAAGCTTCGAAATACAGATGCGGCATGCGCCCGGCGGCGGTCGCCCACTCGTAAAGACTCAAGCCATACCCGGCGCTGGTGCCGAGCGCGACGAGCAAGTCCATGTTGCCTGCGCCGGCGCGCACGGCTTTCCACGCGGCCACGTAAAAGCGCGCACCGAAGATGAATTGCACAGGTGTGGCGAGGGCGAATTGCACCCAGGCCGGCAGCATCCAATGGATGCCGAATGGTTGCAGCAACATCGGCAACACCAATGGGAGCGCGAGGGCGATGGCGCAGATCAGCGCCCAGCGTTCATGTTGCAGGCGCTGTTGCTGGTTATCGGTTTGCGGATGTTCGGCTTGCCAGATGCTGGCCGAGTAACCGGCCTTGCTCAAGGCGTCGAGCAGGGTTTGTGAGTCGACCTGGCCGAGCAGTTCGAGGTGGGCGCGTTCGTTGGCCAGATTGACGCTGACGCTTTTAACGCCCGGGACTTTGTTCAGGGCGCGCTCGACGCGACCCACGCAGGAAGCGCAGGTCATGCCGTCGATGCTTAACTCGATGGTTTGTTGCGGCACGCTGTAACCGGCGCGCTCAACGGCTGCCATCAACGCCGGCAAACTGTCACCGGGCGCGTGGACTCGCGCCTGTTCGGTGGCGAGGTTGACGCTGACGGCACTGGCGCCGATGACTTTGCTCAAGGCGCGCTCGACACGCCCGGCGCAACTGGCGCAGGTCATGCCGGCAATCGGCAGATCGAAAGTGATGGATTCGGACATCGGTCACGCTCCCTGTAGAAGTTGCCTACAGGATCAACCTTGCCACGCGGGCAAGGTCAAGCGCCAATCTTCTACCGTTGATCGTTCCCAAGCGGAGCGTGGGAACGATCATGTGGGAGCGACTTAGTACCCGAGATCGGCGCGCTTGAGGTACATGCCTTCCTGGGTCATCGCGATTCGGTACTTCTGCACATCACCAGCATGCAGTTTGATCTCCTGTGAACCTGGCGCCAGCAATCCCGGATTGCAGCCCGGCACTTGCCCCGGCAACAGTTTCAGACGCAGCGACACAGTGCCCGGCGGCAGGTTGAACGAGGTGCTCTGTTCCTGAAACAGCCGCGCCGACAATTGATCCTGGATATACACGCCGATCTCGCAGGAGGTCGCCACTTCCAGGCGCTCGCGGGAAATGATCAGCACCCCGTAGTCCTCTCCGGCGGCGTGCGCCGAAGGGAAAGCGGCAAAAAGACTGAGAAAGCCAAACAGGCTGAAAGCTGACCAGCGCATGGCTGAATCTCCTGAGTTCATGTCATAGATGCATGCAGCTTGGCCGAGCGCGGCGCCGATTGCCAGCCCGGCAGTTTATTCAAGAACTTGACCTTACCATCGTGGCAAGCTCGAAACTGCCGGCAACCTCACTCAAAGGAGTCACTCCATGCAAGTGTTCAATGTTCAAGGCATGTCCTGCGGTCACTGCGTCAAAGCCGTCACTCAAGCCCTGCAGTCCAAGGATCCGGCGGCCAGTGTGCACGTCGATCTGGCTGCCAAAGAAGTCGGCGTCGAAAGTGCGCTGAGCGCAGAACAGGTCATCGCGATCATCAGCGAAGAAGGCTATCCGGCAAAACTGGCCTGAGGTTTTTATAGTTAGCGAGCTATCGGAATGTTCAAGGCGTCCGGGCGCGGCTAGACTGTCGGGCTGCCGACTTGCCAACCTGGATGCCTGATGAACCTCCGTACCATTCTGATCCTTGGCGCCTTGAGCGCCTTCGGTCCTTTAGCGATCGACTTCTATCTGCCGGCATTCCCGTCGATGGCGCTGGCCTTTGGCACCGATGAAAAACACGTTCAACTGACGCTGGCTGCGTATTTCCTCGGCCTGTCGATTGGTCAACTTTTATACGGCCCGGTGGCAGATCGTTTCGGTCGGCGGATTCCGCTGCTCAGCGGCGTTGGGTTATTCACCGTCGCGTCACTGGCCTGTGCTTATGCACCGAATCTCGAATGGCTCATCGGCGCGCGTTTTGTCCAGGCGCTGGGCGGTTGCGCGGGGATGGTGATTGCCCGGGCGGTGGTCAGCGACAAATGCGATGCGGTGGGCTCGGCGAAGGTGTTCTCGCAATTGATGCTGGTGATGGGCCTGGCACCGATTCTGGCGCCGATGCTGGGCGGGCTGCTGGTCAACACCACAGGCTGGCAGTCGATCTTCCTGGTGTTGACCGGGTTCAGTGCATTGGCGGGCTTGGCCGTGGCCCTCGGTCTGCCGGAAAGTCTGCCTGACCATGTGCCGCGCCAGCCGTTGTCCGGTGCGCTGCGTCAGTACGGGCGGCTGTTCAAGGATCGGGTATTTCTCGGCCACGCCCTGACCGGGGGTATCGCCGTCGCCGGGATGTTTTCCTACATCGCCGGTTCGCCGTTCGTGTTCATCAAACTTTACGGCGTGCCGGCCGAGCATTTCGGCTGGTTGTTCGGCACCAACGCGGCGGGTTTCATTCTGGTGGCTCAGGTCAATGCGCGGCTATTGGCCAAACGCGGCCCGGCCTTTCTGCTGGCGCGTGCAGTGTGGGTGTACCTGTTGGCGGGTGTGGCATTGCTGGCGGTCAGTGCGCTGCACACCGAAGCGCTGTGGCCGCTTTTGATTCCGTTGTTCATCTGCATCGCCAGCCTCGGTTGCATCCTGCCCAACGCTTCGGCATGTGCGATGAACGGCCAAGGAGCGCGGGCCGGCAGTGCGTCGGCGCTGATGGGCTGCTTGCAATTCAGCGTTGCATCCGGCGCCGCTTCGCTGGTGGCAATCCTGCACGACGGCAGCGCCATGCCGATGGCCATGGTCATCAGCCTGTGCGGGTTGTTGGTAGTGAGCGTCGCGATGCTCACCCGGCGTTTGCAGAATGCCCGGGCGGTAGCGCAAGCCGCTGCGTAAGGTGACTCAGCCGGCGGCGCGCTGCTGGCTGCGGTCGGGAAACTGGTGCGGCGCGCAAATTCGCGCTTCTAGGGTGCGGGTGAAGGCCAAGGCTTCGGCTTCACTGCGGAATGTCACGGCGTGCTGGTCGAGTCGAACCTGCCATTGAGACTTTGCCACTTCTTTTATCAGGATCTTCATTGCTGACCTCCCTTACGTAAAAGATGTACCGCAGAGGTTTCGATTGTAGACCCGAATACGATCGCAATTGTGACAACGGTCAAGCATCTGACTGACGGCAAAAAAAGACCGCAGCCCATGCAGGCGCTGCCGCAGGCTGCGATCTTCTGCTCTTCAGAAACCTTCTAAAACAATTTTCCCCTTGGCTTTGCCGCTCTCCAGCAGCTCATGTGCCCGGCGCAGATTGGCCGCGTTGATCGTGCCGAAGTGCTCGCCGACCGTCGTCTTCAACGTTCCCGCATCAATCAGCTTGGCCACGCGGTTGAGCAGGTTGTGCTGCTCGATCATGTCTGGTGTCTCGAACAGCGAGCGGGTGTACATGAACTCCCAGTGCAGCGACAGGCTCTTGCGTTTGAGCTTGGTCACGTCCAGCGACTTCGGATCATCGATCAATGCCAGTTTGCCTTGCGGCGCCAGTGCTTCGACCAATTGATCCAGATGTTGATCGGTCTGGGTCAGGCTGGCGACGTGAGTCACGTTGTTAATGCCGGCGCGTTTCAGTTCCTCGCTCAACGGCTGGCTATGGTCGATCACCAGATCCGCGCCCAGCTCCGTGACCCAATCACGGGTCTGCTCGCGCGATGCAGTACCGATCACCTTAAGACCGGTCAGTTGCTTGGCCAATTGAGTGAGGATCGAACCGACCCCGCCCGCCGCGCCGACGATCAGCAGGCTCTGGCCTTCATCGGTTTGGCCTTCGCCGATTTGCAGGCGTTCGAACAACAACTCCCACGCGGTGATCGCAGTCAGGGGCAGGGCGGCGGCTTCGGCGAAACCGAGGGACTTGGGCATATGGCCGACAATCCGCTCATCGACCACGTGCAATTCGCTATTGCCGCCCGCGCGGGCAATGGAGCCGGCGTAGAACACTTTGTCGCCAGCCTTGAACAGCGTCACTTCACTGCCAACCGCCTTGACCACACCGGCCACGTCCCAGCCCAGCACTTTCGCGGCGCCACCTTCAGGGGCTACGTTCTGCCGTACCTTGGTGTCCACCGGGTTGACCGAGATGGCTTTGACTTCCACCAACAGGTCGCGCGGGCCGGCCATCGGCTCTGGCAGTTCGATGTCTTGCAGGGCTTTTGCGTCGCTGATGGGCAAGGAAGCGTAATAGGCAATGGCTTTCATGAGTGGCTCCGAACAGTAAGTAATGCAGGGCAAATTCGATGGGACAGATGATTGGCTATTTCTTCACAAGATAAAACCGGCTAAAACCGCAGTCTCTTTCAATATTTTTTTGATAATCGGGGCTGTGGATGCTGCGTTTCGATGATTTGCAGTTGTTTGTCCGGGCGGCGGATCTGGGCAGTCTGTCGGCGGCGGCGCGGGTGATGGACATGTCCGCCGCCGTGGCCAGTGCGGCGCTCAAGCGTATCGAACAGCAACTCGGTGCGCGCCTGCTGGCCCGTTCGACGCGCAGCCTGCGCCTGACCGCCGAGGGCGAAGGTTTTCTCGAATACGCCCGTGCGGCATTGAGTAATCTCGATGAGGGCCGGCGGTTACTGGCCAGTGGACAGGAACAAGTCAGCGGGATTTTGCAGCTGTCGGCGCCCTCGGACTTCGGCCGCAACTTGTTATTGCCATGGCTCGACGAGTTCCAGCGCGAGCACCCGAAACTCACCGTACGCCTGCTGCTCGGCGACCGTATCGCCGATCTTTTTCGCCAGCCCGTGGACATCGCTCTGCGCTATGGCGAGCCGGAAGACTCCAGCCTGGTTGCCCTGCCTGTCGCCCCGGACAACCGTCGCGTGCTCTGCGCATCACCGGCCTATCTGGCGCGGCACGGCGAACCGCGCCAGCTCGAACAACTGGCTCAGCACAATTGCCTGTTGTACATGCTCGGCAGTCGGGTTCATGACCACTGGAGTTTTCACGACGGTAAACGCGAGGTCGGCCTGACGGTCAGTGGCGACCGATTCAGTGATGACGCCGACGTCGTGCGTCTATGGGCGGTGGCAGGAGCGGGAATTGCCTACAAGTCATGGCTGGATGTGGGCGCCGATGTCCTTGCCGGGCGCCTCAAAGTGCTGCTGCCAGAGCTGCTGTGCGAACGCGCTCCGCTGAATTTGCTGTGCGCCCATCGCGCACAATTGAGTAAGCCGGTGAACCTTCTGAGGGAAATGCTCGCCAGCCGATGCGCTGAATTGAGTAGTCAATTTCCCGCTTTCCAGAAACTTGATCATTAGTCGCAGCTAAATAGAGAAATTTCTGTCAGGAACAATCACCACCCGTGCAGGCTTAGGCGCGGGACGGGGCTTGCATCCCGCTTATACTAGCGCCCGCCTCATGCCGGTACCGAAACATGGCCCGAACGCCGTCAATGCCGAACTGCCACTGTTTGGATCAGGGCTGCATTTCGTCGCCGGGTTCTGTGCCGGAACATGTTATGTCAACGGCCTGCCTTGCCCCGGTTCAGGGCGATTTTCGCGTCTTGGCCGCCGACCCATTACTGGTCAAGATGTCTGCGAGCAGTAGACGATACGATTCCACAGGGAGTGAATACATGGAACATGCACCTTGCATCAGCCAGATCGCCACGTTGCTGGCCGACCCCAAGCGCAGCGCGATGATGTGGGCGTTGATGGACGGCTCGGCCCGGCACACCGAGGAGCTTGCGCTACTGGCAGGGCTGTCGCCGTCGTCGGCCAGTGCGCATCTGGCACGGCTGGCCACCGGCGGTCTGTTGAAGGTCGAAGTCCGTGGTCGCAAACGGTTTTTCCGTCTCTCGGCGCCGGAGGTCGGGGCGGCGATAGAAGCCCTGGCCAGCGCCACCATCGCCAGTGCCCCGCGGGAAATACCCGAAGTATTCAAGCGCGCCACACCCATGGCCAAACCTCAGGCAGCGCCTTCTTCGCTGCTGCGCGCACGCTTTTGCGATGACCACCTGGGCGGCACGCTGGCTGCCGATCTGTACCAGCGCCTGCTCGACGCCGGCTGGATCGAACAGCTTGAACAGCGCGTGGTGGTGACGCAAAAAGGCGCGAAACAATTGGCCCTTCGCGGGGTATTCATCCAGGCACTCGCCCATCGCAATGTACAGGTAGCCTGTGCCTGCCCGGACTGGAGCGAGCGCCGTCCGCACATGGGCGGTTCACTCGGCGCGGCGTTGCTGCAGTTGTTCATGCAGTCCGGTTGGCTGACGTTGCCCAATGACTCAAGAGCCCTGCAGTTGACGGCCACCGGACAGCGCGAGTTGCACCGTTTCGCCCGGGAAACCGAGCTGGAAATGGCGTTGTAGAGCGATTGAGAAGGACGTCGGGCGTTACGGCGTCGTCTACGACTGCGAGCAGGTCGCATCCAGTACTAACTCTGAATCACCATCGCGCACACTCGATCCGGGGACTTTTCGGATGGGGGAGGCGGCATGGACACTCAAGGCTTCAGCGCGGCAGAACGTTTGGAACGGCTGCCGATCAGCGGTTATCACCGGATTATTTTCATCATCATCGCCTTGGCGTTTTTCTTCGACTCCATGGATCTGGCGATGATGACGTTCCTGCTCGGTTCGATCAAAGCCGAGTTTGGTCTGAGTAGTGCGCAGGCGGGGCTGCTCGCCAGTTCGAGCTTCTTCGGCATGGTGCTGGGCGCGTCGCTTTCCGGCATGCTCGCCGACCGCTTCGGGCGCAAACCGGTGTTTCAGTGGAGCATCGTTCTCTGGGGAGTGGCCAGTTACCTGTGCTCGACGGCGCAAACGGTCGAGACGCTGACGCTGTTCCGCATCCTGCTGGGGATCGGCATGGGCATGGAGTTTCCCATTGCGCAGTCGATGTTGTCCGAGCTGATTCCGGCGCAACGGCGCGGTCGCTACATCGCATTGATGGATGGCTTCTGGCCGCTGGGTTTTGTCGCAGCCGGGGTGCTGTCGTACTTCCTGTTGCCGGTGATTGGCTGGCGCGACATCTTTCTGGTGTTGGCGGTGCCGGCGGTGTTTGTGCTGGCGATCCGGTTTTTCATACCCGAGTCACCGCGCTGGCTGGAACAGGCCGGGCGGCATGGAGATGCCGATAAAGTCTTGAACGGGATCGAAGAGCGCGTGCGATCGTCCCTTGGCGTTGCGACATTGCCGCAACCGCTGCGCCTGCCGCGAACCGTGACGCCTCCGGGCAACTTTTTCTCGGCGCTGAAGCAGATCTGGTCGCCGCAATACCGCCAGCGCACAACGATGATCTGGAGCCTGTGGTTCTTTGCGCTGCTGGGTTTTTACGGGCTGACGTCGTGGCTCAGTGCATTGCTGCAACAGTCGGGTTTCGCTGTAACCCAGTCGGTTTACTATACCGTGCTGATTTCCCTCGGCGGGATTCCCGGATTTCTGATGGCCGCGTGGCTGGTGGAGCGCTGGGGACGCAAACCGGTGTGCATCGTCACGTTGCTCGGCGGCGGGGTGATGGCGTTTCTCTACGGGCAGAGCGCGGTGTTTGGCGGCAACGTGGCCTTGTTGATCAGCACGGGATTGCTGATGCAGTTTTTCCTGTTTGGCATGTGGGCGGTGCTCTACACCTACACGCCGGAGTTGTATCCAACCTCGGCCCGGGCGACAGGCTCGGGGTTTGCTTCGGCGATTGGCCGTGTGGGTTCCTTGCTCGGGCCGTTGATCACCGGGCTGGTGTTCCCGATCACCGGGCAGGGTGGGGTGTTTGCGTTAGGCGCGTTGTGCTTCGCGATTGCGGCGGGGGTGGTGTGGCTGTTCGGGATGGAGACGCGAGGCAAGACGCTGGAAGAGCTGACAGAGTCGACATCGGTATAAATGTGGGCGCGAGCAAGCTCGCTCCCACATTGGATCTTCAGCGTTATTACGGTTTTACCAACCGCGCATCCAGGCTGTTCTGGGCCAGGCGCTTGGCCTGATCCTGGGTCATGCCCAAATGCTCGTACAGCGCATGGAAGTTCTCGGTGACATAACCGCCGAAGTACGCCGGGTCATCGGAGTTCACCGTGACTTTCACGCCACGTTCGAGCATGTCGAGGATGTTGTGCTGCGACATGTGATCGAACACGCAGAGCTTGGTGTTCGACAGCGGGCACACGGTCAGCGGGATCTGCTCTTCGATGATCCGTTGCATCAGGCGCTCGTCTTCGATGGCGCGCACGCCATGGTCGATACGCTGGATTTTCAGCAGATCAATGGCTTCCCAGATGTATTCCGGCGGGCCTTCTTCACCGGCGTGGGCGACGGTCAGGAAGCCTTCGTGACGGGCGCGGTCGAACACGCGCTGGAACTTGCTCGGCGGATGGCCCATCTCGGAACTGTCCAGACCGACCGCGACAAATGCGTCACGGAACGGCAGCGCCTGATCGAGGGTTTTCTGTGCTTCTTCTTCGCTCAAGTGGCGCAGGAAGCTCAGGATCAAACCGCTGGTGATACCCAGTTGCTGCTCACCATCTTTCAATGCGGCGGCGATGCCGTTGAGCACCACTTCGAACGGGATACCCCGGTCGGTGTGGGTCTGCGGATCGAAGAACGGTTCGGTGTGAATCACGTTCTGCGCTTTGCAGCGCAGCAGGTAGGCCCAGGTCAGGTCGTAGAAATCCTGGGAGGTGCGCAGCACGTCGGCGCCCTGGTAATACAGGTCGAGAAATTCCTGCAGATTGTTGAAAGCGTAAGCCTTGCGCAGGGTTTCGACGTCATTCCACGGCAGGGCGATCTTGTTGCGTTCGGCCAGGGCGAACAGCAGTTCGGGCTCCAGCGAGCCTTCCAGATGCAGGTGCAGTTCAGCCTTGGGCAGGGCGTTGAGCCAGTCGTACATATTCTTTTCTCATCAGGTGCAATGGCGGCATTCTACAGATGCTCGCCGAAACAATTGGCAAAACCTGACCAACCGATCCGTCACACCGCTTCCTGTTCCCGCCGATAGGCGTAGGTATCGGCGAAGCGCGACAGCAGGAATTCGGCGCAAGTGGTGGTCGGATATTTCGCCGGGTGCTGTGCGTCCTGGCAACCGGGCAGGCATTCGATGCGAGTGTCCGGGTGCGGTTCGGCGAAGAACGGCATCGAATAGCGATCCACCCCGAGCGGGCTGTTCACCCGATGTGGCGTCGAGCGATAACGGTCGTTGCTCCAGCGCGCCATCATGTCGCCGAGGTTGACCACGAAGGTGCCGTCAATCGGCGGCGCATCGATCCATTCACCGTTGACGTTCTTCACTTGCAGGCCACCGGCGCTGTCCTGATAGAGCAGGGTGATGCAGCCGTAATCGGTGTGCGCGCCGGCACCTTGCTGTTCGGCGGAACTGGCGGTGTGGCGTGGCGGGTAATGGATCATCCGCAACACACTGACAGGCTCATTGAAACGGCTGTCGAAGAAATCACGTTCAATGCCGAGGGCAATGGTCATGGCGCGCAGCAACGTTTGCGCGAGGGCCTGCATGTCGAGGTAATGCTGCTCCATCAAGGTTTCCCATCCCGCTTGCGCAGGATGGCGGTTCGGCCCGCGCAAGGGTTTTTCTGCCAGCACCTCAGGATGGTTCGCCGGCAGGTGCAGGCCCATGTCGAAGGTTTCTTTCAGGTCGCTGGGTTTATCCGGGTCGAGTTGTTCGGTGGCGATGGCGCCGTAGCCGCGATGGTGGCGGGTCTGGGTGATATCGATCTGAAGTTTTTCGGTGGCGGGCAGGGCGAAGAAGCGCTGCGCGTGGTCGAGCAACTCGTCGATGCGTTGAGGGGCAATCGGATGGCCCTTGATGTAGAAAAAGCCCCATTCGCGGCAGGCGAGGTCGATCTGTTCGGCCACGGCGGGCCAGGCGTTCTGGTTGTCGCTGTAGAGCGGGCTGATGTCGATGATGGGAAGCTGATCCATACACAATCCTTGGGGCGGTGAGTTTCCAATGTGGGAGCGAGCCTGCTCGCAAAGAGGGCGTGTCAGGCAACATCTTTGTTCAATGACACACCGCTTTCGCGAGCAGGCTCGCTCCCACAGGGTTTTGTGTAGTGAGTAAAAATTACTTCGGCATCTCGGCCTTCATCCCTTCCACGTAATAGTTCATCGACGCCAGTTCCGCCGTGGTCGCACTCACACCCGCCGGAATTTTCTCGACCCCGGCCTGATCCTTGATCGGCCCGGTAAACGGTTGCAACGCGCCGCTCTTGATGTCGGCAATGATCTGCTCGGCCTCGGCTTTTACCGGCGCCGGCACCAGATCGCTGATCGGCAATTCAACCGTGCCTTCTTTCAGCCCGCCCCAGTAATCCTGAGACTTCCAGGTATGGTCGATGACGCTTTGTGTCGCCTGAATGTAGTGCGGCGCCCAGTCGTTGACGATCGAGGTCAGCACCGCTTTCGGGCCGAAGTGCGCCATGTCCGAGGCATACCCCACCGCGTACACCCCACGGCGTTCGGCCGCCTGAATCGGTGCCGGGCTGTCGGTGTGCTGGAACACCACGTCGACACCCTGGTCGATCAATGCGTTGGCAGCATCGGCTTCCTTGCCTGGATCGAACCACGAGTTGACCCACACCACTTTGATCTCGGTGCCGGGGTTGTACTTGTTCAGGGCCAGTTGAATCGCGTTGATGTCGCGGATCACTTCCGGAATCGGGAACGAGGCGACATAGCCGATCTTCTTGGTCTTGGTCATCTTTGCCGCGAGGAAACCGCCGACGTAGCGGCCCTCGTAAGTGCGCGCCAGATAGGTGCCGAGGTTCTTGTCCTGCTTGTAACCGGTGGCGTGTTCGAAGGTCACTTTGGGAAATTGCTTGGCGACTTTCAGCGTCGGGTTCATGTAGCCGAAAGATGTGGTGAAGATCAGGTCGTACTTGTCCTTGGCCATGTTGCGGATCACCCGCTCGGCGTCGGCGCCTTCGGCAACGTTCTCCACGTAGCTGGTGGTGATCTTTGAGCCGAGCTTCTCCGCCAGCGCCTTGCGCCCCTGTTCATGCTGATACGTCCAGCCGTGGTCGCCGATCGGGCCGATGTAGACGAAACCGACCTTCAGCGGATCGGCAGCGCTGGCGCTCAGGCTGATCCCCAGACCGATAGCGGCGCACAGCAGTTTGTGCAGCGGACGTATTTGCATGAATTGGAGCTCCATTTTGTTGTGTGTGGTCAGCACCAATGCAAATTGCTGACCAACAGGACAACAAACGTCACGAAACCGCATAACGGCCTTCGCGAGCAGGCCGGCAAGGCCAATAAAAGTGCATGCCTGAAACCAGCTGCCATCCACTGGTGCGCTAAGGTGTAACGAAACGTTAGCGCCGCCCCGCAGTCAGTAGCTCATTCGCACTCTTCGGTAAAAAGGCCCGCAATGCTCTCAATCCTCAAGCAAGAAAGCTTTCTTGTGCTGGCCCTGCTCGCCGCACTCGTCGCTTATCCACTGGAACACTGGATGCTGCACAGCGGCCAGATGGTCGCGCTGATTTCAGGTCTGGTACTGATCGCTTTCATCGTCGCCGCCTCGATGCGTGTCGCCCATCAAGCTGAACTGTTGGCGGAAAAAGTCGGCGATCCTTACGGCACGATGATCCTCACCCTGGCCGCCGTGCTGGTGGAAGTGGTGATCCTGGCGATCATGATGAGCAACGAAGCCTCGGCGACCCTGGTGCGCGACACCATCTATTCCGCAGTGATGCTCGACATCAACGGCATCCTCGGCCTCGCCGCGCTGATGGGCGGGATCAAGCACGGCGAGCAGTCCTACAACGATGATTCGGCGCGCAGCTACAGCGTGATGATCCTCACCGCCATGGGCGTGTCGATGGTGGTGCCGGAGTTCATTCCCGAGGCCAACTGGAAGATTTATTCGGCGTTCACCATCGGCGCGATGGTGGTGCTTTACGCGTTGTTCCTGCGCATGCAGGTCGGCCCGCACAGCTACTTTTTCAGCTACAGCTACCCGGACAAACGCCGCAAAAAAGAGCCGGCGGAACAGGAGCCGAAACCGGTCAGCCTGGCGCTGTCTATCGGCATTCTGGTCGCGGGTGTAGTGGTGATCGGCGCACTGGCCGAGGTGATGTCCAAGACCCTCGATCTGGGCCTGGAAGGCACGGGGGCGCCGCCGGTGATCACGGCGATTCTGGTGGCGGCGATCTCGGCCGCGCCGGAAATTTTGACCGCGTTGCGCGCCGCATTGGCCAACCGCATGCAGTCGGTGGTCAATATTGCGATGGGCGCGTCACTGTCGACGGTGATCCTGACTGTGCCGGTGATGGAGGCGATGGCGCTGTATACCGGCCAGCCGTTTCAGATGGCGATGACACCGGTGCAGACGGTGATGATTTTCCTGACGCTGATCGTCAGCGCGATCAACCTCAATGACGGCGAGACCAATGCCATTGAGGGCATGACGCACTTCGTGTTGTTTGCGACGTTTATCATGTTGTCCTTGCTGGGCCTCTAACGACGGATGATCGTTCCCACGCAGAGCGTGGGAACGATCAGATTGGGAAAGATCAGGTACCAGCAATCAACTGGCGAGCAGCTTGGCTGTGATCGGCAATCAGGCCTTTCAGATCCAGCCCTTCAACCTGACCATCGATGACACGCCACTTACCACCAATCATCACCCGATCCGCCCGATCTGCGCCGCACAACAGCAACGCCGAAATCGGATCATGGCTACCCGAGAAACGCAGTTCATCGAGCTTGAACAACGCCAGATCCGCTTGCTTGCCCACCGCCAGTTCGCCAATGTCGGTACGCCCCAACAGGCTCGCCGAACCCTTGGTTGCCCAGCCCAAAACACGTTCCGGAGTAATCTTTTCGGCGCCGTAACGCAGGCGCTGGATGTACAGCGCCTGACGCGCTTCAAGGATCATGTTCGACGCATCGTTGGACGCCGAACCGTCGACGCCCAGGCCAAACAGCGCACCAGCGTCGGTCAGGTCGATACTCGGGCAAATGCCGGAAGCC
Source organism: Pseudomonas sp. LBUM1648 (assembly GCF_059716145.1). Taxonomy (NCBI): domain Bacteria; kingdom Pseudomonadati; phylum Pseudomonadota; class Gammaproteobacteria; order Pseudomonadales; family Pseudomonadaceae; genus Pseudomonas; species Pseudomonas sp. LBUM1648. Next base: position 794,468 of record NZ_CP166808.1, read on the forward strand.
AGGCGCATGTTCGAACTCGGGCAGTGGCAAATGCCGGTGCCCGCCTGACCGAGGCGGGCGATTTCGTCCGGGTTGAAGTGGATGCCGTGGGCCAGCCAGGTGCGCGGGCCGAGCCAGCCGACGCTGTCCAGATAATCCACGGTGCGCAGGCCGAAACGCTGCAGGCAGAAATCTTCTTCATCGAGGGTTTCGGCCAGGTGCGTGTGCAGGCGCACGTCGAGTTTGTTCGCCAGTTCGGCGCTGGCCGACATGATTTCCGGCGTCACCGAAAACGGCGAGCACGGCGCCAAAGCGATCTGGATCTGCGCGCCGTCACCGCGCTCGTGGTACTCGTGAATCAGGCGCTGGCTGTCGTCGAGAATCACCTGACCTTCCTGCACGGTCTGCTGCGGCGGCAGGCCACCGTCCTTCTCGCCGAGGCTCATCGAACCACGGGTGAGCATGGCGCGCATGCCCAGTTCACGCACGGTTTCGACTTGCACGTCGATGGCGTTTTCCAGACCGTCCGGGAATAGGTAATGGTGGTCGGCGGCGGTGGTGCAGCCCGACAGCAGCAATTCAGCCAAAGCCACTTTCGTCGCGAGGGCGAGTTTTTCCGGGGTCAGGCGCGCCCACACCGGGTACAGGGTTTTCAGCCACGGAAACAACGGCTGATTGACCACGGGCGCCCAAGCGCGAGTGAGGGTTTGGTAGAAGTGGTGATGCGTGTTGATCAGGCCCGGCAGGATCACGTGTTCGCGGGCGTCGAACACTTCATTGCATGGCGCGGACGGCTGCTGACCGGCAGCGAGGACTTCGACGATCACACCGTCTTGCAGCACCAGACCGCCACGGGCATCGAGCTCGTTGGACGTGAAAATGGCGAGGGGATTTTTTAACCAGGTACGGATGGCAGGCATTGTGGCCGGCTCCTCTGAAAATGGGGTTCAGGGTTGCCAGCTCAGTGTTGCCCTGTCTGCTGATCCAGGGTCGTCGCGGGGACGAGGTGCGGAGTTTCAAACAAAACCGCTTTATGGGCAACCCCCACCCGACAGGACACCACGATCCCCTGTAGGAGCTGCCGAAGGCTGCGATCTTTTGATCCTGTTTTTTAAAATCAAAAGATCGCAGCCTTCGGCAGCTCCTACAGGGAGATTTGTGTGCTTACCAGGGAATGGTTTCACCCTTGTAGTTCACAAAGTGATGCCCGCCCTTGCCGGTATACGCATTCACCTGATCAACCAGGCCGCGCGTGCTGGTCTCGACATCAACGTTGGCGCCTTCGCCGCCCATGTCCGTCTTCACCCAACCCGGATGCAGCGACAGCACGGTCAGTTTCTGCTCGCCCAGTTGGCTCACAAAGGTGTTGGTCATCGAGTTCAGCGCAGCCTTGCTCGCTTTATACAGCGCCAGTTCCGGCTCGTCAGGCGTAGTCACGCTGCCCAGCCTCGAACTCATGAACGCCAGCACGCCGCTGCCGTCGCGAATCTGCCCGACAAAGCGCTGGGCCAGATTGATCGGTGCCACGGCGTTGGTGAAAAACAATTTCCCGACTTCAGCCAGTGTCGCGCCGCCCGGGGTTTGCACGTCCGGGCCTTTGACTCCGGCGTTGACGAACAGCAGGTCGAAGGTTTCACCTTTGAGTTGTTGACTCAGGGCGATCACTGCTTGCTGGTCATCCATGTCGAGCTTCTCGATGCGCACCTTGCCCAGCGCTTGCAACGCCTCGGCTTTTTGCGGATTGCGCACCGTGGCCGTCACTTGCCAGCCATCGGCCAGCAGGGTTTTCACCAAACCGAGACCCAAGCCACGGGAGGCGCCGATGATCAGTGCGTTTTTTGCCTGGGACATGATGGGTTCCTTGAAAGTCAGAGTTCAGGATTCAATGGACACGCCTGACCGAGCCGTAGTTGCAACTCCTGACGCAAGGCGTCGAGTTCACTCATGCGGGTTTCGATCAGTTGCAGTTTGTCGCGCAGCAATTGCGCCACGGCGTTTTCCGGATCGGGAGCGTTCCACAACGCGGCAACGCTGGCGCCGATCTCGCCGAGGGTAAAGCCCAGTCGTTGCGCAGTCTTGATGTAGAGCACCAGTTGCACCATCTCCGACGGGTAGTCGCGATAACCGTTGGCACTGCGTTGCGCCGCGATCAATCCGCGCTGCTCGTAGAAACGCAGCGTGTCGCGGCTGACGGCGCTGGCTTGGGCTAACTCACCGATGCGCATTGTGCTGCACTCAATAGGGCTTGACCCTGGAGCATACTCCAGGCTTTACCGTGGTTGCTCCTCAAATTTCTGGAGCATGGATGATGTGGACGGCAACCCAGTATCGAAACGTGGTGCGCGGCAGTGCCTGGTATGACCTGATCGTCACGGCGGCGTTTGTTACGCCGTGGAGTTTTGCTGTTTTACATGAGCTGTTAACCGCGCTGGATTTCCCTGGCGAACTGCCGGCATTCCAACCGGTGCACATGTTGATGGCGAATCTGTTGGGCTCGGTGGTTTGTGTGTGGGCAGTGCTGCGGATTCGGGATCCGCAGGCGCTTTATGGACGGTATGACGCGGTGGCGCGATTTCTGTTTGCGGCTTGGCAGGGATATGCCTTGCTGCAGGGCGCCAGTTCAATTTTGATTGTTTTTCTGGTCTTCGAACTGGCGTGGGGCATTACTCAGGTATTGCCTGTCAGTACGCTTTCGCGAGCAGGCTCGCTCCCACAGGGGAATGCGGTTTACTGTGGGAGCGAGCCGGCTCGCGAATAGGCCCGCTCAGAAAACAATTAATGCCCTGCCTGCCAAGGCTGCCCCAGCGACACCGGTGCATACAACCGTGTCCTCACCGCATCACGCGACAACAACACCAGCACCACAATCGTCGCGACATACGGCAGCATCGCCAGCAAACTCGACGGAATCGCCAGCCCCAACCCCTGCGCCACCAGGTGCAGGATGCTGGCGAGGCCAAACAGATACGCCCCGAGCAACAACCGCCACACTCGCCAACTGGCGAACACCACCAGTGCCAGCGCGATCCAGCCCCGCCCGGCGGTCATGTTCTCGGCCCACATCGGCGTATACGCCAGCGACAGATAAGCCCCGGCCAACCCCGCCATCGCCCCGCCAAACAGCACCGCCAACGTGCGCACGGTCAACACCGGCAAGCCCATCGCACTGGCCGCATCCGGGTTCTCGCCAACCGCTTGAATGATCAGCCCGACACGGCTTTTGATGATCACCCACGCCACCAGCGCAAACAGCGCGAACGACAGATACACCAGCAGATCCTGCGCAAACAGCATCCGCCCGATCAGCGGAATGTCACTCAGATACGGAATCGCCATTGGCTCAAATCCCGCCAGCGGTTTACCGACCCACGCCGCCCCGACAAACGTCGACAGGCCCACGCCAAAAATGGTCAGCGCCAGACCGGTCGCCACCTGATTGGCGTTGAACACCAGCGCCACCAGAGCAAACAGCGACGACAACAACATCCCCGCGAGCATCGCCAATAACACGCCGAGCCACAGGTTGCCGCTGTTCAGCGCGACAATAAAACCGATGACCGCGCCGAACAGCATCATCCCTTCCTGCCCAAGGTTGAGCACGCCGCTCTTCTCGCAGATCAGTTCACCCAACGCCACCAACAGCAGCGGTGTACCGCAACGCACCATGGCGTAGAAAATATTGCTCAGCAGATCGATATCCATCACAGCGCTCCGGCGGTTACGGCGGTGGTCGAGGTGCGCCGCGTCCAGCGCAGTTTCAGCCGTGGCCGATAGAGAATCAGCACGTCACAGGCCAGCAGAAAAAACAGCATCATTCCCTGGAACAGTTGGGTAATCGCTTGCGGCAGATTCAGGCTCATCTGCGCACTCTCGCCACCGATGTACAGCAGCGCCATCAGCAGACTGGAAAACAGAATCCCGAGCGGATTGAGCCGCCCGAGAAACGCCACGGTGATCGCCGCATAGCCATAACCCGGCGACACTTGCGGCACGAGTTGGCCGATCGGCCCCGTGACTTCGCAGACCCCGGCCAGCCCCGCCAACCCACCGCTGATCAACAGCGCCAGCCAGATCAAGCGCTTCTCGCGAAAGCCGACAAACCCCGCCGCGCGCTTATCCAGCCCGAGCACTTTGATCTGGAAACCGACAAAGCTTTTCTGCAACAACACCCACACCGCAACCAGTGCGAGCAGGGCGAAATACACCCCGGCATGCACGCGGCCATCCTCCATCAACAGCGGTAATCGACTGGCATCGCCGAACATCGCCGACTCGGGAAAGTTGAAGCCAGCCGGGTCTTTCAACGGCCCGTGGACGCAGAACAACAGCAGGTTCAGTGCGATGTAATTGAGCATGATGCTGGTGAGGATTTCGTTGGCGTTGAAGCGCGTGCGCAGCCACGCCGTCAGCCCGGCCCACGCAGCGCCGGCGAGGGTGCCGGTGAGCAGAATCAGCACCAGCGCCCAACGGCTTTGCATATCGATGATGTTCACCGCCAAGGCACTGCCGGCCAATGCGCCGAGCAGCAGTTGACCTTCGGCGCCGATGTTCCAGATCCGCGCCTGATACGCCACCGCCAACCCCAGTGCGCAGAGCAGAATCGGCAGGGCTTTGACCAGCAATTCCGACACGCCGTACAAGTCGCTCACCGGCGCGATCAACAAGGTGTGCAAGGTTTGCAGCGGGTCGTGGCCGAGCGCGATAAACAGCAGCGAGCCGCAACCGAGCGTCAGCGCAGCCGCCAACAACGGCGAGCACCAGAGCATCAGGCGCGATTGCTGGCCACGGGGTTCGAGGGAAAGCAGCATGTTGAAAACTCCGTTAAACCGTGGCGTGTTGTTGAGGGGCATCGAACTGGCCGGCCATCCAGCCGCCGACATCGCTCAGTTGGGTGTCCGCCGTGTTGTGCAGTGCAGATATCTTCCCGCCGCACAACGCGCCGAGGCGGTCGCTGATCTGGAACAGTTCGTCGAGGTCTTCGGAAATCACCAGAATCGCCGCACCGGCATCGCGCAACGCAATCAGTGCGCGGTGAATGGTGGCGGCAGCGCCGACGTCCACGCCCCAGGTCGGGTGCGCGGCGATCAACAGTTTCGGTTGCTGGAGGATTTCCCGGCCCAGAATGAATTTCTGCAAATTGCCGCCCGACAGACTGCGCGCAGCGGTTTGCGTGTCCGGGGTTTTTACGCCAAAGCGTTGAATGATTTGTTGCGCGAGGGCTTCGACCTTGCCGCGCTGGATCAGGCCGTTACTGACCAATCCTTGTTGGAAGGCCGTGAGCAGGGCGTTGTCCGCCAGACTCAACTCCGGCACCGCGCCATGGCCGAGGCGCTCGGCGGGCACGAACGCCAGACCGAGTTTGCGCCGTGCATCAGGGCGTAAATCGGCGACAGATTGTTCACCGAAGCGAATCGTCGCCGCCTCGGCGCGCGGCAGCGTTTGTTCGCCGCTGAGCAGGGCGAGCAACTCATCCTGACCATTGCCCGCAACCCCGGCGATGCCGACGATTTCACCGCTGCGCACTTGCAAGTCGATATCCGCCAGCGAGCAACCAAACGGATCCGGGTTGTGCCAGTTCAAGCCACTGACTTGCAAAAACGCCGCGCCGCCGCTGACCTTTGGATAATCACCGATCAACGCCGCCGCTTCGCCGACCATCAACTGCGCCAGTTGCTGATCCGAGCACTCTGCCGGAACGCAATGCCCGGCTACGCGTCCACCGCGCAGCACCGTCGCGCTGTGGCACAACGCGCGGACTTCACCGAGTTTGTGGCTGATAAACAGAATGCTGCAGCCCTCGGCGGCGAGGCGACGCAAAGTGATGAACAGTTCGTCGGCCTCTTGCGGTGTCAGCACCGAAGTCGGTTCATCGAGGATCAATAGACGAATGTCCTGCATCAGGCAGCGAATGATTTCTACCCGTTGCCGCTCGCCAATCGACAGGCTGTGGACAAGTCGTTCCGGCTCCAGCGCCATGCCGTAACGACGCGAAACTTCGCGAATCTTCGGCTCAAGTTGTTTCGGCGTGCCGGCCTTGACACCCATGGCCAGTGCAATGTTTTGCGCCACGCTGAGGGTGTCGAACAGCGAGAAATGCTGGAACACCATGCCGATCCCCAACTGCCGCGCCTGCGCCGGGTTGCGAATATTCACCCGCTGACCTTGCCAGAGCATTTCGCCCGAATCGGCCTGGGTCACGCCGTAGATGATCTTCATCAGCGTACTTTTGCCCGCGCCGTTTTCACCGAGCAGCGCGTGGATTTCACCCGGTGCGATGTTCAGGTCGATGGCGTCGTTGGCCAGGCAACCGGGATAGCGTTTGCTGATTTGGCGCAGATGCAGGCGCGGCGTTGTATCTGGGGAGGGCATGACAGGCTCGACTGGCTTGGAGTTGTGCCTGTGGATAAAGCAATTTCCTGGCCATTGAGTCAGGAACTCGCGCAACCGTTGTTCCAGCGCCTCGATTGCAGAGCATCCCGGCCTGAATCGTAGTAGTGGCCGGCACCAATTGAGAGCAAAGCCGTTGATCAGGCTCCAGTTTTGCCCGTGGTCAGTTGATCAAAAAACGAGCAAAAGAGTCGGGCCTATGCAGAACCTGCGACTGCGCCAGCCATGAACGGGTTATCCACAGGTTGTTCCACAGTTATTGTGCGCAAGCCGCAAACCCGGGCATAAGCACTGCGGTGCTTTCTTCTAATGGTGATAAACCACGCTAACTGATTGTTTCTGTTTGAAATTTATACTTGGTCGGACGAATTGAGCGAAAAGTGAACAAACCGCGCAAAGCCACGTGACAGAAGGGTTACAGCGTTATGTGCTCAGGTTATCCACAGTCGGGTGCACAGCAGGTGTGGGCAACTCATTGGAATAACAGATTGGGTGGATGCCCTAAAAGATCGCAGCCTTCTAACGCTGGAGCAGAATTCGCCCACGGCTCAAATCGGCGAGCTGGGTTTGCAGGATGTCGATCTGCGCCTCACCTACCGCCAACTGCAATTCAACGCCATTGGCGGTGAAATTCTCTTCCACCACCAACCCGCCGAGATCCGCCACCCGCAACTTCACCAACGCCAACTCGGCAAACCCACAGGCGCAACTCAACGGCACGCGACTGATCAACTCGACCTTCGCCGCCGTTTGCAGGCACTTGTTCGCGCCGCCGCCATAGGCCCGGGCCAACCCACCAGTACCCAGTTGAATGCCGCCATACCAACGGATCACCAGCACCGCGACCTGATCGCAATCCTGCGCTTCGATCGCCGCCAGAATCGGTCGCCCGGCCGTGCCGCCGGGTTCGCCGTCGTCATTGCTGCGGTACTGATCGCCGAGTTTCCACGCCCAACAATTGTGCGAGGCGTTCAAGTCGCTGTGTTGTTCGAAGAATGCCTGCGCGTCGGCGGGGCTGCCGATCGGTGCGGCGAAGGTGATGAAGCGGCTTTTGCGAATCTCTTCGCGGTACTCGCAAAGACCGCTGAGGGTGAAAGGCATAAACGTCTTATATAGAAGGAGTGAGGCCGCAGCCTTTGAGGATGATACGGATCAGGTTGTTACCGGCGTCTTCCATGTCCTGCCTGGTCAACTTGCTGCGACCGCTGACCCGGCAGATCTGCGTGGCGAAGTCGGCGTAATGCTGGGTGCTGCCCCACAGCAGGAAGATCAGGTGTACGGGGTCCACCGGGTCCATCTTGCCGGCATCGATCCACGCCTGGAACACGGCGGCCCGTCCGGTGAACCAGGCGCGGTAGTCCTGATTGAAATATTCAGTCAGGCATTCGCCACCACTGATCACTTCCATCGCGAAAATGCGCGAGGCTTGCGGCTGACGGCGGGAGAATTCCATCTTGGCGCGGATATAACGGGTCAGCGCTTCGGCCGGATCGTCCTCGGCCGTGAGGGTGTTGAAGGTGCTGTCCCACAGCTCGATGATGTTGCTCAGCACCGCCACATACAAACCGAGTTTGTTGGTGAAGTAGTAATGCAGATTCGCCTTGGGCAACCCGGCATTCTGGGCGATGGTGTTCATGCTGGTGCCTTTGTACCCGTGACGGGCGAACTCGTCTTCGGCGGCTTTGAGGATGGTCTCTTCGTTCTTCTGACGAATGCGGCTGGCGGGCTTGCCGCCGTGAGCTGGGACTTCAAAGGTCATAGGCACTTCCGGGATTTGTCTGTGGGTGCAACCAGTTGCGTTGATAGCGCACCCACAGGCATCCGACAAGTCCTCAAGCGATAAAACCGTTACGCCTGTTCGATCTTGTTCAGCGGTGCATGCGCTTCTGCGGCCTCCGGTTTGGCTTCCGGGAGCAGCAGGCAAAGGATGATCGCTGTCAGCCCACCGCTGGTGATCGCCGAGTCGAACAGGTTTTGCACCAGTTTCGGCAGCAGGTGCAAAAGGTTCGGTTGCGCGGCGATGCCCAGGCCGACGCCGAACGAGGTGGCGATGATCAACATGCTGCGCCGATCCAGCGGCGACTGCGCGAGGATGCGCACGCCAGCAGCGGCGACCGCACCGAACATCACCAGCGTCGCACCGCCGAGCACCGGTTTCGGAATCTGTTGCAGTACCGCGCCGATCATTGGAAACAGACCGAGGCAAAACAGAATGGCGCCGATGTACAACCCGACATAGCGACTGGCAACCCCGGTCAACTGGATCACGCCATTGTTCTGCGCAAACGTGGTGTTGGGGAATGCGCTGAATGTCGCGGCGATCATGCAGCTCACGCCATCACCGAGCACGCCGCCACGCAAGCGGCTTATATAAGAAGGACCGCTGATTGGCTGGCGAGCGAGCATGCAATTGGCGGTGAGGTCGCCGACGGTTTCGATGGTGCTGATCAGATAAATCAGCGCGACCGGCAGGAAAGCCGTCCAGTCGAAGCTGAATCCGAACTTGAATGGTGTGGGAAAACTCACCAGTGGCAGGTCAGGCAATGGCTGCGGCACCAGTTTCCCACTGAACCACGCCGCCAGACTGCCGAGCACCAGGCCGATGATGATCGCCGAAAGCCGCACCCAAGGTGTGTTTGAGCGGTTGAGCAGAATGATCGTCAATAAAACAAATACACCCAGCGCCAGATTACCCGGCGCGCCAAAGTCCGGCGCATTGAAGCCGCCGCCCAGATCGGTGATGCCGACCTTGATCAGGCTGATACCGATCAGCGTAATGACAATCCCCGTCACCAGAGGCGTAACGACGCGGCGCAACTGGCCAATGAAGCGGCTGAGGACGATCTGCACAATCGCGCCGAAAAAGCACACGCCGAAGATCATCGCCAGAATGTCCTCCGGGCTGCCGCCACGCTGTTTGACCAGAAAACCCGCCGACAGCACCGCGCCGAGAAAGGCGAAACTGGTGCCTTGTAAACAGATCATCCCGGCACCGATGCCGAACGGCCGACGCGCCTGAATAAACGTGCCGACACCGGAAACCATCAGCGCCATGCTGATCAGATAAGGCAAATGTGCGGTCAGCCCGAGTGCCGAGCCGATCACCAGTGGCGGGGTGATGATGCCGACGAAACTGGCGAGCACATGTTGCAGGGCGGCGAGGATCGCGCCGGGTGGTTTCGGACGGTCGTTGAGGCCGTAGATCAGATCGCTGTTCGGTTCGGTATCTGGCTGCATGGGTGGGGCGCTTCTTGTTTGGAGGATCGAGGTTGATCCTGCTTTGCAAAAAGCTGTCCACTTGCTCAGGTTATTCGCCTGATTAATCTGTGAGGCCCAACGTGGCTGGGCCTTGCAGGATTTTCAACGCGTCGCCGCCAGACTCTCCAGAAAGCTTTCCAGCACCAAATGGGGGCGCCGGCCCTTGCGCGTGACCGATGCGAGGCTCAAGTCATAAAAACGCGTCTGCGCCTTGAGTGCACGCAAGCGGCCCTGTTGCACCCAAAGGCTGGCGTAGTGATCCGGCAGGTAACCGATGTAGCGCCCGGTCAGAATCAGAAACGCCATGCCTTCGCGGTCGGAGGCGCTGGCGGTGCAATTGAGCGCCTGGTAATGCGCCTGAATGTCCGCCGGCAACCGGAACGTCGGGGCAATCGCATCCTGACTATTCAGGCGCTCGTCATCCAGTTGCTTGTCATCGACATAAAACAGCGGATGACCGACCGCGCAGTAAAGCAGCGAGCGTTCGCTGTACAGCGGTTGGTATTCCAGGCCGGAAAGCGCACTGGCCTGCGGCACCACACCGACATGTAACCGACCATCGAGCACGCCTTGTTCGACTTCATTGGGGGCGATCATGCGGATTTGAATCTGCACGTCCGGCCCGCGTTCCTTCAACTGGGCGAGGGCGTGGGTGATGCGCATGTGGGGCAGGGTGACGAGGTTGTCGGTCAGACCGATGATCAACTCACCGCGCAAGTGCTGGTGCAGACCGTTGACCTCAGTGCGGAAACTTTCCAGCGCACTCAATAGCTGTAGGGCTGACTGGTAGACCTCGCGACCTTCTTCGGTCAGCGAGAATCCGGCGCGGCCGCGTTGGCACAGGCGCAGGCCGAGGCGTTGTTCCAGATCGCTCATCTGCTGGCTGATTGCCGATCGACCAATGCCGAGCACGGTTTCCGCCGCTGAAAACCCCCCACATTCCACAACGCTGCGAAAAATCCGCAGCAGGCGAATATCAAAGTCACTGACCTGGGCCAGCGGATCGGGACGGCGGCTGCTCATGCTTGATCGCTCAAAGTTTAGTGATGTTCTAACTGAAGGTTAGAAGTGTTGGATTTCACCGACTTTATCCGCGTGGCAATTTAGCTGCAACAACGCTTTCTATCTCCCTGACGCTTATGCCCTGCGAGGTTTTGCCCGATGAACATGCCTGAAACCGCTCCGTCGCCACTGGCCAGCCAACTGAAGCTGGACGCGCACTGGATGCCGTACACCGCCAACCGCAACTTCCAGCGCGATCCGCGTTTGATTGTTGGGGCCGAAGGCAGCTGGCTGTTCGATGACAAGGGCCGCAAGATCTACGATTCGCTGTCCGGTCTGTGGACCTGCGGCGCCGGGCACACCCGCAAGGAAATCCAGGAAGCAGTCTCCAAACAACTGGGTACTCTCGACTATTCGCCGGGCTTCCAGTACGGCCATCCGCTATCGTTCCAGCTGGCCGAGAAAATCACCGACCTGACCCCGGGTAACCTGAACCACGTGTTCTTCACCGACTCCGGCTCCGAGTGCGCCGATACTGCGGTGAAAATGGTGCGTGCCTACTGGCGCCTGAAAGGTCAGGCGACCAAAACCAAAATGATCGGCCGTGCCCGTGGCTACCACGGTGTGAACATCGCCGGCACCAGCCTCGGTGGCGTTAACGGCAACCGCAAAATGTTCGGTCAGGCGATGATGGACGTCGATCACCTGCCGCACACTTTGCTGGCGAGCAATGCGTTCTCCCGTGGCATGCCGGAGCAGGGTGGCATTGTTTTGGCTGATGAGCTGTTGAAGCTGATCGAACTGCATGATGCGTCGAACATCGCAGCCGTGTTCGTTGAACCAATGGCCGGTTCCGCTGGCGTGTTGGTTCCGCCTCAGGGGTATCTGAAGCGTCTGCGCGAAATCTGCGATCAGCACAACATCCTGCTGGTGTTCGACGAAGTGATCACCGGCTTTGGCCGCACCGGTTCGATGTTCGGCGCCGACAGCTTTGGCGTCACCCCGGACCTGATGTGCATCGCCAAGCAAATCACCAACGGTGCGATCCCGATGGGCGCGGTGATTGCCAGCTCCGAGATCTACCAGACCTTCATGAATCAGCCGACCCCGGAATACGCTGTGGAATTCCCCCACGGTTACACCTATTCGGCGCACCCGGTGGCTTGCGCCGCTGGCCTGGCGGCACTCGACCTGCTGCAAAAGGAAAATCTGGTGCAGAGCGTGGCCGAAGTCGCGCCGCACTTTGAGAACGCGCTGCATGGCTTGAAAGGTTCGAAGAACGTCGTCGACATTCGTAACTACGGTCTGGCCGGTGCGATCCAGATTGCCCATCGTGACGGCGACGCGATCGTGCGTCCGTTCGAAGCGGGCATGGCCCTTTGGAAAGCCGGGTTCTACGTGCGCTTCGGCGGCGACACCCTGCAGTTCGGCCCAACTTTCAACAGCAAGCCGCAAGACCTTGATCGTCTGTTCGACGCGGTCGGCGAAGTGCTGAACAAGCTCGACTGATTTTCCTTCTATATATACCTACAAATTGCGGGTGCCCCCGGTGGGCATCCGTTGACAAGAATTCAGGAGTTTTCGATGAGCGTTATCCCGCATTTGATCAATGGCGAACTGGTGACCGAGAACGGTCGCGCGGTAGATGTGTTCAACCCGTCCACGGGTCAGGCGATCCACAAGTTGCCACTGGCCAGCCAGGCAACCATTCAGAAAGCCATCGATGCCGCCAAGGCTGCTTTTCCAGCGTGGCGCAACACACCGCCGGCCAAACGTGCCCAAGTGATGTTCCGCTTCAAGCAACTGCTGGAGCAGAACGAAGCGCGCATCTCGCAATTGATCAGCGAAGAGCACGGCAAGACGCTCGAAGACGCAGCTGGTGAGCTGAAGCGCGGTATCGAGAACGTCGAGTTCGCCTGCGCCGCCCCGGAAATCCTCAAGGGCGAGTACAGCCGCAACGTCGGCCCGAATATCGATGCCTGGTCGGACTTCCAGCCGCTGGGCGTGGTGGCTGGTATTACGCCATTCAACTTCCCGGCCATGGTGCCGCTGTGGATGTATCCACTGGCGATCGTCTGCGGCAACTGCTTCATCCTCAAGCCGTCCGAGCGTGATCCAAGCTCCACGCTGCTGATTGCTCAGTTGCTGCTGGAAGCCGGTCTGCCGAAAGGCGTGATGAACGTGGTGCATGGCGACAAGACTGCGGTCGACGCGCTGATCGAAGCACCGGAAGTCAAAGCACTGAGCTTCGTCGGTTCGACGCCGATTGCCGAATACATCTACGCCGAAGGCACCAAGCGCGGCAAACGCGTTCAGGCCTTGGGCGGGGCGAAGAACCACGCGGTGCTGATGCCAGATGCCGATCTGGACAACGCGGTCAGCGCACTGATGGGCGCGGCTTACGGTTCCTGCGGCGAGCGTTGCATGGCGATCTCGGTGGCGGTGTGCGTCGGTGACCAGGTGGCGGATGCGTTGGTGGCCAAACTGGTGCCGCAGATCAAGGCGCTGAAAATCGGTGCCGGTACTTCGTGTGGTCTGGATATGGGGCCGCTGGTCACCGGTCAGGCGCGTGACAAGGTCAGCGGTTATGTCGATGACGGCGTGGCGGCGGGCGCGACCCTGGTGGTTGACGGTCGTGGTCTGAGCGTCGCCGGTCATGAAGAAGGCTTCTTCCTCGGTGGCTGCCTGTTCGACAACGTCACCCCTGAGATGCGCATCTATAAAGAAGAGATCTTCGGGCCGGTGTTGTGTGTTGTTCGCGTCAACAGCCTGGAAGAGGCGATGCAACTGATCAACGATCACGAATACGGTAATGGCACCTGCATCTTCACCCGTGACGGTGAAGCGGCACGTCTGTTCTGTGACGAGATCGAAGTCGGCATGGTTGGCGTCAACGTGCCGCTGCCGGTACCGGTGGCTTATCACAGCTTCGGCGGCTGGAAGCGTTCGCTGTTCGGCGACCTTCATGCTTATGGTCCGGATGGCGTGCGCTTCTATACCCTTCGCAAGGCCATCACCCAGCGCTGGCCGCAGCGTGCAAGCCATGAAGCATCGCAATTCGCCTTCCCTAGCTTGTAAGTAGAGGGGATGAGAAGGCCGACCTCAGGGTCGGCCTTCGTGTTTTCGGGCTTTTTTGACCGATATGACAGAATTATGAAAATAGGTGTTGACGGCAGATTCTGGAAGTCTATAATTCGCCCCACTTCCGGCGCAGTCGAAACGGAAAACTCCTTGAGATTCAATGAGTTATACGGTTTTCGACAGCGGGTTGCTTCAGTTCATCGAAGCCTGGAAGGAGTTGAAAGGGCGGTGATGTTTGGCTCTTTTAACGGTTCGATCTTCTCGGTCGAAAGCGGAGAAAAAGAGGTGTTGACAACAGCGAGTAACGCTGTAGAATTCGCCTCCCGCTAACGAGAGATCGGAAGCGCAAGTGGTTGAAGTTGTTGAAGAATTCTTCGAAAACTTCTGAAAATAATCACTTGACAGCAAATGAGGCTGCTGTAGAATGCGCGCCTCGGTTGAGACGAAAGATCTTAACCAACCGCTCTTTAACAACTGAATCAAGCAATTCGTGTGGGTGCTTGTGGAGTCAGACTGATAGTCAACAAGATTATCAGCATCACAAGTTACTCCGCGAGAAATCAAAGATGTAACCAACGATTGCTGAGCCAAGTTTAGGGTTTCTTAAAAACCCAAAGATGTTTGAACTGAAGAGTTTGATCATGGCTCAGATTGAACGCTGGCGGCAGGCCTAACACATGCAAGTCGAGCGGATGAGAGGAGCTTGCTCCTGGATTCAGCGGCGGACGGGTGAGTAATGCCTAGGAATCTGCCTGGTAGTGGGGGACAACGTTTCGAAAGGAACGCTAATACCGCATACGTCCTACGGGAGAAAGCAGGGGACCTTCGGGCCTTGCGCTATCAGATGAGCCTAGGTCGGATTAGCTAGTTGGTGAGGTAATGGCTCACCAAGGCGACGATCCGTAACTGGTCTGAGAGGATGATCAGTCACACTGGAACTGAGACACGGTCCAGACTCCTACGGGAGGCAGCAGTGGGGAATATTGGACAATGGGCGAAAGCCTGATCCAGCCATGCCGCGTGTGTGAAGAAGGTCTTCGGATTGTAAAGCACTTTAAGTTGGGAGGAAGGGCATTAACCTAATACGTTAGTGTTTTGACGTTACCGACAGAATAAGCACCGGCTAACTCTGTGCCAGCAGCCGCGGTAATACAGAGGGTGCAAGCGTTAATCGGAATTACTGGGCGTAAAGCGCGCGTAGGTGGTTTGTTAAGTTGGATGTGAAATCCCCGGGCTCAACCTGGGAACTGCATTCAAAACTGACAAGCTAGAGTATGGTAGAGGGTGGTGGAATTTCCTGTGTAGCGGTGAAATGCGTAGATATAGGAAGGAACACCAGTGGCGAAGGCGACCACCTGGACTGATACTGACACTGAGGTGCGAAAGCGTGGGGAGCAAACAGGATTAGATACCCTGGTAGTCCACGCCGTAAACGATGTCAACTAGCCGTTGGGAGCCTTGAGCTCTTAGTGGCGCAGCTAACGCATTAAGTTGACCGCCTGGGGAGTACGGCCGCAAGGTTAAAACTCAAATGAATTGACGGGGGCCCGCACAAGCGGTGGAGCATGTGGTTTAATTCGAAGCAACGCGAAGAACCTTACCAGGCCTTGACATCCAATGAACTTTCCAGAGATGGATTGGTGCCTTCGGGAACATTGAGACAGGTGCTGCATGGCTGTCGTCAGCTCGTGTCGTGAGATGTTGGGTTAAGTCCCGTAACGAGCGCAACCCTTGTCCTTAGTTACCAGCACGTAATGGTGGGCACTCTAAGGAGACTGCCGGTGACAAACCGGAGGAAGGTGGGGATGACGTCAAGTCATCATGGCCCTTACGGCCTGGGCTACACACGTGCTACAATGGTCGGTACAAAGGGTTGCCAAGCCGCGAGGTGGAGCTAATCCCATAAAACCGATCGTAGTCCGGATCGCAGTCTGCAACTCGACTGCGTGAAGTCGGAATCGCTAGTAATCGTGAATCAGAATGTCACGGTGAATACGTTCCCGGGCCTTGTACACACCGCCCGTCACACCATGGGAGTGGGTTGCACCAGAAGTAGCTAGTCTAACCTTCGGGAGGACGGTTACCACGGTGTGATTCATGACTGGGGTGAAGTCGTAACAAGGTAGCCGTAGGGGAACCTGCGGCTGGATCACCTCCTTAATCGACGACATCAGCTGCTCCATAAGTTCCCACACGAATTGCTTGATTCATTGAAGAAGACGATAAGAAGCAGCCCGAAATTGGGTCTGTAGCTCAGTTGGTTAGAGCGCACCCCTGATAAGGGTGAGGTCGGCAGTTCGAATCTGCCCAGACCCACCAATTTTGTGTGGGAAACGCCTGTAGAGAATACGGGGCCATAGCTCAGCTGGGAGAGCGCCTGCCTTGCACGCAGGAGGTCAGCGGTTCGATCCCGCTTGGCTCCACCACTACTGCTTCTGAAGTTTTGAAAGCTTAGAAATGAGCATTCCATCGATGTGATGATGAATGTTGATTTCTAGTCTTTGATTAGATCGTTCTTTAAAAATTTGGGTATGTGATAGAAAGATAGACTGAACGTTACTTTCACTGGTAACGGATCAGGCTAAGGTAAAATTTGTGAGTTACTCTGAATTGAGTATTATCGAATTTTCGGCGAATGTCGTCTTCACAGTATAACCAGATTGCTTGGGGTTATATGGTCAAGTGAAGAAGCGCATACGGTGGATGCCTTGGCAGTCAGAGGCGATGAAAGACGTGGTAGCCTGCGAAAAGCTTCGGGGAGTCGGCAAACAGACTTTGATCCGGAGATGTCTGAATGGGGGAACCCAGCCATCATAAGATGGTTATCTTGTACTGAATACATAGGTGCAAGAGGCGAACCAGGGGAACTGAAACATCTAAGTACCCTGAGGAAAAGAAATCAACCGAGATTCCCTTAGTAGTGGCGAGCGAACGGGGACTAGCCCTTAAGTGGCTTTGAGATTAGCGGAACGCTCTGGAAAGTGCGGCCATAGTGGGTGATAGCCCTGTACGCGAAAATCTCTTAGTCATGAAATCGAGTAGGACGGAGCACGAGAAACTTTGTCTGAATATGGGGGGACCATCCTCCAAGGCTAAATACTACTGACTGACCGATAGTGAACTAGTACCGTGAGGGAAAGGCGAAAAGAACCCCGGAGAGGGGAGTGAAATAGATCCTGAAACCGTATGCGTACAAGCAGTGGGAGCCCACTTTGTTGGGTGACTGCGTACCTTTTGTATAATGGGTCAGCGACTTATTTTCAGTGGCGAGCTTAACCGAATAGGGGAGGCGTAGCGAAAGCGAGTCTTAATAGGGCGTCTAGTCGCTGGGAATAGACCCGAAACCGGGCGATCTATCCATGGGCAGGTTGAAGGTTGGGTAACACTAACTGGAGGACCGAACCGACTACCGTTGAAAAGTTAGCGGATGACCTGTGGATCGGAGTGAAAGGCTAATCAAGCTCGGAGATAGCTGGTTCTCCTCGAAAGCTATTTAGGTAGCGCCTCATGTATCACTGTAGGGGGTAGAGCACTGTTTCGGCTAGGGGGTCATCCCGACTTACCAAACCGATGCAAACTCCGAATACCTACAAGTGCCGAGCATGGGAGACACACGGCGGGTGCTAACGTCCGTCGTGAAAAGGGAAACAACCCAGACCGTCAGCTAAGGTCCCAAAGTTATGGTTAAGTGGGAAACGATGTGGGAAGGCTTAGACAGCTAGGAGGTTGGCTTAGAAGCAGCCACCCTTTAAAGAAAGCGTAATAGCTCACTAGTCGAGTCGGCCTGCGCGGAAGATGTAACGGGGCTCAAACCATACACCGAAGCTACGGGTATCATCTTAGGATGATGCGGTAGAGGAGCGTTCTGTAAGCCTGTGAAGGTGAGTTGAGAAGCTTGCTGGAGGTATCAGAAGTGCGAATGCTGACATGAGTAACGACAATGGGTGTGAAAAACACCCACGCCGAAAGACCAAGGTTTCCTGCGCAACGTTAATCGACGCAGGGTTAGTCGGTCCCTAAGGCGAGGCTGAAAAGCGTAGTCGATGGAAAACAGGTTAATATTCCTGTACTTCTGGTTATTGCGATGGAGGGACGGAGAAGGCTAGGCCAGCTTGGCGTTGGTTGTCCAAGTTTAAGGTGGTAGGCTGGAATCTTAGGTAAATCCGGGATTCTAAGGCCGAGAGCTGATGACGAGTCATCTTTTAGATGACGAAGTGGTTGATGCCATGCTTCCAAGAAAAGCTTCTAAGCTTCAGGTAACCAGGAACCGTACCCCAAACCGACACAGGTGGTTGGGTAGAGAATACCAAGGCGCTTGAGAGAACTCGGGTGAAGGAACTAGGCAAAATGGCACCGTAACTTCGGGAGAAGGTGCGCCGGTGAGGGTGAAGGACTTGCTCCGTAAGCTCATGCCGGTCGAAGATACCAGGCCGCTGCGACTGTTTATTAAAAACACAGCACTCTGCAAACACGAAAGTGGACGTATAGGGTGTGACGCCTGCCCGGTGCCGGAAGGTTAATTGATGGGGTTAGCTAACGCGAAGCTCTTGATCGAAGCCCCGGTAAACGGCGGCCGTAACTATAACGGTCCTAAGGTAGCGAAATTCCTTGTCGGGTAAGTTCCGACCTGCACGAATGGCGTAACGATGGCGGCGCTGTCTCCACCCGAGACTCAGTGAAATTGAAATCGCTGTGAAGATGCAGTGTATCCGCGGCTAGACGGAAAGACCCCGTGAACCTTTACTATAGCTTTGCACTGGACTTTGAATTTGCTTGTGTAGGATAGGTGGGAGGCTTTGAAGCGTGGACGCCAGTTCGCGTGGAGCCAACCTTGAAATACCACCCTGGCAACTTTGAGGTTCTAACTCAGGTCCGTTATCCGGATCGAGGACAGTGTATGGTGGGTAGTTTGACTGGGGCGGTCTCCTCCTAAAGAGTAACGGAGGAGTACGAAGGTGCGCTCAGACCGGTCGGAAATCGGTCGTAGAGTATAAAGGCAAAAGCGCGCTTGACTGCGAGACAGACACGTCGAGCAGGTACGAAAGTAGGTCTTAGTGATCCGGTGGTTCTGTATGGAAGGGCCATCGCTCAACGGATAAAAGGTACTCCGGGGATAACAGGCTGATACCGCCCAAGAGTTCATATCGACGGCGGTGTTTGGCACCTCGATGTCGGCTCATCACATCCTGGGGCTGAAGCCGGTCCCAAGGGTATGGCTGTTCGCCATTTAAAGTGGTACGCGAGCTGGGTTTAGAACGTCGTGAGACAGTTCGGTCCCTATCTGCCGTGGACGTTTGAGATTTGAGAGGGGCTGCTCCTAGTACGAGAGGACCGGAGTGGACGAACCTCTGGTGTTCCGGTTGTCACGCCAGTGGCATTGCCGGGTAGCTATGTTCGGGAAAGATAACCGCTGAAAGCATCTAAGCGGGAAACTTGCCTCAAGATGAGATCTCACTGGAACCTTGAGTTCCCTGAAGGGCCGTCGAAGACTACGACGTTGATAGGTTGGGTGTGTAAGCGCTGTGAGGCGTTGAGCTAACCAATACTAATTGCCCGTGAGGCTTGACCATATAACACCCAAGCAATTTGCGTCGAAAGGCCAAGTTGCGGTGTGTGAAGACGAAACGAACCGAAAGTTCGATGTTCACAAAACACCGAAAGCTGTCACATACCCAATTTGCTGAAGCGAGGCCAACAGGTCACGACTCAGTACCCGAATTTCTTGACGACCATAGAGCGTTGGAACCACCTGATCCCATCCCGAACTCAGCAGTGAAACGATGCATCGCCGATGGTAGTGTGGGGTTTCCCCATGTGAGAGTAGGTCATCGTCAAGATTAAATTCCGAAACCCCAATTGCGAAAGCAGTTGGGGTTTTGTTTTGCCCGCAGGAAAGTTCGTACAGCAATCACAGACGCCGTCCGGCTGTCATCATCTGCCGACAATGCTAAGGTTCTGACCTAGCTTTTGTACTTTTCTCCAAGGAAGTCTTATGCCGGACGCCCAGTCCCTCAACGCTGCATTCATGGTGGTTCAGAGCAATAGCCTGGACGAACTGCGCAGCCTGGTGGTCAGCATCATGCGGCGCTATCCACTGGCTCCCTTGGAGAATGAAATTGCCCTGGTACAGAGTAACGGCATCGCCCAGTGGCTTAAATTGGCCTTGGCCGAGGACCCTGAAGAAGACGACCTTGGGGGTTGCGGTATCGCTGCGGCGATTGATGTGCAATTGCCCGGTAGTTTCATGTGGCAGCTCTACCGCATGGTTTTGGGCCGAGATGAAATTCCGGCCAAATCCCTGCTCGATAAAGCCCCGCTGACCTGGCGCCTCATGAGGCTGCTACCTCAGGTTATCGACCGCGCGCATTTCGAACCTTTGCAACGTTTCCTGACTCACGACACTGACCTGCGCAAGCGATATCAATTATCCGAGCGCCTGGCGGATCTGTTCGACCAATACCAGGTGTATAGAGCTGACTGGCTTGAAGATTGGGCTGAAGGTCGACATCAACTGCGTAACGTCAGAGGCGAAGTAAAGCCACTATCGCCCACCAGTTGCTGGCAGGCTGAGCTCTGGCGTGCGTTGTTGGAAGATGTGGGTGCCCAAGGTATGGCTCAGAGCCGCGCCGGTGTTCATCAGCGTTTTATCGAGCGCATCGGTAACCTCGCAGAAGCGCCAGCGGGGCTGCCTTCACGAGTGATCGTTTTCGGGATTTCCTCATTGCCGGCCCAAGTGCTTGAAGCGTTGGCCGGACTCGCGCGTTTCAGTCAGGTTCTGCTGTGTGTCCATAACCCATGCCGCCATCACTGGGCCGACATCGTCGCTGACAAGGATTTGCTGCGTCACCAGTACAAGCGCCAATCGCGCAAGAGCGGTATGCCCGTAGTACTTGATCCCGAGACCCTGCATCAACATGCTCACCCTCTCCTTGCGGCATGGGGAAAACAAGGTCGCGATTACATCAACCTGCTCGACAGCTATGACGATCCCAACAGCTATCGATCGGCATTTCGCGACGGACGCATCGACCTGTTCAGCGAAACCCAGCCACATAATCTGCTCAATCAACTTCAGGACGACATCCTGGAACTGCGCCCACTCGATGAGACTCGCGAGCATTGGCCTGCGGTGGATCTGGCACACGACAAGTCGATCCGTTTTCATATTGCCCACAGCGCTCAACGCGAGGTGGAAATCCTTCACGACCAACTACTGGCGCGGTTCAGTGCCAATCCGGATCTACGCCCTCGCGACGTGATTGTGATGGTGCCGGACATCGACAGCTATGCACCTCATATCCGTGCGGTTTTTGGTCAACTTGATCGCTATGACCCACGCTTCATCCCATTCACCTTGGCGGATCAGGGACAGCGCGGGCGTGATCCATTACTGATTGCGGTCGAGCACTTGCTCAAACTGCCGGACAGTCGTTTCCCCGTCAGTGAAATCCTCGACCTGCTTGACGTTCCCGCATTGCGCGCCCGTTTTGGAGTGGAAGAGCGCGACTTGCCGACGCTACACCGCTGGATTGAAGGCGCCGGTGTGCGCTGGGGCATGAACGCCCAGCAACGTGCCGGGCTAGGTTTGCCGGACGAGTTGGAGCAGAACAGCTGGCACTTCGGCCTGCGTCGAATGCTCCTTGGTTACGCGGTCGGTAGCTCAACAGACTGCGCGGGTATCGAGCCCTACGATGAAATCGGGGGGCTGGATGCCGCGTTGATTGGGCCCTTGGTAGCTTTGCTCGATGCGCTGGAACTCGCCCATCAGGAACTCACACAACCGGCTCAACCCAAAGAGTGGGGGCATCGCTTGCAGGCGTTGATGCAGCTGTTCTTCAAAGCCAGCAACGAGCACGACGATTACTTGCTCACTCAGCTTGAAGAGCTTCGCGAAACCTGGCTGGAGACCTGTGAGGCTGTAGGGCTTGAAGATGATCTTCCGCTTACCGTCGTTCGTGAAGCCTGGCTCGCCGGACTGGATCAGGGCCGTTTGTCTCAGCGCTTTCTTGCCGGCGCGGTGAACTTTTGTACGCTGATGCCCATGCGTGCCATTCCATTCAAGCTTGTCTGTTTGCTGGGGATGAATGATGGCGATTATCCCCGCGCGCAACCACCACTCGACTTCGATCTGATGGGCAGCGACTACCGGCCGGGGGATCGTTCACGGCGCGAGGATGATCGCTATCTTTTGCTCGAAGCCCTCCTGTCTGCACGTAACCAGCTCTACATCAGTTGGGTTGGCCGCAGCATTCGTGACAATAGCGAGCGACCTGCTTCGGTGCTGATCGGCCAGTTACGCGATCATCTCGCCAGCGGCTGGCGATCAATCGACGAAAGCCAGGATCTGTTAAGCGCCATGACGGAAGAACACCCGCTGCAGCCCTTCAGTGCGCGCTATTTCCACGAAGGCGATCAGTTGTTCAGCTATGCCAGCGAATGGCAGGTTTTGCATCAAAGCCACGAGAAACAAAACGAGGCGGAATTGCTCGCGCCCCACGTCCAGGAGGAGCCATTGAGTCTCACCCTGTTGCAGGACTTCTTGCGTAACCCGGTTCGGCACTTTTTCACTCAGAGACTCAAAGTGTACTTTGAAGCCGCGCAAGCGCCGCAGGCCGATGAAGAGCCTTTTGTACTGGACGCTCTGCAACGATATACGCTCAGCGACAGCTTGCTCGAAGCGGCGCTCAGGCAACCGGACAATGTTGATCAGGCACTGGAAGCCCAGGCCCGACGTCTGCAAAACAGTGGGTTATTGCCAATGGCAGGGTTTGGCGAGTGCCTTCAACGGGAGCTGATCGAACCGTTACCCGACCTGCTGCAACGCTATCAGCAACTCCTGACCCTGTGGCCGACGCCGTTGACCAGTGCGACCCCGATCAGCCTCGAGTTGCAGGGCGTGCGTCTTGAAGGCTGGCTCTCGGCTTTGCATCAGCGCGCTGACGGAGGTCTGTTGTCGGTCACGACCATTCCCAACAGCATCGGCTCGATCAAAAGCCGCAAATGGCATCGACTCACAAAGCCCTGGGTCAATCACCTTGCGGCCTGCGCCAGCGGTCTCTCGCTGACCACGGCGTTGGTGGCCAGTGACGACACGTTGCTGCTTGAACCCATGGAGCAGGGGAGAGCCATTCGTTTCCTCGGGGATCTTCTACTCGCCTGGCAAGCGGGCATGCGCCAGCCTCTGCCGATCGCAGTGAAGACCGCTTTTGCCTGGCTGTCCCAGACCGACCCAGTCAAGGCCGAGGCCGCTGCCCGTAAAACCTACGAAGGCGATGGACAGACCAGTGAAGGCGAGCGCCGCGAAAGTCCTGCACTGTCCCGACAATTCACCGACTTCGTTGCATTACTCTCGGACGAGACCTTTTCAGGTTGGTGCGACGCCTTGTATCGTCCTCTGTTTGAAGCGCCCTGGCAGTCATTGCCCAGTGAAGGGGCGCGCTCATGAGCACGAAGACACCGCTTGCGCTGGCATTCCCTCTGCGGGGCAGCCAGTTGATCGAAGCCAGTGCCGGCACTGGCAAAACCTTCACTATTTCTGCGCTCTACCTGCGGCTGATCCTTGGCCATGGTGGCGAGTCAAACGGCTTCGCCCGCGAACTGTTGCCGCCTCAGATTCTAGTGGTGACGTTCACCGATGCAGCGACCAAAGAACTGCGTGAGCGGATTCGCACACGCCTTGCCGAGGCCGCGCGATTCTTCCGTGACGAAACGCCAGCCCCTGATGCACTGATCGCCGAACTACGCGATCAATTCGACCCTCAGCAATGGCCCGGTTGCGCCAATCGTCTGGATATCGCTGCGCAATGGATGGACGAAGCAGCCGTCTCCACCATTCACAGTTGGTGTCAGCGCATGCTGCGCGAGCATGCTTTCGATAGCGGCAGCTTGTTCACCCAATCCCTGGAAACCGACCACAGCGATTTGCTCGGCGAAGTGCTGCGCGACTACTGGCGCCTGTTCTGTTACCCGATGCAAGGTGACGCCTTGAATTGGGTTCGCAGCAATTGGGGTGGGCCTGCGGCGTTGTTACCTCGGGTGCGCGGTTTGTTCGCCAGTGAGCGCGACAGCGATGAAGGCAAAGCTCCGGCAGAGTTGATCGAAGAGTGCTTGCAAGAGCGCCGCGCAGCTTTGATCGAACTGAAAATGCCATGGCGGCAATGGGCCGATGAGTTGCTCGCGATCTGTCATCAGGGCGTTGCCAGTAAAACCGTCGACGGTCGCAAGATGCAAGCACGGTACTTTGAACCGTGGTTCGAAAAGCTCAGGACCTGGGCCGAAGACGAGTCATTGGAGCAACTGGACATTGGCACCGGATTCACGCGACTGACGCCCGACGGGATGGCCGAAGCCTGGAAAGGCCAAGCCCCGAGTCATCCGGGACTCGACGCGATGCCGGGGCTAAAGTCTAGCCTCGATTCTTTGCCAACCCCCGATGCGGCGGTGTTGCAGCACGCCGCCAAATGGGTAGGGGCGCGCTTCGAAGAAGAGAAACGTCGCCGCGCCGAGATGGGCTTCGACGACATGCTGCTGCGCCTGGATGCGGCGCTGCAATCGGAGGGCGGCGAACGTCTCGCAACGCTGATCCGCGAGCAATTCCCGGTCGCGCTGATCGACGAGTTTCAGGACACCGACCCGGTGCAATACCGAATCTTCGAAAGCATCTACCGCATCGAAGAAAACAATCCCGATACTGGTCTGTTTCTGATCGGCGATCCCAAGCAGGCGATTTACGCTTTTCGTGGCGCAGACATCTACACCTATTTACGCGCTCGCCAAGCCACTACCGGTCGTCTGCATACGCTGGGCACCAACTTCCGTTCCAGCCATGGCATGGTGACAGCGGTCAACCATCTATTCGAGCGCGCTGAGTCCCGAGAGCAGGGACGCGGTGCGTTTTTGTTCCGGGAAAAAAGTGGTGAAAACCCTGTACCGTTTCAACCGGTGGAATCTCAGGGTCGTAAAGAAAAACTGCAGATCGCCGGACAGGACGTCGCGGCGCTGAATGTCTGGCACTTGTCCACCGATCAACCCCTGTCAGGCGCGGTCTACCGTCAACAGTTGGCAGCTTCCTGCGCGAGCGAAATCACCGCTCTGCTCAATGGCGGGCAAACCGGTAGCGCAGGGTTCATTCAGGATGGCAAATCCTTCAGAGGCCTGCGACCGTCCGACATTGCGATCCTCGTACGTGACGGAAAAGAGGCCCAGGCTGTTCGCGGGGAACTCGCCAACCGCGGTGTGCGCAGCGTTTATCTGTCCGACAAGGATTCGGTTTTCGCGGCTCAGGAAGCTCACGACTTGTTGTCCTGGCTCAAGGCCTGCGCCGAGCCTGATGTCGAACGTTCCCTGAAAGCGGCACTGGCCTGTATCACCCTGAACCTGCCGTTGGCAGAGCTCGAACGCCTGAACCAGGATGAGCTGGTCTGGGAAACTCGCGTCATGCAGTTCCGGGGCTATCGCGAGCTTTGGCGCAAGCAAGGCGTACTGCCGATGTTGCGGCGCCTGCTGCATGACTTCCACTTGCCGCAGAACTTGATCGCACGTAGCGATGGTGAGCGTGTGCTGACCAACCTTTTGCATCTGTCGGAACTGATGCAGCAAGCCGCCGCCGAACTGGATGGTGAGCAAGCGTTGATCCGTCATCTGGCCGAGCTTCTGGCGTTGTCCGGTCAGGCCGGCGAAGAGCAGATTCTGCGCCTGGAAAGCGACGAACAACTGGTCAAAGTCGTGACCATCCACAAGTCGAAAGGCCTCGAATATCCGTTGGTGTTTTTGCCCTTCATCTGCTCGGCAAAACCGGTGGACGGTAGCCGATTGCCGCTGCATTACCACGACGCTTCGGGCAAGGCTCAAGTGAGCTTGAAGCCAACCCCCGAGCTGATTGCGCAAGCGGACGATGAGCGTCTGGCCGAGGATTTACGCTTGCTCTACGTCGCCCTGACCCGGGCGCAACATGCTTGCTGGCTCGGGGTGACGGATCTCAAACGGGGCAACAACAATAGCTCCGTTCTGAATCTTTCTGCGCTGGGTTACTTGCTGGGTGGTGGCGACTCCTTGAAGGAGTCCATCGGACTGAGTCGTTGGCTGCAAGATCTGCAACAAGACTGCACGGCCATCAGCATGGGTGAAATGCCGCAACCCACCGACGAGCATTACCAGCCACCGCGCAATGACTCGGTCCTCAGTGCCACTCTGTTACCCAAACGCAAGGCCAGCGAAAACTGGTGGATCGCGTCATACAGCGCATTGCGCATCAGCGACGTATTGAGTGTCGGCAGTGATGAAGCGCCGGACAGTCCTCAGGCCCAGAAACTGTTCGATGACGAACGTCTCGACCCCGATGCTCCGCGAGAAATCATTGCCGGTGGTGCCGATATCCATCGCTTCCCCCGTGGCCCAAATCCGGGAACGTTTCTCCATGGTTTGCTGGAGTGGGCGGGTGACGATGGTTTCGCCGTTACCCGTGAGGCATTGGAGGACGCGATTGCCCGGCGTTGTAATTTGCGCGGCTGGGAGGGCTGGATAATTACCCTGACTGACTGGCTGCAACACTTGCTCAAATCCCCGCTACTGGTTGGTGGCGGGCAAGCACCGGTCATTCTTGAGCAACTGAAACAGTACCGGGTCGAAATGGAATTCTGGTTCGCCAGCCATAAAGTCGACGTACTCAAACTCGACGAGCTGGTGCGCCAGTACACCCACAATGGCGTGGCGCGGGTGGCGGCCGAACCGGTGCAGCTCAATGGCATGTTCAAAGGCTTCATCGACCTGACCTTCGAGCACGACGGTCGCTATTACGTGGCCGACTACAAATCCAACTGGCTGGGTGCCGATGACCTGGCCTACACCGAACAGGCCATGGAGCAGTCGATCCTCGAAAACCGCTACGACCTGCAATACGTGTTGTACCTGTTGGCGTTGCATCGCCAGCTCAAGGCACGATTGCCCGACTACGATTACGACCGGCATGTCGGTGGCGCGCTGTACCTGTTCCTGCGCGGTACTCGCGCGGACAGTCGCGGCGTTTACTTTGCCCGTCCGCCGCGTGAGCTGATCGAGCGTCTTGACCGGATGTTTCAAGGCAAACCCAAACCCAAAGCCGAACCCGCATGGGAACAGGGAGTCTTGCTATGAGCCGCACCTTCGACGATCTGTTACCGACGCCGCTGACTGCGGACAGCCTGTCTTCACTCTCGCCACTGACGCGCTCCGATGATCTGCTGTTGCTGCTCACCCGGTGGGTCGAGCGAGGCTGGCTGCGTGCGCTGGACAAAGCATTCGTCGCGTTTCTTCACGAGCTAGACCCCGATACTGATCCATTGGTGTTGCTCGCCGCCGCACTGACCAGCCATCAACTCGGTCATGGCCATGTATGCCTGGACCTGTTCGAAACCCTCAAAGCGCCGGATTTCGCCCTGTCGCTACCGCCCGAAGGCGATGTACAAGGCGGGGTGCTGTTGCTGCCTTCGCAATTACTGGAGGCACTCGACGGTGCGCACTGGTGCAAAGCGCTGGCAGGCAGCCCGTTGGTTGCATTGTCGGCTGATAGCAGTGATTCCGCACAGCAACGTCCACTGGTGTTGTCCGGCAAACGGCTTTACCTGAGACGCTATTGGACCTATGAGCGCCGCATCGATACGGCATTGCGCCAACGCCTTTCTCAGGGCGAAGCGACGCCAATCGATCTACCGCAACGGCTGAACGGATTGTTCGGAGTGGCCAAAACCGACGATGTGATCGACTGGCAGAAACTCGCCTGCGCCATCGCGACACGCGGAGCCTTCAGCATTGTCACTGGCGGCCCGGGCACCGGCAAAACCACCACGGTGGTGCGTTTGCTGGCATTGCTTCAGGCGCCAGCGGTGGAGGCGGGGCATCCGTTGCGAATTCGTCTGGCGGCGCCGACTGGCAAAGCGGCGGCACGGTTGACCGAGTCCATCAGTCAGCAAGTGCAATCGCTGAAAGTCGCTGAAGACGTGCGGGCCAAAATCCCCTGCGACGTGACCACGGTGCACCGCTTGCTCGGTAGCCGTCCCGGCACCCGACACTTCCGCCACCATGCCGGCAATCGCTTGCCACTGGATGTGCTGGTGGTCGATGAGGCCTCGATGATTGACCTGGAAATGATGGCCAATCTGCTTGATGCCTTGCCGGCCCATGCGCGATTGGTGTTGCTGGGTGACAAGGATCAACTGGCTTCCGTAGAGGCCGGAGCGGTGCTGGGAGATCTGTGCCGCGACGCCGAAAGCGGTTGGTATAGCCCTCAGACGCGGCAGTGGCTTGAGTCGGTCAGCGGTGAAACCTTGCAGGGCAGTGGTTTGCATGAGGACGTCGACGACACCCATCCGCTTGCGCAACAAGTGGTGATGTTGCGCCACTCCCGGCGATTCGGCGAAGGCAGTGGTATCGGCCAACTTGCGCGGCGGGTCAATCAGCAGTTGCCGGATGAGGCGCGCCAGCTACTGGCGGCGGGGCATTACAACGATGTGTATTCATTGCCGCTCAAAGGCGAGCACGATCACAAACTGGAGCAACTGCTGCTTGAGGGGCATGGTGATGGCCCGCAAGGTTATCGGCATTATCTGAGCGTGCTGCGCAATCAGCGCCCACCGCTCGGCAGGCCGCTCGAACATCCGGACTGGATCAATTGGGCCCGTGAAGTCTTGCAGGCGTTCGACACCTTTCAGTTGCTGTGTGCGGTGCGCAAGGGACCATGGGGTGTTGAAGGTCTGAACCAGCGCATCACGGCCGCACTGCTCAAGGCTCGCCTGATCGAAAGCGACCAGCAATGGTACGAGGGCCGCCCGGTGTTGATGACCCGCAACGACTACGGTCTGGGTTTGATGAACGGCGATATCGGTATTGCCTTGAAACTCCCCGAGCGCGAAGGGCCTGACGCTGGCAAACCGGTGTTGCGCGTGGCCTTCCCGCGTAACGATGGTCAGGGCGGCGTGCGCTTCGTGTTGCCGAGTCGGCTCAACGACGTCGAAACCGTGTACGCCATGACCGTGCACAAATCCCAGGGCTCGGAGTTCGCCCATACCGCGTTGATCCTGCCGGACGCGTTGAATCCCGTGCTGACCAAGGAGTTGATCTACACCGGTATCACCCGGGCCAAGCACTGGTTCACCTTGATCGAGCCGCGCGCCGGGGTCTTTGAAGAGGCGGTGCAGCGCAAGGTGAAGCGTCTTAGCGGACTCATGCTGGAACTGGAAGAGGGCGCTGAGGTTCGGTGATGATGAACGCTGCGATTTGCGGCGATTACTGACCAGCCAGTCAGGAGTCGCTGTCTCGCTGGTGATTCAGCGCTGTGCTATCGTTGCGGCATCATTTCGTTACGATCCAAGAGAATCCCTGCATGAAGGTGGCTGTCTGGGCGACAGATCGCGTGGTTGGCTGCAAGCACGCAGTGCTTGTCGGTCTGCTCTGGTTGTTGACGGGGGCAGCCGTCGCACAATCGCCAACGCCGACGGGCATGGCCGAGCAACGTGCCCAGTCTGTCACCAAAGTCGTGCTTGGTATTCTCAGCTACGCGCGTTGGCCGGTGGAGCCTGCGCAGTTGCGCCTGTGCATCGTCGGCCCTACCGAATACACCGACGACTTGGTCAAAGGCACTACACAAGCCACTGGCCGGGCGGTCATCGTGCGACGACTGTTGGCGGATAATCCGGCCATCATCAGCGAATGCGATGCGGTTTACATCGGCAAACTCACGGCGGATGAACGCAGTCGCCTGTTTACCTCATTGATTGGCCATCCGGTGCTGAGCATCAGTGAAAGTGACGATCAGTGCACGGTTGGCAGTCTGTTCTGCCTGCGGGTTGGCGACGATCAGGTGTCTTTCGAAGTCAATCTCGACTCCGTTGCCCGCAGCGGTGTGCGCATTCACCCAAGCGTGCTGCAGTTGTCGCGCCGCAAACCGGCGGCGCCATGAAACTGTTCAGTTCCAAAATCCGCCCCACGCTGGGCTCGGTCATCGGTCGCGGGCATTTGATTGTTGCGCTGGTGGCCGTGGCTATGGCCAGTGTCTCGTTGACCCTGCTGGGGGTTCTGGCGCTACGGGTTTACGCCGATCACAACTTGCACCTGATCGCCCGCTCGATCAGTTACACCGTCGAAGCGGCAGTAGTGTTCAACGACAAGTCTGCTGCAACTGAAGCACTGGCGGTGATCGCCTCCACCGAGGAGGTGGCCGATGCCCAAGTGCTCGATGCTAAGGGCCAGTTGCTCGCACGTTGGCAGCGACCGGAAAACGGTCTGTTCTCCGAGCTGGAAATGCAGGTCACCCGCACCCTTCTGGAGAAACCGGTCAGCCTGCCGATCGTGCACCAGGATCGCGAAATCGGGCGCGTCCTGCTCACCGGTCACGGCGGCAGTCTGATGCGCTTTCTGCTCAGCGGTCTGGCGGGAATCATCCTCTGTACTGCGATCAGTGCCTGGGTCGCGCTCTATCTGGCGCGTCGGCAACTGCGCGGCATTACTGGCCCGCTGCGCAGCCTGGCTGCTGTGGCTCACGCTGCTCGCAGCGACCGAGCGCTGGACCGTCGCGTGCCGCCCGCGAAGATCGCCGAACTCGACAACCTCGGCAACGACTTCAACGCCTTGCTCGACGAACTGGAATCCTGGCAAACCCATCTGCAAAATGAAAATGAAACACTTGCCCACCAAGCCAGTCACGACAGCCTGACCGGGCTGCCAAACCGCGCCTTTTTCGAGGGCCGATTGATTCGCGCGCTGCGTAATGCCAGCAAACTCAACGAGCGGGTGGCGGTGCTGTTTCTCGACAGTGATCGGTTCAAAGGCATCAATGATAATTTCGGTCATGCCGCCGGTGACGCGGTGTTGGTGGCGATCGCCAGTCGGGTGCGCGCGCAACTGCGCGAGGAAGATCTGGTGGCGCGATTGGGTGGTGACGAGTTCGCCGTCTTGCTCACACCGCTGCACAAGGTCGAAGACGCCGAACGCATCGCCGACAAGATTCTGGCCAGCATGGACATGCCCATCGTGCTACCGGACGAGTCTAGTGTCATGACGTCGCTCAGTATCGGCATTGCGGTTTACCCCGATCATGGCGCTACGCCGGGTGGCTTGCTCAATGCTGCAGATGCGGCGATGTATCAAGCCAAACGCTTGTCGCGCGGCGCCCAATTCACGGCCGGGTCGGAGCACCCGGTCGATCCCGTGCAATCCAGGAGCTGATGCCCGTGTTCACACTTCCTACTCGATTTTTTTCCGCTTTGCTGTTGATGGCCGCACTGGCCCTGACCGGTTGCCAGACCGCACCGCAAAAAGGCCTGACCCCGGCGCAAGTCACCGTGCTCAAACAACAAGGCTTTGAGCTGACCGACGAGGGCTGGGAGTTCGGCCTGTCCGGCAAAGTGCTGTTTGGCAGCGATGTCGAAAGCCTGAACAACCAGAGCACCGAGATCGTCGAACGTATCGGCAAGGCGTTGTTGGGCGTCGGCATCGAGCGCGTGCGGGTCGATGGCCACACCGATGCCTCGGGCAAGGAAACCTACAATCAGCAACTGTCGCTGCGCCGAGCCAAAAGTGTCGCCAAAGTGCTGGGCACGGTCGGCATGAAGCAAGAGAACATTCAACTGCAAGGTCTGGGCAGCAGCGAACCCGTGGCCTCCAACGACACCCCGGAGGGCCGCACGGAAAACCGCCGAGTGTCGATTGTGGTCAGCGCCGATTAATCGGCGAACTGCATCTCGCGGGTCTGCCCCATCAACAGCCCCTGATTGCGCTCGGTCACCTCACGGATGTAATCCCACAACAGGGTAATCCGCTTGAGCTTCCTCAGGTCCTCGCGGCAGTACATCCAGAACTGCCGGGTGATGTCGATTTCATCTGGCAGCACTGGCAGCAGGTGCGGATCCTGCGCGGCGAGGAAGCACGGCAGAATCGCCAGTGAGCGCCCTTGCTGCGCCGCGACGAATTGCGCGATCACGCTGGTGCTGCGCAAATGTGCGTTGGCGCCGGGCAGCACGTTTGCCAGGTACAGCAGCTCCGAACTGAACGCCAAGTCATCCACGTAACTGATGAATTGATGCTTGCTCAAATCCGCCGGGCGGCGGATCGGTGGGTGTTTGTCGAGGTAGTCCTGGGTCGCGTACAGCTGCAACCGGTAGTCGCAGAGTTTGCAGCACACGTATGGCCCGTGCTCCGGGCGCTCAAGGGCAATGACGATATCGGCCTCGCGCTTGGACAGGCTTATGAAGTGCGGCAGCGGCAGGATGTCCACTGAGATCGCCGGGTAAGCGTCGACGAAGTGGCTTAACTGCGGTGTGATGAAAAAGCTGCCGAACCCTTCGGTGCAGCCCATGCGCACATGCCCGGACAGCGCCACGCCGGAGCCTGACACCTGCTCGCAGGCCATATGCAGCGTGCTTTCGATCGACTCGGCATAACCCAGCAAGCGCTGGCCTTCGGTGGTCAAGACGAAGCCGCTGGTGCGCGACTTTTCGAACAGCAATGTACCCAGCGCCGCTTCCAGCGAACTGATCCGTCGCGACACTGTGGTGTAGTCGACGGCCAGCCGTTTGGCGGCGGTGCTGGCCTTGCGGGTGCGGGCGACTTCGAGGAAAAACTTGAGGTCGTCCCAGTTCAGCGAACCTAGAGAGGTGATGTTTTTTTGCATGATGGACGGGCTTATATGTGCGTTCTTATTAGAAGTTTGCACATCTATACTCCAAAAACAGTCCGACAACCAATTCGTGACACACGCCTCATCTCAAGGCGAACCTTTCGCCTTGGCTCCTACGATAAAAACAAATTTCGGAGACCAGCATGAACGCATCGCTTACGCCCAACGAAACCACGGTCCAGAAGGTCAAGCTGCTGATCAACGGCGAATGGGTCGAGTCGCAGACCACCGAGTGGCACGACATCGTCAACCCGGCGACCCAACAAGTGCTGGCCAAAGTCCCGTTCGCCACTGCCGCTGAAGTCGACGCCGCCGTAAGCGCCGCGCAGCGCGCCTTCCAGACCTGGAAACTGACCCCGATCGGCGCACGCATGCGCATCATGCTCAAGCTGCAAGCGCTGATCCGCGAGCATTCCAAGCGCATCGCCGTGGTGCTGAGCGCCGAGCAGGGCAAAACCATTGCCGACGCCGAGGGCGATATTTTCCGTGGCCTGGAAGTGGTCGAGCACGCTTGCTCCATCGGCAGCCTGCAGATGGGCGAGTTCGCCGAGAACGTCGCGGGCGGCGTTGATACCTACACCCTGCGTCAGCCAATCGGTGTCTGCGCCGGCATCACACCGTTCAACTTCCCGGCGATGATTCCGCTGTGGATGTTCCCGATGGCCATCGCCTGCGGCAACACCTTCGTATTGAAGCCTTCGGAGCAGGATCCGTTGTCGACCATGCTGCTGGTAGAGCTTGCGATTGAGGCCGGTGTTCCGGCTGGCGTGCTCAACGTGGTTCACGGTGGTAAAGATGTGGTGGATGGCCTGTGCACGCACAAGGACATCAAGGCTATTTCGTTCGTCGGTTCGACCGCTGTCGGCACTCATGTCTACGACTTGGCTGGCAAGCACGGCAAACGCGTGCAATCGATGATGGGCGCAAAGAACCACGCCGTGGTTCTGCCGGATGCCAATCGCGAGCAAGCGCTGAACGCCCTGGTCGGTGCCGGTTTCGGTGCTGCCGGGCAACGCTGCATGGCCACTTCGGTGGTGGTGCTGGTCGGTGCGGCGAAACAATGGCTGCCGGATCTGAAAGCGCTGGCGCAGAAACTCAAGGTCAACGCCGGCAGCGAGCCGGGCACTGATGTTGGCCCGGTGATTTCGAAAAAGGCCAAGGCGCGGATTCTCGACCTGATCGAAAGCGGCATCAAGGAAGGCGCCAAGCTTGAGCTGGACGGTCGCGAGATCAGCGTGCCGGGTTACGAGCAAGGCAACTTCGTCGGCCCGACCCTATTCTCCGGGGTGACGACTGACATGCAGATCTACACCCAGGAAATCTTCGGCCCGGTGCTGGTGGTGCTGGAAGTCGACACCCTCGACCAGGCCATTGCGCTGGTCAACGCCAACCCGTTCGGCAACGGCACTGGCCTGTTCACCCAAAGCGGTGCGGCGGCGCGTAAATTCCAGACTGAAATCGACGTCGGTCAGGTCGGCATCAACATCCCTATTCCAGTACCCGTGCCGTTCTTCAGCTTCACCGGTTCCCGTGGTTCGAAACTCGGCGACCTCGGCCCGTACGGCAAGCAAGTGGTGCAGTTCTACACGCAGACCAAAACGGTCACGGCGCGCTGGTTCGATGACGACAGCGTCAACGACGGCGTGAACACCACCATCAACCTGCGCTGAGGAACGTGCCATGAAAATCGCATTTATCGGTCTGGGTAACATGGGCGCGCCGATGGCGCGCAACCTGATCAAGGCCGGCCATTCGCTGAATCTGGTCGACCTGAACAAAACCGTGCTGGCGGAACTGGAGCAACTGGGCGGTACCATCCGCGCTTCGGCCCGCGAGGCTGCCGAGGACGCCGAACTGGTGATTACCATGCTCCCGGCCGCCGTGCATGTGCGCAGCGTCTGGCTCGGTGAGGAGGGTGTCTTGGCCGGTATCGGCAAAGGCGTGCCGGCAGTCGATTGCAGCACCATCGATCCGCAGACCGCTCGCGATGTGGCGGCGGCCGCTGCGAAACAAGGCGTGGCCATGGCCGATGCACCGGTCTCCGGCGGCACGGGTGGTGCGACCGCCGGGACACTGACCTTCATGGTCGGCGCCACCCCGGAGCTGTTCGCTACCCTGCAACCGGTGCTGGCGCAGATGGGCCGCAACATTGTCCATTGTGGCGAAGTCGGCACCGGGCAGATCGCCAAGATCTGCAACAACCTGCTGCTGGCGATTTCGATGGTCGGCGTCAGTGAAGCCATGGCGTTGGGCGATGCACTGGGGATCGACACCTCGGTGCTGGCCGGGATCATCAACAGCTCCACCGGTCGCTGCTGGAGTTCGGAAATGTACAACCCATGGCCGGGCATCGTCGAAACGGCGCCGGCCTCGCGCGGGTATACCGGCGGGTTTGGTGCGGAGTTGATGCTTAAGGATCTGGGCCTGGCCACGGAAGCGGCACGTCAGGCGCATCAACCGGTGGTGCTTGGCGCGGTGGCGCAGCAGTTGTATCAAGCGATGAGCCAGCGTGGGGACGGCGGGAAAGACTTCTCGGCGATCATCAACAGCTATCGCAAGCCGCAGTAATCATTTGTAGAACGGTGGCGAGGCGTCTTGCCACCGTGTCCAACCTTCAGATGCAGTAGGTGTTGCCGGGAAATCACGTCGGGTGATCTCCCGGCTTTTTTGCATCAGGCGAACACGAAATATTTGCGCACGGTCTCGACCACTTCCCACGTGCCTTTCATGCCCGGCTCGACCACAAAGATATCGCCGGCGCGCAGATGAATCGGTGCCATGCCATCCGGCGTGATCACGCAGTAGCCTTCCTGGAAATGGCAGTACTCCCACTTCACGTAATCCACGCGCCACTTGCCCGGGGTGCAAATCCACGTGCCCATGATCTTGCTGCCGTCTTCGCTGGTGTAGGCGTTGAGGTTGACGGTGTGCGGGTCGCCTTCGAGTTTTTCCCATTTGCAGGCGTCGAGTACCGGCAGTGGGTGGGTGTCGCGCAGAACGGTGATAGGGGCGGTCGCGGTCATGAGAACTCCGGGCGGTTGGCTGTGAACTGAAGTCGCACCCTATAGCGCCCGGTCGCGGGTCAGTTGTCTGTGCTCGACATCGAGCTGCTCAGAAACGCGCTGACTGTTATAGCTTTTCCAACGGGCAACTGACCCTGGCCTGTTCGAGGCTGGATTCGAACACTTCAAGTTGCGCGTATTGCCGGGTGAGTTCGCTCAGGGCCGCGCTGATTTCGCGTTTCTTCATTTCGATAGCTTGTCGGGCTCGCTCCCACGGCATCGCCTCACCGTGATGCTCGGCGAAAATCACCTGCAACTCCTTGAGCCGGAAACCCATGTCTTTGGCGCATTTGATGAAGATCAGCAGTTCGACACTCTGTTGATCGTAGAGGCGGTAGTTGCCCTGTCGCCGGGGCGTGGGCAACAGACCAATCGACTCATAGTGACGGATGCTTTTGATGGTGGTGCCGGAGCGTTGCGCGGCTTGGCCGATGTACATAAAAGTCCTTTTTCAGTGTGTAACTGTGCGGCGCATTATCAGCACACTCAGCGACTCGCGATAGCCTGCACCTGTCGCAACCAGGCGTGTCGCTGCTGATCGCTTGAGCCCAGCACCGGGCCGAACGTGAGCGTGCGCAGTGGTTTGATGCCGCAGAAATCAAGGGTGGTTTTGCGTACCTGATGCAGCCCCGGCATGCGATAAAACCAGCGGTAATACCAGGGCGGCGTGTCCATGGTCACCAGCAAATCCGCAGTGCGCCCCTTCAGCAATTTGTCGGGGAAGGCTTTGCCTTTGCGGTATTTGAAGGCGAAACCCGGCAGCAACACCCGATCAAAAAAGCCTTTGAGCAGTGCCGGTATGCCGCCCCACCAAATCGGGTAAACCAGGGTCAGATGTTCGGCCCAGAGGATGTCGGACTGTGCTGCGCGCAAGTCATCTTCCAGCGCCTGAATCTGTTGATAACCCTCGCGCAACACCGGGTCGAAGTTCAGTTCCCCCAGCCGCAACTGGCGCACTTCATGTCCGGCATCGAGTGCCGATTGTGCGTACCCATCGGCGAGTGCGGCGCACAAGCTTGACGTCGAAGGATGGCCGAGAATCAGCAGAATGCGTTTGCCCATGGTCACTGTCCTTGCTGATGAAAAAGCCAAGGATGAAGTCTGCCCCTTAGGGGAGAGTCAAGGCGTGCAGCAGGGCTTTGGCGTAATTGGGCAGGGCGCTGAAATCCCTGGCGCACAACATCAACCTGCGACGCGCCCACAGCTCATCGAGGGCGATGCTTTTGAATGACTGCGGCTTTGCGCGCTCAACGGCGGCCAGCGGCACGATGGCCAACCCGGCGCCACGGGCGACCATGCGGATCACGCCATCGAAACCATCCGCGCGGATGCGGATCTGCATGCGAGTGCCGCTGTGCAGGGCCTGTTCTTCGAGGTAGATCGCCAAGGCGCTGTCGGCGCTCAGTCCTACGAAGTCATGGTGCAGGGTGTCGCTGAAACTGACCTCGGCAGCGTCGGACAAGGGGTGGTCGAGGGGCAGAATCAGCACCAGTGGATCGTCGCGAAACGGCTGGGTCTGTAAGTCGCTGGTGTCCACCGCGTCGGAAACAATCCCGAGATCCGCCGCGCCCTGGCGCAAGGCGTGAGTAATGCGCGCGCTCGGCAACTCTTGCAGATCAATGTCGAGGTTGGGATGACTGCGCAAGAAGTCCGCCAGCACTTCCGGCAGGTATTCGGTGATCGCGGTGGTGTTGCACAACAAACGCACCTGACCTTTGACGCCTTGGGCGTATTCGGCCAAGTCCTGCTGCATGCGTTCGGCCTGTTGCAGGAGGATGCGGGCGTGCTGTGCCAGGGCTTTGCCGGCCGCTGTCGGGGTGACGCCGCGACGGCCGCGCTCCAGGAAATCGGTGCCCAATGAGGCTTCCATGGCGCGTATGCGTGCGCTGGCGGCGGCGAGGGACAGATGGCTGCGGGCGGCGCCGGCGGTGATGTTGCCGGTGTCGAGGATGTGCAGGTAGAGGCGCAGGTCGGTGAGGTCGAAGTGCATGGGTAGCCTCTGGAGTGGTGGTGTCCGGGCTGAGGCCCGAAGCTTCAAAGAAAATGCCAGCCTCTTGTATGGAGAGAGGCAACCTCAGTATATGGCAGATTTTCAACCGCCCTCGACCGGCGCACATTAGCGCCATGAATACACTCGCAGATTTCTACCAAAACCTCGGTCTCGCCCTGTCTGTATTGGTGATCGTCACTTTCGTCCTGGCCGGCCTGGTCAAAGGCGTGATCGGCCTCGGCCTGCCCACCGTCGCCATGGGCCTGCTTGGTCTGGCTATGGCACCGTCACAGGCTGCGGCGTTGCTGATCATTCCGGCCACACTGACCAATCTCTGGCAACTGGCATTCGGCGGTCACTTGAAAGGGCTGATCGAACGCTTGTGGCCCATGCTGTTGATGATCTTCCTCGGTACCGGCGTCGGCACGTTGTGGATCGGCATGGCGGGTGGGCATTGGGTCGGGCGCGGACTCGGCGCGGCGCTGTTGCTATACGCGTTGAGCGGATTATTCCTGCCAACGCTGCACATCAAGCCGCGTCATGAACCGTGGCTCGGCCCGGTCTGCGGTGTCATCACTGGCGTCATCACGTCGGCCACCGGCGTATTTGTCATCCCGGCTGTGCCGTATATGCAGGCGCTCAATTTAAGTCGCGATGAACTGGTGCAGGCGCTCGGTTTGTCCTTCACCGTTTCGACCCTGGCACTGGCCGCCGGACTGCTCTGGCGCGGCGCCCTTGGCGGCGGCGAATTGAGTGCGTCGCTGTTGGCGTTTATCCCGGCGGTGCTTGGTATGTTGCTCGGCCAATGGCTGCGTCAGCGGATTAGCGCCGTGCTGTTCAAGCGCGTGTTCTTTATCGGTCTGGGCATGCTCGGCGCCCATTTGCTGATCAGCGGTTAGCCGATGCTTCGCTGAGCATGTCGATCAGGCGAATATCGAAATCGCGCTCCAGATAGTCCATGCGCTGATCGTAAAACTGCTTCATGTGCGGCAGCGTCGAATGCACATCGAGATGCGCCTGGGATTCCCAGATCTCGTAGAAGATGAACAGCGTCGGATCTTCTTTATCGCGCAGCATGTGGTACTCGAAACAGCCCGGCTCGGCGCGGCTTGGCTCAACGTAGGCACGGAACAGCGCCTCGAAAGCCTCGGCTTTTTCCGGGCGGGTCTTGGCGTGCAGGATGAAACCCAGACGTTCAGTCATCACAAACTCCTCAAATTCTGATGGCTGCGAATGCTACGGCAACAATCCGCAATGGATTCGTGCGTTTTACTCAAATGTATTTTGCGCAACCCTGGCTTATTCCGTGCGAGGCAGATCGTTAATCTGCCGCCATTCAATTTTCCCTTCTCCCTCCAGCCCAATGGCTGCGCCGAGGCTTTCTCATGAAAAAAGTTTTGTTGCTCAATGGCGGTAAAAAATTCGCCCACTCCGACGGTCGCTACAACGCCACCCTGCACGAAGCCGCGCTGAGCGTGCTGGATCGCGGCGGTCTCGACGTCAAGACCACCTTCATCGACGATGGGTATGACGTCGCCGAAGAAGTGGCCAAATTCCTCTGGGCCGACGTGATCATTTATCAGATGCCGGGCT
This sequence comes from Pseudomonas sp. LBUM1648, assembly GCF_059716145.1. Classification (NCBI taxonomy): domain Bacteria; kingdom Pseudomonadati; phylum Pseudomonadota; class Gammaproteobacteria; order Pseudomonadales; family Pseudomonadaceae; genus Pseudomonas; species Pseudomonas sp. LBUM1648. The sequence continues at coordinate 833,466 of NZ_CP166808.1, forward strand.
GGTGGATGGGCGCGCCGTGGACCGTGAAAAAGTACCTCGACGAAGTCTTCACCGAAGGCCACGGCAGCCTCTACGCCAGCGATGGCCGCACCCGTTCCGATGCGTCGCAGAAGTACGGCAGCGGCGGCCTGATTCAGGGCAAGCAATACATGCTGTCGCTGACCTGGAACGCGCCGCAGCAAGCCTTCGATGACCCGACCGATTTCTTCGAAGCCAAAGGCGTCGACGCCGTGTACTTCCCGTTTCACAAGGCCAACGAATTTTTAGGCATGACTGCTTTGCCGACGTTCCTCTGTGTAGACGTGATGAAACGCCCGAACATCGAAAACGATGTGGCGCGTTATGAGCAGCACCTGAAAGAGGTGTTCGCTCTCAAGGCTTGAGGTGCTTTCCTCTGGCAAATGGATTTATCTGTGGTGAGGGGATTTATCCCCGATGGGTCGCACAGCGGCCCCGCTCTTGATCCTGATAAAGAAGGGGACTGCTGCGCAGTCCATCGGGGATAAATCCCCTCGCCACAAAGGTGTTCTCTCTCCACAATGAATTTGTGCCGACGATCAATTAAGGGACACCCGTGAAAGCCAGATCCGATGAGTTGCAGATTTTCGTCTGCGTGATCGAATGCGGTTCGATTTCCGCCGCCGCCGAGCAGGTCGGGCAGACGCCATCGGCTGTCAGCCGGACGTTGTCGCGGCTGGAGGCCAAGCTCGACACCACGCTGATCAACCGCACCACGCGGCGTATGGATCTGACCGAGGAGGGCAAGTATTTCTTCGAGCAGGCCAAGCTGATTCTCGATCAGATGGATCAACTCGAAGAACGGCTGTCCTCACGCCAGCAAACCCCGTCCGGACGCCTGCGGATCAACGCCGCGTCGCCGTTCATGCTTCATGCGGTCGTGCCGTATATCGACGAATTCCGCCGGCTCTACCCGGACATCCAGCTCGAACTCAACAGCAATGACCTGATCATTGATCTGCTGGAACAAAGCACCGACGTCGCCATCCGCATCGGCACCCTTGCTGATTCGACGCTGCACGCGCGTTCGCTCGGTTGCAGTCCGCTGCTGATCGTCGCCAGTCCCGCGTATCTGGAAAAACATGGCGCGCCGCAACAAGTGGCGGACTTGAGCGAACACACCTTGCTCGGCTTCACCCAGAACGAAGGCCTCAACCAATGGCCGCTGCGTTACGTGCACGGTGACCGTTGGCCGATCACCCCGGCGATCAGCGCCTCCAGCGGCGAGACGGTGCGGCACCTGGCGTTGGAGGGGCAGGGCATCGCGTGCCTGTCGCACTTCATGACGATTGAGGACATCCGCGCCGGGCGTTTGAAAGTGGTGTTGGCGGAATTCAACAGCGGTTATCGCCAGCCGATCAATGCCGTGTACTACCGAAACTCGCAATTGGCGCTGCGCATTCAGTGCTTCCTCGACTTCATCCAGAGCAAACTCGCCGCCTACGCCAGCGCCGATTTCAAGGGCTGATTCGTGACCTCTGCGCAAGAGTGAATTGGGTGAGGACGGGTTTTTCCACAGGGCTCGTCGGTCGATACTCGTCCCATCACTTATTCACGCAGGGAGTTTCTCCATGAACGTATTTGTTACCGGCGCTGCCGGTTTTATCGGCGGCTCCATCGCCACCGGTCTGGTCCAGGCCGGGCATAACGTCACTGGCTTGGTGCGTAGCACTGAGCAGGCTGATGAACTGAAAGCTCTGGGTATCACTCCGGTGATCGGCACCCTCGACGATAAAACGCTGCTCGCCGAACAGGCCCGCGCCGCCGACGCGGTGATCAACGCCGCCAGCAGCGACCATCGCGGCGCGGTCGAAGCCTTGCTCGACGCCGTGCGCGGTTCCAACAAAGTATTCCTGCACACCAGCGGTTCGAGCATCGTCGGCGATGCGTCGGGCGGTAAGTCCAGCGACGTCATCTACTACGAAGACAACCTGCCGGAACCGACCGTCGACAAAGCCGCCCGCGTGGCGATCGACAACCTGATCCTCGCAGCGGCAAACGACGGCGTGAACTCGGCGGTGATCTGCAACACCCTGATCTACGGCCACAGCCTGGGCGTCAACCGCGACAGCGTGCAGTTGCCGCGCTTGCTCAAACAGGCGCGCAAAAGTGGCGTGGTGCGCCATGTCGGCACCGGCCAGAACATCTGGTCCAACGTACACATCGAAGATGTTGTTGCGCTGTACCTGCTGGCGCTGACCAAAAACGTCCCGGGCACGTTCTACTTCGTTGAAAGCGGCGAAGCGTCGTTCATCGACATGACCACTGCCATGGCGCAAGCGCTGAATCTGGACCAGCCACAAGACTGGCCACTGAAAGACGCCGAAGCCGAATGGGGCTACGAAATGGCCAACTACGGCCTCGGCTCCAACAGCCGTGTACGTGGCAAACATGCCCGCGAATTGCTGGGCTGGGCGCCGAAGCGTACGTCGGTGGTTGAATGGATTCGTAACGAAATGGTGTAAGCCCACCAATTCCACTATTACCACAGTGCCCCTGTAGGAGTGAGCCTGCTCGCGATTGCGGTGTATCAGTCAAACAATTATGTTCTGACACACCGCAATCGCGAGCAGGCTCACTCCTACATTGGTTTTTGTTGCCTGAAAACATGAAAATCCCGCCCCTCGATTTTCATTAATCGCGACACGGCATATCTATTAGCGACACCTCTTACCTCTCCACGAAAATTACTTTCATGTGGTTTGAAAACTCGATCTCGAAATGATTTATGAGTTTCACAACCCATTCGAACGTGACCCTTTCGAGGAGTACCGCATGACGCCTTCCTTCGGCTATTGGCTGCTGGTCTATGCCGCCGTCGCCATCATCGCTTTGATCGTGCTGATCGCCCGTTACCGGCTCAATCCGTTCATTGTTATCACCCTGATTTCCATCGGTCTGGCGCTGGTGGCGGGCATGCCGCCATCCGGTGTGGTGGGCGCGTATGAGGCCGGGGTGGGCAAGACGCTGGGGCACATTGCGCTGGTGGTAGCGCTGGGGACGATGCTCGGCAAGATGATGGCCGAGTCCGGCGGTGCCGAGCAGATGGCGCGCACGTTGATCGACAAATTCGGCGAGAAAAACGCGCACTGGGCGATGGTCTGCATCGCGTTTCTGGTGGGGCTGCCGCTGTTCTTCGAAGTCGGTTTCGTGTTGCTGGTGCCGATTGCCTTCACCGTGGCGCGGCGGGTCGGCGTGTCGATTCTGATGGTCGGCCTGCCGATGGTTGCAGGCTTGTCGGTGGTGCACGCGCTGGTGCCGCCGCACCCGGCGGCGATGCTCGCGGTGCAGGTCTATCAGGCGTCGGTCGGGCAGACGCTGCTGTATGCGATTGCCATCGGCATTCCGACGGCGATTATCGCCGGTCCCCTGTACGCCAAATTCATCGTCCCGCGTATTCAGTTGCCGGCGGATAACCCGCTGGAGAAACAATTTCTCGACCGTGAACCGCGCGACAAACTGCCGGGTTTCGGCATCACCATGGCGACCATTCTGTTGCCCGTGGTGTTGATGCTGATTGGCGGTTGGGCCAACCTGATTTCCACGCCGGGCAGCGGTTTCAATCAATTCCTGTTGTTCATCGGCAACTCGGTGATTGCGCTGTTGCTGGCAACGTTACTGAGCTTCTGGACGCTGGGGATTGCCCAGGGTTTCAACCGCGAATCGATCCTCAAATTCACCAATGAATGCCTGGCGCCCACCGCCAGCATCACCTTGTTGGTCGGCGCCGGCGGCGGCTTGAACCGGATTCTGGTGGACGCAGGCGTGACCGATCAGATTGTCGGCCTCGCCCACGAATTCCACCTGTCGCCGCTGATCATGGGCTGGCTGTTTGCGGCGCTGATGCGCGTTGCCACTGGCTCGGCAACCGTGGCGATGACCACCGCGTCTGGCGTGGTCGCGCCCGTCGCCATCGGTCTGGGTTATCCACATCCTGAATTGTTGGTGCTGGCGACCGGCGCCGGGTCGGTTATCTTTTCCCACGTCAACGACGGCGGCTTCTGGTTGATCAAGGAATACTTCAACATGACGGTCGCGCAGACGTTCAAGACCTGGACCGTGCTCGAGACGTTGATCTCGCTGGTCGCTTTCGGTCTGACCGTCGGCCTTTCCTACCTGCTGTAACCGGAGCCCGCCGCCATGGACATCCTCTACCAGATCCGCGCCCGCCAGGATTCCTTCAGCGCCGGCGAAGGCCGCATCGCCCGACTGATGCTCGACGACGTTGGCTTTGCCGCCTCCGCCAGCCTCGAAGATCTGGCGCAACGGGCCGAAGTCAGCACCGCCACACTGTCGCGATTCGCCCGCACCGTCGGCTGTCGTGACCTGCGCGATCTGCGTCTGCAACTGGCCCAGGCCAGCGGCGTCGGCAGTCGCTTTCTAGACCCGGCGGGCACGCCTGAGCAGTCGGCGTTTTATGGGCAGATTGTCGGCGATATCGAAACCACACTGCGTCAGCATCTCGCTGGATTCGACGAATCACGCTTCGCCGACGCGGTGAAATTGCTCGGCCAGGCGCGGATGATTCACGCGTTTGGCATGGGCGGTTGCTCGACCCTGTGCAGCGATGAATTGCAGGTGCGGCTGGTGCGCCTCGGCTACCCGATCGCGGTGTGTCACGACGCGGTGATGATGCGCGTCACCGCTGCCAGCCTGAACGCCGAGCAAGTATTGATCGTCTGCTCGCTGACCGGGATCACCCCCGAACTGCTGGAAACCGTCGAACTGGCGCGCAACTACGGCGCACGCATCCTCGCCATCACCCGCGCCGACTCGCCACTGGCCGAACTGGCCGACATCGTCCTGCCGCTGCAAGGCGCAGAAACCTCGTTCATCTACAAACCGACGGCGGCGCGCTACGGCATGTTGCTCGCCATCGACGTGCTCGCCACCGAGTTGGCGCTGGTCAATCCTGAAGACAATCAAGAGCGTCTGCGGCGGATCAAACTCGCCCTCGACGAATACCGTGGCGGCGACGATCACCTGCCACTGGGAGACTGACATGCAATACGACACGCTGATTCGCAATGCCCTGATCATCGACGGCAGCAACACGCCCGGTTACCGCGCCGACGTGGCGATTCTCAATGGTCGCATCGAGCGAATCGGCGACTTGCACGACGCCACCGCCAGCGAACAAATCGACGCCGCCGGCCGCGTGCTGGCGCCGGGTTTTATCGACGTACACACCCATGACGACACCGTGGTCATCCGCCAACCCGAGATGCTGCCCAAGCTTAGCCAAGGCGTGACCACGGTGATTGTCGGCAACTGCGGAATCAGCGCCTCACCGGTCAGTTTGAAAGGCAATCCGCCGGACCCGATGAACCTGCTCGGCACTGCCGCAGCGTTCGTTTATCCACGCTTCAGCGATTACCGCGCGGCGGTCGAAGCGGCCAATACCACGTTGAACGTGGCCGCGTTGATTGGGCACACGGCACTGCGCAGCAATCACCTCGACGATTTGTTTCGCACCGCAACGGCGGAAGAAATCAGCGCCATGCGCGAGCAGTTACGCGAAAGCCTTGAGGCCGGTGCGCTTGGGTTATCCACAGGCCTGGCCTACGCCAGCGCCTACAACGCTTCCACCGATGAAGTCATGCAACTGACCGAAGAGCTCACGGCATTCGGCGCGGTTTACACGACCCACCTACGCAGCGAATTTGCACCAGTGCTGGAGGCAATGGACGAGGCGTTTCGCATCGGAAAACACGCACAGTCACCGGTGATCATTTCCCACCTCAAGTGTGCCGGAGTCGGTAACTGGGGGCGCAGTCCGCAGTTGCTTGCATCGCTGGAAGAGGCGGCGAAAACTCACCCGGTGGGCTGCGATTGCTATCCCTACGCGGCGAGTTCATCGACGCTGGATCTGAAGCAAGTCACCGACGCCCACCGCATCACCATCACTTGGTCGACGCCGCATCCGGAAGTCAGCGGCCGCGACCTGATCGACATCGCCGCCGAATGGAACCTGCCGCTGCTCGACGCCGCCAAACGCCTGCAACCGGCGGGTGCGGTGTATTACGGCATGGACGAGGCCGATGTACGAAGAATCCTCGCGCATCCGTTGTCGATGGTCGGCTCTGACGGACTACCGGAAGACCCGTTCCCGCATCCACGTTTGTGGGGCGCTTTCCCACGGGTGCTCGGACATTTCAGTCGCGACGTCGGGCTGTTTCCGCTGCACACCGCCGTGCACAAGATGACCGGTCTGTCGGCCGCGCGATTCGGGCTGAAGGAAAGGGGTGAGATTCGTGAAGGACATTGGGCGGATCTGGTGTTGTTTGATCCGGCGACGGTGCGTGATGTGGCGGATTTCAATGACCCGCAACGCGCGGCACAGGGCATCGACGGCGTTTGGGTCAACGGCGTTTTGAGTTATCGCGACGGAAAGGCAAATGGCCGAAGGGAAGGGCGTTTTCTTGCGCGGCAGGGCGATTTGCGTGACGGCTTTTGTTGAAGTTTCGCGCAGTGCGTCACAGTAGTGGCACATTGCAATTAAAGAAAGCCATCAACAAGCCGAATTGCTGACATCAAGCCCAGCTAAACTCTTGGGCCAACCAGTCAGGGAGCACCCCATGAGCTTCGGCAAAACCACCCCGATCCTGCGGATTTTCGATGAAGCCAAAGCCGTAGAATTCTACGTCGACTTCCTCGGGTTCAAGATCGACTGGCAGCATCGTTTCGAAGCGAACTACCCGTTGTATCTGCAGGTGTCGCGGGGTGAGTGTGTGTTGCATCTTTCCGAGCACCATGGTGATGCGACGCCGGGGTCGGCATTGCGGATTGAGACCGATGAGCTGGAGGCGTTTCAGCAGCAATTGGTGGCCAAGGACTACAAATTCTCGCACCCGCAAATTCAGGCGATGCCATGGGGCAGCCAGGACATGACCATTGCTGATCCGTTTGGCAATCGGTTGGTGTTTACCAATGCGATCAGCGTCTGAGCTGGAAAAACCCCTCACCCTAGCCCTCTCCCGGAGGGAGAGGGGACTGATTGGGGGATGCTTGAGAAGTACGCCGACCTGAAAGTGATTGACCGAATCCATAATCGACCGGGGCGTTCAGGTCGATGTACAGCGCAAGACACCTCGGTCGGCCCCCTCTCCCTCCGGGAGAGGGCTGGGGTGAGGGCCGCTGCCAAACCCGTTCTGCCTGACAGCGGGTTTTTCCGTTACTCGGTCGGCACTAACTTATCCAGCACTCGATTGACCGCCAACTCGGCCAGCATCACCACCTGAGCGATGCCTTGCAGGGTCTTGCGGTGCGTGCCTTCAACCATCGCGACATGGTTGTGCAGCAACACGATGGCCGAGCCGAGGGTTTCACTGGCGTCCGCGATCAGGGATTCGGTGTTGGCCTCGGGGTGTGCCATGTACAGGGCGTTGGGTTTGTAGGGCGCAGCCATGATGGCGGCGGTCGGTGGGCCGAGATAGTGGTCGAGGGCACGTTCGGCGGCGTCGTGGAATTTCTTTGAATCGGGCGATTCGTAAGGAGAGCCCGGGTCGGTGACCGGCGGGTTAGGCGTTGGTTTGAACATAAGCTGTGTTCCCTTCATTGAGCCCCAACCCTTTGCTACTAAACGAAGGGGTGGCAGCTGTACGCAGGTTAGTAGACCGGGGAACTCAGCTTAAGCCGGCGCGCCGAAGCGCCCTACGTACAGCCACCATAAAACTCAGGTACGCAAGCACCTGTGATGAATGTACGACCAAGCGAATTACCTCGGGCTACTAAACCCGATCACTGGAAATCAGTGACGGACTCAAGTTACCGATGGGCTCCGGGGCGCACAAGCCGGCGGATTCTGGCGTAGGCGTAGGCAGCGGCGCAAGGATTTGTAGGCTTTCGGGCGTAACACTGAGTGTCTTTAAACGGCTAGGGTGGAATGGGTTTATTGCGCTACAGAGATTGAGGATTTGCCTGTCGGAATACGGGCGGCGAAGAGGCCCGCACAGTCACCCCCGATGCGTCTGCCGAAACTCCCCCGGCGGCATCCCCCGCCGGCTCTTGAACGTGCGATGAAACGAGCGCGGTTCGGTAAACCCCAGATACTGCGCAATGTCCTGGATGGGCAGGTTGCTGTTGAGCAAGTAATGCTCAGCCAGTTCCTGACGCAGATCATCAAGAATCTGCTGATACGACGTCCCCGCCTGCTGCAACTGACGCTGCAACGTACGCACTGACACTTTGAGCTGCCCGGCCACTTGCTCCTTGCGCGGCAAACCCTCCTTGAGCAACTGACGCAGGATGTTTTTCACTCGCTGCGCAAGCGACGCGTCCTCCAGCGTCGCCATCAACCCCATCGCATGCTCCTCAAGCGTGCGCAGCAATTGCGCATCGGCCTGGCGCAACGGCAATTGCAGATACGCCATCGGCACAATCAGCGCCGAATAAGGCTGATCGAACAAAACTGGACAACCGAAAAACGCTTCGTACTGCGCCAACGTCGTCTCGGCCGGGCGCGAATGTTCCAGCCAGACAGCGGCAGGCGACACCTGCGTATCAGCAATCCAGCGCGCATAGTGCAACCACGAACCGAGCACGTTTTCCACCAGATGCCGGCGAATCCGTGGGCGCTGATAACGGCAGCTCCAGATCAGATGCACATGGCCGTCCTGCACCTCGGCGCGACTCACGCCCATGTCGCCCACCAGTTTTTCGAACGGCATGATCCGGCTCATGGCATCGCCCAGCGTCGCGCAGTTCATGGTGATGTAACCCAACACGCTCCAGGAATTGGGCAACACAAATTTCGCCGCGTTAAGCCCGAACAACGGATCACCCGAGTGTTCGCAGAAATAATCGAGCAACTTTTCATGCGCCTCACCCGGCAAACGCAGGGTGTTGTCACTCAACTGCTGCGCCTGCAACCCGGCCGCCGCTAACGCAGGCTCAATGGCCATACCCAAATGCTCGGCGTGGCGCAGGTATTTGAGCAGCGGCGGAACGGAGGTGAAGCCAAGCGATTGCATGATCGTCATTCCTGGATCAAGGCGCGCGTGAGCGGATGAGTGCCTTGAAAGGTAGTTGCAAACCATGGCTGAAGTAAATTCCCAGCGTGGAATGCGGTGAGGCTGCTATGCGCCGCCGGGAAGATTGCCGGATTTGAGCATGATGGGATGTGCTAGCCTGCAATCAATGATTTCATTGATTGCAGGGGGCGTTATGGCCAGCATCACGATTCGAAACCTCGACGAGAAGCTCAAGGAACAGTTGCGCATCACTGCTGCTCATAACGGACATTCCATGGAGGAAGAGGCTCGCCTGATTCTGGGCAGAGCCTTGGCGACGGTTGATCGCGCCGGTGGACTTGGCAGCCGTATACGCAACAGATTCAGCGATGTGGACGCAGTGGAACTGGAACTGCCAAAGCGTTCAGAGAAAGCCACCGGGGTGGATTTTTCTGAATGAGAGTGCTCGATACCAATGTTCTTTCAGAGTTTATGCGAGCCGAGCCTGCAGCTCGGGTACTTGATTGGGTGGATGCGCAGCCAGCGATGGATCTGGCAATCAGCGCCGTCACCGTGGCAGAAATCCTCCACGGCATCGCACGCCTGCCTTCTGGCAAGCGCAAGCAAAAACTTGAGGCGCATGCCATGGCCATGTTCGAAGAGGACTTCGCCGGGCGCATTTTGCCGTTCGATGCTCACGCCGCCGTCGAATACGCGACACTGGTTGCTGATTGCGAAGCAAAGGGCCGCGCGGTGTCCATGGCTGATGCGCAAATAGCTGCAATTTGCCGAACTCACGGCGCCTCCATTGCCACTCGTAATGTGAAGGATTTTGCGTTCAGCGGTGTTGAAGTCATCGATCCGTGGGCTAGCTGACGGCTTCTGTTGCTGTTCAATAGCGCTCACAAAAAAGCCCGCTATCACACCCAATGGGTTTGGTAGCGGGCTTTTCAGTTGCCGGCCAAGTCAGACGCGGAAGTGGCTCACCATCTGCTGCAACTGACCACCCAATCGCGCCAGTTCAACACTGGACGCTGCGGTTTCATCACTGGCGGCGGCGGTTTGTTCAGACACGTCGCGCACGTTGATGATGCTGCGGCTGATCTCTTCGGCCACGGCGCTTTGCTGTTCGGCAGCGGCGGCGATCTGCTGGTTCATCGACTGGATGTTCGACACCGTGCGGGTGATGTTTTCCAGGGAGACGCCGGCCTTGCGGGTCAGGGCGACGCTGCTGTCGGTCAGGGCGCGGCTGTTGTTCATCACGGCCGAGACTTGCTGGGTGCCGTTTTGCAGACCGGCGACCAGGCCTTCGATTTCTTCGGTGGATTTCTGGGTACGCTGGGCCAGGCCACGGACTTCGTCGGCGACCACGGCAAAACCACGACCGGCTTCACCGGCACGCGCCGCTTCAATGGCCGCGTTGAGCGCCAGCAGGTTGGTCTGTTCAGCAACAGCCTTGATCACGTCCATGACGCTGCCGATCTTGTCGCTTTCCTGTTGCAGCACGCTCATGGCTTCGGTGGAACGCGCCACTTCGCTGGCCAGACGCTCGATCTGGGCAATGGCTTCATTCACAACCTTGTCGCCTTCACGGGCTTCGCCGTCAGCGGCCGCTGCGGCTTGCGAGGCTTCTTCGGCGTTGCGCGCGACTTCCTGCACGGTGGCGGTCATCTCGTGCATGGCGGTGGCGACCTGATCGGTCTCGACCTTCTGGCTGTTCACGCCGGCACTGGTCTGTTCGGTCACGGCCGACAGTTCTTCAGCCGCGCTGGCGATCTGGGTGACGCCGTCGCGGATACCGCTGATCAGGTCGCGCAGGGTCACGCCCATGCGGGCGATGCCTTGTTGCAGCACGCCGAGTTCGTCGCGGCGGGTGACGACCACGTTCTGCGACAGGTCGCCGCTGGCGATGCGCTCGACCACGGCCAGGGTTTCTTGCAGCGGACGGGTGATCTGACGGGTGATGATCACGGCGGCAATCACACCGACCAGCAGGGCCAGCAGGGTGCTGATCAACTGGAAGGTGCGCGCCTGGGCGCTTTCGATGTCACGACGGTCAAGCTGGATCTGGTACAGCTGCTCGCTCAGGCTCACGATGGTGGTGCCCTGATCGGTCATTTCCTTACGTGCCTGCACGGCTTCGCTGTTGGCGTTTTTGTACGCCATCAACGCGCTGCGATAGTTGGTCAATGCCGTTTCCAACTGACGCAGAGCGTCTTGCTGGGTATCGGCGAAGCGCACGTTCAGTTGCTTGAGGCTGGCGATTGCCACGTCGATCTGGCCGATGGCTTTCTGCTCGGTTTCGGCATTGGTGGTGGCGGTGTAGCCACGCACTTCATAGCGCGCGAGGATGAATGCTTCCTTGGCGGCGGTGATGGCCTGGAACTGTTCGAAACGCTGCTCGCTCAAGTCCATCTGCTGGATGCGCTTGCTGATCGACTCGATCAGGTTGTAAGCGGCGTCGGCGTTGGTACCCATGACGTCGCGGGCGCTGTTACCGGTGCGGTAGGCGTTGCGCATTTTGTTCAGGGACGTCTGGTACTCGGCGATGGTCGCCGCCTGCGCCTTGAGCAGTTTGACGTTTTCCGGGCTCTTGAATTTGCTGATCAGCGCCTGCTGCTGTGCGGCGAAGCTTTCAAGGGTGGTCTGCACATTCTGCGCGGCGGTTTCGTCGCCGTTGGTCAGCATGTATTGCAGGCGCACCACGCGCAGTTTGGTCAGGCCAGAGTTCAACTGGGTGATGTCGCTCATCCAGTTGCTGCGGTCAATCAGGCCGCCCAGGCTCGTCCAGCCGGTCAGGGCCAGGACGCAGGTCAGTGCCAGGACAAGGCCGAAGCCCAGCCCCAATTTCATGTTCACGCTGATGTTGCCGAACCAGCTATTCATCACAATTCCTCCAGGAACGTTGTGCTTCTTGATCGTCGGTCAGGCTGGAAGATTGTTGTTTTTTTGAGCCAGCAAGGGTGTTAGCAGGTTTGTATCGGCCGCAAACCCGAGAGCTGAAAGGATTTTGTCCGACAGAATTTGTAACAAGCTCATCCCAAGATTTTTTTCACAAGGGTTTCACCGGCTGCTTACGCGGACATCTGTAGCTTCGCCGCATCGAATGACAAGTGATGGCGGCTTTTCTGTGGAATTGAGACTGAGTCTGTTCGGCGTCAAGCGCTCGGTTGACCTGAGTGGTTTTGCGCGCTTTCGCAACACCTGGGTGGTGCTCGCAGCATCGATACTGGTGCTGCCGCTGACCTTATGGCTGCTGGCTCCGGCGGCGGTACCGGATCTGGCCCACGGCAATGTCGCCGGTGCGCAGGCGTTGGCGGCAGGGTGGGCCAAGGGTGACATGATCGTGCTGGTGCGCCATGTCGAGCGTTGCGATCACTCCAAGGCTCCGTGTCTGAGCGGCCATGACGGCATCACCGACCGCTCGCGCAGCGCGGCAGTGAGCGTCGGCGCACAGTTCGAGCATTTGGGCCTGAACAACGCCGACATCTATAACAGCCCGGTAATGCGTACCGTGCAAACCGCCGGTTACATGTTCAACCATGCCGCCAGCGGCGAAGACTGGCTGATCAACTGCAAGGGCCGCATGTTGCAGGACGCACTCGCCCACAAGATCCCCGGTCGCAACCTGATTCTGGTGACCCACAGTGAATGCATGGCACAACTGGAAAAAGACCTGAAAGTACCGACGTCCAATCTGGGTTACGGCGCTTCACTGTTTGTTTCCGCTGCCAGCCCGGCGGCTCCCAAAATGCTCGGCTTTATTGAAGCCTCCGACTGGCGCACGGTGACCACCCGATGAAATCACGTTTTTACGCTTACAACTTCGGCATCCCGCTGGTCTGCGCGGCGCTGGTATTCCTGATGTTCGACATGACCAAAATCGATATCGCCTTCAGCAATCTGCTATTCGATCCGCTGACCCAGAGCTTCCCGCTCGACAAGATTCACTTCTTTGAAAAGCTCACCCACAAGTGGGCGCGGATCATTCCGAACTGGACTGCCGAAATTGCCCTCATCGGCGCGATGCTGTCGATGGTCTGGCCGTTGGTCAATCCACAGAAACGCCCGCGACTCGGCGCGTTTCTGGAACGCAGTAAAGTCGCGCCAGTGCTGCGATTTGCCGCTGATCATCGTAGGGATTTTCTGTTTGTTGTCGTTGCTTTCGCGGTGTGTACCGGGGTGATCCATTTCCTCAAATCCCACACCAGCGTTTACTGCCCGATCGAGACAACGTTGTATGGCGGCAAAATGGCCCACATCGAGTGGTACAGCAATTTCCAGCTGTTCCACGAAGCGGGTAGTGGCCGCTGCTGGCCGGGCGGACATGCATCCGGCGGTTTCACCATGCTGGCGTTGTATTTCGTGGGGCGCCGTTACCAGTGGCGTTTTTCCAGTGCGCTGTTGTGGGGCTCGTTGTTGCTTGGTTTCGTCTACGGCACGACGCGGGTTCTGCAGGGGTGGCACTACATGTCCCACACGTTCTGGGCCGGAATCTTTGTGTGGCTGGCATGTTTGCTGACGGCGCTGGCGTTTTATGGGCGGGCACGGTTGCAGGTACCGGTGTTGCACAAGCCTCAGCCGCCTGATTACGCCGCCAAGCCGCTATCTGATGGGCTTCAGTCGCTGACGAAGTAATACGCCTGGCGCCCGACCATCAGGGTCTTGAGCACTTTGAGCGGTGCGGCGGGAATGCTGTCACCGGCCATCACCACTACGTTCGCAGGCGCGGCCGCGAGAAACTCCCTCAGTTGCGCGTCGGTGTCCAAGCCCCTTAGCACCTGTTGGGTGTAGAAAACGCTGGCGCCGCCGACCCGTTCATTGGCTTGAAACAATGCGACCTGATGCCCTTCGGCTTGCAGCGTCTGAATGTGTTCGGTCAGCGGCAGGAACGACAGTTTTTTATCGGCATGGGGCAGCGCCCACTGCGCGGCGGCGAGATAACTGGCGATCACAAGGGTCAGTACACCGGCGCCCAGTGCCTGACGATGACGGGCGATTCTTCCGATAAATCGTTTGGTGCTTTCGTACTCTTTCAATCGCTCGAACAACACGCCCGCATACTCCGCAGCGATCACAGCCGCCGCCGGTGTCATCGACATCAGGTACACCGTGCGCTTGCTTGAGGCCAGGGTGAGCATGATGAATTGCGCAATTATCCACAGGCTGAAAAACAGCAGGTAACGATTGGTCTTCAACTGTTTACGGAAATGCCACAGCCCCAGGTACACCAGAACGTTCCACGGCAGGAACGCTTCGGGCAGTTTGGCCAGGTAGTAATAGAACGGCTCATAGTGCCCGGCCTCGACGAACGATCCGCTGAAGCGACCGACGCTGTTGGTCAGCAACACTTCTTTTACCGTTTGCACACCGCCGTGTTGATAAAGAACGACGAGCCAGATCAGCAGTGGAATCAGCCCTGCCAAGGTGAGCAATCCCGGGCGCAGCCAGTCGCCGATCTTCAGACGTCTGTCGATCAGGTTATCGGCCAGCAGATAAGCAAAAATCACCACCCCCGGCATGGCTAGTCCCAGCACACCTTTGCTCAAGGTGGCGATGGCAATCCCGACGACAAACAGCAGCGAATTGCCCGCAGTTGATGCGCGTTGCGCCTGGAAAAACGCCAGCAGCGCTGCCGTCACGCCGAGCGCCAGCAGCGCGTCCTCGCCAACCCCACGCACGTTGCTCCAGTAACTGGCCATCGTCGCCAGCAGAATCCCGGCCGTCCACGCGATGGCTTTCGGCCGTTCAAAGCGGCGCAGCATGCCGTACAGCAACATTACGCTGAGCAACCCGGCCACCGCCGACGCCAGCCGCACCGCCCACGGCGAAACGCCGAATACGCGCATCGCGCCGGCATCCAGCCATAAGCTCAGCGGTGGTTTTTCCAGAAACGGCTCGCCGAACAGACGGGGCGTCACCCAGTCATTGTCCAGATGCATCTCCATGGCGATCCCGGCGACGCGGGCTTCGGTGGAGCCTTGCAATTGATGGTTGCCCAGCGCGAAGAAAAACAGCAGGGCAGCAAGCAGAAACAGCGAAGTGGCGGCACGCGACATGGGTATCAGGCAACCGGAAGGGGCGGGAGGCCTGAGCATAAACCGCCATTGCTGAACAAATTGTGAACATCACCCCAGACGGCGCGACCAACGCTGATCTGGCGCTTCGAATGCCGGATTGACCAGCGCCGTCAGCACATGATCCTGCCAGCGCCCGGCAATGTTCAGATACGCCTTGGCATAGCCTTCCCGTTCGAAGCCCAGTCGCTCCAGCAATCGTGCGCTGCGCTCGTTGCCGGGAACGTAATTGGCCATGATCCGGTGCAGGTTCTGGGTATCGAACATGTAGCCGATGCCAGCCTCCAGGCCTTCCTGCATCAAGCCTTGGCCCTGATGCCCTTCATCAATGTGATAGCCCAGATAACACGCCTGAAACGCCCCGCGAATGATGCCGCTGAAATTGCACGCGCCGATCATCTGCTGGCCGTCCGGCGTCAGCAGGGCGAAATGCATGGCCAGCCCGGCTTCAAAGGCGCTGGCCTGGATGTCGAGGCGGCGGCGAATCTGTGCCGTGGAAAAGTAGTCGGTGGTGCGGATTGGCGACCACGGCGCGAGGTGGCGCTGGTTGCGTTGGTAGAAATCACTTTCCAGCTCTGCTTGCTCCGGAGCAAGTATCGCCAGCGTCAGGCGTTGGCAGGGCAAAGTCAGCAGCGGCATCGGGCGCTCCGGTGGGCGAGAAGATTGCTGGCAGGTTCGCGCAATACCCAGGGTTCGGCAAGTGATGGAGAGTGGGGGGACGTTGAATGCCAGGCAAAAAAAAGCCCGCGGGAGAGCCGCGGGCGAACCGTAGTTTCTTGAATGAGCGAGTGGACTGTACAGCTTCGGCTGAACAGCGGCAGTGAAGAAAAATTCATCTCGATGGACCGCTTCGATGCCGCTGCCGGCCTGTACAGACTTCGTGGGTCAGTGGCGAACTTCAGGGGTGGGCGAGTCAGGCGATCCCTGTTGAGCAACCTGATCCCGTGCCCGGCAGATCACGATTTCGGCCAGCGCACTCAATTGCTTCATGACCACAGCGACATGGCGCTTGGAACCATCGAATTCGTCGGCAAAGTTTGCACTGATGTCCACAAGGGACTCGAGCAGATCGCTGGCATGCGTGAGCAGGGTCAATGTGTCGACATCGTCGCGCACGCTGAGCATCTGCTTGAGGGGAACGGTGCGGCGGCGTTTGCGTGGGTTCGAACCGGTGGTGCCGGGTTGTTGTTGCGGGCCGGAAATTTGCGCATCGGCAGGTACCGGTCCAACAAGCGTAAGTCGGGTGATTTTTTTCATGACGTGGCTCCGTGGAGTGAACAATCTCTGCGGGGGCGGTCTGTCAAACCGTCCGCTGGAGGGCAGCGAGTCGTGGAGGGTAGCGCCCTGAAAATCGGTTCACCAGTTCATGAAAGTCGACGCGTGTTGAGGGAAATTTCCTAGGACGTGGAATGTAGGAAGCGAAAGTCGCTGGCTAACCACGTCCGGGAGGTTTTTCAGTACTCCGAGACTTTATCCTCGCGCAAGACCCATCCCGCTTCACCCTGTATCAACTTGTATTGAATCTGTCGCATCTTCCCTGTTCGCCCTGCGTTGGCATCCGCGCTGTCGTACACCGGAAAGCGCTGCACCAGCGTATTTTCCACCACCGAGAATGAATCCTCGCCCTGATAGCCCTCGGCTGTTTTCGGGTTGTCGCTGACCGGTGGCAGGTAGATTTCGCTGAGGGATTTTTTGTTGTTGGCCGAGTAGGCGATCAATTCGCCCGGCATGCTGCGCCCGGGAGGACGTGTGAATACGTAGATCTCGGGGGAGCCGTCGTTATTCAGATCGGCGACTTCGGCGCGCACGATGTTGCCGTTGAGCGGGCGGGTGATCGTCGAGTTATCGATTTCCAGCCCTTTAGGCTCGATGCGCAAGGCGGGTTTGCCGTCGACCTCATCCGCTTTCACATGAAAGTCGATGCCCTGCAACGTCAGGTTCTTGTCGAAGGATTGGCTGTTCTCCACAGCGTCGCCATTGGCGAGAACCAGGGAAATTTCGTAATTGGCCACTTCATCGCGCCGTGCCGCATTGCGCATGAGATAGATCTGAACCGTGTATTCGCTATCGGCGGGCAGCGAGCCAGTGAAGTGATTGCCCATGATCGAGCTGTTGAACAGGGCGTAATCAGCGCCTTTGGCGGTGACGTTGAAGTTGGCGGAATTGTTGGAGGTTTTAAAACCTACCGTCAGGATCTGCCCAGCCTTGGCGTTGAGCGTGTACTCGGCCGTTTTATAGCCCTTGATCGACTGTTTGAATTGCACGCTGCCATAGCCGCTTTTGTAGACGACTGGCTGGATCCTTGGAGGGTTCTCGCTGTTGGCTGCGTGGGCAGACAGTGAAACGAGGGCCGCCAGTGCGGCGCCGAGCCAGATATTCATGAGTGTCCTTGGGGTAAGGGCCTGGGTGCCTCGAAGGATAGTTCCACAGGCGCGCCCCCGTCCAACCGCACCTTTGCTTAAATCTCGGTGGATTTCAGGGGGTGTTTGACGTGAGTCACTCATCCGATTGGCCCGGCGATGAGGCGACAGTCAGGGGCGCATCGGCTGTTCACATAATTCTTACGCAAGCAAAGCTATGATGTTCGGGCATGTGCATTGGGCCAGACAGGGCGGCTCCATTATGAATTTGAATGTTCTCTACGCGTTGGCGGCTGCGGCATTGTTCGGCGCCAGCACGCCACTCGCCAAGCTTTTGGGGGTGGAGACAAACCCCGTCCTGTTGGCCGGGCTGCTCTATCTGGGAAGTGGTCTGGGGCTGGGCGTTGTTCGTGTTGTTCGCGATCGAGCGTGGCAGCGTTCAGGGCTAACGGCAGAGGAGTGGCCATGGCTGATCGGTGCCATCGTCTTTGGCGGTGTACTGGCGCCGACCGCCCTGATGTTCGGTCTGACTCGAACGACCGGGGCCACAGCCTCGCTGATGCTCAATCTTGAGTCGGTGCTGACGGCGGTGCTGGCGTGGGTGGTGTTCAAGGAAAATGCTGATCGCCGGATCGTGCTCGGCATGATCGCGATTGTCCTGGGCGGTGTCGTGCTGGCATGGCCACAAGAGACGGCGACGGCCCATGACTGGACGGGGCCGCTGGCGGTGGCTTTCGCTTGTTTGTGTTGGGCGATCGATAACAATCTGACCCGTAAAGTCTCGGCCTCGGACGCGCTGTTTATCGCCGGCAGCAAAGGTCTGGCGGCCGGTGTGGTCAATTGCTCTCTGGCATTGGTCATCGGCATGCAACTGCCTGCTGCGGGCTCATTGGTCTCAATCATGCTGGTGGGATTTCTCGGCTACGGTGTCAGCCTGGTGCTGTTCGTTCTCGCCCTTCGCGGACTGGGCAGCGCTCGCACGGGCGCGTACTTTTCCACGGCGCCGTTTCTCGGCGCGGTTATTTCGATCATGGTGCTGGGCGAGTCGGTATCGCTGATGTTCGCACTCGCGGCAGCGCTGATGGCCTTCGGTGTGTGGGTTCACCTGATGGAAAACCATACACACGAGCATCAGCATGAACCGCTAGAGCACGACCATCGCCATACCCACGACGAGCATCACCAGCATGAACATGACTTTGCGTGGGACGGCACCGAGCCGCACAGTCATCCGCATGGGCATACTCCGATAAGCCACAGCCATGCACATTTTCCCGATGTTCATCATCGGCATCGGCATTGATTAGCTGAAACGAGAGGGGGAGTTTTGATTTTTGGGACGCTGCGAACTGAGTTGTCTAGGCCCCAGATGCGACAAAGCCCGCACTGGGCGGGCCTTGTCGTTGAGAGTTGGTGGAGCCGGGGGGATTTGAACCCCCGTCCGCCAGTACTCCGCTGTCGGTACTACATGCGTAGCCGTGTCTATTAAGTTAACCCTCAGCGACCCGACGGGCAGGGTGCTTTGGGCGAGTTGTGTAAGTTTTAGCCGCTTCGTCCACAACGTACTGCACGGCGATTCTGTTCTATATGACAATCATTTTGGGTTTACAGACATCCCCTGATGATTGCTGGACCCGAAGGTACCAGAAGGGAAGGCTAAGGCTGCTTACGCAGCGAGAGCGTATTCCCCGTAGGTTTCGTCATTGGCAACTATAAGAAGTTGCAACAGTGGATTTACGAGTTCTGTTACCAACTCGGCATGCACCTAAAGTTTCGCAACCGGCGTCGAATCCTAAACGGCCCCGAACTCATTGCTCAGTACATCTTGGTGAGCAACAAGCCTGCGCAGTGTACGCCAATCGGCGAGCAAGGCCAACCCGAAGGTTGGCCTTGTGGTGGGTCAGTTACGTGTTGGATTGCGAATCTGCATTTTGGTGATCAGGGCAGAGGTGACCTCTACGCAATCTTTGTCATTGCCGGCCGCCTGCGACGCTTGGGCCTTCTCCTGTGCTTCCTTGACGTTGTTCATGGACGATTCAGGAATGGATGGCTGACTGGTCACGAAGTCTTTTATGGTTTGAAGATTCCCGGCACAAAGGTCTTTGTCTGCCGCAAACACCGGCGACGTCAGCAGGGCACCAGCGATGAACAATCCAGCAATTGCAGAAAGCTTCATGGGTATCTCCTTGAACGGTTGGGCTCGGTGCTGCCGGATGATCTGGCGGCGATGCCGAGTTCGTAACAGGCCGCGTTTCGTAGCGGACCTGTTCAATCGACCGCGACGGCACGCAGGAATTCGGTTTTTTTGTAGCGGGTATGAAAAAGTAGGATCACCCCTTCAAACCGATCAGGCCGACTCGAATGTTAGTCGGCTCTTGGGTTATTTGTTGGTGTTCCCCGTCGATTTCTGGATTTCCAGAAGGGTTTGCTGGGTTTCGGCAAGACATTCGTCGGTTTTGCCTTGGGCCCTGAGGGCCTGGGCTTTACTAACACTGGCCGAGACGCGTGCATTCAGATCGGGCGACGTCTGGTATTGCGTCTTGGCACTTTCGATTTGATTCAAATTGGCATCGCACAGGCTTTCTGGCTTGCCTGCGGCGAACGAAATGGAAGCTATCATCGAGGCAGTAACGAACAGACCTAACAGTACAGAACGCTTCATGAGTATCTCCTTGCACTGAGGAATCCAGACTTCGCTGACCGTCAAAGCGGGCCACCGAAAAGAGGACAAGCCCCGAGTGTTCGGGGGGCTTGTTCTGTGGACTGTCGTCTTGCTCAAGGGTTCTGTTTTTCTTCAGCAGGCCTTTGCCTGAGTCACCCGATCGACCAGGTAAACCAATCCGTGATAGTCGATCCCGCCATGCTGTGTCAGGCCGATTTCGCACGTCCGGCTGGTGGAAATTCCTTCGCTGCAATGCTGCACCGCGTCCTTGAGTGTGCGCAGCGAGTGGCTGTTCAGCTCTGGAGTGGTAAAGCCCTTGTCGCCTGCAAAACCACAGCAGTGAATGCCCTCCGGAATCACCACGTTTTTACTGCACTTGCGCGCCAGATCAATCAGCGCCTGGCTTTCGCCAAGGTGCTGAGTGCTGCAGGTGACGTGCACGGCAATCGGCGCTTCCTGTGGGGTGAAGTCCAATCGATCAAGAAGATGCGTACGGATGAAACGCACCGGGTCGTACAGGTCCAGGCGAACATCTCCCACATCCTGCACCAGTCGCAACGTGCACGGGCTGGTGTCGCAATAAATCGGATCAAGTCCGCCGCGACTCGCATGCAGCAGTGCGCTGATCAACTCCTGACGCTTGTGTTCGGCTTGTTCGGCATAGCCTTTGGAAGCGAAGGGTTGGCCGCAGCAAAGGTTGTCCTGATTGTCCGGGAAGATCACTTGATAACCAGCCTTTTCCAGCAATCCACGGGTTTTGTCGTACAGCGACATCTGCTCTTTATCACCCGCCGCCGGGCCCATGACCCGCGATACGCACGCGGCTAGGTAGACCACACGCGGGCGCTCATCCGACACGCTCGGGCTGAAGCGAATGGCTTTCTCCGGCTGCGGCATGGCATTCGTCCAAAGCGGTACCTGACCTTTGGACAGGCGAGTCAGTGTTGCCGAAAGTTTCGCCAGACGCGGCGCACCCAGCAACATCCGCGCACCGTTGGCCACGTGCAGGGTGAAGCGCGCCCCTTGCAGGGTCTTGGCGAAATTTCCTTCAATCCAGTCAGCGGTTTTCTGATGCGTCGCGTGTCGGCCACGGAGCTTTTTCACCAGGTCTCCGGTGTTGATGCCTACAGGACAACGTTGTGCGCACAACCCGGTCGCCGCGCAGGTCTCGATGCCTTGATACTCGTAGGCTTTTTCCAGTTCAGTGGTATCGACGCCTGAACGTTTTTTCGCCTGAATGTCGCGCCAGATCACGATGCGCTGGCGTGGGCTGAGGGTCAGGCCTTTCGACGGGCAGACCGGTTCGCAGAAACCGCACTCGATGCACTTATCGACAATCTCGTCGGCTGCCGGCAGCGGCTTCAGGTGCTTGAGGTGGATCTGCGGATCTTCACTCAGCACTACGTCCGGGTTAAGAATGCCGCTCGGGTCGAGCAGGCGTTTGAGTTGCCACATCAATTGATAGGCATCGCTGCCCCATTCCAGCTCCACGAACGGCGCCATGTTGCGCCCGGTGCCGTGTTCAGCCTTCAGCGAACCGCCGAATTCCACTGCCACCAGTTGCGCGACGTCGTCCATGAACGCTTGATAGCGTGCGACTTCTTCCGGGCTGTTGAAGCCTTGGGTGAAGACGAAATGAAGATTGCCTTCCAGGGCGTGCCCGAAAAGGATCGCTTCGTCGTAGGAATGTTTGTCGAACAGTTCGATCAAGCGGTTTACACCGATGGCCAGTTGCTCGATCGGGAAGGTCACGTCCTCAATGATCACCGTGGTCCCGGTTTTACGCACGGCACCGACGGCGGGGAAGGTGTCCTTGCGGATTGCCCAGAGTCGGGCGTTCTCGACCGGGTCTTCGGTGAAGTCGACCTGTTTTTCCACCGGGAAGCCGCTGAGCGACGTCATGATCTGCGCCAGTTGTTCCTGTAGCAACGTGGAAGACGCCGCGCGGGATTCGATCAGTAACGCACAGGCATTATTCGACAGCTGTTGTACGAAAGAGGGCATGCCCGGTTTGTCCTGCACCGAGCGAAGACTCCGCCGATCCAGCAACTCCACCGCCGACACCGGTTGGCTTTTCAGTACGGTGACGGCGTTGCAGCAGGTCTCCACATCCGGGAATACGATCAGCGCCGAAGCCTTGTTCGGATGATCGATCACCGTGTCGTAAGTCACTGCACTGATGAAGCCAAGGGTGCCTTCGGAACCCACCAGCAAGTGGCTCAAGATATCCACAGGGTCGTCGAAATCCACCAAGGCGTTGAGCGACAGGCCGGTGGTATTTTTCAGACGATACTTGTGGCGAATTCTTGCAGCCAGTTCGGCATTGGCGCGGGTCTCGCGGCCCAAAGTCGCCAAGCGTTCCAGCAGATCCGCATGGCTTGCGTGAAACGCCGCAACACTGGCGGCATCTTCCGTATCAAGGCGCGTGCCGTCTGCCAGTACCAGACGAATCCCGGCCAGCGTGTGATAAGTGTTTTGCGCGGTGCCGCAGCACATGCCGCTGGCGTTATTGGCGACGATTCCGCCGATTTTGCAGGCGTTGATCGACGCCGGATCCGGGCCGATCTTGCGCCCGAACGGAGCCAGCCACGCATTGGCTTGTGCGCCGATCACTCCCGGTTGCAGACGGATTTGCGTGCCTTCGCCGCGTATCTCGCGAGCGTTCCAGTTATCCCCAAGCACAATCAAAACGGAGTCGCTGATTGCCTGCCCGGACAGGCTGGTGCCTGCGGCGCGGAAGGTCACCGGGACACGGTCGCGCTGGGCCAGTTGCAGCAGCGCCACCACTTCGTCTTCAGACTCGACGCGGATCACCAGTTGCGGAATCAGTCGATAGAAACTGGCGTCGGTGCCGAAGGCCAATGTCGACAGCGGATCATCGAAGCGGCGATCTGCCGGAATCAGTTTTTGCACATCGCGCAGGAAATTCGCCGGTAACGTCATTGGTCCTCCAGAATCAGAACCACCAGGTCTTTCGGGCCGTGGGCGCCGTAGGCCAGCACTTGCTCGATGTCAGCGGTTTTCGACGGGCCCGACACCAGCAAGGCATTGGTCGGCATGCCTTGCGCCCATTCGAATTCCTGCTGCACCTGATAGAAATTGTCGCGGATTTCGCTGGCCTTGAGCAGGGCGAAATGCACTGGCGGCACCAGGCTCATCAGCCGTGGTTCTTCGCGGGTCGGCCAGAGAATCAGGCTGCCAGTGGCGGCAATGGCGCCGAGGGTGCCAGTGAGGCTGGCCGGCGTGTCGTTGAACAACTCGGCTTTCCATTCTTCCATCGGCCGGTCGTAGGATTTCAGTGCCGGCAGATCGGGATTGTTCGCCCAGTGTTGTGTGATGCGTCGCCCGTGGGGTGTTGTCGGTGCGATCAACAGACTCGGCAACTGGCGGTCGCGCAGCAATTGCGCGAGCAGCGCTGGCCACTCTTCGCCAGTGCTCAGGTGAATCTCGGTGTGTACCGATTCCATCAATTTGCGCAGTTGTGAAATGCGTTGTTCGGCGCTGTAGGTGTAAGGCTGGGTCACCAGTTCGATATCGAAGTTGTCGGCTATCGGCGTGGCGCCGATCAGGCTTTTACGTAGCTTGCCGAGGATATTTTGCTTGGCGCTCATCAGCGGTCTCCCTGTTTGGCCAGGTGCTCGCGGGCCATGTCATGCAGTGATCGGGCGGCGGGTTTCGGCGCACTGTGGTTCTGCGTCCAAGGGCCGACGTTGCTCGGAGTGAGGGCGCGCAGGCGCGTGGCGAAGAAGCCGAATAGCCGATACAGCGTTGGCGAGCTGTTGAGCTTGGCCCAGGCGTTCCAGATGAAGCGTTCCTTGCGCGAATACTTGCTGCCCTGGCCGCGCATCACTTGATGTGGGCTGTCCGGGGCTTTGACGTTCTCTTCGCGTAGGCGACGCAACAAAGCAGGGATAGGAATTTTTACCGGACACACTTCGCCGCAGGCGCCGCACAAGGAGGAGGCGCTCGGGTGATCCGGGACTTTCGCCAGACCGACCATGTGCGGGGTGATGATTTTGCCGATAGGCCCGGGGTAAACCTCGCCATAGGCGTGGCCACCGATTCGGGTGTAGACCGGGCAATGATTCATGCACGCGCCGCAGCGTATGCAGTTCAGGGTCTGACGCAATTCGCTGTCGGCGAAGGCCTGGGTGCGCCCGTTGTCGAGCAGGACCAGATGCACTTCTTGCGGGCCGTCGAGTTCATGATCCTTGCGTGGTCCGGAGATCATGTTGACGTAGGTGGTGATCGGGATACCCAGCGCCGAACGGGTCAGCAGCGACAGCAGCGGCACCACGTCGCGCAAGTTTTCCACGACTTTTTCGATACCGGTGACAGCGATGTGCACCGGCGGCACGGTGGTGGTCATGCGGCCGTTGCCTTCGTTTTCCACCAGCAGCAGGGTGCCGGTTTCGGCCACGGCGAAGTTGACGCCGGAGACGCCGATGTCCGCTTCGAAGAATTTCTGCCGCAGGACTCTGCGACCGATCTGAATGAGTTGGTCAACGTCCTTGGTATATTCCACGCCAAGTTTGTCGTGGAACAAGGACGCGACCTGACCGGCATTCTTGTGGATCGCCGGCATAATGATGTGTGAAGGCTTCTCGTGGTCGAGCTGGACGATGTATTCCCCCATGTCGGACTCCAGACATTCAATGTCTTGAGCCTCGAGGAAATGGTTCATCTCCATCTCTTCGCTGACCATCGATTTGCCCTTGATCACTTGCCGCGCCTCGTGAGCGCGGATGATCGATAAGACGATGCCATTGGCTTCGTCCACCGTTTCCGCCCAGTGCACTGTCACACCGTTGCGGGTCAGGTTCTGTTCCAGTTGCTCGAGCAGGTCGGGCAACTTGGAGAGCGCGCGGGCTTTGATCGAGTTGCCCAAAGCACGCAAATGTTCTCTTTCGTGGGCATCGCTGAAAGACGCTGCCCGTTTGGTCATCAGTGAATCCATCGCGGTACGGAAGTTATTCCGTAGCTGCGCATCACCCAAGGCGTTGTGCGCCCGGGTGCGGAAATCTTCTTCTACGGCGACCGTAGGAATAATCGTCGAGGTGCTCATTTCGCACCTCCGGTTCGCTGCCAAAGGAAACTGGCCAGATGTTGGCCGCGCAACGCTTCCTGCTGTTTCTCCAGCGAGCCGTTGATGTTCATCAAACAGCCACAGTCGGCACTCAGCACCTTGTGCGCGCCGGATTCCTTCAACGCGCGGGTCTTGTCAGCCACCATCGCGCCGGAAATGTCTGGCATACGGACGCTGAATGTCCCACCGAAGCCACAGCATTCGCTTTCGTGATCGTGATTGACCCGTTCCACGTTGCTCAACTGCGCCAACAACTCGCGGCCGTGCAGGTGGGTGTTCATCTCGCGACGTGCCGAACACGACGTGTGCAGCGCCACTTTCACCGGTTCGCCGCTGTCCTTGAGCTGCACCTTGCAGACAAACAGCAGGAACTCGGCCAATTCATAGGTCCGCGCCGCAAGGGCCTGAACCTGTTTCAAGGTTTGCGGCTCGTCCTTGAACAAGTCGGCGTAATGCTCGCGCAACATACCCGCGCAAGAACCCGATGGCACCACCACCGGATAATCCCCGGCAAACAGCGCCAGTTGCGAGCGCGCCACGGTCCGCGCCTGCTCGGTGTAACCCGAGGTGTAGGCCGGTTGTCCGCAACAACTCTGCCCTTGCGGGTATTCAACCCGAATGCCTTCGCGCTCCAGCAAGTGAATCGCGTCCATCCCGGCTTCGGGGTAGAACAGGTCAACCACGCACGTGCCGAACAGATAGACCCGCGACGGTTTCTCGCTGGGGTATTGCCGAGGTTCGGGCAGTGGCGGTGCAACGCGGGTCGCGTTCGGCACAGCGTTGTAATAAAGCTCGCTCATCAGGCGTGTCTCCGGGTGGGCCCGGTTATCCGTCTGTTGCGGCTGCTGAATATAAAGAGCGTTGCTTTCAGCAGCCTTACAGACCGGGTTGTGAATTGCTGACGCCGGAATCACGAACCGGCGTCGGTTATTTCCGTGTTGCCTGTAGGGTTAGTGCACCAGCATGCCGGTGAACCAGTAGGCTTGAGCCAAAGTGATCAGGCCGACAATCGTTGCAAAGAATAGGCTGTGCTTGAGTGTGAAGCGGAACAGATCCGATTCTTTGCCCACCAGACCGGTTGCGGCGCAGGCCACTGCGATCGATTGCGGCGAGATCATCTTGCCGGTCACGCCGCCGCTGGTGTTCGCGGCGACCAATAGAGTGTCGCTGACGCCAATCTGGTGTGCAGTGGTGGCTTGCAAGGAGCTGAACAGGGCGTTGGACGAGGTGTCGGAACCGGTCAGGAAGACGCCGAGCCAACCGAGGAACGGCGAAAAGAACGGGAATGCTGCGCCGGTTCCCGCCAACACCAGGGCCATGGTCGAAGACATGCCGGAATAGTTGGTGACGAAGGCGAACGCCAACACCATGCCAATCGACAAAATCGGCCAGCGCAGTTCGTAAAAGGTCTCTTTCAAAGTGGTAAGACCAGTTTTGAAATTGATCTTCAGGACCAGCATCGAGATCAGCGCAGAGAAGAAAATCGCGGTGCCCGTCGCGGAAATCGGATCAAGTTTGAATACCGCCGGGATCGCGGTTGGCGCGGCCACGATAGGTGCAGTCTTGATCACCAGTTGATCAAGGTGTGGGATCGCGAAGTTGAATACCCACGCATACATCGACCCGCCGGCTGCGAACATGGCTTTGAAAGGCTTCAGCGTCCAGATCGTCACCAGCACGGTGAGGATCAGGAACGGCGACCAGGCTTTGAAAATTTCCCCGAGGCTGTAAGGCGAAACCACGGTGGTGCGTTTCTGGCCGAAACCGCCGACGCAGGCTGTAATCGCAGCGCTGGATGTAGCGCCGGCGATTTGCGCGCCTGCGGTACGTTTCGGCTGCCAGACTTTGAGGAACAGAGTTAGGGAAATCAGGCTGGCCAGGGCCGAGGTGATGTCAGGCAGTTCGGGACCAATGAAGTTCGACGTGAAGTATTGAGTGATGGCAAAGCTCAGGCCCGCGACCAGTGCGGCCGGCCAGGTTTCACGCACGCCGCGCATGCCGTCCATCATGAACACCAGCCAGAACGGCACGAACAACGACAGCAGTGGCAGTTGGCGGCCAGTCATCGCGCCGATCTTGAAGGCGTCGATGCCAGTGACTTGTCCGGCAACGATGATCGGAATCCCCAGGGCGCCGAAGGCAACCGGCGCGGTGTTGGCGATCAGGCACAGACCTGCGGCATACAACGGGTTGAAACCGAGTCCGACAAGCAGGGCCGCGGTGATCGCCACCGGTGCACCGAAGCCGGCGGCACCTTCAAGGAACGCGCCGAAGCAGAAACCGATCAGCAATACCTGCAAGCGCTGGTCGTCGGTGATCGACAGTACCGAGCTGCGAATAACTTCGAACTGACCACTTTTGACCGTCAGTTTGTAGAGGAATACCGCCGCGACAATGATCCAGGCAATCGGCCAAAGGCCGTAGGCGAAGCCATATCCAGCGGCGGCGAAGGCCATATCGACCGGCATCTGGAACGCGAAGATCGCCACGGCAATCGACAAGGCCAGCGTGATGCTGCCGGCCACATGGCCCTTGAGACGAAACACCGCCAAGGCGAGGAAGAAGAAAACGATGGGGATGACGGCCGCGAGTGCGGAAACGCCGAGACTGCCGAGCGGGCTGTAGAGCTGTTGCCAGGTTTGCATATGGGGTGGCCCCTAATTGTTGTTGGTCAGGCACTGTCAGCGTATTTGGATAATTGGTAATACCAATTTACAATCGCTGTTGGCTAGGGTAAAAGCCTTGATGTCGGTGTGTCAATTTGTCGCCCTGAAACTTTTGTCGAATAAGCGGAGCAGATTGCATCTGATCCGGTTTGAGCGGGTGTCGTCTGGTAGGTGTGGCCAAGGCGCGGATAGGCCAGAATAGAGGCCCCGGCAAGCGATCGGGATCGTGGAGAAATGAGTTATGGGGTTTGATCAGATACGTCAGCGCCGTTTGTCTGACGATATTGTCGAGCGACTCGAGGGGATGATCCTTGAGGGCACGCTGAAGTCCGGTGAGCGGCTTCCGGCGGAACGCGCACTGGCCGAGCAATTTGGCGTATCACGTCCGTCATTGCGCGAAGCGATTCAGAAACTGGCGGCCAAAGGTCTGCTGGTCAGCCGTCAGGGTGGCGGCAATTATGTGGTGGAAAGTCTGGGTTCGACGTTCAGCGATCCACTGCTGCAATTGCTCGAAAGCAATCCCGAGGCACAGCGTGACTTGCTGGAATTTCGCCACACTCTGGAAGCATCGTGCGCCTATTACGCCGCATTACGCGCCACCGACGTGGATCGCGAGCGGCTGACTGCGGCGTTTGAAGAGTTACAGGACTGCTATTCGCGTCACGACGAAGTGAGCCGGACGGAGGAGGGTGCGGCGGATGCGAAATTTCACTTGGCGATTGCCGAGGCCAGTCATAACGCGGTGTTGCTGCACACCATTCGTGGGTTGTTTGATCTGCTCAAACGCAACGTCGTGACCAACATCGGCGGGATGTACAAGCAGCGTACGGAAACCCGCGACATGCTGATCACTCAGCATCGGGAATTGTATCTGGCGATTATCGAAGGGCGTGCAGAGCAGGCGCGTGAAGTTTCCAGTCGACACATTTTGTATGTGCAGGAAGTGCTGGAAGAGGTGCGGCAGGAGGTTCAGCGCATGGCTCGGGCGGAGCGGCGCAAGGGGATGTAGCTTTTTAAAAGCAAAAGATCGCAGCCCGCGTTAGCTCTCTGTAGGAGCTGCCGAAGGCTGCGATCTTTTGCTGGCGTCACACAACTCAAGCAGAAAGATCAGTCTTCCTTGCCTTTGTTGCGCACCGCACGCTGCAGCTCACGACCCGCATCACGCTCGCGCTCGGTGTCACGCTTGTCGTATTCCTTCTTGCCCTTGCCCAGAGCGATCTCGCACTTGACCATGTGCTTGCTCCAGTACCAGGACAGGCATACGCAGGCGTAACCCTTTTGCTGCACAGCGGCGGCAAGCTTTTCCAGTTCGCGGCGGTTGAGCAGCAATTTGCGTGTGCGCACCGGGTCGGCGATGACGTGGGTGCTGGCGGTCATCAGAGGCGTGATGTGACTGCCGAGCAGCCACGCTTCGCCATCCTTGAGCAGCACGTAACTGTCGACCAGTTGCAGCTTGCTTGCCCGCAGACTTTTTACTTCCCAGCCGGCCAGGACCAGACCAGCCTCGAACTTATGCTCGATGAAGTAATCGTGTCGCGCCTTTTTGTTCTGCGCGATGGTCCCTGTTGGGTGTTTCTTCTGTTTAGCCATAGGGGCGGCATTATATGGAGATAAACGGCCGTCGGCTACGGTGATGCTGCGTGCTTGAGCAGGTTGAGTGAATCCCGGACAATGCGGCCTCTTTTTCTAACGCTTGGGCGTGATAAACGATGTCGACAGACAAGGTTTCTGTCCACGGCAGTTGGGCTAGCCGCTGGGTATTCATACTCGCCGCGACCGGTTCGGCCGTGGGACTGGGTAGTATCTGGAAGTTCCCCTACATGGTCGGGGTCTACGGCGGCGGTGCGTTTGTACTGATGTTTCTGGCGTGCATCGCACTGATCGGCATTCCGGTAATGCTGGCTGAAACCCTGATCGGCCGGCGTGCGCGGCAGAGTCCGGCGAATGCCTTGAAGGTGCTGGCACTGGAAGCCGGGCACTCGGCGAAATGGTCGTGGGGCGCCTTTGCCGGGATGATTACGGCGCTGCTGATCCTGTCTTTCTATAGTGTGGTGGGCGGCTGGTCGCTGGACTACATCGTCGATATGGGCCGCGGGGACTTTCAGGGGGTGACCCCGGATCAGGTTGGTGCGTATTTCGGCAATGTCATCGCCGACCCATGGCGCCTGACACTTTGGCACACGATTTTCATGCTGCTATCGGCCGTGGTGATTGCCAAAGGCGTGGTTGCGGGGCTTGAACGCAGTCTGCGGATCATGATGCCGCTGCTATTTGTGATGATCCTGGTGTTGCTGGGCTACAGCATGACAACCGGCCACTTCATGGAAGGCGTGCATTTCATGTTCGACTTCCACCCCGAAAAAGTCCTCGGCGGACTGCTGCCAGCCATGGGCCACGCGTTCTTTTCCCTGAGCGTGGGTGTCGGCTCGATCATGATCTACGGGGCTTATATGCCCAAGGATGCATCGTTATCCGGTACGGTCGTCGGTGTCGCGCTGCTCGATACTTTCGTTTCGCTGGTGGCTGGTCTGGCCTTGTTTCCGATTGTGTTCGCCGCCGGCCTGAACCCGAGCGAAGGCCCTGGCCTGATGTTCGTCAGCTTGCCATTTGCCTTTGGTAACGTAGCGTTTGGTCAGTTGATGGGCGTGGTGTTCTTCGTGCTGGTCGCGGTTGCGGCCTGGAGTTCGGCCATTTCTCTGCTTGAGCCGATGGTGGCTTATCTGGTCGAACGCACCAAAGTCAGCCGCGCCTGGGTGACTTTCTGGCTGGCATTCGTTTGCTGGTTCGTAGGTTTGGGCACTGTTTTCTCCTTCAATATCTGGAAGGAAGCCAAATTTTTCGTGAACGAAGGCGGGATGTTCCATCTCTACCAATGGGGTGCGGCAAGCGGTCTGGACTTCTTCGGTGTGATCGACTTCTTCACCTCGCGGATCATGTTGCCGCTCGGCGGACTGTGCTTCGTGCTATTCGCCGGATGGGTGATGGGGCGTGAAGCGGTGCGTGACGAGTTGTCGATCCGTAACCCGGTACTGTTTGGTCTGTCCTTGTTATTGATGCGCTACGTGGCGCCTATCGGCATAGTTGTAGTGTTTGCCGCTCAGCTCTGGAAGTAACGCTTACATGACGACACATATTCAACGATCAGCATTGCTGCCTTACCCGGCCCAGTTCCTTTATGACCTGGTCAACGACGTGGCGCGTTACCCTGAGTTCTTGCCGTGGTGCTCGTCCGCCGAAGTGCTGGAAAGCTCGCCGGAGCATATGCGCGCCAGTGTCGGCGTGGCCAAGGGCGGTCTGAGTCAGCATTTCGTGACGCGCAACACGTTGGTGCCGGGGCAGTCGATCGAGATGAACCTCGAAGAAGGCCCGTTCAATCAGTTACATGGCGTCTGGGTGTTCAAGGTGTTGAACGAGAAGGCCTGCAAGATCAGTCTGGATCTTTCGTTCGACTACGCGGGCCCTTTGGTGCGTGCCACTCTGGGGCCGCTGTTCAATCAGGCGGCGAATACGCTGGTGGATGCGTTCTGTCAGCGCGCCAAGCAGATGCATGGTTGAGTCAGTGATCGAGATAGAGGTCGTGTATGCGGCCGTTGATCGTCAGGTCTTGCGTGCGGTGAGTGTCCCCGAAGGGAATACTGTGCGTGAGGCCTTGATCAAGTCCGGGATTGGTGACGAGTTCCCTGAGCTTGATCTGACTGAATGCCCGTTGGGAATCTTCGGCAAAGTGATTGCCGATCCGCAGGTTCGCCTGATTCGGGCAGGGGATCGCATTGAAATTTATCGTCCTTTGCTCGCTGATCCGAAAGAAGTGCGGCGCCTGCGTGCGGCCAAGGCTGCCGAGGCGAAAGCTAGAAATCAGTAGGTCGGCTAAACGACAGGCAATAAAAAACCCGGAATTCCGGGTTTTTTATTGCGTCGCAAATTATTGCGGCGAGGTGTCCAGCGGCTCTGGTGTCGGAACCGGAACGGTTTCTACACCATCGACGTCCTTCTGGATCTGATCCAGCAAGGAACCTGGCTTTACCGGTTTTTCCGGTGTTGGCTTCTCGGCGTTTTCAGCAGGAGCGGTCACGGTCGTGCCACTGTCCTTGCCGAGAATGGCTTCGTCACGGCTGACGCCCGGCATAAAGTCACCGGACAGGCTGACAAGCTGGTCGTTTGAGTTGAAAATAACGCTGACGCGTTCCTGTTGGCGTTCACCGCCACCCGGTTGCAGGCTGTACAGATAATCCCAGCGATCGGCATGGAACGTATCGGCAAGCAGGGGATTGCCCATGATAAACCGTACTTGCGGCCGGGTCATTCCCGGGCGTAACTGGTCTATCATGTCCTGCGTGACGACATTGCCCTGCTGGATGTCGATTTTGTAAACCCCGGGGAATGAACAACCGGCGAGTGCGAGCAGTCCCACAAAGGTGAAACTGGTTAGCAAGAGCTTGGTGTTTTGCATCGGTGGGCGACTTCCACTATCTTGGCTGGGACAACGTAAACGCCGATCATACCCGCATTAAGAGAAGCTGCGAAGCAGCATCGCGAGAAAGCTGACCATGGTTGAAAATAGCGAACTACGCAAAGCCGGCCTCAAAGTGACCCTGCCACGGGTCAAGATCCTGCAAATGCTCGACTCTACCGAGCAGCGTCACATGAGTGCCGAGGACGTCTACAAGGCGTTGATGGAAGCTGGCGAGGACGTCGGTCTGGCCACGGTTTACCGTGTTCTGACCCAGTTCGAAGCGGCTGGCCTCGTGGTCCGTCACAACTTCGACGGTGGCCACGCGGTTTTCGAATTGGCCGACGGTGGACACCACGACCATATGGTCAACGTGGAAACCGGTGAGGTTGTCGAATTCGTCAGCGTTGAAATCGAAAAGCTTCAGAAGGCAATTGCCGACGAGCACGGTGTCGAGTTGGTGGATCACAACCTGGTGCTGTACGTACGCAAGAAAAAGTAAGCATGTCGCGCGAATTTCAGGTTCGCGAAACGAGCGAAGGCGACCCGTGGGTCGCCTTCGTGCTTTCTGCTGTGTGTGAAATTTAAGCTTTTGCGGTAACGACCATCTTTTTGGCGTGAGCCAAGGATTCTTTGGTCAGATCGATTCCGCCTAGCATCCGCGCCACTTCTTCTATACGGTCGTTCTTGCTCAGCTTGGAGACGGCTGTATGCGTCGCCTGTTCGCCGCGTACCTTGTGCACGAACAGATGCTGATGCCCCTGCGCCGCCACTTGCGGCAAGTGCGTCACGGTCAGCACCTGTCCGCGTTCACCGAGTCGGCGCAACAACTGGCCGACAATCTCAGCGGTAGGGCCGCCAATGCCCACGTCGACTTCGTCGAACACCAGTGTCGGAATGCGCGAGGTCTGTGCAGTGATGACCTGAATCGCCAGGCTGATCCGCGACAGCTCGCCACCGGACGCCACTTTCGCCAGTGCCTTGAGTGGCTGGCCAGGGTTGGCGCTGACCAGCAGTTCGACCTGTTCGAGTCCGTTGGGCAGCAGTTCATCGCTGCTATTGGCGCGTAGTTCGATAGTGAAGCGACCGCCGGGCATGCCCAAACGTTGAATCTCTTGTTCCACCGCGCTGGCAAGGCTGCCGGCAGCCTGGTGGCGCAAATCACTCAGTTCTCGCGCTTTTTCCTGATAGTGACGGGCATAGGAGGCCAGTTCTTCGCCCAGTCGCTCAATGGACTCGTCATTGGCATTAAGGCTTTCGATTTCATCCAGCAGTTTCTGCTGCATCTCTCCGACTTCGGTCGGCTGGATCCGGTGTTTGCGTGCCAGCGTGTAAATAGCGTCGAGGCGCTCTTCCAGATATTGCAGGCGTGCCGGATCGGCATCGAAGTTGTCGAGGAAACGATTGAGTTCACCGACCGCTTCCTCAACCTGTATTTGTGCGCTGGTCAGCAAGCTGCTGGCTTCGCCAAGAGCACCAACGGAATTGTTCACGCTCGAGAGGCGATTGAGGCTGGCGGTCAGCGCGTTCAGTACATTGCCGGAGTCACTTTCGCTGCACTGCTCGACGACTTGCCGGCAAATGCCAAGCAAGGTTTCAGCGTTGGTCAGGTTTTTGTGTTCCTGCTCCAGCTGTTCGAGTTCGTTATCACCGAGGCCGAGGTTTTCCAGTTCTTCGAGCTGGTAGCTGAGCAGTTGATGGCGGGCGCGTTGTTCATCGCCGGAGTTGGAGAGTCGCTCCAGCTCCTGGCGAGTCTGCCGCCAGCGCTGGGCAGCCAGTTGCACCTGGCGAGCCAGGTCGGTAGCGCCAGCGTATTCGTCGAGCAGGCGACGGTGGGTATCGGTTTTCAGGAGGGACTGGTGCTCATGCTGGCTATGGATGTCGATCATCAGTTCGCCGAGTGCCTTGAGATCGCCAAGCGGGCAGGGCGTGCCGTTGATATAGCCGCGAGAACGTCCTTCAGACGTGATGACCCGACGCAGGATGCACGGGCCGTCGATGTCCAGATCGCGCTCGGCCAGCCAGGCGCTGGCCTCGGGGATGTCGGCAAGATCGAAGGTCGCGAGGATATCGGCCTTGTCGGCGCCCGGGCGAACCACGCCACTGTCGGCGCGATCGCCAAGGGTCAGGCCCAGGGCGTCGAGCATGATCGACTTGCCGGCGCCGGTTTCCCCGGTGATCACGCTCATCCCGCGATCAAGTTCGAGATCGAGATGTTCAACGATGGCGTAGTTATGTACGGACAGGTGCACCAGCATAAAGGCCGCTCCCAGGCTTTAGGTCTGGTTATTTATACAGTGTTTTGTTTCGGGCTGACAATGCCCTCCCTTAGCTCGATTTGCTTGAACGCAATTTCTGCTTAGTGCATCGAGGAATGAGAATGCGGCACTTTTTTGTAGGGTTAATCGTTGAAGGCCCTTGAAGCCTGATTTTGCGGCCCCATATATCGGGGCAGAAGCGCGAGTCGAACTCGCGGACGATATTGAAAGGAGAATTCTATGGCTGACGAACAGACAGTAGATAAGCAAAACCCAGAAGCCAATCAGGCGCCCGAGGGTTCGGGTGACGACCTGGCGACCCGTGTACAAGTGCTCGAAGAGCAATTGGCCGCCGCGCAGGATCAGTCTCTGCGTGTCGCTGCCGATCTGCAGAACGTCCGTCGTCGTGCCGAGCAGGACGTGGAAAAGGCGCACAAGTTTGCGCTGGAAAAGTTCGCCGGCGACCTGCTGCCGATCGTCGACAGCCTGGAGCGCGGCCTCGAGCTGTCGAACCCGGACGACGAAAGCATCCGTCCGATGCGTGAAGGCATCGAGCTGACCCTGAAAATGTTCCACGACACCCTCAAGCGTTATCAGCTTGAAGCGATCGATCCGCATGGCGAACCATTCAACGCCGTTCAGCATCAGGCGATGGCCATGCAGGAAAGTGCCGACGTCGAGCCGAACAGTGTCCTGAAGGTGTTCCAAAAGGGCTACCAACTTAACGGTCGCCTGTTGCGTCCGGCCATGGTTGTGGTCAGCAAGGCGCCGGCGCCAATTTCGCCTTCGATTGACGAGAAGGCTTGAAATTAGTCGCAAGGCCCCCATTTAGAAGTCAAGCGTTTAAGTGCTACCGCAGTTAGCCACCACTGCTGCGGCATCCAAATCCAAAGTTTCGGGAGAGTGAACATGGGCAAAATTATCGGTATCGACCTGGGGACTACCAACTCCTGCGTCTCCGTGCTGGAAAACGGCAAAGCAAAAGTTATTGAAAACGCTGAAGGCGCGCGTACCACGCCGTCGATCATCGCTTACGCCAACGATGGCGAAATCCTGGTCGGTCAGTCTGCCAAGCGTCAGGCAGTGACTAACCCGCACAACACTCTGTACGCGGTAAAGCGTCTGATCGGTCGTCGTTTCGACGAAGAAGTTGTGCAGAAAGACATCCAGATGGTCCCTTACAAGATCGTCAAGGCTGACAACAACGACGCCTGGGTTGAAGTGAACGGCCAGAAAATGGCACCGCCACAAATCTCGGCTGAAATTCTGAAAAAGATGAAGAAGACCGCCGAAGACTACCTCGGCGAGCCAGTGACTGAGGCGGTGATCACCGTTCCGGCCTACTTCAACGACAGCCAGCGCCAAGCGACCAAAGACGCCGGCCGCATCGCCGGTCTGGACGTAAAACGTATCATCAACGAACCAACCGCAGCCGCTCTGGCTTACGGTATGGACAAGGCCAAGGGTGATCACACTGTGATCGTTTATGACCTGGGTGGCGGTACTTTCGACGTTTCCGTGATCGAGATCGCTGAAGTTGACGGCGAGCATCAGTTCGAAGTGTTGGCCACCAACGGTGACACGTTCCTGGGCGGTGAAGACTTCGACATTCGTCTGATCGACTACCTCGTTGACGAATTCAAGAAAGAAAGCGGCATGAACCTTAAGGGTGACCCGCTGGCCATGCAGCGCCTGAAAGAAGCCGCTGAAAAAGCCAAGATCGAGCTGTCCTCTGCTCAGTCGACCGACGTCAACCTGCCGTACATCACTGCAGACGCGACCGGTCCTAAGCACCTGAACGTGAAGATCTCGCGTGCCAAGCTCGAAGCACTGGTTGAAGACCTGGTTCAGCGCACCATCGAACCTTGCCGCATCGCCATGAAAGACGCAGGCCTGGACGTTGGCGCGATCAACGACGTGATCCTGGTCGGCGGTCAGACCCGTATGCCGCTGGTGCAGAAGCTGGTTACCGATTTCTTCGGTAAAGAAGCGCGTAAAGACGTCAACCCGGACGAAGCTGTTGCCATGGGCGCTGCTATCCAGGGCGCTGTTCTGGCCGGTGACGTGAAAGACGTACTGCTGCTCGACGTCAGCCCGCTGACCCTGGGTATCGAAACCATGGGTGGCGTGATGACTGCGCTGATCGAGAAAAACACCACGATTCCTACCAAGAAATCGCAAGTGTTCTCGACTGCCGACGACAACCAGGGCGCCGTGACCATTCACGTCCTGCAGGGCGAGCGTAAGCAAGCCGCACAGAACAAGTCCCTGGGCAAGTTCGACCTGGCCGACATTCCACCTGCTCCACGTGGCGTGCCGCAGATCGAAGTGACCTTCGACATCGACGCCAACGGCATCCTGCACGTCGGTGCGAAAGACAAGGCGACCGGCAAGACCCAGTCGATCGTGATCAAGGCCAACTCCGGTCTGTCCGACGAAGAAATCGAGCGCATGGTGCGTGACGCCGAAGCTAACGCTGACGAAGACCGCAAGTTCGAAGAACTGGCCGCTGCCCGTAACCAGGGTGATGCACTGGTTCACTCGACTCGCAAAATGATCACCGAAGCGGGCGACAAAGTTACCGCCGAAGAGAAGACTGCGATCGAGGCTGCTGTGGTTGCTCTGGAAGTTGCTGTTAAAGGCGACGACAAGGCTGCTATCGAAGCGAAGGTTGAAGAGCTGTCGAAAGTCTCTGCTCCGGTTGCTCAGAAGATGTACGCCGAACAGGCTCAGCCTGCTGAAGGCGCAGCACCGCACGACGAGAAAGCTGAAAAGACTGACGATGTTGTCGATGCCGAGTTCGAAGAAGTCAAAGACCCCAAGTAAGTTGTTGGTCGGCCGGTTGACTGCCTTTAGGCGGTGACTGGTAGGATGTCGCCGCGCGGGAGCTTGCTCCCGCGTTGGCGTATCTGGAATACGCGAATTTTTACAGCATGCGACAAGGTTCGAATGCTGGTGGTATGGCCGGAAATGCTCCTGCTTTTCGCGCCGAAAGTACCGCATGAATCAAAGACCAGGATCGTTGAATTGACGTGAGTTGGGTCCGGGCCTGTATTGGGGCTCAGCGAGTTTGGCGATCCTCAGGAGGGGTTTGCCGGACGTCCTCAAGAGTGCAAAGACTTATGGCAAAGCGTGACTATTACGAAGTGTTGGGTGTTGAGCGTGGCTCAAGCGATGCGGATCTGAAGAAGGCCTATCGTCGTCTGGCGATGAAGCATCACCCGGACCGTAATCCCGATGACAAAGCATCGGAAGAACTGTTCAAAGAGGCCAACGAGGCCTATGAAGTGCTGTCCGATTCCAGCAAGCGTGCAGCTTACGACCAGTACGGTCATGCCGGTGTCGACCCGAGCATGGGTGGTGGCGGTGCAGGTTTCGGCGGTCAGAACTTCTCTGACATCTTTGGTGATGTCTTCAGTGATTTCTTTGGTGGCGGTCGCGGCGGTTCCCGTGGCGGCGCTCAGCGTGGCAGCGACTTGCGCTACACCCTGGAGCTGAATCTGGAAGAGGCAGTGCGCGGCACGAGCGTGAATATTCGTGTGCCGACGCTGGTCAACTGCAAGCCGTGCGATGGCTCGGGCGCCAAAAAAGGCTCGTCGCCTTCGACGTGCCCGACGTGCGGTGGCATCGGTCAGGTGCGCATGCAGCAAGGCTTCTTCTCGGTGCAGCAGACCTGCCCGCGCTGCCATGGCCAGGGCAAGATCATTTCCGATCCGTGCGATTCCTGCCACGGTGACGGCCGCGTCGAAGAGTACAAAACCCTGTCGGTCAAAGTGCCGGCCGGCGTCGACACTGGCGACCGCATTCGCTTGTCCGGCGAAGGCGAGGCGGGTACTCAAGGCGGCCCGACTGGCGATCTGTACGTGGTCATCAACGTCCGCGAACACGACATCTTCCAGCGTGACGGCAAGCATCTGTTCTGCGAAGTGCCGATCAGCTTCGTTGATGCGGCGCTGGGTGGCGAACTGGAAATCCCGACCCTCGACGGTCGCGTCAAGCTGAAAATCCCTGAAGGCACTCAGACCGGCAAGCAGTTCCGCGTACGCGGCAAAGGCGTGGCGCCGGTGCGTGGCGGTGGTGCGGGCGATCTGATGTGCCGTGTAGCGGTCGAGACCCCGGTCAACCTGAACCGTCGTCAGCGCGAATTGCTGGAAGAGTTCCGCAGTTCTCTGGCAGACGACAATAGCCATTCCCCGAAAACCACCGGTTGGTTCGACGGTGTGAAGCGCTTCTTCGGCGATTTGTAAGGAGTCGGCATGCGACGTATTGCAGTGATGGGCGCCGCCGGGCGCATGGGCAAGATTCTGGTTGAGGCCGTGCAGCAGCGCGCGCCTCTGACCGGTTTGACTGCCGCTGTCGTCCGTCCTGGCAGCACGCTGATCGGGGTGGATGCCGGTGAGTTGGCTTCGCTGGGGCGAATTGGTGTGCCGCTGTCCGGTCATGTGGAAGCGGTCGCTGATGAGTTTGATGTGTTGATCGACTTCACGCTTCCGGAAGTGATGCTGAAGAACCTGGCGTTCTGCCGTAAGGCGGGCAAGGCCATGGTCATCGGCACTACGGGTCTGGATGCTGCGCAGAAGCAGTTGCTGGTCGAGGCGGGCAAGGATATTCCAATCGTGTTCGCCGCCAACTTCAGTGTTGGCGTCAATCTGTCGCTGAAGTTGCTCGACATGGCGGCACGCGTGTTGGGTGATGAGGCGGACATCGAGATCATCGAAGCGCATCACCGACACAAGATCGATGCGCCCTCGGGTACTGCGTTGCGCATGGGTGAGGTCATTGCCAGTGCGCTGGATCGTGACTTGCAGAAAGTTGCCGTCTACGGTCGTGAAGGTCATACCGGTGCGCGCGAGCGTGAAACCATCGGTTTTGCCACTGTTCGTGGTGGTGATGTCGTCGGTGATCACACCGTGCTGTTTGCCTGCGAAGGCGAGCGCCTGGAGATCACTCACAAGGCTTCCAGTCGCATGACCTTCGCCAAGGGCGCGGTACGTGCAGCCTTGTGGCTGGAGGGTCGTGAGCCGGGTCTTTATGACATGCAGGATGTGCTCGACCTGCGTTGAGCCGTTATTGAATCCGGCGCAAACGCCCTGTTTGCGCTGGTTTTTCTCCGCTTGGCGACTTCCTGTCGCATTCTCCGGCCTTTAAGGCTCTTTAGCGGTGGACCAAAAAAGCCTTTTTCTGTAAGCTACAGCTTTAGTGTGTCCACTAAAAGCGCGCAGAATAATTCAGTGAAGAAGCGGGGTGACGTGTCCATACGTCACTCCGCTTTTTTACAACCTGCGATCGCCCTTTCATGCGTTATTTACGGGAGGTCTTCTTGACTAAGCCAGCCATACTTGCCCTTGCTGATGGCAGCATTTTTCGCGGCGAAGCCATTGGAGCCGACGGTCAAACCGTTGGTGAGGTGGTGTTCAACACCGCAATGACCGGCTATCAGGAAATCCTTACCGATCCTTCCTACGCCCAACAGATCGTTACCCTGACTTACCCGCACATCGGCAACACCGGCACCACGCCGGAAGACGCCGAGTCCGACCGCGTCTGGTCCGCTGGCCTGGTCATCCGTGACCTGCCTCTGGTAGCGAGCAACTGGCGTAACACGATGTCCCTGTCCGACTACCTGAAAGCCAACAATGTTGTGGCAATCGCCGGTATCGACACCCGTCGCCTGACCCGCATCCTGCGTGAGAAAGGCGCACAGAACGGCTGCATCATGGCCGGTGACAACATCTCCGAAGAAGCTGCGATTGCCGCTGCCCAAGGCTTCCCGGGCCTGAAAGGCATGGATCTGGCGAAAGTCGTCAGCACCAAGAAGCAATACGAATGGCGTTCGACTGTCTGGGATCTGAAAACCGACAGCCACGCGACCATCGAAGCTTCCGAGCTTCCATATCACGTGGTTGCCTTCGACTACGGGGTCAAGGTCAACATCCTGCGCATGCTGGTCGAGCGCGGCTGCCGCGTGACCGTCGTGCCGGCACAAACTCCGGCTGCTGACGTGCTGGCACTGAAGCCGGATGGCGTGTTCCTGTCCAACGGTCCTGGTGATCCGGAGCCGTGCGACTACGCGATCCAGGCGATCAAGGACGTGCTGGAAACCGAAATTCCGGTATTCGGCATCTGCCTCGGCCACCAACTGCTGGCTCTGGCTTCCGGTGCCAAGACCCTGAAAATGGGTCACGGCCACCACGGTGCCAACCACCCGGTGCAGGATCTGGACACTGGCGTCGTGATGATCACCAGCCAGAACCACGGTTTCGCGGTAGACGAAGCGACCTTGCCAGCCAACGTTCGGGCGATCCACAAATCGCTGTTCGACGGCACTTTGCAAGGCATCGAGCGCACAGACAAGAGCGCGTTCAGCTTCCAGGGCCACCCTGAAGCGAGCCCGGGCCCGAACGATGTAGCGCCACTGTTCGACCGCTTCATCAACGAGATGGCCAAGCGACGCTAAGCGTTCGCCTTGAGACTGTAGAGAGAAGCTCCTCGAGGGCGGCCCCGAACCCGGCGGCCCCTTCGAGACTTCAGAAATCGATCAAGACGGCTTGCCGACTGACCTGCGGATTTGAGTGACAAACCCATGCCAAAACGTACAGACATTAAAAGCATCCTGATTCTCGGCGCTGGCCCGATCGTTATCGGCCAGGCCTGCGAATTCGACTACTCCGGCGCCCAGGCTTGCAAAGCCCTGCGCGAAGAGGGTTACCGCGTCATCCTGGTGAACTCCAACCCGGCCACCATCATGACCGACCCGGACATGGCTGACGCCACGTACATCGAGCCGATCAAGTGGCAGACTGTTGCCAAGATCATCGAAAAAGAACGTCCGGATGCCGTGCTGCCTACCATGGGCGGCCAGACCGCTCTTAACTGCGCCCTGGATCTGGAGCGCGAAGGCGTTCTGGAGAAGTTCGGCGTGGAAATGATCGGCGCCAACGCCGACACCATCGACAAGGCTGAAGACCGTTCGCGTTTCGACAAGGCGATGAAATCCATCGGCCTGGCGTGCCCGCGTTCCGGTATCGCCCATAGCATGGAAGAAGCCAACGCGGTTCTCGAAACCCTGGGCTTCCCGTGCATCATCCGTCCGTCCTTCACCATGGGCGGCACTGGCGGCGGTATCGCTTACAACCGCGAAGAGTTCGAAGAAATCTGCGCCCGTGGTCTGGACTTGTCTCCGACCAAAGAGCTGCTGATCGACGAATCGCTGATCGGCTGGAAAGAATATGAAATGGAGGTTGTCCGCGACAAAAAGGACAACTGCATCATCGTCTGCTCGATCGAAAACTTCGACCCGATGGGCGTGCACACCGGTGACTCGATCACCGTGGCTCCGGCTCAGACCCTGACCGACAAGGAATACCAGATCCTGCGTAACGCCTCTCTGGCGGTACTGCGCGAGATCGGCGTCGAGACCGGCGGTTCCAACGTGCAGTTCGGTATCTGCCCTGACACTGGCCGTATGGTCGTGATCGAAATGAACCCGCGCGTATCGCGTTCCTCGGCGCTGGCTTCGAAAGCCACCGGTTTCCCGATCGCCAAAGTCGCGGCCAAACTGGCTGTGGGTTACACCCTCGACGAACTGTCGAACGACATCACCGGCGGCAAGACCCCGGCGTCCTTCGAGCCGTCCATCGACTACGTCGTCACCAAGC
Organism: Pseudomonas sp. LBUM1648; assembly: GCF_059716145.1. Taxonomy (NCBI): domain Bacteria; kingdom Pseudomonadati; phylum Pseudomonadota; class Gammaproteobacteria; order Pseudomonadales; family Pseudomonadaceae; genus Pseudomonas; species Pseudomonas sp. LBUM1648. The sequence continues at coordinate 875,652 of NZ_CP166808.1, forward strand.
TGCCGCGCTTCGCCTTCGAGAAGTTCGCCAAGGCTGACGCACGCCTGACCACTCAGATGAAGTCGGTGGGTGAAGTCATGGCCATCGGCCGTACTTTCCAGGAATCCCTGCAGAAAGCCCTGCGCGGTCTGGAAGTGGGCGTTTGCGGTCTGGACGAGAAACTCGACCTGAGCAACCCGGAAAGCATGAGCGTGCTCAAGCGTGAGCTGACTGTGCCGGGCGCCGAGCGTATCTGGTACGTGGCCGACGCTTTCCGCGCCGGCATGACCGTCGAAGAAATCTTTGGCATGAACATGATCGACCCGTGGTTCCTGGTGCAGATCGAAGATCTGATCAAAGACGAAGAGAAGGTCAAGACCCTCGGTCTGTCCGCTATCGACCGCGACCTGATGTTCAAGCTCAAGCGCAAAGGCTTCTCCGATCAGCGTCTGGCCAAGCTGCTGGGCGTCACCGAGAAAAACCTGCGTACTCACCGCCACAAGCTGGATGTGTTCCCGGTCTACAAGCGCGTTGACACCTGCGCGGCCGAGTTCGCCACCGATACCGCTTACCTGTACTCGACTTACGAGGAAGAGTGCGAAGCTGCGCCGTCCGGTCGCGACAAGATCATGATCCTGGGCGGCGGTCCAAACCGTATCGGTCAGGGCATCGAGTTCGACTACTGCTGCGTTCATGCTGCGCTCGCTCTGCGCGAAGACGGTTACGAGACCATCATGGTCAACTGCAACCCGGAAACCGTTTCCACTGACTACGACACTTCTGACCGTCTGTACTTCGAGCCGGTAACCCTGGAAGACGTGCTGGAAATCGTTCGTGTCGAGAAGCCGAAAGGCGTTATCGTCCAGTACGGTGGCCAGACTCCGCTGAAACTGGCCCGTGCCCTGGAAGCCGCCGGTGTGCCGATCATCGGCACCAGCCCTGACGCCATCGACCGCGCCGAAGACCGTGAGCGCTTCCAGCAAATGGTTGAGCGTCTGAACCTGCGTCAGCCGCCAAACGCCACCGTGCGTAGCGAGGACGAAGCGATCCGTGCCGCCAGCAAGATCGGTTATCCGCTGGTCGTGCGTCCGTCCTACGTACTGGGCGGCCGGGCGATGGAAATCGTTTACGAAGAAGAAGAACTCAAACGCTACCTGCGTGATGCGGTGAAAGTGTCGAACGACAGCCCGGTGCTGCTCGACCACTTCCTCAACTGCGCCATCGAGATGGACGTTGATGCAGTCTGCGACGGTACTGATGTCGTGATCGGCGCGATCATGCAGCACATCGAGCAGGCCGGCGTTCACTCCGGTGACTCCGCGTGCTCGCTGCCGCCGTACTCGCTGCCGCTGCATATCCAGGACGAGATGCGCGAACAGGTCAAGAAAATGGCCCTGGAGTTGGGTGTTGTCGGCCTGATGAACGTGCAATTGGCGCTGCAAGGCGAAGACATCTACGTCATCGAAGTCAACCCGCGCGCTTCGCGTACCGTGCCGTTTGTCTCCAAGTGCATCGGTGTTTCCCTGGCGATGATCGCGGCTCGCGTGATGGCTGGTAAAACCCTGAAAGAAATCGGCTTCACCAAAGAAATCATTCCGAACTTCTACAGCGTGAAAGAGGCGGTGTTCCCGTTCGCCAAATTCCCTGGCGTTGACCCGATCCTTGGCCCAGAGATGAAGTCGACCGGTGAAGTGATGGGTGTCGGCGACACCTTCGGTGAGGCATTCGCCAAGGCCCAGATGGGCGCGAGCGAAGTGCTGCCGACTGGCGGTACTGCATTCATCAGCGTGCGCGACGATGACAAGCCGTTGGTTGCAGGCGTGGCCCGTGATCTGATCAACTTGGGCTTCGAAGTGGTTGCCACTGCCGGTACTGCCAAGCTGATCGAGGCTGCAGGCCTGAAAGTGCGCCGTGTTAACAAGGTGACCGAGGGTCGTCCGCACGTGGTCGACATGATCAAGAATGACGAAGTCACGCTGATCATCAACACCACTGAAGGTCGTCAGTCGATCGCTGACTCTTACTCCATTCGCCGTAATGCCTTGCAGCACAAGATTTACTGCACCACCACCATTGCGGCGGGCGAAGCTATCTGTGAAGCGCTGAAGTTCGGTCCGGAAAAGACCGTGCGTCGCTTGCAGGATCTACACGCAGGATTGAAGGCATGATCAAGTACCCAATGACCGTCCAGGGCGCGAAAGCTCTGGAAGAAGAACACGCTCACCTGACCAAGGTCGTCCGTCCGAAGCTCAGCCAGGACATCGGTACGGCCCGCGAGTTGGGTGATTTGAAGGAAAACGCTGAATACCATGCCGCCCGCGAACAGCAAGGCATGGTCGAAGCGCGGATTCGTGACATTGAAGGCCGGATTCAGAATCAGGTCGTTATTGATGTCACAACAATTCCTCACACCGGCAAAGTGATTTTCGGTACTACCGTGGAAATCGCTAACGTCGAGACGGATGAAAGCGTCACTTACCACATCGTGGGTGAGGATGAGGCTGACTTCAAACTCGGCAAGATTTCGGTCGGTTCGCCTCTGGCCCGCGCCTTGATCGGCAAGGAAGAGGGCGACGTTGTTGCCGTGAAAACGCCAAGTGGCGTTATCGAGTACGAGATTGTCGAAGTCCGTCACATCTGAAACCGGGCGCCCGCTGCATGCGGGCGCCATGCTTTGGCAGCTGACCCAGATGCTGTGGGTCGGTGGTCTCTGGTTGATTCATTTCGGTTTGCAGCCGGTGTTGGGCAGGATTGGCCTGGCGCCGCTGCTGATCGATGAAGTCGCCAGTGCATTTGAAGTGCTGGTGGTGGGTTTTTCCGCCGCATGCGTTATTTTTCAGGCTTTGGTGCTGGTACAGGCCGAGGGCCTTGGCAGTCTATGGCGGGATTTTCGCGGGCAAGTGCTGTTGATGGCGTTGTATGCGTGCGCGATGTTTATCGCAGTACGAATCGGCTGGCCGGATGCGCAGCGCTGGCAGGTGTTCAGTTATCTGGTTCTGGGGTTTTCCGGGCTGGTGCTGGTGATGCAGCCGGTGCCGGGATGGAGTGGCAGGGTGCGCGAAGCACACCCTTGACCCTTTTCATCACTTGAAGCGATGAACGTTCGACAGTTGCTTGTTGGCGCTGAAGTTCTTGCGGTAAACCAGTGCCATCTTGCCGATGACCTGTACCAGATCCGCTTTGCCGACCTTGCACAGCTCTGCAATGTGCGCGAGGCGTGACTCACGATCGAGGATGTTGAGCTTGATTTTGATCAGTTCGTGATCCGCCAAGGCGCGTTCAAGTTCGGCTAGCACACCTTCAGTCAAACCGTTGTCAGCCACAGTCAAAACCGGTTTCAGGTGATGGCCAATGGATTTGTACTGTTTCTTCTGCTCTGGAGTGAGCGGCATAATCTGACCCTTTCGTCTGGATTCTGTAAAATGGCGGCCATTTTACCCGAGGGTTCGTGGATCCGCCCAATTAATCACGACCCTTATCATCGAGGTGCCCAATGGCGCGTTCCAAGACAAGCCTTGGTTGGCTGAAAAGACATGTCAATGATCCTTACGTGAAGCAGGCGCAGAAGGATGGCTACCGCTCGCGTGCGAGTTACAAGCTTCTGGAAGTCCAGGAGAAATACAAGCTGATCCGCCCTGGCATGAGCGTTGTCGACCTCGGGGCTGCGCCCGGTGGCTGGTCGCAGGTTACCAGTCGGCTGATCGGTGGTCAGGGGCGTCTGATCGCTTCGGACATCCTGGAAATGGACAGCATTCCGGACGTGACTTTTATCCAGGGTGACTTCACCGAAGACGCAGTGCTCGCGCGGATCCTTGAAGCTGTGGGTAATTCGCAGGTTGACCTTGTGATTTCCGATATGGCCCCCAATATGAGTGGTACGCCTGAGGTGGACATGCCAAAAGCCATGTTTCTTTGCGAGCTGGCGCTTGATCTGGCGGAACGAATACTCAAGCCGGGTGGAAATTTCGTGATCAAGATTTTTCAGGGCGAAGGGTTTGATGTTTACCTGAAGGATGCTCGTCGGAAATTCGACAAGATCCAGATGATCAAGCCTGACTCTTCCCGTGGCAGTTCCCGCGAGCAATACATGTTGGCTTGGGGCTACCGCGGTCGCAGTGAATAAAACGAGGTTTTTGTGCGGGGTGATAGGTTTTTCGTATTTTGCCCTGCGTGCATAAGCGAATATTGTGTAGAAAGTGTTTCACAAAGGGTTACAGACGGCGCCTGCCAGAGTTGTAGGTAATGTAGTAAGTTAGGCCGGTGAATATCATGCGAAGCGCGCGCCAGTAGCGGAGCTTGCTTCAGAGGGTAGTTAATTGAACGATATGGCAAAGAATCTGATCCTGTGGTTGATCATCGCGGCTGTCCTGGTGACGGTGATGAACAACTTCTCCAGCCCTAACGAGCCGCAGACCCTCAACTATTCCGACTTCATCCAGCAGGTCAAGGATGGCAAGGTCGAGCGCGTAGCGGTTGATGGCTATGTGATTACCGGCAAGCGCAACGATGGCGATAGCTTCAAGACCATTCGTCCGGCGATTCAGGACAATGGCCTGATCGGCGACCTGGTCGATAACCATGTTGTGGTCGAAGGCAAGCAGCCTGAGCAGCAAAGCATCTGGACCCAGCTTCTGGTGGCCAGCTTCCCGATCCTGGTGATCATCGCGGTGTTCATGTTCTTTATGCGCCAGATGCAGGGCGGCGCCGGTGGCAAGGGCGGGCCGATGAGCTTTGGCAAGAGCAAGGCGCGTCTGCTGTCCGAAGATCAGGTGAAAACCACTTTGGCTGACGTTGCCGGTTGCGACGAAGCCAAGGAAGAAGTTGGTGAGCTGGTTGAGTTCCTCCGTGATCCGGGCAAGTTCCAGCGTCTGGGCGGTCGAATTCCTCGCGGTGTGCTGATGGTGGGCCCTCCGGGTACCGGTAAAACCTTGCTGGCCAAGGCAATTGCCGGTGAAGCCAAGGTGCCTTTCTTCACCATCTCCGGTTCCGACTTTGTTGAAATGTTCGTGGGTGTCGGCGCGAGCCGCGTTCGCGACATGTTCGAGCAGGCCAAGAAGCACGCGCCTTGCATCATCTTCATCGACGAAATCGACGCCGTCGGTCGTCATCGTGGCGCCGGTATGGGTGGTGGGCACGACGAGCGTGAGCAGACCCTCAACCAGTTGCTGGTTGAGATGGACGGCTTCGAAATGAATGACGGCATCATCGTAATCGCTGCGACCAACCGTCCTGACGTACTCGACCCTGCATTGCTGCGTCCGGGCCGTTTCGACCGTCAGGTCGTGGTCGGTTTGCCGGATATTCGTGGTCGCGAACAGATCCTCAAGGTTCACATGCGTAAAGTGCCAATGGGCGACGACGTTGCTCCGGCCGTTATCGCTCGCGGTACTCCGGGCTTCTCCGGTGCCGACCTTGCCAACCTGGTCAACGAAGCCTCGCTGTTTGCGGCTCGCGCCGGCAAGCGCATCGTCGAGATGAAAGAGTTCGAGCTGGCCAAAGACAAGATCATGATGGGCGCCGAGCGCAAATCGATGGTCATGTCCGAGAAAGAGAAGCAGAACACTGCTTACCACGAAGCTGGCCACGCCATTGTTGGTCGTGTTGTGCCTGAGCATGATCCGGTCTACAAGGTTTCGATCATTCCGCGCGGTCGTGCGTTGGGTGTGACCATGTTCCTTCCGGAAGAAGATCGCTACAGCCTGTCCAAGCGTGCGTTGATCAGCCAGATCTGCTCCCTGTATGGCGGCCGTATTGCTGAGGAAATGACCCTTGGCTTCGATGGTGTGACCACCGGTGCTTCCAACGACATCATGCGTGCCAGCCAGATTGCGCGGAACATGGTGACCAAGTGGGGCCTGTCGGAAAAACTCGGTCCGCTGATGTATGCCGAAGAAGAGGGTGAAGTATTCCTTGGTCGCGGCGGCGGTGGCCAGGCTGCAAGCTTCTCCGGTGAGACAGCCAAACTGATCGACTCCGAAGTGCGCAGCATCATTGATCAGTGCTACGGCACTGCCAAGCAGATCCTCACGGACAACCGTGACAAGCTTGATGCCATGGCTGATGCGCTGATGAAGTACGAAACGATTGATGCCGAGCAGATCGACGACATCATGGCTGGTCGTCCGCCTCGCGAGCCTCGCGACTGGTCGGGAGGCACTGGTACGCCGCCGCCTCCGGTTGTTCAGGATGAGCGTCCGGAAACACCGATTGGCGGTCCGGCTGCTGACGTTTAAGGTTTTTAATGACTTCTGTACAGTCCCTGACCCGGTTGCCTTGCGGCAACCGGGTTCTTGATTTGGCCCGGACGCATGTCATGGGTATTCTCAATGTCACTCCCGATTCGTTCTCCGATGGCGGCCGCTACAGCCAACTCGACGCGGCCTTGCGCCATGCCGAGTCTATGGTTGCGGCTGGTGCGACGCTGATCGATGTGGGTGGTGAGTCCACTCGTCCCGGCGCGCGAGCGGTTTCGCCGCTGGAAGAGCTAGAACGCGTGGCGCCAATCGTTGAGCTGATCAATCGCGAACTCGATGTAATTATCTCGGTCGATACGTCGACCCCCGCCGTGATGCGCGAAACTGCGCGGCTGGGCGCGGGTTTGATCAACGATGTGCGGTCGCTCCGGCGCGATGGCGCACTGGATGCGGCGGCGGCAACGGGTTTGCCGGTCTGCCTCATGCATATGCTCGGTGAGCCGGGTGATATGCAGAACAATCCGCAGTATCAGGATGTCACGCGGGAAGTGGGTGAGTTTCTCGCTGAGCGCATGGCTCAATGTGCGCTGGCGGGTATCCCCGCAGACCGGATCGTTCTCGACCCGGGCTTTGGCTTCGCCAAAACCCTGCAGCACAATCTAAGCTTGTTCAAGCATATGGAAGCCCTGCATGCGCTGGGGCGGCCATTGCTGGTCGGTGTTTCACGCAAGAGCATGATCGGCCAGGCGCTTAATCGCCCGGTAGGTGAGCGTCTGCATGGTGGTCTGGCACTCGCGGCACTGGCATCTGTCAAAGGCGCGCGTATATTGCGCGTCCATGATGTAGCGGAGACGGTGGACGTGGTGAGAATGATCGCGGCCGTCGAATCAGCCGAATAAGAATGATGGAGCACTTATGAGCAAGAAATACTTTGGTACTGACGGCATTCGTGGCCGAGTCGGGGTATACCCGATTACTCCTGACTTCATGCTTAAACTCGGTTGGGCTGCTGGCATGGCGTTCCGCAAGATGGGCGCGTGCAAGGTGCTGGTCGGCAAGGACACGCGAATCTCCGGCTACATGTTCGAATCGGCCCTTGAGGCTGGCCTGACATCGGCAGGTGCTGATGTGATGCTGCTCGGCCCGATGCCGACGCCGGCGATTGCTTACCTGTCGCGCACGTTCCAGGCTGAGGCCGGAATTGTAATAAGCGCTTCGCACAATCCGCACGATGATAACGGCATCAAGTTCTTCTCCGGTAAAGGCACCAAGCTGCCGGATGAGCTGGAGCTGATGATTGAGGAGTTGCTCGATACGCCAATGACCGTGGTTGAGTCGAGCAAGATCGGCAAGGTTTCGCGAATCAACGATGCGTCCGGTCGTTACATTGAATTCTGCAAGAGTAGCGTGCCGACAGGGACCAACTTTTCCGGTCTCAAGATTGTCATCGACTGCGCCCACGGTGCTACCTATAAAGTTGCCCCAAGCGTTTTTCGTGAGCTTGGCGCGGAAGTTGTCGTGTTGTCGGCCCAGCCCAATGGTCTGAACATCAACGACAACTGTGGCTCAACCCATATGGGGCAGTTGCAGGCGGCCGTCCTGGCTGAGCACGCTGATCTGGGCATCGCTTTTGATGGCGATGGCGATCGGGTTCTGATGGTCGATCACACTGGCACAATCGTTGATGGTGATGACTTGTTGTTCATCATTGCGCGTGATCTGCATGAGCGTGGCAAGTTGCAGGGTGGCGTGGTCGGTACTCTGATGAGTAACCTCGGTCTGGAATTGGCCCTCGCTGAACTTTCGATTCCATTTATTCGTGCCAATGTCGGCGACCGCTATGTGATAGCCGAGTTGCTGGAGCGCAATTGGCTGGTCGGTGGTGAGAACTCGGGGCACATCGTTTGCTTCAATCACACCACGACTGGCGATGCGATCATCGCTGCACTGCAGGTGCTGATGTCGCTCAAGACGCGTAATCAAGGTCTGGCGCAAGCCCGGCAAGCACTGCGCAAGTGCCCTCAGGTGCTGATCAATGTGCGTTTTGGTGGTGGCGAAAGCCCGCTGGAGCATGCGGCTGTCAAGGAAGCCAGTGCGCGTGTAACCCAGGCAATGGCGGGGCGCGGCCGTGTGCTTTTGCGCAAGTCCGGCACAGAGCCTCTGGTGCGCGTAATGGTCGAAGGCGAGGATGAAGCTCAGGTTCGCAGTTACGCCGAAGAACTGGCAAAACTGGTAACTGAAGTTTCTGCCTGATTCGGCTTGCAAGCCATGATTGTGTTGGGTAACATCTGCGCCCACTTTGACCGACGAGGTACAGCATGCGTCGCCCTATGGTAGCTGGTAACTGGAAGATGCACGGTACCCGCGCCAGCGTCGCTGAGCTGATCAACGGCCTTCGTCATCTGGCCTTGCCTAGCGGTGTTGATGTCGCGGTATTCCCGCCTTGCTTGTATATCAATCAAGTGGTTGATGGCTTGAAAGGCAAGTCGATTTCGGTCGGCGCGCAGAACTCTGCGGTGGAATCCATGCAAGGTGCGTTGACTGGTGAGATTGCGCCGAGTCAGTTGGTGGATGCAGGTTGTTCCCTGGTACTTGTCGGGCATTCCGAACGCCGTCAGATAATGGGCGAGCGAGACGCAATGCTGAATCGCAAGTTCGCAGCGGCACAGGCATGTGGCTTAATCCCGGTGTTGTGCGTAGGGGAGACCCTCGAGCAGCGCGAAGCTGGTAAAACTCTTGAGGTTGTCGGGCGTCAGCTGGGCAGCATCATCGAGGAGCTGGGTGTAGGTGCCTTTGCCAAGGCAGTCATTGCTTACGAGCCTGTCTGGGCCATTGGTACCGGACTGACTGCGACGCCGCAACAGGCTCAGGATGTGCATAAAGCCATTCGTGAGCAGTTGGCGGCAGAGAATTCTGAAGTCGCACGAGGTGTGCGGCTTCTATACGGCGGCAGCGTGAAGGCGGCCAATGCGGTCGAACTGTTCGGCATGCCGGATATCGATGGGGGGCTCATTGGTGGGGCTTCCCTGAATGCAGATGAGTTCGGTGCGATCTGTCGCGCCGCGGGAAACTGAAAAAATGCTGGAAACAGTCGTAGTCGTTTTTCATCTGCTGGGTGCATTGGGCGTAGTTGCTCTGGTTTTGCTGCAGCAGGGTAAAGGTGCGGATGCTGGTGCGTCTTTCGGAGCAGGTGCTTCAAATACTGTGTTCGGAAGCCAAGGTTCCTCTACCTTTCTTAGTAAGTTTACTGCTATACTTGCCGCCGGTTTCTTCATAACCAGCCTGGGGTTAGGTTACTTTGCTAAAGAGAAGGCTCATCAGCTGACTCAAGCAGGATTGCCAGATCCAGCAGTGTTGGAAGTACCTAAGCAACAACAACCGGCTTCTGATGATGTACCGGTGCTTCAAGAGCAAAAGTCGGCTACTCCAGCGACTGACGTACCTCCAGCTCAAGAGCAGAAGTAAGAAGGGTTTCAAAAGTAGTTTTGCCGAGGTGGTGGAATTGGTAGACACGCAACCTTGAGGTGGTTGTGCCCATAGGGTGTAGGGGTTCGAGTCCCCTTCTCGGTACCAATTAGTCAGGAGAGCCCGCTGTTGCGGGCTTTCTTGCAGGTGGAAGGTTACATTGACCCTATAAGGGATCGGTCGTATACTTCCGCCCCAGCTTTGTCGCGGGGTGGAGCAGTCTGGTAGCTCGTCGGGCTCATAACCCGAAGGTCGTCGGTTCAAATCCGGCCCCCGCAACCAGTTTTAGGAGCCCCTTTTAAGGGGCTTTTTGTTAGCTGGACACTTTCAACGCCGCTGTTCGACGGCGTTTCAAGGATGGGCGTTATGCCCATTTTTTTATTTTGCATAGCATGCACATATCATGCACTAGGGGGTTCAGGTGTCGAGCAAGCTAGAAGAGTTGCAGGCCTTGCTGGCCCCGGTGGTCGTGGCCCTAGGCTATGAATGCTGGGGTATCGAGTTTTCGGCTCAGGGTCGTCACTCGATGTTGCGCGTTTATATCGATAAAGAGGGTGGCGTGCTGGTGGACGATTGCGCCATTGTCAGCCGTCAGATCAGCGGTGTTCTAGATGTTGAAGATCCGATCTCTGTTGAATACACCCTCGAAGTTTCCTCGCCTGGCATGGAGCGCCCACTGTTCACTATTGAGCAGTTTGCAAAATTTGCCGGTGAACAAGTGAAGATCAAGCTGCGCTCGCCTTTTGAAGGTCGACGCAACTTTCAGGGCCTTCTGCGCGGTGTAGAAGAGCAGGACGTCGTGGTGCAGGTAGATGACCATGAGTTCCTGTTGCCGATCGATATGATCGACAAGGCCAACATTATTCCCAGTTTTGACTGAGACGCGGATCCCGCGGATCCAATGGCTTGCGAAAGGCGAGGCGTACGATGAGCAAAGAAGTACTGCTGGTTGTTGAGTCGGTATCCAATGAAAAGGGCGTACCGGCAAGCGTAATTTTTGAAGCGCTGGAGCTGGCCCTGGCCACTGCTACCAAAAAGCGTTTTGAAGACGAAGTTGACCTGCGTGTGGAAATTAACCGCCACACCGGTTCTTACGAAACTTTCCGTCGCTGGACGGTCGTCGAAGAGAATGATCTCGACGATCCGGCTATCGAAACCTGGCCAACCAAGGTTGCCGAAACGCATCCTGGTGCCAAGGTTGGCGACGTCGTTGAAGAAAAAATCGATTCTATCGAGTTCGGCCGCATTGCTGCGCAGACTGCCAAGCAAGTCATCGTGCAGAAAGTGCGTGAAGCCGAGCGCGCTCAAGTGGTTGATGCCTATCGCGAGCGCCTGGGAGAAATCATCTCCGGCACCGTGAAGAAAGTGACCCGCGACAACGTGATCGTCGATCTGGGCAATAACGCTGAAGCGTTGCTGGCCCGTGAAGACATCATCTCTCGCGAAACCTTCCGTGTCGGCGTGCGTCTGCGTGCGCTGCTAAAGGAAATCCGCACCGAGAACCGCGGCCCGCAGCTGATCCTGTCGCGTACCGCGCCGGAAATGCTGATCGAGCTGTTCCGCATCGAAGTGCCGGAAATTGCCGAAGGCCTGATCGAAGTAATGGCTGCGTCCCGTGATCCGGGTTCGCGCGCCAAGATCGCCGTTCGCTCGAAGGACAAACGCATTGACCCGCAGGGCGCTTGCATCGGTATGCGCGGTTCGCGCGTCCAGGCAGTGTCGGGTGAGTTGGGCGGTGAGCGTGTTGATATCGTCCTGTGGGACGACAACCCGGCTCAGTTCGTAATCAACGCCATGTCCCCGGCCGAGGTTGCGGCAATTATCGTTGACGAAGATGCCCACGCCATGGACATCGCCGTTGGCGCAGACAATCTGGCTCAGGCCATCGGTCGTGGTGGTCAGAACGTGCGTCTGGCAAGCCAGTTGACTGGCTGGACCCTGAACGTGATGACCGAATCGGACATCCAGGCTAAGCAGCAAGCAGAAACCGGCGACATCCTGCGCAACTTCATCGACGAGCTGGAAGTCGACGAAGATCTGGCACAGGTGCTGGTAGATGAAGGCTTCACCAGCCTGGAAGAGATTGCCTACGTACCGTTGGAAGAAATGCTCAACATCGACGGCTTTGACGAAGACACCGTCAACGAGCTTCGCGCTCGTGCCAAGGATCGTTTGTTGACCAAAGCCATCGCTACTGAGGAAAAGCTGGCAGACGCCCATCCGGCCGAAGACCTGCTCTCGCTTGAGGGTATGGACAAGGATTTGGCGATGGAACTGGCGGTGCGCGGCGTAATTACCCGCGAAGACCTGGCCGAGCAGTCTATTGACGATCTGCTCGACATCGACGGCATTGACGATGATCGTGCCGGCAAGTTGATCATGGCCGCCCGAGCCCATTGGTTCGAGTAATTAGGCGCGGCCTGAGGAGAGAAGTGCATGACGCAAGTCACGGTGAAACAACTGGCCGATGAGGTCAAAACACCGGTAGAGCGCCTGTTGCAGCAGATGCGTGAGGCAGGTCTGCCGCACACCGCCGCCGAAGAAAATGTGACTGACAGTGAGAAGCAATCCCTGCTGACTCACTTGAAGAGCAGTCACAAGGCGAAAGTGGAAGAACCACGCAAGATCACGCTGCAGCGTAAAACCACCAGCACCCTGCGTGTGGCTGGTAGCAAAAGCATCAGCGTAGAAGTTCGCAAAAAGAAAGTTTTCGTACAGCGCAGCCCGGAAGAAATCGAAGCCGAGCGCAAGCGTGAACTGGATGAGCGTCGCGCAGTAGAAAATGCTACGCGCCAGAAGGCTGAAGAAGAAGCCAAGCAGCGCGCCGAAGAAGAAGCGCGCCGCCAGCCTGCTGCTGCGCAAGCCGCTACTAACGACGCCGCTTCGGCGCCGGCCGCAGTTGCTGAGCCAGTACGCGAAAGCGCACCGGTAGCCGCTGCTCCAGCACCGTCTGCTGACGTTCGTAACAAGCAGAACGAACAGCGCCGTCCGGACAAACCACGTGCCGATGACAACAATCGTCGCAGTGGCGGTGGTGATGGCGAGCGTAAAAACGCTCCGCATCGCGCATCGGTCAAAGAGAAAGCGCCAGCACCACGTGTCGCGCCACGTACTACCGACGAAGAAAGCGATGGCTTCCGTCGTGGTGGTCGCGGCAAGGCCAAGCTGAAGAAGCGCAACGCTCACGGTTTCCAGAGCCCAACCGGCCCTGTCGTGCGTGATGTGCAGATCGGCGAGACCATCACCGTTGGCGATCTCGCCAATCAGATGTCGGTCAAGGCTGCTGAAATCATCAAGTTCATGTTCAAACTGGGTACTCCAGCGACCATCAACCAGGTGCTTGATCAGGAAACTGCTCAGCTGGTAGCCGAAGAGCTGGGCCACAAAGTGACCCTGGTCAGCGACACCGCTCTGGAAGATTCCCTGGCCGAGTCCCTGAAGTTTGAAGGTGAGTCGTTCTCCCGTGCACCAGTCGTGACCGTAATGGGCCACGTTGACCACGGTAAGACCTCGCTGCTCGACTACATCCGTCGTGCCAAGGTTGCTGCTGGCGAAGCCGGCGGTATTACCCAGCACATCGGTGCGTACCACGTTGAAACCGAACGCGGCATGGTCACTTTCCTCGACACCCCGGGTCACGCCGCGTTTACCGCAATGCGTGCCCGTGGTGCCAAGGCGACCGACATCGTGATTCTGGTCGTTGCAGCCGATGACGGCGTAATGCCGCAGACCATTGAAGCTGTTCAGCACGCAGTAGCGGCTGGCGTTCCACTGGTGGTTGCAGTGAACAAGATCGACAAGCCGGGCGCTGATCTTGATCGCATCCGTAGTGAGCTGTCGGTTCACGGCGTGACGTCGGAAGAGTGGGGCGGTGATACGCCGTTCGTACCGGTTTCGGCGAAAGTCGGTACTGGCGTGGACGAACTGCTCGAAGCTGTTCTGCTGCAAGCCGAAGTTCTCGAACTGAAAGCGACCCCATCGGCTCCTGGCCGTGGTGTTGTGGTTGAATCGCGTCTCGACAAAGGTCGTGGCCCGGTTGCAACCGTTCTGGTTCAAGACGGTACCCTGCGCCAAGGCGACATGGTTCTGGTCGGTTCGAACTATGGCCGCGTTCGCGCCATGCTCGACGAGAACGGCAAGCCAATCAAGGAAGCCGGTCCTTCCATCCCTGTCGAGATCCTCGGCCTGGACGGTACCCCGGACGCTGGCGACGAGATGAGCGTAGTTGCAGACGAGAAGAAAGCCCGTGAAGTGGCTCTGTTCCGTCAAGGCAAGTTCCGCGAAGTCAAACTGGCTCGCGCTCACGCCGGCAAGCTGGAAAACATCTTCGAAAACATGGGTCAGGCAGAGAAGAAGACGCTCAACATCGTCCTCAAATCCGACGTCCGTGGTTCGCTGGAAGCTTTGCAGGGCGCTCTGAATGGCCTGGGCAACGACGAAGTGCAAGTGCGCGTAGTCGGCGGCGGTGTCGGTGGTATCACCGAATCCGACGCTAACTTGGCACTGGCTTCCAACGCTGTACTGTTTGGCTTCAACGTGCGTGCCGATGCTGGCGCTCGCAAGATCGTCGAGCAGGAAGGTCTGGATATGCGTTACTACAACGTGATCTACGACATCATCGAAGACGTCAAGAAAGCCCTGACCGGTATGCTCGGCAGCGATGTTCGCGAGAACATCCTGGGTATCGCCGAAGTGCGTGACGTGTTCCGTTCGCCGAAGTTTGGCGCGATCGCAGGCTGCATGGTGATCGAAGGTGTTGTGCACCGTAACCGTCCGATCCGTGTACTGCGTGAAGACATCGTTATCTTCGAAGGCGAGCTGGAATCCCTGCGCCGCTTCAAGGATGACGCTTCCGAAGTACGTGCCGGCATGGAATGCGGTATCGGCGTGAAGAGCTACAACGACGTCAAAGTCGGTGACAAGATCGAAGTCTTCGAGAAGGTTCAGGTTGCTCGCAGCCTCTAACTCGCGCACTTCAAGGGCCACGTCGAGCCGCCGCATGCAGATGCGCGCCACGGCGTCAGGACTCTAAACGCAACGCCCGGTCTGGCTTTTGTCAGGCCGGGCGTTTGCCGCTTTCAGACCTTGCGGGTTTCACCGTGGGGCAGTAACAGGTAACAAGTCATGGCAAAAGAATACAGCCGTACCCAACGTATCGGCGATCAGATGCAGCGTGAGCTGGCCCAACTGATCCGTCGTGAAGTCAAAGATCCGCGCGTCGGTCTGGTCACCATTACCGCTGTGGAAGTCAGCCGTGACGTCGGTCACGCAAAGATTTTCATCACCGTAATGGGGCAGGACAACGCTGAAGATATTGCGCAAAGCATCAAGGTCCTGAATGCCGCTGCGGGTTTCCTGCGTATGCAACTGGCCCGCGAAATGAAGCTGCGCAGCGTGCCGCAATTGCACTTCCACTACGACGAATCCGTCGTGCGGGGTGCGCACCTGTCGGCCCTGATCGAGCGTGCCGTTGCTGAAGACAATCAGCACCCGGCAGTTGCTGAACCTGAAGACACCAAGGAGTAATTCGGTGGCTCAGGTCAAACGTATCCGTCGTAACGTCAGCGGTATCATTCTGCTCGACAAGCCGCTGGGGTTCACCTCCAACGCCGCGTTGCAGAAGGTTCGCTGGCTGCTCAACGCCGAGAAGGCCGGGCACACCGGCAGTCTCGATCCATTGGCCAGCGGTGTGTTGCCGTTGTGCTTCGGCGAAGCGACCAAGTTTTCGCAATACCTGCTCGATTCCGACAAGGCTTATGAAACCCTGGCGCAACTGGGCAAGACCACCACCACGGCGGATGCCGAAGGTGAGGTTTTGCAGGAACGCCCGGTGACCGTTGGTCGCGCCGATGTCGAGGCTGTCTTGCCGAAATTTCGCGGCCAAATCAGTCAGATACCGCCGATGTACTCCGCGCTCAAGCGTGATGGCCAGCCGCTGTACAAGCTGGCCCGTGCAGGCGAAGTAGTGGAGCGCGAACCGCGTTCTGTTACTATTGCGCGCTTGGAATTACTGGCCTTCGAAGGCGATACTGCGCGACTTGCGGTGGATTGCAGCAAGGGCACCTATATTCGCACCCTCGTGGAGGATATCGGTGAGCAACTCGGTTGTGGTGCGTACGTCGCAGAGTTGCGCCGTACCCAGGCCGGGCCTTTCACCCTGGCGCAGACCGTGACCCTCGAAGAGCTCGAAGCGGTACATGCCGAAGGCGGCAACGAAGCGGTCGACCGCTTCCTGATGCCATCGGACAGCGGCCTGCAGGATTGGCCGCTGTTGCACTTCTCGGAAGCGAGCGCGTTCTACTGGCTCAACGGCCAGCCGGTACGTGCCCCGGATGCTCCGAAGTTCGGCATGGTGCGGGTACAGGATCACAATGGTCGCTTCATCGGTATCGGTGAAGTGAGCGAAGACGGGCGTATCGCGCCGCGTCGCTTGATTCGGTCAGAATGACCGGAACCGGCCTGTGTAACAGCAGGTCGGCGAGTGTGGCTGTTAACAGGCACGGTCACGACTCATTTATAGATACAGGGATTTGTCCCTGGCCTGTTGAAGCTGTTTCCCTGAAACAGTTTCCTGATAAAAGGATTGCCTCATGGCTCTCGACGTTCAAGAAAAAGCTCAAATCGTTGCTGACTACCAGCAAGCTGTTGGTGACACTGGTTCGCCAGAAGTGCAAGTTGCACTGCTGACCCACAACATCAACAAACTGCAAGGTCACTTCAAGGCCAACGGTAAAGATCACCACTCCCGTCGTGGTCTGATCCGCATGGTAAACCAGCGCCGTAAGCTGCTGGACTACCTGAAAGGCAAGGATCTGGGTCGTTACCAGACTCTGATCGGTCGCCTGGGTCTGCGTCGCTAATCAGCGATTGCGCTATGAGGTTGGTTGTCTGTCAGGCGTCAGCGGTTTACCGCTGGCGCCTTGCAGGCTCCCAGCCTCAAGTTTTATCTGGATACACGTTTTACCCTGGACAGGCGTTGGGCCGATTCCCGACATTGCCCAAGAATTTCGCAAGAAACCAGTTCCCCCAAGAGCCACAAAGAAGGTAGGACACCGTGAACCCGGTAATCAAAAAATTCCAGTTCGGTCAGTCGACCGTTACCCTCGAGACTGGCCGTATCGCCCGTCAGGCCTCCGGCGCAGTATTGGTCACCGTTGACGACGACGTCAGCGTATTGGTGACCGTTGTTGGTGCCAAGCAAGCCGATCCGGGCAAGGGCTTCTTCCCTCTGTCCGTTCACTACCAGGAAAAGACTTACGCTGCTGGTAAGATCCCTGGCGGTTTCTTCAAGCGTGAAGGCCGTCCTTCCGAGAAAGAAACCCTGACTTCCCGACTGATCGACCGTCCGATCCGTCCGCTGTTCCCAGAAGGCTTCATGAACGAAGTGCAGGTTGTCTGCACCGTCGTTTCCACCAGCAAGAAGACCGATCCGGACATCGCTGCGATGATCGGTACCTCGGCAGCCCTGGCCATCTCGGGTATCCCGTTCGACGGCCCGATCGGCGCCGCTCGTGTCGCTTTCCACGAAAGCACCGGCTACCTGCTGAACCCGACCTACGAGCAGCAAGCTGCTTCGAGCCTGGACATGGTCGTTGCCGGTACTTCCGACGCTGTGCTGATGGTTGAATCGGAAGCCAAAGAGCTGACCGAAGACCAGATGCTGGGCGCGGTACTGTTTGCTCACGACGAGTTCCAGGTTGTGATCAACGCCGTTAAAGAACTGGCTGCTGAAGCTGCCAAGCCAACCTGGACCTGGGCTCCTGCGCCAGAAGCTACCGAACTGCTGAACGCAATCCGTTCCGAGTTCGGCGAAGCGATCTCCCAGGCTTACACCATCACCATCAAGGCCGACCGTTACGCTCGCCTGGGTGAGCTGAAGGATCAGGTGGTTGCCAAGCTGTCCGGTGAAGAAGGCCAGCCTTCGTCCAGCGAAGTCAAAGCTGCATTCGGCGAAATCGAATACCGCACCGTTCGCGAAAACATCGTAAACGGCAAGCCACGTATCGACGGCCGCGACACCCGCACCGTACGTCCGCTGAACATTGAAGTCGGCGTTCTGCCGAAGACCCACGGTTCGGCCCTGTTCACCCGTGGTGAAACCCAGGCTCTGGTAGTTGCGACCCTCGGCACCGCCCGTGACGCACAGCTGCTGGACACCCTGGAAGGCGAGAAAAAAGACCCGTTCATGCTGCACTACAACTTCCCTCCGTTCTCGGTAGGCGAGTGTGGTCGCATGGGTGGTGCTGGTCGTCGTGAAATCGGTCACGGCCGTCTGGCCCGTCGTTCGGTTTCGGCCATGTTGCCTGCCGCTGACGTGTTCCCGTACACCATCCGCGTGGTTTCGGAAATCACCGAATCGAACGGTTCGAGCTCGATGGCTTCCGTTTGCGGCGCGTCCCTGGCTCTGATGGACGCTGGCGTACCGATGAAGGCACCGGTTGCCGGTATCGCGATGGGTCTGGTTAAGGAAGGCGACAAGTTCGCAGTCCTGACCGACATCCTCGGCGACGAAGACCACTTGGGCGACATGGACTTCAAAGTAGCCGGTACCGCCAAAGGCGTGACCGCGCTGCAGATGGACATCAAGATCAAGGGCATCACCGAAGAGATCATGGAAATCGCTCTGGGCCAAGCCCTGGAAGCGCGCCTGAACATCCTCGGTCAGATGAACCAGATCATCGGCCAGTCGCGTACCGAACTGTCGGCCAACGCTCCGACCATGATCGCGATGAAGATCGACACCGACAAGATCCGTGACGTTATCGGTAAAGGTGGCGCGACCATCCGTGCGATCTGCGAAGAAACCAAGGCTTCGATCGACATCGAAGACGACGGTTCGATCAAGATCTTCGGCGAAACCAAGGAAGCGGCTGAAGCTGCACGTCAGCGCGTTCTGGGTATCACTGCTGAAGCCGAGATCGGCAAGATCTACGTCGGCAAGGTTGAGCGCATCGTCGACTTCGGCGCATTCGTCAACATCCTGCCGGGCAAGGACGGTCTGGTTCACATCTCGATGCTGAGCGACGCTCGTGTTGAGAAAGTGACCGACATCCTGAAAGAAGGCCAGGAAGTGGAAGTGCTGGTACTGGACGTGGACAACCGCGGCCGTATCAAGCTGTCCATCAAAGACGTGGCAGCGGCCAAGGCTTCGGGCGTTTAATCACCCGAACGCTTTAGCGCAATAAAAATGCCCCACTGTGGAAACGGTGGGGCATTTTTTTGTCTGCTGTAAAGCAACAGTGCCCCAGTCAAGTTGCCGGAGTCCAGGACCGGTGCTAGGTTTAGCCCACCGCCCGTGTAGCTCAGCCGGTAGAGCAGCGCACTCGTAACGCGAAGGTCGCAGGTTCGATTCCTGTCTCGGGCACCACCTCCGCAATTTCACCCTCCGATTCATGTTCCGCAGGTCAGCTTTTTGTGCAAGAGATGTAAAGAGCCGTGTAATTCGTCATGCAAACGTCCTATATTCGGTGCCTGCATGAGCATCGCTTAGCAGTTTTCAGATGATCCCGAATGGTTCCGAAGGCCGGGCTAACCGCGTCAGAGAGATCCTTGATGATCCAGATCCATCTTCCATTCCTAAGATCAGCGAGAACGCCATGACCGCGAAAGAATTGACCCAAGAAGCAACACACGAAGAAGCACTAAAAAAGTATCTCCTCGAGTCGCCTCAGTTGGCTGCAGAGATCAAAGACTTGAGTGCCGATGATCAGAAAGACCAGATCCAGTGGGCATTCGAAGATGAAGCCGAGGCCCAGGGTTTGCAGCCGTGGGAACTGACGCTCAAGTACACCAGCACGCCTGAAGAGTTCGAGGCTCAGCGTCTCGTATTGCACAAAGAGGCTGCCGACGTACTGGGCGTCGAGTGGGAAGAGTACTGCGAGATGAACAATCTGGTGGTTTGAAACAAAAACGCCAGCCTCAACCAGGCTGGCGTTTTTTATGGCGTGCAGTCTTCAGAGGCTCAGACGCATCGACAGATCCACCGCCTTCACATCCTTGGTCATCGCACCAATCGAGATGTAATCCACTCCGGTTTCGGCGATCGGCAACAGTGTGCTTTCGTTGATCCCGCCGCTGGCTTCCAGTTTGGCCTTGCCGCCGTTCAGGCGCACCGCTTCGCGCATGTCGTCCAGGCTCAGTTCGTCGAGCATGATGATGTCGGCGCCGGCCGCCAGAGCTTCTTTCAGCTCATCCAGGCTTTCCACTTCGATTTCCACCGGTTTACCCGGGGCAATCCTGTGCGCGGCTTCAATGGCTTGCGCAATGCCACCGCTGGCAGCGATGTGGTTTTCCTTGATCAGAAAGGCGTCGTACAGGCCGATGCGATGGTTGTGGCAGCCACCGCAGGTCACGGCGTATTTCTGCGCCAGACGCAGGCCTGGCAGTGTCTTGCGGGTGTCGAGCAG
Source organism: Pseudomonas sp. LBUM1648 (assembly GCF_059716145.1). Taxonomy (NCBI): domain Bacteria; kingdom Pseudomonadati; phylum Pseudomonadota; class Gammaproteobacteria; order Pseudomonadales; family Pseudomonadaceae; genus Pseudomonas; species Pseudomonas sp. LBUM1648. Next base: position 895,696 of record NZ_CP166808.1, read on the forward strand.
CTTGACCTGGGTTTCGGCGACGAAGTCCGCCAGATACTGCGCGCGGGTTGCCACGCCCGAGAGTAATTGCAGGAAGTTCAGGGCGCTGCGTTCACCGGTCAACAGCGAACGGGCCGGGCCTTCCAGGTGAAACAGTGGCTGATTGGGTTTGACCCGCTCGCCATCGACCACTTGCCAATGCACCGCCACACGCGGATCGAGCTGGCGAAACACCGTATCTACCCAAGCAGTGCCGCAGATGACGGCGTCGTCGCGCGTGATGATGGTGGCTTTGGCCAGGCGTTCGGCCGGGATCAGTTGTGCGGTGATGTCGCCGCTGCCGATGTCTTCGAGCAACGCACGGCGCACGTTGGCTTCGATTTCGGCGGTCAAATCGGCGAGACGTAGATTCGGCATAACGGGCTCCACAAACAAAGTGATTCGATTATAGGGGCATGGCACGAGCCAACCCAAGGCGATAACTCGCCTGCTTGACTGCATCTGGTCGATTTTCTTTGAGCAAACAGTGTTCGCACGTGGTCAGTGGAAGGTGTCCGGGGCATAGGGGAAACCCTGACGCCTATGGCGCCGGGGATAACTTTTGCAAGATAATTCGCCTTGCGTTTGACGTCATAGCTTTGACGTTGCCATCGATGTTGCTGATCAACGAAAGAATCACCGTTTCAGGAGGCTTGGATGCACAAAGACGGGAAAGTAGTGCCTTTGCACAAGGCCGCTACCGATCAGGCGAATCATTCGCCGCTCGCCCGCCTGCCTGTGATTCTGCTTCAGGTTCGCGACAAGGCTGCTCAGCAATTGCGCCACGGTCTGCAGGAGCTGTTCGACAACGCCGACGACACCCTGTTCGAAATGGCCGACCGGGCGCGCAACGACGTCGAACAGAACATTTTCTTCGAAGCCATGCGCGACTTGCGCCTCAAGCGCAAAAACATCGAGCGCGGCTTTCTTGAGCAGTTCTTCGAGGCTTTTGTCGGTCTCACTCAAAACGATTCTGCGCACAACGCGCTTCCGCGCACTTTGCTATACGAAGAATCCGCGCCGCGCACCGATGACATGGAGCGCAATGTGGCCGTAGAGACCATGGTCGGCCGCGTGCTCAAGCGTGATGGCTTCGCGCTCGATCAACTGACCGCGCGTCTCAGTGCATTGCTCGGCAATCCCCTCCACGACCAGCACAACCCGCTCGGTCCGGCGCTGCTCTGTGAATATTTCCTTCAGGCCGGGCGCAACCTGGGCGTGGAGATCAAGGTCAAGCTGATCCTGCTCAAACTGTTCGAACGCTATGTATTGGCGGACACCGAACAGCTGTATGCCGAAGCCAATCAGTTGCTCAGCGCCACCGGCGTGTTGCCCGAATTGAAACCGGTGCCCGCGCGCCGCGCTATCGATCGCGCAGTGGCCGACGTGAACAGCGAAGAAAGTAACGATCCGCCGCCAGCAGACGAAGGTGTGCAGGAAGTCTTTGCCGCGTTGCAGGAGTTGCTGTTGCACGTGCGCGGCAGCGTTGCGCCGATTCTGGAGTCGAGCGCTGCGGCTCAACCCATCTCCACCCGCGACCTGCTGCGCCTGCTCTCGCACTTGCAGCAATATGTGCCGGCACTGGCTTCACAGGACGACTTCGATCTGCGTAACCAACTTGAACAGCTGCTTACGCGGGTCAGCGTCAAAAGTGGCAAATCGCGGATCGTCGGCGGCGCTGATGAAGACGTGATCAACCTGATTGCCATGGTGTTCGACTGCATTCTTGATGATCGCAATGTCCCGGACTCGCTCAAGGCACTGATCGCCCGTTTGCAGATTCCGATGCTCAAGGTGGCGGTGCTCGACAAGAGTTTCTTCAGTCGCAGCAGCCATCCGGCGCGTCGCTTGCTCAATGAAATTGCCGAAGCGGCGATGGGTTGGGGTGATTGCGACGGTGAGACGCGTGACAGCTTGTACCTGCGAATCGAGCAGGTGGTGCAGCGCTTGCTCACAGACTTTGTCGATGATCCGGCGATTTTTTCCGAATTGCTCGCCGACTTCCTCGCCTTCACCAGTGATGAACGCCGTCGCAGCGAGTTGCTCGAACAGCGTCTGCGGGATGCCGAAGAAGGTCGGGCGAAAACCGAGCTGGCCCGTCGACGGGTCGAGCAGGCTTTGAATCAGGCACTGTTGGGCAAAGTCCTGCCACCGTCGGTGGTGACATTCGTCCAGAACGCCTGGAGTAAAGTGCTGCTGCTGACCGGCCTCAAGCATGGCGAGCAGTCTGCCGAGTGGCAGGCTGATGTGCAGACTCTGGAACAACTGATCTGGAGTGTGCAGCGTCATGACGATACCGAGTCCGGCATGCGTTTGTTGGCGCTGGTACCGGGGTTGCTGAAATCGCTGCGTGATGGTTTGAGCAGATCGGCATTCGATCCGTTTGCCACCAGCGAATTCTTCAGCGAGCTGGAAGCGCTTCACGTACGGGTGCTTGAACCTTCAACTGTGGCCGATGAAGCGGCGCCGGCGCTGATCGAGGTGTCGCAGCAGATCCGGTTGCAAACCTCAGATGAAGGCGTGATGGCGCTGGCATCGGCGCGCTCGTCCCGCGACGAAGCAGGCCTGCAACAGGTCGATCAACTGCGTATGGGCAGTTGGGTAGTGTTTCAGGAAGAAGATGAACACACCCTGCGCTGCAAACTCGCGGCGATCATCGACGTCACCGACAAATACGTCTTTGTCGACCGCACCGGGATGAAAGTGCTGGAGCGCAGCCGCATCGGATTGGCCCTTGAATTCCAGCGCGGTGCGGTGCGCGCGCTCGATGACACCCTGCTGTTCGATCGCGCGCTGGAGTCGGTGCTCGGCAATCTGCGACGACTCAATCGCGCCAAGTGATCGCGCGCCGGGGGCCGATCACGGCATACTGGGCGCCAACACAGTCGGCGTTGAAGGAATCGGTATGCAGTTGGATCCCGCTAGCGGGTGGTGTCACGGGGTGCAGGCCTGCCCATCGCCCAACTTCAATGAACGCCCTGCGGGCGAAATTTCCCTGTTGGTGATCCACAACATCAGCCTGCCACCAGCGCAGTTCGCCACCGGCAAGGTGCAGGAATTTTTCCAGAATCGTCTGGATGTCACCGAACATCCCTACTTTGCAGGGATTGCCGACCTGCGGGTCTCTGCGCATTTTCTGATCGAACGTGACGGCAAGGTCATCCAGTTTGTCTCCTGTCTTGAGCGGGCGTGGCATGCGGGCGTGTCGATGTTCGAGGGGCGCGAAACCTGTAACGATTTTTCTGTGGGCATCGAGCTTGAAGGCACCGATGATCTGCCGTTCACCGACGCGCAGTATCAGGCGCTGACCGTGCTGACCCGCCAGTTGCAAAGCGCATTTCCGGCCATCACCGGCGCACGTATTTGCGGACACAGCGACATTGCACCCGGGCGCAAGACCGATCCTGGCCCGGCATTCGACTGGGCGCGTTACCGCGCGGCCCTGGCACAAGAGGAAGGACAATGAGTTTTCTGGTGTTACTGCTGGCGGTCTGGATCGAGAAATTCTCGGCCTTGCGCCATCGGGTTCAACGCGATGGCGGATGGATCCGCGAACTGAACAAACTCGAAAGCAGCGAGCGTCTGGCCAAACAGCCCTGGCTGGTGCTGACGATTCTGGTGTTGCTGCCGTTGGCGTTGCTGGGTCTGTTGCTGGTAGTGCTGGAACCAGTGGCATACGGCCTGCTGGCCCTGCCAGTGCATTTGCTGGTGGTGATTTACAGCCTGGGGCGTGGTGACTTGCTCGGCGGGCTCGGGCCGTTCCGCGATGCCTGGCGGCGCGAGGATCTGCAAGCGGCGGCGCATGTGGCCAAGCGTGATCTGGATATCTGTGCCGACAGCGGCGAGCAATTGCTCGACCGGGTGCAGGGGCATCTGTTGTGGCAGGCCTACCAGAGCTTCTTCGCGGTGATCTTCTGGTATTTCGTGCTCGGCCCGGTGGCGGCCCTGGCCTATCGCTTGTTGGCGCTGGCCGAAGAGCACGGTCAGAACCCGGCGCTGGTCGAGCGTGCCGCGCAACTGCGCCACGCCTTCGACTGGGTGCCTGTGCGCTTGCTGGCGGCGAGTTTTGCGTTGGTCGGCAACTTCGTCGCGGTCAGCCGAGTGATGCTGCATGAGTTGCTGAACTGGAACATCAGTGCTGCGCAACTGATCAACAAGGTCGGATTGGCAGCGGGGGAGATCCCGGCTCCTGCCGTTGGGCCTGAAGGCATCAACACCCTCGATTGCCTGTGGGAATTGCTGCTGCGCGCGGCGGTGCTGTGGTATGCCGGGTTTGCCTTGTGGACGGTGCTGATTCACTGATTGATGGTGCCGAGTGAGCAAACTCCCTCGGCACACGCCACCGTTAACCTTAAGTTACAAAACCTCCCTCCGATTTGAGCTATACAGAGATAGCGCCCGATGGTGGCTATCTGCTGTCTCTGCGCGCCTGCCAATAAAAACAAGAAAAACCAAGGGAGACTTCCAGTGAAGAGCTTGCTCTATCCCGCCGTCTCGCTGATGAACCGTCTGAGCTTCGGCATGAAGTTCAGCCTGATCAGCGTGCTGTTCCTGGTGCCGATGCTGGTGACCAATTTCTATCTGGTGCGCGATTCCTATCGCGAATTTCAGGGCACTCGCGTCGAGCTGCAAAGCCTCGACCTGCTGGGCAGCAGCCTGAGCCTGCGTCGGGATCTGGAAACCCTCAACAACCTGGTGCAGATCAACGTCACCCTCGGCCAGTCCGGCAAGGCTGGCAATGTCGAAGCGCAGATCACCATTCTCGAACAAGCCGTTCTGGCGCGCCTGCAAGGGCTGACGGCAATGACCGACGATCCTGAGCAGATCAAAGTGTTTGACGGTAAACGCGATGAAATGATTGCCGCGTTCAAAGCCCAGCAAGCGGAAAACTCCCTGCAAAGCAAAAGTGCCTTGATCGGCAAGTTGCTGGCCAGTGCGCAGATTTTCAGCCAGATCATCACCGGTCAGGCTGGCCTGAGTCGCGACAATCAGGGTGACATCCGTCAGCTCAGCGAACTCGTTACCTTGATAACACCGGCCGTTACCCAGACCCTCGGCGAAGGCCGGGCGATGGGTTCGTATTCGCTGGGGCAGGGTTTTCTCAACAGTTCGTCGAGCACCCGTTTTGATGAACTGCTGGTGCAGATCGAAAAGCTTCAAGCTGAATATGGCCTGAAGCTACAGGACGCCCTCGGCTCCAGCAAAGCGGCGCACGAAACACTCAGCGCTCAGGCCGAGACGAGTAAAGCGTCGCTTAAACAGGCCAGCGAATTGTTCGAAGAGCAAGTGGTGATGGCCGACACCCTCGACGCACCTTGGCAGGCCTTTTACGACCAGATCACCGGGCTGATCGACAAGACCTACCAGCTCGACGAAGCCTCCCTGAAATTCCTCGACACGCAATTGCAGCAGCGTCTGGCGCAAAACCGCACGCACATGGTCTTGCAAGCTGTGGCGTTGTCGGTGGTGTTTGTGCTGATTTTCTATCTCTACGGCGGTTTCTACGCTTCGACTCGCACCACACTCAAACGCCTTGGCGCGATGATGGACAAGGTTGCAGCCGGCGACATGACCGTCAACTTCAAGGCCAGCAGCCGTGATGAGCTGGGTGAGTTGGGCGAAGTGTTCAATGGCACGGTGAGGAAAATTCACGACTTGATCGAGCGCGTTGGCCACACCGTTGGCGAAGTCGAGCGTCAGGCCGCGCAGGTTGAAAATGTCTCGGCGCAAAGCAATCAGGCCGTTGCCGGGCAGCGCACGCAGATAGAACAAGTGGCCACGGCGATGAACCAGATGTCGGCGACCTCACTGGAGGTGGCGCGCAGTGCCGCAGCGGCGGTGAGCAGCGCCCACAGCGTGAATGACGAGACCGTCAATGGTCGTGGTCTGGTGGAGTCGCAGCAGGGCAGCATTGCCGCGCTGGCCAGCGAGATCGATCAATCTGTGCGGGTGATCAATCAACTCGCGAGTGACAGCCAGTCGATCAGCCGCGTACTGGAAGTGATCAAGAGCATCGCCGAACAGACCAACCTGCTGGCACTCAACGCTGCGATCGAAGCCGCTCGCGCCGGAGAACAGGGGCGCGGTTTTGCCGTGGTCGCGGATGAAGTGCGCACGTTGGCCAAACGCACGCAGCAGTCGACCGAAGAAATCGAGCAGATGATCGCCAAGCTCCACGGCGGCGTCGGTGCGGCGGTGAAGGCCATGGGCATCAGCCATCAGATGGCCAACGGCACGGTCGGGCAGTCGGAGAAGGTTCAGCAGGCGTTGGAAAACATCCTTGGCGCGGTGGGCATGATCGTCGATCAGAACCAGCAGATTGCCGCTGCGGTGGAGCAGCAGACAGCGGTGGCCCATGACATCGACCAGAACATCGTCGAGATCAACCGTGCCGGCGAACGCACGGCGCAGGGCGCGCATCAGACTGAAGATGCGAGTCGGGCTTTGTCGGCGCAGGTGGTGGAACTGAAACAGCTGATCAGCGCCTTCCGCGTGTAGCGTGTACGCAGCTAACTTACCAGCCGAACACTTCGCAGCTGTTGGCAGTGCTGGTAGCAGCCAATTGCTGCGCGCTGATATTCATCAGTTGCGCGAGCACTGCACAAATCGCTGGCAGATGCGCCGGGCTGTTGCGCTGACCGGGAAACATCGCGGGCGCCATGTCCGGTGAATCGGTTTCCAGCACGATCGAATCCAGCGGCAGATCCGCCAGTACCCGATGCATGCGCAGTGCCTGCGGCCAGGTCGGCGCGCCACCTAAACCCAGTTTGAAACCGAGTTTGATGTACTCGCGCGCCTCTTCACGGCTGCCGGCAAAGGCGTGGATGATCCCGGCCCGCTTCAAACGAAAACGCTTGAGCGTGGCAATCACCGCCGCGTGGCTGCGGCGCACATGAATCAGCGCCGGTAATGCAAAGTCCGCCGCCAGTTGCAGTTGCGCTTCGAACAGCGCCTGCTGGCGCTCGCGGTCAAGGGTTTCGATGAAGTAGTCCAGACCGATCTCACCCACCGCACACAACTGCCGATGACCGCGCAGCCGCGTCAGCCAGTCGCCGAGTGCCTTTACATCTTCGGGGCGGTGCTGATCGAGATAAACCGGGTGCAGACCGAACGTCGCGTACAACTCGGGATCGCTCTGCACCAGATCCCACACCCGCTGCCAATTACCTTCACAGACCCCCAGCACCACCATCCGCCGCACCCCGAGGGCGCGGCTTTCGGCGAGCAACTGCGAACGGTCGGCGTCGAAGTCGGGGAAGTCCAGGTGGGTGTGGCTGTCGATCAGCTCCACGGTTCAGTCCCGGTGAATACGCTGCTTGAAGGTACGCGCGATGGCTTGCACGCCTGGCTTGTATTCCGACTGTTCGACGGCGGCCAGTGCCAGTTCCAGCGCCTTGTCGGCGATCAACTGGTGCTGCTGGGCCATGGCGTTGACCGGCAGCGGCAGGAAGTCGAGCAACTGCGTGTCGCCGAACGTGCCGAGGCGCAGTGGACGGGATTTGAGCGGGAAGTCATGCAACGCGTCGAACACGCCCTGCAACAGCACGTAGGAAGTCGTCACCAGCGCGTCCGGTAAATGCCCCAGACGTTGCAGGAGTTCTTCCATCAGTTGCTTGCCACATTCGCGGCTGAAAGATTCGGCATGCTCGACCAGCACTTCGCCTTTGAAATCGACGAGGGCCTGTTTGAAGCCGGCGGCACGTTCCTGGCTGATACTCAGCTCAGGGCGGGCGCCAAGCAGGACGATCTGCTTCAACTGAGGATCGAGCAGGCTTTGGGTCAGGTGCAGGCTGGCCTCGCGGTCGTCGCTGATCACCGAGCAGAAATGCTCGGGTTCCATGACCCGGTCGATGGCGATGATCGGCAGGCCCTTGGCCTGCAACTGGCGGTAGCTGTCATCCCCGGCCGGCAGGCAACTGGCGACGATCAGCGCATCGCAACGGCGCGCCTTGAACAGTTGCAGCAGTTGGCGTTCGCTGTCCGGCGCATCGTCGGAGCTGGCAATCAGCAACTGATAGCCGCGCGCCCGCGCACCTTGTTCCAGCAGTTTGGCGATCCGCGCGTAACTGGGGTTTTCCAGATCCGGCAGGATAAAGCCCAGCGTGCGGGTATGCCGACTGCGTAACCCGGCGGCTTGTGGATTGGGCGTGAAGCCGTGTTGCTCAACCACCGCACGCACCCGCTCGACGGTGGCGGTGCTGATGCGTTGCTGTGCGGCCTTGCCATTGATGACGTAGCTGGCGGTGGTCACGGACACTCCGGCCAACCGCGCGATATCACTGAGTTTCAACCCGGTATTTCCTTGTTTTTTCGAGCGTACGGCGAGATTTTCGCCAATCCTACCCGATTCGGGCAGACGACCATTGTCGCAACGCATCCGACAAGTTGGACTTCAACGATGAGACATTATCGAGTAACGTGCCGATCAATCTAGATTAAACGTTTCAGCAAGCGTATTTTCTACGTTTTAGACGCTTTTGGCCGGTTCTGCCGTGAAACCGCCAAAACTGCCCCTGAAAAGGAGGCTGACAAGCGCCTAAGCTGCAACCATCCAAAACAATACCTGGCGCCTTCATGTGCCAAAAAGGAGATCGCATGCTCGAGCTCACTATAGAGCAGATATCCATGGGCCAATCGGCTGTGGATAAACCCGCTGCTCTGCAATTGCTGGCCAATCATCTGGTCGCCGATGGACTGGTCGCCGACGGATACCTCGCCGGATTGCAGGCCCGAGAAGCCCAGGGCTCGACCTTTCTCGGTCAAGGTATTGCCATTCCCCACGGTACGCCCGAAACCCGCGATCAGGTGTTCGCCACAGGCGTGCGCCTGATGCAGTTTCCCGAGGGCGTGGATTGGGGCGACGGCCAGATCGTTTATCTGGCCATCGGTATCGCCGCCAAATCCGACGAACACCTGCGCCTGTTGCAACTGCTGACCCGTGCCCTCGGCGAGACCGATCTGGGCCAGGCCCTGCGTCGCGCCAGTTCCCCCGAAGCGCTGCTGAAACTGCTGCAAGGCGCGCCGCAGGAATTGGCGCTGGACGCACAGATGATCGGCCTCGGTGTCGCTGCCGACGATTTTGAAGAATTGGTCTGGCGGGGGGCGCGTCTGCTGCGTCAGGCTGATTGTGTGAGCAACGGTTTTGCCGGCGTGTTGCAGCAAGTCGAAGCGCTGCCGCTGGGCGATGGTTTGTGGTGGCTGCACAGCGAACAAACCGTGAAGCGTCCGGGGCTGGCCTTCGTCACCCCGGACAAGCCAATACGCTACCTCGGTCAACCGCTGAGCGGTCTGTTCTGCCTGGCCAGCCTTGGCGAAGCCCATCAGGCGCTGCTTGAACGCCTCTGCGCATTGTTGATCGAAGGTCGCGGCCATGAACTGGGCCGCGCCACCAGCAGCCGCAAAGTCCTTGAAGTGCTCGGCGGCGAGCTGCCTGCCGACTGGCCGAGCGCACGCATCGCGCTGGCCAACGCCCATGGTTTGCACGCGCGTCCGGCGAAAATCCTGGCGCAACTGGCGAAGAGTTTTGACGGCGAGATTCGTGTACGCATCGTCGACAGTCAGGACAGCGCCGTGTCGGTGAAGAGCCTGAGCAAACTGCTCAGCCTCGGCGCCCGTCGTGGTCAGGTGCTGGAGCTTATCGCCGAGCCAAGCATCGCTGCCGATGCGTTGCCGGCATTGCTTGCGGCCATCGAAGAAGGTCTTGGCGAAGAGGTCGAGCCATTACCGGCCGTGAGTCAGCAACGCGAAGTCATCGCCGATATCGCCGAAGTCGTGATCGCTCCGGCGTCCGGCACTCAGTTGCAAGCGATTCCCGCTGCACCGGGCATCGCCATTGGCCCGGCGCACATTCAAGTGCAGCAAACCATCGAATACCCGCTGCGTGGCGAGTCCGCCGCCGTCGAACGCGAGCGCCTCAAGCAAGCGCTGAGCGATGTGCGCAGCGACATTCAAGGCTTGATCGAACGCAGCAAAGCCAAAGCCATTCGCGAGATTTTCATCACCCACCAGGAAATGCTCGACGACCCGGAACTGACCGACGAAGTCGACACGCGCCTCAAGCAAGGCGAAAGCGCTGAAGCTGCGTGGATGGCAGTGATTGAGGCCGCAGCCAAACAGCAGGAATCGCTGCAGGACGCCTTGCTCGCCGAACGGGCGGCGGATCTGCGTGATATCGGCCGCCGGGTGCTGGCGCAACTATGTGGCGTGCAGACGCCGAACGAGCCAGAGCAGCCGTACATTCTGGTGATGGACGAAGTCGGCCCGTCCGACGTGGCGCGGCTCGATCCGGCGCGAGTGGCAGGGATTCTAACTGCTCGCGGCGGCGCCACCGCGCACAGCGCCATCGTCGCCCGTGCCTTGGGCATTCCGGCGCTGGTCGGTGCAGGTGCAGCGGTGTTGCTGCTGGCGCCGGGCACGCCGTTGCTGCTCGACGGCCAACGCGGTCGCCTGCATGTCGACGCCGATGCGGCGACCCTGCAACGCGCCACCGAAGAACGCGACACCCGTGAGCAACGCCTCAAAGCAGCCGCCGAACAACGCCATCAACCGGCGCACACCACCGACGGTCACGCGGTAGAAGTGTTCGCCAACATCGGCGAAAGCGCCGGTGTGATCAGTGCGGTGGAGCAGGGCGCCGAAGGCATCGGTCTGCTGCGCACCGAACTGATTTTCATGGCCCACCCGCAGGCGCCGGACGAGGCGACTCAGGAAGCCGAATACCGCCGCGTCCTCGACGGCCTCGCTGGTCGACCGCTGGTGGTGCGCACGCTGGATGTCGGCGGTGACAAACCGCTGCCCTATTGGCCGATTGCCAAGGAAGAAAACCCGTTCCTCGGCGTGCGCGGCATTCGCCTGACCTTGCAGCGCCCGCAGATCATGGAAGCGCAATTGCGTGCCTTGCTGCGTTCGGCGGATAACCGCCCATTGCGGATCATGTTCCCGATGGTCGGCAGTGTCGAAGAGTGGCGTCAGGCCCGCGACATGACCGAACGTCTGCGTCTGGAAATCCCGGTCGCCGATCTGCAACTGGGGATCATGATCGAAGTGCCGTCCGCCGCGTTGCTCGCGCCGGTGCTGGCCAAGGAAGTCGACTTCTTCAGCGTCGGCACCAACGACCTGACTCAATACACCCTGGCCATCGACCGTGGTCACCCGACGCTGTCGGCCCAGGCTGACGGCTTGCACCCGGCGGTACTGCAACTGATCGACATCACCGTGCGTGCGGCCCATGCCCATGGCAAATGGGTCGGCGTGTGCGGTGAGCTGGCGGCCGATCCGTTGGCAGTACCTGTGCTGGTCGGGCTCGGTGTCGATGAGTTGAGCGTGTCCGGCCGCAGCATTGCCGAGGTCAAGGCACGCATCCGCGAAATCAGCCTGACCCAGGCGCAAACCCTTGCTCAACAAGCCCTCACCGTGGGCAGCGCCAATGAAGTGCGTGCATTAGTGGAGGCCCTGTAATGGCCAAGATTCTCACCCTGACCCTCAACCCGGCGCTGGACCTCACGGTCGAGCTGCCGGTACTGGCTGCCGGTCAGGTCAATCGCAGCAATGAGATGCACACCCATGCTGCCGGTAAAGGCGTGAACGTCGCGCAGGTGCTGGCCGACCTCGGCCATCAACTGACAGTCAGCGGCTTTCTCGGCGAAGACAATCTGCAAGCGTTCGAGACCCTGTTCGCCAAGCGTGGCTTTGTCGATGCGTTTGTCCGTGTACCGGGCGAAACGCGCAGCAACATCAAAGTCGCCGAGCGCGATGGCCGTATCACCGACATCAACGGCCCGGGGCCGGTGGTCGATGCAGCGGCGCAGCAGGCATTGCTCGATCGTCTGGTGCAGATTGCGCCGGGGCACGACGCGGTCGTGGTCGCCGGCAGTCTGCCGCGCGGCGTGACTGCACGGTGGTTGCGCGAACTGATCGAACGGCTCAATTCCCTTGGCCTGAAAGTCGCCCTCGATTCCAGCGGCGAAGCATTGCGCGAAGCGCTCAAGGCCAGTCCGTGGCTGATCAAACCGAATACGGAAGAGTTGGCCGATGCGCTTGGTTGCGAAGTGGTTTCCCACGCCGCCGAGGCGCACGCAGCGGCGCAGTTGCACGGGCAAGGCATCGAACACGTGGTGATCTCCCACGGCGCCGACGGCGTGAACTGGTTCAGCGTCGGCTCGGCGCTGCATGCCTCGCCGCCAAAGGTCAGCGTCGCCAGCACCGTGGGTGCCGGTGATTCACTGTTGGCCGGCATGCTCCACGGTTTGCTCAGTGCCGACACGCCGGAGCAAACCTTGCGCACAGCCACGGCGATTGCCGCAATGGCGGTGACTCAGATCGGTTTTGGCATCAACGACGCCGCGCAACTGGCGCAGCTCGAACAGGGCGTGCGCGTGCGCCCCCTGACAGAACAATAAGAGGGTTTGTCATGAAGTTAGCCATTGTTACGGCTTGCCCGAACGGCATGGTCACCAGTGTGCTGTGCGCCCGTTTGCTCGATGCGGCGGCCCAGCGTCAGGGTTGGAGCACCAGCGTCGAAGTGGTCGACGCGGCGCACCCGGAACGTGAATTGTCGGCAGCGACCATCGAAGCGGCGGAGTGGGTGTTGCTGGTCGCCACCGGTAACGTCGACATGACGCGTTTCGTCGGCAAACGGGTCTTTCAGATTGCCCCGGCGCAAGCCCTTCAGGACGTCGAAGCGGTGCTGCGTCGTGGTGCCGAAGAAGCCGAAATTTATGTCGCCAGCGCAGCTGCCCCGGCTGCCGTTGCGCAGCGTGCGCCACGCATCGTCGCCATCACCGCGTGCCCGACCGGCGTCGCCCACACCTTCATGGCGGCCGAGGCGTTGCAGCAAACGGCCAAGCGTCTGGGCTATGAATTGCAGGTCGAAACCCAAGGCTCGGTCGGCGCGAAAACTCCGCTGAGCGCGACAGCGATTGCCGAGGCTGACGTGGTGCTGCTGGCGGCGGATATCGACGTCGCCACCGAGCGATTCGCCGGCAAGAAAATCTACCGCTGCGGCACCGGCATTGCGTTGAAGCAATCCGAAGCCACACTGAAAAAAGCCCTCGCTGAAGGCCAGCAGGAAAGCGCCGCCAGCGACGGCAAGGCACCGGCCAAGTCGGAGAAAACTGGCGTCTACAAACACCTGTTGACCGGCGTGTCGTACATGCTGCCGATGGTGGTGGCGGGTGGTTTGATGATCGCGTTGTCGTTTGTCTTCGGCATCACCGCGTTCAAAGAGGAAGGCACACTGGCGGCGGCACTGATGCAGATCGGCGGCGAGACCGCGTTCAAGCTGATGGTGCCGCTGCTGGCCGGTTACATCGCCTACTCGATTGCCGACCGTCCAGGCCTGGCGCCGGGGATGATTGGCGGCCTGTTGGCGAGCACTTTGGGCGCCGGGTTTATCGGCGGGATCGTCGCCGGGTTTATCGCTGGTTATGCGGCCAAGGCGATCAGTCGTTATGTCGCGTTGCCGCAAAGTCTTGAGGCACTGAAACCGATTCTGATCATCCCGTTGTTCGCCAGCCTGTTCACCGGCCTGGTGATGATCTACGTGGTCGGCAAACCGGTGGCGGGCATGCTCGCGGCGCTCACGCAGTTTCTCGACAGCATGGGCACCACCAACGCGATTCTGCTTGGGATCGTGCTCGGCGGCATGATGTGCGTCGACCTCGGTGGGCCGATCAACAAAGCCGCGTATGCGTTCTCGGTGGGGCTGCTGGCCTCGCAGAGTTACGCGCCGATGGCCGCGACCATGGCGGCCGGGATGGTGCCGCCGATTGGTCTGGGCATCGCCACGTTCATCACCCGGCGCAAGTTCGCCCAGACCGAACGCGAGGCCGGCAAGGCTGCCTTCGTACTGGGGCTGTGCTTTATCTCCGAAGGGGCGATTCCGTTTGCCGCGAAAGATCCATTGCGGGTGATCCCGGCGAGCATCGCTGGCGGTGCGCTGACCGGTGCGTTGTCGATGTACTTCGGCTGCAAACTGATGGCGCCGCACGGTGGCTTGTTCGTCATGCTGATCCCGAATGCGATCAATCATGCGCTGCTGTATCTGCTGGCGATTGTGGCGGGGAGTTTGTTGACCGCCGTTGTCTACGCAACGGTCAAACGCCCGGAGGCCGTTGAGCTGGCGCTGGAACCCGCCAAGGCCTGACTGACAACACAAATCCCCTGTGGGAGCGAGCCTGCTCGCGAATGCAATCTGTCAGTCACATGGATGTTGACTGGCACACCGCTTTCGCGAGCAGGCTCGCTCCCACAGGAGGATGTGTTGTCATGCCGGATTCATCATCGCGTGCTTTAGTTTTCCTTTTTTCAGGGAGAACAGCATGAGCGATTTCAATGTGGGCCGCCGGCGTGTCATGCAAGTCGTCGGCGCCGGTCTGTTGATGCCGAGCCTGGCGCCGGCGGTGATTGCGTCGGTCAAGGATCGTCCGCAACTCACCGATGGCGTGCAGTCCGGCGACCTGCAAGGCGACCGCGCGATGATCTGGAGCCGCAGCGATCGTCCGGCGCGGATGGTGGTCGAGTGGGACACCCGCAGCCAGTTTCGCAATCCACGCCGCGTCGTCTCGGCGCTCGCCGATGCCCACAGCGATTTCACCGCCCGTGTTGAGCTCACCGGGCTGCCCGCCGATCAGGCGATTTTCTATCGCGTGTACTTCAAGGACGCTCGCACTGGTGTGGCCAGCGAACCGTGGCTCGGCCACTTGCGCAGCGCCCCGACGGCGCGGCGCAATATTCGCTTCGTCTGGAGCGGCGACACCGTCGGCCAGGGCTTCGGCATCAACCCGGACATCGGCGGCATGCGTATCTACGAAGCGATGCGCCTGCGCCTGCCGGACTTCTTTATCCACAGCGGCGACACCATCTACGCCGACGGCCCGGTGCCGGCCCAACTGACCACCGAAAACGGTCGGGTGTGGCGCAACATCACCACCGAAGCCAAGAGCAAAGTCGCCCAGACCCTCGACGACTATCGCGGCAACTACCGCTACAACCTGATGGACGAAAACATCCGCCGCTTCAACGCCGAAGTGCCGCAGATCTGGCAGTGGGACGACCATGAAGTGGTCAACAACTGGTCACCCGGCAAACAGCTCGACGAGCGTTATCAGGAAAAAGATATCCACACCCTGGTCGGCCGTGCGCGCAAGGCCTGGCTGGAATATTCGCCCATGCGTTTACAGGCGGCCGACGGTGGCGGGCGGATCTATCGCAAGATCAGTTATGGGCCGATGCTCGATGTGTTTGTGCTGGATATGCGCAGTTATCGAGAAGCCAACGACGACAACCTCGGGGCGGCGAAACCGTTCTTGGGGCGTGAGCAACTGGACTGGCTCAAGCGTGGCTTGAAGAAATCGAAAGCCCAATGGAAGGTGATTGCCGCCGACATGCCGATTGGTCTTGGCGTGCCTGATGGCGAGGTGAGCCCGGGCGTGGCGCGCTGGGAAGCGGTGGCCAACGGCGACCCGGGACCAGCGCAGGGACGTGAGTTGGAAATCGCTGAATTGCTCGGTTATCTGCGAGCGCAACAGGTGCGCAATTTTGTCTTCCTGACGGCAGACGTGCATTACTGCGCGGCGCATCACTACCACCCCGATCGTGCGGCGTTTCAGGATTTCGAACCGTTCTGGGAATTTGTCGCGGGGCCGTTGAACGCCGGGAGTTTTGGACCTAATCCATTGGATAAAACCTTCGGCCCCGAGGTGGTGTTCGAGAAGGCTCCGCCGGCACAGAACACTTCACCGTTTGCCGGGTTTCAGTTTTTTGGCGAGGTGAATATTGAAGGGCAGAGCGGGGAGATGAGTGTGGTGTTGCGGGATCTGGATGGGGTGGCGGTGTTTGAGAAGAAGTTGCAGCCGGTTTGAGATGGGGGGAGTCAAAAGCTACCCTCACCCCAGCCCTCTCCCTGAGGGAGAGGGGGCCGACCGGGGTGTCTGGCGTTATACATCGACCTGAGAGACCGAGTCGATTATGGATTTGGTGAAGCAGTTTCAGGTTGATTATGGATTTGACATAGCGCGCGAATGGCGATTATGGATTCGGCACAGAGCTTTCAGGTCGGCGTAACTCTGTAGCATCCCCCAATCAGTCCCCTCTCCCTTTGGGCGGTCCGACGTTTCGAGAGGGCTAGGGTGAGGGGTTTTTCAGACCCTCCGCAATCCTGATGATCTGCTCCAGCACATCCCCCATCTGCTGAATCACTTCCAGATTGCTAAACCGCACAACCTCAATGCCCTGACGTTGAAGGAACAGCGTCCGACGCTGGTCGTGAATCACACCCGCCGTTTCATAGTGCTGACCGCCGTCCAATTCGATGGCCAGTTTCAACTCAACACAATAAAAATCCAGCACATAGGGCGGGCAGGGGAATTGCCTGCGGAACTTGAGATTAACGATTTGGCGCGAACGTATTCTTTGCCAGAGCAGGTGTTCACAGTCGGTTTGGTGAGTGCGTAAATGGCGGGCGAATTGAGCGAGTGTGGGGCGGTTTGGCATGCTTCACGATCCTTGTGAAGTGGCTTGAGATTTCACTTTAGTTCACGACCCTCACCCCAGCCCTCTCCCATGGGGAGAGGGGGCCTACGGAGTTGTTTCAGGTTGTACATCGACCTGAAAGACCGAGTCGATTATGGATTTGGTACAGACGCGGATGGCGAAATGGATCTGGCACAGCGCGCGAAGGCGATTATGGATTCGGCACAGAGCGTTCAGGTCGGCGTAACTCTCCGGCATCTCCCAATCAGTCCCCTCTCCCCCGGGAGAGGGTTAGGGTGAGGGGCTTTTCAGTGATTTCAATAAACGTCCCTGCGATAACGGCCCTGTTCGATCAGACGTTCAACTTCGGCGGCGCCGAGGATTTCGTTGAGTGCCTGGTCCACGCCTGATGCCATTCCCTGCAAGCTGCCACAGATATAGATGACAGCACCGTCGGCCAGCCACTTCTTCAACTCATCAGCCGACTCACGCAACCGATCCTGCACATAAATCTTCTCGGCCTGATCCCGCGAAAACGCAAGATCCAGCCGCTCCAGATCACCATTGATCAACCACTCTTCCAGCTCCGCACGGCACAGGTAATCGTATTCACGATTACGTTCGCCAAACAATAACCACTGACGTTGTTGACCGTCGGCAATCCGCGCCTTGAGCAAACTGCGCAACCCGGCAAGGCCGGTGCCGTTACCGATCAGAATCATCGGCACCGGTTCATTCGGCAAGTGGAAGCCGCTGTTTCGGCGCACCCGCAAGCTGATGCTGCCACCCACCGGCGCATGCTCGGTCAACCAGCCGGAGCCGACGCCAAGGCTGCCGTCGCTGTGTTGTTCCTGACGCACGATCAGCTCCAGCAAACCGTCAGCGGCAATCGACGCGATCGAGTATTCGCGCATGGCCAGCGGCACCATGGCATCGACCAGCGCCTGCGCATGCAGACCCACCAGATGCGCGCGATGCTCTGGCAGTTGGCGCGAGGCCAGTGCCACATCAAGCGGTTCTTCGAGTCCGTTGATGTTCACCGTGGTCTCGCCACGAATGCCGAGGCCGTCGAGGAAGTGCTCGATGATCCACGGGCAGTTGCGTGGCAGCACTTCCACCAGATCACCGGCCAGCCAACTGCTGGTATTCGGTGCGCTCAGGCCCAACAGATAAACCGGCGAACCGCTGCTGTCCGGGTTCATGAGTTCACGGCGGACCAGCGTCCAGTTGTCGTAGCTCGGCGCCTGCCAGGTGTCGACCGGTGCTTGCCCGGTGAGTTGGCCCAGCTGGGTTTGCCAGTGACGCAGGGCATACGGATCGCCGCTATCGACTTCCACCGGGGCAAACAGGGTCTTGCCGCCGTGCTCGCTCAACCATTGGTGCAGACGACGGGCGAACCCGCAGAAGTGTTGATACTGACGATCACCGAGGCCCAGTACCGCGTAGTTCAAGCTGTCGAGTGTCGAGGCTTTGCCCAGCACCTTGCGTTCGAAACCACGGGCGCTGTCCGGCGCTTCGCCGTCGCCGAAGGTACTGACGACAAACAGCGCGTTGGTTGAATCACGCAGATCCTGTTCGCTGACATTGGCCAGCGGCTGCACCTTGACCGGCAACCCGGCGGCCTGCAATTGGCCGGCGGTCTGCCAGGCCAGTTGCTCGGCAAAACCGCTCTGGCTGGCGAAGCCGATCAGCCACGCCGGAGCATCGCCGGCCGGTTGTGCGAGGCCTTTGCGCGCATCTTTGATTTGCTTTTTCTTGCGGCGACGATCCAGATACAGCAGCCACCCGGTGATGAAAAACAGCGGCATGCATATGGCGGCGACAGTGATGATGATCCGCCCGATGAGACCGAAATAGCTGCCGACGTGCAGTGCATAAATGCTCGTCAGCAGTTGCGCCTTGAAGCTCTTGTCGGCGTAGCGGTCGACGCGTTTGACGATGCCGGTGGCCGGGTCGAGGGTGATCTGGTTCAGCGCACGATCATGGGGCGAGCTGTCGAGCAGGTAGAACACCGTCGCCGGTTGGCCAGCCACGGGCGGCATGCGGATGTTGTAGGCAGACAGGCCTGGACCGGCGGCGCTGTAGATGCTGCTCCACATCGCGGCGTAGTCGGCTGTGGGCGCAGGCCCTTGCGGCGCAGGCCCGCGACCACCGCGTACGCGTTCGTTTTGCGGGGCGTCGGAAAGCAGTCTGGTCAGGCCCTTGTTGTACCACTCGTAAGACCACGACAACCCGGTCAGCGCCAGCAGCAGATACACCAACAGGCACCAGGTGCCGGCTACTGAGTGGAGGTCCCAGTTGAAGGCGCGGCCCTTTTTCTTCCAGTCGAGGGTCAGCCACACACGCCAGCTGTTCCACTGGCGCGGCCAGCGCAGGTAAAGGCCCGAGAGGCAGAAGAACAACAGGATCAGGGTGCAGGCGCCGGTGATGTTGCGACCGGTGTCGCCCATGGCGAGGAAACGGTGCAACTGCAGCATCAGGCCGAAGAAGTCCTGACCCACGGCATTGCCCATGAACTCGCCGGTGTACGGATCGAAGTAGCGCATCTCGCCACGGCGCTCGCCTTTGGGCGGGGTGAAGTACACCCGCGCGGCGTTGCCGCTGTCGGTCTCGACCCACAGCATCGAGACTTTTTTGCCCGAGGTGGCTTCGATGCGTTCTACCAGTTCAACGGGAGGCAGCACGCCGGCAACTTGTTTTTCCACCTGCAACACCGACGGGTTCAGCGTCCGCAGGATCTCGTCCTGAAACGAATAGGCGGCGCCGGTAATGCCCATCAGGGCCAGCACCAGGCCGGCAGTGATGCCAAAAAACCAGTGCAACTGGAACAGGGTTTTCTTCAACACGTCACTCGCCGTCCGTTCGGAAATTGTCATCACGGCGCACATTATGCCGTGGGTTATCGAGAGCTTCTTTGATTACGCACAAAAGCCCCGTTCAATCTAATGAACGGGGCTTTGTTGTTTGTAGGCGCTGCGGCACGCTGCGATCTTTTGTTCTTGGATTTCCCAGAGTCAAAAGCAGGATCAAAAGATCGCAGCGTACCGCAGCTCCTACAGGTTCCTTAGAAGTGGAAGTTGGTGCTCAACAGTGCCGTACGGCCCGCCGCCTGGTTGGCGAAGTGGGTCGAGAAGGCTTTGTCGTAATAGGTTTCGTTGGTCAGGTTTTGCACGTTGAGTTGCAGGTCGACGTTCTTGGTCAGCTTGTAAGCGGCCATTGCGTCGTAGCGAACATAGGAGTCGACCATGGTGGTGTTGGCCACGTTGCCGAACACGTCGTCGACATAGAACGCACCGCCACCGATGGTCAGCTTCGGCGTGACTTGGTAAGTGGTCCACAGGCTGGCGCTGTTTTTCGGTGTGTTAGGCAGTTGATTGCCGTCGGTGGCGCGGTTCAAAGCGCCGCCATCAACTTGCTCGCTGTCCATGTAGGCGTAACCGGCGAACACTTGCCATTTGTCGGTGATCTTGCCGCTGGCCGACAGTTCGATACCTTGCACGCGGGTTTTGCCGGCGTTTTCGTACGACGTGGTATCGACTTGCACACGCGCGTTTTCTTTCTCGGTACGGAAGATGTCGGCGGTCAACGACAGGCGATCATTGAGCAGATCCCACTTGGTACCGATTTCGTAGTTCTTGGTGGTTTCCGGCTCCATGTCGCTGCTCAGCAGGTTGCCGCTGCGATCCGGGGTGCCACCCAGTGGGTTGCCTTCCTGACCTTCGCCGAGGGTGTTGCCCGGCGGTGTGGCGGAGGTGGCGTAAGAAGCATAGATGCTGCCGTTTTCCGCCGGTTTGTAGACCACGCCGAACTGACCGGTAACGAACTCGCTGGTGTCATCGCCCTTGGAGGTGGTGGCGCCAGCAGCGGTGTAGGTCTTGTACTCGGTGTCGAAGTGGTCGTAGCGCAGACCCATGTTCACCAGCCACTGCTCGGACAATTCCAGGGTGTCGAACACATACAGCGCGTAGGTGTTGGCCTTGGTGTCGGTGCCGGCGTAGTTGCGCGAGATCGCGCCGTTCCACGCATCGTTCGGGTTCGGGTTCGACAGCGAGGTGCAGTTGTAGCCGCTCGTTGCGCCGATCATCGAAGGGGTGCAGTTGGTGGACGCGGCAGTGGTGCGCGGTGTGGTGTCGGTGTTGACGTTGTACGAGGATTTCTTGCTTTCCTCGCGAGTGTATTCCACGCCCGTGGAGAAGCTGTTCTTGAAGCCGGCGACGTAGAAGTTGCCGAACAAGTCAGTCTGGTTGGTGGTGGTCTCGGTGTTGCTCACGCGAGTGTTCGCACGACGCCAGACGCTGCCGTTGTTGACGTTGCCTTTGCTGTCATCCGGCTGGGTCAGGATGTAGTCCTGCATGCTGGTGCCGTGGCGCAGGGTGTTCTTGATCGTCAGCGAGTCGCTCAGGTCATGCTCGATGGCGAAGGTCGCGGTGTCGGTGCGGCCCTTGCGGAAATCGCGATCCAGACCGTAGAAGTTGCTGTCATCACCGCCGGCGTAGGGCTTGTCCGGATTGGACTTGGAGCGCGGATTCGACAGCGTGTAAGGCACGCCCGAATCCGGGGTGTCGTTGCTTTCGAGATGGTAGTAATCGAGGTTGACGCGGGTGTCGGTGCCCAGGCCGAAGGCCAGCGATGGCGCGATACCCCAGCGGTCGTAGTCGACCTTGTCGCGACCGGCGACGTTGCTCTCGTGGCTCATCAGGTTCAGACGGCCGGCAGCGGTGTCGCTGAACTGATAGTTGCCGTCGAGGGTGTAGCGCTGGGTCTGGTCGGAGCCCCAGGTGAAGCCACCGTCGAACGAGTTGCCCAGGTGCGCTTTCTTGCTCACCAGGTTGATGCTGCCGCCGGCCGCACCGCGACCGCCGATGGCGGAATTCGGACCCTTGCTGACTTCGATGTTTTCCACCGCGAAGATTTCGCGGCTCTGCGAACCGGTGTCGCGCACGCCGTCCAGGTAAGTGTCGCCCTGGGCGTCGAAGCCACGGATAAACGGACGGTCGCCCTGCGGGTTGCCGCCTTCACCGGCACCGAAGGTGATGCCCGGCACGGTACGCAGCGCGTCCTGCATGTTCAGGGCGCCGGTATCCTTGAGGACTTGTTGTGGAATCACAGTCACCGAGCGCGGCGTGTCGACCAGCGGTGCGGTGTACTTGGGCGAGGAGGCTTTCTCGACCTGATAGGAAGTCGCGTCCTGGGCTTCGCCGGTGATCGACGTGGCGTCCAGGGCGATGGCATTGCCGGCAGCTTTGCTGTCGGTCTTTTCGGCGGCGAACACCATGTGGCCGGCGGAGCCAGCGGTGATTGCCACGCCGATTGCAGAGGCGAGCAAGCGTGGTGAACTGACCGGTAATTGTGCGTGTTGACGTGCCATTTTTATTCCCCTCCCCAAGGATTTGAGGTCGCGGAATATAGGGTAAACAGTTATTCGTATCAATTGCGAAACATTGTTATTCGCACTGAATTTACATTCTTTACAATTTGGCCTTACGGTTTTTACTGATTCATTCGTCTCTCGGGTTTTACTTGGCCAATAAGAATCAATACCATTGGCGCCCCTTTACCATCAGGTACGTTTGCCATGCTGCTGCACATTCCCGGCCTGTTCGCGAAAGAAGAAGTGCAGCGTATCCGCCAGGCGCTGGAAGAAGCGGATTGGGCCGATGGCAAGATCACCGCCGGCTTCCAGTCGGCCAAGGCCAAGCACAATCTGCAACTGCCTGAAGGCCATCCGCTGGCCAAGGAAATCGGCGCGGCAATGCTTGAACGGCTGTGGCAAACCCCGCTGTTCATGTCTGCCGCGCTGCCACACAAAGTGTTCCCGCCGTTACTCAACTGCTACACGGCTGGCGGCAGTTTCGATTTCCACATCGACAACGCCGTGCGCCAGCCCAAGGGCAGCATCGAGCGGGTGCGTACCGATCTGTCGGCAACACTGTTCTTCAGCGAACCTGAGGATTACGACGGCGGCGAACTGGAAATCCAGGACACCTTCGGCACCCAACGGGTGAAACTGCCCGCCGGTGACATGGTGCTGTACCCCGGCACCAGCCTGCACAAGGTCAATGCAGTCACTCGCGGCGCGCGGTATGCGTCGTTCTTCTGGACGCAAAGTCTGGTGCGCGAAGACAGTCAGCGCGCGTTGCTGTTCGAGATGGACGGGGCGATCCAGCAGCTCACCCAGGACATGCCTGATCACCCGTCGCTGATCCGCCTCACCGGCACCTATCACAACCTGCTGCGTCGCTGGGTCGAGGTATGAGTTTTCATCTGCGCCGCGAAGAAGTCCTCAACGTTGAGCAGCTCAGCGCCATGCTCGAAGAGAGCCCGGCCCGTGCGGCACAGGCGATTTTGCTGGCGGCGGGCGAGGGTGTCCTAGAGGCGCAGGCGTTGCTCGGGCAGATCCTGCTCGATGGCCGAGGCATTGCCCAGGATCAAGCGCTGGCGCTGCGCTGGTTCGGCATCGCTGCGGGGCGAGGGCATCTGATGGCGCGCAATATGCTCGGCCGTTGTCACGAGCATGGCTGGGGTTGTGCACTGGATGCCGCGGTTGCGGCGCAACATTATCGAATGGCCGCCGAGGCAGGGCTGGACTGGGCGATGTATAACCTGGCCAACTTGCGGGCGACCGGACGAGGCGTGGCTGAGGATCATCTTCAGGCGTTTGCGCTTTATCAGCGTGCCGCCGAATCGGGCCATGCGAAATCGATGAACTTGCTCGGGCGATATCTGGAAGAAGGGCAGGTGTGCCCCGCGGATTCGGCAGCGGCGCGCGAGTGGTATCGACGTTCGGCTGAGGGCGGAGATTTTCGTGGGCAGTTCAGTTACGCGGCGGTGTTGGCGGATGAGGGCAATGTCGATGAAGCCATTTTCTGGCTTGAGAAGGCCTTGGCCGGTGGCAACCTGAATTTCCTGCGAGTAGCGAGTCAGACGCTGGCGAGCGCAACGGATCCCAGAATCCAGGCCATGGCCAACCAATATTCTCAACGCTACGCGCAATCCTTGTAGGGGATCGGCGGATACGAAAAAGCCCATGACACGTCATGGGCTTTTTGCATTTCGGCGTGTGTGCGTTACACGTAGAACGATTTCAGCGGCGGAAAGCCATTGAACTCAACTGCGCTGTAACTGGTGGTGTACGCACCGGTCGACAACCAGTACAGACGATCACCGATCGCCAGGTTCAGCGGCAAGCCGTACTTGTAGTTCTCGTACATGATGTCGGCGCTGTCGCAGGTCGGGCCGGCGATGACGACTTCTTCCATCTCGCCTTTTTTCTCGGTCCAGATCGGGAACTTGATCGCCTCGTCCATGGTTTCGATCAGGCCGGAGAACTTGCCCACATCGGTGTACACCCAACGCTCGACGGCGGTGCGGGATTTACGTGCAACCAGCACCACTTCGCTGACCAGAATGCCGGCGTTGGCGATCAGCGAACGGCCCGGCTCCAGAATGATTTCCGGCAGGTCATCACCGAAGTCTTCTTTCAGGAAGCGAATGATTTCTTCCGCGTAGGTTTCCAGGCTGTTGGTGCGGGTGATGTAGTTGGCCGGGAAGCCACCGCCCATGTTGATCAGCTTCAGGTGGATGCCGTCTTCTTCTTTCAGACGTTCGAAGATCACTTTGACCTTGGCGATCGCTGCGTCCCAAACACTGATGTCGCGCTGTTGCGAGCCAACGTGGAACGAGATGCCGTAAGGCACCAGGCCCAGGTCGCGAGCGAGGATCAGCAGATCCATGGCCATGTCGGTCTGGCAACCGAATTTGCGTGACAGTGGCCAGTCGGCCGTGGTCGAGCCTTCGGTAAGGATACGTACATAAACTTTCGAGCCCGGCGCAGCCTTGGCGATGTTGCGCAGGTCGGCTTCGGAGTCGGTGGAGAACAGACGCACGCCCTTCTCATAGAAGTAGCGGATGTCCTTGGATTTCTTGATGGTGTTGCCGTAGCTGATACGGTCGGCGCTGACGCCGCGATCCATCACTTTGTCCAGCTCGTAGATCGAGGCGATGTCGAAGCTCGAACCTTTCTCTTTGAGCAGGTCGATGATCTCGACGGCCGGGTTGGCCTTGACCGCGTAGTAGACCTTGGCGAATTCGAAACCGGCGCGCAGGTCATCGTAGGCCTGGCTGATCATCGCGGTGTCGATCACCACGAACGGGGTTTCTTGCTTGTCGGCGAACGCCTTCATTTTGTCAAAAGTGGCGCGCGCGAAATAATCTTCGACGTTGATCGACATGCTGGGAGACTCCTAAGGGCAAACTGAATTGATCAATGGGTGCAAATGAACGTCCTCCGTATCCCCACTTTGGTTCGCCTACTTCCCAAGGCATGTCGCCGAAAGCAAAAAGGCCATGGGAAATGCAGCTTCTTTCCCTTGGCCTTGCTGTCTCGTCGTCAGTACTTGAGCCGGATGGATCGTTTCCAGCATGGACGTTCGGCGCGAACTTTAGGGCGTGAGGGGCGTGAGATCAACTAAAAATGTCGCGTTTTTGCACGCTTCCGTCGTGCGGTCTTGCCCCGCTACTGATGTAACCGACCGATATGACAGGCTGATGTTCCCCGGTGCTCCGTTTGACACGCTCCGCGCATCATAGAAAAACAGAAATAAGGCCTGGTTTTTTAATTTCGAATAGGCCTTGAAAAGGGGCGAAACACTAGTATTTCTGACAGGTGTTTACGTCCAGCTTTATTTCTATGATCGACCCGGCAGTTCATTAATCAAACGAGCGCAGGGAGAATCGTAGTGAACAGATTATGGCTATGGCTGATTGTGTTTACGCTGTCCGGATGCGTGAGGCATGAGGTCGTGACGCCAACGGTTGCCGTTCATCAAGAGCAACAGATTGGCGCCCAGGCATCGGGGGTGATGGCCGCAGGCACCGGGCCGCAAATCGCGGCCTATCTGACGGAGGCCTACCACAATAAAGTCAACATGTGCCGAGACAACCCGAGAGCACCTGCATTTCTGTGTTCCGGCGTCATGTTGAGAGCTACACAACACTCCACCCAGTTTCATTTCTGGAACCCCAATCCAACGTCTACAGGGGTATCTTTTTCCTACCTTAGAGCTGACGCGAAGTTCAGCAAGCTGGTCTTCGGCTATAACAATGGATTTATCCTGTATCCCTATTTTTTCAAACCGATCGGAAAAATCGAGCCGGAAATACTTTGTTTCTTTCCGGTGGATGGTGCAACGACCGCTCGTACTGATCAGGGCTGTGGCCAAACCCCGGGGTTAGCGTCCAGTCGGCCGTGCCAATCCCAAGGCATTAATACCGCTGCCCAATACCTGGCGCATTACAATCAGCAGTCGAGCAAATATGGCTCGCTCTGCGGTTTTGATGTACGCGATGTTCTGGATCAGGGAGCCACGACCGCCTTTAACGAAGCGGTCAAGGCTCAGGGGCAAGGGGGAGCCTTCGCTTTTAGTACGCAGAATGAGTTCCGTCTGGCCAAGTGGGCACAGAACCTGGGGGCGACATTGCCGATCGAGGCGGTTTTTTATGTGAACGATACGGGCAAGGCCGGCGCGCAGTATGACCAGCGAGATTTCAAGGGGCAGACGGGTATCTGGATTCCAGCGATCAAGATCACGTTGCCGCAGACAACGGCGGCTGATGTGCGGTTCGAGTTCATCCCCGCAGACCAGGCCATTTCTTCCTGATCAGAGCGGACCGCCCGTGCCCCTTGAAAGAGACGCAGGCGGCCTTCTGTCAGGCCGGTGCAGTCTCGGCGGGAGAGACGATGCTGGTCTTGCCCCCACGGGATCTGCCCGAGCTCAGATATGCCGCAATCGACTCCTGCGTCACCTCGCCCAGGAACACTCGCTCGGCATCCATCACCGGCAACCACGCACGGTTGAACTCGTACATGCGCGACAGCAGGATACGCAAGTGTTCGTCGTACGCCGCCGTGGCGTTGAACTCACGCAGGTACTGCGCGCAGGTGCCGGTCTGGCGGTGCAGGTCGCGACGACGCACGTAACCCAGTGCCTTGTTCTCGGCACAGGTAACCACCACGTAACGACGGTCATGCTCGTCCATCAACTCCAGCGCATCGGCCACCGGGGTTTCCGGGCTCACCGACGGCGCGTTGTCCGCCGCGTCTTCAGCCTTGACCAACAGCAAGCGTTTCAGTGTGCTGTCCTGACCGACGAAGCTGCTCACGAAGTCGTCCGCCGGATGCGCGAGCAGGGTGTCCGGGTGATCGATCTGCAACAGTTTGCCGGCACGGAAGATCGCGATCTTGTCGCCCAGTTTGATTGCTTCGTCGATGTCGTGGCTGACCATGATCACGGTCTTGTTCAGCGCGCGCTGCATCTCGAAGAACTCGTTCTGGATCATCTCGCGGTTGATCGGGTCGACCGCGCCGAACGGTTCGTCCATCAGCAATAGCGGTGCATCAGCTGCCAGTGCGCGGATCACGCCGATGCGTTGTTGCTGGCCACCGGACAATTCACGCGGATAACGATGCAGATACTGCTTGGGCTCAAGCTTGATCATGCTCATCAGTTCGCGGGCGCGGTCGTGGCACTTCTGTTTGTCCCAGCCGAGCAGTTTCGGCACCACGACGATGTTCTCTTCGATGGTCATGTTGGGGAACAGACCGATCTGCTGGATCACGTAACCGATGTTGCGGCGCAGGGTCACTTCGTCGAGATCGGTGGTGTCTTCGCCGTTGATCAGGATCTTGCCCGAGGTCGGTTTGATCAGGCGGTTGATCATCTTCAGCGTGGTGCTTTTGCCGCAGCCCGATGGCCCGAGGAACACACAGATTTCGCCTTCATTGACGGTCAGGCTCACCGAGTCCACGGCTTTCACATCTTTGCCGTTGCTTTGGAAGGTCTTGCTGAGGTTTTGAAGTTCGATCATTTGAGTAATCCTTTTGGAGTCAGCGAACGTTGCAGCCACTGCAGGAAGAGGTCGGCGAAAATCGCCAGAAGACTGACCAGCAGCGCGCCGACGATAAGCATCGACATGTCGCTGCGGCTGATTGAAGCGAGGATCAACACACCGAGGCCACCGGCGCCGATGGTCGCGGCGATGGTCATCACGCCGATGTTCATCACCACGGCGGTGCGCACACCAGCGAGGATCACCGGCACTGCGATCGGCAGCTCGACCATGCGCAGGCGCTGGCCGAAGGTCATGCCGATGCCGCGTGCGGCTTCACGAATGCCCGGTTCCACACCCGTGAGGGCGAGGTAGGTGTTGCGCATGATCGGCAGCAGTGAATAAAGGAACACGGCAGTGATCGCCGGCATTGGGCCGAGGCCCTGGCCGAATTTGGAGTAGAACGGCAGCAGCAAACCAAACAGGGCAATCGACGGCACGGTCAGCAGCACCGTGGCGCTGGCCTGCAAGGGGCCGGCGAGTGTCGGGAAGCGCGTCATCAGAATGCCAAGTGGTACACCGACGACGATCGCCAGCGTCACAGCGATGCCGACCAGGGTGATGTGCTGCCAGGTCAGGTGCATCACCTGCTGCCAGTCGAGATGGGAAAAGGCGTTCAAGAATTCCATGACTTCTCCTCTCTTAATTCAGTGGATGCTGGCGCAGGAAATCGGCGGCAACCGACGACGGGCTTTCATGATCGACATCGACCCGCGCGTTGAGCTGGCGCATGGTTTCGTCATCGAACAGTTCGGCCAGCGGCTTGAGCTGCTCGGCGAGTTTCGGGTGCGCGTCGAGGTAGGCCTGACGCACTACGGGAGCTGCGGTGTAGTCGGGGAAGTAATGCTTGTCGTCTTCCAGCAGCTTGAGGCCGAAGGCATTCAGGCGACCGTCAGTGGTGTAAACCAGACCGGCAAACACCTGACCGTTACGCAGTGCGGTGTAGACCAGCCCCGCATCCATCTGGCGGATGTTCTTGCGGCTCAGGTTCATGTCGTAGAGCTTGACCATGCCGTCCAGACCGTCTGAACGGTTGGCGAACTCGGTGTCCAGCGCCACCAGGTGATTGGTCTTGGCTTCAGCGCGCAGCACTTCGTTCAACTGGCTGATGTTGCTGATCTGTGGATATTG
This sequence comes from Pseudomonas sp. LBUM1648, assembly GCF_059716145.1. Classification (NCBI taxonomy): domain Bacteria; kingdom Pseudomonadati; phylum Pseudomonadota; class Gammaproteobacteria; order Pseudomonadales; family Pseudomonadaceae; genus Pseudomonas; species Pseudomonas sp. LBUM1648. The sequence goes on from NZ_CP166808.1 coordinate 924,202, forward strand.
CTCGGCGACGTTTTTCGGCAGGGCGAGGGCGTAGGTATTGCTGAATTTCGACGGCGTGAGCCAGACCAGTCCCTTCTTCGCGTCGAGTTCTTTGACCCGGGCGTAGGACTGGGCGCTGTCGAGTTTTTCGGTGACATGGTTGTAGGCCACCAAGGAGACGCCGGTGTACTCCCAGAGCATGTCCAGTTGCCCGCTTTCGTGGGCGCTGCGGGCAAGGTTGCTGCCCAGACCGCCGGTGATCTGCGCGTCGTAGCCTTTGCTGCGCAAGTATTGCGCGGTGATTTCGGCGAGCAGGGTTTGCTCGGTGAACACCCGGGCGCCGAGGCGGATGACCGGTTTTTCAGCGGCTTGGGCGATGCCTGCGAACAGCAGGGCACTGCTCAGGATCAGGCCTGAGATCAAGCTAAGTCGTTTCATATTCATTCCTTCGCAAGAGCCTTAAGACGGGCGCAAACCGCGTTCCAGCCAGAGACGGCTGGCGAGGGTGACCACGCCATCGAGCAGCAAGGCCAGCAGCGCGGTACACGCGGCGCCGAGCAGCAGTTGCGGCTGATTGTTCAGGGCGATGCCGGGGAAGATCAGGCTGCCAAGGCTGTTGGCGCCGATCAGGAACGCCAGCGGCGCGGTCCCGACGTTGATCGCCAGCGCGACACGAACGCCACCGACGATGATTGGCACGGCGTTGGGCAACTCGACTCGCCACAGCACCTGACGTGGGGTCATGCCGATGCCGACGGCGGCTTCTTTGAGTGAACCCTGAACGTTCTTCAGGCCTTCGTAGGTGTTGCGCACAATCGGCAGCAACGAGGCGAGGAATAAAGCGAAGATCGCCGGACCACTGCCGATGCCCAGAATCCCCAGGGCAATCGCGAGAACGGCCAGCGGCGGCACGGTGTTACCGATATTGAAAATCTGCATGAAGCGTTCAGCACGGCCGACCATGGTCGGGCGACTGAGGAAGATGCCGGCGGGGATGCCCACGACAAGGGCGGCCAGCATTGAAGCGAGGACGAGAATCAGATGAGCTTGCAGGTAAAACAACAAATCGTCGCGGTAGTGTTCGATCGTGTTGATGCCGATCCAGTGGACCAGCAGGGCCAGGAGCGCGATAACCACCGCACCTCCCATCAGCCCTTTGCCATAGCGGATAGCCACAGGCGGACTCCTTTTTTATAGTCGGCGAGCGCAATCCCGTGTGGCATGCCAAACCTTGGCTGCCGGGAAAAACGTTCGCGAGAAGCAGCTCCCTCAGCACCGGCAAAAAGCGGTCTGAAAGCGAGCCATGAGCGCAGCCTCGTCAGGCTAACTTGCTGATTTTTCAGCCCCTGACGAAATGTCGTAACAGGGGATGGACGTCTCCGTGCTTTAAAAGGTTCCCATCTGAGGCAGCATTTGGCCACCCTTAATGTGCTCAACGGTTCGGTTATTGCACTGACTTGGGCTATAATCGCGGCCCTTTTTTGAATCACCGCCAGGCGATTTCCCATGACCAACCAGGCCGCCGAAGTCGCGAAACGCCGCACTTTCGCCATTATTTCCCACCCCGATGCCGGTAAAACCACGATCACCGAAAAGCTCCTGTTGATGGGCAAGGCGATTGCTGTGGCCGGCACGGTGAAATCCCGTAAATCCGACCGCCATGCGACATCCGACTGGATGGAGATGGAGAAGCAGCGTGGTATTTCCATTACCACGTCGGTCATGCAGTTCCCGTATCGCGACCACATGGTCAACCTGCTCGACACCCCGGGCCACGAAGACTTCTCCGAAGATACCTACCGCACCCTGACGGCGGTGGACTCGGCATTGATGGTTCTCGACGGCGGTAAAGGTGTCGAGCCACGGACCATCGCGCTGATGGACGTCTGCCGTCTGCGTGACACGCCGATCGTCAGCTTCATCAACAAACTCGACCGTGATATCCGCGACCCGATCGAACTGCTCGACGAGATCGAAGCCGTCCTGAAGATCAAGGCTGCGCCGATCACCTGGCCGATCGGTTGCTACCGCGACTTCAAGGGCGTGTACCACCTGGCCGACGACTACATCATTGTCTACACCGCCGGTCACGGTCACGAACGCACCGAAACCAAGATCATCGAGAAGCTCGACTCCGACGAAGCGCGCGCGCATCTGGGCGACGAGTACGAGCGCTTCATCGAACAGCTTGAGCTTGTGCAGGGTGCCTGCCACGAGTTCAACCAGCAGGAGTTCCTCGACGGTCAACTGACCCCGGTGTTCTTCGGTACCGCGCTGGGCAACTTCGGTGTTGACCACGTCCTGGACGCAGTCGTTGACTGGGCGCCACGCCCGCTGGCCCGTGTGGCCAACGAGCGCACCGTGGAGCCGGTGGAAGAGAAGTTCTCGGGCTTCATCTTCAAGATCCAGGCGAACATGGACCCGAAACACCGCGACCGCATCGCTTTCATGCGTATCTGCTCTGGCAAATACGAAAAAGGCATGAAGATGCGCCATGTGCGTACCGGCAAGGACGTGCGCATCGGCGACGCCCTGACGTTCTTCTCTTCCGAGCGTGAGCAACTGGAAGAGGCGTTTGCGGGCGACATCATCGGTCTGCACAACCACGGCACGATCCAGATTGGCGACACCTTCAGCGAAGGCGAAGCCCTGAGCTTCACCGGCATCCCACACTTTGCGCCGGAACTGTTCCGTCGCGTGCGTCTGCGCGATCCGCTGAAATCCAAGCAACTGCGCCAAGGTCTGCAGCAATTGGCCGAAGAGGGCGCGACTCAGGTGTTCTTCCCGGAGCGCAGCAACGACATCATTCTCGGCGCCGTGGGTGTGCTGCAGTTCGATGTGGTCGCCAGTCGTTTGAAAGAGGAATACAAGGTCGAGTGCTCCTATGAGCCGATCACTGTTTACTCGGCGCGCTGGATTGAATGCGACGACAAGAAGAAGCTTGAGGAGTTTTCCAACAAGGCTGTGGAGAACCTGGCATTGGACGGCGGTGGTCACCTGACTTATCTCGCACCGACGCGGGTTAACCTGGCGTTGATGGAAGAGCGTTGGCCGGATGTGAAGTTCCGGGCGACGCGTGAGCATCACTAAGCGCTGAGCTGTTATGTCCGAAGCCCCTGAGGTGTACGCCTCGGGGGCTTTTTTTGGTCTTGGCGGCCTGTGGGCCGACCAGGCTCTGGGTGTTCTTTGTGAATATCCGTTTTTTTGGGTGTTGCGGCTGGCGGTTTCGCCCTTACGGCGAGGTACTTTTTCCAAACGCCGAAAAAGTACCCAAAAAGGCTTGCCGCAACGTACGGCCCGCTCGCTGAGGCTCGGGGTTCCTTCGCTCCGGAATTGATCCGGCCGCATCGCTTCCGGTTTGCTTCGCTGCACCTCCTTTCGATGTGTTTGGCTCCGCCAAACGGCGCTTCGCGCCCACCCCGGATCAATCCCTCCACTCAGCCTGCCGACGCGGCCTGTGGATCAAGATCAAGAGCTGCAGCCGAGCTTGCGCTCATCCTGTGTATGAGCTGCCGAAGGCTGCGATCTTTTGATCTTGATTTTGCTTTTCTGTGGGAGCTTGGCTTGCCAGCGATGGCGGCCTTACAGCCGACCATTTTCTAGCTGAGTGCACTCAACAACTGAGCTTCCGAAAGCAGCAAAGTCAAAAGATCGCAGCCTGCGGCAGCTCCTTGTATCTCGACTATCGCTCCGTCAGGAGCGATAGTTCTCGACTGATCATCGAGGGAGGGACTTGGAAGCCGTGCAGCTCCTTAGGCTTTTTGCCTGTGATGTAGATCGTGCTCCAGCCCTCCACACTCACTCGTATAGTTCGAACGGTATCTTGGGCCCGTCTCTGGCGAGAGCCCGCATTCGCAAGGTTGGACAGAGTGCAGTGATGATCGAAAACGGATTAATGGAGAAACGGTCATGTCCAATTTCGTCGGCGTCGATGTCGCTAAAAATACCTTTGATATCGCCACTCACCTGCCAAACGGCAAGCACAAAACCAAGGCCAAACTGGCTAACGACTCAAAAGGTTTCAAAGAGTTTGACGCCTGGCTGAACAAGCAGGTCGAGCCTACAGCTCTGATCGTGATGGAAGCCACCAGCGTTTATCACCTGGAACTTGCCGAGTTCGTCTACAACAAGGGTTACCGGGTCTGCGTCGTCAATCCGGCTACGACCCACGCTTACGCCGACAGCGAGCTGCGCCGGATCAAAACCGACAAAAGCGACGCCAAATTGATCGCTGACTTTGCTCGGGAAAAGGCTGAAAAGCTTCAGCTTTGGGCTCCAGAGCCGCTGAAATATCGTCAGCTAAAGGCGATGGTACGTCGCTTGGATGACCTTCAGGAAATGGAGCAAATGGAGCTCAATCGCCTGGATGTATCCGACGAAAAGGTCAAAGACTCGATCAACTCTGTGCTGCGTCACATCGAGAAAGAGATCGTTGAAACTCACAAATCAATCAAAAAACACATCGACGATGATCCAGACATGCGCCAAATGCGCGACTTGATCGTGACCATCGACGGTATCGGCCAGAAAACCCTTGAGCGGCTGCTGGCCGAGTTGGGCGACCTGCGTAAATATGACGACCCTCGCAAGCTGGTCGCTGCCGCCGGGTTGAACCCAAAGCTGCAGGACTCGGGAAAATTCAAAGGCAGAACAGTGATTTCGAGGATCGGATCGGCTCGCGTTCGGGCGGGTCTATACATGCCTGGGTTGGTTGCACTGAAGCACAACAAGGCAATCATCGCCATGAAGGACCGCTTGAAGGCCAACGGCAAGGCCCCCAAGCAAATCATCTGTGCAGCGATGCGCAAACTCCTACATTTTGTCTACGCCGTTCTTAAATCGGGCCAGCCATTTGACCCGAAAATTGCCCTTGCCCGATGAGGGGCAAGACGGTATCTACAGGGGGTTGTAGGGCGACTCCGTTTTTTGTGATCTCGGCATACTTGAGCGCGACAACCAGCGAGCTGGCCGTTAGTGTTTCAGGTTCACGAACGTCGCTTTGAGAGGTCAATGGAATGACGAGTCGACTGACTCACCTGTTACGACTCGATGGCTATTTCGGCGTCATGGCCTGGGTGCTCGCGGCGCTGCTGTTCATCAATCGTCTGAGCAGCATGGTCAAGTTGTTCATGGCGCTGTATCTGCGTCAGGAACTGGGGCTGGCGATTGAGACCGTTGGCTGGCTGCTGTCCGGTTACGGCGCGGGACTGTTGATCGGTTCGATGGTCGGCGGGTTGCTCAGCGACCGCTTTCCCACGGCGCGGCTTACGGCGGCGCTGTTTTTCCTGTCGGCATGGACTCTGCTGCTGTTGGGGCTGGTGACCGAGGTGCCGTGGCTCGCGGCGTTGTTGCTGTTCAGTGGCGTACTCGATGGGGCGATCCGCACGCTGCATCAGCGGCTGATCATGGAGTATTGCGAAACCGCGCAACGCTCACGCGCGCAGGCTTTGAGCCGGGTCGCGCGCAACCTCGGTATGGCCGCCGCCGGCATTGCTGGCGGGCTGCTGGCGCAGACTGATTTTCGCTGGGTGTTCTTCGCCAGTGCGGCGATGACGTTGCTGGCCTTGCTGTGGTTTGTCCGCACGACATGGCGCCGTTCGGTGCTCGCACCGGAGCACTCAGCCGACAGCGCTGAATCCCCTGGTGTCCCCTATCGCGACCGGCCATTTCTATGGCTGCTGGCTGCGGCCGTTCTGCTCGGCATGGCCTTCGACACGGTCTACAGCATGCTTGGCAATTACCTCACCGATTACTACCGTTTGAGCACCGAGGCCATCGGCTGGCAGTTCGCCTTGAACGCGGTGCTGGTGGTGACCTTGCAGATTCCGCTGAGCCATTGGGGCGAGCGCTGGGGCGTGCGTGCACAACTGGTCGCCGGTTGCGTGTTGCTGGCCATCGGGCTGGGCATGTTGCCGCTGGGGTCCGGGCTGGCTTATGTCTGTTTGTCGACGCTGATCTGGACACTGGGCGAGGCGCTGTTCATGCCGCCGTTGAATGTGCTGGTCATGCAACACGCGCAGGGTGGCAAAAGCGGGCAGTACTTCGGCCTGTTCTTCATGTGCTGGAGCGCCAGCGCACTGTTGTCGCCAGTGCTGGGCGGGCAGATCTACGGCCAATTTGGCGGGCACAGTGTCTGGGTGGTCAGTGCCGTACTCGCGCTGGCGGCGATCCCGTTGGCGTGGCGGGCAACCCGTGCGTCCACCCTCTAAATGGCTGCACGTGCTGCTTAGCCGAATCGGTACTAGGGATTATTCGAAAGCGTTCTGCCGGGCGACGGCATTTCTATGGCTTCGATAACGTCCTATCTGGTGAACCCGGCTGATCGGAACTAGATTTCATTCAGCGCCGGATCGGCATTGGTGTTTCACCTGCACAGGATGGAATCGATCATGAAAAACAGGTTTCTACGGGTTTTACTGCTGTTGAAAGTGATGGTCATGCTGTCCCTCGGCACCGCGACGGCCTGGGCCGAGTGCGAGGATCATGATTCCCAGGCCTTTAACGGGCAGGTGGGGCACAGCGGCTTGATGTTGGCCAAGTCCGAGTCCGAGCCGGGTGATCAGGGGCAGGGCGGCAGCGAGGATGATGACGACTCGACAACCGATGAGCCGGACAGCGATGACGAGGGCGACAGCCAGACGTAGATTTCAGGCAAAAGAAAACCCCTTCTACCTCGACCGATGCGCAATCGAGGTGGAAGGGGTTTGCTCAACACTTGAATCACAAACAACTCAATCCCTGTAGGCACTGCGGCACGCTGCGATCTTTTGATCTTGATTCTAAAAATCAAAAGAAAGATCGCAGCGTGCCGCAGCTCCTACAGGTGTTGTGCCTTACGCCGCGCCGTCGAGGAACTGCTCCGCGTAGTGGCAAGCCACTTGGCGGTTGTCGAGAGGGCGCAGGGCCGGCTCTTCAGTGCTGCAACGCTCGGTGGCATACGGGCAGCGCTTGTGGAACGCACAGCCCGGCGGCGGGTTCAGCGGGTTGGGCAATTCGCCGACGATTTTGATTTTCGGCTTGTTCGGGTCCGGGTGAATGGTCGGGGTCGCCGACAGCAACGCCTGGGTGTACGGGTGCAGAGGGCGTTCGTAGATGTCGTTTTTCGGGCCCATTTCCACCGGGCGACCGAGGTACATCACCATCACGTCATCGGCCACGTGTTGCACTACCGCCAGGTTGTGCGAGATGAACACGTAGGCGGTGTTGAACTCCTGCTGCAGATCCATGAACAGGTTCAGCACCTGCGCCTGAATCGACACGTCCAGCGCCGAAGTCGGTTCGTCTGCCACCAGCACTTTCGGTTGCAGCATCATCGCGCGAGCGAGGGCGATCCGCTGGCGCTGACCGCCGGAGAACATGTGCGGATAACGCTGGTAGTGCTCGGGACGCAAGCCGACCTGCTTCATCATCGCCTGGACTTTTTCGCGACGCTCGGCGGCGGACAGGTTGGTGTTGATCAGCAGCGGCTCGCCGAGTTGATCACCGACTTTCTGCCGTGGGTTCAACGACGCGTACGGGCTCTGGAACACCATCTGCACGTCTTTGCGCAGTTGCTTGCGCTGGGCCTTGTCGGCACCGGCCACTTCCTGGCCGGCGATTTTCAAGGAGCCGGACGACGGTTCTTCAATCAGGGTCAGGGCGCGGGCGAGGGTGGATTTGCCGCAGCCCGACTCGCCGACAACCGCGAGGGTCTTGCCGGCCTCCAGTTCGAACGACACACCGTTGAGGGCGCGCACGGTCGCGTGGCCCTTGAACAGGCCACGGGAGACTTCGTAGTGACGGGTCAGGTCGCGGGCGGTAAGTACGACGGCCATTACGCCACCTCCTGGTTCAGCGGGTAGAAGCAGCGGGCGAGGCTGTTGCTTTTCGGGTCAAGGGTCGGACGCTGCGTGCGGCAGCTGTCTTGCACGTACGGGCAGCGTGGCGACAGCAGGCAACCCTGCGGACGGTCGTAACGGCCCGGGACGATGCCCGGCAGCGTCGCCAGGCGCTCGGCGCCCTGGCTGTGTTCCGGAATCGCCTTGAGCAGCGCTTCGCTGTATGGGTGCGCCGGGATGTCGAACAGTTGTGGCACCTGACCGACTTCAACGGCTTGCCCTGCGTACATCACGCACACGCGCTGGGCGGTTTCGGCCACGACGGCGAGGTCGTGGGTGATCAGCACCAGGCCCATGTTCTGTTCTTTCTGCAACGCCAGCAGCAGATCCATGATCTGTGCCTGAATCGTCACGTCGAGTGCCGTGGTCGGCTCATCCGCGATCAGCAGTTTCGGCTCACCGGCAATCGCCATGGCGATTGCAACACGCTGGCTCATACCGCCCGAAAGTTGATGCGGGTAGGCGTCCATACGGCTCGCGGCGCCTGGGATTTCAACTTTTTCCAGCAGTTCGATCGCACGTTTGCGCGCTTGCTTGCCGGACATTTTCAGGTGCAGGCGCAGCACTTCTTCGATCTGGAAACCTACGGTGTAGCTCGGGTTGAGCGCGGTCATCGGATCCTGGAACACCATCGACAAGTCTTTGCCGACGATTTGCCGACGTTGACGATTGCTCAGTTTGAGCATGTCTTTGCCGTCAAAGCTGAGCGAGTCGGCGGTCACGATGCCGGGATGCTCAATCAGCCCCATCAGCGCCATCATGGTCACGGATTTACCCGAACCCGATTCGCCAACGATGGCCAGCACTTCGCCTTTGTCGACTTTCAGGTCGAGTCCATCAACAACGGGTGTAGCCGTCTTGTCGCCGAAACGAACGTTGAGATTCTTGATTTCTAACAGTGACATTGGAATCTCCTCAGGCGGCGTTCTTGAGTTTCGGGTCCAGCGCATCGCGCAGACCGTCGCCCATCAGGTTGATTGCCAGCACGCTGAGCAAAATGGTCAAACCGGGCAGGCTCACCACCCACCAGGCGCGTTCGATGTAGTCGCGGGCCGAGGCCAGCATGGTGCCCCACTCAGGGGTTGGCGGTTGTACGCCAAGGCCGAGGAAGCCCAGGGCGGCGGCATCGAGAATCGCCGAGGAGAAGCTCAAGGTTGCCTGAACGATCAGCGGCGCCATGCAGTTCGGCAGTACGGTGATGAACATCAGGCGTGGCAGACCGGCACCGGCCAGGCGCGCGGCGGTCACGTAGTCGCGGTTCAGTTCGCCCATCACGGCTGCACGGGTCAGACGTACGTAGGACGGCAAGGACACCACAGCGATAGCGATCACGGTGTTGATCAGGCCAGGGCCGAGGATGGCGACGATCGCCACAGCCAGCAGCAAGGACGGCAGGGCCAGCATGATGTCCATCAGACGCATGATGGTCGGGCCAATCATCTTCGGGAAGAAGCCGGCGAACAGACCGAGCAGAATCCCCGGGATCAGCGACATCACCACCGACGACAAGCCGATCAGCAGCGACAGGCGCGAACCCTGGATCAGACGCGACAGCAGGTCGCGACCCAGTTCATCGGTACCGAGCAAAAACTGCATCTGCCCGCCTTCAAGCCACGCCGGCGGCGTCAGCAGGAAGTCACGGTATTGCTCGCTCGGGTTATGCGGCGCAACCCACGGCGCGAACAGCGCGCAGAAGATGATCAGCAGCATGAACAGCAGGCCGGCAACCGCGCCTTTGTTCTTGGAGAAGGCTTGCCAGAATTCTTTGTACGGGGACGGATACAGCAGGCTTTGATCGACTGCTACCGCTGGAGTTGGAGTGGTCATGGTCATGATCTCAGCGCTGATGACGGATGCGTGGGTTGGCAAAGCCGTAGAGGATGTCCACTACGAAGTTGACCAGAATCACCAGGCAGGCGATTAACAGGATGCCGTTTTGCACAACCGGGTAGTCCCGGGCGCCGATGGCTTCGATCAGCCATTTACCGATGCCGGGCCAGGAGAAAATGGTTTCGGTCAGGACTGCACCGGCCAGCAGGGTGCCGACTTGCAGGCCGACCACGGTGAGTACCGGAATCAGCGCGTTGCGCAGACCGTGGACGAACACTACGCGCGACGGCGACAGGCCTTTGGCCTTGGCGGTGCGGATGTAGTCTTCGCGCAGCACTTCAAGCATCGACGAACGGGTCATCCGCGCGATCACTGCCAGTGGAATGGTGCCGAGCACGATGGCCGGCAGAATCAGGTGATGCAGCGCATCGAAGAACGCGCCGACGTCATCGGCCAGCAGCGTATCGATCAACATGAAACCGGTGCGTGGCTCGATGTCGTAAAGCAGGTCGATCCGCCCGGAAACCGGCGTCCAGCCCAGGCTCACCGAGAAGAACATGATCAGGATCAGGCCCCACCAGAAGATCGGCATCGAATACCCCGCCAGGGAGATGCCCATCACCCCGTGGTCGAACAGGGATCCTCGTTTGAGTGCCGCGATCACCCCGGCCAAGAGGCCCAGAATGCCGGCGAACAGCAGGGCGGCCATGGACAGTTCCAGGGTCGCCGGGAAAAGGGAGGTGAACTCGGTCCAGACGCTCTCACGGGTACGCAGGGATTCGCCGAGATCGCCGTGGGCCAGTTTGCCGATGTAGTCCAGATACTGGGCATACAACGGTTTGTTCAGACCTAGGCGTTCCATTGCCTGAGCGTGCATTTCGGGGTCGACCCGACGTTCGCCCATCATCACTTCCACGGGGTCGCCCGGAATCATGCGAATCAACGCGAAAGTCAGCAAGGTGATGCCGAAAAACGTGGGGATCAACAACCCCAGTCGGCGGGCAATAAAACTAAACATCTTGTGTGGTACCTCATCAGCCGGTTAGGCGTGCCCGGCTTCCCTGGGGTCAGGGAGGCCGGGAGTTTCTTATCTACTTCACCTGGGTAGTGGCGAAGTTATTAGTTGTCAGGGGGCTGATGTGATAGCCCTCTACGTTGTTGCGCATTGCAGTAAACATCCGCGTGTGGGCCATGCTGATCCATGGTTGATCCTGGTTAAAGATCACCTGGGCTTGTTCATACAGCTTGGCGCGTTCGGCCGGATCTACTTTAGCTCGTGCTTCGTCGATCAGCGCCTGGAACTTCTCGCTGCACCAGCGCGCGTAGTTTTCGCCGTTCTTGGCCGCTTCGCAACTGAGCATAGGCGTCAGGAAGTTATCCGGGTCGCCGTTGTCGCCCGCCCATCCGGCCGAGACCATGTCGTGCTCGCCGGCCTTGGCGCGTTTAAGCATCTCGCCCCATTCCATCACACGGATGTCGATCTTGATCCCGACTTTCGCCAGGTCAGCCTGCATCATTTGTGCGCCGAGCATCGGGTTCGGATTGGTCGGACCACCGCCGTTGCGGGTAAACAGGGTAAACGTGGTGCCTTCTGGAACCCCGGCTTCCTTGAGCAGGGCGCGAGCCTTGTCGAGGTCGCGTGGCGGATTCTTCAGTTCGTTGTTGTAACCGAGCAGGGTATCCGGGTACGGGTTGACCGCGACGGTCGCGTTGCCCTTGCCGAACAGTGCATTGACGTAAGCGGCTTTGTCGAAGGCGATATCGATCGCCTTACGCACGCGCACGTCGCTCATGTATTTGTGTTGGGTGTTCATGGCGATGTACGAAACGGTCATCGCGTTCAGTTCATCGACCTTCAGATTGCTGTCTTTCTTGATGCTCGGGATGTCATCCGGTTTCGGATACAGCGCGATCTGGCACTCGTTGGCCTTGAGCTTTTGCAGGCGCACGTTGTTGTCGGTGGCGATTGCCAGAATCAACGCGTCGGCCGGTGGCTTGCCACGGAAATATTCCGGGTTGGCCTTGAAGCGTACCTGGGCATCCTTGGCGTAACGCTGGAAGATGAACGGGCCGGTGCCGACGGGCTTGTTGTTCAGGTCGGCGGTCTTGTTGGCCTTGAGCAACTGGTCGGCGTATTCGGCGGAGTAGATCGCGGTGAACGGCATGGCCACGTCGGCCAGGAACGGCGCTTCGCGACGGGTCAGGGTGAACTTGACCGTGTAGTCGTCGACCTTTTCCACGTTCTTGAGCAGTTCCTTGAAGCCCATGCTTTCAAAGTACGGGAAGCCCACGCTCGACAGTTTGTGCCACGGGTGATTCGGGTCCAGCTGACGCTGGAAGCTCCAGAGCACGTCGTCGGCATTCATGTCGCGGGTCGGCTTGAAGTATTCGGTGGTGTGGAACTTGACGCCTTTTCGCAGGTGGAACGTGTACGTCAGACCGTCATCGCTGATTTCCCAGGAGTCGGCCAGCGCAGGGACCACTTCGGTGGTGCCAGGCTTGAAGTCCACCAGTCGATTGAAGATGGTTTCGGCCACCGCATCGGCTGTGACTGCAGTTGTGTGCTGGACCATGTCGAAGCCTTCCGGACTGGCTTCGGTGCAGACCACCAAGGGTTTGGCCGAGACGCCGATGGCGGCGCTCAACAACGCGGCAGCGACGGCCGCACGTAGGGGAAGCATTTTCATCGATAACCCTCTGCAATCGGTTGAAGACAAAAAACCGAACGGCCGACTCATCATGAGTCAGCCGTCGGTTGGCGTTTTTTACAGGATGTTGAATGGAATCGTGGTCACGAGACGGAACTCGTTGATGTTGCCATCAGCCTGGTTTTCGCTGGCGCGGTGAGTGGTGTATGTCGCACGAATGGCGGTGGCCTTGAGTGGACCGCTTTGTACTGCGTAGGAAGCCCCGACGCCGTATTCGTAATGGGTCTCACCATCCATCAGGCTCAGGTCGCCTCGCTTGGCTCCCGGATCGGTGTAGGCAGTGCCGCGGTAGTGAGTACCGTCGATGCCCCAGCCGCGTGCCTGGTAGATGTTGAACTTCAGGCCTGGTACGCCGTACTCGGCCATGTTGATGCCGTAGGCGATCTGGAAGGATTTCTCGTTCGGGCCGTTGAAGTCCGACAGCAGGGAGTTGGCCAGGTAGATGCCGTTGGTTTCGTGCAGGTAGTCGAAGTACTCGTTACCGTTAACTTCCTGGTACGAGAAGGTCAGGCTGTGGGCCTGGTGAGTCAGACCCAACGACAGCGAGTAGGTGTCGTTGTCGATGTTGCCCATCAACTTTTTGCCTTCGTCGACGGTCTTGTAGTAGTTCAGACCGGTGGTCAGGCTCAGCACCTGGCTATCACCCAGTTCGTGGGTGCCGCCGAAGTAGTACTGGTTCCAGAAGTCTTCGACGTTGGCGACGTACAGGCTGGTTTTCAGGCTCTTCAGCGGCTGGTAGTTCACGCCGGCGGTGTAGACCTTGTCGGTCTCAACGCCAGTGGCGGAGTACTCGGAGCGGAATTTCGACAAGCTTTGTTCAGTACGTGGCGAGACGCGGTCAAAACCTGCCAGGTCGAACGACAGGTTGTTGAGCTCTTCGCTGTGCAGGCTGATACCTTCGAAGCTCGAAGGCAGCGGACGGTTACCGATGACGTCGACGATCGGCGTGCTGAAGTTCTGGCGGCCCGCGGTCAGCGTGGTGTTGGACACACGGAACTTGACGTTGGCCAGACCCAGTTTGCTCCACTGGTCTACGGCGTCGCCGTCGGAGTCCGCCAGGGTACGGTTGGAGCCGCCAGCGATGTTCTTGCGATCACCGTCCAGAACGATGGCGTTGTACGCCGCCACTTCAGTGCTGACGCCAACGGTGCCTTGGGTGAAGCCCGAGGTGTAGTTGACGATGGTGCCTTGCACCCAGTTGATACGACGCTGGGTCGGTGTCTTGACCAATGGCGAAGTGTTCTTGTCGCTGTTCTTCACGTAGCTGAAGGTGTCATCACGACGCTTCAGTTCGTTGGCGTACCAGTTACGGGTTGTGCCGCCCAGGCTTTGTCCATCGATAAAACCCTTGGCCTCGCTTTGGGCGCTACTGCCGGCCAATGTGGTAGGGACGAACTCCTGACTTACAGGTTCTGCGTACGCCGTGGCGGTGATGCTGCTGATGGCCAGGGCCAGTATCGCGGTGCTGCTCAGTTTCATGGGTGAAGCTCCTTTACTTTCTTTTTATGCCGGCTTTTTTGGGTTGGCCGGTTATTGGTTTAGAACTTATTCACACACCGCAAACGTTTGCAAAATGCCGGATTGGCGAATTTTGGCAAAGCGCTTGCGTGAGGGGGATAGACGGCCCCCCTCAGTATTGCGGCTAATCGGTTGGGTTAATCGATACTGACACCCGAGAACACGTTGCGCCCGAAGGGGCTCACCTTGAACCCTTCGACCCGAGTGCTTAACGGCTGGTTGACCGTCGAGTGGGCGACAGGCGTGATCGGCACTTGCTGCTTGAGCAACTGCTGGGCCTGTTTATAGAGCGTGGTGCGCTGGTCGCGGTCGGTGACGACCTTGGCCTCTTTGATCAGCTTGTCGTAAGCCGGATCGCACCACATGGAGTAGTTGTTGCCGCCAATGGCGTCGCAGCTGTAAAGCGTGCCGAGCCAGTTGTCCGGGTCACCGTTGTCACCGGTCCAGCCGATCAGGCTGATGTCGTGCTCGCCGTTCTTGGTGCGCTTGATGTACTCGCCCCATTCATAGCTGACGATCTTCACTTTCAGACCGATTTTCGCCCAGTCAGCCTGGAGCATTTCGGCCATCAGTTTGGCGTTCGGGTTGTACGGACGCTGTACCGGCATTGCCCACAGGGTGATCTCGGTGCCTTCTTTGACGCCGGCAGCCTTGAGCAGCTCTTTGGCTTTTTCCGGGTTGTAGGCTGCGTCTTTGATCGTGTCGTCGTAAGACCATTGGGTCGGTGGCATGGCGTTGACGGCCAGTTGGCCGGCGCCTTGATAAACAGCGTTGAGAATCCCCTGTTTATTCACAGCCATGTCCAGCGCCTGACGCACTTCGAGCTGGTCAAACGGTTTGTGCCGAACGTTGTAGGCGATGTAGCCGAGGTTGAAGCCGGGCTTGGAGATCAGTTGCAGCTTTGGATCGGTCTTCAGCGCTTCAACATCGGCAGGGCGCGGATGCAAGGTGACCTGGCATTCACCAGCCTTGAGCTTCTGCACGCGCACCGAAGCGTCGGTGTTGATCGCGAAGATCAGGTTGTCGAGTTTTACCCGGCTCGGATCCCAGTAATGTTTATTAGCTGTGTAACGGATGTTCGAGTCTTTCTGGTAGCTCTTGAATACGAACGGCCCAGTGCCGATCGGCTTCTGGTTGATGTCGCTCGGCTTGCCTTCGGCCAGCAGTTTGTCGGCGTATTCGGCAGACAGGATGGCGGCGAAGCTCATGGCGATGTTCTGGATGAACGCGGCGTCGACGCTGTTGAGCGTGAACTCTACGGTCAGCGGCCCGGTCTTTTCGACCTTGGCGATGTTCTTGTTCAGGCTCATCCCGTTGAAATACGGGAATTCGGTCGGATAAGCCTTACGGAAAGGCTGCTGTGCATCAAGCATGCGATTGAACGTAAACAGCACGTCGTCGGCGTTTAAATCGCGGGTCGGCTTGAAGTACGGCGTTGTATGAAATTTCACACCTTCACGTAGGTGAAAGGTGTACTTGAGACCATCCTCGGAAATATCCCACTTGGTCGCCAGGCCAGGGACGACATTGGTCGCGCCTTTTTCGAACTCGACCAAACGGTTGTACAGCGGCTCGGCGGCATCGTTATCGGTGGCCGTCGTGTATTGCGCGGTATCAAAACCCGCCGGGCTGCCTTCGGAGCAGAAAACCAGGCTTTTGGGTGCGGCGAAACTGGCTGACGAGACGGTCAACAGACCGGCACCCAGCAATGCGGAAAAAACCAAGGTATGGCGCATGACGCTCCCTCTTTTTTAGTGTTGTTCGATGCGCCGCGATCCCGTCCGGGGATGTTGTGGCTGCATCAAGCTCAAACCAGTACGGACAGCAAAACCGTTAGCCCACACAGCCACTGGTCAGAACCCGACGGTAGGGGCCGTGGATCTGGCAGTAAATGCGTTGAGTCCTAAAGACTCGTAGGAAAAGGCAACACATCCTGTACCACTCTGTTAAGGCAGGGCGGAAACGGATGTAGGCAAATTCCTAGACAATCGGCAGAAAAAAACAGCGGCGACGCTGGAAACGTCGCCGCTGTGTCTTTTTATTTGCTGACGCTGACGCCGTAGAAGGAGTTCAAGCCAAATGGGCTGATCTTGAAGTCCTGCACGTTGGCGCGCATGGGTTGATACACCGTCGAGTGAGCGATAGGTGTCATTGGAACAGCATCTTTGAGGACGTGTTGCGCCTGTTTGTACAGTTCGGTGCGCTTGCCCTGGTCGGTGGTGCGCTTGGCTTCTTTGACGAGGCCGTCGAACTTCTTGTCGCACCATTTGGAGAAGTTGTTGCCGCTCAGCGAATCGCAGCCAAACAGAACGTTGAGCCAGTTGTCCGGATCACCGTTGTCACCGCTCCAGCCAATGATCATGGCCTGGTTCTCGCCACCTTTGGAACGCTTGATGTACTCGCCCCATTCGTAGCTGGTGATCTTCACTTTCAAGCCGATCTTGGCCCAGTCGGACTGGAGCATTTCAGCCATCAGCTTGGCGTTCGGGTTGTACGGACGCTGCACCGGCATCGCCCACAGAACGATCTCGGTACCTTCCTTGACGCCGGCTTCCTTGAGCAGCTGCTTGGCTTTCTCAGGGTCGTACTTGGCATCCTTGATGGTGGTGTCGTAAGACCACTGGGTCGGCGGCATGGCGTTGACGGCCAATTGGCCAGCGCCCTGGTAAACCGAGTCGATGATCTGAGGCTTGTTGACAGCCATGTCCAGTGCCTGACGCACGCGCAGGTCGGCCAGCGGGTTCGCTTCGTTGCTGCCCTTGACCTTGTCCATCACGTTGTAGGCGATGTAGCCCAGGTTGAAACCAGCCTGGTCAGGCATCTTCAGCGACTTGTCTTCTTTCAGCGCTTTCAGGTCGGCTGGACGCGGGAACAGGGTGACCTGGCACTCGTTCTTTTTCAGCTTCTGAATGCGTACCGACGGGTCGGTGGTGATAGCGAAGATCAGGTTGTCGATCTTCACGTCTTCAGGCTTCCAGTAGTCCTTGTTCCCGGTGTAGCGGATGTTGGAGTCTTTCTGGTAGCTCTTGAACACGAACGGACCAGTGCCGATCGGCTTCTGGTTGATGTCGGCAGGCTTGCCTTCCTTGAGCAGCTGGGCAGCGTACTCGGCGGACTGAACGGACGCGAAGCTCATGGCCATGTTCTGGATGAACGCAGCATCAACTTCTTTAAGGGTGAACTTGACGGTGTGGTCGTCGACTTTATCGATCTTGGTGATGTTGGTGTCCATCCCCATGTCGGTGAAGTACGGGAATTCGGTCGGGTACGCCTTACGGAACGGGTCATCCTTGTTAATCATGCGATTAAAGGTGAACAGCACGTCGTCGGCGTTGAACTCACGAGTCGGCTTGAAATACGGGGTGGTGTGGAACTTGACGCCTTCACGCAGGTGGAAGGTGTAAGTCAGGCCGTCATCGGAAATGTCCCACTTGGTCGCCAGACCAGGAATCACGGCGGTGCCGCCGCGTTCGAACTGGGTCAGACGGTTGAACATGGTTTCGGCTGAGGCGTCGAAGTCGGTTCCGGTGGTGTACTGGCCCGGATCAAAACCGGCCGGGCTCCCTTCGGAGCAAAACACCAGGTTAGTCGCAGCGGATGCGAAAGGTGCGGAGGCTAACAAGCCTGCGCCGACTAAAAACGGAATGACCGCGTGTTTAAGCATGTTGGCCTCATGATTTGTTGTCATTTTTTGATTTGAGGTACGACCTCGTGAGTCGTGCCTGCGGATACTTATGCAGGCGCCATACCCAATGCAAGATCCAGAGCGGTCGGCGGCCTCAAACGGTGGCACGAACGTACCTTAATGTCGCATCTGTATAACTTTTGACGCATTTGACCGTTTGCGGGTGGTTTTTACGGTGCAAATGAAGCCCCAAAATGGTGCGCGGTTCAGGCTGTGCGCGCCGCCTTGGGGCTCGGTGTTACTTATTTATACCCACGCCGTAAAAGGGGGTTAGACCAAAAGGGCTGATACGGAAATCAGTGACTTCTTTACGCAGTGGTTGGAACACTGTGGAGTTGGCGATCGGGGTGATCGGCACCTGCTGTTTAAGGATCAGTTGCGCCTGTTGATACAGTTTTACCCGCTGCGCTTTGTCAGTGGACACCTTGGCCTGTTGCACCAGTTTGTCGTAGGCCGGGTCGCACCATTTGGCGTAGTTGCTGCCTTTCACCGCCGCGCAGCTGTACAGCACGCCGAGCCAGTTGTCCGGATCGCCGTTGTCGCCGGTCCAGCCGTAGATCATCGCGTCATGTTCGCCGTTCTTGGCGCGCTTGATGTACTCGCCCCATTCATAGCTGACGATGTTGGCCTTGATGCCGATCTTCTCCCAGTCCTGCTGGATCATCTGCGCCGACATCCGCGCATTCGGGTTCGAGGCGCGCTGCACGGTCATTGCCCAAAGGTTGATGGTTGTACCCGGTGCAACCCCTGCTTCTTTAAGTAGCGCCTTGGCCTTTGCCGGATCGTGCGGCGCGTCCTTGATGTTCGGATCGAACGACCATTGCGCCGGCGGCAAAGCGTTCTGGGCCAACTGGCCGGCACTCTGGTAAACGGCTTTGATGATCGCCGGTTTGTCGATGGCCATGTCCAGGGCCTGACGTACCTTGAGCTGGTCCAGCGGCGGGTGAGTGGTGTTGTAGGCGAGGAAGCCAAGGTTGAAACCGGCCTGTTTCAGCACGCGCAGGTTTGGGTCTTTTTCCATCACTTCGATGTCGGCGGGGCGCGGGTAACCGCTGACCTGGCATTCACCGGTTTTGAGTTTTTGCAGGCGTACGGCGGCGTCCGGGGTGATCGAGAAAATCAGGTTGTCGATCTTTACATCTTCGGTTTTCCAGTAGGCCGTGTTCGCGACGTAGCGGATTTGCGAATCTTTTTGATAGCGCTTGAACACGAACGGGCCGGTGCCGATCGGTTTCTGGTTGAGGTCGGCGGCTTTGCCTTCCTTCAGCAGTTGCGCGGCGTATTCAGCGGATTGCACCGAGGCGAAGCTCATGGCGAGGTTTTGCACGAAGGCGGCGTCGACGTTGTTGAGGTTGAAGCGCACGGTTTGCGTGTCGAGTTTTTCGACCGATTTGATGGTGGTGTTGAGGCCCATGTCGGTGAAATACGGGGACTCGGCGGGGTAGGCCTTGCGGAAGGCGTTTTCCGGGTCGAGCAGGCGTTGGAAGGTGAAGAGGACGTCGTCGGCGTTGAAGTCGCGGGTTGGGGTGAAGTATTCCGTTTTGTGGAATTTCACGCTCTGGCGCAGGTGGAAGGTGTACTGCAGGCCATCCGTTGAGACGTCCCATTTTGTGGCCAGGCCGGGTTCTATGTCGGTGCCGCCGCGTTTGAATTGGGTGAGGCGGTTGAAGACGGTTTCGGCGGAGGCGTCGAAGTCGGTACCGCTGGTGTATTGGCTGGGGTCGAAGCCTGCGGGGCTGGCTTCGGAGCAGTAGACCAATGTTGTGGCTGCGTTTGCCAGGGGGGCAGTTGTGGCCAGGGCCAGGGAGATCAAGAGCGGTTTGAGGGTGGATCTTGGCATGGAGTCCCCGGGGGTATGGAGGTGGTTTTGGGTTGAGATTAGCGGGGAATTGTGGGGTTTCGGAAATATCGTTTTTCTTGGGGGAGTGTCTATCTCGGTATATCTGGCGGGTTGTGTGTATATCCGTTGTTGCGGTTATGGCTGCTTGGGGTTCCGCCCTTACGGCGGGTCACTTTTTCCAGACGCCGAAAAAGTAACCAAAAAGGCTTTGCCCTGACGTTCGGCCCTCGCCGTGGCTCGGGTTCCTTCGCTCCGGGATCGATCCGGGCGCAGCGTCTCCGGTTTGCTTCGCTGCACCTCCTTTCGCTGTGTTTGGCTTCGCCAAACGGTCGCTGCGCTCCCACCCCCGGATCAGTCCCTCCACTCAGCCTTCCGACGTCGCCCGTGGATCAAGATCAAAAGCTGCAGCCGAGCTAACGCTCATCCTGTTGAGTGGTGGAAAAGCGTGCGGTCGGCTTTTGGGTTGTGTTGGGTTTGGCCCTCATCAGGACGCCGCCAGCCCAGCGCTCTCCCGAGGGCGAGGGAGCCGATTTGTGGGCTTTTCAAACCTGAGTTCGACTCGGTATCCCACGTCGGCGTACCTCTCCCAAACACCTCGGTCAGTCCCCTCTCCCTCCGGGAGAGGGCTAGGGTGAGGGTTCGCTTTTGGCTGTTTAAAGAGCTGTCGAATTACCAGAACCTTCCCACAAGGTTTTCAGGTTGTCCGTCGGACGTGCGATCTCTAGGCTTGGGTTGTCGCAGAAGACTCTGCGATCGGGAGGTGAGATTCCCGGTTATTGAATTTGGAAACCTGCGAAAGCCGCTCCATAATCGCCGCCAGCTCATGCTGTCGGCAGTTCTTTATGGCGGCTATGTACGGGCGGACTTCGGTTCGGCCGGGTTGGTTTCCTTACCGGTAATCTCACTCCGTACATAGTTGCCACCTCGTTTCTCGAGTGAGATCGGAAATGAATGGCGTCATTCGTAAGGAAATGTTCCATGGATAAATTGGTCCCCGACCCACCCCTCGAAACCCCCCTCGAAGAAGCCCTCCGCGCCGAAGACCTCGCCCGAAACCGCGAAGCCATCAAACGCGCCCTCGATTTCTACCTCATCCCCGAAACCAGAAAACCGCGCCAACCGAGCACGATGTTCATGGTCTGTCCCAACGTCGACACTGAAAGCCTGCTCGCCCACGCCTGTGAATCACTGGCCTCTGCCAGCGCAGCGGCCAGCAACTTCGCCAACGAGTTGGGTGGCACGCAGCGCAATACGGTGCTGGGGATTCAGCAGATCATCATGCTGGCCGAGCTGGCGGTGAACCGGGCGCTGGATCGGGTTGATCCGCAAACCTGATCCCCAGGGTTACCGCGTCATCGTTCTTCGCGAGCAGGCTCGCTCCCACAGGAGTACGCATTCCAACTGTGGGAGCGAGCCTGCTCGCGATGGCGACAGCTCAAGCACCACAAATCCCAGGCACAAAAAAACCGGCGATCATGCTCTGATCGCCGGTTTTTTATTCAGCCCATATCACATCACTGCATCAACACTTCAATCGAGCCATCAGCGGTCATGCTGACCTGGCTGGTGCCTGCTTCAACTTCCGGCGTCACTGGCGCTGAATCCATGCCGGCGGCTTTCATCATCATCGGGGCGCGCAGGTACGGTTGGGGGTAGCCGTTGCTGTTGAGGTTCAGGTTGACGATTTTGTAGCTCTTGCCGCCGAGTGCGTCGGTGGCCAGTTGGGCGCGGGCCTTGAAGGCGGTGACGGCTTCTTTGAGCAACTGGTCTTCGCTGGCCTTGCGGGTCGGGTCGGCGATGGCGAAGTCCATTCCGCCCATTTTCAGGTCGGTCAGCAGTTCGCCGGTGAGTTTGGACAGGGCGGCGAAGTCGGCGCTTTCCAGGCGCAGTTCGGCGCGTTCACGCCAGCCAGTGATCTTCTGACCCTTGGTGTCGTAGATCGGGTAGCTGTTACGGCTGCCTTGGCGCAGGGTGATGTCTTTGACTTGCTTGGCCTGGGCCAGTGCCTTGTTCATGGTGGTGCTGACGTCGGCGGCGAGTTTGGCCGGGTCGGTGTTTTGCTCTTCGGTGTAGAGGGTCACGATCATCAGGTCGCGGGCCACTTCCTGGCTGACTTCGGCGCGCAGGGCAATCTGGTTGTAGTGCAGCTCATCGGCGGCCAGGGCCGGAAGGCTGGCGACGCTGCCGATGGTGAGGGCGAGAAGGGCGGCGCTGCGGCGAAATGTGTGCATGAAAGCTCCTTGATGGGGGCGCAGGTTTTTTCAGTTCTGGCCTGCGTGAACCATCAGACTCTAGCTTTTATGATCCGGTTCGCCCAGTTACAACTTCTATACAGATGGCAGCGCGCAGTGGGGAGTGCTTCTGTGGCGAGGGGATTTATCCCCGATCGGCTGCGCAGCAGTCGCCATTCAGCGCATGCGGTATGCCTGACTGAACCGGATTACAAGATTTGGGGCCGCTTCGCAGCCCATCGGGGATAAATCCCCTCGCCACATTGATCCCGAATACCTTCAGAACCTTGTTCGGCATAGCCCAGTTTTCAGGCAACGCCATGTGGTCGTTTGCCGCACTTTCGCCTCTCAAGGGCGCGGCTTGGTTATACTCCGTGCGATCCGCCTGGAGCGCTCATCAGGAGAGCTCATGCTCGCCCCCGTTCAACTGACTTCCGCCACTCGCCAGAACCTTTGGCGACTGACTTTCATCCGCACCCTGGTGCTCGCCGCGCAGGCCGGCTCTGTGGGGCTGGCCTATTGGCTGCAACTGCTGCCGTTGCCGTGGGTGCAACTGGCGATGACGCTCGGCTGTTCGACACTGCTCTGCGTGTTCACCGCCGTGCGTTTGCGCACGTCGTGGCCGGTGACCGAACTCGAATACGCGCTGCAGCTGGCCTGCGATCTGGTTATCCACAGTGCGCTGCTGTATTTCTCCGGCGGTTCAACCAACCCCTTCGTTTCCTATTATCTGGTGCCGCTGACCATTGCGGCGGTGACGCTGCCGTGGCGTTATTCGGTGATCCTGTCCGGCATCGCGCTGGCGTTGTACACCTTGATGCTGACGCGGTTTTACCCGCTGGAAACTCTGCCGGTCGCCCGCGAAAACCTGCAGATCTACGGCATGTGGCTGAGTTTCGCCCTGGCCGCTGCGGTGATCACTTTCTTCGCCGCGCGCATGGCCGAAGAGTTGCGCCGTCAGGAAGAATTGCGTGCGATCCGCCGTGAAGAAGGCCTGCGCGATCAGCAGTTGCTCGCCGTCGCCACCCAAGCCGCCGGCGCCGCCCATGAGCTGGGTACGCCGCTGGCAACCATGAGTGTGCTGCTTAAAGAGATGCAGCAGGATCACCCTGACCCGCTGTTGCAGGACGATCTGAAAGTGCTGCAGGATCAGGTCAAACTGTGCAAAGAAACCTTGCAGCAACTGGTGCGCGCCGCCGAAGCCAATCGTCGACTGGCGGTGGAGATGCAGGACGTTACGGTGTGGCTCGACGAAGCGCTGAACCGCTGGCACCTGATGCGTCCGGAAGCCAGTTATCGCTTCCATCGTCTTGGCCAGGGCACGGTGCCGCGCATGGCGCCGCCGCCGGATCTGACCCAGGCCCTGTTGAATCTGCTCAACAACGCAGCCGACGCCTGCCCGGAAAATCTCAAGGTGACGCTGGACTGGGACGCGGAAAACCTGACCATCAGCATTCGCGACCACGGCGCCGGTGTGCCGCTGGCCATCGCCGAACAGATCGGCAAACCGTTTTTTACCACCAAGGGCAAAGGTTTCGGCCTGGGCCTGTTTTTGAGCAAGGCCAGCGTGACACGCGCCGGCGGCTCAGTGAAACTCTATAGTCATGAGGAAGGCGGCACGCTCACCGAGCTGCGCCTGCCCCACGGCGCCCGAGGAGACCAACATGAGTGACGAAATCCAAGTTGAAGGCGAAGAACTGCCGCATTTGCTGCTGGTCGACGACGACGCGACCTTTACCCGAGTCATGGCCCGCGCCATGGCCCGCCGTGGCTTTCGCGTCAGCACCGCCGGTTCTGCCGAGGAAGGCCTGACCATCGCCCAGGCCGATCTGCCTGACTACGCCGCGCTGGACCTGAAGATGGACGGCGACTCCGGCCTGGTGTTGCTGCCGAAGTTGCTCGAACTCGACCCGGAAATGCGCGTGGTGATCCTCACCGGCTATTCGAGCATTGCCACTGCGGTCGAGGCGATCAAGCGTGGCGCCTGCAACTACCTGTGCAAACCCGCCGATGCCGACGACGTACTGGCCGCGCTGCTCTCCGAGCACGCCGACCTCGACACGCTGGTGCCGGAAAACCCGATGTCGGTCGACCGCCTGCAATGGGAACACATCCAGCGCGTGCTCACCGAGCACGAAGGCAACATCTCCGCCACTGCCCGCGCCCTGGGCATGCACCGCCGCACGCTGCAGCGCAAACTGCAGAAACGTCCTGTTCGTCGCTGAACCTGCGCTGAACGACTATCGCCAGCCCTCGCGATAAAACGCACCGATCATCTATGATCGGTGCGTGTCTGTTCTTTTCTATATCGAGCCTTTTCCATGAATCAGAACGCTGAATATTCCGCGGTCAACGATGCTGTGCGCGGGCAGTTTTTTCGCAAAGTGTGGGCGATGATCACGCCTTACTGGCGCAGTGAGGAGAAGGTCAAGGCCTGGACGCTGCTGATTGCAGTGATCGCACTCTCGCTGGTCAGCGTGGGCATCTCGGTGTGGTTCAACACCTGGTACAAGGATTTTTACAACGCGCTGCAAAAGAAGGATGAAGCGGCGTTCTGGAATCTGATTCTCTACTTTTGTGCAATCGCAGCGGTGGCGATTGTCGGTGCCGTATACAGACAATATCTGACGCAGATGCTGACGATCCGCTGGCGGGCGTGGCTGACCGAAAAGCATTTCTCCCGCTGGCTCGCCGACAAGAATTATTACCAGCTGGAGCAGGGCGGTTACACCGATAACCCGGATCAGCGGATTTCCGAAGACCTCAACAGCTTTACCTCCAACACCCTTGAACTGGGTATCGGGCTGTTGCGCAACATCGTCAGTCTGGTGTCGTTCTCGATCATTTTGTGGGGTGTGTCGGGCAGCATCGAAATCTATGGCATCACCATTCCCGGCTACATGTTCTGGTGCGTGCTGGTTTACGCCGTGGTGGGTAGCTGGCTGACGCATTTGATCGGTCGTCGCTTGATCGGTCTGAACAACAAGCAACAACGTTTCGAAGCTGACCTGCGTTTCTCTATGGTGCGGATACGTGAGAACGCCGAGAGTATCGCGTTGTACAACGGTGAGCCGAATGAGAACCGCCGGCTGAGTAACCGTTTCGGGATGGTCTGGCATAACTTCTGGGACATCATGAAAGTGTCCAAGCGCCTGACGTTTTTCACCGCCGGTTACAGCCAGGCCGCCATCATCTTTCCGTTCATCGTTGCTTCGCCGCGTTACCTCGCCGGTAAGATCGAACTTGGCGAGCTGATGCAGATCAGCTCGGCATTCGGCAACGTTCAAGAGAGCTTCAGCTGGTTTATCAACGCGTACCAGAGCCTCGCTTCCTGGCGTGCCACCTGTGATCGTCTGCTGAGTTTCCGCCAGGCGATGACCGACAACGAAGAGCGTCCTCCGGCCATCGATGTACAGAATCAGGGCCGCGAATTGAAGGTGCATGACCTCGGACTGGATCTGGCCGATGGTCGTCATCTGCTGACCAACGCCGATATGACCGTCGAACCGGGTGAGCGCCTGATGCTCAGTGGCCGCTCCGGCAGCGGCAAGTCGACGTTGCTGCGGGCGATGGGCCATTTGTGGCCGGCAGGCCACGGCAGCATTCGACTGCCGGCGGCGCGTTATCTGTTCCTGCCGCAGAAACCCTATCTGCCGATCGGCACTCTGCGAGACGCGCTGAGTTATCCACAACCGGGTGATACGTATTCGTCGGAACGCTACGCCGAGGTGCTGGAAACCTGTCGTTTACCGCATCTGGTCGCCCGTGTAGATGAAGCCAATCACTGGCAGCGCATGCTGTCGCCGGGTGAGCAGCAACGTCTGGCTTTCGCCCGCGCGCTGCTCTATGCGCCGCAATGGCTGTACATGGACGAAGCGACCTCGGCGATGGATGAAGAGGACGAAGCGACGCTGTATCAGGCGCTGATCGATCAGTTGCCGGGGTTGAGCATCGTCAGCGTTGGTCATCGCAGCAGCCTCAAACGCTTCCACCCACGGCATGTGCGGATCGACAGCGGTCATTTGGTTGAGCAGACCGTGAACGCCTGATCACCTCCACTCCTACAGAGAAGCGATGTGAGCCGATCAGTGATCGTACAACCCGCTTGAGCTATGATGCCCCCAAGCCGAATTTTCGAGACAAGATACAGACTATGGAAAACGCGATCGAAACCCCGCGCCTGCCGCGCAAGCGCCGCAGTCTGGCTCAGGAACTGGTGACGGTGCTGAGCGAGCAGATCCGCGATGGCCTGCTCAAGCGCGGCGACAAATTGCCCACTGAGTCGGCGATCATGGAAGCCCATGGCGTCAGCCGTACGGTGGTGCGCGAGGCGATTTCCCGTTTGCAGGCCGCCGGCCAAGTGGAAACCCGCCACGGCATCGGTACCTTCGTGCTCGACACACCGAGCCCGAGCGGTTTTCGTATCGACCCGGCCACCGTCGTTACCCTGCGTGACGTGTTGGCCATTCTTGAACTTCGCATCAGCCTCGAAGTGGAGTCCGCCGGCCTCGCCGCGCAACGCCGCAGCCCCGAGCAACTGGCAACCATGCGTGCCGCCCTCGATGCGCTGAACGACAGTGTCGCCCATGCCAGCGACGCCGTGGCTTCTGACTTCGCGTTTCACCTGGAAATCGCCCTGTCCACGGGCAACCGCTATTTCACCGACATCATGACCCACCTGGGCACCAGCATCATTCCGCGTACCCGGCTGAATTCGGCGCGACTGGCCCATGACGATCAGCAGCACTACATGAATCGCCTGAGCCGTGAGCACGAGGAAATCTACGAGGCCATCGCCCGCCAGGATTCCGATGCGGCCCGTGCGGCCATGCGTCTGCACCTGACCAACAGCCGCGAAAGACTGCGCCAGGCCCATGAAGAGGCGCAGGCGCAGCGGGGGTAACGGCTTAGGCTTCGATACGCAGCATCAGCGGGGCCGAAAACGGCTCCATGCTCGATTCGTCCTGAAACTTGTAGCGCAGTTCAATTTCGCAACTCACGTACGTCTTCAGCACTTCCTTCGGAATCTGCAATTCGATGCCCGTGAGTTTTTCCATCTCGTCCTCGGCGTCATCCCAGGCGCCGGTATCGACTTCTTCGCCTGCCCATTCGGGCTCTTCGGGATCGTCGCCAAGAATGGCGTAGACGCTCCAATTGGCTGCAAAGTCGCTGGAGTCCGGGACCTCAACGATCAGGTGATCGCTCAGTTCCGACAAGTTCACGGTTACCGTTTCAGATGAATGAGGCAAAAATTGCGGGAGTGTGGGTGAGGCTAAAGTCATGAGGGTCGCTCTCCATGCGTAGTGCGCCGTGATCCATTCACGGCGGTTCTGCACGGTAAAAGACTCTCGCGGAAGGTGTTTTAAACCGTTCATTTCCAGTCATTTCAAAGCCCCCTGTAGGAGCTGCCGCAGGCTGCGATCTTTTGACTTTGATTTTAAAAAGCAAGATCAACAGATCGCAGCCTGCGGCAGCTCCTACAGGGGAGGGTTGCGTCAGTGAAGGGGCAGAATTGACCGGTCAACTCTTACGGCGAGCAGGCCGGCAACGGGTTTGGCATCAAAGGTTGCGTAACCTTGGGCATCTACCGTCGCCCGGGCGATCGGCAGGCCTTTGGCCAACAACTCCAGCGGCGCACCCTTGAGCGATTCGCCCGAGGCCAGTTCCAGTTTCAATGTGATCGTCATGGCGGTTCTCCTTGATTAATTGACGTTGCCGGTCGGGTGGTAATCCTTGAGCAGCAGGTAAGTGCTCCAGCCCCACCAGTCGTCGACGGTCGCGGTGTCGTTGAGGTTGTTGACGTCCTTGCGCCGCAACACTTTGCCGCCTTCGGTGCGGAACAGTGGCGAGAAGTTGTTCGCCAGATTCAGTACCGCCGTCAGGTCCGGCAGGCGTTTGAGCGCGGCGAACGCGGAAGGCGCGGGGAGGTTGCCGCTGAGGTAAGCCGCGAACACTTCATCTGCCGAGGTTTGCACCGCTTGATTGACCTGTTGGCGGTTGTCGGCGTCGGTGGCCTCGAAGTAGCGCTTGTCACCGTATGCCCGCCACTGATCACCACGACTGTTTTGTACCTTGAGGCCGAATTTGCTGTCCTCATCGTGCATAAAACGGGTGATCAACGAACCCAGATCGCTCGGTGTCACCACTGCCGCCAGCTCCTTGCGTGGCACCCGCAGGTGGCCGGAGGAAAACAGGTCGGTGAGGAAGTGGTCGGCAAACGCGTTCATCGCGTAAGCCCGTTCCAGTTGCAGCTCATCCTGATTGGCGCGGGCAGCAATGGCGGTTTGCAGCGCGGCGGTGTGGCCGGCGATATAGGCCAGTTTTGCCCATTCGCCAAAGTGGTCTGCGTTATTTGCTGCCAGTTTCAAGTAACGACCAAGCGGGAACAGCGCCGAGACAAAACTGCCGCCACCGGTGATTTTGTTCCACTCTTCGGACAACGTATCTCCTAGCGCGTCGTAGGCTTCGTGCGGTTGTTTCCCGTCCTTGATGGCCTGTTTAACCGCGTCGATCTCTTTTTGCATTACCGCAAGAATCTGCGTGGCTTCGGCCCGTGCGGCGGGCAACACCGCAAGAGAGTCGAAAGCGGCGTTGAAACGTTGCAGGCGATCCACCGGCGTAGCGCCTTCGCTGATCGGGCGATCCGGGATGCCGTAGAAATCACCCCCCAACGCCAGAACCTGGCCGTAAGTGAAGGCTGAGCCGTTCGGCAGGTGCAGTTGCACGTTTTGCGCGAGCACCGGTTCGGCATTTTCGACAAAGCGCAGCAGCGTGTTGTCGCCGATGGCCGTGTGTTCGCCACCTTCGAAGCGTGCCTGCGGCCTGCCTTTAAAGGCGTTTGCGGGGAGGGCAGTGACCGGTTCGACATCGCTGTGGGCATCGGCGATGTGCAGCACCAGATGCGGATTTTCGGCGTCAAAGCCGATGCCGGATTCAGTGAACAGATCATCAAAACGGGCAATGATCGGCTTGGGTTTTTCCTGAGGTTTCGGGTGTAGACCGGACATTTCTTTCTCCTTGATATGTCATCGGAAGGTTTATGTTTAGCTGTATGTATATACAGCTAAACAAACCTTAGCCGAGAAATTTCCTACGTCAAGAAACGATCTTGTCCGACAAAAAGTGCCCGCCAACGATGAAATGCAGTTGACGGTTATCTTTTAAGTTGTACGATGACCTACAACTTCAGCGAGCGCTGAAAGGTTTACTCACAACAATATTGCTACCCAGGGTGTTCGAATAATGAATCCACAAGAACTGAAGTCCATCCTCTCTGCCGGCCTGCTGTCTTTCCCGGTCACTGATTTCAACGCGCAGGGCGATTTCAACCGCGCGGGCTATATCAAGCGTCTGGAATGGCTGGCCCCGTATGGCGCTTCGGCCTTGTTCGCAGCCGGTGGCACGGGTGAGTTCTTCTCCCTGGCCGCCAGCGAATACTCGGAAATCATCAAGACTGCCGTCGACACCTGTGAAACCAGCGTGCCGATCCTCGCTGGCGTTGGCGGTTCGACCCGTCAGGCCATCGAATACGCTCAAGAAGCCGAACGTCTGGGCGCCAAAGGCCTGTTGCTGCTGCCGCACTACCTGACCGAAGCCAGCCAGGACGGCGTTGCCGCCCACGTTGAAGCCGTGTGCAAATCGGTCAAGATCGGCGTGGTCGTCTACAACCGCAACGTCTGCCGCCTGACCGCGCCGCTGCTGGAACGTCTGGCCGAGCGCTGCCCGAACCTGATCGGTTACAAGGACGGTCTGGGCGACATCGAGTTGATGGTGTCGATCCGTCGCCGCCTCGGTGATCGCTTCAGCTACCTGGGTGGTCTGCCGACCGCCGAAGTCTACGCCGCTGCCTATAAGGCGCTGGGCGTGCCGGTTTACTCGTCGGCAGTGTTCAACTTCATTCCGAAAACCGCGATGGATTTCTACCACGCGATTGCCCGTGAAGATCACGCCACCGTCGGCAAGATCATCGATGACTTCTTCCTGCCGTACCTGGACATCCGCAACCGCAAAGCCGGTTACGCCGTGAGCATCGTCAAGGCGGGCGCAAAAATCGCCGGCTATGACGCAGGCCCGGTGCGGGCACCGCTGACCGACCTGACCGGCGAAGAGTACGAAATGCTCGCCGCACTGATCGACAAGCAAGGTGCGCAGTAACACACGACAAACCGAGGCCGCTGAGCAATCAGCGGCTTTTTGCGTGAAGGCTTTTAGTTTCGAGGGCTGTCCCGTGGCAAATGCAAAACGTTACGACAACTACATCAACGGTGAATGGGTCGCCGCTGCCGATTACTCGGCCAACATCAACCCGTCCGAGTTGAGCGACACCATTGGCGATTACGCCAAGGCTGACCTGACTCAGGTTAACGCCGCCATCGACGCCGCCCGCGCGGCGTTCCCGGCGTGGTCGACTTCGGGCATTCAGGCCCGTCACGATTCGCTGGATAAAGTCGGCACGGAAATCCTCGCCCGCCGCGAAGAACTCGGCACTTTGCTGGCTCGGGAAGAGGGCAAAACCCTGCCCGAAGCCATCGGCGAAGTGACCCGCGCCGGCAACATTTTCAAATTCTTCGCCGGTGAATGCCTGCGTCTGTCCGGCGACTACGTGCCGTCGGTGCGCCCGGGCGTCAACGTCGAAGTGACCCGCGAAGCACTCGGCGTGGTCGGCCTGATCACCCCGTGGAATTTCCCGATTGCCATTCCATCGTGGAAGATCGCCCCGGCCCTGGCTTACGGCAACTGCGTAGTGCTCAAACCTGCCGATCTGGTCCCGGGCTGCGCCTGGGCGTTGGCCGAAATCATCTCGCGCGCAGGCTTCCCGGCCGGCGTGTTCAACCTGGTGATGGGCAGCGGTCGTGTCGTCGGTGAGGCGCTGGTCAACAGCCCGAAAATCGATGGCATCAGCTTCACCGGTTCGGTCGGCGTCGGTCGGCAGATCGCGGTCAACTGTGTGTCGCGTCAGGCCAAGGTTCAGTTGGAAATGGGCGGCAAGAACCCGCAGATCATTCTCGACGACGCCGACCTCAAGCAAGCGGTCGAACTGTCGGTGCAGAGCGCGTTCTACTCCACCGGTCAGCGTTGCACCGCGTCGAGCCGCTTGATCGTTACCGCCGGGATTCACGACAAATTCGTTGAAGCCATGGCCGAACGCATGAAGTCGATCAAGGTCGGTCACGCGTTGAAATCCGGCACCGATATCGGTCCAGTGGTTTCGCAAGCGCAGCTTGAGCAGGACATGAAGTACATCGACATCGGCCAGTCCGAAGGTGCACGTCTGGTCAGCGGCGGTGGTCTGGTGACCTGCGACACCGAGGGCTACTTCCTCGCGCCGACCCTGTTTGCCGACAGCGAAGCCTCGATGCGGATCAGCCGCGAAGAGATTTTCGGCCCAGTGGCGAACATCGTCCGCGTCGCCGATTACGACGCCGCACTGGCCATGGCCAACGACACCGAATTCGGTTTGTCGGCGGGCATTGCCACCACGTCGCTGAAGTACGCCAACCACTTCAAGCGCCACTCGCAGGCCGGGATGGTGATGGTCAACCTGCCGACGGCGGGCGTGGATTACCACGTTCCATTCGGTGGGCGTAAGGGTTCATCCTATGGATCACGTGAGCAAGGCCGCTATGCGCAAGAGTTCTACACGGTCGTGAAGACCAGCTACATCGGCTCCTGAATGGAGCACGCGGTGTCGACCCTGACACCGCAATCCCTGTAGGAGCTGCCGCAGGCTGCGATCTTTTGATCCTGATCTTAAAAACAAGATCAAAAGATCGCAGCCTTCGGCAGCTCCTACAGGGAATAAAAGCCAGACCAAAGAAGATTCACCCGCGCATAAAAATAATCAGTGGGAGTACATCTACATGCAATCGTCCAAGCCGACTCACGTCCGCTATTTGATCCTGCTCATGCTGTTTCTGGTGACCACGATCAACTACGCCGACCGCGCCACCATCGCGATCGCCGGTTCCAGCCTGCAAAAAGACCTCGGTATCGACGCGGTCACCCTCGGTTACATCTTCTCCGCATTCGGTTGGGCCTACGTGGCCGGGCAAATCCCCGGTGGCTGGTTGCTCGATCGCTTCGGCTCGAAAAAAGTCTATGCCCTGAGCATTTTCACCTGGTCGCTGTTCACCGTGCTGCAAGGCTTTGTCGGTGAATTCGGCATGTCCACGGCGATTGTTGCGCTGTTCATGCTGCGCTTCTTGGTCGGCCTGGCTGAAGCGCCGTCCTTCCCCGGTAACGCACGCATTGTCGCTGCCTGGTTTCCAACTGCTGAACGCGGTACCGCCTCGGCGATTTTCAACTCGGCGCAATACTTTGCCACCGTGTTGTTCGCCCCACTGATGGGCTGGATCGTTTACAGCTTTGGCTGGGAGCACGTGTTCATCGTCATGGGTATTCTCGGGATCGTCTTCTCGCTGATCTGGCTGAAAGTGATCTACAGCCCGCGCGAACACCCGCGCATCAATGATGCCGAGTTCAAACACATCGCCGAAAACGGCGGCATGGTCGACATGGACCAGCGCGGCAAAAAATCCGACGGCCCGAAGTGGGATTACATTCGTCAGTTGCTGACCAATCGCATGATGCTCGGCGTATACCTGGGCCAATACTGCATCAACGGCATCACTTACTTCTTCCTGACCTGGTTCCCGGTTTATCTGGTGCAAGAGCGTGGCATGACCATTCTCAAGGCGGGTTTCATTGCGTCCTTGCCGGCGATCTGCGGTTTCATCGGTGGTGTGCTCGGCGGGGTGATTTCCGATTACCTGCTGCGTAAGGGTCATTCTCTGACCTTCGCCCGCAAGGCGCCGATCATCGCCGGCCTCCTGGTGTCCAGCAGCATCGTGGCTTGCAACTATGTCGATGTTGAGTGGATGGTGGTCGGCTTCATGGCCCTGGCATTCTTCGGCAAAGGCGTTGGCGCACTGGGTTGGGCAGTGGTTTCCGACACCTCGCCGAAACAGATTGCCGGTCTGAGCGGTGGCCTGTTCAACACCTTCGGCAACATCGCTTCGATCACCACGCCGATCGTGATTGGCTACATCATCAGCTCCACCGGTTCGTTCAAGTGGGCGCTGGTGTTCGTCGGTGCCAACGCACTGGTCGCGGTGTTCAGCTATCTGGTGATCGTTGGCCCGATCAAGCGTGTCGTGTTGAAAGAGCCGCCAACCCAAGGTGGTACTGAAGCCACCGGCAAATTGTCTCAAGCGCATTCCTGAGGAGCGGCGTCATGCAGTTGATTGAACATTCCGACTCGCCGCGCTACATCCGCCTGCACGAGCGGGACAACGTCGTGGTTGTGGTCAATGACCAGGGCGTACCGGCCGGCACTGAATTCGCCGATGGCCTGGTGACGCTGGATTTTGTGCCGCAAAGCCACAAGGTCACTCTGGAGGACATTCCCGAGGGCGGCCAGGTGATTCGCTACGGCCAGATCATCGGTTATGCCTTGCAGCCGATCCGCCGTGGCAGTTGGGTCAAGGAAGATCAACTGCGCATGCCGACCGCGCCGCCGCTGAACAGCCTGCCGCTGTCGACCGAGGTGCCGGACGCTCAGGCACCACTGGAAGGCTTCACCTTCGAGGGGTATCGCAACGCCGACGGCACGGTCGGCACGCGCAACATCCTCGGCATCACCACCACCGTGCAATGCGTGACTGGCGTGCTCGATCACGCGGTGAAACGCATCAAGGAAGAACTGCTGCCGAAGTACCCGCACGTCGATGACGTAGTCGCATTGACCCACAGTTACGGCTGCGGCGTGGCGATCACGGCCACCGATGCCTACATCCCGATTCGCACCGTGCGCAATCTGGCACGCAACCCGAACCTGGGTGGCGAGGCGTTGGTGATCGGTCTGGGCTGCGAGAAATTGCAGGCCGCGCAGGTGATGCACGAGGACGATGCTTCGGTGGATCTCAGCGAGCCGTGGCTGTATCGCTTGCAGGATTCCAGTCACGGTTTTACCGAGATGATCGAGCAGATCATGGAACTGGCTGAAGTCCGCTTGAAGAAGCTCGACCAGCGTCGCCGCGAAACCGTACCAGCGTCCGAGCTGATCCTCGGCATGCAGTGCGGCGGCAGCGACGCGTTCTCCGGCATCACCGCCAACCCGGCGCTGGGATACGCCTCGGACTTGCTGCTGCGCGCGGGGGCGACGGTGATGTTTTCCGAAGTCACCGAAGTGCGTGATGCGATTTATCTACTGACTTCTCGCGCCCAGACCAAGGCTGTCGCCGAGGAACTGGTGCGCGAGATGGACTGGTACGACCGTTATCTGGCCAAGGGCGAAGCGGATCGCAGCGCCAACACCACGCCGGGCAACAAGAAGGGCGGGTTGTCGAACATTGTCGAGAAGTCATTGGGCTCGATCGTCAAATCCGGCAGCAGCGCGATCAACGGCGTGCTTGGCCCGGGCGAGCGCTTCAAGCAGAAGGGGCTGATTTTCTGTGCGACCCCGGCCAGTGATTTTGTCTGCGGCACGTTGCAGTTGGCGGCAGGGATGAACCTGCATGTCTTCACCACGGGGCGCGGCACGCCGTATGGCTTGGCGATGGCGCCGGTGGTGAAGGTCTCGACGCGTACTGAACTGGCGCAGCGTTGGCCTGACTTGATCGACATCGACGCCGGGCGGATTGCCACCGGGCGCGCGACGATCGAGGAGTTGGGCTGGGAGTTGTTCCACTACTACCTGGCCGTGGCGAGCGGCAAGCAGCAGACCTGGGCGGAGAAGCACAAGCTGCATAACGACATTACGTTGTTCAATCCGGCGCCGATTACCTGAGTTTTGGGGGGAGGTCAAAAGCTTACCCTCACCCCAGCCCTCTCCCGGAGGGAGAGGGGGCCGATTCGGGAATATTTTAGAAGTACATCGACCTGAAAGTGCTTGGCTGAATCCATAATCGACTCGCACTTTCAGGTCGATGTATAGCGAAAGACACCTCGGTCAGTCCCCTCTCCCTCCGGGAGAGGGTTAGGGTGAGGGGCTCTTGAAGCTTTTGGCTTATCATTAGCCCCCTAACGACGCTCACCCAAGGCTCCCCGGCATGCTGGCAATCTTCCTCGAAACCCTGAACATCACCGCGCCGGTGTTTGCCATGCTGTTTCTCGGTGTGCTGCTCAAGCGCATCGACTGGATCAACGACAACTTCATCCACACGGCCTCGTCGCTGGTGTTCAACGTCACCATGCCGGCGTTGCTGTTCCTTGGCATCCTGCATGCCGACTTGCACGCCGCGTTGCAACCGGCACTGCTGATCTATTTCTCCATTGCCACGCTGGTGAGTTTTGCTGTGGCCTGGGGCTGGGCGATTTTGCGCTGTCGGCGTGAAGATCGCGGCATCTATACCCAAGGCGCGTTTCGCGGCAACAACGGTGTGATCGGCCTGGCACTGGCCGCGAGCATGTACGGCGAGTACGGGATTTCCCTCGGGGCGATTCTCGCGGCGCTGGTGATCCTGTTTTACAACACGCTGTCGACCATCGTGCTGGCGGTGTACAGCCCGGTGATCAAGTCCGATCCGTGGAGCATCTGCAAAAGCGTTTTCAGCAATCCGCTGATCATCAGCGTGATCGCGGCGGCGCCGTTTGCCTATTTCAAGATCGGTCTGCCGGGGTGGCTGGAAACCTCCGGCCAGTATCTGGCGCAGACCACTTTGCCGCTGGCGCTGATCTGCATCGGCGGCACTTTGTCGCTGGCGGCGCTGCGCAAGAGCGGCAACATGGCGCTCAGTTCCAGTCTGGTGAAGATGATCGGCCTGCCGGTGCTGGCGACGTTCGGCGCATGGCTATGCGGTTTTCGCGGGGCTGAACTGGGGATTCTGTTTCTGTACTTCGGCAGCCCGACGGCGGCAGCCAGTTTTGTCATGGCCCGGGCGGCGCAGGGCAATCACGAGCTGGCGGCGGCGATCATTGTGCTGACCACTCTGATGGCGGCGATCACCACCAATGTCGGGATCTTCTTTTTGCAGTGGGGCGGGTGGATCTGACCGGCAAGATCAAAAGATCGCAGCCTGCGGCAGCTCACAGGATTGCGTTCCCCTGTAGGAGCTGCCGAAGGCTGCGATCTTTTAGCTCTTCTGGTAACTGTCGATCACTTCCTGCGCTGCCCGAAACGCATCGATCGCCGCCGGCACACCGGCATATACCGCACAATGCAGCAGCGCCTCGCGAATCTCATCCACTGTGCAGCCATTGTTCAGCGCTCCGCGCACATGACCTTTCAGCTCTTGCGGACATTTCAAGGCAGTCAGCGCAGCAAGCGTGATCAAACTGCGGGTCTTCAACGGCAGGCCTTCGCGGTTCCACACGCCACCCCAGGCATGCTCATTGACGAAATCCTGCAGCGGCTGGGTGAATTCCGTGGCGTTGCCCAGCGCCCGATCAACAAACGCATCGCCCATTACCTGGCGGCGGACTTCAACCCCGGACTTCTTCGACTCGGTCATGGCATATCCTTTTTGTGGTGTTGGCGGCGCCAGGCGATGACTGACGTGATCAGCAAAAACGTCAGCAGCGTCGGCAAGACGTAAAACAACATCAGCCGCTCAAGCTTGCCGGCCAGCGGCATGCCGGTGGTGAACGACACCACATGCAGCCCGTACGCCAGATACAAACCAAGCAGCAGCAGACCTTCGGCGCGGGTCACGCGGTAGCCGGAATAGAACACCGGCAGACACAGCGCTGCGACACCGAGCATCACCGGCAAGTCGAAATCCAGCGCATTGGGCGACACCGACAGCGGTGTCGGCGCGATCAACGCGGTGATGCCGAGTACCCCGAGCAAGTTGAAAAGATTGGCACCGATCACGTTGCCTACCGCAATGTCCCGTTGCCCGCGCAATGCGGCGATCAGCGAGGTCGCGAGTTCCGGCAGCGAGGTGCCGACGGCCACCACGGTCAGGCCGATGACGCGCTCGGAAAATCCAAGATCGGTCGCCACCACAACGGCAGCGCCCAACAGCAGATGTCCGGCGAAGACCAACATCGCCAGACCGACAATGATCATCAGCGAACAACCGATCCAGGACGTCTGCGCTGCTTCGGGATGCTCCGAATGCGGTCGTGTCGAGTGCCGTGACTGGCGCAGCAGCAAACCAAGGTATAGCGCCAGTGCGCCCAGTAAGAGGATGCCGTCGATGCGACCGATTTCCTCATTCCACGCCAGAACGAACACCAGCAGGCAGGCACCGATCATCAGCGGAATATCGAGGCGCACCAGTTGCCGCGACACGCGCAGCGGAATGATCAGCGCCGACAAGCCGAGGGTCACGAGGATGTTGAAGATGCTGCTGCCGACCACGCTACCGACGGCGATGTCGGGATTGTGCGCCAGTGCGGCTTGCAGACTGACCGCCATCTGCGGGGCGCTGCTGCCTAGGGCGACGATGGTCAGGCCGATGATCAGTGGCCGTACATTCAGTCGCGCGGCGAGGCGCACCGCTGCGCGCACCATCAGTTCGGCACCGAAGATCAGCAGGCATAGCCCGGCGAGCAATTCGATCACGCTGATCAGCGGTAAATCGGTCAGTCCGAAAATGGTCGGCGCTCCATCAGTCGAGGGCCTGAATGCGGACCCGCGCAGTACCGGCGCGCAGCATGCCGATCTGGTTTGCGGCCTCGCGGGACAGGTCGATCAGTCGGCCACGGGTATGGGGGCCGCGGTCGTTGATACGCACCACGACGGATTCGTCATTCTTCAGATTGGTGACCTTTACCCGGGTGCCGAACGGCAACTGGCGATGGGCGGCGGTCAGGCCATGCTGGTTGAACGCTTCGCCGCTGGCGGTGCGTTTACCGTGGTGTTTGGCTCCGTAATAGGAGGCGACGCCGGTCTGGTCGTAACCGTGCGGGTCGATGGTGTCGGTGCTGGCGCATCCGGCCAGTAAAGAGAGCAGGGCGCAGCTGACTAACAGACGCTTCATTCAAAGGTTTCCCGAAACAAATGTGGGAGCGACCTGTGGCGAGGGGATTTATCCCCGTTGGACTGCGCAGCAGTCCCAAAATCTGAGAACTCGGTTTATCTGGTGCAAATCAAGCTCAGCAATTGGGGCCGCTTCGCGGCCCAACGGGGATAAATCCCCTCGCCACAGGTTACTCCCACAAGGGGTGGAGCCAGGATGTGGATCTGGCTCCATTGTGGTCAGCCTTCGAGCTTGCTTTTCAGCAGTTCGTTCACTTGCTGCGGGTTGGCCTTGCCTTTGGAGGCTTTCATGGCCTGTCCGACGAAGAAGCCGAACATCTTGCCGCGTTTGGCTTCGTCTGCCGCGCGGTATTGCTCGACCTGCTCGGCATTGGCCGCGAGCATTTCGTCCAGCACCGCCGAGATCGCGCCGCTGTCGGTGACTTGCTTGAGACCGCGTTTTTCGATGATCTCGTCCGCGCTGCCTTCGCCGTTGGCCATCGCTTCGAACACAACCTTGGCGATCTTGCCGGAGATGGTGTTGTCCTTGATGCGCTGCAGCATGCCGCCCAGCAGTTCAGCGGAAACCGGCGACTCGTCGATGTCCAGGCCTTGCTTGTTGAGCAGGCTGCCCAACTCGACCATCACCCAGTTCGCCGCCAGTTTGGCGTCGCCGCCGATGGCTGCAACTTTCTCGAAGTAGTCGGCTTGTTCGCGGCTGGTGGCCAGCACGCTAGCGTCGTAGACCGACAGACCGAATTGCTCCTGGAAGCGCTCGCGTTTCTGCGGAGGCAGTTCCGGCAGGGTGGCGCGCACCTCGCCCAGGAACGACTCTTCGATGACCACGGGCAGCAGGTCCGGATCGGGGAAGTAACGGTAGTCGTTGGCTTCCTCTTTGGAGCGCATCGGACGGGTTTCGTCCTTGTTCGGATCGTACAGACGGGTCTGCTGGATCACTTTGCCGCCGTCTTCGATCAGCTCGATCTGACGCTGGATCTCGGAGTTGATCGCCTTCTCGATGAAACGGAACGAGTTGACGTTCTTGATCTCGCAGCGCGTGCCGAAGGCTTCCTGACCTTTCGGACGGATCGACACGTTGCAGTCGCAACGCAGCGAACCTTCGGCCATGTTGCCATCGCAGATGCCCAGGTAACGCACCAGCGCGTGGATCGCCTTGACGTAAGCCACGGCTTCCTTGGCGCTGCGCATGTCCGGCTCGGAGACGATTTCCAGCAGCGGCGTGCCGGCACGGTTCAGGTCGATGCCGGTAGCACCGTTGAATTCCTCGTGCAGGCTCTTGCCGGCGTCTTCTTCCAGGTGCGCACGGGTGATGCCGACACGTTTGACCGTGCCGTCTTCCAGCGCGATGTCCAGGTGTCCCTTGCCGACGATCGGCAATTCCATCTGGCTGATCTGGTAGCCCTTCGGCAGGTCCGGGTAAAAGTAGTTTTTACGGGCGAACACGTTGTGCTGACCGATCTCGGCGTCAATCGCCAGACCGAACATCACCGCCATGCGCACTGCTTCCTGGTTCAGCACCGGCAAAACGCCGGGCATGCCCAGGTCGATCAGACTCGCCTGAGTATTCGGCTCGGAGCCGAACGTGGTCGAACTACCGGAAAAGATTTTCGACCGGGTGGTGAGCTGGGTATGAATCTCCAGCCCGATCACGACTTCCCATTGCATGTGTGTCTCCTCAGAAGCCGGTTGGGGTGCGGGTGTGCCAGTCAGTGTTCAACTGATACTGATGCGCAACGTTGAGCAAACGGCCTTCCTGGAAATACGGAGCGAGCAGTTGCACGCCAACCGGCAGACCGTCGACAAAACCGGCCGGCATCGACAGGCCCGGCAGGCCCGCGAGGTTGGCGGTGATGGTGTAGACGTCTTCCAGATAGGCAGCGACCGGGTCGCTGTTCTTGGCGCCGAGTTTCCAGGCCGGGTTCGGCGTGGTCGGGCCGAGGATGATGTCGACTTCATTAAAGGCAGCCATGAAGTCGTTCTTCACCAGACGACGGATTTTCTGCGCCTTCAGGTAGTAGGCGTCGTAGTAACCGGCGGACAGCGCATAGGCACCGACCATGATCCGGCGCTGTACTTCAGGCCCGAAGCCTTCGCCACGTGAGCGCTTGTACAGGTCGATCAAGTCTTTCGGGTGCTCGCAACGGTGGCCGAAACGCACGCCGTCGAAACGCGAGAGGTTCGAAGAAGCTTCGGCCGGGGCGATCACGTAGTACGCAGGAATCGCGTGCTGCATGTTCGGCAGGCTGATTTCCTTGATCACGGCTCCGAGCTTCTGCAGCTCTTTGATGCTGTTCTGGATCAGCTCGGCGATACGCGGGTCGAGACCGGCGCTGAAGTATTCCTTCGGCACACCGATGCGCAGGCCTTGCAGCGACGTGTTGAGGCTGGCGGAGTAATCCGGCACGGGCTCATCGATGCTGGTGGAGTCGTTCTGATCGAAGCCGGCCATACCTTGCAACAAAATTGCGCAGTCTTCGGCAGTGCGCGCCAACGGGCCGCCCTGATCGAGGCTGGAAGCGTAAGCAATCATGCCCCAGCGCGAAACGCGACCGTAGGTCGGTTTCAGGCCAGTGAGGTTGGTGAACGCGGCCGGCTGACGGATCGAACCACCGGTGTCGGTGGCAGTGGCCGCAGGCAACAGACGAGCGGCAACGGCCGCCGCCGAACCACCGGACGAACCGCCAGGCACGTGTTCCAGGTTCCACGGGTTTTTCACTGCGCCGTACCAGCTCGACTCGTTGGCCGAACCCATGGCGAATTCGTCCATGTTGGTCTTGCCCAGGGTCACGGCACCGGCTGCGGCCAGTTTCGCGACCACGGTGGCGTCATACGGGGCCTTGAAGTTGTCGAGCATCTTCGAGCCGCAACTGGTGCGGATGCCCTGGGTGCAGAACAGGTCTTTGTGGGCGATCGGCGCACCAAGCAGCGCGCCGCTCTCACCGTTGGCCCGGCGTACGTCGGCGGCTTTCGCCTGCTCGATGGCCAGCTCTTCGGTGAGGCTGATGAAACTGTTGAGCTGCGGGTCGAGCTGGGTGATACGCGCCAGCAGGACTTTGGTCAGCTCTTCGGAGGAAAACTTTTTATCGGCGAGACCGCGGGCGATCTCGGCCAGAGTCATTTGATGCATTGCAGGCTCTTTCCCTTTAGTCGATGACTTTCGGAACCAGATACAGGCCGTTTTCGACCGCTGGTGCGATGGACTGATAGGCCTCGCGATGATTGGTCTCGGTCACGACGTCGGCGCGCAGGCGCTGACTGGCTTCCAGCGGGTGGGCCAGAGGCTCGATACCGTCGGTATTAACAGCCTGCATTTCGTCGACCAGCCCGAGAATGCTGTTGAGGGCGGAAGTAATGTGCGGAAGATCGGCATCATTGAGGCCAAGGCAGGCCAAATGAGCGATTTTTTCCACGTCGGAGCGTTCTAGCGCCATCGGGATTCTCCAGTGGAAAACAGAACGGACGGCGTCCGTGTGTTAGATTGTCGGAACACTACCGCACTTCTACGGTCATAAGGCCGCGATTGTGGGGCTTGGTGCACAGAAAAGCGGCCAATTTAACATATTGGCGCCTTGCCCAAAATCCCTGTCGTTGTTAGAGTTTGCCGCACTTTTTTACCCACGCGTTGCCTAGGGTCCCTTTCCCATGTTCAAGAAACTGCGTGGCATGTTTTCCAGCGATCTTTCCATTGACCTGGGCACTGCCAACACCCTTATTTACGTGCGCGAGCGCGGTATCGTCCTGAATGAGCCATCGGTTGTGGCCATTCGGACACACGGTAATCAGAAAAGTGTCGTTGCTGTCGGCACCGAGGCCAAGCGCATGCTCGGCCGTACGCCGGGCAACATTGCTGCCATTCGTCCGATGAAGGACGGCGTGATCGCCGACTTCAGCGTCTGCGAAAAGATGCTGCAATACTTCATCAACAAGGTTCACGAAAACAGCTTTCTGCAGCCTAGCCCTCGTGTGCTGATCTGCGTTCCATGCAAATCCACCCAGGTTGAGCGTCGTGCCATCCGTGAATCGGCTCTTGGTGCCGGTGCGCGTGAAGTGTTCCTGATCGAAGAGCCAATGGCTGCTGCGATCGGTGCCGGCCTGCCGGTAGAAGAAGCGCGCGGTTCGATGGTCGTCGATATCGGTGGTGGTACTACCGAAATCGCGCTGATCTCCCTGAACGGTGTGGTTTACGCCGAATCCGTCCGCGTTGGCGGCGACCGTTTCGATGAAGCGATCATCACTTATGTGCGCCGCAACTACGGCAGCCTGATCGGCGAATCCACCGCCGAGCGCATCAAGCAGGAAATCGGTACGGCCTACCCGGGTGGCGAAGTTCGCGAAGTCGACGTTCGCGGTCGCAATCTGGCTGAAGGCGTTCCACGCGCATTCACCCTGAACTCCAACGAAGTGCTGGAAGCTCTGCAAGAGTCCCTGGCCACCATCGTTCAGGCCGTGAAAAGCGCCCTGGAGCAGTCGCCGCCGGAACTGGCTTCCGACATCGCCGAGCGTGGCCTGGTGCTGACCGGTGGTGGCGCGCTGCTGCGTGACCTCGACAAGTTGCTGGCTCAGGAAACCGGTCTGCCGGTGATCGTTGCCGAAGATCCGCTGACTTGCGTTGCTCGCGGCGGTGGCCGTGCATTGGAAATGATGGATAAGCACACCATGGATCTGCTCTCGAGCGAATAAGTCGCCGAGTGCAATACGTGGGTGAGCGCGCAGGCAGCACTTTGCAGTGCTGCCTGTTGGCGTTTATCTTCTGTCAGTCTTCATCCAGGCCGGTTTGATGCCGTATGAATAAACAGAACATTTGCCTGGGAGGAGCGGCTTATTAAACCGCTTTTCGCCAAGGGCCCTTCACTGGGCGTCCGCCTGTTGGTGCTGGCCGTGTTGTCGGTTGCGCTGATGGTGGTCGATGCCCGCTTTGATCTGCTCAAGCCTGCGCGCAAACAAGCGTCGCTCGTGCTGATGGATGCCTACTGGATCACCGACCTGCCCGGACGGCTGTGGGACGGTATCGCCAGCCAGTTCGGCAGTCGCACCGAACTCATCGCCGAAAACGAAAAACTCAAGACCGAAAACCTGCTGTATCAGGGCCGCATGCAGAAGCTTGCCGCACTGACCGAGCAGAATGTTCGGCTGCGCGAGTTGCTCAACTCTTCAGCGCTGGTCAACGAAAAGGTTGAAGTAGCCGAGTTGATCGGCATGGACCCCAACCCCTTCACCCACCGCATCATCATCAACAAAGGTGAGCGCGACGGCGTGGTCCTCGGTCAGCCGGTGCTCGATGCACGCGGTCTGATGGGGCAGGTGGTCGAGTTGATGCCGTACACCTCCCGTGTATTGCTGCTGACCGACTCAACTCACAGCATTCCTGTGCAAGTGAACCGTAACGGTTTGCGGGCGATCGCCAGCGGTACCGGCAACCCGGAACGTCTGGAACTACGCCACGTCGCCGACACGGCGGATATCAAGGAAGGCGATTTGCTGGTCAGCTCTGGCCTCGGTCAGCGTTTTCCGGCGGGTTACCCGGTGGCGACGGTCAAGGAAGTGATCCACGATTCCGGTCAACCGTTCGCAATCGTTCGCGCCGTGCCGACTGCTGCGTTGAACCGTAGTCGCTACCTGCTGCTGGTGTTCAGTGACTCGCGTACCGCCGAGGAGCGCGCCAACGACGCCGCGCAGGCTCAGGAAGCTCTGGATGCCCATGGCGGCGGTCCTATGCAGCCGGCCAACGTTTCGCGACCGCTGGTCATGCCGGCGCCTGCCGCAACGCCAACCGCCGAACAGGCACCCGCCGCCACAGTGCCCGCCGCGACGCCGGTCAAGCCTGGCGCGAGCAAGCCGCCGGCGACTGCTCCGACGGCGACAAAGCCACCGGCTTCTGCGCCAGCAGCCAGCAAACCGCCCGCCAAACCGCCGGCGACGGCGCCAGTCACCGCTGGGGGACGAGAATAATGGTCGGTGTAAAAGCCTCTCGAAATGGCTGGATGGTCTGGCTGACGTTTGTTATCGGCTTGTTGCTCAGTGTCTCGCCGTTGCCGATCTTCATGGAAATACTGCGTCCGCTGTGGCTGGCGTTGCTCCTGACGTTCTGGGCGCTGTACATGCCGCAGACGGTCGGCATGGTCACGGCGTTCTGCCTGGGTCTGGCCGAAGACGTGCTGCAGGGTGATCTGTTCGGGCAGAACGCGCTCGTCCTCTCGCTGATCACTTTCCTGGTGCTGTCACTGCAACAACGCTTGCGAATGTTCCCGATGTGGCAACAGTGCCTGGTGATCCTGGTGATCTTCGGCCTCGCACAACTGGTGCAGTTGTGGCTCAGTGCATTGACCGGCAACCGTCAGCCGACTCTGGCGCTGGTCTTGCCGGCACTGGTCAGCGCCTTGCTCTGGCCCTGGATCAGTTTCGCCCTGCGTGGATTGCGCCGCCGCTACAAAATCA
Organism: Pseudomonas sp. LBUM1648; assembly: GCF_059716145.1. NCBI lineage: Bacteria > Pseudomonadati > Pseudomonadota > Gammaproteobacteria > Pseudomonadales > Pseudomonadaceae > Pseudomonas > Pseudomonas sp. LBUM1648. The sequence continues at coordinate 968,230 of NZ_CP166808.1, forward strand.
ATTGATCCGGTGAAGCAGGGCACTGAACAGGGAGACGTTTTGATGAAGCCGCTTTACCTCGCCTCTGGATCGCCGCGTCGGCGTGAGTTGCTCACGCAGATCGGCGTTCCGTTCTCCGCCATCAGCGCGGATATCGATGAAACCCCGTTGCCCGAAGAATCGCCATCGGCCTATGTCGAGCGCCTTGCGCGCGGCAAGGCTGAGGCCGGCCGGCGCACGGTCGTGTCCGGCCAGGCATTCTGCGTGTTGGGTGCCGACACCGCGGTGGTGCTGGACGGCAAAATTCTTGGCAAACCGGTGGACGAAGCCGATGCATGCGCCATGCTGATGATGTTGTCCGGCAAGGAGCATGAAGTGCTGACGGCGATTGCCGTGCTCGAAGGTGAGCGCTGCGACTCGCGGGTGGTACGCAGTCTGGTGCGGTTCCGGCCGATCAGCCGCGAAGAGGCCGCTGCCTACTGGGCCAGCGGCGAGCCCCGGGACAAGGCCGGTGGATACGGCATTCAGGGGCTCGGCGCGGTATTTGTCGCGGGGCTCAATGGCAGTTATTCGGCGGTGGTCGGGTTGCCTGTTTGCGAAACCGCAGAACTGTTGGGCCATTTCGGCATACCCTGTTGGCAAAACCTGAACGCGCAATAAGCGTCGTACGAACAAGATGCGGCCATTATCGTGAACATGCCTGAACGAGATCCTGCCATGAGTGAAGAGATTCTGATCAACATCACGCCGATGGAGTCGCGCGTGGCGGTGGTCGAAAACGGTGTGCTGCAAGAAGTCCACGTCGAGCGCACGCAAAAACGCGGGATCGTCGGCAACATCTATAAAGGCAAGATTGTCCGGGTGCTGCCGGGTATGCAGGCAGCGTTCGTCGACATCGGTCTGGATCGTGCGGCGTTCATTCATGCTGCGGAGATTTCTCTGCGCGAAGGCCCAGCGGTGGAAAGCATCAGCGCGCTGGTGCACGAAGGTCAGAGCCTGGTGGTGCAGGTCACCAAAGACCCGATAGGCTCCAAAGGCGCGCGGTTGACCACGCAATTGTCGATTCCGTCGCGCTACCTGGTGTACATGCCGCGTACCGCCCACGTCGGTATTTCGCTGAAAATCGAAGACGAAGCCGAGCGCGATCGCCTTAAGCAGGTGGTCACCGATTGTGTGGCCAAAGAAGGCATCAAGGAGGCTGGCGGCTTTATTCTGCGTACCGCCGCTGAAGGCGCCGGGGCCGATGAGATCCTTATGGACATCCGCTATCTTCGGCGCCTGTGGGATCAGATCAACGAACAGATCAAAACCATATCTGCGCCGAGTGTGATCTACGAAGACCTCGGTCTGGCCCTGCGCACGCTACGTGACTTGGTCAATCCGAAGATCGAGAAAATCCGCATCGATTCCCGGGAAACCTTCCAGAAAACCACGCAGTTCGTCGCCGAACTGATGCCTGAAATCGCCGATCGTCTGGAACATTACCCGGGCGAGCGGCCGATTTTCGATTTGTACGGCGTCGAAGACGAAATCCAGAAAGCGCTTGAGCGCAAGGTACCGCTGAAATCCGGTGGCTATCTTGTGGTCGATCCGGCGGAAGCCATGACCACCATCGACGTCAATACCGGGGCATTCGTCGGTCATCGCAATCTGGAAGAAACCATCTTCAAGACCAATCTCGAAGCGGCCACTGCGATTGCCCGGCAGATGCGTCTGCGCAATCTGGGCGGGATCATCATCATCGACTTCATCGACATGGAAGATGAAGAGCATCAGCGCCAGGTGTTGCGTACGTTGGAGAAACAGCTGGAGCGCGATCACGCCAAGACCAACATCATCGGGATTACCGAGTTGGGCCTGGTGCAGATGACCCGCAAGCGTACCCGCGAAAGCTTGGAGCAAGTGCTGTGCGAACCGTGCAGCAGTTGTCAGGGTCGCGGCAAGCTGAAGACTGCGGAAACCATCTGTTACGAGATTTTCCGCGAGATACTTCGTGAAGCCCGAGCCTATCAGGCCGAGGGTTATCGCGTGCTGGCGAACCAGAAAGTGGTCGACCGACTGCTCGACGAAGAGTCCGGCAACGTTGCCGAGCTTGAAGGGTTTATCGGGCGCACCATTCGCTTCCAGGTGGAAACCATGTATTCCCAGGAACAATATGACGTGGTGCTGCTCTGAACCCCTGCGTTATCTTTTTTCCACAGCGGCTGGCCTCAGCTTTTCGCAGTATTTTTGCCATGGGAGCCAACTGACATGGACCGTCTGACACGCATTTTGGCCGCACTCACCCGCTGGGGGCTGGGCCTGTGCGCGTTGGTTCTGGTGTTGATGGCGTTGTACGTCAGTCTTGGTCGCGAGCTGACCCCGTTGGTGGCCGAGTACCGCACAGACATCGAAGACAAGGCCAGTGCAGCCCTCGGCATGTCGTTGCAGATTGGCGAGCTGGAGGGTAATTGGAGCGGGTTCGCGCCGATCCTGCTGGCCCATGATGTGATGGTCGGCGACGGTGCCAATGCCCTGCGTCTTGATCGAGTGCGTGCAGTACCCGATCTGTGGGCCAGTCTGTTGGCCCGCGAAGTGCGCATCGCTCATCTGGAACTCAATGGCCTGAAAATCAGCCTCAAGGAATCCGAGGACGGCACCTGGGCGCTGGAAGGCTTGCCGGTGCAGAAGGATCAACCGTTCGATCCCGAGCAACTGTTCAAGCGCTCGCAAATGATTCAGCAACTGTCGGTGCTCGACAGTCAGGTGACCTTGCAGCCACTGGATCACGCGCCGATGACCCTCACCTACGTCGGCCTCAACCTGAAAACCGGTGCCAGTCGTCAGCGTATCGATGCACGTTTGACCCTGCCTGATGGCCAACCCGTTGCACTGAACCTGCGAACTCGAATCCGCCCCGGCCAATGGCAAGACAGCGCGATAGAAGGCTATGCCAGCCTGCCGCAAAGTGATTGGTCGAAGTGGCTGCCAGAGCGCCTCACTCAACAATGGAATTTCTCCGAGATCAAGGCCGGCGGCGAGCTCTGGGTGAACTGGGCCGAGGGCGCGCTGCAAAGTGCGGCGCTGCGTTTGAACGCACCGCAAGTGACTGGCGCCTACGCCGAGCGCAAGCCGATCCAGATCAACAATCTGGCGCTCAACGCCTACTACAAAAACAGTGCCAACGGCGCGACCGTCACCCTAGATTCGCTGGCGATGAACTTCGGCGAAACCCGTTGGGAGACGCGCGTGCAAGTGCAGCAGACGCGCGCCACTGACAAGGTCGACGAACTCTGGCATTTGCAGGCAGATCGTCTCGATCTCACCCCGATCACCCCGTTACTCAATGCGTTGGGGCCGTTGCCGCAAGGCTTCGCCACGGTGGTCGAGCGCCTGAAAGTGACCGGTGGGCTGCGCAACGTGTTGCTGGATTTCCGCCCGAACGCCACTGACGGTACGAAATTCGGCTTTGCCGCCAACCTCGATCGTGTCGGTTTTGATGCCTATCACGGCGCCCCTGCGGCGCGAAATGTCAGCGGCAGCCTCAGCGGTAATCTCGATGGTGGCGAGTTGCGCATGGACAGCAAGGATTTTGTCCTGCACCTCGATCCGATCTTCGCCAAGCCCTGGCAATACATTCAGGCCAACGCACGGCTCACCTGGAAACTGGATAAAGACGGCTTCACCCTGATCGCGCCTTACCTGAAGGTACTGGGCGAGGAGGGCAAGATTGCCGGCGACTTCCTCATTCGCCTGCATTTCGATCACAGCCAGGAAGACTACATGGACTTGCGGGTCGGTCTTGTCGATGGCGACGGCCGCTACACCGCCAAGTATTTGCCCGAAGTGCTGAGCCCGGCGCTCGACGAATGGCTGCGCACCGCGATTCTCAAAGGCGCGGTGGATCAGGGCTTCTTCCAGTACCAAGGTTCGCTGAGCAAAAATGCCGGCGAGGCCGACCGCAGCATCAGCCTGTTCTTCAAGGTGCATGACGCCGAACTGGCCTTCCAGCCGGGCTGGCCGCATGTGAGCAAGGTCAGTGGTGACGTGTTCATCGAAGACAGCGGCGTGCGGATCTGGGCCAGCAAGGGCCAGTTGCTCGATACGCAGGTCAGTGATGTTTTCGTCAATATTCCCCATGTTCCGTCGGGTCAGAACACCCATATGTTTCTCGACGGCGCATTTGCCGGTGGTCTGGGTGACGGGCTGAAGATCCTGCAGGAAGCACCGATCGGCACCGCCGACACCTTCGCCGGCTGGGAAGGCTCGGGCGATCTGCAAGGCAAGCTGAAACTGGATATTCCGCTGGCCAAGGGAGACCAGCCGAAAATTCTCGTCGACTTTAAAACCGCCAATGCGCGGCTGAAACTGGCCGAACCGAAACTGGAGCTGACGCAACTCAAGGGCGACTTCCGTTTCGACAGCGCCAAGGGGCTCAGCGGGCAGAACATCGCAGCTCGGGCGTTCGACAAACCGGTCACCGCGCAAATCTTTGCCGATGGCAGCCCCGGTAAGCTCAGAACCCGAGTGGCCGCTTCGGGACAGGTAGAGGTCAAGAAACTCACTGACTGGCTCGGCGTGACTCAGCCGTTACCGGTGACCGGGACGATTCCCTATCAGCTGCAACTGAACCTCGACGGCGCCGACAGCCAGTTGATGGTCAGCTCCAACCTCAAAGGGGTGACCGTCGACCTGCCCGCACCGTTCGGTATGGCAGCCGATGTCGGTCGCGACACGGTCTTCCGCATGACTCTGCAAGGGCAGGAGCGGCGTTACTGGGTCAATTACGATCAACTGGCCAATTTCACCTTTGCCGCACCACCGACGAATTTCGCTGACGGGCGCGGCGAGTTGTTTCTCGGTGCAGGCGAAGCTGTGCTGCCGGGCGCCAAGGGCTTGCGTATTCGCGGCGTGCTGTCGGAACTGGACGTTGCGCCGTGGCAGGACCTGGTCAACAAATATGCCGGACAGGACCCGGGCGGCAGTGCCAAGCAACTGTTGAGCAGTGCTGACTTCAAGATCGGCAAGCTCACGGCGTTCGGCACCACGCTGGATCAGGCCTCGGTTCAGGTCAATCGCAAACCGGGGGCGTGGAATCTGGCGCTCGACAGTCAACAGGCCAAAGGCACTGCCAGCCTTCCGGACGCGAAAAGCACACCGCTTGCGGTGAATCTGCAATACGTGCGACTGCCGGCGCCGGATCCGACGGTACAGGCCGACGAAAATTCACCAGACCCGTTGGCGTCGGTGGATCCATCGAAAATTCCGGCGCTGGATATCACCATCAATCAACTGTTCCTCGGCCAGGATCTGGTCGGTGGCTGGTCGCTCAAAGTGCGCCCGACCGCCAAAGGCATCGCCCTGAACAACCTCGACATGGGCCTCAAAGGCATTCTGTTGCAGGGCAACGGTGGCTGGGAAGGCGCGCCAGGGTCGACCAGCAGTTGGTTCAAGGGCCGGATTGGCGGCAAGAATCTGGCCGACGTGCTCAAGGGCTGGGGCTTTGCGCCGAGCGTGACCAGTGAAGAGTTCCATATGGACGTCGATGGCCGCTGGCCGGGTTCGCCGGCATGGCTGGCGACCAAACGCTTCTCCGGCACCCTCGATGCGTCGCTGAACAAGGGCCAGTTTGTCGAAGTCGAGGGCGGTGCGCAGGCACTGCGGGTGTTTGGGCTGCTGAACTTCAACTCCATCGGCCGCCGCTTGCGTCTGGATTTCTCCGACCTGTTCGGCAAAGGCTTGAGCTACGACCGGGTCAAGGGACTGCTGGTTGCCAGCAACGGTGTGTATGTCACGCGGGAACCGATTCGCCTGACCGGGCCGTCGAGCAACCTCGAACTGAACGGTACGCTGGATCTGGTCGGTGATCAGGTCGATGCCAAATTGCTGGTGACCTTGCCGGTGACCAATAACCTGCCGATTGCCGCGCTGATCGTCGGTGCCCCGGCTGTCGGCGGTGCGCTGTTCCTCATCGACAAGTTGATCGGTGACCGTGTGGCACGTTTTGCCAGTGTGAAATACACCGTCAAAGGCCCGTGGAAAGAACCGAAAATCACGTTCGACAAGCCTTTTTGAACAGCCAGGCCTTGAGACGATGGAGTAGCATGGCCGCATATGTCTTGCGGAGTTCGCCATGTCTTTAGCGGTCATTCAAATGGTCAGCCAGAGTGACGTGCTGGCCAATCTGGCTCAGGCTCGGCGCTTGCTCGAACAGGCTGCGGCCGGTGGCGCGAAGCTGGCCGTGTTGCCGGAAAACTTCGCTGCCATGGGCCGTCGCGACATCGCTGACATCGGTCGCGCTGAAGCATTGGGCGAAGGTCCGATCCTGCCATGGTTGAAACAGACGGCCCGCGACCTCAGGTTATGGATAGTCGCCGGCACGTTGCCGCTACCACCCATCGATCAACCGACGGCCAAGTCGCATGCATGTTCGCTGCTGATCAACGATCAGGGCGAAACCGTTGCGCGGTATGACAAGCTGCACCTGTTTGATGTGGATGTGGCAGACAATCGCGGGCGTTACCGCGAATCCGATGACTATGCTTATGGCGGTGGTGTGGTGGTTGCGGATACACCGGTCGGCAAAGTCGGTCTGACCGTGTGTTATGACCTGCGCTTTCCGGAGCTGTACAGCGAATTGCGTGCCGCCGGTGCCGAGTTGATTACGGCACCTTCAGCCTTTACCGCGGTGACCGGCGCGGCGCATTGGGATGTGCTGATTCGCGCGCGGGCCATCGAGACTCAGTGTTACGTGTTGGCGGCAGCACAGGGCGGGACCCATCCGGGACCGCGGGAAACCTTCGGGCATGCGGCGATCGTCGACCCGTGGGGGCGTGTGCTGGCGCATCAGGCTCAAGGCGAAGCGGTGCTGTTGGCCGAACGCGATAGCGACGAACAGGCGTCCATCAGGGCGCGAATGCCGGTGACGCGTCATCGGCGGTTTTTCTCTCAGGGCGCACAGCGACCTGCTTCAGAACATGAATTTAAGGCCTAAACCATGAGCGAGTTGTTGTCCTCAGTCAGTGATCACCTTTTGGCGCCCGGCGGCGTGACGATCGAGAGCCTGCAAGGCGTGCTCGGCGATCTGGCCGGCCCGGGCATCGATGCTGCCGACCTGTATTTCCAGGGCCAGATCTCCGAGTCCTGGGCGCTGGAAGACGGCATCGTCAAGGAAGGCAGCTTCAACCTCGATCAGGGTGTCGGCGTGCGTGCGCAGTCCGGTGAGAAAACCGGTTTCGCCTACAGCAACGCGATCACTCTCGAAGCCCTCGGCGCTGCGGCGCGTGCAGCACGCTCGATTTCCCGTGCCGGGCAAAACGGCACGGTGCAGGCGTTCTCCACACAAGACGTCGCCCAGCTGTATGCGCCGGACAATCCGCTGGAAGTGCTGACCCGCGCCGAGAAAGTCGAACTGCTCAAGCGCATCGACGTCGCCACTCGCGCCCTCGATCCGCGCATCCAGCAAGTCAGCGTGAGCATGGCCGGGGTCTGGGAGCGGATTCTGGTGGCGTCCACCGACGGCGGACTGGCGGCGGATGTCAGGCCACTGGTGCGCTTCAACGTCAGCGTCATCGTTGAGCAGAATGGTCGTCGCGAGCGCGGCGGCCATGGCGGCGGCGGGCGTACCGACTACCGTTATTTCCTTGCTGAAGACCGTGCCATGGGCTATGCCCGTGAAGCGCTGCGTCAGGCGCTGGTGAATCTGGAAGCCATTCCGGCACCGGCCGGTACTTTGCCGGTGGTGTTGGGTTCGGGCTGGTCTGGCGTACTGCTGCACGAAGCAGTCGGCCACGGTCTGGAAGGCGACTTCAACCGCAAGGGCAGTTCGGCCTACAGCGGGCGCATGGGCGAGATGGTCGCCTCGAAACTCTGCACCATCGTCGATGACGGCACCCTGAGCGGGCGTCGTGGATCGCTGAGTGTCGACGACGAAGGCACCCCGACCGAATGCACCACGCTGATCGAAAACGGCGTACTCAAGGGCTACATGCAGGACAAGCTCAACGCGCGCCTGATGGGCGTCGCCCGTACCGGCAACGGTCGTCGTGAATCCTATGCGCATCTGCCGATGCCACGGATGACCAACACCTACATGCTCGGCGGCGAAAGCGATCCGGCGGAAATCATCGCTTCGGTGAAGAAAGGCATCTACTGCGCCAACCTTGGCGGCGGTCAGGTCGACATCACCAGCGGCAAGTTCGTGTTCTCCACCAGTGAGGCTTATTTGATCGAGGACGGCAAGATCACCGCACCGGTCAAAGGCGCGACGTTGATCGGCAACGGTCCCGAGGCGATGAGCCGGGTGTCGATGGTCGGTAACGATCTGGCGCTGGACAGCGGTGTGGGGACGTGTGGCAAGGATGGGCAGTCGGTGCCGGTGGGTGTTGGCCAGCCGACGCTGAAAATCGATGCGATCACCGTGGGTGGCACGGGCGCATAAGATGAGGTGGAGCTGCGGGTGGCGCACAGGGCGACCACCCGATGACGAATATCAACGCAGACCGCGTTGAGTCTCGTCCAGCTCACGGATGTACTTGAAGATCTTGCGGCTCGATGCAGGAGGTTTGTTTTGCGCAACCTCATGCTGGGCCTGACGGATCAGGGAACGCAATTGCTGGCGATCGGCGTCCGGGTACTCGACGACGAATTTCTCCAGCACGGCATCGTCGCCCGCGATCAGGCGATCACGCCAGCGTTCGAGATTGTGGAAACGCTCGTTGTACTGGCGAGTCGAGGCATCCAGTTGATCGAGCAGCGTCAGAATCGCGTCAGTGTCCTGATCGCGCATCAGCTTGCCGATGAACTGCAAGTGCCGTTTACGCGCGATGTTCGCGGTGTGCTTGGGCGCATCGGCCAAGGCACGGCGCATCGCGTCGGTCAGCGGCAGTTTTGCGATCAAGTCAGGCTTGAGTGTTGTAAGGCGCTCGCCGAGGTCAACCAGAGCATGCAGCTCGCGTTTGACCTGAGATTTGCTTTTTTCTCCCGTATCGAGGGAGTCGTCGTAAGAATCAACCATGGTGGCAGTCCGCAAAGAAACGCCGCCATGATAACCAGTCGGGGGCCGCTTGTCCGGCCCGGTCGCTCGATGACCCCAGCCGAAAGCAGAATTTGAGTGGAGATGAGCATGAGTGCAGTTCAAAGCGTCGGCCCGCAGGCATTGCCGGCACTGCAGGAACAAGTCGAGCAGATCATCGCCGAAGCCAAGCGTCAGGGCGCCAGTGCCTGCGAAGTCGCGGTGTCGCTGGAGCAGGGGCTGTCCACATCGGTACGTCAGCGCGAGGTCGAAACCGTCGAGTTCAACCGCGATCAGGGCTTTGGCATCACGCTGTATGTCGGCCAGCGCAAAGGCTCGGCCAGCACGTCCGCCACCGGGCCTGATGCGATTCGCGAAACGGTCGCCGCTGCACTGGCCATCGCCAAGCACACGTCCGAAGACGAAGCGTCAGGTCTGGCCGATGCCGCCCTGATGGCCAAGGATCAGCAGGATTTCGATCTGTTCCACGAATGGGATATCACCCCGGAGCAGGCCATCGAGAAGGCATTGCTCTGCGAAGCAGCGGCGTTTGATGCCGATGCACGAATCAAGAACGCCGACGGCACTACGCTCAGCACCCATCAGGGTTGCCGCGTTTACGGCAACAGCCACGGTTTTATTGGTGGCTATGCGTCGACCCGGCACAGCCTGAGCTGCGTGATGATCGCCGAGGCTAATGGCCAGATGCAGCGTGATTACTGGTACGACGTGAACCGTCAGGGCACTTTGCTCGCTGACCCGGTGAGCATTGGCCAACGTGCCGCGCAACGGGCGGCGAGCCGTCTGGGCGCACGTCCGGTGCCGACTTGCGAAGTCCCGGTGCTGTTTTCTGCAGAACTGGCGGGTGGGTTGTTCGGTAGCTTCCTGTCGGCGGTTTCCGGCGGAAGTCTTTATCGCAAATCGTCTTTCCTGGAAGGCACGCTAGGGCAGAAACTGTTCCCGGAATGGCTGACCATCGACGAGCGTCCGCACCTGATGCGCGCCATGGGCAGTGCTTCTTATGACGGTGATGGCCTGGCAACTTACGCCAAACCGTTCGTCGAAAAAGGTGAGCTGGTGTCGTACATCCTCGGCACTTATTCCGGGCGCAAACTCGGCATGCCTAGCACCGCCAACGCCGGCGGCGTGCACAACCTGTTTGTCACCCATGGCGATGAAGACCAGGCTGCATTGCTGCGTCGCATGGGTCGTGGGCTGTTGGTCACTGAGTTGATGGGCCATGGTTTGAACATGGTCACTGGTGACTATTCTCGCGGGGCGGCGGGTTTCTGGGTCGAGAACGGCGAGATCCAGTTCGCGGTGCAGGAAGTGACCATCGCCGGCAATATGCGCGACATGTTCAAGCAGATTGTCGCCGTGGGCAATGATCTGGAGTTGCGCAGCAATATCCGCACCGGTTCGGTGTTGATCGAACGGATGACGGTTGCGGGCAGCTAAACCCAGTCCCGTAACTCCAAAAGGCGCGCCATCCGATCGGGTGGCGCGCCTTTTTTATGCCTGCCACAACGACGGCTCCTAAAAAAGGCACTCTTGTTTTGGTTCTCATTATCATCTAATAATGAATCTCATCTCCGAACGAGTCCCGGATCATGAGTTCTGCCTTGCATGAGCAGCCGTACCTCGAAAGCTGGCGCTGGATGAGTCGCCAGATCCGTTGCGCGATGGATCCCGACGAACCGCGCCTGATCGAACACTATCTGGCCGAAGGCCGGTATCTGGCCTGCTGTACCGCAAGTTCCCCGTGGACTATCGCTGAAACCTCGTTCCGTCTGCTGCTCGACACGGCCACCGACATCGCCTTGCCGTGGCACTGGCGCAGCCTCTGCCTCGATCAAGCCTGGCGCCCGTTGCGTGAAATGGAGCGCCTGTCGCTGTGCAATTGCCGGCTCAAACGCTGGCAGCGTTACACCTGGCAACTGGCGACCTGCGAGTTGCAACCCTCGATTCCTCTCATTGAACTGGTGCAAGGATTTACTGATGACCAAGACTCGTATTGAGCGCGACAGCATGGGCGAACTGCAGGTGCCGGTGGACGCTCTCTACGGCGCGCAAACCCAGCGTGCAGTGGATAACTTCCCGATCAGCGGCAAGCCGATGCCGGCGCAATTCATCCGCGCGCTGATTTTGGCCAAAGCCGCCGCCGCCCGGGCCAACGTCGAACTCAACCAGATCAGTGCCGCCCAGGGCAAAGCCATCAGCGACGCCGCCCAAGGCCTGCTCGAAGGCGACTTCATGAAGCATTTCCCTGTGGATATCTTCCAGACCGGGTCCGGCACCAGCTCCAACATGAACGCCAACGAAGTGATCGCCACGTTGGCCAGCCGTCTTCTCGATGAGCGAGTCAATCCGAACGATCACGTCAACTGCGGGCAGAGCAGCAACGACATCATCCCGACCACCATCCACGTCAGCGCCTCGCTAGCGTTGCACGAACAACTGCTGCCGGCGCTGCTGCACCTGGTGCAAGTCATCGAGCACAAAGCCGGGCAAGTGCATCACCACGTCAAAACCGGGCGCACGCATTTGATGGACGCGATGCCTGTGCGCATGAGCCAGGTACTCAACGGTTGGGCGCAACAACTCAAGGCCAACATCGGCCATCTGCAAGACCTGTTGCCAAGCCTGCAATCCCTGGCGCAGGGCGGCACGGCGGTGGGCACTGGCATCAATGCGCATCCTGAATTCGCCGCGCGTTTCAGCCGCCAGTTGAGCCAACTCACCAACGTGCAGTTCACCCAAGGCAAAGACCTGTTCGCGCTGATCGGCTCGCAGGACACCGCCGTCGCCGTCTCCGGGCAACTCAAGGCGACCGCTGTGTCGCTGATGAAAATTGCCAACGATCTGCGCTGGATGAACTCTGGCCCGCTCGCCGGCCTCGGTGAAATCGAACTTGAAGCTCTGCAACCGGGCTCCTCGATCATGCCGGGCAAGGTGAATCCGGTGATCCCGGAAGCCACCGCCATGGTCGCAGCCCAAGTGATCGGCAACGATTCGGTGATCACCATCGCCGGCCAGTCGGGCAACTTCGAACTCAACGTGATGCTGCCGATCATCGCTCAGAACCTGCTGAGCAGCATCGAACTGCTGGCCAACTCCAGCCGCCTGCTGGGCGACAAGGCTATCGCCAGCTTCAAGGTCAATGAGTCGCGGCTCAAGGAAGCGCTGTCGCGTAACCCGATTCTGGTCACCGCGCTCAATCCGATCATCGGGTATCAAAAAGCCGCCGAAATTGCCAAGCAGGCCTACAAGCAGGGTCGCCCGGTGATCGACGTCGCCTTGGAACACACCGACCTGTCGCGCAGCCAACTGGAAGAGTTGCTCAACCCCGAGAAACTCACCGCCGGCGGCGTGTAATCACCGCAACCGCTTTGGAGGTTCACCATGGAGCACTGGAAACGCACGATCGAACGGGCCAATCGCTGCTTCATGCTGGGAGAGCTGATTGACGCCCGTGAGGCTTACCTGCAAGCCCTGGCCCTGGCGCAAGTCTTGTTCGAACGCTGGGCAGATGCCGACGAAGCGGTGGCGGCCTGTGTCATCTCCCATCACAACCTGGCGGATCTGCACCTGTGCCTGAATCAGCCGGAGGAGAGCGCCGAATATCTTTGCGCGATCCATCAGCGGCTGTTGCAGACCATGCAGGACGAACGTTTGCGCCCGGCCTTGCGTGAGGCGGCGTTGCGCCAAAGCAGCAAGACCTACGTCGAGTTATTGAATTTCATCAGCGAGCACGGCGAATACCCGCGCACTCAGCGCCTGCTGCACCCGGATACCGGCAATGCGCGCCGCGCGCCTGCCCCACATCATCATGGAGTCCACTGAAATGGCTTTTACCTTGCCTGCCTTGCCCTACGCCTACAACGCCCTGGAACCGCACATTGATGCGCAGACCATGGAAATCCACTACACCAAGCATCACCAGACGTACATCAACAACCTGAACGCGGCAGTCGAAGGCACCGAATATGCCGAGTGGCCGATAGAAAAACTGGTGGCCAGCGTCCAGCAATTGCCGGAAAAACTCCGTGCGGCGGTAATCAATCAGGGCGGCGGTCACGCCAACCATTCGCTGTTCTGGGAAGTCATGGTGCCAAATGGCGGCGGTAAGCCGGACGGTGCACTGGCCAAGGCCATCGATGAACAATTGGGTGGTCTCGACAGTTTCAAAGAGGCATTCACCAAAGCTGCACTGACCCGTTTCGGCAGCGGTTGGGCGTGGCTCAGCGTTACCCCGGAGAAGACCCTGGTTGTGGAAAGCAGCGGCAACCAAGACAGCCCGCTGATGAGTGGCAACACGCCGATTCTCGGTCTGGATGTCTGGGAACACGCCTACTATCTGCGCTACCAGAACCGCCGCCCGGAATACATCAATGCGTTCTACAACGTGATCAATTGGCCTCAAGTTGCTGCGCGTTATCACGCCGCACTGGTTTAAGTCTTCTATAAAAACAATCCAAGGCTGACTATGGGCACTGAAACACTGGCGATCGGAAGTGGGCGTATGTTTCGTTACGCAGTGGGATCGCTGTTGCTGTTAGCGGGTATGACTTTGCTGGTCGCCCACGGACTGGAATGGCTGAACCTGGAGCCGCGGCTGTCAAGGGCGTTGCAGGGCGGTGCGATCTGCGCCCTGGGAACGGCACTTGGTGCTGTGCCAGTGCTGGTGATTCGCAACATGCCGCAGGCACTAGGCGATACGTTGCTCGGTTTCGGTGCCGGGGTGATGCTGGCAGCGACGGCTTTTTCGTTGATCGTCCCGGGCATTGCCGCTGCCGAAAGCCTTGGTTTGGCACCTTGGGCAGCCAGCGGCCTGATCTGCTTCGGCATCATGCTCGGCGCATTCGGCCTGTACCTGGTTGATCGCAGGGTCTCTGGCGCCTCACCCGAAATGCTCATCGGCACAGTCGAGCACCCGGTGATTCCACCGCGGATCTGGCTGTTTGTGTTCGCCATCATTGCCCATAACATTCCGGAGGGCATGGCGGTCGGCGTGTCGGCCGGTGGTGGTATGCCCGATGCTGACAGTCTGGCCATGGGCATCGCGTTGCAGGATGTGCCGGAAGGTCTGGTGATCGCGCTGGTGCTGGCCGGTGCAGGGATGTCGCGGGTCAAAGCGTTTTTGATCGGTGCGGCGTCAGGGCTGGTCGAGCCGGTGTTTGCGCTGCTCTGTGCGTGGCTGGTCAGCTTGGCGCAGGTGCTGTTGCCCTTGGGCCTGGCGCTGGCGGCGGGAGCGATGTTGCTGGTGGTGACCCACGAAGTGATCCCCGAGTCGCGACGCAATGGTCACGACAAACTGGCCAGCCTTGGGCTTTTGATCGGATTTTGTCTGATGATGGTGATGGACACGGCGTTGGGTTGAAGCAGATCAAAAGATCGCAGCCTTCGGCAGCTCCTACAGGAAAAGCATTCCAATGTAGGAGCTGCCGAAGGCTGCGATCTTTTGACTTTGGCTATTAACCGCCTTCATCGAAGTAGTTGTTGATCAACGCTACCAGCGCATCCAGAGCTTCCCGTTCCTGATGTCCTTTGGTACTCAAATAGATTTTGGTGCCTTTGCCCGCAGCCAGCATCATCATCGCCATGATGCTTTTGCCATCCACGGTGGACTCTGGTGTCCGGCCCACTCTGATCGTGCAATCCGGATACTGACCGGCGACCCCGACAAACTTGGCTGACGCACGGGCATGCAAACCCAGTTTATTGATGATTTCGATTTCCAGAGCAGGCATCGCGGTGTGAATCCTTTAAGTGAGGTCGCGGTGGCGAACCTGGACGTTCTTCAGGGTTTTCTGCAGGGCCTGACCCAGACGTTCGGTCAGGTAGACGGAGCGGTGATGTCCGCCGGTGCAGCCAATGGCAATGGTGACGTAGGCGCGGTTGCTCGCGGCGAAGCGCGGCAGCCATTTGTGCAGGTAGCCGAAAATGTCCTGAAACATTTCCTCGACTTCCGGCTGTGCCGCCAGGTACTCGGCCACTGGCTCATCAAGACCGGATTGCGCGCGTAACTCTGGCTTCCAGTACGGATTGGGCAGGCATCGCACGTCAAACACCAGATCGGCGTCGACTGGCATGCCGCGCTTGAAACCGAATGACTCGACCAGAAACGCCGTACCGGGCTCCGGCTGGTTCAGCAAACGAAGCTTGATGGTATCGCGCAGCTGGTACAGGTTCAGATTGGTGGTGTTGACCTTGAGGTCGGCAAGATCGGCAATCGGGCCGAGCAGGGCGGTCTCATCGTTGATGGCTTCAGCCAGTGACCGATTGGCGGTGCTCAGCGGGTGCCGACGACGGGTTTCCGAGAAACGTTTGAGCAGAGTTTCTTCGTCAGCGTCCAGATACAACACATCGCACTGGATGTGGCGGCTGCGGACTTCTTCCAGCAACTCGGGGAAGCGTGACAGATGACTCGGCAGATTACGCGCATCGATCGACACTGCCACCAGCGGTTGTGCCAGTTCAGTATGAATGAGTGCGCGCTCTGCGAGTTCCGGCAGCAGGCCCGCCGGCAAATTGTCGATGCAGTAGTAGCCGTTGTCCTCAAGGACATTCAACGCCGTACTTTTGCCCGAGCCGGAACGGCCACTGACGATGATCAAGCGCATGATTAGAGCCCGCTTTGTTCGTCCACGACGACCTGATACAAGGCTTCGTTGCTCGAAGCACTACGCAATTTTTCGCGAACGTCCTTGCGATCAAGCATGCTGGCGATCTGACGCAGCAATTCCAGATGCGCATCGGTCGCAGCTTCAGGCACCAGCAATACGAACAGCAGGTCAACCGGAGCACCGTCGATGGCGTCGAAATCGATTGGGGCTTCAAGGTGCATCAAGGCGCTGATAGGCGATTGGCATCCCTTGAGGCGGCAGTGAGGAATGGCGATGCCGTTGCCGAAACCGGTGGAACCGAGTTTCTCACGAGCGATCAGGGCCTCGAAGACATCTTGCATCTCCAGAGCCGGCACTTCGCGGGCGATCAGATTGGCAATCTGTTCGAGGGCTTTCTTTTTACTGCCGCCCGGCACGTTCACGAGGGAACGGCCGGGGGTCAGGATACTTTCAAGTCGGATCATGGAGTGGGGGGTTATCGACCGGTCGCGCCCTGGAGCAGGCTCTGGGTCTTTTCCTTATGCTTTTTGAGTTGTTTATCCAGCTTGTCGGTCAGGGCGTCGATCGCGGCGTACATATCGGTATGTTCCGCGTTGGCGACCACTTCACTGCCGGGAATATGCAAGGTGGCTTCGATTTTCTGCTTCAGCTTTTCGACACACATCGTGACTTGCACGTTGGTAATCTTGTCGAAATGGCGCTCCAATCGTTCGAGTTTCTCGTTGATGTAGGTGCGCAGAGGTTCGGTCACTTCCAGTTGGTGTCCACTGATGTTGACTTGCATACAGCTTCTCCTTCGTTGCCAGTGCATAAAGCGGCAGGCCGAAAAGCCTGCCACTGGAACGCTGTAACGTGGCTTACATCAACCGCTTGCGTTCGCTGGAAGGCGCGATCCCTAGGGACTCGCGGTACTTGGCGACGGTGCGGCGAGCCACCTGAATGCCTTGTGCCTCCAGTAAACCAGCGATCTTGCTGTCACTCAACGGCTTTTTCTGATTTTCCGCGGCAACCAGTTTTTTGATGATCGCGCGGATCGCCGTGGACGAGCATTCACCGCCTTCGGAGGTGCTGACGTGGCTGGAAAAAAAGTATTTCAATTCATAGATACCGCGCGGTGTATGCATGAATTTTTGCGTGGTCACCCGGGAAATCGTCGACTCGTGCATGCCGACCGCTTCAGCGATGTCATGCAGGACCAGCGGCTTCATGGCTTCATCGCCGTATTCCAGAAACCCGCGCTGATGCTCAACGATCTGGGTGGCAACTTTCATCAGGGTTTCGTTGCGGCTTTGCAGGCTCTTGATGAACCAGCGCGCTTCCTGCAACTGATTGCGCATGAAGGTGTTGTCGGCGCTGGTATCGGCGCGTCGCACGAAGCCGGCGTACTGGGCGTTGACCCGTAGGCGAGGCACCGACTCCTGATTCAGCTCGACCAGCCAGCGCTCGTTGTCCTTGCGCACGATGACGTCCGGTACGACGTACTCGGCTTCAGTCGATTCGATCTGCGAGCCCGGGCGCGGGTTGAGGCTCTGCACCAGCTCGATGACCTGACGCAACTCGTCTTCCTTGAGCTTCATGCGCCGCATCAACTGGCTGTAATCGCGGCTGCCCAGCAGGTCGATATAATCGGTGACCAGACGTTTCGCTTCGGCCAGCCAAGGCGTCTTGGCCGGCAACTGGCGTAGTTGCAGCAGCAGGCATTCGCCAAGATTGCGGGCGCCGATGCCGGCAGGCTCGAATTGCTGGATGCGGTGCAGAACGGCTTCGATTTCGTCCAGCTCGATGTCCAGTTCCGGATCGAACGCTTCGAGGATCTCTTCGAGGGTTTCGTCCAGATAGCCCTGATTGTTGATGCAATCGATCAGGGTGACGGCGATCAGTCGATCGGTGTCGGACATCGGCGCGAGGTTAAGTTGCCACAGAAGGTGGCTTTGCAGGCTTTCGCCGGCGGAGGTACGGGTGGTGAAGTCCCACTCGTCATCGTCGCTGCTGGGCAGGCTGCTGGCGCTAGTCTGGTAGACGTCTTCCCAGGCCGTATCGACCGGAAGCTCGTTGGGGATGCGTTCGCTCCAGTCGCCTTCCTCTAGGTTATCCACCGTCGGGGCGGTTTCCTGATAGGAGGGTTCCTGGATCTCGGTGTTGGGCTTCTGTTCAGCGTTGTCGGCCAGAGGATCGGAGTTGTCGAAGTCGTCGCCTTCTTCCTGGCGTTCGAGCATCGGATTGGATTCCAGGGCCTCCTGGATTTCCTGTTGCAGATCCAGGGTCGACAATTGGAGCAGGCGGATAGCCTGTTGCAGCTGCGGTGTCATCGTCAGCTGCTGGCCCATTCTCAAGACTAGCGATGGTTTCATGGCAGGGGCTTAACACCTTATTCGCCGGCGCTATGCGCCATCCACTACAGGGCGCCGGAGCGCCAAACTTAAGCAAATTATATGCCTGAAACTGAAGTGTTTGCCTAGAGCGCTGTAACAATTAAAGCGTATTAAATTCTGCTTGAATCGATACAGCGCCCGGGCGGCTCACTCGGCACTAACAGGCTTACAGGCGGAATTCATGGCCCAGATACACTTCCTTGACCAGATCGTTGGCCAGGATGGTTTCTGCATCGCCTTCGGCAATCAACTGACCGTCGTTGACGATATAGGCGGTTTCGCAGATGTCCAGCGTCTCACGGACGTTGTGGTCGGTGATCAGAACACCGATGCCCTTGGCCTTGAGATGATGGATGATCTGCTTGATGTCGCCGACCGAGATCGGGTCGACACCGGCGAACGGTTCGTCGAGCAGGATGAATTTCGGTGCTGTCGCCAGGGCGCGGGCGATTTCCACCCGTCGGCGTTCACCACCGGACAGGCTCATGCCGAGGTTGTCGCGAATGTGGCTGATGTGGAATTCCTGCAGCAGGCTTTCCAGCTCCTTGCGACGGCCGGCCTTGTCGAGTTCCTGACGGGTCTCGAGGATGGCCATGATGTTGTCGGCCACCGACAGTTTGCGGAAGATCGACGCTTCTTGCGGCAGATAGCCGATACCCGCCTTGGCGCGACCGTGCATCGGCTGGTGGCTGACGTCCAGATCATCGATCAGCACACGGCCTTGATCGGCCTGTACCAAGCCGACGATCATGTAGAAGCACGTGGTCTTGCCGGCACCGTTGGGGCCGAGCAGGCCGACGATCTGGCCACTGTCGATCGACAGGCTGACGTCACGCACGACCTGTCGGCTTTTATAGGCCTTGGCCAGGTGCTGAGCTTTCAGAGTTGCCATTACTGGGTTTTCTCTTCGGTTTTCTTCTTCGGCTGGATCACCATGTCGATGCGCGGACGCGCTTCGGTGACTTTGCTGCCGGTAGCGCGGCCGGCGCTGGCCAGTTTCTTCACGGTGTCGTAGACGATTTTCTCGCCCTGGGTGGTGTTGTTGTCCTTGTCGACAACCTTGGCTTTATCGATCAGCACGACGCGATTTTGCGCAGCGTGGTACTGGATCGTCACGCCCCAGCCCTGAACAGGTTTGGTATCGCCAGCGGTTTGCAGTTGCTCGAAGTAGGCCAGGTTGCCCACCGATGTCACCACGTCGATGTCACCGGTCGGGGTACGGGTGATGGTTACGGTGTTGCCGGTAACCTTCATCGAACCCTGGGTGATGATCACGTCGCCTTTATAAGTGGCAACGCCATTCTTGTCGTCCAGCTGGGCATCGTCGGCCTGAATGCGGATTGGCTGCTCTTGATCGTTCGGCAGAGCCCAGGCGCTCACGCTTCCCAGTGCTGCGCCCAGACTGAGCAAAATAGGGAGGGTTTTAACGAGCCTCATACTGTCCTCTTACGTTCGATTGCAGGTGTATCCTGCTTTCCTTCAGATACGCTTTCATTCCTACGCCAGTCGATACACCGCCAGCGCCGTCGATTCTAACGGGTTGCGCGGTCTGCGCATATTCCTGCTGCGGGAACACCGTCATGCGAGTGGACGTGATCAGGGTGGCGCGGTTCTTTTCA
Source organism: Pseudomonas sp. LBUM1648 (assembly GCF_059716145.1). Taxonomy (NCBI): domain Bacteria; kingdom Pseudomonadati; phylum Pseudomonadota; class Gammaproteobacteria; order Pseudomonadales; family Pseudomonadaceae; genus Pseudomonas; species Pseudomonas sp. LBUM1648. Next base: position 987,818 of record NZ_CP166808.1, read on the forward strand.
TCGGTGCGCTTGATGCGTACTGAGTCGATCAGCTCGACTTCGGTGCCGCCCGAGTTCACTTCGCCGCGTTCGCTGGTCACGTGCCACGGGAAATCTGTGCCGCGGTACATGTTCAGGTCAGGCTTGGTGACCAGCGTGATGTCGGTCGCCTTGACGTGCTCGGCCTTCTCGGAGGTCATTTCATACTGCACTTTGCCGTCCGGAAGATATTGCACGGTGTGGGTGTTGGTCGCATACCAGTCGATAGGCGTTTCTACGGAGGAAACCGCAGGCTTGTCGAGGAAGCGTTCCGGGCTGATGTTCCAGTAGCCGACCGCAGCGAATATCGCGGCGATGCAACCGAACAGCAGGAAGTTACGAAATTTTTTGCTGAACATGGTTTGGCTCACAAGTACGCGGCATTGGCCGCATCGAGGCGGCCCTGGGCGCGCAGGATCAATTCGCAGAATTCGCGGGCTGCACCTTCGCCGCCACGTGCCCGGGTTACGCCGTGGGCATGTTCGCGGACGAAGTCGGCAGCGTTGGCTACGGCCATGCCCAGTCCCACGCGACGGATCACCGGCAGGTCGGGCAGGTCGTCACCGAGGTAGGCGACCTGTTCATAGCTTAGGCCCAGTTGTTCAAGTAGACCGTCCAGAACCACCAATTTGTCTTCGCGCCCCTGAAACAGGTGCGGGATGCCGAGGTTTTTCGCTCGGCGCTCGACTACGGGGGTTTTGCGGCCACTGATGATGGCGGTCTGCACACCCGCGTTCATGAGCATTTTGATGCCTTGGCCGTCGAGGGTGTTGAAAGTCTTGAATTCGCTGCCGTCTTCAAGGAAGTACAGGCGACCGTCAGTGAGGACGCCGTCGACGTCGAAAACCGCCAGTTTGATCGCTTTGCCGCGTTGTAACAGATCGGTGCTCATTTACATCACTCCTGCGCGCAACAGATCGGAGAGGTTGAAAGCGCCGACCGGGCGATCTTCCTCATCGACAACGACCAGTGCGTTGATTCGGTGGTCTTCCATGATTTTCAGGGCTTCGGCGGCGAGCATTTCGGGCCGTGCGGTTTTGCCGTGGGCCGTCATCACCTGATCGATGGTGGCGCTGCGGATGTCGATGCTGCGATCCAGGGTGCGGCGCAAATCGCCGTCGGTAAAAATCCCGGCGAGCTTGCCGTCGGCTTCAAGGATGACAGTCATGCCCAGACCCTTGCGGGTCATTTCCATCAGCGCATCCTTGAGCAGTGTGCCCCGCTGCACCTGCGGCAATTCCTGCCCGGCGTGCATGACGTTTTCCACTTTCAGCAACAAGCGACGGCCCAGGGCGCCACCCGGGTGGGAAAAGGCGAAGTCTTCAGCGGTAAAACCGCGAGCTTCCAGCAACGCTACGGCCAGGGCATCGCCCATGACCAGCGCGGCGGTGGTCGAAGAGGTGGGGGCCAGGTTCAGCGGGCAGGCTTCGTGCTCGACGTGAACATTGAGGTTCACTTCGGCGGCTTTCGCCAGCGGCGAGGCCGGGTTGCCGGTCACGCTGATCAACTGGATGCCCAGGCGTTTGATCAAGGGCAGCAGGGTGACGATTTCGTTGGTCGAGCCGGAGTTCGACAGGGCCAGGATCACGTCATCACGGGTAATCATGCCCATGTCGCCATGGCTGGCTTCAGCCGGGTGTACAAAGAATGCCGGGGTGCCGGTGCTCGCCAGAGTTGCGGCAATCTTGTTGCCGACGTGCCCGGATTTGCCCATGCCGACCACCACCACACGGCCTTTGCTGGCCAGAATCATCTCGCAAGCGCGTACGAAATCGGCGTCGATATGGGGCAACAAGCCTTGAACGGCTTCCACTTCGAGGCGGATGGTGCGTTGTGCCGATTGAATCAGGTCGCTGGATTGGCTCATGTCAGAAATCGTATAGCCCGATGAAAAGGCGGCGATTATAGCGGTTATGTTGCAAAGCCTCACGCAAGTTCGTCGTGCTTTGTCATTCCTCGTTACCAAAACCCGGGAAAAGAGCCGCCAGCCCTGCCATATCGCCGAACACAGGCTGGCACAAGCCTTGGGCGCATGGCCTTTGCAGTGATATAGTTCGCCGCCAGTTCGGCCTGCCCGGGATGTACGTGCTTTTTAAATAAAGCCAGGCGTCCGAGTGAGAGGCTGCATCGCAAGGAGTTTAGATGAGTGCCGATAACGCCTACGCGGTCGAGCTGAAGGGAGTCTCCTTCAAGCGCGGTGCGCGCAGCATTTTCAATAACGTCGATATTCGCATACCGCGCGGCAAGGTCACCGGCATCATGGGACCTTCCGGGTGTGGCAAGACCACGCTGCTGCGTTTGATGGGCGCACAGTTGCGTCCTGCCAGCGGCGAAGTCTGGGTCAACGGTCAGAACCTGCCGGCGCTGTCGCGCAGTGATCTGTTCGATGCACGCAAGCACATGGGTGTGCTGTTTCAGAGCGGCGCTCTGTTCACCGATCTCGATGTCTTCGAGAACGTCGCTTTTCCCCTGCGCGTTCATACCGAGTTGCCGGAAGAAATGATCCGCGACATCGTCCTGCTCAAATTGCAGGCGGTGGGGCTGCGCGGTGCCATCGACTTGATGCCCGATGAGCTGTCCGGTGGCATGAAGCGGCGCGTAGCGCTGGCGCGGGCCATTGCGCTTGATCCGCAGATTCTCATGTACGACGAACCGTTCGTTGGACAGGACCCGATCGCCATGGGCGTGCTGGTACGCCTGATTCGTCTGCTCAACGATGCGTTGGGGATCACCAGTATCGTGGTTTCGCACGATCTGGCCGAAACCGCGAGCATCGCCGACTACATCTATGTAGTGGGTGATGGTCAGGTACTGGGGCAGGGCACGCCCGATGAGCTGATGAACTCGGACGAACCGCGTATCCGCCAGTTCATGACCGGCAATCCCGATGGCCCGGTGCCGTACCATTTTCCCGCGACGGATTACCGCGCAGATCTTCTGGGGAAGCGCTGATGCGCAGAATTTCATTAATAGAACGCGTGCGTCGGTTCGGCGAAGCGGCGATCGATGCCATTGCGGTGTTTGGTCGTGCAACGCTGTTCCTGTTTCACGCCTTGATAGGGCGTGGCGGTATCAGCGGCGGTTTTGGCTTGCTGGTCAAGCAGCTGCATTCGGTCGGCGTCATGTCGCTGGTGATCATTGTGGTCTCCGGGATTTTCATCGGCATGGTGCTGGCACTTCAGGGTTTCAGCATTCTGTCGAGCTACGGTTCGGAGCAGGCGGTGGGGCAGATGGTTGCGCTGACGCTGCTGCGTGAGCTCGGCCCTGTGGTGACCGCGCTGCTGTTCGCCGGACGTGCCGGTTCGGCGCTGACCGCGGAAATCGGCAACATGAAGTCCACCGAGCAGCTTTCCAGTCTGGAAATGATCGGTGTCGACCCGCTCAAATACATTATTGCCCCGCGTCTGTGGGCCGGATTCATTTCCCTGCCGGTGCTGGCGATGATTTTCAGCGTGGTGGGTATCTGGGGCGGTTCTTGGGTGGCTGTCGACTGGCTGGGTGTGTATGAAGGGTCTTATTGGGCAAACATGCAGAACAGCGTGAACTTCACCAGTGACGTGCTCAACGGCGTCGTCAAAAGTATCGTTTTCGCCTTCGTCGTGACCTGGATCGCCGTATTCCAAGGCTATGACTGTGAGCCCACTTCCGAGGGGATCAGTCGTGCCACCACCAAGACCGTAGTATTTGCCTCGCTGGCAGTACTGGGCCTGGACTTTATTCTGACCGCTTTGATGTTTGGAGATTTCTGATGCAAAACCGCACCCTGGAAATCGGTGTCGGCCTGTTCCTGCTGGCAGGGATCCTGGCTTTGCTGCTGCTTGCTTTGCGGGTCAGTGGCCTGTCTCCGACTTCGACCACCGAAACTTATAAACTTTATGCCTACTTCGACAATATCGCTGGTCTGACGGTCAGAGCCAAAGTGACCATGGCCGGTGTAACCATCGGCAAGGTCACCGCAATCGATCTGGATCGCGACAGCTTCACCGGTCGGGTGACCCTGCAAGTGGATAAAAAGGTCGACAACCTGCCGACCGACTCCACAGCGTCTATCCTGACCGCTGGTCTGCTGGGCGAGAAATACATCGGTATCAGCGTAGGCGGGGAAGATACCCCTCTGAAGGATGGTGGAACCATTCACGACACACAGTCGTCACTGGTACTGGAAGACCTGATCGGTAAATTCCTGCTCAATACCGTTAGCAAAGACGCCAAATGAGGAGCTTTTGAATGATCTCTACCTTGCGACGTGGCCTGTTGGTGTTGCTCGCGACATTGCCACTGATGGGTACCGCTGTGGCGGCACAGTCAGCGCATGATCTGATTCAGGACACCACCACCCGGATGCTTGCTGATCTGTCTGCCAATAAAGAGAAATACAAGCAGGATCCGAACGACTTTTATGCTGCACTGAACACTATCGTTGGTCCGGTGGTCGATGCCGAAGGCATCTCCAAAAGCATCATGACGGTCAAATATTCGCGCAAGGCAACGCCTGCGCAGATGCAGACCTTCCAGGAAAACTTCAAGAAAGGCCTGTTCCAGTTCTACGGCAACGCCTTGCTCGAATACAACAACCAGGGCATCACCGTTGATCCTGCCAAGGACGAATCGGGTGATCGCACCAGCGTCGGCATGACCGTAAAGGGCACCAACGGCGCGGTATACCCTGTGCAGTACACCCTGGAGAAGATCAACGGCGAGTGGAAACTGCGCAACGTGATCATCAACGGCATCAACATCGGCAAGTTGTTCCGGGACCAGTTCGCCGACGCGATGCAGCGTAACGGCAATGATCTGGACAAGACCATCAACAATTGGGCAGGTGAAGTGGCCAAGGCCAAGCAAACCACCGAGAAGCCAGCGCAATGAATGAGGCGGCAGTTCGTATGAGTGATGTCGACGAGCTATTGCTCAGCGGAGTGCTGGACTACCGAACTGGCCCGGACTTGCGCAAGGAAGGTCAGGCGCTGATCAAGTCGAGCAAGGCTTCTGCGCTGGTCATCGATTGTTCGGCCGTGAAGAAGTCCAGCAGCGTCGGCTTGTCGTTGCTGCTGTGCTTCATGCGCGATGCTCAGGCGGCCGGTAAGGCTGTCAGCATCCGCGCGATGCCCGAAGACATGCGCGAAATTGCACAGGTCAGTGAACTGACCGAACTGTTGGCGCAATCCTGAACCCGCATCAATAAAGAAGCCCCCCGTCAGAGTCCTGCCTTGCGGGGTTCGCAGGCGCGGGGCTTTTTTGTATGATGTCCGACCCGTGCGCACAGGGCGCCGATTGAGGTTGAGCATGCAGGCCGTAGAAGTGAAGAGCTTCCTTGAAGGAAAGCTGCCCGGAACGTTGGTAGAAGTTGAGGGCGAAGGCTGCAATTTCCAGCTGAACGTGATTAGCGATGAACTGGCGGCGTTGAGCCCGGTGAAGCGTCAGCAGCAGATCTATGCCCATTTGAACCCATGGATCACCGATGGCAGCATCCATGCGGTCACTATGAAATTTTTCAGCAGCGCGGCCTGGGCCGAGCGCACCTGAGCCTAAGGGCGTCGAGATTCTTATGGATAAATTGATTATTACTGGTGGCGCTCGTCTTGATGGCGAGATCCGCATTTCCGGGGCAAAGAACTCTGCCCTGCCGATTCTGGCTGCCACTCTGCTGTGCGATGGCCCGGTGACGGTCGGCAACCTGCCGCACTTGCACGACATCACCACCATGATCGAGCTGTTCGGTCGCATGGGCATTGAGCCTGTGATCGACGAGAAACTCAGCGTCGAAATCGACCCGCGCACCATCAAGACCCTGATCGCTCCGTACGAACTGGTGAAAACCATGCGTGCGTCGATCCTGGTACTGGGCCCTATGGTTGCCCGTTTCGGTTCAGCCGAAGTCGCGCTGCCTGGCGGTTGCGCCATCGGTTCACGTCCGGTCGACCTGCATATCCGTGGTCTCGAAGCCATGGGCGCGGTGATTGATGTCGAAGGCGGCTACATCAAGGCCAAGGCGCCTGAAGGCGGCCTGCGCGGTGCGCACTTCTTCTTCGATACCGTCAGCGTGACCGGTACTGAAAACATCATGATGGCTGCTGCTCTGGCCAAGGGCCGCAGCGTGCTTCAGAACGCAGCGCGCGAGCCTGAAGTGGTTGACCTGGCGAACTTCCTCAACGCCATGGGCGCGAAGGTTTCCGGTGCTGGCACCGACACCATCACCATCGATGGCGTCGAGCGTCTGGGTTCGTGTTTCTACAAGGTGATGCCTGACCGTATCGAAACCGGCACCTACCTGGTGGCCGCTGCGGTCACCGGTGGTCGCGTCAAGGTCAAGGACACCGATCCGACCATCCTCGAAGCGGTTCTGGAAAAACTTCGCGAGTCCGGCGCAGAAATCACCTGCGGTGAAGACTGGATCGAGCTGAACATGCACGGCAAGCGCCCGAAAGCGGTCAACGTGCGCACTGCGCCGTACCCGGCGTTCCCGACGGACATGCAGGCGCAGTTCATCTCGCTCAACGCCATTGCCGAAGGCACTGGTGCCGTGATCGAGACGATCTTCGAAAACCGTTTCATGCACGTGTACGAGCTGCATCGCATGGGCGCCAAGATTCAGGTCGAAGGCAACACTGCCATCGTCACCGGTACTGAAGTCCTCAAAGGCGCGCCAGTGATGGCAACCGACCTGCGTGCTTCGGCCAGTCTGGTGATCTCGGCTCTGGTCGCCGAAGGCGATACCCTGATCGACCGCATCTACCACATCGACCGTGGTTACGAGTGCATCGAAGAAAAACTGCAGATGCTGGGCGCCAAGATCCGTCGCGTTCCGGGCTAACAGCTGCATGAGGACACAGGGACGTGTCCACTGAATTCGTTTCGAATCGAGCCGTTATCCGGCTCGATGTGTGTCCGGCGTCGATTGCGACCGGACATGAGTACCTTGATAAGGACTGACGTTTCCCATGTTGACCATCGCACTGTCCAAGGGCCGCATCCTTGACGACACCCTGCCGCTTCTCGCTGAAGCGGGCATTGTGCCGACCGAGAATCCGGACAAGAGCCGCAAGCTGATCATCCCCACGACCCAGGACGACGTACGTCTGCTGATCGTGCGTGCCACCGACGTGCCGACGTATGTCGAGCATGGCGCGGCCGACCTCGGCGTTGCCGGCAAAGACGTGCTGATGGAATACAGCGGTCAGGGCTTGTACGAGCCACTGGACCTGCAGATCGCCCAATGCAAACTGATGACCGCCGGCAAGATCGGCGCGGCCGAGCCCAAGGGCCGTCTGCGTGTGGCGACCAAGTTCGTCAACGTCGCCAAGCGTTATTACGCCGAACAGGGCCGTCAGGTCGACATCATCAAGCTCTACGGCTCGATGGAGCTGGCACCGCTGATCGGTCTGGCCGACAAGATCATCGACGTGGTCGACACCGGCAACACCCTGCGCGCCAATGGCTTGGAACCTCAGGAACTGATCGCCACGATCAGCTCGCGCCTGGTGGTCAACAAGGCTTCGATGAAAATGCAACACGCCCGTATCCAGGCGTTGATCGATACCCTGCGCAACGCTGTGGAATCGCGACACCGCGGCTGATTTACCTGCGCGACCTTGAGTCGCGCCCGTCTATCCGCCTCATAGCCAGAATCTCAGGTGCCCAAGCGGAAACGACTGCTAAGTTAGGGCGCCTGAGTTTTTGCCATTCCTATGAGGCTCTCGCTATGACCGCACCGACTGCAATTCGCCGACTCAACGCTGCTGACCCGGATTTCGCGCATCATCTGGATCATCTGCTGAGCTGGGAAAGTGTGTCTGACGACTCGGTCAATCAGCGCGTGCTGGACATCATCAAGGCTGTGCGCGAGCGCGGTGACGCGGCGCTGGTCGAGTTCACCCAGAAGTTCGACGGTCTCGAAGTCGCCTCGATGGCCGACCTGATCCTGCCGCGCGAGCGTCTGGAGCTGGCCCTGACCCGCATCACCGTGCCTCAGCGCGAAGCACTGGAAAAAGCCGCGGCCCGTGTGCGCAGCTACCACGAAAAACAGAAGCAGGATTCCTGGAGCTACACCGAAGCCGATGGCACGGTGCTGGGCCAGAAGGTTACGCCGCTGGATCGCGCAGGCCTGTACGTGCCGGGCGGCAAGGCGTCGTACCCGTCGTCGGTGTTGATGAACGCCATTCCGGCCAAGGTTGCCGGTGTGACCGAAGTGGTCATGGTCGTGCCGACTCCGCGCGGTGAAATCAACGAGCTGGTGCTGGCCGCTGCGTGCATCGCAGGCGTCGATCGTGTGTTCACCATCGGTGGCGCACAAGCCGTTGCCGCGCTGGCCTATGGCACCGAAAGCGTGCCGAAAGTGGATAAAGTGGTCGGCCCGGGCAACATCTATGTGGCCACCGCCAAGCGCCACGTGTTTGGTCAGGTCGGTATCGACATGATCGCCGGCCCTTCGGAAATCCTTGTGGTGTGCGACGGCCAGACCGATCCGGACTGGATCGCCATGGACCTGTTCTCCCAGGCCGAGCACGATGAAGACGCTCAAGCGATTCTGGTCAGCCCCGACGCCGAGTTCCTCGACAAGGTCGCCGCGAGCATCGACAAACTGCTGCCGACCATGGATCGCGCAACCATCATCGAAACCTCGATCAATGGCCGCGGCGCGCTGATTCAAGTGCGTGACATGGCACAGGCCATCGAAGTCGCCAACCGCATCGCCCCGGAACACCTGGAGCTCTCGGTCGCTGACCCGCAAGCCTGGCTGCCGCAGATCCGCCACGCCGGCGCGATCTTCATGGGCCGTCACACCTCCGAAGCCTTGGGCGACTATTGCGCAGGCCCGAACCACGTATTGCCGACCTCCGGCACGGCGCGTTTCTCCTCGCCACTGGGTGTTTATGACTTCCAGAAACGCTCGTCGATCATCTTCTGTTCCGAGGCCGGTGCTTCCGAGCTGGGCAAGACCGCATCGGTACTCGCCCGTGGCGAATCCCTGAGCGCCCACGCGCGCAGCGCCGAATACCGCATCATTGACGACAAGCAGGGGAACTGAACATGAGTAAATTCTGGAGCCCGTTCGTCAAGGATCTGGTGCCTTATGTGCCGGGCGAACAGCCGAAGCTGACCAAACTGGTCAAGCTCAACACCAATGAAAACCCCTACGGCCCGTCGCCAAAAGCCCTGGCGGCGATGCAGACCGAACTCAACGATAATCTGCGCCTGTACCCTGATCCGAACAGTGATCTGTTGAAAAACGCCGTCGCTCAGTACTACGGCGTGCAGAGCAATCAGGTGTTCCTCGGCAACGGTTCGGACGAAGTGCTCGCCCACATTTTCCACGGCCTGCTGCAACACGATCAGCCGATTCTCTTCCCGGACATCAGTTACAGCTTCTATCCGGTGTATTGCGGGTTGTACGGCATCAAGTTCGACGCAGTGCCGCTGGACGCACAGTTCCAGATCAACCCGGCGGACTACGCCAAGCCGAACGGCGGGATCATTTTCCCCAACCCGAACGCACCGACCGGTTGCCTGCTGGCACTGGAAGCGGTCGAGCAGATTCTCAAGGCCAGCCCTGATTCGGTGGTGGTAGTGGATGAGGCTTATATCGACTTTGGCGGCGAGACAGCGATCAGTCTGGTGGACCGTTACCCGAACCTGCTGGTGACCCAGACTCTGTCCAAGTCCCGTTCGCTGGCGGGCCTGCGGGTTGGTCTGGCAGTGGGGCATCCGGACCTGATCGAGGCGCTGGAGCGGATCAAGAACAGCTTCAACTCTTATCCTTTGGATCGTCTGGCGAATGTCGGAGCGGCGGCGGCATTCGAAGACCGCGAGTATTTCGACAAGACCTGTCGTCTAGTGATCGAGAGCCGTGAGTGGGTGATCGCGCAGTTGCAGGCCAAAGGTTTTGAAGTCTTGCCGTCGGCAGCGAACTTCATTTTTGCCCGGCATCCGCAACATGATGCGGCAGGCCTGGCGGCGAAACTGCGGGAGCAGGGCGTGATCGTCCGGCACTTCAAGCAGGAGCGGATTGCGCAGTTCCTGCGGATTTCGATTGGCACGCCGGAGCAGAATCAGGCGTTGATTGATGGCCTCGGCGAACTCTAAAACACCATTGCCCCTGTAGGAGCGATCCTGCTCGCGATAGCGGACGGACATTCAACATTTATGCTGACTGACCCGGCGCAATCGCGAGCAGGCTCGCTCCTACAGGGGACTTGTGTTGGTTATTCGTGATGTGGCTCACCGAGGAAGGTCAGCGAACTGAACAACCCCCGACTTTTCACATCAACACTGTCCTTCACCGGCACCTCTACTTGCGCCGCAATCACATTCAACCCTTCATTACGCACCAACACCTGCGCACGCCCATCCTTGTCAGTCTCGGTGCTCAGCGTATTCGGCGCACTGCGATAGTCGCCAATCAACTTCACGCCCGCCGCCGGTTTGCCATCGAGCAATACCCGCACCGGCAATGATTTCCCCGGTCCGACCGTCAGCGGATCGACTTCCGGCAAAATCAGCAACTTGATCTGATCAAGCTTGGGCAACTTCGCCCCCGGCTGATAAATCGCCAGGCTGTACTTGAACGTCTCCGTCGCCTCGACAGCGCCCGGGACTTTGCTGCGACCCTCGTTGATCCACTTCTTGTCAGCGGTTTGCGACCACATCCCGTTGTTTAGTGCCACGGCCATGACCGCCGGTGTTTTCAGCGGCTTCAGACGTGCATGATCGGGCAGGCGTTCGACGCTGACCGGGATCATTTTGCCGCCCGCGTCATAGGCCCAGGCGCCGCTGATTTTCTGCGCCTTGAAGGCATTGTCTTCGGCGCCGTGGCCGTAGATCACTTCGATATTGCCGCGACGTTGTTCTGTCCACAGGCCATGGGCCGAAGCCTGGGTGGCGAACAGTGCGGCGATGATCAGTAGGGTTTTGCGGCATTGCATGATGACGTCCTTTTACAGGTTGAGTGTCAGGCTGACGGTGAAGTTGCGCGGCTCGCCGGGGTTGACCCAGTAGTTGCTGTAGGAGCGCTCGTAGTATTTTTCATCGAAGACGTTGTTCAGGTTCAGGCCGACCGTGACGTTGTCGCTGGCCTTGTAATGGGCCAGCAGATCGACGGTGTGATAGGCCGGCATTTCAAAGTCGCCGCCGGCTTCACCGGAGCGATCGCCGACATAAGTAAACGCCGCGCCGACGTCCGAGCCGCGCAAATGGCCGTCCTGAAATTCATAAACCCCCAGCAGGCTGCCGCTGCGTTTGGCCACGCCAAGAATGCGGCTGCCGGTGGGAATCACCGCATCGCCCTTGGTGACTTCGGCGTCGATATAGGCGAATGCGCCGATGACTCGCACCGCATCGGTTACTTGCCCGGTCACTTGCCAGTCGAAACCGCGACTGCGCGCCTTGCCCATCGCCCGGCTGGTGTCGGTGGAGGGATCGAGGGCGAGGACGTTTTCCTTGTCGATGTGGAAGAAGGCGAGGGTGCTGCTCAAACGCTCGTCGAACAATTCGTTCTTGATGCCGATTTCGTAACCCACGCCTTCTTCGGGATCGAATGATTTGCCGGAGGCATCGAGGCCGTTGTTGGGTTTGAACGAGGTCGAAGCGTTGGCGAACAGGCCGGTATTCGGCGTCAGTTGATAGAGCAGGCCGGCGCGTTGGGTGAGGGCGTCGTGGGTCTGGCGGCTTTTGGTGTTGCGGCTGTGATCGTCGATGCGTTGATCAAAGTGCTCGAAGCGCGCGCCGACCATTCCACGCAGTTTGTCGGTGAAGACGATTTGATCCTGCAGGTTCAGCGCATGGCTTTCGACGTGTTCGAAGAAATCGGTACCCGAGCGTGCGCCGTTGGGTTTCGGCTGGCCGTAGACCGGTTTGTAAATGTCGATGGCGTAAGGGCCGCCAGCGATGGTAGTGACGCGCTCGTTCTTGCGGTAGTTCTCGTACTCGCTGCCGATCAGCAGTTCGTGCTGCCAGGGGCCGAGGTCGAAGAGTCCGCGCAATTCCAGTTGGGTGATGCTGTCGTGCCAGTGGGTGTCACGCTCGCGATAACGTCGGTTCACCGTATGACCGTCAGCGTTCAGAGCACGACTTTCAGAAGCGTTGCCCCAGAGTTTGCCTTCCTTGTAATGGCTGGCCAGGCGCAGTTTCCAGTTGTCGTTGAGGTGATGTTCGAGCGTGGCCTGAAGCAGGTTGTTGTGGTTGTCGATGTTGCCGTCGTTCGGTTCGCCGAGGAAGGTCGAGCGCGAAACGCCGCTCCATTTGTTGTTTGGCGCGACGATGCCGCGGTCAAACGTGGAGCTGTGGCGGACGATTTCGCTTTCCACCAACAGCGATGTGTCGGGATTGAGTTGCCAACTGATCGAGGGCGCGACGAATACACGCTGGCTGTCGACGTGATCGCGAAAGCTGTGGTTGTCCTCGACGGCCAGGTTGATCCGCGAGAGCACATCACCCTGTTCATCGAGTGGCGTGTTGACGTCCAGCGCGGTGCGATAGCGATCCCAACTGCCGGCGCTGGTTTGCAGGGTAGTAAAGGCTTCGGGTTGCGGTTTTTTGGTGACGATGTTCACTGTGCCGCCCGGATCCCCTCGGCCATAGAGGCTGGCGGCAGGGCCTTTGAGCACTTCGATGCGCTCGATGTTGGCGGCGTCGGGTGTAGCCGGGTAGCCGCGATTGGCGCTGAAACCGTCCTTGTAGAACTCCGAGGTGGTGAAACCGCGCACGCTGTATTCGTAGAGGGTCAGGCCGCCGAAGTTGTTTTGCTTGGACACGCCGCCGGCAAAATCCAGCGCGCGTTCGACGCTGCTGCTGCCCAGATCCTTGAGCACGCTGGCGGGCACCACGCTGATTGCCTGCGGGATGTCGCGGATCGCGGTGTCGGTTTTGGTCGCGCTGGACGAGCGCGTGGCGCGGTAGCCTGTGACGGGCCCGGTAGGGGATTGGTAGTCGGAGGTGACGCTGATGGCGTCGAGTTCGAGTGGCTGCGATTCTTCGGCGAAGACTGGATCGCACAGCAGACCCAGAGGTAAACCGAGGGTCAGGCCCAGCAGCGAGGCCTTTGTTCGAGACGACATGTTATGTTGTTCCAATTGTTTAATTGAAACAATATAACATGCCTGTTGAGAATGTCTGTTATTCGCGCCGCTGGCGCGAACAAAGTCTTACTCTTCTTTTTCCTTCACCGGTGCCGGTGGTGGTCGCAGGCCGATTTCAGCGGTCAGCTTGATCTCTTTGCCATTGCGCATGACCTGAATCGTCACTTTGTCGGTCGGTTTGATCCGCGCCACCTGGTTCATCGAACGGCGGCCATCGCCGGCCGGTTCGCCATCGATGCTGAGAATCACGTCACCCAGTTGCAGGCCGGCCTTCTGCGCCGGGCCATCGCGGAAAATCCCCGCCACCACGATTCCCGGGCGCCCGGACAAACCAAACGACTCGGCCAGTTCCTGGGTCAGCGGCTGTACTTCAATCCCCAGCCAGCCACGAATCACCTGGCCGTGCTCGATGATCGATTTCATCACTTCCATCGCCAGTTTCACCGGGATGGCAAAGCCGATGCCTTGCGAGCCACCGGATTTGGAGAAGATCGCGGTGTTGATGCCGGTGAGGTTGCCATTGGCATCGACCAGCGCACCGCCGGAGTTGCCCGGGTTGATCGCCGCGTCGGTCTGGATGAAGTCTTCGTAGTTGTTCAGGCCCAACTGATTGCGCCCGGTGGCGCTGATGATGCCCATGGTCACCGTCTGGCCGACGCCGAACGGGTTGCCGATGGCCAGTGCGACGTCGCCGATACGGATGTTGTCCGAGCGGCCTACAGTGATCGCCGGCAGATTTTTCAAGTCGATCTTCAGGACAGCGAGGTCGGTTTCCGGGTCGCTGCCAATCACCCTGGCCAGGGTTTCACGGCCATCCTTGAGCGCCACAACGATTTGATCGGCGCCGCTGGTCACGTGGTTGTTGGTCAGGATGTAGCCTTCCGGGCTCATGATCACGCCCGAGCCGAGGCTCGATTCCATGCGTTTCTGCTTGGGCGAGTTGTCACCGAAGAAGCGTCGGAACTGCGGGTCTTCAAACAGCGGATGCGCCGGTTTGTTGATGACCTTGGTCGTATAGAGGTTGACCACGGACGGCGCGGCGATGGTTACCGCATCGGCATAGGACACCGGCCCCTGCTGCACGCTGGTGGTTTGCGGGGCCTGCTGCAGGTTGACGTCGAGGCTCGGAAGCCCGACCCACTGCGGGTAACGCTGAATAATCAACAGTGCGATAAGCACACCGGCCAACAGCGGCCAGCCAAAAAAACGCAGCGCCTTGAGCATTAAGCACGTCCTGGAAAAGTTGCAGGCGGGGTCAGACCGCCCATAATGTCGCGCATTATACGAGGCCGCGCGTGCCTCTGAACGGGATATTTAGGAGTCTTTCATGGCCGTTGCCCTCAGCACCCTCGTCGAAGAAGCCGACCGTTACCTTGGCAGTGCGAAAATTGCCGATTACTGCCCCAACGGCTTGCAGGTCGAAGGCCGTCCGCAAGTGATGCGAATCGTCAGCGGCGTCACCGCCAGCCAGGCTCTGCTCGATGCTGCCGTTGAAGCAGGGGCCGATCTGGTGCTGGTGCACCACGGCTACTTCTGGAAGGGCGAGAACCCTTGCATTACCGGCATGAAGCAGCGTCGCTTGAAGACTCTGCTCAAGCACGACATCAGCCTGCTCGCTTATCACCTGCCACTGGATCTGCACCCGGACGTTGGCAACAACGTTCAGTTGGCGCGTCAACTGGACATCACGGTCGAAGGCCCGCTGGATCCGGACAATCTGAAAATCGTCGGTCTGGTCGGTTCGCTGAGCGAACCCATGACCCCGCGTGATTTCGCCCGCAAGGTGCAGGAAGTCATGGGCCGCGAACCGCTGCTGATTGAAGGCAGCGCAATGATCCGCCGGGTCGGCTGGTGCACCGGCGGCGGTCAGGGTTATATCGATCACGGTGTGGCGGCGGGGGTCGATTTGTTCATCAGCGGTGAAGCATCGGAGCAGACCTTCCACAGTGCCCGGGAAAACGACATCAGCTTCATCGCCGCTGGCCACCATGCCACCGAGCGCTATGGTGTGCAGGCGCTGGGCGATTATCTGGCGAAGCGTTTTGCCGTCGAACACATCTTCATCGACTGCCCGAATCCGATCTGAATCCACCACAAATCCCTGTGGGAGCGAGCCTGCTCGCGAAGGCGTCAAACCTTCAATACAAGGGTGTCCGGCACACCGCTTTCGCGAGCAGGCTCGCTCCCACAAGGGCACTGCTCGGCAGAACTGGCAGGCATATTCATATACCCTTTCGATCTAGTTGGCGTCCTGATTAGAAGAGGTCGCTGTGCTAGGATTCCCCGCTCGAACACGGCCCGCTGGCCGTTCATAAGAAAGCTTTCGTGAGTAGCCATGGTCGACAAACTGACGCATCTGAAACAGCTGGAGGCGGAAAGCATCCACATCATCCGCGAGGTGGCCGCCGAGTTCGACAACCCGGTGATGCTGTACTCCATCGGTAAAGACTCCGCCGTGATGCTGCACCTGGCACGCAAGGCGTTCTTCCCGGGCAAACTGCCGTTTCCGGTGATGCACGTCGACACTCGGTGGAAATTCCAGGAGATGTACAAGTTCCGCGACAAGATGGTCGAAGAGCTGGGCCTGGACCTGATCACCCACATCAATCCGGACGGCGTGGCGCAGAACATCAACCCGTTTACCCACGGCAGCGCCAAGCACACCGACATCATGAAAACCGAGGGCCTGAAGCAGGCACTCGACAAGCATGGTTTCGACGCAGCGTTCGGCGGTGCCCGTCGCGATGAAGAGAAATCCCGCGCCAAAGAGCGCGTGTACTCGTTCCGCGACAGCAAGCACCGCTGGGACCCGAAAAACCAGCGTCCTGAGCTGTGGAACGTCTACAACGGCAAGGTCAACAAGGGCGAATCCATTCGTGTGTTCCCGCTGTCGAACTGGACCGAGCTGGACATCTGGCAGTACATCTACCTCGAAGGCATCCCGATTGTGCCGCTGTACTTCGCCGCCGAACGCGAAGTGATCGAGAAGAACGGCACGCTGATCATGATCGACGACGAGCGCATCCTCGAGCACCTGTCCGATGAAGACAAAGCGCGCATCGTCAAAAAGAAAGTGCGTTTCCGTACCCTTGGCTGCTACCCGTTGACGGGCGCGGTGGAGTCCGAGGCCGAAAGCCTGACGGACATCATTCAGGAAATGCTCCTGACGCGAACTTCCGAGCGCCAGGGCCGTGTCATCGACCACGATGGCGCAGGCTCGATGGAAGACAAAAAACGTCAAGGCTATTTCTAAGGGGTTGTCATGTCGCATCAATCTGATTTGATCAGCGAGGACATCCTCGCCTACCTGGGCCAGCACGAACGTAAAGAGCTGCTGCGCTTTTTGACCTGCGGTAACGTCGATGACGGCAAGAGCACCCTGATCGGGCGCCTGCTGCACGACTCCAAGATGATCTACGAAGATCACCTGGAAGCCATCACCCGCGATTCGAAGAAAGTCGGCACCACCGGCGAAGACATCGACCTGGCGTTGCTGGTTGACGGTCTTCAGGCCGAGCGCGAGCAGGGCATCACCATCGATGTCGCCTACCGCTATTTCTCCACCGCCAAGCGCAAATTCATCATCGCCGACACCCCTGGCCATGAGCAGTACACCCGCAACATGGCCACCGGTGCGTCCACCTGTGACCTGGCGATCATTCTGGTCGACGCCCGTTACGGCGTGCAGACCCAGACCCGTCGTCACAGCTTCATCGCCTCGCTGCTGGGCATCAAGCACATCGTTGTCGCCATCAACAAGATGGACCTCAAGGACTTTGATGAAGGCGTGTTCGAGTCGATCAAGGCCGACTACCTGAAGTTCGCCGAAGGCTTGAAGTTGAAGCCGACCAGCATGCACTTTGTGCCGATGTCCGCTCTGAAGGGCGACAACGTAGTGAACAAGTCCGAGCGCTCGCCGTGGTACACCGGCCAGTCGCTGATGG
This sequence comes from Pseudomonas sp. LBUM1648, assembly GCF_059716145.1. Taxonomy (NCBI): domain Bacteria; kingdom Pseudomonadati; phylum Pseudomonadota; class Gammaproteobacteria; order Pseudomonadales; family Pseudomonadaceae; genus Pseudomonas; species Pseudomonas sp. LBUM1648. The sequence goes on from NZ_CP166808.1 coordinate 1,004,853, forward strand.
AAATCCTCGAGACCGTGGAAGTGGCGGGCGACCGCAACTTCACCGATCTGCGTTTCCCGGTGCAGTACGTCAACCGTCCGAACCTGAACTTCCGCGGTTTCGCCGGCACTCTGGCCAGCGGCATCGTCAAGAAGGGCGACGAAGTCGTGGTGTTGCCGTCGGGCAAGAGCAGCCGCGTCAAATCCATCGTCACTTTCGAAGGTGAGCTGGAACACGCCGGTCCAGGTCAAGCGGTGACGCTGACCATGGAAGACGAAATCGACATCTCCCGTGGCGACCTGCTGGTGCATGCCGACAATGTGCCGCCGGTTACCGACAGCTTCGAAGCGATGCTGGTGTGGATGGCTGAAGAGCCGATGCTGCCGGGCAAGAAATACGACATCAAACGTGCGACCAGTTACGTGCCGGGCTCCATCGCCAGCATCGTCAACAAGGTCGACGTGAATACCCTCGAAGAGGGCCCGGCGAGCGCGTTGCAGCTCAACGAAATCGGCAAGGTGAAGATCGCGCTCGATGCGCCGATCGCCCTCGACGGTTACGAGAGCAACCGCACCACCGGCGCATTCATCATCATCGACCGTTTGACCAACGGCACCGTCGGCGCTGGCATGATCGTCGCTCAGCCACTGGCTCACGGTACGGCTTCGCACCACGGCAAACTGGCGCATGTTGCCACTGAAGAGCGCGCTCAGCGTTTCGGCCAGCAACCGGCCACCGTGCTGTTCAGCGGTTTGTCGGGCGCGGGCAAGAGCACGCTGGCCTATGCGGTCGAGCGCAAGCTATTCGACATGGGCCGCGCAGTGTTTGTGCTGGATGGTCAGAACCTGCGTCACGACCTGAATAAAGGTCTGCCACAGGATCGCGCCGGCCGTACCGAGAACTGGCGTCGTGCAGCTCATGTGGCGCGTCAGTTCAACGAGGCGGGCCTGCTGACGCTTGCTGCATTCGTTGCACCAAGTGCTGAAGGTCGCGAGCAGGCCAAGGAGCTGATCGGTCAGGAGCGTCTGCTGACGGTTTATGTGCAGGCTTCGCCGACCGTCTGTGCCGAGCGTGATCCGCAAGGGTTGTATGCGGCGGGTGGCGATAATATTCCGGGCGAGTCTTTCCCGTATGACGTGCCGCTGAATGCTGATCTGGTGATTGATACTCAGTCGCTGACGCTGGAAGAGAGCGTCAAGCAAGTGCTGGATCTGCTGCGTAAGCGTGGCGCGATCTAAGCACTGAAGCAGCGACAAGCTTCCAGTTTCAACCCGCAAAAAAAGCCCGCCGATGAGTGATCATCGGCGGGCTTTTTTATTCGGGCATACGGCGATCAAAACTGTGGGAGCGAGCCTGCTCGCGAGAGCGTTTTCTCATTCAACATCTTTGCAAGCTGATCCACCGCTTTCGCGAGCAGGCTCGCTCCCACAGGGGGTTAGTGTTTGGCTGGGTATTCGCGGTGCATTTGCTCCAGCAGCGCATCCTTGTCCAGCCACAGCTGGTTGATCCAGCCCTGGAACTGCAGGCGATATTCGCCGTCCTGGTCGTAGTTCTTGCCGATGAATTGCTGCGGGATCTTCAGCTCTTCAAAGTGCACCACTACGTCCCGCACGTTGCCGCACAGCAGGTCCCAGAATCCCGGACGCCCTGCCGGATAATGGATGGTCACGTTGACGATCGATTCCAGCTGTTCACCCATGGCATCGAGCACAAAGGCAATGCCGCCGGCCTTGGGCTTGAGCAGGTATTTGAAGGGTGATTGCTGTTGAGCATGCTTGCTTTCAGTGAAGCGCGTGCCTTCGACGAAGTTGAAAATCCCCACGGGGTTGTTGCGAAACTTCGCGCAGGTCTTGCGGGTGGTTTCCAGGTCTTTGCCTTTTTTCTCCGGGTGCTTTGCAAGGTAGGCCTTGGAGTAGCGCTTCATAAACGGGAAGCCCAGCGCCCACCAGGCCAGACCGATCACCGGGACCCAGATCAGCTCCTGCTTGAGGAAGAATTTCAGCGGCTGGATGCGGCGGTTGAGCACGTATTGCAGCACCAGGATATCGACCCAGCTCTGATGGTTGCTGGTGATCAGGTACGAGTGCTTGTAGTCCAGGCCTTGCAGACCGCTGAGGTGCCAGCGGGTGCGGCGCACCAGGTTCATCCACCCTTTGTTATTGCTGATCCAGGCTTCGTGGGTGTGGCTCATCAGCCATCCTGCAACGCGCTGGGTGATCGCGAACGGCAGGGCCTTGATCAACGCCACACAAAACAGAAACGAGCAGAGCAGAATCGTGTTGAGCGCCAACAATAGTGAGGCGATCACGCCGCGCAGCGGTGCAGGTAGAAAATCCAGCATTTATAGATCCATAGGTCGGTTGGCGGCTTGAATCGCGGTGAGTGCGATGGTGTAGACGATGTCGTCGACCTGCGCGCCGCGCGGCAGGTCGTTCACCGGTTTGCGCAGGCCTTGCAGCATCGGGCCTAGGCTGACGCAGTCGGCGCTGCGCTGCACGGCTTTGTGGGTGGTGTTGCCGGTGTTGAGGTCGGGGAACACGAACACTGTCGCGCGACCGGCGACCTGGCTGTTTGGCGCCAATTGCCGGGCCACGGTTTCGTTGGCGGCGGCGTCGTATTGCAGCGGGCCGTCGATCAGCAGCGAATGCTGTTGCTCGTGGGCGAGCAGGGTGGCTTCACGCACCTTTTCGACTTCTTCGCCCGTGGCTGATTCACCGCTGGAGTAGCTGATCATCGCCACGCGCGGGGTAATGCCGAACGCAGCCGCCGAGTCGGCGCTTTGCAGGGCGATCTCTGCCAGTTCGGCGGCGCTTGGGTGCGGGTTCATCACGCAGTCGCCGTAGACCAGCACTTCTTCGGGAAACAGCATGAAGAACACCGAGGACACCAGCGTGCAGCCCGGCGCCGTTTTAATCAGTTGAAGGGCCGGACGGATGGTGTTGGCGGTGGTGTTGATCACACCTGAGACCAGCCCGTCGACTTCGTCCAGCGCCAGCATCATGGTGCCGATCACCACGGTGTCTTCCAGTTGCTGCTCGGCCATCGGCGCGTTGAGGCTTTTGCTTTTGCGCAGGGCGACCATCGGTTCGACGTAGCGCTCACGGATCAGATCCGGGTCGAGGATTTCCAGCCCCGGCGGCAACACAATGCCTTGGGCGCGGGCGACCGCTTCGACGTCTTCGGGTTTGGCCAGCAACACGCAACGGGCAATCCCGCGTTCCTGGCAGATCGCCGCCGCTTGCACGGTGAACGGTTCGCTGCCTTCGGGCAGGACGATGCGCTTGTTCGCGGCCTGGGCGCGCTGGATCAATTGATAGCGGAACACTGCTGGCGACAGGCGCATTTCCCGTGGCGTGCCGCAACGCTGATGCAGCCAGTTGGCATCGAGATGGCTGGCGACGAAATCGGTGATGATCTCCGCGCGCTCACGGTCGTCGATCGGGATTTCCTTGTTCAGGCCGTTGAGCAGATTGGCGGTGTCGTAAGAGCCTGTGCTCACCGACAACACTGGTAAACCGGCCTGCAAGGCACCTCGGCACAAGTCCATGATGCGCGGATCGGGCAGGGTGTCGCTGGTCAGCAACAGGCCTGCCAGCGGCACGCCATTAATTGCGGCGAGGCTGACGGCGAGGATGATGTCGTCGCGATCCCCCGGCGTTACCACCAGCACGCCGGGCTTGAGCAACTCGACAGTGTTGCGCATGGTCCGTGCGCAGATGATGATTTTGGTCATGCGCCGGGTTTCGTAGTCGCCAGCGTTGAGCACTTGCGCGCCCATCAGGTCGGCGACGTCGCGAGTACGGGGCGCGTTGAGTTCCGGCTGGAACGGGATGCAGCCGAGCAGGCGGAAATCACCGCTGCGCAGAAGTGGCGAATGTTCCTTCAGACGCGCGGCGAAGGCGTCCATGCTCTCGTCGGTCTTGACCTTGTTGAGGATCACGCCGAGGACTTTCGGGTCTTTCGGGCCACCGAACAACTGCGCCTGCAGTTCGACGCGGCCGGAGAGTTCGGCGAGCACTTCGTTTTCCGGCGCCGAAACCAGGATCACCTCGGCATCGAGACTTTTGGCCAGATGCAGATTGACCCGCGCGGCGTAACTGGCGCTGCGGGTCGGCACCATGCCTTCAACCACCAGCACGTCTTTGCCGACGGCGGCCTGCTGATACAGGGCGATGATTTCTTCGAGCAACTCATCGAGCTGACCGTCGCCGAGCATCCGCTCGACATGGGCAAGACCCAGCGGCTGCGGCGGTTTCAGGCCGTGGGTGCGCGCCATCAGCTCGGTGGAGCGCTCAGGGCCTGTGTCGCCGGGATGCGGCTGGGCAATCGGTTTGAAGAAGCCGACTTTCAGCCCGGCCCGTTCAAGCGTACGCACCAGCCCGAGGCTGATGGAGGTCAGACCCACACCAAAATCGGTGGGTGCGATAAAAAAAGTTTGCATGCGAATTCTCTAAGGGTGCATGGCAATGGCTGTCGTCTATAGCTGACGATCTGCCGAAATTCAGTCGCCAAGGTTATCGCTAACCGAGCCTTGTGCGCACCAACCGCAGGCAAAGGGTTGGCCTATTTTTTCAATACGTTGCGCCGGGTCCAGCACCCACGCTCGCGATTGCCATGGCGGCTGATGGCGCAGGTGTTGGGTGTGGCCGCAGGAAAGCTCGACCACCCAGTGACCGTCTTCGTCCTGATGGAAGCCGCTGATCGTCGAATCCCGTTTGTCCGGGTTGTGTTCGCTTTCGCGCGATTGCTTCGCTAAACTTGGCCTTTCTATATTCTTATGCAAAAGGTCTCGCCCCATGCTGATCGCCGCCAATAAGGCTGTCTCCATCGACTATACCCTGACCAACGACGCTGGTGAGGTCATCGACAGCTCCGCCGGCGGCGCTCCGCTGGTCTACCTGCAAGGCGCAGGCAACATCATCCCGGGCCTGGAAAAAGCTCTGGAAGGCAAAGCTGTTGGTGACGAGCTGGACGTTTCCGTTGAGCCAGAAGACGCTTACGGCGAATACGCTGCTGAGCTGGTCAGCACCCTGAGCCGCAGCATGTTCGAAGGCGTTGACGAGCTGGAAGTCGGCATGCAGTTCCACGCTTCGGCGCCGGACGGCCAAATGCAAATCGTCACTATCCGTGACCTGGACGGCGACGACGTGACTGTCGACGGCAACCACCCTCTGGCCGGTCAGCGCCTGAACTTCAAAGTGAAGATCGTTGCTATCCGTGACGCCAGCCAGGAAGAAGTCGCTCATGGCCACGTCCATGGCGAAGGTGGCCATCACCACTGATTTTCTGCGCTAAGCTTTTGAGAACTGGAGAGGCGCCTGCGGGCGCCTTTTTAGTCCGCGGCTGTCCTTGGTGGCCTCGCCAAGTGGCTGTTTCGAGTAGAACACGGGAATCCTGGAGTTCGTCATGAGTGCTTTTCACGACCTTAAGTTGACAGCCCTGGATGGTCAGGAGCTACCGCTGGCGCCCTTCAAGGGCCAAGTCGTGCTGGTGGTCAACGTCGCCTCCAAATGCGGCTTGACCCCACAGTATGCGGCGCTGGAAAACCTCCATCAGCAATTCAAAGGTAAAGGCTTCAGTGTGTTGGGCCTGCCGTGCAACCAGTTTGCCGGTCAGGAACCAGGCACCGAACAGGAAATTCAAGAGTTCTGCAGCCTCAACTATGGCGTGACGTTCCCGTTGTCGAGCAAGCTCGAAGTCAACGGTCACGACCGTCATCAGCTCTACCGTCTGCTGGCGGGCGAGGGCGCGGAATTTCCCGGTGATATCACCTGGAATTTCGAAAAGTTTCTGCTCGGCAAGGACGGCCGGGTGCTGGCCCGGTTCTCGCCGCGCACGGCGCCGGATGATCCGACCATCGTGCACGCGATTGAAAAAGCGTTGAGCTGAAACACGAAAATCGCAGCCCTTGAGCTGCGATTTTTTTTTGCCTGCCTTTTGTCCCTTAATCATTCAGATCAATAGTGCTATCGCGTTGATGTCTTCACGCATATTATCGCCGTCATATGGTTTTATGCCCTCGATAACGTTTTTGTGGAGCCTTTCGATGCCCGTTCAAGCCTTGTTCAAACCGTTCCACCTCGGTGCCCTCGAACTGCCGACCCGTGTGGTCATGGCGCCTATGACCCGTTCGTTTTCCCCGGGTGGCGTACCCAACTCCAAGGTCATCGAGTACTACCGCCGCCGCGCAGCCGCGGGTGTGGGCCTGATCATCACCGAAGGCACCACTGTCGGCCACCAGGCATCCAACGGCTATCCGAACGTCCCGCAGTTCTTTGGTGAAGCGCCTTTGGCCGGCTGGAAAAAAGTGGTCGATGCCGTACACGCTGAGGGCGGCAAGATCGTTCCGCAACTGTGGCACGTCGGCAGTGTTCGTCGCATCGGCACCGAGCCGGATGCCAGCGTGCCGGGTTATGGCCCGACGGAAAAACTCAAGGATGGTCAGGTCGTCGTGCACGGCATGACCAAACAGGATATTCAGGACGTCATCGCCGCGTTCGCTCAAGCGGCCAAGGATGCGCAAAACATTGGCATGGACGGCGTCGAAATCCACGGCGCCCACGGTTATCTGGTCGACCAGTTCTTCTGGGAAGGCAGCAACCAGCGCACCGACGAATACGGCGGCAGCCTGGCCAACCGTTCGCGTTTCGCCATCGAACTGATTCAAGCGGTGCGTGCGGCGGTCGGAGAAGGTTTCCCGATCATCTTCCGTTTCTCGCAGTGGAAGCAGCAGGACTACACCGCGCGTCTGGTGCAAACACCGGAAGCGTTGGGCGAGTTCCTCAAACCGTTGTCCGACGCAGGTGTGGATATTTTCCACTGCTCGACTCGCCGCTTCTGGGAACCGGAATTCGACGGCTCCGAGCTGAACCTGGCCGGATGGACGCGCAAACTGACTGGCAAACCGACCATCACTGTCGGCAGCGTCGGCCTGGATGGTGAGTTCCTGCAGTTCATGGTTAACACCGACAAGGTTGCTCAACCAGCCAGTCTGGAGAACCTGCTGGAGCGTCTGAACAAAGAGGAGTTTGATCTGGTGGCGGTGGGCCGTGCCCTGCTGGTCGATCCGGACTGGGCGCTGAAAGTACGCGAAGGGCGTGAGCAGGACATTCTGCCGTTCAGCCGTGAGGCGTTGATGACGCTGGTTTAACGGGCGCTCTCACTGACGCTATCGCGAGCAGGCTCGCTCCTGCCATTGACCGTGTTCTTCCTTATGAAATGCGATCAATGTAGGAGTGAGCCTGCTCGCGATGACGCCTTCACTGTCAGTAAAGATTCAGGGCAATGTCTGAGCATTCGGCACCACCTGCTCCCCCACACACGCCCCCCGCAAGTGACTTTCAAACTGCTCAATGATCGCCGCCCACCCTTGGCGACTCGCATGCTGCCGGGCATTCAGGCGCACGCAACGTAACGTTTCTTCTTCCTCAAGCAACCACGCCGCCGCATCGCAAAACGCTTCTTCATCGCCGGGCATCGCCAGCACGCCGTTGTAGCCATGGCGAATATGCTGCGCCGCTGCTGCCTGATCGTAAGCGACCACCCCAAGTCCTGAGGCCAGTGCTTCCAGCACGACGTTGCCAAAGGTTTCGGTCAGGCTCGGAAACAGAAACACATCGCCCGACGCATAGTGCGCCGCCAACACTTCACCGCGCTGTGAGCCGCAGAAGATCGCGTCGGGCAGATCCTTTTCCAATGCCATTCGTTGCGGCCCGTCGCCGACCACGATCAGCTTCAGATTGCGCTGTGGATAAGTGCTTCGCAGTTTTTCGAAGCTGCGTTTGAGCAAGCCAAGGTTTTTCTCCGGCGCGAGCCGTCCTACATGAATCACCGCAATGTCTCGCTCGCCCAATCCCCATTGCTCACGCAGAGCGTTCAAACGCTTGGCCGGATGAAACAACTGGCTGTCCACACCTCGGGACAGTAGCGCCAGACGCTCGAAATGCCGACGCTCCAGCTCCAGGCGCTGGCTCACGCTCGGCACCAGCGTCAGCGCCGAACGGTTGTGAAACCAGCGCAGGTAATGCGTAAGCATGCGGGTCAAGAGACCAAGGCCGTACTGACTGGTGTATTGCTGGAAATTCGTATGAAAGCCGCTGACCACCGAGATTCCCAGTCGCCGCGCTGCCCGCAACGCCGACAAACCCAGCGGCCCTTCAGTCGCGATATACAACACATCCGGGCGCTGGCGCTTCCAGCGTCGCAGCAATTTGTGCATCGACGATTGACCCCATTGCAGCCCAGGATAGCCCGGTAACGGCCAACCCCGGCACAGCAGCAGGGCGTCGTCTTCATTGCGCTGTGGATCGTCGGCCTGACGTGGACGCACCAATTCGACCTGATGCCCACGCGCGCGCAATCCATCGCACAGGCGGCCAAGGGTGTTGGCCACACCGTTGATTTCCGGTGGGAAGGTTTCGGTGATCAGAGTGATGTGCAGAGCTGTCGTCATGACCTCAGTGTCGGCTGAGGCCATGTCGTGCTTGTGACATTCGGATGATGGATTTGTGACGGGTCTAGCGCTGAGTCACCAGATTCTCGGCACCACGCTCACGTACCCAGAACAAAGTCGCCCCGGCCACAGCGGCGGGCATCATCAAGATGTTGACCACCGGAATCAGCAGTACCAGGTAGACGATCCCGCCAAAGCTCATGCTCTGCCAGCGCTTCTGGCGCAGCCAGGCGAGCATCTCGTTCCAGCCCAGTTTGTGGTTATCCGCCGGGTAGTCGATGTACTGGATCGCCATCATCCACACGCCAAACAATAGCCACAGGGGCGCGGCGATGATGTTCACTACCGGGATGAACGAGAGAATGAACAATCCGATCGCACGCGGCAGGAAGTAGCCAAGCTTGCGCATTTCTCGGGCGAGGGTACGCGGGACCATCGCGATCAGTTCGCCCCAGCTGAACGCCGGGAAGTCATCGGTGCCGCGTACCACCACTTCGACCTTTTCCGCGAGGAAGCCGTTGAAGGGCGCTGCAATGATGTTGGCGAGCATGGTGAAGCTGAAAAACACCATCAGTGCGACGAGCACGACAAACAGCGGCCACAGGATGTAGCTGAGAAAGCTCAGCCATTCGGGCAGCGACGGCATCAGCGTATCGACCCACAGGCTGAACTGGTGGCCCGCCAGATAGATCAATCCGACGAACAGCACCAGGTTGATGGCCAGCGGCAGCAGCACAAACAATCGCAGGCTGGGGCTAAGGACCAGTTTGAGGCCTTCGCGCAGGTATTGCGGGCCGGACAGAACAGGGGCGGGCATAAGGTGCTCCGAGCAAGGGAAAACGCGCCGACCTTACCGACTTTGCAATGGCTGCGAAAGCGCGGCAGAGTGATCGACATCCACTGTAACAAAGACGTCCATCTCGTCAGTGTGTCGGCATAGAGACCACCTATGAGCTGGATTGTTAAACCGTATTTCCTTAATCTTGCCCCCCTCGATACGCTGCACCCAACTTTTTACAGGACTGTCGAGCCCATACCTTCCCCAAGGTTATCCACGGTCCTTTTTTATTCCCGCCGGCAGTCCGGCGTTCCGCGCCAGTTTTTCGGCCCGGTCAACAGGAGCAGGTCATGTCTGAAGTCCGTCATTCGCGAGTGATTATTCTCGGTTCCGGCCCTGCCGGTTACAGCGCTGCGGTCTATGCCGCCCGTGCCAACCTCAAGCCACTGCTGATCACCGGCATGCAGGCTGGCGGTCAGCTGACCACCACCACCGAAGTCGACAACTGGCCGGGCGATGTTCACGGTCTCACCGGCCCGGTGCTGATGGAGCGTATGCGCGAGCACGCCGAGCGTTTTGAAACCGAGATCGTCTTTGATCACATCAACGCCGTGGACTTCGCTTCCAAGCCGTACAGCCTGACTGGCGACAGCGCGACCTACACTTGCGACGCCCTGATCATCGCCACCGGCGCCAGCGCTCGTTACCTGGGCCTGCCGTCGGAAGAAGCGTTCATGGGCAAAGGCGTTTCGGCCTGCGCGACCTGCGACGGTTTCTTCTATCGCAACAAGCCTGTTGCAGTGGTCGGTGGCGGCAACACCGCTGTTGAAGAAGCGCTGTACCTGGCCAACATCGCCAGCACCGTGACCCTGATCCACCGTCGCGAAACCTTCCGTGCCGAGAAGATCCTGATCGACAAGCTCAATGCCCGTGTGGCTGAAGGCAAGATCATCCTCAAGTTGAACGCCAATCTGGACGAAGTCCTGGGCGACAACATGGGCGTGACCGGTGCGCGTCTGAAGAACAACGACGGCAGCTTCGACGAGATCAAAGTCGACGGCGTGTTCATCGCCATTGGCCACACTCCGAACACTTCGCTGTTCGAAGGCCAGTTGACTTTGAAGGACGGTTATTTGGTGGTGCAGGGCGGTCGTGACGGCAACGCCACTGCGACCAGCGTTGAAGGCATCTTTGCCGCCGGTGACGTGGCTGACCACGTTTACCGTCAGGCCATCACCTCGGCCGGCGCTGGCTGCATGGCGGCACTGGACACCGAGCGTTACCTGGACGGTCTGCAGAACGCTTCGTTCTAAGATCGCAGGCATAAAAAAACCGGCTTCGGCCGGTTTTTTTATGTTCATTCAAATGTGGGAGCGAGCAAGTTCGCTCCCACAGAGAATGTAATGGGGCTGAGATTAGCGGCGGGTCAGGGGCGGCGCGGTGAACTTCACACCGGCCAGACCACTAGCGATCAACGCACGAATATTGCCGTGATCACTGCCCTCAGGCGTGGCCACCACCGAACGGTAATGTTCGCCAAACGCCAGCAGCGCTTCCTCATCGCTCAAGCCTTCCAGCAGCGCCAGACCCAGGGTCTTGCACGAACCTTCGTTCTGCCCGGCGGCGTTTTCCACGCCACCGTTGTTGAATGCCTGAGGCTGGTAGTCGTAACCGGCGGCTATGAAGGCCAGGGTGTCGGCGAAAACGTGTTCGCCGCTTTTGAGGCTGGCGCGCAGGGTGTTGAGATCACTCATTGGGTTTTCCTTTGGCGAACGCTGCTTGTTGTTCGGCGTTGGCTTCTTGCTGAAACTGGGCTTTCCACTCGGCGTACGGCATGCCGTAAACCACTTCGCGGGCGTCGTCGAGGCTGACTTCGATCTGACGTTCGTCGGCTTCGGCCTTGTACCACTTCGACAGGCAGTTGCGGCAGAACCCGGCAAGGTTCATCAGGTCGATGTTCTGCACGTCCTTGCGGCTGTCCAGGTGCGCAACCAGCCGGCGGAAGGCGGCGGCTTCGAGTTCGAGGCGTTGTTGCTCGGTCATGATGGGCTCTGTGCAGTCAATACGTGGCGCGGATGATAAAAGTCTGGCGACCAATGCGCCAGACTCGCTCAGCGGCTGGCGGCGAGGGTGATCGACACCGATTCGGCAAAACGCAGCGCGTGCGGCTTGTCGACTTCGACTTCGGCGTACAGCACTGAACCGTTGCTCATCACCAGATCGAGCAATTCCTGAGTCAGTCGTTCAAGCAGCGCAAAGCGGTTGCCCTCGACGTGGGCGATGATCGCCTTGGTGATGGTGCGGTAATTGAGTGCATGGTCGATGTCGTTATCACGCACCGCTTCCTGCGCGGCGTACAGAATGGTGACGTTGATCAGCACATCCTGCTTGTTGAGGATCTCGTCCTCGTTGATCCCGATAAAGGTGCGCAAGCGCAGATCCTTGACCCGGATGCGCGCCATTCCCGGTTGAAGTTGTGGCATTTACTTGCTCCGTCCAATCAATTGCAGGAACTCCTGGCGGGTGTTGCTCGAGTCGCGAAAAGCGCCAAGCATGACCGAGGTGTTCATGGTCGAATTCTGTTTCTCGACACCGCGCATCATCATGCACATGTGTCTGGCCTCGATGACCACGGCGACGCCGGCGGCATCAGTGACCTGTTGCACCGCATCGGCGATTTGCCGGGTGAGATTCTCCTGGATCTGCAGGCGTCGGGCGAACATGTCCACCAGTCGCGCGATCTTCGACAACCCCAACACTTTGCCGGTCGGAATATACGCCACATGGGCCTTGCCGATGAAGGGCAGCAGGTGATGTTCGCATAACGAGTACAACTCGATGTCCGCGACGATGATCATCTCATCGCTGTCCGAAGCAAACAGTGCGCCATTGACGATCGCGTCGACGCTCTGCTCATAACCGTGACACAGGTATTGCATGGCCTTGGCCGCACGTACCGGAGTGTCGAGTAATCCTTCGCGGTCGGGGTCTTCACCGAGGCCGATGAGGATTTCGCGGTAATTCTCGGGCAGGGAGCGGGTCATGGAACATCCTCGCGGGCGGGGTTATTTGACGTGCCGTCCGCCGTTGACGGTCAGGGTCGTGCCGGTGACATACGGGTTATCGAGCAGATAGCGCAGGCTTTGGTAGATCACTTCGCTGCCGGGTTCGATGCCCAGCGCGGATTTGGCCAGTGCCTTGGCGCGGTACACCGCGTCGTCGTCGGGATTGAACAATAGCAGGGCCGGCGCGATGCCGTTGACCTTGATTGCTGGCGCGTAGCGGGCGGCGAAGGACAGGGTCAGGCTGTCGAGCCCGGCTTTGCTCGCGCAGTAACCGATGTGCTTGCTGCTGCCCTTGCGGGTGACATCGTCGCTGATGTGGATGATGTCGGCGGGCGTCGATTGCTGGAGCAAACCGGCGCAGTGCAGGTTGATCAGGTAGGGAGCGAGCATGTGAATGTTGAACATGCGGCTGAACGCTTCGGCTTCACTGTCCGGAGTTTCCGCCAGCCATTCGGAGGCGTTGTGCACGATCGCCCGCAGGCTGTCGGTGAGAGCTTTCAATTCAGCGATGAATGCCAGGATGGTCGTTTCGCTGGAAAAGTCAGCAAATACACCAACGGCACCCAGATCCCGCAGCATTTGCACGCCGGGACGTTCGCTGCGGTAGGTGAAGATCACCGGGTGGCCGTCTTCCAGCAAACGTTGCGCGCAATGCAGACCGACGCGCTGGCCGGCACCGGTGATCAGGATCGGGGCGCAATTTGTGGTCATGAGTGGCTCGCATCGCGGTTGGAGCGAAACTATACCAGCGACGCGTGCCGTGGAACTACGGCGGCTTGCCTTAACGATTTTGTGTTGACGGCGTAACAGGCAAGGGGCGCGTTGGCGCACCGTTCAACCAGTTCGCCAACAACCGTGTCGACAAGGGAATAAAGAAGTAAACCATCAGTGGCGTCAGGCAGGCCGTGCTGATCAACACCCGTGGCAACAGACTCATGTCTGCGAGGAGCGGGCCGAGGACAAAGTTGAACAGCAGTGATACCGGAAAGAACGCCAGCCAGATCGCAACGGCCTGTTTCCAGCGCGGCGGACGTGCACCGATTGCGCCCGTTCCGAACCAGCCCTCGATGCCGCTGACGCGGTGTTCTTTCGGGTGTGCAAACAGATCGCTGCCACGGTCCAGCCACGCTGTACGCGAAGCCGAATGCTCCCACGCATGCAAAGTCTGCTCATCGACAAAGCGGAAAATGATCTGGAATTCGTTATCGCCGGGCGGCGGGGCGAGCACGCCGGAGCCCAGATAGCCAGGAAAGTCGGTGGCCAATTGTTCGCCTTCGCGCAGCCAGATGATCAGATCCTGATAGCGGCCATCGGCGACGCGGCGCGCGACCATTAGCGTAACGGGTGAAGTAGACATTATGTATCTCCGTATCTCCGTATCTCGGTGCGTCGCTCCGGGTAGGAGTTTCGCCTGACGCAGGCCTGGGTAGTGGCTTGCGTATTTCAACTAGCAAGGATTATTCCTTATTTTCCTGATTAAACCAGTGGCTTTCGTCGCAGATCATCGCGGGGTTAGAATAGGATCCAAGCCCACAAGGACGTTGAACGTACTATGCCTGTCATGACGGACGTCAGCCCTGCCTCGCAGGCATCTGTTGCGCTCGAGCGCGAAGATCTTTTCCCCATTCGGGAAGTTTCACGGTTGACCGGTGTCAACCCGGTCACCCTGCGCGCTTGGGAGCGACGCTATGGTTTGATTCAACCGACGCGCACCGAAAGTGGGCATCGTTTGTATTCGATGTCAGATATCGAGCGCGTTCGCAGCATCGTCGATTGGATCGACCGAGGTGTGGCGGTCAGCAAGATTGGCAAGATCCTCGCTAAAACCGAACCGCTGAAGGTGCTCGCACACATCATCCCCGATGATTTGGTGCAGGCCGACTACCAGCAATGGCAGCACCAGTTGCAACGTGCGGTCAGTGCTTTCGACGATTTCGAACTGGATCGGGTTTATGGTCAGATTTTTTCTTCGTACGCTTTGCCGGTCGTGTTTCAAGACATCTTGATGCCGCTCTGGCGGCAATTGCTGCAGCGTCAGGAAGCCTTTGGTCAAACCAGTGAGTGGCTGTTTCTCGATGGATACCTGCGCGCGCGGGTGCTGCAGCGAATCATCGTTCTGCGCGGCTCACAGCCGCGCAAGATCATTGTCAGTGCCCTGGCCGGTCAGTGCCGCGAACTTGAATTGCTGGTGGCTGCGCTGTTTCTCAGTAGCAGCGATTCGGGCGTGCGGGTGCTCACCACCGGCCAGCCGTTCGACGAGCTGACGCTGGTTTGCGAGAAGATCAAGCCACAGGCTCTGGTGCTGTTTTCCAACCACGCACCGGCCGCGGAATTGCCACGGCGTTTGAATCGGTTGGCCTTGAGTCTTGATTGTCAGTTGCTGCTGGCGGGGGATGCATCCGATCTGGCACAGGAAAGCCTCAGCGGAACTTCGATTGGTTGTGTTGGCAACGAAGGGGCGACGATGCGTCAGCGTCTGATGCAGATACTGGCAGGCAAGCTCGATACCTGAGGCTCAGGTGTGCAGGGCGGGATGGGTCAGGCGGTGTTGTTGCAGAATGAACTGGCGCAGGCGTTCGGTTTCATCCGCATCGCTTTGGCTCAGTTCGTAGGCGTAGAAACCGCTTTCGGTTTCCCGTTCGAATTGGCCGCGCAGTGAAATCCGCTCATAGCCGGAAGGGCTGAACCACAACGCGAAATGCTTGGGGGGTTTGGTCTTGTTGCGCATTTCCAGCAGTACGCCTTTGTGCGAAACCTCGTGAACCCACATCGTGCCCGGTTGGCCTTTGGCGTTTTCCAGCGCCACCGGCTCTTCGAGGGTAAGCCGCCATGGGCGCACCATCGGGCCGTCTTCGTAAATGCTCGGCACGCCGAGGCGCAGGTGAAGCGCATGAAACTCGTCTTCCACCAAGTGCAGTGGAAAAGTCATCTGTTGATTTTCGAAATTGGCCTGAATGGTGACTTGCTCATGAGCGGCCAGGCGCGTGAGCAAATCACGGATCTGCGAACCACCATTAACCAATAGACTCGACGTCGCATCCCGCACGTTCAATTGCGGGTTGTGCTGCATGGTCTGGATGAAATCCAGCTCATCCTGGGTCAGGAGGGCGTCGCGTTGCATGGTGCGCTCGAAAGTAATAGTTACAAAGTCATTGGTGATTGTAGTTACTGACCATCAGTTCGCTGTTTTGTTTGCGCCGTTCGTCGCTTTCAAGGCAGCCAGTTCACTTTGCAGGGCCGCGACCTGCGCCTCCAACTGCGCCACTCTTTGCTGTGCCTTGACCTGAACGGTCACGTCCTTTTGTACCCCGATAAAGTACGTCTGCCCGTCATCGGCGTTTTTCACCGTTGACACCGACAGTTCATTCCAGAACGGCGTGCCGTCCTTGCGATAGTTGCGCAGGATTTCCCGGCATGAACCATTGCGGCGCAGTGTTTCGCGAATCAGCTCCAGACTTTCTTGATCCCGGTCTCCGGCCTGCAGAAAGCGGCAGTCCTGATAGAGAATTTCCTCGCTGGTGTAACCGGTCATGCGTTCGAAGGCCGGATTGACGTAAATCAGGATGTTGTCCTGTTCACCTTCCTTCTCCGCGACCACAATTCCGTCGTTTGATGCGTTGATTACCAATTGCAGCAGACTGGCGTTGATCATCTTTGAATCCTTTCAGAGTTGTCAGTGGCGGGCATTTTAAAAGATCAGTGGAAGCTGTCTATAGGCCAGCAATGCGCATTGAGAGCCAATCGCAACTTCTTGGCTCAGGCTGTTAATATCGCCGCTCATTTTTTCAGTTTCAGGATCAGATTGATGAAAGTCGCCATCCTCTCCGGTTCGGTCTACGGCACCGCCGAAGAAGTCGCCCGCCACGCCCAGAACCTGCTGAAAGCTGCCGGCTTTGAAACCTTCTACAACCCGCGCGCCAGCCTGGCCGATATCCAGTCTTTCGCGCCTGAAGCGTTTCTCGCGGTGACTTCGACCACCGGCATGGGCGAATTGCCGGACAATCTGCAACCGCTGTATTCGACCATTCGTGATCAATTGCCGGCCGCCTGGCGCGGTTTGCCGGGCGCAGTGATTGCCTTGGGCGATGCCAGCTACGGCGATACCTTTTGCGGTGGCGGTGAGCAAATGCGTGAACTGTTCGCCGAGCTTGGCCTGCGTGAAGCGCAGGACATGCTGCGCATCGACGCCAGCGAAAGCGTCACCCCGGAAACTGACGCCGAGCCTTGGTTGGCGCAGCTGATCGATACACTCAAGGGTTGATCGGCCGCTCGCGCACCAGGGCCAGCCAGGCTTGTGCAGCGTTCGACAGATAAGCGCCCTGACGCCAGATGAACGCGATGTCCCAGCGCAAATAGTCCGGCGCTCGCAAGGTCAGGCGCACCACGCCGGGTCGCACCAGGCCGCGCGCGACCACGCTGGGCAAGAGCACCACGCCTTGCCCGGCAGCCACCAGTGCCGCGAGAAAATCCGCCTGACCACTGCGTCCACCTTCTTTGGGTGTGAAACCCAGTTGCTGACAGGCCTGCAGCAAACGGTCGTTGAGCACAAAGCTGCGCTGATACAGCAGAAACGGCGTGTCGGCCAACTCCTCCAGACCAATCTCACCCCGTTTCGCCAATGGGTGATCCATCGGTAACAGGGCGTCGAGTTTCTCGTCGCAGAACGGCTGAAAGTCGAACTGTGGATCTTTCGGCAACAGGCTGCCGCCCAACTCCAGTTCACCGCTCAACACCGCTTGCTCAATGTTGCGACTACCCCCCTCAAGCAACTGAATGCTGATGTTCGGGTAGCGTCGGCGGTATTCGGCAAACAGCCCGGCAAACAGTGCATCACTGCCCAGCAGTGGCAAACCGAGGCGTAATTCGCCACGGGCCAGGTGGCTGAGGTCGTCCAGTTCAACGAGCAACTCATTGCGCAAGCGCAGCATGCCTTCGGCCCGTTGCAGTACCACGCTGCCGGCGGCGGTCAGGCGTAACTGTGAGCCCAGCCGTTCGAGCAACGGCGTGCCGAGGCTCTGTTCCAGTTGCGCGACTTGTTTACTCACCGCCGATTGACTGATGTGCAGGGTTTTCGCGGCTTGAGTAAACCCGCCCTGATGCATGACTTCGACAAAACTGCGTAGCTGTTTGAATTCCATTCGCCTGATTCCGTTTTGGAATGGCTTTGAGTCTAACAATTCGCTTCAGGGATGGGAGGTCGCTTCGTAAAATGAGCTCCAGTCAGGAGCAAAACCATATGAACGCCGCCACCCTTAAGTATCTTTCCCGTTTATTCGCCGAGCTGGCCGTGTTGCTCGGCCTCTACCTGCTCGGCTGCCGACTCGCCACGTGGCTGGCCCTGCCGATTCCCGGTGGCGTGATCGGCATGGCGCTGTTGCTGCTGACGTTCGCCTTTGGCTGGATCAAACCCGCAGCGCTGCAACTGGGCGCAGGCTTACTGATGGCCGAGATGTTGCTGTTTTTCATTCCGGCGCTTATGAGCCTGCTGGATTACGGCGCGCTGTTGCGCAATGACGGCTGGCGGATTCTGCTGGTGATCGGCGCCAGCACGTTGATGGTCATGCTGGTGACAGCGTTCACCGTAGAGTTGGCTGTGCGCATGAGGCGTTCCCATGAAGCTTGAACTGATGCCGATGTTCTGGCTCGCCTTCACCCTGTTGGCGTACCTGTTCAGCCGCTGGATTTATCGCCGCACCGGGCGATACCTGTTGTCACCGCTGATTCTGGTACCGGCGTTGCTGCTGGCACTCGCCGTGCCGCTGCACACTGCTTACGCCGAATATTCGAGCAATACCCATTGGCTGATGCTGGTGCTTGGCCCGGTCACCGTCGCCTTCGCCGTGCCGATCTGGCAGCAGCGGCGCCTGCTGATGCGGCACTGGCCAGCATTGCTGCTGGGCATGGTCGCCGGCAGTGCGGCATCGATCGGCACCTCGTTCGGGCTGGCCAAGGCGTTGGCGCTGGACAGTTCGGTAACGATGTCACTGGTGCCGCGTTCAATCACCACGCCGTTCGCCATGCCGCTGGCGCAGGATCTGGGTGGCGTGCCGGAACTGACCGCGGTGTTCGTGATGTTCACCGGCGTGTTCGGCGCGATGCTCGGCGGGGTGCTCTTGAAGTGGTTGCCGTTGCGCAGCGCCTTGGCGCGTGGCGCGCTGTTCGGTGTCGGCGCGCACGGTGCTGGCGTCAGTCGGGCGCATGAAGTCGGCGGCGAAGAAGGCTCTGTGGCGGGTCTGGTGATGGTGTTGACCGGGTTGCTCAACCTGTTCGCCGCGCCGTTGTTGGCGTCGTTGCTTTGACCTGGATCCAAGGTGTTTGCGTTGCTGACCCGCTCAGTCATCAAGCTGGCTGGCAATGCAACTACGCGATCGACTGCGCCTGACTAGACTGCACAGACGTGCAAAACAAGAAGAACGCAGAGGTGCATACAGTGAGCGTAGCCCCCGTCCAATCGTCCCTTAATGTCAAAGACCAGGTCAGCGCCGCGGAATGGCAGACCCGAGTCGATCTCGCCGCCTGTTATCGTCTGGTCGCATTGCATGGCTGGGACGATCTGATCTTCACCCATATTTCCGCCAAGGTGCCGGGCACCGAAGATTTCCTGATCAATCCGTTCGGCCTGATGTTCCACGAAATCACTGCGTCGAGCCTGGTGAAAGTCGATCAGGCCGGCAACAAACTCATGGACAGCCCTTACGAAATCAACCCGGCGGGTTACACCATTCACAGCGCCGTACACGAAGTACGGCACGATGTGGTTTGCGTGCTGCATACACACACGGCCTCGGGTGTGGCGGTGTCGGCGCAGAAGCAGGGCGTGTTGCCGATTAGCCAGCAATCATTGTTCGTGCTGTCGAGCCTGGCCTATCACGGCTATGAAGGTGTTGCGCTTAACCACGAAGAGAAGGCGCGCTTGCAATCTGACCTGGGCGAGAACAATTTCCTGATGCTGCACAACCACGGTCTGCTGACTTGTGGCGGCACCATCGCCGATACCTTTCTGATGATGTTCACCTTCCAACGCGCCTGCGACATCCAGGTGATGGCGCAGACCGGCGGCGCTGAACTCATCGCCATCGAACCGCAGATTCTGGCAGGCGCCAAGGCGATGATCGCCGGTGTCACCAAAAGTGCACAAGGCATGGGTGGCGCGCTGGCCTGGCCGGCGCTGCTGCGCAAACTCGATAAACAAGACCCCGGATATAAACTCTAATGCCTCTTGCCGAGATTCCTCTGTGTGTCTGGCGCAAGCGCAGCCAGACGTTTGTCTTTCGTGGCCAGCCGATCCGTTACTGGACGACGGGGCAGGGCGAGCCGCTGCTGCTGATCCACGGCTTCCCGACCGCCAGTTGGGACTGGCATTACCTGTGGCAGCCACTGGCCCAGCGTTATCGGGTGATCGCTTGCGACATGCTCGGTTTCGGCGATTCGGCGAAACCGGTCGATCACAGCTACAGCCTTCTTGAGCAGGCCGATCTGCAACAGGCGTTGCTTGCACATTTGCAGGTCGAGCAACCGGTGCACATCCTCGCTCACGACTATGGCGATAGCGTCGCGCAGGAACTGCTCGCGCGGCATTACGAAGAGCAGATCGAGGTTGCCAGTTGCGTGTTTCTCAACGGTGGGTTGTTCCCGGAGACCCATCGCCCCGTATTAATGCAAAAACTGCTGCTCAGCCCATTGGGCTGGATGATCGGCCGCGCGTTTACCCGCGACGCGCTGGTGAAAAGCTTCCGCCAGATCTTCGGCCCGCAGACCCGCCCGAGCGAAAGTGAGCTGGATGATTTTTGGAGCCTGATCGACAGCAATCACGGCCCGCGGATCATGCACAAACTGATCGGCTACATTCCTGAGCGCCGCGTGCAACGTGACCGCTGGGTGGCGGCGATGCAGCGCGGTGAAGTGCCGTTGCGGGTAATCGATGGTGAAGTCGATCCGATCTCTGGCGTTCACATGGTCGAGCGTTACCGCGAACTGATTGCCGATGCAGACACCGTGCTGTTGCCGGGCATCGGCCACTATCCGCAGACCGAAGCGCCGGCGCAGGTGCTCAAGCATTACCTGGCGTTTCGCGAACGCTTCGTGCTGCCACCGCGCAAAGTAGCGTGTTCCTGAAAGGTCAATAGATCGCAGACGGCGGCGATCTATTGATCTGGCTCCGCATCATCCCCCAGCCTTATCGCGCACCATTCAGCCCCAGCCGTGTTTGTTGTGACCGAAAGCCCCGTGCCTGACACTCGGAGAACTGTCCCTAGGCCTGCTGGAGTTGCCGTGATGAATGAGTCTGTGCGTTTCGAAGATAAAGTCGTAATCGTCACCGGAGCCGGTGGTGGCCTCGGACGCGCACACGCATTGTTGTTCGCCAGACAGGGCGCAAAAGTGCTGGTCAATGACCTCGGCGGCTCCACTCAGGGCGAAGGCGCCAACGCTTCTGCGGCCGACCGAGTGGTCGCGGAAATTCGCGAAGCCGGCGGCATCGCCGAAGCCAACCACGACTCGGTCACCGACGGCGACAAACTCGTACAGAACGCTCTCGACGTCTTCGGGCGTGTCGACGTAGTGGTCAACAACGCCGGGATCCTGCGTGACAAGACCTTCCATAAAATGGAAGACGCTGACTGGGATCTGGTCTATCGCGTTCACGTCGAAGGCGCCTACAAAGTTACCCGCGCCGCGTGGCCGCACCTTCGCGAGCAAAACTATGGTCGCGTGATCTTCACGGCTTCCACTTCAGGCATCTACGGCAACTTCGGCCAGTCCAACTACGGCATGGCCAAGCTGGGTCTGTACGGCCTGACCCGTACGCTGGCCATCGAAGGCCGCAAGAACAACATCCTCGTCAACGCCATCGCGCCAACCGGCGGCACGCGTATGACCGAAGGCCTGATCCCGCCGCAAGTATTTGAGCAACTGAAGCCGGAACTGGTCAGCCCGTTGGTGGTGTACCTGGCGAGCGAGCAGTGCCAAGAGACTTCCGGGCTGTTCGAGGTCGGCGGTGGCTGGATGGGCAAAGTGCGTTGGGAACGCAGCTTGGGCGCCGGGTTCGATCCACGTGTGGGATTTTCGCCGGAAGATGTCGCGGCGCATTGGCAGCAGATTTGTGATTTCGAAGGCGCGGCGCATCCGCAGGACAACATTGAAGCGCTGAAGGAAATGATGGCGAATTTGCAGAAGTATTCGCTCTGATTTCTGCGCAGCAACCGACAGGGCTCAGTCGAGCCCTGCCATCTCCCCGCTAAAATCTCCCTTCCCGGCAAAATCCATCACCCATAAAAAAGGCCGCTGCAAACGCAGCGGCCAAGGTAAGACGTTGGATCAAGGAGCTACAAATCAACGTCAGTGAACACCAGGGTGATCAACCGAACACCTTCGATTGATCTGAAATCTGTCAGCAATGGCCTGATTTACTCAGTAGCCAAGGCTAGGGGCTTTGCGGCGTATCCCGTGAAAGCCCGCTCAGAATACGGATTTGAATCTGTAGGAAAAATAGCGATTCCGGACATGCACTGTTACGGGGCATGCAACAGTGCCTCGCACCATGCGTTGCGCTGATGATCAACTATCCAGCCGACTCATGACTCGCGCAAAGCCCCGCTCCGCAAAGCCATTCATCCTTTCGAGTGACAACACGAATACCTCCTTGGTGCGCTTATCGACCCGTTCGCCCGGCAGTAGGGTGGGGCCTTCTGTCACTCACCGGGGAAGACGCATGACAAAAACAACAATGCGCGCCATCTTCACACCGCAGGCGCTGGCAGCCGCGGTGGCTCTGGGTTGCTGTGCCCAGGCGCAAGCGGTTTCGTTCAACATCGGGGAAATCGAGGGCACGTTCGATTCGTCGCTGTCGGTGGGGGCGAGTTGGGGCATGCGCGATGCCGACAAGTCGCTGGTCGGCACGGTCAACGGTGGTACCGGGCAATCCTCGACCGGTGATGACGGGCGCTTGAACTTCAAGAAGGGCGAGACCTTTTCGAAAATCGTCAAAGGCATTCACGATCTAGAACTGAAGTACGGCGACACCGGTGTGTTCGTGCGTGGCAAGTACTGGTACGACTTCGAACTCAAGGATGAAGACCGCGAGTTCAAACAGATCAGCGACAAGGGCCGCAAGGAAGGCGCCAAGTCGTCCGGTGCGCAGATTCTCGATGCGTTCGTCTATCACAACTATTCCATCGGCGATCTGCCGGGCACTGTGCGCGCCGGCAAACAAGTGGTCAGTTGGGGCGAAAGTACTTTCATCGGCAACTCGATCAACAGCATCAACCCGATCGACGTCTCGGCGTTCCGGCGTCCCGGCGCGGAGATCAAGGAAGGCCTGATTCCGGTGAACATGCTGTTCGGCTCGCAAGGCCTGACGGATCAGTTGACCGTTGAAGGCTTTTATCAACTGGAGTGGGACCAGACCGTACTCGACAACTGCGGCACGTTCTTCGGCGTCGATGTGGCAGCGGACGGTTGCAACAGCGGCTACACCGTCGGCAATCCGGCGATTGCGCCGTTGGTGCCGTTGACCACGGCATTTGGTCAGGGCATTCAAGTCACCCGCGAAGGCGTGGTGATCCCCCGTGGCGGCGACCGCGATGCGCGGGATTCCGGGCAGTGGGGCACGGCGTTGCGCTGGCTGGGTGACGACACCGAGTACGGCCTGTACTTCATGAACTACCACAGCCGCACGCCAACAGTGGGCACCACCACCGCAGGGCTTTCGACCCTGGCGGCATTGCCGGGTATGGTCGGCATTGCCAACGGTCTGGCGCCCGGCAGCGGTTCGGGACTGGCGCAGAGTGTGATGCTCGGGCGCGGTGGCTATTACCTCGAATACCCGGAGGACATTCGCCTGTACGGCGCGAGTTTCTCCACCACATTGCCCACTGGCACTGCGTGGACCGGCGAGATCAGTTATCGGCCCAACGCTCCGGTGCAGGTCAGTACCAACGATCTGACTCTGGCGCTGCTCAACCCGATTGCCGGCGGCGCGGCTTCGCCGATCGCGACGACGCCAGGTTCCGACAACAAGGGTTACCGACGCAAAGAGGTCACCCAGATCCAGAGCACTCTCACGCACTTTTTCGATCAGGTGTGGGGTGCTCAACGCCTGACTCTGGTCGGTGAAGCAGCGGTGGTGCGGGTCGGTGGTCTGGAGTCTCGCAGCAAGCTGCGTTACGGCCGCGACTCGGTGTACGGCCAGTACGGTTTCGGTGGCGATACCGACGGCTTCGTCACCTCGACTTCGTGGGGCTACCGCGCCCGGGCGATCCTCGATTACGCCAACGTGATCGGCGGGATCAACCTCAAACCCAACCTGTCGTGGTCGCATGACGTCGCCGGTTACGGCCCCAACGGCCTGTTCAACGAAGGTGCGAAAGCGATCAGCGTCGGCGTCGATGCCGATTACCGCAACACCTACACCGCGAGCCTCAGTTACACCGACTTTTTCGGCGGCGATTACAACGTCCTCGAAGACCGTGACTTCGTGGCCCTGAGCTTCGGCGTGAACTTCTGATCTGCCCGAGAAGGATGAAAGCAATGCGCAAAATGATTCTGCAATGCGGTGTGCTGGCCCTGAGTCTGTTGGCGGCCAACGTGATGGCGGCAGTGTCGCCGGATGAGGCAAACAAACTCGGCACCAGCCTGACCCCGCTCGGCGCCGAGAAGGCCGGCAACGCTGACGGTTCGATCCCGGCGTGGACCGGTGGCATCCCGAAGAACGCCGGTGCGGTGGACAGCAAAGGCTTTCTCGCGGACCCGTTCGCCAGTGAAAAACCGTTGTTCACCATCACCGCAACCAACGTCGACCAGTACAAGAGCAAGCTTTCCGACGGCCAGGTAGCCATGTTCAAACGCTACCCGCAAACCTACAAGATCCCGGTCTATCCGACCCACCGCACCGTCGCCGTGCCGCCGGAAATCTACGAGTCGGCCAAGCGCAGCGCACTCAACGTTACCAGCATCAACGACGGCAACGGCCTTGCCAATTTCACCGGTAATCGCTATTACGCTTTCCCTATTCCGAAGAATGGCGTCGAGGTGTTGTGGAACCACATCACCCGATACCACGGCGGCAATCTGCGCCGAATCATCACCCAGGTCACGCCGCAAACCAACGGCAGCTACACGCCGATCCGCTTCGAAGAAGAGATCGCCGTGCCGCAACTGATGAAGGATATCGATCCGGAAAAAGCCGCCAACGTGCTGACCTTCTTCAAGCAGTCGGTAACGGCCCCGGCGCGCCTGGCCGGTAACGTGCTGCTGGTGCACGAAACCCTCGATCAGGTGAAGGAGCCACGTCTGGCGTGGATCTACAACGCCGGTCAGCGCCGTGTACGCCGCGCTCCGCAAGTCGCATATGACGGCCCGGGCACCGCCGCTGATGGCTTGCGTACGTCGGACAACTTCGACATGTTCTCCGGAGCACCGGATCGCTACGACTGGAAACTGGTCGGCAAGAAGGAAATGTACATTCCCTACAACAGCTACAAACTCGATTCGCCGAAGTTGAAATATGACGACATCGTCAAGGCCGGGCACATCAATCAGGATCTGACCCGCTATGAGTTGCACCGGGTCTGGGAAGTGATCGGCACGGTCAAGCCGAGCGAGCGACACATCTACGCCAAGCGCCACATGTACATCGACGAGGACAGCTGGCAAGTGGCGCTCGCCGATCACTACGACGGTCGCGGGCAACTGTGGCGCGTCGCCGAAGGCCATGCGCAGTACTACTACGATCACCAGGCTCAGGCCTACACCCTCGAAGCGCTCTACGACATCATTGCTGGCCGATACATTGCCCTGGGGATGAAGAACGAAGAGAAGCACAGTTTCGAATTCGGCTTCGAAGCCAAGGCTGCCGACTACACGCCATCGGCCCTGCGTGCCGAGGGGGTGCGGTAACGTTTCGGATACATCGACTGAACAAAAGGCGACCGCACGGTCGCCTTTTTTATGGCCGCCAATCAGCGTGCTGAATACTTATCAACAAGCGGTTTGGAGAGGGCTAGGGTGAGCCAACAACTATAAAAAGGTTCAACCGATGACCGCCATGACGCCGTGTCTGGATCGCCCCGGATTTCTGCCCAGACTGTCCGCCCATCATCAGGCACGCTCGCGATTGAGCGAGCCGTTGCTTGAGTCGATGGCGCGGGTCAGGCTGATCTGCGCTCCTGCGGGCAGTGGCAAGAGTGCGCTGCTTGCCGAGTGCCTGCTGCAGGCGCCGCCACGCTGCGAGGTCGGCTGGTTGCCGTTGGCAGGCGCGGCATTGAGTACCAGTGAATTTTGTCTGCGACTGGCGCAGGCGTTGGGGCTGGCCGAAACAACGGAGTCCGCTCTGGTCGCTGCGCTGAGTCGCTGGTCGAGGCCGACCTGGCTGTTTATCGATGACTACTGCCGCCTGCCGGATCCAGCGCTGGACGCGTTGCTTGATCGGTTATTGACGGTCAGCAGTTCCGCGTGCGTCTGGTGGATCGGCACGCGTAGACGCCCGCAATGCAACTGGCCACGCCTGCTGCTCGATGATGAACTGTACGAGTGCGAAAGCCCGACGCTGGCGCTCACGCAAGCAGAAATTGCCCATGCGCTGAAGCACTTGCCCGCCGAGCAGGCAAGCGACCTGTCCGCGCGAATCTACCAGCGAACCGCAGGCTGGTGCGCCGGGGTCCGCATGGCGCTGTTGCGCAAATGCGATTGGTCGCAGACAACTGAACCACAGCAACGCGTCGATACGCTGCTCGACTACCTGCAACATGAACTCTTCAGTGGCCTCACGCCGGAACTGACCGAAGTCTGGCGCGTGCTCGCACAAATGCCGCGCTTCAATGCTCAACTGTGCGAGCACTTGTTCGGCGCCGGGGAGGGGGCTGTACACCTGCGAACATTGCAAATGCTTGGCTGCTTTATTGAGCCCTGGAATGATTCTGCGGACTGGTCGCACATTTTTCCGCCGCTGTCTCGCGTCGTGCGCGAGGAACATTGGCCATCGCGCCGTACATGGCATCGACGTGCCTGTCAGTGGTTCAGTGCCGCACGGGATTGGCGCTCGGCATTTGAACAGGCGTTATTGGCAGAAGAATATGAAGCCGCAGTCAGCCTGCTGCAGCACTTCAGCTTCGAGCAGTTGTTTGAAGAGCAAACTGTCGTGTTATTGGTGCAGTTGCACGAGCAACAAGGTGTGGAGTTGACCCTGAGCACCCCGCAACTGGTCGGGCTGATTACCGCTGCGTTGCTCTTTGCCGGTCGTTTCGAACAGGCAGCGAAATGCATCGGGCACCTGGGGCGGTTCATGCCGCAGCCTTCGCCAGCGCTTGAGCGGCAGTTGATTGCGCGTTGGCAAACGTCGCAAGGCTGGTTATTGCATTTGGAAGGGCGGATGGAGTCCGCTCATGAACACTTTTCGCAAGCGCTGGAGGTACTCGATCTCGAGAACTGGATCGCTCGGGTGATGTGTTTGTCAGGGTTGACCCAGCAGGCTCTGTTGCGCGGGGAGCTGGATCTGGCCCACGCGCTGAATCGCCAGGCGCTATGTCTGGCGCGGGCGCAAGGCTCGCTGGTTTTCGAAGCACTGCTTGAACTCGATCACGGACAATTGCTCGAGCAGCGCGGCGCTGCACCTCGGGCTGAAAGTCTGCTGGCGGGCGTGCATGATTTGCTCGCCCGGCAGCCGAACCGGCTGAGCCCTTTGCTGGGACGGATTGCCTTGCGTCGCGGGCGCCTTGCGCTGAGTCAGGGGCTGGATGCCTCGGCGGCTGCGTTTTTCCATTCGGGGCTGGACGATTGCAAGCGCAATCAAGACAAGCGGGTTTTGTATGGTTATCTGGGACTGGCGCAACTGGCTGCCAACGAGGCAGATTATCAAAAGGCGTTCGTATGGCTGCGTGATGGTGAGCGTTTGATGCAGCAAAGGCAGATTCCGGAAACGGTTTATCGGGGAGTGCTGTTACAGGTCAGCAGCCTGTTCTGGTTACAGCAAGGACGTCCCGAGCTGGCATGCGAGGCCATGACACGTCTGCTGCGACACTATCAAGGATCGGATGCCTTGCAGGCACCGCCGGCGACACTTGAGCTGATTCCGCGGGTTGAGTATTTGCTGATCCTTGCACAAGTTGGGCTGCGTACGGCGCTCAATCCGATCGGTCGTCTCCAGCTTTTGCTGGAGGCGGCACATCAACGCAAAATGCTTTGGCTGGAAACCGACCTTCATCTGGTGTTGGCCGAGGCTGCCTTTATTCTAGGCGATCAGCCTTCGGCGCGGCGTCACTTACAGAAGGGGCTGGAAATGGCCAGTCACCATGGTTTGCATCAGGCGTTACGTGAACTGAAACTGCGTCAACCTGATTTGTTGAAAGAATTGAATAACAAGGTCGTAGATTCGCCCAGTGCCAGGAAACTGATTGATAGCGGTCTGCTCAGTCTCCGCGAGTTGGAAGTTTTAGGTCTGATCGCCAAGGGATATTCAAATCAACAAATTGCGGATCAGTTGTTTATTTCTCTACATACGGTAAAGACCCACGCCAGACGCATACATGGAAAGTTAGGTGTCGCACGACGAACTCAGGCGGTGGCGTGTGCCAAGTCAATGGGTATGGTGTTGTAGTGTTTTTGTTACATGTAATTTTTAGAAAGGGATGGGTTTGCTCTTTGTAATAAAGAAGACTGAATGTAAGCGTCAAGGTCTGGTGGTAGGCGGATTTTAGTTGTTGGCGGTGTCGGTATGAAGAAATAATTAATTTGTATTATTTATTCTGAATGTTTGGTTTTGGTCGTATACAAGATTGGAAAAGTATTCTGAGTATCTTTTCGATAAGTGCCCGGTTTAGTTTGAATTAGCGAAGCAAATGTCATTCGGATATTTGTAAGTATCAAACTGATAGGGTGTTTCGAAATGGAAGTTCGTAGTCTTGATGAGTCTGGATTTGGCAGATTGGGTGAGGCACTGGCCGCACTGTCGGATCACTTGAAGGGCGTGCCTGCATTTGATTTTATTTTACGTGCCTGTTTGAAGCGTGCACTTGGAGAGTTCGCGCCAGGGATCGATGAACGTCTTGTTCACATCAATGTTCGTGGCAATGTCAAACCGAAGCAAATGGAGCCGGTAGGAGGTTTGTTTCATGTTTTGAATGACTGCCTACAGCGTGGCAGGGCACCGACGTACGATGCGCAGTATTACGCGATTTATGATCGCCCGCTTTCAACCGATACTCGAAATATATACCCTGCGGTCTCTCTGGCCTCTGTGGAGAAACTGCTGACGCACCTGTTTCGAAACTTGCCAGACTACTATGTTGCTGCGCTACAAGAGTACTGGGCAGGAAAAGACGAAAGTAAGGGGCAGTTTTCCCTTCCTAGAAAAATGACCTTGGGCGAGCTTCAGGCCAATCTCTTTCTAAATGAACTTGAAGTTCTTGCTGATGAGGGCGCTATCAGCCGTGAGGAGCTTCAACGCATCCGCTATAGGGTTCAACCGGGTTCGCGCGGCTCATGGTATGGCGTATTTATCGGCAGCCGAGGGGACGCTTATAGCGAGCAACGTTCAATGTTCGCCATCCCGCTCGAAGCGCCCGTCAACGATGAACTTGTTCCTCGGGCCGATACGGCGATAGTGCTCTACTCCCCGACTCATGGCGTCGAAAAATTCTCTTCCTCTGCTCAGTTGCATCAGACGCTGGAGCAACGCTTGATGTCAGGTGACAGTCGTGAGGTGTTCTTGCAGTCGCTCGCGATCAATGAGCGAGAAACATTCCCGACCGCGCCTGAATTTCGTTATTTGAAAGTTGAGGCCGATCTGTTTGCACGCATCAGCGATAACGGGATTGAGAAATCTTGCGCTGATGTTGTGAAACAGCTGGCTCGGTTCGCAGATCCGGATTCGGATTTTGTTTCGGTTGTTGCGTCGGTGACGTCTGCACAGTCTCTACCAGACATTCCTCGTCTGGCGAAGGCTCGCCAGGCGGTACTTCTGCGCCAAGCGCAAAGAAACCGGTGGCCGGTCTGGTTAAAAAATGCCGGTTCGACGAATCAGGAAGTTTATGAGGCATTGCAACAGCGCCTGCTTGAAAGCGAGGTTCAATACCATGAAGTAACCAAGGGGTTCGCATCGCTCAAGGACTTTGCAAAAAATGAAGTGGAAGCATTCATTTCGCCGGGTAAGGACGTTCGGATTGACCCCGATAGCATCTTCGTCAATATCCGAAATGTGTTGAAAGTAACGAATGGCCAACAGATTGAGACAAAGGAGCGCAAGACGCTCACTCAGGCGTTCATGTACGGCGTGCATGATCGAGGAGGTCAATATGAGATTGCTGTAGAAAATCAGCCGTTTAACCCAAAATTTACGCCTTCCAATCTGATCAATTCGATCATTTCGCTGAATGTGCGTAACCGGTATAACGACGCGCGGCAAGCAGTCTACTCCAAGCGTGAAGTTTTCGACGCTCTTCGAGAAGTTCAAGGCAAGAGGACGGCGCTGTCGATATTTAGCGCGGTTCTGCAAAAGCATGTGAGCTCGCGTGCCAATGACATGGTCAATCGCTATAACTTTGGTGATCTGTCTTTTATGTCCGGGGAGATCAAGCTCGGTGCGAAATATGAAGCGTTCAAAGACTTGAGGTATTTTGCACAAAAGCTTAATCGCGAAGACTTCATCGTGTTGTATGCGCCGGGTTTTCCATCCGGACAAGAGTGGTTTGAGTTTCCCAATTCAAGACAGTTAAGGAATGAATTATTAGCATGGGTCCAGGACGATGAAATTTGGGAGTATTTGAAGGGTCAGGCCGTTCTGTCTGATGTAAACAGAATGGTGGCTGAAGTCACAGGGGATAGTTGGACTCTACGGTGGATTGGCCAATCGAGCTTTGAATTCCCGTTCACTACTGAAGACTACCCGTTGGAAAATGCGGTAAAAAATATCCTCAGTTGGGAAGCGAAACAAATTGAAGCCTTCACACCTCAGTGGTTCAGGAAAGCCTCGGTGGAGGAACAAGGATTATCCGTTCGACTGCATACAGAACTCAAGGCTATTCAGAGCATTGCAAAAGACGATCTGAAAATCGTGCCTTTCAAGGAGTTTGCTCGTGATCTGGTGATGAAGACATTCGCCCAGTACTGGGATCGAAAGGGACTTAAAGTTCCTGTCTTCGATCCGGAAAATGTAAGGGTCAAAATTAATAATGTTCCAGAAATGACGCTCACCAATCTGTTCATCCAGTGGCAGACCTGGCGTAGTGACGTTTCGATTTTTGAGAAAATTCTGAGTGCCGTCGTTCCAGGAGTCTCCATAGCAATAGGTGAG
Source organism: Pseudomonas sp. LBUM1648 (assembly GCF_059716145.1). Lineage (NCBI taxonomy): Bacteria > Pseudomonadati > Pseudomonadota > Gammaproteobacteria > Pseudomonadales > Pseudomonadaceae > Pseudomonas > Pseudomonas sp. LBUM1648. The sequence goes on from NZ_CP166808.1 coordinate 1,035,410, forward strand.
TTAAGAGATTACCTTCGAACTGCCAAATTCAGCGGTTCGGTTCCACGAGCATTAAATGTACAGGTCATCAATGATCTTATTGATCTTAAGCCCGGTGAACTTTATGAGGCGTATCTTGAAAAACAATTCATCTCGACCCCACGTCGTGCTCTGAAAGAAGTTTTTTACCGAGAGCTGAAACAGAACGAAATGCTCACTGCAGCCCTGGCCCAGAAAATCAGGCGCACGATATCCAATGAGGATTTCAATTGGTTGAAAGCGCTTATTGATGGTCTTGATAGAAATAGTCCCGGCACTGATTTATACACAGTAGGCGCTCAATCCGTGCCGGACGTGGGCGTTTATCATTTCACCTTGGAAGGCAGGAAAATTCACGGCGCTTATATCTTTAGTCGCCAGTTTAACGGGCGGCTGCAGTCTGTTGTTTATACGCCGGGTACCCATGACGGGAATGATTTCTTCCCTGTCGAACAGTTGTCGGCGCGGCTTGAAGATTCCGCCTTTAAAGGCCATGTTTTACGAATGGTCAGTCTTGAAGATCAAAAGGCTGTCAAACAACTCACAGATAAGTACAAAAGCGGGGGCACACGCGAACGGCCGCCCGTGCTGTACAACGCGTATGGGGTTGGCAACGAGTTCAAACACGAGTACGTCGCCCTGGTAAAGCGTTTCATGGCTGACGTGGATTATCAAACCACCAGCACTTGGGAGGCGGTCTGGGTCGATGCCAAGATTTTGATTGGTGTCGCTTTGGATGTTGTCTCGTTGTTCGTGCCTCCAGTAGGCGCGGTGGTGAGTGTACTGCGAATCGCCTATACGATCGTTGAGGGGATTTCGGCCTCACTGGACGGCGATAAGGAAGCAGCCAATGCCTACTTTGCCAGTGCCTGGAGGGCGGCCATCATGTTTTATATCGGCAAGATCTCCGGCGTCGGCAACTCTGTCAGCGCGTACGGACTACTGTCTCAGATCAAGGATTATGCAGACCTGCTCTCGGATGTAACCGGTGTCCCCGTCGGCATCAGCTATGTCACCGCAGTCGCCGTAGCGCCTCACAGAGTGGAAAGCACCACCCGACTGATCGGTTGATCCAGTAATCGAAGCGCCGGCTACTCTTTCAGGACGCTGGCGTCTCGAATCCCATCCGCCAACTCACGGCCCGCGTCGCAGCCAACAACCGCTGCGCCGCCGGGCCGTTTTCGTCTGCGTGGAACAACGAGGTCGGGCCGACGATGGTCAGCACCGCAGCGACTTGTCCAACGGCGTTGAACACCGGCGCCGACAAGGCATCCACGCCCGGCATCAACAAACCATGCACATGATGCAGACCGCGTTCGCGGATCTGTTCACACAAGGTTGCGTAAACCTTTTCATCGGCCAGCGGATGGTCGGCGACGGCGATTTCCTGCTCGCGCAATTCGTCTGTTTCCCGATGTGGCAGATAGGCGCTGAACACCAGTCCGGTCGAGGAACTGAGCAGCGGCAGCACCGAGCCCAATTGCGTCACCACCGTCACCGCACGCACGGCCGGTTCGATGTGCACCACGGTCGCACCCTGATTGCCCCACACCGCCAGGAAGCAGGTTTCGTTGAGTTCGTCGCGCAATTCGGCCAGCGGCAGGGCGGCGACTTTCAGCACGTCCATACTGTTGAGGGCGGCCAGGCCAACGCGCAGCGCTTCACGGCCGAGGCCGTAATGGTTGGTGGCGGGGTTCTGCTCGGCAAAACCCGAGGCGATCAACGCTTGCAGATAACGATGCACTTTGCTCGCCGGCATCTGCACATGTTCGGCCAGACGCGACAGCGACGTGGCTGGCGACAACTCGGCCAGGGCCTTGAGGATGTCGGTGCCGACTTCGGCGGAGCGGACTTTCTGTTTGCCGTTGCTGTCGCTGGTTTTTTCCATGGTGCTGCCGGGATCCGAAAACGAATGGGCGTCTTTATAGCTTGACGCTGGATAGCGAGCAAATTACGTTATGCGTAATCGAATTACGATAATAACAACCCCGGCGTGCCGAAACCTCTGAGCCAGAGCGATGGGCCACTGCCGACTCCCTGTTCAGGAGGCTCCATGAACCTCGATTCAACCGCGTCGACGCTGGCTTATCAGTCCGGCTTCGGCAACGAATTCAGCTCTGAAGCGTTGCCCGGCGCGCTGCCTGTTGGTCAGAATTCCCCGCAAAAAGCCCCATACGGCCTCTATACCGAATTGTTCTCCGGCACTGCGTTCACCATGACCCGCAGTGAAGCGCGACGCACCTGGATGTACCGGATTCAGCCGTCGGCCAATCACCCGGCGTTCGTCAAGCTGGAGCGGCAACTGGCGGGCGGCCCGTTGGGTGAAGTGACCCCCAATCGCCTGCGGTGGAACCCTTTGGACATCCCGAGCGAGCCGACCGATTTCATCGACGGCCTGGTGAGCATGGCGGCCAACGCCGGTGCTGAAAAACCCGCCGGGATCAGCATCTACAACTACGCCGCCAACCGCTCGATGGAGCGTGTATTTTTCAACGCCGACGGCGAACTGCTGCTGGTGCCGCAACTCGGGCGTCTGCGCATCGCTACTGAACTGGGTGTGTTGGAAGTGGCGCCGCTGGAGATCGTCGTGCTGCCGCGCGGTTTGAAATTCCGCGTCGAACTGCTCGATCCGCAGGCGCGCGGCTACATCGCCGAGAACCATGGCGCACCGCTGCGCCTGCCGGATCTGGGACCGATCGGCAGCAACGGTCTGGCCAATCCGCGCGACTTCCTGACACCGGTCGCCGCCTACGAAAACCTGCAACAACCGACCACGCTGGTGCAGAAATTCCTCGGCCAATTGTGGGCCACCGAACTCAATCACTCGCCGCTGAACGTGGTCGCCTGGCACGGCAACAACGTGCCCTACAAATATGATCTGCGCCGCTTCAACACCATCGGCACGGTCAGTTTCGATCACCCGGACCCGTCGATCTTCACCGTATTGACCTCGCCGACCAGCGTGCACGGTCTGGCCAACCTCGACTTTGTGATCTTCCCGCCGCGCTGGATGGTGGCCGAGAACACCTTCCGTCCGCCGTGGTTCCACCGCAACCTGATGAACGAATTCATGGGCCTGATCCAGGGCGAATACGACGCCAAGGCCGAAGGTTTCGTGCCCGGCGGCGCCTCGCTGCACAGCTGCATGAGCGCCCACGGCCCGGATGGCGAGACCTGTACCAAAGCGATCAACGCCGATCTCAAACCGGCGAAAATCGACAACACCATGGCCTTCATGTTCGAGACCAGTCAGGTGCTGCGCCCAAGCCGTTTTGCCCTCGACTGCCCGCAACTGCAATCCACTTACGACGCCTGCTGGGCCACGCTGCCCGCCACGTTCGACCCGACCCGGAGATAACCCATGACTCAGAATTCCATCACCCGCAGTTGGGTCGCTTCGGCCAACGGCCACGCCGATTTTCCGTTGCAGAACCTGCCGTTGGGCGTGTTCAGCGTTGAGGGCGCCGAGCCGCGCAGTGGCGTGGCGATTGGCGAACACATCTTCGATCTGCAAGTAGCACTTGAGGCCGGTCTGTTCGACGGCGTTGCTCGCACGGCGGTTGAAGCTATGCACGGCGGACAACTGAACGCATTCTTCGAGTTGGGTCGCGAGGCGCGTGTTGCTCTACGCGAACGTCTGCTGGAACTGTTCAGCGAAGGCAGCACCCTGCGCGGCAACATCGAAGCTCAAGGCGCAAAACTGCTGCCGTTGGCCGCCGATTGCCAGTTGCATTTGCCGGCGCGCATCAGCGACTACACCGACTTCTACGTCGGCATTGAGCATGCGCAGAACGTCGGCAAACTGTTCCGCCCCGACAACCCGTTGCTGCCTAATTACAAGCATGTGCCGATCGGTTATCACGGTCGCGCCTCCACCGTGCGCGCGTCCGGCACCGACGTGCGTCGCCCGAAAGGCCAAACCTTGCCGGCGGGTGCGAGCGAGCCGACCTTCGGCCCTTGCGCGCGTCTGGACTACGAGCTGGAGTTGGGGATCTGGATCGGGCAGGGCAACGAGATGGGCGAGTCTATTGCCATCGGTGATGCCGCCGAACACATCGCCGGTTTCTGCCTGCTCAATGACTGGTCGGCCCGCGATATCCAGGCCTGGGAATACCAGCCGCTGGGGCCTTTCCTGTCCAAGAGTTTCCTCACCAGCGTCTCGCCGTGGGTGGTCACCGCCGAAGCGCTGCAGCCATTCCGCACAGCACAACCGGCGCGTCCTGAAGGTGATCCGCAGCCGCTGCCGTACCTGTTCGATAAACGCGATCAGGATGGCGGCGCCTTCGACATTGAACTGGAAGTGCTGCTGCTCACCGAAGCCATGCGCGAGCAGAATCTGCCGGCGCACCGTCTGACCCTGAGCAACACCCGTTACATGTACTGGACCGTGGCGCAAATGGTCGCGCACCACAGCGTCAACGGCTGCCAGTTGCAGGCCGGCGATCTGTTCGGTTCGGGCACTTTGTCCGGCCCTGAAAACGGTCAGTTCGGCAGCCTGCTGGAAATCACCGAGGGCGGCAAAAAGCCGATCGAACTGGCGTCCGGCGAGGTGCGTAAATTCCTTGAGGACGGTGACGAAATCATCCTGCGCGCACGCTGCGCCCGCGACGGTTTTGCCTCCATCGGCTTCGGCGAATGCCGCGGCAAAGTGCTGGCGGCGCGCTGACAGGAGCGGCTCATGGATCTTTATACCTATTACCGTTCGACCTCGTCGTATCGGGTGCGGATCGCGCTGGCGCTCAAGGGCCTCGACTATCAGGCGTTGCCGGTCAATCTGATCGCGCCGTCCGGTGGCGAGCATCGGCAGGCGGCGTATCTGTCGGTCAATCCGCAGGGGCGGGTGCCGGCCTTGCGTACTGATGATGGTGAGTTGCTGATCCAGTCGCCGGCGATCATCGAGTACCTGGAAGAACGTTATCCACAGATGCCGCTGTTGCCCGAAGACCTCGCTGCGCGCGCCCATGTGCGTGGCGTCGCGGCGGTGATCGGTTGCGATGTGCATCCGCTGCACAACGTCAGCGTGCTCAATCGGCTGCGTCAGTTGGGGCACGATGAACCGCAGGTGGTGGAGTGGATCAGTCACTGGATCAGCCAGGGCCTGGCGACGGTTGAGCAGTTGATCGGCGACAGCGGCTTCTGTTTCGGCGAGTGGCCGTGCGTGGCGGACGTTTACCTGATCCCGCAGTTGTATGCGGCAGAGCGGTTCAATGTTTCGCTGGAGGCTTACCCGCGTATTCGTCGCGTTGCGGCGTTGGCTGCCGAGCATCCGGCGTTTATCAAGGCGCATCCCGCTAACCAGCCAGATACACCGTAATACCCCCTGTGGGAGCGAGCCTGCTCGCGAATGCTGAGTGTCAGCCACCATTCATTTACCTGACACACCGCATTCGCGAGCAGGCTCGCTCCCACAAGGTTCGGCGTTGATCCACGCAAAAAAACCATAAAAACAAAACAGGAACCTTGCGATGCACAACCAGATTGCCAGCTTCCGGGCGGCACTCGACGCCCGTCCTGTGTCCCGCTATCAGTGGTTGCTCTTGATCCTGCTTGCGTTGTTGCTAGTCACCGACGGCTATGACGCCCAAGTGCTCGGTTATGTGGTGCCGGCACTGGCGCAGGACTGGGGGCTGGAAAAATCTGCGTTCGGCCCTGTGTTCAGCGCCAACCTGCTGGGCCTCACCATTGGCTCTCTCGTCGTCACGCCACTGGCCGACCGCTTCGGCGTGCGCCGCATCCTGCTCGCCTGCGTACTGATTTACGCGAGCCTGACGGTGCTGATGGTGTTCGCCGATTCTCTGAATTCGCTGATGATCGCGCGCTTCATCTGCGGGATCGGCATGGGCGGCGCAATGCCCAGCGCCATGGCATTGATGTCGGAATATTCGCCACCGCGCCTGCGCACACTGATGGTCACGCTGGCCGCGTGCGGCTTCTCGTTCGGCGGTGCGGCGGGTGGTTTTGTTGCGGCGGGGTTTATCGATCAATTCGGCTGGCAAGCGGTGTTTCTCGCCGGCGGTGTGACGCCGTTGCTGCTGTTCCCGTTCCTCTGGTGGATGCTGCCGGAATCCTTGCCGCGTCTGCTGCGTGATGCCCCGCCGTATGCGCGGCTGCGCAAAGTCACCGCGCGGATGCTGCCCGACTGGCAACCGCCAGCCGCCTCCGTTGAACAGAACGAGCAGGAGCAGGGCAGCAAACTGACCGTGGTCGAGTTGTTCCGTAACGGCTACGCGCGGCCGACCTTGCTGATCTGGGCGACGTTTTTCGTCAGCCTGATTTTGCTGTACTTCATGATCAGTTGGCTGCCGTCACTGTTGCTGGAAAGCGGCCTGAAACTCAACGAAGCCAACCTGGTGACGTCGATGTTCCTGTTCGCCGGGACCCTGGGCGCGATCTGCATGGCCTGGTTCGCCGACCGCTTGAAACGCAAGGTGCGTCTGTTATCCGCCGTGCTCGCGTGCGCAGCGTTGTGCACAATCCTGCTGGGACTCAATCACGACAACCCGCGTTATCTGGTGGCCTGCGTGTTTGCCGCAGGCTTCTGCATCATCGGCGGGCAACTGACCCTGAATGCGTTCGCCAGTAACTTCTATCCCGCGCATGTACGCGCCACTGGCACCGGTTGGGCGTTGGGGGTAGGGCGTTTCGGTTCGATTCTTGGGCCGCTGTTCGGCAGTTTGCTGTTGGCGATGCATATTCCGGTGGAGCAGATTTTCTTCTTCTGCGCGATTCCGGCCGTTATTGCCGCGCTGTTGATCATTCAGGTGCGCTCGCCTGCTGAAATCACAGCGATCACTGTGGGAGCGAGCTTGCTCGCGAAGAACGATAACGCGGTTTGACTCATGGACCGAGGCGCCTGATTCGCGAGCAGGCTCGCTCCCACAAAGGGATCAGTGGACGACGGAATTGGGCGGCAAGTGTCCCAGTCTTTCGGTCAGGCGCAGACGCTGGATTGGATCGTCGCTGAGCAACAAGGCATGTTCCAGATCGAAACGCTCGGCATTCGGGCAATCCAGTTTTTGATACAGACTGGCCCGAGCGAGGTAATCGGCGGCACCGGCATCACCCAGTTCCAGCACACGTTCGGCATCGATCAGCGCAGCAATAAAGTCGTCGTGACTCGAGTGCAACTGACGAAGGTTACGCGACAGGCGCTGGAGCATCTGCACCGGTGTGGCGGTCAGTAGATGCTCGGCATTGATTTTCATGTGCGCCCCATATTGGCGCTGCAACAGTTCGCGACAGTCATTGGGATACAGGCGTCGACCACCGCACGGATCAAGCAAGTGATCGGCGCCGGGCACCTTTAGCAGGAAGTGCCCGGGGAAATTGACCCCGACCAGTGGAATCTCCAGGGCGCGCGCCAACTCCAGGGCAATCAAGGCCAGCGCCAACGGTTGTCCGCGGCGGGTTTGCAAGACTTTATGCAGCATTGCAGCCTGCGGGCGCAGCGGCAGGAAGTCATCCTGGGCGAAGCCCAGATCAGTCATGCGCCGCAACAACGGCTGCGCCAGTTCACTCACCGGCAGCATCGGCAAGCCGTAACTGACCCGCTGCTGCAGATCCTTGAAGTCTTGCAGCAGCGTTTGGGGATCGATAGCTTTTTCGTGCTCGGCCGCCATCCATAGCGCGGCTTCGAACAGTGCGGGCGGGGAGCGGTGCAGACACTCGAAAAAACGTTGGCGCGGACTCATTGAAATCTCCGGGGAATGCCTCGTTTTAGCCCCGTCCGTGCCATTCGTCCAGTGTCTGGCAACTCGGGCCCGGGGTTATGCCGCAAAGCCATCATCGCCATCGATGCTTATTCCGGTGCGCTCCAGCAATTTTCGGGCGCAAGCCTATACTGGCGTTCTACAAGAAGTGATTCGGGAGCCCAACGATGTTTGCGCTCATGCAAAGCACTCGCCTGGAATCGCTGCACCTGAGCGTTGACCCGGTTTCCGGGTTGAAGGCGGTCATAGCCATTCATAACAGTCGTCTGGGGCCGGCCCTGGGCGGGTGCCGTTACCTTGCCTATCCCAATGACGAGTCGGCCGTCGAAGACGCTATTCGTCTCGCCCAGGGCATGAGCTACAAAGCCGCGCTGGCCGGATTGCCTCAGGGCGGTGGCGTTGCAGTGATCGTAAGACCGGTGCACGTGGAAAACCGTGGCGCACTGTTCGAAGCCTTTGGTCGCTGCATCGATCAGCTCGACGGCCGCTACATCACCGCTATCGACAGTGGCACCTCGGTGGCGGACATGGATTGCATAGCCCAGCAGACCCAGCATGTCACCAGCACCACGTCGGCGGGCGATCCTGCGCCGCACGCAGCGATGGGCGTGTTTGCCGGGATTCGTGCAACCGCCATGGCACGGTTGGGCAGCGACAATCTCGAAGGTTTGCGTATCGCCATTCAGGGTTTGGGCAATGTCGGTTTTGCGCTGGCCGAGCAACTGCACGCCGCCGGGGCCGAACTGCTGGTCAGCGACATTGACCACGGCAAGGTGCAACTGGCGATGGAGCAGCTCAATGCTCACCCGATCGCCAACGATGCGTTGCTCAGTACGCCCTGCGACATACTTGCGCCGTGTGGCTTGGGCGGGGTGCTCAACAGCCACTCGGTCACGCAATTGCGCTGCTCGGCGGTGGCGGGCTCGGCGAATAACCAGCTGACGCATCTGGATGTGGCTGATCAATTGGAGCGGCGCGGAATTCTTTATGCGCCGGACTATGTGATCAATGCCGGTGGCCTGATTTATGTCTCGCTGAAACATCGTGGCGAGGAACTGACCACCATTACCGCGCACCTGTCGAAAATCAGTTCACGGCTGACCGAAGTGTTTGCTCATGCGCAGGCGGAAAAACGCTCGCCAGCGCGGGTGGCGGATGAGTTGGCGGAAAGGGTTTTGTATCGGTAGGTTTCGAAGGCATGAAAAAGGCCCTGAGTCTTACGACTCAGGGCCTATTCAATTCGGGCATAAATTACTTCGCCGCTTTTGCTGCTTTGGCTGGTTTCACCGGCGCTTCAGCAGATTCCTCGACCTCGGCTTTTTCGACCGGCTCAGCCGGCGCATTGATCAGCTCCGACAATGCATCAGGCTGGCTCTTGAACGCCCGGGCGAACACATCGCGGTTCTTCGCCATGTAAATCCCGGCTTCTTCCACTTGCTGTTCAGTCAGCGACGGAACGGCTTTTTGAAGCACATCGGCCAAGTATTCGGCCAGTTCGAGCATTTTGTCATGACGGTCAGCTTCGGCTTTATCCATGAACAAGCGCTCCAGATCTCGGCTGCTGCGGTATACCACTTCGACGGCCATTCACCACCTCACATGCCTTCACATTAGTTGTCTTTGCGACCACTGTATTTATATACAGCGAAAAGGATAAGCGAATCCCTGCGCTTTGGGTAGTGGCTTTTCAATGTAGACCGGATTTTGGGTTTGTCAGATCGACCGTGTCACCTTCATTCGCGAGCAAGCTCGCTCTCACAGGGGCGGGTGCGAGACCGAGAGTGCGACCAAACGCCACGGCGCGGGTTTTGCGGCGTCTCGCCATGATGCGTGGCCCTGTTTCTGCATGAAATCAGGCGCGTGAAGAAAAACCGTCACGTCCAACACGCATCATCCGCATCGAGCTAAGGAAACATCATCGTGAAAATCAACTGGGCCGAGAAACTGCGGCAAAACGTGCATCAACTGGCCGAGTCTCTGGGCAATCTGTTCGTCGAGACCTTCCACTACCTGGCGCTGTTCGCCATCGGTGCGGTCACGGCGTGGGCGGCGGTGATGGAGTTTCTCGGGATGCTCGAAGTCGGGCATATCAAGATCGATGACATTCTGCTGCTGTTTATCTATCTGGAACTGGGGGCGATGGTCGGGATTTACTTCAAGACCAACCCTCCTGTATTTAACATTTTTCGCTACTCACGAGATTTTAATAAAATTAATAAAAATCAGTGGGTTATGGCTTAGTCCTTCTCGGATGAAGCTCATGTATCGCGTGTAAGATTTTTTTACCGGTTTGGCTTGTTAGGTGGAGGGAAGGGTATGAAATGGGCAGATCGAATGCGTGTCAGAGTGCACGCAGCGGCAAACAGTCTTGGCAACCTTGGGGTCGAGCTATTCCACTACCTTGCTCTGTTTGGAATTGGCGCAATCACGGTGTATGCTGGCATTACGACATTCATCGAAATGCTTCATCAAGATAAAATCAGCGTTGATGACATTTTGCTGCTGTTTATCTACTTAGAATTGCTGGCGATGAGTGGGATTTACTTCCGCACAAATCATATGCCGTTGCGCTTTCTTTTATATATCGGTGTCACGGCTTTGATTCGACTGCTGATTAGCGATGTGTCGCATCACAAATCACCAGATGAAGGGATTTTGTATTTGACGGGTGGAGTGGTGCTTTTATCTCTATCTATTCTCGTCGTTCGGTATGCGTCTGCGCGATTCCCTTCTGTAAAAGAAAAGGCAGACTGAATTAAACTCGTTAACAAGGAAGATGAGGGTTTTGAAATGGTAGTAAAAGATCTATATCTCGATGAAAGCGGTAATAGTGGTGATTTGATTAGCCGCAAAAATGGTCTTGGCTTTGCCGGACAGCCAGTATTTTCGTTGGCAGCGGTTGATATTTCGCAGATTGAAAATTTTGAAGACAAGATCAATGGTCTGAAAAAGAAATTTGGAGTTCAAGCTGCCGAGTTGAAATCATCAGATCTTTACAAGAAAAAACCTCAGTTTATGCTTGAGGTTTTTTCGATTTTGATTGAGTCTAAATCCCCGTTCTTTGTTGAAGTTGTTGATAAGAAGTACTATGTTTGTACCTCGATTTCAAATCATCAATTATTACCTCCATATTTTACAGGCGATGAGTCGCATGGGCGTTTTCAAGTTTCAAGAAACATTACCGCAGGAGTGATGGCTCTTGAAATGCCTGATGAGTACTTTGAGAGGTTTTTTGATTCATGCCATGAGCCGAACGAAGAAAATCTTCTGAGATCTATGGAGGGTATTAAAGAGTTCTTTAATAGCCACCCTGAATATAGTGGGCACGTCCAGGACTTGGATATGTCTATTGAAGATTATCATGACATGAAGAAAGAAATTGGCGATGAAGCAGTATTTAAATTCATCCCAATTCCAGATGACGGAAAAAGAGGAAATAAGATTCTTCTATTGCCGCATGTGTCTTCTTTGACGAATATCATTGCACGTGTGAATTTGGCGAACAAAGGTAGTGTTGAGGGAGTCGCCTTCTATCATGATAAGCAAGATCATTTTGATGAGGTTTTGGTCGCCATTAAAGAGTTGATGGTTTCGAACAATCCGCATGGTTTTTCCCCTCCTACTCCAAATTCTAATTTTCAAGTTAAAACAAGTGCGGATTTGCAATTCTCGGACTCGAAAAAGTCGTTGGGGGTGCAGGTAGCTGATTTGCTTGCCGGATTTTTTAGCCGTTATTATGAGAGCTTCTTTAACGAAGGAACAGAACTCGATAGCATCTATCATGAGATTTATAATAAAATTCTTGATGGATCCGATCAAGAAAAAAGTATTGGAGTTAACTGGGTTGTGCCTCCCTCGAGGCTATACGAACTTGAGCACTTCCAGCAGCTTGGAACAAGAAAGACACCTTCACCTACCGATTTGCTTTACTACGTCGCGAAAGATTTCGGTGTTGTAGTAGGGCATTAATCGATATATACGGTTAAAAGAAGAAGGGCGATCGTTGGTTGCCTTTTTTCTTTTGTTCTCCCGCATTGTAGGTGTTTATGTGCGTGGTTAAGTAATATTTCTGGTCTTGTGATATTTTGATGCTTTGAATTTTTTATGTTGGGTGGTGTGTAAGGCTTTAAGTAAATAAGTTTCCCTGCCCAGCAATGTATTTTTTAGCTTGTCGATACTCTCTTCCCTGTGAGGTTTCATTGACGGAGGATGCGTCTATCTTTTCGATGACTGTTGTAACTGCATATCCTGTTATTTTTATCTCACCCACCTCATCGAGTTCTCGGCTAATCCTGAGAATACATGTTATGAAAGTTCCGTGCTGAAATGCTATATTTTCTAAAATTACTGCATCTTTAAATTTTGCATCAAGCATCTGGAAGCTTATGGCTTGTTTGTTATATATTCCTTTCCATTTGTATTTTCCCTCTTTAAGTACGGGGGATACTATCTCTATAGTCGTTTCTGTTTCTTCGGATTTCAGTTTGTTGCTGCTTAGAATGAAATTTTTGAAATCTTCACGTAGTACTACCTTCTCCTCGTGATTAAAATTTGTCTTGCTATTGGATAGGCTAAAGCCTACTTTTTTAATTTCATGGTTGTGAGTTAAGAGTTCGTAGAAATTCGATTTTCTTTTTATTATTTTTAGGTTTTTTGAGAGTTGATTTATTGTTTTTTTTATGGTTTTTTGCGAAGGGCTGTTTACTTTGGCTTCAAGTTTTAAGGTTTCAAGCCTGTGCTGGCTTTCCTCAATTTGGAGACGAATTAGCTGCTTTTCCAGCTCTTCTTTTTCAGACTTTAAAAATAATGGAGCTGCGGAAATTATAGCTTGAGCTAGAGTTAGTATTAAAGTTATTGAAATAGCATTGTCTTGAATGAGCTTCCAGAATTCACGAAAGCCTCCTGCCTCAACGGCTTCAGCAACAATTTTTACATTGAGACCTAGGGCGTTAGATATTTCTAGTATTATCGCGAGAATTTCAGTCTCGCATTTGTTTCTCAGTAGTGCGTCGATTTGGTGAGAGTTGTTAGCTAGGTAGTAGTGCAATTCAAACTTGTCGAGAGTACTCATGCGTGGCCCACATAGTTGTTTGTATGTTTTTATTGGGTGTTTGTCAGCGCCTTATTCCATACGCTCTGCGCCATTGTACTCGCGCTTTGCATTGCATATTTATAATGTGCTCGTTCATATAGTTTGTATTTCTTCCGTTTCTCTCGATTACGTTGCGCCCCTTTACTCTGGAATCTATAATGTCAAAGCACTCTGCATAGAATCTTTTGACATCCTGATGGACTCTAGGCTTGTATCCTTTTTCAATTTCCATAAATCTACGAATGCACAGTGCTATGAGGTCTGATAACTGTATCATTGGATTTTTTCGCGAATCGATAGGGTAGCTAAATTCTACTATCCATTTAACCTTTTGGTTTGCAGGAACTTCAAAGCGACGGTTCTGAATTATCTTTTCAACACTGTTATGGTGTTCCTCTTTTTCATCCATGACTATCATTCCTCGCGCGGATTGGCCAAGGTTTTCTTTGATGTGCCAGTTCATGTAGGTTATGAGGTAATCAAAAGATAGTAAGTAAGGATGACAGGTATCATAGACTGTTTGGTATTGGCAATTTGCATTTTGTAAACTTGATTTTTCTATCGCATAATAATGCACGTAGTGTCCTAGCTCTACGATCAAGTTGAGCAGGTCTTTGACTAGCTTAAGTCTATCTTCTATCGGGTGGTCTGCAAAAAAGCCTTCTCCGTTTGGCGATAGTAGCTGATGAGAGTGGACCTCAAAGTTTTCAGGAACATTGCCTTTAAAATAATCAGCAATTACTGCGTCCAAACGTTCCTTTGTATTGTTCCATTTCTTATCCGCCACGCTCATGCCAGCCAATACAAATATTGGTTGTTGGGCGTCATGTAAATTTGCACCAGTGTCGCCACTTTCATCGAGATAGAAAAAATGCATAACATAAGCTCCTTGCTATTAATGTTAGCTATACGCCGCACATGAGAATGCGGAATTACCTGCATTCGTCTATTGTGGTGGCCAGATGCTACTTCGGGGAGGCTGTCTACGCTAGCGATTTCGAGACGCGATAAATCAGGGAGTGGATGCCGGATGTATAGTTTGAACTTGGGCATCACTTATTAAAGTTAAACCGCACCAAAAATCAAAATCATCTTTAAAGAAAATCAGGGAAACCCTGCCTTCAAGACCAACCACATGCCGGTGCGTTTCCTGATCTACGTGGCGATCACTGCGCTGACGCGGCTGCTGATCTCCAACGTCTCGCACCACAATCCGCCAGACATGGGCATCATTTATCTGTGCGGCGGGATTCTGCTGCTTGCGTTCGCGATTCTGGTGGTGCGTTACGCCTCGTCGCAATTCCCTTCGGTGAAGATTGAACACCCGCAACGCAAGATTGGTACGGGGTCCGGTGAGCATCCCGAAGTCGAGAAGGGCGAGCTTTAAAGTCCGGCGGCTTGCCGGGGCTGGCCGATGACTTTTGGCGGTGGCGGGGTCAGCCCGTCGCCGCTGGTCATGGCTTCGAGGATCGCCATGGCGCTGTGGCCCTGTTCGATGGCGATGCCGAACTGAATGCTTTGCACCAGACGCTTCAGGCGTGTGGGGTCGTTGCGCTGTTCGGCGCTGATCATCCGTTTGGCCACGATGCGGCCGCTGTTGGACAGAGTCAGCATGATGCTGCCGTCCAGGCCCTGAATGCTCAAGTTGATCTGATAGTCCGGCGCGAAGGCATCGGTAATGATCTGAAAAGGGTTGTCCATGATGCGTCACCGCCTGATTGAACGTGCAGTTGTTGACCGGCCGTGATCTGGTTGGTTCGCCCCTCCAGACCACCGGCCATTCCGTGGCCATATCGCCATTATCGTGTTGATCAGGTGTAGCAAGGGCTATGCCGGGAATCTTGTCGGACAATGGATACGGCATAAAAAAGGCGAGCCCATGGCTCGCCTTGTTTATTTGTGGCCCGTTTCAGGGCGCGTGACCGCTCACAGTGCAATTAGCCGGTCAGCATTCCACCCAGTTCACCGCCAAGCCGCCCCTTGAAGTCTCTTTGTATTTGTCGTGCATGTCGGCGCCGGTATCACGCATGGTGCGGATCACCCGGTCGAGGGAAATGAAGTGGTTGCCGTCGCCGCGCAGAGCCATTTGCGTGGCGTTGATCGCTTTCACCGCAGCAATGGCATTGCGCTCGATACACGGCACTTGCACCAGGCCGCCCACCGGGTCGCAGGTCAGGCCGAGGTTGTGTTCCAGGCCGATTTCAGCGGCGTTTTCCAGTTGTTCCGGGGTTGCTCCGAGCACGTCGGCCAGGCCGGCAGCGGCCATGGCGCAGGCCGAACCGACCTCACCCTGACAGCCGACTTCGGCGCCGGAGATGGACGCATTTTTCTTGCATAAAATGCCGACGGCGGCCGCGCCCAGGAAGAAATTGACGACGTCATCGTCAGACGCATCCGGGTTGAATTTCATGTAGTAGTGCAACACCGCCGGAATGATCCCGGCGGCACCATTGGTCGGCGCGGTCACCATGCGTCCGCCAGCGGCGTTTTCTTCGTTGACGGCAAGGGCGAAGAGGTTGACCCACTCCATTGCCGACAGCGTCGAGCTGATGACATTCGGCTTGCCGATTTCCAAGAGACTGCGATGCAATTTCGCTGCACGGCGCGGGACATTCAGACCACCGGGCAGAATGCCTTCGTGGCGCAGGCCTTGTTCGACGCACTCTCGCATCACCGACCAGATGTGCAACAGACCTTGACGGATCTCAGCGTCGGAGCGCCAGGCGCGTTCGTTGGCCATCATCAATTCGGAAACACGCAAATTGTGCTGTTTGCACAGCGACAGGAGTTCGGCGGCGCTGGAAAAGTCGTACGGCAACACCACGTCACCGGCCGGTGATACACCGGACTCGGCTTCTGCCGCTTCGATAATGAAACCGCCACCCACCGAGTAGTACGTCTGCGTGAACAGCTCAGCGGTTTCGCCAAAGGCTGTCAGCGACATGGCGTTGGGGTGGTAGGGCAGGTCCTCGTCCAGCAACAGCAGATCGCGTTGCCAGTTGAAGGCAATCGAGCGTCCACCCGCGAGGGGCAGTTGGCCGGTTTCGCGCAGTTGCTGGATACGTGGCTCGATGGTCGACGGATCGATGCTGTCTGGCCATTCTCCCATCAGGCCCATGACCGTGGCGCGGTCGGTGGCATGGCCGACGCCAGTGGCCGACAGCGACCCGTACAAACGGATTTCCACGCGACCTACGTCGTTCAACAAGCGTTCATCGGTCAGCGCCTGAGCGAAGGTTGCAGCGGCGCGCATCGGGCCGACGGTGTGGGAACTGGACGGGCCGATGCCGACTTTGAATAGATCGAAAACACTGATAGCCATGCTAAACCCTTACAAGCAATGGAGTAGGAATCGCTGCCATTTTTTGTCGGACAAGCGCAATGTCGGCGATACTGCCTGCCTCGGTCTGCCGTGACCAACGAAACTTCCTAAGACAGCCTTTAGCAGGACTAAACAATGAGTCGTCAATTGCATGCCCAGACCTACGTCTGGCTGCAGGTGTTTTCCTGTGCCGCGCGGCACCTGTCGTTCACCCATTGTGCAGAAGAACTGCACATCACGCCGGGTGCGGTCAGTCAGCAAATCCGCCAATTGGAAGAGCGCCTCGGTTTCCGTCTGTTTCATCGCCGTGCGCGTGGCGTGGAATTAAGCGCGCAAGGGCAGCGACTGGCGATAACAGTCAACGAAGCTTACGGCAGCATCGACGCCGAGCTGCGCCGCCTCGATGCCGGGATGATCAGCGGGATTTTGCGGGTGCGTTCGATTCCGTCATTCCTGAGCAAATGGCTGACTCCACGCCTGCCTCGCCTGCAACAGCGTTTTCCGGATATCCAGTTGCGGCTGGTGGCCGAGGACAGCAGCGTGCCTTTACATGAGGGCGACTTTGATCTGGCGATCGACCTGAACGACGGCAGCTATCCGGGGCTGTTATCCACAGCCTTGCTCGACGAGCAGATTTTTCCGGTGTGCGCGCCGAGCCTGCTACGTGGACGTCCACCGCTGCATGGCCCTGCGGATCTGGTGCATTTCCCGTTGTTGCACGACATCACCGCCTGGCGTGGCAGTTACGAATATGCAGAGTGGGAATTCTATTTGAACGCGATTGGCTTCGAAGGCGCCGACGTGCGGCGGGGGCACACGTTCAATCGCAATCACCTGACCATCGAAGCGGCCATCGCCGGCATGGGCGTGGCGATTGCCCGGCGCACGCTACTCAATGATGAGCTGGAGCGGGGCGCATTGATCGTGCCGTTCGGGCTGTCGGTGCCCAATCATAAACGTTATGTATTGCTGTATGCGCCAGGGGCGTTGAGCCATCCGGGCGTGCGTGCGGTGCACGATTGGCTGGTGGAAGAGGCGGGGATTTTTCGCAGTTTGCACCCGCTGAACGACGGGCAATTGTGAGCGGATTTTGCAGAGTGACGAGGCGACCCAACTCCCGACCTTACCAGCGCTTTGCCCGGTTGTCCGGCTTTTTTTGCGAATGAATATTTTTCTTTTTTCAGGGGTTGAAATGTTTGGCAGTCGGGCCGATTGTTGTAATCAAGGGGTCACGAAATCCTGTTCAAGGCCTCTTGCGAGCTAGCTGAAATAAGGGATGAACTATGCAAATCCAAGTCAACAGCGATAACCATATTCAAAGTAGTCAACGACTGGAGGAGTGGGTACGTACAACCATTGAGAGCACGCTCGAACGTTATGAAGAAGACCTGACCCGTGTCGAAGTCCACCTGAGCGACGAGAACGGTGACAAACCAGGTCCCCATGACTTGCGCTGCCAACTGGAAGCGCGGCCAAAAGGCCATCAACCGATTTCCGTCACCCACAAAGCCGATTCGCTGGAACAGGCGATCGATGGTGCAGCCGAAAAACTGGAACACGCGCTGGAGCACCTGTTTGGCAAATTGCGCGGCAAACCACGCGCCGCTGTGGTGCCATTTAGCAAGGCGAATGACGCACTGCTGGAGGAAGAATTTCTTGAGAATGAACAGGCAGCGATCAACAGTTGATGCGCTGATTATTTAATCACCCAATGAGAACGGGCCTGCTGATGCAGGCCCGTTTTGTTTTCAGTGGTGGTCAAAACGCCACAGAAGTCTGCACATACACCGTCCGCGGTTCCCCCACGTATTTACCCTTGTTGTTGTCATCGAACGAGCGCGTGAAGTATTGCGTGTTGAAGATGTTCTTCACCCCCACCGCCACATTCAGATCCGACAATTGCGGGCCGAAGTCATAGCCCGCGCGACTGCTGAACAGCATGTAGCCCGGGATCTCGCCGGTGCTGCCGTCGGCGCTTTCTTTCGAGGTGTTGGCGTTGTCGGCAAACTGATCGCTCTGGAAGCTGCTGTCCAGATTCAACTTCCACGGCCCCTCGGTGTAACCGACGCCAAGCGTGCCTTTGTGTTTCGAAGAGAACGGCACGCGATTGCCTTTGTTCGGCCCGTCTTCGCGGATGGTCGCATCGACGTAGGCGTAAGAGGCGT
The DNA here is from genome assembly GCF_059716145.1 of Pseudomonas sp. LBUM1648. NCBI lineage: Bacteria > Pseudomonadati > Pseudomonadota > Gammaproteobacteria > Pseudomonadales > Pseudomonadaceae > Pseudomonas > Pseudomonas sp. LBUM1648. Next base: position 1,053,716 of record NZ_CP166808.1, read on the forward strand.
AGACATCGAAGCCGGCCAGCGCCGGGCTCAAGTCGTCCAGCGCATAGTTGACGCTGGTCTCGATGCCTTGATGGCGGGTTTCGCCACGGGCGATCACCGAATCATTGGTCTGGTTACTTTCGTATTGGTTGTCGAAGTTGATCAGAAACGCGCCAATCTCTGCGCGCAACGCGCCGTTGTCGTAACGGGTGCCGAGTTCCCAGGTACGCGCCTTCTCCGGTTTCACTTCGCCGCTGCTCACACGGTTGGGCATCTGGCTGTACTGCACGCTGCCGAACGAACCTTCGGTGTTGGCGTACAGGTTCCAGCTGTCAGTCAGGTGATAAAGCACGTTCAGTGCTGGCAGCGCGGTGTTGTAGTCGCCCTTGTATTTGACGTTGGTGAGGTTGTTGGTCTGCTGCGACTCGATCATTTCGTAGCGCACGCCCGGGGTTATCGTCCACTTGCCGATGTCGATACGGTCGTCGACGAAGAACGCATTGGCTTCGGTGCCGCCGCGCGTATCGCGGTCGTTGCGGCTGTCGGTGGTCGGGTATTGATTGCTGGCAATCGGCGTGCGGTAGCGCAATTCGTGGCCGGCCTCGTTGATGTAGCGATAGCCGACGCCGACTTCATGGCTGGTCGGGCCGAGATCGAAGCCCTGGGCGAAACGCGTTTCAAAGCCGCGCACCCAATACTCGCGTGGCGACAGCGAGAGGAAGGTGCCTTGATCCAGATAACCGCTGCGCAAGGTTTTGGTGAAGAAGGTGTTGGCGGTGAATTCGCGGCGATCTTCCTGATAGCGATAGCCGAAATTGAACATCGTGCGCCGGCCCCAGAACTGGTCTTTCGGGCGCGTGGATTGATACGGATCGGCATCGTAATCAGCGACGTTCAGGCCTCCGGGCATGTCAGCCTTGCCTTCGTAATACTGGGCCATGGCGTTGAAGCTGTTGGCCTCGTCGAGCTGATATTTGCCTTTGAGGATCAGGTCGTCGATCTCGGTATCGCTGTGCTCACGCCAGTCGCCGCCGCGAGTGCCGGAGTACAACAAAGCGCCGCCCAGACCGTTCTCGTTGGTGCCGCCGGCCAGCAGATTGGCGCTGGTCTTGAAGCCGTCGTGGCTCGACGACGGACTGGTTTCCGTCTGGAAGCCGCCCTTGACCGTCGGCTCGTCGGGAATCGCCCGGGTCACGAAGTTGACCACGCCACCGACGTTCTGCGGGCCGTAACGTACCGCGCCGCCGCCGCGCACCACGTCCACCGCATCCATGTTGCCCATGCTGATCGGTGCGAATGACAACTGTGGTTGACCATACGGCGCGAAGGGCACCGGGATGCCATCCATCAACACCGTCGAGCGTGCGGCGAGACGTGGATTGAGACCGCGAATGCCGAAGTTCAGCGCCATATCATGGCTGCCGGTGCCGTTGTTTTCCGGGGCGTTGACGCCGGGAATGCGGTTGAGCACATCGCGCGCCTGGGTGGCGCCCTGGCGTTCAAAATCTTCGCGGCGGATCACGTCGCGAGCGCCAGGATGTTCGAAGACATTGATTTGCTGCGCATCACCGAGCCAGTCGCCGACCACTTTGGAGGTGTCCAGCTCCAGCGCTGCGTTACCTGCCGGTTGCAGGCTGAAAGCGTTGTCGCCCTCGGCGCGCGCTTGCAGGCCGGTACCTTCGAGCAATGCGTCAAGACCTTCCTCTGGCGTGTAACTGCCTTCCAGGCCGCGGCTTTGCACGCCACTGGTGACTTGTGAGCCGAAAGAAATCAGCAACCCGGCTTCGCGGCCGAATTGATTGAGGGCGTTTTCCAGCGACGACGGCGCAATGTGATAAGCCTTGGCATCGGCAGCCAGCGCGACGGGCAGGGCGCTGAAACTCAGGCTGGCGCCGAGGACGAGGTTGCGCAGACTGCGGGCCAGCGGCGTGAGGCGGGTGGGGTGCATGTCGGATGATCCTGAGAAGGTTGAATCAAGGGGGCTTTCCTTCTCTGTCACGCCAGATCTGAAAAACGGCTCATTTGTTTTTAAGTATTTTCAAACCCGTGCTTCGACACTGACCCAGTAGCGGGTAAATCGCTTCACGTTCACCGGCAAGCTGATTTCCAGCAGGTCGAGAATCCGCTCGCTGTCGTCCAGTGGATAAGTCCCGGAGATCAGCAGATCGGCGACCTTCCTGTCGCAATTGAGCTGCCCGCGACGGTAGCGTCCCAGCTCATCGAGGAAATCACCGAGGCGCATTTGCGCGGCGACCAGCATGCCGTCGACCCAAGCGCCGCTGTTGGCGTCCAGTGATTTGGGTTCACTGACAGCGGTCGCGGTAAAACTCAGTTGTCGGGCGCCAGGCAGCAGCATTGGCGCGCTTGCGTTGCTGGTCAGTTCGACCCGACCTTCGAACAGCGCGACGTGCGTGCGATCGGCAAACTGACGCACGTTGACGCGCGCGCCCTGGCTTTTCAGAACACCCTGCGCGGTGCGTATCTCGAATGATTGCGAGGCGCTCAGGAGCATTTCGCCTTCGAGCAAACGAATCAGCCGCTGCCCGCCATCTAAATCCACTGAACTGGCCGTGTTGAGGTGCAACTGGTCGCCCGCACCCAATGCAATTTTGCGTCGCTGACCCACCGGGCTGCGGTAATCGGCGAGCAGCGGCGGCAGCGGATTGTGCTCGCGCATGCCCCAGGTAACGGCGGAGCCGGCGCCAAGAATCAGCAACAGTTTCAGTGCCTGACGGCGGCCGCCGGACTTCGGCCCGTTCAACGCCGAGTGCGCCAGCGGCGAGGACACGCCGCGCAAGCGCTGGTTGACTCGCGCGATGTGCTCCCAGGCGCGGCGGTGTTCGCTGTGCGCGTCCAGCCACTGTTGCAACGCCTGTTGCTGGCGCGCGCTGAACGCGCCTTGCTGCATTTCCAGCAGCCAGCTCACAGCCTGTTCGGCCACCTGTGCGGAGAAATCCGGGGCGCGGTTCACAGGGCGAAATAGCAGCGCATCGCCGCTTTGTTCAGATGGCGTTTGACCGTGGCCACAGAAATGCCCAGTTCAGCGGCGATCTGCGGATAGGTCAGGCCATCGACTTGCGCCAATAGAAAGGCGCGTTTGACCAGCCGTGGCAAACCGTCGAGCAGTTGATCCAGCTCCATCAGGGTTTGCAGGATGATCGCTTTGTCTTCTTCCGACGGCGCCACTCGTTCTGGCATCTGCGCCAGGGTGTCGAGGTAGGCGCGCTCCAGATCCTGCCGGCGGTAGTGATTGCACAGCACGCGCTTGGCAAGGGTGGTGAGAAAGGCGCGCGGCTCGATGATCACCGGTGCTTCGCGGGCGGTCAGCACTTTGATGAACGTGTCTTGCGCCAGATCCGCCGCGCTGTCCGGGCAGCCGAGTTTGCGCCGCAACCAGCCGGTCAGCCAGCTGTGGTGGGCTTGATAGAGCGATTCGACGGGATGGGCGGACGGCAACGGTATTACTCCGGGCGCACTGTTTGTACGTTAGAGAACAAGAACTGTTCGCATTGTAGGGGCGTCGGAGGTTGGCCGGCAATCAGATGCTTTTGCGTATGAGAATATTTATCATTAATATTGCTCGCCTGTTGGTTCGGCTTGTCGGCCGGACGTTTTCCGTTTCAGGGTCGAAACATGAAAGCCAAACTCGCCACGCTCCCCATGTCCTATCGTCTTGCCGTCACCTCGCGGGTGCTGGCGGCGGTGTTTGGCGGCTATCTGGTTGCTGCGCTGGCCAGTGTCACGCTGACGATGTGGTTGCCCTTGAACCGTGCCGAAGCGGTGGTGACCGGCATGACTATTTCCTTTTTGGTCTATCTGGTCGCGGTGCTTTGGTGTTTCGCCTGCCGCACCGCCTGGTCGGCGTGGGTCGGTTTGCTGGTGCCGAGTGTAATTCTGGCGACCGTCTCCGGCGCCGCGCGCGGATTGGGTTACGCATGAAAGAGGGTTTCCGTCAGGCGATGGCCTGGTTGCACACCTGGGCCGGACTGGTGTTCGGCTGGTTGTTGTTCGCGATTTTCCTGACGGGAACCCTGGCCTATTTCAAGGACGAAACCAGTCACTGGATGCAGCCTGAAATCCCTGCGCGGCCGATCAATGCCGAGGCGAGCCTGACGCTGGCCCAGGATTATCTGCAACAACACGCGGCCGGCGCCTCGTGGTGGCTGATCGACCTGCCCGACGCCCGCGACCCCGGCCTGACCGTTCGCTGGCAACAAGCCCCGGCGAAACCCGGCGAGCGTGGCCGCTTCGAATCCAGAACCCTCGACGCTCAAACCGGCACCGAAGTGCAGGGCCGCGAAAGCATGGGCGGCGAGTTCTTCTACCGGTTCCACTTCCAGCTGCAAATGCCTTATCCGTGGGGCCGCTGGCTGGCGACGATCGCCGCGATGGTGATGTTCGTCGCGCTCATCACCGGGATCATCACCCACAAGAAAATTTTCAAGGACTTCTTCACCTTCCGCCCGCGCAAAGGTCAGCGTTCGTGGCTCGATGGGCATAACGCCGTGGGCGTTTTGGTGCTGCCGTTTCACTTGATGATCACCTACAGCAGCCTGGTGATCTTCATGTCGATGGTCATGCCGGCAAGCATTCTGGCGTCCTACGGCGGCGACGCGCGCAAGTTTTACGATGAGGTTTTTCCGGCCTCGAAGACGCCGGAGCGAGCGAATGTTGCTGCTCCACTGGCACCCATGGCGCCCTTGTTGGCCAAGGCCAGCGAGCAATGGGTCGGTGGCCACACCGCGCGGCTCTCGGTGAGCAATCCCGGGGATGAAAATGCCTCGGTGGTGCTGTCGCGCGCCGGCGATCGTGTGGTTCACGATTTTGGCAGCGCAGTGACTTTTAACGGTGTCACTGGGCAGATGCTCAGCAGCACGCCGGATCAACCGGCGGCGATGGCGGTGGGCGGCGCTTTCTATGGTCTGCACATGGGCCACTTTGCCGGGCCGGTGTTGCGTTGGTTGTACTTCATTTGTGGCTTGGCGGGCACAGCCATGATCGGCACCGGGCTGGTGATCTGGCTCGGCAAGCGTCAGCTCAAACACGCCAAGAGCGGTGTGATGCCGTTCGAGTTGCGGCTGGTGGAAGTGCTGAACATCACCAGCATGGCCGGGCTTGTGTCGGCGGTGGCGGTGTTCTTCCTCGCCAATCGGCTGCTGCCAGTGGATCTGGCTGGACGCGCAGATTGGGAAGTGAATGCGTTCTTTATTGCCTGGGGTTTGAGCGTGGTGCATGCGTTATTGCGTACCGGGCGCAAGGCGTGGATCGAGCAGCTTGTGCTGGGTGCCGCGCTATTTATCGCGGTGCCACTGATCAATGCACTGACCACGCCGTGGAATCTCGGCGTAACGCTGGCGCAGGGTGATTGGGTACTCGCCGGTTTCGATCTGACGTGTCTGGCTACCGGTGTTTTCCTGGCCAGGGCCGCGTGGAAGATGCAGCGTGCCGCCACCACGGTCAGGGTCAAAAAAACGCCCCGCGAAACGCACCGGCCGATCACGCTTGAGCAAGGGACAAACTGATGCTGCTGGCGCTTTTGCTTTGCTACGCCGGGTTCACGGCGCTGTGCCTGTCGATGCCTCGGCACCACGATGAATTGCTTGGCCACAAACCTTCGCCGCGACGCCGTCACGGCCTGACGCTGGCGGGTTGGTTGCTGCTGGGCTTATCGATTTGGGCGGCCGTGACGGCCAATGGCTGGAGTTTCGGGCTGGTCGACTGGTTTGCCGTGCTGATGCTCAGCGCATTGGCGCTGGTGCTGTTGCTGCCGTATCGCCCCCGTCTGGCCTTGGCGCTGGCCGGGGTCAGTCTGTTGGCCAGCCCGGTCGCGGCATGGGTGCAGTGCTGAAGTGCTGATCGGTCTGCCTCCGGAATCCCGCGACGACGAGCCGCGCGGGGCGCGTGCGCATTTTCTGCAGGTGTTCCTGTCCCAACGTTCGCAGATGGAAGCGCTGGTGAACCGGCGCGTCGGTTGCCGGGCGACGGCGGCGGATCTGGTGCAGGATCTGTTTCTGCGTTTCTGGCGTCGGCCCTTGGTGCAAGTCGAGGAGCTCAGCACCTACCTGTTGCGCTGCGCCGGCAACATCGCCATCGACCATCTGCGCAGCGAAGGCACGCGGGTGCGCGTCAACGAAGGCTGGCAACCCGACGCACCGGACAGCCACTGCAGCGAGCCGCAAGCCGCGCTCGAAGCCGGCAATGATCTGCGCCATGTCGAAGCGGCCTTGCGTGCCTTGCCCGAGCGCACCCGGCAGATCTTTTTGCTCAATCGTATCCACGGCCGCAAGTACGCGGAAATCGCCAAAGCCATGGGCCTGTCCCAAAGCGCCGTGGAAAAACATATGATGCGCGCCCTCGAGGCCTGCAAGGCCAGCCTGCGCGAACCCGCGCCGCGCACGCCATGGAAAGCACCGTGAAGCACATCGACCGCGTCAACCCGACGCCCGCTCAGGAACAGGCCGCTTTTGCCTGGCTGAGCCTGCTGCATGACCGGCCGAGTGCTGGCGATCAACTCACCTTCAGCCACTGGCTGCGCGCCGACCCGGCCCACGCTGAGGCTTACGCACAGGCGCAAGTGGTCTGGGAGTTGAGCGAAGGGCCGGCGCGGACCCTGGCCGATGAGGAGGCCTTGGCGTTGCAGGGTTATCTCAATGCGATGGATCGTCCGCGTCGTCCACAGCTCTTGCGCTGGTCCGGCGCGCTGGCGATGGCCGCGTGTCTGCTGTTGATGATCAGTCTTGGCACGGGTTGGCAGCCGCAGCGCTGGATCGATGATCTGGGCGCAGATTATGTGTCGGCACCTGGCGAGATCCGCACCGTGACATTGGCCGATAAAACGCAGGTGACACTGGACGCCGACAGCGCCATTGCGGTGAATTTCAGCCATGGCGAGCGTCATGTGCAGTTGCGTCGCGGCGCCGGTTTTTTCAGTGTCATCCACACTGGCGAGACTTTCGTAGTCGAGGCCGAAAAGGGCCAGGCGCGGGTGCTCGGGACGCAATTTGAAGTGCGTCTGAAAGACCATGGCGCGCAGGTCACGGTGTTGTCCGGGCGGGTTGGGGTGACGGCGGATCGCGGTGCAGCGCAGCAGATTCTTACGGCCGGCCAGCAAGTGGCTTACGGCGATGGCGCGGCGGAAAAACTGCACGCGGTGGACAGCGAAGCGCAACTGGCCTGGCGTCAGGGTTGGCTGACTTACTACAAGTCGACGCTGGGCGATGTGGTGGCGGATCTGCGCCGGTATTACCCCGGGCGGATTGTGTTGCTCAACGATGAGTTGGCGGCGCGCAAGGTCAGCGGCAGTTTTCCGAGCAAGGATCCGCAGGCTGTTTTGAGTTCGCTGCAAGGGGTGATGGGGTTTGAGCAGCACCAAGTACTGGGGCATCTGATCATTTTGCAGTGAGGTAAACGGCCTCTTCGCGAAGGCGCCAGACCAGACAACACATCTCCTGAAAAATATTTTCGAAATTGTGGTGAGGTAAACCTGAGCCCCATCCGTGTAGTGAATGAAACTGCGAGTCATTCGCATCCGTTGCGGTTCTACACAGGTCATTGAGCAATGAAGTCCAGGGCAAAATCGGGTTCGGTCAAACAGTGGTTGGGCGCTCAAGCGTTGAGTTTTTCCGCATTGGCGTTGCTGCCGATGAGCGTGGCGCTCGCCGCTGAATCCGTCAGCAGCCAGGCGCAAAAGCAGTTCAGTTTCTCCCTGGCCGCCAAACCGCTGCCCCAGGCCCTGAGCGACTTCAGCCGCGTCACCGGGCAAAGCGTGGTCTACACCGATGAAGCGCCGTACGGCCTCACCGCGCCGGCGGTCAACGGTCAGATGAGTGCCGAGCAAGCGCTGCAACGCCTGCTCACAGGTTCCGGCCTGAACTTCCGCCGCACCGACAGCCACACGCTGGCGCTGGAGCCACAACCCACTGCCGGTGCGCTGAATCTTGGCGCGACCACCATCACCTCGATGCGTGACGAGTCCATGAGTTACCAGCCGCCGCAAATCAGCTCGGTGATGCGCTCATCGTCCTCGCTTCAGGAAATCCCGCAGACCGTCAACGTCATTCCCGCACAAGTGATCCGCGATCAGGCGCCGCGCAACCTTGATGACGCGCTGGCCAACGTCAGTGGCATCACCCAGGGCAACACCTTGGGCAGCACGCAGGATTCGGTGATGACCCGCGGCTTCGGCGATAACCGCAACGGCTCGATCATGCGCGACGGCATGCCGATCGTGCAGGGCCGAGGCATGAACGCCACGGTTGATCGCGTCGAAGTGCTCAAAGGCCCGGCGTCTTTGCTCTACGGAATTCAGGACCCGGGCGGGGTCGTCAACCTCGTCAGCAAGAAGCCCGAACTTGAGCAATACAACGCGCTGACCCTGCGCGGCTCGACCTATGGCGAAGGCAAGAACGGCAGTGGCGGCACCTTCGACAGCACCGGTGCGCTGGGTGAATCCGGGTTCGCTTATCGCCTGGTACTGGATCACGAAGACGAGGATTACTGGCGCAACTACGGCACCCATCGCGAAACCCTGATCGCCCCTTCTCTGGCTTGGTTCGGCGAGCGCACGAAGCTGTCGTTCGGCTACGAGCATCGCGAATTCCTCACGCCGTTCGATCGCGGCACGGTGATCGATCCGCGCACCAACCATCCGCTGAACATCTCACGCAAGGAACGTCTCGACGAGCCGTTCAACGACATGGAAGGGCGTTCGGATTTGTATCACTTCGAGGCCGATCACGAACTCAACGATGACTGGAAAGCCCACTTCGGCTACAGCTGGAACCGCGAAACCTACGACGCCAGCCAGGTACGCATCACGGCCATCGACACCAATAAAGGCACGCTGACCCGCAGCATGGACGGCACCCACGGCGCGATCAGCACCGACCGTTTCACCACTGCCAGCCTCGAAGGCAAAGTCAACGTGTTGGGCATGCAGCATGACCTGGTGTTCGGCGTCGACGACGAGTACCGCAAGATCTACCGCGCCGACCTGATCCGCCAAAAAAGCCTGACGACCTTCAGCTACACCAACCCTGTGTACGGCCGCGAAGTGGAGGGCACCACGGTCAGCCCGGCAGACAGTGCCCAGACCGATTTGCTGCGCAGCGATTCGGTATTTTTGCAGGACTCGATCCACCTCAACGACCAGTGGATTCTGGTCGCCGGCGGACGCTTTCAGGAGTACGACCAGTACGCCGGCAAAGGCGTACCGTTCAAGGCCAACACCGACAGCAATGGCCAGAAATGGGTGCCGCGCGCAGGCCTGGTGTATCGCTACACCGACGAGCTGTCGTTCTATGGCAGCTACACCGAATCGTTCAAACCCAACTCGACCATTGCCCCGCTGAGCGGCAGCAGCACCGTGCTCGACGGGAGTATTGCGCCGGAAGAAGCCAAGTCGTGGGAGCTGGGCGCACGGCTGGATATGCCGGGGCGCATCACCGGCAACATCGCGCTGTTCGATATCAAAAAACGCAACGTGCTGGTGGCCAACTCCGAAGGCTCGACGACGATTTACAGCGCTGCCGGTGAAGTGCGTTCGCGCGGTCTGGAAGTGGACATGACCGGTCAGTTGAGCGACCGCTGGAGCATGATCGGCAGCTACGCCTACACCGATGCCGAAGTCACCGAAGACCCAACTTACAAGGGCAAACGCCTGCAAAACGTGGCGAAGAACAGCGGCTCATTGTCGGCGGTGTATGACTTCGGCAGCGTGATCGGCGGCGATCAACTGCGCATCGGTGCCGGAGCACGCTATGTCGGTGAGCGAGCAGGTAACGCGGTGAATGATTTCGACCTGCCGAGCTACACCGTGGCCGATGCCTTCGCTACTTACGACACCAAAGTCGAAGGGCAGAAGGTCAAGTTTCAGCTCAACGTGAAGAACCTTTTTGATCGCACGTATTACACCTCGGCGGCGAGTCGGTTCTTTGTGTCGATGGGGGATTCGCGGCAGGTTTCGTTGTCCAGCACTTTGGAGTTCTGATCCGCAACCGCGTCATCGTTCATCGCGAGCAGGCTCGCTCCCACAGGGAATTGCATTCCAAATGTGGGAGCGAGCCTGCTCGCGAAGAGGCCCTGAAAGGCACTTAAGATTTCAGGCCTAACGCAAGAACGCCTGCCGATACTCGCCGGGCGTCCCGCCTAAAACCTGCTTGAACCGATTGGTGAAATGACTCGCACTGGCAAACCCGCACGCCAGCGCAATCTCCCCCAGCGGCAACGCGGTTGCGCGCAACAACTCCCGCGCCCGGCTCAAGCGTCGTGCCAGCACATACTGATGCGGCGGCAGGCCGAAGCTCACGCGAAACATCCGCGCAAAGTGGTATTCCGACAACGCACACAACCCGGCCAATTGCCCGAGGCTGATCGGCTCGGCCAACTGTGCGTCGATGAATTCCACCAATTGCCGACGCTGGTGCGGCGCCAGTCCGCCTTTCAAACGTAAACCCTGCCGGGCACCGACCTGACTGAGCAAGGTATGGCTGATCAATTCATGGGCAAGGCTGCTGGTCAGCAAACGCTCGGCGGGTTCGTCCCAATTCAGCGTCAGCAACTGACGAAAGCGTTGTGCCTGTTGCGGGTCTTCGAGAAAGGTCTGCTCACGCAACTGCATCTCTCGCGGCTCGCGATCGAGCAGCGTGACGCAACCGAGGGCAAACTGTTCGGCGCTGAAATACAGATGCGCCAAGCAAATATCGCCGTTGATCACCCAACCCGATTCGTGATCCGCCGGCAGGATGCACAGCTTGTCCGGCCCGCCCTTGTGGCCCGGCTGACCGCGCCGAAACGTACCGGTCCCGCCAGCGATGTAGCAGGACAGGGTGTGATGGCTCGGTGCTTCATATTCCTGCGCATCGTGATGATTGGTCCACAGAGCCGCAGACAAGCCGTCACCGAGCTCGGCGCTGTGCACAAGGCGTGCGTTCGGCGAGCGGTTAAGTGCTTGAAAGACTTGCAGCGTATCGATGGCGGCCATGATCAGTTCTCTTCAACGCCTTGCATCCTACTCCGTAGCCCCGGCGCTGCCAGCCTGCCGGGCGAAAAAAGCGCAAGTTTATGCAAGCGCTTGCCGCCTGCCGAAGCAGACACTCAAGGCCTATCAAGGAGTGTTCGTCATGAATCTGTCGTTGTATCTGTTGACCGTGCTGATCTGGGGCACCACCTGGATTGCCCTGAAATGGCAACTGGGCGTGGTGGCGATTCCGGTGTCGATCGTCTATCGCTTCGGCCTCGCGGCGCTGGTGCTGTTCGTTTTACTGTTGCTCAGCCGTCGCTTGCAACCGATGACCCGGCGCGGCCATTTGATCTGCGTGGCTCAGGGCTTGTGCCTTTTTTGCGTCAACTTCATGTGCTTTCTCACCGCCAGTCAGTGGATACCCAGCGGTCTGGTGGCGGTGGTGTTCTCCACCGCAACCTTGTGGAACGCGCTCAATGCGCGGGTGTTCTTCGGCCAGCGAATTGCCCGCAATGTGCTGATGGGTGGGGCGCTGGGCTTGTTCGGTCTGGGCATGTTGTTTTGGCCGGAGCTGGCCGGTCATCAGGCCAGCCCGCAAACCTTGCTTGGCCTGGGACTGGCCCTGTGCGGCACGTTGTGTTTCTCGGCGGGCAACATGCTGTCGAGCCTGCAACAGAAGGCCGGTCTCAAGCCGCTGACCACCAACGCCTGGGGCATGGCTTATGGCGCGGCAATGCTGACGGTGTGGTGCCTGGTCAAAGGCATTCCGTTCGACATGGACTGGTCGCCGCGTTACGTCGGTGCGCTGCTGTATCTGGTGATTCCTGGCTCGGTGATCGGCTTCACTGCGTACCTGACGTTGGTCGGGCGCATGGGGCCGGAACGTGCGGCTTACTGCACGGTGCTGTTCCCAGTGGTGGCGCTGAACGTCTCGGCGTTTGCCGAGGATTACCAGTGGACAGCTCCGGCGCTGGTCGGTCTGGTATTGGTGATGCTGGGTAACGTGCTGGTGTTTCGTAAACCGAAAGCGGTGGTGCCGCCGGTGCAGGGGAAGTTGGCTTGAAATAAACGAGCGCTGAACTTCAGCGCTCGACTTTCAATGTGATGTAAATCATTACCGGGAATATAAAATCAACGATGTGGCGTGCCCAGTCCTTGGCATTCCATGATTGAGAAGTGTCCATATCAAACCATTCCACCCCCACGGTTTGCAGGCAAACGTAATAAATAAAGATTGCCGCCAGTATGCCCATGATCGAGAACTTTTTTGCCTCATGGAATATTTCGGCGGAGGCGTTGATGTTGCGATAGAGCTGATAGGTGCCTATCAGGCACAACACCGTATACGTGACTTCCAGTGTGATGATGAACCAGTAGATCCGGTGATGAATCATCGGCGATTCGATGGCTCGGTACTTGATGGTTTCACTGGCAGTGGTGGTGTCCATGCTCAGGATATGGGCCACGTAAGTGTAGTTTGAGTCATAGTCGGTGAAATTGTGGATCATCACCAGCAGACCAAAGAAACTGATGTAAGCCATCAATATGACTTTGCTGTAGCGGATAAGTTTGTCGGTTGTCAGGGTGTTCAAGGTTTAGGCTCTCCATAGCGCTTGCCGATCATTCGACAGCCGGGAGGAGCTTATAACGCTGTTGTTTAATTTGGTTTGTTGTTCAATTTCAAGTTGTGTATGGCGATAACTAACGGGCAAGTGCGATGTTGCACTTGCCCGTATTTTTTTATCCGCGCCAGACTTGCGGGTTGACCAAGTCCTGCGGGCGTTCGCCGAGCAGCGCGCTGCGCAGGTTGGCGAGCGCGCGATTGGCCATGGCTTCGCGGGTTTCATGGGTGGCGGAACCGATATGCGGCAAGGTCACAGCGTTTTTCAGTTGGAACAGTGGCGACTCGGCCAGCGGTTCTTTCTCGTAGACGTCCAGGCCGGCACCGCGAATCTGATTGTTTTGCAGTGCTTCGATCAGCGCGGGTTCATCGACCACCGGGCCGCGGGAGATGTTGACCAGAATCGCGCTCGGTTTCATCAGGGCCAGTTCGCGATGGCTGATGAGGTGGCGGGTCTTGTCGCTGAGGGGCACCACGAGGCAAACGAAATCGGCTTCGGCGAGCAGTTGGTCGAGGCTGCGAAATTGCGCGCCGAGTTCTTGTTCGAGGTCGCTCTTGCGGCTGTTGCCGCTGTAGATGATCGGCATGTTGAAGCCGAACCGGCCACGGCGGGCGACGGCGGCGCCGATGTTGCCCATACCGACGATGCCGAGGGTTTTGCCGTGCACGTCACAGCCGAACAGTGGGGCGCCGACGCTGGCTTGCCATTGGCCGGCCTTGGTCCAGGCGTCGAGTTCGGCGACGCGGCGGGCGCTGCTCATGATCAGGGTGAAGGCGAGGTCGGCGGTGCTTTCGGTGAGCACGTCCGGGGTGTTGGTGAGCATGATCCCGCGTTCGTTGAAGTAGTCGAGGTCGTAGTTGTCGTAGCCGACGGAGACGCTGGAGACCACTTCCAGTTTGGCGGCGGTTTCGAGTTGGGTTTTGCCGAGTTTGCGGCCGACGCCGATGAGGCCGTGGGCGTGGGGCAGGGCTTCGTTGAATTGGGCGTTGATGTCGCCGTTTTTTGGGTTGGGGACGATGACGTCGAACTCTTGTTGCAGGCGTTCGATCATTGGGGGGGTGATGCGGCTGAAGGCCAGGACTGTTTTTTTCATTGGGCTTGGGCTCGGCTTTGGCTTTCTGATATTGCCAAGCAAGCTAACATTTCTTTGTGGGGTTTGGCTTGTCTTGGCGGCCTCTGGGCCGACCAGGCTTTGGTGGGGTGGGGTGAATATCCGTTTTGTTTGTGATGGCGGCTTGAGGTTTCGCCCTTACGGCGACTCACTTTTTTTACAAACGCCTAAAAAAAGTAAGCAAAAAAACGCTTGCTCCTACGTACGGCCCGCTCGCTGGGGCTCGGGGTGCCTTCGCTGCGGGATCCATCCGGGGGCATCGCCTCCGGTTTGCTTCGCTGCACCTCCTCTCGATGTGTTTGGCTTCGCCAAACGGCGCTTCGCGCCTACCCCCCGGATAAATCCCTCCACTCAGCCTTCCGACGTCGCCCGTGGATCAAGATCAAGAGCTGCAGCCGAGCTAACGCTCATCCTGTTGAGTGGTAAGGAGCGGGTGGTTGGCTTTTGGTTTGTGTTGGATTCGCCCCTCACCCCAGCCCTCTCCCGAGGGAGAGGGAGCTGATTTTTGGGCTTTTCGGAATGTTGATTCGACTCGGTATTCCAAGTCGGCGTAGCTCATCCAGACACCTCGGTCAGTCCCCTCTCCCTCTGGGAGAGGGTTAGGGTGAGGGCAGTTCCAGAGGCTGTTTGAGTTTCAGCAGCATCCCCGGACTGTCCCAGCAAACTTCAATTGCGTGGCGCGGGTTGGGGGATGTCGACGTTATCCAGTACGCGATTCACGGCCAGTTCCGCGAGCATGATGATTTGCTGGATCGCGAGAATTACACGCCGTTCGGGGAGGTCGACGTAGGCGGCGATGTCGCTGCTCATGATGTTGGCTTGGGCCAGTGATTCGCAGGCGTGGACGAGGAGGCTTTCGTTGTCTTGGCCCGGCGCGACCTGAAACATGGTGCTGGGTTTGTGGAAGCGCAGGGTCAGGGCGTTGGGTTTGAGGTAGTGGTCGAGCGCTCGCTCGGCGGCTTCGTGGAATTTCTTCGAGCCGGAAGATTCGTAGGGGGAGGTGTTGTCGGCTTCTGGTGGGTTTGGTGTTGGCTTTTTCATGGGGAACATACTCATGGCAAGTTGACTTGAAGCCGCCACTTTTCGTTTTCCAGACGTAAGGGTGGCAGCCGTGCGCGGACTGGAAAAACCGGCCCAACTCACCAAAACCGGCAGGCCCAAGGGCCTCCCGCGCACAGCCGCCATAACATTGCGAGCAGAAAAAGCGCCGCAGTATGCCATGAGCTTTGGTAGTTGAAATCGGGTTTTCCAGACCCGGTCGCTGATTCGTCAGCGACACCCAAAGCCTATCCACCGCACTTCCGACGGACAACCTGCAAAACACGTCGGAAACTTCCGCGAAAAGCCCGAAATGTAGGAGCTGCCGTAGGCTGCGATCTTTTGATTTTTAAACATCAACATCAAAAGATCGCAGCCCGCGGCAGCTCCTACAGGTTTCACGGTGTGTTGAAAATCAGTTGGCGACGCGTGCTCCGGCGAGGCTGCCGCTGAGTTCGTAGGCGGCCAGTTCTGCCTGGTGTGCCGCGAGGATTTCCGGCAGTGAGCCGCGCAGGTATTCGACCCACGTCTTGATCTTTGCATCAAGGTATTGCCGCGATGGGTAGATCGCGTACAGGTTCAGTTCCTGCGAGCGGTAGTTGGGCATCACCCGTACCAGCGTGCCATTGCGCAGCCCTTCGATTGCCGCGTACACCGGCAACACCCCAACGCCCATGCCGCTGGTGATCGCGGTTTTCATGGCGTCGGCGGAGTTCACCAAAAACGGCGAGCTGTTGATGGTGACCATTTCCTGGCCTTCCGGGCCATCGAACGCCCATTTTTCCAGCGGGATCACCGGGCTGACCAGGCGCAGGCAGGCGTGGTTGAGCAGGTCGCTGGGTTTTTGCGCGCAGCCGTTGGCTTTCACGTAGGCCGGTGAGGCGCAGACGATGCTGTAGGTGATGCCCAGGCGTTGCGAGACGAAACCGGAGTCCGGCAGTTCGCGGGCCAGCACGATGGAGACGTCGTAGCCTTCATCGAGCAGGTCCGGCACGCGGTTGGCCATGGTCAGGTCGAAGGTGACGTCCGGGTGGGTCTTGCGATAGCGGGCGATGGCGTCGATGACGAAGTGCTGGCCGATGCCGGTCATGGTGTGGACTTTCAACTGGCCGGCGGGGCGGGCGTGGGCTTCGCTGGCCTCGGCTTCGGCTTCTTCGACGTAGGCCAGGATCTGCTCGCAGCGCAGCAGGTAGCGTTTGCCGGCTTCGGTCAGGGCAATGCGTCGAGTCGTGCGGTTAAGCAGTCGGGTTTGCAGGTGGGCTTCCAGATTGGAGACCGCGCGCGAGACGTTGGCGGTGGTGGTGTCGAGCTGCACGGCGGCGGCGGTGAAGCTGCCGGCTTCGGCCACGCAACTGAAGGCGCGCATGTTTTGCAAAGTGTCCATGGGGTGCTCTCAAGGGAGATGGCAAATTGTGACACGAAGTTTCAGGGGCTGAGACCCCCGACCAAGGGATTATCTCGTTAACGGTAACAAAGATTCACAGGATTCCCAGCTTATCGCCGTTCAGGGCGCCCCATAGAATTGCGCCGATCCACACCACTCCTCGCCATATCCCTTCTTTCAGGAATTCGCAGCTGTGCCGCGTCGCATCAACAGAGCGCTTTTGCCGCTCAGTGTTCTGGCTTTTTCCCTGGCTCTTGGCGGCTGCATTTCAACCGAAGGTATTGCTCCGCAGGGCAACGCGCTGGAGGCCAATGATTTGGCCACCGACGATGCCATCGCCCACGCTGCCCGTGACGCCAACTGGCCCACCGCGCAATGGTGGCAAGCCTACGGCGACCCGCAATTGAACCGCTGGATCGACCTCGCCGTACAAGGCAGCCCGAGCATGGCCATGGCCGCCGCGCGAGTGCGTCAGGCCAAAGCCCTGGCCGGTGTCGCTGAAGCGGCCGAGTCGTTGCAGATCAATGGCGAGTCGACCCTCAAGCGCCACAACTGGCCGACCGATCAGTTCTACGGCCCGGGCGAGTTGGCCAACACCACCACCTGGGACAACAACGCGGCGCTGGGTTTCAGCTACGCCCTCGACCTCTGGGGCCGCGAAAGTAATGCCAGCGAGCGGGCGGTGGATCTGGCGCACATGAGCGCCGCCGAAGCGCGGCTGGCGCAGTTGGAATTGCAGAACAACATCGTGCGCGCCTACATCGAGTTGTCGCTGCATTACGCCCAGCGCGACATCGTCGCCGCGACGCTCAAACAGCAACAGCAGATTCTTGAGCTGGCGCAAAAACGCCTGAACGGCGGGATCGGCACGCACTTTGAAGTCAGCCAGGCTGAAACGCCGTTGCCGGAAACTCATCGGCAACTCGATGCGCTGGACGAAGAGATCGCCCTCAGTCGCAATCAACTCGCCGCACTGGCAGGCAAAGGGCCGGGGGCGAGCGCACAGTTGCAGCGTCCGACGCTGTCGCTTGGCGCGGCGCTGAAGTTGCCGTCGGCACTGCCCGCTGAACTGCTCGGTCAGCGTCCGGACATCGTCGCCAGCCGCTGGCAAGTGGCGGCGCAGGCGCGCGGGATCGAGGTGGCGCATGCCGGTTTCTATCCCAACGTTGATCTGGTCGGCAGCCTCGGCTACATGGCCACCGGCGGCGGCGCGCTGGAGTTTTTGACCGGCAAGAAACTCACCTACAACGTCGGGCCGGCGATCTCGTTGCCGATCTTCGACGGCGGGCGCTTGCGTGCCGAACTGGGTGAAGCGTCGGCCGGTTATGACATTGCCGTGGCGCATTACAACCAGACGCTGGTCAATGCGCTGAAGAACATCTCCGACCAGTTGATCCGCCGCGAGTCGATGGACAAGCAGCAAGGCTTCGCCGCCGAGTCCGTGGCCACGGCGCAGAAGACCTACGACATCGCGATGATCGCCTATCAACGCGGCCTCACCGATTACCTCAACGTGCTCAATGCGCAGACGTTGTTGTTCAAGCAGCAGCAAGTGCAGCAGCAGGTGCAGGCGGCGCGGTTGACGGCGCATGCGCAGTTGGTGACGGCGTTGGGGGGTGGCCTTGGTGCCGGTAACGACGTGCCGACGGCCGAGCAAACCCAAGCCCCGAAAACCCCGGCTCTCCTGCGGTGAACCTGAACCCGAGGGCGGTGAACTCCTGTGGCGAGGGGATTTATCCCCGATGGGCTGCGCAGCAGCCCCAACACCTGCATACCGGTTCTGCCTGGCACACCGCATTCGCTTTTCTTGGGGCCGCTTTGCAGCCCATCGGGGATAAATCCCCTCGCCACAGGAATTGTGTGATTCACAGATTTTTTCTTCATTCATTGAGCAAGATTTAATGACTCCCTTGCCCGCACCACTGCGCTGGCTCTACTCCCTGGAATGGCGCCGGGGTTTCTTTGACTGGGCGCGCAGTGATGGCGTGACCTGGGTCTATATCTTCAAGGTGTTGCTCGCCGCGTTCCTCACCCTGTGGCTGGCGATGCGTCTGGAATTGCCGCAACCGCGCACGGCGATGATCACCGTGTTCATCGTCATGCAGCCGCAAAGCGGTCAGGTGTTCGCCAAGAGTTTCTATCGCTTCCTCGGCACCCTGGCGGGGTCAGCGATGATGGTCACGCTGATTGCGCTGTTCGCGCAAAACACTGAACTGTTCCTCGGCTCGCTGGCGATCTGGGTCGGTATCTGCTCGGCCGGTGCGGCGCGTTGCCGTAACTTCCGCGCCTATGGTTTTGTCCTGGCCGGCTACACCGCCGCGATGGTCGGTTTGCCCGCGCTGGCGCACCCGGACGGTGCGTTCATGGCCGCGGTGTGGCGGGTGCTGGAGATCTCGCTGGGGATTCTCTGCGCCACGGTGGTCAGCGCCGCGATCCTGCCGCAAACCGCCAGCGCGGCGATGCGCAACGCCTTGTACCAGCGCTTCGGGGTGTTCGCTTTGTTCGTCACCGATGGCTTGCGCGGACGCAGCAAAACCGAATCCTTTGAAGCGAGCAACGTGCGTTTCATCGCCGAGGCTGTGGGGCTGGAAGGGCTGCGCAGCGTGACCGTGTTCGAAGACCCGCACATGCGTCGGCGCAATGGTCGCCTGAGCCGTTTGAACAGCGAGTTCATGGGCATCACCACGCGCTTCAATGCCTTGCATCAGTTGCTCGAACGCCTGCGCGGCAATGATGAAGAACACGTTGTGGCGGCGATCAGACCGGGCTTGCAGGATCTGGCCGAAGTGCTCGACGGTTTCAGCGGCCGGGCACTGACCAGCCCCGATGCCGCGCGGCTGGCGATGGCGCTGGCGACCTACAAGGAAGGCTTGCCGGCGCGGGTGCGCAGCCTGCGCGCAACCTTTCAGGAGAGCGAGCCGAGTGACGCCGAGCAACTGGATTTCCACACCGCGTATGAGTTGCTCTATCGCTTTGTCGATGATCTGCACGGTTACGCGCAGACCCACGCCTCCCTGGCCGATCACCGCCACGAACGCGAGCGCTGGGACGAGCCGTTCACCCCGCAAACCAACTGGTGGGCGGCGGCCGCTTCGGGGATTCGTGCGTCGTTCATCCTGATCGTGCTGGGCAGTTATTGGGTCGCGACGGCGTGGCCGAGTGGCGCGACAATGACCCTGATCGCCGCCGCCACGGTGGGCCTTTCCGCTGCCACGCCGAACCCGAAACGCATGGCCTTTCAGATGGCTTGCGGCACTTTCCTTGGTGCGCTGATCGGTTTCGTCGAGATGTTTTTCATCTTCCCGTGGATCGACGGTTTTCCGCTGCTGTGCGTGATGCTCGCGCCGGTAATCGTACTGGGTTCGTTCCTCACGTCGCGGCCGCAATATGCCGGTGTCGGTCTCGGTTTGCTGATCTTCTTCAGCACCGGTTCGGTGCCTGACAACCTGACCATCTACAACCCCTACACCTTCATCAACGACTACATCGCCATGGTCATGGGCATGCTGGTGTGCGCGGCGGCGGGCGCGATAATTTTGCCGCCCAACAGCCGTTGGTTGTGGCGACGGCTGGAGCAGGATCTGCGTGGGCAAGTGGTCTATGCGATCAGCGGCAAACTCAAGGGGCTGGCGTCGAGTTTCGAGAGCCGTACCCGCGACTTGTTGCATCAGGCTTATGGTCTGGCGGCCGGTGAGCCGAAGGTGCAAAAGAGCCTTTTGCGCTGGATGTTCGTGGTGCTGGAAGTCGGCCACGCGATCATTGAATTGCGCAAGGAGCAGGCGATTCTGCCGGTGCACCCGGCCTATGCCGAATCGCAACCGTGGCGTCAGGCAATCCGTGTGATGGGCCGGGCGTTGGTGCGGCTGTTTCTGCAACCGAACTCAAGCAATCTGGAGCGCGCGCTGGTGGCGGTGGATCACGCGATCAGCCGTGTCGCCGCCACTGACGAACCGTTCGCGCCGCACTTCGATACCTCGGCCCTGCGCCGGGTGAAGAGCTATCTGCACTTCATTCGCACCTCGTTGCTCGACCCGCAATCACCGCTTGGCGCTTTCGCACACGCCAAGCCTGAAGGACTTGCCCATGCCTCGTGAAATCGCTTTCCACGGTGTGTACATGCCGACCATGACCCTGATGTTTTTCATCGCTGCGGCATTGGCCTGGGCGGTGGATCGGTTCTTGTCGGGCTTCGATCTGTACCGCTTCTTCTGGCATCCGGCGCTGCTGCGCCTGAGCCTGTTTACCTGCCTGTTCGGCGCGATGGCGCTGACTGTTTACCGTTGACTCTCTATCTCTGAAGAAGGCTCTGATGAAAAAGTTTTTCAGCCTGCTCGCGACCTTGCTGGTGCTGGCCCTTGCGCTGTGGATCGGCCGGACTTTGTGGGTGCATTACATGAACACGCCGTGGACCCGCGACGGTCGGGTGCGCGCGGACATCATCAACGTCGCCGCCGACGTCACCGGTGAAGTGATCGACGTGCCGGTGCGTGACAACCAATTGGTGAAGAAGGGCGATTTGCTGATGCAGATCGACCCCGAGCATTACCGCATCGCAGTGAAACAGGCGCAGTCGCTGGTCGCTTCACGCAAGTCGACGTGGGAGATGCGCAAGGTCAACGCCCATCGCCGCGCCGATCTGGACAACCTGGTGATCTCCAAGGAAAACCGCGACGACGCCAGTAACATCGCCGACGCCGCGCTGGCCGACTATCAGCATGCGCAGGCGCAACTGGAAGCCGCCGAACTCAACCTCAAACGCACCGAAGTGCGCGCGGCGGTGGACGGCTACGTGACCAACCTCAACGTGCATCGCGGCGACTACGCGCGCATCGGCGAAGCGAAAATGGCCGTGGTCGACATGAATTCGTTTTGGGTCTACGGCTTCTTCGAAGAAACCAAACTGCCGCACGTTCGCGTTGGGGATAAGGCCGACATGCAGTTGATGAGCGGCGAAGTCCTGAAGGGCCACGTGGAAAGCATTTCACGCGGCATCTACGACCGCGACAACCCGGAAAGCCGCGAACTGATCGCCGACGTCAACCCGACCTTCAACTGGGTGCGTCTGGCACAGCGAGTGCCAGTGCGTATTCACATTGATGAAGTACCGGAGGGCGTGCTGCTGGCGGCGGGGATTACTTGTACGGTGGTGGTGAAGCAGGACGCTGTGGATAACTGACAGACCGAGGTGCTGCCATTCGCGAGCAGGCTCGCTCCCACATTGGATTCGCGTTGCACTGTGGGAGCGAGCCTGCTCGCGAAGAACGATAACGCGGTGTCAGAGTTGGCCGCGCAAGCCGAAGCGCTTCATCAACGCCGACTCCAGCAACCCCTTCGGCAACAAAGCCGCCAACAATGGCAGCGCCCGGCTGCCGTTGCCGATGCGGATTAACCGTGGCGGCTTGTTCTGCTGCACAGCCCCCAGTAACGCTGCGGCAAATTCACTGGCCGCTGTCGGTTTGTCCTGCGAGGCCTTGGCCCGCGCGCGGATCCCTTCTCGCAATGGAAACCACGGCGATTGTTCATTGATCAACTGCTCAGCCTCATGCCCGGCATTCTTGGCGAAGCTCGATTGAATCGCGCCGGGCTGGACTTCCATCACGCGAATGCCGAACGGCGCCAGTTCCATGCGCAATGCATCGCTCAAGGCATGCACTGCTGCTTTCGAGGCGCAATAGGCACCGGCGAACGGTGTGACCAAAACACCGGACACGCTGCCGATATTCACCACCAACCCCTTGCCACGGCGCAGCACCGGGAACAGTGCGCGGGTGACGCCGACAATCGAGAACACATTGGTTTCGAACTGGCGCTGCATGGCCAGCACGCCGCCGTCGAGCAGCGGGCCCATGGCGCCATAACCGGCGTTGTTGATCAGCACGTCGAGGCCGCCGTGTTGCTGGTTGATACGTTCGCCGAGTTGTTCCAGCGCCGCGTTGTCATTGACGTCGAGTTGCACGGCGGTGAACCCGGCTGTCGCCAGCAATGCGACATCTTCAGCCTTGCGCGCACTGGCCCAGACTTCATAACCGGCGGTTTTGAATGCATCGGCGAGGGCGCGGCCGATGCCGCTGGAACATCCGGTAATCAACGCAACGGGCATGGCGCATTCCTTGTGCAAAAGAGTGGGGAAGGGGATCAGTCGGAGAAGCTGCCCTGCAATCGCTCGGCGCGAAACTCCAGGGTTTGCGGGCGATAACCGGGACGCAGCGGTGGCATCGGCAAGCAGTCTTCCCAATTGCCGCCAGCCTGCAATTCGCCGGGGCCGCGGTAGCGCGGGGCGCTGTATTGATTGTCGGCCAGATTGACGGTGTCGCCCGGTGCATAGGCTGCAATGCGCCAGCGCAGTTCGGTCAGCGGCACGCTGTTGCCGTTGTTCATCTTCAATTGCAGCGGACGATCCGCCGGACACTGCTCGGGCGCATAGCTGATACGCAGTTCAAGGCGCGCCAGTTGTTTGATCTCGCGGTTGTCCAGCCACACCACCCACATGGCAACCAGGCCGAGGCCGATGGCGGCTGCCACCGAGACGGGCAAGGCCTTGGCCGGATAGCGCAACAACAGGATCAGCCAAGTGAAGACCAGCAAAACGCCGATGAACATGTGTGAACGCTCCTTGAACTCGTGACCCACATCCTACCGAAGGGTTGCCGGAATGGACATTCGCGTATCAGGCCATTGTGCCATTGGTCGGAACTGTAATTTCTGACAGTAGGCATCAATGCCCAGTCACTGCTGAGATACCCCCACGCAACGGAGCAAAAATATGGGCATGCACAGCAAAACACCGACGCTTTCAGTGAGCGACCCGCGTGGGCTGCCGATCCGTACAGTCGACTACTGGCGCGCCGAGTATCCTGGCGCCGCTCAGACTCTCGTGCACCGCACCTTTCATGACGCGGCGGGGCGTGCTGTCGACCAGTGGGATCCACGTTTGTGGGCGCTGCAAATGAGCGATCCTCTGACGCCGGCCAGTCTGGCCATGGTTTATCTGTTGAACGGCCAGGTGCTGCGCACGGACAGCGTCGATGCCGGTACGCAGGTTGCGTTGCACGGTCTCGGCGCGCAAGTGCTGCTCGAGTGCGACAGTCGTGGAACCCGTCGCGAAATCCGGCACGATTCGTTGCTGCGCCCAGTGGCCGTGTTCGAAGAAGGCGAATCGCAGCCGCAACGGTGCGTCGAGCGCTTTGTTTATGGTCCGCCTGGTGCTGGTGAACCGAGCCGCAACCAGCTCGGCCAGTTGATCCGCCACGATGACCCGGCAGGCAGTGTGTTATTCGAACACTTTGCGATCAGCGGCCAATGCACAGAGAACACCCGGCACTTCATGCAGAACCTCGTGACCCCTGATTGGCCTGAGCCGATTGATGAACGCATGAAGTTGCTAGAACCCGGCGAGGGCGCGACGAGCCAATGGCATTTCGGGCCGCTGGGTCAGGTACTCCGACAGGTGGATGCGCGAAATAATCATCAGGGGATCGAGTTGACGCTCGATGGACGTTTGCGGGCCAGTTACCTGCAGTTGAAGCATCAGTCCGAACCTCAAACACTGGTCAGCGATATCCGTTACAACGCTGACGGGAAAGTCACGCAGGA
Source organism: Pseudomonas sp. LBUM1648 (assembly GCF_059716145.1). Lineage (NCBI taxonomy): Bacteria > Pseudomonadati > Pseudomonadota > Gammaproteobacteria > Pseudomonadales > Pseudomonadaceae > Pseudomonas > Pseudomonas sp. LBUM1648. The sequence continues at coordinate 1,077,403 of NZ_CP166808.1, forward strand.
ACGGGCCGGAAACCGCGTATTGACGACATTGCGCTATCGAGCTGAAGACGGCCGTTTGCAAGTGCGTCAGGCCGAGAACAGCGACGGCGAAATCTTGCAGCATCTGATCTACGACTATGACCTGACGGGCAATGTGCTGAGCATCGAGGACAAGGCACTGCCGATCCGCTATTTCGCCAATCAGCGCATCGATCCGATCAGTCTCTTTATCTACGACAGTCGTTACCAGTTGCGCGAGGCAACTGGCTGGGAGGCGGGTGCTGCGAGCCAGGGACCCGCGACGCCCGGACGAGCCGATCCGGGCGCCGTGAGCAATTACCGCCAGAGTTATCGTTACGACGAGTCCGGCAATTTGCTGGAGCTGACGCATGTTGGCGCGCGTAATGGTCGCAAGCTGCGCGCCGCGCGATTCAGCAATCGCTGTTTGCCTTACCGCGCCGATGTACCGCCCACGGAAGAGGAAATCGCTGCGGCGTTTGATCTGCGTGGCAATCTGCGAGCGCTCGAGGCCGTGCGATCACTGACGTGGAATTTGCGCAATCAGTTGCAATCGGTCACGCCGGTCGAACGTGCCGGCGGACGCAATGACCTTGAACACTATTGTTACGACGGCGCCGGTCAGCGTGTGCGCAAGACGCGTTTATTGCAGACAAATGCCCGTGGTGTCGTTGCCCAGGTGCGCTATTTGCCTGGACTGGAGTTGCGCAGTGACACAGGCAACGTAGAACAACTGCAAGTGATCACCGTCGAGGGGGCGCTCAACAGCGTGCGGGTCTTGCACTGGCAAAGCGCACCGCCAACCGGTTCCAACGACCACTATCGGTACACCTTCACTGATCATTTGGGCTCGACCAGCCTGGAATTGGGTGAGGATGCCCGCGTCATCAGCCAGGAAACCTTCCACCCGTTCGGCGAGACGGCGTGGAGCAAGGACACCGAAGTCAGCTACAAAACCCTCCACTATTCGGGCAAGGAGCGTGATGCGACCGGGTGTTATTACTACGGTTATCGCTATTACATGCCTTGGTTGCAGCGATGGCTCAACCCTGACCCGAAAGGCTTTATTGACGGGCCGAATCTTTACCAGATGGTCGGTAACTCTCCCATGAGGCATGTTGACAGCGATGGCGGCGGGAAGAGCGATACTTCTACGTCAGCGCTGGCTGACAGCGCGCAAAAGCAGAAGGCACTGCTGGACTCGGTCACCTCGGCAGCGGCGGATGTCAGAAATTCGTTGCTCAACCACACCCAGGCACGACACCGGTTTCAGGCGTTGGCCAGGCGAGTCGGTACGCAACTGATCAGCCGCGCGGTCAGCACGGGGGCGCAAGCCTTGGGCGGCGCGGCCGGCACTGCATTGGGCGGGGCATTGGGGCCGGGAGCGGCCGTGCTTGGAGGGAAACTGGGTACGAAGCTCGCCGGCAAGGCAGCGGATGCAGCAATCGACAAGGTCGTGGACACCTATCAGTTGAACCGCCCTATCAATTTCAAGGGTAGCGAACTGAATCCCAAGGCTTTCGTTGAAAGCGTCGAGCCGAAAAAATCGCTCGGTCTTGCCACAGTGAAACTGGAACTGGCAGCACATGATCCGCGCACTTCCGACGGTCGATCACGACTGGTGAAAATGGCGCGCGCCAAGGTTGAGGACAAAGTGATCTCGGTAGTCGCCGACACGTTGGGATCGCAGACCCCGGGACTGATCCGGACAGGAAGGGAGTTCATCCATGCATCGCAAGGCTTGAATGCAGGGACGTTGAGTGACACCTACGAACATATTTCGGCAAACATCGACATGGTGTCGTTCAGGACGCAAGCGATATTGACCGAGCTGGCGACGGTCGGCGGCTCAGACACTGAACTGCTGGAAGCGGTCTCCGAATTGTCAATGCAGACCTTCAGTACCGTTCAAACGCTCAATCGAACCCAGGATTTCATTGGGCTGATCTCGCCCACGCCCTACGCCGGCAGACAGCAATCGCTGGGGGGGAGCACCCGGCCCAAACTGACCCGACAACATTCGCAGGGCTAAAAAAGCCCCCGCCCAACCCGCTGCGGATAGGGGACGCAGTGGGCTGGGCGAGGGCTTCTGTCTTGCGGATCGTTTACTGCGCGATGGTCTTCACCGACACGCCGCGTTCGATCGGGGTGGAGCGGCCGTAGATATCTTCGAAGCGTTCGATATCGTCTTCACCCAGATACGAACCCGATTGCACTTCGATGATTTCCAGCGGGATCTTGCCCGGGTTGCGCAGGCGATGCACCGAGGCGATCGGGATGTAGGTCGACTGGTTTTCGCAGAGCAGGAACACGTTGTCGTCGCAGGTCACTTCGGCGGTGCCGCTGACCACGATCCAGTGTTCGGCGCGGTGGTGGTGCATCTGCAACGACAGGCATGCGCCCGGTTTGACCGAGATGTGCTTGACCTGGAAGCGTCCGCCCATGTCCACCGAGTCGTACGAGCCCCACGGACGGTAGACCTCACAGTGGTTCTGGGTTTCGCTGCGGCCCTGTTCGTTGAGGGTGTTGACCATCTGCTTGACGCCCTGAACCTTGTCCTTGTGGGCGATCATCATGGCGTCCTTGGTTTCGACCACCACAATATTTTCCAGACCGATCACCGACACCAGTTTGCCGTTGCCGTGGATCATGCAGTTCTTGCTGTCCTGGATCACCACGTCGCCTTTGGTGACGTTGCCGTTGGCGTCTTTCTCGTTGACTTCCCACAACGACGACCAGCAACCGACATCGCTCCAGCCGGCAGTCAGCGGCACGACGCAGGCGCGCTGGGTTTTTTCCATCACGGAATAGTCGATGGAGTTGTCCGGGCAGCAGGCGAAGGTGGCTTCGTCCAGTGTGACGGTGTCGGCGTCCTGTTCGCTGCGCTCAAGGGTCAGCAGGCAGGTGTCGTAGATGTCCGGATCGTGCTTTTTTAGTTCTTCGAGGAAGCGGCTGGCGCGGAACAGGAACATGCCGCTGTTCCAGTAGTAGCCGCCGGACTCGACGTATTCGGTGGCGCGTTTCACATCCGGTTTTTCGACGAAGTGCGACACGCGGCTGACGCCTTCGGGCAGCAGCGAATCAGCGGTGGACTTGATGTAGCCGTAACCGGTTTCCGGTTTGGTCGCCGGCACGCCGAACAGCACCATTTCGCCGTTTTCGGCGGCGACGGTGGCCAGGGCCAGGGCGCGTTGCAGGGCTTTCTGGTCTTCGAGAACATGGTCGGCCGGCAGCACCAACATCAGTTCGTCACGACCTTCATTGACCAGCATCATCGCGGTCAGGGCCACGGCCGGCGAAGTGTTGCGGCCGAACGGTTCCAGCAGGATGCGCTGGCATTCGAGCTTGCGGTTGGCCAACTGCTCGTTGACGATAAAACGGTGATCCTTGTTGCAGACCACGATCGGCGTGTCCATGCCTTCGAACACCAGGCGTTCCAGGGTTTGCTGGAACAGGGTGTGTTCGCCGGTCAGGGCCAGGAACTGTTTAGGGAATTGCTTGCGCGAAAGCGGCCAAAGACGTGAACCGCTACCACCTGACAAGATCACCGGAATCATATTGTTTACTCCATAAAATCGATTTGGTTAGAGGCACGAACGTTGTGTCGTTTCACTCTTGTTTTTGTCTCGTACCGAGAGGCCACCGCATTCCCCCTGTAGGAGCTGCCGAAGGCTGCGATCTGTTGATCTTGATCTTTAAAAGCAAAGTCAAAAGATCGCAGCGTGCCGCAGCTCCTACAGGGATCAGCGTCTCATCGGAAAATTGATTAGCGCGTCGACACCGGGCGTTTCACCCAGACTGGCGACAGGCTGCTGCCCGAACCGGTGACGTACAGCACTGCTGCTTCACCGCGCTCCAGGGCAACCGGCTTCACGTCGCCGACTTTCTTGTCGCCTTCGTACAGCGCCAGGCTGACTTTCACCGGGTTGATTTCACGTTCGCCACGGCCCTTGGCCGCCACGTTCGGCACCACGTCGGTCTTGCCGTCGGCGGTCTTCAGGGTCAGCGGCTTGTCGCTGAGGTTCTGCACACGCACCAGGGATTTCTGCTTGTTCTTGAACGGCGGCTCTTCGATCAGTTGCGGCGCGCCGGAAGCGTTGTTGACCAGGGTGTAATAGTGATCACCGGCGAGTTTTACCGGCAGGGTCTGGCTGCCGACCTTGGCGCTGTAGTCGCCGCCCGGCATGAAGCTGAAGTCGCTGCTGGCCAGAGGCGCAACGTCGCTCAGGTTGGTGCTGCCGACGGTGGCGCTGACTTCAGCGTTGCTGGCGTTATAGATGCGCACGAAGCTCGAGCCTTTCGGTGCGGTCGGGCCGTAGAGGGCGGCGTCGCCACCGGCGAAGGCAGGTACGGAAAGCACGCTGAGGCCAGCAACCAGTGCGAAGCTTTTCACGAGACTTTGATGCGTAGTAGTGAAAGTCATGGTGTACCTCTCTTTCAGTTTTGCGCCCGGTCGGGCGTCTCGGATTTAGTGTTTGCAGCTACGTTTTGTTGGCGTGCGCCGGCTTGTTTGAGCTCTGCGACCCACTGCGGGTCGGCGTCACCGATTTCGTTGTTCACAGGCAGATATCGTTCAGGAAACTCCCAGATCAGCACCTGTGGCGGGCTGTTCTTGAAGTCATCGCTTTTCAGGTAGCTGAGCATCGGCAGGATCGGGCCGTGGCCGTCTTCGGCGTAATTGACCACGTCGCTGTGCAGCGCTTGTTTCAGCGCACCGACGAAGTTCCAGTTGGGGTTGGCGCTGTAGCTGGTACCGATCAGTGCGACCGGTACTTCGCTGTTGGCGAACAGCGCGTCGTCACCGGCAGGCTGTTCGCCAGCGGCCACGGTGTTGCGCTTTTGCAGCGGTTCTTGCGCCGGCATCAGGTTTTCGAACAGCGGGTCCAGCGGCAGGAACAGGCGCAGGTCGCCCTTGTGCGTGACCTTCTCGGCAGGCGTGGTGACAAAGCGCTGCGGCTCGCCGCTGAGCGGGAACTTGTCAGTGATGGTTTTCGCCAGGGTGTTGGCCGCAACCTCGGCGCCCTCAGGCGTCCAGTGCGTGTCGGTGCGCAGGAACACTTGCTGACCGTTCTGCTTGGCCTGTTGCAATGGCTTGAGCAGGTCAGGGGCGAGGATCTTGTCCGCCGCAACGCGCTTGTGGAAATCCTCATAGAGGTTGGCGTGGATGCTCGCCGGTTTCACTTCACCCAGGTGTTCCGGGTACAGGCGAACCTTGGCCGGCACAATCGCCATCACCAGTTTCACGCCTTTCTCCTTCAGGGTCTGGCGCACGCCTTCGACCAGCGCGTAGTTACCTTGCAGGTTCAGCTCTTCGTTGACGATCGGGTTGAATTCCTCATCGCTGTATAACCACTGATCGCGACCGAGCACGACGCCCGGACGACCTTCGTTGAACAGTTTGAAATCCAGCGCAGCCCAAAGGTTTGTGCCCAGGCGCTTGATTGGAAACTCTTCGTCATAGTGGGTTTCCACGGCTTTGGTCCATCGGCCGTTGAGCACCGTGGCGTCGGCGTTGGTGCTGAAGCCGAAGAAGCTGCGTACCGACCACAGACCCAAGACCAGCAGGGTCACCAGGAACAGGGCGATGTAGAAGATGCGTAATGAGCGGGTCATGTCAGATCCCTCAGAACTGGAAGTAAAGGAACGGCGAGAAGCTTTGCGCCGAGAGTTTGAGAATCGAGGCGATGAACAGCAGCAGAATCGCGGCGCGCATTGCGTAGCGCGACCAGTCAGCCGTCCAGTAGGCCGGTTGCACCTGGGCGTCGACGCCGACGGTGTAGCCAGGCTCGTGGATGCTCGCCGGGTTTTCGCCGGGGGCTGCCTTGATCATTCCTGGGGTCGCAGCGGCCGGGCCGTCGGCTTCGACATCGACCGCAGGCTTGGTTTTGACCGGTGGCTGATGGGTGTACAGATCACGCAAGCCGAAGAACGCCAGCGTCACGTAAGCCACCACCAGCGTCGCCACTTGCAGACCGGTGAGGCTGGCCTGATTGAGTTCCGACAGCGACCAGTCACTGAAGCTGAACATCGCGCCGTACATGCGCCCGGCAACGTGCAGGTTCTCGGCACGGAAGATCACCCAGCCCATGACCACCAGCAGGAAGGTCAGCGCCCAGCGGATCGGGTTGAGGCTGCGCGGCGAGGTGTTCAGACCCAGCGCTTTTTCAATTGCCAGCCACATGCCGTGCCACGCACCCCAGACGATGTAAGTGATGTTCGCGCCGTGCCACAGACCACCGAGGAGCATGGTCAGGAACAGGTTGCGATAGGTCATCAGCGTGCCTTTACGGTTACCGCCGAGGGTGATGTACAGGTAGTCACGCAGCCAGGTCGACAGGCTGATGTGCCAGCGGCGCCAGAACTCGGTGATCGACTGGCTGATGTACGGCTGTTTGAAGTTTTCCATGAAGCGGAAACCCATCATCAAGCCCAGGCCGATGGCCATGTCGCTGTAACCGGAGAAGTCGAAATACAGTTGCGCGGTGTAGGCCAGTGCGCCGAGCCAGGCATCACCCGTGGTCGGGTTTTGCAGGGCGAAGCAATGGTCGGCCACAACGGCGAGGGTGTCGGCGATGAAGACTTTCTTGATGAAACCCTGCATGAACCGTGTGCAGCCCTCGGAGAATTTGTCGAGGGTGTGCGTGCGGTTGTTGAACTGGTCGGCGAGGTCGCGGAAACGCAGAACCGGGCCGGCAATCAGGTGCGGGAAGATCGCCACGAAGGCCGCGAAGTCGATCAGGTTGCGCGTCGCCGGGGTGTCACCGCGATACACGTCGATGATGTAGCTGATCGACTCGAAAATGTAGAACGAGATACCGATCGGCAATAGCACGTGGGTCAGGATGAACGGCGACAGACCGACCGAGGTCATCATCGCGTTGATGCTGTCGACACCGAAGTTGGCGTACTTGAAGTAGCCGAGGATGCACAGATCCACCGCCACGCCGAGCAACAGCCAGCGTTGCGCCGGTTTGGTCCGCACGCCGGCAGCACCGACTTTCAGGCCGATCCAGTAGTTCCACAACGTGACGGCAGCGAACAGCGCCAGGAAGTCCACCCGCCACCACGCATAGAACACGTAGCTGGCGAGTAGCAGCAGCAGATTGCGATAACGAATCCCGCTCAGGTAGTACATGCCGAGAAAGATCGGCAAGAACAGAAACAGGAACACGTTGGATGAAAATACCATCCCGATCTCTCCATGTTTGAACCAACAGTCAAGGGCCAAGGCCCCCCCAAACCCCCCGTGGTAGTGGAGGGGTGACACAGTGCTTGCTTGAGGTCGGAGCTGGCCGTCAGACCGCGCCCCTCACCCCCCGCCCTCTCCCGGAGGGAGAGGGAGCCAGATCTCCATGGTCTTCAGAAAAGGAGATCGGCTCGATATTTCAGGTCGGCGAATTTCTGAAAAGCACCTCGTTCAGTCCCCTCTCCCTCCGGGAGAGGGTTAGGGTGAGGGGCTTTTGCTCTTCGCCTTTCAAGAACCCTTGTTGCCCTTTTCATGGGACGGGTCGTAGACCTTGGTCAGGTCGCCGCCGAGGCGGAAGGTCTTGAACGGTTGCATTCCGCGCTTCTTCTCGATCACATCGGCCGGGCAGGTGTAGAGCGTGCAGAACGGTTCGAGCCAGGCGAATTTCATGTCCTCTTTCAAGTCGGTCATGTCCTGCTTCTTGCCGTTCTTCTCTTCGAATTCGTCCGGGTCTTTCACGCCGGCCAATACGCGATCACCCAGACGCTTCAGCGCGCCGTTGTTTTCCTGACGCAAATCCACACCGTTGACCTGAGCGAAACTGGCGATCATTGCCAGCGGCGGCAGGGCGTAGTTGTGATAGGCGAGGGCGCGTTGCTGGCGCTTGAGTTCGTTCGGCAGGAAACCGTCAGCATCGACTTGATTCACGCCGACCTTGTATTCCTTCACCGCCCAATCAAACAGGTCACGGCGGTTGGTCGCGATGGACGTCGCCATCACCGACCAGGCTGCCCAGTACGAGTGGTTGTTGGTTTTTTCCAGCGGCAGGTTGTCCCAGTCGCTGACCACCTGATCGGCCATTTTGCTGAACCACGCTTCGATCTCCTGCGCCTCCTGCTGGTGTTGAGCCAGCGGATGCGAGTCGGAGAACTTCAGGCGTATGTACGAAGAGGCCATGCTGCCCAGCGCCCATTTGCGCATCGACTTGCCGGTGTGGTTGAAGTCCTTGGACATCAACGCATCGGCCTTGGCCCACGCGGTCAGCCAGTTCAGCGTGCAATCGAGCTGCTCCGGGCGACCGTCACGCATGAACTGCATGACGCGTTTGGCGGTGCCGCGTTCCAGCGTGGTGATGTCTTTGGTGGTGTCGCGGAAGGCTTTTTCCGACTGCACGTTCAATGTCGAACGGGCCTTGTCCGAGCCTTCGTATTTGCTGCGAAATTGCAACGCCCCGGTGTACGGCGTCGGCATTGCATCGCAGCCTTCGCTTTTGTCGCCGGTCTTGAATTTATCCACAGGCGCGAAGTAGCCCTGAGGTGGACGCAGTGGTGCGGCGGCCTGCGCGGTGCCGGCGAAGATCGCCAGCCCGAGCAGCGTCGGCGCTAAAAGAGTTTTCAGTTTCGAGTTTCGCATAGCAGACCTCATTGCCCGACCTGAGCGGTTTGTTGCCCAGCGCTCGGGAATACGTTGCGTTTGCAGATTTTCGCTTCGACTTTCTGTGGCGCGACGCCGGCTTCTGGCCCTTGGACTTCGACCGCCAGCAGGTTTTGCGAGGCCCAGTCTTCGTCCGTGCGCAGCTCAAAGGCGAAACGACCGTCGGTGTCGGAGGTTTCCGGTTTCTCGATCTTGATGTCCTCGTGGCGACCGTTCATGTACCAGAGGGTGGCTTGCAGGGTTTTCACCGAGGTGTCGGCGAAGCGGATGTCGACCTGATGGCTGCTGTTCTGCAGGTTCAGGTTCTTGCTGTTGACCATCAGTTCTTGTTTGCTGCCCGGCTTCAGCGTGGCGCTGCCGGTCATCTGTGCATCTTTGCCTTCGCAGCCGTTGTCGAGCAGGGCCATCATCTGGCGATAGATGGTTTCCTGATCAAGGCGATACAGCGGCGAGAATTCCCAGATGAGAATCTTCGGTGGAGTCTTCTGGAATTCGTCGCTGCCCAGGTACTGCAACATCGAACCTTCCAGACCACCGCCGGGGAAGGCGACGTTGAGAATGTCGGCGCCGATAGCCTCTTCGAGGAAGCCGGCGAAGTTGTAGTTCTTGCCGCTGTGCGATGTACCCACGAGGGTGATTTGCGGGTTGCCGGAATCACCGAACAGATCGCCGTCACCGGCTTCGCCCTTAGGCTCGGTGGTGAACTGGTCCATGTACTGGATCGCATAACTGGTGCCGCACAGTTGCCCGGCCATGTTGTGCAGGGTGCCGGTCTTGCCCATGCGCCCGGACTTTTTGGTCTCGAACTCACGCTTGGGAATGTCGGCGAAGGCCGGGATCTGCTTGACCTTCTCGGCGACGATTTTCGCTGTGCGCTGGGCGCCGTATGGCGTCCAGTGTTGATCGCCGCGGAAGTAGAAGTCGTGGGCGGGCAGGGTGTCTGGCAGCGATTCGTTGGTCAGTGGCGACAGGTCCGGCACCACGTAACCCATCTTGGCGAAACGGCCGAGCATGGTCTTGTAGTTACCCAACGCCTTCTCGTAATCGAACGCGGCTTTTTCCTGCGGGTTGAGCTTGTTGCGGTTCACCAGGCCACGGGTCGGCTGATAGACGATCACCAGCTCGACGCCTTTGCTCTTGAACGCATCGTGCAGTTGCTGCATGCGCTTGTAGCCGGCCGGGGTGGTGTTGAATTCGGTGCGCAGGTCTTCCTGGGTACGGAACAGCCAGTCGCCCTGGGCCTGCACCAGCGTGGTGAAGTTCTGCTGATAACGCGTGGTGTAATTCTTCGCGTCGTGTGCTTCAGGGCACAGGTTGCAGCACGGATCGGCGGTGAACTTCGGCGGGGTAGCGCCGGCAGCCTCATCGGCACGGGCGCCATTGCTGGCCGCCAGAATGCCCACGGTCAGGGCCGACAGGCTGAGTAATTTGATCAAGTGTGGGTGCATAAAATTATCCTCAGTCCTGCATTTCTGTCTGGCGTTCGACAGGGTCGATCAGCACGGCTTTCTGCTGGCGCACCAGCAAGTCGAGAATTTCATCCTGGCGCTCGCCGAGGATGCCGTTGAAGCTGATGCCGCTGGATTTGGTCGGCGCCAGCATCGATACGCGGTACAGCTCGACGCTCAAAGGCGAGTCGATCGACAGCGGGCCGCTGCCGTTGGCCGCCAGTTCACCGCCGACCACGATCAGCGACACTTGCGCGTCGAACGGGTCGAGCTTGATGTCGCGGTCGGTGTCGGTCAGGTCTTTGATGTGGCCGTAGACGCCGGTCAGACCGTTGGCCATGGCGATGTTTTCGTAGAGGCGAATGTTCACGCTGTTACGAATGCGGATGCCGTGGCGCTTGTTGCTGATGACCTTGTTGCCCCACAGCAGATTGTCGGCAGACTCGTAGAGGGTGATGCCGTCGGTGTGGTTCTTGTAGATCTCGTTGTAAGCAATGATGTTGTTGACGCTGTTACGGTCGATCACCAGGCCCGAGAGTTTGTTGTCGTAGCTTTTGTTGTTGAAGATGAAGCTGTCGTTGACCTCACGGGAAATGATGATCCCGTGCTTCTTCTTCGTGCCGTAAACAGTGTTCTCGGCAATGATCAGGCCGTGGGAGCGGTCGTGCGGGTCGATGCCGTAGACGATGTTGTCTTTGTAGGTGTTGCCCTTGACCACAAAGTCGCGGGTCTCGTAGCAGTAGAAGCCGTACCACATGTCCGAGAACTCGGAGCCGACGATCCAGCCGGTCGGCTCGGAACGCTTGAGCACCTTGGCCATGTTCGGCGTGTACTGGGAAATACTCACCCCGTACGACTTACTGTTGGCGTAACCGAAACTGGCCATCTTGCTGTTGACGATGTAGGTCTCGGTGCCGCCCCAGGCGAGCAGGAACGGACGGAATTCTTTCGGCGAACGGAACGTCGCCGGGCCGTTTTCCTTCTCGCGCCAGCCAGTGACTTTGGTGTCACGCACAAACAACTGACCGTCGTTGACCAGGAACGAACCGGCCTCTTGGGACAGACGCAATTCCTGGGTCTGGCCGTCGATTTCGAGGATGCCTTTACGGCCAACCACGATCGGCAACTTCGACAGGTACACGCCCGGCGAGGTCTCGCTGAAATACTGCTTGGGCAGTTTCTGCGCCAGCTCCTTGAGGTTGATGTAACCGTCGTCGACGAAGATCGCCTGCGGGATGCCATGCTGACGCACCACCCATTCGGCCATCTTGTTGTCGCCGCCGATGAAGTCCTTCAGGGCGTCTTCCTGCATCATCCGGCGCACGCTGACCTTGCCCGCTTTGCTGCGCACGATTTTCGCGGCGGCGGCTTCGGCGGTGTAGCCGGAGATGTCCGGCAGTTTTGGCGCGGCCAGGTTCAGCGCCTCGGTGGGTGCGCTGCTGACGGTGTAGGTCTTGGCTTGCTGCAACTCTTTGGCGGTGGTCACAGGCTTGGCCGGTTCCACCGTGGCGAAGGCACCAGCCGAGGCCAGCAGCATTGCGCCGGCCAACAGGCTGAGCGAGCCTTTCCTTGCATGGTTCATGTCGGGCACTCCCTTCGCGGTTTGCATCAGAAGCGCCAGATCACGTCGATGAACGCGCGGTGCATGTACGAATCAACCTGGCTGCCATAGGCGTCGCCCGGCTTGAACACGCCGCCACGGAATCGCACCAGTGCCGAAGGCTCGTCGATCGACTGGCTCAACGCCGCCGGCAACAGGCCTTGCTTGAAGTACTTGGTGACGACCAGGTCCATCTCCTGACCCAGATCCTTGTTGCCGTCCTGAAGTGGCAGCGAAGTGCTGGAGAGGATGGCGCCGGTCACGTTGTCGGTGTTGTTCTCCACGGCGTTGATGCCATTGCTGCCCACCGGTTTGCTGCCGTCGACGCGCCAGAACTTGTGGTAGATCAGGCTGGCGTCGTACTCGTCGTTGAGCATCCACGAACCGAACAGGGTGGCGGTCTGCATGTTGTTCATTTCGCCACGGAAGGCTTCGCCGAAACGGTGTACGCGCGAACGGGTACCGGTGTAGTTCGAGCGATTGCTTTCCAGACCGGTCTGTTCGTAATCGGCGCTGGCGCGGGCATAGGCGGCACCGACTTGCCATTGCGGGTCGAGGCGCAGACGCACACCGATGTCGGTGGCCCAGCCGTCGACGTCATCGCTGCGCTTGGCTTGCGCCGGGCGCGAACCATCGGCGTTCAGCGCGTTGACCGTGTCGCGGTCGCCGCTCATGCCGGTGATGCTGCCCCAGTAGTTGACGGTGTTGGTGTTGCGCCAGTTGTAGGCATCGCTGTCGGCGGTCAGACCGAGCCAGCTGATGTCGCCGTTCTCTTTCTTGTCCAGCGAATCAGCGGCAACACCCGGCTCCGGATAATCCAGTTTGCCGTCATCGTGGGTATGGTGACCGCGAATGCCGACCCAGTTACCCGGTGTCCACTGGTAAGCGGCATCGGCGTAGGCGTGCAGGCGATCCTTGTCTTTCGGTGCCAGCTCTTTGAGGTCGGTGCGGTATTCGCTGAAGCGTTCGGCAACACCGACGTTGGCGCGCAACAGGGTGGTGTCGAAAGTCCAGTTCAGCGCTTCGATGTTGGTGTCGCGCCATTGGCCGTCGTCATTGCGCAGGCGTTGGCGACCGAACTTGAGCATCTCGCCCGGGTAAGGGGTGAGGCCGCTGTAGCCGACCCAGAACTCACGCATCGCCAGGTAGTTTTTCTTGGTCTTGCGATCACCGTTGTCGGTGGTCTGGGTGCCGTCGCTGTCGGACTGCTGCAGGGTGTCGGTCTCGATGATGTCGGTCGAGGTCACGGCCTGGCCCATGGCGTAGGCGCTCCACGCGCCGCTTTCGCCGTAGACCCACGGACGCAGATCGAGGCCGACACCGTTGACGTCGCCGCCACTGGCGGTGCCGAGGTCGCGGTCGTCTTCGGACTGGCCGGTGATTTTCACTTCGAGGCCGAAGTTTTTGCTTTCAGTCATCGCAGCCAGTGTCGGGCAAGACCAGATCAGCGCGAAAGTGAGGCCAATGCCGGCCTTCACGAATGGATTGAGCTTCATAGTTTTTCCTCGCCGTCTTCTTCTTGCAGGGCGTGCAGTTGCAGCGTGTTCTGATTCAGGGCGCCACGGCTGGCCTGTTCCTGTCGCAGCAGGCGCTGGGCTTCGGCCAGACGCTCGGGCGGCAACTGGGCAGCGATAGTCGTCGCCAGTTCATCGGCTTGCGGGGTGTTTTGCGCCTTGGCCAACTGGCTGAATACATAGGCGTTGAGCGGGTCGGGCTTGGTGCCCTTGCCTTGGGAAAACAGCTGGGCGATGGCGAAGTCGGCGCTGTTCTGGCCGTTGCGCGCAGCGGTCAGCAAATGGTCGAGAGCCTTCTGCGGATAGACCTTGCCCAGGTAACCACGGCGGTAGATCTGGCCGAGGTAGTAATCGGCAGCGACTTCACGGCCCACGGCTTTCTGGAAATGTTCTTCGGCGACTTTGGCGTCAGCCGGAACCATTTTGCCTTCGTAGTAAAGCTTGCCCAGCAACAGCTCGGCGCGCGGCTGGTCGGCGGCGCGGCCGTTGTCCAGGTACTTCATCATCTGGTCGACGTCGCCCAGTTCCGGGTAGTCGTAAAGCAGTTGCGCGAGGGTCACCCACGACGCCGGGTAGCCTGGAGCAATCGGCTCAAGCAAAGACTGCGCGGTTTTTTCGTCGGTCTTGCCCAGGGTCGAATCGGCCAGTACGCGGGCAACCGAATCGACGCGTTGAGCGGTGACGGTGCCATGGCTGTAACGGGCCTGCATCTGCTTGATCAGCTCAGCCTGTTGCTCAGGCTGGGCACGTTTCTGATAGACCGTGGCCAGTTCGACATAGCAAATGTCGGTGGTGTTGAGCGCGGCTTTGCAGATCTTTTCCACGTCATCCAGATGCTGGTCGTAGGTGCCTTGAGTGCGATACAGCAGCACTTGCGCGAGACCTGCTTCGGGGTAGCCGGATTTGCGCCACTGGTCGATCTGCTGCTGGGCGTTGATGTTCGGGAAGCTGTGCGGGTATTGCAGGTACAGCATCGCCAGCGGGATCAACGTATTGCCTTCGCCATTGGCGGCGGCTTTTTTCAGCAGGGTCTCGGCTTCGTGGTGCTCGGCTTCGGTGGAACCGGGTTTGGCCACCAGCAAGCGACCGAGACGAGCCTGAGCACGAGGCGAAACGCTGGCCGCTGCGCGATACGTCGCTTCGGCCTGTTTCATTTGCGCAGGATCGCGGCTGTCGACCTGAATATCGGCGAGGCCCACTTGCGCTTCGCTGTAACCCAGATCGGCCAGTTGCTGGTAGTTCTGCGCGGCGGTGGCGGTGTCGCCACGCTTGAGCGCTTCGTTGGCCAGACGCTGATCGGGCAGGCCGGCGCAACCGGCCAGGGCAATTGCCATGGCCAGGGTCAGCGGAACCGGCAGGATTCTGATTGGGCTAGTCACAGGCATGTCCTCGACTTAAAGACCGGCAGCCATGGCTTTGTCGATCAGCCAGTTCAGGTTCGGGCCACGGTCGCTGTTCACTTCCACCGGACGGCCGGCGAGGCTGCTGTCGAGCGACTCGTCAGGCTTGATCTGTACGCGGATATCGGAGGACAGGTCGGCGCTTTTCAGGCTGGTGCTGCTGACGATCTTGCCGGTGCGGATCTTGTCTTCGCCGGCGATCTGGAAGCTCACCGGGGTGCCCGGACGCACGTCGCCGAACTGGCGATAGGAGAAGCGTGCTTCCACATTCGCCTCGGTGTTGCGCGGTACCAATTGGAAGATCACATCGCCCTTGCTCGCGTATTGACCGTCGGCCACCAGTTGCTGGGCCACGGTGCAATCGCACGGCGAGGTTAGGGTGCCGGTCATTTGCTTGCCGAACAGTTCTTCAACCTTGGCCGGGGACAGTTGGTCTTCTTCCAGATG
The DNA here is from genome assembly GCF_059716145.1 of Pseudomonas sp. LBUM1648. Classification (NCBI taxonomy): domain Bacteria; kingdom Pseudomonadati; phylum Pseudomonadota; class Gammaproteobacteria; order Pseudomonadales; family Pseudomonadaceae; genus Pseudomonas; species Pseudomonas sp. LBUM1648. The sequence goes on from NZ_CP166808.1 coordinate 1,092,429, forward strand.
CCCTTTGAGCACGTCGAGCATGCTGGTGCTGAAGGTCGCCAGCGGTGCGCCTTTGGCGGCGACGCCGTCGGACTTGACCAGACTCTGCACGGTGCCGTCGCGCGGCATGGTGATGTTCATGCCCGGTACGCTGACAAGGCCCGCCTGTGCATGGCTGACGAAGTACATGCCGTACACCGATTTGAAAATGAAACCCGCCGCAACCAGGCCGACCGCAAAAATACCGGCACTGAACGTCACTGCTTTCAGACGCCCGAACGGGGTCATGCCGCTGCCGCCATCCTTGACCTTGCGCGCCTTGGTGAAGTTGTCGCGCTGCAGGGTCGCCAGTACTTCACCCATGCTGACGATGTCGCCGGCCAGGTGCGAAGTGATCAAGTGGCGCAGGGTGGAAATGTCCTGCGGCTCAAGGTTCTGGAACTGGCAACCGGCACGGCCGGTCTGGCGGTCGAAGGAGCGCACCTGCAGTTCAACGTCCATGGCCAGGCCGAGGTTGTCGATGACGAATTGCAGGCGGGCCTTGTACACCTCGCCAATGGTCAGCGGCATTTGCCCGGCGTTGAACGCCAGACCACCGGCGGACAGGTCGAGGACCCGTGCTTCCATTGGCGTCCGGTCGGGGCCGAAGAAACGCAGCTTGGCCGGGATTTTCACTCGGGCGTGTTGGCGCTGGGCTTCGGATTCATGCACTACGTTGGCGTTGACGGCGGTATTCATAGGGGCGATTTCCTTGTTAATTCAATAGGGGCGGGTCAGACCATCATCAGCAGCACGGCGACGAAAATGCTGCCGGCGGAGAAGGTCATGGTCCGAGACGACCAGGTGTTGAACCAACGTTGAAAGCTGGCGAGATCACGGGTCAGGGAAGTGGGTTGGCGAGTCCAGGATTGTTGGTCGAGGCGGAAGAACACGTAGATCTTCACCAGCGCACCGACGATCTGGTTGTAATAAAGAATCGCCGGGTAGGCCGGGCCGATCCGGTGACCGGAGCAGGACAACAGCAGGGTCAGAATCAGGCGGGTGATGCCGATCCACAGCAGGTAAACCAGGATGAACGCGGTGCCGTACTTGAAGCTGGCGATGATCGCCACGGTCAGACCGAGCAGCGACGTCCACATCGACACGCGCTGATCGAACAGCACCACCGAGGTGAAGGCGCCGAGGCGTTTCACACCCAGGCCCAAGGCGCGGGAGTTCTGTCGCAGGTTGTTGCCGTACCAGCGGAACATCAGTTTGCGACTGGCCTTGATGAAGCTCTTTTCCGGCGGGTGTTCAACGGTGTTGATCGCCGCGTCAGGCACGTAAAAGGTGTCGTAACCGAGACGCATCAGGCTGAACCAGCTCGACTTGTCGTCGCCGGTCAGAAACTTGAATCGGCCCAGACGCCAGTGCTGCAGCGAGTCGCTTTCAACGTCGGCGATGAACTCCGGGTTGGTGACCACGGTGGCACGGAACACCGACATGCGCCCGGTCATGGTCAGCACGCGCTTGGACAGGGCCATCGAGCACATGTTGATGTGACGCTGGGCGAAACGCAGCTTGTGCCATTCGCTCATGATGTAGCCGCCGCGTACTTCGCAGAACTCGTTGGTGGTCAGGCCGCCGACATTGCCGAACAACTGGAACCACGGCACGGTCTTGCGCACGGTGCCTTCGCCGAGCACGGTATCGCCATCGATCACGGCCACTACGGCGCGGTCGTCTGGCAGGTGACGGGAGATCGCGCGGAAACCGTAGGCCAGGCCATCACGCTTGCCGGTGCCGGGAATGCGCACGAAGTCGAGTTTGACTCGCTCAGGCGGATTCATCCGTGCCCACAGCGCCTTGACCAGCAGCTCATCGGACATTTCCACGATCGAGCAGACCACGGTGGTCGGCAGTTCGCAGTCGATGGCTTCGCGGATCACCGAGCTGTAGACCTGCGCAGTGGTCAGCGCGTCGATACGGAAACTGGTGACCATCAGAAACACATGCGACGGATCTGCCGCTTTACCCAGCTTGCGCACTTTACGGCGCAGGTGCGGGTAAACGATGTAGAGGAAAATCATGCCGCGCACAAAGTGCGTTGCACCCATCGAATAGCGCCAGATACCCACTGCGCCAATCAGGAAAATGAAGTCCTTCGACTCGGAGTCGAATGTGGACGTGGGCAGCATCAAGGCCAGGCCCATCAGCAGACTGAGATAAAAAAGCCAGCCGGCGGATTGCAGAAAAAAATGTTTGAGCTTGGTCATCAACGTCATCCGAAGGTGAGAAGGCTTCAAGCCGCAAGCTTCGAGCTGCAAGCGAAACGCTTTGGCTGGCAGCTCGAGGCTTGTCGCTTAGGGCTGCGTTACCAGCAAATGCCTTCGGTGCGCGTACCGGTGTCGGTGGCTTTGGCCATGAAACCGACCAGGTCGATGACCTGTTTGCCGTGCGGTGCTTGCTGAGCCAGCGCGCGGAATTTCTCGTCGCGGTTGCCGAGGATGATCACGTCGGAGTTGTTGACCACCGAATCGAAGTCCGCGTTGAGCAGGGACGACACGTGCGGGATTTTCGACTCGATGTAGTCCTTGTTCGCGCCGTGAACACGGGCGTACTCGACGTTGCTGTCGTAGATGCTCAGGTCGTAACCCTTGCCGATCAGCATTTCTGCCAGCTCTACCAGCGGGCTTTCGCGCAGGTCGTCGGTGCCGGCCTTGAAGCTCAGACCGAGCAGGGCGACTTTGCGTTTGTCGTGGCTTTCAACGATGTCGAAGGCGTTCTGCACTTGCGATTCGTTGCTGCGCATCAGCGAGTTGAGCAGCGGTGCCTCGACGTCCAGGGAACCGGCGCGGTAGGTCAGGGCACGCACGTCTTTTGGCAGGCAGGAGCCGCCGAAAGCGAAACCCGGGCGCATGTAGTACTGGGACAGGTTGAGGGTCTTGTCCTGGCAGACCACTTCCATCACTTCACGGCCATCGACGCCGACCGCTTTGGCGATGTTGCCGATCTCGTTGGCGAAGGTCACTTTGGTCGCGTGCCAGACATTGCAGGTGTACTTGATCATCTCGGCGACAGCGATGTCCTTGCGGATGATCGGCGCGTCGAGTTCTTCGTACAGCGATTGCAGAACGTCGCCCGAAGCCTTGTCGAACTCGCCGATGACGGTCATCGGTGGCAGGTCGTAGTCGGCGATGGCGGTGGATTCACGCAGGAACTCAGGGTTGACCGCAACGCCGAAATCAACGCCAGCCTTCTTGCCGGAGCAATCTTCGAGGATCGGGATGACAACGTTTGCGACAGTGCCCGGCAGTACGGTGCTGCGCACGACGATGGTGTGGCGGGTGGATTTTTCACGCAGGACAAAACCGATCTCGCGGCATACCGCTTCGATGTAGTTCAGTTCCAGGTCGCCGTTCTTCTTGCTCGGCGTACCGACGCAGATCATCGACAGATCGGTGTCACGAATCGCCTCGGCGAAGTTGGTCGTGCCACGCAGGCGACCGGTCTGAATACCCTGTTGCAGAAGTTCGCCCAGGCCCGGTTCAACAATCGGCGATTTACCGGCGTTGATCATGTCGATCTTGTCTTTGGCAACGTCGACGCCAATCACGTCATGGCCCCGTGCAGACAGGCAACCGGCACACACTGCGCCAACGTAACCCAAACCAAATATGCTGATGCGCATCGCAATTACCTCTGTATATATCAGGCCGTTAGAGGGCCGGAGTTAATGGTGTTCAGCGTTCATTAGTGCACTCGAAAGTGCGGCATACAGGCGCCACAATGCCGTGTGCAGGCATACTAAGTTTCGAGTGTCTAAATAAGTGCACTCAAGATGTGCGCAACCAGGCTTTGTTGTTATGACTTGCCCTGTTTTGCAGCCAATCTTCATGTCTGAAGATCTTGGTGCAGTCGTTTTTACGCGCTTGATGTCAGGTAGAAGCCTTTAAAATCAAGCGGTTGGGTGCTCAGGCGAGCACGTTTATAGGGGCGCGGTCATGGCCTTGCAGGGGATATTAATGGTGCGTATCTCCTGTCCATCAAGTTGTTTTCAGACTGGTTAGTCATCTAGGCAAGTTGCTGTGACAACTTGGTTACATGACTATCGACCCTGCGTAAGTTATCTCGTACAAACTCGGCGAGAATCGTTACCGGTGGTATGAGCTATGCATTTGGACGAAGTTCCTGCCCGCTCATCGCGAAATCTGAAATTTCTTGAAATATTGTCCTAGATGGCACTAGTCTCAATTTGATAGCACTTTCGTTTTCGACCTTTATTAACAGGCGAATAATCACATTAGATAGTTTTGTGCCACTACGGTGAAAAAATTTAGGTGCCACTACTGAAAAAAAAGATCAGTGTCGAGTGAAACTAATATTAGAAAAGATGGGGATATTTTTTTGGCGCCATAAAAATGGCAAAAACAGGCGGGGGATTTTTGACATCGTGCGACCTGCACGACTCTTTATAGAAAGAGTCGTGCAACGGGCATGCTTTATTCGGGGGCGTGATCGCGCAAAAACACCAGATTGTCCGGTTTCGATTGCTCGGCGCTGTAGCGATAACCCTGCACATCGAACTGCTTGAGCTGGGCTGGGTCGTTGATGCGTTCCTGGATCACGAAGCGGCTCATCAAACCACGGGCCTTTTTCGCGTAGAAACTGATGATCTTGTACTGACCGTTTTTCAGATCCTTGAAATCGGCATTGATGATTCGCGCATTCAACGCGGTGCGTTTGACAGCAGAGAAGTACTCGTTGGACGCCAGGTTGAGCAGCAAATCATCGCCTTGCTCGGCCAATGCTTCATTCAGCCATTCACTGATGCGCGTGCCCCAGAACGCGTACAAATCCTTGCCGCGCGCGTTGGCCAGTTTGGTGCCCATTTCCAGGCGATAGGGTTGCATCAGATCCAGCGGGCGCAGCAGGCCATAAAGGCCCGAGAGCATGCGCAGGTGTTTTTGTGCGTAATCGAAATTCGCTTCACTGAAGGACTGGGCGTCGAGACCGGTGTAGACGTCACCCTTGAATGCGAGCAGGGCCTGCTTGGCGTTTTCCGGGGTGAAGGCTGGCGTCCAGCTGCCGAAACGTGCGGCGTTGAGCCCGCCGATCTTGTCTGAGACGTGCATCAATTCGCTGATCTGCGCTGGCGTCAGCTCACGCAATTGCTGAATCAGCTCCTGAGAGTGGTCGAGGTATTGCGGCTGGGTGAAGCGCTGGGTCGCCGGCGGTGTTTCGTAATCGAGGGTCTTGGCGGGGGAAATCACCATCAGCATGAAGTCGTCTCCTTTAATCGTGGGGGCGATTCTAGGGGGTTGTCGGTGTTGACTCCAGCTATCAAGTCCATAGGTGATCGACGGCTGGCCCCAATCCCCCGTGGGAGCGAGCCTGCTCGCGAAAGCAGTGCATCAGTCGACTTCGATGGCGGATCTGAATCCGTATTCGCGAGCAGGCTCGCTCCCACATGGGAATCTGTGTTGCTGAGGGAACTGTGTGGGATCAGCTATAGTGCCGCCCGGGTTTTGTTACGGAGACATCCCATTGCGCATTGTTCTTTTATTCACCGCGTGGCTATTGAGCTTCGGTGCCGTTGCGGCGCCGGGCGATGTGGCGACGCTGGATCGCAGTACCTGGCCGGAGCAACTGAGCAGCCCTACGCTGTTCGACGTGGCATCGCGGGCGGAAATCCTCATGTTCGCCCGCGGTCTGCTGGGCACCGAGTCGATGGACGAAGCCGCCCTGGCCCAGCGCCTGGGGCTGCGCACGGTCAATATCGACGCGGTTAATAGCCTGCGCCAACGGCTGTGGCAGCGTCTGCTGGCCAACTACAACTTCGCTCAGCAGAGCTGCGATCAGGACGCCTCGTTCTGCTTCCTCGTCGAAGACTTGCCGACTCTGCGCGAGCAAGCCGCCAAGTTCGTGGTCAGCGATGACAGCTATTACACCAAGTGGGCCGAGCCAAGCCGGATCTTCCATTTGCTCTATCTGGACGAGTTGATGCGCAAGGCTGCGCTTTCGCCTCAGAACAGCAACGAATTCGATCGTTTTGGCGACTACGAGCGCAACGGCGAGGAAATGCATGACCGGCTGTTTCTGCTGACCTTCGACAGCGCCGCCAACGTGCAACCGGACAACACCGACTGGCTCACCGAGTACCTGCGCAAGGCGAACATGAGCGGCACGTTCTTCATGCTTGGCAAGGATATTCAGGCGCGGCTGGGTGACCGTTCGGTGAGCAACCTGCAAGCGGCGTTTTCGCAACAATGCGTCGGCGTGCAGGGTTGGGAGTTCCGTTCCCACAGCCATTGGCAGGACTGGCAGGACTCGGTGCGGCGCAGCGCTGATCTGGTCAGGAACAAATTGCCGGAAAACTACGTGCCGCTGTTCCGCCCGCCGGATGGCCAGCGCCGCAGTGACGCACAAGGTTTCTTCAATAGCCAGGGTCTGCAAGTGGCGTTGTGGGACATCGACGCCCAGGATGGCGCGGGCAAACTCAAGGGGCCCCAGAGCGCGCAGCGGGTGCTGACCCTGATGCTGTTGTGGCGCCATGGAGTGATCAATTTCAACATGAAGCAGGATGCGGTGAAGACCGCGATGCCGTGGCTGATCACACAAACTGCGCAAAGTGGCATCGGCTGGGAGGATTGTCAGGACGCGTTTCGCTGAGAAACGGCAAAAGCCCGGAAACATTGGGCTTGGGGTGATTTTTTCAGAGGTTTCAGTGCAGGTGGACTTCCGACTCTAACGGGGGCAGGGCGGTCCGCCAAGGGCTTTTCGTCACTTTGCAAAATAAACTTAAAAAAACCGTCAAAGTGCTTTTTTATGTCATGGGTTTTGGAGTATTACGAAGACAGACCGCCGAAACCTGCAACACAGGTGGCGTCTTCCAAGACCCGTTTGTTTGCAGTCACTTGAATCTCCGCAGGTGAGATTTCGGCAGTCACTTCGAGGCGCAGCACCGCCAAGGTATTGCGTCTACTGGCTCTGACATAGGTGACCGAGTATGGATGATCACGGACGTAGCCCTTCCTCCAACCAGCCAATCCTTTATGTACTCGATACCAACGTATTGATTCACGATCCAAACGCCCTGCTTAATTTCGAAGAACACCACGTCGCGATCCCGATGACCGTGCTTGAGGAGTTGGACAAGCTCAAGAGCGGACATCACAGCGTTGCCGCCGAATGCCGCCAGGCGATCCGGCTGATCGACAAGACCCTGGGTGACGCCTCCCCCGAGGACGTCGAACTGGGTGTGCCGATCCAGCGCGGCAAGAGCGGGCCGAAGGGCTTGCTGTCAATTCTGATGAGCAAAAAGGCCGAGTCGAACCTGATTCTGCCCGAGCACCTGAACGACAACAAAATCATCAACCAGTTGATCGACCTGCACACCCGTGATCCGCAGAAAGCTGTGGTGCTGGTCACCAAAGACATCAACATGCGCCTCAAGGCGCGCGCCTGCGGGATCGCGGCCGAGGACTACAGCACCGACCAACTGGTCGATGACGTGTCCCTGCTACCCAACGGCTACCACAACATGACCGGTTCTTTCTGGGACCGCGTGAGCAAGGTCGAAACCCGTCAGGACCACGGCCGCACCTGGCATCAGGTGCAACTGATCGACAACCTGCCGGCGGTACACATCAACGAGTTCATCATTGACGAACAGGGCTTTGTCGGCTGGATCAAGGAAATCCAGGAAGACAAACTGCTGATCCTCGACCTGCATCAGGAACCGCTGCTGCACCAGGAAGCCTGGGGCCTCAAGCCGCGCGACATCTATCAGAGCCTGGCGCTGTACGCACTGCTTGATCCGGACATCCATCTGGTCAACCTGTCCGGCGCTGCCGGTTCCGGTAAAACCATCCTGGCGCTGGCCGCTGCGATCGAGCAGACCATGGTCAGCAAGCGTTATCGCCGCATCATCGCCACCCGCAGTGTGCAGGGTCTGGATCAGGAGATCGGCTTCCTGCCGGGCACCGAAGCGGAAAAAATGGAGCCTTGGCTCGGCGCCATCACCGACAACCTCGAAGCCTTGCACATGGATGACGAAAACACCCATGGCAGCGTCGACTACATCCTCAGCAAAGTGCCGTTGCAGTTCAAATCGCTCAACTACATTCGCGGTCGCAGCTTCCAGCAGAGCCTGATCCTGATCGACGAATGCCAGAACCTCACGCCGCACCAGATGAAAACCATCATCACCCGTGCCGGTGCCGGTTCCAAAGTGGTGTGCCTGGGCAACCTGGCGCAGATCGACACCCCTTACCTGTCCGCGACCAGCTCCGGGCTGACCTACCTGACCGAACGCTTCAAGGATTTCCCCAACGGTGTGCACATCACCCTGCAAGGGGTGCCTCGCTCAATCCTGGCCGAATACGCCGAATCGCATCTCTAATCCTTCCAACAGAACCGGGCGGCCCAACATCCGCCCGGTTTTTTATGCCCTATACGAAGAACGCCATATTCAAGCGTGCGGAAATTTGACCCGCAGGTTTACAATCCCCGCTCCTGATCAGGAGTAATCCCGTGCTGACTCATCTCGATTCCCAAGGTCGCGCCAACATGGTCGACGTCACCGAAAAAGCCGTGACGTTCCGTGAAGCGACGGCCCAAGCGCTGGTGCGCATGCTCCCCGAAACTCTGCAGATGATCGTCAGTGGCGGCCATCCCAAAGGCGACGTGTTTGCCGTAGCGCGTATTGCCGGCATTCAGGCGGCGAAGAAAACCAGCGATCTGATTCCCCTGTGCCATCCGCTGATGCTCACCGGCGTCAAAGTCGAACTCAGCGCTGAAGGCGAAGACGCCGTGCGCATCGTCGCCCGTTGCAAACTGTCCGGGCAGACCGGCGTCGAGATGGAAGCGCTGACCGCTGCCAGCGTCGCTGCGCTGACTATCTATGACATGTGCAAAGCCGTGGATCGCGGCATGACCATCGAAAGCGTGAAGCTGCTGGAGAAGGTCGGTGGCAAGAGCGGTCACTTCCAGGCGGAGCAACCATGAACGTGACCGTGAGGTTTTTTGCCCGTTACCGTGAAGCACTCGGTGTTGATTCGATAAAGGTCGAAGGCGATTTCGCCACTGTTGATGACGTGCGCGCTTTGTTGGCCAAGCGTGATGGCGCCGAGGTGTTGTGCGAACAGAACCTGATGTGCGCGCGCAACGAAGACCTCTGCCAACTCGATGAGCCTGTTACCGATGGCGACGAAGTGGCGTTCTTCCCGACCGTGACCGGAGGCTGAGCCATGGCAATTCGCGTGCAGGCCAAGCCGTTCGACCCGGGTGCTGAAGTCAACGCGATGCATGCGGCCAATGTCGGCGTCGGCGCGGTGGTGAGTTTTGTCGGCTACGTGCGCGACTTCAACGATGGCCTCGATGTGGCCGGCATGTTCCTTGAACACTACCCGGGCATGACCGAAAAGGCCCTGGGCAAAATTGCCGTCGAAGCCGAGCAGCGTTGGCCGTTGTTGAAGTTGGAAGTGCTGCACCGCATCGGCGCGCTGGAACCGGGCGAGCCGATTGTCTTTGTCGGCGCCGCCAGTGCCCATCGCCAGGCAGCATTCGATGCCTGCGCTTTTGTCATGGACTACCTGAAAACCCGTGCGCCGTTCTGGAAGAAAGAAAACACCAGCGACGGCCCGCGCTGGGTGGAAGGCCGCGACAGTGATCATGCGGCGGCGGATCGCTGGAACAAGTAAGTCCTGTTGTTTCACCAAAAAGATCGCAGCCTTCGGCAGCTCCTACAGGGTGTACGACATCCCAATGTAGGAGCTGCCGAAGGCTGCGATCTTTTGCTTTTTCTGCTGATTGACGATCCATACATTAAAGTCCAGTATGGATTTACAAGTACAAAATCACCGTTCAGCTCTTTCTTCTGTCTTGCCAAACCAACAATAACCCGCGAGAGAACGAACATGAAGAAACTCCCCCTCATCACCGGTCTGGCCCTTAGCCTGCTGGCGTGCACCAGCTCGTTTGCCGCCGAGAAAACCCTGCGCATCGGCATCGAAGCCGCTTACCCACCCTTCGCCTCGAAAACCGACAAAGGTGAAATCGTCGGTTTCGACTACGACATCGGCAATGCCCTGTGCGCGCAGATGAAGGTCAAATGCGTGTGGGTCGAGGGTGAATTCGACGGTCTGATTCCTTCCCTGAAAGTGAAGAAAATCGACATGGCGCTGTCGTCCATGACGATCAACGAAGACCGCAAGAAGTCAGTGGATTTCACCCACAAGTACTACTTCACTTCGTCGCGACTGGTGATGAAGGGCGGCGCCACGGTCGATGACCAGTACGCCAGCCTCAAGGGCAAGAACGTCGGCGTACAGCGTGCGACCACCACCGACCGTTATGCCACCGAGGTGTTCGAACCCAAGGGCGTCAACGTCAAGCGCTACAGCAACAACGAAGAAATCTACATGGACCTGGCGGCCGGTCGTCTTGACGCGATTTTTGCCGACACCATTCCACTGAGCGACTTCCTGTCGATGCCGCGCGGCAAGGGCTATGCGTTTGTCGGGCCGGAGTTGAAAGATCCGAAATACGTCGGCGAAGGGGCGGGGATTGCGGTGCGCAAGGGCAATTCCGAGTTGGTCAGCCAGTTGAATGGCGCGATTGATGGCATTCGCGCCAGTGGCGAATATCAGAAGATTTCCGAGAAGTACTTCAAGTCCGATATCTACGGCGACTGATAGTCCGCCATCGCTGGCACGCCAGCTCCCACATTGTCTGCGTCGAGCACAAATATGTGATCACCGCAGAACCTGTGGGAGCTGGCTTGCCAGCGATGGAGCCAGAAAAATCACCGCAGATTTTCAGCCCTTCAATTCCTTCAGATGCTTGTACACCGTCGCCCGCCCCATGTTCAGCACGTTGGCCACATAGTTCGAGGCGCTCTTGCCCTTGAACGCGCCCTCGGCGTGCAGCGCCAGCACCAGTTCGCGTTTGTGATCGCGGGTCAGCAGATTAAGGCTCAGTTGTCGTTCGCGCAGCCACGCATGCAGGAAGGTGTTGATGCGCTCCTGCCAGTCATCGCGAAACAGTGAATCCGGTTGTGGAATCAGTTTGCTGGGCGAGAGAAAAAGATCCAGCGCAGCCTTGGCATTTTCGAACAGCGAAATATTCAGATTGATGCACAGCACCGCCAGCGGATGGTCTTCGCTGTCGCGCAAGACTGTGCTCAGACTGCGAATTTTCTGGCCATCCCAATTGAGTTTTTCGTACGGGCCGATATTTCGCTCGCTGACGTCTTCGCTGAGCATGTCTTCCAGCGATGACTCGTCGCCGATCTCGCGTTTGGACAAGTTGTTGGCGATGTAGTCGACCTTCTGCGTGCGCAGATCGTGCAGCACCACTTCGGCGTGAGGAAAGAACAGCGTGGCGATGGCGTCGGCGATGGCACGGAAGTTATCCATTGCCGGGTCGAATTCGGGGGCGGTCATGACAGTGGAGCTCCAGGCAGCGTCAACGCCTCCGTGAACAGGAGGCGCTGCGAGTGTGCCGCAATCCGTTGGGCGCGTCATCCGGACGGCGGATCAGGCGAGGCGGGCAGGGGATAGCATGCTGCTGTCCAGCCCGAACTGGTGCAGGTGCTCGGGTAGCGGTTCACCGCGCACCAATGCCGCACTGGCCTGGCCCATTGCCGGTGAAGTCTGTATGCCGTAGCCGCCCTGCGCCGCTACCCAGAACAGCCCCGGCACCTGCTGATCGAAACCGCTGAGCAAGTCGCCGTCGGCGACAAAATTGCGCAGGCCGGCCCAGGTGCGGGTCGGGCGGCGGATGGTCAGGGTCGTGGCCTCCTCGATCTGGTAGATGCCCATGGCAATATCCAGTTCTTCCGGCTGCACATCGTGGGGCTCGACTGGGTCGGCGTTGGCCGGCGAGCCAAGGAACATGCCCGCATCGGGTTTCATGTAGAACGATTCGTCGAGGCTGACCAGCATCGGCCAATGGTGAATATCCACGCCTTCGGGCCCGGCAAAAATGAATGCGGCACGGCATTTTGGTTGCAGGCCCAGCGATCGGGCGCCGGCCATTTCACCGACCTTGTCGGCCCAGGCGCCGGCGGCGTTGATGATCACCGGAGCGCTGAAAGTTTGGCCATTGGTCTGCACATGCCAAATACCGTTGGCGTCGCGATCAAGGCTCACCACCTGGCAATCGGTATGCACTTCGCCTCTATTGCGACGGATACCGCGCAGGTAGCCCTGATGCAGGGCGTCGGTGTCGATATCGCAAGCCGTCGGGTCGTAGATCGCGCCGTGGACTTTTTCCCGGCGCAGGATCGGCAGGCGCGCGCAGGCTTCGTCGGCGCTGAGCATTTGCATCTGTGGCACCGTGGCTTTGGCGCTGAGGTACTGGTTATTCAGTTCGGCGGCGTCACCGGTGAAGTCCACGGTCATTTCGCCGCGCGGGGTCAGCAGCGGGTGCTCGCAGAAGCCGGGCGGTGGATTGTCGAAGAACTCACGGCTGGCCTGGGTCAGCGCGCGTACTTGCGGTGTGCCATACGCGGCGGTGAACAGTGCGGCGGAGCGTCCGGTGGAGTGATAGGCCGGATGGGATTCACGTTCCAGCACGATGACTTTGGCGTGCGGTGACAGCCAGAAGCCGGTGGAAGCGCCAGCAATCCCGCCGCCGATGATGATGAAATCTGCCTGGCTCATGAAAATCTCCGAGGGTTACGAGAACTCGTGTAGGAGCTGTCGAGGTGTTAGCGCTGTAATTGGTAAACCGCATTCGCCAGGGCAATGTCTTCAAGACCCAGACCAATGGAGCGGAAAAACACGTGACGGTCGTAACCGGGCCGCTGCACTTTCTCGCTGAGCAGATCCGCGAGGTCGCCGACAATCGAATCCTTGTCCCAGCCGTGCTGCTCGGCGGCAATCAACATCTCACCCGCCGAACCCGGCGTGGTCAGACGATAGTCGCAGAACACCTGCATGTCGCTGAGGCTCTGCGGTGGCACTTCATGGGCGCGTGGGGCGTTGGTGCTGATCGAGGTGATCAGTGCCGGTTTGCTCAGGGTGGCCGGGTCGAGCACGGGGCCTGCGGACGAGGTGCAGAGCATGATCACGTCGGCATCGGCTATCGCCGCTTCACGGCTGTTGGCGATCTTCAGGTCTGGAGCAATGGTTTTCAGCAGAGCCTGAGTGTCACGGTCTTCGGTCAGCGAAGGCGAGTACAGGCTGATGCTCTGCCAGTCGCGCAGTGATTTCACGTAGTGCAGGTGCGCTTGGGCGACCTTGCCGCTGCCGATGATCGCCAGTCGCCGCGCATCCAGCGGGGCGAGGGCATCGACGGCCACTGCGGTAGTCGCAGCCGTGCGCGCCGTAGTCAGTTCACCGGCATCGCACAGCAACAACGGTTGGCCGGTCTGCATCGACATCAGCAGCGTCCATGCGGTGACGAGTGCGCCTTGCTCGCGAACGATATACGGCGAAGTCTTCACGCCATACACGCCGTCCTCGGCCAACACCCCCAGGTAATTGATGAAGTCACCGGCGCCCTTCGGGAATTCCACCCGTTGCTGCGCCGGCTGCACCGCGTTGCCGGCAGCGAGGTCGCGGAACAGCTTGCGCAGGATTTGCGGCACGTCAATCCGTATCAGCAGCTCATGGGCCTGGGTTTGGTCGATCACGTAGGGCGTACTGGACATGTCAGGCTCCGGAAGTGAGATCTAAACTAATTTGTCCATTATGGACTTTTAGTTTTACCGGGCAAGCACCTGTTGAAAAATCCGGACGAAAAAAAAGCGCAGTCCGTATCCGGCTGCGCTTCTCTTTTATGACGTCGTTTACTGCGGACGCGCGCGCTCAACCGCGCGCAACAAATGCGTTGGCGGCGTTTCACAGCTGATCTTGCGGCCCAGCTTTTCTTCGATGGACGGCAACTGGTACGAGTCGTCCTCACCGGCGAAGCTGATCGACACGCCATCGGCGCCGGCACGACCGGTACGGCCGATGCGGTGCACGTAGTCGTCCGGGACTTCCGGCAGGGTGAAGTTGATCACGTGGCTGATGCCGTCGATGTGGATACCACGACCGGCAACATCGGTAGCGACCAGCACGCGAATCTTGCCTTCGCGGAAGCCTTCCAGGGTTTTGATGCGTTTGTGCTGCGGGACGTCGCCGGACAGTTGCGCGGCGTTGATGCCGTCACGCACGAGGCGTTCTTCGATGCGTCGCACTTCGTCCTTGCGGTTGGCAAACACGATCACCCGTTCCCAGCCGTTATCGTTGACCAGGTTAAAGAGCAGTTTGTACTTGTCGGCACCGGCCACGGCATAGATGTGCTGTTCGACGTTTTCGTTGGCGACGTTCTGCGACTCGATCTCGACGATCGACGGGTCGGTGGTCCATTGCTTGGCCAGGTTCATTACGTCTTCGGTGAAGGTCGCGGAGAACAGCAATGTCTGACGTTCGCTTTTCGGCGGGGTCTGGCGAATGATCTGGCGTACTTGCGGGATGAAACCCATGTCGAGCATGCGGTCGGCTTCGTCCAGCACCATTACTTCGACCATGTCCAGGTGCACGTCGCCGCGCTGGTTGAAGTCGAGCAAGCGGCCCGGCGTCGCGACGAGGATGTCGCAGTGGCGCGCTTCGAGGTGCTTGAGCTGCTTGTCGAAGTCCATGCCGCCCACGAACGTCATCACGTTCAGGCCGGTGTACTTGGTCAGGTCGGCGGCGTCTTTGGCGATCTGCACCACCAGCTCACGGGTCGGCGCGATAATCAGGGCGCGGGGTTCGCCCATGTAGCGCTCTTTCGGCGGCGGCGTCTGCAGCAATTGGGTGATGATCGAGATCAGGAACGCGGCGGTCTTGCCGGTGCCGGTCTGGGCGCGACCGATGGCATCTTTGCCGGCGAGGGTGAAACCCAGCACCTGCGCCTGGATCGGCGTGCAATACGGGAAGCCCAGGTCCTGGATGGCGTGCATCAGTTCCGGAGACAGTTTGAAATCGTGAAAGCGGGTTTTGCCTTCCTGCGGCTCGACGGCGAAGTCTTCGAGTTTCCACGGGATGACCGGTGCCTTTGGCTTCGGTTCGCGGCGAGGCCTGGCCGGTTTCGGTGCTTCGTTGTGCACGCTTTCTGCAACAGGAGCAGCAGATGAAGGGGCGACGGCGGCCGTTTGTGACTCTTGTTTCGGTGCCGCTACGGTAGCGGGGCGGTCGGCCTGGCGGGCATCGCTGCGATGGCCGGGGGCGTGCGACGGCGCACTGGGAACTGGCGCGAGCTGCTCAGCCTCGCTTTTACCGAACATCTTCTTGAGTGCTTTGAGCACGGTCATCTCATCAATTGGTTAAGGAATGTACGCCGGCCAGTGTAATGCAAGAAACGGGCGCGGCGTAGGGGGAGGGATCAAAGGGGATTGCCGAGGGAGAAAACAGCCCGCGTGATCAGCGCAGGCGTTCGCTCAGCCACACGCCTATGTCGCGAATTTCTTCGGGTAACACTTCGTGCTCCATTGGGTATTCCTGCCATGTCACGGTGACACCATGGGCCTTCAGATACTCATAGGCGGTACGCCCCATCGAGTTCTGCACCACGTTGTCGAACTGACCGTGCAGCGACAGCACCGGAATGCGCTGCTGGCTGGCGGACAATTCCAGTTCATCGCTGAAAGTCGGCGCGTACGTCGACAGCGCCAACACACCACCCAATGGCCCCTGCCATTTCAAAAACGCAGTGTGGAACACCACAGCGCCGCCCTGGGAAAAACCTGCCAGGAAAATCCGCGAGGCGTCTATTCCGCTGGCCCGTTGCTCTTCGATCAATTCGATGATGCGGTCGGCGGACGCTTCCAGCTCATCGCGGTCGATCGCCCGCGCCGGGCTCATGGCCTTGATGTCGTACCAGCTCGGCATGGCATATCCGCCATTAATAGTCACTGGACGGGTCGGCGCCTGCGGCAGGACAAAGCGCGTGCTGAGCAGGCTTTCCTGCAACGCTTCAGCCACCGGCAGGAAATCGTAACGATCGGCGCCGAGGCCGTGCAGCCAGATCACGCAGGCATCTGCGGGCTTAACAGGCTGAAGAATCAAGGGCTCGGTCATGGTTGCTCCAAATATGTGCGGGCGCTCTCATTGAGTGCGTGATTCGAGTGCGCGTCCGGGTGATCCGTTAATTAGATGTCGCAAGGGTACAAGTTTTGCTATTGACCTGTCGCTGAACCGCTTCCGGGGCCGGTGTGGTACGGGCTTTGCTATGGAGGACATTGTACGAAGCATCCTACGGGTGTCGGTAACACTATCAGTGTACGACTCGCGACGGGATAGCAACGAATCCGGTGATGGATGTTCGCCAATGGCCGCTACGGGCTTAGCGAACGTGAAAGGGCTACAGCCCGTTCGGCCGATTGGTGAGAAGTGAGTTGTCCATGATGTGGATTTTCTCCTACTAGACTCATAGCGAAGGTCCTACGTCGGTTGACCCTAAAAAAAGCCAACACGGGTCAGCAATGCCTCAAAAGGGTGCGACTGGACTCAAGCTCCGACACAACAAGAGCAAAACTGGAGGTTTGAATGAAGATGTTGAAATCCACTCTGGCGATCGTGACTGCAGCAACAGTTCTCGGCGTCAGCGGGTTCGCTCAGGCGGGTGCAACCCTGGATGCCGTGCAGAAGAAAGGTTTCGTGCAATGTGGCGTGAGCGACGGTCTGCCGGGCTTCTCGGTACCGGACGCTACCGGCAAGATCCTCGGCATCGACGCTGACTTCTGCCGCGCAGTGGCCGCTGCCGTATTCGGCGACGCGACCAAGGTCAAATTCAGTCAGTTGAACGCCAAGGAGCGCTTCACCGCGCTGCAGTCCGGCGAGATCGACATCCTGTCGCGCAACACCACCATGACCAGTTCCCGTGATGCGGGCATGGGCCTGAAATTCCCGGGCTTCATTACCTACTACGATGGC
This sequence comes from Pseudomonas sp. LBUM1648, assembly GCF_059716145.1. Lineage (NCBI taxonomy): Bacteria > Pseudomonadati > Pseudomonadota > Gammaproteobacteria > Pseudomonadales > Pseudomonadaceae > Pseudomonas > Pseudomonas sp. LBUM1648. The sequence continues at coordinate 1,109,297 of NZ_CP166808.1, forward strand.
ATCGGCTTCCTGGTGAACAACAAGCTGGGCGTGAAGAGTGCCAAAGAGCTGGACGGCGCAACCATCTGCATCCAGGCCGGTACTACCACCGAGCTCAACGTTTCCGACTACTTCCGCGGCAACGGTCTGAAATACACCCCGATCACGTTCGACACCTCCGATGAAAGCGCCAAGTCGCTGGAATCCGGTCGTTGCGACGTACTGACCTCGGATAAATCCCAGCTGTTCGCCCAGCGCAGCAAACTGGCTTCGCCGAAGGACTACGTGGTTCTGCCGGAAACCATTTCCAAGGAACCACTGGGTCCAGTCGTGCGTAACGGCGACGACGAGTGGCTGGCCGTGGTGCGCTGGACTGGCTACGCCATGCTCAACGCTGAAGAGGCCGGCATCACTTCGAAGAATGTCGAAGCCGAAGCCAAATCGACCAAGAATCCGGACGTCGCTCGTATGCTCGGTGCTGACGGCGAATACGGCAAAGACCTGAAACTGCCGAAGGACTGGGTCGTACAGGTCGTCAAGCAGGTCGGCAACTACGGTGAAGTGTTCGAGAAAAACCTCGGCAAGAACACTCCGCTGGAAATTGATCGTGGCCTGAACGCCCTGTGGAACAACGGCGGCATTCAGTACGCACCACCAGTGCGCTAATGGTTCTATCACCCGGCGGGCCAACCGCCGGGTGATGTTCTTGTTCCATTTTTTCCGGGGCACTTCATGCAAAATTCAATCGGCGCACCAAAGCAGAGGCTTAGCCTCAGCGATCCGCGAGTGCGCGCCTGGGTATTTCAGATCGTCACTATCGTGGCCGTCGTCTCCCTGGGCTGGTTCCTGTTCGATAACACACAAACCAACCTTGAACACCGGGGCATCACCTCCGGCTTCAGCTTTCTGGAGCGCAGTGCCGGGTTCGGCATCGCTCAAACCCTGATCGACTACACCGAAGCGGACAGCTATGCCCGCGTGTTTGTGATCGGTCTGCTCAATACATTACTGGTGACCTTCATCGGCGTGATCCTGGCGACTCTGCTGGGTTTCATCATTGGTGTCGCGCGTCTTTCGCCGAACTGGATCATCAGCAAGCTGGCGACCGTGTATGTGGAAGTCTTCCGCAACATTCCGCCCCTGCTGCAAATCCTGTTCTGGTACTTCGCGGTGTTCCTGACCATGCCGGGACCGCGCAACAGCCACAACTTCGGCGACACTTTCTTTGTCAGCAGCCGTGGCCTGAACATGCCGGCCGCGCTGGCGGCTGACGGCTTCGGGGCATTCGCGATCAGTGTTGTGGTGGCCATCGTCGGCGTCGTGCTGATGTGCCGCTGGGCCAACAAGCGCTTCGAAGCGACCGGTGTGCCATTCCACAAGTTCTGGGTGGGTCTGGCGATATTGCTGGTGATCCCGAGTTTGTGCGCGCTGATCTTCGGCGCTCCGCTGCACTGGGAAATGCCCGAGCTAAAGGGCTTCAACTTCGTTGGCGGCTGGGTGCTTATCCCGGAACTGCTGGCCTTGACCCTGGCCTTGACCGTTTACACCGCGGCTTTTATCGCCGAGATCGTGCGTTCGGGGATCAAGTCGGTCAGCCACGGCCAAACCGAAGCGGCCCGTTCGCTCGGTTTGCGTGAAGGCCCGACCCTGCGCAAGGTGATCATTCCCCAGGCGCTGCGGGTGATCATCCCGCCGCTGACCAGCCAATACCTCAACCTGGCGAAGAACTCTTCGCTGGCCGCCGGTATCGGTTATCCGGAAATGGTTTCGCTGTTCGCTGGCACCGTGCTGAACCAGACCGGTCAGGCGATCGAAGTGATTGCGATCACCATGAGCGTGTACCTGGCGATCAGTATCAGCATTTCCCTGCTGATGAACTGGTACAACAAGCGCATTGCGCTGATCGAGCGGTAAGGAAAAGCGCATGAGTACTCATACTTTCAAACCCGACATGCCCCCTCCGAGCAGTAGCATCGGCGTAGTGGCATGGATGCGCGCGAACATGTTCTCCAGTTGGCTAAACACCTTGCTGACGCTGTTCGCGTTCTACCTGATCTACCTGATCGTTCCGCCGATTCTGGGGTGGGCGATCATCGACGCCAACTGGATCGGTACCACCCAGGCCGATTGCACCAAGGAGGGCGCCTGCTGGGTGTTCATCCAGCAACGATTCGGTCAGTTCATGTATGGCTACTACCCGACCGGCCTGCGCTGGCGCGTGGACCTGACCGTGTGGCTGGCAGTGATCGGCGTGGCGCCACTGTTCATCTCGCGCTTCCCGCGTAAAGCGGTGTACGGGCTGAGCTTTCTGGTGATCTATCCGATTGTCGCCTGGTGCCTGCTGCACGGCGGCGTATTCGGCTTGCAAACCGTAGCGACCAGCCAGTGGGGCGGCTTGATGCTGACGCTGGTGATCGCCACCGTCGGTATCGCTGGAGCCTTGCCGCTTGGCATCGTGCTGGCGCTGGGTCGTCGTTCGAACATGCCGGCGATTCGTGTGGTTTGCGTGACCTTCATCGAGTTCTGGCGCGGCGTGCCGTTGATCACGGTGCTGTTCATGTCTTCGGTAATGCTGCCGCTGTTTCTGCCCGAAGGCATGAACTTCGACAAGCTGCTGCGGGCGCTGATCGGCGTGATCCTGTTCCAGTCGGCCTACGTGGCTGAAGTGGTGCGCGGCGGTCTGCAAGCGATCCCTAAAGGTCAGTACGAAGCGGCCGCTGCGATGGGCCTGGGCTACTGGCGTTCGATGGGCCTGGTGATTCTGCCGCAAGCCCTGAAGATGGTGATCCCCGGCATCGTCAACACCTTCATTGCGCTGTTCAAGGACACCAGTCTGGTGATCATCATCGGCCTCTTTGACCTGCTCAACAGCGTCAAGCAAGCCGCTGCCGATCCGAAATGGCTGGGCATGGCCACCGAAGGCTACGTGTTCGCCGCCCTGGTGTTCTGGATTTTCTGTTTTGGTATGTCGCGCTATTCCATGCATCTGGAACGCAAGCTCGACACTGGCCACAAGCGTTAGGAGTTCTCTGTAAATGAGCGAAGCAATCAAAAAGCCTGTGGGTCCTGAAGGCATCATTCAGATGCAGGGCGTCAACAAGTGGTACGGCCAGTTCCACGTGCTGAAAGACATCAACCTCAACGTCAAGCAGGGCGAGCGCATTGTGCTGTGCGGCCCGTCGGGTTCCGGCAAGTCGACCACCATCCGCTGCCTCAATCGTCTGGAAGAACACCAGCAGGGCCGCATCGTCGTGGATGGCGTGGAACTGACCAACGATCTGAAGCAGATCGAAGCGATCCGCCGTGAAGTCGGCATGGTGTTCCAGCACTTCAATCTGTTCCCGCACCTGACCATTTTGCAGAACTGCACCCTGGCCCCGATGTGGGTGCGCAAGATGCCCAAGCGCAAGGCCGAGGAAATCGCCATGCATTACCTGGAACGCGTACGCATTCCGGAGCAGGCGCATAAATTCCCGGGGCAACTGTCCGGTGGTCAGCAGCAGCGTGTGGCGATCGCTCGCGCGCTGTGCATGAAACCGAAAATCATGCTGTTCGACGAACCAACCTCGGCACTCGATCCGGAAATGGTGAAAGAGGTTCTGGACACCATGATCGGCCTGGCCGAAGACGGCATGACCATGCTCTGCGTGACCCACGAAATGGGCTTCGCCCGCACCGTGGCGAATCGCGTTATCTTCATGGACAAGGGCGAGATCGTTGAGCAAGCGGCGCCGAATGACTTCTTCGATAATCCGCAGAATGATCGGACGAAGCTGTTCTTGAGTCAGATCTTGCATTGATGGTTGATGCTTGAAAACGAACCCGGCCTTGTGCCGGGTTTGTTTTTTGTGGGGTCAGGAAAAGGTCAGGGTTTCGTCTTCTTTGTGCACTGTATCCTTGAACCCTCTCAAATCTGCCCCTTCGCCCAAGGCGCGCGCATCGGTGAGCAGGTGTGGGTGACGATCAAGCAAGCGCATCAGCACTATCAAAGCTTTCGGTGGGAGCGAGTCGCCGCGTTCGTATCGTGAAAATGCGTTATGTCCACCACCCGACAACAACAGCACCGCTTCCTTTTGTGACAGATGCAGCTTGCGGCGGATGCGCTTCATCTCGTTACCGATCATTTGTCGGCCAGCAATGACTAGCTCGTCGCTCGCATCTGAATAACGCTGCGCGCTATTGGGGTCGAGTATGACCTCCCCGCATGCCTGACATTCCCATCCAGACAAATCATCAAGCCGACGCTCCATGCCTTTTACGCTCATGGTTTCAGCGCGACCCTCGAAGTGCCGCATTCCTTCAGGTGCTCCGCAACTGAAGCATTGTTTTGTGTTCATGGTTTTTTCTCCTTGAAGGAGATCACCGGAGGCTCACCGCCTGAGCAATAAGTGACCTTGATGTAGATCTCCAGATCATGCGAAGTGATGTGATACACGTCTTGCCAAACCCGATGGTCGCTATAAGTCGTCATCGATTTGTACAACATCCTGTTTTGCAGTTCGAAAACGACGTCCAGCATTTCCCTGAGGCTCAGGCCCATGTCTCGACCGCTTTTGCGCGCAGTCCCTGTAAATGCGTTTATCCCAAGCCTTCTGACATCCTCCTTGATCACCACCAGGTTGTAGTGGGGTGTGTTCTTCTCCATAAGAAATCTTGAACCTCTCCCTGAAATTACCCTTAAAGGGTAATTTTGACCAATCGAAAATCCCGCTCCATGCGTCTCCGATTGACCCTAGGTGGTTGCCGTCCTACACGAGTCTGACTAATATGTCAGAAAATTCATCCTATGATTGGATGAGAGGGCGAATCCTATGTCAGAAATTTCTCCACTTATTAAGCGATCCCTGGTCGATCAGGCCTTGGATCAGTTGCGCCAGCGCATCAACAGCGGCGTCTGGCAGGTCGGCGAGCGTCTGCCGACCGAACCCGAGCTGTGCGCCGAGTTGGGCATCAGCCGCAACACCGTGCGTGAAGCCATGCGGGTGCTGGCGTTTTCCGGGTTGATCGAAATCCGTCAGGGCGACGGCAGTTACCTGCGTGCGGTGGTGGACCCGCTGGACACGCTCAAGGCGCTGTCCCGTTGCTCGCCGGAGCAGGCCCGGGAAACCCGGCACATCCTTGAAGTCGAGGCCATCGGCCTGGCGGCATTACGCCGTACCGATGAAGACCTCGCCGCGTTGCGTGAAGCGCTCGGCACTAGCGGCAGCCATTACCACGGCGATCTCGACACCTACATCGCCTGCGATCTGGTGTTTCACCGCCGTTTGGTCGACGCCGCGCACAACCCGACCCTTAGCGAGCTGTATCGCTATTTCTCCAGCATCGTCGGCGCGCAATTGCGTCAGACCCTGAACATCGTCCCGCGCCGTCAGGAAGTGTTCGACCTGCACATCGAGTTGCTCGATGCCGTCGAACAACGTGACCCGGAACGGGCCAAAGCTTTGTCGAGACAGTTGATCAATGAACCTTGAAACCGAGAAACCCGTGTCCTGCAGTGATTTATCCACAACCCCCAAACGCACGGCAGAGCTTGAAGAGCTGTTGATCGATGCCGAGGCCGATGACGAACAGGTGCAGCAAAGTCACCCGCTGGTTCGGCGTCCGTGGCTCTTGTTGTTGGGGCTGATTCTGGTGGCGCTGAACCTGCGTCCGGCCCTGTCGAGCATGGCGCCGCTGCTCAGTGATGTGTCGAAAAGCCTTGGCCTGTCGGCGGCTCAGGCCGGTTTGCTGACCACACTGCCGGTGCTTTGCCTTGGCTTGTTCGCACCGCTGGCGCCGATTCTGGCGCGGCGTTTCGGTGCCGAGCGCGTAGTCCTTGGCATTCTGCTGACACTTGCTGGCGGCATTATCTTGCGCAGCAATTTCGGGGAGATTGGTCTGTTCGCCGGCAGCGTATTGGGCGGCGCCAGCATCGGCATCATCGGCGTGCTGCTGCCGGGCATCGTCAAGCGAGACTTCGCCAAGCACGCCGGCACCATGACCGGCGTGTATACCATGGCCCTGTGCCTGGGCGCGGCGATGGCGGCGGGTTCGAGCGTGCCGTTAAGTGAGCATTTCGATCACAACTGGACCATGGGACTCGGCTTCTGGGTGATTCCGGCGCTGGTCGCGGCTGCGTTCTGGTTGCCGCAAGTCGGGCAGAAACACGGTGCGCACAACGTAGCTTATCGGGTGCGCGGGCTGCTGCGAGATCCGCTGGCCTGGAAAGTGACGTTGTACATGGGCCTGCAATCGTCGCTGGCCTACATCGTGTTTGGCTGGTTGCCGTCGATCCTGATCGGTCGCGGTCTGACGCCGACCCAGGCGGGTCTGGTGCTGTCCGGTTCAGTGATCGTCCAGCTCGCCAGTTCGCTGGCGGCACCCTGGCTGGCGACCCGTGGCAAGGATCAGCGTTTGGCGATCATGGTGGTTATGGCGCTTACCCTTGGCGGTCTGTTCGGCTGCCTCTACGCACCGATTGAAGGGCTGTGGGGCTGGGCGATTCTGCTGGGTCTGGGGCAGGGCGGTGCATTCAGTCTGGCGCTGACGTTGATCGTACTGCGCTCGCGTGACGCTCATGTCGCAGCAAATTTGTCGAGCATGGCTCAAGGCTTCGGTTACACGCTGGCTTCGATGGGGCCGTTCGCAGTCGGCGTGGTGCATGACTGGACCGGCGGCTGGAATGCGGTCGGGTGGATCTTCGGCATCATTGGCTGTGGCGCGATCCTCGCCGGTCTTGGTGCTGGGCGTGCGTTGTACGTGCAAGTGCAAAGCGAAAAGATCTGAGTGCGCTGATTTCAAATGTGGGAGCGAGTTTGCTCGCGAAGGCGGAGTGTCAGTTGGTGGAAGTTCTGCTGACACACCGCCTTCGCGAGCAGGCTCGCTCCCAGATAGGATTTGTGTGCTGCGGGTATTCGGTATGCGAATGCCGATAGTGTTTCCGCGTTTTGCAGCTTATCGTGCTGGCAATCTGTACATATTCTGGAGATTGCCCATGAGTGAAGCCCACGTTGCGTTGATCACCCGTTTCTACGAAGCTTTCCAGCGCCTCGATGCCGAGGCCATGGCCGCCTGCTACACCGATGACGTGGTGTTCAGCGACCCGGCCTTCGGCGAACTGCGCGGGCGCGATGCCGGCGACATGTGGCGCATGCTCACCACCCGGGCCAAGGACTTCTCACTGACCTTCGACAATGTCCGCGCCGATGAGCGCAGCGGCGGCGCGCATTGGGTGGCGACTTATCTGTTCAGCCAGACCGGCAACGTGGTTGTCAACGATATCCAGGCGCGCTTCGTGTTCCGTGACGGCAAGATCTGCGAGCACCACGATCACTTTGATCTATGGCGATGGTCGCGTCAGGCCTTGGGTTTCAAAGGTCTGCTGCTGGGGTGGACGCCGCTGGTACGCAATGCCGTACGTGCGCAGGCACTCAAGGGACTGAAAGCATTTCAGGCCGGTCGCTGATAAGATCGCGGCCTGTTTCCTACACGCCTTGATCCCAAAGTGACCAGCCTTAGCGAAAAATCCGTCGATGTTGCCGAACCGGTGAGCAAGTCCTGGTTCGTCTACCTCGTTCGCGCCGCCAACGGTTCGTTGTACTGCGGGATCAGCGACGATCCCGTCCGCCGTTTCGCCAAGCATCAGAGCGGCAAAGGTGCGCGTTTCTTCCTCTCCAGCCCGGCCATGGCGCTGGTCTACACCGAGCTTTGTCGCGACAAAAGCGATGCGTTGCGCCAGGAACGGCTGATCAAAAAATTGCGCAAGAGCGCCAAGGAATGCCTGGTGGCGTCTTATCAATCTGACTGATGGGTTCCCATCAGGCAGATCTGTAGGCTGCTAAGCAAATGCGCGCTAAGCTGCCGACTCACTATTTGAGCGGCGGAGCCGAGCATGTCCGAGTTGATCCTCCATCATTACCCGACTTCTCCATTTGCCGAAAAGGCCCGCCTGCTGCTGGGGTTCAAAGGTTTGTCCTGGCGCTCCGTGCATATCTCGCCGGTGATGCCCAAGCCTGACCTGACGGCTCTGACCGGCGGCTATCGCAAAACCCCGGTGCTGCAAATCGGCGCAGATATCTATTGCGACACTTCGTTGATCGCTCGCCGGCTGGAGCGGGAGAAGGCTCAGCCGTCGTTCTTCCCCGAAGGGCAGGAAATGATTACCGCCAGTTTCGCGACCTGGGCCGATTCGGTGGTGTTTCAGCACGCCGTCAGCCTGGTGTTCCAGCCGGAATCGGTGGCGGTGCGTTTCGGCAAGTTGCCGCCGGAAGCGATCAAGGCGTTTCTGGCCGACCGTGCCGGGCTGTTCAGCGGTGGTAGCGCGACGCGTTTATCCACCGAGCAGGCCAAGCATCAATGGCCGACGATCATGGCGCGTCTGGAGCAGCAGTTGCAGCGTGAGCAGGGCGACTTCCTGTTCGGTGAGCCGTCGATTGCCGACTTCGCGTTGGCGCATCCGATGTGGTTCCTGAAGGCGACTCACGTAACCGCCCCATTGGTGGACGAATATCCGGCCGTTGCGGCGTGGTTGGGCAGAGTGTTGGGTTTCGGTCATGGCGCGGCGAGCGAAATGACCTCCGAAGAGGCGCTGGAGGTTGCGCGCAACACGACACCGGCGGCATTGCCGGATGAGCAGTTCGTTGACCCGAACGGTTTCAAGGCTGGGCAGCAAGTAGCAATTGCCGCGACGGATTACGGGGTTGATCCGGTAGTGGGAGAGTTGTTGTTTGCAGGCAGTGAAGAGCTGATCGTGCGTCGTGAGGACGAGCGTGGCGGCGTGGTGCATGTGCACTTCCCACGCTTCGGTTTCCGTATCGAAGCCAAGTAACAGCGACTAACCCTGTGGCGAGGGAGCAAGCTCCCTCGCCACAGGTGTGTGTTATTTCAAGGCAGCGAGAATCTCATCCGGATCAAACCCGCGAATCAACGTGCCATTCACGTCAATCAGCGGAATTCCGCGTCCCCCCAATGCCTCATACGCCTTGCGTGCATCGGCATCCTTCTCGATATCGAATTCCTTGAACGGAATGCCCTTGCTGTCGAGAAAACGCTTGGTCTGCTTGCAGTAGCCGCACCATTCGGTGGCGTACAACACGACACTGGCCTGAGCGCGGGTCTGCTCGGAAACCATCTGCGACGGATTGAACACGCGCTCGATCTTGCCCCAATTCTGATAGACCACGACCACCAGTAGAACCAGCGCAACCTTCTTCAGCACATTGCCGAGCATCAGTTACGGCGCTTCAACTGATCGGTGAGTGACGTCGGCAGGCCCTTGATCATCAGGGTGCCATTCTCTTCGTCGTACTCGATCTTCGAGCCCAACAGGTGGGCCTCAAAGCTGATCGACAGGCCTTCGGCGCGACCGGTGAAGCGGCGGAATTGATTCAATGTGCGTTTGTCCGCCGGTATCTCTGGCGACAGGCCGTAGTCCTTGTTGCGGATGTGATCGTAGAAGGCTTTCGGGCGTTCTTCGTCGATCAGCTCCGAGAGCTCTTCCAGGCCCATTGGCTCGCCGAGTTTGGCCTGGCTGCTGGCGTAATCGACCAGCGTCTTGGTTTTCTCGCGGGCCGAGTCTTCCGGCAGGTCTTCGCTTTCGACGAAGTCGCTGAAGGCCTTGAGCAGCGTGCGGGTTTCGCCTGGGCCGTCGACGCCTTCCTGGCAACCAATAAAGTCGCGGAAGTATTCGGAGACCTTCTTGCCGTTCTTGCCTTTGATGAACGAGATGTACTGCTTGGACTGTTTGTTGTTCTGCCACTCGGAGACGTTGATCCGCGCCGCCAGGTGCAGTTGGCCGAGGTCGAGGTGGCGCGACGGCGTCACGTCCAGCGAGTCGGTCACGGCCACGCCTTCGCTGTGGTGCAGCAGGGCGATCGCCAGGTAATCGGTCATGCCTTGCTGGTAGTGGGCGAACAATACGTGGCCACCGACCGACAGGTTCGACTCTTCCATCAGTTTTTGCAGATGCTCGACCGCCACTTTGCTGAACGCGGTGAAGTCCTGTGCGCCCTCCATGTATTCCTTCAGCCAGCCGCTGAACGGGAATGCACCGGACTCAGGATGGAACAACCCCCAGGCTTTACCCTGTTTGGCGTTGTAGCTCTCATTGAGGTCGGCGAGCATGTTCTCGATGGCCGCGGACTCAGCCAGTTCGGAATCACGGGCGTGCAGAACTGCGGGCGTGCCGTCGGGTTTTTTGTCGATCAAATGGACGATGCAATGACGGATCGGCATAGGCTTCTCGGCTGTTGGAAGGGAGGAGGGCGGGCTCCCCCGAAAAAGCGCCCAGTGTACCGCAACCATTGGTTTTGGCGCGGGGTGGAGGGCAAATCCGGGGCAGGTGATCGCCCTTATGCAGTTTTTTAGCGATTTAGAGCAATAAAGCTGACCAAATGGGTAGCTAGAGGCGGATATTTCCCCGTCTCTGTGCTAGTTTTGCCCGGTCTTACGCGAAGTCACTGCGTTAAGCGTGCAATCAGCATTTGTCAGGTCGAACCAAACCCTGATTTCGGTATCTATAACCCCGACTCGTCGTGGTTATCGCCGAGGGTGCCAGATCCAGAAGATCGGGCTCGATGGCTGACACTGCACTCTGCAATCCATATGAATTTGATAGGGAAGGAACACTACATGGCTCTTACTAAAGACCAACTGATCGCCGACATCGCTGAAGCTATCGACGCGCCGAAAACCACCGCGCGTAACGCTCTGGACCAACTGGGCCAAATCGTTGCCGATCAGCTGGAAAACGGCGGCGAAATCACCTTGCCAGGTATCGGCAAGCTGAAAGTGACCGAGCGTCCTGCCCGCACTGGCCGTAACCCTTCGACTGGCGCTGCCATCGAAATCCCTGCAAAGAAAGTGATCAAGCTGGTTGTGGCCAAAGGCCTGACCGACGCTGTGAACAAGTAAGACGCAGCGATAAAAAAACCGTGCTCCGGAGCGATCCGGGCACGGTTTTTTTGTGTCTGCGATTTGGCTGTACACCCTGAACCTTTGTAGGAGCGAGCAGGCTCACTCCTACAGGGGATCTGCTGTGTGTTAGCGAACCCAGCGCTCGCGACGCCAGATCTGCTGCTCGGACTTGGTCTGGAAGGTCCAGGCGACGAAGCGGCTTTGTTTCTGTCCCTGAGACATCTCAACCACCTGACTTTCCAGCACGCCGGCCTTTTTCAGCGCGATCTCAATGGCGGGCAGGTTCGAGGCTTTCGACACCAGCGTGCTGAACCACAGCACCTTGTGCTGGAAGTTCGCGCTCTCGGCGATCAGTTGCGTCACGAAACGTGCTTCGCCACCTTCACACCACAGCTCGGCCGACTGGCCACCGAAGTTCAGCACCGGCAGTTTGCGTTTCGGGTCGGCGCGGCCCAGCGCGCGCCATTTGCGCTCGCTGCCCTTGGTCGCTTCATCCATCGAGGCGTGGAACGGCGGGTTGCACATGGTCAGGTCAAAGCGTTCACCCGGCTCCAGCAGACCAATCAGGATGTGCTTGCGATTTTCTTGCTGGCGCAGCTGTATAACTTTGCTCAGATCGTTGGATTGAACGATGGCTCTGGCGGCAGCCACGGCGGTCGGGTCGATCTCCGAGCCGAGGAAGTGCCAGCGGTATTCGCTGTTGCCGATCAGCGGATAAACGCAGTTGGCGCCCATGCCGATGTCCAGCACGTTGACGATCGCGCCGCGCGGAACCTTGCCGTCGTTCATGCTGGCCAGCAGATCCGCGAGAAAGTGCACGTAATCGGCACGGCCCGGTACCGGCGGGCAGAGGTAGTCCGCCGGAATATCCCAATGTTGGATGCCATAGAACGCCTTGAGCAGCGCCCGGTTGAACACGCGCACCGCATCGGGGCTCGCGAAGTCGATGCTTTCCTTGCCGTACGGGTTGGTGATCACAAACTTCGCCAGTTCCGGCGTGGTTTTGATCAGCGCCGGGAAGTCGTAGCGACCCTGATGGCGATTGCGCGGGTGCAGGCTGGCCTTTTCACGCGGCTCAACGGCTTTGGCCGGGGTCGCGGAGTCAGGCTTCTTGCGCGCAGGTTTGGGTGTGCGGGGGGCGTTCATGGGCGTGGTCGATTCGGGTATGGCTGAAAGTGGCGGGTATTGTCCCACATTGGCGACGTATACGCCGGATGGTGTTTCAGGCACAAAAAAGGGAAGCCGTTGCGGGCCTCCCTTTTTCATTGCGGCTTGCCCTTACAGGCTGGAAATCCGCGCGTGCTGCTCGGCCAGTTTGCCCAGGGCCTGTTCAGCCTCGGCCAGTTTGGCGCGTTCCTTCTCGATGACTTCGGCCGGGGCCTTGTCAACGAAACCGGCATTGGACAGCTTGCCGCCAACACGCTGGACTTCACCCTGCAGACGCAGAATTTCCTTGTCCAGACGCGCCAGTTCGGCGCCCTTGTCGATCAGGCCGGCCATCGGCACCAGCACTTCCATCTCGCCAACCAGCGCGGTGGCGGACAGCGGTGCTTCTTCGCCAGCAGCCAGAACGGTGATCGATTCCAGACGCGCCAGCTTCTTCAGCAGTGCTTCGTTCTCGGTCAGGCGACGCTGGTCTTCAGCGCTGACGTTCTTCAGGTAGATCGGCAGGGGCTTGCCTGGGCCAATGTTCATTTCGCCACGGATGTTACGCGTGCCGAGCATCAGCTCTTTGAGCCATTCGATGTCGTCTTCGGCGGCCGGATCGATGCGCTCTTCGTTGGCCACCGGCCAAGGTTGCAGCATGATCGTCTTGCCCTGAGTGCCGGCCAGCGGCGCGATGCGCTGCCAGATTTCTTCAGTGATGAACGGCATGAACGGATGCGCCAGGCGCAGCGCCACTTCCAGTACGCGAACCAGCGTGCGGCGGGTGCCACGCTGACGCTCAACCGGGGCGTTTTCGTCCCACAGCACAGGCTTGGACAGCTCCAGGTACCAGTCGCAGTACTGGTTCCAGATGAACTCGTACAGCGCTTGCGCGGCGAGGTCGAAACGGAACTGATCCAGTTGACGGGTCACTTCGGCTTCGGTGCGTTGCAGCTGCGAGATGATCCAGCGATCCGCCAGCGACAGCTCGTAGGCTTCGCCGTTCTGGCCGCAGTCTTCGCCCTTGTCCAGAACATAACGCGCAGCGTTCCAGATCTTGTTGCAGAAGTTGCGATAGCCTTCGACGCGGCCCATGTCGAACTTGATGTCGCGACCGGTGGACGCCAGCGAGCAGAAAGTGAAGCGCAGGGCGTCGGTGCCGTAACTGGCGATGCCCTCGGCGAACTCGTCGCGGGTCTGCTTCTCGATTTTCTTCGCCAGTTTCGGCTGCATCATGCCGGAGGTGCGTTTTTGCACCAGTTCTTCCAGCTCGATGCCGTCGATGATGTCCAGCGGGTCAAGGACGTTGCCCTTGGACTTGGACATCTTCTGGCCCTGGCCATCACGTACCAGACCGTGCACATAAACAGTCTTGAACGGAACCTGCGGCGTGCCGTCCTCGTTCTTGATCAGGTGCATCGTCAGCATGATCATCCGGGCAACCCAGAAGAAGATGATGTCGAAACCGGTCACCAGCACGTCGGTGGAGTGGAATTTCTTCAGGAACTCGGTTTGCTCAGGCCAGCCGAGGGTGGAGAACGTCCACAGACCGGAACTGAACCAGGTGTCGAGTACGTCGTTGTCCTGTTGCAGTGCAACGTCCGGGCCGAGGTTGTGCTTGGCACGTACTTCGGCTTCATCACGGCCGACATAGACCTTGCCCGACTCGTCGTACCAGGCCGGAATCCGGTGGCCCCACCAGAGTTGACGGCTGATGCACCAATCCTGGATGTCGCGCATCCACGAGAAGTACATGTTTTCGTACTGTTTCGGCACGAACTGGATGCGGCCATCTTCAACGGCAGCAATCGCAGGTTCAGCCAACGGCTTGGTGGAGACGTACCACTGGTCGGTCAGCCATGGCTCGATGATGGTGCCGGAGCGATCGCCTTTCGGCACTTTCAGGTTGTGATCGTCAACGCTGACCAGCAGGCCGGCAGCGTCGAACGCAGCGACGATCTGCTTGCGCGCTTCGAAGCGCTCAAGGCCGGCGTACTCGGCCGGGATCTTGCCGTCGATGCTGTCGTTCAGCGTGCCGTCGAGGTTGAACACCTGAGCGGCAGGCAGCACGTTGGCGTTCTTGTCGAAGATGTTCAGCAGCGGCAGGTTGTGGCGCTTGCCGACTTCGTAGTCGTTGAAATCGTGGGCCGGGGTGATTTTCACGCAACCGGTGCCGAATTCAGGATCGCAGTAATCGTCGGCGATGATCGGGATGCGACGGCCAACCAGTGGCAGTTCGACAAACTTGCCGATCAGGGCTTTGTAGCGCTCGTCGTTCGGGTTTACCGCGACGGCGGAGTCGCCGAGCATGGTTTCCGGACGGGTGGTCGCGACGATCAGGAAATCGTTGCCTTCTGCGGTTTTCGCGCCGTCAGCCAGCGGGTACTTCAGGTTCCACAGGAAACCCTTCTCGTCGTGGTTTTCCACTTCGAGGTCGGAAATCGCCGTGTGCAGCTTGGTGTCCCAGTTGACCAGACGCTTGCCGCGATAGATCAGGCCGTCCTCGTGCAGACGCACGAAGGCTTCTTTAACGGCTTCCGAGAGGCCGTCGTCCATGGTGAAGCGCTCGCGGCTCCAGTCTACGGACGAGCCGAGGCGGCGGATCTGACGGCTGATGTTGCCACCGGACTGATCCTTCCATTCCCAGACTTTTTCGAGGAATTTTTCGCGGCCCAGATCGTGACGGTTCTGGCCCTGGGCTTCAAGTTGACGCTCCACCAGCATCTGCGTAGCGATACCGGCGTGGTCGGTGCCCGGCTGCCACAGTGTGTTACGACCCTGCATGCGGCGGAAACGGATCAGGGCGTCCATGATCGCGTTGTTGAAACCGTGACCCATGTGCAGGCTGCCGGTGACGTTCGGCGGCGGGATCATGATGGTGTAGGAATCGCCCGCGCCTTGCGGTGCGAAATAGTTCTCGGACTCCCAGGTGTTGTACCAGGAAGTTTCAATGGCGTGCGGCTGGTAGGTCTTATCCATGCGCGGCGGGACCCTATTGGCATTTATTCAGGAAAAGCCGGGAAGTATAGCGGGGCATGGGGCCGAGGGCGAGCGGGGGAGGGGCGGGTGGACGCAAGCTTTCTGTAGGAGCTGCCGAAGGCTGCGATCTTTTGACTTTGTTTTTTAAGGTCAAGATCAAAAGATCGCAGCCTGCGGCAGCTCCTGCAGGGGGTCGTGGGGTTATTCGTACTGGCTGAGCAGCCGTTCCATCCGCGCATCGAGGCGGCGTTTGATTTCGGTTTCGATGTGTGGCGCGAAGTCGTCGATCACGTCTTGCATGATCAATTGCGCGGCGGCGCGCAGTTCGCTGTCCAGGTGCAGCAGGGCGTCCGGGCCTTTATCGACGGGCGCAGCAGGTTGCGCGGCAGGCGTCGGGGGTGGAGCCGGTGGCGGCTCGACGGCAGGCGCCTCGGCGCCGACCGAATCGAACAACATCGGAATCTGTTCCTGTTCACCGTCATCGACCGTGTCGGTCAGCAGTGGCGGTTGCAGGTTGTCATCGCCGAGCAACTGGCGGATCGATTCGAGATCGTCCAGCAGGTGTGCGGACTTTTGCTGCGGTTTCGGAGTGTCCATTGGAGTGCTCAGAGTCGCTGTAAACGGTGATCTTGCAGAGGATAGCCCTGTTCGCGGTAGAAACGGAAACTCTCCCGCGCAGCCGCGCGAATGGTCGGATCTTCCACCACCACTTCCGCCACGCGGGCGAATTTGTTGGCGAAGGCCGGGACTTTCAGGTCGAGATTGACCAGTAAATCCTGATGCTGACCGCAGTCATCGCCCACCCCCAACACAATCAACCCCTCGGGTTCACTGTCGGCGGGGCCGTGGGGCACGAAGCTTTCGCCCTTGAACGCCCACAGTCGAGCATCGAGATCTTCGCGCTGAGCGGCATCGCTGCAATGCAGGTAGATGCGGTGGCCCATGCGCCAGGCTTTCTCGGTGAGCTTGCAGGCAAAGTCCAGGCGTGCCGAGGGATCGGCGCTGGGCAGGATATAGAAGTCGACTTTGGTCATTGCGGTTCCTGAGCTGAAAGCGGCGCCTCAAAAAAGAAGCGCCGCCCGCAGTCATCGGTTTCAGGCTTTGGCGCGATCCAGCAGGTACTGGGTCAGCAGTGGCACCGGACGGCCAGTGGCGCCCTTGTCCTTGCCGCCGCTGGTCCACGCGGTGCCCGCGATGTCCAGGTGCGCCCAGTTGAGGTTCTTGGTGAAGCGCGACAGGAAGCATGCGGCGGTGATGGTGCCGGCCTTCGGCCCGCCAATGTTGGCGATATCGGCGAACGGGCTGTCCAGCTGTTCCTGGTACTCATCGAACAGCGGCAGTTGCCAGGCGCGGTCATCAGCAGCCTTGCCGGCGCTGAGCAGTTGGCCGATCAGTTCGTCGTTGTTACCCAGCAGGCCCGAGGTGTGGGCGCCCAGTGCTACGACGCAAGCGCCGGTCAGGGTGGCGATATCGATCACCGCTTGTGGCTTGAAACGCTCGGAGTAGGTCAGGGCATCGCACAGCACCAGACGGCCTTCGGCGTCGGTGTTGAGGATTTCCACGGTCTGGCCACTCATGGTGGTGACGATGTCGCCCGGACGGGTCGCATTGCCGCTCGGCATGTTTTCGGCGCAGGCGAGGATGCACACCAGATTGATCGGCAGCTTCAGTTCGAGGACCGCACGCAGGGTGCCGAACACACTGGCAGCGCCGCCCATGTCGTACTTCATTTCGTCCATGCCGGCGCCCGGCTTCAGGCTGATGCCGCCGGTGTCGAAGGTGATGCCTTTGCCAACCAGTGCGTATGGCTTCTCGGATTTCTTGCCACCGTTGTATTGCATGACGATCAGGCGCGGCGGTTGTTCGCTGCCCTGGCCAACGGCGTAGAAGGAGCCCATGCCCAGCGACTTGATCTTCTTCTCGTCGAGCACTTCGACTTTCAGATCCTTGAACTCTTTGCCGAGGTTCTTGGCTTGTTCGCCAAGGAAAGTCGGGTGGCAGATGTTCGGCGGCAGGTTGCCCAGATCACGGGTGAAGGCCATGCCATTGGCAATCGCGGTAGCGTGACTCACGGCGCGCTGAACTTCGGCTTGTGCAGCCTTGATGGTCAGCAGGGTGATTTTCTTCAGGGCGCGCGGTTCGGCCTTCTGGCTCTTGAACTGGTCGAAGGTGTATTCGCCGTCCACCAGGGTTTCCGCCAGCAGGCGGGTCTTGCCGTAACTGTCGCGGCCCTTGACGATGACTTCATCCAGTGCCAGCACGGCATCGCTGCCGCCCAGGCCTTTGAGGGTGTTGAGGATGCCGGCAACGATTTTGCGGAACGGACGGTCGCCCAGTTCCTCGTCCTTGCCTACGCCGACCAGCAGCACGCGCTCGGCTTTGAGGTTTGGCAGGCTGTGCAGCATCAGGCTTTGACCAACCTTGCCGGCCAGATCGCCACGCTTGAGTACGGCGCTGATCGCGCCACCGCTCAGCTCGTCGACCTGTTTGGCGGCGACACCGAGTTTGCGGCCTTCGCCGACGGCAACCACCAGGGTGGCGGTTTTCAACGTTTCTGGGCTAACGCTTTTTACAACCAGTTCCATGTCCGGATCCCTGAATGAATGGTCAACACGCAGGCGTTCGACGGTGTCCGCAGTCGCCTGCTTATAGATAGAAGAGGCGCAGGCCAAAGCCTGCGACAAGGGCCGCAGTTTGAACCTCGCTCCCCGCGCCTGACAACCCTCGGTTGTACGATCTTCAACGGATTGCGTGCGAGGATGAGTGTGCGCAGTGACAGGCGCCCCCAATCACAGGATAATGCCGCATCTTTTTTCGACGGCTCTGCGTTGCGGGCCGGTCGATGTGTTTGCTTGTTTGGCCGCCTTAGCCTGACAACCCTGGAGTGTCTGGTTTGATCGTCTTCCGTTATCTGTCCCGCGAAGTCCTGTTGACCCTCAGCGCCGTGAGTGCGGTGTTGCTGGTCATCATCATGAGCGGTCGCTTCATCAAATACCTCGCTCAGGCCGCTGCCGGCCAGCTCGATCCGGGTTCGTTGTTCCTGATCATGGGCTTTCGTCTGCCGGGCTTCCTGCAACTGATTCTGCCGCTGGGTCTGTTCCTCGGGATCCTGCTGGCCTACGGTCGCCTGTACCTGGAAAGCGAAATGACCGTGCTCTCGGCCACCGGCATGAGTCAGCAGAAGCTGTTTCGCATGACCCTGTTTCCGGCAACGCTGGTGGCACTGGTCGTGGCATGGCTGAGCCTGGGCCTGGCCCCGCAGGGTGCCAATCAGTTCCAGTTGCTGCTGAACAAGCAAGACGCCCTGACCGAGTTCGATACCCTCGAACCGGGTCGCTTCCAGGCCCTGCGTGACGGCACCCGAGTGACCTACACCGAAACGTTGAGCGACGATCGCGTCAACCTGGGCGGCGTGTTCATCTCGCAGAAGAACCTCGGCGCCGATCAGAAGGATCGCGGGATTTCCGTGCTTGTGGCCGAAAAGGGCCGTCAGGAAGTCCGCCCCGACGGCAATCGCTACCTGATTCTCGACAATGGTTATCGCTATGACGGCAGTCCGGGTCAGGCGGATTACCGCGCCATTCACTACGAAAACTATGGTGTGCTGCTGCCCAAACCGGACGTCAGCGAAGAAGTCACCGATCGTGACGCCATGCCGACTTCGTCTCTGCTGGGCAGTGACGACATCCGCTCCAAAACCGAACTGCAATGGCGTCTGTCCCTGCCGTTGCTGGTGTTTATCGTGACCCTGATGGCGGTACCGCTGTCGCGAGTCAACCCGCGTCAAGGGCGTTTCCTCAAGCTGCTGCCGGCGATTCTTCTTTATATGGCTTACCTGACCATCCTGATTGCCGCCCGCGGCGCCCTTGAAAAAGGCAAGATTCCACCGGCGCTCGGCTTGTGGTGGGTGCATGCGATCTTCCTGGTCATCGGCCTCGGCCTGCTGTATTGGGAGCCGCTGCGTCTGAAGATGGCCAGCCGTCGCGCTGCTGCGCTGGAGGTGGCCCGTGGTTAAACTCGACCGCTACATCGGCAGCAGCGTGTTCATGGCTATCATTGCCGTGCTGGCAATCATTCTCGGTCTGGCGACCCTGTTCGCCTTTATCGATGAGATGGGTGACGTCAGCGAAACCTACACATTGGTAGACGTGCTGAGTTTCGTCCTGCTGACCGCGCCGCGCCGGCTCTATGAAATGTTGCCGATGGCCGCGTTGATTGGCTGCCTGATCGGCCTCGGCAGTCTGGCCAGCAGCAGCGAACTGACCGTCATGCGTGCCGCTGGCGTGTCGATCGGCCGGATCGTTTGGGCGGTGATGAAGCCGATGCTGGTGCTGATGCTCGCAGGCGTGTTGATTGGCGAATACGTCGCCCCGGCCACCGAAAGCATGGCCCAGGCCAATCGCTCTCTGGCTCAGGGCAGCGGCGACGCGCAAAGCGCCAAGCACGGTATGTGGCACCGTCAGGGTGAAGAATTCATCCACATCAACGCCGTGCAACCCAACGGCCTGTTGTATGGCGTGACTCGCTATCACTTCGACAAGGAACGCCACCTGCTGAGCTCCAGCTTCGCCAAGAAGGCCGAGTTCGATGGCACTCAATGGCAGCTCACCGACGTGGCCACCACCTTGTTCCATGAGCGCAGCACCGAAGTCGTTAACACGCCGAGCGAGCGCTGGGACGTGGCCTTGAGCCCGCAACTGCTGAGCACTGTGGTGATGGCCCCGGAATCACTGTCGATCAGCGGACTTTGGGGCTACATCCACTATCTGTCGGAGCAGGGCCTGAGCAACGGCCGTTACTGGCTGGCATTTTGGGTCAAGGTGTTGCAGCCGTTGGTGACAGCCGCGCTGGTGTTGATGGCGATTTCCTTCATCTTCGGCCCGCTGCGTTCGGTAACCCTCGGCCAGCGTGTGTTCACCGGTGTGCTGGTCGGCTTCACCTTCCGCATCGTCCAGGATTTGCTCGGTCCGTCGAGCCTGGTGTTCGGTTTCTCGCCGCTGTTTGCGGTGCTGGTGCCGGCCGGTGTCTGCGCGCTGGCAGGTGTCTGGCTGCTTAGACGAGCCGGTTGATGAACAAGCTTTCATCCTCTGCTTAGCCCCGGAAACGCCTCGATCAACCGATCGGGGCGTTTTTGCATGCAATCCGGGTGACAGGCGAACGTGACGCTTGCGCCGTGTATCAGGTACAATTCCCGGCTATTTTTCGGCGGGCCATGCCTGCAGCCTTTTTGAGTGTTGATCCGTGAGTGATTTGAGTCATATCCGCAATTTCTCCATCATCGCCCACATTGACCATGGCAAGTCGACGCTGGCCGATCGCTTCATCCAGATGTGCGGCGGCCTGGCCGAGCGTGAAATGGAAGCCCAGGTACTGGATTCCATGGATCTTGAGCGTGAGCGCGGGATCACCATCAAGGCCCACAGCGTTACCCTTTATTACAAAGCCAAAGATGGCGTCACCTACCAGCTGAACTTCATTGACACCCCGGGCCACGTAGACTTCACCTATGAAGTCAGCCGTTCCCTGGCCGCGTGTGAAGGTGCCTTGCTGGTGGTCGATGCCGGTCAGGGCGTCGAAGCCCAGTCCGTGGCCAACTGCTACACCGCGATTGAGCAGGGCCTTGAGGTCATGCCGGTCCTGAACAAGATCGACCTGCCACAGGCTGATCCTGATCGCGTCAAAGACGAAATCGAAAAGATCATTGGCATTGACGCCACTGACGCCGTCACCTGCAGTGCCAAGACCGGCCTGGGTGTCGACGAAGTGCTTGAGCGTCTGGTGCACACCATTCCTGCGCCAACCGGCAACATCGAAGATCCGCTGCAAGCGTTGATCATCGATTCCTGGTTCGACAACTACCTGGGCGTTGTCTCCCTGGTGCGCGTGCGTCACGGCCGCGTGAAGAAGGGTGACAAGATCCTGGTGAAATCCACCGGCAAGATCCATCTGGTCGACAGCGTCGGTGTTTTCAATCCGAAACACACCGCCACCGTAGACCTCAAGGCCGGCGAAGTGGGCTTCATCATCGCCAGCATCAAGGACATTCACGGTGCGCCGGTCGGTGACACCCTGACCCTGAGCTCGACCCCGGATGTTCCGGTACTGCCGGGTTTCAAACGCATCCAGCCACAGGTTTACGCCGGTCTGTTCCCGGTCAGCTCCGACGACTTCGAAGATTTCCGCGAAGCGCTGCAGAAGCTGACACTGAACGACTCGTCGCTGCAGTACACCCCGGAAAGTTCCGACGCCTTGGGCTTCGGCTTCCGTTGCGGCTTCCTCGGCATGCTGCACATGGAAATCATCCAGGAGCGCCTCGAGCGCGAGTACGATCTGGACCTGATCACCACGGCGCCGACGGTAATCTTCGAACTGGTGCTGAAAACCGGTGAAACGATTTACGTCGATAACCCGTCCAAGCTTCCGGATGTCTCGGCCGTCGAAGACATGCGCGAGCCGATCGTGCGCGCCAATATCCTGGTGCCGCAAGAACACTTGGGCAACGTCATCACCCTGTGCATCGAGAAACGCGGCGTTCAAGTCGACATGCTGTTCCTCGGCAATCAGGTGCAAGTCACTTACGACTTGCCGATGAACGAAGTGGTTCTGGACTTCTTCGACCGTCTCAAATCCACCAGCCGCGGCTATGCTTCGCTGGATTACCATTTCGATCGTTACCAATCGGCTAATCTGGTGAAACTGGACGTGCTGATCAACGGCGACAAGGTCGATGCCCTGGCGTTGATCGTGCACCGTGACAACTCGCACTTCAAAGGTCGCCAGTTGACCGAGAAGATGAAAGAACTGATTCCTCGTCAGATGTTCGACGTGGCCATCCAGGCCGCCATTGGCGGTCAGATTGTCGCCCGGACAACCGTCAAGGCTCTCAGAAAGAACGTATTGGCCAAATGCTACGGTGGTGACGTCAGCCGTAAGAAGAAACTGCTCGAGAAGCAAAAGGCCGGTAAGAAACGCATGAAGCAGGTCGGCAACGTGGAAATTCCACAAGAAGCCTTCCTTGCAGTGCTCAGGTTGGATAGTTAGGTCCTATGTCGCTAAATTTCCCGCTGTTGCTGGTCATCGCCGTGTTCGTCTGCGGCCTGTTGGCGTTGCTCGATCTGCTGATTCTGGCGCCCCGCCGGCGTGCTGCCATTGCCTCTTATCAAGGCAGTGTCAGCCAGCCCGACGTCGTGGTGGTCGAGAAGCTGAACAAAGAGCCGCTGCTGGTCGAATACGGCAAGTCGTTCTTCCCGGTGTTGTTCATCGTGCTGGTGCTGCGTTCGTTCCTGGTGGAGCCGTTCCAGATTCCGTCCGGCTCGATGAAACCGACCCTGGACGTCGGCGACTTCATTCTGGTGAACAAGTTTTCTTACGGGATCCGCTTGCCGGTGATCGACAAGAAAATCATCGAAGTCGGTGATCCGCAGCGCGGCGATGTGATGGTGTTCCGCTACCCGAGCGACCCGAACGTCAACTACATCAAGCGTGTGGTCGGTCTGCCGGGCGACACGGTGCGTTACACCGCTGACAAGCGTCTGTTCGTCAACGGTGAGTCGATTGCCGAGCAAATGGTCGGTTCCGAGCCGGGCACGCTGGGCAGCGCAGAGCTCTACAAGGAAAAACTCGGCGCTGCCGAACACCTGATCCGCAAGGAAATGAGCCGTTACCGCGCCACGCCGGACCATACCTGGACCGTGCCAGCCGGGCACTTCTTCATGATGGGCGACAACCGCGACAACTCGAACGACAGTCGCTACTGGGATGATCCGAACATTCCCAAGGATCTGCTGGGCATGGTTCCCGACCGGAATATCGTCGGCAAGGCCTTCGCGGTCTGGATGAGCTGGCCGGAACCGAAACTCAGCCACCTGCCGAATTTCTCGCGGGTTGGCCTGATCAAGTAATCACCACGGCGCTGTTGAACACAGCGCCGAATGCATTTCTGGAGTCGCTACAATCGACACCAGGGCATGAAGCCACGATATTCAGGACGTAATTTTTGAACACAGCGTTAATTGTCCCAGGCCTGCGCCGTATCCCGGCGATGGCGGTGGAATCCAGCTTTGATCTCAGCGTGGGTAAACCGTGAGCGCCTCTTTAAGCCGTCTCGAGCGTCAGCTCGGTTACACCTTCAAGGATCAGGAACTCATGGTCCTGGCCCTCACGCACCGCAGTTTTGCCGGGCGCAACAACGAACGCCTGGAATTTCTCGGCGATGCCATCCTCAACTTCGTCGCTGGCGAGGCGTTGTTCGATCGCTTCCCGCTGGCTCGCGAAGGCCAGTTGTCGCGTTTGCGCGCACGCCTGGTGAAAGGTGAGACCCTGGCCGTACTGGCGCGTGGTTTCGACCTGGGTGATTACCTGCGTCTGGGTTCCGGTGAACTGAAAAGCGGCGGTTTCCGTCGCGAGTCGATTCTGGCCGATGCCCTTGAGGCGTTGATCGGTGCGATCTACCTCGACGCCGGCATGGACATGGCCCGCGAGCGCGTCCTGGCCTGGCTGGCCGGCGAGTTCGAAGGCCTGACGCTGGTGGACACCAACAAGGATCCCAAGACCCGTCTGCAGGAACATCTGCAATCGCGCGGTTGCGAGCTGCCTCGTTACGAGGTGGTAGATATCCAGGGCGAGCCGCACTGCCGAACCTTCTTCGTCGAGTGCGAAGTTGTCTTACTGAATGAAAAAAGCCGAGGTCAGGGTGTGAGTCGTCGTATTGCCGAACAGGTAGCGGCCGCCGCAGCACTGATTGCCCTGGGCGTGGAGAATGGCAATGACTGATACAAACGCAACTCGCTGTGGCTACGTTGCCATCGTCGGCCGTCCCAACGTGGGCAAGTCCACGCTGCTGAACCATATCCTCGGTCAGAAACTGGCGATCACCTCGCGCAAGCCGCAGACCACCCGTCACAACATGCTCGGGATCAAGACCGAGGGTGACGTACAGGCGATCTACGTCGACACCCCCGGCATGCACAAGGGTGGCGAAAAGGCTCTCAACCGTTACATGAACAAGACCGCTTCGGCGGCGTTGAAAGACGTCGACGTCGTGATCTTCGTGGTCGATCGCACCAAGTGGACCGAAGAAGACCAGATGGTGCTGGAGCGCGTGCAGTACGTGACCGGCCCGCTGATCGTCGCACTGAACAAGACCGACCGCATCGAAGACAAAGCTGAACTGATGCCGCACCTGAGCTGGTTGCAGGAACAGCTGCCGAACGCGCAGATCATCCCTATCTCCGCGCAGCACGGGCACAACCTTGAGGCGCTGGAAAAGGTGATTGCCAATCACCTGCCGGAAAACGATCACTTCTTCCCGGAAGACCAGATCACCGACCGCAGCAGCCGTTTCCTCGCCGCTGAACTGGTGCGCGAAAAAATCATGCGCCAGATGGGCGCCGAGCTGCCGTACCAGATCACCGTCGAGATCGAAGAGTTCAAGCAGCAGGGCAAAACCCTGCATATCCATGCGCTGATTCTCGTCGAACGTGATGGCCAGAAGAAGATCATCATTGGCGACAAGGGCGAGCGCATCAAACGCATCGGCACCGAAGCGCGCAAGGACATGGAGCTGCTGTTCGACTCCAAGATCATGCTCAACCTGTGGGTCAAGGTGAAGGGCGGTTGGTCCGACGACGAGCGTGCGCTGCGTTCGCTGGGTTACGGCGACCTGTAAGCGGCTCAAAAGATCAAAAGATCGCAGCCTTCGGCAGCTCCTACAGTGGATTGTGTAAACCTGTAGGAGCTGCCGAAGGCTGCGATCTTTTTTGCAATCTCCGACCGAGAAAAAGCGCTCATGTCGCAAAGCCCACCTCCCGCCCAACCCGCCTACGTCCTGCACTCTCGCGCCTACCGCGAAACCAGCGCGTTGGTCGACTTCCTCACGCCGCAAGGTCGGCTGCGGGCGGTGTTGCGCAGTGCGCGGGGCAAGGCCGGAACGTTGGCGCGACCATTCGTGCCGCTGGAAGTCGAGTTTCGCGGCAAGGGTGAGTTGAAGAATGTCGGGCGCATGGAAAGTGCCGGTAACGCGACGTGGATGGTCGGCGAGGCGTTGTTCAGCGGTCTGTACCTCAATGAGCTGTTGATCCGTTTGCTGCCCGCCGAAGATCCGCATCCGGCGGTGTTCGATCACTACGCCGCGACCTTGCTGGCCCTGGCCGAAGGTCGGCCGCTGGAGCCCTTGTTGCGCTCCTTCGAATGGCGCCTGCTGGATGATCTCGGTTATGGCTTCTCCATGAACACTGACATCCACGGCGAGCCTGTCGCCCCGGACGGTCTCTATCGTCTGCAAGTGGACGCTGGCCTTGAGCGCGTTTACCTGCTGCAACCTGGCCTGTTCAACGGTGTTGAATTGTTGGCCATGGCCGAAGCTGACTGGTCAGCCCCCGGCGCACTCTCAGCCGCCAAACGTCTGATGCGTCAAGCATTGGCTGTTCACTTGGGCGGTCGTCCGCTTGTCAGTCGCGAACTGTTTCGCAAGCCCTGATCACCCCGTATGCTGTGCGCCGAATCTCTAAATTCAGGAGCGCATCCGTGACCACCAGCAATCGCATTCTTCTTGGCGTGAACATCGACCACGTCGCCACCCTGCGTCAGGCCCGTGGCACGCGCTACCCGGATCCGGTCAAGGCGGCGCTGGACGCGGAAGAGGCGGGCGCCGACGGCATCACCGTGCACCTGCGCGAGGACCGTCGACACATTCAGGAGCGCGACGTGCTCTTGCTCAAGGATGTGCTGCAAACCCGCATGAACTTCGAAATGGGCGTCACCGAAGAAATGATGGCGTTCGCCGAGCTCATCCGTCCGGCGCACATCTGCCTGGTCCCGGAAACCCGTCAGGAACTGACCACCGAAGGCGGTCTGGATGTCGCGGGGCAGGAAGCGCGGATAAAGGCTGCGGTCGAGCGTCTGTCGAAGATCGGCAGCGAAGTGTCGCTGTTCATCGATGCCGACGAGCGCCAGATTGCTGCCTCGAAGCGTGTTGGTGCGCCGGCCATCGAACTGCACACCGGGCGTTATGCCGACGCCGAGACCCCGACCGAAGTCGCTGAAGAATTGAAGCGTGTGGCGGACGGTGTAGCGTTTGGTCTGGCTCAGGGGCTGATCATCAACGCCGGCCATGGTCTGCATTACCACAACGTCGAAGCCGTCGCGGCGATCAAGGGCATCAACGAACTGAACATCGGTCATGCGCTGGTGGCGCATGCGTTGTTCGTGGGTTTCAAGTCTGCAGTGTCTGAGATGAAGGCGCTGATTCTGGCGGCTGCCTTGAAGGGCTGAAGATCAAAAGATCGCAGCCTGCGGCAGCTCCTACAGGGGGATCATGCTAACCCCGCAATTTTGCGGCGCATGTGATCACCTGTAGGAGCTGCCGAAGGCTGCGATCTTTTGCTTTTAAAGCGGAGCAGGCTCTTGGGTCGGCTTGGACTTGTCGATCGCCGGCACATGCAGATTGCCCTCGGCCACTTGATCGCCTTCAAGCTGCGGTTGGGTTACCCAAGTGAGGATGTCGTAATAACGACGGATGTTCGCCACGAAATGCACCGGCTCGCCGCCCCGGGCGTAGCCGTAGCGGGTCTTGCTGTACCACTGCTTCTGCGACAGGCGCGGCAGGATCTTCTTCACGTCCAGCCACTTGTCCGGGTTCAACCCTTCCTTGGCGGTCAGTTTGCGCGCGTCGTCCAGATGGCCGCTGCCGACGTTATAGGCGGCCAGAGCAAACCAGGTGCGATCCGGCTCCTTGATCGAATCGTCGAGCTGATCCTTCATATAGGCCAGGTACTTGGCGCCGCCCATGATGCTCTGCTTCGGATCGAGGCGATTGGACACGCCCATCGCCCGAGCGGTGTTCTGGGTCAGCATCATCAAGCCGCGCACGCCGGTTTTCGAGGTGACTGTCGGTTGCCACAACGATTCCTGATAACCGATGGCAGCCAGTAGACGCCAGTCGACTTTCTCTTTCTTGGCGTAACTCTTGAAGTGTTGTTCGTACTTGGGCAGGCGCTGCTGCAAGTGCTGGGCGAACGTGGTGGCGCCCATGTAGCCGAGAACGTCGACGTGCCCGTAATAGCGGTCTTTGAGGCGTTGCAGGGTGCCATTCTTCTGCACCTTGTCGAGATAGCTGTTGATCTCGTTGAGAAGGCTGTTGTCTTCGCCCGGGCCCACCGCCCAGCTCTGGCTGCGCGCATCGCCGAGGTCGAAGGCCACGCGAATGTTGGTGAAGTACACCTGGTTCATCGCCACTTCGTTGGAGTCGACCAGCGTCAGGTCGATCTGGCCTTCGTCGACCATGCGCAGCAAGTCGACCACCTCAACGGCGTCAGATTCTTCGTACTCGATGCCCGGGTTTTTCTTTTTCAGCTCGGCCAGTTGCTCGGCATGGGTGCTGCCCTTGAGCACCATGATCTTCTTGCCGACCAGATCACCAGCGTCGGTCGGCCGTGACTGGCCATTGCGATAGATGATCTGCGGGGTGACTTCGAGGTAGGAGTGGGAGAACCGCACCTGCGTCTTGCGTTGTTCGCTGCTGACCAGACCTGCGGCTGCCAATACCGGGCCGTTCGGCTTGCCAATCTGGTTGAAGAGATCGTCGAGGTTGTCGGCAGTTTCGATTTTCAGTTCGACGCCCAAATCGTCGGCGAAGCGCTTCACCAGCTCGTATTCGAAGCCGGTTTCACCGCTGCGATCCTGAAAGTAGGTGGCGGGGCTGTTTCGGGTAATCACCCGCAGCACACCATCCTCCTTTACGCGCTCGAGTGTGTTGGGTTTATCAACACAGCCACCGAGCATCAGGAAGAGTCCGGTTGCGATCAGCCATTTGGCGTACCGCGGACGCAAAGCCGTTGGGAAAAACATTTGCGCAGTATACGCAAAGGACTGCGGGCGCCATATCTCGACAGCGCAGGGCAGGTCTGCTAGAGATCACAAAACCGGACAAAACCCCGCAGAAATGGGGCCGAAGGGCATTTTGTTACAGTAAAAATAAGCCGTCTTCACAGGCCGGTTAAATTTGACTCGTGAATCAGAAACACAGATCGACATGCGAGTGCAACCGTGCGTAGCGTTTCGGGTGATGTTGAAGGCGGTTTAGGCTAGAATGCACGGCCTCAAAGCACACCCCTTCCCGAGGCTGTCCCGAAGATGTTGATCCTGCGCGGCGCTCCTGCCCTTTCTGCCTTTCGCCACAGCAAACTCCTTGAGCAACTGAGCCAGAAGGTTCCGGCTGTCAGTGGCTTGTATGCTGAATTCGCTCACTTCGCCGAAGTCACCGGCGTCCTGACCGGCGACGAACAGCAGGTGCTTGCGCGCCTTCTGAAGTACGGTCCAAGCGTTCCGGTACAAGAGCCGACCGGCCGTCTGTTCCTGGTGTTGCCGCGTTTCGGCACCATCTCGCCATGGTCGAGCAAGGCCAGCGACATCGCCCGCAACTGCGGCCTGAGCAAGATCCAGCGTCTGGAGCGCGGCATCGCGTTCTACGTGGCCGGTCAGTTCAGCGAAGCCGAAGCGCAGCAGATTGCCGATGTCCTGCATGACCGCATGACCCAGATCGTTCTGGCCAACCTCGAACAGGCTGCCGGTCTGTTCAGCCACGCCGAACCGAAGCCGCTGACCGCGATCGACATCCTCGGCGGCGGTCGCGCTGCGCTGGAAAAGGCCAACACCGAGCTGGGCCTGGCCCTGGCCGAAGACGAGATCGACTATCTGGTCGATGCCTTCAATGGCCTCAAGCGTAATCCGCACGACATCGAACTGATGATGTTCGCTCAGGCCAACTCCGAGCACTGCCGCCACAAGATCTTCAACGCCAGTTGGGATATTGATGGTGAGAACCAGGAAAAAAGCCTGTTCGGCATGATCAAGAACACCTACGTGATGCACAGCGAAGGCGTTCTGTCGGCTTATAAGGACAACGCCTCGGTGATCGTCGGCAACGTTGCCGGCCGTTTCTTCCCGAACCCTGAAACCCGCCAGTACGGCGCGGTGCAGGAGCCGGTGCACATCCTGATGAAGGTTGAAACCCACAACCACCCGACCGCGATTGCCCCGTTCCCGGGCGCATCCACCGGTTCCGGTGGCGAGATCCGCGACGAAGGTGCAACCGGCCGTGGCGCCAAGCCAAAGGCTGGCCTGACCGGTTTCACCGTATCCAACCTGCAAATCCCGGGCTTCGAACAGCCGTGGGAAGTGCCGTACGGCAAGCCTGAGCGCATCGTCACTGCGCTGGACATCATGATCGAAGGTCCGCTGGGCGGCGCCGCGTTCAACAACGAATTCGGTCGTCCGGCCCTGACCGGTTACTTCCGTACCTTCGAACAATCGATCACCACCCCGCACGGTGACGAAGTTCGCGGTTACCACAAGCCGATCATGTTGGCCGGCGGCATGGGCAACATCCGCGAAGAACACGTCAAGAAAGGCGAGATCGTCGTTGGCTCCAAGCTGATCGTGCTCGGTGGCCCGGCGATGCTGATTGGTCTGGGCGGCGGCGCCGCTTCCTCCATGGCCACCGGCACCAGCTCGGCGGATCTGGACTTCGCTTCCGTGCAGCGTGAAAACCCTGAAATGGAGCGTCGTTGCCAGGAAGTCATCGACCGTTGCTGGCAACTGGGTGACAAGAACCCGATCAGTTTCATCCACGACGTGGGCGCGGGCGGTCTGTCCAACGCTTTTCCGGAACTGGTCAACGACGGCGACCGCGGTGGTCGTTTCGAACTGCGCAACATTCCAAACGACGAGCCGGGCATGGCCCCGCACGAAATCTGGTCCAACGAATCCCAGGAGCGTTACGTTCTGGCCGTTGGCCCGGAAGACTTCGAGCGCTTCCAGGCGATCTGCGAACGTGAGCGTTGCCCGTTTGCCGTCGTCGGTGAAGCCACCGCCGAGCCGCAACTGACCGTGACCGACAGCCACTTCGGCAACAACCCGGTGGACATGCCACTGGAAGTGTTGCTGGGCAAGGCACCGCGCATGCACCGTTCGGTGGTGCGTGAAGCCGAGCTGGGCGATGACTTCGATCCGTCGAACCTCGACATCACCGAAAGCATCGAACGCGTTCTGCATCACCCGGCCGTGGCGAGCAAGAGCTTCCTGATCACCATCGGCGACCGCACCATCACCGGTCTCGTGGCCCGTGACCAAATGGTTGGGCCATGGCAGGTTCCGGTGGCCGACGTTGCCGTGACCGCCACCAGTTTCGACGTTTACACCGGTGAAGCGATGGCGATGGGCGAGCGTACTCCGCTGGCTCTGCTGGACGCCCCGGCGTCGGGCCGCATGGCCATCGGCGAAACCCTGACCAACATTGCCGCTTCGCGCATCAACAAGCTCTCCGACATCAAACTGTCGGCGAACTGGATGTCTGCTGCCGGCCACCCGGGCGAAGACGCGCGTCTGTACGACACCGTGAAAGCGGTCGGCATGGAGCTGTGCCCTGAGCTGGGCATCACCATTCCGGTCGGCAAGGACTCGATGTCCATGGCCACCCGCTGGAATGACAACGGCGAAGAAAAAACCGTGACCTCGCCGATGTCGCTGATCGTGACCGGTTTCGCGCCAGTGGCTGACATCCGTCAGACCCTGACCCCGGAGCTGCGCATGGACAAGGGCACCACCGACCTGATCCTGATCGACCTCGGTCGCGGTCAGAACCGGATGGGCGCCTCGATCCTTGCTCAGGTTCACGGCAAGCTCGGCAAGCACGCGCCGGACGTCGATGACGCCGAAGACTTGAAAGCCTTCTTCGCGGTGATCCAGGGGCTCAACGCCGACGGTCACCTGCTGGCTTACCACGACCGTTCCGACGGTGGTCTGCTGACCTCCGTGGTGGAAATGGCCTTCGCCGGCCACTGCGGTCTGAGCCTGAACCTCGACAGCGTTGCCGAATCCTCGGCCGAAATCGCCGCCATCCTGTTCAACGAAGAACTGGGTGCGGTGATTCAGGTTCGTCAGGACGCCACGCCAGACATCCTCGCGCAATTCAGTGCTGCCGGTCTGGGCGACTGTGTTTCCGTGATCGGTCAGCCGATGAACAATGGCCAGATCAACATCACCTTCAACGGTGACACTGTGTTCGAAGGCCAGCGTCGTCTGCTGCAACGTCAGTGGGCTGAAACCAGCTACCAGATCCAGCGTCTGCGCGATAACGCCGACTGCGCCGAGCAAGAGTTCGACGTGTTGCTGGAAGAAGACAACCCGGGCCTGAGCGTCAAGCTCAGCTACGACGTCAACCAGGACGTCGCTGCGCCTTACATCAAGAAAGGCATCCGCCCACAGGTTGCCGTGCTGCGTGAGCAGGGCGTCAACGGTCAGGTGGAAATGGCGGCCGCGTTCGACCGCGCCGGTTTCAACGCGATCGACGTGCACATGAGCGATATTCTGGCCGGCCGTGTCGATCTGAACGAGTTCAAAGGTCTGGTGGCGTGCGGTGGTTTCTCCTACGGCGACGTACTCGGCGCCGGTGAAGGCTGGGCCAAGTCGGCGCTGTTCAACAGCCGCGCTCGCGATGCGTTCCAGGGCTTCTTCGAACGTAACGACAGCTTCACCCTCGGCGTGTGCAACGGTTGCCAGATGATGTCCAACCTGCACGAGCTGATTCCGGGCAGCGAGTTCTGGCCGCACTTCGTGCGCAACCGTTCCGAGCAGTTCGAAGCGCGTGTGGCGATGGTTCAGGTTCAGGAGTCGAACTCGATCTTCCTGCAGGGCATGGCCGGTTCGCGTATGCCGATCGCCATCGCTCACGGTGAAGGTCATGCCGAGTTCTCCAGCGAAGAAGCATTGCTGGAAGCGGATCTGTCGGGTTGTGTGGCGATGCGTTTTGTCGACAACCATGGCAAGGTCACTGAATCGTATCCGGCCAACCCGAACGGTTCGCCGCGCGGGATTACTGGTCTCACCAGCCGTGATGGCCGTGTGACGATCATGATGCCGCACCCGGAGCGTGTGTTCCGCGCCGTGCAGAACTCGTGGCGTTCGGAAGACTGGAACGAGGATGCACCTTGGATGCGTATGTTCCGTAATGCTCGTGTGTGGGTTAACTAAGCGTCGTGTACAAGCTTGGGTTTTTTGTTCCTGACAGTCATGTCGAGGTGGTCAAAGGGGCTGTGTTCGCTGCCGGTGGTGGGCGGATCGGTGACTATGACCACTGTGCTTGGCAGGTGCTTGGGTCTGGCCAGTTTCGGCCTTTGGATGGCAGTCAGCCGTTTATTGGTGAGGCGGGGCAGGTCGAGCGGGTTGAGGAATGGAAGGTTGAGCTTGTGGTGGCGGATGAGTTGATCGTGGCTGTTGTGGCGGCGTTGAAGCTCAGTCATCCGTACGAGACACCGGCTTATGAAGTGTGGCGGCTGGAAGATTTCTGATCTTTCTGCTGCATAAACAAGAAACCCGCTGAGAGTGATTTCAGCGGGTTTTTTGTTGCCCCCGATTTGAGGGGTTAGCTCATTCAAATGTGGGAGCCAGCCTGCTGGCGATGGCGCCCTGACAGGCGACCATGTTCTGGCTAACTGGGTGAATATCCATTTCTTCGGGTGCTGCCGCTGGCGGTTTCGCTCTTACAGCGAGTCACTTTGGCAAACGCCCCAAAGTAACCAAAGGTCTGTGCCCCAACGTTCGGCCCACTCGCTAACGCTCGGGGTTCCTTCGCTCCGGGTTTCATCCACTCAGCCTGCCGACGGGGCCCGTGGATCAAGATCAAGAGCTGCAGCCGAGCTAACGCTCATCCTGTTGAGTGGGGCGGCTTTGCCGCATGGTTTGTGCGCAAATCAAAACTGTGGGAGCTTGCCAGCGATGGCAGCCTGGTAGTGACGAAACTATTTAGCAGGTTATGGGTTTTGGCTGGCCAGGTACTCTTCCAGGGTCAAGTCTTTGTCCCCGTCCTTGTTGTACTCATTCCAAACAAACTCTC
Organism: Pseudomonas sp. LBUM1648; assembly: GCF_059716145.1. NCBI lineage: Bacteria > Pseudomonadati > Pseudomonadota > Gammaproteobacteria > Pseudomonadales > Pseudomonadaceae > Pseudomonas > Pseudomonas sp. LBUM1648. The sequence continues at coordinate 1,142,184 of NZ_CP166808.1, forward strand.
TCATCGTTTTGGCATAGCCTTCGGTGCCTTTGGCGAACTCTTCGATAGTAAGGATTCCGTCCTTGTTTGTGTCCAGATTTTTGTAGGTTTCTTTCAGATGCTCGAGTTGTTCTGCGTCCGTCATTTTCTTTGCCATGTCGCAGCCATCCTTTATGAATTAAGTGCAGGGTTATCGAGGCTACGACATAAAAACTGCCTGATTCCGTCAACGTAATAACCTCATTCAGGGCGGTCAACTGTCAGACCTGACAGTTGACAGTGCCGACAATGTGGGGGCGATTTCATTCCTGAATGCACCGGCTCACGTGTAGGAGCTGCCGAAGGCTGCGATCTGTTGATCCTGCTTTTGATGTTGAAACGTCAAAGTCAAAAGATCGCAGCCTTCGGCAGCTCCTACACGAGGGAGGCGATTCGCGTTGTTTAACTGGATGTGAAATCACCAGAACCTTCCCACAAGGTTTTCAGGTTGTCCGTCGGACGTCGGATCTCTAGTCTTTGGCTGTCACCGCAAATCGGTGATCGGGTGTGAGAACCCGGTAAGAGGTTTTAATCAAACGTCAGTAGCACCATAATCGCCGCCAGCTTATTTGCTGCCGGCAATGTTCTATGGCGGCTGTGTGCGGGCGGACTTCGGTTCGGCCGGGTTGATCTCTTACCGGTTTCTCACTCCGCACATAGCTGCCACCTCTTCGTCGCGTGAGAAACGACCAGTGATGGCTTCAATCATTTGATTAGAGATCATTGCAATGACCAAGCCCGTACCCGATCCACCCGAAACCAAAACCCCACTCGAAGAAGCCCTCCGTGCCGAAGACCAGGCCCGAAACCGCGAAGCCATCAAACGCGCTCTCGACTTCTACCTGTGCCCCGAACCCGCAAAGCCGCGCCGACCGAGCTCCATGTTCATGGTCTGCCCCCAGGTGGACACCGAAAGCCTGCTCGCCCATGCCTGTGAGTCATTAGCCTCGGCAAGCACCGCCGCCAGCAACTTCGCCAATGAGCTAAGCGGTTCTCAGCGCAGCACGGTATTAGGCATCCAGCAAATCGTCATGCTCGCCGAACTGGCGGTAAACCGAGCACTGGATCGAGTCGACCCACAAACCTGACGACCGCGTCATCGTTCATTGCCAGCAGGCTGGCTCCCACAGTTGAAACGCACTCCCTTGTGGGAGCTAGCCTGCTAGCGATGAGGCCAGCCCAGACACCAGACTTTTAAACCTTGGCACTGACCTCACTGCGATTGACCAGCGCCTCAAGTGCGCCACTCAAACCCGCAGCCTTATCCCCCACCAGCAAATGCCAAACCCCACCTTCCAACTGGCTGACACCCTGACAACCCAGCTCTTTCAACTGCGCCTCGGACAGCGCCTTGCCATCCGCCAGCAGCAAGCGAATCCGGCTCATGGCGATGCAATCGAGTTGCAGCACGTTGTCGCCGCCGCCCAGCGCATTCAGCCATTGCTGAGCTTCCGAACCCGCGACCACAACCGCTTTCGGTTCATCGGCAACCGCCACAGGCTCGGCAAGAACCGCACGCCCCAACGCCGGCATCGCCAGGCGAATCTCATCTGCAATGCTGTCAGCCATCGGCCCGACCACCACCTGCAAACTGCCACCCTTGCCCGGGCGCACGACTGCCATTGCGCCGAGCGCTTTCAGATCTGCATCGGATGCTTTGTTGCGATCGACCATCTCCAGTCGCAGACGGGTAGTGCAAGCGCCAACGGTCAGCAGATTCTCCGCACCACCGAGGGCTTTGATGTAGGCCCCGGCTCGTTGGTTTTCGGTGAGGACGGCTTTCTCAGCGGTCGCCACATCCTCACGCCCCGGCGTTTTCAGATTGAAGCGACGAATACAGAAATCAAACACCACGTAATACACAACCGCGTACGCCAGCCCGACAGGGACCACCAGCCAGCCATTGGTGGACTTGCCCCAGCCCAGCACCATGTCGATAAACCCACCAGAAAACGTAAAGCCCAAATGGATGTTCAGCGCATTGGTAATCGCCATCGACAACCCGGTCAGCAGCGCGTGCAGCAGGAACAGCAGTGGCGCCAGAAACATGAAGGCGAATTCGATTGGCTCGGTCACGCCGGTCAGGAATGAAGTCAGGGCCATCGACAGGAAGATCCCGCCCATGACCTTGCGCCGCTCCGGCAGCGCGTTGCGGTACATCGCCAGGCATGCGGCAGGCAGGCCGAAGATCATCATCGGGAACATGCCGGTCATGAACTGGCCGCCTTTCGGGTCGCCAGCGAAGTAGCGCGACAGGTCGCCGGTCACCAGTGCGCCTGTAGTCGGATCGGTGAAGTTACCGAACACGAACCACGCCATGTTGTTGAGGATGTGGTGCAGGCCGGTGACGATCAGCAGACGGTTGAACACGCCGAAGACGAAGGCACCGAGGCTGCCGCTTTCCATCATCAGGGCGCCGAAGCTGTTGATGCCGTGCTGGATCGGCGGCCAGATGTAGCCGAACACCACGCCCAGGCCCACTGCGGCGAAGCCGGTGACAATCGGCACAAACCGCCGGCCACCGAAGAACGCCAGATACTCCGGCAGTTTGATGTCCTTGAAGCGGTTGTACAGCGCGCCGGCCATCAGGCCGCTGACAATGCCGGCGAGCATGCCCATGTTGATGCTCGCGTCGAGCACCTTGAGGGTGGAGATCATCACCAGATAACCGATAACCCCGGCCAGGCCTGCGGTGCCGTTGTTGTCCTTGGCGAACCCGACGGCGATGCCGATGGCGAAGATCATCGCCAGGTTGGCGAAGATCACTTGGCCGGCATCGTGGATGATCGCGATGTTCAGCAGGTCGGTGTCACCCAGACGCAGCAGCAGACCGGCAATCGGCAGGATCGCGATCGGCAGCATCAGCGCGCGGCCGAGGCGTTGCAGGCCTTCGATGAAGAGTTGGTACATGGTGGTTCTCCCTGCTCTTTTATAGAGCGCTTTTTTGTTAGCGCAGAGGCCAATGTTGATGGCAGGTGTGACGCACCGCCGCAGCGCTGCTCAGCTTGAGCAGGTCACGGGCGAGGCGTTGGCATTCGGCTTCGTGCAACTGGCGCACGCGATCTTTGATTTCACCGATCTGCACCGGGCTGACCGACAGCTCGGTTACGCCGAGGCCGATCAATACCGGCGTTGCCAGTGGATCAGAGGCCAACGCACCGCACACGCCGACCCACCGTTTGTGCACCGCCGCGCCTTCGCAGGTCATGGCGATCAGGCGCAGCAGCGCCGGGTGCAAAGCGTCGACTCGTGCGGCGAGGCCGGCGTGGTCGCGATCCATGGCGAGGGTGTATTGGGAGAGATCGTTGGTGCCGATCGACAGGAAGTCTGCGTGCTCAGCCAGTTGTTCGGCTTGCAGTGCGGCGGCCGGGACTTCGATCATCACGCCGATTTCCGGGCGTTGTGTGATGTTCAGTTCCAGGCACAACGCATCGACGCGTTCGCGAATGTGCAGCAATTCGTCGACTTCGGTGACCATCGGCAACAGGATTCGGCAACGCTGCAACGGGCTGACTTGCAGCAGCGCGCGCAGTTGCTGATCGAGGATTTCCGGGCGGGCCTGAGCCAGACGAATACCGCGCAAGCCGAGCACCGGGTTGGCTTCGGCGGGCAGTGGCAGGTAGTCGAGTTGTTTGTCGCCGCCAACGTCGATGGTGCGGATGATCACTGACTTGTCGCCCATCGCATCGATGACGGCTTGATAGGCGGCGCGCTGTTCTTCGACGTCTGGCGCGGTCTGGCGATCGACGAACAGGAATTCGGTGCGTAGCAGACCGACGCCGTCGGCACCGTTGGCAAAGGCGTCCGTTGCTTCAGCGCTGGAGGCGACGTTGGCGACCACTTCGATGGCCACGCCATTGCGTGTTTCGGCCGGCAGGTGCGCCTTGGCTTGTTGCGCGTCGCGGCGTTGCTGGCGATCGATTTGCGCTTGTTGAACTTCGGCCAGTCGTTCTGCATTGGGTGTCAGTTCTAGGCGACCGTTATCGGCGTCGAGCACCACCGCTTGGCCTTGTGGTTGATCAAGCAATGCCGAACCCAAAGCAACCATGCACGGCAAACCTTTGCCCCGCGCCAGAATCGCTACGTGGGAGGTCGCGCCGCCCTCGGCCATGCACAACCCGGCGACACCTTGGGCGCTGAGTTGCAGCAGATCCGACGGGGTCAGTTCATGCGCGGCGACAATGGCGCCGGCCGGCACGTCGTAATGCCAGGCTTCGCCGAGCAGGGCACGCATCACGCGTTGCTTGAGGTCGCGAAGGTCGTTGGCGCGTTCGGCCAGCAGCGCGCTGCCGGTTTGCTGGAGCACTTCGCACTGCACATCAATCGACTGGCTCCAGGCGTGAGTCGCGGCAGTGCCTTGCTCGATGGATTGTTGCGCAGCGTCGAGCAGGGCCGGGTCTTCCAGCAGCGCCATGTGTGCGGCGAAGATTGCTTCTTCGTCGGTGTTTTTGTGCTTTTTCGCCTGGGCGAGGGTGCCGTCGATTTCGCTGCGTACCTGATTCAGCGCGGCTTCAAGTTTTTCCAACTGCTCAAGCGGAGCATGATTGCCCGCATCCGCCGGCAAGTTGATCGCGTTCAAACGATACAGCGGCCCACCGACAAACCCCGGCGCAGCGCACACGCCATGCAACACGCCAGCCTCGGCCGGGCGTTTGCGCGGTGCTGCGCTGACCGGTGCGCTTGCGTGATGGTCGTCCGGCAGGGCAGTGGCCAAAGCCGTGAGCAAGGCTTGCAGCGCGGCTTCTGCGTCCGGACCCTGACAACTGACTTGCACTTCGTCCTGCTCGCCGACCGCCAGCCCCATCAACCCGATCAGGCTGTTGCACGGCGCCGTTTTGCCGGCGAAGTGCAGCTGCGACTGGCTCTTGAAGCCTTGTGCGGTCTGGCGAATCAGCGCGGCGGGGCGGGCATGCAAACCGCCGCGATGAGCGACCAGCACATGCCCGTGAACCTCAGGCCCGCCGAGTTCTTCAGCGTTGGTCGCCGCACTGTGGCGCGCGATGATGTGCAACAACGGCTCGCCAACCTTCACCGCTTTGAGGGTGATTGGCCGCACTTGAAAATCCTGGCTGTTGGTCAGGATCAACAGGCTGACCAGGCTTTTGCACTGCCGGCCGACCTTGTCCAGGTCATAGCGCAACAGCGGCTGACCCTGGGTGACGCGCAAACCTTCCTTGACCAGCATCGAGAAGCCTTCGCCGTTCAATTCAACGGTGTCGAGACCCAGGTGCAGGAGTATTTCCGCGCCATTGTCGGCACGCACGGTGAGGGCGTGACCGGTACGCGCGACATGGATGATCACCCCGGCACACGGCGAATACAGGGTGTCGTTCAACGGGTCGATGGCAATGCCATCGCCCATCGCGCCGCTGGCGAACACCGCGTCCGGGACTTTGGCGAGCGTGAGCAACGGGCCGCTGAGCGGGGCGCTGAGGGTCAGCTCTTTATTGTTGTTGTGCATGGCTCGGTCTCATCAGGAAATTCGCTGGCCCCTGTAGGAGCTGCCGAAGGCTGCGATCTTTTGATCTTGTTTTTCGGTACGTCAAAATCAAAAGATCGCAGCCTGCGGCAGCTCCTACAGAGTTGTGTATCTGTGGTTAATGCGTGCGGGTCACTTTGCTCAAGTGGCGCGGCTGATCCGGGTCCATGCCTCGGGCTACGGCGAGCCCGGCAGCCATCACGTAGAAACTCTGGATCGCCAGAATCGGGTCGAGGACCGGGTGTTCGGCGCGGCTCAGGGTCAGGTCGCGTTCGCTGATGTCGTCCGGCGCGGCCAGCAAGACGCGGGCGCCGCGTTGGCGCATTTCTGCCGCCAGACTCAACAGCCCGGCCTGTTCGGCGCCGCGTGGTGCGAAGACCAGCAGCGGGTAGTGTTCGTCGATCAGCGCCATCGGGCCGTGACGGACTTCGGCGCTGCTGAAGGCTTCGGCCTGGATCGCCGAGGTTTCTTTGAACTTCAGCGCCGCTTCCTGAGCGATGGCAAAACCGGCACCGCGACCGATCACCATCAGGCGTTCGCAATCGCGCAGGGCATCAATGGCCACGCTCCAGTCCTGTTGTGCCGCTTCGCGCAGGCCTTCGGGCAGGGCGTTGTGGGCTTGCAGCAATTCGTTGTCCTCTTTCCAGTGCGCGATCAGACGAGCGCTGGCGCTGAGGGTGGCGATAAAACTCTTGGTCGCGGCGACGCTGCTTTCAGTACCGGCGAGCAGCGGCACGCTGAATTCACACGCGGCTTCCAGCGGCGAATCGGCGGCGTTGACCATGGAAACGCTGAGCGCCCCACGCTTGCGCAGCAGACGCAGACTGTTGACCAGATCCGGGCTCTGACCGGACTGCGAGAACGCGAAGGCGACCTGTCCGCTAACCTTCAGCGGCGCCTGCTGCATGGTCACCACCGACATCGGCAACGACGCCACCGGCACGCCCAATTGCTGCATGGTCAGGTAGGCGAAGTAGCTCGCCGCGTGGTCGGAACTGCCGCGCGCGACGGTCATCGCCACTTGCGGCGGCTGACGGCGCAGACGCCCGGCGATCTCGATCAGTTGCGGGTCGAGTTGTTGCAGTTGGGCCTGCACGGCCTCGAACGAGGACAGCGCCTCTTCAAGCATTTTTGAAGTCAATGTCTTCTCCTTCGACCATGACGGCGGTCAGTGTGAGTGAGCGATCCAGCCGCACGCAGTCGGCCCAGGCGCCTGGTTCAAGGCGCCCGCGTTCGGTGATGCCGAGGTAGTCGGCGGGGAATTGCGAAAGTCGTTGCGAGGCTTCGGCGATGGGCAAACCGATCTTCACCAGGTTGCGCAGGGCCTGATCCATGGTCAGGGTGCTGCCGGCCAGCGTGCCGTCGGGCAGGCGCACGCCGCCCAGGCATTTGGTCACGGTGTGGCTGCCGAGCTTGTATTCACCGTCGGGCATGCCAGCAGCGGCGGTCGAGTCGGTGACGCAATACAGGCACGGGATCGAGCGCAGGGCCACGCGGATGGCGCCGGGGTGTACGTGGAGCAAATCCGGAATCAGCTCGGCGTACTTGGCATGGGCCAGTGCCGCGCCGACGATCCCCGGCTCGCGGTGATGCAGCGGGCTCATGGCGTTGTACAAATGGGTGAAACTGGTGGCGCCGGCGTCGAGCGCGGCAACGCCTTCCTCGTAACTGCCGAGGGTGTGGCCGATTTGCATGCGAATGCCGCGACCGCTGAGTTCACGGATCAAAGCGTCGTGGCCGGCGATTTCCGGGGCGATGGTGATGACCCGGATCGGCGCCAACGCCAGATATTCTTCGACTTCGGCCATCAACGCGGTGTGGGCGAAGTTTGGTTGCGCGCCGAGTTTGCCGGGGTTGATGTAGGGGCCTTCGAGGTGCACGCCCAGGACTCGGGCACTGTTGGCCGGGCGCTGTTCGCAGAATTCGCCGACTGCCTTGAGTACGCTGGAAATCTCGGCACTCGGTGCGGTCATGGTGGTGGCCAGCAGCGAAGTGGTGCCGAAGCGCACGTGGGTTTTGGTGATGGTCTCGAAAGCGCTGGCGCCTTCCATGATGTCTTTGCCGCCACCGCCGTGAACGTGCAGGTCGATGAAGCCCGGCAGCAGATAAGGCAGGTCGTTGTCCGCCGGATCGCAAGGCACGCCTTCGATCGACACGACTTTGCCGTGTTCGTGAATCAGCCGGCCGCGAACCCAGCCGTGAGCGGTGAGGATGTTGTCTTCAGACATTTCGGTTCTCGCTGTTTGACGTCTGCGCCCGGTTAGCGGCGCAGCTCTGCAACAAAGTCGTAGTAGTCGTTGCGGCAATAGGTGTCGGTGACTTCGATCGGCGTGTTGTCTTCCAGATAGCCGACCCGGGTCATCAGCAGCATGGCGGTGCCGGGGGCGATGCCGACCAGCGCGGCGAACTCGTCCGAGGCGTTGATCGCCTGGATGTGCTGCAAGGCGCGGACGATCGGTTTGCCGATGCCGTCGAGGTATTCGTAGAGCGAATCGCCCACCGCTTGCGGTTTGGGCATGATCGAGGCGGGCAGGGTGCTCATCTCGATGGCCATCACGGTGTCGTCGGCTTTGCGCAGGCGTTTCATGCGCGCGACCTTGTCGTTCGGCGACAGGCTCAGGCGAATCAGTTCTTCGTGGGTCGGCAGGGTGATTTCCCGCTCCAGCCATTGCGAGCTGGGCACGAAGCCCTTGAGGCGGAGCATTTCACTGAAGCCGGAGAGGCGGGAGAGGGGTTGCTCCAGACGTGGGGTGATGAAGGTGCCGGAACCTTGCAAACGACGGATCAAACCTTGATCGAGCAGAACTTCCAGTGCCTTGCGCGCTGTCACCCGGGAGATGCCCAGCTGTTCGCTGAGATTGCGCTCGGATGGCATCGCCTGTTCGGCTTTCCACTGCCCGGCATGAATGGCCGCTTCCAGGTTACGCGCCAGTTGCAGGTACAGCGGCGTCGGCTGGGAATCGTCAGGGCGTAGGACGTGGAGGTCATTCATGTAGGTCATTTCCGGCGCGAGTATAGGATTGTTGTGGCGCGCTTGTGAGGCGGAAATTAATACCACTTGAATACCATGTCAACGCAGGGAAATGGCCGTTGGCCCAATGAAATGGCGGGTTTTAGGGGGAGTGGTTTTAAGTGGTATTAGCGGGTGGCTTTAAAAAGCAAAAGATCGCAGCCTGCGGCAGCTCCTACAGTGGGAAGTGGTATCAACCCTGTAGGCGCTGACGCAGTCTGCGATCGTTTGATTTATTTTTTCGAGAGCGACCAAAGGTCGGTCGTTAAGGGCGAATCTCGATCATCGTGCCGTCCGGCACCAAGCCCCAGACTTCGCGCATGTCCATGTTGCGCATGGCGATGCAGCCGTCGGTCCAGTCCAGGGTGTGGAACAGATCTTCGGGCGTTTCTTCCGAGTCCGGCGTGCCGTGGATCATGATCATGCCGCCAGGCTCGACGCCTTCACGCCGGGCACGCGCCGAATCGCTGATGTTCGGGTAAGAAATGTGCATCGACAGATTGAATTTTTCGCTGGTCTTGCGCCAGTCGATCCAATAGAAGCCTTCAGGTGTGCGCTTGTCGCCTTCAATCAGTTTCGGACCTTTTTTTGCTCCCTTGCCCAGAGAGATGCGATAGGTCTTGAGTGGCTTGCCGTCGACGATCAACTGCAGTTGATGAGCCGATTTAAGCACCAGTACTTTTTCGATGAGAGGAGTATTCGACGGCGTCATGGTGGTCACGAATGACGCTTGCGAGACCGTGACGAACGACAGGCAAAACAGGGCAAGCAACCAGCGCATTGAAACGATTCCCCAAGGAGTGACGCAGATATTTTATTTATAGAGGCTTTTAGGTGATGGCAGGCTGGGCCAGCGGCGGAATCGATTCGGAACGAACCGGATAGACCTCGGCGCGCCGGTCAGCGAAGAAGCATTCTAGGGTACGGCCCACCGTGCGGAAAGCCAGTTCGTCCCAGGGGATGTCGGCTTCGTCGAATAGTTGTACTTCCAGGCTTTCGGGGCCGGCGGCAAAATCCAGATCGACCAGTTCGGCGCGGAAGAACACATGCACCTGGCTGATGTGCGGCACATCGATCAGGGTATAGATGCTCAGGTTACGCACCCGGGCGCAGGCTTCCTCGGCGGTTTCGCGGGTCGCGGCTTGCTCGATCGTTTCGCCGTTCTCCATGAATCCGGCGGGCAACGTCCAGTAACCGAGGCGCGGTTCGATGGCGCGGCGGCAGAGCAACACTTGAGTGCCCCAGGTCGCGACGCAACCGGCAACGATATTGGGGTTCTGATAGTGAATGGTCTGACAGCTATCGCAGACAAATCGCAGCCGCGAGTCGCCTTCGGGAATGCGCTGTGTCACCGGGTTACTGCACTGGCTGCAAAATTTCATGCTGGGGTTCCTGAATGCTGCGCCTATCTTGGCGTGCAGCGGTGCCGGTCGGCAAGTTGTCGTTTCGCGACACGGCAAGATTCAGGGGCTTGGGCGGTCGCAATGATTGGTGCATGATGCAGGGCAAGGCACAGATCGAGAACACTCATGCTGGACGAGCTACTGCATCGGGTAAGCAACCACACACCGCGCACGCTGGAGACCGACACACGTTTCCCCGAGGCCGCCGTTCTGGTGCCGATCACCCGCAGTGACGAGCCGGAACTGGTATTGACCCTGCGCGCCAGCGGTCTCTCGACTCACGGCGGCGAAGTCGCCTTCCCCGGTGGACGCCGCGATCCCGAAGACCCCGATCTGATTTTCACTGCCCTGCGCGAAGCCGAAGAAGAGATCGGCCTGCCGCCGGGACTGGTCGAAGTGATCGGCCCGCTCAGTCCGCTGATCTCGCTGCACGGTATAAAGGTCACGCCTTATGTCGGCGTGATCCCCGATTTTGTCGAATATCTGGCCAACGATGCGGAAATCGCTGCCGTATTCAGTGTGCCACTGGAATTCTTCCGCAAAGACCCTCGCGAACACACCCATCGCATCGACTATCAGGGGCGCAGTTGGTATGTGCCGAGCTATCGATACGGTGAATTCAAGATCTGGGGGCTGACAGCGATCATGATCGTCGAGTTGATCAATCTGCTCTATGACGCGAAAATCAGCCTGCATCAGCCGCCTAAAAGCTTTATCAACACCTGAAAGCCATCGCTCGAATGGCCCTTCATCGTGAGCCCTGAGGAAAACAAGATGAAATACCGCTTGGGCGACGCCCGTGTCGAAACCCATCCACAGAGCTGGGTCGCCCCCAACGCCGTGCTGGTGGGCAAGGTCAAGCTGGAAGAGGGCGCCAACGTCTGGTTCAACGCCGTGCTGCGCGGCGACAACGAACTGATCCTGATCGGCAAGAACAGCAACGTCCAGGACGGCACGGTGATGCACACCGACATGGGTTTTCCGCTGACCATCGGCACCGGCGTGACCATTGGCCACAACGCCATGCTGCATGGCTGCACAGTCGGCGATTACAGCCTGATCGGCATTAACGCGGTGATTCTCAACGGCGCGAAGATCGGCAAAAACTGCATCATTGGCGCGAACTCGCTGATCGGTGAAGGCAAGGAAATTCCCGACGGTTCGCTGGTCATGGGTTCGCCGGGCAAAGTCGTGCGAGAACTGACCGAGCCACAGAAGAAGATGCTCGAAGCCAGCGCCGCGCACTATGTGCATAACTCCCAGCGTTATGCGCGTGATCTGGTTGAGCAGGAAGAATGAACACGCCTGAAAGACCTGTGAAATCACCCTGCGTGAATATCTGTGCGCTGGACGAGGATGATATTTGCACGGGCTGCCAGCGCACGGTCGAGGAGATTACCCGTTGGAGCCGGATGAGCAATGACGAGCGGCGGGCAGTGTTGGGGTTGTGTCATGAGCGGGCGAAGGCGAGTGGGTTGGTGTGGATGATCCCTTCGAAGTCGTGATCGACTTGAGAATGCCCTCACCCTAACCCTCTCCCAGAGGGAGAGGGGACTGACCGAGGTGTCTTTCGCTATACGCCGACTTGGCATACCGAGTCGAACTCAGGTTTCGAAACGCACCCGATCTGCTCCCTTTCCCCCTCGCCCCCTTGGGGGAGAGGGCTGGGGTGAGGGGGTGGCTCTTGATCTGCGGGTCCAGTAACCTGTGCGCCAATCTGACAGGTCGCCCCCATGATTTTCCTCATCGCCTATATCAGCAGCGTCGTGCTGATCAACTTCGCCTTCTCCACTGCGCCCCACCTGGACATCATCTGGTCGGCCTGGGGCGGTTTGGTGTTCGTGCTGCGCGACATGGTGCAAACCCGCTTTGGTCATGGCGCCATCGTGGCGATGCTGGCGGCACTGGTGTTGTCATACGTCACATCCGATCCGTCCATTGCCCTGGCCAGCGCCACGGCGTTCGCGGTTTCCGAGTGCATCGACTGGCTGGTGTTCAGCATCACCAAGCGGCCGTTGCGCGACCGTTTGTGGATCAGTTCGGCGCTGAGCATTCCCCTCGATACCTTCATCTTTTTCGGCATGATCGACCTGCTGACGCCACCCGTGATCATCACCGCGCTGGCCTCGAAATTTGCCGGCGTCACCGCCGTCTGGCTGATCATGGCCTGGCGTGATCGCAAACAGGCCGTCGCCAGCTGAAGCCAAACCCTCGGGTTCATGTAAAATGCCGCGCTTTCTCCCCATGGAAAGCGCGTCTGGCGTTGCTTTCCTCGATGATCCGCTTCTTTGAGGACCTGAGATGACCCGTATCGGAACTCCATTGTCGCCAACCGCGACCCGCGTATTGCTGTGTGGCTGTGGTGAGTTGGGCAAGGAAGTGGTGATCGAGCTGCAACGCTTGGGCGTTGAAGTGATTGCCGTCGACCGTTACGCCAACGCGCCGGCCATGCAAGTCGCCCATCGCAGCCACGTGATCAACATGCTCGACGGCGCGGCCCTGCGTGCAGTCATCGAGGCCGAGAAACCGCACTTCATCGTGCCGGAAATCGAAGCCATTGCCACCGCCACTCTGGTCGAGCTGGAAGCTGAAGGCTTCACCGTGATCCCGACCGCCCGTGCCGCGCAACTGACCATGAACCGCGAAGGCATCCGTCGTCTGGCCGCTGAAGAGCTGGACCTGCCGACCTCGCCGTACCACTTTGCCGACACCTTCGAGGACTACAGCAAAGCCGTTCAGGATTTGGGTTTCCCATGTGTCGTGAAACCGGTGATGAGTTCGTCGGGCAAAGGCCAAAGCCTGCTGCGCAGCAACGATGACGTGCAGAAGGCCTGGGACTACGCTCAAGAGGGCGGCCGCGCGGGCAAGGGTCGGGTGATCATCGAAGGCTTTATCGATTTCGACTACGAAATCACTCTGCTGACCGTGCGCCATATGGGTGGCACCACGTTCTGCGCGCCAGTGGGTCACCGCCAGGAGAAGGGCGATTACCAGGAATCCTGGCAGCCACAGGCCATGAGCCCGATTGCGCTGGCGGAATCCGAGCGCGTTGCCAAAGCCGTGACCGAGGCGTTGGGCGGCCGTGGTCTGTTTGGCGTCGAGCTGTTCATCAAAGGTGATCAGGTATGGTTCAGCGAAGTGTCGCCGCGCCCGCACGACACTGGTCTGGTCACACTGATTTCCCAGGATCTGTCGCAGTTCGCCTTGCACGCTCGGGCCATTCTCGGCCTGCCAGTGCCGCTGATCCGTCAGTTCGGGCCATCGGCTTCGGCGGTTATTCTGGTGGAAGGTCAGTCGACCCAGACGGCATTCGCCAACCTTGGCGCTGCGCTGAGCGAGCCGGATACCGCGCTGCGTCTGTTCGGCAAGCCTGAGGTCAATGGTCAGCGCCGCATGGGCGTGGCATTGGCGCGTGATGAGTCGATCGAGGCCGCTCGTGCCAAGGCGACCCGCGCTGCTCAGGCTGTTGTCGTAGAACTCTAAACCGAGTCGCGGCATTCGCGAGCAGGCTCGCTCCCACTGGGAAATGCATTCCAAATGTGGGAGCGAGCCTGCTCGCGAAGCTTTTGATCTTCTGTCAGGCAATCTGATTCAGATCGTTATTCCTCGTTTCCTTCAAACACAGCACCGCGATCAAACTCAGCACCGCTGCCGCCGACACATACCCGCCGACATAACTCAAACCACCCATCGCCACCAGTTTCTGCGCAAAGAACGGCGCCGCCGAGGCTCCGACAATGCCGCCGAGGTTGTAGGCTGCCGATGCGCCGGTATAACGCACGTGAGTCGGAAACAGCTCCGGCAACAGCGCACCCATCGGGGCGAATGTCACGCCCATCAAGAACAGCTCGATACACAGGAACAGCGCCACGCCCCAGGTCGAGCCATGAGTCAGCAGCGGTTCCATCAGGAATCCGGACAGAATCGCCAGCACGCCGCCGATGATCAGCACCGGTTTGCGCCCGTAACGGTCACTGGCCCAGGCCGACAGCGGTGTCGCGGCCGCCATGAACAGCACGGCAAAGCACAGCAGGCCAAGGAACGTCTCACGGCTGTAACCGAGGGTGGACACGCCGTAGCTCAGGGAAAACACCGTCGAGATATAGAACAGCGCGTAGCAGACAACCATCGCCGCCGCGCCCAGCAGCGTCGGTACCCAATACTGGCTGAACAGCTCGACCAGCGGCACTTTCACTCGCTCCTGACGGGCGATGGCATTGGCGAATACCGGGGTTTCGTGGAGTTTCAGACGTACGTACAGGCCGACCATCACCAGTGCCGCGCTGAGCAGGAAAGGAATCCGCCAGCCCCAGCTGCGGAACTGCTCGTCGCTCAGCGTCATGGCCAATGTCAGGAACAGGCCGTTAGCCGCGAGAAAGCCAATCGAAGGGCCGAGCTGCGGGAACATGCCGAACCACGCGCGCTTGCCCTTCGGCGCGTTTTCCGTGGCCAGCAATGCGGCTCCGCCCCATTCGCCGCCCAATCCCAGGCCCTGACCGAAACGCAGCACGCACAACAGAATCGGTGCCCAGGCCCCGATGCTGGCGTAACCCGGCAGCACGCCAATCAGCGTTGTACAAACCCCCATCAACAGCAGCGAAGCGACCAGCGTCGATTTGCGTCCGATGCGATCACCGAAATGGCCGAACAGCGCCGACCCTAGCGGGCGGGCAAGGAAGGCAATGCCGAAGGTGAGAAACGCCGAGAGCATCTGCGCGGTGCCGGAGGTCTGCGGAAAGAACACCGGTCCGATCACCAGTGCGGCGGCCGTGGCGTAAACGTAGAAGTCGTAGAACTCGATGGCCGTGCCAATGAAGCTCGCCGTGGCCACGCGGGTGGCGGAGTTGGTCGGCTGGGCAGGCGCGGTGTCGCTGTAAGCGGTACTGGTCGTCATGCGGTGATCCCTGACAGTCATATGCTCCGTTGGAGCGAATTATTATGGTGGAGTACCCAGGGATGTGGGATGAGGCGCGAGCGCTGTTTCGAGTAGGAACAGTCGTCGGTGTGATGCGGAAACAGTCGAGACCTGTTTAGTGCTGGGTAAGCACAGGGTCGGCGGCGCTTGGGTAAGCGCCTCGATTATAGGAAGGTGGCTAACGATTGAACAAGCGCAAAAGATCCCAGCCTTCGGCAGGTCCTGCAGGCGCATTCCACATGTAGGGGCTGCCGAAGGTTCCGGCCGCGTTCGGACGATCTTTTGATCTTTACCTGGCAGGCACCAGAGCGGGCACCGAACTCGTATGCCAGATCAATACCCTGCTAACCCGGTTCTCCTCGGTTTCGAGAATCTCCAGGCGATATCGACCGATCTTCAGGCAAACCGCACTCTCCGGAATGGTTTCCAGTGCCTCGGTCACCAACCCGTTGAGGGTTTTCGGTCCATCGCTGGGCAAATGCCAACCCAGGCATTTGTTCAATTCGCGAATCGAGGCGGTGCCGTCAATCACCATGCGGCCATCGGGCTGCGGATGAATGTGCGGATTATCGAGGCTGTGCTCGCTTTCGAATTCGCCGACGATCTCTTCGAGAATGTCTTCCAGAGTGACGATGCCGAGCACTTCGCCGTACTCGTCCACCACCATGCCCAAACGCCGCTGCTGCTTGTGGAAATTCAGCAGTTGCAGTTGCAGGGGCGTGCTTTCCGGGACGAAGTAAGGCTCGTAACTGGCGGCCAGCAGCGCTTCGCGGGTCAGGCTATCGTCGTTCAACAGGTGGCGGATCTGCCGGGTATTGAGCACCGCTTCGACCTGATTGATGTCGCTGTGGAACACCGGCAGGCGCGTGCGCTTGGTGTTGCGCAGTTGTTCGATGATGTCTTCTATCGGGTCGTCGAGATTGATGCCGTCGACGTCACTGCGCGGTACCAGAATGTCGTTGACCGTAATGTTGTCCAGCGCGTGAATGCCCGAGACCGGGTGCAGGCGAATCGGGTGTTCGGGATCGTCATGTCGATCAGCTTGCACATCGTCTTCGCTTTGTTGCACTACTTGGGCTTTGCGCGCAAACGGACGCATCAGCAAAGCGCTGATCCGGCTGAACAGCCAGGCAAGCGGATAAATGATCTTGAGCGGCACGGCCAGCAGGGTATTGCCGAATGCCAGTACGGCGTCGGGATAACGCTGGGCGAGGGTGCGCGGAAAGTAATCGGTGAACACCAGCAGTATTGCGCCGGCACCCAGGGACGCCGCCCAAGGACCGTTTTCTTCACAGAGGAAAATCGCCAGCAGCGTCGCAATCACCACGGCGAGCGCACGGCACAGGGTGTTGCACAGGATCAGGCTGTCGAGCGGGAAGCTCAGCTTCGCCAGCGGTTTATCGCTGGCGCGCGAGGCGGTGCGTTGCGCGAGCAGATGCTGCTGCGCGATTTCGACGGCGGTAAACAGCCCCGACCATAAAATCAGCAGGACAAATACCGCGAGCATCGGCCCTATGGGCAAACCGTCCATTTATTGCCGCCCGTCAGATATGCAGGATGTATTCACGAACCAGTTTGCTGCCGAAGTACGCCAACATCAGCAGGCAGAAACCGGCGAGAGTCCAGCGAATCGCCTTGTGGCCGCGCCAACCGAGACGATTACGACCCCACAGCAGCACGCTGAAGACAATCCAGGCCAGGCACGCCAGTAAGGTTTTGTGGACCAGATGCTGGGCGAACAGGTTCTCGACGAACAACCAGCCGGAGATCAACGACAGCGACAACAGCGTCCAGCCGGCCCAGAGGAAACCGAATAGCAGGCTTTCCATGGTTTGCAGCGGCGGGAAGTTCTTGATCAGGCCGGACGGGTGCTTGTGCTTGAGTTGGTGGTCTTGCACCAGCAGCAACAAGGCCTGGAATACGGCGATGGTGAACATGCCGTAGGCGAGGATCGACAACAGGATGTGGGCGAGGATGCCGGGCTCTTCATCGATGATCTGTACGGTGCCGGCCGGGGCAAACTGCGCCAGCAGCACGGTGGCCGCGCCCAGCGGGAACAGCAGTACCAGCAGGTTTTCCACCGGAATTCGCGAGCACGCCAGCAATGTCAGGGCAATCACGGCGGCGGCAATCAGGCTGGCGGCGCTGAAAAAGTCCAGGCCCAGACCGATCGGCGTCAGCAGGTGGGTGAGCAGGCTGGCGCTGTGGGCCAGCACGGCGAGGACGCCGAGCGAAACCAGCAGGCGCTTGTTCGCCTTGGCGCCGGTGGCCAGACGAGTGCCTTGATAAAGGGTCGCAGCGGCATATAGAAGGGCGGCGGCGAGTGTGGTCAGCAAACTGGGTGACAAGGGGAGCATAAATCCTGTTAGGCAAGCCCGAAAGGCGCTGAGTTTGGCATAGAACCGCCACACCACGAAAGTGCGAGGTGTCCGCCCGGCGCAGTCTTCGCTATAATCCGCGACCTGCCCACGCCGCAGGCTCGCCGAGCACATGTTGATTCCGGTCTGGGCCGCCATTATCCCGGTCTAAACAGGGCCTGAAAGGATCGCGCAATGTTTGAAAACTTAACCGACCGTCTCTCGCAGACGCTGCGCCATGTCACCGGCAAGGCGAAGCTGACCGAAGACAATATCAAAGACACCCTGCGTGAAGTGCGCATGGCGTTGCTCGAAGCCGACGTCGCCCTGCCGGTGGTCAAGGACTTCGTCAATTCGGTCAAGGAGCGCGCTGTCGGCACCGAGGTGTCGCGCAGCCTGACGCCGGGCCAGGCGTTCGTGAAGATCGTCCAGGCCGAACTCGAAAGCCTGATGGGCGCGGCCAACGAAGACTTGAACCTGAGCGCCGTGCCACCCGCCGTGATTCTGATGGCCGGTTTGCAGGGCGCCGGTAAAACCACCACCGCCGGCAAACTTGCGCGCTTCCTTAAAGAGCGCAAGAAGAAGTCGGTCATGGTCGTGTCGGCGGACGTCTACCGTCCCGCGGCTATTAAACAGCTGGAAACCCTGGCCAACGACATCGGCGTGACGTTCTTCCCGTCCGACCTGAGCCAGAAGCCGGTCGACATCGCCACTGCGGCTATAAAAGAAGCAAAGCTCAAGTTTATTGATGTGGTCATCGTCGACACCGCCGGTCGCCTGCACATCGACGAAGAGATGATGGGCGAGATCAAGGCGCTGCACGCCGCGATCAACCCGGTAGAAACCCTCTTCGTGGTCGACGCCATGACCGGTCAGGACGCGGCCAACACGGCCAAGGCCTTCGGTGATGCACTGCCGCTGACCGGTGTGATCCTGACCAAGGTCGACGGCGATGCCCGTGGCGGTGCCGCCCTGTCGGTGCGCGCCATCACCGGCAAGCCGATCAAGTTCATCGGTATGGGCGAGAAGAGCGAAGCGCTCGATCCGTTCCACCCTGAGCGTATCGCTTCGCGGATTCTCGGCATGGGCGACGTGCTCAGCCTGATCGAACAGGCCGAAGCGACCCTCGACAAGGACAAGGCCGACAAACTGGCCAAGAAGCTGAAGAAGGGCAAGGGCTTCGATCTCGAAGACTTCCGCGATCAGTTGCAACAGATGAAGAACATGGGCGGCCTTGGCGGCCTCATGGACAAACTGCCGAGCATCGGCGGCGTCAACCTGTCGCAGATGGGCAATGCCCAGAATGCGGCAGAGAAACAATTCAAGCAGATGGAAGCCATCATCAACTCCATGACCCCGGCCGAGCGCCGTGACCCTGAGCTGATCAGCGGTTCGCGCAAGCGCCGGATCGCCATGGGTTCCGGCACTCAGGTGCAGGACATCGGTCGCTTGATCAAGCAGCACAAGCAGATGCAGAAGATGATGAAGAAATTCACCGCCAAAGGCGGAATGGCGAAAATGATGCGCGGCATGGGCGGTATGTTGCCCGGCGGCGGGATGCCAAAAATGTAAATAACTGGCCGGTCGTCGCACCGGCGCAGGCCCCGCAAGGATGCGGGATCAACAGCAAACCCGCACTCGGCGGGAGCTGACTGGCCGTTTTCATCGACGGCTCTATATGCAAATCTGCACGGCATGCCATAGGCGCCGGAAAAAGTCATTTGCAAAAGTCCGGATATTCCTTAGAATATGCGGCCTTTCGGGCACCCATGCCCGCTGTGCATTTAGATTTGCAGCACCGACTACAGGAACGATGTTCACATGCTAACAATCCGTCTTGCCCTTGGCGGCTCCAAAAAGCGCCCGTTTTATCACCTGACCGTAACCGACTCGCGCAACCCGCGTGACGGTTCCCACAAAGAACAGGTTGGTTTCTTCAACCCTGTTGCCCGTGGTCAGGAAACCCGTCTGTCCGTGAACCAAGAGCGCGTTGCCTACTGGCTGAGCGTTGGTGCACAACCTTCTGAGCGCGTTGCTCAGTTGTTGAAGGAATCTGCCAAGGCTGCGGCCTGAGCAATATGAACGCGACGCCTGCTGTTGCCGATGATTTGATCGTTATTGGCAAAATTTATTCTGTTCATGGCGTTCGCGGCGAAGTGAAGGTTTATTCCTTTACTGATCCGACTGAAAACCTGTTGCAGTACAAAACCTGGACGCTCAAGCGTGAAGGCAATGTCAAACAGGTCGAGCTGGTCAGTGGACGCGGGAGCGACAAGTTCCTGGTCGCAAAGCTCAAGGGTCTTGATGATCGTGAAGAAGCTCGTCTTCTGGCCGGTTACGAGATCTGCGTGCCGCGCAACCTGTTCGCTGAATTGACCGAAGGCGAGTACTACTGGTACCAGCTGGAAGGTCTGAAGGTCATTGATCACCTGGGGCAATTGCTCGGGAAAATCGATCATCTTCTGGAAACCGGCGCCAATGATGTAATGGTCGTCAAGCCTTGCGCTGGCAGCCTGGATGATCGCGAACGCCTGTTGCCCTATACGGAGCAATGCGTGTTGGCAGTCGACCTCGCATCGGGCGAGATGAAGGTGGATTGGGACGCGGACTTCTAAGCGTGGCTAACTTGCGCGTAGAAGTGATCAGTTTGTTTCCCGAGATGTTTTCCGCCATCGGCGACTACGGCATCACCAGTCGTGCGGTCAAACAGGGGCTCTTGCAGCTGACCTGTTGGAATCCGCGGAACTACACGACGGATCGGCATCACACTGTGGACGATCGCCCGTTTGGCGGTGGTCCAGGCATGGTGATGAAGATCAAGCCCCTGGAAGATGCTCTGGTTCAGGCCAAAGCAGCAGCCGGGGAGGCGGCGAAGGTGATTTACCTGTCCCCCCAAGGCCGTCAACTGACTCAGTCGGCGGTACGCGAGTTGGCAAAATCGGATGCATTGATCCTGATTGCCGGCCGCTATGAAGGCATTGACGAGCGCTTTATTGAGGCTCATGTCGATGAAGAGTGGTCGATTGGCGACTATGTACTGTCTGGCGGCGAGCTGCCGGCCATGGTCCTGATCGATGCGGTTACACGACTGCTGCCTGGAGCTTTAGGGCATGCGGACTCCGCCGAGGAAGATTCCTTTACGGATGGTCTGCTGGATTGCCCGCACTACACCCGACCTGAGGTGTATGCGGATCAGCGTGTACCCGACGTGTTGCTGAGTGGCAACCACGCGCATATCCGGCGTTGGCGTTTACAGCAGTCCCTTGGTAGGACCTATGAACGACGCGCCGATCTTCTGGAAAGCCGCTCGCTTTCTGGAGAAGAGAAGAAGCTGCTCGAGGAATACATCCGCGAGCGGGACGATAGTTAACAACGTATCGATGGTAGATCAGTTGATTTACCTTAGGAGCACAGCATGACCAACAAAATCATCCTTGCACTCGAAGCAGAGCAGATGACCAAAGAAATCCCTACCTTTGCCCCAGGCGACACCATCGTCGTTCAGGTAAAAGTGAAGGAAGGTGATCGTTCCCGTCTGCAAGCGTTCGAAGGCGTTGTAATCGCCAAGCGTAACCGCGGCGTGAACAGTGCATTCACCGTTCGTAAGATCTCCAACGGTGTCGGCGTAGAGCGTACTTTCCAGACCTACTCCCCGCAGATCGACAGCATGGCTGTTAAACGTCGCGGTGACGTACGCAAAGCCAAGCTGTACTACCTGCGCGACCTGTCGGGTAAAGCAGCTCGCATCAAGGAAAAACTGGCTTAAGTCCAGCTTCCGATGCAGAAAAAAGCAGCCTACGGGCTGCTTTTTTGTTGCCTGCAATAAACTGCCCCCATCCTGTAGGAGCTGCCGAAGGCTGCGATCTTTTGATCTTGCTTTCGATTTGCAGTCTACTTTTTACGAGTCATCCCACATGTCTATCCGTGACCAGGAAATCGAACGCCGCACCGAACTCTCGGTGACTCGCGTAACCAAAGCCGTCTTTCCGCCGACCACCAACCACCACAACACCCTGTTCGGCGGCACTGCGCTGGCGTGGATGGACGAAGTGTCGTTCATCACTGCCACACGTTTCTGCCGTTTGCCGCTGGTGACCGTGTCCACCGACCGTATCGACTTCAACCACGCGATCCCGGCCGGTTCCATCGTCGAACTGGTCGGGCGGGTGATCAAGGTCGGTAACACCAGCCTCAAGGTCGAGGTGGAAGTGTTTGTTGAAAGCATGAGCTGCGATGGTCGCGAGAAGGCGATTCATGGCCAGTTCAGCTTTGTCGCGATTGATGATGACAAGCGTCCAGTGCCGGTGTTGCCAGGGTTTTCCGCCTGAGTGTTTCGTGATCGGGTGCGCTGTGAAAAACTGTCCCCCCAGCTGTTGCTGCCTGACTTGAGCCTCTATGTCCGCCATTGACCATCCACTGATTGACCAATTCCTCGACGCCTTGTGGTTGGAGAAAGGCCTGTCCGACAACACGCGTGGCGCCTATCGCAGCGATCTGGCGCTGTTCAACGGCTGGCTGCAGGAGAAGAACCTTGAGCTGATCAACGCCGGCCGCGAGCTGATCCTCGATCACCTGGCGTGGCGTCTGGAGCAGAACTACAAGCCGCGCTCCACGGCGAGATTTCTTTCCGGTGTGCGTGGCTTTTATCGGTATCTGCTGCGGGAAAAGCTGATCACCGTCGACCCGACGTTGCGCGTCGATATGCCGCAACTGGGTAGGCCGCTGCCCAAATCGCTGTCAGAAGCTGATGTCGAAGCACTGCTCAAGGCGCCCGACCTGAGCGAAGCCATCGGCCAGCGCGACCGCGCCATGCTGGAAGTCTTGTACGCCTGCGGTTTGCGCGTGACCGAACTGGTCAGTCTGACGCTGGAACAGGTCAACCTGCGCCAGGGCGTATTGCGGGTTATGGGCAAGGGCAGCAAGGAGCGTCTGGTGCCGATGGGCGAAGAGGCAATAGTCTGGATCGAGCGCTACATGCGTGACGGCCGTGGCGAGTTGCTTGGCGGGCGCCCCAGCGATGTGCTGTTCCCCAGCCAGCGTGGTGAACAGATGACCCGCCAGACCTTCTGGCACCGGATCAAGCATCAGGCCAAGGTCGCCGGGATCGGCAAGTCGCTGTCACCGCACACCTTGCGACATGCATTTGCCACGCATCTGCTCAACCATGGCGCTGACTTGCGCGTGGTGCAGATGCTGCTCGGGCATAGCGATCTGTCGACCACGCAGATCTACACCCACGTCGCCCGGGCGCGGTTGCAGGATCTGCATGCCAAACATCACCCGCGTGGCTGAACAAAGATCATGCAGGAAGAGGGTGTGGTCTCTTGCGACAGGCGCATTCGGCCACCGTGACCTTATGTGTTAGGCTTTGCCGGTTTGCACGATGGACGGTTATGACCCGGTGTTCCGGCACGGGCGTTCTGATCGATCCATTTGTCCGCCTTCAGGAGTTCTCATGCGTCTGACCCAGATTTTCGCCGCCGCAGCCATTGCGTTGGTCAGTACCTTTGCCGTCGCCGATGACGCGGCCGACAAAGCGATTCGTCAAAGCCTGGAAAAACTCGAACTCGAGGTTCCGGTAGAAAGTATCAGTGCCAGCCCGTTGCCAGGCATGTATGAAGTCAAGCTCAAGGGCAGCCGCGTGCTGTACGCCAGCGCCGACGGCCAGTACATCGTTCAGGGTTACCTGTTCCAGCTCAAGGACGGCAAACCGGTCAATCTGACCGAGAAGACCGAGCGTCTGGGCATCTCCAAACTGGTCAACGCCATCCCGGTGGCCGAAACCGTGGTTTACCCGGCCGTGGGCGAGACCAAATCGCACATCACCGTGTTCACCGACACCACCTGCCCGTACTGCCACAAGCTGCATGCCGAAGTGCCGGAGCTGAACAAGCGTGGCATCGAAGTGCGTTATGTTGCGTTTCCGCGCCAGGGCCTCGGCTCGCCGGGTGACGAGCAACTGCAAGCGGTGTGGTGCTCGAAAGACAAGAAAGCGGCCATGGACAAAATGGTCGATGGCAAGGAAATCAAGGCCGCCAAGTGCGATAACCCGGTTTCCAGACAATTCGCTCTGGGGCAGTCGATTGGTGTGAACGGTACACCGGCCATCGTTTTGGCCGACGGACAAGTCATTCCGGGCTACCAGCCTGCGCCACAAGTCGCCAAACTGGCGCTGGGCGCCAAGTAATTCGCATCGTCACGGTCAGGCTTTGACGATCATGGTCCGGTAGCAACATCGCCGGGCCATTAATAGAGAGCCGCGAGCACGCGGTTGTTTTCCGGCCGACCCTGAGTCGGCCGTTTTATGGGGAGTTCACAGTGAATCCGGTCAAAGTAGGCATCTGTGGGTTAGGGACCGTCGGTGGCGGTACCTTCAACGTACTTCAGCGCAACGCCGAGGAAATTGCTCGTCGTGCCGGGCGTGGGATCGAAGTGGCACAAATTGCCACGCGCACGCCAAAGCCTCAGTTCCAGACGACCGGTATTGCGATTACCAACGATGTCTTCGAAGTGGCCACGAACCCTGAGATCGATATCGTCATAGAGCTGGTGGGCGGCTATACCGTTGCCCGCGAGCTGGTACTCAAGGCCATCGAGAATGGCAAGCATGTGGTCACCGCGAACAAGGCTCTGATTGCCGTTCACGGTAATGAAATTTTCGCCAAGGCACGCGAGAAAGGCGTGATCGTGGCGTTCGAAGCGGCTGTGGCCGGTGGCATTCCGGTGATCAAGGCGATCCGTGAAGGCCTGTCCGCCAACCGCATCAACTGGGTCGCCGGGATCATCAACGGCACCGGCAACTTCATCCTCACCGAAATGCGCGAGAAGGGTCGCACCTTCGAAGACGTGTTGGCCGAGGCTCAGGCTCTGGGTTACGCCGAAGCCGATCCGACCTTCGACGTCGAAGGCATCGATGCGGCGCACAAGCTGACGATTCTGGCTTCGATCGCGTTCGGCATTCCGCTGCAATTCGACAAGGCTTACACCGAAGGCATCACCAAGCTGACTACAGCTGACGTCAACTACGCCGAAGCGCTCGGTTATCGCATCAAGCACCTCGGTGTGGCGCGCATCACTGATGCCGGCATCGAGTTGCGCGTACACCCGACGCTGATTCCGGCCGATCGTTTGATCGCCAACGTCAACGGTGTGATGAACGCGGTGATGGTCAACGGTGACGCTGCCGGTTCGACCCTGTTCTACGGCGCCGGTGCCGGTATGGAGCCGACAGCTTCGTCGGTGATCGCCGATCTGGTGGACGTGGTTCGCGCCATGACCTCCGATCCGGAAAACCGCGTACCGCATCTGGCTTTCCAGCCGGACTCGCTGTCGGCCCATCCGATCCTGCCGATCGAAGCCTGCGAAAGCGCTTACTACTTGCGCATCCAGGCCAAGGACCATCCGGGCGTACTGGCTCAGGTGGCGAGCATCCTTTCGGAGCGCGGCATCAACATCGAGTCGATCATGCAGAAGGAAGTCGAGGAACACGACGGTCTGGTGCCGATGATCTTGCTGACCCACCGTGTAGTGGAACAGCGCATCAACGATGCAATCGCCGCCCTCGAAGCTCTGGCCGGCGTGAACGGTCCGGTTGTACGGATCCGCGTCGAGCACCTGAACTAAGCCGCTATTGTTCACCGGGCCCGTGCGCGGGCCCGGCTTTGCGAACACTCTCCATTGGAGTCAGTCATGCGTTACATCAGTACCCGCGGCCAGGCACCGGCCCTGAATTTCGAAGATGTCCTGCTGGCCGGTCTTGCCTCCGACGGCGGTCTGTACGTCCCGGAAGTGCTGCCACGTTTCACTCAGGAGGAAATCTCTTCCTGGGCCGGCCTGCCGTATCACGAGTTGGCCTTCCGAGTGATGCGCCCGTTTGTAACCGGCAGCATTCCCGATGCCGATTTCAAGAAGATCCTTGAAGAAACCTACGGTGTGTTCTCGCACAGCGCCGTGGCGCCGCTGCGTCAACTGAACGGCAATGAATGGGTGCTGGAACTGTTCCACGGCCCGACCCTGGCGTTCAAGGACTTCGCCCTGCAACTGCTCGGTCGTCTGCTCGACTACGTGCTGGAAAAGCGCGGCGAGCGCGTGGTGATTGTCGGTGCCACCTCCGGTGATACCGGTTCGGCCGCCATCGAAGGCTGCAAACATTGCGAAAACGTCGACATCTTCATCTTGCACCCGCACAACCGTGTGTCCGAAGTGCAGCGTCGCCAGATGACCACGATTTTCGGCGAGAACATCCATAACATCGCCATCGAAGGCAACTTCGATGACTGCCAGGAAATGGTCAAGAACAGCTTCGCCGACCAGAGCTTCCTCAAAGGCACGCGTCTGGTGGCGGTGAACTCGATCAACTGGGCGCGAATCATGGCCCAGATCGTTTACTACTTCCACGCAGCCCTGCAGTTGGGCGGTCCGGCGCGTTCGGTGTCGTTCTCGGTGCCTACCGGCAACTTCGGTGACATCTTCGCCGGTTACCTGGCGCGCAACATGGGCCTGCCGATCAATCAACTGATCGTCGCCACCAACCGCAACGACATCCTGCACCGCTTCATGAGCGGCAACCAGTACGTCAAGGAAACCCTGCACGCCACGCTGTCGCCGTCGATGGACATCATGGTCTCGTCGAACTTCGAGCGCCTGCTCTTCGACCTGCACGGTCGCAATGGTGCAGCGATTGCCGGTCTGATGGATTCGTTCAAACAGGGCGGCGGCTTCAGCGTCGAGCAAGAACGCTGGACCGAAGCGCGCAAACTGTTCGACTCGCTGGCCGTGGATGACGCGCAAACCTGTGAAACCATCGCCGACGTCTTTGCACAGACCGGTGAAGTACTCGACCCGCACACGGCTATCGGCGTCAGAGCCGCGCGCGAATGCCGTCGCAGCCTGGACATCCCGATGGTGATTCTGGGCACTGCACACCCGGTGAAATTCCCGGATGCAGTGGAAAAGGCCGGTGTAGGAAAAGCTCTCGCACTACCTGCACATCTTTCTGATTTGTTTGAGCGAAACGAGCGCTGCACCGTTCTGCCAAATGAGCTGAAAGCCGTACAAGCCTTTGTCAGTCAGCATGGCAACCGCGGCAAGCCGCTTTAAGACGCTAAAAGCTGTCACATTTTGAAGCCCGTCTCCTGACGGGCTTTTTTGTTTCTGCTGCCACACTGCTGGGGTTTTCACCCATGAAGGACGGGTGAGTCGATCACGAAGGAAGTGGCAATGCTGTTTTATAGAGGTTTGAAACCGGCACTGGGCTGGTTGTTTGTGTTCGGGTTGCTGGCATGGATGCGCGGCAGTGTGGCGGCGCAACTGGCGCTGCATGAGGAAGGGGTGGCACTCAATGTCCAGTCCGTGGAACTGAACGCGCACGAGCGCCAATGGATTCGCGATAACCCCAAGGTGACGGTGGCGTCGGTGCAGTACCCGTTGTATCTGTTCAAGGACGAACATGGGCAGTGGAGCGGTTTGAACAACGATGTGCTCAAGCGCCTCACTGCGATGACCGGGTTGCAATTTGTGCATCAGGAATCTTTTTCCACCGATCATATGCTGGAGCGCCTTGAGAGCGGGGCGGCGGACATCAGTACTACCCTGGCCGTGAGTGATGAGCGCAAGGTTTTTCTGGATTTCAGCCACGCATTCGGTGGCGCCGGATGGGTGTTTGTCGGTCGCGCCGGATCGCCGCAGGTGGAGTCTTTCGAGCAATTGGCCAAGCGCGTGGTTGTGCTGCCGGCCCGCCATGCGCTGGAGGATGTGATTCGGCGTGACTTCCCGGCGATCGAGATACGTTCGGTCAAGACCTATGCCGAGGCCCGGGCTCTGGTCGAGAGCGGCGAAGCCTACGCGACCATTGAAAACGAGATTGGTGCACAGCTTTATCCTTTGGGGTTGCTCAAGGTGGGCGGCCTGGTGGAAGGCAAGTGGGAAGCCGATAACCTGGCCGTGCGCAAGGGCATGCCGGAGCTGCTGAGCATTCTCAACAAGGCGCTGGAGGCGTTTCCGGCCGCCGAGTTGCGGGCCATTCGCCTGAAATGGCTTGAAGGCATTTCACCGGCACCTGTGCCGTCCATGTGGCAGCGCATGATCGAATGGGGCTGCTGGATGATGGGCGGGCTCGGCGTGTTCGGTTTGTTGTCGCTGATATGGAATCGGCGACTGACGGCGGTGATCAAGTTGCGGCGCGAGGCGGAAAAGGATCTTGGCGATCAACTGGCGTTTCAGCACGCACTGATCGATTCCATGCCCGATCCGGTGTTCGTCCGCGATCTGCACGGGCGTCTGATTATGTGCAACCGCAGCTATGAAGAGGCGCTTTCGGTTCGACTGGATCAGGTGCAGGGGCGGCAGTTGATCGAGGTCGGTGCGTTACCCGAAGCGACGGCGTTGATGTTGCACGACGAGTTCATGATGCAACTGCGCACGCGCAAGTCGCGTTTCAGCAAGCGGCAATTGCAGTTCAACAACGGCCCGCGCGAGGTCTATCAGTGGACGGTGCCTTTTTACAGTGCCGACGGCCAATTGCGTGGTCTGCTGGGCGGCTGGACGGACATCACTCAGCGCCGGACGGAGAGCGGGTGCAGATGTCCGCATTGAAGTTGGGAAATGTCCTATACGACGTGACTACTTTTCTGATGGGAGGCTTAAGACGGCTGCCCTAGAGTGAACGACAACTGCGGTGAGAGTCCGCGATTGTCGCCTCAGAGGTCGCCCATGCGCTCGCTTAAAGTCCTGATTCTTGAACCCAATCCGTTCCAGTTGATGGCATTGCATCAAATGCTCAATGCCATTGGCATCTACGACGTACTGACGGCGCCGTCGCTGGCATCGGCCCTGTGTTCACTGGGGCATCGCGGCGCTGTCGACATCGCTATTTGCGATCCGCAACTCAAAGGGGGAGATGGCCTGGCGCTGATCCAGCATCTGGCGGAGCAGCAAGAAGCGCGTGCGCTGATCCTTTTGGGCGCGGTCGCGCCGAGTCTGCTGAACGATCTGGACTCGTTGCTGCGCGAGCATCGGTTGCGACTGCTGGGGCGTCTGCAAACACCGGTCTCGGCGGTGCTGATGAGAGGTTTGCTGGACAGCTACCTGATCGCCCATACGCAGCCTGTCGGCGTTTGAGGGGCGTGGTTATTTTTCTGTCATCTTCGCCGTGCATGCTCTGACAGACCGGTGGCGCTGCGGTGCTTGCAACCGAAATGCAGAACTTTCTTCTCGGGCCGGTGGTCATTTACAGTGGACACGCCCCAGACACAATGTTTTCGGACTATTGAGTGGAGATCGAGATGGAAAGTATCAGTCTATTGCTCGGTGAGGCTCTGAGCCCGTATCAGGTTTCGTTGTCCTCAAGTGGTGCCCAGGGTGAATGCCTGGTGACCTTGAAGAACAGCAGCGGCGCCATTGTGGTTGAACGCCAATTCAATCAGGCGCAGTTGACCGACAAGCGTCAACTGACCGATGTCGTTGATGGTTTGCACCGTGACATCCTGATTGCCGAAGGGCGCCTGGAGCCCTGCGTGATCGCAGCATTGCGCAATGCAGCCCTGGACAAGCGTCCGGCGCTTTGAAAAATGAAATGTTTTTTGTGGGAACCTTCCTGCATCCCCGTCAGTCAGACCCCGTAACAGCAGGATCAAGCATTGTGCTCCGGTGCTTGTCGCTTGCTGCTACTGGTCTTTTTTACAGGCCACGTTTAACCCCGAGTCGTCTCCCCACTTCTCGGGGTTTCTTTTGTCTGCAATTTGCTCACTGCGCCGCCTGCTGTTCGAAGAACGTCCGGGCCTGTTCGAGGTAACCCTCACGCCTGTCGGGATCGAGCCAGTCGGCGTAGCGCTGGTTCAACTGATCGTGGGGCAGGGTACGCAGCAGTTGGTTGATCTCGGTGATCGCCTGGCGACCTTGTGGTGTGTCGGAACATCCGATGTACCCCGACAGGTATTTAGCGTTGCCCCGAATCGGATAAAACAGCAGCTCATCTTCGGCAATTTGTGCCAGATGAGCCTGGTAGCGGATTTCCGGCCAATAACCCAGAACTACCTGTAACCGTCCGAGACGCTGCATCATCAGCAGGCTGTTAAGAGCGTCGTTGCCGTAATGCGGTGTGAGTGCGTCTTTTGGTGCCTGGCGCAGCAGGTTGTCGACGAGCTCACCGTAACTGCGCTCCGCGACGATGCCGACCTTTTCCTTGCCATCGGCCAAAAGCGCCGCCAGATCGACTTCACCGTCCACCAGAAACCGCGCCAATACGTCGCGATCTTTCTGACGCACCACCAGCCCGTTGCTGACAGCGCGAAACGCAGGAATGGAAAAAGCGATCCATTGCGTGCGCTCTTTGCTCCAGATTAACGATGGGTCGCAGGTGAACGAGGCTTCGTGAAGCATCTGCATGCCGCGGGCGCGATTAACCCGCATCAGTGTGTGTTCGTATTGCGGCATGCCGGCGATCAGCATCGGCATCAGGTGATCGATGACGCCCTGGCCCTTTTTAGGACCTTCGAAAATCGTCAGCGGCGGCATGTCGCGCAGTAACCAGATCAGCGTCGGTTTCGCCTGCGCCCAAGCCGGAAAACCCAGCAGAAACAGCAAGCCGAACAGGCGCCACGTCCACCAGTGATGGGCGCGGTTGGCGGCTGATGTCTGTCGGTTTTTCAGTTCAAATGGCTCCGTCTTCGCGCAGTCGAGTGATCTGCTGTTCGTCGTAGCCAAGATCGTGGAGTACCTGCGCATTGTGTTCACCGAGCTGCGGCCCGACCCATTCGGACGAGCCCGGTGTCTCAGAGAGTTTCGGCACGATGCCCGGCATCTTGAAGGGCTTGCCGTCTGGCAACTTGGCGTGCAGGAACATTTCCCGGGCCAGGTATTGCGGATCGGTGAGCATGTCCTCGGCGCTGAAGATCCGGCTGACCGGCACGTCGGCCTGATTGAGCAGGTCGAGCACGGTTTGCAGCGGCAGCGAATTGACCCAGCGATCAATTACGCCATACAACTCGTCACGGCGGCTATCGCGCCCGTCGTTGCTGGCCAGCGTCGGGTCGTTGGCCAGATCGTCGCGGCCCATCACCTGCATGAAACGTTTGAAAATCGCATCGCCATTGGCGCCGATCTGCACATGCTTGCCGTCGGCGCTGGTGTGGATCGAGGAGGGCGTGATGCCGGGCATGATGTTGCCGGTGCGCTCGCGGATAAAACCGAACACGTCGAACTCCGGCACCATGCTTTCCATCATGGCGAAGATGGCTTCATACAACGCCACATCGACCACTTGGCCCAAGCCGCCGTTGACCTCGCGATGACGCAGCGCCATCAATGCGCCAATCACGCCCCACAGCGCGGCAATCGAATCGCCGATGGAAATTCCGGTGCGCACCGGCGGTCGATCCTCGAAACCGGTGATGTAGCGCAAGCCGCCCATGGATTCGCCGACGGCACCAAAACCTGGCTGATCCTTCATCGGCCCGGTCTGACCGAAACCGGAAAGGCGCACCATCACCAGTTTCGGGTTCAGCGCATGTAAGGTTTCCCAGCTCAGACCGAGTTTCTCCAGAACGCCGGGTCGGAAGTTCTCGATCAGGATATCGGCTTCAGCGAGCAGTTTTTTCAGGATTGCCAAACCCTCGGGGTGTTTGAGGTTCAGCGTCAGCGATTTCTTGTTGCGCGCCTGAACGAACCACCAAAGCGAAGTGCCTTCGTACAACTTACGCCACTTGCGCAAGGGATCACCGCCGTCCGGCGATTCGATCTTGATCACTTCGGCGCCGAACTCGCCGCAAATGCGCGAGGCAAACGGTCCGGCAATCAACGTACCCAATTCAATGACTTTCACACCGCTGAGCGGCTTGTTGGCGAACGGCATACTGAATCCTGTAGGACAAGGTTATGCGGATACAGCGTTTTAACATAGCCGGCTGTCAGGCGCGCAAAGTTGATCGCCATCAATTCGATGATTGCCTACCGCATCGGTTAGACTTGCCGACTTTCCTCGTATCAAGAAGCCCGTTCATGGCCCAGCCGTCCACTACGTATAAATTCGAACTGAACCTCACCGACCTCGACCGCAGCGTCTACGAGAGCGTCAAGCAGACCATCGCCCGTCACCCTTCGGAGACCGAAGAGCGCATGACCGTGCGGTTGTTGGCCTACGCCCTCTGGTACAACGAGCAGTTGTCGTTTGGCCGTGGTCTGTCGGACGTGGATGAGCCGGCGCTGTGGGAAAAAAGCCTGGACGACCGTGTCCTGCACTGGATCGAAGTCGGCCAGCCAGACGCCGATCGTCTGACCTGGTGCTCACGCCGCACCGAACGTACCAGCCTGCTGGCCTACGGCAGCCTGCGCGTCTGGGAAACCAAGGTCATCCCGGCGATCAAGAACCTGAAAAACGTCAACATCGCTGCGGTCCCGCAAGAAGTGTTGGAAACCCTGGCCAAGGACATGCCTCGCGTCATCAAGTGGGACGTGATGATCAGCGAAGGGACGATCTTCGTCACCGACGACCGTGGTCAGCACGAAGTCCAGTTGCAATGGCTGCAAGGTGAGCGCGGCTGATCCTGCGCTTTCACCAAATTAATCCCACGTATTCAAGAGAAGCCTCCGTCACCCCATGCGTATCGAACCTCGCCAACTGCCTGCCACTCTGCCATTTCTCGGTGATCTGCCACCGCTGCTGACCCGTTTGTACGCGGCGCGGGGCGTGCAGTCCGAGGCGGAGCTGGACAAGAGCCTGGCGCGCTTGATTCCGTTCCAGCAACTCAAGGGCATTGATGCGGCAGTAGATCTGCTGGTGACGGCGCTGGAGCAACGTCAGCGCATCCTCATCGTCGGTGACTTTGACGCGGACGGCGCCACCGCCAGTACGGTCGGCATGCTCGGTCTGCGTCTGTTGGGTGCGGCGCACGTCGACTATCTGGTGCCGAACCGTTTTGAATACGGCTACGGCCTGACCCCGGAAATCGTCGAAGTCGCCATGACCCGCGAGCCGCAGTTGCTGATCACCGTCGACAACGGCATCTCCAGCGTCGAAGGCGTTGCCGCCGCGAAGCGTCATGGGCTCAAAGTACTGATCACCGATCACCACTTGCCTGGCGACGAACTGCCGGCGGCCGATGCGCTGGTCAATCCGAACCAACCGGGCTGTGAGTTTCCGAGCAAGGCGCTGGCCGGGGTCGGGGTGATTTTCTATGTGTTGATGGCGTTGCGTGCGCGCCTGCGCAGCCTCGGCTGGTACGAGAGCAAACCGCAACCGAACATCGGCGAGCTGCTTGATCTGGTGGCATTGGGCAGCGTGGCTGACGTAGTGCCGCTCGACGCCAACAATCGGATTTTGGTGCACCAAGGTCTTGAGCGGATTCGTGCCGGGCGCGCGCGGCCGGGGATCAAGGCGATTCTTGAAGTGGCAAAGCGTGACGCGGCGCGGATAACCTCCACGGATCTCGGCTTTATCGTCGGCCCGCGGCTCAATGCCGCCGGGCGTCTGGATGACATGAGTCTGGGTATCGAATGCCTGCTCACCGCCGACGCCAATATGGCCCAGGAAATGGCCGCGCAACTGGACGGCATGAACCAGGATCGCAAATCCATCGAGCAGGGCATGCAGCGTGAAGCGCTGGCCCAGCTCAAGGATTTGCCCGTCGAGTCGATGCCGTACGGTTTGTGCCTGTTCGATCCGGAGTGGCACCAGGGTGTTATCGGGATCCTCGCCTCGCGCATGAAAGAGCGTTATTTCCGTCCGACCATTGCCTTCGCCGATGCTGGCGATGGGTTGCTCAAAGGCTCGGGGCGATCGGTGCAGGGCTTTCATATTCGCGATGCACTGAGCGTGGTTGCGGCGCAACATCCGAACCTGATCGCCAAGTACGGTGGCCATGCGATGGCGGCCGGCCTGACCTTGCCGCAAGAGAATTTTCCGTTATTCGCCGAGGCATTTGACGCCGAAGTGCGTAGGCAACTTCGCGAAGAAGACCTCACCGGGCGTTTGCTCTCGGACGGTACGCTGGCGGTTGAAGAGTTTCACCTCGAACTGGCCCGCGCCCTGCGCCACGCCGGACCGTGGGGGCAGCACTTTCCGGAACCGCTGTTCCACGGCGTGTTCCAGTTGGTCGAGCAGCGCGTGGTTGGCGAGCGTCATTTGAAAGTGGTGCTGAAAAGCGAGTGCGGTTCGGTGAAACTCGACGGCATCGCGTTCGGCATCGACCGCGATATCTGGCCGAACCCGACCATCAAGTGGGTTGAACTGGCCTACAAACTCGACGTCAACGAGTTTCGGGGCAACGAGACCGTGCAACTGATGATTGCCCACATCGAACCGCGTTGACCCCATTCGCGAGCAGGCTCGCTCCCACAGGGAGATGCATTCCAACTGTGGGAGCGAGCCTGCTCGCGAAAGCGGTCTTTCATACACAGAATCACTCTGAACCCTCCCGCCCCCCCGGTTGTCGACTAGGCTCTAAGCACTGCTTGATTGGCCTTGTGACGTTTTGTCGAATTTTTTGCCCGCGGGGGCGGGTGCTGTACCTTTTCCTGTCACTCGTCGACTTTTCAAACAGAACCCTGGAGCCTGCCCACTGATTTGAGAGGTGCCCCATGAGTCTGCTGCTTGAACCCTTTACCCTGCGCCAACTGACCCTGCCCAATCGCATCGCCGTGTCGCCCATGTGCCAGTACTCCAGCGTCGATGGCCTGGCCAACGACTGGCATCTGGTGCATCTCGGCAGCCGCGCGGTGGGCGGCGCCGGCCTGGTCTTCACCGAAGCCACGGCGGTCACAGCCGACGGGCGGATCACCGCCGAAGACCTTGGTTTGTGGAACGACGAACAGATTGAACCGCTGCAGCGCATCACCCGTTTCATCACCGCCAATGGCGCGGTGGCCGGCATTCAACTGGCCCACGCCGGGCGCAAGGCCAGCACCCATCGGCCCTGGATCGGCAAGCATGGCAGCGTCAAACCGGACGATGGCGGCTGGACCCCGGTCGGGCCTTCCCCGATTGCCTTCGACCCGCAACACACACAACCCAAACAGCTTGATGATGGGCAGATCGCCGACGTGATACAGGCCTTTGTCGATGCCGCCAAGCGCGCATTGACGGCGGGGTTCAGTGTGGTTGAAGTCCACGCAGCTCATGGTTATCTGCTGCACCAGTTTCTTTCGCCATTGAGTAATCAACGGCGGGATCAATACGGCGGTTCATTTGAAAACCGGATTCGGCTGGTGTTGCAAGTGACCGAAGCGGTGCGCGCGGTCTGGCCGGAAGAGTTGCCGGTGTTTGTCCGCGTGTCGGCCACTGACTGGGTCGAGGACGGCTGGAACCCGGATGAAACCGTAGAGCTGGCGCGACGCCTGCATACACTTGGCGCGGACTTGATCGACGTTTCCTCTGGCGGCACGGCGGCCAACGCGGAGATTCCCGTTGGGCCGGGCTATCAGACGCGCTTCGCTGAACGCGTACGCAAGGAGTCAGGCATCGCCACCGGCACTGTGGGAATGATTACCGAGCCGGCGCAGGCCGAGCACATTTTGCGAACCTGTCAGGCCGACATCATCTTCCTCGCCCGTGAACTGCTGCGTGATCCGTACTGGCCGTTGCACGCCGACGATGATCTGGGCGGACGCCAAGCCGTGTGGCCGGCGCAGTATCAGCGCGCGACCCATCGAGACCAGCCGATTCATGAGTCTGATCTGCGTGATTGAGTGAACTGCTGAAATGCAAAAAGCCCCGGTCAGTGATGGCCGGGACTTGGTTTTTTTGTCTGCTGAATATTGTTTTGCCTGGCCCGCCTTCGCGAGCAGGCTCGCTCCCACATTGGTTCAATGCCGGTCATGACTTTTGTGGTCGGCCGAGATCAACTGTGGGAGCGAGCCTGCTCGCGAAGAGGCCCGCCCAAACGCTAGAGAACCCTCAAGGGTATTTGCGCTTGTCCGGCGCCGGCGGGAAGTACTGGTACAACCAGGTTTCACTCAGCGTGCGGTCATTGGTGCGGATGAACAAACGCAGCTCCACCGGTTCAACGCTGTCATTGGTCGGGTACCAGTCAAACAGGATCCGATAACCCTTGATGTCATCCAGCACCAGCACGCTGAAGTCCTGCACCTTGCCGTTCGAGCACGTCACCACCGGTTCGATCCCGGTGCCCTGCGGCAGGCGATCGAGCCCGCCACCGTTGAAGTCCACGGCAAAACGGCGTGCCCATACCGGCGGATAATGTTCGCCCGGCGCCCAGCCTTCAGTGAAGCCGCCCATACCGGAGCGTGTGGCATGCACCCGTGCCAGCGGTGTACCCACCGGCGGCAGGGCGCTCCAGTACAACTTGTAGCCGTAGTTCAGCGAATCCCCGGCCGCGACCGGTTTTTTCGGTGTCCAGAACGCCACGATGTTGTCGAGGGTCTCGCCGGTTGTAGGAATTTCCAACAGATCGATAGAGCCTTCGCCCCACGCGGTTGTAGGTTCTACCCACAGGCTTGGGCGTTTGCTGTACCAGTCGACAGTGTCCTGATAGTTGGCGAATTCATGATCGGTCTGCACCAGACCGAAGCCCTTCGGATCGGTGTCGGCAAACGCGTTGAATTGCAGGGTGGCCGGGTTGTTCAACGGACGGCAGATCCACTCGCCGTTGCCGCGCCACATCGCCAGACGATCCGAGTCGTGTATCTGCGGGTGAATGGTGTCGCACATGCGGCGCTCGTGGGTGCCGCAGCTGAACATGCTGGTCATCGGCGAGATGCCCAGTTGTTCGATGGCCGTGCGCGCGTTGATGTGTGCGTCGACCTCCATCACCACGCGCTCGGCCTGGCAATCGATGTCGAAGCGATACGCGCCAGTGGCACTCGGCGAATCGAGCAGGGCGTACACCACAAAACGCGTGGCGTTCTTGTCCGGCGTCTCGAACCAGAATTTGGTGAAGTCAGGGAATTCTTCGCGTTTCTTCGCGTAAGTATCGATCGCCAGACCGCGCGCCGAGAGGCCATATTGGCCAGTGGCGTCGACCGCACGGAAATAGCTGGCGCCGAGGAACGACAACACGTCGTGGCGATCCAGTTCCGGTGCCTTGAACAGCTTGAACCCGGCAAAACCCAAGTCGCCCTTGAGCTGCTGGGTGTCGACCGAAGTATTTTCATAGTTGAACAGCGCCGGGCGGAAATGCACCTCACGGGCGGTGCGGGTCTTGGCGTCGACGCTGTACATGCGCACCGGCTGGCGGAAACCCATACCGACGTGGAAGAACTGCACGTCCAGCTGACCCTTGTTCTCTTTCCACAACGAATGTTCGCCGTCGTAGCGGATCGCGTTGAAATTTTGCGGGGTCATGGTCGCCAGCGTCGGCGGCAGCACCTGTTTGGTGTCCTGATACGCGCTGCCGGCCAGTTGCTTGGCCTGACGCTTCAGCGCTTCGAAGTCGAAGGCCTGAGCCTCGCCATCGGCGGCGCCGCCATTGGCAGCCCAGGCGCGGCTGGCCAGCAGGCCGGTAGCCGAAAGACCGGTGTAAGCCGCAATGGCCATGGACGCTTTGAGCAAATTCCTGCGGTGCATAAATACAACCTGTCGTGTGCAATCCCGCGCCCTTCCTGGCACGTGCTGGATCAGAAATAACGGTTCGGACATGCCTTGGCCAAACGCAACGGACTATAAACAGATGCCGTCTAGCTTAAACCGTTCGATTGTCGAGCAAAAATGATTGATTACAAGGTCGCATCTGGCAATGAAACAAGACATGTCAGTATTTTTTCCGACAGTGCTTTCTGATTTACACGGCATATCTGCTTTTTTCGACTAATTACTCTAAATACCCCTTTTCAGCGCCGTTTAAATTTCTATTCTATGGACATGACCGGTCGCGAACCTTCAGACCGGCTGGGCACACGACGCTGCTGAAAGGGGCAGGGCGATGTGGTGGTTAAGCAGTTCTTTGACGTATTAGAGAAGGACATCGTCCATGGCAAAAATACAAGGTATCACCGACATGTTGGGCATCTTTCCCTGTCTCGGCAGCGGGCGCAGAAGGCGTAGGCTTAGCTCCGATGAGCTGAAACTGGTTGAGCGTTATCGGGAGCTTTCGGAGAGCGACCGCATCGCGATGCGGTATCTGGTGGATGCGATGAGGAGTGTTTCGCGGTTTTAACCCTGGGATTGCGACAGTGAAAGCCATTTGGCTTTTACGGTCGCCAAGTCAATTAACCTGCCTGCGTCGGCATCAGCGATGCCGACTTTTATTGCTTCCTGGTGCTTGGTTAGGCTGATTTGCTTTAGGTAACACTCTGCGAAGAACTCATCGCTTGGGATGACTTCCAGAACGTAGGGCATTTCAACGATTGGCGCTTTCATCTGCAAACAACTCGGTTAGAGGTTTGAAACGCGGAACCTGTGGCGAGGGAGCAAGCTCCCTCGCCAAAGGTTTTTTGCTGGATGGACTTCAGCTACAGGTTCCCAAAACCGGATACGGCTGCTGGCCGTGCATCAACTCCGGCACGTCTCGCCATTTGACCCACGCCTGCTGTTGCCAGTGCAGCAGAGGGACGGTGACCCCAGCCCAGTTCACCGAACTCAGGCTCGGGCAGTTATCCACAGGTACCGCGTTGGTTTCGCGCAACATCGGAATCACTTCATGGCTCAGCCATTGGCGCAGATTGCGGTTTTCCGGGACGAAGTGGTGGACGAGCAGGGCGTACAGACCGGACTCGCTGACCATCGCGCAATCGACGATTTCGCCGTCCTTGCGCATGAGGACGTTGCGACGCTGATCGGGATCGAGTTTCAGGGTGAGGCGTTCGTTCAGCGGATAGCCCATCAAGCGACCGAGATCCTGGACGCAGAACCAGGCTTCGTGGTCTTGCATGAACGCGTGGAGGAAGCGGTTGTGGCGGGTGAAGACGGTGGGGGTGAAGTGCGGGTGGGTTTCAGGTGGATTTGGCGTGTGCTTAGGCATTTCTGACTCCATGTTGAAATGAGAGTCGCCACGAATCCTTCGACAGATTTTGGGTGGCGAACCGTGTGGCGTTCGAAGTCGGAACATTCTCGATCAACATGGAAGCCGAGAGGCCCGCACCACACGATCCGCCATAACGCGAAACTGAAAGGCAAAAAAGCCCCGGTCTCTATGGAGGACGCAGTTGCGCCAAGTTGATGATGTTCCGGCTTCGACCCCGGGTCGCTGAATTACCAGCGACGGGACAAAGCCTATCGGTCAGGCGCTTGCGGCGACAAGTCTACTCTGTCGACGCGCAGCGTAGGAAATGGGGCTTTCTCCGGAAGGCTGCATCTGTAGGAAATGCCTGTTTTTGCACTCGCTGCAGCCTGTCTGCATCTGAAGCCTGTTTTTTCGTTTATTCATGAAAACCCAAGCAATGAACTGCAGGTTTTCTCCATGTTGATCGAATTCTCGGTATCCAATTACCGCTCATTTCGGGACAGGCAAACCCTGTCCATGGCGGCGAGCCCTCGTCTGAACAAAACGCGCAATACGTTCAAAGCCTCCACGAGCGCAGAAAAGCTTCCGGAGCTGTTGAAGGTTGCAGCTATTTACGGCCCGAACGCCTCCGGAAAGTCTTCGCTGATCCGCGCAATGGGCATCGTCGGACGCTTGCTAGCGACACCACATGGTTCAAATGACGAAGCGCTGCCCGTTTCACCTTTTCGATTTGATTGCACTCTGAGCGATGCGCCCAGTGTCTTTGAGTACGACTTTATTCAGGGCGGACTGCGCTATCGGTTTGTCCTCGGGCTGACCGCGCAGAGGGTTGTTCAGGAACAACTGACTGCTTACCCGAACGGTAAGGAAACACTGCTTTATGACCGCCGGTTTGATGCTGAAGGTGAGCATTACCTGTTTGGTAAAACCCTTGAGGGCGGCAAGGAAGTGCATTGCGCCTGGCGCCGATTGACCAGTCCGACGATGCTGTTTATTGCACAAGCCGTCACTCATAGCAGCGAAGAGTTGAGTCAACTGCGCACTCCATTTAGTTGGTTTCAAACCGGTCTGCTAGTCATTGAACAGAACAACATGCTTGGCTTATCCACAGCCTCGATTCGCTTTCTGCAAATGGTCAAAAATCATACGAGCAACCTGCGCGATTTTCTCAGTGCGCTGGATATTCCCGTGTCTGCGATACAGCTCGACCCGGATGACGCCTCTGCAGACTTGAGCAACAGAAAACTGTCCTTGAAGGAGTTCTTCGCGGCGGCTCAAAAGGACAAACTGACACTCACGCATTCCAGCATTTCAGGCGATGCGCAGTTCGACTTCTCGGAGGAGTCTTGTGGAACCAAGAACCTGATTGGCTTCTGGTTGCCCTGGTTCATGATGAATCAGGCCGGTGGCAGCGGGATCCTCTGCGTCGACGAACTGAATAGCAGTCTTCATCCCGAAATCGTCGCTGACTTGATCGCAAAGCATCTGGACAGTGGGTTGGATACCCAACTGATTTTCACGACACACGATACCCATCTGATGAATGAAAAGATTCTGCGGCGTGACCAGTTCTGGATTACAGAGCGTGATGCGCATGGCGCCACGAGCCTGTTTTCCGTACACGATTTTGGAGGCCGGGAAAGCGAGGATGTCGAGAAACGTTACTTCGAAGGGCGCTATCGCGGGCTGCCGCTGATAAGGCGGGGGTGAGAGTAGTGAGTTCGTTCAAATCGTTTGATCGCAAGGCTTCCCGCTTCAAACCGCAGCCTAAGGTACTGGTGTTGTGTGAAGACAGTAAGTCAGGGAAACGTTATCTGGAGGAAGCCGCTTTTTATTTTCGGGCCAAGGCCCAGGTTGAGATCGTCCACTGCGGGGTTACACATCCAAGCGGCATTGTTGAGCGAGCAGTCGTAAGGCAAAAAAGCTTCGATAAGGTGTTCTGTGTTTTGGATCGAGACACCCACATGTGCTTCGAGCGAGCGTTGAATGCGGCGAAGTCTTATCCAAAAATCCAAGTCATCGCCTCTTATCCGTGCTTCGAGTTTTGGCTACTACTGCACTTTGGCTACAGTCGAAAACCGTTCAGCACAGCCGGGAAAAACTCTCCGGCTGATTTGGTGACCAAGAGCCTCAGAGCAAAACCCAGCATGGCTGACTATCAGAAAGGCAAAGACGTCAGCTACTTCGCTCAGCTACTCGGCAAGCCATTTCAGCAGGCAAGAGCGCTGGCCCCCAAAGTTCTTGACGATGTCGCCCTCAGTGGCGAACACAACCCA
The DNA here is from genome assembly GCF_059716145.1 of Pseudomonas sp. LBUM1648. NCBI lineage: Bacteria > Pseudomonadati > Pseudomonadota > Gammaproteobacteria > Pseudomonadales > Pseudomonadaceae > Pseudomonas > Pseudomonas sp. LBUM1648. The sequence goes on from NZ_CP166808.1 coordinate 1,182,533, forward strand.
AGCACTGAAATTCACTTATTGATGGATGAGTTCGAAACCCTTTCAAAGCCCCAGCCGATTGACACATAAGCCCTCTCCGAGCCCCCCCCCATTGGCCTGGCTCAGTAGCTGAGAGGAGACGTTGCTGGCAGGCGCTGGCTGAACCAAGGCCATTCAGCCGCCATCCACTGTAGGAAACAAGATTTTTCCTTGAAGGTCGCGCCTGTAGGAAATGCCTGTTTTTGCACTGGCGCCAGTGAAACCACCCCTAACCAGTATTTTTTCCGTTATTTGTTTAAATCTCGCGCATCGCTACAGATGCTCGGCCCTTGGTTTCCGGGCTCAGCAGACAAGGTTGCTGCGATTGGAGACAGTTTCAGCGTCAATGATGAAATCACCACTGATGGGCGCTGGAATGTTTTGGTTGTAGATGATTTGTTTGATAGTGGGGCGTCGATGGACGCGGCCTGCGCTGTTTTGCGTAAATATCCAAAAGTGGGGAAGATTTACGTAGCAGCGCTAACTTGGAAGTGAACTCAATGACCACTGTATTTATTGCCGGCTCTATCAACATCAAGAACCTTGATCCGAAGGTTAAAGAGCGCATCAATAATATCGTTGCGTCTGATTTTGAGGTGGTGGTGGGTGATGCTGGGGGCGCCGATACCTCTATTCAGGAGTACCTGTTGAGCCTCGAACGATCCAGAACCACGGTGTTCTGCAGTGGTTCAACGCCGCGGAATAACCTTGGGCAGTGGCCCGCCAGAACAGTCGACTCCAAGCATTCCAAGGGATCGAGAGCCTTCTTCACTGAGAAAGACGTAGTCATGGCCGAAGCGGCTGACTACGGCTTGATGATCTGGGATGCAAAGAGCACCGGTACGCTCAGCAACGTCATAGAACTGTTGTCGAGAAAGAAGAAGTCGCTTGTTTTCGTCAACAGGGAAAAGGAATTCAAAGTCGTCGGAGACGTCAGTCAGCTCGAAGAGTTGATTGCATTCATGTCCGATCACGCCAAGCAAAAAGCCAACGAAAAAATCAAATTGTTCGATCGTATTTCCTTGCTGAAACACGATCAGGCAGAGCTTTCTTTCTGATGATTTTTCTCGGTTTCCTGAACCCCGGCACCTTGTCGGTGCCGAGGTCAAAAACGCTTAGCGACTCACCTTCCAAGCATCCCCAGCCGGCGCCTTCCCATGGTCATACGGCTTGCCAATCCACATATAAATCAAGCCCAAGCCAATCACGATCGCGGTGCTCAACACCATCGCATAGTTCACGTACCACGCCGCATCCGGCGTGCGTGGCCAGGCCATGTTGATGATTGCGCCAACGCCATACACCAGCGCGCCAATGTTCACTGGCCAGCCCCACGCGCCGAGGGTGAATTTGCCGCTGGGTTTCCAGCCTTTCACCCGCGCATACAGTGCCGCCAGCACGATCATCTGGAACGCGAGGTAGATGCCGATCGCGGCGAAACTGACGATGGTCGCGACGGCGTCTTGCAGGAAAAATCCGAGGGCGATGATCAGCGCCGGCAGGACGCCGGACACGAACAGCGCGGCAACCGGCACCTGAGTCGTAGGAGAAATCTTTTTCAGCAGTTGGCTGCCGATGACCATTTCATCGCGGGCGTAGGAGTAGAGAAGACGACTCGCTGCGGCCTGTAGGCTGATGACGCAGGAGATGAAGGAAATCATCACCACGCCCATCACCACTTTCGAGCCGACCGGGCCGAAGGCGTTGTTGAGGATGGTGGTGACCGGGTCTTTGTCGGTGCCGTTGATCACCGCTTGCATGTCCGGTACGGCGAGGATCAGCGCCAGGCAGGCGAACATCGCCGCGATGCCGCCGATGTAGATGGTCATGCGCATGGCTACCGGGATTTTTGCGCTCGGGTTCGGGGTTTCTTCGGCGACGTCGCCGCAGGCCTCGAAGCCGTAGTAGAGGAACATCCCCGCCAGCGAGGCGGTGAGGAATGCCGGCAGGTAGGAGCCGTCGACGCTGATGTCGAAGGTGTTGAACAGCACGCTCAGCGGCTGGTGACGTTCGAAGATCAGCAGGTACACGCCGACGATCACTGCGCCGACCAGTTCGCAGAGGAAGCCAAACATGGCGATGCGCGCCAGCACTTTGGTGCCGCTGAGGTTGACCAGCGTGGCGAACAAGGTCAGCACCAGAGCGATGACGATGTTGGTGTTGTTGCTCGGCTCAAATCCCAGCATCGCGGCCAGGTACGGGCCAGCGCCGACTGCGACGGCCGCGATGGTGACGCACAGGGCGATGGAGTAGATCCAGCCGACCATCCACGCCCATTTCTTGCCGACCAGTCGGCGCGCCCATGGGTAAACGCCGCCAGAAATCGGGAATTGCGAAACCACCTCGCCGAAGATCAGGCACACCAGCAACTGGCCGCAACCAACCAGCAAATAGGCCCAGAACATCGGCGGGCCGCCAGCGGCGAGGCACAGGCCGAACAGGGTATAAACCCCTACGACCGGTGACAGATAGGTGAAGCCCAGGGCGAAGTTTTCCCACAGGCTCATGCTGCGATTGAAGTTGGAGGTGTAGCCCAGTTTGCGCAGTTGTTCGGCATCGCTATCGGCGACGGCGGCTGAGAGATCGGGTGATGCACTCATGTGTGTTTGCTCCGTGAAATCGGCAGATTTCGGATGGCCGAGGCCGTGGCGGGGCTTTGGGAGCGCCGCCCGGTTCGGTAGTTATTGTTTTGGTTTCGTTGAAGCCTGGTGGTGAGTCGCCGACATCGTCCGTGTGTCGTGGAAAAGATCGCAGCCTGTTAATGCTTGAACATCACATGCCGAACCGTGGTGTAGTCCTCCAGCCCATACATGGACATGTCCTTGCCGTAACCGGACAGTTTCTGACCGCCATGCGGCATTTCGCTGACCAGCATGAAGTGCGTGTTCACCCAGGTGCAGCCGTATTGCAACCGTGCCGACATGCGATGCGCGCGTCCTACGTCAGCTGTCCAAACGGAGGACGCCAGGCCGTAGTCCGAATCGTTGGCCCACTCCAGCGCCTGCGCTTCATCGGTGAACTTGGTCACCGACACCACCGGCCCGAACACTTCGCGGCGGACGATTTCATCGTCCTGTTGCGCGTCAGCCAACACGGTCGGCTCGAAGAAGAAACCATTGCCGTCCACAGCCTTGCCGCCCGTGATCAAACGAATGTGCGGTTGCGCCACGGCGCGTTCGACGAACGCTGCGACACGATCACGATGCTGCGCAGTAATCAGCGGTCCCAGTTCGGTAGAAGGATCATCCTGCAAGCCGTACTTGATGCTGCTGACCGCCGCGCCAAGCTTCTCGACGAATTTTTCGTAAATGCCTTGCTGCGCGTAGATCCTGCACGCTGCCGTGCAGTCCTGCCCGGCGTTGTAGAAGCCGAATGTACGAATGCCTTCAACCGCTGCATCAATATCAGCATCGTCAAAGATGATCACCGGCGCCTTGCCGCCCAGTTCCATGTGCATGCGTTTGACGCTGTCGGCGGTGCTGGAAATGATGTTCGAACCGGTCGCGATTGAGCCGGTCAGCGAGACCATGCGCACTTTCGGATGAGTCACCAACGGGCTGCCAACGGTAGGCCCACGACCAAACACCAGATTGAGTACGCCGGCCGGGAAGATTTCCGATGCCAGTTCGGCCAGACGCAACGCGGTCAGTGGGGTTTGTTCCGACGGCTTGAGCACCACGGTATTACCGGCGGCCAGTGCCGGGGCGATTTTCCAGGCGACCATCATCAACGGGTAATTCCACGGCGCGATGGAGGCGATCACGCCGACCGGGTCGCGGCGGATCATCGAGGTGTGGCCGGGCAGGTATTCACCGCCGGCCGAACCGCTCATGCAACGGCTGGCGCCGGCGAAGAAACGGAACACGTCAGCAATTGCCGGGATCTCGTCGTTGAGCGCGGCGCTGTAGGGTTTACCGCAATTGTCGGACTCGAGTTTGGCTAATTCTTCGCCGTGGGCTTCGATAGCGTCGGCGAGTTTGAGCAGCAGCAGGGAGCGGTCTTTCGGCGCGGTTTGCGACCACTCGGCGAAGGCGCTATCGGCTGCTCGCACGGCGGCATCGACCTGGGCTTCTGTGGCTTCGTTGATTTCCACCAGCACTTCGCCGAGCGCCGGGTTGAGCACCGGTTGGGCGGGGCCTTCGCCGTTGACCAATTGGCCGTTGATCAAGAGTTTGGTTTGCATGCTTTTGTCCTCTTCGAATCCATTGTTTTATCTGTGGAAACCGGATCCTGTGTAGGAGCTGCCGCAGGCTGCGATCTTTTGATCTTGATTTTCAAAAGCAACATCAACAGATCGCAGCCTTCGGCAGCTCCTACAGGGGGATTTCAATTATTTTCCGCCACTGCCGGCGACGCTCTCACCACCCCGAGTCAGGTAGTACGCGCCAAGGATCGGCAGCATGGTCACCATCATCACCAGCATGGCGACGACGTTGGTCACCGGCACATCCCGTGGGCGACTGAGCTGGTTGAGCAGCCACAGCGGCAACGTGCGTTCATGGCCTGCGGTAAATGTGGTGACGATGATTTCGTCGAACGACAGCGCAAACGCGAGCATGCCGCCGGCCAGCAACGCCGAGCCGAGATTGGGCAGCATGATGTAGCGGAAGGTCTGCCAGCCATCGGCGCCCAGGTCCATCGAAGCCTCGATCAGACTGTGCGAAGTGCGGCGCAGGCGGGCGATGACGTTGTTGTAGACGATCACCACGCAGAAGGTCGCGTGGCCGACGATGATGGTGAACATTCCCGGCTCGATCCCCAGCGTCTTGAACGTCGCCAGCAACGCGATACCGGTGATGATCCCCGGCAGCGCGATCGGCAGGATCAGCATCAACGAAATACCCTGTTTGCCGAAGAAATCCCGGCGGTACAAAGCTGCCGAGGCAAGCGTGCCGAGCACCATCGCGATCAATGTGGCAATGGCCGCGATTTGCAGCGACAGCTTGATCGATTCCAGAACGTCCGGCCGCGAAAACGCCACGCTGAACCAGTGCAACGTAAAGCCCTTCGGCGGAAAGCTGAACGCGGCCTCTTCGGTGTTGAAGGCGTAGAGGAAGATGATCAGGATCGGGAAGTGCAGAAACACCAACCCGCCCCAGGCTGCGATGCGCAGACCTATAGACGCATGCCCTTGTGATGAAGAGTCAGAGTGCATCGAAGGCCCCCAGTCGTTTGACGATGGACAGGTAGATGGCGATCAACACAATCGGCACCAGCGTAAACGCGGCGGCCATCGGCATGTTGCCAATCGCACCTTGCTGCGCATAAACCATGCTGCCGACAAAGTAGCCCGGTGGGCCGACCAGTTGCGGCACGATGAAGTCGCCCAAGGTCAGGGAAAACGTGAAGATCGATCCGGCGGCAATCCCCGGAATCGACAGCGGCAGAATCACCTGCATGAAGGTCTGGCGCGGCTTGGCGCCAAGGTCGGCCGAAGCCTGCAATAACGACGGCGGCAGGCGCTCCAGTGAAGCCTGAATCGGCAGGATCATGAACGGCAGCCAGATGTAGACGAACACCATGAAACGCCCGAGATGCGAGGTCGACAAGGTGCTCCCCCCGACGCCGGGAATACCGAGGATGAACTGCAACACCGGCTCCAGCCCCAGATGCTGAACGAACCACTGCGCCACGCCGCCCTTGGCCAGAAGCAACGTCCATGCGTAAGCCTTGACGATGTAACTGGCCCACATCGGCATCATCACCGCGATGTAGAAAAACGCCTTGGTCTTGCCCGTGGTGTAGCGCGCCATGTAGTAGGCAATCGGGAACGCCACAATGGCGCTGGCAATCGACACGACGATGGCCATGCTCAGCGTGCGCAGGATGATGTCGAAGTTAGATGGCTGAAACAGTGCGGCAAAATTCGCCAGGGTCAGGTCAGGGGTGACCGCCATGGTGAAGTCGTCGAAGGTGTAGAAACCTTGCCACAACAGCACCAGCAGCGAGCCAAGATAGATCGCGCCGAACCACAGCAGTGGCGGCACCAGCAGCATCGACAAATACAAATTCGGCTTGCGGTAGAGCAGGTTGGAAAACCTGCGCAGCGGCGGCGATTGAGTCATCGCGAGCGTGCTCATCTCAGACCCCACTCGTCACGGTGTCGTGCAGCGGGATCATCGCCTCCCGCGCCCAGCGTGCGCTCAGGCGCTGGCCAGTCTGATGCTGTGCGCTGCTGTCGAGCCACTGGTTGTTGGCGTGGCTGATGCTCAGGGTCTGGCCGTTTTCCAGCGTCAGTTCATAGCGCGTGGCGCTGCCCTGATACTGGATGTCGTGGAGCAGACCGCTGACTTCGATTTCATGGCTGGCCAATGGGCCTTCAGCAAAGCGCACGTGCTCCGGACGGATTGAAAACGGCTGCGGATGACCACTGAGCTGGCGTGCCATTTCGCCACGAATCACGTTCGAGGTGCCGACGAATTCGGCGACGAATGTGGTGGTGGGTTTCATGTACAGATTGCGCGGGGTATCGACCTGCTCGATGCGGCCCTTGTTGAACACGGCGACGCGGTCGGACATCGACAGCGCTTCGGTTTGATCGTGGGTGACGAAGATGAAAGTGATACCGAGCTGGCGTTGCAGTTTCTTCAGCTCGCTTTGCATTTGCTCGCGCAGCTTTAAATCGAGGGCGCCCAAAGGCTCATCGAGCAGCAGCACGCGGGGTCGATTGACCAAGGCGCGAGCGAGGGCGACACGCTGGCGCTGGCCGCCGGACAATTGCACCGGTTTACGTGCGCCGTAGCCGCCGAGGGCGACCATGTCCAAGGCTTCTTCTGCGCGTTTGTGGCGTTCGTTTTTGCCCACGCCTTTGACTTTCAAGCCGTAGGCGACGTTGTCGAGCACGTTCATGTGCGGGAACAGCGCGTAATCCTGAAACACAGTGTTTACGTCACGTTGATACGGCGGCAAACCCGCCGCTTCGGCGCCGTGGATGCGGATCGAGCCGGCGCTCGGTTGTTCGAATCCGGCGATCAGGCGCAGGCACGTGGTTTTGCCCGAGCCGGAAGGGCCGAGCATGGAAAAGAACTCGCCGTCCTGGATATCGATGGAAACCCGGTCAACGGCTTTCACTTCGCCAAACTGCCGGGAAACGTTGGTGAACTGGACTGCAAGCGTCATGGTGCGGTGCTCCGGTAAAGCAGGCTTTCAAAGAATGATCAGGTGTTGCGTCGAAAAGATCGCAGCCTTCGGCAGCTCCTACAGGATGTGTGCCGGACGCTGAATTTTCGGTGCTCGCGGTCGGTGTAGGAGCTGCCGAAGGCTGCGATCTTTTGATCTTGAAGGGGCTTACCTACCGCCCATGATCGCTATGTAGTCCTGCGTCCAGCGGCTGTACGGCACAAACTTGCCGCCCTCAGCCTGTGGAGTTTTCCAGAAGGCGATCTTGTCGAACTGGTCGAAACCGTTGGTCTTGCAACCCTCGGCGCCGAGCAACTCACTGCCTTGGCAAGCCGCCGGCACGGCCGGTAACGAGCCGAACCACGCCGCCACGTCACCCTGGACTTTCGGTTGCAGCGACCAATCCATCCACTTGTACGCGCAGTTCGGATGCTTGGCCTCGGCGTGCAACATGGTGGTGTCGGCCCAGCCGGTAGCGCCTTCTTTCGGGATGGTCGAAGCGATTGGCTGCTTCTCGTTGATCAGGCCGTTGACCTGATATGGCCAGGCGCTGGAGGCGACCACGCCTTCGTTTTTGAAGTCGCTCATTTGCACCGTGGTGTCGTGCCAGTAGCGGTGGATCAGCGGCTGCTGGGCGCGCAACAGATCGAGCACGGCTTTGTACTGTGCTTCGGTGAGTTGATACGGATCGCTTATACCTAATTCAGGCTTGGCGGACTTCAGATACAGCGCCGCATCGGCGATGTAGATCGGTCCGTCATACGCCTGCACACGGCCCTTGTTCGCTTTGCCGTCCGGCAGGTTCTGCGCGTCGAACAGCACATTCCAACTGGTCGGTGCAGTCTTGAACACGTTGGTGTTGTACATCAGCACGTTCGGCCCCCACTGGTACGGGGTGCCGTAAGTCTGATTGTTGACCACGTACCAAGGCGCATCTTTCAGGCGTGGGTCGAGGGTTTTCCAGTTCGGGATCAACGCGGTGTTGATCGGTTGCACACGCTTGCCGACGATCAGACGCAGCGACGCATCGCCCGACGCGGTGACCAGGTCGTAACCGCCCTTGGCCATCAGGCTGACCATTTCGTCAGAGGTCGCGGCGGTTTTCACGTTGACCTTGCAGCCGGTTTCTTTCTCGAAACCGCTCACCCAGTCGTACGCCTTGTCGCTCTCGCCACGTTCGATGTAGCCCGGCCAGGCGACGATATCCAGCTGACCTTCACCAGCGCCGACAGCCTTCAGCGGTTCTGCCGCTTGCAGGCTGGCGCTGGCCAGCAAGGCCGTGGTGATTGCACTGAACAGTGCGGTCTTGTGCACGAACATGGTTGAACCCTCTTCTTTAAATTATGGTCGGGGCAGTTGTGAACGCGGTGAAGCATGCCGTTGGCGGCTTGTTATTAGCGTAGTCAGAGATGCTGGCCGTGGCGGGCCATGATGTGCCGCACCACGCTGTAGTCCTGAAGCGAATCGCTGGATAAGTCTTTGCCATAACCTGAACGTTTCAGCCCGCCGTGGGGCATTTCGCTGACCAGCATGAAATGGCTGTTGATCCAGGTGCAGCCGTATTGCAGGCGGGCGGCGACCTGCATCGCCTTGTCCAGATTCTGCGTCCACACCGACGAGGCGAGGCCGTATTCGGAGTCGTTGGCCCAGTCCACGGCTTGGGCGAGTTCATCGAAACGGGTCACGGTCACCACCGGGCCGAACACTTCGCGCTGGACGATTTCATCGCTCTGCTTGCAACCGGCCAGCAGCGTTGGTTGGTAGTAGAAACCGGCGCCGGAATGCACCGCCGCGCCGGTCACCCGCTCGATGTGCGGCTGACCGAGGGCGCGTTCGACGAAACTGGCCACGCGGTCGCGCTGGCGGGTGCTGATCAGCGGGCCGATTTCGTTGTCGGCATCGCGCTTGCCAGCGAAGCGCAGGCTGCTGACGGCGGCACCGAGTTCGGCGACTAATTTGTCGTGGATGCCGGCCTGGGCGTAGATCCGGCAGGCGGCGGTGCAGTCTTGCCCAGCGTTGTAATAACCGTAGGTGCGCACGCCTTCGACCACGGCTTTCAGATCCGCGTCGTTGCAGACGATTACCGGGGCTTTGCCGCCGAGTTCAAGGTGTGTGCGTTTCAGGGTTTTCGCCGCGGCCTGAAGGATTTTCTGCCCGGTGACGATATCGCCGGTCAGCGAGACCATGCGGATTTTCGGGTGACTGACCAAATGGCTGCCTACGCCTTCGCCACCCCCGCAGATGATGTTGATCACCCCACGCGGCAGGATTTCGGCGAGCGCAGGAGCCAGCGCGAGGATCGACAGCGGCGTGTGCTCGGACGGCTTGAACACCAGTGTGTTGCCGGCGGCGAGGGCCGGGGCGATTTTCCACGCGGCCATCATGATCGGGTAGTTCCACGGTGCAATCGAAGCCACGACGCCAATCGGATCGCGGCGCACCATGCTGGTGTAACCCGGCAGGTATTCGCCGCTGAGCTGGCCGGTCTGGCAGCGCACGGCTCCGGCGAAGAAACGGAACACGTCGACGGTCGCAGTCAAATCGTCCTGACGGGCCAGATGCAACGGCTTGCCGCAGTTCAGCGATTCGAGGCGGGCGAGGTGGTCGGCGTGTTTTTCGACCGCGTTGGCGATCTCCAGCAGCAGGTTGGAGCGTTGCTGCGGCGTGGTGCGCGACCATTCGGCAAAGGCACGGTGGGCGGCGAGGATGGCAGCTTCGACCTGCTCGGTGCTGGCCTCGGCGATGTGCGTGAGAATTTCACCGTTGGCCGGATTGAGGATCGGCTCGACAAAGCCTTCGCCGGCGACCAGTTCGCCGTCGATCAACAACGCGGTACACATCGGGGTCTGCGCGCCAGCCATTTTGCGAGTTCTCTTTTCTTGTATGGCCATTGGTGCTCCCTGTGCACCGGGAGCCGACCGTCTTATAGATGCAGCAAGACTAGTGCGCGGCTCCGGGGGCGACAAATTCTAAATACTGAAGGTGGCATTCGATTAAATAGATGGCTTGCGTCCGCCGTGGGGTTGTTCACGGGCCACGGTCAGAAATGGATCAACCAGCGCCGGCCGCGCGGTGCCACGACGCCAGGCCAGCCCGACATCGAGGGTCTGGTTGAGGTCTGCAATTGGCCGCGCTTCGATGATGTCGCCTTCCAGCGACCATGGGCGGTAGGTCATGTCCGGCTGGATCGACACGCCCAAACCCGCCGCTACAAGGCTTCGCACTGCTTCGGTTGAAGCGGTTCTCAGCGTGATCTTCGGTTGCAGTCCCGCACCGCGCCACAGGCGTTGAGCATTGCGATCCATCTCGTCGACGTTGAGTTGAATCAACGGTTCGCGGGCGACATCGGCGAGGTTGATGCTGTCGTGTTCCAAAAGCGGGTGCTGGGCCGGAAGCCATAAACGGTGCGGCGAATGAGTCAGAACCTCAGTCTGCAAGGCGTGGCGATCTTCGAGGTTGGAGAGGATCAACACGCCTACGTCGATCTCGCCACTGACCAGCAGATGCTCGATGTAGGGGCGTTCGTCCTCCATCACCCGTATCTCGACATTGGGATAAGCACGCTGAAATCGAGTGACCAAATCCGCGAGGTAATAACCAGCGACAAGGCTGGTCACACCGATGATCAACTGCCCGGCAACCTGATCGGTGCTTTGTTGCAGGCTGCGTTTGGCGTTATCCACCGTCGCCAGAATCAGGTGCGCCTGGCGTAGGAATTGATGACCCTGATGCGTCAGCGTCATGCCTTTGGCGTGTCGGCTGAACAGGCTGACGCCGATTTCTTCTTCCAGTTGCTGGATCGCCAGGGTCAGTGTCGATTGGGAAATGAATGCGGTTTGCGCAGCAGCGGAGATCGAGCCGGTCTCGGCCACGGCGATGAAGTGACGGATCTGACGCAGGGTCATCATGAGAGGGGTACCCAGTGGGCGGTTTTTATAGATTGGCTGGAGTGTATATCTATTTTCACGAAGGGCAGTCCGGTGCCAAGCAACATCTGGAAGCACACTCGTGAGCAGGGCACGGGCACTTTCAAACTAGGCTGAGGGCCTTATAGATCCGGATAACCCTGTTTGGAGGCGGAACATGAACACCCGTGGATTGCTAGATCAACTACTCAAATCCGGCCAGGATCTGTTGGAGAACAAGGCTGGCGGATCGCAGAACAAATCGGCTGGCGGCTTGCTTGGTGGGTCTTCCGGCGGCAGTGGCCTCGGCGGTCTGCTGTCGGGTGCCGGCGGTGGCGCACTGGCGGCAGGCGCCATGGGCCTGCTGCTCGGCAATAAGAAAGTGCGCAACGTCGGCGGCAAAGTCGCCCTCTACGGCGGCCTCGCCGCACTCGGCGTGTTGGCGTATAAAGCCTACGGCAACTACAACGCCCAAAAAGGCACCGCCCCACAACGCGAACCACAAACCCTGGATCGCCTCCCGCCCGCACAAGCCGAGCAACACAGTCAGGCAATCCTCAAGGCACTCGTTGCGGCCGCCAAAGCCGACGGCCATATCGACGACCGCGAGCGCCAACTGATCGAAGGCGAATTCACCAAACTCGACAACGACCAGGAGCTCCAGCACTGGCTGCATGCCGAACTCAACAAACCTCTCGACCCTGCCGAAGTCGCACGTGCTGCGAGTACGCCTGAGATGGCGGCAGAGATGTACATCGCCAGTGTGATGCTGGTGGACGAGGAGAACTTTATGGAGAAGAGCTATCTGGATGAGTTGGCGCGGCAGTTGAAGCTGGAGCCGGGGTTGAAGGTGGAGTTGGAGAAGCAGGTGCGGTTGGCTGCAGTTTAATTATTCGAGCCTGCAAGGCTTGGGGGGCAGGCAGTCGGTTAACCCCCCCCCGATTGTTTTGCAGGCTTAGATATTTCGATTCTGAGAGCTACCACTTTCAGTCTTTTTCCGTTATGACTGCGTCTCTGGGTTTCAGACATGGGTTTCAGGAAAACTAGGGAGCTTGGTTTGGCCCTTTTCTATTCAGCACTTGCCTAGACAGCTCCGTCGTTGCGATAGGCTTTGATGTTGGCCGTAGTAATACTTTTTGCGTTGCATGTGACATCGCATGAGATCATTGATCTTAAGTTTTAGCTTGTAAGTGTGGTTTTCATTTGTGATAGATATGAGCACGGATACGGTGAAACTGAAGTTTTTTATTTTGAGGTTTTTAACAGGGTTTATATAAAGATCAAATTCATACTCGTTGTACTCTTTTTCTAACCATTTCTTGGGTGCGGCTGACTGCTCTATTTTGCTATGCAGTTTTAGATGTATTGAGTTTCCGTCCAGTAATGCATAAGAAAGGCTCATGTTTGCTGGGGGTGGCCTTCAACAAAAATTGAAGTCCAGTGAATTTTGTTGGAGATTGAAGATGTCCACATTGTTTATATTGCTTAAATATGGGTTTATTCAGAAGTAGACCACGTTTAGAAATCGAGAGGTCGGCAGTTTTTCAGGGGTGGACTACATCTTGCTTGCATTTTTATATCTCTTCCAGTGGTGGAGGATATTCATAGTAAGCTACGTTTAGAGAGCGAAAAATGAAGATTATTCAGGGACAGGCTACATCAGGAGAATAGAAGCGTAGCCTGCCCCGGCTTCATTAAGAATGATGATTAAGAAGATGATTCGCTAAAATCAATTTCTCCTTCGCTACTAATGCAGCCGATGAAGCTTAGGCTTTCAGAGAAGAAGTAAGTATGTTGAGGGATGTCCGCGAAAATCGCTAGAGTGCATTCTAAATTTACTGTGCTTATTCTGTATGCGTTATCTGTAAGAGAGTCGCCAATGAATACAATCTCGGGAGTGTTGAGGGTTCTTATTTTTTTGAAACGTCAATAAAAGCTTGGTTGGCCTCTTTTTTTACGTAGTTCATGCTGTTGGGGAGAGAGTTCCAAGCTATTTTAGACCCGCTAAATGGAAATTTTTTATTGATGCTAGATACAAAGCTATCATGTACTTCGGGTTTCAATTTTTCGAAAGTAATGTTGGAGTCTGATAGATCTTTTTCAAGCTCGTCGTCGAAATAACTCATTTTTTAAATGCCTTGAGCAGTTTTAATACTGTTTTTTCACCTGCGTTGAAGAGGTAGTGTGGGGCAGGTTTTTTCCTGACCAGACGTTTATGTGAGCACCACTTCTTTCATCGTATTCTATTCGGTAGCCAGTCTTTCCATCAGCAGTTTGCATACCTACGTTCTTTCCTGCGTTTGTACCAAACTTGCCAATTGTTGGCTTCTCTGCCTTGAATCCATTGCTTTCAAGCCACTCAAGTGCTTTATTGCGAGCTTGCTCGAAGTGTTCGAATTCTAATGTTTCTCCCACCTCAGGAGGTGTTGTTTTCTGCGGAGGTTTTTTTGGGGTAGAACCGTTTGTTTGCTTACAAACCAGCCCTAAGGGGTCTATCCAGCCAGTTGGATTTGGCACGTACTGGTAGTTGTTCAACCCACCCGCAAGCTTAATCGGATCTGACGTTAGAAAACGTCCAGTGCTCGGATTGTAGTAGTGGTGCCGGTTGTAATGTAACCCCGTCTCGGCATCGAAATACTGACCCTGGAAGCGCAGCGGATTGTCGATTTCGCTGACGTCCAGTGCAGCAAGGTTGCCGTAGGCGCGGTACTTCGCCGACCACATGATCTCACCGCTGTAGTCGGTGAGTTCCTGCGGCGTGCCGAGGTGGTCGAGTTGGTAGTAAAACGGCGTGGCCTTGCGTGGGCCTTCACCATCGAGCATCGCCAGCGGGCGGAAGCTGCCGGGCTCGTAAATGTAGCTGCGATAGCGATTGTCTGCGCTTTCCGCGATCAATCGTTCGCCTTGCGACAGAAACTCGGTGGTGTGGCCGTCAACGGTTTTCTCGATTCGGCGGCCGAAGGCGTCGTACTTGTAGCTGGCGGTACTACCGCCAGGCAGGCTGACGCCGATGAGGCGGTGCTGGCAGTCGTAGCGGTATTCGGTGACGAGTTTTTGGCCGGCGCCGCGACGTTCACGGATCAGGTTGCCATAAGCGTCATAGTCGTAATGGCGGTCACCCTGCATCAGCAGGCGGTTGCCTTTGACGTTCGCGAGGTTGGCTGTGCCTTCGTTGTTTTGGCCCAGCAGATTTCCCGCCGGGTCGTGGGCGAAACTTTCCGGTGTGGCGCCTCGTACGCTGATCAGGATCCAGTGAGCGTACTGCCATCCGGCAGGCGGCAGTGACTCAATTGGCCGACGCTGTCGTACTCATAACGCGTCGTGCCCCAGCTTTGGTGCTCGTTGATCAGCCGATCCTGAACGTCGTACTCGTAGGCAAGAAGCCAATTGCCGTCGTCCACGTTAACCAGGCGTCCCAGTGCGTCGTAGCTGTAGTGGATCTCTTCGCCGTCGGCGAGGGTTTTCTCAAGAAGTCGGTCAGCGGCATTGCGTTGGTGCTGATAAACCTTGAGTTTTATTAAAAGTTATTTATTGTTTCAGGAAGTTCGGCGTATCTAATTTTTTTAACTTTTAGCGTTTCAAGTAGCGATGTGGTTTTGTTTAGGTTTTCTGCTGGTGTTATAAGTTGCAAGGTTGAGTGGGTGTCGCTTTCTAAAAAACGAACAATGGTTACTTCTCTATCAGTTGTGATAAAGTTTAAAATGCTTTTTGGAGTGACTGCCTTGTCACCTTCACTCAACTGATCCCATAGGGTGTTTAAGTCAGTGTTGCTCTTTTTTAGAATTAGGAAGGTGTTTCTGTGTTGTGTTAGTTCGTCTGGTTTTAATTTGTTTTTGTTAGTAGTGATGGGGTCTAAGTAAGAGTATATTTTTGTTTTTATATTTTTCTTGATGATTCCATTGTCGCCTAGAGTACCTTCAATCTCCTTGCGTAGACGAATTTCTTGGATCTTTTGATCTTCCAGTGAGTAGCCAACAGTTCGCCACTTTATAGTTATAGGCCATTCCAATTCCAGTGAATGACTAATTTTTTCCCAAGTCGACCATATCTCCTGCAATGACGCCGAAATAAGTGTGAAGCTCACAAAATCAGGAGAATATATGTGCTCGGGTTGCTCGCAAAGCTTGATGCCTGAGTCGCAAATGTAAAATATGCTCATGGTTATTCTTTTTTGAAGTATGTATGTGAATTTTCACCCTCTTTCAGGGATGCCTTCGTGCCGGTAGTTTTCGTTACCTCGGTATTAAAATGAGGTCCTTCATTTCCTTTTACATGTCCCAGTGAATGTTCTCTAATCGTGACAATTTGACCATTGTTCAGGCGGAATTCATACACGCGACTCATAACGCGGCCGGGTTGGTCAGTAAGTACTTCTTTATATGACCTTGATGGCTGCTGCGATAGTGGAACTCCTCCGACCTTTTTAGCCTGCCTGAATGCTGTCCTTCTCGTCAGAGTGCTGTCATGGCCTATTGGCGGCTCAACCTCACCTGTTTCTACTTTTGAGTCGCTTGTCTCATCTGCCTTTTTTCTGATTCCGTTTTTCGATTTTCCGGGACACTTAGTGCTCAACCCCAACGGATCCACCCACCCCGTAGGGTTAGGCACGTACTGGTAGTTGTTCAACCCACCCGCAAGCTTAATCGGATCTGACGTTAGAAAACGTCCAGTGCTCGGATTGTAGTAGCGATGGCGGTTGTAGTGTAGGCCTGTCTCCGTATCGAAGTACTGTCCCTGGAAGCGCAACGGATTGTCGATTTCGCTGACGTCCAGTGCAGCAAGGTTGCCGTAGGCGCGGTATTTGGCCGACCACATGATCTCGCCGCTGTAATCAGTGAGTTCCTGCGGCGTGCCGAGGTGGTCGAGTTGGTAGTAAAACGGCGTGGCCTTGCGCGGGCCTTCGCCATCGAGCATCGCAAGCGGGCGGAAGCTGCCGGGCTCGTAGATGTAGCTGCGATAGCGATTGTCGGCGCTTTCCGCGATCAATCGTTCGCCTTGCCACAGAAACTCGGTGGTGTGGCCGTCAACGGTTTTTTCGATTCGGCGGCCGAAGGCGTCGTACTTGTAGCTGGCGGTACTGCCGCCGGGCAGGCTGACGCCGATGAGGCGGTGCTGGCAGTCGTAGCGGTATTCGGTGACGAGTTTTTGGCCGGCGCCGCGACGTTCACGGATCAGGTTGCCAAAAGCGTCATAGTCGTAATGGCGGTCACCCTGCATCAGCAGGCGGTTGCCTTTGACGTTGGCGAGGTTGGCTGTGCCTTCGTTGTTCTGGCCGAGTAGGTTGCCCGCTGGGTCGTGGGCGAAGCTTTCTGGTGTGGCGCCGCGAACGCTGATCAGCCGATCCAATGGATCGTAGTGATAGCTGCGGTTGCCTTTACGACTGTCGTCAATGCCGGCCAGGTTGCCGTTGGCATCGTAGTTGTAGCGGCGATGGAACAGGTTTTTGTCCCGCTGGCCTACGCTGTGCGCTTGCAGTCGGCCCTGTTCGTCGTACTGATATTGGCTGAGCAGCAGGCCTTGCTGGCGTTGCTGTTCGCGACCGGCGCTGAACTGGTGAGAGGTCAGGCGTGAACCGTTAAGGTCGATGCTACTCAGACGTCCGCCTGACACGTGACGGTAATCGAGCGTACTGCCATCCGGTAGGCGGCAGTGGCTCAATTGGCCGACGCTATCGTATTCATAACGCGTCGTACCCCAGCCTTGGTGCTCGGTGATCAACCGGTCCTGCACGTCATATTCGTAAGCAAGCGGCCAGTGACCGTCGTCGACGTTGACCAGGCGACCTAGGGCGTCGTAGCTGTAGTGGATTTCCTCGCCGTCGGGCAGGGTCTTCACCAGCAGGCGACCAGAGGCATCGCGCTGGTACTCGCTGATCAGTTCGCTGCCGTCGTCGCCGAACTCGGTTTTCTTCAGCAACTGACCGTTGAGGTCGTACTCGTAGGCGGTGCGGCGACCGTCGAAACCGGTTTCCTGCTGGATCAGTCCGTTCGAGTAGTAGTCGAGCTGATAGCGTTCGCCGCGCTCGTTCTCAATCTCGGTGAGGTTGAGTTGTGAGTTGTCGTAGCGGTAGCGCAGTTGGCTTCCGTCCGGATTGATGCGGCGGCTGACCAGGTGCAGGTTGTCGGCGTACTCGTAGCGAGTGATGCGTCCGAGTTCGTCGCGTTCGGCGGTGACTCGGCCATACGGGTTATAGGTGAAAGCACGGGTGGCGCCGCCGGGCAGGGTGACTTGGGTCAGACGATCAGCAGCGTCCCATTGGTAATGAGTGATGGCGCCGAATTCGTCCTGCCGGGTGATTTGCCGGCCGAGTGCATCGTAGCGGTACTTGCGCTGACCACCGTCCGGCAGGCGTTCTTCGAGCAATTGACCAAGGTTGTTCCAACCCAGTTGATGGCGGCTGCCGTCGGGGTGACGAATTTCCAGCAGTCGGCCCTGACGGTCATAGCTGTAGTAGGTTTCGTTGCCGTCCGGGTCGGTTTGTTGGGTGATGTCACCCTGACGGTTGCGCTCAAATTTCCAGCGCGCCTTGCCACGATGTTTGCGGGAGCTACTTTTTCAACAGAATCCGCCTTACACCATCTAACGGGTCAAGAAGGTACTAAGCTTCAACGGAAAAATAAATTTTTTTCATCTAGATGGAATTGTTGCGCCCCACCATCGTCGTACTTTTACGGTTCGGCTAAGGTTGCTTGGTAAATATGCAAAGTTTGGAGGCGGAGAAACAGAAAGCTGTTCGGGGATAGACCGCAATTAGACAATAGAATGTGGAATACCCCCGGGGCTTATCAGGCAACTCATGGTTGAAAGTTAGGTTATAAGTTCGACGTATTCTTCAAAGAATGAATAGAAATTTTCCGCTATTTTCTTAGACGGTTTGCGCTTAAACAGATCGTAGCTAATGACCTGTCCATTTCCCGTGGGACCGCAATCAATTGCCCAGCATACTTCGTCATCTTTTAAATAAATTGCGGCAAAATGACTAGGTAATTCAAACTCTGAACGGCAGTATATGGTGCTGTAATTTACAGTTCCGCCGTTATCTAGAGTTGCATCATTATTCTCAACTCCGCATATTTCTGAGTCTGCTGCGCCACCACCACCGCATACACTCAAGAAGTCAACGAAATCTTCAGGCAGCTTTATGCCTAGAATATTCTCGGGTTTTTTAATTTGCTCGGCAGTGGCGGGGCCGAGCCAAAATGTTACTTCGTCGGAGTTATCGAGTTTCGTTATCAAGTCTTGGTATTTATGCATGGTTCTGTTCACTCAAGGAGAAAATAAATCTGTCCCTTTTCTGAACTTCAGAAAAAGAAAACGTGGTCTGTCCGCCGTTTACACATTGGTAGGCGTTGGCAGGTTTCACGTAGACACGATTGTTTTCCTGCTTGGATTACACCATCACTTCGATGCCAGTTGAGCCCTGCCTGCTGGTGTAATACCGAACTCGAGTTGGTCAAAATATTATTGTATCTACGTTGCCAATGTGTGCTGTTAATTTTTCACGGAAATCCGTTTCGCTGGTAAAGTTAGTATTGTCAATCATGTTAAGGAACCAAGTCGCGTCTAAAGCTGTGAATATTTCAAGCCATTCTGGTCTTTTAGCTTTCGATTCAGGCATGTCGTTCGCGGCAAAGCCGTGGCCTTTGCCTTCGGATAAATAAAAATAGTTATCTGCGAAGGAGTAGCCTATAACCTTTGGCCAGTTTGAGCTATGCGGGAGGTTTGGCTCCATATCCTTACTAGCAATCACATAAAAAGTTCTCATTTTTTTTCCGGAAGTACGTCGAGTTTGTCGAAGTTTACTTTTTGCCCATCTAGATGGAGTTGTTGTGCTCCGCCATCGCCATATTTTTTATATGCCTCAGCTAAAGGCTCTAATTGGGATTTGTCAGTATCACCCTTCCAGAACGGAACTCGTGCTCTCGGCTTCCCATCAGTGTAGAGTTGCAAGGTATCAAACTCTGCCCTAATGCGCGCATCACTCCATGAGCCAGGCCCGTTTTCGTCCGGCCCATGCTCAGGCCCTTTAACCTGAAACGCATTCCGTGCCTCTTTCCCCGTTTCATGTTTTTCGAAGCCGAAGTAGGTTACCCCCTGACTCTTTGTTTCTATTGCATCCTGACCCCATTTATTGCGCTATCAAGAGAAGGTTTCCAGTATTTCCGCAGCCCTTACGCATAAAGCTCTGAAAATGAAATGGTGCTTTGATTAATTTTATATTTTTAATATTTTAGCTCAGCTTAATAAAGCTGTCGTTATTAAAGTAGAAGACAAATGCTTTGTAAGCAGTATCAATGTCATATGAGGCGGACTGTTCCTTTAGATTTTTTATGATAGATGATAGGTCGTCGCACAGTAGGACGTAGCGGTAATTTATTTTTGACATTTCTGTCGGATTGTCATCGGAGTCGTAGCTTTCGAAGTTGTCTGGATTTTCGATGATTGCTTCGCAGTTTAAACTCCACTCCTCTTTGTTTTTTGGTAAATACAATGCGTCTTCCCAGTCTAGGTTTTCTGCATCAGAGAGAACATTAGCAAATTTTATCTTTTTCATTTGATTCGCCATTTATTTTCGACCGCCTCCCCAAAGCTCCATCCCACCTTTCTGTCCTGGATGCAGAACATCAGCAACCGCCCCTCCAGATCTATGCGGCGCCGTAGGGATGAGTTGCAAAATTCCTTCTCGATAGGCGTCATGATGCCAGGTTAGTAAAGGATGTGGCTTAGACCTTGCGTGAGCGCCTTTCGGGCCTGGGCTGACTTTGTCATAGATACCAGGATACAAACTTTCCATATGATCTTTGTAGACAGGATCATTACTCATAGTGTTGTAGAGCTGTTTATTACCTTCTTGAAAGTGGGAAAGATCACTTCTTCCAGGATAGTGAACGTCTTTTTCCAACGTAGCTTCATAAGTGACGCTTTAGTGAGGACTGGATTTGGGGTGGCCACTTGCATCCGTCGCAGGAGGTTCGCACTCAATAACCGTTAATCCCAACGGATCCACCCACCCCGTAGGGTTAGGCACGTACTGGTAGTTATTCAGCCCACCCGCAAGCTTGATCGGATCCGGCGTCAGAAACCGCCCGGTGCTTGGATTGTAGTAGCGGTGCCGGTTGTAATGTAACCCCGTCTCCGTATCGAAATACTGACCCTGAAAGCGCAGAGGGTTGTCGATTTCGGCGACGTCCAGCGTTGCCAGGTTGCCATAGGCACGGTATTTCGCCGACCACATGATCTCGCCGCTGTAGTCGGTGAGTTCTTGAGGTGTGCCTAGGTGGTCGAGTTGGTAATAGAACGGCGTGGCCTTTAGTGGACCCTCGCCGTCGAGCATCGCCAAGGGGCGGAAGCTGCCAGGTTCGTAGATGTAGGTGCGGTAGCGATTTTCAGCTCTCTCGGCAATCAGGCGTTCACCTTGCCAGAGAAATTCAGTGGTGTGGCCATCGACGGTTTTTTCGATACGACGGCCAAACGCGTCGTACTTGTAGCTTGCGGTGCTGCCACCGGGCAGGCTGACGCCAATCAAGCGACACGCGCTTGAGATCCATTTGGAACGGCGCTATCAAAGCAACAAACTTAAGAACAAAAGAGTGCTTGCACTCTGGTGGTTGGGTTTGGAGTATTGGTGTAGCTGCATCTGGAATTGTTGGAGGTAGCTCTACGTGATGAGCTGCATCATCAGACGCAGAGTTTGATGCAGGTTTGTGGGGGCTTTCGGTATCTGTTCCCGAATCACTTTTTTAAAAAAATCTGTTAATTTTTGGGAGGTTTTTTATTAAGTATATTTTCTAAGACAAGTACCAAGTCAAGAATTCAAAAAAACTGCTCCATTTTTGCTGTGACTTGCCTGCTAGAAAATCGTCTCTCTCTGCAAGACTGAAGTCTAAAACCTCGCCACTATTTTTATCATACAAATAACATCCTTCACCTTGAATATTGGTAAGGCATACAAAATTTTCTGGAAGCTCCCATACTTCATAGGTGAAATTTGTCCCGATTTCGATTTTGTTGCTTGGGTCAGCAATGTCACACAACTCTTCATCTGAAGAGCTACTCCTAAAATATGTTATTGTGTAATTCAAGAAAAACTCTGAGAGCTCGCTGTTTGTGTCGATACCTAATAATTTTAAAGCGTCCTTAACTGACTGCTTATCTGCTCTTTGGATGTCGCCGGGTTGATTTTCGATTAGCTGTTTTAGTTTGGTTGGTATCATTTCGCGGCCTCTGCTGCACGGTCTTTCCAATATTGTGGAACCTCTTTCTTGAAGAGTTTCCTGCTAACAGGCTCATCTGGATGTTGATTGTGACCGTATGGGTGAACCGCCTCTCGGCCCTTACCCTTTAGAGTTGTAAGGTGAGTCTTGCGACTTAACTCAAAAAGCGGTCCTTTGCCATTCTGCCTGGAATGATGGAGCTGTAGCTGTTGAGGAACCCCATCCTTCATGATGTAAGGAGCGCCACCTTCTTTTGCTCTATCCAGATTCGAAATGCCTTTATGTTCTAAATTCCAGTCAATATCTTGTTGGAAAACCTTGTATTCGTTTCTTCCAGCGCGCCTTGCCCCAATGTTTGCGGGAGCTACTTTTTCTACAGAATCCGCCTTACACCATCTAACGGGTCAAGAAGGTACTAAGCTTCATCGAAATAATAAATTTTTTTCATCTAAATGGAATTGTTGCGCCCCACCATCGTTGTACTGTTCGGCTCGGATAAGGTTGATTGGTGAATATGCCAAGTTCGCAGGAGGAGAAACATAAAGTTGTTCGGGGATAGACCGCAATTAGACAATAGAGTTTGGAATACCCCCGACCGCTTATCAGGCAACTCATGGTTGAAAGTTAGGTTCTAAGTTCGACGTATTCTTCAAAGAATGAATAGAAGTTTTCCGCTATTGTTTTAGAAGGTTTGCGCTTAAATAGATCGTAGCTAACGACCTGTCCATTTCCCGTGGGTCCGCAATAAATTGCCCAGCAAAGTTCGTCGCCTTTTAAATAAATGACGGCAAAGTGACTAGGTAGATCAAACTCTGAACGGCAGTGCATAGTACTGTAATTTACAGTTCCGCCATTATCTAGAGTTGCATTATTGCTCTCAATTCCGCATATATCTGAGTCTGCTGCACCACCCCCACCGCATACATTCAAGAAATTAACGAAATCTTCAGGCAGCTTTATGCCTAGAATATTCTCGAGTTTTTTAATTTGCTCGGCAGTGGCGGGGCCGAGCCAAAAAGTTTCTTCGTCGGAGTTGTTGAGCTTAGTTATCAGATCTTGATAATTATGCATGATTTCACTCACTAAAAGTCTTTGATCTGTTCTTCCTAATGTGCTTTCGGAGTTTTTGGTTTTGGTGTAAGCCACGTTTAGAATGCAAAAAAGGAGGCTGTTCAGAGGTGGGCTATATCTAGAAATCAAAAAAGTTGTGGTCTGTTCCCGAATGTCATGAATCTCCTTCTTCAAACGGTCTGCAGCCATGTTTCACACTGCTTGGCTTTCTCATTGTCGTTCATTGTATGAGATGTTTTTTTATCTATTTCTTGATATTTATTGGGGCCTGTTTCTTTATAAAAAATCAGCCATCCATCCCTACCGTCGTGATCAATCATGTATGAAGTGTCTTGCTTTCTTACGCTCAATGACCAAGAAGAAAAAAAATCTGGATGATCTGAAAATAATGTAACGATAAAGCCATTAGTTTTTGCGATTTCGTAGAGGAGGGCTTGTTTCATTTTTCTTGCCTATTGAAAGTGTTTATTGTTTTTCAAAGCTACTTTTGGAAGCGCTGAAAACTTGAGTGCCTCCGCCAGATGAAGGTTGAGTCACTCCTCGCACTGACCATGTGTCGTCTATGGATTTAGCTGTAGATTTCAAAACCTGTTTTTTCTCATTTGTTCGATAAATCCCTTGAAGCTTAAGTTCTACAGTGCCAGCAGCACGATTGTCGCCTAAAGGGCCAATACCTAACTCAGATGGAGTGGTGGCCGAATTTAGAGAGTAGTAATTTCCTTGTGGTGCACCTGGTGACTGATATTGATAAACAGTTTTTCCGCGATTTAGAGTTTCAATGTTCACAGGATGGCTGAAATCAATGCCATTTAAATGCCCTGGAATGCTGGCTTCTTCGAAACCTTGGCTTCTATAAAAATCGGTCGCAACCTCTTTTCTAGCACGTATATTTATATCTTGGTTAATGTCGCCGGTGCGCCCGTATTTTTGGTTGAGCTCTGCACGTCTTGCATCTGGGCAATCACTGGGAACACAGTTCAGCCCCAACGGATCCACCCACCCCGTAGGGTTAGGCACGTACTGGTAGTTATTCAGCCCCCCAGCAAGCTTGATCGGATCCGGCGTCAAAAACCGCCCGGTGCTTGGATTGTAGTAGCGGTGCCGGTTGTAATGTAACCCCGTCTCCGTATCGAAATACTGACCCTGGAAGCGCAGAGGGTTGTCGATTTCGGCGACGTCCAGCGTTGCCAGGTTGCCATAGGCACGGTATTTCGCCGACCACATGATCTCGCCGCTGTAGTCGGTGAGTTCTTGAGGTGTGCCTAGGTGGTCGAGTTGGTAATAGAACGGCGTGGCCTTTAGTGGACCCTCGCCGTCGAGCATCGCCAAGGGGCGGAAGCTGCCAGGTTCGTAGATGTAGGTGCGGTAGCGATTTTCAGCGCTTTCGGCGATCAGGCGTTCGCCTTGCCACAGAAATTCAGTGGTGTGTCCATCGACGGTTTTTTCGATACGACGGCCAAACGCGTCGTAGTTGTAGCTTGCGGTGCTGCCACCGGGCAGGCTGACGCCAATCAAACGATGCTGGCAATCGTAGCGATATTCGGTGACCAGTTGCTGGCCGGTACCACGGCGTTCGCGGCTCAGGTTGCCGTAGGCGTCATAGTCGTAATGCCGGTCGCCTTGCATAAGCAGGCGATTGCCTTTGACGTTGGCGAGGTTTGCAGTTGGCAGATCGCTTTGGCCGAGCAAGTTGCCGGCCGGGTCATGAGCGAAGGTTTCGGGGGTGGCGCCGCGAACACTGACCAGGCGATCAAGAGGATCGTAATGGTAGCTGCGGTTTCCTTTGCGGCTGTCATCGATGCCGGCCAGGTTGCCGTTTGCATCGTAGGCGTAGCGGCGCTGGAACAGATTGCGATCCTGCTGACCTACGGTGTGCGCCTGAAGTCTTCCCTGTTCGTCGTATTGATATTGGCTAAGCAGCACACCTTGTTGACGCTGCTGTTCGCGGCCAGCGTCGAACTGGTGCGTAGTCAGGCGCGAGCCGTTGAGGTCGATGCTGCTCAGCCGACCGCCGGACAAGTGGCGGTAATCGAGTGTGCTGCCATCCGGCAGGCGGCAGTGATTGAGTTGGCCGACGCTGTCGTACTCGTAACGCGTGGTGCCCCAACCTTGGTGCTCAGTGATCAGGCGATCTTGTACGTCGTACTCATAGGCGAGGGGCCAGTGGCCGTCGTCAACGTTTACCAGGCGACCCAAAGCATCGTAGCTGTAATGGATTTCTTCGCCATCAGCGAGGGTTTTCACCAGCAAGCGGCCAGAGGCATCGCGCTGATACTCGGTCACCAGCTCACTGCCGTCGTCACCAAACTCGGTTTTCTTCAACAGTTTGCCGTTGAGGTCGTACTCATAGGCGGTGCGACGCCCGTCAAAACCGCTTTCCTGCTGGATCAGCCCATTTGAGTAGTAATCGAGTTGATAGTGTTCGCCGCGTTCGTTTTCGATATCGGTGAGCAGCAGGCTTGCGTTGTCGTAGCGATAACGCAGTTGGCTGCCGTCCGGATTGATACGACGGCTGACCAGATGAAGATTGTCGGCGTACTCATAGCGGGTAATGCGCCCCAGTTCGTCGCGTTCTGCAGTGACGCGGCCGTATGGGTTGTAAGTGAACGCACGGGTAGCGCCGCCGGGCAGAGTGATCTGTGCCAGTCGATTTGCAGCATCCCACTGGTAGTGGGTGATTGCACCGGTTTCAGCCTGACGTGTGATTTGTCTGCCGAGCGCATCGTAGCGGTACTTGCGCTGGCCGCCATCGGGCAGACGCTCCTCCAGTAATTGGCCGAGGTTGTTCCAACCCAGTTGGTGACGGCTGCCGTCGGGATGGCGGATCTCCAGCAGGCGTCCTTGGCGATCATAGGTGTAATGCGTCGAGTTGCCATCCGGGTCGACTTGCTCAGTGATGTCACCTTGGTCGTTACGCCAGTAGATCCATTTGGCGGTGCCGCGATTCACCACACGGACAAAGCCCTTGTAGTACTCGTAGGTGGTCGGCGCGTCTTCTGGTGGTATCACCGCGATCAATCGACCAGCTTCGTTGTACTGATATTCCGTGACCGCCCCCATCGGATCTTTTTCGGCGATCAGTCG
This sequence comes from Pseudomonas sp. LBUM1648, assembly GCF_059716145.1. NCBI lineage: Bacteria > Pseudomonadati > Pseudomonadota > Gammaproteobacteria > Pseudomonadales > Pseudomonadaceae > Pseudomonas > Pseudomonas sp. LBUM1648. Next base: position 1,207,944 of record NZ_CP166808.1, read on the forward strand.
GCCTTTGTCGTCATAGGCCTTTAAGTGCTCGGCACCGTCCGGATCAACTTTGGCGACGAGTCGCGCCTTGTCGTCGTGGGTATAGACCTCTTCGCTGCCATCGGCATTGGTAACGGTGACGCTGCCTTTGTCATCCCACGCATAGTGCGCATCCATCTGAGAGAAACTGGCCCAGTGATGGATGCAACGTGCGGACTTGCCTTCCTTTTCCCACTCCCAGTAAAAGCTTGCGCCCCCGGCGAGTTGCCGCTCAAGAATGACGTTTTGCTCGTTGTAGGCATAACGCTCGGATTCTCCGAGAGCGTTGGTGGCTTTGATCAATCGATGTTGAGCATCGTATTCATAGGTGGTCAGCGTCTGAACGGTGTTCCAGGCGTCTTCGAGATTGTCCGCCGGTAGGAACTGCTGATAGTCGATGGCGACAATGTGCTTGCGGTTGTATCGGGCAAGCAGGGCACGACCAGCGCCGTTATCCACGCGCTTGATGCGCCCATGGATGTCACGAGTGATGTGCAGGCGATTGTCGTAGTTGTCGCTGATGGCGATCAACGTCGCGCCTTTGCTGTTGAAGCGGAAGTGATAGAACAGCGGCTTTTCGCCGGCCTGAGTCAGTACGAGTTCGGACGGATCGTCGCCAATGAAGATGGCGGCTTCCGAAAGGCTATTAGTGATCGCCGGGCGCTGTACGCTGGGCATCGGAAAAGTGGTGACCCGGTTTTCGTGATCGGTCCACACGACCTCGTCGCCGTTGATGTCCACCCGCTGAGCGAGGGCGTGGCTCCAGCCATAGCCTAGGCCGCAGTCGATTTCAGCCGCGCTGGTTCGGTAGAGACGAGTCCAACTGAATGGCAGCAGGCCACCGAGTTCACCGTCGGTAATGGTTAGCAGTTCCTCACCGGTGACCATCGAGACCGGGCAGCCATTGGTGCAGGTTTTCTTCGCGCAGGTGGCGCTTTTATCGTCGGGCGTCTTGGACTGGTCGGGTACGTCGTCGACTTTTTCCTTCGGCTGAAGGGTATGTTTGTTTTGTTTCTTGTCTCGCGGAAACGAGGAGGCATCCTTAACCTCCTGCTTCGGAGTGTCCGCCGTTTTAGGCAACGGACTCTGAGCAGGTTTTTGCGCCACCTGACTACGCGGTGCCTCCTTCGGTGCTTGCGGTTTAGGTGCTTCAGCGACGGCTTCATCGATCTTCAATGCGGCCGTTTTAGCCGGCTTCATCGGCACGTTTTTCGCGCTGGCGATAATTGGCTTCGACACTTCTGCATGCGCGGGCAGGGCGTGCTTGTTGCTGAGTGTCATCAGGGTAGAGGCAAGATCGTCCAGGTACTTGATTGCTTCACCCGATTTGACCGTGGTGATGACTTTTGTCCCGGCTCTTACAGCCAATCCAGCGCCACCTGTCAGGCAGATACCCAACAATACGTTGATCAGAAACTCCGAAGCGATCGCCGTCATAACGTCGACGATGACCTGCGGCGGGAGCATGCCGACCCAGGCCACGATCGCCGATACATAGATGAACATCAGAGGTTCGTCGCTAAGGATCAGCAACCCTGAAGCGATGGACTCTTTCGATGCGGCGTATAGCTTGTCGATTTCGACGTCCGACAGGTACTTTTTCAGCTTTGCGTAATTTTTCCTCGGATTGGCGAGCAGCTCGAATAGGCTTTTGATGTCATCCCATAGACGAAGCAGAGCCTGCTCAAAACCGTCTAGGGCCCGTTTGAGCAGAATAACTGAGCGCCCGGCACGATCCGCCGTCGAGTAACTCGCCCATTGCGGCTGAAACTTGCTCGACCATTCGCTCTGCAGCCAGCCATCAAGCTTGCCGATAACGCCTTGATAGGAGTCATAAAGCGCCTTGACGTCGCTCTTGGATACGTTGGGGAAAAAAGTGATGCGATAGGTCTGACCCTTCTTGGCCCCCTTGATCACTTTGATGCCGCTCGGGCCGATCATGGTTTCGATAACCGGGCCGGTGACGTCGTCGTAAAAGGTGCCTTTGGTGACCGGCTCCAGCTTCACTGGGGTATTGCCAATCGGCACGAATCGCGCCGATTCGAACATGTGAATCAGCGTGAAGTCACCCACCAGAGGGCAGGTCGCATAGGTTTCCACAGCACCTGTTTTGGTTTTGCGTTTAGTGACACTGACCTCGTTGCCGACCTTGAAGGTCTGGTCGACGTCCAGTGCCCAGCCACTCCAGAAGCCGTCTGCCCATTCCTTGTAATCGCTGAGGCAGTTTTTGAAGTCTTTGAGAATCAGGCTCACGTCAGGCGCTTTGGCGTCCAGCACACGCAGGACCAGGGTACCAATCGGGGTATTCATGACGTGACTTCCTTTGTCAGCTGTGCGGCGAGACGCTCTGCCATATCTTCTGTGTTTGGGTTCTGGCGCACGAAGCGCTCAACCTTTCTGCGCAAGTTGGCTTCGGGGAACTCGAAGTACAACTCGGGGCAATCTTCTGATAGCCACTGCATCAGGTTCTCGACGACGGTGGTGTGATCCTTTTTCGCGAGGGCATCCAATAGCGTTTGGGGAATCTCCCACCACGGCCACTCTTTTGCGGGTGGTACCGCTCTTCGGCCGACTTCGAGAGTTTGTCCGTTAATCAGGTAGCGCTGGAACACTGGCAGCAGTTCACCTGCTGAGGCACCTAACCCTTCGATGATCAGATGAAAATGTCGACCATCCCAGAACCTGAAAAACACTTCAGTCGCGTCCGGCATTTTTACCTGAGTCAGGCTGCGCAAATGTTCAAGCACCGTTTCCGGCGCGCTGGTGGATACCGCTAGCCAACCCCAATCCAATGCATCGGTTTCAGTAATCCATTGCAGAAAACTGGCATTGGGGCTGATCTCGGCAAGATACGGCATCACTGGAAGCCAATCGGCGTAAGGCGTTCCGCTCCAAATGGGTACCAGTTGAGGGGCTGTATCCTGTTGATAAAAAGGCTTGAGAGGCTCGGCGTCGCTCGCCGCGCTGATGATCAGGTACAAACGCTCGCCAGTCTGCAGCGGCTGTTGTGCCAGCCAGTCCTTGGGTGTCAGTCGATCAGATGGCACAGGCACCTGCCTTGCATTTTTCGCATTCTTCGCAGAATGGTGCGTTGCGTTTGAGGGTGTTGATCTGGGCCGGGGTCAGGACTTGGCCTGCCTTGTCGGCGTCGGCCTGCTTCAGCACGCCGGGCATCAGCGGGGCGGCGCCCGTGCCGCTGCCGGGGCTGCCGCCGGAGTTCATGTTGATCACCGGCCCGCTCATGGTCACGCCGCCGGCATCGATTTTGATGAAGCTGCCGCCGCCGACCAGGGTCAACTCGGCGCCGGCTTCCATCACCACTTTCATGCCGCTGCTCAGGTGGATTTCCTGACCCGCGTCGATGAACTGACCGGTGCCGATCTTGATGTGCTGATTGACGCCCACGGTGAGGTGATCATTCGCCCGGGCTTCGACTTTGCGGTCGGCGTAGACGGTGTGGTGTTCTTCGGCCTTGAATTCCGTGTAGCTGTTCTTTTCAACGGTGTCGTGACGTTCGTTGCCGACGCGGATTTTCTGGTCGTGCTCGACGTTCTCGTCCCAGTCGCGCTGGGCGTGCAGATAAATCTGTTCCTGACCTTTTTTGTCTTCGATGCGCAGTTCGTTGTAACCGCCGCCACCCATTGAACTCAGGGTCTTGAAGGTGCTGCGGGTCTTGTTCGCGGGCAGGGCGTACGGGACGGTGTTTTCCTTGTGGTACAGGCAGCCGCTGATCAGCGGTTGGTCGGGATCGCCTTCAAGGAAGGTGACGAGCACTTCCATGCCGATGCGCGGGATGGCGATGCCGCCGTATTGGGCGCCGGCCCAGGCTGAAGACACGCGCAGCCAGCAGCTGGTTTTATCGTCGGCCTGGCCTTCGCGGTCCCAGTGGAATTGGACTTTGACGCGGCCGTACTGGTCGCAGTGGATCTCTTCGCCTTTGGGGCCGGTGACCACGGCGCTCTGGCTGCCGAGGATGCGCGGTTTCGGGTGGCGCAGCGGCGGGCGGTTCGGCACGTCCCAAGGGGTGGCCTGAAAGCGGTTGCGGTAGCCCTGGTGGAAATCGTCTTTCAGCGCGGTGGTGTCGCTGGTCACCGACTCTTCCAGTACTTGCGGCTGTTTGCCTTCGTGGAGGACTTCGGTCAGCAGCCAGAGGTCGTTCCACTTGGCTTTCGGGTGCGCGGTCAGCGCGAGGAAGTGGCCGCTGACCAGCAACGGCTGATCGCTCTTGCCTTCAGCCAGTTGGAAGTCGCTGCGGTGGCGTTCGAGGGCGCGTTTGGCCAGGTGCTTGCCGCGTTCGCGGTCGATGAAACGACCCGGATAATCGTAGTCTTCAAGATCGGGCAGGGCGTCGCCACGGTTTTCGCTTTCGAGGGTGATGCGTGGTTTTTCGAAGTCGTAATCGCGGCGGGTGGTGCGGCTGGTGCGGGTTTCCAGGCGCAGGTCGAAGCGTTTGATCACCGGGTCGTTGGCGACCATGCCGGAGTCTTGCTGATAGGCCACTGGCTTGAGTTTCGGGAACACCGTCTGGTCATCGCCGAATACCAGTTTGTGTGCCGTCGCCGTGTGCTGGAAGTGGTAGTGAATACCTTCTTCTTCGCACAGACGCTGGATGAAATGCAGGTCCGACTCGTCGTACTGCACGCAGTAGACGCGCTCGGGGTAGATCGAGCCGGTCTTGAATTCGTAGGCGTTGCTCTGGATGCCGTGTTCTTCGAGGACCATGCCGATGATTTTAGGCACGGTGAGGTTCTGGAAGATGCGCTGGTTGACGCGGTGCGCCAGGTACGACAATTGCGGGCGCAGGGTCACCGAATAACGGGTCAGGCGTTTGCCGGAGTCACCTTGCGCGGCGCGATAGATCTGGCCGTGGATGCCGCTGCCGTCGGGCGACAGTTGCAGGAAGGCCGGTTTGTGCAGCAGGGTTTCGAGGTCCAGCGACGGCTGCTCACTGACCAGCTCCACCTCAAAGACAAAAGGCTGGCTGATGGCTTCCCGACCTTGCAGGGTAAACACCTGAAAATCAGCGGAAAGCCCTTCGATGGTCAGGGCAAAGTGGGTTTCATTGGCCGGCGCGAACATCCCTTGTTCCTCGTGCTGTGCAGCGGCGCTCGTCGACGCCCGCAAAAGCGGGTCAACGTACGCGAAATTCTGGAGGGGCGTAAACAACATCGACCAGCAGAGCTGGCCGATGCTTGTAACGATCAGCCGTAATTAAACGACTGGAGCACGCCAGTCATCGGAACCCGAAGTACCGGAGACTTCGTGGGTCCAGGTGATTTTGCGGTAGGTGAACTGCACTTCTTCCAGGTGGGTGAAGTGCGAGTTGCCTGGATCCTGGCAGTTGTGCATTTTGTTGTTGATGGCGACGATGATCGCGTCTTCCAGTTTGGTGGTGTAGTAGTGCTCTTGAGTACCTTGAGCCGAAGTACGGAACCACTGGATAACGATTTCGCTCATGCGCTCGCCGGAGGTCAGAGCGGCTTGCAGCAGTGGCGAAGCCTTGTCGTAGACCTTAGTGATCACAACTGGCTTGTGAACGCGCTGACCGGTTGGCTGACCGGATTGTGGGTCACGCGGGATGATCACGTCGTGGCTGAAAGCCTGAACCATAACCTGGTCTTCGTGGCCTTCCTGGTAGGTGTTGCCAACGGAGTCGGCGGTGAAGGCGCCGGCAGTGATCAGGCCTTGTTTTTCGCCGGTAACCGACATGTACGCTGGTGTTGCCATGGGATGCTCTCCTTGCGGATAAATTTAGGGTGCCCGGGAGGCGAAATCGCCCGGTGGGTGCCTGACTGTTATCAAGGAGCGTGCCAGGTTTTGCGAAGCCCCCGGCATGTGGGGGGTAAGCGGATGTTGGAGGCTAAACGCAGGATGTTTGGCCGTGGTTTGGGGGCAAAAGTGCGCAAGAAGTTGCGCAGTACTGCGCAACTTCTTGCGCACTTGGCTGCAGGCCATGAATGGCGTGAGCTGTAGCGATTTTAAGGGCGAAATATTACGAGCATGTGCGCAACTTCTTGCGCATCATGGCGCATTGCCTTGACTGGGCAAAAGCCACCGGTTTGGCAAATGACCGATCCAGCGCCCCTTTCTGCCAATCCGTCACTGGTCAGCCGCACCCCGGCTGCGGGAAAGTCCCCAGCCAGAGCATGCGTTACCGAGCTCAGACAGGCCAAAGGGTTAAAAAGCGTCTTATAAATGAAACAGCGCCCTCGGCTATACTCCCCGCATTTCGAATCAGGCACGAGGAATCACTGTGAAGAACTGGACGTTGCGCCAACGCATTTTGGCGAGCTTTGCGGTGATTATCGCCATCATGTTGCTGATGGTGGTCGTCTCGTATTCACGGCTGTTGAAGATCGAAGCCAGCGAAAACAGCGTGCGTGACGACGCAATTCCCGGTGTTTACTACAGCTCGATGATCCGTGGTGCATGGGTCGATAGTTACTTGCAAACCCAGGAACTGCTCGGGCTGAAGGAAGGGCAGGGCATCAGCAGCGAAGATGCGGCGGACTACAAGGCGTTCGAAAACCGCCTGCAAGAGCAGATGGCCAACTACCGCAAGACCATGGCCACCGATGAGGACCGTACTGAATTCGCGGCCTTCGAGAAGTACCACGATGTCTATATGCAGATTCAGGATCAGGTGCTGAGCCTGCACGGGCGCAATCTGGAAGCCGATGCGGTCAAGTTGTTCAACGAGAAACTGACTCCGGCCTGGTACAGCGGTCGGATGAAACTCAACGACATCATCGGTGAGAACAAGAAAGTCGCCGATCAGGCCATGGCCAACATCGATGATGCGGTGGCTGCGGCGAAGGTCAGTATGTTCATCTCGTTGCTGGTGGCCGTTCTGGCGGCTGGTGCCTGCGGTCTGCTGTTGATGCGCGCGATCATGGCGCCGATGAACCGCATCGTGGAAATCCTCGAAATCATGCGCACCGGCGACTTGAGCAACCGTTTGAACCTCGACCGCAAGGACGAGTTCGGCGCCGTGGAAACCGGCTTCAACGACATGATGACCGAGCTGACCGCGCTGGTGTCCCAGGCACAGCGCTCGTCGGTGCAAGTGACAACCTCGGTGACCGAGATCGCCGCGACTTCCAAGCAACAGCAAGCCACCGCGACTGAAACCGCTGCCACCACCACCGAGATTGGCGCGACATCCCGAGAGATTGCCGCCACTTCGCGGGATCTGGTGCGCACCATGACCGAAGTCTCCACCGCCGCCGATCAGGCTTCGGTGCTCGCCGGCTCCGGCCAGCAAGGCCTGGCGCGCATGGAAGACACCATGCACTCGGTGATGGGCGCAGCCGATCTGGTCAACGCCAAACTGGCGATCCTCAACGAGAAGGCCGGCAACATCAATCAGGTCGTGGTGACCATTGTTAAAGTGGCCGACCAGACCAACCTGCTGTCGCTCAACGCGGCGATCGAGGCCGAGAAGGCCGGTGAATACGGTCGCGGTTTTGCCGTGGTCGCCACCGAAGTGCGGCGTCTGGCGGATCAGACCGCCGTCGCGACCTATGACATCGAACAAATGGTTCGCGAGATCCAGTCGGCCGTGTCGGCGGGCGTGATGGGCATGGATAAGTTCTCCGAAGAAGTGCGTCGCGGCATGTCCGAAGTGCAGCAGGTCGGCGAGCAGCTGTCGCAGATTATCCATCAAGTGCAGGCGCTGGCGCCGCGGGTGTTGATGGTCAACGAAGGCATGCAGGCCCAGGCCACCGGCGCCGAGCAGATCAACCACGCGCTGGTGCAGTTGGGCGACGCCAGCAGCCAGACTGTCGAGTCGTTGCGTCAGGCCAGTTTCGCCATTGACGAACTGAGCCAGGTGGCCGTCGGCCTGCGCAGCGGCGTTTCGCGATTTAAAGTCTGATGAGCGAAATCATCGCCAAACGCAGCGTCGCGCAGGTGGCGAAGAAGGCGTTGTTCCTGCTGTTTCGCATCGGCAGCGAGCGCTATGCCTTGCGCGCCACCGAAGTGGCGGAAGTGCTGCCGCGTCTGCCGTTGAAACCGATTGCCCGTGCACCGCATTGGGTTGCCGGAGTGTTCGCCTATCGTGGCGCGGTGGTGCCGGTGATTGATCTCAGCGCGCTGACGTTTGGCCAGCCTGCCGAGGCACGCACCAGCACGCGTCTGGTGCTGGTTCACTATCGCCCGGACGAAGCACAACCGGCGCAATGGCTCGGGCTGATTCTTGAGCAGGCCACCGACACTTTGCGCTGCGATCCAGAAGATTTTCAGCCCTATGGCCTCGACAACCGTGAAGCACCGTACCTCGGCCCGGTGCGTGAAGATGCGCAAGGGCTGGTGCAATGGGTGCTTGTCAGTGACTTGCTCGATGATTCCGTGCGCGGGTTGCTGTTCCCGAATCCGCCACGGGATTCGGCGCAGCTTGAGGCGCAGTCATGAGCGGCGATCAGCGCTTTTTCGACTTCCTCAAGGAACGTATCGGTCTCGATGTCACGTCGGTGGGGTCTGCGATCATCGAACGGGCGGTGCGTCAGCGCACCACACTTTCGCAGGCCGCCAATGCCGCCGAATACTGGCAACTGCTGCAAGGCTCGCGAGATGAGCAACAGGCACTGATCGAAGCGGTGATCGTACCCGAGACCTGGTTTTTCCGTTACCCGGAATCTTTCGCCACGCTGGGCAAACTGGCGCGCAAGCGCCTCGGCGAGCTGAACAACATGCGCGCCTTGCGCATCCTCAGCCTGCCGTGTTCCACCGGCGAAGAGCCCTATTCAATTGCCATGGCGTTGCTTGATGCAGGACTCAAACCGCATCAGTTCAAAGTCGACGGCATGGACGTTAGCCCGATCTCGGTGGAAAAGGCACGACGCGCGCTGTACGGAAAAAACTCGTTTCGCGGCCAGGATCTGGACTTCCGCGAGCGGCATTTCACGCCTGAGCAGGACGGCCATCGGGTCAACGAAAACGTTCGCGAGCAAGTGCGTTTACAGGTTGGCAACGTGCTTGATCCCGCGTTGTTGGCCAACGAGCCAGCCTTTGATTTTGTGTTCTGCCGCAACCTGCTGATCTATTTCGATCAGCCGACCCAGAAGCAAGTCTTCGAAGTGCTCAAGCGCCTGACCCATGTTGACGGCGTGCTGTTTATCGGCCCGGCCGAGGGCAGTCTGCTCGGGCGGCTGGGCATGCGTTCGATCGGCATCCCGCAGTCGTTTGCGTTCAGTCGCCACAGCGAGCCTGTGCCTGAGCCGCTGCCAATCCCCAAACCCGTTCCGTTGCCCGTCAGCCAACCGCTGCGCAGTGCGCCGCCACCGCCGGTGCGTAATCGGCCGTTTGCCCCGGTGACACCGCTGCCGACCACCAGTAAAAGCGCAAATCCGGATGCGGCGACGCTGCTGGCCAACATCGCCGCGTTGGCCAACGAAGGCAAAAGTGCCGAGGCCCGCGCCGCGTGCGAACAGTATTTGCGCAGCCACGAGCCGGTGGCGCAGGTGTTTTACTGGCTTGGCCTGCTCAGCGATGTCGCCGGCCTGACGCTGGAAGCCCAGGGTTTTTACCGCAAGGCGTTGTACCTCGAACCGCAACATCCCGAAGCGTTGATGCACCTGGCCGCCTTGCTGCAAGCCCAAGGTGACAGCGCCGGTGCCCGACGATTGCAGGAGCGTGCCGCGCGCAGCGGGCGCACCGCCGACAGTGAGCGTAAACGATGATCCCGTCCGACACCTTGAACGTCACCCACGAAGACGCCCGGGCCATCGATGATTGCTGGAATCGCATCGGCATTCACGGCGACAAGTCGTGCCCATTGCTGGAAGAACACATCCATTGCCGCAACTGCTCGGTGTATTCCGCCGCCGCCACACGCCTGCTTGATCGTTATGCCTTACAACAGGACGAGCGCGACCCGGTGGCGATCGCAGTCGAAACCGAGCTGAAAACCCGTTCGCTGCTGATGTTCCGCCTCGGCGAAGAATGGCTGGGACTGGCGACACGCAGTCTGGTTGAAGTCGCGCCGATGCAGGCGATTCACTCGTTGCCGCACCAGCGCTCGCGGGCCTTGCTTGGTGTGGCGAATGTGCGCGGCGCGCTGGTGGCGTGCCTGTCGCTGGTTGAGCTGCTTGATCTGGATGGCAACGCGGCCCCGGCCAACGGCGGGCGGATCATGCCACGCATGCTGATCATCGCCGCCAATGGCGGGCCGGTGGTGGTGCCGGTCGATGAAGTCGACGGCATCCATGCGATTGACGAGCGAATTCTCGATGCCGCCTCGCAATCCGGTGCACAAGCCAGCGCCAAATACACCCGTGGCGTCCTGCAATATCGGGGTCGCAGCCTGCGTTGGCTGGATGAAGAGCAGTTGCTGTCCGCCGTGACCCGGAGCCTCACATGACCCCCGAGCAAATGCGCGACGCTTCGTTGCTGGAGCTGTTCAGCCTCGAGGCCGAAGCCCAGACCCAGGTGCTCAGCACAGGGCTGTTGGCGCTTGAGCGCAACCCGACCCAGGCCGATCACCTCGAATCGTGCATGCGCGCGGCGCACTCGCTCAAAGGCGCGGCGCGGATCGTTGGTATCGACAGCGGCGTCAGCGTCGCCCATGTGATGGAAGATTGTCTGGTCAGTGCGCAGGAGGGGCGGTTGTTGCTGCGCCCGGAACACATCGACGCGTTGTTGCAGGGCACCGATCTGCTGATGCGTATTGCCACGCCCGCGAACGCGCCGCAACCGGCAGACATTGAGGCTTATGTCGCGTTGATGGGGCAACTGCTCGATCCGTCGGCACCGCCAGCGCCGGTCGCCGCGCCAGTCATGGCCGAGTTGCAACTCGAAGCGCCGTCAGTGTCCGCGTCTTCTTTGGAAGTTGCGGTCGAGTCACCCGAGCCGGCTCCACGCAATAACAAACGCACCACCGAAGGCGGCGAGCGCGTGCTGCGCGTCACTGCCGAACGCCTGAACAGCCTGCTCGATCTGTCGAGCAAATCGTTGGTGGAAACCCAGCGCCTCAAGCCGCATCTGGCGACCATGCAGCGCCTCAAACGCATGCAGAACAACGGTCTGCGCGCACTGGAAAACCTCAACGTCCACCTCAAGGAACATGCGTTGAGCCTTGAGGCGCAGGAAGCGCTGGAGGATGCGCGGCGCTTGCTCGCCGAATCCCAGCAACTGCTGATGGAAAAGAACGCCGAACTCGACGAATTCGCCTGGCAGGCCAGCCAGCGCGCGCAAGTGCTCTACGACACGGCTCTGGCCTGTCGCATGCGGCCCTTTGCTGATGTGCTCAGCGGACAGGTGCGCATGGTCCGTGATCTGGGCCGCAGCCTCGGTAAGCAGGTTCGGCTGGAGATTGAAGGCGAGAAGACCCAAGTCGATCGCGACGTGCTGGAAAAACTCGAAGCGCCGCTCACCCATTTGCTGCGCAATGCGGTTGATCACGGTATCGAAACCCCGGAGCAGCGTGTGCTCAAGGGCAAACCCGAGGAAGGTATGATTCGCCTGCGCGCTTCGCACCAGGCGGGGTTGCTGGTGCTGGAGTTGAGCGATGACGGCAATGGCGTCGATCTGGAAAAGGTTCGCCGCAGCATCGTCGAGCGTCAGTTATCCCCCGCCGAAACAGCGGCGCAGTTGAGCGAAGAGGAACTGCTGACTTTTCTTTTCCTGCCCGGGTTCAGCCTGCGCGACAAGGTCACCGAAGTGTCCGGCCGTGGCGTCGGCCTCGATGCAGTGCAGCACATGGTGCGCCAATTGCGTGGTGCGGTGGTGCTGGAGCAGACGGCGGGCGAGGGCAGTCGGTTTCATCTGGAAGTGCCGCTGACGCTGTCGGTGGTGCGCAGTCTGGTAGTAGAAGTCGGCGAAGAGGCTTACGCCTTTCCGCTGGCGCATATCGAGCGCATGTGTGATCTGGCCCCCGAAGACATCGTGCAGGTCGAAGGTCGCCAGCATTTCTGGCACGAAGGCCGGCACGTCGGGCTGGTCGCGGCCAGTCAATTACTCAACCGTCCGGCCAGCCAGAGCAGCGGGGAAACCCTGAAAGTCGTGGTGATTCGCGAGCGTGATGCGATTTACGGTGTGGCGGTCGAACGCTTCATTGGCGAACGCACGCTGGTGGTGTTGCCGCTGGACGAGCGTCTGGGCAAAGTGCAGGACATCTCCGCCGGCGCCCTGCTCGATGACGGCTCGGTGGTGCTGATCGTCGACGTCGAGGACATGCTGCGGTCGGTGGACAAACTGCTCAATACCGGGCGCCTGGAACGCATCGCCCGCCATGGCAATCAAGCGGCAGAAGTGGCGCGCAAACGGGTTCTGGTGGTCGATGACTCGCTGACCGTACGCGAACTGCAACGCAAACTCCTGCTCAATCGCGGCTACGACGTGGCCGTCGCGGTAGATGGCATGGACGGCTGGAACGCGCTGCGTTCGGAGGATTTCGATTTGCTGATCACCGACATCGACATGCCGCGCATGGATGGCATCGAACTGGTCACGCTGTTGCGTCGCGACAACCGTCTGCAATCGCTGCCGGTGATGGTCGTGTCGTACAAGGATCGCGAAGAAGACCGGCGCCGTGGACTTGACGCCGGCGCCGACTATTATTTAGCCAAAGCCAGTTTTCATGACGACGCCCTGCTTGATGCAGTGGTCGAGCTGATCGGAGGAGCGCGGGCATGAAGATTGCGATCGTCAACGACATGCCCATGGCGGTGGAGGCCCTGCGCCGCGCGCTGGCCTTCGAGCCGGCGCATCAGGTGGTCTGGGTCGCTTACAACGGCGCCGAGGCGGTGCGTCTGTGCGCCGAAAATACTCCGGACCTGATTCTGATGGACCTGATCATGCCGGTGATGGACGGCGTCGAGGCTACGCGTCGGATCATGGCGGAAAGTCCATGCGCGATCGTGATCGTCACGGTCGATCGTCAGCAGAACGTGCACCGGGTCTTCGAAGCCATGGGCCACGGCGCGCTGGATGTGGTCGACACACCCGCACTCGGCGCCGGCAATGCTCAGGAAGCGGCAGCGCCACTGCTGCGCAAGATCCTCAACATCGGCTGGCTGATCGGCGAGAAGCCCACGCGATCGCGTCCGGCCCCGGCCCCCCAGCGCAGTTCGGCATCGTGCCAGCGGCTGGTGGCGATCGGTTCGTCCGCGGGCGGGCCGGCGGCGCTGGAAGTGCTGCTCAAAGGTTTGCCGCGCAGTTTTTCTGCGGCCATCGTGCTGGTGCAACACGTTGACCAAGTGTTTGCCGCCGGCATGGCCGAATGGCTGGCCAGCGCCAGCGGCCTGGACGTGCGCCTGGCCCGCGAAGGCGAGCCGCCGCAGGCCGGCGCGGTGCTTCTGGCCGGCACCAATCACCATATTCGATTATTGAAAAACGGCACGCTGGCCTACACCGCCGAACCGGTCAACGAGATCTACCGACCGTCGATCGACGTGTTTTTCGAGAGTGTCGCCAGCTACTGGAACGGCGATGCGGTCGGGGTTTTATTGACCGGGATGGGACGCGACGGAGCGCAAGGGCTTAAGCTCATGCGCCAACAGGGTTACTTGACCATCGCGCAGGACCAGCAAAGCAGTGCCGTGTACGGCATGCCCAAGGCAGCAGCGGCGATCGATGCCGCCGTAGAAATCCGTCCACTGGAAAAGATAGCGCCACGATTGCTGGAGATTTTCCCCAAATGAACCGATTTATCCGCAATCCTGGCCCCCGCAGTACTCAGGTGACCGCCCATGAATGACTTACAGATCGACGACATTAAAACCGACGAAAACGCCGCCATGGTGTTGTTGGTGGACGATCAGGCGATGATCGGCGAAGCCGTGCGCCGTGGGCTGTCGAACGAAGAGAACATCGACTTCCATTTCTGCTCCGACCCGCATCAGGCCATCGCGCAAGCGGTGCGGATCAAGCCGACAGTGATCCTTCAGGATCTGGTGATGCCCGGCCTCGATGGCCTCAGTCTGGTGCGTGAGTACCGCAATCACCCGGCGACCAAGGACATCCCGATCATCGTCCTGTCGACCAAGGAGGACCCGCTGATCAAAAGCGCGGCGTTCTCCGCTGGCGCCAACGACTATCTGGTGAAACTGCCGGACACCATCGAACTGGTCGCGCGCATCCGCTATCACTCGCGCTCCTACATGACCTTGCTGCAGCGTGACGCCGCATATCGCGCGTTGCGGGTCAGTCAGCAGCAGTTGCTCGACACCAACCTGGTGCTGCAACGGCTGATGAACTCCGACGGCCTGACCGGGCTGTCCAATCGCCGCCATTTTGACGAATACCTCGAACTGGAATGGCGCCGTTCGCTGCGTGATCAGAGCCAGCTGTCGTTGCTGATGATCGACGTCGATTATTTCAAGTCGTACAACGACACCTTCGGCCACGTCGAAGGCGACGAGGCGCTGCGCAAGGTCGCCACGGCGATCCGCGACGCCAGTGCGCGGCCGTCGGACTTGCCGGCGCGTTACGGCGGTGAGGAATTTGCCCTGGTGCTGCCGAACACCTCGCCGGGCGGTGCGCGGCTGGTGGCGGAGAAACTGCGCCAGACCGTGGCGGCGCTGAAGATTCCGCACAATACGCCGAGTGAAGGCGCGAGCCTGACGATCAGCATCGGCTTGGCGACGATGGTGCCCGAGTCGGGTAGCGATTGCCGGCTGCTGATTTCGGCGGCGGATCGCGGGTTGTATCTGGCGAAGAACAACGGGCGTAATCAGGTGGGGATCGAATAACCCCCGGGCACCGCACATCCCTGTGGGAGCGAGCCAATGTCAATCGATTCGGCGTAACAGCCGCCAGACGGGCTGCCGTGACAGCTTGATTACGTTATACTCGCCGGCTTTCAAAAGTTCGCCAACGAGTGCTGCCCGTCATGGAAATCAACCCGATCCTGAACACCATCAAGGACCTGTCCGAGCGCTCCGAAACTATTCGGGGGTATCTTTGACTACGATCAAAAGCATGAGCGTCTGACCGAGGTCAATCGCGAGCTTGAAGATCCGAGTGTCTGGAACAAACCTGAATACGCCCAGGAACTGGGCCGCGAGCGCGCTGCGCTGGCGCAGATCGTCGATACCCTCGACGAACTGAACGGCGGTCTGGCCGATTGCCGTGACCTGCTGGACATGGCCGTCGAAGAAAACGACGAAGGCGCAGTGGGCGATGTTGTCGCCGAGCTGGCCCGTCTCGAGGAAAACCTCGCCAAGCTTGAATTCCGTCGCATGTTCAGCCACGAGATGGACCCGAACAACGCGTACCTGGACATCCAGGCCGGCTCCGGCGGCACCGAAGCCCAGGACTGGGCCAACATCCTGCTGCGCATGTACCTGCGCTGGGCTGACAAGCGCGGTTTCGACGCGACCATCATGGAACTGTCCGCCGGTGAAGTCGCCGGGATCAAGGGCGCAACCGTGCACATCAAGGGCGAATACGCCTTTGGCTGGCTGCGGACCGAGATCGGCGTGCACCGTCTGGTGCGCAAGAGCCCGTTCGACTCCGGCAATCGTCGCCACACCTCGTTCTCCGCCGTTTTCGTCTCCCCAGAGATCGACGACAAGGTGGAAATCGAAATCAACCCGGCAGACCTGCGGATCGACACCTATCGTTCCTCCGGTGCCGGTGGTCAGCACGTAAACACCACCGACTCGGCCGTACGTATTACTCACGTACCGACCAACACCGTGGTCAGCTGCCAGAACGAACGTTCCCAGCACGCCAACAAAGACACCGCCATGAAAATGCTGCGGGCCAAGTTGTACGAGCAGGAAATGCAGAAACGCAACGCCGCGTCCCAGGCGCTGGAAGACACCAAGTCCGATATCGGCTGGGGTCACCAGATCCGCTCCTACGTGCTTGATGCCTCGCGGATCAAGGATTTGCGGACCAACATCGAACGCAGCGACTGCGACAAGGTGCTCGATGGCGACATCGATGAATACCTGGAAGCCAGCCTGAAATCGGGGCTGTAAAGCCGTCAGCCCGACCTTAAGTCCCCCGTCAGTGGCGGGGGCAACGAACCTGTGATGGAAAATTTAAAGACATGAGCGACCAACAACTCGATCCGCAAGCCCTGCAACAGGAAGAAAACTCCCTGATCGCCCTGCGCAAGGAAAAGCTTGCTGCCGAGCGCGCCAAGGGCAACGCCTTCCCGAACGACTTCCGCCGTGAAAACTACTGCGAAGAACTGCAGAAGAAATACGCGGACAAGACCAAGGAAGAGCTGGCAGAGGCTGCAATCCCGGTCAAGGTTGCCGGTCGCATCATGCTCAACCGTGGCTCGTTCATGGTGATTCAGGACATGACCGGTCGCATTCAGGTCTACGTCAACCGTAAAACCCTGTCCGAAGAAACCCTGGGCGCGGTGAAAACCTGGGACATGGGCGACATTATTGCCGCCGTTGGCACCCTGGCCCGTTCCGGCAAGGGCGACCTGTACGTTGAAATGACCGACGTGCGCCTGCTGACCAAGTCGCTGCGTCCACTGCCGGACAAGCACCACGGCCTGACCGACACCGAACAGCGCTACCGTCAGCGTTACGTTGACCTGATCGTCAACGAAGAAGTGCGCCAGACCTTCCGCGTGCGTTCGCAAGTGATCGCACACATCCGCAGCTTCCTGATGAAGCGCGACTTCCTCGAAGTCGAAACGCCGATGCTGCAGACGATTCCTGGCGGCGCCGCTGCCAAGCCGTTTGAAACCCACCACAACGCGCTGGACATGGAAATGTTCCTGCGTATCGCGCCAGAGCTGTACCTCAAGCGCCTGGTGGTTGGCGGCTTCGAAAAAGTGTTCGAGATCAACCGCAACTTCCGTAACGAAGGCGTTTCGACTCGTCACAACCCTGAATTCACCATGTTGGAGTTCTACCAGGCCTACGCCGACTACGAAGACAACATGGACCTGACCGAAGAACTGTTCCGTGAACTGGCGCAGCTGGTTCTGGGCAGCACCGACGTGCCTTATGGCGACAAGGTGTTCCACTTCGGCGAGCCGTTCGTGCGTCTTTCGGTGTTCGACTCGATCCTCAAGTACAACCCTGAGCTGACGGCCGATGACCTGAACGACATCGACAAGGCGCGCGCCATCGCCAAGAAGGCTGGCGCCAAGGTGCTGGGCTTCGAAGGTCTGGGCAAGCTGCAGGTGATGATTTTCGAAGAACTGGTCGAGCACAAGCTGGAACAGCCGCACTTCATTACCCAGTACCCGTTCGAAGTGTCGCCATTGGCCCGTCGTAACGATGACAACCCGAACGTCACCGACCGTTTCGAGCTGTTCATCGGTGGCCGCGAAATCGCTAACGCCTACTCCGAGTTGAACGACGCGGAAGACCAGGCCGAGCGCTTCATGGCGCAGGTGGCCGACAAGGACGCCGGCGACGACGAAGCCATGCACTACGACGCCGACTTCGTTCGCGCGCTGGAGTACGGCATGCCGCCAACGGCCGGTGAAGGGATCGGCATCGACCGCCTGGTGATGTTGCTGACCAACTCGCCGTCGATCCGCGATGTGATCCTGTTCCCGCACATGCGACCGCAAGCGTAATCGTTTCAGTTAAAAAGCCGCCTAAAACAGGCGGCTTTTTATTGCCCGTCTGGTACAAATGTATCAATTGGTTAATTTTGAAATAGCAGAGGAAGTCCTGTCGTGATGGTTGCAATCGCTCAAGAAGGTGCAGCGGGTATCGCCACTGCGGTCGCTGAAAGTGTTCAGTACCAGGGCCGCAAGGCCAGCCGACAGGGAAGCGAACAGCGTCGCCAGGACATTCTCGACGCCGCGATGCGTATTGTCGTGCGTGACGGCGTACGCGCTGTACGTCACCGTGCAGTAGCTGCGGAGGCCGGTGTGCCGCTGTCGGCCACCACGTATTACTTCAAGGACATCGATGACCTGCTCACCGATACCTTCGCCCAACATGTCGAACGCAGCGCCGCGTACATGGCCAAGCTGTGGATCAACAATGAAGGCCTGTTGCGCGAGATGGTGGTCAGTGGCGACGGCAGCCCGGAATCGCGCTCGCAACTGGCCGACGATATAGCCCGGCTGATGGCCGACTACGTGCATCGGCAACTGGTCAACCGTCGCGAGCACTTGATGGCAGAGCAGGCCTTCCGTCAGGAAGCGCTGCTCAACCCGCGACTGGCGATTCTGGTGCGCTCCCATCAGCAGATTTTGCTGCAGGGCACCTGCCAGTTGTTTCAGGTCCTGGGCTCGCGTGAACCGCAGCAGGATGCCAAGGTGTTGACGGCGATTATCGGACGGATGGAATATCAGGGCCTGCTCAACGACGCCGAACCTTTGGCCGAAGAGGAGATGCTCGGCATTCTGACGCGGTATATGCATTTGGTATTGGCGTCGGTGTGATCCGCCGCGTTGATCGTTCCTCACGCTGCGCGTGGGAACGATCGATGCAGTCTTCATGGGATTGGTTCATAGGGAGTATTGAATGAAAGCCTGGCGTGGCGTGCTGATCGCCCTGTCGTTCCTGCTGCTCAGTGGCTGTCTGGTGACTTTCAAGGAGCCGCTGCCTGCCAGTGACCCTGCGCCCAAAGGCCTGCTCGGCAAATGGTCGGGCATCAATGCCTGGGGCGAGCCGATGAGCCTTGAGCTGACTCGCGTCGGCAACGACCGCTATCAGGCTGTTACCTACTTCAAGGCCAAACCCCGCGAGCGCGAGGCTTACCCGTTTACCGTCTCGCACCATGGCAGTCGCTGGTATCTGTCGGCGAAAGTGCCGGGGCGGTTCGGCGGCCACTACACCATTGCCGGGTTCGAACTCACCGAGAAACGCGAACTGGTGGTGTACAACCTCGATCTCGAACAGATCAATCAAGCGATCCAGCATAAAGCCCTCGACGGTCAGGCCTTCCAGACCGACGATGGCGACGGCGTGCAGGTCGACAGCAACCTCGACAAGGTCTTTGCTTACCTCGACGATCCGGCCAATTCCGATGTCTTCGTCGAAGCGGTGCGCTATCAGCGCCAGAACAGCGCCAAATAATTCAGTACGTCAGATTTTCTACAGGAGTTTCGGGTGGACGATTACCAGCAGTCGATACGCATATTGTCCGATCGCATTGTGCTGGCGCAGACGCCGATCCGCGTACTTGATGCGGTCAAGTGGGACGAGAACGTGCGCAAGGGCTTCCTCAAGGCCAAGGGCAAGGAAATGCCGGCGGTAGACCGCGACTACTACCTCAACCGGCCGCTGTCATTCGATTCGAGCAAGGTCAAACTGGAGTTTCAGAACATCGAGCGCGACATCACTCGTCAGCTCGGCCAGTTCAACCCGGTCGGCCAGATCATGCGGCGCATGTGCAAGGAATACCGCATGGTGGTGCGCATGCTTGAAGCGCGCGGCACCGAGGATTTCGGCCTGATTTCCCAAGAGCTTTACGGCGCCGCTTCCGATGCGTTTCACGCCGGTGACCCGACCTTGGCTGACCTCGGCCTGATGATGTCTGACTATCTGAACAACATCGATGGCCGTGGCGACCTGAAGGACGAGCCGAAAATCCTCACCGCCAAGGACGCCGTGCACCTGCTGCAAACGCGGCTAAACAAGGTGTTTGGCGAGGCCGAGGAAACCATCCGCGTCTTCGAGTCCGACGGCATCGTCGCCGACGCGGCGGCGGGCGCCGATTACATCAAGATCCGCACCGATGCGATGTTCAACGACCGCGACGTGCGTGCGCTGGAAGTCCATGAAGGTCTGGTACACGTAGGCACCACGCTGAACGGTTTGAACCAGCCAATCTGCACCTTCCTGTCCAAGGGCCCGCCCTCGTCGACGGTGACCCAGGAAGGTCTGGCGATCCTCATGGAAATCATCACGTTTGCCTCCTATCCGAGTCGTCTGCGCAAACTGACCAACCGCACCCGCGCCATTCACATGGTCGAGGAGGGCGCGGACTTCTTGCAGGTGTTCGAGTTCTTCCGCGAACAGGGCTTCGAAATGGCGGAAAGCTACGGCAACGCCAGTCGGGTTTTCCGTGGATCGACGCCGACTGGTCTGCCATTCACCAAAGACTTGTCCTACCTCAAGGGCTTCATCATGGTTTACAACTACATTCAGTTGGCCGTACGTAAGGGCAAGCTTGAGCAGATCCCGCTGTTGTTCTGCGGCAAGACCACGCTGGAGGACATGAGAACGCTGCGCCAGTTGGTGGATGAAGGATTGGTGGTGCCGCCCAAGTATCTGCCAGACCAGTTCCGCGACTTGAACGCGTTGTCGGCGTGGATGTGCTTCTCCAACTTCCTCAACCATTTGAGCCTGGATCGGATCGAAGCGGATTATTCCAACATCCTCTAGGCGAGCGAAAATCTCCTACAGGTTTGATCTGTGTTCCAATCCGAATCTTTTGCGAGGTTTCACCGGATGAGAATCCTCGGCATCTTCTGCCTGCTTCTGAGCCTCGGTGGTTGCAGTTCGCTGTTGTTCTACCCCGAGCCGGGCCAGGTCTTCACCCCGGAAAAAGCCAAGCTCGAATACCGCACCGTCACGCTGATAACGGCGGACGGATTGAAGCTCAACGCTTGGTGGCTCCCCGCCAAACCGGGTGTGGAGGTCAAAGGCACGGTTCTGCACCTGCACGGCAACGGTGGCAACCTGCCGATGCACCTGGGCGGGAGTTGGTGGCTGCCGAAAAACGGCTATCAAGTGTTGCTGGTGGACTATCGCGGTTATGGATTGTCCGAAGGCGAACCGAGCCTGCCGGCGATCTATCAGGACATCGACGCCGCATTCGCCTGGCTGGACAAGGCGCCCGAAGTCAAAGGCAAGCCGCTGATCGTGCTCGGTCAGAGCCTCGGTGGTTCGATGGCCGTGCATTGGCTGGCGCAGCATCCGCAGCGGCAGAAACAACTCAAAGCCTTGGTGCTCGACGGTGTGCCCGCCAGTTACCGCAGCGTCGGCCAATATGCCCTCAGCACGTCGTGGCTGACCTGGCCCTTCCAGGTGCCGCTGTCGTGGCTGGTGCCGGATGGCGACAGCGCGATCAATTCGATGCCGCAGCTCAACGGCGTGCCGAAACTGATTTTCCACAGCATCGACGACCCGCTGGTGCCAATGTCCAACGGCATCCGTCTGTATCAAGCTGCGCCACCGCCGCGCGTCCTGCAACTGACCCGAGGCGGCCATGTGCAGACCTTCGGCGATCCGGTGTGGCGTCAAGTCATGCTGCGCTATCTCGACGACCCCGAGCATTTCAACGGCCTGCGCCGCCTCGGCGAAATCCCGAATTACCCGCAACCCCCGAATTCTGAAGATGAGAGTCCGCAATGACTGAAGAACGCAACGCCATCCCGCTGATCATCACTGGTATCTGCAGCATCCTCGGCACCGTCGGTGCCCTGTGGTACTACGGCTACCTGCACTTCGCCAAACCCGAGGATGCGTTGCTGCTCAACGAATTCACCATGCTCAAGACCGTGCCAGGGGAGGATTACAAAATCTCATTGAACCCTGCGCCGCAGGTGGCGCAGTGCATTGATGGCGTGCTGGTGCTGTTTGATACCGAGCAGAAGGGATTGACCGGTGTGTTGATCAACGCACAGAAGAAGGCTGTGCGGTGCATGGGCGAAGAGACGCCGCAGAAACTGGAACCTTAAAAGCAAAAAGATCGCAGCCTTCGGCAGCTCCTACAGGGAACGCATTCCAATGCAGGAACTGCTGAAGGCTGCGATCTTTTGATCTTAAAAAGCCCCGCCTGATCACTCAGGCGGGGCTTTTGCGTTACTGCCTACAGCTTAGTTCGAGCTGACAGCCGAACGTGGCATCACAGGCTGGTTGTCGTTGGAAATGGTCACTTCCACACGACGGTTCATCGCACGGCCCGAGACGCTGCCGTTATCGGCAACCGGGTATTCCTTGCCGTAACCCTGAACCACGATGCGCGAAGGATCTACGCCCATTTTGATCAGTGCTACCTGTACTGACGTCGCACGACGCTCGGACAGCGACTGGTTGTAGTTCGTTGCGCCAGTGCTGTCGGTATAGCCTTCGACGATCACTTTGCGATCAGGGTTTTCCTGAAGGAATTGCGCCAGTTTGTTGATGTTTACCAGACCGCTGGATTTCAGGTCAGCCTTATTGGTAGCGAACAACACGTCACCGAAAGTCACCAGCGTACCGCGATCGGTTTGCTTGGCATTCAGGCTGTCTTGCAGCTGTTTGATCTGCTGGTCGCGAGCATCCAGACGCGCCTGGGCACGTTGGGCGGCGGCGTTCTTCAGGTTGTTTTCAGCGGTACGCAAGGCGATGGTCTGCTTGGCCACTTCCACACGCTGGTTGGTCAGGTAAGCCAGTTGGTCAACCTTGGCTGCGTCTTGCTTGTCCAGGTAAGCCTTGTCGGCCTTGTCCAGGTAATCGCTGGCGTCTTTGGTTTCCAGCGCTGCTACTTTGCTCGCCTGCGGGTTGGCTTGCAGGCCGGCGTAGTTGGTACGCGCCTGTTCCAGGTTCGGGTTAGGCGGGGTGGAGCAGGCAGCCAGGGCAACGCTTGCGGCCAGAAGAGCGGGGATCATCAGTTGCTTACGCATAATTTGTCGTCCTTTCTATCGATAAGAGTTTCAGCTTTGCGGTCGGGATGCGCGCTTACTTCACTGGGCGCTGACTTTCCTGACGCAGTTCCTGAACACCTTTCTGGGAATCCTTCACAGCCAGTTCGGCCTTGGCGGCTTGAGCCTTGCGTTCCGCTACACGAGCGTCCCATTCGGCTTGCTCGGACAGGCGACGAGCATCGTCATACTTCTTGTCGTGCATGGCGATTTCGGCTTCTTTCAGCTTGTCCTGCGCTTGCTTCATCTCAACGGCAGCGAACTCGGTACCGCCGGCGCTGACCGCGCTGTTGACCGCAGACTGGGTCACGGCGTACTGCTCGGTCGGTGGATTACCAGCGCAACCGGCCAGTACGAAGCTGGTGCCGATTGCCAGGGCGGCCAGTTTCAGACCGCGCAGGTGGGTAAACGAGGTTTGGTTTTTCATGGTCTTCAACTCCATTAGGCATCTCCTGAAAACAACTAAATCCATCCTGGTCGAGGAGCCGTAAGCGTCGTATGAAAGCGCGTTTTTGAAACGCTCGTTCCAGGCGTGGTTACAGGTTCCGACCGGCGGCGTTTTTCAAAAGTTCAGAAAAGATGGCCTATCGCCAAAAAAAACTTTGACCGAATGGACAATGGCTCTAAAGCGGGAACTTTGGCGGTGTGGAGTGGTACGCGCGGGGGAGTACGACGCAGTTCTGGAGGAAAAATACAGTCCCTGTGGTAGCGGGTTTGCCCGCGATGAGGCCGTCAAATTCAACACATCTGTAACTGAACTGACGCCATCGCGGGCAAGCCCGCTCCCACAGGTTTTTCCGTGCTCATTCAGTGTTTCTGCTTGCCTTCAGCAGACGACAAATCATGCAAATGCCGCCGCGACAGCGCAAGAAAACGCGGTGTCGGCCCGACGTCTTCATACAACGGATCACCTTCCTCATCCGTGGCCACCACGGTCGAGCCTTTCACATACGGCAGGCTCGCTTCGAACTCTTCAAGCGCGGCACCGATCAGTTCGCCGAGCAGTTCTTCGGCATGCCGCTTGGGGTACATCTCGGCAATCGCCGCCAGGCGCGCGGCGGCCTCGACGTCCAGATGAATCGTGTAGCCAGTGTCGGTCAGTCGACCTTTGGCGTTTTCTTCCCAATGCTGGGCGAGTTCACGGATTTTCATGATGACCTCATTTCGCGCCTGCGGGTGGCAGGCCTGGGTGAGTGTCCGGCGTAGCCGGCGGCAAGCCGTTGTACGGCTTACTGTTGAGACTAGCTTTCGCCCACAAGGTTTAAAGTCCCTTCGTCGCCTGCTTGTAAGAAGCGCCGTAGAGCGGCACTCTCTAGGTCATGCACTCGTTTCTAAGCCGCCCGGATGAACGCTGGAGAACCGCTGATGACCGATATTGATGCACGCTTGCGCGAGGATGTTCACCTGCTCGGAGAGCTGTTGGGCAACACCATTCGAGACCAGTACGGCGAAGGGTTTCTCGACAAGATCGAGCAAATCCGCAAGGGCGCCAAGGCCGACCGCCGTGGCTCGATGGACGCCGAACTGAGCGCCAGCCTCAATCAATTGAGTGAAGACGAATTGCTTCCGGTGGCGCGGGCGTTCAACCAGTTTCTCAACCTGGCGAACATCGCCGAGCAGTATCAGTTGATCCATCGTCGCGAGGCGTCGCAGCCCGCGCCGTTCGAATCCCGCGTGTTGCCGGAACTGCTGGCGCGCCTGCGCAACGAGGGCCACAGCGCCGAGTCGCTGGCGCGGCAACTGGCGCGGCTGGAAATCGAACTGGTACTGACCGCACATCCGACCGAAGTAGCCCGGCGCACGCTGATCCAGAAGTACGATGCCATCGCTGCGCAACTCGCGGCGCAAGATCATCGCGATCTGACCAGCGCCGAGCGCGAACAGATCCAGAGCACCCTGCAACGCCTGATCGCCGAAGCCTGGCACACCGAAGAAATCCGCCGCACCCGGCCAACTCCGGTCGATGAAGCCAAGTGGGGTTTCGCGGTGATCGAACATTCGCTTTGGCAGGCAATTCCCAATCACATGCGCAAGGCCGATCAGGCGCTACACGCCGCGACTGGTCTGCGTCTGCCGCTGGAAGCCGCGCCGATTCGCTTCGCCTCATGGATGGGCGGCGACCGTGACGGCAACCCCAACGTCACCGCCGCAGTGACCCGCGAAGTGTTGCTGCTGGCGCGCTGGATGGCTGCCGATTTGTACCTGCGCGATGTTGATCATCTGGCTGCCGAATTGTCGATGCAGCAGGCCAGCGACGCGCTCAAAGCAAAGGCCGGCGACAGCGCCGAACCTTATCGTGCGGTGCTCAAGCAATTGCGCGAACGCCTGCGCGCTACGCGCAATTGGGCGCATGCCTCCCTGACGGCCAGCACGCCAGCCCCTGCTGATGTACTCATCAACAATCGCGATCTGCTCGATCCGCTGGAGCTGTGCTTCAACTCGCTGCACGAATGCGGCATGGGCGTAATCGCTGATGGTCCGTTGCTCGATTGTCTGCGTCGGGCAGTGACGTTCGGCCTGTTTCTGGTACGCCTCGATGTGCGTCAGGATTCTTCGCGGCACAGCGCGGCGATGACGGAAATCACCGATTACCTGGGCCTCGGTCGCTATGAAGACTGGGATGAGGATGCGCGAATCGCTTTCCTGACCCGCGAACTGGCTAATCGTCGCCCGTTGTTGCCGGCGCATTTCAAGCCATCCGCCGACACCGCCGAAGTGCTCAACACCTGCAAGGAAATCGCCGCAGCCCCAGGCGCATCGCTGGGTTCCTACGTGATCTCCATGGCGGGCGCCGCTTCCGACGTGCTCGCGGTGCAACTGCTGCTTAAAGAGTGCGGTGTGTTGCGACCGATGCGCGTGGTGCCGCTGTTCGAAACCCTCGCCGACCTCGACAACGCCGGGCCGGTGATCGAGCGACTGTTGCTGTTGCCGGGTTACCGCGCGCGGCTGCAAGGCCCGCAGGAAGTAATGATTGGCTACTCCGACTCGGCCAAGGACGCTGGCACCACGGCGGCAGCCTGGGCGCAATACCGCGCGCAGGAACGGCTGGTGGAAATCTGTCGCGAGCAGCAAGTCGAACTGCTGTTGTTCCATGGTCGCGGTGGCACCGTGGGCCGTGGCGGCGGCCCGGCTCACGCGGCGATTCTGTCGCAACCACCGGGCTCGGTGGCGGGACGCTTCCGTACTACCGAGCAAGGGGAAATGATTCGTTTCAAATTCGGCCTGCCGGACATCGCCGAGCAGAATCTCAATCTGTACCTCGCCGCTGTGCTTGAGGCGACGTTGTTGCCACCACCGCCACCGACGCCGGAGTGGCGTCATCTGATGGACGAATTGGCCGCTGACGGTGTCAGCGCTTACCGCCAAGTGGTGCGAGAAAACCCGCAATTCGTCGAGTATTTCCGCCAATCAACGCCGGAGCAGGAGTTGGGCCGTTTGCCACTGGGCAGCCGCCCGGCCAAGCGCCGTGCCGGTGGCATCGAAAGCCTGCGGGCGATCCCGTGGATTTTCGGCTGGACGCAAACCCGGTTGATGCTGCCGGCCTGGCTTGGTTGGGAATCGGCGTTGAGCAAGGCGCTGGAGCGTGGCGAAGGCGAGTTGCTGGGGCAGATGCGCGAGCAATGGCCGTTCTTCCGCACGCGCATCGACATGCTGGAAATGGTCCTGGCCAAAGCTGACGCTGACATCGCTTTGTCTTACGACGAGCGTTTGGTCGAACCAGACCTGCTGCCGTTGGGCGCGCACTTACGCGACCTATTGTCGCAGGCGTGCTCGGTGGTACTCGGCTTGACCGGTCAGTCGCAACTGCTGGCACATAGCCCGGACACCCTGGAATTCATTCGCCTGCGCAATACCTACCTCGACCCGCTTCATCTATTGCAGGCGGAACTGTTGGCCCGCTCGCGGCAGCAGAATGTCGAGCAGGGCAGCCCGGTGGAGCAGGCGCTGCTGGTGTCTGTGGCGGGGATTGCCGCCGGTTTGCGCAATACCGGCTAAAGTTTTCTGCGCGGTGTGTGGCATCCGGCGTGAGTGTCGGGTGCTGCTCGGCCAGACGGGGAAAAGTGTGGTCAGGCGACAGTTAATGATGGGGTTGCGACTTGGTGCACCGCGTCGCAAGGTCGCCGCTAGCGCGGGTTTCTCCGACTTTTGGCGTCTTGTGTGGGCGCAGCCTGCTGTGTATCTTGATCAGCCTTTGGCCGTTTCTGCGGCCACGACCCGTATTTTTCAGGATTCGTCCAAAGTGGCGAATCCTTTGTTTTGTAAAAGCTTTTTATAAAAAAATTGAGGAGCACATCTAATGCGCGTCATTCTGCTGGGAGCTCCCGGGGCCGGTAAAGGTACTCAGGCTAAGTTCATCACCGAAAAATTCGGCATTCCACAAATCTCCACCGGCGACATGCTGCGTGCAGCGGTCAAGGCCGGCACTCCGCTGGGCGTTCAAGCCAAGAGCATCATGGATGCCGGCGGCCTGGTGTCGGATGACCTGATCATCGCGCTGGTCAAGGATCGTATCGCGCAACCTGACTGCGCCAACGGCTTCCTGTTCGACGGCTTCCCGCGCACCATTCCGCAGGCTGAAGCCCTGGTTACTGCCGGTGTCGAACTGGACGCTGTAGTCGAGATCGCCGTTGACGACGAAGAAATCGTTCAGCGTATCGCCGGTCGCCGTGTTCACGAAGCCAGCGGCCGCGTTTACCACGTCGTCTACAACCCGCCAAAACTGGCCGGTAAAGACGACATCACCGGTGAAGAACTGGTACAGCGCAAAGATGACACTGAAGAAACCGTGCGTCATCGCCTGTCGGTCTATCATTCGCAGACCAAGCCGCTGGTGGCTTTCTACGAGAAGCTCTCGGCTGCCAACGGCAAGCCGAAGTGCAGCCATATCCAAGGCGTTGGTTCGGTAGAAGCAATCACCGCCAAGGTGCTTGAAGCGCTGAGCTGAAAAGTCTGATCCGCTGCATCATCCTCGGCCCGCTTGCGGGCCGTAGTTGTTTATACTGACGCACTTTTTCCCCCACCTGTTTTGGAAACATCGATGAGCACCTTGCTGGCCCTGGACACCGCGACTGAAGCTTGCTCCGTTGCCTTGCTGCATGACGGCAAGGTCACGAGCCATTACGAGGTGATCCCGCGCCTGCACGCGCAAAAGCTGCTGCCGATGATCCAGCAACTGCTGGCTGACGCCGGCACCACGTTGCAAGCGGTGGATGCCATCGCGTTCGGTCGCGGGCCGGGGGCGTTTACCGGCGTGCGGATCGCCATCGGCGTGGTGCAGGGGTTGGCGTTCGCGCTGGATCGGCCGGTGTTGCCGGTGTCCAACCTGGCCGTGTTGGCGCAGCGTGCGTTTCGTGAGCATGGCGTGAGCCAGGTGGCAGCCGCCATCGATGCACGGATGGACGAGGTGTATTGGGGCTGCTACCGCGAGACAGCGGGGGAGATGCGCCTTGCCGGTGTCGAGGCGGTGCTGCCACCGGAAGTCGCGGCGCTGCCGGCCGATGCCAGCGGCGACTGGTTCGGTGCAGGCACCGGTTGGGGGTACGGCGAGCGCATCGCGGTCAATCTGACGGGTTCCGACGCCGGCATGCTGCCACATGCCGAAGACCTGCTGACCTTGGCGCGCTTCGCCTGGGAACGCGGTGAGTCGATCCCGGCCGATGATGCTCAGCCGGTTTACCTGCGTGACAAAGTGGCCACCCCCAAAGCCCGCTGACTTTTTATCAGGAGGGTTTTTTGTGGTGAGGGGATTTATCCCCGACCGGTTGCGCAGCAGCTGTTAATCCTGATCGTGCGGTTTCACTGGAAAAATGCAGAGGAGCGCTGCGCACTCCATCGGGGATAAATCCCCTCGCCACAAAGGCCTCTCCTGCTCAGCGGCTTATTCCAGACTCTGCCAATCGTCAGTTTCCAGCCCCCCGCTTTAAACCTTTTGCGCTTTATGTGTTCTAGTTATCACTCGGCAGTTTGCTAAGTCGGTCAAGTGCCGCTAAATTGCCATCATCGATACCGAGCATGAATTTATGCGTATAGACGGCCTTTCCTCTCAGTCCTACCCCATCAAGCGCAAGCCTCGCAAAGGCAATGTCGCGCTGGATGAATCCGTCGACGATATCGACGGCGAGCTGGAATTCCCGACCGAAGAGCAACTGGCTGCCCGCGCAGCCAAAGCCTCTGCACAACGCCTGAGCAACCTGCCTGCCCGTCAGCAAGACATGATCTACCACCGTGCGATGAAGAAGAGTGTGGCGATGGCGCTGGCCAGCTACCTCAGCACTGCCGGTTTTGTTGATTGGGATGCGGACGTGCTGGGCCTCGATCTGTATATCTGATGGCTCTGCCTTACTACCTCGGTTGCCCGTCCTGGAGCGAAAACGCCTGGCGCGAGTATCTGTATCCGGTAGACGCCAAAACTTCTGACTTCCTCGGCCTCTACTGCCAGGTGTTCAACGCCGTGGAAGGCAACACGACCTTCTATGCCAGCCCTTCGCCTGCCACCGTGCAGCGTTGGGCCGAGATCATGCCTGCGCATTTTCGCTTCACGGCCAAGTTCCCCGGTGACATCAGCCATAGCGGTGACTTGCGCGAGCAACTGACCGCCGCCGAAACTTTCCTCCAGTTACTCAAACCCCTCGGCGAGCGTGTCGCGCCGTTGTGGCTGCAACTGTCGAAAAGCTTCACGCCGCATCGGTTGCCGGAACTGGCGGCGTTCATCGATGCGCTGGACTGCCCCCTGGCGGTGGAAGTGCGCCACGAACAGTTCTTTGCCAAGGGTGAGAGCGAGCGGCTGCTCAACCGGTTGTTGCTGGATCGAGGTGTCGAGCGCATCTGTCTCGACCCGCGTGCGCTGTTCAGCTGTCTGTCGACCGAGTCTTCGGTGATTCACGCGCAATCGAAAAAGCCTCGGGTGCCGACGCGTCCGGCGGCGTTCACGCAGTTCCCGCAAGTGCGCTTCATTGGCCATCCCGAGCTTGAGGCCAACGATTCGTTCCTCGTGCCATGGGTAGCGAAAATCGCCGAGTGGATCGAAGAGGGCCGCACCCCGTATATCTTCCTGCATACCGCTGACAACCTGTTGGCGGCGAAGCTGGCGCAACGTTTTCATGCACAACTGATGCAACGTTTGCCTGGCCTGCCATCTCTGCCTGAGCTATACAGAGAGCCCGCCGCGGAGCAGCTTGGCTTGCTCTGAGGCGCACTCGTTTTCCTGCATCGGAGCCTGTCAATGGATGCCCAAGCCCGCACAGAACAAGTCCGTAAAGCCCACGCCTTCAAAGCCTTGCATGAGCGTCCGGGAATCTTCGTTATCCCCAATCCGTGGGATGCAGGTTCCGCGAAGATGCTCGCCAGTCTGGGCTATCAGGCATTGGCGACCACCAGCGCCGGTTATGCGTTCTCCCAAGGCAAAGCCGACGGAGCCTTGAGCTTGGACGACACCCTGGCCAATGTCCGGTCGATTGTCGCGGCGACGGATTTGCCGGTGGCGGTGGATCTGGAAAATGGTTTTGCCGATGATCCGGCCGAATGCGCGAACAGTTTGCTGCGAGCGGCCGAGGCGGGCGCAGTGGGCGGTTCAATCGAGGACGCCACGGGCCGTGCAGACGCGCCGATCTATTGCTTCGAACACGCCGTGGCGCGCATCGAAGCCGCCGTCGCCGCTGTGCGTACCCTGCCATTTCCCTTCACCCTGACTGCCCGTGCGGAAAACTATCTGCACGGTAATCCCGACGTCAACGACACCATCCGCCGTTTGCAGGCCTTCGCCGAGGCCGGCGCCGACGTGCTGTATGCGCCGGGTTTACGCAGTGCCGAAGAAGTCCTTGCGGTGGTGCGCGCGGTAGCGCCGAAACCGGTCAATGTGTTGATGTCCGGCGGACTGAAACTGACTGCGCAGCAACTCGAAGAGCTGGGCGTGCGCCGGATCAGTACCGGGTCTGCTTTGGCATTGGCGGCTTACGGCGAATTCTTTCGCGCCGCTGAAGAGATCCAGCAGTCGGGCACCTTCGGCTTCACTTCGCAGTCGATGCCGTACGCCAAGGCCAACCAGTTTTTCAAAGGTTGAGCATGGGGCGTTCGTTTGCGTTGCTCGTATTGCTGATCATCGGCGGGGCTTTGATCAGTGTCTGGCGCGGTTGGCTGGACGTACCTTCCGAATGGAATCCGTGGGCGCCGCTGGATGTGAAAGCGACGCCCAACTGGCTGACCGGTTACAAGCTGATGCGCCTGCGCGGCGATCCTGAACTTTGCGCTCAGGCTCTGCGCAGCTCCGCTTTGCGCGTCACGCCGCAATCCGACAGCCCTGACGCCAAGTGCCCGTTGATTGGCGCCTTGCGCGTACAGGGCGGTGAGGTGGCGCTAAGCAGCAGCTTCCTCGCCAGTTGCCCGTTGGCGGTCGCCTACGCGATGTTCGAACGCCACACTCTGCAACCCGCCGCGCAGTCCGTTTACGGTCAGCAGGTCGCGCGTCTTGATCACCTTGGCAGCTTTGCTTGCCGCAATGTCTACAACCGCGAAAGCGGCGCGCTCAGCCGTCATGCCAGTGCCGATGCGCTGGACATCGCCGGGTTTCGTCTGGCGGACGGTCGCAGCATCAGCGTGCTCAAGGATTGGCCCAAGCAAAATCAGGACGCACAATTTCTCCGCAAGGTGCGCGATGGCGCCTGCGAGGCGTTCAGTGTGGTGTTGAGTCCGGATTACAACGCCGCCCATCGCAATCACTTTCATGTCGATATCGGGCGCTGGAGCGTGTGTCGCTGAGGATCAGGCGGCGATGCGCAGGTTCTGCAGAACGATAGGACGTGCCCAACCGTTATCGAAGTCCAGCGCTTTCTGCTGCTCGACGATTTCTTCCGGCGGGAATGGCGGGTAAGGCTTTTGCAGCAGATCCAGGTCGAATTCGGCAATCGGCAGGTAGAGCGGACGTTTCTGCGGCGCGGCGCCCGGCTCAGGAATCGGCTGACCGTTGTTGATCACGATCGGGCGAACCCAGCTGCTGTCGAAGTCTTGCTGCGATTGCTGAGCCTTGAGCTCTTCCGGCGGGAACGGTGGGAACGGCTTGTCCAGCAGCTCCGTTTCGAACTCGGCGATCGGCAGGAACAGTGGCTCTGGTGGGCGTACTTCGGTTTCCACGACATTGCATTCACGCTGCTCGAGGATGTGTGCGTGCAACTCGCTGCCGATAGTCGGTTCTTCAGTGCTGCTGAGGTCAACCGGGGGAAACGTGCCACACGCCGGCACCACTTCACTCGTCTGTTCGGCCATCGCCTGGGCAAAGAAATCCTGCCACAGGTGACTGACGCCGCTCAGTGCTTGAGTGTTTTGACGGCTGAAGTCGCCATGGGGCGAGATGTAGCCAATCGATGTGGGAAGAATGCCTGACATTTTTTTCGGTTGCCGCTCAGCTCTGGCAAAATGCGCGTTGATTGGTTTATCGGCCACTTTTTGCCGATCCTTAACTTTTTTGAGCGTGTTTTCATGATTGAGCAACCCGCGGCCTGCCGCATCCATGTCCAGGCCCTCGGCCCGACGTTTGAAGCGCAAGCCGAGCAGTGGGCCGAACGCCTGGGCCTGCCACTGCAGGTAGCCGACGGCGAGTTCGCCTTGCAGGTCGGCGAGCAGGGTTTGCAGCTGCAACAGCTAGGGCCTGATGCGCCGGGGCCGGTGCGGGTGGACTTCGTCGAGGGTGGCGCGGCGCATCGTCGTTTATACGGCGGTGGCAGCGGGCAGATGATCGCCAAGGCTGTCGGCATCGCCCAAGGCGTGCGCCCGCGAGTGCTGGATGCCACGGCGGGGTTGGGCAAGGATGCCTTCGTGCTGGCGAGTCTGGGCTGCGAGATGAGCCTGATCGAGCGTCAGCCACTGATCGGCGCATTGTTGGAGGATGGTCTGGCGCGGGCGGGGGAAGATTTCGACGTGGCGCCGATCGTGGCGCGGATGAAATTGCTCAAGGGCAACTCCATCGAAGTCATGCGCAACTGGGAAGGTGAGCCGCCGCAGGTGATCTACCTCGACCCGATGTTTCCCCATCGTGAGAAAACCGCGTTGGTGAAGAAGGAAATGCGCCTGTTTCGACCGCTGGTGGGCGATGATCCGGATGCGCCGGCCTTGCTTGAAGCGGCGTTGGCGCTGGCGACACACCGTGTGGTGGTCAAGCGGCCGCGCAAGGCGCCGTGCATTGAGGGGCCGAAGCCGAGTCATGCGCTGGATGGCAAGTCCAGCCGATACGATATTTACCCGAAGAAAGCGCTCAAGCCGTAAGACTGAGTTGCCTCATTCGCGAGCCTGCTCGCGATGATGTCAGCCCAAACACTACAGAATCAGGGCCGATACGCCCGCATAAACAACCCCACCACTTCCTGCACATGGCTTTCTGAAGCCTCTTCACTCAAAGGCTCGCCACAGCCATACAACAAGCGAAAATTCCCCGCGCCCTTGATCAGGCAGAAGAAATGCTCGGCCGCATTGCGTGGTTGGTCGATGCTCAGCACCCCGTTCTCGTGGATGCGCGTCAGCAGCCGCTCCATCCCCTGCACCATGCGCTGCGGACCTGCCTCGAAGAAGATCAGCGACAGCTTAGGGTCCTGGCTGCCCAGCGCCATGATCAGGCGGTGCAGATTCACCGATTCATCGCTGTTGATCAGGTGATGAAAGCCCCGGGCAATGTTCAGCAACACATTTTCCACGGCAATCCCTTCGGGCAATTCGAAGAACAGCGGCGGTAATTGTTCCTCGCATTTGGCCACCACGGCGGCGGAGAACAGTGTCTCCTTGTCGTTGAAATGGCTGTAGACCGTCAGCTTTGACACGCCAGCCTCAGCGGCCACCGCGTCCATGCTGGTGTTGGCATAGCCATGACTCAGAAACAGAATTTTCGCCGCGTCGAGGATCGCTTGGCGCTTGGCCAGATCCTTGGGGCGGCCCGGGCCGTTTGGAGCTGAAAGATTGTTCGACATTCTTCGCTTTTATTACTGGACTGGTGAGTTTGCTATTAATAACATACCGGCCAGTATAA
Source organism: Pseudomonas sp. LBUM1648 (assembly GCF_059716145.1). Classification (NCBI taxonomy): domain Bacteria; kingdom Pseudomonadati; phylum Pseudomonadota; class Gammaproteobacteria; order Pseudomonadales; family Pseudomonadaceae; genus Pseudomonas; species Pseudomonas sp. LBUM1648. Next base: position 1,241,480 of record NZ_CP166808.1, read on the forward strand.
TTATTCCAAGCACCATTAGCGAAAGGTCCGTCATCATGTTCCGCCATGCACTGCACCTCACGTGGCCATTTGCATTGCCAGTCACTCTGGCTTTTTTATTGTCTGCGTGTGGCCAGGAAACGGCGGTGCAAGTCACCGTACGACCGGCCATGGTGGTGCAGCCAGAGCCTTCGGCACAGGCAATGGAAAGTTATCCGGGTGAAGTTCGCGCGCGTTATGAGCCTGATCTGGCGTTCCGCATCGGCGGCAAAGTCAGCCGACGACTGGTCGATGAAGGCCAGCGGGTGAAGGCTGATCAGCCACTCGCCGAACTCGATCCGCAAGACGTGCGCCTGCAACTGGAAGCCACTCGCGCGCAAGTCGCCGCTGCCGAAGCCAATCTCAATCTGGTGCGTGCCGAGCGCGACCGCTACAAGACCCTCATGGATCGTCAGATGGTCAGTCGCTCGGCCTATGACAATGCCGAAAACCTCTTTCGCTCCGGCGAAGCACGCCTCAAGCAGATCAAAGCCGAATTCAACGTATCGACCAACCAGGCCAGTTACGCCGTGTTGCGTGCGCCCCAGGACGGTGTGGTAGCCAAGCGTTCGGTGGAAGTCGGGCAAGTGGTGGCCGCCGGACAAACCGTGTTCACCCTCGCCACCGATGGCGAACGCGAAGTGCTGATCAGCCTGCCGGAGCAGAGCTTCGGCCGCTTCAAGGTGGGTCAGCCGGTGACCGTCGAACTCTGGACTCAGCAGAACCAGCGCTTCGCCGGACAGATTCGCGAGCTGTCGCCGGCGGCCGATCCGAAATCCCGTACCTTCGCCGCACGGATTTCATTCACCAGCGGCAAAGTCCCGGCCGAGCTCGGCCAGAGCGCCCGGGTGTTCGTGCAGTCCGCCGATGTCGTGTCGCTGTCGGTGCCGCTTTCGGCGCTGACCGCGGAAAATGGCGCTACTTACGTCTGGGTCGTCAACGCCAACAACACTCTGAAAAAGACCCCCGTGCGCGTCGGCCCGTTTGGCGAGAAAACCGTACCGGTGCTTGAGGGCTTGAACGCCAGTGATTGGGTCGTCGCCGCTGGCGTGCATGTGCTGCTCGAAGGTCAGCAGGTGCGTCCGGTGGATCGCTCCAACCGTGTGGTCAATCTGGCGGACAAGGAGTAAGTCCCGATGCGCTTCAACCTTTCCGAATGGGCGCTGCGTAATCGCCAGATCGTATTGTTCCTGATGCTTTTGCTGGCCATCGTCGGTGCGCTGTCCTACACCAAACTTGGCCAAAGCGAAGACCCGCCGTTTACCTTCAAGGCCATGGTGATCCAGACCCGCTGGCCGGGCGCGACGGCGGAGGAAGTTTCGCGTCAGGTCACCGAGCGCATCGAAAAGAAACTGATGGAAACCGGCGAGTACGAACGCATCGTTTCGTTCTCTCGTCCCGGCGAATCCCAAGTCACGTTTATCGCCCGCGATTCGATGCACTCCAACCAGATCCCCGATCTCTGGTATCAGGTGCGCAAGAAGGTCAGCGACATCCGCCAGACCCTGCCGCCGGGGATTCAGGGGCCGTTTTTCAACGATGAATTCGGCACTACTTTCGGCAATATCTACGCGCTGACCGGCGACGGTTTTGACTACGCCGTGCTCAAGGATTATGCCGACCGCATCCAGATCCAGCTGCAACGGGTCAAGGATGTCGGCAAGGTCGATCTGCTTGGGTTGCAGGACGAGAAGATCTGGGTCGAGCTGTCCAACGTTAAACTCGCCACCCTCGGCTTGCCGCTGGCGGCAGTGCAGCAGGCGCTGGAAGAACAGAACGCGGTGTCTACAGCAGGGTTCTTTGAGACTGGCAGTGAGCGTTTGCAGTTACGGGTCTCGGGGAATTTTCAGACGGTCGATGAGATAAAGAACTTCCCGATCCGGGTCGGCGATCGTACGTTCCGCATCTCCGATGTCGCCGATGTGCGGCGCGGTTTCAACGATCCGCCGGCGCCGCGCATGCGCTTCATGGCTGAAGACGCGATTGGTCTGGCAGTAGCCATGAAGGACGGCGGCGACATTCTCGTGCTCGGCAAGGCATTGGAAGGCGAATTCTCGCGCCTCCAGAAAAACCTCCCGGCCGGCATGCAGTTACGCAAGGTTTCTGACCAACCGGCAGCGGTGAAAACCGGCGTGGGCGAGTTCGTCCAGGTATTGGTCGAAGCGCTGGCGATTGTGTTGCTGGTGAGCTTCTTTTCTCTCGGCGTGCGCACCGGCATGGTGGTGGCGCTGAGCATTCCGCTGGTGCTGGCGATGACCTTCGCCTGCATGTATTACTTCGGCATCGGTCTGCACAAAATTTCCCTCGGCGCGCTGGTGCTTGCGTTGGGCTTGCTGGTGGACGACGCGATCATCGCCGTGGAAATGATGGCGATCAAAATGGAGCAGGGCTTCGACCGCATCAAGGCCGCGAGCTACGCCTGGACCAGTACCGCGTTCCCGATGCTCACCGGTACGCTGATCACTGCCGCCGGTTTCCTGCCGATTGCCACGGCGCAATCCGGCACGGGCGAATACACCCGTTCGATCTTTCAGGTGGTGACCATCGCGCTGCTCGCCTCATGGGTGGCGGCGGTGATGTTCGTGCCCTATCTGGGGGAAAAACTGCTGCCGGATCTGGCGAAAATTCACGCGGCCAAACACGGCACGGGTGATGGTCAGCCGGACCCGTATGCCACACCGTTCTATCAGCGGGTACGTCGTTTGGTGGAGTGGTGTGTGGTTCACCGCAAAACCGTAATCGTGCTGACCGTGGGGCTGTTTATCGCGTCGGTGATGCTGTTCCGCTTCGTGCCACAGCAGTTTTTCCCGGCCTCCAATCGGCTGGAGCTGATGGTCGATCTGAAACTGGCTGAAGGCGCTTCGCTGGCGAACACCACCGGTGAGGTCAAACGCCTGGAAGCGATGCTCAAGGATCACGCCGGCATTGATAACTACGTGGCGTATGTCGGCACCGGTTCGCCGCGTTTCTACCTGCCGCTGGATCAGCAGTTGCCAGCGGCGAGCTTTGCCCAGTTTGTGGTGTTGGCGAAGAACATCGAGGAGCGTGAAACGCTGCGCACCTGGTTGATCTCCACGCTGAACGAGCAGTTCCCGGCGCTGCGTTCGCGGGTGACGCGTTTGGAAAACGGCCCGCCGGTTGGCTATCCGGTGCAGTTCCGCGTTACCGGTGAGCACATTGAAGAAGTCCGCGCTCTGGCGCGCAAGGTCGCGGCCAAGGTTCGCGAGAATCCGCATGTGGTCAATGTGCATCTGGACTGGGAAGAGCCGAGCAAGGTTGTGTACTTGAACATCGATCAGGATCGCGCCCGGGCACTGGGGGTGAGCACTGCCAATCTGGCGAAATTCCTGCAGAGTTCGTTGACCGGGTCGAGTGTCAGTCAGTATCGCGAAGATAACGAGTTGATCGAGATCCTGCTTCGCGGCACGGTGCATGAACGTACAGAATTGTCTTTGTTGCCGAGTCTGGCGGTGCCGACGGATAACGGTCGCAGTGTGGCGCTGTCGCAGGTCGCCACGTTGGAATATGGCTTTGAGGAAGGCGTCATCTGGCATCGTAATCGGCTGCCGAACGTGACGGTGCGTGCCGACATTTATGGCAAGGAGCAGCCGGCGACGCTGGTGAAGCAGATCATGCCGACGCTGGATTCGATTCGCGCTGAATTGCCGCACGGGTATCTGCTGGATGTTGGTGGGACGGTGGAGGATTCGGAGCGTGGGCAGAAGTCGGTGAATGCCGGGGTGCCGATGTTCATTGTTGTGGTGCTGACGTTGCTGATGGTGCAGTTGCGCAGTTTTTCGCGGACGGCGATGGTGTTTTTGACGGCGCCGTTGGGGTTGATCGGGGTTGTGCTGTTTTTGATGGTGTTCCGGCAGCCGTTCGGGTTTGTGGCGATGCTGGGGACGATCGCGCTTTCCGGGATGATCATGCGTAATTCGGTGATTCTGGTGGATCAGATTGAGCAGGATATTGCCTCTGGGCTCAGGCCTTGGCAGGCGATTATCGAGGCGACGGTGCGGCGCTTTCGGCCGATTGTGTTGACGGCTTTGGCGGCGGTTCTGGCGATGATTCCTTTGTCGCGCAGTGTGTTTTTTGGGCCGATGGCGGTGGCGATAATGGGGGGGTTGATTGTGGCTACGGCGTTGACGCTTTTGTTTTTGCCGGCGTTGTATGCGGCCTGGTTCCGGGTGCGTCGGGAGGGTTGAGCCTTGGCGGCCTTTGGGCCGACCATGCTCTTGGGTTTTGGGTGTATATCCGTTTCTTTGGGCGCTGCGACTGGTGGTTTCGCTCTTACAGCGAGTCACCTTTTCCAAACGCCGAAAAGGTAACCCAAAAGGCTTTGCCCTGACGTTCGGCCCTCGCTGTGGCTCGGGTCCCTTCGTTACGGGATTGATCCGGGGGCATCGCCTCCGGTTTGCTGCGCTGCACCTCCTCTCGATGTGTTTGGCTTCGCCAAACGGTCGCTGCGCTCCCACCCCCCGGATCAATCCCTCCACTCAGCCTGCCGACGGGCTTCCAGATCAAGATCAAGAGCTGCAGCCGAGCTAACGCTCATCCTGTTGAGTGGTGAAGGGCGACGCGGGGCGCGGGCTGTTTTTGCTTTTGCTTTTCTGTGGGAGCGAGCCTGCTCGCGATGGCGGCCTGACAGCCGACCAAGCCCTGAACTGGAGATACTCGATCCAAATGTGGGAGCGAGCCTGCTGGCAATGACGATCTGAAAAGCTTAGTTGTTTAACGGTGTGACGAAAATTCAGAACCTTCCCACATGTTTTTCAGATTGTCCGTCGGACGTGCGATCTCTAGCCTAAGGCTGTCGCTGCAAAAATCAGCGACCGGGTTTCGCAGCCCGGTTAAACTTCAGACGCACAGCGTCCACCATCCGAAAACGGGCGTTTTTTTATGTCTGTGTCATGGCGGCTGTGCGCGGGATACCTTCGGGTATGCCGGGTGCCTGAAGTCCCGGTCTGCGAACCTGCGTACAGCTGCCACCTAACATTCGTTTCGCAGCGAACGGTGGCGGCTCCACTACTTCAGGAGATTTCGCCATGTTCAAACCCACGCCAAACCCGCCCAAACTCGTCAATCATCCCAGCACAATCTTCACCGTCCTCCCCGAAGTCGACTCCGAAACATTACTCGCTAACGCCTGTGAAACGCTGGCCTCAGCCAACATCATGGCCACGGAGCTGGCGTTCACCCTGAGTGGCCCGACGTGTAATCATCTTCTGGGTATTCAGCAGATGATTTCCCTCGCAGAACTGTCGGTGAACCGCGTCCTTGATCAAGTCGATCCGCAAACCTGACGCCTACAAAAAAGCCCGCTGAACGTATGAAGTTCAGCGGGCTTTTTGTTGTTCAGAACATTACAAGGTCCCGAACACCTTCTTCGCCAGACTCGTCGCCGCAGCGGCCGGGTTCTGGCGGATGGTTTCTTCCTGTTTGCCGATCATTTCGAACAGGCCATTGAGCGCTTGCTCGGTGACGTAGTTTTCGACGTTCGCGCTCTTCGCATCTACTACGCCGAACGTTGCGGCCTGGCCGGCAAAGGCGTTGTACTTTTGCGCCACGCCGACCTTGTCGGTGGCTTGTTTGACGATCGGCAGGAACTTGGCGCGGATCTGTTCGCGGCTGGATTTGTCCAGGTATTGGGTGGCCGAGTCGTTTCCGCCGCTGAGGATGCCTTTGGCGTCGGCCACGCTCATTTTCTTCACAGCGTCGACGAGGATTGGCTGGGCCTGGGTCACGGCGCTTTCCGCAGCCTTGTTCATGGCGGTTTCCAGTTCTTCGACCTGGGCGCCCATGCCGAAGGCTTTCATCTTGCTGGCGGCTTTGCCGAGTTTGCCCGGCAGTTCGATTTTTACCTCCGGGTTATTGCTGAAACCGCCAGGCGTGCCGAGTTGTTTGACGGCGATTTGCGCGCCTTGGGTCAGGGCATCCTTGAGGCCGCCGGTGGCGTCCTGTTGCGACAGGTCGCTGAGCGACAGTGCCATGGCGCTGGCGGAGATCATCAGGCCCGCGCACAGGCCGGCGAAGCGAAGGGTAGGGCGGAGCATGGCAGCTTCCTTGTTCTAGAAAATGAATTAACGAGCGGCGTCGACGCGGATCTTCAGCGGCTGCGGGTCGTTGCCGTCGAGTTGCACGGCGTGGTTTTCGGTGGTGATGAACATCAACTCACCGTTGACTTCGATGCGTGCGCTGACCGAGTAGCGGTGGCCGGGTTTGACCTGGGCCGGATCGTAGCTCAAGTGAAACGGCAGCGGCACCTGGCCTTTGACCGGGCCTTTCTGTTGGTCGAGTACGACGGCTGGCGCGTCGGCCAGTGAAACGTCTTGCAGGGTCACGCTCAAGGTGGCGCTCGGTGGCAGGGCAATGCGTTGCAGGTAGAACACTTCGCCGTCGAGGCCGACCTTGCCGGCGGGTGTGGTCGATTGGCAGGCGCTGAGCAGCGTCGCGGCAGCGAGAATGGTCAGTTTTTTCATGGGAAATCTCCTTTCAATGTGGGAGTGAGCAGGCTCACTCCCACAGGTTGTTCATCAAGCTTCGGGCGGTGTGGCGACCTGATCGGCCGCATCTTCACTGCGGTGCAGCGCCACCTGACGGATCGACAAACGAATCTCCGCCGGCAACACGCGTTTCGCCGCGCCTTCGGCCAGTTCGCCGAGCAGCTCGTGGTAGCTCAGCTTGCCGGCTTCGTCGCGGCGCAGCACGTCGAGGTCGAGCAGGGTCTGGATGAAGTGGCGGAACAGGCTCTTGTCGAAAAACTCCGGGGCGTTGAGGCCATGCAGGATCGACAGGCGCTGGGCCATGACGGTGCAGAGGTCTTCCAGTTCTTCGGCGCTGACGGTGTTCTGGCCGGCGTTGAGCAGCAGCGACACGGTCATGTAGAAGCGTTGCAGGGTCTGCGCAATGCTCTTCGACAGCAGGGTCAGCAACACGAAATGCCGAGAACTCGGTGCCGGGCGCAGGTACACCTCTTTTTCGAAACGCAGCAGGCCCTGTTCGACAAATGCTTCCAGCCACTGATCGACCACGGCATCGAGTTCGTCCAGGCTCCAGCGGATGAACAGCTCCGACTGCAAGTACGGGTACAACGCGCGGGTGTAGCGCAGGATTTGGTCGCGGCTCATGCGCGAGGTGCTCTGGAAGAAACTCGCCAGCAGCGCCGGCAGGGCGAAGATGTGCAGCACGTTGTTGCGGTAGTAAGTCATCAGGACGGCATTTTGCTCGTCCAGATAGAGAATCTTGCCCAGTGCGTCGTTCTGCTCGGCCAGTAGATCCATGTCCTTCACATGCTCGATCAGCGCGCGGCCATCGCCTTCCGGCAATGTCGTGTGTGGCGAGTACGGCACCTTGCGCAGCAGCGCCAGATACAGGTCCAGCACCCGCGCCATGGCGCGATCGTCCAGCGCCAGGCGAGTGGTCGACAGCAGCGCCAGCGCCACCAGATTGACCGGGTTGATCGCCGCCGCTTCGTTCAGATGCTGCGCGACTTTCTCGCCGAGGCGATTGGTGGTTTCGTTGAGCCACGCCGGTTTGTACTGCGGGCCGAGTTCCTGCTGGCGCCAGTCCGGTTGCTCGGCGTCGAGGAATTCCGCCAGTTTGATCGGCTCGCCGAAGTTGACGGCGACCTGCCCGAAGCGCTGCTTCAGCGCACCGATGACTTTGAAAATATCGAAGATCGACTCTTTCTTCTTGCTGGCGCCACGCAGTTCGCCGAGGTAGGTACGGCCCTCCAGCACGCGCTCGTAACCGATGTACACCGGCACGAACACGATAGGCATGCGCGACGAACGCAGGAAGCTGCGCATCGTGATTGCGAGCATCCCGGTTTTCGGTTGCAGCATGCGCCCGGTACGCGAGCGGCCGCCCTCGACGAAGTATTCGACCGGGAAACCTTTGGTGAACAGGGTGTGCAGGTATTCGTTGAACACCGAGGTGTACAGCGGATTGCCCTTGAACGTGCGGCGCATGAAGAACGCACCGCCACGGCGCAGCAGGCTGCCGATTACCGGCATGTTGAGGTTGATCCCGGCAGCGATGTGCGGCGGGGTCAGGCCGTTGCGGAACAGCAAGTATGAGAGCAGCAGGTAGTCGATGTGGCTGCGGTGGCACGGCACGTAGATCACTTCGTGACCCTGGGCGACCTTTTGCACACCTTCGATGTGGTTGACCTTGATGCCGTCGTAGATCTTGTTCCAGAACCAGCTCAGCACCACTTCAAGGAAGCGGATCGCGGTGTAGGTGTAGTCCGAGGCGATCTCGTTGCCGTAGCGCAGGGCCTGGGCCTTGGCTTTTTCCGGGGAGATGTTTTCGCGCTCGGCTTCGTCGAGGATCGCTTGCTTGACCAGTGGCTGGTTGAGCAGGCCTTTGACCAGGTTGCGGCGGTGGGAAATGTCCGGGCCGATCACCGCCGCTTTGAGGTTGCGGAAGTGTACTCGCAGGATCCGCTGGGCCATACGCACGGTGCGTTCATGGCCCTTGTTGTGTTCGATCAGCTCGCGCAGGTGGATCGGCGCGGAGAACTGCACACGAGTCTTGCGCCCGAGAATCATGATGCTCAGCAGCCGGCGCAGACGCCCGGTGACCGCCCAGCTGTCGGCGAACAGCAGCTTCCACGGACTGTTTTCGCTGTCCGGTGACTGACCCCAGAACACACTGACTGGAATGATCTGCGCGTCTTCGGCGGCGTTCTGCGTGAGGGCGCTGACCAAACGGGTCAGGGTTGGCGGGGCACCGCGCTTGTCCTGACGGCCGAGCCAGTCCGGGTCCGGCGTCAGATAGAAGAACGCGGCAGGCTCAATCAACGAACCCACCGACACCGGCAGCACCGGGCGCGGCAGACCGGCCTTGGTGCACTCGGTATCGAGCACGGCCAGATCGGTCAGCGATGGGTTTTGCAGGACGTAGAACACCGGACGACTGCGGTCGAGGTTGAGGGTAAACGACGACTGGTTGATCGTCTCCGAGCGAACCCAGAGGTACAACAGTCGGCGCAAGGTGCCAAACACAAGACGGCGAAACGGGGAGCGGGTCATACGGCTTCTGCGTGAGTTGATAAAACCGAGCGTTTGCTCGGGTGGGCGCTAGTGTGACGGATTCATCGAAAATCGGCAAAAAAGCGGCGAAGTAAACTCCGGTTGAGAGTTTTCGTGCCTGTCATATACTCGGCGCTCTGTCGCCGGGGCCCGTTTATGGACGTCGGACGCAGGCTGACGTTCCTCAAAGGCTTTCCTGCGAAAAGCCTGTTCAATAATAAAAAAGGAGTATGAACAGATGGCAACACGTGAAACCGGCAACGTGAAGTGGTTCAACGACGCCAAGGGCTACGGCTTCATTCAGCGCGAAGACGGGGTGGACGTGTTCGTGCACTACCGCGCGATTCGCGGCGAAGGGCATCGGTCGCTGACCGAAGGCCAGCAGGTCGAGTATGCGGTGGTGACAGGTGACAAGGGTTTGCAGGCTGAGGATGTTGTAGGCCTGTAAATCCAGGATCAAAAGATCGCAGCCTTCTGCAGCTACTACAAAAGCTGCCGCAGGCTGCGATCTTTTTTTGGGTGTGAAATTTCATCCAACGCTGCGCTGTATGAATAAACACCCTGTCAGATCTGACAGTAGACAGCTTTTGTTCTCACGGCTACTTTCGCGAAAACGTGCCCTGGAGCCCGTATTTTCAGGGCTCTACCTACGCGAGAGGAAAGCGGTCATGTGGAAGGGTATTTCGATTTTGCTGGTCTTGGGGCTTTTCGGGTGCTCAGGTCAGACGACCTCCGAAAATGCTTCTCCGGAACCGCTCGCTCGCGCAATGACAGGCCTGGCATTGCCACAACAAGAACCAGGTATTTCGGCGGCGCAGCCATCGATATTCAAAGTGGTCGACGCGCCGGGAGGCGAGTTGAATGTCGATACCCTCGGCACAGAGGCCACTGTTCAGGTGAATTATCCGAGTCAGGCGCCTAGGGACACCGTCGGTGTGCGCCTGACCGGTGTGGCGTTGCGTGATGCGCCGATCCAGACCGTGTCCACCGTAGGCACGCTGACCTTCAAGTTGCCCAAAGCCTGGATCAGCGAAAACAAGGGGCGTACGGTCAACCTGACTTACACCTACAAGGTCGGCGGTGTCGGAAATCTGATTACCTCGTCCCCACTGAGCATCCGCGTGGTCAGCGCGCAGGGCCCGAGTGTGTTCAAGGTGGTCGAAGCCCCGACGGGCGAGTTGAATGCCGATACGCTCGGTACCGAAGCCAACGTACAGGTCAGTTATCCGAGCCTGGCAGCGAAGGACACCGTCGGTGTGCGCCTGACCGGTGTGGCGTTGCGTGATGCGCCAATTCAGACCGTGTCCACCGTGGGCACGCTGACCTTCAAGTTGCCCAAAGCCTGGATCAGCGAAAACAAGGGGCGTATGGTCAACCTCACTTACACCTACAAGGTGGGTGGTGTCGGAAATCTGATTACCTCGTCCCCACTGAGCATCCGCGTGGTCAGCGCGCAGGGCCAGAGTGTGTTCAAGGTGGTCGAAGCCCCGACGGGCGAGTTGAATGCCGATACGCTCGGTACCGAAGCCAACGTACAGGTCAGTTATCCGAGCCTGGCAGCGAAGGACACCGTCGGTGTGCGCCTGACCGGTGTGGCGTTGCGTGATGCGCCAATTCAGACCGTGTCCACCGTGGGCACGCTGACCTTCAAGTTGCCCAAAGCCTGGATCAGCGAAAACAAGGGGCGTACGGTCAACCTCACTTACACCTACAAGGTGGGTGGAGCGGGCAGTCTGATTACATCGTCATCGCTGCCCGTGCGGGTAATCGGTACGGTGCCGGAAGGCGATGGGCAGCGCGTTGCCAATGATCTTAATGCACAGTACGCCGATACGCGGCCAAATTGCGGCAGTGCTTCTCTACCTGCGGCGTTGTGTTCAGGTGTCATATTGCGGGCGACGATCAATGGCACCGGCTATCGCGCCTGGAACCCCAGTCCGCTTTCGCAGCAGAACGGTGGCGTTTCATTTTTTTACTTGCGTAAAGATGCGCGCTTCAAAGGATTTCCCGCCAGCTATCCAAACACCAGTGGTTTCATTTTTTTTCCATCTCAGCAACGCCCGGCGGGGAGCGTGGAAGTTCAGGTTCTATGCATTTTTCCCATAGACGGAGGCAGTGACATAAGGGCTGATCAGGGCTGTGGCGTATCCCGTAACTATCCAACGGTCAGTCGCTCATGCGAACAGCAGGGAATTACCACTGCTGCAGGATGGCTCAACCATTACAACCAGGGGCCCGCAGGATGGAAATACCAGCGTCAGTGTGGGTTCAATGTCCGATCCAGTCAGGGAACGCTTGCAGCCAATACGTTTTATCAGGGAATACTGGCCATGAATTTAATGGGGGCCGAGTCTTTCAACTCGTGGAATGAAATCCGTCTGGCGACATGGCCACAGAACATCCATACGACCATTCCGATCAAGGCGTTCTTTTATACGAGTAACGGTTTGGCGGATGCCCGATTCAACCAGCAGGACTTTTACAAGTATTCCAGCAAGGCAGTGCCGATCATCAAAGTGACATTGCCCAGAACGACTGCAGAGTCAGCCCGGTTCGAATTCAACAAGGGTGATCAGGTCGTGGGTAGTTGGAACTGAGGAGAGGAGCAATGATTCGAGGTTCAGAGCTATGAACTTCAGGATCAAAAGATCTCAGCCTGCGGCAGCTCCTACAGGTGTATACATCACCCTGTAGGCACTGCCCGAGGCTGCGGTCTTTTTTGAGTGAGAATGCCCTGAAAGCATTACTGTACGAATAATCAATCTGTCAGTTATGACAGTCTGCGGCTTTTTTTCAGGCCTGCCGTCGCGGAACAAGACCCCTGTGAATCAGAGTTTTCAGGGCTCTGTCCGTTCGAGGGGATTGAAATCAGGCGGTCTTCCAGGTGATCTCTTCTTCACCATCGGCGCTGATGCGCATCCAGCGATCCGCCGTTTCCTCGCCTTCTTCCTCGACCCACGTCCCCGGCGCACAACGCACTTCGACGTTCAGCGCAGCAAACGCGGCGCGGGCGCAGGCGATGTCGTCATCCCATGGGGTCGCATCGCTTTCCAGGTACAGGCTGTTCCACTTGCCCACGGCTTTCGGCAGCCAGGTCACCGGGACTTTGCCTGCCATGCACTTGTAGGTTTGGCCTTTCTGCACCCAGTCGCTGCACGGGCCCAGCGCTTCGCCCAGCCAGGCCGAAATGGCCTTGTGGTCGACGTCGGCGTCTTTCAGGTAAATCTCGATATCCGGTTGGCGCATGGATGTCCTCACTGCGGGTCTGAAAAATCCATTCGCGGATTTAGCCGGCCCCGGGCATTTGCCCGAGACCAAAAGTTATTGAAGAACGAAATAATCGTAGCGCATCGACACGGTGGTCTCGAACGGCTCGGCCTGTTCGATCACCGCCGCGCGACGCTCGGCGCTGGCACGCCAGCCGTGGGGCGTCATCGCCAGCAGGTTGGCGCGATCCTCGGGCTTGTCCAGCGTCAGTTTGAACTCAAGCGTCTCACTGTGCGCCAGCGCCATGCCTTCCGGCACCAGGGCCAGATGCTTGTCGTCGGTGTACTCACGGACTTCGTCGTATAGACGTTCGCGCAACTCCATCAGATGGCCACTGGTCGGGCCGACTTTCATCAGCCCGCCGCCTACGCTGAGCAGACGCTTGGCTTCTTCCCAATCCAATGGACTGAAAACACTGGCCAGGAACTGGCAACTGCCCGACGCCAACGGCACGCGGGCCATGCTGGCGATCAACCAGGTCAGTTGCGGATTGCGTTTGCAGGCGCGTTTGACCGCTTCACGGGAGATGTCCAGCGCGTAGCCATCGGCATCCGGCAGGGCCTCGGCGATCTGCGCGGTGTAGTAACCCTCGCCACAGCCGATATCGACCCAGCGCGCCGGCGCGTAACTCGCTGCCAGCTCCGCCAGACGCTTGGCCACCGGCGCGTAATGCCCAGCGTTCAGGAAGTCGCGGCGGGCCTCGACCATTGCCTGATTGTCGCCAGGATCGCGGCTGTTCTTGTGCTGCACCGGCAACAGATTCAAGTAACCCTGACGCGCACGGTCGAAACGATGCCCGGCGGGGCAGACCACGCCGTTGTCCACCGCATTCAGCGGCTCACTGCAAATCGGGCACGCAAGCATCAGGCAAGCAACTTGATCAGAGTCTGGTAGTAGATCTCGGTCAGTACGTCGAGATCGGCCGCCAGTACGCGCTCGTTGACCTGGTGAATGGTCGCGTTGACCGGGCCCAGTTCAACCACCTGAGTGCCCATGGTCGCGATGAAGCGGCCATCGGAAGTGCCACCGCTGGTAGACGCCTTGGTCTCGCGGCCGGTGATGTCCTTGATGCTCGCCGACACCGCGTCAAGCAGTGCGCCCGGCTCGGTGAGGAATGGCAGGCCGGACAGCGCCCAGTCGATGTGCCAGTCCAGGTCATGTTTGTCGAGGATGTCGGCAACGCGTTTCTGCAGGCCTTCAACGGTGGATTCGGTGGAGAAACGGAAGTTGAACACGGCCACCAGGTCGCCCGGAATCACGTTGGTCGCGCCGGTGCCGGAGTTGACATTGGAAATCTGGAAACTGGTCGGCGGGAAGAAGTCGTTGCCGTGATCCCAGTGCTCGGCGGCCAATTCGGCCAGCGCCGGAGCGGCCAGGTGGATCGGGTTCTTCGCCAGATGCGGGTAGGCCACGTGGCCCTGAATACCCTTGATGGTTAGCTTGGCACCAAGCGAGCCGCGACGGCCGTTTTTGACCACGTCACCCACCAGCGTGGTGCTCGACGGTTCGCCGACGATGCACCAGTCCAGACGCTCGTTACGCGCGACCAGACGTTCAACCACTGCCTTGGTGCCGTGGTGCGCCGGGCCTTCTTCGTCGCTGGTGATCAGAAACGCGACTTTGCCTTTGTGGTTCGGGTAGTCGGCGACGAAGCGCTCGGCGGCGACAGTCATCGACGCCAGGCTGCCTTTCATGTCTGCCGCGCCACGGCCGCAGAGCATGCCGTGTTCATCAATGATGGCGTTGAACGGGTCGATCTGCCATGCAGTCACCGGGCCGGTCGGCACTACGTCGGTGTGACCGGCGAAGCACAGCACCGGGCCGTCGTTGTTGCCATGGATGGCCCAGAAGTTATCCACATCCTCGATGCGCATCGGCTCCAGGGTGAAACCGGCATCACCCAGGCGCTGCATCATCTGCTTCTGGCAATCGGCGTCGACCGGCGTCACGGACGGACGGCGGATCAGGTCGATGGCGAGTTGGAGGGTCGGCGAAAGGTCGGCGTGGGCCGTCATGGAGAACTCCGGAATCTGGGGGCAAGGCGCGCAAAATGGCGGTTATCTTAAAGCAAAACGGCGACCATTGGCCGCCGTTTAGTGCATCGATGAGGATTTAGACGGCCGGTGCTGGCTCAGGTGCCGCCGAAGGTTTTGGCAGCGACGACAGGAACGCCATGATCAATGCCGCCAGGTACGGCAACGATTGCACCAGCAACATGACCACCCAGAAGCGCATGTCGTTGCTTGGAATACCCTGCACCAGGTAGATCCCCAGCGCCGCGCCCCACAACAGCAGCATGATGAACAGCTCTTCCCGCGCTTCGGAAATCGCCACCCAGAAACCGTGGTTGTCGGCGTTTTTCGGCGTGCGGAAGAACGGAATGCTGCTGGTGAAGAAGCCGTACAACACCGCTTTGGCGATGGTGTGCGACAACGCCAGACCCGCCAGTGCCGCGCAGAATGCATCTTTCAGGTTCACGCCCACCGCGCGGCGATACAGGAAGATGATCTTGCCGACCTTGAACACGAACAGCGCCAATGGCGGGATCGCGAAGATCAACAGTGGCGGATCGACCCGTTGCGGCACGATGATCATCGCCGCCGACCACAACAGTGCGCCGACGGTGAAGAAGATGTTCATGCCGTCCGCCACCCACGGCAACCAGCCCGCGAGGAAGTGGTAACGCTGGCCACGGGTCAGTTCGGTGTCCTTGCCGCGCAGCAGGCTGCCGGTGTGACGCTTGATGATCTGGATTGCGCCGTAAGCCCAGCGAAAACGCTGCTTCTTGAAGTCGATGAACGTATCCGGCATCAGACCCTTGCCGTAACTGTCGTGGTAATACGCCGCCGACAGGCCTTTTTCGAATACGCGCAGACCCAGTTCGGCGTCTTCACAGATGCACCAGTCGGCCCAGCCCAGTTCTTCGAGCACCGAACGACGGGTCATGGTCATGGTGCCGTGCTGGATGATCGCGTCGCGGTCGTTACGGGTGACCATGCCGATATGGAAGAAGCCTTTGTACTCGGCGTAACAGAGCTTCTTGAAGGTGCTTTCGTTCTGGTCGCGGTAATCCTGCGGCGACTGCACCACGGCAATTTTCGGGTCGGCGAAGTGCGGCACCATGTGCTTGAGCCAGTTCGGATGCACGCAGTAATCGGAGTCGATCACCGCGATCACTTCGGCATCCTTGGCAGTGTGCGGAAGCAGATAATTCAACGCGCCGCCCTTGAAACCTGCCAATGGCGCGACGTGGAAGAACTTGAAGCGCGGGCCGAGGATTTCGCAGTAGTCTCGCACCGGTTCCCACACCGCCGGGTCCTTGGTGTTGTTGTCGATGATCAGGACTTCGTAGTCCGGGTAATCGAGGGCGGCCAGGGCGTCGAGGGTCTGTTTGACCATTTCCGGCGGCTCGTTGTAGCAAGGCACGTGGATCGACACTTTTGGCCGGTAGCTGGAGTCGCCCTCCACGGGCAGGAATTCCCGTCGGCGTTTGTGAATCCACACCGCTTCGGCCAGTTCATGGGCCTCGGTGAGCAACACGATAAATACCCCGAGCGCACCCAGCGCCAGGAGGAAGCCCACTGTCAGGCTAAACCACGTGCTGTATTGCAGGCTGTAGTCGTAACCGATCCATACCAGCACCGACCCGCAAAGGAAGGCGATAAAGGTCAGGAAGATCCGGCCACGCTGGCGCAGGGCCGAACCGTCGATCATCAGCAAGGTCAGCGACAACAGCGCCAGTACCACCGAGCCAACCGCCAGCACACGCCATTGCGGGATCGCCACCACCGGGCCTTCGAAGTTGAATTTCTGCTGACGCGCGGCGTTGAACACGCCCCAATACGCGCCAACCGAACCTTCGTCACTGGCTTTCCACGGCTGGTCGAACGCTTCGATCACGAAGTAGTTGAAGCCCTGGCGGTTGAGCTTGTTGACCAAAGTTCGCAGGTAGATCGCCTGATCCGCCGGCGACGCATCGGCGCCGCCGCGCATTCGGCCGTTGCTCGGCCAGCCCACCTCGGACAGCAGCAGCGGTTTTTTCGGGAACATCTTTTTCAGGTCGCGGGCGCGGTCGAAAACGAACTGGCCGGCCTTGTCGACCGGGACGAATTCCCAGTACGGCAGAACGTGAGCGGCGATCAGATCGACGTGCTTGGCCAGCTCCGGGTGTTCTTCCCAGACGTGCCATTGCTCGGAGGTGGTCACCGGTACTTTGACGGCTGCGCGTACGCGATCAAGCAGCACGCTCAGTTGCTCGGCAGTGATTTCCTTACGGAAGATCGCTTCGTTGCCGACTACCACGCGAACCACGCTGCGCGAGGTGTTCGCCAGTTCGATGGCGCGAGTGATTTCCCGCTCGTTGCGCTCCTGATCGGGGCTGATCCAGATCCCCAAGGTCACGCGCAAACCAAATTCTTCCGCCAGTTTCGGGATGTCTTGCAGCGAGCCATCGACCGAGTAGATGCGGATGTTGTCCGTCAGCTTGCTCATGATCTCCAGGTCACGGCGCATTTCTTCGTCGGAAGGGTACTGATCCTTCTGCGGGAATTGGCCCTGCTGGAACGGCGAGTAGGAGAAACCGGAGATCTGCTCCGGCCAGTTGGGCGCGGAGACCGGGCGATTGATCAGCGCCCAGAAGCCGGTGAACAGGGCGGCGATTGCCAGAACCACCACCAGGTTGAGACCAAATTTACGCGATGACATAGCTGTTTCGGGTTCCAAAGGCTGTGGAACGGAGGATCGGTAGGCTATACGCCAATGGGGCGCGCATCCTACACCGGTAGTTCGCAAGTCGTACAACAGACAGGGAATTGCCTGACATTGGGCAATCCGCTTTGACTTAAGTTCTTACACTTGTAGATCGAAGGTTAAAACTTGTCGCTGCGTAGCCCTATAATGCGCGCCGGTTTTTGGGGTAATGGTCATGAGTACAGAAGATCCGCGGTTTGCAGGCATCGCCCGTTTGTATGGCATCGAAGGCATGGAGCGCTTGCGCGCGGCCCATGTGGCGATCGTCGGCGTCGGTGGCGTCGGCTCCTGGGCGGCGGAAGCCATCGCCCGTTGCGGCGTCGGCGAAATATCCCTGTTCGATCTGGATGACGTTTGCGTGAGCAACGCCAACCGCCAGTTGCACGCGCTGGACAGCACCGTCGGCAAACCGAAGGTCGAGGTGATGGCCGAGCGACTGCGCGGGATCAACCCGGACTGCACCGTCCATGCGGTGGCGGATTTCGTCACTCGCGACACCATGGCCGAATACATCACGCCGAACATCGACTGCGTGATTGACTGCATCGACGCCGTCAACGCCAAGGCTGCGCTGATCGCGTGGTGCAAACGCCGCAAGATCCAGATCATCACGACTGGCGGTGCGGGCGGGCAGATTGATCCGACGCTGATTCAGGTCTGCGATCTGAACCGCACGTTCAACGACCCGTTGGCTTCGAAAGTGCGATCCACGCTGCGTCGTGACTACGGTTTCTCGCGCACCGTGACCCGTCACTACAGCGTGCCGTGTGTGTTTTCCACGGAACAACTTCGCTACCCGAAACCGGATGGCAGCATCTGTTTGCAGAAGAGTTTTGTCGGTGATGGCGTGAAACTGGACTGCGCGGGCGGGTTTGGTGCGGTGATGATGGTGACGGCGACGTTCGGCATGGTCGCGGCGACCAAGGCTGTGGATAAGATTGTGGCTGGGGTTCGGCGGCCGGCGGATCGAGTCAAACCTCAGGTTTGATGCCGGGGCTGATGGCCTCATCGCTGGCAAGCCAGCGCCCACAGGTATTTGGTAGGTTCACTGCATTTGTGAACACCATAGAACCTTGTGCGAGCTGGCTTGCCAGCGATGGCGATTAACTCGCCAACTCATTCATCCGCTGGAGCACCGCATTGAGGCCATTGCTGCGCGACGGCGACAACTGCCGCGAAAGCCCCAGCTGGCTGAACCAGTCCGGCAAATCCACCTGCTGCAATTCAGTCGCCGACAACCCGTTGACCCGCAACAACAGCAATGCCACCAACCCGCGAATCATCCGCGCATCACTGCTGGCGCTGAATTGCCAGTGGCCGTCCTGCAACTCGCCCAGCAACCACACTTGGCTTTCACAGCCATGCACCCGGTTGGCATCGCATTTATCCGCGTCGCTCAGCGGCGGCAGACGATCACCGAACTGCATCAGCAATCGCGCCCGCTGTTCCCAGCCGGCAGCATTCTGAAAGGTTTGCAGCGCCTCGGCGGCGTCAGTCGGCAGGCTCATCGCAACAACTCCAGCGCCTGATCCAGCGCTTCGAAAAAACGCTCCAGATCCTCGGAATCGTTGTACAGCGCCAGCGACACCCGAATCGCCCCGGCCAGCTCGAAGCTTTTCAGCAACGGCATGGCGCAGTGGTGCCCGGCGCGCACGGCGATGCCTTGCTCGGTCAGCAGATGCGCCAGATCGGCGTTGTGCACGCCCTCGACGACAAAACTGGCCAGGGCCAGTTGCGGCTTGCCCAGTAGACGAATGCCATTGCGGGCAGCGAGGCCGCGCAGCAGATAGTCGTGCAGCGCCGCTTCATGAGCGGACACGGCTTCCTGATCCAGCCCGGCAAGATAATCGAGGGTCGCACCGAGGCCGATCACGCTGGCAATCGGCGGCGTGCCGGCTTCAAAACCCAGCGGGGCAGGGCGGAAGCGCGAATCGTGATAGTTGGCTTCCAGCACCATTTCACCGCCGAACTGCCACGGTTTCAGCTGTTCCAGCGCTTTATTGCGCCCGAACAGAACACCGAGGCCATCGGGGCCGTACAGCTTGTGGCTGGAAAACACATAAAAGTCACAACCAAGCGCCTGCACGTCATGTCGACCGTGCACCACACCTTGGGCGCCGTCGACCACGGTCAGCGCGTTCTGCGCCTTGGCCATGCCCAGCAGCGCCGGCAACGGTTGCCACGCACCCAGCACGTTGGACAACTGACTGACCGCCAGCAAGCGGGTGCGCGGGCCGATCAGGTGCACGGCGGCAGCGAGGTCGATTACGCCATCGTCATCCAGCGGCAGGATCACCAGTTTCAGATCGCGACGTTGTGCCAGTTGCTGCCACGGCAGCAGGTTGGCGTGATGCTCCAGGGCGCTGATGACAATTTCATCGCCCGGATGGAAGAGGTGCTCCAGGCCATACGCCAGGAGATTCAGCGCACTGGTGGCGCCGTGGGTAAAGATGATTTGCCCGCTGTCACCGGCATTCAGCCACTGGGCCACCTTGAGCCGACTGTCTTCGAACGCCTGTGTCGCGTGGGCACCGGGAAGATGCTGCGCGCGATGCACATTGGCCGCGCCGTTGGCGTAGTAATGCGCCAGCGCGTCGAGCAAGGCCTGAGGTTTTTGCGTGGTGGCGGCGTTGTCCAGATAGGTCTGGTCTTGCCGTTGCAGGGCGGCGATGGCCGGGAAATCGGCACGCCAGGGGGAGGGAATCATCACGGTTCATAGCCCTGGTGAAGAGGGGCGGAATTACGCCAAACCTTGTGGGAGCGAGCAGGCTCGCTCCCCCAGGTGCTTACAGCACTTAGTTGTGAGCGTGCAGCGCTTCGTTGAGTTCGATCGCCGATTTGTGGGTTTTGCACTCCACGGCACCGGTTTCCGAATTGCGACGGAACAGCAGGTCGGTCTGACCGGCCAGTTCACTCGCCTTCACGACTTTGACCAGATTATTGTTCTCGTCCAGCAGCGCTACTTTGGTGCCGGCGGTCACGTACAGGCCCGACTCGACAGTGTTGCGGTCGCCCAACGGGATGCCGATACCGGCGTTGGCGCCGATCAGGCAGCCTTCGCCAACCTTGATCACGATGTTGCCGCCGCCCGACAGGGTGCCCATGGTCGAGCAACCGCCGCCCAGATCCGAACCCTTGCCGACGAAGACGCCTGCGGAGACGCGGCCTTCGATCATGCCCGGGCCTTCGGTGCCGGCGTTGAAGTTGATGAAACCTTCGTGCATCACGGTGGTGCCTTCGCCCACGTAGGCGCCCAGACGCAGACGCGCAGCATCAGCGATACGCACGCCGGCCGGTACCACGTAGTCGGTCATTTTCGGGAACTTGTCCACCGAGAACACTTCCAGCAGCTCGCCACGCAGACGGGCTTCCAGTTGCAGTTCGGCCAGTTCGCTCAGGTCGATTGCGCCCTGGCTGGTCCACGCTACGTTCGGCAGCAGCGGGAAGATACCGGCAAGGCTCAGGCCGTGCGGCTTGACCAAACGATGGGACAGCAGGTGCAGCTTGAGGTAGGCCTCAGGTGTCGAGGTCAGTTGCGCATCTTCAGCCAGCAGCGTGGCAACCAGCGGCTTGTGGCTCTCGGCCAGACGGGTCAGCAGCTTGCCTTGAACGGCGTCGATGCCTTTGACGGCTTCAGCCAGTTGCGCAGCCTGTGCGGTGGTGAAAGTGATGGCCTGGTTGCCTTCGGTGTAACCGAGGATCGGTGCAACGGCAGCGACCAGTTCGGCCGAAGGATTGAGCAGTGGCTGTGCGTAGAACACTTCCAGCCACGCGCCTTGGCGGTTCTGGGTGCCGACACCGAAAGCGATGCTGAACAGGGAATTGGACATGTGAATACCTCTACAAAAAAGTGACGGGCTGCTTATTTGATCGCGGCCGCGTAGATGTCTGGCTTAAAGCCAATCAGGGTTCGGTCACCGAGATCGAGCACCGGGCGCTTGATCATCGAGGGTTGAGCGAGCATCAGTTCGATGGCTTTCGACTGGTCGAGATCGGCTTTACGTTCGTCGTCGAGTTTGCGAAAGGTCGTGCCTGCACGGTTCAACACCGTTTGCCAGCCGTGCTCGTCACACCATTGAGTCAGGTGCTCACGGTCGATGCCGGCAGTCTTGTAATCATGGAAGTCGTAGCTGACAGCGTGTTCATCGAGCCAGGTGCGCGCCTTCTTCATGGTGTCGCAGGCTTTGATGCCGAAAAGGTGCAACGTTTTACTTGAATCGGTCAAGGAATCGCCCCCTTTACAGGTGCTGGAAAAAAATGGTGTCGGATTATGCCATGACCCTTCAGCTAATACGCAAAACCTGTGGGAGCCGAGTTTCAGAGGGCTGCGACATAGGTGCAAAGGCCAGGCACAGCCTAAGCGGCTAATATGGCAGTTCAACGCTGTCGATCGTCTGAGATTTTCGCTTTATGCAAACTGCTTACACCGTCCTGATCCTGCTGATGCTGGTCAGCGTCTCGCGTCTGGTCGGACGGGTAATTCCGCTGCCGCTTCCTCTGGTACAAATCGCCGCCGGCGCCCTGTTGGCCTGGCCAACACTTGGTCTGCACGTGGCGCTGGACCCGGAGCTTTTCCTGTTTCTGTTCCTGCCACCGCTGTTGTTCTCCGACGGATGGCGCATGCCCAAGCGTGAGCTCTGGCACCTGCGTGGGCCGATTCTGACACTGGCAGTCGGGCTGGTGCTGTTTACCGTGGTGGGCGCCGGATATTTCATTCACTGGTTACTGCCAACGATTCCGCTGCCCGTGGCTTTCGCATTGGCGGCGGTGTTGTCGCCAACGGACGCCGTAGCGGTCTCGGCCATTTCGCAAAACCGCTTGCCCACCCCGCTGATGCACATGCTGCAAGGTGAAGCGCTGATGAACGACGCTTCGGGTCTGGTTACGTTCAAGTTCGCCTTGGTCGCAGCGGTGACCGGGGTGTTCTCGCTGGCTAATGCGAGCCTGACGTTTGTGCTGGTGGCGGTTGGAGGGTTGGCCGTCGGGGTGGCGTTGAGCTGGCTGGTGGGGCGCTTGCGCGCCTGGATGATTGCCCGCGGCTGGGACGATCCGGCTACCCATGTGGTGTTTATGTTGCTGCTACCGTTCGCCGCTTATGTGCTGGCCGAACGATTGGGGGCTTCGGGCATTCTCTCTGCCGTGGCGGCGGGGATGATGCAGAGCTGGCTCGATCTGCTGCCGCGTCAGACCAGCACTCGCCTGCTCAATCGCAGTGTCTGGGCATTGCTGGAGTTCGCCTTCAATGGTCTGATCTTCCTGCTGCTGGGTCTGCAATTGCCGGACATCATCAAGGCCGTTGTCAGTCATGAGCCGACACTCTGGCCGACGCTGCTGTATCGCTGCCTCGACGTGGTGGCAATTTTTCTAGCGCTGGTGGTGCTGCGATTTGTCTGGGTACAAAGTATCTGGCGTTTGTCAGTGCTCCTGCGACGTTTGCGCGGCAAGGGTGATCTGACCCAGGTGCCCACCGCGCGATCCTGCTGGCTGCTGACGGTGGGCGGTGTGCGCGGTGCGGTGACGCTGGCGGGTGTGATGTCAGTGCCGATGCTGATGGGAAGCGAAGCGTTTCCCGAACGGGATCTGCTGATTTTTATCGCCGCCGGGGTGATTCTGCTGTCGCTGATTTCGGCGTGTATCGCGTTGCCATTGCTCCTGCGAGGCATTCAGAAGAGCCCCGACGAAAAGCGCCGTCAGGAAGTGCGCGATGCCTGGCGCAAAACTGCCGAGGCGGCGATTCATTCGTTGGAGACCGAAGAACTCGCACCGCAAGACGCCGCACAAGCGGCACTGGCAGCGGAACTGAAAGCACGGATCATGTCCGAGTATCGCCATCAACTCGACGTGTTCAACGACTCCGCCGAAGCCCAGGCGCTGGCGTTCCAGATGGATCTGCTGGAACGCCGTTTGCGCCTGAAGGCACTACGTGCACAGCGTCTGGAACTCTACAGCCTCAGCCGCCATCACCAGATCGGCGATGACGTACTCAGAGAGGTGCTTGGCGAGTTGGACCTGAGCGAAGCCAATCTGGGGCAGGTCAAGTAGTCGTGAACGACTGTTCCTGACGGTCGTTTCATGGGGTCTCGCAGGAGCCGCCGTCGGGGATATTGATTGGGTAGTAATACGCGACGATTTTTTTGTCTTTGCTGCTGATTTCTGTATTCATCGCCACTTCGAATTTTCCATCGGTGAGTTCCTTTTCGACCGGATAATGCATGATGGAAGTTGTATCGTAGTCGGTGATGGCGACTTGCTCTGTAATCGGCGTGAAGATGTTCAGGTCCACGCTTTTTTTATTCATGCCCCATTTCTCTGCGTATTCTTTATAGACTTTGGGTTTGTCCCAGGGGATGTTTGCGTCGGGGTGTAAGTGTTCATGATGTAAGCCCAGGGCATGGCCGAACTCGTGCAATACAACTGTGCGAAAATCCAAGTCTCCGGGCCGCGCGGCGATGAACATGGTCGGTTTGTTTGCGTCTATGGTAAGTGCGTCGGTACCGATTTGAGAGGCATTATCAGCAGTATCGGTTTTTATCCTGATTATTCCATCTTTACTGTCGATGAAACTAAAGGTAAGGCTGACATAGTCAGCCCACTCCCAAATATGTCTTTTTATCGCCTCTTTCAGCGCGGCGGGAGGCTGGTCCATGAATGAAATGGTCAGGTGGCGATCAGGCTTCCAGCACTTTGCCAGGATTGCAGTTGCGCGCGGAGACAGGCCGGAGTTGGAGGCGTGTGAAGTATTCTTGGGGTTTTCATTGATGGCTGCTCGGAAACTGGCAACTGGATCAGTTATTTCAAGTTTCAGGCAGGGTTTCGAGTTGAGCATGTTCAATTCCTTTTGATGTATGTAGTTGTCCCGTGTCCGGGCATGGATTTTAGTTGTTTGGGTTTTAAGTTTGCTGGTCAGGCAACTGGTTTTTGTTTAGTTGTTGTTTTTGCGCTGATCAAGTTATTTTCTTGGCGGCGGAAGGTAAAGTGTGGTGTTGTAAGTTGGCGTTTCTTTATTGTCTGATTACCGTGCCAGATTGCCTGGCACGGTATGTGTGAGTATTACTTCCGGGTAACGAATGCGCGAATTCGTTCTGCGGCTTCTACGCATTCGGCCAAGGGGGCGACCAACGCCATGCGCACGCGCCCGGCACCCGGATTGACGCCATCAACGTCGCGGGACAAGTACGAGCCCGGCACCACGGTGACGTGTTCTTCGGCGAACAGGTCGCGGCAGAAAGCTGCGTCGTCGCCTTCAACATTCGGCCACAAGTAGAAGCTGCCGTCGGGGCGCTGCACGTCCATCACCGGGCTGAGGATTTCCAGCACTGCATCGAACTTCTCGCGATACAGCGCGCGGTTGGCACGCACGTGTACTTCGTCGTTCCACGCGGCGACGCTGGCCAACTGGGTTTGTACCGGCATCGCGCAGCCGTGGTAGGTGCGATACAGCAGGAAGCCCTTGAGAATGTCTGCATCACCGGCAACGAAACCCGAACGCAATCCCGGCAGGTTGGAGCGCTTGGACAGACTGTGGAAAACCACGCAGCGTTTGAAGTCTTTGCGGCCCAGTTCAACGCAGGCCGTGAGCAGACCCGGCGGCGGGGTCTGTTCGTCGAAGTACAACTCGCTGTAGCACTCGTCGGCGGCAATGACGAAGTCGTATTCGTCTGCCAGGGCGATGAGCTTTTTCAGGGTGTCGACCGGGATCAGCGCGCCGGTCGGGTTACCCGGCGAGCACAGAAACAGGATCTGGCAGCGCTTCCAGATATCTGGCGAAACTGCATCGAAGTCAGGGTTGAAGCCGTTTTCATCCAGGCACGGCAGGTAATGCGGCTTGGCCCCCGCGAGGAACGCGGCGCCTTCGTAGATCTGATAGAACGGGTTCGGGCTGACCACCAGCGCATCGTCCCCACGGTTGACCACGGTCTGGGTGAACGCGAATAACGCTTCGCGTGTGCCGTTGACCGGCAGCACGTTACGGGCCGGGTCGATCCAGCCGCTCGGTACGCCAAAGCGGCGCTCGCACCAGCCAGCGATGGCTTCGCGCAGGGCGGGAATGCCAAGGGTGGTCGGGTATACCGCCATCTGATCCAGACTGTTTGCCAGCGCCTCGGCGACAAAGCTTGGGGAGCGGTGTTTCGGCTCACCGATCGACAGGGCGATCGGGCGCTTGTCCGGGTTCGGCGTGACGGTACCGAGCAGGGCGCGGAGTTTCTCGAACGGGTAGGGCTGGAGCTGGTTCAGAGCGTTGTTCATTTGTACGGGGTCTCATTGCAAAGCAGGTTAATCCGGGCGCGCAGTCAGATACTGATGCGCGAAAGCTTGATATCGGGTTCCTGATTGACGCTCAGTTGCTCGACGATCGCATCCTGCAAACGGCTGCACAGCAGGGGATCGGACAGCGGCTGGTTGTGCGCGTCGGTGATGAAGAACACGTCCTCCACCCGTTCGCCCAGGGTCGCAATCTTGGCGTTCTGCAGCGACAGGTCGAACTCCAGGAAAATTCCGCCGATCCGCGCCAACAGGCCTGGACGGTCGGGTGCGGTCAGTTCCAGAACCGTCACCGGACGCTGGGCGTCGTTGTGAATCGTCACTTGTGGCGCAAAGGCAAAATGCTTGAGCTGGCGCGGCACCCGGCGCTGAATGATCGTCGGGTAGTCGTCGGGGTTGCGCAGGGCTTCGGTCAGGCCCTCGCGGATCTGCTTGATCCGTGCCGGGTTGTCGCCGATGGATTCACCGTCGTTGTCGAGCACGATGTAGGTATCGAGGGTGAACTGGCTGCTGGACGTGATGACCCGAGCATCGTGAATGTTCAAGTTGAGCTGATCCATTGCCGCCACAGTCACAGCGAAGAAGTCGTGCTGATCCGGTGCATAAATGAAGATCTGCGTACCGCCCTCGAATTCACGCTGGGTGGTTTCCTTGATCAACACCAACGGCCCGCCATCGGCTGGCTGCTGGAGTATGGCGTCGCTGTGCCAGGCTACATCGCCGGCTGTGTGACGCAGGAAGTAGTCATCGCCCAACTGCCCCCACAACTGCTCGACGTCGTCTGGATCGGTGCCGCCGCGCACAAGAATGTCCAGCGCTGCACTTTGGGTCTGGCGGATCTGCTCTTCGCGATCCACCGGGTTTTCCAGGCCGCGGCGCAAGGCGCGCTTGGTCTCGGTGTAGAGCTGGCGCAAGAGGCTGGCGCGCCAGGAATTCCACAGCGTCGGGTTCGTCGCGTTGATGTCGGCCACAGTCAGCACGTACAGGTAGTCGAGGCGGGTTTCATCGCCGACCGCCTGGGCAAAATCGTGGATTACCTGCGGGTCGGACAAGTCCTTGCGCTGGGCGGTGGTCGACATCACCAGATGGTTTTGCACCAGCCAGACGATCAGGCGGCTGTCCCACACCGGCAACTGATGGCGCTGGCAGAACGCCTCGGCATCGACCGCACCGATCTCCGAGTGATCGCCATGCCGGCCCTTGCCAATGTCGTGGTACAGGCCGGCGAGGTAGATCAGCTCGGGTTTGGGCAACTTGCCCATAAGCTTGCTGGCCAGCGGGAATTTTTCCGACACCTGGGTGTACTGCAACTTGCGCAGGTGTTTGATCAGGTTCAGGGTGTGCGCGTCGACCGTATAGATGTGAAACAGGTCATGTTGCATCTGCCCGACGATAAAGCCGAACTCCGGCAGATAGCGCCCGAGAATGCCGTAACGGTTCATCCGGCGCAGGTTGCGGTGGATGCCGATCTTGCACTTGAACAGCTCGATAAACAGGCTCGTGTTGCGGATGTCGTTGCGGAAGTTGTCGTCGATCAGGTGCCGGTGCTCGCGCAGCAGACGAATGGTATCGGCGCGTACGCCTTTGATTTCCGGTTGCTGAGCCATCAGCACGAAAATCTCGAGCATGGCAAACGGCGTGCGGCGGAACACGTTGTCGTTGCGTGCTTCGATATAGCCGTCGTGCAACTGGAAGCGCGAGTTGATCGGATGGGGCGGCGCTTCGTCTTCCGGGGCGAGGATGACTTCCTCGAAATGCTGGATGATCAGGTCGCTGAGCTGGGCGATGCTCATCACCACGCGAAAGTACTGCTGCATGAAGTTTTCGACAGCCTGCTTGGCGTCGTCGCCTTCAAAACCGAGTAGCCCGGCAATGGTGCGTTGATGATCGAACAACAAGCGGTCTTCGGAGCGGCCGGCGAGCATGTGCAGGGCGTAGCGCACTTTCCAGAGGAATTCCTGGGAGGAAGCGAGCAGGGCGTTTTCGCTCTCGACCAAAAAGCCTTCGCCGGCAAGGGCGCGCAGGTTCAGGGTGCCGTATTGACGACGGGCAACCCACAGAATCGTCTGAATATCCCGTAGCCCGCCGGGCGAGCCTTTGACGTTGGGCTCCAGGTTGTATTCGGTGTCGTTGTACTTGTGGTGGCGAGCCTTCTGCTCGGCGCGTTTGGCCAGGAAGAACTCCTTGGCCGGCCACATGTGGGCGGTGCTGGTAACGTCGAGCATGCGTTGGCGCAAACGCTCGGGGCCACAGATGGTGCGGCTTTCCATGAGGTTGGTGACGACGGTCAGATCGGCGCGCGCCTCTTGGGCACACTCATCCACCGAACGAACGCTCTGACCGACTTCCAGGCCGATATCCCACAGCAAGGTGAGAAAACGCTCGATGGAATCGCGGAAAACTTCGTGATCGGCACTGTCCAGCAGGATCAGCAAATCGATGTCGGAGTAGGGGTGCAATTCACCACGGCCATAACCGCCGACCGCGACCAGCGCGATGTCGGCGTCTTCGCTCCAGTTGAACTGCTCCCAGGCCTTTTGCAGGATGTTGTCGACGAACCAGGCGCGGTCTTCGATCAGCCGGCGTATATCGCGGCCGCTGCGAAAGCGCGCATCGAGCACTTCGCGGGCCTGGCGGATCGCCTTCTTGAACGCCGCGATGGGGCTCGCTTTCAGGGCCAGTTCAGCCTGGAACTGGCCGCGGTCGAAGAGTTCGGGATCCACCTGCGGCATCGATTGGCTTTCCTTCTATAGGCTGGGAGCGTTTTTGGGATCAGGCCGAGACGCGGGGAATGGTGTCGTCGGCGCGCAAGGTGAAGATCTCGTAGCCGGTGTCGGTGACCAGCAAAGTGTGTTCCCACTGGGCCGAGAGCTTGCGGTCCTTGGTGATCGCGGTCCAGCCGTCGCCCAATACTTTGGTGTCGGCCTTGCCCTGGTTGATCATCGGCTCGATGGTGAAGGTCATGCCGGCCTTCAGTTCCATGCCGGTGCCAGCGCGGCCGTAGTGCAGGATCTGCGGCTCTTCGTGGAACACCTTGCCGATGCCGTGGCCGCAGAACTCGCGAACCACCGAGAAGCCGTTCTTTTCTGCGTGCTTCTGGATGACTTCACCGATGTCGCCCAGACGGCAGCCAGGTTTGACGATCTCGATCGCCTTGTACATGCATTCCTGAGTGATCTGCGACAGGCGCTCGGCCCAGACCGGCACTTCGCCGACATGGAACATGCGGCTGGTATCGCCGTGGTAACCGTCCTTGATCACCGTGACGTCAATGTTCAGGGTGTCGCCGTTTTTCAGCGGTTTGTCGTTCGGGATGCCGTGGCAGACCACGTGGTTGATCGAGGTGCAGATCGACTTCGGGTAGCCCTTGTAGTTGAGCGGGGCAGGGATGGCCTGCTGCTCGTTGACGATATAGTCGTGGCAGATCTGGTTCAGTTGATCGGTGGTGACACCTGGTTTTACATGTTCGGCAATCATTTCCAGCACATCGGCGGCCAGTTTGCCGGCGACACGCATGCCAGCGATGTCCTCGGGGGTTTTGAGGTTGACGGTCATACAGGCTCTCTCTGCGCTCGGCGGCGCTTGCTGATACGGATAGGGCGGCAGGTGTTCGTTTTGCGACCCTGAAAAACGCGATTCTAACAGACGAAAGGAGCAAATCCGCGCCTGCCTGCATCGCTTCTCTCTATACAATGGTGCGCGCCGGGTCGATTCCAAGGGGGCTGCGCCCATGTCCTTGGTGTGATTACAGATTTCGGGTTCCGTTTCTGCGCACCCTGTGGTATAAAATGCGCCGCTTTCCGGGGATACCCCGAAAAGCTTAAATCCACACACGTGTCGACACGATGACCTGGGTGCTTTTGGCTTTAAGCCACTGGTTGGTCATTGGGATACGTGGAGGCCAAACCCGACTTATTAAGGAACTATCATGTCCCAAGTCAATATGCGCGATATGCTGAAGGCCGGTGTGCACTTCGGTCACCAAACCCGTTACTGGAACCCGAAAATGGGTAAGTACATTTTCGGCGCGCGTAACAAGATTCACATCATCAACCTTGAAAAAACCCTGCCAATGTTCAACGAAGCTCTGACTTTCGTAGAGCGTCTGGCCCAGGGCAAAAACAAGATTCTGTTCGTCGGCACCAAGCGTTCCGCTGGCAAGATCGTTGCTGAAGAAGCAGCACGTTGCGGTTCGCCGTACGTCGATCACCGCTGGTTGGGCGGCATGCTGACCAACTTCAAAACCATTCGTGCTTCCATCAAGCGTCTGCGTGACCTTGAAGTTCAGGCCGAAGACGGTACTTTCGCCAAGCTGACCAAGAAAGAAGCGCTGATGCGCACTCGTGATCTTGAGAAGCTGGATCGTTCGCTGGGCGGCATCAAGGACATGGGCGGTCTGCCAGACGCACTGTTCGTGATCGACGTTGACCACGAGCGCATCGCGATCACCGAAGCCAACAAGCTGGGCATCCCGGTTATCGGCGTTGTCGATACCAACAGCAGCCCGGAAGGCGTTGACTACATCATCCCAGGCAACGATGACGCAATCCGCGCTATCCAGCTGTACATGGGTTCGATGGCTGACGCAGTTATCCGTGGTCGCAACAATGTTTCCGGCGGCACTGTAGAATTCGCAGCTGAAGAAACTCAGGCTGCAGCTGAGTAATTGACGCCCTGGCGTTGACTCAGTAAGCAAAAAGGGGGCTTGGCCCCCTTTTTGCCACCTCGAAAACCATTTGTTAACAGCGCAGCTACAGCATCTGTAACGTGCAGCGGCTAACAAGGGTGATTCGGGAAGAATTGAACGCCCGTTCGATCGGGTGGAATGGTTGAAAACCTATCCAAGAGGAATTTGAAAATGGCAGAGATTACTGCAGCGTTGGTTAAAGAACTGCGTGAGCGTACTGGCGAAGGCATGATGGATTGCAAAAAGGCCTTGACCAAGGCCGGCGGCGACATCGAAAAAGCCATCGACGACATGCGTGCTTCGGGCGCGATCAAGGCCGCCAAGAAAGCCGGCAACGTCGCTGCTGAAGGCGCGATCGCTCTGGTTGAAGACGGCAAGTCTGCTGTTCTGCTGGAAGTGAACTCGCAGACCGACTTCCTGGCTCTGCAAGACGACTTCAAGGCATTCGTTGCTGCCAGCGTCAAGAAAGCATTCGACGAGAAGCTCACTACCGTTGAGCCTCTGATTGAATCGCAGGAAGCTGATCGCCTGGTACTGGTCGGCAAGGTTGGCGAAAACGTCAACATCCGTCGCCTGACTCGCGTTGAAGGTGATGTTGTTGGTGGTTACCTGCACGGCAACAAAATCGGCGTAGCAGTTGTTCTGAAGGGCGGTGATGTTGAGCTGGCCAAAGACATCGCGATGCACGTAGCGGCAAGCAACCCTGAGTTCCTGCTGCCATCGGAAGTTTCGGCTGAAGCTATCGAGCGCGAGAAAGCTGTGTTCCTGCAGCTGAACGAAGAAAAAATCAAAGGCAAGCCAGAAAACATTGTTGAAAATATGGTCAAAGGCCGTATCAGCAAGTTCCTGGCAGAAGCAAGCCTGGTTGAGCAGGCGTTCGTCAAGAACCCTGAAATCAAGGTTGGCGAGCTGGCCAAGAAAGCGGGTGCTGAAATCGTTTCCTTCACCTACTTCAAAGTAGGCGAAGGCATCGAGAAGCCGGTCGACAACTTCGCTGAAGAAGTTGCTGCCCAGCTGGCTGCCGCCAAGCAATAAGACAGTTTTCAACTGTCGCCCGAAAGAGGCTGCCCGCTCACGCGCGCAGCCTCTTTTCAGATGGGGTAGCCAATTTTTATTGGTTTCCACTTGGAACTGACTTACAAAGCCATGTTCCGATGGCGCTGAAGCAGCGCCAAGCTAGAGTGAACGCCAGCTGTAAACAGCTCGCAAAGAATTTTAAATACGCCGCAGGAGAGATTCGCAATGGCTCAGCAGGGCAGTGGTTATCAGGCTCGCTATAAACGCATTCTACTCAAGCTTAGCGGCGAGGCCCTGATGGGGTCGGAAGAGTTCGGGATCGATCCAAAGGTGCTGGATCGCATGGCGCTGGAAGTCGGCCAACTGGTCGGCATCGGCGTACAGGTCGGTCTGGTGATCGGCGGTGGCAATCTGTTCCGTGGCGAAGCCTTGAGCAAAGCCGGTATGGATCGGGTGACAGGCGACCACATGGGCATGCTGGCCACTGTGATGAACGCTCTGGCCATGCGCGACGCGCTGGAGCGTGCCAATATCTCGGCCATCGTGATGTCGGCCATTTCCATGGTTGGCGTGACCGATCACTATGATCGCCGCAAAGCCATGCGCCATCTGAACTCCAAAGATGTCGTGATTTTCGCGGCCGGTACCGGCAATCCGTTCTTCACCACGGATTCGGCAGCCTGCCTGCGTGCAATCGAAATCGATGCCGATGTTGTGCTCAAGGCGACCAAGGTCGATGGCGTCTACACCGCAGATCCGTTCAAAGACCCGCATGCCGAGAAGTTCGATCATCTGACATATGATGAAGTGCTGGATCGCAAGCTGGGTGTAATGGATCTGACTGCTATTTGCCTGTGCCGCGACCACAAGATGCCGCTGCGCGTATTCAACATGAACAAGCCTGGTGCCCTGCTGAACATTGTTCACGGCGGCGCAGAAGGAACCCTGATCGAGGAAGGCCAACAATGATCAATGAAATCAAGAAAGACGCTCAAGAGCGCATGCAGAAGTCCCTGGATTCCCTGTCCCATGCATTCGGTCAGATTCGCACCGGCAAGGCACACCCAAGCATCCTGGGCAGCGTGATGGTGCCGTACTACGGCGCAGACACCTCCATCACCCAAGTAGCCAATATCACTGTAAAAGACTCGCGCACCCTGCAAGTCGTGGCGTTTGAGCGCAACATGCTCGCGGCAGTCGACAAGGCAATCCAGAGTGCCGGCCTGAACCTCAACCCGACCAACCTGGGCGAGTTGCTGCTGATCTCCATGCCTGCCCTGACCGAAGAAACCCGTAAGGGGTTTACCAAGCAGGCGCGCAGTGCAGCTGAAGACGCTCGTGTTGCCGTGCGCAACATTCGTCGTGATGCCTTGGGTGAGCTGAAGAAGCTGGTCAAGGACAAGGAAATCAGCGAAGACGAAGAGCGTCGTGCTGCTGCGGACATTCAGAAGCTGACTGACAAGGCTGAGGCTGATATCGACGCAGCCACCAAGCAAAAAGAAGCGGACTTGATGGCCGTATAAGGGTCGAGCTTTTAATGGACAAGACCAAGCAGACTGCGCCGTCCGCGGTGCCGCGCCATGTCGCGATCATCATGGATGGCAACAATCGCTGGGCGAAAAAACGCTTTATGCCGGGTGTCGCCGGGCATAAAGCGGGCGTTGATGCTGTACGGGCTGTAATCGAGGTGTGCGCTGAGGCCAAGGTTGAGGTACTGACCCTTTTCGCCTTTTCCAGTGAAAACTGGCAGCGTCCGGCCGATGAGGTCAGCGCCTTGATGGATCTGTTCTTCAAGGCGTTGCGTCGTGAGGCCAAGCGTCTCAACGATAACAACATCAGCCTGCGCATCATTGGCGATCGCTCGCGCTTTCATCCGGAGCTTCAAACCGCGATGCGCGAAGCCGAGGCGATGACTGCGGGCGCCAACCGTTTTATCCTGCAGATCGCCGCCAACTACGGCGGTCAGTGGGATATCGCGCAAGCCGCGCAGCGCCTTGCGCGTGAAGTTCAGGCCGGGCATCTGCGCCCGGAAGACATCACCCCTGATCTGCTGCAAACCTGTCTGGCGACCGGCGATTTGCCGTTGCCGGATCTGTGCATCCGTACCGGTGGCGAGCACCGCATCAGTAACTTCCTGCTGTGGCAACTGGCATACGCCGAGTTGTACTTCTCCGACCTGTTCTGGCCGGACTTCAAACACGATGCCATGCGCAATGCGCTGGCCGATTTCGCTTCGCGCCAACGTCGTTTCGGTAAAACGAGCGAACAGGTTGAAGCTGGAGCCCGGGTTTAATGCTTAAACAACGAATCATCACTGCGCTGATCCTGCTGCCGATTGCCCTGTGTGGGTTTTTCCTGCTCCAGGGTTCCGGTTTTGCGCTGTTCATCGGTCTGGTCGTAAGTCTGGGTGCCTGGGAATGGGCGCGTCTGGCCGGCTTCACCGCGCAATCGTTTCGCGTCGGTTTTGCTGCCGTCGTCGCGTTGATGTTGTTCGTCATGTATGTGCTGCCCGGCCTTGCGCCTTGGGTGCTGGGTGCTTCGGTACTTTGGTGGGCGGTCGCGACGTATCTGGTGCTGACCTATCCGAAGTCCAGCGAGCATTGGTCCAGTGCCGCCACCAAACTGGTGATCGGTCTGTTGATCCTGCTGCCGGCCTGGCAAGGTCTGGTGCAGATCAAGCAGTACCCGTTGGGTAACTGGCTGATCATGGCGGTGATGGTATTGGTCTGGGGTGCCGATATTGGTGCCTACTTCTCTGGTCGTGCATTCGGCAAGCGCAAGTTGGCCCCTCAAGTCAGCCCGGGTAAAAGCTGGGAAGGTGTGTACGGTGGTCTGGCGCTGAGTCTGGTGATTACCGCCATTGTCGGTCTGGTGCGTGACTGGACGGTAGCTGAATTGCTCAAGGGCTTGATGGGTGCTGCGCTGATCGTGTTCATCTCTGTTGTGGGTGACCTGACCGAAAGCATGTTCAAGCGTCAGTCCGGTATCAAGGACAGCAGCAACCTGCTGCCGGGTCATGGCGGCGTGCTCGATCGCATCGATAGCCTGACAGCGGCCATTCCAGTCTTCGCCGTATTGCTGTGGATGGCTGCGCCGTGAGCCGTCCGCAACAGATTACCGTTCTGGGTGCGACAGGCTCGATTGGTCTGAGCACCCTTGATGTCATTGCGCGTCATCCAGAGCGATATCAGGTTTTCGCGTTGAGCGGGTTTACGCGTTTGAGTGAGCTGTTGGCCTTGTGCGTGCGTCATGTACCGCAATTTGCCGTGGTGCCGGAAGTCGCCGCAGCACGTGGTCTGCAGGATGATTTGCGCGCCGCCGGTTTACCGACCCGCGTGCTGGTGGGGGAGGAGGGCCTGTGTCAGGTCGCTTCTGCTCCGGAAGTTGACGCAGTCATGGCGGCCATTGTTGGTGCGGCTGGTCTGCGTCCGACTTTGGCTGCCGTTGAAGCGGGCAAGAAGATCCTCCTGGCAAATAAAGAGGCGCTGGTGATGTCCGGCGCCTTGTTCATGCAGGCGGTACGCAAAAGCGGTTCGGTGCTGCTGCCGATCGACAGCGAACACAACGCGATTTTCCAATGCATGCCGCAGGATTTCGCTCGTGGTTTGAGCAGTGTCGGTGTCCGTCGGATTTTACTCACAGCCTCTGGTGGCCCGTTCCGACAGACGCCCGTGAGTGAATTGGCGAATGTTTCACCTGATCAGGCGTGCGCGCATCCAAACTGGTCCATGGGGCGCAAGATTTCAGTCGATTCGGCCAGCATGATGAATAAAGGTCTCGAGTTGATCGAGGCCTGCTGGTTGTTTGATGCAAAACCTTCGCAGGTCGAAGTGGTGATTCACCCGCAGAGCGTGATTCACTCTCTGGTCGATTATGTCGATGGCTCGGTGCTCGCACAGTTGGGTAATCCTGACATGCGCACGCCAATCGCCAATGCACTGGCCTGGCCGGAGCGCATCGACTCCGGTGTGGCACCGTTGGACCTGTTTGCGATCGCGCGTCTGGACTTCGAGGCGCCCGATGAAGAGCGCTTCCCATGTCTGCGTCTCGCACGGCAAGCTGCCGAGGCAGGCGACAGTGCACCAGCGATGCTCAATGCCGCGAACGAAGTAGCGGTGGCAGCGTTTCTCGACGGACGGGTTCGTTACCTGGAAATCGCGAGTATCATCGAGGAGGTCTTGAACCTCGAATCAGTTGTGGCGCTGGATGATCTCGATGCCGTGTTCACGGCAGACGCCAAAGCGCGAGTCCTGGCCGAGCAATGGCTAAAACGTCACGCTCGATAGGTTTTGCAACACAATGGCTATAAGCGGCACTGAACAGGATTGCGGAGAAAGTAGATGAGCGCGCTCTATATGATTGCCGGCACCCTGATCGCCTTGGGTGTGCTGGTCACCTTTCACGAATTCGGCCACTTCTGGGTCGCGCGTCGCTGTGGCGTCAAGGTTCTGCGCTTTTCCGTAGGCTTCGGCATGCCGTTGCTGCGCTGGCACGACAAGCAGGGCACTGAATTTGTTGTGGCTGCAATTCCGCTGGGTGGCTACGTCAAGATGCTCGACGAGCGCGAAGGCGAGGTGCCGGTCGATCAGTTGGATCAGTCGTTCAATCGCAAGTCCGTTCGTCAGCGTATCGCTATTGTAGCGGCCGGCCCTGTTGCCAACTTCCTGTTGGCCCTGGTGTTCTTCTGGGTGCTGGCGATGCTCGGTAGCGAGCAGGTGCGCCCGGTCATCGGTGCGGTAGAGTCCGGCAGTATCGCCGCCAAGGCTGGTTTGGGTGCGGGTCAGGAGATCGTCGCAATTGATGGCGAGCCAACGACCGGTTGGGCGGCTGTCAATTTGCAGCTGGTACGTCGACTCGGTGAAAGCGGTTCGTTGCAGTTGCTGATGCGCGAGCAGGGCACTACCGTTGATTCGCCACGTGAGCTGGTGCTGGATAACTGGCTCAAGGGCGCAGATGAGCCTGATCCGATTCGCTCTTTGGGTATTCGTCCTTGGCGTCCGGCCTTGCCGCCGGTGCTTGCCGAACTTGATCCAAAAGGCCCGGCTCAGGCTGCCGGCCTGAAAACCGGTGATCGTCTGCTGGCGCTCGACGGCCAGGCGCTCAACGACTGGCAGCAAGTGGTCGATACCGTTCGTACGCGTCCTGATACCAAAATCGTGCTGCGTGTCGAGCGTGATGGTGCTTCAATCGATGTCCCTGTGACCTTGGCTGCGCGCGGTGAAAGCAAGTCGCCAAGCGGTTATCTGGGTGCGGGTGTAAAAGCTGTCGACTGGCCACCGGAGATGATCCGCGAAGTCAGTTATGGGCCGTTGGCCGCGATTGGCGAGGGCGCCCGTCGTACTTGGACCATGAGCATTCTCACGCTGGATTCACTGAAGAAAATGCTGTTCGGCGAGCTCTCGGTAAAAAACTTGAGTGGACCGATAACCATTGCTAAAGTGGCGGGCGCTTCTGCCCAGTCGGGCGTCGCTGATTTCCTGAATTTCCTTGCTTATCTGAGTATTAGCCTGGGAGTTCTGAATTTGCTGCCCATTCCTGTACTGGATGGGGGGCATTTGTTGTTTTATCTGATCGAGTGGGCGCGTGGTCGTCCCTTGTCGGATCGGGTGCAAGGTTGGGGGATACAGATCGGTATCAGTTTGGTGGTCGGGGTGATGTTGCTTGCTCTGGTCAACGATCTGGGTCGACTGTAAAGCTTCGCTGAATTGCGAATCTGCCGCATTTTGCGGCAGTTTGTTTATTGCCAGTTGGAATAAGAAAGGACTTCATGAAACGTCTGCTGCTAACTGCGGTTCTCACCGTATTGATGATCGCCGAAGTTCACGCCGAGTCCTTCACTATCTCTGATATTCGCGTCAATGGCCTCCAGCGGGTCTCCGCGGGTAGTGTCTTTGGTGCCTTGCCGTTGAACGTCGGTGAGCAGGCGGATGATCGTCGCCTGGTGGAATCCACTCGTGCGTTGTTCAAAACCGGTTTCTTTCAAGATATCCAGCTGGGCCGCGAAGGCAACGTTCTGGTCATCACGGTTGTCGAGCGTCCGTCGGTCGCCAGTATCGAGATCGAAGGCAACAAAGCGATCTCCACTGAAGACCTGATGAAAGGCTTGAAACAATCCGGTCTGTCCGAAGGCGAGATCTTCCAGCGCGCCACCCTCGAAGGTGTTCGTAACGAACTGCAACGTCAGTACGTCGCGCAGGGTCGCTATTCGGCTACGGTCGATACCGAGGTGGTATCGCAGCCGCGTAACCGTGTTGGTCTGAAAGTGAAGATCAACGAAGGCACCGTTGCGGCCATTCAGCACATCAACGTGGTGGGCAACACGGTTTTCCCCGAGGAAGACCTGACCGACCTGTTCGAACTGAAAACCACCAACTGGCTGTCGTTCTTCAAGAACGATGACAAATACGCCCGTGAAAAGCTTTCCGGTGACCTGGAGCGTCTGCGCTCCTACTACCTGGATCGCGGCTATATCAACATGGATATCGCTTCGACCCAGGTGTCCATCACCCCGGACAAGAAGCATGTCTATATCACCGTCAACGTGACCGAAGGTGAAAAGTACACCGTTCGTGACGTCAAACTCAGCGGTGACCTGAAAGTCCCTGAAGATCAAGTCAAGTCCTTGCTGCTGGTGCAGAAAGGCCAGGTGTTCTCGCGCAAGCTGATGACCACCACATCTGAATTGATCACCCGTCGTCTGGGTAACGAGGGTTACACCTTCGCCAACGTCAACGGCGTGCCTCAGCCGCACGATGATGATCACACCGTGGACATCCTGTTCGCTGTCGACCCGGGCAAGCGCGCCTACGTCAACCGCATCAACTTCCGTGGCAACACCAAGTCCGAAGACGAAGTGCTGCGTCGCGAAATGCGTCAGATGGAAGGTGGCTGGGCTTCGACCTACCTGATCGACCAGTCCAAGACCCGTCTTGAGCGTCTGGGCTTCTTTAAAGAAGTGAACGTCGAGACTCCGGCTGTTCCAGGTGTCGACGACCAGGTGGATGTGAACTACAGCGTTGAAGAGCAGGCTTCCGGTTCGATTACCGCCAGTGTCGGTTTCGCCCAGAGTGCCGGTCTGATCCTCGGTGGTTCGATCACCCAGAACAACTTCCTCGGTACCGGTAACCGCGTCAGCGTTGGCCTGACCCGCAGCGAATACCAGAGCCGCTACAACTTCGGCTACGTTGACCCCTACTGGACCGCCGATGGCGTGAGCCTGGGTTACAACGCGTTCTATCGCACCACTGACTATGATGAACTCGACGCGGATATCTCGAGCTACGCAGTAGACAGTCTGGGTGTAGGCGCTAACGTTGGTTACCCGATCAGTGAGACTTCGCGTCTGACCTTCGGCCTGTCTGCTCAGCAGGACAAGATCAATACCGGTAAATACACCGTTGACGAGATTTTCGACTTCGTTAACAAGGAAGGCGATCAGTACCTGAACTTCAAGGCGTCGGCCGGCTGGTCCGAATCGACTTTGAACAAAGGCGTGCTGCCAACCCGTGGTCGTTCCCAGAGCCTGACCCTGGAAACCACCATCCCGGGCAGCGACCTGTCTTTCTACAAACTTGACTACCGTGGTCAGCTGTTCCAGCCGATCAGCGAAAACTACACTCTGCGCCTGCACACCGAGCTGGGTTATGGCGATGGTTATGGTTCCACAGACGGCTTGCCGTTCTATGAAAACTACTATGCTGGTGGTTTCAACTCGGTACGTGGCTTCAAGGACAGTACGCTGGGCCCGCGCAGTACCCCGAGTCGTGGCACGAATCCGGGCACCATTGCTGACCCGGACCAGGATCCACTGCCGTTCGGTGGCAACGTCCTGATCCAGGGCGGTGTTGAGGTGCTGTTCCCACTGCCGTTCGTCAAGGATCAGCGCTCCCTGCGTACCTCGGTATTCTGGGATGTGGGTAACGTTTTCGACTCGCAGTGCAAGGACACCACCAACGCCAACGGCTCGTCGTCGAACACCAAGTGCAACGACATCAGTCTGAGCAACATGGCCAGTTCCGTCGGTGTAGGCGTGACCTGGGTCACCGCGCTGGGTCCTCTGAGCTTCGCGTTGGCAATGCCGATCAAGAAACCGGATGAAGCTGAAACTCAAGTGTTCCAATTCTCCCTCGGCCAGACGTTCTAAGCGTCTGACCCAAGATAACGACAATGGATTTTGTAGGGGTGCATCGTGCGTAAGTTGACTCAATTGGTTCTTCTGGCCTCCGTACTGGTGGCAGGTCCGGCGTTCGCCGACATGAAAATCGCTGTTCTGAACTATCAGATGGCACTGCTGGAATCCGACGCGGCGAAGAAATACGCCGTGGATGCCGAGAAGAAGTTCGGTCCGCAACTGACCAAGCTGAAAACTCTCGAAAGCAGCGCCAAGGGCATTCAGGATCGTCTGATGGCCGGTGGCGACAAGATGCAGCAAGGTGAGCGCGAGCGTCTGGAGCTGGAATTCAAGCAAAAGGCCCGTGACTTCCAGTTCCAGTCCAAGGAACTCAATGAAGCCAAAGCCGTTGCCGACCGCGAAATGCTCAAGCAACTGAAGCCGAAACTGGATGGGGCAGTGGAAGAAGTCATCAAGAAAGGTGGTTTTGACCTGGTGTTCGAGCGTGGCGCAGTGATTGATGTCAAACCTCAGTACGACATCACGCGCCAGGTTATCGAGCGCATGAATCAGCTGAAGTAACCCATGACCGTGACTATCAAGCTCGGCCAGTTGGCCGAGTTCCTCGGCGCCACCCTGCGTGGCGACCCGGAGAAGAAAATTACTGGGCTAGCCACTTTGCAAGAGGCTGGCCCAGCTCAGTTGAGCTTTCTGGCAAATCCTCAATATCGCAAATACCTCCCGGGTTCGCAGGCTGCAGCCTTGCTGCTCAAGGAAGCGGATGCCGAAGGTTTTGCCGGTAATGCATTGGTGGTGCCGGATCCTTACCTGGCCTATGCGCGTATCTCTCACTTGTTCGATCCCAAGCCAAAGGCCACTGCGGGGATTCATCCCTCGGCGGTAATTGCTGCCGATGCGGTGGTTGATCCAACCGCCAGCATCGGTCCTTTCGTGGTGATCGAGGCCGGTGCGCGGATTGGAGCGCAAGTCACGCTCGGCGCCCATTGTGTGGTCGGTGCGCGCAGCGAAATCGGTGAGGGCGGCTGGCTTGCTCCACGGGTGACGCTGTATCACGATGTGCGCATCGGCAAGCGTGTGGTTATCCAGTCCGGTGCCGTACTCGGTGGGGAAGGCTTCGGCTTTGCCAACGAAAAAGGTATCTGGCAGAAAATCGCCCAGATCGGTGGCGTGACCATCGGCGACGATGTGGAGATTGGCGTGAATACCGCCATCGACCGCGGTGCGTTGGCCGATACCGTGATCGGCAATGGCGTTAAGCTCGACAACCAGATCCAGATCGCCCACAACGTCCAGGTCGGTGATCACACCGCCATGGCTGCGTGCGTCGGGATCTCCGGCAGCACCAAAATCGGCAAGCATTGCATGCTTGCTGGCGGTGTCGGTCTGGTCGGGCACATTGATATTTGCGACAACGTTTTCCTGACCGGGATGACCATGGTGACCCACTCGATTACCGAGCCGGGTGCCTATTCTTCCGGCACAGCCATGCAACCGGCTGCCGAATGGCGCAAAAGCGCGGCACGCATCCGTCAGCTCGATGACATCGCGCGACGTTTGAAACAGCTGGAAAAGCGCGTAGGGGAAGTGACCCCTGACGGCAATGCTTCATCAGATGGCTGATACCATTTCCATATCAAGTGTGCACAGCCTCTAGACTGCCTCCTTGATTTGCTAGAGGAGTGCGCGTCAGTCGCGCTCCCAATCTTTACATAGGCTTCCCCCCGAAATGATGGACATCAACGAGATTCGCGAATACCTGCCTCACCGTTACCCGTTCCTGCTGGTGGACCGGGTGGTGGAACTGGACACTGAAGGCAAGCGCATTCGCGCCTACAAGAATGTCAGCATCAATGAACCCTTCTTCAATGGTCACTTCCCTGCGCACCCAATCATGCCGGGTGTGCTGATCATCGAAGCGATGGCTCAGGCTGCCGGGATCCTCGGTTTCAAAATGCTCGACGTCAAACCGGCCGACGGCACCCTGTATTACTTCGTCGGTTCCGACAAGCTGCGTTTCCGCCAGCCAGTGTTGCCGGGCGATCAGTTGATCCTCGAAGCCAAGTTCATCAGCTGCAAGCGCCAGATCTGGAAATTCGAATGCCAGGCTTCGGTCGACGGCAAGCCAGTCTGCTCTGCTGAAATCATCTGTGCGGAACGCAAGCTATGAGTTTGATTGACCCTCGCGCAATCATCGATCCGTCGGCCGTTCTGGCTGACGGCGTCGAGGTCGGCCCGTGGTCGATCATCGGCGCAGGTGTGGAAATCGGCGAGGGTACCGTAATCGGGCCGCATGTGATCCTCAAAGGCCCGACCCGCATCGGCAAGCAGAATCGCATCTACCAGTTCTCCTCGGTAGGCGAAGACACGCCCGATCTGAAATACAAAGGTGAAGAAACTCGTCTGGTGATCGGTGACCACAACGTCATCCGTGAAGGCGTGACGATTCACCGTGGCACCGTGCAGGACCGTTCGGAAACCACGCTGGGCGATCACAACCTGATCATGGCTTACGCCCACATCGGTCACGACAGCGTCATCGGCAACAACTGCATCCTGGTCAACAACACCGCGTTGGCTGGCCATGTGCATGTCGAAGACTGGGCGATCCTCTCCGGTTTCACCCTGGTGCATCAGTACTGTCACATCGGCGCCCACAGCTTTTCCGGTATGGGCACGGCAATCGGTAAAGACGTTCCGGCGTTTGTCACCGTGTTTGGCAATCCGGCTGAAGCGCGCAGCATGAACTTCGAAGGCATGCGCCGTCGTGGTTTCAGCGAAGACGCTATCCACGCACTGCGTCGCGCCTACAAGACTGTGTATCGCCAAGGCCTGACGGTCGAGCAGGCACTGGCCGAACTGGCTGAACCTGCTGCTCAGTTCCCGGAAGTCGCGGTGTTCCGTGATTCGATCCAGTCGTCGACTCGCGGCATCACCCGCTGATCATGGCCAGTCTGCGTATTGCGCTGGTGGCGGGTGAGGCTTCCGGTGACATTCTGGGCGCCGGTCTCATGCGCGCCCTAAAGGCACAGCATCCGGCAGTCGAATTTATCGGTGTCGGTGGACCGTTGATGCAGGCCGAAGGCCTGACCTCCTACTTCCCCATGGAACGCTTGTCGGTCATGGGGCTGGTGGAGGTGCTTGGTCGGTTGCGCGAGTTGCTCAAGCGCCGCAAGGAACTCATCGCCACGCTGATCGCCGAAAAGCCTGACGTGTTCATCGGCATCGATGCGCCGGACTTCAACCTCAATATCGAACTCAAGCTGCGTCAGGCCGGGATCAAGACCGTGCATTACGTCAGCCCGTCGGTGTGGGCGTGGCGGCAGAAGCGCGTGTTGAAGATTCGCGAAGGCTGCGACCTGATGTTGACGCTGCTGCCGTTCGAAGCAAAATTTTACGAAGAGAAAGGCGTGCCGGTTCGGTTCGTCGGTCACACGCTGGCCGATACCATTCCGCTGGAGGCTGATCGCGCTGCTGCACGTGCCGAGTTGGGTCTGCCCGACGGCCCGCTGGTGGCATTGATGCCCGGTAGCCGTGGTGGCGAAGTCGCCCGTCTGGGGGCGCTTTTCCTCGATACCGCCGAGCGTTTGCGTGCCATGCGCCCCGGGCTGCGTTTCGTCATACCTTGCGCCAATGCAGAACGCCGCATGCAACTTGAAGAGTTGCTCGCGGGCCGCGATTTGCCAGTGACCTTGCTCGACGGCAAGTCTCATCTGGCCCTGGCCGCGTGCAATGCGGTGTTGATCGCCTCCGGTACGGCGACCCTTGAAGCCTTGCTGTATAAGCGGCCGATGGTGGTGGCTTATCGTCTGGCCCCGCTGACGTTCTGGATTCTCAAGCGCATGGTCAAGAGCCCGTACGTGTCTCTGCCGAACCTGCTGGCCCAGCGCCTGCTGGTTCCGGAACTGTTGCAGGATGATGCGACAGTCGAGGCATTGGCACAGACCCTTTCGCCCCTGATCGAGGGCGGTGAAGAGCAGACTCGCGGCTTCGACGAAATCCATCGCACGCTGCGGCTGGACGCTTCCAATCAGGCGGCGGATGCCGTCCTCAACCTGATCGGTCAAACGCGATGAGCAAAAAAGATCTGCAGATGGGCCTGGATTTCACCCTGGTCGCCGAAGTCGAAGAGCTGGTGGCCGGTGTCGATGAAGTCGGTCGCGGCCCATTGTGCGGTGCGGTGGTAACGGCGGCGGTGATCCTTGATCCAAACCGACCGATCCTTGGCCTCAACGACTCGAAAAAACTCACCGAAGCCAAACGCGAAAAGCTTTACGACGAGATCATCGAAAAAGCCTTGAGCTGGTGCATTGCTCGTGCCGAAGTCGAAGAAATCGACGAACTGAACATTCTGCACGCAACCATGCTGGCCATGCAGCGTGCCGTGGCCGGCCTGCACATTCAACCGAAACTGGCGATGATTGACGGCAACCGCTGCCCGCAATTGCCGATGCGCGCTGAAGCCGTGGTGCAGGGCGACGGCAAAGTTCCAGCCATCGCAGCGGCATCGATTCTGGCCAAGGTCAGCCGTGACCGCGAGATGGCCGCATTCGAATTGATTTACCCGGGTTACGGCATTGGTGGCCATAAAGGCTATCCGACGCCCGTTCATC
Organism: Pseudomonas sp. LBUM1648; assembly: GCF_059716145.1. Classification (NCBI taxonomy): domain Bacteria; kingdom Pseudomonadati; phylum Pseudomonadota; class Gammaproteobacteria; order Pseudomonadales; family Pseudomonadaceae; genus Pseudomonas; species Pseudomonas sp. LBUM1648. The sequence continues at coordinate 1,285,256 of NZ_CP166808.1, forward strand.
TGGAAGCGTTGGTGCGTCTTGGCCCGACGCCGATTCACCGGCGCTCGTTCGCCCCGGTGCGTCAGGCATACGAGGCACTGGAAGGGCTGACGCAGGTTTAGTCGCAAGGCTGATGTTTTGTTCGAGGCCCGGTACAATCCGGGCCTTGTTGTCTCTATGTAACTGGACAGGATCACTATGCCGGCTTCATTCGTTCATCTACGCCTGCACACTGAATACTCCCTGGTCGACGGGCTGGTGCGGATCAAGCCACTGGTCAAGGCGCTGACCGGCATGAACATGCCGGCCGTGGCGGTCACCGATCAGAACAACATGTGCTCCCTGGTCAAATTCTATAAAAACACCATGGGCGCGGGCATCAAGCCGATCTGCGGCGCCGACCTCTGGCTGTCGAACAAGGATCCGGACGCGCCACTGAGCCGAATCAGTCTGTTGGTGATGAACGCCAAGGGTTATCGCAACCTCACCGAGTTGATCTCGCGCGGCTTCATCGACGGCCAGCGCAACGGCATGATTATCATCGAGCGCCAGTGGGTCGCCGAAGCCAACGAAGGCCTGATCATGCTGTCCGCCGCCAAAGAAGGCGAGATCGGCATGGCGCTGATCGGTGGCAACCCGGCTGAAGCCGAAGCCCTGGCGCGCGAATGGATGAGCGTGTTCCCGGATCGCTTCTATCTGGAAATCCAGCGCACCAACCGTCCCAACGATGAAGAGCAACTGCATGGCGCCGTGGCCCTGGCTGACAAGCTTGGCGCGCCGCTGGTGGCCACCAACGATGTGCGCTTCATCAAGCAGGAAGACTTCGCTGCCCACGAAACCCGCGTATGCATCGGTGAGGGCCGCGCCCTCGATGATCCACGGCGTTCGAAGAATTACAGCGACCAGCAATACCTCAAAAGTGCCGAGGAAATGGCTGAGCTGTTCAGCGACATTCCCGACGCCATCGAAAACACCGTCGAGATTGCCAAGCGCTGCAACATCGACGTGAAACTGGGCACGCACTTCCTGCCCAACTTCCCGATTCCCGATGGCATGACCATCGACGAGTATTTCCGCAAAGTGTCCTTCGACGGTCTGGAGGAGCGACTCGCGGTTCTGCTGCCAAAAGACACCACCGAAGATTACGAGGCCAAGCGTCAGGTCTATGTCGACCGGTTGAATTTCGAGCTGGATATCATCATCCAGATGGGCTTCCCGGGTTACTTCCTGATCGTGATGGACTTTATCCAGTGGGCCAAGAGCAACGGCGTACCAGTAGGTCCTGGCCGTGGATCGGGTGCCGGCTCGCTGGTGGCTTACGTACAGAAAATCACTGACCTTGACCCGCTGGAATATGACCTGCTGTTCGAACGTTTCCTTAACCCGGAACGGGTATCGATGCCCGACTTCGACGTCGACTTCTGCATGGACGGTCGTGACCGGGTGATCGACTACGTGGCCGAGAAATACGGCCGCAACGCGGTAAGCCAGATCATCACTTTCGGTTCCATGGCGGCGAAGGCTGTGGTGCGAGATGTGGCGCGGGTGCAGGGCAAGTCCTACGGCCTGGCGGATCGCCTGTCGAAGATGATTCCGTTCGAAGTCGGCATGACCCTGGAAAAAGCCTACGAGCAGGAAGAAATCCTCCGTGACTTCATCAAGGTCGATGAAGAGGCTGCGGAAATCTGGGAGATGGCGCGCAAGCTTGAAGGCGTTGTGCGTAACGTCGGCAAGCACGCCGGTGGTGTGGTGATCGCGCCGACCAAGCTGACTGATTTCTCGCCGATCTACTGCGACGAGGCCGGTGACGGTCTGGTAACCCAGTTCGACAAGGACGACGTTGAAGCGGCCGGTCTGGTGAAGTTCGACTTCCTCGGTCTGCGCACCCTGACGGTTATCGACTGGGCGCTGAAGACCATCAACCGTGACCGCGCCAAGGTCGACGAGCCGCCGCTGGATATCGCGTTTATCCCGCTGGATGACAAGCCGACGTACACGCTGCTGCAAAAAGCTGAAACCACGGCGGTCTTCCAGCTTGAATCCCGCGGCATGAAAGAGCTGATCAAAAAACTCAAGCCCGACTGTCTGGAAGACTTGATCGCACTGGTGGCCCTGTTCCGTCCGGGCCCGCTGCAGTCCGGCATGGTTGACGACTTTATCAACCGTAAGCACGGTCGCGCCGAACTGGCGTATCCGCACTCCGACTACCAATACGAAGGCCTCAAGCCGGTATTGGCGCCGACGTACGGCATCATCCTGTATCAGGAACAGGTGATGCAGATTGCTCAGGTCATGGCCGGTTACACTCTCGGCGGTGCGGACATGCTGCGTCGGGCAATGGGTAAGAAAAAGCCCGAAGAGATGGCCAAGCAGCGCGGCGGCTTCATTGAAGGTTGCAAGACCAACAATATCGACGCTGACCTCGCCGGTAACATTTTCGACCTGGTGGAAAAATTCGCCGGTTATGGCTTCAACAAGTCTCACTCTGCCGCTTATGGTCTGGTGTCGTACCAGACGGCCTGGTTGAAAACTCACTACCCGGCGCCATTCATGGCCGCGGTACTGTCGGCGGACATGCACAACACCGACAAGGTCGTGACCTTGATCGAAGAAATTCGCACCATGAAGCTGCGTCTCGACGCGCCGGATGTGAATACTTCGGAATTCAAGTTCACGGTGAACGACGACGGCCGCATTGTTTACGGCCTCGGCGCGATCAAAGGTGTCGGCGAAGGTCCGGTGGAAGCGATCACCGAGGCGCGTCAGGAAGGCCCGTTCAAGGATCTGTTCGATTTCTGCGCCCGTGTCGACCTCAAGCGCATTAATAAGCGCACCCTCGACGGTCTGATCCGCAGCGGCGCACTGGATCGTCTTGGGCCGTATTTCCACGACGAACAAAAGGCTTATCAGGCCAACATCGACCGCAACCGCGCCGTGCTGCTGGCGGCGATGGAAGAGGCGATCAAGGCTGCCGAGCAAACCGCTCGCACCCACGACAGTGGTCACGCCGACCTGTTTGGCGGGCTGTTTGTCGAGGAAGATGCTGACGTTTATGCGACTCATCGCAAGGCCAAGGAATTGACTCTCAAGGAGCGCCTCAAGGGTGAAAAAGACACCTTGGGCCTGTACCTGACCGGTCACCCGATTGACGAATACGAAGGCGAGATCCGCCGTTTTGCCCGTCAGCGCATCATCGATCTGAAACCGGCCCGCGATACGCAGACCGTGGCCGGGATGATCATTGCCCTGCGAGTGATGAAGAACAAAAAGGGCGACAAGATGGGCTTCATCACCCTCGACGACCGCTCCGGACGGATCGAGGCGTCGCTGTTTGCCGAAGCGTTCCATTCCGCGCAGTCGTTGTTGCAGACCGACGCGATGGTGGTTGTTGAAGGTGAGGTCAGCAACGATGACTTCTCCGGCGGCCTGCGCCTGCGGGTCAAGCGGGTGATGAGCATGGAAGATGCGCGTACCAACCTCGCCGAGAGCCTGCGTCTGAAACTGCAGACCCAGGATCTGAAAGGCGATCAGCTACGCTGGTTGGGTGATTTGCTCAAGCGTCACCGCGGGGCGTGCCCGATCACCATGGAGTACACCAGTCCTGATGCGAAGACCTTGCTGCAGTTCGGCGAGACCTGGCGGATCGACCCGGCGGATGCGTTGATTCAAGCCCTGCGTGACCAGTTCGGGCGAGACAACGTCTTCCTCCAATACCGTTGACCGGCAGGGTGCTATCAAGCGCCTTGCCCGCGACCTGAATTTTTAATCTCGACCTTAGCGCGCCTTTTCCTTAAGGTAGGGCGCGAATAGACAACCGGCCGGCCCAAGCTCATTTGGGACACGACCCAAGACGGACGCCTATGAACCCGAATTTTCTAGATTTCGAACAGCCGATCGCCGACCTGCAAGCCAAGATCGAAGAGTTGCGCTTGGTCGGTAATGACAATTCGCTGAATATCGGCGATGAGATCTCCCGCCTGCAGGACAAGAGCAAAACGCTGACCGAAGACATCTTCGGCAAGCTGACCAGCTGGCAGATCGCACGCCTGGCGCGTCACCCGAAACGCCCGTACACCCTCGATTACATCGAGCACATCTTCACCGAGTTCGACGAACTGCACGGCGACCGTCACTTCTCCGACGACGCTGCGATCGTTGGCGGCATCGCCCGTCTGGACGATCAACCGGTGATGATCATCGGTCACCAGAAGGGCCGTGAAGTGCGCGAGAAGGTACGCCGCAACTTTGGTATGCCGCGTCCGGAAGGCTACCGCAAGGCCTGTCGCCTGATGGAAATGGCCGAGCGTTTCAAAATGCCTATCCTGACCTTCATCGACACCCCGGGCGCCTACCCTGGCATTGACGCTGAAGAGCGCAACCAGAGCGAAGCGATTGCCTGGAACCTGCGGGTCATGTCGCGCCTGAAGACCCCGATCATCGCCACTGTTATCGGTGAAGGTGGTTCCGGCGGTGCTTTGGCGATCGGTGTCTGTGATCAGCTGAACATGCTGCAATACTCGACCTATGCGGTGATCTCGCCGGAAGGTTGCGCGTCGATTCTGTGGAAAACCGCCGAAAAAGCGCCGGATGCCGCTGAAGCGATGGGCATCACCGCCGAGCGTCTGAAGGGCCTGGGCATTGTCGACAAGGTGATTGGCGAGCCTCTGGGCGGCGCGCACCGTGATCCGGCAAGCGCTGCGGCTTCGATCCGTGCCGAGCTTAGCTCGCAACTGGCGATGCTGAAGAAGTTCGACAACGAAGCGCTGTTGAAGCGCCGTTATGATCGACTGATGAGCTACGGTCTCTAAGTCGACTGCGCAATACCCATGTGGGAGCGAGCCGGCTCGCGAAGAGGGGGTAACATTCAACCAATGTGTTGGCTGTTACACCGCTATCGCGAGCAGGCTCGCTCCCACATTTGATTTGGGCAAAGAGAAAGATATGGATCGATCATCGATTGATTTGCCTGCAAGGCTTCTGCTGAGTCTTGAGCCTTGGCGCAATGCCGCTCATTGGCGCATCGCTTTCTCCGGTGGTCTCGACTCCACCGTCCTGCTGCATCTGCTCGCTCATCTCGCTAAATCCGAATCCCTTCCGGCGCTAAGCGCCATCCATATCCATCACGGCCTTCAGGCTGCGGCCGATGCGTGGCCGGCGCATTGCCAGTCTGTCTGCGATGCGCTGGGGGTTCCGTTACGAGTGGAGCGGGTGACGGTGCAACCGGGGGCGAGTCTGGAACGGGCGGCGCGGGATGCGCGGTATGCGGTGTTCAGTTCGGTGACGCAGTCTGATGACGTCTTGCTGACCGGTCAGCACCGTGATGATCAAGCCGAAACCCTGCTTTTCCGTCTGATGCGCGGTGCGGGAATGCGCGGTCTTTCGGGGATGCCACAACAGCGTCCGCTGGGGCAGGGGGCTTTGGTTCGGCCGTTGCTCGATGTTACCCGCGCGGAGCTGGAAGCCTACGCACAAACTCATCAATTGCACTGGATTGAAGATCCGTCGAATCAGGACCGGCAGTTTTCGCGTAATTATCTGCGCCATCAGGTCATGCCGGCGCTGACCGGACGCTGGCCGCAAGCGCAGGCCAGCATGGCCCGCAGCGCCGCGCATCTGCGCGAGGCGCAAGGCTTGCTTAACGAGTTGGCGCAGGTGGATCTGGCCCAGGCCCTCACCCGTCATGAATTCGAATGGCTGGGATTGCGCTCACTTGAGTTGGCGCCGCTGGCCGCGCTGTCTGCCGCTCGTCAGCGAAATGCCTTGAGTCACTGGCTCGAACCGCTGACACGGTTGCCCGACACTGACCATTGGTCGGGTTGGTCGGATCTGTGCGACGCCGCCCACGATGCGACACCGGTCTGGCGTCTGGCCGATGGCGAGTTGCACCGCAGCGTCGGTCGTCTGTGGTGGTTGAGCGGCAAGTGGCTGCGAGCACCGATGATCGGCAGCGACTGGCATGACCTGTCGTCACCGCTACGCTTGCCCGATAACGGACGTGTCATGTTCAGCGGTCAGACTCCCGTCGGGCCGTTGCAGATCCGCTATCGTCAGGGCGGCGAAGTGATGCATCTCGCGGATCGCGGCCGTCGCGATCTTAAGCGGCTGCTCAATGAACGCGCGGTGCCGGGCTTCGTGCGTGGCAGATTGCCGCTGCTGTTTCGGGGCGAAGAATTGCTCGCGGTGGCGAACCTGCCGGGTCTTGATGGCAATGGGCAGGACGGCTGGCAATTGCATTGGCAGCCAACAGACGAAGATCAAGGTTTGAGATGAAAGGGGCATTCCGGTAGACTACGCTCCCTTCTTGATACAACTTCTGTGGATTCGCCTGAATTGCAGGAGTTGCCGATTACCAAGCAGTCTTTGCTGGGCGATTCCAAAAAATGTGTAGCGAGCAACGTACCGGTGTTTCATCTGCCGGTCTGTCCCAACGCGGCGGTTTTTTTGAAAGGTGCACTGTGATTAATGCAGGTGATCGGGGGCTTCGGCCTTCCTTCGCTTTCCCCGGCGGCTCGTACCGCTTTAACGCAGACTTCTAGGGTTTTTCATGACGCGCTACATATTCGTCACGGGCGGTGTTGTTTCTTCATTGGGGAAAGGCATTGCCTCGGCTTCATTGGCGGCCATCCTGGAGGCGCGGGGGCTTAAGGTCACCATGCTTAAGCTGGATCCGTACATCAACGTCGACCCGGGCACCATGAGCCCGTTCCAGCACGGTGAAGTGTTCGTCACCCACGACGGCGCCGAGACCGACCTGGACCTGGGCCACTACGAGCGGTTCATCCGCACGACCATGACCCAGAACAACAACTTCACCACCGGCCGTGTCTACGAGCACGTGCTGCGCAAAGAGCGCCGTGGTGACTACCTGGGTGCAACCATCCAGGTGATTCCGCACATCACCGACGAAATCAAGCGCCGCATCATCAAGGGTGCCGGTGACGCTGACGTGGCGATGGTCGAAATCGGTGGCACCGTGGGTGACATCGAGTCGCAACCGTTCCTCGAAGCCATCCGCCAGTTGCGTTTCGAAGTCGGCGCCAAGCGCGCGATGCTGATGCACTTGACCCTGGTTCCGTACATCGCCACTGCTGGCGAAACCAAGACCAAGCCTACCCAGCACTCCGTCAAGGAACTGCGTTCGATCGGCCTGCAGCCAGACGTACTGGTGTGCCGCTCCGATCACCCGATCGACATTTCGTCTCGTCGCAAGATCGCGCAATTCACCAACGTTGAAGAACGTGCGGTGATCGCGCTGGAAGACGCCGACACCATCTACAAGATCCCGGGCATCCTGCACTCCCAGGGCCTGGATGATTTCGTTGTCGAGCGTTTTGGCCTGCAATGCGGCAGCGCTGACCTGTCCGAGTGGGAAGCGGTGGTAGATGCCAAGCTGAACCCGGAACACGAAGTCACCATCGCCATGGTCGGCAAGTACATGGAACTGCTGGACGCCTACAAATCGCTGATTGAAGCGATGAGTCACGCCGGCATCAGCAACCGTACCAAGGTCAACCTGCGCTACATCGATTCCGAAGACATCGAAAACCAGGGCACTGCGCTGCTGGAAGGTGTTGACGCGATTCTGGTACCGGGTGGCTTCGGTCTGCGTGGTGTGGAAGGCAAGATCACTGCCGTTCAGTACGCTCGCGAAAACAAGGTTCCTTACCTCGGCATCTGCCTCGGCATGCAAGTGGCGGTCATCGAGTTCGCCCGTAACGTGATGGGCTGGAAAGACGCCAACTCCACCGAGTTCGATCGCGCCAGCGGTCACCCGGTCGTTGGTCTGATCACCGAGTGGGAAGACGCCACCGGCGCCGTTGAAGTGCGTACCGAATCGTCTGACCTGGGCGGCACCATGCGCCTTGGCGCTCAGGACTGCCTGCTCGAAGCCGGTTCCAAAGTGCACGATTGCTACGGCAGGGACGTGATTGTCGAGCGTCACCGTCACCGTTACGAAGTGAACAACAACCTGCTGCCGCAAATCATCGAAGCCGGCCTGAAAATCTCCGGTCGTTCCGCCGATGCTGCGCTGGTTGAAGTGGTCGAAGCACCGGATCATCCATGGTTCGTCGCTTGCCAGTTCCACCCTGAGTTCACCTCGACACCACGTGATGGCCATCCGCTGTTCAGCGGTTTTGTCAAAGCAGCGTTGGCTCAACACCAGAAGAAGGCGTAACCCCGATGGCACAGAAGATCATCCGCGTCGGCGACATCGAGATTGCCAACGACAAACCCATGGTGCTGTTCGGCGGCATGAACGTGCTGGAAAGCCGTGACATGGCCATGCAGGTTTGCGAAGAGTACGTGAAGGTCACCGAAAAACTCGGCATCCCTTACGTGTTCAAGGCCAGTTTCGACAAGGCCAACCGTTCTTCTGTCGCCTCTTATCGCGGTCCTGGCCTGGAAGAGGGCATGCGCATCTTCCAGGACATCAAACAAGCCTTCGGCGTGCCGATCATCACCGACGTCCACGAGCCTGACCAGGCCGCGGTCGTCGCGGAGGTCTGCGACATCATTCAACTGCCGGCCTTCCTGTCGCGCCAGACCGATCTGGTCGTCGCGATGGCCAAGACCAACGCTGTCATCAACATCAAGAAAGCCCAGTTTCTCGCGCCTCAGGAAATGAAGCACATCCTGAACAAGTGCGTGGAAGCGGGTAACGATCAATTGATTCTCTGCGAGCGTGGTTCGAGTTTCGGCTACAACAACCTCGTGGTCGACATGCTCGGCTTCGGCATCATGAAGCAGTTCGAGTACCCGGTATTCTTCGACGTGACCCACTCGCTGCAAATGCCTGGCGGTCGTTCCGACTCCGCCGGCGGTCGCCGTGCGCAGGTTCTGGATCTGGCCAAGGCTGGCATGAGCCAAGGCCTGGCAGGTCTGTTCCTCGAAGCTCACCCGGATCCGGACAACGCCAAATGCGACGGCCCTTGCGCCTTGCGTCTGGACAAACTGGAGCCATTCCTGGCCCAGCTCAAAGCCTTGGACGAACTGGTGAAGAGTTTTCCGACGGTAGAAACCGCGTAAACCTCAATTCTCCGGTAAAGTACCGCACGATTTGTCGCTCATGCCCTCGGGCATGAGCGTTATCGTCTGCAAGCTGCCCGCCGTACACCCCTTGCCGACGGTAAAAAGATTTCCTCTAGCTGCGTCGTTTTCGTCAACTTTGGAGTGTTTACAACAATGGCAAAAATCGTCGACATCAAAGGTCGTGAAGTTCTCGACTCCCGTGGCAATCCCACCGTGGAAGCGGACGTGCTTCTCGACAACGGCATCATCGGCAGCGCTTGCGCGCCGTCCGGTGCATCCACTGGCTCGCGTGAAGCGCTCGAGCTGCGTGATGGCGACAAGAGCCGTTACCTGGGCAAGGGCGTGCTCAAAGCGGTAGCCAACATCAACGGTCCGATCCGCGATTTGCTGCTGGGCACCGACCCAAGCGACCAGAAAGCGCTGGATCACGCGATGATCAAACTCGACGGTACTGAAAACAAAGCGACCCTGGGCGCCAACGCCATCCTCGCCGTGTCCCTGGCTGCGGCCAAGGCTGCTGCACAGGATCAGGATCTGCCGCTGTACGCACACATCGCTAACCTGAACGGCACACCGGGTGTTTACTCGATGCCGGTGCCGATGATGAACATCATCAACGGTGGCGAGCACGCCGATAACAACGTCGACATCCAGGAATTCATGGTTCAGCCGGTTGGCGCCAAGTCTTTCTCGGAAGGTCTGCGCATGGGCACCGAGATTTTCCATCACCTCAAAGCTGTGCTGAAGGCCCGTGGCCTGAGCACTGCCGTTGGCGACGAAGGCGGTTTCGCACCGAACCTGGCGTCCAACGAAGACGCTTTGAAAGTGATCTCCGAAGCCGTGGCCAACGCCGGTTACAAACTGGGCACCGACGTGACCCTGGCACTGGACTGCGCGGCCAGCGAATTCTACGAAGACGGCAAGTACAACCTGTCCGGCGAAGGCCAGGTGTTCACCGCTGAAGGTTTCGCTGACTACCTCAAAGGCCTGACCGAGCGTTACCCGATCATCTCCATCGAAGACGGTCTGGACGAGTCCGATTGGGCTGGCTGGAAGATCCTCACCGACAAGATCGGCGAGAAGGTTCAACTGGTAGGCGACGACCTGTTCGTGACCAACACCAAGATCCTGAAAGAAGGCATCGATAAAAAGATCGCCAACTCGATCCTGATCAAGTTCAACCAGATCGGCACCCTGACCGAAACCCTGGAAGCCATCCAGATGGCCAAGGCTGCCGGTTACACCGCCGTGATCTCGCACCGCTCCGGCGAAACCGAAGATTCGACCATTGCCGACCTGGCTGTGGGCACCTCGGCTGGCCAGATCAAGACCGGTTCGCTGTGCCGTTCCGACCGCGTTTCCAAGTACAACCAACTGCTGCGTATCGAAGAGCAGTTGAATGGCAAGGCCAAGTACAACGGTCGCTCCGAGTTCCGCGGCTAAGTTGTAAATGGTAAAAAGACACCGGATTGTGTCGGAAAAGTCGTGACAGCGATGGATTTGCCACTAATCTGATGCCTTAACAGCACAAGCCTGGATCTTCCAGGCTTCGTGCTATCAGACGTTTCAAAGTTTTGGCGTGGCTGTCTTTTTTCACTGGATACCTGATATTCGATGCGCAGTCCTTACTGGTTGTTTCTCGTTTTGCTCTTGCTGCTGGCCGGTCTGCAGTACCGCCTGTGGGTGGGCAATGGCAGTCTGGCGCAAGTCGCCGAGCTGAATCAGCAGATTGCTGAGCAACATGCCGAGAACGAAGGTTTGCTGGAGCGCAACCGGGTGATGGACGCAGAAGTCAGCGAGCTGAAGAAAGGCATGGAGACCGTTGAAGAGCGGGCTCGTCATGAGCTGGGCATGGTCAAGGACGGCGAAACCCTTTACCAGTTGGCCCAATGATCGATTCCCTGCCGGCCTTCTGGGCCGTGATTCCTGCCGCGGGCGTCGGTGCCCGTATGGCCGCGGACCGTCCCAAGCAATACTTGCAACTGGGCGGGCGCACAATTCTCGAACACAGCCTCGGCTGTTTTCTTGATCACCCGAGCCTCAAGGGCTTGGTGGTCAGTCTTGCTGTTGATGATCCTTATTGGCCGAACCTCGCCTGCGTCAACGATCCGCGTATTCAGCGGGTTGAGGGCGGTGCCGAGCGCTCCGGTTCGGTGCTCAATGCCTTGCTGCATCTGCATGCCCAAGGTGCCGATGATGAGGATTGGGTGCTGGTGCACGATGCGGCACGGCCCAACCTGAGTCGCGATGATCTCGACAAGTTACTCGCTGAACTGGCGAGTGATCCGGTGGGTGGTTTGCTCGCAGTGCCTGCGCGCGACACGCTGAAGCGGGTCGACAAAAACGGTCGTGTGGTCGAGACCGTCGATCGCAGTGTGATCTGGCAGGCCTATACGCCGCAGATGTTCCGCCTTGGCGCGTTGCATCGGGCGTTGGCGGACAGCCTGGTGGCGGATGCCGTGATCACCGATGAAGCCTCGGCGATGGAATGGGCGGGCCTGGCGCCGCGTCTGATCGAGGGGCGCGCGGATAACCTCAAGGTGACCCGTCCTGAAGATCTGGAATGGTTGCGGCAGCGTTGGACTAACCGCCGCTAGAAGATCAAAACCTTTAAATTCGATACTCCGGCCGCTCGGCCAATCCTTCCTTGAGAAAATCCACCAACTTGCGCACCTTCGGCGACAAATGTCGCTGCTGCGGATACAGCGCCCACACCGCCGTGTTCGGCGGCTGATGCGCCTCCAGCAACGAAATCAACGCGCCACTGTGCAGATGCTCCAGCACGTAATAATCCGGCAACTGACACAATCCAACCCCTTGTAGCGCGGCATCCAGCACCGCTTGCCCACTGTTGCAGCGCCAGTTTCCCTGTACCCGCTGGGAAAATTCCCGGCCGTTTTGCTCAAGCTGCCAGATGTCCGAACTGCCGATCAGGCAATTGTGTCGGGTCAATTCGGACAAGCTGTGTGGGCGTCCATACCGTTCGACGTAGGACGGTGATGCGCACAAATACATGCGCCTTGGCGCCAGCCGTGTGGCGACCAAGCGCGAGTCCTGTAGTCGACCCAGTCGAATCGCCAGATCCAGCCCTTCATGCACCAGATCGAGCTGGCGGTTACTCAATTCAATATCGATGCGCAGTTGTGGGTACAGCCCCATGAATCGCGTCACCAGCGGCACGATAAAACGTTCGCCATAGGCCACCGCGCAAGTCATGCGCAGCATGCCCTTCGGTTCGCTGGTCAAATCACCGACCGCGCGCAAGGCTTCTTCGCGACCGTCCTGCAATCGTTGACAGTGCTGGAGAAAGGTTTGCCCGGCTTCGGTCAGCGTCACGCGACGTGTGCTGCGATAGAGCAGGCGTGTCTGCAAGCGCTCTTCCAGTCGTACGATTTGTCGACTGATGTGCGAGGAAGAAACCCCAAGACGTTCGGCAGCGGCGGTGAACTGGCTGCATTCGGCGACGGCGACGAACTCGTCGATGCCTTCCCAGCGGTTTTCGGACATCGGGATTATCCCTGTGTGGCAATAATGTTTTGCTTTTGGCCTGATTATTCATCGTAAAGCCATGTATTACACTCCTTGTCTGGTTTTTTTATTCAATGGATTCACTGGAGAGTCAGCATGATCAAGTCGCGCGCCGCCGTTGCCTTCGAGGCCAAGAAGCCGCTGGAAATCGTAGAAGTCGATGTCGCCATGCCCAAGGCTGGTGAAGTGTTGCTGCGCGTGGTGGCTTCCGGCGTTTGCCACACCGACGCTTACACCCTGTCCGGCGCTGACCCGGAAGGCATCTTCCCGTCGATCCTCGGCCACGAAGGTGGCGCAATCGTTGAAGCCATCGGCGAAGGCGTGACGTCGGTTGCCGTCGGCGATCACGTGATTCCGCTATACACCCCGGAATGCGGCCAGTGCAAATTCTGTAAGTCGGGCAAGACCAACCTGTGTCAGGCGATTCGTGCGACTCAGGGCAAAGGCCTGATGCCGGATGGCACTTCGCGCTTTTCCTACAAGGGCGAAACGATTTTCCACTACATGGGTACTTCGACGTTCTCGGAATACACCGTGTTGCCGGAAATCTCCGTGGCCAAGATCTCTAAAGATGCGCCACTGGAAAAGGTCTGCCTGCTCGGTTGCGGTGTCACCACCGGTATCGGCGCAGTGCTCAACACTGCCAAAGTCAAACCGGGTGACACCGTGGCGATCTTCGGTTTGGGTGGCATCGGCCTGTCTGCAGTGATCGGCGCGGTGAAAGCCAAGGCTGCACGCATCATCGCTATCGATATCAACCCGGCCAAATTCGAAATCGCCAAGCAGCTCGGCGCCACCGACTGCGTGAACCCGAAAGACTTCGATCGTCCGATCCAGGAAGTGATCGTCGACATGACTGATGGCGGCGTCGACTTCTCCTTCGAATGCATCGGCAACGTGCAACTGATGCGCGCAGCCCTTGAGTGCTGCCATAAAGGCTGGGGCGAGTCGGTAATCATCGGTGTTGCCAGCGCGGGTCAGGAAATTTCTACCCGTCCATTCCAGTTGGTCACCGGTCGCGTCTGGCGCGGTTCGGCGTTCGGTGGCGTGCGCGGCCGTACCGAGTTGCCAAGCTATGTCGACATGGCGCAAAGCGGCGAAATCCCGCTGGATACTTTCATCACCCACACCATGGGCCTGGAAGATATCAACAAGGCGTTCGACCTGATGCACGAAGGCAAGAGCATTCGCACCGTCATTCATTTCTGATCAATCGTGGTGACATGGCAACAAGTCGTGAAGGCTTGTTGCTGTGGCCGCGTAGGAGTCTTTACATGAGTCTGGAAAACATCTCCTGTCAGAAAAGTTTCGGTGGTTGGCACAAGCGCTATCGCCACCGATCCGACGTGCTCGGTTGCGACATGGTATTTGCCGTGTACCTGCCGCCGCAGGCGGAGCAGGGCGGCAAGCTGCCGGTGTTGTATTGGCTGTCGGGTCTGACCTGCACCGATGAGAACTTCATGCAGAAGGCTGGCGCCATGCGCATGGCCTCCGAGCTGGGCTTGATCATCGTGGCGCCGGACACCAGTCCGCGCGGCCCTGATGTCCCGGGCGATCCGGATGGCGCGTGGGATTTCGGTCTCGGTGCCGGTTTTTATCTGAATGCCACGCAGGAACCCTGGTCGCGGCACTATCGGATGCATGACTATGTCGTGCAGGAATTGCCTTCACTGGTTGAAGCGCATTTCCCGGCGTCCGATAAGCGCAGCATCAGCGGGCACTCTATGGGCGGTCACGGAGCGCTGGTTTGTGCATTGCGCAATCCGGGGCGTTACCAATCGGTGTCGGCGTTTTCGCCGATCAACAATCCAATGGATTGCCCGTGGGGGCAGAAGGCGTTCTCCCGTTACCTGGGCGAAGACCGTTCGAAGTGGAAAGAATGGGATGCCTGCGCGCTGATCGCCGAGGCCGATGAAAAGCTGCCGCTGCTGGTTGACCAAGGTGATCGCGACGACTTCCTCGCCACCCAACTCAAACCGGAAGCCCTGCAACAAGCAGCAAAACAAGCGGGCCATCCGCTGACCTTGCGCTCTCAACCGGGCTACGACCACAGCTATTTCTTCATCTCAAGCTTTATAGACGACCACTTGCAGCATCACGCACGCGCTCTGCGCGGTTAATGCAGGTAGAATCACGCCCTGACAAAAATCGGGGCGTTTTTTCTTATGCGTATTGGCCACGGCTATGATGTGCACCGTTTCGCTGAAGGCGATTTCATTACTCTGGGCGGCGTGCAAATCGCACACAGCTTCGGGCTGCTCGCTCATTCCGACGGTGACGTCCTGCTGCACGCCTTGAGCGATGCCTTGCTCGGCGCCGCTGCGCTGGGTGATATCGGCAAACACTTTCCGGACACCGATCCGCAGTTCAAGGGCGCCGACAGCCGTGCGTTGTTGCGCCATGTGGTCGGGCTGATCCACGCCAAAGGCTGGAAAGTCGGCAACGTCGATAACACCATCGTCGCGCAGGCACCCAAATTGGCCCCGCATATCGAATCGATGCGCGCGCTGATCGCTGCGGATCTTCAAGTTGAGTTGGATCAAGTGAACGTGAAAGCTACTACTACCGAGAAGCTTGGCTTTGTCGGTCGCGAAGAAGGCATTGCCGTGCACTCCGTTGCCTTGTTGCTGCGCGCATGAATGAACTGCAATTGCTCGGCCCGCGGGCCTATGGCGAACCCCTCGGCACCGCAGTACTGAAAGCCATCGCTGAAGATTTCCAGGTCGATGAAGTCCTCGATATTCCGTTTAGCGGTGACGGCGAACACCTATGGATCTGGGTCGAAAAACGCGGCCTCAATACTGAAGAGGCTGCACGGCGCATCGCCAAGGCTGCCGGTGTGCCTCTGCGCACGGTCAGTTATGCCGGGCTGAAGGATCGTCAGGCGCTGACCCGTCAGTGGTTCAGCGTGCAGCTGCCGGGCAAGGCTGATCCGGATCTGTCGGCAGCGGAAAACGATACGCTGAAGATTCTCAAAACCACCCGCCACAAGCGCAAGCTGCAACGCGGCGCGCATTCGGCCAATGGTTTTACCCTGCGCCTGACCCAATTCGCCGGCGATAAAGCGGCTATTGAAGAGCGTCTGCAACTGATCGCCAAGCAAGGCATTCCCAATTATTTCGGCGCTCAGCGTTTCGGCCATGACGGCGGCAACGTCGTCGATGCGCGTGCGTGGGCGGCGCGCAAGGCGTTGCCTGAGCAACGCAATGTGCGCTCGCGACTGCTGTCGACGGCACGCAGTTTTCTGTTCAATCAGGTGCTGGCGGCGCGGGTCGCCGATGGCACCTGGCAGCGCGCGCTGGTTGGCGATCTGCTGGCATTCACCGACAGCCGCAGCTTTTTTCCAGCCGGTGAAGCTGAATGCAGCGATCCGCGTCTGGCGATTCTCGACCTGCATCCCACCGGCCCGCAGTGGGGCGAAGGTGACTCCCCGGCCGCTGGCGCTGTCCATGATCTGGAGCAGGGGATTGCCGCCCGTGAAGCGGATCTGCGAGATTGGTTGATTCACGCCGGCATGAGCCACGAACGTCGCATCCTGCGGCTGCCCATTGGCGGGTTGACGTGGCATTATCCCCAGCCTGACATTCTGCAACTGGAATTCGTCCTCCCGGCCGGATGCTTCGCCACCGTATTGGTGCGCGAACTCGTTGATCTGGTGCCGGTGGGGCAGACGGACAGCCCATGCGTATTCTGATTTCTAACGACGATGGGGTAACCGCACCCGGTCTCGCCGCGCTTTATGCTGCGCTGGCGGATTACACCGAGTGCGTAGTTATCGCCCCGGAGCAGGACAAAAGCGGCGCCAGCAGTTCGCTGACGCTCGACCGTCCGTTGCACCCGCAATATCTGGCCAACGGCTTTATCAGCCTCAATGGCACACCGACCGACTGCGTGCATCTGGGCCTTAATGGTCTGCTGGAACGTGAGCCGGATATGGTGGTTTCCGGTATCAACCTCGGCGCCAATCTTGGCGATGATGTGTTGTATTCCGGGACAGTGGCGGCCGCCCTTGAAGGGCGATTCCTCGAACGTCCGTCGTTTGCCTTTTCGCTGGTCTCACGTCAGGTGGATAATCTTCCTACGGCGGCCTACTTTGCGCGCAAACTGGTCGAGGCCCATGCCGGGCTCGATCTGCCGCCGCGCACGGTGCTCAACGTGAACATTCCCAATCTGCCCATCGACCATATTCGCGGTATTCAGCTGACCCGACTTGGCCATCGTGCCCGGGCGGCGGCGCCGATGAAAGTCGTCGATCCACGCGGCAAAGCCGGTTATTGGATTGCTGCCGCTGGCGATGCTGAAGATGGCGGACCGGGCACGGACTTTCATGCCGTGATGCAAGGCTATGTTTCCATCACCCCTTTGCAGCTCGATCGCACCTTCAACGATGCCTTCAGAAGTCTCGACGGCTGGCTGGAGGGACTGCGCTGATGGCTCGTGAACACGAAGACAGAATGCGCAGCGGCATCGGCATGACGTCCCAGCGCACGCGGGAACGTTTGATCCAGCGCCTGTACGAAGAAGGCTTGTCCAACGCCAAGGTGCTGGAAGTGATTCGCCGCACGCCGCGACACCTGTTTGTCGACGAAGCGCTGGCGCACCGCGCTTATGAAGACACGGCGCTGCCCATTGGCCATAACCAGACCATTTCCCAGCCTTATATGGTGGCGCGCATGAGCGAGCTGCTGCTTGAGGCCGGTCCGCTGGACAAGGTACTGGAGATCGGCACCGGTTCGGGTTATCAGACGGCCGTGTTGTCGCAACTGGTGGAGCGGGTGTTCTCGGTTGAGCGCATCAAGGTTCTGCAGGATCGCGCCAAGGAACGTCTGGTCGAGTTGAACTTGCGCAACGTGGTGTTTCGTTGGGGCGACGGTTGGGAAGGCTGGCCGGCCCTGGCGCCTTACAACGGCATTATCGTTACAGCCGTGGCCACCGACGTGCCGCAAGCGTTGCTCGATCAGTTGGCTCCGGGTGGACGTCTGGTGATCCCGGTAGGCTCGGGGGAAGTACAGCAATTGATGCTGATCGTGCGTGAAGAGCACGGTTTCTCACGACACGTTTTGGGCGCTGTTCGCTTCGTGCCTTTGCTCAATGGGCCGTTGGCCTGAGCATTTATGCACAGGCGCTGAATTCCTTTCGTTCGCCTCGGTCTTACTCCGGCGACGATGGTTTAAACGGCGCAGATTGTCAGCTTGCAAACGTGTGCGCGAAGCGATTTCGCTTCATTAAAGGTAAAGCCGATTCGGCCCGTTATACTTGCGACACTTATGCCGAAATCCGGCATTCAAAATTTTTCAGCCACCACAAAGGGAGCGGCGGGTGAGTCTCACAGTCATTGCGCAGCGTATGGGTAACACGAGCTTTCAGCGCCTGGTGACTGGCCTTGTCTTGAGCACCTTGCTGGTGGGTTGCTCCAGCACCAAATCGAGCAATGTCCGGGTAGTCGATCGCAACAATGCAGTCGCGCAGCGTCCTACAGTGACGACCGGGCAATATGTAGTCCGTCCGGGCGATACGATGTTTTCCATCGCTTTTCGCTACGGCTGGGACTACAAAGCCCTCGCAGCCCGGAACAATATTCCTACGCCGTATACGATCCATCCGGGTCAGACAATTCGCTTCGACGGCCGCGCCGGTTCAACGTCCACGGCGGTGGTAAGCAACGCCAGTTCTTCGCCTTCATCATCCAGCAAAACTACGGTAATCCGGCGTCAGGCAAATGGCACAACCACCACTACAACCACCGGTTCTGCGGGCGGTTCTACTGGTGCAGTACCGTCCGTCGCCAACAAGCAAACCCAAGCTCCACTGCCTCCAGCGGGTCCAGCCCCGACCGGCTGGGGATGGCCATCTAATGGCATTCTGATTGGAAAATTCTCTTCAAACGGTAGTTTGAATAAAGGAATTGATATCGCCGGGGATTTGGGACAGCCTGTTTTAGCTGCGTCTGATGGGACGGTGGTATACGCCGGGAGTGGCTTAAGGGGCTACGGCGAATTAGTCATCATCAAACACAGCGAAACCTACGTCAGTGCTTACGGTCACAACCGTCGGCTGTTGGTTCGGGAGGGACAGCAGGTCAAGGTCGGACAGACAATTGCCGAAATGGGGTCAACGGGTACAGACCGGGTGAAACTGCATTTTGAGATTCGCCGACAAGGTAAACCTGTAGATCCGCTGCAGTTCCTGCCAAGACGTTGATTTGTAAGCCAGCCTGTTCCGTCACGTAGAGGGGACAGGCTCCAGCGCTGCCAAGGATAAAGGCGTCGCTTGAGCTTGGGGTCGAACTCACCAAAGGACTATAACAATGGCTCTCAGTAAAGAAGTGCCGGAGTTTGACATCGACGATGAGGTTCTCCTTATGGAGGCCGGCATCGATTCGGATTCGATGTCGAATGATGAAGGGGCTGCTCCACCTTCCGTTCGTTCCAAATCCAAACACTCCGCTTCACTTAAACAACATAAGTACATCGACTACACGCGGGCACTCGATGCCACGCAGTTGTATCTCAACGAAATCGGCTTTTCCCCATTGCTCTCCCCGGAGGAAGAAGTTCATTTTGCGCGCTTGTCGCAAAGTGGCGATCCCGCCGGGCGCAAGCGCATGATTGAAAGTAACCTGCGGCTGGTGGTCAAAATCGCCCGGCGTTACGTCAATCGGGGGTTGTCGCTGCTGGATTTGATCGAAGAGGGCAACCTCGGATTGATCCGCGCGGTGGAAAAGTTCGATCCCGAACGCGGTTTCCGCTTCTCGACCTACGCGACCTGGTGGATTCGTCAGACCATCGAGCGCGCCATCATGAATCAGACCCGGACCATTCGGCTGCCGATTCATGTGGTCAAGGAGCTCAACGTGTACCTGCGGGCTGCACGGGAGCTGACGCAAAAGCTCGACCACGAACCTTCACCCGAAGAAATCGCCAACCTGCTGGAAAAACCAGTGGCCGAGGTCAAGCGCATGCTGGGCCTGAACGAGCGGGTTTCTTCGGTCGACGTCTCGCTGGGTCCGGATTCGGATAAAACCCTGCTGGACACCCTGACGGATGATCGGCCAACCGATCCATGCGAACTGCTGCAGGATGACGACTTGTCGCAGAGCATCGATCAATGGCTGTCGGAGCTGACCGACAAGCAGCGCGAGGTGGTCATACGCCGCTTCGGTCTGCGCGGCCACGAGAGCAGCACACTGGAAGACGTAGGTCTTGAGATTGGCCTGACCCGGGAACGGGTGAGACAGATCCAGGTGGAGGGCCTCAAGCGCCTTCGGGAAATTCTCGAGAAGAATGGCCTGTCGAGCGAGTCGTTGTTCCAGTAAGCGCATCGAACCACCGCCCACAAAAAGCCCCGACTGGTTCGGGGTTTTTTGTTGCCGGACATACGGTCAGCATTTCCATCATTTGTAGTCTCTCTGTGTAAGCTTCGGCTTACTCTTTCGTAAGTGTTCGCAAGATTTGCACGGAGGCAGACGTCTATTCTGATTGCGGTATTTTTCTAACTTATTGATTTATATATTGATTTATTAATTTGAAGTGCTTATGACAGCCCATTCCAGCCTCCAGCGCCAATTGCTCTTGGCAGGGAACTCTTTAGTATCGGGGTTGTGTCGACGGACAGACACGCCCTTCAAGGACGAGGGGAAAGGACATCGCAGGACGCGATTCATCAGGACGATGAAAAGGAACACAGGGAATAGGGAAAAAATGTGGGCGGGTCAAACCGCCCCTTTTTTTGTCTGCAAAAAAGCAATCCCGGAAAAGCAAAAAGGCCCGCAAGGGGCCTTTTTATTGAACGCGGGGCAGATCAGCGTTCGAGGTCTTTGATCTTGCCTTTGACGCCATCCCACTCTTCGGCATCCGGCATCGATTCTTTCTTCTCGGTGATGTTCGGCCAGATCTCGGCCAGCTCGACGTTCAACTGAATGAACTCCTGCATCTCCTCCGGAACTTCGTCCTCGGAGAAAATGGCTACGGCCGGGCATTCTGGTTCGCACAGGGCGCAGTCGATGCACTCATCCGGGTGAATGACCAGGAAGTTCGGGCCTTCGTAAAAGCAGTCCACCGGACAGACTTCTACGCAGTCGGTGTACTTGCACTTGATGCAGTTGTCGGTGACGACGAAGGTCATTTCTAATTTTCTCCTCAGGCGGCGGCAGCGTTGCCCCTTCACGGTTGGGGTCGCCAGGTTCGGGAGCGATGCCTGCTGGCCAGGCTATTAGCCAGCAGCATCCCAAACCGCGCGAGATTCTAACAGCTTGAAGCCGTTTGCGTTATATCCGCTTCTTCAGTGCTTATATCCGGTTCTTCAATGCATAGAGCATTTCTAGCGCACGGCGTGGCGTCATGTCGTCGATATCCAGTTTAGCCAACTCATCCAGTACCGGATGCGGCAGGCTGGCAAACATGTCGCTCTGTTGTGGCGTGGCCGGTTTACCTTTGGCGGCTGGTTTCGGTGCCTCATGCGGCAATGCCGTATCTTCCAGGCGGCTCAAGTGCTCGCGGGCACGCACGATCACTTCGCTTGGCACACCTGCCAGTTGTGCAACCGCCAAGCCGTAGCTTTGGCTCGCAGGCCCCGGCAGCACATGGTGCAGGAACACGATGCGCTCGTTGTGCTCGGTGGCGTTGAGATGCACGTTGGCCACCAGCGGCTCGGCTTCCGGCAGAACAGTCAGTTCAAAATAGTGAGTCGCGAACAGCGTGTAGGCACGCAGGTGCGCCAGACGCTCAGCCGCCGCCCATGCCAGCGACAGACCGTCGAAGGTGCTGGTACCGCGGCCGACTTCGTCCATCAGCACCAGACTGCGCTCGGTCGCGTTGTGCAGGATGTTGGCGGTTTCGCTCATTTCCACCATGAAGGTCGAACGGCCACCGGCCAAGTCATCGCTGGAACCGATCCGGGTGAAGATCCGATCGACCAGCGACAGTTCGCAACTGGCAGCCGGCACGAAGCTACCGATATGCGCCAACAGCACGATCAGAGCAGTCTGACGCATGTAGGTGGATTTACCGCCCATGTTCGGGCCAGTGATCACCAGCATGCGCGTGTTGTCATCCAGACTCAGGTCGTTGGCCACGAACGGCGTGGTCAGCACTTGCTCGACCACCGGGTGGCGACCCTGGGTAATGCGCATGCATGGCTCGCTGACAAAACGCGGGCAGTTCAGATCAAGGTTCAGCGCACGTTCGGCAAGGTTGCTCAGCACGTCCAGTTCGGCCAGTGCGCCAGCGGTGTCCTGCAACGGCGGCAACTGGCTGATCAGATCTTCCAGCAGCGCCTCGTAGAGCATCTTCTCGCGCGCCAGGGCGCGGCTCTTGGCGGATAGCGCCTTGTCTTCGAACTCTTTCAGTTCCGGCGTGATGAAGCGCTCGGCGCCTTTCAGCGTCTGGCGCCGGATGTAGTCTGCCGGAGCCGATTCCGCCTGTTTGCTCGGCAACTCGATGAAGTAGCCGTGAATGCGGTTGTAGCCGACTTTCAGGTGGGACAGGCCGGTGCGGGCTTTCTCCCGCGCTTCCAGATCGATCAGGAACTGCCCGGCGTTTTCGCTCAGCGATTGCAAGTCATCCAGTTCGCTGTCGTAACCGGTCTTCAGGACACCGCCATCACGGATTACCGCAGGTGGGTTATCGATAATGGCTTTTGCCAGCAGCGCCGCCAGTTCCGGGTAAGTGCTGGTGGTGGTTGCCAGGCCTTGCAGGTGCGGCGCTTCGAGATCGGTCATTGCCACTTGCAGTTCCGGCAGCGCGCCGAGGGCATCACGCAGGCGCGCGAGGTCTCGTGGACGGGCATTGCGCAGGCCGATCCGCGCAAGAATGCGCTCGATGTCGCCGATTTCCTTGAGCTGCGGTTGCAGCTTTTCGAAGCGGTAACCGTCGAGCAGGCAGGTGATCGAGGTCTGGCGCGCCAGCAATACAGTCAGATCGCGCAACGGACGGTTCAACCAACGGGTCAGCAAGCGGCTGCCCATGGCGGTCTGGCAGCGATCGACGACTGATTGCAGGGTGTTGTCGCGGCCACCGGCCAGATTGGTGTCGAGCTCCAGGTTGCGCCGGCTCGCGCCGTCCAGTACCACGGTGTCGTCGAGACGTTCGTGGCGCAGGCTGCGCAAGTGGGGCAGGGCGGTGCGCTGGGTTTCCTTGGCGTAGGCCAACAGGCAACCGGCGGCGCCGATGGCCAGGGTCAGGGTTTCGCAGCCGAAGCCTTTCAGGTCTTGTGTGGAAAACTGCTGGCAGAGACTTTTCAGCGCCGAGTCACGCTCGAAATCCCACGGCGCACGACGACGCACGCCACGGCGTTTTTCCGCCGGCAGATCCTTCGGCCAATCGTCCGGGATCAAAAGCTCAACCGGATTGACGCGCTCCAGTTCCGCCAGCAGGTTTTCCCAGCCCTTGATCTCCAGCACGGTGAAGTTGCCGCTGGTGATGTCCAGCACCGCCAGACCGAACAGACGCTCGTCACCCAGTAAAGCAGCAATCAGGTTGTCGCGGCGCTCATCCAGCAGCGCCTCGTCGCTGACCGTTCCCGGCGTGATGATTCGTACAACCTGGCGCTCTACCGGGCCTTTACTGGTGGCCGGGTCGCCAACCTGCTCGCAGATCACCACCGACTCGCCGAGCTTGACCAGTTTCGCCAGATACCCTTCCGCCGCGTGGTAAGGAATCCCGCACATCGGAATCGCCTGCCCCGCCGACTGCCCGCGCGCTGTCAGAGTGATGTCCAGCAACTTGGCTGCCTTCTTCGCGTCTTCATAGAAGATTTCGTAGAAATCGCCCATGCGATAGAACATCAGCTGATCCGGGTGCTGGTTCTTCAGGCGCCAGTACTGCTGCATCATCGGAGTGTGGCTTGAAAGGTCTGTCATACGCGGGGTTCAGCTCTACCTGTCTATTTGACAACTCACATCTGTCTAATACTACAGGGATTTTTTCGGCATTGTTGGCGGCAGTCCTACGTTGATTTTGCGAAGGCGCAGATAACGTTGCGTCATCTTGGCGTCTGTGTGCCCGCCGAGCTTCTGCGCATCGTTGCCTTGGTCGTCGGTGTCTGTAAGGGACTTCGCGCGCAGGTCATGAAGTGAAGCATCCTCGACGCCAGCCTTCTTGCAACTGATCGCAAATGCATCTTTGACCGAGCTGTAATGAACAGGCTTTCCGCCGCGCGGAGAGCAGAAAAGTGTGAGGCCACGTATCTTGCGAGTAAGCGCCTTAGTTCGTGCAATCAGCGCTTCAAGATCGGGAGTCATTTGAACGATAAGTTTGGCGCTGGTCTTTTCTTGTTTGAACGCTATTCCGTCAGCAGTTATATCGGCAAGTCGAATAGCAAGAACGTCACCAATGCGCTGCCCAGTCAGATAGCACATCTCATAAATCACACGCATATTTTCGCTTGAGTTGGCGCAGATCACTTCGAATTCGGCGTGAGTGATGTAACGGTCTCGTTTGTGTTCGGGGTGACGTTTAACACCGATGCACGGATTTGAATCGACCAGCTGTTTTTCCAAGGCGTAATTGAACACAGCGCGCAGAACCGAGATTACTCGATTCGACATATTGGGCGTGCTCGCCCCGTGCATTTTCAGGGCGACAACATGCCGCTGCATAACTTCCCTCGGCTCGAAGTCGGCGAACGTCTCTTTGAGCTGTTCGCAAGCGGCCTCGTACTGCGTAATGGTGTTGGGCTTGAGCTTTGGCTTCACCCGGTTGCGCATGTGCTCGAGCGCGTCATCAATCAGCTTCGGCATTCCGCCCTGGCTGCCCTTGTCGAGCAGCTTGGCGTACTCAGCGAGCGAGGCTTGAAAGTCCGAGCCCAAGCGCTTCCATTTGCCTTTGCGCACCAGGTAATAAGCGCCATGCTTCTCGTACATGCACGCCGGCAGGTGCCGGTCTTTCTTGCGAGGACGCATCTGTATTCACCTCACCCCAGCCGAAGTTCCGGCTCCTTCCTTGATTGAACTCCACCCATCCTGCCAATGACAACTTGGCGTAGGACTTTCGGGTGCCCATCCCCACCGACTGCAAAGCCATATCTTTCGGCTGTAAGCCACCGTATTTGCGCTGCCGGCCGCTTGTAGCCGGTCAGGTCTGCAACCTCTTCAGGCGTCAGAAACATAACCGCCCCCTTCGTGTCGCGACACGATTTCTTGATTTGCGTTTTGTGTCGCGTCACGCCCATGCGTCACGCGAGCTTGAAATGCCACGCCTTCCCACTTACCGGCCATTCCACGGATGTGGTGCCGATCAACGTGCGGGCGATGTGGCTTACTTGCGAACAGTCTGGCGCAGGCGGCGAACCGCTCGGCTTCGCCTTCCGAGTCGACCAGCCCCTGGTGCTCCGTCGAGTTGACCTTGATCCAACCGTCTTTTGTTTTTCCGTGGTCGCTGGTGCGACTCAGGATGAATCGACGACCGCTGTTCTTGGCACCCACCGATGACTCGTTCAAGTAGTAGGCGATAGCGCCTTGACGAACGCGCAGGATGGTCTTAGCCATGATCGACCTCGTCGCACTTATGCTTCGGTTCTCGCAAGTCACGACGAGCGTTAACGGTGCCAATCACAATGGCTGCGGCTGTCAACAACTTGGCCCGCTGGCAGCCGCTTAGTTTCTCCCATTCCTCGCCAGCGAACTCGGTGCGCGCCTGCAATGCCATGGCTGCGGCCTTGGTATCGCTAGAGCAGAGATGCCCTTCCGCGCTCTTGGCGCGCTGCCTCCAATAACAAGCCCGAAGCGTGAGCTCGTCGATCTCCGCTAGAAAACGAGGCAATGCGTTCACGGCTGCTACTGCTAGCCAGGAGTCGCGTTTGAAGCTGAAGCTGGCCCATGGAATTTCTTTCGCCCATGGCTCCCCGACTTTGAACGGTTGACCGGGAGAACAGATGCCGCCCATGCTCTGTGCTGTTTCTGCCCACTGACCTGGCTTATGCTCGGCCTTCTCGATCGCCAGCAGCAGCTCTGATTTCAACTTAGTCAGATCGGCACTCATACGCGACCTCCTGCAATGAGTGCCAGTTCGGCCACTAGCGCATCGGTGCGCCCGTAGAACTTGCCGGTGTCTTCGTTCACGAAGCGTTCGATCACGCTGGCCACCGCCGCCGAATTGGAAAGTCCTTGCACATCCGCGGCTGCTGCTGGCGAATCAGTCGATGGGGCGTGCACGAAGGCACCGGTCTTGATTGGCAGGGTGCGTACCGGCCGAACAGCCTTTTCCTTGCTCGTCCAGTTCGTGTCCGGCGTGCACCAAGGCAGCATGTGAAGACACCAGGCACTGCCGGCGGATGACTTCTGCGTGCTCGACCAGTACTCCCGCAATGCGAATGCCTGGGCTGGCCCGCCAGCGCCGTCGGCGGGCCAGTGCTTGTCCCAAGGTTCGAGCTGCAGCAGGTTGGCTCGCATCAGCTGCAACTCCTCGATCGCCGGGATGTGCCAGCCCCGGTGCCCACGGATCGACATGGTCAGCACCTTCTGCGCGATCGCGCTTCCTGCCTCGGCCATCGCTCGGGTGTTGGCCAAGCCATCGTGGTATGACTTGCTGGCGCGAACATTCAGTCGCGGGCCGGACCGGTCCCACCATTGCGCGGGCTGCTCGAACTCTCGGCCGGCATCAATAAGGGCGTGCTCAGCGCCATCAAAGAACAGTCGCCCAGCGTAGAAGCCGCCGGCGAACGGCTGGCCGATGGCGGGCAGCGCTGTGGGCGAGATTGCTTGGCGCTTGATCATTGAAGACCTCCGGCGACGGGTGCGGCCGCTATGAGTGCGTCGACCTTGTTTTGCAGTCGTTCGATTTCACCCGTCAGCACCAGCACCGCTTTGGGGTTCGCTCCAGCAATGAACGCGGCGTTGGCCCGGCACTGTTCATCGGTCTTCACCAAGCAGTTGGCGAAGGCGCCAGCAATACGCCCGCCGCCGCGCCGACCATTTGCGATGTAGGCGTGGGTGACGCTCCCGTGTTCGTTCACGTAATCGCCATCAGTGACCCATGGCCCGGGCGTCGCGGCCTTCGCCAGCATCGCCAGATCGGCGGCGAGCTTCTGGGCTGCATTTGGCTTACTCATCGCGATCGCCTCCCGACTCACTTACTGCCCGCAACTTCAGCGAGATCCCGCAGGCGCCGGCCAACTTGGCCAGCTCGCTGACTGTGGTGCTGGGTTCTTGCAGAGCCTGGCCGAAGCGAACTAGGCGTGAGCCAAGGTTTGCGAACTCGTTGCCCTGGCCTTTAACGATCACTGCGCCTTCTGGAATTATGGTCATAGCTGGAACCTCTCGACCTGTGGGAGCGGGGCGGCCACCAACGACGCCTTTACTTGGTCTGAACTGGCTTGAGATGCCCGACCTGCATGATTAGAGGGGGTGGCCTGCTCTGGGAGCGAACTATCCGGCAAGCAACTGATTCCGGTGTTGTTCAAGATCCAGCAAGTCACGCCGCGTTGGCTGTCGTGTTGGACGCTGATGACCTGCTCGCTGGCGATGGCTTGGCCGGCGATCAGCAGCAAGGCGGCGATGATCATTGCTCGCATGGGGGGTTCTCCATCAGGTTGCCGGCCGAGTAACCGAACACCTCTGCTTCGGTACCGAGCGCCTTCTGCCCATATGGCAGGTGCGCTATCAGTGCCTGGGCGTCGTTCAGGCTCGGTAGCTTGAACACGACAGTGAGGAAGGCCGGCTCGGCGTTGACCATTCGGACGCGGTCGTCGATGTGCATCGGCTGTTGATCAACCGGCAGCTTGCCGAGGTGATCCTCGATGAATTGGGCATGGGCTTCCGCCGGGCTCATTACCGGCTTTTTAGGGATGCCTGCCTGAATGCGCTGGTGAATTTCCTCACGGTGTACTGCGACCGACTCCGGCGCGGATATCCCGATGCGCGCTTGCTGTCCAGTGATACCCAAAACAGTGACGCTGACGTCATTGCCGATACGGATCGTCTCGCCAGATCGGCGGGTAAGAATCAACATGGTCCTGCTCCTTGAGAGCGGCGGGGCGGTTGGACCGCCCGGCCGATTATTTGGTCTTCGACTTTCCCGCCATCAGCACCACCAGCAGCAAGGCGACCAGCACCAGGTCGCCCACCATTGAAATGATGCGACTCGCCGAGTCGACGAAGACGACGCCACCAGCGAGCCCGTAGGCTGCCAGCGAACGCGCCTTACTGCCGAGGTTGGCCAGCATGGTTACAGGTGGTCTTTCAGGTTGAGCCCGAGGAGCTTCGCGCTACGCTCCAGCGCCGTCAGTTCGGCCGGCTCGATCTCACCGTCAGCCTCGGCAACGGTCAGCATCACGTTGAGTACGGTCAGAGCTTCGGAGGGGGAGTGCGCCAGGTCGCCCAGTTCCTTTTCAGCGTTCTGCCGAAGGATGCGGGCGCCGGATTTGAAATCGGTCTTGGCGCGGTCGATGGTGTTGGACAGCTCCGCGCCGAAACCTTGCAGGGCCGGGTTGTTGCTGAGGATGGTCTCGATTTTGGATAGCTCGCTGTCTTCGAGGTCGCCGTCAGCCGCCGCGACGTAGATGCTGCCGTAGACGACTGCTTCCATCAGGTCGCGGTTCGCCAGCTTCGCTACTGCTGCGCGGGCTTGGCCAGATTTCTTGCCGAACAATTTGCTTAACATGAGGTGAATCCTCTTTCGTGGGTTGGGTGAAGCTTTTTAAGGCCGATCGAATCCCGGCCGCGGTTTTGGCTTTCGCGAAAAATCAGATTGGGTTAAGCGGTGAGGGCGACCTCAATGCGGCGCACGGCCACGCGGGTTTCGACGCGGCGCTCACCACTGCCTCGGCGAACACGAAGCGCTGGGTCTTCCGCCATCGAAGCGTGTACAGCCAGGATCATTGCCAATACAGCCGCTGGTGAGATCAATCCCCGCTTGAAGGCCTCGGCCACCAATGCAGCGCGCCGGGTAACACCGAGTTTCGTAGTGAGTGCCAGCAGGCGTTTATCGATCGTGTCTGGAGCGACCCCGAGATCACGCGCCACTTCCTTCGAAGTCCGCCCGGCTGCAACAGCCAGCAGGCACTCCAGCTCACGAGGAGCTGCACCACGACCGAGGAAGCCTGTAAAGCCGTGTGCGGTGATGGTTGGGGTGATCATTTGGGTAGCTCCATGCAAGGCTGCGATGGAACAAAGTTACCCTGAGGTTATTTTTAAAGCAACACCTGTAGGTTATTTTTTATTTTGCGGGCGAAAAAAAACCGCCGTTTGGCGGTTACCTTCGAGAGGTGGGCATTACCTCGCGTACATCGCCCACCAAAATACATGGCCAATAAAGCGCATCTCTTCATTGCCTAGCTCGGCAAATGTGTAGTCCTCATCGGGGTGTTCTTCACGGTTAAAGCTCCTCAATCGGATGCCGGTCGGCAATCGATAGACCTGCTTTACGCGAAGCTGGCCGTTGTGACTGATCGCATACAGTTCACCATCGACTACCTCGCCGATCGAGCTCTTTCCAATATCCACCCCTACAGTGGCTCCATCCCTGAGGATCGGTAGCATGCTGTTGCCCCGAACCTTCACGCACCGAGCTTGATCAAACTGAACACCACTTTTCCTCAAGTCCCGCTTGCTGAAGCGCAGCGCTGCATCCGTGCTTTCCTCAACAGAGAACCTTCCTGATCCGGCGGACAACTCGACTTCCCGAAGGAACGGGACAGCAACCTCATCCGCGCTTACGGGAGTGTTTTCATCCCAAGCGTCCATCGGCTGCAAGCCAAATTCGTCTTCATGCTCCGGGCTACTTGCGCCTGGTGCGAGGGGTTGGCCAGATGTTGCGCTTCTGTCCACGTCGAGCCAATTGAGAGGTAAAAGAAGCTTGCTCTCAATATCTCGCGCCACCCTTTCGCCTATGCCTTTGCGGTGGCTGGGATTATCAGTTAGGCAGCGCGAGAGGTAACTGGCGGCGCGGTCAACAGCCTCGGCCAGCGCTGCGATCTTGCCGTTAAATTTCTCTTTAACCAGCAATCGCAGGTTTTGACGACGAACTTCGAAAATATCCATGCGATCCATGATCCCAAAAAAATGATCTGCGGGTAAATTCCCTTTAGGTGTTGTCGCTTGGTAACCTCTGGGTTATCTTTTGTGCATAGATAAAAGAGAATTTATCCATGAATGCAAGAAACAAAGCCCTCTTGGAGTGGCTGAAAACTGCGTCCCCACAAGCCATTGCTGATACGCAGACGACCGCTGGTTACCTGCGACGCATCGCTTACGGACAAAAAATAGCATCAGCTGAAATGGCCTCTGGAATTGAGAGAGCTACTTCTGGACTAGTTACGAGAAAAGAGCTTCGACCGCACGACTGGCACTTGGTCTGGCCTGAACTGGCAGAACGGCTGCCGACCATGGAGCAAATTGTGGCTCAGCCCTCGGTTCGAGCACAGTCCTTTGGGGGTGCTGTGAATTCATCCAGTGGTATGTCGCAGTGACCTCTCAGACGTTCGAGCATCGCCGTCAATGGAAACTGCACGCCAAGTCGAAAGTTTCCGCATGCGCAAACTCTGATTCGCGCAATGCGCGGCTAGTTATTTTTCTAGAATTTTCATTAATTGCGACGACTTCAGTCGAAAAGGCGACAGGTGCACCTTTGTGAAAATTTTTAATCGTTAAAGCGGACCCCTGCCTTCGCACTGTTTAGGCATGAGTTGCAATTTTTGGAGATGTGATATGCGCGCTCGAACAACTATTCCGCCAGCCCGTCCCGGGTAGGTAACGACCCTCTCAGGGGAGGGGGTTGCATTAATTTTGTGTCGTGGATGATGGGGAAACCTAAACGCCAGGCACAAAAAAGCCCGACCTAAGTCGAGCCTTCAAGTCGGCACCCGCGCCAACGGGTGTCTCGGTATCACTTTGCTTCAGGAAAACCAAAATGAGTTCAGAAAATAGCACCGCGCCACAAACAACGCAACAACCAGCTCTGTCGCGCATCGCGTTCGGCGGAATCAACAACAACCTGCTTGAGGTCCTTGATGGAGGGGACATTGATCATGGAATTGAACTGGCCCGAGACCTGGCCGAGGGTGTCGAGCAGCTGGCCTCGCGACTCGACTTCGTCACGAACTATGGCGAGATCTGCTACTGCGCCGAACTTCGCGCCCTCAGCTTCCTCAGTGGCACCGTCGCCGCGCTGCTTCGTTCTGTTCAACGCAAGCAGGAGGACGCTCAATGAAAGCGCCAATGTGGAACCAGTTGATTGTCGACGTTGAGCGTGAATTTCCGGCCGTCTCAGCGAAGGGGACGAAACTCACGCCCGAGCAGGTCGACCAGCTGAAATTGATCGACAACGCCAATGACAATTTTCAGATCAGCGCGCTGCATGGAGTAGCCGCCATTGGTGAGCTCATCGCTCATGCTGCTAATCACAACGAGCTCACTGACGAACTCGCAATGAGCGCCGGTTGGCTGATCAACTCGCTTGCGTTGCTGTCGATGTCCATGGCCGACGCTGGCGCTGCGGCCGCTTACAAGCTGGCGAACATCCCGCACCAGGGAGTCGCCAAATGAACAGTCCACTTCCAACTATGCAAGAAGCGGCTCAAGAGGCTGAGTTTCAACTGCTCGCGGCCAAAGATCTGCTCGAATGGCAATACGCACTGACTAGCGCCATCCACCTCGATCATCTGCACGGGGGCGGTAAATCCGCTGGCGCCCTGGCCGAACTCGCGAAGTATTTCAGCGATACCGGTTTTGGCGGAGTTTACAGCGCCATCGACCAGTTCAAAGAGCTGGGCGAGTCTGAACCCTCGCCACAAAATCACCGATCGGAAAACGTGTCATGCATTCCTGATGGTCCAAGTACGAGCCTCGCCGAGCGGCTGCTGCTGGCTCGAGAGTCTATCGGACTGAGTCAAGACGAACTCGCAAAGCTGGCCGGCATTGAGCAAACCTCAATCAGCCAGATCGAAAGCGGGAGGACGAAGCGAACCTCTTACATTGCCGAGATCGCTCGCGCCTGCCGGGTCGATATCAACTGGCTCGCGTTCGGATCGGAGGTCACTCAATGAACCTGACTCCCTTCAGCTTCAGCGGCGCCGAGATCCGAGTGATCACCGATGATCAGGGCGAGCCATGGTTTGTCGCCAAGGACGTCGCCGATCTGCTCGAGTATTCCGATACCGATCAAGCGGTGCGCAACCACTGCAAAGCATCGAAGACCTACCCCGTCGAAATGGCGGGTCAGGTCCGGCATGTAAAGGTCATCCCTGAACGCGATCTTTACCGGCTTATCATGCGCTCGAAGATGCCAGCGGCCGAGGCCTTCGAAGCGTGGGTAGTGGGCGAGGTGCTGCCGAGCATTCGCAGGACGGGCAGCTATCAACGCCCAATGACGCCCGGCGAGCAGTTGCTGGCGCAGGCCAACGCGGTGATTACCATCGAGCGCCAGCAGGCCGAGCAGCGGCTGGCGCTGGATCGGATCGAAACCCGTGTCGCCCAGGTCGAGCAGGTCCGTTACCTCGACTCAAGGCCGGCTGGTTTTGAGTCGATGACCACGATCCGCGAGCGCATTAACCTGCGCCACGGCCTTCCGCATTGGGTTATCAACGCCGTGATGCGCGATATCGCCGGCGCGCCACTGCCGTTCGCCATGGTTCGCAGTGCGCACGCTGACGACGGCGCCCAGCCATACGCGATCTGGCCAACAGCAGACATCACCCGCCGCTTCGACCGGTTCGCGGCCGAATGCACCTTCGAGACGGCCGAGCGCGCCACCCATCCTGATATTCAGCAAGGCCGGTTCAAGCTGCGCCAGAGGACTTCTGCATGAGTAAAGTTATTGATTTTCCCAAGCCTGCGCAGCCCGAAACAATTGATCAGGCTTTCTTCGAAAAGTTTGCGGATGCTGCATTGCTGTTGAAGTGCTTCGAGTGCGTCAAGGATGCGACGGAGTTCGTGGAGGATGGTGGCGCCATCGAAGTTCGGGATGACGTATACGTCGGGCTGATCGAGGCGTACTGGACGTTGAAGGTACTGTTCGAGCGCAAGACAGGCGCAGATGCCAAGAAGGTTTCCGACGAGCATTGGGAGATCGCGAGCAAGTGCCTGCTGGCCGGCGAGACCCCACCAGACATGCAGATCCCGATTTCGGAGTCTCTGGCTCAGCCAGTTTCGCCCGAAAACTTCATTCATTTGACTGATCTTGAACTGGCGTGCGCGGCTTTCAACTACAACGACCGAGTAAGGCTCGGAGGGCTGGCCACGCTTGCAGCAGGCAACGCGCAAATAACCGCGACGATGAACGATGAAGTGATCAATGCGGGTACTGCGCTGCATTTGCTGGTGCTTCGACTTTCTGGAGGGTCAATGGAAACCCTGGCGGGTCACGTTGGCCGCAAACCAGGGGAGACACTGCAATGAACCGCCTCACGCAAACCACTACCGCCGAGAAAGGTCCGGTTTCGGTGATTGCCGGTCCGTGGCCGAGTTACGCGGCATTCAAAGGCCTGCCAGAGCGTGATCGCTGGGTTCTCTATGGATCGGCCAAGGCGTATCGCGAGGCCTTGGAGAATCAGGGGCTGGTAATGGCTGAGACCTACGACGCCTTCATTCGCCGCGTGACTGGGGAGCTTGATCTATGAGCGTTCAAGCCATGGCATGGGCGCTTGCACAGCAGGAAGTCACCGAGTCGCATTCGCGGCACGTTTTGCTGTGCTTGGCCAACTACGCAGACCAGTCGGGGCGCGCTGCTTTCCCCGCGGTTTCCAGTCTCGCGCTGGACACTGGGCTGGCACCTCGCACGGTTCAATATCGGCTCCGAGATTTGGAAGCGGCCGGGCTGATCCTTCGAGGCAATCAGGCAATTGCAGCGGCCTACATCACCCAGCGCGATCGCGTTCCTGTGTGCTATGACCTTGATCTTAAACGGGGTGCACGGGATGCACCCCGTGCCGAACGGGGTGCACCAGACGACGCAACGGGGTGCATGCCAGAACAGAACGGGGTGCATGCCACGACAGAACGGGGTGCACAGCGTGCACCCAAACCATCCATTAACCACCCATTAACCATCCTTAACCAAAAAGAAGGCGACAAGGCGCTAGAGAAGGGTGGGAAGTCGAAGGCTCAGAAGTTCGATCCGCTGATGGCCAAACCGGCGAACGCTTCCGAAAAGGCGTGGGCAGATTTCTGCGAAATGCGAAAGGCCAAACGGGCGCCGCTGACACTCCGCGCCTGCGAGCTGATCGCCAAGAAGCTGGCCAACCATCCAGAGCCGGACGCAGTGCTGGATAAGTCCACTACCAGCAGTTGGTCGGACATCTATCCCGATTCGGTTCTGCCAGGCGCTGGCGCGAAGGGCGGTAAGCCTTCGACCTACAACAACCTGCCACAGCACACCGAAGAAATGTACCAAGGAGGCGGCAATGGCCCAGCGTTCTAATTTTCGTCGCCAGCCTGAGCAGCGCACTTTCGTCGGCAACTGCCCGATTCATGGCGAGGTTGATCGCTCCGAGGTTGAGCAGTTCGATAGTTCGATGGCTGTGCGTCCGTGCAAGCAGTGCCAATTCCACGGCCTACGCGTAGCGCCTCGGTCCAGCGAGGAACATTCGCTGGCGCTGGCCAACCTGCAAGCTGAAAGCGTCAACAGCGCCCTTGTGGGCTCGGGTATCACGCCTCGGTTCGCCGAAAGCACCTTCGCCACCTATCGAGCCAACACACCGGCCATGATCCAGGCGCTCGAAACGTGCCGGGGCTATGCCGATAACTTCGGCGAGCATTTCCAGGCAGGCCGCAATCTGCTGATGTGCGGAAATATCGGCACCGGCAAAACTCACTTGGCCAGCGGCATCGTTCAGCACGTTATTCGCCAGCACGGGGCGGTGGCAGTGATCACCACGGCCGCTGAGATTGTCCGAGTGTTCAAGCGCTCAATGGCGCGGGACTCCGGTTATACGGAGGGCGACGTGATCAATGAGCTGGCGAGTTTTGATTTGTTGGTGGTCGATGAGATCGGCGCGCAGAAGGGGAGCGAATACGAGCTGGGCGTGCTCCACGAAATCGTTGATCGAAGGTATCAGATGGTTCTCCCCACTGTGGTGGTCTCCAATCTGCCGGCCACGTCGAAACAGAACGCTGACGGGAAATCGACGCCAAGCCTCGAGCAATACATCGGAGCCCGGGCACTGGACCGGCTGCGTGAGAACAACGCGCTGCTGGTCGGCTTCACCTGGGCCTCGGCACGGGGGCGCACATGAGCGAAGAGGACAAGTATTACCGCATTGAGGCAGAACAGGGCGTGCTGGGCGCAATCATGATTGCCTCGCTCAATCAAAGCGCCGGAATGCTGGACGAGATCATCCTTCAGATGAAATCGGGAGACTTTTGGCACGAAGATAACGCGGCGCTGTTCGATGTAATTTGCGACTGCCATGGGCAGCGGATGCCAGTCGACGCAGTGACTCTCGGGTCAATACAGCGCTATCTGCCGAGCGGGGCATCCACCCTGCAATACACCATCGATATTTGCCGTGGCGTTCCGTCAGCAGCTAACTGGAAGAGTTACGCCCAGACCATTAGGAAGTGGGCGCTAGTGCGCCAGTTTCGTGATCTCGGGCGCATCGTTGACACCTGCGTCGATGATGACCTACCGGCGGATGAAATCCTCGATCAGTGCGGACTGGCGCTGGCAGACCTGCGAGACCTGCAAGCATCCGGCAAAGCCGGTTACAAGCGCATGAGTGACGTGTTGCCGGCGGTGCTCGACCACATGGACGACGTACTCAACGATCGAGCGCCACCGAAGCTATCCACCGGGCTTGCGGATCTCGACAAGCTGATTGGCTTCCTTCGCCAGAAATCGATGGTCGTGATAGGGGGCCGACCTGGTAGCGGCAAGACGATGCTGGGACTGCAAATCATGAATCACGTTGCCACCCAAGGTCGCGGCGTCGGACTGGTTGTTAGTCTCGAAATGCCGGGCGAGCAACTGACGCTGAGGACGATCGCGAGTCTGGGCGGCGTAGATCTGCGCCGGATGGATGAGGTCAAGTGCCTGGAGCAGGAGGAGTGGACACGGATCGGCGTCGCGGCCGGAAAAATCAAAGATGCTGAGCTCTACCTGCTGGACACGCCCGGGCTGACGATGCCGGCGATTCGCGCCGAAGCGCTCAAGCTCCGGCGTGAGGTCGGGCTGGACATCCTGATGATCGACTACGTGCAAATCGTAGGGAGTGATGGGAAGTCGCAGAACCGGGCGGATGCGGTGGCCAAGGTGTCCATCGCAATCATGAACCTCAGTCGAGAGCTCGCGATTCCGATACTGGTGCTTGCTCAATTAAACCGTGGCCCCACCAATCGGACCAACAAGAAGCCGCAAGCGAGCGACCTCAAGGAGAGTGGCCAGATCGAGCAGGATGCGGACGCGGTGATCTTGGTGCACTACGACCGAGAGTCTGAAATGGGAGAACAGGGAGTTACTGAGCTGATCCTCGACAAGGGACGTCAGGCGGAAGCTGGCTCATGCCTGGTACAGCGCCAAGGTCAATTTGGCCGTTTCGTAAACTTTGCGGGCCGCGAGCCCACCCAAGAAGAGGTGGAGATCGCCCGCCCCTTCTCCGAACAGTACAAGGGGAGGAAAAAGGCATGATCGAGCTGAAACAGATGTTCCGTCGATTGACCGGCTTTAGATTTGAGAATTTCAACAGTTCGCCGGAACGCCCGCCGGAGACACCCCGCACGGCAACTGACGAAGCAACCAACTGCGAGGTTTCAAAAACGCCATTGCTGGAACCGGGCAGGGCAGTCGTCCTCCCGAAAGGTGCGGTAGTGGTCAAGGCACCCGAGTATCCGGAA
Source organism: Pseudomonas sp. LBUM1648 (assembly GCF_059716145.1). Lineage (NCBI taxonomy): Bacteria > Pseudomonadati > Pseudomonadota > Gammaproteobacteria > Pseudomonadales > Pseudomonadaceae > Pseudomonas > Pseudomonas sp. LBUM1648. Next base: position 1,321,554 of record NZ_CP166808.1, read on the forward strand.
GCTGAATTGATCGCTACGTCGATCCGTGACTACCCAGATGATTGGGCCTGGGCGCGGAAGGGGTACGACATCCTGCACGTGCCAAGCGGTTTCCGGCTCTGGGTCGCGAACGAGGACTATGGCCTCGCCGAGGTGCACGAAAACAACGGCAAGACGGACTTCTCGAAAGCAGAACAGCAAATCATTTGGCCCGCGGTCAAGGACTGGCTGGGTCATCGGAAGACTGTTTTCACTGGGCGCCCGCCAAAGGTGACCATCTTCGGCCGCGATTCCACCTACTGCTGCTTCTCCAAAGGCAAGCCTTGGATGGGCATCGGCAGTTCGCCGGCGGACGCGTATCGATCATGGAGCCTCGCGCTATCCGCCCAAGCCCGGAACAACATGAAGCCAAATGAATATCTGAAAGTTCGGAGTGCCACGCTATGAACAACGTAACGGCGGCGCTGCCGCGCAAAAGCTTGACCCCGGTCGAGTGCCAGTTCCTGAAACAGGGAAATCGCCTACTGCTGGAAAAACACAATGGCCGGATCGGCTCGGCGGCTTTCATGGACATCATTGCCGACTGGCACGCGTCTCGCGCCAACCTGGGCTTCGAGGACTTCGCCAGGCGCTGGATCACTGAAGGCAACGCAAAAAACAAGATCGCTGACAAGCTGCTGCGGGAGCTGTTCGGCATGGATGAGCCAAACCCGAGGAAGGCAGCATGAAAAAACGAACGTACGCAGACAAGCCACTGGGTGACACCGAATACCTGCTGGAGCAATGGGGGTGGTGGCGCATGGATGGAATGGGTGTGCCCCGGTACGTGTCTCCGCTGTACGCGCTGATCCGTGACAACAACGTGACCGAGGGCGGCGTGAAGAACTATTGCGTCACGGATGACACCGCCTTGGTAGTTGATCGCGCGGTGGCCAAGCTGGCTCAGCGTGACGAGCAGATGGGGAATTTCATCTGGCTGTACTTCGGTGCGAAGTGGACGATGGTCAGAGTTGGCGAGTCGGCGAGGATCTCCGAACGTTCGGCACGGGAGGTGATCAAGGCCGGTGTAGCGTGGATTGATTGCGCGATCGAGGAAATTCGCCTCGCAGCGTAAAAAGTTCTTTCCTGCCGGATAAACACCTGTTTTCATGGAACCGTGTTCAGCTTTTCAAGCGCGACACAACAGACAAAGCCCGGCCATTGCGTCGGGCTTTTTTGTGCCAAGAATTTTATTTGAGCGTAAGCCACAGCCAGGGTGGGCCTTTGGGCGGGCCTGGACGCGGTATCGCCGGTTCGTCACGCGTTACGAAAGAACACCGGCAGCATGAGCAATCCAAACCTGTGTGCTATCGGGGTCGGCTCAGGCGGGCAGCGTGGGAAGACACGCACGTTATGCAGGTTATCGCCCAGGCAGCTGGGCTAAGTCGGTAGAGGCGTCGTCTAATCCCGTGCGGACAATGGGCGGCTACGCGATGAGAGGGCGGGGTATGTGACCCGGCGATCCGCCCCACCAGAGTTGGAGAGTTGCACCAGCCACCTGCACCCATTCCAAGGCTCGCCATATCGGCGGGCCTTTTTTCGTTCCGGAGCACCGTAATGTCCAAGCACGTCACGATTGATGAGTTGCTGAAGCAGGTCGCCGAAAACACCGCGTCGATCAGACAAGAATCCACTGTCCGCGCTGGCGCCTGTGAGGCGATCGCTTCACACATTGGCGCGATGAGCACGAACCTGCCCAACAGCATTCAAAGCCACGACTATGTGCAGGGTGTCTCCGGCTGGAAGTTAAACAAGCAAGCCGGCGAGTTCGAAATCAACTCCTGCACCTTCGGAAGCGCTAGCAAAGCGCCGGATCGCCAGATGGTGTCAGTAGAGGTCGCGAGCTACAGCAAGTACGACTTACCCAAGAATGCCGCCAACCTTGTTCAGTTCATGGAAGCCGAGCTGCAAAAGGTGCCGGAGGAATACCGGCACGCTGCAGAGTTTGAAGAGTTCGATGCGAGCTACGGCGATGACTCGTTCAGCCCGCGCCTGTTCCTGAGCTACTCGCGACTCGAAACTGCCGAGGAGTTGGCCGATCGCCTTGAGAAGGCGAAGAGCGCTGGCACCCAGATCAAGATCGAAGGCGGGGTCACCACCATCACCCACGACGGCGTTATCCGTTTCCAGATTGGCAATCTCGCTGCGGCAGAGCCTGCGCATGGCTCTGCTGATCAACCTGCGAATCCTTTCGTCGTTATCGATGGTACGACCTACCTGAACGAGGCGTTCATTAAGGACGGCACGGTGGACAGCAAGATCGCCACCAATTGGTCGGTGAAGATGCAGCTCACGGTGAATGGGCAATATGTCGCCGCCGGTATCGGTTTAGGCATGGGCTCCCAGTTTCTGGTGTCGGCAGACCGGTTTGCTATCAGGGAGCCGGCTGAATCTGAACTGGCAATTGATCGTCGCTTTGCCGCGATCGACCATCGCCTGGCCAATCTCGAATCGAACCGCTTCCGCCGGCCGCAAGCCAACTGATCCCAGGACGGGACTACAACCAATTCCTTCACTCCCTAACTGGGGAGGAACCGAGATGCCAAACATGCCAGACAAACCAGACACATGGGCGATAGCGCTTGCGTGGTTGAGCCAGCATTCGCCAATCCTCTATGCGGCTGCGCTGTCCTGCGCCATGGCCGTCTTGCGGATCACTTACGGTGGCGGCACACGTCGCCAGATGCTGGTGGAGGGCGCCATCTGCGGTGGACTGACCCTGACCATCATCAGCGGCCTGGACTTCTTCGGCCTACCACAGAGCATGGCCACATTCGCCGGCGGCTGGGTTGGCTTCTTGGGTGTTGAGAAAATCCGCAACATTGCCGATCGGGTTACTGACTTCAAGCTACCAACCCGCAAGGCCGAGTAAGTCGCGACACGTTTTCACATCACTCAAATTGTGTCGCGACACGCGGCGAGGACAAGCAGCATGACCAAGGTAATAGAGATCGTTGTTATCGGCGCAACGGGTAGCGGTAAGTCCCATGTGCTGGAGCTGATTGATCGCGCCCTTCGGAGCGAGTACGGGCATCACGTCCAGATCGCGTCTCATGATCTGTCGTGCGAGCGAGGCCTCGGAAGTCCCGGCGAGGCGCCGCGGATCTCCGAGACTATCTTCAGTCTGAAAGAGCGCGGCGTCGTCAGCGGCCAGCTAGTCAGCAACCTGAAGGTCGAGGTCGACACTTCCGGTATCGAATTCGCAATCGGCAAAGTCGAGACGCTTCGAGATTGCGCAGCGTCGATCACTCTCGATCCACTCGAGCAGGCGATAGATCAGTCGGTGCGATTGGTTGCCGAGTCTGAAGGCGAACTGTCCACCCGGCTCAGTCGTCACCTTGACGCACTGCTCAGTGAGCAGTTGAAGCGAGTGGTCGTAGCTTGAGATGGCCAGCACCTCGCCATGGCATCACCTATACAAGACGAAGCGCTGGTACCGACTCCGCTGGCACCAGTTGCAGGCAGAGCCAACCTGTCGCATGTGTCGAGCAATGGACGTCGTCGAAGCGGCCAACATCGTTGACCACGTCAAGCCTCACAAGGGCGACGAGAGTCTGTTCTTTGATGCGTCGAATCTCCAGAGCCTATGCAAGCCCTGTCACGACAGCGCCAAGCAGAGGCAGGAGAAGACCGGCATCCTGCCAGGGCACGACGTGTCAGGCATCCCGGTCGACCCGAACCACCACTGGAACCGCGATTGAGCGAATCCATGACGGGATCGGTTGAGGCACGTCACTGCCCCTAGGGGGTGGTCAAAATATGATGTTTTTCGCCACATAGGACCGCCCTCGACCCTCTTCTTCATCTCTAACCCGGAAAACGCCGCCAAAACACAACGCGGCACGATTGAGAAAAACTATGACAGCCAAGCGCACCCGCTCCGATAGCGCGACATCGGCGGTTGCTGCTATGCAGGCCGCAGCCGCCGGGCCGCTGAAGCCACCAAGTTTCGTCAACATCCGCAAAGCCGACAAGCCATTTTGGGATTCCATTGTGCGCGCGCGCACGCGAGAGAGCTGGACCGACTCCGACCTGGTCCTAGCTGGCAACCTTGCCAGATGCCTGTCTGACATCGAGCGCCTTCAGAAAGAGATCGATATCGAAGGCGATGTTCTGACCAATGATCGCGGTACTCAGGTGATCAACCCCAAGCACAACCTTCTGGAGACTTTGAGCCGTCGCGCCGTGGCATTGAGCCGGACACTGCAAGTGCATGCCCAGGCAACACAAGGCGAGTCGCGCGACCAAGGCAAGAAGGCGACCAAGCAGAGGGCTGCAGAGAAGGTTCTGGCGAACCAGGATGACGATGACCTGATCCCTCGGGCGATGCACTGATGGCCGCCCGGCGCAGAACGCGCGGTGAAAAAGTCATCGCATTCATCGAGAAATATTGCCGCGTGCCAGAAGGGCAGCACGTCGGCAAGGCTCTGGTGTTGGACCAGTTCCAGAAAGACTTCATCCTGGCGGTCTACGACAACCCGGCAGGAACCAGTACCGCCTACCTCAGCATCGCCCGGAAGAATGGCAAGACAGGCTTAATCGCCGGCATCCTGCTGGCGCATATCGTCGGCCCGGAGGCGGTGCAGAATTCACAGATCGTTTCCGGCGCCATGAGTCGAGAACAGGCCGGCCTGGTGTTCAAGCTGGCGGTGAAGATGATCCAGCTCAACCCTGAGTTGCAATCGCTGATCCACATCGTGCCGAGCAGCAAGACCTTGATCGGCACGCCGCTGAACGTTGAGTACCGCGCGCTTTCCGCCGAAGGGAAAACTGCGCACGGGCTGTCTCCGATTCTGGCCATCCTCGATGAGATTGGTCAGGTGCGCGGCCCGCAAAGCGATTTCATTGACGCGATCACTACGGCCCAGGGTGCTCACGCTGCGCCGCTTCTGATTGCGATCAGTACCCAGGCTGCGCAGGACAGTGACCTGTTCAGCATCTGGCTCGACGACGCGGAGAAATCTCAAGACCCGCACATCGTCAGTCACGTTTACCAGGCGCCGAAGGATTGCAAGGTCACAGACCCCGAAGGGTGGAAGGCCGCCAATCCGGCTCTCGGTTCATTCAGGTCGCTGTCGGATCTCGAGAAGCAGGCCGAGCGCGCCAATCGAATGCCGGCATCGGAGAACACGTTCCGAAACCTCTGCCTGAATCAGCGGGTGTCGACGGTTTCCGTCTTCGTCTCGAAAGGTGTTTGGGTCAGCTGCGGCGATGATCCGGATAGCCCGGATGGCATGGATCTGTACGGCGGCCTTGACCTTTCGTTCAGGACTGACCTTACGGCCTTCGTCGTCATCGGCAAGCGCGACGGCAACTGGAATGTGTGGCCGTTCTTCTGGACGCCTGAGCAGGGACTGGCTGAGCGCGCCAAGCGTGACCGAGAAGCGTACGAGGTCTGGGCGCGTGAGGGCCTTCTGTTCACCACCCCAGGGGCCACCGTGGACTACGCGTACGTTGCCGCCGATATCGCTCGGATTCTTGCCGAGCTTGGCGGCGACATCCAGGCCATTGCTTTCGACCGTTACCGAATCGATCTCTTCAAACGTGACGCCGAGGCCCAGGGCGTGACCTTGCCTCTGGTCGAGTACGGCCAAGGCTACAAGGACATGACCCCAGCCATCGACGCCTTGGAGTCAGAACTTCTCAACGGGAGGCTAAGCCACGGTATGCACCCAGTGCTCACGATGTGCGCATCCAACGCGGTGATTCAGAAAGACCCGGCAGGCAATCGCAAGTTTGCCAAGGACAAAGCCACTGGCCGCATCGATGGAATGTCAGCCCTGGCAATGGCGTTCGGCGCAACCCTCGGCTCTCCCGAAGAGGTCAAGGGCGACATCGACGACTACCTCAAAAACGGATACTCCGGACTTCTATAGGCTCAATATGGCGTCTCGCTGGTACAACCCAATGAGCTGGAGTTTCTTTGGCTTCAACGATCCCAAGACGGGCGAATACGTTGAGGTACAGACAGACATCGGCGGACAGACGCGCTCTGGCGCGGTCATCACACCCAAGAAAGCCATGGCAATTCCCATTGTCTGGTCCTGCATCAAGATCCTCAGTGAGACGGTTTCAGGGTTGCCGTTGAAGTTGTTCGAAGATCAGCCCGCCGGGCGAATTCTGGTGAAGAACAACAAGCGTGCGTTACGGATTTTGGCCAAGCCAAACCCGTATATGACGATGCTGAACTTCATCAAAGCAGCCGTAGTGAACATGGCCCTGCGCGGCAACGGGTACGCGCTGATCGAACGAGCCGATAACGGGGACTTCATTGGCCTGGTGCCGGTCGGTGCCGATGCGGTCGAAATCGATACCGAAGACGATCTGCTGTACTGGGTGACCCTCAACGGGAAGCGCTTCCCGGTCTCGCCTCAGAACATGCTGCATTTCAAGTTGTTCAGCGCTGACGGGATCTGCGGTCTCTCACCGGTTGAATTCCACAAGGAAGCAATGGGCCTGGCCAAGGCGGCACAGGACTGGTCGGCCCGCTTTATGCGAAAGGGCGGCTTCACCGGTGGCTATGTCATTTACGAAAACTTCCTCACGTCCGAGCAGCGCGACCAAGTGCTGAACAAGTTTCCGAAAATCCGCGACGGAGACGTCGAGGACATCGGGAAGATGGGACTGCTCGAAGGTGGGCCGACCATCGTGCCTGCTGGCATGACCCAGAAGGACAGTCAGTTCATCGAGTCCCAGCAGTTTCAAGAAGAAGCGCTTGCCGGCATCTGGGGCGTTCCGCTTTACCTGGCCAACCGCGCAGGTAAGACCTCAATCATGGGATCGAACCTGGAGCAACAAACCAGCGGCTTCATCACGTTCGGCTTGAGCCCCTACATCAAGGCTATCGAAGACGAGATCAACGACAAGCTGTTCGCAGGAACTGCCTTATTCGTCGAGTTCGTTGTCGAGGGGCTGCTGCGCGCAGATAGCGCAGGCCGGGCCACTTACTACAAGGGCGCCCTCGGCGGCTCCGGCGGATCTGGCTGGATGACCATCAACGAGGTCCGCCGTAAAGAAAACCTTCCTCCGCTGGCTGGCGAAGAATACGACCGGGTCACCCGGTGGGAGATGCAGACCAATGTTCAGCAAGATTGAAGTGCCCTTTGAAGTAAAGGCCAGTGATGACGCCGGTAACTTCGAGGGATATGCAGCGGTATTCAACAATGTTGACCTGGGCGATGACGTCATCCTTCCGGGCGCATTCACCAAGGTGAAGACCACTCGCGGCGGCCGCCTGAAGTTGGCGCTGTTTCACGACCTCACTCGACTGGTGGGCTCGGCAGACTTTACCCAAGACAGCCACGGGCTTTACATCAAAGGCAAAGTCAACTTGGCAGTGAGCTATGCCCGAGATGCTTACGAGCTGATGAAGGAGGGCACGCTCGACAGTATGTCGATCGGCTTCAACACGATCCTTGCGGCATACGAAGAGCGGGAAGGCCGCACCATCCGCATCATCAAGCAGGCAGAACTCTGGGAAGCATCTTTGGTGCCTTTCGGGATGAACCCAGAGGCGCAAGTCACCGACGTTAAGTCGGACATCAGAATTTTTGAGAAGGCCCTGCGCGATCGCATGGGCCTTTCTCAGAAGGAGGCGGCAGCAGTCGCCTCGCTCGGCTACTCCGCAGTGCACCGTGATGGTGGAACTGAGGCCACGGCGATCGTGGAAGGGCTGAAATCACTCTCCACCACTTTTGACAATTTTTTTAAGGTGTCGCCATGACCGATCAAATCCAAGAAGTAAAAGCCACGCTCGAAACCCAACTGAAGGAAGGTTTCAGTGGCCTGCAAAAGAAGTACGACGCGGTTGCAGACGAAATGCAGAAAGGCAACACCGTCACCACCGAGATGAAGTCTCAGATCGAAAAGCAGAAGGGCGAGATCGAGCGCGTCATCGAGCAGGTCCAGAAGCTGGAAGAGAAGGGCATCAAGCTGCGCAGCCAGCCAGGCGAGGCCAAGAGCTTCATCGACCTGGTCAAAAACGACGATGCTTATAAATCGTTGCAGGCGAAGAGCGTTTCCCTGGCCGATATCGAAGTGACCAAGTCCGACATGGCCAGCATGAAGGAAATGAAGGTCACCAGCGCCGGCATCGTTGCGCCGAATTACGATCCCGTCATTCAGCCCGGCATCCGCCAAGAGCTGCGCATCCGGGATCTCTTGACCACCGTTCCAGTGTCTGGCCAGAACTACACCTACTTCAAAGAAAACCTGCACACCCGCGGTGCAGCGCCGGTTGCGGAAGGTGGTTTGAAGCCAACCAGCAACGTGACCTTCACGACCCAGACCGACCGGGTCAAAAAGATCGCCGTCTGGATGCCTGTGACCGACGAGGCGCTGGACGATGTGCCCCAGCTGATGGCCTACCTGCAGGAGCTGCTGCGCTACGATCTGAAGCTCGAGGAAGAGCGTCAGATTCTGAAGGGCGACGGCACCGGTGAGAATCTGAACGGCCTGATGACCCAGGCCACCGTGTACGACGCAGCGCTTACCAAGGCTGGCGATACCGCCATCGATCTGGTGCGTCGTGCGATCTATCAGGTTCGCAAACAGTCGATGCTGTCCGCCGACGGCATCGTGATGACCGAACTCGACTGGATGAACATCGAGCTGCAGAAGGATGGCGAGAACCGCTATCTGTTCGCGAACCTGCAAGGGTTGGTCACGCCGGTTCTCTGGGGCCGTCCAGTGGTGACTTCCGACAGTGTCGACGAGGGTGATGTCGACACCGGCGGCGAGTTTCTGGTGGCGAACTTCGCGCGCTCGTCCGTGCTGTTCGATCGCATGTCGTTCCTGTTCAAGATGGGCCTGATCAACGATCAGTTCATCAAGAACGAACGCGCACTGCTGGTTGAAGAGCGCCTCGGTCTGGGTGTGCGCCGCCGTGAAGGTTTGGTCAAAGGCCGCTTCACCGTCGCGCCCTAATCCCCGCACCGTCCACTGGCCGGCCTTTGTGCCGGCCTTTTCGTTTAGGAGGCAACATGAAAATCAAAGCATTGTGGGGATTCGCCGGTAACGCGACGCTGCTGGGTACCGACTCGAGTTCGGTGAGGGCCGGACAGGTGTTCGACGAAGTCGATGACGAATACGGCCATACCCTGATTGGCAAGGGGCTGGCGGAGGAAGTCGACGGCGAAGGTCAGACGAAGGCTTCCGCGCCTAAGCAATCGAAAGCGGCGGCCCCGAAAGAGAACAAGTAAATGATCGATCTGGCACGAGTGAAGCTCCACCTCCGAGTGGACGGCGACGACGAGGACTCACTCATCACCGGTTACCTCGAAGCCGCAAAGGCACACGTGGCCATGCACTGTGATCGCGAGCTCGTCGAATCGGTGCCGACTGGACCTGAGCAAATGGCCTTCACCCCGGACGTCGAGCAGGCGGTACTGCTGCTCGTTGGTCACTGGTACGCCAACCGCGAGGCCGTTGTGATCGGCACTATCTCATCGGCTGTTCCGCTGGCCGTTGACCGACTTCTCTGGCCAAGGAAGCGTTTCTGATGAGAGCAGGCCCGATGCGTCATCGCTGCACCATGTTCAAGCCGGTGCTGACCAAAAACAAATCCGGCGGGTTCGATACCACCTGGTCCGAGATCGGAAAGCTTTGGTCTGAGATCACGTTGCCCACTGGGCGGGTATCTCCCGTTGCCGAACAATTGAAAGTTGTGGTCACCGCCGAGATCCGCGTCCGGCCAAGGGCCGATGCCGTCGCAGGAAATCGCATCGTGCACACGGCGAAAGGAATCACCACCACCTACCTGATCGGCGCAGCGCTGATCGACAACGAGCACAGCATGCTTCGGCTGCTGTGTTCGAACGTACCGAATCCATAGAGGTGAATCATGAGAGTTATTGCATTGGGCGCTTTGTCTGGCGCCACCGGCGACCGGGAGAAGGGCGAGGAATTCACAGTTGAGGCAAAGGTCGGCGCTGACCTTGTGCAGCGCGGACTGGTGGAACCGGTAACTGAAACCGCCGCCGAAAAACCAGCCAAGGCAAAGGAATAGGCCGTGGCCCGCCGCTCACGCATGTCAGGCGATTTCAAGTTGCGCCGGACATTGCGCAACATCCACGCGACCATGGATAACGAGCTGGTTGGGGTGATGAAGGAAAGCGCTGACAAGATCTTGACCACGATGAGGCAACTGATTCCCAAGGACACGGGAGCCGCATCGGCTGCGCTGAAGGTGTTTGTGTCGAAGAGCGGCCTCAATGCCGAGATCGGTATCCGGGGCAAGCGCGACACGCAGCGGTTCTTCTATCTTCGCTTCCTGGAGTACGGGACGAAGGGATACAGCGGCACCCTGTATCGGCGAGCAGACCGAAACGCAGTGGGCGGTGAGCACACCGTCAACCGCGACAAGTCCAAGCTGTCTGGTCGACGCAACGCGCTGCGCGCCCGTGACACGAAGAACAAGTCTGATGGAGCCACGTTCTACGGTAAGTACCCGGATATCCCAGCCCGGCCGGCTCATCCATGGTTGCGGCCGGCCAAAGACGTGAACCGCGAATTCGTGCTCGCCAACATCCGCGAAGCGGTGGCCAGGACGCTGCGCAAGGCCAGCATAGGAGCAAGCGATGAGTGATCCTTCTGTTGCGTTGCAGGAAGCGCTGTTCGCCCGGCTTGAGGCCGAGGTCTCTTGCCCGATCTACGACGGCGCGCCCATGGATACGGATATGCCGTATGTCTCGATTGACCGGGAGATCTCCACCAACACCACGCCGATTGCCGGCAGGAAGCGCGAGCAGCGACTGATCTACCTTTCGGTCTGGTCAGACGCGCACGGTCAGGCCGAGGTCAAGCGGATCAGCGGCGAGGTTGTGGCGGCTCTGGATGAGCGCCGCTTGCCGTTGGCCGTCGGCCGCGCTGTATCAGTCCGAGTCGAACAAGCTGACGCCCAGCGTGATGCTGACGGCGTCACGTACCAGGGATCGATCACGGTCCGCGTTATCACCACCCACTAAATCCCACACCCGGCCGCACCGCGGCTTTATCCAATGTGCCTTTGGAGGAACCCCCATGGCCGAAGACAACCTCAACACAGCCGCCGGCTGCCGGATCGGCATCGGCAGCAAGAACGGTGCTGATACCGAAGCGCTCTACAAGGCAGACACCTACGTCGATATCGGCGAGGTGGAAGACCTGGGCGAGTTCGGCGATACGTTCAGCTCTGTGACCTTTACGTCGCTACGCGATGGCCGCGTGCGCAAGTACAAGGGCACCGCTGACGCTGGCGATCTGACCCTGACTGTCGGCCTCGACAACGGCGATCTGGGGCAGGCAAAGCTGAAGGTCGCGCACAAGGACCGCAGCAAGGGCGACTACAACATCAAGATCACCCTGAACGACGGCGACCCGGACGCCACCCCGGCGCTGCTTCCGACCACGTTCTACCTGCGTGGCAAGGTGATGAACAACACCGTCGCCGCCGGCGCCGCTGACAACGTGGTTCGCCGCAACGTCACGATCGGCATCAACTCCGACATTCTGGAAATCCTCCCGGCCGCCGCTGCCTAACCTGCGGGGCTTCGGCCCCGACTCCAAAGGATTCGAAACATGAGCAAGACTCTTCACGGTACCGTCGAAATCAAGCTCGATGACGAGACGTACACGCTCCAGCCAACGCTTGGTGCGGTTCGGGCGATCGAGGCTCACTTCGGTGGATTGCGCGGTGCATCTCAGGCAATCAACGCCCTCAGCATTGACGGTTGCGCGGTGATCATCGCCGGCGGCGCAGGCTTGAAAGGCAAGGCAGCCGAGGCGGTCGCCGAGCAGGTGTGGCAGACCGGCGTGCTGGAAGTTTCGGTGCAGTTGAATGCCTATCTGGTGGCGCTGTACAACCCGAAAGGCCCTGACGCGGGAAAGGCCAAGCCGGCGGCGTAAGTGCCGTAGAAGACGGCAGCTATGTTGACCGGCTCTACGCGGTGGCCACGGGCTGGCTTGGCTGGTCTCCAGACCTGGCCTGGCGTACGCCGATGCCCGAACTCTTCCTGGCCATGGACGCCAAGATCGAATGGGCACAGATGACGAACCCCTTCGGTGGCGGAAAAACGAAATCCAAGGATGGCAAGACATCGCCTTCTGCTGTGGCTGACAAACTGCGGCAGGCGCTGACTGGCAGGAAAGTTGGGTGACGCCAGCAGTTCACTTCCTATTTTGCTAACCTCCCTAGGTTAATTTGGGAGGTAAAAAATATGAAGTTGTCTTTTGCGGCCGGTGTTTTTGCGTGTTTCATTGCGGCAATCGCAATGGCCGAAGAGAAGAAAGTGGCACCCATTGACGCTGAGATGGGGGGCCAAGTTTACCTGTGTGGCTTGAAGTCACAGATGGCTGCGTCTGCAAAAGGAAAGCAATCAAAAACAATTAGCGATGATGCTCAGGCCTGTGCAACTGAAAGCAGAGACAAGATCAAAGCTCTCGTCAAATCAGAATACGATAAGTATCCCGACGGCGACGTTATGCGAGAGAGGATCAAGGCTCTCTACTCTGCTTATTTAAGCTATTTGGATTCGGCCATGTGGGGTCGCGACCTCACCGAAAGCAAGGAGGCCCGAGACTTCAAGGACCGCGTTAACGATTACAAGGCCGAAATCAATCTTCGGTAATGAATGAGTAAGTACAGCCCGCTTCGGCGGGCTTTTTATTGTGCGGAGAAAAGCATGGCAGACACAGACGTTCAAGGGATGCTGGTCCGCATCGAGGCGACCACCGCGCAGCTCCGTCAGGAAATGGCGCGCGCGGATTCCAGCGTGGCCCAAGCGTCTGGGAAGATAGATAAAAGCCTTGGGCGTATTGATGGGGCTTTTGACCGTGCTGGCGAGCAGGCTGTGCATGCTTCCGGCATGATAAAGAGTGCTCTGGCCGCCGCCGTTGGCGCTGCCTCAGTCGGGAAAATCATCGAAGCTGCCGACTCGTATGGCCAGATGTCTGACCGGATCGGTATGGCCACCACCAGCGTTGGCGAGTACGACCAGGTGCAGGGTCGTCTGCTGGAGACCGCCAAACGCACCTATCGTCCACTGAGCGAGGCTCAAGAGCTTTACATCCGCACAGCTGACAGTTTGAAGTCGATGGGCTACAACGCCAGCCAAGCGCTGGATGTGATGGACAGTTTCAGTTTTCTGTTGGTGACCAACTCGGCATCAGCTGACAAGGCCAGTGCGGCCATCGATGCTTATTCAAAGGCACTGCAAACCGGCAAGGTTGAAGCTGATGGCTGGCAATCGATCCTTGCAGCTATGCCGACAGTGGTTGACACAATCGCGAAGTCTACCGGTAAGACCACCGAGGAAATACGTAGCCTTGGCGCCCAGGGCAAGCTCAGCCTGGATGTGCTTACCGAGGGCTTACAGAAGTCTGCCGAAGCCAACGGGATTTTGGCTGATGGCATGAGTGTGGCGGTGCGAGACGCGGTGCAGAATCTGTCGAACGCCTTCACCGTTTACGCGGGGCGCCTGAATGAAACGACTGACTTTGCTGGCGTTTTGGCCAGTGGCATTAGCGTTCTGGGCGATAACTTCCAGACCTTGGCCGATGTGGCCCTTGTCGCCGCGATTGCCGCCCTAACCCGGTACGGAGTGACCTCCGCTGACTCCGCCGCGGTGGCTGTGTATTCAGCGTTCAAGGATGCTGCTGCACGCAAGGCACAGGCTGCCGCTGTTCTGCTCGCCGCACAGGCCGAGCAGCAGAAAGCTCAGACCTCGGTGTTTCTCGCTGAAAAGGAGGCCTTGGCCGCACGCGGTACTGCAGTTCAGACGCAAATGTCTATTCAGTTGGCCGAAGCTCGGATGGTTGAGGCGCGAGCTACGAACGCCGTAGCGGTCGCACAGGCGGGGGTGAGCAGAGCCGGCGGCGTAATCATGGGGGTTCTCGGAGGGCCGCTCGGTATTGCATCGCTCGCCATCGGAGCGGCAACCGCCTTCATCACGTTGCGGGATAACACCAGCGTTCTCGAGCAAAAGCTTGGGGATCTCGGAGACCCGATTGATAAATTGATCGAGCGATTTGGGAAGCTGAATCGGGCAACTCAGTCTGTCACTCTCGACCAGCTCAAGTCGAAGGTCGAGGACATGCAGTCCGACCTCGGTCAGATGTCCGAGGCGATTGCCGACAAGTTTGAAAATGACCTGCGAAATATGGGGGGGGCTGGTGCCGACGGTCTAATGGCCGGTCTGGCGCCCTTACCCTCGGATGTCCAGGGTGCGCTAGATTTGGTGCGCAAAGCGTCAAAGGATCAGGCCGCGGGGATTGTTGTCGATTGGCTGGCGGTGGTTGAGCAGGTTCGGCTGGTGCCTGGCGTCATGACCTCGATGACTGATTCCATCAGAAATAGCCAGGGACCTGTTACCGATTTGAGTGCGGCGCTGGACGCGCAACGTGAAATTCTTGCTCGGCTTACCGGGGAGACAGATGCTAATACCGTCGCTCGCGGAAAGAACAATGCCGCCATCGCTGCAGCCGATCAGGCTGGAAAGAAATACCTTGAGCAGCTGCAAAAACAGCTAGGTGCCGCACAAGACAAAACAGCTCTTGAGGCTGCCAACCGGTTCATCGCCGAAAATACAGATCTAACTGAAGGGATGATCGTTGCCATTCGCTCGGCAGCTGCCGCCAAGGACGCGCAGAAAGCCTCAGACGATGCTGCTGCCAAGGCATTGAAGAAGAACTCCAGCGAAACAGAGTCAGCCGCGAAGAAGCAGCTCAAAGACTTCGAATCGACCGAGGAGAGCTACAAGCGCCAGATCGAGCTGATCAACACCACCGGTGACAAGCAGAAGGACGCCACAGAGGTTCAGAAGCTTTCGTTCGAGCTTCAGGAGGGGAAGCTGGGGAAGCTCAGCGAGGCGCAGAAGAAGCGGCTGATGGGTATGGCCGCTGAGCTGGATGCGCTGAACAAGCTGAAGAAGGCGAACGAGGACGATCTTAAGCTGACAGCGTTCAAGAACGCCCAGGCACTGACGACCCAAACCACGAAGGATGGCTTCGACCAAGAGCTTGCCGGCGTCGGCATGGGCGACAAGGCACGGGACCGGATGCGCGCTGACCTGGCTATGCGCCAGAAGTACGCCGCCGATGTCGCCGCCCTCAATGAGCAGCGCAACACCGATCAGATCGCCCCAGAACTGTATGCGAAGCAAACGCAGGTCCTTCAGGATGAGCTGAACAAGCGGCTGCTGGCGCAGGAGAACTTCTACGCGGCGACCGATGAACAGCAAGCCAACTGGATGAATGGCGTCAACGAGGTGTGGGCCAATTACGCCGATGCTGCGCGGGACTACTCGGCACAGGCTGCGGACATCACCAACACTGCACTGGGCGAGGCCACCGGTGGGCTGGGCACGTTCTTCTCGGATGTGGCCAGCGGCGCAGAGGATGCCGGTGACGCGCTGGGCGACATGATTGGCAACTTCGCCAAGTCGATGCTGAAGGCTTTGGGCGACATGGCGGCGCAGTGGCTGATTTACCAGGGTGTGCAATTGCTGGTAGGCAAGTCTACTCAGGCAAGCGCTGCCGGTACCCTCGGTGCCAACGCGCAAGCCATGTCTCTGACAGCGGGTCTCAACGCCTTCGCTTCGACCGCGGCTATTCCTATCATCGGCCCGGCAGCGGCGCCGGCGGCAATGGCTACGGCGTTGGCTGTTACCGGCCCTCTGGCCTCGGCTGTTGGTATGACCGCACTGGCGGGCATGGCGCACGATGGTATCGACTCGGTGCCAGAGGACGGCAGTTGGTTTTTGCAAAAGGGTGAGCGTGTAACCACCGCTCAGACCAGCGCGAAGCTCGACGCAATGCTGTCTCGGATCGACAACGGGCTGTCTGGCGCTCAACCGCAAGCGCAGATCGGTGAAGGTAGCTTAGAGGCCGCTGACAATGGGCGAGCGGCAATGGTTGGCTCTTACGCCCAGTCGGCGCCGGACAGCACTACACAAATCGTGTTTAACGCCCCAGTCAGTGTGCAGGCCCAGCCCGGCATGACGGATCAGCAGGCGCAAATGCAGGGCGAATCAATCAGTGCCGGTCTTGAATCCAGCTTCGGTCAGTTCCTTGACCGGGAAATGCGTCAAGGCGGACGGCTCTGGAGGCGTACCTGATGGCCGAAGTATTCATTTATGACGTGCAGTTGGGCGCCGATGGCGACGTTTCGCAGCGGACCTGGGAAAACGAGTTTGGTGACGGTTACATCCAGTCGGGTGGCATCGGTATCAATACTAAAAGTCAGGCCTGGAACCTGACGCACACCGGGGCGATGGAAGAGGGTGACGAGCTGCCCTTGGTCTGGGCGTTCCTCGATCGCCACGAAGGGTACAAGTCGTTTTTGTGGACGCCGCCGGGAGGCGTTCAGGGGCGTTACAAATGCAACGGGTACAAGCCTCGCCCGCTGGGAAACGGTTTGTTCACGCTGACCTTTGTGTTCAAGCAGGTTTACACCCCCTGACCTACCGAGTTGATGAGCCCCGCCAAGTGCGGGGTTTATTGTTTCTGGAGCCTTATGAATTACAACGCCGATATTCAAAAGCTGGAGCCGGGCAATCAAATTCGTCTGTTCGAACTGGACGCCACACGCCTGGGCGCAAACCTCTGGCGCTTCCATGGCCACGCCCAAGAGGGGGACATCATCTGGCAGGGACAGCTTTATTCACCCATGCAGATCACGGCCAAGGGATTCGATATTCGTGGCGATGGCCGGCCTGCATCTCCGACGCTACAGGTGGCGAACGAGTTGGGCGGCGTTCGTGGCGCACTCACTGCGCTGTGCTTGCAGTTCCGTGATTTGGCGGGCGCAAAGGTCAGGGTCATTGAGACATTCCGGCACTTTCTGGACGCAGCTAACTTCCCTGACGGCAACCCCACTGCCAGCAACCAGAGCAAGCTGAATCTCTGGTACATCGAACAAAAGACCAGCGAGACATTCGAGTCGCTGACCTTCGAGCTCTCGGCACCCACAGACATGGAAGGTCAGATGTTGCCCTCCCAGCAGATCACCAAGCTCTGTCGCTGGGCTTGTCGCGGCGGCTACCGGGGCGAGGCGTGCGCCTACATGGGTACTGCAATGTTTACGAAAAAGAACGAACCGACCGACAACCCGGCGCTCGATCGCTGCGGCGGCTGGTGGAGCAGCTGCAAGCTTCGTGGCAATACCCGTCGCTTTGGCGGATCCATGGGCGCGAGCCTGATCGCATCATCGAGGTAGCTATGCGGATCAATCAGAAGTTGCAGGCAGAGATCCGAGGTCATGCGGAGCTCGTCTATCCAGCTGAGGCGTGCGGTGTGCTGGTCGGCACGCTCGACGGCCGGGTTTATGTACCGTGTCGCAACAAGGCAAAGACCGACCGAGAGAATTTTCAGATCGATGAGCATGATCTGGCCGCTGCCGAGGATCTCGGCGAGGTGCTGGCGATCATACACAGTCACCCGGACAAAGCGCCGGCGCCGAGCATGGCTGATCGCGTGAGCTGTGAATTGCATGAAATACCGTGGGGCATCGTGGGTTGGCCCGGCGGTGAATTCGAATGGTTTAAGCCGGTCGGCTTTAAGGCGCCGCTGCTAGCCCGCGACTTCTCCCATGGGTTGCTCGACTGCTGGGCAGCGTGTCGTGATTGGTACGCTCGAGAGGCCGGCTTGGTGCTGCCAAATTTCGAACGCCACGACCTATGGTGGGAGGAAGAAAACGGCCCCAGCCTCTACGAAGACAACTTCAAGGACGCCGGCTTCTACCAAGTGGAGAGTGCGCAACGCGGCGACATGCTGGTTTTGCAGGTGCCGACACTCGGCCGGCCATGCTTCCATCCCAATCACGCCGCGATCTACTTGGGTGACGAACCCGCGCTTGTCAGTGAGCCCGCACCAACTCTCGGCGGTGCAGGGCCGTTCATTTACCACCACATGGCTGGGCGTCTGGCGTGCCGGGAAATCTTTGGCTGGTCACAGGCGAGCCGCGTGAAATTGATTTTGCGGCACAAGGACTACAAGCCATGACAATGACCACTATCAAGCTGGGCGGCGTGCTCGGCAAGCGGTTTGGTCGTGAATACCTGCTCGACCTATACGGCTTTCGTGATGCGATGAGCGCGTTGTGCAACATGAAGCCCGGCTTCGAACAGTTCCTGCGCAGCGCCGAAGAGCGCGGCCTTGTGTTTGCGGTGTTCATCGACGAAAGGAATGTTGGCGAGCAGGAGCTTGACCTCAAGCCGACGGCGCAAAGCGTGATCCGCATCATGCCGATTATTCAAGGAAGCAAGCAGGCCGGTATGTTTCAAACCTTGCTCGGCGTGGCGCTGGTCGTCGCCGGCTTGTTCACCGGTGGCACGACCTCCACGCTGGGCATGGGTTTGCTGGCCGCCGGCGCCGCCGTTGGCTTGGGCGGCGTGGTGCAGATGCTGTCTCCGACGACCAAAGCCAACACCAGCGACAAGAACGAGGACGGCAACAACCCGAGCTACGGCTTCGGCAGCGCCGTCACTACCATCGCCCAGGGCAATCCATACCCGCTGCTCTACGGAGAGCGTGAGATCGGCGGCGCCGTCGAGTCTGGCGGCATCTACACGCAAGACAACATCTGATCCCTCGGTAACACCCACAACCCGCTTCGGCGGGTTTTTGCATTTATGGAGATCCCGGAATGGGTGCAGTAGCGAAAAGAAGCCAGGCGGTGATGGGTGCCAAAGGTGGCCAAGCAAAGCAGAAGCAGCCGAGCATCGCTTCCAACAGCGTCCCTTCAATCGCCACTGCTCGCATTGTTTATCTCTGGAGTTGGGGGCCGATCGTCGGGCCGGTGAATGGCTTGCAGTCCGTGCGTCTCGATGGAACGCCGATTCAGGCGCAGGACGGGACCGTCAACTTCCCAGGAGTGAAATGGCAGTTCCGCTCGGGCGAGCTCAACCAGGCTCGCCTTGAGGGCGTATCCGAGTCGAGCAACGAAATCGCCGTTGGCCAGGAGCTGCTGACCACGGCGCCTTGGTTGCATAGCATCAACAACGCAATGATCGACGCCATACGCGTTCGCTTCAGTTGGCCGCAGCTGCAAAGCCAAGATTCCAGCGGCAATATCAACGGCGTGCGGATTGAGTATGCCGTTGACATATCCACCGACAACGGTCCTTATGTCCAAGTCCTGACCTCGTTTGTTGATCGGAAAAACATCACCAAATACGAGCGGTCACACCGCATCGAATTGCCGGATGGAGGCCGCTGGACAATCCGCGCCCGGCGCCTGACGCCTGAGGCGAATAGCTCGTTGGTACAGGACGGCATGGTTGTCGAAGCGGTCGCCGAGGTTGTCGACAGCGACCAGGAATATCCGCTCACTTCGGTTGGCTGCATCGAGTACGACGCCCAGCAATTCGGTGGCGATATCGCCAAGATTGCCGTGCTGATGCGTGGGCGCATTGTGCGGGTGCCGACCAACTACAACCCCGAAACGCGGACCTACGCCACCGGCGGGACCGGTACAAGCAATGGAGTTTGGGACGGCACGTTCAAAGAGGCTTACACCAACAATCCAGCTTGGGTCTTTTATGATCTGGTGCTGCATCCCTATTACGGGCTGGGCGAGCGTATCGACGCGACAATGGTGGATCGCTGGTCGCTGTACCGCATCGCGCAATACTGTGACCAGATGGTGCCGGACGGTAAAGGAGGTCAAGAGCCGCGCTTCACCTGCAATCTGTATTTCCAGAAGCAGGCCGAAGCCTATGCCGTGCTCCAGGATCTGGCCTCGATCTTTCATGGACTGGCCTACTGGGACGGCAGCCAGATTGTCGTCAACGCCGATATGCCGGGCGATCCTGCGTTCAGCTACAGTCCGGCACAAATCCTCAACAATGGCGCTATTCAATACGATGGCACCCGCTGGCGTGATCGCCACACCAACGCCATGGTGTCGTGGGACAACCCCGCACAGGGCTTTGAGACAGACAAGGAGCCAGTCTTCGACGACGAGGCGCTGAGCGAGTTGGGCTCGGTGCGCGAGCTCGCCGTGGACGCGTTCGGCTGTACCTCGCTCGGCCAGGCGCAACGCGCCGGCCAGTGGGCGCTACTCACCGAACAACTGCAAACCCGGGGCGGGACCTTCCGCGTTGGGTTGGACGGCCAAATCCCTAAGCCTGGAAAGGTGATCGCCGTCGGCGACCCTATGCTGGCAGGCCGGGCGAATGGTGGGCGCATCTCGTCGGTCAATGGCCGGGTGATCACACTCGATCGCGACGTGGTCATTCCCACCGGCGCCCGCCTGATGTTGAACCTGCCGAGCGGAAAGTCGGAGGGCCGCGTCATCAAGTCGTTCGCCGGCCGCGCCGTCACCGTAATGGCCGATTACAGCGAAGTGCCTGAGTCGGAATGCGGCTGGGTGATCGACTTCGACGACCTGAAGGTCATGCAGTTTTACGTGCGCAACGTCACGCGGCCGGAGTGGCATCAGTTCCAGCTCGAGGTCGTTCAGCACGAGCCGAGCAAATTCGACGCGATCGACTTCGGCGCTGTCGTGGATACGCGGCCAATCAGTGGCATCCCGGTCGGGACGCAGGAAGCGCCAGCGCGCGTGCTGCTCAGCCAGCACGTTGTGATCGAGCAGGGCATTGCCGTCACCAACATGACGATCGCGTGGGACGCCGCACCCGGTGCCGTTGGATATGACGTCGAGTGGCGGTGGGGCGCGCGCGAATGGATCAAGGTTCCGCGGACGGGCGAACTGGCAGTGGACGTGCGCGGTATCTACTCCGGTCAATACTTGGCCCGGGTGCGAGCCGTCAGCGCCATGAACGTTTCATCGATTCCGACGAACTCGGTTTTGACTGACCTGCTCGGAAAGACTGGATTGCCGCCGGCGGTTACCCACTTGATCGCCACACCACTGCTGTTCGGCATCAATCTGCGGTGGGGCTTCCCTGAAGGGGCGGAGGATACTCAACGGACGGAGATCTGGTACGGGCCGTCGACCAGCCTGGAAGCTGCGACGAAGCTCGCAGATCTGGCCTACCCGCAAAAAGAGTACGCATTGCAGGGGCTTCGCGCCGGCGTGACGTTCTTCTTCTGGGCTCGCCTGGTGGATCGTACCGGAAACATCGGCCCGTTCTACCCGGTTGGCCTGGGCGTGATGGGGCAATCGAGTGCGGACGCGTCGGCAATTCTGGAAATGATCGCCGGGCAGATTGGCGAAACAGAACTTGGCCAGGACATTCTCGACGAAATCAACAAGATCCCTGGTCTTCAGGATCAGATCGACGCGCTCGACGGGCTCAAGGGCTACGACCCTGAAGCCACCTATGACGAGTACGACCTGGTGGTGCAGGGCAAGCGGATCTATCAGGCCACCGGCCCGGTACCGATCGACACTCCACCGCCGAATCCGTCGTACTGGCTGGACGTAGGCCAAACAGTGGAAACGGCGAATGGGTTAGCTCAGCAGGTGGCAACCAACACCACTGAGATCAAAGAAATCGATGGCGTGGTCACGGCGCAAGCGACAGCATTCCAGGCGCTGCGGGCCTCCTGGCGTGATGACGACGGGCAGGGAGATCTCGATGGCGCTCTAAAAGAGTGGGGAAGTACGGCCGCAATCGCGAGCGAGGAGAAGGTAAGGGCGTCGGAGAATCTGGCGCTCGCACAGAAAACCGAGACTCTGTCTGTAGCGGTTGGAGAAAACGAGGCAAACGTTACCGATCTCCGGCAGGTGGTGGCCACCGACCGAGAAGCCACCGCGCAGGCAATCACCCAGGTGAACGTGAAGGTCGGCGAGAACAGCGCTGCCATTCAGGAAACATCGACCGCCTTCGCGAACACCGACGGTAAGTTGTCGACAATGTGGTCGGTGAAGATGCAGGTCACGGCGAATGGACAGTACGTTGCGGCCGGCATTGGGCTTGGGATTGAGAACACCGGCGCCGGCCTTCAGAGCCAGTTCCTGGTGAGTGCGGATCGGTTCGCCATCGTCAACACAATTGCCGGTGGCGCCATTTCTGTGCCCTTTGCAGTCCAGGGTGGCCAAGTGTTCATGAACTCTGCCTTCATTCAGGACGGCAGCATCACGATGCTGAAGATCGGTCAGTACCTCCAGTCCGACAATTACATTGCCGGCACTTTGGGCTGGCGCTTGGATAAGGCGGGGAACCTAGAATTCAACGGCCCTGCGCCAGGAGGTGGACGGCTGACGATGACCAATCGGGCTATCAAGGTATACGACCAGAACGGCGTTAAGCGTGTGCAGTTGGGAGATCTTGACGCATGAGCCATGGAATGCGGATATGGGGTGGCGATGGGGCGCTCCAGATTGATGAAAATTCCTTCACCGTGCGCCCTGTGATTTTGCAGGTTGTCTCGTTCTCGTCGCCGGCAAAGCAGGTTCAGACCTTCGCTGTACCTGCTGGCTGTAATTCGCAAAATTGCGTTGCGACAGTCGTGCCGATAGGCGCTTGGAATTCATTTCAAACGCAGTTCGAAACATTGATGAGGGATGACGGATTTGTCGACGTGTACAACTACGTCAGAGGCTGGGGAGGTACAGAGGTATCCGGCGGTTCTATGCATCTTATGGTTGTGAGGTTTAAATGACTTACGGTCTGAGCTTTGTCAATCAGAGCGACGTAGTTGTCGTTGATAGTGAAGTCGCAAGAATGTGCGTAATGGCTTCGGGAAGCTTGATCAATAACTCTGATAGCGTTAATAGCTCGACAAATATGTTTGCAAGTCCGATCACTACGCAGGAGCCGCCTTTCATCTTTGTAAGGCCTGATGCCAGCTCACTTTATACCGATGTTCGGATATTAGGCTCGCCCGGTTCATGGACGGGTTTCTATCTCATCAGTCGCGGCGCTGCTGGTTTTGCTCCCGGAAAATGGTTTTCCTGTTCGTTTAGCTCCCAAGCCATTGCCTCCTTTGGGTTGAGGCTATGGGACGGATCGGCCAAAGTGATTTTCGATTCGGGTACGCCGGCCGCGATATTCACCCAGGCCGCGCAAAGCTGGACGTATGTAAGAACGGAACTTAGCTCGCAAGGTATATACACAAACTATTACAGCGTGCCCAATAGCATTGGCCCGAATGATTATCTGATGGTCAATAACTTCAGCATGAATCTTCTTCCGAACAGAACGATAGTCTGTAGCTGGAATGTGGCCACGGGAGCGTTATCAGCGCTAACTCAGGCCGCTAACAATCCATTCATTTTTAATATGCCCGCGCTGTTTGCAAAGAAAATCTCAAATTAACCTCGAAACAATCAAAGGATAAAACCATGCCCTGGTACAAATCAGGAACGGTCTCTGTTGCCCAAAATTCGAACGCGGTTATCGGCGTCGGCACAGCGTTTTTATCGAACGGCCGGGTGGGTGACGCATTCCGGGGGCCAGATGGCGGCTGGTATGAAGTCACCAACATCGCCAGCGACACGGCCCTGTCGATCTCTCCGAATTACCAGGGCGCGACCGCTGGCGCTGGGGTGTATGCAATCGCACCCATGCAGGGATACGTTAAGGAATCCGCTGATGCGTTGCGGGCGCTGGTGAACCAGTTCGGCGGCGTATTGGCAGTGCTGGGTAATGATCCGACTCTGGCGGGCGTCCGGAGTGCACTCAACCTCTCCAACACCGACGGCCTTAGTGAAGGCGCAACGAACAAGTACTTCACCGAAGCGCGGGTTCGGGCGTCACTGCTGACTGGATTTACCCTGCCCGGCGCGTCATCCGCCGTAGTTGCGACTGATACGCTGCTCGCCGCACTGGCCAAGCTTCAGTTCAGCAAGGCAGGCAAGGGCGTAAACACGGACATCAACGAACTCACCGGCCTGACAGTGCCACTCTCTCGGGAGCAGGGCGGCATCGGTGGCGCTCAAGGCTTTATCGAAGGTTTGACGATGACGTGGTCGTCTGCGACCTCGATCGCGATCGGGGCGGGTAGCGCGTACGTTCCAGCGGCAGGAAAGGTGGTAGCTTATGCCGGCGGAAGCATTACGCCGGCGGGGGCAGCCAACAGCTTTATCCACCTCTACCTCACTTCTGCCGGCGCCATTGAGCAGAGCCCCGCCGCTCCGGTTCGCTACTACAACCAGGCTCATCAGAAGACGAGTGATAGCACCCGTCGATACATTGGCTCACTACTTGTTCGAGCCACTGCCAATCAGATATACAAATTCGACCACCATCCGGAGCAAGGCTACGTCTCATACAAGCATGGCGACCCGCAGACCGTGCCGTTCATTCTTCTGAGCGCCGCCGCAGGGGTTGCGTCCTTCTCTACGAGGCCTTGCACACCGGTGACTGCCCATACGCTTGAGGGTGCTTGGCAAAATCCCGGTACCGGGTACGCGCAGTTCACGCCTTCTGATGCGGGCACGTCCATTACTTCAGGTTGGACGGTCTTTGTTCAGGCTGGACCTGTGCTGAATGCAAGGTGCGCTATCTCAGCGGTTGACGGCTCGATCACTTATCAAGCATCGGGCGCCGCGAGAGCATCCGTCTACTGCATCGGCTATTACTTCGACAGGTGAAAACATGCCCTACGCAATTACCACGACCGGCTGGAGAGCCATTAACCCCGACATGGCGTTGATGGAGGGCGAAGCGTATGTCGATGAGATTCCCCAATCTCTGATCGATGCGATCGCCGCGCAGGATCTACTGCGTGTTACGACGGCTGATCTGAACACCAGAACACGCCTCGCCACAGCGCAAGTAACTGCTCTTCAAAGCCGCGTCGATGCAATCAATGACGCGATTAACGGAGATTACGCTTTGCCTGAGGAGGTCGAAGAAAAACCATTGCGCGTTTCCGCGCTGGCCGACTGGAAGAAATACCGCGTTCTTCTAGGGCGCGTGACGGGCCAGCCAATTTGGCCGACCGATCCGGCGTGGCCCGACCAGCCGGATCCGTACACCGAAGAAACGGCTGTCGCCCGCGTGAATCAGTCCTGACTTGATTGATGCGCCAAATCGCACCCGCCATCGAGCGGGTATTTTTTTGCCTGGAGAAAGCTGATGAGTGTTACCGAGAAAGATCGAGACGTCCTCGCCCGAACGCTGTGGGGAGAGGCGCGCGGCGAAGGAACTGCTGGCCAGATCGCGGTGGCTTGGACGATCCGCAACCGCGTGTTTGATGGAAAGACCAATTCATGGTGGGGCGAGGGCTACGCTGGCGTCTGCCAAAAGCCATACCAGTTCAGTTGCTGGAACAAGACCGACCCAAACTATCAGTACCTGATCGGCGTGAAGCAGATCCTGTTCCGCGAACTTGCGCAATGCCGGATCGCCGCTGACCAGGTGATCGACGGCAAGGCGCCAGATCCTACCGGCGGCGCCACTCACTACTACGCCACCAGCATCAAGGCGCCTGCGTGGTCGGCGAAGGCGAAGCAGACGCTCAAGCTGGGCGGTCACGTATTCTTCAAGGATGTCCCATGACGGCCTTTCGCAGGCTGTCTCGCGCGCTGGCGACTACCGATGAGGGAAGTCTGTGGTTCGAATGCCCAGGCTGCGAGATGGTGCACCGGATCATGCACGGACCAGGCCCAGAGCCACGTTGGGGCTGGAATGGAAGTTTGGATCGACCAACGTTCACGCCTTCAGTGCTGGTGCGTTATTCATGGCCTGACGGGGAGCGAGTGTGCCATTCGTTCGTTACCGACGGCCGCATTCAGTTTCTCGGCGACTGTACGCACGCGCTGGCTGGGCAGACGGTGGATCTGCCTGACTGGGAGGACGAGCAATGCCAATAGCAATCCCGTGGAAGTTAATCGGCGTGCTGGCGCTGGTGCTAGCCGGCTTCGGCGGCGCCTGGCAGTTTCAGGACTGGCGCTATGGGAAGCAGTTGGCCGAGCAGGACCGGTTGCACGCCGAAACCCTCAATCAACTGACTCAGGCTGCGGCGACAGCGCAGCAGGCCGAGCAGGACAAGCGGCTGGCACTTGAGCAGCGGCTGTCGGCCAGCGAGCAAATCCACTTCAGGAAAATGAGTGATGCCCAACGTGATCAAGATCGCCTGCGCGATCGCCTTGCCACTGCTGATGTCCGCCTGTCAGTCCTCCTCGATGCAACCGACGTTGCCAAAGGTTGCGGTGTGCCAGCCACCCCCGGCGCCGGCGGCGTGGATCATGCAGCCGTACGCGCCCGACTTGACCCGGCGCATGCTCAACGAATTATCGCCATCACAGACACCGGCGACCGGGCGCTGATCGCGCTGCAGGCGTGCCAAGCGTATGTTCGGAATGTGACACGGTGACGGCTTGTTGTGCTGAAAACTATTTAGGGATAAGGGCGATTAGTTGGTCATAGAATGTTTCGGGTGTGAGCTTGATGGTTACATCGAGGAAATCTTCCTTGGCGATCCATTCATTATTGATGTAATGAAAATACTGAACGCCGTCGAAAAGGCCATCAATTTTTATAGAGTACTGTTCGTCAAGGACGTTTGGCGAAATCGACACTTTCTTGCCCAGAACAGTTACGTCAAGGGAGGTCAGGCTCAGACCTCCCAGGCTCACCGATGGACCTATCAACGCCTGAATTCCACTTACCTTTGGAACCCAGTTACGTATCTCTAGCATCTTATTGCCGATCAAACTTTTGAACTCAACAGCTTTCGCCTCCTTGTCTATCTCCGCGCTTCGCGTTTTTTCTTCAAAGCGCTGTAATGCCTGAATCAAGTCTTCCTTGCTCGACATGTTTTTTCCTCTGGTGGGTTTCTTGTGTGCGGGCGCAGGTAGTGCGCTGCGGCCATTTGTAATTTGGAGCTCCTTTCGGCCATCCGAAAAGCTGTCTAAAACTAGCTCACTCCATCCCGGTTTTACTAGGGAGAAACGCAAACAAATGACAGTAGAGTTTTAGACAGAAAAATTCCGAAAGCCGCGTGCTACGTGGCTTATGCACTGTTCAAGCCCATACTGCTGCATCATCGGAGTGTGGGAGGACAGGTCGGAGACGGCTTTATTCATCGGATTGTCAGGCAACTCGTTCAAAGGTGTAGGGCAAAAGCGGGGCATCCGCCGGGCTTTTCCGCGATGGGCGCAAGATTACCATGGCGGTCTATCCGACGCAGGCATGACGGCCCGCTGACACTTTTGCCCATGATTTGTGTGTTTATGCACAATTTATGCAAATCAGCATTTGTCTTCGCGAAAAACTTCAAGCACTATGCGCGTTATGCAAAAACGCAACGTATCCTCCGTCTTAAGAGCACTGCTCGACCAGCACGGGATCTCCCCCACGGAGCTCCATCGTCGCACCGGCGTGCCTCAATCCACTCTCTCGCGGATTCTCAGCGGGAAGATCGTCGATCCTTCGGATAAACACATTTCGAAAATCGCCGAGTACTTCAATGTAAGCACCGATCAGTTGCGCGGGCGCGCGGATGTTGCGCCGTCTGCCGGTGCTGCGCGTGATGACGTGCATGCGGAACTCAAGGACATAATGCTGTGGGACGACGACACGCCTGTCGATGATGACGAGGTGTCGGTGCCCTTCCTTCGTGAGGTTGAATTGGCAGCTGGATCAGGAAGATTCGTCATCGAAGAGAGCGAGCGCTCTAGCCTGCGCTTCGGCAAGCGCAGCCTGCGCCATAACGGCGTGCAATTCGATCAGGCCAAGTGCGTGACGGTGCGTGGCAACAGCATGTTGCCGGTGCTGCGTGACGGCGCCACGGTCGGCGTGAACGCGGGCAAGTGCGGTATTGGCGACATCATCGATGGCGATCTCTATGCAATCAACCACAACGGCCAGTTGCGGGTGAAGCAACTCTATCGGCTGCCTACCGGTATCCGCCTGCGCAGCTTCAATCGCGACGAACATCCGGACGAGGACTACACCTTCCAGGAAATCCAGGAAGAGCAGATCGTCATCCTCGGTCACGTCTTCTGGTGGGGCATGTACGCCCGCTAAGCAGACCCCGGTCAGATAAAACCCGCCATCGGCGGGTTTTTTTTCGCCTGCGCAAAACCCTCAACGCCACGATTTATGCGGCATGCATGCGCCAGTGCATTTCTTCCGCATAAATAAATGCATTTACGCATTGACTGTATATGCATCCATGCATATTATTGCCACCAAGCCGCTCGACA
Organism: Pseudomonas sp. LBUM1648; assembly: GCF_059716145.1. Taxonomy (NCBI): domain Bacteria; kingdom Pseudomonadati; phylum Pseudomonadota; class Gammaproteobacteria; order Pseudomonadales; family Pseudomonadaceae; genus Pseudomonas; species Pseudomonas sp. LBUM1648. The sequence goes on from NZ_CP166808.1 coordinate 1,349,611, forward strand.
AAGCGGCTGGAAATGAAAGCTCTTTAGTTCCACAAGAACAGGCAGCGATGAACCGGCCTCAACGGTTCAGAGGGTTGGCAACTGACCCGGGTGTGCAGCGTAAAGCACCAGAAGCAGTTATCCGACGGGCAGGGACCGCGGTCGGAAAAACAATTTGAACGGACTCGTACCGCGCCAGTAGCGCCGAAAAGTCAGCTTCCTTTTTTGACTAAAGGACTTAAAGGAAGGCGAAGGAGCGCATTACTGAAAAGCCCGGCGGATTTGCCGGGCTTTTTGGAATGCCTACCCGGGCAGGAACTGAAAGGCCGGGATGCCGGCAATCAATAAGGAAGATGAGCATGAAAAAGTACGCACGTGTAGTTGCTGGTCAGGTCGACAATATTTTTGAAACCGATAACCCGATCACCGATGAGTTTCCCGCCAATCAGGTCTGGGTAGATGTCACTGCTTTGCCCAAGATTGATTACTCCTGGAACGCAGTAAAAACCGACGGTGTCTGGAAGTTTACCGACAGCGATATGTGGGGGCAGCCGTCGCAGCTTTCTAACGAACTGCGTAGCGCAAGAACGCCACGACTCGAACGAGCCAATAACACTTTGGCTTCCAGTGCGCTGGCGTACAAGGTTGAGCTGGGTCTGGCTACGCCAGCCGATGAAGCCGCATTGCTGGCCTACAAGCAGTTTTTCATCGACATGAGCAACGTCAACAAACAGCCGGGTTATCCGCTGACCGTCACCTGGCCTGAAGTTCCTTGAATCCGGGTTGATGCATTTGCTTTCTCTGCTTGAACCGGAGCGCATTACTGAAAAGCCCGGCTGAATGCCGGGCTTTTTGGAATGCCTACCTCAAGAGAAAACGATTGAACCCAACACACACCACTCATCAATCACCCCCAGGAGGCGTGACATGACAAGCGAGCAACAAGCGTTGGCGGACATGCCGATCTGGCTGGTCATCCTACTCGCCGTAGTGGGCGGGGTGTCCGGCGAAATGTGGCGCGCCGACAAGGAAGGCGCCCGCGGCTGGTCATTGCTGCGGCGCCTGGCCCTGCGCTCCGGCGCCTGCATGATCTGCGGCGTCTCGGCAATCATGCTGCTGTATGCCGCAGGATTGTCGATCTGGGCCGCCGGCGCCTTTGGTTGCCTGACCGCAATGGCTGGCGCCGACGTCGCTATAGGTCTTTACGAGCGCTGGGCCGCCAAGCGCATTGGCGTCTGCGAAGTCCCGCCGCGCGACCAGCCTTAACCTTGACTGTTTTCCGTGCCGCCATTTTGGCGGCAGGGCTTCGCGTGGACGATTGAAAAGGAGGTCATGTATGCCCACACCGATCCAGCAGCCGTCGCAACTGTTCACAGCCATTGCGACGACGTTGCGCAACACCGCAGGACTCACCCTCAGTGTCGGCAATCAAGATGATTTCAATGCTCCCGGCGATCAGGCCTGGGTGCTGATCGACTTCGACCGAAATGCGTCGGGAGTTCGCTCCGCCGATGGGCGAATTGCTCATGTCATGACGTTGTCGCTGCAAGTCATCCCGGCGCTTTCCGCCACGGCATTTGCCGCCTGCGATCTGATCGCCGTGCTGAAAAACCTGATCACCGACAACCGCTGGAATCTGCCGGGCGATCAATGCGATTTGCCGATGAATATTGATGGCTTGCCGTCACTGCTCATCCGCGCCGATCAGCAATACAAGGCCTGGACATTGACGTTCAACCAGACCCTCTACCTCGGCCCGACACTGCTCGACGATCCACTCGGCACGCCGAAATTCGCCCGCACCTGGGAAGTCAGCAATATCGACGACCCCGACCAATACACCGCGCTGGAGGCCTGACCGATGTTCGACGCATTACTGCGTATGCAACTGGGCCCGATCATCGAACGCCTGGCGGAGATGGAAGCGGAAATCGAAGACCTGCATCGGCGTGCCGAGAGCTACTGTCGCATCGGCGTCTGCCAGACAGTCGATGCGGCGAGCAACACCTGCACGGTCAGCCACGGTGGACTGCTCACGCCGTCCATCAAGTTCTTCAATCCGAGCGCCGGGGCGCAAAGCGAATCGCGGATTCCGACAGCGGGTGAGCAGTGCCTGCTGTTCAACTACGGCAGCGGTGAAAGCGGTGCGCAATCGGTGGCGTTGTTCGGTTTGAACAGTGATCGCTTTCCGCCGACTTCGACCGTACCGACGCTGACGCGCCGCGTGCATCAGGACGGCAGTGAAAGCGGTTACGACGACGCCTCGCACACCCTTCACTGGCAGAACGGTCCGGCAGCGTTCAGCGGTTCTCGCGAATCGCTGGAGCTGAGTATCGGCCCGGCGCGACTGGCGATGAACCCGCAGGCCATCAACCTGCAACTGGGCGCCGTCGGCCTGACCATCGACGCTTCGGGCGTTCACTTCAGCGGCCCGTTGGTCGATCACCAGGGCCGCGTCATCAGCCCCTGATTCAAGAGCCTTCCATGATCGGAATCGATAGAGACAGCGGGGCCACGGTCGACGACTGGCTGCAATTTGTGCAGCGCGCGACCCGGGCTCTGACCACGCCGCTGGGCACCCGGCAAAAACGGCCCCTGTATGGCTCGCTGATCCCCTCGCTGCTCGGGCAGAACCTCGGCGACGACGTTTTGCTTCTGGCTCAGAGCCACGCAGCGCAAGCGTTCTACAACAAGCAAAACGGCATCGATGATTTTCAGCCGCAAGTGATTGTCGCCAGCCGTCAGGGCGCCGGTCTGCTGCTGCGTTTCGCCGGCACCTGGAAAAACCGTCAACAAACCTTCGAGGTCGTGACATGAGCATGTTGATCCCCGGCCAGAACCAATTGGCCGAACCCGCGCTGATCGCCGTCGACGCCTTCGAAGACCTGCTCGCCGAGTTCAAAAGCTTCGTTATCGAATACGTCGGCGCCCGCTCGCCGGACAGCGCAGCGAAACTCAAGACCAGCCTGGAAAACGAAAGCGAACTGCTGACCCTGGCGCTTGAAGCCTTCTGCGTTCGGCTGCAAACCCATGAACGTAAATACAACGCCCGCATCAAGCAGATGCTGGCGTGGTGGGCCACCGGCAGCAACCTCGATGCGAGGCTGGCGGACATGGGCCTGGAACGGCAGTTGCTCGATCCGGGTGATCCCGCCGCCTTCCCGCCGGTGCCGGCGATTTACGAGAGCGACGACGACGCCCGGTTGCGTTATTACCTGGCGCCCCATGCACCGGCGGCGGGGTCGCGGATGCAGTATCGCCGCGAGGTGTTCACCCTCGGCGAACGGCCGACGGTGAAAGTCGAATCCAACGATGCCGGTGTGGTGAATGTCACTTACACCTTCAACCCGGATGGCCTCGCTGCCCAGGTCAAGGACGGCAATGGACGCCGCACCGCACCGGGTGAAGTGCAGGTAACGGTACTTGCGCGGGATGGTGACGGCACACCTTCGCAGGCATTGCTTGAAGGCGTTCGCCAGCACTTCGCCCGACCGGATGTGCGACCGGAAACTGACCTCGTCACCGTCAAGGCTGCCGAGATCCAGCGCTACAGAATTCGCGTCGTCGCCAAGATCAATTCCGGCCCCGATTCGGGCCTGACCCAAGTCGCTGCGCAGCAACAATTGCAGGCTTACGCAGACAGTTGCCATCGCCTCGAAGGGCGGGTGGATCCGAGCTGGATCGACTACACGCTGCACAGCGCCGGAGCCGTGCAACTGCAGATTCTGGAACCGCTGGCACCAATCGTGACCACCGCGTTTCAAGCGCCGTACTGCACGGCGGTCGAGGTCGAGGTGCTGACGCTATGAGTGAAAAAACTCAACGCCCGACGCTGCTGCCGGCCAACAGTTCGGCGCTGGAGCGAGGATTGGATTTGGGCTTCGGCGCATTGCTTGATCGCATCGCGCCACCGTTCCCCGAGCTGATGAATCCAAGCGAAACGCCGGTCGCATTTCTGCCGTATCTCGCAGCGGATCGCGGCGTCGCCGAATGGAGCACCGCCGCGCCTGAAACGGAAAAACGCCTGACCGTCGAACTCGCCTGGCCGACTGCGCGTCAGGCCGGCACTCGCAAGGCACTGGAAAACGCCGCCAAAGGTTTGCAACTGCGCCCGGAAATCCGTGCCTGGTACGAACAGACGCCGCCCGGCGCGCCATACAGCTTTTCCGTACGCGCCTTCAGCGAACAACCCTACAGCGAAGAAATCGACGCCCGTCTCGACCGACGCCTGGCCGATGCCAAAAGCGAACGGGATGTGCTGTCGGTCTCGGTCGGGTTGAGCGCATTCGGCAGCCATTACATCGGCGCAGCGACCTTCTGCGGCGAACTGACCACGGTTTATCCGGTGTTCATCGAAGGGCTCGAAACCTCGGGAGAGGCGTTCATGGCCGCAGGCATGTACACCGTCGAAACATCCACTATTTATCCTCAGGGGGCCTGAATGGCTGACTATTACACCCTGCTCACCAACGCAGGGATTGCCTACGAAACGGCGTGCAAGGCCGCGGGCGTGCCGATCAAGTTGACGCAGATTTCCGTCGGCGACGGCGGCGGCTCCGTCTACAACCCGGCCGCGACCGCCACTGCGCTGAAACGCGAAGTCTGGCGCGGGCCGCTCAATGCACTCTTCCAGGACGAGAAGAATCCGAGCTGGCTGCTCGCCGAAGTCACCATTCCGCCGGATGTTGGCGGTTGGTATGTGCGTGAGGCTGGGCTGTGGACTGACACTGGCGTTCTCTATGCCATCGTCAAATACCCGGAGTCGTTCAAACCGGTTTTGGCGACGTCGGGTTCGGGTAAAGAGTTCTACATTCGCTCGATTTTCGAGACCAGCAATGCGTCGCTGGTGACGTTGTTGATTGATGACACGGTGGTCAAGGCTACCCGTGCGTGGGTCATGAGTTACCTCGCCGAAGAACTCGGCAAACTGGATGGCAAGCAGTCGGTGCGTGTTGCAGCATCCAGCAACATCGTGTTGAGCGGTGCGCAGCAGATTGACGGTGTGGCAGTGATTGCTGGTGACCGCGTGCTGCTGGCGAATCAGACCTTGGCCAAGGACAACGGCCTGTGGATTGTTGCCAACGGAGACTGGGTGCGGGCGAGCGATGCCAACAGCAGCGCCAAGGTCACTCCGGGGCTGACGGTGATGGTGGAGGAGGGCACGGCGAACGGCGATTCGCTGTGGCACCTGACCACCAATGCGCCGATCACCCTCGGTGCTACTGCACTGACGTTCAAGATGTTGGCGGGGCGCACAGGGATTACTGCCGGGACTTACAAGAGTCTGACCGTTGATGAATATGGCCGCGCGACGGCGGGTGCGAACCCTGAGACGCTGGCCGGGTTTGGCATCAAGGATTCGTACACCAAGGCTGAAGTTGAAGCGTTGATTGCCAAGGCGTCGGCGTTGCCGGTGGGTTCGATTGTCGCGTTCCCGGTTGATGCACCACCGCCGGGCTTTCTGGAACTGGATAACAGCGTCAAAAGCAGTGCGACTTACCCGGACTTGAGCGCTTATCTGGGCGGCAAGTTCAACAAGGGGGATGAGGGTGTCGGGAATTTCCGTTTGCCTGAGGCGCGTGGGGAGTTCTTGCGTGGTTGGGATCATGGGCGGGGTGTGGATTCCGGCCGTGGTCTCGGCAGCTGGCAGGCCGACGACAACAAGTCGCATGCCCATACGGTCACACGCATGCAGGCGTTCGCCAATGCCTCCGGCAGTAATCCGAGTGCTGTCGTGGTAGACAACGGCAATACCGCAGTGATGAGCAACTTCGCGGCAGGCTTCAATAGTTCTGGTGGAGCGGAGGCACGACCTCGCAACATCGCCGTCATGTGGTGCATCAAAGCCTGGAACGCTCCGGTCAATCAGGGAACCATCGACGTAGCCGCACTGGCTAAGGAAGTCGAACGACTCAAGTCCGCCGTTCCGGTGGGAGCTGTTCTGGCATTCCCGACCGGCATCGTTGCTCCAGGCTATCTTGAGCTGGATGGCAGTGTGCAGAGCATTGCGACTTATCCGGATCTGGCCGCCTATCTTGGCGTCACTTACAACAAGGGTAACGAAGGCGCTGGTAACTTCCGTTTGCCGGAGTCGCGCGGTGAGTTTTTACGTGGTTGGGATCATGGGCGAGGCGTGGATGCTGGACGAGCTTCCGGAAGCTATCAGGCGGACACGCTCAAGGCACATAGTCATTACCTTCCAACAGGCTCGGGAGGTGGGCAGGCAGTTGATCCCAATGGAGAAACCCCATCCGTTGTGCTGAAGGATACGGCCGCAGATTGGGTTCTACGGTCTACGTTCGGGGGCGACAACGCTGAGTTGTCTATAGGTAGCGTGAGAACCTACAACTTTGGCAACGCAACGGAAACCCGTCCCCGCAACCTCGCCGTCATGTGGTGCATCAAAGCCTGGAACGCACCGGTCAATCAGGGAAACATTGACATCACTGCGCTGACCGCTCTCGCACAACAAGCGACTGAACCCAATCAAGGCACGGCAAAACTGGCCTCTCAGGCACAGACCGATGCCGGCGTGGATGACAAAACCATTGTCACGCCGAAGAAGTTGCGGTGGGGCTTTTCTATGTCCAAGGAGCGAGCTGGTTACCTCATGCTGCCGAGCTGGTTGGGTGGTGTGATCGTCCAGTGGGGGACGATCAATGCGATTGCGGCAGGAGCACAAGTCAGCGTCACCTATCCGATAGCCTACCCGACTGCCGAAATCATGACGCTGGTCGGCAACAGTTCCTCGGCGGGCTCTACCACGATCACTTCCACCCTATGTGTCATGTACGGCGGTCTTACGAAGTTCACTGTTTCTGCCATCGGCAGCAATGGTCAACCGAATGGTCCTTGGATTTCCATCGGCTGGTAACAGGGAGAATTATTCATGTCACTTTTTTATGCCGCCTCGACCGGTGGCTTTTACGACGATGCCGTTCACGTTGCAATGCCTGACGATGTTGTGGAAATCACCACACAGCTACGCTCTGAGCTTTTAGCTGGAGAAGCGCAATCGCTGGTGATCGGTGCAGATGAACATGGAAGGCCTGTCCTGAGGGAGCCTGAACTGGACCTTGAATCCAAGGCTGATCGGGAGCGCATTTGGCGTGACAGCAAGATTCAAAACGTGAAGTGGTTACGTGAGCGTCATCGCGATGAACTCGAAATGTCCAGCGATACAACACTGACCATCGATCAATATCAGGCGTTGCTGGCTTATCTGAAGGACTTGCGCGATTGGCCACAGTCAGAGCAATTTCCGAATGAGCAGGCTCGGCCAGAACAACCTGATTGGATCACTTTGCAAGTACGTTGAACGCCCCGAACCCCGGGGCGTTTTCTTATCCGCCCAAAAAACACCTAACACCCGCCAAGCCCCTCCCCACGAGGGGCTTTCCCGTTTATGGAGAAACGAAAAATGGCAACCCGCCAAACCTACACCGTGCTCGTCCCATTCCCCACCGGCGGTGGGCACTGGTCGAGCGTCGGTCAAGACCTTGATCTGCTCGACGTCGAGGCCAGTGCCCTGCACACCGCCGGTCGACTGGAACTGAAAACACCTACCACCCAGGCCAAAAAGGCCGCTGCCAAGAAGGCTGACTGAACATGGCTGAGGTTTTGAACTTCGAGCACAACGGCATTACCGTCAATGCCACTGAATCCCCCGAGGCCATGGGTGGCCTGGGTGACAACGTCATCGGTCTGGTCGGCACCGCGCCGAAGGCTGATCCGCTGATTCCGCGTAACGCCCCGTTCCGCATCAACAGCTTCACCACCCACGCGCTGCTCGATCCGACCGGTTCGGAAGAGGGCACCCTGTATCACGCGGTTTACCAGATCCTCAAAGTGGTCAAGGTGCCGGTGTATGTGGTGATTGTCGAAGCGGGCGCGACCCCGGCCGACACCGTCAACGCAGTGATCGGCGGCGTCGAGCCGGCGACTGGCCGCAAGCTCGGTCTGGCGGCACTGGGCAGTGTCCCGGAAGACCTGACCATCATCGGCGCGCCGGGCTTCACCGGCACCAAAGCGGTGGCCAGCGAGTTCGCCTCGTTCGGCAAGCGCATCAAGGCTCGTGTGGTGCTGGATGGCAAGGACGCCTCGGTCGCTGACCAAGTCTTGTACAGCCAGGAACTGGGCGGCGCCGATCTCGGTTTCGACCGTTGCCTGGTGGTGCACAACATGCCGGCCGTGTACTCGAAAGCGGCGAAGAAAAACGTCTTCATTGCACCGTCCAGCCTGGCGATTGCCGCGCTGGCCAAGGTCAAGCAGTGGGAGAGCCCGGGCAACCAGGTGACCTACGCCGAAGACGTTTCCCGCGTCGTGGAATACAACATCCTCGACACCTCCACCGAAGGCGATCTGCTCAACCGTTACGGCGTCAGCTACTACGCCCGCACCGTGCTCGGCGGCTTCTCGCTGCTGGGTAACCGCTCGATTACCGGCAAGTTCATCAGCTATGTCGGCCTCGAAGATGCGATCAGCCGCAAGCTGGTCAAGGCCGGCCAGAAAGCCATGGCCAAGAACCTCACCAAGTCGTTCATGGATCAAGAGGTCAAGCGCATCAACGACTGGCTGCAAACCCTGGTCGCCGACGAAACCATTCCTGGCGGCAGCGTCTATCTGCACCCGGAACTCAACAGCGTCGAGAAGTACAAGAACGGCACCTGGTACGTGGTCATCGACTACGGCCGCTACGCGCCGAACGAACACATGGTTTATCAACTCAACGCCCGCGATGAAATCATCGAGCAGTTCCTGGAGGACGTTCTCTAATGTTTACCAACCGCAATCGCCAGGCCATCGCGGCCACCCTGCAAGGCCTGCCGCTGTCGGCGACAGTAGAAGAATTTACTCCGCCGAAGATCGAATTCGATGTGGAAGAGATGCGTGGCGGCCGCTTCATTGTTGAAGAAATGGTCAAGGGCGGCAAAGCGCTCAACGCCAAGTTGACCCTGCAAGGCATGGGCACAGAAGTCATGCTCGCACTGGGCGTGAAGCTGGGCGACGACATCCTGCTGAACGTGCGTGAGGCCGGTCAGGATCAGGACGGCAACACTTGGTTCACCTACCACACCGTCGGCGGCAAGCTGAAATCCCTTGAGGAAACCGCGGTGAAGATGGGCGAAAAACCCAAGACCAACCTTGAGCTGTCCTGCCGCACCTACAACCGCCTGGAAAACGGCGTACCGGTGATCGACATCGACGTGCGCACCCAGAAGTTCGTGCTCAACGGCGTCGACATCCTCGGTGATGCCCGTCGTGCGGTGCTGATGCCGTAACCCACGGCTAAAGGCAATCACAAAAACCTGTGGGAGCGGGCTTGCCCGCGATGGCGGTGGATCATTCAACATTGATGTTGGATGTGCCGACCTCATCGCGGGCAAGCCGGCTCCTACAAGGGACTGCACACCCCCTCAAGAATCACCAAGGAATTCATTCATGTCGTGGATGCCACCCAAGCATGACCTGCTGTCGCCAATCACCGGCGATGACGGCGCGCAGATCGAGCAGATCCAACTCAAACCGCTGTTCTACGCCGCGCAAAAAGAAGCGCTGGAACGCGCTGGCGATGACGAAGACGATCAGTTCTTCGAGCTGGCGCTGCTCGCCACCGGGCTGTCGATCAAAGAGCTAGACCAGCTCAAACGCCCGGACTACGTGAGCATTGCCCAGTACGTACACGAGATGTCGACCCGGCCGGCGTCGTACTTCAGCGACCAGGTCGAAGACGCGGAAAAAACCGACGATCCGGATGAGGTGCAACTGCTGCAACCGCTCGCCGTAACCGGCCGCACCGTGACTTCGCTGTCGCTGGAAATGCCGGCATTGCGCGCCACCAAAGTGATGAAGAAACTGAAAACGGCCAAGGAACGCGCCGAGTTCATCACCGCCCATTGCACCGGTCTGATGATCCCGGATCTGGCCCACTTGACCGTCCCTGACTGGACTCAGCTACAGGTGCGCATAGACGATTTTTTAAACCAGCCGGCGGCCTACTTTCGGAACGCGACATCGAAGTAATCCTCGATATCGTCCCGCTCATTTACCCGGTAAGTGAGGCGGAGATTCTGGAATGGGACGCCGAAAAGGCGTTGCGCCGCTACGACATAGCGATCACTCGCCTTGGCGTGAAACAGGAGTAGAGCGGCAATGGCAGAGAGCAAATTTTCGCCCATGAATGTCGGTGACAGCGCCGGCGCAGGATTTGGCAGTATCACCCTGAGCGTTGCCGCGCTGAACGCAGGTGCGGGGCGGCTTGCCGTGGAGCAGATCAGCGGGCTGCGCCAGGCATTGCTGACGGCCAGCGGAAGAATCGTGCTGCTGACGACGGCAATCGATGCATTGAGCGTGACTCTGTCCGCATTGCGTGCGTTGCCACAGGCAGCGAGTGCCGAAGCGAAGAGTGAGTCATCCGGTGGGCAGAAAACACCGGAAAAATCTTCCACGGGAGCTGAGCTTCCCGAGACGCGCAAGGCAGCGATTGCCATGGATTCGGCTGCGGCCACTCTTGCGAGTGTGGCGCAGCTTTCCCGCGACGACGGGAAAGACATGGCACTCACGAGCCTGAAAATGGCCAGTGCCACCTTGGTGGCTGCCGGAGGCACTACCGGGGTCGAGCTGGTCAAGATTGAAACCCTGGCAGCCAAGGCGGGAGTCGGCAGCGAAGCGGTAAACGACGAGGGCAAGAAACGCGAATTGCTGACGTTTGCCAGCGATGCGGCCATCACTGCATCGGCATTCAAGGTTACGGGGCTGGAAGCCGGCGAAATGTTGAAGGTCTGGCGCACCTCGATGAAGCTTTCGCGCGATCAAGCCCTTGATTTGGCGGATGCGGCCAATCATCTCGGCAAAATGCCCGGAGATGTCCAGGCAGGGGCTATCGGTTCTGTCTTGCAGCAGTCGGGTGAAGCTGCCGTCGGCGCAGGCTTTCAACCCGAACAAGCGGCGGCGTTGTCGGCGGCGCTGTTGAACAGCGGCCTGAAGAAAGACGATGCCGGTAGCGCACTGAAGAACATTTCCGATGCGTTGGCCAAGGGCGATCAAGCGTCCGGGGCTGAAAAGGCTGCTTGGAATCAATTAGGCCTGGATCCCAAGGCAGTCGCGCAAGCCATGCGCGATCCCGAGCACAAGGGCTTGCAGAAAGGCGCCGTTATCTCGGTACTTGCGGCTCTGAATAACAAATCACCGGAAGAGCGCTCGACGTTGTCCCGGACATTGTTTGCGGACAGTGGCAGTGCGGCGCTCTCGTTGTCCGGGGACTTGAGCAAGGTGAATGATGCCTTCTTGCAGGTGAGCGACAAGAGCCTGTACGCGACATCGAAGCTCAAGGAAAAAGGCTCGGTCAGAGAGTCCGCGATGGCCCTTGCCAATACCCAGCAGGGGCAGTTGAACATAAAAAATGCCCGTGAGGAGCGCTTGTCGGTCGCCAAAGGCAATGCGCTGGCGCCCGATATCGAAACGCCGGGTGAGAGTCATTCGGTAGACCAACTGAGCGAACTGGCCGAAACCTATCCGAAAACCACGGGAGTGGCTCTGACGGCGGCAGCCTGGATCAAACCGGTGTTCGATTTCGTGCTCGATGCAGTTGTTGGGGAGCTGAAAGATCGGGTTGGCAAAGGGATCGTGGATAAAGCTGCCAGTCGGCTCCCCGGTCGTTCAGGGCTCGCCCCATCCGCAGCAGCTGCAGTGACCGGCGTGGCTGAAACGCAGGGCGCTGCTCTTGCCAGCCGGACAGCAAATGCCGGCAACGGTTTGAAGATACTGGAACAGACTGCAAGGTCTGCTGCTCCGAGGCTGGAGCCTTTGGTTGCCTCGATACAGCCGGTGTCGCGTGCAATGCCCGGGCCGATGAAGGCGCTGATGGGGGCCTCCATGGTCGCCGAAGGTGTTGCCAGCGGTGACAAACAACAGATTGGCAAAGGCCTCGGCGCCGCCGGTGGTGCGTGGGCCGGCGCGCTTACCGGTAGCTCGATGGGCGCGACCCTGGGAAGTCCCGGGCTGGCGCCGGGCATGGCACTTGGGAGTGTCATTGGTGGACTGATCGGGGGATGGCTGGGCTTTGAAGGGGGAGGTTTTTTGGGGGAGAAACTGATGACTACCGCGCCGGACAAACTCGCCCCGCCGGCCGAAGTCGCCAAAGACCTGGCTGGCGCACAGACGCAAAATCAGCAGGTTTCCTTCTCTCCGACGATCCAGGTCACCTGTCCTGCCCCCGACACTGCCCAACAGATTCATTCGATTATCGAGCAACAGATTTCCGGTCAATTCCATGGCCAATTCATGCCGCTGCTGATGGGCGGTAACCCACTCGGGACGCGTCGTGATGCAGCCCTGACTGACGGAGCCGGTACATGAAACAACAAATGGCGCTGGGCAGTTTCATCTTCGGCCTGTCGCGTAATTTCGCCTATAGCACGCTGGCGCGAAAGTCCGACGGTGGCTGGACGGAACTGCCAATTCTCACCAGTAAACCCAAATCCCATCAGACCGGACAGAAGCCCGAAACCCTGACCATCGGCGGCACAGCGATGTACGCCGTGGCCATGGAGCGGCTCGATGAGCTGCGTGCGCTGCAAGCCTTGAGAGCACCGCTGCCGTTGATCGACGGCATCGGTCGCAACTGGGGTTTGTGGCGGATCAGCAGCGTTCAGGAAAACCAGAGCGAGGTCATCGATGACGGCACCGCGATGGTGATCAAGTGGGTACTCGAATTAGCGGAGTTCAACAATGCGTAAGGTTCGAAGCGTGGCCGGTGATTCGGTGAATCTGCTGCTCTACCGCGAATCGGGTCGTTCAGACGATCAGGCCGAAGCCGCGTTGTGGACACTCAATTCGACCCTGGCCGAACACGGCCCCGTTTTGCCGGCGGGCATCTGGGTGACGCTGCCGGAGCTCGACAGCAAACCGGCCGCAATCAAGCCGGTTCTGGCTTGGGACTAAGGAGGTTGCATGGCACAGGGATTTACACCGGCGATCGAAATCTACGGCGCCAACCACGCCTTGCTGAACCAGCGTCTGATCAGTTGGGAGCACATTGATGCTGCCGGGATGGAGTCCGATCAACTGACATTGGTGATCGACCTGGAAGGCCTCGAAGGCTTGCCGACTCTGGGCGGAACAATCGGCCTGCGGGTTGGCTATCTGGAGTCCGGGCTGGTCGAAAAGGGCCAGTTCAAGGTGACTCGACTGACCCCGACGCTGTTCCCGTTGCGCTTGACGCTGGTCGCTACCGCAGCGCCTTTTAGCGGCAAGGATGAGACCCGATTCAAGGAACGGCGCACGGCCAGTCATGGCCCCACAACCCTTGGCGCACTGTTTCGCCAGTTGGTCTCGCCGCACGGTTTTTCGCCGCGCGTCGATCCCGAACTGGCGCTGATCCGGATCGCTCATGTTGATCAGTCGAACGAAACCGACATGAGCTTCATCACGCGACTGGCGCTCAAGTACGACGCGGTGGCCAAACCGTACAACGACCTCTACGTATTGGCGAAACCTGCGCAGCTCAAAAACCTGTCGGGCCAGGTGATACCGGACGTCAGGCTGTCGGTGACCAGTAACAATCGACCGGGTGATCACGCCTTCATCAGCGCCACACTGGAAGAGACCGCTCGCACCCAGAACCAGGGTTGCAAGACCTGCTTCTGGGACATCGCCGCCGGCAAACTGCGGGAGGTGGTAACCGGTTCCGAGCCCTACAAGGTCATTCGCCAGAAACAGGCCAGTGAAGCAGACGCCAAAGCTATCGGCGAAGCCGAAGTGCGCAAGATGCTGCGCCAGAAATACAAGCTGAGGGTCACCTGTCCGGGCGATCCGCTGCTGGCTGCCGAAGGCCTGTTGGTGCTCGATGACACCTGGCCAGACTTCATGCGCGGTCGCTGGTCGATCGAAAAAGTCACCGCCAGCGGCAAGCGTGAGGAAAGCTACCGCTGCTTGATTGAGGCAACCGGCCTCGATCCCAAAGCCTGATCCCTCCACAACATCCTGTGGGATCGACCTGCTCGCGAAGAGGCCGGCATAGCCAACATTGATGGCGACGACTGACCCAGCGCTTTCGCGAGCAGGCTCGCTCCCACATTGGGTTCTGCGTTCACTCCCTCTAATTCCGGAACACCACCATGAAGATCACCCCGATCCTCACGCAGTTGCGTGCGCAATGCCCAAGCCTTGCCAATCACATCGCGGTGGGTGTCGACCTGGCGTTGCTGCAAGGCAAGCCCGATCTGCCGACACCTTCGGCCCACGTCACACCGCTGGCCGATCTGGCCAGCAACAGCACCGCACAAAACCTCACCTGGCAACCGATCCGCGACCGCTTCGAAATCGTCCTGGCGCTTGACGCCACCGACGCGACAAAAGCGCTGGATCTGTTGCACGACCTGCGCGCCGAACTGTGGCGCGCACTGGTGGGTTTCAAAGCCGATGCCGACTACAGCGCCATCGTTTATGACGGCGGCGAGATGGTCTCGATCAACAGCAGCCGCGCCTTTTATCGGCTGCGCTTTTTTGCCGAGTTCCAGCTCGGTCGCAATCTGCCGAGTCAGCCTGCGGAGAGTTGGCACGAACGTGAACTGGACGGTTTGTCGTCCTTTACCGGGGCCACCGTGCGGGTCGATGCGATCGACCCGGCCGACCCCAACCTGAAACGCCCGGGCCCCGATGGGCGCGTGGAACTGACTTTCTCTGGAGACGTAACCCCATGAGCAATCGCATCACCGTAGTGCCGGCCGCAGGCCGTGCCGTGCCAGACCCGGAGGCGGGCGATCTGCTGCCTCTCGAAGGCCGTGAAGTGCTGGACAGCGCCTGGTGGCGCCGACGTCTGGCCGACGGCGATATCACACTCAAAACCGCAAAAGCGGCTAAACCACAGGGAGCCAAATAATGGCGATCGGATTCAGCAACATCCCCGCGGACATTCGTGTACCGCTGTTCTATGCCGAAATGGACAACTCGGCCGCCAATAGTGCGAGCTCGACCATGCGCCGTTTGATCGTGGCTCAGGTCAACGACAACATCGCCCCGACTGAAGTCGGCAAACTGGTTTTGGTCTCCAGCGTGGCGCTGGCAAAAAGTATCGGTGGCCAGGGCTCGATGCTCGCCTCGATGTACGAGACCTTCCGCAAGGCCGACCCGATCGGCGAGATCTGGTGCCTGCCGCTGCACAACGCTGAAGGCGCCATCGCCAAAGGCGTGCTGACCCTGACCGGCACCGCGACTCAGGCTGGCGTACTCAACCTGTATGTTGGTGGTGTGCGTGTGCAAGCCACCGTGGTCAACGGTGCTACCGCCGCTCAAGCAGCGACTGCGCTGGCGCAGAAAATCAACGCCACGGCCGATCTGCCGGTGAGCGCTGCGGCTGCCGAAGGCGTCGTGACCCTGAACGCCAAATGGACTGGCGACAGCGGCAACGACATCAGCCTGCAATTCAATCGCCTGGGCAAGAGCAATGGCGAAGAGACCCCGGCCGGCCTGACCTCCGCAATCACCGCCATGACCGGCGGCGCCGGCGTGCCGGATCAGATCGGTGCCGTTGCGGCACTGGGTGATGAGCCATTCGAGTTCATCGCACTGCCGTGGTCGGACCTGTCGACCCTCAACACCTGGCAAGCGGTCATGGATGACAGCACCGGTCGCTGGTCGTGGGCCAAGCAACTGTTTGGTCATGTCTACAGCGCCAAGCGCGGCACCGTCGGCACTCTGGTGGCGGCCGGTCAGGCGCGTAACGACCAGCACATGACCATTCAGGCGCTGGAGCCGGGTGTTCCGCAACCGTTCTGGGTACAAGCTGCTGCACTGGCTGCGCGCACTGCGGTGTTCATCTCCGCCGACGCCAGCCGTCCGACCCAGAGCGGCAGCCTGCCGGGTGTCGATCCTGCGCCAGCGAGCGAGCGTTTCACCCTGACCGAGCGTCAGTCGCTGCTCAACTACGGCATCGCCACTGCGTACTACGAAGGCGGTTACGTGCGCATCCAGCGTTCGATCACCACCTACCAGAAAAACGCTTACGGCCAGGCCGACAACTCCTATCTGGACAGCGAAACCATGCACCAGTCGGCGTTCATCGTGCGTCGTCTGCAAAGCGTGATCACCAGCAAATACGGTCGGCACAAACTGGCCTCCGACGGCACCCGCTTCGGCGCCGGTCAGCCCATCGTCACCCCGAGCACCATTCGCGGTGAGCTGATCGCCCAGTACGCCAAACTCGAACTGGAAGGCCACGTCGAGAACGCCGAGTTGTTCGCCGAGCACCTGATCGTCGAGCGCGACGTGCAGGACCCGAGCCGCGTGAACGTGCTGTTCCCGCCTGATTACATCAACGGTCTGCGCGTGTTCGCACTGCTCAACCAATTCCGTCTGCAGTACGACGACGCGGCTTGATAACCGCGTTTAGCGTCAAGCATTCAGCCCACCTCGCGTGGGCTTTTTTATTCAAGGGAGTAACACCATGGGTCAACTGATTGCAGGTACCTGCTACGTCAAGGTCGACGGCGCGCAACTGACTATCAACGGCGGCTGCGAAGCCCCGCTGATGGCCGTAAAACGCGAAACCGTCGTACCCGGCTTCTACAAGGAAACCGACATCGCGCCGTCGTTCAAAGTAACCGCGCTGCACACCGCCGATTTCCCGCTGAAGAAGCTGATCGAAGGCACCGACATCACCGTCACCTGCGAATTCAGCAATGGCAAAGTCTACGTGCTGGCCGGTGCGTACCTGGTTGAAGAACCAGTCTCCAAGGGCGATGACGCCACCATCGAACTGAAATTCGAAGGCATCAAGGGGACATGGCAATGAGTGGCGCCGTGAAGCTTCAGGTTGCGATCGAAGCTCACGGCGAGCCCCTGACCGAACTCGTCCTGCGCCGTCCGACGGTGCAGGAAGTGCGAGCGATCAAGGCGCTGCCGTACAAGATCGACAAGAGCGAAGAGGTCAGCCTCGACATGGACGTCGCGGCCAAATACATCGCCGTGTGCGCCGGCATTCCGCCGTCGTCGGTCAACCAGCTCGATCTGGCTGACCTCAACGCGCTGAGCTGGGCTGTTGCGAGTTTTTTCATGAGTGCGGCGTCGGCGCCATCACCGACCTGATCGCAGTCGCCTATGACCTGGCCTGGTTCTGGAAGGTTGACCCCGAACAGATGATGGCCAGGCCACTGGATGTGCTCCGCGAATCGCTGGAGCACGCGCAACGGATCAATGCGATGCAGCAGGTGCAGTGATGGCAGACACAGATAGCAAACCGAAAACCTCGGTGCTGATTACTGGCATCGATGAGCTGTCGCCCAAACTCGGTGCCCTTCGGGCCAAGGTCGAGAGCTTCAAGAAAAACCTCGAGCAGACCGGTCTGGGCAAACTCGATATCAGCGGGTTGTTCAAGGGCGGCAGCGTGATCACGCCGTTCGTGGACGGCATCAAATCGGCGGCAGCCTTTCAGGGGAAATTAACCGAAGTCAGCGAGACGGCGAAAACCGTCGACCTGCCCGCCGCACCGAAAGTCGCGGCGCAGAACATGAACGTGTTCAGTGCTTCGATGGAGAAGGTTTCCAATGCGGTGAATGCCGCGCTGGTGCCGGCGGTCGGTGCCGTGGTCGTTGGACTTGAGCCGATGCTGACGGGGTTCGGCAGTTTGCTCGATGACAACCCGGAGCTGGTGCAGGGGCTGGCGGCGGGGGCCATCGCGTTTTCAGCGATGCAAACCGCTGTGGCCGGAGCGACCCAGGTGTTCGATGTCATGAGCATGGTGATGAAGGCCAACCCGATCATGCTGATTGCCACAGGCATTGCCTTGGCCGCCGGTTTGATCGTGGCTTACTGGAAACCGATCTCGACGTTTTTCATCGGCCTCTGGCAAAAGATTGCCCCGGTTGTCATCCCGATGGCGGAGTTTTTCAAGACCATGTTCGGCTACACGCCGCTGGGACAGTTGATCAGCAATTGGGGGCCAGTCACGGCGTTTTTCTCTGTGTTGTGGGAGGGCGTCAAGGCTGTTGCCGTGCCGGTGATCGAGTTCTTCAAGACCTGGTTCAACTACTCGCCGCAAGGGTTGATCATCAATAACTGGATGCCGTTGGTGGGGTTGTTCTCATCGATCTGGGATTTGCTCAGGGCGGTGTCGGTACCCGTGCAGGGCTTTCTCAAGAGCTTCTTCGATTGGTCACCGCTTGAGGTGATCCAGGCGATCTGGGGCGCAGTGGTCAGTGTGTTCACGGCGATCTGGGATTACATCAAGCTGCCGTTCCTGGCGATGTACGCGATTATTCGAGAGCAGTTGGGCTGGTCGCCACTGGAAAAAATCATCGAGAACTGGGCACCCGTTACCGCCTGGATCGAAAAGTGGGCGCAGAAGTTTCAGGACGCCATCGCACCGATCAAGGCGTTTTTCAACGGCGGTTTCGGCGAGCTGATTGCCGATGCCAAGGCCCGCGTGGATGTCTTCACTCAGGCTCAGCTGAAGACTAATGCCGAAGGCAAAGGCGAGTTGGCGCCGGTGTTTTTCAAGGGCAGCAGTGAATCGACCTCTAGCGAGTTGTCGGTACCGGGAAACCTGGCAACACCGGGGCATCTGCCGGAAAAACCGCCGATGCAGGCCGGCTCACTGTCGCAAACCTCCAATACCCTGATCCAGCAAAGCGCCGCCAACAACCGCACACAGCTCGAAGGCGGCCTGACCGTGCGCTTCGAGAATGCGCCGGCGGGGCTGCGTACCGATCAACCGCAAACCAATCAACCGGGCCTGGCGCTGTCTTCGCGCATCGGCTATCGCTCGCTGTCGGCAGGAGGTTCCAATGAACTGGCGTGACCGTTTGTTGCCGGCATCCTTTCGCGGTGTCGGGTTCTGGATCGATCAGGCGAAAACCCCGGTCGGTCGTAAAGGTCAGTTGCATGAGTACCCGCAGCGTGACCTGCCGTTTTTCGAGGACCTCGGCCAGCAGGCCAAGACCCACGATCTGACGGCGTTCATCATCGGCCCTGATTGCCTGGAGCAGCGCGACAAGCTGCTCAAGGCACTGGAGGCGGGCAGTGGTGAACTGGTGCATCCGTGGCTCGGCCGCCTGCAAGTCAAGGTCGGCGAGTGCGACATGACCCACACCCGCCAGGACGGCGGGTTGGTGACGTTTGCGCTGAAGTTCTATCCCGATCAGCCGCTGCCATTTCCGACCGCCACCGTCAGCACCCAGAAGGTCTTGTTGTCGAAAGCCGACACGCTGCTGGGTTCGGCGGTAGCGCGGTTCGAACAGGCGATGACCCTGATCAAGGCTGCGCGGATCGGCATCGCCAATCTGCGCAACAGCCTCACCGGGGTTTATGAGGTGATCAAGGAGCAACTCAAACCGCTGATCGAGCAATACCGGCAGATCACCGAACTGGTCAAAGCGGTCAAGGAACTGCCCAAGGAAGTGGCGGCGGAGTTCAAGGGCTTGCTCGGCGATATCAAGGAGCTCAAGGAATTCGCGAAGGAGGGCTACCGTGGCGTGATTGCCGACGTGTCCCAACAACTCGAAGCCATCCGCAAGGCTGATGCGCCGAAGATCACCACCGGCAAGGACACCAACGCAGCGGCACAAGCCATGGCCGATCTGGTGCAGGACACTCTGCTGGTCAAAGTGGCGCAGTGGGTGGCGTCGATGCCGGTGGCGACCCCTGCGGTGAAACTGTCATCGACACCTTCGCTGGCTCAGCAGGCGAATCAACCGGTGACCCGTCAGGAAGTGCCGGTGACCGATGAGATGAAAGCTCTGCAGAAGGCTGTCGGGGCGGCCATTGATCCGATGCTGGACAAGGCCGATCCCAAGCATCACCAGGCAATCAATGATGTGAAGGAAGCGCTGATTGCGCATCTCAAGGCAGTGGCGTCATCCGGTGTGCGACAGGTCAGTAAGTCGTTCCAGGAAAACCTGCCGGCGCTAGTCGTGGCCTACAAGCAATTTGCCGATGCCACACGGGTGACTCAAGTGACTCAGAGCAACAAGATGAACCATCCGGGCTTTTCACCCAACGACGTGAAAGTGTCCAGGGAGTAAACCATGAGCGAGATGGATAACCGCGTCACGCTGACGGTCAACAACATGGAATACGGCGGCTGGAAAAGCGTGGAAATCAGCGCTGATCTGGAGCGCCAGTTCCGTACCTTCAAACTCGACATCACTTGGCAATGGCCGGGGCAGACGGTCGATCAGCGGATCAAACCGGGCGACCCGTGCGAAGTGAAGATCGGCAAGGATCTGGTACTCACCGGTTACGTGTTCAAGGCGCCGATTCGTTATGACGGCCGGCAGATCAGCCTGAGTATCGAAGGCAGTTCCAAGACTCAGGACCTGGTCGATTGCGCTGCCACCAACCGGCCCGGTCAGTGGCAGGAACAACCGTTGCTGACCATCGTGCAGGCGCTGGCGATGGAGTACTCGCTGATGGTCGTCAACGAGATCCCCGAGACTGCGCGGCTGGCCAAGCACACCATCGTGCCGGGTGAAACGGTGTTTCAGTCGATCGACCGTTTGCTCTCTCTTTTCCGGGTGTTTTCCACCGATGACGAGCAGGGCCGGCTGGTGCTGGCCAAGCCCGGCAGTGGTGGTCGGGCCAGTGATGCGCTGGAGCTGGGCAAGAACATTTTGTCGGCCAACGCGCCGATGGATCAAAGCCAGGTGTTCTCCGAATACCGGGTGATCGGCCAGCAGAAAGGCTCCGACAAGAAGAGCGGGGCGGCGGTCAGCGAGGTTGAATCCACTGCGGCCGATCTGACCTTCAAGCGCCGGCGCACTACGATCATCAACGAGGGCACTGCGCTGACCTTTGAGCTGGCCCAGCAACGTGCCCAGTGGGAAAGTGCCACCCGAATGGGCAGGGCTCAGTCCACTACTTATCAAGTGCAGGGCTGGCGTCAGTCCAACGGTGATCTGTGGCGCCACAACACGCTGGTCAAGGTCACGGATCCGGTGCTCGGTTTTGAGGGCGACATGCTGATTTCGAAAGTGACTTATTCACTGTCGGCGCAGGGGGCGGTGACGACCCTGCAAGTCGCGCCGCCGCATACCTTCGATCCTGATCCAACCCCCCCGAAAAAAACCTGAGCGCTACACCGACGCTGTGGGAGCGAGCCTGCTCGCGAAAGCGTCGGCAGCCTCAGCATCACAGTGCCTGATCCAGCGCATTCGCGAGCAGGCTCGCTCCCACATTGATCCCGTTCGGGCCATTTTTTGAAGGACACCCCATGAGCCTACTGACACGCCTGCTGGCGCGCGGCACTGTCGTGCTCGCCAATTCGGCATCCAAGCTGCAATCGCTGCAAATGCGCCTCACCGCCGGGGAAGTCAACGACGACCTCGAGCACTTCGAACCCTACGGTTTCACCAGCCACCCGCTGGCTGGCGCCGAGGGCGTCGTCACCTTCCTCGGCGGTGACCGTTCCCACGCCATCGCCCTGGTAGTCGCCGACCGCCGCTATCGCCTGCAATCGCTGGCCGCCGGTGAAGTGGCGATCTACACCGACGAAGGCGACAAGATTCACTTCAAGCGCGGGCGGATCATCGACATCGAAACCGCCACGCTGAATATCTGCGCCAGTACCGCTGTGAACTTCGATACACCAGTCATTAATCAGACCGGGAAAATCGTTTCCACTGGCGATCAACTCGCCGGCGGCATCAGCCAGATCAAACACGTGCACGTCGGCGTGCAGGCCGGCAACGGCCAGACCGGTGCGCCGGCAGGAGGCAAGTGATGTTCATCAGCCAGAACCTCCATGCCGCGCTGACCCGTGCCGTGCTCATCAGCCTGTTCACCTGGCGCCGTGCCGCCGATGACGACGCCCTCGACGACGACGAACGCTACGGCTGGTGGGGCGATACGTTTCCCACCGTCGCCGACGACCGTATCGGCTCGCGGCTGTGGCTGTTGCGCCGGGTCAAGCTGACCCGACAGACCCAGATGGATGCCGAGTTCTATGCCCGTGAAGCCTTGCAATGGCTGATCGACGACGGCCACTGCAGCGCCATCGACATCATCAGCGAACGCCTCGACGCCCAGCGCCTGAACCTGCGCACGGTCCTGACCCTGGCCGACGGTGAACGTCTGGACATCAACCCCGATAACAGTTGGCAGGTGATCTATGCCGTTTGAAACCCCTTCGCTACCGGTGCTGATCAAGCGCACCCAAAGCGACCTGGCCGGCGATTCGCTGCGCCAGTCCGATGCGCAAGTGCTGGCCCGCACCTTAGGTGGCGCCGCTTATGGCCTGTACGGTTATCTCGACTGGATTGCCGAGCAGATCCTGCCGGACAAGGCCGATGAATCGACCCTGGAACGCATCGCTGCATTGCGCCTGAACCAGCCACGCAAACCCGCGCAAGTGGCCACCGGTAGCGTCAGTTTTACTGCGACCGCCGGTGCGGTGCTCGACGTCGATACGTTGCTGCAATCGAGCGACGGTCGTACTTACAAAGTCACCGCTTCGCGCACCACGGTGAATGGCAGCAACAGCACCACCATCGCTGCACTGGATGCCGGCAGCCTGGGCAATGCCGACGCGGGTCTGGCGCTGACCCCGGTACAACCGATCGCCGGCATCGTCGGCAACAGCTTCATCGTCTTGGCGCCGGGGCTCAGTGGCGGCGTGGCGCGCGAAAGCCTGGAATCGCTGCGCTCGCGGGTGATTCGTTCCTATCGTGTGATCCCGCACGGCGGCTCGGCCAGCGACTACGAAACCTGGGCGCTGGAAGTGCCGGGCGTGACCCGCGCCTGGTGCCGTGGCGGCTTGCTCGGGCCGGGCACAGTGACGGTGTTCATCATGCGCGACGAGGATCCGCAACCGGTGCCCAATGAGGAGCAACTGGCCGAGGTTCAGGAATACATCGAACCGCTGCGCCCGGTCACCGCCGAAGTGCATGTGCAGCGACCGGTTCAGGTACCGGTGGTCTATCGCTTCAAGAGCGTCAACCCGGACACCACCGCCGTGCGCGCCGCCGTCGAAGCGCAGTTGCGCGATCTGCATAACCGCGAGGCCGACCTCGGCGTGCCGTTGCTGATCAGCCACATTCGCGAAGCCATCAGCAGCGCCGGTGGCGAATACGATCACACGCTCACCGCGCCTTCGGCTGACGTGCCGGCCGGGCAAAGTGAACTGCTGACCTTCGGAGGTTGCGTATGGGGGGCATAAGAACCGCCGCGCAATATCAGGCGCAGTTACGTGCGCTGTTGCCTGCAGGTCCCGCATGGGACCCGGAACAAGTGCCGGAACTGGAGGAAGTGCTGCAAGGCGTCGCCGTCGAACTGGCCCGCCTCGACGCCCGTGCCGCCGACCTGCTCAACGAAATGGACCCGGCCGGCGTCAGCGAACTGGTGCCGGACTGGGAGCGGGTGATGGACCTGCCCGACCCATGCCTGGGCGCCACGCCACTGTTCGACGACCGTCGCCTCGCCGTGCGCCGCCGCTTACTCGCAGTCGGCAGCCAGGCCGTCGGCTACTACCTCGAAATCGCCAAAAGCCAGGGCTACCCCAACGCCAGCATCACCGAACACGAAGCCCCACGCATGGGTCGTGCACGGTTCGGTGCTGCGCATTGGGGCACGTGGGAGGCGCAGTTCATGTGGACGCTCAACACCGGCGGTCGCCTGCTGCTCGGTCGGCGTTTCGGCGCAAGTTACTGGGGCGAACGCTTCGGCGTGAACCCGGGCTCGGCGCTGGAATGCCTGATCCACCGCAGCGCGCCAGCGCATACCAAGGTGCACATCAATTATGACTAGGGAGGAATGACGATATGGATTATCCGAAGAGCGTGCCCAGTTCCGGTCTGGTGAATGGCATGTTTGTCGATGAGAACCCGTTGACCGGCACGCCGGGCTCGTTGATTCCGGCCACCTGGGGCAATGCGGTGACCGAGGAGCTGCTGACCGTGATTCGCGCGGCAGGTCTGGTGCCTTCCGAGAGTGAGTCGAACCAACTGCTCAAGTCACTCAAAACCGTGCTGTCCCAGGATGCCTTGCCCTTCGCCGCGCTGGCATTTCCGACGGTGGCTACGGTTGATGGCCGCATCGCAGTGACCGCTGCGAGCGGCTCGGCGGGAGGCAACGTGTCGGTACCGGGCGGTGTTCTGGTCAGTCTCTGCGAAGAAGTGACCGTTGGCATGACAGCTCGGCCGCGTGGCTTGTTGACGACAGCTTGGGCATCGCCTGCGCTTGATATCAACAGCACTTATTTTCTGCGATTGCAGGTGCGTGACGGGGCACTGGTTTGCTACATGCAAAAAGGTGCCGATACCGATGCGATCCCAGCGGCATTGAAGGGCGGAACCGGGGGCAGCGGTGGCGGATTCGACTCCACCTGTATCGACATGCTTGTAGCCAAAGTGGTGACTGCAGGCGCAGGGACGGCGCCCAAGCTGACGCTGTTGGCGAACAAGGCGCGGCTTGAAGCCGTAGGGGTCTGGTCCGCTGCCAGTGGCAGTTACTCGGTAACGTTGAACTGGGCCCGTAAACCGCGCGCGTACATTGCAGGGATCTACGATTTTGACGGCAACGTGAAAACCGATTATGGCGTGGTCAGTGAAGAGATCGGGGTAGCTGTGTCAGGGACGCAGGTTGTACCAGAGGGTGGATTTACGGACCGTTATATGGGACGCGTGTTAATTGTCGCGTGGGCGCAGAACCTTAGTGCGGCAGGTGTCATCAATGCGCGCGTGCGTTGGGAGGTTTGACTATGAAAGCCATTATCGAAAACGGTTTGGTGACTGCTTTGGTGAACGGAGACGTCGATTGCGGCGTTGTGATTCCCATTGGCAAGCCGGTCTCCACCGGTTGGATCTATAAGGACGACACCTTCAGTGAGCCTGCCGCCGTGACCGTTTCGCAGGACGCAGCAGCAACAGCGGAGCGCCAATGGCGCACCGCAGTGCTCATCGAGTCTGACTGGCTGGTGATCCGTCATCGCGATGAACTAGACGCCGGAGTACAAACAAGTTTGAGTTCCAAGCAGTTTGCGAAGTTGCTCGCCTATCGCCAAGCCCTGCGTGATTGGCCCGCCGCAAGCGATGCCGTTGATACCGCGTCGCGCCCACAAACGCCTAAGTGGCTTGCCCGGTTGTCTCAACGAGTGGCTTGAAATATTGCTCCGATCAAGATCGGTTATCCGATCAATCAGTTGCGATCCCTTCGTGCTGTATCACCAAAGCCCACTCCAAAGTGGGCTTTTTTATTTTCAGAAACTGACCGTGGACGAGGCTGCAATGGCAGGGCTCGGGACGCGGTTCATTTGTATTTCAGAGGAACGAAAGACCTATGGATTATCCAAAAAGCGTCCCCAGCGTCGGCCTGGTCGATGGCCGCTTCGTTGATGAAAACCCGGTGGCGGGCACGCCCGGATCGTTGATTCCGGCGGTGTGGGGTAACAGCGTTACTCAGGAAATCCTGAGTGTGATTATCGGTGGCGGGCTGGTGGCTTCTGAAGGGGACAACAATCAGTTGTTCAAAGCGATTCAGGCGATTGTCGGGAACGGCAGTCCTATGCGTTCGGTCATCACTCGACTGGCTGCTTCCAAAACGCTGACCGAGCAAGAACTCGGTCTCGTGCTGATCGACGGCAGCCCGGCTCCGATGACCGTGCTGTTGCCGCCGGCCAACGTCGCACTCGGTGTACGCGATGTGATTGTTCGTCGTGTGGACAACAGCGGCAATCGTCTGGTGATCCAGGCATCCGGCACTGACCGCATCCGTTTTCATACGCACCTTTCGCCGAATGGTTATCCATTCTTCGTACTGATGGGCGGTGGGGACTGGTGGCATTTGCGCAGTGATGGTGCGGGGAGTTGGTGGCCGGTTGGTCGCTTCGACAACACCCCGTTAGGCAGGCCGTTTTTCGAGACCACCGTGGTGCTGAGCCCCGGTGGTTATGGCGCGCTCAACGGCACGTTGATGAATCGTGCCGAGTGGCCATGGCTGTGGGATCACGCCCAACGTTCGGGAATGCTCAATACCGAGGCAACCCGTGCTGGAAATGAAGGTAACTGGACGCTAGGTGATGGCGCGTTGACCTTTCGAGGCCCGGAACTGCGCGGCGAATTCCTGCGGGTTCTGGACGAGGGGCGTAACGCTGACGTCGGCCGCGTCATGGGTACCAATCAAGCCGGCACGGTGCATTCGTATGCCTTGGGGGCAAACGGCGCCGGGACGGTGGGTTCGCGCTGGTCTGACAGCCTTTCTGCGGTGGGGCAGCAGACTCACGAAAATCAAACATGGGTCAAACCGAGCAACGGCGGCCCGATTTTTCCCGCAGGCACCAGTTGCCAGCAGGACGCTGCCAACACGCTTTTGTATACGTTTACGTCCCGTCCCCGCAACGTCGCCTATCCCGGCCGCATCAAGGTTATCTGAGGCTCAGCATGTTCAATTACTTAATGGATGACGCCGGCGCTCTTGTGGGGCCGGTGGAGTTTTTTGTGACGCCAGGCATCGGCGTTCAATTGCCCGCTAACGCGGTTCAACTGGCTTACGAATTGCCAGAAGCGGAACAGGGGCGTACCTGGGCGATGGCCAACGGTGTGCCTCGCGAGCTGATCGACCTGCGTGGCACCGTCTATCGCAAAGATAACGGTGCGAAACAGACCTGGAGTGAATTGGGAGCCCTGCCGGAAGACCTCACTGCCGAGCCGTGCCCCGACGAATTTCATCTCTGGCAGGACAACGCATGGGTGCTGAATGAACCCCTGCGTCTGGCGGACTTAAAGGCCAAAGTGATTGCTCTGCGTGACACCTTGCTGCGTGACGCCGTCCTGCGCATCGCGCCCCTCCAATACGCCGAAGACGTCGGTGATGCAAGCCATGACGAACAACTGCGCCTGCTCGAATGGAAGCTGTACAGCGTTGAACTCAACCGCATCGAAAAGCACGCTGGTTTCCCTGAGGAAATCACTTGGCCGACCGCACCTGGCGCAACCGTAGACAGCTGATTGCTGCACAGGGAGTAAAACAGTGGACTATCCAAAAAGCATCCCCGGTGTGGGCTTGGTCAACGGCGGTTTCGTCGATGAAAACCCCGTCGCCGGTACTCCGGGATCGTTGATCCCCGCCGAGTGGGGCAACAGTGTCACGCAAGAAATACTCAATGCCATCAAGGCTGCCGGGTTAACGCCGGATGAAGCCAAAACCGATCAGTTGGCGACTGCCATTGGTGCACTGGTCGACTTCACCAAACTGAAAAATACCCCGACCACGCTGGCGGGTTACGGCATCACTGATGCGGTGGGGCGGTTGCTGGCAGTGAGGCAGATCGAGACGATCGGGATCACGGTTTATGTGCCAAACCCGAGAGCCAAACGCATTCGTGTGCGGTTAGTCGGCGCAGGTGGATCGGGCGGCGGATGCATGCCCGTTCCGACGGGTAATCAAATCCTGGGAGGCGGCGGTGGGTCCGGTGCCTATGCCGAAAGCCTGTATGACTTGACTGCGCAAATGCTCAGCGGTGTACCTGTTTCCTTAGGCGCTGGTGGAGTGGTGAGCAACAGCACGGGCTTATCGGGGGGCGGCGCTTCTTTTGGCGCTTATATGAGTGTTTCGGGAGGCGGCGGCGGGCAGAAACTTGCGATTGTAACCACTGCCACCTCGTCCGGATTCATACAGGGTGGGGTCGGCGGAGCGGTCACGGGCGGCAATCTTTGCAGCGCTCGGGGACTCTCCGGCGGATTTGGAATGAGCAATGCAAATTGGGGATTGCTCTCCGGTTGCGGAGCCGCCAGTCCGTTCGATGGCGGGGCCCCTTTCACCGGATCGAACACGGCTGGCAACGCCGGCATCCGCGGCTCAGGTGGCAGTGGTTCGTGCTCGGTCAACCCGTCCGCCTCAGTGGTCAGCGGCGCTGGCGGAAACGCCTTTTGTGAAATCTGGGAGTACGAATAATGGCCCGTTATGCACGAGTTGAAAACGGTGTCGCGGTCGAACTGATCGATACCGGTGATTACCTGATTACCCAACTGTTCGCCCCAGCCTTCGTCGAGACTATGGTGCAGGTGCCGGAAGGCATGGAGGTCGAAATCGGTGGGCCAGTCGGCGAACTTCGCCAGGGCAACGAGTCGTTGCTCGTAACAGAAAATCCTTTGGTTATCCCGCAAGTCGCAGCGGAGGAAGAAGAGCCATTGGCGGCTGCGCGCACTTGGCGGCAGACGAGCCTTTCGTCCACCGAGTGGTGGGTGACGCGTCATCGCGATGAACAGGAACTCGGCCGCGGCACGACACTTAAGGCCCAGCAATATCTGGAGCTGCTGGAGTACCGGCAGGCCTTGCGTGACTGGCCCGATTCGGATCATTTCCCGGCAGAAGTTTTCCGCCCGTCAGCACCGGTGTGGATGGCAGGATTTCATGGCTGACGTCTTATTTTTTAAACATGGAGTAGCGTGATGGATTACCCGAAAAGTGTGCCCAGTGCCGGCCTGATCAATAACAAATTCGTAGACGAAGACCCAATCACCGGAACGCCGGGCTCGTTGATTCCGGCAACTTGGGGCAATAGCGTCACGCAGGAAATTCTTGAAGTTATCAGAAGCTCAGGAGCAGTCGCGGACGAAGCTGATAACACTCAGTTAAGAGCAGCTATCAATACGCTGATCTCGAAGAAATACAGCGAAAGCTTGGCGAGTCAGGAGGATGCGGAGTCTGCTGCGAGTACTACCAAGTTGATGACACCGTTGCGCGTAGTCCAATCCATTGCGAAAAAAATCCAACAGGCGACAGAGTCCATCGTAGGCATTGCAAAAGTTGCTTCTCAGGCAGAGGTCAATGCTGGCGCTAGCGACGCGTCTATTGTGACTCCGAAAAAACTCAGACTTGGATTCATGGTGAAGCTGGGGATTTCAGGCTACATCGTTTTTCCGTCCTGGATGGGTGGCTTGATCATCCAGTGGATTAACGGCAGCGCCAGTCAGTCAGGCAATAACAACTACGGTGATCTGAATCTATGGCCATTGGCATTTCCTAATGCTCTGTTTCTTGCAGTTGCCACCCATGAAGGCACTTCAACAGCAACGTTTCTGACATGGAATGCTGTTTCTACAGTGAGTCGGCAAGTGGGCATCAATGTGCGCTGTCCTGATTATTCCAATTCGTCCATCTCCGCCCGAATCATAGGAATAGGGTACTGACTATGTATTATTTCTCGCCGGCAACTTCTGGTTTTTATCATTCGGATTTACATGGAGTGAGTATTCCTTCCGACGCGTTTGCACTAAGCGAAGGTGACTACTGCGGGCTGGTATCGAATGCTCCAAAAGGTACGGTTCTTTCACTGAATACTGAAGGACGACCGGAGCGGATATTTTTAGCGGAACCGTCCAGCGACGCGCAAGAGCGAGCGTGGCGAGACAAAGCGTTGGAGCTGACTCAGTGGTTGGTCCTTCGTGATAGCGAAGAACTGGAAATGGGCGAGGGCACAACCTTGCGCGTCGAAGAGTTCAAACAACTGCTGGCGTATCGACAAGCGTTGCGCGACTGGCCAAACGATCCGGACTTTCCGGAGGCACGCTCCCGCCCGGTCAACCCCGACTGGCTGGAAAGCTTGCTCCGAGTCAACGGTTGAGCCGTCGCTGACCTGAAGAGGAATTAACGTGGATTATCCAAGAAGTGTCGCCAGCTCCGGTCTGGTCGACGGCAAGTTTGTTGATGAAGATGCGATAGCCGGAACGCCGGGATCGCTGATTCCGGCGGTCTGGGGCAATAGTGTTACTCAGGAAATACTCAGCGCGATTATCGCGGCTGGTTTGAAACCGGACGAGCAACAGACTGATCAATTGGCTCAGGCTATCCGGCAATTGTCCAAACCCGATCCGTTGCAACAGTTTCCGGTGCAGGTGTACCGCAGGAATTTGTTGATCAATGGTGGATTCGATATCTGGCAGCGTGGTACGACCAACCAAGGGCCAAGTATTGGCGGTTATGTAGCCGACCGTTTTCGCTGTGACTGGAATGGCAATGCCGCCGTGACCATCTCTCGCCAGGACTTCGCCCCCGGCCAGGCAGAAGTGTCCGGCGAGCCGAGCTATTTTTTGCGCTGGCAACAAACCACGGCGGGTGTCGGTGCGACCACGCATACAGTTTCCCAGAGCATTGAATCGGTCAGAACATTGGCCGGGAAAACCGCCACTGTGACCTTTTGGGCGCGATCCGATGCCGCACGGCCGTTGAAGGTGACGATAGGCCAGTTTTTTGGGGCTGGCGGTTCGGAAGCCGTTGTGAAAGCGGTCGACGTCTTTCAATTGAGCACCGCCTGGGCCAGATACACCGCAACGTTTCAGGTGCCGGTCATTGCGGGAAAAATGCTCGGTGCGAATGATTGCCTGAGACTTGCTTTCGATCTTCCGCTGAACGTCTTGCAAACAGTTGATCTGGCAAGAGTGCAGTTGGAGGAGGGACCAGTCTCCACGCCATTCGAGTACCGCCCTATGGCTGAAGAATTCGTGCTTTGTCGGCGTTATTTCGAGAAGTCTTTTGCCGACCGTTTAACGATTGGCGCGAACAATGGCACGGGTACATGCATTGTCACGTTTACCCAGGCAGCGGCTGCAAATGTCGGTCAATACGGTATGGCCGTAGACATGCAGGTGCAAAAGAGAGTGCAGCCTACTGTCGTGCTCTATTGCCCTGCAAATGTTAGTAACCAGGTTTGGAACTACTCGATTGGAGCTGCCTGCACGGGAACAATTGTACAAAGTGTGACACAGCGTAGTTTCGCAGTTGGCACGGTGACGCCTGTAAACAGCCAGCCCGGCAACGGCTTGCAGATTGAATGGACAGCAGATGCTGAACTCTAGGAGTGCAACATGGGTTATCAACTGACGATGTGTGGCGTGCTGCGGGTGAGTGATTCAGCGTTTATCCCGCAGGATCCGACCAATCGCGACTGGCTTGAGTATCAGGATTGGTTGCTCTCAGGCGGACAGGTCCTGCCTTTGAATGAATCACTTGAAAAGGCTGCTCCGGACAGCTCCGTGAAAACTCTGGCAAAAAAATGGTTGGCAGGCATCAGTGCCCAACCATGATTCAATCCGGGCATCCAGGGAGGATTACGCATTATGCAAATAACTGAAAACAACCTTATCAACATCATGCCCAACGCCCGCACCCAAGCGGGCGTTTTTGTTTCTGCGCTCAACAGCGCCATGGCCAACCGTCGTATCGATACGCCCAAACGTATCGCTGCATTCCTCGCGCAAATCGGCCACGAGTCGGGCCAGTTGCGGTACGTGCGCGAGTTGGGCAACAACCAGTACCTGAGCAAGTACGACACCGGCACCTTGGCGTTACGGCTGGGCAACACGCCTGAGGCCGATGGCGATGGCCAAAAGTACCGCGGTCGCGGGCTGATCCAGATCACCGGTCGCGCCAACTATCGCCAATGCAGCCTCGGCTTGTTCGGCGATGAGCGTTTGCTGTCCTTGCCGGAACTGCTGGAACAACCGCAATGGGCCGCCGAATCCGCCGCGTGGTTCTGGGAAAAGAATGGCTTGAACGAACTGGCCGACCGCGACCAGTTCAACACGATCACCCGGCGCATCAACGGCGGGTTGAACGGTTTGCAGGATCGGCTGGAAATCTGGGCGCGGGCGAGGGCGGTGCTATGCCAATCCCCTGGCGAGTGATCGGCGTTGTATTACTGGCCTTGGGGGCAGCGGCGCTGGCCTGGCAGTTTCAGGACTGGCGGTATGGTCGGCAGTTGGCCGAGCAGGCTCGGTTAAACGCCGAAGCCCTTAATCAACAGACCATTGCCGCCGCCACCGCACAACAGACCGAGCAGGATAAACGTCTGGCCCTGGAGCAACGGCTCGCGGCCAGTGAACAAAACCATTTTCGAGCCATGACCGATGCCCAACGTGATCAGGATCGCCTGCGCGATCGCCTTGCCACTGCTGATGTGCGCCTGTCAGTCCTTCTCGACGCCGGCGACGTTGCCGCCGGCTGTACGGTGCCAGCCACCGCCGGCACCGGCGGCGTGGATCATGCAACCGTACGCGCCCGACTTGACCCGGCGCATGCTCAACGAATTGTCGCCATCACCGACACCGGCGACCGCGGACTGATTGCCTTGCAAGCCTGTCAGGCCTATGTCAGAGCATTGGCGCCCGCACATTTTGAATAAGCTTGTGTATTGAAAGCGCAACCGGCTCGTGTACGGTGGGACCCATTCCACCCGATCCGGAGCGCACCGTGAAAGAGATCACTCAACTGGCCGCCGAACTTGGCCGACGTCTGCAAGTGCTCAATGCCCACGTCACTACGGCCGAATCCTGCACCGGCGGCGGCATTGCCGAAGCCATTACGCGGATACCGGGCAGCTCGGCGTGGTTCGAGGCCGGTTACGTGACCTATTCCAACCGGCAGAAAACCCAGCAACTCAACGTGCCGGCCGAGCTGTTCGGCACGGTGGGGGCGGTCAGTCGCGAAGTGGTCGAGGCGATGGTGGGCGGCGCTCAGGAGAAAAGCCTGGCACGGTTCGCCGTGGCGGTCAGCGGCGTGGCCGGCCCCGACGGCGGCACGCCGAACAAACCGGTGGGCACGGTGTGGCTGGCCTGGGGTGTCGGTGACGCGGTTTCGAGTGAGGTTCAGCACTTCTCCGGTAACCGCGATGAAGTCCGCCGACAAACGGTGAAGGCCGCGCTAGAGGGGCTCCTGCGACTGGCGGCACGAGAAATCGAAAATCAGGGGTAGGCGATCCGCGAACGCTGTGGAATAATACTGGCTACTTATACAGGTGTTGGCCGTCAGGCCTTATTGATTACGTGAGGACTTTAATGGACGACAACAAGAAGAAAGCCTTGGCTGCGGCCCTGGGTCAGATCGAACGTCAATTCGGCAAGGGTGCCGTAATGCGTATGGGCGATCAGGACCGTCAGGCGATCCCATCCATCTCCACTGGCTCTCTGGGTCTGGACATTGCACTCGGCATTGGCGGCCTGCCAAAAGGCCGTATCGTTGAAATCTACGGTCCTGAATCTTCCGGTAAAACCACACTGACTCTGTCCGTGATCGCCCAGGCTCAAAAGGCTGGCGCGACCTGCGCATTCGTCGACGCTGAACACGCCCTCGACCCTGAGTACGCCGGCAAACTGGGCGTCAACGTCGACGACCTGCTGGTTTCCCAGCCGGACACTGGCGAACAAGCCCTGGAAATCACCGACATGCTGGTGCGCTCCAACGCCGTTGACGTGATCATCGTCGACTCCGTGGCTGCACTGGTGCCGAAGGCTGAAATCGAAGGCGAAATGGGCGACATGCACGTGGGCCTGCAAGCCCGTCTGATGTCCCAGGCGCTGCGTAAAATCACCGGTAACATCAAGAACGCCAACTGCCTGGTGATCTTCATCAACCAGATCCGCATGAAGATCGGCGTGATGTTCGGTAGCCCGGAAACCACCACCGGTGGTAACGCGCTGAAGTTCTACGCATCGGTTCGTCTCGACATCCGCCGTACCGGCGCGGTGAAGGAAGGCGACGAAGTGGTCGGCAGCGAAACCCGCGTCAAGGTTGTGAAGAACAAAGTGGCTTCGCCGTTCCGTCAGGCCGAGTTCCAGATTCTTTACGGCAAGGGCATCTACCTCAACGGCGAGATGATCGACCTGGGTGTACTGCACGGTTTCGTAGAAAAATCCGGCGCCTGGTATGCCTACGAAGGCACCAAGATCGGTCAGGGCAAGGCCAACTCGGCCAAGTTCCTGGCAGACAATCCGGAAATCGCCGCCAAGCTCGAGAAGCAACTGCGCGACAAGCTGCTGGCGCCAGCAGCAGACGTCAAGGCTTTGGCGACCCGTGACAAGGTCGACGATATGGCCGAGGCCGACATCGACGTTTGAAGTTTTTGAATGACTCTTGTACTCGATACCCTCGTCGCGGTGCGACGAACCGCCATGGACCTGCTCGCACGTCGCGAGCACGGTCGAGTCGAACTGACGCGTAAACTGCGTCAGCGCGGCGCTGAGGCGGAGATGATCGAAACAGCCCTCGACCGTTTGACGGAAGAGGGGCTGCTTTCCGAAGCCCGTTATCTTGAAAGCTTTGTTTCCTACCGAGCGCGTTCCGGCTATGGCCCTCTGCGAATCCGCGAGGAACTCAGCCAGCGTGGTTTGCAACGTGCCGATATCGAACTCGCCCTGCGCGAAAGCGGTATCAGTTGGCAGGAGCAACTTAAGGAAACGTGGCAGCGGAAATTCTCCGGGCATTTACCGATTGATGCCAAAGAACGTGCCAAACAAGGCCGGTTCCTGGCGTATCGGGGCTTTTCGATGGAGATGATCAACCGCTTGTTCAGCGGTAGAGGAATGGACGATTAACACGCTTGAGTAAAAACGGCCCGCTATGAAAATAGCGGGCCGTTTTTTTTTGCCTTTTAAATGACTTTCGACGGTTCTCGGCTGCGTTGCGCGGTCGGTGGTTTGGAGTCGGCCCAGTTGTCCGGCAAGTTGATGTAGTCCACCAGCTCCCTCAAACGCCCGTGATTCCGGGCGTTGAAAGCAAAGGCCAGCCGCGTCAGGTGGCTGAACTGCGCTTCATCGTGTTCTTCGCCGGCGTAGGCGTGTTGATGGAACTGGTCGCTCAAGCACAAATCGGCAAAGGCTTCCTGCATATGCTCAAGCGCCTGGTCGCTGAGTTTGTGATTCATGCGGATCACGAATTGGCGCTTGAGCCAGCGGCTGGAGTGGAAGTTGCTGTAGAACTGGGTGATCTGTTCCACCGCTTCCTCGACGGTGTAGACCAACCGCATCAGCTTCGTGTCGGTTGGCAAAATGTAGTGATTGTCCGCGAGTTGCTGGTGGATGAAATCCATCGCCCCCTGCCAGAACGTGCCACCCGGCGCATCCAGCAAGACCACCGGCACCAGTGGGCTTTTGCCTGTCTGGATCAGCGTCAGCACTTCCAGTGCTTCGTCCAGCGTGCCGAACCCGCCCGGGCACAGCACCAATGCATCAGCTTCCTTGACGAAGAACAGCTTGCGGGTGAAGAAGAAGTGGAAGGGCAACAGATTACCTGTGCCGCCCACCGTCGGATTGGCATGTTGCTCGAAGGGCAGGGTGATGTTGAACCCGAGGCTGTGATCACGTCCGGCACCTTCATGCGCGGCGGCCATGATGCCGCCGCCGGCACCGGTGATGACCATCATGTCCGAACGCGTCAACGCCGCACCGAGTTCCCGAGCCATCGAATACAGAGGATGTTCGACTGGCGTGCGCGCCGAGCCGAACACGGTGACTTTGCGCCGCCCCTTGAATTGCTCCAATACGCGAAACGCCTGCTCCAGCTCGCGCAAAGCTTGCAGGGTGATCTTGGCGTTCCAGCGGTTGTGGTCTTCCTGGGCCATGCGCAGCACGGTCAGGATCATGTCGCGATAGATGGGAATATTCGGACTGTTGGGTGAAACACGGTTGAGTTGCTCTTCAACCTGGCTGATGAGGTCGGGGCCGCTTTCCTGAAAATGACGGCTGAGCAGGTCATTCGGTTGGTAAGGCATTCAACGTCTCCTTCTGCACAGAGCGGGTGGCCCTGATTAGCGGCGTCAGTGCCGCGCTGCAAAAAAACACACAATCGGCAGTTCCTTTCCTGCCTTGAACAAGTGAGCGGGAATACTTTGAATCTAGACCCTTGCACGCATTTGCGCTGACTTGATCATTGCGCTGCAAAGTCCTGACTGGCAACCGCTTATTGTTTTTCAGCCAATTGCACCACCGCTCGTCCGAACGTGTGCCGGACGGCAAACCCTCTGATTAACTCTCTGACAGGCACCATGCAAATTTTGCGTCAATCACCATACGCAAGGTGCATGCGACTCAAGGATTTGCGGGTGGCAAGGAGGCGAGGAAACATGACCAGAGTGATTCTGGAGATCGATACGCAGCTGTATCGGATGTTGAAAGCATCGGCCGAGACCAACCAAGTGAGTCTCGAAGAGGAGTGCTGCCGCAGGTTGGCAGGCGGGGAACGCCGTTCGCGTTATTTACAGGCACTGGTGGCCGAACTGCGCGCCGAGGATGAACAGCGGCGCGCCAACTCGCGATGATTACTTCTTCTTCGCCGGGGCGGCTTTCGGGCAATCCGAGTCCTGATAGCTGGCGGAGCCGATCGCCTTATTGGTTTTCACTTCAGTGAAGTCGTAACGCATGACCGCGCCTTTAGCCATCAGCTTGCGGTACGACGGGTTGTTGCAGACCGAGGCGCCGAGCTGGAAATACACGGCTTTTGGATCAGCACGCATCTTGTCAGCGTGGCTCTTTTGCACGCTCAGGTGGTTGATCAACTGAGTGCCTTCAACGGTGTAGCCCTGATCAAGAATGTCTTCATTGATTGCCCGAGGCGTGCCGACGCTGCTTTGGGCGGCGACGTTGCGCAGCTCTCTGTTCAGATTCTGCTCACTCAAGGACGCGGCCTGAGCGGTGAAGGACGACGCCAGCAGAATGGCAGCGGTGGGAACGATAAGGCGCAGCATGAAACTCTCCTGGTTCAGTGACTGGTGGTTCGACCAGCCACGTGACTGTGCGTTCAGTGGCGGCGAATTATAGGGGAGCCGGTCTGGACGGTACAGGCTTGTGCCCGTTGCTCTGGTAAACTGCCGACCTTTATTGCCCTGCCGAGTGTTGTTCGTGTCGAGTTTCCCTGTCTGCCGGCCTTGCCTGCGATGAACCATGCCCCCAACGCCGTAGCCCGCCTGCGCGATCAGCGCGAGGACGAGGGCATCAAGCCGATTCAGGCCCGGGGCTTTCGCTCCGAACGTTGCCGCGACTGCCGGGTGATCATCAGTCATTGCCTGTGCGCCTGGCGGCCAAGCGTGGAAACCCGTTCCGGCGTGTGCCTGATCATGACCGGCAAGGAAGTGTTCAAACCGAGCAATACCGGTTGGCTGATTGCCGATGTGGTGCGCGATAACCATGCGTTCATCTGGTCGCGCACCGAGCCGGACCCGCAGATGCTGGCGCTGCTCAACGACCCGCAATGGCAGCCGTATCTGGTGTTTCCCGGCGAATACGTCGAGCCGTCGCGCGTGACGAATACCGTCGCCCTCGATAACAGCAAGCGGCCGCTGTTCATTCTGCTGGACGCGACCTGGACCGAAGCGCGCAAGATCTTCCGCAAGAGCCCGTACTTCGACAGCCTGCCGATCCTCAGCCTGTTGCCTGACAAACTTTCGCGCTACCGCTTGCGTCGTTCGACCCGTAGCGAGCACCTGTGCACCGCAGAAGTTGCGGCGCTGTGCCTGGAACTGGCGGGTGACAGTGACGCGGCCTCGGCGCTGGACGCCTATTTCGACGTGTTCAGCCAGCATTATCTGGGCGCCAAACAGCAGCTGGACATGAATGAATCCACGCCGGCTCACGCCGAGTTGCAACCCTATATACGAAAGCCGCAGCCGGAGTTGGCCCAATAGTGGCCCATACTGTACGCGGCGGCGGCCGTGCTGCTTGACCACCCCGTCTTCGCTGGGCATGCTTGGCGCCGATTAGGGTGCGGCCAAGGTTTGAAACGCCGTGTTTGCTGGTTATTGGCGTTGAACGTGCCCCTGTGGATGCCGCTTAAACGCGCATCTTGAGTTGCTTTGGCGAACCCCGAATACACCGGGTCAGCCATCAAAAACAGGATCATTTGAAAAATGGCCACATACGACATCCTGATTGCCGATGATCACCCCCTGTTTCGTAGCGCCCTGCATCAAGCGGTGACGCTGGGCCTTGGCCCGGACGTCCGGCTGGTGGAGGTGGCGAGCATCGCCGAACTGGAAACCCGTCTCACCGAAAAAGCTGATTGGGATCTGGTCCTTTTGGATCTGAATATGCCCGGCGCGTTCGGGTTTTCCGGGCTGGTGATGTTGCGCGGTCAATACCCGCAGATTCCCGTGGTGATGGTCTCGGCGCAGGAAGAAGCCTCGGTGATGGTCAAATCCCGTGAATTCGGTGCCAGTGGTTTTATTCCCAAGTCCAGCGACCTGAGCGTTATTCAGGAGGCGGTGCGCAAAGTGCTCGATGGCGATGTGTTCTGGCCGCCGCAGGCGTTCGAAGCGGTCAGCGTTTCCGCCGAAGCGAAGGCTGCCAGTGATGGCCTCGCCAGCCTGACTCCGCAACAGTTTCGCGTGCTGACCATGGTCTGCGAAGGCTTGCTGAACAAGCAGATCGCCTATGAATTGAGCGTGTCGGAAGCGACCATCAAGGCCCACGTCACAGCGATCTTTCGCAAGTTGAATGTGCGTACTCGCACGCAAGCGGCTTTACTGCTGCAACAACTTGAGTCAATTCCGAGCCAATAACTATTGGCGTATTCACGCTTTTTTGACTTTCGTTGATCTAGCTTTCTCACTCCTTTTCAGTTGGTTTCCACTTTATGTCACCTTTCAAGGGCCAGACCGGCCTGAAACGCATCCTCAACGCTTCCGGTTACTCGCTGGACGGTCTGCGTGCAGCCTTCACCGGTGAAGCGGCGTTCCGCCAACTGGTGCTGCTTAATGTAG
This sequence comes from Pseudomonas sp. LBUM1648, assembly GCF_059716145.1. Lineage (NCBI taxonomy): Bacteria > Pseudomonadati > Pseudomonadota > Gammaproteobacteria > Pseudomonadales > Pseudomonadaceae > Pseudomonas > Pseudomonas sp. LBUM1648. Next base: position 1,388,042 of record NZ_CP166808.1, read on the forward strand.
TGCTCATTCCGCTGACGTTCTTCCTCAATGTCAGCCGCGTCGAACAGGCACTGTTGATCGCTGTGTGCTTGCTGGCGCTGATCGTCGAGTTGCTAAACTCGGCGGTGGAAGCGGCCATTGACCGCATCTCCCTGGAATTGCACCCACTGTCCAAGAATGCCAAGGACATGGGCAGCGCCGCGCAATTCGTGGCCTTGACCATGATCGCTCTGGTTTGGGCGGTGATTCTGCTTTAAGCGATAGTGGGCAAGACGATCTCGTCGCTGCGCTGCACCCCGGCGGTGAAAGCGCGGCACAGATCGAGAAACTCGCGCATGGCCGAGGTCTGGTATTTCTGCTTGTGCCAAATGAAGTAGAACTGTCGCGCCAGATCCAGATCCGGCGTCTCCACAGGCACCAGACTCCCACGGCGGAAGGCATCACGTAGCGCCAGCCGCGAGATACAGCCAATCCCCAGCCCCGACTCCACCGCGCGTTTGATCGCTTCGGTGTGCTCCAGCTCCAGACGGATATTCAGCGCACTGCGATGGTGACGCATGGCCTGATCGAAGGTCAGGCGCGTGCCGGAACCCTGTTCGCGCAGAATCCACGCCTCATGCGTCAACTCTTCCATGGTCGCGCTGCCGCGTTTGGCCAGCGGATGCTGCGGCGCGCAAAACACCACCAGCTCATCCTCGACCCAGCTCTGCACTTCGATGTCCGGGTGGCTGCAATCGCCTTCGATTAGACCCAGATCAATTTCGTAGTGAGCGACTTGTTGCACGATATTGGCAGTGTTCTGCACGTGCAGCTTCACCTGACTTTCCGGGTGGCGCTGCATGAAACTGCCGATCAGCAGGGTTGCCAGGTAATTGCCGATGGTCAGCGTTGCGCCCACCGACAGCGAGCCGAAACCGGATTTGCCGTTGAGCAGGTCTTCGATTTCCTTGGACTGATCCAGCAGCGCCACGGCTTGCGGCAGCAGCTGTTTACCGAGGGCATTGAGGCTCAGCCGTTTGCCGGCACGGTCGAACAGCTGGCAGCTGGACTGGCGCTCCAGTTCGGTGATCGAGGTGCTTGCCGCCGATTGCGAGAGGTTGAGCAGACCCGCAGCACGGGATACGCTTTCCTGCTGGGCGACAGCGACGAAGACTTGCAGTTGACGGAGAGTAAATCGCATATCGATATAACCGATAACCCTTATCTTAATAATCCAGTTAACAGATATTGTCGGCGCTATTAGAATGCGATGCAATTGCGCACCATCGGCATTTATTCAGCCCAGAGCAAGCGCAGAGCCAATATCCAGGAGTCAAACGTACATGAGCAACATGAACCACGAGCGTGTCCTCAGTGTTCATCACTGGAACGATACCCTGTTCAGCTTCAAGTGCACCCGCGATCCGGGCCTGCGCTTCGAGAACGGGCAGTTCGTGATGATCGGCCTGCAACAGCCAAACGGCCGCCCGCTTATGCGCGCTTACTCGATTGCCAGCCCGAACTGGGAAGAGCATCTGGAATTCTTCAGCATCAAAGTACCTGATGGCCCGCTGACCTCGCAGTTGCAGCATCTGAAGGAAGGCGACGAGATCATCATCAGCAAAAAGCCTACGGGCACGCTGGTGCTGGACGATCTGAAGCCTGGCAAGCACCTTTACCTGCTCAGCACCGGTACCGGACTGGCGCCGTTCATGAGTGTGATCCAGGATCCGGAAACCTACGAGCGTTTCGAAAAAGTCATCCTTTGCCACGGCGTGCGTTACGTGAATGAAGTCGCTTACCGCGAATTCATCACCGAGCACCTGCCGCAGAATGAGTTCTTCGGCGAAGCGCTGCGCGACAAGCTGATTTACTACCCGACCGTCACTCGCGAGCCGTTCGAGAACGAAGGTCGTCTGACTGACCTGATGCGCAGCGGCAAACTGTTCAGCGACATCGGCCTGCCGCCGATCAACCCGCAGGACGACCGCGCCATGTTGTGCGGCAGCCCGAGCATGCTCGACGAGACCAGCGAAGTGCTCAACAGCTTCGGTCTGACCGTGTCGCCGCGTATGCGCGAGCCGGGTGACTACCTGATCGAGCGTGCGTTCGTCGAGAAGTAAGCCCCACTGAAAAAGCCCCCATTGTCTGAATTGGCAATGGGGGCTTTTTTATGCCCGCGACATTCACCTGTAGGAGCTGCCGCAGGCTGCGATCTTTTGATCTTGCTTTTGAAGAGCAAAATCAAAAGATCGCAGCCTGCGGCAGCTCCTACATTGGGCGCGGGTTTAGGCGCTGGCGGGGATGACTTCGAGGACGCGAATCTGTTGAGGGGTCGGATAGTGCCAGCGCACATCCAGATCCCAGAACTGTGCGCCATATTCACGTTCCGGCGCCGGGGTCTGATACGCCGGGCGCGGATCCTGGGCCAGACATTGCTCGATCAACTCGACCAGTGGCTCGGCAAGGCGCTGAGCGTGGGTGTGAGCCTGTTGCAAGGCTGCGTCCGTCCACTGTACGTCGATCAGCTGCGGCGCAGCGCTGGCGATGCTGTTGGAGGCGCTGGTGATGATGTCGGCGTAAGGCACGTAGGGTTTGATGTCGAGAATCGGCGTGCCATCGAGCAAGTCGATGCCGGAGATGAACAGGCGATTGGCTTCGACCTTGTCGAGTTTCACCACGGATTGGCCGATGCCATTCGGGCGGTGGGTGGCCCGGGTGGCGAAGACGCCCATGGACTTGTTGCCACCGAGGCGGGGAGGGCGGACTTTCAGGCGCGGTTTTTCTTCCAGCGCCTGATGGAACAGGAACAGCAGCCAGACGTGGCTGACCTGTTCCAGACCCTGCACCGCGTCACCCTGATCGAACGGCGCCACCAGTTCCAGCACGCCCCGGGCAGCGGGGGCCAGTTGCGGCTGGCGGGGGATGGCGAACTTCTCCTTAAAGCAGGAGCGCACGAAGCCGATGGGAGAGACGCTGTAAGTCATGGTTTGCAGTCGAGGCGGGAATCAGGGCGGGCATGATAACCCGAGTACGGTGGTGACTTGCCATCGATGGCCGCGCCGCCGATCTCAGAGACTGAACCCACCATCCAGCGGAATGATATTCCCCGTCATGTACGCCCCGGCCGTACTCGCCAGACTGATCGCCAACGCCGCCATTTCTTCTTCACGGCCCCAACGCTTCATCGGGATTAGCGCAGTGTCTTCAGCCAATGCCTGCTGATCATTACCAATATGCTGGGTCATCTTGCTCGGAAACCGCCCTGGAGCGATCACGTTAACGTTGATGTGTTGGCTCACCAGTTCCCGCGCGAGAATCCGCGATAGTTGATGCAGCGCGGCTTTGCTCGGCCCATAGGCATACGCCTGCTCGCCGAAAGACGAAATACCCGCCACCGAACCGATATTGATGATCCGCGCCGGATTCGCCGCCGACCCTGCTTTGCGCAGCAGCGGCAGGAACTGCTGAATGCAACTGAACACCGACGTCACGTTGAGCTGCATGACTTTCTCCCAGCCCTTGACCGGGTAGCTTTCCAGCGGCGCGCCCCAAGTGGTGCCGGCGTTGTTCACCAAAATATCCAGATGGGTGATCTGCTCGCCCAGCCTCGCGGCCAGTTCCTGTACGCCTTCTTCAGTCGCCAGATTCGCCGCCACGCCGTGGCAAGTGCCCAATGCACTGAGTTCTTGCGCCGTTTGATGACAGGCTTCGGCGTCACGAGAGCAGACGAACACACGGGCGCCGGCCTCGACAAAGGCCTTGGCGATCATTTTGCCGATACCACGGGTGCCGCCGGTCACCAGAGCGGTGCGGCCTTGCAGGGAAAAGTACGGGTGCATGGCGAATCCTGAGGGCTAGGGATCAATACACCCTAGTCGCCAGCCGCGAAAAGCGGAGCCACTATTTTCGAAGGGAATGAGCGGTCATGCGCAGCGGCGGCGACGGTCAGTCGCCACCGCTGGAAGCAATATCAGGCGGCGCGAACGCGCAGGGTCAGGCCCTTGAGGAAGTTACGCAGCAACTGGTCGCCGCACGGGCGGTAGTTGGTGTGGCCGACCTTGCGGAACAGTGCGCTCAGCTCAGGCTTGGACACCGGGAACTCGGCAGCTTTGAGGATCGCGTGCATGTCGTCTTCTTTCAGTTCGAAGGCCACGCGCAGCTTTTTCAGGATGATGTTATTGGTCACCGGCAGTTCGATCGGCTGCGGCGGGCGGCTTTCGTCCTTGCCACGCTTGAAGATCACCAGGCCATCGAGGAAGTGCGCGATGACTTCGTCCGGGCAGCGCACGAAGCCTTCTTCGTCTTCTTCTTTCTTGTCGAGCCAGGTGATCACGTCGGCGAGGGTCACGTCCATGCCGCCGAGTTTGATGATCTCGACAACCTTCTTGTCGCTGATGTCGAGCATGTAGCGCACGCTGCGCAATACGTCGTTATGAATCATGTGAGTAATCCTGATAGGCGTTGTGGGCATCGCGCGGGGGCAATGCCGAAATATGTGGCGGCAGTGGAAGTCTTAGAACTTCTCTTTGCCGGACAGGTAGCGCCATTGGCCGACCGGGACTTTGCCGATCGAGACGCCGCCGATACGGATACGGCGGATGCCGATAACCTTCAGGCCTACCGCTTCGCAGAACTGGGCGATGATGCCCGGCTGCGGGTTCTTCATGGCGAAGCGCAGGCGGTTTTCGTTCTGCCAACTGGCCTTGACCGGTGGCAGCTCCTTGCCCTTGTGGGTGAGGCCGTGCTGCAAGCGGTTGAGGCCGTGGGCGACCATGTCACCTTCGACTTCAACGATGTATTCTTGCTCGATCTTGGCCGAGTCGGCGGTGAGCTTGCGCAGAATCTTCCAGTCCTGGGTGAACACCAGCAGGCCGCTGGCCTTGGCCTGCAGATCAGTGCTGGCGGTCAGGCGCAGGAAGTGGCCACGCAACGGGCGTTTGCTGAAACGGTGCTCTTCGCTGAGGGTTTCGGCACTCAGGGTTTGCATCGCGCTGTCCGCATCCATGCCCGCCGGCACGTTGAGCAGGATGGTCACCGGCTCCGGCGCGGTGGCCTTGGCGTCCTTGTCGAGCTCGACCTTCTGGTCGCCGACCTTGAATTGCGGCTCGTCGATGACTTCGCCGTCCACGGTAACCCAGCCGCCCTCGATGAACAGCTCGGCCTCGCGGCGGGAGCAACCCACCAGTTCGATGAGGCGTTTGGAGAGGCGAATCGGGTCAGTCATGACAGGGCCGTAACAAAAAAGGGGTGGCCATTGTACCTGTGTGGCGCCGGTTAAGCCCGGTTCCATTTGCAGGCAGTGAAATCATGCGGGAGCTGTGGTGTATCAGCCATTGCCCGAGCGCTGCTGGTTTTGGCGCAAGCGCATGTGCAGCAACGGATACGGCTGGCCCATGCCATCCACCTCCGAACGGCCGATCACCTCGAACCCCTGCTTGAAGTAGAACCCCAGCGCCTGCGGGTTCTGCTCGTTGACGTCCAGTTCATCGGCGTTCAGATGCTGCATGGCGTAATTCAGCAGTTTCTTGCCCAGGCCTTGGCCACGATGCGCAGGATCGATGAACAGCATTTCGATCTTGCCCGCTGCGACACCAGCGAAACCGGTGATGCGTTGCTCGTGATCCTTGGTGCAGATCAGCATGACCGAATCGAGATAGCGGGTCAGCACCAGGTTGCGCAGCAATTCGATATAGCTGTCCGGCAGAAAATCATGGGTAGCGCGGACCGAGGCCTCCCAGACCCGGGTCAGTTCCTGATAATCGCTGAGTTTCGGCGTGTGGATGACCGAATGGTGACGCATGCCTGTGTGCCTCTTGTGCCTGGTTTGATGAGGATCCTTCCCTCAGCAAACGATAGACGTAAAAAAGCCCCGCATCTCGTAAAAAGAGCGGGGCTTTTCAATACAACACTATTCCCCTTGTGGGAGCGAGCCTGCTCGCGAAGGCGTTGGTTCAGTCAACAATTTCAGCAACTGACCCACCGCATTCGCGAGCAGGCTCACTCCCACAGGTACTGGGTGATGCTTAGATCTGCTCAGCCCACAGATCGTATTCGTCTGCGTCAGTCACCTTGCACCAGACCTTGTCGCCCGGCTTGAGATTGCTGCCGTTGTCGATGAACACGTTGCCGTCGATTTCCGGGGCGTCGAAGAAGCAGCGGCCGACCGCGCCTTGCTCGTCGACTTCGTCCACCAGCACTTCGATTTCACGGCCGATGCGCATTTGCAGGCGCGCCGAGCTGATCGCTTGCTGGTGCGCCATGAAGCGGTCCCAACGGTCTTGCTTGACGTCGTCCGGCACGATGTCCAGATCGAGGTCATTGGCCGGTGCGCCATCAACCGGCGAGTACTGGAAGCAGCCGACGCGGTCGAGCTGGGCTTCGGTCAGCCAGTTCAGCAGGTACTGGAAGTCTTCTTCGGTTTCGCCCGGGAAGCCGACGATGAAGGTCGAACGGATGATCAGGTCCGGGCAGATTTCGCGCCAGTTCTTGATGCGCGCCAGGGTCTTGTCTTCGAACGCCGGGCGTTTCATCGACTTCAGCACTTTCGGGCTGGCGTGCTGGAACGGGATGTCCAGGTAAGGCAGGATCTTGCCGGCGGCCATCAGCGGGATCAGCTCGTCAACGTGCGGGTACGGATAAACGTAGTGCAGACGGACCCAGACGCCCAAGGTGCTCAGCGCTTCGCAGAGTTCGGTCATGCGGGTTTTCACCGGCGCGCCGTTCCAGAAACCGGTGCGGTATTTCACATCGACGCCGTAGGCGCTGGTGTCCTGGGAGATCACCAGCAGCTCTTTGACGCCGGATTTGACCAGGCGCTGGGCCTCGTCGAGCACATCACCCACTGGACGGCTGACCAGTTTGCCGCGCATCGACGGGATGATGCAGAAGCTGCAGCTATGGTTGCAGCCTTCGGAAATCTTCAGGTACGCGTAGTGACGCGGGGTCAGCTTGATGCCTTGCGGCGGCACCAGGTCGATCAGCGGGTTGTGGTCTTTGCGTGGCGGCACGACGTCGTGCACAGCGTTGACCACTTGCTCGTACTGCTGCGGACCGGTCACGGCCAGCACGCTCGGGTGCACGTTGCGGATATTGCCTTCTTCCACGCCCATGCAGCCGGTGACGATGACCTTGCCGTTTTCCTTGATCGCTTCGCCGATCACTTCCAAAGATTCAGCCTTGGCCGAGTCGATGAAGCCGCAGGTGTTGACCACCACGACGTCGGCGTCCTGATAGGTGGACACCACGTCATAGCCTTCCATGCGCAACTGGGTCAGGATGCGCTCGGAGTCGACCAGTGCTTTCGGGCAACCCAGAGATACGAAGCCAACCTTTGGATTGGCCGGCGCAGGAGTGGTGGACATGTCTAACCTCGGTATTTTGTGACGCCGCTTGCCGTGTGGGAAAGCCGACGGATGGGCGCTTAGGGCGCGCCTCTGATCAAAAAGTGCGCAATTCTAGCGGCGAGGAGCGCACTTGACCAGCTTTATGCCGGGAAATGCGACGAGTGCTGCGCTATGCTTCGCGCCGTTGAGCTTTACCGATTATTTACAGTCAACAAAACGTCTGTAACAGCAGGTAAAACAGCGCATGCTGCACCACAAAGCATAGTGCTTCATTCCAAGAAGCCGGTTCTGAGAAGTAGGAGTGTTGGATGGGTCAGGCAAGTAGTCAGGCGGCGGGCGCCGAGCATTCGACGGCAAAGCCGATCGGCATGCTGGTCGCCGCGGTCGGGGTGGTTTACGGCGACATCGGCACTAGCCCGCTGTACACCCTCAAAGAAGTCTTCGCCGGTCATTATGGTGTGCCGGTCAATCACGATGGAGTCTTCGGGATTCTGTCGTTGATTTTCTGGTCGCTGATTTGGGTCGTCACTATCAAGTACGTGTTGTTCGTACTGCGCGCTGACAACCAGGGGGAAGGTGGGATCATGGCGCTGACCGCTCTGGCGCGACGTGCATCCAGCCGCTACCCGAAACTGCAAACGGTGCTGGTGATTCTGGGGCTGATCGGTGCAGCGCTGTTTTACGGCGATAGCATGATCACGCCCGCCATCTCCGTATTGTCGGCGGTTGAAGGCCTGGAGCTGGCCTTCGACGGACTTGAGCGTTGGGTGGTGCCACTGTCGTTGATCGTGCTCGTTGCCTTGTTCCTGATTCAGAAACACGGCACCGATCGCATCGGCAAGATGTTCGGCCCGGTGATGGTGGCGTGGTTTCTGGTGCTGGGCACTTTGGGTGTCAACGGTATCGTCAAACACCCTGAAGTGCTGAGCGCATTGAACCCGGTGTGGGGCGTGCGCTTCTTTATCGTACATCCTGGCATGGGCGTAGCAATCCTCGGTGCGGTGGTGCTGGCGCTGACCGGTGCTGAAGCGTTGTATGCCGACATGGGTCACTTCGGCCGTAAGCCTATCGCACGCGCCTGGCTGATTCTGGTGCTGCCGGCTTTGGTGCTGAACTACTTCGGTCAGGGCGCGTTGCTGCTGGAAAACCCGGAAGCGGCGCGTAACCCGTTCTACCTTCTGGCGCCGAGCTGGGCACTGGTACCACTGGTGGTGCTGTCGACCCTGGCCACGGTCATTGCTTCGCAGGCGGTGATTTCCGGCGCGTTTTCGTTGACTCGTCAGGCCATCCAGCTCGGCTACATTCCGCGCATGCACATTCAGCACACCTCCAGTGCCGAACAGGGCCAGATTTACATCGGCGCGGTGAACTGGGCGCTGATGGTGGGCGTGATCCTGCTGGTCATCGGCTTCGAATCCTCGGGCGCGCTGGCGTCTGCTTACGGTGTGGCCGTGACCGGCACGATGCTGATCACCAGCATCCTGGTGTCGGCGGTGATCCTGCTGCTATGGAAATGGCCGCCGCTGTTGGCGGTGCCGATTCTGCTCGGGTTCCTGTTGGTCGATGGTTTGTTCTTTGCTGCCAACGTACCGAAGATCATCCAGGGCGGTGCCTTCCCGGTGTTGGCGGGTATTGTGCTGTTTGTCCTGATGACCACTTGGAAGCGCGGCAAGGAACTGCTGGTCGATCGTCTCGACGAAGGCGCGCTACCGCTGCCGATCTTCATCAGCAGCATCCGCGTGCAACCACCGCACCGCGTGCAGGGCACCGCCGTGTTCCTCACCGCGCGCTCCGACGCCGTGCCCCACGCGCTGTTGCACAACCTGCTGCACAACCAGGTGCTGCACGAGCAAGTGGTGCTGCTGACCGTGGTCTACGAAGACATCCCGCGCGTGCCACCATCCCGACGCTTCGAAGTGGAAGCGCACGGGGAGGGGTTCTTCCGGGTGATCCTGCACTTCGGCTTCACCGACGAGCCGGACGTGCCGCAAGCCTTGAAGCTGTGTCATCTGGATGATCTGGATTTCAGCCCGATGCGCACGACTTACTTCCTCAGCCGTGAAACGGTCATCGCCTCGAAGCTCGAGGGTATGGCGCGTTGGCGTGAAGCGCTGTTCGCGTTCATGTTGAAGAATGCCAATGGCAATTTGCGGTTCTTCAATCTGCCGCTGAACCGGGTGATTGAGCTGGGGACGCAGGTGGAGATGTAACCCCGCCTCAACTGAAAAGCCCCCGTCAGCCTTGCGGCTGGCGGGGGCTTTTTTGTGGGCGCCCGGCGGATTTTCATTTGGTCAGTCAAAAGAAATACAAAGTTGCAGGGTGTTTAATTCAACGCAATACTCTGTGCATTATTCTGCGCTGCAGCAACTGAGCAAGAGGTGATTATGACGGCATTATTAGAACGTGCTGACCAGGCTATTTCCGTGACTGCCATGGTCAGGAGCTTCAGTGCGAGGCTCAAGGAGATTTCCAGTCGTGCCACTGAGCGTCTGGTTATCTTCAAGGACAATCAACCGGCAGCGGTCATTATCAATGTGCAGGCCTACCAGGAAATGCTGGATGAGCTTGAGGAGCTTCGCATCGAGGCGGCAGCTCGTGAGCGTCTGAGCAATTTTGATCAAACCAAAGCAGTCAGCCATGACGCTATGCGGGCAAGGTATGCCAAGAAGGATTAAAGGAGCGCTGGATGGTTTGGGGAGTAATTTATCATCCGGAGGTCCAAGGAGATCTGGATCAACTGGGATCGGCGGCTGCCAACCGGATACTTGATGTTATCGAGGAACGGATCATCAACGGCGAGCCGGATAAGAGTGGTAAACCCCTTCGAGCCAGCCTTGCGGGTTGTAGAAGGATTCGAACGGGGGACACACGAATCGTCTACCGCGTCGATGGTATAGCCATTCAGGTGTTGATCGTTGCAGTCGGTGCTCGACGTGACGAAGAAGTCTACGACGCCGCAGAGCGCCGCTTGTAATCAAGTGAGGATTGAGCAAGATCAAGCGCCCACGTAGCCTTAAAGGCTGCGGGGGCTTTTTTGTCTCGGTTGCCTTTACAGGCTTTCAGGGAAATCTTCTTCAGACTCGGTCTTCGTCCGCGCAGGTCGTGGGATCAGTGCTTGTATCACGTCATCAATCAAGGCTTTGCCCATCACTGTCAGATAATGCGCGGCCCAGGCGTGGCGGTCGGTGTCTTTGGTGTAGGCGGCGTCTTCTGCGAAGGATTTGGCGAGGTAGAGCAGGTCGGAGGATTGGGTCAATGCATCGACTATGGGGATGCCGGAGCGAACGTTGAAATACGCTTGATCGGAGTTGTAGAGGAAGGGGGTGAAGCCGATTGTTTTCAGATCAGATTGATTGCTCATGTTCAATTCCCTTGATTTCGAGAGCTGCCGCATCCGATACCAAGCGAATGGGTGGCAGCTGTGCGCAGGTTGGTAAACCGGGGAACCAAGGAAACCGGCACGCTCGAAAGCGTCCCACACACAGCTGCCATAACACAGGGGCTCGGACGGGATAACGCCTGAGTCGTGTCGGGTGCGCTGTTGCGCCTTATTCCACCGCGTTACCAAGCCCGATCGCTGAATGGGTCAGCGACGTCTGGAGAGTATCCCGTCAAAAAACAGCACAACAGGGCGGCAAGACGCCGCAACACGCGATTCGGAGTTTGCCTACAAGGTCTGTCGGCGTCATCCGATATTGCGAGACGAGAAGTAAACGAAACTAAACGCCTGACACGCAATTCCCTGTAGGAGTGAGCCTGCTCGCGATAGCAGAGTGTCAGCTTGCAAATCAGTGACTGATACTCCGCTATCGCGAGCAGGCTCACTCCTACAGGGGAATGGGGTGATTATCTGAATGTAAAAAGCCCCCGACATCGTGAGATGGCGGGGGCTTTTTGTGGGTGCGCTTCAGATCACTCTTCAGCTACCTGACTCGCCGCCTGACGCTTCTCGATCAGATCCACCAAGCGTTTGGCCAGTGCCGGGTAGTTCTCGTCGAAGTGGTGGCCGCCAGGCAGTTTCACCGCCTCACCAACCGCCGTCTTGTCGGTGCAGCCGCTCTCATCGGTTTCTTCTTCGCCGTAGATGCACACGACCTTGGCCGGTGGCAGCTTGGCCATTTCCGGGCCGGTGGCGGCTTCTTTGCCGGCGTTGCCGAGCCAGCCTTCGACTTCGATTTCGAAGCTGCCGGTGCGGGCGAAGGCCAGCAGGATGATCGCGTCGACACGTTGCTGCTCGGTCTCCGGGAGGCGGTTGTAGATCGCCGGCAGGACGTCGGCACCGAACGAGTAACCGGTGAGGATGAAGCGCTTGGTGCCCCATTTCTGCCGGTAGTGCTGCATCAGTTCGGTCAGGTCCAGGGCGCTTTGCTCCGGGCTCTTGTGCTGCCAGTAGTAGCGCAGGGTGTCGATGCCGACGACCGGGTAGCCGATCTTGGCCATTTCACCCGCTACGTCGCGGTCGAGGTCACGCCAGCCGCCGTCACCGCTGAGGAACAGGGTCACGGTGTCTTTCGCTTGACCGGCCGGAACTTCAACCACGGGGATCGCCAGACCGCCGTTGGCCTTGTCACCGCCGACGAGGATCTTGCGCAGTTCGTTGTTCAGCACTTGCGGCAGGTTGATGTCGTAGTCGCTGATGCTGGTTTCGGCGTTCGGTTGATCACGCACGAAACCTGCGCTGGCGTCGTCCGGGTTGTCGTTCCATGCCGCCAGCCAGTGACCGTGGGTGGCGGATTTAGGCAGCAGGTGCGTGCAGCCACCTTTTTCCAGTGCCAGGTCCACGGAAATCGCTTGGGCCTTGTCGTCCTTTTGCTCGGCCAACCAGCGCCAGGCCAGTACCGCGCCGGGGCCGATACCGCTGACCAGCGTGGCCGGGCCGTTCAATTCGCGCAGACCGGTTTGCAGAGCGCGGCTTTGCAGCAGGCAGTCCTTGGGCAGAATCACCTGAACGATTTGCGCCGAGGCGCTGCGGCTCAGGGTGGTCAGTTGCTTTTCACTGAGCTTCTGATCGTCATTGACGGCTACCAGCACCTGAGACTTCGGCTTGGTGCCGGGAATCACACGGGTCATGGCCGGGCCATCGGCCGGAGTCAGCTGTTCGACGGTCGGTTCCGGTGCCGGGCGTTTGAGGTACCAGAAACCGCCGCCGGCAATCACGGCCAGCACGATCAGTGCGGCCAGGATGTACTTCAGGGAGCGTTGAATCATCAGCGTTTCACCAATCCAGTCAAGCCGCCCGCGATCAGGGCAGCAGTGTCGGCCAGCGCCACCAGCGGATCGAGTCCGGCGGGCACGGCCATATAACGGGGTTCCCAGTCAGGCTGGAACTTGTCTTTGAAGCGGCGCAAGCCTTGGAAGTTGTACAGCTGCTCACCACGGCGGAAAACCATCGAGCCCAGACGTTGGGTCAGCGGTGCACCACGCCGGGGTTGCAACCCCGACAACGGCACCATGCCCAGGCTGAAGCGCGCGTATCCGTGACTCTTATAGTGTTGAATCAGGCCGACCATCATGAATTCCATGGTCAGTTTGGGGGCGTCCGGGTGTGCGCGCATCAGGTCGAGACTGGCCAGATCATGGCTGTAGGTCTCGAGCAGGTTGGCGAACGCCACCGGGCGCCCCTCGAAGCGAATTACCGCAATGCGGAAATGCTTCAGGTAATCGTCGCTGAAGCGGCCGAGGGAGAAGCCTTTCTCGCGCACGTTCTTGCCGGTCAGCCAGGCATCGGAAATCACCTTGAGCTCATCCATCGGCGCCTGACCCGGCTCGTGAATTTCCAGCGACAGGCCGTCACGGGTGCCACGGTTCCAGGTGTAACGCAGATCTTTCATCTCCTTGCCCTTGGCTTCCAGGTCAAAGCGATGCAGATCGACCCGGGCTTCCTCGCCGAGTTTGATCGCGGTCAGGCCGATGTCCATGTAGTACGGCAGGTTCTCCGCGCGCACTTGATAGAACACAGGGCGAGCGTGATGGATGTCGCACAGGTCGCGGAACTGCCAGATCATCTCGGCGCGTTGCTGGCCAGGGCCGATCGGGTCGTACAGCGCCACCAGACTGCGGCCACGGCGGGCGTACATCAGGAACGCTTCGTCGTTCTGGTGAAACAGCAACGCCTTGTCACCCGTCAATGCGAGGCCGCCATCGGGTTGCGACGACGCCATCAGGATCTTCGCCGCGCGGTCGAGTTCGTCCGGGGTCGGCAGGTGAATGACCGGGCGCGCAGTGCGCAGCAACCAGGTCAAGGCAATCACCAGCAACAGCACGGCGGCGCCGAGCAACGAGCGCAAGCCGCGCGGGGCGTCAGCGTCGAGGGTGAACTGCCACCACAATTGATGGCTGTACGGCACGTCTTGATAGGCAAACAGCAGCAGCCAGGCCGAAGCACCGAGCACGCACAGGCTGGCCACCAGATACAGCGGCGAGAACGGCAACTCAGTCAGACGGCTCGGACGATAGAACGAGCGACGGAATACCCCCAGCAGCGCGGCAGTGAGGGTCATCAAACAGGCTTCTTCCCAGTCGAAACCCTTGAGCAGGGAGAGCAGGGCGCCAACCAGCAGCAGAATGGTGGTCAGCATCCACGCGGCCGACAAGCGACGGCGCAGGCCCTGCGCCAGCATCAGGCAGAGCACGCCGATCAGGCTGGCGCCGAAGTGCGAGGCGTCGACCAAGCGATGTGGGATCAGAAAGCCGATGTGCTCCAGACGCGTATCGATTTCAGGCGTGGCACCGGAAAACAGCAGCACCACACCGGACAGGAACACCAGTACCGCCAGAATCGGCGCAGCCAGACCGGACGCCGCGCGCATGGTCTGGGTCTGAAACAGGCGCTGGCCTTCGTTGATCAGCAGCAGTACGCAAGCCACCAGCAGCGGCAGCACGACATAGATCAGGCGATACAGCAGCAATGCAGCGGCCAGTGGCGCAGCACCGAGCTTGTCGGCGAATGCGGCGAGCAGGATCGCTTCGAACACGCCAACGCCACCCGGTACATGGCTGAGTACGCCAGCGGCCAGCGCCAGCAGGTACACCAGCAAAAACGCGCCGAAGGGCGGGGCTTCTGGCAGCAACAGATACAGCACGGTGGCGGCCGCCGCGACGTCGAGGGCGGTGATCACCAGTTGCAGGAAGGTCAGGCGTCGACCCGGCAGGCGCAGGGTGCGGCGTCCGGCCTTGACCAGCAGGTTATCGGGGTAGGGTTGTTCCGGCAGGCGACGGCGATAGATGCCTATCATCAGGATGGCGCCGAGCAGCAGCACGGTCACGGCAACAGTGCCGAGCAAGCCTTCCGAGAGGCCGAGTGCCTGAGATGCAGCGGGCAGGTCGCTCAACGTCGCTAGAGCAGCCAGTGGCGGCAGGGCACAGCCCAGCGACAGGCTGGCGAATAAGGTCATGTGCGCGACTTCCGACGCTCCCAGACCCAGTCGTGCATATAAACGGTAGCGCACCGAACCGCCGGACAGCAGCGACAGACCGATCGCGTTGCCAATCGCAAACGCCGTGAAGCCGCCGAGGGCCAGCGTGCGCGGTGGCAATGTCACGCCAGCATAGCGGCTGGCCGACCATTCATAGCCCAGCAGAATAATGAAGCCGACCACGGTCGCTGCGAATGCGCCGAGCAGGGCGGGTTTCGGTACGTCGAGAATCGAGTCGTGCAAAGCATCGAGATCGAGTTCGGCGAGCAAGTGGCGACAGGCAATCAGGGCAATGGCAAACAACAGCAGAGTGACCGCCAGACCGATCGGTTGACGATATTTGCTTAACCGATCCAGCAAGCGCAGGCGCTCGGGTTTGATCGGTTGGTTCGCTGTGACGGTGTCTTGTGGATCAGACGAGTTGGCGCGCATCAATCACCTCTTGGATTGTGCGCGACAGGATGGAGGTATCCAGCCAAGTTACCAATCCCTGTAGAAAAAAATAATCACAAAATACTACGCCTCTCACCAAGTATCGGCGAGGGCAGTCATGGATTGCAGACCTCTTGCCCGCGACTCAAAGCATAGTCGCAGCACGGCGGTTCTGAAGATCCTGGACGATTCACTGCACAGTGACAGATCATTGTTGCGAAAGGACTTTTTCCACAGATACAAAAAAGGCCACTCTTTCGAGTAGCCTTTTTTGATGTTTGGTTGCGGGAGCCGGATTTGAACCGACGACCTTCGGGTTATGAGCCCGACGAGCTACCAGACTGCTCCATCCCGCGTCTGTGTGGCGGCATTCTACAGGCGAACGGCGAGGTGTCAACCGCTAATCCCGTAAAGGGTCAAATAAGTGTGGAATCGCGTCAAACGGTCGCAGGTAACGCGTTAAGTTTCGGAAATGAAACGAGTTCCTGTTTGGCTATTCTCTGGGTGAAGAGGTCTGAACCTGAAAAACAAGCGCGCACAAAAAAGGCCACTCTTTCGAGTAGCCTTTTTTGATGTTTGGTTGCGGGAGCCGGATTTGAACCGACGACCTTCGGGTTATGAGCCCGACGAGCTACCAGACTGCTCCATCCCGCGTCTGTGTGTCGGCATTCTACAGAGGATCGCTGGGCTGTCAACCTTCAATCCGGATAAAACTGTTGAGGTTCAATCGGTTAGCGCTCTTTGTCGGTACTTGAAAGAAGCCGCAGGGCAGGTGGGGTAAGGCTTTCAGCTCTATTGAAGGTCGCTTTTCGATTGAGAAAATAAATTCACAGGACGATTCCTACAGTCATAAAAGAACATTCAGCACCACTGGTGCTATATACAGGTGTCAGTGAGATACTGCCGACCCGGCTCGCCACGTTTCCTTTTCTGACATGACTCAGCGAAAAATCATCCACATCGACTGTGACTGTTTCTACGCCGCCATCGAGATGCGCGATGACCCGCGTCTGGCCGGCAAGCCGTTGGCGGTGGGTGGTTCGGCGGATCGGCGTGGGGTGATCGCCACCTGTAATTACGAGGCGCGTGCCTATGGCGTGCGCTCGGCAATGGCATCCGGGCATGCTTTGAAGTTGTGCCCGGATCTGACCATTGTCAAACCGCGTATGGATGCCTATCGCGAAGCCTCAAAGGAAATTCACACGATCTTTGCCGATTACACCGATCTGATCGAGCCGCTGTCGCTGGATGAGGCCTATCTGGACGTGTCGGACAGCGCGCATTTTGGCGGCAGTGCCACGCGCATTGCCCAGGATATTCGTCGCCGGGTCTCCAATCAGTTGCACATCACGGTTTCTGCTGGCGTGGCGCCGAACAAGTTTCTGGCGAAGATCGCCAGCGACTGGAAAAAGCCCAACGGCTTGTTCGTGATCACACCGGATCAAGTCGAGGATTTCGTCAGCGGGTTGCCAGTGAACAAGCTGCACGGCGTCGGCAAGGTCACCGCAGACAAGTTGGGCAAGCTCGGTATCGTCGACTGCATGCAGTTGCGTGAATGGGACAAGCTGGCGCTGGTGCGTGAATTCGGTAGTTTTGGCGAGCGCCTCTGGAGTCTGGCGCGTGGGATCGATGATCGGCTGGTGCACAACGACAGTCGCCGTCAGTCGATCAGTGTGGAAAATACCTACGATGTCGATCTGCCGGACCTGCGCAGTTGCCTGGACAAATTGCCGGAGCTGCTGGAAACCCTGAAGACCCGCATGGCGCGGATCGACAGCAGCTATCGGCCGGGTAAGCCGTTCGTCAAAGTGAAATTCCACGATTTTACCCAGACCACATTGGAGCAGGCCGGGGCGGGTCGGGATCTGGGCAGTTATCAGTTAATGCTGACGCAGGCGTTCAATCGCGGGGGTAAACCGGTGCGGTTGCTTGGGGTTGGGGTGAGGCTGGAGGATTTGCGGGGCGGGTTTGAGCAGATGGAGTTGTTTGAGCGGTAGTTTTGCGGTGCCTGTCAGGGCCTCATCGCGAGCAGGCTCGCTCCCACATTAGATTGCATTCCAACGTGGGAGCGAGCTGGCTCCGGGCGGCGTTCCGACGAAGCTTTTAGCTTTTGCTGTTAATTCGGTCCCGGATCCGCGACTAAGCGTCCGGCATCCTTGGTCAGCGACTTGAGAAACTCAGCCTGCAACTCTGGATCGTTACGCGTCAGTTCGATCAGGCTTTGTTCCAGCTCGCTGGCTTCTTCTTCCAGACCCAATTCCGACAGACGTTTGACCCGGTGTACCCATTGGCTCACTTCGTCGTCTTCCAGATCGTCGTAAATCAGCCCGTGAGCTTCCAGCAACTTGCCCCGCAGGTGGCTGCTGATCATCAGGGTTGAGTCAGAGTGAACTTCATCCTTGGCGTCTTCGACGCTGATCTGCAATTTGCCGACATGATTGAGATCATTTTCGGCAAACGGGCTGTCGAGCAGGTTAAGACGCAGCACGCCGTTACGGTCGGTGGTCATGTCGAATGTCTGCTTGCCGGCCTTGACTTGCACCGGTCGCTCGCTCCACGGCAGGCTCGAATACTCCGTGCGCTTGTCGCGCTGGATTTCATCGATGCCGGCCAGATTCTGTTGCGCACGACCGTTGGACTGCACGTTCATGAACGGATTGAGCCCGGCAAAACCGTAGCTCAGCCAGTCCTTGGTCACGCTGTCCGGCAAATTGCCGAGCGCAAAGACGTTGACCACGTTCGCGCCGACGCCACCGACCACCGCCACCGCGCCCAGCGGAATCTCGTAGACTTCCCGCCAGGGTTGGTAAGGCGTGTAGCGGTCGTAACGGCGGGTGACTTCGAATTCGGTGACTTCGAATGTCTTCTGCTCGTTGATCTTCACGCGTCGCTGCGGGAGCTCAAGTTCCTTGGGCTCACCGACATCGATCTGCAAAGTGTGATCGAGCAACTTTCGCTCGACACGCTCTTCGTGCTCGCTGCGCTGTGACATGTGATTGGCACAGCCGCTGACCAGCAGGGCACCGCACAGGGCGGTGCCTCCGAGGCCCAAGGTGTTTCGCTTGAACATGACGTCTCTATCTGGTTTCAGCGGCGGATACGAGCCTGAAGGAAGGACAATACGTCAGCCACCGGCAGCGCTTGCGCCTCGCCTTCGGTACGGCTCTTGTATTCCAGGTTGCCTTCGGCGAGGCCGCGGTCGCTGACCACGATCCGGTGTGGAATGCCGATCAGCTCCATGTCCGCGAACTTGATGCCCGGGCTGGTTTTCTTGTCGCGATCATCCAGCAGCACTTCGAAACCGGCCGCAGTCAGTTCTGCGTACAGTTTGTCGGTGGCTTCGCGAACCTGCTCGGTTTCGTAACGCAGCGGTACCAGAGCAATCTGGAACGGCGCCAGGGTGTCGCTCCAGATGATGCCGTTCGCATCGTTGTTCTGCTCGATCGCGGCAGCCACCACGCGGGACACGCCAATGCCGTAGCAACCCATTTCCAGGGTCACTGGCTTGCCGTTCTCGCCCAGCACTTCGCACTTCATCGCCTTGCTGTACTTGTTGCCCAGCTGGAAGATGTGCCCGACTTCGATGCCACGTTTGATTTCCAGCGTGCCTTTGCCGTCCGGGCTTGGGTCGCCGGCAACCACGTTGCGCAGGTCAGCCACGGTCGGAACCGGCAGATCGCGCTCCCAGTTCACGCCGAAGTAGTGCTTGTCGTCGATGTTCGCGCCGATGCCGAAGTCGCTCATCAGTTCGACCGAGCGGTCGATGATGATTGGCAGCGGCAGGTTGAGCGGGCCGAGGGAACCAGCGCCGGCGCCAATGGCGTCACGCAGTTCGGCATCGGACGCCATGACCAGCGGGCTGGCCACGCCTGGTTGCTGGGCTGCCTTGATTTCGTTCAGTTCGTGGTCGCCACGGATGATCAGGGCAATCAGCTTGCCTTCTTCTTCCGCGTGCACGATCAGGGTCTTGATGGTCTTTTCAATCGGCAGACTGAATTTTTCCACCAGCGCGGCGATGGTCTTGGTGTCCGGAGTGTCGACCAGACGCAGCTCTTCAGCCGGTGCAGGGCGGGAAGTTTCCCGTGGCACCGCTTCGGCTTTCTCGATGTTCGCCGCGTAGTCGGAACCGTTGCTGAAGACGATATCGTCTTCGCCGGATTCGGCCAGTACGTGGAATTCGTGGGAACCGGCGCCGCCGATCGAGCCGTTGTCGGCTTCAACCGGGCGGAATTTCAGGCCCAGACGGGTGAACACGTTGCAGTACGCCTGATGCATGCGGTCATAGGTGACCTGCAGCGAAGCCTGATCGGCGTGGAACGAGTACGCGTCCTTCATGATGAATTCGCGGCCGCGCATCAAACCGAAGCGTGGGCGGATTTCGTCACGGAATTTGGTCTGGATCTGGTACAGGTTGATTGGCAACTGTTTGTAGCTGCTCAATTCGTTGCGCATCAGATCGGTGATCACTTCTTCGTGGGTCGGGCCCGCGCAGAAGTCGCGACCGTGGCGGTCTTTGATGCGCAGCAGCTCAGGGCCGTATTCTTCCCAGCGCCCCGATTCCTGCCACAGCTCGGCCGGTTGGGTGCTCGGCATCAACACTTCCAGAGAGCCGGCAGCGTTCATTTCTTCACGAACGATGGCTTCAACCTTGCGCATCACTCGCAGGCCCATGGGCAGCCAGGTGTACAGACCTGAGGCGAGTTTGCGGATCATGCCGGCGCGCAGCATCAGCTGGTGGCTGATTACGACCGCGTCGGAAGGCGTTTCTTTCTGTGTGGCGAGCAAAAATTGACTGGTGCGCATGGTTGGCCGTTGTCGGTTGCTATGACTGGAAATGACGGAGCAGTGTACCGGCGAGTTTTGCTGACGTACAGAAGTGCGGCCGGCGGAGGGACACAAGGGCGGGATTCTTCCCGCCCTTGGCGAAACGTCTTACGATTCTTCTACAAGCGGCGTCGGCACAGGCTCAGGCGTGGGTGTAGGGCCTTCGCGGCGGCTTTCCTGGAACCAGTGCAGGGCGATCAGCAACAGCGTCGGCACACCGAGCATGGCGGTGATCAGGAAGAAGTTGTGGTAACCGAACTTCTCCACCATCACCCCGGAATAGCCGCCGATCAGGCGCGGCAGCAGGAGCATGATCGAGCTGAGCAGGGCGTACTGCGTCGCGGAGAACTTAAGGTTGGTCAGGCTCGACAGGTAGGCAACGAACGCCGAAGTCGCCAGTCCCGAGCTGAAGTTGTCGAGGGAAATGGTCACCACCAGCATCTTCAGGTTCGGCCCCATGTCAGCCAGCATCAGAAACAGCAGGTTAGTGCCCGCCGATGCCACGCCGCCAATAAACAGGATCGGCAGGATACCGAAGCGCACGATCAGCAGGCCGCCCATGCCCGCACCGACGAGGGTCATGATCAGGCCGAAGATCTTGCTGACGCTGGCAATCTGGTCCTTGGTGAACCCCTGGTCGATGTAGAACACGTTGGCCATCACGCCCATGACCGTGTCCGACATCCGATAGGTGGCGATCAGCCCGAGCAGCAATAGCGCCTGCCAGCGGTAGCGCAGGATGAAGTCGTTGACCGGCGTCAGGACCGGCGCCAGCCCGCGGCGACCCATGGCAGACAGGCACATCCAGGTGAGCAAGGTATAAAGAATGGCGCGCAGGAAGGCGCGGTCTTCCAGCAGCAGGTCGAGCGGGCTGACGCCTTCGAACAAAACGCTGGCGAAATCGGTGTTGTAGAGCTGGGTGAACATCGCTGGCACGGACACCAACAGCACGATCAGTACGAATACCGACATCAGTTGGTGCATGAAGGTATAGCGGCCCGCTTGCAATTGGGTGCGCAACGGCACAGGCGGCTCGCGCATCAGCAGGGTAGTGAGCAGCGCAGGAATCATCAGTGCGCCGAACAGCGCGTAAGTGCCGGCCCAGGCTGAGTGTTGATAGTTGAAACCGGTAGAGCCGAAACCTTCGGCGAAAAACAACGCGCCCGCGGTGGCGAGCAGCGCGGCGACGCGGTAGCCGGACATGTAACTGGCGGCGAGTGCGGCCTGGCGGCTGTCGTCGGCGATTTCCAGGCGATAGGCGTCTACCGCGATGTCTTGGGTGGCGGAGGCGAACGCAACGACGACGGCGATGGCGATCAGCCAGGACAGGTGCTTCTGCGGATCGCAGAAACCCATACCGATCAAACCGAGAATCACCAGTGCTTGCGAGAGCACCAGCCACGAGCGGCGACGGCCGAGCTTGCCCAGCAACGGCAAGCGCCATTGATCGAGCAGCGGTGACCAGACCCATTTGAACGCGTAAGCCAGGCCGATGAGGCTGGCGTAGCCGATGGTTTCACGGGCCACACCCGCTTCACGCAGCCAGACCGAAAGCGTTGAAAACACCAGCATGTACGGCAGGCCGGCGGCGAAACCGAGCAACAACAGCACGAGCGTCGAAGGACTGGCATAGGCGGCGAGCGCGGCGCGCCAGGTTTTACGGGGCATGGGCTGAAGTCTGCCTCAAGATTGCGAAAACAAAGCGCGCACTCTAACCGCTGTGCTCTACCGGACGCCAGCCATGGCGCTGAATATCCACACGATTGTTCAGGACGGTGATGCCTTCCATGCGCAAACGCGCCCGTTGTTCATCACCCGATGGACTGCCCACCGGCAGGCTGATTCGCCCGCCGGCGCCCAATACACGGTGCCAGGGCAGTTTGGTGTCGCCGGGCAATTGACTCAAGGTTCGCCCGACCCAGCGGGCAGCGCGTCCCAACCCGGCAAGGTCAGCCAATTGACCATAGCTGACGACCTTGCCTTCGGGCACTTGAGCGAGGGTCGAGTAGAGCGCCGTGCGTCGGATTTGCGCTTCGCTCTCGCCATCGTGGTTCGGGTCTGTCACGTACGCGGTTCCTGAACAGGAGCGGATGGATGGCTTAAGCGTAATCCCTCATCGGTCAATTGAGAAATGAACTCAATAGAAATAGTCCGGTCAGTCCTTGTCAGGGTCTTATTCCTACGGATAATGCCGTTCTTTTTCGCAAACTTGAGCCCCCGACTCGCTTATGTTTTCCAGAACCTTGCTGTGCCTTGCTGTTTTCAGTGCGTCCACGCCCCTGCTTGCCGACACCGTCTGGTTGAAGAACGGTGACAAGTTGAGCGGCAAAATTACCGTGTTCGATGGCGGCAAACTGTTGGTTCAGACCCAGTACGCCGGCGCTGTCTCGATCGACTGGAAAGAGGTCAAGACCCTGGAAAGTGACCAGGAATTGCTGGTCAAGCAGGATGCCTATAATGGCGAGAAAGCCAAATCGTTGACCGCTGCCGATGACGGCAAGGTCACGCTGGCCAACGGTGAAGCGCCGAAAACCGTAGAGCTGGCGAGCATCCAGCAAATCCTCAAGCCGAAACCGGTGGTCGAGGATCTGGTGTGGAAGGGTAATGTCGATCTGGCGCTGGATTATCAGCGCGCAGAAAAAGACACCGACGATTACGACGTCGGCTTCAAGACTACGGCGCGCCACGGTCGCTGGCGGCACACCGCCGAGGGTGAATACAACCGCGAAGTGCAGGATGAAGTGACTACCACCGACAACTGGCGCGCCGAGTACGCACTCGACCGCTTCCTGACGGATAAGTGGTTCTGGCAAGGGCGCCTGAATTACAAGCGCGACCACGTTGAAGAGTTGGCCCGTCAGCGAGTCGTCGGTACAGGTCCGGGTTACCAGTTTTGGGATGACGAATTGGGCGCGTTCTCGCTCGGCTCGCTGTTGAACCGTACCGACTATGAATACAAAGATGGCAGCAAGGACAACTTCTATTCCGTTGCGATGAAGTGGGACTACAACCGCTACCTGATCGGCAAGAAGGTCGAGTTCTTCACCAATGGCGAAGTCGGCAAGCCATTGTCCGGTGTGGCGGACTACGCGCTGGATGCCGAATTGGGCCTGCGCTACAAGGTCACCGACTGGGCGTCGCTGAATCTGAAAGCCGAGCGGGACATCATCAGCGGCACCAACGATGCCGATTTGAACAAAACCCGTTACACCGCAGGGTTTGGCGTGGCCTGGTAAGGCCGGTAGCGGCTTCAAAAAAAAACGCAGCCTGATCAGGCTGCGTTTTTTTTAGCGCCTTAAAAACAGACGCCCACAAAAAAGCCCCGCTTTGAGGGCGGGGCTCTTTTCTAAAGAAGCTACAAGTTAGATAACTTGTACTTCTTCAGCTTGCATGCCTTTCTGACCGCGGGTAGCGATGAAAGAAACCTGTTGGCCTTCTTTCAGGCTTTTGAAGCCGTCGGATTGGATAGCTTTGAAGTGAACGAACAGATCGTCACCGGATTGTGGGGTGATGAAGCCGAAGCCTTTTTCATCGTTGAACCACTTAACGGTACCGGTTTGGCGATTAGACATGGTGTAACTCCTTGAACAAAGATAACTGCGACTCAGGAAGAACCCTGGCCGAGACTGAGTGCAAAGAGCAGGAAAAATTCTTGTAGATGGTTGGATCGAAATTCAACATATCGTGTAGAGATTCTCAGTGACACAAGCAACACAGTGACGCCACCTTAACCCTTTTTCCGAGAAGTGCCAATGCTTCTTGCGAAGGTTTCTCTGTTTTCGGGATCGGCGGTGTGACGGTTCGTCGCCAAAGCCCGTATTTCATGGGTGTTCGGCGAGAATTGCAGCGCGCACTTTGAACCCGGCGGCGCGACCGGTAAGATGCCGGACAGAATTTTTCCACCTCGCTATTCAGGACACCCGCCATGAGCATCAAATCGGACAAGTGGATTCGCCGCATGGCGCAGGAACACGGCATGATCGAACCGTTCGTCGAGCGCCAGGTGCGCGGCAGCGACGACAGCCGGGTGATCTCCTACGGTGTGTCGAGCTACGGCTACGACGTGCGTTGCACCAACCACTTCAAGGTGTTCACCAACATCAATTCGGCCATTGTCGACCCGAAAAACTTCGACGCCGGCAGCTTCGTCGACATCCATAGCGACGTGTGCATCATTCCGCCGAACTCCTTCGCCCTGGCCAGCACCGTCGAATATTTCCGTATTCCGCGCAATGTACTGACCATCTGCCTGGGCAAAAGCACCTACGCGCGTTGCGGCATTATCGTTAACGTCACTCCGCTTGAGCCTGAGTGGGAAGGTCACGTGACTCTTGAGTTCTCCAACACCACCAACCTGCCGGCGAAAATCTACGCCAACGAAGGCGTGGCGCAGATGCTGTTCCTCGAATCCGACGAGGAATGTGAAGTTTCCTACAAGGATCGCGGCGGCAAGTACCAGGGCCAGCGTGGCGTAACTCTGCCGCGTACCTGATTCGCCCATCCGGCAATTGTCGGGAATTCTTTGGCGGGCAGACACTCTATGGGGTGTACTGCCCGTTTTTGCTTCTGCTGAAACGGGCCTTCGCCGAGGAGTGCCCTATGAAGATCGATCCGCATATCAGTGCTGAACTGGCAAGGCTTGAACCCAATCAGATTGGTGTTTTAGCCTGGTCCTTGTTGGCACACCCGCCCATCAGCATGGCCGGCGGAATTCCTGGCCAGCCTGATCCCGATACCCCGAATGAACAACCGACCGAGCCGGGCGAGCCGACCCTTCCCGACGAGCCACCACCGGCGCCAGTTGCCTGATCCCGATGGGAAATGAATGGCCAGTCAGTTGAAGTCCGGCAAGACTTCAACTGACTGGCCATATTTCGTTGTCACCAATGACAAAGATCCTACATGACTCGTCGCGCTCGACCGGATAGCCGCCGGTGAAGGCGCCGAATGCCGGCATCACACTGATGCGTTCACCCAGCCTGAAGCATGCGAGGCGCAAACTCTGCCGCCCCTTGCCATGCAGCCGATAAACCGGGTGCACATGCCCGGCCAGCACGTGCCTTTCGGGATGGGGATCGGGTTCATGCTGCAAGGCGAACGGCCCGAGCAGCAGCGGTTCCGGCACCACGCGGATGTTCAGCGACGCCGGTGGGTCGCCTGCGCGTTTGTCGTGATTGCCGCGAATCAGCGTCATCGGCAGATCAGCGTGGCGTGACCGCCATTCAGCCAGCGCGCTTAAAGTGCCCGCTGCATGCGAGCCAGGCCCATGCAGGAAGTCGCCTAGAAATATCAGTTCTCGGCAGGGCAGTTTCGCCAGCAGCCGATCAATCACCGCGATATTGCTCGCCGTCGTGCCTTGCGGGACGGGTTGCCCGAGGCTGCGATAGGCAGCCGCCTTGCCGAAATGCACGTCGGCGATCAGCAGCGCCTGCTGTTCCGGCCAATACAGGGCTTTCTCCGGCAGTAGCCAGAGTTCCTCGCCAGCCAGACGCACCGGATAGGGCGCGTTCACGTGCGCTTGCCCTTGTCTGCGGATTTCTCCAAATCACCGACCATCCGTCTTATCCGGTCAGCAAGTTTTTCCGAACTCATGCTCTCGCGCATGCGTTCCACCAGTAGCGGAAACCCCAAGGGTGTAGGACGTATGATCTGATGTACCTCCAGTGTCATCTGATTGATGTGCGCCAGTGTCTGTTCCAGGCGCCGAATATCCAGTTCTTCGCGTAGGACTTCTTCCCCGGCCTGCGCCAGCAGCAGGTTGTCGGCGTCATATTGTTTGAACACTTCAAAGAACAAGCCGCTGGAGGCCTGCACCTGCCGGGTACTTTTAGGCGCGCCGGGGTAACCGGCGAACACCAGTCCGGCAATCCGGGCAATTTCCCTAAAGCGTCGCAGCGCCAGTTCGCCGGCGTTGAGGCTGGCCAGGACGTCCCGCAACAGATGATCGGGGCTGAGCAGTTCGGTATCGAGTTGTTGCGACCAGTCAACCGGCGTTGCGCTGAGCAGCTCCAGACCGTAATCGTTGACCGCGATCGAGAATGTCACCGGTTGACGCTGACTGACCCGCCACGCGAGCAGGCTGGCCAGCCCCAAATGCACCTGACGCCCGGCAAACGGATAAAGGAAAAGGTGCCAGCCTTCGCGGGATTTCAGCACCTCGGCCAGTAGGCTGTCGGTGGTGGGCAGGCCAGACCAGCGGGCCTGCGTTTCCAGCAATGGCCGCAACGCCTGCATTTCCGGCCCAACGAACTCACCCCGCGCGGCGGCGGTAAAGCGCGCCACCACCGCCTCGGCCAACTCGTTGGAGAGCGGCATGCGCCCGCCATTCCAGCGCGGTACGGCGGCTTTTTTAGCGGTGCTGCGTTTGACGTAGGCCGTCATGTTTTCCACGCGCACCAACTCCAGCAAACGTCCGGCGAAGAGAAAACCATCCCCCGGTTTAAGCCGTGCGATAAAACCTTCCTCGACACTGCCCAACTGTTTGCCACCACCGCCCTTGCTCCAGAATTTCAACTGGATGCTTGCATCGCTGACGATGGTGCCGATGCTCATACGGTGGCGCCTGGCCAGGCGCGCATCGGGCACGCGCCAGACGCCGTGCTCGTCCGGTTCGACCCGGCGGTAATCCGGATAGGCTGTCAGAGACATTCCGCCATGGCGTACGAAAGCCAGCGCCCAGGCCCAATCCTCGGGTGTCAGGTCACGATAAGCCCAAGCACCGCGGACCTCTTCGTACAGCTCATCGGGTAAGAATCCGCCGCCCAGCGCCATGCTGACCAGATGTTGCACCAGCACATCCAGCGGTTTGTGTGGCGACAGGCGCGGTTCGATGCGCCGTTGCGCCACGGCGTCTTTAGCGGCAGCCGCTTCGATCAACTCGAGGCTGTGAGTCGGCACCAACGTCACCCGCGAGGTGCGCCCGGGCGCATGACCCGAACGTCCGGCGCGCTGCATCAGGCGCGCGACACCTTTGGCCGAACCGATTTGCAGCACACGCTCCACCGGCAGGAAATCCACCCCTAGGTCGAGACTCGACGTACACACGACGGCTTTAAGCTGACCGTCCTTCAACGCCTGTTCGACCCAATCGCGGGTGTCACGGGACAGCGAGCTGTGATGCAAGGCGATCAGCCCGGCCCAGTCCGGGCGCGCCTCAAGCAACGCCTGATACCAGATTTCCGACTGCGCCCGGGTGTTGGTGAACACCAGGCTACTGGCGCAGGCATCGAGTTCGGTGACCACCTGCGGCAGCATCTTCAGACCGATGTGCCCGGCCCATGGAAAGCGTTCGATAGTCGGTGGGAGCAGGGTGTCGACCTCCAGGGACTTTTCGCTCTGGCCCTGAACGCTAATGCCTGCGCCCTGTGGGATCAGCACCTGTTCGGCGTGGGATTGATTACCGAGCGTCGCGGAGACGCCCCAGACGATCAAGTCGGGTTGCCAATGGCGCAGACGGGCGAGGGCCAGTTGCAACTGCACACCGCGTTTGTTGCCAAGCAATTCGTGCCATTCGTCCACCACGATCATGCGCAGGGTCGACAGCGCTGTGCGCGCATCGGCGCGAGCGAGCAGCAGGGTCAGGCTTTCCGGGGTGGTGATCAGCGCAGTTGGCAGGCGTCGACTCTGGCGCGCGCGTTCGCTGCTGTTGGTGTCACCGGTGCGCAGGCCGATGCTCCACGGGATCTGCAAATCATCGACAGGGGTTTGCAAGGCGCGCGCGGTGTCGGCGGCGAGGGCGCGCATGGGCGTGATCCACAACACAGTCAGTGGTTCGGCCGGCGGTTTGCGTTTACGCGATGTTTCTACGATTGGCGCGGATTTGGCGAAACGATTGAGTGCGGCAAACCACACCGCATAGGTTTTACCGGCGCCGGTGCTGGCGTGCAGCAATCCAGACTCGCCATTTTTGACGGCGGCCCATACCTGTTTCTGAAAAGCGAACGGCTTCCAGCCGCGAGCGCTGAACCAGGTTTTTGCGAGGTCGGGGGATTTCGCCATGCCTGCTGCGCGCGCTCTGGAGGTGTTCTTCCAATGACCGCAGTGCCCGCTAACAAGTTTAATTTCGTCAGTAGATGAATATCCTTGTGGGAGCGAGCCTGCTCGCGAAGACGTTGTCACATTCAACATCATCGTTGACTGACCGACCGCTTTCGCGAGCAGGCTCGCTCCCACAGGTTTTATGTGTGCAGGTTACTTGAGGTTGCCGCTGAGGAACTGCCGCAGGCGTTCGCTTTTCGGATTGCCGAGTACCTTTTCAGGCGCGCCTTCCTCTTCGACCAGCCCTTGGTGCAGAAACAACACTTGGCTGGAGACTTTGCGCGCGAAGCTCATTTCGTGAGTCACCATGATCATCGTCCGGCCTTCCTCGGCCAGGCCCTGAATCACGCGCAACACTTCACCCACCAACTCCGGGTCCAGCGCCGACGTCGGTTCATCGAACAGCATGACTTCCGGCTCCATCGCCAGCGCCCGGGCAATCGCCACGCGTTGCTGCTGACCGCCGGAGAGAAACGCCGGGTACTGATCTGCCACGCGGGCCGGCAGACCGACTTTGTCCAGATAGCGCCGGGCGCGATCCTCGGCTTCCTGTTTGCTGCAACCCAGCACCCGGCGCGGGGCCATGGTGATGTTTTCCAGCACGGTCATGTGGCTCCACAGGTTGAAATGCTGGAATACCATCGCCAGTCGCGTGCGCAGGCGTTGCAGTTCGTCCGGGTCGGCGACGTGCATGCCGTGGCGGTCGTTGACCATGCGGATCGTTTGGCCATCCAGGCTCATGGCGCCGTCGTTGGGTTGTTCGAGAAAATTGATACAGCGCAAAAAGGTGCTTTTACCCGAGCCGCTGGCGCCGATCAGGCTGATCACGTCGCCGGTCTTGGCCTTGAGCGAAACGCCTTTGAGCACCTGATGGTCGCCATAGCTTTTGTGCAGGCCTTCAACGGTCAGTTTGTACATGGGACAGACATCCTCAAGGCGAAAGTAGGTAGCCGCTGCGATAGGCTTCGGCGCCCGCGACGTGGGCGATCACCATGCCGGCGGTGGCCATGCGCCGCAGCGAGCGGGCATACATCAGGCCGGCCGTGGTGCAATGAACAGGCGTGACCCGGTTGTTGATCGGATCGATGATTTCGGCAATCTGTTGCCCGGCCTCCAGGTATTGCCCCGCCGTGGCGGTGTAGACCAGTAAGCCACCTACCGGCGTGGTCACCGGTTCCACCCCGGCCAGCGGCGTGGCAGGGAAGGCCAATGGCGGCTGTGGTCGGGTCTCGCCGACGATCGCATCGAACTGGATCAGATAATCGATCAATGCCTGACAGTCGCGGCTGGCCATCGGGTGATTGACATCGCCCTGGCCGCGCAACTCGACGGTCACCGAGAAACTGCCCAACGGAATCTCGAAGTGTTCGCCGAAACGCTCCTTGAGTTGCCACCACAGCAGCGTGAAACATTCATCGAACGACTGCCCGCCGGAATCGGTGGCCAACAGACTGGCCTGCGACTCGATGTAACGCGCCAGCGGCTCGACCTGCGGCCACGCTTCGGGCGTGGTGTAGAGGTGAACCACCGATTCGAAATCGCAATGCAGGTCCAGCACCATGTCCGCGTCGCAGGCCAGCCGTTGCAGGGTCAGGCGCTGGGATTGCAGTTGCGTGCTGGCGGTCTGATGGGCGAGGGCGTTGCGCAGGCTGGCACGGATCAGTTCGAGATTACCCTGCGGGTCATCGCCGAGCTTGCCCTCGATGTCGTTGCCGATTTCTTCGCTCAGATCGACAAACCAGCGGTTGAAGTTCTGCCCGCTCTCCAGTTCGTAGCGGCCCAGCGGCACGTCCATCAGCACTTGCTCGAGGCCGACCGGGTTGGCCACCGGCACCAGCACGATTTCGCTGCGCAGGCGCCCGGCGGCTTCCAGCTCAGCCAAGCGCTGCTTGAGGTGCCAGGCCACGAGCATGCCGGGCAATTCATCGGCGTGCAGCGACGACTGGATGTAGATCTTGCCTTTGGCCTGCTGCGGGCCGAAGTGGAAGCTGTGGATCTGTCGTGCGGTCCCCGGCAGTGGGGCCAGCAGGTCATGGATCTGGTGTCGCATTACAAGGTTCCTAGTGAGTCGGCCCGAGGAAGGCCAGCCATCGGCGTTCGGCGAGGCGGAACAGGCCGACCAGCGCAAAGGTAATGGCCAGGTAGATCAGCGCGGCAATGCCGAACGATTGAAAGGTCAGGAAGGTCGCCGAGTTGGCGTCCCGGGCGACTTTCAGGATGTCGGGGATGGTCGCGGTGAAGGCCACGGTGGTCGAGTGCAGCATCAGGATCACTTCGTTGCTGTAGTAAGGCAACGAACGGCGTAAGGCCGAAGGCATGATCACGTAGGCATACAGCTTCCAGCCCGTCAGACCGTAAGCCTTGGCCGCTTCGACTTCGCCGTGGTTCATGCTGCGGATCGCTCCGGCGAAAATCTCCGTGGTGTAGCCACAGGTGTTCAGGGCAAAGGCGAGGATCGTGCAGTTCATCGCATCGCGAAAGAAACTGTCGAGAATCGGCTGCGCGCGCACGGCGGCGAGGCTGTAGATGCCGGTGTAGCAAATCAGCAGTTGGATATACAGCGGCGTACCGCGGAACAGGTAGGTGTAGAACTGCACCGGCCAGCGCACGTAAAAGTGCGACGACACACGGGCAATCGACAACGGTATCGACACGAGGAAGCCAATGAAGATCGAGGCGCTGAGCAGCCACATCGTCATCGCCAGCCCGGTGATGTTATTGCCGTCGGTATAAAGGAAGGCTTTCCAGTATTCCTGCAAGAGTTCGATCATCGTACGGCCTCCCGGGCACCGGCGGCGTAGCGGCGTTCGAGCCTGCGCAGGATGATGTTCGAGGCACTGGTGATCAGCAGATAGATCAACGCGGCGAGAACCAGGAAGTAAAACAGTTGATAGGTGCTTTTACCGGCGTCTTGCGCGGCTTTGACCAGATCGGCCAGACCGATGATCGACACCAGCGCGGTGGCCTTGAGCATCACCATCCAGTTGTTGCCGATGCCTGGCAGGGCGAAGCGCATCATTTGCGGGAACACCACGAAGCGAAAGCGCTGGCCGCGTTTGAGGCCATATGCCGTGGCAGCTTCAACCTGACCGCGCGGCACCGAGAGGATCGCGCCACGGAAAGTTTCGGTGAAGTACGCGCCATAAATGAAGCCCAGGGTCAGCACCCCGGCGCTGAACGGGTCGATCTCGATGTATTCCCATTCCATATAATCGGTGAGCGAGGTCAGCCAGGTTTGCAGGCTGTAGAAGATCAACAGCATCAGTACCAGATCCGGCACCCCGCGAATCAACGTGGTGTAGACCTGGGCAGGCAGGCGCACCATTTTGACTTTTGACAGCTTGGCACTGGCGCCGAGCAGGCCGAGCAACACGGCCACCAGCAGCGACAACGCCGATAATTTGATGGTCATCCAGGTGCCTTCCAGCAGCAACGGGCCGAAACCCTTGAGGCTGAAGGCGGATAGCCCCAGATTTTGCAGGAGGTTTTCGAACATAAATCAGCAACCTGAGCGGATGGAAAAGGCGCCCATCGAGGATGGGCGCCGGGGCATTATTTGCCGCTGTACAGATTCAGATCGCCAAAGTGTTTCTTCTGGATGGTGGCGTAGGTGCCATCATCGTGTAACGCTTTGATACCTTTATCCAAAAGCGCTTTCAGCTCAGTGTTACCTTTCTTAATACCGACAGCGGTTTTGGCCGGCAGCAATTCGCTGTCGACCGGCTTGCTGACTTCATAGTCTGCGCCCTTTGGCGACTTCAAGAAGCCCAATTCGGCTTGCAGCATGTCCTGGATGCCAGCGTCTAGACGGCCGGAGGTCAGGTCGGAATACACCTGATCCTGGTTCTGATAGGCCTGGGTTTTCACGCCGGCCTTGTCCAGCACGGCTTTGGCGTAGGCCTCCTGAATGGTGCCTTGCTCGTAGCCGACGGTTTTTCCTTTCAAAGACGCAACGTCTGCGGTGATACCCGAGCCTTTCTTGAACACGTAAGCGGTCGGGCCGGAGAACAGCTCGCTGGAGAAGTCGATGACTTTTTCGCGGGCTGGGGTCACGGTCATCGACGAGATCACACCGTCGAATTTATTGGCTTTGAGGCCCGGAATCATGCCGTCGAAGTCACTTTCGACCCACTTGCACTTGACCTTCAGTTCGGCGCAGATCGCGTTGCCCAGGTCGATGTCGAAGCCCACCAGGTTGCCGTCGGCCGCTTTCGACTCAAACGGTGCGTACGAAGGGTCAACGCCAAAGCGCAGCTCTTTGTATTCCTTGGCCAGCGCGGAGCCGGCGGCCATGCACAACGCCAGTGCAGAAAGGGTCAGCAATGCTTTTTTCATTATTCAATCCCTAAGAACCAATATGAGCGCTTGTGGCGCAGAATTATTGTTACTGGAACGCGTACGACCTATAGAAAGTAGCAATTTCCGAACCAGAGTCCCGAACAAGCGTTTTAAAAGGTGGGGATTGGTAGATGAGGAGGGGATTGATGCACGGAAACGGGCGTCGTAAAAACCTTGCACCATTTCAGTTCGATGTTGGGATTTCGCGGGCGCTGCATTCCCTGTGGTGAGGGGATTTATCCCCGATGGGTTGCGAAGCAGCCCCCAGCATTCATCAGGGAGAATTGCATGCTCAGGTTTTGCGACTGCTGCGCAGCCGATCGGGGATAAATCCCCTCGCCACAGGTAGTCATTCAATTCAAATGATCAGTGTCCCGGGAAAGGGGGTCAGGCAAGGAGGTTTTGTAGCGTGGCCAGGCTGTCCGCCTCATCGACAGTCTTGTCCTGCCGCCAGCGCAGCATCCGCGGGAAACGCACGGCAATCCCGCTCTTGTGCCGCCGTGACAGGGCGATGCCTTCGAAGCCCAGTTCGAACACCAGGCTCGGCTTGACACTGCTGACAGGGCCGAACTTTTCCACAGTGGTCTTGCGCACGATGCTGTCGACCTGGCGCATTTCCTCGTCAGTCAGACCCGAATAGGCTTTGGCGAACGGCACCAGCGCACGCTCGCTGGAATCGGGTGGGCCATCCCAAACGGCGAAGGTGTAATCGCTGTACAGACTGGCGCGACGGCCATGCCCGCGTTGCGCGTAAATCAATACGGCATCGACGCTGAACGGATCGACCTTCCACTTCCACCAAACGCCCATATCTTTGGTGCGACCGACTCCGTACAGCGAGTCGCGGGCCTTGAGCATCATGCCCTCGACGCCCAGGCGTCGGGAGGCTTCGCGCTGGCGGGCGAGGTCGAACCAATCCGTACCGGTCAGCACCGGGGAAGCCAGCAGCACCGGACTGTTGCAGCGGGCGATGACGTCTTCCAACTGCGCGCGCCGCTTGGCCTGCGGCTCGTTGCGCCAGTCTTCGCCCTGCCATTCCAGCAAGTCGTAGGCGAGCACCACCACCGGTACTTCTTCGAGGATTTTCTTGTCGAGGGTTTTGCGGCCGATCCGTTGCTGCAGCAGGGCGAACGGTTGCACCGCTGGCGATTCCGGCGACTGCGGATCAAAGGCGTCTTCAGTCAGTGGGTGGGTGCTTTTCCACACCACGATTTCACCGTCGATCACCGTGCCATCGGGCAAACCGTGCACCAGCACATCAAGTTCGGGAAAACGTTCGGTAACCAGTTCTTCACCCCGCGACCACACCCACAACTTCCCGTCACGCTTGACCACCTGCGCGCGAATGCCATCCCACTTCCATTCCACCTGCCAATTGCTTGCCGGGCCGATCAATGCTTCAAACTCTTCGACCGGTTGTGCCAAGGCGTGCGCGAGGAAAAACGGGTACGGCTGGCCTCCGCGCTGGGAGTGCTCGTCGACAGACTCTGGCGCAATCAACTTCAGATAGCTGGCGGCGTTCGGCCGGTTGGACAGGTCGGTGTAGCCCACCAGACGCTGGGCTACGCGCTTGCTGTCAAGCCCGGCCATCGAGGCCAGTGCCCGGGTGACCAACAGTTTCGACACACCGACGCGAAAGCTGCCGGTGATTAGCTTGATACACAGCATCAGGCTTGGTCGATCCAGCAGCGCCCAAAGTGCTGGCAGTTGCCGTGACAGGAACTCCGGTGTTTCACCGCGCAATGGCAGCAGTCTGTCCTCGATCCATTCAGCCAGGCCGGCGTCGGAGCTGTGCGGATTTTCCGGGAGCACCAGCGAAATGGTTTCCGCCAGATCGCCGACCGCTTGATAGCTTTCCTCGAACAGCCATGGCGTCAGCCCGGACACCTCGACTGCCAGTTCACGCAGGATCCGCACCGGCACCAGTTGCCGTGGCCGACCACCGGATAAAAAGTACACCGCCCATGCCGCATTCTGCGGTTCGGCCTGAGCGAAATAAGCCTGCATCGCTGCCAGTTTGGCGTTGCTGGACGTGGTGGCGTCGAGTTCTGCGTACAACTCGGCGAAGGCCTTCATGCTGGCATCTCGGCGACGGTCGGTGCGGAGGCGATGTTTTCTTCTTCGTCATCGCCGTATTCAGTGTTGAAGCCTTTGGCATCGAGGCCTTGTTCGCGCAGATGCCGCACGAGCACACCGATCGAGCCGTGGGTGACCATCACTCGTTCGGCGCCGGTCTGGTTGATCGCCCAAAGCAGACCCGGCCAGTCGGCGTGATCGGACAGCACGAAACCGCGATCGACCCCGCGCCGCCGGCGGGTGCCGCGCAAACGCATCCAGCCGCTGGCGAACCCGTCGCTGAAGTCGCCGAACCGCCGCATCCAGGTGCTGCCCCCTGCCGATGGCGGGGCGATGACCAGGGCCTGGCGCATGATCGGATCGCTTTTTTTCACGTCACCGGCGTAGATCGTCGGCGGCAGATACACCCCTGCTTCGCGATAAACCCGGTTCAACGGCTCGACCGCGCCGTGGCTGAGGATCGGGCCGAGGGTTTCGTCGATGCCGTGGAGAATGCGCTGAGCCTTGCCGAACGAGTAACAGAACAACACGCTGGCCTTGCCCACGGCGATATTGGCTTTCCACCACTCGTTGATCTCGCTGAACACCTGCGCTTGCGGCTGCCAGCGGTAGATCGGCAAGCCGAACGTCGATTCGGTGATAAAGGTGTGGCAGCGCACCGGTTCGAACGGTGCGCAGGTGCCGTCCGGCTCGATCTTGTAATCGCCTGAGGCAACCCAGACTTCGCCGCCGTATTCCAGACGCACCTGGGCCGAACCGAGTACGTGCCCGGCTGGATGGAAACTCAGGGTGACGCCATGGTGGGTGAGGCGTTGGCCGTAGGCGAGGGTTTGCAGGTTGATGTCCTGACCCAGGCGCGCGCGCAGAATCCCTTCGCTGGCGCTGCTGGCCAGGTAGTGCTGATTGCCGGTGCGGGCGTGATCGCCATGGGCATGGGTAATCACCGAACGCTCCACCGGCCGCCACGGATCGATATAAAAATCCCCGGCGGGGCAGTACAAACCTTCGGGGCGGGCGATAACAAGGTCCATGTCGTTACCAGAAATGGGGGGCTTGTTAGCTATGAGGTTTGGGCGGGGTCAGAAGTTCTATGGATTTTTTGCGGAGGGATAGAAAGCCATTGTGGGAGCGAGCCTGCTCGCGAAAGCGGTTTATCTGACACATCGATTCTGAATGTGCCACCGTCTTCGCGAGCAGGCTCGCTCCCACAAGTGATCGGCGTTTATTTGCCGGGGGTGAGGGTCAGGCGCGTCTTGCCATACACCCGATCAAAGTTCTGCGGCTGCATCGGCAACCCGATGTACTGGCCCTTGAGCCACTGATCAATGCCATTGAGGTAGTTCGGGCTGACCGGATTACCCGATTGCCCCGTACCGTTCTGTCCCATCAGCGGTTCGGCCTGACCGAAGTCGACGATAAAACGCATCGACGGCGCACGCGTGGTGGTGAAGTCCTGGCCCCAGGTAAACGCCGAGGCGTTCAGTGTGGTGTGATCGCCGCCAGCCGCCAGCGGCCCACGAACAGTCTGGCTATTGGCGTTCTTCCACACGTAGCTGTGCAATTTGCCCCATTGCCAGGCTTTGTGATCGCCACCCAACTGGCTGTCGCCAGCGGCAATCGCTGCCGCGAAGCTGCGGGCGAGAATCACCGCTTTGTCCTCTTTCTGCGGCGTGCGCAGGTCATCCCAGAACGGACTGTCCTCGCGCCCCAGCAGATGATCGGCCTGCGCGGCGTAGGACAAATCACCGTTGGCGATAAACGCTTTCCACGCCGCACTGGACTCTGGGCCTAGTTCGTCGAGGAAGATCTGCTTCATGCTTTCTTGCAGGAACAGTTCATAAATCGCCGCATCCGCCGAGGTCGGGCTGAGTTTGCCGTCAAACGCCATCAATCGGGTGAACGCCTCGCGGGCTTTGCTGCGATCGGTTTCCGGCAGGGCGTCGATCGCCTGTTTCAGCGGTTGTTTCATGCCCGGCGCTTCGAACACTTTCTTCAGCTTGGCGGCGAACGTGGTGGTCTGGTCGTACTGCATGGCAATCACGCTGCGGCTGTCGTGCTTGCCGCTGCCGGCGAGTTCAGCAAGACGCTCACCACGTTCCGGCGCGGCCCAGGAGTTCGACAGTTGCATGCCGTATCCGTGAGGAATCACGCGCTGGTTGGCGGTGCCGAGCCAGCCTTGCGCCGGGTCCTGATCGTATGGGTGCAGCATCGGGTCGGCATAACCGTCCCAGTCGTAACGACCTTCCCAGCCCGGCGACGGCAGCAGGCCTTCGCCTTCGCGACGGTTGGGGAAGCGGCCAGTGACTTGCCAGCCAATATTGCTGGCGTCGGCGAATACCAGATTCAGCGCGATGGCGCGGATTTCCCGGCTCGCGTCCGAAGCGCGCTCAACATTCTGCGCACGACTCAGATCAAAAAATGCGTCCAGGGTTTTGTCGTCGGTGAAGCTCGGCGTCTGCAAGGCCAGGCCATAACCGTTGCCTTGTGCGGCAGCCTGGGCGCTGTTGAGCAACGCGCCGTGGCGGGTTTCGTACACCGCTTCGCGAATCGGCCGCTGGCCTTTGACGAAATAGGTTTCGTTGCGCACGCCTACAGGCTGCCATTTGCCATTTACTTCGTAGGAAAGGGTGCTGCCCTGACGACGGATTTTTTCCAGAAACAGGTCCTGGTTGTCGCCGAGCACGCTGGTCATGCTCCACGCCACTTTGCCGTTGAAACCACCCAGGACCATCGGCAAACCGGCTACGGTCACGCCGGCAGCCTGATATTTAGGCGCACGAATCTGTACGAAGCTCCAGAGCGACGGCGCGGCCAATGGACCATGGCTGTCGCTGGCCAGCAGGCTTTTGCCGCTGCGACTGCGTTGCGGGGCAATCGCCCAGTTGTTCGAAGAGGGGGTGCCGAGCAGGTTTAGCGTCGACAGTTGCTGGCTGGCGCTGCTCAGTTCGCTCAGACCGGGGATTTGCCCGCTGAGCTTGAGGCCTTGCAGCTTGTCGGCTTCGGCCAGCGGCAGATTTTCGTCCGGGGCGGACGGGGTCAGCCAGGCGAGTTTGTCGGTGGTCACGGTTTGCGCGAGCACCAGTGACGAGATTTCTTCCGGCAGGTTGGCCGATTGGCTGAAGTTCAGTAGGGCGAAAATCAGCGCGGAATCTTCCGGCTTCCAGTATTCCGGCTTGTAGCCGCTGGCAGCGAGGTCGCCCGGCAGTTTGTCGGCATAGCGGAACAGGTAGGCGTTGACGCCGCGCGCATAGACTTCGAAGAATCGCTTGAGCCGCGGCGACGAGGCCTTGTAGAGCTCGGCGGCGCTTTTTTTCAGATTGACCGCGCGCATGTAGCGGTCGGCGTCGAGCATCGAGGCGCCGGAGATTTCCGCCATACGGCCCTGAGCGAGCAGGCGCAGGGTGACCATCTGGTTGATGCGGTCGCTGGCGTGGACATAGCCGAGGGCGAACAGCGCGTCGTGGAAGCTGTTGCTTTCGATCAACGGCATGCCCATGGCATTGCGGCGTACCGAAACGTTCTGCGCCAGCCCTTTGAGCGGTTGCACGCCGGAGTTGGGAGGGAGGGTGTCCTGAGCGTTCCAGGTCTGGCAACCGGACAGGCTCAAAACACTGGTCACTGCTGCGGCAACGCCGAACCGGGGAAGAAAATGTGTAAGGGCTGGCGAGGCCATGGCAAAGCTCCTGCGGGGGTGTCGAGGCTGGGGGCGCAATAAAGCCGCTACGTTAGTGAGCGGGAGGTGGCCGCGCAAGCGGGGCGAGTGGTTATTTCTTGCCACTGATCGATGATCGTTTCATGACTTGCTTAGGTGAAGGGAGGGATGTTGAAGTGCGGCCAATCAAATGACCCTTGCGAGAAGACCTCTATGGAGCTGCAGGCCAACGCTGCACTGATCATCATCGACCAGCAAAAAGGCATCCTGCAGCCGCGATTGGGGCGCAGGAACAATCCGCAGGCTGAAGAACGAATCCTTGATCTGCTGGCGCTTTGGCGCCGCAGCGGGCGGCCGGTGATTCATGTGCAGCACTTGTCACGTTCGCCGGATTCGGTGTTCTGGCCGGAGCAATCCGGGGTGGAATTTCAGGAGAGGTTTTTGCCGCAGGACGGCGAGTGGCTGATTCAGAAACAGGTGCCGGATGCGTTTTGTGCCACTGAACTGGAAGCACGGTTGCGGCAGGCCGGGATCGGGCAGTTGATCATCGTTGGCGTGGCCACGAACAACTCGGTGGAGTCGACAGCGCGCACGGCGGGCAATCTGGGGTTTGATACGTGGGTCGCGGAGGATGCGTGCTTCACCTTCGACAAGACCGATTATTTCGGCACGCCGCGTTCAGCCGAAGAGGTGCACGGGATGTCGCTGGGGAATCTGCATGGGGAGTATGCGACGGTGGTCAGTGCCGGACAGATTCTGGCCGTCGCCTGAGAACTCTGTGGGAGCTGGCAAGCCAGCTCCCACAAGGATCGCGATGTACACAAAATGTGTGACAGACGCTGATTAACCTGTAGGAGCGAGCCTGCTCGCGAAGGCGATTGATCAGGCGATGATGATCTTCGCCCGAGGCATCAAGCCCCGTGGCACTTCTTGAATTTCTTGCCGTTGCCGCATGGGCAAGGGTCGTTGCGGCCGACGTCTTTCAAGGCATTGCGCACTGGTTCCTGGTGAGCGTGGCCGCAGTTCGGGCCGTGGACGTGGCCATGGTCATGATCGTGGTGATGGTCATGATCATGATCGTGGTTGCAGTCAGGGCCATGGACATGAGGTTGCTGAGTCATCGGTGTTGCTCCGGAATTAAATCGGCGGGGATTATCACGCCATTGCGCTCAAGGTGCACGTAGTGAGCGATGAATAAACCGGTTTCCATTTCGCCCTGCAAACGATAGGGAATCTGCTGGTCCGGTTTTTTCAGCATTTTCACCACGTCCTTCACCTTCGGCCATAAATTGGTGCGGATCGGCACTTTGAAGTACGCGCTGCGTTTGGGCCCGACAGTAAACCAGTGTTCATGCTCGCCCTCAGCCAGCAGCATGTCGGCCAGATGAATGCGGTATTCCAGGCCGCGCACGGTCAAGTCGCTGTCGTTTGGATTGTCGATGCGAAAGTGCAGGATGAACTTCTGCTCAAGCAACTTGGCGCGCACCACTTCGACTTTTACCAGGTGCACGGCGGGGTCGACGCGGTCATCGCTGAACCACGACGCGCAGCCGCCGAGGTTCAGCATCAGCATCAGAACAAACAATCGCAGTGTGTGGCGTTGACCGAGCATCGAGTGACTCCCTTTGTGCTCCAGTCTAGTTGCCGCTGTCTTTACGCGCCGAAATACCCCGCACAGCACTTCTTGAACTTCTGCCCGCTTGCACATGGGCAACTGTCATTGCGCCCCAGCTTCAATTGCACAGTCGGGTCGATGAAGTACCAGCGCCCGGCGTTCTGCACAAATGAAGAACGTTCGCGGTGGCTGTGTTCGCCCTGGCTGTCGTGCCAGCGCGCGGTGAAGGTGACGAAGGCGTGTTCCGGCTGGCCGCCGAAGACTTCCGAGCTTTCGACGTCGAGGCCGAGCCAGGTGCTTTGCGCGCTCCAGGCACTGATCGATTGGCGATCCAGCCCCGCTTGCTGAGCGGGCAGGGTGGTCGCCACCAGATAGTCGATCAGCCCCAGCACATAAGCGCTGTAGCGCGACCGCATCAAGGCTTCCGCGCACGGCGCCGGCAGGCCTTCGTGATAGTGACCGCAGCAGGCATCCAGCAGATTGCCGCTGCCGCAAGGGCAAATGGCTGTACTCATTGCATTACCACCAGTATTTCCCGAAGTTTTCCGGATTGGCCCAGAACCTTGAATTGAGCCAGTCGGGGACTTGTTTGTAGTCAAGCAGATCATAGGTGAACAGGGTCAGCACTTGATCGTCGCGTTGGAAGCGTTCGCTGGCTTGCAGTGCCAGCGAGTAAAAATCGGTTTCCTGCCAGCCGCTGGCCGACAGATCCGCCAGCACCGCAATGCGACTGGCGTTGAGGTTGCGGATCCCGCCCAACAGATTCAGGCCGTCACGCTTGGGCAAATGTTCCAGGCAATCGACCACCAGCGCCAGATCGAAACGTTGCGCCGCCAGCTCGGCAGGCAAGGCACCGGGCGCGGCGTGGGCGACGATGGTGTCCGGATGCGCTTCTTTAAAAGCAGTCAGCGCCGGGAATTCACTGGCGCCGATCAACAGCAGACGCGCCGGGGCGTAACGATCCAGCAAAGCGGCCAACGCCTGTTGCGGCGTACGGGAAGAAATGGCGACGTTCATCGAAGCTCCTCAATCAGACCGCCAAGACTAGCCTGCCTGACTGCGGCGGCAAAGAGCCCGACCACGCAGGTTTGCGGCAAATGCGCCAAAGTCCTGTGAACACGGTCGCAAACAGCAATGGCCTATTGCTGGCGGAGATTAAAACTCCGGTCTTTACTCCCTGAATCGGTTTTAAGCCGATCCCTCAGGAGAAAACTAGATGAGCATAGTTCGGACAGCATTACCCTTGGTTCTGCTAACCAGTGTGTTGACTGGTTGCGCAGGTTTGCAGAAAACCGACTGGCCGACCTGTGCGGCGGTCGGCGGTGTCGTCGGTGCCGGTCTTGGCGCGACGGAGAGTTCGGCATGGGCGGGCTACGGTGCGCTGATTGTCGGTGGTACGGCAGCAGCCTATTGCTGGGTACACGGTGATGGCGACGAAGACGGCGATGGTGTGCCGGACAGTCGCGACAAGTGCCCGGGCACGCCAAAAGGCGTTCAGGTCGATGCTGACGGTTGCCCTCCACCAGCGCCTGCACCCGTGGTTGAAGAAGCTGTCGTGGTCAAGGAAGAAACCATTGTCATTCGCGATGTTCACTTCCAGTTCGACAAAGCCACGCTGACCGGTGCCGACAAACAAGTGCTCGACAAGGTCGCTACGCGCCTGAAACAGGAATCCTCGACCGCGCAACTGACCGTCACCGGTCATACCGATAGCGTCGGCAGCGATGCCTACAACCAGAAACTGTCTGATCGTCGCGCGCACTCGGTGGTCAAGTACCTGGTTGAGAGCGGCGTGCCGCAAAGCAGCTTCGTTTCGGTGACCGGCGCCGGTGAAAGCCAGCCAGTCGCGGACAACAAAACCGCTGACGGCCGTGCGCAGAACCGTCGTACAGAAATCAAAATCAACCGCTAGCCCTCTCGCATCCGCGGCTTGTGCAGTCGCGGATGCGGGTCTTTACTCCTGTGTAACCGGTATGGGCCGGTGACACAGGAGCTTTCACAATGACTGTTTTCTCAAGGTCCGTCTTGCCGGTGCTGCTGCTTGGCAGCTTGCTCACCGGTTGCGCCACCCACAGCGATGGCACTGCACCCCTCAATCAACGTACGTGGCCGATCTGCAGCCTTCTCGGCGGGCTGGTCGGTGGCGGCCTCGGCGCCATTGAAAGTGGCGGTTGGGCCGCTGGCGGCGCAGCGCTGGGGATACTTACCGGCGGACTGATCTGTTATGCCCAGGACGGCGATAAAGACGATGACGGCGTGTTCGACCGCCGCGACCGTTGCCCCGATACTCCGGCCAATACCCCGGTCGATCACCGTGGTTGCCCGCTGCCACAATATCCGGTCGTAGAGAAACCGGTCGAACCGGCCCCGCAAACCGAAGTCATCACGTTGAGCGATGCCGGCAACGTACTGTTCGATTTCGACAAGTCCGACCTGACGCCCGCCGCGAGAGCCCAACTTGATACGCTGATGGACAAATTGCGCAATGCCGACGTGGTCAGCATCAAGGTCATCGGTCATACCGACAGCAAAGGCTCGGATGCTTATAACCAGGCATTGTCGGAACGGCGCGCCAGCAGTGTCGCGGCTTATTTGCTGAGTCAGGGGCTGGCACCGAACAAACTGACCAGTGAAGGACGAGGCGAGAGTGAGCCGGTGGCCGATAACGCAACCGACGAGGGGCGCGCGCAAAACCGTCGCGTGGAGCTGCACATCAATCGTTAGGAGGTGTCTGTAGTCCGCGAGCTAGAGCTGCCGGGGCGATCATCGTCGATCCGGCAGCCATTTAGCGGCTCGGCGAAGATTTTTCATTTTTCCCTCTGGCTTATCCCCCGCAGAAGCCGTTACTGTGCGCCCAAAGAATAATTCGCAACACGGGGGAGCGTATGAAAGTGTTCTGGGGGCTGGGGCGGTTATTGACCCTGCTGTTCTGCTGCGTGGTACTGGCCAATCAGTTGGTGCCGTTCGTACATCCGCTGCATCTGCTGGTCAATCTGGCCGGCGCTCTGCTGTTGCTGATCCATGTGTTCGAAGTGCTGCTGTGCAATCGCAGCCTCAAGGGGCGCGCGCACCCTTGGCGTGATCGTGGCCGCATCCTGCTGTTCGGCGTATTCCATCTGCAAACCATCCCGGCCCCGGCCGCTCCGGAGGCTTCTTCCCATGCGTAAATTGTGTCTGCTCGCTGCTTTTATCAGCCCTTTGGCCTGCGCCCAGGTGGTCAGCGTCGAAACCAATTCCCTGATGCGTCTGCCCAATACCGCCGGCACCTTGCAACTCGAACGACTGGAAGTGGCCGATTATGGCACCTTGCTGGTTCCGGCCAACGTGACCGAACTGAGTGTCGGCGAATTGCGCCTCGGTCATGAAGCACGCATCGCCATCGTTCCGGGTGAACAGGCTTTTGAGATGAAGGTCATTCGTGCAGATTTGAGCGAAGGCAGTCAGATCACCGCGCGCGGTGCGCCGGGCACCTACGAAAAAGCCGCCCGTGCCGGGCGCAATCTGAATCTGCAATTCAAGGCACTGAACGCGCCGCAACTGTTGGTCGATGCCCGTGGCGGTACCGGTGCACCGGGTTTTGTCGGTCTCGACGGTGGCAACGGTGAAGATCCAGGGTGCACCTATGGCTCGGCTGGACATGGTGCGGATGGCAGTGACGGTAGCGACGGTCAGCCAGGTGCTCCGGGTGCGCTGGTGCGGCTGGAAGTGCCGCGCGACTTCCCGGTTGAGCAAATCAAGGTCAACGTCGCCGGCGGTGCTGGCGGCCCGGCGGGTGTTGGCGGCAAGGCAGGCAAGGGCGGCAAATCCAAGGGCTGCCTGGTGTATCGCGCCGATGGCGGCAAGAGTGGCAAGGCGGGGGCTGATGGGCAGCCTGGGCCAGTGGGGGCGGCGGGGGCTGTGACGGTGCAGCGCTTGTAAAAGCAGACCCTCATCGGAACGCCGCCCGCCCAGCCCTCTCCCGGAGGGAGAGGGGGCCGACCGAGGTGAC
Source organism: Pseudomonas sp. LBUM1648 (assembly GCF_059716145.1). Classification (NCBI taxonomy): domain Bacteria; kingdom Pseudomonadati; phylum Pseudomonadota; class Gammaproteobacteria; order Pseudomonadales; family Pseudomonadaceae; genus Pseudomonas; species Pseudomonas sp. LBUM1648. The sequence goes on from NZ_CP166808.1 coordinate 1,431,723, forward strand.
TCACGCTATCCATCGACCTGAAAAACCGAGTCGATTATGGATTCAAAGCCAATCTTTCAAGTCGGCGTAGCTCTTCAATATCCCCCACTCAGTCCCCTCTCCCTCCGGGAGAGGGCTAGGGTGAGGGGCTTTTGATCTAATCCCCGATCTTCAAATCATCGGCCTCGCCGCCGCAATCGCCACCAGCACCAACCCGACAATCAAATTAATCCCCACCACCCGCCGGATTCGCCCCAGCACCGCCGCACCCGCCGCCCAGTCCTTCGCTTCAACCGCCTTACGCAACTCCGGCAGCATCAACCCCTGAATCCGGATAAACAGCGCCGTCATCACCACATACAGCCCGATCATCACTTGCACATACTTTGGCGCGGTCTCAAACCCGACCTGCTGCAAATGCAACATACCCACACCACTGATCGGCAACAGAATCACCGCGACCCAGACCCAGCGGAAAAAACCTTGAAACACTTCAACCCACAAGGTCAGCCGGGCAGGGCCGTCCAAGGCCTTCACAGCCGCCGGACGCAAGACCATCCAGGCGAAAAACATGCCGCCGACCCAGACCAGGGCGGACAGGACATGCAGCGGATAAACGAGGCTAAAAGGTGTCATTGGGGCACTCCGTTCTGCGCGGGATTAATTAGCGGGGTATGATAGCCGCCATCCGAAACCACTGAAAATTTATCCAGCGTTTTTTGCGCCCGACAATCCATGATCAGCACTGAACTCAAAACCACGATCCAGGGCGCCTACTCGCGTTTTCTAGAGGCCAAGAGCCTCAAGCCGCGTTACGGCCAGCGCCTGATGATCGCTGAAATCGCCAAAGTCCTCGGTGATATCGATACCGACGACGAAGGCCGGCGCAGTGGCGACCCCGCAATTGTTGCGGTGGAAGCCGGCACCGGTACCGGCAAGACCGTGGCGTACAGCCTCGCGGCAATCCCGACGGCGAAACTGGCCGGCAAACGTCTGGTCATCGCCACCGCGACCGTGGCCCTGCAAGAGCAGATCGTCTACAAGGATTTGCCCGACCTGATGCGCAACAGCGGGCTGAACTTCAGCTTTGCCCTGGCCAAGGGCCGTGGCCGCTACATGTGCCTGTCCAAGCTCGACATGCTGTTGCAGGAAGGCCACGCGCAGACCGCCACAGCCCAGCTGTTCGAAGAAGAAGGCTTCAAGATCGAGGTCGATGAGGCCAGTCAGAAGCTCTTCACCAGCATGATCGAGAAACTCGCCGGCAATAAATGGGACGGCGACCGCGACAGTTGGCCCAATGCTCTGGAAGACGCCGACTGGGCGCGCTTGACCACCGATCACAGCCAATGCACCAACCGCCATTGCCCGAACTTTGGCCAGTGCGCCTTCTACAAGGCCCGTGAAGGCATGGGCAAGGTTGACGTGATCGTCACCAACCACGACATGGTTCTGGCCGACCTCGCATTGGGCGGCGGCGCCGTTCTGCCTGATCCGCGTGACACCCTTTACGTGTTCGACGAAGGCCATCACCTGCCGGACAAGGCGATCGGCCACTTCGCTCACTACACGCGCCTGCGTTCCACCGCCGACTGGCTGGAAACCACCGCCAAGAACCTCACCAAACTGCTGGCCCAGCATCCGCTGCCGGGCGATCTCGGCAAATTGATCGAGCAGGTGCCGGAACTGGCGCGGGAGATCAAGACCCAGCAGCAGTTCATGTTCAGCGCCTGTGAGCAGATCGCCGATTTCAAACCCGGTGAAGACGTCGAAGGTCGCGAACGGCCACGCCATCGCTTTGTCGGTGGGGTGATTCCCGAGCACATGCGCGAAATGGGCATCGAGCTGAAAAAAGGCTTCTCCCGTCTCAACGATTTGTTCACCCGTCTGACCGACCTGCTCAAGGAAGGCATGGACGGCGAGGTCAACATCGGCATTGCCAGCAACCAGGCCGAAGAGTGGTATCCGCTGTTCGGCAGCCTGTTGTCCCGTGCGTCGGGCAACTGGGAACTGTGGACGGCGTTCACCGCCGAAGACCCGGAAGACAGCCCGCCGATGGCCCGCTGGCTGACCCTGGCGGAGAGCGGTTCGCTGTTCGACATCGAGGTCAACGCCAGCCCGATCCTCGCGGCTGAAACTTTACGCCGCAGCCTGTGGAACGTGGCGTACGGTTGTCTGGTGACTTCGGCAACCCTGACCGCGCTCGGCACTTTCGACCGTTTCCGCATGCGCGCCGGCCTGCCGAAAAAAGCCGTCACCGCCGTGGTGCCGAGCCCGTTCCACCATGCCGACGCTGGCGTGTTGCGGGTGCCGGATCTGAAGGCCGATCCACGCGACGCCGCCGCTCACACGGCCGCGATCATTCGCGAGTTGCCGGATCTGGTGGAAGGCTCGCGCGGCACGCTGGTGTTGTTCTCTTCGCGCAAGCAGATGCAGGACGTATTCGACGGCCTCGACCGCGACTGGCGCAAGCAAGTGTTCATTCAAGGCAACCTGTCGAAACAGGAAACCCTGAACAAACACAAGGCTCGTGTCGATGGCGGCGATTCCAGCGTGCTCTTCGGTCTGGCCAGTTTCGCCGAAGGCGTGGACTTGCCCGGCGCGTACTGCGAACACGTGGTGATTGCCAAGATTCCGTTCTCGGTGCCGGACGATCCGGTTGAGGCGGCGCTCTCGGAGTGGATCGAAGCCCGGGGCGGCAATCCGTTCATGGAAATCTCCGTGCCCGATGCCTCGCTGAAACTGGTTCAGGCCTGCGGTCGTCTGCTGCGCACTGAAGAAGATCGCGGCACCATCACCTTGCTCGACCGGCGTCTGGTCACCCAGCGCTATGGCAAGGCGATCCTCAATGCGTTGCCTCCTTTCCGTCGTGAAATTTCCTGAGACATAGGTGGGCAGTTTTGCCCACTTTGTTGTCTATCTCTCTGCCATCGCTTTTCCATTGGCCATTGTTGGTCGTTAGGGAGAACTCCGTTCTTATGATCCGCCGTTCGTTGCCTGCCGTGTTTGCCTTGATCTTCGCTGCCCCGTTGCTGGCGGCGCCTGCTGCGCCGCAAACACTGTTCAACTTTGTCCGTCCCGCCGACGTGGTGAAAATCGCCACTGAAAACGCCGACCTGCCGCAAGCCAACGCCGAGCAAACCCCGGAAGGTGAAGTGCTGCGACGCGTGACTTTCAACCCGGCGGCCCGCCCGACCTTGCGCCTGACCCCGCAAACCGGTGCCTGGGACTGGTCGCAGTCCGGCATGATGAGCCTGCGCATTCAGAGCGCAATGAACTGGGCCGTGACGGTCTACGTGCAGATCCAGAGCAACAATGGCCAGACATTGACCAGCCGCGTCGACCTGCCGGCCGGCCCTGCGCAAACCTTGCTGGTGCCGTTGGTGGCGACCACGCCGCTTAGCAAGGGCATGAAAGCCGGGCCACCGATGCCAATGACCGTTGATGGCCAGCGGATTCTGCTTGCCAGCAGCACCGGTGAAATCGATCGCAGCCAAGTGGTATCGGTGAGCCTGTCGATGGATCAGCCGAAAGTTGCCCAGAGTTTGCTGCTAGAGCGCTTTGGTGTGCAGGACGGTGAGGCGGTCACGCAAGCGGTGTACGGCAATCTGGTTGACGCTTACGGGCAATCGACCCGCAGCAAATGGCCGGAAAAAATTGCCAGTGACGAACAACTCAAATCCGCCGCCGCCAAGGACCAGCAACAGCTGAAAACCTGGCTGGCCGAGCGCGAAAAGTCCTCGCTGGACAAGTTCGGCGGCTGGAGCAAAGGCCCGGCGTTCAAGGCCAGCGGTTTCTTCCGCACCGAAAAACGTGATGGCCGTTGGTATCTGGTCACGCCTGAGGGGCATCCGTTCTATTCCCTGGGCGTCAACACCGTCACCCCCGACGTCAACCAGACCTACGTGGCCGGGCGCGAGTGGATGTTCGAGTCCCTGCCAAAACCCGACGAACCGCTCGCCAGTCACTTTGGCGAGGGCGACAACCGTGGCGGCAACGGCGCCGATCAGGGCCGAGGCTACAGCAATGGGCGCTGGTATGACTTCTACGGCGCTAACCTGCAGCGGGTTTATGGCGAGCCCTGCAAACCGGATAGCGACAGCAAGGCCGGGGTCGCTGAAGCGGCCAAGGCTGGCGCAGTTGAAGAAACCGCAGTGAAAGCCGCCGAGCCTGCGGCACAGTCAAGCGAACCGAAGGCCGGTGTTGCCGAAGCGGCGAAAACCGACGCCGTGGCGACGACGGCTGAAAAAGCCGCTGATCAACCCGTCACTACTCCGTGCACCGCCACGGTCGATGAGCAGAAGTGGGCCAGCCACGCCCTTGATCGGCTGCAAGCCTGGGGCTTCAACACGGTCGGCAACTGGAGTGCTGACTCGCTGAGCGACGCGGAACGCGTGCCCTACACCTTGCCGCTGGCGATCGTCGGCGATTACGCCAGCATCAGTACCGGCAACGACTGGTGGGGCGCCATGCCTGACCCGTTCGACCCGCGTTTCGCCATGGCCACCGAGCGCGCCGTGGCCATCGCGGCCCGCGATCACCGCGACGATCCTTGGCTGATCGGTTACTTCGCCGATAACGAATTGGCCTGGGCAGGCGCGGGCAACGATCCGCAATCGCGCTACGCACTGGCTTACGGCACCTTGAAAATGACCACTGACGTGCCGGCCAAGCGCGCGTTTCTCAAGCAACTGCGCGACAAATACCGCAATCAGGCGGGGCTGTCGAAAGCCTGGGGCATTGACCTGCCGGCGTGGGAGTTGATGGAAGATCCGGGCTTCGTGCCGCCGCTGCCGAACCCGGAGCACCCGGAAATCGAGGCTGACTTCAAATACTTCCAGAAGGTCTTCGCCGATACCTACTTCAAGACCATCTCCGACTCGCTGAAATGGCACGCGCCGAATCAACTGCTGCTCGGCGGCCGTTTTGCCATCAGCACCCCGGAAGCCGTGGCCTCCTGCGCGCAGTATTGCGATGTGCTGAGCTTCAACATGTACACCCTCAAGCCGCAAGACGGCTATGACTTCGCCGCATTGAACGCTATGGACAAACCGGTGCTGATTACCGAGTTCAACTTCGGCTCTGCTGATCGCGGCCCGTTCTGGGGCGGCGTGACGCAACTGGCCAAGGAAGAGGATCGCGGTGCGGCGTACGCCAACTTCCTCAAACAGGCGCTGAGCGAGCCGTCGATTGTCGGCGTGCACTGGTTCCAGTATCTGGACCAACCGGTGACCGGGCGTCTACTGGATGGCGAGAACGGCCACTTCGGTTTGGTCGGGGTGACGGATCTGCCGTATCAGGGCTTTGTCGAGACGGTACGCAAGAGCAATTTGCAGGCGGTTGATCAACTTGGCAAACAGGCGGAGAAAGCCGCAGCGGTCCATGAAGCCGAAGGCGGCAGGAAAGGTGAGGCCGGCAAAGGCCCGGGGCAGGGCGCTGGCCATGCCGGTGGGCATTCGGGCAATGGTCATTAAGGCGTGATGCGCTAAAGATCGCAGCCTTCGGCAGCTCCTGCATGGGACGCGCTTCTCTGTAGGAGCCGCCGTAGGCTGCGATCTTTTGATCTTGCTTTTGATCCGACCGCCCAGCTCACAGCTGTTCCCAAAACCCTCAAGGGCTGGAACAATGCGGGCCACTTTGTAGAGCGTTTTCGCGGGGGAGTTGCGGGTGCAGATTCAGGGACATTACGAGCTTCAATTCGAAGCGGTGCGCGAGGCATTCGCCGCACTGTTCGACGATCCCCAGGAACGCGGCGCAGCTTTGTGCATCAAGGTCGGCGGAGAAACCGTCCTCGACCTCTGGTCCGGCACCGCCGACAAGGACGGCACCGAGGCCTGGCACAGCGACACCATCGCCAACCTGTTCTCCTGCACCAAAACCTTTACCGCCGTCACGGCTCTGCAATTGGTCGCCGAAGGCAAGTTGCACCTGGATGTTCCCGTTGCCCGCTACTGGCCGGAGTTCGCCGCCGCTGGCAAAGAGTCCGTTACCCTGCGCCAATTGCTCTGCCATCAGGCCGGCCTGCCGGCTTTGCGCGAGCTGCTGGCCCCCGAAGCGCTCTATGAATGGCAAACCATGGTCGACGCCCTCGCGGCCGAAGCACCCTGGTGGGTGCCGGGCACCGGTCACGGCTATGCCGCGATCACTTACGGTTGGTTGATCGGCGAACTGCTCCGTCGTGCCGATGGTCGCGGGCCGGGGGAATCGATCGTTGCCCGTGTCGCCAAACCATTGGGTCTGGATTTTCACGTCGGTCTGGCGGACGAAGAATTCCATCGTGTGGCGCACATCGCCCGCGGCAAGGGCAATGCCGGCGACGCCGCCGCTCAGCGTCTGCTGCAAGTGACGATGCGCGAGCCGACCGCCATGACCACCCGCGCCTTTACCAATCCACCGTCGGTGCTGACCAGCACAAACAAACCGGAATGGCGGCGCATGCAGCAGCCGGCGGCCAATGGCCACGGCAATGCAAGGAGTCTGGCCGGGTTCTACGCCGGTTTGCTCGACGGCAGCCTGCTCGAAAGCGACATGCTTGAAGAACTGACCCGCGAACACAGTATCGGCGAGGACAAGATCCTGCTGACTCGCACCCGTTTCGGTCTGGGCTGCATGCTTGATCAACCCGACGTACCGAATGCCACCTACGGCCTCGGCCCGCGTGCGTTCGGGCATCCGGGCGCGGGCGGCTCGATCGGTTTTGCTGACCCTGAGCATGATGTTGCGTTTGGTTTTGTGACAAATACCCTTGGGCCGTACGTCTTGATGGATCCGCGCGCGCAAAAGCTCGCGCGGGTGCTTGCCACTTGTCTGTAAAGCGTCATCAGAGGTTCCAGGGCCGGAACCTCTAAAGGTTTTTCGATTCAAAGCGACAGTTTATCCGGGCGAAAGTGCTCTGATTTTTCATTACTTCATTTTGTGGATTTTCAATGTCATCTAAAAAGACACTCGCCCTGGCCCTGTGTGTTGCGATCACCGGTTGTGCACAGACTCCTAAAAATGATGCGGACGGCGGCAGTTGGTGGCCGTTTGGTTCTTCCGACAAAGTGGCGGCCAAAGAGCCGGCACAGGCCCCAGCACCGTTGAAACCTGCTACTACTGCGCCGGTTGCCAAAACTGAAAGCAGCAATCCATGGTATTGGCCGTTCGGCTCCGACGATTCGACCGCCAAGGCAGATGCCAAGCCTGAAGTGAAGCCTGAAGCCAAACCGGTCGCCGTGGCCAAAGCCGAGGCTGACAAGGGCGGCAAGTGGTGGTGGCCGTTTGGCGGCAAGGATCAGGACACCGCCAAAGTAGTGCCGATGCCGGATCCGAAAGTCACTCAGGCTTGGCTTGACGACTACGAACCGCGCCTGCGTACTGCCATTCAGGACAGCAATCTGCAACTCGAGCGCCGCGACAATGTGCTAGTCGTCACCGCGCCGGTCGAAGGCTCATTCAACCCGGATCGTCCGGCGATGCTGCTGCCAGTCACGCTTGGCCCGTTTACCCGCGTGGCGAAAATCCTCGAAGCCGACCCGAAAACCGCCGTGCTGGTACTCGGTCACAGCGACTCCAGCGGCGCTGCGCCGGCCAACATCAAATTGAGTCAGGAACGTGCTCAAGCCATTGCGGCGATCTTCCGTCTCAGCGGCTTGCAGCGTGATCGCCTGATGCTGCGCGGCATGGGTTCTGAAGCGCCACGTGCCGCCAACGACAGCGTTGAAGGTCGTGCCCTCAACCGTCGCGTTGAAATGCTGGTGACTCCGCAGAACACCATGGTTGCGCTGCTGAGCAAATACAACATGCCAGCGCCGAAGCCAGTGACCCTGGTTGCTGCGCAGGACGCCAAGCCAGTGGCCAAACCGGTAACCCCGGCGCCAGCCGCGAAAAAAGCTGCTGTACCGGCCACCAAGAAAGCCCCGGCGAAGAAAGCCGCCGCCAAGGCTCCAGCCAAGAAGGCACCGGCGAAGGCTCCAGCGAAGAAAACCGCTCCAGCCAAAGCCGCCGCGACCGACAAGAAAGTCGCCGCGACCGATGCCACCAAGAAGTGATCCGCTAACGAAAAGGAATGCGCCATGACCCAGGCTCTGGCAGATATGCGTCGTGATTACACCCGGGACGGTTTGACCGAGGCACAAGCCCCGGCCGAGCCGTTTGCGCTGTTCCACCAATGGTTCGCCGACGCGGTGAAAACCGAGCAGGCGCCGGTGGAAGCCAACGCCTTGACCCTGGCGACGGTCGATGCGGACGGGCGTCCGCATTGCCGCATTCTGCTGCTCAAGGGCCTGGACGAGCAGGGTTTCACCTTCTTCACCAATTACGACAGCGCCAAGGGCCAGCATCTGGCGGCCAATCCGTTTGCCGCCATGACCTTCTTCTGGCCGACCCTGGAGCGCCAGGTGCGCATCGAAGGGCGGGTGGTGAAGGTCACACCGCAAGAGTCCGATGCGTATTACCAGGTGCGTCCACTGGGCAGCCGCCTCGGTGCCTGGGCATCACCGCAGAGCCGGGTGATCAACGGGCGCGGTGAACTGGAGGATTTGCTCAAGGCGACCGAGCAACGCTTCAGCGATACTCAGCCAGATTGTCCGGAACACTGGGGCGGTTACCGATTGCTGCCCGAGCGCATCGAATTCTGGCAGGGCCGTCCGAGCCGCCTGCACGATCGCCTCAACTACCGTTTGCAGGGCGCCGACTGGATTCTTGAACGTCTGGCACCTTAAGCAGTCTACCGAGCGGGATACCCTGCCGCAGCGGCCTCAAGCCACTTCGGCAGGTCCCGACGCTTGATCTTCTGCGCATGTGCATGGGCCAATTGTTCAAGCATAAAAGCGCGTTTGCCTTCATCCTTGCCGGCCAGCGACAGTGCCAGGTCGCGATCAACCCAGCGTTTGATCCGTACGTACAGCCACCCATGGAAGTACAGACCGGCGACGGTGGTGACGACAATGATGAAGTAATCCATGAAAATCCTTGGGTCGGCGGCGCAAGAAATGGAATTTGGCGCTAATGTTGGGTGAGTTCGCAGGGCGCCTGTACCGGGCCTGAATGAAAGCAATTTTATCCGAGCTGCGCCGTGACAGGCGTCAAGCTGCGGAGTTTAATGAATACCTGTCCTTTGGAGTTGATGCTATGCGTAAGTCTGTTCTGCTGGTTGCTTCCTTTTCCACGATGGCGATGTTGCTTACCGGCTGCCAATCGAGCCTGACCGGTGACTCCTACTCCCGTGACGAAGCGCGTCGCGTGCAGACGATTCGCATGGGTACCATCGAATCCCTGCGTCCGGTGAAAATCGAAGGCACCAAGACCCCGATCGGCGGCGCAGCAGGCGCAGTGGTCGGCGGTGTCGGCGGCAGCGCCATCGGTGGCGGTAAAGGCAGCATCGTCGCTGCTGTGATCGGTGCGGTGGCGGGTGGTCTGATCGGCTCGGCGACCGAAGAAGGCCTGACGCGTACCCAAGGTGTGGAAATCACCGTGCGCGAAGACGACGGCAGCATGCGCGCCTATGTGCAGCAGGTTCAGGAGAATGAAGTGTTCCGCGTTGGCGAGCGTGTGCGGATTTCGACCGTTGGCGGGACCAGCCGCGTTTCGCACTAAGCGGGAGCGAGCGGCAAAAGAAAACCCCGATCAGGTGACTGGTCGGGGTTTTTTTGTCGGTGGCTTTTCAGCTTTTCTGAATCAGGCTTGTCAGTCTTCGCGACAAAGCCCGATGCAGTAAGTCAAATCGTCCCTGAAGGGCGTATTGACGATTTGCATGATTTCTCTGGCTTGAGTTTCCGTTAGATCATGTTCACCCATCGGTACATCTTTCAGAGATTCCCACCCCATGACGTTAAGAACCGCCTGCTCTGAAGTTTGTGGGACATCTTTATCATATTGCAGTGAGTTGTCTGGATTTGGTTCAGGGAAAAACCCGGAAAGCGCTAAAAAAATCATTCTCGAATACTCAATTTTTCACTTGGTCGTGGTGCGTCTTTCGGGTTTTGCTTTACCAGTTTGCTCACCCGTTTTTATATCGAACTCGCCGAGATGGTCTCCTTCCCAGTTATAAACCTCGACAGCACCATGTTGATAGTCCCACTCATAAATACGCTTTTTGCTCTCCCAGCGCTTGCGATGTCCTTTTTTACGAACCGGTACTGCATCGGGGAAGGCCGGAAGTAACTTGGGTGGCATATGGTAGTCGTGGTCACCAGACACCGGACGCGCAACCACAATATAGAGTGGCCTGACCCCCGAATCCGCCGGAAACACCAGAATGAAATCCCGGTACTCCGGCGGATAAACCGGATTCACCAGAATCCCCTCTGCCGCTTTCGTCGGTGGATACACCCAGATATGCGGCGCCTGCGGAGCTGCCTCCAACGCGGGGATGCCGAGAATGTCCGAGCCGTCCACGGCGGGTGTCCAGATCAGTTCGACGCCTTCACCCAAGTCAGCAATGAACTGGCTGCCGCGCGCAGTGAATTGCACGACATCAACCATTTCCCAATCACGATTCTTACCGGTGTAGAAACCGTAACCCTTGAGGCTGCCGTCGGCCTGTTGCTCGACCCGCAGTCGAACGCGGGTACGGGCCTGTTTCAGGGCGAGCAGTTGATCGTCGGTGTAGAGGGCGCTGTCGCCAAGGCTCGAGGGCATGAACAGCGCGACCAACCCAACCAACGTGGCAGCAGCAGTGCTGGCGGCAACGGCAGGCAACGCTTCGAATGCAGATCCGGCCAGAGCAAAATTGCCGAGTCCTGTCGGGATGGCCGTCGCGCTGATTTTCTTCAGCGCGACGGCACCGTTGGCATCGGCTTCGCGGGCACCGAGCAGGATCAGGTCGCCGTAGTCTTTCAAACTATCGGTCGGCACCATCCCCGGAGGATTGGAGTAATCAATGATCGCGTCCGGCAACTTGCAGGACTTGGCAAACACGCATCCGGCGCGCACAGGATCAGGCTTTTTGGCTGCAACCTCACGATTGCGCTCGAAAGCCTCCTGTCGCGCCAGCATGGCGTCGTAAGCGTTTTGTCTGGCTTCGCGCTCGGCCAGTTCTGTGGCCGTCATGTAGCGGTAGGTGACGTGATGCCGGTCGCCCGCCGGTGGGTTGGGAACCCGGGGAATGTCCTTGTTGCGAGCCACTGATCGTCCTTTCGTTCATCCATCGACAGCCCCTCGGAAGGGGCTGCACGACGTTAACGAAGCAGGAATTTTGTGGCTGTAGGACGCGTCTCTAAAAGCGTGGGATTGTTCGACTACAACAATTTATCGAGTACGAACTCTTTGAACCAGGGGGGCTGGATATCTGACTTGATTTCAATCAGTTCTCCATCAGTGATTTCTGCTATTTGTGTCAGCCCCTCACTGCCTTCATCCGAGTTATCGAAAATGTAGGCTCTGTTGGATGTCAGGATAGCTTCAGACAACAGCTCCAGAGATCTCCAGTAACGGGCCTTTATTTTTTCAGGAGGAACGTTATGCCCGCCTTGCGATACGCGGTAGGCAACCCTGGCTATATTGATTTCAGGATCAGCTGTAGCGACGTAATAAACGTAGACTCTGTAGCCAGAGTTATGAGCCTCGGCGAGCAGGTTAACTTTGTCTGAGGAGGACATGACCGTTTCGAACGTAAAGCTGATGCGTTCTTTGATCAGCGACCGACGTATGAAATCGGAAAGGGCTGAAGCGACGTAGGAGTCGATTTCAGTATTTGCGAAGCTGAGTCTTTCACCTTCAATCGCAAGTGAGCCCAGCTTTGCCAACGAACGAGGGGACTTCTTTAAAAGCGCATGTTTACGGAAAAAATCAAAAATCTCTTTTTTATGAGATTCGATTCGATATGAGGTGAAGTCAAAGTATCCCGTATCTTTAATCGCCCGTTCGATATCATCAGGATTGATGTAGTTTCCAAGCAAATGGGCAGGAACAAGTCGATTGAAGGTGCTTTTTCCCGATCCATTAGGTCCCGCAAATATCCGTATTCTTGGTGTGCTCAAGAAGTAACCTGTTTTGAAGATTTATTGATGTGCAGGCGAGTACCGCTTTTCAGATTTCCATAAGTGCCGATCGAGCGCAAAGCAACGGAGGTCTTCTCCGTCACCTCGAACAGTTGGCCATCTTTAGCAACAAGAACGGCTGCGCCGTTGGCAAGTGCCATTCTATAGGCGTTGTTGAATGCCTTCAGGGCGATATCTGGAATCCGGGATTCCTGCACGGCAATCTGATCGTCCGTCATTGGGCGTTTTTCTGCTTTACGTGACATGGATGGCTCCGAGAAATACCGTGCTGGAGAGGTGGCTGAGGTTAACGAAAGATATAGCACACTTGCGCGGCTCATTGCTAAGCCTTGCGCGAAGCGTGCTGATACTCATGAAGCAGCTGGTTTCTCAGATTGTAGGGTGCTTTGGCGACTCGCCGCCGCCGTCACCGCATAACCGATCAACGCCGCCAGAATCGACCCCGTCAGAATACCCATCCGGTCCATGCCCGCGTATTCACTTGCACCCGGAACAAAGGCCAGAGAGCCGACAAACAGGCTCATGGTGAATCCGATGCCGCAGAGAATCGCCACGCCCAGCACCTGACCCCAGTTGGCGCCTTGGGGCAGGGCGGCGATACCGATCTTCACGGCCAGCCATGTCAGGCCGAATACGCCGACGGTCTTGCCGAGCAGCAGGCCGACCGCGATGCCCATCGGTACGTGGTGGGTGAAGCTTTCGACGGTGACGCCGCTCAGCGACAGGCCGGCGTTGGCGAAGGCGAACAGCGGCAGAATGCCGTAGGCGACCCAGGGGTGAAGCGCGTGTTCCAGCGTCAGCAACGGCGAAGGCTCGGCGTTTTTCGTCCGTAGCGGGATGCAGAAGGCCAGGGTCACACCGGCCAGCGTTGCATGAACGCCGCTCTTCAGTACGCAAACCCACAGGATCAAGCCGATGATCATGTATGGCCCGAGCTTGACCACGCCGAGCCGGTTCATCGCCACCAGCGCCGCAATGCAAGCGGCCGCGAGGCCCAGCGACAGGGTCGAGAGTTCGCCGGAGTAGAAAATCGCAATGATCACGATGGCGCCGAGGTCATCGATGATCGCCAGGGTCATCAGGAACAGCTTCAGCGACACCGGCACACGCTTGCCGAGCAGGGCCAGTACGCCGAGGGCAAAGGCGATGTCGGTGGCGGTAGGGATTGCCCAGCCGCTCAGGGCGGCCGGATTGTCGCGATTGAGGAACCAGTAGATCAGCGCCGGCACCAGCATGCCGCCGACAGCGGCCGCACCCGGCAGGACGATCTGCGACGGCTTCGACAACTGGCCGTCGAGCACTTCGCGCTTGACCTCCAGGCCGATCAACAGAAAGAACAAGGCCATCAGGCCGTCATTGATCCACAGCAAAAGGGGTTTGGCGATTTTCAACGCGCCGATCTGCGCTACCACCGGGGTGTCGAGCAAACCGGTGTACAGCCACGACAATGGCGAGTTGTTGATAATCAAAGCGAGGATGGCCGCGGCGATCAATAACAGACCGCTGGCAGCTTCCAACTGAAAGAAACGCGTGAAAGTGCTACGCAGAGGCAAGGTCGCTCTCCATCGATGAGTCAAAAAGGTGGGACACCCTAACCCGTACGGTTAGTTGTTAAAACAAAAGTTATATTCTTTTTTGTTATATGTCGTTACAACGCCTTTACCCCGAACCACGCTGAGCCTAGCAGTTGCGGGACATATTGAGACTCAGCTGTATCTGTGCGCGATGTAGGTTTTTTCCTAAGCTGACGGATGAGCCTTTTCAGGAGGCCAATCTCCTGCCCGATTCAACGAGAACCATGACCATGAGCGACAACCGACAGTGGGCCCGCGAAGCCATCCGCATCATCGAAGCGGATTTTCAGCGCAGCGCCGACACCCATCTGATTCCCTTGCCGCTGCCAGGTTTTGCGGGCATCGAGTTGTACTTCAAGGACGAGTCGAGTCATCCGACCGGCAGCCTTAAACATCGGCTGGCCCGTTCGCTGTTTCTCTATGCGCTGTGTAACGGCTGGCTCAAGCCCGGCGCGCCGGTAATCGAGGCGTCCAGCGGTTCGACGGCGATTTCCGAAGCGTATTTCGCGCGGATGCTGGGGCTGCCGTTCATTGCGGTGATGCCGGCGACCACGTCGAAAGAGAAGATTGCCCAGATTGCCTTCTACGGTGGCCAGAGCCATCTGGTAAAAGATCCGACGCAGATTTATGCCGAATCCGAGCGTCTGGCTCGAGAGCATGGCGGTCATTTCATCGACCAGTTCACCTATGCCGAACGGGCGACCGACTGGCGGGCGAACAACAACATCGCCGAGTCGATCTTCCAGCAGATGCGCTACGAGAAACATCCCGAACCGAGCTGGCTGATTTCCAGCCCCGGCACCGGCGGCACCACCGCGACCCTCGGTCGTTACGTGCGCTATCGCCAGCACTGCACCCGCGTGTTGTGCGCTGATGCCGAGCGTTCGGTGTTCTTCGATTACTACCAGACCGGCGACGCCAGTTTGCGTCTGGATTGCGGTTCGCGGATCGAAGGCATTGGCCGGCCAAGAGTGGAAGCGTCGTTCTTGCCGAAGGTGATCGACGCGATGGTCAAGGTGCCGGACGCCTTGTCGCTGGCGGCCATGCATTACCTGGCGCAACGGCTGGGGCGGCATGTTGGCGGTTCGAGTGGCACCAACCTGATTGGCGCATTGATGGCGGCGCAGCAAATGAAAGCGGCGGGGGAGTCGGGGTCGATCGTGGCGATTCTGTGCGATGGCGGCGAGCGTTATGCCGACACCTATTACGATCAGGACTGGCTCAAGGCGCAGGGCTATGAGTTGAGCGGATTGATTGAGGCTGTGGCGGCGAGTGCCGAGCGGGGAGAGGCGCTGCCGACTTCGGTGTTGCGCGCCAATATCTGAAAAGCAAAAAGATCGCAGCCTGCGGCAGCTCCTACACCGATCAATGTAGGAGCTGCCGCAGGCTGCGATCTTTTGATCTTAAGGCTTAAGCTTCGAGGCCGAGAATGTCGCGAGCCACAGCCTCGGCAATCCGAATCCCGTCCACACCCGCCGACAGAATCCCACCGGCATAACCCGCGCCTTCACCGGCCGGGAACAGACCCTTCACGTTCATGCTCTGCAGCGACTCATTACGAGTAATGCGTAGCGGCGAAGACGTGCGCGTTTCGATCCCGGTCAAAACCGCATCGTGCAGCGAGTAGCCGCGAATCTGCTTCTCGAACGCCGGCAGCGCTTCACGAATCGCCTCAATCGCGAAGTCTGGCAAAGCCAGGGCCAGATCACCCAGCGCCACACCCGGTTTGTAGGACGGCTCGACTTCACCCAGTTCGGTCGAAGGAATGTCGTTGATGAAGTCGCCAACCAGTTGCGCCGGGGCCTTGTAGTCGCTGCCGCCGAGGATAAAGGCGTGGGATTCCAGACGCTCCTGCAACTCGATCCCGGCCAGCGGGCCGCCCGGATAATCTACTTCCGGGGTGATGCCGACGACGATGCCGGAGTTGGCATTGCGCTCGTTACGCGAGTACTGGCTCATGCCATTGGTGACCACACGGTTCGGCTCGGACGTCGCGGCGACAACGGTGCCGCCCGGGCACATGCAGAAGCTGTAGACCGAACGGCCGTTCTTGGCGTGGTGCACCAGTTTGTAGTCGGCGGCTCCCAACTTGGGGTGGCCGGCGTATTTGCCCAGACGCGCACGGTCGATCAGCGACTGCGGGTGTTCGATGCGGAAACCCACCGAGAACGGCTTGGCTTCCATGAACACGCCACGGCTGTGGAGCATGCGGAAGGTGTCGCGGGCGCTATGGCCGAGGGCCAGAACCACGTGTTTCGAATGCAGAGTCTCGCCGCTGGCTAGTTGGACCCCGACCAGTTGGCCGTCTTCGATCAGCACATCACTGACGCGCTCCTGGAAGCGCACTTCGCCGCCCAAATCTCGGATCTGTTCGCGCATGTTTTCAACCATGCCGGTCAGACGGAACGTACCGATGTGCGGCTTGCTGACGTAGAGGATTTCTTCCGGTGCGCCGGCCTTGACGAACTCGTGCAGGACTTTGCGGCCAAGGAACTTCGGATCCTTGATCTGGCTGTACAGTTTGCCGTCGGAGAACGTGCCCGCACCGCCTTCGCCGAACTGCACGTTGGACTCGGGGTTGAGCACGCTTTTACGCCACAGGCCCCAGGTGTCCTTGGTGCGCTGACGCACTTCGGTGCCGCGTTCGAGGACGATCGGCTTGAAGCCCATCTGTGCCAGCAACAGGCCGGCAAAGATCCCGCACGGGCCGAATCCGACGACGATAGGTCGCTGGCTCAGGTCGCTTGGTGCTTCGCCTACGAATTTGTAGCTGACATCCGGCGCCACGTTGACGTTACGGTCGTCGGCGAACTTGCCCAGCACTTTGGCCTCGTCGCGTACGGTGAGGTCGATGGTGTAGATGAAGCACAGTTCGGAGGACTTTTTGCGCGCATCGTAGCTGCGCTTGAACAAGGTGAAATCGAGCAAGTCATCGCTGGCGATGCCCAGACGTTGCACGATGGCAACGCGCAGGTCTTCTTCGGGATGGTCGATTGGCAGCTTGAGTTCAGTGATTCGTAACATGGCGAGGATCCGGGTTCGCGGGGCGCACAACTGCGCCAGGGCGTTTGAAGGCCGCGATTATAAGCCGCAACCGCCGGATCCGGTGAGGGTAAAACGATCAGTCGTTACGCGAACCGCCGAAATACCCGCAGCCACGCTGCACCTGACCGTCGATGCGCAGTTCGGCGCTCATGTGCTGCACGCTGCCGGTGCTGCTGTCGACGCAACGTTGCGGCGCGACCCACAATTCGATGCGCTGGTTGTTGGCTTCGCTGCTGAGATTGAAGCGACCGTCGCCCAATTGCTCTTCAACGTAAGGGACGGCGAGCGGGGGCTGGCCGTCGCGGTCGATGACCATGCCTTTGCCGCTGACCTTGACGTTCCACTCAGGGCCATGGCCGGCGGCGCGCAGAATCAGTAGCTTGAAATTCGGATCATCACACGCGGTGCCCGAACGTTCGACGCGATAGAGCTGGGCAAGATCGAGGCGGTCACCGGCGATCTTGCCGCGTACGTCGGCGAACAACTTGCCCTGGTCATCGGCCAGGGTCGCGGCCTCTTGCAAGACGCTGGTGCCGCCAATGTCGTTGACCACGTATTGGCGTTGATCCTGACACGGCTGGAACACCAGTTTGCCGTCGGCAGCGGTCAGTTGCCCCTGCATCCGCGTCTGCCCCACGTGCGAGGCACTTTCTCGCGGGCCATCGAACAACTGGCAGGCGGCAAACAACGGCAGCAGGGCAACAAGGACTAACGAACGGGCAACACGCATCTTCGGCTCTCCAGACAAGTGCCGCCACGTTACGCAGGCTGACCGTTCATCACAAGGGTTTAGCCGACGTGAAAAGTCTGACCGGTTTGCAGGCCTTCGACACTTTTGGCGTAGGCCAATGCCACATCCGCCGCAGGAACCGGCTTGTAGCCACGGAAATACGGGGCGTAGCTGCCCATGGCTTCCAGCAAAACGGTCGGGCTGATCGAGTTCACGCGCAAACCGCGAGGCAGTTCGATGGCGGCCGCGCGAACAAAACTGTCGAGGGCGCCGTTGACCATTGCAGCCGAGGCGCCGCTGCGGATCGGATCGTGGCTGAGCACGCCGGTAGTGAAGGTGAACGAAGCACCGTCGTTGGCAAACTCGCGACCGATCAGCAACAGGTTGACCTGGCCCATCAGCTTGTCTTTCAAGCCCAGGGCGAAGCTGTCTTCGTTCATTTCACCCAACGGTGCGAAGGTCACGTTGCCAGCGGCGCAGACCAGTGCGTCGAACTTGCCGGTTTGTTCGAACAGTTTTCGGATCGACCCGCTGTCGCTGATATCCACCTGCAAATCGCCGCTTTTGCGGCCGATACGAATAACTTCGTGGCGTTGCGACAGTTCTTTGTCCACGGCCGAACCGATGGTGCCGCCAGCGCCTATCAACAGAATTTTCATCGTGTTGTGCCTCAAGTGATTGAACGAGGTTTCAGTCTAGAGTGGTTTTTTCTGTGGATAAGCGCGCTAATGGGCAACCTTTGGTTTTCAAATGGAAACAATCCATGAGCGAGATGGATGATCTGGCCGCGTTTGCGGTGTTGATCGAGGCCGGCAGTTTCACGTTGGCGGCGCAGCAACTCGGGTGCAGCAAGGGCCAGTTGTCCAAGCGGATCAGCCAACTCGAAACGCGCTTTTCCGTGGTGCTGCTGCAACGCACGACCCGGCGTTTGAGCCTGACCGCTGCCGGTGCGGCGTTGTTGCCACAAGCCCAGGCCCTTGTAGTCCAAGTCGAGAGAGCGCGTCAGGCATTGGCGCGATTGAAGGACGACATGGCCGGGCCGGTGCGTATGACGGTTCCGGTGTCCCTGGGAGAAACCTTCTTCGATGGTTTGCTGCTGGAGTTTTCGCAAAAGTATCCCGATGTGCAGATCGAGCTTGAGCTGAACAACAGCTATCGCGATCTGTCCCGGGACGGCTTTGATCTGGCGATCCGCAGCGAGGTGGCCAACGACGAGCGGCTGGTGGCCAAGCCGCTGCTGGCCTGGCAGGAAATGACCTGCGCCAGCCCGGCCTATCTCGAGCGCTTCGGCGAGCCGCTGACGCCGCAGGCGTTGACCGAGCACCGTTGTTTGCTCAACAGCCACTACAGCGGTCGCGAGGAATGGCTGTATCACCAGCAGCACGAATTGTTGCGGGTACGCGTCTCGGGGCCGTTCGCCAGCAACCATTACAACCTGCTCAAGAAAGCGGCGCTGACCGGTGCCGGCATCGCTCGATTGCCTTCGTACCTGCTGCAAGCGGAATTGGCTGACGGGCGCTTGCGCTGGCTCCTGCGCGATTACCAGACCCGGCGCATGCCGATGTATCTGGTGCATCCGTATCAGGGTGGATTACCGAAACGCACTCAGGTATTGGCGGACTATCTGATGGGTTGGTTCAAACGCAGCGGCGAGGCGCTGGATCGGCTTCAGCGGTAGCGCTTGGCGATCAGATGATCGATCGACAATTTCCCCGGTCCGGTCGTCATCAGATATAGCAGCACCGCTGCCCAAGTGCCGTGTGTCGGGTAGGCATCCGGATACACAAACAACTGAATGGTCAGGGTCATCCCCAGCAACGCCAGCGCCGAAAATCGTGTGGCGAAGCCAATCAGAATCAGAATCGGGAAAAAGTGCTCGGCGAACGCGGCCATGTACGCGGCGATTTCCGGCGACAGCAGCGGCACGTGGTATTCGCTGGTGAACAACGGAATCGTCGAATCGGCCAGACGCGGCCAGCCCAACTCAAAGTTGCCGTCGAACAGGTCGATAGCCAGGCCTTCAACCTTGGTCTGCCCGGACTTCCAGAACACCGCGGCAATCGAAAAGCGCGCGATAAAGGCAATCAGGCTGTGGGGGATTTTCTCCAGCAGCGAGATGGCGCGGGTGATCAGCGTATTCATGGCAATTCCTTGAAGTTCAGATGGGTGATGGCGTTATGAGCGATCAGCAAGGCCAGGGTCTGGCTGAGATCGAACGGCGGGCTGTTTTCTGCGGCTGCCAATAGCGGCTGGCCATCGAGCAAATGGCGGATGAAAACGCCGGCGCCGTGATCAAGGGCAAACACCTCGACATCGAGGCCATTGCGCAACACCAATGCCTGCTGTCCACGATTGAGTTCGATGCCTTCCAGCGTCGCCTCTCGCTGGTGTGCGGCCCAGATCGCAACCACGGCATAGCCTGAATCGAGCAGGTACAGGGACGGATGAAGTTCGAAGCCAAGTTCGCTCAGGGCTTGCGGGTCACTCAGCGCAGCGGCGATCTGTTCCGGCGGGATCGGGTTTGCGTCGGCGGCGTGATAAGCGAGGGTGCGTAACTGCTCAAGGCGTGCCACGTCGGCCAGGTACGGCACGCTTGAGGCCGGTTCAAACGCAGCGATGAAGTCCGCAAACCCTTCGCCGTAAAGGCTCATCAACGGACTTTGTGGTGGCTGACTTTGTACGAACACAGCCGCCATGGCTCGGAAGAATTCCTCGCCAACCAACTGCGCAACCACCGGATAACTGTCGCCCAGTGCGTTGATCAGCGAACTCTGCACGTTGTTGCGATACACCGCGAAACGGCTGGCGGGATCGGCACCGTTGGCGCTGTAAAGGCCTTCGGGGCAGGGCAACTGCACATTGAGCAACGCTGCCGTGAACGCGGCTTGAGAGCTCATGATCGATCCCGCGCGCACTTCAACAGCACTTCGGCCTGCTGCGCCTCGGCCATTAAGACGTCGAATGCCGGCACCTGATTGTCACGCTCGATCAACGTCGCCACCGGGCCGATGCGCTCCAGCACTTGCCGGTACAAATGCCAGACTGCTTGATCAATCGGCGCGCCGTGATCGTCGATCAGCAAACGGTCGCCGAGGCTGTCGCAATCTTCGGCAAAACCGGCCAGATGAATCTCACCGACGGCGTGCAATGGCAAGGCATCGAGATAGGCCAATGGATCGCGCAGATGATTGATGCACGACACGTAGACGTTATTGACGTCCAGCAACAAACCGCAGCCGCTGCGGCGAATGACTTCGGCAATGAAGTCAGCCTCGTCGAGGGTCGAACGTTCAAAGGCCAGATAGGTCGCCGGATTTTCCAGGAGCATTGGCCGCTTGAGGGCGTTCTGCACCTGATCGATATGTTCGCAGACGCGGTTCAGCGTCGGTGCGTCATAGGCCAGTGGCAGCAGGTCATTGAGGAACACCGGGCCGTGGCTGGACCAGGCCAGGTGTTCGGAAAAGGAGTGGGGTTGATAACGCTCGATCAGATCCTTCAGGCGTTGCAGGTGGTGAACGTCCAGCGGCCCTTCAGCCCCGATGGACAATCCGACGCCGTGCAGCGACAGCGGATACTGCTCGCGAATCAATCCCAGAAAATGATGAAACGGGCCGCCGGCCACCATGTAGTTTTCGGCGTGGACTTCGAAGAAGCCGATGTCCGGTAATGAGCCGAGCACTTCACGCAAGTGCCCGGTCTTGAGCCCCAACCCGGCACGGGGCGGGAGCCCTGAACGGGCTGCCTGAGTGCAGGAGTGGGCATGGTCGTTAGGTGTGAACATGATTGTCACTCAGGCAGCCGACTGATCAGGACTTGGCTTTGAACGCTTCCATTTGACCGAAGCCGGTCGGCGAGGTTTTGCTTTCGGTGGTGGCGCAGGTGCCTTTCGGAACGAGTTTCCAGGCGTTGGCCTGATAGTCCATTTTTGCGGTGCCGGCACAGGTGGTGCCTGCGCCTGCAGCGCAATCGTTCTTGCCTTTCATGGCCACACCGAAGCATTTTTCCATGTTGGCGTCGGCAGCGTGAACGGTGGAAACGGCTGCGATGCTCAGGGCAGAACCAAGGGCCAGAACCAGGGCGGTAGCGGACAGGGTGCGGGTGGTAGCAGTCATGATGTTTCTCCGATTTTAGCTTGGGTTTTACAAGCGATTTGCGCTTGCTTGTCCCTCTAGAGAAACGGCATGGCGATGCGTTACAGCGCCAGTGAGAAAAAAATTACAGCGAATGGAATAACTGCGTCGTTCTGATCGTGAATGGTTCTAGAGACCTGTAATTTCTGAAAGTAGGAAAAGCTTAAGTGGATCGGTAGATTCCGAACGTGGCAGGTGAATGACAGGAGCAACATCATGACCAGGGCTGAACAGGCAATCGACTATGCGACAGTGAATCTAAAAACCAGATAGGCGCCTGTGACACAAAAAACGGCCCGAAAGCCGTTTTTTGATAACCACAATCGCTCACCCCCAGATGCCGGTTTCTGCCAGTTTTTTCCAGGCCGTCACCCGTGCTCTATAGTCATTTCAACGGCCACCCTCACAGGCCGATTTACCAGGACGGTATCTTATGTCGAAGGATTGCTCAGCTTCTGCTGTGCTATTGCGCAGAACTTTATCTTTGGCTCTCGCCGGCACGCTGCCCTTGCTGTTCGGGACGGTATGCGCCCAGCCGCAACCGGAACCTCTGGACACGCTCAAGCGCATCAACCACAACTACAACACTCTCAAGGATTCCTGCCAGGAACCCGATACCGGTGCCGCGCGCGGGCTTTATTACTGCAGCGGCGTGACCTTGCGAATGGTCAATGACGGGCCGTTCAATCCTTGGGATTACAGCCCTTACGCGATCAAGATCGGCGCGACGTCTTACTCGTGGATTCGCAAGGATCTGAGCACCCGGATCCTGATCCATCCGGCCGGGTTTGTTTTGCGAAACCCAACCGATGCTGCCGCCCTGAATTTGCCGGTCAAGGAGCAGGGCTTCACCTGCATCTACGCCTTCGATGGTGGTACTGGACCAGAACGCAAGTGGTATGGCTGCGGCTTTTTCGACAGTCGTGAACCGCCACGTACGGCCCAAGGGGGGATGGACAATCGCAATGCCGCGCTGGCTTACGGCACCTGTGCGGAAGCCGGGGTGAGCACTGCTGAGCAATGGACGCAGAAATATACCGGGCTGATGAAAGGGCCGATCCAGTACGGGCAGTGTTCCTGGAATGCGGAGAAACCCAGTGACTGGAACGCTATGATCCGGGTTCATGAATCCCGACCAAACACCACCAATAAGGACCCGTTTGCCTTCAGTGCTCAGGTCAACGAGTTCATGTTGAAGAATGCCACCGCGACCAACGATGGCAGCGAGAACATGAAGTACATCGATGCCTTCATCTACAACGTCAATAGTACGCAGAACTTCGCCACCCGCGGCGATCAGGCGCCGCCGAAACCGGAAAACGGCCTGAACAGTGCGCGCAACTTTCAGAAGAAACTCCAGGCTCAGGGCTACAGCGTGCCGATCCTGCGACTGGATTTCACCCAGCCGGCGGAGCAGCGCTTCAGCTACGTCGCCGCCGATCAGGCGATCGACCTGACAGCGGCGGGTGGTGTTCAGCCACCAGTGGTTGCGCCGACATCGAACTACATTGCCAGCGCGACCTGGGTCGAGCGTTACGATCCGGGCAGCAAGAAAAACGAATGGTCGCTCAACGTCACGCCGACCGCCCAGGGCAAGGCGATACAGGCCAGTGATCAGAATGCCTTGTATCAGGAGCTGTTCGCGCTGCATGGCGCTGACAGCCAGTGGCACGACCACGAAAAATCAGCGGGCAGCATGCGTCAGCAACTGGCGTGTCTGGTGCAGAACTATCCAGCCAAGACCGAGTGGAATCTGGAACCGTTTCGACCTACCGTCAGTCCGCAGG
Organism: Pseudomonas sp. LBUM1648; assembly: GCF_059716145.1. Lineage (NCBI taxonomy): Bacteria > Pseudomonadati > Pseudomonadota > Gammaproteobacteria > Pseudomonadales > Pseudomonadaceae > Pseudomonas > Pseudomonas sp. LBUM1648. The sequence goes on from NZ_CP166808.1 coordinate 1,454,946, forward strand.
AAGCGGCCAGGGCCGGTTGCAATCCAGTGCCGGTTCAGGCCCCGCAATACATCGCCTCGGCCGACTGGGTCAAACGTTACGACCCCGGCACCCGCAAGGATGAGTGGAGCCTGAGCATTGTGCCCACGGCGGTGGGGCGGGCCTTGCCCAACGAACAGATCGGCGCTTTGTACGACCAGTTGTTCGCCCTCAAGGGCGCGGACAGCAACTGGCGAGACAACGAAAATTCCGCCGGCAGCATGCGCCAGCAATTGAACTGTGTCCTGAACAACTATCGCAACAAGACGCCATGGAATCTCGAGCCTTTCCGGCCGGCGTTATCGGACAACGAAATGCGGGCCACGGGTTGCAACCCGGTCCCGCGTTGACGGTGTGTATTGGCTAATCAAGGAGATGCGAGCCATGAAGAAAAGTCTGTGCAGGGTCGTTCCATTACTTATGCTGCCACTGCTGGTGCAAGCCACAGGTGCGTACGCCGAGTCATGCGACGAGACGCTGAAAAAGGTTGAATCGTTGTACAACAAAACCGTCGAAAGCTGCGGTCAGGATCCCGCTTCGGACTGTTCGGGACTGTTGGTTCGAGGAACGCACCGCGCCGATCCGGCCAAGGGGCAGAAATGGGATGTCTGGAATCCCAGTCCGAAAGCCGTCGAGCTGGGTACGTTTGCCGCTTCATACATGCGTGCAGACGGCATCAGTTATGAAGACCCTGGCATGAGCACGCAGAATGGCTATCTCATTACACCAAGGGATCTGGTGCGCGATCCGGAAACGCCGGTGCATGTCTATTGCGCGTTTCCCAACGATGCCTGGACCGACTTTCGAGATGATCGCGGCTGTGGGGACAGCAAAAACACCGCCCCGAAAGAGGCCGTTTGCCAGTCCATGGCGCCGCCTGTTTCGAACCCGAATGCCTGGGTCGCGCACTTCATCCAATTCAACAACAACCGCCAGCAGGATCAGTTGCAGTGTGGTTTCAATATGCGTAACCCCATGAGCAGCAAGGAGCGCGTCGACGCCTTCCGCAATTTTATGGGCGCACGCAAAGTCATCAGCAGTCGCGAGTTCCAAACCCAGACAGAACTGCGTTTGGGTAACCCGAAAACCGATGAACTGCCAGTTCTGGCGTTTTTCTACAGCGATCAGCGGGGCTTGAACGATGCCTTGGCCAACCAGCGCGATTACAAAGCCAGGACCGGGAAGGATCGCAACATCATCAAGATCGATTTCCCGAGAACCCCGGTCGCCAAGGCCAGCTTCTCGTGCATCCAGACCGCCGCTCCACCGGCGCAACAGTTCTGTACCAGCTACTTCGAATCAACCACCTGGGAACAACGGTCAGATCCGAAACTGGGGCCGGATACCTGGTCGCTCTCCGTCGTGCCGACCGCATGTGGCCGGGCGATCAAGGATGATCAGACCGATCGTATGTTTGCCGAGTTGTACAACAAGCACAAAGACGATCCGCAATGGCGCCAGTACAGCATCAACGGTGGGTCTTTGCGCCGGCAAATGGTTTGTCATCTCGCGGCCGTCTACGACGGCAAGCCTGTGAGGAACAAACCCGAATGGAACCTTGAACCGGCCCGGCCTTACGTCGATCAGGCCACGGCGGTAGCGCAGCACTGCAATCCGTTCTAATCCCCCACTGTAGGAGTGAGCCTGCTCGCGATGGCGTCGTGTCAGACACCATGATGTTGAATGACATACCACCATCGCTAACAGGCTCACTCCTATAAGGGATTTGAAGGATACGAAGATTGTGGCAGGCACAAAAAAACGGCCCGAAGGCCGTTTTTTATTTACCGCAATCGCTCAACCACCGAGGTACGCCTCGCGCACTTTCGGGTCGGTCAGCAGCGCTTCACCGGTGCCTTGCATCACCACGCGGCCGTTCTCCAGAACGTACGCACGGTCGGCGATTTTCAGCGCCTGGTTGGCGTTTTGCTCGACCAGGAACACGGTCACACCGTCCTTGCGCAGTTGTTCGATGATGTCGAAGATCTGCTGGATGATGATCGGTGCCAGGCCCAGCGACGGCTCGTCGAGCAGCAGCAGTTTCGGCTTGCTCATCAGCGCGCGGCCGATGGCGAGCATCTGCTGTTCGCCGCCGGACATGGTGCCGCCGCGCTGACTGAAGCGTTCTTTCAGGCGTGGGAAAAGTCCGAGAACCTTGTCCATTTGTTCCTGATAGTCGCCCTTGTCGGTGAAGAAGCCGCCCATGGACAGGTTTTCTTCGACGGTCAGACGGGCAAACACCCGACGGCCTTCCGGCACCACAGCGATGCTTTTGCGCATGATCTGCGACGAGTCCTGGCCGACCAGTTCCTCACCCATGTAACGGATGCTGCCGCTGTGCGCCTGCGGCGAGCCGCACAGCGTCATCAGCAGCGTGGACTTGCCGGCACCGTTGGCGCCGATCAGGGTCACGATCTCGCCCTGACGGACTTCGACGTTGACGCTGTGCAGGGCCTGGATCTTGCCGTAGAAGGTGGAAACGTTTTCGAACTGCAGCATTTACGCTTCCCCCAGGTAGGCTTTGATCACTTCAGGATTGTCGCGGATCTGTTCCGGCGTGCCGTCGGCCAGAGGCGTGCCCTGGTTGATTACGACGATGTGGTCGGAAATGCTCATGACCAGTTTCATGTCGTGTTCGATCAGCAGCACGGTGACGTTGTGCTCTTCACGCAGCATGCCGATCAGCGCTTTGAGGTCTTCGGTTTCCTTCGGATTGAGGCCGGCGGCCGGTTCGTCGAGCATCAGTATCCGCGGACGGGTCATCATGCAGCGGGCGATTTCCAGACGACGTTGCTGACCGTATGCCAGGGTGCCGGCGGTACGGTTGGCGAACTCCTTGAGGTTGACCTTTTCCAGCCAGTACTCGGCAAATTCCATCGCCTCGCGCTCGCTTTTGCGGAACGCCGGGGTCTTGAACAGGCCGGACAGGAAGTTGGTGTTCAGGTGACGGTGCTGGGCGATCAACAGGTTCTCGACCGCCGTCATGTCCTTGAACAACCGCACGTTCTGAAAGGTGCGCACCACGCCTTTGAGCGCGATCTTGTGGCCCGGCAGGCCTTGAATCGGCTCGCCGTCCAAAAGGATGCTGCCGCCGGTTGGCTGATAGAAACCGGTCAGGCAGTTGAACACGGTGGTCTTGCCCGCGCCGTTCGGTCCGATCAGCGCAACCACCTGTTTTTCCTTCACGGTCAGGGCCACGCCATTGACCGCCAGCAAGCCGCCGAAGCGCATGCTCAGGTTTTCGACCTTAAGAATCTCGCGGCTCATTTTCGCAACTCCATGTGAGGGCGTTGCATCGGCAGCAGACCTTGTGGACGCCAGATCATCATCAACACCATCAGGGCACCGAACATCAACATGCGGTACTCACTGAATTCACGCATCATTTCCGGCAACAGGATCATCACCACGGCCGCGAGAATCACGCCGAGCTGCGAGCCCATGCCACCCAATACGACGATGGCGAGGATGATCGCCGACTCGATGAAGGTGAAGGATTCCGGCGTCACCAGACCCTGACGGGCCGCGAAGAAGCTGCCGGCAAAACCGGCGAATGCAGCACCGAGGGTGAACGCGGAAAGCTTGATCACGGTTGGGTTAAGACCCAGCGCGCGGCAAGCAATTTCGTCTTCACGCAGCGCTTCCCACGCACGGCCGATCGGCATGCGCAGCAGACGGTTGATGACGAACAGTGCCGCCAGCGCCAGCAACAGGGCAACGAGGTAGAGGAAGATCACCTTGTTGATCGAGTTGTACTGCAAGCCGAAATACTCGTGGAAGGTTTGCATCCCTTCTGCGGCTTTACGTTCGAAGGTCAGACCGAAGAACGTCGGTTTCTCGATGTTGCTAATGCCGTTCGGGCCACCGGTGATGTCCGTCAGGTTACGCAGGAACAGACGGATGATCTCGCCGAAGCCAAGGGTCACGATCGCCAGATAGTCACCGCGCAGTCGCAACACTGGGAAGCCCAGCAGGAAGCCGAACGTCGCCGCCATCAGGCCGGCAATCGGCAGGCAGATCCAGAAGCTCAGGCCGTAGTAGTGCGACAGCAGCGCGTAGCTGTAGGCGCCGACGGCGTAGAAGCCGACGTAACCCAGGTCGAGCAGACCGGCCAGACCGACGACGATGTTCAGGCCCAGGCCGAGCATCACGTAGATCAGGATCAGCGTGGCGATGTCCACCGCGCCACGGGAGCCGAAGAACGGCCACACCAGCGCAAGCAGGATCAACCCAATGATGAAATAGCGCTGGGTGGTCGGCAGGGTCAGGAAGTTGCTGGCCTTGGCCGGGATCAGCGGCATGCCCGGCGACGAACGCCAGGCCTTGCTGATCTGCTGGTTGAACAGCACGCGCAAAAACATCAGTACCGAGCAGATGGCGATGGTCGCCAGAACAGCGGGGCTGGTGTTGTGCACTTCCAGATTGATGCCGACGATGGTCAGTTTCAGACCCAGTACCGGGTAGGCCACGGCCCACACCAGCAAAGCACTGAACAGTGCCTGTTTAAGATTCCTAGTCATACTTTCTCAACCTCCGGACGGCCCAGAATGCCGGTCGGACGGAACAACAGCACCAGAACCAACAAGCCGAAAGCGACGACGTCCTTGTACTGGTCGCCGAAGATATCGGCACCGAAAGCTTCCGCCACCCCAAGCACCAGCCCGCCGAGCATGGCGCCGGGGATGCTGCCGATGCCGCCGAGTACCGCAGCGGTAAAGGCTTTGAGGCCGACAAGGAAACCGGCGTTCGGGTTGATCACCCCGTATTGCATGCTCAGCAGTACGGCCGCGACGGCCGCCAGCGCAGCACCAATGACGAAGGTCAGGGCGATGATGTTGTTGGTGTTGATACCCAGCAGGTTGGCCATCTTGATGTCTTCGGCGCAGGCGCGGCAGGCGCGGCCCAGACGAGAGCGGGAGATGAACAATGTCAGGCCGAGCATGGCGATCAGGGTCACCACGAACACCACGATTTGCATGTAGGAAATCAGCACTTCTTGTGCGCCACCTGGGCCGAAGGCAATGTTGCCCGGAATCAGGTTGGGGATAGCTTTGTCCTTGGAGTCTTGCGCCAGCAGAACCGTGTTCTGCAGGAAGATCGACATACCGATGGCGGAAATCAGCGGGATCAGACGGTTGCTGCCGCGCAAAGGGCGGTAGGCAATGCGTTCGATGCTGTAACCGTAGGAGCTGGTCACGACGATGCTGGCGATGAACGCCGCCGTCATCAACAGCGGGACACTGTCGAGTCCCATCATGGTCAGCCCGGCGATGGCGATGAACGCCACGTATGAGCCGATCATGTACACCTCGCCGTGGGCGAAGTTGATCATTCCAATGATGCCGTAAACCATCGTGTAGCCGATGGCGATCAGGGCATACATGCTGCCAACGTTCAGGCCGTTAACCAGCTGTTGGAAGAAGTGATAGATGTCAGGCATTACAGCGCTCCTAAAAACCTGATACGCATTTCACTGGTGGAGTCATTTTCCCGCCCGGCCCCGTGGATCTTTATCCACTTCGAATCCGGGTTTTGCCAGCGAACCGCTGATGACGGTTTTGAGATTTTCAGGTGGGGAGACTGGCGGATCACGCCAGCGCGGCCCTATACATTCGTAAAACAAAGCCCACGGCACGCCGTGGGCTTTATTGGCAGTCAGTTCGGCAATGCCTTACTGAGGCGAAACTTCAGTTTTAGGTTTGCCGTTGTGCCACTCGTAGACTACGAATTTGAAGTCTTTCAAGTCGCCCTTGGCGTCGTAGCTCAGGTCGCCAGTCGGGGTCTTGAAGGTGCCGGCGTGAATGGCGTCTGCCACTTTGGTCGGGTCTTCGGACTTGGCAGCCTTGATGCCTTCGGCGATCAGGGTCACGGCCGAGTAGGCCGGGAACACGAACGGGCCGCTCGGGTCTTCTTTCTTCGCTTTGAATGCATCAGCCAGGGCGATGTTGGAAGGGTCCTGGTCGAAGGATTTCGGCAGGGTCACCAGCAGGCCTTCGGCAGCGTCTTTGGCGATCTGGGTGATCGAGTCGTTACCCACGCCTTCCGGACCCATGAACTTGGCTTTCAGGCCTTTTTCCTGAGCCTGGCGCAGGATCAGACCCAGCTCAGGGTGGTAGCCGCCGTAGTAAACGAAGTCGACGTTGGCTTGCTTGAGCTTGGCAATGATGGCCGAGAAGTCTTTGTCGCCAGCGTTGACGCCTTCGAATACGGCAACTTTGGTGCCTTTCTTCTCAAGGGTCGATTTGACGGCGGTGGCGATACCTTCACCGTACTGCTGCTTGTCGTGCAGGACGCCGACGATTTTCGGTTTGACGTGATCGGCAATGTAGTTACCGGCGGCAGGGCCCTGGGCGCTGTCCAGACCGATAGTACGGAAGATCATTTTGTAACCACGGGCGGTGATGTCCGGGCTGGTGGCAGCCGGGGTGATCATGATCACGCCTTCGTCTTCGTAGATGTCCGAAGCAGGTTGGGTAGAGCTGGAGCACAGGTGACCGACCACGAACTTGACGCCGTCGTTGACGACCTTGTTCGCAACAGCTACCGCTTGTTTCGGATCGCAGGCATCGTCGTATTCAACGGCTTCGAGTTTCTTGCCGTCGACGCCGCCCTTGGCGTTGATCTGCTCGATGGCCATTTTCGCGCCACTGAACTGCATGTCGCCGTACTGGGCTACAGGACCGGTTTTTGGACCGGCGATACCGATTTTGATGGTGTCAGCTGCGAACGAATGGCTGGCAACCCCGGCCAGAACCATAGCGGCAAACAGTTTGGAAATCTGCTTAGTAGCCTTAGTCATAGTGCTCCACTCTTACTGTTGTAATTTTTTTGAGTTCTGGCGCCGTAGCAGCAGAACCGGGTCAGATATCTTTGCGATACCCTCCGGAAATGCCCCCGGCAACTGTACCGGTACAGTGTAGAGCGCCGGTTGTCAGCCTGGGAAGCGGGCGCCGAGGGGCAAAACTTGGGGGTGTCGCATTTTTGAATGAAAAAGACAGAATTGCGGCGGGGCGTTCGTGGGCATATATCCCAATCAGCAGCATTCCCTGGCGTTCCTGCTCTTTTCGTTCGGTAAAGCCATTTGCAACCGGGTTTTTCTGGCGGATCACCGACGTTATCATTCGCGTCGATTTCTTTTCCGGACAGTTCCCATGAATCAAGAACCTAGCACCCTCTATGCCAAGCTGCTTGGTGAAACCGCATCTATTACCTGGAAAGAGCTGGAGCCGTTCTTCGCCAAGGGTGCCCTATTGTGGGTCGACCCTGACCTTGATTTGATCGCCGCTGCCGAGGCCGTGGCGTCGGATGAGGGCGAGAAAGTCGCTGCCTGGCTGGCCGAAGACAAGGTCGCCAAGCTGTCTGAAACGCGGGCGCTGGATCTTTTTGAACGTGATCCGCAGCTGTGGGCGGTGGTGGTTTCGCCGTGGATTCTGATCCAGGAAAGGGCGCAGGTCTGACGGCTTGCACCTTTGTAGTGCGCGTCATCATCGTTGAAAAGTGGGTAGCCGAGTAGCGTGATGGCACGTTGCCGTAGAGAAACGCCACAAGCGAGGGTGGCTCACGGTGACGTAAACGTAACGGGAACAGTTTAGTAAGCAGCCTAACGGCTGCTTAATTGTTTCTGGATGTTGGCAATGAAGGTTTGCGGTGTCTGGAGTGGCCTCTTCGCGAGCAGGCTCGCTCCCACATTTGGAATGCATCCCCCTGTGGGAGCGAGCCTGCTCGCGAATGGGGCGACTCGTTCCTGGATTAGACCGAGTAAGACTTGCCGGTATGGTTATTGAGGGAAATAACCTTGGTCTTGCCAATCCGGTGACGATAGATCTCGCGCAGGTACTTGATCGACTTCTTCACGCAATCGCGCGACAGGCGAATGTCGTTGATCGAGACAAACTTCTCTTTGTCGTTGATCAGTTCGCGGTACTTCTTCTCGTACATCGGTTTGATCGCGTACCAGTTGGTGTCGAGAATCTTCGCCGGGTTTTCGAATTCGTTGAGCAGGTCATCAATGCGTTCTTCGTCGAAGTCCTCGTTGATGATGAAGTCGAGGATCGAATTGTCCAGCGTCTCGTCGAAACGGTACGGGGTCTTCGCGAAGCAGCGCTTGATGAACGCGACGATCAAGGTCAGGAAGTCGTCCGACAGGCACGGGCTCTTCGCAATCAATGTGGTCAGCGACAGGTTGGCCGAGGCGCCGATCACCAGTGCATAGCGCTTGAGCGTGGTGTTGGGGAACAGGCTGTTGAGGTGCGTCTTCAACCGGTTCAGGTCCATGTACGACAACTTGTAGTCTTTGGGCAGCGAAACGATCGAGACCACCGACGAGCAGTTCTTGAAGAAATGCAGATCGTGCAGGGCGGCGGCGTCGTAGCCGGAATTCTTGTACTGCTCAAGCGAGGCGCGATAACGCTTGGATTCGATTGGCAACAGGCTGATGCCTTCGATGGCCTGGGTGACCTTGTTGAAGTGCGGCAGGTCGATGGAGCGGAAGAACAAATCGTCGATGTTCAGGCGCTGCGGCTCTTTGTCGAACACCTTGAACTTGTCGCTGCTCGGCGGTGGAGTTTCCGGCACCACCGATTCGGCGTAGGCAATCGCCACCGGGCCGGCCAGGCTCATGAACAGGTCGTTGGCGTCCAGGCGAATGGTTTCGCCGATGTCGATGCCGGCGCGACGGAAGTAGTTCTGGTCGTAGTCAGTCGTGACTGCCTGCGCCGTCAGAATGTTGAAAATCTGCTGCGAGATGTACTGGTTGGCGTGCTTCTCCATCGCATTGACATCAATGTTCTGGATGTTGCCGTCGTCGCTCTCTTCGGCGTAACGCATGATGTCGTTGGAGATCAGCATCATTGCGTTCCACGGGCGGATACGGCCCATGACGCTGGCTTCGCTGCTGTCTTCGTTGGCGAAGTTGTAGGAGAAATCCCATTCTTCCGAGAGGTATTTGCACAGCAGGCGACCGGCGTTGATGTGCAGCGCCTCGGACATTTCGCTGCGGTGGTCGGAAATGTTCGGCAGCACGCAGATGCCGCTGGTGAAGATCGGTTCGAACACGAACGAATGACCGCTCTTGCCGTCATGTTCGTCCATCGGCTTGGTGTCGAACGTCTTGTTCATGTACGAGTGCTGCTGGGCCAGACCAAATTCCGAGGCCATGCCCGAACCGGTACCGCCGCCGGCACTGAAGATCGAGAAGTACAGGCGCGACTGGTTGGCCTTGATGCCGCAGCTGTCGATCAGGTACGAGTGGATCATTTTCCAGTCGGGGCTGGAAAAACGCTGGGTGTCCTTGTTGAGGATGATCTTCGCCAGGTATTGGCCGAGGATCGGCGCGTTACCGGCGCCACCGGCGTGGACTTCGGACAAGTCCATGATCTTCATTTTGCTGTAGTCGCGCAGGAAACCGCTTTTCTCGCCTTTGCGCGAGAAACGGATACGCCCGGCGATGTCTTTGTCGAGGTCGCCGAGCATCACCAGCGGCTCGACCAGAAACACCGGTTTGGTCGACTTGTTCGGGCCGATCCGCAGGTTGTTCTTGATCCACTGTGCCGGGCTGTAACCCTTGTCGGCCAGGCGCCGGTCGGCTGCCCGATCTTCGTTATTGAATTCGTTGAGGTAGAACTTGCGCGCGTTGTACACCAACTCCGCCACGTCGAGGGCGATGTTGGAGCCGCAGCGACCGAGGCCGATCAGGCACACCGACGGGAATTCCTGATCGTTGTGCTGTTCGTTATCGCCTTCCAGGTGCGGCGGGCGCGGGAACACCAGATCACGCAGGCCATCGAGGTTGTCGAGGATGCGATCGGTGTTGGTTTCGGTGAAGTACAGGTATTGCTGGGTACCCAGCGGACGCGAGGGGTGCAATGGCTTCGACGGTGACGGGCTGTTTGCAGCGGGGCTCAGGGTCAGATCGGATACCGCAGTGGCGGGATTATTTTTAGAAGTCATTTTGCGCCATATACCTGGACTGGTTGGCTCGGTGACTGATGTCAGCGAACCTCACGGAATAAGATCTCGCGTCTTTTTTGCGCGAATTAGGCCCGAGCGTCAGGGACTTGGCCTGACTGTCGCTTGGGGGAATCCTTTCCTGATCGTTGATGAATCGGCCATTATTCGGCGATCTTTAATCGAAAAGAGGCAAAATGATGTCAACGCTACCATCGTTGGGATTCGCCGGAATCGGTCTGATGGGCTTGCCGATGTGCCGGCGCCTGTTGGCCGCGGGTTATCCGTTGACCGTGTGGAACCGTAACCCGGCGAAGTGCGCGCCACTGGTCGAGGCCGGTGCCCGGCAGGTGGCGAGCCCCTCCGAGCTGTGCGAGCACGCTGACGTGGTGATGGTGTGTCTGGCCGATACGGCGGTGGTGCGCGAAGTGGTGTTCGGCCCGGCCGGTGTTGCCGAAGGTGCGAAGGGCCGTCAGTTGCTGGTGGATTTTTCCAGTCTTGAACCGACGGCTACTCGTGAGATGGCGGCGCAGCTGAAAAGTGAAACCGGTATGAGTTGGATGGATTCACCGGTTTCCGGCGGCGTGGTCGGTGCCGAGGCCGGCAGTCTGGCGATCATGGTCGGTGGCGATGCAGCCGACCTTGAGCGCGTGCGCCCTGTGTTGCTCAATCTCGGTCAACGCGTTACGCACATGGGCGGCATCGGCGCCGGGCAAGTGACCAAGGCCTGCAACCAGATGATAGTTGCCTGCAATGCGTTGGTGATTGCCGAAGTGGTGGCGCTGGCCGAGCAGGCAGGTGTTGATGCGAGTCTGATCGCCGAAGCGCTGGCCGGCGGTTTTGCCGATTCGAAACCGTTGCAGATCCTCGCTCCGCAAATGGCCGAAAGCCGTTTCGAACCGATCAAATGGCACGTACGCACGTTGCTCAAGGATCTCGACACAGCGGTGAAATTCTCCCGCGAGCAAGGCTCGGCGACGCCGATCAGCGGATTGGCCGCACAACTGATGCGCCTGCATGGGGCCCAGGGCTTTTTGGCGAAGGATCCAGCGACACTGGTGCAAATGTACCGCGCGCCAGAATCAACGGATTGACCGCATGTGAATGTTTACGCTGATTGATTTCTTCCAGCACCGGGCGCAGTTCGTCCAGCGGCACCGGACGGCTGAGCAGGTAGCCTTGGATAAAGTCGCAGCCGGAACGCTCAAGGAATTCGTATTGCTCCAGGCTTTCCACGCCTTCGGTGACCACCTGCAAATGCAGGGTGTGGGCCATGACGATGATTGCCTGGACGATCTCCATGTCCGCCGTGGCTTTGGGAATGTCCAGAATGAACGAGCGGTCGATCTTCAGGGTGTTGAGCGGCAGGCGCTTGAGGTAGGCCAGCGACGAATAGCCGGTACCGAAGTCGTCGATCGACAGTGACACACCGAGGGCGCGAATCTGCCGCAGCAGCACCAGAGTGTTGGCAATGTTACCCATCAGGGCGTTTTCGGTGACTTCCAGTTCCAGCCGTTCCGGCGCGACGCCGGCGGTGCGCAGCGCACTTTCGATTTCGTCAGCCAACTCTTCCCGAGCCAGATTCAGCGGCGAGCAGTTCCAGGCGATTTTCAGCTCTGCGCAGCCGTGGTTCGACAGTTCGCCAAGGTCCCGGCAGGCCCGGCGCAGCACCCAGTTGTCCAGTTCGGCGATGAGACCATTGTTTTCGGCAATGCTGATGAAACGATCCGGCGTCAGTAGTCCGTGAAGCGGATGTTGCCAGCGGATCAGCGCCTCTAACTTGGTGACCCGACCGGTTTTCAGTTCGAAGATCGGTTGGTAATACAGCATCAGACCGTTTTCTTCGCGCAGGGCGTGGCGCAGTTCTTCTTCGAGTTGCAGTTCCAGAGTCGCGCGGTTTTTCAGGTTGGAATTGAAAAAGTGCAGGCCATTGCGCCCGGCACCTTTAGATTGATACAGGGCCAGATCCGCGTGCTTGAGCAGTTCTTCGCAGGTGGTGCCGTCTTCGGGAAACAGGCTGATGCCGATGCTGGTGGTCATCACCATCCGGCGTCCGGCCAGTTCTATCGGCTCCTTCATCTTCAGCATGATGCGCTGGGCCATGGTGCGCGCCTCTTCGCGATCGCGCAGGCCGATCAGGATGCAGAACTCGTCGCCACCAAAACGCGCGACGACGTCTTCATGGCTGCGCACAGAGCTTTTGATGTGATTGGCAATGACCTTGAGCAGGGCGTCGCCGGCATCGTGGCCGAGGCTGTCGTTGATGCGTTTGAAGTGGTCGATGTCGAGAAACATGACCGCGAGCATGCCGCCCTCGGTGGTTTTCTGGCTGAGTTTCTCGGCGAAGATCTGGTTGAAGCCGCGGCGGTTGATCAGATTGGTCAGGGCGTCGTAGTTGGCCACTTGCTGCAATGACATGCGCGCCTGATCGAGTTGGCTGAGCAGGGCGTTGACCCGGCGCAGATCGTGTTCCTTGCTTTGCAGTTTCTTGTCGGCCAGCGCCGCGCTGATCGCGCTGCCGAGAATCAGCAGGATGATCAGCGCCACTGTCAGGCCCAGTTGCAAATGGCTGGTTTCGGCCGACAGGTTCGGTGCGCTGCCTTCCGGTAACACCAATTGCAGTGCGGCCATCCCGGTGAAGTGCATGCTGAAAATGCCCGCGCCGAGAATCAGTGCGGCGCTGTACTTGAGCATCTGATGAGCCAGGCCACTGCCTTCGCGCAAGTAGCCTGCGACCCATAACGCGGCGAAACTGGCGCCGATGGCGATGGCGATCGACAGCGCAAACAAGGTCGGTTGGTAGTAGGCGGTGGCGCTCGACTCCATGGCGGCCATGCCGACGTAATGCATGCCGGCAATACCGAGGCCGATGACCACAGCGGTTTTCAGGTAAAGCACCAGACTCGGCTGTGCCTCGCTCAGCGTGTGCATCGCCAGCCACGAGGCGAGCAGGGCGATCAGCAGTGAGAACAGGGTGACCGGCAGGTCGTAATGGATTTCGATCGGCGCCTGGAAAGCGAGCATGCCAATAAAGTGCATGGCCCAGATCCCGCCGGCCAGGCAGGTCGCGCCGATCCAGCGCCATAGGCGTTGCGAACCAAGGTCTTCGGCGTGACCGACCCGCTCGGCCATATCGAGCGTAGCGAAGCTCGCGGCGCAGGCCACCAGATAGGCCACCAGCACCAGCAAGGGATTATGTGTGCAATCAAGAATGACCTGCCCGCTCTCCGGCAGCTCGGTAACAAACTGCAAACCAAGCCACTCCATAGCATGCCCCGTCTCTGAAGTCGTCCTAACCGCGCGGTTAACGCAGGCGAATGACAGGAGTATAGAGGCCGTTTTCGGGGTGCAAGGGGTAGTGGCACATTGGCGCTAACGATTTCGTCATTAGCGTCATAGCGATTGGTGCTAAATGTCAGGCGCTTTTATCGAAAGGGATTTCAGCCCAGTCCGATTGCAGGGGCGGCAAACCAAAACGGGCGCGGGCCTTATCGCAATCGACATTCTGTTCGCCGTTCTCCCAGGAAGCTTCGAATTCCCGGCAGGGACTGGAACGTTTTTCATAAATCGAGCAGTGCACTGTACTCCCGACTTCGCCGACCAATGCCGTGCAACGCGGCGATTTGCAGTCGGTGCCGTTCATTGCCACCCGACTGGGACTGATTTGTGTCACCAGTTCATCGGGCACCGTCCCCCCGGAAGATGAGCACTCACCCCAAAAAAAAGACACACGAAAATGGGAACAGCAGGCACCGCAATTCAGACACGGACTGACTTCGGACATGGGCGAGGGTATCAAAGGGATTGATCGGGAGATCCGGACGGATACGGCGGCCATTCTAGGCTTCGCCACGGACTTGGGAAGGGGGGCGCGAAACTATTTTTTTGTGGCAAGGTTTTGCCGCAAAAGCCCCGGTTTTCGGGGGATTACAGACTTATCAAGGGCTTACGTTTCGTTACAGTGCCATGGCCCGATATCAGGCAGACGAATGATCACAGACAGCCCCTGTCTGGCTGACTAGATTGCAGGTTCCGGGCTCGGATGCGTTGGCAGTGAAGCCCTATAACAATAAAGAGACGGACCCATGCAGAACTCGACCCAAGCGGCGAATGCCTGGCGCATTCTGTTCCTGCTGTTCCTCGCCAACCTGTTCAATTTTTTCGACCGCACCATCCCGGCGATCATCATCGAGCCGATCCGCATGGAATGGCACCTCAGCGACTTTCAACTGGGGATCGTCGGCACCGCATTCACCATTGTCTACGCGATTGCCGGTTTGCCCTTGGGGCGCATGGCCGACACCGGCTCACGCAGCAAACTGATGGGCTGGGGTCTGGCGACCTGGAGCGCGCTGACCGCCGTCAACGGGCTGGTGGGCAGTTTCTGGAGTTTCCTCATCGTGCGCATGGGGATCGGCATCGGTGAGGCCAGTTATGCGCCGGCGGCCAACTCGCTGATTGGCGACTTGTTCCCGGCGCACCGTCGGGCGCGGGCCATGGGCATTTTCATGTTGGGGCTGCCGCTGGGGCTGTTGCTGGCGTTCTTCACCATCGGTTGGATGGTCAAGGCTTTCGACAGTTGGCGCGCACCGTTCTTCATCGCCGCCGTACCGGGCCTGTTCCTCGCGATCTTCATGTTTTTCATCAAAGAACCCAAGCGCGGTGCGGCGGAAACCGTGCAGGTCTCGCAGGAGAAAGTCGACAAGCCGATCCGTCGGATTCTCGCCGTGCCGACGTTCCTGTGGCTGGTGATGGCGGGGTTGTGTTTCAACTTCGCGACTTATGCCTGTAATTCGTTTCTGGTGCCGATGCTGCAGCGCTATTTCCTGATGCCATTGCAGGAAGCGGCGGTGGCGACCGGTGTGATTGTCGGCGTCACCGGGCTGGTCGGTTTGACTCTGGGTGGCTGGATCGCCGACAAGATCCACCAGCGTGTGGCCAATGGGCGGCTGCTGTTTGCCGCATTCAGCCTGATTGTCTCGACGGTGTGCACGGCATGGGCGCTGCATGCCGGGCGTATCGAGATCGGTGTGTTTGTCGCGGTGTTCAGCCTCGGCTGGCTATTTGCCTATAACTTCTACACCTGCGTGTACACGGCGATTCAGGACGTGGTCGAACCGCGTCTGCGCGCCACGGCGATGGCCTTGTTCTTTGCCGGCTTGTATCTGCTGGGCGGTGGTCTTGGGCCGGTGGTGGTGGGTGGGCTGTCGGATCACTTTGCCAAGTCGGCAATGGTTGCTGCGGGGGCGGAGCAGATGACCGAGTCGTTCAAGGCGGTCGGGCTGCATGATGCGATGTACCTGATCCCGGTGGCGCTGTTTCTGACCATGGTGTTTCTGTTTCTGGCGTCGCGGTGTTTTGTGCAGGATGCGAAGCGGATGAAGGAGGGGTTGGTGGCGGTGGTTGAGCCAGAGGTGGCTGCGGCGACTGCATAACCGCCTTCGCGAGCCTGCTCGCTCCCACAGTGGTTCTCCAGCGTGAACACAATCCCTGAGGGAGCGAGCCTGCTCGCGAAAGGGCCAGTAGCATCACCGGATAAATAACAGGCAAACAAAAAGGCCCGCATCACTGCGGGCCTTCTTGTTTTCAGCGGTGGAGCAGGGCGGTTTAGCCCGCCACCAACACCCGAATCGCTTCCAGTCGCAGTGCCGCTTTATCCAGCAGCGCCAGACCCTGCTCACGCTGTTCACGCAAGGCAACCAGTTCGCTGTCACGCACGGTTGGGTTGACCGCTTGCAACGCGGTCAGGCGCGCCAGTTCTTCGTCGGTGTCGGCCGCCAGACGGCGACGGGCCTCGGCCACGCGCTCGGCGTGACGCGGGGCGATTTTGTCTTCACCGGCGTTGATCCGTGGCGTCAGTTGATCGCGCTGGGCCTGAATAAACTTGTTGGCGCTGGCGCGCGGCACGCTTTCCAGTTGATCGTTGAGGGTTTCGAACGAGACGCGGGCCGACAGGTCGTTGCCGTTGGCATCGAGCAGGCAGCGCAGGGCCGCCGGCGGCAGGTAACGGCCCAGTTGCAGCGAGCGCGGGGCAACCACTTCGCTGACGTAAAGCAGCTCCAGCAGCACGGTGCCCGGCTTCAGCGCCTTGTTCTTGATCAGCGCGACGGCGGTGTTGCCCATCGAACCGGACAGCACCAGATCCATGCCGCCCTGCACCATCGGGTGTTCCCAGGTGATGAACTGCATGTCTTCGCGCGACAGCGCCTGGTTGCGGTCGTAAGTGATGGTCACGCCTTCGTCATCGCCCAGCGGGAAGCTGGCGTCGAGCATTTTTTCGCTCGGCTTGAGGATCAGGGCGTTTTCCGAATGGTCTTCGCTGTCGATGCCGAACGCGTCGAACAGGGTTTCCATGTAGATCGGCAGGGCGAACTGATCGTCTTGCTCCAGGATGTCCTCGACCAGTTGATCGCCTTCACCCGAGCCGCCGGAGTTGAGTTCCAGCAGACGGTCGCGACCGGTGTGCAGCTCTTCTTCCAGACGCTCGCGCTCGGTGCGCGCTTCGTCGATCAGCGCTTGCCACTCGCTGTCGTCGGCTTCTTCAAGCAGCGGCAGCAGGCGCGGGCCGAACTGATGCTGCAAGGCGTTGCCGGTCGGGCAAGTGTTGAGGAAGGCGTTAAGCGCTTCGTGGTACCACTGGAACAGACGCTCTTGCGGGCTGGTTTCCAGGTATGGCACGTGCAGTTCGATGATGTGTTTCTGGCCGATCCGGTCGAGACGACCGATACGCTGCTCAAGCAGGTCCGGGTGCGACGGCAGATCGAACAGTACCAAGTGATGCGCGAACTGGAAGTTGCGACCTTCACTGCCGATTTCCGAGCAGATCAGTACTTGCGCGCCAAACTCTTCGTCGGCGAAGTAGGCGGCGGCGCGGTCACGCTCAAGGATGTTCATGCCTTCGTGGAACACCGTGGCCGGGATGCCGGAGCGCACGCGCAGGGCGTCTTCCAGATCCATCGCGGTTTCGGCGTGGGCGCAGATCACCAGCACTTTGGTGCGTTTGAGCATTTTCAGCTGATCGATCAGCCACTCGACGCGCGGATCGAATTTCCACCAGCGCTCTTCTTCGCTGGCGTCCGGCTGGGCCTGGAAGCTGACTTCCGGGTACAGCTCGGCATGGTCGCCCAGCGGCAGTTCCAGATATTCGTCCGGGCATGGCAGCGGGTACGGATGCAGTTTGCGTTCCGGGAAACCCTGCACAGCGGCGCGGGTGTTACGGAACAGCACGCGGCCGGTACCGTGGCGGTCGAGCAGTTCACGCACGAGACGGGCGCTGGCTTCGGTGTCGCCATCGTTGACCGCGGTCAACAGGGCTTCGCCTTCGTTGCCGAGGAAACCGTGAATGGTCTTGTGTGCTTCAGGCGACAGGCGCCCTTTGTCCAGCAGCTCCTGAACGGCTTCGGCCACCGGGCGATAGTTTTCGCTCTCGGCGCGGAACGCGGCCAGGTCATGGAAACGGTTTGGATCGAGCAGGCGCAGACGGGCGAAGTGGCTGTCCTGACCAAGTTGTTCCGGGGTGGCGGTGAGCAGCAGCACGCCCGGAATCACTTCGGCCAGTTGTTCGACCAGCGAATACTCGGGGCTGGCCTTTTCTTCGTGCCAGACCAAGTGGTGCGCTTCGTCGACCACCATCAAGTCCCAGCCAGCGGCGAACAATGCGTCTTGGGCCTTTTCGTCGTCGACCAGCCATTCCAGCGCAACCAGCGCGAGTTGAGTGTCTTCGAACGGGTTGGCGGCATCGCTTTCGATGAAGCGTTCTTCGTCGAACAGCGCGACCTGCAGATTGAAGCGGCGGCGCATTTCCACCAGCCACTGGTGCTGGAGGTTTTCCGGCACCAGGATCAGCACGCGATTGGCGCGGCCCGACAGCAGTTGGCGATGGATGACCAGACCTGCTTCGATGGTTTTACCCAGACCCACTTCGTCCGCCAGCAAAACCCGCGGCGCGATACGGTCAGCGACTTCACGGGCAATGTGCAACTGGTGAGCGATCGGTTGCGCACGCACGCCACCCAGGCCCCAGAGCGAAGATTGCAACTGGCGGCTGGTGTGTTCGAGGGTGTTGTAGCGCAGGGAGAACCACGCCAGCGGGTCGATCTGACCGGCGAACAGACGGTCGCTGGCCAGACGGAACTGAATGAAGTTCGACAGCTGGGTTTCCGGCAGGGTGACGGCTTCGTTCTGCCCGTTGAGACCGTGATAGACCATCAGCCCGTCGACATCGTCGACTTGCTGCACGGTCATCTTCCAGCCTTCGAAGTGGGTAATGCTGTCACCCGGCGAGAACCGCACGCGGGTCAGGGGCGCATTCCGTAGCGCGTACTGGCGGGTTTCGCCAGTGGCCGGGTAAAGCACGGTCAACAAGCGGCCGTCCTGTGCCAGAACGGTGCCTAAACCAAGCTCTGCTTCGCTGTCACTGATCCAGCGTTGCCCCGGTTGATACTGCTGCGCCATGCTGCCTGACTCCCACCTTGAAAAAGCGGGCTATCTTAACGGAATGAGGCCCCGAGGCCAAAGGATTAGGAGCCGTGGCCGGCTTTTAACTGCAAAGGGAAGATTAGGTCATGCGTCGGATTTGCGCGGGAGCAGGGCACCAGTGAGTGCCAACCCGGTCACAAGTTTGCGACCGGCGGCTCAAGCCGTCCACGTCCAAGCCGATAGCCTGCTCACAGGAGACCCTTTATATGCTGCCACCGATGCTCCCCCTGAGCGCCGTGCCGATCACTTCCCAGCAGGATCCGATCCGCCAGCGGCCGGACATTCCTCCGGTGGTACCGGTGCAGGAAAGCTCCAACGAAAGCACGATCGATCTGCAAAAACGCGATCCTGAAGAGGACGGGCTGCTGCTGCGCGAAGAACAGCGTCGCCAGCAGGAGCGTGATCGTCGGCGCCGCGAAGCCGATGAAGACCCTGAGGAACACCTCGCCGTGCCGGGTACGGCACTCAATGCAGACAACACGGTGCCGGTGGTGCCGCTGATGGAAGATCAGCCGCGTCAGGGCTTGTGGGTCGATATCGAGATTTGAGGTGTGCCGACTGGTCAGCGCAGGCGCCAGGCTGCATTATTGGCGCAGTCCTGCCCATGTTGTGGCAGTTGTGATTTCCTCAAGTGATGCACCGAACGCCATGAGCCAAGACGACAAACTGATCGACCTCAGTACCGAACGCGCCAAGCGTGTGCATGACCTCAACGAGAAGCGTCTGAACGAAGTGCGCAATGCCTTCGAACAGGCCATGCCGTTGGGAAAAGCCAAGAAAAAGTCGAAAAACAAACCGAAAAAGCGTTGATCTCCCACTGCATCCGTTGATGCAGGTCAGTTATTTCCCCGCCTTTGCTTGCTGTGTTGACCGGACTTGATCCTGGTCAATTTCTGCGCCTGCGTGATTGGTTAACTTAGCTCCATCGCAGCAGAGCAGGGGCCAGGAGGCCACAGTCATGTTTTTCGATAACGTGGTGTTTGCCGGGGTTCTGACGGTTGGGCTCATGGTTCTGTTTTTTGCAGGGTTTGGATTTTTTATCTGGAAGGATGCGAATAAGCGCAAGAAGTAGTTCTTCTGGATTGATGGGCACGCAAGGCATTTTGGGCGACTTCGGTTGCCCTTTTTTTTGCCTGCGCGTTGGGGGTTTTGGGTGAATATCCGTTGCTGCGGTAACGGCTGCTTAGGGTTCCGCCCTTACGGCGGGTCACTTTGGCAAACGCCCCAAAGTAACCAAAGGTCTTTGCCCTGACGTTCGGCCCTCGCTGTGGCTCGGGTTCCTTCGCTCCGGGATTGATCCGGGCGCATCGCTTCCGGTTTGCTTCGCTGCACCTCCTTTCGATGTGTTTGGCTTCGCCAAACGGTCGCTGCGCTCCCACCCCCCGGATCAATCCCTCCACTCAGCCTTCCGACGGGCTCTGAGATCAAAAGCGGTACTCGAGCTAACGCTCATTGTGTTGAGTGGGGCGGCATGCGCCGCGTGTGGGGGGGTATTCATATCCTTGTGGGATCGATGGCGGCCTGACAGCCGACCAAGCTCTGGTGGGTGTACTCATTCCTTGTGAGCTTCCGAAGCTGCGATTTTTTGATCTGTTTTGGCTTTGGCTTTGGCTTTGGCTCTTGATGTTGCTTTTGCTCTTTTGCCCCCATCGGCAGGCCGAGCGAAGGTGTTCATCAGGGGGGAGGCGCGCAGCGCCGTGCGGCGAAGCCGCATCCATCGAAAGGAGGTGCAGCGAAGCAAACCGGAAGCGATGCCCCCGGATGGACACCGTAGCGAGGGAACACTGAGCCTTAGCGAAGTGCCGTACGCCGGGGGCAAAGCCTTTTGCTTACTTTTCGGCGTTTGGAAAAGTGAGTCGCTGTAAGAGCGAAACCGCCAGCGGCAACACCCGCAGCAACGGATATGCCCCCAATCCCAATCCCAATCCCAATCCCAATCCCAAAATCCAAAATCCAAAATCCAAAAAAAAAAGGCGCGATCCTCTCGAATCGCGCCTTTTTCATTTCCAGCTATCTATCAGCTACCCAGCGCCTTCGACGCCAGCCAGAACAACCCGGCCGACAGTGCCACGGTCGCCGGCAGGGTCAGTACCCAGGCCAGCAGGATGGTTTTCACCGTGCCGCCTTGCAGGCCGCTTTTGTTGGCGACCATGGTGCCGGCCACGCCCGAGGAGAGGACGTGGGTGGTGGACACCGGCAGGCTGAAGATGTTGGCCATGCCGATCAGGGTGGCGGTGGTGATCTGCGCCGACATGCCCTGGGAGTAGGTCATGCCTTGCTTGCCGATCTTCTCGCCGATGGTCAGTACCACGCGTTTCCAGCCAACCATGGTGCCCAGGCCCAAGGCCAGTGCAACCGCCAGAATCACCCAGAACGGCGCGTATTCGGTGGTGGTGGTCAGGTCTTTGCGCAGTTTGTCCAGGTCAGCCTTTTCACGGGGTTCCAGGCCAGGCAACTTGCCGACTTTCTTCGCGGTGTCGTCCAGGCACAGCAGGTAGCGACGCACTTCAATGCGGCTTTCCGACGACAGCGAATGGTAGTCCGCTACACCTTTGAGGGTGTGGAGCAGGGCGGAGATGGTCGGTTCAGTCTGTTGCGGGTTGCAGCGGAATTTCTCCGGCAGATCGCCTTCTACGCTCTTGCCCAGGGCCAGGAACTCACCGAGGGAGTCGGCGTTGCGCTGGTAGAACTGGCTCAGATGCAGGGTCGCATCGCGGGTACGTTCGATCTGGTAGGTCGTGCTGTTCAGGTCGAGTACGAACTGCGCAGGGACGATACCGATCAGCACCAGCATGATCAGGCCGATACCTTTCTGACCATCGTTGGAGCCGTGCACGAAGCTGACGGCCATGGCCGAGATCACCAAGACGAGGCGGTTCCAGAACGGCGGGTGCTTCTTGTCGTCGATCTTGCGGCGCTGTTCCGGCGTCTTGTGCATCTTCGACAGCGGTCGCCACCATTTCAGGCCGATCAGTATCAGTGCGGCGATCAGGAAACCAGCCATCGGCGAGAACACCAGCGAGGCGCCGATGTCGATCGCTTTCTGCCAGTTCACGCCGTCGGCCAACGGTATGTCGTTGATCAGGGCGTTGGCCAGGCCAACCCCGAGGATCGAGCCGATCAGGGTATGGGAACTGGACGCCGGGATACCGAAGTACCAGGTGCCAAGGTTCCAGGCGATTGCCGCGGCGAGCAACGAGAACACCATCGCCAGGCCATGGCCGGTGTTCACATTGATCAGCAGCTCAACCGGCAGCAAGTGGACAATGGCATACGCCACGCCAACGCCACCCAGCAGCACGCCGAGGAAATTGAACACACCGGAGAAGAACACCGCCAGGTGAGGCGGCATGGCTTTGGTGTAGATAACAGTGGCTACCGCGTTAGCGGTGTCATGAAATCCATTGATGAACTCGAAGGCGAGGACAAACGTCAGGGCGAGCAAGAGGCTCACAAGCACCCAAGCATCCAGTCCGCTGAATAAATCGATCATGAAGGTTTTCTGACCCGGTCGTAAGGGGGCGCGATTATGCCAGAAAAGTCTCGAAATCGATGCCCTCCCTGCTCATCGGTAACATTCTTCTTCGATTTAATTTGTTGCAGCGCGTTAAAACCCAGTGTCACGCAGGGTTTTTCAACCTGTTGATTTTCAATGGAAAAGTATTCGGAAGCGCACCTTTTTCCGTGGAGATCGCGGGCTCAAACGCTTGTCTGAAATATCTTTGAAACCTTTATGTAGCTCCCCATTAGCGTTCATGACGGGGAGATAGCCGCTGCCCGCGGGTAGCGGGCGCGCATGGCATCGTCGATACACCGCGTTTGTAACGGTGCGCACGGCTGCCTTGGAAATGATCAAAACCCGTGGCTCATGGCTCTTCGGCTTTGAGTTCCTTTTCGATCTTTTCAATTTCTTGCTTGAAGACCTGATCCTGAACGGTGGGGCGTTTACGCCATGCCTTGCGTTCCGGTTCTGGCTGAGCGGCGTAGGTGGTGACTTCCCCGCCGTAAACTTCCTTGTAACGTTGTTCCTGGCGCTCAAGTTCCGCGCGCAGTTCGTCTTTCGTCACAGTGCTACCTGTTTGAGTTGAGTTAAATGTCTGGTGAAACGCACGGCAACAAATCGATTGAGCGGGTCCGTCGAGTGCCAATACCTGAACAGGCATTGATGTAGTCGGCAGGGCGATCAAGACTTCCATGTTGCAGGCGGGCTACGGCACCAGATTAAAACTGACGTAGCATCAGCTTCCTGTTTCAGCGAGCGCTGGCGTTGCATGAGTCATTTGCGTCAGGCGCTGGCCGGGCTGTCGGCGATGGACATCGCGTCAGCGGGTGGCGACCACGGCAAGTAAAGAACGGCGGTCCCACTGAGGTGCATTATAGCGGTCGATTCGGGAATGACTATCTTTGCCAAGTTAAAAAAGGTTCTGGATGTGTGATCGTTATGTTACTGACAACTTTTATCGGTAGTTGCCTCACGGGCAAACCGTTATTTGCCAAGCGATCTGTTTTTGGCGCCATTAAGTCGAACAACTAAAAACGCTGATTCAGTGTGCGTTCAAAGTTGCGCAAACCGCTCACGCGGCCGAACCTTCGCTGTGTGCTCGATTGCGATTATCGGTCGACGGTTCGATAATCGCCCAATGTTGTTGGCGTTGCCCTTGCGCATCTCCCTGTGAGCCGATTGTATAGCCCGTGATCCGAGCCGGATAAAGGACCTGAAATGAACGACCAAATGCGCAACTCCTTCACCTCCGTGGCGCCGCCGATCGTCGCTTCGCCGGCCAAACGGATCCAGGCGCTGACAGGCGATCCGGATTTCATGACCTCGCTGGCCCGTGGCCTGGCGGTGGTGCAGGCATTTCAGGAGCGCAAGAGGCATTTGACCATCGCCCAGATCAGCCACCGCACGGAAATTCCCCGCGCTGCGGTGCGCCGGTGCCTGCACACCTTGATCAAACTCGGCTACGCCACCACCGATGGCCGCACGTATTCGTTGCTGCCGAAAGTGCTGACCCTTGGCCATGCCTATTTATCCTCGACGCCGTTGGCCGTTTCCGCGCAGCCCTACCTCGACCGCATGAGTGAGCATTTGCACGAAGCTTGCAACATGGCCACGCTTGAGGGCGACGACATTCTCTATATAGCCCGATCGGCGACGACTCAGCGACTGATCTCCGTGGATCTCTCGGTGGGCGGACGTTTGCCGGCCTATTGCACGTCGATGGGGCGGATTCTGCTGGCCGCGCTGGACGACACGACGCTACGCGAATACCTCGATCACGCCGAACTGGTCGCCAAGACCAGCCGCACGATTCACACCCCCGACGCACTGCTCGAATGCCTGCAAGAAGTGCGGCAGCAGGGTTGGTGCATTGTCGATCAGGAACTGGAACAAGGCCTGCGCTCGATTGCCGTGCCGGTTTACGACGCCTCGGGGCAAGTGGTGGCCGCGCTCAACGTCAGCACCCACGCCGGCCGAGTCAGCCGCACCGAGCTGGAGCAGCGCTTTCTGCCGGGCCTGCTCAGTGCCAGCCGCGACCTCAGCGCGCAGTTGTTTGCCTGATGAAGCTGTTCGATAAACGCACAGTGTTGCGTTTATCGAATTGACGCTAAAACCCTCGGATCATTAATGTCGCGGCAGCGTCATCCGGCGCTGAGCGAAAGCGTCAGCCGGACTGCCGACTCCCATAATAATGACAAGAGGCAACTCCCCATGCGCACGTTCCCCGACTGTCGCCGCCCCAGTTCCTGTTGCCGGGTTCCCCGCAACGCCTGATTGCAACCTTCTATTCTTGTCACCGTGCCGCTCCTTGGCCGGTCGCCGTTCGACTGCGTTTTTTGCGTGGAATAAAAACAATGAACCAGCCTCAGTCCGCTGTAGGTAACTGCCTCGACGTGCAGTCCTTTATCAACGCCCAACCGATCTCGCGCTATCAGTGGCGGGTGGTGATCCTGTGTTTCCTGATTGTGTTTCTTGATGGCCTCGACACCGCAGCGATGGGCTTCATTGCCCCGGCGCTGTCGCAGGATTGGGGCATCGACCGCGCCAGCCTTGGCCCGGTGATGAGTGCCGCACTGATCGGCATGGTCTTCGGCGCACTCGGTTCCGGGCCTCTGGCTGACCGCTTCGGGCGCAAAGTCGTACTGGTTGGCGCGGTTGTGCTGTTCGGCGCTTTCAGCCTGGCATCGGCGTACAGCACCAACGTTGAACAATTGCTGGTGCTGCGCTTTTTGACCGGCCTCGGTCTGGGCGCGGGGATGCCGAACGCGACGACGCTGCTGTCGGAATACACTCCGGAGCGCAAGAAGTCGCTTCTGGTGACTAGCATGTTCTGTGGTTTCAACCTTGGCATGGCCGGTGGCGGGTTCATTTCCGCCAAGTTGATCCCGGCGTTCGGCTGGCACAGCCTGTTGCTGATCGGCGGCATTTTGCCCTTGATCCTCGCCGTGGTGCTGCTGTTCTGGCTGCCGGAATCGGCGCGCTACCTTGTAGTCCGTAACCGTGGCACTGACAAAGTCCGCAAGACACTGGCGCCGATTGATCCGGTGGTGGTCGCGCAGGCTTCGAGTTTCAGCGTCCCGGAACAGAAAACCGTCAAGGCGCGTAACGTGTTCGCAGTGATCTTTTCCGGCACCTACAGCGCCGGCACGCTGCTGTTGTGGCTGACGTACTTCATGGGCTTGGTGATTGTGTACCTGCTGACCAGTTGGCTGCCGACGCTGATGCGTGACAGCGGCGCGAGCATGGAGCAGGCCGCGTTTATCGGCGCATTGTTCCAGTTCGGCGGGGTATTGAGTGCGGTCGGTGTGGGATGGGCGATGGATCGCTTCAATCCGCACAAGGTCATCGGTATTTTCTATCTGCTGGCCGGGTTTTTTGCCTACGCGGTGGGGCAGAGCCTGGGCAACATCACATTGCTGGCGACCTTGGTGTTGGTGGCGGGGATGTGTGTGAACGGTGCGCAATCGGCGATGCCTTCGTTGGCGGCGCGGTTCTATCCGACGCAGGGCCGGGCAACCGGCGTCTCATGGATGCTGGGGATTGGCCGTTTCGGCGCGATTCTCGGCGCGTGGATGGGCGCGACGCTGCTGGGGTTGGGCTGGAATTTCGAGCAGGTGTTGACGGCGCTGGTGATTCCGGCAGCGTTGGCGACCACGGCGGTGGTGATCAAAGGCATGGTGAGTCATGCGGATGCGACTTGATATCGCGCTGTAGATTGAAAAGATCGCAGCCTGCGGCGGCTCCTGAATTGGAATACATACCCCTGTAGGGAACTGCCGCAGGCTGCGATCTTTTGCAGACAACACACAAAGTTAGTCTGACAACAATCCGTTCGATAAACGAACACTGAGTCGATTATCGGATTGTTTGGCAAATTTCCCAGGCTTAATCTGCAGTGACTCCGGCGCTGAACCTCGCGCCTTTTTTATCACTGGCGATCCACTACAAAAACGGGAGCCCGCTCCATGGCTGAGATCCTTTCGCTGCACGACGCGGTGAAGCAATTCGTCAACGACGGCGACACCGTTGCGCTCGAAGGCTTCACTCACCTGATCCCTACGGCGGCGGGTCATGAAATCATTCGTCAGGGCAAGAAAGATCTGACCCTGGTGCGGATGACGCCTGACCTGATCTACGACCAACTGATCGGCGCCGGCTGTGCGCGCAAGCTGATCTTCTCTTGGGGTGGCAATCCGGGTGTGGGTTCGCTGCATCGTCTGCGCGATGCCGTCGAGAAACAATGGCCGCACCCGCTGGAAATCGAAGAACACAGCCACGCCGACCTGGCCAATGCCTACGTCGCCGGCGCTTCCGGCCTGCCGTTCGCTGTGCTGCGCGCCTACGCCGGCTCCGACCTGCCGAAGGTCAACCCGCTGATCAAATCCGTCACCTGCCCATTCACCGGTGAAGTGCTGGCGGCGGTGCCATCGGTGCGCCCGGACGTCACTGTGATCCACGCGCAGAAAGCCGACCGCCAAGGCAACGTGTTGCTGTGGGGCATTCTCGGCGTGCAGAAAGAAGCCGCACTGGCCGCCAAACGCTGCATCGTTACCGTCGAGGAAATCGTCGACAACCTCAACGCACCGATGAACGCCTGCGTGCTGCCGACCTGGGCCTTGAGCGCGGTCTGTCACGTCCCGGGTGGCGCGCATCCTTCCTACGCCCACGGTTACACCGAGCGTGACAATCGTTTCTATCAGGCGTGGGACCCGATTGCCCGCGACCGTGAGACGTTTACCGCGTGGATCAACGAATACATCCATGGCTGCGCTGATTTCAGCGAGTTCCAGGCCAAGTTGGCCGCTGCTTCGGAGGCCAAATAATGACTTACACCACTAATGAAATGATGACCGTCGCCGCAGCCCGTCGCCTGAAGAACGGCTCGGTGTGCTTCGTCGGCATCGGCCTGCCGTCGAAAGCCGCCAACCTCGCGCGCCTGACTTCATCGCCGGACGTGGTGCTGATTTACGAATCCGGCCCGATTGGCGCCAAACCAAGCGTACTGCCGCTGTCCATCGGTGACGGCGAGTTGGCGGAAACCGCTGACACCGTCGTGCCGACCGGTGAGATTTTTCGCTACTGGTTGCAGGGCGGACGCATCGACGTCGGTTTTCTCGGCGCGGCGCAGGTCGACCGTTTCGGCAACATCAACACCACTGTGGTCGGCGATTACCATTCGCCGAAAGTGCGTCTGCCGGGAGCCGGCGGAGCGCCGGAGATTGCCGGCTCGGCGAAGAGTGTACTGATCATCCTTAAACAGTCGGCGCGCTCGTTTGTCGACAAGCTCGATTTCATCACCTCGGTCGGCCATGGCGAGGGCGGCGATTCGCGCAAGCGACTGGGCCTGCCGGGCGCCGGTCCGGTCGGCATCATCACCGACCTGTGCATCATGGAACCGGAGGAGGGCACTCACGAATTCGTGGTCACCGCACTGCACCCGGGCGTGACTCGCGAGCAAGTGGTTGCCGCCACCGGTTGGGCGATCCGCTTTGCCGACAATGTTGAACAAACCGCCGAGCCGACCGAGGTCGAGCTGACTGCGTTGCGTGATCTCGAAGCGCGCACCGCTGCGGCGCACGGTCAGGCACCGGGAGAAGCATGATGCGTGACGTTTATATCTGCGATGCGATTCGTACCCCCATCGGCCGTTTCGGCGGTGGTTTGTCCGCCGTTCGCGCCGACGATCTGGCCGCTGTGCCGATCAAGGCGCTGATGGAACGCAACCCGTCGGTGGACTGGAGTGCAATCGACGAGGTGTTCCTCGGCTGCGCCAACCAGGCTGGCGAAGACAACCGCAACGTCGCACGCATGGCGCTGCTGCTGGCAGGCCTGCCGGAAACCGTGCCCGGCGTGACCCTCAATCGCCTCTGCGCTTCGGGCATGGATGCGATCGGCACGGCGTTTCGCGCCATCGCCAGCGGCGAGATGGAGCTGGCGATTGCCGGCGGCGTCGAGTCGATGTCCCGCGCACCGTTCGTGATGGGCAAGGCTGATGCAGCGTTCTCACGCAATATGAAACTGGAAGACACCACCATCGGCTGGCGCTTCATCAACCCGTTGATGAAAGCCCAGTACGGCGTCGACGCGATGCCGCAGACCGCCGACAACGTCGCTGACGATTACGAAGTTTCCCGCGAGGATCAGGACGCTTTCGCCCTGCGCAGTCAGCAACGGACAGCCGCCGCGCAGGCCGCCGGCTACTTCGCTGAAGAAATCGTCGAAGTACGGATCGCCCACAAGAAGGGCGAAACGGTGGTCAGCCAGGATGAACACCCGCGCGCTGACACGACGATCGAAGCGCTGACCAAACTGAAACCGGTCAACGGCCCGGACAAGACTGTCACCGCCGGTAATGCCTCGGGCGTGAACGACGGCGCCGCCGCGCTGATTCTGGCCTCGGCCGAAGCGGTGAAAAAACACGGTTTGACCGCCCGCGCCAAAGTGCTGGGCATGGCCAGTGCCGGTGTCGCGCCACGGGTAATGGGCATCGGCCCGGTGCCAGCGGTGCGTAAACTGATCGAGCGTCTAGGTGTGGCGGTCAGCGATTTCGATGTGATCGAACTCAACGAAGCGTTTGCCAGCCAGGGTTTGGCGGTGCTGCGGGAACTGGGCTTGGCGGACGACGCCGCGCAGGTCAACCCGAATGGCGGCGCGATTGCCTTGGGTCACCCGTTGGGCATGAGCGGTGCGCGCCTGGTGCTGACCGCGCTGCATCAGCTGGAAAAGACCGGTGGCAAGAAAGGTCTGGCGACCATGTGCGTCGGTGTCGGCCAAGGACTTGCCTTGGCCATCGAACGCGTCTGACGCAAGCCGTGACGAATAAGAACAGAGGAAAGCGAAATGACTGACAAGCCTGGCTACCGTCGTCCGCAGGAAGGCACCCAGCCTGAGTACCTGCACCCGACGTATCAATCCACCAATTTGCGCTCGCCCTCCAAGCCGTTGGTGTTTCTGCCCCACTCGCTGTCGGAAATCACCGGCCCGACCATCGGCGCCGAGCGTGTGGCCGAAAAGGACAACGACCTGACCGCCCAGCATGACGGCGAACCGCAGGGCGAGCGGATCATCATCCACGGCCGTGTGCTCGACGAAAACGGCCTGCCGGTGCCGGGGATTCTCGTAGAAATCTGGCAGGCCAACGCCGCCGGCCGCTACAACCACCCACGCGACCTGCACGATGCGCCGCTGGACCCGAACTTCACCGGCACCGGTCGCACCGTGACCGACGCCGATGGCTGGTATCAGTTCCAGACCATCAAGCCCGGCGCCTATCCGTGGGGTAACCACCACAACGCCTGGCGCCCGGCGCACATCCATTTCTCGCTGTTCGGGCCGAGCATACTGACCCGCTTGGTGACGCAGATGTATTTCCCCGGCGACCCGTTGCTGGCCTACGACCCGATCTACAACTGCGTACCGGATACGTCCGCCAAGGAACGCCTGATCGCTGCTTTCGATCTGGAAAAAACCATTCCGTCCTACGCCCTCGGTTACCGTTGGGACATCGTGCTGCGCGGCCGTGATGCCACGCCGATGGAGAAATAAGATGACCCTGAATGCGACCACGTCCCACACCGTCGGGCCTTACTACCACATCGGTCTGACCTGGCTGAACCGTGAAAACCTCGCCAATGAACTGACCCTCGGCGAGCGTGTGGCGATCACCGGACAAGTCGTCGATGGCAACGGCGATGTGGTTAATGACGCCATGCTCGAAGTCTGGCAAGCCAACGCCGCCGGCAAATACGACCATCCGGAAGACGAGCAGGACAAACCGTTGGACCCGCACTTCGAAGGTTTTGGTCGGGTGCCGGTGGATGCCGAAGGGCGTTTTCGGTTCACCACGATCAAGCCAGGCACGGTCGAGGGTTTGAAGGGCTCGACCCAGGCGCCGCATCTGGTGGTGTTGGTGTTTGCTCGCGGGTTGGTGAAGCACTTGTTGACGCGGATCTATTTTGACGGCGAGCCGGCGAACGTGAATGACTCGCTGCTGGAATGTGTGCCGGCCGAGCGCCGCACGACGTTGCTGGCAAAGCCCGATGCGTCGGGGGTTTATCAGTGGAACGTGATTTTGCAGGGCACTGACGCCGAGACGGTGTTCTTCGATTATTGAAAGAACACCGCTATTCCAGTGGAGTGAGTTTTGTGGTGAGGGGATTTATCCCCGACCGAGTGCGCAGCACTCGCAAAACCCCAGAGCGCGGTAAATCTATTGCACCGTGATCGCCGGTCTTGGGGCTGCTTCGCAGCCCATCGGGGATAAATCCCCTCGCCACAAAGCCCGCTTTCATAGGCGTGGCCTGTGTTACCGAGCCAATGTGGAACGGGACTGTTGCAAAGTGTGTCTAGACTCTCACTGTCCCTATCGAGTGAAAAACAATGACAACCACCACAGCCCATTACACCGGTGAAGAGCGCAGTAAGCGCATCTTCGCCATTGTCGGCGCTTCGTCCGGCAACCTCGTCGAATGGTTCGACTTCTACGTCTACGCCTTCTGC
Organism: Pseudomonas sp. LBUM1648; assembly: GCF_059716145.1. NCBI lineage: Bacteria > Pseudomonadati > Pseudomonadota > Gammaproteobacteria > Pseudomonadales > Pseudomonadaceae > Pseudomonas > Pseudomonas sp. LBUM1648. The sequence goes on from NZ_CP166808.1 coordinate 1,485,388, forward strand.
GCGATCTATTTTGCCCCGGCGTTTTTCCCTTCCGACAACCCGACGGTACAACTGGTCAACACCGCCGGTGTGTTCGCTGCCGGGTTTCTGATGCGACCGATTGGTGGCTGGATCTTCGGGCGCGTGGCGGATAAGCACGGGCGCAAGAACTCGATGCTGATCTCGATTCTGATGATGTGCTTCGGCTCATTGCTGATCGCCTGTCTGCCGACCTACAAGGACATCGGCGTCTGGGCGCCGGTGCTGTTGCTGTTCGCGCGTCTGCTGCAAGGTTTGTCGGTGGGTGGCGAATATGGCACCACCGCGACTTACATGAGTGAAGTTGCGCTCAAGGGCCAGCGCGGGTTCTTTGCCTCGTTCCAGTACGTGACGTTGATTGGCGGGCAATTGCTGGCGGTGTCCCTGGTGGTGGTGCTTCAGCAGTTCCTCACCGAAGATGACCTGCGCGCCTACGGCTGGCGGATTCCGTTCGTGGTCGGTGCGGTGGCGGCGTTGATTTCGCTGTTCCTGCGTCGTTCGCTGAAAGAAACCACCAGCAAAGAAATGCGCGAGAACAAGGACGCCGGCAGCATCCGTGCGCTGTTTCGCGATCACAAAGCCGCGTTTATCACTGTGCTGGGTTATACCGCCGGTGGCTCGCTGATTTTCTACACCTTCACCACGTACATGCAGAAATATCTGGTGAACACTGCCGGCATGCACGCCAAGACCGCCAGCTACATCATGACCGGCGCGCTGTTCTTGTATATGTGCATGCAACCGCTGTTCGGCATGCTTGCCGACAAAATTGGCCGACGTAACTCGATGCTCTGGTTCGGCGCGCTCGGTACGCTGTTCACCGTGCCGATCCTGCTCAGCCTGAAGGGCGTCAGCAGTCCGTTTCTGGCTTTTGTACTGATCACCATTGCGCTGGCCATTGTCAGTTTCTACACCTCGATCAGCGGCCTGGTGAAAGCCGAAATGTTTCCGCCGGAAGTCCGCGCCCTTGGCGTAGGTCTGGCGTATGCGGTGGCCAACGCGATCTTCGGTGGGTCGGCGGAATTCGTTGCCCTGAGCCTGAAGGCCGGCGGCATGGAAAACGCCTTTTACTGGTACGTCACGCTGATGATGGCGGTGGCACTCCTGTTCAGTCTGCGTCTGCCGAAACAGGCGAAATATTTGCACCACGATCTCTAAACCGATGCGCGCGGGCCGCCATGGCCCGCGCCGGCAAGGACTGTTTATGACTCAGCGACCGGGCAATCAATTGTTTGATGCCTACTTCACTGCCCGCGATATGCGCGAGGTGTTCTGCGATCAGGGCCGCGTCCAGGCAATGCTCGACTTCGAAGCAGCGCTGGCCCGGGCCGAGGCTCGGGTCGGACTGATTCCAGTGTCCGCTGTTGCGCCGATAACCAACGCGTGCAGCGCTGAGCTGTACGACTTCGCGGCGCTGGGCGAGGCAATTGCCACAGCCGGTAATTCGGCCATTCCGCTGGTCAAGGCGCTGGGCAAGCAGATTGCTGCCACCGATGCCGAGGCCGAGCGTTATGTGCATTTGGGCGCAACCAGTCAGGATGTGATGGATTCCGGGCTGGTTCTGCAATTGCGTCAGGCGCTGGGTTTGATCGAAGGGGAATTGGCGCAACTCGCCGATTCACTCGCCGCTCAAGCGCAGCGTCATGCGGCTACGCCGCTGGCCGGGCGCACCTGGTTGCAACACGCGACACCTGTGACCCTCGGCATGAAAATCGCCGGATGGCTGGGGGCCGTGACTCGCAGCCGTCAGCGTCTGCGCGAACTCAAGCCGCGTCTGCTGGTGCTGCAATTCGGCGGCGCATCGGGCACCCTCGCGGCGCTGGGCGAGCAGGCATTGCCGATCGCTCAGGCCTTGGCTGAGGAACTGCAACTGACCCTGCCGGAACAGCCGTGGCACACTCAGCGTGATCGCATCGTCGAGTTTGGCGCGGCGCTTGGTTTGATCGCCGGGAGCCTCGGTAAGCTCGGTCGCGACATCAGTTTGTTGATGCAGACCGAAGCGGCGGAAGTCTTCGAACCGTCGGCACCGGGCAAGGGCGGTTCCTCGACCATGCCGCACAAACGTAATCCGGTGGGCGCGGCGGTCTTGATCGGCGCGGCGACGCGCATGCCGGGGCTGGTGTCGACATTGTTCAGTGCCATGCCACAAGAGCACGAACGCAGCCTCGGCTTGTGGCATGCCGAGTGGGAAACCTTGCCTGAAATCTGCTGCCTCGTTTCGGGATCGCTGCAACAGGCGCGATTATTGGCCGACGGTTTGGAAGTCGACGCCGCACGCATGGCGCGCAATCTCGAATTGACCCAAGGGCTGGTGCTGGCCGAAGCGGTGAGCATCGTCCTCGCGCAACGGGTCGGCCGCGACACCGCGCATCATCTGCTCGAACAATGCTGCAAACGTGCGGTGGCCGAACAGCGTCACTTGCGTGCCGTGCTCGGTGACGAGCCGAAAGTCACCGCCGAACTGAGCGCCGCTGAACTGGATCATCTGTTGAACCCCGCCCATTACCTCGGCCAGGCGCAAGTCTGGGTCGAGCGAGCGGTGGCCGAACACAACGCGTTGACTGTCTGAAGGAGAGGGCTGTGGCTTTCGTTCAACTCGCCGATGGCGAACTGCACTATCAATTGGAAGGCCCGGTCGATGCGCCGGTGCTGGTGCTGTCCAACTCGCTGGGCACCGATCTGCACATGTGGGACGCGCAAATGCCGGCGTTTACCGAACACTTTCGCGTGCTGCGTTTCGACACCCGTGGCCACGGCCAATCGCTGGTGACGCCGGGGCCTTACAGCATCGAGCAATTGGGCCATGACGTGCTTGGCTTGCTGGATGCGCTGCACATCGAGCGCGCGCATTTTTGCGGATTGTCGATGGGCGGCTTGATCGGACAGTGGCTGGGGGTCAATGCCGGCGAGCGTCTGAACAAGCTGATTGTGTGCAACACCGCAGCAAAAATCGGTGATCCATCGGTGTGGAACCCGCGCATTGAAACCGTATTGCGCGACGGCGCGGCAGCCATGGTTGCCCTGCGTGACGCGTCGATTGCGCGTTGGTTTACGCCGGATTTTTCGCAGGCTCATCCGGCCGCGGCCAAGCAGATTACCGACATGCTCGCGGCCACTCATCCTGATGGCTACGCGGCCAATTGCGCGGCGGTACGTGATGCCGATTTCCGCGAGCAGTTGTCTTCGATCAATGTGCCGTTGCTTGTGATCGCCGGTACTGAAGATGCAGTGACACCGCCGTCCGGCGGGCATTTCATTCAGGAGCATGTGCGCGGCGCCGAGTATGCCGAGTTCTATGCGGCGCATTTGTCCAACGTGCAAGCCGGCGCTGATTTCAGTGATCGCGTGTTGGCGTTTTTGCAGGCTAAGTGAGGAAGTTTTTGTGGACGAGAAACAACGTTACGACGATGGCATGCAGGTACGACGCGCGGTGTTGGGCGATGCCCATGTCGATCGCAGCCTGACCACGCTGACCGAGTTCAACTCGGAATTCCAGGAGATGATCACCCGCCACGCCTGGGGCGATATCTGGACACGCCCGGGTTTGCCTCGGCATACCCGCAGCCTGATCACCATCGCCATGCTGATCGGCATGAACCGCGAAGGTGAGCTGAAACTTCATTTGCGCGCCGCCGCCAATAACGGCGTGAGCCGGAGCGAGATCAAGGAAGTGATCATGCAGAGCGCGATCTATTGCGGGATTCCGGCGGCGAATGCGACGTTCCATCTGGCCGAATCGGTGTGGGATGAGTTGGGGGTTGAATCCCGGGAGTGATAGTGCCTGAGCTCACGCCATCGCTGGCAAGCCAGACAATGGCTATTCTGCGTATACCAACTTTCCCTGTAGGAGCTGCCGCAGGCTGCGATCTTTTGATTTGTTTTTAAGATCAAGATCAAAAGATCGCAGCCTGCGGCAGCTCCTACAGAGGACTTGGGTTTACAGCAAGCTGATCGGATAGCTGACGATCAAGCGGTTCTCATCGAACTCGTTGTTGCTGAAATCGCGGCGCATGGTCGAGTTGCGCCATTTGACGTTCAAGTCCTTGAGCGCGCCGCTTTGCACGGTGTAGCCCAGTTCCGATTCGCGGCCCCATTCCTTGCCATCGGTGATGGTCCCGGTGTGCACGTTGTCGCCGCTGATGTAGCGGTTCATCAGGGTCAGGCCGGGAATGCCGAGGGCGACAAAATTGTAGTCGTGACGCACCTGCCATGAGCGTTCCTGCGCATTGTCGTAACTGGCGTTGTAGCTGTCGTTGGCCAGCGTGCCGCCGCTAGTGCCGTTGACGCGCATCCACGCGCTGTCGCCGGTGAGTTTCTGCAGGCCGACGTAGAAGGTGTTGCCGCCGTATCGGGCCGAGAACATGCCCGACCAGGTCTTGTTGTCCAGATCACCAGCGCGGGCGCTGCCGTCATCCTTGCCGTAGAAAAAGCCGAGGTTGGCGCCTAGCGTCCAGTCGCCGAGTGGCTGGCTGTGGATCAGGTTGACGTACTGCTGGCTGTAAATGTCCTTGAGTTCGGCGTTCCACAGACCGATCTGCGTGCGTTTTTCGTTGAACACATATTCGCCGCCCTGAAAGTTAAAGCGATCGGAGGTAAACGCGGCTTTGCCGGTCATCGACATGTCGCTCATGCTGCTGTCGTCGCGCGGGCTGTTGGCGCGGAACTGGCCGCCGTAAAGGGTCAGGCCGTCGATTTCCTTCGAGGTGATCTGGCCGCCACGAAAGGTTTGCGGCAGCGAGCGACCGTCGTCCGAACGCAGGATCGGCAGTACCGGCATCCACTCGCCGACCTTCAATTCGGTCTGCGACAGCTTGGCCTTGAACGCAACGTTGGTACGGCCGAAATTGTCTGCCGGGCGGCCATCGTGATCCAGCGGCAGCAACTGGGTGCCGCCGGTGCCTTTGCCGCCATCGAGCTTCACCGAATACAAACCGAGTACGTCCATGCCGAACCCAACGGTGCCTTGGGTGAAGCCGGATTTTGCGTCGAGGATGAAGCTCTGCGTCCACTCTTCAGCCTTGCCCTGGGCCTTGGTCGGGTTGGTGAAGTTGCGGTTGATGTAGAAGTTGCGCAGGTTCAGATTGACCTTGGCGCCCTCGACAAACCCGGCTTCTTCAGCCGCGGCGGGCAGGGCGACGCCGGCCAGTGCAAGCGCGATCAGGCTGGGTAATGCGTACGGCGCAGTGGGATGTGTCATTGCAGATTCTCTTTTTGTTTTTTTGAGTCGAACGGGATCCGTTGCCGCCGCTTTCGGGGGCAAACATGAAGTTGCAGATTCGGGGATAAAGCGGCGGCGATCAGCCGGACAGGGCAGGGCGCGGGGGCATGGTGTCGAACCTGTTGTTATTGGTTTTGTGAAGCGAATGGTGCGGGGCGCGGAGGCGGGGTTTCAATCGGGGAAAGCGGGTTTTGGGCGATTATCGAACGTAAGATTGAGCCGGGTTTTGTGGTGACGCGAAGGGGGCAGCCCAGGCAACATCACTTTCTGGTAGACAACAAAAAGCCCACCAAACGGTGGGCTCCTTGTGTTCACCCGATAATCAGAACAACTTCATCTTCGGTGCTTCTTCTTTCAGCGGTTCGTTCTGCGCGGTTTGCGCATTCCAGCCACCCCCCAGGGCCTTGTACAGGTTGACCGCACTGGTCAGCTGCGCGAGGCGGTCGGTGATCAGCGCTTGTTGGGCGCTGAACAGCTGACGCTGGGCATCGAGGAAGGTCAGGTTGCTGTCGACGCCGATACGATAGCGACGTTCGGCCAGGCGGTAGTAATCCTGGTTGGCCTGCACAAAGTCACGCTGTGCCTGCAACTGCTCGGTATAGGTCTGGCGCGCGGCCAGGCCGTCGGCGACTTCCTGAAAGCCGGTTTGAATCGCCTTCTCGTAGTTCGCCACGCCGATGTCCTTCTGGATCTTGGCGTAGTCGAGGCTGGCGCGCAGGCTGCCGGCGTTGAAGATCGGCAGGTTGATCTGCGGCTGGAACAGCCACGTCCCCGAACCACCCTTGAACAGACCGGACAGGTCCGGGCTCAGGCTGCCCGCGTTGGCGGTCAGGCTGATGCTCGGGAAGAACGCTGCACGGGCTGCGCCGATGTTGGCGTTGGCGGCCTTCAGGTTGTACTCGGCTTGCAGGATGTCCGGACGACGTTGCAGCAGATCCGATGGCAGACCGGCCGGCACGTCGCTGAGCAGGTCGTCAGACAGCGGTTTGGCCGCTTGCAGATTGGCCGGGATACCGGTGCCGAGCAGCAAGGTCAGGCTGTTTTCATCCTGAGCCACCTGACGGGTATAACGCGCCAGTTGAGCACGAGCGTTTTCAACCGAGGTACGCGACTGCGCCAGGTCCAGTGCCGACGCGACACCGACTTCATTGCTGCGGCTGGTCAGCTTGTAGCTTTCTTCGAAGGCACCGAGGGTGTCCTGAGTCAGCTTGAGCAGTTCCTTGTCCGCCTGCCAGGTCAAGTAGGCATTGGCGACGCTGGCAACCAGACTGATCTGGGTGCTGCGGCGTGCTTCTTCAGTGGCGAAGTATTGTTGCAGCGCTTGTTCGCTCAGGCTGCGAACCCGACCGAACAGATCGAGTTCGTAGGCACTGATGCCGACAGTGGCGGAGTAGGAGCTGGTGATGCCCGCTTCACCGGTCTGCGAGGCACGCGCCGGCACCCGCTGACGGCTGCCGCTGGCATTGGCTGAAACTGCCGGGAACAGGTCGGCGCGCTGGATGCGGTATTGAGCCGCGTAGGCGTCGATGTTCAGTGCCGCGACGCGCAGGTCGCGGTTGTTTTCCAGCGAAACCTGGATCAGCTGTTGCAGGGCAGGGTCATGGAAAAACTGCTTCCAGCCCTGCTCGGCAGCGGCCTGCGCCGGTGCCTGGGCCGGCGAGTACGCCGGCCCTTGCGGGTACTGGCCTGCGACCGGAGCCTCGGGCTGCTGATAATCAGGTATCAGCGAGCAACCGCTCAGCACGAAGGCGGCGACTGCGATGGAGAGTAGCGACTTGCTCATTGGCCAGCCTCTTTAGGAGTTTCTTTGGTGTCATCCTGGTCGGCGTTTTTGCGCTGGCCTATGGACGACACAGTGACGAAGAACAGTGGGACCCAGAAGATCGCCAGGATTGTGGCCGTGAGCATACCGCCAATTACGCCAGTACCGATCGCATGTTGACTGCCTGAGCCGGCGCCCGTGGAGATCGCCAACGGTACAACACCGAGTACGAAGGCCAGCGACGTCATGATGATCGGTCGCAGACGCATGCGGCACGCTTCAATCGCCGCATCGCGCAGACTGCGCCCTTGCTCGTGCAGCTCTTTGGCGAATTCGACGATCAGAATGGCGTTTTTAGCCGCAAGACCGATGGTCGTCAACAGGCCCACCTGGAAGTACACGTCGTTGGACAGACCGCGCAGGCTGGTGGCCATCAGCGCACCGATGATCCCCAACGGCACCACGAGCATGACCGCGATCGGAATCGACCAGCTTTCATACAGCGCCGCCAGACACAGGAACACCATCAGCAGCGACAGGGCGTACAGCGCAGGCGCTTGCGAGCCGGACAGACGTTCCTCATAGGACAGACCCGTCCAGGAGATACCGACACCGGCCGGCAACTTCTTGGCAATCGCTTCGACTTCGGCCATCGCATCACCGGTGGAATAACCCGGTGCCGGAGAACCGAGCACCTCCATCGCTTCCACGCCGTTATATCGGGCCAGTTTCGGCGAACCGTAGATCCACTCGCCCTTGGCGAAAGCGGAGAACGGCACCATGGTCCCGGCGCTGTTGCGCACGTACCATTTCTTCAGGTCTTCAGGGCTCATGCGAGCACCGGCCTGACCTTGCACGTAAACCTTCTTCACCCGACCACGGTCGATGAAGTCGTTGACGTAGCTACTACCGAAGGAGATCGACAGGGTGCTGTTGATGTCGGAGAGGCTCAAACCAAGGGCCTGGGCTTTCTCGTCGTCGATTTCCAGATGGTATTGCGGTTCGTCGTTCAGGCCGTTCGGACGCACCTGGTAGAGCACCTTGCTCTGTGCCGCGAGGCCGAGGAACTGGTTACGTGCTTCCATCAGTTTTTCGTGACCGATACCGGCACGGTCTTGCAGGAACACGTCGAAACCGGTGGCGTTACCCAACTCCAGTACCGCAGGCGGGGCGAAAGCAAATACCATCGCGTCGCGGAAGCTGAAGAAGTGTTGCTGGGCACGCTGTGCGAGTGCGAACACGCTGTTGTTTGCGTCACGCTCGCCCCAAGGCTTGAGCATGATGAACGCCAGACCGGAACTCTGACCACGACCGGCAAAGTTGAAGCCGTTCACGGTGAACACCGAGGACACCGCACCCGCTTCTTTATCCAGCAGGTAGGTACGCATCTCGTCGATCACGACTTGAGTACGTTCGGCACTGGAGCCGGCCGGGGTTTGTACCTGAGCGAACAGTACGCCCTGGTCTTCTTCCGGCAGGAACGCGGTTGGGATGCGGGTGAACAGCCAGATCATGCCGACGACGATCAGCAAGTACGCCAGCAGGTACGGGGCCTTGCGCTGCAGCATATTGCCGACACCGCGCTCATAACTTCTGACGCCACGGTCGAAATTGCGGTTGAACCAGCCGAAGAAGCCTTTTTTCGGCGTACCGTGCTCACCTTTCGCAATGGGCTTGAGCATGGTGGCGCACAGCGCCGGGGTGAAAATCAGTGCAACCAGTACCGACAGGGCCATGGCCGAGACGATGGTGATCGAGAACTGCTTGTAGATCACACCGGTGGAACCGCTGAAGAACGCCATCGGCAACAGTACTGCCGACAGAACCAGAGCGATACCGACCAGTGCGCCCTGGATCTGGCCCATGGACTTCTTGGTCGCTTCCTTCGGTGACAGGCCTTCTTCGGCCATCACCCGCTCGACGTTTTCCACCACAACAATGGCGTCGTCCACCAGCAAGCCGATGGCCAGCACCATACCGAACATGGTCAGGGTGTTGATGCTGAAGCCTGCGGCGGCAAGGATGCCGAACGTACCCAGCAATACCACCGGCACGGTCATCGTGGTGATGACAGTGGCGCGGAAGTTCTGCAGGAACAGGAACATCACCAGGAACACCAGCACGATCGCTTCGACCAGGGTTTCAATCACACCCTTGATCGATTCGGTCACCACTGGAGTTGTGTCATACGGGAACACCACTTCCATGCCTTGCGGGAAGAACGGCTTGAGATCGTCAATCGTCTTGCGCAGCGCTTTGGCGGTGTCGAGGGCGTTGGCGCCGTTGGCCAGTTTTACCGCCAGACCGGAAGCCGGACTGCCGTTGAACTGAGCAGAAATGCTGGAGTTTTCACCACCCAGGCCCACGTCAGCGACATCGCCGACACGTACTTGCGAACCGTCCTGGTTGACCTTCAGCAGGATCGCCTTGAACTGCTCGGCCGTTTGCAGACGGGTCTTGCCGATGATGGTGGCGTTCAGTTGCTGGCCAGGCAGCGCTGGCAAACCGCCGAGTTGACCGGAGGAAACTTGAACGTTCTGCGCCGAGATCGCGGTGCTCACGTCAGACGGGGTCAGGTTGTACTTGTTCAACTTGGCCGGGTCGAGCCAGATGCGCATCGCGTACTGGGCACCGAAGACCTGGAAGTCACCGACACCGGCAGTCCGCGAGATCGGATCCTGCATGTTCGACACGATGTAGTTGGACAGGTCGTCCTTGTTCATGCTGCCGTCACGCGACACCACGCCGATCACCAGAAGGAAGTTTTTCACTGCCTTGGTCACGCGGATACCTTGTTGCTGCACTTCCTGCGGCAACAGCGGGGTGGCCAGGTTCAGCTTGTTCTGAACCTGCACCTGCGCGGTGTCGGAGTTGGTGCCTTGCTCGAAGGTCGCGGTGATGGTCATGCTGCCGTCGGAGTTACTTTCCGACGACACATAACGCAGGTTGTCGATACCGTTGAGTTGCTGCTCGATCACCTGAACCACAGTGTCCTGCACGGTTTGCGCCGAAGCGCCCGGGTAGGTCACGGAGATCGCAATGGCCGGTGGCGCAATGCTCGGGTATTGGTTGATCGGCAACTTGAGGATCGATAGAGCCCCGACCAGCATGATCACCAGGGCTATTACCCAGGCGAAAATCGGACGGTCGATAAAAAATTTCGACATGAGTTACTCCCCTTTGCCGCCAGCGGCTTTGTCAGCTGCTTGAGCGGGGGCCGGGTTCTTTTTGCCTACGTTAGTCGCTTCGCTCGGGTTTACCTGCACACCCGGACGGACGTATTGCAGCCCTTCGGTGATCAGACGATCGCCGGCCTTGAGGCCGTCTTCGATCAGCCACTGGCTGCCGACGGTGCGGCTGGCCTTGAGCTGACGCAGTTCGACCTTGTTGTCGGCGCCGACGACCAGTGCGGTGGGGGTACCTTTGAGGTCACGGGTCACGCCTTGTTGCGGCGCCAGAATGGCGGCGGCGTTGACGCCGGCCTGCAACTGGGCGCGGACGAACATGCCCGGCAGCAGGGTGTGATCCGGGTTCGGGAATACCGCACGCAGGGTCACGGAGCCGGTAGTCGGGTCGACCGTGACTTCCGAGAATTCCAGCTTACCGTCGAGCTTGTACTGGCTGCCGTCTTCCAAAGTCAGTTTGACCGCCGCCGAGTTGTCGCCGGCTTTCTGCAGACGACCGCTTTCCAGCTCACGGCGCAGTTCCAGCAATTCCACCGAGGACTGGGTGACGTCGACGTAGATCGGGTCAAGTTGCTGGATCGTCGCCATCGCATCGGTCTGGCCGTTGCTGACCAGCGCACCTTCGGTGACCGAAGAGCGACCGATACGGCCGGAAATCGGCGCGTAGACCTTGGTGTAACGCACGTTGATCTGCGCGCTCTGCAACGACGCTTCCGATTCCATGCGGTTGGACACGGCGGTGTCGTATTCCTGACGGCTCACGGCCTGTTCATCGACCAGTTGCTTGTAGCGGTCGGAGATCGACTTGGTCGAACGCAGGCTGGCTTCGGCGCTTTTCAGGGTCGCTTCATAGACCGACGGATCGATCTGATACAGCTGCTGGCCGGCTTTGACGTCGCCGCCTTCCTTGAACAGACGCTTGAGAATGATGCCGTTGACCTGCGGTCGAACTTCAGCGATGCGGAACGCACTGGTGCGGCCCGGCAGTTCAGACGTGAGGGTGAACGCTTGGGGTTGAAGGGTGACGACGCCGACCTGAGGAGGCGGAGCGGCTGGGGCCGCTTCTTCCTTTTTACATCCGCTGAGCAGCGATGCCAGGGCGACGGCAGTGACCAGAGCGGTAACAGCTGGCTTGAATTGCATGAAGATCCTCGGGTCAGGCGCGCGAGAAGCGCACAAGAAGTGTGTAAGGGTAAAAAAATTTTGCTGGGTGGATAAGTAGCTTGCTAAGGAATATACTTACGTTCATGGTTGTTTGTAAATACCTTGGCTGCGTACCCACCCTGTTACAAAAGTCGTTGCAAGGTTTGAAATTGTAGGCCGGGGAGCCGATTCGCGAGAGATCGCCCCCTCTTTATTCAGCGGATATTCAGACATCCCTGAGACATCCTGTTTGAGGTTTTACTGCCATGGTCCGTCGTACCAAAGAGGAAGCTCAAGAAACCCGCAGCCAGATTCTGGAAGCGGCGGAGAAAGCCTTCTATGAAAGAGGCGTGGCCCGCACGACCCTGGCGGATATCGCGACAATGGCCGGTGTCACTCGCGGCGCCATCTATTGGCATTTCAGCAACAAGGCCGATCTGGTCCAGGCCATGCTCGACAGCTTGCATGAGCCGCTGGATGAACTGGCCAAAGCCAGTGAAAGCGAGGACGAACTCGACCCGCTGGGCTGCATGCGCAAGCTGCTGATTCATTTGTTTCATCAAGTTGCGCTGGATCCGAAGACCCGGCGCATCAACGAAATTCTGTTTCATAAGTGCGAGTTCACCGATGAAATGTGCGATTTGCGCCAACAGCGCCGGGCGGCCAGTCTCGATTGCAATCTGCGTATCGGGCTGACCCTGCGTAATGCGGTGAATCGCGGCCAGTTGCCGGACGATCTCGACACTGCCCGCGCAGCCATCAGCATTCATGCCTATATTGATGGCCTCCTCTATGGATGGCTGTTGGCGCCAGACAGCTTTGAACTGCACGCCGAAGCCGAGCGCTGGGTCGATACAGGGTTGGACATGCTGCGCCTGAGCCCCAGCCTGCGCAAATGAAACAAAATGCGTAATTGGCACAGCTTGTGTCAATTGGCCTGCTTTTATATACGTTCGCGGCGCGCAGTTTATATGTAGCGAGCTACGTATTTTGTAGGGATTTTGTGTCGTGTGTGTGAACGGTTGTTAGCTGCCTGCCTATCGGGCGCCCAAGAAAAAGCCCCGGCTCTTGCGAGTCGGGGCTTTTGCGTTTCTGCCTGCCTCGTACTGAATAACGCTTACAGCGTCGGATAGTCGATGTAGCCGACCGGGCCTTTCGCGTAGAACAGCTCTGGGCGAGCTTCATTGAGCGGTGCATCGGCCTTCAAACGCGCCGGCAGATCCGGGTTGGCAATGAACGGCACACCGAACGCCACGGCGTCAGCCTTGCCGCTGGCCAGCCACGCGTTGGCGCTGTCCTTGGTGAAGCGCTCGTTGGCGATGTATGGGCCGCCGAACGCTTCTTTGAGTTGCGGGCCGAGGCTGTCGGCGCCTTCTTTCTCACGGGAGCAGATGAAGGCGATGCCACGTTTGCCCAGCTCGCGAGCCACGTAAGTGAAGGTTTCAGCCAGATTGTCGTCGCCCATGTCATGGGAGTCGGCACGCGGTGCCAGGTGCACACCGACACGGCCGGCGCCCCAGACTTCGATGGCGGCGTCAGTCACTTCCAGCAACAGGCGGGCACGGTTTTCCAGCGAGCCGCCGTAGTTGTCGGTGCGCTGGTTGGTGCTGCTTTGCAGGAACTGGTCGAGCAGGTAGCCGTTGGCACCGTGGATTTCCACACCGTCGAAACCGGCGGCTTTGGCGTTTTCGGCACCGGTGCGGTAGGCGTCGACGATGTCGGCGATCTCAGCGGTTTCCAGTGCACGCGGAGTTGGGTAGTCGGCCATTGGACGCACCAGGCTGACGTGGCCCTTAGGCTGGATGGCGCTCGGTGCGACCGGCTCTTCGCCGTTCAGGTACGACGGGTGGGAAACCCGGCCGACGTGCCACAGTTGCAGGAAAATCTTGCCGCCAGCACCGTGAATGGCTTTGGTCACGTTGGCCCAGCCGCGCACTTGATCGTTGGACCAGATGCCCGGGGTGTCCGGGTAGCCGACGCCCATCGGCGTCACCGAAGTGGCTTCGCTGAGGATCAGGCCAGCCGAGGCGCGTTGCACGTAGTACTCGGCCATCAGCGCGTTCGGCACGCGGCCTTCGTCGGCGCGGCAGCGGGTCAGCGGCGCCATGATGATGCGGTTGGACAGCTCGACGTCGCCCAGTTTGATCGGATCGAAAATAGTTGCCATGTCTACAACCCTCGTCAGTGAAGTGGTTAATCAGTGGGTAGCGGGGGCCAGATCGGCATTGCCGTTCTGACGGAAAGTAATCAGGGTCACCAGCAGGGCGAGTACCGCTAAAGCTGCTGCGGCCAGAGGCACGCTGGTCAGGCCGAAACCGTGGGCGATGACGCTGCCACCGACCCAGGCACCGAGGGCGTTGCCGACGTTGAACGCGCCGATGTTCAGGGTCGACACCAGATTCGGTGCGGCCTTGCCGAAGGTCACCACGTTGATTTGCAGTGCCGGTACAGCAGCGAACGAAGCGGTGGCCCAGAGGAACAGGGTGATTTCAGTCGGGATCAGCGCGACGCTGGTCCAGCTCAGCACGGTGGAAACCACCGCCATCGCCACGAACACGCCGATCAGCGTGGCGCCCAGGCGTTTGTCCGCCAGTTTGCCGCCGATGATGTTGCCAACAGTCAGACCGAGGCCGATCAACAGCAGGGTCCAGGTCACGCCTTTTGGCGAGACACCGGTGACATCGCCGAGCAGCGGGGCAACGTAGGTGAAGAGGGTGAACATGGAAGCTGCAAACAGCGCGGTCATGCTCAGCGACAGCCAGATACCGGCGCCTTTGAGGGCGGCGAGTTCGGCGCGCATGTCGAGTTTTTCTTCGTCACGCTTGGCCGGCAGGAAACGGATCAGGCCGATCAGTGCGATCACACCAATCACCGTCACTGCCCAGAAGGTCGAGCGCCAGCCGGCTTCCTGACCCAACGCGGTGCCCAATGGCACGCCAAGGACGTTCGCCAGGGTCAAACCGGTGAACATCAAAGCGACTGCCGAAGCGCGTTTGTTCGGTGCCACCAGACCTGCGGCCACTACCGAACCGATACCGAAGAACGCACCGTGGCACAGCGCGGTGACGACACGGGCAAACATCAGCACGTTGTAGTCACTGGCGATGGCGCAAAGCAGGTTGCCGACGATGAAAATGCCCATCAACGCTACCAGAGCAGCCTTGCGCGGCAGTTTGGCGGTGGCCAGTGCCATGAACGGTGCACCAATGGCCACGCCCAGGGCGTAACCGGTCACCAGCCAGCCGGCGCCGGGGATCGACACACCGAGGTCGGCCGCCACATCGGGCAGCAAGCCCATGATGACGAACTCGGTGGTGCCGATGGCGAAGGCGCTCAAGGCGAGTATGAGTAGCGAGAGGGGCATCGTTGATTCCTTGTGGGCTGGCTGACGTTAAGGGTCAGAGCTCTTTACTGAGGGTGCTGAGGAACGTCTGGATCACGTCCTCGTTACGTTTGAAAAAGTGCCATTGACCGGCTTTCTGGCTGCTGATCAACCCGGCGCGTTGCAGGGTTGCCAGATGGGCGGAAACCGTCGACTGCGACAGGCCGCAGCGTTGATCGATTTGCCCGGCGCAGATGCCGTACTCGTGGTTGTGGATCTGTTCCGGGAACTCGGCTTTGGGATCTTTCAACCAGTTGAGGATGTCTCGCCGTACTGGGTGTGCCAGGGCTTTTATTATTTCGTCGAGGTCGATGTTCATGGCTTGGGCTCGTGATGTCTGTAGCGCTATATCGCGATGAGGCGAACTTTAAATCGGTACTTCGCGATATACCAATATGAATTTGATCTTACGACCGCGTAAATCGGTATATCGGGTTATAACGATGCGTTGAGTGTATTGAAACGAAGGCGCAGTGCTAAGCTGCGCCCATGAACTATCTCGCACATTTGCACCTCGGTGGCCAGCGCCCCGAGCAATTACTCGGCAGCCTGTATGGCGATTTCGTCAAAGGTCGGCTGCAAGGGCAGTTTGCTCCGGAGCTCGAGGCGGCCATTCAACTGCACCGACGGATTGACGTTTTTACCGATCGCCATCCTTTGGTGGATATCGCGCTGGGGCGATTTTCCGAGACCCGGCGACGTTACGCGGGGATCGTCCTTGATGTGTTTTTCGACCATTGCCTGGCGCGGGACTGGAGGTTGTACGCCGATCAGCCGTTGGAGCAGTTCACCGCTGATGTTTATCGCGTGTTGTCTCGCGAGCAGCAACTGCCCGAGCGACTGGCGAAGATTGCGCCGCACATGGTCGCCAATGACTGGTTGGGGTCGTATCAGGAGTTTGAAGTGCTGGAGCAGGTGTTGCGCGGGATCTCCCGGCGCCTGACCCGGCCGGAAGAGTTGGCGGGGGCGATGCAGGAGTTGCGGCGGTTGTATGAGCCGCTCAGTGGAGACTTTGCGTTGTTCTACCCGCAGCTTCAGGATTTTGCCCAGAACTGCGGATTACAGAAAATCTGATGTAGGAATGAGCCTGTGGTGAGGGGATTTATCCCCGACGGGTCGCGCAGCGGCCCCAAATTCTGCAATCGCGGTTCGCCAGGTAAATCGCGTGCATAAATTTGCGACTGCTGCGCAGCCGATCGGGGATAAATCCCCTCACCACAATGATCATGCGTATGCGCTCGGGTATTCAGGCCGCGATAGCCGGACGCATCGGGGCTTGTTGTTTTTCCGGGATCGCCCCAAACAACACCTTCTGCACCGCCTGCTGCGCTTCAAACGCCAGCGCCGCACGCTCCCGGCCTTCGCATGCAATCGGCTTGAGCAGATGAACCTCAACATCCCCGCAATCATTGCTGAACAAGCGCATCAGGTGCGACAGCAAATCATCGTCACCAATGAACGGCGCCAGCGCATCGATTTCGCCGTCACGCAGATAACGGATTGCCACCGGTTGCAGCATCACTTGCGAATCAATCGCCGCCGACAGCAAGCGACCGTGAAAGGTACGCAGCGAACGGCCGTCGGTGGTGGTGCCTTCCGGGAACATCAGCAGCGAGTGATCGGTTTGCAGGTGACGGGTCATCTGCTTGCGGATCAACTGGCTGTCGCCCGAACCGCGACGGATGAACAGGCTGCCAGCCTTGGCCGCCAGCCAACCGGCCACCGGCCAGGTGCGTACTTCGGCCTTGGACAGAAACGACAGCGGCGTGAGCATGCCGAGCAGCGGAATGTCCGTCCAGGAAACGTGGTTGCTGACCCACAACATCGGCTGTTTTGGCAGCTCACCGTGAACGCTCACACGAAAGGGCAGGGCATTGCTCAGGCGCGCCATGAAAAACCGCGACCAGCGTTGGCGGCGTTCCATCGAATGCGCCAGGCCAATGCGTTCGAACACGCCGAAGACAGTGGCCATGCTCAAGCCCAGCGAGACCACCAATAGCACTCGCGCGATCCGCGCGTACACCCGCAGGCGACTCATCACACGGCCGCCTTGAAGTGTTTGGCGTAGCGTGGGCAGAGCTCGTCGCGCTTGAGCAGGATGAACACGTCGGCGACCTGGAAATCTTCATCCCAGCACGGCTCGCCGCAGATCTTCGCGCCCAGACGCATATAGGCTTTGAGCAGCGGCGGCATTTCGGCGATCACGTTCGATGGAATATCCAGAGTCGGCAACGGCTTTTTCGGCTCGGCGCGCAAGTGTTCGGTGCACAGATAACGTTCACGCAGACGCTGCATGATCGCGTGGGCCTGCACGCCGCCGTCCTGCATCGGAATGCTCGCGCAACCCATCAGGTAGCTGTAACCGCCCTGATTCAACACTTCGGCGAGTTCGCCCCACAGCACGGCGATGGTGCCGCCGTTGCGGTAGGCCGGGTCGACGCAGGTGCGGCCGATTTCGAGGATCGGGCCTTTCAAATGGGCGAGGCCATGCAGGCTGAACTCTTCTTCGCTGTAGAACTTGCCCAGGGTGCTGGCGGCGGTGTGATCAAGTAACCGCGTGGTCGCCACCAGGCGCCCGGTGTTCAGGTCACGCACGCCGATATGGCTGCAGTGAACATCATAATCATCCATGTCCAGACCCAGTTCTGCGCCTTTCAGCTTGGCGTTGAATTCGCCGCTGAATACGCTGAATCGCAAGGCTTGGGCTTGCTGCAAGGCCTCGGCGCCGATCAGGCGTTCGGCTTGCAGACGGCGTTCATTGCCGGTGTCGCTGATGCGGGCGATCTGAGTCATGTGAATCTCCGTACGGGCCTTTAACCCGTCGTGGGTTGCAGCCGATCGACTTTCTTTATGCAGCCGTGTTGTGCAAAGTCAGGCTATGTAGCCCCGGTGTCATCGCCATGAAAGTTTGGTGATGCTTATATGACAGCCCACAAGGAGCCTCTTATGCCCTGGTCAGATCTGCTCGAAAGCCGCGAACGATTGCCCGCCGTGGCTGACCTGGCGGAGGGTTTTGCGACGTTGTTGCATCAACTGGGCAACGTCACGCCATTCGAATTGGCGATGGCGGGCGGGCGGCGGATGGCGACGCCGGGGCTGGCGTTTCTGGTCGGTTATCAGGCGGCGTTGCGCATGCTGTGGCCGAGTGCACCGCTGAGCCTCGGCGCGCTGTGTGCAACGGAACAGCGCAGCTTGCGCCCGGCCGATATGCAGACCCGGCTGACTGATTTGCGCCTGAGCGGCCGCAAGGATTTCCTCACCGCCGGCGATGCGGCGGACTGGCTGCTGATTGCCGCGCGCAGCGAAGAACCCGGCGAAACGCCGCGCCTGAGTCTGGCGGTGGTGTATCCCGGTGAGCCCGGCGTAACGCTGGAAAAACTGCCGCCACTGCCGCTGATGCCGGACATCAGCCATGGCCGGCTGCACCTCGACGGCGCCTTGTGCGGTTTACTTGCGGGGGACGGTTGGGATGCTTACGTCAAACCGTTTCGCACGCTGGAAGATGTCTATGTGCTGAGTGCGATGACCGCTTGGCTTTATGGCGTCGGGCAGGACAGCGACTGGCCACAGATACTGCAATTGCGTTTGCTGGCGTTGTTGGCCGGGTGCGCGGAAATGAGTCGGCAGCCGCCGAACAATCCGGCCGGGCATGTGTTGTTGGGTGGATTGTTTGCGCAGTTTGATTCGTTGAAACCGGAGATTGATCAGGCGTTGGCTGGCGGCAATTCGGACTGGGCGGCGATGTGGCAGCGCGATCAGTCGGTGATGCAATTGGCTTCGGGCGCCAGGGCCAAGCGGCTGGCCAAGGCTTTGGCGCAGGCCTGACCGGCCTCTTCGCGAGCAGGCTCGCTCCCACAGTTAACCGAGTTTCTTCAGTTGGAATGCGATCGAACTGTGGGAGCGAGCCTGCTCGCGAAGGCGGCCTCAACATCACCACACATCTGTCATAAACCCCGACTACCCTCAGCAGGTTCTCCCCAAGAGCCCTCACCATGTTCAAAGGCCTGTCCCTGCTTCTTTTGCTGATCAGCGCCACCGTTCAGGCCGAACAATGGCCAGACGAGCAATGGCCGGTCGGCCCGCAGATTACAGCGATTAAAGACCTTGAGACCTACGCCTTCCCACCCCGCGACGACACCACCCGCCAAGGCATCCGCACCGACGCCTTGCTGATCATCCGCGATGGCCAAGTCATCTATGAACGCTACGCCGGCCCGACCACCGCCGACACCCCGCACTTGACCTGGTCGATCAGCAAAAGCCTGATGGCCACCGTGCTCGGTGTGGCTTACGGCGAAGGTCTGTTCAAACTTGAAGACGCCGCCGTGAAGTTCTACCCGGCGCTGGAAAAACACCCGGCCATCACCCTCGCGGATCTGCTGCACTGGGCCTCGGGAATCGACTGGCAGGAAGACTACGAATACGCCCCGTTGAAATCCTCGGTGGTGGCAATGCTTTACACCCGTGGCCATCGCGACATGGCTGCGTTCACTGCCGATCACGATGCCTATGCGGAACCGGGGCAGGCCTTCCGTTATTCCAGCGGTGACAGCAATCTGCTGGCGGCCGCGTTGAAATCCATCGTCGGCCCGCAGCGTTATTCCGACTATCCGTGGACAGCCTTGTTCGAGCCTTTGGGCATTCGCAGCGCGGTGTGGGAGACGGATGCGAGCGGCACTTTTGTCGCTTCGTCTTACGCCTATCTCACCGCGCGGGATCTGGCGCGAGTCGGTCTGTTGATGGCCCGCGACGGACGCTGGAATGATCGGCAATTGCTGCCAAAGGACTGGGTCGCCTTCAACCTCAAGCCGTTCGCCGGTTACAAGGCCCAGCAGGACGAAGCCGTACCCGGCGGCCAGTGGTGGCTCAATCGCCCGGTGGATGGCACCGCATCGCCCTGGCCCGACGCACCGCCCGACACCTACGCCGCCCTCGGCCATTGGGGCCAGGCGCTGTACGTGATTCCCAGCGAAAAACTGGTGATCGTGCGCTACGCCGATGATCGTGACGGCAGCTACCGGCACAACGAATTGCTCAAGCGTGTGCTCGCGGCGGTGCAGCCATGAAGCGGTTGTTGCTGGTGTTGCTTGTGCTGTTGCTCGGCTGGATCGGGTACGAGCGCGAAAATTTGTGGGCCTTCCCCGACATCATCAGCGCCTACACCGCCAAGGAATATTGTTCGTGCCGCTACGTGATGAACAACGAGGCCGAGTATTGCCGTGGCTATGTGAAGCAGTGGCTGCCGACCAGCCTCTTTGCCGATGAGCCTGCGAGCAAAACCATCACCGTCAGCGGCATGGGCCGCAGCAGCAGCGCGCAATGGTTGAGCGAGCGCCAGGGCTGTCGTCTCAATCCTTGAAAAAACCCAATCCCCCTGTAGGAGTTCGATGAAGTCAGGTTCCACTCTGCGGAACCACATTCGATTGTCCTCGCGCGCATCTCGCGGTTATCTGGCGGTGAGCACGACCTGCCTTGTACGTGTCGTGAAATCTGACCGAACAAAAAGACCGGGAACACCCGCGCGAGGAGAACCGTCATGCCCCGACATCAGCACATTCTGGCCTGGCTCAACGACGTGGCCAGCGACCTGCACGCCACCCGCCAGGACATTCACGCTCACCCCGAACTCGGCTTCGAGGAAAATCGCACTTCGGCGCTGGTCGCCCAATCGCTCGAAAGCTGGGGTTACGAAGTCCATACCGGCATCGGCAAGACCGGCGTGGTCGGCGTGCTGCGTAACGGCAGCAGCTCGCGAAAACTCGGTCTGCGCGCCGACATGGACGCGTTGCCGATCATCGAGAACACCGGTGTCGCTTACAGCAGCCAGCATCAGGGCTGCATGCACGCCTGCGGTCACGACGGGCATACCGCGATGCTCCTCGGCGCCGCGCGTTATCTGGCCGCAACCCGCCAGTTCGACGGCACCCTCACGCTGATTTTTCAACCCGCCGAAGAGGGCCAGGGCGGCGCCGAAGCGATGCTTGCCGATGGCCTGCTCGAACGTTTCCCGTGCGATGCGCTGTTCGGCATGCACAACATGCCGGGCCTGCCTGCCGGGCACCTAGGCTTTCGCGAAGGGCCGATGATGGCGTCGCAGGATCTGCTCACCGTGACCATCGAAGGCGTCGGCGGCCACGGTTCGATGCCGCATCTGGCGGTCGATCCGCTGGTCGCGGCGGCGAGCGCTGTCATGGCCCTGCAAACCGTTGTTTCGCGCAACATCGATGCGCAACAGGCGGCAGTGGTAACGGTCGGTGCGCTGCAAGCAGGGGAGGCGGCCAACGTCATTCCGCAACAGGCGATCCTGCGCCTGAGCCTGCGTGCGCTCAACGCTGAAGTGCGGGTACAGACCCTCGACCGCGTGCGCTCGATCATTGAAACCCAGGCCGAAAGTTTCGGCTGCACCTCGCACATCGAACACCGCCCGGCCTACCCGGTGCTGGTCAACCACGCCGCCGAAACCGAGTTCGCCCGTCAGGTTGGCGTCGAGTTGGTCGGCGCCGACGCCGTCGATGGCAACACACCAAAATTGATGGGCAGCGAAGACTTCGCCTGGATGCTCCAGCGTTGCCCTGGCGCGTATCTGTTTATCGGCAACGGCGTGTCGCGGCCGATGGTGCACAACCCCGCGTATGACTTTAATGACGACATCCTGCTGACCGGCGCGGCGTATTGGGGCGCGCTGACCGAGAGCTGGCTCAAGCCGGCCTGATTTCTTCACTTTCTGCTGCCGCTGAACCCCGGGCGCCCTGGTGCGCGGGTCATCACCCAACAGCTTTTGGAGAATTCCCCATGCAGGCTTCGAGCACAGGCGTTTCGCGTACCCGGCAAGTGGTCGCCGCCGTTATCGGCAATGCGCTGGAATGGTATGACTTCATCGTTTACGGCTTTCTGGCGAGCATCATCGCCCGGCAATTTTTTCCCTCCGAAGATGGCTACGCCTCGCTGTTGATGGCGCTGGCGACCTTCGGCGTCGGCTTCTTCATGCGCCCGCTGGGCGGCATCCTGCTCGGCATGTATGCCGACCGCAAGGGCCGCAAAGCGGCGATGCAGATGATCATCCGGCTGATGACCGTGTCCATTGCGCTGATCGCTTTTGCGCCGAACTACGCAGCCATCGGCATGGGCGCGCCGTTGCTGATCGTCGTTGCGCGGATGCTTCAAGGCTTTGCTACCGGCGGTGAATACGCCAGCGCCACGGCGTTTCTGGTGGAGAGCGCGCCGGCCCATCGCAAAGGTTTGTATGGTTCGTGGCAACTGGTCGGGCAATGTCTGGCGGTTTTTGCTGGCGCGGCGATGGTGGCGTTGGTCACCCACCTGTTTACGCCTGAGGCGCTGGACACCTGGGGCTGGCGGATCCCGTTCGTGCTCGGTCTGTTGATCGGCCCGGTCGGCTTGTGGATTCGCAAGCACATGGAAGAACCGGAAGAATTCCTCGAAGCGCGCAAGCAAGCCAAAGGTGCGGCACCGGGCTTGTGGCAGGTGATCCGCGAACATCGCCGCAGTCTGCTGGTGTCGATGGGGCTGGCGTGCGGGGCCACGGTGTCGTTCTACGTGGTGCTGGTGAACATGCCGACCTTCGCCCACACCAATCTCGGTCTGCCACTGGATCAGGTGTTGCTGGTGCAGATGCTCGCCGTGGCGCTGATGACCGTGGTGATTCCGCTGTCCGGCGCGCTGTCGGATCGCGTGGGGCGGCGGCCCGTGTTGATGGCCTTCACCCTGGCGTTTTTCTTGATGGTCTATCCGCTGTATGTGTGGGTAGCGGCTGCGCCGTCGATCGAGCGTCTGCTGGTGATGCAACTGTTGCTGTGCAGTGCCATTGGCGGCTTCTTCGGCCCGGCCCCGACTGCGCTGGCCGAGCAGTTTCCCATCGAAGTGCGCTCAACCGGCGTCTCGGTGGCCTACAACGTGGCGGTGATGCTGTTCGGTGGTTTCGCACCGTTGATCGTCACCTGGCTGAGCAAAGTCTTGAATACGCCGGTAGCGCCAGCCTTCTACGTGTTGTTCGCTTGCCTGCTGACCCTGCTCGGTACTTACTGCTTGCAGGAAGCGCCGCGCGCGAAGAAACCCGTCGCGCTCAATGTGGGAGTGAAACCGTGAGCCCGTTAGCCATCCACCCGATTGTTGCCCTCGATGCCGATGCGCTGTCCCGGGCAATTCATGCGCGCCAGGTGTCGTGTCGCGAAGTGATGCAGGCGTATCTGGCGCACATCGAGCGCTTCAATCCGTCGGTCAATGCGCTGGTGTCGTTGCGTGCTGATGAAGACCTGCTTCGCGAAGCTGATGAGTGCGACCGCCAACTGGATCGCGGCCAGTCTCGCGGCTGGATGCACGGCATGCCACAGGCGATCAAGGATCTGGCCGCCACCGCTGGTTTGCGCACCACCATGGGCTCGCCGCTGTTCGCCGAGCAAGTGCCTCAGCATGACGCGATCAGCGTGGCCCGTGTACGCGCGTGCGGCGCTATCATCATCGGCAAGACCAACGTGCCGGAATTCGGCCTCGGTTCGCAGACCTACAACACGGTGTTTGGCACCACCACCAACGCCTATGACCCGAGCTTGATTGCCGGCGGCAGCAGCGGCGGGGCGGCGGTGGCGCTGGCCCTGCGTTTGCTGCCGGTGGCCGATGGCAGCGACATGATGGGCTCGCTGCGCAACCCGGCGGCGTTCAATAACGTCTTCGGCTTTCGCCCGTCACAGGGCCGCGTGCCCCACGGGCCGGGGCCTGAAGTGTTCGTCCAGCAACTGGCCACCGAAGGCCCGATGGGCCGCAGCGTTACTGACGTCGCACGGCTGCTGTCGACGCAGGCCGGTTACGACTCGCGCGTACCGCTGTCGCTGAAGGATCAACCGCAGGAGTTTGCCGAAGGGCTGCAAAGGGATTTCACCGGCGTGCGTATCGGCTGGCTCGGCGACTACAACGGCTATCTGCCGATGGACGACGGCGTGCTGAGTCTGTGCGAATCGGCGCTGGCGGATTTCACTGCGCTGGGTTGTCAGGTCGAAGCCTGCCAGCCGGATTTTTCCATGCAGCGCTTGTGGCAGACCTGGCTGACCCATCGGCACTTTCTGGTGCAAGGCAGCCTCGGCGCGGCGTATGCCGACCCGCGCAAACGCGAACTGCTCAAGCTTGAAGCTCAGTGGGAAGTGGAGGGTGGATTGCGTCTGAGCGCCGCCGACGTTTATCAGGCATCGGTCGCGCGCAGCGAGTGGTATTGCGCGCTAAGCAAACTGTTCGAACGTTACGATTTCCTGCTGCTGCCCACCGCCCAAGTGTTCCCTTTTGATGCACAACAGCCGTGGCCGCGCGTCGTTGGTGGGCGCGCCATGGACACCTATCACCGCTGGATGGAGGTGGTCATCGGCCCGACATTGGCGGGACTGCCGAGCATGAGTGTGCCGGTCGGTTTCAACCCGGCGGGGTTGCCGATGGGCCTGCAAATCATTGGCCCGGCCCAGGCGGATCGTGCGGTTTTGCAACTGGCCTACGCCCACGAACAACTGACCCGCTGGGTCGAACGGCGCCCGCCGCCATGCCTGCAACCGGCCTGAGCGGCTCGTATCTTGCTGCAAAAAGTGATCATCCATTCGTAACCATGGAGGTCGATCCTATGGGCAGCAAGGCAGACACCGGCAGCGTGCGCTCGGTCGAACGGGCGCTGGCGATCGTCGAGTTGCTCGGCGAGCATCAGGCGTTGGGGCTGGAGGAGTTGCACTACCTGACGACGCTGCCCAAAGCCACGGTGTCGCGGATGCTCGCGACCTTGCAGGAGCAGGGCTGGATCTACCGCGGCCTCAGCGACCGGCGATATCGCCTGTGCGCCAAGCGCCTGTTCGGTGATCGTCAGCAGCGTTTCAAGCGGCATCTGGTGGAGAGTGCGGCGCCGATGTTGCTTGAGTTGAGCGAACGCACCGGGCTGGTCGCGGACTTGTCGTGCTTCGACGGTGAGCGGGTTGAAGTCATGGAAAGTGCGATCCCGCAGGTACTGCGCAAACGCTATCCGAACAACTGCCAGATCGTCGGGCATCACGCCAGCCTGTTTCATTCGGCGATGGGCCGAGCGTGTCTGGGTGAACTCGACAGCCATGAGGTCGAACGCTTAGCCGAACGCGAGCAGTTGAGCGATGAAGGTCTGTTACAGGCCACCGAGTCGGCGTTGCAGCAGGGCTTTGGCCAGCGCACCGAAGGTTACTGGGAATACCCGGTGCGCTTGCCGTTTCTGATTCGTGCGGTGGCGTTGCCGATCCGTGCGCAAGGGCGACTGGTCGGCAGCATGGCATTGCACTGGCCGATGGATCAGGCGCCGGTGGAGCGGGTGTTGAGCCTGCACCTCAATAGCCTGGCGGCGACCATTGGTGATGTGCAGCAAGCATTGGCCTGACAGTCTTTTACGCTCCACGGTTTGCAATACATCCACGGGCGGTTAATGTTCGGCTCAGGTTTATCGACCCCACGAGTCTTCAATGTTCAACCGCTCCCTCTGTAATGCCTTCGCCAGCCTGCTGCTGGCCGCCGCCGCGCTGCCGGCGCAGGCCAATTGGTATCTGGACGGCGAGTCATCGCGGCTGTCGTTCGTCAGCACGAAAAACGCCCATGTTTCCGAAGTGCAGCGCTTTCTGGTGCTGCACGGCAAAGTCGACCCTAACGGTCGCGCCGAGGTCGAAGTCGAACTGGACTCGATCAACAGCGGCATCCCGCTGCGCGATGAGCGGATGCGCAAGGAGCTGTTCCAGATCGAGCAGTTTCCCGACGCGACCATCACCACTCAGATCGACCTGCGCCCGATCAACGACCTGGCCCCCGGCGCGCAGCTTGAATTGCGCCTGCCGCTGACCGTCAACCTGCACGGCAAGCAGCACGAATACCCGGCCGAACTGCTGGCGACGCGTCTCGATGACCGGCGTTTTCAAGTGGTGACACTGGAGCCGCTGGTGATCAACGCCGAAGACTTCGATCTCGTCCCGGGGCTGGAAAGCCTGCGCAAACTGGCCGATCTGTCGGCCATCAGTCTGTCGGTGCCGGTGGGTGCGGTGCTGATCTTCACGGCGCGCTGACATGCGCGGCGCGATCTTCCCCTGGCGTGACGGCAATCGCTTCGAGCTGTTGATCGACGGCCCGCAATTTTTCCCGCGCATGCTGGTGGAGATTGCCCGCGCCGAAGAGCAAGTCGAACTGGAGTTGTACCTGGTCGAGGCGGGCGCCTGTGCCGAAGCCGTGGTGCAAGCGCTGGTGCAAGCCGCCGAACGTGGCGTGCGGGTGCGTTGCCTGTTTGATGATTACGGCAGCCTCGCGTTCACCCTCAACCTGCGTCAGCGTCTGACTCACGCCGGGGTTGAATTGCGTTTCTACAATCGCCTGCACTGGCGGCGCTGGCTCGGCAACTTCTATCGCGATCACCGCAAGCTGCTGCTGGTCGATCAGCGTCTTGCCGTGGTCGGCGGCACCGGTGTCACCGATGAGTTCTGGACGCCTGAAAAAGAGACCAGCGAATGGCACGAAGTGATGGTGGAAATCACCGGCCCGCTGGTGCTCGACTGGCAGGTGCTGTTCGACCGCCAACCGCCATCGCCGAGCGTGGAAACCGTCGGCGCATGTCGGCCTGCCACGCTTGCCCAAAGTGCCGGACATGGGCGAGGGCATGGGGCGCGTGGCTTACGCCGATGCCCGCCAGCACCGCGACATTCTGCAATCACTGTTTCGTGCCTTGAACAGTGGGCAGAAACGCATCTGGATGGCCACGCCGTACTTCCTGCCCACCTGGAATATCCGCCGCTCCCTGCGCAAAGCCGCCGCTCGCGGTGTCGACGTGCGGCTGCTGTTGACCGGGCCGCGCACCGATCACCCGTCCGTGCGCTACGCCGGGCACCGCTACTACCCGCGCCTGCTCAAGGCCGGGGTGCAGATCTTCGAATACCAGCCGTGTTTCCTGCACCTGAAAATGGTGCTGGTGGATGACTGGGTGAGCATCGGTTCGTGCAACTTCGATCACTGGAATCTGCGTTTCAATCTGGAGGCGAACCTTGAAGCGCTGGACCCGTCGTTGACGGCAGCGGTGGTGGCGAGTTTCGAGAAAGACTTCGGCTTGAGCCAGCGGGTGAGTCTGGAGGAGTGGCGGAAGCGGCCGTTGTGGCGGCGGGTCAAGCAGCGGGTTTGGGGGTGGGTGGATCGGTTGGTGGTCAATATTCTGGATAGACGGGGCTAGCAGCCATGCCCAAAAACCACTGTGGGAGCGAGCCTGCTCGCGAAGTCGGTATGTCAGTCAGCATTGTTTTATCTGAATGACCGCTTTCGCGAGCAGGCTCGCTCCCACAAGTTATTGCGGTGTTCTGATGATTACAGCAGTTCGAAACTCTGCTGCTTTACATTCTGCGAGTCCAGGCCGATCTGCACGTTGAACTTGCCAGGCTCTGCCGCGTATTTGAGCTGGGCGTTGTAGAACTTCAGGTCATCCTCGGTGATGGTGAAGTGCACGACTTTCTGTTCGCCGGCCTTGAGCATGATTTTCTGGAAGTTCTTCAGTTCCTTCACCGGGCGGATCATCGAGCCGGTGACGTCCTGAATGTACAACTGCACCACGGTTTCGCCGTCACGTTTGCCGGTGTTCTTCACCATGACACTGGCGTCGAGCTTGCCGGTGGTGTTCAGGGTGGTCGACGACAGCGCCATGTCGTTCAGGCTGAAATCGGTGTAGCTCAGGCCATAACCAAACGGGAACAGGGGACCTGTGGTGTCATCGAAATACTGCGAGGTGTAGTTGCCCGGTTTGCCCGGCGTGAATGGCCGGCCAATGCTCAGGTGGTTGTAGTAGGTCGGAATCTGGCCCACGGAGCGCGGGAAGGTCACCGGCAGTTTGCCCGACGGGCTGTAGTCGCCGAACAGCACGTCAGCGATGGCGTTGCCACCCTCGGTGCCGCTGAACCAGGTTTCCAGAATCGCGTCGGCCGACTGGTTCTCTTCGAGAATGGTCAGCGGACGGCCGTTCATCAACACCAGCACCAGCGGTTTGCCGGTCGCCTTCAGGGCGCGGATCAACTCGCGCTGTGTTTCCGGGATGTTCAGGTCGGTACGGCTGGAGGACTCGTGGGACATGCCACGGGACTCGCCCACCGCTGCAACGATCACGTCAGCGTCCTTGGCGGCTTTCACCGCTTCGTCGATCAGCACGTTGGCCGGACGCGGATCATCCACCACTTCCGGCGCATCGAAGTTGAGGAAGTTCAGGTAGTCGAGCACCTTCTTGTCGCCGGTGATGTTGGCGCCACGGGCGTAGATCAGGTTCGCCTTGTCGCCGATCACTGCGCTCATGCCATCGAACAGCGTCACCGATTGCGCCGGACGGCCGGCGGCGGCCCAACTGCCCATCATGTCGATTGGCGCTTTGGCCAACGGACCGACCAGTGCGACTTTCGCGGTTTTCTTCAGCGGCAGGGTTTCGTTCTGGTTCTTCAGCAGCACCAGACTGCGGCGTGCCACTTCGCGGGCCTCGGCGCGGTGCAGACGGCTTTCGGCGTAGGTGTCGGCCGGATCGTCTTCAGCCTTGCCGATGCGCAGGTACGGGTCCTTGAACAGGCCCATGTCGTACTTGGCCGCGAGGACTTCGCGCACGGCGTTGTCGATGTGTTTCTGTTCGATCTCGCCGGACTTGAGCAGCCCCGGCAGCTCTTTGCCGTACAGGGTGTCGTTCATGCTCATGTCGATGCCGGCCTTGATCGCCAGCTTCGCCGCTTCCCGACCGTCGCGGGCAACGCCGTGCTTGATCAGCTCGAAGATCGCGCCGTGGTCGCTGACCGCAAGGCCCTTGAAGCCCCAGTCCCTGCGCAGCAAATCGTTCATCAGCCAAGTGTCGGCGGTGGCCGGGATACCGTTGATCGAGTTCAACGCCACCATCACACCGCCCGCGCCGGCGTCGATCGCCGCGCGGTACGGTGGCAGGTAGTCCTGGTACATCTTCACCGGGCTCATGTCCACGGTGTTGTAGTCGCGACCGCCCTCGACCGCGCCGTACAGGGCGAAGTGCTTGACGCTGGCCATGATGCTGTCGGCCGCGCTCGGGGTTTCGCCCTGATAGGCCTTGACCATGACTCTGGCGATGCGCGAAGTCAGGTAGGTGTCTTCACCGAAGCCTTCAGAGCTGCGGCCCCAGCGCGGGTCGCGGGAGATGTCGACCATCGGCGCGAAGGTGATGTCGAGGCTGTCGGCGGCGGCTTCTTTGGCCGCAACGCGGCCGGACTGGCCGATGGCGTCCATGTCCCAGCTCGAAGCGAGGGCCAGTGGAATCGGGAATATCGTACGGTGACCGTGGATCACGTCGTACGCGAAAAACATCGGAATCTTCAGGCGGCTGCGCATGGCGGCGTCCTGCATCGGACGGTTTTCCGGGCGGGTGATCGAGTTGAACGTGCCACCGATGTTGCCGGCGGCGATTTCCTTGCGGATCAGCTCGCGCGGCATTTCCGGGCCGATGCTGATCAGGCGCAACTGGCCGATCTTCTCGTCGAGGGTCATTTGCTTCATCAGGTTGCTGATGAAGGCGTCCTTGTTTTCCAGGGGTACCGGGGTCTCAGCGGCCAATACTTGATGACTGGCCAGGCTGACGAACAGGCCCAGCAAACACAGCTTCTTCATGAATGTTTTTCTCAAGGGCGCAAACGGCAATGCAATGCCGGCCAGCCAAAATTTAGGGAGCGACTATTGTTGTTCGGGTGCAGGCGCAAAAACGCAGAGCCAAAAAACGACAGCGGACAGTTGGCCGCGTCTGCGCAGGGCCTCTTTTTAGCCCATCGGCCCGTAGCAATCCAGTAGCGCGGCCGATTATGCCCCAAGAGCCGGCCCCGAGTGTTTCGCGGGCGGTTTTTAAAATGAAATGTGCCAGGGAGCATCACTGCCATGAATGTAAGTCCTACCACTCGCTCACGCTTGCAGGTCGCCTCGTTACTGGTGCTGGCGATGTTGCTGACCGCGTGCGGCATCAACAACATCCCGACCCTCGACGAGCAGGCCAAGGCTGCGTGGGGCCAGGTGCAGAACCAGTACCAGCGCCGCGCCGACCTGATTCCCAATCTGGTGGAAACGGTGAAGGGCTATGCCGCCCACGAAAAGGAAACCCTGACCGCGGTGATTGAGGCCCGGGCCAAGGCCACGTCGATCCAGGTCGATGCCAGCACCCTCGACAATCCCGAGAAGCTCAAGCAGTACCAGCAGGCGCAGGATCAGTTGAGCGGCGCGTTGAGTCGCTTGATGGTGGTCTCCGAACGTTATCCGGACCTGAAGGCCAACCAGAACTTCCTCGCCCTGCAATCGCAGCTTGAAGGCACGGAAAACCGTATTGCCGTGGCGCGGCGCGATTTCATTCTGGCGGTGCAGAAATACAACACCGAGATCCGCACCTTCCCCGGTCGCCTCTGGCACAGCGTGATGTACAGCGACTTGTCGATCCGCGAGACCTTCGAAGCCACTACGCCCGGCGCGGAAAAGGCCCCGGAAGTGAAGTTCTGATCCGAGGTTATCCATGCGTGTGTTGAAGATGGGCCTGGTGCTGATGCTGTGGCTGTTCGCCGTCAGCGCCCGGGCCGAGTTGACATTCCCGGCGCTGAGCGGGCGGGTGGTGGACGAGGCGCAGATGCTCGAGCCCTCGGTGCGTGCGCAACTGAGCCAACAGTTGCAGGCCCACGAGCAGGCCACGGGCGAGCAATTGGTCGTGGTCACACTGCCGGATCTGCAGGGCACCACCATCGAGGATTTTGGCGTACAACTGGGCCGACACTGGGGCATCGGTCAAAAGGACAAAAACAATGGCGCGCTGCTGATCGTCGCCCGGGACGAGCGCAAACTGCGCATCGAAGTCGGTTATGGCCTGGAGGATCGGCTGACCGATGCGCAAACTTCGGTGATCATTCATCAAGTCATCACCCCCTCGTTCAAGGCGGGCAACTTCAGTAAGGGCATCAGCGACGGCGTGGCGGCGATGCTGGTGGTGTTGGGCGGCAATCCGCTGGACGAGCCGTCGACGGTGTATGAATCGAGCGGTGATCCGCAGAGCGATTTCGTTTCCCGGCACCCGGCCTTGTTCGTGTTTCTGGTGATGTTGTTCATCCTGACGGTGTTTGTCTGCCAGATGCTCGGTATCCTTCCCGCCGGCCGTGGCGGCTCCGGTGGATCGGGCGGCGGCTTCGGCGGTGGTGGTGGATTTGGCGGCGGCGGTGGAGGCGGGGGCTTCAGCGGCGGCGGGGGCAGTTTCGGCGGCGGTGGTTCGTCCGGCGGCTGGTGAGCACACAACAATAATGAGCAGGCACTCTTTGACATGGCATTACTGACTGAACACGAACAACGCAAAGTCGCCGAGGCAATCGCCCGGGTCGAGCGCGACACCGACGCCGAACTGGTGACAGTGCTGGCCGCCCGCGCCGACGATTACGCGTACATCCCGTTGCTTTGGGCCAGTTTGCTGGCGCTGGTGGTGCCGGGCGTCGTGCATTACCTGACCGGCTGGCTGACCTTGCGCAGTTTGCTGTTGGTGCAATGGGGCTTGTTCATTGTGCTGTGCCTGCTGTTTCGTCTGCCGAAAATCACCACCCACCTGGTGCCGCGCCGCGTGCGGCACTGGCGCGCCTCGAATCTGGCGCGGCGGCAGTTTCTTGAGCAAAACCTGCATCACACGGTGGGCAGCACCGGCATGCTGATTTTTGTCTGCGAGGCCGAACGCTACGTGGAGATTCTGGTGGACGAGGGGATCTCCAGTCGGCTGGACAATAAAAACTGGGATGCGATTGTCGCGGCGTTTACCGAACAAGTGCGGCAGGGGCGCACACTTGAGGGGTTTGTGCAGTGCGTCGAGGCGTGTGGGGAGTTGTTGAAGGTGCATGTGCCGGTGACGCAGGTGCGCAATGAGTTGCCGAACCGGTTGGTGGTGTTGGCATGAGGAAAACCCTCACCCCAGCCCTCTCCCAGAGGGAGAGGGCTGGGGTGAGGTGTCCGTCGCTATCCATCGACCTGAAAGATCGCGTCGATTATGGATTCAGATCCGAGGAAAAACCGGGTCGATGATGGATTCACTGCCAAGCAAGAATCGGGTCGATCATGGATTCAGCGCCAGTCTTTCAAGTCGGTAAATTTCTCAAATATCCCCCAATCGGTCCCCTCTACCTCTGGGAGAGGGCTAGGGTGAGGGCCTCATTTAAAACCGTTCGGTAAATAAGAGCGTGTCCCCAACCCCCATCCCCCCTAAAATACCCGCCATTCCCGATTCGCCCCCCGAGGCCGCTTGTTCATGTCCGTTACCGCCCCATCCGCCAAATCGGCGCCAGATCACCACGCCCAGTTCATCGAGCTGCTGCAAACCAGCCTCGAGCAGAACGGTTTCATCAAACTGGTGCTGGCCAAATACGTCGGTGAAGAAACGGATCTGCAGCGGGTCATCATCAAACCGGTGACGGTCAAGGCGCAGCCAAACCTGTCCTTCGTCTATCGCTACAAGACCCGCGACATCACCAAGAATCTGCCATTGGCCGAAGGCGTGGCGATGATTGCCGAGGTGTTGCCGGCCTCGTTCAAAAATGCGCATTTGCTGGCCGTGACTGATGAAGCACAGCTCGAATACAGCAAAAAAGGCAAGAGTTCGCTGTTCAAGAGCAAACCCCAGCAACTGCGCGAAGCGCCGTCCGCCGAACACAACCGCGAAAAAAACCGCTTTCTGGAGTTGAGCCGACCGTTCCTCAAGGATCTGGGCGTGACCAATGCGCAACAAGAGCTGATCCCGGCGATGTCGCGCAAGTGGAAGCAGATCAACAAGTTCATCGAAGTCTTCAGCCATGCCCTGACCTCGTCCCCGCTGGCGCTGGACAAGCCGGTGCGGGTCGCAGATTTCGGTTCGGGCAAGGGTTATCTGACCTTCGCGATTCACGATTACCTGCGCAACACCTTGAAGGCCGAGGGTGAAGTCACCGGCGTCGAATTGCGCGAAGAGATGGTCAACCTGTGCAACGCTGCGGCGGCGAAGCTGGATCATCCGGGGCTGGTGTTCAAGTGCGGTGACGTGCGCAGCGTGGCGCCGAGCGAGCTGGACGTGATGATCGCCCTGCATGCCTGCGACATTGCCACCGATTACGCGATCCACACCGGCATTCGTTCGGGCGCGTCGATCATCATGTGCTCGCCGTGCTGCCACAAACAGATCCGCCTGCAAATCCAGAGCCCGGCGCTGCTCAAGCCGATGCTGCAATACGGTCTGCACCTCGGCCAGCAGGCGGAAATGGTCACCGACAGCTTGCGTGCGCTGTTCCTCGAGGCCTGTGGTTACGAGACCAAGGTGTTCGAGTTCATTTCACTGGACCACACCAACAAGAACAAGATGATTCTGGCGGTGAAACGCGCCGAGCCGGTAGACCCGGCTCAGCTGTTGGTGAAGATTGAGGAATTGAAGGCGTTCTACAACATCAGCGAGCACTGTCTGGAAACCTTGCTGCGCGCGGATGGTTATCTGAGCTGAATCTCACGCAGTGGCAGCCTTTGCTGGCTGCACGGCGGTCTTGCGACCGAGCATGACGGTCGCAATCACCCCGCAAGCAAACACCCAGGTGATCGGCTCCACATGTTCCCCAAAGAACAGCGCCGAAAATGCGATGGTGAAGAAGATCTGCAGCAACTGGATCTGACTGACCCGGGCAATGCCACCCATGGCCAGCCCGGCGTACCAGGCGAAGAAGCCGAGAAACTGCGAAAACAGCGCCACATACCCAAACGCCCACCATGCCTTGGCTGACACCGCGCCCTGATGTTGCAGCGCCAGGTACCACACCGGGCCGATCAACAGCGGCGTCGACAGCACCAGCGCCCAACAGATCACCTGCCAGCCGCCCATCTCCTTGGCCAACCGGCCGCCCTCGGCATAGCCCAGACCTCCCACGGCAATCGCGCCGAGCATCAATAAATCCCCGGCCTGAATGCTGCCGGCCCCGGTAAACAACGCATAACCAAGCACCAGCGCACTGCCCAGCGCGGCGCAGGCCCAGAAGGCTTTTGACGGCCGTTCGTGGGACAACCAAGCGGCATAAAGCGCCACGCACAACGGCTGCAATCCGTTGACCAGTGCACCGTGGGACGCCGGCAACGTCTGCATGGCCCAGGCCGACAACACCGGGAAACCGAGAATCACCCCGACGATCACCAGACTCAGGCCTTTGACCTGCGCCCAGGTCGGCCACTTCTCCCGTCGCCATAACAACAGCAAAGCCGCCGGAATCGCCGCGAACAAGGCGCGGCCCAAGCCGTTGAGCAAGGGATGCAGTTCCTGCACGACGATGCGGGTGAAGGGCAGGGTAAGGCTGAAAATCACAACCCCGAGCAGGCCGAGGGCCATGCCGGTGTTTTCGCGCGAAGACATGAGGTTGACCAGAATTGAAGGTGGCAGGGGATTGCCTTCATCAAGCCATAAACCGTGGCCTTCTGGCTGTTACAGCTAGGCACAGACTTATCCGTACAGTTTGAGGGCCTCTTCGCGGCTTATTAGGTAGTAGCCGGTTGTTACCCACCCTGATCGATAAGGTCTACCTTGAACACTCCCAGGCAATTTCCAGAGGAGTCCGCCCCATGGCCGCGAAAAAAATCCTGATGCTGGTCGGCGATTACGTCGAAGACTACGAAGTGATGGTGCCGTTCCAGGCCCTGCAAATGGTCGGCCACGCCGTCCACGCGGTATGCCCGGACAAGGCCGCCGGCAAAACCGTGCGCACCGCCATCCACGACTTCGAAGGCGACCAGACCTACAGTGAAAAACCCGGGCACCTGTTTGCCCTTAATTTCGATTTCGCCAAAGTCAGCGAAGCCGACTACGACGCGCTGGTGATCCCCGGCGGTCGTGCGCCGGAATACCTGCGACTGAATGAAAAAGTCCTCGAACTGGTACGCGCCTTCGACAAGGCTGGCAAGCCGATCGCAGCGGTGTGTCACGGCGCGCAGTTGCTGGCGGCGGCGGGGGTTCTCGAAGGGCGCGAATGCAGCGCCTACCCGGCCTGCGCGCCGGAAGTCCGACTGGCGGGCGGCACGTACATCGACATTCCCGTGACCGACGGCCACGTTCAAGGCAATCTGGTCACCGCCCCGGCATGGCCGGCGCATCCGAACTGGCTGGCCGGTTTCCTCGGTTTGCTCGGCACTAAAATCACCCTGTAACGAGGATTCGCCCATGTGCGAGCTCTACGTCAAGGCTGACCCGATTCTCTACGAATCGCGCTCGCGTTCGCTGCGCATCTGCGGGGTGGTGACGACGTTGCGCCTGGAAAACCAGTTTTGGGACATCCTCAGCGAAATCGCCGAGGTCGATGGCATGACCACCAATCAACTGATCGCCAAGCTGTATGAAGAGGTGATGGATTATCGTGGGGAAGTGGTGAACTTTGCGTCGTTCCTGCGGGTGAGTTGTACGCGGTATCTGTCGCAACGGCGTAGTGCTGCGCCGGAGTTGTCGGTGGTGCGGGCGGTGGTGAAATAGCCGAGACCGGACAGACGCCATCGCCAGCAGGCTGGCTCCCACAGGGAAATGCATTCCAATGTGGGAGCGAGCTTGCTCGCGAAGGGGGCGGTTCAGGCGACAGATGTTCTGGACTGGTCTTTACTCTGAGGCGCGAAACCTCTTAATCGCCAAGGAGAATCGAGCATGTCCGGATGGTACGAAGTCAGTAAAAGCAGCAACGGCCAGTTCAGGTTTGTACTCAAGGCAGCCAACGCCGAAACCATTCTCACCAGTGAGCTCTACACCACTCGCGCGGCAGCCGACGGCGGCATCGCCTCGGTGCAGACCAACAGCCCGCTGGATGAGCGTTACGAGAAGAAAACCACCAAGGACGGTCATCCCTATTTCAATCTCAAAGCCGCCAATCACCAGATCATCGGCAGCAGCGAAGCGTATTCCTCGGATGCAGCGTGCGACAAAGGCATTGCCAGCGTGAAGGCCAACGGTTCGACCAAAACCATCAAGGACAAGACCCTGCCGGTTCTCTAGAAAACACTGAAAATCAAACTGTGCGAGCCGGCTAGGTCCCACATCGGAATACATTCCCCTGTGTGGGCTAGCCGGCTGGCGATGACGTCAGAAGCCTCGCCGCTAAACCTCGACCGGCACCGACAACTTCGGATTCCCCAACGCATGCGTCTTCGCATCAAAAAACCGCAACGCCACCCCAGTCCCTTCAAACACCTTCGCGTAATGCCGCTTCTGATGCTGAATGAACGCCGCACTGCGCGGATAAATCGAGATCGCCACCACCTTCGGTTTCGCCAAACGCAAGGCCCGCACGATGTGGCTGTCCTGCTCGGCCAAGGCATGGCCGAAGATGCACAGACTGTCGCCATGACCCAATAACTGCGCGTAACAGAACGACAGATAATCCGAGCTGCGAATGGTCCTGAGTTTCTCGGCACTCGGCCCTTCGTTGATGAACAGCGGCACGTCGTCCAGCGTCTTGAGAGTGTTGTTGATCGCGAAGCTGCCGAGTAGCGTGCCTTCGGTCGAGGTCAGTTTGCGCGCGGTGCCATCCTGGTTGCGCACCAAATGCAGACCGCCGTGCAGGTACAGTAAACGCGGTTTTTTCGTGGCGCTTTCGCTCAGGTCGAAACTCGCATTCGGGCCATTGAACAGATCGTCGATGGCTTCGCTGCGGTGTTGGAGCGCCCAGTAGTTGAGCAAGTCGTAATTGGTGGTGAACACCGTGCGATAGCGCGCCAGTTCTTCATTGAGCGTCGCCAGCGTCGAGGCCTGCACCAGTCGCCACGGAATATGGATGGCGTGCACGCTGTTGATCAGCGCTTCCTTGATTGCGTAGTAGCGATTGCGCGGCGCTGCCGAGCTGACGGCCAGTGCCTTGTTGACCCGGCTGGTGGTTTTCAGCGCGCCGAGCACTTGTTCGAAGCTGCGCGTCTGCATCGCGTCGAACACCGCCAGTTCCGATGGGCTCAGGGGTTTGTCTTCCACAGTACGGGCGTTTTCGAACAGCGAGTCATAACCGAAGTCGTCCCACACCGCGCGGCTGGCGCCGTTCCCCACCAGCAAGCCCTTGAAATCGGTCGCGGCGCGCAGGCTGCTCCAGTCTTCGAGGGTGGCGTCGACATCCAGAAAATCGCTCATTGCTTGGCACATCTCAAAACATAGGGGCTGATGGGCGGCGACTTTATCACGAGCGGGCATTGAGCCAGATCAACATACGCCATGACCGATCGGTCGATGCTGTGTGTACCCGTCGGATCGCAGCTGTCGATTTGGCCCCAGTCAGGAGAGACACGATGAGCAGCACCTTTTTCATTCCGGCGGTCAACATCATGGGCAGCGGCTGCCTCGACGAAGCCATGGTCGCGATCCGCAACTACGGCTTTCGCAAGGCACTGATCGTCACCGACGCGGGGCTGGCCAAGGCCGGCGTGGCGGCCATGGTCGCCGAGAAACTGGCCATGCAGGACATCGACTCGGTGATCTTCGATGGCGCCAAACCGAACCCGAGCATCGCCAACGTCGAGTCCGGCCTGGGGCTGCTCAAGGAAAGTCGCTGTGATTTCGTCGTGTCGCTGGGCGGCGGCTCGCCCCACGACTGCGCCAAGGGTATTGCGCTGTGCGCGACCAACGGCGGGCAGATTCGGGATTACGAAGGCGTCGATCAATCAACCAAGCCGCAACTGCCGCTGATCGCGATCAACACCACCGCCGGCACCGCCAGCGAGATGACCCGGTTCTGCATCATCACCGATGAATCGCGCCACGTAAAAATGGCCATCGTCGACCGTAACGTTACGCCGCTGTTGTCGGTCAACGACCCGGCACTGATGGTCGCCATGCCGAAAAGCCTGACCGCCGCCACCGGCATGGACGCACTGACCCACGCCATCGAAGCCTATGTATCGACTGCCGCCAACCCGATCACCGACGCCTGTGCGCTGAAGGCCATGACCCTGATCAGCAACAACCTTCGCCTGGCTGTGCGCGACGGCAGCGACCTCGCGGCGCGGGAGAACATGGCCTACGCGCAGTTCCTTGCCGGCATGGCGTTCAACAATGCGTCCCTTGGCTACGTGCACGCGATGGCGCATCAGTTGGGCGGGTTCTACGACTTGCCGCACGGCGTGTGCAACGCCGTATTGCTGCCACATGTGCAGACGTTCAATGCGTTGGTGTGTGCCGATCGCCTGACCGATGTGGCCCACGCGATGGGCGCAGATGTTCATGGTTTCAGTCCGGAAGAGGGCGCCCAAGCGGCGATCAATGCGATCCGTAGCCTGGCCAAAGATGTCGAGATTCCCGGCGGTTTGCGTGAGCTCGGCGCCAAACTCACCGATATCCCGATGCTCGCCGCCAATGCCCTCAAAGACGCCTGCGGTCTGACCAACCCGCGTGTGGCGGATCAGCGGCAGATCGAAGAGATTTTCCGCAACGCGTTTTGAGAGCAGCGTTTGCGGGAAAGATTTCGATGACCGGGCCGGCCCTTTCGCGGGCAAGCCCGCTCCCACAGTGTCCGCGGTGACATACAAATGCTGTGTCCAATGCCGCTCCCTGTGGGAGCGGGCTTGCCCGCGAAAACTGGCTTCCAGGCACTACAAATCCCCCGAGTTCTCACATCACCCGACAACCGCCACATTTCTCCCAAACACCCCACTCAATCAACACCACCTTCACCAGCGGCACGGACCTGATTCTGACGGTGTCGTCGGCAGGGCCTGCGGGACATTGATCAGCGGCGCATGAACGCGTTCTACCACTTGCTGGGTGGGAGTCGACGGGTATGGAAGACACGCAAAACCTGTAAACAGCCCTGACGCACCCTGTACGGAATCAAATAGGGGCGATCAGGAAGAGCCCATTCTCGTGTTCCGGCTAAGCGCCCCTTTCGTCCAGAGGCAGGAAACCGGGCGAGGTGATCAACGCTGGCAAGAATGGCCTGAACAAACTCTGAGGCAGCCTTCGGATTTTCAATCGCAATGTAGGAAGCTTCGTCATCGAGATTCTTTAATGCAGTTTTCAGCCACTCAACGCGCATTGGCATCCCATTTTTCGGCGATGGCCCTGACTTCATCAGCAGAAGCGAAATCACCGGCGTCGGCTTCCTTCAGCGCTTGTTGAATTTCTTCTATCTGCCAAGCCTCGCGCGTCAGGTATTCGCGCAATGCATCCACTGCCAGGTAAGACTTGCTACGGCCAGTGGCTTTGGCGAGGTTGGCGAGGGTGTCTGCAATTTCATCGGGGATACGTAGAGACATGACGGACATGGCGAACTCGATGTAGTGGTTTGTATTACACAACACTACAGTGTCGTGCGTAGCAACGGCTAGCTCCATTTGTCTATCTGAACCGCTGAGAGTGATGGCCATTTAGCATTTGCTCGGTTGAAACAGTTTGTTGAGAAGGGGATAGTGCGCGGCTGAAAAGTCATCAAGGAGCGGGACGTGACAGTGAAGTCTGGATTGATCGGGTGTGTGGCGCTGTGCGCAGGGCTGATGGCGGGGCAGGTGTTTGCCGAGTGCACGCCGGCGACGGTAACTGCGGAGGATGTGTCTGTCTGCAAGGACTGGCCGGCTTACCCAGGGCTGACCCTCAGCGCCAAGACGCGGTTTGTGCGTGGCACCGCTGACGCGCTCGGTGCTCATGATCTGGACTTGTCTGTTCTGAAGGATGGTCAACCGAATCCGGTTGCCGCTTATCAGCAGGCCGCTGCCTTCGTAATGGATGGCGTCCACTTGCAAGAAATGACACTCGACACTGCGCGCTACAAACTCACCCCCCGACCTTCGAGCCTTTGGAGTACGCGCACGACTCACTAATGGTTCGCGCCTCAATCCCAGAGATGAAAGCCAACTGACGCTCTACGTGATGGAGGGCGAAAAGTTGCGTCCGGTCCTGCGTCAGTTGTTGGTTTATGAGTATGGCGGCGAGTGGGATGACAACTGCGCTGGCGAGCGTTTCGAGATTTCAAGAACCGTCGAAATTGCTAAAACAAGCTCCCACGGTTACGCAGACTTGATCGTTAAAACCCAGCAAACAGACACGACAAGTGTGGGGGATGCGGACGCTTGTGATGATAAATCCAACGTCTACCAACCGGTTTTGACAACCTTGCACTACGACGGAAAAACTTACGTTTTGCCACCCGGTTTCAAAGGTCTCTGACTGATCTGCCAAACACGACTTATATCAAGGAAGAACCATGCTCAGCCCAACCAGACTCCTTATCGCCCTCGGTTTTCTGGCCATCGCTGCCCAGGCCCAGGCCGCCTGCACCACCAAGACCTTCGACGGCCAATCACTGTCACGCTGCATCGTCTGGCCAGCCTTCCCGGCGCAGGCGATTGCGGTCAAATCCACGTACCTGGCCGACCCCGGCGACGACGAGGCCGGGGTGTTCGATCTGGATCTGGCGCTCGTCAATGCCAGCAACGCCAACCCCATCGCCACTTACCGTAAACCGGGCGCCTACAACTCCGATGCCGTGCGGTTTGACGATCTTCGCGTCGACACGGGCCGCTACCGACTGGCGTCGGACGTGCGGGCTTTCGGCCTGCGTTCTAAGTTCACCCACAGTTCCCACGCCATTCCCTACGAGAAAACCGATCTGGCGCTGTATGTTCGCGAAGGCGATAAGCTGCGCCCGGTGCTGGAAGGGTTGGTGATCTACAAGAACAACGGTGAGTTCATGAATGACTGCGAAGGCTACATGAAGAAAATTCGCCGGACAGTCGACATCGGCACCACGAGTCACAACGGTCTCGCCGATTTGATCATCACCACCAGCGGCAGCAAGATGAAAAACACCCAGTCGGGAAAACAGTGCGT
This sequence comes from Pseudomonas sp. LBUM1648, assembly GCF_059716145.1. Lineage (NCBI taxonomy): Bacteria > Pseudomonadati > Pseudomonadota > Gammaproteobacteria > Pseudomonadales > Pseudomonadaceae > Pseudomonas > Pseudomonas sp. LBUM1648. Next base: position 1,525,906 of record NZ_CP166808.1, read on the forward strand.
GTCGAAAGATACCGTGCTGAAAAAGACCCAAATCACCCTGACCTACGACGGCCAGCAATACACCGTCCCCGAAGACCTGCGAGGCTACTGATCCGATGCTCACCGGCCTCAACCACCTGACCCTCGCCGTCAGCGATCTCAACCGCAGCCTCGCGTTCTATCGCGATGTGTTGGGTCTGCGCGTCGAAGCCACGTGGGACGCTGGCGCCTATCTGTCGTTGCCGGGGCTGTGGTTGTGCCTGTCGTTCGATTCGCAGCTCACGGCCGAGCCGTGCGCCGACTACACCCATTACGCCTTCAGCCTCGGTGAGGCGGATTTCCCGCTGTTCGTAGAACAGCTAAAAGCGGCCAGCGTGCGGGAATGGCGGGACAACCGCAGCGAAGGTGCGTCGTTCTACTTTCTCGACCCCGACGGCCACAAGCTCGAAGCCCACGTCGGCGATCTCGCGTCGCGACTGGCGGCGTGTCGGCTGAAACCGTATGCCGGCATGCGTTTTTACGACGAGCCGTGAACTCGCTCAATCGGCTGATATAGACTGGCCGCCACGTATTCTGGCGCTTGCAGGTTTTCCATGACTCCATCGTTGCTAATGGCCGTGCTGGCCTCGGGTTTCATTTACGGCATCACTCCCGGGCCGGGCGTGCTGGCGGTGTTCGGCATTGGCGCAGCGCATGGGCGACGGGCCGGTGCGGGGTTTCTCTGCGGGCATCTGCTCGGCGATGTGGTCTGGTGCAGCACCGCGTTGATCGCGATTGTTGGCGCACGGGAAATCGGCAGCACGGCGTTCGACGTGCTCGGCGTGCTCAGCGGCCTGTACCTGTTCTGGCTCGGCTGGCGTGCGGTGCGTGCGCAACGTCGCAGCGACGATGAACCGCAGGGCGCAGCGCGCAATCCGTTCTGGCACGGCATCCTGTTCGGCCTGACCAACCCCAAGGCCTATCCAGTGGCAGTGGCGACCTTTACCGCGCTGTTGTCGAGCCGCGCCGAACTGCTCAACTGGTCGATGCTGCCGGCGCTGATCGCCCTGAGTTTCCTCGGCGGATTAATCGCCTACGCGATTCTCATCGGCGTGGTCGGCGCGCAGCGGGTACGCACGATCTATCAACGGCACGAACTGCTCATCACCCGGTTGTGTGGCGTGATGTTCATTGGTTTCGCCATCAATGCGCTGATGCATGCGCTGCCGGGATTGTTGCCGAACAAGGCTTGATTTTCGCGGTTCGGGTTTCACCGTTCGTCGCGCAGGCGGCAATTTTTCTAAACCTTTGCCGGGCAGAAAATTCTCAATCTAGGCGGGCACCTGCTCGCCGCGATCAATACCAAGAGGTAGAGAATCATGCCTAATTCAAGAAACTCGAACTCGGGAAACTTCGCCAACGATCGAACGAAGGCGTCTGAAGCCGGTCGCAAAGGTGGGAAAACCACCACAACGACGGTCGATAAAGAGCCTGCGAAAACAGAAACGGGCCGCAAGCCTGCTCAGAAATCGAAGTAGTCGGTGAAGGTAGTTTTGATTGAGAGGCGGGGGCGCAAGCTCCCGCTTGAATTCAGCAAGAAGGAGGGCGCGACCATGAGCCGGATGGCCACCCACGTACGTCGTTTAAGTTTTGTCACCGTTTTAGGGTTATTCGCCAGCAGCGCCTTTGCCCAGTCGCCTGCCGAATTCATCAATGATGCTTCAGCCAAAGGCATGGCCGACATCGAAGCCAGCCGCTTGGCGCACCAGAAGTCCGAATCCAAAGAGGTCAAGGACTACACCATCGTCGTCATCAACGACCGCACCACGGCCAATCAGCACCTGGCGAAAATCGCCAAGAAGCTCGACCTGCCCGTCGCGCCGCGTGACGAAATGGCCGACAAGGCCAAGGAAATGATTCCAGAAGTCAAAGACGGCGCGACCTTCGATCAGGCCTATGCCGCCAGTCAGGTCAAAGCCACGGAAGAAGCCATTCAGCAGATTCAGCAGCAAGCGCAGACCACCGACGTGCCGGAGATCAAAGCCTTCGCCGATGAGATCTTGCCCAAGCTGCAAAACCATCTGCAAATGGCCCGGGCGCTGCAAGCCAGCCGTTAATCTCAAACTTCAAATAAAAACGGCGCCAAGGCGCCGTTTTTGTTGTTCAACACTCATTCAAATCCTGCTTCGGCTTGCTCTTCTCACCCAACCCCTCAAGATTGAAAACCTCTCCCTCACCCATCGTCCGGTAGTGCTTGCGCAACGCTTCCAGCTGCTTCAGATCCAGTGCCTCCAGCCCCAGCATCGCGTTCTGCGCCTCTTTGGTCACCCGTAGCAACTCATCAATCTTCAGATGCAGGATGTCGGTGTCACGGTTCTGCGTGTTCTGGATCAGGAACACCATCAGGAACGTGATGATCGTCGTCGAGGTATTGATGACCAGTTGCCAGGTGTCGTTGAACTGAAAAACTGGCCCGCTCATCCCCCATATCGCAATCAGGATCAACGCGCCCATGAAGGTCGAGGGGCTACCGGCCCAGAGAGCGAGTTTCTGCGAGATCTTGGCGAATTTCATGGCTGTATTCCTTATTGGTAAGCGCTTGAAATACAGACCTCTGCTGAGGTGTGAAAATTCTAATGACAACTCCGCGAACGTTGCTCGACGTTGGTAGGGAGGCCAGGTTTGTCCGTTAGCTGTATCGTGGCGGCACTCGCTTTTCGCCCCCGACAGGAGAACGCAATGAGTTGGTCCGCCAAACAATACGTCGCTTTCGAAGATGAACGCACCCGCCCGGCCCGCGATCTGCTCGCGGCGATTCCCACGACTGACGCCCGGTCAGTGGTCGATATCGGTTGCGGCCCTGGTAACTCGACGGAGTTGCTGGTGCAGCGTTTTGCAGGGGCAAAAGTCAGTGGGTTGGACAGTTCGCCCGACATGATCGACGCCGCGCGCAAGCGCCTGCCGCAGTTGCAGTTTGATGTCGCCGAGATTGATCAATGGGCTGATGAAGGGCCGTTCGATGTGATCTTTGCCAATGCGGTGTTGCAGTGGGTGCCGGATCACGCGTCTTTGCTGCCGGCGCTGGCGGGCAAGTTGTCGGCGGGGGGCAGTCTGGCGATCCAGATGCCGGACAACCTCAACGAGCCATCCCACCGGCTGATGCGCGAAGTCGCCGCGAACGGCCCGTGGGCCGGCAAACTCGCCGGTGCGGCGGGGCAGCGTACCGAGATGGCCAGTGCCAGCGAATACTTCTCGATGCTGCGACCGTGCTGCGCGCGGGTCGATGTGTGGCGCACCACGTATCACCACCAGTTGCCCGGCGGGGCGGCGGGGGTGGTGGAGTGGTTCAAGGGCAGTGGGTTGATTCCGTTTTTGAGTCCGCTGACCGAGACGGAGCGGGCGCAGTATCTGGAGCTGTATCTGGCTGAGGTTGCGCGAGCTTATCCCGCGTTGGCCGATGGTTCGGTGCTGTTGCCGTTTCCGCGATTGTTTATCGTCGCGACGCGCTGAGGGTAATCCTCAGGCGTACTGAATCTGTGGCGAGGGGATTTATCCCCGATGGACTGCGCAGCAGGCCTTTTTTTGGGGGGCGCTGCGCACCCCATCGGGGATAAATCCCCTCGCCACAGTTGTGATTGATCGTTCCTAGCGCTGCACCGCCACCAACATCATCATCGGCCGCTCCCGCTCTTCAGCCAGCCCCGGTTGCGCCGCCACTTCCGCATCGCTCGGCCCCCATTCGTTGACGTGGCGAATGGTAAATCCAGCGCCAATCAGTGAATTCAGTAACGTGCCGACAGTACGGTGCTGCTTGATCACACCGTCGGCCAGCCAATTGGTCACCCGCTCGCCCTCCCTCTGATAACTGTCCAGCGGCCAGCGCTTGCGGCCCTCGCTGTCGACCAGCCAACCGGGATTACGCGGCGCCATGAAGATCGGGTGTTCGATGGAAAACACAAAGTGTGACCCCGGTTTCAGCGCCGCATAAAGGTGCGCAAACAGCCCCGGCAGATCCTTGATGTAGTGCAGCGCCAGCGAGCTGTAAGCCAGGTCGAAACTGCAGGCGGGCAAGTCGAGTTGTTCCAGGTCGGCGCGTTCATAACGGATGTTCGCCGCCGTAGTGGTTTCGCGTGCCCGTTCCAGCATCTTCTCCGAAACGTCCAGGGCCAGGACGCTCGCGGCGCCGTGTTCACTGGCCCAGCGGCTGAACCAGCCATATCCGCAACCCAGGTCCACCACGTTCAGGCCGTGCATTGATGGCAATAGCGCCTTGAGCGCCGGCCATTCCGGCGCGGCATCGAGGCCGCCGATGGAGCGGTTCATCTGGCTGTAGCCCTGGAAAAATTCGGGATCGTCGTAGATGTTTTGAGTCATGGGGAAGTGCTCTTTTGAGTTCGTTCGTCAGCGGCACAGCGGCCGCGATGGGGTTCCCTCGAAAGTGATGACGCGTATTCGTCGATGGCCGCGCAGGGGGAGGGTGGTGGTTGATGGGGAGATGCTAGCGGGTCGGTTGGAAAGTGAGAACCGGGGGAGTGTTGTGGATCTGTAATGTCGGACGGTTCGCCGGTTTTTCTGGATGTGTAAACGCTTTCTGCTGGCTGCGTTTAAAGGCGTTCGATGTTACGTCCTGAAGCCTACAAATCCTTGCGCCGTTGCCTACCGCTACGCCAGAATCCGCCGGCTTGTGCGCCTTGGGGGCGGTCGGTAACTTGGTTCGCGTCACTGATTTCCAGTGAACGGGTTTAGCAGCCAGGCGTTTCCACCACATCGTACGAGCGTCATTCAGCCAGTTTTTCTGTGCTTAATGGTGGCTGTGCGCATGGCACCTTCGGGTGCGCCGGGATTTTGGTGGATTCGCCCGGTCTGCTAACTTGCGTACAGCCGCCACCCTTTCGTGTAGCAGCGGGATGGTTGTGGCCCTATTCGGAATACACCATATGTTCAAAGTTACGCCAAACCCGCCAGACACCGATCCGGCATCCCCCTACGAATCGCCCGGTTCGAAGAAATTCCACGAAGCCGCTGAACGCGCCCTCGACCACTACCTCAGCCCCGCCGCCCAAATCATGGGCTCAACCAACGAACCCGAACCGATGTTCCTCGCCAACCCGAAGTACGACACCGAATCCCTGCTGGCCAACGCCAGCGAAACCCTCGGCTCGGCCACCACCCTGCTCAACAACTTCGCCGCGCAACTCGACACCTCGCACCGCAAGACCGCGCTGGGTATTGCGCAGGTCGTGATGTTGGGTGAATTGGCAGTGAATCAGGCCCTGGATAAGGTTGTGCCGGCGGGGTAATCACAAAATCGTCGATTTGTAGCAGACCCAAAAAACCGGCTCTAAAGGCCGGTTTTTTGTAGTTACGCCTACGAACACTCACGATTCAAGGCGCCAACATCCGCAACGCCGCCGAAGTCAAAAACGCCGAACGGTCCTTCTCCTCCGGATGATGGTGAACGTGAAGATCAATCCGCTCCAGCAAGTAGCCCGGCAGCGTAATACTCACTTTCTGCGGACTTCCGAGGCACCGACTGACATCCGCATCCACCAACGCCCAAACGCAGCCTGCATATTTCGGATTGGAAAAGTGAGTTCCGAGTTTCCCAGCGACCGGAATGGCTGCACCGCTTTCGGCCAGAATCTCGATGTGGGTCTCTATGGCCGCTTTTGCCATCTCAATGGCATTCTCTTGATCCTCTCCTGCAGAAAAACATCCCGGCAGATCCGGCACCTCAACACCCCAGGCACATTCACCGTCACTGGCAGAGATTGCGATTGGATAGAGCATCTGGATCATCCCCTTGAGCACGCGGCGCTTCTGGTCGTTAGAGAGATCAAAGGGTAAAGGGGGATGGCGTATCTGCAACCAACGGTGTGTTTCTGAATCGTTCTGCGCAGACTAAATGGCCAATCTCAAATCCCAGCCACAAAAAAACCGGCCACCAAGGCCGGTTTTTTTCTGTTCCTGCATCCCCCGTCAAAAAACAACGTGAGACAAAAATTCGATTGGAGCGGGTGAAGGGAATCGAACCCTCGTTATCAGCTTGGGAAGCTGGAGTAATGCCATTATACGACACCCGCTCAGAGCGGCTGACTTTGTACCAGACTCGGCCACGGATTTGAAGTTTTCTTTTGCTCGCATGGCGTTGCAACGTTGAAAACGGTCAATCGCGGGCAAGCCCGACGCGTGCTCAGATGCACACATCTCATACCGGCAGACTTGCTCGCGACGACGCTTTTTCAAATGGCCAGTGCATGGTGATCCTGAACAAACGAGTAACGCGTTCGGCTAGCCTGCGGCGCCGGTTTCAGAAAGCCGAGCAGGGCGTTCTGGCTATCGCGGCACGCAGCCTTGTGCTCCATGTCGAGAAAGTGCCCGGTGGCTTGCAGGGTGGTGAAGGTGCTTTGCGCCACATGGTTGCCGAACAGGCGCGCGTCTTCGGCGGCGGTGTATTCGTCCCATTCGCCGTTGAGAAACAGCACAGGTACGTTGATCTTTTGCGCCGCGTTCAGGTAGCACTGACGATCGCTGTGCAGTACGTCGCTGATATGGAAGTGCATCTGCCCGTATTCGTGCTCGGCCAGGCTGCTGACGTGGCGGTAGTTGAAGCGTTTGAACAGCGACGGCAGGTGTTTGCCGATGGTGCTGTTGACCAGTTCGCCGACCCGGTCGCCGTCGCGTTGGCCGAGGTAATCGACGCCGCGTTCCAGGTAGTCGAGCATGTGCGCGTTGATCACCGGTGAGAACGAGCTGATCACGGCTTTTTCGATGCGCCGTGGCTGGTGCGAGAGGGCAACCAGCGTTGCGGCGCCGCCCCATGAGAACGACAGGACGTGCTCGGCGGCGAAGTGGTCGATCAGCTCCAGCAGAATCTGGCCTTCGACGTCCTTCGTCAGATGTTTCTCGTGGCGGTTGTGGGCTTTTGACCGGCCCGCGTATGGCTGGTCGTAGCAGACCACGTTGAATTGCGGGTGCAGATTTTTCACGGTTTGTGCAAACGACGCAGTCGTGGCCATCGAGCCGTTGACCAGGATGATGGTCTTTTCTGCGGCGTCTGCGCGATAGAACTCCGTGTAAACCCGATACTGACCCTGTATATCCAGCACAGCGATTTCTGGCCTCATGTCATAAGACTCCTGGCAAGCAAGCGGGTATGCGCGCAAATAGAGATTGCACGAGCTTTGTGACAGGTAGGCATACGCCTGGAATTTGCTGGCCCATGTCGATCCATGACAACGGTCGACGGGTATTGTTATTGGCGGGCAGTTTGCCGGGGGAAGGCGGAACCTGAGGGTTCTCTACCGGCAAAAAGTTTCTTGGATGTATGTTGTGACTCATCGGTCACAATCTGGCCGACGTCCTGATTCAAGCAGGGGCGGGGGGATCGCGCAAGTGCCGTCGGTAGATTGTTCGACAACTTCTGCTGAGCGGTCGCCTGCTTAGAACAAATGAATCTCTTCGGTGCGCAAAGCACGGTACTCGCCCGGTTTTAGCGCGTTATCGAGCAGCAACGGGCCCATGGATTCGCGGTGCAGGCGCAGGACTTTGTTGTTGAAGTAACCAAACATGCGCTTCACCTGGTGGTAACGACCCTCAACGATGCTAAGTCGCGCCGACCTCGGGCCGAGCAGCTCCAGTTGCGCAGGTTGCGTGGTCAGATCCTCGAAAGCGAAGTAGATCCCCTCGGCAAACTTGAGCGCATATTCCGCGGTGATGTCCTGCTCGGTTTCGACGTAATAGACCTTCGGCAGTTTGGTTTGTGGCTGGGTCAGACGCCGCGACCAGGTGCCGTCGTTGGTGATCAGCATCAATCCGGTGGTGTTGAAATCCAGGCGTCCGGCGATGTGCAAGTCGTCCTTCTCCGGCTCATCCATCAGGTCAAGCACGGTCGGATGTTGTGGGTCGCGGGTGGCGCTGACGCAGCCCGGCGGTTTGTGCAGCATGAAGTAGCGCGCCGGTTTGCCGAGTTGCAGCACGTCGTCATCGACTTCGACGCGGCTGAATTCCAGCACTTCGCTGTGCGGGTCGCTGACGACTTTTCCGTCAACGCGCACGCGCTTTTCCACCAGCAACAGGCGAACCTGCTGACGGTTGTAGCGGGGCAGGTTGCTGAGGAAACGGTCGACGCGCATGTTCAGAATTCGAGAAATGAAGGGGCGCGCATCTTACGGGATCGCCGGTTTGGCCGCTTGCAGTTGCGCCTCAACCTGCGCGCAACGCGGGCACAGGCAGGATTTGTCGCGCAGTGCTGGCGGCAAGGCCTCGAGCACCGCCGGGTCGATGCTCACGCCGTAGCACCAGCAGGCGCGGTCGGCAGTGCGCGGGTCGGCCAGTGTGCAGTCGTTGCGGGCGCCGCAGGCCGGGCAGAGGTCGGGTTTAACGTCGGATTCAGGCATAAGTCGAGTGAGGCATTTCCACGCAGGTGCGGTTACGGCCGGATTGCTTGGCCCGGTACACCGTATGATCGGCCCGTGACAGCGGAGTGTGCAAGGTGTCATCGCCGGATCACCGGCTAAATGGCATCCTTGCAGGCTCACTCCTACAGGATCAGTTCAGGGTTTTCAGATACGCCCGCCACCCGCCCAGATGACTGATATCCACGGCGCCTTCCAAACCATAGGGCTCGCAGATAAACCCGCTCTCCCAACGGCCATCCGCCAGTTGCACCTTGCCCAGCCCGAGCGGGGCCGGAATACCGGTGAGGAACGATCCCAACTCGCTGCTCGGCAACTCCCAGACTTCCACGGCAATCGCCACGCCGCCGTCCTTGACGCGAACCATGCCCGGACGCAACGGCGGACCGCCCGCCAGGGCATGCAACTGGTAATCCGGTGAGCTGTGGGTTGCTTCGATCAGTTGTCCGCCGCGCTGTGTCAGTTGCCAGTTCAATGCCAGCCCTTGCAGATGCGCGCCGCACACCACCAGTCGTGCCCGGTCGTGGCGCGCCACGGTTGCAGGCGTCGGCAGGCTGGCGTCTTGCTGGCGCTGCAATGCATCCGCCACGCTCAACAGATACTGATCGGTGAAGGCTCGGCCAAACAACGTCACGCCCCACGGCAAGCCGTTGGCCATGAACGCACTCGGCACGGCGACGGCGGCGTAATCGAGCAGGTTCATGAAGTTGGTGTAGTAACCCAGTTCGGAATTGCGCAGCACCGGTTCGGCGTCCAGTTCGGCCCGTGTCACGGGGCGGCCGATGGTTGGGGTCAGCACGCAATCGAGGCCTTCGAGTGCCTCATCGCACAGGGCTTTGAGGGCTTGCAGTCGATACTGCGCACGGAACGTCTGCACGCCGCTCACCGCCGGGGCCTTGGCCAGTACCGCACGGATCACCGGCAACACCGCTTCGGGATTTTCCTCCATCAGTTCCCCAGCCACGCTGTAACGCTCGGCGACCCACGGCCCGTCATACAGCAAACGTGCGGCTTCAAGGAACGGTGACAAGTCCAGTTCGACCGCTTCACCCCCCAACGCTTTCAGCCGTTCGATGGCATCGCCGAACAGCAGCGGGCCTTCGACGCAGCCGAAAAATTCAATGTCCTGCGCGCGCGGTACGCCAAAGCGAAAAGGCCTTGGCGCGCCGAACGCCGAGCCGTCGTTCCATGCCGGATTGCGGCGGCTGTATTCGTCGCGCGGATCGAGTGTCGCCGTCAACGCCAGCAACTGACTGGCCTCGCGCGCAGTCGCGGTAAACGTAGTGACGCAATCCAGCGTGCGGCACGCCGGCAGCACTCCCGCCGTGGAAATCAGGCCTTTGCTGGCCTTCAATCCGACCAGATTATTCAGCGCCGCCGGCACCCGGCCGGAACCGGCGGTGTCGGTGCCCAAGGCAAAACTCGCGACGCCCAACGCCACTGCCAGTGACGAACCGGCGCTGGAGCCGCCGGACGGATACTCCGGCAACACGCTGTTGGGGCACGCGCCATACGGTGAGCGGCTGCCGTTGAGGCCGGTGGCGAACTGGTCGAGGTTGGTCTTGCCCAGCGGAATCGCCCCCAGCGCCAACAACTGCTCGACGATGGTCGCCGAGCGCTCCGCTACATAGGCGAACGCCGGGCATGCGGCGGTGGTGGTAATGCCGGCCAGATCGATGTTGTCCTTGATCGCGAACGGCACGCCGTACAGCGGCAGACTGTCCGGTTCGCGACCGTCGAGGGCGGCGAGATAGGGTTCCAGTTCTTCTACGCTGAGCAGGTGGATGAACAGGTGATAGTCAGGATTCAGCGCGGCGGCTTTGTCGCGCAGCATCGCCAGCAGTTGTCGCGGTGTGGTGTCGCCGTTGCGGTAGGCCTGGCGCAGCGCATCGAGTTGCAGATTCATCAGTTGATCCTTTTCCAAATGGGTTCAGTCGAGTTCCAGCACCACGACCCGTTGTCCGGCGCGTACCGCCGAACCCGGCTGCACGCGAATCTCGCGCACCACGCCGGCCATCGGTGCGAGCAGCGGAATTTCCATCTTCATCGACTCCAGAATCACCAGCACATCGCCGGCCGCGACACGGCTGCCGGCCTCGACCTGCACCTGCCAGAGGTTGCCGGCGATGTGGCTGTCGACGCTCTGCTGACCGTCGGCCAAAGGTGCGTCTTCGGTTGATTCGGGCACGGCTTCTTCACTGTCGAAATGTGCCTGGCCGCTGGCGATCCAGCGTTCGCGCTCGGCGCTGAATGCGCTCTGTTGTTGGCTACGAAACGCGCTGATGCCTTCGGCTTCACGATTGAGAAAGGCCTGGTAATCGGCGAGGTTGAGCTGGCTGTGTTCGATGTTCAGATCGAATCGGCCGAGGGGGAAATCCCGGCGGATGCGCAGCAGTTCTTCGGCGCTGACCGGGTAAAAACGGATCTGATCGAAAAAGCGCAGCAGCCATGGTTTGCCGTCGAATGCCGCGACGTCGCGGTAGCGATTCCACATCTGCAACGTGCGCCCGACGAACTGGTAGCCGCCGGGGCCTTCCATGCCGTACACGCACATGTAAGCGCCGCCGATGCCCACCGAGTTCTCGGCGGTCCAGGTGCGCGCCGGGTTGTATTTGGTGGTGACCAATCGGTGCCGCGGATCAAGCGGCGTGGCCACTGGCGCGCCGAGATAAACGTCGCCAAGGCCCATCACCAGATAGTTGGCGTCGAACACCGTGCGCTGGACTTCGTCGAGGTTGGGCAGGTCGTTGATACGGCGGATGAACTCCAGATTGCTCGGGCACCAGGGCGCGTCCTTGCGCACGGTGGTCATGTATTTTTCGATGGCCAACTGGCAGGCCGGGTCATCCCAGGACAGCGGCAAATGGACGATCCGTGACGGCACCTGCAAGTCTTTGGCGGCGCACACCGCGTCCCATTCTTCGGCGACGATGCCGAGCAGATCCGCCAACGGCAGTTGTTCGGGCTGGTAGTGCACTTGCAGCGAGCGGATGCCCGGGGTGAGGTCGATCACGCCTTGCAGGGCTTTGCGTTCCAGAGCCTGCATAAGGGCGTGGGCGCGGAAGCGCAGAACCAGATCGAGCTCGGGGGCGCCGATTTCCAGCAGCAGATGGGTATCGCCGGATACGCGCCCAACGAGGCGCATATCACCCTGACCCAACTCCAGAACCACAGGCGACAAAAGCCCCTGTAGGAGTGAGCCTGCTCGCGATGAAGTTGATGCGGTGTCTGATCTGGCCTCATCGCGAGCAGGCTCACTCCTACATTGATCCCAATAGCTGGCGAGATCGCGGGCGGTTGTGAGGTCGACCGGGATGAACTGGATCTTGTCCCCGGCCTTGAGCTGGCCGAGCTGCCACAGATCCGCTTCGATCACCGTCACCGGGCAGACGAAACCACCCAGGCTGGGGCCATCCGGGCCGAGGATCACGGGCATGTCGCCGGTGAAATCCACCGCGCCGATGGCGTAGGGATTGTCGTGGATATTCGAAGGGTGCAGGCCGGCCTCGCCGCCGTCGGCACGAACCCACTCGGGTTTGGGCCCGATCAGGCGCACGCCGGTGCGGCTGGAGTTGAAATGCACCTCCCACTGAGTGGCGAAGAAGGTGCCGATGTAGTTTTCGGTGAAGTATTCAGGCGCCGCGTGCGGGCCGTAGATCACACGAATCTGCCGCACTGCTGGCAACGCAGTCACATGTTGTTCGGCCAGTTGCTGCCCGGCGCTGTGATCGATCAACGCAGGCACATGCAACACGTCACCAGCGCGCAACGCGCGACCGCCATGCCCGCCAAACTGGCCGAGGGTGAAGGTGCTTTTGCTGCCCAGGTAATCCGGCACCTGCAAGCCGCCACGCAGGCACAGATAACTGCGCGCTCCGGCGCCGCTGATGCTGCCAAGGTTCAACGTCGCGCCGGCCGGGATCAGCAGCGCGGTGTTCATCGAAACGGCTTCACCGTCGAGGGTCAGGGCAATTGGCGCGCCCGTCACCGCCACCACCGCCGCGCAGTTGAAGCGCAGCAACGGGCCACTCATGGTTATTTCCAGCGCCGCTGCACCGTCGGCATTACCGAGCAGGCGATTGCCCAGACGCAGCGCGCGGCTGTCCATCGGCCCCGAGGGTGGTACGCCGACGGCCCAGTAACCGAGACGACCGGGATAGTCCTGCACACTGGTTTGCGTGCCGGCGCTGAGCACTTCGAACGTGTTGGCGCGGTACACCAGCGCTTCCAGGCAACGGGTCCACGGCTGACCGCTGGCGAACGGTGCGTCGAGCACAATCTGGCGCAGATAATCGCGGTTGGTTTCGACGCCGTACAACACGCTGTCACCGAGTGCCTGATGCAATTCGGCACGGGCCTGCTCACGGTTGGGGGCCCATGTGATGACTTTGGCGATCATCGGATCGAAGTACGGCGGGATCTCGCAGCCCGCCTCGACCCAGGTGTCGATGCGCAGTTGAATGCCGTTGGCCGGTGGAAACTCCACGGCGGTCAGCAGGCCCGGGCTCGGCTGAAAATCACGCCCCGGATCTTCCGCATACAGGCGCGCCTGGATCGCATGGCCTTCTGGTTTCAGCCCTTGATACAACACGCTCAGCGCAGGCAAATCACCCGCCGCCAGTTCAACCATCCAGCGCACCAGATCCACGCCCCACACCTGTTCGGTGACGCCGTGTTCGACCTGCAAACGGGTATTCACTTCGAGAAAGTAGAAACGCTGCGCATCGCTGTCGAAGACGAACTCAACGGTGCCGGCGCTGCGGTAATTCACCGCTTTGGCCAGTTTGATCGCCGCCACGCACAACGCGTCGGCCATGCCGTCCGGCAGGTTCGGCGCCGGGGTTTCTTCGAGGACTTTCTGGTTGCGCCGCTGGACCGAGCAGTCGCGCACGCCGAGGGCGATGACTTCACCCTGGCCGTCGCCGAACACCTGCACTTCCAGATGCCGGGCGCGCTGAATGTACTTCTCGATGAACACTCCGGCGTCACTGAAGTTGTTCTGGCCGAGGCGTTTCACCGCTTCGAACGATTCGCTCAGTTCGCTGGCGCTGCGGCACACGCGCATGCCGATGCCGCCCCCGCCGGCGGTGCTCTTTAGCATCACCGGGTACCCGACCTGTTCGCCGGCGATCAGTGCGGCGTCGAGGCTGTCGAGCAGTTCGGTGCCTTCAAGCATCGGCACGCCGTGTTGTTTGGCCAGCGCGCGGGCGGTGTGTTTGAGACCGAACACCCGCAGTTGCTCGGGTGTCGGGCCGATGAAGGCGATGCCCTGAGCTTCGCAGGCTTCGGCGAACGCGGCGTTTTCCGAGAGGAAGCCGTAGCCGGGATGAATCGCCGTAGCGCCACTGGCTTTGGCAATCGCGAGGATTTTATCCACCGCCAGATAAGTGCCGGCGGCGGCACCCTCGCCGAGGCTGTGGGCTTCATCGGCCTGCATCAAGTGCAGGCTGGCGACGTCGGCTTCGGAGTACACGGCCACGCCTTTGACCTGCAACTCGCGCAGTGTGCGCAGAATCCGACAGGCAATGGCGCCACGGTTGGCGATGAGGATTTTTTCGAACATGGCATAACCCCTGAAGGGGATGCGGGCCGTCCCGCAGTTTTTCGAAAGGCATCCGGGCCGTCCCGGATGAAAAAAACACACTTCAGAACACCACAGTTGGATTAGTGGTGTTCCCGTGATTTCAGGCACTGCCCGGACCGGGCCTGGCACAAGGCAAACAACCAGCGGCGCAAACGGCTGAATTTCAGTTCCATACCAGCAGCTCCGCAGGGGTCGGGTTGTAGGCGTTGCACGGGTTGTTCAGTTGCGGGCAGTTGGAGATCAATACGATCACGTCCATCTCGGCACGCAGGTCGACGTACTTGCCCGGTGCGGAAATTCCGTCTTCGAACGTCAGCCCACCGTCGGCGGTGACTGGCACGTTCATGAAGAAATTGATGTTCGGGCCGATGTCGCTTTTGCCCAGTCGTCCGTCGTGGACGCAGGCGCGCAGGTAGTTGTCGCGGCAGCTGTGCATGTAGCGTTTTTCCAGGGCGTAACGCACGGTGTTGCTCTCTTGCGCACACGCGCCGCCGAGCGTGTCGTGGCGGCCGCAGGTGTCGGCAACGATGGTCAGCATCGGTTTGCCGAGGTTGGAATAGAGCACGCTGCCGGTGCTCAGGTAGACGCTGTTCTGTCGGCGCAACGTGCGCTGCACGTCGTAGCGTTCCTTGGGGTTGGCAACGCTGTAGAACAGGGTATCGACGGCTTGATTGCCTTCCAGATCGAGAATGCGCAGGGTCTGGCCGGCCTTGACCTCCATCAGCCAGGGTTCGCCGGCGGGGATGGTCGCGCGGTAGACCGCATGCTCGGGCAGTCTGTCGGGGTTAGCAGCGGTAGCGATGGCGAGTGACATGGCAGCGATCCTCAGGCGAACAGACGGTCGGTGTTGATGAAGCCGCGCTCGTTTTCCGGGCGCGAGGTGCGGCAGTGTTCGGCGACACTTGGGTCGGCGTTCATCCAGCTCAGCTTCAGGGGTTTCGGGGCGTATTCGGTGGACGGGTCCATCGGGTGTTGCAGGGCGGTGAGGACGACGAGGGTGTCCATCGGCGCGTACAACTCGATGTAGTCGCCAGCCTTGGAATTACCTTCGACGAAATGAAAATGTCCGGCCTCATCGACGTTGACCCGGCTGAACAGATTGAGGGTCATCAGCAGGTCAGACAGGCCCAGGCCCCACTTGCCCAGTTCCACCAGCAGGTTGTCGGTGCCGTTGCGGAAAAAACCGTTGCGCAGTTCCTGATAGCGGCCCTGGCCGTACTTCTGCGCGACTTCCTCGGCGCAGAGCACGCCGCCGAGGCTGTCGCTCCAGCCGCAGGTGTCGGCAGTGATGGCGGCCAGCACGCGGCCCATGTCCGAGTACAGGCAATGGCCGGTGGTGAGCTTGGCGGTGTGTTGGCATTTGAGGCTGTCAGGCAGGTTCAGCCGTTCGGTTTTTTCGTTGGCATTGAGCAGGGTCAGGCTGACGTTGGCACCGCCGCGCAGATCGGTCAGGCGCAGCAATTGGCCGCGCTTGAGAACGAAGGAGCGGTGGCCGCCGCCGGGCAGCATTTCTTCGGCGAAGGGTGGAAACAATTGGGTTGAATCAGTCATTGGAGCAATCCTCTCAAGCGGTTCGAAGTGAGCCCGCCAGGTTCACCGGCAAGGCTTCGACGGCGGCGCGCTGGGCGCGGCGGTCGGTGTTCAAAGGGATGTCGTAGGTGATGCGCGCGCCATAGGCGCCGGGGGCGTGCGGGTCGAGACGAACCTTGTCGAACACCAGCAATCGCGTACCGAGGCTGAAGCCTTCGGACAGGTCATGAGTGACCATGAACACCGTCAGCTGCGTCTCGCGCCACAGCTCCAGCAGCAGGGCATGCATGTCTTTGCGGATGCCCGGATCGAGCGCGCCGAATGGCTCGTCGAGCAGCAACACGCGCGGTTTCATGATCAGTGCCTGGGCAATCGCCAGTCGCTGTTGCATGCCACCGGAGAGCTGCGCCGGGTACTTGTCCAGCGCATGGCCGAGGCCGACTTTGTGCAGCAGTGCCGAAGCCTGCTCACGGGCGTCTTTTTTGGCCGTGCCGAACAACCGCCCGAGCAACGGTGCGCGTGGCAACTCGAGGCCGATCGCGACGTTGTCCAGAACGCTCAAGTGCGGAAACACCGAGTAGCGCTGGAACACCACGCCACGGCTGGCGTCCGGCTCGCAGGCCAGTGGCTGACCATCGAGCAGGATCTCGCCACGGCTGGCGGTTTCCTGGCCGAGCAACAGGCGCAGAAAGGTCGATTTGCCGCAACCGGAAGCGCCGACCAGCGTGCAGAACTCGCCCTCGTTGACCTGCAGATTCAAGCCTTCGAGCACCACTTGATCGGCGTATTGCTGCCAGACGTTTTTTACCGTGATGAAGCTCATTTGGCGGCCCCCTCATACCAGGGGAATGCCCGGCGGGTCAGGGATTTCAACCCCCAATCCATCAGCCAGGCGAGGAGGGTGATCCACGCGACGTAGGGCAGGATCACGTCCATCGCCAGATAGCGCCGTACCAGAAAAATCCGGTAGCCGAGGCCGTCGGTGGCGGCGATGGCTTCGGCGGCAATCAGGAACAGCCACGCCGAGCCGAGCATCAGGCGCAGCGAAATCAGCAGGCGCGGCAACAGTTGTGGCAACACCACGCGCAACATCAGGGTCCAGGTCGAGGCACCGAGGGTCTGCGCCTTGATCAGCAGTTCGACGGGAATGTCCCGCGCACGCTGTTCCAGATCCCGAGCGAGGGCCGGGGTGATGCCGATCACGATCAGCATCACTTTCGACAATTCACCGAGGCCGAAGACGATGAACAGAATCGGCAGAATCGCCAGCGGTGGCACCATCGACAGCACCGTCAGCAGCGGCGACAACGGCGCGCCGAACAACGGCAGGGTGCCGGCGGCGATGCCCAGACACAGCCCGGCCAGCGCGGCGATGCCAAGGCCGATGGCCAGACGCCCCAGACTCGCCGCGGTGTCTTGCCACAGCAGGTATTCGCCGGTGCGGCTGTCGGCATGGAAGGCCAGGCGTTTTACCGCGTCGGTCATCTGCACGGCGCTGGGCAGCAGTTTGTCGTTGGGGTTGTCCGCCAGGCGTTCGGCCGAGCCCATGAAATAGGCGAACAGCAGCAGAGCGAACGGCAGGATCACCAACAGCAGGCGACTCGGGCGATCCGGGTGGCGATTGATCAGGCGCATGGCCAAATCCTCCGTGGCTTACAGCTTGGCGTCGGCGGCCATCTGCACGTAGGTCGGATCGAAACGCAGCTTGAGGTTGCTGGAGTCGCCGCTGGTCACGCCGTTGGCGAAAGCCATGCCGACCGCACTGGTGTCTTTGGCGCCTTCACCGAGCAAGCCGTGCTGGAACGAGAACTCGGCGACTTTGCGCATGGTTTCCGGCAGTTGTTTGCTGGTGGCAAAGGTCAGGGCTTCCTTCGGCGTGGCGAACAGTTTGGTGGTGTCCAGTTGCGCCTGGAATCCGGCCAGATCAGTGCCCGAGGCTTTGGCCATGTGTTCCAGCGCGGCTTTGCTCGCGGCGTTTTTTGCATTCATCAGTTCGACCACTTCGAACCAGGCGCCGGTCAGCGCTTTGCCCAGCGCCGGGTTGTCTTTGAGGGTGGCGCTGTTGACCACCATCATGTCCATGATCTCGCCGGGGATCTGGCTGGAGTTGAACACCTCAGTCACGCCGGGCTTGGCCTTGATGTCCGAAAGCATCGGGTTCCAGGTGGTCACGGCGTTGACCTGGTCGGTGTTGAAGGCGGCGGAGATATCGGCGTCGGAGGTGTTGACCACTTTGAGGTCTTTCTCGGTCAGGTCGACCGAATCCAGCGCGCGGGCCAGCAGGTAGTGGGACACCGACAGTTCGACCAGATTGACGTCCATGCCCTTGAGGTCGGCGACTTTCTTGCCTTCACCCTTGAGGACGACGCCGTCGTTGCCATTGGAGAAGTCGCTGACGATCAGCGCGGTGCTGTCGACGCCGCCGGCGGCAGGGATGGTCAGCGCATCCATGTTGGTCATGGTGCAGCCGTCGAACTGGCCGGCGGTGTACTGGTTGATCGATTCGACGTAGTCATTGAGTTGCACGACGTCGATCTTGATGCCGTACTTCTTCGCCCATTTGTCGACGATGCCTTGGCTGCCGGCGTATTCCCATGGCATCCAGCCGGCGTAAATCGTCCAGCAGACACTGAAGTGGTCTTTCTGCGCGGCGGGGGATTGGGTGCTGACCAGTGCGGCGAAGGCGGCGGCGAGCAGGGCGGGCAAACGTAGTCGGGACATGGTGGGTTCTCCAGTTGATCAAGGGCGGACAGGAAGGCAACGCGGCACCGCGAACGGTGGCTTGTCTCCCGGGCTTTTGTCCCGCCGTGTAACCTCAACTGGAGGTCGCCAACTCTCGGACCAGCCACTCGCGATTGCGAGCCGGAACCCTAGTCAGCCATTGCAAATTGTGGTGCCGCGAACCTGTGATGACTCCTGCACGGGTTTGCTAAAGCGAGAGGCGTGCCAAGTCGCGTCGAGCCCTCTGGCACGGGCCTGCCGGTTCAATCCGGTTGTGTTTGCGAGCGAGGCGACGCTTTGTGTTGGTGCGCGGTTGCACCGTGATGCAGCGTACGGGCCACGGGGGCATTGTTGGCCCGGTGAGTAGGGTTATCACGGCCGCGTATATCCCGGCAGGCCCCATTAATCAGCCGCTGAATGACCGCGTTGGCGGATGAACAAGGTTTCATAAATCACTTGTTTCAACTTGTTGCAGGAACGCACCAGATTCCGAAAACGCTGTCAGATAATTCGTCAGTCACCGAATAAACGACTGACGCCTGCCAGCGTCGCTGGTGTGGCTACCCGCGGTCCAGGAGGCCGCCATGTATCGCCGAATCCTACTGCTTGCCGTGATGTTTTTTTCCATTGGCGGATGTGTCCCTTATTCATACGGAGACAGCTATTACAGGTCAGAGGTCTACTCATCACCCGCGCCGGCGTACTACAGCGGCGGCACGTACTACACGCAGCCGCGCTACTACCAACCCGCACCGCGTTACTATCAGCAGCCGCGCTATTACCAGGCAGCGCCACGCTACTATCAGCCGGCCCCGCGTTATTACGAGAGCCGTCGCTGGCACGGCAATGACCGCGGACGCTGGGATGGCCACCGTCGCGGCGGTTGGGACAACGATCACCGCGGTCGCGGCAACTACGACCGCCACAGCGGCCGCGGCGACCACAACGGACGTGGCAACCGCTGGTAACTCACCGCAAACAAAAAGCGGCGCATTGAGCGCCGCTTTTTTTGTGCCTGTTTTTTTACACGAGAAGGTTAGTACTGCGTCAGATCCGCCAACGGATGCCGCCCCTCCCAAACCTTATGAAAATGCGCCTCCACCACGGCATCCGGCACGCTGTTGACGTCTGGCCAATGCCAGTGCGGCTTCTGGTCCTTGTCGATCAATCGCGCGCGCACCCCTTCGCTGAACTCCGGATGCCGGCAGCAATTGAGGCTCAGGGTGTATTCCATCTGAAAGACTTCAGCCAGTGACATATAGCGCGCGCGGATGATCTGTTCCCAGACCAGATGAGCGGTCACCGGTGAGCCTTCGCTCAGGGTCTTGGCGGCGCGGGCGAGCAACGGGTCGCTGCTGTCGTGTTGCAGACTGATGGCTTTCCAGGCGCACGCCACATCGCTGACGTCGAGCAGTTCGTCGATCTGCTGACGACGCGGTAGCCACTGCGCCTCGGGCATTTTCGCGACGGCTTCTTGCTGCAAGGCCTTGAGCAGGCTGTTGAGTTGCATCGGGGTCTGTTCCTGCCAGTTCAGTTGCAGCAGGCCTTCGATCAGATCCGGTTGCTGTTCGTCGAGCAGGAAGCGGTCGGCCAGTCCCAGATCGATCGCATCACGCCCGTTCATGTGCGCGCCGGTCAGGCCCAGAAACAAACCGAGCTTGCCGGGCAGTCGTGACAGGAACCAACTGGCGCCCACATCCGGATACAGGCCAATGGTGATTTCCGGCATGGCCAAACGGCTGCTCGGCGTGACGATGCGTGTGCTCGCGCCTTGCAACAGACCCATGCCGCCGCCCAGCACATAACCGTGGCCCCAGCAGATCAACGGTTTCGGGTAGGTGTGCAGGCTGTAGTCCAGGCGATATTCCGCGGCGAAAAACTGCGCGGCCAGTGGCGGTACTTCGCCGGGGTGGGCGCGACAGGCTTCCACCAGGCTGCGCACTTCGCCTCCAGCGCAAAATGCCTTGGCGCCGTTGCCGCGCAGTAAGACACAGACGATTTGTGGGTCTTTTGCCCAGGCATTCAGTTTGTCGCTCAGCGCATTGATCATCGGCAAGGACAACGCGTTGAGCGATTTTTCAGCGTCCAGGCTGGCGATACCGAGGCGGGCGCCGTCGGTGCCGGTGAGTTCTTCGAAGTGCAGATTCATCGTGACCTCGATCGGGAATTTGAACGATCAGTATGATCGTTGTGTGGGATAGTGCCGGATCTGCGTCAGATCAATTGACAAGCGTGGTCGGCTTTCCTAGGGTTCGCCCCATTGTTTTTGCCGGGTATGACCATGACTGCTGACGACCGTATCAAACTCGAACCGAGCTGGAAGGAGGCACTGCGTGCTGAATTCGACCAGCCTTACATGGCAGAGTTGCGCAATTTTCTGCAGCAGGAGCGGGCGGCCGGCAAGGAAATCTATCCGCCGGGGCCGCTGATTTTCAATGCGCTGAATTCGACGCCGCTGGATAAAGTCAAAGTGGTGATCCTCGGCCAGGACCCGTATCACGGCCCGGGCCAGGCCCATGGCTTGTGCTTCTCGGTGCAACCGGGCGTGCCGGCGCCGCCGTCGCTGGTCAACATCTATAAAGAGTTGAAACGCGACCTGAACATCGATATTCCCAGCCACGGTTATTTGCAGAGCTGGGCCGATCAGGGCGTGTTGATGCTCAACACCACCATGACCGTCGAGCGCGCCAACGCTAATGCGCACAAGGACAAGGGCTGGCAGTTCTTCACTGACCGGATCATTGAACTGGTCAGCGAACAGCAGCCGCATCTGGTGTTCATGCTGTGGGGCGCTCATGCGCAGAGTAAACAGAAGCTGATTGATGCGACCAAACACCTGGTGCTGACCTCGGTGCATCCGTCGCCGTTGTCGGCTTATCGCGGGTTCTTGGGATGCGGGCATTTCAGCCGGACCAACAAGTTTCTTGAGCAGAATGGCGAGTCGCCGATCGAGTGGCGGTTGCCGCCGGTTTGATGTGGGTCTGAAGGGCGCCATCGCTGGCTTGCCAGCGATGAAGTCGACTCGGTGTTACTCGGGATGACGATTCCAGTACTTGAACAACGGCTCCGCCAGAAACAGCACAAACAGCAACCGCATCACCTGCATCGCTGTCACCAGCGGCACCGACAGTTGCAGGGTCTCCGCCGTCAGGCTCATCTCGGCAATCCCGCCGGGCATCATGCCTAACGTCAGTGAACGCAGATCCAGATGGGTCAACGTACTCAACCCCAATGCCGCCAGTGTCGCGATCAACATGGTCAATGCCGTGCCGATCAGTGTGCGGCCCATGAACGACGGCGCACGCCGGAAAAACTGTCGATTGAAGTGACAGCCCAGACCGCTGCCGATCAGCCACTGGCCAATCTGACTGCCGCCATTGGGCAAACCGATGTGCAGATCCCAGCCGATGCTCACCGCCGCACTCACCAGCAACGGCCCGAACAGCCACGGATTGGGCTGGCGCAGTCGCTCCCAGGTCCAGGCGGCCAGGGCGCCCGCCGGAAACAAAATCGCCAGCCAACGCCAATCGACGCTACCGGCATGAGAAATCGGTGTGCCGTCGCCGAGCAGATACTTGAACGCCGCCGGCACACACAGCACCACCACCAACACCCGCAAACTTTGCCCAGCCGCTACATGGCTGAGCAGCGCGCCATTGCGCGCGCCGAGGTTGACCATCTCCCCGGAACCACCGGGCATGCTGGAAAAAAACGCCGTGGCGCGATCTTCACCGGTGCGGCGCATCAACCACACGCCGACCACCGCCGACAGGCTGGTGACCAGCGCGCCGAAGAAGATCAGACCGAAGTGACTCAGCACCTGCTCCATCACCACCGGGGTGAAGTGCAGACCGATGCCGATCCCGACAATCCACTGGCCGCATTTGCGGCCACCAGGGATTTCGGTTAATTGCCACGGGGTCAGGCAGCGCACGAGGATGATCGCCAGCAACGAGCCGACCATCCACGGCAACGGCCAGCCGATCTGACTGGCGACAAAGCCGCCAAGCAGACCGACCAGCGGGGTTCCCCACCAGGTTTTGAGGGATGACCAATCAGACATCGGCAATGGCGCGCCGGGCAGCGGAGCGTTTACGCCAGATACGGATGATCGGCATCATCAGCATGATCACCGTCAATACCCAGCAACCGACTGTGATCGGACTTGACCAGAGAATTTCCAGCGCGCCGTTAGAGATCGACAGCGCACGACGCAAGTTTTGCTCCATCAGACCACCGAGGATGAAGCCCAGCAGCAGCGGCGACAATGGGAAGTCCAGCTTGCGCAGGATGTAGCCGAAGATGCCGATACCGATCATCAGGAACAGGTCAAACGTGGTTGCGTGCACCGCGTAGACGCCGATCCCTGTAATGATCGCAATCACCGGCACCAGTGCCCAGTTCGGCACGGCGAGGATGCGGGTGAAGATGCGGATCATCGGGATGTTGAGGATCACCAGCATCACGTTGGCGATAAACAGCGACGCGATCAGGCCCCAGACGATGTCCGGTTGTTGCTGGAACAGCAGCGGTCCCGGGGTGATGTTGTACAGCGACAGTGCGCCGATCATCACTGCGGTGGTGCCTGAACCTGGAACACCGAGCGTCAGCATCGGTACCAGAGCACCGCACGCCGCACCGCCAATGGCGGTTTCTGGAGCCGCAAGACCACGCTTGTCGCCCTGACCGAATGTGCCGCTGTTACCGGCAATGCGCTTCTCGGTCATGTACGCCACGGCGCTGGCGAGTGTTGCGCCAGCACCCGGTAGCACGCCCATGATGAAGCCCAGCACACCGCACCGCAGGTTCACCGTGAATACCGAGGCCGCTTCCTTGAAGTTGAACATCATGCGGCCGGTGGCCTTCACGGCTTCCTGGCCGTGGTGGGTTTTCTCCAGCAGCAGAAGGATCTCGCTGATGGAAAACAGGCCGAGTACCAGCACGACGAATTGGATGCCGTCGGTCAGATGGATGTTGTCGCCGGTGAAGCGGTACACGCCACTGTTGGCGTCAATGCCGACGGTCGACAGAAACAGGCCGATCAGCGCGGCGATAAAGGTTTTCAGCGGGCGATCACCGGCCATGCCGCCGAGACAGACAATCGCGAACACCATCAACACGAAGTATTCCGCCGGACCAAAGGCAATCGCCCATTTCGCCAGTAGCGGGGCGAACAGCACCATGCCGCAAGTGGCGATAAACGCACCGATGAACGAACTCCACGCCGACAGCGACAACGCTACGCCGGCCAAGCCTTTGCGGGCCATCGGGTAGCCGTCGAGGGTGGTCATCACGGTGGACGCTTCGCCCGGAATGTTCAGCAGGATCGAACTGATCCGACCGCCGTATTCGCAACCCAGATACACCGCTGCCAGCAGGATCAGCGCCGATTCCGGCGGCAGACCCAAGGCAAACGCGATCGGGATCAGCAGTGCCACGCCGTTGATTGGCCCCAGCCCCGGCAACAGGCCGACGACGGTGCCGATCAGGGTGCCGCACAGCGCGGTCACGAGGTTGTAGGGACTCAGCGCGACGCCGAAACCCTGACCCAAATAGCCAAGAGTATCCATATCAGTTCTCCAGAACGTCGAGCAGGCCGAGGGGCAGCGGAACGTCCATCAGACGGTCGAACAGCAGGTACAGAGCGATCGCCATCAGCGTGGTGACCACGATGCTTGGCACCCAGCGACCGCCATACAGTCGCGCCATCGGAATGCCGATCAGGATGCTGCTGAGGATGAAGCCCAGCGGTTCGAACGTGCCAGCGAACACCAGCAGCAGGACGACGCAAATACCGATCTTGGTCAGGGTTTCGCGATCCAGTGGCGGCTCGTCTTCACTGTGTTTGATAGGGGCCGGGCGGAACACCATGTACAGCAGCGCCGCGCCCATAAGGCCGAGCATCAGCAGGGGAAAGGCGCGCGGGCCGACGGGTTCGTAGGAAAAAGCCGCTTGATACGGCCACGCCATCAGGGCCAGGCCGGCACAGGCCAGCAACAGCACCGAGGCGAAAATGCGTTGAATAAGCATGGGAGCTCCTGTGCTGCGTCACCGTCATCGGGAACGCAGCCGCTAGACAGAGACGATCACTGGATCAGGCCGAACTCTTTGGCCAGCACTTTGTAGTCCGCGACCTGCTTCTTCACGTAGGTGTCGAGTTCCGGCCCGGTCATGGCGAACGGGAAGAGTTCACGCTGATCGCGCAGCTTGGCGAATTCCTCGGAGGCCAACAGTTTGTCGAACGCGTCTTTCCACCAGGCGTAGTCTTCATCGCTGACTTTTGGCCCGAGGTAGAAGCCGCGCACCACCGGCCAGACGATGTCGTAGCCTTGCTCCTTGGCGGTCGGAATGCCTTTCATTTCCGGCTCGTCGAGACGCTTCTCGGAGAACACCGCCAACAAGCGCATATCACCGCTCTGAATGTGCGGCATGGAGTCGGAGATGTCGGTGCTGCCGACCTGGATGTGACCGCCGAGCAGGGCGGTGGCGATCTCGCCGCCACCTTCGAGGGCGACGTAACGCAGGTCACGCGGGTTGATCCCGGCAGCCTTGGCGATCAGCGCGGTTTGCATCCAGTCCTGGCTGCCGACGGTGCCGCCGGAACCGATCACCACGGAGCCTGGATCTTTCTTCAGTGCCTGAACGAGATCGTCGAGGGTCTTGTAGGGCGAATCGCTTTTCACCGCGATGGCGCCGTAGCTGGTGCCGACCGCTGCGAGCCAGCGCACATTGGTTTCATCGAAACGCCCGAACTTGCCCTGGGCCAGGTTCAGCAACGAACCGCTGGACCACGCCACCAACGTGCCGGCATCCGCCGGGCGTTGTGCGACCACTGCGTTGTACGCCACCGCGCCGACGCCGCCAGGCATGTAGGTGACGCGCATCGGTTTGCTCAGCAGTTTTTCGTTGACCAGCGCGCTCTGCGCCAGTTTGCAGGTCAGGTCGAAACCGCCGCCCGGCGAGGCCGGGGCGATGCATTCAGGACGTTTCGGTTCGGCCATGAGTTGGCCGGCGAACAGGACACAACTGGCGGCGAGGGCCACTTTACGCAGTGATAGGTTCATTCAAGTCTCCACGGGCATTGTTGTTATTCGACGTGTTTTTCAGCAACGGACATTTACCAAAGGGCAACGCTGTAGCTCACCAGCAAACGCACTTCGTCTGCATCGCGAGCGGAGTAGCTGGAACGGTAAGTGGCATTACGCAGGCGCACGGCGACATCCTTCAACGCGCCGCTTTGTACGACATATTTGATCTCGGTGTCGCGCTCCCACGCTTTGCCTGGCAAAACGCTGCGGCGAAAAACCGGCGAGGGCGGCGGCACTGGCGAAGGTGGCGTGGCTGAAGCGGGAGGGGCGAAGAGGCGTTAGAGCCTTGGTCTGCAAGGACGGCATGCGCGGGGTGCTCCGTTTATTGTTCTTATTGGTCGAAAACGCTTCGTGGCGTTTTTCGTAACGCTGTGTGGCAGCAGCGACGGCAGTCGGAACTGTCCGTGGCTCGACTCTAACCAGCTAACCTTTCGCTAACCTTTCAACTGGCTTTCACGGTTTTCGGGCTTCACAGCGGCGGTTGCGGCTGTAAACTCCGCGACAAAGAGTGGCGTCGGCCATCCCTGAACGAGGTAAAAATCCATGCGTGTCCTGCTCGTCGAAGACCATCTGCAACTGGCCGAAAGTGTCGCCCAGGCGCTCAAGAGCACCGGTCTGACCGTGGATGTGTTGCACGATGGCGTGGCCGCCGACCTGGCGCTTGGCAGCGAGGAATACGCGGTGGCGATCCTTGATGTCGGCCTGCCGCGCATGGATGGTTTTGAAGTGCTGGCGCGGTTGCGTGCGCGCGGAAAAAATTTGCCGGTGCTGATGCTGACCGCGCGCAGTGACGTGAAAGATCGGGTGCACGGCCTCAATCTTGGCGCTGACGATTATCTGGCCAAGCCTTTCGAGCTGACCGAACTGGAAGCGCGGGTCAAAGCCTTGTTGCGCCGCAGTGTGCTCGGCGGCGAACGCCAACAGCGCTGCGGCGTGCTGGCCTATGACCTCGACACCCGGCGCTTCACCCTCGGTGAGGAATTGCTGACCTTGACCTCTCGTGAGCAAGCGGTGCTTGAAGCGCTGATCGCCCGGCCGGGGCGGGTGATGAGCAAGGAGCAATTGGCATCGCAAGTGTTCGGCCTCGACGAAGAGGCCAGCCCCGATGCCATCGAAATCTACGTGCACCGTTTGCGCAAGAAACTCGACGGTCACCCGGTAGCGATCGTGACCTTCCGTGGCCTTGGCTATCTCCTGGAAAGCCGCGATGCATAAGCCCAGCAGCCTGCGCTGGCGGTTGCTGTGGAACCTTGCGCTGCTGTTGGTGGTGCTGATGCTCGCCAGTGGCTTGAGTGCTTACTGGAATGGTCGCGAAGCGGCCGATACCGCGTATGACCGCACGTTGCTGGCCTCGGCGCGAACCATCGCTGCCGGCCTGTCGCAACGAGACGGCACCCTCAGTGCCGACGTGCCTTACGTGGCCCTCGATACGTTCGCCTACGACAGTGCCGGGCGGATTTATTATCAGGTCAACGACATTCATCAGAAGCTGATTTCCGGCTACGAAAACCTCCCCGGTCCGCCGTCAGGCACGCCAAGAACTGACGACTATCCGGCGCTGGCGCGTTTCTACAACGCCACCTACAAGGGGCAGAATGTTCGGGTGGTCAGTTTGCTTAAAGCGGTAACCGAGCCAAACATGAACGGCATGGCGGAAATCCGTGTCGCCGAAACTGACGAAGCCCGGGTCAGCATGGCCCGCAGTCTGGCCGCCGACACCTTATTGCGTTTGGGCATGCTGGCGATTGGCGCGTTGCTGTTGGTCTGGTTTGCCGTCAGTGCGGCGTTGCGACCGCTGGAGCGTTTGCGCACGGCGGTGGAGGAACGTCAGCCCGACGACTTGCGGCCCTTGCCGTTGGTGGAAGTGCAGCATGAACTTTGGCCGCTGGTGCGTGGGCTTAACCATTTCACCGAGCGCCTGCGTGGGCAGTTCGAGCGACAGGCGCAGTTCATCGCCGATGCGGCGCATGAGTTGCGTACGCCATTGGCAGCGTTGAAGGCGCGGCTGGAATTGGGCCTGCGCTCGAATGAACCCGAAACCTGGCGCACGACCCTGGAATCGTCAGCGCAAAGCACGGATCGCCTGACCCATTTGGCCAATCAGCTGCTGTCGCTGGCGCGGGTTGAAAACGGCGCCCGGGCTATTGCGGAGGGCGGCGCACAGTTGCTCGATCTGAGCCAATTGGCGCGGGAACTGGGCATGGCCATGGCGCCGCTGGCGCACAAACGCGGCGTGGCGCTGGCGCTTGAGGCGGACGAGCCGGTGTGGCTGCGGGGTGAGCCGACGCTGCTCAATGAGTTACTGAGCAATCTGGTGGATAACGCGCTGGCGCATACGCCGCCAGGCGGCAATGTGATTTTGCGTGTGACGGCGCCAGCGGTGCTTGAAGTTGAAGACGACGGGCCGGGGATTCCGCTGGAGGAGCGAGAGCGGGTGTTTGAGCGGTTCTACCGGCGTAATCAGCAGGTGGCGGGTTCGGGGTTGGGTTTGGCGATTGTTGGCGAGATTTGCCGGGCGCATCTGGCGCAGATCAGCTTGCATGATGGTGAGCAGGCGGGTTTGAAGGTGCGTGTGAGTTTTATCGCCGGGTGATTCTGCGGTGTTCTTGCCGGCCTCTTCGCGAGCAGGCTCGCTCCCACAGGGGGAATGCATTCCAATGTGGGAGCGAGCCTGCTCGCGAAGGGCGCGCCTCGGTCTCGGATCAGTAGAACATCGACCGCGATTCTTCCAGATCTTCGCACAGTGCCTTGTTTTCCGGATCGATCCCAAGCTTTCTGAACGCGGGCACACTGAGCGGATCAATGCGCCCAAATGGATGATCGGTGCCCTTGTGGCAATACAGACTCGCTACCTGCACCAGATCGACGTAATCGATCTCTTTCGAGTCGCGTTTGAAGTCCTGATAGCGCCCCGGCAACTCCACCAACCGCTCCGGAAACTCCCAGACCCGCAACAGTTTGTCGCCCAGCAGCGGATGAATATGGTCGATCACATGGTTGAGGCTGACCGGGTCGGACAGTAGTTCGTAGTGGTCTTCGGCGTAGGTCAGAATCGGCAGCACGCCGATCTGATGCACCAGCCCGCCCAATGCCGCTTGGTCAGGTTTGAGCTGTGTGTAGCGGCGGCACAACGCATAACTGACCCCGGCGATTTCCAGGCTCTTGCGCCAGACTTCGCGCATTTTCTGTTCCACCACTTCGGAACGCGCGTGGAAAATCTGTTCCATCACCAGGCCGATCGCCAGATTGCTGCTGTAATTGATGCCCAGGCGGGTGATGGCGGTGTGCAGATCAGTGACCTCCTGGGCTGCACGCAGCAGGGGGCTGTTGACCACTTTGATAAGGCGTGCCGAAAGCGCCGTGTCGCGGCCGATCACTTTGCTCAGGTCGCTGACGCTGATTTCCGGATCTTCAGCGGCCTTGCGAATTTGCAGGGCCACTTCCGGCAACGTGGGCAGAACCAGGTCATCGTTATCGATGGCCTCAACCAAATCCTGTTGGACCTTATCCGCCAGTTCGCTCATTTAGACTCTCTAGGGTGTTGCAACAAAGGCTGCGATCAGCGCTGGATTTCGCGGTCGCGATCCAGTTCGTAGGGCAAATCGAGCAAATGCAGTGCAGGCCCTTCAAGGGTACCCAGATGCAGATCGCCCGCTTCAGCAGCTTCGGCCTGCAACACCGCCAGCAGTTCAATATTTTGTCCGGCGTTGGCGGCCAGTACGACTTCGCCGATGGAACTGTTGTGGCTCGGCGCGAACAACGGGGTGCCCGGCTCTGGTAATTGCGTGGCATCCAGGCTCAAACGATACAGACGGCGCTTGAGTTTGCCCAAGTACTGCATGCGCGCGACGATTTCCTGGCCGGTGTAGCAGCCTTTCTTGAAGCTCACGCCGCCAACGGCCTGCAGATTGAGCATCTGCGGGATGAACAGCTCGCGGGTGCTTGGCATGACCTGGCCGATACCGGCGCGGATCTGGCCCAGCAGCCATTGATTCAGATCACCTTCAGGCAGGGCTGCGGACAACTTGCCTTTGATGGTTTCGGCTTGTTCGGCCGGCACCCAGAGTTCGGCGCGATTCGGCGAGACGCGAATCGCGATCAGACCTTCGTTGCGTACAACACTGTCGGTTTCGGCCGGCAGATCCAGGCCGAGGCTGCTCAGTGCTGCATCGTCCGACCTCAGACCAAAGCGCACCCAGGCGGCGCTTTCGTCGGTGAGTTTGGATTTGGAGAACACTGCGTACTTCTTCAGATCCGCCAGTTGTGGTTCGAGCAGTTCGCTGGCCATCGCCAGCAGCACGCCGTCACCTTCCAGCAGAATGCGGAAACTCGACTGCATCCGGCCTTTCTGCGTGCAGCGCGCGCCAAGGCTGGCCGTGGTGTCGCTCAGGTAATTGATATTGCAGGTCAACTGGCCTTGCAGGAATTTTCCGGCATCCGCGCCGCGAACCGCGAGAACGCCTTCATGAGACAGGGTGCAGAAAAAAGCAGAATCGGCCATGGGTCATCGCAGGGTAAATAGACTGGGGCACATCATAAGGGTGCGCTGTTGAAATGGGTAGTTGATAAAGGATCGGTGGTGCCCGACCAAAGCCGACTGTGCGACCCGTCTCGGGGCTGTATACTTGCCGCCAAATTTGAGGAGGGCTCCATGGTCGAACAAGTTGAACTCAATCGCCTCTTTTGGCACAGCCGTCGCGGCATGCTTGAACTTGACGTGCTGCTGGTGCCGTTTTCGAGAGACGTTTACGCAACTCTCAACAACAAAGATCGCGATTTGTACGTGCGCCTGCTGACGTGTGAGGATCAGGACATGTTCGGCTGGTTCATGGAGCGCAGCGAGTCCGAAGATCCGGAGCTGCAGCGCATGGTTCGCATGATCCTGGATCGTGTCCAGCCCAAGTAATACGTTCGAATGCCGCTGGCATGCCTCGCGGCAGTTGCTGGCGGCGTATCTGTTGGCCCAGGCGTTCGCGCTGGGTTCTTTGCTTCTGCTTTCAATTCCACTCTGGGCCAGTCTGGCAGCGGCTTTCGCTTGCCTGCTTCACGGTTTTTACGTGATCCCACGGCAAATTCTATTGAGTCATCCCAAAGCATTTTGTGGCTTGCGTCGAGATGCCGATGGTTGGCAGTTGTGGAGTCGGGCGGATGGCTGGCAGGCGGTGCAACTACGACCGGACAGCCTGGCGCTGCCATTGATCGTGGTGCTGCGCTTTCGTTTGCGCGGGGAATGGTGGGTCAGATCGATCTGCGTGCCACGCGACGCGCAGGCGGCGGATTTGCACCGACGCCTGCGTGTGCGGCTCAAGTTCAGCCGGCGTAGGTGGGCGGCACCAGAATAGTGTCGAGCGCCTCGGGTAGCAGGTCCGGATAGTCGAGGGTGTAATGCAGGCCGCGACTTTCCTTGCGCTCCATGGCTGAGCAAATCATTAGCTCGGCGACCTGGGCGAGATTGCGCAGCTCGATCAGGTCGCGACTGACTTTATAGTTGCTGTAGAACTCGTCGATCTCGTCCAGCAACAGGCGCACGCGGTGCTGGGCCCGTTGCAGGCGCTTGTTGGTGCGCACGATGCCGACGTAGTCCCACATGAACCGGCGCAGTTCATCCCAGTTGTGCGCAATGATCACGTCTTCGTCGGAGTCGGTCACCTGGCTGGCGTCCCAGACGGGCAGGGCGTTCGGCGCTGTCACATCATCAAGTTGCGCCAGAATGTCCGCCGCCGCCGAGCGGGCGTAGACGAAACATTCCAGCAACGAGTTGCTGGCCATGCGGTTGGCGCCGTGCAGACCGGTGAAGCTGGTTTCGCCGATGGCGTACAAGCCTGGCACATCGGTGCGGCCGTTTTGGTCGACCATCACGCCACCACAGGTGTAATGCGCCGCCGGTACAACCGGAATCGGTTGTTTGGTGATATCGATGCCGAAGCCGAGGCAGCGCTCATAAACAGTCGGGAAGTGACTTTTAATGAAGGCTTCGGGTTTGTGGCTGATGTCGAGATAGACGCAATCGACGCCCAAACGCTTCATTTCATGGTCGATGGCCCGGGCAACGATGTCGCGTGGTGCCAGTTCGGCGCGCTTGTCGAAGCGATACATGAAGCGTTCGCCATTCGGCAGCTTCAAATGCGCACCTTCGCCACGCAGGGCTTCGGTGATGAGGAAGCTTTTGGCCTGTGGGTGATAGAGGCAGGTGGGATGGAACTGGTTGAACTCCAGATTCGCCACCCGGCAGCCAGAGCGCCAGGCCATGGCGATGCCATCACCACAGGCGCCGTCGGGGTTACTGGTATAGAGGTAGACCTTGGCCGCGCCACCCGAGGCCAGAATCACGAAGCGTGCGCCGTAGGTGTCGACTTCACCGGTGGCGCGGTTCAGCACGTAGGCGCCGAGGCAGCGCTCGCCGTCCAGGCCCAGGCGGCGCTCGGTAATCAGATCGACGGCTACTCGCTGTTCCAGCAATTCGATGTTTGAACGCTCTTTCGCTTGGGTCAGCAGGGTTTTGAAGATCGCGGCGCCGGTAGCATCGGCGGCATGGATGATGCGGCGATGACTGTGGCCGCCTTCGCGGGTCAGGTGAAATTCGAAACCGCCGTCTTCAGTGCCGGATTGCTCATCACGGGTGAACGGAACGCCTTGGTCGATCAACCACTGGATGGCTTCACGGCTGTGCTCGACGGTGAAGCGAACGGCATCTTCATGGCACAGACCTCCGCCGGCGTTCAGGGTGTCATCGACGTGGGATTCGACAGTGTCGGTATCGTCCAGCACGGCAGCGACGCCGCCCTGAGCCCAGAACGTCGAACCATTGGCGAGATCGCCCTTACTCAAAACGGCAATGCGCAAGTGATCTGGCAGGGTCAGCGCGAGACTCAAACCGGCAGCACCGCTGCCAATGACCAGAACATCGTGTTGGAACTGTTGGCTCATTTCAGGATTCCGCTCAAAGCGACCCGGGTCGGGGTTGGCGCAAGACAGCTGGATCGGCGAGTCAAGACAGCCACACAGCCCACTAGTATATAGAGGGGTGGGGCGGCACAATAGCCGGGCCTATATGGCATTGTGAAACTACCGGGATGGGGGAACCGGGCGCTTCGTCGGAAGAATTTTCCGCAGGTTTTGGGAAAAGGCGACTGTATCGGCGCTGAAACAGGTTTTTTCCTCCCAGTGTTGCCCAATGTCGGGTGGGGCCGGCTATAAATAATTGGAACTTTTGCCAGAGGCCCAAGATCAATAGTCGGTGCCAGAAACAAGGGACAGTGTCGGCTTCAGTGCGGAACCTGCGATTGGGTTGCTGCCGGCGAAACCGATGACAAGATTATTCGCGCAGCCGGTTTATCCCGCGCTGCGTTTTTCGTGCGTGCCAAATCAGAGCCCGCAGGAAACTTGCTTGGAGGGGGAGAACTTTTGCGAAAAGCCCGAGTCTATGTTTGCAAGTCTGGTCGTTTAGTTGTGCAAGTCTCCTCCGGGCTTATCGAGGAGTGTTCATGCTAACCCAGGAAGAGGATCAGCAGCTGGTCGAGCGCGTTCAGCGTGGCGACAAGCGAGCTTTCGATCTGCTGGTGCTGAAATATCAGCACAAAATTCTCGGGTTGATCGTGCGTTTTGTGCACGACACCCATGAAGCCCAGGACGTAGCTCAGGAAGCCTTTATCAAGGCGTATCGAGCACTTGGAAATTTTCGCGGTGACAGTGCGTTTTATACGTGGCTGTACCGTATTGCCATTAACACGGCAAAGAATTATCTGGTTTCACGCGGCCGTCGGCCGCCGGATAGCGATGTAAGTTCCGAAGATGCAGAGTTCTACGATGGCGATCACGGCCTCAAGGACCTCGAGTCACCAGAACGGGCATTGCTGCGGGATGAGATCGAAGGCACCGTCCATCGAACCATTCAGCAACTGCCAGAGGATTTGCGTACGGCTTTAACTTTACGTGAATTCGATGGTCTGAGTTACGAGGACATTGCGAGCGTCATGCAATGTCCGGTGGGTACCGTGCGCTCCCGGATTTTCCGCGCTCGGGAGGCCATCGATAAAGCCCTGCAACCGTTGTTGCAGGAAAACTGAGACAGCGGCGACAGCCAAGAGAGGAACGCCATGAGTCGTGAAGCCCTGCAGGAATCGCTGTCCGCAGTGATGGATAACGAAGCGGACGAACTGGAATTGCGTCGAGTGATCAATGCACTGGACGACGTAGAAACCCGTGAGACCTGGGCTCGTTACCAGATCGCTCGGGCAGCCATGCACAAGGATTTGCTGCTGCCACGTCTGGATATCGCTGCGGCAGTGTCTGCTGCGCTGGAAGACGAAACGGCTCCGGCCAAAGTATCCCGTAGCCCATGGCGAAACCTTGGCCGTCTGGCTGTTGCAGCCTCGGTTACGGTTGCCGTTCTGGCCGGTGTGCGCCTGTACAACCAGGACGAGATCGCTGGCGTCGAACTGGCACAGCAATCCAATCAGCCAACCCTGGCCACTCCACAGGTCAAAGGTCCGGCTGTTCTGGCAGGCTATAGTGAAAGTTCGGAAGCCACTGGCCCTATGGCCAACGGCGTACTGCAAGGTCAACCAGGCTGGCATGATCAGCGCCTGCCAAGCTATCTGCGTCAGCACGCTCAACAGGCTGCGCTGAAAGGTACTGAAAGCGCGCTGCCGTATGCACGTGCGGCAAGCCTGGAAAACCGTTAAGGAGGATCATGCGCGCCATACCTCTACTTTCGCTTCTGCTGAGTGGCTGGTTCATTGTTCCAGCCCACGCTGACGAGGCCCAGGACTGGTTGACCCGTCTGGGCCAGGCCGAGCAGCAGCAAAGCTTCCACGGTACTTTCGTTTACGAGCGTAATGGTAGTTTTTCTACCCACAACATCTGGCATCGCGTCCAGAATGGCCAGGTCCGCGAGCGTTTACTCCAGCTCGACGGTTCGGCACAGGAAGTCGTGCGCATTGATGGACATACTCAATGCGTAAGCGGCACCCTGATTGCCGGGTTGGGAGATTCTCCCAACTCTGCCGCTCGTCCTCTCGATCCGCAAAAGCTGAAAAACTGGTATGACCTTGCTGTCATCGGCAAGTCGCGCGTAGCTGGAAGAGACGCAGTGATCGTATCGCTGACGCCTCGGGACCAGCATCGTTACGGTTTTGAGTTGCATCTGGACAAGAAGACCGGTCTGCCGCTGAAGTCGCTGCTGTTGAACGACAAAGGGCAGTTGCTCGAGCGATTCCAGTTCACCAGTCTTGATACTGATGATGTTCCGACGGACAAAGACTTATTGGCTGACGCCGACTGCAAGCCGATTACTATCGATAGTGACAAGGCTTCTGCGGTGAAGACAGCTCAGGCTTGGCACTCTGACTGGCTACCGCCAGGTTTCGAGCTGACCAGCAGCACCTCGCACAAAGATCCGGAAACCAAAATTCAGGTCAGCAGCCTGCTTTATGACGACGGCCTGGCGCGGTTCTCTGTATTTCTCGAGCCGCTTAACGGTGCCACTGTCACCGATACGCGCACTCAGCTCGGCCCAACCGTTGCCGTCTCCCGTCGCCTGACCACACCGCAAGGTGAAATGATGGTCACGGTGGTCGGTGAGATCCCGATTGGTACCGCCGAACGAATTGCTCTATCAATGCGCAATACCGATGGCGCTGCGACCAGCAAGCAGTGAGCTGATTTCAGTCATACCCACTTCGTCGTCGAGACGTAGAAATGTTTGCTGAGCATTTTCATTTGCAAATCACCTGAAAATTTTTTATAGGTCAGAGCCTAACGGCTCTGGCCTTGTTTGTTGTTCCTGGAATAAAAGTACCGGCCTGTAGTGTCCGGTGGTCCTTGTTCCATATCGCTTAAACCTGCTCGTCGTAACGGGAGCTGTATGTCGATACCTAGCTTGAAATCTTATCTCTCCATCTTCGCTACTGTGCTGCTGCTCGGCCAGGCGGTTCCTGCTGCGCAAGCGGCTGATCTGCCTGACTTCACCCAACTGGTCGAACAAGCTTCGCCTGCCGTGGTGAACATCAGTACCACGCAGAAACTGCCGGATCGCAAAGTGAACCAGCAGATGCCTGATCTCGAAGGCCTGCCGCCAATGCTGCGCGAGTTCTTCGAGCGCGGCATGCCGCCTCAACAGCGTTCGCCGGGCGGTGGTCGCCAGCGTGAAGCGCAATCGCTGGGTTCGGGCTTCATCATCTCTCCCGATGGCTACATTCTGACCAACAACCACGTGATTGCCGATGCTGACGAAATCCTCGTTCGCCTGGCTGATCGCAGCGAAATGAAAGCCAAGCTGGTAGGCACCGACCCGCGTTCCGACGTGGCCCTGCTGAAAATCGAGGGCAAGGACTTGCCGGTGCTCAAGCTCGGCAAATCCCAGGATCTGAAGGCCGGCCAATGGGTCGTGGCAATCGGTTCGCCTTTCGGCTTTGACCACACCGTGACCCAAGGCATCGTCAGCGCCGTTGGCCGTAGCCTGCCGAACGAAAACTATGTGCCGTTCATCCAGACCGACGTGCCGATCAACCCGGGCAACTCCGGTGGCCCGCTGTTCAACCTGAATGGGGAGGTGGTCGGGATCAACTCGCAGATCTACACCCGTTCCGGCGGCTTCATGGGCGTGTCGTTCGCTATTCCTATCGATGTGGCAATGGATGTTTCCAACCAACTGAAGAGTGGCGGCAAAGTCAGCCGTGGTTGGCTGGGCGTGGTTATTCAGGAAGTGAACAAGGATCTGGCCGAGTCGTTCGGTCTTGAGAAGCCGGCCGGTGCGCTGGTTGCGCAGATCCAGGACGACGGTCCGGCAGCCAAGGGCGGCCTGCAAGTCGGCGACGTGATCCTGAGCATGAACGGCCAGCCGATCGTTATGTCTGCTGATCTGCCACATCTGGTCGGCGCACTGAAGGCCGGTGCGAAAGCCAATCTGGAAGTGATTCGTGAAGGCAAACGCAAAAACGTCGAGTTAACTGTTGGCGCGATTCCGGACGAAGACAAAGAGCTGGGTGCGTTGCCGAAGTCCGGTGCTGAAACCAACAGCAACCGTCTCGGTGTTTCGGTGGGCGAGCTGACCGCCGAGCAGAAGAAAACCTACGACCTAAAAGGTGGCGTGGTCATCAAGGAAGTGCAGGACGGTCCTGCGGCCCTGATCGGTCTGCAGCCGGGTGATGTCATCACCCACCTGAACAACCAGGCCATCGGTTCCGCCAAGGAGTTCGCCGAGATCGCCAAGGCACTGCCGAAGAACCGTTCGGTGTCGATGCGGGTTCTGCGTCAAGGTCGTGCGAGCTTCATCACCTTCAAACTGGCTGAATAACCGCTAGTAAATAAAAAGAAACCGCCTCGAATGAGGCGGTTTTTTTATGCCTGAAGCTTTTTTCGTAAAGAAAGCTCAGCCCATCATGTCCTTGACCATGCGCTCCTGCTCCATCAACTCGCGCTGGCGGGCGTCGATCCGCGAGGACAGCGGGAAGTTGCTGCCGGCCTTGCGTTTGGCAAAGTCGAGCTGCTGGATCGCCTGACGATAATCGCCAACCAGGGCGAAGTATTCGGCGCGCGCCTGGTGCAAGCCAATGATGTTGCCAGACAAACCACGGGTTTCGGCAACCTGATACCAGACGTCCGGATCATCCGGGCGTGATTTGAGCAGGCTTTCCAGTGCCTTCTCGGCGTCGGCGGCGCGGTTCTGCTTGAGCAGAAGATCGACACGAACCTGATTCAGCGGATAGTTGCCGGGATATTGGGTGAGCATCCGGTCAACCCGCGACTGCGCATCGGGCAGGCGATTGTTGGTGATGTCCAGATCAACCTGGGCGAGGTTGTAGATGATCTCGTTCGGCGCGGTGACCAACAGTTGTTTGAGGTTCTCTCGCGCTTCATTCAACTGACCGCCCTTGATCTGCGCGATGGCCAGACCATAGCGCGCGACATCGTTTTTCGGATTCTCGTCCAACTGTGCACGAAAGCGCTTGGCGCCAAGTCCCGGGGTTTCTTCGTAGATCAGTTGTACGCGTGCGCGAATCAGTTGATAGCGCTTGGTGTCTTCGATGCCGCCCGACTTGGCCTGTTCGGCGCGGTTGCGGGTGTCGGCGATCCGCGATTCCGTGACCGGGTGAGTCAGGAGGAATTCCGGTGGCTTGGCGTCAAAGCGATACTGGCGCATCAAGCGTTCGAACATGGTTGGCATAGAGCGCGGGTCGTACCCGGCTTTTTCAAGATTGAGGATGCCGATGCGGTCGGCTTCCTGTTCATTCTGGCGGGAGAAGGTCCGCTGCGCCTGAATCGCTGCGGCCTGAGTGCCAGCGATGGTCGCGATGCCGGCGTCACCGCCACCGGCTGCAGCAATCACGATCCCTGCCAGCAGGGCAGCCATCATCGGAACTTGCATGCGCTGCGAAGCTTCGACGCCGCGGGCGAAGTGGCGTTGCGACAAGTGCGCCAGTTCGTGTGCCAGTACCGACGCGTATTCGCCCTCGGTCTGCGCATTGAGAAACAGACCACCGTTGACCCCGACCACGCCGCCCGGTGCCGCGAAGGCGTTGAGCTGCGGGCTGTTGATCAGAATGAATTCGAGGCGTCGGTCAGTGACCTGGCTGGTTTCCACCAGCTTGTAAACGCTGGATTCGACGTAGTCCTTGAGTTGCGGATCGTTGAGCTGTGAAACCTGGCTGCGCAACATGGCCAGCCACGCCCGGCCGAGCTGGTATTCCTGTTGCGGCGAGACAATGGCAGAACTGGCGTCGCCGAGTGACGGCAGATCGTCGGCAAAGCCTGGTGAGGCGAGCAGGCAAGCGAGCGTCAGCAGGGTAGGGCGCAGAAAAGTCATGCACAAAGCCTTAGAAGACAAAGACCTTACTGTAGCCGGACACCAAGCCTGCGACCAGATATTCTAGGCAGCTCGACGACTTGAACCGGAGTGACGCAATGACTGACGCGGTAGCCCATGAGGTAGAACTGGACGCCAGTGGTCTTAACTGTCCGTTGCCGTTACTCAAGGCAAAAATGGAGCTCAACAAGCTTCAAAGCGGCGACGTGCTCAAGGTGATCGCCACGGATGCCGGCTCGCAGCGCGACTTTCGCACCTTTGCCAAGTTGGCCGGTCATACGCTGCTGCGCGAAGAAGACGAAGCGGGCGTCTACCGTTACTGGTTGAAAAAAGCCTGAAACCGACAGCGTACAAGACCTAAGGATTATTGATGTTCAAAGTGTTACGCGACTGGATTCAGCGCTACTTCTCCGACGAAGAAGCCGTGGTGCTGGCCGTACTGCTGGTGCTGGCCTTTACTGCGGTGTTGACCCTCGGTGGCATGCTTGCGCCAGTGTTGGCCGGGATGGTGCTGGCGTATCTGATGCAGGGGCTGGTGGTCACGCTGGAGCGTCTGCGCA
The DNA here is from genome assembly GCF_059716145.1 of Pseudomonas sp. LBUM1648. Taxonomy (NCBI): domain Bacteria; kingdom Pseudomonadati; phylum Pseudomonadota; class Gammaproteobacteria; order Pseudomonadales; family Pseudomonadaceae; genus Pseudomonas; species Pseudomonas sp. LBUM1648. The sequence continues at coordinate 1,564,569 of NZ_CP166808.1, forward strand.
TGCCGGGTGGTGCGGCGGTGGGGCTGGTGTTTGCGTTGTTCATGGGCGTATTGCTGGTGTTCATCGTCGTGGTGGTGCCGCTGCTCTGGCATCAATTGATCACGCTGTTCAACGAACTGCCGGGCATGCTCGCAAAATGGCAGTCGCTGCTCTTGCTGCTGCCCGAACGCTATCCGCATCTGGTCTCCGACGAGCAAGTGTTGCAGGCGATTGAGGCCGCGCGCGGCGAGATCGGCAAGTTCGGTCAATGGGCGCTGACCTTTTCGCTGTCGAGTCTGCCACTGCTGGTGAACATCATGATCTATCTGGTGCTGGTGCCGATCCTGGTGTTCTTCTTCCTCAAGGATCGGGCGATGATCGGCGAGTGGGTGCGTGGCTATCTGCCGCGTGAACGGGCGCTGATCACGCGGGTGGCGCAGGAAATGAACCGGCAGATCGCCAACTACATTCGCGGCAAAGTCATCGAGATCGTGATTTGCGGCGGCGTGACCTACATCGCCTTCGTCGCACTTGGCCTCAACTATGCAGCGCTGCTGGCTTTGCTGGTCGGTGTTTCGGTGGTTGTGCCCTATGTCGGCGCGGTGGTGGTGACCGTGCCGGTGCTGCTGATTGCGCTATTTCAATGGGGCTGGAGCGATCAGTTCATCTATCTGATGGCGGTCTACGGGATTATCCAGACGCTGGACGGCAACGTGCTGGTGCCGCTGCTGTTTTCCGAGGCGGTCAACCTGCACCCGGTGGCAATCATCTGCGCTGTGCTGTTGTTTGGCGGGCTGTGGGGGTTCTGGGGAGTGTTCTTTGCGATTCCCCTGGCGACGCTGTTCAAGGCTGTGCTGGACGCATGGCCGCGCAAGGAACCGGCGGTAGCGCCACTTCTTTAACGTAAAAAGATCGCAGCCTTCGGCAGCTCCTACAGGAAACGTATTCCAAATGCAGGAGTTGCCGAAGGCTGCGATCTTTTGATCTTAGGCTTTGTTTAGTGCTTCGGCAGCGGCCAAAACTGCATCAACATGCCCCGGCACCTTCACACCACGCCATTCCTGACGCAGCACACCGTCCTTGTCGATCAGGAAAGTGCTGCGATCAACACCCAGGTATTCCTTGCCGTACAGCTTCTTCAGCTTGATCACGTCGAACAGTTGGCAGACCGCTTCGTCCTTGTCGCTGATCAGCTCGAACGGAAACTCCTGCTTGCACTTGAAGTTCTCGTGGGACTTCAGGCTGTCGCGCGAGATGCCGAAGACTTCAGTGTTGGCAGCCTTGAACGCCGCGTAATGATCACGAAAGCCCTGGCCTTCGGTGGTGCAGCCGGGGGTGCTGTCCTTCGGATAGAAGTAAATCACCACTTGCTTGCCCTTCAGGGCTGACAGGCTGACGGTTTGCCCGCTGGTGGCAGGTGCTTCGAAATCCGCAACCGGTTGGTCGATGATAACGGCCATGAAAGCTTCCTTACATTGGGTTTTGTGGGCGCCAAGGCTCGATCAGTGCGTCCAGATTCATCGCGTCGGCGAAATCCAGGAACTGGTCGCGCAGCCAACTGATCTGGGTGCCCGCCGGCAGTGTCACGGTGAATGTGGCGTTAAGCATGGTGCCGCCGGTCTGTGGTGCCTGATAAGTATCGCAGGTCAGGTTTTCCAGCTCGACGTTGTGGTCCATGAAGAACTGGCAGAGTTCATTGATGATGTCCGGGCGATACGCCGAACTGACGTAAGCCACGTACGGCAGCGCCTGCGGACGATTCTCCAGCGCCGCGCTACGCACCACGTTGACGGTGAAGGCGTGCTTCTTGGCAAGGCCCGACAGGCTGCCTTCAAGACGCGCGAGGGCGTCCCAGCTGCCAGAGATCTCGAGGATCAGCGCACTGCACTCGCCGTGGCGGGTCAGGCGAGAAGTAACCACGGCGCAGCGATTTTCATGGCTGGCGCGGCACAGGACGTTAGTCAGCTCCATGGGGTTGGCGCCGAGGGCACTGATGACAAGGAATTGTTCGCGAACTGTGGGGGTGGACATGCAGCATTCCTAAAGCGATGAGCGGTCGGTAGGTTGATGGGCGTTTGACGCCGAGGGAGGGCCTCTGCCCATTCAGGCTGTCCGTTCAAAGAACCCCGACAAGCGCTCGTGGCTCGCTCCACAAAAGCGGGAGCGCGTCGATGCGACGCAGGAACAGGGTCTGGGAGGCCGAAAAGGGAGGCTGGAACCCGGCATACAAGCTGATCAGTACCGATCAAAGTCTGAAGGGTAGCGAAAAGCGACGCCAAGGGGAATGGCGGCTACGCAGTACTTTGCTTGTGCAAGCATCTTGGCGCCAGTACCATTACCGCTCTCTTTTTCCGGCAGGAGCGGTTTCATGATTGCGGGCAGTATGGTGGCACTGGTCACTCCCATGGATGCACAAGGGCGTCTTGACTGGGACAGCCTCAGCAAACTCGTGGACTTCCATCTCAAGAACGGCACCCATGCCATTGTCGCGGTCGGCACCACCGGCGAGTCGGCAACCCTTGATGTAGAAGAACACATCGCCGTCATCAAAGCCGTGGTCAAACAGGTTGCCGGGCGCATTCCGGTCATCGCCGGCACTGGCGCCAACTCGACCCGCGAAGCCGTCGAACTGACCCGCAATGCCAAAGAAGCCGGTGCCGATGCCTGCCTGCTGGTGGTTCCGTACTACAACAAGCCGACTCAGGAAGGCTTGTACCAGCACTTCAAACACATCGCCGAAGCGGTCGATATCCCACAGATTCTCTACAACGTTCCTGGCCGCACCTCTTGCGACATGCAGGCCGAGACCGTGATTCGGCTATCCACCGTGCCGAACATCATCGGCATCAAGGAAGCCACTGGCGACCTGAAGCGTGCCAAAGCGATTATCGACGGCGTGAGCAAGGACTTCATCGTGCTGTCCGGCGATGATCCGACCGCGGTCGAGCTGATCCTGCTGGGCGGCAAAGGTAACATCTCTGTGACTGCCAACGTCGCTCCGCGCGAAATGGCTGATCTGTGCGAGGCCGCGCTCAAGGGCGACGCTGACACCGCTCGGGCCATTAACGAAAAACTGATGCCGCTGCACAAAGACCTGTTCATCGAAGCCAACCCGATTCCGGTGAAGTGGGCTTTGGTTGAAATGGGCCTGATGCACGAAGGCATCCGCCTGCCGCTGACCTGGCTGAGCGCACCTTGTCATGAAACGCTTCGCTCGGCCCTGCGCCAGTGCAGCGTCCTGGTTTAATTGAGGAAGTACAACGCATGAAGCGAATGGCCGGACTTTCCGCACTTGCCTTGATTATCTCCAGCACCAGTGGCTGCGGATGGGTCTGGGGCCCGGAAGGTTATTTCCGTGACCGTGGTAGCGATTACCTGGAAGCGCAACAGACTGCACCGATGCAACTACCACCGGATGTCAGCACCTCCAAGCGTCTGGATCCGCTGCTGCCGATCCCGCGCAACGTTGCTGACGATACCGCCAAGGGCGAGTACGTGGTTCCACGTCCTCAACCGCTGTCGGCGATCGCCGATGCCACCGACTACTCGCTGCAGAAGAGTGGCGATTCTCGTTGGGTAATGGCTCAACACCCACCGGCCGAAGTCTGGCCAGTGGCTGTGCAGTTCTTCCAGGACAACGGTTTCCGTCTGGATGAACAGCGTCCGCAAACTGGCGAATTCACCACCACCTGGCAGCGTTCCGACGAACTGTCCGCCGCCATGGCCAAACGCCTGAGCGCGGCCGGTATCGCCAGTGACAGCGAAACCCGCGTTCGCGTGCGTATCGAGCCGGGCGTGCAGCGCAACACCAGTGAAATCTACGTGGTCAGCGCCGAGCGTCCTGCCGGCAGCACCGCCGACGTCGCTTTCACCAATCGTTCGGTCAACACTGGCCTGGACGCAGCGCTGGTCGACGACATGCTCGCGAGCATGAGCCGTATCGCCGAGAAGGGCGGTTCGGTGTCGATGCTGGCTTCGCGTGATTTCGATACCCCGAGCCGCGTCAGCCTCAGCGAAGACGGCAGCGGTAACCCGGTGTTGAACGTCGGTACCGATCTGGACCGTGCCTGGTCGAGCGTCGGCCGTGCGCTGGAGCAGGGCGAATGGCGCGTTGAAGACATCAACCGCAGTCTGGGCCTGTACTACATCAACCTGGCCGAAAAAGCCGAGAAAAAAGACGACAAGCCTGGTTTCTTCAGCAGCCTGTTCGGCAGTGCGCCGAGCAAGGAAGAAGTTGAAGCCCGTGCCGAGCGTTATCAGGTTCGCCTGAGCAAGGTTGGCGAGAACATTCAGGTGACCGTCGAGAAAAACATCAACACCGTCGCGCCGGCTGAAGTGGCGCGCAAAGTGTTGAGCGTCATTCAGGACAACCTGGGCTGATCCAATGCGTTTTGCCGTTCTCGGCAGCGGTAGCCAAGGGAACGGCACGCTGATCGCCAGTGCTGATACGTATGTGCTGGTGGATTGTGGTTTTTCCCTGCGGGAAACCGAAAAACGCCTGTTGCGTCTGGGTGTGAACCCGGCGCAACTGAGCGCGATACTCGTAACCCACGAACATGCCGACCACGTGCATGGCGTGGGTTTGCTGTCTCGGCGCTACAATCTGCCGGTCTACCTCAGTCGCGGCACACTGCGCGGGATGCGCAAACCGATTGAACCCGCAGGCTTTCTGGCTGGCGGCGAGCAACTGCAGATCGGTGCACTGAACATCGGGGTCATTGCCGTGGCCCATGATGCGCAGGAGCCGACCCAGTATGTATTCAGTGACAACGAACAGCGGCGCTTCGGCCTGCTGACCGACCTGGGTTCCTACTGCGAGCGGGTGCTGGACGGTTACCGGGATCTCGATGCATTGATGATCGAATCCAATCATTGTCGTGACATGCTGGCACGTGGTCACTACCCGTACTTTCTCAAGCAGCGGGTGGGCGGCGAGCTGGGACATTTGAACAACCATCAGGCGGCATTCCTGGTGTCCGAGTTGGGCTGGCAGGGTCTCCAACACCTGGTCCTGGCCCATCTGAGCAGCAAGAACAACATGCCGCAGCTGGCCCGGCAATGTTTTGTCGACACCCTCGGGTGCGACCCGGACTGGCTGCAACTGGCCGATCAAGATTCAGGGCTCGACTGGCGCCACATCGCCTAGCCCACCTACTTAGCAAGCGGAGCCCATCATGGAAAAACGTGAAGAACTCTACCGCGGCAAAGCCAAATCGGTTTACAAGACCGACGACGCTGACCGCTTGATCCTGCTGTTTCGCAACGACACCTCGGCGTTCGACGGCAAGCGCATCGAACAACTCGACCGCAAAGGCATGGTGAACAACAAGTTCAACGCCTTCATCATGCAGAAACTCGAAGCGGCCGGCATTCCGACCCAATTCGACAAGCTGCTGGGCGACAACGAGTGCCTGGTGAAGAAGCTCGACATGATCCCGGTCGAGTGTGTCGTGCGTAACTACGCCGCTGGCAGCCTGGTAAAACGCCTGGGCGTCGAAGAAGGCCTTAAGCTTAACCCGTACACCTTCGAGTTGTTCCTGAAGGACGACGCCAAGGGCGACCCGTTCATCAACGAATCCCACGTCGTGGCATTCGGCTGGGGCACCGCCGAGCAGCTGGTTCGCATGAAAGAACTGTCGCTCAAGGTCAACGAAGTGCTGACCAAGCTGTTCGACGACGCCGGCCTGCTGCTGGTCGACTTCAAGCTTGAGTTCGGCGTGTTCAGCGACGGCTCCATCGTCCTGGGCGACGAGTTCAGCCCGGACGGTTGCCGTCTGTGGGACAAGGACACCAAGAAGAAGATGGACAAAGACCGCTTCCGCCAGGGCCTCGGTGACGTTATCGAAGCCTACGAAGAAGTCGCCAATCGTCTGGGCGTACCGCTTTAATCGACGCAAGCATCTGATAGCACGGAAAAAATTTGCGAAAGGGGGTTCGCTTTCGGCAAAAGTGTTGTTATGATGCGCGCCGTTGGAGAGATGCCAGAGTGGCCGAATGGGACGGATTCGAAATCCGTTGTACCTTCACCGGTACCTAGGGTTCGAATCCCTATCTCTCCGCCATTACATAGAAAAAGCCCCGTAGCTGAGAAGCTCCGGGGCTTTTTCGTTTCTGGGCGAAGAGCAGGTCGACCAACCGCTATTTTCCTTTCGTTCGCATCGACCACAAAAAAAGCCCCACAAATTCAAACTTGTGGGGCTTTCCACTTCTGCAAAACCTGGAAAATTCCGCAATCAACCACTCAAGGCTGTGAGTGTCCCAGCTTGCGCTTGATCAGCTCATAAACTTCCTTGTGCGTCGAGTTATGCAGCGAATTGTCCTTGCACGCCGAGGCGAGGAAGGTTTTGACTTCGTCCTTGGCGTGCGGATAGAGGCTGGCGACGTAATCGGCTTCATGTGCTTGCGTGCAGTTGAAGTGCTTGTCGTCTTTCGCTTTGTCTCTAGCCATTGTGCGGCTCCTTTTGATTTCGAGTGATGGAATGAAACAGGGCCGGATTGCCCCTTACGCCGGTGAGCGTAGAGGTGGAAAGCAGGCGTGCCAGTCATTCGACTAAAAAAGGAAAGTGCTGTAGGACACAGTCGCGCTTTCACTCTCGTGGTCAAATCTCCCTAACCGGCGTCTCCCCCGTAGCACCCTTGATCAACTCGATCACATGCAAACAATCCGCCTTGTTCACGTACGACTCGCCGCTGGCGATGGTCTCGTGATTGCCTGCGCGCAGCCTCCAGCGCCATTGGCCTTTGCCGGTGCTTGGGGTGCCTCTGGATTGCCTGTAAATCTCGAAATACATTCAGTTCGCTCCATGCGATTTAATCGTGCGACAACCTGTGTGGCGCATCGACGCAAGCCTAGCGCAGGCGGTTATTTTGGCTATCGGACATTTGTTTCCAATCGTTCGCGGATGTTTCTGTGTTGATCTAAACCTCTCCTGCTGCGCATGTTGATGGACGTCAGCCCCGCAGACTTTCTACACTGCGGGCAGTCTGGGAATGGGGGCAATGGATGAACCGCAATGAACTACGCAAGGCCGATATCAACCTGATGGTGGTGTTCGAGACCTTGATGCTCGAACGCAACGTGACCCGGGCGGCAGAGAAGCTGTTTCTTGGCCAGCCAACCATCAGCTCGGCGCTCAACCGTCTACGCACGATGCTCAACGATCCGTTGTTTATCCGAGTCGGCCACCGCATGGAGCCAACGGCCCGCGCCGAAGATATTTTCCGCCACCTCAAGCCTGCGCTGGATTCGTTGTCGGTGGCGCTGAGCCTGACCCGCGATTTCGATCCGGCGATCAGCACCATGACTTTCCGCATCGGTCTGTCCGATGATGTCGAGTTCGGCCTGTTGCCGCCGCTGTTGCGTGCACTGCGCCAGGAAGCGCCGAATGTGGTGTTTGTGGTGCAACACGTCGACTACTGGCGGATTCCCGATCTACTGGCCGCCGGCGACATCACCGTCGGTATCAGCCAGACCCGCGGTCTGCCGGCCAATGCCAAGCGCAAACTGCTGCGGCACATCCAGCCAAGCATCCTGCGTGCCGACGCCTCCGCTACACCGCTGACCCTTGATGAATATTGCGCGCGCCCGCACGTGCTGGTGTCCCACACGGCCAACGTCAGCGGTTTCGCCGACGAGTGGCTGGCAGAGCTGGGACGTACCCGTCAGGTCGTGCTGTCGGTGCCGCAATACAGCGCATTGCCGGCATTGCTGGCCGGCACGGACCTGATCGCCAGCCTGCCGGACTACACCGCCGCAGCCATGGCTACCTCCGGATTGCTGTTCAAGGAGCCGTTCCCATTCAAGACGCCGACGCTGGATCTGTCGATGGTCTGGCTCAGCCACGTCGACAGCGACCCGGCCGAGCGCTGGTTGCGTTCACGGCTTGAAGCGTTCATGAGCGAGCGGCCGATCACACCGCCCTGAGCCGGTGCTGTGTTATATGTACGCCCTTTCTGCCGACTGACTGGAGCATCCCAATGCCACACCTGCACATGGAATACACCGCCAACCTGCCGCAGTTGAACGCCGACGTCGCGTTGATCCGGCTCAACAACACGTTGGTGGGGTCCGGTCAGTTCGCGGCAGAGTTCGATATCAAGAGCCGTGCGGTAAAGGTGGAAACCTTCAAAGTGGGCACCGCCATGGGCGAGCGCGCTTTCGTGCATGTGAAGCTGGCACTGCTCAGTGGCCGTTCGCCGGGGATCAAGAAGCAGCTTTCGCAAAGCCTGCTGGCGGTGTTGCAGGATCTTTGCGAATGGCCCGCCGGCGTCGAGGTGCAGTTGTGTGTGGAACTGCTGGATATCGACCGTGAGTCCTACAGCAAAACCGCCATTGGCGTGTAAGACTCAGGCCGCTTCCAGTTCGCTGCACACCTTGATCACCTGCTCGCGCAGCCAGACGTTGGCGCTGTCCTGATCGACGCTCTGGCTCCATTGCATGTCGAGGGTGAACCCCGGCAAGCCATTAGGCGCCTCACAGTGATTAAACACCGCTTCGCTGGTCAGTAAACGCTGAATGCGCCGGGGTAGGGTGAGGATGAAGTCGGTGCCGGTGATCATCTTCAACGCAGCGCTGTAGCTGTTCGATCGCGCCACGATCTGACGCTTCTGCGCCTGCCGTGCCAGCCAGCCATCGACCATGTTGGTGGTGGAGGTCCACGGGGTCGGAAACACATGCCGACGCTCGGTGAAGGCTTGCAGGCTCAGGCGTGGTTCCAGTGGCGTGGCGCGCTTGTCGAAGACGCAGACCAGATCATCTTCCAGCAGCATCTGCGACTTCAGGTCAGTGTGGTTGCGGTGAAAATTGGGGCTGAAACTGATCACCAGGTCGAGGCTGCCGTCGCGTAACTCATCGGCCGGCACGTCGGTTTCGAATTTGTGCATGTTGACTACCACCGGCAAGTCATCGAAGTCGAAGCGCTTCAAAAGACGCGGCAGGATCAGTTGCTCGAAGTATTCCGGGGCGCAGATGTTGAATGTGACGGCTTGTCGGGTTGGATCAAACACCGCGGCGCCGGCGTGGCACAGGTTGATGCTTTCGAGAATTTTCTGCACATGGCCGTACATGCTGCTGGCCTTGTAGGTCGGGCGCATGCCGGTGCGGGTGTTGATGAACAGTTCGTCTTCGAAACTGGTGCGCAGTTTTTTCAGGCAGTAACTGACGGTGGACTGGCTGACAAACAGCGTTTCCGAAACATCGGTGACGCTGCTCTGCTCATACACGGCGACAAACACCATGAGATCCTGCATGTCGAGCTTTCGAAGCAAGTTACTGTTCAGCATCCGTTCTGTCTCGCTGTGCTCCTTGCGCTGAATCCGCGCAAACGTGTGCGAATGATCCTAGCGGAACGATGGTGCCAGGAGAACGGCCTGTAGGACATTTCACGGATACATGTGGGACAGAAAGTTTTAGGAACACGACGTCATTGATCAATGTGCGCAAAGATGGCCAGAGGCCTCTAGCTCGCGCGCCTCTGCAATCATTGAATATGCCGCGCGTACTGCCGGGGATCGAAGCGCAACACCATCAGGAGCATGGCCACCATCACTGCAGTCAGTGCCCACCAAGCCCATTCGAAGCTACCCAGTTGATCGCGAGCCATCCCGGCGAGTAGCGGCGAGAGACCGGCAATCAGATACCCAATGCCCTGCACGAATGCAGTCAGGTGCCCGGCTCGCTGAGGATTGTCTAGATGGTCGAGCGAGACGATCAGGCTCATCGGGAATAACCCGCCGATGCCCAGGCCCAGCAAGCAGGGCCACAGTAGGCTGAGGTGTTGGGGGCTGAGGGTCAGGCCGCAGAAACCGGCGATGATCAGGCCGAGCAGCGCCATCAGCACCACGCGCCGGTCTCGGCTACGGTTGGCGATGGCCGGCACTATCATTCCGGAAATTACCTCCATGGCTGTCAGAAAACCCAACAACAGACCGGCGTTTTGTTCGCTCCAACCTTTTTCAACGTAGTACGGCGCCAGCCAGGCGAGCACACAGGTGTAGGGCGCTGTTCCCAAACCGAAGAAGATTGCGAGTGACCAGGCGCGGGAATTGGCGAAAAACGATTCTTTCTTCGCCACACCGGTCATGGCGTTCGGCAATTGCCAACGTTGCAACCACCAGGACACCAACGCCAGCAGCGCCAGTGCTGCCCAAATGGCTAAGCCGAGGCGCCAGCTACCGGTTTGCACCATCACCCGTGGGGCGAACGAGGCCGCAAGCGCCGCGCCGCCCATGATCGACGTCACGTACAAGCCCATGCACAGCGCCACATTATTGGGGAAGTGCGACTTGATCAGCGCCGGCATCAACGCCTGAATCAAGGCAATGCCAATCCCCGCCAGCACGGCGCTGACAATCAACTCTGCCGCCGAATCGACAAACAGCCGCGACAGTGTCGCCAATGCAATGATCAGCAGCGACAGCAACACCGTGCGCTGTTCACCCAGTCGTTGGCTGATGCCGATGCCGAAGAACATCGCCAGACCCATGGCCATCACTGGCAGCATGGTCAGCAACGAAGCGACGCTGAAGCTCAACGCAATGTCGCCGCGAATTGCCGACAGCAGCGGCCCGATGGCCGCCATCGACGGGCGCAGATTGAGCGCGACTAGAATGATTGAAAGCATCAACCAAGTAGCGGGGCGGGAAGTGGTGCGGGCGTTTTCCATCTTCAGACCTTTGATGCTGGGGACTGAGGATTAGGCGCGTCACTGCCTGACTCGGGCAAACCAGAAAATCCGCAGCAGTATTTGAAAACTCGATAACACCCGATCACTTGTAGGCGTGAACCTGCTCGCGAAAGCGGGCTGCCTGTCTATGCAGTAGTGGCTGTCACACCGCAATCGCGAGCAGGCTCACTCCCATAGGTAAAGCCGTGCTGTTTTTCTGAACGAGAACTGAATCATTCTCAAATACTTCACAAGTTTGGATGTAATACCCAGGGCCAACTAATTGTTGGCGTCTTTTTCACAAAAAATTGATGGTTGCGCGCCTAAAGTTTGTCATGCCCTGGTTAATGAATTTTTCACAGTTAGCCACAGCTCTTCTTTTCAGGAATTGCCAACCTCTATGTTGAAGTTAAAAGCCGTGCGCCCGGAATGGGTGACGTTGATTGCCAGCGCCTTTCTTTTGCTCGGCTTCAACTTTGTGCTCTGGCAGCACCTCTTCGAGATCACCGCCGCAGACGGCAAGGGCATCGCCATGCGCGTGGCTTTCGGGGTGATGATCTTCGCGGCGTTCAACATCGTGCTGACGTTTCTGGCCTTCCGCCCGCTGCTTAAACCGGTGCTGATGTTGATGTTTTTGATCAGCGCCGGTGTGGCTTATTTCATGAGCCAATATGGCGTGATGATTGATGCGGGCATGTTGCGTAACTTTGCTGAAACCAATGTTACGGAAGTGCGTGATTTGCTGTCGTTTAAGTTGTTTGCTTATATATTCCTGCTCGGAGTTTTACCGTCCTGGTTGTTATGGAAAGTGCCGGTCAGCTATCGTCGCTGGCATCATGAGTTGTTCAGCAAAGTTATCGTCAGCGTGGCGTCGGTTGCGGTCATCGGTGGGGTGGCGCTGGCCAACTATCAAGGCCTGTCGTCGTTGTTTCGCAATCACCATGAATTGCGTTTGATGCTGGTGCCGAGCAACTACATTGGCGCCTCGGCCGGTTACCTGCGTGAGCAGGTTGTCTCGGCGCAGCAACCCTTCGTCAAGATTGGCGAAGACGCGCAGCGCAACCCGGATCTGCATCTTCAGCCGCGCAAATCCCTGACCGTGCTGGTGGTGGGTGAAAGTGCCCGTGCCGAGAACTTCGGCATTCTCGGCTACGACCGAGACACCACGCCGAAGCTGGACCAGGAAGCGGGGCTGATCGCCTTCACCGATGTGCATTCATGCGGCACTGAAACAGCCGTCTCGGTGCCGTGCATGTTCTCCAACATGGGCCGCAAGGATTACGACGCCAGTAAAGCCAAGAACGAAGAAGGCCTGCTTGATGTGCTCAAACGTGCTGGCATCAACGTGATCTGGCGCGATAACCAGTCCGGCTGCAAGGGCACTTGTGATCGTGTCACCTTGCAGGATGTCAGCAATTTGAAAGACCCGACGCTGTGCGCCAACAGTGAATGCCGCGACGAAATCCTGCTGCAAGGTCTGCAAAGCTTTATCGATCATCTGGACAAGGACACCGTGTTGGTCCTGCACCAGATGGGCAGCCACGGACCGGAGTACTTCAAGCGTTATCCAAAGGAGTACGAGCACTTCACGCCTGTCTGTGAAAGCAATGCACTGAACAATTGCAGCCGCGAAAGTATCGTCAACGGTTACGACAATACGCTGGTCTACACCGACCATGTGCTGTCGAGCCTGATTGATGTGTTGCGTAACAATCAGGACAAAGTTGATACCGCGATGTTGTACCTGTCCGATCACGGCGAGTCGCTGGGCGAGTACAACCTGTTCCTGCACGGCACGCCTTACATGCTGGCGCCGGAGCAACAGAAACATGTCGCGATGCTGGCGTGGTTCTCCGACAACTATCAGAAAGCCTATTCGGTCGACACCCACTGTCTGCAAATGAGCCGCGACAAACCGCTGAGCCAGGACAACCTGTTCCATTCGATGCTTGGCCTGCTGGAAGTGCGCAGTAAGGTGTATCAGCCGGGTCTGGATATGTTCGCCGGTTGCCGTGGTGCAGTGATCGACGGCGTGTTGGCGAAGGACTGAACCGCTTCGGGCCTGTCGTCCTGACACGACGGGCGTGTCTGTTTCCTCTGTCAGACTATTCTTGCTCTCTGGCAGGACATTTCGTTACAGCTCTTGCCCTTCGCAGGCGCGTAAATCGCCAGTGGCGATATATACTGCGCGCCATTCTTCAAGGGAGAGCCGTGTGGCCATCGATATTCACTGGATTCGCGACAACGAAAGCCTCGCGCAATTTTGCGCCGAGTGGCAGCAGCTGCCTTTCGTGGCCCTCGACACCGAATTCATGCGGGTCGACACCTTCTACCCGATTGCCGGTCTGTTGCAGGTCGGCGACGGCAAACGCGCCTACCTGATTGATCCGCTGACCATCAATGCCTGGCAACCGCTGGCGGCATTGCTGGAAAACCCGGCGGTGCTCAAGGTCTTGCACGCGTGCAGCGAAGATCTCGAAGTCCTGTTGCGCCTGACCGGCAGCCTGCCGGCACCGATGTTCGACACCCAACTGGGCGCCGCTTATCTGAACCTTGGTTTCTCGATGGGTTATTCGCGTTTGGTGCAGGCCGTACTCGGCATCGAACTGCCGAAGGGCGAAACCCGCTCTGACTGGTTGCAGCGTCCTTTGTCCGACACGCAAATCAGTTACGCCGCCGAAGATGCCGTGCATCTGGCAGAGGTTTTCGTACAACTGCGGCCGAAACTGTCTGACGACAAATTTGCCTGGGTGCTGGAGGACGGCGCCGAACTGGTCGCCAACCTGCGCCGGGAAACCGATCCGTACGAGGTTTATCGCGAGGCCAAACTGGCGTGGAAACTGTCCCGTGCGCAACTGGCCGTGCTGCGCGAGTTGTGCGCCTGGCGCGAGCGCGAAGCCCGCGCCCGCGACCTACCGCGCAACCGTATCGTCCGTGAGCACTCGCTGTGGCCGCTGGCCCGCACGCAACCGGACTCCCTCAGTGCGCTGGGCAAGATCGAAGACATGCACCCGCGTACCGTGCGTCAGGACGGTGAATTTCTGCTTGATCTGATCAAGCGCTCTGGCAGTGTGGGGCCTGATCAATGGCCGCCCGCTGTGCCAGAGCCGTTGCCGATCGAAGCGGCTGCGTTGATCAAGCAACTGCGCGCCCTGGGGCAGGCCGAGGCCGAGCGCCTGGGCATCGCCCCAGAACTGATGCTGCGCAAGAAAACCCTCGAAGCGCTGGTCAAAAGCGGCTTTCCCGAGGGTCCTTACCAATTGCCTGAGTCGCTGCGTGGCTGGCGCCGCGAACTCATGGGTCAGAAGCTGCTCGACAGCCTGGCCACCGCCGGAGAACAGCCTTGAAACGTATTTGCTCTATTTACCAAAGCTCGAAGCGCAGCGGCATGTATCTCTACGTGCTCAAGAGCGATGAGTTGGAACGTGTGCCCGAGGCGTTGATGGCGGCCTTCGGCAAAGCCATTTTTGCCTTTAGCCTGGTGTTGACTCCCGAGCGCAAATTGGCCAGCGAGGACATCGTCGTTGTCCTGGAAAACCTCGACAAACAGGGTTATCACCTGCAAATGCCGCCTGCCGAGGACGAGTACATCGAACACTTGCCCGAAGAGTTGCTGCGACGCAACGACCCGATGTGATCTGCAAGGCCCTGTTCTGGGCCTTTGTTAACTCTGGAACTGTTTTTACCGCGATGGCCGCCCTGAATCCGGTGGCCGTCTGCACGGTTTGCGAAAGGTTTGAAGATGCGCGTTCTGATTGCTGAACACGACCACGCGATATACGCCCGGCTGCTGCAACAGGCAGCGCCGGAACTCGAAGTGCTGACCAGCGGCGACTCCGCTGAACTGGCCCGCAAGGCCGCCGATTGCCCGGTGTGGCTGGGGCAACCGGATCTGCTCGCGACCCTGTTGCGGCAGGGCCATCAACCGCAATGGCTGCAGTCGACCTGGGCCGGCATCACGCCGCTGCTCGCCGACGGCCTGCGCCGGGATTACCGCTTGACCCGCGCGGTGGGGATTTTTGGCCAGGTGATGGCCGAATACGTGCTGACTTACATGCTCGGCCACGAACGCGAAGTACTGGCGCGACTGGTCAGCCAGGTCGAGCGCAAGTGGGACAACCGCACCGGCCAAAGCCTGGTCGGGCGCAAGGTGCTGATTGTCGGCACCGGTGATATTGGCCTGAGCGTGGCGCAGTTTCTGTTGCCGTTCGGCGTCGAACTGTACGGCATCGCCAGCAGCGCACGGGAGCAGGCACCTTTTGTTGAAGTCGGGTCGATGGCCGATCTGCCACGGCTGGTGGGCGAAGTGGATTACGTGGTCAATCTGCTGCCGAACACGGCGCATACCCACGATATTTACGACGCAGCGCTGTTCAAACAATTCAAGCCGACCGGGTTGTTCATCAACGTCGGGCGTGGTGTAGCGGTGGTTGATGCCGATCTGGTAGAGGCCCTCAAGGAAGGGCATCTGGCGGGTGCGGTGATCGACGTTTGCCGTCAGGAGCCGTTGCCGCAGCGTCATCCGTTCTGGACGGCGTGGGGCCTGCTGCTGACCGGTCACAGCTCGGCACCGACTTCACCGGCATTGATGGTGCAGTTGTTTGTCGAGAACCTGAAGGCGTATCAGGTGGGCGAGCCGTTGCGTGGGGAAGTGGATTTCAACCGCGGGTATTGAGTTGTTATGAAAAGATCGCAGCCTTCGGCAGCTCCTACAAAGATCAATGTAGGAGCTGCCGAAGGCTGCGATCTTTTGCTTTTAGAGGGTGAAGTCGCCTTCAGCCGCCAATTCGCTCAGCGGGCGACGCGGGCTTGGTTCTTCGCGTGCTTGCAGGTACTCGGCCAAGGTCGATTTGTCACCCAACTTGCCCACCGCAACGGCGGCATGCAGGGCATAACCTTGCGGAATGTTCAGCTCTTTGCGCGTCAGTTCCTGATCGAAACCGGCCATGCCATGGGTGTGCCAGCCGCTGATGCTCGCTTGCAGCGCCAGATGGCCCCATGCCGAACCGGTGTCGAAAGTGCTCCACAGCGCGGGGGTTTCTTCTGTCGCGCCCGGTGCGGTGAAGGTGGTTTTCGAAATCACGATCACCAGCGCCGAAGCGTGTTGCGCCCAGCCGCGGTTGAACTCGTTCAGCAGGCCCAGATAACGCTCCCAGTTCGGCGTATCGCGACGCGCGTAGAGAAAACGCCACGGCTGTGAGTTGTAGGCCGATGGTGCCCAGCGCGCGGCTTCGAAGAAGCTCAGCAGGGTTTCTTCCGGGATCGCTTCACCGGTGAAGGCGCGGGGTGACCAGCGATCAGTGAACTGCGGGTGAATGGCGTAATCGGCGACGCGAGGGTTGGCACTCATCAAGAGATTCCTTGCTACGTTTGAGTAATAAAACCGTGGCAAAACCCTACTTGGCGGCGATTGGGCTGACAAGCACGATTTACCGACAGTCGCCAGCGCTTGGCCCGAAAGGCCTTGGGCACTAGACTGGCGGCCTTTTCACCACCTGATGTTGATGCTTGAGCCATGGCCGCCAAAGTCGAACCGTTCTGGATACGCAAAACCCTCGATCAGCTGGATCACGAGGAGTGGGAATCGCTGTGCGACGGCTGCGGTCTGTGCTGCCTGCAAAAGCTCGAAGATGAAGAAGACAACAGCGTCTATTACACGCGCATTGCCTGCAAACTGCTGGATCTGAAAACCTGCCAATGCAGCGATTACCCGAATCGCCTCAAGTTTGTCCCTGACTGCATCCAGCTCACCCCGGGCCAGGCTGAAGAATTCAAATGGTTGCCACCAACCTGCGGTTATCGACTGGTCAGCGAAGGCAAGGATCTGCCGTTGTGGCACCACTTGGTCTGCGGCGACCGCGATGCAGTGCACCACGAGCGTATTTCCCAGTCCGGGCGCATGCTCGCCGAAGGCAGCGTGCCGGAGGATGACTGGGAAGATCACCTGATTTTCCGGGCCGGTTAAACGCCCGCAGGTTCAAGTTTCAACAAGGAGTGTGTATGGCTGTGGGATTGCGGCGGGGGTTGATCGCCGGGCTGCTGGCGCTGAGCGCCCCTGTGTGGGCTGCGAAGAAAGTCGATCTGGATTATCACGTGCGCCTGTTGCCGCAGAGCGATCAGGCCGAAGTGCGCCTGACCCTGGCCAAAGGCGAAGCCGTACGCAGCCTGGATTTCGACCTCGGCGACGGCAGTCATTACAGCGACTTCAAGGCCGACGGCCAATGGCTGCTGACACCGGGCAAGCAGGCACGCGGTGTCTGGCGTCCGGCCAGCGACAAGTCCAGCCTGACCTACCGCGTGCGCATCAGCCACGGCCGCAAGAACGGCAGCTTCGACACGCGCATGACCCCGACTTGGGCTTTGATGCGCGGCGACGAACTGGTGCCGCCGGCCAAACTTGATCAGCAGGACGGCACCGAACTGGTCTCGCGCCTGCAATTCGAATTGCCTGACGGCTGGAAAAGCATCGAAACCGCTTGGCCGCGCGTCGGCAAAAACAAATTCCGCATCGACAACCCCTCGCGTCTGTTCGACCGCCCGACCGGGTGGATGCTCGCCGGGCACTTGGGCAGCCGCCGCACGCGTCTGGGCGAAACCGAAGTCACCGTGGCCTCGCCGCAAGGGCAGGGCATGCGCCGGATGGATGTGCTGACCTTGCTCACCTTCGTCTGGCCTCAGGTTCAAGCCCTATATCCACGGCATCCCACGAAACTGTTGATCGTCGGCGCCAACGACCCGATGTGGCGCGGCAGCCTCGGCGCGCACGAATCGATTTACCTCAACACGCGGTTGCCGCTGGTCAGCGAAAGCGGCAGCAGTGCGCTGGTACGCGAGTTGGCGCAGGTGTTCGGGCGGATCAATGACGAGCAGCGCAGTGACTGGATCAGTGAGGGTTTTGCCGAGTATTACGCGATCGAACTGGTGCGCCGGGCTGGCGGTATGAGTGACGAGCGTTATCAGAGTTTGCAGGCGAAATTGGCCAAGGATGGCGCAAAGGTCACAACGCTGCGCGGCGAGCAGGTCAGCCCGGGGCAGATTTCAAAAGCGGTAATTGTGTTGCAGGAGCTGGATGGCGAGATTCGCCTGAAGACGCGCAACAAGCGTTCGCTGGATGATGTGTTGCGCGGGGCGATGCATCTGGGGACGGTGAGCACCAAGGAGTTTGTGCAACTGGCCGAGAGCGTTCTGGGCGAGTCCTCGAAAGTGCTTGATACCGCGTTGCTTCAGTAATATCCCCATTCGCGAGCAGGCTCGCTCCCACACTGGTTTTGTGTTCGACACAGATTAAATGTGGGAGCGAGCCTGCTCGCGAAGAGGCCACAGGCCTTACAACAAATTCAGGATCAAACCCCGGCTTTCGGCGATTTCACCGAATCATTACCAGTCACCGTCGCCGTGCTGGTCGCCGCCTCGGCATTGGCTTTGAGCTTGCTCAGCTCTTCTCCGGCCCGCTCGATCTTGGCCCGCACGTTGTTCATGTCCTGACGGCTTTTCTCAAACAGGCTTTTTACCGAACTGTGCCCGGTGATCCCGCGAGCCATGGCCACACCGCCAATCGCCACCTGAATCAGACCGAACACCCCACCACGGCGCAGGCCCTTGCCGACCATGATCACGCCACCGGCCAGCGAGCCGATGCGCTCCCAGCCTTCGACGTTCTGCTCGGTACGAGTCTGGAACGGGGTGGATTCGATACGCTCGACGCGTTTGAGCTCGGTCATGATCTTTCTCCAGGTAATGAGTAATGGATAAACAAGCTGACTGCCGGAGCGGTCAGCTTGTTCCATCGGATGTGCGACGCTTCAGCGGAATTTCGGTCCGGAGCGAGTATTCAGGCCCTTGGCCATGCGGTCATAGAGCACGACATTGACGGTGGCGGCGAGGTTCATGCAACCGGTGGTCGGGATGTACACGACGTCTTCGCACCAGTCGCGGATCTCTTTATCCAGCGAGCCGTCTTCCGGGCCGAAGATGTACAGGGCGCGATCCGGGTGAGTGTATTCCGGCAGAGGGCGGGCGCCTTCGACCAGTTCCACGGCGACCGGTACGCAATTGAGCGGGAGGATCTTTTTCAGATCGTCGATGCCGATCAGCGGAATGTCGTAGTGCACGCGCTTGGTGTCGGTAACGAAATCGGCGGCGCGTTCATAACGCTTGCCGGTGTAAAACACCGACGCCACGCCGTAACAGCCTGCGGCGCGCATCACCGAACCGACGTTCTCCGGTGATTTGGGGTTGTACAAACCAATGCAGCTGTAACGTTTGTCTGCCACGAGCGGGGTGCCTTCGGGAAAAAGAGCGCGATTATACGGGGATTGGGGGAGGGCGGGCACTGATCGTTCCCACGCAAAGCGTGGGAACGATCATGGCTGGTTCAGTCTTCTTTCTTCATCAACCCGGCCAGTGCGGCGAACGGGTTGTGCGTCGCCTTGGCAATTTTCGGCGTGCTCAGCGAGCCTTCGCTGAAGTATTGCTGGTCGGTGTAGCGCGAGTGTTCGTTGTCGTGGCAGTACAGGCACAACAGCTCCCAGTTCGAGCCGTCCTGCGGGTTGTTGTCGTGGTTGTGGTCACGGTGGTGCACGGTCAGTTCGCTCAGGCGCTTGCCGGAAAACTCACGGGTGCAGCGGCCACAGACGTGCGGGTACATCTTCAGGGCCTTGTCGCGATAGCCCATTTCCTTGTCGCGCTGGTTGTCGGCGAGGATGCGATCCAGTTTCGACGTATTGGTTGGGGTGGACGAACTCATGGGTTCACCTTTGTAGAAGACTAATGACGGTTATGTACAGAGTTTAGCTCAGCCCTTGAGCTTCTCGGCAATCCAGATCGTGTGGCGAGTGCCCTTGTTGCCGTGGGCGAAGACCTGCACTTCCTCAGCCTTGAAACCGGCCTTCTTCAATTTGTCGGAAAACTGCCGGTCAGCGCTGGCCGACCACACGGCCAGCACGCCTTTTGGGCGCAGTGCCTTGGCGCAGGCATTCAGGCCCGCGGCGGAATACAGCCAACTGTTGGCCTTTTGCGTCAGGCCTTCGGGGCCGTTGTCGACGTCGAGCATGATCGCGTCGAAGCCGTTCGGCTCGCTTTGCAGGACGTTGGCCACGTCTTCCTGACGAATCACCGTGCGCGGATCGAGCAGCGGCCGGCCGGACTTTTCACCGAGCGGGCCACGGTTCCACTCGACCACGCCCGGCACGAGTTCGGCGACCACCACTTCAGCGCTCTTGCCCAGATGCTTGAGCGCCGAGGCGAGGGTGAAACCCATGCCCAGCCCGCCGATCAGCACCCGCGAGTCCGGCCGGCCGGCAACCTTGCGGCAAGGGATCTCGGCTAGCGCATCTTCGGAGCCGTGCATGCGCGTGTTCATCAGTTGCCCGCCGTCGCCGCCCTGGATCTTGATGACGAAATCCTCGCCATACTCGAACAGGCACAGGGCACCGCCGCTTTCAGGGATCGGGGTGGTGTCGAGCAGAACGAAACGTTTCATGGAAATCTCTACAAGGGGGAAGGCAAGCAGGCCCGTTGGGAGTAGCCTGAGCGCAGACTAAGGCCAACGGAGCCCTTGATGAAGCGCACCATTCTAACGGTCATTGCCCTGGCCGCGCTCTCGATAACTGCAGTGCAGGCGCAGCAGACCATTCCGATCAGCCCGGCGCCGCAGCCCGGCTCGCCCGGCACCGCAACGCCAACCCCATATCCACAGATCACGCCGATCAACATTCCCAAGTCGGGCGCCGGCAGTGGCAGCCCGCCGCTGGTGCCGATCGAAATGCCCAGCCCACCAATCAAGGATCAACCGGTGCCGGGTATTGAACAGACCGGCACCAAGATCAAATCCCCCGGCGGTTAAACCTGTTGCGCCGCCAGTTGACCGTCGGCCATGCGCAAGCGTTTGGACAGGGAGACGGCGAGGGCGCGGATGATCTTGGCGGCGATTTTCGGCGCGTCGTTGAGCATTTTTTCCAGCGAGTCCTTGCCCAGATTGAGCAACTGGCAATTGCTCGCCGCCACGCAAGTGGCCGAGCGCCGTTCGCCGTCGAGCACGGCCATTTCCCCGAACGCCCGACCGCTGCGCAGGGTGGCCATGGTGATGACCTGACCGTCGGCACCGGTTTTCTGCACGGCGACCTGACCGGTGTGGAGGATGCACATGAAACTGCCGGCATCGCCCTCACGGAAAATTGCTTCGCCTTCAGCCACGGTGCTGATGCTGAAGTAGCCGGAGGCGGCGGCGAAGTCGGCCAGTTGCAATTGGTCGAACAGGCCGCAGTCCATCAGCCAGTCGCGGATTTCGTTGTTCAGTAAGGTCGGTTCTGACATGTCGTTGCGATCTTATTTTGTGTTCACTGATTTCAGGCGCTGCACGGTTCCAGTGTAGGAGCTGCCGAAGGCTGCGATCTTTTGATCTTGCCTGTCTGAAAATCAAAATCAAAAGATCGCAGCCTTCGGCAGCTCCTACATGGAACTGTAGGTATCGGCCTCTTGGGTCTTGAGTTAAGACCCAAGTGACCGACGGAGTTCCTCAGGCCAGCCCCAGAACCTTGAAAACAAATGCATATTCGAGCGCTACGTCACGTAATCCCTGATAGCGCCCGCTCATTCCGCCGTGGCCGGCGCCCAGTTCAGTCTTGAGCAGCAGCACGTTGTTGTCGGTTTTGGTCGCTCGCAACTTCGCCACCCACTTGGCCGCTTCCCAGTACTGCACGCGGCTGTCGTTGTAGCCGGCGATCACCAGTGTCGCGGGATAATCCTGCGCAGTGACGTTTTCGTAAGGCGCATAGGCCTTGATCCGCTCGTAGACGTCCGGCTCCTCAGGGTTGCCCCACTCGTCGTATTCGGTGACGGTCAGCGGCAGTTCAGGGTCGAGCATGGTGTTGAGCACATCGACGAACGGTACTTCGGCAATCGCCACGCCAAACAGATCCGGACGCTGGTTGAGCACCGCGCCAATCAATAAACCGCCGGCGCTGCCGCCGCTGATCGCCAGTTTTTCAGCCGTGGTGATGCCATTGAGGATCAGGAATTCGGCGCAGGCGATAAAGTCGCTGAAGGTGTTGTGCTTGTGTTCCTGCTTGCCGGCGCGATACCAGGCTTCGCCCAACTCGCCGCCGCCACGTACGTGGGCGATGGCAAAGGCCATGCCGCGATCGAGCAGGCTCAGGCGCGCGTGGGAAAACCATGGGTCGAGGCTCGAACCGTAAGCACCGTAACCGTACAGGTACAGCGGCACCGGTTTGCCGACCATTTCGCGTTTCATCACCAGACTGATCGGCACTTGCGTGCCGTCCGGCGCGGTGGCCCAAAGGCGCTGGCTGACATAAGCGTCAGCATCGAACGGGCCGAGTACCGGTGTTTCTTTCAGAACAGTCTGTTCGCCGCTGGCGAGGATCAACTGGCGCACCTGCGCCGGGCGATTGAGTGCCTCGTAGCGCAGGCGGATGCGATCGCTTTCAAACTCCAGGCTGTTTTGCACATAGAGGCTGTAGGCCGCGTCCGGCAATTGCACGCGATAAGGCGCCAGACCGTGTGGGTGAACTTCGATGATCGGTAAGCCACCTTCGCGCAGGCTCAGGGTCATGGCCTCGGTGTTGAGGCTCACGCCATCGAGCATCACCTCGTCGCTGTGCGGGATCAGGTTCTGCCAGTCTGCTTCTGTCGGCGCGACGCCAGTGTCCGGCGCCTGATACAAG
The DNA here is from genome assembly GCF_059716145.1 of Pseudomonas sp. LBUM1648. Taxonomy (NCBI): domain Bacteria; kingdom Pseudomonadati; phylum Pseudomonadota; class Gammaproteobacteria; order Pseudomonadales; family Pseudomonadaceae; genus Pseudomonas; species Pseudomonas sp. LBUM1648. The sequence continues at coordinate 1,586,896 of NZ_CP166808.1, forward strand.
GCGTAGTTGATGCCGTCGCGGTTGGTGCGGATGAACCACGTCCATGTGCCATCGAGCAGGCCGTGGTCGACGTCGTATTCGTGATCTTCGACGCGTGGTGCCAGGCAGGTGAACGGCAGGTGCGGCTGGTTGGCGTCCAGTGCCCAGACTTCGCTGGTGGTCTTGCTGCCCAGCGACAGCAGCAATTGCTGTTCGGAGCTGGATCGGTAGCAATGCAGGAAGAAACGCCCGTCCGGCTCGTGGAAGACTTCTTCAGCGGCAGTGCCGTCGAGGCGATAACGGAACAATTTGTGCGGGCGGTGGGTGTCGTCGAGCACGCCGAAGAACAGCGTCAGACTGTCGTTGGCCCAGGTCATGCTGCCGTCGCAGTCCTCGAATTCCAGTTCGCTGACCTTGTCGTTGGACAGTTCCTTGACGAACAGCGTGTAGATCTCATCGCCCGAGGCATCAACGCTGTAGGCCAGGCGCTGGTGATCGGGGCTGATGCTGAACGCACCCAGGGAAAAGAATCCGCCATTGGCCAGCACGTTCGGGTCGAGCAGCAGTTGCTCGCGGCTTTCGTCGAGGGTCAGGCTGTCGTCCGCCGGGCGCGGGCAGCGGTAATGCCGGGCATATTCGTCGCCCGCTGTGGTGCGCGTGTAATACAGGTACGGCCCCCAAGGGGAGGGCAGGGACAGATCGGTTTCGAGAATCCGGCCCTTGATCTCTTCGAACAGGGTTTCGCGCAGTTCGGCCTGATCGGCGGTTTGCGCTTCTTGGTAGGCGTTTTCGGCCTTGAGGTAGTCGAGCACCGCATCGGTGTCGCGCTCTTGCAGCCAGGCATACGGGTCGGCGCCGGCCGCCTTGTGGGCAATCGGGGCGCTGATGACGTTGGCGGATTCGGGCATGGAAGGCTCTCGGACAATATTCGGAAAAGGGATTTCGCAGCGCTTGAGACTGATGCTCTCACAGGGATTGCTGCTCGCCGTCTGGCATTGGGACAAGCCTGGCGGGCGAAAAGTCGTTACTATAAGCGCCTCTTTGCCTGCCTTGCCATGGACACCATGACCGAGAACGACTATCTGATCGCCTGGGGCCTCTACGCCTTTGCCGCTGTAGGCTGCCTGTTGGTATGGATGCGCCTGACCACCTGGATGTGGCGCTGGCTGCGCGAGCCGCTGCGCGTGTTGATGGTGGTATTGCTCTTCAGCCCGACCATCGTTGACCCCGTGAAGGAAAAGGTCGCTCCGGCCATCGCCATTACCGCACTGGATCTGGCGTTCAAGGTCGGCAACAACGCCTGGCGCGCGGTCTCCGATCTGTTCATGTACGGCATGATCGCCTTCGGTATCTACCTGATTTTCGTGTTGATCCGCTTCCCGATCGAACGTGCCTCCAAGGCTCGCCGTGAACAGGCCGACGCCGCCAAGGCCGCAGCTCGCGCCGATGAACGCGACGATGATCAGCCGTTCGGTGGTGCCGGTGATGACCGTTATGGCCGCCCGCCGGTACCGAGCAATCCGCAGCGCATGCGGGTCGAGCCGCGTCTGTAATCCCGAGAGTCCGCACATGTGTGAATTACTGGGCATGAGTGCCAACGTGCCGACCGATATTGTGTTCAGCTTCACCGGGCTGATGCAGCGCGGCGGCCGCACCGGCCCGCACCGCGACGGCTGGGGCATCGCCTTCTATGAGGGCCGTGGCCTGCGGCTGTTTCAGGATCCGGCGGCGAGCAGCGAGTCGGAAGTCGCCAATCTGGTGCAGCGTTACCCGATCAAGAGCGAAGTGGTCATCGGCCACATCCGCCAGGCCAACGTCGGCAAGGTCTGCCTGTCCAATACCCACCCGTTCGTGCGCGAACTGTGGGGGCGCAACTGGTGCTTCGCGCACAACGGCCAGCTCGCCGATTTCACCCCGATCAAAAGTTTCTACCGCCCGGTTGGCGATACCGACAGTGAAGCGGCGTTCTGCGATTTGCTCAACCGCGTACGTGCAGCCTTTCCGGAACCGGTCGATATAGAAGTGCTGCTGCCGGATCTGGTCGCCGCGTGCGCCGAATACCGCAGCAAAGGCGTGTTCAACTGCCTGCTCAGCGATGGCGACTGGCTGTTCTGCTATTGCTCGACCAAACTGGCGCAGATCACCCGGCGCGCACCGTTCGGCCCGGCGCGGCTCAAGGATGTCGATGTGATCGTCGATTTCCAGGCCGAAACCACGCCCAACGATGTGGTGACGGTGATTGCCACCGAACCCTTGACCGAAAACGAAACCTGGACCCGCTACGAACCGGGCCAATGGAGCCTGTGGCGACGCGGCGAATGCGTAAGCCAGGGCAAGACCGAATAAGGATTGCACCCCATGTTGCTCAGTTATCTACGGCTGGTGTTGTTTGCGGCGGGCCTGTTGATCGGTGTCCAGGTGCCGGGGTTCATCAACGATTACGCTAAACGCGTCGAGGCGCATCTGATCGAGGCGCAGACTGGTCTGCGTGGGTTCCAGGGCACGGCCGAACAGTTTTTCAAGGGCGACATGCAGGCCTTGGTCGCGCATTATCGCGCCAGTGAAGACCCGGTGTTTCGCAGCGATGCCGATAGCCTGAGCACGATGCTCAATCGTCAGTTGGCCTTGGATAAACAGTTCCAGGCCATGCAGGGGCCGTGGTACATCCGCTTCCTGCAAGTGGTGCTGGCCGCCGACCCGGACATCCGCAAGGAAACCTGGAACGGCTACAGCTATCAGATCCTGCTGACTCCGGAAGCGATGATCTGGGGCATGAGCGGCGCGTTGCTGCTGTCGTTCGGCATCGAATGCCTGTTCCGTCTGATCGACTGGGTGGTACTGGGCGGCAAGCGCCTGCGCCAGAGCCGGCCGATTGAAGACCGGGATGTGCGCGGCTTGTAAATTCTGCACAACCCCCTGAAATGAGGGGATTTTGTGGTGAGGGGATTTATCCCCGATGGGCTGCGAAGCAGCCCCAAACCCGGCAAAGCGGTGTGTCAGAAAGACTGAGTTGTTTGGTGTACGACTGCTGCGCAGCCGGTCGGGGATAAATCCCCTCACCACAAGTATGTGATCAGTTAGTAAGGGTGATGTAGTTTTCACCCACCTTCTGCGCATACCCCTCCAGCACCTGCTGACACAACGTCACAATCTCCTCGACCCACTCCACACCCACCCGCCACGACACCACCACTTGCAGATTCGGTGGCCGCTGATCAATGGCGAGCAGGGTCAGTTCACCCCGCGCCAACTCCTCGGCCACCAGCACCGGCGGCAATACACCGATGCCAAAACCATCGCGCAGCAACCGGGTAATCGCCGACACCGAATTCACGCAATTCAAGCGCGGCGCCAACACGCCGTTGGCCTGCATCAGCGCCAATAGGTCCTGGTGTGGCCGGGAGTTTTTCGAGTAGGTGATGATGCGTTCCTGCGCCAGTTCGGCGAGATCGGCGTAGTCGCGGTTGTAGATCGAATGGCTGGCGACGATCCAGCCCAGCGGATGGCTGGCCAGCTCCAGACTGCGCACGCTTTCATGGCGCACCAGATCGGTTTGCAGGATCAGATCGAGAAAGCCTTTTTGCAGCTGATCGCAGAGGTTCAGCGAGGTATCGGCCACCAGCTCGATTTCCACGCGTGGATACAGGTCGGTCATCTGCGCCACCAACGGGCTCAGCCAAGTGTGAATCACCGTGTCCATCACGCCGATGCGTACACGGCCAACCTTGCTTGAGCGGGTTTCGATCGATTGCTTGAGCGCGCTCATGGTGTCGAGCATCTGCTCGGCATAGTCCAGCACTTTCAAGCCTTCGGGTGTGAGGCTGACGCCGCGCGAATCACGCAGAAACAGCTTCACCCCCAACTCGCCTTCAAGCACCGCAATGCGGCTGGAAATCGATGCCTGAGTGGTGAACAACTTGTCGGCGGTCAGGCGAAAACTCTTCAGCCGGGCGACCCAGACAAAGGTCTCGAGAAACTTCAGGTTCATGGGCAAGGCTCGGGTGACAAATTTTTCTTATGCCTAAGGCGGGTTTTTATTCGTTGGACGCAGCAGGGCGGGGCGCCCAAAAATCGGCGCATCCGGTTCCCACGATAGGCGTCGTCGGGACTACGAACAAGATCAATAAAAGCCTGCGGAGACTTGCCATGAGTGCGCCCGACACCCTCGACCTCGCCAAGACCACGGCCCGCCCCGGACCGTTCGACTGGTATCGCAACATCAACAAGCAGGAGCGTCGCACGTTCTGGAGCTGCAAGATCGGCTACGGTCTGGACGGCATGGACACCCAGATGCTCAGTTTCGTGGTGCCGACCCTGATTGCGATGTGGGGCATCACCACGGGCGAAGCCGGGCTGATTCACACCAGCACCCTGATCGCCTCGGCCATCGGCGGCTGGGTCGCGGGCATCCTGTCTGATCGCATTGGCCGTGTGCGCACTTTGCAACTGACGGTGCTGTGGTTCGCCTTCTTCACCTTCCTCTGCGGCTTCGCGCAAAACTACGAACAGTTGTTGATCGCCCGCACCCTGATGGGCTTCGGTTTCGGTGGCGAATGGACGGCTGGCGCAGTGCTGATCGGCGAAGTGATCCGGGCGAAGGATCGCGGCAAAGCGGTCGGCATGGTGCAATCCGGTTGGGCGCTGGGCTGGGGGCTGACGGCGATTCTGTATGCGCTGCTGTTCTCGATCATGCCGCCGGAAGATGCCTGGCGAGCGCTGTTCATCCTCGGCATCGTGCCGGCGATTTTCGTAATTTTCGTGCGACGTCTGGTCAAAGACCCGGAGATCTACCGCGAAGCCAAGGCTGCGCAAACCCCGGAAAATGCGGCGAAGTTCTATGAGATCTTCGCCCCCGGCATACTCTTCACCACTATTCGCGCCTCCTTGTTGACCACCGGCGCACTTGGCGGTTACTACGCGATCACCTCGTGGTTGCCGACCTTCCTGAAAAACGAACGGGGCTTGAGCGTGCTCGGCACCGGCGGTTACCTGGCGATGGTGATTGTCGGTTCCTATGTCGGTTACGTGATCAGTGCTTATCTGACCGACCTGTTGGGTCGCAAAAAGAACTTTATCCTGTTCGCGGTCGGCTCGTTCACCATCGTTCTGCTCTACACCCAATTGCCGGTCAGTAATGGCGTGATGCTCTGGCTGGGCTTCCCGCTGGGGTTCTTTGCCTCGGGGATTTTCAGCGGGATGGGCGCGTTTCTCACCGAGTTGTTCCCAACGCGGATTCGCGGCTCGGGCCAGGGCTTCTGCTACAACATCGGCCGGGCGCTGGCGGCGCTGTTTCCGCTGCTGATCGGCCTGCTCAGCCAGAAAGTGCCGTTGAGCGTGGGCATTGGTGCATTTGCTGCGGTGTCTTACGGCGTGGTGATTATCGCGGCGTTGAGCCTGCCGGAAACCCGTGGCAAGCAACTCGACGCGCAGTAACTGATAACCTGCGGGGGCATTGCCCAAGGGGCGATGTCCTACGGATAGAAAGATAAAAAGCTACAGGAGTGTTTACCGTGAGCCGCCTGTTATTGAATTGCGACATTGGCGAGAGTTTCGGCAGCTGGACCATGGGTCTGGACGCCGAAGTCATGCCCTTCATCGACTGCGCCAACGTGGCCTGCGGCTTCCACGCCGGCGACCCGGGCATCATGCGCAAAACCGTCAGCCTGGCACTGAACCATGGCGTGCAGATCGGCGCGCACCCGGCCTATCAGGATCTGGTCGGATTCGGTCGGCGCTCCATGGCGTATTCCGCACAGGAACTGCAAGACATCCTGCATTACCAGATCGGCGCGCTCGACGGCATCTGCCGCGCGCAAGGTGCAAGAGTCAGCTACGTCAAACCCCATGGCGCGATGTACAACGACATGATGGCCAACCCGGCGCAGTTGCGCGCGGTGATTCAGGCGGTGGCCGCTTACGATCGCACGTTGCCGTTGATGTTGATGGCCACCCGCGACAACTCGGCGGCGCAGCAACTCGGCGACGAGTACGGCGTAACCCTGTGGTTTGAAGCCTTCGCCGACCGTGCCTACGACAGCGCCGGTCGCCTGGTCTCGCGACAACTGCCGGGCGCGGTGCATCACGAACCGGAAAAAATCATCGAGCAAGCGCTGACCATTGCCCGTGGCGACAACCTCACCGCCAGCGACGGCAGCGCCTTGCACCTGCAAGCCAACACCCTTTGCGTACACGGTGACAACACCAGTTCGGTGGCCGCCGTGCAGCGTATCCGCGAGGCCTTGAATCAGCAGAGTGCGTCATGAATCCAAGGATTGAAGTCGTAGCACTGGATTGCCTGATGCTGCGTCTGTTCGATGACATCGCCGAGGCCAACATGCCATGGATGCTCGCTGCCAGTGAGCGGTTGCGCGCGGTGTTCGGTGCGCAAATGATTGATCTGGTGCCGTCCTATACGACATTGATGGTGCATTACGACTTGACCGTTTTGAGCCCGAATCAGGCCCGGAAATTGATCGCTGAGGCGTTGATTGATCTTTCGCCGAATGCGCGGGCCACCGGCCAGTGCCACGTGCTGCCGGTCTGGTACGACCTGAGCGTCGGCCCCGAACTGAGCCTTTTGGCCCAACGCAGTGGATTGGCGGTAGAAGAGGTCATCCGCCGTCACAGTGCCCGGGAGTATCAGGTATTCGCTCTTGGTTTTGCCCCGGGTTTTGCCTTCATGGGGCTGGTCGAAGAAGTCTTGGCTGCGCCACGCCTGAACACCCCGCGCAAGAAAGTCGCCGCCGGCAGCGTCGGCATTGCCGAACGGCAAACCGCCGCGTATCCGGTGGTTTCCCCGGGTGGCTGGAACCTGATCGGCCGCACCCCGGCGAAACTGTTTGATCGCCATCGCGACGGCTACAGCCTGATGCAACCTGGCGACACCGTGCGCTTCGAAGCGGTGAGCCACGCCGAGTTCATCCATCTGGGTGGCGACGACACACCGCTGGAGGCACTGGCATGAGCCGACTGACGATTGAAGCAAGTACGCCGCTGTGCCTGTTGCAAGACGCCGGGCGGTTTGGCGTGCGGCATTTGGGCGTGACCCAGGGCGGTGCGGCGGATTGGCGGTCGATGCGTTGGGCCAATTGGCTGCTGGGCAACGGCCTGGATCTGCCGGTGATCGAAATCACCCTCGGCGGGTTTGCCTTGGTGGCTGAAGAGGATTGCCTCTTGGCGTTGGCCGGGGCAGATCTCGACGCGCACCTTGATGACCAACCGCTGTCGCCGTGGTGCAGTTTCAAACTGCGCAAAGGGCAGACTTTGAAACTCACCCAGCCACGACTCGGTGCCCGGGCTTATCTGGCGGCGCCGGGTGGTTTTGACGCGCCGAGGGTTCTGGGCAGCAGCGCCACGGTGGTGCGCGAGGAACTCGGGGGGCTCGATGGCATGGGTCTGCCGCTGACCAAAGGGGCGACGTTGAGCTATCAGGGTGAAACCTTTCTGGTTCGAGAAGTGCCAATGGCGCATCGCCCGGATCTTCGGCTGAATGCGCCGCTGGATCTGGTGCTCGGGGCGCAGATCGGCCAGTTCGGCGGGCAGAGTCTGTTTGATGTATTCAACAGCGCCTGGACGCTGGACAGTCGCGCTGATCGCATGGGCATTCGCTTGCTGGGCAAGCCTTTGCAATACCAGGGGCAGCCGATGATTTCCGAGGGCATTCCACTGGGCGCGGTGCAGGTTCCGCCGGACGGGCAGCCGATTGTTTTGCTCAATGATCGACAGACGATTGGTGGTTATCCGCGCTTGGGGGCGTTGACGCCGTTGGCGTTGACTCGGCTGGCGCAATGTCTGCCGGGAGCGAAGGTGAGATTGCGGCCGGTGGTGCAGGACGTTGCGCACCGGGAGCATGTCGACTATCTGCAGCTGTTTGGTTGAAGATCAAAAGATCGCAGCCTGCGGCAGCTCCTGCAGGGGAGCGGAGATTTCTCTGTAGATACCGTCTTGCCCCTCATCGGGCAAGGGCAATTTTCGGGTCAAATGGTTGGCCCGATTTAAGAACGGCGTAGACAAAATGTAGGAGTTTGCGCATCGCTGCACAGATGATTTGCTTGGGGGCCTTGCCGTTGGCCTTCAAGCGGTCCTTCATGGCGATGATTGCCTTGTTGTGCTTCAGTGCAACCAACCCAGGCATGTATAGACCCGCCCGAACGCGAGCCGATCCGATCCTCGAAATCACTGTTCTGCCTTTGAATTTTCCCGAGTCCTGCAGCTTTGGGTTCAACCCGGCGGCAGCGACCAGCTTGCGAGGGTCGTCATATTTACGCAGGTCGCCCAACTCGGCCAGCAGCCGCTCAAGGGTTTTCTGGCCGATACCGTCGATGGTCACGATCAAGTCGCGCATTTGGCGCATGTCTGGATCATCGTCGATGTGTTTTTTGATTGCTTTGTGAGTTTCAACGATCTCTTTCTCGATGTGACGCAGCACAGAGTTGATCGAGTCTTTGACCTTTTCGTCGGACACATCCAGGCGATTGAGCTCCATTTGCTCCATTTCCTGAAGGTCATCCAAGCGACGTACCATCGCCTTTAGCTGACGATATTTCAGCGGCTCCGGAGCCCAAAGCTGAAGCTTTTCAGCCTTTTCCCGAGCAAAGTCAGCGATCAATTTGGCGTCGCTTTTGTCGGTTTTTATCCGGCGCAGCTCGCTGTCGGCGTAAGCGTGGGTCGTAGCCGGATTGACGACGCAGACCCGGTAACCCTTGTTGTAGACGAACTCGGCAAGTTCCAGGTGATAAACGCTGGTGGCTTCCATCACGATCAGGGCTGTAGGCTCGACCTGCTTGTTCAACCAGGCGTCAAACTCTTTGAAACCTTTTGAGTCGTTAGCCAGTTTGGCTTTGGTTTTGTGCTTGCCGTTTGGCAGGTGAGTAGCGATATCAAAGGTGTTTTTAGCGACATCGACGCCGACGAAATTGGACATGACCGTTTCTCCATTAATCCGTTTTCGATCATCACTGCACTCTGTCCAACCTTGCGAATGCGGGCTCTCGCCAGAGACGGGCCCAAGATACCGTTCGAACTATACGAGTGAGTGTGGAGGGCTGGAGCACGATCTACATCACAGGCAAAAAGCCTAAGGAGCTGCACGGCTTCCAAGTCCCTCCCTCGATGATCAGTCGAGAACTATCGCTCCTGACGGAGCGATAGTCGAGATACAAGGAGCTGCCGCAGGCTGCGATCTTTTGATTTTATTTGGACAGGAATCTCATCCCTTCTTCCAGCCCACGCAATGTCAGCGGATACATCTGATCCTCGATCAAGTCCCGCACGATGTTGGTCGATGAGGTATAGCCCCACGTATCTTTCGGGTACGGGTTGATCCAGATGAGCTTCTTGTATTTCTCCATGAACCGTTGCATCCACAGATAACCGGGCTCTTCGTTCCAGTGTTCGACGCTGCCGCCGGCCTGGGTGATTTCATAAGGCGCCATGGCGGCGTCGCCGATAAAGATCACTTTGTAGTCGGCGCCGTATTTGTGCAGCAAATCCTGAGTCGAGAAACGCTCTGAGGTGCGGCGCATGTTGTTCTTCCACACCGATTCATAAATAAAGTTGTGGAAGTAGAAATACTCCAGGTGCTTGAACTCGGTCTTGCAGGCCGAGAACAGTTCCTCGCAGATCTTCACATGCGCATCCATCGAACCGCCGATGTCGAACAGCAACAACAGCTTCACCGTGTTACGCCGTTCCGGGCGCATCTGGATGTTCAGCAGTCCGGCGTCCTTGGCGGTGTGGTCGATGGTGCCGTCGATATCCAGCTCTTCCGCCGCGCCCTGACGGGCGAACTTACGCAAACGACGCAGGGCAACCTTGATGTTCCGCGTGCCCAGTTCGACGGAATCGTCGAGGTTCTTGTACTCGCGCTGATCCCAGACTTTTACCGCTTTACCCTGACGCTTGCCGGCATCGCCAACCCGAATGCCTTCCGGGTTGAAGCCGCCGGAACCGAACGGACTGGTGCCGCCGGTACCGATCCATTTATTGCCGCCGGCGTGGCGTTCCTTCTGTTCTTCCAGACGCTTCTTGAACTCTTCGATCAGCTTGTCCAGACCGCCGAGGGACTGGATCTGCGCGCGTTCTTCGTCGCTCAACGAGCGTTCGAACTCCTTGCGCAGCCAGTCTTCGGGAATCAGCGCCTGAAGATGATCGTCGAGTTTTTCCAGGCCATTGAAGTAGGCGCCGAACGCACGGTCGAACTTGTCGAAATGCCGTTCGTCCTTCACCAGAATCGCCCGCGACAAGTAGTAGAACTCGTCCATGTCGGCGAAGGTCACGCGCTGTTTCAGCGCGTTGATAAGGTCGAGCAGCTCGCGCACCGACACCGGCACCTTGGCTGCACGCATTTCATTGAACAGGTTGAGCAACATGGCATCAGCCTCTTAGCGGGTGCCGCGACGGCTCATGAACGCCAGGCGCTCAAGCAATTGCACGTCCTGTTCGTTCTTTACCAAAGCCCCTGCCAGCGGCGGAATTGCCTTGGTCGGATCGCGTTCGCGCAGCACCGCTTCGCCGATATTGTCGGCCATCAGCAGCTTCAGCCAATCGACCAGTTCCGAGGTCGACGGCTTCTTCTTCAAACCAGGTACTTTGCGCACGTCGAAGAACACGTCCAGCGCTTCGCTGACCAGATCCTTCTTGATGTCCGGATAGTGAACATCGACGATTTTTTGCAGCGTGTTGCGATCGGGGAAGGCGATGTAGTGGAAGAAGCAGCGGCGCAGGAAGGCGTCCGGCAGCTCTTTCTCGTTGTTGGAGGTAATGATGATGATCGGGCGCTTCTTGGCCTTGATGGTCTCGTCGATCTCGTAAACGTAGAACTCCATCTTGTCGAGTTCTTGCAGCAGGTCGTTAGGGAACTCGATGTCGGCCTTGTCGATTTCGTCGATCAGCAGGATGACCCGCTCTTCGGACTCGAAAGCCTCCCAGAGCTTGCCTTTCTTCAGGTAGTTGCGCACGTCGTGGACTTTTTCTGTGCCCAACTGCGAGTCGCGCAGACGGCTGACGGCGTCGTACTCGTACAGGCCCTGATGCGCCTTGGTGGTGGACTTGATGTGCCAGGTGATCAACCGGGCGTTGAACGATTCGGCCAGTTGCTCGGCGAGCATGGTCTTGCCGGTGCCCGGCTCGCCCTTGACCAGCAGCGGCCGCTCCAGGGTGATGGCGGCGTTGACCGCCAGCTTCAGGTCATCGGTGGCGACGTAGGCCTGGGTGCCTTCGAACTTCATCTGCTAATCCTCGAACGGTAACGCCGACCTGAACGGGCAGGGCGGGGGCGAAATAATCGGATGCACCGACTATAACGCGCAGCCCGGTCGACTGTGAACGCAGACGGCTTATTCAGTCTCTGAATGGGGCGTCACATGTTGACTCGGTTTCGGCCGAGACCCTTCATCGGGAGGTGCTGGCGCAAAGCCTTAACCCTCATCCGGCTTCGGCCGCTCATACCGCGCATTGAAAGCCTGAACAAATCCATTGCGCAAAATCTGCAAAAACGCTTCGAACCCGTTGATATTTTGCTGGTGCACGTTACCGCTGAGTTGCACGCGGGTAGCGAACTGGTTTTTGACCTGGTTTTTCAACACGGTTTCGGTACCGCCGACCAGTGCTTCCCAGACCGAGCGGAACAGACCTTTGTTCTTGTTTTCAACGTCTTGCTGCCAGTCGAACACATCGACATCGCGCAGCAGCGGTTTGATGTAACCGGTCACTTTGGCTTTTTCGGCTTTTGCTTCAATCACCACGTCGCCATGCCCGGCGTTGAAGTCGAACTTGCCATAAGCCGAGGCGAAGTCATTCATGCGCTTGAGCTCGATGTCTTTTGCGCGAAGTCGAAACTCGAAGTCTTCGAAGTTGCTCAGCGGATCGAAGGTCGCGGTGGTTTCCAGAGGGGCGTGGCCCAACAACAAAGCTTTACCTTCGAAACGCGCATCGCGTTTGCCCTCTTTGTCGACCACGTTGGTCAAGTTATAAATGCTGGCGTCGACGTTGGTGGCGTTCATGTTGACGGGCGGTTTGGAGTTGAAATTGCGGAATGTGACGCGGCCATCGTGGATCTGGACTTCATCGAGGGTAATCGGCAGCAACTTGCCCAGTTGCTCGCGCCAGTCAGTGCCCTGACCGGTCTGGGAATTCTGCTTGTTGGCCCCACCGTCGACGAAATTCACTTCCGGTTTGATGAACTGCACCTGCGCTACCACCGCTCGCTCGTACCACAACGAGTGCCAGCTCACCGACAAGTCAATCACCGGTGCGTTGACGAACGGTACCGGCACCTTGCCGTCGACCTTTACGATCTTCAGACCGTTGATTTTGTAGGCGCCGCGCCAAAGCGCCAGATCGACATCGGTGATCTGCCCACGGTAGTCACCCATGTTCGCCATTCTGTCGTTCAGATAATCGCGCACCATGTAGGGCAGGGCGATGTGAAGTGCAATCAACAGCACGACAATCCCAGCGAAAATCCATAACGGCCAGCTATAACGACGCTTCATGGTGCCAATTCCCGAACGATGTAAACGGTTGACTGCCTGCTGCCGCAGACGTTCGACCCGACTGGACTGTAACGGGCAACAGGCATACCTTGGAGCGCTAAATTCAACGCTGCACAAGGACCCAGCCATGAGCCGTATCTTTGCTGACAACGCCCATTCCATCGGCAACACGCCGCTGGTGCAGATCAACCGTATCGCCCCGCGTGGCGTGACCATTCTGGCCAAGATCGAGGGGCGCAACCCCGGTTATTCGGTCAAGTGCCGAATCGGCGCCAACATGATCTGGGACGCCGAAAGCAGCGGCAAACTCAAGCCAGGCATGACCATCGTCGAGCCGACTTCGGGCAATACCGGCATCGGCCTGGCCTTCGTCGCCGCCGCGCGTGGCTACAAGTTGATGCTGACCATGCCCGCCTCGATGAGCATTGAGCGTCGCAAAGTACTCAAGGCGCTGGGCGCCGAACTGGTGCTGACCGAGCCGGCCAAAGGCATGAAAGGCGCGATCGAGAAGGCCGCCGAGATTGTTGCCAGTGATACAGGCAAATACTTCATGCCGGCACAGTTCGATAACCCGGCCAACCCGGCCATCCACGAAAAAACCACCGGCCCGGAAATCTGGAATGACACCGACGGTGCCGTGGATGTGCTGGTGGCTGGCGTCGGCACCGGCGGAACCATCACCGGCGTTTCGCGGTATATCAAGAATACTCAGGGTAAACCGATTATTTCGGTGGCCGTGGAGCCTGCCTCGTCGCCAGTGATTACTCAGGCACGGGCTGGCGAAGAGATCAAGCCGAGCCCGCACAAGATTCAAGGCATTGGTGCCGGTTTCGTGCCGAAAAACCTTGATATGTCGATGGTCGACCGGGTCGAGCAGGTCACCGACGAAGAGTCCAAGGCCATGGCCCTGCGCCTGATGCAGGAAGAAGGGATTTTGTGCGGTATTTCCTGCGGTGCGGCAATGGCGGTGGCGGTGCGTCTGGCTGAGACACCTGAGATGCAGGGCAAGACCATCGTGGTGATTCTGCCGGACTCCGGTGAGCGTTATCTGTCGAGCATGCTATTCAGCGATCTGTTCACTGAGCAGGAGAACCAGCAGTAATCGAGTTGATTCAGGTCAGCCCGGGTTCAGGATGCTTATGTTAATAAATGCTTTGTTGCGCAATTCTTAACACTGAATCTTGGGTTGAACGGGTTTTGCCCCGGGCCAGGAGTGTTTATCATGGCCGGCTGCCATGCCGGGTAAAGGGCGTTGCGCAGTGTTGTTTTTATTCCAAGGAGTTGTTGATGACCTTTTCGTTTGCCGCCAAGGCTTCGGTATTGCTGCTGTTTCTGGGCAGCACGCTCTATGTGCATTTGCGCGGCAAGGCGCGTTTGCCGGTATTGCGTCAGTTCGTCAACCACTCGGCGCTGTTCGCCCCCTACAACGCCTTGATGTACCTGTTCTCCGCTGTACCGTCCAAGCCGTATCTGGATCGCAGCAAATTCCCGGAACTGGATGTGCTGCGCGATAACTGGGAAGTCATTCGCGACGAAGCGATGCACCTGTTCGACGAGGGTTACATCCGCGCCGCCGAGAAGAACAACGACGCCGGTTTCGGCTCGTTCTTCAAGAAGGGCTGGAAGCGTTTCTACCTCAAGTGGTACGACAAACCTCTGCCATCGGCCGAAACCCTGTGCCCGAAAACCGTGGCACTGGTCAGTACCATTCCGAACGTTAAAGGCGCGATGTTTGCGCTGCTGCCGGGCGGCAGTCACCTCAATCCGCACCGCGATCCGTTTGCCGGTTCCCTGCGTTATCACCTCGGCCTGTCGACACCGAACTCCGACGACTGCCGGATCTTCGTCGATGGCCAGGTCTATGCCTGGCGGGACGGTGAAGACGTGATGTTCGACGAGACCTACGTGCACTGGGTCAAGAACGAAACCGACAAGACACGCGTCATCCTGTTCTGCGACATCGAACGTCCGCTGAGCAACCGGCTGATGACCCGAATCAACCGCTTCATCAGTGGCTGGCTCGGCCGGGCAACCGCACCACAGAACCTTGATGACGAACGCGTCGGTGGCATCAACCAGGCTTACGCCTGGAGCAAGAACTTCAGCGACAAGTTCAGCGGCGTGGTCAAGCAATGGAAACGCCGCCATCCGAAAGCCTACCGTGTGATGCGTCCGGTGCTGGCGGTGGTGGTGCTGACTTTGCTGGGGTATTGGCTGTTTGGTTGAGGCCTAACCAGAAATGAAAAACCGCTCATTGTGAGCGGTTTTTTCATGACGGGAACGCGAAAGAGGCGCCCGCGAGAATACCGCCTGGCTCCTCAACGGCTGGATTTGCCAATGCCTCCCTGATTCGCTGCAACTCCTTTTCAGACAACTCTCCAGAGGACCGCTTTCTATTGGTCTTTGTCGATTTGGCGTCTGAGGCCTTGTTTTCAACGACAGCTTTCATGCTTTCTCCGGCGTTGATCATTAAATGAGCAGTTGCTTCGATACTAGTCTTAGTCAATAAGCTTCACAAGCCGACCGTCTGAATCGAACTCAAAACCCAGTTGCTGGTAAAGAGATATGACCCCCGGGAGAGGCTCCTGAATTTCAATTTGCTTGCTGCCTATGATTCGCGCGAAGTGAGTAACGGCGGTCAATGCAAACGTCGCGACGCGGCTCTTGAGCGGGTGATCGTTTCCTGCCTTGCCCTCCAGACGCACAATCTTCACTCTCAATCGACTCTGATTAGGGTTCGCAAAGCAGAGTCCGCACAGTTCCTGATCAAACCAGATGGCCAAATCGAAGCCTAATGGCTCTCTGGCCTTCCACCTGACAACTTCCTGCCAGGAGAAATGAGGATCAAGCCATTTTTCATAGGCGCTCAACGCCAGTGCATCGATTGCTTCGAAACGAACTCTGGAATGATCGACATCTATGATGCCTTTCTGCGCCAAATCATCTTGTAGTCTTGCGAACGTAGTACCTGCCAGTTTCCTGGCTTGCGACCTGTACAACTGATACCGCAAATACGTCCGTTCCCTTGGCATGTGATCTCTTGCATTCCATGTCTCTGTCATAGGTTGTATCCGTTGCCATCCAGCCTATTCATCTCCCGCCGACCTGTCGTTACAGGCCCTTTGCCCAAGTCATTGCAATCTGTGTCCCGCGCTGGTTATAGTCGGCCCTCGTGAGCCAGACGACTCACGCAACCATCCTCAACAAAGATCAGCCCAAATGCCTGCATCCCTCATCAACGCGGTAGTCGATTCAGCGGTCAACGCTGGCGTCGTGCCGTGCGGGAATCAGCAGCCCGGGCAGATCAGTCATTACCCCCCACCTGTCAGTAGCACGCCGGTGTGCGCAGTCGTATCACCGCCGGGCGTTGGCGTTTCGGGCTGATCGGCATTTTCTGCTGACCCCCTTGCCCGCCTGAAAAAACTACTGAATTTCAGCTTCGGCTGAGTTGGCTATTGGCCTGACTACAGGTGGTATTCATGTTTGTCCTTTCGAAAAAATCCGCGCTCGCGGCGATGTCCACGAGCCTGTTCGTTCTGCTGTGGAGCAGCGGGGCGATCTTCTCCAAATGGGGCCTGGCCCACGCGTCACCGTTTGCCTTTCTGTTGATTCGCTTTGCCATCGCCCTGTGCGGCCTGGTGCTGCTGATTCCTCTACTCAAATTGAAACTGCCCAAGGGCGGCAGGCCGATGCTGTTTGCGATTGCCACCGGTGTGGTGTTGTTGGGGGCTTATCAGATTTTCTATCTGCTGGCCCTCAACACCAAAGTCACGCCGGGGGTGATGGCGACCATCATGGGCGTGCAACCGATTCTCACGGTGGTGTTGATGGAGCGGCAGCGCTCGGCCAGCCGGATGTTTGGGCTGGCGCTGGGGTTGGCCGGTCTGATCATGGTGGTGTATCAGGGGATCGGTCTGGCCGGGATGTCGTGGGCGGGGATGCTGTTCGGTCTGCTGGCGCTGGCGAGCATGACGCTCGGTTCGATCATGCAGAAGCGCATCACCGACAATCCCCTCGGCACGCTGCCGGTGCAGTATCTGGCCGGACTGTTGTTGTGCGGGATCTTCGTGCCGTTCCAGCCATTTCACTTCGAGCACAGTGTGGGCTTCATCGTGCCGGTGTTGTGGATGGGCCTGGTGGTGTCAGTGCTGGCGACGCTGTTGCTGTATCGCCTGATCGCGCGGGGCAATCTGGTGAATGTCACCAGCCTGTTTTATCTGGTGCCGGCGGTGACTGCAGTGATGGACTATCTGTTTTTCGGCAACAGACTAGCGACGTTGAGCATGTTAGGCATGCTGTTGATCGTCATCGGTCTGGCATTCGTCTTCCGTAAAACAGCGTAAACCGCAAAAGGCCCGGAGCCTGTCTCCGGGCCTTTTTTCATTTGCTCAATGCATGTTCGGCCCGCACCGAATTCATGAACGCCTGCATCGCCGACGATTGAATCCGGTGGCGTCGGGTAATCAGACCGAACGGTGGCAGTCGCGCTTCGAACTTGATCGGCAGCACCGCCAGCAGGTCGCGGCCGGGGTAGTCTTCAACCACCGACACCGGTGTTACTCCGAGCATGTCGGTCTGCTGGATCAATGACAGCAAGGTCATGATCGAGGTGGTTTCGACGATGCTGCTGGGGATGTCGACCCGGGCGTTGTGGAACACCTGATTGATGATCGCGCGCATCGGACTCGGTTGCTGTTGCAGCACCCAGGTCATGTTTTGCAATTCTGCCCAGCTGAGGTTTTTCTCTTTCGCCAGCGGGTTCTGCGCGCCGGCAATCACGCACAAGGCTTCTTCGCCGAGACTGTCGAAGAGCAACTCTTCGGCCCGCGCCCCGGCGGGTATTCGCCCCAGCACGATGTCCAGTTGATCCTGCAACAGCGCCTGCACCAACACGTCGCTGGTGTCGACTTGAATGCTCATTGATAACCGTGGATGGCTTTGCTTCAAGGTCGCGATAGTCCGCGTCAGCAACCCCGAGGCCAGCGCCGGAATAGCCCCGACCGCGACCCTTCCGAGATTGCCCGATTCCAGCGCCACCAACTCTTCGCGCATGCCGCTGAGTTCGGCGAAGACCATGCGCGCGTAATAGATCACCGTCTCGCCGAAGGGCGTCGAGCGCATGCCCCGGGGCAGGCGCTCGAACAGTTCGACGCCGAGCAAATCCTCGGCCTCGTGCAGCATCTTGGTCGCCGCCGGTTGAGTCATGCCGATGTGGTCGGCGGCGCGGCGCAGCGAGCCGAATTCCTGTAACGCCAGCATCAGCCGCAATTGGCGCAGACGCAGGCGGCTGTGGATCACGTTGGCATCAGGAATTTGGGTCATGGGCCGTGCTCGCGAAAAAGACAGGTGGCCAGCCTGACAACAAATGTCAGGCAGTGCCAGTCCTGTGTCACAGCACCGATTTTGGCTTGGCCGCAGGGGGCTTGCGCAAACCGACCATGACTTGCAGCGCCTTGGAGATCAACGGCCAGAACAGCATCAGCAACGCCGCCGTGGTCAGGCTGCCCACCAACGGGTTGGACCAGAAGATGCCCAAGTGCCCGTCGGAAAACAGCATCGACTGGCGGAACGCGTCTTCGGCCTTGTCACCCAGCACGGCGGCGAGCACCAGCGGCGCGATCGGGTAGCCGAGTTTCTTGAACAGATAACCCAGCGCGCCGAAGCCGAGCATCAGCACCACGTCGACGAACGAGTTGTGTACCGAGTAGGCACCGATGGCGCAGACCATGATGATGATCGGCGCGATGATCGAGAAAGGAATGCGCAGGATCGAGGCGAACAACGGCACGGTGGCCAGCACGACGATCAGACTCACGACGTTGCCCAGGTACATGCTGGCGATCAGGCCCCAGACAAAATCGTGCTGCTCGACGAACAGGGTAGGGCCGGGGTGCAGGCCCCAGATCATCAAGCCGCCGAGCATTACCGCTGCGGTGGCCGAACCGGGAATGCCCAGGGTCAACATCGGCAGCAGGGCGCTGGTACCGGCGGAGTGGTCGGCGGTTTCCGGAGCGATCACGCCTTCCAGTTCACCCTTGCCGAAGTTGTCGCGGTTCTTCGAGAAGCGCCGGGCCAGGCTGTAGCTCATGAACGACGCCGCCGTCGGCCCGCCCGGGGTGATGCCCATCCAGCAACCGACCAACGTGCTACGCACAATGGTCAGCCAGTAACGCGGCAGTTTCGCCCAGGTGCGCAGGATCACCATCGGCGTGATGCGCGCATGTTCACCGCGAAACACCAGGCCTTCTTCCACTGTGCAGAGGATTTCACCGATGCCGAACAGACCGATCACCGCCACTTCGAAGCTGATGCCGGTCATCAACGCGGGCTGATCGAAGGTCAGGCGCAGGTTGCCGGATACAGTGTCCATGCCCACCGCCGCCATGGCGAAACCGATCATCATCGCCACCACGGTTTTCAGCGGTGGGTTCTTGCTCATGCCAATGAACGTGCAGAAGGCCAACAGGTACACCGCAAAGAATTCCGGTGAGCTGAAGGACATGGCGAACGCGGCGATCTTGGTCGACAGGAACGTCAGCAACAACACGCCGGCCAGTGCGCCAATCAGCGCCGAACTGAACGCGGCGGTGAGGGCTTCGGCGGCGCGGCCTTCACGGGCCATCGGGTAGCCGTCGAAGGTGGTCGCCACGGATGACGGCTCACCGGGGATGTTGAACAGAATCGAGGTGATCGACCCGCCGAACAACGCCCCCCAATACATGCACGACAACAGGATAATCGCCGACACCGGCGACATGGTGAAGGTCAGAGGCAGCAGCAACGCCACGCCGTTGGGGGCGCCGAGGCCGGGCAACACACCGACCAGAATGCCCAGCAGCACGCCGATCACCATCAGGCCGATGTGGCCCGGGGTCATGATCAGGTTCATGCCTTGCATCAGGGAATCGAATTCGCTCATTTGAAGTTTCTCCCGGCGAGGGCAATCCAGTCGCCCATCGGGCCGGCATCCAGCGGCACCTTGAACCACAGCGCGAAGATCAGGTAACTGGCGAGTACCGCGCCGAGCGAGACGCTGCCGATCATCCATTTGCCGTAGGGTTTTACGCGTACTTTGTCGCGCCACATGAACCAGGCAATGAACGCCGCTGAGGCCACATAGATACCGGTGAACGGCATGGCCGCGACGAACAGGGCAATCGGCAGGAACACCGAGAACACTTGCCGAAACGCGCTGCGGCTGACGAACGCTATGCTCATGGCCTGCCAGCGCACCACGGTCAGAATGCCGTTGGCCACGCTCGCGCCACTGAGCATCAGGCCGATGTAGAAGGGGAAGTAACCCGGCTCAGGCCCGGCGTCACCCCAGCCGATGCCTTGTTCAAGGCTGCCGTACATCACCACCGCGCCGATCAGCGTGGTGAACAGGGTCAGGCCGAGTTCGACCCAACGGGTGCTGACCAGCGCCGGTGAATCCGAAGAATGGGACATGAAACACCTCCAGCAGGTGACGGCCGCACCTTATCGGGCGGCCGTGGACGACCTCAGTTTTTCAGCCAGCCGGCTTCCTTGAACACCGGCGTGACACGGGCGGTGTCTTGCTCGATGTACGCGGTCAGCGGCTCGCCTTCGAGGAAGGTCGGCACCAGCGCGTTCTGTTTCACGTAGGCCTGAAACTCGGGGGTCTGGGTGACTTTGCGCATCAGCTCGACATAGAACGCGCGCTGTTCGGCGGTGACATCGCCCGGCATGAACACGGTGCGCGGAAAGCGATATTGATCGATGCCCAGGCCTTGTTCGTGGCAGGTCGGTACATCCGCCCAGGATTTGTCGCCAGCCACTTTTTCGGTGTAGGCCATGCGCTCTTTACTGAACACGCACAGCGGCTCGATCTGATCGCCACGCCATTGGCTGATGCTTTCGCTGGGATTGTTGAGGTTGGCGGCGATGTGCTTGCCGGCCAGTTGCGTGGCGGCTTCGCTGCCACTCTTGAACGGGATGTACACCAGTTTGCTGTTGTTGGTCTGGTTGAGCAGCAGGGTCAGGGTCTGGTCGACGTCCTTGGACTGGCTGCCGCCCATGCGCAGTTTCGACGGGTCGGTTTTCACCGCCTCATAGAAGCCCTTGGCGTCTTTCCAGGGTGCGTCCTTGTAGCTCCAGAGAATGAAGTCATCCTCGGCAACGGCGGCCACCGGGGTCAGTTCCTGCCATTGGTAACCGAGCTTGGACACCAGCGGCAGCAGGTAGATGTTGTTGGTGCCGATCACCAGTTTTTCCGGATCGCCCTTGTTCATCTTCAGGTCAAGGAACGCTTCGGCGCCGTTGCCGCCGCCCTTGTTGAGGACGATGGTGTTGACCTCAAGGAACTTGTGGGTGGTGATGATCGACTGGATCAGACGACCGAGCTGGTCGGTGCCACCACCGGGGCCGCCGGCGACGACGATCTCGACGTTCTTGTCCGGTTGCCAGGCGTGGGCGAGGGAGGGGAGGACACCGGCCGCGAGCAGGGTACAACCCAGCAGCAGACGGGAGGTGCGACGGACGAATGCAGTACGCATGGGAGGCCTCATTCTTGTAGTTGTTATGAGTGACTTGTCTGCGCTCGAAAGCCGCAAGCCTGGCCTGAGTGTGGGAAGGTATGACGGCGGCGTCTACTCAAAACAAAACATACACCGATAGCCTGGGGTTATCGCTCGGGCGCCAATCAATTACCCAAACGTGGGGCAGACTTTGCCGTAGAGCGTTTTAGGCGCACATTCATCGTCATGGCTGGCGTTGTAAGCGTGATGAAAGATCGGCATGGCATAACCCGAGGCTATCGCCTGATTTCAAGTTTTGATTAGACGGTTATCGCCGGGCCTTCGATAGTGCCCTCCGAATGCCGCGAAACAGCGGCGTGGCGACACCCACAAAAATAATAAAACGAGGTACGCACCATGGCTCGTCCCAGTGCTTCCCTGCACCTGCCTGTCGCAGGCGCCCTCCCGACGGCAGCGGCGGCTGCGCAGACCGCCAGCACCACGGCCAGCAACGTGCGCTGGCGGATCTTTGCGATTGTCTTCGCCCTGACCATGGTCAACCTGATCGACCGCGTGTCGCTGTCGATTGCGATGCCGACCATCGCTACCGAATTTTCCCTGTCACCGAGCCTGCAAGGCTTGATCCTCAGCAGTTTCTTTTGGGCCTATGCGTTGTTGCAGATCCCCGGCGGCTGGCTGATCGACCGTTACGGGCCGCGCCGGGTCATCACTTGGTCGACCGGTTTGTGGGGCACCTTTCAGGTGTTGGCGGCATTCGCCACCGGCGGCCTGTCGCTGCTGTTCGCCCGAGTCGCTTTGGGCGCGGCGGAAGCGCCGCTTTTTCCTTCCGGCGGCAAACTGATTTCCCTGTGGCTCGCCCCCGGCGAGCGCAGTCGCGGCGCGGTGTTGATGGACAGCGGCAGCCCGTTGGGCGTGGCGTTGGGCGGTCTGATCATCGCTTACCTGATTGCCTCGCTGAACTCCTGGCGCCTGGCGTTTGTGATTGCCGGTATCGCCACTTTGGTGTTGGCGTGGCTGGCCTGGCGTTATCTGCGCGACGATCCAGCCTGCCACCCGCAAGTGAATGCGGCGGAGCTGGAAAAGATCAACGCCGGCCGCGCCACGCCTGCTGCCGAAGCGGCGCGGGCACCGGTCAAGGGGCTGGGCATTGCCGCACGTTCACTCAGTGGTTTGCTGATTGGCCGGGCCAGTTGGGCGATGGTTTATTTCGGCCTGCTGACCTGGGGGCCGACCTATCTGTCCCAGGCGCGCGGCTTCGATATCAAGGGCATTGGTTTCGCCACGTTCGTGATCTTTGTCTGCGGCGCGCTCGGCTCGCTCACCGGTGGTTTTCTCTGCGACGGGCTGATTCGCAAAGGCGTCAGCCGTGGTGTGGCGGTCAAGAGTCTGTTGGCTTTTTCCGGGCTGGTGGCGCTGGGCGCGTTCCTGCTGCTGCCGACCTTGAGCAACCCTTTTGCGGCCGTGGCGCTGTTGGCCATGACCGCGTTTTTCCTGATGTGGGGCAGCCTCTACTGGAGCTTCCCGGCGCTGCTCGCGGCACCGGCGCGGGTCGGCCTGATCGGCGGAGTGATGAACATGGCCGGCAGTGTCGGCGGGATTACCGTGCCGATTCTGGTCGGCGTGATCCTGCAGATGGCCGGCGGTTTCGCTCCGGTACTCGGTTTCTTCGCGGCGTGTTCGGCGGTGTTTGTGCTGGCCACGCTGTTCATTGCACTGGACGAGGTGCGCCATGACTGAGCAGAACCGCCCACTGTGGGATGGCCCGATCATCGACGCCCATCATCATTTCTGGGACCCGGCGATCAACGATCACCCGTGGCTCGCGCCCGAGGCCAACATCCCGTTTCGCTATGGTGATTACAGCGCGATCAAGCGCCGCTATTTTCCCGAGGATTACTTCGCCGACGTGGCGCAGCATCAAGTGGTGCAAACCGTCTACATCGAGACCGAATGGAACCCGCAGGACCCGATCGGCGAGACCCGCTTCATCGAACAACTGGCCGCCCGTTATGGCGTGCCGAATGCGGTGGTGGCCCAAGCCTGGCTTGATCATCCGGATGCCATCGGTGTGCTTACCGAACAGGCGCGCTTCAAGCATGTGCGCAGCGTGCGGCACAAACCCGGCGGACCGACATCACCCACGCAAGTCGGGCGTTCGCGCAGCCTGATGAGCGACGAGCATTGGCGCCGCAGTTACGCCGCGCTGCAAGGTTTGGGGCTGCACTTCGATTTGCAGACACCGTGGTGGAACCTGCCGGAAGCCGAGCGACTGGCCCGGGATTTCCCCGAAACCACGCTGATTCTCAACCACGCCGGCCTGCCCAGCGACCGCAGCGCCGAAGGTTTGGCCGGTTGGCGCACAGCCATGGCGCGACTGGCCGAGTACCCGAACGTGCAGGTGAAGATTTCCGGTCTCGGTCAGGCCGGTCGTTCATGGCGGGCCATCGACAACGCGTGGATCGTGCGCGAGATCATCGCCATGTTCGGCAGCGCGCGGGCGATGTTTGCCAGCAACTTCCCGGTCGACAGCCTGTGCGGCTCGTTCGACGCCATTTACAGCGGTTTCAAACACATCGTCGCCGATCTGCCGCGTGCCGATCAGCAATGTCTGTTCTACAGCAACGCGCAGCGGGTTTACCGCTGCGAACCTGGTGTCCTTGAGCGGGCCGGGTCTGAGCCTTTGAGGAGTCAAGCATGAACAAAACCACGATCGCCATGGTACTCGGTGACCCGGCGGGTATTGGCCCGGAACTGATTGCGCGGCTGCTCGGCGAGCCGGCCGTGCGCAGTCAGGCGCAGGTGATTCTGATTGCCGATGAAGCCGAGATGCAGCGCGGCATGCGCATCGCTGGCGTCGAGTTTCCCTATCGCCGGATCGAGTCGCTGGAACAACTGGATTTTGCCGATGACACGCCACTGTTCTACAACGTTCGCGGCGATACCGTGGGCGAGTTTCCCCGCAGTGAAGCCAGTGCAATCGGCGGCCGCTACAGCCTCGATACGCTGGAAATCGCCCTGCGTCTGACCCAGGCTGGCACCACCGATGCGGTGCTGTTCGGGCCGTTGAACAAAACTTCGCTGCACATGGCCGGCATGGCCCACAGCGACGAGCTGCACTGGTTCGCCGAGTTGCTGGATTTCCATGGCCCGTTCTGCGAATTCAACGTGCTCGACAACCTGTGGACGTCACGGGTGACGTCACACGTGGCGCTGGCCGATGTGCCGGGGCTGCTCAGTCAGGAGCGGGTAGGCGAGGCGATCCGCCTGATCGACACCGCGCTCAAACGCAACGGACTGGAGAAACCGCGCATCGGCGTGTGTGGCCTCAACCCGCACAACGGCGACAACGGCTCGTTCGGTCGTGAAGAACTGGACATCATCGGCCCGGCAGTACGTACGGCACAGGCCGAGGGCATTGCGGCGGAAGGGCCTTATCCGGGGGATACGATTTTCCTCAAGGTGCAGGGCGATGCCAGCGCATTTGATGCGGTCGTCACCATGTATCACGACCAGGGCCAGATCGCGATCAAGCTGATGGGCTTCTCCCGTGGGGTGACGGTGCAGGGCGGTCTTCCGATCCCGATCACCACCCCGGCCCATGGCACCGCGTTTGATATTGCGGGGCAGGGCAAGGCCAACGTCGGCGCGATTCGCCAGGCGTTCGAAATTGCCTGCCGGATGGGTGCCAACAGCTACTAGTAACATCAGAAGCAAAAGATCGCAGCCTGCGGCAGCTCCTACAGGGGATCTCATTCACCTGTAGGAGCTGCCGCAGGCTGCGATCTTTTTTGTTTTTTATCCGATAACCCTATCTGCCCATAAATCGCCTGATGCGATCACCCCAGGTTATCGCCGGATACGCATAAGTGATTATCCGGCAGCCCTTTGCGCTGGCTACAGTCGCTCCATCGACTGAACGCATGTTCATGCGACCAACAACTACAAAAAGCCCGCCCTGTCACTTCCGCAGGGCACATACCGGCAGCAAAGGAACCTTCACATGACCCGTCCAGATTCCGCCTTGGTTTTGTCCAGTGCCATCGCCAAAAGCCGGCTGCGCCTGCTGCCGTTTCTGATCCTGATGTACATCCTCGCCTTCATCGATCGCTCCAACGTCGGCTTCGCCAAAGCGGCGCTGCAAGCCGATACCGGGCTCGGGGATGCGGCGTTCGCCTTCGGTGCGAGCATCTTTTTCATCGGTTATGCGTTCTTCGAAGTACCGAGCAACTACATGCTCCATCGCCTCGGCGCCAAGGTCTGGCTGTGCCGGATCATGGTCACCTGGGGTCTGGTGTCGGCGGCGATGATGTTTGCCCACAACGCCGAAACCTTCTACGTCCTGCGCTTCATGCTGGGTGTGGCCGAAGCGGGGTTCTTCCCGGGGATCATCCTTTACCTCACCTACTGGTTCCCGGCGCAGAGCCGTGGTCAGGCCCTCGGTCTGTTCTATTTCGGCCTGCCGCTGGCACTGGTGTTGGGCAGCCCTTTGTCCGGTTGGTTGCTGGAGTTCCACGGCGTGTTTGGCCTGACCAACTGGCAGTGGCTGTTCGTCGTCGAAGGCCTCATGGCTTCGGTGGTGGGCATCGCCGCTTACTTCTATCTGGTCAACCGTCCGGCTGAGGCGACATGGTTGAGTGTCGAAGAAAAGCAGGCACTGCAAACTGCACTCGATGAAGAAGATGCGAAGAAAAAAGACTCCAGCCCCCACGGTTTCCTGAGTGCCTTGCGCAACCCGCGAGTGCTGCAATTCTGCCTGGCGTATTTCACCATTCAGATGAGCGTTTATGGCGTGGTGTTCTACCTGCCAACCCGCATCGCCGGGTTGCTCGACGGTCATGTCGGTTTGAACGTGGGCCTGATCACCGCGATCCCGTGGATCTGCGCGCTGATCGTCACCCGCATCGTCACTCGCTACGCCGACCGCACTGGCCAGCACCGTCGTCTCGCCGTGTGCATGTTGACCATGGCCGCCCTTGGCATCGCGGCGTCGGCATTGGGTACCAGCATGGTGCCGGTGGTGCTCGCTTTCTGTTTCGCTGCCGCCGGATTCGTCTCGGTGCAGCCACTGTTCTGGACCATACCCACCAGTTACCTCAGCGGTGCCGCCGCAGCCGGCGGGATCGCCCTGATCAACTCCATCGGCAACCTCGGCGGCTTTGTCGCACCGAACCTGAAAACCGTGATGGAAACCTCCTTCGCTGACCCCCGGGCCGGCATGTTCGCCCTGGCGCTGGTTGGCCTCGTTGGCGCGGTTCTGTTGTCCCGACTTCGCACCACCCAAACCCCTGTTTCTCCCTCGCAGCTCACACCGGCTCAGGTTGGCTGATCACTACTTAAGCGTTAGCAAGGAACCGTATTCATGAAAATCAAAGCGATCCGTACCCGCGTCTTCGAATGGAAAGGCAAAGTCGTGCCACCGCAGGCGCACTTCTGCACCAACGCCAGCGATATCCTTTTTGAGCGTGGCGACGCCATGGGCTCGTTCCGTTTCCACGGCTGGCTGGTGGTGGAAATCGAAACCGACACCGGTCTGGTCGGCATCGGCAACTGTGCCCTGGCGCCGCGCGTGGCCAAGGAAATCATCGACACCTATCTCGCACCGATTGCCATCGGCGAGGATCCCTTCGACAACGAATACATCTGGCAGAAGATGTACCGCCAGAGCCACGCTTGGGGCCGCAAAGGCATCGGCATGGCGGCGATCTCGGCCATCGATATCGCCATCTGGGACATCATGGGCAAAGCGGTGAACAAGCCGGTGTTCAAACTGCTCGGCGGGCGCACCAAGGAAAAGATCTGGACCTACGCCTCCAAGCTCTATGCCAATGACAACCTCGACCTGTTCCTCGAAGAGGCGCAGGGCTATCTGAATCAGGGTTTCACCGCGCTGAAAATGCGCTTCGGTTATGGCCCGAAAGACGGCCCGGCGGGCATGCGCAAAAACATCGAGCAAGTGCGCGCCCTGCGTGAACTGGCCGGCCCGGACATCGACATCATGCTCGAGTGCTACATGGGCTGGACCCTCGAATACGCCCGCCGGATGCTGCCGAAACTGGCCGAGTTCGAGCCGCGCTGGCTGGAAGAACCGGTGATCGCTGACGACATCGAAGGCTACATCGAGCTGAAAAAAATGGGGATCATGCCGATCTCCGGCGGCGAGCATGAATTCACCTCCTACGGCTTCAAGGATTTGCTGGAACGCCGCGCCGTCGACGTGATCCAGTACGACACCAACCGCGTCGGCGGCATCACCGCTGCGCGCAAGATTAACGCCATGGCCGAAGCCTGGTCGGTGCCGGTGATCCCCCATGCCGGGCAGATGCACAACTACCACCTGACCATGTCCACCACCGCCTCGCCGATGGCCGAGTTCTTCCCGGTGTTCGACGTCGAAGTCGGCAACGAACTCTTCTATTACGTGTTCAAGGGCGAGCCGCAACCAGTCAACGGCTACATCCAGCTCGACGACAACAAGCCGGGCCTGGGCCTGGAAATTTCTGATGAGTACTTGAGCGACTTCAACATCATCGATTGATCTGTCGGGCGTCGCCTGCGGGCGGCGCCCTCCATGCATTTCCGGAGGTCGCATATGCGCCTGATTCAATTTGAAAACACCGCCGGCCAGCGCCACGTCGGGCTCGTTGAGGGCACGCA
This sequence comes from Pseudomonas sp. LBUM1648, assembly GCF_059716145.1. Classification (NCBI taxonomy): domain Bacteria; kingdom Pseudomonadati; phylum Pseudomonadota; class Gammaproteobacteria; order Pseudomonadales; family Pseudomonadaceae; genus Pseudomonas; species Pseudomonas sp. LBUM1648. The sequence goes on from NZ_CP166808.1 coordinate 1,614,521, forward strand.
GGTTCACGTCGTGCGCAACACCGTCAACACCCGCGAACTGGCGCTGGCGGCGATTCGTGCCAGCCATGGTCTGCAAGATCAAGTCGCCCTGCGCGGCACTGAACTCGGCCCCGATTACGCCGAGCTGCTGCAACAGGGCCGCGTCCTGCCGCCGCTGGATCACGAAGACCCGGCGCATTGCCTGATCAGCGGCACCGGCCTGACCCACTTGGGCAGCGCCTCGGCACGGGACAAAATGCACCAGCAGGACGGCGCCGTTGAAGCGGGCATGACCGACACCATGCGCATCTTCAAGTGGGGCATCGAGGGGGGCAAACCGGCGGCCGGTGAAGTCGGTGCGCAGCCGGAATGGTTCTACAAGGGCGACGGCAACATCGTTGTGCGCCCTGGCGCGGATTTTCCGGTGCCGCCATTTGCCGAAGATGCCGGAGAGGAGCCGGAATTGGCCGGCCTCTACGTGATTGGCGACGATGGCCTGCCGTATCGCCTCGGTTATGCGCTGGGCAACGAGTTTTCCGACCACGTCATGGAACGGCGCAACTACCTGTATCTGGCCCATTCCAAGTTGCGCTTTTGCGCCTACGGCCCGGAGCTGCGGGTCGGTGCGTTGCCCACCGATCTGTCAGGCACCAGCCGCATCCTGCGTGACGGCGAAGTGCTGTGGGAGAAGCCGTTCCTCAGTGGCGAAGACAACATGTGCCACAGCCTCGCCAACCTCGAATTTCATCACTTCAAATACGCGCAGTTCCTGCGTCCAGGCGATGTCCACGTGCATTACTTCGGCACCGCCACGCTGTCGTTTGCCGACGCTATCAAGACCCGCCCCGGCGACCGCTTCCAGATCAGTCTCGACGCGTTCGGCGCGCCGCTGGAAAACGGCATCGGCGAAAGTGCCCAGCCGCTGGCCATCGGTCAGGTACGTGCGTTGTAACGCCCAATTGTTTGAGGAATTCCCATGACATCGCTACTGGGTCACAACTACATCGGCGGCCGCCGCAGCGCTCAAGGCAGCGTGCAGCTGCAAAGTCTCGACGCCACAACGGGTGAGGCGCTGCCGGGGCATTTCGTCCAGGCCACCGAAGCCGAGGTGGATGCTGCTGCCAAAGCCGCCGCCGCTGCCTATCCGGTTTATCGCAACCTCAGTGCAGAAAAACGCGCGGTGTTTCTCGATGCCATCGCCGCTGAAATCGACGACCTGGGGGATGACTTCGTCGCCACCGTATGCCGTGAAACCGCGCTGCCCGCCGCCCGTATCCAAGGCGAGCGCGGGCGCACCAGCGGCCAGTTGCGGCTGTTCGCCAAAGTCCTGCGCCGGGGTGATTTTTATGGTGCGAGGATTGATCGGGCGTTACCTGAACGTCAGCCGTTGCCACGTCCGGATCTGCGCCAGTGCCACATCGCCCTCGGTCCGGTGGCGGTGTTCGGCGCGAGCAACTTTCCGCTGGCGTTTTCCACGGCCGGTGGCGACACCGCCTCGGCGCTGGCCGCCGGTTGCCCGGTGGTGTTCAAGGCCCACAGCGGCCACATGGCCACGGCCGAGTGGGTGGCGGACGCGATCATCCGCGCCGCCGAGCGCTGCGAAATGCCCGCCGGCGTATTCAACATGGTCTACGGCGGCGGAGTCGGCGAATGGCTGGTCAAACATCCGGCGATTCAGGCCGTGGGTTTCACCGGTTCGCTCAAGGGCGGCAATGCCCTGAGCCAGATGGCCGCGAGCCGCGCGCAACCGATCCCGGTATTCGCCGAGATGTCGAGCATCAACCCGGTGTTCCTGCTGCCCGAAGCGCTGGACGTGCGCGGCGAGCAGATTGCCGCGCAACTGGCGGGTTCGGTGACGCTCGGCTGCGGGCAATTCTGCACCAATCCCGGTCTGGTGATCGGTTTGCGCTCGCCGCAGTTCAGTACGTTTGTCCGGCGCTTCTGCGCCAACATGAACGGGCAACCGGCACAGACCATGCTCAATGCCGGCGCCTTGGCCAGTTACAGCAAAGGCTTGGGCGAGTTGCACGAACATCCGGGGCTGACGCACCTGGCCGGGCATCCACAGCAAGGCAACCAGGCCCAACCGCAGGTGTTTCAGGCCCACGTCAGCCTGTTGCTCAACGGCGATGCGCTGTTGCAGGAAGAAGTCTTCGGCCCGACCACCATCATCATTGAGGTGGAGGATCAGGCGCAGTTGGCGCAAGCGCTGCAAGGCTTGCGTGGGCAACTGACGGCGACGTTGATCGGTGAGGCGGGGGAGTTGCTGGAGTACCGCTGGCTGGCCGAGCAGCTACAGAAAAAGGTCGGGCGGATTCTGTTCAACGGATATCCGACCGGCGTCGAGGTGTGTGAGGCGATGGTGCATGGCGGGCCGTATCCGGCGACGTCGGATCCGCGCGGAACGTCCGTCGGGACGTTGGCGATTGATCGCTTTTTGCGGCCGGTCTGCTTTCAGAATTACCCGGATGCGTTGTTGCCCGAGGCATTGCAGGACGCTAATCCGCTGGGGATTCGGCGTTTGGTGGATGGTGAGGTGAGTGCGCTGGCGCTTTAAATCCTCAGTGACTGTGCTGGCGTCTTCGCGGGCAAGCCCGCTCCCACAGTTGGAACGCATTTCCCTGTAGGAGTGAGCCTGCTCGCGATGGCAATTTCAGCAGCAACGCTGTTCTAGCGGGCCGTCACCTCAGACGATTTCACCACCGCCGGCTTCAACACCAACCACAACGCCAGTGCGATCAACACCCCGCCATACAGATGCGCCATCGACAACGGCTCATCCAGCAACAACGCGCCCCACAACACACCGAACGCCGGGATCATGAAGGTCACGGTCATCGACTTCACCGGGCCGATGGAGCTGAGCAGACGGAAGTAAATGATGTAGGCAAACGCCGTGCAGCCCAAGCCCAATCCCAGCAGCGACAGCCAGACATTCCAGCCGCCCCAGCTTGCCGGTGGTGCGGTCATCACGCTGTAGCCGAACAGCGGCAAGAGAAACAGCGTTGCCCCGAGCATGCTGCCCACCGCCGAGAGTCGACTATCGAGCCCGCCGCTAAGATCCAGCCAGCGACGGGTGAGGAAACCGGCGAAACCGTAGCAAGTGGTGGCAAGCAGGCAGGCGAGGGCGCCCATCAACAATTCCAGATCGAAAGCCACGGGGCCTGCGCGCGTGAGCACGCCGACACCGAACAAGCCAAGGAACACACCACTGAGTTTGGCGACGGTAAGTCTTTCACTGAAGAACAAGCCGCCAATCAGCACGCCCATCAACGGCGTGGTGGCGTTGAAGATCGCCGAGTAACCCGCCGGCAACACCTGCGCCGCCACCGAATACAGCGTCGCCGGAATCCCCGAATTGATGACACCCAGCAGCATCACGGTTTTCAGCTTGCCTTTGAAATCCCAGCTGATGCGCATCAGCCCAAGGATCACCAGCAGACCGACGGCCGCAATCGACACGCGGAAGAACGCCGTCGGAATTGTGCCGATCACCGGCGCAATAATGCGCATGAACAGGAAGCTCGCGCCCCAGATGGCTGCCAGCGACAGCATGCGGAAAATATCGACGGGGCTCACGGTGGCGCTCCTTGCTTGATCGGGACGAGAGTGTTGCCGAGCGCCCTGACGATGGCAACCGCTAATCAGGCATTTAATTTTGGTCTGACCGGTCCATTGTTTACGCCGGCAACGAATAATCCCTGCCGTGTGCAACCACGACGCGGTTTTGGCAGAAATTGCACTTCTCCTCGGGCCGGTTCCGTGGCTAAGCTCAAGCATTCCGAATGCACGCAGAGGTTTCATCTATGCCGCAGCCATGGCCAGCCACCGACATCGCCCGCATGATCCTCGATGGCTTCGACGATTACCGCGAGCATTTCCGCCGGATCACCGACGGCGCGCGGGAGCGCTTCGAGCAGGCGCGCTGGCAGGAGATCCAGACGGCATCGGCGGCGCGGATCAACCTCTACGAAGAAAAGGTCGGCGAAACCATCGCTCGCCTGCGTGAGTATTTCGACGACGAAACGCTGATGGATGTCAGTTGCTGGCCGCTGGTGAAAAGCGCCTACATCAGCGTCATCGACCTGCGCTTCGACGATGAGCTGTCCGAGACCTGGTACAACTCGATTTTCTGCGGGCTGTTCAGCCATGACCTGATCAGCGACGGCTGCATGTTCATCCACACCACCCGGCCCAGCCTGCGCCGTGCCCGCGCCGCGCAAACCCGCACGTACAAACCGCAGGGCCAATTATCGGGGATGCTGGCGAGCATTTTTGCCGACTACCGCTTCAGTGAGGATTACGCCGATTTGCCGGGCGATTTGCTCAGACTCGAAGCGCAATTGCGCGAGAACCTGCCGGACTGGGTATGCAAGGACCCGGAGCTGAGCGTCGAGCTGTTTTCTTCGGTTTTGTATCGCAACAAGGGCGCGTATCTGGTCGGGCGCATCTACACCCGCGACGAACAGTGGCCGCTGGTGATTCCGCTGCTGCACCGTGAAGGTCGCGGAATTCAGATCGACGCGCTGATTACCGACGAAGCCGATGTGTCGATCATCTTCTCCTTCACCCGCTCGTATTTCATGGTCGACGTGCCGGTGCCGGCGGAGTTCATCGGTTTCCTGCGGCGGATCCTGCCGGGCAAGCACATTGCCGAGCTGTACACCTCGATCGGCTTCTATAAACACGGCAAGTCCGAGTTCTACCGGGCGCTGATCAACCACCTGGCCAACACCGACGACCAGTTCATCATGGCCCCCGGCGTACGCGGCATGGTCATGAGCGTGTTCACCCTGCCGGGCTTCAACACCGTATTCAAAATCATCAAGGACCGCTTCTCACCGTCGAAAAACGTCGACCGCGCCACGGTCATCGAGAAGTACCGTTTGGTGAAAAGTGTCGACCGGGTCGGGCGCATGGCCGATACCCAGGAATTCGCCGATTTCCGCTTTCCGCTGAGCAAGTTCGATCCGGCGTGCCTTGAAGAATTGCTTGAAGTCGCGCCGTCCACGGTGTCGGTGGAAGGCGACACCGTGCTGATCCGCCACTGCTGGACCGAACGACGGATGACCCCGCTCAACCTGTACCTGGAAAACGCCAACGATGCGCAGGTACGCGAGGCGTTGGAGGATTACGGCTTGGCGATCAAGCAACTGGCGGCAGCGAACATCTTTCCCGGCGACATGCTGCTGAAGAACTTCGGCGTCACCCGTCACGGACGGGTGGTGTTTTATGACTACGACGAGATCTGCTTCCTGACCGAAGCCAACTTCCGCCACATCCCGCAACCTCGTACGCCGGAGGACGAAATGGCGTCGGAGCCGTGGTATTCGATCGGGCCGCTGGATGTGTTCCCCGAGGAGTTTCCGCCGTTTTTGTTTGCCGATTCCGGTCAGCGCAAGTTGTTCGATCAGTTGCATGGCGAGTTGTATAACGCCGATTACTGGAAGAGCTTGCAGGAGGCGATTCGGGCCGGGAAGGTGATTGATGTGTTTCCGTATCGGCGCAAGGGCCTGGATAACGAATAATTTTCAAGTGAACACTGTGTGGCGAGGGGATTTATCCCCGATGGGGTGCGAAGCACCCCTAAAACCATTCAGCGCAGATGTGACAGATCGGCTTTGATATCCAGTTGGCGACTGCTGCGCAGCCGATCGGGGATAAATCCCCTCGCCACAAAAGCACCTCACAGTCGTGTTCAGTGCCGCAAATCTGCGACAATCCGCAACCTGCGCCACTAGACGACCGAATTGCGTACCCGATGACCGACGAATCGCCCTCCATCGACAAATTGTTGAAAAACCTCGATCACGCCATGCTCGCCGACCGTCACCGGTTGCGGCGGCAGTTGCTTGAGCTGCGCAAGAAACCCGACGAGGCCAAGCTGGCTCAGTGGGTGGCGCGCATGCAGGCGTCCTGCGATCAGGTGTTGGCGCGCAAGGCCAGCCTGCCAGTGATCCGTTACGACGACAGCCTGCCGATCGCGGCCAAGCGTGACGAAATCAAAAAGGCGCTGGAGCAGCATCAGGTGCTGATCATCGCCGGCGAAACCGGCTCGGGTAAAACCACGCAGTTGCCGAAAATCTGTCTGGAAATCGGCCGCGGCCAGCACGGCTTGATCGGCCACACCCAGCCACGCCGGATCGCGGCGCGCAGCGTTGCCAGCCGGGTTGCCGAAGAGCTCGGCACGCCGCTGGGGTCCTTGGTCGGCTATCAGGTGCGTTTCGAAGATCAGAGCGATTCCAACACCCTGATCAAACTGATGACTGACGGCATTCTGCTGGCGGAAACCCAGAACGACCGGTATCTGGAACGCTACGACACGATCATCGTCGACGAAGCCCACGAGCGCAGCCTCAACATCGATTTCCTGCTCGGTTACCTGAAAACCCTGCTGCCGCGCCGCCCGGATCTGAAAGTCATCATCACTTCGGCGACCATCGATCTGGAGCGCTTCTCCAAGCACTTCGACGATGCGCCAATTGTCGAAGTCTCCGGCCGCACCTTCCCGGTGGACACTTGGTATCGCCCGCTGACCCTGGAGCAGGACGAAGAGGGCAACCGCGTCGAAGACGACCTGACCGTGGATCAGGCGATTCTCGCCACCCTCGACGAAATCGCCGCTTACGAGCGCAGCGAACGCCGCAGTCCGGGTGACGTGCTGGTGTTCCTGCCCGGCGAGCGCGAGATTCGCGACGCCGCCGACATGCTGCGCAAGGCCCAGCTCAAACACACCGAGATTCTGCCGCTGTACGCGCGCCTGTCGCCGGCCGAGCAGCAGCGGATTTTCCAGTCGCACCCGGGTCGACGTGTGGTGCTGGCGACCAACGTTGCCGAAACCTCGCTGACCGTGCCGGGCATCCGTTATGTGATCGACAGCGGCACCGCGCGCATCAGCCGTTACAGCTACCGCGCGAAGGTACAGCGCCTGCCGATCGAAGCGATTTCCCAGGCCAGCGCCAATCAGCGTAAAGGTCGTTGCGGTCGCGTCGAGCCGGGTATCTGCATACGTTTGTACAGCGAAGAAGATTTCCTCGGTCGCCCGGAATTCACCGATCCGGAGATTCTGCGCACCAACCTTGCTGCGGTTATCTTGCAGATGCTGCACCTGCGCCTCGGCGAAATCACCGCGTTCCCGTTTATCGAGCCGCCGGACGGCAAGGCGATCAGCGACGGCTTCAACCTGCTGCAAGAACTCTCGGCGGTGGATCGCAACAGCCAGTTGACCCCGTTGGGTCGGCAGTTGGCGCGCCTGCCGGTCGACCCGCGCATGGGCCGCATGCTGCTTGAAGCGGCGAAACTCGGCAGCTTGCAGGAAGTGCTGATCGTCGCCAGTGCCATGTCGATTCAGGACCCGCGCGAGCGTCCGCCGGAGCGCCAGCAAGCGGCGGATCAGGCCCACGCGCAATGGAAGGATGTTGATTCCGACTTCGCCGGGCTGGTCAATCTATGGCGCGGTTTTGAAGAGCAGCGTCAGGCGCTGACTGCCAGCCCGCTGCGCAACTGGTGCCGCAAGAATTTCCTCAACTACCTGCGTCTGCGCGAGTGGCGTGACTCGCATCGGCAGTTGAGCCTGATCTGCCGCGACATGCAGTTGAGCCTCAATAAAGAGCCGGCGGATTATCCGAAACTGCACAAGGCCGTGCTGGTGGGGCTGCTCAGCCAGATCGGCCAGAAAACCGAAGACGGCGATTACCTCGGCGCCCGTCAGCGGCGCTTCTGGATTCATCCGTCATCGGGCATCGGCAAGAAGCGCCCGCAATGGCTGATGACCGCCGAGCTGGTGGAAACCACCAAGCTGTACGCGCGCATGGTGGCGAAGATCGACGCAGACTGGATCGAGCCGCTGGCCGGGCATCTGATCAAGAAAAACCACTTTGAACCTCACTGGGAGAAGAAGCGCGGGCAGGTCGTGGCGTTTGAGCAGATCACTCTGTTCGGCCTGATCGTGGTCGGTCGCCGGCCGGTGCATTACGGCCCGGTTGATCCGGTGGTCTCGCGTGAGTTGTTTATCCGCGAAGGTCTGGTGCGTGGCGAGATTCAGTCGCGGGCCAAATGCCTGACCGCCAATAAACAACTGCTGGAACAGCTCGACGAACTGGAAGCCAAGGCCCGACGTCGCGACATCCTCGCCGACGAAGAAACCCTGTACGCCTTCTACGATGCGCGGCTGCCGGCGGAGATTCATCAGACCGCGACCTTCGACAGTTGGTATCGCATCAACAGCCAAAAAGATCCGCAGCTGTTGATCATGCGCGAAGAAGACGTGCTGGCCCGTGAGGCCAGTGAAGTCACCGCGCGGGACTACCCGGACACGCTGCACATCGGCGATCTGGAACTGGCCCTGACTTACCACTTCGAACCCAATCACCCGCGCGACGGCGTGACCCTGCGCGTGCCGGCGCCGCTGCTGCCGATGCTGCCACCGGAGCGTCTGGAATGGCTGGTGCCGGGGCTGATAGAGGCCAAGTGCATCGCCCTCGTGCGTAACCTGCCGAAAGCCCTGCGCAAAAACTTCGTGCCGGTGCCGGACTTCATCAAGGCTGCGTTGCAACGCATGACCTTCGCCGAGGGTTCGCTGCCCCAGGTGCTCGGGCGTGAGCTGTTGCGCATGACCGGCGCGCGGGTCAGCGACGAGGCGTGGGCGGAAGCCGCGCAGCAAGTCGAAGGGCATCTACGGATGAACCTGGAAATCGTCGACGGCCAGGGCAAGTTCCTCGGCGAAGGGCGGGATCTGGCCGAGCTGACTGCACGCTTCGCTGAGGCGAGTCAGGCCGCGTTGGCGGTGCCGCAGAGCGCGAAAAGTCAGCAACCGGTGGAAGCCAAGGTTTTCGCTCCCGTAGCGGAAAAGACTCAGCAGAAAATCGCCGGGCTGTCGATGACGGTCTATCCGGCGCTGGTCGAAGAGGGCGGCACGGTCAAGGAAGGGCGGTTCTCGACCCCGGCCGAAGCCGAGTTCCAGCACCGTCGCGCCTTGCAGCGTCTGTTGATGCAGCAATTGGCCGAGCCGGCCAAATTCCTGCGTGGCAAGTTGCCGGGGCAGACCGAACTTGGCTTGCTCTATCGTGAATTGGGCCGTGTCGATGCGCTGGTCGAAGACATTCTGTTGGCCAGTCTCGACAGCTGCATTCTCGATGGCGAAGACCCGCTGCCGCGTGACGGCGCAGGACTGGCAGCCCTGGCCGAACGCAAACGCGGCAGTTGGACGGAACATGCCGAGCGCGTGGCGCGGCTGACGCTGGAGATCCTCAAGCTCTGGCACGGTCTGCAAAAACGCTTCAAGGGCAAGATCGACTTGGCGCAAGCCGTGGCGCTGAACGACATCAAGCAGCAGATCAATCATCTGGTCTATCCGGGGTTTGTCCGGGAAACGCCGATGCAGTGGCTTAAGGAGCTGCCGCGTTATCTGAAAGCGGTCGAGCAGCGTTTCGAGAAACTCGGCGCGCAGGTGCAGAAGGATCGCGTCTGGAGCGGCGAACTCGCCGGCCTGTGGGCGCAATACCAGACCCGTGCGGCCAAACACGCGCAGGAAGGCAAACGCGATCCGCAGCTTGAGCTGTATCGCTGGTGGCTGGAGGAATACCGGGTGTCGCTGTTCGCCCAGCAGTTGGGGACAAAAGTGCCGATTTCCGACAAACGCCTGAACAAGCAGTGGACCCAGGTCGAACCCTGACACAGAAGCTCAAACAACCTCTGTGGCGAGGGGATTCATCCCCGATGGGTGGCGAAGCCGCCCCAAAAACCATGACCTAAGCGTGCCATTTGTACCGAGTGGGATGGTTTGACGACTGCTTCGCAGCCGATCGGGGATAAATCCCCTCGCCACACAAGCCAGCACAGGGGATAGGCGTTGTGCCTGAGAAAGGCGCCAAAACCCCACGTTTATGGCAAACTTCGCGACCATAAACGCCGCTTTCGCGACCCAGAGCCTTCGGCGCGGTCACGGATCGGAATAAAGCGATGCCAGGTTTGCGTCCCCCGGATGGGAATAGACCCTTTGTGTGTTGGTACGACGGTTCCAGCACTTTCTGCCTGAACAGATTAGAGAAACGACCATGCATAACGTCGTCATCAGCGGCACCGGCCTGTACACCCCGGCCAACAGCATCTCCAACGAAGAGCTGGTGCAGTCTTTCAATACCTACGTCGCCCAGTTCAATGCCGACAACGCCGATGCCATCGCCAGCGGCGAAGTCCAGGCCCTGACCGAATCCAGCGCTGCGTTCATCGAAAAAGCTTCGGGCATCAAAAGCCGCTTTGTCATGGACAAGGACGGCATCCTTGATCCGCAACGCATGGCCCCGCGCCTGCCGGAGCGCTCCAACGACGAGTGGTCGGTACTTTGCCAAATGGCCATTGGCGCTGCCGAGCAAGCCTTGCAACGCGCCGGCAAGACGGCTGCCGACATCGACGGCGTCATCGTCGCCTGCTCTAACCTGCAACGCGCTTACCCGGCCATCGCCATTGAAGTCCAGGAAGCGCTGGGCATTCAGGGTTTCGGTTTCGACATGAACGTCGCGTGCTCCTCGGCGACCTTCGGCATCCAGGCCGCGGCCAACAGCGTGCAACTGGGCCAGGCCCGGGCGATCCTGATGGTCAACCCGGAAGTCTGCACCGGTCACCTGAATTTCCGTGACCGCGACAGCCACTTCATCTTCGGCGACGCCGCGACTGCGGTGATCATCGAGCGCGCTGACCTTGCAACGTCCAAGCATCAGTTCGACGTGGTCAGTACCAAACTGCTGACCAAGTTTTCCAACAACATCCGCAACAACTTCGGCTTCCTCAACCGCGCGGCGGAAGAGGGCATCGGCACCCGCGACAAGCTGTTCGTGCAGGAAGGCCGCAAGGTGTTTAAAGATGTTTGCCCGATGGTCGCTGAACTGATCGGCGAGCATCTTCAGGAAAACCAGCTCAACGTCGGCGATGTGAAGCGTTTCTGGCTGCACCAGGCCAACCTCAGCATGAACCACCTGATCGTGCGCAAACTGCTGGGCCGCGAGGCTACCGAAGAAGAAGCGCCGGTGATCCTCGACACCTACGCCAACACCAGCTCTGCCGGGTCCGTGATTGCTTTCCACAAATATCAGGATGATCTGGCCAGCGGTTCGCTGGCGGTACTGAGTTCGTTCGGTGCGGGTTACTCGATCGGGAGCGTGATTCTGCGCAAGCGTTGAAAAACGGTTTAATTTCCGCTTAATCGCGCTGACCTTTCCTACATCCGAATCGGCTGGAACGCTGTAGTTTTCGGAAATCGCGGCAGGAGACGCTTTAGGCGAATCCTGCCGCTATCTTTTTCGGAGTCGGAACAAGGAGATTGATGGATGGCGGCTGACGACACCCAACTGCTCGCGCGTTTGCTGGCAGGCGAGCAACGGGCTTTCAAGGAACTGGTCACGACTTATCAGAGTGCGATGCGCGCCGTCGCGTATGCGATTGTCGGCCAGCGTCATGTCGAGGAAGTGGTGCAGGATGCCTGGCTCTCGGTGGTGCGTCATATTGGCAGCTTCGAAGGCCGCTCCAGTCTCAAAACCTGGTTGCTGACCATCACCGCCAACTCAGCCAAAAGTCGTTACAAACTCAATCGCCGCGAAGTGCTGATGGATGACCTGCCATCGCCCCACGGCACCATCGACGACGGCCGTTTTTCTCCCGGGGACGGCCATTGGCTGGTCGCACCGTTTGCCTGGCACCAGGACACTCCCGAAGCGTTGTTGACCGAAAGCGAACTGCGCGAATGCCTGGAACACACGCTGTTGAGCCTGTCGGAACTGCAAAGCAGTGTGCTGTTGTTGCGCGAACGTCAGGGGCTGGAGCTGGAAGAGATCTGTAATCTTCTGGAGATATCGCTCTCCAATGTCCGCGTGCTGCTGCATCGGGCACGTTTAAAGGTCTTCGCGACCGTGGAACATTTTGAGGAGACAGGGGAATGTTGACCTGCAAGGAGCAAGTGGCACGATCCAGCGATTATCTCGATGGCCAGTTGAGTTTTCGGGAAAAACTGATGGTGCGTCATCACCTGATGTTCTGCGCCAATTGCCGGCGTTTCATTCGTCAGATGCGTCTGATGCAATTGACGCTGAAGGCGCTGCCGGAGCACCCGGTGGAGGATGTCGATGCGCTGGCCGAGCGTCTGGCCAAGCAGCGGCGGGACGACAGTCCCTGAGGGAAATGCAGGCTGGCACGGTTAAGGCTCACGGATGATGGGGATCGCCATAATCGCACCAGACTGTTGAAACACCTCAAACATTGCGCCCGGATGAGAAGCGCAACGCCTGAGATCTGTTGCTCTGTGGCTTAAAACTTCGCTTCCGCGTCCAGCTGCAGAGTGTTGGTGTCTGCGTCACGCTGTGTACGGCTGGAGAAGTCGGCCTTGGTCAGGTAGTACGTCGCGCCAAGGGCGAAGTTCTTGTCGATGTCGTAACCGACCTTGAACTTGTGGCCACGCGAACCGGTAGTACCGTTGGCGAAGTCGGAGTCGGTGAAGGCGCCGACTACAGCGTTGCGTTGCACGTCACGATAGTTGTAGTCGAGGTTGAAACCGAAGACCTTCGACTTGGCGCCGAGCAGCCACGCAGTGTCCTGATCGGTCACGGCGTCGTTGTTCTTCACGTACTGGCCGTAGAACGACAGAGGCATTGGCAGACCGCCGATGTCGATCTGGCTGAAGCCTTCGTACAGGCGGAACTCGTTGTTCGCCGAGTTGCCGTTGACGGCCAGGGCGCACGGCGTGGAAGTACCGGTGCAACGGCTGTCTTCGTCGTTCTGGTAGGCGTAGACACTGCCACCCACCGTCAGCTTCAGGTTATCGGTGATGGTGAACCGGCTACCCAGTTGGCCGGCGGTCATGCGCAAATCGTGACGGAATTGCACGCCGTCGCCATCGACGTTGTCCTTGAGGTTGTAGTTACCCACGCTGCCGAACAGTTCGGCGCTGCTGCCCAATGGGTATTTGTAAGTAACGGCCAGACCTTCAGGGTTGATGTCGCCATCCCAGATCACGTCGCCCATGCTGACCCACGGTTGCAGCATCTTGCCGCCGATCACGTGCAGGTTCTTGATTTGATCGGGGTGGTAATCGATGTAACCCAGGTCGAGCCAGATCTGCTTCTTGTCGAAGTAGTTGTCCTGATCCTGGTTGGTCGAACGGGCGTCATCGCCGCCGCCGGTGGCGATACGGATGCCAGTGTCGACTTGCGGGTTGATCTCGGTGTAGGCACCCAGACGGGCACGGATGCGCTGACGATCCTTGTCGCGGCCGCCGTTGTTTGGTTCGCCGTCGATCTTGATGGTTTCCTGACGGATACGCACGTCGCCCTTGAACTGAGTCTTGGCAGCCCAGGCCAGTTTCTGGTCGAAGGCACTTTGTTCGTTGGTTTTCTTCGCGACAGCCGCGACTTGTTCGTTGGTCTCTTGCTGCGCCTGCTGGGCGATTTGCTGAGCCTTCTGATCCTTGGCCAGTTCAGTTTGCAGCTCGATGTACTGCGACTGGGAAATCGAACCATTAGCCTTGAGCATGTCGAGCAGTTTGGCGTCGACTGCGGCACTGGCCGGAACGCTCATGGCCAGCAACAGGCCACCGCACAGGGCCGCCGCAGTTTTCGTGGAAGCAAGACGCATAGCAATCTCCGAAGATGAGAGGGATGGCTGAACCATCCTGGGCACAACCGACGGTTGAAGGTCGGAAAACAGTGTCCGGGTAGAACCCGGCGCTCTAAAAACAGGCGCCAGTATCGCGATGGTTTATGACAGAGCGGTGGCACAGTGATGGCAGGTTGATGACGATGCACGGTGCGCGTGAACTATCGATCTAGAGCGCTGTCGCTCAATGGCAGGTGTGCAATGCAACGCAATCGGCGATACTCGCCGGGCGCTGAAACCCAGATGTGGAGACTTGTTGATGCCGTTGCAACGCCTGCAGAACCTGTCAGAAATCGCCCCATCGGAATGGGACGCTCTGGTGCCCGAGAGTCAGCCATTTCTGCGTCATGCGTTTCTCAGTGCGCTGGAAGACAGCGACAGTGTCGGCCCGCACAGCGGTTGGCAACCCGAGCATTTGCTGCACATCGAAGATGATCGACTGATCGCGGCGCTACCCAGTTACCGCAAGTGGCATTCTTACGGCGAGTACGTGTTCGATCACGGCTGGGCCGATGCCTGCGCCCGCGCCGGGATCGACTATTACCCCAAGTTGTTGACGGCGGTGCCATTCAGTCCGGTCAGCGGCCCAAGGCTGTTGGCGGCGAACGTCGAAGATGGTTACGAGCTGCTCAAAAGCCTGCCGGGTTATCTGGAAATCGAAGAACTCTCCAGCGCCCACATCAACTTCACCGACCCTTTCACTGATGCCGCCATGGCCGAGCAACCGGGCTGGTTGCAGCGCATCGGCTGTCAGTATCACTGGCAGAATCGTGGTTACAGCGACTTCCAGGATTTTCTCGATGTACTCAGTTCGCGTAAGCGCAAACAGATGCGCAAAGAGCGCGAGCAAGTGGCGGGGCAGGGCTTCGAGTTTGAATGGCTGGAAGGGCGCGAGCTGAACGAGGCGCAGTGGGATTTCGTCTATGCCTGCTATGCCAACACCTACGCGGTGCGCCGGCAGACGCCCTATCTGACTCGGGAGTTTTTCAGCCTGCTGGCCGAGCGTATGCCCGAAGCGATCCGTGTGGTGCTGGCCAAGCAAGGCTCACGACCGGTGGCCATGGCCTTCAGCCTGGTCGGGGGTGACAGCTTTTACGGACGCTACTGGGGATGTCTGGCCGAGTTTGATCGGCTGCACTTTGAGACCTGTTTTTATCAGGGCATGGATTACGCGATTGCCCAGGGTTATCAGCGTTTCGATGCCGGCGCTCAGGGTGAGCACAAACTGATTCGCGGCTTTGAACCGGTGATCACGCATTCGTGGCATTACCTGCGGCATCCGGGTTTGAAGGCGGCGGTCAAAGACTTCCTGCACCAGGAACGCGCCGGTGTGCTGGCCTATGCCGAAGAAGCGAGAGCAGCCTTGCCCTACCGCCAAACCTGAATATTTACAGGGATCAAAAGCAAAAAATCGCAGCCTTCGGCAGCTCCTCCAAGTGGATATAAAACCCTAGCTAGGAGCTGCCGGAGGCTGCGATCTTTTGATCTTTTTTGGCTATCAATCGATCCCGACAAACCCTCCAGTCTGGTGTGCCCACAACCGCGCATACAGCCCGCGATGGGCCAGCAGCTCGGCGTGGGTGCCGCTCTCGGCGATCTTGCCGTTTTCCAGCACCACCAGCCGATCCATGCGCGCGATGGTCGAGAGGCGGTGGGCAATCGCGATCACGGTTTTGCCCTGCATCAGGGTTTCCAGGCTTTCCTGAATCGCTGCTTCGACTTCCGAGTCCAGGGCGGAGGTCGCTTCGTCCATGATCAGGATCGGCGCGTCCTTGAGCAGTACCCGCGCGATGGCGATGCGCTGACGCTGGCCACCGGACAGCTTCACACCACGCTCACCGACATGCGCGTCGAACCCGGTGCGGCCTTCAGCGTCCGACAACAACGGAATGAACTCATCGGCGCGGGCCTTGTGCACCGCGTCCCACAGCTCTGCGTCAGTGGCGTCAGGCTTGCCGTACAGCAAGTTGTCGCGGATCGAGCGGTGCAGCAGCGAGGTGTCCTGAGTGATCATGCCAATGCGCGCGCGCAGGCTTTCCTGGCCGACTTCGGCGATGTTCTGGCCGTCAATCATGATGCGCCCGCCTTCAACGTCGTACAGGCGCAAGAGCAAGTTGACCAAGGTCGATTTGCCGGCGCCGGACGGCCCGATCAGACCGATTTTCTCACCCGGCTTAATGCTCAGGTTGAGGTCGCCGATGATGCCTTTCTTCTTGCCGTAGTGAAAATCCACGTGCTCGAAACGCACTTCGCCATGGGCCACTGCCAGCGGTTTGGCCTGTTCGCGATCGGTGACGCTGACCGGTTGCGAGATGGTGCGCAAACCGTCCTGGACCATGCCGATGTTCTCGAAAATGCCGGTGACCACCCACATGATCCAGCCGGACATGTTGACGATGCGGATCACCAGACCCGTCGCCAGGGCAATCGCGCCGACAGTGATCAGCGATTGCGTCCACAGCCACAGGGCCAGCGCCGTGGTGCCGACGATCAGCAAGCCGTTCATGGCGGTGATCGCCACGTCCATGCTGGTGACCACGCGGCCGGCCATTTGCGCTTTGACGGTCTGCTCTTCGATGGCTTCCTTGGCGTAGTGCTGTTCGAAATTGGTGTGGGCAAACAGCTTCAGGGTGGCGATGTTGGTGTAGCCGTCGACGATTCGGCCCATCAGTTTCGAGCGCGCGTCGGAGGCTTCCACCGAGCGGTCTTTCACCCGTGGCACGAAGTAATACAGCGCGCCGATATAGGCGGCGATCCATATCAGCAACGGGATCATCAGGCGCCAGTCGGCCTCGGCGAACAGTACCAGCGCGCTGACCGCATAGATCACCACGTGCCACAGCGCATCCACCGCCTGCACCGCCGAATCACGTAGCGAGTTGCCGGTCTGCATGATGCGCTGGGCGATACGACCGGCGAAGTCGTTCTGGAAGAAGTTCAGGCTCTGCTTGAGCACGTAGCTGTGGTTCTGCCAGCGAATCATGCTGGTCATGCCCGGGCTCAGGGTCTGATGCACCAGCAAATCATGCAGAGCAAAGAAGATCGGGCGCAGCACAAGCGCAACCACCAGCATCCATGACAGTTCGAGGGCGTGGTCGCTGAAGAAATTCGGGTTGGGCGTGCCTTGGGCCAGGTCGATGATGCGGCTCAGATAACTGAACAGCGCCACTTCGATCAGCGCGGCAAACAGACCGACCACCAGCAGAGCGGCAAAACTTGGCCAGACCTGCTTGAGGTAATAGGTATAGAAGGGGAGCACACGGTCCGGCGGGGATGCCGTCGGGGCGTCGCGGAATATGTCGATCAGTTGTTCAAAACGGCGATAGAGCATCAGATAACCGCCCGGAGTACGGGCTCTCCTTTTATCGGTGTGAGCGGCGCGGGATCAAGCCGTCGCCGCTCTATATGCCCTGTAAACCTTAGTCGATGCGCTTGGCCGACTTGATGATCACAGGGTCGACTGGCACGTTTTGCATGCCTTGTTTGGTAGTGGTTTGCGAGTTGACGATGACGTCGACCACGTCCATGCCCTTGACCACTTTGGCGAATACGGCGTAACCGGCGTCACGACCCGGGTCGAGGAAGGCGTTGTCGGCCACGTTGATGAAGAACTGGCTGGTGGCCGAATCCGGGTTGGAGGTGCGTGCCATCGACAAGGTGCCGCGAACGTTATGCAGACCATTGCTGGCTTCGTTCTTGATCGGTGCCTTGGTTTCTTTTTGCTGCATTTGCTGGGTGAAACCGCCGCCCTGAGCCATGAACCCCGGGATCACACGGTGGAAAATCGTGTTGGTGTAGAAGCCGCTGTCGACGTATTCAAGGAAGTTCTTGGTACTGATCGGTGCCTTGACCGGGTCCAGTTCGATTTCGATCTGGCCATTGGTGGTTTCCAGCAGCACGTGCGGTGCTTTAACCGGCGTGGCAGCCATCAGGTTGGCAGCAAACAGCACGGTGCCGGCGGCGAGGGCGAGTTTTTTCAGCATGGGTCAGTGATCCTGAGATTGAATATCGGCTGCGGCGAGAAACTCCAGCAGCGTTTGGTTGAAGCGTTCGGGTTGATCGAGCGGGGTGGCGTGGCGTGAATCGGCGATCACCACCAGCCGCGCATCGGGTAGCAGTTTTACATAGGTTTCTTTCAGCGCGACGGGTGTGTAGTCACGGTCGGCGCTGACGATGAGGGTTGGACAGGTCACTCGGGAAAGTCGTTCCTGAACCCCCCAGCCCACAATCGCATCGAAGCTGGCGAGATAAGCACGTTTGTCGTTTTTTGCCCAGCGTTCGGCCATTTTCTGTCGCAGATCGGCCTGTTCCGGTTTCGGGAAAAGTTTGCCACCCAACGCCTTGCCAATAGTCGCGAGACTCAGCACTCGCATCAGACTCCAGCGCTTGAACCACTGCCAATAGTCGTCGCGGCTGCGCAGTTTGACCTCGGGGGCGCTGTTGACGATGGTCAGGCTCTTCAGCGTCTGCGGCTGATCGACGGCCAGTTGAAAACCGATCATGCCACCCATGGACAGCCCGGCGTAGTGCACCGGGCCGAGTTTCAAGTGCTCGATCAGCGCGACCAGATCGGCGCTGAAGCCCGCGATGCTGTAGCGCTCGCGGGGTTTGTCCGAGCGGCCGTGGCCGCGAATGTCCGGGACGATCACCCGGTAACGCGCGGCCAGTGCCGGGATCTGCATTTCCCAGTCCAGCGTGCTCGAGCCGAGCCCGTGGACCAGCAGCAACGGCGTGCCGTGGCCATATTCCTCGTAGTGCAGGTTGCAACCTTCGTGCTCGAAATACGCCATCGATGAACTCCGTGTCAGGCTTGCTCAGGTGCGGCGAACGGTGCGTCCAGCGGCAAAGTGTCGAAGGTGCGCAGCAGTTCGATAAGGATTTGCGTGGCCGGGCCCAGCGGTTTGTCCTTGTTTGAATACAGATAGAAGCTGGAGTTGCGGTTGCCGCCCCTGTCCAACGGTAGCAGCTTAAGCGAGCCATCTTTCAGTTCCCGCTCGATCATGTGCCGTGGCAACCACGCAAAGCCCAGGCCGCTGCTGACAAACGTGGCAGCAGTAGCAAGGCTACCGACAGTCCAGCGTTGTTCGGCGCCGAGCCAGCCGACATCCCGTGGCTGTTGGCGCCCAGAGTCGCGGATGACCACTTGCATCTGGGTCTCCAGATCCTGAAAGCTCAGTTCGCGATTGAGCCGATGCAGCGGGTGATCGGGATGTGCGACGGCCACAAACTCGACGTCGCTCAGTTCCGCACCAAGGTAACCGGGAATGCTCAGGCCGGTAATGGCCAGATCGGCCACACCCTCAAGCAACACTTCCTCGACACCCGACAACACTTCCTCACGCAGACGCACGCGGCAGCCACGACTCTGCGGCATGAACGCAGTCAGCGCCCTCACGATGCGTGCGCTCGGATAGGCCGCATCGACCACCAGTCGCACCTCGGCCTCCCAGCCTTGCTCCATGTGGTGGGCAAGGTCTTCCAGTTGGCTGGCCTGTTTCACCAGTTGCCGCGAGCGGCGCAGCAGCACGCCGCCGGCTTCGGTGAGTACCGCTTTACGCCCGTCGATGCGCAGCAACGGCACGCCGAGCTGGTCCTGCATGCGGGCGACGGTGTAGCTCACCGACGATTGCGAACGGTGCAGGGCCTCGGCGGCCTGGGCGAATCCGCCGTGGTCGACCACGGCCTGCAATGTTCGCCATTGATCAAGGGTCACGCGGGGCGCTTTCATCAATAGCTCCTCTTGTCCTAAGCTGGCCGTCCCTCATGGAGATTGCCGAATGAAAAAATTCTGTTGTGTGTTGCTGGCGCTGCTGCCGATGTCGGCGTTTGCTTATCCGATCGACGTGGTCAAGGATCTCAACGGACTGAAGATCGACTACGAGACCTTCGACACCGACAATGACATCGGCTCGATCCGGGTGGTCAACTACGGGGATGTCGATGCAGTCTGCAAAGCCGTGTTCACCAACGGCCCGGAAGCACCTCGCACACGCACCATCGAAGTGGCGGCCGGCAAGCATAAAAACGCTACGGCCAAGTTCACCCGAGAAATCATCAAGCTGCGGATCAAGCTGACTTGCACCCCGAAGTAGCACCGTTCTCCTGTAGGAGTGAGCCTGCTCGCGATAGCGGTGTTCCAGATAAATAGATGTCGCCTGACACACCGCTATTGCGAGCAGGCTCACTCCTGCAAAGGCATGCTTCAGCTTATAAACGAATTTATCGATGCTTTATAGCAATTATTTGCGCTTTTTCATCGAATCGACTCTGTCTAATCTCCACTCCATCGACCTACAACATTCTCGGATGGAGGCTACACAACATGTCCCGCGTTCTGATCATCGAAAGCAGCGCCCGCCAGCAAGACTCGGTGTCCCGCCAGTTGACCCAGACCTTCATCAAACAGTGGAAAGCAGCACACCCTGCCGATCAGATCACCGTACGTGACCTCGCCGTGAACCCGGTGCCGCACTTGGACATCAATCTGTTGGGTGGCTGGATGAAGCCCGCCGAGCAGCGCAACGACAGCGAACAGGCGTCGCTGGATCGCTCCAATGAATTGACTGACGAACTGCTGGCCGCCGATGTATTGGTGATGGCCGCACCGATGTACAACTTCGCGATCCCGAGCACCCTCAAGGCCTGGCTCGACCATGTACTGCGTGCCGGCGTGACCTTCAAATACACCGAAACCGGCCCGCAAGGCCTGCTCAGCGGCAAGCGTGCCTACGTGCTGACGGCCCGCGGCGGCATCTACGCCGGCGGCCCGGCGGACCATCAGGAACCGTACTTGCGCCAGGTGATGGGTTTCATCGGCATCCACGACGTGACTTTCATTCACGCCGAAGGCATGAACCTGGGTGGCGACTTCCAGGAAAAAGGCTTGAACCAGGCCAACGCCAAACTGGCCTCGGTCGCTTGATATGTTAATCGCCAGATAATCGCTGGATGTTCTAGTGACCTGGCGCAACCCCTTCAAGGCTCTACGCGCATCGAACCTCCCTTTGCACTTTTTGCTCCTGAGTGCTGTAGCCCGATTGAACGCATTAGCGAGATCGGGCTTTTTTTTGCCTGGGATTTTGTATTGGTTCCAGAAAGTAAAAACCGCTATCGTCGCCGCCATTCGAAACAGAGGCGATCATGGGCTATCTACTTTTTGTCACGCTGATCCAGGCGTTTTCCTTCAGTCTGATCGGCGAATACCTGGCCGGTCATGTCGACAGCTACTTTGCGGTGCTGGTACGTGTGCTGCTAGCCGGGCTGGTGTTCATCCCGCTGACCCGCTGGCGTTCGGTGGAACCTTCGTTCATGCGCGGCATGTTGGTGATTGGGGCGTTGCAGTTCGGTGTGACTTACGTTTGCCTCTATCTGAGCTTCCGTGTGCTGACGGTGCCCGAGGTGTTGCTGTTCACCATCCTCACGCCATTGCATGTAACCCTGATCGAAGATGCGCTCAACCGCCGCTTCAACCCGTGGGCACTGATCGCCGCATTGGTGGCGGTAGGCGGCGCAGCGGTGATTCGCTTCGACCGGATCAACCCGGACTTCTTCATGGGCTTCCTGCTGCTGCAACTGGCCAACTTCACCTATGCCGCCGGGCAGGTGTTGTACAAACATCTGGTGGCGAAACACCCGAGCGATCTGCCGCATTATCGCCGCTTTGGCTACTTCTACCTCGGCGCACTGGCGGTGGTGCTGCCGGCATTCCTGCTGTTCGGCAAAGCCAACTTCCTGCCCGAAGCGCCGCTGCAATGGGGCGTGCTGCTGTTCCTCGGTCTGGTCTCGACGGCGCTGGGCCTGTATTGGTGGAACAAAGGCGCGTGCATGGTCAACGGTGGCACGCTGGCGGTGATGAACAACCTGCATGTACCGGTGGGGTTGCTGCTGAACTTGCTGATCTGGAATCAGGATGAGGAACTGGGCAGGTTGTTCCTCGGCGGGAGTGTGATTCTGGCGGCGGTGTGGATCAGCCGTTTAGGCATCCGCAGATCTCAAGCCACCGCCTAACCCCTGTAGGAGTGAGCCTGCTCGCGATAGCGGTGGGTCAGTCATCATTGATTTGTCTGACCCACCGCTATCGCGAGCAGGCTCACTCCTACAGTAGATCGGTGGTTTTACATGAGATGTTTTTGCGGCTCTGGAATGCTGGCCGCGCCGAGCACCGCCGGCAGCATTCCCACACGCAAATCCCCGCCACTCGGCTGCTGATACAGGCTCAAACCAAACTCCGGCAACACCGCCAGCAGGTAATCGAAAATATCCCCCTGAATCCGCTCGTAATCGGCCCACACCGTGGTGCTGGTGAAGCAGTAGATTTCCAGCGGAATGCCCTGCGCCGTGGTTTGCATCTGGCGCACCATGCAGGTCATGTTCGGTTGCACCTCCGGGTGACTCTTCAAATACGCCAAGGCATAAGCGCGAAAGGTGCCGATATTGGTCATCCGCCGACGGTTGGCCGACATCGCCGCCACATTGCCCTGTGCTTCGTTCCAAGCCTTGAGTTCGGCTTTCTTGCGGCTCATGTAGCCGGTCAGCAGATGCACCTGGCTCAGTTTCTCTTCTTCATCGTCACGGATGAAACGCACGCCGCTGGCGTCGATGAACAGACTGCGCTTGATCCGCCGCCCGCCGGACTGCTGCATGCCGCGCCAGTTTCGGAACGACTCGGACATCAGCCGCCAGGTCGGGATCGACACAATCGTCTTGTCGAAATTCTGCACCTTGACCGTGTGCAGCGTGATATCGACCACGTCGCCATCGGCGCCGACTTGCGGCATCTCGATCCAGTCGCCGACCCGCAGCATGTCGTTGCTGGTCAGTTGCACACTGGCGACGAAGGACAGCAGGGTGTCCTTGTAGACCAACAGAATCACCGCCGACATCGCACCCAGACCCGACAGCAGCAACAACGGCGAACGGTCGATCAGCGTGGCGACGATGATGATCGCGCCAAACACGTACAAGACCATTTTCGCCAGTTGCACGTAACCCTTGATCGAGCGGGTGCGGGCGTGTTCGGTGCGGGCGTAGATGTCGAGCAAGGCATTGAGCAGGGCGCTGATCGACAGCAACAGGAACAAGATGGTGAACGACAGCGCGACGTTGCCAAGGAACGTCATCGCGGTTTTGCTCAGCTCCGGCACCAGATGCAAGCCGAACTGGATCACCAGTGACGGCGTCATCTGCGCCAGACGCTGGAACACCTTGTTGTGGCGAAAGTCGTTGAGCCAGTGCAGCGCCGGCTGACGACCGAGCATGCGGCTGGCATGCAGGATCAAATAGCGCGCCACTCGTCCGAGCACCAGCGCGATCACCAAAAGCAGGATCAGCGCCAGGCCGGATTGCAGAAACGGATGCTGTTCGAGGGTGCCCCATAGGTCTTGGGCTTTGAGCCAGAGCTGTTTGAAATCCATAAGAGAAACGATTCTTCTATAAGACGCGATGGGCGATTAGAGCATTTAAGACGCTGCGTATTACCGTAAGAGACAAATCGAGCAACAAAAAAGCCACTGATTAGCACCGTTTGTATAAAGAAACTCGGCCTGAGCGCTCGAAACCGGTAATCTATGCAGCTGTTTTTTTGCATATCTTCGAGGTAGCACCCGTGTTTTCCCAATTCGCCCTGCACGAACGCCTGCTCAAAGCTGTGGCCGAGCTGAAATTTGTCGAGCCAACGCCTGTGCAAGCAGCGGCCATTCCGCTGGCGCTTCAGGGGCGTGACCTGCGGGTGACGGCGCAAACCGGTAGCGGCAAGACTGCTGCTTTCGTCCTGCCAATCCTCAACCGCCTGATTGGCCCGGCCAAGGTTCGCGTCAGCATCAAGACCCTGATCCTGCTGCCGACCCGTGAACTGGCTCAGCAAACGCTGAAAGAAGTTGAACGCTTCTCGCAGTTCACCTTCATCAAATCCGGCCTGATCACCGGCGGTGAAGATTTCAAGGTGCAAGCAGCGATGCTGCGCAAGGTGCCGGACAT
Organism: Pseudomonas sp. LBUM1648; assembly: GCF_059716145.1. NCBI lineage: Bacteria > Pseudomonadati > Pseudomonadota > Gammaproteobacteria > Pseudomonadales > Pseudomonadaceae > Pseudomonas > Pseudomonas sp. LBUM1648. The sequence continues at coordinate 1,638,116 of NZ_CP166808.1, forward strand.
CCTCATCGGCACCCCGGGCCGGATGATCGAGCAACTCAACGCTGGCAACCTCGACTTGAAAGAAGTTGAAGTGCTGGTGCTCGACGAAGCCGACCGCATGCTCGACATGGGTTTCGCCGAAGACGTGCAACGTCTGGTCGACGAATGCCCGAACCGTCAGCAGACCATGCTGTTCTCCGCCACCACCGGCGGTTCCGGTCTGCGCGAGATGATCGGCAAAGTGCTGAACAACCCTGAGCACTTGCAGCTCAACGCGGTCAGCCAGTTGAACTCGACCACTCGTCAGCAGATCATCACCGCCGACCACAACCAGCACAAAGAACAAATCGTGAACTGGCTGCTGGCCAACGAGACCTATCAGAAGGCCATCGTTTTCACCAACACCCGCGCCATGGCCGACCGCATCTACGGCCGCCTTGTGGCTCAGGAATACAAGGCGTTCGTGCTGCACGGCGAGAAAGACCAGAAGGATCGCAAACTGGCGATCGATCGTCTGAAGCAGGGCGGCGTGAAGATTCTGGTGGCGACCGATGTGGCGGCCCGTGGTCTGGACGTTGACGGCCTGGACCTGGTGATCAACTTCGACATGCCACGCAGCGGCGACGAGTACGTGCACCGCATCGGCCGCACCGGTCGTGCCGGTAACGACGGTCTGGCGATCTCGCTGATCTGCCACGGCGACTGGAACCTGATGTCGAGCATCGAGCGTTATCTGAAGCAGAGCTTCGAGCGCCGCACCATCAAGGAAGTCAAAGGCACCTACGGCGGGCCGAAAAAGGTCAAGGCCTCGGGTAAAGCTGTCGGCGTGAAGAAGAAAAAGACCGACGCCAAGGGCGACAAGAAGAAAACCGCCGCCAAGACGCCGACCAAGCGCAAGAGCGTCAACCGTCCGAAGCCGGATTCTCTGGTGAGCAGCGACGGCATGGCGCCGCTCAAGCGCCGCAAGCCGGCAGAGCCTGCGGCTGAGTAAGTCGTTTCAGGCGCACATAAAAAACCCGGACAGTGTCCGGGTTTTTTTATCGCCGGGATTTGTCAGCTCCCGAGCAGCCCGCTGGTGTCGGCGTCAAAACGTTGCTTGGCCTTGTCAGCCGCCGGTTTAAGCAACGCGAGCAGCGCCGCCTCGCTGTACAACCTGGTGCCCGCCAATTCCTTGGGCGTTGGCTCGATTGGAATCAGCACATCTTCACCATCGGCGTGCAGCCAGATCGCTACAACGTGCAACGCCGAAACAAACAACAACCGCGGTTCCACGGTTTTGCCCTGCAATTGCGGCGATTGCTCGGCCAATTTCAGCGCACCGACCGTGGCAGCCGCCAGGCCACCATGGTTCAACGAAGCGAACTCGACATGGCCGCGAACGTCGACCAATTGCGCATCGGCAATGGTTACGCCATCGGCGAACACCAGGTAATGCCAATCGCCCACTCGGGCATCTGGCAGACCTTTGCCGTTGCTCAAGTCCTCCAGGCTCAGCGAGTAACCACGCCAGGCTTCACTGAGGCTGATCTTCGCAGGTACAGCGTTCGCAAACTGCCGGTTCGCGCCGAAGCCCTGGGTTTGCAGGGCGGCTTGTAGTGCCGGACGCAAAGTCTGTACGCCGTTGGAAGGCGCCTTTGGATAAGTCAGTTGCATGATGTCGCCCTCCTAGTTTTTTGCGGTGAAGTAAGTGTTGGTCCAGTTGCCGCCGCCGTTGTACGAACCGGGGAATGCGTTCAGCGCGCGGGTCGAATAGCCGTAGATCGAATCCGCGACCAGCACGTAGTTGCCGTTGGTGCCATAGATCGTCAGGAAGTGCGCACCGCCGCCGTACCAGGCACAGCGCAGGCCGACGGGGCGGCCCATGTTGATCTGGTTCTGAATGGCCGACATCTGCAGCGAACCCTGATTCATACCGTTATAACTGCGCGTGGTGCGCAGGGCGGAATCAAGATAGCCATAGACGTTGCACGGCCCCGGCTGGTTGCAGCAGTTGCGGTTGAGTTCCGAACTGGCAACGCCACACTGGGTCCAGTTCCCGGTGCCGTAATAGTTGCCGACCGAGGCGGAAACGGCCGCCCAGCACCAGTTGGTCTGGGTCTGCTGTTGCATGCTGAAGTTGAGGCTGCTGGCAGCCAAGGCATTGGCGTGTTCAGCGGCCTCGACCTCGACCAGTTGCGGGTCGAGCAGATGGCCGATCAGGCACCTTGGCAGGGTCTCGCCGGTGAATCGGGTTGCTTCATTGGTTAACATTTTTCAATCCTCCATGAGTGAAAACAAGCGTCCAGCTTGTATGGGTGCAGCGGTGTTGCCGAGCGATCGGGGTTAAAGGTTGGCCATGTTCCATGGCGGGCGCCGATCTCCTTGCTCGAGGTAACCTTAGTCGCAGTATGCATTAATGCAATAAAATAAATGCACTAGTGCATTATCAGGATCAAAAGATCGTCCGATCGCGGGCCGATCCTTGTAGGACCTGCCGAAGGCTCGGCCCGCGATCGGACGATCTTTTGACTTTGGTTTGTTAACCCTCGGCTTTCTTCTCGGCCGAATTGAGCTCTTTTAACCGCTGATCAATCAACTGGCACTTGTCCGGCAAATCCGCACTGGCGGTGCCCAGGTCCATCTTCTGCAATTCGGCGTTGATCTCCTTTGCCTTGGCCGGATTCTGCTCGGTGAGCTTGGAGACTTCCTTGGCCAGTTGTTCGCGTTTGGCGGTAGCTTCTTCCGGCGTGCAAGCCCAAGCGGGCAGGGCACAGGCGAGAGTGGCAGCGAGGGTGAGCTTGATCAGGGTATTCATGGTGGCAGGCCTCAGTTCCGGTTAAGGCGGGTTAACCGGTTGAGGGGTGTGGCCTGAAGAAAGTTCAGTCCTGTTTGTTCTGGTTCAACCCAGGCGCTGCCGTCGTTGTTGTTGAATCGAAAATGTCGATAACTCCCGCAAAAAATCAACTTTGTGCGCTAAACCCCGCGCTAGAGCGGTTGCTGAAATAGTTGCATAACGGGTTGTTGACGTCAGAATGATGGCAATCTACCATCGAGCCACCACATTGATATCAATGTGCGGTTTCGAGGGATCGAACAGACTTGTCGCAGACCGATTCTGTGATGGTTTTGCAACGCTTTGGACGTTCTGACCCAAGCGCGCCTATATCCCCCTAATTCAGTTTCTCACTCTACCGGCATGCTTCATTTGGCCGGGTAGGGACTGCTTTGCCTGTCGATTTTGCCGATCAATCAGCTGCACGCGATGAGACTTTCAACATGGATGTTCGCCACTACGCCTTCGCCGCGCGTCAATCTTGCAGTATCGAAACCCGTGAACACTTTTGGGGGATGCCCAAGCGCGGACTGGCATTTCTGCTGGCGAACGTCATGTTCTGGCAACCGATGTGGGCGCAGGCCGACGGGATCGTGGTGGCCAACCCGAATACATCGCTGGATCGGGCCGGCAACGGCGTGCCAATCATCAACATCGCCACGCCTAATGGAAGTGGGCTGTCACATAACCAATTCCACGATTACAACGTTGGTGCACAGGGCGTCATCCTCAACAACGGCGCGGCACAGACCTCGGCCACACAACTGGGGGGCCACATCATCGGCAACCCGAACCTGAAGAACAGCGGTTCGGCGCAAGCGATTCTCAACGAAGTCATCAGCGGGAACCCGAGTCAACTGCGTGGTTACACCGAAGTGGCGGGGCAGTCGGCGCGGGTCATTGTCGCAAACCCTTACGGGATTACCTGCAATGGTTGCGGCTTCATCAACGCTCCACGTGTGACATTGACCACTGGCAAACCGGTGATCGAAAACGGTCAACTGGATCGATTTCAGGTCGATCAGGGCGGTGTCGCCATTGAAGGCGCCGGGCTCAATGCAAGCAACGTCGATCGTTTCGAAATCATCACCCGCAGCGCCAGAATAAACGCCCAGATCCAGGCGCAGAATCTGACCATTGTTGCCGGCCGCAACGACGTCAACGCGCAAACCCTCAATGCCACTGCCCGCGCCGATGACGGCAGCGCCAAACCACAACTGGCCATCGACTCTTCGGCGCTTGGCGGCATGTACGCCGGGGCGATCAAACTGGTGGGAACCGAGGCTGGAGTCGGCGTGAAACTGGTGGGCAACGTTGCCGCCAGTGGTGGCGATATCCAGATTGATGCCAACGGCCAGCTCACGCTGGCGCAGACGTCTGCCGCTACGTCAGTCAATGTCAAAGCTGCGAGTCTCGATGCGCAAGGCCCTGTCTATGCCGGTACCGACGTCAATGTACAAACCCAAGGCAACCTGACTAACCGGCAAACCCTCGCGGCCCGCGACAGCATCAACCTCAGCGCCGGTGGGCAACTGAACAACGCCGGAGCTATCGAGGCCGGCGTCAATGCCGACGGCAGTCGCAACACACATGGCGACCTGAACCTCAATGCGCAGAATCTTGAAAACCAAGGTAAGAGCTTGACTGCCAGCCGCAACCTGACGGTAATCGCGGTGCAGACCCTGAACAACCAGGGCGGCTCCCTCAGCGGGCAAACCACTGCAGTGACGGCGGGAACACTGGACAACCGTAACAACGGACGTGTGTTGAGTCGCGGCACCCTGAATGTGACGGCCAATCAAGTGCAGAACACGGGCGGCCTGATCAACAGTGCAGGCGATTTACAGGGCGCCGTCGGCCAGCTCGACAACAGCGCTGGTGAGATTTCCAGCACGCGCACGACGCGTCTCAATGGCCTGACCCTGGACAATCGCAGCGGCCGGATTCTAGGTGACCTGGGGCTCAATATTGATCTCGGCGGGGCGCTGGACAACCGTGACGGCATGCTCGGCTCAGGTCAGGTTCTGTCTCTCAAGGCGGGCAGTTTAGACAACCGTGACGGTGGCATTGTGGTCAGCGATAACGGCCTTGTCCTGCGCATCAATGGCCTGCTCGACAACCGTGACAAAGGTGAAATCACCACCAAGGGCTCTATCGACGCGCAAACCGGCAGTCTCGACAATCGCGCGGGCAAGGTCATTGGTAAAAACTCGCTGGCACTGCGCGGCGACAGTGCGGACAACCGAGGAGGGATCATCCAGGCTGACAAGCAACTGAATCTGCAAATCAATCGATTGGATAACCGTGACAAGGGTCAGATCACCGGTAAAGCGGCGATGACCTTGCAGGGCAATTATCTTGATAACAGCGGCGGTCTTTTTAGTGCGGTCGGCCCTGTGACTCTCACACTCGATGAGGTGCACAACGCTCAGGGACGGATCTCCAGCCAGGCTGACTTGCTCGCTACCATTGGCCTGTTGCAACAACAGGGCGGTGCACTGGTTGCGCAGGGCAATCTGAGCCTGACCGGCAACAGCCTCGACAATCGTAACGGCGGACTGGTCGGGACCACCAAGGCATTGAAGTTGAATGTCGACCAGGTCGACAACCGCGCGGGTGAACTCTCCGCCACGCTGTTGATGAATATCAGCGGCAAGCGTCTGGATAACGCTGACGGCGGCAAGCTGCTCGCCGGCGCGGATCTGACACTGGCAGTGGCTACATTGAATAATCAGAACAAAGGGCTGATCAGCGCCAAGGGCGCTACCGGGTTGATCGGCAGCTCGCTTAACAACTCAGGCGGCAGGCTGGAAAGCCTCAAGGGTCTGGTCATCACCCTCGACGACGCCATGCTCAATGTCCAGGGCCTGGTCAGTAGCGAAGGCACATTGACCGTCGCTGCCAATCGTATCGACAACAGTGCCGGTAGCTTGGGCAGTGCCGGCGCACTGGCGCTGACCACGCAGGGTGAAGTGATCAATCAGGACGGTTCGATTTCCACTGACGGCACGTTGAACCTTAGCAGTGGCAGTCTGGATAACAGCCGCAATGGATCGGTCTCGGCCAAGGATGTCACGCTGATCCATACCGGCGATATGGATAATAGTCAGGGCGGCCACTTGATCAGCGGTGCGTCGCTTGAACTCAAGGCCAACCAGGTCAACAACGCTGGCGGACGGATCGCCAGCCAGCAAGCCATGACGGTTTCGGTCACCGGACTCAAACAGCAGGCTGGCGAGTTGTTCAGCAAAGACAGCCTGTCCCTGGATCTGAACAACGGTGATTTGGATAACCGCAACGGCTTGATCAATGCCCCCGGAACGCTATTGCTGAAAAACCTTGCTGGCGTGAACAACCAGGGCGGTGAAATCTCCAGCCGACTGGCCTTTACGCTTGCTGTCAATGAGCTTGATAACAGTCAAGGCAAGCTCCTGAGCCAAGCAGGTCTGACGCTGCGTATTGCGCACGCACTGAATAATCTCAAAGGTGTGATTTCGGCCGCTTCGGTCGATGCTCAAAGTGACAGTCTGGATAATGCCGAAGGATTGATCAGCAGCAATGGACGGCTGGAACTGGCTGTCGGCAAAGACTTGAACAACCATGCCGGTACGTTGATCGCCGACGGGCAGTTGCTGCTTAGGGCCGGCACGCTGGATAACCGTGCCGGCAGTATCGCCAGCAAGACGGATGCTTTGCTTGCGGTCAGAAAACTGGATAACCGCCAAGGCAAGCTGATCGCGACCGGTACGCTCGGCCTGAACGCCGAGACACTTGATAATCGCCAAAGCGGTCTGCTGGGTGCAACGCAGGACGTGACCCTCAATGTCGGCGATGTTGACAACCGAGGGGGAGAAATCACCAGCAACGCCCAAGTATCGATAACCGGTGACAAACTCGATAACAGCGACGCCGGGAAGATGTTCGCAGGACAGGCGCTGGCCCTGACTGTCGATCAATTGCTCAATCGCAATGACGGATTGATCAGCAGCCGATCCGTGCTGAACCTGCAAGGCCGCACGCTGGATAACAGCGGTGGCAACCTGCTGAGTTTGCACGCGGCCCGATTGGACCTGAGCGGGGCATTCGATAACAGCCGGGGCAAGGTCAGCAGCGAAGGCGAATTGGCGGTCAATACAGCGCAACTGACAAACGCCCTTGGCAGTCTGTCGAGTGCAGGGGATCTGACGGTCAACAGTCAGGGCGCTGTCGATAACCAGGGCGGCAACATGGTCACCAACGGCGCGCTCAGCCTCGTTAGTACGCGCCTCGATAACCACCAAAAAGCCACTATCAGCGCCAAAGGCGCGGTCACCGTTACCACGGGTGCGTTTGACAACAGTCAGTCCGGACAACTCAACAGCGCCAGCACGGTAAATCTGAACGCCGGCCAGGTGAACAACAGCGATGGCGGGCGCATCGGCAGCGAAGGTGCGTTGACGGCCTCGGTCACCGGACTGGATCAGCAGGGCGGGCAGTTGTTCAGTAAGCAAAGCCTGATTCTGGACATGAATAACGGTCAGTTGAACAATCAGAACGGCTTGATCAACGCTCCGGGTGCCTTGCTGCTCAAACAACTCAATGGGGTCAACAATCAGGGCGGTGAAATTTCCAGTGCGCAAGCGTTCACCCTGATTGCGCAAAACTTCGATAACAGCAACGGCGGCAAGCTTCTGAGCAGTCAGGGCCTGACCGTGCGCATCGCTAATGCCCTGGATAACGTCAAAGGCGTGATCGGCGCCGCTGCAATCGATCTCCGTAGCGCCAGTCTGAACAATAGCGGTGGCAGTCTGGTCAGTCGCGGCAATCTCGACCTGACCGTGGACGGTTTGTTGCGCAATGATGCCAAGGGCCTGATCAACGCCGAGCAAGCGCTGCACCTCAACAGTGCCGACTTGAACAACGAGGGCGGCGCGATATTGGCCAAGGACGCGATTACGCTCAATGCGATGGCCCTGAACAACCGGGGCAATGGTCTGATCAACAGCCTGGGTGCGTTGAGCGTGACTGCTACGACGCTGGACTCAAGCAACGGCGGTGAGGTTTCCGCCAAGGGTGATATCAATCTCAAGTTGACTGCGCTGACCCAAAATGGCGGTCGTCTGTTGGGTGACAACGCGATCAGCGTCGATCTGGCGGAGGGCGACTTCGACAATCGCAACGGATTACTCACTGCCAAAGGTCCTTTGACCCTCGAGCGTCTGCGTGATCTGAACAACGAGGGTGGCGAGATCTCCAGCGCGTTGGCGTTTGACGTAATCGCTCGGGCGTTGAACAACAGCAGCGGCAAGTTGATCAGCAGCCAGAAACTGACGGTCAGCGGTACCGAGTTGATCAACCGCAAGGGCTTGATTTCTGGCTGGGAAAGTCTCGCGGTCAAAGGTGCCAGCCTGGATAACCGCGACAGTGGCACGCTCTCCAGCCGCAGTGGCGATGTGGTCGTCGAGCTGACAGGTGGATTGCTCAATAGTCATTCAGGTGCGTTGGTCAGTCACGGCAGCCTGAACGTCAGGGCGAGTGAGCTGGATAACAGTGATAAAGGCATTCTCAGCAGCGCGGCGGGGCAGACCCTGACATTGAGCGGGACACTCAACAACAATCAGGGTGGTCTCATTGACAGTGGCGTGGCGCTCGATATCAGCAGTGCGGCATTGACCAATGCCGGCGGTACGATCAATGCGCAACAGGCGATCAACGTCAACGCCACTCGCGTCGACAACAGTGCTGGCCAGATCGCTGGCAACGCAGCGATAACCCTTAACCTGCTCGGACAACTGAACAACAACGCCGGCAAACTGGCGGGTGCCGGCCCTGTACTGATCACCGGCGTTACTGACCTGAGCAACCGCAGCGGGCAACTGGTCAGCCAAGGTAACCTCAGCCTGCTGACCGGATCATTGGACAACAGCAACAAAGGCACCATTGCCGCCAACGATGATTTGCAGATCACCGCCAGCGGCGCGGTGCTCAATCATTCCGATGGTTTGATCTATAGCCAGAACGCCGGCCTGCAATTGAAGGCGGCCAGTCTGGCCAACGGCAAAGGCGCAATCCAGAGTCAGAGTGGCCTGGCACTTGATATCAGTGGCGATCTGGATAATCAAAGTGGCAGAGTCATCGCCGAAACGGGTGTGGTCAGTGTCAACGCCTCGAGTATCGACAACCGTGGCGGCGTACTGGCGAGCATCAAGGGCGCATTGCAAGCGCGCACTGTTGGCGTGTTGCGCAATGGTGTCGACCTGAACAATAACCGTCAGGGCGGCATTATCCAGGCACAGGGCCTGACCCTCACTGCGCTGGCAGGGCTGGACAACAATGGCGGACGGATCTCCGCGCAGACGGCGGACGCCAGCATTGTCACGGCCGCGCTGGATAACCGTAACGGCGGGCTCTACGCCAAAAATCTGCTCAGCGTGACTGGCACTCGACTGGACAACAGCGGCGGGCAAATCGCCGGCAATCGTATCGATCTGGATCTGCTCAATGATTTGAACAACCGCGGCGGTGTCGTGGAAAGCGACACGACTCTGTCGGTGAAGGCAGCCAGCCTGGATAATCAGGGTGGCAAGCTGCGTTCGCTAGCCAACACTGGCAAAACGGCGTTTCAGATTGGCGGCCTGCTGGACAACCGCAATGGTGTGCTTGAAACCGGCAACACCGACCTCACGCTGGCAGTCGGCAGCTTCCTGAACAGCGGTGGCCAACTGCTGCACCTGGGCGATGGTACGTTCGATATCTCCACTGCCAATGTCACCGGCGCCGGCGGCAGCATCGTCACCCGTGGCGGCCTGACGCTCAACGCCGACACCTGGAGCAACTCCAGCGTGATTCAAGCGGGTCGGCTGAACGTCAACGTCAACAACTTCAGTCAGACTGCCAGCGGTCAATTGCTGGCCTCGACGCAACTGCAAGGGCGTGGTGGTAACTGGGTCAATGACGGACTGATTGCCAGCGACGGCAGCATGGATCTGCAACTGGGCGGCAGTTACGGTGGTAACGGTCGGGTTTCAAGCGTAGGCGACCTCACATTCGGTGCCGCCCAGTTGACGGTCAATGAGGGCGCCAGTGTTGCCGGTGGCGGTCTGACCAAGCTCAACGTGAGCGGTCAAGTCACCAATATGGGGCGCCTGACATCCGCTGATGCGCTGGAAATCAGGGCCGGTGCGGTCAGCAATCTTGGTACGCTGGCCAGTGCCAAAAACCTCCTGATCAACGCACAGACACTGACCAATAACCGCATTCGAGCCAATCAGGGATCGCTGCTTTTCAGCGGCGCTCACATGAACCTGCAAGTCGGCACACTGACCAACACCTACAGCGACGTATACAGCCTGGGCGACATCAATGTGCTCGGTTACAACGGTGCAGACCGGGCGGCTCGCGTCGACAATCTGTCCGGGCGTATCGAATCCACCGGCGATATGTCATTGAAGTCGTCAGTGGTGAACAACAAGATGGAGAACTTCAGCGTCACCACCACCGAGGGCGATTCTTCGTCCATTGGTGTGCGCTGCTTCAACTGTGATTCGGCGCGTCCCAAACACATGGAAGACGTCGATTCGCACCTGGTCTGGCAGCAGACGTTCAACGTGACAGTTTCTGGTGATGCCGATGCTTCTAGCATCACCGCCGGACGTAATCTGAGTGTGACCGGGTCGGAATTCGTCAACTCCAATTCCACGGTATCCGCCGCGTCCGACATCACCATCAACGTCGATACCTTCAACAACTCCGGCAGTTCGCTGGGCAGTTATTCGTCGCTCAAGTACATCACCAACAAAGCGCCGAAACCCGAATTGTGGGATCAGATCGTTAACTACAACAGCCATAACGACGCGGGTTATGACAAAGACATTCGATTCTGGACTGCCGGTGGAGCGCAGTCGTCGGTGACTCCATGGATCAGAAACAACCCGCATGTCGGCGAGACAAGAACCCAGTACATCGGGACGTATTCGAATGATGTCTGGGGCGGCGGTGATATAGTGTTTGGCGCCTCCCAGTACGCTTCCGGTGTCCGCGTGGACGCCCCGGCTGAAATCAGAAACGCCACGCCGTTCCAGACGGTCATTACCGAGTCGACTGACAAAAGCTATGTACCGGCCATTGTGCAGGCGGGTGGCAGCGTGGTCGTCAATGCGACCAACAAGATCACCAACGGCGAACTGCGTTCGTACACGGCAACCGCGGGTGGTCCGGCGAAAACGGCCGATACCCGAACCGGCGCTGGGACCAAACCCACAGTGATCAGCCTGAATCGCCAATTGCCACCGGATCTGGCTCAACAGCAGGTCAACCCGTTGGCGTTACCCGAATTTGAATTACCCGGTGGTCAGAACGGACTGTTTCGTCTGAGTGGTCAGGGCGCCACTTCGGGAAGCACGGCACCGCTTCCTGGCGCACAGAACTGGACCATCGGTGGCGCATCCGTTACAACAACGCAACGTCAGGCGGACTTGCCTGCTGGCGGGCGTACATTGACCGTCGACCCGATCAATGCGGTCGGTGCAGCGGATCGCCAACTGACTACAGCGGACCGTACAGGTCTACAGCCGACCACCGGTGCAAGCGCGATCGATGCCAGCATCAACGATGGCTCCGGTGCTTTGATCGGTGCACCGAATACGTCGCTCAAGGGTAATGTCAGCCAGACGCTGGCTCGTGTTCAGGGCCTGCCGAATACACCTGCGCCGTCGAACGCGCACAAATATCTGATCGAAACCAACCCGGTACTCACCGAACTTAAACAATTCATGAGTTCGGATTACCTGTTGGCCAATCTGGGGTACGACCCGGATCAAAGTGCCAAACGGCTGGGTGACGGTTTGTACGAACAGCGTCTGATTCAGCAGGCGGTGGTCGAGCGCACCGGGCAGCGCTTCATCGATGGTCAGACCTCCGACGAAGGACTGTTCAAGTACCTGATGAACAATGCGATCGCCAGCAAGGATCAGCTCGACCTGTCGGTGGGCGTGACGCTCACCGCCGAGCAAGTGGCGGCGCTGACCCACGACATCGTCTGGCTTGAAGAGCACGAAGTGAACGGCGAGAAAGTTCTGGTGCCGGTGCTTTATCTGGCTCAGGCCAATAATCGGCTGGCACCCAATGGCGCGCTGATCCAAGGCGCAAACGTCAAGTTGATTGCCGGTCAGGATCTACAGAACGCCGGAACCCTGCGTGCCAGCAATAACCTGACGGCCGCCGCCGGCAATGATCTTGTCAACAGTGGCCTGATCGAGGCGGGTAACCGTCTCGACTTGCTGGCGGGCAATAACATCGTCAACAAATCGGGCGGCATCATCACCGGGCGCGATGTGAACCTGGTGTCGGTCAAGGGCGACATCATCAATGAGCGCACCGTCACCAGCAGCGGTTTCGCATCCCAAGGATACTCGCAGCACCGCGAGTACCTCGATAACGCGTCACGCATCGAAGCCACCAATGACCTGAAAGCCAGCGCCGGTCGCGACTTTATCAGCACGGGCAGTGCGCTGGTCAGCGGTCGTGATACGAGCATCGACGCGGGACGTGATGCCAGCATTCTTTCGGCGCAAAGCAACAACTCCGCGTTTACCGGTGCCACGACCAGCAGTGTTCATCAGGTGGGTTCGACCGCGACGGCAGGCCGCGATTTCTCGGTCAACGCCGGGCGCGATCTGACGGTTATCGGCAGCCAGATCAGCGCCGCTCGCGATATTGAAATGAGCGCCGACCGTGACCTGCTGATTGGCTCGGCCGAGGAGGAATCACATTCCTACTACAAGTCGAAAAAGGTTACGGCACAGGAAGACCACATTGATCAGATCGCCAGTTCGATCAGTGCCGGCGGCAAGGCCGGGTTCGTCGCCGGGAAAGACCTGACCGTGGTATCGAGTCGCATCACCGCCGGCGATGAGGCGTATCTGGTCGCTGGCAATGACCTGGAGGTGCTGGCGGCTGAGGACTACGACTATTCGCTTTACGACAAAAAGAAAAAGGGCAGCCTGGGGCGCAAGGAAACCCGTCATGACGAGGTGACCAAGGTCAAGTACGTCGGCAGCGAAATCAGCAGTGGCGGTGATTTGACTCTGGTCAGTGGTGGCGATCAGCGATATCAGGCAGCCAATCTGAACGCCGGGAAAGATCTGACCATCAGCAGCGGTGGTGACCTGACGTTTGAAAGTGTCACCGACCTGGAAAAAGAGAGCCACGAGAAGAGCAAAAGCAGCCTCGCCTGGACATCGGCCAAGGGCGCCGGGCAAACCGACGAGACCGTTCGTCAGAGCCATCTGCTGGCGGCCGGGGACATCATCATCAAGGCCGCCGGCGATATCCGTATCGACGTCAAGGAGGTCACGCAGAAATCCGTGGCCGACAGCATCGACGCGATGGTCAAGGCTGACCCGCAACTGGCCTGGCTCAAGGACATGCAGGACCGCGGCGATATCGACTGGCACATGATCAAGGAAGTGCATGACCAGTGGGATTACCAAAGCTCGGGCATGGGCATGGGGGCTGCCATTGCTGTCGCAATCATCGTTACGGTGCTGACAGCCGGTGCCGCGAGCGCTGCGGTCGGCGGGATGGCTTCCGGAACGGGTTCGACCTTCGCTGCCGCGACGGCAACCACCGCTGCTGGCGCTGGTAACGTCGCCTTGACTGCCGTTATCACGTCGATGGCCAGTACCGCAGCGGTCAGCGCCATCAACAACAAGGGCAATCTGGCCGACACACTGAAAGATGTGCTCTCGGAAGAAAACATCAAGAGCTACGTCACGGCGGCGATCATTGCCGGTGCCGGTTCTTATACCGGTGAGTGGGGCACCAAGATCGGGCCGCAAGGTAACAAGATTACAATCAGTGTCACTGAGCGACTTAAGGCATTTGCGGTCAATACGGCCCTGAAGGGTCTGCTGACAGGTGACGGCAGTGACAAGTCGTGGCTGACCATTGCCGGTACCGGCGCGCTGGCAGAGATTTACGCGTACTGGACCGGTCGCGGGCCGGATGTCCGTCCGGGCGAGGACCGACCGGGAGGCCCCAAGGTTGATCAACTGGACGGCGGACTGGTGGCTCGCGAGTGGGTGGCAGGCGAGTGGATCGAGGGCAAGAATATCGGCCTGAATGATTCCTGCACCTCATTGCTGGCGGTCTGCCACGGTACGTTGATCAGTAACATTGCCAACTCGGTGCCGGGCATGAATGCGTTTGCCACGCTGCACGACACCTGGATGAACAAGCTGATTATTGCCAAAGACGGCGTGAACATGACCTGGTGGGAAAATCTCGGCACGATGCCGCCGGCATTGGCCGTCAACTACGGCGCGCTCTATGACAAATACCGGCCGTTGATCGAACAGACCAAGCGTGAATCCAGGCAGTAACGCTCGGGGCTGGTTCTGGCAACTTGTCTCAACCCCGTCTGCATGGCGGGTTTGAGCAAGTCGATGAGCCTTATTTCCCGTGACAGCAGGAGGATTTACCTGAGGCCTCATACTTGTCGTGATGCCGCACCCACTCCATGATCTCGCCTTCATTCCTGCCCTTGGGCGTCAGATCGAGGTAGTTGTAGGCGCCCACCAACATGTCCAGCCCACGGGCATACGTTGAGTAAGTGTGGAAAATCCCACCTTTATCATCGCGATAAAACACGCTCAGCCCCGGCATTTCCTCCTCGGCGCTATCAGTCTTTTCATAGTTGTAAGTAGCCTTTCCCGCAGCGACATCCTCGGCCCGAGCGCACACGCCAAAGTCGTAATTGAAGTCGCAACCTTCCGACGACACCCAGTCAAACTTCCAGCCCATCCGCCGTTTAAAGTCTTGAAACTCGTTGAACGGTGCGTGGGAAACCGCGACCACGGAAATATCGTGATGCGCCAGATGCTGATTGGCGCCGTCAATGTGGTCGCTCAGAAACGAGCACCCTGGGCAGCCTTCCTCCCAATCCTTGGCGAACATGAAGTGGTAGACGACCAATTGGCTGTTCTTGCCGAACAGGTCAGCCAGTTTCAATTCGCCGTCCGGGCCTTGAAAGTGGTAGTCCTTGTCGATTCTCACCCAAGGCAATGCGCGACGTTCGGCGCTGAGGCGGTCGCGCTCCCTGGTGAAGGCTTTTTCGTGATCGAGGTGTTGTCTACGGGCGGCGAGCCATTCTTCGCGCGACACCACCGGATGATTCTCGACGTTCATGATGATTTCTCCTGCGGGGTTGAAACCGTCTGTTTCAGACTAGTCGTTTAACCGGCAGGGAATTCGACAGACCGCCGGTCGGTCGGGGCGAGAAATGCGGCTGAACGGCTGCGGCACGCTCGGGTCACAACCTATGACCGCGCCATTAATTACGCGCACCGGAGGTTGAATCAGGATGACGACTTACAACTGGGATTTGATTGAGCGCTTGCTGCATGAAGTGCAGAACAGTGCAGGCAAAAGTTTCGCTCCTCGGAAATACGCGGAGGACTACGCGGCGGAGAAAGCCAGCGCGGGCGAGCCGATCGAGAATCTGGATGGCCTGAAAACGCTGGCCAGCGATTATGAAAGGTTGCTGCTCTTGCGTGGCTACATCGCACCGCGTCCAGATGAAGAGGGCGCCACAGGAAGCAATTTCGTGCTGACGCCGCGCGGTTCCAGCCTGCTGAGCCTGATCGACAGCAGCATTCCCGGCAACGATCATCCACGCCAAGTACTGGATGAGCAGGAGGATGCGCTGGCTGAGGCGACGTTTGATGAAGTGGCTTCAAAGGCGCAGATTGCCTGAAAGCAAAAGATCGCAGCCTTCGGCAGCTCCTACGCATAACCGTGTAGGAGCTGCCGAAGGCTGCGATCTTTTGATCTTCAACCCTGTTTAGCGGCCTTCAGACACTTCAAATCATTGAAGTCCTTGCGCACCCCTTCAATTTTCTTCAACAACCGCTGACGTTGCTGCGGTGTACTCTCCGCCATCAAATCAACCGCCAGCGATCGTCCCTGCGCCTCGGTGTCAGCAAATGCCTTGCGGTAATCCGCCGTCCATAAACGCTCGCGATTGACCAGAAGTGTCTCGATTCGTTGTGGGAACTCCGGACTCTTGCGCTGAGCGACGGCTGCGCTGAACTGTTGCTGCCAATGGGCACGATTAGCGATCCACTGAGTGTTCTGGTCGCCTAGCGTCGTCGACCAGGCCATGACCCGCTGCTCTTGCGTGGCGCTCAACGGCCCCAGCCAATCGTTGAGGCGTTTGACCATGCGCGCACTGCGTTCGGCGATCTGCTGGGTCAGCGGCGGTTTCAGGTATTCCTGCTGGCGCTTGCGCAGATCCTTGGCAAATGCGTCGTTCATCTCGGCGACTTGTTTGTCATCCAGCCCTTGCAGCAACTCGATAGCGGACGGGGTGATCTCCCGCGCGGTTTCAGCAATGGCTTTTTTGGCTTCCTCGGTGCGCGCCGCAAGTGCGGCTTCAGTCACCTGGTTGGTCTCGACCATCGTTTGCAAGCGGTCGAGCCAGTCGAGATAGCCCGGCAGTTGCGTGGTGCAGTGCCAACTCAGGTGTTCCTGAAGACGTTCGTTGAACCAGCCTTTCTGCTCGCCGTTCATGTCCAGGTAGTCGCTGAGCGTCCACGGAATGATCACGTCGAGATTGCGATAGGCCAGGCCTACGCGGCTACAGGCGCCGAGGGCTAGGGTGAATATCAACAGGGTGACAATGTGTGTGAACCAGCGAGACATGGGCGAATCCTTGCGATGGCCAGCCTTGGGGTCTGATTCTTATGTGAACGCAGAATGAACCCGGCAGTTCAGCCGATCAATAGAACGCGCGCTCGGCTTTGAGTGTGACGAGGCCGTCGCACTCGCTGTTGTGCCCGGAGTAGGCCGAGCAATCGCTGCCACTGAGGCTGGAATTGCTGTAGATCAGGTCGAGATTGACGCCCATGACCGGCCGGGAAAACTTCACCGACCAATCGGTGAAACTGCTGACATAACCACCGTCTACCGCCACCGGAGTGTTTAGTTGGTGAGTGGTGTACTTCATGCTGACGCCGATGCCGAACGGCTGATTGCCGCCAAGGTCGGCAAACAGCGTGTTGTTCTGTTTATCCGGGTCGTTGCTCAAGGCAATGCCGAATCGGCTGCCGAGCAGGGTCAGACCACCGAACAACTCCTGGCTGTCGAGGGTGTCCACTTTGGGATAGCTGTAGTGGATCATCCCGACTTCGTAGCCGAGGGTTTGATCGAAGGGTTGTTTAAAACCGAAGTAGGAGTCGATTTCGAGGTTCTTGCCCGGCGTAATTCCCATGCTCGGCGCGTACTGGCCGAAATACAGGCCACTGTCGTGGCTGAGGTCTAGTCCGCCATGAAACGAGCCGGTGGACGCCGGTTTGACCAGTCCTTGCGCCATGCTGCGGCTGGGCGTGGTGCCGAGTTTGAGGTCGAAGTCGCCCAGTTCACGCTGGAAAATCTGCGCGTGCGCAGTCGTGCAAGCCAGCAGGCCTACGAGCGATAAACAGGATGTTTTGCGCATGCGTCACTCCATTAACAGCGAGCGCAGGGCGGCAAGCCTGCTGAAACGCTTGATCTAGACGCGTGCAAGGATACCGGCGAATGCGCGGCATTGATGGCCGTTCGTCGATTTGCAAAGAATGGATGATAGATTTGTTTAAAGCGGAGGGGGATTTTGCGGTGCCAGTCCAGGCGCTTCGAAGCTCAAAGCGCCTATGGACGGGTGTATTACCGGGTGTTACTTCTTGCCCAGGCTGATCTGCTTGGACGGGCCGAACGTCTGGCCGCTGACGCCTTTGGCAATTTGCTGAATCTCGCCGCCGGACTTGAGGAACGCTGCGATCTGATCGTTGATCGATTCGCTGGTTTCAACGGCTGGAGCTGGCTTTGCTTTGCTGGTGGATGCTTTTACACGCATGGCGGCCATTAACCTGTAGAAAAGTAACTCGGCCAGGCATCGTACAGTAATAACTTGACAATTGCTTGGTAAATATCCCCGGGAATAACCAACCTCCATGGTGGATTATTCTCGATTCAATTTTCGAAATAATCGGCTAACCTGCTGTTTTAAATAAGATCATTTATATTTTTCGGCGCTGTGAGGGGCTGCCGCAATGCGCCACAGCGGACTGACGAGCGGCAACCGTCACGTGCGCGTCCAAGGAAAATCAAGGCTTTGCGCCTATTTCGCTGAAGGCAGGAATCTGCCAGTCAACGCTGGGGGCAAAACCGGGTAGAATGCCGCCCACGCAATGAGGGTTCTGGAAAATGGCTTTAGTCGGGCGTTACAACAGTTTGCAAGTGGTTAAACACACTAACTTCGGTTTATATCTGGACGGCGGTGCTGACGGCGAGATTCTTTTGCCCAACCGTTATATTCCCAAAGATATTCCCAGCGAAGATGAAGACTGGCTCAATGTTTTTATTTATCTGGACAGCGAAGACAAACTTCTCGCCACCACTGAAAAACCAAAAGTTCAGGTCGGTGAATTTGCCAGTCTGAAAGTGGTTGAAGTCAACAGCATCGGCGTGTTCCTCGATTGGGGCCTGCCGAAAGATCTATTGCTGCCGTATTCCGAAGAAAAACGTCAGATGACCGCCGGCGAGTACTGCGTGGTGCACGTCTACCTCGACAAGCACACCCGCCGCATCACCGCGACCGCACGTCTGGATCGTTACCTCGACAAAACCCCGGCCAACTACAGCCAGGGCCAGGAAGTTGACCTGCTGGTAGCCGAAGCCACCGACATGGGCTTCAAGGCGATCATCAACAACAAGCACTGGGGTTTGATTCACAAGAACGAAATCTTCAAGTTCATGCGCGCCGGCATGATCGAGAAAGGCTTCATCAAGGAAGTGCGCGCCGACGGCAAGATCAGCCTGAGCCTGCAACCGGTCGGTCAGGAAGCGGCCAGCAGCCTGAACTCGAAGATTCTCGCCAAGCTGCGCGAAAACGATGGCTCGCTGCCGGTCAGCGACAAGAGCGATCCGGCGTTGATCAGCAGCCTTTTTGGTGTCAGCAAGGGCAACTTCAAGAAGGCCATCGGTTCGCTGTACAAGGAAGGCAAGATCGTCATTCACGCCGATCGCATTGAACTAACCTGAGCCTGGCGTGGCCCATGTTGCATGGGCTCACTTGAGGTCGGGTAAATGAAAAAATCGTTGATTGCCTATGTCGCCACCCTGGTGACGTTTCTTTTGCTCGACGGCGTCTGGCTCGGCCTGTTGATGGCGCCGACCTATCGCGAACTGCTCGGTCCGCTGATGCTTGAAAAACCGCTGCTGATTCCCGCAGCGGTTTTTTATTGCCTGTACGTTTTCGGGTGTGTGCTGTTGGTGGTGTTGCCGGCACTGAGTTGGCAGCGCGCGGCGAAGATGGGCGCGTTGTTGGGGCTGGTGGCGTATGGCACCTATGACCTGACCAATTGGGCGACGTTGCGTGGGTGGTCGGCGCAAGTGTCATTGATGGATTGGGCGTGGGGGACGTTTGCCACCGCTGTGGCTTGTACCATCGGGTTTTTGGTGGCTCGACGGTTTGGTGTTTCGAATCGTTGATTTGTGTTGCCTTGACCGGCCTCTTCGCTGGCTTGCCAGCGAATGACGGCGCAGCCGACAACCATTCACCGCTGACGTCTGCGATGAACTAAATGTCTTTTCCAGACGGCTTTTTCTGTCTGACTGATTGATAATCCCCAGCACTGTTTTTTGACCATTGGATGGCTGCCATGTTGTGTGTGTTCGAGGTGTTGCGGTGATTGTCGAGCGGCGCAATGCCGACCGTTTTGCCTTGCAGGTGATGATTGGCCTATGCCTGATCTGGGGTGTGCAGCAGGTCATGATCAAGTGGGCGGCGCCGGACATTGCGCCGGTGATGCAGGCAGCGGGGCGGTCAGGGATTTCCGCGTTGCTTGTAGGATTGCTCATCTGCTGGAAGGGCGGCTGGGATCAGGTCGGCAACACCTGGCGCGGCGGCTTGCTGGCCGGTGCCTTGTTCGGTCTGGAGTTCTTCTTCATCAGCGAAGGCTTGCAACTGACCACCGCTGCGCACATGTCGGTGTTCCTCTATACGGCACCGATATTCACCGCGCTGGGCGTGCATTTTCTGTTGGCCAGCGAGCGTCTGCGGCCGTTGCAGTGGCTGGGGATTCTGCTCGCGTTTATTGGCATCGCGATTGCCTTTGCCGGCGGTGTGTCGTGGGACAGCCTTGACCGGCGCATGTTGCTGGGCGATGCCTTTGGTGTGTTGGCTGGCGCCTGCTGGGGCGCGACCACCGTGGTGGTGCGCGCCTCGCGACTGTCGGAAGCGCCGGTGACGTTGACGCTGTTCTATCAGCTGATCGTCGGCTTCATCGGCCTGCTGTTGATCGCGCTGTTCAGCGGCCAGATCAGCCATGTAAATCTGACTACCGTGGCGGTGGCCAGCGTGCTGTTCCAGGGTTTGGTCGTGTCCTTCTTCAGTTACCTGGTGTGGTTCTGGTTATTGCGCCGTTATCTGGCGGCGAATCTCGCGGTGTTCTCGTTCATGACGCCGCTGTTCGGCGTCACTTTCGGCGTGTTGCTGCTCGGCGAGCAACTGAGCCTGAACTTCGTTATCGGTGCCGTGCTGGTGTTGCTCGGCATCACTTTTGTCAGCGCTGAACAGTGGGTGCGTCGGCGTTTGCGCAAAGCGCTGGGCCAGTAACAGTCGATTGCATCGCCAGCCCGCCGGCAATCAGCAAACCGCTGCCGGCGATCACCAGCGCGGGCTGCAAGCCCCCGCTGAAATGGCTGCTCAGCGCGGCCAGTAGCGGGCCGCTGAGCTGGCCGGCGGCGAAGCAGGCGGTGAGCATGCCGGCGTTGCGCTGGGTGGCGTGGGGCGCCAGTTCTCGCGAACGCTGCATGACCAGTTGCATGCAAGCCAGGAACGATGTGCCGCAGAGGATTACGCCCAGCGCCAGCCCCCAACCGCTGCCCAACAGGCAGGCAAAAACTCCGGCTGCTTGCAGCCACAGCGTCGCCATCAACCAGTGACGCGTGGTCTGCGGATCGTGACGGCGCAGACTCACCAGCAACACGCCGATTGCCGCGCACAGGCCGAAGCTCGGCCAGAATAGGTCTGCCTGCCATTGCCCGTGAAACTGCGCGTTGGCCATCTGCGACAGGAACGTCGCCGGGATGATGTAGCCGACACCGTACAGGGCGTAGATCACCGCCAGACGCCCGATGCCACGACTCGATGGATTGACGGCTGCCACAGCCGTCTTCGCTGCGACTGGTTGCGGCAGGAGTCGCCAGACCCCCAGCATCATCACCAATGCCGCCGCTGCATAAATCAGCCACAACGTCGCAGAAGTCTGGTTCAGCAGATGTGAGACCAGCGCCAACACGCCTGTCAGAAAAATCCCCAAGCCGGGTCCGGCAAATACCAGCGCCCCAAGCCGTGGACGACCCGTCGCGGCAGCCAATGGCTGACTGAGCGTCGTAATCATCACCATCACCCAGGCACTTGCCACCCCGGTGCCAAAGCGCAGCAGCAGATGCGACCAGAAGCCATTGGCCCAAAACGACGCCAGCGTCAGCAGCACACACAGCCACAGGCCACCGTGCAATCGGCGATGAACCTGCTGCGGACGATGGGCGAACATCGCATCCACTGCACCGAGCAGGTAACCAAGGTAGTTGGCCGCGGCAATCAGACCGGCGGCAGTCAGGTCGATCTGTCCTTCACTGAGCATATGCGGCATTTGTGGTGTGAGGGCGAAACGCCCGATGCCCACGGCCATCATCAGGGCGACGAAGCAGGCGGATAAGCGAATCAGTGGTGACATGGTCTGGATTCCGTTGGAAGAGCAATGACCGTCAGGCTAAGACTGATTGACTTTCTTTAAAAATGAATAATAGTGAGTAACTTGTTCTGTTCTGGAGAAAGATTGTGGAGTTCAGCCAACTGCGGATCTTTCAGGCAGTCGCCGAAGAAGGTTCGATCACCCGCGCCGCCGAGCGCCTGCATCGAGTGCCTTCCAATCTTTCGACCCGCCTGAAACAGCTGGAAGAGCAAATGGGCGTCGAATTGTTCGTCCGTGAGCGTCAGCGTTTGCAGTTGTCGCCTGCGGGGAAAGTCCTGTTGGACTACACCGGCAAACTGTTTGCCCTGCGTGATCAGGCCAGCGCGGCGGTGATGGGCGGGCAACCGGCGGGGGATTTTGTGTTGGGCACCATGTACAGCACGGCGGCGATCCATTTGCCGGCGCTGCTGGCGCGGTATCACAAGCAATATCCGGCGGTGAACCTGCAAGTGCAGTCCGCGCCGAGCGGTGAGTTGCTCGAAGGTTTGCTCACCGGACGCCTCGATGCGGCACTGGTGGACGGGCCGCTGGAGCTGGCCGGGCTCGACGGCGTGCCGTTGTGTGAGGAAAGGCTGGTGCTGATCACTGAAGCCGATCATCCGCCGGTAAGCAGTGCCAGAGATGTCGAAGGGCGCTCAGTGTTCACCTTTCGCCAGGGCTGTTCCTACCGTATGCGATTGGAGGCGTGGTTCGCGCACGATCACGCAGCGATGGGCCGGGCGATGGAGATTGAGTCCTATCAGGGCATGCTCGCTTGCGTGATTGCCGGCAGTGGCGTGGCGCTGATGTCGGAGTCGATGCTGGCCAGTCTGCCGGGGCGCGAGAGCGTCGCGGTGCACCCTTTGGCAGAGCCGTTTGCGGGTGCGACAACGTGGCTCATGTGGCGCCGGGGCATGGTTGGCGCCAACCTCAATGCATGGATCGAAGTGCAGCACGCCGTCTATCCCGCGCCTTTGGCTGAAACTCGGGAAACGGCTTGAACCAATGTCAGCAGACTCTGTTCAATTCAGTAACAGATCATTGCGGAATTGCTCAAGCATTGCGTAGGAGTTCGGACTATTATCAGTGCGAAGCGGCCTCAGAATTCCGGTCGCTCGGCACCACCCTGAAGGGGGCATGACGATGAAAGAGAAAATTCAAAATTGGCTGCACGATTTGGGTGTTGCCCTCGGCTTGATCGAACCGCCTCTGCAACCGGTACCGATTCGCACGGACGACGAACAGCGTCGGCGTCAGCAGCGTCGGCGGTAAGGCCCCCGACGTAAAGGTTCAAAAGACTTAAGATCAAAAGATCGCAGCCTTCGGCAGCTCCTACAGAGATCAGTGTAGGAGCAGTCGAAGGCTGCGATTTTTTGTTTTCAGTGACGCGCAATCATCAGCAAAAACCGGCTCAAGTCATTCGCGGTCTTCGCTTTCTTGAGCAGGTGATCCTCTTCGGCGGTAAACGCCGTCAGTCCGAATTCATCTTCCAGATGGAAGATCAGATCCTCGATATCCGCCTTCTCCAAGCCCAATTGCACCAGACTGGTCTTGTCATCGAATTCGCGGTTTTCCAGCAGACGCCGGATGAACCGATGTACGGCGGCACGCACGGCAGCTCTTCTCATGGCAAATTTTTTCTGGTTGTTGTTCTGCTTGAGTACAGCAGGCGTCATGCGTGCCCGCGCAACCATTCGTCAATCATCGAGCGCAAATGCTCCCCGGAAAAACTACCGAAATGCCCGCCATGCACCGTGCGGATGGGCAGTGCCTGCAAACGGCGCAGACTGGCGGCGTAGTCATTCAGATTGGAATGGTAGGCGTCTTCGATCAACGGCCCGTCGTAGATGATGTCGCCGCTGAACAGCGTTTCGCTCGCCGCTTCATACAGGCTGATGCCGCCGGGCGAATGCCCCGGTGTGTGCAGCACCTGCAACGTACGATTGCCCAGATCCAGCACGTCGCCATCCTCGATAAACCCGGTGGCCGGCGCGGCTTTGACCCGGTATTCGGCATAGCACAGAGGGCAGTCCGGGTGCGCCTCGAACATGTCGTCGCCGACGAAGGCGCGACTTAAATCATTCTCGCCATCCGGCGCCGCCAGAATGTCCGCCTCTGCCGGGTGCACCAGTCGCTCGGCAAATTCGTGATGCCCGGCGATGTGGTCGAAATGGCAGTGGCTGGCCACCGCCACCAGTGGCCGCTCGGTCAGCCACGGCAGTTGCTCGCGCAGGCTGACCAGCCCGGAGCCGCTGTCGAGCAACAGATCCTTGTCGCGACCCTGAACGTGCCACAAGTTGCAGCGATAGAACGGGCGGATGTACGGCTCGTGAATCAGGCGGATGCCATCGCTCAGGGTTTGCACTTCGAACCACTGATCGCGAGAAACAATCTTCATCAGCACATTCCTTTAGACGAAAAAAAACGAGTGTGGCAACCGACGCCACACTCGTCGAAGAAAGCATCAAGTCGTAATGTTTCAGCTTAGATCGCGCTAGCCAGGGGCGCAGGACGACGCGATGCCAAGCTAACCACCACAAAACTCACCAGACCTACGGCCAGGCTGTAATAGATCGGCGTGTTGGCGTCCAGACCGTCCTTGAACATGAACACCAGCGCCGTGGCAAAACCCATACCCATGCTGGCGATCGCGCCGGCGGTGGTTGCGCGTTTCCAGAAGATCGCACCCATCAGCGGGATCAGCATGCCGCCCACCAACAGGTTGTACGCCAGCGTCAGGGCGCTGATCACGTCGTTCACCACCAGCGCAATACCCAGCACGACGATGCCGGTCAGCAGGGTGAACAGGCGGTTGATGCCCAGGCTCGACTGTTTGCCGCCGCGCAGTTTCGGCAGCAAGTCTTCAGTCAGTGTAGTGGCAGCGGCGAGCAGGCCGGCGCTGGCGGTGGACATCATCGCGGCCAGAGCAGCGGCGATCACCAGACCACGGATGCCATCCGGCAGCGACAGTTTGACGATCGCGGCGAAGGCGTTGTTGACGTTGTCCAGATCCGGGATCAGTACGTGCGCAGCCATGCCGATCAGGGCGCATGCCAGACCATAAAGGATGCAGTAGATGCCCGCGATGCTGCCAGCGTACTGGGCGACTTTGGCGGTCTTGACGGTGAACACCCGTTGCCAGATGTCCTGACCGATCAGGATGCCGAAGAAGTAGATCATGAAGTAGGTGATGATCGTGTCCCAGCCGATGGTGGTGAAGCTGAATGCAGTAGCAGGCAGTTTCAGCACCAGCTCATCCCAACCGCCAACGCGGTACAGGCAGATCGGCAACAGGATGAACATCAGGCCCACAGTCTTGATGATGAACTGGACGATGTCGGTCAGGGTCAGCGACCACATGCCGCCGATGGCCGAGTAGATCACCACCACGCCACCACCGACGAGTACCGAGATCCAGAATGGCAGGTCAAACAGCACTTGCAGCACGGTGCCGATCGCCAGGATCGAGGTCACGCCGATCATCAGCGCATAGGCCAGCATGATTACCGCGCTCGCCGAGCGGGCCATCGGGTTGTAGCGTTTTTCCAGCACCTGGGTAACGGTGTAGATTTTCAATTTCAGCAGCGGTTTGGCGAGGAACAGGTTCAGCGCGACGATGCCGCAACCGAGCGCCGCACACAGCCAGAAGCCGGAGATGCCGTGCACGTAGCCCAGGCGCACGGTGCCGACGGTGGACGCCCCACCCAAAACGGTCGCAGCCATGGTGCCCATGTACAGGCTCGGGCCGAGGTTGCGACCGGCGACCAGAAAGTCTTCGTTGGTCTTGGCTTTGCGCATGCCGAAGTAGCCGAGCAAGAGCATGCCGGCGGCGTAGATGAGGACGACGAATAAATCCAAAGCCATGATGGCGTGTCTCCGATTGTCTTTTTTATGGTGAAACAAATTTGGTTTGGTGTGGCTGCCCTTTGTGGGAGCGAGCCTGCTCGCGAAGGCGGTCCGTCAGTCACATCAATGTTGAATGTGCTGAAGTCTTCGCGAGCAGGCTCGCTCCTACAGGGGACCTACGTCAGGCGGCCTGACGCAGTTCAGGTTTTGCTGCGACTTGGCTGCGAGCATCCTTCGGGCCGAACACTTCGCGCGGTTCCGGGAACAGGCTCAGCAGCGTCAGATACACCACCGAAGCCAGGCCCAACGTCACCGGCAAGCTGACGTCGATCCCGCCCGCGAGCTCACCCAGCGGGCCAACAAACTGCCCCGGCAGGTTGACGAAGCACAGGCCGACCGCCGCGCTCGGGATCCACGCGCCCAGCCCACGCCAGTTCCAGCCGTGGGTGAACCAGTAGCGGCCACCCTGTTCGCCGCGAGTGAACACTTGCAGGTCATCCGGGCAGTAGAAGCCGCGACGCACCACCAGGCCGATGATCATGATCACCATCCATGGGGTGGTGCAGGTGATGATCAGCACGGCGAAGGTCGACACGCTTTGCACCAGGTTCGCCGCGAAGCGCCCGATGAAGATGAAGGCAATCGACAGTACGCCGATCAGCAAGGTCGCCTTGACCCGAGACAGCACACGCGGGAACACGCTGGACATGTCCAGCCCGGTGCCATAAAGCGACGTGGTGCCGGTGGACATGCCGCCAATCACTGCAATCAGGCACACCGGCAGGAAGAACCAGCTCGGCGACACCGCCAGCAAGCCGCCCACATAGTTGTTGGCCGCGATGTAGTCCGGCGCCTTGATCGCGACGATGGTCGCGGTAGCCAGGCCGAACAGGAACGGGATGAACGTCGCGATCTGCGACAGCACCACGGCGGCCATGATCCGCTGCTTGGAAGTGTCACGCGGGATGTAGCGCGACCAGTCGCCGAGGAACGCACCGAAGGAGATCGGGTTGCTCATGGCCACCAGCGCCGCGCCGATGAAGGCTGCCCAGAAGCCTGGTTGACCGAGGCTGACAGTACCGGCGTAGTGCGCGTCGAAAGGCCCGGCGAAGGCGAAGATGCCCAGCAGGAACAACAGGCTGGCGCTCCACACCGCGATCTTGTTCACCCACAGCAGAAAGCGGAAGCCGTAGATGCACACGGTCAGCACCAGAATCGCGAACAGACCGTAGGCCAGGCCCAGGGTCAGGTCGGTTTCCGGCAGGCCGATCAGGCGTTTTGCACCGCCGATCAGCGCATCCCCCGAGCTCCACACCGAGAGCGAGAAGAAGGCGATGGCGGTCAAAAGCGACAGGAACGAACCGACGATCCGCCCGTGCACGCCGAAGTGCGCACCGGACGACACGGCATTGTTGGTGCCGTTGAGCGGGCCGAACAGGCCCATCGGTGCGAGGATCAGCGAGCCGAGCAGCACGCCCGAGACAATTGCCCAGACGCCGGCCTGAAACGAAAGGCCGAAAAGCACCGGGAAACTGCCGAGCACGGCGGTGGCAAAGGTATTGGAACCACCGAAGATCATCCGGAACAAATCCGTCGGGCCTGCGGTGCGTTCATTGTCCGGGATCTGTTCGACCCCGTGGGTTTCAATCTGCGTGAGGCTTTGGTCGTTGTTGTTGTTATTCATGATCTGCTCCGATCATAAAGGCGCGCTCATCGTGCGTGAGCGTCACCTGTCTTGGCTAAGGGGATGGCAGCCCTTCCGGCATTGCGGACAAATGTTCGTGGCAGGCCAGCCAATGGCCTTGTTGTTCTAGGCTCGACGCTTGTTTCTTGAAAACAATCGTCTCGCGCTCCTGGCTGAAGTGTTGCTCCCCTTGCATGCGCAGCTCGGTGGCCACGTCATGGATGAAAATCGCCACGTCACCTTGCAGGCTGACGAAGGCGTTGCTTGATGTGCAGGAAAGCACCTCGAAGCCATCCTCGGTGCGCCAGTTGTCCCACAACGCCTGATAGGCATCGCGCGACAGCAGCGGCTGTTCGAGGGTGTAAAACACGAAGCTGGCATCGGCGCTGAATGCGCCGAAGTAGGCTTCGCGATCGTTACGGGCGAAGGCGGACACCAGATCGGCGGCCGCTTTCAGAACCTGATCACGTTCGTTCATGACCCAACCCTCAGCGGTGAACCACGCCTGGCAGTACGCAGAGCATTTCGTACAGCAGGTTGGCGGCCAGCAGCGAGGTGTTGCCGGTGGTGTCATAAGCGGGCGAGACTTCTACCAGATCGCAACCGATCAGGTCGAGGCCCTGGCAGCCACGAACGATCTCAATCGCCTGAATGGTCGTCAGACCACCGATTTCCGGGGTGCCGGTGCCTGGCGCCCAAGCCGGGTCGATACCGTCGATGTCGAAGCTCAGGTACACCGGACCACCGCCGACTTTCTCGCGCACTTCGGCCATCAGCGGGGCCAGCGACTTGTGCCAGCACTCTTCGGCCTGAACCACGCGGAAACCCTGATCACGGCTCCAATTGAAGTCATCAGCGGTGTAGCCCTGCGCACGCAGACCGATCTGCACCACGCGGTCGCAGTCCAAAAGACCTTCTTCGACGGCGCGACGGAAGGTCGTGCCGTGGGCGATTTTCTCGCCAAACATGTGATCGTTGACGTCAGCGTGGGCGTCGATGTGTACCAGACCGACCTTGCCATGCTTTTTATGGATGGCACGCAGGATCGGCAGGGTGATGGTGTGGTCGCCACCCAGGGTCATCGGGATGACGTTGTGCTCGAGGATGTTGTCGTAGGCTTCTTCGATGATGCGCACGGCGTCGAGCAGGTTGAAGGTGTTGATCGCCACGTCACCGATGTCGGCAACCGACAGCGAATCGAACGGCGCAGCGCCGGTCGCCATGTTGTACGGGCGGATCATCACCGATTCGGCGCGGATGTCGCGTGGCCCGAAGCGGGTGCCGGGGCGCAGCGAAGTACCGATATCCAGAGGCACGCCAACGAAGGCAGCGTCCAGACCGGCAGCGGTCGGTACATGGGGGAGTCGGAGCATGGTGGCGATGCCGCCGAAGCGCGGCATTTCGTTGCCGCCCAGTGGTTGGTGAAGAATCTTGTCCACGGGTAGGGCCTCATCGTCTTGTTTTATTTATGTCGGTGCACCGGCAGGCGGGCACCGCTGTGGGCCGATTCTGCGAAATGTAGTAAGGGGGAAGAATCGCTACGGGCAAATACTTAGTTCAGATTTTTCTAAACTAATGCCAAGGCGCGGGATAGACTCTCAGGCCCTGTGTTGATGACCTGTGGCGAGGGGATTTATCCCCGATGGGTGGCGAAGCCGCCCCAATTCCTGCGGCTCGGTCCATCAGGCACCCCGCGTGTATTGAATTTACGACTGCTTCGCAGCCGGTCGGGGATAAATCCCCTCACCACAAAGTCATCAGCGTTCGACAGATGTTTGGAGAGCCGCATGGCCAACGCTTTACCCGACCTCAAACTATTACGCATCTTCGTCAGCGTGGTCCGTCATCAGGGTTTCGCCAACGCTCAACAGGAACTCAATCTGTCGACTTCGGCGATCAGCACCTACATGAGCCAGCTCGAAGCCGCGCTCGGTCTGGTGCTCTGTCATCGCGGCCGTGGCGGGTTCAGCCTGACCAGCAAGGGTGAGCTGTTCCATCAGGAAACCCTGCGCCTATTGGCCGAACTCGAAGGCTTCGAGCAATACGCCGCCGCGCTCAAAGGCGAACTGCGCGGCACGCTCAACCTCGGGGTGATCGACTCGACCGTCAGCGACAAGGCCCTGCCGTTCGCCGAAGCCATCGGCGCCTACAGTCAGGAACACCCGGCGGTGCATTTGCATTTGTCGGTGATGAGCCCTTATGAGTTGCAACTCGGAGTGCAAGACAACCGCCTCGATCTGGCCATTGGTGCGTTCTCCACGCGCATGAGCGGTCTGGTCTATATGCCTCTGTACCGCGAACAGCACTGGCTGTATTGCAGCAGCCGACACCCGTTGTTCAACGAGCGGCGCATTCCCGAACAAGTCATTACCCAGCAACGCATGGTCGGGCGCGGTTACTGGAGTCAGGCGGAACTCGCCCGCCACGGTTTCAAGCACAGCGCCGCGACCGTGGAGAGTATGGAAGCGCAGCTGATTCTGGTGCTGTCCGGCGCCTACATCGGTTATCTGCCGGAGCATTACGCCCAGGCTTGGGCCGACAAGGGCGATTTGCGCGTGCTGCTGCCGGCGACCTTCGGTTATCAGGCGCCGTTCTCGATGATCATGCGCCGTGGCCGCAGTCGTGAGCCGCTGATCCAGACGTTCCGCGATTTGCTCAAAGCCCAGCTCAATCAGGCCTAAGAATATGTCCAGACCCCAATGCCCGCGCTGCCTGCGCCCACAAACCCATTGCCTGTGCGCGCTGATCCCCAGTCTCGACAGCCGCACCCGGGTGTTGCTGTTGCAGCATCCGAGTGAGGTCAATCATGCGTTGAACACCGCGCGGCTGGCGGCGCTGGGTTTGACCAATGCCGAACTGATCGTCGGTGAGGTGTTCGAGGATTTGCCGACGCTGTTGAACCGGCCGGGGTATCAGGTGCGTTTGCTGTTTCCGGCGGACGATGCGCAGCCGATGCAGGCTTACGGCGAGTCCGAGCAACCGCTGTTGCTGGTCGTGCCGGACGGCACCTGGCGCAAGGCGCGCAAGATGCTGCACCTCAATCCGCTGTTGGCGGCGTTGCCGCGGGTGACGCTGGCCGAAGGTGGTGTGTCGCGGTATCGGTTGCGCAAGGCACCGGGGCCGGGGGCGTTGTCGACCATCGAGGCGATTGTTCAGGCGCTCGAAACTCTCGAAACGCCGACTACGTTTGCGCCATTGCTGAGGCCGTTCGAGGCATTGATCGACGGGCAGATTGCAGCGATGGGGGAGGAGGTTTTTCAGCGTAATCATGCTGACAGATGATGGTTCCCACGCTCTGCGTGGGAACGATCATTGGCTACCGCTCGCGCATTGCCTCGGTACGGGCCTTGAGCACCGGTTTCAGCAGGTAATCCAGCACACTTTTCTCCCCGGTAATAATGTCCACCGTTGCTACCATCCCCGGAATGATCAGCAACGGTTTCGCATCCCCGCCCAAGTGGTTTTTATCGGTGCGCACCTGAATCAGGTAAAAGCTGTTGCCCTTGTCATCGGTGATCGTGTCGGCACCGATCAACTCAAGTTTGGCGCTCAACCCGCCGTAGATCGTGTAGTCGTAGGCACTGAACTTGACCATGGCTTTCTGGCCCGGATGCAGGAATGCCACGTCCTGCGGTCTCACCTTGGCTTCGATCAGCAGGTTGTCTTCCAGCGGCACGATTTCGACCATGTCGCTGCCCGGCTGGACCACGCCGCCGATGGTGTTGACCTTCATTTGCTTGATCACCCCACGGACTGGCGAGGTCACGGTGGTGCGGCTGACGCGGTCGTCGATGGCGATGCTCGACGCGGTGATTTTCGACAGGTCGGTGCGTTTCTCGTTCAGCTCCTTGGCGGCCTCGGAGCGGAAGGTTTGCTCCGACTCGTCGATCTTGCTGCGGATCTCGGCAATCGCCGATTCCGCCCGGGGAATCGCCAGTGTGGTGGCATTCAGCGAGCCACGAATTTCCACCGCACTGCGCTTGAGCCGCAGGATTTCCACCGGCGACACCGCGCCGGTTTTCACCAGCGGTTCGGACATGTTCATCTCTTGTTGCAACAGCGCCAGGCTTGAACTGAACTGGCCCTGCTTGGAGCGAAACTCCGCCAGTTCCTGAGTCTTCTGCCGCAGTTGTTCGCTGAGGGTGCGTTGTTCGCTGGCCAGCCGTCGCT
The DNA here is from genome assembly GCF_059716145.1 of Pseudomonas sp. LBUM1648. NCBI lineage: Bacteria > Pseudomonadati > Pseudomonadota > Gammaproteobacteria > Pseudomonadales > Pseudomonadaceae > Pseudomonas > Pseudomonas sp. LBUM1648. The sequence continues at coordinate 1,669,362 of NZ_CP166808.1, forward strand.
GGCGTTGTTCGTACAGCGAGCGTTCGTCTTCGGCGACTTGCGGTGCCTTGGCGATCACTTCATCGGAGAGCTTGAACGGCCGGCCTTCAGACTCCGCCGACAAGCGTTCGACCTGCGCGGTCAGCGCATAACGGTCGGCCTCGCTCTCACCCTTGTTCGAGCGAAACCGCGTGTCATCCAGGCGCAGCAGGGTGTCGCCCTTGTTCACCATCTGCCCTTCGCGGACAAAAAGCTCGGTGACGATCCCGCCCTCAAGGTTCTGGATCACTTGAACCTTGCTCGACGGAATCGCCTTGCCTTCGCCCATGGTCACTTCTTCAAGCACCGCGAACTTGGCCCAGACCAGTGCGCTGATCAGCAGGCCCGCCGCCAGCCACACGGTAATCCGCGACCAGCGTGGCGAATCCTGCAACGAGGCGCCGGCGGTTTCCGGCATGAACTCGGCCTCGGCGCTTTTGCCGAAGCTGTCGAAGTAGCCGCGTGATTTGCCATCGGATGCAGCAGACATGGCTTACTCCTAGACTGCCGCCGAGCCGACACGGCCCTTGCGCAGTGCATCGATGACTGCTTCTTTCGGGCCGTCAGCGACGACCCGGCCGTTGTCCAGCACCAGCAAGCGATCCACCAGACTCAGCATCGAGGTGCGGTGGGTGACCAGCAGCAGGGTTTTGCCTTGTACCCAGCCATGCAGTTTCTGGCGCAGCAGGTCTTCGCTGCTGTTGTCCATGGCGCTGGTGGGTTCGTCGAGCAGCATGATCGGTGGATCGAGCAGCAACGCACGGGCCAGCAACACCGCTTGACGTTGACCGCCGGAGAGCAACTGTCCGCGCTCGCCCACCGGCCGGTCGAAACCTTGCGGATGCTGGCGGGCGAGTTCGGTGACGCCGGTCAGTTCGGCGACTTCCAGCATGCGTGAATCGCTGATGTAGCGCGCGCCGAGGGTCAGGTTGTCGCGCAGGCTGCCGGCCAGCAGCGGCAAGTCGTGGGCGACGTAACCGATCTGCTGGCGAAGGTCGGCGACATCCAGTTGCTGCAGCGCGAGGCCGTCGAGCAGTAACTGGCCTTCCTCGGGCTCGTAAAAACCCATCACCAGCCGCGCCAGGGTGCTTTTACCCGAACCGCTGCGGCCGATGATGCCGACCCGTTCACCGGGTTTCAGGCTGAAACTGACATTGCTCAGGGCCGGTATATTCTGGCCGTTGTAGTGGAAGGTCACGCCGTTGACGTCGAGGGCGCCTTGCAGTTGTGTGCGTTCCAGTGGCCGCTGTTTGCCGTCACGCTCCTGGGGCAGGGCCATCAGCGCATCGGTGCTTTTCATGGTCAGTTGCGCTTGCTGGTAGCGGGTGATCAGCCCGGCGATCTGCCCCAGTGGCGCCAGCACGCGGCTGCCGAGCATGTAGGTCGCCACCAATGCGCCGACACTAAGGTTGCCGGCGATGATGCTGTAGACCCCGGCGACAATTGTCGCCATCCCCGAGAACTGCTGAATGAACAGCGTGCCGTTGGTGGCCAGCGCCGAGAGGTTGCGCGCGTGGCTGTCGAGACGGGTGAGGGCGCCGTGGGTGCTTTCCCATTTGTGCTGGCGCTCGCTTTCGGCGCTGCACGCCTTGAGGGTTTCCAGGCCACCGAGGGTTTCGATCAGCAGCGCCTGGCGTTCAGCGCCGAGGCTCAGACTCTTCTGCACCGTGTCGCGCAGGCGCACCTGAATGATCATCGCGAAGATGATGGTCAGCGGAAACGCCAGCAGCGGAATCACCACCAACCAGCCGCCGAGCAGGCCGATCACCACCAGCATCAACACCACGAAGGGCAGGTCGATCAGGCTGGTCAGGGTCACGGCCGTGAGGAATTCACGCAGGCCCTGAAAGTCATGAATGCTCTGGGCGAAACCGCCGATGGTCGCCGGCCGCGCCTTCATCGACATGCCGGTGATGCGCTCGAATAAAGTCGCGGAAAGGATCACGTCGGTTTTCTTGCCGGCGGTGTCGAGCAAGTGTGCGCGCACTACCCGCAGCACCAGTTCGAAACCGGTGCCGATCAACAGCCCGATCGACAGCACCCATAGGGTCGACGTGGCCTGATTGGGCACCACGCGGTCGTAGGTCTGCATGACGAAAAGCGGCACCATCAGGCCTAACAGGTTGATCAGAAAACTGGCGAGGATCGCGTCGCTGTACAGCCATTTCGACAGCTTCAGGGTGTCGCGAAACCACGCATGCACCCGTGGCACCAGCGGAGAACGCAGATCTTCGAGTTCGTGGCGTGGCCGGGCGAACAATGCCTGGCCACTGTAGTGTTCGCTGAGTTCTTCGCGGCTGACCCATTGCTCGCCGCCATCGGCTTCACTGGGCAGAATCAGCGCTTTACCGTCATCGCCAAACCGCCGCAGCACGGCGGTGCGACCGTCGTTGAGCAGCAGCAGAATCGGCAGATTCAGTGGCGAGATGTCTTTCAGTTCACGGCGCAACAGTCGCGCCTGCAACCCGGCTCGGGCGGCGGCGCGGGGCAGCAGATCGAGGCTCAGGCGTTGTTTGTTCAGGGGCAGCCCGGCACTCAGGCTGGCGCGACTGACCGTCGCGCCATGGAGTTTGCAGAGGATCAACAGACCGTCGAGTAACGGATCATCGAAGCTCAGCCGCGGATCGACCCCTACGTTACCGGGTTCCATGCTGGTCATATTGATCGCTCCCCTGTTACCGCTTCATTGGGCCTACTGATCGTTCCCACGCTCTGCGTGGGAATGCCTCCAGGGACGCTCTGAGTCCAGTGACGCGGAGCGTCACGGGCTGCATTCCCACGCGGAGCGTGGGAACGATCAGGATCAGCAGCCTTCGGCAGGAGGTTTACGTCATTTCAGCTCTGGCAGACGTGCTTCGTTCTTCACCTCGGTTGTGGCGATCGCATCGGCCGGCAGCACCACCCGTTGTTTGCTCAGCAACTGGCCCATGTTCGCCAGCACGCGGTACATCGAATATTCCTCGGTGTAGCGGATTTCGGTGTAGCGACGGTTGGCGTTGTAGAGCTCGTTTTCGCTGTCGAGCAAGTCGAGCAGGGTACGTTGGCCGAGGCCGAACTGATCCTGATACGCGGCGCGCACACGTTTGGTGGTGTCGGCGTATTCGCGGGCGGTCGGGGTTTGTTTCTTGGCGTTCTCCATGGCGTTCCAGGCCAGGCGAATGTTTTCATTGAGCTGGCGCAGGGCGTTGTTGCGGATGTCCATCGCCTGATTGATGTCGTGGGCGTTCGCAGCCAGGCGAGCCTTGTCGCTGCCGCCGCGGAACAGGTTGTAGTTCATCACCACACCCACACGCCATTCGTTGTCGTGGCCCTCATCGCCCTGCACGTTGTTGTTCGCGCCGACCGCCGCCTCTGCGTCGAAACGTGGGTAGAACGGCGACTTGGCAACTTCGTATTGGCTTTCAGCCGATTGCACGTCGGCCTGGGCGGATTTCAGATACGGGTTGTTGTCGACCATGCTCTGCTGGGCTTCGCGCAGATCGGTAGGCAATTCGCCGCGGGTCGAGGCGGGGGTTTCCAGCTCATCGGGCATGCGCCCGACCACGCTGTAGAAGTTGGCTTCGGCATCGGACAGATCGACTTCGGCGGTGTCGAGGTTGTTTTGCGCCAGCGCCTTACGGGCTCCCGACTGGTCGGAGTCGGCGGTGCTGCCAACGCCGCGCTCGGTGCGCAGGCCGATCTGATCGTTGACGCGCAAGTGTGCTTGCAGGTTGTTGGTAGCCAGGGTCACCAGTTCGCGGCGCTTGAGCACTTCGAGATAGACCTCGATGGTGCGCAGGGCCAGATCCTGCGCGGTGCCTTGCGCATAGTAGGCGCGCGAGTTGGACACGCCCTTGGTGCGCTCGACCTCGTTGGCGGTGTTGAAACCGTCGAACAGCATCTGCCGCAAGCGCAGCTCGGACTGGGTGTAGTTAAGAATGCGCGTGTCGTGATTGCCAAACGCGCGGGTGTTGGTGTTGTCGCTGTAGCCGCGACCATAAGCGGCGTTCAAATCGACCGACGGATAGAAGCCGCCCTTGGCGACTTTGACTTGTTCATCTGCCGACAGGCGTGCGTCCACGCGCGAAGCAAGTTCCGGGTGTGTAGCGATAGTGCTCTGGATGGCTTCGGTGAGGTTCATGGCCTGGGCTTGAGAAGTGCAAGCCATGGCCAGCAAAACCGCGCTGCAGAGGGGGGTTAGAACGCGCATGGGTGCATCTCCCTGAGTCCTGATGGTGTCTTACTGTCGCCAAATATTTGACGATATTTTTAGGTGTAAGCGTTTCACTCTTGTAACAACAGAGCTAAGAACATCCTGAAGCGTAGCTAAGAAAAAATTTTCATAAGGCTTATGCCGAAAAAAACTTATGCGCTTTGTAAAAACCGGCACATTGTTCAGCTCGAAAGCCTTTGTTTTATGCGCTTCAGGGAGCTCAAAAAGGCTTGAGGAAAGTTCCATTCACTTTGCGACATACGGCGAAGTACTGCTGAAGGGGAGGGACGCGTAACGGTCAATGAGTGACAGTTTTTTGTCACTCGAGTGATTCACCACCGTTACGTAGCGTTAGTAGGTGTGCTGCCTTGATCAGGGTTCGGAAGTGCTTGATAGCACTCAAGTTTCCCGCTCAGGCAGAACCTGCGAAACGAACTGTCGAGGGTGCGAGCGTCGCCCCGACAACCCGATTGAGCCATGGGCTGCTTCGCGAACCAGTGCCGACGGTGGTCGGCAGCGGAGGATTTCACATGGCAACGCTCATCGGCACCGTTACTAAAGTCATTGGTCAGGTTTTCGCGCAGGGCATCGACGGCACTCGTCGCGCCTTGGTTGAGGGCGACAAGTTGTTTGCCGGCGATCAACTGATCACCGGAGCCGAAGGCGCCGTCGCCGTTCATCTGCAAAATGGCCAGGATTTGACCTTGGGCCGCGGCAGTAACCTGACCATGACCAGTGAGCTGCTGGCCGGGCAGGTTGCTCATGTGAACACCGCGGAGGCCTTGACCCCGAGCGACGCGCAACTGACCGATGTCGAGCAGATCCAGAAAGCCATCGCTGCCGGTGACGACCCGACCAAAACCGCCGAAGCCACCGCCGCCGGCCCCAACGCCCCCGGCAACCCCAGTGGCGAATTGGGCGGCGGGCACAGTTTTGTCCTGCTGACGGAAGTCGGCGGGCGGGTCGATCCGATCATCGGGTTCCCCACCGCCGGGTTCAACGGCATTCCCGAGTTTCCCGAAGAGCGGCGTAACGCGGTCATCGACAATGGCGACGACGGCGTCGCCCCCGCCCCCGTTGTGCCACCGCCGCCGGTGAATAATCTGGTGACCCTCAACGGCCTGGCGGCGCCCGGCGGAGAGCTGAACCTCAATGAAGCTAACCTGCCTGACGGCTCGGCGGCCAATCCCGGCGCCCTGACCCAGAGCGGCAGCTTCACCGTATCGGCGCCGGACGGTTTGACCAGCCTCAGCATCGGTGGCATCAACCTGATCAACGGCGGCGTGGCGGTCGGCTTCCCGCAGTCGATCACCACGCAACTGGGCAACACCCTGACGATCACCGGTTACAACCCGGCGACAGGCGTGGTCACTTACAGCTACACGCTCAATGGCAATGAAACCCACGCGGCGGGTGACGGCAGCAATAGTCTCAGTGAACAATTCACCGTGATTGCTGGCGACAGCAATGGCGACACCGCGACCGGAACGCTGGACGTCAACATCACTGACGACGTGCCCAGAGCGATCGATGACAGCAATGGCACCGCCTCGGAAACCCAACTCACGCTGACCGGCAACGTTCTGACCAACGATGTACAAGGCGCTGACCGCGTTCCGACCGGTCCCATTACGTCCGGTACGTTCACCGGGACTTACGGCACGCTGGTGCTCAACGCCAACGGCACTTACACCTACACCCTGAACACCAGCGACGCCGATTTCAAAGCCCTGAACGGCGGCGGCAACGGCACGGAAACGTTCACCTATACCCTCACTGATGCCGACGGCGATACCAGCACCGCCAACCTCGTTTTGCAGATCAACAACAATGACGATCCGGTGGTGATCAACGGTTTGAACGTCGAGGGCGGGGAACTGACGGTTTACGAGCAAAACCTCAGCGACGGCAGTGCGCCGGATTCCACTGCGCTGACTCAAAGCGGCACCTTCAGCATCACCGCGCTGGACGGCGTAACAACCCTGACCGTTGGCGGTATCAATGTCGTCACCGGCGGCGTGGCCGCAGGCTTCCCGCAATCGATCACTACACCTTTGGGCAGCACGCTCACCATCACTGGATTCAACGCCACAACAGGCGTGGTCAGCTACAGCTACACCCTCGCCGATAACGAAGCGCATCCGACCGCCAACGGCGCCAACAACTTGCCCGAGCAATTTGCGGTCACCGTGGTCGATGACAACGGCACCACTGCCAACGCGACCCTCGACGTCAACATCGTCGACGACTTGCCAAAAGCCGTGGACGACAGCAACACCACCACCGCCTCGGAAAGCCAACTGACACTGACCGGCAACGTGCTGACTAACGACGTGCAAGGCGCCGACCGCGTCACTACCGGCCCGGTTACGGCCGGCACGTTCACCGGGACTTACGGTACGCTGGTGCTCAACGCCAACGGCACTTACACCTACACGCTGAACATCAGCGACGCCGACTTCAAAGCCTTGAACGGTGGCGGCGACGGTACAGAAACCTTCACCTACACCCTCACTGATTCGGACGGCGACACCAGCACCGCGAACCTCGTTCTGCAGATCCACAATAACGACGACCCGGTGATCATCAACGGCCTGGATGTGAATGGCGGCGAACTCACCGTCTACGAGAAAAACCTCAGCGACGGCAGTGCGCCGGATTCGTCCGCGTTGACCCAAAGCGGCACCTTCAGCATCACCGCGCTGGACGGCGTAACAACCCTAACGGTTGGCGGCATCGCAGTCGTCACCAACGGCGTGGCCGCAGGCTTCCCGCAATCGATCACTACACCTTTGGGCAGCACGCTCACCATCACTGGATTCAACGCCACAACCGGCGTGGTCAGCTACAGCTACACCCTCGCCGATAACGAAGCGCATCCGACCGCCAACGGCGCCAACAACCTGCCTGAGCAATTCGCTGTCACCGTGGTCGACGACAACGGCACCACCGCCAACGCGACCCTCGACGTGAACATCGTCGACGACTTGCCAAAAGCGGTGGACGACAGCAACCCAACCACCGCTTCGGAAAGCCAGCTCACGCTGACCGGCAACGTCCTGACCAACGACGTACAAGGCGCCGACCGCGTGCCGACCGGCCCGATCACTGCCGGCACTTTCACCGGGACTTACGGCACGTTACAGCTCAACGCCAACGGCACTTACACCTACACGCTGAACATCAGCGACGCCGACTTCAAAGCCTTGAACGGTGGCGGCAACGGCACGGAAACGTTCACCTATACCCTCACCGATGCCGACGGCGATACCAGCACTGCGAATCTGGTTTTGCAGATCCACAACAACGACGATCCAGTGATCATCAACGGCCTCGACGTCAACGGCGGCGAGCTGACGGTTTACGAGCAAAACCTCAGCGACGGCACCAGCCCCAACACCCCGGCGCTGACTCAGAGCGGCACCTTCACTGTCACGGCGCTGGATGGTCTGCAAACCCTCACCGTGGGCGGCATAAACGTGGTGACCGGCGGCGTGGCCGCAGGCTTCCCGCAATCGATCGTCACGCCGCTGGGCAGCACGCTGACCATCACGGGTTACAACCCGACAACCGGCGTGGTCAGCTACAGCTACACCCTGGTCGACAACGAAACCCATCCGAACGCCAACGGCGCCAACAGCATCACCGAGAACTTCAACGTCGTCGCCACAGACACCGACGGCAGCACTGCCAGCGGCCAGATCAACGTCAACATCGTCGATGATCTGCCTAGCGCCTATCCCGATGCGGCGTCGGTGGCCGAGGGCGGTACCGTCAGCGGCAATGTGCTGAATAACGACATCGGCGGCGCCGACGGCCCGGCGGTTACCGGCGCGGTGGTCGGCGTGCGTGCAGGTTCCGACACGTCGACCTCGGCCATCGGTGGCTTGAACGCGCAAATCAACGGCACCTACGGCTACCTGACGCTCGATGCCAACGGCAACGCGGTCTACCACAGCAATCCGAATGGGGTGAACGGCCCCGGTGCGGTGGATGTGTTCACCTACACCGTGCGCGATGCCGACGGTGACGAAAGCACCACGACCATCACCATTGATGTAGCCAACAGCAAACTGTATGCGGTCAGTGACACCGACGTCACCGTCTTTGAGAAAGCCCTCGACCTGACCAAGGACGGCGCCGATCTGGCCCCTGGTACGGTCACCGGCAGCGACCCGACCAACACTGGCGAAACCGCGTCCGGCACGCTGGTCGGCTCGGTCACCGGTGCGGTCGGTGCGATCAGCTATGCGCTGGTCGGCAGTGCCACCGGCAACTACGGGCAGATCGTGCTCAATTCCAACGGCACTTACACCTACACCCTGACAGCGCCGGCGACCACCTCGCCGAATGCCGACGACGGCGCCAACACCCTGACCGAATCCTTCACCTATCAGGCCACCGATTCGCTGGGCAATATTGTCACCAGCACCATCGTTGTCAGCATCGTCGATGACGTGCCAAAAGCTGTGAACGACAGCAACGCGAACACCGCTTCGGAATCGTTGCTGACCCTCAACGGCAATGTGCTGACCAATGATGTTCAAGGTGCGGACGTGGTCGCGACCGGGCCGATCACTGCCGGCACGTTTGTCGGGACTTACGGCACCCTGGTGCTCAACGCCAACGGCACTTACACCTACACGCTGAACACCAGCGACGCCGATTTCAAAGCCCTGAACGGTGGCGGCAACGGCACGGAAACCTTCACCTACAACCTCACCGATGCCGACGGCGACACCAGCACCGCCAACCTGGTGCTGAACATCCACAACAACAACGATCCGGTGGTACTCAACGGCCTCGACGTCTACGGCGGCGAACTCACCGTCTACGAGAAAAACCTCAGCGACGGCACCAGCCCCAACACCCCGGCGCTGACCCAAAGCGGCACCTTTACCGTCACCGCGCTTGATGGCCTGCAAACCCTTACCGTCGGCGGGATCGCGGTGGTCACCAACGGCGTGGCCGCAGGTTTCCCGCAATCGACTGTTTCGCCACTGGGCAGCACGTTCACCATCACCGGTTACAACCCGGCGACCGGTGTGATCAGCTACAGCTACACCCTGGTGGATAACGAAACCCATCCAAATGCCAACGGTGCCAACAGCCTCACCGAGAACTTCACCGTGGTGGCGACCGACACCGATGGCAGCACCGCCAGCGGCCAGATCAACGTCAACATCGTCGATGACCTGCCGACCGCCAAACCCGACACCGGCTCAGTGGCGGAGGGCGGCACCGTCAATGTCAGCGTTTTGGGTAATGACGTCAGCGGTGCCGATGGCGCGGCCACGGTGGTCGGCGTGCGCGCCGGCAGCAACACCGGCACCTCGGCCGTCGGCGGCCTCAACAGCAATATCAACGGCGCCTACGGTTACCTGACCCTGGACGCAGCAGGCAACGCCGTTTACCACAGCAACCCGAACTCGGTGAGCCCGCCGGGCGCCACTGACACCTTCACCTACACCATCCGTGACAGTGACGGCGATGAAAGCACCACGACCATCACCATCAACGTCGCTGACTGCAAGCTCGTGGCCTCGGTCGATCAGGACGTGACGGTTTACGAAAAAGCCCTCGACCTGACCAAGGATGGCGCGGATCTGGCACCGGGTACGGTCACCGGCAGGGACCCGACCAACACTGGCGAAACCGCCACCGGAACACTGGTTGGCGCCGTCACCGGCGGCAGTGGCGCGATCACTTACACACTGGTCGGCAGCGCCACCGGCACCTACGGGCAGATCCAGCTCAACGCCGACGGCACCTACACCTACACACTGACTTCGGCGCCGAAAACCTCGCCGAACGCCAACGACGGGCCGAACACTCTGAGCGAAAGCTTCACCTACAAAGCCACCGACGCGCTGGGCAACAGCACCACCAGCACCCTTGTCGTCAACATCGTCGATGACGTGCCGAAAGCCGTGGCCTCGGATCGTTCGGTGACAGCGGTGGAGATCGATTCCAATCTGCTGATCGTCCTCGACATCTCCGGCAGTATGGCTGACGCGTCCGGCGTGCCGGGCCTGTCGAGGCTGGCGCTGGCCAAGCAGGCCATCAGCGCCTTGCTCGACAAGTACGATGATCTGGGTGATGTGAAAGTGCAGCTCGTCACCTTCAGCAGCAACGCCACTGACAGAACCGCGGTGTGGGTGGACGTGGCCACGGCCAAAACCATTCTCGCCGGGCTCACGGCGGGTGGCGGCACCAACTACGACGCTGCCGTGGCGGTGATGCAAACTGCGTTCAATACCTCGGGCAAACTCACCGGGGCGCAGAACGTTGGCTACTTCTTCTCCGACGGCAAACCCAACGAGGGCGACATCAACGCCGCTGACGAAGCCGCGCTGAAAAACTTCCTCGATGCCAACAACATCAAGAACTACGCGATCGGCCTGGGCAGCGGCGTGAGCAATGCCAACCTCGATCCACTGGCCTACGACGGCATCAACCACACCAACACCAACGCGGTGGTGGTCACCGACCTCAACCAGCTCAACTCGGTGCTGTCGGGCACCGTGGAAGGCGCACCGGTTACCGGTTCGTTGCTGGGCCAGGGCGGCACCTTCGGCGCCGATGGCGGGTTCATCAAATCCATCGTGGTTGACGGCACCACCTACACCTACGATCCGAAAGCCAACGGCGGACAGGGTTCGCTGGTGCCAAGCGGCGGCGTCAATCACGGTACGTTCAACACCGCAAACAACACGTTGAGCATCGCCACCAACAACAGCGGCACGCTGCTGATCAACCTCGACACCGGCGAGTACACCTACACCTCGCAAAAAACCACCACCACGGTGATCACCGAGAGCATCGGCTTCACCGTGAGTGACAACGACGGCGACCTCGCCAGCTCGACGCTGACCGTGAAGGTGATCCCCAACGCGCCGCCAGTGGCGATGGACGACCACATCATCACCAACGTGCTGTCGAGCAACATCGTCGTGCCGGGTGAGCTGCTGCTGGCCAACGACACCGATCCGAACGGCGATACGCTCAACGCTACGCCAACCAGCTTCAACACCGGCTGGATCTCGAAAGCGGCGGACTTCACCGGCACTGGCGCCATCAGCTTCACCGGCACCAACCCCAACACTGCTGCCAACCAGAACCTGGCCAACGTGCGTAATTCGTTCTCGGCCAACGCGGCAACCATGACCGCCGTGCTGGTGGTCAGCGGCTACCTCGGTGCGGTGACCAACACCAACGCCAACGATGAAGATCGCATCACCGTCAACCTGCGCCAGGGCGAAACCCTCAATCTGGATCACAACCTGGCAGCCGGTAACGTCAGCATGGAGTACTCGATCAACGGTGGCGCCTACATGGCGCTGGCGGACGGCCAAACCCTCACCGCGACGTCGAACGGCGTCTACCAGATCCACATCACCAACATCACCAACCCCACGGGTGGTAACGCCAACGGGTTGGAAAACTACCAACTGACCATGACCCTCAACTACGCCGGGGCACATGACATCACTCCGGATTACAACGGCACCTACACCGCCAACGACAACCACGGTGGCAGCGACACGGCCGCCGTAACCATCAGCTATCAGGATGGTCACACCCTCACCGGCACTGCGGGCGATGACGTGCTGGTGGCCGGCACCGGCAACAACATCCTCAACGCGGGCGACGGTAACGACGTGCTCACCGCAGGCTCCGGCAATAACGAACTGCATGGCGGCGCGGGTAATGACTTGCTCTACAGTGGCCCGGGCAATGACCTGCTCGACGGCGGCAGCGGCATCGACACCGCGAGCTACGCCCATGCCACTGCCGGGGTCACGGTCAACCTCGGCCTGCTTGGTGCGCAAAACACCCTTGGCGCCGGGACGGACACCCTGACCGGCATCGAAAACCTCGTCGGCTCGAACTTCAACGACAGCCTGACCGGCGACAACAATAACAACGTGATCAACGGCGGTTTGGGCAACGACACCCTCAACGGTGGCGGCGGCGATGACCTGCTGATCGGCGGCCTGGGCAACAACACGATGACCGGCGGCGCAGGGGCCGACACCTTCCAGTGGCTCAAAGGCAACAGCGGCCACGACCTCATCACCGACTTCACCCCCGGCACCGACAAGCTCGACCTGTCGCAACTGCTGCAAGGTGAAAACGGCAGCACGTCGTCACTCGATGACTACCTGCACTTCACCGTCACCGGCAGTGGCGCGTCGGTCCTCACCAGCATCGACGTCAGCGCCATGGCCGGCGCCACGCCGAACCAGACCATCGACCTGGCCGGCGTCAACCTGGCTAGCCACTACGGCGTTACGCCGGGGGCGGGTGGGGTGATTGCCAGCGGGCATGACACGGCGACGATCATCAGCGGCATGCTGAATGATCATTCGTTGAAGGTGGATACGGTGTGATCGGCCTTTGATTCAGGCCTGAAACCACAAAACCCGCCGTCCCGGTTGAACGGGGCGGCGGGTTTTTCATGCCCGAAGACAGGTGTTATCTGAGGGGCTGCCTTCGCGAGCAGGCTCGCTCCCACCATTGACCGCGTTCCACTGTGGGAGCGAGCCTGCTCGCGAAGGGGCCAGAGTTGCCATCGAATGTTCAGCGGGTGTTCACCACGCCGGCATCAGCCCGGCAACTCCAGATTATCCAGCACCCGATTCACCGCCAGTTCTCCCAGCATGATCAGTTGCGCAATGCCCTGTAGGGTTCTGCGCTGCGACGCGGGTATGAGATGGGCGAAGTCATTGGCGATGGTTCGTGCTGAAGCGAGGGTTTCGCAGGCATCGGCCAGTAGCTCCTCGTTTTTGAAGTCCGCGGTAGCGGCGTACATTCTGCGGTTTTTACGTGGCGGAGGCGTCGAGCCAGGCGAGCAGAGGTAATGATCGAGGGCGCGGTCGGCGGCTTCGTTGAGCTTTTTCGAGTCGAGGGATTCGTAGGGGGAGGTGGGGTCGGTTTCAGGCGGGTTGGGCGTTGGTTTGATCATGGTTAAAGTCTCTAGAGTAGTGAAGCTATCACCGTTCGCTGCTAACGAAGGAGGTGGCGGCTGTACGCGGGTTAGCAGACCAGGACTCTAGAACCCGGCGCACCGAAGTGCCCCACGCAAAGCCGCCATAACGGCAACGGACTTTGTGCGTCTAGAGAAAACCCGGGCTGCTAAACCCGATCACTGAAAAGTCAGCGACCGAGCCACAACAGAACCCGCCCCCAAGGCGCACAAGCCGGCGGATTCTGGCGTAGCTGTAGGCAATTACGCAAGGCTGTGTAGCCTCAGAGAGTGTTTGCAGGCCTGGTTTAAACGTAGGTGTTTAAAGTCAAAAGATCGCAGCCTGCGGCGGCTCCTACAGAGGATCTTCATGAGCTGCCGCAGGCTGCGATCTTTTAGCGTTTCAGGATTTACGCAGGGTCTTCTGCCGAAGAATATAAACCGTCACCAACACCGCACTGGTCAGCATGAACCCTCGCGCCCACGGCAGCGGCACCAGATAGCAGGAAAACAGTATGCTCGCCCACATCAGCCCGATCGCGTAGACCTTGCCCTTGAGCGGAATGCCGTTGCCATCGAGGTAATCGCGAATCCACGGCCCAAGGCGCGGATGCTCGACCAGCCAGCGATAAAAACGCGGAGAGCTGCGGGCGAAACACGCGGCCGCGAGCAATAGAAAGGGGGTAGTGGGCAGGACAGGCAGGAAAATCCCGATCACCCCCAATGCGACGCTAAGCCAGCCGATGGCCAGCAGGATGTAGCGCAACATCAGGGGGCGGTTGCCTATGGGGTTGTCCATAGGCCGTATCTTAGTGGTGACGAGGCTTGAGAATCGCCGGTTTTTCGTCTGGAGCCTGGCACAGCAGGTACAGCGCGGTCAGGGCTTCCGGGATCTGTACGATCATGTCGTCCATCAGGTTGGCGTCTTTGGCGATGTCTTCGAACTCTGGCTGTTCGTCGAACAGGCCCGAACCGACCATGATCGGCAGAAGCATTTCGCTGACTTCTTCTTCGGCGGTTTCGAACCAGGCCGCTTCGCGCAGGAACACGCCTTCCATGAAGCCGATGCACCAGCCACGCAGTTCCGAATCGTCCGGCTCTTCGCCCAGATCCAGTTCGCATGGCAGTTCGAATTCTTCGTCGGACGCCAGTTGGCGGGCGATGTGCGCCTTGAGGCCGATCAGGGTGGCTTCGATCTCTTCGCGCTGTGCCTCGCTGCTGTAATGCGGCTCTTCGGCGAACAGGGCGTCGATCCACTCACGTTCCGATACGTCTTCCGCGCAGATCGACAACGCGGTGAGGTAACCGTGGGCGGCCACGTAATCCAGCGCCTCGTCATGCAGTTCGTCGGCGTCGAGGAAGACTTGCAGGCGGGTCAGTTGCTCAGCGAAGGACATTACGGGGCTACCTTGGGGGAATAAACAATGCGGGAATTCTAGGCCTTCTTGAGCGCTCAAGCCAGCCGCATGGCAGATTTGCCTGATTGCGGCAGGTTTCTCGAGTCTCTTATCAGCGGCACCCTCTGCGGGGGAGGGCTCGGGTATACTGCCTAGTTTTGCGATCCCTGCCCGTATTGCGGCCGCCATGCAACGCGCCCTTACGTTTTGTTTAAGCAGCTCAGGCTGTCTTGAACCAGCCTGAGCAGGGATGTTTCGGTAGATTTTTGGAGTTTTTATGCTCGAACAGGCTCAACGCGTCCTCAAGGACATCTTCGGCTACGACAGTTTCCGTGGCCGGCAGGGTGCAATCATTGAGCGCGTGGCCAGCGGCGGTGATGCGCTGGTGCTGATGCCTACCGGTGGCGGCAAGTCCCTGTGCTTCCAGGTGCCCGCGTTGTTGCGCGATGGCCTGGCGGTGGTGGTCTCGCCGTTGATCGCCTTGATGGACGATCAGGTCGCCACCCTTGAAGAGCTGGGTGTGGCCGCCGCCGCGCTGAACTCCACTTTGAGCGCCGAACAGCAGCGTGATCTGGCGGCGCGGATCAAGCGCGGTGAAGTGAAGATGTTGTATCTGGCGCCCGAGCGTCTGGTGCAGCCGCGCATGTTGTCGTTCCTGCAAGGGCTGAACATTGCCCTGTTCGCCATCGACGAAGCCCACTGCGTATCGCAATGGGGCCACGACTTCCGTCCGGAATACCTGCAACTTGGCCAATTGGCCGAGATGTTCCCCGATGTGCCGCGCATCGCCCTGACTGCCACCGCCGACAAGCGAACTCGCGAAGAAATCGTCACCCGCCTGCATCTGCAGAACGCCGAGCGCTTCCTGTCGAGCTTCGACCGGCCGAACATCTTCTATCGCATCGTGCCCAAGGAGCAGCCACGCAAGCAGTTGCTGGCGTTTCTGGCCGAGCGGCGCAGCGATGCCGGCATCGTCTATTGCCTGTCGCGTAAAAAGGTCGAGGAAGTCGCGGCGTTCCTCAGCGAGCAGGGTTTCCCGGCGCTGCCTTATCACGCCGGCCTGCCCAATGAGTTGCGTGCGTTCAATCAGAAGCGCTTCCTCAATGAGGAAGGGTTGATCATGGTCGCCACCGTGGCGTTCGGCATGGGCATCGACAAGCCCAACGTGCGCTTCGTCGCTCACCTCGATCTGCCGAAATCCCTTGAGGCGTATTACCAGGAAACCGGACGCGGCGGCCGTGACGGTCTGCCGGCGGATGCGTGGATGGCCTACGGCCTGCAAGACGTGGTGATGCTCAAGCAGATGCTGCAGAACTCCGAAGGTGACGAACGTCACAAGCGTCTGGAGCAGCACAAGCTTGACGCCATGCTGTCGCTGTGTGAGGAAACCCGCTGCCGTCGTCAGACCCTGCTGGCCTATTTCGATGAAGAGATGGCCGAACCTTGCGGCCATTGCGACAACTGCGTCGATGGCGTGCAGACCTGGGACGCCACCGAGCCTGCACGTCAGGCGCTGTCGGCGATCTATCGCACCGGTCAGCGTTATGGCGTCGGCCATCTGGTCGATGTGCTGCTGGGCAAGGACAACGAAAAGATTCGCAGCTTCGGCCATCAGCATCTCTCTGTGTACGGCGTCGGCAAGGCGCTGAGCGAGAGCGAATGGCGCTCGCTGTTCCGCCAGTTGGTGGCGCGCGGCCTGGCCGATGTCGATCACGAAGGCTACGGCGGCCTGCGTCTGAGCGACACCTGCCGGCCACTGCTCAAGGGCGAGGTTACGCTGGAACTGCGCCGCGATCTCAAGCCGCAGGTCACCGCCAAAAGCGGCAGCAAGAGCCCGGCCAGCCAATTGGTGCGCGGCGAAGAGCGCGAACAGTGGGAAGCCCTGCGTGCGCTGCGGCGCAAACTCGCCGAAGAGCATGGTGTGCCGCCGTACGTCATCTTCCCCGACTCGACCTTGCTGGAAATGCTCCGCAGCCAACCGACATCGCTGGCGGACATGGCTCGTGTCAGCGGCGTCGGCGCGCGCAAGCTGGAACGTTATGGCGAGGCCTTCCTCGAAGTGCTCGGCGGCGAAGCGGAGGCGCCGAAAGTGGTGGCCGACGTGCGTCACGAATTGATCACCCTGGCTCGCGCCGGCATGACGCCGATGCAGATCGCCGGTCAGTTGCAATGCTCGGAAAAGAACGTCTACACCATGCTCGCCGAGGCTATTGGCAAGCAGCAGTTATCGCTGGAGCAGGCGCTCGACCTGCCGGAAGAACTGATGGGTGAAGTGCAGGACGCATTCCTTGACGGCGAGGGCGAACTGCCGCCGGTCGCCGAAGTGGCTGAGCTGTTTGCTGGTCGTGTTCCAGAAGGTGTTCTTTATTGCGTGCGGGCTGCGCTGCAATCGGAATTCGAAATGTAAGGCGGCGTTTGCGCCAAGCCCCATACAGTTGTAACGATTCAGTACAGAGCGCCACTTGCCTATAGCTGCAGCTCATGCTTAGCTGACTAATAATTAGTTTTTCTCTATTACTTCAGTTTAATCACGAGAGTTTTATGCCGTTAACCGATCAACACCGCTTTGGCATGCAACTGGCCCAGATGTCGCGCGGCTGGCGTGCCGAACTGGACCGCCGGCTGGCGGGCCTGGGGCTGTCCCAGGCACGCTGGCTGGTGCTGCTGCACCTGGCGCGTTTCGAAGACGCCCCGACCCAGCGAGAGCTGGCGCAAAGCGTCGGCGTTGAAGGCCCGACGCTGGCACGCTTGCTCGATAGTCTGGAAGGCCAGGGTCTGGTGCAACGCCAGTCCGTGATGGAAGACCGCCGGGCGAAAAAAATCGTCCTCTGTGCCCCGGCCCTGCCACTGATTGAGCAGATTGAAACCATTGCCACCCAACTGCGTCACGAATTGTTCGAAGGCGTCGACGAGGCGGATTTGAAGGTGTGCATGCGAGTTCACGGGCACATTCTGGGCAACCTGGAAAAATCTTGAGGCATAACCACGTGCCGGTTTTTTGAGGGATCGCGTTGAGCAAGCTATAAGAACTACTAGGCAATATCGTGTTCGTACCGGATGTGCGAACGCATAGAAGTCGGTTTTGCTTATTAAAGGGATGCTCATGCTCGCAAGTTGGCACGTGGTACTGCGCATTTGCGCCAAAGGGCTGTTGGTCGCTGGCGCCGTCGGCTATTCAACCTTGTCGTTGGCTCTGGGGCTGGGTGACATCACGGTTCATTCGGGCCTTAATCAGCCTCTCAAGGCCGATATTGCGCTGATCGATGTCGGTGCTTTGACGCAAAGTGACCTGTCGGTGAGCCTGGCCACGGCAGACGAATTCGGCAGTGCCGGGGTCGAACGGGTGTTCTTTCTCAACGACCTCAAGTTCACGCCGATCCTGCATGGCAATCGCCAGATGATCCGGGTCACCTCCAGCAAACCGGTCAACGAACCCTTTCTGAATTTCCTCGTGCAGCTCAATCAGCCCAATGGCCGCTTGTTGCGCGAATACACCGTACTGATCGATCCGCCGGGCTCGCCGGGTATCGTGCCAGCCACCGATGAACCGGATCCGCGTGCGCAGTCTTCGGCGTTTCCCACGGTCGAACCGGTCACCGCGCTGCCCCAGGCAGCGCAGGGCAAGCGCGGAACACCTGCGGTGCCACCACCGACGACGGCGCCGGCCAACGAGGCGCTGGCCGAGCAATTGGCCGCCAGCGTGCTGCAGAGCCAACAATTGCAAAAGTCCCTGGACGAGCTGAATGCGAAACTGCAGGCACAGGATGTGCAGATTGCCGACGGCAAGAAGCAGGTCAGTGATCTGCAGACACGCTTGGCCGAATCTCAGAAGCCACCGCCAGCGCCGGTGGTAACTCCGGCACCTGCTGCGGTTGTTGCACCGGTCGAGTCCACGGACGACGGGTTGAACTGGCCACTGCTCGGAGGTCTGTTGTTACTGCTGGGGGCATTGGCTGCGTTGTTCGTTCATCGTCGACGCCAACAACAGGTGCCGAGTGACACACCAGTGCCGCTGTTGCCGCTGCGCAATGAGGTCGATGTGGATGAGCCCGAGAGCGCCGAACCGGTCAGGACTCACGCCTCAGCCGAGCATCGTGAAGAGCCGGCGGCGGGTGATGTCCTGGAAGCCGTGGGCATTTACCTGGCATACGGGCGACTTGGCGAAGCAGCCGGGTTGTTGCGCGATGCGCAGCACAAGGAGCCGGAGCGCATCGATCTCGGTCTGCAATTGCTCGAGGTGCTGGGGCGTCAGGGCGATAGTGCTGCTTACGAGCAGCAGGAAAGTCATTTGCGTGCGCGTGGAGTGGAGGCTCACCAGTTGCAGGATATTCGCGCCCGGCATCCGAAACTGACGAGTACTGAGCCGCTGGCGGCAACGGCACCATTGGTCGCCAGCATTACGCCTGTCATTGTTGCCGCTCCCGAATCCGCTGCGGCTGAGCATGATTTCGAGTTGAATCTGGATGAGTTGTCGATGGATTCCAGCTGGGATCTGGAGGACAGCCGTGCGGCACCGGTTCAGCCACCAGCCGAAGCGTCCGCTTTGGGTTCCAGCCTGCAAGTGTTGCCGCAGGACTTTGAATTGCCGGAAACCGTGACCAGCGATGAAGCCGAGCTTGAGTGGATCCCCGAGCCGGACGCGCAGCCGCTGGACGATGACTTTCTCAATGAATTTTCTGATCCGGAGCCATCGCTCGCGCTGGAGCCGTTGGCGTTGCAAATGTCGGAGCCCGAAGAAGCGGCAGGTTCCGGGAAGCTCGAACAGGCTCAGACCTGCATCGATGACGGCGACATCGACAGCGCAATTGCGTTGCTCAATGAATTGCTCAAGGAAGGGGATGAGCCTTTAAAGCAAACCGCGCGGACCCTTCTGGCAGGCATCCGCTGATCCCCTGTAGAAGCTGCCGAAGGCTCGGGCCGCGATCGGACGATCTTTTCAAAGCAAGATCAAAAGATCGCAGCCTCGTTTCACTCGACAGCTCTTACAGGGGGTATTCAAAAGGTTTGGCCCAGATTCAAATACACAGCCTGCTCATTCGCATCATTCAACCCATAACTGAAATTCAACGGCCCCAGTGGTGTATCGAAGCCAATAAACACACTGGCCGCATTGATGTAGCCACTGTCGAATTCATTGTCGTTGTTCCACGCTCGCCCACGTTCCAGCGACGCGCCAGCGTACAGCGGGAAATCCAGCGGCAGATATGAGCGCGGTGTCAGCCGACGGTAATACACTGCCCGCATCAAACTGACGTTCTGCCCGGAAATCGCGTCCTCACGGAAACCTGACAACTGCCGAGCGCCGCCGAGCAGGAAGCTCGACGTCACCACATTGGTGTCGTCGAGTGTGCGGCCATAGCGTCCCCCCAGAATCAGCGTGTCGGGTCCGTGACTCATGGCTTTGTCGAGTTTGAATTCCCATTGTCGGTAGCGTGTGTCTGAACCCAGGCTCGGTTCAAATTGCAGGAAGGTCAGGCTGACGTCCTTGCCCTCGTGCGGGTAGTAAACGTTGTCCAGCGAGTCGTAGGAATATTTCAACGAATAGAAGCCTTCGTTGAAGTTTTCGCTGGGCAGATCCTGATCGCCAATACGCACGTCGGCCTTGCCCCAGGCTTCACCGACACCCAAACGCACTTCGCCATTATTGCCGATCTGCCGACCGACATTCAGGGCCATTCCGTAGCGCTCGACCCGGTATTGAGCGATCGGATCATTGTCGAGCACCGCATCGACGTTCTGTGCCTCAAACACCACCGAGGGCGCTATGAAATAGCGAGAGCCGACGTCCAGTGGCTGATAAAACTCGCTGTACAGCTCCTGTTTTTCGCCGATCTGTGCGCGGGTCAGCCATTCCGCACCGAGGCGGTTGATGCCGTTGATACGGTAGCTGGCGCCAAGGTTGAAGGCGCTGGCGCCGCGCATGTCGTCCGACAGGTTGAGGCCGACTCGCAGGTAGTCGGTGCCGCTGCGCTTGCCCCGGGCGCTGATCACCAACGTGTGATCCTGACCCTTGTGCACTACGCGGTATTGCACCTGCTCGAAGTAATCGAGGCCGTACAAGGTGCCCATGTCCGAATGCAGTCGGCCCAGATCCAACGGCTCGCCGATGTGCTGACGGATGTAGTAACGGATCACATCGTCGTCGACTTTCGAGTCATTCTCGACCTTGATCGCGGTGATGATCGGCGTGCGTTGGCCGGGCGCGCGCGCGGCGTTGAGTTGGGCATCCTGAGCAACCACCGGTTTGAGCCGTGCCAGGCGGGCATCGAGGATTTTGGTAGCGCGGTAACCGGCATCTATCATTTCCTGGGCGCGGCCGAAATCAGTGACGCCGAAACTCGCCAGCGCCGGTTGGATCAGCACGTCTGTCGCTTTCAGCGCGGCCAGTTGCTCCTCGGAGTTGCGCCGGGTCATCAAGGTGATCGACTGGTTAAGTACATCAACCACGGTGGTCAGTTGCTTGCGGTTGCGCAGCGGTGTGCCGATGTCGACGACAATGGCGATATCGACGCCCATTTGCCGTGCGACATCGAGCGGGATGTTGTCGGTCATGCCGCCATCCACCAGCAGTCGGCCATCAAGTTCGACCGGGGCGAACACCGCAGGGATCGACATGCTGGCGCGGATCACCTGGGGCAGGTGGCCTTTGCGGAACACCACTTTCTCGCCGTTGGCGATGTCGGTGGCCACGGCGCGAAAGGGGATCGGCAGTTTGTCGAAGTCCCGGGTGTCGCTGGTGTGCGCCAGCAGGCTTTCCAGCAGCAGCGCCAGGTTCTGGCCCTGAATCACCCCCAGCGGCAGGCCGACGCTGCCGTCGTCGCGAAAGCTCAGTTTCTGCTTCACCAGAAAATCGCGGTCATCCTGCTTGCGCCGGAACGGCACGTCTTCCCGGGGCGGCGCATCGGACAACGCCTGTTGCCAGTCGATGCTCAGGGCGAGTTTTTCCAGTTCGTCGATCTTGTAGCCCGAGGCATACAGGCCGCCAACCACCGCGCCCATGCTGGTACCGGCAATCGCATCGATCTTGATGCCTTGCTCCTCCAGCGCCTTGAGCACGCCGATGTGCGCCAACCCGCGAGCGGCGCCACCGGACAGCACGAGGCCGACTTTCGGTCGCGGCGTTTCGCTGGCGAAAACGAACAGAGGAAGGAAACCAAGCAGCAGGCAGAACAGCAGACGGCGCATTGTGAGTCTCGGGGCAAGCGGTAAAGCCGGCTATTATAGCGGCGCCCTCTGTCTCAGGAGTTTCCACGAACATGACCGTCGCAAAAGCAGAAGTTGTCATCACTTATTGCACCCAATGCCAGTGGCTGCTGCGCGCCGCGTGGCTGGCGCAGGAACTGCTCAGCACCTTCGGCGATGATCTGGGCAAAGTGTCACTGGTGCCGGGCACCGGCGGGGTGTTTCACATCACTTGCGATGACGTGCAGATCTGGGAGCGCAAGGCCGATGGTGGTTTTCCCGAAGCCAAGGTGCTCAAGCAGCGAGTGCGCGATCAGATCGATCCTGACCGCGACCTCGGCCACAACGACCGTACTCAATGAGAGGTTGCTTCGGCGGCGACGGTTTTTTTGTCGGCATGGCCAGACATGCGCGCCGACACCACGATGGCGACGATGATCAATGCGCCGCCGAGAAGCATGCGTAACGTCGGGTTCTCATTGAACAGCAGCCAGGCGATGGTGATGCCGTAGACCGGCTCCATGGCGAACACCACTGCGGCGGTGCGCGCCTTGATCACCGCCAGGCTGGCGACGAACAGGCTGTGGGCGACGCCGGTGCAGAACACCCCGAGCAGGGCGATCCACAGCCAGTCCAGTGCGCGCACTTCGCTCAGTTGCGGCGCCGCGACCGGCAGCAGACACAACGCCACCACCACGTTTTGAGACAACGCCGCCTGCACCGCCGGGATGCGCCCGGAGCTGGCGCGGTTGGTCAGCGACAGCAGGGAAAACAACAGCCCGGACAGCACCGCCCAGAGTAAACCGACGGTAGAGCCGCTGGCCAGATCGAACGCGGGGGTCACCAGCACCAGACCGACGCTCACCAGCACCACCAGCACAATTTCATTAGCGCGGATGCGCTCACGGAAGATCAGCCCTTCGAGAATCACCGTGAAGGCCGGGAAACTGGCAAAGCCCAACGTCGCGATCGCCACGCCGGCAACCTTCACCGCAATGAAAAAGCTCACCCAATGTCCGGCCAACAGTACGCCGCTCAGCGCCAGGCGCCGCCAGTCCACGGCTTGCAGTTTTTGCCAGCCGCTCTGGCTGGCGAAACGGGCGAAAAACGCCAGGGCAAGTACGGCGAAAGCGGCACGTCCGAAGACGATCACGGCCGGCGATGCTGCGGCGAGTTTGCCGAACACGCCGGTCAGGCCGAACATCAGAGCGCCGATATGCAGGGCGCCGAGGGCGGTACGCGGGGTCATTGCAATCCTTAATCCAGACAAGGTTTTTTTGATTGATCGTTCCCACGCAGGAGCGTGGGAACGATCAATCGTCTGCGGCAGCTCCTACACATTGAACCGTGTAACGACGTATATGTCTGTCGGCGGACTATCGGGTTTTGTTGCAGGAATCGCGTCGTAGCTGGCCGGGCGATGAACCAAACTCACGCAGGACAGCGGCCGAGAAAGCGCTTTGCGAGCTGTAGCCAACGCGACTGGCGATTTCACCGATGGGCAGCACAGTCTCGCGCAGCAGGCCCATGGCCTTGTGCAGCCGCCGACTGCGAATGTAGTCCATCGGTGTCTGCCCGCATTCAGCGACAAACCGTGCGTGCAGGCGCGCCGTAGACAACCCGGCCACTTGCGCCAGATCGGCGACTTGCAGCGGGTATGCAGCGTTTTGCTCAATGTGCGCATCCAGCGCCGCGTAGGGCAGGCGCCGAGTGCAGACTTCGGCAGGTTTGGCGTGATTCAGACTGGCCAACAACAGCACTGCACCTTGCTGCGCAATCACTGGATCGGTGACCGGACTGTTCGCCAGCCAGTTGACCAACTGGCTTTGCCCGGAATCCAGCGACAGGCGCGCAGGGTTGTCGAGCAAGCGGCGGCTGGCGTCGGCATGGTCACCGAGTGAATCCGCGACCCATTGCCCATCGGGAATATCCAGCACCAGACAACGACTCCCCTGTGGACTGCCGCAGGCGTGATGGGCGCCGGAGGGGACCACCACGAAGCTCTGCTGACGCACCTGACTGCCACAACCTTCCACCTCGAAATCCAGCGCGCCGGACAGGCCGAACACCAGTTGGGCGTGCTCGTGGCTGTGGACGATCAGATCGCGGGTGTACTGACGCAAGGTAAGGATCGGTCGCATGGCAGATCGTCTCCGAAGTGATCGCCAGTCTACACCAGCGCCCCCGGAATGCGCTGTCACAGGACTGACTCGTGACTGTCATGGTCGATTAACCGGACGGGCGCACTGTGGCGAAAACATCGCAGAGGGTTGCCCATGACCAGCGCCGAGCTCGCCAAACCCAGCCGCAAACAACGGGTGCGCACCTTGTGGATCTCCGACGTGCATCTGGGCACTCGGGATTGCCAGGCCGAACACTTGTCGCAATTTCTCAAGGGCTATCACGCCGACAAGATCTATCTGGTCGGCGACATCATCGACGGCTGGAAACTGCGTGGCGGCATGTACTGGCCTCAGGCGCATACCAATGTGATTCGCCGCCTGCTGACCATGAGCAAGCGCGGCACCGAGGTTATCTACGTCACCGGCAACCACGATGAATTCCTGCGTCGTTATTCGAAGCTGATTCTGGGCAACATTCAGTTGGTCGATGAGGCGGTGCATATCACGGCGGATGGCCGGCATCTGCTGGTGATTCACGGTGACCAGTTTGATGTGATCACTCGATACCACCGCTGGCTGGCGTTCCTCGGCGACTCGGCCTACGAATTTACGCTGACGCTCAATCGCTGGCTCAACCATTGGCGCGCGCGGTATGGCTACGGTTACTGGTCCCTTTCGGCCTATCTCAAACACAAAGTGAAGACCGCCGTGAGCTTCATCAGCGATTTTGAAGAAGCGATCGCCCATGAGTGCGTGAAGCGTGAATTGCATGGCGTGGTGTGCGGGCACATTCACCATGCCGAGATCCGTAAGGTCGGCGAGGTGGATTACCTCAATTGTGGCGATTGGGTGGAGTCGTGTACGGCGTTGATCGAACACTGGGACGGCACGATCGAGCTTTATCGGTTGGCGGATGCGCAGGCGCGTGAGGCTGAACTCAAGACTGCCAAAGTGGCCGAGATCGCTTAAAAGCAAAAACTCGCAGCCTTCGGCAGCTCCTGCACATGGCCTCATGCAGGAGCTGCCGAAGGCTGCGAGCTTTTGATCTTCAGGCGTGTTCTTCCATCGCCGCCTTGTAAATCGAGTGCTTCGGCTGGGCAAACAACCGCTGCATCATCGGCTCGAAAAAGCTCAGCGGCAGGGTGTCATACGCCGGATCGAACGCCGCCGCGTCGTACTTTGCGCAGAATTCGGCGGTCGCCTGAAACTGCGGGTGCTCCTTGAACTGCTCGCGCAGGTGCCGATCCATGCCCAGGTGATGGAAGAAGTAATAGCCCTGGAAGATCCCGTGCTTTTCCACCATCCAAAGGTTTTCGGCACTGACGAACGGCTTGAGAATCGCCGCAGCAATATCCGGATGGTTGTAAGAACCGAGGGTGTCGCCGATGTCATGCAACAACGCGCACACCACATATTCCTCGTCACGCCCGTCACGATACGCGCGGGTCGCGGTTTGCAGCGAGTGGGTCAGGCGATCCACGGGGAAACCGCCGAAATCACCTTCAAGCAATTTCAGGTGGGTCATGATCCGTGACGGCAGCTGTTTGGCGTAGGCACTGAAGTCCGCGGCGATGATCGCCCAGTCCTCCTGCGTACCGTCCTTCATGTGGGTGAAGCGGGCATTGGCGTTCATTGGCCATCCTCAATGTCGGTTTTCAGAAGGCCACGCGACCCAGAATCATGTCGCGGTACATGGCGAAATCGCCGAGCAAGCTGTACAGCGGATGCTGAAAAGTCGCCGGTCGATTCTTTTCAAAGAAGAAATGCCCGACCCAGGCGAAGCTGTAACCGGCCAGCGGCAAGGCCAGCAACAGCAGCCAGGCACCCTTGGCGATGGTCAGCGCGAGAATAAAAATCACCAGTGTCGTGCCGATGAAATGCAGGCGACGACAGGTGCTATTGCTGTGTTCGCTGAGGTAATACGGGTAAAACTCAGCGAAGCTGTTGAAATGCTTGATGTTTTCCACGACCGCGTTCTCTGTGGTTGTTGTTCTGGCGACGAGTTGTTCTGCGGGTAGCTTATTTGAGTCTAGAGTGATCATTGGCGTGGGCCAGTGACTATCGGCGCCACTTTAGTATCCTTCGCAAATCAGGCCGTAGCACGCGGCCCCTCATGTAAAAGAAAAACACCATGAGCGAACGAACGACTTCTGCAAGCTGGGCGATGGGGATTGTCAAAGCATTGGAGATGGACGGCCTGGATTGCCGGGTTCTGTTCAAGCAGTTGGGGCTCGATTACGCCGCCCTGGATGATCCGGATGCGCGCTTCCCGCAAGATTCCATGACCCGACTCTGGCAACGGGCGGTCGAGCTGTCCGGCAACCCGGCGATCGGCCTGAACATGGGCAAAGTGGTGCGACCGGCGTCGTTTCATGTCGCCGGTTATGCGCTGATGTCCAGCAACACGTTGGCCGAAGGCTTTCAGCGACTGGTGCGCTATCAGCGGATCATTGCCGAGAGTGCCGACCTGAGTTTTCGCCTGCTGGAAGAAGGTTATGCGCTGATTCTGACGGTGCATGGCGACCACCTGCCGCCGACCCGGCAAAGCGCTGAAGCCTCGCTGGCGTGTGCGTTGGCCCTGTGTGGCTGGCTGAGCGGGCGCACGCTGCACCCGGTCAAAGTGCTGGTGCAGGGCGATGAACCCGTTGACTTGCGACCCTACAAACTAGCCTTCCATGCACCGCTGATGTTCAACGCGCCGTATGACGCGCTGATCTTCGAACGTGCGGACATGGAGGCGCCGCTGCCCACCGCCAACGAGGCGATGGCGCTGCTGCATGACCGGTTTGCCGGGGAATACCTGGCGCGATTTTCCGAAAGTCGCGTGACCCACAAGGCCCGCCAGGTGCTCTGCCGTTTGCTGCCGCAGGGTGAGCCCAAGCGCGATACCGTCGCGCAGACCTTGCACTTGTCGCAGCGCACGCTGCAGCGCCGGTTGCAGGAGGAGGGCACGAGTTTTCAGCAATTGCTCGATGACACCCGCCGCGAACTGGCCGAGCAGTACCTGGCGCAACCGAGCATGACCCTGCTGGAAATCGCCTATCTGTTGGGTTTTGCCGATCCGAGCAATTTCTTTCGCGCGTTCCGGCGTTGGTTCGACACCACGCCCGGCGATTACCGGGCGCGGTTGTTACAGGCGCCGAATGCGATCAGTGACGCCAAAAGGCCGGAATACACAGCACAAACACCGTGATGATCTCCAGTCGGCCGAGCAGCATGCCGAACGACAGGATCCACTTGGCAGCATCCGGCAGCGTCGCGAAGTTGCCCGCCGGGCCAATGGTTTCGCCCAACCCCGGGCCTACGCCGGATACGGTACTGGCGGCGCCGGTCAGCGCGGTCATCCAGTCCACGCCCAACAGTGACAGCAGCAGGGCGATCACGCAGATGGTGATGGCGAAGAAGAACGAGAAGGTCAGAATCGAGCGCACGATCTCTTCGTCGAGGCGGTGACCGTTGTACTTCTGCTTGATTACCGCGCGCGGGTGGATCAACTGGTTAAGGTTGGCCTTGAGGAGGATGTAGGCGACCTGGAAACGGAAGATCTTGATCCCGCCGGCAGTCGAGCCCGAGCAACCACCCACAAAACCCAGATAGAAGAACAACATCAACGAGAAGTTGCCCCACAGGCTGTAGTCACCGAGGGCAAAACCGGTGGTGGTCAGCACCGACGTCACGTTCAGCGCCACATGGCGCAAAGCTTCGAGCCAATGCAGATTGGTCGTCCACCAATACCAGGTGCCGAGCACCAGCCAGGTCACCAGCAACATGCCGAGCAAACCCTGCACCTGTTGATCCTTGATCAGCGCCTTGCGGTTGCCCCGCAACGTGGCTACGTAGAGGGTAAACGGCAAGCTGCCGAGAATCATGACCACCACCGCCACCCAATGCACCGCCGGTTGCGTCCACTTGGCCAGCGACTGGTCGGAGGTCGAGAACCCGCCGGTGGAAATCGCCGACATCGCATGATTGATCGCGTCGAACAGGCTCATCCCGGCCCACCAGAACGCCAGGCTTCCGAGGATGGTGATGCCGACGTAAGCCGCCACGATCAGCCGCGCCACCATGTGCGAGCGCGGCATGACTTTTTCCGAGCGATCCGACGATTCGGTCTGGAACAGGCGCATGCCCCCGATGCGCAACAGCGGCAGAATCGCCACCGCCATGCCGATAAAGCCGATGCCGCCGATCCAGTGCAGCAACGAGCGCCACATCAAGATGCCGGGGGACATGTTATCCAGACCCGTGAGCACGGTCGAACCGGTGGCGGTGATGCCGGACATGCTTTCGAAAAACGAGTCGGTGTAGCTGATGTGCTGGGTCAGCAGAAACGGCAGCGCCGCGAAGATACACACCACCAGCCAACTGCTGACGGTCAGCAGGTACATGTCGCGCGGGCGCAGATGAATGTGTTCCGGGCGACCGGGAATCACCAGCGCGAGGCCGGCGACGAAGGTGATCATGCTTGCCCAGAGGAACGACGGCAGATCGCCGGTGCGATCGAAAATCACCAGGGTGGCCATGGGCACGACCATGGCAATCGCCAGGGTGATCAGGAAGATGCCGATGATGAAACCAATGATCCGTAAGGTCGGCAACGCCATGAAGTCCGCTCGGGCTGATGTGGGAAGGGCGCCATTCTACCTGTGGGGCAGGGCATGTAAACCGGCATCCCTTTGACAGATACAGCTAGAATAGCCGCACATTTTTCTCAGGAGGTGGCCGATGCAGGCTCTCGACGCTTTGCTCAACCGTGTTTCCGTTCCCCGACTGGTCGAACCGGCCCCGACTGCCGAGCAGCGCGAAGCCTTGTTTGGCGCGGCGCTGCGTGCACCGGATCACGGGCATTTGCAGCCGTATCGCTTCCTGACTGTCGAAGGCGCGGCGCGTGAGCAGATGGGCGAGTTGCTGGCCGAGGCTGCGCAGAAGCAGGAAGGCGAAGTCACTGAAGCAATGATCGACAAAGCCCGCAACGGCCCACTGCGGGCGCCGTTGGTAGTTGTGGTGATCGCGAAGTTGCAGGAACACGTCAAGTACCCGAAGGCTGAGCAATTGCTGGCGGCGGGCTGTGCGGCACACGGGATTTTGCTGGCAGCGTATGCGCAGGGGATTGGTGCTGTTTGGCGTACCGGTGATCTGGCTTATTCGGCGCATGTGGCCAAAGGCCTGGGGCTGGCGGAAGGTGAAGAAGTGATTGCCTTCCTGTACCTCGGCACGCCGCAGAAAGAACCGCGTGTGGCCGAGAAGGTTGATCTGGCGGAGTTTGTCAGCGCTTGGCCGGGTAAAGCCTGAAGATCAAAAGCCCCTCACCCTAACCCTCTCCCGGGGGGAGAGGGGACTGATTGGGGGATACTCCAGAGATACGCCGACCTGAGCGATTTTTGGTGAATCCGGAATCGACTCGGTTTAGCGCTTGGTGTAACCATAATCGACACGGTTTTTCAGGTCGATGTATGACGCAAGACCCTTCGGTCGGCCCCCTCTCCCTCCGGGAGAGGGCTGGGGTGAGGGTGGCTCTTAGGGCTGCACTACAGCACCCGGCACCAACGGCAACTCCAGACTGGCAATAAACCCGCCCTCAGAATGATTCGCCAACACCAGACTCCCGCCATGGCGCTCCGCCGCCCGCTTGGCAATCGCCAATCCAAGACCATGCCCCGCTGCGGTCTGCCCCGGCGCCCGATAGAACGGCTCGCCTAACTGGTTCAAATGCTCGGCCTGCACCCCCGGCCCATGGTCACGCACGCTCACCACGATGCGTTCGCCCTGACGTGAGGCCTTCATTTCAATCGGCTGGCCCTCCGGATTGAAACGCTGGGCATTGCGCAGCAGGTTATCGACAGCGCGCTCGATCATGGTCGGCCAACCCTTGAAATTCAGTTGCGGCTCGACGTCCAGGTGCACGGTCTGCTCTGGCGAGCCGAGTTGCGCGTCCTTTTGCAGAAGGCTGAGCAGTGCGTTCAAGTCCACGTCTTCAGCGCTGGCGTTGTCGGCATCGACCCGCGCCAACACCAGAATTTCACTGATCAACGCTTCGAGCCGGTCGCATTCGCGGGTCAGGCGGGGCCAGAGCTTTTCCCGTTCTTCAGGGTTTGCCCGTTCGGCCAGCGCCAAGGCAATGCGCAGGCGTGCCAGCGGTGAACGCAGTTCGTGAGACACGTCTCGCAGTAATTGACGCTGACTGCCGATCAGACTTTGCAGGCGCGCGCCCATGCGGTTGAAGTCGGTTGCCAGCACGCCGAATTCATCGCGGCGGTTGGCCAGTTTCGCCAGGCTATTTTGCTGATAAGTCGTTTGCCCCAGATCATGCACCGCGCCGCGCAAGCGGCTGAGCGGGCGGGTGATGGAGAACGTCACCAGCAGGCTGAACAGGGTTAGCACCACCAGCGCGATACCCAGCGCACTTAACGGCCAGAGCAGGCTTTCGCGGTGCCAGGCGTCGAGTTCCGGGTGCGGGATGCGGTAGATGAACAGGTAGGTGTCGCCGGTTTTATCACTGGTGAATTCATCGGTCAGACGCCGCCATGGCAGGCGGCGGTCATCGTTGTTCTGGCGGGCTTCGAAGGCTGCCGCGCGGCGGGGAAAGGTGCCGCGCACCACTGGGTCGCCGGTCTCGTTGAGGACCTGAACGTCGATGTGGTACTGGCGTTTGCGTTGCTCGAGGATGTTCTGGGCGGCTTCTTCGCCTTGGGCTTCGTAGGTCTGCGTCCACTCGGCGGCCAGAGTGTTGAGGCCCGGGTGACGACTGAGGATCCACGCGTCCTGATTGAGCATGTGCCCCAGCAGAATGGAGAGCCCTGCCACCAGAGCGATAGCCAGCCAGAAGCTCGCGAGAATACGCCAGAACAATGAACGCACAGAAAATCCTCAATCAGACACAAAACCCCTGTAGGAGCTGCCGCAGGCTGCGATCTGATCGTTCTCACGCTCTGCGTGGGAATGCAGCCGGGGACGCTCTGCGTCCCACAGCTAAAAGATCGCAGCCTGCGGCAGCTCCTGCAGGGTCGAATGTAAGCAGGCCCAACGGTTTAAGCCGTTGGGCCTGAAGTCAGAACATTATTGCGCCTTTTGCGGCTGTTGCGCTTTCCAGGCCTTGAACTCGGCCCATTCTGCGCGACGTTCGGCCTGTTTCTTCTGCATCTCGTCGAATTTCTTCTGTTGATCCGGTTTCAACACGGCGCGGACATCGGACTCGGCTTTTTTGTGGTTGGCCGCCATCTCGTCCTTCATGGCTTTCTGGTCGGCTGGCGAGAGTTTTTCCAGGTACTTGTCGACCACTTGCTTACGCTCGTGCATCTGCTCGCCCATGATCTTGCGGATCTGCTCGCGTTGTTCGCGGGACAGGTCGAGTTGGCTGTACGGGCCTTTGCCGTGCATGCCGTGCATCTGACCGCCGTGGCGTGGGCCGTCGAGCGGGCCACCCATCGGGCCGCCATCTTGCGGCATGGCCATGGCGACGGTTGGCAGAGCGGCAGCGAACATCAGAGCGATAAGAGTCTTGCGCATGGTGTATCTCCTTGTCTCGTTCCCGGTACGTTCCGGATGAGTTCAGATTACGGAGATCAAGGTCAGCGGCGGTCAGCGCTACGTAAAGCTTGGGTAAAGACGATACGGCGCTGACCTGACAAAAATGACACAGCGTCAGAGGCTGTAGTAGTAACCGCGGCTGCGCAGAGCCACGATCCGCGGGCGGCCGTCGGGGTGTGGGCCGATCTTTTTGCGCAGGTTGCTGACGTGCATGTCGAGGCTGCGGTCGTACAGGGTCAACTTGCGGCCGAGGGCAAGTTGCGCCAGTTCCTGTTTGTCCAGCGGCTCGCCGGGCTGTTTGAGCAACGCTTCGAGCAAGCGGCTTTCGGAAACGGTAAGGGTCAGTTCTTTCTCGTCGATGCTGACCACGCCGCGCACCGGGCTGAAACTCAGGTCACCCAGTTCCAACTGCGTCGACACGGCGGCCGGATGGCTGCGGCGCAACACGGCGCGCAAGCGGGCAGTCAGTTCACGCGGGTCGCAGGGTTTGGCCAGGTAATCGTCGGCGCCCAGTTCCAGGCCGAGAATGCGGTCCAGCGGCTCGCCACGGGCGGAGAGCATCAGCACCGGCAGATCGGCGTGATCGTTACGCAATTGCTTGAGCAGTTCCAGACCACTGCCATCGGGCAGCATCACGTCCAGCACCACTGCCGCCGGAGCGGTTTCGGCCAAGGCCTTGCGGGCGCTCTGACCGTCGTGGCAGGCGCGCACCTGGAAGCCTTCCTGGCTCAACCAACTGCTCAGGAGCTCACACAGCTCCACGTCATCATCAATAAGTAACAGCTCGCTCATGACTCACTCAATTTAGCCATTGCCGACGTTTTCGGCTTGCACCACTGGCAAAGATACCGCAGAGCAGCGCCAATAGCGCTACCCCGGCGCCGGTGACGAACCACTGCTGCTGATCGGTCAGCAGGCGCGGCAGCGTGCTGGCCTGGGCTTCCTTGAGTTGCAGCTTGAGGCGCTGGTTCTCTTGGCGCAACCGGGCGAGCTGGGTGTTGTCGGCATTTTGCAGTTGTTTGTTCAATTCTTCGCGCTGCTGCTCGCTGGCCTTGAGACGCTGTTGCAACTCGGTGATCTGGCTGCCGGCACTCAATGACAATGGCGTAGAGCTGCCGCCTTCGGTGGCTTCCTCACCATGGGCGGGCGCCATGATCGACAACGTGACCAACATCAGACACAACGGACCCTTGCGCATCGCGACACCTGTTTCCAAATGGATATTGGGCAGGTTGTCGGCAGGCAAACAAGAATAATGAGCGATTGAGAACGCGATGAACCGACAAGGTTCATCGCGTGGAGGATTTGCGGGGGAAAGTTACGGCAGGACTTGCTTGAACGGCTTCACGATCACAGTGGCGTACACGCCGGCAGCGATGTACGGATCGGCATCGGCCCAGGCTTGCGCGGCGCTAAGGGAATCGAATTCGGCGACGATCAGGCTGCCGGTGAAACCCGCTGCACCCGGATCATTGCTGTCGACGGCCGGGTGCGGGCCGGCCAATACGATGCGGCCTTCGCCCTTGAGCACTTGCAGGCGTTCCAGGTGCGCAGGGCGCGCGGCCAGGCGAGCTTCGAGCGAGTTGGCAACGTCGGTGGCAATGATTGCGTAGAGCATGTCAGTCCTCGGTTTTTGGTGTTGTGGTATCGGTGTCGTGCAGGTGACGTGACAGATAAATGCCCTGAGCCACCAGGAACAGCACGGTCATGCCCAGGCTGCCGAACACCTTGAAGTCCACCCAGATGCTCTGGAAGGTGAAGGCGACGAACAGGTTGGCGGCCCCGCAGAACAGGAAAAAGGCGATCCAGGCGATGTTCAGGCGCGTCCAGACTGGATCCGGCAGGGTCAGTGCATGGCCCATGATGCGCTTGATCAGAAGGCGGTCACCGATGAAGTGGCTGCCGATGAAGGCGACAGCGAACAACCAGTTGACCACCGGGGCTTTCCATTTCAGGAACGTCTCGCTGTGGAAGGCCAGGGTCAGGCTGCCGAACACGAGGCAGGCGATCAGGGTCAGCCATTGGCTCTTTTCCAGCTTGCGCTGTTTGATGAAAAGCGCGCCGTACACCGCCAGAGAGCTGATGATCAGCATCGCAGTGGCGCTGTAAATACCGCCTACAGTGACTTCATGGCCCGCAATGTCGACGACCCGTGGATCAAGTTTGTAAACGATGAAAAACAGCAGAAGCGGGATGAAATCGATGAATTGTTTCACAGTGAGAGCCAGAAGCTGGATGTGGCGGCATAATAACAAACATATGGGCGCGCGATAGCGCCGGCTGATTTGAGGTTACAACTCCCCGTGAATGTTGATTTGCACTGCCACAGCACGGCCTCCGATGGCGCCCTGGCGCCTGCGGTTCTGGTTGCGCGTGCGTTCGAGAACGGCGTGCGAGTCTTGGCATTGACCGACCATGACACCCTCGAAGGCCTCGCCGAAGCGCGCATGGCCGCGACTGAGTTGGGGATGCAACTGGTCAATGGCGTCGAACTCTCCTGCACCTGGGGCGGCGCGACCATCCATGTGTTGGGCTACGGTTTCGACGTCAACGCCGCGCCGCTGGTCGAGGCCATCGCCAAGTTGCACGATGGCCGCTGGCTGCGGTCGGAAGAAATAAGCCGCAAGCTCGCCCTCAAGGGCATGCCCGGCGCCCTCGACGGCGCACGACAGATCCAGCAAGCACTGGGTGACAGCGGCAACGCGCCGGCCCGTCCGCATTTCGCCGACTGGATGGTGCGTGAAGGTTATGTAAAGGATCGCGCCGAGGCATTCCGCAAATGGCTTGGCGCCGGCAAGCTGGGCGACGTCAAACTGCACTGGCCGACTCTGGAAGACACTGTCGGTACTCTGCGCGCCGCCGGGGCTTGGGTCAGTCTGGCGCATCCATGGCACTACGATTTCACCCGCAGCAAGCGCCGAAAGCTGATTGCCGACTATATTCAAGCGGGCGGGCATGCGATCGAAGTGGTCAATGGCCATCAGCCTGCGGAACAGGTGGGCAGCCTGGCAATCCTTGCCCGTGAGTTCGGTCTGCTGGTCAGCGCCGGCAGTGATTTTCATGGCCCTGGAGGCTGGTCCGAGATCGGCCAATACCGGCCGGTTCCCGAGGACCTTCCACCCCTGTGGTGTCGGTTCAAACATGACACAGTTATTGCCGCCGTCTGAACAGGTAGAGAATGTGAGTCAATTTTTCCAGATTCATCCGGAAAACCCGCAAGCGCGCCTGATCAAACAGGCAGTCGAGATCATCCGCAAGGGCGGGGTGGTGATTTATCCCACGGACTCTTCCTACGCCATTGGTTGCCAGATTGGCGACAAGACGGCCATTGAGCGCGTGCGGCGGCTGCGTCAGCTCGATGAGAAACACAACTTCGCGCTGATCTGCAGCGATCTGTCGCAACTGGGTAACTACGCCAAGATCGACACCGGCACCTTCCGCATTCTCAAGGCGCACCTGCCAGGGCCGTACACCTTCATTCTCAATGCCACCCGTGAAGTGCCGCGGCTGCTCCTGCATCCGAAGAAGCGCACCATCGGCCTGCGCGTGCCGAGCCACCCGATTGCGTTGGCGCTGTTGGCCGAACTCGGCGAGCCGCTGATGAGCGTGACCCTGATCATGCCCGGCGACGAAGATCCACTGAGCGATCCGTACGAAATGCGCCAGTTGCTCGAACACCAAGTGGACTTGATCATCGACGGCGGTTTTGGCGGCATCAAGGCCTCCACCGTGATCGACCTGACCGGCGACGATCCGGAAGTGATCCGCGTCGGTTGCGGCGATCCTGCCCCGTTCATGGTCGAGGCCTGAATGTCCGCAGTAGAAACCGTTGTCGATCCGCAGGCCGGCGCCCAGCAGGAACTGCCGTTTGCCATGGTCTATGGCCAGGCGGTCATGGAAATGCCGCTGGACCTTTACATTCCACCGGATGCACTCGAGGTCTTCCTTGAAGCCTTCGAAGGCCCGCTCGACCTGCTGCTGTACCTGATCCGCAAACAGAACATCAACATCCTCGACATCCCGGTGGCGGAAATCACCCGCCAGTACATGGGTTATGTCGAGTTGATGCAGTCGGTGCGTCTTGAACTGGCCGCCGAGTATCTGGTGATGGCCGCGATGCTGGCCGAGATCAAGTCGCGCATGCTGCTGCCACGGGCCGAAACCGTCGAAGACGAAGAAGACGACCCGCGCGCCGAACTGATCCGCCGCTTGCAGGAGTACGAACGCTTCAAGGCGGCCGCTGAAGGCATTGATGGCTTGAGCCGGGTTGGCCGCGACGTCGTGGTGCCCAAGCTCGACGCCCCGGAAGCCCGGGCGCGCAAGTTGTTGCCCGATGTGGCGCTGGAAGAAATCCTGATGTGCATGGCCGAAGTGCTGCGCCGTGGCGACATGTTTGAAAGCCATCAGGTCAGCCGCGAGGCCCTGTCCACCCGCGAGCGCATGAGCGATGTGCTGGAACGGCTCAAGGGCGGCGGTTTTGTGCCGTTCGTCGAGCTGTTCACTGCCGAAGAAGGTCGCCTCGGTGTGGTAGTGACCTTTATGGCGATCCTTGAACTGGTCAAGGAATCCTTGGTCGAGCTGGTGCAGAATGAGCCGTTCGCCGCGATCCACGTGCGAGCCCGAGCCGAATAACGAGTCGAAACATGAACCTGACTGAACCCCGCGAGCTGGCGTCCCTGCTTGAAGCCTTTCTGTTGGCCTCGGGAAAACCGCAATCCCTTGAGCGCCTCTACGAACTGTTCGAAGAGGGCGAGCGGCCAGAACCGCCGGTCTTCAAGAAAGCCCTGGCATTGTTGGCCAAGTCCTGTGATGGGCGCGCGTTCGAGCTGAAGGAAGTCTCGTCCGGCTATCGCCTGCAGATTCGCGAGAAGTTTTCGCCGTGGGTTGGCCGCCTCTGGGAAGAACGCCCGCAGCGTTATTCCCGTGCCTTGCTGGAAACCATCGCGCTGATTGCCTATCGCCAGCCGATCACCCGAGGCGAGATCGAAGACGTTCGTGGTGTGGCGGTCAACAGCAACATCGTCAAAACCCTGATCGAGCGCGAGTGGATCCGCATCGTCGGTTACCGCGACGTGCCGGGCAAACCGGCGATGTTCGCCACCACCAAGGCGTTTCTCGATCACTTCAACCTGAAGAACCTTGAAGACCTGCCGCCGCTGGCCGAGTTGCGCGAGATGGAAGCCGACCCGGTGCTGGATTTCGACGATGCCCCGGTGCCGCAGAGTTTGCAGGAACTGGCCGACGCCAGTGCCGAGCCGGAAGAGGAGAAGGAGGAAACCAGTTTCCACACCTTGCTGCTGGAGCTGGACAGCATGGAGGAGGGGATCAAGACCGACTTCGACGATTTGCTGCGTGATGGTGCCGATGGCGACGTGCTGCCGACCGAGCCTGAGGTTGAAATTGTCGAGCCAGTCATTGATGTTGAACCTGAGACCGAGCCTGAAGCCGAACCTGAAGAGGACATTCTTGGTGTTGCCGAGGCCCGGGAAAAACTCTTGGCTGCCGTTGCTGCCCTGGAGCAGTCCGCACCAGAACCCGAACTGAGCGAAGAAGAAGCCGAAGCCCGCGCGCTGGCCGAAGCGATCGAAGCCGAACGCCGCGAGTTCGAGGACTGAGGCTCGCCGAAGGCTGCGATCTTTTGATCTTCAAGTGAGACCCCATGAGCTCGACTAAAGACCCCTGCATCAGCCTCTGCAAATTCACCGATGACATTTGCCTCGGCTGCGGGCGCAGCAAGCGCGAAATCAAAGCCTGGAAGAAACTCGACAAGGATGACAAGCGCATCGTGCTGGCCGAAGCTGCGCTGCGCCTGATCAAGCTTGGCGGCGCCGGTCGGCGGAAAAAGAAATAACTGTCGATCGATCAGCTAGTCTCTGATGCGCGATGGCCCACATCCGCGTATGATTCGCGACCCTTCGTCGATCCCTTCGGCAAAGCAAACAGTTTTCAATGCTTCAGGCGCCGCCTGAACAGACCACACCGGGAGGTGCCCAGATGAGCGACATCATTCAGAAAGACGACCAGGAAATCGGCCCAGCAGGCGAAAAACTGCAGAAAGTCCTCGCCCGTATCGGCGTCGGCTCACGCCGCGACGTAGAAGCCTGGATCAGCCAGGGCCGGATCAAGGTCAATGGCAAAGACGCCACCCTCGGCCTGCGCGTCGACATGCACGACGCCATCACCATTGATGGCAAGGTGATCAAGCGTGAAGAAGCTGCCGAATCGGTACGCCGCGTGATCATGTACAACAAACCCGATGGCGAGATCTGCACCCGTGACGACCCGGAAGGCCGTCCGACCGTGTTCGACAAGCTGCCACGTCCTAAAGAAGGACGCTGGATCAACATCGGTCGCCTCGACATCAACACCACCGGTCTGTTGATGTTCACCACCGACGGTGAACTGGCCAACCGCCTGATGCACCCGTCCTACGAGATGGACCGTGAATACGCCGTGCGTGTACGCGGTGAAGTCGATGACGAAATGATCGAGCGTCTGAAGGCTGGCGTCGTGCTGGAAGACGGCCCGGCCAAGTTCACCGACATCAAGCAGGCTCCGGGCGGCGAAGGTTTCAACCACTGGTATCACTGCGTGGTCATGGAAGGTCGTAACCGTGAGGTTCGTCGTCTGTGGGAGTCGCAAGGTCTCGTTGTCAGCCGTCTGAAGCGCGTGCGTTTCGGCCCGGTGTTCCTCAACTCCGACCTGCCGATGGGGCGCTGGCGCGAAATGAGTCAGTACGAAGTCGACATCCTCAGTGCTGAAGTCGGTCTGACGCCGGTAGCGATGCCACAACTGAACGCCAAGAGCAAAGACAAGCTTGAGCGCATGCAGCGCAAATCGTCGCGGCCGATGGCCAAGACCGAGCGCGTGCGCACTCTGCGTCCAGCCGCTGGCGCGCCGACCGGCCCACGTCCAGGCCGCGAGCCGCAGATCGAAGGTGAGCGTCCGGGTCGCAAGCCTGCCGCGCGTCCGGATGGCGAGCGCGCTCCACGCGGCCGTACCGAGCGTGGCGAAGGCCGTGCACCTGCCGGTCGCGGTACACCGGTAGCGGATCGTCCTGCTGACACCACCAACAAGCGTCCGGCCAAACCGGCGCCGAAGCGTCCGGGCATCAAGCTTGTTGACGGTGACAAGCCGTCGGGCAATCGCCGTGGCGCACCGGCCGGTTCTGGTCAGCGTCCGGGGTTCGGTCGCAAGAAGCCTGAGTGATCGGATTCAGTGACTGAATGAAAAACGCCAACCTCAGGGTTGGCGTTTTTTTTCGTCTGGCAAAAATATTTCCGCTCACTTGGAAACAAAACGCCCATCAGCCAGCGGATTGTCATCCAGCGCAAACCACCGTCAATGTGCAGACGTCTGACAGAAAATTCTGAAATGGAAATTTCACGTTACGCCTCGTAAAGAAATATTTACGAAAACCACGCGAAAACCCAATGAACGACAACGTGCGCCGAAGCTGTAAGGAAAAACTGCCGGAGCTCGCCCAGCTGGGTGTTGTGCAAGGCTCTGGCACGCTTGTTTCAGCTGCGCTGGAAGGGTGAGATGCGTCCCATGCCTGTCGTGCAGGTGCATAACAAGAAGGAGGCGCAATGAACGCCGTGACTGATCTCCACCTCTCACCGTGGGACGGTTTTCCCCTCGTCCCCGTCGATGACCTGCAAAGGTCTGACTCAATTTTTGCAGCCGCTCGAGCGTCTCGAGGCGGACACACGCAATCCCGGCAACCGACACGCTGATCCAGCGGAGTCTGGCAGCAGGGGGTTAGCGGTGTACAATGCGCCGCGTTTTAACTGTGACCCTCTGCGTAATCGCGCAAATCTCAAGGCTACCCGCCTTGTTCACTCCGCCGCGCCACAAGCGTGTCGGGTTCGATTTCGTCACAGATAAAAACAAACAGGTGACGCATGACCGTTGTAAAAAAGCTGAACTCCTGGTGCCTGCGCTGGGGTTTGATCGGGGCTGCTTGAAATCGCAACCTTGCAGCAACGTCTACTGAACATCATCAAACCTTGCGTGAGACCTTTTTCATGAGTGGACAACCCTCGCAATCAGGCGAGCTGAAACGCGGCCTGAAAAATCGCCATATTCAACTGATCGCCCTCGGTGGCGCGATCGGTACCGGATTGTTCCTCGGCTCGGCCGGGGTGCTGAAATCCGCTGGCCCGTCGATGATCCTCGGCTACGCCATCTGCGGCTTCATCGCCTTCATGATCATGCGCCAGCTCGGCGAAATGATTGTCGAAGAGCCGGTGGCCGGTTCCTTCAGTCATTTTGCGCACAAGTACTGGGGCGGCTTCGCCGGCTTTCTGTCGGGCTGGAACTGCTGGATTCTGTACATTCTGGTGGGCATGTCCGAGCTGACTGCGGTCGGCAAATACATTCATTACTGGGCGCCGGATATCCCGACCTGGGTTTCCGCCGCTGCATTCTTCGTGCTGATCAATGCGATCAACCTGGCCAACGTCAAAGTCTTCGGTGAAGCCGAATTCTGGTTCGCGATCATCAAGGTCGTGGCGATCGTCGGCATGATCGCGCTGGGCAGCTACCTGTTGGTCAGCGGCCATGGTGGCCCGCAGGCCTCGGTCAGCAACCTCTGGGCTCACGGCGGCTTCTTCCCCAACGGCGTTAGCGGTCTGGTGATGGCCATGGCGATCATCATGTTCTCCTTCGGCGGTCTGGAAATGCTCGGTTTCACCGCAGCCGAAGCCGACAAACCGAAAACCGTGATCCCGAAAGCGATCAACCAGGTGATCTACC
Source organism: Pseudomonas sp. LBUM1648 (assembly GCF_059716145.1). Lineage (NCBI taxonomy): Bacteria > Pseudomonadati > Pseudomonadota > Gammaproteobacteria > Pseudomonadales > Pseudomonadaceae > Pseudomonas > Pseudomonas sp. LBUM1648. Next base: position 1,709,526 of record NZ_CP166808.1, read on the forward strand.
GGATCCTGATTTTCTACATCGGCGCCCTGGTTATTCTGCTGTCGCTGACCCCGTGGGACAGCCTGCTGGAAACCCTCAATGCGTCCGGCGATTCCTATAGCGGCAGCCCGTTCGTACAAGTGTTCTCGATGCTCGGCAGCAGCACCGCAGCGCATATCCTCAACTTCGTCGTGCTGACTGCGGCGCTGTCGGTGTACAACAGCGGCACCTACTGCAACAGCCGCATGTTGCTGGGCATGGCCGAGCAGGGCGACGCGCCGAAAGGTCTGGCGAAGATCGACAAGCGCGGCGTGCCAGTGCGTTCGATCCTCGCTTCGGCGGCGGTGACGCTGGTGGCGGTGCTGCTCAACTATCTGATCCCGCAACACGCGCTGGAGTTGCTGATGTCGCTGGTAGTGGCGACCCTGGTGATCAACTGGGCGATGATCAGCTTCTCGCACTTCAAGTTCCGCCAGCACATGAACAAGACCAAACAGACGCCGCTGTTCAAGGCCCTGTGGTATCCGTATGGCAACTACATTTGCCTGGCGTTCGTAGCGTTCATCCTTGGTGTGATGCTGCTGATCCCGGGCATCCAGATCTCGGTCTACGCGATTCCGGTGTGGGTTGTGTTCATGTGGGGCTGCTACGTGATCAAAAACAAGCGTGGTGCGCAGCAGGCGTTGCACGCGGCGGGTTCTGCGGCGAAGTAAGCCAACCGCAAAAACAACAAACCCGGCCAAGTGCCGGGTTTTTTGTGTTCGCCGTTATACGTAATCGGCGATGGGATAGGCCTTACACAACGCTTCGACCTGAGAACGGAATTGCTCCTGTAACGAGGGATCCAGTGTGTACTCCAGCTCGCCGAGCGGCGTCACCTTGTCGAGGATCTGGCAGATCAAATCGACGACTTCACGGCATCCCTTGCCGTCGATGTGACGTTGCGCCATCGAGCCGGTGCCGATGCGCAACCCGCTGGTAATGAGCGCAGGTCGGGTCTCGCCGGGAACACGATGTTTGTTGACGATGATCCCGCAGCGCTCCAGCGCCGACTCGGCAATGGCACCAGTAATGCCGCCACGCAAGCGAATCAGTACGGTGTGGTTTTCACTGCGCCCGCCCACTACCTCGTAATCATGGGCCTGAAACGCACTGGCGAGTTCATCGGCTGCGCTGCGAATCCGCGACATGTACGCGTCGAACTCTGCAGACATTGCGTAGCCCAGCGCGGCAGCCTTGGCCGCGATCATGTTGACGGCTGGCGCTCCCTGCATTTGCGGAAACACCGCTTGATCGAGGGCGCGACGGAAGGTTATCCGCAAGCCGGGAACTTTGGTGTTCGCGTCACGACCCGAGAGGATCAACCCGCCGCGAGGTCCCGCCAGTTGCTTGTGTGTGCAGGTCGTCGTGATGTGTGCGACGTCGATCGGGCTGGGATGCCGTCCCGTGGCAACCAGTCCGGCGATATGCGAAATGTCAGCGAGCAGAATGGCCCCGGCTTCATCGGCAATTTCGCGAAAGCGCTCGAAATCCACGGCCCGCGAATAGGCTGTTGCGCCGCACATGATGATGCGCGGGCGGTGAGCAAGGGCCAGTCTGCGCACATTGTCGTAGTCGATGACACCCTCTGAAGTCGTCCCGTACTGGATCGCTTTGTAGTAGGCGCCCGAGAAGGCTTTTGAGCTGCCGTGGGTGAGATCACCGCCGTGTTCAACGGCCATTCCCAGCAGGGTATCGCCCGGCTCGAGCAAAGCAGTAAGCACCTGGTAAGTGGCGTTCGATGCCGAGTGTGATTGGACGTTTGCGTATTGGGCGCCGAACAGCTCCCGAGCTCTGCGGATGGCCAGCGACTCGACCAGATCGACGTTCTCGCACCCTGCGTTATAGCGCCTGCCGGGCATGCCCTCGGCCGTCACGTTGACCAGCGCTGACGCGGATGCCACCAAAGTACGAGGCTTGACTGCGCAGGAGGAAGAGACCAGTGACAATGTTTGGTGTTGGCGTGCGACTTCAGCGTCGAGGATCGCCGCCAGTTCGGCATCTTCCGTTCGAAGTTCCGCCAGGCCTCGTTGCAGTAGGTCAGCCTGGTTTACAAGCGGTTCGGTAGTGACTGCCATGATTGCTATTCCTTCCCTGGTTTCGCGTGTTCGCGTACGTCCGTGTTGGCTGAGCGCTATACAGTTGGATTCCGTGTTTTGGCGTCAGTACGCGCAAACTTATCCCTGTATGAATAACCCGTTTCCATGGCCGCCGTTTGTTGGTGGAGGAGCGGGTTGCTCGACGCATCATAGATTTTTCACTGGGGAACGCCAGAAAAATTAATCAAAAAAATGAACATTGTTCAAAGAAAATGATTCTTTTTGTCCGGTAGGTGGGTGTAGAACTGCAGGTCGGGAGCTTGGGCGCTCCAAGCCTCGGGGGAGGCCAAGTGAATTAACGAGTCATTACAGATTGCGAAGTGATCCTGCGAAGCTGCACCATGCGCTGTTTTTCAGATGACTTTTTGTACCGGAACCAAGGATGGAGAATGCTATGATCTCTCGCGGCTCTAACACCAGTACAACTATCTGCATAGTTTGCCTGTGACCACTGAATGATCACTCGTGGCGTGTTTCCAATTGCCTTTATAAAAAGATGGTAAGCATTTTATGCACAGAAGAGAAAGATCGGAGAATCTGAAAAACAATATCAAATACTTGATAAAGAGCAGGGGCGAGACGCAGTTGTCTCTGTGCAATTCCAGTGGATTGACCAGAACGACCATCTACAACATTCTTGAGGGCAAGGTGGTCAATGTACAGCACGCCACTGTCCGCAAGATTTCTGATTTCTTCGGGGTTTCTTATGAGGAAATAGAGACGATCGACTTTGAAGAGAAAGAAATAATAGACAGCAGCATTTCGCCGCAGGGAAACATGAATCCAGCGGCCGTGCCAGTGATAAAGGAAAGCCTGGTTGTCCAGAGTCTTGACAAAAGAATTGGTGAACTGGCCACGATTTACCCACTGACTTACTACTTCGGTACATCCTTCAACTTGATAGGCGTGCTGCTGGAGAATGAGATCAGGGGTATGAATGAGCCGGGCGACTTATTGATCGTGCAGAAGGGGGCGGCGAGCAGCGATAAGGAAAAGCTGGTGTATGACAAACTCACAGGCAAAATGTTTATTACCCATGAAGTTGACGCTGGCTCTGATCGTGTTTGTGTTATCGGGGATATAATCGAGGAACGATTTAATGGACTGCAGCGTTGAAACGGAAAACAGCAAGTACAAGCTGCTAGGGTTTGAAAATGGAAAAAGCCTGGCCGTCATTATGGTCATTGCGACCGGAAAAATAATCAAAATAAAGCTAAGTGAAGTGTTGAATAGTGAGATTATGGATAATCTAAATAAAATAGAAGTGAAAAACCTGTACAAGAAGTTTTATTCCCAGGGCGGAGCGCTCACCGCCTACGAAATAAATGACCGTCACGAGAGTTCCTGGATGATCTACATCATCCTGAACCTGATGCTGTTCACGCTTTACATCTTTACCAGTATTGCCGCCACGAAGCCGATCTATCTGGAATATTTTGATATTGTCGTCACGCCGGGGACCTTTCTTTATCCGCTGACGTTTCTGATCGTTGACCTGCTGAATGAGACGTTCGGCCTCAGGCTCGCGCGAAAGGCGATTCTCTTTGCTTTCATCAGTAATGCGGCCATTATCATCTTGCTTGCCATTACTACCCATCTTCCAGGGCTGCCGGGTTGGAAGCTTGATGGGGCTTACAATGATGTTATCAGTCAACTCTCTGCAGTCCTGGTAGCCTCTTCGGTTTCGTTTCTGGTTTCCGAGAATATAAATTCATATTTGTTGTGCAAGATAAAAGAACTCACCAATTCCAGATTTCTGTTTTTGCGAGTGTTCTTAAGTACGTTGTTTGCGGTGATCATCGATAGTTTTCTATTCTGCTATATCGCCTTTTACGGAACGATGGAGAACAGCGCGATACTCGGCATGATCTATGTTCAGATTGCGATAAAGGTAGGCTTCGCGTTTTTTAATATTTTGCCAGCCTACGGCGCGAGGTCTTTGTTCAAGAAATATCTGACAGGTGCGCAGACGCAATAAATGAAGGATGGCGCTCACTGGGCATGATATTTTCATGCTTTAGTGAGCGCTTCTTGCTGTGGGTTTACTTCAAACTCAGTTTCGCTTTCAGGCTGCGCGTAACCTGTTCTTTGTTGGTCAGAAACTCATTCAGCCCTTTCGCGCGAAGATTACATGCATCGCAATCGGAACATCCGCTGCCTTTGATGCCGTTGTAACAGGTCAGTGTTTCTTCGCGAACCAGTTCCAACTGGTTATAGTGATCCGCCAAGGCCCAGGTCTCTGCCTTGTTCAGCCACATCAGTGGCGTTTCAAGTTGCAACTTATAATCCATGCCTAGCTCAAGGGCTTTATTCAGTGCCTTGACGAATTCATCCCGGCAATCGGGGTAACCAGAGAAGTCTGTTTCACAAACACCGGTAATGACCGTCTTAGCCTGAACTTGATAGGCATAGATTGAAGCCAGGGTCAGAAAAAGAATGTTTCTTCCCGGCACGAAAGTGCTTGGCAGGCTTTCTCCGGAGCTATTCACGGTCGGGACCGGAATGTTGTCGCGCGTGAGGCTGCTGATCGCCAGCTCATTGAGCAAGGACACATCAAGGGTTTTATGCACGGTCACGCCGAGCTTTTTGGAAAGATGCTGCGCGACTTCAATTTCGGCGATATGACGCTGACCGTAGTCAAACGTGATGCAGTGTATTTCATCGTAGTGAGTCAGTGCGTGGATCAAACAGGTGGTTGAGTCCTGTCCGCCGCTGAAAACGATAACTGCTTTGTTGGTCATGCTTATGCTTCCTGCATTGATGTAGTAAGGGCAAGATTTGGAATGGTAACTCAAACACGGTGGCGGCCTGATTCAAATGGCGAGCAAGCCCGGCATCTGTTTCGCGGTATCCTGCGCGTTCTGAATACGGACGCTTTTCCATGCTGGTGATTTCCAACAACGTGCATCTGCCGGATGCCGAGATCGAATTGACGGCCATTCGCGCCCAGGGCGCCGGGGGGCAGAACGTCAACAAGGTCTCCAGCGCCGTGCACCTTCGCTTCGATATTCCGGCCTCGTCCTTGCCCGAGTTCTACAAGGAACGGCTGCTGGCGTTGCGCGACAGTCGTATCACCAGCGATGGCGTGTTGATCATCAAGGCCCAGCAGTACCGCACGCAGGAAGCCAACCGTGCCGATGCGCTGGAGCGTCTGGTCGAGCTGATCCTCAGCGCCACCAAAGTCGAAAAGAAACGCCGTCCGACCAAGCCGACGCTCGGCTCGAAGAAGCGTCGGCTCGAGTCGAAAACCAAGCGCGGCAGTATCAAGGCCGGGCGTGGCAAGGTGGATTTCTAGTCTTCCCGGTATTTTGCGGTGTGCTTGTACAGATACACGCTCAACGCCAACCCACTCAGGGAGGCGAGGGCGGCGAACAGGAAGATCGAGGCGAAGCCGAATCCGGCAGCAATTGCCCCGGCCACCGGTCCGGTGATCCCCAGCGATAAGTCGATGAACAACGAATAGGCGCCGACTGCTGCGCCGCGACTCGACGCTGGAACCAGATTCACTGCTTCCACACCCAGCGCCGGGAACACCAGTGAGAAGCCGAAACCGCTCAATGCCGCGCCAGCCAATGCCCAGTGCGCATCCGGCGCGAGCCACAACAGCAACAGGCCAAGGGTTTCAACCGACAGGCAGGCAATCGCCACGCGGAAGCCGCCGAGGCGGTTGATCAGGTTGCCGAACAGCAGGCGCGCGCCGATGAAGCTGGCGCCGAACAGACTCAAGCACAGCACCGCGTTGTCCCAATGCTGAGTGGCGTAATACAGGGTAATGAAGGTGGCGATGGTGCCGAAGCCGATCGAACCCAGCGCCAGTCCGCAACCGTGAGGAAAGACCCGTCCCAACACATGCATGAACGGCAGACGCTCACCGATGACAATCGGCGCGGCAGTCTTAGGCCATGCCAGCAGCAGGCCTAACGCCGCCAGCAAAATGATGCTGACGCCCATGCTCCACAAGCCAAGTTGGCCGACCAGCCACACCCCGAACGGTGCGCCGACGGCCAGTGCGCCGTAACTGGCGATGCCGTTCCACGAGATCACCTTGGCGGTGTTCGCCGCGCCGACGCGGCCGATCCCCCAGCCAATCGAGCCGGAACCGACCAGGCTTTCCGCGCTGCCCAGCACCAGTCGACCGATCAACAGGCTGATCAGGCTGAGCATCGGCATGTTCGGAGTCCACGCCGAAATCAGCATGAACACGCCGCTCAAACCGCACCCGGCCAAGCCATACATCACCGCGAGTTTGCTGCCCTTGTTGTCGATGATCTTGCCGGCGTAAGGGCGGCTGAGCAGGGTGGCGAGGTATTGCACGCTGATCACCAGACCGGCGATTACTGCGCCGAAACCTAGGTCGCTGTGGACGTAGCCCGGCAGCACAGCGAGCGGGATGCCGATGTTGAGATAGCCGATAAAGGTGAAGAGGACGATGGAAACGACTTGCAGCGTGACCGCCAGGGGGCGCTGGGGCTCTGACTTGGAGAACGACATGGGAAAAGGTCCACGGGAGCAGCAGATTAGATAGGCTGCTTATGATACCGACGCGAACGGCTCTGGGGCGGGGAAAAGTAAAACTATTTGCCAGACGGCGGTTTCAGGATTTGGCCGGGGCGACCAGTTGCGTGGTGACCAGTGCGGCGAGGGCGTTTTCTTCGCTGCCAAAACGGGCGAGCAGAGCGGCCTGTTTTTCGGGGGAGAGTCGGCTCCAGATCTCGATCATTTTCTCGGTGGCACCGATCAGAACGGCGGCTTGGTTTTCGGAGAATTCGTCGGTCATGGCAGGGCTCGGGCATTCAGGCAGTGTGGAAAGCGCATGTTAGCGCTTTCCACACGGTCTGTACGGCGGGTTTTACTCTTCGCTGTCGGCCGGGCGGCTCTCAACGGCTTCTTTCGACTCGGGCTGTTGGGCACCGGCTTGTTGCGTGGTCGTCTGCTCAGGTACGTGCAGGCTTGGGAAGGGGAGATTAGGAATCTCGTGCATGGTTGCGCTCCTCGCTAAGTCTGTTGATAGATCTGGTAGATCCGCGCTTTTGGAAAGCCTGCGCAGGATACAGCAGGAAAAATGACAATCAGACTTTTAATTCGAATTATTGCGACAAATGGCCGCAGGGAGGCAGGTCGCCGAAACCAATGTAGGAGCTGCCGAAGGCTGCGATCTTTTGATCCTGCTTTTAAACAAGATCAAAAGATCGCAGCCTCCGGCAGCTCCTACAGGGGTATTGCGGTATTACTTGCAGACGTTGGCTATGGCCTCGGCCAGCAGCGCCAGACGTGTCGCATCGATACCGGCCACGTTCGCCCGGCCCGAACTCACCATGTACACGCTGTGATGCTCGCGCAGTTGTTTCACTTGCTCCGGCGACAGGCCGGTGTAAGAGAACATCCCGCGCTGCACGCCAATGTGCGCAAAACGCTCGCGCAGACCGTGCGGCTCCAGCGCTTCCACCAAACCACTACGCAACTGCGCGATGCGCAAACGCATGGCTTCCACCTCGTCGGCCCAGCGGCTTTTCAGCTCCGGGTCGGCAAGGATGGTCGCGACCACGGCCGCGCCGTGATCCGGTGGCGTTGACCACAGGTTGCGGGCGATGTTGGCCAGTTGGCTGCGAATGTCGATGAGCTTGTCGGCGGTTTTCGCGCAGACGATCAGCGCACCGGTACGGTCGCGATACAGGCCGAAGTTCTTCGAGCAGGAACTGGTGATCAGCAACTCCGGCACTTGCGCGGCGAACAAATGGGTCGACCACGCATCCTGCTCCAGACCGTCGCCAAAGCCTTGGTAGGCAAAGTCGATCAGTGGCAGCAGGTCGCGACGGCGCACCACGTCCAGCACGCGCTGCCAGTCGTCGTGGCTCAGGTCGAAACCGGTCGGGTTGTGGCAGCACGCGTGCAGCAGCACCACATCACCTTTCGGCACTTCGTTGAGCACGGCGAGCATGGCGTCGACGTCGAGACGGTTGTCACTGCCCACGTAAGGGTAGTGACTGACCTTGACGCCAGCCGTGGCGAAAATGGTTTCGTGGATCGGCCAGGTCGGGTTGCTCAACCACACGCCTTTGCCCGGCAGGCATTGGGCGATGAAGTCGGCAGCCAGACGCAGGGCACCGGTGCCGCCCGGGGTCTGGGTGGCGCCTGCACGCTGTTCGGCGATCAGTTTCGAGTCGCCACCCAGCACAAGCTCATTGATGACTTTGCCGAACAGCGGGTTGCCGTGGCCACCGATGTAGGTTTTGGTGTCCTGGCTTTCGACCAGCCGCGCTTCGGCGATTTTCACCGCTTCAGGGATGGGCGTCAGGCCTTGGGCATCCTTGTAGACGCCAACGCCGAGGTCGAATTTGCGCGGATTGGCATCCTGCGCATACGCCTCCATCAAACCGAGGATCGGGTCGCCGGGCACCCGGCCGATGGCGTCGAAGTGCATTACTTGCGTCCTTCTGCGGTCTTGGCCACTTCGTCAGTGCGCGCGGCCATGATGAAGTCGTTGCGGTGCAAGCCTTTGATCGAGTGGCTCCACCAGGTCACGGTCACTTTGCCCCACTCGGTCAGCAGACCCGGGTGGTGACCTTCGGCCTCGGAGATTTCGCCGACGGCGTTGGTGAACGCCAGCGCGTGCTTGAAATTCTTGAACAGGAAGACTTTTTCCAGCTGCATGATGCTGTCGCGAACTTCGATGTTCCAATCTGGGATCTGCTTGATCAGGATCGGCAGTTCTTCGTCGCTGACTTGTGGCGCATCGGCGCGGCAGGCTTCGCAGTGGGCTTGGTTCAAAGTTGACATGGTGTATTCCTGAATTCGATTCTTGTTGGAAATTACTATCTTTGCGCGCAAGTCGCGAGCGGGTTCTGCTCAGGCCGCTTTCGGCTTCGGCGGAAATTTCGGTGCATGCAATCCCAGCTGCATGCCTTGCTTGACCATGGCCATGATGTCTTCATGGGCCACGTCGAACAGACGCTTGAGGTTCGGCAGGACAAAGTACAGCGGTTGCAGGATGTCGATGCGATAAGGCGTGCGCATGGCTTCCAGCGGATCGAAGGTCTGATGCTCGGGCTCGTCCGACAGCGAGTAAACAGTTTCTTTCGGTGAGGAGAGGATGCCCCCGCCGTAGATGCGTTTGCCTTGCGGGGTGTCGACCAGGCCGAATTCAATGGTCATCCAGTACAGGCGCGCGAGATACACGCGCTCTTCCTTGGTGGCTTGCAGGCCGAGCTTGCCGTAGGTGTGGGTGAATTCGGCAAACCACGGGTTGGTCAGCAGCGGGCAGTGACCAAAGATCTCGTGGAAAATGTCCGGCTCTTGCAGGTAGTCCAGCTCTTCGCGGGTGCGAATAAAGGTGGCCACGGGAAATTGCTTGCTGGCGAGCAATTCAAAGAAGGTCTGGAACGGAATCAGTGCCGGAACGCGCGCGACCTGCCAACCGGTAGTCTCGCCGAGCACCTTGTTGATCTCGCCCAGTTGCGGAATGCGGTCGTGGGGCAGACCGAGTTTTTCGATACCGTCCAGGTATTCCTGGCACGCACGACCTTCGATCACTTTCAGTTGGCGAGTGATCAGCGTGTTCCACACCGCATGTTCTTCGGCGGGGTAGTCGATAAAACCTTGCGCATCGGGCTCGCGGGCCACGTATTGCGTCTGCTTCATACTGCTCTCCTGCTAGGGGAATTCGTTCTTGTTATGTCCAGCGATGGACTCAGAATTACCCGAGAGCGCGTTGATGTGCAGCAGGTTGAATCGCCTTCGCGTAGGAATTTTCCCTTTAATTCGTAAAGTAATCGTTACGCTTTGACGGATATCTCGCGTTTGCAGTGATTTGCAGGTTTGAAAAGGGTCATTGCTGTCACATAATCTTGACAATTATCTGCGCGCTGCGACAGAAAAGTCTGGCGCAACCCCCCTGTAGGAGTGAGCCTGCTCGCGATTGCTGTGTATCAGTCAATGGGGAAGTTGGCTGGGCTAGCCTCATCGCGAGCAGGCTCGCTCCTACAGGTTAATCATCGTTTTCGGGCCTTTTATATGCGTATCAAAGTCCACTGCCAAAACCGCATCGGCATCCTGCGCGACATTCTCAACCTGTTGGTGGCGTACGGGATCAACGTCGCGCGCGGCGAGGTTGGTGGTGAGCATGGCAACGCGATCTATCTGCATTGCCCGAACCTGATCAACATCCAGTTCCAGGCGTTGCGCCCGAAGTTCGAATCGATTGCCGGGGTGTTCGGCGTCAAGCGGGTAGGGCTGATGCCCAGCGAGCGGCGGCACATGGAGTTGAACGCACTGCTCGGTGCGCTGGAATTTCCGGTGTTGTCGATCGATATGGGTGGCTCGATTGTCGCCGCCAACCGCGCGGCGGCGCAGTTGCTCGGCGTGCGCGTCGACGAGGTGCCGGGGATTCCGCTGTCCCGCTACGCCGAAGATTTCGACCTGCCGGAACTGGTGCGCGCCAATAAATCGCGAATCAACGGCATGCGGGTCAAGGTCAAGGGCGACGTTTTTCTCGCCGACATCGCTCCGCTGCAATCGGAGCACGACGACAGCGAAGCCATGGCCGGTGCGGTGCTGACCTTGCATCGCGCCGACCGTGTCGGCGAGCGCATCTATAACGTGCGCAAGCAGGAGTTGCGCGGTTTCGACAGCATCTTCCAAAGCTCGAAAGTCATGGCGGCGGTGGTGCGCGAAGCGCGTCGCATGGCGCCCCTCGATGCACCTCTATTGATAGAAGGCGAAACCGGCACCGGCAAGGAGTTGCTGGCACGCGCCTGTCACCTCGCCAGTCCGCGCGGACAATCGCCGCTGATGGCGCTCAACTGCGCCGGCCTGCCGGAGTCGATGGCCGAGACCGAGCTGTTCGGCTATGGCCCCGGTGCTTTCGAAGGCGCACGCGCTGAAGGCAAGCTCGGTCTGCTGGAGTTGACGGCGGGCGGCACGCTGTTTCTCGATGGTGTCGGCGAAATGAGCCCGCGCTTGCAGGTGAAATTGCTGCGCTTCTTACAGGACGGCTGCTTCCGTCGCGTCGGCAGCGATGAAGAGGTTTATCTGGATGTGCGGGTGATCTGCGCAACACAGGTGGACTTGTCCGAGTTGTGCGCTCGCGGCGAGTTTCGTCAGGATTTGTACCACCGCTTGAACGTGCTTTCGCTGCATATTCCACCCCTGCGCGAATGCCTCGACGGTTTGACGCCGCTGGTCGAGCACTTTCTTGATCAGGCCAGTCGACAGATCGGCTGTTCGCTACCAAAACTGGCGCCGACGGCCATGGATCGGCTCAGTCATTATCACTGGCCGGGTAATGTGCGGCAGTTGGAGAACGTGCTGTTTCAGGCGGTGTCGCTGTGTGATGGCGGCACGGTCAAGGCCGAGCATATTCGCCTGCCGGATTATGGCGTGCGTCAGCCGCTTGGCGATTTTTCCCTTGAAGGTGGGCTGGACGAGATCGTCGGGCGGTTTGAGAAGGCCGTGCTGGAACGTCTGTATTCCGAGCACCCGAGCAGTCGGCAATTGGGCAAGCGCCTCGGGGTTTCGCATACGACCATTGCCAATAAGTTGCGTGAGTATGAGGTGGGCAAAGAGCCTGAAGCCTAAGATCGAAAGATCGTCCGGACGCGGCCCGAACCTTCGGCAGCTTCTAGAGTTGGAATGCGGATTCCTGTAGGAGCTGCGGCACGCTGCGATCTTTTGGTCGATTGCCGCGAAGCGGCATAACACCGCCGGTTTTTCGACTTCGATACATTTCCCAATTCCCCGCAATACCCCTCAAGTCCTTTGTTTGCCGGGCCTCAAGCCGCCAGAAAAAAGTTGGTCTGCAAATTGCTTATGGCTCAGCAGTACAGCGGTGGGCGGCAAACGTCCGGCATGCAGAGGAAAGAGTGTGGACAAGTACCTTTATGTGGCAATGACCGGCGCCAGCCAGAACGCACTGGCGCAGAAGGCTCATGCCAACAACCTGGCGAACATCTCCACCAACGGTTTTCAGCGCGACCTGGAGCAGGCGCGTTCGATGCCGGTGTTCGGTGACAGCTTTCCGGCGCGCGCGTTTGCCCTGAGCGAACGGCCCGCCACTGATTTCACGCCAGGCTCGCTGGTGCAGACCGGCCGTGACCTCGACGTCGCCGTGACCGGCAATGGCTGGATCGCCGTGCAGAATCCCAACGGCGGCGAAAGCTACGTGCGCACCGGCAGCCTGAATGTCGACGCCCTCGGCGTCCTGCGTGCCGGCAACGGTATGCCGGTGATGGGCAATGGCGGTCCGATCGCCGTGCCACCCGAGCAGCAGATTGAAGTCGGCGAAGACGGCACCATCAGTATTCGTGCGATGGGCGAAGGCCCGCGCGTCATGGCGGAAGTCGACCGGATCAAACTGGTCAACCCGGACATCAAGAACATGAACAAGGGCCTCGACGGCTCGATCTACACCAAGGACGGCCAGCCTGCGCCGATCGATGCCAACGTCAAACTGGTGTCGGGTTTCCTGGAGTCGAGCAACGTCAATGCCGTGGAAGAAATGACTTCGGTGCTGGCCCTGGCCAAGCAGTTCGAGTTGCACGTCAAGATGATGAACACCGCCAAAGACGACGACCAGGCCATGGCTCGGGTCTTGCAGATCAGCTAATTATCAGAACGTCGCGCCGTAAAACAGGCGCACGAGGAGAATCGAATGCTTCCGGCTCTATGGGTTGCCAAAACCGGTCTGTCCGCCCAGGACACTAACCTGACCACCATTTCCAACAACCTGGCAAACGTCTCGACCACGGGTTTCAAACGTGACCGCGCCGAGTTCCAGGACTTGCTGTATCAGATCAAGCGTCAGCCAGGCGCCCAGTCGACCCAGGACAGCGAACTGCCGTCGGGTCTGCAAGTGGGTACCGGTGTGCGCATTGTCGGCACGCAGAAAAACTTCACCGCCGGCAGCCTGCAAACCACCGAACAGCCGCTGGACCTGGCCGTTGACGGTCGCGGTTTCTTCCAGATTCTGCAACCGGACGGCACCACGTCCTACACCCGTGACGGTACTTTCCACCTCGATTCCAATGGCCAGGTCGTCAACGCCAGCGGTTTCGCTCTGGAACCAGCCATCGTCATTCCGAACGATGCCCAGACCTTCACCGTCGGCCGTGACGGCACCGTATCGATCACCGTTGCCGGCAACCCGGCTTCCCAAGTGATTGGCAACCTGCAAACCGCCGACTTCATCAACCCGGCCGGCCTGCAAGCGGTGGGCAACAACCTGTTCCTGGAAACCGCTGCTTCCGGCGCGCCGCAAGTCGGTACTCCGGGCCTGAACGGTTTCGGTACCACGCTGCAGAACACCCTGGAAACGTCCAACGTCAGCACCGTTGAAGAGATGGTCAACATGATCACCACTCAGCGCGCTTACGAGATGAACTCCAAGGTGATCTCCACCGCCGACCAGATGCTCTCGTTCGTAACGCAGAATCTGTAATCAAGTCTATGAGGCGGCCATGAGGTCGCCTGCAACACCGTGAGGTAGGGTCATGAATCGCTTCGTATCTGTTCTGGCATTGAGTGGAGTCGTCTCGCTCGCGGGCTGCGTCGCTCCGACGCCCAAGCCCAATGACCCTTACTACGCCCCGGTGTTGCCGCGCACGCCGTTGCCGGCGGCCGCCAACAACGGCTCGATCTATCAGGCCGGCTTCGAGCAGAACCTGTACAGCGATCGCAAGGCGTTCCGGGTCGGTGACATCATCACCATCACCCTGAACGAGAGAACCCAGGCGAGCAAAAACGCTAACTCGCAGATCGGCAAGAACAGCGATACCACGGTCGGCCTGACTTCGTTGTTCGGTTCCAGTCTGACCACCAATAACCCGCTGGGCAGCAATGACCTGAGCCTGAACGCCGGCTACAGCGCTGACCGCGCGACCAAGGGCGACAGCAAGGCTGCGCAGGGCAATACCCTGACCGGTTCGATCACCGTGACCGTGGCCGACGTACTGCCCAACGGTATCATCGCCGTGCGCGGCGAGAAGTGGATGACCCTCAACACGGGCGATGAGCTGGTGCGGATCGCCGGTCTGGTGCGTGCCGATGACATCGCCACTGACAACACCGTTTCGTCGACCCGTGTCGCCGACGCGCGCATCACCTACTCGGGCACCGGTTCGTTTGCCGATGCGAGTCAGCCAGGCTGGTTCGACCGTTTCTTCCTCAGCCCGCTGTTCCCTTTCTAGGTGGCTACGTTGAACTTCAAGAGCCTCATGCTCGCTGCGGCCATGATGTCCGCAGCCTTTGGTGCCCACGCCGAGCGGCTGAAAGATATCGCCAGCATTTCCGGCGTGCGGTCCAACCAATTGATCGGTTACGGCCTGGTGGTCGGGCTTAACGGCACCGGTGACCAGACAACGCAAACTCCGTTCACCCTGCAGACCTTCAACAACATGCTCTCGCAGTTCGGTATCAAAGTGCCGCCGGGATCGGGCAACGTGCAGTTGAAGAACGTCGCGGCGGTGTCCATCAGTGCTGATCTGCCGGCGTTTGCCAAGCCAGGCCAACAGGTCGATATCACCGTTGCCTCGATCGGTAACTCTAAGAGCCTGCGTGGCGGCACCCTGTTGCTGACCCCGCTCAAGGGTATCGACGGCAACGTCTATGCGATCGCCCAGGGCAACCTGGTCGTGGGCGGTTTCGATGCTGAAGGTCGAGACGGCTCGAAGATCACTGTCAACGTTCCGTCGGCTGGTCGCATCCCTGGCGGTGCATCGGTGGAGCGCTCGGTGCCGAGTGGTTTCAATCAGGGTAATAGCCTGACGTTGAACCTCAACCGTTCCGACTTCACCACCGCCAAACGCATCGTCGACAAGATCAACGACATGCTCGGCCCTGGTGTCGCTCAGGCCATCGACGGCGGCTCGATCCGCGTTACCGCACCGCTCGATCCGAGCCAGCGTGTCGACTACCTGTCGATCCTGGAAAACCTCGAAGTCGATCCGGGTCAGGCGGTGGCGAAAGTCATCATCAACTCGCGCACCGGCACCATCGTCATCGGTCAGAACGTGAAAGTCTCGCCGGCCGCCGTAACCCACGGCAGCCTGACCGTGACCATTACTGAAGACCCGATCGTCAGCCAGCCAGGCCCACTTTCCAACGGCCAGACCGCTGTCGTGCCACGTTCGCGCGTGAACGCCGAACAGGAAGCCAAACCGATGTTCAAGTTCGGCCCGGGCACCACCCTCGACGAGATCGTCCGTGCGGTGAACCAGGTCGGCGCGGCACCGGGTGACTTGATGGCCATTCTCGAAGCACTGAAGCAGGCCGGCGCGTTGCAAGCCGACCTGATCGTGATCTGAGGCCGACGACTATGGATATGCGCAAGAGCGGTCTGGTCAGCAGCAGCGATTCGGGTTCTTACTCTGACCTCAATCGTCTGAACCAGCTAAAGGTCGGTGACAAGGACAGTGATGCGAACATGCGCAAAGTTGCGCAGGAATTCGAATCGCTGTTCCTCGGCGAGATGCTCAAATCGATGCGTTCGGCGACCAATGCCCTGGGTGAGGACAATCCTCTCAACACGCCGGCCGCCAAGCAGTATCAGGAAATGTACGACCAGCAACTGGCCGTTTCCATGTCCCGCGAGGGCGGTGGTATCGGTCTGGCCGACGTGCTGATGCGCCAGATGTCGAAGAACAAACCAATGGCGCCGGGTGAGGCTGCGGCCGCGTCCGCCGCCAAGCAGGAAGAAGCCAAAGCCAAGGCCGCTGCCGTGGCAACGCCGATTGCCGCTGGCACCGTCGCCACCAATGGCCCGTTGTCGCGCCTCAATGGTGAGCGTCCGCTGTGGGCCTCGCGTTCGGTCAATGCGCCTAACACGCAATTGGCCCACCGCAACGACATGGAATTGATCAACCAGCGCCGTTTGGCCCTGCCGCCGAAACTGGCCGATCGTTTGCTCGCAGGCCTGGTGCCTTCGGCCACCACGACAAGCGCCGCAACGCAATTGCCACAGCGCGCCACGACTACCGCCACCACTGGCGCAGGTCCGCTGTACAACGGCGACTGGCTGGCACGCGCCGAGGCTGACAAAGCCTCCGGTGGGCAGATGCAGGTTTACGGCCGGGCGATGGCGCAGATTCCATTGGCGCCGGCGAAAAAAGCCTTCAGTTCTGCCGACGAATTCGTCAACACCATGCTGCCGATGGCCGAGGAAGCCGCCGCTCGTATCGGCGTCGATCCGCGTTACCTAGTGGCGCAAGCCGCACTGGAAACCGGTTGGGGCAAGTCGGTCATGCGTGCTCAGGATGGCAGTAGCAGCCACAACCTGTTCGGTATCAAGGCGAGCAGCAACTGGAAGGGTGATTCGGCCCGGGCAATCACCAGCGAGTTCCGTAATGGCGCGATGGTCAAGGAGACGGCCGAGTTCCGTTCCTATGCCTCGTACAAGGACAGCTTCCACGATCTGGTGACTTTGCTGCAGAGCAATAATCGCTATCAAGAAGTGCTGAAGTCGGCCGATAACCCAGAACAGTTTGTACGCGAGTTGCAAAAGGCCGGTTACGCCACCGACCCGAACTACGCAAGCAAGATTTCGCAGATTGCCAAGCAGATGAACGTTAACCAGAACTACGCTGCGGCGGGCGTTTCGACAACGCCTCTATAAAACATAAAGTAAGGTTTGAACCATGAGTTTGCTCAACATCGGGATGTCGGGTTTATCCGCTAGCCAATCTTCTTTGATGGTGACGGGCAACAACATTGCCAACGTCGATACGGCCGGCTACTCGCGCCAGCAAACCGTGCAGAATTCAAAAAGCTCGATTCAGAACGGCAACCTCTGGATCGGCACCGGTACGACCCTGGCCGACGTGCGCCGTGTCTACAACAGCTACATCGACGCCCAGTTGCAGACCACCACTTCGCTCAACAGCGATGCGGCGGCTTACCTGGGTCAGGTCACTCCGCTCGACAAATTGCTGTCCGATAGCGGCACCGGCCTCAATGGCGCGCTGACCAAGTTTTTCGCCTCGGTGCAGAACGTCAACGCCAAGCCGGGTGATGATGCTTCGCGCCAACTGCTGCTCAGTGATGCCCAAGCCTTGAGCGCGCGCTTCAACTCGGTTTCCAGCCAGTTGAACGCGCAGAACTCGGACATCAACGGCAACCTGACGAGCATGGCTGATCAGGTCAACAAACTGGCGAACACTGTCGCTCAGTTGAACCAGAAAATCTCCGAAATTTCCAACTCCGGTGGCCAGCCCAACGAGCTGCTCGACGCGCGTAACGAGACCATTCGCCAACTGTCGACCTTCACCGGTGCGCAGGTCGTCGAGCGTGGCGGCAACATGGATATATATCTGGGCAACGGTCAGCCGCTGGTGATGGGCAGCACGGTCAGCAAGCTGGAAGTCACGCCAAGCAAGACCGACCCATCGCGTATGGCCCTGCAGCTCAATAACGGTTCCAGCACTGTCGACATCACCTCGGGCATCACCGGTGGCGAGATCGGTGGCCTGCTGCGTTATCGCAGCACCGTGCTCGACCCTGCGATGAACGAGCTGGGCCGCGTGGCACTGGTCGTTGCCGATCAGATGAACACGATTCAGGCGCAAGGCATCGACAAGAACGGTGACTTTGGCGGCAGCCTGTTCACCAGTATCAATACTGCGGCGAACATGTCTGCGCGCAGCACCGCCACTATCGGCAACAGCGCAGGTTCCGGCAAATTCGATGTGAGCATCGAAGACACCGGCAAGCTGACCATCAACGATTACAAAGTGACCTTCACCAGCGCCACGGACTACACCGTGCAGCGTCTGCCGGAAGGCACCGCCATGGGCGCGTTCAGTACCACCACCAACCCGCCTCCGGTCATCGACGGCTTCTCGTTGAAACTCACTGGCGGCACGGCGGCGGCGGGCGACACGTTCAAGATCACCCCGACGCGCAGCGCGGCGGCCAACATCAAGACCGAGATGACCGACTCCAAGCGTCTGGCCATCGCAGCTCCGTTGGGCGCTGCCATTGCCCCCGGCGGCAGCGGCACGCTGACTATTCCGGCCAGCGGTCAACCGACCCTGACCACGAAGTTTGATATCTACGACGCCACCACCACCACGGCGATGCAGAACGGCATGAAGTACTCGACGCCGGTCAAAGTGGTGTTTGGCGATCCTTCGGCGGACGGCACCAGTCAGGGTTACCAGCTACTCGATGCCAAGGGCGGTGTGTTGAGCAGCGGCACCATCAAGCCGGGCCAGAACAACACCCTGAACCTGAGTATTCCGCTCAAGGACTCGACCGGCGCTGCGATCCCGCCAGCTCCGGCCACCCAGTACACCGTCAATTTCGATATGACCGTCGCCGGCTCGCCAGGCAAAGGCTCGGCGATCAATGTCAGCCTCAGCCAGCCGGGCACACTGGACAACCGCAACGGCGGTGTACTGGCTGACTTGCAGACCAAGCAGACAGTGGACACCGGTTCGGCCAGCAAAGGTATTTCCCTGACCGACTCCTACGGCAAACTGGTCGAAGGTGTCGGCGCCAAAGCTGCCCAGGGCAAGCTCGACAGCGCGGCCACCGACGCCATTCTGGCCAACGCCAAGGGCGCGCGTGATTCGTTGTCCGGCGTCGACCTCGACGAAGAGACCGGCAACCTGGTCAAGTTTCAGCAGTACTACACCGCGTCCTCGCAGATCATCAAGGCTGCGCAGGAAATTTTCAGCACACTGATCAACAGTCTTTAAGGGAGTCGTAATCCATGCGCATTTCTACCGGCCAGTTTTACGAATCTTCGGCAGCCAACTATCAGAAAAACTTCGCCAACGTGGTCAAGAGCAGCGAAGAGGCCAGCAGCCTGATTCGCGTCAACACGGCGGCAGATGATCCGGTTGGCGCTTCGCGTCTGCTGCAATTGGGCCAACAGGCTTCGATGCTTGATCAGTACGAAGCCAACGCCACTACCATCAAAGGCACACTGGGTACCGCTGAAGCGGTGAT
The DNA here is from genome assembly GCF_059716145.1 of Pseudomonas sp. LBUM1648. Taxonomy (NCBI): domain Bacteria; kingdom Pseudomonadati; phylum Pseudomonadota; class Gammaproteobacteria; order Pseudomonadales; family Pseudomonadaceae; genus Pseudomonas; species Pseudomonas sp. LBUM1648. The sequence goes on from NZ_CP166808.1 coordinate 1,728,581, forward strand.
GACCAGCATCAACAACGTGCTGCAGCGTGCCAAGGAATTGGCTGTGAGTGCCGGCAACGCCGGGTACACGGACGCCGACCGTCAGGCCACGGCGTCCGAGCTGGGTCAGATCGAAGAGCAACTGCTCAGCCTGATGAACAGCAAGGACGAGAACGGTAAATACATCTTCGCCGGCTCCAAGGGCGACACCGTACCGTTCACTCGCAATGACGATGGCACTTACGCCTACAACGGCGACCAGGTGACCCTCGATCTGGCGATCGGTGACAACATGAAGATGGCCACCAACACCACCGGTTGGGAAGCTTTCCAGCAAGCGGTCAACACCAGCCGCAGCCAGGTCACCATGACAGCGCCAGCGGTCAATGACAATCGCGTGGTTCTGTCCAACGGTCAGGTGTCGTCGAATGTCAGCTACAACAGCAAGTTCCGTAGCGGCGAGCCGTACACTGTTGATTTTGTCAGCGGTACCCAGCTCAAAATCACTGACTCGGCCGGTAATGATGTGACGGCCGAAGCCAGTCAGGGTGGCGCGTTCGATCCGAAAAGCACGGCCGGTCAGACGGTCAGCTTCCGGGGCGTGGACCTGACGCTGAACATCAACCTGCAATCGGGCGATGTACCGGGCACCGTGCTGCCGGGTCACACGTTCACACTGGCGGCCAAGCCTGACACCTTCACCGGCACCCGCAGCCCGGGCAACCCGTCGTCGGCCCAGATCACCGGCAGCAGCGTCACCAACTCGACGGACTACAAAGCCAGTTTCCCGACCGGTTCAGCGGTGATGAAATTCACCAGCGCGACCGCGTTCGATCTGTACGCTGCACCGTTGACCGCTGACAGCAAACCGGTGTCCAGCGGCACTGTGGTCGCAGGCGTGGCCACTGCTTCGGGTGTGAGTTTCAACATCAGCGGTACACCGGCTGCCAACGATCAGTTCAGCGTGGCCGTCAATACTCACGAAACCCAGAACATTCTGGACAGCGTGAGTCAGTTGAAAAACGTGCTGAACACGCCAACCAATGGTAATGCGCTGGCTATCCAGCAATTGCAGGCCGGTCTGGCCTCCGGTCTGGGCAACCTCGCCAGTGGCACCGATCAGTTATCCAGTGCGATCAGTTCGGTCGGTGGTCGTGGCTCGTCGCTGGTGACCCAGAGCGATACCAATCAGTCGCTGGTATTGGCCAACGCGCAGACACAATCGTCGATCCGCGACTCCGATCCGGCCGAGGTCATGACCCGTCTGACCCTGCAGCAAACCATGTTGCAAGCCTCGCAACTGGCCTTCAGCAAGATTGCGCAACTGGGCTTGTTCAACAAGATCTGAGTCTGTGCCTGTCGAGCTGCCAACCGTCTTTTCCTAAGCGGTTACGGGGTTCCTGCCTGAATAGGGCAGGGACCCGCCGCTCGAGAGTTTCCCGCCGTGAATCAACACCCCCTCGTCAGTATCGTCATCCCCGCCTTCAACCCGCGCTTCTTCGATCAGGCGCTGATGAGTGCGCTCGCGCAGACGTATGAGCACCTCGAAATCGTCATTTGTGACGACTCGGACGATGAGCAGATTCGCCAGATTGTCGAGTCGTTCGCCGAGCCGGCTCATCCGATCCGCTATCTGCGTAACCCGCAGCGTCTGGGGTTACAGAACAACGTGCTGCGTTGCGTCGAAGAGGCTCGTGGCGAGTTCGTCAAAGTGTTGTGCGATGACGATCGACTGTTCGCGCCGAGCATTGCCCTGCAGGCGCAGGTGCTGATTGATCACGCTGATGCCAATCTGGTGTTTGCCTTGCGCATGCTCAGCGACGCCGGCAATTTCCTCTTGCCGCCGCGCGTTGACAATTGCCGGTTCAGCCCGAACGACGCCTTGTTCAAGGGCGACGACATGCTGGCGATATTCGAATCCACGCCGTTGAATTTTGTCGGCAACTTCAGTGCCGCGTTGATGCGTCGCGCCGACGTGCTGGAGTTACTGCCTGCGCTTATTCAAGAGGGTGCAGGTTTTGTCGCCACGCTCGATTTCGCCTTGTTCGTGTGTCTGATGCGCCGCGGCAATATGGTCTCGCTCAACACCGTGCTGAGCACCGAGCGGTTGTACCCGGAGCGGCTGAGCCGTACGCCGGAAATGCTCAAGCGAGCGCGAGTGGAGTGGGAGTGGCTGGCGCAAATGCTTGTTGCCCGTAGTGGCGAAGCCGCGCCGGCGGCTGGCTGGGTGCGCTATATCGATTTGGCCAACATCAATGATCAGCCCCACGCTTGGCAAGAGCTGTGCGTGACGCGCATTCTCGGTAACCGCAATACCGTGGTCAGCGGCCGGGTCGGCGCCGAAAGCGAAAGCTATGACGATTTCTATCGGGAGTGGCTATCGATCCGCTGCTTCTCGCCGGTCGAGCAACAGCAGATGCCGCAGCGCATCGCCAGTTGGTCGACGCGGGCGCAGATTGTGCCGATTGTCATCGACCCTGACGGCGATATAGAAGCCTTGCAGGCCACGTTGCGCGGCATCGAGGCTCAGCTTTATGCACCAGCGGCGGTTGTGCTGCTTTCGGATGCACAGTGCGATGTCGGCGAGCGAGTGCTGCGGTTGCCGTTTCAGGCCGACTGGGCGCAGCAACTCAACGCGGTGATCCCGCAACTGGAAGGTGCCGACTGGTTTTACCTGCTGCGTGCCGGCGACACCTTGCGCGAATCAGCGCTGTTGATTCTGGCCGAGCGCATCGCCGCAACGCCGGGCCTGTTGTGTGCCTACAGCGATGAGGGGGCGCTGATCGAAGGTGAATCCATCGAACCGGTATTCAAGCCGGACTTCAATCTCGATCTGATGCGCGCCTACCCTTATGTTGGACGCGCTCTGGCTTTCGAGCGTCAGCGCTATCTGGCTGTGGGTGGCTTCGATCCGGCCCATGGCGAACTCGCTCCGCATGACTTGTTGTGGCGCCTGGTGGAAGAAGCCGGCCCGCAGACCATCGAGCACATCGCCGAGATTCAGGTGGAGTCCAGCCTGACGTATGCCCAGTGGCTGTCGCTGCCGGAAGTGATCGATCACAACGCCGCGATGGTCGGCGCGCATTTGCAGCGCATCGGTGTGGATTACAGCATTCGTCATGAAGAGATGCCGCTGATCAACCGCGTCGACTATCACCACGCAGAAAATCCGCTGGTGTCGATCATCATTCAGGCCGGCGATTCGTTGCACGCCTTGCAGCGTTGCACCGAGAGCCTGATTGAGCATACCGCCTACAGTCGCTACGAAATTCTGCTGGTCGACACCGGCAGCACTGAGTCGGCGATGATCGAATGGCTGGCTGCCATGGCTCAATTGGGCGCCTCGATGCTGCGGGTCGTGCAGTACGCCGGAGCCGACAATGTCGCCGCCCTCCGTAACTTCGCCGCCGATCAGGCGCGGGGCGAGTATTTACTGCTGCTCGACGCCGAGGCGGTGATCTATGAAAGCGACTGGCTCGACGAACTGCTTAACCAGGCCCGGCGTCCGGAGGTTGCCGTGGTCGGTGCCCGCCTGCTCAGCCCTGAAGGGGCGATTGTCAGTGCCGGTTTGATTCTGGGGCTGGCGGGGCCGGTCGGTTCGCCATTTGCCGGTGAGTCGGCAAGCTCTCGCGGCTATATGCAGCGTCTGCACGTGGTGCAGAACTGGAGCGCGGTCAGCAGTCAATGCCTGATGGTCCGCAAGCAAGTTTTCGATGCGCTCGGGCAGTTCGATGGCGAGACGTTCGCGCGGGGTTTGAGCGACGTCGATCTGTGTCTGCGGGCAGGCAGCGATGGCTACCTGGTGGTCTGGACGCCTTATGCCAGTGTCGTGATTGCGCCGTTGACCGAGAATGCGCCGCTTGCCCTCTCTGAAAAAGAGGAAGAAGCGTTCCATCGCCAGTGGATGCCGAAAATCATCAAGGATCCGGCGTACAGTCCGTCGCTCAGCCTCGGCGTGTCGAGCTTCAGTCTGGAGCCGTCGTTGCGCAATAACTGGAATCCGTTCTGTTCTCGTCACTTGCCGTTGATTCTCGGGTTGCCGGTCAACAGTTCGGCTGTCGGTCATTACCGCGTGACCGGGCCGCTGGCCGAGCTTGAAGCCTCTGGCCGGGCGCTTGGCCGCTGGGCTTACGAGTCGCCTTCGACCGTCGAAATCGAGCGTCTGGCCCCGGATTCGATCATTCTGCAATGCCGCTATAGCGACGGTGCGGTCAGCGATATTCAGCGAATCAAGAAGTACTCCAGCGCGCTGCGAATCTTCGAACTCGACGACTACGTGATCAGTGCGCCAAAGAAAAACACCCACGCGCGCAATAAACCGGTCAACACCGAACAGATGCTGCGCGAAGGTATTGCGCTGTGTGATCGTGTGGTGGTTACCACCCAGGCACTTTCCGATGCGTTGTCGAGCATGCACAGCGATATTCGCATTGTGCCGAATATGCTTTCGCCGGAGCCGTGGGCGACCCTGACCAGTCACCGTCGTACCTCGAGCAAGCCGCGCGTGGGTTGGGGTGGCGGCACCAGCCACTCGGGGGATCTTGAGATCATTGCCGAGGTCGTTCGGGAACTGGCGAACGAAGTCGAGTGGGTATTCTTCGGCATGTGCCCGGACGAGTTGCGTCCCTACATTCATGAATTTCATTCGGCCATCAGCCTGCAGAGCTACCCGTTCAAACTGGCCAGTCTGAACCTCGACCTGGCACTGGCGCCGTTGGAATTCCATATTTTCAATGACTGTAAGAGCAACCTGCGTCTGCTGGAGTACGGTGCCTGCGGCTACCCGGTGATCTGCACCGACACCGAGGCCTATCGCGGGCACCTGCCATGCACCAAGGTCTACAGCAACAGCACCGCAGAATGGCTGCAAGCGATTCGTATGCACCTCGCCGATCCGGGCGCCAGCTACCGCATGGGCGACGAACTGAAGGAAGCGGTGCACCGTGATTTCATGTTACGCGGTGACAACCTCAATCATTGGCTGTGGGGCTGGTTGCCGGATTGATCTGAATTCGGCGGGCACAAAAAACGCAGGTGACCTCACGGTTGCCTGCGTTTTTTTTGTCTTGCTCTCAGCCTTTAATGGCACTGGTCGATAAATTTCAAATGTGCGCCCACTCAAGCGAGGAGTGTCTCGCCCCAGGGACAGGATTCAACAACAACGCAAGGAAGAAACACATGGCAGTGATAAATGGAACGGGTGAAGCAGACAACATGCAGATGGACGCTTCCGTTGAAAAAATGACCTTCACCGGCACCGGCGATTTCACCGGTTATGGAAATGCCGGTGACAACCTGATCATTGGTGGTGCCGGCAATGACCTGCTGTTCGGGGGAAACGGCGCGGATCACTTTGTTGGTGGTGAGGGTTTTGACACGGTCAGCTACGCCGACAGCAGTGAAGGCGTGTTCATTGATATGGCGCAAGGCTGGATGTCTACCGGTTTCGCCAACGGTGATACGTTCACCGGAATCGAAGCCATTCAGGGTTCAGGCTTTGACGATGTACTGTTTGGCAAGGAAGCCGGGCAAGCGTTCGATGGTGGCGATGGCTACGACGTTCTGAACTATTCCGATTCATTGGAGGCTGTCAGTGTTGAGCTGCGCATCGGTGGTCTGGTCAGCAATGTGGAAAAAATCGTCGGCTCCCTGCTGGACGACCATTTCACGATCGACACCGGTGGCGTAACGGTTGACGGTAGTCAGGGCAATGATGTCTACATCATCAACAGTACCGGTGTGACCATTTCCGAAATAGAGAGTGGCGGTGTGGACGAGCTGTATACCAGTCTGTCAGTGATGACCATGGATCCGTTCATCGAGCGCATGACTTATACCGGCACGGGTGACTTCACCGGCCATGGCAATGCCGGTGACAACATGCTGACAGGCGGCGCCGGCAATGACGTGTTGTCGGGTGGCGCGGGCAGTGATGCCTTTTACGGTGGTGCGGGGATCGACATTGTCAGTTATGACGACAGTGATGCCGGGGTAAACATCAATCTGGCGTGGGGTTCACAAACCGGTATTGCCTCGGGTGACACGTTCTACGATATCGAAGGCCTGCGCGGCAGTCAGTTTGATGATTGGCTGGATGGGGATTCGAATGGCAATTATCTGGAGGGTGGTGCCGGCAACGATTTCATTCGCGGTGGCGAAGGGGCCGATCACATTTATGGCGGGTTGGCATCCGGTCTCGACGGCACGGCACCGCAGGGCGATACGCTTTGGGGGGGAGAGGGTGATGACGTTATCGTCAGCGCTGCCAACGACCTGGCTACTTTTGCCAGTGGCGATGAGGGAAATGACACTATCACGGTCAATCGGGGCAGTGCTGACGGCGGCGACGGCAATGATGTTCTGACCGGCACCGGCAGCTATTACACGTTGTCCGCAGGCAACGGCGATGACCTGCTGATCCTGAACCTCGTGGGCAGCCAGGGCACGGGTGGTCAGGCGCGTGGCGGTGAGGGTGATGACACCTATGTCGTGAACTCCACGGGGTTGGTGACCATTCAGGAATATGGCAGCAGTCTTAACGACACGCTGGTGTTGAACACCATCGCCAATGCCAGCCAGTTGAGTGTCACTCGGGTGGGCAAGGACGCCTATTTGCACAGTGCCAATGATGGCAGTAGCGGCGTTCCAGCCAGTGGCGTGAAGCTGGAAAACTGGTACGCGCAGGGCAACACCATCGAGCATATCCAGACGGCCGACGGCATGATCTACGATCTGCCGGCCACCGGTGACGCTTTCGCCCTATTTGGTTGATCCTTTGACGCCTTCAACTTGAGGCGTGCGCGATGAAGGGATGAGTCCACTGTTGGATTCGTCCCTTTTTTATGCCCGTCGCACTGCCGACGCAGCGTCCATCGAGCTGGCGCGTTTCCTGCAAGTCCCCCTCAAATCGCCATAAAACGAGCGCTCGCGGTCATTGACCCGCGCCCGGATTGGCAAAGGTTTAGCCAAAAGGCCTGCAACCGCTTGGCCGAGTCAGGTGAAGAACAAGAGGGGAGACGATGAAGGCAGTTATTTTGGCGGGTGGCCTCGGCACGCGCATCAGTGAAGAGTCGCACCTCAAGCCCAAACCGATGATCGAGATCGGCGGCAAGCCAATTCTCTGGCACATCATGAAGCAGTATTCCGCCCACGGAATTCACGACTTCGTGATCTGCCTTGGCTACAAGGGCTATGCGATCAAGGACTTCTTCGCCAACTACTTCCTGCACACCTCCGACGTCACCTTCAACATGCGCGAAAACCGCATGGACGTGCACCAGAACTACAGCGAGCCATGGAGCGTCACGCTGATCGACACCGGCGAGGAAACCATGACCGGTGGCCGTCTGCTGCGTGCCGCGCGTTATCTGAAGGATGAGGAGGCGTTTTGCTTCACCTACGGCGACGGCGTCTCCGACATCAACATCGCTCAGCTTGTGGATTACCACAAAGCTCACGGCCGTCTCGCGACCGTCACGGCGGTGCAGCCGCCGGGTCGCTACGGTGCCCTTGAACGTCAAGGCGATCAGGTGCTTGGCTTCACCGAAAAACCTCGTGGCGACGGCGGCTGGATCAACGGCGGCTTCTTCGTGCTCTCCCCCAAAGTGATGCCGTACATCAGCGGTGACGAGACGACCTGGGAAGCCGAACCTTTGGCCCGTCTGGCCGAGGACGAACAATTGAAAGCCTTCGAGCACGAAGGTTTCTGGCATCCAATGGACACCCTGCGCGACAAGAACCATCTTGAAGCGCTGTGGATGAGCGGGGAGGCCCCATGGAAGCAATGGGCCTGAGTGCTGATTTCTGGCGTGGCAAGCGTGTGCTGGTCACCGGCCACACCGGTTTCAAAGGCAGCTGGCTGACCCTGTGGCTGCAAAGCCTTGGCGCGCAAGTCAGCGGATTTTCCCTCGATCCATCGACCGAACCAAGCCTGTTCGAACTGGCGCGGGTCCACGAAGGCATCAACGACCAACGCGGCGATCTGCGTGATCTCGGCGCGCTGCTGGAGATCATCGCTGACACCGAGCCTGAAATCGTCCTGCATCTGGCGGCCCAGCCCCTGGTGCGTGAAGGTTATCGCGATCCGCTCGGCACTTACTCCAGCAACGTTATGGGCACGTTGAACCTGCTTGAGGCGATCCGTCAGGTCGGTTGCGTGCGCGCCTGCGTGCTGGTGACCACCGACAAGGTCTACGCCAACAAGGAATGGCTGTGGCCATACCGCGAGGACGAAGCCCTCGGTGGTCACGATCCTTACAGCAGCAGCAAGGCTTGCTGTGAATTGCTGGCGCAGTCTTATGCGGCGTCGTTCTTCCCGGCTGAAAAGTACGCCGAACACGGTCTGGCCCTGGCCACGGCGCGTGCCGGCAACGTTTTGGGCGGCGGTGATTTCGCCCCGGAACGACTTATTCCCGACGTACTCAAGGCCTGGACGGCAGACGAGCCGGTGACCCTGCGCTACCCGCAAGCCGTGCGCCCATGGCAGCACGCGCTGGAGCCATTGGCTGGGTATCTGCAACTGGCCGCCGGCCTCTACGAACAAGGCCCGGAATACGCCGGTGCGTGGAACTTTGGCCCGAGCGAAGCGGATATGTGCAGCGTCGGCGAAGTGGTCGAATTGCTCGCCAGTGGCTGGCCACAGGCGCGTGGGCTGCGCATCGAGCCGAGCGAACTGCATGAGGCAGGTCTGCTGCGTCTGGACAGCAGCCGCGCACGTCAACTGCTTGCCTGGCAACCACGCTGGACCTTGCAGCAATGCCTGGCCCAGACCCTCGACTGGCATTTGGCGTGGCAGAACGGCGACGACATGCGCGCCGTCACTCTAGGCCAACTGAATCTATACCGAGGCGCGCTGTGAGCGAGTTCTCCTTACACGCATTGCCGCTGGCCGGACTGTTCAGTGTCCAGCACAAACGCTTCGAAGATCAGCGCGGGCACTTCGCTCGACTGTTCTGCGAAGGCAGTTTGAGTGCGTTTGGCAGCGAATTTCACATCCGCCAGATCAACCATTCCTGCACCCGCGAGAAGGGCAGTGTGCGCGGTCTGCATTATCAAAACGCGAATGCGCCGGAAGCCAAACTGATCACCTGCCTGCGCGGTGAAGTGTGGGATGTGGCGGTGGATTTGCGTCCCGATTCCGAAACCTTTTTGCACTGGCACGCCGAGCACCTGAAGGCCGGTGACGGTCGCAGCCTGTTGATCCCGGCCGGGTTCGCCCACGGTTTCCAGACGCTGACCGAAGATGCTGAGTTGCTCTACCTGCACAGCGCCGATTACGCGCCGGAGCACGAGGGCGGTCTGTCGGTGAACGATCCACGGCTGGCGATTGCCTGGCCGTTGCCTGTCAATAATTTGTCAGTGCGTGATTCCAGCCATCCCGCGCTCGATCAACACTTTGCTGGAGTGCGTCTATGAACTGCCGTGGGTGCGCCGCACCGCTGAGCCTGCCGCTGATCGACCTCGGCACCTCGCCACCGTCCAACGCCTACGTGCATGCCGATCGCCTGGAACAGGCCGAGCAATGGGTGCCATTGAAGGTCGCCGTGTGCGAGCAATGCTGGCTGGTGCAGACCGAGGACTACACCCGCGCCGACAGCCTGTTCGACGCCGAATACGCCTACTTCAGTTCGTTTTCAAGCACCTGGCTGGCGCATGCCGAGCGCTATGTGGCCGAGATGGTCGAACGCTTTGGCCTGAGCACTGAAAGCCGTGTGGTTGAAGTCGCCGCCAACGACGGTTACCTGTTGCAGTACGTCGCCGGTCGCGGCATCCCGTGCCTGGGCGTCGAACCGACTCGCAGCACCGCGCAGGCAGCGCGGGAAAAAGGTCTGGAGATTCGTGAGCTGTTCTTCGGTCGCGACACGGCCGCGCAGCTGAAAAAAGAGGGCTGGGGCGCCGACCTGATGGCGGCCAACAATGTGCTCGCGCATGTGCCGGACATCAACGATTTTCTGGGCGGTTTCGCGGCACTCCTCAAGCCTGCCGGCGTAGCCACTTTTGAATTCCCGCAACTGCTGACGCTGATGGCTGGCGCGCAGTTCGACACGCTTTATCACGAGCACTATTCCTACCTGTCGCTGACCGCCGTGCAGACCCTGTGCGAGCGCAATGGTCTGGAAGTGTTCGACGTCAGCCAGTTGAACACTCACGGTGGCTCGCTGCGGGTGTTCGTGCAGCGCAAGGACGGCGAGCGCCGCGCGGTACAACCGGCAGTGCAGCAACAGTTGCAGGCTGAACTCGATGCGGGTGTGAAAACTGCCGCGTACTACACGACCCTCGCGCCGGCTGCCGAACGCATCAAGCATGAACTGCTGCGCTTCCTGTTGCAGGCCAAGGCCGATGGCAAGCGTGTGGTCGGCTACGGCGCAGCGGCCAAGGGCAACACCTTGCTCAATTACGCCGGGGTCAAACCCGACCTGCTGGCTTGGGTGGCCGATGCCAACCCGCACAAGCAGGGCAAGTTCATGCCGGGCAGTCGCATCCCGATTGTCGCGCCGGCGCAGATCGACATCGAGAAACCGGACTATGTGCTGGTGCTGCCATGGAACCTGCTGCACGAAGTCAGTCAGCAACTGGCGCAGGTGCGTCAATGGGACGGCCGCTTCGTGATCGCCGTGCCTGAGTTGAGCGTGCTGTGAAAGTGCTGGTGACGGGAGCCACGGGCTTCGTCGGCCGGCATCTGGTCGCGGCATTGCTGGCGCGCGGCTGCGCAGTGCGAGCCGTGGCGCGCAATGCAGAAACCGCGCAAGGCATGCCGTGGATCAACGACGTCGAATTCGTCGCGGCGGATATTCACGCCGCCGATCTCGACGTCGTTGCATTGACCGAGGATGTCGATGCGCTGGCGCATCTGGCCTGGCCGGGGTTGCCGAACTATCGCGCGTTGTTTCATTTCGAGCACAACCTGATGGCCGATTATCGCTTTATCAAAAGCGCGGTCGAGGCGGGTGTGAAGCAGGTTCTGGTGACCGGTACCTGCTTTGAATATGGGATGCAGAGCGGGCCGCTAAGCGAAAGTGCCGAGCCGCGCCCGAGCAATCCCTACGGGTTGGCCAAGCATACGTTGCACCTGTTTTTGCAGAATCTGCAGCAGGAACATCCGTTCACCTTGCAATGGGCGCGACTGTTCTATCTGCATGGCGAAGGGCAGAACCCCAACAGTCTGTTGGCGGCGCTGGATCGAGCGATCGATGCGGGTGAACCATCGTTCAACATGTCTGCCGGCGAACAACTGCGCGACTTTCTACCGATCAAGACCGCTGCCGATAACCTTGCCGCGATCCTGCATCAACGCGATTTCAATGGCGTGATCAATTGCGCCAGCGGTCAGCCAGTGTCGGTACGCGCGCTGGTCGAACAACGCCTGCGTGAGCGCGGCAAGTCCATCGAGCTGAACCTCGGCCACTACCCATACCCAACCCACGAACCGCTGGCGTTCTGGGCGGTGACCGAGCGTTTGCAACAGTTATTGGGAGAGCCGCAATGAGGCACGAGTTGTACCGCGTCACCAATTTGCCGGTGCTGCAGAACCGCACCTTCGCCGATCCCGAGTCGGCGCAGGCCTCGGCCAGTGCCGACATGCTGCTGGTGCAGGATGAGCGCAGCGGCTTGATCTTCAACGCCGCGTTCGACGCCGACAAACTCAGCTACGACGCCGACTATCAAAACGAGCAGGCGCATTCCGGCCAGTTCCAGAAGCACCTGAGCGACGTTGAAGGGATCATCGCCAAACACTTCAAGGGTCAGGAACTGATCGAAGTTGGCTGTGGCAAAGGCTACTTCCTTGAGTTGCTCAAGGGCCTCGGCTACTCGATCACCGGCATCGATCCGGCTTACGAAGGCGAAAATGCCGACGTGATCAAGGCACCGTTCACTCGCGGTCTTGGCCTGGCGGCGGACGCTATCGTGCTGCGTCATGTGCTTGAACACATCGAGGACCCGCTGAGCTTCCTGTCGGTGATCGCCGAAGCCAATCAGGGCGGGCAGATCTACATCGAAGTGCCGTGCTTCGACTGGATCCTCGAGCACAAAGCCTGGTTCGACCTGTTCTACGAACACGTCAATTATTTCCGCCTCGATGACCTGCGCCGGATGTTCGGCACCGTGCACGAGGCCGGTCACCTGTTCGGTGGCCAATACCTGTACATCGTCGCCGACCTTTCAACGCTGCGCCTGACCCCGGAACAACCGGTGCCACGCCTGACGCTGCCTGACGGTTTCACCGCCAGCCTCGAGCGCACGGTGCAGATCATTCAGGCCGCCCCCGAGCAGGGTTCGGCGATCTGGGGCGCCTCCTCCAAAGGCGTGATCTATTCGCTGGCCCTGCAACGTGCGGGAGTGGCGGTGGATCGTGTGGTGGATATCAACCCGGCCAAGCAGGGTCGTTATCTGCCGTTGAGCGGCGCTCGCGTGTCCTCGCCGCAAGAGGCCATGGACGCCTTGCCCGAAGGCGCCAACCTGTTTGTGATGAACTCCAATTACCTCGAAGAAATCAAGCGGATGACCGGTGGACGCTACGTCTATCACGCCGTCGATAGCGCTTCGTTCCAGTGACCATTGAGATTTTGACCATGACCGACAACAGCATTAACCAAGCCTTTGAAGCCGAATGCCGCGAGCAGATCGCCCAGCAAGGTGACGACCAGAAACTCACTGGCCTGGCCCGTGATTTCTTCAACGAATCGGCCAAACACAAGTACAGCTACCACTTCTCGTGGATGGGTCGCCCGATCATTCAGTTGCCGCAAGACATGATGGCGATGCAGGAGATCATCTGGCAGGTCAAACCGGATCTGGTTATCGAGTGCGGCATCGCCCACGGCGGTTCGATCATTTACTACGCCTCCCTGCTGGAGCTGCAAGGCCACGGCGAAGTGCTGGGCATCGACCTCGATATTCGCCCGCACAACCGTGAAGCGATCGAAAGCCATCCGATGGCCAAGCGCATCAAGATGATCGAAGGTTCGAGCATCGACGCGGCCATCGCCGCTCAGGTGCAAGCCGCAGCCGCCGGCAAGAAAGTCATTCTGGTGCTCGACTCCAACCACACCCACGATCACGTGCTCGAAGAGCTGCGTCTGTACGCTCCGCTGGTGTCGGTCGACAGCTACTGCGTGGTCATGGACACCGTGGTTGAAGACATGCCGGCCGATTTCTTCCCGGACCGTCCATGGGGCCCGGGCGATAATCCGAAAACCGCGGTATGGAAATACCTGGAAGAGAACAAGGATTTCGAGATTGACCAGCAGCTGCAAAACAAACTGCTGATCACCGTGGCGCCGGACGGTTATCTGCGTCGCGTTCGTTAATCAAAAACAGTTTCAGGCATCAGGCGTCTGGCCGGTTGTGGGGATAGGAAAAATGCAGGTTCAAAGCAGCACTCAAACCAACACGACACCGCTGAACGAGCTGTTCACGGTGGTGGTGATCACCCACAACCGCAATGCGTTTCTGCGTCGTACATTGCAGTACTACAGCAGCTACGCGGCCAAGGTGCTGGTGCTGGATTCGACGGTGCAGGGCGATGATCGCATCGCTGTCGATTTTCCGTCGGTGGACTATCGTCATTTGCCGCAGTACTCCTACAAAGGCCTGCAGGAAAAGCTCAGTTGGGGCGTGCAGCAGGTGACTACGCCGTACATGGTGTTTGCGGCCGACGATGATTTCCTGATCCATGACGCACTGACGGCCTCGGTGGATTTCCTCCAGGCCAATCCTGACTACGGCCTGTGCCACGGCTACGGGTTCATGTACCTGACCCGTGCCAGCGAAGTGACCTATTACCGTCGCGACAAGCTTATTCAGGAAGACTATGACTCGGCACAGCCGGAAACCCGTGTCATGGAATTCATGGGGCAGTTCCTGCCGCCGTTCTATGCGGTGACCCGAACCGATCTGCTAAAGCAGTGGTATAGCTTGCTGCCGGCGGGCACCAGTTTCGAATGGCAGGAAATCGGTCACACGTTTTATCTGTTGGCGTGCGCCAAGGCGCGGGTTCTGCCGATTGCTTTTGCGGTGCGCGAAGCCAACTACGGCAGCTCTGATCACAACACCAACGTGTTGACGGTCCTGACTTGGCAAGACGCGAAAACCGTAGCCGAGCGCGAGCGCTTTGCCGAGTTTTTGGCGTCGATCCCTACTGCTTTCAGTGGTCAGGATCCGGCCGCGATCAAGCAGATTGCCCTGAACAGTTTTGCCGAAATGGCTGACTGCCTGCTCAAGGGGCGTTCGCTGTCCGGTGCAGCGATTTTCCGCTCGGCGTGGATTGAGCCGGGTCAGGAGCCGGTGCGCTCATTCGCGCCCGAGCAATTTGTCGAGATGCCGTTCTACAACAAGCCGGTTTTCGACTTGTTGACCGAGTACGAATTCCTGCTGCACGCCATGCCTGCCGGGCGCCTGCAATTGCAGGAGCTGGAAGGTGTGTTGCTGCGTCAGCACGAATTGATGCGTGTTCATCCCAATGACGATGAACGGACGATTCGCGCGCGTCTATGGGAAGCGCTGACCCTGAACATGTTCAATCGCGAGGTAGTCGAACGCCTGGCCGAGTCCATGCTTGCCAGTGAAGAGCCTGAAGAAGGGGTGAAGCTACAGGCCTGGCTGGAGCGTTTGAATTCGGTACCGGGGCAACAGGAGCGCAAGCTTTTCGAAAACATGCCGACCGGGCGGCTGCTGCAATGGCTCGAAGCGCGTGATCCCGAGCCTGCGCAACTGCCAGCAATCACCCGGCACCTGACCAGCCATGCCGGCGGTCCGCAAATGGGCATTCTCCTGCTGGATCTGGATGCCGACATGGTCAAGCTGCAGACGACCTTCGACAGCCTGGTTGGCGGCCATTGCAAGGCGTTCAAACTGGTTGTACTCACCACCGGGGAGTTGCCGGCGACCACGACCGTGCGCGATACCGTGCATTTCGTCAAAGTGACCACGACCAACTACGTCGAGCGGATCAATCAACTGCTGCCTCAGATCGGTAGCGACTGGATCATGCTCGCCGAGGCGGGGGTCCAGTTCACTGCCAGCGGTCTGCTGCGTGCAAGCCTTGAACTACTGGGGGCCGAAGGAGTGCGCGCCGTGGCGATGGATGAAATCCAGCGTCAGCCGGGCGGTGCGCTGGCGGATGTGTTCCGTCCGGGGGTCAACTTCGACCTGCTGCAAACCGTGCCGTCGATGATGGCGCGACACTGGTTGTTCCAGCGCGATGTGTTGGTTCAGGCCAAAGGCTTCGCCGCCGAGTACAGCGATGCGCTGGAATTCGACCTTTTGCTGCGCTTGATCGAAGACGGCGGGCTGGCTGGCCTTGCTCATCTGGCGGAGCCGTTGCTGATCTGCGACGCACCGCCTGCTGAAGAAAACGCTCATGAGCGTCAGACCCTGACACGTCATCTCGCCAAGCGCGGATACCGCGGCCAAGTGGGTTCGACGTTGCCGCAAACCTGGCAAATCGACTATCAGCACAGCGAACGGCCGCTGGTGTCGATCATTCTGCGCAGTGAGGACAACCTCGAAGCGTTGCAGTCGGCGCTGGTCAGCCTGCTGCAACGAACCCGCTATCAGCGCCACGAAATCCTCATTGTCGACAACCATAGCCAGTCTGCGGAACTGGCTGAATGGCTGGGCAATCTGGAGGGCAAGGGTGAGCGAGTTCGGGTGCTGCGCAGCAGCGAGCGGTTGAGCGAATCGGCGTTGTACAACCTCGCTGGCGCTGAAGCCAAAGGTGAATACCTGGTGCTGTTTTCCGCGCACGCCGAAGTGGTCAATGCCAACTGGCTTGATGCACTGCTCAATCAGGCGCAACGGCCCGAAGTCGGGATCGTCGGAGCGAAACTGCAGGATGCACGTGGCGTCACCACTCAGGGTGGCTTGATTCTGGGGCTCAACGATCTGCTTGGCGCGGCGTACGTCGGTGAGAAAAAAGACGCTCCGGGCTACCTGTTCGGCCATCTGGTCGAACAGAACTATTCGGCGGTGTCCGGCGCCTGTCTGATGATTCGCAAAGCACTGTTCGAAGCACTCGGTGGTCTGGATGAAGAACATTTCGACACGGCGTTCGCCGACATTGATCTGTGTCTGAAAGCAGCCGATGCCGGTTACCTGACGGTCTGGTGCCCACAAGCGCAAATCCAGCATCCGGGCGTGCTCCCCGAAGCGCCGCAACTGGCTGCCGCGCTACGTGACAAGTGGCAGGCTCGCTTCGCTCAAGACACGGCTTACAACCAGAACCTTTCCCTGACCGGCAAGGGCTTTACTCTCGGCGCTGCGTCCAGTGTGAACTGGGCGCAGTTGCTCGCCTGACGCCTCGTGCACAGGAAACAGGACTCTAGACATGTTCAACGGTAAATCGATTTTCATCTCCGGCGGCACTGGCTCGTTCGGGCGTAATTTCATTCGTCGCCTGTTGGAGCAATACCAACCCAAGCGCGTGGTGGTGTTCTCCCGCGATGAGCTCAAGCAGTACGAAATGCAGCAGACGTTCAACGCGCCGTGCATGCGCTATTTCCTTGGCGATGTGCGCGACGCCGATCGTTTGCGTCAGGCCATGCGCGGTATCGATTACGTGGTTCACGCCGCCGCGCTCAAACAAGTGCCGGCAGCGGAATACAACCCGACCGAGTGCATTCGTACCAACGTCAACGGCGCTGAAAACATCATCGCCGCCGCCATCGATAACGGCGTGAAGAAAGTTGTCGCGCTGTCCACCGACAAGGCTGCCAGCCCGATCAACCTGTACGGCGCGACCAAGTTGCTGTCGGACAAACTGTTTGTCGCCGCCAATAACATTGCCGGCGAGCAGCAGACCCGGTTTGCCGTGGTGCGTTATGGCAACGTGGCCGGTTCGCGCGGTTCGGTAGTGCCGTTCTTCAGCAAGCTGATCGCTGACGGGGCCACCGAGCTGCCGATCACCGATGAGCGCATGACGCGTTTCTGGATCACCCTCGATCACGGCGTGCAGTTCGTGCTCGACAGCTTTGCACGCATGCACGGCGGTGAAGTGTTTGTGCCGAAGATCCCGTCGATCCGCGTTGTCGATCTGGCCCGGGGCATGGCCGAGCATCTGCCGCATAAAAACGTCGGCATCCGTCCGGGGGAAAAACTCCATGAGCTGATGGTGCCGCTGGACGATGCGCGGATGACCCTTGAATTCGAGGATCACTACACCATCCAGCCATCGATTCGCTTCACCAGCGTCGATGTCGATTTTGCCGTGGACAAGCTCGGCGAGCGCGGCCAGCCGGTGAGTGAGGACTTCGAATACCGCTCCGACACCAACCCGCAGTTCCTCTCGGTGGGACAGATCGCCGACCTGCACGCGAAGCTCTCGGCATGATTCCCTACGGCCGCCAGAGCCTCGATCAGGCTGACATCGATGCGGTGGTCGAGGTATTGCAGTCGGATTGGCTGACCCAGGGTCCGACCATCGAGCGTTTCGAGCAGGCGATGGCCGAACGTTGTCAGGCGAATTATGCGGTGGCGGTGTGCAACGCCACCGCAGCGCTGCACATTGCCTGTCTGGCGGCCGGACTTGGCCCGGGCGACCGCCTGTGGACGACGCCGAACACCTTTCTGGCGTCGGCCAACTGCGGGCGTTATTGCGGCGCCGACGTTGATTTTGTCGATATCGATCCGCTGACCTGGAACCTCGATGCTTTCGCGCTGGCAGCGAAGCTGGATCAGGCCGAGCAGGACGGCACACTGCCAAAAGTACTGGTGGCGGTGGCGTTTTCCGGTCAGAGCTGCGACATGCGCAAGATCGGCGAGTTGGCCGAGCGCTACAACTTCACCGTCATCGAAGATGCCTCCCATGCAGTGGGCGCCAGCTATGCCGGGCGGCCGGTCGGGTGCGGCGAATTCGCCGCGATGACCGTGTTCAGCTTCCACCCGGTGAAGATCATCACCAGCGCCGAGGGCGGCATGGTCTTGACCAATCGCCCGGAACTGGCCGAGCGCTTGCAACGCCTGCGCAGCCACGGCATGACCCGCGATCCGCAGCAGATGACTGAAGCCAGCCACGGCCCGTGGTATTACCAGCAAGTGGAACTGGGCTTCAATTATCGGATCACCGACTTGCAAGCCGCGCTCGGTTTGTCGCAACTGAACAAACTGGACGGTTTCATCGCCCGTCGACGCGAGCTGGCGGCACGTTACGCGAATTTGCTGACATATTTGCCCGTGACCTTGCCGAGCGCCCAACCGCTCGCTGAATCCGCCTGGCATCTGTACGTGATCCGCTTGCAGACCGATCGGATCAATCTCAGCCACCGCCAGGTCTTCGAAGGCTTGCGCGCGGCCGGAGTCGGGGTGAATCTGCACTATATTCCACTGCATTTGCAGCCGTACTATCGCGACCTGGGTTTCGCCGAGGGAAACTTCCCCGAAGCCGAGCGCTATTACGCCGAAGCGATCAGCCTGCCGCTGTTTCCTTTGCTGAGCGATCAGCAGCAGGACTATGTGGTCGAGCAATTGCGACAGTTGACTGAGTGAACACCGCTGTGGCGGTGGATGGGAAATGGCAATGCGCAATCTGAGTGAACAGGAACAATTCTGGCAGGGTGACTTCGGCAACGAGTACGTTGCGCGCAACGTCGGGCAATCGCTGGTGGCGGCCAATCTGGCGTTGTTTGCCAAGGCGCTGGCAAGAACGGGGCGGATCGACAGCCTGTTGGAACTCGGTACCAATGTCGGGAACAACTTGCAGGCACTGCATCAACTGTTGCCGCAATGCGAGTTGTCCGGCGTCGAGATCAACGCCAATGCCTGTGCACAGGCCAAAGCACTGGACATCGCAAAGATCTGGCACGGTTCGCTGTTCGACTTTCCCTACGAGCGCTCCTACGATCTGACGCTGAGCAAATGCGTGTTGATTCATCTTGCCCCGGAACTGTTGCCGAAGGCCTACGCGCAGCTGTACGAGCTCAGCCAGCGCTATATCCTGATCGCGGAGTACTACAATCCGGCGCCGGTGGAAGTGTCCTATCGCGGCAACAGCGGCAAACTGTTCAAACGCGATTTCGCCGGTGAAATGCTTGATCGCTACGCTGATCTGCACCTGCTGGATTACGGCTTCGTGTATCACCGTGACCGGCAATTTCCTGCTGACGACGTCACCTGGTTCCTTCTGGAAAAACGCCCTTGAGCAACGTTGCAATCATCCCGGCCCGCGGGGGCAGCAAACGCATTCCGCGCAAGAATCTTGCGCCGTTCGATGGCGTGCCGATGATTGTCCGTTCGATTCGCACGGTGCTGGACTCGGGATTGTTCGACGAGGTTGTGGTCAGTACTGACGACGAAGAAATCGCCGAGCTCGCGCGGGCTCATGGCGCCACGGTGCCATTTTTGCGTCCTGCGCATCTGGCCGATGATTTCACCGGCACGGCAGCAGTGATCGTGCATGCCTTGCAGCAACTGCCAGCGTTTGATTACGCCTGTTGCGTCTATGCCACGGCGCCGTTGTTGCAGGCGCGGTTTCTGCGTGAAGGCTTCGAATTGCTGGAGCAGCAGTGCGACAAGTCCTTCGCGTTTTCTGTTTGCAGCTTTGGTTTTCCCGTGCAGCGCGCGCTGACCCTGGACGGGCAGGGTGCGCTGACGGCGTTGTACCCGGAGTTTCGCAACACCCGCTCGCAGGATCTGCCTGAAGCATTCCAGGATGCCGGTCAGTTCTACTGGGGCCGATGCGAGGCATGGCTGCGCGGTGAGGTGTTGTATTCGCCAGCCAGTCTGCCGGTAATCCTGCCTCGGCATCTGGTGCAGGACATCGACACCGTCGAAGACTGGAAACGCGCCGAATACCTCTACGCCGCGCTCAAGGCTGGCGGGGAAGTGCAATGAGAGTGCTGATCCGTGCGGACGCGTCGCCGACCATCGGCAGTGGTCACATTGCCCGTTGCCTGACGCTGGCCCGGGTGTTGCGCAAGCAGGGCAGTCACGTCGCATTTGCCTGTCGGCGCTTGCCGGGGCACCGGCTTGATGCGTTGCAGGCAGAGGGTTTCGAGACGTTCGCATTACCCGAACGCTATGCCGAAGAAGATCCACAGCAGGCCATCGAATCGATGCTGCCGTGGCAAGCGGACATTGATGCACTGGATGTACTGCTCGACGGCCATGAAGGGTTCGACTGGATCATTGCCGACCACTATGGCCTCGATCATCACTGGCAAACGGCGGCCCGGCGTTGGGCGTCACGGATTGCAGCAGTGGATGATCTGGCCACTCGGCGCTATAGCGTTGACCTGCTGCTCAATCAGAACCTCTCCGGCCTGAGCGAGAATTACGCGCCGCTGTTGCCTGACGGTTGTCGCGCATTGCTCGGTCCGCGTTTTGCCATGCTGCGCGAGGAGTTCATTTGCCCGGCCATCGAGATCAAGTCCAAGGCTCGGCGGATATTGGTGAATTTCGGCGGTTTCGACGCGGCGATGCAGACTCATCACGCGATGCTGGCGCTGGCGGATTTTCCCGAGCTCGAAGTGGATTTCGTCGCCGGCGCCGACAACCCGGCATGGGCACAGATGCAGGCCCTGGCCGAGACACGGCCGAATTGGCGATTGCACAGTTTTGTCAGCGATTTCCATCAACGCATGACCGAGGCCGATTTGTTTATCGGCGCCGGCGGTGGCACCAGTTGGGAGCGCGCGGCACTGGGGCTGCCAACGATCTGCATAGCCGTGTCGAATAATCAGCAGGCCAACGGCGAAGTCATGGCGGCGGCTGGCGCGCATGTGTTCATGGGCGCCCGCGAGCAGGTCAGTGTCGAGCAATTGCGCCAAGCCATCGGCTTGGTCGTCGACAATGTTTATCTGCGCCAAAGTCTGGCCGAACGTTCGCGGCAATTGGTCGACGGGCGCGGCGCGCTGCGGGTTGCGGCGGCATTGGCGGGCGCGGTGCTCAAGGTGCGCCCGGCCACGCTGGACGACGCGCAGTTGTTGTTTGACGGACGCAATGCCGAGGCGGTGCGCCGCTGGTCACCGGACGCTGGCGTTATCGACTGGAAGCAACATCTGGACTGGCTGACTGCGAGCTTGCGTAACCCTCAGCGGCTGCTGTTGGTCGCTGAAGGCGATGACGGCCCGGTCGGCGTTCTGCGCTATGACTTGCGTGGTTTTGACGCGGAGGTCTCGCTGTATTTGCTGCAAGGGCGTTTTGGTCTCGGCTGGGGCGGTGCACTGTTGGCGCGGGGCGAAGCGTTCGCCTCTGCACATTGGCCGCAGATGAGCGCGATCACCGCTCAAGTGTTGCCGGCCAACCAGGCCTCACTGAATGTTTTTCGCGACGCCGGGTTCACTCAAAGTGCCTGCGCGTTCACCCGTGTTTTGAAGGATCACCGCAAATGAGCAGTTTCAAGATTGGCAATCGCCTGATCGGTGCCGACGCGCCGCCGTTCATCATTGCCGAGATGAGCGGCAACCATAACCAGTCGCTGGACGTTGCTCTGCAAATCGTCGAGGCGGCGGCCAAGGCCGGGGCGCATGCGCTGAAACTGCAAACCTATACGGCCCAGACCATGACACTGGACCTGGCAGAGGGTGAGTTCTTTATCAAGGATCCGGGCAGCCTGTGGGCGGGCACTTCGCTCTACGAGTTGTATGAAAAGGCCCATACGCCGTGGGAGTGGCATGCGCCGATCTTTGCCCGCGCGAAAGAACTGGGGATGCTCGCGTTCTCGACGCCGTTCGATGACAGCGCGGTGGATTTTCTCGAAAGCCTCGATGTGCCGGCCTACAAGATTGCCAGTTTCGAAAATACTGATCTGCCGTTGATTCGTCGTGTCGCCGCCACTGGCAAGCCGCTGATTATTTCTACCGGCATGGCCAGCATCGCAGAGCTCGATGAAACCGTGCGCGCTGCCCGTGAGGCCGGCTGCAAGGATCTGGTGTTGCTCAAGTGCACCAGCACTTATCCGGCGACACCGCTTAACAGCAACGTGCGCACGATCCCGCATCTGCGTGAGCTGTTTGGATGCGAGGTCGGGCTGTCTGACCACTCGATGGGCGTCGGCGTGTCGGTCGCTGCTGTGGCGCTCGGTGCAACGGTGGTGGAAAAACATTTCACCCTCGACCGTTCGGCAGGTGGGGTGGATGCCAGTTTTTCGCTGGAACCTGCGGAAATGGCCAGTCTGGTGCTTGAGACCGAGCGTGCCTGGCAGGCCATGGGCCAAGTGCAATACGGCCCCACCGAGGCCGAGCGCAAGTCGCTGGTCTACCGCCGTTCGCTGTACGTCACCGCCGACATGGCGGCGGGCGAGGCCTTCACCGCTGCCAATCTGCGTGCCATCCGCCCCGGGCTCGGTCTGCCGCCCAAGCACACCGATGCGGTTCTCGGGCGCCACGCTCGCGCCGCGATCAAGCGCGGTACGCCGCTGGATTGGTCGTTGGTCGAATAACCCGATCTACAGCCGATTCGGCAAAATAGCGTGACCTGCGAGTCATAACGCGCATCTTCACTGTATTGTATTGATCGGGGAGATGGCGCCTGGCCCTTTATCGGTTCCAGTGATAGCCCTTTGCGCTCCCCCTCTGGTTGCCCGTTGTGGCAGCCATTTTCTGTTTGTCGGCGCCCCTCGAATCCTTGCGAGCGGTGGTTTTGGGCTGTTTTTTATTGGGAAGCCGTAATGATTGGCATAAAAAGCATTGCGAGCTACGTTCCTGTAGCCGGCGTGGACAATTACGCACAAGGTGCAAAATTCGAGAAGGATGAAGACTTCATCCTTGGCAAGATCGGCTCGGCATTCCTGCCGCGCAAAGACGCTGAACAAGAAACCTCCGATCTGTGCGTTGAAGCGGCCAATGCGCTGTTTGCCAGCAACCCTGAGCTGAAACGTGAGTCGATCGACGCGCTGATCGTCGTCACTCAGAACGGTGACGAAGAAGGCCTGCCGCATACTGCCGCGATCGTGCAGGACAAGCTCGGTCTGCCGACCAATGTCGCGGCGTTCGATATTTCCTTGGGCTGCTCCGGTTACGTCTACGGCATCTATGCGATCAAGGGCTTCATGGAAGCCGCAGGCCTGAAGAACGGCTTGCTGATCACCGCTGACCCTTATTCGAAGATCGTCGACCCGGAAGATCGCAACACCACCATGCTCTTCGGCGATGCCGCCACCGCCACCTGGATGGGCGAAGATCCGACCTGGGCGTTGGGTAAAGCCAAGTTCGGCACTGACGGCTCCGGCGCTCCGCACCTTAAGGTCAGCAATGGTGTGTTCTTTATGAACGGTCGTCAGGTGTTCAACTTCGCGCTGCTCAAAGTCCCGGCGCATCTGCATGAATTGCTCGACGATTCCGGCCTCAAGGCTGACGACATCGATGCGTTCTGCATTCACCAGGGCAGTGCGGCAATTGTCGATGCGGTGGCGCGGCGCTTCGAAGGCGAGCCGGAGAAGTTCATCAAGGACATGGTCGAGACCGGCAATACCGTGTCGTCGAGTGTTCCGTTGCTGCTGGAAAAACACGTGCTCGATTCTGACTGGAGTCGCGTTGCGATCAGCGGTTTCGGTGTCGGTTTGTCCTGGGGGTCGGCGATCATCTATCGTCCCTGAGTCACCTGTTTTTCTATAAAACGCGGCACAAAAAAGCGCTCAAGGTGTAACCTTGAGCGCTATTTTTTTGCCCGGATGTCAGGCGAGGCGCCATGAGCGAGTTTTTTCAATCCAATATCCAGATCATCGAAAAGCGCTGGCCTGCGGTGGCTGCGCGTCTGCTGAGCGAAGACCCGAGCTCGTTGCAGGCCGATCTGGTGGAAGGACTGGGCTCGACCTTGAGCGTCAATGGCATTCAGTTGACCAGTCGGCATGACCGTATGCGTGAAGCGCAGGTGCAGGCCGCAAGCCTGGCAGCCGACAGCCCGGTGTTACACATCTACGGTGCCGGGTTGGGCGATCTGCAACACGAGCTGCTGCTACGTCCGGCACTCGCGCAGTTGCACGTGCACATTCTCAATGGCGCCGTGTTTTCGCTGGTGCTGCAACTGCTTGATCAAGCACCGTGGCTCGGCGATTCACGCGTCCAGTTGCACTACGCCGGTGATCGCGAGGAAATCTGCCTGCCTTTCTTTGCCTTGCCGTCCGAGCTGGTGCTGGCAGACGACTACAACGCGAAAATCCGCGACCGACTGATCAGCGAGACGCACCTTACGTTCAATAATCGCGAGTTCGATCCGCACGCTGCGCACATTGTCGAACGCTTGCATGCCAGTCAGACGCTGATGCACGTCGATGCGGATGTCGCCGAGCTGTTCGGCACATGCGCGGGCATGCCGGTGTTTGTGATTGCGACAGGGCCGAGCCTGGAAATGCACTTCCAGCGATTGCGGACGATCCGCGAGCAACAGCCTCGGCCGCTGTTTATCTGTGTCGACACCGCGTATAGACCGTTGCTTGAACAGGGGATTCACCCCGACATCGTGGTTACGATCGATCAGCGCATTGCCGAGCGCCACTTGCCGCCGGCCGGTACGAGCGCCATTCGTCTGGTGTATATGCCCATGGTCGATCCGTCAGTGTTGAGTGCCTGGCAAGGCCCGCGCTATGTAGCCTATTCACCTAGCCCGATCTATCAGGCATTGCGCCAGCAATTTCCCAGAGGTGAATTGCATGGGGGCGGCAGCGTGATCCACCCTGCAGTGGATCTGGCGGTGAAAATGGGTGCCGGGGAAATCACCCTGTTCGGTGCCGACTTTGCCTTCCCGGGCGACAAGACCCATGCCGGCTGGAATGACGGTGAACTGGGACCACAACTCGGTGCGGCGAAACACTGGGTGCTCGATGGCCACGGCCAACGCATCAAAACCCAACTCAACTTCCGTAGCTATCTTTGCGAACTGGAGCGCTTTATCGCCGGGCATCCTCAGGTGCGCTTTTACAACAGCAGTCGGGCCGGGGCGATCATTGCCGGGACCGCCTTTCATCCGGAGTTGGCGCTATGAGTGCAATGTTTGTCGAGCAGGCACAGCAGTGTGCGACGTTGTTCCGGCTGGGGCGTGACGTTGAGGCAGGGTTGGCGATGATTGATCTGGCCGCTGCGCTGCAACCATCCTTCGA
This sequence comes from Pseudomonas sp. LBUM1648, assembly GCF_059716145.1. NCBI lineage: Bacteria > Pseudomonadati > Pseudomonadota > Gammaproteobacteria > Pseudomonadales > Pseudomonadaceae > Pseudomonas > Pseudomonas sp. LBUM1648. The sequence continues at coordinate 1,753,587 of NZ_CP166808.1, forward strand.
TCAAGCGGGTGCGGATAATCAACACCAATGGCTGCAGGTTCTCAGTCTGATGCTGGAATGTCAGGAGGCGCAAAACTGGCTGGCACTGGCGGATTACCTCGAATACGAATTGACTCAACTGATCACGGACAGTCTGTCCGTTTAGACAATTTCTCCCCACTCGTCGGTTCTGGCTCCCGATCTTGAGCTTCCGGCGTATTCCTGACGCCATTTTTTCGTTTGTCGACGGCCGCCAAGTCCTTGATTTACGAGGGGTGGCCGTCTGATGGCAATTTTTTTCGAAAATCCCCTAAAGCAAGTCCCAATCCCGACGATAACTATTACGAAGGTTCTCTAGGCCATACCCGGCGGTTGCCAGGGCCGGAAGCCGCAGTACCCAACCAACGAGGAATTCGTCATGGCTTTAACAGTAAACACTAACGTCACATCGTTGAACGTTCAGAAAAACCTGAACCGTGCTTCCGACGCTCTGTCGACTTCGATGACTCGCCTGTCTTCCGGCCTGAAAATCAACAGCGCTAAAGACGACGCCGCCGGCCTGCAAATCGCTACCCGTATGACTTCGCAGATCCGTGGTCAGACCATGGCGATCAAAAACGCCAACGACGGTATCTCGATCGCTCAGACCGCTGAAGGCGCGATGCAAGAATCGACCAACATTCTGCAGCGTATGCGTGAACTGGCTGTTCAAGCACGAAACGACTCGAACGGCACCGACGACCGTGCTGCTCTGAACAAAGAATTCGCGACCATGTCGGACGAGCTGACTCGTATCGCCAAGTCGACCAACCTGAACGGCAAAAACCTGATCGACGGTACTGCTGGCACCATGACCTTCCAGGTTGGTTCCAACACTGGCGCTACCAACCAGATCACCATCACTCTGAACAGCGGCTTCGACGCTGCAACTCTGAGCGTTGGTTCGGCTACTATCGCTGTTACCGGTACCGACAGCACCACTGCTGAAGCAAGCACCAAAGCTGCAATCGACGCGATCGACAAAGCTCTGAAAACCATCAACACCAGCCGTGCGGACCTCGGTGCTGCTCAGAACCGTCTGACCAGCACTATCTCCAACCTGCAAAACATCAACGAAAACGCCAGTGCTGCACTGGGTCGCGTACAAGATACCGACTTCGCTGCTGAAACTGCACAGCTGACCAAGCAACAAACTCTGCAACAAGCTTCGACCGCAGTTCTGGCTCAGGCCAACCAACTGCCATCCGCTGTACTGAAACTGCTTCAGTAATAGCTGGTGAGTTTTGGCGGGGGAGTGCGCTTGTCGCGCTCTCTCGCTTTTTACTTTTTTAAGAGGTGATGGACATGGATATGAGCGCCAAGCTGAACTTGTCTTATCCTGCGGCCAAGCAGGCGACGACTGTTGCCGACAAGCCTGCGGAGAAGCCTCGCCCGGTGGTTGCCCCGGTAGCTATCGTCAAGGATGAACGCAAAAGCGATCAGACCGAGCAGGAAAAACTGAAGATGGCCGTTCAGGAAATCGAAAAGTTTGTGCAGTCGGTCAAGCGCAATCTGGAGTTCTCGATCGATGAGCCTTCAGGCAAAGTAGTGGTCAAAGTGATTGCCAGCGAATCCGGTGAGGTGATCCGTCAGATCCCCAACGAAGAAGTGCTGAAACTGGCAAATAGTTTGAATGATGCAAGCAGCCTGTTGTTCAGCGCTAAAGTCTGACAGCTGGCACGAATTTTGTTGCTATGTTCTTTTGGGCGTTGTAGTGGTCAAAAGACCGGCGACACACTGAAGGGAGTTCCACATGGCAAGTCCAATTCTACCGGGCACGGGTTTAGGCTCCGGCCTTGATACCGGTGCTATCGTCAAAGCCTTGGTAAACGCTGACAAAGCGGCCAAGCAAGGTCAGATCGACCGTGGGACTGCGACCAACACCGCAAGCATTTCCGGTATCGGTACTCTGAAGTCGTTGATGACGGCTTTCACTCAGACCTTGACGGACCTGGGCAGTCTCTCCAACCCACAGTTCCCGGGTTTTGCTGCCACTTCCTCTGATCCAAAGATCCTCGGCGCCACTGCCGGCAACACGGCGGTCAATGGTAACTACGTTGTGACCGTCGGCAAGCTGGCCACCTCCTCGAAGGTTGCCAGTGCCGCTTTTGCAGGTGGTAACACCAGTCCGATTACGGCTGGCACGCTGACCATCAAGCAGGGTACTGGCACATATAACCTCGACATCAAGGCTGGGGCGACACTGCAATCGGTGCGCGACTCGATCAACGGTGACGACAAGCTCAAGAGCGCAGGCATCAGTGCCAACATCGTCACTGACTCCTTTGGTTCGCGTCTGGTATTGGGTTCTACTACCACGGGTGCGGGTTCCGATATTTCCGTCAGCGGAATTTCCGAGCTGGCCATCAATGGCAGTACCGTGATTGGCACCAGCGGCTCGCCGATGACGGCGACTTCCGCGGGTTCCATTGGTGCTCTGGCGATCGATGCCGAATTCACCATCGACGGCATGGCCCTGACCAGCAAGAGCAATACCGTCGACAAGGCTGTTTCCGGCCTGACCTTGAATCTGGTAGCGACCGGTACCTCCACTGTCACCGTCGCCAGCAACAACGATGGCTTGAAGGCTTCCATTCAGAAGTTCGTCGATGCCTACAATGCTCTGGCCAACGGCATCACTGCGCTGACCAAGCCTTCCCTGGACGATGATGGCAAGCCGACCGTTGCGGCGGCTCTGACTGGCGACGCCTTGCCGCGTTCGATCCTGTCGGCCATCCGTGAGCCGCTGTCGCAAACCGGTTCGGGCGACAAGCTGACCGTTCTGGCGCAACTGGGCATTACCACCGATCAGAAAACCGGTGCGCTCTCTTTTGACAGCACCAAGTTCACCGCTGCCATGAATGACAAGAAGCTGGGTGGCGAAGTCCAGAAGATGTTCGTTGGCGAGTTGGGTTCTGACAACGGTCTGCTCAAGCGCATGCAAAAAGCGATTACGCCGTTCTCCACTACTGGCGGGATTCTGGATCAGCGCACCACCAGTCTGAACAAGACCAAGACCAAACTGACCAATGATCAGGCTGCGCTCGATCGTCGTATCGAAACCCTGACCGCTGTACTGACCAAAAAGTACAACGACATGGACACCCTTGTCGGCAAGCTGAAGGCCACCGCCAGCAACATCACTTCGATGTTCGAGGCGTTGACCGCTCAACAGAAAGGCTAAGGCCTGAAACGCCAAAAGCCCGGCAGCGTTTTTCTACGCTCCGGGCTTTTTGTATTTCAATCTAAAGTTTTTTGACGCATCGTCGATACCCTTGATATGCGTCCCATAGAAATTTGATGAGGTAGAACATGAATCCGATGTTAGCCCTTCGCCAATACCAGAAGATTGGCGCTCAGGCGCAGACTTCCGAAGCCAGTCCGCACCGTCTGGTACAGATGCTGATGGAAGGTGGTCTGGATCGTATTGCCCAGGCCAAAGGTGCCATGGAGCGCAAGGACATCCCGAACAAGGGCATCCTGATCGGCAAAGCCATCGGCATTATCGGTGGTCTGCTTGAAGGGCTTGATCTGGATAATCGGTCGGAGCAGGTTGGCGAGTTGGCCAATCTCTATGAATACATGATGAAGCGTCTGACCGAAGCCAACGCCAAGACCGATCCAAAGATCCTCGACGAAGTCGCTGACCTGCTGCGCACGGTCAAGGACGGCTGGGATGCCATCGGCACGCCGGCTCCACAGTTTTAAGGAGATCACCATGAGTCTTGTATTGCAGCGAATCGAAGAAACCCGCGAGGCTCTGGTCGGTGCTCTGGCCGAGCGCAACTGGGAAGCTATTGGCGAGCTGGATCTGGCTTGCCGTTCCTGCATGGAAGACGTCTTGAGTGAAGCTTCGGTGGACGAGGCCGCGTTGCGCGATAACCTTGAGGAATTGCTCGGGGTTTACAAAAAGCTGCTCGAGGCGGCGACGGGGGAGCGGCAGGCGATAGCCAACGAGATGTCGCAGATCACCCAAGCGCAGAACGCGGCAAAGGTTTACCATCTGTTTGGTTAATTAACCCCCAGTTAATCCAGATATGTGCGCCATAAATTTGACTGTGCACGGTTTTTTGACTTAACTAGTGGCTGATTTCAGATTTCAGGCGTCTACAGGCACATGGTGTCCTGCAAGCGTCTCGCTTGCCCCATTTTTCGGGCATTGAGTTGACTAGGGAAGTTGCTATTGCATGTGGCGTGAAACCAAAATTCTGCTGATCGATGACGATAGCGTCCGCCGCCGCGACCTGGCGGTGATCTTAAATTTTCTCGGCGAAGAAAATTTACCCTGCGGAAGCCATGACTGGCAGCAGGCAGTCGGCTCTTTGTCATCTAGTCGTGAGGTCATTTGCGTACTGATCGGGACGGTCAATGCTCCTGGTGCGCTTTTGGGCTTGTTAAAGACACTCTCAACCTGGGATGAGTTCCTTCCGGTTTTGCTGATGGGCGATAATTCTTCCGTTGACTTGCCTGAAGACCAGCGTCGTCGAGTGCTTTCGACCCTCGAAATGCCACCCAGCTACAGCAAATTGCTCGACTCCCTGCACCGTGCCCAGGTCTATCGCGAGATGTATGACCAGGCCCGCGAGCGCGGCCGTCATCGTGAACCCAACCTGTTCCGCAGCCTCGTCGGCACCAGCCGGGCGATCCAGCACGTGCGCCAGATGATGCAGCAAGTGGCCGACACAGACGCCAGCGTGCTGATCCTCGGCGAGTCCGGCACCGGCAAGGAAGTGGTTGCGCGCAACCTGCATTACCACTCCAAGCGCCGCGACGCGCCGTTCGTGCCGGTGAACTGCGGGGCGATCCCGGCAGAGCTGCTCGAGAGCGAGCTGTTCGGCCACGAGAAGGGCGCCTTCACCGGCGCAATCACCAGCCGTGCCGGCCGCTTCGAACTGGCCAACGGCGGTACGTTGTTCCTCGACGAAATCGGCGACATGCCGCTGCCGATGCAGGTCAAGCTGCTGCGCGTGCTGCAAGAACGCACCTTCGAGCGTGTGGGCAGCAACAAGACCCAAAGCGTCGACGTGCGCATCATCGCTGCGACTCACAAGAACCTCGAAAGCATGATCGAGATCGGCACCTTCCGCGAAGACCTCTACTATCGCCTGAACGTGTTCCCGATCGAGATGGCGCCGCTGCGTGAGCGCGTCGAAGACATCCCGCTGCTGATGAACGAACTGATCTCGCGCATGGAACACGAAAAGCGCGGTTCGATCCGTTTCAACTCGGCGGCAATCATGTCGCTGTGCCGTCACGGCTGGCCGGGCAACGTCCGCGAGCTGGCCAACCTGGTGGAGCGCATGGCGATCATGCATCCGTACGGGGTGATCGGCGTGGTCGAGCTACCGAAGAAATTCCGCTACGTCGACGATGAAGACGAGCAGTTGGTCGACAGCCTGCGCAGTGATCTGGAAGAGCGCGTGGCAATCAACGGCCATACGCCGGACTTCACCGCCAACGCCATGCTTCCGCCGGAAGGCCTGGATCTGAAGGACTACCTCGGTGGTCTGGAACAGGGCCTGATTCAGCAGGCGCTGGACGATGCCAATGGCATCGTGGCGCGTGCGGCCGAGCGCTTGCGCATTCGTCGTACCACGCTGGTGGAGAAGATGCGCAAGTACGGCATGAGCCGGCGCGATGGTGATGAACAGGCGGATGATTGACGCCTGTTTTTCAACCTCTTCATTTATAAGCAGTTTTTTTTAGGCACGGGTATTGCTACATCCCTCGCAACGTTCCGTTTAACTGACGGTCAGCCAGCGAGAGAGCACAATGCCCCAAGTCGCCCAGATGTCTTCTGCCTCCAGTCCCGAGGGGCAGCCGTCCTCCGTAGAGCAGGTCAGCCGACAGGGTCTTGAGCAGGCATTCGCGCTGTTCAGCCAGATGTCCAGTCAGTTGACTGACTCCTATAGCATGCTTGAAGCCCGGGTGACTGAGCTCAAGGGTGAGCTGGCGGTGGTCAGTGCTCAGCGCATGCAGGAACTGGCGGAAAAAGAGCGTCTGGCCAACCGTCTGCAAAACCTCCTTGATCTGTTGCCCGGTGGCGTCATCGTGATCGATGGTCACGGCATTGTGGTCGAAGCCAACCCGGCGGCCATCGAGTTGCTCGGCTTGCCACTGGAAGGCGAGCTGTGGCGCCATGTCATCGCGCGCTGCTTCGCCCCGCGTGAAGACGACGGTCACGAAATCTCTCTGAAAAACGGTCGGCGCCTGTCGATTGCCACCCGCTCGCTGGATGCCGAGCCGGGGCAATTGGTGCTGCTCAACGACCTGACCGAAACCCGTCATCTACAGGATCAACTGGCGCGCCACGAACGCTTGTCTTCGTTGGGGCGGATGGTCGCCTCGCTGGCTCATCAGATCCGCACCCCGTTATCCGCCGCGTTGCTCTACGCCAGCCATTTGACTGAGCAGGAACTGCCGGTCGCCACTCAGCAGCGCTTCGCTGGCCGCCTCAAGGAACGCCTGCATGAGTTGGAGCATCAGGTGCGCGACATGCTGGTTTTTGCCCGCGGTGAATTGCCACTGACCGACCGCCTCACGCCTAACGCCTTGATGCAGTCGCTGCAAGCGGCCGCATTGACCCATGTGCAGGATTTGCCCATCCGCTGGCAGTGCGACAGCCATGTCGGCGAGTTGCTGTGCAATCGTGACACGCTGGTCGGCGCTCTTTTGAACCTGATCGAAAACGCCATTCAGGCCAGCGCCGGCGATGTGCGCTTGAAAGTGCATTGCTACACCCGCAACAACACCCTGCGGCTGTGTGTCAGCGATACCGGTAGCGGGATTGAGCCGGCGGTGCTGGCGCGGCTCGGCGAGCCATTTTTCACCACTAAAGTTACCGGCACGGGCCTGGGCCTGACCGTGGTCAAGGCTGTCGCCCGTGCGCATCAGGGAGAATTGCAGCTGCGTTCGCGAGTCGGGCGCGGCACGTGCGCGCAGGTGATCCTGCCGCTGTTTTCCGCTGCACAGGGAGCTGAGTGAACGACATGGGCATCAAGGTTTTGCTGGTCGAGGATGACCGTTCGTTGCGCGAAGCGCTGGCCGATACGCTGCTGTTGGCGGGCCACGATTATCACGCGGTCGGCAGCGCTGAAGAGGCGTTGACGGCGGTGGCGCGCGAAGCGTTCAGTCTGGTGGTCAGCGACGTCAATATGCCTGGCATGGATGGGCATCAATTGCTTTCTCTGCTGCGTGCCCGGCAGCCGCAGTTGCCAGTGTTGCTGATGACTGCGCATGGCGCCGTCGAGCGAGCCGTCGATGCGATGCGCCAGGGAGCGGCGGATTATCTGGTCAAACCGTTCGAGCCCAAGGCGCTGCTCGATCTGGTGTCTCGACATGCTCTCGGCAGTCTAGGTGCCAGTGATGCCGAAGGCCCGATTGCAGTCGAGCCGGCCAGTGCTCAATTGCTTGAGCTGGCGGCGCGGGTCGCACGCAGTGATTCCACCGTGCTGATCTCGGGCGAGTCCGGTACCGGCAAAGAAGTGCTGGCGCGCTATATCCACCAGCAATCCCATCGTGCCAATCAGCCGTTTATCGCGATCAACTGTGCCGCGATCCCTGACAACATGCTCGAGGCGACGCTGTTCGGTCACGAAAAGGGCTCGTTCACTGGCGCCATCGCGGCGCAGGCCGGCAAATTCGAACAGGCCGACGGCGGCACTATCCTGCTCGACGAAATTTCTGAAATGCCCCTTGGTCTGCAAGCCAAACTGCTGCGTGTGCTGCAGGAGCGCGAAGTCGAGCGGGTCGGCGCGCGCAAGCCGATCACCCTGGATATCCGTGTGGTCGCGACCACCAACCGCGATCTCGCCGGCGAAGTGGCAGCGGGTCGCTTCCGTGAAGATCTTTTCTACCGTCTGTCAGTTTTCCCGCTGGCGTGGCGTCCACTTCGCGAGCGTACTGCCGATATCTTGCCGCTGGCTGAGCGGTTGCTGGCCAAACACGTCAATAAAATGAAGCATGCCGCGGCGAAACTCTCGCCTGAGGCGCAAGCGTGCCTGACCGGTTATCCATGGCCGGGCAATGTGCGTGAACTGGATAACGCGATTCAGCGTGCGCTGATTTTGCAGCAGGGCGGCTTGATCCAGCCGCAGGATTTCTGTCTGGCGGGCTACGTGACGTTCGCTGCATTACCAGTCAAGTCGCCGACGCCTGCGGTGAATCGTGAGGTCGAAATCGACGCTGATTCGGCGGGCGCATTGGGCGACGACCTGCGCCGCCGGGAGTTTCAGATGATCATCGACACCCTGCGCAGCGAGCGAGGCCGACGCAAGGAAGCGGCTGAAAAACTCGGAATCAGCCCGCGCACCCTGCGTTACAAACTGGCGCAAATGCGCGATGCGGGCATGGACGTCGAAGGCTATTTGTTCGCCACCTGATTGCCGGCGCAATGCTTGAAAACGCTTTTCTGAAAAGGCTGCCCATGAGCTGGCACCCTTGTTGCTAATACCTGTGTACCCGCCGAGTGAGTGTCAAAAAATTGCGGGCCGCCCAAGAGAGTAGACCATGAGCCAAGGTATTGAATTCAATCGGTTGATGATGGACATGAAGGCCATGCAAATGGATGCCATGTCTGCGCCGAAATCGACTGCCGCTGTCCCTGAACTGGCGGGCAGCAGCTTTTCCGACATGCTCGGTCAGGCGATCAATAAAGTCAGCGATACCCAGCAGGCGTCGGCTCAATTGGCCAATGCATTCGAAGTGGGCAAGAGCGGCGTCGATCTGACGGACGTGATGATTTCCTCACAGAAAGCCAGCGTGTCGTTTCAGGCTCTGACCCAGGTGCGCAACAAACTGGTTCAGGCTTATCAAGACATCATGCAGATGCCGGTATAAGGACGAGATTGAGTCATGGCAGAAGCAGTCGCCGATAACGTTCCGGCCAAGGCCACCCCGATAGACGGCAAACCGCCGCTGTTCGGCCTGTCCTTCCTGGAAAACCTCTCCGAGATGACCGTGCTGCGTCAGGTGGGCCTGTTGGTCGGCCTGGCTGCGAGCGTGGCGATTGGCTTTGCCGTGGTGCTGTGGTCGCAGCAGCCGGATTACCGTCCGTTGTACGGCAGCCTGGCCGGCATGGACGCCAAGCAGGTCATGGATACCCTGGCCTCCGCCGACATTCCTTACACCGTTGAACCGAACTCCGGCGCCTTGCTGGTCAAGGCCGATGACCTGTCCCGTGCGCGCCTCAAGCTCGCGGCCGCTGGTGTCACTCCCAGCGACGGTAACATCGGTTTTGAAATCCTCGACAAGGAACAAGGTCTGGGCACCAGCCAGTTCATGGAAGCGACCCGTTATCGTCGCGGCCTCGAAGGTGAACTGGCGCGCACCATTTCCAGCCTGAACAACGTCAAGGGTGCCCGCGTGCATCTGGCGATTCCGAAGAGTTCGGTGTTCGTGCGCGATGAACGCAAGCCAAGCGCTTCGGTGCTGGTCGAGTTGTACTCCGGTCGTTCGCTGGAGCCGGGTCAAGTGGTTGCCATCATTAACCTGGTGGCGACTTCTGTTCCTGAGCTGAGCAAATCGCAGATCACCGTCGTCGACCAGAAGGGCAACCTGCTCTCTGATCAGGCGGAAAACTCTGAAATGACCATGGCCGGCAAGCAGTTCGATTACAGCCGCCGCATGGAAAGCATGCTCACTCAGCGTGTGCACAATATTCTGCAACCGGTACTGGGTAATGATCGCTACAAGGCTGAAGTCTCGGCCGATGTCGATTTCAGTGCCGTCGAGTCCACTGCCGAGCAGTTCAACCCGGATCAACCGGCGTTGCGCAGCGAGCAGTCGGTCAACGAACAACGTACCGCCAGCAATGGCCCGCAAGGTGTGCCGGGTGCCCTGAGCAATCAGCCGCCATCGCCAGCCTCAGCACCGCAAACCACCGGTGGTGCTCAAGCCGCCGCCGGCATGATCCAGCCAGGTCAGCCATTGGTTGACGCCAATGGCCAGCAGATCATGGACCCGGCCACCGGTCAGCCGATGCTCGCGCCGTACCCGGCCGACAAGCGTCAACAATCCACCAAGAACTTCGAACTTGATCGTTCCATCAGCCACACCAAGCAGCAGCAGGGTCGCCTGAATCGTCTGTCGGTGTCGGTGGTGGTCGATGATCAGGTCAAGGTCAACGCGGCTAATGGTGAAACCACCCGCGCGCCGTGGACCGCCGACGAATTGGCGCGCTTCACTCGTCTGGTGCAGGACGCCGTCGGTTTCGACGCCAGCCGTGGCGACAGCGTCAGCGTGATCAACATGCCGTTCTCCGCCGAGCGCGGTGAAGTGATTGCCGATATTCCGTTCTACTCCCAGCCATGGTTCTGGGACATCGTCAAACAGGTGCTGGGTGTGTTGTTCATCCTGGTGCTGGTGTTTGGTGTGCTGCGTCCGGTGCTCAACAACATCACCGGCGGTGGCAAAGGCAAGGAGCTGGCCGGTCTGGGCAGCGACGTGGAACTCGGTGGCATGGGCGGCCTGGACGGCGAACTTTCCAACGACCGCGTGAGCCTCGGTGGTCCGCAGAGCATTCTGTTGCCGAGCCCGAGCGAGGGTTATGACGCGCAGCTGAATGCAATCAAGAGTCTGGTGGCAGAAGACCCGGGTCGTGTGGCTCAGGTCGTGAAAGAGTGGATTAACGCAGATGAGTGATAACCGAGCCGCCGTCGCCAAACTGACCCGGGTTGATAAAGCCGCAATTCTGCTGCTGTCCCTGGGGTCGACCGATGCTGCGCAAGTGCTGCGCCACATGGGCCCGAAAGAGGTTCAGCGTGTAGGTGTGGCCATGGCGCAGATGGGCAACGTCCATCGCGAGCAGGTCGAACAGGTCATGAGCGAGTTCGTCGACATCGTCGGCGACCAGACCAGCCTGGGCGTCGGTTCCGACGACTACGTGCGCAAAATGCTCACGCAGGCGCTGGGTGAAGACAAGGCCAACGGCCTGATCGACCGCATCCTGCTCGGTGGCAACACCAGCGGCCTCGACAGCCTGAAATGGATGGAGCCGCGGGCGGTTGCCGACGTGATCCGTTATGAACACCCGCAGATCCAGGCCATCGTGGTTGCCTACCTCGACCCGGATCAGGCTGGTGAAGTGCTCGGCAACTTTGACCACAAGGTGCGCCTGGACATCATCCTGCGCGTCTCGTCGTTGAACACCGTGCAGCCAGCGGCATTGAAAGAACTCAACCAGATTCTCGAGAAGCAGTTCTCCGGCAACTCGAATGCCTCGCGCACCACCCTGGGTGGCATCAAGCGTGCGGCAGACATCATGAACTTCCTCGACAGTTCGATCGAAGGCCAGCTCATGGACTCGATCCGCGAAGTCGACGAAGACCTGTCCGGTCAGATCGAAGACCTCATGTTCGTGTTCAACAACCTGGCCGATGTCGACGACCGCGGTATTCAGGCGCTGTTGCGCGAAGTGTCTTCCGACGTGTTGGTACTGGCCCTCAAGGGTTCGGACGAAGGCGTCAAAGAGAAGATCTTCAAGAACATGTCCAAGCGTGCCGCCGAACTGTTGCGCGACGACCTCGAGGCCAAGGGCCCGGTACGCGTCAGCGACGTGGAAACCGCACAGAAAGAAATCCTCACCATTGCCCGTCGCATGGCCGAAGCCGGCGAGATCGTGCTCGGTGGCAAGGGCGGCGAGGAAATGATCTAAGCCCATGGATAAGCACGATGACGATGTGACGGATCTGATCCGTGCCCGCGATGTCCGTGGTTTCGAATCCTGGGCGCTGCCCAGCTTCGATCCGCCGAAACCGGAACCCGAGCCGGAACCGGAGCCTGAACCGCCGGAAATGGAAGAAGTGCCGCTGGAAGAAGTCCAGCCACTGACCCTGGAAGAACTCGAAAGCATCCGTCAGGAGGCTTACAATGAGGGCTTCGCCGTCGGCGAAAAAGAAGGTTTTCACAGTGCCACGCTCAAGGTGCGTCAAGAAGCCGAAGTGGCCCTGGCGGCGAAACTCGCCAGCCTTGAGCAGTTGATGGGGCATCTGTTCGAACCCATCGCCGAGCAAGATACCCAGATCGAAAAGTCGCTGGTTGACCTCGTGCAACACATCACCAAACAGGTGATCAAGCGCGAGTTGGCCATCGACTCCAGTCAGATCGAACACGTCATGCGCGACGCCCTCAAGCTGTTGCCGCTGGGCGTCGACAATGTGCGTTTGTACGTCAATCCACAGGACTTCGAACAGGCCAAAGCCCTGCGCGAACGTCATGAGGAAACCTGGCGCATCGTCGAAGACGAGTCGCTGATGCCGGGCGGTTGCCGGGTTGAAACCGCGCACAGCCGCATCGACGCGAGCATTGAAACCCGCGTCACTCAGGTCATGGACAAGCTGTTCGATCAGTTGCACGAACAGGCCCTGCACCCGGCTGCAGCGGATCTGAGCCTGGATATCCCCGAAGAATCAAAATCGGCGGCCATCCCTGACGAGCCGCTCGCGGACGAACCCGATGCGCCTTGAACGCACCAGTTTCGCCAAGCGCCTCAGCACGTATGCCGAAGCCACCGAAATGGCTGGCGCGCCGATTCTTGAAGGTCGCCTGCTGCGCATGGTCGGCCTCACTCTCGAAGCCGAAGGCTTGCGCGCAGCCATGGGCACGCGCTGCCTGGTGATCAACGACGACAGCTATCACCCCTCGCAGGTGGAAGCGGAAGTCATGGGCTTCTCGGGCAGTAAAGTCTTTCTGATGCCGGTCGGCAGCGTCGCCGGTATTGCCCCGGGCGCCCGCGTAGTGCCGTTGGCCGACACCGGTCGCCTGCCGATGGGCATGAGCATGCTCGGTCGTGTACTCGATGGCGCCGGTCGCGCGCTGGACGGCAAGGGCGGCATGAAAGCCGAAGACTGGGTGCCGATGGACGGCCCGACAATCAACCCGCTCAACCGTGATCCGATCAGCGTGCCGCTGGACGTCGGCATCCGTTGCATCAACGGTTTGTTGACCGTCGGGCGTGGCCAGCGTCTCGGTCTGTTCGCCGGTACCGGTGTCGGTAAATCCGTGCTGCTGGGCATGATGACTCGCTTTACCGAGGCCGACATTATCGTCGTGGGTCTGATCGGTGAGCGAGGTCGAGAAGTCAAGGAATTCATCGAGCACATCCTCGGTGAAGAAGGCCTCAAGCGTTCCGTCGTCGTTGCCTCGCCGGCGGACGATGCGCCGCTGATGCGTCTGCGCGCGGCGATGTACTGCACGCGCATCGCCGAGTATTTTCGCGACAAGGGCAAGAACGTCCTGTTACTGATGGATTCGTTGACCCGTTTCGCCCAGGCCCAGCGGGAAATCGCTTTGGCCATCGGCGAACCACCGGCGACCAAGGGTTATCCGCCGTCGGTGTTCGCCAAACTGCCGAAACTGGTGGAGCGCGCCGGTAATGCCGAGAAGGGCGGCGGTTCGATCACCGCGTTCTACACCGTGCTGTCCGAGGGTGACGATCAGCAGGACCCGATCGCCGACTCGGCGCGGGGCGTGCTTGACGGTCACATCGTGCTGTCGCGGCGTCTGGCCGAGGAAGGGCACTATCCGGCCATCGATATCGAAGCGTCGATCAGCCGGGTGATGCCGGCCGTGGTGGGCATCAAGCACATGAACCATGCGCAGATGTTCAAGCAGTACTGGTCGCGCTATCAGCAGAGTCGCGACCTGATCAGCGTCGGTGCTTATGTGGCCGGTGGTGACCGGGAAACCGACACCGCGATTCAGCTGCAACCGACGATGTCGATGTACCTGCGTCAGGGCTTGAACGACAACATCAACATGGGCGCCAGTGCAAATCAGCTGGCCTCGATCTTTGCTCCGGCTCCTGGCGGCTAACTCGCCATGGCCCAGAGTCGAGCCGCGCGTCTGGTGCCGGTGGTGGACATGGCCGAGAAGGCCGAAAAAGCCGCCGTGCAACGCCTCGGGTATTTCCAGGGGCAGGTCAAAGTGGCCGAAAGCAAACTCGCTGACTTGCACGCCTTTCGTCTGGATTATTCGCAGCAGTGGATCGTGCGCGGCAGCACCGGCGTCAGCGGGCAATGGCTGCTCGGCTTTCAGGGCTTTCTGGCGCAACTCGACACCGCCGTCGATCAGCAACGCCAAAGCCTGGTCTGGCACCAGAACAACCTGGACAAGGCGCGGGAGGCTTGGCAGCAAGCGTTCGCTCGTGTCGAGGGGTTGCGCAAACTGGTCCAGCGCTATCGCGACGAGGCTCAGCGCCTCGAAGACAAGCGCGAGCAGAAATTACTGGATGAGTTGTCTCAGCGTTTACCTCGACACGATCCGTTTTGATCTGGCTTCCAACCTTGCCCCAACCCTGTCCAAGTGCTAAACCTTGTACACGTTCGCCAATGACAAGGAAGCCAGTCAATGTCAGTCGTTACAGAAGTCTCTTCGGGTGGGAAAAAACTGACTATCTCGGTCAAGGGCCGATTCGATTTCGCCAAGCATCAGGAGTTTCGGCAGTCCTACGAGGGTGTAAAGCCGAAACCCGAGTCTTTTGAAGTGAATTTGAAAGACGCCACTTACCTCGACAGTTCCGCGCTCGGCATGCTGTTGTTGTTGCGTGACCATGCGGGCGGCGAAAATGCCGAAATCACCTTGACCCACGCGAATGCCGACGTACGCAAGATACTTGCGATCTCGAACTTCGAACAAATCTTCGACGTGGCATAAACGCAATGCAGGCTGATGCCGAGCCGCTGACGATCCTGATCGCCGAAGACAGCGCCGCCGACCGGCTGCTGCTCTCAACCATTGTCCGTCGTCAGGGCCATGAAGTCCTGACGGCGGCCAATGGTGCCGAGGCCGTCGACGTCTTCCGCCGCCAGCAACCCCACCTTGTCCTGATGGACGCGATGATGCCGGTGATGGACGGCTTCGAAGCGGCCCAGCAGATCAAGTCGCTGGCAGGGGAAACGCTGGTGCCGATCATCTTCCTTACCTCGCTCACTGAAAGCGAGGCGCTGGCCCGTTGTCTTGAGGCCGGTGGCGACGACTTTCTGGCGAAGCCCTACAACCAAGTGATCCTTGCCGCCAAAATCAAGGCGATGGATCGCTTGCGCCGCTTGCAGGCGACTGTGCTGCAGCAGCGCGATCTGATCGCCAAACATCACGATTACCTGCTGAACGAACAACGCGTCGCCAAAGCCGTGTTCGACAAGGTCGCGCATTCCGGCTGTCTGAGCGCGCCGAATATTCGCTATCTGCAATCGCCCTATGCGCTGTTCAACGGTGATCTGCTGCTGGCGGCGTACACGCCGGCGGGGGACATGCATGTACTGCTCGGCGATTTCACCGGTCATGGCTTGCCGGCTGCGGTCGGGGCGATGCCGCTGGCCGAAGTGTTCTACGGCATGACGGCCAAGGGCTACGGTCTGGCCGAAACGCTGCGCGAGATGAACGCCAAGCTCAAGCGCATCTTGCCGGTGGACATGTTTTGCTGCGCAACCCTGTTGTGCCTGAGTTCCCAAAGACGTTCGGTCGAGGTGTGGAACGGCGGCATGCCTGACGGCTATCTGCATCGGATCGCCAGCGGTGAGCGCGTACCGTTGGCGGCGCGGCATCTGCCGTTGGGTGTGTTGAGTCCGCAGGCATTCGATGACTGTACCCAGGTCTACTCGATGGCCGTCGGTGATCGGGTCTTTCTGTTGTCCGACGGAGTGATCGACACCAGCAATGCCAGTGATCAACTGTTCGGCGTTGAACGCTTGCAGCGGGTATTTGCCGCCAATCGCGAGCCGGATTGCCTGTTCGAGGACATCGAGCAGGCGCTGCGCAATTTTCGTGGCGAGGCGCGCGACGATGTGAGCATGGTCGAGGTGAGCCTGCTGGAGCCGACGCAGGTCAATCCGACAGTCCCGGTCTATTCCGACAGCGGCCAGTCGTGCCCGCTGGACTGGTCGGTGAGCTTTGAGTTTCGTGGTGCTACGCTCAAGCGTTTCAATCCGTTGCCGTACCTGTTGCAGTTGCTCCAGGAGGTGCATGGGTTGCGTGCGCAAAGCGGCGCGTTGTACAGCGTGCTCGCCGAGTTGTATTCCAATGCGCTGGAGCACGGCGTGTTGGGGCTCGACTCCAGCCTCAAGCGCGATGCTGTGGGATTCGCCCGCTACTATGAGCAGCGCAACACCCGTCTGGAGGCCTTGCAGGACGGCTATGTGCGCGTACATTTGCAGGTAAAGCCACAGGGCGAGGGCGGCTGTCTGGTCATTCGAGTCGACGACAGCGGCAAAGGCTTCGACGTGGCGCGGGTGATGGAGCGGCCACTGGACGGTGTCCGTTTGTCGGGGCGTGGGGTCAGTCTGGTTCGGCAATTGGGGCGTAACGCCAGTTGGTCGGACGAAGGTCGCAGTGCCCACGTAGAGTTTTTCTGGGAGGTTGAGGCATAATTCGCGCAATTCTTGATCAAGGAGTGAGCAAGTGACTGACGAACATGTAGATCGCGAAACGCTGAGCGCATTGCGCGACGTCATGGAGGATAGTTATCCGGAATTGCTGGATACCTTTCTGACGGATTCCAAAACGCGCTTGGGCGAACTTAAAAATACCGTCGATGCAAAGGCGTTGTCCGACGTTGCCCACAGTTTCAAAGGCAGCGCCAGCAACATGGGAGCCATTCGACTGGCTGAGTTGTGCCATGAACTCGAAGCCCAGGCCAGGCATAAAAGTCCGTCGGAAATTGCCCTGATGGTCGCCGACATCTGCGGCGAGTTTGAGCAGGTTCGTCCTGTCTACGAAGACGAGCAACAGCACTCTCACACCCACTGACTCGCGCCGTCCGGCGCTTTTCTCAGTCGCCGGGCAAAACTGGCCCGGCACTTGCAATTAACTTCGCCAACTGTACCTACGATCCCAGTGCAGCGGAGACCGTTTCATGCCTGCGACCCCTAACATTCTTCTTCAGACCGCCGCTCAGGCCAAGGCGCAAGCCGCCTCGACCAAAACGTCGGCAATGGCCGCAGACGCCGGGGACAAGGCCTCAAGCTTCGCTCAGGTGTTTGCCGATCAAGGGCCGGGCAAGTCTGCGGTGACGGCAGACAGTCCTTTGAAATCGGCGCGCGACAAGGTCGCCGACAACAGCGCCAAGAAAGATGTCGGCAAGGATCAACCGGCCAATACGCAGCCAGCAGTTGCCGATAGCGGCAATGCCTTGCCTGCCGACAAGCCGGCATCGACCGACGACAAGACCGCCACCAGCGACGATACCGCTGATACGGCAGAGACCCCGGTGGCCGATGCCGCTCCGGTCGAGCCGACGCTGGAACCGGCGTTGGCAGAAGTCGTTCAGCCGGTGGTGACCACGCCGGTCGTGGCGGCCCCGGTTGTCGAAACGGCTGCCGAGCCAAAAACCGAAACTCCCGCGCTGGCCGTGTTGCCGAGTGTGACCAAAGAGCCTGCGGCCACGACCGACAGCAATTTCGATCCTTCGGCCGATCCCCTCGATGCTTTGCCTGCCGTGCGCATGGCCATGGAGCAGGGTGGCCACATTTCCGCCGCCAGTCAGGCTCAGCCAAAAGCTTCACCCGCCCAGACCCAGGCCGATGGCGAATTGACCTCGGCACAGAACTTCGCTGCTGGCATGGCGAGCATGCTCGACGTGCAGGCCGACAAGGACAGCACCAGTCAGGGTGGCGAGAAAGCTTTCAGCGGATTGATCGATGACGGTCTGAAAGACTTGAAATCCGCCACCAGTGACACCCGCGTTGATGACTTCGCCAACCGTCTGGCGGCGCTGACTCAAGCCGCGACGCCGAAGACCGCGAACGCTGTGCCGGTGAATCAGCCGATCGCCATGAATCAAAGCGGCTGGACAGAGGAAGTGGTCAACCGCGTCATGTATCTGTCGAGTACCAGTCTGAAAGCGGCTGACATTCAGTTGCAGCCGGCCGAGTTGGGGCGTCTGGATATTCGCGTGAACATGGTTCCGGACCAGCAGACTCAGGTGACGTTCATGAGCGCGCATCCAAGCGTGCGTGAAGCGCTCGACAGCCAGATGCATCGCCTGCGTGACATGTTCACCCAGCAAGGCATGGGTCAGGTTGACGTCAATGTCTCTGACCAGAACCGTGGCTGGCAGGGTCAGCAAGGGCAGGAGCAGGCGCAGCAGGGGCAGGGTGGACGCACCAGCGCTGCGGGTGGTCGACTGGATTCGACGGATGAAGAGTTGGAGCCTGCCAGCGTGGCTGAAGCTGCCGCGCAGACCACCAGCGTGATCGGCACCAGCGCCGTCGACTATTACGCCTGATCAAACGCATAACCCTTGTGGGAGCGAGCCTGCTCGCGATAGCGGTGTAACAATCGACATAAATGTTGAATGTTAAATCGTATTCGCGAGCAGGCTCGCTCCCACACTGTTTTGTGATGCTCTCCCAATGTGCTCCGACACTTCTGGCATAACACTTGCTCTTGCCTTGCCGTGCGACTGTGAAAACCCGAATAGTGACGGATTATTGGCATGGCGAAGAGCGAAACAGCAGCAGTAAAAGACCCCGCGACCAAAGGCAAACTCAAGCTGATCATCGTGATCGTGCTGGCGTTGCTGTTGGCCATTGGCGCATCCGTGGGGGCGACCTGGTTCTTCATGCACAGTGCCCAGAGCAAGCCTGCCGAGGCCGCAGATGCTACGCCGGTCGGCAAGCAGCCGGCGATTTTCGAACCGATGGCACCGGCATTCGTCGCCAACTACAACCAGAACGGCCGTCAGCGCTACATGCAGGTGAGCATCACCATGCTGGCGCGTAACCAGGCTGATCTGGAAGCGCTCAAAGTGCACATGCCGGTGATCCGCAACAATCTGGTGATGCTCTTCTCCGGTCAGGATTTCGCCACTTTGGCGACACCGGTCGGGCAAGAGATGTTGCGCCAGAAGGCTACAGCGAGCGTGCAGGAAGTGGCGCAGAAAGAGCTGGGCAAAGTGGTGATCGAACAGTTGCTTTTCACTAATTTCGTACTGCAGTAGGAACACGACATGGCCGTGCAGGATCTGCTGTCCCAGGATGAAATCGACGCGCTGTTGCATGGCGTCGACGATGGTCTGGTACAGACCGATAACGCTGCCGAACCCGGCAGTGTCAAAAGCTACGACCTGACCAGCCAGGATCGCATCGTCCGTGGACGCATGCCGACTCTGGAAATGATCAACGAGCGTTTTGCCCGTTACACCCGCATCAGTATGTTCAACATGCTGCGCCGCTCGGCGGACGTTGCCGTCGGTGGCGTACAGGTAATGAAGTTCGGCGAATACGTACACTCGCTGTACGTGCCGACCAGTCTCAACCTGGTCAAGATCAAACCGTTGCGCGGCACCGCGCTGTTCATCCTCGACGCCAAACTGGTGTTCAAGCTGGTGGACAACTTCTTCGGCGGCGACGGCCGTCACGCCAAGATCGAAGGGCGTGAGTTCACCCCGACCGAACTTCGCGTAGTGCGCATGGTGCTGGAGCAGGCCTTCGTCGATTTGAAGGAAGCCTGGCAGGCGATCATGGAAGTCAATTTCGAGTACATCAACTCGGAAGTGAACCCGGCCATGGCCAACATCGTCGGCCCGAGCGAAGCCATTGTCGTGTCGACATTCCACATCGAACTCGATGGCGGTGGCGGCGATCTGCACGTGACCATGCCGTACTCGATGATCGAGCCGGTGCGCGAGATGCTCGACGCCGGTTTCCAGTCGGACCTCGACGATCAGGACGAGCGCTGGGTCAACGCCCTGCGTCAGGACGTGCTCGATGTCGACGTACCGATCGGTGCCACCGTGGCCCGCCGCCAGTTGAAACTGCGCGACATCCTGCACATGCAGCCGGGGGATGTGATCCCGGTCGAGATGCCGGAAGACATGATCATGCGCGCCAACGGCGTGCCGGCCTTCAAGGTCAAGATGGGCTCGCACAAAGGCAACCTCGCGTTGCAGGTGATCGAGCCGATCGAGCGTCGCTGAAGCGGCGCTCTTACCCCCACACATTTAGCTGAATTGTTGCCCGCCGAGGACAAATGATGAACGACGATATGAACGCCCAGGACGATCAGGCACTGGCCGATGAATGGGCTGCGGCCCTGGAAGAGACTGGTGACGGCCAGGCCGACATCGATGCGCTGCTGGCGGCCGACGCCGGTGCGTCGGGCTCCAACCGTCTGCCGATGGAAGAGTTCGGCAGCGTGCCGAAGAACAACGATCCGGTGACGCTGGACGGCCCGAACCTGGACGTGATCCTCGACATCCCGGTGTCCATCTCGATGGAAGTGGGCAGTACCGACATCAACATCCGCAACTTGCTGCAACTGAACCAGGGTTCGGTGATCGAGCTTGATCGCCTGGCCGGTGAGCCGCTGGACGTGCTGGTCAACGGCACGCTGATCGCTCACGGCGAAGTCGTAGTGGTCAACGAGAAGTTCGGCATCCGCCTGACCGACGTGATCAGCCCAAGCGAACGCATCAAGAAGCTGCGCTGAGTGAAAAGGTTTCTCTGGGTGCTGCTGGCGTTGCCTTTGGGCGTGCTGGCCGCCGAGCCGGTTGCCAGCGCCGGCGCGCCTGCCGCTACCGCGCCAATGGTCAGCAGCGGCGTGGCCGGGCAATTGACTCAGTTGGTGCTGGGCCTGCTGGTGGTGTTGGGCTTGATCTTCTTCCTCGCCTGGTTACTGCGCCGTGTGCAACAGGCAGGGCCGGCGGGCAAGGGGCAGGTGATCGAGCTGATCGGTTCCCGCGCGCTCGGTCCGCGTGACCGGTTGATGCTGGTTCAGGTCGGCAACGAGCAGATTCTGCTTGGCTTGAGCCCCGGCACCATCACCGCGCTGCATGTGCTGAAGGAACCGGTGCAAGTGCCGAGCACTACCGAGAAAGCGACCCCGGAATTTGCCCAGCATCTGCTGAAAATTCTCGGCAAGGATCAGAAGGATAAGAAGTAATGGGTGCGCTTCGCATCGTCTTGACGCTGGCCCTGCTGCTGGCTGCGCCGCTGGCATTGGCCGCCGATCCGCTGTCGATCCCGGCGATCACGCTGGGCACCAACGCCGATGGCGCGCAGGAGTATTCGGTCAGTCTGCAGATTCTGCTGATCATGACTGCGCTGAGTTTCATCCCGGCGTTCGTCATGCTGATGACCAGTTTTACCCGGATCATCATTGTCTTCTCGATCCTGCGTCAGGCCCTTGGCTTGCAGCAGACACCGTCCAACCAGATCCTCACCGGTATGGCGCTGTTTCTGACCCTGTTCATCATGGCGCCGGTGTTCGATCGGGTGAACAACGATGCCTTGCAGCCGTATCTGGCGGAAAAACTCACCGCTCAGCAAGCGGTGGAAAAGGCGCAGGTGCCGATCAAGGACTTCATGCTCGCCCAGACTCGCTCCAGCGATCTTGAGCTGTTCATGCGCCTGTCCAAGCGCACCGACATCGCCACGCCCGATCAGGCGCCGCTGACAATTCTGGTGCCGGCGTTTGTGACCTCTGAGCTCAAAACCGCCTTCCAGATCGGTTTCATGATCTTCATTCCGTTCCTGATCATCGACCTGGTCGTGGCCAGTGTGCTGATGGCCATGGGTATGATGATGCTCTCGCCGCTGATCATTTCCCTGCCGTTCAAGATCATGCTGTTCGTGCTGGTGGACGGCTGGGCCCTGATTATCGGTACGCTGGCCAGCAGTTTTGGAGGTGTCTCGCCATGACGCCGGAAGTCGCGGTCGACATCTTTCGCGAAGCGCTGTGGCTGACGACCATGATGGTCGCGGTGCTGGTGATTCCGAGTCTGCTGGTCGGTCTGCTGGTGGCGATGTTCCAGGCCGCGACGCAGATCAACGAACAGACCCTGAGCTTCCTCCCGCGTCTGCTGGTGATGCTGGTTACCCTGATCGTCGCCGGCCCGTGGCTGGTGCAGACCTTCATGGAATACATCATTCAGCTGTATCACAACATTCCGATGGTCATCGGCTAAGCCATGCAATCGCTGCTTCAGCTGACCGACACCCAGATCAGTACCTGGGTGGCGACGTTCATGTTGCCGCTGTTTCGTGTGGGCTCGGTGCTGATGGTCATGCCGGTGTTCGGCACGACGCTGGTGCCCAAGCGTATCCGTCTGTATTTCGCGTTGGCGATCACTGTGGTGATTGCGCCCAATCTGCCACCGATGCCACCGGTCAATGCGCTGGACCTGAGCGGGCTGCTGCTGATTGGCGAGCAGATCCTGATTGGCGCGGTGCTGGGGTTCTCCTTGCAGCTGTTCTTTCAGGCGTTCGTGGTGGCGGGGCAGATTGTCGCGATCCAGATGGGTATGGGCTTTGCCTCGATGGTCGACCCTACCAACGGTGTGTCGGTGGCGGTAATCGGGCAGTTCTTCACCATGCTGGTGACCTTGCTGTTCTTGTCGATGAACGGCCATCTGGTGGTGTTCGAAGTCCTCACGGAAAGCTTCACGACGTTGCCCGTTGGCAGCGGCTTCATGACGACACACTATTGGGAGCTCGCCGGCAAACTCGGCTGGGTGCTCGGCGCAGCATTATTGCTGGTGCTGCCGGCGATCACGGCGTTGCTGGTGGTCAACATCGCCTTTGGTGTGATGACCCGCGCGGCGCCGCAGTTGAATATCTTCTCCATCGGTTTTCCGCTGACCCTGGTGCTCGGCCTCTTCATCGTCTGGGTCGGCCTGGCGGACATTCTCAATCAGTATCAACCGCTGGCCACCGAGGCCTTGCAGTTTTTACGCGAACTGGCACAGGCGCGCTGAGTCATGGCTGAAAGCGAAAGCGGTCAGGACAAAACAGAAGACCCCACGGAGAAGCGCAAAAAGGACTCCCGCGAAAAGGGTGAGGTCGCGCGCTCCAAAGAGCTCAACACCCTGGCCGTGATGCTGGCCGGTGCCGGTGCTTTGCTGGTGTTTGGCGGCATGCTGGCGCAGGACTTGATGGATCTGATGCGCATGAACTTCTCGCTGCCGCGCGAAGTGATCATGGATCAGCGCTCCATGGGCACTTTTCTGATGCATTCCGGCAAGCTCGCGCTGGTGGCGATTCAGCCGATCATGATTACCCTGTTGCTGGCCGCGCTGTTGGGTCCGATTGCCTTGGGCGGTTGGTTGTTTTCCGCCGGCACCATGGCGCCCAAATTCAGCCGGATGAACCCCGGCGCGGGCCTCAAGCGCATGTTTTCGATGAAAGCCATCGTCGAGTTGCTGAAGGCGTTGGCCAAGTTTTTCATCGTGCTGGCCGTGGCGCTGGTGGTGTTGTCTGCGGACGTCGACGACTTGTTGCGTATCGCCCATGAGCCGCTGGATCAGGCCATCATTCACAGCGTGTTGCTGGTGGGTTGGAGCACTTTGTGGATGGCCTGCGGGTTGATCCTGATCGCGGCGGTCGACGTCCCGGTGCAGATCTGGGAGAGCATGAAAAAGCTCAAAATGACCAAGCAGGAAGTGCGTGACGAGCACAAGGATCAAGAGGGGCGGCCGGAGGTCAAACAGCGCATCCGCCAGACTCAGCGCGAAATGTCCCAGCGACGGATGATGGCGGCGATTCCCGATGCCGACGTGATCATCACCAACCCGACCCACTACGCGGTGGCACTCAAATACGACGCCGAGAAGGGTGGTGCGCCATTGCTGCTGGCCAAAGGTAGCGATTTCCTGGCGTTGAAGATTCGCGAAATCGCCGTGGCCAACAACGTCATGCTCCTCGAGTCGCCAGCGCTGGCGCGTTCGATCTACTACTCCACCGAACTTGATGAGGAAATCCCCGGTGGGCTGTACTTGGCGGTTGCCCAGGTCTTGGCCTACGTCTATCAGATCCGCCAACATCGCGCCGGCAAGGGCAAACGCCCGGATCCGCTCAAGGACGACCTGCCGATTCCGCCGGATCTGCGCCGCGACTCCTGATGCCGTTTGTCTGAAAACGGTGCATACCTGTCAACTCTGACAGGTGCGTTCGTTTTGTCTTTGCAGTTTTATGCAGGTTATACCGCGCACTTGGCGCGAGTACTCGGCACGCGCAAGGGAGCAAGACAATGAAAGGCACATTCAGTAGCTATGACCCAAAAACCGGCAAGGGCATCATTACGCCTAAGCGCTCCGGGACTTCTTTTGCGGCCGCTACAGGCTTCTTTTTGTCGGACGCAGGTTACGAGTTCCACATTCCAAAGACCGATTCAAATCGGGACAAGATCAAAGTGGGCGATCCTGTGGAATTCGACGAGCCGAAAACGGCGCGAGGAAAAGCCACAAATCTGCGTCTGGGCCCGGATCGCCCTCTGAAGTAGTCTGCGGCTGATTTCTGACGCCTTCCGTCTGTCTGAAAGGCCTGCATACCTGTTAGTTCTGACAGTAGACGCCGACCTCCGGTAGCGCTCCCATGTGTTTGGGAATAATCCCACAGCGCAGAGGGTGCACTCATGACACAGCGAATCTACAAAAAGCTTGAAGGAATGACACTGGAATATGTGTCAGGGCGGCTTGAACAGCGTCCCGAGGAGCGGGCCATTCGTTACACGGTGTCCTTCGATATGGATCTGGACTTCACCCACTTCGTGCAAATGGCCAATGTTTATATTCCGCGTTACCTGGATAGTCCGGTCAACGCGATTAGGCCTGAGCTGGACGGCCTGGCTTATCACTATTCCTACAACTACCTGTTTTCCTCGGCGGGCAATATTCGCGATAACGAGGCGTTGTTCAAACTGTTCACCTCGCCAGACAACTACATGGATGATTGGGCCGCCAGTAATGATCTGGAGGTGCGCTATGGCAAGCCAGTGTTTGGCCTTGTCGAGCGCAAACTGCGAATCACCGCGCACCAGGATTTCCGGTTGCTGGACGATTCACGTCAGATTGTAATCGAGGATTTGCCGATCATTCGTTTTCAATGGGCTCTCAATCTGCTGGAAGGCCATGCTGAGGAGCCGGGGGTGACGGCGCCAATAACCAAGGTCGTGCTCATGTATGCACATGAGGATCTGGTTGAGGTTGAAGGTCTGCAGATGTTCAGGGGGACGCGATACATCAATAGCCGGCAACTCAGCTTCGGTAATATTGCTCCCAGTCAGATTCTGACGGCGCAGTAACAAGCGCTTGAAGCAAAAGATCGCAGTCTTCGCCAGCGCCTACAGTTGAAATGAACTCCTGCAGGTGCTGGCGAAGGCTGCGATCTTTTGATCTTGCTTGTTAAAAACTCAAAGTTAAAAAAGATCATCGCCTTCGGCAGCTACAGTGTCGTTACCCGCGTTTGCTCCCGTTGTACTTCCCCGAGCGGGTTTATTGGCAGTTCGCGGACTTGACTCAAGTATCTACTCGGCAGGCAACCGCTGATTGGCCCTGGATGGTATGTGCAAAGGAATCTGCTCCGTCCTCCATGCGTATTACCCAAAAATGGTTCGTCTGTGGGTGGCCTTCATTGGTCCATGTGTTATTGGGGAGCCAGTTTGCAGCAGCAACAATGCCTCCTGGTTGCCCTTTGTAGGTGTTGTATACAGCACGCAGTTCAGCTCGATTGTTGGGCAGACCTCCCCCGGCGTTTATACAGGCTCGCTCTGCGTCGGGCTCAGTCATGAAATTACCAAGCCTGATGAACATCTTTAACCCTGTCGTGGTGAGTGTATAAGTGGCTTCATTGTTTTGATGATCTGTGACTTTCAGTGTTGTGGTCCCTCGCCCAGAGACGCGTACCTTGCCTGTGTTTGCGTCTATCAATGCGACGTTGGTGTTGCTGGAGCTGAAACGGTAGGGCTCGATTCCGCCGGTCGGCGTTCGCGTATAGGCAGCTTCGCCTACAGGGTTCAGCGGTGGAATACCCCGTACAACGCTATAGTTCGGGAGACTCAGCGTGAGTGCGGTTCCAAAGTTCAACTTGGCCAATACCTCGAACATTCGGGGGGCGGAGACCGCGCCAGATCCATAGATAGCTTCGGCGGTAATGCGGTGTGTTTCGACCTTCAGGTCACTGAGCTTCAAGGTCCAGATTCCGGTGTCTGGATCAGCCTCTGCCCGGTCTTTAAGCGTGATTCCGTCGTAAACATTGACCGCCTGACCTTTACTGGCCGTGCCTGTCACGATGACCGCCGTTTCCAGTGTCTTACCGTCAGGGGGAATCTCGTCTCCACTCGGCGAGCCGGTGATCATTGTGATCTCAGGCTTCACATCCTCAACGGCCTTGACGGTATAAATGCGTTTCTTGAAGATTAGCGCCAGACCAACGTCCTGACTTCCGCCAAGTCCGGCTTTGAACTCCAGTGTCAGTTCGCTACCGTCTTTCAGATTCTGCAAGGTGGCGAGGGGGATCGAGCGCTCCCAATAGCCTTGGCTGATCCAGGTAGTGTTGGTTTGCGAGCCCGGTGGTTGCCAAAACGTTTCGTCGTAGTTGTTGCCATCCTTTTTGGTGCCTGTCAGGCGCAGCCAGACGTACTGAGCCAGCGCAATCAGTGGCCAACGGTTCACTCGTACGGTTGCGGCAGTGGTCAGCTTGCTGACGTCGAACTCGGGGCCGGCACCATTGTTGGCCGCCTGGGTGATTAACGGTATGCCCATGGCGGGGTTTTCATCGGCAATCGGCAGCACACTCAGATCCAGCGGATCCGACGGTGTGCTATTGCCGGTCACGGTGTAGGCCACCTTCACCGTTTTACCAAGGTTGAACGCCACGACTGCGTTGTCCAGAGGGATGTTCAGATCCCCTTGCGTGCTCACATTGATGGGGCCGACGGTCTGGCTGCCCGAACCGGCGGTGCCGCTCCAGGTCACGGTGACCTGCGTGCCGATCATGTTGGGGTAGGCTGGAATCACGGCCGTCAGGGCGTCCTTGGCAGCGAGCGGCTCGAGGCTTGTATCGTTGGGGGCTTGCTTGATTTTTGGCTTCAACAATTTAATCGGGGCCGCACCCGTCACCGTGGCCTTCGCGGGTTTTGAGTTACCCACCAGATCACCGTTGGGGCGGCGCAGTTCGTAGGTCACCGTCACGATACTGCCAGCGAAGACCTTGTCGTTGGCCATTTCAAGGAACAAGGTTTTCTTGGAACCGAAAGGATCCGCTTCAACTTTGCCGGGGACAGTCACTACCACGTCGGCGGGTTGGCCTGTATTTTTCGCGGTGTAGGTGGCAAGGACATCGTCTCCGGCCACAAAACGGTTGTCCGCCGTTATCACAACCATCAGTAACGGATTACCGGCGAGTTTTTCCAGATCGATGATGCTCGCATCATCACCCGGAAAATCTTCCAGCCGTTCCAGCAGAATCGGCATCGGCAGCAGGACACCATCCAGATCCTCATCCACGGTCTGCGCCGGCGACCACGGTGCATCGGTGTCCGGGCCGTTACCGAGCTGGTCGGTGACGGTGTAGGAAAAATTCAGTTTGTGATCCAGCCGTTTCGCCTTGTCCAGGTAAGCGCGATCCACGGTGAAGCAGATGGTGATCGGCACTTCGGAGCCATGATCCGGTGGTTGCGGCGCCTGATTCGGATTGACATCGGCCGTCATCAGTTCGCCGTTGCATTTGAGGCTGATGCGGTCGTAAGCCCGGCAGTAGGGGTACGCCACACACACCTCTGCGCTGACGAAGTCCGGGGCGACGCCGTTCTTGATGGCGTCGGGCAGCAGCAATTTGAGTTCGGAGTGACCACCGGGATCGGTCAAGCGATCTTTGAGGCCGGGACGGATGCGGTTGTACAGCAATGTCAGCGCCGGCGTCGAAGTCCCCTTGTTCAGACTGCCGCGGGTGATGGTGTAAACGAGTTCATTGACAAGGTCTGTCAGCAGCAGGCCTATGGGCAGATACAACGTTTGAATGTTGTTCTCTCCGCCATCCGGAATGGTTTTTGTGGCCTCGGTGCTGGCGCCGTTCAGCACGAGCCGGATGACATCGCCGGCATCAACCGTACCCGACGCCGGCGGATCGACTGCGATTGTCAGGCCCATGGGTTTGAGGTCATAGACATGTTTGGGCACACCATAAATGGCGCCGACTACCGGGGTAGTGGCTTCAATTACTCGGGGTGGGCGGAGCACAAGAATGGTGTTGTCTGGTGGGGTTGAGGTGGTCATGGGCGAAGCTCCTGCGCAGAGGGAACGGGCAGGAGCTATCAGAGCGCTAAAGGATGAATTAGACACCTGTCAGATCTGACAGGTGGCGACGAGTGGTCATCAGTGCGAAGTAAATGTGGGTTGTCTCTGATAGATCTCAAACAGCTGAAACCAAATAAACCGCCGTCCCGATTGAACGGGGCGGCGGTTTTTTTGATCGTTCCCACGCAGAGCGTGGGAACGATCTTCAGGCCTGGGGGCAGCGGGCTAGTTCGGCAACTCCAGATTATCCAGCACCCGATTCACCGCCAGTTCCCCGAGCATGATCAGTTGCGCAATGCCCAACAGCGTCCTGCGCTGCGAGGCGGGTATGAGATGGGCAAAGTCATTGGCGATGGTTCTTGCTGAGGCGAGAGTTTCGCAAGCGTTGGCCAAGAGTTCCTCGTTTTTGAAGTCTGCGGTAACGGCGTACATCGCACGGGTTTTGCGTGGCGGTGGCGTGGAGCCGGGCGGGCAGAGATAGTGATCGAGGGCGCGGTCGGCGGCTTCGTGGAGCTTTTTCGAATCGAGGGATTCGTAGGGGGAGGTGGGGTCGGTTTCGGGCGGGTTGGGTGTTGGTTTGATCATGGTGAAGCTCCTTTGAGGGGGAGCCGCCAAATCCTGTCGCTAAACAGGAGGGGTGGCGGCTGTACGCAGGTTAGCGAACCGGTCAAAGGCACCCGGTAGACCGCGAGGGTCTCCCGCATACAGCCACCATAGAGACATTGCAGACATACAGATCCGCAACGAAGCCAGGAACGCTGATGCACCTTTAATCTGATCCGAGTCGCTAAACCCGATCGCTGATTGGTCAGCGACCGGACCACAATAGAACCCGACCCCAAGGTGCACAAGCCGGCGGATTCTGGCTTGGCTGTAGGCAATGGCGCAAGGATTTGTAGCCTTGGAGGCGTGTCAGAAGGTGTCTTTTAAACACCTGAGTTTAAAAGGCAAAAGAGTGGGCGACTGTCTGGATGACAACGTGATCGATCCCTGAAAGATTCTATGAGTGATATTTGAACTCTCCTTGAAAAATCCCAGCGGTTTGTCGATTTCGTCGGATTTGTGGCGCGATTTCTGAGGTTTACCTTTGGTCTGAAAGCGCGTCTTACCTGTCAGGTTTTACAGGTGTGGGAAGCGTGCCTTTGCGATTTGATTGCTGCGTGGTGTCGCACATTTAGTGCGCATCCTTTTTTGCGATGGCAAAGGAGAAGGGAAATGGCAGATGAAATGGAAGGTGAAGAGCTGAAGGGTGCATTCGTAAGCTATGACGAAAACACTGGCAGGGGCACTATTTATCCGGGAACGTACGATGAATACCTCGACATAAAAAGCAAACGTACAAAGTATTTCCCCGGACCGGATCTTCCGCGTGACCCTGACGACAGATGTTTTTACTTCCAGGTCCCTGAAGAGCTCAAACACAAACAGAGCTTCAAAGTCGGTAAGCCGGTCGAATATGATCGTGTGAGTACAGAGACGAAGGAAGTCACACGCCTCCGTTTTTAGTTTGATCGTTCCCACGCTCCGCGTGGGAATGCAGCCCGGGACGCTCAGCGTCCCCTCCAAAGCCGAACGCGGAGCGTCCGTTCAGGCATTCCCACGCAGAGCGTGGGAACGATCTTCAGGCCTGGGGGCAGCGGGCTAGTTCGGCAACTCCAGATTATCCAGCACCCGATTCACCGCCAGTTCCCCGAGCATGATCAGTTGCGCAATGCCCAGCAGCGTCCTGCGTTGCGAGGCGGGTATGAGATGGGCGAAGTCATTGGCGATGGTTCTTGCTGAGGTGAGTGTTTCGCAAGCGTTGGCCAGTAGTTCCTCGTTTTTGAAGTCTGCGGTAACGGCGTACATCGCACGGGTTTTACGTGGCGGCGGCGTGGAGCCGGGCGGGCAGAGGTAGTGATCGAGCGCGCGGTCGGCGGCTTCGTGGAGCTTTTTCGAATCGAGGGATTCGTAGGGCGAGGTGGGATCGGTTTCGGGCGGGTTGGGTGTTGGTTTGATCATGGTGAAGCTCCTACAGGTGAGGCCACCAAAACCCGTCGCTAAACAGGAAAAGGTGGCGGCTGGACGCAGGTTAGCGAACCGGGTGTAGGCGCCCGGCAGACCCGAAGGTCTCCCGCGCACAGCCGCCATGACATCAATTGCAGGCAGAGTGTCTGCAATGGAGTTTGGAGCGCTGGTGCGCCTACACAGATTCGGGTCGCTAAACCCGATCGCTGATTCGTCAGCGACCGGTCCACGATAGAGCCCGCCTCCAAAGCGCACAAGCCGGCGGATTCTGGCGTAGCTGTAGGCAATGGCGCAAGGATGTGTAGCCTTGGAGGCGTGTCTGGAGGTGTCTTTTAAACACCTGAGTTTAAGACGCAATTTTCGCTGACTTCACTGGCCCCTTCGCGAGCAGGCTCGCTCCCACATTTGGAATGCATTCCAATCCCGCATTTTGGTTTGTATTTCATTCCATATTTGGAATGCGGTTCCCTGTGGGAGCGAGCCTGCTCGCGAAAGGGCCAGCCCAATCAGCAAAAAATTCCCCGCCAACCCGCTCTATTTCATTCCCCGGCAAAAGTTGGAAGGCTTCTTGCAATAGCCGCCGTGAGCCCGCTCTGGGCGTCAAAAGTTTGCTTTAAAGGAACGGGGAAAACCGGTGGATCGCTCTCAGTTATTCAACACTGCTCGCACTAATGTTGCCGACCTCAGTCGAGGCAATCTGGGCGTGCCGTTGTTGCTGCTGGTCATGTTGGCAATGATGATGTTGCCGATCCCGCCGTTCCTGCTGGACGTGTTTTTTACCTTCAACATTGCTCTGTCGATCGTCGTCCTGCTGGTCTGCGTTTACGCGCTGCGGCCGCTGGATTTTGCGGTGTTCCCGACCATTTTGCTGGTCGCGACATTGCTGAGGCTGGCGTTGAACGTGGCGTCGACGCGGGTGGTGATGCTCCACGGGCAGGACGGCCACGCCGCCGCCGGTAAGGTGATCCAGGCCTTTGGTGAAGTGGTGATCGGCGGTAACTACGTGGTCGGTATCGTGGTCTTCGCGATCCTGATGATCATCAACTTCGTTGTGGTGACCAAGGGTGCCGGGCGGATTTCCGAGGTGAGCGCACGTTTCACCCTCGATGCAATGCCTGGCAAACAAATGGCCATCGACGCCGACCTCAACGCCGGCCTGATCGACCAGAACCAAGCCAAGTCGCGCCGTCAGGAAGTCGCCCAAGAGGCCGAGTTCTACGGTTCGATGGACGGTGCCAGCAAATTCGTTCGCGGTGACGCCATCGCCGGTTTGCTGATTCTGTTCATCAACCTCATCGGCGGCATGGCTGTCGGTATCTTCCAGCACAACATGACCTTCGCCGACGCCGGCAAGGTTTACGCCTTGCTGACCATTGGTGACGGTTTGGTGGCGCAATTGCCATCACTGTTGTTATCCACAGCGGCAGCGATCATGGTGACCCGTGCTTCCGGTTCGGAAGACATGGGCAAACAGATCAACCGTCAGATGTTCGCCTCGCCGAAAGCGCTGGCGGTGGCTGCTGGTTTGATGGCGGTCATGGGCCTGGTGCCGGGCATGCCGCACTTCTCGTTCCTGAGCATGGCTGCACTGGCCGCCGGTGGCGCGTATCTGTTCTGGAAGAAGCAAAACGTCGTCAAGGTGCAGGCGCTGCAAGAGGTCAAGCGTCAGCAGGAACTGCTGCCGTCGCCGGCCCGCGCCATGGAAACCAAGGAGCTTGGCTGGGACGACGTGACCCCGATCGACATGATCGGCCTGGAAGTCGGCTATCGCCTGATTCCGCTGGTGGACCGCAATCAGGGCGGACAATTGCTGGCGCGGATCAAGGGCGTGCGCAAGAAGCTCTCGCAGGATCTGGGCTTCCTGATGCCCACTGTGCACATTCGTGACAACCTCGATCTGGCGCCGAGCGCCTATCGCCTGACCCTGATGGGCGTGATCCTTGCTGAAGCCGAGATCTACCCGGATCGCGAACTGGCGATCAACCCGGGCCAGGTCTACGGCACGCTCAACGGCATCAACGCCAAAGATCCGGCTTTCGGTCTGGAAGCGGTGTGGATCGAAATCAGCCAACGGGCGCAGGCGCAATCCCTCGGTTACACCGTGGTTGATGCGAGCACTGTGGTCGCGACCCACTTGAACCAGATTTTGTACAAGCATTCCAGTGAGCTGATCGGCCACGAGGAAGTGCAGCAACTCATGCAATTGCTGGCCAAAAGCTCGCCGAAACTGGCCGAAGAGCTGGTGCCGGGTGTGGTCTCGCTGTCGCAACTGCTCAAAGTGTTGCAGGCGCTGCTGGCCGAACACGTGCCGGTACGCGATATCCGCAGCATTGCCGAAGCTATCGCTAACAACGCCGCGAAGAGTCAAGATACCGCCGCGCTGGTGGCCGCCGTGCGGGTCGGCGTATCGCGTGCCATCGTCCAAAGCATTGTAGGCACTGAGTCCGAGCTGCCTGTGATCACATTGGAACCAAGGTTGGAACAAATATTGCTCAATAGTCTGCAGAAGGCAGGACAAGGCTCGGAAGAGGGCGTTCTGCTGGAGCCAAGCATGGCCGAGAAGCTGCAACGGTCGCTCATCGAAGCGGCGCAGCGTCAGGAAATGCAAGGTCAGCCGGTGATCCTGTTGGTAGCAGGCCCGATTCGCGCGATGCTTTCGCGCTTCGGTCGCCTCGCAGTTCCGGGGCTGCACGTGCTGGCCTACCAGGAAATCCCGGACAACAAGCAAGTGACGATCGTTGCGACAGTAGGGCCCAACGGCTGAGGTAGTGGTTTATGCAAGTTAAGCGTTTTTTCGCCGCCGATATGCGTCAGGCCATGAAGCTGGTTCGTGATGAGCTGGGCGCTGATGCCGCCATCATTGGCAACCGCCGCATTGCCGGCGGCGTCGAGCTGACGGCGGCGCTGGATTACAAACTGTCGGCGCTGGCGCCACGGGTTCCGAACATGGAACTTGAGGATGAATTGCGCAAGACCCAGTCGCGTATCGTCACTGCACAAGCCGAACTGAGCCTGCGTGGCGAAGCCGACGGCAATAGCAATCGCCAGATCTTTGCCGGGCTGCCGTTGACCGCTGGCCTGCCGCTGACTGCCGCCGAACCGTTGAGCGAGCCGACTTACGCTGCGCCAGCGCGTCCAGCCCCGGCACCTGCGCAATCGTCTGGCGGTGTTGATCCGCGTGCACTGGATTCGATGCGTTTTGAATTGAACAGCCTGCGCGAGCTGATGGAAGTCCAGCTCGGCACCCTGGCCTGGAATCAGCTGCAAGGCAGCCGCCCGGCGCAAGCCAACCTGTATCGCCGTCTGCAACGGATCGGTCTGTCCGGCCCGTTGTCGCGCGACTTGCTGGCGATGATCACTGATATCGAAGAACCTCGTCAGGCCTGGCGCATGTTGCTGGCGCACCTGGCGCGGATGATTGCCGTACCGGAAGTCGAGCCGCTGGAAGAGGGCGGTGTGATTGCGATGGTCGGCCCTGCCGGCATGGGCAAGACCACCACGCTGGCCAAGCTTGCTGCGCGCTATGTGCTCAAATACGGCGCGCAGAACGTCGCGCTGGTGAGCATGGACAGCTTCCGCATCGGCGCTCAGGAACAACTGAAGACCCTGGGCCGGATTCTCAACGTGCCGGTAACCCACGTCGATCCGGGCCAGTCGCTGGTCCAGGCGCTGGATCCGCTGCTGCGCAAACGCGTGGTGCTGATCGATACCGCCGGCCTGCAAGCCAGCGATCCGGCACTGCGCATGCAGCTCGAAAGCCTGGCCGGTCGTGGCATTCGTTCAAAAAATTATCTGGTCTTGGCAACCACCAGCCAGAAACAGGTTCTAACCGCCGCTTATCACAGTTACAAGCGTTGCGGGCTCGCCGGGTGCATCCTGACTAAACTGGATGAAACGGCCAGCCTTGGCGAAGTGTTGAGCCTGGCGATCAGTCATGAATTGCCGGTCGCGTACCTGACCGATGGCCCACGGATTCCGGATGATTTGCATCTGCCGCGCCGTCATCAACTGGTCAGCCGCGCCGTCAGCGTGCAAATGCAGGAAGAACCCAGCGAAGAAGCCATGGCTGACATGTTCGCTGATATCTATCACAGCCCGACCAAGCAGGTAGGCTGAGGTATTCATGAACAGTTTTTGTACCTACATCGATGGTCTGCCACGCATTGTTCCGGTTGTGAACGCGCAGCCAGTAATGTGGCCTCCGTCTATGCAAGACAAGGTAAAGAAATAACATGGGCAGCATGCATCCCGTACAGGTGATCGCGGTGACCGGCGGCAAAGGTGGCGTCGGCAAGACTAACGTGTCAGTGAACTTGTCTCTGGCGCTGGCAGAGCTTGGCCGTCGGGTCATGCTGCTGGACGCCGATCTGGGGCTGGCGAACGTCGACGTTCTGCTGGGCCTGACGCCCAAACGCACGCTGGCCGACGTGATCGAAGGCCGCTGCGAGCTGCGCGACGTTTTGTTGCAAGGCCCGGGCGGGATCCGCATCGTGCCCGCTGCGTCCGGCACCCAGAGCATGGTTCACCTCAGCCCGGCGCAACATGCCGGTCTGATTCAGGCCTTCAGTGACATCGGCGACAATCTCGACGTTTTGGTGATAGACACCGCTGCGGGTATTGGTGACTCGGTAGTCAGTTTTGTTCGCGCCGCGCAAGAAGTGTTGCTGGTGGTCTGCGACGAGCCGACCTCGATCACTGACGCTTACGCCCTGATCAAGTTGCTCAATCGCGATTACGGCATGAACCGCTTCCGCGTCCTGGCCAACATGGCCCAGAGCCCGCAAGAAGGTCGCAACCTGTTCGCCAAATTGACCAAGGTCACGGATCGTTTTCTTGACGTGGCCCTACAATACGTCGGCGCCGTGCCTTACGACGAAAGCGTGCGCAAGGCGGTGCAGAAGCAGCGTGCGGTCTATGAAGCCTTCCCGCGCTCCAAGTGCGCGCTGGCGTTCAAGGCGATCGCCCAGAAGGTCGACACCTGGCCGCTGCCTGCCAACCCGCGCGGCCACCTTGAGTTTTTCGTCGAACGCCTCGTGCAGCAAACGGCAGGGCCTGTGCTATGACCGCCAGCGGTATGAATTACTACAAGAAGTCGGCACGTGACGCGCAGTACGAATTGATCGAGCGTTACGCGCCACTGGTAAAACGCATTGCCTATCACCTGCTGGCGCGATTGCCGGCGAGTGTGCAGGTCGAGGATCTGATCCAGGCCGGGATGATCGGTCTGCTCGAAGTCTCGACCAAATATGACGCCAGCAAAGGCGCCAGTTTCGAAACGTACGCGGGCATTCGAATCCGCGGCGCGATGCTCGACGAAGTGCGCAAAGGGGACTGGGCGCCACGCTCGGTTCACCGCAACACCCGTATGGTCAGTGACGCGATTCGTGCAATTGAAGCTAAAACCGGCCGTGATGCTAAAGATCACGAGGTTGCGGCCGAACTCCAATTGAGTCTCGACGATTACTACGGGATTTTGAATGACACCCTGGGCAGCCGCTTGTTCAGTTTCGACGACCTGTTGCAGGACGGCGAACACGAAGGGCTGCACGAGGATGGCGCCAGTGCTCATCTTGAGCCGTCACGCGATCTGGAAGATGAACGCTTCCAGGCAGCGCTGGCGGACGCGATTGCCAATTTGCCGGAGCGTGAGCGACTGGTGTTGGCGCTGTACTACGACGAAGAGCTGAACCTCAAGGAGATCGGTGAAGTCCTTGGCGTCAGTGAATCGCGGGTCAGCCAGTTACACAGCCAGTGCGCGGCCCGTTTGCGGGGGCGTTTGGGGGAGTGGCGAGCGCGCTGAAGGCAGTGTGGGGACACTGCGAACGAGGCTGGTGCGGTGATAAACGGCACCGGTCTTGCTCTGTTGTGCTCCAGACAGTCTTCGAGTGCTGCGCCGATTGATTGAAGTGGCGCGTCCAGGTGCTGGGCGCGTTTAAGACTGCTTGGAGGTCGAATTGAACAAAGACATGAAAATCCTCATCGTTGATGACTTCTCAACGATGCGGCGGATCATCAAGAACCTGCTGCGGGATCTTGGGTTCACCAACACCGTAGAGGCCGACGATGGCGTCACCGCCATTCCGGTACTCAACAGCGGCAGCATCGACTTTCTGGTAACGGACTGGAACATGCCGGGCATGACCGGTATCGATCTGCTGCGTCACGTGCGTGCCGATGAAAAACTCAAGCACCTGCCAGTGCTGATGGTGACCGCTGAAGCCAAGCGCGAGCAAATCATCGAGGCCGCTCAGGCCGGTGTGAACGGCTACGTGGTCAAACCTTTCACGGCTCAGGCGTTGAAAGACAAAATCGAGAAGATTTTCGAACGCATCGGCTGATGACGCGCGGGGGAGCTATGGAGCATAACGAATCTTCACAGGGCGATTTCGAATCGACCCTGAAAAAACACGCGGTCGAACTGGTCGAGAGCCTTGAAAAAGGCAGGTTCGGCGACGCTGTGCAACTGATCCATGAGCTCAATCAGACCCGTGACCGCGGCCTGTATCAGGAAGTGGGCAAGCTCACACGCGAACTGCACAGTGCGATCGTCAACTTCCAGATCGATCCGCACATGCCGCAGGCCGAGGAAGTGTCGCAAATCACCGACGCCACCGAACGCCTGGGCTATGTGGTCAAGCTGACAGAAGCCGCGGCCAACCGCACCATGGATCTGGTGGAAAGCGCCACGCCGGTGGTCAATGGTCTGGCTGAAGAAGCCCAGGCCTTGAGCACCGATTGGGGTCGTTTCATGCGTCGTGAAGTCGGGGCTGAAGAGTTCCGCGAACTGGCGCGCCGGGTCGACGGTTTTCTGTCGCGCAGCAGCACGGACAACCGTGCGGTGTCGAGCAATCTGAACGACATCCTGCTGGCTCAGGATTATCAGGACCTTACCGGTCAAGTGATCAAGCGTGTGACCCAACTGGTCACCGAAGTCGAAAGCAATTTGCTCAAACTCGTCCTCATGGCCAGTCAGGTGGACCGCTTTGCGGGCATCGAACATGACCGTGCGGCGATGCTTGCAGAAAAAGATCCACAAAAACATCTCTCGCAGGGTGAAGGTCCGCAGATTCATGCCGATAAACGAGAAGACGTTGTGTCCGGTCAGGACGATGTGGACGATTTGTTATCCAGCCTTGGATTCTAGAGTTTTTGAATTTTAGGTTTTTTGGGTTTTTAGACCTGTAGGAGCACCCCATTAATGAGCTTCGGCGCCGATGAAGAGATCCTTCAGGATTTCCTGGTTGAGGCCGGCGAGATTCTTGAGCAACTGTCCGAACAACTGGTCGAGCTGGAAAGCCGTCCGGATGACGCAGATCTGCTCAACGCAATTTTTCGCGGTTTTCACACTGTAAAAGGGGGCGCCGGCTTCCTTCAGCTCAACGAGCTGGTGGAGTGCTGTCACATCGCCGAAAACGTGTTCGACATCCTGCGCAAGGGTGAGCGTCGCGTTGATGCAGAACTGATGGACGTTGTCCTCGAAGCACTGGACGCAGTGAACAGCATGTTCAGCGAAGTCCGTGAACGTGCCCCGATCACCGCTGCGACTCCGCAACTGCTGGCTGCACTGGCACGTCTGGCCGAGCCGCAAACGGCGGATGAAGCCCCGGCTTCGCCAGTGGCCGAGATGATCGAGGAACTGGTCGTCGAGGGCGATTCTGGCGACATCACCGATAACGAATTTGAACAGCTGCTGGACTCGCTGAACGCCGTCAAGGCCGAAGCCGAGGCCCCGGCCGCTGCTGCACCTGCGCAAACTGCCGATGCGGCAGCCAGCGATGAAATCACCGATGCCGAGTTCGAGTCGTTGCTCGATCAACTGCACGGCAAAGGTCAGTTTGCAGCCGACGCGGTCACGCCAGCAGCGGCCAAACCTGCGGCACCTGCGGCGGGCGACAGTTCGGACATCACCGACGACGAATTCGAAGCACTGCTCGATCAGTTGCACGGCAAAGGCAACTTCGCTGTTGAAGCGCTGGAGTCGGCAATTGCTTCGGCACCTGCTGCGCCTGCCGCTCCGGTGGCTGCCGCTGCCGGCAGTGATCTGATCAGCGATCACGAGTTCGAATCGCTGCTCGACGAATTGCACGGCAAAGGCAAGTTCACTGAAGTTGGCGCCGCTGCTGCAGGCTCCGCTTCGACAGTCGCCACGCCTGCCGCGAAGGCACCGGTCGCTGCTGCACCGAAACCTGCCGCCAAGCCTGAGCCAAAAGCTGAAGCGCCAAAACCGGCTGCCGCTGCTGCACCGGCTCCGGCCCGTGCTCCGGCTGCACCGCCACCGGAAAAACCGGCGAGCGAAGCCGAGACCACCGTGCGGGTCGACACTGCACGTCTCGACGAAATCATGAACATGGTCGGCGAGTTGGTGCTGGTGCGTAACCGTCTGGTGCGCCTGGGTCTCAACAGCGGCGACGAAGCCATGCAAAAGGCCGTGTCGAACCTCGACGTGGTCACGGCTGACTTGCAGACCGCGGTGATGAAGACGCGGATGCAGCCGATCAAGAAGGTCTTCGGGCGCTTCCCGCGTCTGGTTCGCGACCTCGCGCGTCAGCTCAAGAAAGAGATCAACCTGGAATTGGTCGGCGAAGAAACCGACCTCGACAAAAACCTTGTCGAGGCTCTGGCCGACCCGCTGGTCCACTTGGTGCGCAACGCCGTCGACCACGGTATCGAGTCGCCGGAAGAACGTGAAGCGTCGGGCAAGGCCCGTGGCGGTCGCGTGGTACTGGCAGCCGAACAGGAAGGCGACCACATCCTGCTGTCGATCTCCGATGACGGCAAAGGCATGGACCCGAACGTCCTGCGTGCGATCGCGGTAAAACGCGGCGTGATGGACAAGGACGCGGCCGATCGCCTGAGCGACACCGAGTGCTACAACCTGATTTTCGCTCCGGGCTTCTCGAC
The DNA here is from genome assembly GCF_059716145.1 of Pseudomonas sp. LBUM1648. Lineage (NCBI taxonomy): Bacteria > Pseudomonadati > Pseudomonadota > Gammaproteobacteria > Pseudomonadales > Pseudomonadaceae > Pseudomonas > Pseudomonas sp. LBUM1648. The sequence goes on from NZ_CP166808.1 coordinate 1,792,519, forward strand.
CAAGACCGAGATCTCCGACGTGTCCGGCCGCGGTGTCGGCATGGACGTGGTGAAGACCAAGATTTCCCAGCTCAACGGTTCGATCAACATCTACTCGACCAAGGGCCAGGGCTCGAAGATCGTCATCAAGGTGCCGCTGACCTTGGCGATCATGCCAACCCTGATGGTGATGCTCGGCAATCAGGCGTTCGCGTTCCCGCTGGTCAACGTCAACGAAATCTTCCACCTCGATCTGTCGACCACCAACGTCGTGGACGGTCAGGAAGTGGTGATCGTGCGGGACAAGGCATTGCCATTGTTCTACCTCAAGCGCTGGCTGGTCAGCTCCGCCGCTCACGAAGAGCAGCGCGAGGGCCATGTGGTGATCCTTTCGGTGGGCACGCAGCGGATCGGCTTCGTCGTCGATCAACTGGTTGGCCAGGAAGAAGTGGTCATCAAGCCATTGGGCAAAATGCTGCAAGGGACTCCGGGCATGTCCGGCGCCACCATCACCGGTGACGGCCGCATTGCACTGATTCTCGATGTTCCAAGCATGCTCAAGCGTTACGCCGCACGGCGTATTTGAATCCGGGGCGGCGGGGCGACGATGCCCCGCTGCACCTAATGGAGTGTTTATGGCAGTCAAAGTCCTGGTGGTGGACGATTCGGGTTTTTTCCGCCGCCGCGTCTCGGAAATTCTTTCAGCGGATCCGAGCATCCAGGTTGTCGGCACGGCAACCAACGGTAAAGAGGCGATCGATCAGGCCATGGCCCTCAAGCCGGACGTGATCACCATGGACTACGAGATGCCAATGATGGACGGCATCACGGCAGTGCGGCACATCATGCAGCGCTGCCCGACCCCGGTGTTGATGTTCTCCTCGCTGACCCACGAAGGCGCCCGGGTAACCCTGGATGCGCTGGACGCCGGCGCGGTGGATTTCCTGCCGAAGAATTTCGAAGACATCTCCCGTAACCCGGAGAAGGTCAAGCAACTACTGTGCGAGAAGGTTCACAGCATCTCGCGCAGTAACCGTCGTTTCAGCGCTTACAGCGCGCCAGCCCCGACCGCAGCGCCTGCACCTGCGGCAGCTCCGGCTGCGTCGAGTTACAGCAGCCACAGCACTGCTGCTCCGGCACGTCCGGCACCCGCGCCTGTTCCTGCTCGCGCATCGGCTGCCAGCGCTTCGTCGCCGGCACCGAAACGCAAGGCCTACAAACTGGTTGCCATCGGCACGTCGACTGGCGGCCCGGTTGCGCTGCAACGAGTATTGACTCAGTTGCCGGCGAACTTCCCGGCACCGATCGTGCTGATCCAGCACATGCCAGCGGCGTTCACCAAGGCTTTCGCCGAGCGTCTGGACAAGCTCTGCCGTATCAGCGTCAAGGAAGCCGAGGATGGCGACATCCTGCGTCCGGGCCTGGCGCTGCTCGCTCCGGGTGGCAAGCAGATGATGATCGACGGCCGTGGTGCGGTGAAAATCCTCCCGGGCGATGAGCGTCTGAACTACAAGCCGTGCGTGGACATTACTTTCGGTTCCGCCGCGAAATCCTACGGTGACAAAGTTCTGGCGGTCGTACTGACCGGCATGGGCGCCGACGGCCGCGAAGGCGCGCGTCTGCTCAAACAGGGCGGTAGCTCGGTGTGGGCGCAGGACGAAGCCAGTTGCGTGATCTATGGCATGCCGATGGCCATCGTCAAAGCCGACCTCGCTGATGCGGTGTACGGTCTGGACGATATCGGCAAGCACATCGTCGAGGCCTGTATCTGATGGATGTTCTAAGCCTTATCGGCATCATCATGGCGTTCGTCGCCATCATCGGCGGCAACTACCTTGAAGGTGGTCACCTCGGTGCGCTGGCCAACGGCCCGGCGGCGCTGATCGTAGTGGGCGGCACCATCGGTGCTGCGCTGTTGCAATCACCGATGAGCGCGTTCAAACGCGCCATGCAGATCCTCGCCTGGATCTTCTTTCCGCCGCGTGTGGATCTGGCCGGCGGCATCGACCGCGTGGTCAACTGGAGTCTTACCGCACGCAAGGAAGGCCTGCTGGGTCTGGAAGGGGTGGCCGATGCCGAACCCGACAGCTACTCGCGCAAAGGTCTGCAACTGCTGGTCGACGGCGCCGAGCCGGAAGCGATCCGCAGCATCCTTGAAGTGGATTTCTACACCCAGGAAGCCCGCGACATCGAAGCGGCCAAGGTCTTTGAAAGCATGGGCGGCTACGCGCCGACCATCGGCATCATCGGCGCGGTGATGGGCCTGATCCACGTGATGGGCAACCTTGCCGACCCGACGCAACTGGGTAGCGGCATCGCCGTGGCATTCGTCGCGACCATTTATGGCGTGGCCAGTGCCAACCTGATCCTGCTACCGGTGGCGGCCAAGTTGAAGTCAATCGCGTTGCGGCAGTCGCGTTATCGCGAAATGTTGTTGGAAGGCATTCTGTCGATCGCCGAAGGTGAAAACCCACGCTCCATCGAGTTGAAGCTGCAAGGCTTCATGGACTAAGGGAATAACCTCATGGCTCGTCGCAGACATCAGGAAGAACACGTCAACCACGAGCGCTGGCTCGTTTCCTACGCGGACTTCATTACCTTGCTGTTCGCGTTCTTCGTGGTGATGTACTCGATTTCGTCGATCAACGAAGGCAAGTACAAGGAAATTTCCGAAGCGCTGGTCGGGGTCTTCAAGGATTCCGACCGCGCGCTCAAACCGATCCCGATTGGCGACGAACGACCGAAGACCGTGACCCCGGCCAAGCCGCTGGTCAAGGACGCCGAGCAGATCGACGCCGGTATCGCCGGTGCCAGCGATCCGCTGAAAAGCATTGCCGACGATATCAGCGCGGCGTTCGGCGACCTGATCAGCTCCAACCAGATGACCGTGCGCGGCAACGAGTTGTGGGTCGAGATCGAACTCAACTCCAGCCTGTTGTTCGGCAGCGGCGATGCCATGCCGAGCGACATTGCGTTCAACATCATCGACAAGGTTGCGGCGATCCTCAAGCCGTTCGACAACCCGATCCACGTCGAAGGTTTTACCGACGATCAACCGATCCGCACCGCGCAGTACCCGACCAACTGGGAGCTGTCCTCGGCGCGCTCGGCAAGCATCGTGCGCATGCTGGCGATGCAGGGTGTGAATCCCGGCCGTCTGGCTTCGGTGGGTTACGGTGAGTTCCAGCCAGTGGCCAACAATGCCACCGCCGAAGGTCGAGGGAAAAACCGTCGTGTGGTGTTGGTGGTGTCGCGCAATCTCGATGTACGCCGCAGCCTCACGGGCACCGGAACCGCCAACGCGCAACCGGATGCCGCACTGAAGCGCGCTGGCACACAAACTGCACCGACCCCGGTCAAGACGCCGGGACGCGAGAGTGCCGTCAATTCTCCGTCGCCCGCATTAATACGCTGAGCCATGTCTCGGTCGAGCATCTCGGCCGGGAGGAAAGAAACGAATGAGAGTCTGGGCAGTCGCCAATCAAAAGGGTGGTGTTGGTAAAACCACATCTTCCATCGCTTTAGCCGGTTTGCTGGCAGAGGCGGGCAAGCGCGTGGTTGTGGTCGATCTCGACCCGCACGGCTCGATGACCAGTTATTTCGGTTACGACCCCGACAGCCTGGAACACAGCAACTACGACCTGTTTCTGCACAAGGGCACCGTGCCGCAAGGCCTGCCGGGGCAACTGTTGCTGTCGACCAGTGACGAACGCATTTCCCTGTTGCCGTCCAGCACCGCGCTGGCCACCCTCGAGCGTCAGTCGCCGGGGCAGAGTGGTCTGGGCCTGGTGATCGCCAAGAGTCTGGCGCAGCTGTGGCAGGACTTCGATTACGCCGTTATCGACAGCCCGCCGTTGCTTGGCGTGCTGATGGTCAACGCCCTCGCGGCGAGTCAGCAACTGGTGATCCCGGTGCAGACCGAACACCTGGCTGTCAAAGGCCTGGAGCGCATGGTCAACACCCTGGCGATGATCAACCGCTCGCGCAAACAGGCGCTGCCTTTCAGCATTGTGCCGACGTTGTTCGACCGCCGTACTCAGGCATCGCTCGGCACCTTGCGTGTGTTGCGCGACAAATTCCCGGACGAGATCTGGCAGGGTTACATCCCGGTCGATACTCGTCTGCGCGACGCCAGCCGCGCCGGTGTCACGCCTTCGCAATTCGACGGCAAGAGCCGTGGTGTGCTGGCTTATCGCGCGCTGCTCAAACATCTGTTGGCGCAACAACTTGTTCCGCAGGTGGCATGAGCATGAATCGGCCGCTGAAATCGACGTCGAAGCCGCAGTTGGCGTTGCAGTCTTATCTGGACAGTTTGTTGGAGGAGATTCCCGACGAATTGCCGGCGCAGATTGCGGCACAGCCTGAGGTGATTGAAAGCGCTGAAGCGCTGGATGAATTCCAGGCTGCCGTGCTGGAAGAGCAGGCGCGTGATGCGCAGAAAGCCGCCAAACCTGTCACGCCGGTTGCCGCGCCTGCGATGGCGCCAGTTGCCAAAGCACCAGTGACGTTGATCGAAGAAGCCGAACCGGTTCGCGCATCGGTCTCGACGTTGGCACCGCTGCTGCAAACTCAGTTGCTGAAGACCACACCGGAACCGGCAGTGGTCGAGCCTGCGCCAGTCGTGCCCGCACCCGTCGAACAGACGCTGGTGCCGCCACTGGTGGAAGTGCATCTGCCGCCGAGCAATACACCGCCGCCGGTGGAAACCGACGGCCGTCCGGCCTGGGCCTCCGAAGCGTTCGAATGTTTGCTGTTCGACGTTGCCGGGCTGACCCTTGCCGTGCCGCTGGTGTGCCTCGGCTCGATCTATTCGCTGGCCGGTCACGAGCTGACACCGCTGTTCGGTCAGCCGGAATGGTTCCTCGGGATTCTGCCGAGCCAGGCCGGCAACCTGAAAGTGTTGGACACCGCGCGTTGGGTCATGCCGGATCGTTATCGTGATGACTTCCGTCAGGGTTTGCAGTACGTGATTTCGGTACAAGGTTACGAGTGGGGCCTGGCGGTGCATCAGGTCAGCCGTTCGTTGCGTCTTGATCCGAATGAAATCAAATGGAGAAGTCACCGGGGTCAGCGGCCATGGCTCGCCGGCACCGTGATTGAGCACATGTGTGCATTGCTGGACGTTTCCGCACTGGCCGAGTTGATCGCCAGCGGTGGGGCAAAGCACTTGGGTGGCAGCAAGCCGCTACATAAACCGACATAGCAGCCGACATAACAATCAGGCGACGGCATTGTTGAATGCCGCCACACAGAACACACACCGCTCAGTGCGGTTTTTTCGAGGGGTCAGGGTATGAGTAGTCAGGCGACGAATGCAAAAGGTTCTGAAGATCCGATCCTGCAATGGGTGACCTTCAAGCTGGACAACGAAACCTACGGCATCAACGTGATGCGCGTTCAGGAAGTGCTGCGCTACACCGAAATCGCTCCGGTGCCGGGCGCGCCAAGCTACGTGCTGGGCATCATCAACCTGCGCGGTAACGTGGTCACCGTAATCGACACCCGTCAGCGCTTCGGCCTGATGAATGCCGAGATCAGCGACAACACCCGTATCGTCATCATCGAAGCCGACAAGCAAGTGGTCGGGATCATGGTCGACAGCGTGGCGGAAGTGGTTTACCTGCGTCAGTCGGAAATCGAAACCGCACCGAACGTCGGTAACGAAGAGTCGGCCAAGTTCATTCAAGGCGTGTGCAACAAGAACAACGAACTGCTGATCCTGGTCGAACTGGACAAGATGATGAGCGAAGAAGAATGGTCGGATCTGGAGAACATCTGATTGATTCTCGAGGTTGCGGTCATTGTCCTGTTCCTCTTCTGGGCAGGCACGCTGGCGATGTTTCTGGCGTACATCAAGGCGCAGCGGGTCATCGCTGCGCAACAGGCTCAGGGCGATGCGCTGCGTGATCAGCGCATCAAGGACCTGGCCAAGCGCGTTGACGACTACCAGAACGGTAATGTGCACATGGGCGAGGCCCTGCACGAGCTGCGCGCGGTAGTCGGTCCGTTGCCGGACAAAATTGTTCAGCTGGAACAGCGCGACCCGTCGAGCCTGTCGTTCGCCCAGGCGGCGAAACTGGTGGGCATGGGCGCGAGCGTTGATGAACTGACTCAGTCCTGTGGTTTGACCCAGGCTGAGGCGGAGTTGATGCGCAAGTTGCACAAGAGCTGATTTTTGCGCTCAAGCTCAAAGCGCTATTCGCGAGCAGGCTCGCTCCCACATTCGATCGCATTCCTCCAGTAGGAGCGCGGCCAAATGTGGGAGCGAGCCTGCTCGCGAAAGCGCCTTTGAAACCTCAGTAATCATCCCCGCGATCGGTGACGTCCTTCTCGACCATCGGCGCATCCGGATCCCGTCCCTCGGGGAATTTCCCTTTCAGATTCCACGCAAACGCGATGATCTCGGCGATGGTGCGGTACAGCTCCTCGGGAATGCTGTCGCCCAACTCCATGCGCGCCAACAGCCGCACCAGTTCAGCATTTTCATAGATCGGCACTTCGCAGTCGCGGGCGATCCGCAGGATTTCTTCGGCCAGTTCTTCGTCGCCCTTGGCGGTGAGGGTCGGGGCGTGGTTGCCGTCGTACTTGAGGGCGATGGCCTGGCGTGGAGCGGTAGTGTCATTCATGCGGTTTCGTCGACCCAGCGGTGTTCGAGACGGGTTTGGTTGCCTTGCGGCGGGGTGCCGAGGTGGCAGTCGAGATCGCCGACATTCAAGCCGCGATCCAGCAGACGCTGACGCAGCGCGGCCAGATTGTTTTCGATCAGGTCGGCGGTGTAAGGCCGTTCGGCCCACAGCTGACTCGACAGGCTGCCGGCGATCAACTGCGCCTGAATCTGCATCGGCCCGAGCGGCTCCATGTCGAACGCCAGATCGACGCGCCACAGTTGTTGCTTCGGTTCGCGTTCGTCGCGGCGCTCGTCGGGTTGGGGGTCTTTCTGCGGCGCTTCTTCGCGCTGGAACTTGACCTGCAATGGCACGATGTCCTGCAAGTTGCGCATGGGGATTTCCAGTTGCCAAGTGCTGAGCAGGCGGCCGTCATCGGTGACGCCGGTCTGTTCCAGGCTCGACAGTTGATGGCTTTGCAAGCGTGACACCGCAGCGGCGGCGAGGCGCAGCAATTGCTCCAGATCGCCTTCGCCTTCCAGGCTTTGCAGCAAGCGGTCGGGCAGGGGGAAGCTGCTCGGCACGGGTTTCGCGCTGACCTGGCCGAGGGTGCCGAGCGCGTTGCGCACGAAGCTCGGCAGCGCCTGCGCCAGGGTGTTGGCGGCGATGATGGCGTTGAAACTGGTGCTGCTCGGCAGGCCCGGGGTCAGTTGTGCGATCAGCTTGAGCAGATCGGCTTTCATGTCCGGGGCCAGCGTTGTGTTTTGCCCGGTGAGCAGTTTGGCTTCGAGGAAGGCGCCGCTGTTGGCCAGTGCCAGGGCGACACCTTTGGCAGTGCTCATCTGCTGCACGTCTGGCAGGCTGGCGAGCAGTTTGTCGACCACGGCGCGCAAATCCGCCGATGTCTGATCGGTGGCTGGCGGCAGGCTTTGCAGCGCATTCAACAAACCGTTCAGTGACGCCTGGCGACTCTGCTGGCCGACCAGTTGCTGACTCACCGCCAATTGTTCCTGGCGGTTGCTCAAGGGCACGAACTTGAGGGTTTGCGAATCCTGCACCAGCGCCGAGAGCAAAGTCCCGATGCGCAACGGCTGCGGGCTGTCGATCGTCAATGTGCTCCCGCTCAACGCCGTGTTGAGCAAACTGACCATCGAACGAAAAACCGTCGCTTGCCCCGGCGTCTGTGGCAATGCCTGCGACGTCACGACTTTGCCTTGCAGCAGCGTGCCCACCGGCAATTGCGCAGTATCGATGCGGGTGAGGGTGGCGACGCTGCTGGCAATCGCCTGTTGTACGGTAATCGCCAGATTACCCGCTGACGGTTGAGTGATTGCCAGACTGGTGCCTTGCGCCAGCGGTAGATTGCTGGTCGCTTGCACGGTGGTCTGGCGGCCGCTGTCCAGTGTCACCTTCAGCAACAATTGAAAGGTCTGATCTGCCTGTTTAAGCGACAACACCTCAGCCTTGGCGCTTTGCCCGGCACCGATCAAGCCTTCGACTGGCGTCAGCAGCTTGAGCAGTTCGCCGACCTGCGGGCGAGCGGTCGCCGGGGTGGTTGGCGGGAGCGGGAGGATGTTCATTTCGCCTGTCATACGCGGACACAACCTGAGGAAATTGCACTCTTGAGAGTAAGGCACGGCATGTATAATGCCGCCCGTCTTGCGCTTCGTTCAAAAAAACATAGCAATTGTTTGACGCAGCTCTCTAGATCGAGCCGTCAATGCATCTATGCTGCATCTCTTTAACGGCCGCGCCAGAGCCGACTTGAACCGTATAAGGCCCGTGATCCCTTGACCAGTCCTGTCCTGCAAACCGTTGCCCTCGCGTGTGAGCGAGACCTGCGACTGCTCTTCGAAAATCTCGAATTGAGACTGGCCAGTGGCGATATGGTGCAGATCAGCGGTCCCAACGGCAGCGGTAAAACCAGCCTTTTGCGATTGTTGTCCGGTTTGATGCAACCGACCAGCGGCCAGGTGTTGCTCAACGGCCAGCCCTTGACCGAACAGCCCGGCGAACTGGCGCGCAACCTCTTGTGGATTGGCCATGCCGCCGGGATCAAGGATCTGCTGACCCCGGAAGAAAACCTGTCCTGGCTCTGCGCCCTGCATCAACCCGCCGAACGCGAGGCGATCTGGCAGGCACTGGCAGCCGTAGGATTGCGCGGATTCGAAGATGTTCCCTGCCACGCGCTTTCCGCCGGCCAGCAACGCCGCGTGGCGCTGGCGCGGTTGTATCTGGACAGCCCGCCGCTGTGGATTCTCGATGAGCCGTTTACCGCCCTCGACAAGCAGGGCGTGGCGCAACTGGAAGAACACCTGGCCGGGCACTGTGAGCGCGGCGGCCTCGTCGTCCTGACCACCCACCACACCCTGAGCCGGATGCCGGCCGGTTATCGCGACATCGATCTGGGGAACTGGGCAGTATGAGTGTGTTCGGCCTGCTGGTTGCCCGTGAGTCCCGACTGCTGTTTCGCCGCCCGGCGGAACTGGCCAATCCGCTGATTTTCTTTGCCATCGTCATCGCTTTGTTCCCGCTGGCCGTCGGCCCGGAAACTCAAGTCTTGCAAAACCTGTCCCCGGGGTTAGTCTGGGTGGCCGCACTTTTGTCGGTCCTGCTTTCGCTGGACGGGCTGTTTCGCAGTGATTTCGAAGACGGGTCCCTGGAACAGTGGGTCCTTTCGCCGCACCCGCTGCCTCTTCTGGTCTTGGCCAAGGTGCTGGCACACTGGCTTTTTTCCGGACTGGCACTGGTGTTGCTCTCGCCCTTGCTGGCGTTGATGCTTGGTTTGCCTGCCGCTTGTCTGCCGGTGTTGCTGCTTTCGTTGCTGCTGGGGACACCGGTGCTGAGCTTGCTCGGCGCGGTGGGCGCGGCACTGACGGTCGGTTTGAAACGTGGCGGCCTGTTGCTGGCGCTGCTGATTCTGCCGTTGTACATCCCGGTGTTGATCCTTGGCAGTGGCGCCCTGCAAGCGGCGTTGCAAGGCATGCCGGCGACCGGGTATCTGCTGTGGCTTGGTAGCCTGACCGCCCTGGCGATCACCCTGACACCCTTTGCAATAGCGGCTGGCCTGAAGATCAGCGTCGGCGAATAATGAGGTCTGGTTAAAATTTAACCAGCAAAGACCCTGAGACCGCTCACACTGATGAGCGGCAACCGTGATGGAAACAGTATGAACTGGACCTGGTTTCACAAGCTCGGCTCGCCCAAGTGGTTCTACGGCATCAGCAGCAAGTTTTTGCCGTGGCTGAGCATCGCTGCGTTGCTGTTGATTGGCGTTGGCGTCGTCTGGGGCCTGGCCTTCGCGCCGCCGGACTATCAGCAAGGCAACAGCTTCCGCATCATCTATATTCACGTACCTGCCGCGATGCTCGCTCAGTCGATTTACGTGATGCTCGCGGTGTGCGGCGTGGTGGGTCTGGTTTGGAAGATGAAGCTGGCCGACGTCGCCCTGCAATGCGCCGCACCGATCGGCGCGTGGATGACCGCCGTGGCGCTGGTCACCGGGGCGATCTGGGGCAAGCCGACATGGGGCTCGTGGTGGGTATGGGATGCGCGGCTGACCTCGATGCTGATTCTGCTGTTCCTGTATTTCGGCGTGATCGCGCTGGGCAACGCCATCAGCAACCGCGACAGCGCCGCCAAGGCTTGCGCGGTGCTGGCCATCGTCGGCGTGATCAACATCCCGATCATCAAATACTCGGTGGAGTGGTGGAACACCCTGCACCAGGGCGCGACCTTCACCCTCACTGAAAAACCGGCGATGCCCGCCGAAATGTGGCTGCCGCTGCTGCTGACGGTGTTGGGCTTCTACTGTTTCTTTGGTGCCGTGTTGTTGCTGCGCATGCGCCTTGAAGTGCTCAAGCGCGAAGCCCGCGCCAGTTGGGTCAAAGAAGAAGTGCAGAGCAGTCTGGAGGCCGCGCGATGAGTTTTGCTTCATTCGGCGACTTCCTCGCCATGGGCCATCATGGCCTGTATGTCTGGTCGGCCTACGGCATCTGTCTGGCGGTGCTGATCCTTAACGTGGCGGCGCCGATCGCGGCCCGCAAGCGCTATCTGCAACAAGAGGCGCGTCGTCTGCGCCGGGAGAACGGCAAGTGAATCCGCTGCGCAAGAAACGTCTGATCATCATTCTGGCCATTCTGGTCGGGGTCGGCGCTGCCGTTGGCCTGGCCTTGAGTGCCCTGCAGCAGAACATCAACCTGTTTTACACCCCGACCCAGATCGCCAACGGCGAAGCGCCGCAGGACACGCGGATTCGTGCCGGCGGCATGGTCGAGAAGGGCTCGCTGCAACGTTCCCCGGATTCGCTGGACGTCAAATTCGTCGTCACCGACTTCAACAAGGCTGTGACCATCACCTATCGCGGCATCCTCCCGGATCTGTTCCGCGAAGGGCAGGGCATTGTCGCTCTGGGCAAAATCAACGCCGACGGCGTGGTCGTTGCCGATGAAGTGCTGGCCAAGCACGACGAGAAGTACATGCCGCCGGAAGTGACCAAAGCGTTGAAAGACAGTGGCCAATCCGCTCCGACCCAAGCGAAGGAGGGTTGATTGATGACTTCCGCACTTTTTATTCCCGAGCTCGGCCATTTGGCGATGATTCTGGCGCTGTGCTTTGCGCTGGTACAGGCCGTGGTGCCGTTGGTCGGTGCCTGGCGCGGTGACCGCTTCTGGATGAGTCTGGCCCAGCCAGCCGCGTGGGGGCAGTTTGCGTTTTTGCTGTTCGCGTTCGGCTGCCTGACCTACGCGTTCATGGCTGATGACTTCTCCGTCGCCTATGTGGCGAACAACTCCAATACCGCTTTGCCATGGTTTTACAAATTCAGCGCGGTGTGGGGCGCTCACGAAGGATCGTTGCTGCTATGGGCACTGATCCTCGGCGGCTGGACGTTCGCGGTGTCGGTATTTTCCCGGCAGTTGCCGCAAGTCATGCTCGCCCGCGTCCTGGCGGTGATGGGCATGATCAGCACCGGTTTCCTGCTGTTCCTGATCCTTACGTCCAACCCGTTCAAGCGCATCCTCCCGCAAATGCCCAGCAATGGCGCGGACTTGAATCCGTTGTTGCAAGACATCGGCCTGATCGTTCACCCGCCAATGTTGTACATGGGGTACGTGGGCTTTTCGGTGGCGTTCGCGTTCGCCATCGCCGCGTTGATGGGCGGTCGTCTCGACGCGGCGTGGGCCCGATGGTCGCGGCCTTGGACGATTGTGGCGTGGGCCTTCCTCGGTATCGGCATTACCCTCGGTTCGTGGTGGGCTTATTACGAACTTGGCTGGGGTGGCTGGTGGTTCTGGGACCCGGTGGAAAACGCCTCGTTCATGCCTTGGCTGGTCGGCACCGCATTGATTCACTCGCTGGCGGTCACGGAAAAACGTGGCGTGTTCAAGAGCTGGACGGTGTTGCTGGCGATTGCCGCGTTCTCGCTGAGCCTGCTGGGTACGTTCCTGGTGCGTTCCGGCGTGCTGACCTCGGTACACGCGTTCGCCTCCGACCCGGAGCGCGGCGTGTTCATCTTGATCTTCCTGCTGTTCGTGGTCGGTGGCTCGCTGACGTTGTTCGCGTTGCGCGCGCCTGTGGTCAAGAGTCAGGTCGGCTTCAACCTGTGGTCGCGGGAAACCCTGCTGCTGGGCAACAATCTGGTATTGGTCGTGGCCGCGTCGATGATTCTGCTCGGCACCCTGTACCCGCTGATTCTCGATGCCCTGAGCGGCGCCAAACTGTCGGTCGGCCCGCCATACTTCAACGCGTTGTTCATTCCGTTGATGGCGTTGCTGATGCTGGTGATGGCGGTGGGTGTGGTCGTGCGCTGGAAAGACACGCCGGTTAAATGGCTGGCCAGCATGCTCACTCCGGTGTTGCTGGGCAGCGTCGCATTGGCAGTGGTGGCCGGTGTCGCTTACGGCGATTTCAACTGGGCCGTTATCGCCACTTTCCTGCTCGCTGCGTGGGTGTTGCTGGCCGGTGTGCGCGACATCTTCGACAAGACTCGTCACAAAGGCCTGATCAAAGGCCTGCCGACCCTGACCCGCAGTTATTGGGGCATGCAGATCGCCCACCTCGGCATCGCCGTTTGCGCGTTGGGTGTGGTGTTGTCGAGCCAGAACAGCGCCGAACGCGACCTGCGTCTGGCGCCGGGCGAGTCGATGAACCTGGCCGGTTATCAGTTTGTATTCGAAGGCGCCAAGCACTTCGAAGGGCCTAACTTCACGTCCGACAAGGGCACCATTCGGGTGATCCGCGACGGCAAGGAAATCAGTGTGCTGCACCCGGAAAAGCGTCTGTACACCGTGCAGAACTCGGTGATGACCGAAGCCGGCATCGACGCCGGTTTCACCCGTGACCTCTACGTCGCCCTCGGCGAGCCGCTGGACAACGGCGCGTGGGCCGTGCGCGTACACGTCAAACCGTTCGTGCGCTGGATCTGGTTCGGCGGCTTGCTCACAGGTGCAGGCGGGCTGCTGGCCGCACTGGATCGGCGTTATCGGGTCAAGGTGAAATCCAAGGTGCGTGAAGCGCTGGGCATGACAGGAGCGGCTGCATGAGACGTTGGTTGATGCTGGTGCCACTGGCGATTTTCCTGCTGGTGGCGGTATTCCTTTATCGCGGTCTGTACCTTGATCCGGCGGAACTGCCGTCGGCGATGATCAACAAGCCATTTCCGGAGTTTTCCCTGCCAAACGTGCAGGGTGATAAAACCCTGACCAAAGCCGATATTCTCGGCAAGCCTGCGCTGGTCAACGTCTGGGGCACGTGGTGCATTTCCTGCCGGGTCGAGCATCCGGTGCTGAATAAGCTGGCCGAGCGCGGCGTGGTGATCTACGGGATCAACTACAAGGACGTCAATGCCGATGCCTTGAAGTGGCTGGCCGAATTCCACAATCCGTATCAGTTGGACATCCGGGACGACGAAGGCTCGCTGGGCCTGAACCTCGGCGTGTACGGCGCTCCGGAAACCTTCTTCATCGATGCCAAGGGCATCATCCGTGACAAATACGTCGGCGTGATTGACGAGCAGGTCTGGCGTGAAAAACTCGCGGCCAAGTATCAGGCGCTGGTCGATGAGGCCAAACCATGAAGCGCTTTCTAGCCGCCGTGGTATTGGGTTTGAGTCTGGTCGGTGTGGCTCACGCCGCCATCGACACCTACGAGTTCGCCAAAGAAGGTGATCGCGAGCGTTTCCGCGAATTGACCAAGGAACTGCGCTGCCCCAAGTGCCAGAACCAGGACATCGCCGATTCCAACGCACCGATTGCGGCTGACCTGCGCAAAGAGATTTTCCGCATGCTCGGCGAGGGCAAGGACAATCAGCAGATCATTGACTTCATGGTCGACCGCTACGGTGATTTCGTTCGCTACAAACCCGCACTCAATGCCAAGACTGCACTGCTGTGGTTCGGCCCGGCCGGGCTGCTGCTCGGTGGTTTCGTGGTGATCGCGGTGATCGTTCGCCGACGTCGCGGCCAGCGCGCCGAGACCCCGCAAGCGCTGTCCATCGAAGAGCGTCAGCGCCTCGACCAACTGTTGGATAAAAACCAAGAATGATTGATTTCTGGCTTGCCGCAGGGCTGTTGCTTCTGGTCGCCCTGAGTTTTCTGCTGATCCCTGTTCTGCGTGAACGCCGCGCCCAGCGTGAAGAGGATCGTACTGCTCTCAACGTTGCGCTGTATCAGGAACGCGTTGCCGAGTTGCAGTCGCAACAGGCCGAAGGTGTGCTGGATGCCGCGCAAATGGACAGCGGCCGCGCTGAAGCTGCGCGTGAACTGCTCGCCGATACCGAAGGTGTGGCTGCGCCGCGCGTCTCGAAGCTGGGCAAACCGTTGCCGCTGCTGGCGGCAGTGCTGGTGCCGGTCTTGGGCCTGGGTCTGTATCTGCACTTCGGCGCTGCCGACAAGGTCGAACTGACTCGCGAATTCGCCCAGGCACCGCAGTCGATGGAAGAGATGACCCAGCGTCTGGAGCGTGCCGTTGCTGCGCAACCGGATTCGGCTGAAGGCCTGTATTTCCTCGGTCGCACCTACATGGCTCAAGAGCGTCCGGCGGACGCGGCGAAGATGTTCGAACGCGCTGCCAACCTCGCCGGTCGTCAGCCGGAGCTGCTCGGCCAGTGGGCGCAGGCGCAGTATTTCGCCGACGGAAAAAAATGGTCGGACAAGATCCAGTCCCTCACCGATGAAGCGCTGAAGGCCGATCCGAAGGAAGTCACCAGCCTCGGCCTGCTCGGCATCGCCGCTTTCGAAGGCGAGCGTTATCAGGAAGCCATCGATTACTGGAACCGTCTGCTGGCGCAATTGCCGCCGCAGGACAATTCCCGTGCCGCGTTGCAAGGCGGGATCGAGCGAGCCGCAGAACGCCTGCAAGCCAGCGGCGGCAAGGTCGCTCAGGCAACAGTGCCAAAAGCAGCTTTGTTGAAAGTCAGCGTCGATCTGGCCAGCGAGCTAAAAGGCAAAGTGCAACCGGGTGACAGCGTGTTCATCTTCGCCCGCGCCACGTCCGGGCCACCGGCACCGCTGGCAGCCAAGCGCCTGACCGTGGCGGATCTGCCGGTGACCGTCGAGCTGGGCGATGCCGACGCCATGATGCCGCAGTTGAAACTGTCGAACTTTCCTGAAGTCCAACTGGTTGCGCGCATCTCCCGTGCCGGTCAGCCGACCGCAGGGGAGTGGGTCGGTCGCAGCGGCCCTCTGGCCAGCAGCACCACCGCGCTGCAAAAATTGACCATCGACAGCCCGGACAAGTAACCGGGCAACACAGGAAAGCACCGCCATGCACACCCTCGCCCGAATCACGGTTCTCACATTGGCCCTGGGCCTGAGCGCATGTGCGGTGCAACCACCGGGACGGAGCACTAACCTGCCGCCGATCCCGCCATCGCAGCCGAGCCCGACCCCGTCGACCTCGCCAACACCGGGCAAAAGCATTCCCGCCAAACCCGCGAAACCCGTCCCACGCACCTCGGCCAGCTTCGCCCCACCTCCCGGCGGCAACAGTCACTGGGATCAGAAACTCGGCGTCTATGTGCTCGACGACCAGTCCAACACTTTCTACCGACAGCGCACCTACTTCCGCTGGAACAATGGCTGGAGCCGCTCCGTCAGCCCCAACGGCCCATGGGAAGACACCGATATTCACGGCGTGCCGCCGGGGTTGGGCAAGCGGTTCGGGCAGTGAGTGAAAACGGCGATCTTCGGATCGCCGTTTTGCTGTCTGTGGCTGCAATAAATCACACTCTGTAAAACAACCGGGCGTCGCTCTTTGGATTTCTGTGCTTGAGTAAAGATAACTCTAGAGTTATTTTTGTTGGGCCGAAGCAAGGAGGCGGTTGGTGCAGAGCAGACTATTGATGAAGGAGCTGGAGGAGGCAGGCTGGACGCTGGATCGGGTCACCGGCAGTCATCACATCTTCAAGCACCGTTACAACCCATACACGATTCCCGTCCCTCACCCGAAAAAGGATTTGCCGTTGGGGACGGTCAAAAGCATCAGGAGGCGTGCGGGGTTGTACAACCCGCCAGCCAGTTATGAAGGAGATCCATAATGCAATATCCAATCTGCATCGAGTGGGGCGATGAGAACACCGCCATCGGTATTCAGATCCCCGATATTCCCGGCGCCGTGACGGCGGGGGATAGCTTTGAAGATGCCTACAAGGCTGCGGTTGAGATCGCACACATCATGCTCCAGGAGATTGCGGCGGACGGAGAGTCGATTCCGATGCCGACCTCTGCTGCGGCGCATCGCAATAATCCGGAGTTCGCCGGGATGGGCTGGGGCATGCTGGAGCTGGATATCTCGCCGTACCTGGGCAAGACCGAAAAGGTCAACGTGACACTGCCTGGCTATGTGATTCAGCGAATCGACCGCTATGTGCGCGAGCACAATGTCAAAAGCCGCTCTTCCTTTCTGGCGGATGCGGCGATGGAGAAGTTGGTTCGGTATTGAAAACATCGCGGGCCAGTTGACCCGCGATGTTTTTTACGTTTTACGCAGTCGCCAGCGACCGCCCTTGCGATGCACTCAAAAACCGCAACAACGCCAACAACGGAAAAACACTGCCGACAATCACGATCCACAACCAGCCGCCATGCTCGAACACCGCGCTGGCCACCGAGGAGCCGAAGGCGCCGCCGATGAAGATGCTGGTCATGTACAACGCGTTCAGACGACCACGACTTTTCGCGTCCAGCGAGTAGACCGCACGTTGGCCGAGCACCATGTTCATCTGCACGCAGAAGTCGAGTACCACGCCGGTCACGGCCAGGCCGATCACGCTGTAGGCCGGGTGGATGAACGCGGGCAGGAAGCTCAGGCTGGCGAACAGCATGGCCAGCAGCGAGGCGATGCGGGTGTGACCGGCGTCGGCCAGGCGTCCGCTGATCGGGGCGGCGATGGCACCGATGGCGCCGACCAGGGCGAAGATCGCGATCTCGCTTTGCGACAGGCCATGGTTGCGTGCCAACTCCAGCGGCACGGCGGTCCAGAACAGGCTGAACGTGGCAAACATGCAACCCTGATAAAACGCGCGTTGACGCAGCACCGGTTGCTGGCGCAGCAGCGTCCACAGCGAACCGATCAATTGCCCGTAGGTGGCGCTGTGATCCGGTTGGCGCTTGGGTACGGTCAACGCCAACACCACGCTGATCGCCGCCATCAACGCCGCAGCAATCATGAACATCGCCCGCCAGCCCAAGTGGTCGGCGACCACGCTCGACACCGGCCGCGCCAGCAGAATACCCAGCAGCAGTCCGCCCATGATCCCGCCAACGACGCGCCCGCGAGACTCTTCCGGCGCCAGATGCGCGGCCAGCGGAATCAGGATCTGCACCGACACCGAACTGAAACCCACCAGCAGCGAGATCAACAAAAACAGGTTGGGCTGATCAGTGAACGCCGCACCAAGCAGGCTGGCAATTGCCACCACGGTGGTGATGATCATCAACCGACGGTTTTCCAGCAGATCACCCAGCGGCACCAGGAAGAACAGACCCAGCGCGTAGCCGATCTGTGTCAGCGAGACGATAAAACTGGCCATGGTGTCGGTCAGGCCGATGTCCGGCGCAATCAGGCCGATGATCGGTTGCGCATAGTAGATGTTGGCAACGATGGCGCCGCAGCAGAAGGCGAACAGCAGCACCATGCCTCGGGTCATTGCGTGAGTTGTGGCGGTCATAAGATTTCTCGATCCAGCGAAAGTGAATGCGGTGAGGCTAAAGGATGGGGCGAACCGGCGGTAGAAACGTCAGATCGATATCAGTTATTCCATTGCGGAATGAGTGACGCTCGGGTGGTGTCGCCCATCGGCGAACCTTGCGTCCGACCGTTGAGCGTCGATGATACATTCACTTACATCTAGTTCGATAGCGTGCTTATGTTTGCGCCAAATACTCTCCCTCCCGGAGAGGGCTGGGGTGAGCGGATTCTGGCCACGAAAAAGGCGACCTGTTGAGGTCGCCTTTTTGTTTGCCACTTAAGCCTTACTGGCCCGAGTAGATCTGATCGAAAACCCCGCCATCATTGAAGTGCGTCTTCTGCACGGTGCGCCAGTCACCAAAGGTTTTCTCCACCGACAAAAAGTCGACTTTCGGGAAACGGTCGGTGTACTTCGCCAACACCGCCGGGTCACGCGGACGCAGGTAGTTGGCGGCAGCAATTTCCTGACCTTCCGGCGACCACAGGTATTTCAGGTACTCATCAGCCGCTGCACGCGAACCTTTCTTGTCGACGACTTTGTCGACCACCGACACCGGTGGCTCTGCCTCGGCAGAAACACTCGGGTAGATCACTTCAAACTGATCACGACCAAACTCGCGAGCGATCATTTCCGCTTCGTTCTCGAAGGTCACCAGCACGTCGCCGATCTGGTTGGTCATGAACGTGGTGGTCGCGGCGCGACCACCGGTATCCAGCACTGGCGCTTGCTTGAACAGCTTGCCGACGAAGTCTTTGGCCTTGTTCTCGTCACCGCCGTTTTTCAGCACGTAGCCCCAGGCCGAAAGGTAGGTGTAACGGCCGTTGCCCGAGGTTTTCGGGTTCGGCACGATCACTTGCACGCCATCCTTGAGCAGGTCCGGCCAGTCTTTCAGAGCTTTCGGGTTGCCCTTGCGCACGATAAATACGGTGGCCGAGGTGAACGGCGCGCTGTTGTTCGGCAGGCGCGTGACCCAGTTGTCAGGAACCAGTTTGCCGTTGTCGGCGAGGGCATTGATGTCGGTCGCCATGTTCATGGTGATGACGTCAGCGGGCAGGCCATCGATCACCGAACGCGCTTGCTTGCTCGAACCGCCGAAGGACATCTGCACGGTGATGTTTTCGTTGTGCTCGGCTTGCCAGTGTTTCTGGAACGCAGTGTTGTAGTCCTTGTAGAAATCGCGCATCACGTCGTAGGAAACGTTCAGCAGAGTCGGTGCGGCTTGAGCCACGCTGCCGAAGGCAAGACCGGCGGCGAGAAGTGAGGCGCCAAAGAGTTTTTTCACTGCGCATTCCTTGTTCTGTGGGGTGTTGTGCCAAAAATGAGGCCATTTGCCAGCGACTATAACGGGGCACGCATAGTCGCTTAAAGATTAAAAAGCTCTGTGCTTATTCCATTTTCTTGAACAGCTGATTGCCACAGCGTGAGCAAAACGCAGCGCCGTGTTCATGGCTGTTTTTCTTGCACACCGGGCAGTCGTGTTGCAGTTGTTCGCCGCGCATGGCATTGGCCAGTTCGGCGGTGAAAATCCCGGTCGGCACGGCGATGATCGAGTAACCGGTGATCATCACCAACGACGAAATTACCTGACCCAGCGGTGTCTTCGGCACGATGTCGCCGAAGCCCACCGTGGTCAGGGTCACGATAGCCCAATAGATGCCTTTGGGAATGCTGGTGAACCCGTGTTCCGGGCCTTCGATCACGTACATCAACGTGCCGAACACCGTCACCAGGGTGCAGACGCTGACCAGAAACACCACGATCTTCTGCTTGCTGCCGCGCAGCGCCGACATCAAATAGTTGGCTTGCTTGAGGTACGGGCTGAGCTTGAGCACGCGGAAAATCCGCAGCATCCGAATAATCCGGATGATCAGCAGGTACTGCGCATCGCTGTAATACAGCGCGAGGATGCCGGGCACGATCGCCAGTAAATCCACCAGCCCATAAAAACTGAAGGCGTAACGCAGCGGCTTGGGCGAGCAATACAGACGCAGGATGTACTCACCGAGAAAGATGATCGTGAAGCCCCACTCGATGTACGCCAGCACATCGGCGTAGTTCTGGTGAATGCTGTCGATGCTGTCGAGCATCACGATCACCAGGCTGGCGAGGATGATCAACAGCAAAATGCCGTCGAAGCGCCGCCCGGCGAGGGTGTCGCTCTGGAAAATCATGACGTAAAGCCGTTCACGCCAACTGTTGCTGCTGTCCATGGATAACGCCCGAATCGAAGATCAGCGCAGCCTAGGTTGATTCTCCCCATGAGTGCAAGACGCGTCGTCGACCGTGGCTTTGCCGAGCATCTGAATGCCGGCATGGATCAGCCAGCAGGCGAGGATGAATGGCGCGGTCAATGTGGCCAGGCCGATGGCGGCGAACAGCGGCGTGACCAGTAGCGCCACAACAATGCCGAGCAACGGCAACCAGGGTTGTCGGCGCTGGGCACTGAAGGCGAGGGCGGCAAGTATGGCGTTGTAACTGCCGAGGCCGAGCAGTGCCGCGCTGGTTTCGTGGTGCAACAGGCTAGAACCGAGGCCGACGGCAGACGCCAGCAAAGCCCAGCCGAAAGCACGACGATCAGCGAACAGCAAACCAATGGCGATCAACGCGCCCGCCAGCGGATGACCGAGGAACATCACTTGGCCCAACCCTCTGAGTTCGGCGGCGAGCAGATTCAGCGTCGTCATCTCGATGTGAGCTGTCGGCGCGGACGGCTCGGCAAAGCACAGCAGCACCCAGCTCATGCCCACGAAGGGCGTGGTGTAGGCGGGCATCGATTGGCTGAGCCGCACGCGTTTGAGCCATTGCTGAGTGATCATCGCGCTCAAACCGCCAGCAGCGAGAATCAGCGGCGGCAGCATGGGTGACCACGGGAAATACAGGCTCAACAGCAGACCGAGCAACACGCCGTTGTAGCTGAACAACCCGGCCTGACGATCAGCCTTGGCATAGTTGCGCCGTTGCGCAGTGAGCAATCCGGCGACGGCACCGAGCAGCGCACCGGCGAATAGCACTGGCGCTGTCAGCAGGATCGCCAGCAGACACAGCAGGCCGCACAGCGGATGGCGCTGGAGGAATATCTGACTGAAACCGTTGAGCAAAGCCTCGGCCCAGTCGGGGCAGTGGGTGTTGAAGTGATTGGCAGGCATGGCGAAAAAAATCTGGGCAGTTGGAAAAGCAAAAGGTCTTGCTTACCTGTGGTGAGGGGATTTATCCCCGATGGGCTGCGAAGCGGCCCCCAATCAGTGAGTGCGGTTTTTCTGTGAAAACCGTCACACCCTTAAAAGCGGTGACTGCTGCGCAGTCATCGGGGATAAATCCCCTCGCCACAGGTTTTGTATTCACATCAAAAATGTGGGTTAGATCAGAGTCTCGATCCGCAGCGAGTTGGTCGACCCCGGCTGCCCAAACGGCACACCGGCGGTGATCAACAGCGTGTCACCGCGCTCGGCCATACCTTGCGCCTGGGCGATTTCCAGCGCCGTCGAGCAAACCTCATCGACCTGCCGCAAACGATCATTGACCACTGAATGAATCCCCCACGCCACACTCAAGCGGCGAGCGGTCTGCAGGTTCGGCGTCAGGTTGAGGATCGGCGCTTTCGGCCGCTCCCGCGCCGCACGTAAAGTGGAAGCGCCCGACTCGCTGTAGTTGACCAGCACCGCCACCGGCAGCACGTTGCTGATACGCCGGATCGCGCAGCTGATTGCATCGGAAACCGTCGCCTCGGCTTTTGGTCGGCTGACGTCGAGCTGCGTCTGATAATCCGGGCCGTTTTCCACCTGACGGATGATCTTGCTCATCATCTGCACGGCTTCCAGCGGGTATTCGCCGGACGCGGTTTCCGCCGAGAGCATCACAGCGTCAGCACCTTCGGCCACCGCGTTGGCGACGTCGGTGACTTCGGCCCGGGTCGGCGCCGGGGAGAAACGCATCGACTCCAGCATCTGCGTCGCCACCACCACCGGTTTGCCGAGTTCACGGCAAGTGGTGATGATGTTTTTCTGAATCTGCGGCACGCTCTCGGCCGGTACTTCGACGCCGAGGTCACCACGGGCCACCATGATCGCGTCGCTCAGTTCGGCGATTTCGCGCAGTTGCTCGACCGCCGACGGCTTCTCGATTTTCGCCATCAGAAAGGCTTTGTCGCCGATCAATTCGCGGGCTTCGAGCATGTCCTGCGGACGCTGCACAAACGACAACGCCACCCAATCCACACCCAACTCCAGACCGAAGCTCAGGTCGCGGCGATCCTTGGCGGTCAGCGGGCTCAGCTCGAGCACCGCTTGCGGCACGTTCACGCCTTTACGGTCGGACAATTCACCGCCATTGAGCACGGTGGTGTCGATCGCGTCGGTGTATTTGGTGACCACACGCAGGCGCAGTTTGCCGTCGTCGAGCAGCAGGTCCATACCCGCTTCCAGCGCCGCGATGATCTCCGGATGCGGCAGGTTCACCCGACGTTCATCGCCCGGCGTGGCATCCAGATCGAGACGAAACGCCTGACCACGATGCAACTGCACCTTGCCGTCAGCGAACTTGCCGACGCGCAGTTTTGGCCCTTGCAGGTCCATCAGAATGCCCAGCGGATAATTGAGCTGGCGCTCGACTTCGCGGATCCACTGATAGCGCTTGGCGTGGTCGGCGTGGTCGCCGTGGCTGAAGTTGAGGCGGAAGATGTTGACTCCGGCCTCGACCAGCTCGCGGATGTCGTCGATGCCGTCGACCGCAGGCCCGAGGGTGGCGAGGATTTTGACCTTTTTATCAGGCGTCATGATTTGGAGTTCTCAAGGATCAGAATGGCGCGGAAGTCGTTGACGTTGGTGCGGGTCGGCTCGGTGACGATCAGCGCATCGAGCGCTTCGAAATAGCCGTAGCCGTTGTTGTTATCCAGCTCGTCGCTGGCGCTCAAACCGAGGGCGGCGGCGCGCGCGTAGCTGTCCGGGGTCATGATTGCGCCGGCGTTGTCTTCCGAGCCGTCGATGCCGTCGGTGTCACCGGCCAACGCATAGACGCCGGGCTGGCCCTTGAGGCTGTCGGTCAGGCTGAGGAGGAATTCGGCGTTGCGTCCGCCACGGCCATTGCCGCGCACAGTCACCGTGGTTTCGCCGCCGGAGAGGATCACGCACGGCGCGGCCAGGGGCTGGCCATGGTTGATGATCTGGCGGGCGATGCCGGCGTGGACTTTCGCCACCTCGCGGGATTCACCTTCCAGGTCGCCGAGGATCAGCGTGCTGAAACCGGCCTGACGGCATTTTACCGCTGCGGCATCCAGCGATTGCTGAGGGCGGGCGATCAACTGGAAATGGCTGCGGGCCAGGCTCGGGTCGCCGGGTTTGACCGTTTCCGACTCAGGGCTTTGCAGCCAGTTGCGCACTGACGCGGGGATCTCGATGCCGTAACGCTTGATGATCGCCAGCGCTTCGGCGGATGTGCTTGGGTCGGCCACGGTAGGGCCGGAGGCGATGACCGTGGCGAGGTCGCCCGGTACATCGGAAATCGCGTAGGTATAAACAGTGGCCGGCCAGCAGGCCTTGCCCAGGCGGCCGCCCTTGATCGCCGAGAGGTGCTTGCGCACGCAGTTCATCTCGCCGATGGTCGCGCCGGATTTGAGCAGGGCTTTGTTGATCGATTGCTTGTCGGCGAGGGTGATGCCTTCGGCCGGCAGGGCCAGCAGGGCGGAACCGCCGCCGGACAGCAGGAAAATCACGCGGTCGTCTTCCGTCAGGTTGCTGACCAGCTCGAGCACGCGTTTGGCTACGGCCAGGCCAGCAGCGTCAGGCACTGGATGCGCAGCTTCGACCACTTCGATTTTTTCGCACGGGGCGCCGTGACCGTAACGGGTCACCACCAGACCGGATACTTCACCCTGCCAGCAGCGCTCGACCACTTGCGCCATGGCGGCTGCGGCTTTACCGGCGCCGATGACGATCACCCGACCGGTGCGATCGGCAGGCAGATGGGCTTCGAGGACTTGCTGCGGATGGGCCGCGTCAATGGCTGTGGCAAACAGCTCGCGCAGCAGTTGTTGCGGATCGACCGACATGGCGGGCTCCCGGAATTCTTGTTATTTGAAAGGGCAACTCGGAACCCTTGTGGGAGCGAGCCTGCTCGCGAAGGCGGTGTGTCAGCCAACATGGATGTTGAATGTGCAACCGTTTTCGCGAGCAGGCTCGCTCCCACAGGGTTTTGTGCAGGCTTTATTTTTTGTCGCGAATCGAGAAGTTGGCCATGTGCTCCAGACCTTTGATCAGCGCCGAGTGGTCCCAGTTGCTGCCACCGATGGCCGCGCAGGTGCTGAACACTTGCTGGGCGTTGGCGGTGTTCGGCAAGTTGATGTTCAGCTCCTTGGCGCCTTGCAGGGCCAGGTTCAGGTCCTTCTGGTGCAGGCTGATGCGGAAGCCCGGATCGAAGGTGCCTTTGATCATGCGCTCGCCGTGTACTTCGAGGATCTTCGAGGAGGCGAAACCACCCATCAGTGCTTCACGCACCTTGGCCGGATCAGCACCGTTTTTGGAGGCGAACAGCAGGGCTTCAGCGACTGCCTGAATGTTCAGCGCAACGATGATCTGGTTCGCCACTTTCGCGGTCTGACCGTCGCCATTGCCGCCGACCAGCGTGATGTTTTTGCCCATGGCCTGGAACAGTGGCAGCGCGCGTTCGAACGCATCGGTATCGCCACCGACCATGATGCTCAGGGTCGCGGCTTTGGCGCCGACTTCACCGCCGGACACCGGCGCGTCGAGGTACTGCGCGCCTTTCTCGTTGATCTTGGCGGCGAACGCCTTGGTGGCGGTTGGCGAGATCGAGCTCATGTCGATGACGATTTTGCCTTTGCTGATGCCTGCCGCAACGCCGTCGGCGCGGAACAGCACGTCATCGACCTGCGGGGTGTCCGGAACCATGACGATGATGAATTCGGCTTCCTGCGCGACTTCGCGCGGATTGGCCAACGCGACGGCGCCAGCGGCAACCAGGTCGGCGGGGGCCGCGTCGTGGTGCGCCGACAGGAACAGGCTGTGACCGGCTTTCTGCAGGTTTGCCGCCATTGGGTGGCCCATGATGCCGGTGCCGATAAATCCGATTTTAGCCATGAGAAAATCCTCTTGTTTTTGTCTTGCCCCCGGTTTGGAACCGATGAGCTTTTGTGGCGAGGGGATTCATCCCCGATGGGCAGCAAAGCTGCCCCAGTTTTTAGCGTGAGTCAGTACGATCCGGGGTGTCGGTTTTACGACTGCTGCGCAGCCGGTCGGGGATAAATCCCCTCACCACAGGGGATCTGGTTTCAAGTCCAGATCAAGGTTCAACACTCGAACTCAGATTGCGTTATGGGTTTTCAGCCAGCCGAGGCCCGCTTCAGTGGTGGTCAACGGCTTGTACTCGCAACCGACCCAACCCTGATAACCGATGCGGTCGAGGTGTTCGAACAGGAAGCGGTAGTTGATCTCACCGGTGCCTGGTTCGTTGCGCCCCGGGTTGTCCGCGAGCTGCACATGGTTGATCTCGCCCAGGTGCGATTGCAGGGTGCGGGCCAGATCACCTTCCATGATTTGCATGTGATAGATGTCGTATTGCAGGAACAGATTGGCGCTGCCCCCCTGCTCGCGAATCGACAGGGCTTGCGCCGTGTTGTTCAGGTAGAAACCCGGGATGTCGCGGGTGTTGATCGCTTCCATCACCAGTTTGATGCCGACGGCTTGGAGCTTGTCGGCGGCGTATTTGAGGTTGGCGACGAAGGTCTTTTCCACGGTGGCATCGTCGACACCTTGCGGACGAATACCGGCCAGGCAGTTGACCTGGGTGTTGCCCAGCACTTGTGCGTAGGCAATCGCCAGATCGACACCGGCGCGAAACTCTTCAACCCGATCCGGCAGGCAGGCAATCCCGCGCTCGCCCTTGGCCCAGTCACCGGCCGGCAGGTTGAACAGCACTTGGGTCAGACCGTTGGCGTCGAGCCTGGCTTTGATTTCGGCGGAGCTGAAGTCGTACGGGAACAGATATTCCACGCCACTGAAACCGGCCTTGGCGGCGGCGTCGAAACGGGCAAGGAAATCCTGTTCGGTGAACAGCATGGACAGGTTGGCTGCGAAACGCGGCATGGTGGTCTCCCGTTGTAGGTTCTCGTGTAACAGGTATGACGCAATTGGTCGGATGAAACGCGATCAGTCCCCTCTCCTGGGGGAGAGGGTTAGGGTGAGGGGGAATCCTGAGTCTGATCCCGATTTTGCGAGCACCGCAAAACCTTTCCCTCACCCCAGCCCTCTCCCGGGGGGAGAGGGAGCTAATTACGTTCAATCAAGCAGCGAAATCGCCGTTGGCGCATCGTTGCCGACCAGCGCCAGGTCTTCGAACTCGTTGACGGCGTTGATCTCGGTCCCCATGGAGATGTTGGTCACACGCTCCAGAATGATCTCGACGATCACCGGCACTTTGAACTCTTCGATCATCTGTTCGGCCTTGCGCAGGGCAGGAGCGATTTCCGACGGTTCAAACACACGCAGTGCCTTGCAGCCGAGGCCTTCGGCAACTGCGACGTGGTCAACCCCGTAACCGTTGAGTTCCGGCGCGTTCAGGTTATCGAAGGACAACTGCACGCAGTAGTCCATTTCGAACCCGCGCTGGGCCTGACGAATCAGCCCCAGGTACGAGTTGTTCACCACGACGTGGATGTAAGGCAGTTTGAACTGAGCGCCGACCGCCAGTTCTTCGATCATGAACTGGAAATCATAGTCCCCCGACAGGGCCACGACTTTGCGGCTCGGATCGGCCTTGACCACGCCCAGTGCTGCCGGAATGGTCCAGCCCAGAGGGCCTGCCTGACCGCAGTTGATCCAGTGACGCGGTTTATAGACGTGCAGGAACTGCGCGCCGGCAATCTGCGACAGACCAATGGTGCTGACGTAGCAGGTGTCTTTGCCGAATACTTGGTTCATCTCTTCATACACGCGCTGCGGTTTGACCGGCACATTGTCGAAGTGGGTCTTGCGGTGCAGGCTGGCTTTGCGCTGCTGGCAATCCTGCAACCAGGCACTGCGATTTTTCAGCTTGCCGGCGGCTTGCCACTCGCGAGCCACTTCGATGAACACGGTCAGCGCGGCAGCGGCGTCAGACACGATGCCCAGGTCCGGCGTGAATACACGGCCGATCTGTGTGCCTTCGATATCGACGTGAATGAACTTGCGACCTTCGGTGTATACGTCCACCGAACCGGTGTGACGGTTGGCCCAGCGGTTGCCGATACCCAGCACCACGTCGGATTTGAGCATCGTCGCGTTGCCGTAGCGATGCGAAGTCTGCAGGCCGACCATGCCGACCATCAACGGGTGATCGTCCGGGATGGTGCCCCAGCCCATCAGGGTCGGGATGACCGGGATGCCGGTGAGTTCGGCGAACTCGACCAGCAAGTCGCTGGCGTCGGCGTTGATGATGCCGCCACCGGCCACCAGCAATGGACGCTCGGCCTGATCAAGCAAGGCCAAAGCCTTCTCGACTTGAACGCGGGTAGCGGTCGGTTTGGCCAGCGGCAATGGCTGGTAGGCGTCGATATCGAATTCGATTTCGGCCATCTGTACGTCGAACGGCAGGTCGATCAGCACAGGGCCTGGACGGCCGGAGCGCATCTCGAAGAATGCTTTCTGGAACGCGTAAGGCACCTGGCCCGGCTCCAGAACAGTGGTCGCCCACTTGGTGACTGGCTTGACGATGCTGGTGATGTCGACCGCCTGGAAGTCTTCCTTGTGCATACGGGCGCGGGGTGCCTGGCCGGTAATGCAAAGGATTGGAATCGAGTCGGCCGAGGCGCTGTAGAGCCCGGTGACCATATCGGTACCGGCAGGGCCGGAAGTCCCGATGCACACGCCGATGTTGCCGGCCTTGGTGCGGGTGTAGCCCTCGGCCATGTGCGAGGCGCCTTCAACGTGGCGAGCGAGGACGTGATCGATGCCACCGACTTTCTGCAAGGCGGAGTACAGCGGGTTGATGGCAGCGCCCGGAATGCCAAAAGCGGTATCAACCCCTTCACGGCGCATCACCAGAACGGCGGCTTCGATTGCTCTCATTTTGCTCATGGTTTTGTGCCTCTTTACGTTTTGTAATTGTATACAAGTGGCTTTGCGCAGAGTTTATTCACGGCGGACGGCGCAGGTCAATCCATTTTCTCAAGCGGCTGTTTCATTTGTCGGAAGCCTTTTCTGCTGTGGCTTTTCGTCGCATGTGGCGCTTTTCGATAATTATTGTATACAAAAAAATAACTCATTGTGTTCTATTTGTTGCATCGGACTGCGGCACAAACGCGCAGTCTCACGACTTTCCCAATAACAAAATGAGGACAGCACCATGAGCGCTTTAACCTTGAAAGTCGCAGTCAACCTGGTCAACGAAGCCATCAGCGCAGGGCGGGCCATCTCCGCAGCGCCGCTGACCATCGCGGTACTCGATACCGGCGGCCACCTGATTACGCTGCAACGCGAAGACGGCGCCAGCCTGCTACGCCCGCAAATCGCCATCGGCAAAGCGTGGGGCGCCATCGCCTTGGGCAAGGGTTCACGCCTGCTGGCACTGGACGCCCAACAACGCCCGGCCTTCATCGCCGCTCTCAACAGCATGGGGCAGGGCAGCGTCGTGCCGGCACCGGGCGGTGTGTTGATCCGCGATCAGGCGGGGAATGTGCTGGGGGCGATCGGGATTAGCGGCGATCTGTCGGATATTGATGAGCAGGTGGCGATCAAAGCGGTGGAAGCGCTGGATCTGAAGGCGGATGCGGGGGTGGCGGCTTAAATCTGTGGTGATTGAATAACCGCTATCGCGAGCAGGCTCACTCCTACAGGGGAACGCTTTCCAAATGTAGGAGTGAGCCTGATCGCGATCGCGTCACTGCGGTGTTTCAGTCCGGCTCACACCCTTTGAGCACCAACCGAATAATCGTCTGCGCAGCAGCCTCGTAATCCGCCTCGTCCAGCTTGTCCTTGCCGGTGACCGCAGAGATCTGCCAGTCGAAGTCGGCGTAGGTCTGGGTGGCGGCCCAGATGCTGAACATCAGGTGGTTGGGGTCGATCGGGGCGATCTGGCCGCGGTCGATCCAAGTCTGGATGCAGTCGATGTTGTGCTTGGCCTGAGCGTTGAGTTGCTCGACCAGATCAGCGCTCAGGTGCGGGGCGCCGTGCATGATTTCGCTGGCGAACACCTTGGAGGCGAAGGGCAGGTCGCGGGAGATGCGGATCTTCGAGCGGATGTAACCGCTGAGCACTTCGCTCGGCACGCCGTCCGGGTTGAACGGCGTCGAGGCCTGCAGGATCGGCACGATGATGCTTTCCAGCACCTCGCGGTAGAGGTTTTCCTTGGACTTGAAGTAGTAGTAGACGTTGGGCTTGGGCAGTCCTGCCTTGGCGGCGATGTCGCTGGTTTTGGTCGCAGCGAAGCCCTTGTCGGCAAACTCCTCACTGGCGGCACGCAGGATCAGTTCTTTGTTGCGCTCGCGGATTGTGCTCATAAACCCGGTGGTTCCTTGCCTGTTCTGGCGGTTGCGCATGGTAGCACCGGCCTCGCGCAGCGCTCAACAATGCCCCGTGTGGCCTGCAGTCGCGGTATGCTGCACGGCATTATTAACATAAGGAAACAAGATTCATGGCAGGAAGCAGTTTGCTGGTGCTGATCGACGACATCGCCACCGTTCTGGACGACGTTGCGTTGATGACCAAAATGGCCGCCAAGAAGACCGCTGGCGTGCTCGGCGACGACTTGGCGCTGAATGCTCAGCAAGTCTCTGGTGTGCGGGCCGAGCGGGAGATTCCCGTGGTCTGGGCGGTGGCCAAGGGCTCGTTCGTCAACAAACTGATCCTGGTGCCGTCGGCGCTGGCGATCAGTGCGTTCGTGCCGTGGCTGGTGACGCCGCTGTTGATGGTCGGTGGTGCGTACTTGTGCTTCGAGGGTTTCGAGAAACTCGCGCACAAGTTTCTGCACAGCAAGGCTGAAGATGATGCCGAGCACGCGCAACTGACCGAGGCCGTGGCCGATCCGGCAACCGATCTGGTGGCGTACGAGAAGGACAAGATCAAAGGTGCGATCCGCACTGACTTCATCCTCTCGGCAGAAATCATCGCGATCACCCTCGGCACCGTGGCTGGGGCTTCGTTGACGCAGCAGGTGATCGTGCTGTCCGGCATCGCCATCGTCATGACCGTGGGCGTTTACGGTCTGGTGGCCGGCATCGTCAAGCTCGACGACCTAGGTCTGTGGCTGACGCAGAAGCCTGGGCAGGTCGCCAAAAAAATCGGTAGCGGCATCCTGGTCGCGGCGCCCTACATGATGAAAACGCTGTCGGTGGTTGGCACTGCAGCGATGTTCCTGGTCGGCGGCGGCATTCTGACCCACGGTGTACCGGTGGTGGGCCACTGGATTGAGGGTGTTGGCGCGGCGGCCGGTGCTGCCGGGTTTGCGGTGCCGATGTTGCTCAATGGCGTGGCGGGGATCATCGCTGGCGCGGTGGTGTTGGCGGTTGTTTCTGTTGTCGGCAAAATCTGGAAAGCGATCAAAGGTTGAACGCATAACCTCTGTGGTAGCGTTGTTTTGTCATTAAAAAAGGCCATTCGATTTGCATCGAATGGCCTTTTTTGTGCCTGCCGGTTTTACTCGGCAATCTGCAACTTGCGCGACTCGGTGTACACGTAACGCACTTTCTCGTACTCGAACGGCGAGTTCAGCTGACCATAGCGGAAGCTGGTCTGGTAGCGCTTGTCGACGGCGCGTAGAGCCCAGATTTCCGGGTGGTTGGAACTGACTTCCGAAACATTGAGAAAGTTGATCGCCGATTCGGCGCTGTAGTCCACAGCCAGGCCTGCGGTGTCACGCAGGTTCGACGGGCCGAGGATCGGCAGGACGAAATAGGCGCCGCCCGGAACACCGTAGAAGCCCAGAGTCTGACCGAAGTCTTCGCTCTGGCGCGGCAGCCCCATGGCGGTCGCCGGGTCCCAGAGGCCGGCGATGCCGATGGTGGTGTTGAGCAACAGGCGTGCGGTGGTTTCCATCGAACGCTGGCCCTTGAACTGCAAGAGGCTGTTCATCAGGTTCGGTACGTCACCCAGGTTGTTGAAGAAGTTGCTCACGCCGGTGCGCAAGAAGCTTGGCGTGATGTAGCGGTAGCCATCGACCACCGGCAGGAACACCCATTGGTCGAAGCGGTAGTTGAAGTGGTAAACGCGACGGTTCCACTCTTCCAGTGGGTCATACACGTTCAGTGCGTTGAGCGTAGAGCGCTCGAATTCGCGCTGATCCAGCCCCGGGTTGAACTTGAGTTTGGACAGCGGTTCCTTGAAGCCGTCACTGTCGACCACCACCGGTGCATTGGCTTTGCTGTTGTCGGCCTGGGCCACGCCTGCACAGAGTAACGCTGCAATCAGCAGGAGATATTTAGCCACGGAAGAACTCCAGCATGGCGTCGCTGTTGACGCGGTAGTTAAGGTTGCCGCAATGGCCGCCCAGTGGGTACACGGTCAGACGATCACCGAAGGTTTTGCGCAGGAAGCCGAGGTCGCCCGGGCCGAGGATCACGTCGTCGGCGTTGTGCATTACGGCGATTTTCGGGCTGTCGTGCAGGTAATCCTTCAGTGCATACAGGCTGACCTGATCGATCAGTTGCAGCAGGCTGCCGCCGTCGGTGCGCGCGCGCCACATCGGAATCACTTGCTCGGTCAGGTAGCAATCGAAGTCGCATTGCAGTGCACGTTTGAGGAACGGCGTGAGGCTGGTGCCCTGGGTGATCGGGAATTTCGGCGGGGTGATCAGGCCGCGACGGTTGATCAGGTCAGAAGTAAACGCAATATCGGCGGCCGAGAAGCGGAACGAGGTGCCGATCAGCATCGCCATCTGCTCGTTGCTCAGATGCTGCTTGGACTGCTGGAAGTCGTAGAGCAGGGCGTCGTTGAGGTCGATATAACCCTTTTGCTGGAAGTAGCGGGTCAACTTGGTCAGCACCAATTCATAGAACGTGGTGCTGTTGTTGATACCTTTAACTTCGGTCTGCACCAGCTTGTCGAGGTTGGTGATCGAGGTATAGAGGTTGACCGGCGGGTTGAGCAGCAGGACTTTCTTGAAGTTGAAGCTGCGTCGGGTTTCGTCCAGATGCGCGACGAACGCGGCATCGAGAGCACCAAGGCTATAACCGGTGAGGTAATACTCGGTGACCGGCAGTTTCGGGTTTTGCGCCCGCACGGCCTGCATCACCCGATACATGTCTTCAGCGTCTTCCTTGGTCACGCCCGGAGTGGCGAAGCGCGAGGCTGCACTGATGAAGTCGAAGCTGGTCGGCGACGACAACTGTACGACGTGGTAGCCAGCCTTGTAGTAGAGCTTTTTCAGGTATTCGTTGAGCGTGCTGTCATAACGCGCGCCGGTGCCGGCGATCAGGAATATCAGCGGTGCTGGCTTGTCCTGCTCGGCGATGCGGTAGGTGAGCTTTTTCACCGGCCAGAAGTTGTCCGGAAGAATGAACTCGCGTTCCGGACGCAAGGTGACGCTGCGGTCCGACTGATTGATGTCGTCGTCCAGCGGCAATTCCGGGCGCAAGTCCGGCGGAGTCGTGGCGATGGTCGCCTCGAACGGGTTGGTCAGGGGATAGCCATAACTGGCGGCGTCGATATCCACCGCCAGTGCGGACGCACTCAAAATAAGGCCGCTGAACAGCGCGGCGAAGCGCAAGGAACGGAGCATGACTAGATCCCTAAGAGGAAGGTGCCGAATGAAGTTCGCAGGCTATGACCACCGGGGTTGCGCCAAAGTGCCATGCCGCGGCACCAAACAGGCAGAATTCGGAGTAATAGTAGCTGGACGATACACTTTGCATCGCCCGGATGATAAGTTAACTGTTGTTAGTGCTTGCGTCTGACAGGCCGAAGATTAAGCTGACCGCCGATTTTCGTTGATTGGAGAGTTTCATGTCCCGCCGTTTGCCCGTGATTCTGCTGCTCGTTTTGTTGCCGTTATGGCTGGCTGCCAGTTATGGCGCGCGTTATGGCTTTATGGAAGACGGGCAGTGGGTCGGCATCTGTGTGGATGAGGCCAGCCGTTGGGAGTGTCAGGTGCGCTCGAACCTCGGGCTGATGATTCACTTCAAGGTGTTGGGCTGGACGGCGCTGGGTGCGGCGCTGATCGGTTTTGTCTTGCCCGGGCGGGCAGGGTGGTGGCTGGCGGTGCTGGCGCTGGTCTTCGGGTTGCCGGCACTGGCGTTGTACAACACGACGCTGGCGGTGTTTGCGGTGGTGATTGCCGGGTTGCGCCTTGTCCGGGAGTCTCGCAGCGCCTGAAAATCAGTCATCGCGGGCAAGCCCGCTCCCACAGGGATCTGGAGAAACACAACATTTGTGTATGACCCCAAAACCTGTGGGAGCTGGCTTGCCAGCGATGAGGCAGGTACAGGCGCTAAAGGTCAGCGGATGCGAACCCGCAAGCAGCGCCAAAGTGCAGCAGCCATCAACAAACTCACCAGTGCCCAACCCCAGGCCTGCTGATTCAGCAATCCTTCTTCATACAACTGCGGCGCAATGCCGGCCCCGATGATAAAGGTCAGTAGCGCAATCTCCCGACGCGGCACGCTAACCGGGCGGCACAGGTAAACCAGCGCCGGCAGGATGAACGCCATGCTCGCAAAGCTGCGATAACGCGCATCGAATACCATCTCCAGCATCATCACCGCCGCCGCGAACCCTGCCGCCGCAACCAGCCAACCGGCGCGACGTTCCAGCAGATTGAACGCCCGTTCACGCCAACCCGTGCGGGTGCTCAAGGTCAGCGCGGCATGCGCCAACACCAACAGATTCAACGCCGTCAGCAGCCCGACCCACAGCCATTCACTGGCAAATCGTGTGGTCACGCGGGCCAGATCGCCCCACGCACCGATTGAACAAGCGGCGAGGGCGCCCAACAGCGGAAGCACCAGTGCTGATCGCGTCGTGCGAACCCGACCGCCGAGGACCAATGTGCCGAGGAAAATCAAACCGCCGACGGCCAGCCACTGCTTCCAGTACGGTACGTTGGTCACGGGGCCTGCGAGTACACCCTTGTCCTGGCGATCGGCATTGAACAGCCCCCAATAACCGCCGACCGCGCCTTCGCTCGCACGTTTCCATGGTTGATCAAATGCTTCGATGAGGTTGTAACGCCAGCCTTCCTTCTCGGCCATCGCGACAAAGCCACGGATAAACTTGGCTTCGTTTTCTCTGCTCGGCACGGCAGTCTTGCGCTGGCGGCCTTCGCTCGGCCAACCAGTTTCGCCGATCATTATTTCTTTTGGCGCAAACATGCTGCCAAAACTGCGACGAATCGCGGCCACTTGCGACAAGGCCACGTCAACGTTCCATGGATGGTCTTCCCAGTACGGCAGCAAGTGGATCGTTATGAAGTCCACGGCGGGAGCGATTTCTGGATGCCTTTGCCAGAACTCCCATACATCGGCGTAAGTCACCGGCTGTTTAACGTGACTTTTGACCTTGTTTATCAGCTTCACTAATTGCCCGCCGGTAACCTCTTTACGCAGCAGCGCTTCGTTGCCAACGATTACTGCGGTGACCACGTCCGGGTTGGCGTTGGCCGAGGCGATCAGCAGGTCGACTTCCTTCTCGGTGTCCACCGGGTTGCTGTTGACCCAGGCGCCGATCATCAATTTCAGGCCATGTTTACGTGCCAGATCCGGCAGCGCTTCGAGGCCGGTCATGGAGTAAGTGCGGATGCATTCAAAGCGCGTCGCCAACAGGGCGAGGTCGGCGTCCATGCGCTCCGGGCGCAGCTTGAACGGCACGTCGAACGGCGACTGGTCCTTGTCGAATGGGGTATAGGAGGCGCATTGCAACTTGTGCGTCGGGGTGGCAGCGTCCGGCAAAATCAATGGCTTACCGAGGCCATACCAGAAGCCGCCAAGGGCAAACAGCCCGAGCAGGCAGACGAAGACATAAGGAAGAAAAGCAAAGCGGGAAGTCGCGGACATGGTCAGGCCGAGTGGCTGCAAAGCGACGCATGTTACCTGCAATTAACAGAGGGTTGGTGGCCCGCATGGTTTTGACATGCAAAGTTCGGGCGGATTATTTGGCGTCATTTATATAGACGCGGTTAATGGCCTTCTGATGTCGTTTCTCGTTGCCTTGAGGTCGCTGACAGAGCAGGTCGCCTTGGGCGTCAGGTTGATGATCGAAGCCGTCAGTACTCCACTGATGTCCGGACGAGTTTGCGGTGAGGCGTGATGGGGGCGCTGTGCACCATAACAATACGTTGACGCCGCCCGTCATCCGTCGGGCGCAGCATTTCGGGGAAGTAACGATGAAGATGCGACGACTTTTAGGCGCAGGTGCCGCTCTGGCGCTTGCGATGAGCTCCACTTTCGCCAGCGCTGAAAAACAGACCCTGAACATCGGTTACGTTGACGGCTGGTCCGACAGCGTCGCGACCACCCACGTGGCGGCCGAAGTGATCAAGCAGAAACTCGGCTACGACGTGAAACTGCAAGCCGTCGCCACCGGGATCATGTGGCAGGGTGTCGCCACCGGTAAACTCGACGCCATGCTGTCGGCCTGGCTGCCAGTGACCCACGGCGAATACTGGACGAAGAACAAGGATCAGGTCGTCGATTACGGCCCGAACTTCAAGGATGCGAAAATCGGCCTGATCGTCCCGGAATATGTAAAAGCCAAGTCGATCGAAGACCTGAAAACCGACGACACCTTCAAAAATCGCATAGTCGGCATCGACGCCGGTTCAGGCGTGATGCTCAAGACCGATCAGGCGATCAAGGATTACGGCCTCGATAAGTACACCCTCAAAGCCAGCTCCGGCGCCGGCATGATTGCCGAGCTGACCCGTGCCGAGAAGAAAAACGAATCCATCGCCGTCACCGGTTGGGTGCCGCACTGGATGTTCGCCAAGTGGAAGCTGCGCTTCCTCGACGACCCTAAAGGCGTTTACGGCGCTGCTGAAACCGTGAACAGCATCGGCAGCAAGGGCCTGGATGCGAAGGCACCAGAAGTGGCCAAGTTCCTGAAGAACTTCCAGTGGGCTTCGAAAGACGAAATCGGTGAAGTGATGCTGGCGATTCAGGACGGTGCCAAGCCTGATGCAGCCGCCAAGGATTGGGTGGCCAAACACCCGGATCGCGTGGCTGACTGGACTAAATAACCGCAACACCGATATACCCCAGTGGGAGCGAGCCTGCTCGCGAAAGCGGTCTGTCAGTTAACTAAATGTTGACTGGCACGACGCCTTCGCGAGCAGGCTCGCTCCCACATTTGTTTTTGGGCTGCTTGAAATTGGCAAAAGTGTCATGGCGTTCTACTACTAAGGTCGTCTGGAACCTGTCCCGCAGCCGCATACATTAGCTACGTTCCAACAATAATCTGTGCTGCGAGGATAAAAACAATGAACGACAGCATTTACCTCTCGATTCAAAACAGTCCCCGATTCAAGGAGCTGGTGCGAAAAAGGGAAAAGTTCGCCTGGATACTCTCGGCGATCATGCTCGGGCTCTACTCCGGATTCATCCTTCTGATCGCCTACGGGCCACACGTGCTGGGTGCGAAGCTCAGTCCTGAATCCTCGATTACCTGGGGCATTCCTATCGGTGTCGGCCTGATTATCTCGGCCTTCATCCTCACTGCTATCTACGTGCGCCGCGCCAATGGCGAGTTTGACGACCTGAACAATGCGATTCTCAAGGAGGCTCAGCAATGATCCGGCGTCTACTTTCTCTATTGAGCGTTGCAGCGTTCGCGCCTTGTGCCTTTGCGGCTGACGCCTTGACGGGCGCAGTGGCCAAGCAGCCACTGAACATTCCAGCCATCCTGATGTTCGTGGCGTTCGTTGGCGCGACCTTGTACATCACCTACTGGGCCTCGAAGAAAAACAACTCGGCGGCCGACTACTATGCGGCGGGCGGCAAGATCACCGGTTTCCAGAATGGTCTGGCGATCGCCGGTGACTACATGTCGGCGGCGTCCTTCCTGGGGATTTCCGCGCTGGTGTTCACCTCCGGCTACGATGGCCTGATCTACTCGATCGGCTTTCTGGTGGGCTGGCCGATCATTCTGTTCCTGATCGCCGAGCGTCTGCGTAACCTGGGCAAATACACCTTTGCCGACGTGGCGTCCTACCGCCTCGGGCAAACCCAGATTCGCACCCTGTCTGCCTGCGGTTCGCTGGTGGTGGTGGCGTTCTACCTGATCGCGCAAATGGTTGGTGCCGGCAAGTTGATCCAACTGTTGTTCGGTCTGGACTACCACGTGGCGGTGATTCTGGTCGGTGTGCTGATGTGCATGTACGTGCTGTTCGGCGGCATGCTGGCGACTACTTGGGTGCAGATCATCAAGGCTGTGCTGTTGCTGTCCGGTGCCTCGTTCATGGCGCTGATGGTGATGAAGCACGTCAACTTCGACTTCAACATGCTGTTCTCCGAGGCGATCAAGGTTCACCCTAAAGGTGAAGCGATCATGAGCCCTGGCGGCTTGGTGAAAGATCCGATTTCGGCGTTCTCCCTCGGTCTGGCGCTGATGTTCGGTACTGCTGGCCTGCCACACATTCTGATGCGCTTCTTCACCGTGAGCGACGCTAAAGAAGCCCGTAAGAGCGTTCTGTACGCAACCGGTTTCATTGGCTACTTCTACATTTTGACCTTCATCATCGGCTTCGGCGCGATCCTGCTGGTCAGCACCAACCCGGCCTTCAAAGATGCTGCTGGCGCGCTGTTGGGCGGCAACAACATGGCGGCGGTGCACTTGGCCAACGCAGTCGGCGGGAGCATCTTCCTCGGCTTCATCTCGGCTGTGGCGTTCGCGACCATTCTGGCGGTTGTCGCGGGTTTGACTCTGGCCGGTGCATCGGCGGTGTCTCATGACCTGTATGCCAGCGTGATCAAGAAAGGCAAGGCGAACGAGAAGGATGAGATCCGCGTTTCGAAGATCACCACCATTGCCTTGGCAGTGCTGGCGATTGGTCTGGGTATCCTGTTCGAAAGCCAGAACATCGCGTTCATGGTTGGCCTGGCGTTCTCCATCGCGGCGAGCTGTAACTTCCCGGTCCTGCTGCTTTCGATGTACTGGAAGAAGCTGACCACTCGCGGTGCGATGATCGGCGGCTGGCTGGGGCTGATCAGTGCTGTGGGCCTGATGGTGCTTGGCCCGACCATCTGGGTGCAGATTCTGCATCATGAGAAGGCGATCTTCCCTTACGAGTATCCGGCGCTGTTCTCGATGATCATCGCGTTTGTGGGGATCTGGTTCTTCTCGATCACTGACAAGTCGGCGGCAGCGGAC
This sequence comes from Pseudomonas sp. LBUM1648, assembly GCF_059716145.1. Lineage (NCBI taxonomy): Bacteria > Pseudomonadati > Pseudomonadota > Gammaproteobacteria > Pseudomonadales > Pseudomonadaceae > Pseudomonas > Pseudomonas sp. LBUM1648. The sequence goes on from NZ_CP166808.1 coordinate 1,830,570, forward strand.
AAGGAGCGGGCGCTGTTCTTCCCGCAGTTTGTGCGTTCGCAGACGGGATTGGGGGCGAGCGGGGCGGTTTCGCACTGATGGTTTTCGATAGTTAGCAACGCTGTACTGAATGCCCTGGTCGAGAGATTGGGGCATTTTTATTGGGCGGTTATCGGACTGCGGCTGTTTGTTGCCTTTTTGTTGCGTTTATATCCGTTGCTGCGGTAACGGCTTCTTAGGGTTTCGCCCTTACGGCGACTCACTTTTTTGACAAACGCCTCAAAAAAGTAAGCAAAAAAAGGCTTGCCCCAGCGTTCGGCCCTCGCAGGCTCGGGTTCCTTCGCTCCGGGATTCATCCGGGCGCATCGCCTCCGGTTTGCTTCGCTGCACCTCCTCTCGATGCATTTGGCTTCGCCAAACGGTCGCTGCGCTCCCGCCCCCGGATAAATCCCTCCACTCAGCCTGCCGAAGGGGCCGGTGGATCAAGATCAAAAGCTGCACTCGAGCTAACGCTCATTGTGTTGGGTGGTGGAAAAGCGTGCGGTCGACTTCTGATTTTCTGTGGGAGCGAGCCTGCTCGCGATGGCGGCCTGACAGTCGACCAATCTCTAGCAGGTGCACCCAACCCAATTGTAGGAGCTGCCGAAGGCTGCGATCTTTTGATCTGTTTTGGCTTTGGCTTTGGCTTTGGCTTGGCTCTTGATGTTGCTTTTGCTCTTTTGCCCCCATCGGCAGGCCGAGTGAAGGTGTTCATCAGGGGGGGGTAGGCGCGAAGCGCCGTGCGGCGAAGCCGCATTCATCGAGAGGAGGTGCAGCGAAGCAAACCGTAGGCGATGCCCCCTGATGGACACCGTAGCGAGGGAACACTGAGCCTCAGCGAAGTGCCGAACGCCGGGGCAAAGTCTTTTGGGTTACCTTTTCGCTGGGCCGGCATTCCGGCGTTTGGAAAAGGTGACTCGCTGTAAGAGCGAAACCGCCAGCAGCAGCTACTCAAAAAACGGATATACACCTGATTCCAAAAAACCAGTCGGCCCACAGGCCGATGCGGCCCAATAAACAAAAACGGCCCCTATATAAATAGAGGCCGTTCCCGATACAACTCAAGACGTTATCGCAAGACAAGTCTTATTTGCGGTCTTCCAGCTTGGTAATGTCACGCGACTCGTAGCCGGTGTACAGCTGGCGCGGACGGCCGATCTTGTACGGGCTGGAGAGCATTTCTTTCCAGTGGGAGATCCAGCCGACAGTACGTGCCAGCGCGAAGATCACGGTGAACATGCTGGTCGGAATGCCGATCGCCTTGAGGATGATCCCCGAGTAGAAGTCGACGTTCGGGTACAGCGAGCGTTCGATGAAGTACGGGTCGGTCAGGGCGATCTCTTCCAGGCGCATGGCCAGTTCGAGTTGCGGATCGTTGTTGATGCCCAGTTCCTTCAGTACTTCGTCGCAGGTCTGCTTCATTACAGTCGCGCGAGGATCGCGGTTCTTGTAAACGCGGTGACCGAAGCCCATCAGTTTGAACGGATCGTTCTTGTCCTTGGCCTTGGCGATGAACTTGTCGATGTTGGACACATCGCCGATTTCATCAAGCATGGTCAGAACGGCTTCGTTCGCACCGCCGTGGGCAGGGCCCCACAGTGCGGCGATACCGGCGGCGATACAGGCGAACGGGTTGGCGCCCGAAGAACCTGCCAGGCGCACGGTGGAAGTCGATGCGTTCTGCTCGTGGTCGGCGTGGAGGATGAAGATCCGGTCCATCGCCTTGGCGAGCACCGGGCTGATCGGTTTGATCTCGCACGGGGTGTTGAACATCATGTGCAGGAAGTTTTCCGCGTACGTCAGGTCGTTGCGCGGGTACATCATGGGTTGGCCCATGGAGTACTTGTAAACCATCGCTGCCAGGGTCGGCATCTTGGCAACCAGGCGGATCGCGGAAATTTCGCGATGCTGCGGGTTATTGATGTCCAGGGAGTCGTGGTAGAAGGCCGAGAGGGCGCCGACTACGCCGCACATGACGGCCATCGGGTGGGCGTCGCGACGGAAACCGTTGAAGAAGGTTTTCAGCTGCTCGTGAACCATGGTGTGGTTCTTGACGGTGCTGACGAACTGGGCCTTCTGTTCTGCTGTCGGCAGTTCGCCGTTGAGCAGCAGGTAGCAGGTTTCCAGGTAGTCTGACTTTTCAGCCAGTTGTTCGATCGGGTAGCCGCGGTGCAACAGAATGCCGTTGTCGCCGTCGATATAGGTAATCTTCGATTCGCACGAGGCGGTCGACATGAAACCAGGGTCGAAAGTGAAGCGGCCCGTGGCCGTCAGGCCCCGAACATCGATTACATCGGGACCAACGGTGCCGGTTAAAATGGGCAGCTCGACGGGGGCTGCGCCCTCGATGATCAACTGCGCTTTTTTGTCAGCCATGTGGCCTCCTATTTATGCTTAACCATCAGACAGACCCCCCACGCAGGGCCCGCACCACTATAGTGAGATAAATTCGAATGTCAATTTGCCTAAAGTCTTGCTCCAGAAGGCTTTAAGCGCACTTTTTCCTCGAAATTGCCTGCCATTTACGCCTTTTATTGAACTTGTGCAATCAGCTATTGGGGGTAGGTGATTGCGTTGTCATTAGTAGCCTAACTGTCTATACTCGGCCACCGACCGCCAAGGGCTTTTGGGCCTGCTTTATTGGGGGTCGCATCCCTGGGTGGTGGTTACCTGACCAGTGCACTCCCCAACAACTTTGCCCTGATTGTTAGGGGCTCTTCAGTGTGAAAAAAAAGCCGTGAAAAGCCAACGACCTGTAAACCTAGACCTAAGGACCATCAAACTCCCCATCACCGGCGTTACGTCGTTTCTTCACCGTGTTTCCGGCATCATCCTCTTCCTGGGTATCGGCTTCATGCTTTATGCATTGGGCAAGTCTCTGGGTTCCGAGGAAGGTTTTGCCGAAGTGAAGGCATGCTTGACCAGCCCGCTGGCCAAGTTCGTAGCATGGGGCCTCCTGTCCGCTCTGCTGTATCACCTGGTAGCCGGTGTGCGCCACTTGATCATGGATATGGGCATCGGTGAGACGCTGGAAGGCGGCCGCCTGGGCTCGAAAATTATCATCGCCGTTTCGGTGGTGTTGATCGTTCTGGCAGGAGTTTGGATATGGTAACCAGCGTTACGAACCTTTCGCGTTCGGGCCTCTATGACTGGATGGCGCAACGTGTGTCTGCGGTTGTTCTCGCGGCTTATTTCATTTTCCTGATCGGATACCTTGCAGCGAATCCGGGCATTGGCTACGACCAGTGGCACGGCCTGTTCGCCCACAACGGGATGCGTATCTTCAGTCTGCTGGCCCTTGTTGCTCTCGGCGCTCACGCCTGGGTCGGCATGTGGACCATCGCGACCGACTACCTGACGCCAATGGCGCTGGGCAAGTCCGCGACCGCAGTACGTTTCCTTTTCCAGGCAGTATGCGGCGTTGCGATGTTCGCTTACTTCGTCTGGGGTGTGCAGATTCTCTGGGGTATCTGAGTCATGGCTAACATTCCAACGATTTCTTTCGACGCCATCATCATTGGTGGTGGCGGTGCCGGCATGCGCGCTGCGCTGCAACTGGCGCAGGGCGGTCACAAGACTGCCGTGATCACCAAGGTTTTCCCGACCCGTTCGCACACTGTATCCGCCCAGGGCGGCATCACCTGTGCAATCGCGTCCGCTGACCCGAACGATGACTGGCGCTGGCACATGTACGATACCGTCAAGGGTTCCGACTACATCGGTGACCAGGACGCTATCGAATACATGTGTCAGGAAGGCCCGGCTGCCGTTTTCGAGCTGGACCACATGGGTCTGCCGTTCTCGCGTACCGAGCAAGGCCGTATCTACCAGCGTCCGTTCGGCGGTCAGTCCAAGGACTACGGCAAGGGCGGCCAGGCTGCACGTACTTGCGCCGCTTCCGACCGTACCGGTCACGCACTGCTGCACACTCTGTATCAGGGCAACCTGAAAGCCGGTACTACGTTCCTGAACGAGTACTACGCTGTCGACCTGGTGAAAAACCAGGAGGGCGATTTCGTCGGTGTGATCGCGATCTGCATCGAAACTGGCGAAACCTCCTACATCCGCGCAAAAGCCACCGTATTGGCTACCGGCGGTGCAGGCCGTATCTACGCGTCCACCACCAACGCCCTGATCAACACCGGTGACGGCGTCGGCATGGCTCTGCGTGCTGGCGTGCCGGTACAAGACATCGAAATGTGGCAGTTCCACCCGACCGGCATCGCCGGCGCTGGTGTACTGGTTACAGAAGGTTGCCGTGGTGAAGGTGGTTACCTGATCAACAAGCACGGCGAGCGTTTCATGGAGCGTTATGCTCCGAACGCCAAAGACCTTGCCGGTCGTGACGTGGTTGCTCGCTCGATGGTTAAAGAAATCATCGCCGGCAACGGTTGCGGTCCGAATGGCGACCACGTAATGCTCAAACTCGACCACTTGGGCGAGGAAGTGCTGCACAGCCGTCTGCCAGGCATCTGCGAACTGTCGAAGACTTTCGCGCACGTTGACCCGGTGGTTGCGCCGGTTCCGGTTGTTCCGACTTGCCACTATATGATGGGCGGCGTTGCCACCAACATTCATGGTCAGGCGATCACCCAGAACGCCGACGGCGTGGATCAGATCATTCCTGGTCTGTTCGCTGTAGGTGAAGTGGCTTGCGTATCGGTTCACGGCGCCAACCGTCTGGGCGGCAACTCGTTGCTCGACCTGGTGGTATTCGGCCGCGCTGCCGGCCTGCACCTGGAAAAGGCACTGACCGACGGCATCGAATACGACGACGCTACCGAAGCCGATATCGAAGCTGCCCTGTCGCGCCTGAACTCGCTGAACAGCCGCACTGATGGCGAAGACGTGGCAACCCTGCGTCGTGAGCTGCAAAGCTGCATGCAGAACTACTTCGGTGTGTTCCGTACCGGCGAATACATGCAGAAAGGTATCGCTCAACTGGCCGATCTGCGTCAGCGTATCGCTAACGTGAAGATCAACGATAAGTCGCAGGCTTTCAACACTGCACGTATCGAAGCGCTGGAACTGCAAAACCTGCTGGAAGTGGCTGAAGCGACTGCCATCGCTGCCGAAGTGCGTAAAGAGTCCCGCGGCGCGCACGCCCGTGAAGACTTCGAAGACCGTGACGACGAAAACTGGCTGTGCCACACCCTGTACTTCCCGGGTGACAAGCGCGTCACCAAGCGTGCCGTTAACTTCTCGCCGAAGACTGTTCCGACTTTCGAACCGAAAGTCCGGACTTATTAAGGGTGACCGCCATGTTGCAAGTCAGTGTTTATCGCTACAACCCTGATCAGGACGCTGCGCCGTTCATGCAGGAATTCCAGGTCGATACCGGTGGTAAAGACCTGATGGTGCTGGACGTGCTGGCCCTCATCAAAGAGCAGGACGAAGGTTTCTCCTATCGTCGCTCTTGCCGTGAAGGTGTCTGCGGCTCCGACGGCATGAACATCAACGGCAAGAACGGTCTGGCCTGCATCACGCCACTGTCCGCCGTTGTAAAAGGTAACAAGTTGATCGTTCGTCCTCTGCCAGGTTTGCCGGTTATCCGTGACCTGGTCGTCGATATGAGCATCTTCTACAAGCAATACGAGAAGGTGAAGCCTTACCTGCAGAACGACACGCCGGCTCCGGCCATCGAGCGTCTGCAGTCGCCAGAAGAGCGTGAAAAGCTCGACGGTCTGTACGAGTGCATCCTGTGCGCTTGCTGCTCGACCTCTTGCCCGTCCTTCTGGTGGAACCCGGACAAGTTCCTGGGTCCAGCTGCTCTGCTGCAAGCCTATCGCTTCCTGGCAGACAGTCGTGACACCAAGACCAACGAGCGTCTGGCTTCGCTCGATGACCCGTTCAGCGTATTCCGCTGCCGGGGCATTATGAACTGCGTCAACGTATGTCCGAAAGGCCTGAACCCGACTAAGGCCATCGGTCACATCCGTAACATGCTGCTTTCGAGCGGCGTGTGATTCAGCTGCTGTAACCGCTGTACCGTAGAGGCTGTGGCGCGGGCTTCAACCCGCGTCATGGCTATAACCAGAGCAGTAGTCACAAGCTGCAGCTCTTATTTTGAAGAAATGAGACAAGCAGGGGCATCCGGGCTGGTACCCGGACTATCAGTGTGATCCTAAGTGGCTTGTTTTAGTCGCTGCATTCGGACTTCTGCAAGTTTGCTCGGTGTCGACACCGATGGTGTTCCCCTAACCGAGGGTGACCAAGCATGCAAGAAAGCGTGATGCAGCGCATGTGGAACAGCGCCTACCTTTCAGGTGGAAACGCTGCCTATGTGGAAGAGCTTTATGAGCTCTACCTGCACGACCCTAACGCTGTGCCAGAAGAGTGGCGCACCTACTTTCAGAAGTTGCCTGCCGACGGCAACTCTGCCACTGATGTTTCGCACTCGACGATTCGCGATCATTTCGTGCTGCTGGCAAAGAACCAGCGCCGCGCTCAACCGGTTTCCGCCGGGAGCGTGAGCAGCGAGCACGAGAAGAAGCAAGTTGAAGTGCTGCGATTGATCCAGGCCTACCGTATGCGTGGCCACCAGGCAGCCCAGCTTGACCCGCTGGGACTGTGGCAGCGTCCTGCACCTGCAGACCTGTCGATCAATCATTACGGCTTGACCAATGCCGATCTTGATACGACCTTCCGTGCCGGCGACCTGTTCATCGGCAAAGAGGAAGCGAGCCTACGCGAAATTCACGAAGCGTTGCAGCAGACATATTGCCGCACCATCGGCGCTGAATTTACGCATATCACCGATTCCGAGCAGCGCCAGTGGTTCCAGCAGCGTCTGGAAAGCGTGCGTGGTCGTCCGACGTACTCCGCCGACATCAAGAGCCACCTGCTTGAGCGCGTGACTGCCGGTGAAGGTCTGGAAAAATACCTGGGCACCAAATACCCGGGCACCAAGCGTTTCGGTCTGGAAGGCGGCGAAAGCCTGATTCCGATGCTCGACGAACTGATCCAGCGTTCCGGTTCCTACGGTACCAAGGAAGTCGTCATCGGCATGGCCCACCGTGGTCGTCTGAACGTGCTGGTCAATACCTTCGGCAAGAACCCGCGTGAGCTGTTCGACGAGTTCGAAGGCAAGAAGAAGGTCGAGCTGGGTTCCGGTGACGTTAAATACCACCAGGGCTTCTCCTCCAACGTAATGACCGCCGGCGGTGAAGTCCACCTGGCCATGGCGTTCAACCCGTCCCACCTGGAAATCGTTTCCCCGGTGGTCGAAGGTTCGGTTCGCGCCCGTCAGGATCGTCGTAACGATTCGACCGGTGAGAAGGTTCTGCCGATCTCCATCCACGGTGACGCGGCATTCGCCGGTCAAGGCGTGGTCATGGAAACCTTCCAGATGTCCCAGACCCGCGGTTTCAAGACCGGCGGTACTGTGCACATCGTGATCAACAACCAGGTTGGTTTCACCATCAGCAACCCGCTGGACTCGCGTTCCACCGAGTACGCCACCGACGTTGCCAAGATGATCCAGGCGCCGATCCTCCATGTGAATGGTGATGATCCGGAAGCCGTGTTGTTCGTGACCCAGTTGGCCATCGACTACCGCATGCAATTCAAGCGTGACGTGGTAATCGATCTGGTCTGCTACCGTCGTCGCGGCCACAACGAGGCCGACGAGCCAAGCGGCACCCAGCCTCTGATGTATCAGCAGATCACCAAGCAGCGCACCACCCGTGAGCTGTACGCTGATCGTCTGACTCAGGACGGTACGCTTGATGCAGAGCGTGTTCAGGCGAAAGTCGACGAATACCGCAACGCGCTGGACAACGGTCTGCACGTAGTGAAAAGCCTGGTCAAAGAGCCGAACAAAGAGTTGTTCGTGGACTGGCGTCCGTATCTGGGCCACGCCTGGACTGCGCGTCACGACACCCGTTTCGATCTGAAAACCCTGCAGGAACTGTCTGCCAAGCTGCTGGAAATTCCGGACGGCTTCGTGGTTCAGCGCCAGGTTGCGAAGATCTACGAAGACCGTCAGAAGATGCAAGCCGGCGGCCTGCCGATCAACTGGGGTTACGCTGAAACCATGGCGTACGCGACCCTGGCGTTCGAAGGTCACCCGATTCGCATGACCGGTCAGGACATCGGCCGCGGTACGTTCTCGCACCGTCACGCTGTTCTGCACAACCAGAAAGACGCTGGCACTTACGTTCCGCTGCAGCACCTGTACGACGGTCAGCCACGCTTTGACCTGTACGACTCGTTCCTGTCGGAAGAGGCCGTTTTGGCGTTCGAATACGGCTACTCGACCACCACGCCGGATGCGCTGGTGATCTGGGAAGCCCAGTTCGGCGACTTCGCCAACGGTGCCCAAGTGGTTATCGACCAGTTCATCACCAGTGGCGAGCACAAGTGGGGCCGTCTGTGCGGTCTGACCATGCTGCTACCGCACGGTTACGAAGGTCAGGGTCCTGAGCACTCCTCGGCACGTCTGGAGCGTTACCTGCAGCTGTGCGCCGAGCACAACATTCAGGTAGCCGTACCGACCACGCCTGCGCAGATCTACCACTTGCTGCGTCGTCAGGTGATTCGCCCGCTGCGCAAACCATTGGTCGTGCTGACGCCGAAGTCGCTGCTGCGCCACAAGCTGGCCATCTCGACTCTGGAAGATCTGGCCGAAGGTTCGTTCCAGACCGTTATCCCGGAAATCGATGCTCAAGACCCACAAAAGGTCGAGCGCGTTGTTCTGTGTAGCGGCAAGGTCTACTACGACCTGCTGGAAAAGCGTCGTGCCGAAGGTCGTGACGATATCGCTGTCGTGCGTATCGAGCAGCTGTACCCATTCCCTGAGGACGACTTGATTGAAGTCCTGGCTCCGTACACCAACCTCAAACATATCGTTTGGTGTCAGGAAGAGCCGATGAACCAGGGTGCCTGGTACTGCAGCCAGCACCACATGCGCCGCATCGTTGGCAAACACGACAAATCTCTCGTACTTGAGTACGCGGGCCGTGATGCATCCGCTGCACCTGCTTGTGGTTACGCATCGATGCACGCCGAGCAGCAGGAAAAACTGCTGCAAGACGCGTTTACCGTTTAATGCCTTCGCGCACTTGAAACCGAATTTAAGGAACTACAGATAATGGCTATCGAGATCAAAGCCCCCACTTTCCCGGAATCGGTTGCCGATGGCACCGTTGCCACCTGGCACAAAAAACCGGGCGACGCTGTCAAGCGCGACGATCTGATCGTTGACATCGAAACCGACAAAGTCGTACTGGAAGTGCTGGCTACTGCTGATGGCGTGCTGGGCGCAATCGTCAAGAACGAAGGCGACACCGTTCTGTCCGACGAAGTCCTGGGCTCCATCGAAGCGGGCGGCGCTGCTGCCGCAGCTCCAGCCGCTGCTGCTCCGGCCGCTGCTGCTGCACCTGCTGCTGCCGAAGGCGAAGACGATCCTGTCGCTGCTCCGGCTGCTCGCAAGCTGGCTGAAGAGAACGGCATCAACATCGCTTCCGTTGCCGGCACCGGCAAGGGTGGTCGTGTGACCAAGGAAGACGTGGTTGCAGCTGTTGCTGCCAAGAAAGCCGCTCCGGCTGCCGCGCCTGCCAAGGCTGCTGCTCCTTCGGCTGCCGCTCCTGTGTTCGCCGCTGGCGACCGCATCGAGAAGCGCGTACCGATGACCCGCGTTCGCGCCACTGTGGCCAAGCGTCTGGTTGAAGCGCAATCGAACATGGCGATGCTGACGACTTTCAACGAAGTAGACATGACCGAAGTCATGGCCCTGCGTTCGAAGTACAAGGATCTGTTCGAGAAGTCCCATAACGGCGTGCGCCTGGGCTTCATGTCGTTCTTCGTCAAAGCAGCTACCGAAGCGCTGAAACGCTTCCCGGCTGTCAACGCGTCGATCGACGGTGGCGACATCGTTTACCACGGCTATGCGGATATCGGCGTTGCCGTTTCCAGCGATCGTGGCCTGGTAGTACCGGTTCTGCGTAACGCCGAGCTGATGAGCCTGGCTGAAATCGAAGGCGGCATCGCCACTTTCGGCAAGAAAGCCCGTGACGGCAAACTGTCGATGGACGAGATGACCGGTGGTACCTTCACCATCACCAACGGTGGTACCTTCGGTTCGATGATGTCGACCCCGATCGTCAACCCGCCGCAGGCAGCGATTCTGGGCATGCACAACATCATCCAGCGTCCTATGGCCATCAACGGTCAGGTCGTTATCCGTCCGATGATGTACCTGGCACTGTCCTACGATCACCGTCTGATCGATGGCAAAGAAGCTGTGACCTTCCTGGTGACCATCAAGAACCTGCTGGAAGATCCGGCTCGTCTGTTGCTGGATATCTGATAGAAGCAGTCGCGGGTTTCAAGTTTCAAGCTGCAGGAAAGGGCAGCTTGGCTTGGAGCGCGCGGCTTGAAGCTTTTCGCTAAAGAGGAATTTTTGAATGTCGCAGAAATTTGACGTAGTAGTGATCGGTGCTGGCCCTGGCGGCTACGTAGCAGCCATCAAGGCCGCGCAGCTGGGTCTGACCACTGCCTGCATCGAGAAGTACACCGACGCCGAAGGCAAGCAAGCCCTGGGCGGCACCTGCCTGAACGTCGGCTGCATTCCTTCCAAGGCGCTGCTGGACAGCTCCTGGAAATACAAGGAAGCGAAAGAAAGCTTCAACGTTCACGGTATCTCGACCGGCGAAGTCAAAATGGACGTCGCGGCGATGATTGGCCGCAAGGCTGGCATCGTCAAGAACCTGACCGGCGGCGTTGCCACCCTGTTCAAGGCCAACGGCGTTACTTCGATCCAGGGCCACGGCAAACTGCTGGCTGGCAAGAAAGTCGAAGTCACCAAGCCAGACGGTTCGGTTGAAGTCATCGAAGCTGAAAACGTCATCCTGGCTCCAGGTTCGCGTCCTATCGACATTCCACCGGCTCCGGTTGATCAGAAAGTCATCGTCGATTCGACTGGCGCACTGGAATTCCAAGCCGTACCTAAGCGTCTGGGCGTGATCGGCGCTGGCGTGATCGGTCTGGAACTGGGTTCGGTGTGGTCGCGTCTGGGTTCTGAAGTAGTTGTCCTGGAAGCTCTGGACACTTTCCTGATGGCAGCGGACACCGCTGTTTCCAAGGAAGCGCTGAAAACCCTGACCAAACAGGGTCTGGACATCAAGCTGGGCGCTCGCGTCACCGGTTCGAAAGTGAACGGCGACGAAGTCGTTGTCAGCTACACCGATGCCAACGGCGAACAGACCATCACTTTCGACAAGCTGATCGTAGCCGTTGGTCGCCGTCCGGTGACCACTGATCTGCTGGCTGCCGATAGCGGCGTGACCCTGGACGAGCGCGGTTTCGTGCACGTTGACGATCACTGCGCCACCACCGTACCGGGCGTTTTCGCCATCGGTGACGTGGTTCGCGGCATGATGCTGGCTCACAAGGCTTCGGAAGAGGGCATCATGGTTGTCGAGCGCATCAAGGGCCACAAAGCCCAGATGAACTATGACCTGATCCCTTCGGTTATTTATACTCACCCGGAAATCGCGTGGGTTGGCAAAACCGAGCAGGCCTTGAAAGCTGAAGGCGTTGAAGTTAACGTCGGCACCTTCCCGTTCGCCGCTTCCGGCCGTGCCATGGCCGCCAACGATACCGGTGGTTTCGTCAAGGTCATCGCTGATGCCAAGACTGACCGCGTTTTGGGCGTGCACGTGATTGGCCCGAGCGCTGCAGAGCTGGTTCAGCAGGGCGCGATCGGTATGGAATTCGGCACCAGCGCTGAAGACCTGGGCATGATGGTTTTCTCCCATCCGACCCTGTCTGAAGCCTTGCACGAAGCTGCTCTGGCTGTGAATGGCGGCGCCATCCACATTGCCAACCGCAAGAAGCGTTAAGACACAATAAGAAACCACGGCGGTAACGGCCCGTCGTGAGCCTTGCGAGCAAGTCTCACCGCGGAATGTCCGCTGGACGCAGTCTTGCGTAGCTCAGCTACGCAAGCAGCAGTCACAGGTGGCGCGGCACTCATAAAGAGCGCAGCGCCGAATGCGCAGTACCTAACGAAGACGGTAAAAAGCATGAATCTTCACGAGTATCAGGGTAAGCAGCTGTTCGCTGAATACGGCCTGCCAGTTTCCACTGGTTACGCAGTAGACACCCCGGAAGCAGCAGCAGAAGCTTGCGACAAGATCGGCGGCAACGAGTGGGTTGTCAAAGCCCAGGTTCACGCCGGTGGTCGCGGTAAAGCGGGCGGCGTTAAGCTGGTTCGCAGCAAAGAAGACGCCAAAGCCTTCGCACAGCAGTGGCTGGGCAAGCGTCTGGTGACTTACCAGACTGACGCCAATGGCCAGCCAGTCACCAAGATCCTGGTTGAATCGTGCACTGATATCGCTAAAGAGCTGTACCTGGGCGCTGTCGTTGACCGTTCGAGCCGTCGCATCGTGTTCATGGCTTCCACCGAAGGTGGCGTGGACATCGAGAAAATCGCTCACGACACTCCAGAAAAAATTCTGAAAGCCACTATCGATCCACTGGTTGGCGCTCAGCCATTCCAGGGTCGCGAGCTGGCATTCCAGCTGGGTCTGGAAGGCAAGCAGGTTGCTCAGTTCGCCAAGATCTTCGTAGGTCTGGCCAAGCTGTTCAAGGATCACGACCTGGCTCTGCTGGAAGTGAACCCGCTGGTGATCAAGGCTGACGGCGATCTGCACTGCCTCGACGCCAAGATCAACATCGACGCCAACGCCATGTACCGTCAGCCTAAGCTGAAGACTTTCCATGATCCGTCGCAAGACGATCCGCGCGAAGCGCACGCTGCCAAGTTCGAACTGAACTACGTAGCGCTGGAAGGCAACATCGGTTGCATGGTCAACGGTGCTGGCCTGGCCATGGGTACCATGGACATCGTCAACCTGCATGGCGGCAAGCCAGCCAACTTCCTCGACGTAGGTGGTGGTGCAACCAAAGAACGCGTTACCGAAGCGTTCAAGATCATCCTGTCCGACACTAACGTCGCTGCAGTACTGGTCAACATCTTCGGCGGCATCGTTCGCTGCGACATGATTGCCGAAGGCATCATCGGCGCTGTGAAAGAAGTCGGCGTGAAAATCCCGGTTGTTGTTCGCCTTGAAGGCAACAACGCTGAGCTGGGCGCTAAAGTACTGGCAGAAAGCGGTTTGAACATCATCGCTGCTACCAGCCTGACCGACGCTGCTCAACAAGTTGTCAAAGCTGCGGAGGGCAAATAATGAGCGTCCTGATCAATAAAGACACCAAAGTTATCTGCCAGGGTATTACCGGTTCGCAAGGTAGTTTCCACACCCAGCAAGCCATCGAATACGGCACCAAGATGGTTGGCGGCGTAACTCCAGGCAAAGGCGGCACCGAGCACCTGGGTCTGCCAGTGTTCAACACCGTTAAAGATGCTGTAGCTGCCACCGGCGCTACCGCCAGCGTGATCTACGTTCCGGCTCCTTTCTGCAAGGATTCGATCCTGGAAGCGGCTTTCGGCGGCATCAAGCTGATCGTCTGCATCACCGAAGGCATTCCTACCCTGGACATGCTGGACGCTAAAGTTAAGTGCGACGAGCTGGGCGTAGTCCTGATCGGCCCTAACTGCCCAGGCGTGATCACCCCAGGCGAATGCAAGATCGGCATCATGCCTGGTCACATTCACTTGCCAGGCAAGGTCGGTATCGTTTCCCGTTCCGGCACCCTGACCTACGAAGCTGTAAAGCAGACTACTGACGCCGGTTTCGGTCAGTCGACTTGCGTCGGCATCGGTGGTGACCCGATCCCGGGTTCGAACTTCATCGACATCCTGAAGCTGTTCCAGGAAGACCCGAAGACCGAAGCGATCGTAATGATCGGCGAGATCGGCGGTTCGGCTGAAGAAGAAGCGGCTGCCTACATCAAGGCACACGTGACCAAGCCGGTTGTTTCCTACATCGCTGGTGTGACTGCTCCTCCGGGCAAGCGCATGGGCCATGCTGGCGCAATCATCTCTGGCGGCAAAGGCACTGCAGACGAGAAATTCGCTGCGCTGCAAGACGCAGGCGTTAAAACCGTGCGTTCGCTGGCAGACATCGGCAAGGCCCTGGCCGAGCTGACTGGTTGGCCTGTCAAGTAAGCCTCGCGCTTAACTGACGCTTTACCAAACAAAGGCCACCTTCGGGTGGCCTTTGTCGTTTCCGGCAATCGAGGATTTATAGGCTTGCCCCCAATTACATGCAAAAACGCGACACGGAAACGTCGCGTATCGGATAGTTCGCCCTCTAACAGTGCGTTTGTGAGCCAAATTCGTTAGGCTAGCAGCCATTTTTGCGTCTGCCGCCCACAAGGCATGCAACGCGCTATACGGGTCAGTCCCATACGGATCGACAGCATTTCCCTAATCCCACAGGGCAATTCCCCTCTAAATTCCGATTCAGTAGTGTGGTATTTCCTTAATGAAAGTTTTGAAAGGTCAGGACATCCTGGCACTTGGTTTTATGACGTTTGCCCTGTTCGTTGGGGCCGGTAACATCATCTTCCCGCCTATCGTCGGTTTGCAGGCCGGACCTCACGTCTGGATGGCCGCGCTGGGCTTTCTGATCACGGCGGTCGGTCTGCCGGTGGTCACCGTCGTCGCGCTGGCCAAGGTTGGCGGGGCGATGGATGCGCTGAGCAGCCCGATCGGCAAGATCGCCGGCGGCATTTTGGCTGCTGCGTGCTACCTGGCGGTCGGCCCGTTGTTCGCCACCCCGCGTACCGCGACCGTGTCGTTCGAAGTGGGGCTGGCGCCGCTGACCGGCGAAAGTCCGCTGGCGCTGTTCCTCTACAGCTCGGTGTACTTCCTGCTGGTGTTCTTCATCTCGCTCTACCCGGGCCGTTTGCTCGACACCGTTGGGCGTTTTCTCGCGCCGCTGAAAATCATCGCGCTGGCGGTACTCGGCATCGCCGCGTTCGCCTTGCCGGCCGGTGATATCGGTAGCGGTACGCCGGAATACGTGGCAGCACCGTTCTCCCAAGGCTTCATCAATGGTTACCTGACCATGGATACCCTGGGCGCGCTGGTGTTTGGCATCGTCATCGTTAATGCGATCCGCTCCCGTGGCGTCGAGTCGCCAGCGCTGATCACCCGTTACGCGATCATCGCTGGCCTGATTGCCGGTGTCGGTCTGGCGCTGGTGTATGTCAGCCTGTTCCGTCTAGGTTCCGGCAGCCACGAAGTCGCGGTCGGTGCCACCAACGGCGCTGCGGTACTGCACGCTTACGTGCAACACACCTTCGGTTCGTTGGGCAGCGGTTTCCTTGCGGTGCTGATCTCGCTGGCGTGTCTGGTGACGGCGGTCGGTCTGACCTGCGCCTGTGCTGAGTACTTCAGCCGTGTGCTTCCACTGTCCTACAAGACGCTGGTGATCATTCTGGCCGCGTTCTCGCTGCTGGTGTCCAACCTTGGCCTGACCAAGTTGATTGCGTTCTCCATCCCGGTGCTGACCGCGATCTATCCGCCATGCATCGTGTTGGTGGCCCTGAGCTTCTGCAAAGACTTCTGGCATGAACACGGCCGTATTCTTGGCCCGGTGATGCTGGTGTCGTTCCTGTTCGGCACCATCGACGCGCTGAAAGGCGCCGGTCTCGCTGACTGGATGCCTTCGCAGCTGTCCCATCTGCCGCTTAGCGAGCAAGGTCTGGCGTGGCTGGTGCCGTGCGTAATGACTCTGGTGGTCGCGGTAGTCTGCGATCGCGTGCTGGGCAAGCGCAGCGAAGCCATTGCCTGACGTTTCCTGACTCGCCACAAGCGGGTCTTGAACGCTTAAACAGAAATGCCCCGTATCAATCGATACGGGGCATTTTTTATGGGCGTCAGGCAGTGTCTTTTTTCCTGAGCTAACGTCGAAGGGTTGCTTAGATTCCGCATCTACATCACAAGGAACCGCATGTCGTTCATCCAAGCCAACCTGATTCACCTGCTCGCCGCCGTCTGGTTCGTCATCTGCTGGGGCGGCTACACCCGTTATGCCACCTGGAAGGCCCGTGATACAGCGTGCCTGGCCAGCGTCCTGCACCTGTATCGCGAGGACTGGATGCGCCGTATGTTGCTGCGTGACAACCGTATCGCCGACGCCAGCGTGATCGGCAACCTGGAGCGCAACGCCTCGTTCTTCGCCTCCAGCACACTGATCATCCTCGCCGGTATTCTCACTGTGCTGGGTGCGTCTGAACGGGCGGTGTCGTTGCTGGCGGACATACCGATGGTGCAGCAGGCGTCGCAGGGCATGTCGGAGATCAAGTTGCTGTGTCTGGCGCTGGTGTTTGTCTACGCGTTCTTCACCTTCAGCTGGTGCATGCGCCAGTACAACTTTGCGGCGATCCTGATCGGCTCGGCGCCCATGATCGGTGAGCGTCAAGTCTCGGAGCAGGAGCGCAAGGCCTTTGCTTCGCGGGCGGCGCGGGTGATTTCGATGGCAGCCAACCAGTTCAACTTCGGCCTGCGCTCCTACTACTTCGGGATGAGCATGCTGGCCTGGTTCGTCAGCCCATGGTTGTTCATGATCATGAGCGCCGGCGTGGTCGTCGTCTTGTATCGCCGCGAATTTCATTCCGACGTTCTCGATGTGATGGTCTATACCCCTACAGAGGCGCCCATCCCCGAGGCGAACAAAGAGGCCGTTTGATGAGTATTCCGTTCTGGTGTGTGTTTATCAGTGCGCTGTTGATCTATATCGCGCGCATGCCGGTGGGCAAAGCCATGAAAGAGCAGGGCGGTTACAACAACCACCTGCCGCGCCAACAGCAGGCGCAACTGACCGGTTATGGCGCAAGGGCGCTGGCGGCCCACCAGAACAGCATCGAAGCGTTCATCCTGTTTGCCGTGGGTGTACTGATGGCGCACACCACGCAAACCCAAGGGTGGTTGATTGATGCCTTGGCGATTATTTTCGTGATCGCACGGATTATCTACTTGTGGTTTTACCTGGCGGATCTACCCAAGCTTCGCAGCTTGGTCTGGCTGGTCGGCTTAGTGTGTTCGTTGTTGCTGATGATTAGTCCGACTTTTAGAACCGTGTTGCTCTAAGTCGACAGTACCGATAAATTCCAGTCAAAAGAAAACCCGCACTTGGCGGGTTTTCTTTTGTTACACCGAAGAGCAAATTATTGCTTCTTGGCAGCTTCTTCTTGTGCAGCTTTGTTCGATTCAGCCTGAGCTTCGGCAGCTTTTTGGTTTTCTTGCGCTGCGTCGTTCACTTTATCCTGTGCTTTGTTCATGTCTTGCTGAGCCTGCTCAGCATGTTGGTTGGCATCTTGAGCTTTGTCCTCGGATTTTTTATCGCAGGCAGCGAGACCGAGGGACGCGGTCAACATCAAGGCAATAGCTAAAGTCTTACGCATGGGGTGTTTCTCCTTATGGAAAATAACTACTAGCCTTAAGAACTCAGCGCCGAGGGTTAAGTTCCTCATTTCTTTCAGATATATAAGTTTGTTTTGCGACGGAACTTTTGCTGTTCCGGTTACTACTCAATACAGGCTCTAACGAGAGTAATTATCAAATGGCCGAAAACCCCGTTTTTGAGCGCGCGACGCGTTTTCTTTCGGCATTGCGTCACTGTCAGGTACTGGGTTTGCAGGTGCACAGCGCCTCCAGTGAAGGACTTACAGTGATCCTGCCGTACAGTCCGAAAATCGTCGGCAACCCGCAAACCGGGGTGATTCATGGCGGGGCAATCACCTCGTTGATGGACACGGCCTGCGGGATGTCGACGTTGTGTGTGCTGCCGGTATTCGAAGTCTGCCCGACCCTTGATCTGCGCATCGACTACATGCACGCCGCTGAACCCCACAAAAATGTCTACGGCTTCGCTCAGTGCTATCGCGTTACGACAGATGTGATCTTCGCCCGCGGTTTTGCCTATCAGGATGATCCCGAACAGCCAATCGCTCATGTTGTTGGCACGTTCATGCGCATGGGCAAAAACATTAAAGGCGCCAAGGGTTTCGGCGGCGCCATCAAGAGTGAAGGCCAATGAGCAGCGACTTCAAGGATCAGTTGCAACTGGCCCACGCGCAGGGCGACTACGCGCCGTTGCTTAAGTTGATCCCCTATGCCGGTCTGATCGGCATCGAGTGCTCGCGGGTCGGTGATGAACTGTTGTTCAAGCTGCCGGCGAACAAGGACAACATTGGTAACCCTTTGTTGCCGGCGATCCATGGCGGGGTGATTGCCGGGTTCATGGAGCTGGCTGCAGCGCTGCATCTACTGATTTTTACCGGGGCGCCGGGTGTGCCGAAGATCATCGACTTTTCTCTCGACTACCTGCGTGCCGGGCAGTTTCGTGATACGTGGGCCAAGTGTCAGGTCTGTCGTCAGGGGCGGCGAGTGGCCAACGTCGCCGTCACCGCGTGGCAAAGCACAGAGAGCGAACCGATTGCCACCGCCCGAGCACACTTCAAAATCGATGAGCCCTTGAAATCCTGAACACTGCCCCAAACTCAGATGACAACCCGCCGCAGACCATTCAGGTCGCGGCCAATGCCATCTGATTGGAGTTTGATGACCATGAGTGTGGAAACTCAAAAGGAAACCCTGGGCTTCCAGACCGAGGTAAAGCAGCTGCTGCACCTCATGATCCATTCGCTGTATTCCAACAAGGAAATTTTCCTTCGCGAATTGATCTCGAACGCCTCTGACGCTGTAGACAAGCTGCGCTTCGAAGCCCTGGCCAAGCCGGATTTGCTCGAAGGTGGCGCTGATCTGAAAATCCGTGTGAGCTTCGATAAAGACGCCAAGACCGTCACCCTCGAAGACAACGGTATCGGCATGAACCGTGACGATGTGATCACCCACCTGGGGACCATCGCCAAATCGGGCACCGCCGATTTCATGAAAAACCTGTCCGGCGATCAGAAGAAGGATTCGCACCTGATCGGCCAGTTCGGCGTAGGTTTCTACTCGGCCTTCATCGTTGCCGACCAGGTTGACGTGTACAGCCGTCGCGCCGGCACTCCTGCCAGCGAAGGTGTGCACTGGTCGTCGAAAGGCGAGGGCGAATTCGAAGTCGCTAACATCGAAAAACCTGAGCGCGGCACTCGCATCGTTCTGCACCTGAAAGCGGCAGAAGACGAGTTCGCTGATGGCTGGCGTCTGCGTAACATCATCAAGAAGTACTCCGACCACATCGCGCTGCCGATCGAGCTGCCGAAAGAAGTCACCGCAGCCGAAGGCGAAGAAACACCAGCCGTTGAATGGGAAACCGTCAACCGCGCCAGCGCCCTGTGGACCCGTCCTCGCACTGACGTGAAGGACGAGGAATACCAGGAATTCTACAAGCACATCGCTCATGACTTCGAGAACCCGCTGGCCTGGAGCCACAACAAGGTCGAAGGCAAACTCGAATACAGCTCGCTGCTGTACGTGCCGGCCCGCGCACCGTTCGATCTGTACCAGCGCGAAGCGCCGAAAGGCCTGAAGCTGTACGTGCAGCGCGTGTTCGTCATGGATCAGGCCGAGTCGTTCCTGCCGCTGTACCTGCGCTTCATCAAAGGTGTGGTCGATTCCAACGACCTGTCGCTGAACGTGTCGCGGGAAATCCTGCAGAAAGACCCGATCATCGATTCGATGAAGTCGGCGCTGACCAAGCGCGTACTCGATATGCTGGAAAAACTGGCGAAGAACGAGCCTGAGCAATACAAAGGCTTCTGGAAAAACTTCGGTCAGGTCATTAAAGAAGGCCCGGCAGAAGACTTCGCCAACAAAGAGAAAATTGCCGGTCTGCTGCGTTTTGCATCGACCAACGGTGACGACGGCGAGCAGATCGTCGGTCTGGCCGATTACCTGGCACGCGCCAAGGAAGGTCAGGACAAGATCTACTACCTCACCGGCGAAACTTACGCGCAGGTCAAGAACAGCCCGCACCTGGAAGTCTTCCGCAAGAAAGGCATCGAAGTGCTGCTGCTGACCGACCGTATCGACGAGTGGCTGATGAGCTACCTGAGCGAATTCGACGGCAAGAGCTTTGTCGACGTGGCACGCGGTGACCTCGATCTGGGCAACCTGGACTCGGAAGAGGACAAGAAAGCCGCAGAAGAGGTTGCCAAGTCCAAAGAAGGTCTGGTTGAGCGTCTGAAAACGGCGCTGGGTGATTCCGTGGCTGAAGTGCGGGTTTCTCATCGTCTGACCGACTCGCCAGCAATTCTGGCCATCGGCGAGCAGGATCTGGGTCTGCAAATGCGTCAGATCCTCGAAGCCAGCGGCCAGAAGGTGCCGGATTCGAAGCCGATTTTCGAGTTCAACCCGGCTCACCCGCTGATCGAGAAACTCGACGGCGAGCAGAGCGAAGAGCGTTTCGGCGACCTGTCGCACATCCTCTTCGATCAGGCAGCCCTGGCTGCCGGCGACAGCTTGAAGGATCCGGCCGCGTACGTGCGCCGTCTGAACAAGCTGCTGGTTGAACTGTCGGTTTGATCACGTTGTAGAAAAACCCGCTTCGGCGGGTTTTTTCATTCTGGTGTTTAACCAATCAGGAGTCAGAAATGAGCCAAGTCACTGTACGTTCCGTGGTCTATCAGATTGACGGTCAGCCTTATGAAGGTCGTTTGGCGTTTAACGCCGAGCACAAGGACGCGCGCCCGGGTTTGCTGATGGCACCGAACTGGATGGGCGTCAGCGCTGGGGCTGAGGAAATCGCTAAATCAGTGGCGGCCAAGGGCTACGTAGTATTGATCGCCGACGTCTACGGCCAGGCCGTACGTCCGCAAAACGCTGATCAGGCCGGTGCGGCGATGATGCCGCTGAAGGATGATCGTGCACTGTTGCGCAAGCGCATGCAGGCAGCGTTCGAGCAGTTGCAGAAGCAGGGTGAAGCGGCGGTCGATCTCTCGAAACTGGCGGTGTTCGGCTTCTGCTTCGGCGGTTGCTGTGCACTGGATCTGGCCCGTACTGGCGCGCCGGTGAAGGCGGCGGTTTCGTTCCACGGTACGTTGGACTCGCCGAATCCGGCGGATGCCAAAAACATCAAAGGCTCGGTGCTGGTGCTGCATGGCGCGTCCGATCCATTGGTGCCGAAGGAGCAGTTGCCGGCTTTCGAAGACGAGATGAACGCGGCGAACGTGGATTGGCAACTGCTGAGCTACGGCGGTGCCGTGCACTCGTTTACCGATCCGCACGCCAATGTGCCGGGCAAGATGATGTACGACGCGAAGACCGCTGCACGGGCATTCAAGTCGATGCATGACTTGCTGGATGAAGTGTTCAAGGGCTGATTGCCCTCAGATCAAAAGATCGCAGCCTGCGGCAGCGCCTACATTGATCCCGTGTAGGCGCTGCCGCAGGCTGCGATCTTTTGTTTCTAATGTTTTAACGCGGCAATTCGATCCGCTCACTTTCCCCTGGCACCGTCGGCCAATCTCCAGCCGCCCATTTGCGCCGCGCCTCATCAATCGCCGCCGGATCGCTTGCGACAAAATTCCAGTTGATCCGCCGAGGCCCGTCCAGTGGGGCGCCGCCGAATACCACGGCGTGAACGTCACTCTCTGCAAACAGGCTCATCTCTTCCCCGGCCGGCAACACCACCAACGCATGCGGCTCGACTGCTTCGCCGTTCAACTGCGCATCGCCGCTTAATACATACAACGCACGTTCCTCATGCTCGGTGGGAATCAGCAGTGTGGTCGCCGTTTGCATCTTCACTTCGGCATACAGGGTAGGAGAAAGCACCGGCACTGGTGATTCCAGGCAAAAGCCTGACCCGGCAATCATCCGAATCTGCACGCCGAGGTTATCGCTGACCGGCAAGGTCGCCGCCGGGTGATGACTGTAATGCCCGGGGCCTTGTTCGTGATCCTTGGGCGAAGCCAACCAGATCTGCAAGCCGTGCATCGTGAAGCTCTGATCCCACAGCGGTTCGGGCGTGCGTTCAACATGAGCAATCGCGCTGCCGGCGGTCATCCAGCTGACATCACCGGCGCTGACCACTTGATCGGAGCCGAGGCTGTCCTTGTGCAGGAGTTGGCCTTCGAACAAATAGGTGAGGGTCGACAGACCAATGTGTGGATGCTGTCGGATGTTCATGCCTTTGCCCGTCGGATAAACCGTCTCAAGCATGTGATCAAAAAACACGAAAGGCCCGACGCTGCGGCATTTGGCTGACGGCAGCGGTCGCAGAATCGGCTGGCCTTCGACGTCTTCGGCGCGCGGGCGGATGATCAGGGGTTGCGTGTCCATGGTGCATTCCAGGCTGAGCGGGTGATGCCAGAAGCATAACCCGCCGCTGGCATCAGGATGGTTATTGGCTGTCGAAGCCTTGTGGGGCGTGGGTTTCGATGCTGACTTCGCTGGTGGTCATCAGCTTGTGGATCGGGCAACGATCGGCCACGCGCAGCAATTCTTTGCGCTGGGCATCGGTGAGCACGCCTTTGAGGGTGAGCGTGACGTGCAGGGCGTATTTGCCTTTCTGCTCCTGGCTGTTGTCGCGTTTCACTTCGACACCCACGCCGGTCAGCGGGATGTCTTTTTTCTTCGCGTACATCTTCAGGGTCAAGGCCTTGCACGCACCGAGGGCGGCGTCGAAGTAGTCGTGCGGCTCTGGCGCCGAACCTTCGCCACCGGCAGCAACCGGCACGTCGGCAAACAATTCGTGGTCATCGATTTGTACGGTGTGACGAAAGCCTTCAGCGGAGACGGTATTGACGGTAACAGTCATGGGAACCTCACTGGCAGTAGGAAAAGTCGTTCGATCAAAAAAGACCTTGCAGTTATAGAGCATTCCCACCGGCGCGCGTTCCACTTTCCTGCGGGATGAACCCTTGTTGTCAGGGCGGGGTCTAGGCTATGCCTACTTGTCGGAGATTACTTGTGTCCCTGTATCGTTTGAGTCTCGCCTGTCTTTTGCTGTTTGCGGGTACTGCCAGTGCCCGCGAATACACCTACAGCGATGCGCACCTGCATTACGTGGATTTTTTCCAGGAAACCGCCGGCATGCCGAAACTGCTGACGGCGATGAAAGAAAACTCCATTGAGCACGTGATGATTTCCGGCATCCCCGTGGCGAAAAAGTGGCACGAAGACGAACCCAAGCGTCCGCGCTATTACGCCGGCGATGATGCCGATGCCTATTGGTACAGCGCCACCGATGTGATCGTCGCCGATGCGGTGCAAAAACTGACGCCTGAGCAGCGTCCGTACTTTCATCCGTTTCTCTCTGGCTTCAACCCCAACGACAAGAACTCCGCCGCGCATATCCAGCGCATGCTCGATCTGTATCCGGGGCTGTGGCAGGGCATTGGCGAAGTGTTTACCCGCCATGACGACCTCACGGCGCTGACCTCTGGTGATACGCCGCGCGCCAACAACGAGGCGATGACGAAGATCTATCATCTGGCGGCGGAAAATGATCTGCCGGTGATGCTGCATTCCAACATCACTTCCAAACGTGAGAAAAATCCGTTGTACCTGAAGGAAATCGAAGAGCCGCTGCGTAATCACCCGCACACACGGTTCATCTGGGCTCACGCTGGCACCAGCGCGGAAATCCATCGGCATCAAACACAGCTGGATTTTCTCCTGCCGACCCTCACGCGCATGCTTGAGGCGTATCCGAATCTGTTCATCGACTTGTCGTGGAGCATGCTCTCGCCGTATCTGCTGGACGAACAGGGCCAGCCGCGTCCGGAATGGTTGGCGCTGGTCAAACGTCACCCTGAGCGCTTCATGATCGGTTCCGATGTTGTAGGGCGGTTCAACAAGCTCGGTAAGGAAATGCACAGCTTCAAACCGTTTCTGGACGCTTTACCCGAAGACGTAGCGCGCAAAGTCGCAAAAGATAACTTTCTGGCGATCTTGCCGCGAACGGAGCTTAAGTCCGGCAAAACCACGCTGAATCGTTAATGCCGAGTGTTCGAAGTATTAAGGCCTTTTGATATCACCTTTTGGTCTTACGCAAATTTCAGCCGGGCCGATACCTTCTAAAGCAACCAGCTGCAGGGTTGATGCAGCGCTTTTGGAAGGAACCAGCGCAATGAGTATCCGTAGTCTCAATATTGCCCCGCGTGCGGGCCTCGGTTTTGGCTTGTTGGCCCTGATGGTGTTTGCCCTTGGGGCGTTCGCCCTGCTGCAAATGTCGAACATGCGTGCCCAGTCCGACGAGGTCGACAACAACTGGCTGCCCAGCGTGATGGCGGTCGGCGAAATGAGTCAGGACATGCTGCGCCTGCGTGCGCTGACCATGCGCCTGTTGCTCAACCGCGATGCGCAGGCACTGCAGCAGAATGTCGCCAAGCTCAATGAACTTCGGGGTGCGCTCAGTCAGGCTCAGCAGCGTTACGACGTGTTGATCGTGCTGCCCGAGGAGCGCCGACTGTTTGATCGCTTCAAGGTCGCCGAGCACAAATATCTGGAGCTTCAGGCGCAAGTCATGCAGTTGTCTGCTCAGAACCGGGTGGAGGAGGCGGCGGCCATCCTCAATGGCGAGATGAGCCCCTTGGCCGACGAGATTGCGGTCACCCTGCGTGAATTGGTCGAGCTGAATAAACATAATGCCAATCTCGCCACCGAGGCTGCGCGGCTGGTCTTCACCAATTCGCGTGTGTGGGTCGGGGTCATGATCGGCATAACGGCGATTGTCACCATCGGCCTGGCGCTGTTGCTGACCCGCAGTATCGTACTGCCGTTGGCGCAATCATTGGGCGTGGCGCAAGTGGTGGCCGGCGGTGACTTGACCGGCGACATCAGCATTTCCGGCAAGGATGAGCCGGCGCGGCTGCTGCAGGCGCTCAAGAGCATGCAGCACAATTTGCGCGACACCATTCGGAAGATCTCGGAGTCGTCGAGTCAATTGGCTTCGGCCTCGGAAGAACTGAGCTGCGTCACGGAAGACGCCACGCGAGGGTTGCATCAGCAGAGTCTGGAGATCGAGCAGGCAGCCACGGCGGTCAATCAAATGACCGCAGCGGTGGAGGAGGTGGCGAGCAACGCTGTGGCGACTTCCGAGGCTTCGCGCGAGTCCGACCGCATTGCTCAGCATGGTCGTGAGCAGGTGCGGCAGACCGTGACTTCAATCGAATCCCTCGCCGAGGACGTTACGGCCAATGCAACGCAAGTCGAAGACCTTGCACAGAAGGTTCATGGCATCAGTAAAGTTTTGGACGTGATTCGTTCGATTGCCGAGCAAACCAACCTGCTGGCGCTGAACGCGGCGATTGAAGCGGCCCGGGCCGGTGATGCCGGGCGTGGGTTTGCAGTGGTGGCGGATGAGGTGCGGGCATTGGCGCATCGTACCCAGCAGTCGACGCAAGAAATCGAGCAAATGATTGGCGGCATTCAGCAGGGCACCGATTCGGCGGTCAGTTCGATGCAGCGAAGCAATGTACGGGCGCGTTCGACGCTCGAATTGGCAAAGGCAGCCGGGACTGCGCTGGAGGAAATCGCCTCGGCGTTCACCTTGATCAATGAGCGCAATCTGGTGATTGCCAGCGCCTCGGAAGAGCAGGCAGCGGTGGCGCGGGAGGTGGATCGCAATTTGATGAATATTCGTGATTTGGCGATGCAGACGTCGGCGGGCGCCAATCAGACCAGTGCGGCGAGCCAGGAGTTGTCGCGGTTGGCAGTGGATCTGAACAACATGGTGGCTAAGTTCTCGGTCTGAGTGTGTGCTGATCCTGAGGTTGCCCTCACCCTAACCCTCTCCCGGAGGGAGAGGGGACTGACCGTGGGAGATTGGCGAGTTACGTCGACCTGAACATTCTTTGGTGAATCCACAATCGACTCGATCTTTCAGGTCGATGCATAGCGCCAGACATCTCGGTTGGCTCCCTCTCCCTCGGGAGAGGGCTGGGGTGAGGGGCGAGCCAGGCACAAATCTCCAGTCCAGCAGACGAAAAAAAGCCCCGCATTTTGCGGGGCTCTTTGCTATAGCGGTGAATCAGCTGCCTTTGACAGCCTTGCCGTTGACCGTGCCGTCCTGGAGCATGATGTTGTACTCCTTGCCGTCGGTTTCAACCTGTTGCAGGCGAACCAGCAGGTAATCCCAATCCTTGGCGAACCACAGGACGGTGATGCGCTTGCTTTGCGTCGGGTCGCGTACGCGCTCGACCTTGATTGCATCGATCTTGCCGGCCTTGGTCTCGACTTTTTCCGAGCCCAGTACGCGGAAGTCGTAGGTATCGACTTCGCCGTCATCGACCACTTGGTAGCTCATGGTTTTCTTGCCAGCGGCGACGTCATGTTGCAGTGCCAGCTGATAAGTGGATTTGTCGACCATGCCACGGTTCAGCGGGATCTTCACCGCGTCGCCACGGTCGGTGCCGGTGACCATTTTGCTGTTCCAGTCGAAATCCAGATCAGCCTTCTTGGCCTTGCCCAGACCGCCACGTTCAAAGTGGTAGGACTGTGGCAGCAAGGTGTCCTTGTCCAAAGTCAGGGTGCTTTCTTCACTCAGGCTGGCAATCATCATCGAGGCCTTGAAGCTGAGTTTCCAGACACCGTTGGCTTCCTTGGTCAGGCTGCGTTCGGCGGTGCCGCTCATGGGCAGCTGCTTCCAGTCGGCGGTGTAGCTGGCGGAGAACGGTTGAAGGTCTGCCGCCTGTGCGAAAGGCAGGGCGAGCAGTGCGCAAGCGAAGAGCAGGGCGCGACGCATAATATCTCCTAGTTTCGAATCAAGTGGCCGCTGGCCGCGAGTAACTGGCCGTCCAGTGAAGCACCTTGCTCACCGAGTGCCAGTCGCCCTTCGGCAAACCAGCGTACGGCCAGCGGGTAGATCAGGTGTTCCTGAACATGCACTCGCTGCGCAAGAGTCTGCGGCGTGTCGTGCAACTCTACCGGTAATACTGCCTGTACGACCAGTGGCCCGCCATCGAGTTCCTCGGTGACGAAGTGTACAGAGCAGCCGTGCTCCTTGTCGCCGGCCTCCAGCGCGCGCTGATGAGTGTGTAACCCTTTGTATTTGGGTAGCAGCGACGGATGGATGTTGAGCAGGCGACCCTGATAGTGGCGAACGAAGTCAGCGCTGAGAATGCGCATGAATCCGGCCAGTACCACGAGTTTTGGATTGAATTCGTCGATCAGTTCGATCAGAGCAGCATCGAAGGCCTCGCGGCCTTCAAATGCCTTGTGATCCAGTGAGCGGGTGGCGATACCCGCGTCACTGGCGCGTTGCAGGCCGTAGGCGTCGGCGCGGTTGGAAATCACCGCAGCGATGCGGACCGGGCTGTCGCCGGTCCGCGTGCTGTCGATCAGAGCCTGCAAGTTACTGCCGGTGCCGGACAACAGCACCACGACATCACAGGTTGCGGACATTAATGAGCCTTAAGGTTCTGCAGTTCAACCTGAGCAGCGCCTTCGGCAGCGACAGCGATCTGACCGATGATCCAAGGCTGTTCGCCGGCGTCACGCAGGGTGTTCAGAGTCACTTCAACGTGCTCCTGAGCGACGCAGATGACCATGCCGACGCCGCAGTTCAGCACGCGGTGCATTTCGGTCTCGTCAACGTTGCCTTTCTCTTGCAGCCAGTCGAAGACGGCAGGTCGAGTCCAGCTGGCCACATCAACAACGGCCTGGGCGCCTTTTGGCAGAACGCGCGGGATGTTGTCGAGCAGGCCGCCACCGGTGATGTGGGCCATGGCTTTGACGGCGCCGGTGTCTTTGATCAGCTTGAGCAGCGGCTTCACGTAGATGCGGGTTGGGGCCATCAGCAGGTCGCTCAGCGGTTTGCCGTCGAGCTGGGTGTTTTCGATGTCGGCGCCGGAGACTTCGATGATCTTGCGGATCAGCGAGTAGCCGTTCGAGTGCGGGCCGGACGACGGCAGGGCGATCAGGGCGTCACCGGTGGCGACTTTCGAGCCGTCGATGATTTCCGATTTTTCCACGACGCCGACGCAAAAACCGGCCAGGTCGTAGTCTTCGCCTTCGTACATGCCTGGCATTTCAGCGGTTTCGCCGCCGACCAGCGAGCAACCGGACAGTTCGCAGCCAGCGCCGATGCCGGTTACAACCTGGGCAGCGGTGTCGACGTTGAGCTTGCCGGTGGCGTAGTAGTCGAGGAAGAACAGTGGCTCGGCGCCGCACACTACGAGGTCGTTGACGCACATGGCGACCAGGTCGATGCCGATGCTGTCGTGCTTGTTCAGATTCAGGGCCAGGCGCAGCTTGGTGCCGACGCCGTCAGTACCGGAAACCAGCACAGGTTGCTTGTAGCCGGCCGGGATTTCGCAGAGGGCGCCGAAACCGCCCAGGCCGCCCATGACTTCCGGACGCGCAGTGCGCTTGGCGACGCTCTTGATGCGTTCGACCAATGCTTCACCGGCGTCGATGTCTACACCGGCGTCCTTGTAGCTCAGGGAGGGTTGCTTGCTCATGATCCAGGCCTTTAGGGGGGATTCAGGGGTAACGACCGAGTCCAGCGGGGCGCCGAAGTCGATGGGGCGATTGCCTCACGCGAGTTTCGAGGTGCCCGGCTGTTGCCGGTCTGCGAAGGCGCGCGATTTTATCAGGCTTGAGGGGCAGCGGCCATCCTCACGCCGACGGGCAGGGGCATATCAGCAGAAATTTTTTGCAATTGAGGCATGTGGGTGCCTGTATAAGGTGTCGCAATTAACCGTCTATCGTTATGACTGTGCAAAAACTTACCGCCGCCGTGTGAATGTTTTGCAACGGCCGATGGTCACAGCCTTGCTCAACCGGTTCACGCGGCCTGTTCCAGCCGCTCCTGTCGACGGGAATTCTCCATGCGTTTTTGTAAATTGTTGTTTGTGGGTTGTTTTTCTGTGGTCAGCCTGGCGAGTCATGCCGAAAACCTCAAAGGCCTATATCAAGTGCGTCAGCCGGTCAGCAGCCAGGCCCCGGAAGAGCGCGATCGCGCCACTCAGGCCGCGCTGGATACTTTGGTGCTGCGCCTGACCGGCGATCCCAAGGCGCCGCAAAATCCGGGGCTGGCGGCAGTTCGCAAGGACCCGCAGCAGATCATCAGTCAGTTCGGCTTTGATGCCGGGCCGCCGGAGGTGCTGAAAGTCGACTTCGACCCGAGCAGCACCGAACAGGCATTGCGCCGCGCCGGGTTGTCTTTGTGGGGCGCCAGTCGGCCGTCGATTCTGAGTTGGTGGCTGAACGATTCCACCGAAGGTTCCAGTCTGGTCGGTGATGGTCAGGCCGCCGCCGCGCCATTGCGTACTGCCGCTCAACATCGCGGACTGCCGCTGCGTTTGCCGCTGGCGGATCTGAGTGAACAGCTTGTTGCCACAGCACCTGCGCTGGAAGGTGCTGATCCGGCGCCGTTGCGCGGTGCGTCCGAGCGCTATAACGCTGACGCCTTGCTGGCCGTGCATGCCCGCGAAGAGGGCGGGCAGTGGCAGGCCAAATGGCGCTTGTGGCTGGGTGATCAAAAAGAGGCGGGCAGTGTGCAAGGGGCCGATCAGGCTGCCGTGGCTGACGCCGTGATGCTGGCGGTGGCCGAGCGCCTGGCGCCACGTTTTGTTGCCAAGCCGGGTGCTTCGGGTCAGCAGACCCTGGAAGTGCAGGGCATGAATCTTGAGCATTACGCCGCACTGTTGCGGTTACTCGAACCGTTTGGCGTGCGTCTGCAGAGTGTCGATGGCGATCGCATCGTGTATCGGGTCAATGGCAGCGCCGATCAGATGCGCGCGCAGTTGTCGCTGGCGAAGTTGCAGGAGTTGCCCGCTGAAGCGCCGGTCCCGGTGGCCGCGCCGCAGCCTGCGGTGGCGGGTGCCGCGCCTGTAGCGGCTCCGGCCCCGACACCTGCTGCACCGTCGTTGCGGTTTCGCTGGTAAGTCTTTCTTTATATAGAAGCAGTAGGAGTGATACATGGCCGATACGCGGCGTTGGTTCTGGCTCGGTGGGGTTGTCCTGCTTTGCGCGTTTGTGTGGTTGCTGCATCCGATCCTCACGCCGTTTCTGGTGGCGCTGCTGTTGGCGTATCTGTTCGATCCGCTGGTGGATCGGTTGGAGAAGCTCGGTTTGTCGCGCACTTGGGGCGTGATCGCGGTGTTTGCCTTATTCACCCTGATCGTCACGGCGCTGATGCTGGTGCTGGTGCCGATGCTCGCCAAGCAGTTGCTGCGTTTGTACGAACTGGCCCCGCAAATGCTCGACTGGTTGCAACACACCGCTGTGCCGTGGGCGCAGTCGAAACTGGGCTTGTCTGACGGGTTCTGGAAGTTCGACAAGGTCAAAGCGGCGATCAGCGAACACATGGGCCAGACCACCGATATCGTCGGTGTGGTGCTGAGCCAGGCAACCGCGTCGAGTCTGGCGCTGATCGGCTGGCTGGCCAATCTGGTGCTGATCCCGGTGGTGAGTTTCTACCTGCTGCGTGACTGGGACGTGATGATGGCCAAGATCCGCAGCCTACTGCCGCGTGATCGTGAAGAACGAGTGGTAGCACTGGCTGGCGAATGCCATGAAGTGCTTGGGGCGTTTGTACGCGGGCAGTTGCTGGTGATGTTGGCACTGGGCGTGATTTACGCGGCGGGGCTGATGATCGTCGGTCTGGAGCTGGGCTTGTTGATCGGCCTGATCGCGGGGCTGGCGGCGATTGTGCCGTACATGGGCTTTGTGATCGGCATCGGCGCGGCGCTGATCGCCGGGTTGTTCCAGTTCGGTGGCGATCTGTACCCGATGATCGGGATCGTCGCAGTGTTCATGGTCGGTCAGGCGTTGGAAGGCATGGTGCTGACGCCGTTGTTGGTGGGTGACCGGATCGGCCTGCATCCAGTGGCGGTGATCTTTGCGATTCTGGCTGGCGGTGAGCTGTTCGGTTTCACCGGTGTACTGCTTGCGCTGCCGGTGGCGGCGGTGATTATGGTGCTGGTGCGCCACGTGCACGATTTGTACAAGGATTCCGACATCTATAGTGGTGTCGACGAACCCGAGTTGTAACTTCATCATGGGCGGCCCGGCATTGTGCCGGGTTGGCCCGTGTTTTGCGGGCACTACTGGCACGGCAGCGTCAGAGAATCTGCCATAAAACCAGTGTGTTAACGCAAACCTTTGATTTTGCTTGGACTCTGTCGCATTGTGCGCTCAGCTTCACGGGTATAAACTTCGCAAACTTTACACAGAGGCCACTAACGGTTCCTTGAGAACTGTTCAGTCAGCATGAAACCGATTCAGCTGCCCCTAGGTGTGCGTCTGCGTGACGACGCCACCTTCATCAACTACTACCCAGGCGCCAATGCCGCTGCACTCGGCTATGTCGAGCGCCTATGCGAAGCCGACGCCGGCTGGACAGAAAGCCTGATCTACCTGTGGGGCAAACATGGCGTAGGGCGCACGCATCTGTTGCAGGCAGCGTGTCTGCGTTTCGAGCAGATGGGTGAGCCGGCGGTTTACCTGCCTCTGGCGGAGTTGATGGATCGCGGCGTCGAGATTCTCGACAACCTCGAGCAGTACGAGCTGGTTTGCCTGGATGACTTGCAGGTGATTGCCGGCAAGGCTGACTGGGAAGAGGCGATGTTTCATCTGTTCAACCGCCTGCGTGACAGCGGTCGGCGTCTGCTGATCGCGGCATCCACTTCGCCGCGTGAACTGCCGGTCAAACTGGCTGACTTGAAATCACGCCTGACCCTGGCGCTGATATTCCAGATGCGCCCACTCTCCGATGAAGACAAGCTGCGTGCCCTGCAATTGCGTGCATCGCGTCGTGGTCTGCACCTGACCGATGAAGTCGGGCATTTTATTTTGACCCGCGGGACCCGCAGCATGAGCGCATTGTTCGACTTGCTCGAACAGCTCGATCAGGCCTCTTTGCAGGCTCAGCGCAAGCTGACAATTCCCTTCCTCAAAGAAACGCTAGGCTGGTAAATCCAAGGCTTTCAGCGGGTTTCGGCATATTTCAGGCGCCAGAAAATCCGCTTTCCTGCACGTTGTGCAGGCCGCGTTTCGATTCAAATGGGCTTAAGCGCTTAGATGTAAACGAGAAACCGAGAAGTCACAAAAAGATCGATTGAATTTGCAAATGAGGTTGATAGCGGGCATAGTCTCGGCTTCTTTACAACTATCAGCCACGGTCGTGCCCATGCTAAAGCGCTTCGCACCCCTCGTGCCTCTCGCACTCGTCACCCTGTTGTACGGTTGTGCTGCTCATTCTCCAGTCCAAGAGCAGCCTCAACAGGTTAAAAATTCTGCCACTGCCCAGTCTTCTGTTATTTACCAGGAAGAGCTGGACACCGAAAAAGAACTGTCGGACTTCAACAAGAAGCCGTACGAGCTTCCGGTTCTGGCTGACAGCATCCTCGAACGCGGCATGTCCCTGATCGGTACCCGTTACCGTTTCGGCGGTACCTCCGAAGCCGGTTTCGATTGCAGCGGTTTCATCGGCTATCTGTTCCGCGAAGAAGCCGGCATGAACCTGCCACGCTCCACCCGCGAAATGATCAACGTGGATGCTCCGCTGGTATCGCGTAGCAATCTCGAGCCGGGCGATCTGCTGTTCTTCGCCACCAACGGTCGTCGCGGTCGTGTCAGTCACGCCGGGATCTACCTGGGTGACAATCAGTTCATTCACTCCAGCAGTCGTCGCAGCGGCGGTGTTCGCATAGACAGCCTGGGTGACAGTTACTGGAGCAAGACCTTCATCGAAGCCAAACGTGCTTTGGCGAACGCTCCTACTGTAGTGACTGCTCGCAAGTAATCTTCCCGTTGTCGCCGCATTCGCGGCGACAAAAACGGCTTCCGGTAACGGAGTAGACCTATACTTTACAAGGTGAAGTTAAAGTCTTACTTGAAGTTTGCCGCGTAGCCGCTAGAATCCTGAATCTATATTGATGGCAAACCGCCTGCGTGCCACGCAGGCGGTTTTGTTTTCTGTCCATTCGGCAGAGAAAGCCGCAGCCAGATCAGGATGTTCTGCTTATGACCATGTCGGCCCGCCTCGCATTGATGTTCTTCGCAGCGCTACTCAGCGCCTGCGCCAGTCGTACGCCGCCGCCTGCGCCAGTGGTTCGCGCGCCGGTGGTGTTCGGGCCTTCCCAGGCCTTTTCTCCTGCTGCTGAAGACGTGCTGTTCCGTGCGCTCGGCCTGGTCGGCACGCCTTATCGCTGGGGCGGCAATACACCGGACTCGGGATTTGATTGCAGTGGGCTAATCGGCTTCGTCTACCGTGATGCTGCCGGTATTTCTCTGCCGCGCTCCACGCGCGAGCTGATCCTCATGCAGGCGCCGAATGTCGGTAAGGAAGGATTGCAGACCGGTGATCTGATCTTCTTCGCCACCAATGGTGGTTCGCAGGTCAGTCATGCGGGGATTTACGTCGGGGAAGGGCGCTTCGTGCATGCGCCGGCAACTGGCGGCACGGTGAAGCTCGATAGCCTGTCGAAGGCGTATTGGCAGAAGGCGTATTTGAGTGCCAAGCGTGTGTTGCAGCCTGAGCATTTGGCGCGTAATCCGTAATTCAAGCAGCACATCACCCAATGTAGGAGTGAGCTTGCTCGCGATAGCATCGTGTCAGTCGACATCATCGTTGACTGAAACACCGTTATCGCGAGCAGGCTCACTCCTGCAGTTGTTTTGGGGCAGGTCAAATTATTTGGTAGAAGAAACGCGCCAAACCTTGTTCCCCACATCATCCGCCACCAGCAAGCCACCTTGCTGGTCGATCACTACGCCTACCGGGCGACCCAGTGCGTTCTCGTCCTTGTCGAGGAAACCGGTCAGCACATCCACCGGTTGGCCCGTTGGCTTGCCTGCCGCAAACGGCACGAAAATCACTTTATAGCCGCTGTGCGGTTTACGGTTCCACGAACCATGCTGGCCGATGAACGCGCCTTCCTTGAACTGCGCCGGCAGGGTGTTGCCCTCGGCGAACGTCAGACCCAACGAAGCGGTGTGCGGGCCGACGGCGTAGTCCGGAGAGATGGCTTTGGCGACCAGGTCAGGATTCTGCGGCTCCACCCGCACATCGACGTGCTGGCCGTAATAGCTGAACGGCCAACCATAGAAGCCGCCATCCTTGACCGAGGTAATGTAGTCCGGCACCAGATCGCTGCCGATCTCGTCACGTTCGTTGACGGCTGTCCACAGCGCGCCACTGGTGGGCTCCCACGCCAGGCCGTTAGGGTTGCGAATGCCCGAGGCAAAGATCCGGTGATTGCCGGTCGCCCGGTCCACTTCCCAGATCGCCGCGCGACCTTCTTCCTGATCCATGCCGTTTTCGCCGACGTTGCTGTTCGAGCCGACGGTGACGTACAGCTTGCTGCCGTCCTTGCTGGCGATAACGTTTTTCGTCCAGTGGTGATTCAGCGTGCCACCGGGCAGATCCGTGACCTTGATCGGCTGTGTCTTGATCTCGGTCGCACCGGCTTCGTAGTTGAAGCGCAGCAAACGATCGGTGTCGGCGACATACAGATCATTGCCAACCAGGGTCATGCCGAACGGCGAGTTGAGGTTTTGCAGAAACACCGTGCGGGTTTCAGCTACGCCGTCGTGGTCGGCATCACGCAGCAACGTAATGCGATTCGGGCTTGGTACGCCGGCTCCGGCCTTGCCCATGACTTGCTTCATCACCCAGCCTCGAACGCCTTTGCTGTCGTCAGGTTTCGGCGGGGCGTTGGTTTCTGCCACCAACACGTCGCCATTGGGCAGCACGTAGAGCCAGCGCGGATGATCGAGGCCTTCGGCAAACGCAGCCACTTGTGTGCCTGCCGCGGCAGTCGGTTTTGCGCCCTCGGGCCAGCCGATCGCCGGGGCGATATTCACCGTCGGGATCAGGGTTTTATTCGGTTCAGGCAGTTTCGGTGACGGGCCGGTGCCGTCGGTGACTTGCAGGCTGGAGGATTCACCACAGGCGGCGAGCCCTCCGGCGAGAGCGATGACGAGAGCGAGCTGGGACTTGCGCATTACTGATCTTCCCTATGAATGCATTGACCTAATCATAGAGAAGCGCGCAAGCCCGATGGTTCAACTGCTCAACCGCGGGCCTCTTTGAACAGCACGGCGATGCCCGGGTGATAGTTGCCGGCTTCACTGCGCAACTTGCGGTAGGCATAGGGGAAATACCAGGCGACGGCGCAGGTGTGTTCCTTCTGTAGGTCGTCGACCATGTCCTGCAGTTCTTCGGGGCTGGCGCTGTGCTGGGCTTTTTGCGGCGCGACAAACAGGCAGCCGAGCTTGAGGTCGCTGGCGAAGCTGATGCGTTTGGCGTCGCTGGTGATTTCCAGCAGGGCTTGGGTCAGGTTGAGGTTGTTGACCCGAGGCCAGCGTTGCGTGGCCTGAATGTAAGCGCGGTCTTCGCTGCCAGCGAGGAACAGATCGGCGCGGGCATTGCGTTCGCCTTCTTCGTTCTGCTTGCGCGTGGCCGTCTGTTCAAGCGTAACCAGTTCGGCCATCCAGGCTGCCGCCGAGAGCAGCCCTAGATTGGCTTTTTCGTCATGCCAGTAGGGCGTGTCGCTGTCGCCGCGCACGGCGTTGTAACGGTCGATACAGTCAAACCAGCGTTCCAGCACCGGACGCAGAAATTCCAGGCGCGGGTTGCTGATGATCATGCCTTGCATGTGGCTCACCTTATTCTTGTGTGATGTGAGATTGTGGCTCTTTGATATCACTCTTGAGACTGTGGCACAAGATTGGCGTCAGATAATTGATCGGCGGCAGTTATTCGCCCGTTGGCCCCCTCTTTAATTGACGCTCCACCCCCAACCCTCTAACCTTCGCGGCTTGTTTCAGGTGCTCTGTGGCTTGCGTCGACAGAGTGAAACAGGGAAGCCGGTGAGGGTTGTCTTCAGAGCAAGTACGACCACGATCCCGGCGCTGCCCCCGCAACGGTAAATGAGTGAAAACTGCGTCTTGTGCCACTGCTCAACAGCGGGAAGGCGCGCAGTCCGGCGAACGCCGCTCATGAGCCCGGAGACCGGCCTGATCCATCCAGCGGCATCACGGTGGGCGATGCCAGGCTTTTTGCCGTCTATTCTTGTGCCTGCCCGCCGTTATCCAGCCTCAACGGAGAGCTCCCCCATGACTGATTCCCCCGAGCGTGACGAACGCCATCTGGCGCGTATGCAGCGCAAAAAAGCCGTGATCGATGAACGCATCGCCAACTCGCCTGACGAGTGCGGCCTGGTGCTGGTCCTGACCGGCAACGGCAAAGGCAAAAGCAGTTCGGCGTTCGGCATGCTCGCCCGCGCCATGGGCCACGGCATGCAGTGCGGCGTGGTGCAGTTCATCAAGGGACGCCACAGCACGGGCGAAGAGTTGTTCTTTCGCCGCTTCCCCGAGCAAGTGCGTTTCCACGTCATGGGCGAGGGCTTCACTTGGGAAACCCAGGATCGTCAGCGCGACATCGCCGCCGCCGAAGCCGCGTGGGAAGTGTCCCGTGAACTGCTGCGCGATCCGTCGATCGGTCTGGTGGTGCTGGATGAATTGAACATTGCCCTCAAGCACGGCTACCTCGATCTTGATCAGGTGCTCAGCGACTTGCAGGCGCGTCCGCCGATGCAGCATGTGATCGTCACCGGTCGCGGCGCCAAGCCGGAAATGATCGAGATGGGCGACACCGTCACCGAAATGGGCATGCTCAAACACGCTTTTCAGGCTGGCATCAAAGCGCAAAAAGGCGTCGAACTTTGAATCAACCACGTCACTGCCCGGCGGTACTGATCGCCGCGCCGGCCTCCGGTCAGGGCAAGACCACCGTCACCGCCGCGCTGGCCCGTTTGCATCGCAATCAGGGGCGCAAGGTGCGCGTGTTCAAGTGCGGGCCGGACTTTCTCGATCCGATGATTCTCGAGCGCGCCAGCGGTGCGCCGGTGTATCAACTGGACATGTGGATGGTTGGCGAGCAGGAGAGCCGTCGCCTGTTGTGGGAAGCCGCCGCTGAAGCTGATCTGATTCTGATTGAAGGCGTGATGGGCCTGTTCGACGGCACGCCGTCGAGCGCCGATCTGGCGCGGCATTTCGGCGTGCCGGTGCTCGGCGTGATCGACGGCACGGCCATGGCCCAGACCTTTGGTGCGTTGGCACTGGGCTTGGCGAAATATCAGCCGGATCTGCCATTCGCTGGCGTGTTGGCCAACCGGGTCGGCACATTGCGGCATGCGCAGTTGTTGGAAGGCAGCCTTACCGAAGGTTTGCGCTGGTATGGCGCGCTGTCCCGCGAGACCGGCATCGAACTGCCGAGCCGTCACCTCGGCCTGGTTCAGGCCAGTGAACTCAATGACCTCGATATGCGCCTGGACGCTGCTGCCGAAGCGCTTGCCAGCAGTTGCGAGGTAGCGCTGCCACCGGCCGTGGAATTTGCCGCGCCTGAGGTCATCACTGCAGAGCCGTTATTGAAAGGTGTACGAATTGCCATCGCCCGCGATGAAGCCTTTGCCTTCACCTATGGTGCGAGCCTCGATCTGCTGCGAGCGATGGGCGCCGAGTTGAGTTTCTTCTCGCCGATTCGCGACACGCAATTACCTGAGGCGGACAGCCTTTACCTGCCCGGCGGTTACCCGGAATTGCATCATGTGGCGCTGGCGCAGAACACCGCGATGCTCGACGCGATTCGCGCACACCATGCGGCGGGCAAACCGTTGCTCGCCGAGTGTGGCGGCATGCTGTATCTGCTCGATTCGTTGACCGACGTTGAAGGCACTCGTGCTGAACTGGTGGGGCTTCTGGCGGGTGATGCGGTGATGCAAAAGCGTCTCGCCGCACTGGCGCTGCAAGCGGTGGATCTGCCAGAAGGTTCGCTGCGCGGCCACACTTATCACCATTCCCTGACGACCACTGAATTGACGCCGATAGCCCGGGGCTTGAGCCCGAATGGCGGGCGCGGGGCTGAGGCGGTTTATCGGGAAGGGCGGATGACGGCTTCGTATGTGCATTTTTATTTCCCGTCGAATCCTGCGGCTATCGCGGCACTATTTGCGGCTGACTCCGAAGTCGCCTTCGCGAGCAGGCTCGCTCCCACAGTTGAAACGGTGGTGACTGAAGAAATGCGATCCCTTGTGGGAGCGAGCCTGCTCGCGAAAGGGCCATGACAGACAACGCATTTTCCGAAGCCGAACGCGCAGCGGTCTACAAAGCCATCGCCGAACGCCGCGACATGCGCCACTTCACCGGTGGCACCGTCGCGCCCGAACTGCTGAGCCGCTTGCTCGAAGCCGCGCACCAGGCGCCAAGCGTCGGCCTGATGCAGCCGTGGCGATTCATCCGCATCAGCGACCGTACCCTGCGCGGGCAGATCCAGAATCTGGTGGAAGAAGAGCGCATCCGCACTGCCGAAGCGCTCGGCGAGCGCAGCGATGAGTTCATGACACTCAAGGTCGAAGGCATCAATGATTGCGCGGAAGTGCTGGTCGCCGCGCTGATGGACGATCGAGAAAAACACATCTTCGGTCGCCGCACGCTGCCGGAAATGGACATGGCGTCGCTGTCCTGTGCGATCCAGAACCTTTGGCTGGCCTCGCGCGCCGAAGGCCTGGGCATGGGCTGGGTCTCGCTGTTCGAGCCGCAAGCGCTGGCTGATCTGTTGAAGCTACCGGCGGGGGCCAAGCCGTTGGCCGTTCTTTGTCTTGGCCCGGTCAAGGAATTCTATCCGGCGCCGATGCTGGTACTCGAAGGGTGGGCGCAGGCGCGTCCGCTCAATGAGTTGCTGTATGAAAATTATTGGGGAGTGAGTCAATGAGTGTGGCGTTGTTGAGTGTCGCCGCAGTGGCGCTGGATGCGCTGCTGGGTGAACCGAAACGCTGGCATCCGCTGGTGGCGTTCGGCAATTTTGCCGGGCGCATCGAGCAACGTTTCAACGCCGGTGGCCGTGGCTGGCGCAGTCATGGCGTCACCGCGTGGGTGATCGCGGTGCTGCCGCTGACGTTGCTCGCCACCGCGTTTTCCTGGGCGCCGTACGTGGGCTGGATCGTCGAGATTCTCGCGCTGTATTGCGCCCTCGGCATGCGCAGCCTCGGCGAGCACGTCGAGCCAGTGGCCAAGGCATTGCGTGCTGATGATCTGGACGAGGCGCGTAAGCGTGTCGGCTATCTGGTCAGTCGCCAGACCAGCGAACTCGACAGCACCGCCGTCGCTCGTGCCGCCACCGAATCGGTGCTGGAAAACGGCAGCGACGCGGTGTTCGCCGCGTTGTTCTGGTTTGCCGTGGCGGGCGCGCCGGGCGTCGTCCTCTACCGTTTGAGCAACACCCTCGACGCGATGTGGGGCTATCGCAACGAACGCTTCGAGCGTTTCGGCTGGTGCGCGGCAAAGATCGACGACGTCCTCAACTATATTCCCGCACGCCTTGTGGCTTTGACCTACGCGCTGCTGGGCAAAACCCGACTGGCCCTGAAATGCTGGCGTACCCAGGCGCCGAAATGGGACAGCCCCAATGCCGGCCCGGTGATGGCGGCCGGCGCCGGTGCGCTCGGTGTGGAGCTGGGTGGCCCGGCGATTTACCACGGCGTATTGCATGAGCGTCCGCAACTGGGCGAAGGCGTTCAGGCCGATGCCGACTCTATTGATCGTGGCTGGCAATTGGTTCAGCGCGGCGTATGGTTGTGGCTGCTGATTCTCTGCGTGGGGGCTGAATTCTATGCTTGAGCACGGTGGCCGGCTGCGCAAGGCTGCACTCGATTACGGTATCGCCGAGGCCGACTGGCTCGATCTGTCCAGCGGTCTGGCGCCGTGGCCGTTTGCGATCCCGGAAATCCCGCTGCGCGCCTGGGCACGCTTGCCGGAAACCGATGACGGTCTGGAGCAGGCGGCGTGCGATTACTACGGCGCATCGCAAGTTCTGCCGGTAGCGGGTTCACAGATGGCCATCCAGTTGCTGCCGCGTTTGCGTCGGGCCGGCAAGGTCGGTGTGCTGTCGCCGTGTTATGCCGAGCACGCCGAAGCCTGGCGCCGCAGCGGCTACATCGTGCGCGAAGTGCTGGAGCAGGAAGTCGAGTTCTTTCTCGACAGCCTCGACGTGCTGGTGGTGGTCAATCCGAACAACCCGACCGGCCTGAGCCTGACCCCGGCGCGCCTGCTCGACTGGCATGCACGACTGGCCCCGCGCGGCGGTTGGCTGGTGGTTGATGAAGCG
This sequence comes from Pseudomonas sp. LBUM1648, assembly GCF_059716145.1. NCBI lineage: Bacteria > Pseudomonadati > Pseudomonadota > Gammaproteobacteria > Pseudomonadales > Pseudomonadaceae > Pseudomonas > Pseudomonas sp. LBUM1648. The sequence goes on from NZ_CP166808.1 coordinate 1,870,514, forward strand.
TTCATGGACAACACTCCGCAGCTGAGTCTGGCTGCGCACACCCATCAGATCGGTCTGATCGTGTTGCGCTCGTTCGGCAAGTTCTTCGGTCTGGCCGGGGTGCGACTGGGTTTTGTACTGGCCGAGCGCAAGTTGCTCAAGCTGCTCGCCGAACAGGTCGGGCCGTGGGCCGTCAGCGGGCCGACGCGGGTGCTGGGCCAAGCCTGTCTGCAAGACACCGAAGGCCACACACGCCAGCGGATTCGCAGCGATGAGGCCAGCGAACGGCTGGCGCTTTTGCTGGAACGCTACGGTTTCAAACCGCAGGGTGGTTGCGCGCTGTTTCAGTGGCTGATCACCGAGCACGCGCAAGCGCTGCACGAATTCATGGCTCGGCGGGGGATTCTCCTGCGCATCTTCCCCCACAACAGCAGTGTGCGTTTCGGCCTGCCCGCCAACGCCGCTGAAGAATCCCGTCTCGAACAAGCGCTGCAAGCGTTCGCCAAGGAAATCCAATGACAACGCTGATGGTGCAAGGCACCACGTCCGACGCCGGTAAAAGCACACTGGTGACGGCGCTGTGCCGCTGGGCGACCCGGCAGGGCGTGGCGGTGGTGCCATTCAAGCCGCAGAACATGGCGCTCAACAGCGCGGTGACCGCCGACGGTGGCGAGATCGGCCGCGCGCAAGCGGTGCAGGCGCAAGCCGCGAACCTTGAGCCGCACACCGACATGAACCCTGTGCTGCTAAAACCCAATAGCGATACCGGCGCGCAAGTGATCATCCATGGCCGCGCCGTCACCAGCATGAACGCCGTTGCCTATCACGACTACAAAGCTATCGCGATGAAAGCGGTGCTCGCCTCCCACGAGCGACTCAGCGCCGCGTATCCGCTGGTGATGGTCGAGGGCGCCGGCTCGCCGGCGGAGATCAATCTGCGTGCCGGCGATATCGCCAACATGGGCTTTGCCGAAGCAGTCGATTGCCCGGTGCTGCTGATCGCCGACATCAATCGTGGCGGCGTTTTCGCTCATCTGGTGGGCACGCTGGAACTGCTCTCGCCGAGCGAACAGGCACGGGTCAAAGGCTTCATCATCAACCGTTTTCGCGGCGACATTGCCTTGCTGCAGCCGGGCCTCGACTGGCTGGAACAGCGTACCGGCAAGCCGGTGGTCGGCGTGCTCCCTTATGTGATGGATCTGCATCTTGAGGCCGAGGACGGCATCGATCAGCGCCAGACCGACAAGGCCGAGCAGGTGTTGAAAGTGGTGGTGCCGGTGCTGCCGCGCATCAGCAACCACACCGATTTCGATCCGCTGCGTCTGCACCCACAAGTGGATTTGCAATTTGTCGGCCCGGGGCAAGCGATTCCGCCGGCTGACCTGATCATCCTGCCGGGCTCGAAAAGTGTGCGCAGTGATCTGGCCTATTTGCGTGCCAATGGCTGGGATACGGCGATCAGTCGCCATTTGCGTTATGGCGGCAAAGTGCTGGGTATTTGCGGCGGTCTGCAAATGCTCGGCGAGCAGGTGCACGATCCGCTCGGTCTGGAAGGCGCGCCGGGTTCCAGCGCCGGGCTCGGTTTGCTCGCGTTCGAAACGCAGCTCGACGCCGAGAAGCAACTGCGCAATGTGCGCGGGCGTTTGACACTGGAAGATGCCGAGGTCAGTGGCTATGAGATTCATGCCGGTGTAACCACCGGGCCGGCGCTGGAGAATGCAGCGGTGCAGCTCGATGATGGTCGTTGCGACGGTGCGCAGAGTGTTGACGGGCAAGTGTTCGGCACCTATCTGCATGGCCTGTTCGAGTCGCCGGCGGCCAGTGCGGCGTTGCTGCGCTGGGCCGGGTTGAGCGATGTGCAGGAGGTGGATTACCACGGGTTGCGCGAGCGTGATATCGAGCGCCTGGCGGATCTGGTGGAGAAGCATCTCGATACCGATCTGTTGCGTCAGCTCTGTGGGATTTGAGTTGCCTATGGCTGCTCGAGATCCTTTGTAGGAGTGAGCCTGCTCGCGATAGCGCCAGTTGCCTCACCACATAACTTTCAGGATGTCCCCATGCTCCAACTGATCCTCGGCGGCGCCCGCTCCGGCAAAAGTCGTCTGGCCGAAAAACTCGCCACTGACAGTGCGCTGGCCGTGACCTACATCGCCACCAGCCAACCGCTGGACGGCGAGATGAACGACCGCGTCGCCCATCACCGCGCCCGTCGTCCTGCCGAATGGGCACTCATCGAAGAACCGCTCGAACTGGCCCGTGTCCTGCGCGAAAACGCCAGCGTCACGCAATGCTTGCTGGTCGATTGCCTGACCCTGTGGCTGACCAACCTGCTGATGCTCGATGACGCCGAGCGTCTCGCCGCCGAACGCGATGCCTTGCTCGACTGCCTGGCGACACTGCCGGGTGAAATCATTTTTGTCAGCAACGAGACCGGAATGGGTGTCGTGCCGCTGGGCGAATTGACTCGCCGCTATGTCGATGAAGCCGGTTGGCTGCATCAAGCTTTGGCTGAGCGCTGTCAGCGTGTTGTCCTGACCGTCGCCGGCCTGCCCCTGACTTTGAAAGGATCTGCGTTATGACCCAAACCTGGTGGCTGAACCCCTGCAAACCGGTGCATGCCGATATCGTCGAGCAAGCGGCAGCGCGGCAACAGCAACTGACCAAGCCGGCCGGTTCGCTGGGGCGGCTTGAGTCGGTGGCGGTGCAACTGGCCGGTCTGCAAGGGCAGGTGAAGCCGACGCTTGAGCAGGTCTGGATTGCGATTTTTGCCGGTGATCATGGCGTGGTCGCCGAAGGCGTATCGGCGTATCCGCAGGAAGTCACTGGGCAGATGCTGCTCAACTTCGTCAGCGGCGGCGCGGCGATCAGCGTGTTGGCGCGCCAGCTCAATGCACAACTGGAAGTGGTGGATTTGGGCACGGTGACGCCGTCGCTGAACCTGCCGGGCGTGCGCCACCTGAACATCGGCCCGGGCACTGCGAACTTTGCGCAGGGTTCGGCAATGACGCAATCCCAAGGTGAACTTGCATTGCAGGCCGGTCGCGACAGTGTGTTGCGAGCCAAAGCCGCAGGCGCGCAGTTGTTCATCGGCGGCGAAATGGGCATCGGCAATACCACTGCGGCCAGTGCGCTGGCCTGTGCCTTGCTCGATTGCCCTGTCGCGCACCTGACCGGCCCCGGCACCGGGTTGAATGCCGAGGGCGTCAGCCATAAGGCGCAAGTGATCGAGCGCGCATTAGCCTTGCACGCAGCTCAGCGTGGCGATGCCTTGCAGACTTTGTTCAACCTCGGCGGTTTCGAGGTTGCGGCGTTGGTCGGCGCGTACCTGGCGTGTGCGCAGGAAGGTATTGCGGTGCTGGTCGACGGCTTTATCTGCACAGTCGCCGCGTTGGTGGCGGTGCGCTTGAATCCGGCTTGCCGCGAGTGGCTGCTGTTCGGCCATCGCGGTGCCGAGCCGGGCCACCGTCATGTGCTGGAGACGCTGAACGCCGAACCGTTGCTGGAACTCGGCCTGCGCCTGGGTGAGGGCAGCGGTGCGGCGTTGGCGGTGCCGTTGTTGCGTCTGGCCTGTGATCTGCACGGGCAGATGGCAACGTTCGCCGAAGCCGCTGTGGCGGATCGTCCGGCATGACCTTGTATCTGGATCTGCTACGCCACGGCGAGACTGAACTGGGCGGCGGTTTGCGCGGCAGTCTCGACGATGCGCTCACTGAAAAGGGCTGGGCGCAGATGCGCGAAGCCGTGATCGCGGGCGGGCCTTGGGATCGACTGGTCAGTTCGCCGTTGCAGCGTTGCGCGCGGTTCGCCGCTGAGCTTGGCGAGCAACTGAATCTGCCGGTGCAACTGGACAAAGATCTGCAAGAGCTGCACTTCGGCGCTTGGGAAGGGCAGAGCGCCGCCGCGTTGATGGACACTGATGCCGAGGCGTTGGGGCTGTTCTGGGCGGATCCGTATTCGTTCACACCGCCGCAGGGCGAGCCGGTCAGCGACTTTTCTGCGCGAGTGTTGGCAGCGGTTGCGCGGCTAAACGCGGCGTATGCGGGTGAACGGGTGCTGTTGATCAGTCATGGCGGTGTAATGCGACTGTTGTTGGCGCAGGCTCGGGGTTTGCCGCGTGAGCAATTGCTCAATGTCGAGGTGGGTCACGGCGCGTTGTTTTCACTCACGGTCGCCGTTGATGGTTCGCTCAAGGAAGGTCACTGACATGTTGCCGCTGTGGATCGCCCTGCAATTTCTCAGCAGTTTGCCGATTCGTCTGCCGGGGATGCCGGAGCCTGAACAGCTTGGGCGATCACTGCTGTTCTATCCGTTGGTGGGGCTGCTGTTCGGCGTGATTCTGTGGGCGCTGAACTTGGTGTTGGCCGGTGCGCCATTGCTGCTACACGCAGCGTTGCTGTTGACGGTGTGGGTGTTGCTCAGCGGCGCGTTGCACCTTGATGGTCTGGCCGACAGCGCCGATGCCTGGCTCGGCGGGTTTGGTGATCGTGAGCGCACGCTGACGATCATGAAAGATCCGCGCAGTGGGCCGATTGCGGTAGTGACGCTGGTGTTGGTGTTGTTGCTCAAGTTCGCCGCATTGTTGGCGTTGATTGGCCAGCAGCAGGCGGTGGCACTGATCATCTTGCCGTTGCTCGGGCGGGCGGCGCTGCTGGGGTTATTTCTGACCACGCCGTATGTGCGTGCGGGTGGGTTGGGGCAGGCATTGGCCGATCATCTGCCGCGCAGGGCGGGGTGGTGGGTGCTGGGGATCAGTGCCTTGGCTTGTGTGATCATCGCCGGGCTCAAGGCAATTGTTGCGCTGCTGGTCGCTGTTGGTGTGTTTGTCTGGTTGCGGCACTTGATGGTGCGGCGGTTGGGCGGGACGACCGGGGATACGGCGGGGGCTTTGCTGGAATTGCTGGAGATGGCGGTGTTGGTGGGGTTGGCGTTGTTTTAAAAGCAAAAGATCGCAGCCTTCGGCAGCTCCTACATGGGATTGCGTACCCTGTGGGAGCTGCCGAAGGCTGCGATCTTTTGATGTGTAACTTGATTTAACACAGTCGCGGGTATATACACGCACCATGCTTCCTTCTCAGTGTTTATGCACCAACCTGCGTCGCGCCGCTCGTGGCGTCAGCAGGCATTACGACGGCGCTCTCGATGGCTTCGGGATCAACGTTGCCCAGTATTCTTTGCTGTGCAATCTGCAACGTCTGGATCAACCGAGCATTTCTGAACTGGCCGAAGCCATGGGCCTGGATCGCAGCACCCTCGGGCGCAATCTGCGCGTGCTCGAAGGCGAAGGGCTGGTGGCGCTGGCTGAGGGCGAAGACATGCGCAACCGCATCGTCAAGCTCACCGATACCGGTGTGCAGCGCCTGGCGGCAGCTTTGCCGGCGTGGGAGGCGGCGCAGCAGCGGTTGATCGACCGCTTGGGTGCCGAGAAGCGTGAGACCTTGCTCAGACTGCTGGACGAACTGGCATAGCGCCGGTTTTTTCGGATTCAAGCGGGTATATACCCGCGACTGGAGAATAACAATGACATCGATGTGGCGTACGTGCGGTTGGGTGTTGCTGGGGAGTGCGCTGATCCTGGCGTTGTCATTGGGCGTGCGGCACGGTTTCGGTCTGTTTCTGTCGCCGATGAGCGCGCAGTTCGGCTGGGGGCGTGAAGTGTTCGCCTTCGCCATCGCCTTGCAGAACCTGATCTGGGGCCTGGCCCAGCCGTTCACTGGTGCGCTGGCCGACCGTTTCGGTGCGGCGAAAGTGGTATTGGTCGGCGGTGTGCTCTACGCCTTGGGCTTGGTGTGCATGGGCTTGTCCGACTCGGCGGTGACTCTCTCGCTGAGCGCCGGTTTGCTGATCGGTATCGGTTTGTCCGGCACCTCGTTCTCGGTGATCCTCGGCGTGGTCGGTCGCGCCGTGCCACCGGAGAAACGCAGCATGGGCATGGGCATTGCCAGCGCTGCGGGTTCTTTCGGCCAGTTCGCGATGTTGCCGGGTACGTTGGGGCTGATTGGCTGGCTCGGATGGTCCGCCGCGTTGCTGGTGTTGGGCTTGTTGGTGGCGATGATCGTGCCGCTGGTGAGCATGCTCAAGGACAAGCCGCTGCCGGTGCTCGGCCATGAGCAAACATTATCCGAGGCCCTGCGCGAAGCCTGTTCGCATTCCGGGTTCTGGCTGTTGGCGTTGGGCTTTTTTGTCTGTGGATTTCAGGTCGTTTTTATCGGTGTGCATCTGCCGGCGTATCTGGTCGATCAACACCTGCCGGCCACAGTCGGCACCACGGTGCTGGCGCTGATCGGCCTGTTCAACATCTTCGGCACCTACACGGCCGGATGGCTGGGTGGGCGCATGTCCAAGCCGCGCTTGCTGACGGCGCTGTATTTGTTGCGGGCAGTGGTGATCGTGTTGTTCTTGTGGTTGCCGGTGACGACGACAACGGCCTATCTGTTCGGCATGGCCATGGGGTTCTTGTGGCTGTCGACGGTGCCGTTGACCAACGGTACGGTGGCGACCTTGTTTGGCGTGCGAAACCTGTCCATGCTCGGTGGCATCGTGTTCCTGTTCCATCAGCTCGGTTCGTTCCTCGGCGGCTGGCTGGGCGGAGTGGTGTATGACCGTACCGGGAGTTATGACTTGATCTGGCAAGTGGCGGTGCTTCTGAGCCTGCTGGCGGCCGCGTTGAATTGGCCGGTGCGCGAGCGTCCGGTCGAGCGCCTGCAAGCGAGCGCCGTATGAGCCGACTCTGGCCACGTATTGCCGTCATCGCACTCGGCGGCGCCCTGCTGGCGCTGGTGTGGTGGGGCTGGCATCAGGGTGGTCTGGCCTTGATGCAGTTGGGCATGAGTATTTGCTAGAAAGAAGCCCGGCGAGTAACTTCATGGTTTGAAGACTTCTCAAGGATGCCCGACATGCTCAAGCGCTGGTGTGCTGTTCCCGCGTTGCTGATGGCGTTGACTGGCCTGGCTCAGGCCGCTGACTGTCCGGAATTGTTGCAAGGCTCGCTGCCCAAATTGCGCGCCAAGGAATCCATCGATCTGTGTCAACGCTATGCCGATAAACCGCTGGTAGTGATCAATACCGCCAGCTTCTGTGGTTTTGCGCCACAGTTCGAAGGCCTTGAGGCGCTCAATCAGCGCTACAAGGCGCAGGGGCTGGAAATGCTTGGCGTACCGTCGAACGACTTCAAACAAGAGTCCAAGGACAGCGCCGAGACCGCCAAGGTCTGCTACGCCAACTACGGCGTGACGTTCGCCATGACCGAGCCGCAAAAAGTACGCGGTGATGACGCCACGCATCTGTTCCAGGTGCTCGCTGCGCAGAGCAGTGCGCCGAAGTGGAATTTCTATAAGTACGTGGTCGATCGTCAGGGTAAAGTGATCGCCAATTTCTCCAGCCTGACCAAGCCCGATGATCCGGAATTTATTGCGGCGATCGAGAAGGCTATCGCTTCAAAACCACTGAAACCCTGATCGGCGCCCATGAAAAAGCCCCGCCTCTGCAAAGAGAGCGGGGCTTTTTAGTGGGCGAGGGATCAGCCTCGCCCAACAGCATCAGAAGCGGTAAGTAGCGCCGACACCGAAACCGTTTGCCGAGTTTTCATACTTGGAGTTGTAAGTCTGGCCACGATCGTTTTCGTTGCGAATGTTGACCGACTCTTCCTTCAGGTACGAGTAAGCGACGTCGATGGTCAGGTCTTCGGTCGGGCTCCAGCCAGCGCCGATGCTGAAGATGGTCCGGTCGCCGGTAGGGATGCGTGGCGAACGGTCGACGTTGTTGGTTGGCGACTGGTCGAAGGTCAGACCGGTACGCAGTACCCATTCCTTGTTCAACTGATACGAAGTACCGATTGCATAGGCCCAGCTGTCATGCCAGTTCTGGTCTTCGTTGATCTCGCCGAACTGGCCGGCCAGCGCCGGCTGTACGCCGGAGTTCTTGACGGTGATCTTCTCCAGCTGGCTCCAGCGGGTGAAGGTAGTACCGGCATAAACGTTCCAGCGCTCGTTGATCGCCTGGGTGACCGAGAGGTCGACGGACTCAGGTGTGGTGATCTTCAACGATGCGTCGTACTTCTGGCTCGGGTTCAGACCGGCCAAGGCCAGTACACCGTAGTTGACCTTGGTGTTGCCTTCGAGCTTGTAGTCGACTTTCGAGTGGTACGTCAGACCCACGCGGGTAGAGTCGGTGGCTTGTACCAGCAAGCCAACGTTGTAGCCCAGTGCGGTGTCGTCGCCCTTGATCTTGACCTTGCCGTCTGGCGCTGCCTGAGTGATCGACAGGTTGGATTCCAACGAGCCGTCGATGCGGTTGATGGTCGGGCCGAAACCGATCGACACCTTGTCGTTGAAGGCGTAGCTGACGGTTGGCTGGAAGGTGATGACTTGTACTTCGGACTTGCTGCCGAAGTAACGGCCGGCAAAGCCGTTTTCATAATCAGTGATCAGGCCGAACGGCACATAAACGCCGAGGCCGAATGCCCAATGATCATCAATCGGTTTGACGTAGAAGCCCATAGGTACAGCGGTGAAGGGCACCATGTCGCCTTTGTTGCTGCCGCCGTTGGGGCTGGAGCTGGCATTGCTGATATCGGTATGAGCATCGACAACGGCTACACCGCCGGTAACTTGTTCGCGCTTGATGCGCGACATGCCGGCGGGGTTGCCATAAACAGTACTTGCGTCGTCTGCAGAAGAAGATCGCCCGGCAAAACCAGTCCCCATCCCACTGATGCTTTGTTCGTTGAGGGCAAAGCCGGCCGCGAAAATTTGAGTGGAGGCAAGGGTAACGGCAAGGCTAAGGGTGGTTTTGAGCATGACTTTTTTCATTATTAGAACTCCTGGTGATCACCGGGGCGAAAATTACCAACATTTTCGCCTCAGCGCTATAGTCTGTATGCCTTGAGTTAGAGCGGTTTTGTAGGACAATCAGACCAAAATCACGACCGGTTGAGCGATCTTGTGAAACTGCTCGGTCAGCAAGCGACCTGATTCAGCGGTGAAACACAAGTTTGCCAGGCGTACGTGAAGTCACGCAGACGACCCTGAGGCTGGAAGGTCTGACGCCAGATGCGCGCCATGCCGAGCAGATCGTTCGGTTCGGGGAGGGTGGGGTTTTGTTCTTCTACCAATAGCCAGGCGATGGCTGTGGCGTAACGTAGATTGACGGTCAGTTCCAGGTGCGGGCCGCTTAGAAAGGCATGTTGACTGGCGAGCCCGCGAACCAGGCTGGCACGCTCCGGATCGAGCGCGAGGTAATCATCCCAGAGTGCCTGATGACGATGCTCGGCGATGCGATAGAGGCCGTGGCCACGGCGGTCATGCAGGGCTGATCCGAGGGCGGACTGGCTGGCGGCAATGCCCAGCAAAAGGGATTCGGCGGTTGCGCAGTGACGTCCCAGATAAATCAGCGTAGGACGGATCACATAGCGACACAGTTCGCTGGCAGCGATACCCATAAATCCCTCGGATCTTGTTATTGGGCGGCGAAACCTGAAGGGGGCCTTGGCAGCGGTGGATCGACTCAGGCTCGCCGGAAGCGGATCACGCCGCTTGAGTTGAAGTGTAGTGTCATATTCGCGACGTAAAGGTCTGTTTTTAAAATATTTCCGGCTGCGAGTTATAACCCTTATATCCGATGGTGCTTATGCGCCAAGAGTAAAAAGTGAAATATCAGGCAATAAAAAGCCCCGCGTTTTAAGCGAGGCTTTTGCTTTTGCTTTTGCTTTTGCTTTTGCTTTTGCAGCCTTTGCGGCTCTCAGGCAATCAATGCCTGACGGGTACGGTCGATCACGGCCTGCAGCGGTTCGGCGCTGGAGTATTGATCGGGGTACAGACGCTCGCTGTGGCGGGCGATCCCGTGTTCATTGACTACGGTGAAGCTGAAGCAACCTTTGCGAGCGGCCATGATCAGGCAGTTCATTGGAGCAAAAGCATTGGTTAGGGTGCGAATGGCATCCTGAGTATGGATTTGAGTAGACATAGTTATTAGGTGTTCCTACAAATGACACGGATAAGAACCGTGCAACGTTAAAACGTTCCAGTAATGTCGACCACCATTGGTCGAACAAAGAACCCGACTGGAACAAAGCAGCCAGTTTGAAGCGCTGATAATTTGGCGCGCTTGGGCTGGCAGGTAGGTACTTAGGAGGGCAGGCAACACATCAAGGGCAAAGGTTCTGGGCCCGGGGTGAAGATCCTGATCAATTTGCAGGTTGGTTCGGTCAGAGTAAGTAGCCTTCGCAACACCCTTTGCATTCATTCAAAGGCGGTGTCGTCGCAAGATTTACCTGGAAACCATCGAGGGGTCGTTCCCGCTTTTTTCGGTGAAGGCTTCTGTGAAGAAGATTGACCGTGGGGATGTGTTCGACCGGAATTGACTTTCAGCTTGGTACTAACGCCGCGGATACTAACGGATCGAAATGGGTAAAGCAAACTCTGCGTTGAAAAATATTGCAGGCGGGGGACAGATCTGCCTTGCGAGACGCTGGACTGCCCCGAACTGGCTCACATCTCGACCGTTGGTCGGTGAGGGATTTTTTGTAAAACCACGCGACAGAGCGGCTTATCCCCAGGATTACTGCCAAAACGACCCGAAAAAGCGCATCGATATAACCGGGTAACAGGTACTTGTGCACATTAGTTGCGCGCGCTGTAACGGCGCTGTCACATCAATCCTGACTCCGGTGGCTGCCTGTAACGAAAGTTTAAGTCAATGAAAAACATCGCTTTTTTTTGTTGGTGAAAAAATCGTCAGTTTGACTGTGAGCCCCATTCTACAAGGCTTTGCGACGGTTGGAGGGCGGTTGTCCACTGAGTTATCCACAGCTTCTGTGGATTGTCCCGAGCGCTTGCTCTAGGACGGGCGTGCCGGGTTATTTTTCGACTTTACCTGTAAGAAAAAGAGAGTAGAGTGGCGCGCCTTCCGATCTGTCCCACAGTGCTTTATGAAGTTTCGCTCAGTATCAGACTCTGTTACCTCAGAACCTCCCCGTGTTACCCCCCCTAAGCGATTTTCCGTGCGCGTTGCCGAGTGGCTGCTCGACAGCCCGCGCCTGAGCGACAGCCATAATGCCAAACATCTGGCCGGCCGCTTGCTCAAGCAACCGGCGCGCGAAGGCGTGGTCGCTGCGCAAAGCCGTCTCGGCCAGTTGATGTGCCGCGAGTGTGGCAATGCCCGGGATCGCCGTATCGGTCAGGATCTGTTACGCCAGGCCGCACGCGCCGGCGATCACCGTGCGCAACAGGAACTTGGCCTCATCGAAGACTGAGCTGTCCAAGTTCTGACACCTTGGTTAACCTTCAGACTTTATCGGATCGGCAGGAGTGGCTATGGCTATGGACTTGACCAGCGTGCTGCTCGGTCTCGCAGGGGCGGGGCTGCCGCTGCTGGCGTTGGCTTGGCAACTGCAACGCCGGGCGAGCGACCGACAAGCCGAGGTGGCGTTGCTTGAAGAGCGGCTGGCTATGGCGCAACTGGCGCAGGACGGGCTCAACGCTCAACTCGATGCCAGCCGTGACGAAGTTGCCGATCTCGGCCAGGCCAACGCGGCCAAGCAAGCTGATCTGGCGGCTCTGCGCCGCGAAGTCGAGTTGCTGCAAATCGAGCGCGACGACGCCCGTGATGCCTCTCACGCCTGGAACCTCGAACGCGCCAACAAAGAGGCGGAACTGCGTCGCCTCGACGCTCAGGCGGCTTCGCTGAACGCCGAGCTGCGTGAACAACAGGAAAGCCATCAGCAACGCCTCGACGACCTGCAAGGTTCGCGCGATGAGCTGCGTGCGCAGTTCGCCGAGCTGGCAGGCAAGATCTTCGACGAGCGCGAACAGCGTTTCGCCGAGACCAGTCAGCAGCGCCTTGGCCAGTTGCTCGATCCGTTGAAAGAACGCATTCAGTCTTTCGAAAAGCGCGTGGAGGAAAGCTATCAGGCCGAAGCCCGAGAGCGCTTCTCGCTGGCCAAGGAACTGGAGCGCTTGCAGGCGCTCAACCTGCGCCTGAGTGACGAAGCGACCAACCTGACCCGTGCACTGAAAGGCCAGAAAACCCAGGGCAACTGGGGCGAGCTGATCCTTGAGCGCGTGTTGGAACACGCAGGTCTCGAGAAGGGCCGCGAGTACCAGACCCAGGTCAACCTCAAAGGCCCGGATGGCGAGCGCTTCCAGCCGGATGTGATCATTTATCTGCCGGGCGACAAACAAGTGGTGGTCGACTCCAAGGTCAGCCTCACGGCGTATCAACAGTACGTTGCCGCCGACGACGACACGCTTGGGCAGATCGCGATCAAACAGCACGTGCTGTCCCTGCGCAATCACGTCAAAGGCCTCGCCGGCAAGGATTACAAGCGCCTGGAAGGCCTGCACAGTCTCGATTTCGTCTTGCTGTTCGTACCGATCGAAGCGGCGTTTTCGGCGGCATTGCAGGCCGAGCCTTCTTTGTTTCAGGAGGCGTTCGATCGCAACATCGTCATTGTCAGCCCGACCACGTTGCTGGCGACACTGCGCGTCATCGACAGCCTGTGGAAGCAGGAGCGCCAGAGTCAGAACGCCCGGGAAATCGCCGAGCGCGCCGGTTGGCTCTACGACAAGTTCGTGCTGTTCATTCAGGATCTGGACGAGGTCGGCAATCGCCTGCAACAACTGGACAAAGCCTACAGCTCAGCACGCAACAAACTGACAGAAGGGCGCGGCAACCTGGTCAGCCGCAGTGAGCAGCTCAAACTGCTGGGCGCACGGGCGAGCAAGAGCTTGCCGGCGGATCTGCTGGAGCGGGCGATGACGGATGTCGATGGGCTGGTTGAGTTGCCGGAATAAAGATCAAAAGATCGCAGTCTGCGGCAGCGCCTACACGGGATCCATGTAGGCGCTGCCGCAGGCTGCGATCTTGTGCTTTTAAAGCGGCAAATACCGACTCAGCAACGCCCGCAACGCCGCCGGTTTCACCGGTTTGGCCAGATAATCCAGCCCCGCCGCATGCACCTGCGCGACCATCTCGGGTCGCCCGTCGGCGCTGATCACCACGCCCGGCACCGGCTCGCCCAGACGCGTACGCAACCACGCCATCAGTTCAGTGCCGGTATCGCCGTGATCCAGGTGATAGTCGACCAACGCCAGTTGCGGCCGCACCCCGTCACTGAGCAGCGCCTCACATTCCTCGCGATTGCGCGCTGTCCAGACCTGACAGCCCCAGCGACTCAACAGGCTGTTCATGCCGATCAGAATGCTGTCTTCGTTGTCGATACACAGCACCCGGGCGCCGCTTGGCAACTTGCCGTTCAGCTCGACAGCAGCGCTCGCCGGCAAAGCCTGCGTGCGAGCCAGCGGCACACTGACACTGAACACGCTGCCGCGCCCCGGCCACGAGCGCACGCGCAATGTATGGCCGAGTACGCGACACAAACCATCAGCGATCGCCAAGCCCAGCCCCAGGCCTTTTTCGGCGCGGGTCTGATGGCTGTCGAGGCGTTTGAACTCTTCGAAAATCACCTGCTGCTTGTCTTCCGGAATACCCGGCCCGCGATCCCATACCTCCAGACACAACTCCCCACCACGTCGCCGCACACCCAGCAGCACCGGACCTTTGGCGTAGCGAAAAGCGTTGGTCAGGAAGTTTTGCAGAATCCGCCGCAGCAACTTGATGTCGCTGTCGATGCGCAAATGGCTGCCACGCACACGGAAGCTCAAACCTTGTTCCTGCGCCAGCGCCTTGAACTCGGCACCTAGGGTGTCGAACAGCTCATTGACCACAAACGCCTTGCGATCCGGGTTGATCTTGCCGTTTTCCAGGCGGGAAATGTCCAGCAGATCACTGATCAGGTCTTCAGCCGAACGCAACGAGCTGTCGAGGTGGTGAACCAGTTTCTGCGCCTCGCTGCTCAAACCGTCGTCCTGATGGGAGAGGGCGGCAGAGAACAGCCGCGCGGCGTTCAACGGTTGCATCAAGTCATGGCTGACTGCCGCGAGAAAGCGGGTTTTCGACTGGTTGGCGGCCTCGGCGGTGCCCTTGGCTTCGGTCAAGGCGACGTTGAGCTGCGAGAGCTCTTGAGTCCGCTCACTGACCCGTTGCTCCAGCCCCTCGTTGGCCTCGGTCAGCGCCTGCTCGGCTTCACGGAACGCGGTGATGTCAGTAAAACTCATGACGAAACCGCCGCCGGGCATCGGGTTGCCGATCAGCTCGATCACCCGGCCGTTGGGGAACAGTCGTTCAGACGTATGCGCGCGGCCCTGACGCATCCAGTGCAGGCGTCGGGCGACGTGGACTTCCGCTTCGCCGGGGCCGCACAAACCGCGTTCGGCGTTGTAGCGAATGATGTCGGCGATTGGCCGGCCGACGCTGATCAGGCCGTCCGGGTAGTTGAACAGCTCCAGATAGCGCCGATTCCACGCCACCAGTTTCAGCGACTGGTCGACCACGCTGATGCCCTGGGTGATGTTCTCGATGGCGCCTTGCAGCAGGGCGCGGTTGAACTGCAACACTTCCGAGGCTTCGTCAGCAATTCGGACGACATCCTCCAACTGCATTTCCCGACCTTCGATGGCGGCTTTTACTACCGCTCTTGTCGAAGAGGCGCCGAGGACACCCGCCAGCAATCGCTCGGTGTGGGCGATCCATTCACCGTCGGCGTTCTGATTCGGGTTGAAGCCTTTGCCTTGGCGATAAGCGAAACGGATAAAGCTTTGCCGCGCGCGTTCTTCACCGACAAAGCGTGCCGCCAGTTGCAGCAAATCATCAATCTGCACCGCCAGCATCGAGCGCGCACTCGGCCGGGCGCTGATTTCCTGGCCGATGAAACGCCCGGCCTGCCAGTGCTCCGACACACGTGTGCGAGACAGCACCGAAACCCAGGCGAACAACGTGAAGTTGCCCGCCAGCGACAGCACCACGCCTTGGGTCAACGGCGTGATTGGCAGATTCAACGGGTTGCTGTGCAGCCACGCCAGGCCGGGGAACGTGTCCAGCGGCCAGCCGAGGCTGCGCGCGGCAATCGGCAGGATCAATGTGTAAAACCACAAGAAGGTGCCCGTAGCGAGACCGGCAAACACGCCGCGACGGTTGGCTTGTTTCCAGTACAGTGCGCCGAGCATGGCCGGGGCCAGTTGTGTCACCGCGGCGAAGGCGATCTGGCCGATGGTCGCCAGGCTGGCGGTGGAGCCGAGCAAGCGATAGGCGACGTAAGCCAGCAGCAGAATCACTACGATGCTGACTCGGCGCACCGACAGCATCCACTGGCGGAACACTTCGAACGGGCGCTCGGCGTTGTTGCGCCGCAATAGCCACGGCAACAGCATGTCGTTGGAGACCATGGTCGACAGCGCCACGCTGGCGACGATGACCATGCCGGTCGCCGCCGAAGCGCCGCCGATAAACGCCAGCATCGCCAGCGCCGGATGGGCCTGGGCCAGAGGGAGGCTGATCACGAACGAGTCCGGCAGCACATCGCTCGGCAGTAGCATCTGACCGGCGAGGGCGATAGGGACTACAAACAGCGCGGCCAAGGCGAGGTAAGCCGGAAACACCCATTTGGCCAGGCGCAGATCCTGCGGGTCGATGTTCTCGACCACCGTGACGTGAAACTGTCGCGGCAAACAAATGATCGCCATCATCGCCACGCCGGTCTGTACCACCATCGACGGCCAATTAATCGTTTCCTTCCAGTATTCCTCAAGGCGCGGGGCGAGCATCGCCTGATTGAACAAATCGTCGAAGCCGTCATACAGGCCATAAGTGACGAAGGCGCCGACGGCGAGAAACGCGAACAGCTTGACCAAAGACTCAAAGGCAATCGCCAGCACCATGCCACGGTGGTGTTCCGTGGCGTCGAGGTTGCGTGTGCCGAAGACGATGGTGAACAGCGCCAGCACCAGCGACACGATCAGCGCGGTGTCCTGGGCGCGGGTGCCCATCGCGTCGGCACCGGCGCCGATCAACAGGTTTACGCCGAGGACGATGCCTTTGAGTTGCAGGGCGATATAGGGGAGGACGCCGACCAGGCAGATCAGCGCCACGACTACCGCCAGCGATTGCGATTTGCCGTAGCGTGCGGCGATGAAGTCGGCGATGGAGGTTATGTTCTCCTGCTTGCTGATCATCACCATTTTTTGCAGAACCCACGGCGCGCCGACTAACAGCAAAATCGGCCCGAGGTAAATCGGCAGGAATGACCACAACTGTTCGGCGGCCTGACCAACCGCGCCGAAGAATGTCCAACTGGTGCAATAAACCGCCAGCGACAGGCTGTACACCCAGGCACGCACTCGCGGCGGCAGCGGCGCACTGCGACGGTCGCCGTAGAAGGCGATGGCGAACATGATGGCCATATAGGCCAGGGCGACAACGGCGATCAGCCCGGTGGACAACGGCATGCAACACTCCCGACAGAAGACTCCCCGGCACTCCTGCCCGGGCGGACAGTCTCGCATGAGTGCGGCGGTTAGTCAGTGTCGACCAAGGTCGTGGCGTGGCGGGGTGTCGCAGGCAGGGAATCGGGTGGTTTTGATGGTGATTGGGCGGGCCTTTTCGCGAGCAAGCTCACTCCCACATTTGGAATGCATTCCCCTGTGGGAGCGAGCTTGCTCGCGAAGGCGTCAGTCCTGTTTCAACGCAATATCGATCAACCGGTGCAGCTCCTCTATCTCCAGCGCCGTAGCCGAAAACAGAATCCGGAACACCACCGGCGCCACCACCAGATTGATCAACCGATCAACACTCGGCGCCGTTTCAGCGGGGTGCCGTTCGATGATGGTCTGCAACTGCGCCCCGATAATCGTCACGCAATACCCCGGCGTCGCGCTCGCCTGCACGTCGCGCATCATGTTGCGGCCCGGCTCCGAACTCATCTCGTCGAGGTATTGCTCGGCCCACGCGCGGACATCGCTACGCAGGCTACCGGTTTGCGCCGGCTCGCTGTCGGGACGCATGCGGGCGAGGGCGACGTCGGCCAGCAACGCCGCCAGATCACCCCAGCGCCGATAAATCGTCGACGGCGTCACCCCGGCGCGCGCCGCGATTTGCGGCACGGTCACAGTTGAACGCTCCTGTTCTTGCAGAAGCGCGCGGACTGCCGAGTGAATCGACTCTTGCACTCGGGCACTACGACCGCCCGGGCGTAAACCTTCTTTAATAGCCATGCGGCAGACCTTAACACAAAGAATTTGCTTTAAGCGTTGGGCGGTAGCACACTCCGCAAAAGCAAAAAATTAGCTTTTGCGGAGTGTGCACATGAATAGTCCCGTTTCCCATCGCTCGAACCTGTGGTTTCTGGCGATCACCTTACTCAGTTTTCTCGCCGCTTCCACCGCGCCGACGCCGTTGTATCACCTGTATCAGGATCAACTGCACTTCTCGGCAGCGGTGCTGACCCTGATTTTCGGTGTCTACGCGTTGAGCCTGCTGGCGGCTCTACTGACCGTCGGTTCGCTCTCGGATCATTTGGGACGCAAACCGGTGATCTTCACCGCGGTGCTGCTCAATGCACTGGCGATGTTGCTGTTTATCTATGCCGACAGCGTCAGTTGGTTGATCGGAGCGCGGGTACTGCAAGGTTTTGCCACCGGCATGGCCACTGCGGTGTTAAGTGCGACGCTGCTCGATACTGACCGCCAGCACGGGCCATTGATTAATAGCGTTGCCCCGTTGCTCGGGATGGCATTGGGGGCAATGGGTTGTGGTTTGCTGGCCGAATTTGCCCCGGCGCCGTTGCAACTGACTTACTGGCTGCTGCTCGCGCTGTTTGTGGGGCAGGCGTTGTACGTCTGGCGCCTGCCGGAAAGCATTACGCCGCAAGTCGGGGCGTGGGCCTCGTTGCGGCCGACTTTGCATGTACCGGTTCAGGCCCGTGCCACGTTGTGGCGAGTGCTGCCGCTGAACACCGCGACCTGGGCGCTCGGCGGTTTTTACGCATCGCTGGCGCCATCGCTGGTGCGCACCGCCACCGGTTCCACCTCCAACCTGATCGGTGGCGCGACCGTGGCGGCGTTGACAGTGACCGGTGCGCTGATGATTTTCACCTTGCGTAATGGTGCCGCCACTCGGGCTTTGCAGATAGGTGCAAGCTTGCTGCCGAGCGGTCTGGTGCTGATTCTGCTGGGTGTGCACAGCGCCAGTCTGTCGCTGTTTTTCCTCGGTACGCTGGTCGCCGGTTGTGGTTTTGGTTCAGGCTTCCTCGGCGCGGTACGCAGCCTGGTGCCGCTGGCATTGCCCCATGAACGGGCCGGGTTGATGTCGGCGTATTACGTGTTGAGCTATCTGGCGTTTTGCTTACCGGCTCTGCTGGCAGGACATTTCACCCATAGCCTCGGACTGCTTGCCATGACCGATGTGTATGGCGGGGTACTCATCGTACTGGCCGTCGGTGCTTTGTTGCTCAGTCTGCGTCCGCAACCGGCCAAGGTGTGCGGCGCTCCATAACCGCAGCGCTTTCGGTTAGCCTTGCCCCAGTCATTCTGTTCTCGGATCCACTCATGAAGATTATTCGCAGCAAGGCCTTCACCGCCGACCGAGCCTGGGGCGCACTCGATATCGCCAACATGAACGGCATCACCACACGTCTGCACTGGACCGATCAACCGTATAAATGGCACATCAATGACGGCGAAGAAGTGTTCGTGGTGCTCGATGGGCAAGTACAGATGCGCTATCGCGAAAACGGTGAGGAAAAGCAGACGTTGCTCGAAGTCGGAGACATCTTCCACGCCTCGGTCGGCACCGAACACGTCGCCCATCCGCAGGGCGCGGCGCGGATTCTGGTGATCGAGAGCGAAGGCAGCGTCTGACTGCTTATCTGTAAAACAGATAACAGTTAGAGAAATTACCCGTTATATAGATATTCGATTCAGATCTACCATGGACTCAACCTCACCAGAGGACAGGAGTTCATGATGACTTGCCCTAACAGCGTTAAACGCGGCATCAAGCCGTTCAGCCAACTTCAGCATCCCCGCGAAGTGATCCGCCAATTCACCCCGAACTGGTTTGCCGCAACCATGGGCACCGGCGTGCTGGCTCTGGCGTTGGCGAATTTGCCGGTGGCGATACCCGGTCTACACGCGGTGGCCGAAGGGCTATGGCTGTTCAACATTCTGTTGTTCACGTTGTTTACCGCTGGCTATGCCGCCCGCTGGATTCTGTTCTTCGATGAAGCGCGGCGGATTTTTGGCCACTCCACTGTGTCGATGTTCTTCGGCACCATTCCCATGGGCCTGGCGACAATCATTAACGGCTTTCTGCTGTTCGGCCTGCCGCGCTGGGGCAATGGCGTCATCCATCTCGCCGAAGTGCTGTGGTGGATTGACGTGGCGATGTCGCTGGCCTGTGGCGTGTTGATCCCCTACATGATGTTTACCCGTCAGGAACACAGCATCGACCAGATGACGGCCGTTTGGCTGTTGCCCGTGGTAGCCGCAGAGGTAGCTGCGGCCAGCGGTGGATTGCTCGCACCGCACCTGAGCGATGCCCACTCGCAACTGGTGGTGCTGACCACAAGCTACGTGCTCTGGGCATTTTCCCTACCGGTCGCGTTCAGCATTCTGACGATCCTGTTGCTGCGCATGGCCCTGCACAAACTGCCCCACGAAAACATGGCCGCATCGAGCTGGCTGGCCCTGGGCCCGATCGGCACCGGTGCGCTGGGCATGCTCCTGCTGGGCGCTGATGCGCCGGCCATCTTCGCCGCCAACGGTTTGCCGGGTATTGGTGAAATCGCTGCGGGCCTTGGTTTGGTGGCCGGGATCACGCTGTGGGGCTTCGGTCTGTGGTGGATGCTGATGGCGCTGCTGATTACCGTGCGCTATCTGCGAGACGGCATTCCGTTCAACCTGGGTTGGTGGGGCTTTACCTTCCCGTTGGGCGTTTATTCGCTGGCAACGCTGAAACTTGCCAGCACCTTGAACCTCGGCTTTTTCAGTGTGGTCGGCTGCGTGCTGGTGGCGTTGCTGGCGGTGATGTGGCTGATTGTGGGCAAACGGACGGTGCAAGGTGCGTGGCGTGGCGAGCTGTTTGTCTCGCCCTGCATTGCAGGTTTGAAGAAATAACCTGAAAAGTTTAGGTAAGGTGTGGCCTGGATCGCGGTTCGAGATTCCAATACAAGAACCCAGGCCTCACTACCCAACATCAGGGAAACACGGAAGATGAGTCACCCCTCACAGTTCAACCTGCTGCGCACCCGGCGTTTCTTGCCGTTTTTCATCACGCAGTCGCTCGGTGCGTTCAACGACAACGTGTTTAAGCAGTCGCTGATCCTTGCCATTCTCTATCGGCTGACCATCGAGGGTGACCGCTCCATCTGGGTCAACTTGTGTGCGTTGCTGTTTATCCTGCCGTTCTTTCTGTTCTCGGCGCTGGCCGGGCAGTTCGGCGAGAAGTTCGCCAAGGACGCGCTGATCCGTCTGATCAAACTCGCGGAAATCGCGATCATGGCGGTAGGATCGGTCGGCTTCCTGTTCGATCATCTGTCGCTGATGCTGGTGGCGCTATTCGCCATGGGCACCCACTCGGCGCTGTTCGGGCCGGTGAAGTATTCGATCTTGCCGCAGGCGTTGCGTGAGGAAGAGTTGGTCGGCGGCAACGGTCTGGTGGAAATGGGCACATTCCTGGCGATTCTCGCCGGGACCATCGGCGCCGGGATCATCATGTCCTCGACCCACTACGCGCCGCTGGTGTCGATCGCCATCGTCGGCATTGCCGTGCTGGGTTATCTGGCCAGCCGCAGCATTCCCCGCGCAGCGGCGTCATCGCCAGAAATGCGCCTGAACTGGAATATTTTCAGTCAGTCCTGGGCCACATTGAAACTAGGTTTGGGCCAGACGCCTGCGGTGTCGCGTTCGATTGTCGGCAACTCGTGGTTCTGGTTTGTCGGGGCGATTTATCTGACGCAGATCCCGGCCTACGCCAAGGAATGGATGCACGGCGACGAAACCGTGGTCACGCTAATTCTCACGGTGTTCTCGGTGGGGATCGCGCTGGGTTCGATGCTCTGCGAGAAGCTCTCCGGGCGCAAAGTCGAGATCGGTCTGGTGCCGTTCGGCTCGTTCGGCCTGACGGTGTTCGGCCTGCTGCTGTGGTGGCATTCCGGTGGAATTCCCGACAGTGTCACCGGCCATAGCTGGACCGAAGTGCTTGGCTTTGGCCACACCTGGGCGGTACTGGTCGACATCCTCGGCCTCGGTATTTTCGGCGGTTTCTACATTGTGCCGCTGTATGCATTGATCCAGTCGCGCACCGCCGAGAACGAGCGGGCGCGGGTGATCGCGGCCAACAACATTCTCAACGCGCTGTTTATGGTGGTGTCCGCCATCGTTTCAATCGTGCTGTTAAGCCTGGCCAAGCTGTCGATCCCGCAACTGTTCCTCGTGGTGTCGCTGCTGAACATCGGCGTCAACGCCTACATCTTCAAGATCGTCCCCGAGTTCAGCATGCGTTTCATGATCTGGCTGCTCAGCCATTCCATGTACCGCGTCGAGCATCGCAACCTTGAAGCGATCCCGGATGAAGGCGCGGCGTTGCTGGTGTGTAACCACGTGTCGTTTGTTGATGCGCTGTTGATTGGCGGCGCGGTGCGTCGGCCGATTCGCTTTGTCATGTACTACAAGATCTACAACCTGCCGGTACTGAACTTTATCTTCCGCACGGCGGGGACTATTCCGATTGCCGGACGCAACGAAGACATCCAGATCTACGAAAAGGCCTTCACCCGGATCGCCCAATATCTGAAGGACGGTGAACTGGTGTGCATTTTCCCCGAGGGCAAGTTGACGGCCGATGGCGAGATCAACGAGTTCAAGGGGGGGGTGACGCGGATTCTCGAGGAAACGCCGGTGCCGGTGATTCCGCTGGCATTGCAGGGGTTGTGGGGGAGTTTCTTCAGTCGCGATCCGAACAAGGGCGTGTTCCGCCGGTTGTGGTCGCGGGTGACGTTGGTGGCGGGAGCGCCGGTGACGGTTGAGGTGGCAGAGCCATTGAAGTTGCAGGGGTTGGTGGGGGAGTTGCGGGGCACTGTTAGATAGTTGTCGCCTGATCTGGCCTCTTCGCGAGCAAGCTCGCTCCCACAGTTGGAATGCGTTCCCCTGTAGGAGTGAGCCTGCTCGCGATAGCGGTAGAGGCCTAAGCGCTGACCTTGAGCCCGATCAACCCGGTGATGATCAACGCCACACTGGCCAGCCGAATCAACGCCATTGACTCACCAAACAGAATGATCCCGGCAATCACCGTACCCACGGCACCCACGCCGGTCCAGATCGCGTAGGCCGTGCCCAGCGGCAATTCCTTCATCGCAAGGCCGAGCAGGCCAAGGCTGATGGCCATGGCCGCAACGGTCAGTGCAGTGGGAAGTGGACGGCTGAAGCCATCGGTGTATTTCAGGCCGACAGCCCAGCCAACTTCGAACAGGCCGGCGAAAAACAGAATGATCCAGGACATGAGAGACCTCCATCGATTGACGGGGTCGTCCCCAGATTAAAAAACTCGATCGAGCCGCGAGGTCGTCCCCGCGTTGCGCAATAGAGTGCCGCGCATTAACCCGGGGATCAAGTTTCCCGATCAGTCCGTAGCTCGTTGAGCCAGCGCCTGTTCATCTTCTTTCTCGCTCATCCGCCGGAAATAAGTGGAGAGCAACGCTCCGGAAATGTTGTGCCAGACGCTGAACAACGCGCTTGGCACCGCTGCCAGTGGCGAGAAGTGTGCGCTGGCCAGTGCGGCACCCAACCCCGAATTCTGCATGCCGACTTCCAGCGCCAGCGATTTGCGCTGAGCCAGCGGCAATTTGAATAGACGTCCGGTGAAGTAGCCCAGCAAGTAGCCGAAGCTGTTGTGCAGCATCACCACGGCCATGATCAGCAAACCGGATTCGGCGATTTTTGCCTGACTGGCGGCGACCACCGCAGTGACGATGATCACGATGCTGACCACCGACACCAGCGGCAATACATCCTCCGCGTGACGCACCTTGTCACCGAGCAACCGTTGCGCCACCACGCCAAGGATGATCGGCAGCAGCACCACTTGCAGGATCGACCAGAACAGCTCCATGAACGATACCGGCAGCCACGCCGAAGCCAGCAGCCAGATCAGCGCCGGGGTCAGCAGCGGGGCGAGGAGGGTGGTGACGGCGGCGATGGCCACCGACAGTGCCAGATCACCGCGAGCCAGCCACGTCATCACGTTGGAAGAGGTGCCGCTTGGGCAGCAACCGACCAGAATCACGCCGACGGCGATTTCCGGGGGCAGGTGAAACACCTGGCAAAGCAACCACGCCACGCCGGGCATGATCACGAAGTGCGCAACCACGCCCAGCGCCACACGCCATGGATGGCGGGCGACAGCGGCGAAGTCGTCGAGTTTGAGCGTCAGACCCATGCCGAACATCACCAGTCCGAGCAGCGGCACGATCGCGCTTTTCAAGCCGAGGAACCACGAAGGTTGCAGGAAGGCCACGACGGCGAAAATCAGAACCCAGTAAGCGAAGGTATTGCCGACAAAGCGGCTGAGTGCAGCCAGTGCGCGCATGGCTTGTTCCTTGTTATGTGAAAGCGTTAGGAAGCTAAGCATACGGTGCTTGCAAAAAGATCGCAGCCTTCGGCAGCACCTACAGGAAAATGCATTCCAAATGCAGGCGCTGCCGAAGGCTGCGATCTTTTTTCAGGCACCCTCTATAGAAGAAGGTGCTTGCGAGAGGCTTTAGATCCCTTGCGGAGTCTCTTCACCACCCAACGCTTCAACCAGCGCCGGCAGGAAGTCGCCGAACGTCAGCATCATCAGGGTGAAGCTGGCATCCAGTTGGCCCAGGGCTTCGTCGCCGCCGTCCTGTTCCGCCTGATCCTGCAACAGATCTTCGAACTTCAGGCGCTTGACGGTCATCTTGTCGTCGAGCATGAACGACAATTTGTCCTGCCAGGCCAGCGACAGTTGAGTGACCACTTTGCCGGTACTCAGGTGCAGCTGGATTTCTTCGCTGGTCAGGTCCTGACGCTTGCAACGGACGATGCCGCCGTCTTCGTGGGTGTCGCGCAGTTCGCACTCGTCCAGCACGTAGAAGTCGTCAGCGGCTTTCTGCGTGGTAACCCAATCCGTCATGACCGCCGTTGGAGCCATCTTCACAGTCAGTGGGCGAACGGGCAGGGTGCCGATCACTTCACGCAAGGTCGACAGCAGGTCTTCGGCGCGTTTCGGGCTGGCCGAGTTGACCAGAATCAGCCCTTGCTTCGGCGCGATGGCGGCGAAGGTCGACGAGCGGCGGATAAAGGCGCGCGGCAGGAACGCCTGGATGATTTCATCCTTGATCTGGTCGCGTTCTTTCTTATAGACCTTGCGCATCTGCTCGGCTTCGATTTCTTCGACCTTTTCCTTGACCGCGTCGCGCACGACGCTGCCCGGCAGAATGCGTTCTTCTTTACGCGCAGAAATCAGCAGGAAATCACCGCTGATGTGCACCAGTGGAGCATCTTCGCCTTTGCCGAACGGCGCGACGAAGCCGTAGGTGGTCAACTCCTGGCTTGCACATGGACGCGCCAGTTTGGTGGCCAGTGCAGTTTCCAGCGCCTCGGCGTCGACAGGCAGGTCTTGGGTCAGGCGATAGATAAGCAGGTTTTTGAACCACATGGGGTGAGTCTCTCCTTTATACAAAGGGGGGCATTATTGTCTTCGCCGTGGCATAGGCCAACCCTTCTCTAAGCCTTTGGAAGGCCTGAGAAAATTATTTAAAAAAGTGCTTGCCAGAGGTGGGGTCGCTCCGTAGAATGCGCGCCACACCGAAGCGAAGGGTGATTAGCTCAGCTGGGAGAGCGTCTGCCTTACAAGCAGAATGTCGGCGGTTCGATCCCGTCATCACCCACCATTCGTTTCATGTGTTACGCGCAGCGGTAGTTCAGTCGGTTAGAATACCGGCCTGTCACGCCGGGGGTCGCGGGTTCGAGTCCCGTCCGCTGCGCCATATTCGGTAACCTGGAACGCTGAACGCCAGGTCACCACGGAAAAACCCGCTGAGGCGGGTTTTTTTCTGTCTCAAGTTTGTACGTTGTACCCGCGGGATGTGTTGTTTCACCGGTTTTCAGATTTTTTTGAAAAAACTTCAATTAAATCAACACTTTACGAAAACTTGTGGCATAATGCGCCCCGTAACGAAGCGAAGGGTGATTAGCTCAGCTGGGAGAGCGTCTGCCTTACAAGCAGAATGTCGGCGGTTCGATCCCGTCATCACCCACCATTCGTTTCAAGCGTTTCGCGCAGCGGTAGTTCAGTCGGTTAGAATACCGGCCTGTCACGCCGGGGGTCGCGGGTTCGAGTCCCGTCCGCTGCGCCATATTCGGTAATCTGGAACACTGAACGCCAGATCACCACAGAAAGCCCGCCCAGTGCGGGCTTTTTGCTGTCTGGCGTTTGGGTTATTTTCGCTGCATATATCTATGTAATGCCTGCCAGACGGGTCACTTTCGGACAATGGGCAATGTTCTTCGCTTGCTCAAGGCCTTGAGCAAAAAATCAGCGCCGGCGCTGTGAGTCCGCAAATGTTTGTCGACAAAGCCGCCAACGCCGGAATCCTCAGCGTTCTTCTTCCGAGCAAAACCTGGCCGCGTGTCGGAAAGGTTGCGGCATCATCCGCTGTGAAGAACGTACCGGCCAGGCATTGATCATTCACCGTTGCGCTGGTGGCGATAGTCGCTGACCGCTTCGTACACCGCTTTACGCAGTCGGTTGATTCCGCCGATCGGGCGATGTGCTTCGATGCCAAACCATGGGTTGAACGAAAGGTTGTCGCATAGAAGATTTTGCTGTGGTGTATCGAAATCCTGAGGTGGCAGGGTGATGCGGGCAACGGATTCGAACGGTGCATCTTGCTCGCGCCACTCGATGCTGGTGTCCTCGATCGGCATGTATTTATTGGCATCCTGGCGCTGGATCTGCAGCACGTAACAAGCAGGCACGCGATCCGTTGATAACTGCTGATTCAGGGCGCCGCGCAGGAAGTTCGGCAAATCGTGGTTCTGCTTGGGCAAGGTGTAGGTTGGGCAATTGTCCGGATCGGGCGTTACCCGAAATTTCACATTGGCCTCACCCAACTTGTAGGGCGATACCGAGAAGTAAGTCGTCCCGGTCGGACTGTCCGGCGGCGGCGACAGTGTTGCCAGCGCAATAAACAGATGGCGGATCTGCCAAGTGCGTGGATCCCATCCCGGAAAAAACGCCATGACCTTTTTACCGTCAGCCTGCGCCGCCACATTCTGACGATACTCGGCGACATCGCTGACAAAGAAGTTCGGGTGACTGAACATTACGAAGTCTTGTTCGCGCTGTTGCTGGCGGTTACCGAGCAGTTGCATGCCCGGCACGTCGAGCAACTTGATCGCCATGCCACGGGCGTCGCGCATGCTGTCGAACTGCGGATAGGCATTGCCATTGGACAGTCGAATCATCGCCTGCCAGGTTTTACCCGGCTCACTGAAGACACCCTGTCGCAATGACTGTGCCAGTTGCGGCAGAACCTGCACCTGCGCTTTCACACAACCATGGGCCTTGGCGTGAGCGTCGCGTAAATAGCGAGTGCCTTCGCGGTGTTGATCGACGATGCGCACGGCCGTCTGGATCACATCCTGAGTCATGGCCGACTCGTCTGGCGGAATCTGCTCCAGTGCTGAAACCGGGCCACGGTGCTGCCAGGCAAACCACGCCGTGGCGACGGCCCAGCCGAGCAGTCCGATGGCGAACACGATCAACAACGTTTTGCCCAACAATCGTCCCAGCCACAACCAGACTCTGGCCAACAAAGGCAATTCTTTCTTGAAGGTCGAGATCATGGCAATTGCGCCTCGAGCGGGCCGCCCAGAACTTTCAGGTATTCCAGCAATGCCCAGCGTTCTTCGGGCTGCAACAGCCGGCCGATAACGCCATTGCCGCGCTCGCCGGCGCGGAATTCATGGCCGCTGTTGTGGTTGCCGGTAACCCGCGTGTCGAACACAAAACCATTGGTGAAGGCTTCGGTGCGGTAGCCCAGATGTCGCGGGTCGTATTCGAAGGTGCCTTTATAGAAGGTGGTGGCGCGCTCATCCTGCGGCGACAGCAATTGATAAATGCTTGGCACCGAACCGTTGTGTAGAAACGGCGCGGTAGCCCAGATGCCGGCCAGTGGGCGCGCCTTGTAGGCGACTTGTTCGCGAACGCCGATCGGCAGACCAAAACCGTCGAGCCCGGGTTTCTCCTCAGGCGTCACCTTCGCTTCGCGATAAGCGCGGTTTTCGACGAATGCGGTGACGTAAGCCAGGCCTTTAGCCACTGACAACTGGCTCAGATCGAGCGGTTGCGTCGGTGTTGGATGCAGCTTTACGTCCATCTTTTCCAGCTCTTTCAGATCCCATTGCAGCGCCGTCAGGTCGAAGCGGTGGGTGGCGATGTTGTTGGCGGCGTTCGGGTCGGTGCCGATGACATCCACTGGCACCATGCGCAAATGCTGCACCCAGCGTTCGCCTTCCTGGGTTTTGCGTGGGACGTGGCAAGCGGCGCAGTTCTCTGTAAACAGCGCGCGTCCCTTGGCTGCCTGCGATCTGTCGACGGTGCCAAACAGAGCTTCCGGCCAGGCGGGTGGTTGTAGGCGTTGCAGGGTTTCTTCGATCTTGTGCAGGTCGCGTACACGGACGCTGGAAGCGTAACGGTCATCGCCTTGCAACGGCTGACCGTTGGCGTTGAAGAACTGCAGCGTGGCACCCACCCCCAATGCCTCGCCGATGTTGCGCGCCATAGGTTGTTGCGCCGAACCGTTCCACTGCACCCAGTCGAACGTCCACATATCCCATAGCTGCGGGTAGTCCACCGGCGCGTTGGCCACGCGATAGTTGGCGGGGGAGATGGCATCGCCGAACGTCGCGTTGGCAATCCGCCCGAAGGCATCGGCGCGGCCCGGGCCTTCCTCGGTGGGGTAGAGGCCGCGATGCGTGTCGTTCCACGCGACTTTCAGAAAGGTGTACAGCGAGCTTTTGAAATCCTTGCGCAATTGCTCGTGGCGGGCGTCGTAGTCATCGCCCAGCACCTGTTGGGCAAAGCGTTCGAATTTCCATGGGTTGAGGTAAGTCGAGGTCAGACTGGCGACCAATGCCTGTCCGAAACTGCCACCGCGCAGCGTAGGAACACTCGACGGCAGTACGTGCTGTGCCGAACCACCGTCAATGCGCACGGCTTGGCCGTTGAAGCGCAGTTCACCGGTGTGGCAAGCGGCACAAGTTATGTCCAGATATTGCTCGGTGCTCCCGGGATTCTGGTGTCGCGCAAAGCCGACGGGCAGGTTGCCGGGATTGCCCGGCGTGGCTTTCTGTTGCGGATCGACGAGAAAACCGAAGCGCGCGAGGTATTCGGGGGCGGCGAAACGTTGCTGCGAAAAGGGCAACTCCAGCGCCTGAAACCACTCATAGCGCAACCCTTTGACTTGCGTGCCCTGGGGCGTGAAGTAATAGGTCTGTCGTTCTTCTTCCGCCCACTGATTCAGGTAATGCACCTGCTGCGCGGGCGTGTAGAAGGGCATTTTCGGATTGGCCACGTAGTACAAAACCACCGCGAGGACGAGTCCCAGCAGCACGACGACCAGAGCCAGCACGCGGAATAAAAGGCGCAAGATAAACATCCTTGTCGAATTGTTGCGCTGTTATGCCTGAGCATGGCTGTGCGTGGCAAGTGGCCATTACGCCAGATGTTGGGGGAATGTAAGTCGGTCGTTGTCGCGACCAGATGACATAAGCTTCATCATTGCTTTGCCCAAATGCGTTTTAATCCCTGAACTTATCGCAGGTTTACTGCTCTCATGCCGGTAGCCATTGGTCGTGGCGGCCTGATAAGCTCGCGGCTTTACTCGATTGCCCTTTCGGCGCATGAACAAGGAAATAGCATGAAACAGCATCGGTTGGCGGCGGCGGTAGCCCTGGTTAGCCTGGTCCTCGCGGGTTGTGATTCGCAGACCAGCGTAGAGCTGAAAACCCCGGCGCAAAAAGCTTCCTACGGTATCGGCCTGAACATGGGCAAGAGCCTTGCTCAGGAAGGCATGGATGATCTGGACTCCAAAGCGGTAGCCCAGGGCATCGAAGATGCCGTCGGCAAGAAAGAACAGAAGCTGAAAGATGAAGAGCTGGTCGAAGCCTTCGCCGCGCTGCAAAAGCGTGCTGAAGAGCGTATGGCCAAGATGAGCGAAGAGTCGGCATCCGCTGGCAAGAAATTCCTCGAAGAAAATGGCAGGAAGGCTGGTGTGACCACCACCGCTTCGGGTCTGCAGTACGAAGTCGTCAAAAAGGCCGACGGCCCACAGCCTAAGCCGACTGACGTAGTGACCGTTCACTACACCGGCAAGCTGACCAACGGCACCGTATTCGATAGCTCCGTCGAGCGCGGCAGCCCGATCGATCTGCCAGTAAGCGGCGTGATCCCGGGTTGGGTTGAAGGTCTGCAATTGATGCACGTTGGTGAGAAGTACAAGCTGTACATCCCTAGCGATCTGGCTTACGGCGCTCAATCGCCAAGCCCGGCAATCCCGGCCAACTCGGTTCTGGTTTTCGACCTGGAACTGATGGCCATCAAGGATCCAGCCAAAGAAGGCGCCGCGGCCAAGTAATTAGCCAAGGCTTCGACAACAACGCCTCGCTTATGCGGGGCGTTGTTGCATCTGGACCTTGGCAAGGGTAAACAGAGCGAACCGATGGCGGTCGGGGGAGTCATAGCCTTTGAGGTTGCTCGCTAGACGCCCTCAGCCGCCAAGTCAATGAAATATTGGGTTTTTTTATGTGAGTAAAAAACGCCCGATCTGAGCGTAGCCCTTATGAAACGGGGCTTTCAGCGCTGAAATGCAGCTCTGTTCACAAGGTTATCCACAATTTGTGTGGATAACATTTCAACGGGAGGAATAGATGAAAGCTCCGTGGAATTTCGCTCGATTCCTGCCTCTGGCCGGCCGTCTGCTGGCTCGCGGTCGCCTGCCGACGCTGCTGTTTGCCGTGGCCAGCAAAGGCGCCGCGCAAGGCAATAGACTCGGCAAACTCAAAGATGATCTTCGTATGCTTCAGGCCTTGTGCCTGGCCTACTGGCGCGGTGAGTACCGGGCGATCAGCCCGAAAGCCTTGGTTTCGGTGGTGGCGGGGTTGATGTATTTCCTCAGCCCGGTGGATGCTATCCCGGATTTTATCCCGGTATTCGGCATGCTAGACGACATCGCCGTCCTCGCCTGGCTGATGAAAACCCTCGACGATGAACTCAACGCCTTCCGACTTTGGCGCAACCGCTTGCAACCGGAAAAACTGGCAGTCGTCGAACGTCTGCCCGATACCCCCGAGCAACTGCAACTCCAGGGCCCGAAAAAGCCCTGATTGTCGAAGTCCGCTTACAGATAGATACCCCCCGCGACCTTGGCCGCTGTTAGGATTACACTTCTAAGGAAAAGTGCCGACTCGCTAAGTGTTGTTGTCCTACGGGGTAGTCATGGATATTCAGATAATTGCACGCGATGGCGAACCCGAATATGCGGTTTTGCCATGGGCTCAGTATCAGTCTCTACTGAAAGCAGCAGGCATCAAAGAAGCACCGCCACAGCAGGCGCCAGCGCCGCTCGTGGCAACACCGGACCCGATTCTTCCAGGTCTGGATCAACTAAGCAGTTTGCGCGAAGGGAAGGGCATCGCCGTCGAGGCGCTGGCCCGCACGGTAGGCATCAGCCCGTCTTATCTGGCCATGATCGAAAGTGGCGAGCGTCTGCCCGACGCCGCGATTCGCCGCAGCCTGGCCTGGGAGCTGACGGTGCCAGGGTGGAGGGAAGAATCGTGAGCGTACGCATCAGTCGTCAACATTGGGACGGATTGCTGGGGGAGCTGGATCAGGCGCGCCGGCAGCGCCATCTGTTGACCTATCGGGCCTTGCTCGAACGTTTGCAATTGCCGACACCGGCGATGCAAACCTTGACGGCCGCGTTGGAGCATCTGGCCGCGCTGGATGCCAAGGCCGAACAACCATTACGCAGTTCGCTGGTGATAAGTCAGGGCGCCAGTCGCCTGCCGCGTACCGGTTTTTTTGAATGCGTCGAGCGCCTGGGGCGTTTTTCCGGGCCGTCCGATGGCGTCGCCGCAGCGTCATGGCATGCTTCGGAGGTCGTCAGAGTCTTCGAATACGAGTACCCGGAATCGGCGGAGGCTTGAGTGTTTTTACGACTCAAGGCGCGAGCCGGTTACTGGCTGGCTCGCCGGCTGTTTCACTGGTCGTGGTTTGTTCGCCAGCCCCGAGGCTGGCGCTGGCTTGAAGGCCAGTTTGCGCGTATGGCTACCCTCGGCGATGTCGGCGCGCAAAGCTTCTACGGCCACATCCTGACCTTTCGCGGTGTAGGGTTGGGAGCGCGTGAAGAGGGCGTGCGACTGTTGCGGCTGGCGGCACTGGCCGGCGATGGCAAAGCGGCTTATCAGGTCGGGGTGATCAGCCTGACGGGTACACCGAGCAAAGCGCCTGACCCTGCTGAGGCCGCACGCTGGTGGAGCATGGCTGCCAAGGCCGGGCATCCGTTGGCCGAGCATAAGTTGAAAGAGTTGAGTGCGCGGGATTCAACGCAGTAAGTCTATCTGTGTCCGCTCAATAAACGTGGCGTGAGGGAAACCTCACGCCACGTTTGCGTTTTCGCCTGCCTGTTTGTTTTTTTGGATAGTTTGAGGATTAGTCCTACATCTATTGCCTACTCGCCTGACTTCTTTCCTGATTGATCCCCCGCACAGTTCCCGCGCCTAATTTTTGCGCGAGGGAACGTTCATGCTCGACCCGGTTATTCAGTCCACCCCGCACCCAAGCGTGCGTTGATGGAAGCCATCACCCGTATCGAGCAAGCACTCGACAGCTTCCCTGACACCCTCAGCCTCTACCGCGAGCAGCTCAAACACTGGGCCAGCCGTGCCGCCGACACAGTCAGCCATGCCGCAGATCTTCCGTCGCTGATGGGCATCGAGCGGATCATCCGCTTTGGTGAGAGCAGTACCGCCGTCAGCAGTAGCGACGACCAGTTTTTCTCCAACGTCGTGCAGTGCCCGAAGGGCGGGCTGATGCTGATCGAGAGCAAGTTCGAGTCGGTGTATGACATCCCGCTCGGCAACATCGTGGTCGATGTGGTGGCAGTGGATGGTGGCGAAACGACGCCCATCACTCTGGATGCTCAAGGCAAGGGGCAGTTCAAGGGCACAGAGGGCAAGTTCTACCGGGTGCAAGTGCACGGTGCTGTCAGCCCGGAACAGGTTGAAGATCTTTTTGAGTCCTACGATGGCCTGACCGTTGAACTGGATGATTGGCTGCGTAGCGAATGGCAGGGGTTCAAGCCACAGTGGTCGCAGTCGGTGGCGACGGCGGCGGGTAACGGCATGCTGGCCGGGAGCTGGGCGGCGATCGAGGGGGTGTGGGATAGCATTGGATTGTTGTCGGAGATTCTCCAGGATCCGGGCAAGTTTGCCCAACGGTTGGGAAGTGGCGCAACTGATCTGATCAATCTGGCAGCTACCGCGCCTGAGGTGATGGAGCAGCTTCAACTGCTGGTCAGTGACGAGGCGGCCCTGTGTTTGCTGCTACGCACGGCGAGTCTCTGGCTGGAGATGTTGCCGCCCAGTGAGATCGCCGGCAAAACCGCTGAAGCGGCGTCGATGATGATCGTGCAATTGCTGATCGATGTGCTGATCAGCGTTGTGCTGACTTTCGCCAGTGGCGGCGCAGGGATCGCGTATCTGACGCTGCGTCTGGCAGATCGCGCGGCTCAATTGCTGTCAGCGGTGACGCGGTTGGTGAAGGCGCTTTTTGCCATCGTCAACGGCTTCATCAAGTACGTTGATCAATACAAAACCGTTGCCGCGCGCGGCATAGCGGCCGGCGTGAAAAAAGGCCGGATGCAACTGCGCTGGAATGCCAAGCGCAACGCCTCGCTGAAGAAAGACGAACCTCACGACGATAAGCCCGATCAGGCTAAAAACCCCAACGGCGACAGCGCCGATTGTGTGCCGAGCACCTGCACCAACGGCTGCCCGGTGTCGATGGTTACCGGTGAGGAACTGCTGACCCTGACTGACGGCACGCTCGATGGATTGCTGCCGTTCGAGTTCACCCGCTTGTATCGCACCAGTGCCGCCGAAATCGATGTCGGGCTGGGGTTTGGCTGGAGCCATTCGCTGGCGCATCGGCTGGAGTTTGAGGGCGATTTTGTTGTTTGGGTGGATCATGAGAACCGGCGTACGCGGTTTCCGTTGCCGAGTGTCGAGCGGCCGGCGATTCACAACAGTCTGTCGCGGGCGGCGATTTTTCTGGGGGATGAACCGGAGGAGCTGATTCTTGCGCTGGCGGGGGACACTGCGCGGTTTTATCACTTTCGGGCCGGGCGGCTGACGGCGGTCAGTGATGGGTATGGCAATCGTCTGCGCATTTCGCGGGATCGTCAGGATCGCATTGAGCGGTTGGACAACGGTGCGGGGCGGGCGCTGCTGTTGCGGTATGACCGGGCTCATCTGGTCGGCGTCGATTACCAAACGTTTTGTGATGGTGGCTGGCAAACCGAACAAACCCTCGTCAGTTATCGCTACGACGCTTATCAACACCTGATCGAAGCGTGTAACGCCGTTGGCGACAGCGAGCGTTACGACTACGACGATCAGCACGTCATCCTCCAGCGTCAGCTGACCGGTGGGGCGAGTTTCTTCTGGGAGTGGGAACGGGCCGGAAAATCGGCGCGCTGCGTGCGGCACTGGGCGTCGTTCTCGCAGATGGACACCCGCTACGTCTGGGATGACGACGGCAGTGTCGCGGTGCATTACGTCGATGGCACCGAAGAAACCTACGTCCACGACGAGCGTGCGCGGCTGGTGCGCAAGGTCGAGGCCGACGGTGGCGAGCACCTCAAGGCCTACGACGACGCGGGGCGTTTGATCGCCGAGCAGGATCCGCTCGGCGCCGTCACCGAATACCGCTACGACGACGTCGGACGCCTGATCGCGCTGCTTCCACCGGACGATGAGCCGACGTCCTACGAGTACCGCAACGGTTTCCTGCACAGCCGCTCTCGCGGCGAGGCGGTGTGGACGTACCGGCGCAATGCCCAGGGTGATGTTACCGAAGCGGTTGATCCAGACGGGCAGGTCACGCATTACCACTACGATGCGCTTGGGCAGTTGCTGTCGATTCGTTATCCGGACACCAGTCGGCATGTGCTGGTCTGGAATGGTCTCGGTCAATTGGTTGAAGAAACCCTGCCCGATGGCGGTGTGCGGCGCTTCTCCTACGATGCGCTGGGGCGACGGAGCACGACTCAGGACGAACACGGTGCGCTCACGCGTCAGCACTGGGACGCCGTGGGCCGTCTGGTGCAGGTGACGTTTCCTACAGGCGCGACGCGCGCCTACAGCTACGGCGCTTACAACCAGGTCACCGCCGAACGCGACGAACTCGGCCGCATCACTCGCTTCGAATATGACGACGACCTGCATCTGGTCTCACGCCGAATCAACCCCGACGGTACGCGGGTGCAATACCGCTACGACCATGCACAACTTCTGCTCACCGAAATCGAAAACGAGTCCGGCGAAAAGTACCGTCTGGACTACACGCCGACCGGACTGATCCGACAGGAAACCGGCTTCGATGGCCGGCGCACGAGCTACGCCTATGACCTCAATGGTCATCTGCTGGAAAAGACCGAATTCGGCGATGACGGCTCGACGTTGGTCACCGGATACGAGCGCGATGCCGTCGGCCGCCTGCTGGTCAAAACCCTGCCCGACGGGATCAAGGTCGAATACCGCTATGACCGCCTCGGCCGACTGACCGGCGTCGACGACGGTCAGAAGCATCCCCTGGCCTTCGAATACGACCTGCAAGACCGGCTGATCACCGAGCACCAGGGCTGGGGCACTTTGCGTTACGCCTACGACGCCTGCGGCCAGCTCAAACGCATGCGCCTGCCGGACAACAGCAAACTCGATTACCACCACGCCAAGGGCGGTGCGCTCAGAGCCATCGACCTCAACGGCGCGTCACTGACGCGCCACGTCTATCAGTCAGGACGCGAGCAACAACGCCAGCAAGGCCTGCTGCTCAGCGAATACACCTACGACGATCAGGGTCGCTTGCTCGCCCATGCCGTAGGCCATCAGCACGATTCGCTGTATCGCCGCGACTATGCCTACAGCGCCAACGGCAACCTTGAGCACATCGCCGACACCCGCCACGGCCAGCGCACCTACGGCTATGACGCTCTCGACCGTTTGATCCGCGTGCGCCACTCGCACGACGAACTCCCGGAATCCTTCGCCCACGACCCGGCCGGCAACCTGCTGATGCAGGATCGCTCCGGCCCGACGCAAATCAAGGGCAACCGCCTGCTGATGCAGGGCGACCGCCACTACGACTACGACGCCTTCGGCAACCTGATCCGCGAACGCCGCGGCACCGCGCAGAAACTCGTCACCGAATACCGCTACGACTGCCAACACCGCCTCATCGGCCTGACCCGCCCCGACGGCAAAACCGCGTCCTACAAATACGATGCCTTCGCCCGGCGCATCAGCAAAACCGTCGACGGCGCCACCACCGAGTTCTTCTGGCAAGGCGATAACCTCGTCGCCGAAAGCAGCCAAACCCACCACCGCAGCTACGTCTACGAACCCGGCACCTTCCGCCCGCTGGCGCTGCTCGACGGCAAAGGCCCGAAGCGCGCCTGCCCGTTCTACTACCAACTCGACCACCTCGGCACCCCGCAGGAACTCACCGACTACAGCGGCGAAATCGTCTGGTCGGCGCAATACGACGCCTACGGCAAAGTTGCCGCGCTGACCCTCGCCGCCGAGGAATACCTCGACCAGCCAATGCGGTTTCAGGGGCAGTATTTCGATGGGGAGAGTGGACTGCATTACAACCGGCATCGGTATTACGACCCACGGCTGGGCCGGTATCTGACGCCGGACCCGATCAAGCTGGCGGGTGGGTTGAATCAGTACCAGTACGTGCCGAATCCGACGGGGTGGGTGGATCCGCTGGGGTTGAGTTCGAACTGTCCGCCGCCGAAGACGCCGGGTTGTACGGTGCCGGGTGGGATTGGTGGGGCTAAGGTTGATGAGGGTGAGCCAGCGCTGCCGAAGATGACGGCGCAGGAGCGGAGGGCGAGAATTGATGAACTAGCCGAGGAAAATGCAAAGCGGCGTGTTAGTGAGTATGAAAAAATTTATGACATGCACACTGTGAAAAAACATAGTTCGGAAATTTCTGATCCAGCTCTCAAACAGCGAGCGATCAATGGAGCGGATCCTCATACCGGTGAGGTCCCGAAAGGTGCCAAAGGTAATCCAAGCTCTCAGTTTCATAGCTGGCGCATGCATTTGGGTGCCTTGAATAAAGCGATGACGAAGGATAAAAACGGTTTGATTAGGCATACAGGAAAGGATCAGAAGAAAAATCCAATAGTTAGGTTGGAACTGCCTGGAGCTGGGCGCGGTTACAGACCCAATAAAAAAGATTCACAAAATCCGGGGCTTAATGAGGATATGAATTGGTTTGAGGTTAAATTCGACAAAGTGAATACACAGGAGCCTTTTACGGGCTTCCCCGCGGAGGGAAAGTGATGCTGAAAGACCCATTTTTAAATGAACGCTTCGAACCTGACTTAATGTGGTTCGTTGGGATATTTGATGTTTATGATAGAGAGGAGACCAAGGGTGTAGAACTCGAGGCTTATGATCCGAATGATCAAGCTGATAGAAGTATGCTAATAAAGAAGTATTGCTTGAATCAGCCTTATCTCTCACATAGGCATAAATTGGCTCTCATTGAAAATCTAGAGGCGGTGCTTAAGGATCCAAACTTCGATTTTCAAGCCATATTTGAAATAGATGAATGCGAGACAAACAGTTGGCCGCGTGAGGAATGGTATTCATTAGAAAGTCCACGTAGGTTTTTTCAAGATGTCTATCAACTAGCGACAGAAATCTGGAAAGAGGATCTGTTGATGGCTGCTAGTGAAGATAAGTCGGCTTGGTAAACTAAAAATCAAGTCAACGTTGTACGCTAAGTTGCAATCGATGTAGCTCGGCAGAGGCGAGACTATCAATCACATGCACGCTATACCCCGGAACATTCTTCGCATGATGTTTCGCCTGCGAAGCCATTTCCGCAAGCTGGCTGGCGTCCAGTTGTGCGCACGCTTCGGGATGCAGATGCACCACGCCGATGGACAGTGACAACAACGGGAATTCCTGGCGAATGCCTTGTCGGTTGGGGGCGATGAAGCAGCCGGCCTCTAGATGCTCGGGGCGGTAAAAGCGGCGGCACTGGCTTTGGAAGTCATCAAGCAACTGGTTTAGGCGTTTGCGCCAGTCTTCGGGACCGAGGACGAGCAGGAAGTCGTCGCCGCCGATGTGGCCGACGAAGTCGCGGGTAGGGTCGACGCGTTCGTTGAGGCACTGCGCCAGGCACAGCAGGACTTCGTCGCCGCGGCCGTAGCCGTAGATGTCGTTGAAGGGTTTGAAGCTGTCGATGTCGACGTAGCAGATGATTGATTCGCGGGCCTGTTGCAGCAGGCGCGTCAGGCATTGCTGGATCGGTACGTTGCCGGGTAGCAGGGTCAGCGGGTTGGCGTAGCGGGCTTGCTGGATTTTCAGTTCGGTGATCAGTTTGAGCACGTCGATCACCCGACCGAGGCCGAGATAGCTGCCGTTGAGGGTGATGATGAAGTCTTCTTCGATCCGCTGACGGGCGCGGCTGGTGATCAGGCGACTGACCTGTTGCAGCGACTGGCTCATTTCCACAGCGAGGAAGTCGTCGTTCATCAGGCGGCTGATGGGTTTGCGCGCGAACAGGTCGGTGGCGAACGGTTTGAGCAGCGCATCCGAGAGAGAGTGGCGGTGGACGATGCCGCACGGTTGGCCTTGTTCGTCGAGTACTGCCAGTGAGTTGAGGTTGGCCTGGCGGCGGAAGGCTTCCAGCACGGTAGCGGTCGGCGTGTCGCGTGGCACGGCGGGTTGGTCGTTGAGCAGGGCGCTGAGGTCGCTGCCTTCGTCGTTCAGGGCCACGGCGCTGCTGTCGTGTTTAGGCATCAGGGCGCGGGCGTCACGGGGTGGCTGTTCCTGGGGGCGACCCAGCAAGTAACCCTGCACCAGATCAACGCCCATTTCGGTGAGCACCGCCAGTTCTTCCGGCAGTTCGATGCCTTCGGCAATGACTTGCGCCCGGGAGGCTTTGGCAATCTGCAGGATCGAGCCGACGAATTCTCGCTTCAATGCATCCTGATGAATGCCATCAATGAAATGCCGGTCGATCTTCACGTAGTCTGGACGCAGTTCTGACCACAGGCGCAGGCTCGAATACCCGGCGCCGAGGT
This sequence comes from Pseudomonas sp. LBUM1648, assembly GCF_059716145.1. Classification (NCBI taxonomy): domain Bacteria; kingdom Pseudomonadati; phylum Pseudomonadota; class Gammaproteobacteria; order Pseudomonadales; family Pseudomonadaceae; genus Pseudomonas; species Pseudomonas sp. LBUM1648. The sequence continues at coordinate 1,908,795 of NZ_CP166808.1, forward strand.
CATCCAGGGCAATCGAAAAACCCATCGCTCGATAGTGATGTAGAGCCGTTTGCAGCAACTGGAAGTCGTCGATTGGCGTCTGTTCAGTGAGTTCGATCACCACCTGACTCGGCGGGATGCCGAAGTCTTGCAGCAATTGCAGTGTCCGCCCTGGCTGATGCGCCGCTTCGAGCAAGGACTCCGGCGAGACGTTGAGAAACAGTTTGCCCGGCAGTTGCTGTTCGTTAAATCGACGGCAAGCACTCTGGCGGCAGGCGATTTCCAGTTCGCTCAAGCGTCCGGCCTGACGCGCCACCGCGAACAGCGCGATGGGCGAGTGCAGAGGGCTATTGGACGGGCCGCGAGTCAGAGCTTCGTAACCGAGAATACGTCGCTCAGAGAGGCAGATGATCGGCTGGAACAGGCTGTGTAAACCGCTTTGAGTCAGTATCGAGCTCAAGGCACTCAGCTGTTCGGTCGTGGTCATGGCAATCTCTGGCGATAAAAAAAGGACTGGGAGCGCTCTCGATGAAGAGAGTGGCTCCCAGTCCTTTATTGCACGACAGAATGATGACTGTTTGATGACGATCCGGGGATCGTCAGCATTAAATTGCCATCACCTTACTTCTTGGCCACCTGATTGCTCAGTTTCAGGTAATCCAGCAGAACGCGCCCGGTTTCGCTCAGGTAGGCATCGTCTTCCGGTTTGACCTTGTCCTGCTCGGCTGCCGCGAGGGCGTCTTCGTCTTCTTTCTTCAGCTCTTTGAGCGGTTCTTCGCCCTTGGCCTTGCGACGGAGGTTCTCCATCACCAGTTGCTTGGCGTCGATGCTGGCGTGCTGGGCACGACGATCCGCTTCATTGAGGCTGACGGTTTTTTCTTCCATCAGCTTCTGCGCCAGTGCCAGCTTGTCGCGGATGAACACGAACTCGGCATCCTTGGCGGTGCGAGTGTCATGCTCGGACTTGAGCTGTGCCAGGAACGGCTTGAACGGATCGGCCGCAGGTTTGATTGCGGCCTTGATGGTGTCCCACGGCATGGCTTCCGGCAGGGCACTCTCACCGATTTCCTTGGTGTCGATCAGCGACGGATAGTCGATGTCCGGCAAGACGCCTTGGTGCTGGGTGCTCTGACCGGAAACCCGGTAGAACTTGGCCAGGGTCAGTTTCAGTTCGCCATGGTTCAGCGGCTGAATGGTCTGCACGGTGCCTTTGCCGAAGGTCTGGCCACCGATGATCAGCGCGCGGTGATAGTCCTGCATGGCGCCGGCGAAGATCTCCGACGCCGAGGCAGACAGGCGGTTGACCAGCAGCGCCATCGGGCCTTTATAGAACGCACCCGGGTTTTCATCTTCCAGCACGTCGACGCGGCCATCGGCGTTACGCACGAGTACGGTCGGGCCTTTGTCGATGAACAGGCTGGTCAGCTCGGTGGCTTCCTGCAGAGAACCGCCGCCGTTATTGCGCAGGTCGATGACCACGCCGTCGACTTTGTCTTTCTGCAACTCGGTCAGCAGTTTCTTGACGTCGCGAGTGGTGCTCTTGTAGTCCGGATCACCGGCACGGAACGCCTTGAAGTCGAGGTAGAAGGCCGGGATCTCGATGACGCCGAGTTTGTAGTCCTTGCCGTCCTGCTTCAGGTTCAGTACGGATTTTTTCACGGCCTGATCTTCAAGCTTCACCGCTTCGCGGGTGATCGGCACAATCTTGGTGGTCTGGTCATTCGGTGCATTGCTGGCCGGAATCACTTCCAGGCGCACCACGGTGCCTTTCGGGCCGCGGATCAGCTTGACCACTTCGTCCAGACGCCAGCCGACCACGTCGACCATCTCTTTGTTGCCTTGGGCAACACCGATGATCTTGTCGGCAGGGGCGACCTGTTTGGTCTTGTCGGCAGGGCCGGCAGGCACCAGACGCACGACTTTCACCTGATCGTTGTCGCTCTGCAACACGGCGCCGATGCCCTCGAGGGACAGGCTCATGTTGATGTCGAAGTTTTCCGCGTTATCCGGCGACAGATAGTTGGTGTGCGGATCGTAGGACATGGCGAAGGTGTTGATGTACGCCTGGAAGATATCTTCCGGACGGGTCTGATCCAGGCGCGACAATTGGTTCTTGTAGCGCTTGGTCAGGGTTTCCTGGATCTGCTTCGGCTCTTTGCCGGCGATCTTCATCCGCAGCACTTCGTCCTTGACGCGTTTGCGCCACAGGTCGTCAAGATCGGCGGTGGATTTGAGCCAAGGAGCGTCCTTGCGATCGATCAGCAAGGTTTCCTTGGTGGTGAAGTCCATCTTGTCGACGCCTTTGTTCAGCTCGGCAAGGGCGAAGTCCAGACGCGCCTTGACGCGATCCAGATAGCGCTTGTAGATGGTGAACCCGGCGTTGAGGTCGCCGCTTTTGAGGAAGTCGTCGAACTGGGTCTTCCACTTGTCGAATTCGGCGATGTCGCTGGCCATGAAATAGCTGCGCGACGGATCCAGCAGCTTGAGGTAGCTGTCGTAGATGATCACCGAGCGCGCATCGTCGAGCGGCGGCTTGCTGTAGTGGTGACGCTTGAGCAACTCGACGACGTTCAGGCTGGCGATGACTTCATCGCGATCAGGCTGCAATTTGTCCCAGCTGTTGGCTGCGAATGTATTGCCCGACACCGGCAACAGGCCGATGCCGATGAAAAGAGCGAGGGCGGTGCTGGGGAGCAAATGCTTCATGCTGATTCGACGCGGGGACAATTGATAACGCATATTAGGCCGTCTTTGAAGTCGCCGGTTCTACGAGAGCCGGTCGCATAATGCAAAAAGCCCGGCGCTACAGCTTCGGGCTCAGTCCAGACTCACTATGGAGGCACTGTGAAGGCATTGCAAGGCGTGGAAGGTCAAGTGGCATGGGTTGAAGAGCCGAGTCCTACGTGTGATGTAGGACAAGTCCGCATTCGAGTGGCGGCAGCCGGCCTCAATCGCGCCGATTTATTACAGAAAGCAGGGCTTTATCCGCCGCCCCCGGGTGCCAGCCAAGTCCTCGGTCTTGAGTGCTCCGGGGTGATCAGCGAGGTCGGTGCGGGCAGTTCGTGGCACGTCGGCGACCGGGTCTGCGCCTTGCTGGCCGGGGGTGGCATGGCCGAAGAGGTGGTCGTCGACGGGCGGCACGTGCTGCCGGTTCCCGAAGGCGTGTCGCTGATCGAGGCGGCGGCATTACCCGAGGTTTATGCAACGGTCTGGCTGAATGTGTTTCAGCTTGCGGCGCTCAAACCGGGTGAGAAAGTTCTCTTGCACGCCGGGGCAAGTGGAATTGGTTCAGCCGCTATTCAGCTGTGCAAGGCGTTCGGCAACCCGTGCTGGGTCAGCGTCGGCTCGACCGAGCGTTTGGCTTACTGTGAAGCGTTGGGAGCCCAGGGCGGCGTAGTGCGTACGGATGATCTGGAAAGCCTGCGCGACTTCGGCCCGTTCGATGTGATTCTCGATCCGGTCGGCGGCAACTACTCGGCGCTCAATCTCAAGCTCATGGCGCTGGATGGGCGTTGGGTGTTGATCGGTTTGATGGGGGGCCGTGAGGCGAAGCTGGATCTGGCCCAGGTGTTGGCCAAGCGCGTGCAATTGCTGGGTTCTACGCTGCGCAGTCGTGACGATCAGTTCAAGGCCGATCTGTTCAGTGACCTGAGTCAGCATGTGTGGCCGTTGTTTGCCGAAGGACGCTTGAGTCCGCAGTTGGCCAAGGCTTTCCCGGTGAAAGACGCCGAGGCGGCATTTGCCGAACTGGCGAGCAATACCGTTTCCGGAAAACTGGTGTTGGTGATTGACGACAGCCTGAGCTGAAAGAAAGGCCAGATCAAAAGATCGCAGCCTTCGGCAGCTCCTACGGTGGAATGTGTACACCCTGTGGGAGCTGCCGGAGGCTGCGATCTTTTGCTTTTATTTCCAGAGATGGATCGGCCAGCCGGCCTTTTCGGCATGTTCAAGCAGCACCGGATCCGGATTGACCACGTGCGGGAAATCGACCTTCAGCAACAACGGCAGGTCATTGCGTGAGTCGGAATAGAAACTCGCGCCCTCCAGGTTTTCCTCTTCAGCATCCAGCCACTCAAGCAAGCGGGTGATCTTGCCTTCGCGGTAAGTCAGGGTGCCGACGGTATGGCCGCTGTACACGCCATGCGCGACTTCCAGTTCGATTCCGAGGACTTCGTCGATACCCAACCGATCGGCAATCGGCTTGACCAGATGCGTGCCCGACGCCGAGATCACCAGAATCCGGTCGCCAGCCTTGCGGTGGGCGGCGATGGTTTTGGTCGCGTCGCTGAAGATGATCGGTTCGATGAAGTCTTCAACCCACGGGCCGACCAAGTGCTCGACTTCTTCTGGGGTGCGGCCGATCAGTGGTTCGAGGCTGAAGTCCATGTAGTCTTCCATGCGCAATTTGCCATGGCTGTAGGCATCCATCAGCTCGTTGTTTTTGCGCATGTACGATTCGGGATCGACCCAGCCCAAACGGCCCATCTGCTCGCTCCAGAGGGTAGCGCAGTCGCCATGGATGAGGGTTTCGTCCAGATCAAAAATTGCCAGGGCCATCAGTGCAGTTCTCTCTTCAACGTCAGCAAAGTCATCAGGCTACCTCACACAGGGCCGTGGGATCGATGGAAAGTGCCAGACGCTGACCGTCGGGGTGCAGATCGGCGGCCGAACGGTTGAGCACATCCACCACCAACTCTACGCCGCGCGCTTCGACGCGATAGCGGATGACGTTGCCGAGCAGGCTGTGGCTGCGGATCTGTGCGTCGAGTTCGCCGTTCAGGCTCAGTTCGATGGCTTCCGGGCGAATGGCAATGCGGTGGTTGATCGGGCGCTGCAACAGCTTCGACGCGTCGTCGGCATCGAGCAGGTTGTAGTTGCCGATGAAGCCGGCGGCGAACACATCGACAGGCGCGGTGTACAGGGTTTCGGCGTCGCCGCTCTGTACGATTTTTCCCTGATTCATCAGGAAAATCCGGTCAGACATGGTCAGCGCTTCTTCCTGATCGTGGGTGACGAAGATCGTGGTCAGGCCGAGTTCCCGCTGGATCTGACGAATCTGTTCGCGCAGGTGCTTGCGAATCCGTGCATCGAGGGCCGACAGCGGCTCATCCAGCAGCAACAGACGCGGACGAGTCACCAGCGAACGGGCGAGGGCAACGCGCTGGCATTGGCCACCGGAAAGCTGATGAGGATAGCGACTGGCGAAGTCGTTCAGTTCAACCAGTTTCAACACTTCGGCAACGCGTTTATGGCTGTCGTCGGCATTGACCTTTTGCATGCGCAGACCGAAGGCGACGTTCTGTTCGACGGTCATGTTGGGAAACAGCGCGTAGCTTTGGAACACCATGCCGATGCCACGTTTCTGCGGGCTTAGCGGCACGATGTCGACGCCATCGAGCAGGATCTTGCCGCCATCGACCGGCGTCAGCCCGGCGATGCAACGTAGCAGGGTGGATTTGCCGCAACCGGACGGGCCGAGCAGGGTGACGAATTCGCCCTTGTTTATTTCGCAGTCGATGTCGCTGAACACCGTGGTGCCAGCGTAGTTTTTTTGAAGATGTTGGACGCTGACATAGCTCATTCGCTTTTGTCCTTGTTCAGAATGTTGGCGATCCAGGTCAGGACCAGCACGAATAAGAAGTAGGAGATGACCAGCGCACTGGTGAAGTGGCCGCTGCTGTTGCGCATGTTGTTCAGATAAACCTGCAGGGTTTCGTAGCGGGTGCCGACGAGGATGTTGGCGAAGACGAACTCACCGAACAGGAACGAGAACGACAGCAGCAACGCCACCATCAGGCCTTTGCGCAGGTTCGGCAGCACCACCAGAATTGCTGCCTGAAAGGTGCTCGCGCCGAGCAGTTGGGCGGCGTCCATCAGGTCGCGCAGATTGATCGCTTGAAGGTTGTTGGTGATCGCCCGGTACATGAACGGCAGCGCCACGGTGAAGTAGCATCCGATCAGAATCCACGGCGTACCAACCATCGCCATTGGCCCGGAACCGTAGAGCTGCAACAGGCCAACCGACGACACCACTGGCGGCACCGCGAAGGGCAGCAGGATCAGGATGTTCATCAGCGCATCGAGTTTGGGGAAGTGGTAATGCACCACAAACAGCAGCGGCAGGATCAGCACCACCGACAGCACCAACGCGCCGACGCAGACCAGCAATGACTGGCCGAAGGCGTGCAGGAAGCGTGGATCGCTCCACAACTGGATGTACCACTTGAAGGTAAAGCCGCTGGGCAGAATGGTCGCCGACCAACTGCTGGCGATTGAGTAAATCAGTGTGCCCACAAGCGGTGCCAAGAGGATGGCGAACAGCAGGTAGACCACGACGCGGTGGTAGAGGCCGGCCGGGCCGGATTCAACGCGAGACATGGTAGCTCCTCTTCAACAGCAGTTGATGCACGACGGTCACGATGGTCATCAGCGCCACCAGTACCACGGCCAGCGCACTGGCCAGATTCGGATCGAGGGAGATATCGCCGGATACCATCGCCGCGATACGGATCGGCAGCACGTTGAAGTTGCCGGTGGTCAGTGCATACACCGTGGCGTAGGCGCCGAGGGCGTTGGCCAGCAGGATCACGAACGTGCCGAGCAGCGCGGGGGTCAAGACCGGCAGACCGATGTGCCGCCAGAACTGCCAGCCGTTGGCACCGAGCAATTCGGCGGACTCGCGCCAGTCTTCGCGCAGGGCATCGAAGGCCGGGTAGAGCAGCAACACGCCGAGGGGGATCTGGAAGTAGGTGTAAAGGATGATCAACCCGGTTTTCGAGTACAGGTTGAAGTCCTCGATGATCCCGGCCTGCTTCAACATGATGGTGATGCTGCCGTTGAAACCGAGCAGGATGATGAACGCGAAGGCCAGAGGAACGCCGGCAAAGTTACTGGTCATGTTGGCGAAGGCATTCACGAAGTTGCGCAGTTTCGAGTCGACCCGGCGCAGGGAGTACGCACCGAGCACGGCGATGATGATGCCGAACACACTCGACCAGAAACTGATTTCCAGGCTGTACTGGATCGCCTGTCGGTAGAACTTCGAACTGAAGATCTTGCTGAAGTTTTCCAGGCCCCAACCGGACTCTTCCGATTGCAGGCTGTTGATCATCACCCAGATCAGCGGGGCGATTTCAAACACGATAAAGAACAGTGCGAAGGGCACCAGGCACAGTGCCGCCAGCCATTTGCCGCGAGTCATGGCATTCACTTGAGCAGCTCCCGGCACACAGGTTTGTCATGGGGCACGCCGAGCAGTTCGCAGACCGTGCCGCAGATTTCGGTCTGCTTCGGTGCAGCGTCTGCGTTGAGGCTGAAGGCGTCGCCGAGAACAAACAGCGGTACCTGGCGTTCTTCCGGCAGCAGGCCGTTGTGCGAGCGGTCGTTGTTCATGCCGTGGTCGGCGGTCACCAGCACCTGATAACCGGCGTCGAGCCAGGCCTGTAAGTAGTCGGCGAGGATGATGTCGGCGAAACGCGCGCTGTTGCGGTATTGCGGGGTGTCGAGGCCGTGCTTGTGGCCGGCGTCGTCGATGTTCATCGGGTGAATCAGCAGGAAGTCAGGCGTGTGCCGCAGGCGCAGGTTTTCGGCGTCGGCGAACAGGTGCGAATCCGGGTAGTGATCGTTCCAGTAGAAGTGGCCGTGCTGGATTGGCAGTGATGGATCGTCAGTGTGGCGGTCGCGGGCGGCCACAAACGGCGAGCGGTTATACAACTCGCTGACCCAGTGATAGGCCGCGGCGGCAGTTTTCAGGCCGGCGTCACGCGCGTAGTGATAGATGCTGCGCTGGTTGGACAGGCGCGAGACGTCGTTGTGAACGATACCGCTGTCGATCGGCGGCACGCCGGTGAGGATGCATTCGTAAAGTGGTCGGGACAGGGCGGGCAACTCGCACTCCAGTTTGTAGAGTGCGGCGCGTCCTGCGCCAACGTAAGCCTGCAGATGCCCCATGGCGTGACGCGCGACTTCGTAGTTGAGGCCGTCGAGCACGACAAGGATGACGTTGTGCTTCATAGGGGCGGTGACTCCGAAAACAAGGCTGGGACCGAACGTTGTAGGAGCTGGCGAAGCCTGCGATCTTTTGACTTTGCCTTTCAAGAGCAAGATCAAAAGATCGCAGCCTGCGGCAGCTCCTACAGATGAAGGATTACTTCATCTCTACGATGACTTCTTCGTTCCACTTCTGTGGCAGGCCTTTGGAGGTTTTCTCCCACGCATCGGCGTCCTTGATCGGCGTGACCTTTTTGTACTGCTCGTTCGGCAGCAGTTTGGCTTTCACGTCTTCCGGCAGTTGCAGGTGTTCGGCGCGGATCGGACGGGCGTTGCCGCGAGCGAGGTTGGTCTGGCCGGCGTCGCTGAAGATGTATTCGCGGGTCAGCTTGGCGGCGTTCGGGTTCTTCGCGTATTTGTTGATGATGGTGGTGTAGCCGGAAATCACCGAACCGTCAGACGGGATCAGCACCACGTAGTCATCCGGGTTGGCCATCTTGGCCTTGTAGCTCAGGCCGTTGAAGTCCCAGACCACGCCGACTTCGATCTCGCCTTTTTCCATGGTGGCGATGGTCGGGTTGGCCATCGACAGGCGACCTTGCTTGGCGATGTCTGCGAACAGCAGCAGGGCAGGCTGGATATTCTTCTCGTCGCCACCGTTGGCCAGCGCTGCGGCCAGAACGCCGTTGGCAGCTTGCGCAGCGGTGCTCACGTCACCGATGGAAACCTTGTATTTGCCGCCCTTGAGGTCAGCCCATTTGGTCGGTACGTCGGAACCGTGCAGCAGCTTCTTGTTGACGATGAAAGCGATGGTGCCGGTGTAGGCCAGTGCCCAGTTGCCGTCCTTGTCTTTAGCCCAGTCCGGGATCTGGTCCCAGGTGCTTGGCTTGTACGGTTGCACCACGCCTTGCTTGACCGCGATCGGGCCGAAGGCGGCACCGACGTCGCCGATATCGGCGCTGGCATTATCTTTTTCCGCAGCGAATTTGGCGATTTCCTGGGCCGAGCTCATGTCGGTGTCGATGTGTTTCAGACCGTATTTTTTCGCCAGGTCTTCCCAGGTGCCTTTCCAGTTGGCCCAGTCATCGGGCATGCCGACGCTGTTGACGGCGCCTTCCGCTTTCGCAGCGGCTTCGAGGGTTTTCAGATCAGTGTCGGCCGCCATGGCGGCGGTGCACATTGCAATGGTCGAGCCTAACAGTGTTGCCAGGAAAAGCTGTTTCATTACGAAGCTCCTTGGTCGTGTTCAACGCTGCGATTGCGGTTTGTGTTGGTCTAGGTCAGCAATACCTGAGCCAATTTAAGGGGGCTGGATGACACTTTCATGTCGGTGGCCTTGCTTCAGGCCTTTTATTTGCCCGGTATCGGCGGCTGCCAGATAAGCGTAGACCATGCTCAAAGCCCCGGCGGGCAAGGGACTTGGCCGATGTATTGCAAGTCGTTAAGGCGACCGTTGAGCAGGTTTGTCATCTGTTGGTCATCTGCACTGCCTAGGCTTGCAACACTCGTTAACGGCTTGCAGGTCGTTCGGTTTTTGCCCTGAAACAGTGCTGGTCTAGTCCAGATAGGTAACGTTGATGCGCGATGAGGCAACAAAAGCGGTGACAGCGATTGGCCAGGTGTTGCAGGAGCAACTTGACCACGGGCTATTGGCGCCCGGCAGCAAGTTGCCGGCCGAGCGCAAGCTCAGTGAGTTGTTTGGCACGACGCGGATTACTGTGCGTGAGGCGTTGTTGCAGTTGGAGGCGCAGGGGCAGATTTATCGTGAGGAGCGGCGGGGCTGGTTCGTTTCGCCACCGCGTCTGGCCTACAACCTGATGCAGCGCAGTCACTTTCACGCGATGGTCAGTGCGCAGGGGCGGGTGCCTTCGACCGAGGTGATTTCGGCTCGACTGCAACCGGCTTCGGCGGCGGTGTGTGCCTGGTTGCAGTTGCCGGCGTTGTCGAGTGTGATTCAGATTTGTCGGTCGCGGCGGATTGATGGGCGGTTGGTGCTTTATGTAGAGCACTATTTGAATCCGCAGTATTTCCCGGGGATTTTAGAGTTTGATTTGAATCAGTCGATTACTGAGTTGTATGCGCGGCATTACGATTTGCACTATGGGCGGGTGCGGTTTGAGATCGTGCCTACGTCGTTGTCGGTGGATGCGGCGGCGGCTTTACGGGTGTCGGTGGGGAGCCCGGGGTTGCGGATTGCTCGGGTCAATTATGATCAGCATGAGCGGTTGATTGATTGTGATCTGGAGTTTTGGCGGCATGATGCGATTCATGTCGGGGTCGATGTCGTTTGATCGGTTGGGTGAATATCCGTTGCTGCGGTGATGGCTTCTTATGGTTTCGCCCTGACGGTCGACTCCCTTTGGCAAACGCCCCAAAGGAAGCAAAGGTCTTTACCCTGACGTTCGGCCCTCGCCGTGGCTCGGGTACCTTCGCTCCGGGATTGATCCGGGCGCATCGCTTCCGGTTTGCTTCGCTGCACCTCCTTTCGATGTGTTCGACTTCGTCGAACGGTCGCTGCGCTCCCACCCCCGGATCAATCCCTCCACTCAGCCTGCCGACGGGCCTTCAGATCAAAAGCTGCAGCCGAGCTAACGCTCATTCTGTTGAGTGGTGAAGAGCGGATGCGCTCGGCTTTGCTTTTCTGTGGGAGCGAGCTTGCTCGCGAAGGCGCCCCCACAGTCACTCCATCTCTATTTTGCTGCCCCGGCATTGGCATACAAATAATCCGTCGCCAACGATGCCAGTGTCCTCACGCCCACCACTAACGCCGACTCATCCACAAAGAACCCCGGATTGTGATTCGGCGCAGCCTTGCTTATGTCTTGGTCTCGTGGAGTCACACCGAGAAACACAAACAGCCCCGGCACTTCCTTGGCAAAGAACGAGAAGTCCTCCGCGCCACCCACCAGCGGCGCATTCACCACGTCATCCTTGGCCGCCCACTTCAATGTCGGCAGCATTTTTTCGGTCAGTGCCGGGTTGTTGATGGTTGGGTCGTATTTTTCAATGATAGTGACGTCGGCTTTCGCACCACCGCTTTCGGCGATTTTCTCGACGGTCTGACGCACGTCCGCATGCAGTTTCTGGCGGATGCCGTAGTCGTAGGAGCGGATGGTGCCGGTCATGTCGACGGATTCGGGAATGATGTTGTAACGGGTGCCGCCGTTGATGGTGCCGATACTGACGACAGACGGAAAAGATGAAATGTCGGTACGGCGGCTGACCACGGTTTGCAGGCCGACGATGGTTTGGGCGCCGACGGTGATCGGGTCGATGCCGTCCCAGGGGCGGCCGGCGTGGGTTTGTTTGCCGAGGATTTTGATGCGCAGGTCGTCAGAGCTGGCGAGGGTGGCGCCCGGGCGGTAGGCGATCTGGCCGGCCGGGACGCCGGCCCAGACGTGCAGGCCGAAAACGGCGTCGGGTTTGGGTGATTTCATCACGCCTTCTTCGACCATCATTTTCGCGCCCCAGGTGTTTTTGCCGTCGGGGATGAAGTCGCTTGGGCCTTCTTCGGCGGGTTGGAAGTAGAACACCACGGTGCCGGGCAGAGTGTCGCGCATGCCTGTGAGAATTTTCGCCGTGCTCAGCAGGATCGCGGTGTGGGCGTCGTGGCCGCAGGCGTGCATCACGTCGACTTCTTTGTCGAGGTAGGTGCCTTTGGCTTTCGAGGCGAACGGCAGGTCCGCGACTTCCTTGACCGGCAGCGCGTCCATGTCAGCGCGCAGAGCCACGGTCGGGCCGGGCAGGGCGCCTTTGAGGATGGCGACGACGCCGGTGCGGGCGACGCCGGTTTTCACCTCAAGGCCTATGGCTTTCAGTTGTTTGGCGACCAATTCGGACGTGCGTTTTTCTGTGTTGCCCAGTTCCGGGTGGGCGTGGATGTCGCGGCGGGTTTCCAGCAGTTGCGGCTCAAGTGCCTTGGCCTGCGCGGCGATTTGTTCGCGGGTGCTGTCCATTGTTGCTGCAGTGGCGTGGCCGGCCAGCAGGGTGAGCAGAACGGTCTGGGCAATGCGTGTCAGCTGCATCGGGTTTCTCCTTGTTTATTGTTCTTGGCTTCCCTGCCTGTGACCCGAACGTCGTGCCTAAGTGCTATTCCTTCGCCTGACCACCGCCGGCAGTGATCACTTGCACGCTCATGCGCGGCGTCGCCAGGTCCAGCCCGGCTTCGTCCAGGTGACGTTTGAGCGACAGGTTGAAGGCTCGGGAAACTTCCCACTGTTTGATCGGCGCGGTCTTGAAGCGCGCGCGCAGAATCGCGCTGCCGGACTCGAAACTCTCTACACCCTGAATCTCCAGCGGCGACCAGATATTGCGGCGTTGCAACGGATCGGTGCGCATTTTCTGGCCGACGTCGCGCATCAGTTTGATCGCGTCGTCGATTTCCATGTTGTACGGCACCGCCACGCGGAAGATCGCGTAGCCGAATTCCCGCGAGTAGTTCTTGATGCTTTTGATTTCGCTGAACGGGATGGTGTGGACGATACCGTCGATGTCGCGAAGGCGCACGGTGCGGATGGTCAGGCCTTCGACGGTGCCGAGGTGGCCGCCGACATCCACGTAGTCATCGATGGCCAGTGAGTCTTCGATGATGATGAACAGGCCGGTGATCAAGTCCGCCACCAGCGACTGTGCACCGAAACCGATAGCCAGGCCGATCACACCGGCACCGGCCAGCAGTGGCGTGACGTTCATGCCCATGTTCGCCAGGGCGACGATCAGCGCGATGATGAAAATCGCCACGAACAGCACGTTGCGGATCAGGGGCATCATGGTTTGCGCCCGCGCATTGGCCAGGCCTTTGCGTGAGCGAGTGAGGGCGTGGTGCACGGCGGTGTCGGCGAGGATCCAGATCAGCCAGGAGAAAACCAGTGTGCCGATCAGGCTGAACAGTTTGACGCTGACGTCATGCCCTTCGCCTTCGGCAAAACCGATCAGCGACTGGCCCCACACGCGCAGGCCGAGTTCGATGAACACCAGCCACACCAGCAAATGCGCGAGGGTATAGAAGAAGTTTTTCAGGCGCTCGGAATAGAGCGCGTGGCGTTTTGATCCGCGTTGCGGTTTCAGCGAGTGCCTGCGCACGAGGCCGTTGATCACCATGCACAACACTAACAGTACGGTGCAGATCAGCGACTGGCGTAGCGCGGTGCTGGTGTCGCCGGCGGAGACGAAGGTGGCGAACAGCGAGATGCCGACCAACACCAGCGCTGGTACGTACCAGAAGGTGCCGAGGATTTCGATGGTGTCGCTGAGCGCGCGTCGGGTCAGGCGTCGGGACAACGGCTGGTTGCGGATCAGGTGGGCGATCGGCCGGCGGAATCGCAGGATGAACAGCCCGGTCGACAGCGCAGCGAGAACATTGGCGATGGTCGCGGCGCTGTGCGCCAGATGCACACCGAGGCTCTCGATCAGGCGCGGGTCGTTCAGCGCCTCCCCGAAGGCGGCGAAGCTGCCGATCAGCCACAACGGCCGAAACGCCTGATGGCGCAGGATGTACAACGCGCGATGGCGGTGTGGGCCGTCGAGCAGGGAAAAAGCGATCACGCAGATCGCCGAGAAGCAGGTGCCGACCACCAGCGCGTAGGCCAGCACCATCGCCAGGCTTTTGCCCAGAGACGACGGCAACGCATAACTCATGTAGACGGTGATCACCAACGCGATCAACCACGGCCCGAGCTTGCGCAATGCGAAGCGCAGCATGTCGACGGCCCTGGGGTGTTGCGGCAGTTCTTCAGTGAGTCCGAAGCGCATGCGCACCCGGTGACTGACCCAGATCAGCGCGGCGGCAAGCAGGCTCCAGACCATGAGAATCATGGCGAAGCCGAAAATGATCGGCAGCCATTCACTGGCCGGGAGCATCAGCGCTTTCAGTTCATCTTTGGCCAGATCGAATTCGTTGGACCAGCGAGTGACCGGGCTGCCAGCTCCGGAAAACTGTTTCTCGAAATTGGCCAGGGTGCCGCCAATCAACCCGAGCACGCCTTCTTCGGGAGAGGCCTGGGCTTTTTTCGTGGCGTCGCGCAGTTTCTTCAGATCGGTCAGCAACTGTGCACGTTGCTTGTCGTTTTCCAGCGACTTGATGACTTCGTCGAGGGACTGGCCAAGCGGTTCCTGGGCTTCTGGCTGCGTCTTGGTGGTGTTGAGCAGGCCCGGCAGACCGACCGCGTGGGCGGGTGCCATGGGCAGCAGCGTCATCAAGCAGATGAGGAACAGGCAGGGTAGAGCAAAAAGACGAGCAAACACTAGGCGGTCAACCTCGCAAGGGGCGGATTCGCTGGAGTGTACGAGGCCGCATTAATCAATGCGAGCCGGGCGCGGATTTATTCGTTGAGTTTGGCGAGGATCTTGTAGACCACGGTGGCGAGTATCGTCAGCATGCCGATCCACATGGCGAACACCCCGGCGTTCTTGTCGCGGAAGTTGAAGCCGACGGCCAGCAGGATCATTCCGCTCAGGATGGGAATGAGCATGGCGTGGAAGGAGGACATCGAGATCATGGTGACTGCCTTGTCGGAAGGGATGATTTGAGTCTAGGTCGGTTTCCACCTGTAGGAGCTGCCGCAGGCTGCGATCTTTTGATCCTGTTTTTGATTTATAAAACACAAGATCAAAAGATCGCAGCCTGCGGCAGCTCCTACAGGGGGCGTGTCGTGCCGAATTGTTACGGCAATTCGCGGCAGGCGTAGAAGGCGCTCAGCACTTTGACCAGATGTGCCAGGTCATGGCTGCCGCACAGTTCACGGATCGAGTGCATGGCGAAGGTCGGCAGGCCGATATCGACGGTGCGCACGCCCAGATGGCTGGCGGTGATCGGGCCGATGGTCGAGCCGCAGCCCATGTCGCTGCGCACCACGAAGCTCTGCACCGGCACTTCTTCGGCCATGCACAGATGGCGGAAGAACCCGGCGGTTTCGCTGTTGGTGGCGTAGCGCTGGTTGCTGTTGACCTTGATCACCGGGCCGGCGTTGAGTTTCGGGCCGTGGTTGGCGTCGTGCTTTTCGGCGTAATTGGGGTGTACGCCGTGGGCGTTGTCGGCCGAGACCAGCAGCGATTTCTGGATGGTGCGGACGAACTCGTCACCCTCCGGCAGCAGGCGACGGAGGGTCTGTTCGAGCATCGGGCCATCGGCACCGCAGGCTGAGCAGGAGCCGACTTCTTCGTGGTCGTTGGCGACCAACACGCAGGTTTCGTCGGTCTCGGCTGTGAGCAAGGCTTGCAGGCCTGCGTAGCACGACAGCAGGTTGTCGAGGCGCGCGCCGGCAATGAAGTCGCCGTTCAGGCCAATCACCGCAGCGCTTTGCGTGTCGTAGAAGCTCAGCTCGTAATCGAGCACCACATCGGCGTTGAGGCCGTGTTCGCGGGCCAGTTGATCGGTGAGTACGGCGCGGAAGTCGACGCGTTCGTCACCGGCAAATTGCGCGAGGATCGGCGGCAGTTCGGTTTGGGCATTGATCGCCCAGCCCTGATTGGCTTCACGGTTGAGGTGAATGGCCAGGTTGGGAATGATCGCGATCGGTGCCTTGAAGTCGATCAACTGGCTCTCGACCTTGCCGTCACGGCGGAAGGTCACGCGGCCGGCCAGCGACAGATCGCGGTCGAACCACGGTGCCAGCAGCGCGCCGCCGTAGACTTCGACGCCCAATTGCCAGAAGCCCTGACGTTGCAGCTCAGGTTGTGGCTTGACCCGCAGGCATGGGCTGTCAGTGTGTGCACCGACAAGGCGGATGCCACCGTGCAGCGGTGAGTGACGGCCCATTTTGATCGCGACGATCGAGGAGTCGTTACGAGTAACGTAGTAGCGGCCGTTGGGCTCGGTAGTCCATGGCTCGCGCTCGTCGAGGCGCACAAAACCGGCGGCCTCCAGACGTTGAACAAGGCTGGCGGTGGCGTGGAACGGGGTAGGGGAGGCCTTGAGGAAGTCGATCAGGCCTTGGTTCAACTCTTCGCGCATAAGAAGCTCCAGACAGCAATGGGCGGGAGTTTAACGCATCGGTTGGGGCATGACATGCGGTCGTTGCTGCGCATGCATAACCTGTAGGAGCTGCCGAAGGCTGCGATCTTTTGATCTGGTGTTTCGTAAATCAAAAACCAGAGCAAAAGATCGCAGCCTTCGGCAGCTCCTACATGGGGCCAGCGGTGCCATTCAGAACGGCGCCGGGCACTCGAAGCGCAGACGCTCACCGGTTTGCGGGTGGGTGAAGCTGAGCATGCTCGCGTGCAGGCACAGACGCGGCCAAGCTGCCAGTGCCTGTTCATGGGCGTAGAGCCCGTCACCGAGCAGCGGATGTCCGATGGATAGCATGTGCACGCGCAACTGGTGCGAGCGACCGGTGATCGGCGTCAGCTCGACGCGGCACCAGTCGCCGCAACGTTCCAGCACGCGCCAGAAGGTCAGCGCATGCTTGCCGAATTCGTGATCGACCACGTGGCGCGGCTTGGTCGGCGGGTCGTAGCGCAACGGCAGGTCGATGCTGCCGCTGTCCAGTTCAGGCTGACCCCAGGCCAATGCGGTGTAGGCCTTTTCGGTTTCTCGGTCGTGAAACTGGCGCGAGAGTTCGCGGTGAGTGTCGGCGTCACGGGCGAGCAGAATGATGCCGGAGGTTTCCCAGTCCAGACGATGGACGATGCGCGCTTCCGGGTAGCCGTTTTCCTGCAGGCGGGTAATCAGGCAGTCCTTGTTGTCGTCGGCGCGACCGGGCACCGAGAGCAGCAGGGTCGGTTTGTCGACCACCAGTACGGCGGCGTCCTGATGGATGATGCGGATGTTGGACAACGGCATTAAAACAGCCTCGTAACAAATGCCAACGGCGGCTCAGGGCCATTCCGGTATGGGAATGGCCCTGAGCCGCCGTCGTTCCTGCCGTATCGACTCAGCGATCAGGCAGGGTGATGTTGAGTTCCAGAATCGAGCAACTGCCCTGGCTTTCCAGTGCAACATGTACGTCGTCGTTGCCGATGTTGACGTACTTGCGGATCACGTCGACCAGTTCCTTCTGCAAGGCTGGCAAGTAATCCGGCGTGCTGCGCTGGCCGCGCTCATGCGCCACGATGATCTGTAGACGCTCTTTCGCTACCGAGGCGGTACTTGGCTTTTTGTTGGCACGAAAGAAGTCAAAAAGGTTCATTACCTACCTCCAAACAGGCGCTCGAAGAATCCCTTCTTCTCGACATCGAGGAAACGGTGGGCTTTTTCTTTGCCCAGCAAGCGGTCGACGGTATCGCTATACGCCTGACCGGCATCGCTCTGATCGTCGAGAATGACCGGTACGCCCTGGTTGGATGCCTTGAGCACCGCCTGGGATTCCGGGATCACGCCCAGCAGCGTTACCGAGAGGATATCCTTGACGTCTTCAACGCCAAGCATCTCGCCCTTTTCAACACGCTCTGGATGGTAGCGGGTGATCAGCAGGTGTTCCTTGATCGGGTCTTCGCCACGTTCGGCGCGACGCGATTTGCTCGCCAACAGGCCGAGCATGCGGTCCGAATCTCGTACCGAGGACACTTCCGGGTTGGTCACAACGATCGCTTCGTCAGCGAAGTACATGGCCAGGTGCGCGCCTTTTTCGATGCCCGCCGGGGAGTCGCAGACCACGAACTCGAATTGTTCCTTGAGCTCCATCAGGACTTTTTCCACGCCTTCGACAGTCAGCGCGTCTTTGTCGCGGGTCTGACTGGCGGCCAGTACGTAGAGGTTTTCCAGACGCTTGTCTTTGATCAGAGCCTGTTGCAGGTTGGCTTCGCCGTTGACCACGTTGACGAAGTCATACACCACGCGGCGCTCGCAACCCATGATCAGGTCAAGGTTACGCAAGCCCACGTCGAAGTCGACGATTACTGTTTTGTGGCCGCGCAGAGCGAGGCCGGTACCGATAGCGGCGCTGGTGGTGGTCTTACCCACACCACCCTTGCCGGATGTAACCACGAGAATCTTGGCCAAGGTGTTTCACCCCTAAGGAAGAAGGACTTTTTAGCCCCTGAAAAACATCTCTTGAAAACTACTGCAGTCGGACAGCCTTGGCTGGAATTTGGCTTTTAGCCTTTTTCCTACTTCGTTTGAGCCGTTTTCGCTACGTTTTAGAGATGCTTGGAAAATGCGGCAGTATCCGTTAAAGCCGAATGATGTTCAACACGTCGCCCGACAGGCTGACCTGTACGCCCGAGCCCCACATCGGATCGCGACGCAAGTCTTCGGAAACCTTGTAGTGGCCTGCGATGGAGATCAGTTCAGCGCTCAATTGCTGACAGAAAATCCGCGCCTTGGTGTCGCCCTTGACCCCGGCCAGTGCACGACCGCGCATCGGGCCGTATACATGGATGTTGCCATCGGCAAGAAGTTCCGCCCCCGGACTGACCGAGGACACCACGACCAGATCGCCACCCTGGGCATATATCTGTTGGCCACCACGCACTGGCGTAGTGATGACACGGGTCGGTTTGATGGTCGGCTCCGGCGGCTTTTCCGGTTTCTTTTTGACTTCGGCTTCCGGGGTTTCCAACGGTCGTTCACGGGCGCCGGATGGCGGCAGCACCGGAATGTCGATGGCGATAGCGGCGGCGATGTCTTCGATACGGCTGGCGCGAATCGCCAGGGTGCGCAGGCCATGCTGGCGGCACACGCGCATCAGGCCCGGCAGATCGACCGCGCCTTCGCTCGGTGGCAGTTTGTCCAGCGCCAGAACCAGCGGCGCGTTGCTGAAGAAGTTCGGCGCCTGGGCGACTTTGGCGGCCAATTGCCGATCGAGGCTTTCGAGGTCGTTACGGGCCAGTTCCAGCACAGTGATGGCCAGCATGCTGCCCTTGAGCTGGAATACGGGATCTTGGTCTAACGGTTCGGTTTGGCTCATGTCGGCATACAACGACTTGTCACTAAAAGTGCCGAGACTTATAACGAGAACGCCCGCGAGCCGCAAGCCGGGTCGAACGATGTAGAATGCGCGGCCACTGTATTTACGGAAGCTTTAATGGATCGCCCGCGTTTTCGAAAAGCATTTCTTGCTCCACGCTTCTGGCCGCTCTGGTGCGGGCTGGGGCTTTTGTGGCTGATCGTGCAATTGCCGTATCCGGCGTTGCTGACCATCGGTCGATTTTTGGGCGCCTTGATGTATCGCGTGGCCGGCGACCGGCGGCGCATTGCCAAGCGCAATCTTGAGCTGTGCTTCCCGGAAAAATCCGCCGCCGAGCGCAAACGCCTGCTCAAGGCAAACTTCGCCTCTACCGGTATCGCCTTTTTTGAAATGGCGATGAGCTGGTGGTGGTCCCGCGAGCGCCTGGCGAAACTGGCCCACGTCGAAGGTCTGGAGCATCTGCAAAAGGCCCAGCGTGAAGGCAAAGGCGTGATCCTCATGGCCGCGCATTTCACCACGCTGGAAATCGGCGCGGCGCTGCTCGGTCAGCAGCACACCATCGACGGCATGTACCGCGAACACAAGAATCCATTGTTCGACTTCGTCCAGCGTCGTGGTCGCGAGCGACACAACCTCGATTCGCTGGCGGTGGAGCGCGATGACGTGCGTGGCATGCTCAAGCTGCTGCGTTCAGGTCGGGCGATCTGGTACGCACCGGATCAGGACTACGGCGCCAAGCAAAGCATCTTCGTGCCGCTGTTCGGCATTCAGGCCGCGACCGTGACCGCGACCACCAAATTCGCCCGGTTGGGTAAAGCGCTGGTGGTGCCGTTCACTCAGGAGCGTCTGGCGGACGGCAGCGGTTATCGCCTGACGATTCACCCGCCGCTGGAAGACTTCCCCGGCGAGACCGAAGAGGCCGACTGCATCCGCATCAACCAGTGGGTCGAGAGCGCATTGCGTGCCTGCCCCGAGCAATACCTGTGGGCGCATCGCCGCTTCAAAAGCCGTCCGCCGGGCGAGCCGAAGCTGTACGCCAAACGCGGTTGAACCAATCCCTATAAGCACCATGGAGTGTTGCGATGAGCCCAGCTGAACCGGTCACAGGTTTGATTCTTTCCGGCGGCGGGGCTCGGGCGGCGTATCAGGTGGGGGTGCTGGCGGCGATTGCCGAGTTGCTGCCGTTGGGCGCCGACAATCCGTTTCCGGTAATCGTCGGCACCTCGGCCGGGGCGATCAACGCGGTTAGTCTGGCCAGTGGTGCCACGGACTTTCGTGCTGCCATCGAACGCCTGACCCTGTTCTGGCAGGGCTTTCGCAGCCACCGCGTGCTGCGCAGCGACTGGCCGGGCGTGATCCACCAGGCCAGCCGCTTCGTCAGCCACAGCTTGCTTGGCCTCGGTCGCCAGCTGCCGGTGGCGCTGCTCAACAGTTCGCCACTGCGCGACCTGCTCAATGAAAAACTGCACATGCCCGGCATCGCCGAATCCATCGCGCGCAAGCAATTGCATGCGGTGGCGGTGACCGCGTTCGGCTACGAGTCGGGGCAGGCGGTGACGTTCTATCAGGGTGGCGGCAAGATTGATGCGTGGTTGCGCCATCGACGCATCGGTGTGCCGACGCAATTGTCGGTGGAGCATCTGCTGGCGAGTTCGGCAATTCCGCTGTTGTTCGCTCCGGTGAAAATCGGTGAGGAATATTTCGGCGACGGCGCGGTGCGGCAATCGGCGCCGATCAGCCCGGCGTTGCACCTGGGTGCCAGTCGCGTGCTGGTGGTGGGCGTCAGCGGCAACCCGCGCGGGTTCGATCCCGAGCAGCCACTGGAGCGCACCTACACCGGTCAACAGCCGACGCTGGCGCAGATCGGCGGGCACATGCTCAACAGCACGTTCATTGACAGCCTGGAGGGCGATATCGAGCTGCTTCAGCGTCTCAACCAGTTCAGCCATCTGATGCCCGAAGGTACGCCGACTCGCGAGTTGGGTGTGGCGCCGGTGGAGGTGTTGGTGATTTCGCCGAGTCAGCCAATCGATGAGATCGCGGCGCGACATCGGCAGGAATTGCCGGCGGCGTTGCGCTTGTTCTTGCGTGGGCCGGGGGCGACCAAGACCAGTGGGGCCGGGGTGTTGAGTTATCTGCTGTTCGAGGCGGGGTATTGCAGCGAGTTGATCGATCTGGGGCGGCGCGATGCGTTGGCCAAGCGTGAGGAGCTGTGCCGGTTTTTAGGATTGCGGCAGGAGTGAGATCTGCGGTGAGGCCTTCGCGAGCAGGCTCGCTCCCACAGGGATTTGTGTCGTTCACAAAACCAATGTGGGAGCGAGCCTGCTCGCGAAGCTTTTAGAGCGAAAGATCGCAGTCTGCGATCTTTTGATCTTTATCAGAAGTGGAACTTCACCAGGAAGCTCGTGGTGCTCTGATTGGTCTTGAACGCACCGGTATCGTCGATCCCGTACTTGTCTTTCCAGTAGTCGTATTCAACACCGACATACAACTGCTTCTCGCCGAAACTCAGCGCCTTGCCCAGGTCGTATTTGACCTGTGGGTTGAAGTGCAGGTTGGCGTGATAATCGCCTTTGGAATTGGAGTCGTTGTCGGTCACCCAGTCCATGAAGCCGTCGATGAGGATGTCCGACTTGCCGACCGGGATGGTGTAGGACCAGACCGGGGTGATCTGCCAGACGTTGTCACCGGCGCGTGCACCTTGGGTGTGGCGCTGGTAGAAGTTCAACTGGAAGTAGTCGAAGCCCGGGATGTCCAGGTCGAAGCCCGGACCGATCAGGTACGACTCGGTGTCGCCTTCGCCGAACTCGTAGGTCATCGCCACCAGAACGTCTTTGATCGGGCCGAACTCGATCTTCTGGTCGAGCACTTTGCCCAGCGAGATGCGCGGGCTGAACTCACCGTAGTAGGTGTTCGGGCCGTTGCTGAAGTCCTTGCCACCGTTGTAGAAGATCTTGTCGAGGAAGAAGAAGTTATCCCCGTACTTCCACGCATCGGCGTGCTCGAAGGTGACGGTCTGCTGGATGCGCGGGTTGACCTGGAAGTCCTTGCCATAGAGGTAAGTCAGGCTGTTGTTCTGCCATTGCAGCAGGCCTTCGGCCATGGCCTGCCCCCCGGCCAACATCGATCCCGCGAGCATCAGGCTGGTGCACATACGTTTCATTCGGTTGCTCCCAAAGTAGGTGTTCCACGTTTATTTTTTTAAGATCGGCGCTCTGGTGTGGCGCCTTTTTTCGTTGCTGCAAAAGTCATCCGATCGGTCAGCTTCGCTATCGATAGCAAGAGCTGGGCCAACGCTTTCAGAAAGCAAAAAAACGCCCGTTCGGCTGCTGAAAAACAGTCGATTGAGCGTGTTTTCGGGATGCCTCGGTACTGGCCGGGGCCGGGATAAGTTGGCTTTTCGGTCAGGAATTAAATCCGGGCTTTTTTTTAGACCGAATTCAAGAGGCCGCGGAGAATACTGACTCCTTGGCCAGCTCTCAAGTGCCCCGCAACAGAGCACCGACGACAGGTATGGGGCACGGTTGCGGGTCATCTTAGAAGTGCACCTTCACCAGCAGGCTGGCGGTGTTCTGATTGGTGTCGAGGTTGCGGCTGTTTTCGACCCCGTATTTATTTTTCCAATAGCTGTACTCGGTGCCGACGTACAACTGCTTATGACTCCAGCCAAGGGCTTTGCCGAGGTCATATTTGATTTGCGGATTGATGTGCAGGTTGGCGTGGTAGGTGCCGCGCGAGTTCTCGTCGTTGTCGACAACCCAGTCCAGATAGCCGTCGATCAGCAGATCGGAATTGCCCACGGGAATGCTGTAGGACCAGCCGGGGGTGATCTGCCAGACGCCATCGCCGGGACGCGGGCCCTCGGTCTGGCGACGGAAGATGTTCAGGGTGACGTAGTTGAAGCCGGGCACCTTGAGGTCAAAGCCTGGGCCGATCAGATAGGCCTCGCTCTCACCTTCGCCGTACTCGTAGGTCATCGCCAGCAGCACGTCTTTGATCGGGCCGAATTCGAGCTTCTGATCGAAGATCTTGCCGAACGAAAAACGCGGAGTGAATTCGCCGTAGAAGGTGTGCGGGCCTTTGTTGCGGTCTTCCTGGCCGTTGTAGAAGATCTTGTCGACGAACAGGAAGTTGTCGCCGTACTTCCACTTGTCAGCATGTTCGAACGTCACCGTCTGCTGAATCGACGGGTTGATCGCGAAATTCTTGCCGTACAGATAGCTCAGGCTGTTGGTCTGCCACAGCAATAGATCGCCGGCCATGGCTTGGGATGCGGCCAGCAGGCAGCCGCTCAACAGCAGGTTGGTTTGCGTGCGAATCATCTGTTGCTCCCTCTTGTTTTTATTTTTCAGGCGCAGAGTTGCTCTCCCACAAGGGGCTATCGGTGTTGCTGTTAATGCGGGTGCGCGTGGCAGTCGTTGATCGCTGCGCGCTCTTTGCCGCCAAGAATGTTGAACAGCAGATTCAGCGTCAGCGCACTGAGCGTGGCCATGGCGATACCGCTGTGGGTGATCGGGCTCATCCACAGCGGCAGGTGGGCGAAGAACTCCGGACGCACCACCGGGATCAGGCCCATGCCGATGCTCACTGCCACCAGCAACTGATTGCGACGATCACCGATGTCGGCTTCTTGCAGGATCTTGATCCCGGTGGCCGCGACCATGCCGAACATCGCAATCGCAGCACCACCCAATACGGCCGGTGGAATCGAGGCCACGAGAAAGGCCGCTTTCGGTAGCAGGCTGAGCATGATGAGCAAGCCGCCGGCGACGATGGTCACCGAGCGGCAGCGCACGCCGGTCATCTGCACCAGGCCGATGTTCTGCGCGAACGAAGAGTGGGTGAAGGTGTTGAAGAACCCGGCAACGAACGACGCGCCGGCATCGCACAGCAAGCCGCGACGCAGCATGCGCGGGCAGACTTCCTGGCCGGTGATCTTGCCCAGCGCCAAGAACATCCCGGTGGACTCGACGAAGATGATCACCACCACCAGGCACATCGACAGGATCGGTGCGAGTTCGAATTTCGGCATGCCGAAGTGCAGCGGGGTAACGAACTGAATCCACGGCGCGTTGGCCATGCCGCTCAAGTCGACCATGCCGATCGCCCCGCACAGCAGGTAGCCGAAGCACATGCCGATCAACACGGAGATATTGACCCAGAAACCGCGCATGAAGCGGTGGATCAGCAAAATGGTGCCCAGCACCAGTGCGGCGATGGCCAGATAAATCGGTGAACCGAATTGCGCAGCGGCAGCACCGCCACCGGCCCAATTCACGGCCACGGGGAACAGCGACAAACCGATCGAGGTGATCACCGTGCCCGTCACCAGCGGCGGGAAGAAGCGCACGACTTTGGACATGAACGGCGCGATGATCATGCCGAAGAAACCGGCGGCGATCGTTGCACCGAAGATCCCTTGCAGACCGATACCGGGCATCCCGGCCATGGCGACCATGCTGCCCACAGCGGCAAAACTGGCGCCCATCATCACCGGCATGCGAATGCCCATCGGGCCGATGCCCATCGACTGCACGATGGTGGCGATGCCGGCGACCAGCAGGTCGGCGTTGATCAGGAAGGCGATTTCTTCACGACTCAGGCCAGCGGCCTGTCCGATGATCAGCGGCACCGCGATGGCACCGCCGTACATCAGCAGAACATGTTGCAAACCGACCAGGATCAGTTGCAAAAGGGGCAAACGCTGAATGGCGGGTGCGTCGGGGATGCGCGCTTTGTACAGCTCGGACATGCAACACCTCGGATCTTTTTTATTCTTGTGATTGAACAGCTGCCGGGTTGCTCACAGCTGTTTTTTTGCATCAGGTAAACCGCGCTGCGGCTAATCGCTGGCAAGCCAGCTCCCACAGGATTCAGGTAATCCCTGTGGGAGCTGGCTTGCCAGCGATGCTTTTACTGCTTAGTTGGTCTGGGCTCCCTGGGCGATCCAGGCACCGATCAGGTCACGTTCCTGCTGGGTCATCTGTGTGATGTTGCCCAGTGGCATGATCTGTGTGGTGATGGCTTGCGCCTGGATCCGCGCCGCGTTCTGGCGGATCTGCTCAGGGGTGTCGAGCATCACGCCGGCCGGGGCGGCGCTGAACAGTGGGCTGGTCGGTTTGGCCGAGTGGCACACCGTGCAACGTTCCTGGATCACGTTGTGCACCTTGTCGAAACCGGGGCCGGCGTTGGACGCCTGTGCCGGTGCCGCAGCAGGGGCGGCAGGTGCTGCCGGTTGCGCTGCTTCAGCCGGTTTTGCGCCACCACCCAGTGCCGTTTCCGGCAGCGGTTGGTACTCGATTTTCGCTGGTGCGTTGGCCACTTCCGGAGCTGTCGACATCGGCGTTGGGCCGGTGACGTAAGCCAGGCTGATCATCCCGACCGCTGCGACAGGCAGCGTCCAGGCAAACTTGTGGCTGTCGTGACGGGTATTGAAGTAGTGACGCACCAACACTGCAAACACTGCGATCCCGGCCAGGATTAACCAGTTGTACTGGCTGCCGTAAGTGCTCGGGAAGTGGTTGCTGATCATGATGAACAGCACCGGCAGGGTGAAGTAGTTGTTATGACGCGACCGCAACAAGCCTTTGGCTGGCAGCGCCGGATCGGGCGTGCGGTTCTCGGCAATCGCCGCAACCAGTGCGCGCTGCGCCGGCATGATGATGCGGAACACGTTGCCGACCATGATGGTGCCGATGATCGCGCCGACGTGCAGGTACGCACCACGACCGCTGAACACCTTGCTGAAGCCATATGCCGCGCCGATGATCAGCACGAACAGGATGAAACCGAGCAGGGCAGGGCGTTTGCCCAGAGCGGAGTCGCACAGGAAGGAGTAGATGAACCAGCCGAGGAACAGCGAGCCGATACCGATGGCCACGCCTTCAGGGCCGCTCAGCGTGCTGCCCGGAGCCAGCAGGTAAAGCGTCGGGTTGTAGTAGAACACCACGCACAGCAGCGCGATCCCCGACATCCAGGTGAAATAGGCTTCCCATTTGAACCAGTGCAGGTTCTCCGGCATTGCCGGCGGGGCCAGTTTGTATTTTTCCAGGTGGTAGATACCGCCGCCGTGGATCGCCCACAGATCACCGGCCAGACCGGTTTTCGGGTTGACGCGGTTGAGGTTGTTCTCCAGCCAGACGAAGTAGAACGACGCGCCGATCCAGGCCACGCCAGTGATCATGTGAACCCAGCGCACGCTCAGGTTCAGCCATTCCAACAGATGTGCTTCCACAGTCTTTACCTCTCGCCTGTCACCCTTGTTGTCGGGTGATCAGACCTTCTCTTATTGGTGGGGGGCGAGGATCAAACGCTCATCCTCTTTGAAAAAATGCTCATCGCAGTTATTGCCTGTGCCACTGCGATCAACCACCAGGAAGTCATCCCGCTTTTCGATCGTCAGCACCGGGTGGTGCCAGACGCCGCGATGGTAATTAATGCCCTGCCTGCCGTTGGTGACGAAGGCGCGGACCAAGCCTGATACAGGTTCATCGCCAAGTGGCGCGACCACGATCAGAAAGGGGTTGCCGAGCAGCGGAATGAAAGCCTGGCTGCCCAGCGGATGGCGTTCCAGCATGCAAACGGTCAGCGGCATGTCCTGCGCGTCGGCGCGGAAGATGCTGATGATCGCGTTGTCCTCAGGCGTAGCGGTTTCGACCGTCGCCAGTTTGTGGAAGCGCATGGTCGAACCGTTGTTGATCATGAAGTGATCGCTGCCGTCGGTTTCGATTACGTCACCGAAAGGGGCGAAGGCTTCTTTGGTCAGCGGTTCAATCGTCAGTGTGCGCATGCTGTTCTTCTTGTCTTCAAATGTATGTTCAATTCACTGCAATCCCTGTAGGAGCTGGCGAAGCCTGCGATCTTTTGATCTTGAAAAACAAAGTCAAAAGATCGCAGCCTGCGGCAGCTCCTACAGTCTCAGCATTACTTCGCGACCTTGCCGAGAACGCGCAAACGGCTCACACCACCATCCGGGAAAACGTTCAGACGGATGTGGGTGATCGGGCCCAGAGCCTTGATCTGCTCGGCGAAGGTGTGTTCGGCGTGCATTTCCAGTTTCTGTGCCGGCAGCAGTTCGCGCCAGAACAGCGACTGGGTTTCGATCTGGCTGTCGGTGCCGCCCTTGACGAACGCGCCCTGGATCGAGCAAGTGTCCGGGTAGTTGCCTTTGAAGTGCAGGGTGTCGACGACGATTTTTTCGATCTCGCCCGGGTGGCCCAGCGCGACGATTACCCAGTCATTGCCTGGCGTGCGACGACGTGCGGTTTCCCAGCCGTCGCCCATGTTGATACCACGGCCCGGGTTGAGGATGTTGCTCATGCGGCCGAAGTGTTCGTCGGAGCAGGCCAGCGCACGGCCACCGTTCAGAGCAGCCGCCAGGTCAACCTGTTCGTTGTCGCCAACTGCCGACCAGTCGCGGAACGGAATGCCGTACACGCGCAGACGAGCAACACCGCCGTCCGGGTAGATGTTGAAGCGCAGGTGGCTGAAGGCTTTGTCGTTGCTGATTTCGTGGTAGTGGTGGCTATTGCCCTGCAGCTCGACGGCCGACAGCACTTCAGTCCACTGGGTGTTTTCATCAGGCTCGCCCGAGGCCAGGAAGCACGCTTCCAGCGAGGCCGACGGCGGGAAGTTGCCGGTGAAGAATGAAGTGTCGATGTCTACGCCTTTGATCGAACCCGGTACGCCCAGGCGAATCACCGCGCTGTCGAAGCCTTCGAAGCGCTTGCGGCGCGACTCCCAGCCGTCCATCCACTTGCCGTTGTCATCGAACACGCCCTCCTTCCACACGGCCGGGGTTGGCTGAAACAGACGATTGGCGTCTGCGAACCAGTCATCGGTGACCGAGAGGATTTTGGTGCCCAGACGGGCATCGGCCAGGTTGACGAACTTCTCGAAAGGTACGGCGTAAGCTTTCATTCTTCTTGTCTGCCTTTAAATAAGTGGCTTGGGATGCTTGCAAGACCCTGGGTACTCTCCGCGTCTGATGTACTCGGGTCAGGCTTCGCTAGAGAGTCAGTAAACGGAACAGGGCGATCTTGTTGATCTCCGCCAGCGCACATTTGAATTCGGTGTCGACCGAGTTGTGAATGCGCGTTTCGAACGCCGCGAGGATCTGATGCCGGTTGCTGCCTTTTACCGCCATGATGAAGGGAAACTTGAACTTGGCTTTGTAAGCGTCGTTCAGCTCGGTGAAGCGAGAAAACTCTTCGGCCGTGCATTGGTGAATACCGGCGCCAGCCTGTTCATTGGTGCTGGCTTCGGTCAGTTGGCCCTGGACGGCGGCTTTGCCGGCCAGGTCCGGGTGAGCGTTGATCAAAGCCAACTGGCTGGCGTGATCGGCGCTCAACAGGAAGTCGCTCATGCGCTGGTGCAGGGTTTCGATCTCGTCGATCGAGGCATCTGCGCCCAGGTCGTAGGCCTTTTCGGCCACCCATGGCGAATGTTCGTAGATGTCGGCGAAGGCGTTGACGAAGGCGTCGCGGCTCAGGGTCGACGGTTGCAGGGTTTGAAAGCGGCTCATTTGGCGGCCCCTTGGTACGGGTGGGTTTCGTGCCAGTGACGCGCGATGTCGACGCGACGGCTGAACCACACCTGTTCATGACTTTTGGCGTATTCGATAAAGCGCTTGAGCGAAGCGAGGCGACCCGGACGGCCGATCAGTCGGCAGTGCAGACCGATCGACAGCATCTTCGGTGCTTCTGCGCCTTCGGCGTAAAGCACGTCGAACGCATCTTTGAGGTATTCGAAGAAGTCGTCACCCTTGTTGAAACCCTGCACCTGAGTGAAGCGCATGTCGTTGGTGTCGAGGGTGTAAGGGATCACCAGATGTGGCTTGCCGGTCGGGTTGTTCGGTTCCCAGTAGGGCAGGTCGTCGTCATAGGTGTCGCAGTCGTAAAGGAATCCACCTTCTTCCATCACCAGGCGACGGGTGTTCGGGCCGGTGCGGCCGGTGTACCAGCCCAGTGGGCGCTCGCCGGTCAGTTCGGTGAGGATGCGGATCGCTTCGAGCATATGCTCGCGTTCCTGCGCTTCGTCCATGTATTGGTAGTCGATCCAGCGGTAGCCGTGGCTGCAGATCTCGTGGCCGGCTTCGACCATCGCGCGGATCACGTCCGGGTGACGCTGGGCCGCCATGGCCACGGCAAAAATGGTCAGCGGAATGTCGAATTCCTTGAACAGTTTCAGAATCCGCCACACGCCGGCACGGCTGCCATACTCGTAAAGCGATTCCATGCTCATGTTGCGCGCGCCTTGCAGCGGCTGAGCAGCAACCATTTCAGAGAGGAAGGCTTCGGATTCTTTGTCGCCGTGCAAAATGTTGCGCTCGCCGCCTTCTTCGTAATTGAGTACGAAGGACAGGGCGATGCGGGCATTGCCCGGCCAGTGTGGGTGAGGAGGGTTACTGCCGTAACCGATCAGGTCGCGTGGGTAGTCAGCGCTCACTGCAGTCTTCCTTCTTATTCGTTGACAGATATTACGTGGCGGCCTGGCGGTGAGGTTGCAGGCTGGCGTCACAGCGATGGGCTGATTGTATACAACTTTATTCTCAATTTGTAAGCCTGATTTTTTGCATTTTTCACCGACTGTCATCTTTTACTGCTATCGGCGTGAACCTGCAAGAAACCTGCCTGACCAGTCAGCTAATGGATAGGAGGTTCAATGATCAGGCGCTGCGCTGGCAGATCCGCTGTAAACGCCCGGATGGCGGGGGTGGTGTGAAAAATGTCGTTTTTATTGTGTACAATTTTTTTGGAAAGTGTCTTAATCAATCGCTCGCCGCAGCTTTTCGTGCATCGAAAGGGTGCGGTCTCCTTTTCAACTGACTTCGGGAGGCGCGAAGTCTGACTGCTCTTTGCGGCCAGGCGCGCAGAATCAATGGGACGTTTGACAACACACGTTTTGGACGCTGCACACGGTTGCCCGGGCAGCTCGATCAAGGTCGAGCTGTACCGCGTTGAAGGTTCGCACCTGGAATTGGTTGCCAGCGCGATGACCAACAGTGACGGCCGGGTCGATGCGCCGCTGCTGCAAGGCGATGATTACCGTACCGGGGTTTATCAGGTGCAGTTCCATGCCGGCGATTACTACCGAGCCCGTGGGGTGCAACTGCCGGAGCCGGCATTTCTGGATGTGGTCGTGCTGCGCTTCGGCATCTCTGCCGAACAGGATCACTACCACGTACCCCTGCTGATTTCGCCTTACAGCTATTCCACGTACCGGGGCAGCTGACCCCCAAGCAGCTGCCCCCACCGGGAAGCGACTGCGCATATAGCTTCTTTGGTCTTTTGCCCGCTCACACTGCGGGCTTTTTTTATTTCAGTGATGGCGCATGACTAAAGGTCAGTTGTCAGGCAACGACAGTGTGAGCATATCCGGCGTCTGGTGGGTGCAGCGGCCAAATATCTTCAGGTCGGCATTGGTTATTGTCCGAGACTTGTTACTTTCCAGGATCCATTTGCGCTCCGGCATGCTGTATTTGAGTTTTCCTCGGGTGCCATCGGTCATCGCAACATTGCGGACTTCGAGGACACTGTGCGCAATGGCAGAAAACTCTTCGGGCACATCGGCTGTAGCGTCGGTGGGTGACTCAAAGTATCTGGCGTCCAGGCGGTTGATATAAATTCTGTCGAAAGAAAGGTCTACGGTATGCACCACGCCCTTTGGTCCGATGACAAAAATCTCGTCAATAAGATCGTCGGCACCGTATTGAGGTAAATGCACAGTGGTGTTTCCGATATACAGTTTGTTATCCGCCAGGACGATGTTGAATTCACCGAGTTGTGTGGCGTCGAGCTCCCAGGTGGAGGAATGGTTCAGTTGGCTGCTTGCGGTGGCCAGACCGCCGGGCGTCGAAATCCGCAGCACCCTGTTCGCGCTCAGATGGATAAGATAAGTGGCTCCCGCACCTTCAATGTTATCGATGGCAGTCTGTTTGGCGAGAGGCAGTAGCCGGGAGCAAGAAGAAATGTGATCCAGCTCTAGCGCCAGGGTTTGGGGGATTTCAAAAACCGCATTGTCTTTGACCCGTATCGGGAAGCGTAAGTCGTGGCTGGTCAGCGTATTGCCAGCCACGTTGGGCTTATAGTGCGCGGGAGGTTTGGCATAGTCCGCTTCAAGAATCAGGGTGTGGGCTTTTCCATCCCGGAACACCAGCATGTATCCATGAGTTGAAACATTGGCCGCCGCTTTTACCAGTGCAGCGTCGAGTGTCGTGTCTGCGTATTGGCTAACGCCGGCGATTTGCAACAGGTTTTTGCCGAAGTAAAACAGAAAGTCGATTGAGACATTAACCTTGTCGTTACCGGCGGCGGCATTCATTTCAATGGACGGCGTAGTCGCAAAGGCTGCATGAGCGCTCGTCAGCTCGGAAAAGTCGTAGTCGAGAAAGATTCGGGTACCGTAATAGGAGTCAGGGTGACTCCCGGTTATAAATTGAGTGTGCGGGTTGAATCGCTGGACGTAGTAGTGGGTGTTCTGGTTAGTGGGCACTTTGCACACTGTTTCATGGACAATGGTGGTTTTTTCGGGACGGCCCACCTTGGTGATTTCTGCGCTTATCTCAAACGGGTCATCGTGTTGCATTTTTTCCGGCAGATCGGGTTTCAAGTAGTAGCCATCTCTGGTGATGATGGTCAATTTGTCATTGTTCAAAACCCTGTGGCCTTCGGATGTTTTGTAGACATTGTCAATCGCTATGATGCTTCTGCGGCCATAGTGAAAATCGAACTGCAGCGTTATCAGAAGGCGAAGTCTGTCCACCTTCCACTTCTCGATGTGGTCCATTCGCCAGCCCAGCGAGATATAGCTTTCATCAACACCATCATCGCTAATGAGCACTGAGCCCTGCGCAAGGTCCACGTGATAAAAATCCGTTCCGGCTTCACCAAAGGCCGTTGCATTGTTCTTGAGCAGATAAAGCGTGTCGTTACCGGCGCCGGCGTAGATTTTGTCTGCGCCTCTTGATGTGATCACGTTGGCTTCTTTAGTGCCCGTGACAATACTTTTTCCATCATTGAGCGTCTGAACGTTTTCAATGTTTTCGAGCAGTGCCTTGAAAGAATAACTTTCTCCATCCTCGACTGCCGGATCCGCATTGGGTGTGTAGATTTGCAGGGTGCCCGCCGTCAGGTCGATGTCATATCCCCGTCCCTCCGCGGGAAATGACTGCTTGCCATCCAGTATCAATGTATCGCTGCCGGCGCCCCCTTTCAGTCTGGAGAACTCAGCGCTCTCAACCGGCCTCTCGATTGCTTGCGCGGCATTTTGGACAATGAATTTGTCATCCTTTTCACCCCCGGTCAGAGTCTTTGTCCCCTCTGCGTAATAAAAGGCATTGGGCTTTTTCTCGACACCCGTGACCGTATCCTTGCCATCACCGATCATCCACAGGATGCCTTTGTCTTCTCCTGGCGTACCGAGCACAGCACCGGGTGTCTGGGCTGTAACGCCGGCTCGTGCGTCAATCGTATCGTCAAGACCTACGACCTCGGGGACGTAGACGATCGGCATGGTTTCTACGCCCCACCAGTGTTTTACGCGTTCACGTCGTTTCTTGAGGCGGTCTTCGTAGCGGCCGTGCACGACCGCCTCGATGGTGTCCTTTTGAGTCTCGTCGAGTATCTTTCTGGCCGTCGTTGTCAGTCGTTTGGCGGTTTCGATTTTGGCTTTGGCCAGTTCGTAGCGATTTTTGATGTCTTGATCGATATCCATCAACGGCACAAACGAGAACCAGCCGGTGCGCCAGCGTTCTTCAACGGTGAGTTCAATGTAGTCGTCGATTTCATCCACCATGCGCACGGCGCCGTAGATCTGCGAGCCGATCGCCATGAGCGCACCAGCGGCCAGGCCGACCGGCCCTGCGAACGAAAAGCCGGCCAGGGCGGCGGTACCCAGAATGACCGTCATGGCGGCACTGGCGATGTTCAAACCGGCGCTGACGTAATGATCAATGGCTTGTTTGCCGGTTTTATTGCTGGCGGCGTTGAATTCTCTGACAGCACTGTAGATATCGAACGGCAACGTCAGCGCACCGCCGACAAGTCCCCCTGAACGCCCCAGCCTGATTCCGACCCGGGTTTTGGCGAAATCCTTCAAGGCGCCACTGCCTGCTTCGATCATGCGTTGACCGGCTTTGGTGACGGCTACGTCGGTGATAATCGAACCGACCTCTGTCCCGATGCCGATGCTGTTAAAGATGATTTCATCCTTGTCATTCTTTTTGACGGCATCGTAAATACCGCGAATGCCCATGAATATGCCAAAGGCCTGAATGCCGACGCTGGCGCCGACCGTGGAATGGTTTTTGATGATGATCCAGCTCGGGCTGCTCTGCTTTTTTGAATAGCTCAGACGCAGATCCAGGTTCTGTGCCGAGTTGAGAAGACGAGACATTTTCTGCGAGTAATCGACCTCCCCGACGTTCACACCGGTGTCATTCCTTATGACCGGCGGGGCCGTCTGCGGGCGCAGGCAGGCCATCTCATATAACAGGGAGGGCAGTAAATAATCGTCGCCGAAAGTGGACACTTTCATGCGCTTCTCGATTTCGGGATAACTGAGTTGCAGGGCGTTGACGAACGATCGGCTGGGTGTACGAAACTGGGTGTTATGGCCGGTCAGCGGTTGGCCATCAATAGTCGCACCCAATGCATCCAGGCCTCGACGAGTAATGGTGTAGGGGCCGATCTTGAACGGCCCAAACAGATCGTCGAGCATCTTGAGCTGGCCGGGTTTGCGGGCGCTATTTTCGGGTTCTGGGTTTGCACTGTCGCTCTTGATGTCAGGCGCGAAGTCGATAGTCGATGAAGTGCGCTCATTAGCATGATTACCAATATCAAAAACTTCGACGGTTTCGTCTTTTGCATAGGTATTAATGGGCAGGGGGATTGACATGTAAACATCCTTGTTCGGTGTTGCAAGTTATAAGTCGATGAGAATAGGGGGTGATGCAAGCGAGAAAATAATTCTCTCGCTTGTTTCGGCTGATTTTTTTTTGAATGGTTTCTATTGGCTGCCGTTTTGCGTAGCAGCCGGTTGGATCAATTAATCAAATTTTGTGATGACAAGGCTGCCTTGTCCGGAAGGTAGGATATTGAAACTTCCAAGTAAGTAGAAGATTTTATTCTTCTCAACATGTTTTCGCAGGGTAAGTGCGTCATTAGGATTGATTTGGTTTTTCAGTGCTTTTGAATAAACCCACTCTGTCGGATTTACCCTGTATGTTCTGCCTTCATGAAAAGGACTGAATAACATAAGGAATATATTGTCGACGCCTGCTCGTCTAAACATCAGTGCGTCCCTTTGTGTTTGGCGAAAAGATTCAAATATATTGTAACCTTGATGTTCCAGAGCCGCTTTGAACACGGCTCTCGGTGAACTGCCGTTTATTGCTCTTTTCCACTGCACTGGCATACGCTGCGAATCAAAGTCAATCCGGTAGAGCCCTTCAGCAGAAAAGGGTGGCATATACATGAAGCCTGTCGCGTCCTTTGGCAGCGGGGGCATGAGAGCCAATGGATCGATCAATTCCTGACGGTTGACGTTTTGAACGTCAAGATTCCTGGATCGGTCTGTCCAGTAGTTAAACGTATCAAACAAATCATTGAGGCCGTAACCATTCATCTCTTCAGAATGATTGGCTCGCTTGAACATAAGACGTGCGGTTTCGTTTGCCGAATGATCCGACATATAAGGAAATTTATCGGCAACATAGCGGGCGAACGGTTTTTTGAATGGATGACCGTCTACGACCCTCCAGTCAGGTTCTGTGGCGACTGCGTGATTTTGCTTTATCTTCACCGCGCCCCTGGGTTGTAACTCCGGCATGACACGTAGCATCTGTTCGAACGCGTCGAAACGTTCAGCGGCGAAACGTGGTGGTTTGATAAAGACTAGAGCGTCATCGGCATGTCCCGCCTGAGGGACTATCGGAAAGTATTTTCCTTCGATTTTGATAGCGTCACTGATGTGTGGTCTGGTGGTGTTTCCCCAGGCGCGCCAGTCGCCGCTACGCAGATCCGCAGCGTCTGATTCGCCATCCATTCTCGGTCGTTTACCTGGCACTGCCGTTGGTTCATCGGTTTCAGAAGCTGCCCGGCGATTATCCGGTGGCACCGTGTGCACGGTCTTGCGGCGCCAGAGCTGTGTTCCCGGTATTTGCTCAAGCACAGAGCCAGACGCCGTCCGTTCTCCAGCAAAGGTCTGTTGATAATGGCCGTCGGGGTTTTTACGAACCATGACGGTTCCCTCCGCCAGATCGACATAGCTTTTCTTGAACTTGTCATAACGCACGCCGTCGGTCGTGCTGTGTGCACTCGTCAACAGTGCTGCCAGATGCGGGGGGAGGAGGATCGATGCTTGTGACGGCGCGCCTGCCACTGCAGGTTGCGTACTGTTTCCCTGCTCTGACGTTCGCCCATACCAGTCTGCCTCGACACGCCAGCGAGCCTGCCCTTCGATTTTCCTCAATATCGGTGGCGTAACACCCGGTGCGTCGGGCCAGGGAATCTGGTAGTCACCGTTGCTGTTGAGTTCGGCACGGTAATAGCCTCCTTCTTCCAAGTGTGCATAGAACTCACCTCTTGGGCTGACGTAAAACCCGTCGATCGACGCGTGGGGCCGCAATAGATGATTCTGCAGGGCCGGCCATGAAATCTCTCTGAGGTTGGTATTGAGATCCGTCATGACCGGATCCGTGATACGGGTTACAACGACACGCGGTGCAATGTCGTCGTTACCCGCCAACGTGGGTGTGGAAGTGTCGGATACTCGCTCACCTGCGGATATGGGCGGATTGGAACTCTCAATGTTGACACGGTTGGCCACAGTTTGATCCTGTACAGGTCTGGATGTTTGGGATGTATCGCTGTAATGACTTCCCGTTATCGATTTGGGTGGTTTGGTCATTGACGTTGACCTCTGATGATCTGCTGTTTATCCAGGGCGTCGTTAATTGACGCTCTGGCGGTTTCCGTCTTTTGCGTTTATCAATCTCCACTCGGCAACAGTTAACCGGCGCAGCGTTATCGCTACGAGCCGTAGTGCTTCATGTAAATTGATAACCGCTGTTGTAATTGACGTTTGCTGTGGTTTTATATGGAAAGCAGGTCAGCCCTCTCTGACGATAAAGAGTGTTGTAAGTTGCTGAGTCTGTTTTTGAATGCCCCCCATCAGATAGACGACCTTTTGTTCATCGATATAGGTGGCCAAGTCCTTTTGTTGTTCGCCCATACGGATTTGCAAAGCAGACTCACTCAAATGTGAAGCGGGGAGAGCCTTGCGCTGTATCTGTTTGCCGATAACTTTCGGGAAGGTCAGTACAAAGACGCTGTTGATTTTTTCTCGATGAAACAACAACGTATTTTCGCCCAGATGAGGCGACGTTTCGTTGATGAGGTAACCGTTTTGCGTCAATACAGCGCTGAACAAACTCCGCAAGTCAGGTGTTGTCGGTAGCACGGCGTGGTCAATCCAGTGCTGAGCAAATTGTCCGGGATCGAAGTCCAGGCGTTGTAATCCCTCACCTAGCGATGAAGGCATGCTCAATGACAGGTCGTCTGCATTCGGCGGCGGGAGTTTGCGTAACATCGTGAGCGGGTCAGCCAATTCTCGTCGTTGAACCGGGTTGTTCTTCCTGTCGGCCCAGAATCTAAATGTCTGGTTCAATACCGCCAGGCCATGACCGTTGATAACTTCGGATCGGTTAGCCTGATTAAACATGGCTCGAGCAAGTGAACGTGTAGATTCAGTCGACAGATATTTGAAATGCGTCGAAATGTAATTTGTGAGGGGCATTTCGAACGGTACACGTTTGCTCAGGATACACCATTTTTTATCGACTTTAACCGCCCATTTTGGCTGTAACGCCGGGTCAGTTCCGAGCATGTGTTCGAAGGCGTCATATAAGCCAGGTGAAAATTGCGGGTGTTTCACATACACCAGTCGGGTGTCGGCGTTAATGTTCTGAATCACTACTGGGTAGTGAAGATTGTCTATTTCAATGTGCATCTCTAGCGGCGCTCTGGTCGTCTTGCCCCAAGTGCGCCATTGCTCGAAAGACGGATCAAGTGCAGCGTCGCTGGATGAAATCAAGCTCTGGGTAAGTGCTTGTGTATCGGTTGCACTGTCTGCATCGTCGCCCAAAAAGAGCCGTTTACTTGGACCCGGCGCGGGATTCGTTTCAGTTGCCGGCCGACGTCTGTCCAGACGCAATGTATCTTGAGTACCCGAAGCGTGCGGTGTTTTCAGGCGCCATTGTTTTGTTCCGGCAATCCGTTCAAGCAATGCACCGGAGGGGCGGCGCTCCCTGGCGAAGGTCTGCTGATAGTTGCCGTCAGCATTTTTACTCACCATGACAGTGCCGTCGGGTGTATCGACATAGGTTTTACGATGTTTGTCATAGCGGATTCCATCGCTGGAATCCGCCGCTTGAGAAAGCCGTGCCGCCAGATCCGGATCAAGGTATTTGGTTGCGTTCACTGTCATCGGTGATGGCACGGTCGGGACATGGGGTAGTACGTCTGACTGCGGTGTCAGCCAATCCGGTTTTTCCAGGCGCCAAAGCGGTTGGTCTTTTATTTTGCTCACGAACGGGCCTGGCGAGCCGGGGGCGAAGTCGAAGGGAATCTGATAGCGGCCATCGGCTTGGCGTTCCACCAGAAAATGGCCGTCGCTTTCGATATGGGCATAAATTCTGCCGTCCGAGCTGATGAACAGACCTCCGTCAGGATCCAGTGGCATCAACAAATGCGAGCGATCGGCGGGCCAGGTTATCGAGCGCAATACGTCATCGAGTGATAGCGGGCGGGTTGAAGGTATTTCACTGACGGTTACAGAAGGCTGATGTGTCAATTCGTCGGACGCCCCCTCGGGCGTGAGGTCGAGAGTTTGATCAACGCGCGCACGCATCGTATCGATACCCGCGATATCCGTGCGGTTGACGTCGGGCGAATTCACGGCCACAGGATCGGTCTTGGCGGGGGAATCAGGCAGAGGGGTGCCTGGTTTTTTTTTCGGAGGTTTAGCCATTCAGGACATTCTCGATCGTGTTGGTTTTCGGTTGCGCATCGGTCTCAGCCTTCTCTGACGATGAATAGATATGTCTGTTGCGCAGAGACTTTTTGAGTGCCGCCCACGAGATAGACGACCTTGCCGGGTTCGAGCATGTGCTTCCATTCGGATTTCTCGAGCGTGGCTCTAAGTGCCGGTGCATTCAGTTCCTCGCCCGGTTCCATCAGGCGCTGGACTGTGCCGTCCGGGGCGCTGGGGCGGAATCGCAACACGAATACAACGTCCAGATTGCTGCGCTTGAACAACAAGGCATCCTCGCTGAACAACCGACTGGTGCGATCGACCTCATAACCGTTGTGCTGCAGAATTTCGCTGAAGACACCGCGCAGGCTGGAACCGGGGGTATTCATGGCATCACGCCATCGCTGATCAAACATTTGCGTATCGAAGTCGATGCGCTCCAGAGCCGTGGCATGGGGCGAGGGCAGCAACAGTGTCTGGCTAAGCACGCCGGGTTGCAGGGGCAGAACCGGAAGCATCATCAGCGGGTCAGCGAGTTCGCGGCGGGGGGCCGTGGCAAGGGAGCGGTTTTCCCAGTGATAGAAGGTGTCAAACAGCACCCGCAACCCTTCACCGTTGATGACATCACTGTGGTTGGCCTCATTGAACGCTGCTCTGGCGAGGGTGCTCGAGGAGTGATCCGACAAGTACTTGAAGGATTTGGCAACAGACTGAGTCAGCGATCTGCCAAACGCGGGGAGTTCCACCACCGTCCATGTGTGATCATTTCTAACCGCCCATTTCGGCTGCAGTGATGGGTTGTGGTTAAGCATCCGCTCGAATGCGTCGTATCGACCCGGAGAAAAGAGCGGGTTTTCCAGGTACACCAAGGTCGTTTCGACCGACACGCGTTGCGGCACGATCACATAATGCTGACCGTCTATTTCTATGGAATCCTGCCATTCTGGCTTGAAGGTTTTCCCCCAGTTTCTCCAGTGTCCTGCGGGCCAGGCATGCGCGAGCGGTGTGGCATCAGGCAACGGCACGGTCAATGGCTGTGTGTGGCGTTGCTCGCTATCTTCAGTCAGGTGTGGGCGTTTGCTTGGGCCGGGCGTCGGTTCGTCGATGACAACAGCTGACCGTTCATGAGTTCTTCGTGACGTGCCAGGCGGCCGGTAAGGTTCCGGCGTTTTTACCCGCCACCGTTTTGTGCCCGGAGAAGGCTCGACAACTGCGCCAGGTGAAGACCGCTCGCGGGCAGAGGCTTGCCGATAATGACCGGCCGGATCCCTGCGCACCAGGAAGGTGGTTCCGTCCTCCATGTCGACATAGGTGGCGCCCCGTTTGTCGTAACGAAGCCCGTCCGCCGTGTTCTGGGCATTTGTCAGCCAGGCGACCTGTGCAATCGGCAAGGGTAGGGGGGGCTGCGGATCAGACGGTGATTCAACTGCCGGCGCACGATCAGCCTCTACCCCGTGACTCGGTCGGTTCGCTGTCTCGGGGCGCCAGAGAGGTTGCCCCTCGATCTGTTTCAGGAACGGACCCGACTCCCCCAGATTTTGCGGCCAGAACACCCGATAGCGCCCATCCGGCTGGCGTATGACTTGAAGGTAGCCTTCGCCTGCCACGTGAGCATAAGTGCCGCCCTCCGGGCTCTGGAAAAGGCCGCTGCCGGTTGTGCGCAACAGGTGGGTTTTATCGGCAGGCCAGGTAATCGCGCTCATATTGATCTCCAGTAATCTGGCGATCGAATCCGGCAATGTACTGACCGTTACCGTTGGCGACCGGTCCGTCCCGGTTTGCGCAACATCTCCTGAAACCTCTGGCGCGCGAACACTGCCAGGGATCGCGGGATCGGGAATCTGCGCTACAAGACGGTCGCCCGCAGATGGGTCCGATACGGCCCTTGTGGTGGTCGGTGAAGTATCGGATGAGGGGGTTACGAGAATTTTCTTTGGTGGCTTTGCCATCCTTGGCGCTCCTTTCGGTTAATGAGTCTGTGTTCGCGATTACCCTTCTCTAACCATGAAGAGCGTCGGTTCACCCGACTCCTTCAATTGCGTTCCTCCCATCAAATAAACGACCTCGTTTTGCGCAAGATGAATGTTCAATGCCTGTTGTGCAGCGGCACTCAGCCTCGCCTGGAATACCGTGCTGGAAATTTCGGAACCTGGTAGCGAGTTTCGGGGAATCGAATGCCCGGTAATACGCGGCAGTTTCAACACGAATACCGCAGGTATGCCTTCGCGGTGAAAGATCAATGCTCCCTCTTGCAGGGCGCGTGTTTTCGGGTTGACGCTGTACCCGTTGTCTTGCAGAACGGTAATAAACAACGAGCGCAAGTTGGCAGGCGTAGCGGCCGAAACGTATGCGTTCCATTTTGTGGAGAACGTTTGCGGATCAAAGTCGATACGTAAAAATGCTTCGGCGGAGGATGAGGGGAGTGTCAGGATGCCGCCGGAAAACAGTCTGTCGGGCTGTGTCGGCAACTTGGGCAGAAGCATCAACGGGTCCAGCAGGCTTCGCGCTGGCGGCGCATCGTTATTGACGCGATCAACCCAGTGTCGAAATGTCAGAACCATCATCGACAGTGCATGATTGGTTACCGCTCCGGACTGCGTGCTGTGATCAAACACGGCGCGTGCGATGGTGTTTGAGCAATGATTTGATAAGTATTTGAAGGCACCGGCAACGTATTGCGTCATTGGCATTTCAAAAGGGGGATGGCTTTCCAGGACGCTCCATTGGCCGTTGCGCTTGAGCGCCCACTTCGGTTGGCGTGAAGGCTCATTGCGCAGCATGTTTTCAAACGCGTCATAGCTCTCAGGTGCAAATC
The DNA here is from genome assembly GCF_059716145.1 of Pseudomonas sp. LBUM1648. Classification (NCBI taxonomy): domain Bacteria; kingdom Pseudomonadati; phylum Pseudomonadota; class Gammaproteobacteria; order Pseudomonadales; family Pseudomonadaceae; genus Pseudomonas; species Pseudomonas sp. LBUM1648. The sequence continues at coordinate 1,949,454 of NZ_CP166808.1, forward strand.
CCGGATGTTGCAAATAGACAAGACCGGTGTCGGGTTGACCGCCCCGGGATACGATCTGGTAGTGGGCGCCGTCTATTTCTACCGAATCGCCATTTTCGGGGCGGGTCGCTTTTGCCCAGTTTCTCCACTGGCCAGAGGATAGATCCAGTGCGACGGGCTGCCGGGAAAACAGTGTTTCCATGAGCGCGTCGGTGCTCGCGGTGTCACTGCTGGCCGACTCCTGGCGCGGCCGTTTGCTTGGGCCGGCAATCGCCTCAGTGGTTTCGACAGGTGAAGAATCAACGTCGGGCTGTGGACGTTTTACGCCCGTGTTGGTCGGCTCTTTTAAGCGCCAGAGTCGGGTTCCGGGGATCTGTTCGAGCAAGGCTCCCGTGGGGCTGGACTCACCGGGATGCGTGTGTCGAACACTGCCGTCCGTGGCCTTGCTGATCATCACGGTTCCGCCCTCCATATCAACATAGGGCGTACCGTGTTTGCCGTAGCGGATGCCTTCAGGTGAGTTTTCAGCACTTGTCAGCAGGGCAGCCATCTCCGCGAAAATGAATTCAGGTGGGCGCGGATCAGTGCTGCCGGACACATCGATATTGATCGCCTGATGTGTTGCCGAGTCTTGTGCGCCGTCCGCCGCGCGCGATTGGCGTGCAGGCGAAAGTTGTTGGGGATCCTGCATGCGGCTCACGATAACGCTTGGGCGCTGGCCAAGTGTCTCTGACAGAACTGCTGAGGTAGAGGACCCGGGTGTCGGATCACTGCTCCCGATGTCTGGGACGGAACGCCCCGTGTCACCGCGAGCGGTGCCAGAGGCGTCGGCCGTTGGCCTTGTTGTGGTTACCGAGGGATCGGCTGACGTTGTAGTGGATATTTTCTTGGGTGGTTTAGCCATTGAATTGCTCCGGTGAAGCGCGTTTCGCGCGGCGGGTTTCAAGAGGGCTTATGTTGTGCAAACGGGGGGGCTGGTGTGCGGTATATATATCTGGCTTTGCGGCCAAGTAATGCAAGGCGTTACGCTGATACCGAGGGGCGGGATTTGAAAACCCTCACCGGTGGATCGATGAGGGTTTGAGGAGTGTTAGCGCTTTCCAAGGATAAAAACTGCATTCGGAGCTGATGCGGTTTTCAACATTTCCCCGTGCCTCGGCAGTTGTCAGCGCGAGATGGCCGGTGGCAATGATCCATTTTTGTTCAATCAGATCAACGGCTGCCAAGTAAAGACATGGCGCCTGCACCACCAAACAACCCGGCACTGATCCGATTGAACCAGCTCTGGCCTTTGCCGCTGCGCAGATAGCGCGCTGCGCCATGGGCGCCAAGCCCGTAAGCCAGCTTGCACAGCAGATCCAATACCGTCCAGGTCGCTATCATGATCAGTAACTGCGGCAGGAACGGCTGTTCGGCGCTGAGGAACTGCGGCAGGAAAGCGGCGAAGAACAGGATATCTTTCGGATTGCTTGCGCCCAGCACAAATGCACGGCCGAACAGCGCACGAAAGCGTGGTACCGGAGCCGCCTGCGGTACTTCAGCGCCAGTGGATGGCTGACGCGATTGCTGCCAGCTCTGCCAGGCAAGGTAGAACAGGTACAGCGCGCCGACGATCTTCAGGGCGCTGAACAGTTTTTCCGAAGCCAGCAGCAGGGCACCCAGACCCAGCGCCGACGCACTGAGCAAGCAGATCGAGGCAATTACGCCGCCGAGAAATGCCGGGTACGAACGGCGCAAACCGTAATTCAGACTGTTGCTGATCATCAACAACGACAGTGGCCCGGGAATCAGGATCACCACCAATGCGGCGCCGCTGAACAGCAACCAGGTTTCCAGACTCATCACTTTCCTCCCTATTTTTGTTGGTATCACGAATGTGCAAAAGCCCCACCCGCGAGGGTGAGGCTGATTTGAAGCTGGAACCGCGTGACGCTTACAAGAAGATGAACTTGGCGATGAAGATCGCGCAGAGCACCCACAAACTGACGGAAATTTCTTTGTACTTGCCGGTACCGGCCTTCAGCGCCACGTAGGTGATAAAGCCCAGCGCGATGCCGTCGGCGACCGAGAAGGTCAGCGGCATCATGATCGCGGTGACGATCGCCGGAATGCTGTCGGTCGCTTCGTCCCATTCGATATGGGCCATGCCGCCCATCATCAGCATCGCAACGTAGATCAGCGCACCGGCGGTGGCGTAAGCGGGAATCATGCCGGCCAGTGGTGCGAAAAACATCGCCGCTATAAATAGCACACCTACGGTGACTGCGGTAAGACCAGTCCGACCACCAGCGGCCACGCCGGCAGCACTTTCTACATAACTTGTTACTGGAGGAACACCAACCACCGCACCGAATACGCTCGAAGCGCTGTCGGCTTTCATCGCGCGGGAGAGGTTTTCTATACGCCCGTCAGCGCCGACCAGATTGGCGCGCTGGGCCACGCCCATCAAGGTGCCGGCGGTGTCGAACATGTGCACGAAGAGGAAGGCGAGCACCACACTGATCATGCTGATGTTGAACACACCCGCGACGTTCATGGCCATCCAGGTCGGTGCCAGGCTCGGCGGGGCGGACATGATGCCCTCGTAGTGCACTAGGCCCAGACCCCAACCGGCCAGGGTCACGGTGATGATGCTGATGAGGATCGCGCCGAATACGCGGTGGTAGCTGAGGATCGCGATCATCAGGAAGCAGATGGCGGCGAGGAGCGGGCCGGGTTCACGCAGAGAACCGAGTTTGATCAAAGTAGCTGGGCTGTCGACGACGATGCCGGCGGTTTTCAGGCCGATCAGACCGAGGAACAGGCCGACACCCGCACCCATCGCATAACGCAGGCTGACGGGAATGCTGTTGAGCAGCCATTCGCGAATCCGCGAAAAGGTCAGGATCATGAACAGCACACCGGACACGAACACCGCACCGAGGGCGGTTTCCCAGTTGTAGCCCATGGTACCGACCACGGTGTAAGTGAAGAACGCGTTCAGGCCCATGCCCGGTGCCAGACCCACCGGCCAGTTGGCGTACAGGCCCATCAACAGACAGCCCAGCGCAGCGGCGATACAGGTGGCGACGAAGGCTGCACCGTGATCGATCCCGGCATCGGCCATGATGTTCGGGTTGACGAAGATGATGTAGGCCATGGTGATGAAGGTTGTCAGACCGGCAATCAGCTCGGTCTTCACCGTGGTGCCATGCAAGCTGAGTTTAAACAGGCGCTCAAGCAAGCCAGTGCGTAACGGCGGCGAGAGATCCAGCGTCGATGCTTCGGATTTGCGGCTTTCCACAGCGAGTACTCCTCAAGAGTTTTATTGTTATTTCCAGGGCCGGACCCATGAGGGGTGGCAGCGGCCCTTTGAGGCATACGCGAATTTGTTGACCATGCGGTCAGGAACTCGCGCGCTGTGGATTATGCTTTTGTGTACAAATAAAGCAAATATTGTTTTTGATTTTGTTTACGAAAGGTCCGTCGATAGGGATATATCGGTCATTCGACAGCAGCCTGAGTGTTCCCCAGCGCCAGGTTCACCGCCAGCCACCCATTCACCGCCGCTTCCCCGGCCTCGGCAAACACCCGCTCCAGCAACTTCACCTGCTCACGCCGCAATGCCTGTTCAAACTTCGCCCCTTCCGGCGTCAACTCCAGCAACCGCTTACGCTTATCTGCCTGCGACGCCACGCTCTCAACCAGATGCATCTCCTGCAACTGCCGCAACGGCATGTTCAACGCCTGCTTGCTCACACCGAGCAACGCAAGCAATTCCTTCACGCTCAAGTTCGGATAACGGGCGATGAAAAACACAATCCGCTGATGCACCCGCGACAGGCCGCGGCGTTCGAGCATCTCGTCAGCCTTGGCGGTGAAGGCCTGATAGCCGAAGAAAAACGCTTCCATGGCCTGTTGCTGACTGTTGGGGTTTTTAAGGTCAAGCATGTTGACGTACTCGCTCAGACTGGCGTAATTTCAGTCAACAAGTTTGACTCATTTTTCACATGCCTTGCTACCGGTGACTTCCATGGCTTTTTCCGAACGTGTTTCGCGCCTTAAAAGTTCTTTGATCCGTGAAATCCTCGCCGCGGCCCAGCGTCCGGAAGTGATGTCGTTCGCTGGCGGCTTGCCCGCCGAAGCCATGCTGCCGAAAGTCGAATGGGCCGATATGCCGCTGTCCCTCGGGCAGTACGGCATGAGCGAGGGTGAACCGGCATTGCGCGAAGCGCTGGCCGCGGAGGCGAGGGCGTTGGGATTGGCCTGTGAAGCGAGTCAGGTTCTAGTGGTCAGCGGCTCCCAGCAGACACTCGATCTGGCGGCCAAGTTGTACATCGACCAGGGCACCGAAATCCTGCTGGAAGCGCCAACCTATCTCGCGGCGTTGCAGATCTTCCAGCTGTTCGGCGCCGACTGCCTCACCGTGCCGCAAGAGTCCGATGGCCCGAACCTGGCGCAACTGCGCAGTCGCCTGGAACAGCATCGTCCGGCGTTCATCTATCTGATCCCAACGTTCCAGAACCCATCCGCCGTGCGCTACAGCGAATCCAAGCGTGCCGCCGTCGCTGCATTGCTCGACGAATTCGGCGTCACACTGATTGAAGACGAGCCGTATCGCGAACTGACTTTCGACGGCGGTAGCGCCAAACCGATTGCCGGACGTTTGAAGAAGTCCAGCTGGATCTACACCGGTACCGTGTCGAAAACCTTGCTGCCCGGTTTGCGTGTCGGTTATCTGATCGCCAGCCCGGATCTGTTCCCGCACCTGCTCAAGCTCAAACAATCGGCGGATCTGCACACCAATCGCATTGGCCAGTGGCAGGCATTGCAGTGGATCGGCAGCGAGAAATATCAGCAGCATTTGAGCGAATTGCGCGGTTTCTATCGTCAGCGGCGCGATGGTTTTCAATCGGCGCTGGAAACGCATTTCGCTGATTTGGCTGATTGGAATGTGCCGCAGGGTGGGCTGTTTTTCTGGCTGACGTTGAAGCAGCCGCTGGACACGCGAACGTTGCTTAACGAGGCGCTGGCCAATGATGTGGCGTTCATGCCGGGCGAGCCGTTCTTTCCCGACCCCGATAGAAACCTCGGGCATTTGCGTTTGAATTTCAGCCACATCGACCCGGCGCGGCTGGATGAAGGGCTCAAGCGATTGGCGGCGGTGGTGCGCAAGGCGCAAATCGAGAAAGCTGCCTGAAAAACCAATAAACCGGCTCAAGGGCCGGTTTATTGTTGTCTGGGTTTTGCGCTGACCGGGCGGGCCTCATCGTTAGCAGGCCCACAACAAATGCATCAGACCGCAGCGAAACGCTTATCCAGATAATCAATGATCACCTTGGATTCATACAGCCAGGTCGTCTGCCCATTCTCTTCAATGCGCAGGCAAGGCACCTTGATCCGGCCGCCCTGTTCCAGCAGCGTCTGACGATCCTGCTCATTGTTCTTCGCATCCTTCAGCGCCACCGGCACATTCAAACGACGCAAGGTCCGGCGGGTTTTCACACAGAACGGGCAGGCGTGGAACTGATACAGGGTCAGGTCCTTCGCAGAGGCGTCCACCTGAGCCTGGGCAGCGGCGGGGCGTTTTTTCTTGCCCGGACGGGTGAGGAAATCGATGAAGATAATCAGTTGGCCGAGGCCGACACGAAGCGCTTTGACGAACACGTTACAAGCCTCACAGGGACATTGAAGAAGGCGCGCAGCTTACCCGATTTTTCACGGGCGAAAAAAACCGGCGATCAACGCCGGTTTTTTTGTGTGACGAGTTACTTGATCAGGCTGAGAAATTCGCTGCGGGTCGCTGCGTTTTCCCGGAACTCACCGAGCATCACCGAAGTGATCATCGACGAATTCTGCTTCTCGACACCGCGCATCATCATGCACATGTGCTTGGCCTCGATCACTACGGCCACGCCCAGCGCGCCGGTGACTTGCTGCACCGCGTCGGCGATCTGACGACTCAGGTTTTCCTGAATCTGCAGGCGGCGCGCGTACATATCGACGATGCGCGCGACCTTCGACAGGCCCAGCACTTTGCCGCTCGGGATGTAAGCGACATGCGCCTTGCCGATAAACGGCAGCAGGTGGTGTTCGCACAGCGAGTACAACTCGATGTCCTTGACCAGCACCATTTCGCTGTTGTCGGAGCTGAACAGGGCACCGTTGGTGACCTCTTCGAGCGTCTGTTCATAACCGCGGCAGAGGTACTGCATGGCTTTGGCGGCACGCTTTGGCGTGTCGAGCAGGCCCTCGCGGGAGACGTCCTCGCCCAATTGGCCGAGAATCGCGGTGTAGTTCTGTTCCAGTGTCACAGGGGCTGATTCCATAAGGGTTTCAGAGGGGTACTGTTTCTGTCTGTACCAATTTTGTACCAATCAAGCTGTTTTCGAGCTTACCGAGCTCACCCCAGTCGGTGCTGGAGTTGATCCATCGGGCGTAAGTCGATAGCAACATCTGAACGCTATGACCGAGCTGAGTGGCAATAAACGCAGGGTTCATACCCGCCATGAGGCACATGGTAGCGTATGTGTGTCGGCAGTTGTATTGCCGGCGGGCGCGAATCCCCAATTTGGTCAGTGCAGCCTGGAAGTGTTTGTCAGTCACACTCGATTGTTGAATGAACTCGAAGTTCTTGGTTGGCGGAAACACGTAGGGCGAATCTGCGCGTTTGCGGCGGCTTTGCAAGGCGCGTTGTTGTGCTTCCAGCTCGGCTTGCTCGAGGGCGTGCAGCGCTCGGCTATTGAGCATGACTTGGCGCACGTTCCGGGTTTTGGTGCGCTCCTCGATCTTGTAGTCCGCGACGATCCGACACACGTTGACCAGTCGCTTTTCCTTGTCGACCTCTTCCCAGCGCAGTGCCGCGATCTCGCTGGGGCGCATTCCGGTGTAGAAGGCGAACTCGAAGTACGCCGCGTAGATCCGCATCGAATGGGCCAGCGTCTTATATAGATGATCAATGATCTGGTTGGCCTCGCCAACCGTGAACGGATCGATGGGCTTTTTGGCCTTTACCGGCAGCTCGATGGACTCCACCGGGTTACGGTTGATCAGGCCATCTTTTACCGCGGTACCGAACACTGTGGTCAGGCGCTGGATCGCCGCGCGCTTCACGCCCGGCGTAGGCCATTCTGTGTTGGCCACGACCTTGCGCAGCATCACCGACGTGATGCTGTCGATAGGCAGCATCGCCAGATAAGGCATCCAGTACAGATTGAGCGAGCCGAGGTAGTTCTTGCGTGTCCCAGCCACGATTTCGCGACTGTTGAGCCACTCCTGGGCGTACTCCCCGAAACGGGGAGTCGCCGAGTAGTTTGCATAGGTGGAGTTTGGGAACAGTTCGGCGTAGCGCTGATCATCCAGCACGCCGTGCTTGATCAGGCTGGTTACGTTAGCGCGTAGGTCGGCGGCAGCCTTAATCCCCTTCGGCGTTTGGGGATAGGGGAGGGTTTTGCAACGGCGTTGCCCGTTCCAGGTGAAGCGAATGCGGACGGACTGTCCAGCAAATTCAACTCCGGTGGGCAATCCCATTGGCTCTCGAGCCATGCTTCGTATCTCCTTAGGCTGTAATAGATGCGGCTATCGATGCTGTTCCAGACCCCTTTGGGGATAACGCCTCTGGCGCGCTTGCCTTGTAATGCCCGGCGGGTGGTGCCGACCAGTTCGGCCATCTTGTCTTCTGGAATCTTGTCGAGGTGGTAGGTCGGCAGCGATAGCTCTGCCACCTCATCACACTGCGTATACCCCTCGACAAGCTGCGCGGGCGAGCGTTTTTGAGCGATAAGCGTTGCACTGTGGGGGGCTGCCTCGCGCAGCTTTTCGTGGGGGGTAAAACCCTCGGTCGTTCTGTTGTAAGCGTCAATGATGCGAGCTGCTGCGCAGCAGCTGTTTGTTACTGGCGTGGCGATACTGTGATCATTGCGGAGCAAAGCGGTCTGAGTACGAGGGATATTTTGAGCGTTCGTCATGCCGCTTTCCTCCGTAGTTCGATAGAGAGTTGATCCATCAAGTGCTGGTGGTAATTGAGTTGGGCTTCTGCAGCAGTCCAGGGTCGGATGGTTTCGACTGAAGGTTCGATGCCAATAAGACAGTCACTGATAGCCGGGGCTGCTGGCATGAGATCTCGGTATTCAGTTGCCATCGTAACGAGGCTTGCCTCGTATACGCATTCGGGAGTCTCGTGGGAAAGGCTGAAGCGCTCGCAAATACGTTGCCAAATAACATCTTCAAAACGCTGCTGGAGGAACATCCATATCTTGGGGTGTTCGTTGATCACAGCCACATACGCGTCGGTGGCGGCATAAAGTAGCGCTGCGAGTCTGTGTTCTTCCGGCACCATAGCGGCAACGATGCAGCTGTGCTGGGCAACACTGTAGAACTCGCAGGCTTGGCCTTCGAAGTGGCACAGGTGGGCGAGCGCGTGAGAGATGTCGTTCGGTTCAATCATGATGGTGTCGGGTTTGAACAGTTCGAACCGTTTGCCGGTGGAAGTCAGAATCTCGCTCATGCGGCACCACCTAAAGCTGTATGCATTGTTGTGGCGATTGCTTGGTTATCTTGCTGGAAAAATAATGCAGCTTTCTCTGCATCGACCGTACTGAGGGAAGGGCTGAAAGGCTCTATCACCACCTTTGCGACACCGGTTCTTTCTGTGGGCATCAGTAGTTCAGCCATGGCGAGAGCCTGATCACATAGAGCGGTTGTTTCACGAGTGATGACTTTACCGGTGCGCAGCGCATTGAAAGTGGCGGCGGCTATTCGCAGCTTCTCCGCAATATCCAGCAGAGTCTGACGAGCAGGCTCCCCGAGTTTCGAGGCTGCCAGGGCGCGCTCGTAGTGGGCGTACAACTCCTTGTACTGGTCGCGAGCCTGATTGAGGGAGTGCGTCAGGTTGCGGATATCTTCCGAGTTATCTGCGCTCTGAATGGCTTTGCCTTCGTTGATTCCGTCTCGATACCCAACGCAGCCACCGACGTCGTAGCCTTCGCTATAGCCTTGCGATTGACCCTCGGAATGTCCATTGCTGAAGCCGCTCCGGTATGTGAGCCAGCAAACGGCGGCGGTCGTGAGGATGATTGCTATCAGCGCGTAAATTTGAACTGCTGTCATTTGGTTTGCTCCTGATTCAGTGTTGGACTGGTGGTGGCAGTCCTTGGGATAAGTCTTACTCGGTTGGCTCGTCTTGCTGACTCTGCATGCCTTCGTCGGCCTGGTAGGCGCGAATATCTATGAGCGATGCAACGTGTCGAATGTGGGCGTACTTGGGCGCTTTCCGACTTGGGTCCAGTGTGGTGATCGGAAGCTGGATCCGACCGCTATTGATTTCAATCACAAACTTTTGCTCGTTGAGGTTGCGGAAATACTTTTCGCGCACGGCCTCCAGCGGAATCAGCACATCGCCGAAGGTGCGGTACAGCAGCTCGATGGTCGTGGATTCAGGAGCGGGGCGTAGCCGCAGTGGGGCTTGGGCTGCATTACTCATGGCTTTGTGTGGCCTCCTTGCGTTTGCTTCTTGCTGGATGGTTCCAGGCGTTCAGGCAATGGCGTTTGGTCAACTCCCGCAGATTCTCGGGCACCTCAAGGAGCGCGGCATTGCGCTCCTCTCGTGTCCGCATTGCGATGATCTGTCGGGCGTATTCCCTAGGCCACGTCACGGCGGTCTGCCGGAATTTCAGGTAGGTCGATGCCGAGTTTTTCAGCCAGCCAACGAATGCCGGCTTGCTTGACCCGCGTCGACTGGCTGTATTGCAAGCCGTACTTTTCGTCATACCAGGTGCCGTCCTTGACCCGCAGATACTCTTTGTCCCGTTTTGGGTAAGCCGGCAGGTTGCCCTTTAGCAGGTCTTTTTCCCGCATGAGTGCAATCAGTTTTGGACGTGTGAGGCCGAGTTTCGAGGCTGCTTGGGCGAGGGTGCGTTCCATGTCGTCCACCTCATGCCGCGTGTGCGGCAGGTGTTGCAGCGGCCGCGAGATGGTTGATGGACTCGATAACCATTAGGTAAATCTCGGTATCGGTGTCGCTCACGGTGAAGCATCGTGTTTTGGGGCTTTTGTTCCCGATGCTCAGGATGATGGTCGCCCCTCGGCGCGTGTGTGTGCGGTGAATGGCAACGTGCAGGGGGAGATCAAACCCCATGTCGAGGCTCAGCACGCCGCCGGTGCGCACCAGCTCAAGCACACGCTGCTTGTCTTGGGCTTCAAAGCGGCCGTATACGCGGCTGACATGCGGGAGATGAACCGGGTCGCTGCTATTGCTCGGATCGAACGGTCCGTTAGCGATCTCTTCAATGAAGTCGGCCAGCTTAAGGTGAGTTTTCTTGTCGCTTGGAAGGGTCAGCGTGTGGCGCTCAGTCCCCAGCTCGACACTAAATGCGGTCTCAGTTGCGCCCCGTTCTACTTTGAGGCGGAACGCAAGGCACTCGCGCGTGGGAGCGGTTCGTAGGACATGATTGAAGGTCTCGGTCAGATTGACCTGAGCTTTGAGCAACTGCAGGGTGCGGTTGTCGATTCGGTATTTGCTCACGCTGCGTGCCCTCCGCCCTTTGGATCAAAAGGAGAGGGTTGAGGCTTGGCAATAAGCTTTGGCTTGCTGTTGTGAATGATGACCAAGCAGCCGGTAACGGACTGCAGTTGCTCAATCATCCTTTTGTTGCTGACGCACGCCGGGTGGACGTGGAGGGTTGCGGTGGATTGCATGGGTGATGCCTCGCTCTATGGTGGAGAGTGAGGCAATATTAACCCTGAAGGTTATTTGGTCAAGAAAAAATAACCTTCAGGGTTAATTTTACAGGTCTGAGATTTTCCATCTCGCCCGACCACATATGTTCCAATCTTCAGTCATTCGGATTATGCGTTCCGGCCAATCAGGATTCAGCGCGTATAGATATCGTTCGCTACCCTCCTGCCTGAGTTGCTTGAGTGTTGCTGCCTCATCTCTAACGCGCTTCGCTGCAACATAATGACCCGGCAAGGCTTCGAGGGATGGATCGATCACGATCTTGTCTCCCTCCATAAACTTCGGTTCCATGCTCACGCCTTCAACTCTGAGAATGAATGCGCGTGGGCCCACTGGACCTGGAGCGTCAATCCATTCTTCTGCGTCTCTTGGTTCGAAACTCCCGTGGCCCTCGCACCATGAGCCCGCCGCAATTGAACCTATGACCGGTAGCTTACGTCCCGTATGGCTCAGCACAGTGGCGTTGTTGAACTCCCCTACACCATAGGGCATGTCGAGATAACCCTCGTGCAGGTGCAGAGCTTTTTCGAGTTCGCGCGCAATCTGGTCACCTATGCCTTTCGTAGGGTTTTTCCCTCCGAAAGCACTGACTTGAGCTGGAGCTTTACCTAGTCGCTCAGCTACGTCCGTCAGCCGAAGATTCCGCTCAGCGATGATTCGTCGAAAGTTATGAAGCCGGGTATCTGAAATTTTCATTTGATGATTTTGGCTTCATTAACCTTTCAGGTGAATGTCCTTGTGGGTATTGCAAAAAGTAACCCATAAGGTTAATTTGTGAGTCGGGAGGATTACCTAATGAACCTGCGTGACTACATCAGCAATATGGATAGGGAAAAGCTGAAGGCCTACGCGAAGCGCTGCCGTATTGCAGATAGCTACCTTCGCTTACACGTGAAATATGCAAGCAAAGATCCAAGCGTTTCACTAATCAAATCTTTGGCTCGCGAAAGTGATGGCTACGTTTCAATCGCAGAAGTGCTTGAGCACTTTGGAATTACGGATCGTGACTCACCAAGTGAAGCTGCTTAAGTAGAAAAAAGGCGACCTTAGGGTCGCCCAGTTCCTCCCGACACGCACCACCACAGCGCTGTCGGGCAGCGATAGGGGGGCGGGCAAACCAAATGCAAAACCGCCCACTCCTACGCGTTTTCCAAGGCTCGGAAGCTTTGGTGTTGCTGCCTTTTCCACCACAGAGCTGGCAGCTTTTGCGCCAGGGGTGAACAACGGATTGTTCGCCCCGGCACGGTGCTGGTGTTGGTCATAGGGACCTCGCCAGCGTTTGGGCCTATCAGCCACACGACAAATGTATCACCACTCCCTGTCGTGCGGCACTGGCAACATTCAAGGATTAATGCCATGAGCCGAATCGCTCTGAGTTCTGTAGATCGAGCGCAGCGGGAAGTCCTGCCGCTTGACCTCGCGCTTTATCACGCGGCACGCGATTACCCAGGCGGCGCCGCTGCTATCGCAGCCACCACTGGCCGAAACGCCACGACGTTGCAGCACAAGCTATCCCCAACCCATCCAAGCCACACCGTGAACATCCAAGAGTTTGGCGAGATCCTGGAACTGACGAAGGATCGCCGCATTCTGGATGCGGTGCATGCGCTGGTCGGCGACACGACTTGGCAGGAACTGGCTGAGGCCTACACCAACGACATGCCCGAGACATTGACGACCGGCATCGCGGAGTATTTCCGGCAAGTGGCGGATCTGGCCGAGACCTGGGCTAAGAGCATCGGTGACGGCGTCGTCACCGACCAAGAACTGGCGGCGATTCGTCTGCAGGTGTTCCGTGGGATTCAGGGGCTGCTCGGATTGTTCAACCGCGCCACCTACGTCAACCAGACGACGCGAGGTGCTGACCATGGCTGACATCGCAGACTTCGCTAATGATCTGGTTCTAGAGCGTGTCGACCAAGCGCTCGCAGCACGTCGAATCGCCGTCAAACCTGCCTTGGCGGCGCACTCGTTTCTGTTCTGCGAAGAGTGCGATGAGCTAATTCCGGAAGCGCGCCGTGTGGCGCAGCCTGGCTGCACGCATTGTGTGGATTGTCTTTCCCTCGTGGAATTGAAGGGAGCTCGTCATGCTCGATGAAGTATTGGCGCAGTTCGCGGATTACGGCCTTTTACCAGTGCAGCCGCTGGTGTTCGGTAAGCTCACTCGGTGCAAGACAGCGCAGGATAAGGGCACCGAGAAAAACGGCTGGTATGTCGCCCATGAACATCGCACCGAGAAAGGCGAGACGCTTATTTTCGGCTCATTCGGCGATTGGCGTTCGGGCGAAACGCAGAAGATCAAGGTTAAGGCCGGTCGGATGTCTCCCGAAGAACGCGAGGTTATGCGCGCCCGTCAGGAGGAGGGCAAACGTCGTGCTGCTGAGGTGGCAGCCAATGCGGCGCGCCGGGCGGCGAAGCGTGCGGACGGCTTATTCCAGCGCATGCCGGAGAAGGGTCGCAGCGAGTATCTGGACCGCAAGCAGATTGTCGGTTTCCGGGTTCGCTACGCGCCGCGCTCAGGTGCAGTCTTGGTTCCCATGAGCAATGCGCGGGACGAAGTCGTCGGGCTTCAGGTGATTTACCCGAGCAAACAGGAAGACACCGGTCGGGACAAGTCCTACTGGCCCTACGGGATGTCGAAAGAGGGTGCTTTCCACCTTATCGGGCCGGATGCTGAGCCAGGTGATCCAGTGCTGGTATGTGAGGGCTACGCCACCGGCGCCAGCCTGCACATGGCGACTTCGCTGACCGTGGCGGTGGCATTCGACGCGGGTAACCTGCTGGCCGTTTGTAAGGCCATGCGCGAGCGGTTTGCCGGTTGCCCTCTGATCATTTGCAGGGACGATGACTGGAAGACCACGAAGCCAAACGGCGACGCCTGGAACCCAGGTGAAGAGAAGGCCAATAACGCGGCACTGATCGTCGGTGGCCAAGTGGTTGCGCCGATCTTCTCCAGTGAGCGGGAAGTGAAGTGGACCGACTTCAACGATCTGCATGTCGCCGAGGGTTTGGAGGCGGTGCGCCGTCAGGTATTGGCCGTGGTCAAGCCACCGGCTGCAGGTGGTTGGAAAGATCTACTAGCTCGCAGCGATAGCGGCGCTCTGATCGCACACATGCAGAACGTTGAATTGATACTGGCCAATGATCCACGTTGGGCTGGGGTCATCAGCTACAGCGCCTTCAGTTCGAAGCTCGTCAAGCTACGTGCGGCGCCTTATGGCGGCGGCACGGGAGACTGGGCGGACATCGATGACGTGCGGGTGATGAAGTGGCTCGCGCAGCAATACAACCTTCGGGTCAAGGCGTCCCATGTGATCGAGGCGGTCAGTGTGGTCGCACATGATCATGCGTTTCATCCGGTGCGGCAGTACCTGCGCAAGCTCGAATGGGATCGCGTGCCTCGTCTGGAAAGCTGGCTCACCGATGTCATGGGTGTGAAGGCCACCGACTACTCGTCCAAGGTTGGCAAGCGCTGGATGTTGTCGGCCGTGGCGCGAGTGATGAAGCCTGGCTGCAAGGCTGACTCGGTGATGATCCTTGAGGGTGCGCAGGGCGCCGGTAAGTCGACGGCGATGAGCATTCTCGGCGGCGAGTGGTTCATGGATACGCCGTTCGCGCTGGGCGACAAGGACGGCTTTCAGGCGATCAGGGGCAAGTGGATTGTCGAGCTGGGCGAGCTGGACAGCTTCAACAAGGCCGAGAGTACCAAGGCCAAGCAGTTTTTCTCGGCGTCCACGGACACTTATCGCGAGAGCTACGGCCGTCGCACCATGGACGTGCCGCGCCAGTGCGTGTTCGTGGGTACGACGAACCAGGACGAATACCTCAAGGACGCGACTGGTAACCGCCGTTATTGGCCGGTGGCATGTACCAAAGTGGATCTGGAGTTGTTGCGCTCGATCCGCGACCAGCTTTGGGCCGAGGCGGTTTTCTGCTACGACGCGGGCGACCTCTGGTGGGTAACGCTGGATGAGGCGGCATTGTTCGCGGAGGAGCAGGACGAGCGCTTCGTAGTGGACGAATGGGAAACACCAATCTTGACCTGGTTGGAAGAGTCGCAGATTGGTGAGACCACGACCGGCAGCGAGGTGCTGACTCAGGCTCTCAAGCTCGACCCGGGACATTGGGGTAAGCCGGAGCAAATGCGTGTCGGTGCAATCCTGCATCGGTTGGGCTGGAGACGTTTCCGGCTCGGTGCAATGACCAAGAGTCGGCAGCGGTTGTGGGGCTACAAAAAGCCAGCGGACTGGGGGAAGGCGCCTGCCTTGGAATTAGAAGCTTCAGAGGAGCCTTGTTTCGGTGATTAAGGAGATCGATTCGCTGCTTCGGTTGTGGGCGCAGGAGCTGCATTCCGAACATTCGAAAGGGGGGCTTGCTGGGGGGAACATGGTTGCCATGATGATGGAGAGCAATGGGCAACTGATTCGTGGACGGCGGGCCTTTCGTGCGCCGCTGGAGAGTTCTCTCGACATCGAGCTGATCGTGAACAAGCATCTTCCGCCTGAGCTGGTGACGGTTGTGCGGGAGCATTACTGCACGCTCGACGTTGATATGCGCTTGCGGTACGCGCACTGCGGTTGTGGCCGTGACACGTACTACCAGCGCCTGCATGAGGCACACCTGCAGATCTTCGGCTTGATGATGGGGATGGCTGCGTGACCCCAGGCTTTCGTCCGGCTGTCGCTGTCCCACCGGCCCGCCTTGTCCCACTATGTTTAGACGTAGTGGGACAGGTGCGGGCCTTGTCTTTGCTGGGCTGTCCCACCGTCCCACCTTGCAACGTCACCCGCCCGCATATGCGTAGCAGACACAATGCACGCGCGCTTCACGCGCACGCGTGTTTATAAATTTCTCTCTTTACACGAGAAAATAGATAAATAAGTAGGACGGTGGGGCTAAGCCCCGAATCTAGGCGCTCTCAGACGTCCCACCTCAATTCTAAAAGGTAGGACAGACGGGACGCCGCCGAAACAACAGAATGCCGTGGTGAGTTATTCGCTTACATTCGCTAGACGTTCACACCACATTGACCACTTATTCACCGGGTGGCATTAAACCGGGGTTGCTGCCACCGGAATCGACCTGTAAAAAGTAGTCATCTTCGATAGGTGCGACCGCAGAGAGCGGCACGCACCAACCACCAAACCCGGCCATTGCGCCGGGATTTTGCGTTTAGGGGTTGGCGATGACAAGCGAGCAACAAGCACTGGCAGAAATGCCAATCTGGTTAGTGATCGTCCTGGCTCTGGTCGGTGGCGTATCGGGAGAGATGTGGCGGGCCGACAAGGACGGGGCGCGTGGCTGGGCATTGTTGCGCAGGCTGGCGCTTCGGTCCGGCGCCTGCATTGTGTGCGGGGTGTCGGCGATGATGCTGATGATCGCCGCCGGCATGACAATCTGGACGGCGGGCGCCTTGGGTTGCCTGACTGCGATGGCAGGTGCAGATGTGGCCATCGGGTTGTACGAACGCTGGGCTGCCAAGCGGCTTGGTGTGTGCGATGTCCCGCCGAATGGCGGTGGGCCAGCCTGAAACCGCCGGGGACCCTGGGGTTATTCGGAGGGTACGGGGTCGGAAACCCGCGGGAAACTGTTAGCCGCAGGTTCCTCAGCTTACTGAAATTTCAATCATTGAAATCTTGAAAGGATTCATTGAAATACGTTGAAAAAGGAGGGCTCATGACAGAACCAACCTACCTGTCGAAGAGTGCCTTCGCGGCCCGGCTCGGCAGGTCGCCGAGTTACATCACCTGGCTGAAAGATAACAACCGTTTGGTGCTTTCGCCCAACGGCAAACAGGTTGATGTGCATGCCACCGAAGCGCTGATTCGCGACACCGCAGACCCGAGCAAGGTCGCCGTCGCCGAACGACACCAGCAGGACCGGATTCAGCGTGACGTTTACAGCCAACTGTCCACTCAGACCGAGCCGACTTCCACGGCTGCGCCGCCGCAGGTTCTCACTGGCGATGGCAAGCAGCCCGATTTCCAAAAGGCCCGCGCCCTGCGTGAGCACAACATGGCGAAGCTGGCGGAGATTGAGCTGGGCAAAGCTCAGGGCTCACTGGTTGCCAAGGAAGCGGTCGAAATCGGCGCCTACAACGCCGGCCGCTTGCTGCGCGATCAGCTTTTCGGTCCGCTACCGCAGCTGTCCCATGACCTGGCGGCCATGACCGATCCTTGGCTGATCGAAAAACACCTGACCGCCACCTTCCGCCGAACGCTGGAAGAAGCCGAGCGCCTCTCAGCAGCGGACCTTGACCACGCCATGACAACGGACTGAACCCATGCACACGGAATTTCCTGACGGTGCTGAGGTGTACCGTGAGGCTTATTTCCGTGGACTGCGTCCCGATCCCGATCTCTGGATCGACGAATGGGCCGACGAGTACATGCGAATCCCGCGAGACACCGGTGCCCCTGAGCCCGGCCAGTACCGCACCTCACGGACACCTTATGCCCGCGAGCCAATGCGCTGCCTGTCGCCGGCTCACCCTTGCAGACGGGTGATCACCATGGTGGCCTCGCAGTTGATGAAAACCCAGATCGCCCTGAACTGGATGGGTGGACTGATCCACATGGCGCCCTCAAACATCCTGGCGCTGCTCCCCAGCCTTGGCCTGTCCAAGCGGGTTTCCGGGCGGATCAGCAAGACCATCAAGGCCACTCCCGTTCTGCGCGAGCGGGTCGCGGCCACCCGCTCGCGGGACGCACGCAACACGATGGACACCAAGGAATTCGAGGGTGGCTCGCTGTACGTCACCACCGCCGGTTCTGCGGCCAACCTTTCGGAGCTGTCGGCGCGTTATATCTACGGCGACGAAGTCGACCGCTGGGAGAATGACGTCGGCCAGGAGGGTGACCCCATCAAGCTGGCAGAGACGCGGGCGACCAACTTCGGTCGCAACGCCAAGATCTACTTCTCCAGCTCGCCGACGATCAAAGGCGCCTCGCGGATCGCCGACCTGTTCGAGTCTAGCGACCAGCGCTATTACTACGTGCCATGTCCTACATGCGGTCATATGCAGGTACTGGAATGGGAACGACTGCACTACAGCAAGGACCTCAGCACTGTGCATTACGAGTGCGCAGCACCTGAATGCGACGTTCTGATTGAGGAACACCACAAGAGCGACATGCTCGCCCGAGGCGAGTGGCGCGCTCACGCTGGTGGCGACGGCAAAACTGTTGGCTTTCATCTCAACGCGCTGTATTCGCCGACCGGCTGGATGGATTGGGCCGGCCTTGCCGAGGAGTTTGAAGACGCCAAGAAAGCTCAGGCCCAAGGCGACACGAGTCTGATGCAGGTGTTCTACAACACCCGTCTGGCTAAGGTCTGGGACAGCGCACTCGAACAGACCAAGGCGGAAGTGCTGATCGCTCGGGCGCGGCTGGAAAGCTACACCCTCGGTACGATGCCGGCCGGTGTGCTGATGCTGACCGGCGCCGTCGACGTTCAGGCCAATCGTCTAGAACTGATGGTGATGGGCTTCGGCGTCGGCATGGAGCGGTGGGTTGTTGACCACCAGATCATCTGGGGCGACCCGGCAGACGAACGCACCTGGGCGGTGCTGGACGAGAAACTCAAGGCTCGTTACCGGCATCCCTGCGGTGTGGGTCTAGCGATTCTCGCCGTGGGTGTCGACTCCGGCGGTCATCACACCGATGAGGTCTACCAGTTCTGCCGCGTTCGCCGCTGGCGCAACATCTTCGCCATCAAGGGCGCAAGCAAGCCTGGTAGACCGGTGATTGCACAGCGCCCGTCCATGGTTGACGTGACGTGGAAAGGCCAGACCGAACGCAACGGTGCCGAGCTGTGGTTCGTCGGCACTGACACCGCCAAAGACTGGATCTACAACCGCTATCCATTCCCAGACGGGCCGGGATCGCTGCACTTTGCCAACGACCTGCCGGACGAGTTTTTCGCCCAATGCGTCGCCGAGCGCAAAGTCGTCCGCTACGTGCGCGGGCACAAGCGCATCGAATGGGTGAAGGGCAAGGCTGAGCGCAACGAAGCGCTCGACCTGATGGTGTACTGCCTCGCTATGGCGCATTACCTCGGCATCAACCGTTACCAGGAACACGATTGGGACAGGGTGCGACAAGCCTTGGCCCAGTCCGGTTTGTTTGATGATGTCTTGAGCATCAAGCCTGTTCAGGGCGAGCGACTTGATGCTGAGCAAACACCGGCGCCCGCTGCTGTACGCCAAGCCCAATCGGCACCACCACCGGCTGCACCGGTTACACAATCGCGACCGGCAGCCCCCCCTCAACGCCGCAGCTCTGCCAGCGGCTATCTAAAGAGACGCTGATATGTCCTTTACAAAAAAGCACCTCGACGCGGTTGAGGCGGCCATTGCTCGCGGTGAGAAAACTGTGCGCTACACCGACCGTACCGTGGAATACCGCACGGTCGATGAACTGCTCAAGGCGCGTGAAGAAATACGCTCGTCACTTGCCAGCGCCGCCGGGCCGCGCTCACGTGTGGTCCGGCTGTACCACGCAGGGAAGGGGGTCTGATGGCCCGACACTTCCCAACGCTGACCCGTAACGGATTTGTCCTGCCGTCCAACATCAAGGCCAGTTACGAAGGCGCTGGAGAAGGGCGCCGCTCCACTGGCTGGGACGCTCCCGACAACGGGATCAACAGCATCAACACTCCCGCCCTGCGCAATCTGCGGTCGCGCTCGCGGGCGGCGGTTCGCAACGACCCCTACGCCTTCAACGTCATCGACAAGCGCGTCAGCAATCTGATCGGCACGGGCATCACCCCTCGGCCGACGACTGATGACGATGCGTTGCGCAAGCTACTGCAGGAGCTGTGGGGGGATTGGGTCGATGAGTCGGACGCGGATGATCGCACCGACTTTTACGGCCAGCAGGCGCTGGTAGCACGCACGGTTGAAACCTCGGGCGAGTGCTTCGTACGGTTGCGTCCGCGCGGACTTGATGAAGGCTTGGCCGTTCCGCTGCAGCTGCAGATCCTCGCGCCGGAATTCGTTCCGCACGACAAATTAGAGAACACCAAAAACGGCAACGTCATCCGCGCCGGCATCGAGTTCACCCCCGGCGGCAAGCGGGTGGCGTACTGGATGTACCTCTCGCATCCGCGCGATGCAGCCTCGCTGAACGCCGGCTACAACCAGTTGGTCCGCGTGCCGGCGGCTCAGGTGCTGCACATCTTCGAACCGGTTGAGCCTGGCCAGTTGCGCGGTGTGCCGCGCTTGTCGCCGGTGCTCAAACGCCTGCGCAGTCTGGACAACTACGACGACGCGGTGCTGTTCCGTCAGGAAGTGGCCAACCTTTTTGCCGGTTTCATCAAGCGTCCAGCGCCGGACTCGGGACCTCTTCCCAGAGATCCGGTGACCGGTCAGCCGCTCGATCTGGATCGAGACAGCTTCACCCCGATGGTCGCGCTCGAACCCGGCACCATGCAGGAACTGGGGGCAGGTGAGGAGGTTGAGTTCTCCAAACCGCCGGACGCGGGCAACAACTACCCGGACTTCATGCGTCAGCAGTTGATGGCTGCGGCAGCGGGATCGGGTACGCCTTACGAGATCCTCACCGGCGACATGCGCGGGATTAACGACCGAGCGCTTCGGGTGGTGCTCAACGAATTTAGGCGTCGTCTGGAACAACTGCAATTCAGCGTGTACGTCCATCAACTTTGTCGTCCTGTACGGGCGGCGTGGATGGACATGGCGGTGCTGTCTGGCGTTCTGGTGCTGGACGATTACGCACAGAAACGCCGCCAGTACCTGCGTACCCGATGGGTTCCGCAAGGCTGGGCGTACATCCAGCCGGTTCAGGATGTGCAGGCACGCCGGATGGAAGTACAGGCCGGGTTTTCTTCTCGCAGCGAGATGGTCCTGCGCACCGGCTACGACGCCGAAACGGTCGATCTGGAAAACGCCGCGGATCTGGCACGGGCCACAAAACTGGGCCTCAACTACAACACCCTTGATGCCGTCGAAGACACCGACGACAAGGAGCAACCATGAGCAAACAAGCGCGACCGCGCATTTACAACCGCGCAGGCAAACGCGTCGAAGTTCAGGACAAGACCTGGTACGCCCTGCAGGCCAGCGGAGAGGCCACCGAGCGAGTGATCGAGGTTTTTGTCTATGGCGAGATCGGCGCATGGGGCATCACTGCCAACCAGTTCGTGCAGGATCTGCGCGCCATGGATGATGGTGTTTCCCCGGTGATCGCCGCGTTCAACAGTATCGGCGGCGACCTGTTTGACGGTCTGGCCATGCACAACGCGCTGTCGCGTCTGGGCGAGCGTTGCACCGGACGAATCGATGCGCTTGCTGCCAGTGCCGCGAGTGTCGCCGTGTGCGGTGCACACCGCGTAGTCATCGCGGCGAACGCCATGTTGATGATTCACAACCCATACACCTATGCAGGCGGTGGCGCTGAGGACTTCCGCCGGGTCGCTGATGTATTGGATCAAACCTTGGAGGCGATCATCGCGGCCTATAAAGCCAAGGCGCCCGACATCGATGACGCCGAACTGCGGCGAATGGTTGATGCTGAAACCTGGCTGACTGCTAACGAAGCGGTGGCTCTTGGTCTTGCAGACGAAGTCGGAGACGGCATCAAGGTCAAGGCATGCCTCGGTCAAGGCGCGGTGTTGCAACGGTTCCAGCACGCTCCGGTTGAGTTGGTGGCGCAACTCGACGAACCACCTGAACTGGATCCTGAACTGGAACCTGTGGAGCCGCCTCTGGTGCCACCCGTAGTCGACTCTGCCAAGTTGGCATTGATGATCACTCAGCGCTGCACGGCGGCGGGCATCAGCAACCTGATCGAGCCGCTGCTCAAGTCCACCCAGCTTGAAAGCGAGGAAATCGTTCTCGCCGGCCTGGCACGTGCCAAGGCGGTGAACGACCTCTGCGTGGCCGCACGTCTGCCGGAATTCAGCGCCGAATATGTCGCGGCCGGTCTGGATGCGGCGGCGGTGCGGGCACGTCTGTTCGACAAGATAGTCACCAGCGGTAAGGGCTTTGAAATCGACAACAGTCTGCCGCTGGCGGACGACCCGGCACCCAAGGTGCTGGCCAAACAACCTGACCCCAACTCGATTTGGGCTGCTCGCCAAGCGGCTCAAACTGGAACCGCGCGCGGCGCGAAAGGAGCATGAGCATGACCATCAAACAGGAACCGATGCACGCAGGTGAATTCCTGCTGTCCGAAGGCGCCGGCACGATCTCGCGTGAAGCGATCAACGTCGCGGCGGGTCCAGCGTTGTGGCCGGGACAAATCCTCGGGCTAGTGACCGCCTCCGGTGAATTCGCACCCTACGAGCCGACTGCTGAGGACGGCACCGAAAACGCTGTCGCCATTCTTTACGGCCCGCTTGGCGAATCCGATGTGGTGCGTCGCGGTCGCGCCGTGGTGCGGTTGGCCGAGGTCAGCGAAGCACAGCTGACCGGCCTGGATGTGGCCGCCGAGAAAGCACTCGCCACTCATTTCGTGATCGTTCGCTAAGTCGATCCTTTTTTATATGCATCCCGCCGCGTGCGGGATTTTTCGTTTCTGGAGAGTACCCATGGCCGATATCGCCATTTTTGACGACGAAGCGTTTACCGTTACTTCGCTGACTGCTGCACTCAATGATCAACCTTACCTGCCAGGGCGCATCAGCGCCTTGGGACTGTTCCGTGAGGAAGGCATTACCACTCTGACCGTGCAGATTGAAAAAGACGGCGACACCCTGGCACTGGTGCCTGCTGGCGAGCGTGGTGGTTCTGGCCTGGTGGTTGCGGCCAGCAAGCGCACCCTTATCCCGTTCAACACCGTGCATCTGCCTGAGCGCTTCACCATCAAGGCCGACGAGATCCAAGGCATTCGCGCCTTCGGTACTCGCACTGAGTTGCAGGCGGTGCAGGACGTGGTCAATGCGCGCCTGGCTAAGGCGCGGCGTCAGTTGGACGTCACGCACGAATTCCAGCGTATGGGCGCACTGAACGGTCAGATCCTTGACGCCGATGGCAAGACCGTACTGCTGGATCTCTATGAACGCTTCGGTGTGCAGCGTCAGAAGTTGCCCATGGGCTTGGCAGACCCAAAAACAAAGCTGCGTGTTAAATGCGTTGAGGCGCTGGATATGCAGGAAGATGCTCTCGGCAGTGTGACCAGCACCGGCTCTCGCGCCTTTTGTGGCAAGACCTTTTGGAACAGCCTGATCGTCCATGATGCAGTCGAGAAAACGTATCTCAACAGTCAGCAAGCGGCAGCTTTGCGCGGCGACGCCCGGGAAAGTTTCGAATTCGGCGGCATCACCTGGGAGCGCTACCGTGGCAAGGTGGCGGGCGTGTCTTTCGTCCACGACGATCAGGCGCTACTGGTTCCGGAAGGTGTGCCCGATTTGTATATCTCTGCGTTTGCACCTGCTGACTATATGGAAACGGTCAACACCCAGGGCATTCCCTACTACAGCAAGATCGAGCCGATGCAATTCGGCAAAGGCATGGCCGGCGAAGCCCAGTCCAACCCGCTGCACATTTGCACTCGACCGCGCGCCCAGATCCTGCTGGAACTCTGACCGTGGGCTTTCGCGATCTGATCACCGAGGTTGACGCGGTGGTGTTCGAAACGCTGGGCGACACTGCACGGATCGAGGGTCGCGAAGAGCCAGTGTTCGGCATGTTTGCCGCGCCTTGGCTGCAACCCAAGTTCGGCAAGCTCAACACCGGCTTGCGCGAGCCGCGTTTCGAGATTCGCGTCAGCGATTCGCACGGTCTGGAGCAGGGCATGCTGGTCAGCGTTGACTTGCCTGCCTTGGACGGCGGTGGTGACTACGACCTGATTCAGCTTGAACCCAGCGGTGACGGACTGGTAGCACTGATTCTGAGGTTGCGCCCATGAGTGTCGGTAGCTATTTCAAACCCTCGGCCGGGGGCGGGATGATCTCCATCCAATCCTCGGCCGCAGACTTTCAGGCGTTCCAGGACTTTGCCAAGGTGGTGCCGAAAGCGGCTGCGGCGGCGCATCGGCGCGCGATCAACAAGACGTTGGGCTGGTTGCGCACGCACATCGCCCGAGCCGTTAGTCGGTCCGAGCGCATCGCTGTTGCAGCAGTGCGTCAGCGGTTGCGCAGCTATCCGGTTTCCGGTGGTGCTGGGAGCGGCAAGTTGTGGTTCGGTTTGAATGCCATTGAATCCAGCCGGATCGGCCGGGCGCGGCAAAGCGGCAGCGGCGTGTCAGTGGCAGGGCGGCGTTACCAAGGGGCTTTCCTCAAGAAGGTCTACGGCAACAAACCCGACATCTGGATCCGTACAGCCAGCAAGCATTTCAACGCGGACGACTACCCCGACAGTACGGTGTCACCCGGTCGCGGTCCGAGTTCGGGTTGGGTTGCCGAAAACGGCAGTCGTTTCCCGTTGGCCAAGGCCAAGGTGTCGCTGGAGCAAGCCCGACCGCACTTTGAAAGCTGGGTAAAAAAAGCGGATGAGCGCCTGCTGGAGATCCTCAAGCAGGAACTCAACTTTGAGCTGCAGAAATACCTCAAGAGGATCGGCAATGTCTGAAGAACCGTTCAGCCTGGACCAGCTTTATCGGGCGGTAGAACAGCATCTGCGCGCTCAGCTTCCTGGCGTGCATGCAGTCACGGCCTGGCCAAACATTGCGGATCGCGTGTTGCTGCCAGCGGTGTTTCTTGAAGTGGCTGAGATCGAGCCGGGTACCGATATCGGCACCGGCGAAACTTCGCTGATATTCAAGTTTGAGGCTCGGATCATTGTTGACCCGATCAAGGCGCACCATCATCAACAGGCCGTGCAATTGGCGACGCAGTTGGCGGTGCTGCTGCGTTCGCAGACGTGGGGGTTGGCAGTTGAACCCGCCGAGTTTGTGCAATCGCTGCAGGACTGGACCCAGCCGCACCTGGATGGATACACGGTGTGGCTGGTGGAGTGGACTCAGCAGGTTTATCTCGGCCTTGAGGAATGGCCGTGGCCGGACGAACCGCCGGGGTCGTTGGTGTTTGAAGTCGATCCGGGTGACGGGCAATTCAGGCCGGAGGATCTGCCGTGAGTTACGCAAGCGCGCAGCATGACCGCATGATCGCGGGTGCGGTAAAGGCTTGCTACGTGGTCGCGGTGGATCTGTCCGCTTCGCCGCCGGTATGTCGCGTGTCGGATGGCAGTGAATGGGTCAGCGCTTGGGTACGGTGGCACAGCATCGCCGCCGGCAAGGCCAGGCACTGGCGGGCGCCGTCTTTGGGCGAGCAGGGCAGTTTGATCAGTCCCAGCGGTGACGTGTCACAAGGCACATTTGTCCCGGGCTTGTATGGCAATGCCGGGCCGCCGCCAGATAATCGCGACCATGTCGAGGTCTGGCGTTTTGATGATGGCGGCTCGCTGGTCTACGACTGGCAGGCCAAGTCTTACACCATCACCCTGCCGAGTGGCACGGTGGCGATCAAGGTCGGCGGCACGGACGTCGTCGTTACGGATAACGCGGTAACGGTGAAGTCGGGAACGATTGATCTTGAAGCGACCGTGAATATCAAAGGGCCTGTCAATATCGACGGCGCGTTATCCGTAACGGGCAACATCGACGGCGCTGGAAACATCATGGCCGCCGGCAACAGCGACAACCACCACAAGCATTAACCCAAACATTCATCCAGCCCGCCAAGTGCGGGCTTTTTCATGCCTGGAGAACCACATGGCCAAGATCGATATGACCTCAACCGATGCGCAAACGTCCACGGAACCGGCATTGTCATCCTCAACTTACTCATCGCCTGAGTCCTTGAAATTCCGCGACAAGCTCTACACGTCGCGACTGGTGATCGTGCCCGGTACCGACCGTTCCTATCCGGTGGAGAAGGCGACGGTCGTGGTGCCGGCCTCCGACATCGAGGCGGTCAAGTTCCTGAAAGCCAGCGAAGAATACGAGCCGTTCAAGGAGTGACATCGATGATCGGAATGGATCGCCAGACCGGCCTACCCATATCCGGCATTGAGCACCTGCGGCAATCCATTGCCGACATCTTGAGCACGCCGCTGGGCAGTCGCCGGCACCGAATGGAATACGGCAGCAAGCTACGGCGGTTTGTCGATTTACCCATCAACGAAGGCTGGAAAAGCGCCGTACAGGCTGAGGTTGCCCGCGCTCTGGGGCGATGGGAGCCGCGTTTGAAGTTGGATCAGGTGCGCGTCATTTCCGTCATTGGCGGGCAAATCAATTTGCAAATCGTCGGGAAGTACCTGGGCGACAGCGTCACGTTGGAGGTGGCTGCATGAGTACCGTAGATCTGTCGTCGCTGCCGGCACCGACTGTGCTGGAGCCTCTGGACTTTGAAGAGGTTTATCAGGACGGGCTGAGCGTGTTTCGCGGGTACATGGGCGGCAACTGGACGGCCGCGCTGGAAAGCGATCCAGTCGTGAAAGTGCTTGAGGTCGGGGCTTACAACAAGGTCGGCAATCGCGCTCGTGTTAATGACGCTGGCAAAGCGCTGTTACTGGCGCATGCCATTCGCGGTGACCTCGATCACTTGGGCGCCAACGTCAATCTGCAGCGCCTGGTCATTCAGGCCGAGGATCTGCTGGCGGTGCCGCCGGTGCCCAAGGTCATGGAAGAAGACGACCCGTTTCGCGAGCGCATCCAACTGGCCTATGAAGGTTTGACCACAGCCGGCCCGCGCAACAGCTACATCCTGCATGCACGCAATGCCTCTGGGTTGGTGGCAGATGCCACGGCGGAAAGTCCGAAGCCTTGTTACGTTACGGTCACGGTGCTGGGGCTGGATGGGGAAGGCGAAGCGCCGCCAGAGCTGCTTGCCACGGTGGCCGCCGCGCTGAATGACGACGACGTGCGGCCGGTTGGTGATCGGGTGACTGTGCAGAGCGCGCAGGTGATCCGTTACGAGATTGATGCCATTTTGCACATGGCCAGCGCTGGCCCTGAAGCGGATGCCAGTTTGGCCGAGGCGAAAAGTCGCTTGGCAGCCTGGATCAATCCACGTAAGCGGCTGGGTGTAGAAGTCGCACGCTCCGCTGTTGACGCCCAGCTGCACGTTGCCGGCGTTGCCCGGGTTGAGTTGGTCGGGTGGCAGGATCTGGTCCCGACCAAGGCGCAAGCGGCGTTCTGTACGCGCTTCAACGTGAGGCTGGCGGGCTGATATGAAAAGTCTACTTCCGCTCAACAGCACGCAACTGGAACGGGCCATGGAGGCCGCGAGTTTCGAAAAGACGATTGTCCCGCTCCGCGACCTCTACAACGCGGACACCTGCCCAGTGCATCTGCTGCCGCATCTGGCATGGGCGTGGTCGGTGGATCGCTGGGATTACCGGTGGAGCGAAGCTACCAAGCGCGCGGCAATCAAGGCGTCGTACTACATCCACAAACACAAGGGCACCATCGGCGCGCTCCGCCGCGTGGTTGAACCGTTGGGCTACCTTATCGAGATTGTCGAGTGGTTCCAGACCGTGCCCGAGGGCGTGCCGGGCACCTTCGCGTTGAAGGTCGGCGTTCTCGACACCGGCATCACCGAGGAAATGTATCAGGAGCTTGAGCGCCTGATTGACGACGCCAAGCCCGTCACGCGGCACCTGACTGGGTTGGCGATCAGCCTCGAAACTCAAGGCGATTTGAATATCGCCGTGTCCCTCTACGAAGGCGACGAAATCGACGTTTACCCGCCGGTGATGCGTGACATCGAAGTGACGGGCCGCTTCGGTGTGGTCGGTCGTGAACACTCCATAGATACCCTGGACGTTTATTATGATTGATGCGAATTCGCAGTTTTTCGCGATCCTCACGAACGTGGGGATGGCCAAGCAGGCGAATGCTGACGCGCTCGGCATTCCCTGGCTGATCACCCAAATGGGCGTCGGGGATGCCAACCCGGCCGGGCTGGTAGAGCCGCCCAATCCGGTGCCGTCGGCCGGTCAAACCAAACTGATCAACGAATGGCGCCGCAAGCCGCTGAACCAACTGAAGATCGACCCGGTTAACCCGGCGGTGATCATCGCCGAGCAGATCATTCCGGCCGATGAGGGCGGTAATTGGATCCGCGAAATCGGCTTGTACGATGCGGACGGCGATCTGGTGGCGGTGGCCAACTGCGCGCCGAGCTTCAAGCCGCTGCTGTCGCAAGGCTCGGGCCGCACGCAAATCGTGCGCATGAACTTCATTGTCACCAGCACCGGCAACATCACGCTGAAGATTGATCCGGCGATTGTGCTGGCCTCGCGGGCCTACGTTGACGCGGCGATTCTGGAGGTTTTGCCCAGGAACAAAACGGCCGGCCAATACACCCGCGTCAAGGTCAACGATCGCGGGGTTTTCGTGTCGGGTGACAATCCCGAAACGCTCGCCGGCATGGGTATCACCGACACCTACACGTCTACGCAGGTCGACGCATTGATTGCGAAGGCGACGGCTATGCCGGTCGGCGCCATCGTGTCGTTCCCGGTCGACAAGCAGCCGGCCGGGTTTCTGGAGCTGGACGGCAGCGTCAAGAGTACGGCCGCGTACCCGGATCTGTCGGCCTTCCTCGGGACGGCCTTCAACAAGGGCAATGAGGGCGCCGGCAGTTTCCGTCTGCCGGATCTACGCGCTGAATTCCTGCGTGGTTGGGATCATGGCCGGGGTATTGATTTGGGCCGAACGATTGGCAGCGCCCAGCTCGGTACGCTCGCGGTGTTCGACAGCAACGCAGGTGGCGGCGCCTCGGTTGACATTGCGCGCGCCACGGCGGTCGAAGCGCAGGCTGACTTTTACAAGGATTCGGATTATCCCGGCGTCGGCATCACCTACACGACATCGGGCGTGACCTATGGTCAGTACCCTTCAGGCGGCGGCGTGACCCGTCCGCGTAACGTGGCGGTGATGTGGTGTATCAAGGCGTGGAGTTCGCCGGTTAATCAGGGTGTGATTGACGTCGGTGCTCTGGCGGATGAGGTACGCAAGGCTACGGGGCGCCTGATCGGCACGCGAAAAATTCGGGCAACACAGGTTTATTACTCAACGCCTGGCACCAACAAGATTCGGGTCAAAGGTCAGGGCGCAGGCGCCGCTGGTGGCGGTGCAGCATCAACCGGCGCCGGGCAGGTTTCCGCCGGTTGCGGTGGCGGTGCAGGGGCGCCGTTTGATACGTGGATCTCCAGCGGTTTCGATGGTGTGACGGTCACCATCGGCAAGGGCGGAATCGGTGCGCTGATCGCTCAAGGTGGTAACGGCGGGACCACTTCTTTCGGGTCTTTTGTCACCGCGCCTGGCGGAATCGGCGGTGGGTTTTCGGCAAACGGCGCGCCGCCGTTGTACCTCGGACAAACCCCAAATTCGCAACCGTCGGTCGGCGCCACCTTCAAAAACGGAACGGGCAAAGGTGGTGGGGGCGTTATTGGGCCGAAGGTTGACTTTGTCGTGTCTGGCGAGGGCGGCGCTAGTGAAATGGGGCCGGGTGGCAACTCAATTTCAATCAGTGCGCCGGGTGCTGATGCAGTCAACCCGGGTTCGGGTGGCGGCGGTGCCGTTGCGACGCCTTCCTACCCCGCGCATTTGCGCGGTGGTCACGGTGCTGATGGCTGGGTCGATATAGAGGAATGGACATGAGTATTTATGCGCGGATCTACGACGATCAGGTGTTTGAGTTCGTCGAGGTAGCCGGCGATATCTCGACGATGTATCACCCGTCCATGGTCTGGGTGTGCATGGATAGCATCAAACCGATGCCGTCGGTTGGCTGGAGTGCGATCAAGGTCGACGGCACTTGGCAGTTCGCGCCACTTGGTCCAGTGATTGTGACGCCTGAGCAGCAGGCCGAAGCCGTTGCCGCCGAGCGCTTCAGGCGTGAGGCGTCCGTGGTGTACGTCGATGGCTGCGTGGTGAAAACGGATCGAGAGAGTGCTGCGCTTGTATACGGCCTCGGATTTTCGGCGCTTAGAGATCCCGACTACTGCTGCAACTTCAAGGCAGTGAACGGCTTTTTCGAACTTGGCTCGGAGCCAGTTCTCAAAATCGCGGAAGCGGTACGGGCATACGTTGATGCCTGCTTTGACCGTGAAAAACAACTGTCAGACCTGATCGCTTCGGGTCATTACTCCGACGACATGCTGACTGAAGGCTGGCCAGATTCATCGCCGCCGGATCCGGCAGATTTGCAATAGACGCCCCGCACTGACGGGGCGTTTTCTTTTCCGTTACGCGTAACACCAACACCCTCACAGCCTCGCTCATGCGGGGCTTTTTCGTTTCTGGAGAATGAGCCTTATGAGTTTTTTCCACGGCGTCACGACCACGTCGGTCGACACCGGCGCACGCACCATTTCGCTGCCGTCGTCGTCGATCATCGGCCTGTGCGACACCTTCACCCCGGGCGTTCTTGGCGGCGGTACAGCCAAGGCCGGCGAACTGAAATTGATCACCACCGAGCGCGAGGCCATTGCCGCCTTCGGCCCTAACTCGGCGATCACCAAGGCCTGTCAGGCGATCTACGCCAAAGCCAAAGCGGTGATCGTTGCCATCGGCGTGCCCAAGCTGGAAGACGCGGCGCTGCAAACCTCGTCGATCATCGGCGGCGTTCTGGCCACGGGTCAGCGTACCGGCTTGCAGGCGTTGCTTGATGGCAAAAGCCTGTTCAACGCGCAGCCGCGGCTGTTGATCGCGCCGGGTCACACGGCCACCCAGGCGGTGGCCACCGCGCTCGACAGCCTGGCGCAGAAGCTGCGCGCCATCGGCATCATCGACGGCCCGGGTACGACCGACGAGGCCGCCATGGCCTACGCCGACAACTTCGGCAGTCGCAACCTGTTCATGGTCGACCCGGGCGTCAAGTATTGGGACACCGTCAGCAGCTCGACGGTCGATGCGCCCGGCTCGGCCTGGGCGGCGGGCCTGTTCGCGTGGACGGATGCTGAGTACGGTTTCTGGGCCTCGCCGTCGAACAAGGAATTGACCGGCATCACCGGCACCGGCCGCGCGGTCGAGTACCTGGACGGCGACGCGACGTGCCGGGCCAACCTGCTCAACAACGCCAATATCACCACGATCATTCGCGACGACGGTTACCGCCTGTGGGGCAACCGCACGCTGTCGAGCGACCCGAAGTGGGCTTTCGTGACCCGCGTTCGCACGCTGTTCATCCTGATGGATGCGGTGCAGGCCGGGCACAAGTGGGCGGTCGACCGCTCGATCACCAAGACCTATGTCGCTGATGTCACCAACGGCCTGCAAGCGTTCATGGGCGATCTGAAAGCGCAGGGCGCAATCATCAACTTTGAAGTGTTCCCCGACACCGAGCTGAACACGGCCAGCCAGATCGCTCAGGGCAAGGTGTATTGGCGCATTCGTTTCACCGACGTACCGCCGGCAGAAAACCCGAATTTCCTTTTCGAAGTCACCGAGCAATGGATGACCGAAGTGCTTGAAGCAGCCTAAGGGGGCGTAGCAAATGATTCCTCAAACCTTGTTCAACACCAACCTGTTCGTCGACGGCGTGAACTTCTCCGGCGACGTGCCGAGCCTGACGCTGCCCAAGCTGACCACCAAGACCGACGAATATCGCGGGGGCGGCATGGCTGGCCCCGTCGAAATGGATCAGGGGCTTGAAAAAATGGAAGCGTCCTTTGTCACCAAGGGCGTGCGCCGCGAGTCGCTGAAGTACTTCGGCCTGGCTGACGGTACGGCGTTCAACGCCACGTTCCGAGGTGTCTTCAAGGGCCAAAAGGGCGCGGTGACAGCGGTCGTTGCCACCCTGCGCGGTCGCCTCAAAGAGGTCGATCTCGGTGACTGGAAAGCCGGTGATGCGGCCGAGATCAAGCACGCCGTTTCGGTCACGTACTACAAGC
Source organism: Pseudomonas sp. LBUM1648 (assembly GCF_059716145.1). Taxonomy (NCBI): domain Bacteria; kingdom Pseudomonadati; phylum Pseudomonadota; class Gammaproteobacteria; order Pseudomonadales; family Pseudomonadaceae; genus Pseudomonas; species Pseudomonas sp. LBUM1648. Next base: position 1,980,950 of record NZ_CP166808.1, read on the forward strand.
TCGAAATCGACGGGCGCTTGATGTACGAAATCGACATGGTCGCCGGCATTCAGGTGATCGACGGCAAAGACCAACTGCTCGAAGTGCGCAATGCGCTCGGCCTGTAAGGAATAGATCCAGATGACTCAAGCAATCGCTAAAAACCTGCCGGCCTGGCTTTCGCTCAGTGCACTCGGTGCCGTCGTAACCCTGACCCGTCCAAGCCAAGCCAATAGCATCGACGTCGAGACGTTGAACCTGCGCAACCCGACCGTGCGTGAAGTGCGCGCGGCTGATCGTGCTGCCAACGGCGATGATGAACAGCGCGAACTGATGCTGTTCGCAGGTCTGGCCGAAGTCGGACTGAAGGATCTGGAAGGCCTCAAGCTGACGGATTATCGCCGTGTGCAGACGGCATATTCGCACCTGGTACCGAAAACCGATTATTCGGACTCGATGCCAGCGTGGTTGTCGCTGACCACAGATCAGGTGCTGGTAACGCTGTCGTGTCCGAGTGAAATCAACGGCGTGACCGTCGACAAGCTGGCCTTGCGTTCGCCGACCGTGGGCGACGTGCGGGCGGCCAACCGTGAAGTGGGTGGCGATGATGAGCAGCGCGAGCTGGTGTTGTTTGCTGCATTGTCCGGTGCGCCTGTCGCGGATCTGGAGGGCCTGAAGCTGGTGGATTTTAACCGCTTGCAGGCCGGCTATTTTCGCATGGACAACGACGACGGGCTTTAACCCCAGCGTTATCAAGTCGGCGGCGAAACGTCTGGCGGCGGAAACCGGATTTTCCGCCGCCGAGATCCAGTCGATGCCGTTCGCGGATATGGTGTGGTGGCTCACGGATTGAGCCGCCATCGGTAGTGCTGGGCACATGAGGGCCATGACATGGCAAACAAACTCGCCCTCGGGCTGGTGATCGGCGGTGCCGTCAGTTCCACGGTCGGCGCCGCGTTCAAGGATGTGACCGGGCGCATCAAGCGCCTTGAGGCTGAAGGCAACAAAGCGCGCATGCTGCAGCGCACGATTGGCGACACCATCCGCCTGCGCGAAGAATGGAAAAAGGCTCACGACACCGGCGCTGCCGGCGCGTCCAAATTACTCAACCGTTTGAACTCGAACCTCGACAGCTTGAAAAAGCAGGGGATCGAGGTCGGCCGGCTGGAAAAAGCCTATCGCTCGATGGGGCAGACGGCCAACAAGGCCGAGCTGAAAGCCAAGGGTCATCAGCAGATCGATTCTGGCGTAAAGGGCATGAAGGGCGCCGTCGGTGCTGCGGTTGTAGGTGTCGGTGCCATGGCGGTACCGGCCAAGGTCAGCGCTGATTTTGGCGCCATTGTGCGAGACATCGCGATCAAGGCCGGCATTGCCAACAAGCCGCAAGAGCAGGAGATGTCGCGCAAGATCATCGACACGTCACGCGATACCGGCATGGCGCGCAACGATGTGGCCGACGTGGTCAATCAGTTGGTCGGCGCCGGTATGGACCTGAGCAAGGCGCTGGAATACGCGCCTGTCGCGGCCAAGTTTGTCGTGGGGCAGGGATCCAGCGGCGTCGACACGGCGAAGATGATCAACGCTCTGGGGCAGAACGCCAAGATCACCGACCCCAAGCAGATGCAGCAGGCGCTGGAGGCGATCGCTTACCAAGGGCAGGCGGGCAGCTTTGAAGCGGCCGACATGGCCAAGTGGTTTCCCGAGCTGTTGGCCAACATGGCCAGCAACGGCATCACTGGCTTGGATGCGGTGACGCAATTGGGCGCCATGTTGCAGGTGCAGATGAAACAGGCCGGCAGTTCGGACGAAGCGGCCAACAACCTGAAAAACTGGATGGGCAAAATCGGTTCGACCGATACGGTCAAGGCTTACGAAAAAGCCGGGATTGATTACAAGGGATCGATGCAGACCGGTTTGCAAAACGGTATGTCGACGCTTGAGACCAGCATGGCGCTGGCTCAGAAATACATTCAGGCGACCGATCCGAAGCGCGCTGCGGCGATGGCCGAAGCGACATCGAAAATCAGCAAAGAAGCCGATCCGGATAAGGCCAAGGCCATGATGGCCTCGCTGGAAGAATCCCTGCGCACCGGCGACCTGTTCGCCGACATGCAGGTCAAGGCCGCACTGTCGGCCTACATGCAGAACAAGGCGCTGTACAGTCAGCTCAAAAACGATTCGCGTGACGCGACCGGGATCCTCGACAAGAACCTCGCCGAGCGGCGCGAGTCGTCATCGCAGAAATGGGCGGAAATGGCCCAGTCGATGGACGACGCCATGCGCAGCATCGGCGATGCCTTGCGCCCGGTGACGGACACCGTGGCCGAGTCGTTGACCAAGGTTACTAAAGGCATTACGTCGCTGACGGACAGCGCGCCCGGGGTGGTTGCCGGTATCGCCACGGTCGGGGCGGGGCTGATCGCCTTAAAAGGTATCTTCAGCACGATCAAGATCAGCAAGGGGCTGCTAAACCTTGCGCGTGGGTCGCGCGGTGGCAGGAATGGGAGCGAAACCCCAAATAAAAACCCCGGAGAACTTGATCTGGTAGCGACTGGCCTGGATGTTGTTTCGCGGGTGAAGGATGCGGCAACAGGCGGTGGCCTTGGTACTGAAAGTGGTGCAGGTAACGACGGCGTCAAGAAGGTTTTCGTCGTCAATGCCGGCGCTATGGGTGGCGGTGTGGATGCGTCGGGCGAATCGCGCCGACGTGGACGTGGGTCAAGGCGCAGCGCTCGGCGCCGGTCGTTGCCGAGTTCGAGAGGTCCTCGCCCGTCTGTGCCTCGTTCCCCTGTTTCGATCCCATCGCCATCAGTCCCTTCCGTTCCAGGTGGAGCATTGTCCAAGCTCGGCGCCGTCGCAGGAACCGTCGGTAAGGTCGGCAAGGCGGCCAAGGTTATTCCGGGCGGCACCCTGCTGGAGTCCGGCGCGATGGCTTTTGAAACCTTTCAAAACGCCAAGACCAAGGACGAAAAAGCCGAAGGTTACGGTTCGGCCGCTGGCAACCTGGCCGGCACCGTGGCCGGTGCAGCAGCAGGCGCCGCCATCGGTTCGGTTGTGCCGATCATCGGCACCGCTATCGGCGGCATGATCGGTGCTTACCTGGGCAGTCAGGGCGGTGCGGCGCTGGGCGGGTCGTTGGGTAAGTCGCTGTTCGGCAGTGAGGATGAAAAGCCCGAGCAAACGGCAAAGGCGCCGGTGCCGACCACGCCGCTCATGATGGCATCAGCGGCGCAGCAAGGCCCAGTGCTGGGGGATGTCGCGCGCTCGATGGCGGTAACGGCGCCGCTCAAGTCGGCAACGCTGGCTATCCAGCCCAAGGAGGCTGAGAAGCCAGTTCCGGCCAAGGTCGATCAGCAGTTTCAGTATTCGCTGAGCATGCCTGTAACTGTGCAGGGGGATGTTAAAGACCCGCAAACCTTGGCGCAGGATCTGATGCCGCACATGCAGCGAATGATGGCGGATGCGGCGAAGAGTAATGCCGCCAAGCTGTACGACGAACCCCATGTCTAAGGAGGTTACATGGCTTACATGGAGCAAATGCAATCGAGCCTGAAGTATTTGGTCGATGCAGCGGAAACCGGGCGGCGCAGTGCTGACGGCATGCTGACCCCGGTCAACGGTGCGATCCGCGAACTGACCGGCGCCGCGTCGGAGCTGGAAAACATCCCGTTTGTCGGTCCGGCCATCGGCGCCAAACTTCAGCGGGTGATGCGTGGCGTCGATGCGGCTCAGGCCAAGGTTGGGCAGGTGGTGGCGGTGTACGGCCGCGCCACCCGGGCGGCGGCTGAAGTGCAGGATCGGCTGGGTACGTTGAAGGAACAGGCGGGCAAGGCGGCCACGGCGATCAACAACGTCGCCGGCAAGGTCAGTCCCTCGCTGGCCAACATCGTGCCCACCAGTTCCTTTGCCGGTGAGGTCACGCCGGCGCCGGAGGCGGTGAAGCCGTTCCCGCACCTGATGATTATTCAGCCGCGCGATCCGAAGATTGAGCCGTATTACTTCAACCTGGACACAGCAGCTTTCGACGAGCTGAGCCGTTCGACCGAATTCCGCTGGGCTTCGCAGGAGCGGCTAACGCGCCGCCCGGCGAAGCAAGCCATCGGTATGGGCGATGAAAAGTTGACGCTCAAGGGAACAATCTATCCGGGCTTCAAGGGTGGGTTGAAGCAGCTCGACACGCTGCGTTCCATCGGGGCGAGGCTGCAACCGCTGACCCTGACCACGGGTTATGGCGAGGTGATCGGGACGTGGTGCCTGAAAAACATCAACGAGGAACAGTCCGCGCTGCTGCACGGCGGGATTGCTCGCAAACAGGGCTTCACTCTGGAGTTTGAGCGCTATGGCGACGACATGCAGGACGTCTGACGGCGACATGCTCGATGTCATTTGCAACAACGTTTACGGCCATCTGAATGGCAGCGTCGAGGCCGTGCTCGATGCCAATCAGGGGCTGGCCGATGAGCCTCAACCGTTCCGGTCGGGCGTGATTATCGTCCTGCCGGATTTGCTTAGACCGACCGAAGAAAACTTCTCGCTGTGGGATTGATGGTCTAGAGTCAGGTTGCTCGTTTCTAGTTCTTGCAGCTTCATCCCCTTCAAAACCCGCCCTGTGCGGGTTTTTTTTTGGAAATAATCCATGACTCCGATGTTTCGAATCGTCGCCGATGGCGCCGATGTCACGGCCAAGATCAATGATCGGCTGTTGTTGCTGCGCACCTCTGACAAGCCGGGCATGGAGTCCGACGAGTTTGAGTTGCGCATCGACGACCGTGATGGGCAAGTGCAGTTGCCACGGCGTGGCGGCTCAATCGAGATCTACCTAGGGTATGCCGAAACGACGTTGGCGCGCATGGGCAGTTACACCGTGGACACGGTCGAGGTGTCAGGCCCACCGGATACAATCGTGATCAAGGGCAAGGCCAGCGACATGCGTGGCAGTGGCAAAACCATCCGCAGCGGAAGCTGGGAAGACGTGCCGCTATCCAAGATCGTGGCTGACGTCGCCGCGCGCAATGGCTGGCAACCGGTGTGCCCGGTGTCGACTAAGGTCGCCCGGGTCGACCAGCTTAACGAGTCCGATTTTAACTTCATCACCCGTCTGGCCAAGCAGTACGACTGCACAGCCAAGGTCGCCGACAGCAAGCTGTTGGTGATGCCGCGTCAGGGTGGCCAGACAGCCAGCGGTAAGACGTTCGGCGCCATTACCCTGACTCGACGCGACCTCAGCCGCTGGCAATTCAGTCTCGGCGATCGCAATTCGCACAAGGCGGTGGCCACCAAACATCAGGACAAAAAGAACGGCAAGCTCGCGGTGGTTACCATCGACAACGATGACGCTCCGGACGGATTGCCGGCAGTGCATACCGACCGCCATATCTACCCAGACAAAGGCGCTGCTGAGGCGGCAGCGAAGGCACGTCTGTCGGCGTTCAACCGCTCGACCGCCGATGTACGGCTTGAGATGCCCGGCCGTACGGACATCTTCGCCGAGCGTCCCATCATCGCTCAGGGTTTCAAGGTCGGGCTTGATGGTGAATACCTGGCGGATTCGGTCGAGCAGGTGTTCACCCAGTCCGGCTGGTCGACCACGGTCGAATGCAATGCCGGCAAAGCCGGTAAATCCAAGGGCAAGAAAAAGAAAGGGCCGAAACCAGCACTCAAGGTGGTGAACATCGAGAAGCAATAGCCGCATCCCATCGCCGCCTGAGTGCGGTTTTTTTACGTCTGGAGTTTGTATGTCCATCACTGAACAACAGCTGCAAAGCATCATGCCCAACGCCCGCCGCCAAGCGGGTGTTTTTGTATCCGCCCTCAACGCAGCCATGACCCATCGACAGATCAATACGCCGAAACGCCAAGCCGCGTTCCTGGCGCAAGTCGGTCACGAGTCGGGCCAGCTGCAGTACGTCCGCGAACTGGGCGGCGACCAGTACCTGAGCAAATACGACACCGGCAACCTCGCTGCAAAACTGGGTAATACGCCGGCAGCGGATGGTGATGGCCAGCGCTATCGCGGTCGCGGCCTGATCCAGGTCACTGGCCACGACAACTACCTGCGCTGCAGCTTGGCGCTGTTCGGTGACGAGCGATTGCTGCGCACGCCTGAACTGCTGGAGCTGCCGCAGTGGGCCGCCGAGTCGGCCGCATGGTTCTGGTCCGTGAATGGGCTGAATGCGCTGTCCGATCAAAACGAATTCAACATGATCACCCGCAGGATCAACGGCGGCCTCAATGGCCTGCAGGATCGGCTGGAGTTGTGGGGGCGGGCGAGGGCGGTGCTATGCGTCTCGGCGAACTGATCCCGGCGCCGTATCGGCTGCTGGCTAAAGGTGTGCTGCTGGCCGTTTTAGCCGGTGCTTCCGCCGCCATCGCCTGGCAATTACAGGATTGGCGCTACGGCAAACAGCTCGCAGAGCAGGCCCGACTCCACACCGAAACCTTTAACCAGTTGGCCCTGGCCACGGTTGCGCAGCAGCGTGCCGAACAGGACAAACGCTTTGCGCTCGAGCAGCGCCTGGCTACCAGCGAACAAACCCATTACCGAGCCTTGAGTGATGCCCAACGTGATCAAGGTCGCCTGCGCGACCGTCTTGCCACTACTGATCTGCGCCTGTCAGTCCTACTCGATGCCACCACCGGCGCCGACAACGGATCGGTGTCAGCCACCTCCGCCACCGGCGGCGTGGTTCATGGCCCCACAAGAGCCGAACTTGACCCCGCGCATGCTCAACGAATTATCGGCATCACCGATGACGGCGACCGGGGGCTGATTGCCCTCGCGGCCTGTCAGGCATACGCCAAAGAAGTCTCAACACCGAAGTAAAAAAGAGCGGCCGGTCCGGATGCGTCAACATCCTGATCGACCGCCGTCCCTGCAGATGGTCCCTGCAAGTCCAGCCAAGGCTCTTGCTCCGTGCACAAAGCGCGGCGAGCCTAGCACCTGTTTATCCATACAGTAAAGGTCTTGCTTTCAATGTCTACACCCATCATCCCTTGGATGGGCGGCAAACGCCGCCTGGCCGACCGCCTCATTCCGCTTTTTCCGCCTCACGAATGCTACGTTGAAGTCTTTGCCGGCGGTGCCGCGCTCTACTTCATGAAGCCCCAGCCATCGCCGGTCGAAGTCCTCAACGACATCAACGGCGACCTGGTAACGCTTTACCGCGTCGTGCAGAACCACCTCGAAGAGTTTGTGCGCCAATTCAAATGGGCGCTCAGCTCACGGCAGGTGTTCGAATGGCAGAAAATGACCCGCCCCGAAACTCTTACCGATATCCAGCGCGCCGCTCGTTTCTTCTATCTGCAGCACCATGCCTTTGCCGGCAAGGTCTCCGGTCAGACGTTCGGCACGGCGACCACCGCTCCGGCCATTAACCTGCTGCGCATCGAGGAAAACCTCTCGGCCGCTTGGCAGCGCTTGTCCGGCACCTACGTCGAAAACCTCCCCTGGCTTGAATGCGCTGAACGTTACGACCGTGCCCACACCTTCCACTACATGGATCCGCCTTACTGGCAGACCGCCGGCTACGGCGTGGACTTTCCGTTCGAGAACTACGAACGGATGGCCGACTTCATGCGCCGCTGCAAAGGCAAAGTGATGGTTAGCATCAACGATCACCCGGATATCCGTCGTGTGTTCGAGGGCTTCCACTTCGAAACACTGGACATTCGCTACAGCAACACCAATCAGCGTCAGGGTAAAGCCGAGTTGAGCGGTGAACTGGTGATCATGAATTGGCAACCATCCCTGATGGGGGGACTGTTTTAAGTCATTACCTTTATTCTGCTACATTTAACACGCACAAAAGGAGTTTCGGTAACCTACGCCGCATAAGGAAAATGAACATGACGTTGAAAACTTTAATTTCAAATGATTTGCCGATGGCTGGTAGAGCGGGTGGGGTAATGACATCAGAAAGCATCGCAGATCCCTCCATGGCGGCATTGACTCCTTCGGCGAAGACGCGGGATGCCAATGAGGAATCGCAATCTTTTCCATCATCAAAAAGTAATGCGCTGGATACCGCTCTGCGGAAAATAAAGACCATATGCGTGGCGGGCGCTTCGGCCTCTTCTAACCAAGCGAAGGTGGATATTATATCCGCTACAAGTTCCTACAAAAATGCAATAGGACAACATGGTGCTGTGGATGTCTTCCGCCAAAGAATGATAAGGACTAAAGGGCAGCTCGTAAATAGCGTTGCCGAAGATCTAAATAATGTTGCTCATGAAGTAGAAGATTTAGCTGCTGGCCTCAGTCAGTCAGATCTAGATGCGGTTGTGGACTTTATAGATAATGTTGTAAGGAAGGGTTTTACGAAAGTCCTAGACGTAATTTGTGATTTTATCATTTACGCGGTGCAGCACTTGTCAGATTGGATTGGTGAAGCGTTCGAGGCGATTAGCAAAACATTTTCACAAAACGATGCATATATAAAAAGTGAGTTTGCTTAATCAGACTGATTCTCTCCTCCCCTATCGAGAGATGGGGAGGTTCAATATGAGTGGCTTTTTGTAAGATCAGTTGATTTCACCATAGTCTTCGTCTAACAAAGTATTTCCATTCGTTAGTAGAAATCATCATTGGCGACTAACGGGTAAAGCTGAAGAAGGGATCGTGTGGCATTTTCTCCTTCAGGATCTAGATCGGCGCGGCGCGATCTCTAGCCCAATTTGGTCGCCACCCTCAACGAACCATGTCGGTGTGTTGACACTCGCTTGCTTAGCGGAATGACCAGGTGAGTGCTCGTCTCAGCGGTGTAGCGTTCGAACCGCAGATCGTCGACGGTACTGACTAAGGCGTTGGGCATGCTGAGCGCAGCAACGAAGTCGTGGATCCCGCTGTATTGCGAAAGCCGTCAGCACATTGCCTGCCCGCCTATCTGATATTTCCTACAGAAATTGACCGCAGGCCTTTCTGAAAGTTAACTGTACATTCGTACAGTATCGGAAGTCGTGCGTCATGAGCTTTTCAATTCTAGGCCCTGTAGCGGTGGGTGGTCGAAAGCTACCCCTGTGCCTGTTTCAGGTGCCGGCTGGTTTTCCATCACCGGCGGCGGATCACATCGAGGCACACATATCACTGGATGAGGTGCTAAACATCCGCGCGCCACACGTCTACCTGGTGACCATCATCGGTGAGAGCATGCAAGGAGCTGGAATTTTTGAAGGTGACCTGGCGATAGTCGACCGTTCGCTGGAGCCGGCTCACGGCCACATAGTGGTGGCGTTGCTGAACAATGACCCGGTTTGTAAGCGCCTGTGCTTCCGCGGCAAGGACGTGATCCTGCTTTCGGAAAACCCCAAATACCCACCGCGATATGTGCTTGAAGGTGACGAGCTTTCAATCTGGGGAGTGATCACCGGCAGCGTGCGCAGCCATGTCTAAATCCCCTCCGGTTTTTGGCCTGATCGACTGCAACAGCTTTTACGCAAGTTGCGAGCGTGTGTTCCGCCCAGACCTGGCCAAGGTGCCCATCGTAGTGTTGTCAAATAATGACGGTTGCGTCATCGCACGCAGTTACGACGCCAAGCCCTTTGTGAAGATGGGCGAACCGTATTTCCAGATCAAGCACAAGCTACGGCAACACGGCATCGTCGCGTTCTCTTCGAACTACGCCTTGTACGGGGATATGAGTGAGCGAGTCATGACCTTGATCGAGTCGATAGTTCCGGCAGTCGAGGTTTACAGCATCGACGAAGCTTTCGCCGATCTCACCGGCATTGAAGGGCTGGACACAGTCGGTCGACAGATTCGCAGCCAGGTGCTGCGGTGCACGGGAATCCCGGTCGGTGTCGGCATTGCTCCCACCAAGACCCTGGCCAAGTTGGCCAACCATACCGCTAAGCGTTTACAGGCTCAGACTGGTGGGGTTGTGAACATTTGCGACCAGGTTAAACGCGACTGGGTGCTACGCAACACCGATGTTGCAGAGGTGTGGGGTGTGGGTCGGCGGATGAAAATGCATCTAGACGCCCTAGGCATCAAGACCGCCATGGACCTGGCCAAGGCCGACGCCTGGTCACTGCGTAAGAACTTCAGCGTGGTGATTGAGAAGACCGCGCGAGAGTTGGCCGGTACTCCGTGCCTGGAGCTGGATGAGCCCGACCCGCCAAAACAGGAAATCTGCTGCAGCCGGATGTTCGGCAAGCGGTTGAAGGAGTTGCCACCCATCAAGGAAGCCGTGGCCACCTATATGATGCGGGCCTCGGAAAAGCTCCGCGCTCAGAAGTCGCTATGCAAAAAGATCAGGGTCAGCATCCGCACCGGCATGTTCAATCCCGAGGAAGCCAAGTACGCGAATGGGGTGGTGTTGGATCTGCCGTACCCGACGGACGATGTGCGCCTGCTGACCAAGGCGGCGGTCGACGCGCTTGATCGAGTGTTTCGCCCGGGATTTAACTACAGCAAGGCAGAAGTGATGCTTCTCAATCTGTGCCAGCCCGGTCAGTACACCGATGATCTGTTTGCTATCTCTCAGCCGGCAGAGGCGACCCGGGTTATGGCGGTGCTGGACGAAATCAATGGTCGTTGGGGTAGAGGGACGCTTCGAGCCGCCAGCGTGCCAACCAACCCGGACTGGGGCATGCGGCGGGAAATGATGAGCCAGAGCTACACCACGAAGCTTGACCAACTTTGGAAAGTTTCGTGTGTTTGATACGGCGAAATGAGGCCATCACAATGCTCAAGTGAACGACCTCTTTCGGCCAATAGCGGACAGTCAGTTTTACATAAATTTGCTCACTTTTGCGGATGTGCGGCGGAGAGCTCACGCCTTCAAAAGGCATGAGCTGATATAATTATCCCTTCATCAATTCTAATACGGTTTTGGTAGGGTCGACGTTTATTTGAGGTGTCGCAGCTGAGCGAGATTCGTGAAAGTAAAATACCGAGTCACGTTCTTTATTGTTTAAAATCGACCTGGTTTTTTGATGGATGCCAGAGTATTGTTCTTCGATGAGTTTTATATTTGTACCTAAGTTTTTGATTTCGTTGATCACTGCTCCGCACATAATTCTAATGAGGATTTTTTTGGCGTATTCTTTACTGGCGAGGTTTTGATCTTTTGTAATTAGCGAGATCATAGAGTCCAGCCCATCACCTAACAAGTTCCAGGTGTTCGCCATGTTTTTTGCTGCGTTATAAGAGTCCTGAGAGTGTTGCGCCAAGCCTGTATAGCCTGCGACTAGGTTTTGTGTAGCTTTGATTTCATCCTGTAAAGCTACCTGTTTGTTAACTAATTCCGACTTTTCTTGTATTAGTTGCCAAAGCCTAACCCCTGTGGCTGCTTCACCGCCAATGCCTGCCGCGAGGAGTCCGATACCTCCTATCACTGCTGCTGTACTTGCGTTAGCAGTGAAAACCTCGGTGGCTGCGCCTACAAAAATAAGCACGCCGCCCGCGAGGATGCCCAGACCGCTTGCCGCAGCTAACGCAATATCCAAACTTATGTCATGTTGAATAGTTGTTATTTGATCAGTAATATTCTTCAACTCATCCACGTCGCCACCAGTTTTTGAGTGAAAGTCAGATACAAGTTTGCCGAAAGCAGAAGAATCACTAGTTAAAGAGTCGCGCAGTGTTGTGAGTTTTGCTACGACGTCGTTTGCTGTGTTTCGGTAATCGGACGTACTGTTTTTTAAGCTTGTTAGAATGTCCAAAAAATCTTGGATAGGCATGTCGGAGTTCAAAAAATTTGTTGATGACTGATGCAGAGCGATATAATTTTCCATATCCACTAGCGACCGTAATATTTTTGGTTGTAGGTCGTCTAGATAGTCCTTGGCGTGGGCTTTTGCACCGGAAAGGGCAAAGTTGATCTTGTCCTCTTCGTCTTTAAGGTGTGGAAAATTATGGAGCTCCATTGGTTGTTGGTTTAAGATGCTCAGCGCGTAAGCTTGTATGGTGATTTCCGCGCCGATATGTATTTGCTGCATTGATGTTATGGATTGCAGTGCTGGTGTGAGAGTGTCTGGTATTTCATTTTCTTGATGAGCGTTCATTTTATTTCCTTATAAGATTTTGGCTTTATTTGCTTAAGCCGCTGAGTGCTCTTGATGGTTTTTGCAGTTGTAGTTTAAATGCGAGCCAGTCGTTATCTGTATCCTGTGAAAAAGAGCTTTTGATCTCCGATAATTTTTAGTCCATCCAAATAATATTTGGCACTTAATTTAAATAAGCTTTGAGTTGCAGCTAGTGGGATTGCATCCAAGCCACTTTCTGCGAAGATTGAATCAATCGGGATTTGTGCCATCAATACTAGGGCGCTCTGCTGAGCTACTATATCCGCGTGGGTGAGTTTTTCGTTCTGAAGTGAAGTCTGGTGCACGGACAAAGAAGATTTTCCATAAATTGCAGGAGTTATAGGGCGGCTCTCAAGTTTCATTTTCATCTTAAAGTCCTTTTGATTTTGGTCTTCATGTTGGTGCGTAATGTTTGTTGCTGTTTTAACAACTATTCGAATTTTTCGTGGCGAGCTCCGGATTTTTAATTATATTTGCGGCGTGAGCAATCCTCTGGAGCCAAGCTAGATATCATCACTGAATATAGTGTGGTTCGGAAAGCGTGCCAAGAAAAAATGCTTGTAATTTTGGATTAGTGAAAACTCTAATGATTTCATAAGATTGTTGATTCCAGATGATGTCACTCTGAGTCTGATGCTTTATTGACGGTTTTGGTATCGAAGCTTAGCCTTCAATAGGCGCGTCCCCTGGGTGATACGTCGATGGCGAGTTCTGCACGCTGACGGCGGGCTGCAAATGGACGTTAACCTGACTGCCGATTAATCGGCAGCCTGGGCTCAACTCTGACTGGCGGGGAGAACTCGACACTGATTTTCAGATGCTGGGACGGGAAGCGCTATACCAACAAGGTAGTCAACGCAGGAAAAAATGGAGTAGAGGTTGATACGCCGTATCAAGTAGATGAAGATGGAAATATTGTGAATAAAGCAGAGGAGTAATAACGATATTTTCGAGAGGTGTAATCCCTAAGTAGTGAGAAATTATTTAATCGAGGCTGCCGCTCTTTGGAAGGGCATTTTGCACGATGGTGACTAGGAGTTATGTTGAGTGTCCGCTCGTGGCCGAAAGGGGTCACTGCTGTTAGCTCAAGTGAAATATGAGAGTTTCTGGTTTAGGGCAGAATTAGGGCAAATGATGGACCGCTGTAGAACGTCACGCGCCACGGGCGAGCAGATGAGAGGCTTTGTTTACTGGCCTTGAACGGCCTGTGTCAGCATTGGAAGGGGTTCGAATCCCTATCCAAACAGTCAGTAGTAGCAATTGATCAAAAGGAGAGCGAGGTCAGGTATTGGTATGCCAGTCCCTGATGGGATCTCCGTAGAAACATAAAAGGCTTCACACCGGGTCAAGGTGCCGGGCGCGATTGAACCTAAACGGCGTTATATTCGTTGATCGTCAAAAGCCGCAATCGGCCATAACTGGTGCCCGCGACAGGAGTGCCAATGACGGGTGAGTCGTGTCATTTGTCTGCTGGGCAACCACTAGACATCCAATCTTTATAATCAATTGAATTTTTACTTACCACCAACGCTGTTTAATTTCTTGTTCTTGACTGCCTCTGCGAAAGCGTTTGCCGATTGAGTAACCTGATTGCAAATAGAAATAAACTCGTCGCCATAGTGTGCATCACTTGAACTTGTAGTTAACACTTTATGATCGGCGCTTACTCGATGCTTGCCTACTGCTTTAATGGCCTCTGAAAGTCTGATGATAAGTCCTAGTTCTGTCTCGGCCAAGTCGAGAAGCTGCAAGGTACTGAGGGGCCTTTGGCTGACATGAATAAAATCTGATGCGAGCTTTCCAAATTCGGATTGCAACAGATCTTTAATGGACTTGGCCTTTAGCGAGTCAGGTCCGACAATCTTATATAGCTCACTGCAGCTATCAACAAGCGCCTTGTTTGTATTTTCAACAGGCATTCGTAAGTGTTCGTTCTCAATATGCCCGAAAAGCTCGTCGGGACTGAATACAGTATTTAACTTGGTGATAGCATCCTGAAGATTTCGAATTGGCTTGGGGAAATCTACCCAAGCACCATCATATGTTCGAGCTGCGAATAGCTCGAAATTTTCATCGCTGTAGTCAAGGGCGGGGCGTGAGATTTCATGTGCGTGCCAGTGGCGCTGTTCAGCATCTGAAAAAGCGTACAAGTCCTTGTAGATTGCTGTAACAAATATTCTTCCATCTTCTGACCTGCCCTTTCCGAAGCGTACATCAATATATCTTTCATCAGGTGAATTTGACTTTGTCCATATATGCCCCCCTGCCGAAGAGTCATCAACTTCGTACCAGTCCAGATGACTAAAATAACGGCCAAGTACTTCTTCCGAAAAAAAACACAATGCTAGCTGATGCTCTCCGCACATGAGGCGTTTTTTGTATTCGGAAGGATTTGAGCGAGCATGCTCACTACTGTAAAAATATTCCGTAAGTTCTTTTCGACTGGGAAAGAATATATGAGTCGTGACAGAAGTAAATGTTAGCTCTCCCCCAGAGCTTGGAGTCGGTAGGCTGACCAGACCAAGCTCTACGTTAGCGTTCATGGTTCCTCTGCCAGCATCAACCCATGACTCGATCAATCGAATAACGTTTTGGTGTGAGACACGTAACCGCTGGGCCAAATCAAGTCCACTGACTCCGCCAAACGAGGTATTCCAACTGCGGACGGCTTCCGTGAAAAGTTTTTCTTGAGTAACTTTTTTTAAAGTCACAATCCACCTCTGGTATATTATTCGCCAATTATGGTTCGCTTGTTGCGCATACCAGTCGCCTTTCGGAATAAGTCAGATATATTAACTGCCCTGCTCATGATCGGAGCTAAACCGATGCTTGAGATGGCTAAGTTACTTTTATCCTAACGATCGTAGCAGCAGCTGTGGAAGAGTTGGCAGACCCCTGCGCATTGCCGTGTTCCGTCGGTCGCCACGGGCAACTATTGGCCGTTTGTTGCCAGTCAAAGCGACTCCCTAGCACGTCCTCAATCGCATGATCGCATCTGTAATCGCTTTTGCGTTCATGTCCAGCGTTTCTAAAGCCGCAACGGCGTTATCGGCAACAATGTCTGCGCCAGCGCCTGAAATCCACTGGGTAATCTCTTCGATCGCCGCACCTAGCGCATGCTGATTGTGAAGCAGCAATGTCAGCGCATCGGCAGTGGCGATATTGGAACCCGAGTTACTTGGCATTTGGATCGTCCTTGAATGAAAGTCCGGAAGGCTAATTCATACCTGCCAGATCAGATTAGCCTAGACATCAATCTGTGACGTCCTTTTCCGGATCAAAAAAGCGCATCTGTCCCATGTGGGCTTTTTCAGGCGCCAAAAACCAAAAAAACCCGATTATCTCTAGTAAAATCAGTGGCTTGCGTTATCTGAATGTGGCGGTAAAGGAGAGATTCGTACTCCCCTCCAAGCGAAGAGGCAAAGTACGTATCCCTTACCAAGCGCGGTGCCTCACCCGGTCAGGTTCATGGGACACAGCTTTTTGATGCTTAGAAATTGCTACAACGCAACGCTGCTGTGAGACTTTAGCCAATCAATGCGGGGAGCGGGTGTTTAGCTCCTCCCAATCCATCATCGGAGCTAGCCAACGGTCACTTTCTGCGCGGAAGCAGCTATTTTGCCCCTCGTTTCGTCAGTGGGCCAAACCCACACGATTATGCAGTCATGCTAAGTGTTTTCTGATGGTTATCTAGGTCCTAACGCTATACATGCAGATCTTTAGTGGGGCAAAGGACTCGCTTGTCGACAGATTTCGCCAACTTGCTAGTCCGTATTAATTTCTCAAGAAAAATGCGCTGATGCAATTATTATGCACCAATGCATTGCCATAATATGCGTTTGCGCATACGCTGGTTTGCGTTCTCACCCAGGCGGCTGGAAGCGCAAATTTCTAATTTCCCCCCACAAAAAAGCACCGATGGATCAACCGCACCTCACCAGATGAGGTTTATTCGAACAAATGGAGTTATGCAAAATGACAGTAAACACGACTAATAGCGTTACCGAATTCACTATCACCGGGGTGGATACCCTTGCCGGTCTGCGTATTTTCAACTCGGCCACCGGTACAAAAGTTTCAACGCTTGGGTATGCAGTTCGCGGGGACGGAGGACACGCGGAGTACGCTTTAGACAAAGCAGACACGACGAGTCCCGAATCGATTCCTATGGTCATCGTTGCGAACGATGGTGCCCGGTGGAAGTTGATCCATGATGGCAATGTCAATGCTGAACAATGTGGCTTCAAGCGGGATGGCACAGTGAATACTGGAGCTGTCTTGAATCTGGCGATAGCAGCAGTTACTGCCGCAGGTGCGAGAATCCTATGGGGGCACGGCACCTATGTGTGCGAGCACATTGCGATCATTCCGAATATGTCATGGGTCGGTAAAGGGCAGTTTTTTACTATTCTCAAGGCCAAAGACGGCCTGAATCAGGACTTCATAACCTCGAACTTCAACCTCAACACTAACAACGTTTCGATTGTTGGTATGCAGTTTCACGGCAACCGCGCCAAAAACACTATCGGGCAGACGTTCGCACTCAAAGGGGCCAAACAGAACCTTCGCCAGATCACAATCACGCAATCTGCACAACATGGTCTGATCACGGATTTCGACATCATCGATGGTGAGCGTCCACTTGGGTTTGAAAGCACGTATGAAGACATTCTGATCGACACCACTGGCGGCCATGGTTGGATGTATAACGGGCCTACTGATTCCTCAATGACCAACGTTACTTTACTGGACTGCGGTGTATCCGCGGATAACACCTATTTTGGATTGATTGCGAGTAGGAATTTTAGAGCTGATAACCTTCATCCTTGGAATCGCTCTTCAACCATTAATGTGCCAGCCGCTTCTGTTTACATCCAGGCAAGTGCGCCAGGCTGTACGGCCGTCAACTCCCATTTTGAGGGAGGCCATTGCCCGCTCAAAATCCTCAGCAACCAAAACGCTTTCAGCGACTGCGATTATTACGCAACCCGTGGCGTCTATTGCATTGAAAACTATGGTGCGGCGAACAAGATCAGTGGTGTGCTTGGCGCGACGGCGGCTTCGGTGAACCCCAATTACAGAGGTCTTTTGATGGGGGGTGTAGGGAACATGATCGATCTAACGGACGGTGGCTGTGTGAACGGCTCGATAGACTTCACCGGGAGCCAGGGCGGCAACATTGTCAGAGTTTCCGGTTATAGGAATGTGGGTGTTCCGTATGTCGGAACACCTCATCCGGCAGATGTCGTGCTTCTGGTCATTCTTGGAGCGGGAGGTGGGGTACTTTCAAAAGCATACACGGCTTAAATTGTCGTATAAGCATAGGCCTACCGCATCGATCACCGTATATCCTCAGCAAAGAAAAAGCCCCGCATCGTGACGATCGATGCGGGGTTCTCAGGGTTGGCAGCGAAGGAGGATCCTGTACCAATTTATGTACCAACAACCGTGTTTACGGGTGGTTTAACACGTATGGCTTTTATCTAAGTCCTTGATTTTATTAACCCTGATAACTTACTGAGCTCCCCTAAACATGGCGGTGTAATTCTGTTCCAGGGACATGAAACTACCTGTGGGGATTTTCGCAAAGGGCAAGGGTACGGTGGCGGACACAACCCTGCAAGTTCGGTGTAACGGGATTATTCGTCGCGACCTTCCATCATCGTGCGTTTCAGCATCACATAAACCGCGCCGGCACCGCCGTGTTTCGCCTGGCACGAGCAGAAACCGAGCACTTGCGCATGCTGGCGCAACCAGGTGTTGACGTGACTTTTGATCATCGGCCGCTTGCCGTCCAGCCGCACAGCCTTGCCGTGGGTGACGCGCACGCAGCGGATTTCGAATTTGGTCGCTTCGGCAAGAAATGCCCAGAGGGTTTCCCGGGCCTTTTCCACGCTCATCCCGTGCAAATCAAGACTGCCTTCGAACGGAATCTGGCCGACCTTGAGCTTGCGCATCTGACTTTCCTGCACCCCGTCGCGCGCCCACATCAACTCGTCTTCCGGGCCGACGTCGATAACGAATTGATCGGACAGGCCATCAACGATGGTGGCATCGCTGCGCACGGTGGCGGACTGACGCAGCTTGGCGATCTGTGCGCGGTCAGCCTTGGGTTTGCCGGTGTCGGCGCGGTCGTGCTTGATCGGCTTGACGCCTTGGATCGCACTTTTGAACAGGGAAAAATCGTCGTCTTGCATGTCAGCCTCCGCGAAGGGCGGCCAGTTTACCCAAGTCGAAACAAAACGGCCCGGCAAAAAGCCAGGCCGTGAAGTCAGTCGTGTTTTTTCATCAGGTGCGGGGACATGTTCAGTTCCCGCGATTGCCGGGCGCGACGGCGGCATCTACGCCACAGGGCCACGCCGAAATACAGAAACAACAAGCCGACTGCCAGAATGATCGCCGAGCCCATCGGCGTGGCATTCAAATCGCCGAGCGCTGGTGGGCGCCCGAGCAGGCTGGCCGCCCCAGCCATCGCCAGCAGCACACCGAACGTCGCCAGAATGGCGGCGATCGCAGCGCCGAAGCGAAAACGCCAGTTGCTTTGGCCTTTTGGCCGCAAGCGGCGTGCGTCAAATCCATCGGATAACTTCATTCCGACCTTCCTCAATGGGTATCGGCCCTTCGACCGGGAGTTGACCGGGTTGTTCCTGAGGCTATGGCATTTGCGGCAAATGAGAGGACTTTGTGGATGAGCGGCGCGCTGAACCGCTCATCAAGGCGCTATCAGATCAAGTCTTGAGTCAAGGCAAGGGTAGCGAAATTGTCGGCCATGATCGCCATTTCGGCTTCCTGCACCAGTTCGGCGCTGAGTACGCGCCCCTTGAACGGCAGATCACGGGTGGCGCAGGCATCTTCGACCAACGTGCAACGGAAACCCAGATTCTTCGCTGCCCTTACAGTGGTGCTGACGCTTGAGTGGCTCATGAAACCGCAGACGATCAAGTCCAGCGAGCCAAGGTTTTGCAGGCGGTCAAGTAACTCGGTGCCATGGAAAGCGCTCGGCAGCAATTTGCCGATGATGGTTTCGTCGCCCTGCGGTTCGAGGCCGGGGATGAACTCGCCGCGTTCGCCCTGCGGGTCGAACAGGCCTCCGACGGTGCCGAGATGACGCACGTGCACGATCGGCCGACCGGCTGCACGGGCTGCGGCAACCACTTGTTTGATGTTCGCGACGGCCGCGTCCATGCCGCTCAGGGCCAGCGGGCCACTGAGGTACTCTTTCTGGGCATCGATGATGACCACAGTGGCATGGCTCAGTGTGGCCGCTGCGTAACCGCGACCGCTGAGTTGAAACATCGTTTTTGGAACGGACATTCTGGGGCTCCTTGGGGTGGGGCTTTTGCGACATTGTCCTCTGGCTGAGCGCTTCTGTGAATCGCTACCATCGTAGGTGCCGTCGTTACTGGCCTGCAGCCTTGTCAAGTTACACGTTCTGTTCAATAGCTGATGCAAAAAATAGAAATCTCCTACCGTCGCGCCGGTGTTTTTCCTGCGTCGTCGTGGCGCGTTTTGGCTGGTAGAATCGCCAGTCGTTTTTTCTGGAGTTCTGCCCCGTGATCACTTCCCGACTTCGTACCCTGCGCGACCATATCCGTTGGGCCGTCAGCCGCTTCCATGGGGAGGATCTGTTTTTCGGCCATGGCACCGATAACGCCTGGGACGAAGCCCGGCAGTTGGTGCTGGGCGCTTTGCACCTGCCGTGGGAAATTGCCGACAGTTATCTTGATTGTGCGCTGGAGGATGACGAACTGGTCAACCTGCAACGTCTGCTCAAACGCCGCATTGAAGAGCGCATCCCGACCGCTTATCTGCTGGGGGAGGCGTGGTTCTGTGGCATGTCGTTCATCGTCGACGAGCGCGTGCTGATCCCGCGTTCGCCGATTGGCGAGCTGATCGAAAACCGTTTTGCGCCGTGGATCGGCACTGAGCCGGCGCGGATTCTAGATCTGTGCACGGGCTCTGGCTGCATCGGCATTGCCTGCGCCTACGAATTCCAGAACGCCGAAGTGGTGCTGGCCGATCTGTCGTTCGAAGCGCTGGAAGTGGCTAACCAGAATATCGAGCGCCACGGCGTTGATGAGCGTGTGTACACCGTGCAGGGCGATGGTTTCGACGGATTGCCGGGTCAGCGTTTCGACCTGATCGTGTCGAATCCCCCTTACGTCGACGCGGAAGATTTCGCTGACATGCCGGACGAATACCAGCATGAGCCTGAGCTGGGCCTGGCCTGCGGTGATGATGGTCTGAATCTGGTTCGGCGCATGATCGCCGAAGCGGCGGATCACCTGACCGAGAAGGGTTTGCTGATTGTCGAGGTGGGCAACAGCCAAGTGCACGTTGAAGCGTTGTACCCGGAAGTCGACTTCGCCTGGCTTGAGTTCGCGCGCGGCGGGCATGGCGTGTTCATGTTGACGGCGGAGCAGTGCCGCAATCATCAGGCGCTGTTCGCTTCCCGCGTCTAATCGAGACTGATCGTTCCCACGCGGAGCGTGGGAACGATCAAGCAGGTCTGGTGTACGACACAAATCCTGTGGGAGCGAGCCTGCTCGCGGATAGCCGCGCCGCGGTCTCAAGCCGTTACCGGTGCGTAGCAATCCAGATCAGCAACCCGGCCTGAAACACCGCAAATGCGACCAGACAAGTAATGGTGAAGCGCAGCCCGGCGTCTTCACGTTTGAACTTGCTGACCTTCTCTTCCTGCTTCTTCAGCTTCACTTCTTGCTCAGCCAGGTTTTGCTCGGCCTGCTGAAGCATCTGCGCCGCTTCCAGAATCTCGACGATCTGCAGCTTTTCGCTGTTCCAGTCGCCGAGCAAGTCACCGACCTGAACGTCCTTGATGCTGCCCTTCAAATGCTGGGCATCGGCGTAGACCACCTCGAAACCGTGGACTTTCAGGAAATGATCACGACGCAGGCGGGTGTCTTCGTTCAGCGCGTCCTTGTTGTTCAAGTCCAAGCCGTCGACGGTGTAGGTCGGCCAGCGTTTTTTCGCCCAGTTGATCCCTTGCGCGGCCATGAAACGGCCGATGCCACGGTTCAACGGTTCGATCTGCAAGCCGCTGTCCGGGCCGAAGCGCACACGCTTGGTGGTGTGATCGGCCCACACATCGAGGTGATTCTGTTCTTTGCGTACCCGTTGGCTCGGCAGTTTGATCGCCAAGCGCATCAGGCTATGTTCTTTGCTGTGGCGTTCTGCGTAACCGAACTCGACAAAGCGTAACGGCCGGCCACCGGTGTGACGATCGGTCTGCAGCGGGGCCAGGCGGAGCATCTTGTGGTGCTCGACGTGAACATCCGCCCACGGCAGCTCGACCGCTGGCGGTGCGTCTTTTTCAGCGGTGGTGTCGGGTGAAGTCTGGGTATCAGTCATAACGGCGAGATCCTGTCCAAGCCCTGCTTGTCGCCAGCCGATACGCTGGCGACACAGGCTTATCGGCCGCTTTCTTCAGGACTGGAGGGCAAACCGCGCTTAACGGGTGCGAAGTCCGTCAATAAACTCGATGATTTTGCTGCCCAGTTCAGCGGCCAACGGCAAATTCGGGTCCTTGTAGGAGGCCAATTGCCGCTTCATATCGTTATGCACGATGCGCAGAACATGGTTCATGCCTTCGATCACCGCCAGTTCGGCGTCGGGTTTGGCAGCCTTGAGCAGCTTCGCGTCTTCGGTGCCGACCTGAATATCGTTGCTGCCCTGAACAATCAGCGCTGGCATCTGCAATTGTGCGAATGCTTTTGCCGGGTCTTGGCGAAACAGCGAAATCAGATATGGCTGCACGCTCGGGCGGAAAATCACTTGCAACGGCGCCGGTACGTTGTCGTCGGTATGACCGGCCTTGAGGCTGTCGAGCAGTTCGTTGCTGCGCAGCATCAAGGGGGGCGGCAGGCTGCGGGCCAGCTGCTCGCGGATCACCTGATCGACCGGCCGGGCGCTGCCGGACAGGGAAATAACTGCAGCGGCATCGGCACCCGGCGCGGCCAGCGTGGCGATCAGCGCGCCTTCGCTGTGGCCAAGCAGAATCAGTTGGCCGAACCGTGGATCGGCCTTGAGCTTACGCGCCCAGGCCTGGGCGTCGGCGACATAGGCTTCCACCGACAGATTGCGCTCATCAGGCGTGGCGGCGAGGCTCGCGGCCACACCGCGTTTGTCGTAACGCACACTGGCGATGTTGTGTTTGGCCAGCACCCACGCCAGCCGTTTAAGGCTGTCATTGCGCCCGCCGTCGGGGTTGTTTCCGTCACGGTCCGTAGGACCTGAGCCTGAAAGAATGAGGACAACCGGCACCGGACTGTCGGACTTGGGCAGCAACAGCGAGCCGAAAAGTTCTCCGCTACCAGTATCCAAAGTCATCGGACGCTGTAGGACTGTCGCCTGGGCAAAGCCAGTAAAGAGGGTAAGACTCAAGATCAAAACTCGCAGCATCATCACGCCATCATTCGCCAAGGTGCCGGTTGGACTCACCAACACCGCTAAGGTTCGAGGATGAACTACTCGGTTAGCCTGCGTATACTGGCGCGCATCACGAATTTGGGTTTGATTTCACGGAGCGTCCTGCATGTCCGGCAATACCTACGGCAAGTTGTTCTCTGTCACCACCGCTGGCGAAAGCCATGGTCCGGCGTTGGTCGCCATTGTCGACGGCTGCCCGCCGGGCCTGGAGATTTCCATCGAAGACCTGCAGCGCGACCTCGATCGCCGCAAGCCCGGCACCAGCCGCCACACCACCCAGCGCCAGGAGGCCGACGAAGTCGAAATCCTCTCCGGCGTGTTCGAAGGGCGCACCACCGGCTGTTCCATCGGCCTGCTGATCCGCAACACCGACCAGAAGTCCAAGGACTACTCGGCGATCAAGGATCTGTTCCGTCCGGCCCACGCCGACTACACCTACCACCATAAATACGGCGAGCGCGACTACCGTGGCGGCGGCCGTAGCTCCGCGCGTGAAACCGCGATGCGTGTGGCGGCCGGTGCGATTGCCAAGAAGTATCTGGCGAGCCAAGGCATCGTCATTCGCGGCTACATGAGCCAGCTCGGCCCGATCGAAATCCCGTTCAAGACCTGGGATTCGGTCGAAGACAACGCTTTCTTCAGCCCTGATCCGGACAAGGTTGCGGAGCTGGAAGCCTACATGGATCAGTTGCGCCGTGATCAGGACTCGGTGGGCGCGAAGATCACCGTCGTCGCCGAAGGCGTGATGCCGGGCCTGGGCGAGCCGATTTTCGACCGCCTCGACGCGGAACTGGCCCACGCACTGATGAGCATCAACGCGGTGAAAGGCGTGGAAATCGGCGCCGGTTTCGCCTGCGTCGCCCAGCGCGGCACGGAGCATCGCGATGAGCTGACTCCGGAAGGCTTCCTCAGCAACAACGCTGGCGGCATCCTCGGCGGTATCTCGTCTGGTCAGCCAATCGTTGCGCACCTGGCGCTGAAGCCGACGTCGAGCATCACCACCCCGGGCCGTTCGATCGACGTCGATGGCAACCCGGTCGACGTGATTACCAAGGGTCGCCACGATCCGTGCGTTGGCATCCGTGCCACGCCGATTGCCGAAGCGATGATGGCCATCGTGCTGATGGATCATCTGCTGCGTCACCGTGGCCAGAACGCCGATGTACGGGTGAGCACGCCGGTGCTGGGTCAGCTTTAATGGCAGACCTCAAAGCCGTCGCGGCATAACCGGCGTGGCGGCGCTCCCTTACTGGCGGCTGTCCAGTTTCTACCTGTTCTACTTCGCCTTGCTCGGCTCGACGGCGCCGTTCCTGGCGCTTTACTTCGATCACCTTGGCTTCAGCGCCGCCCGCATTGGTGAGCTAGTGGCGATCCCGATGCTGATGCGCTGCGTGGCGCCGAACATCTGGGGCTGGCTGGGTGATTACACCGGCAAACGCCTGGCTATCGTGCGCTTCGGCGCGGTGTGCACGCTGCTGACCTTTTCGCTGATTTTCGTCAGCAAGACCTACGCCTGGCTGGCGATGGTCATGGCGTTGCATGCGTTCTTCTGGCACGCGGTGTTGCCGCAGTTTGAAGTCATCACGCTGGCGCATTTGCAGGGCCAGACCTCCCGTTACAGCCAGATCCGCCTCTGGGGTTCGATCGGTTTCATCATCACCGTGGTCGCGCTGGGTCGCCTGTTCGAATGGCTCAGCCTCGACATCTACCCGGCGGCGCTGGTGTTGATCATGGCCGGCATCGTCCTCAGCAGCTTGTGGGTGCCGAACGCGCAACCGGCACAGGGCAATCGACCAAATGGGGACGGCTTTCTCAAGCAGTTGCGCAGTCCTGGCGTTCTCGCGTTTTACGGCAGTGTCGCGCTGATGCAGATGAGCCACGGGCCTTATTACACGTTTTTGACCTTGCACCTGGAACGCCTCGGCTACAGTCGCGGCGTAATCGGCATGCTTTGGGCAGTCGGTGTGGTCGCCGAAGTGCTGATGTTCATGGCCATGAGCCGGATTCTTTCGCGTATCTCGGTGCGCCGGGTGCTGATGGCCAGTTTTCTGCTGGCGGCGTTGCGCTGGGTACTGCTCGGTTCGTTCGCCGAATTCCTGGGTGTGCTGTTGTTTGCGCAGGTTCTGCACGCGGCGACCTTCGGCAGCTTTCACGCCGCTGCCATCCAGTTCGTGCAACGTAGCTTTGGTGCGCGGCAGCAAGGCCAGGGGCAGGCGTTGTATGCGGCACTGGCCGGTACCGGCGGTGCGTTGGGCGCTTTGTATTCCGGCTACAGCTGGAATGCCCTCGGCTCGACATTGACCTTTAGTATTGCCAGTCTCGCTGCGCTCGCTGCTGCCGTTATCATTGCCACACGTATGCAAGAGGACAGGCCATGAGCCTTACGCGTGAACAACTCGCCCAGCAAATCGTCGACGCCGGGCGTTTTCTCTACGGTCGAGGCTGGTCGCCGGCCACCAGCAGCAACTATTCGACACGCCTGTCGTCCAGCGAAGCGCTGCTCACCGTATCCGGCAAGCACAAGGGGCAGTTGGGTCTGGATGATGTGCTGGCCACCGACTTTTCCGGTAACAGTCTGGAGCCGGGTAAAAAACCGTCCGCCGAAACCCTGCTGCACACTCAGCTCTATAGCTGGCGCCCTGAAATCGGAGCGGTGCTGCACACCCATTCGGTGAACGCCACGGTGCTTTCACGGCTGACCCCGGAAGATTTCATCGAGTTCGAAGACTACGAGCTGCAAAAAGCCTTCAGTGGCATTTCGACCCACGAATCCCGGGTGCGCGTGCCGATTTTCGACAACGATCAGGACATTGCGCGCCTTGCCGCCAAGGTGCAGCCTTGGCTCGATGGCCATCCCGATTGCGTCGGCTACCTGATCCGTGGCCACGGCCTCTACACCTGGGGCGCGCAAATGAACGACGCGCTACGCCAGATCGAGGCCTTTGAATTCCTGTTTGAATGCGAGTTGAAAACTCGCAGCGTCATGAACCGCCAAGGCTGACTTCACCAGAACCAGCCCTTTTGCCTGATGAAATGCTGTGCCCGACCGGTCTGCAAGAACCGGACGGCAAGGCCGATACCGAGGAATTGCCCCAATGAGCAGCCTGTCCGTCTATCACATTTCCAGCCCTGAGATTCCAAACAAGGTGCTGACCCATTTCGAAGACATCGCTTCCACCCTGGCCGAGCAGGGCGTGCGGTTCGACCGCTGGCAAGCCGCCGCAAAGATCCAGCCCGGCGCGACACAGGAAGAAGTGATCAGCGCTTATCAAGAGCAGATCGACAAACTGATGACCGAACGCGGTTACGTCACCGTCGATGTCATCAGCGTCAACAGCGATCACCCGCAAAAAGCCGAATTGCGCGCCAAGTTCCTTGAAGAACACCGCCACGGCGAAGACGAAGTACGCTTTTTCGTCGCTGGCCGTGGGCTTTTTACCCTGCACATCGACGATTACGTTTACGCCGTACTCTGCGAGAAGAACGATCTGATCTCGGTACCTGCCGGCACCAGGCACTGGTTCGACATGGGCGAGCATCCTCATTTCGTGGCGATTCGCTTGTTCAACAATCCTGACGGCTGGGTCGCCAACTTCACCGGCGAAGACATCGCCGGCCGCTTCCCGCGTCTGGAGGACTGAGCCGATGTCGATCAAAGTCATTCTTACCGACATCGAAGGCACCACCAGCGCGGTGAGTTTCGTTTTCGACGTGCTGTTCCCGTATGCGGCCAAACATCTGCCGGACTTCGTGCGGCAGAACGCCGAACGTGCCGATGTCGCCGAGCAACTTGACGCTGTGCGCCGCGACAGCAACGAGCCGCAGGCTGATGTTGAACGTGTTGTCGAGATTCTGTTGGACTGGATCGCCGAAGACCGCAAGGCCACGCCGCTAAAGGCGTTGCAAGGCATGGTCTGGGAGCAGGGCTATCAGGCCGGGCAGTTGAAGGGCCACGTTTACCCGGATGCTGTTGAAGCACTTCAACGCTGGCATCAGGCGGGTTATCAACTATTTGTGTATTCGTCCGGTTCGATCCAGGCGCAGAAGCTGATCTTCGGCTGCTCTGAGGCGGGGGATCTGACGCCGCTGTTCAGTGGTTACTTCGACACCACGTCCGGGCCCAAGCGCGAGGCGCAGTCTTACACCAACATTCAACAGGCGATTGGTGTTGAACCTGCGCAGATTCTGTTTCTGTCAGACATCGTGCAGGAACTCGATGCGGCTCAGGCTGCCGGTTTGCAAACCTGCGGTCTGGCCCGTGAAGGCGGGGAGTTGGCGGGGCATGTGACGGTCGATAGTTTTACCGGAATTGAACCGGAAGCGTTCTAAAGCACCTACAAGGAAACGGCGCACAAACAAACAGGCCGTGAAGCGCATGCTTCACGGCCTGTTTTGTTTAAGGGTTTGAATTACAGCGAGTGATAAGTCGGCAGGGCAAAACGCTGCTGGCTCTGCAACATCGCAATTTGCGGCAGTTCGCTGGCCTGTTCGGCCAAGTCACGGCGAATCGCACTGATCGCCCACGACAGTTGGTCGCCGGCATGCAGTTGTTGATAGGTGAGGGCGCGCTTGAACACTTTGCCGTCGGCACTGCGCAGGGTCAGCAGAATCCCGCCATCGGGACGCGGCGCAGTGGTGACGTCGAAGTTGGAGAACAGGGAGGTAAATTTTTCTTGGATCAGGCTCATGTTTTTCAGCTCCGTATGCACTTGAATGGCAAGCATGCAGAGGAGGTTGCAGTGATTGTGCCAGCAGTCGATAAAATTAAAATCCATATAAATCAATAAGTTAAAAAATTTAAAATTTAAACGGGTCGTGCAATCTGCATGAATGGCCATCGTGCATCCTGCATTTTGCGGGATCGTTCTCGATTCTACGGAACCAATTGATAAAGCCAGGATCAGCGCCGTCGCCGTTGAGCCTGCGGATACAAAACATTGCAAAAACCGCGTGTACAGGCCGAGAAGCGCTGACGTATTTTCGGTCTCGACCGTCGCAAAAGATCGCCGGTTGCCTCACCCAGTCGCCCGACAATAAAAACACCGGCCACCGCCAAGGCCGAACGGGGAGCTTCCATGAGTCACGCGCCAAGCGACACGATTACCTGGGGCATGATGCTCCGCAAACTGCCGATGATCGCCAAAGCCATCCCTCGGGTGGTTAAAGGCATGAAGGTGGCCAACGTCACGGATCCGACCCAAAGCTGTGGCCTTGGCTGGACATTCGAACAAGCGACTCTGCGCAATCCTGATGGGCCGGCGTTATTGCAGGGCGATGTGTTGCTGACCTATGCGCAGGTCAACCAGTGGGCCAATCGTATCGCCCACTATCTGAACGGGCAGGGCATCGGCAAGGGCGACGTGGTGGCGGTATTCGTCGAAAATCGCCCGGAACTGCTGGTGACGATACTGGCGCTGGCCAAGGTCGGCGCTGTCAGCGCGCTGCTCAATACCTCGCAGACCCGCGACACACTGATCCACAGCGTAAACCTTGTAGCGCCGGTGGCGATCGTGGTCGGCGAAGAGTTGGTGCCCGCATTTGCTGCGGTGCGCGAGCAGGTGTCGATTGCGCCGCAGCGCACTTGGTTTGTCGCGGATCAGGACACCTACAGCCACCCGGGCATTGCGCCCGAGGGCTATGTCAATCTGATCAGCGCCAGTGCCGACGCCAGCAGCGATAATCCGTCGAGCAGCCAGCAAGTATTTTTCGATGACCCTTGTTTCTACATCTACACCTCCGGCACCACCGGACTGCCCAAGGCGGGGGTGTTCAAGCACGGCCGCTGGATGCGCAGTTCCGCCAGTTTCGGCATGATCGCGCTGAATATGCGCCCGGACGACGTGGTTTATTGCACCTTGCCGCTGTACCACGCCACCGGCCTTTGCGTGTGCTGGGGCTCGGCGATCAATGGCGCATCGGGTTTTGCGATCCGCCGCAAATTCAGCGCGAGCCAGTTCTGGAGCGACGTACGCCGCTATCGCGCGACCACCATCGGCTACGTCGGCGAGTTGTGCCGCTATCTGGTCGATCAACCGGCCAGTGCCGATGATAGCCGTCACGGCGTGCGCAAGATGATCGGCAACGGTTTGCGCCCGGGCGCCTGGGCGCAATTCAAGACACGGTTTGCGGTGGATCACATTTGCGAACTGTATGCGGCGAGCGATGGCAATATCGGCTTCACCAACATCCTCAACTTTGACAACACCATCGGCTTTTCCCTGATGGCCTGGGAGTTGGTCGCCTACGATCACGACAGCGGTGAGCCTCTTCGTGGCGATGACGGTTTCATGCGCAAGGTCGGCAAGGGCGAGCAGGGGTTGCTGCTGGCACGGATCGACGAGAAGGCACCGCTGGACGGTTACACCGATCCGCAGAAGACCGCCAAGGTCGTGCTGGACGATGTGTTTAACAAAGGCGACCGTTTCTTCAATACCGGTGACTTGCTGCGAAATATCGGCTTCGGTCATGCCCAGTTTGTTGATCGGCTCGGCGACACCTATCGCTGGAAGGGTGAAAACGTTTCGACCACAGAAGTCGAAAACCTTCTGCTACAGCATCCGCATATCTCCGAGGCGGTGGCGTATGGCGTGGAAATCTGCAACACCAACGGTCGCGCCGGGATGGCGGCGATAACCCCGGCTGAATCTCTTGCGACCCTGGATTTTGCAGAACTGCTGACCTTTGCAAGGCAACGCATGCCGGCCTACGCCGTACCGTTGTTTTTGCGGGTGAAGGTGAAAATGGAAACCACCGGCACCTTCAAATACCAGAAAACCCGGCTGAAAAAAGAAGGTTTCGACCCCGGCCAGACGGGCGATGACCCGATCTTCGCCTGGCTGCCCGGCACGCAGACCTATGTGCAGGTCACCGATGAAGTTTTGGCTGAAATTCATCAGGGCAAATACCGTTATTGATTGTGGCTATAGGCAATCTTGAGAAAAAGAGGGTGACAGCTATCGTCTTGCTCGGGAAAACTGTCGGCTTTCCGATTGACCGAAGTGGAGTTGCCTAATGTCCGACCAAAGCCGCCAGATGACCCCTGAAGAGGCTGCCGAATTTGCCGAGCAGGTTTTCAACAAGGCGCGTGAGGGTGATGCCGCGATGATGGCGGCGCTGCTGACTAAAGGGTTGCCACCGAATCTTCGCAATCACAAGGGCGACACATTGTTGATGCTCGCGGCTTACCACGGCCATGTGGAAACCGTGAAAGTTCTGCTGGAACACAAGGCCGACCCGGAAGTTCGCAACGACAATGGCCAAAGTCCGATTGCCGGTGCTGCTTTCAAAGGCGATCTGGCGGTAGTCTCGGCGCTGGTCGAGGGTGGCGCGCAGGTTGAAGGCTCGTCCTTCGATGGCCGCACTGCGCTGATGATGGCTGCGATGTTCAACCGTGTTGAAATCGTTGATTACCTCATCAGCAAGGGCGCCGACCCGAAAGCCAAGGATGCCAATGGTGTTTCCGCGCTGGACGCGGCGCGGACCATGGGCGCGGTCGATACCACCGCGCAACTGGAAAAACTGCTGGGTTGATCAGGTCAAAAGATCGCAGCATTCGGCAGCGCCTGCACTGATCTGCTGTAGGCGCTGCCGAAGGCTGCGATCTTTTGCTTTTCTGCGCTATCCTTCGCGCCCTCAAAATCTACCCTCGCCATAGGATCCGCCCTTATGAAAGCCGCACTCGTCGAACTCATCAGCAAAATCAGTTCCGGCTGCATGGGCGAGGACGAGATCCTGAACGTGGCCGATGAAGCCGCTCAGGCCTACGCCGATGCCGACGCGTTTCTGGCCGCCAATCCGGACATCAACTATGACGACACGTTCCCGATGCCGCTGGGCGAATGGGTCGTCGTCGGCAGCCTGCCGGAAACCGTAATGTTTCAGGCCGACACCTACGTCGACCTGTTCGCGCAGATTGTTGCTTCGTTCGGCCCGGGCGTGGATTTCAACCTCAAGCCCAAGCAACTGGCCAAGACCGAAGCGTTGACCGCACTCAACCGTATCCAGGTGCAGATGAGCAGTCTGAGCAAGGAAAACGGCGGTTACACGCTGATGAACTTCAGTCAGTTGCTCGACGATGAGCTGCAAGTGGTGCTGGTCTATGGCAACGATGTGCCACGGGTGCTGGAACTGTGCGCCGAGTTGGGCATCGCCGCCGCACCGTCGCTGGAAGCGCTGAAGATCGCCGTTCACGTCTGAGAGTAATAAAAGGGAACCCTGCGCTGGCCCGTCTATCCTAAAAGTGCATGCCACTATTCTGGAGCGACACCATGGGTTCGACGTTTAACGGTCTGATCGGTCTGATCATTCTCGCCCTCGACATCTGGGCCATCATTAATGTGCTGAAAAGCGGCGCGTCCACCGGGATGAAAATTGTCTGGGTGCTGCTGATCATCCTCCTGCCGGTGCTGGGCCTGATCATCTGGGCAATCGCCGGGCCGCGGGGGAATGTCCGAATCTAGCCGCTACTTTCGAGAACAACTCGAAACCTGTGGTAGCTGGCAAGCCAGCTACCACAGGGATTGTGCCAAGCCGATGGCGCGAGGTTCGACCTGTCATCTTCGGCAACGTAGAATGCGCGCCTTTCCCGGGCAATCGTCGCCACGATTGGCGCCCGCGCATTCATCGGAGCACGTCACCATGACCGTCACGAAAACCAGTGAGTACCTGGAAACCCTCTACGAAGGCTACGGTCAGCGGTTTCGCATGGAAAAACTGCTGCACGAAGTGCGCACCGAACACCAGCATCTGGTGATCTTCCAGAACCCGCGAATGGGCCGGGTAATGGCGCTTGACGGCGTGATCCAGACCACCGAAGCCGACGAATTCATCTACCACGAAATGCTCACCCACGTGCCGATCCTCGCCCACGGCACCGCCAAGCGCGTGCTGATCATCGGCGGCGGTGACGGCGGCATGCTGCGTGAAGTGGCCAAGCACGGCAGTGTCGAGCACATCACCATGGTCGAGATCGACGGCACCGTGGTCGACATGTGCAAGCAATTCCTGCCGAACCATTCCAAGGGCGCCTACGACGATCCGCGTCTGAACCTGGTGATCGATGACGGCATGCGTTTTGTGGCCACCACCACCGAGAAATTCGACGTGATCATCTCCGACTCCACTGACCCGATCGGCCCGGGCGAAGTGTTGTTCTCGGAAAACTTCTACCAGGCCTGCCACCGTTGCCTGAACGAAGGCGGCATCCTCGTGACTCAGAACGGCACGCCGTTCATGCAGATCGACGAAGTCAAAACCACTGCCGGCCGCCTGCGCAGCCTGTTTCCGGACTGGCATTTCTATCAGGCCGCTGTTCCGACCTATATCGGCGGCTCGATGACGTTCGCTTGGGGTTCGACCAACCCGGCCTACCGCAAGTTGAGCCGTGAAACCCTGCGACAGCGTTTCATCGGCAGCGGCATTGTCACTCGCTACTACAACCCGGAAATTCACATCGGTGCGTTTGCGCTGCCGCAGTACGTACTCCAGGCGATCAACAAGCCAGGCAACGACTGAAAATCACGCAACTCCTACAGCGGATGTAACTTTTTTCATGTTCGCTCGCAGCAATCCTTTTGAACGATCAATCCGGCCAAAAGTCGAGATAGGTGTAAGCCCATTTGCGGGTTTGATCGAGGAGGCACCGATGCAAAAGTGGAAAGTCACTTTCGTGGACGATCATGGTGAAATTGTCGATGAGGTCTTCGAGCGTGCGGAATGCCCAAGCGACGATGAAGCTGCTCGACTGATCAAGGAACGGCTCCTGCCTGTCGCCGCGGAACTGGATATGAACGATCTGGAAGGGCGCACTGCCGATGCAGGCGTCAAAAGCCTGAAAACCCAGAACAGCATCGAAATCCGCAGTATCACTCCCATCTGAAATTCTTCTTGTCACTTGAAGCACCAGGCCTTGGCAGCAGCTCTATCTTGGGGCTACTCTGCAAGCGAGATCAGCGAACGGATCGCTAAGGTCTGGTCTTGTCAGCTACATGCTTGTTTCCCGCGCGCAACCACGTTGCCGTAGTACTTTGGCCAGTAAGGCCCGGGGCGGGAATACGGAAAGTCTATCCATCTATCCGAGGGGGACGATTCATGAGCACAGCCTATCAAGAAGACATCAGCAGCAATGTACTGCGCCGCATGAAAGAAGGCGGTTTCGATTTTTCCCGATTCCATCCCATCGAGTTTTACGCCATTTTCCCGGACGAGGAGCGGGCGCGCAGGGCGGCAGGTAAGTTTCGCGGTGAATCCATCAATGCCCAGGTCAGCGCGCGCGACGACGGCGCGTGGTCTCTGGAATTGAGCAAAGTGATGTACGCGACCTATGACGATATCGGCGATTTCGAGCAGGGCTTTTCGGCGGTGGTCGAGCCCTTGGGTGGCATCATCGAAGGCTGGGGCGTCAAGCAGGAGGTGCGTAACCGCCACCGTTTGAACTGATCTCTGGTAATCAACGCAAGCAACGGCTGACCTTCGGGTTGGCCGTTGTCGTTTTTGGCTTGCTTGAATTCCCGTGGCAAAACCCTGAAACAAGAATCCGAGGCAAAAAAAAGCCACCGGAGAGGGTGGCTAAAAGGGAAGACCGATAAGGAGAGGAAACCGGTCAGGGTTAAGGCTTTGAGGGCCGCAAAGGCAATTCGGATCGATTGGGCTGAAGGCTTCATCGGGGGAAGTTTTTTCAGCGGATGCGCGGATTATCCGCAGCCAGCCGCGAGCAGTGAAATCAACTCTGACTATGCTGGTGATAGGCGACAGCACTGCGTCGCAATGAGGCGGGGGCAATCAGGTTGGGGCATTTGTCGCACAGGAATGGTGCGGCGCCTGTGGCGTGATTATCCAACCGATTGAAATCAAAGCGTTTATGCCGATGGCACGGGCCTTGCGATGGTCTGGATGTCCGGGTGACAAGGAGTACGGCATGATCCGCACCTATTTTGATGAGATGTACGATGCCGGCGGCCAGGTCCGCCCGCATTACCGGGAGTTTGCCCGGTGGTTGGCTGACACGCCTGACGAGCTGTTGGCCCAGCGGCGCCGCGAGGCCGATCTGCTGTTCCATCGTGCCGGCATCACGTTCACGCTCTACGGGGACGAGCAGGGCACAGAGCGCCTGATTCCTTTCGACACCATTCCGCGCAGCATTCCCGCCAGTGAGTGGCGGATTGTCGAGCGCGGCTGCATCCAGCGGGTCAAGGCGTTGAACATGTTCCTCGCCGACCTCTATCACGAGCAGCGCATCATCAAGGCCGGGATTATTCCCGCCGAACAGGTGCTGGCCAACGAGCAATATCAGTTGGCGATGCAAGGGCTGGATCTGCACCGCGATATCTATTCGCATATCTCCGGCGTCGATCTGGTGCGCGACGGCGACGGCACCTATTACGTGCTCGAAGACAACCTGCGCACACCGAGCGGCGTGAGCTACATGCTTGAAGACCGCAAGATGATGATGCGTCTGTTCCCGGAGTTGTTTTCCGCCCAGCGTATCGCGCCTATCGATCATTATCCGAACCTGCTGCTCGACACGCTGAAAAGCTCAAGCCCGATTGACGATCCGAGCGTGGTGGTACTGACGCCGGGACGCTTCAACAGTGCGTTTTTCGAGCACGCCTTTCTGGCTCGAGAAATGGGCGTCGAACTGGTGGAAGGTGCGGATCTGTTTGTGCGCGATGACAAGGTCTTCATGCGCACCACCGATGGCCCGAAAGCGGTGGACGTGATCTACCGCCGCCTCGACGACGCGTTCCTCGATCCGCTGGCGTTCAATCCGGATTCGATGCTTGGCGTACCGGGCCTGCTGTCGTCCTATCGCTCCGGCAATGTGGTGCTGGCCAACGCCATCGGCACGGGCGTGGCGGATGACAAATCGGTGTATCCGTTTGTCACCGACATGATCCGTTTCTACCTCGATGAAGAACCGATCCTGAAGAACGTACCGACCTGGCAGTGTCGCAATCCGTCTGAACTTTCCCATGTGCTGGCCAATCTTCCGGATCTGGTGGTCAAGGAAACACAGGGTTCCGGTGGTTACGGGATGCTGGTGGGGCCTGCTGCGACAACCGCGGAAATCGATTCCTTCCGCGAGCGCATCAAGGCCAAGCCCCACGCGTACATCGCGCAACCGACGCTGTCGCTGTCGACCTGCCCGACCTTTGTCGAAAACGGCATTGCGCCGCGCCATATCGACTTGCGGCCATTTGTCTTGTCCGGTCGCGAAACCC
This sequence comes from Pseudomonas sp. LBUM1648, assembly GCF_059716145.1. NCBI lineage: Bacteria > Pseudomonadati > Pseudomonadota > Gammaproteobacteria > Pseudomonadales > Pseudomonadaceae > Pseudomonas > Pseudomonas sp. LBUM1648. The sequence continues at coordinate 2,015,617 of NZ_CP166808.1, forward strand.
GGGTTGTGCCCGGTGGTTTGACCCGTGTCGCCCTGCGCGAAGGCTCCCTGGTGGTGAATTCTTCCCAGGGTGGCGGAACCAAGGACACCTGGGTGGTCGAGGATTGAAGGAAGCTTGCCATGTTAAGTAGAACTGCCTCGGATCTGTATTGGATGTCGCGTTACCTGGAGCGGGCGGAAAATCTCGCGCGGATGCTCGACATCAGTTATTCGCTGTCGCTGATGCCGCAAGACGGTCGCGGTGACGGTTTGCACGAACTGGCCATGCCGCTGCTGATTACCGGCACCCTGGATGATTACCTCGAGCGTCACGGTGCTTTGCATGCCGAACGCCTGCTGCATTTCTTCGCCCTCGATGCCGCCAATCCGGCGAGCATCTATAGCTGCCTCGGCGCGGCGCGGGCCAGCGCGCACGCGGTGCGCGGGCGCATCACCGCAGACATGTGGGAAAACATCAACGCAACGTGGCTGGAAATTCGCGGGATCGCCGAACAGGGCCTGAGCCGCTATGGCATGAGCCGCTTCTGTGAATGGATCAAGGAGCGTTCGCACCTGTTTCGTGGCGCGTCCTACGGCACGATCATGCGTAACGATGCGTTTCGCTTTATTCGCCTGGGGACGTTCATCGAGCGCGCCGACAACACGTTGCGACTGCTCGACGCGCGTTACGAGATGGCCGGCGATCAGGCCGAAGCCGTCAGTGACGGGACGGCCCACGCGTATTACCAGTGGAGTGCGTTGCTGCGAGCGTTGTCGTCGTTCGAGGCCTATACCGAAATCTATCGCGATGCGCCCGGCGCCCGACATGTCGCCGAGCTGCTGTTGTTGCGCGCCGATGTACCACGCTCCCTGCGTGCCTGCACCGAAGAAATCGACCAGATACTCGCCCAGTTGCCAGGCGCCAACGGTCGTCCCGCGCAACGTCTGGCGGCCGAAATGGACGCACGCCTGCGCTACACCGGCATCAACGAAATTCTCGAGGAAGGCCTGCACGCCTGGCTGACCGAGTTCATCCCATTGGTGCGCCAGTTGGGCAACGCCATTCACAGTTCCTACCTGGAGGCTGCATGAGACTTTCCATTAGCCACGAGACCACCTATCACTACGAAGATCAGGTGCGGGCGAGCATCCAGTACTTGCGACTGACCCCCCACGACAGCGAGCGGCAGCATGTGCTGAGCTGGCAGCTCGACCTGCCGCGCCCGGTGCGCGCGCAACTCGATCCGTTCGGCAACATCCTGCACGTGCTAACCATGGACGAGCCGCACGAATCGATCATCATCGGTGCTCGTGGTCAGGTCGACATCGACGAATTGCGTGAGGCCGAGCATGAAAGCCAGTCGGCGTTGCCGTTTCTGCGGTTCACCCGGTTGACCGAGGCGGACGAGGCGCTACGCGCGTTCGCTGCAAAATCCTGCAAGCAGCGTCGCGACCGCACCGCACTGATCGATTTGATGCACGGCCTGAATCAGCACATGACCTACACGCCGGGTTCCACCGAAGTCGACACCAGCGCTGCCGAGGCTTTCGCCGGGCGCTCGGGCGTTTGTCAGGATCACACCCACGCGTTTCTGGCCTGCGCGCGCAGCCTGGGGATTCCGTCGCGGTATGTGTCGGGGTATCTGTACAGCGAGGATTGCGAACACCTGGCCAGCCATGCCTGGGCGGAAGCGTGGCTGGATGACGCCTGGTACAGTTTTGACGTGACCAATGAACTGGCGCGACCTGAGCGGCACCTGAAACTGGCGGTGGGTCTGGATTACCTCGATGCCTGCCCGGTGCGCGGCATGCGCCGGGGTGGTGGGTGTGAGCAGATGCATGCGAAGGTGTTTGTGTCGCCGACGCCGGCGCCGGTGATCTCCGTGCAGCAGCAATAAACACCGAACCCCTGTAGGAGCGAGCCTGCTCGTGACAGCAATCTGTCAGCCAGCACATGCAAGGCTGGCACACCGTTATCGCGAGCAGGCTCGCTCCTACATTGGATCTGTGTTCAGGGCTTGTTTTTGCGCCCGGCCATGTGCTGCAAATACCCGATCAACATCTGCAAATCCCCATCCGGCAGCACATCCGCAGAAAACCCCGGCATCTTCGCCTGCGGCCACTGGCGCAAACTCTGCGGATCACGAATGTAGCGCTTGAGGAAATCTGCACCGAAATACTCGGTCGGGTTATACGGAATATTCAAATCCGGCCCGAACTGCGCATCTCCTGCGCCGTTCAAGCGATGACACGCGAGGCAGTTTTTCTGAAACAGCGCAAAACCCTGATTGACCGGGTCATTGGCCTTTAACGCAGGATCTGGCCGGAGGGCGGGAAAACGCTCGGCCACCGGCGCCATGCGCTTGATGCTGGCGACTTGAAACGGCCATTGTTCCGGGCTGATATTCCCCGCTTGCGGATCGGTCCACACCAGATAGAACGGCCCGGCGCTGTGTTTGCCCTCTGACAACGGCGGCCAGGGTTTGGCCGGGTCCTCGATGGCCAGCCAGGCCCGCGCGCCTTTCTGATTGAGCAACTGCGCAGCGGCAAGCTCGGCGGCAAAGCCATCCAGTGCGACCGCTTGCAGATGATCCTCAGGTTTGATGCCCGTCAGCAACGCCGCGACGGGCAAGGCGCGATAGGTCATGTCCTTCTTGTAGGACACGTCGCTTTTTACCGTGAGCGTTTGTACCTGAGGATGCTTGAGCAGCTCCTCGGTCTGCCAGGTGCGGCTATTTGCGCCCAACTGCAGATCCAGTTGCGCGGCAGACAAGGGCATGCTCAGCAGCATGGCCCCAAACACAATGAGCGCTTTCAAATGATCGCCGTCCATGTCGTGGATGTGCGCAAAGGTTGGCACAGCCACGCTGGCCCGGGTAGCGGGCCAGTCACATTTTTAGTGGCGAATTACAGCACCTGCCGCTTGAACTCAGCCGATGACCTTGGTCAGGTTCGGCAAAATCAACAACAGCGTCGTGGCGAAAAGAATGAGTCCTGCTTGACGAACTTTCGGTTGTTTGAACATGGCTTGACCGCCTTTATTGTTATTTCCTGATGCTTGCCTGCATATCCATGACGGCAAGCGCTGCACTTCCTGTTGAATGACGCCTGCCTCGGCAAAACCCGACGGCCATGACGTACATGTCTTACCTTAGGGCCCGCGTCACGCTTGGCTTAGATCCATTTCATATGTACTTGCTGCTGAGTGCGATTAAAAAGGCATGAGGCGTATTGCCAGCTTCTTTGCCGCCCGCTTGCTAGACAACTCGCCGACCTGAACCGGTTCACCCAATCGCCGATGACCGTCCGTCTGAGCGTGCGCGTCAATGTCATTGAGCGCTGTGGTCATTGAATCCGTGACCGTCGGGGACAACAGTGACAGTACGAAATTCACTCACCGCGCAGGTTCGAGGACGTCATGACCCAAGCTTTGATTTTCGACGCGTTACGCACGCCCCGTGGCAAAGGCAAGGCCGACGGCGCCTTGCACAGTGTCAAACCGGTAAATCTGGTGGCAGGTCTGTTGACCGCGCTGCAAGAGCGCACCTCACTGGACACCAGCCAGGTCGATGACGTTGTGCTCGGCTGCGTTACGCCGATTGGCGATCAAGGCTCGGACATCGCCAAAACCGCCGTGCAAGTGGCCGATTGGGACGTTAGCGTGGCAGGTGTGCAGATCAACCGGTTCTGCGCTTCAGGACTGGAAGCGGTCAACCTCGGTGCCATGAAGGTGCGCTCGGGTTTCGAAGACTTGGTGGTGGTCGGCGGCGTCGAGTCGATGTCGCGGGTGCCGATGGGCAGTGATGGCGGCGCCTGGGCGCTGGACCCCCAGACCAATCTGCACAGTCACTTCACGCCACAGGGTGTGGGGGCGGATTTGATCGCCACCCTGGAAGGCTTCAGCCGCCAAGACGTCGATGCCTACGCGCTGTACTCACAACAGAAAGCCGCGCGGGCGAGGGCCGATGGCTCGTTCAACAAATCGTTGGTGCCGGTGCAGGATCAAAACGGCATCATCTTGCTCGATCACGATGAGTTCATTCGCGCCGAATCGACGCTGGAAGGGCTGGGCAAGCTCAAGCCGAGTTTCGAAATGATCGGTCAAATGGGTTTCGACGCGACCGCGTTGCGTGTTTACAGCCATGTCGAGCGAATCAATCACGTGCACACACCGGGAAACAGTTCCGGAATCGTCGATGGCGCGGCGTTGATGCTGATCGGCTCAGAAGCCAAGGGGCGGGCGCTGGGCTTGCAGCCTCGGGCGCGCATCGTCGCCACGGCGGTCACCAGCACCGATCCGACCATCATGCTCACCGGCCCGGCGCCGGCCACTCGCAAAGCGCTGGCGAAGGCTGGCTTGCGTGTGGAAGACATCGACCTGTTCGAGGTCAACGAAGCGTTTGCCTCAGTAGTACTGAAATTCATCAAAGACATGGCGGTCGACCCGGACAAGGTCAACGTCAACGGCGGCTCCATCGCCATGGGCCACCCGCTGGGCGCCACCGGTTGCGCGATCCTCGGCACCCTGCTCGATGAACTTGAAGCCCGGCGTCTGCGCTACGGCCTGGCGACGCTGTGTGTCGGCGGCGGCATGGGCATTGCCACCATCATCGAACGTCTCTGAGTCCCGAATTCAAGGAACCCTGTTATGAGCGAAGCCATTCGTTACGAAAAAGGCCAGGACGCGATCGTCGTTTTGACCATCGACATGCCGGGCCAGAGCGCCAACACCATGAACGCGGTCTACCGTGAGGCCATGGCCGCCTGCGTCGCCCGACTTGTCGCGGAAAAAGACAGCATTGCCGGGGTCATCATCACGTCGGCGAAGAAAACTTTTTTTGCCGGCGGCGACCTCAATGAGTTGATCAGGGTTGGCAAGCCCGAAGCCAAAGCCTTTTATGACATGGTGCTGACCCTCAAAGGGCAACTGCGCACTCTGGAAACTTTAGGTAAACCGGTGGTCGCGGCCATCAACGGTGCGGCACTGGGCGGTGGTTGGGAAATCTGCCTTGCCTGTCATCACCGGGTAGCGTTGGACGATGCGTCCGTGCAGCTCGGTCTGCCGGAAGTGACTCTCGGTTTGTTGCCGGGCGGCGGCGGGGTGGTGCGCATGGTGCGTATGCTTGGCATCGAGAAAGCGCTACCGTATCTGCTCGAAGGCAAAAAGGTTCGTCCGCAACAGGCGTTACAGGCCGGTTTGATCGATGCGCTGGCGACGGATCGGGATGAGCTGCTCGCCAAGGCTCGTGCGTGGATCGTTGCCAATCCGACGGCGGTGCAGCGTTGGGACGTGAAGGGGTATCAGATCCCGGGCGGTACGCCGTCGAATCCGAAAGTCGCACAGATGCTGGCGATAGCACCGTCGATCCTGCGCACCAAAACCCAAGGCACGCTGCCGGCACCGGAGAAAATTCTGTGTGCGGCGGTGGAGGGCGCTCAGGTCGATTTCGACACCGCGCACCTGATTGAAACCCGCTACTTCACAGAGTTGACCACCGGCCAGATCTCCAAAAACCTGATCGGCACGTTCTGGTTTCAGCTCAACGAGATCAATGCTGGTGGCTCACGGCCTCAGGGCTTTGCGCCTTATAAAACGCAGAAAGTCGGCGTACTCGGCGCCGGCATGATGGGCGCGGGGATCGCTTTTGTCAGTGCCTCGGCCGGCATCGAAGTGGTGCTCAAGGACATCAACCTCGCTGCAGCCGAGAAGGGCAAGGCCCATTCGGCAGCGCTGCTCGACAAGAAAGTAGCCCGTGGGCAAATGACTGCTGAACAGCGCGAAGCGGTGTTGGCGCGAATTCATCCGACTGAAACCGATACCGATCTGGCCGGTTGCGATTTGATCATTGAAGCGGTGTTTGAGGATCGCGAACTGAAAGCCAAAGTCTCGGCGGCCGCGCAGGAAATTGTCGGCGCCGACGCTGTAATTGCCTCCAACACCTCGACCTTGCCGATCAGCGGGCTGGCGACTGCCGTACCCGATCAGAGCAAATTCATCGGCCTTCATTTCTTCAGCCCGGTCGAGAAAATGCCGCTGGTGGAAATCATCAAAGGCGCTCAGACCAGCGATGCAACCCTGGCGCGGGGTTTCGATTTCGTTCTGCAAATCAAGAAAACCCCGATTGTGGTCAACGACAGTCGCGGCTTTTTCACTTCGCGGGTATTCGGTACCTTCACCAATGAAGGCATCGCCATGCTCGGCGAGGGCGTGAGCGCACCGATGATCGAGACCGAAGCGCGCAAGGCCGGGATGCCGGTCGGGCCTCTGGCGATCTCTGACGAAGTTTCCCTCAGCCTGATGAGCCATATCCGCAAGCAAACTGCTAAAGACCTGCAAGCGGAAGAGAAACCGCTGATAGATCATCCGGCGTTCGCCGTGATTGACTTGTTGCTCAATGAATACAAGCGTCCCGGCAAGGCCGCTGGTGGCGGTTTCTATGAATACCCGGCTGGTAGCCAGAAGCATTTGTGGCCCGAGCTGAAGACTCGCTTCGAGAAGGCTGACGGGCAAATTTCGCCGAAGGATGTGCGCGATCGCCTGCTGTTCGTGCAAGCCATCGAAACCGTGCGCTGCGTGGAGGAGGGTGTCCTGACTTCGACGGCGGACGCCAACGTCGGATCGATCTTCGGCATCGGCTTCGCTGCTTGGACCGGCGGTGCCCTGCAGTTCATCAATCAATACGGGGTGAAGGATTTTGTCGCCCGTGCGCAGTATCTGGCCGAACAATATGGCGATCGGTTCGCGCCACCGGCCCTGTTACTGGAAAAAGCGGCGAAAGGGGAGCTGTTCTAAAGGGTGGGAAGCCAATCCGGGGCTTGCCTTGCCAGGGTGTTTCAAGGCAGGCTCTGGGGTGTTCATTATTCCCATCACGTGTTAGGTATTTTTTATGTCGCTACGCATCTGCATTCTGGAAACCGACATCCTGCGTCCGGAACTGGTCGATCAATATCAGGGTTACGGGCAGATGTTTCAGCGCCTGTTCTCGCAGCAGCCGATTGCCGCCGAGTTCACCGTCTACAACGTGATGCAGGGCGAATACCCGAGCGATGATCAGACTTTCGACGCGTACCTGGTCACCGGCAGCAAGGCCGATTCGTTTGGCACCGATCCGTGGATCCAGACCCTCAAGGACTATCTGTTGACTCGTTACGAGCGAGGCGACAAATTGCTTGGCGTGTGTTTCGGTCATCAACTGCTGGCGCTGCTCCTCGGTGGCAAGAGCGAACGCGCCACGCAAGGTTGGGGCGTCGGCACTCACAACTACAAACTGGCGGCCAAGGCGCCGTGGATGAGCCCGGTGCGTGAAGAACTGACGTTGCTGATCAGCCACCAGGATCAGGTGACTGCGTTACCGGAAAACGCCACGGTAATTGCTTCGAGCGATTTCTGCCCGTTTGCGGCGTACCACATCAACGACCAGGTGCTGTGCTTCCAGGGGCATCCTGAGTTTATTCACGACTATTCCCGTGCGCTGCTGGATCTGCGTCAGGAAGCGTTGGGCACGCAGATCTATAGCAAAGGCTTGGCCAGCCTGGAGCAAGAGCATCATGGCGCTACGGTGGCGGAGTGGATGATGCGCTTTGTGGCGCACAAGCCTGAAGCTAAAGCTGTTTAAAGTCTGATGCGGAATTTGTGATGAGGGAGCAATCCCTCACCACAGAATTACAACCACCCTGACTTCTTGAAACTCGCCCACAAACTCACACACCCCACCGTAATAAACCCCAGCACGGCAAAATAGCCGTAGTGCCAGCTCAACTCCGGCATGTTCTGGAAGTTCATTCCGTAAATCCCCGCTACCGCGGTCGGAAACGCCAGAATCGCCGCCCATGCCGCAAACTTGCGCTGCACCACGCTCTGCCGTGACGCTTCCAGCAACACTCCGATCTCGATGGTCTGGCTGGCAATGTCGGCCAGTGTCGTCAGGTCTTCCATCTGCCGAGTGACGTGAATCTGCACATCGCGAAAGTACGGGCGCATGTTCTTGTCGATGAACGGGAAACTCAGCTTCTGCAGTTCCTCGCTGATTTCCACCATAGGGGCTGCGTAACGGCGCAGGCGCACCACATCACGGCGCAGGCCATGGAGTTTCTGTACGTCACGTTCATTCAACGCACTGCACAACACGTTGCGTTCCAGCTCATCGATCTCGGCATGGATCGCTTCGCCTACTGGCTGATAGTTCTCGATGACAAAATCGAGCAACGCATAGAGTACGAAATCTTCCCCATGCTCCAGCAACAGTGGACGTGCCTCACAACGTTGGCGGACATGGGCGTAGGACGCCGAGTGGCCGTTACGCGCCGTGATGATGTAACCCTTGCCGGCGAAGATGTGGGTCTCGATGAACTGCAGAACCCCGTGTTCGCGAATGGGTGAGTAGGTGACGATAAACAAAGCGTCGCCAAAGGTTTCCAGCTTCGGCCGGCTGTGTTTTTCCAGGGCATCTTCGATCGCCAGTTCGTGCAGGTTGAACTGACGTTGCAGGTTGGCCAGTTCCTGAGCGTCTGGCTCTTCGAGACCGATCCACACAAAGTGCCCGGTTTTGGCGGCCCAGGCCGCGCCCTCATCGATGGCAATATTGGTGACTTTCTTACCCGCGCTGTACACCGCAGCGGCAACAACTCGACCCATGGTGGTGGTTCACTTCTTCTTGGCAGATGGCAGGGAATACAAGGCATCAGCTTAGCCGTGTCGCTGCTTCAGAGTCAGTGAAATCTGCACAGTTCACCCGGCAAAAGAAAACCCGCACAAGGCGGGTTTGCTTTTCAGGCAGCTTGCAGTTGCCGATCCATCGATTCGATGCACTCGCGCATCTGTTCGCGGCACTGGCTGATGAGCATCGGCATGTCATCCATGGTCAGTCCTACAGTAGGAATTGCCGGGAGTGAACGTATGAGAATTTTCCCGCTGCGCCAGCGGTTCAGGCGCATATGTTTGACGTAACTGCTGACACACACCGGAACGATCGGCACGCCAGCGGCAATTGCCATCTGGAATGCCCCTTTCTTGAACGGCAGCAGCTCTTCACCGAGATTGCGCGTGCCTTCCGGGAATACCCAGATCGACGTGTCTTCGTTCTGCAAGGTGTTGGTCGTGGTGAGCATCGACTGACGCGCCTTTTGCGCATTCCCACGATCGATCAACACGTTGCCCGCCAGCCAGAACAGTTGCCCGAACAGCGGCACCCATTTCAGGCTTTTTTTACCAATACAGACGGTGCGGCGCGGCACCACATTGCCGAACACGAACAGATCATAGTTGGACTGATGGTTGGCGATGATCACGCAACTGTCGGGTTTGTTCATCAAACCGCTGACATCGGATTTCACCCGCAGACGCAAAATGCACATGGCCGGCAGCGCGTAGAGGCGGGCGCACAGACGGCTGTTGTCCGGATTAAATGGACGGCACAACCCGAGAATCACCCCAAGCATGCCAGCCAGAATAAAGTGCAGGCCCATCAACAACATACGAAACACAAACAGCATTTTCAGGCCCCACCGGGACAAAAGGTGGCGCAGTGTACGGATGTGCACTGTTTTCGGCAATTGCTGCTATAGAGTGCGGAGATAGCCGATGTTTAAGCGCATGTTTCAAGCTTGGTTGTCAGACCCGTCCTAGAGCTGCAACGGTATTTTCAACCAGGTGCGTAAGAAAAAGCCCGACACGACGGTCGGGCTTTTCTTGACCGCTGGAACCGGGTGCTTACCCCAGATGTTCCTGATCCTGAATGATCGCGTTATCCAAGGTTTCCAGCAGCGCCTTGCGCACCTTCAATTTGGTGTTCTTGTGCGCCGTCATGTTGATCTTCTTCAACTGCCGTGCGGCGGCCAAGGCAGCACCTTGCAGCTCCTCGGCGGAAACCACCTTATCGAGGAAGCCAGCATCCACAGCGCTTTGCGGATCGAACATCTCGCCGTTGATCACTGAACGGTGGAAAGCCGAACGACGCAGACGATCACGGGCCAGCTCGATACCGGCGTGGTGCATGGTCATACCGATCTGCACTTCATTCAGACCAATGCTGAACGGGCCGTCGACGCCGATACGGTAATCGGCGGACAGAAGAATGAATGCACCTTTGGCCACGGCATGGCCCGGGCACGCGACGATCACCGGGAACGGGTGAGAGAGCAGACGGCGAGCCAGCGTCGAACCGGCAGTCACCAGTGCCACCGCTTCTTTAGGGCCGGCGGTCATCACTTTCAGGTCATAGCCACCGGACAGAATCCCTGGCTGACCGGTAATGATCACGATGGCACGATCAGTCACCGCCTTATCCAGCGCCGCGTTGAACGCTGCAATCACGTCCGGGGAAATGGCATTGACCTTGCCATTGCTCAAGGTCAGGGTCGCGATACCGTCTTCGAGGTGGTAAGAAATCAACTCACTCATGACGCTATTCCTTTAAGAAAGATGGGCAGACGTTACCCACCACCGCAGGCCAGGTAAAGCACCGTGACTGACCCGTCGGTCACCCTTTATCGGCTCATGCCCCGCAGACTGCTATCTGTCTTCTATATAGAAGGGGGCGTGCCCACCGGAGATTGGCCGGTTTGCCATGGCCTGTTGGCGGGGAAAACTGTTTTTTCTCTTAACCGCATGAAAATTCTGAAAAAAAGTTTGCCATCGGAAAAGCTTTCGACTACATTAGCGCGCCTCGACAGACAGAACATGTTTGAAGAGATACGGTGAAGTGTCCGAGTGGCTTAAGGAGCACGCCTGGAAAGTGTGTATACAGGAAACTGTATCGAGAGTTCGAATCTCTCCTTCACCGCCATATTCGATTACACAGAACCCCTGATTTCGAAAGAAGTCAGGGGTTTTGTGGTTTCTGGCGTCTGGATTTTGTTGGGTGTCTGCTGAAATCGGCTTAATCCTCGATTGAATTACAATCGCGGTTTTTATCTGCCTGAAAAAGGACTGTTTCCATGATCATCTCCACCACTCAAGCCATCGAAGGCCGTCAGATCACCGCCTATCTAGACATTGTCAGTGCCGAATCGGTGCAGGGCGTCAATGTGATCCGCGACATGTTTGCCGGCATGCGTGATTTTTTTGGTGGGCGCTCTCAGACGCTGGAGCGGGCGCTGAAGGAGGCGCGTATCCAGGCGACTGAGGAGATCAAGGAGCGAGCGCGAGCCTTGCAGGCGGACGCTGTGGTTGGGGTGGATTTCGAGATCAGTATGCCGGCCGGCAAGGGCGGTATGGTTGTGGTGTTCGTGACAGGTACTGCGGTGAAGTTGCGCTGATTATTGGACGGAACGTTGGGATTTGTGGATCTCGACGTTTTGACTTGTTGCCATCCGGTCTTTTGTAGGCCATTCGTCGGGCGTCAGCGTTTCTGAATCACAAGTCCAGGAATGACCGGCTAGTCTCAAAAGTACTGGAGGTCGATATTCTTTCAGGCAAAGAGCTTTGCCGGTGTCGACCCGTTTCGAAGGGGAAAAGGCATGACTGATCCGTATATCGAAGACGATGGCGCTGAATTTTCCTTCAACAACTGCGTGCGATGTGGCCAGACCGAGTACCAGTCGGGCTTTGGTGAGGATCCGGTGCAGACCGGCAAGATCAAGTCCACGGTACCTAAAGGGCCGAAGGCGAAGTTTTTACCCAGGATCGCGACCCGCGCCCGCAAGTAAGTCTTGCAACCCACAACCCCGTCAATGAGCGGGGTTTTTTGTGCCTGGCGCAACCTATCGGGAAAAATTCCTACGCGCGCAGTGTGGATGTAAACGCTTTTCACAAACTTTTCACGTCTGCCAAAGTAGGGTGAAGCCATCCGTTAGAAAGCAAGTCTCCAGCCCGTCTCCCCAGCGGGCTTTTTTTTGCCTGTCATAAAACCTTTTCCAGAATCGCTGTCCAAACGGCGCCGAGTGTGTGCAGCTCACTCATGCTGTCTGGACTTTTGCGCTCCGACGGCATTAAATCCCGGCCCTTTTTGTCATACCCATTTTTTGAGGTTTTTGTCATGCGTTTAACATTGCCTGCTCTGGTTCTGGGCCTTCTCGTTGCTCAAGGTGCGATGGCTGCCGGTGACGGCACCGCTGCGCTGGGCGGTGGTCTGGGTGGCGCGCTGGGTAACGTTGTCGGCCAGAAAATGGGCGGCAGCACCGGTGCTGCGATTGGTGCCGGCGTCGCAGGCGCAGCGGGCAGTGCAGTGGCGGCACGCAAAGGTAGCCGGACCAAAGCGGCCATCGGCGGTGGTGTCGGCGCTGCCGGCGGTTCGGTGATCGGCAACAGTCTCGGCGGCAAGAATGGCGCTACTATTGGCGCGGGCCTGGGCGGTGCAGCCGGCGGCGCGGTTGGCAGCAATCTGTCCAAAGGGCACAAGCGTCACTGAGATTGATTGCAGGTCAGAAAAGTCCGGCTCGATGTCGGGCTTTACGTTGGTGAACGTTTTACCCGTAATCGTCTCCAATAACACATAAGCCCTGCATGGGCAGCCTGTCCCGGCTCGGGAACTGTGAGGTTCATATGCGTTTGTCATTATCTGCACTGTTTTTCGGATTGCTGGTGGCTCAAGGCGCAATGGCTGCCGGTGATGGTTCGGCCTCCGTTGGCGGCGGGCTGGGTGGTGTGCTGGGCAACGTGGTCGGCGGACAGCTCGGCGGCAGCACAGGCGCTGCGGTCGGTGCCGGTGTGGGTGGCGCGGCGGGCAGCGCCGTCGGTGCGAATAAAAACAATCGCACGGAAGCCGCCATTGGCGGTGGCCTTGGAGCTGCGGGCGGCTCAGTGATCGGTAACAGCCTGGGCGGTTCGACCGGTTCGGCTGTCGGTGCAGGATTGGGTGGTGCCGCAGGTGGTGCGCTCGGCAACAACCTGGGTGACGATGGCGGGAAGTCTCATTCCGGTGGTGGCCATAAGCATAAGAACAAGCATAAAAACAAACATCATTGATTGACGATTAAACAGAAACCCGGCCGTGTGCCGGGTTTTTCGTTTCTGCAGGTTCGACTCGGGAACGATTGGCAGCAGGGCCTTTCGAACGTCATACACTCCCCGACATCATGAGGTTTGCAATGACTCCCGAAACCGAAGGCAAGGAAGAAAAAGGCTCGAGTGGGCTGCCGTTTATCAATGATCCGGGGAATGAGGATCCGGGGTCGTTGATGGATGATGCGACGGTGCCGCTAATTGATTCGGATGATGAGTTTGATGAGGAGGAAGATGAGCAGTGAGGAAATTTCTGGTTTGGTCTTTGGTGTCGTTTGCGGTATGAAACCTCTATTTCTCAGGGGCCTGTCGGTGCAGGCCCTGTGAGTGTTAAGTCAAATTGTGTGATCCTTACAAACTAAAAAGACTTTAACCATGAACGATAGAAGGCCTTTTGATCCTCTATGTTGTTTGTTAGGTCTCTGTCCTCGTAATCGAAAATTCGGACAATATCTTCCTCTTCTGTGGGTCGTCCTTCACGGAGTTCGTACGCAACAAGTCCGCAGGACATTTGTGAGCTCATACCCGATGGATAAACGTTTATTTTAGAGCCCTTACATAAAAACGTAACTCCCGGAAATTCTGACCTCAGCGCACCGAAACAGCCAAACATGTCGTAAGACGTATAGATTTTTTTTAGGCCATCTTTTCTTGTAAAAGTTAGTGCCCTATTCCTTCTGTCACATTCAATAAGGGCTGCTTCCAGCCCTTGAGCTGTTTTAATCTGGATTTCTATCGGTTTCATTGTTTGCTCCTGTTTGGGTTGAGCACTGAATAACCTTTATAGCTGCCATCTTCGTAGACTGGCGTGGCTCCTACTATATCTTGACTTTTAATGCCCCCTGGGACTGCAATTTCTACTTCACGTCGATGGGGTGAAAGGGCACCAAGTTCTTTGTTTACGTCAATCCCTTTAACGTTCTTCAGGACATATATATAGCCGTCGGCAATGCCGTAGCCCGTTGCAAATTTTGTTGCCTGCTTTTCTGAAAAAGAAGTACTCACGTACCAGCTTGGAGGAATTTTATTATCCAAAGCATGCAGGAAAAGATCTTTACTATCGCCCCACGGTTCAAACCCAGCATCGAAAATTTCCCATGGTTCTCGATCATCACCGCGGTACAAATAATGGTTTTCTTGTATTGGGGCTGGAGTTGCAGGTGCCCCTTCCTCTACACGAACGTTGCTAAAAGTGTTGACTTCACGTGAAGGTTTTCCGCAATTGTCCCCACCCGGACAATCACTCAACCCCAACGGATCCACCCACCCCGTTGGATTCGGCACGTACTGGTACTGATTCAACCCACCCGCCAACTTGATCGGGTCCGGCGTCAGATACCGGCCCAGCCGTGGGTCGTAATACCGGTGCCGGTTGTAATGCAGTCCGCTCTCCCCATCGAAATACTGCCCCTGAAACCGCAGTGGCTGGTCGAGGTATTCCTCGGCGGCGAGGGTCAGCGCGGCAACTTTGCCGTAGGCGTCGTATTGCGCCGACCAGACGATTTCGCCGCTGTAGTCGGTGAGTTCCTGTGGGGTGCCGAGGTGGTCGAGTTGGTAGTAGAACGGGCAGGCGCGCTTCGGGCCTTTGCCGTCGAGCAGCGCCAGCGGGCGGAAGGTGCCGGGTTCGTAGACGTAGCTGCGGTGGTGGGTTTGGCTGCTTTCGGCGACGAGGTTATCGCCTTGCCAGAAGAACTCGGTGGTGGCGCCGTCGACGGTTTTGCTGATGCGCCGGTTGAAGGCGTCGTAGCGGTAACGGGCGGTTTTGCCGTCGGGGCGGGTCAGGCCGATGAGGCGGTGTTGGCAGTCGTAGCGGTATTCGGTGACGAGTTTCTGCGCGGTGCCGCGGCGTTCGCGGATCAGGTTGCCGAAGGCGTCGTAGTCGTAGTGGCGGTCGCCCTGCATCAGCAGGCGGTTGCCCTTGATCTGCGTCGGGCCGGGGCGATCCTGCATCAGCAGGTTGCCGGCTGGGTCGTGGGCGAAGGATTCCGGCAGTTCGTCGCGTGAGTGGCGGACGCGAATCAAACGGTCGAGGGCGTCGTAGCCGTAGGTGCGCTGGCCGTGGCGGGTGTCGGCGATGTGCTCGAGATTACCGTTGGCGCTGTAGGCATAGTCGCGGCGATACAGCGAATCGTGCTGATGGCCTACGGCATGGGCGAGCAAGCGACCCTGATCGTCGTAGGTGTATTCGCTGAGCAGCAGGCCTTGCTGGCGTTGTTGCTCGCGTCCTGACTGATAGACGTGGCGCGTCAGTGACGCGCCGTTGAGGTCGATGGCTCTCAGCGCACCGCCCTTGGCGTGGTGGTAATCGAGTTTGCTGTTGTCCGGCAGGCGCATGCGTTTGAGCTGGCCGCAGGCGTCGTAGGTGTAACGCAGGGTGCCCCAGCCCTGATGCTCGGTGATCAGCCGATCTTGCAGGTCGTACTCAAAGGCCAGTGGATGTTTCTGGCCGTCGTCGACACCGACCAAACGACCGAGGCGGTCATAGCGGTATGCAACCTTGATCCCGTCGGGCAGGGTTTTGACCAGCAGGCGACCGGCGGTATCGCGTTCGTATCCGGTGACCAACGTCGAGCCGTCATCGCCGAATTCGGTCTTTTCCAGCAGATGACCGTTGAGGTCATAGGCGTACGCCGTGCGGCGGCCGTCGAAGCCGGTTTCCTGTCGGATCAGTCCGGTCGGCGTGTAGTCCAGACGGTACTTTTCGCCGGACTCGTTTTCGATTTCGGTGAGCAGAAGTTGTGCATGGTCGTAGCGGTATTGCACCCGCGTACCGTCGGGGTTGATTCGGCGTGAGACCAGATGCAGATCGTCGTCATATTCGTAACGGGTGATGCGGCCGAGTTCGTCACGTTCGGCGGTGACCTGGTTATAGGCGCCGTAGCTGTAGGCGCGGGTGCTGCCGCCCGGAGACGTCGTCTGAATTAGTCGGCCCACGGCATCCCAGTGCTGACGCGTGAGCGCACCGTGTTCGTCCTGACTGGTGGTCCGCCGCCCCAGCGCATCGTAGGAAAAGCGCCGCACACCGCCGTCGGGCAGGGTTTCTTCAACCAACTGGCCGAGAGCGTTCCAGACCAGCACATGCCGACCAGTGTCCGGATAGCGGATCGACAGCAACTGCCCACGCGCATCGTAGTGGTAATGGGTGACCTGCCCGTCTGGATCAACCGCCTCGGTGACATCGCCCTGGGCATTGCGCCGGTACGTCCACACCGCCTCGCCGCGAGAGCGGCTGTGCAGGAAACCGTTGCGGTACTCGTAGGACGTTGGCTCGTCGTCCGGCGGAAGCAGCGCGATCAGGCGTCCGACGTCGTCGTAACGGTATTCGGTGACCGCGCCGAGCGGACCCTGCTCGGCGATCAAACGCCCCGCGTCGTCGTAGGCCTTGAGGTGCTCGCCACCGTCGGCCTCGACCTTGCGCACCAGCCGCGCACGCTCGTCGTGCACGTAGGTTTCTTCGGTGCCATCGACGTAATGCACCGCCACGCTGCCGTTGTCATCCCAGACGTAACGCGTGTCCATCTGCGAGAACGACGCCCAGTGCCGCACGCATCGGGCAGCCTTGCCGGCGCGTTCCCATTCCCAGAAAAAACTCGCCCCACCGGTCAACTGACGCTGGAGGATGACGTGCTGATCGTCGTAGTCGTAACGCTCGCTGTCGCCAACGGCGTTACACGCTTCGATCAGGTGTTGATAAGCGTCGTAGCGATAACTGACGAGGGTTTGTTCAGTCGTCCATTCAGCCAACTGAAACGACTGATAATCGACGGCCACCAAATGCTGGCGGTCGTAGCGCAGTAATAGCGATCGACCCGCCCCGTTATCCAGCCGCTCAATACGATCCTGACGATCCCGAGAGATGCGCAGACGATTGCCATACCCATCACTGACCGCCGTTAGCCGCCCAGCCCGAAAGTGATAAAACCGCGCCGTGTCCCCCGCCAGCGCAAGAATCAGTTCCTCAGGCTCATCTCCAAGAAAAATCGCCGCCCGCGACAGACTGTTGTGAATCGCCGGCCGCTCCACACTCGGCAACGGAAACCGCGTGCGCCGATTTTCGTGATCGACCCAAACAACAAAATCGCCCTCAAACTCCAGCCGATGCGCCAGCGAATGGCTCCAGCCAAACCCCAGCCCGACATCGATTTCGGCCGCGCTGGTGCGATACAAGCGGGTGAAATCGAACGGCAGCAATCCATCGAGCGTGCCGTCAGTCAGGGTCAGCAGTTCCTCACCGGTAACCATCGACACCGGGCAGCCGTTGGTGCAGGTCGAGGGCACACAGTCGGCGCTGTTGCCGTTGGGGTTTTTCGCTTGATCGGAGGCGTCATCGCGTGGCTCATGGCGCTCCATCCGGCTCATGCCATGCGACTTGTCCCGTGCGAGAGGCGCCGGGTTCGGCACCGTCAACACCAAGGAATCCGCCTGACGAATGTTCAGCGGTATCGACGGCGTCGGTTTCAACTCAACGTCACGCACATTGAGCATCAGTGGTTTCAGTGCGCTTGCGTGCTTGCTCAGTTCGGGCGCAGAGCTCAGTTCCGCCAGGCGCAACGCAGAAGCCGCCAGCCATTCCCGCGCGCGTGGCGATTTGATCTTCGCGAGCACTTTGCTGCTCAACCGCAGTGGCACGCCGACGCCGCCCGATACCCGCATCAACAGAAAGCTGATTAACAGTTCGACACGAACCTCGGCTACCACCTCCGCGAGGTACTGCGGTGGCAGCATCCTCAGCCAACTGGTGAAGGCCGCCAGATGAATAAACAGCAGCGGCTCGTCGCTGAGGATCAACAAACCGTTGGCAATGGCTTCGCTGGACGCCTCCAGCAAAGCGTCCAGTTCGACCTCGGTCAGGTACTCCAGCAGCTTTTCGCTGTTGGCTTGCAAGTCGGCGAGCAGGGCGAACAGTTGCTTGATGTCATCCCAGACACCGTGCAGGGCCTTCTCGAATCCGCGCCAATCCGCCTGTTGCAATTGGCCGTAACGGTCGAGAAATCCTGCACTGGAGAACTCTGTCCACAGTGGCTGAAACCCGTCCCACTCCTGGCGCAACCAGACTTCCAGCCCGTCGAGCATGCCTTGATAAGAGGCATACAGCGCTTGCACATGCTGGCTGGAAACATCGGGAAAGAAGGTGATGCGATAACGCTGGCCCCGGTCGCAGTCGGTCACCTCCAGAATGCCGCTCGGTCCGATTTCATAGTGCTGCGGGGCGCCGAAGGTCAGAACGCCGCCGACATCGGACATCACCGGTTCGAGCGTCAGTGGGGTGTTGCCGATGGGGACGAAGCGCGCAGCCTCGAACATGTGCACCAGGGTCAACGGGCCGCTGGCGGGGCACATGAATACGGATGAACTGATGGGTTTACGGCTTTTGACCGGCGCACTGAGGTGAACGTCGTTGCCGACTCTGAACACCTGCTCGATGTCCAGCATCGACCCCGTCCAGAATTGTTCGGCCCAGGCGTCGTAGTTGTTCAGGCACAGGCGAAACTCCCGGATCAACGTTTCGAAGTCCGGGTGTTCTGGATTCAGGGCGGCAACCACCAGCAGGCCGATGCTGTTGTTCAAGGCCAGAAGCCGATCGGTTTGGAACATTCGCAGGCACTCGCGCACGTCAAAAGAGGTGCGCGGACTTTGCGGGGGATCAAAAAGTAAAGAAGTCGGGCAAGTAGGGGATGTCTGTAGGACTTTTCGCTAAATACTCACGAGTCGTTCAGCGCCCCAGCGGACATTGCCCGTTGCTCAATGCCCGTTGCGCTCGTTATGCTGCTGAACCCATTAATCAGATCCGAGCAGCGGCGCTATTCGCCGCCCGGGATGTCTTTGATAACGGATCCGATGATGAATGCACCGCTGAAGGCGTTCGGCCCGATCAAGGCCGTGATTTTCGATATGGACGGTTTGCTGCTGGACACCGAGGGCATTTACACCGAGGTCACCTCGCTGATTGCCGGGCGTTACGGGCGGACTTTCGACTGGAGCATCAAGCAGAACATCATTGGCCGCGGTGCCAACGATCTGGCCAACTACGTGGTGCAGGCGCTGGATCTGCCGATCACCGCCGAAGAGTTTCTGGTGATCCGAGAGCCGCTGATGCGTGAGCGTTTCCCCACGGCGCAAGCCATGCCCGGTGCGGAGGAATTGGTTCGCCACCTCAAGGCGCACAACATTCCAATCGCTGTGGGCACCAGTTCGTCGCGTCAGTCGTTCGGTCAGAAAACCACGTTGCACCGCGACTGGTTCGCGCTGTTCGATTTCATCGTCACGGCGGACGATCCGGAAGTGGGTGCAGCCAAACCTGCGCCGGATATTTTCCTCACGGCGGCCCGGCGTCTGGGTGTCGCGCCCGAGGATTGTCTGGTGTTCGAAGATTCGCCGTTTGGCGTGACCGCGGCGAAAGCGGCGGGCATGACCGCCATCGCCATTCCGGATGCCGCCATGGCCGATGAAAAATACGCACACGCCGACGGGATTCTTCGCTCGTTGAAAGCGTTCACCCCGAGCGCTTGTGGTTTGCCGGCACTGGAATGGGCTTGATCGGGCCATAAAGCTATAAACAAAAACGCCGCCCCTCAGTTAAAGGAGGGGCGGCGTTTTTCGTACAGGTAACTCAGTCAAATCAGGCGCCGAAACCACCGTCGATGGTCAGGCTGGCACCGGTGATGTACCCGGCTTCCGGGCCTGCCAGATAAGCGACGAAACCGGCGATTTCTTCGGCTTTGCCGTAGCGACCCACGGCCATCAACGGAATCAGGCTTTCGGCGAAGTCACCGTGCGCCGGGTTCATGTCAGTGTCGACCGGGCCAGGCTGCACGTTGTTGATGGTGATACCGCGTGGGCCGAGATCGCGGGCCAGGCCTTTGGTCAGGCCGACCAGCGCCGATTTGCTCATCGCATACACACCGCCACCGGCGAAGGGCATGCGGTCGGCGTTGGTGCTGCC
This sequence comes from Pseudomonas sp. LBUM1648, assembly GCF_059716145.1. Lineage (NCBI taxonomy): Bacteria > Pseudomonadati > Pseudomonadota > Gammaproteobacteria > Pseudomonadales > Pseudomonadaceae > Pseudomonas > Pseudomonas sp. LBUM1648. The sequence continues at coordinate 2,035,478 of NZ_CP166808.1, forward strand.
GATGTTGATGATTCGCGCGCCTTCGCCCATGTGTTTGGCGGCTTCCTGGGAGGCGATGAATACGCTGCGAATGTTGATCGCTACGGTCTGGTCGAAATCTTCCAGTTTGAAGTCTTCCAGTGGGGCGACGGCCAGTACGCCGGCGTTGTTGACCAGAATGTCGAGGCGGCCAAAGGCTTCGACGGTGGCGCTGACCGCATGGCGGATGGCAGCGGCGTCGGCGCTGTCAGCCTTGATCGCCAGGGCTTTGCCGCCATTTGCGGTGATGCTGTTCTGCAACTCTTCAGCTTTTGCGGTAGAGCTGACGTAGGTGAAGGCAACTGCAGCGCCTTCAGCGGCCAGACGTTTGACGATCGCGGCGCCGATACCACGGGAACCGCCTTGAATCAGAGCGACTTTGCCGCTGAGGTGTTGAGTGGTCATGTTCGATCTCCAGAATATTCAAGGCGAGATGCCTTGTTGTTGGAGCCGAGTATCGACCTCTGATCCACAACCCACTAGCCCATGATTGCTATAGTCTGTGTAAACCAAAAGTTTACAGTGGCGACCATGGAAAACTTTAACAGTATCGAATGCTTCGTGCGCAGCGCCGAAGTTGGCAGTTTTGCCGAAGCGGCGCGGCGTTTGAGCCTGACCCCGGCAGCGGTCGGCAAAAGCGTGGCGAAACTCGAAGCGAAGCTAGGCGTGCGGTTGTTTCAGCGCAGCACCCGCAGCCTGACGTTGACTGAGGCGGGGCAGCTGTTTTTGAGTCAGGTCAGTGCCAGTCTGACCACGATCCAGAACGCCGTGGCCAATCTGGCCAGTGTCGAAGGCCTGCCAGCGGGAACTTTGAAAGTCAGTATGGGCACGGTGTTCGGGCGCTTGTATGTCGTGCCGTTGCTGGAAGAGTTTTTACGTCGATTTCCGGCGATCAACCCTGATTGGCATTTTGATAACCGTCAGGTCGATTTGATCGGGCAGGGTTTCGATGCGGCGATTGGCGGGGGATTTGAATTGCCCCAAGGCGTCGTCGCACGCAAATTGGCACCCGCACATCGAGTGTTGGTGGCGTCTGCTGACTACCTGGAAAAGCACGCAGCGATCATCGAGCCGGATGACCTGCAATACCACGATGGCATTCTGATTCGGTCGCCGCAAACCGGTCGAGTACGCTCTTGGCAATTGATCAGTAATGGCAGTCAGCTCTGTCGACCATTGACCCTCAAGACGCGAATGACCATGAGCGACTCCGAGGCCGCCTGCGCGACGGCGGCGCAAGGTTTGGGGATTGCACTGGTCAGCATGCCGTTTGCCGTGGGTTATCTCGAGGCGGGTACGTTACAGCGCGTGCTGCCGGAGTGGTACATCGATGACGGCAACATTTCGATCTACTACGCCGAACATAAATTGTTGCCGGGCAAGACTCGGGCGTTTGTCGATTTTGTGATTGAGCAGTTTGCGCAGCAGGGGTTGGCGCGGCGGTTCAGTGCTCTCTGAGTTTGGCTTTTAACCGAATGGCGGCCATCGCGAGCAGGCTCACTCCTACAGGATCGATGTTGCTCACAGATTTCAGGCACGACACTAACCCTGTAGGAGTGTGCCTGCTCGCGATAAACGATAACGCGGTCTTATCGTGCAAACCGCTCCGGCCAGCCAATGATTTTCTTCGGCCGAGGCGTCGCATAAGTCCGCACCTTGGACGTCGACAACCCCAAACGCACCAGCGCCTCAGCAATCGTCACCGCCGCCGTCACCCCATCCACCACCGGCACCCCGGTGCGGCGACGTATCTGTTCATCAAGTCCGGCCATGCCGCCACAACCCAGGCAAATCACCTCGGCCTTGTCCTGCGTAACCGCCAATTCAGCCTGATGCACGATCGCCTCCAGCGCACGTTGCGGCTCATGTTCCAGTTCCAGCACGGCCAAACCACTGGCCCGCACCGACGCGCAACGATCCCAAAGACCGGAGAGTTTCAGCCGATCCTCGATCAGCGGCACGGTGCGATCCAGCGTAGTGACGACTGAATACGCATGCCCGAGAAACATCGCCGTACTGGCCGCCGCGTCAGTGATGTCCACCACCGGTACATTGAGCAATTCCTGCAAGCCTTCGCGGCCATGTTCGCCATAGCCGGCCTGAATCACCGCATCGAACGGCTGGTCATAGGACATCACCCGATCCATCACGGCGATGGCGGCCAGGTAGCTTTCAAAGTTGCCTTCAATCGAATCGGCGCCGAAATACGGCGTGAGTCCGACAATCTCTGTACCGGGTGACGCGACAGCCTGCGCCGAGCGGGCGATGGCCTGGGTGATGGATTCGGTGGTGTTGACGTTGACCACGAGAATACGCATGGGAAGTCCTTTTTGGCAGGGTGGTTCAGCGGCCCGAAAGGCGGGCCGCGAGGATTTAGTGACAGGCGTTATCGACCGCGAAGGATTCGCCGCTGACGTCGGCGTAGTGCGGTTCGCGTTTGGCGATGATCAGGTAGAGAGTTCCGGCGATCCCGGCACCGATCAGCCAGGAGAACGGCGAAATACTGTGGAACCCCGGTACCAGCGCCAGGACGATGGCGATCAGTGCCGCCGGAATAAATGCCGCCACGGCGCGGAAATTGACGCCACGGCTGTAGTAATAAGTGCCGTTCGGGTCTTCGCTGTAGAGTTGCGGGACGTTGATCCGGCCTTTGCGGATCAACCAGTAGTCGACCATGATCACCCCGTACAACGGGCCGAGCAGGGCGCCGAGGCCGGACAGGAAGTACACGATCACCAACGGGCTGTTGTAGAGGTTCCACGGCAGGATCAGCACCGCGATGGTCGCGCTGATCATCCCGGCGCGGCGGAAGGTCAGGTACTTGGGCGCCAGGTTGCTCAGCACGAACGCCGGGGCAACGAAGTTGGCCATGATGTTCACCGCCACGGTGACGATCAGGAACGCCAGGCAACCCAGCACCAGGAAGAAGGTGTTGGGAATCGAAGCGATGATCTCGGTCGGGCTTTCGATGATCCGGCCGTTGATTTGAAATTGCGCGCCGCACAGCAGGACGGTGATCGCGGCGAACAGCAGAATGTTCACCGGCAAACCCCAGAAATTTCCGACTTTGATGGTTTTGCGGCAGGGCGAGGAGCGGGCGAAGTCACAGAAGTTGAGGATCAGCGTGCCGTAGATCGCCAGCCACAGTGCGCCGCCGGCAAAGATGTTGCGCCACATCTCGCCACCGCTCAGCGGTTCGCGGATCGACCAGGCGATGGTTGCGTTGGCTTGCGTGTACATCCAGGCGGCGAGGGCGGCGACGGTCAGCAAAATCACCGGCCCGGCAAACCCTTCGTAACGGCGGACCATTTCCATGCCGTAGGCGAGGATCACCAGTTGCACGAACCAGATTGCCACGAAGCACACCCAGCCCAGCGTCGACAGGCCGAGGATCGAGTTGTGGTCGTATTCCGCGAAGCCGGGATGCACCGCCGTGAGTAAAACCCTGAAAACAACCGACGCCAGATACGTCTGAATCCCGAACCAGGCGATGGCGATAACTGCCCGTATCAGCGCAGGAATTTGCGCCCCGTGGATGCCGAAACTGATCCGGCTGATCACCGGAAACGGCACCCCGGTTTTCTGCCCCATGTAGCCGGACAGATTCATGAAGAAATACACCAGCGCCGCGCCGATCCCCAGCGACAGCAAAATCTGCCAGCCCCCCAGGCCCAGGGCGTAGAGGCCGATAGCGAACGAGTAGTTGGCGATGTTGTGCACGTCGTTCGTCCACAGGGCGAAGATGCTGTATTTGCCCCAGCGTCGGCCTTCGGCCTTGGTCGGTGCCAGATCGCTGTTGTGCAGACGAGGGCTCAGATGCAGCGGCTCGACCAGTCCGTCATGTGGCAAAGGTTGATCGAGTGCAGAGGAGGGCAGATTCAGCGCGATGTTGTTGGAGAGACTTGTACGCATTCCGGCAGGCTCCTGATGTTCAGGGCCGCGATGACTGTGCATGAGCCGCCAGGCTCGACATATCTTCGTCGCGGCAGTGAAAGCATCACTGGTTACGGGGCATCTGCAGCCTGTACGGGATAGGGCGCTTCAGGCTTGCGGATCGAAGGTGTGCATGTTTTGCAGTTTTGTATACAAAACATGTATGCACTAAAGCCAGATGTGTGCCAATTGCCGATCCATGAAGGCCATCGCTGATTTTGAAATGTTATTTCTGATTGCTAAGTGACTGAATCGACGCCGATATAAATTGACCGATTGGCCAGGTATTTATTTTTTGCGCGGTATCGTGGCGAGGGGCAGAAGGAAGGGAGATTCAGGCGGGATGTAACTTTTCAGGGCGCGAAAATAAAAAGTGCACACATAAATGGCACTGATGGTGACATTCGTGTGTACACATTTTTTGAGGTTTCACAAAGCACAAGGGGAAATCATCGGGGCAGAGGTTTACCCCTTGCTGATGATATTCCCCGCATGCAATCCGCATTCTTTCTGGGTCGCTTCTTCCCACCACCAGCGGCCTTCGCGCTCGTGCTGGTTCGGCAGGACAGGGCGGGTGCACGGCTCGCAACCGATGCTGATGAAGCCGCGCTCGTGCAGGCTGTTGTATGGCAGTTCCAGCATGCGGATGTAGCCCCAGATCTCTTCGCTGGTCATCTGCGCCAGCGGGTTGAACTTGTACAGGGTGCGCTCCGGTGTGGAGAACGCGGTGTCGATTTCCATCACCGCCACGGCACTGCGAGTGCCCGGGCTCTGGTCGCGGCGTTGGCCGGTGGCCCAGGCTTTGACGCCGGACAGTTTGCGCCGCAGCGGTTCGATCTTGCGGATCCCGCAGCACTCGCCGTGGCCGTCCTTGTAGAAGCTGAACAAGCCTTTTTCCTTCACGAACGGTTCCAGTTTCGTGTAGTCCGGCGAGACCAGTTCGATGTCGATCTTGTAGTGCTCGCGCACCTGATCGATAAAGCGATAGGTCTCCGGATGCAGGCGGCCGGTGTCGAGACTGAAGACCTTGACGTTCTTGTTCAGCTTCCAGGCCATGTCCACCAGCACCACATCCTCGGCGCCGCTGAAAGATATCCACAGGTCATCACCGAACTCGGCAAACGCGAGTTTCAGGATGTCTTGGGCGGATTTGTTGGCATAGGTCGTGGCGAGTTCCACGACATCGAACGTTGGGCTCATCAGGGCGGCTTCCTACAGGTCGGTGGCGCTGGGCGCTCTATATGGCGGCGATGGTAACAAAAAGCGGCGCCGGGCGGGACGTGCTGTGCGTTGCGCGGCTTTGGTGGAGCCGCTAGAGTTCGGGCTCGCTCGACTCAATAATCAATACAAACGGGAGTGTCTTGTGGAAATTGCTTGCCTGGATCTTGAAGGGGTACTGGTGCCGGAAATCTGGATCGCCTTCGCTGAAAAAACCGGAATCGAATCCCTCAAGGCCACCACCCGGGACATTCCCGATTACGACGTGCTGATGAAGCAGCGTCTGCGCATTCTTAATGAGCATGGCTTGAAGCTCTCGGACATTCAGGAAGTGATCGCCACACTGAAACCGCTGGATGGCGCGGTGGAGTTCGTCAACTGGCTGCGTGAGCGCTTTCAGGTGGTGATTCTGTCGGACACCTTCTATGAGTTTTCCCAGCCGCTGATGCGTCAACTGGGCTTCCCGACTTTGCTTTGCCATCGTCTGATTACCGACGAAACCGGGCGGGTGACCAGCTATCAGTTGCGTCAGAAAGATCCCAAGCGGCAGTCGGTGCTGGCGTTCAAAAGCCTGTACTACCGGGTGATTGCGGCGGGTGATTCGTATAACGATACGACCATGCTGGGCGAGGCGGATGCGGGGATTCTGTTCCATGCGCCGGACAATGTGATCCGCGAGTTCCCGCAGTTTCCGGCGGTGCATACGTTTGAAGCGTTGAAGCAGGAGTTCATCAAAGCTTCGAACCGCGACCTCAGCCTGTAAACCCGACCTCTGTAGGAGCTGCCGCAGGCTGCGATCTTTTGATCTTTAAAGGCAAAGATCGCAGCCTGCGGCAGCTCCTACAGGGGGGGGGCGTTTAGAGGTTTTGCAGGGTTTGAAGGAGGATTTTCACTTTGGTAATCGACTCCTGATACTCAGCCTGCCAGTCCGAATCCGCGACAATCCCGCCGCCACCCCAGCAGCACACCTGCCCATCCTTGACCAACAGACTGCGAATGGCGATGGAGCTGTCCATCTCGCCGCGTACGTCCAGATACAGCAACGATCCGCAATACAACCCCCGCCGGGTCGGCTCCAGCTCATCGATTATCTGCATCGCCCGAATCTTCGGCGCACCGGTGATCGAGCCGCCGGGGAAGCTGCCGGCGATCAGGTCCAGCGCATCGCGATCCTGCGCCAGTTCGCCGGTCACGCTGCTGACCAGGTGATGCACGTTCGGATAGCTTTCCAGGCTGAACAACTCCGGCACCCGCACCGAGCCGATGCGGCAGGTGCGGCCGAGGTCATTGCGCAGCAGGTCGACGATCATCAGGTTTTCCGCGCGATCCTTGGGGCTGGCCAGCAGTTCGGCGGCGTTGGCGGCGTCTTCGGCGGGCGTCAGGCCACGGGGGCGGGTGCCCTTGATCGGGCGGGTTTCGACTTGGCGCTGGCTGACTCTGACGAAACGCTCCGGTGACAGACTCAGCACAGCGCCGCCGTCGGGCAAACTCTGGAAGCCGGAAAATGGCGTCGGACAGGCTTCGCGCAGTGCGCAATAGGCCTGCCATGGGTCGCCCTGGCATGGCGCGCGGAAACGCTGGGCGAAGTTGACCTGGTAGCAGTCGCCAGCCTGGATGTAATGCTGGATACGTTCGAACGCCTGACGGTAATCGTCGGCCGAGAGATCGGCTGTCATCGGGTTGTTTAACTTGAACGGTGTCAGTGAGCCAGTAATGGGCTGAGCGAACAGTGCGATCAGCCGCTGTTTTTCACTGTCGTCAACCGATGGGTGAAACACCAATTGGCTGGTGCTGGCCTGGTGATCGCTGACCAATGCCCAGTCATACAGCCCGAACCGCGCATCCGGCAATTGCAGATCATCCCGCGCCAGACTCGGCAGACTCTCAAGATGCCGGCCGAAGTCATAACTCAGATAACCGATCAGCCCGCCGGCGAACGGCAGCTCATAAGCGTCAGGGAATTGCGCTTCGCCCAAACGGCCCAGATGGTCGCGCAGACGTTGCAGGAAATGGCTGCCGCTTTCGTCCGGCAAGACCGCCAGTTGTTCCAGCGGCCAAGCGCTGAGCAGGTCATAACGGCCACGGTCGGCACTCGGTCGGCCGCTGTCGAGCAGCACGGCGCCGGGGGCGTTGCGGATTGCCGCGAAGTAGTCGGCGGGATTGGCACGGTAGGGCAGCGGGTGTACGGAACAAGTCAACATGGGCGGGGCAGATCGGCCGTTGAGGCGGGGTGGGGATTGTAGTCTTCTGCGGGAGTTGCTCCTAGAGGGGATGTCGGGGATTGGCAGATTGGCGACAGGGTTGAGCCTTGGGGTGGCTGGGGAGCCGCTTTCGCGAGCAGGCTCGCTCCCACAGGAGGATGCATTCCAATGTGGGAGCGAGCCTGCTCGCGAAGGCCGCGACTCGGTCGCGGATCAGCCTTCTACCGCAGGAATATGCCCAAACATCTCCTGAGTAAACGCCACCCGCTCTTCAACCGACTCCGTCACCCCACGTGCCTTCAGCTCTTCCAGCCGCGCTTCCACTGCATGAGTGCGCAGCGTTAGCCCGCAGTCATTGGCGATCTGAATATTCAGCCCCGGCCGCGCATTGAGCTCAAGAATCAGCGGGCCCTTTTCCTGATCCAGCACCATGTCGACACCGATGTAACCCAATCCGCACAGCTCATAGCAGCCGGCGGCGAGTTTCATGAAACCGTCCCAGTAGGGCAGTTGCACGCCGTCCACCGCGTTGGTGGTGTCCGGGTGTTTGGTGATGATGTTGTTCAGCCAGGTGCCGCGCAGGGTCAGACCGGTGGCCAGGTCGACACCAACACCGATGGCGCCCTGGTGCAGGTTGGCTTTGCCACCGGACTGGCGGGTCGGCAGGCGTAACATCGCCATCACCGGGTAGCCCATCAGCACGATGATGCGGATGTCCGGCACGCCTTCGTAGCTGATGCTTTTGAAGATCTGATCCGGGGTCACGCGGTATTCGATCAGTGCGCGATCGCGGTGGCCGCCCAGCGAATACAGGCCGGTGAGGATGCTGGAGATGTGATGTTCCAGCTCCTCGTGGGCAAGGATCTTGCCCGACACCGTGCGGTAGCGTCCCTCGAACCGGTCGGCAATCACGATGATGCCGTCACCGCCGGCGCCCTGGGCCGGTTTGATCACGAAGTCGCTGCGCCCGCCGATGATCTCGCCGAGCTTGTCGATTTCCTTCTCGGTGGAGATCACGCCATACAGTTCCGGCACATGAATGCCGGCCGCGATGGCGCGTTCCTTGGTGATGATCTTGTCATCGACGATCGGGTACAGGCTGCGCTTGTTGTACTTGAGCACATAGTCTGCGTTACGCCGATTGATGCCCATGATGCCCCGGGCTTCCAGGGCCTTCCAGGTCTTCCAGAAACCGAACATCAGTGATCAGCCTTGTTCAGGAACGCCTTGAAACGCACCAGCTCGGTCAGGCGGTAACCGCGATAGCGACCCATTGCCAGCATGAAACCCACCAGAATCAGCAGGATCGCCGGGAAGGTGAACACGAAGTAGACCAGTTCCGGCACGGTCATGATCAGGTGCGCCAGGGACGCGGCGAACAGCGTACCGATGGCGACTTTCATCGCATGGCTGGCACCGCGCTCTTCCCAGGTGATCGACAGGCGTTCGATGGTCATGGTCAGAATCACCATCGGGAACAGTGCCACCGACAGACCGCGCTCCAGGCCGAGCTTATGGCTGAACAGGCTGATCGCGGCAATCAGCACCACGACAAAGGTCAGTACCACCGAGAGTCGCGGCAGCATTTGCAGCTTCAGGTGTTCCAGGTACGAACGTAATGACAGGCCCAGCGCCGTGATCACGGTGAACAGCAGGATGCCGAAGCCCAACTGCGTTTCACGGAAGGCGAGGGCGATCAACACCGGGGTAAACGTGCCGAGGGTCTGCAGGCCGATCAGGTTGCGCAGGATTAGAATCACCAGCACGCCGATCGGGATCATCACCATGATCATGAACGTTTGCTGGGTCTGCAGCGGCAGGCCGTACAGCGAGTATTCGAGGAAGTTGGCGTCGGTGTTTTCGTCGGTCAGCTTGGCCAGACGAATCGCGTTCATCTCGCTGTTGTTCAGGCTGAAGGTCACGTTGGCCTTCTTGCCGCCGTCGACGGTGATCAGGTTCTCATCACCGGTCCACCACAGCAGGCGGTCAGTCGGCAGGCCCTGTTCGCCGGTTTCCGGGTTGAAGTACAGCCAGTCATTGCCGTTGAAGCTGCGCAGCCAGAGTTCAGGGGTTTGTGGCTGGTCCGCAACGAGGCGGATGGTGTGGACTTTTTCCACCGGGACATGGGCGATGGACAGCAGCAATTCGACGATTTTGGCTTTGTGCGGCGTCGATGTATCGCCGGCCAGCAGCAGTTTCACGTTGTCGTCGTTGACGTTGTTGACCCGTTTGATCGCCTCGCCGATGAAGGTTTCGACGTCGGCCGAGTGTTGGCGGATCGGTGCGAGCAGGGCTTCGGCAGCGATTTTTTCCGGGCCTTCGATAACCATGCTGTCGCGGAAAGTCGGGCCTTTGATCTTGGTTTTTTCTGCGGTGTAACGCTTGGTCAGCACCAGACGGTAATACAGGGTCTGGTTGCCTTTGGCCCGGCGTGCCGACCATGTCACCTTTCGGTTGCCGTCGACGCGGTTCACGGCCACACCGTAGTTATTGGAGATGAAGCTCTCGTTGAGGCTGACGTAATCGCGGCTCAGCGGCGGCACGAACATCTGGATCTTTACCGGATCCTTGGTGCTGGCGACGAACTCGACTTTGGCGTCGATGTTCCACAAATCGTCGGTGGCGTCTTCGGTCACGGGGATGCCGAGCACGAAAATCTGATAGGCCGTAACCGAAACGCCCAGCAGCACCAGAATGGTGATCAGGATTTTCAGGTGGAAGGTTAGAGAACGCATGAAAATTACTCGGCGGTATGAGCGGCGATGGTGCAGGCGGGTTTGCCGGCAGCGTATTTAAGACTGGGGTCGACCAGCGCGTCGAAGCGTTTCAGCGCTTCGGAGCCGATCAAAAGCGGATATTGGAACGCACTTCGGTCGGTCAGGTTCACTTCGATGCTGCGCATCGCTGTGCCCATGCAGATATCCAGCTCGATCACCGGGCGGGCGGTGTACTTCTTGCCTTCTTCCGGATCGTAGTCGCCGGCGCGGCGCTTGATCTTGCTGACCCGTGCCAGCGGTCGCTCGATCGGGTGCGAATGCGCAGCGTCGATAGCCAGATAGAAGCGCACCCAGGACTCGCCGTTGCGTTTGAAACGTTTGATGTCACGGGCGCTCAGCGAGGCGGTTTTCGCGCCGGTGTCGAGTTTGGCCGCAACTTCCAGATTGATGCCATCAAGGGCGGCGTATTCGTTGAGGCCGTACACGGTCTTTTCCCCCGCGGCGGCGAGGCCGGGCAGGCAGAACAGAGCGAAAAATGTGGGGAAAGGCTTGAGTCTCATAAATCCTGGTGCGCAGCGTTCCGTTTTCGGTTCAGGTCCCTGGCAAAAACTTGCGCAAGGCCCTTCGTGTGCCTATCAGCTTTTTATGACAAGCCGTACAAATGGCCAGCAAATGCGGGCGGCATTCTAGCACGGTGGTTTTATGGCGCCAGCGCCCGAGCCGGTCTATAACCCTTGGGGTTGTTGAAGAGGGTTATTAGACGATTGTCGACAATGTCTATTTATCCTTTGACTGATGCGGGCGAATTGGCTAGTTTTTGCCGCATTGGATTTAAAGGTGTCGACAATCATGCTGGATCAACTCGATCCCCCGGTCATCAGCGGCGACGATTCCGAGACGCTTTCGGAAAACGTCTTTCGGCGCATTCAGGCGGCCATCGTCAAAGGCGAGATCGCCCCGGGCAGCAAGATCTCTGAACCGGAACTGGCGCGTACCTATGGCATCAGCCGCGGGCCGCTGCGTGAGGCGATTCATCGTCTGGAAGGTCAGCGCCTGTTGGTGCGCGTACCGCATGTCGGCGCGCGGGTGGTGTCGCTGAGCCACGCCGAATTGCTCGAACTCTACGAAATCCGCGAATCCCTCGAAGGCATGGCCTGTCGTCTGGCGGCTGAGCGCATGAGCGTCGAAGAAATCGACGAACTGCGTCGGGTGCTGGAAACCCACGAGCGCGATGCGGCGTTTCAGGCTGGCGTCGGTTACTACCAGCAGGAAGGCGATTTCGACTTCCATTACCGGATCATTCAGGGCAGCGGCAACCGCACCCTGACCCAGATGCTTTGCGGCGAGCTCTATCAACTGGTGCGTATGTACCGCATCCAGTTTTCCACCACGCCGAACCGCCCACGCCAGGCCTTCGCCGAACACCACCGGATTCTCGATGCCATCGCCGACCGTGACGGCGAACTCGCGGAATTGTTGATGCGCCGTCACATCGGCGCCTCGAAACGCAACATCGCCCGTCATTACCAGGACGGCACCCACAATAAGACAGCCACTGAACGAGGTGAGTCATGAGTTCCAACCTGAACACTCCAGGCCAGCGTTTTCGCGATGCGGTCGCCAGCGAACACCCATTGCAGGTGGTCGGCGCGATCAACGCCAATCACGCGCTGCTGGCCAAACGTGCCGGTTTCAAGGCGATTTACCTGTCCGGTGGCGGGGTGGCCGCAGGCTCTCTCGGCGTGCCGGATCTGGGCATCACCGGCCTGGATGACGTACTGACCGACGTGCGTCGCATCACCGATGTTTGCGATTTGCCGCTGCTGGTGGACGTGGACACCGGTTTCGGCTCTTCGGCGTTCAACGTGGCGCGCACCGTCAAGTCGATGATCAAGTTCGGCGCAGCGGCGATTCACATCGAGGATCAGGTCGGCGCCAAGCGCTGCGGTCATCGCCCGAACAAAGAGATCGTCAGCCAGCAGGAAATGGTCGACCGCATCAAGGCAGCCGTCGATGCGCGCACCGACGACAGCTTCGTGATCATGGCCCGCACCGATGCGCTGGCGGTTGAAGGTCTGGAGTCGGCACTGGATCGCGCCGCCGCGTGCATCGAGGCGGGTGCCGACATGATCTTCCCGGAAGCCATCACTGAGCTGGAGATGTACAAGCTGTTCGCCAGCCGCGTGAAGGCGCCGATTCTGGCCAACATCACCGAGTTTGGCGCGACGCCGCTGTACACCACCGAGCAACTGGCCGGCGCCGACGTGTCGCTGGTGCTTTATCCCCTGTCGGCGTTCCGCGCGATGAACAAGGCTGCGGAAAACGTCTACACCGCGATCCGCCGCGACGGCACGCAACAGAATGTCATCGACACCATGCAGACTCGCATGGAGCTCTACGATCGCATCGACTACCACACCTTCGAGCAGAAGCTCGACGCGTTGTTTGCGGCAAAAAAATAAGCCGCAGCCGTACTCCCTAACAAATTCAAGATTGGAGAAAACGATGGCCGAAGCAAAAGTACTCAGTGGCGCCGGGCTCCGTGGCCAGGTCGCCGGGCAAACCGCACTGTCCACCGTGGGCCAGGCCGGTGCCGGGCTGACCTATCGCGGCTACGACGTGCGTGAACTGGCAGCAGACGCACAATTCGAAGAAGTGGCGTATCTGCTGCTCTACGGCGAGCTGCCGACCCGAGCGCAACTCGACGCCTATCAGGGCAAGCTGAGCAAGCTGCGCGACCTGCCGCAGGCGCTGAAGGAAGTGCTCGAGCGCATCCCTGCCGATGCCCACCCGATGGACGTGATGCGCACCGGTTGCTCGTTTCTGGGCAACATCGAGCCGGAGAAAGACTTCTCCGAACAGCGCGACAAGACCGACCGTCTGCTGGCCGCGTTCCCGGCGATCATGTGTTACTGGTATCGCTTCAGCCACGACGGCAAGCGCATCAACTGCGTCAGCGATGAACCGACCATCGGCGGGCATTTCCTGCACCTGCTGCACGACAAGAAACCAAGCGAGCTGCACGTCAAAGTCATGAACGTGTCGCTGATCCTCTACGCCGAACACGAATTCAACGCCTCGACGTTCACCGCGCGGGTTTGTGCCTCGACCCTGTCCGACCTTTATTCCTGCGTCACGGCGGCCATCGGTTCGCTGCGCGGCCCGCTGCATGGCGGCGCCAACGAAGCGGCGATGGAAATGATCGAACGCTTCTCGTCGCCGGAAGAGGCGATCAAGGGCACCCTCGGCATGCTTGAGCGCAAAGACAAGATCATGGGCTTCGGCCACGCGATCTATAAGGACAACGATCCGCGCAACGAGGTGATCAAGGGCTGGTCGAAAAAACTCGCGGACGAAGTGGGCGACAAGGTGTTGTTCCCCGTCTCCGAAGCCATCGACAAGACCATGTGGGAGCAGAAAAAACTGTTCCCCAACGCCGACTTCTACCATGCCTCGGCGTATCACTTCATGGGCATCCCGACCAAGTTGTTCACGCCGATCTTCGTCTGCTCGCGCCTGACTGGCTGGGCCGCGCATGTGTTCGAACAGCGTGCCAACAACCGCATCATCCGTCCGAGCGCCGAGTACACCGGCGTCGAACAGCGCAAGTTCGTGCCAATCGAACGCCGCTGAATGGTGGTGCCCGGAGCCCGAGAACACCGCTAGACCCTGTGGGAGCGAGCCTGCTCGCGAAGACGGACTGACATCCAACATTGATGTCGACTGATCTACCGCTTTCGCGAGCAGGCTCGCTCCCACAGTGAACGGTGTGTAACTCAGGTCCGTGCTGGCCACCCTTTGAAACTACCGTGACCCGAGTCCTGACCCGATGAACACAGAATTCCGCAAAAACCTGCCCGGCAGCCCTCTGGATTACTACGACACCCGCGCGGCGGTCGATGCGATTCAGCCCGGCAGCTACGACACCCTGCCGTACACCTCACGCGTGCTGGCGGAAAACCTCGTGCGGCGCTGCGATCCGGCCACGCTGACCGATTCCCTGAAACAGCTGATCGAGCGCAAACGCGACCTCGACTTCCCGTGGTTCCCGGCCCGTGTGGTGTGCCACGACATTCTGGGCCAGACCGCACTGGTCGATCTGGCGGGCCTGCGTGACGCGATTGCGTTGCAGGGTGGCGACCCGGCGCAGGTCAACCCGGTGGTGCCGACACAATTGATCGTCGACCACTCGCTGGCCGTCGAGGCGGGCGGTTTCGATGCCCAGGCGTTCGAGAAAAACCGCGCCATCGAAGACCGTCGCAACGAAGACCGTTTCCACTTCATCAACTGGACCAAAAAGGCCTTCAAGAACGTCGACGTGATCCCGCCGGGCAACGGCATCATGCACCAGATCAACCTGGAGAAAATGTCTCCGGTGATCCAGGTGCGTGACGGCGTGGCGTTCCCCGACACCTGCGTCGGCACTGACAGCCACACTCCGCATGTCGATGCGCTGGGCGTGATCGCCATTGGCGTCGGCGGCCTCGAAGCCGAGAGCGTGATGCTCGGCCGCGCCTCGTGGATGCGCTTGCCGGAAAGCGTCGGCGTCGAGTTGACCGGCAAGTTGCAACCAGGTATCACCGCCACCGACATGGTGCTGGCGCTGACCGAATACCTGCGCAAACAGAAAGTCGTCGGCGCCTGGCTGGAGTTCTTCGGCGAAGGTGCCTCCGCGCTGACCCTCGGCGACCGCGCGACCATTTCCAACATGGCCCCGGAATACGGTGCTACTGCCGCGATGTTCTACATCGATCAGCAGACCATCGATTATCTGAAACTCACTGGCCGCGAAGACCAGCAAGTTCAACTGGTCGAGCACTATGCCAAGACCACCGGCCTGTGGGCTGACAGCTTGAAAGGCGCGCAATACGAGCGCGGTCTGACCTTCGATCTGTCGACGGTCGTGCGCAACATGGCCGGCCCGAGCAACCCGCACGCTCGCGTCGCCACCAGCGATCTTGCCGCCAAAGGCATCTCCGGCCAGTGGGATGAAGTGCCGGGGCAAATTCCCGACGGCGCCGTGATCATCGCCGCCATCACCAGTTGCACCAACACCAGCAACCCGCGCAACGTGATCGCCGCCGGCCTGATCGCGCGCAATGCCAACAAGCTGGGCCTGACCCGCAAGCCGTGGGTGAAATCGTCGCTGGCGCCGGGTTCGAAGACCGTGGCGCTGTACCTCGACGAAGCCGGGTTGACCACGGAACTGGAACAGCTTGGTTTCGGCGTCGTCGCGTTCGCTTGCACCACCTGCAACGGCATGTCCGGCGCGCTGGACCCGGTGATCCAGCAGGAAATCATCGACCGCGATCTGTACGCCACGGCCGTACTCTCCGGTAACCGCAACTTCGACGGCCGGATTCACCCGTACGCCAAGCAAGCGTTTCTTGCCTCGCCGCCGCTGGTGGTCGCGTATGCGATTGCCGGCACCATCCGTTTCGATATCGAGAAAGACGTGCTGGGCGTGGTCGATGGCAAGGAAATCCGCTTGAAAGACATCTGGCCGAGCGATGAAGAAATCGACGCGGTGGTGAAGTCTTCGGTCAAGCCTGAGCAGTTCCGCCAAGTCTATATCCCGATGTTTGCCGTCCACGAGGACACCGGCCCGAAAGTCACGCCGCTGTACGACTGGCGCGAGATGAGCACCTACATTCGCCGTCCGCCGTACTGGGAAGGCGCGCTGGCCGGCGCTCGGCCGCTCAAGGGCATGCGCCCGCTGGCGGTGCTGCCGGACAACATCACCACCGATCACCTGTCGCCCTCCAACGCGATCATGCTCGACAGCGCCGCCGGCGAATACCTGGCGAAAATGGGCCTGCCGGAAGAGGACTTCAACTCCTATGCAACGCACCGTGGCGACCACTTGACCGCGCAGCGCGCGACCTTTGCCAACCCGAAACTGTTCAACGAAATGGTGGTGGAAAACGGCAAGGTCAAACAGGGCTCGCTGGCGCGTGTCGAGCCGGAAGGCAAAGTGATGCGCATGTGGGAAGCCATCGAAACCTACATGGAACGCAAGCAGCCGCTGATCATCATTGCTGGCGCCGACTATGGTCAGGGCTCGTCCCGCGACTGGGCGGCCAAAGGCGTGCGTCTGGCCGGTGTCGAAGCGATTGCCGCTGAAGGTTTCGAGCGTATTCACCGCACCAACCTGGTGGGCATGGGCGTGTTGCCGCTGGAGTTCAAGCCCGGCACCGACCGTCACACCCTGGCCATCGACGGTAGCGAAACCTACGACGTGATCGGCGACCGCAAGCCGCGCGCCGATCTGACGCTGGTCATCCATCGCAGGAACGGCGAGCGTGTTGAGGTGCCGGTGACTTGCCGTCTCGATACCGCTGAAGAAGTGTCGATCTACGAGGCCGGCGGCGTGTTGCAGCGCTTCGCACAGGACTTCCTCGAAGAGTCGGCGGTTGCCGTTTAAATCATCGGATGTGGGCGTGGGATTTTAAGTCCCGCGCCCTCGTTAAGGAGCACCATGGCTCACGCACCTCAAATTAAGATCCCCGCCACCTACATGCGTGGCGGCACCAGCAAAGGCGTGTTTTTCAGCCTCAAGGATCTGCCCGAAGCCGCGCAGATTCCTGGCCCGGCACGCGACGCCTTGCTGCTGCGGGTGATCGGCAGCCCCGACCCCTACGACAAGCAGATCGACGGCATGGGCGGCGCCACCTCGAGCACCAGCAAAACCGTGATCCTGTCGAAAAGCATCAAAGCCGATCACGACGTCGATTATCTGTTCGGCCAGGTTTCCATCGACAAACCTTTTGTGGACTGGAGCGGCAACTGCGGCAACCTGTCGGCCGCGGTCGGTTCGTTCGCCATCAGCAACGGTCTGGTCGACGCCAGCCGCATTCCGCACAACGGTGTCGCGGTGGTGCGTGTATGGCAGGCCAACATCGGCAAAACCATCATTGCCCACGTGCCGATCACCAACGGTGAAGTGCAGGAGACCGGTGATTTCGAACTCGACGGCGTGACCTTTCCCGCCGCCGAAGTGCAGGTCGAGTTCATGGACCCGGCGGCGGAAGAAGAGGGCGGCGGTGGGTCGATGTTTCCCACCGGCAATCTGATCGATGAGCTGGAAGTGCCGGGTGTCGGCACGTTCAAGGCAACCATGATCAATGCCGGGATTCCGACGATCTTCGTCAACGCCCAAGACATCGGCTACACCGGCACCGAGCTGCAAAGCTCAATCAACAGCGATCCGAAAGCCTTGCAGATGTTTGAAACCATCCGTGCCTACGGTGCTTTGCGCATGGGGCTGATCGCCAATCTGGATGAAGCCGCCAAGCGCCAACACACACCGAAAGTCGCCTTCGTGGCCAAGCCTGCGGATTACGTGGCGTCCAGCGGTAAGGCGATTGCCGCCGGTGACGTTGATTTGCTGGTGCGCGCCTTGTCGATGGGCAAGTTGCACCACGCAATGATGGGCACTGCAGCGGTGGCGATCGGCACGGCGGCGGCGATTTCCGGGACGCTGGTGAACCTCGCGGCGGGCGGTGTTGAACGTAATGCCGTGCGCTTCGGGCATCCGTCCGGGACGTTGCGGGTGGGTGCTGAGGCCAGTCTGGAAAACGGTGAGTGGGTGGTGAAGAAAGCGGTCATGAGCCGCAGTGCGCGGGTACTCATGGAAGGCTATGTTCGCGTCCCCGGGGATTCTTTCTAACCCTACCTCGCCACTGTAGGAGCTGCCGAAGGCTGCGATCTTTTGATCTTGATTTAAAAAACAAAGTCAAAAGATCGCAGCCTCCGGCAGCTCCTACATGAGTTCGTATTTCAATAATAAAAATCCATCGCCTGAACCGAGGTCCCATCAACGAACCACTTCAAGAGTGAATCGAACATGAGCGCCAACGTCGACCTGAACAACCGCCCCGACTACGATCCTGTCCTGCAGGACATCGCCGATTACGTCCTCACTTTCAAAACCGAATCCACCGAAGCCCTGAACACTGCCCGCAATTGCCTGATGGACACCTTGGGCTGTGGCCTGCTGGCCCTGCGTTTTCCCGAATGCACCAAACACCTCGGGCCTATCGTCGAAGGCACCGTCGTGCCGTTTGGTGCGCGGGTCCCAGGCACCAGTTATCGTCTCGACCCGGTCAAAGCCGCATGGGATATCGGCTGTATCGTCCGTTGGCTCGACTACAACGACACCTGGCTCGCCGCCGAATGGGGGCACCCGTCGGACAATCTCGGCGGCATCCTCGCCGTCGCCGATCACCTGTCGCAAAAACGTCTGGCCAACGGTGAAGCGCCGCTGACCATTCGTCATGTGCTTGAAGCAATGATCATGGCCCACGAGATTCAGGGCGTCATCGCCCTGGAAAACTCCTTCAATCGCGTAGGACTCGATCACGTCATTCTGGTGAAAGTCGCCTCGACCGCCGTTACTGCCAAACTCATGGGCGCCAATCGCGAGCAACTGTTGTCGGCGCTCTCTCATGCCTTCGCTGATGGTCAGGCGTTGCGCACTTATCGTCATGCGCCGAATGCCGGTTCGCGAAAGTCCTGGGCGGCGGGGGATGCTTCAAGCCGAGGCGTGAGACTGGCCGATATCGCCATGCGCGGCGAGATGGGCATTCCGGGTGTTTTGAGTGCGAAACAGTGGGGCTTTTACGACGTGCTGTTCAGCCACACCAACAACGATCTGGCGCTGAAACCCGAAGACAAACGTACCTTCAGTTTCTCGCGCCCTTTCGGCAGTTACGTAATGGAGAACGTGCTGTTCAAGATCAGCTTCCCCGCCGAATTTCACGCACAAACGGCCTGCGAAGCCGCCGTCACGTTGCATCCACACGTGCGCAATCGCCTGCACGAAATCGACAAAATCGTCATCACCACCCACCAATCGGCGATCCGCATCATTTCCAAGGTCGGGCCGCTGGCCAACGCCGCTGACCGCGATCACTGCATCCAGTACATGACCGCCGTACCACTGGCCTTCGGCAATCTGGTGGCCGAGCAATACGAAGATGACTTCCACAAGGCCCATCCGATCATCGATGTGCTGCGCGAAAAAATGGTCATCGTCGAAGAGCCGCGCTTCACCCGCGAATACCTGGAAGCCGACAAACGCTCGATTGCCAACGCCGTGCAGGTGTTTTTCAAGGACGGCTCCAGTACCGACAACGTGGTGGTGGAATACCCGATCGGCCATCGCCGCCGCCGTGCCGAGGGCATTCCGCTGCTCGAAGAAAAGTTCAAGGCGAACCTGGCCACCCGTTTCACCGGCCAGCGCAGCGGCGAGATCTTCGCGCTGTGCAAGGATCAGGCGCAGCTTGAGGCGACCCCGGTGAACCGCTTTGTCGACCTGTTCGTGATCTAAGGCTCATTCAAACCGCAGAATCACCCGGCGGTTGGTCCTGCTCTTCTTCTCGATTTTTTCGCAAAACACCCGGCCGATTTCCCGGGTGTTTTGCACATGGGTGCCGCCACAGGGCTGGATGTCGATGCCGATCACTTCAACCATCCGCAGCTCACCCTGAATCGCGGGTGCTTTAACCGTTGGGCTGCCGGTTTTTTCCAGCAGGGCGGAGTGTTCCGAGGCCGGCATCGACAGAGTGGTGACTGGAATGGCCTGCTCGATCAGCGCGTTGAGTTCGCGGGTGAGGCTGTCTTTGTCGAGGGTCATTTCTGGCAGATCGAAATCCAGGCGTCCCTTGTCTGCGCTGATACTGCACCCGGTGACCGGCGCATTGATGAGCGAACCCAACAGGTGCAGGCAGGTGTGCATCTTCATGTGTTGATAACGACGCGCCCAGTCGAGGCTGGCATTGAGCAGTGTGCCGACACACAACTGCGGCGGGCACTGCGCCACGTTGTGCCAGATGATCGATGGCAGCAAGGGATCGCGCAGCGTTGCCGTCACGTCGATTCGTGTGCCATCCGGCAGGCTGAAGTGCCCGGTGTCTCCCGGTTGCCCGCCACCGGTGGGATAGAACAGCGTGTGTTCGAGGACGACGGCCTGATCAACCACCGCGATCACCCGGGCGCTGAAATCGCGCTGGTAAGGGGCATTGTTAAACAGGCTAAGGGTTTCCATGGTGTGTACCGACATTTGAACCTCCGATGTTCAATGCATGGTTTTTCAGCGCTTGGCAGGCAGCTTGGTGATCGCAAAACCGGCGAGCAGGATTGCCGAATAGAGCATCAGGTCCCGAGAAATTTCCGTGCCTTCGTACCAGGCGCCAATGATCACGGCGAACACCGGAAAGATGATGAACACGAATGACAGAAGCACCGGGCTCAGGCGCTTGAGCAGGACGAAATAGACGATGAAGCCGCCGACCGACGCCACCAGTCCGAGGTAGAGCAGGGCGCCCCACGAGCGTGGGGTGATGGTGGCGAACGTCGGACTTTCCAGCGAAAGGCCAGCGACCAGCAGCATCAAACCGGCGATGCCGATGGGCAGGGTGTTGTAGGTGATCACGCTGATCGCGCTGCCGTGCTTTTTGGTCACCACATAGCACAGCGCATGCAGGAGTGCCGCGCCGAGAATCGCCAGGACACCGAGCCATTCCGCCTGATCCAGATGCAAACCCTGGCTGCGGATAATCATGAACAGGCTGCCGAAACCGATGGCGATGCCGAGCATTTGCGCTGGGTGGATTTTCTCCCGCAGAAACAGCGCAGAAAAAATCAGGATGAACACCGGCATGCAACTGAACAGCAGCGCCGTCAGGCCTGACGACACGTGCATTTCGCCATAGTTGAGCAGGTAGTAGGGCAGGCTGAAATACGACAGCGTGACGAACACAAAGAACCAGCGACTCTGCCGGGGGAACAGCAATGGTTCCTTGCGTAATGCGGCGAAGCCCAAAAACACCGGAAAGGCAATCAGAAAGCGCAGCCCGGCCGCCGTCAGGGGCGGCACGCTTTCCACGGCAATCTTGATCCCCAACCACGTAGTGCCCCAACTCAGGCAGACAATCAGAAACAACACGCTGGTGACCAACCCGGCGAGCCAGGGTTTGCTGGTGTTCAATGGCGTGCTGAGGGCGATGGACATGCGGTGTGCTCCGAACGGCAGAATTGACCTGGTTACTGAAAAGGTCTATCCCTGATTGAACCTGTTTTCAGTACGCTATTCGGGGCAAGAATGACTGTCAAAGTAAGTATTGCCATGGTGTCAATCCTCCGTGATGGCCTCGCCCATGGCGTCGGCGTGAAGTACAAGCGCCTCGCGGATGCGGTCGAGAAGGCCATTAATGCAGGCGTGATTGAGGCGGGCTGCAAGTTGCCGCCCCACCGGCTGTTGGCCGATAGCTTGGGCGTCACGATCGGCACCATCAGCCGTGCTTATGGCGAACTGGAGCGTGTGGGATTGGTCGTGGCCCGTGTAGGAGACGGCACTTACGTGCGTCAGCGCGGAATGGAACGGCCGCAAGACAAGGGCTTTCGCAATGTCAGCGATGAGCCGCCAGCCTGCTTCGACATGAGTAGGAATCAGCCGATTCCCGGGCAGGAAGCGGCGTTCATGAGCCAGACCCTACAGACTCTGGCCGTTGATTCGCACCGCTTGCAGCGGTTGACGGGGTACACCGCCGAAGGTGGCCTGCCACGGCATCGGGCGGCAGGTGCCGAGTGGCTGCGTCACGGGGACTTTGTCCCGCACGCCGATCAGGTGCTGTGCGTCAACGGTGGCCAGCATGGTCTGTTGTGCGCGTTGATGGGGTTGCTCAAGGCGGGTGATACGGTGGTCACCGAGCATTTGTCCTACCCCGGATTGATCAGCGTCGCACGCCAGCTCGGGATAAAACTGGTGGGTGCCGCGTTGGATGACGAAGGACTGTTGCCTTCGGCGCTGGAGGATATTTGTCGTCAGCACCGGGTATCCGCGCTGTATTGCACGCCGACGATCCAGAATCCTACGGCTGCGGTCATGTCTGTCTCACGACGCCAGGCGATTGCAGAGGTGTGTCGCCGGCACAATCTGCTGATCCTCGAAGACGAAGCCCACGCAGTACTGGATCGCCAGCGGCCGTTGCCACTGAGTTATTTCGCCCCCGAGCGCTCTGTGTTGATCGGCAGTCTGAGCAAGGCTGTCTCGGCGGGATTGCGGGTCGGCTATCTACATGCGCCGCAAGCGTTGCTCGGGCGTATCAGTTCAGCCATTCGCGGCACCTGCTGGATGGCCAATCCACTGGCGATGGAAGTGGCGAGCCTGTGGATCGAAAACGGCATGGCCCAGCGTTTGCTGGATGAGCAGATCAGTGAGATTGGTCGGCGCAAGGCATGGGTGGCGGGGGCGCTGGAGGGGCTGAGCTACAAGACACATATCCACAGTCCGCATTTCTGGCTGCAAGTGCCGGAGCTGTGGCGCGCTTCGCAGATTGCCGCGGAGCTGAAGGAGAACAACTATCTGGTGGCGACTGCCGAGGCGTTCGCGGTCGGGCATGCGGCGGTGCCGCAGTTCATTCGGGTGAGTGTGTGTAATTCGGTGGGGGATGACGGGTTGTTGCTCGGCGGGTTTGAAGCTTTGGCCAGGGCATTAACAGACACCGTGTAATCATTGATCGCGAGCAAGCTCACTCCTACAAGGGAATGCATTTCAGATTGTAGGAGTGAGCCTGCTCGCGATGGCGGTGTTGCAGACACCGCAAAACTACTTGAACCGCCGCTCCACGCCTTTCTCCACCAGAATCTTCGCCGAGATCTCTTCCACCGAAAAATGCGTGGAGTTGATGTTCGGGATGTTCTCGCGGCGGAACAGGTTTTCCACTTCGCGCACTTCGAATTCGCACTGGGCGTAGCTCGAGTAGCGGCTGTTGGGCTTGCGCTCGTTGCGGATAGCGGTGAGGCGGTCCGGGTCGATGGTCAGGCCGAACAGCTTGTGCTGGTGCGCGCGCAGGGCCGCTGGCAGGGTCAGGCGCTCCATGTCGTCTTCGGTCAGCGGGTAGTTGGCCGCGCGGATGCCGAATTGCATGGCCATGTACAGGCACGTCGGCGTCTTACCACATCGCGACACGCCCACTAGTATCAGATCGGCCTTGTCGTAATAGTGGGTGCGGGCGCCGTCATCGTTGTCGAGGGCAAAGTTCACCGCCTCGATACGCTCCATGTAATTGGAGTTGTGGCCGATCGAATGGGACTTGCCGACGGTGTAGGAAGAATGCTCGGTCAGTTCCTGTTCGAGAGGCGCCAGGAAGGTCGAGAAAATGTCGATCATGAAACCATTGGACGTAGCGAGAATCTCACGGATGTCCTGATTGACGATGGTGTCGAAGATGATCGGGCGAAAGCCGTCGGTTTCGGCGGCTTTGTTGATTTGTTGTACCATGGCCCGGGCTTTTTCCACGCTGTCGATGTACGGGCGCGTGAATTTGCTGAAGGTAATGTTTTCGAACTGCGCCAAGAGGCTTTGACCCAGGGTTTCGGCGGTGATGCCGGTGCCATCGGAGATAAAGAAAGCAGATCGTTTCATTTGCACCTTGGGCCTTAAGCTAGTGACGATTCTTGGATATGATAGGCGCGATTTGCCGGCCGCCAATGGCCCGCATTCTCACTTATTTTCCAGGTCCAGGCCATACAACCGGCCAATGCTCCCCCGAGCTGCCGGTTTCTGAGCTTTTCCAACACAGTTAGTGGAGAGATCACCTTGGTAGAGTACGTAGTTTCCCTCGATAAGCTCGGCAAACACGATGTTGAGCATGTGGGGGGCAAGAACGCATCCCTGGGCGAGATGATCAGCAACCTGGCAGGTGCCGGTGTGTCGGTCCCTGGCGGCTTTGCCACCACCGCGCAGGCCTATCGCGACTTCCTCGAACTGAGCGGCCTCAACGACCAGATCCACCAGGCCCTCGACGCTCTCGACGTCGACGACGTCAATGCCCTGGCCAAGACCGGCGCCCAGATCCGCCAATGGATCATGGACGCCGAATTCCCCGAAAAACTGAATGCCGAAATCCGCACCGCGTTCGCCGCGCTGTCGGCCGGCAACCCTGACGTGGCCGTAGCCGTGCGTTCTTCCGCTACTGCCGAAGACTTGCCGGATGCTTCTTTCGCCGGCCAGCAGGAAACCTTTCTGAACATCCGTGGTGTGGAAAACGTTATCCGCGCCGCCAAAGAGGTATTCGCCTCTCTGTTCAACGACCGTGCGATTTCCTACCGCGTGCACCAGGGCTTCGACCACAAACTGGTCGCCCTGTCGGCTGGCGTGCAGCGCATGGTGCGTTCGGAAACCGGCACCGCCGGCGTGATGTTCACCCTCGATACCGAATCCGGTTTCCGTGACGTGGTGTTCATCACCGGCGCCTACGGCCTGGGCGAAACCGTTGTACAAGGCGCGGTGAACCCGGATGAGTTCTACGTGCACAAGGGCACGCTGGAGGCCGGTCGTCCGGCGATCCTGCGTCGCAACCTGGGCAGTAAAGCCATCAAGATGATCTACGGCGACGAGGCCAAGGCCGGTCGTTCGGTCAAGACCGTCGATGTCGACAAGGCTGACCGCGCACGTTTCTGCCTGAGCGACGCTGAAGTCAGCGAATTGGCCAAACAAGCGATGATCATCGAAAAGCACTACCAGTGCCCGATGGACATCGAGTGGGCCAAGGACGGTGACGACGGCAAGCTGTACATCGTGCAGGCCCGTCCGGAAACCGTGAAAAGCCGCACCCAGGCCAACGTCATGGAACGTTACCTGTTGAAAGAAACCGGCACCGTGCTGGTTGAAGGTCGCGCCATCGGCCAGCGCATCGGCGCCGGCAAGGTTCGTATCATCAAGGACGTGTCCGAGATGGACAAAGTCCAGCCGGGCGACGTGCTGGTCTCCGACATGACCGACCCGGACTGGGAACCGGTCATGAAACGCGCCAGCGCCATCGTCACCAACCGTGGCGGCCGTACCTGCCACGCGGCGATCATCGCTCGTGAACTGGGTATTCCGGCGGTTGTAGGTTGCGGTAACGCCACCCAATTGCTGAAAGATGGCCAGGGTGTGACCGTTTCGTGCGCCGAAGGCGACACCGGTTACATCTTCGAAGGCGAACTGGGCTTCGACATCAAGAAGAACTCCGTGGATGCCATGCCGGATCTGCCGTTCAAGATCATGATGAACGTCGGCAACCCGGATCGCGCTTTCGACTTCGCGCAACTGCCGAACGCCGGTGTGGGCCTGGCCCGTCTGGAATTCATCATCAACCGCATGATCGGCGTCCACCCCAAAGCGCTGTTGAACTACGACGGCCTGCCGCCGGAAATCAAGGAAAGCGTCGACAAGCGCATCGCCGGTTACGACGATCCGGTCGGTTTCTACGTCGAAAAACTGGTTGAAGGCATCAGTACCCTCGCGGCCGCGTTCGCTCCGAAGAAGGTCATCGTGCGTCTGTCGGACTTCAAGTCCAACGAATACGCCAACCTCATCGGCGGCAAACTGTACGAGCCGGAAGAAGAAAACCCGATGCTGGGCTTCCGTGGCGCTTCGCGTTACATCAGCGAATCGTTCCGTGACTGCTTCGAGCTCGAATGCCGCGCGCTGAAACGTGTGCGCAACGAGATGGGCCTGACCAACGTCGAAATCATGGTGCCGTTCGTGCGTACCCTCGGCGAAGCCAGCCAGGTTGTGGATCTGCTGGCAGAGAACGGATTGAAGCGCGGCGAGAACGGGTTGCGCGTGATCATGATGTGCGAACTGCCATCGAACGCGATTCTCGCTGAAGAATTCCTCGAATTCTTCGACGGCTTCTCGATCGGTTCCAACGACCTCACTCAACTGACGCTGGGTCTGGATCGTGACTCCGGGATCATCGCGCACCTGTTCGACGAGCGTAATCCGGCGGTCAAGAAGCTGTTGGCCAACGCGATTGCCGCGTGCAACAAGGCTGGCAAGTACATCGGTATCTGCGGTCAGGGCCCTTCGGACCACCCGGATCTGGCCAAGTGGCTGATGGAACAGGGCATCGAAAGCGTGTCGCTGAACCCGGACACCGTGCTGGAAACCTGGTTCTTCCTCGCCGAAGGCCAGCCGCAGGCTTGATAAGTATGTGAACGGGCCGCTCCCACACGGAGCGGTTCTTTTAGTGTTTCAAACAGGGCGAGCGCCTTCGGATGCCGCCCTTTTTTGTGCAAGAGCATTATGCAAAGCAGCAGCAACCTATTTCCTGTCGCCCTGATCAGCGCCGAGCGGCGCGGTGATCTGAGCGAAGACGTTTATCGATTGAAGCCCGGCAACAGCCCGGACTGGTCCGTGGAAATCGCCGTCACCCGTCTGGGCATGGCCGATGAACCGGCGGTGCGCGGGGTGCCGGTCATTCTGCTGCACGGCAGTTTTTCCAATCGGCGCTTCTGGTTTTCACCCAAAGGCCTGGGGCTGGGGGCGTATCTGGCGCGTCTGGGTTTTGATGTGTGGATTCCGGAGATGCGCGGCCACGGCCTGTCGCAGCGCAACGAGGAGTACCGGCGCAATCGCGTTGCCGACTACGCCCGTTACGATCTGCCGGCGATTGCCGCATTCGTGCGTGAGCAGAGCGGGCAGGTGCCGCACTGGATCGGCCATTCGCTGGGCGGCATCACGTTGGCTGCCGCGCTCGGCGGCGAATACCTGGGCGAGCCGGCGGTGGCTTCGGCGGCGTTTTTTGGAACGCAGGTGAGCCGCACCTATTGGCCGTTGAAAATTCCGCCGGTGGAATGGAGCGGTCGCTTCATTCTCAAGCGCTTTGCGCAGCTGTCTGGTTCACGCCTCAAGCGCGGCCCGGAAGACGAGCCGATCGGGCTGGCACTGGAAAGCATGCGTTGGTACGGCCTGTTCGGCCGCTTTGGCGACAAGGACAAGGACTGGTGGGCCGGTCTTGCCGATGTTCAGGTGCCGGTGCTGGCGGTCAGTGCGACAGGGGATCATCAGGATCCTGCCTGGGCTTGTCGCAAACTGTTCGAGCAGATCGGTTCCGAGCACAAGCAATTCATCAATCTGGGGCGTGAGCAGGGCTTCAAGGATAATTTCGGTCACGTCGAGATGCTGGTGAGCAAGGCTGCACAAGCCGAAGTATGGCCACTGGTGGCGCGTTGGCTTCAGGATCAGCACACACCGTTGCTGGGCGATAAGCCGGATCTGGCTGCTGCGGTCTGAGGCGAGGGCTCTGAAAAGGGCATTTCGCTCGGATCAGCTTGCGGCTAAGATATGACGCATTGTGCGGTTCTGGTCATATTTGGTGGCTGTTTCGCTATTACGTTTCAGCGTTTGTTCAGGTTCGTTCAGCAACCATGGGATGAACTAAGGTAAACAGCGACCGCCGGGACTCGTCTCAAAAGAGTGCGTCATCCTTGATCGTCTTCCTTTTTACAGGAGTTTTTCGATGAACCATTACCTCACGCCTGACCTGTGCGACGCCTATCCGGAGCTGGTGCAGGTGTTGGAACCGATGTTCAGCAATTTCGGCGGCCGTGATTCGTTCGGCGGCGAAATCGTGACCATCAAATGCTTCGAAGACAACTCGCTGGTCAAGGAACAAGCCGAGCTCAAGGGTAACGGCAAGGTGCTGGTGGTCGATGGTGGTGGTTCTCTGCGCCGCGCACTGCTGGGCGACATGATCGCCGAGAAAGCCGCGAAAAATGGTTGGGAAGGGCTGGTGATCTACGGCTGCATCCGTGACGTCGACGTCATTGCCCAGACTGATCTTGGCGTTCAGGCGCTGGCCAGCCACCCGATGAAAACCGACAAGCGCGGCATTGGCGATCTCAACGTTGCAGTCACGTTTGCTGGCGTGACATTTCACCCAGGCCACTACATCTATGCGGACAACAACGGCGTGATCGTCTCGCCGAGCCCGCTGAAGATGCCTGAATAAGCTTTCGACATAGGGATGAGGATGTTCGAGGAAGAAAACGCGCAATGGGGGCTGGTGCATGCCCTGGTGCTGGATGGTAATGGCGGTGCGCGTTCGATAGCCCGAACTGAGCTCGACGATTTGCAGCTGCAGGCCCATGAAAGCCTGTGGCTGCACTGGGATCGCAGTCATCCGCAAACCCAGACCTGGCTACGCAAATCCAGCGGTCTCAATGAGTTTACCTGTGACCTGCTGCTGGAAGAGAACACCCGGCCGCGCCTGTTGCCGTTGCCCGACTCTGAGCTGCTGCTGTTTTTGCGCGGGGTCAACCTCAATCCGGGCGCCGAACCGGAAGACATGGTCTCGGTGCGGATTTTCGCCTCCGCTCAGCGCGTTATCTCCCTGCGTTTGCGCCCGCTACGGGCCACCGATGAGTTGCTGACGATGCTGGAGGAGGGCAAGGGCCCGAAAACCTCCTCTGAATTGATGCTTTATATGGCGCAGTTGCTCACTAATAAAGTGCAGGATCTGGTCACTTGCCTCTCGGAAATCGCCGACGAGGAAGAAGAAAAGATGGATGCCGACGAACGGTATACCCCGGAGCATGGCGCCATTTTGCACATCCGTCGCAGAGCGGCCGGGCTGAAGCGTTTTCTCGCGCCGCAGCGGGATATTTTCGGACAGCTGACGCGGATAAAACTGCCTTGGTTCGTCGATGACGACGCCGACTACTGGAACGAGTTGAACAACAGTCTGACCCGCTATCTGGAAGAGCTTGAATTGACTCGAGAGCGCGTGGGGCTTGTCCTGGAGGCTGAAGACCGGCGTTTGAGCCTGCGCATGAATCGCACGATGTATCGCTTCGGGATCATCACCTGCATCTTTTTGCCGATGAGTTTTATCACCGGTCTATTGGGCATCAACGTTGGCGGAATTCCTTTCGCGAGCAGCCCTTATGGTTTCCTGATCGCCTGTCTGACGGTGCTCGCCATGGCGTTCGGACAATGGTGGTTATTCCGCCGTTTGCGCTGGGTTTGAAAATGGCGCATGTGACCCGACCAAATTTGCCCGCGTCTTTCACAGACATCACGAGAGGTGCGTATGCACGATCCGTTTGAACAGTCTTTGCGCGACATGCTCAACGCCTCGCCGTCCAGCCGCGACGACGATGCATGCCTGGGCCGCGTACTCAAAACCGCCAACCGTCAGGTCGGCGCCGGTGATCTGTTCAGTCTGCTGGGCCGCTGGCTGCCCGCGCTGATGATCGCCCTGAATAACGGATCGGCCCACGTGTCGCCGGTTTCCCGTCTTCGTAAACCTACCGCTCGCACTGCTGATAAGGCTGATTGAATATGGAACTTGATCTCTGGACTCAGAGCCTCGTCACTGCAATGACTGCGTTGTGGACCAAAGTCGCCAACTTCATTCCGAACCTGTTCGGCGCACTGGTCGTGCTGCTGTTGGGTTTCGTCGTGGCCAAGCTGCTCGATACCTTGCTGTCCAAACTGCTCGCCAAACTGGGTCTTGATCGCCTGATGGGCGGCACCGGGCTGACCAAATTGATGTCGCGGGCGGGGCTGCAAGTACCGATCTCGACTCTGATTGGCAAGATTGTTTACTGGTTCGTTCTGCTGATATTCCTGGTTTCTGCAGCAGAATCCCTTGGACTTGAGCGAGTTTCAGCTACGCTTGATATGTTGGCGCTGTATTTGCCGAAGGTTTTCGGCGCCGCGCTGGTGTTGCTGGTGGGGGTTTTGCTTGCTCAACTGGCGAACGGACTGGTGCGCGGGGCGGCAGAGGGCGTAGGCCTGGACTACGCTTCGGGGCTGGGGCGAATTGCTCAGGGGCTGGTGATCATCATCAGCATCTCGGTAGCGATCAGTCAGCTTGAGGTCAAGACCGACCTGCTGAACCATGTGATCGTCATCGTTTTGATTACCGTTGGTCTGGCGGTTGCGCTGGCCATGGGCCTGGGAAGCCGGGAAATTGCCGGTCAGATTCTTGCGGGAATCTATGTGCGTGAGTTGTATCAGGTTGGGCAACAAGTGCGTGTTGGCGAGGTCGAAGGCCAGATCGAAGAGATCGGCACGGTTAAAACCACATTGCTGACCGATGAGGGTGAGCTAGTCTCTCTTTCCAATCGGATCCTGCTGGAACAGCATGTGAGTAGCCGCTAACCCGGCAAACCCTGCTAATGTATGCCGCCGCAAAATGCCAGCTGATGCTGGTTGCGGCGGACATTGACCTGACTGTCGGCACGACTTGTTTTGAATAAAGCCCATACGCTATCCACGCGCTACGACCCCCGCGAGCTCTCTGATGAGGAGTTGGTCGCGCGCTCGCATACCGAGCTTTTTCACGTAACGCGCGCTTATGAAGAACTGATGCGGCGTTACCAGCGAACATTATTTAACGTCTGCGCGAGATATCTTGGGAACGATCGCGATGCAGACGATGTCTGTCAGGAAGTCATGTTAAAGGTGCTGTACGGCCTGAAGAACTTCGAGGGGAAATCGAAGTTCAAAACGTGGCTCTACAGCATCACGTACAACGAATGTATTACGCAGTATCGAAAGGAACGGCGAAAGCGTCGCTTGATGGACGCATTGAGTCTTGACCCCCTCGAAGAGGCGTCCGAAGAAAAGGCGCCGAAACCCGAGGAGAAGGGCGGGCTTGATCGCTGGCTGGTGTATGTGAACCCGATTGACCGCGAAATTCTGGTGCTGCGATTTGTCGCAGAGCTTGAATTTCAGGAGATCGCAGACATCATGCACATGGGTTTGAGTGCGACAAAAATGCGTTACAAACGTGCTCTAGATAAATTGCGTGAGAAATTTGCAGGCATTGCTGAAACTTAGTTCAGCGCAAATATCTCTTACGTGTAGGCAAGTTCTGATAGACTTGCCGCCGAGTTGTCCCCCGGTTTGCGGGACTGCTTCACAATCACCAGATGGGGATTTAACGGATGAAACTGAAAAACACCTTGGGCTTGGCCATTGGTTCTCTTATCGCTGCCACTTCGTTCGGCGCTCTGGCACAAGGCCAAGGCGCAGTTGAAATCGAAGGCTTCGCTAAGAAAGAACAATTCGACAGCGCTCGTAACTTCAAGAACAACGGCAACCTGTTCGGCGGCTCGATCGGTTACTTCCTGACCGACGACGTTGAACTGCGTCTGGGCTACGACGAAGTTCACAACGTACGTGCCGATGATGGCAAGAACGTTAAAGGCGCTAACACCGCTCTGGACGCTCTGTACCACTTCAACAACCCGGGCGACATGCTGCGTCCGTACGTTTCGGCCGGTTTCTCTGACCAGAGCATCGACCAGAACGGTTCGAACGGTCGTAACCGTTCCACCTTCGCCAACGTTGGCGGCGGTGCCAAGCTGTACTTCACCGAGAACTTCTACGCCCGTGCCGGCGTTGAAGCTCAGTACAACATCGACCAGGGCGACACCGAGTGGGCTCCTAGCGTCGGTATCGGTGTGAACTTCGGTGGCGGCTCCAAGCCTGCTGCTGCTCCAGTTCCAGCACCAGCTGAAGTCTGCTCCGACAGCGACAACGACGGCGTTTGCGACAACGTTGACAAGTGCCCAGACACCCCAGCCAACGTAACTGTTGACGCTGACGGCTGCCCTGCAGTTGCTGAAGTTGTTCGTGTTGAGCTGGACGTCAAGTTCGACTTCGACAAGTCGGTCGTTAAGACCAACAGCTACGGCGACATCAAGAACCTGGCTGACTTCATGAAGCAGTACCCATCCACCACCACTACTGTTGAAGGTCACACTGACTCCGTCGGTCCTGACGCTTACAACCAGAAACTGTCCGAGCGTCGTGCAAACGCCGTTAAGCAAGTTCTGACCAACCAGTACGGTGTTGAATCGTCCCGCGTTCAGTCTGTTGGCTACGGCGAATCCCGCCCAGTTGCTGACAACAAAACTGAAGCTGGCCGTGCTGTTAACCGTCGCGTAGAAGCGCAGGTTGAAGCTCAAGCTAAGTAATTAGCTGCCGCTCTGAGAAAAGCCCGGCTTAGGCCGGGCTTTTCTTTGTCTGCGATTTGAATAATGTCGGTATTCGCGCCTCGCGCGGTAGGTCGATGCCCGGCTATAATCGCCGCCTCATTTCGCCGTCCGAGTCATCGCCGCCCATGTATTCCCTGGCCCGTCAGCTGTTGTTTAAACTTTCCCCGGAAACCTCCCATGATCTGTCGTTGGATCTGATCGGCGCGGGTGGGCGTTTGGGCCTCAACGGCTTGCTGTGCAAGGCGCCGGCGAAGATGCCGGTGACAGTCATGGGCCTGGAATTCCCGAACCCGGTGGGTCTGGCGGCCGGTCTGGACAAGAACGGCGCGGCCATCGACGGCTTCGCGCAATTGGGTTTCGGTTTTGTCGAAATCGGCACCGTGACCCCGCGTCCACAGCCGGGCAACCCGAAACCACGAATCTTCCGTCTGCCGGAAGCCGAGGCGATCATCAACCGCATGGGTTTCAACAACCTCGGTGTCGATAACCTGCTGGAGCGGGTGGCAGCGGCGAAATACAAGGGTGTGCTGGGCATCAACATCGGCAAGAACTTCGACACGCCGGTCGAGCGCGCGGTGGACGACTACCTGATCTGCCTGGACAAGGTCTATGCCCACGCCAGTTACATCACGGTCAACGTCAGCTCGCCGAACACCCCGGGTTTACGCAGTCTGCAGTTCGGTGACTCGCTCAAGCAGTTGCTCGCGGATTTGGCCACGCGCCGTGCCGAACTGGCGCTGCGCCATGGCAAGCACGTGCCGCTGGCGATCAAGATCGCGCCGGACATGACCGACGAAGAAACCGCGCAGGTGGCGCAAGCGCTGATCGAAACCGGGATGGACGCGGTTATCGCGACCAACACCACCCTGAGCCGTGTTGGGGTTGAAGGCATGGAGCATGGTGACGAGGCGGGCGGCTTGTCCGGCGCACCCGTGCGCGACAAGAGCACCCACACCGTGAAGGTGCTGGCGGCTGAGCTGGCGGGTCGTTTGCCGATTATTGCGGCGGGCGGGATTACTGAAGGCAAGCATGCGGCGCAGAAGATCACCGCGGGTGCGAGCCTGGTGCAGATTTATTCGGGCTTCATCTATAAGGGCCCGGCGCTGATTCGTGAGTCGGTAGACGCCATCGCAGCCCTGCGCTGATCATCCTCCTACAGGGCATCAAAACACCAAGGCAATAAAAAGGGCTCCTCGAAGGAGCCCCTGGGCCGAAGCCCGCCGTCCGGGAAGGACGTGCGTGGTTAGTGCGTTACAAATTCAGATTGTCGTGTCGGAATAAATGCCCTGTGTCAGCCGACGGCGTGAAGTTCGTTGAGTCTGTGGATTCCCGCAGTGCCGGTCATACCGTCCCAGTTGTCGCCGCGTCCTTCTCGCCAGCCGTTAATCCAGGCTTGACGTACCGACGGTAGAGTAAATGGGCAAAGCTCACGGGATTTGCCACCAACGCCATATTGATATCCGCGCAAAAATGCTCTTTCCAACGGATCACGCTTAAGTCTTCTCATAGGGTGTTTCCCTCACTTGTTGACTGTTTGTGTCGCGTTGACCTCAACCGAGGTCTGGCAGAAAAACTCTGCCGGGGGCGGCTCGCTGCCGGCGTGGCGAGCCAAGGTGTTGACGCCGTTGCGACGTCAACCTGTTGTCAGTTCTAACCAATGAGTCACACCGATGGAATGATCGTTTTGTCATAAGGACGTAACGAAATTAGTGCTTAGGCCATAAGTAACTTTGGGTTTCATGCACGTTTTTTCAGCAAACCCCGGTATGATCGGCCCCGCGCTGGATGATGGGGTTAATTCTTTAGTGAGAATGACCTACGTTTAGCGTCAGGTACTATTCGACGAAGGGTCGATTTCAGGCAATTTGTTACACCAACTTTTTTATCTGTCCTTGCATCTAAGCTCTGTTAACCCGAGCAGCGGGGATGGAACGGCACACCTTCGTGCCACGCGGGCGTTCTTTTAGAAAAGCGCCTGATTGAAAACCGGGTCGGCAATGCGTTGCCGATCCACTAGCCAAAGGCTCTGGAAATACCATGTCCGACAGTTTTGAACTCTTCCTCACTTGCCCCAAAGGCCTCGAAGGCCTGCTTATCGAGGAAGCCGTCGGGCTTGGCCTTGAAGAAGCCCGCGAGCACACGTCCGCGGTGCGTGGCATGGCGACCATGGAAACCGCCTATCGCCTGTGCCTGTGGTCGCGTCTGGCCAACCGTGTGCTGCTGGTGCTCAAGCGCTTTCCGATGAAGGACGCCGAAGACCTTTACCACGGCGTGCTCGATGTCGAGTGGCAGGATCACATGCTCAGCGATGGCACCCTGGCCGTCGAATTCAGCGGCCACGGCTCGGGCATCGACAACACTCACTTCGGCGCGCTGAAAGTCAAAGACGCCATCGTCGACAAACTGCGTACGCCGCAAGGCGACCGTCCGTCGATCGACAAGCTCAACCCGGATCTGCGCATTCACCTGCGTCTGGATCGTGGCGAAGCCATTCTTTCCCTAGACCTCTCTGGCCACAGCCTGCACCAGCGCGGCTATCGCTTGCAGCAGGGTGCGGCGCCGCTGAAGGAAAACCTCGCGGCAGCCATCCTGATCCGTTCCGGCTGGCCGCGTATTGCGGCAGAAGGCGGCGCGCTCGCTGACCCGATGTGCGGTGTCGGTACGTTCCTCGTCGAAGCCGGGATGATCGCCGCCGATATGGCGCCGAACTTGCGTCGCGAACAGTGGGGCTTCACCGCGTGGCTCGGTCACGTGCCGGCGCTGTGGAAAAAACTTCATGAAGAAGCCGCCCAGCGCGCCGCTGCCGGTCTGGCCAAGCCACCGCTGTGGATTCGCGGTTACGAAGCTGACCCACGACTGATTCAACCGGGCCGCAACAACGTCGAACGCGCCGGCCTGAGCGAGTGGATCAAGATCTATCAAGGTGAGGTCGCGACCTTTGAGCCGCGTCCGGACCAGAACCAGAAAGGTCTGGTCATCTGCAACCCGCCGTACGGTGAGCGTCTGGGTGACGAAGCCAGCCTGCTTTATCTCTACCAGAACCTCGGCGAACGTCTGCGTCAGGCCTGCCTGAACTGGGAAGCGGCGGTATTCACCGGTGCCCCGGATCTTGGCAAGCGCATGGGCATCCGCAGCCACAAACAGTATTCGTTCTGGAACGGCGCGCTGCCGTGCAAGCTGTTGTTGATCAAAGTGCTGCCGGATCAGTTCGTCACGGGCGAGCGTCGTACTCCGGAGCAGCGTCAGGCCGAGCGTGAGCAAGCAGCTTACGATCAAACCCCGGACGAGCCGCAAGAGCGCAAGTTCAACAAGAACGGCAACCCGATCAAACCGACGCCAGCCCCGGCTCCGGTGATCGAGCAGCCGCGCTTGAGCGAAGGCGGGCAGATGTTTGCCAACCGTTTGCAGAAGAATCTCAAGGCGATGGGCAAGTGGGTCAAGCGCGAAGGCATCGATTGCTACCGCGTCTACGATGCCGACATGCCGGAATACGCGATGGCCATCGACCTGTACCACGATTGGGTGCACGTCCAGGAATACGCCGCGCCGAAGTCGATTGACCCGGAAAAAGCCTCTGCACGCATGTTCGACGCACTAGCAGCCATTCCACAGGCGCTGAACGTCGACAAGAGCCGCGTAGTGGTCAAACGCCGTGAGCGCCAGAGTGGCACCAAGCAGTACGAGCGTCAGGCTGCGCAGGGCAAGTTCAATGAAGTCAGCGAGGGCGGCGTGAAGCTGTTGGTCAACCTCACCGACTATCTCGACACGGGCCTGTTCCTCGATCACCGGCCGATGCGCCTGCGCATTCAGAAAGAGGCGGCCGGCAAGCGCTTCCTCAATCTGTATTGCTACACCGCGACCGCCAGTGTGCACGCGGCCAAGGGCGGCGCGCGCAGCACCACCAGCGTCGACCTGTCGAAAACCTACCTCGACTGGGCGCGCCGCAACTTGTCGCTGAACGGCTATTCGGACAAGAACCGTCTGGAGCAGGGCGACGTGATGTCGTGGCTGGAAAGCTGCCGTGAAGAGTACGACCTGATCTTTATCGATCCGCCGACCTTCTCCAACTCCAAGCGCATGGAAGGCATCTTCGACGTGCAGCGTGACCAGGTTCAACTGATCGACCTGGCCATGGCCCGTCTGGCGCCAGGTGGCGTGTTGTACTTCTCCAACAACTTCCGCAAGTTCCAGTTGGAAGAAAACCTCGCCGAGCGTTATGCGGTCGAGGAAATCAGCGCGCAGACCATTGATCCGGATTTTGCCCGTAATACCAAGATCCACCGCGCCTGGAAAATCACGGCTCGTTGACACTCGGAAATATTGGATCCACAGAGCCTTGATTTTTAAAGGCTCTTGGACTCTTTCCGAGCTAGCCAAATTAGTGGCTAATAGCTATAACTCAACTCACGGCCAAAGGGGTTTTCCCGGAATACTGGCGTAGTGAGTTGCCCTTATGTCGTTGCACCCCGTGCGCCCGAAGATACTGGGTTTTATCAGCGAAGAAGTTTCGGCCTGGCTGGTCGCGATGCTGGTATTGCTCGTCGGCGGGATTCTCACGGGGCTGCTCGCCTGGGGCACCCTCAATCAGTTTCAGCAACAATTGCGTCAGCGCTTTCAATTGCTGGCCAACGAACGCTACAGCCGCATCGAAGAGCGCTTTCAGGACCAGGAACAGCGTCTGGACGGCTTGCGCCGCTTCTTCGCCAACTCTGAATCGGTTTCTCGCGCCGAATTCGACGGCTACACCCAACCTCTATTGCTGCGCACCCAGGCCTATTCGTTCGCACTCAGGGTCAGCGCTGCCGAACGCGCGGCGTTCGAGCAGCGAGTGCGTGAGGAAGGGCTGAGCAACTTCACCATTCGTGAACTCAATGCGCAGGGCGAACTGCAACTGGCCGCCGACCGTGATGAATACGTGTCGGTGCTGTACAGCCAGACGCAAAGTCGTCTGGGCTCGCCGCTGGGTTATGACTTGCTGGCGCAACCGCTACGCCGCGACACTCTGCAACGCGCAGACAAGCTGGGCAGTCTGGCGGTGTCGCAACCCATGCATCTCGTCAGTATCGAAGCGTCTTACGCGCGTGGTGTGCTGCTGGTCGCGCCGGTGACGCGCGCTGGCGAAAAAAAGCCGTTCGGTTACGTGATGGCGGTGATCAGCATGCGCCAGTTGCTGGCGGATGGTTTACCGGAAGCGTTTCATGACTACCTTTCGGTGCGCATCCTCGACTTGTCGACTAATGACCAACATGAAGTGCTGTTCGAGTCGATCAATGAGCCGGCCCCCAGTGATTTGTCGGCGACGCGACTGGTGCGCATGGCCGATCACGACTATCAGGTCGATATCCTGCCGAGCGATGCCTTTATGCAGGCTAACCACTCGTCAGTCAGCAGCGTCGTCATACTGGGTGGTTTGCTCAGTTTGCTGCTCAGCGCGCTGCTCTATGTCCTGGTCAGCCAGCGCCAACGTGCCTTGCGTCTGGTCGAGCTACGCACACAGGAGCTGCACGAGCGCGAACAGGAACTGCGCGGCACTCACGGTCAATTAC
Organism: Pseudomonas sp. LBUM1648; assembly: GCF_059716145.1. Classification (NCBI taxonomy): domain Bacteria; kingdom Pseudomonadati; phylum Pseudomonadota; class Gammaproteobacteria; order Pseudomonadales; family Pseudomonadaceae; genus Pseudomonas; species Pseudomonas sp. LBUM1648. Next base: position 2,072,897 of record NZ_CP166808.1, read on the forward strand.
GCGGGGTGCTGAATGCCGCCACGCAAGTCGCAATCATTGCTACCGATTTGCGCGGCGTAATCAACACCTTCAATCCCGGCGCGGAACAGTTGCTCGGATACAGAAGCGTCGATGTTGTTGGTCATATGACCCTGGAAAACCTGCACTTGCCACGCGAGCTGACGGCGCGTTCTGCGGAGTTGAGCGCGCGTTACGGCAAGAGCATTCCGACCTGCCAGGCGATGCTGGTCGAGGGCGGTGAAGTCGGCGGTCATGAGGCACGCGAATGGACGCTGGTGCGCAGCGATGGCAGTCATCTGCCGGTGAACATGCTCGCCACCCCGGTCATTGACGAGCAGGGGCTGTGGGTCGGGCATCTGGCAATCTGTATCGACATCACCGAACGCAAGCGTGTGCACGAGGCGCTGGCAGCGCGGGACTTGTTGCTAAAGAAGCTCAGCGCCCACGTTCCGGGCGGCATCTATCAATGCAAAATGGAGTTCGGCGGGCGTTTCAGCGTGATTTACGCCAGCGATGGTATTCGCGACATTTACGAGTTGGCACCGGACGTACTGTTGCTCGACGCCGAGGCGATCTTTTCTCGCATCCACCCGCAGGACATTACCCGCGTGCGTACTTCGATCCGTGAATCGGCCGATAACCTCAGCCCGTGGCGCGAGGAATATCGCGTGCAGTTGCCCGAGCGCGGTCTGCGCTGGGTGCGCGGCGAGGCGACGCCGGAAGAGCTGCCCGGTGGCGGTGTGCTGTGGCACGGCTACATCTCGGACATTTCCGACTTGAAGCGGGTCGAGGAAGAGCTTCGCGCGCTGTCGATAACCGACTCGCTGACCGGCATTCATAACCGTCGCTATTTCCAGGAGCGCTTGACCACCGAAATGGCCCGGGTCGAGCGCGGCGGTGGTGAACTGTCGGTGATCATGCTCGACATCGATCATTTCAAAAGGATCAACGATCATTACGGCCATGCCGTCGGTGACCGGGTGTTGCAGGCGGTGTGCGAGCGTATTGGCCATCGGCTGCGGCGCACCGATGTGTTCTGCCGATTGGGTGGCGAAGAGTTCATGGTATTGTGCCCGGACATCGACGGCGAACACGCGCACATGCTGGCGCAGGAATTGTGGCAAGGGCTACGCAGTGCGCCGGTGGATGTGGTCGGCGTGGTCACCGCGAGTTTTGGCATCGCCAGTTGGCGACCGGGGGAAGGCGCGGATTCACTGCTGTTGCGGGCGGATTCGGGCGTGTACGCGGCGAAGCAGGGCGGGCGGGATCGGGTTGAGCAGATGGGTTAAGCCCTGCCACCAAACCAATGTGGGAGCGAGCCTGCTCGCGAAGGCGGTGTATCAGTCAGCACATTTATTGACTGACCTGACGCCTTCGCGAGCAGGCTCGCTCCCACAGGTTTTTGTGGTGTTGCTTGAACTTGGATTACAGGACCGAAGCCGTCTGCGCCGTCTTCGGCTGGCGATACAGATCCAGCAGCACCTGATCCAGCACTGACGATGCACCAAACGGTGCCTTGTCGTTGAGGATCGCCACCACCGCCCAGGTATTGCCATTGACGTCACGGCTGAAACCGGCAATCGCTCGCACGGTGTTCAGGGTGCCGGTCTTGACGTGAGCTTCACCGCGCATCGCGGTGGTCTTCAGGCGTTTGCGCATGGTGCCGTCGGTGCCGGCAATCGGCAGCGAGCTGATAAATTCGGCGGAGTACGGGCTGTGCCAAGCGGCTTGCAACATGCCGGCCATTTCGCGGGCGCTGACACGTTCAGCGCGGGACAGGCCGGAGCCGTTCTCCATCACCAGGTGCGGCGCGGTAATGCCTTTCTTCGCCAGCCACTGACGCACTACGCGTTGCGCTGCTTTGGCGTCGTCACCGTCGGCGTCGTTGCGAAATTTCTGTCCCAGGCTCAGGAACAGCTGCTGGGCCATGGTGTTGTTACTGTATTTGTTGATGTCGCGGATGATTTCCGCCAGATCCGGCGAGTAGGCGCGGGCCAGCAGTTTGGCGTTGTTCGGGGTCGACGCCAGACGATCCTTGCCCTGAATGCTGCCACCCAGTTCTTTCCAGATCGCGCGAACGGCGCCAGCGGTGTAGGTCGCGTGGTCAAGCAGCGACAGGTACGTCTGCGAGCTGCAGCCTTCGCCCAACTGGCCGGCGACGGTGACAGTCACGCTGCCATCAGCCTGTGGCACCGGGTTGTAGCGCACGCCGCCGGTGCATTGCTTGGAATTGAGGGCCTTGACGGTGTTTTCGATGCGGATGCTGGCGATCGGTGGCTCCACCGAAATCAGCACGCGGCCACCGTCATTGCGCGCCACAAAGCGCAGGGCCTTGAGGTTGACCAGCAGTGAGTCAGGCTTGACCAGGAACGGCTTGTTCTCGTCATTGCCGTCATCGTTGAATTCCGGCAGTTGCGGCTGCACGAAGAAGTTGCGGTCCAGCACCAGATCACCGGTGATCTGCGTCACGCCGTTGGCGCGCAGGTCACGCATCAACAGCCAGAGTTTTTCCATGTTCAGTTTCGGATCGCCGCCACCCTTGAGGTAGAGGTTGCCGTTGAGGATGCCGCCGTTCAGGTCGCCGTCGGTGTAGAACTCGGTTTTCCACTGATGGTTGGGACCAAGCATTTCCAGCGCCGCGTAAGTCGTGACCAGTTTCATGGTCGAGGCCGGGTTGACCGACACGTCAGCGTTGTACACGGTCGCCGTGCCCGGGCCGTCGAGCGGCACCATCACCAGCGACAGCGCAGAAGGCTGGAGCTTGCTGGCCTTGAGGGCTTTTTCGACGTTGGGGGTGAGGGAGGTATTGAGGGTGGCAGCAGAAACAGGCAGGGCCAAAGGAAGAAGAAGGCCGGCCAGCAAAAGAGGACGCAACGATTTGATCATATGAAATAAAACCCTGCAGAAGAGGGGGAAAAAGACGAGGACATGGATGAAAAAGCCCTCAGTGGTCATGAAAGTGTCGGCATTATGCCCCAAGGTGTAACCACTTGTGCCGTCGGCGGGTGGGCTAATCGGTGATTTTTTTACAGGCGGTCGGCCTCAGCGTCCACAGAGGCGGGCAATTGACGTCTTAAACTGGTAAAGTGCCGGCCGTTATTACTTAAGAGGATTGTTCCAATGGCGACTAACCGTTCCCAGCGTCTGCGCAAAAAACTGTGCGTTGATGAATTTCAAGAGCTGGGTTTCGAACTGAACCTGGACTTCAAAGAAGACTTGTCCGAAGAAGCCATTGACGCTTTCCTCGAAGCATTCATCAAAGAAGCCATGGAAGCCAACGGTCTGGGTTATGTTGGCGGCGATGACTTCGGTCTGGTTTGCCTGCAGAAGCGTGGCTCGGTCAACGAAGAGCAGCGCGCTGCTGTTGAAGCCTGGCTGAAAAACCGCACTGAGCTGACCGGTATGACCGTCAGCCCACTGCTGGACGTTTGGTATCCGGAAAAGCCGATCAACGCGGCTAAGTGATACTGAAAAAAACGGCGACCTAAGGGTCGCCGTTTTTTTATGCCTGGCGTTTTATGCTTTACGCCAGTTCAGAATCACCAGCGTCAACACCCCCGCAACAATCCCCCAAAACGCCGAACCGATGGAAAACAGCGTCAGCCCCGACGCCGTGACCATGAAGGTGATCAGCGCCGCTTCACGTTCCTTCACCTCAGTCATGGCAATGCTCAATCCGTTGATGATCGAGCCAAACAGCGCCAGTGCAGCAATCGACAGCACCAGTTCTTTCGGCAGCGCGGCAAACAGCGCCGCCAATGTGGCGCCGAACACCCCGGCAATCCCGTAGAAAATCCCGCACCACACCGCTGCGGTGTAGCGTTTGTTGCGATCTTCATGGGCGTGAGGGCCGGTGCAGATCGCCGCGCTGATGGCGGCGAGGTTGATGCCGTGGGAGCCGAACGGCGCCAGCAACAACGAGGCGATGCCCGTGGTGGTGATCAGCGGCGAGGCCGGGACGTTATAGCCGTCTGCGCGCAAGACGGCGATGCCGGGCATGTTCTGCGAAGTCATCGCCACCACGAACAGCGGGATGCCGATGCTGATGGTCGCCGCCAGCGAGAAGTGCGGCGTGGTCCATACCGGTGTCGCCACTTCCAGATGAAAACCGCTGAAATCCAGCAGGCCCATGAAGCCCGACAGCGCGGTGCCGATCAGCAGGGCGGCGAGCACGGCATAGCGCGGCGACAGACGCTTGATCAGCAGATACGTGAAGAACATCCCCAGAACCAGGCCGGTGCGGTGTTGTGCGGCGACGAAGATTTCGCTGCCGATCTTGAACAGTATCCCCGCCAGCAGCGCGGCCGCCAGTGAGGCCGGAATCTTTTTCACCAGACGTTCGAAACTGCCGGTCAGCCCGCAAATCGTCACCAACACCGCGCAGGTGATGTAGGCGCCGATGGCCTCGCCGTAACTGACGCCGCCCAGGCTGGTGATCAACAACGCCGCGCCGGGAGTGGACCAGGCGATGGTGATTGGCGTGCGATAACGCAGCGACAGGCCGATCGAACACACCGCCATGCCAATCGAGATCGCCCAGATCCACGAGGAAATCTGCCCGCTGGTCAGGCCCGCTGCTTGCCCGGCCTGGAACATCAGCACCAGCGAACTGGTGTAGCCGGTCATCATCGCAATAAAACCGGCGACGATGGCCGAGGGCGAGGTGTCGGAAAAGGGACGCAGTTGGGTATGCGTGGCGTCGTTCATGACGGCGGTGTTCCTTGTTCTGATAAAGACGTCTGCCACAACATAAACCCTGTAGGAGCTGCCGAAGGCTGCGATCTCTTGATCTTGCTTCTAAAGTCAAAGTCAAAAGATCGCAGCCTTCGGCAGCTCCTACATAAGAGCAGTTGTGTTCAAAAGGCGGATTCTGCGATCAAGCCTAAACTCAATCGTAACGGATCGTTGCAATACAGCCGTGGTCACAAACAGCCATACAGTCGTGTTGCCACCATCCATTGTGTACAATCGCGCTGTTTTTTACGCGATACTTGCCAGCGACCTACTGTGCCGTATTACAGTCACGGTCTATTCGCCGCAGTTCTCCCGACTCGAGTGCCCATGAACGAACAGTTGCAACCCCTCAAGAAACAACCGCGAGCAGGCAAAGCCGGCCGCAGCGGAACCCAGGACGATATTGTCTACGCGCATATTTTCGAGGCCATCCTCGAACAGCGTCTGGCGCCCGGCACAAAATTGAGCGAAGAAGCGTTGGGGGAAATCTTCGGGGTCAGCCGCACCATCATTCGCCGCGCGCTGTCGCGTCTGGCCCATGAAGGCGTCGTGTTGTTGCGGCCGAACCGTGGCGCTGTGGTTGCCAGCCCGAGCGTTGAAGAAGCGCGCCAGGTGTTCATGGCCCGTCGTCTGGTCGAGCGTGCGATCACTGAACTGGCTGTGCAACATGCCACCGCCGAACAGATCGCCGAGCTGCGCCAGATGGTCAACGACGAGCGCGACAGCTTCTCGCGCGGTGATCGTGGTGCCGGTATTCGTTTGTCGGGTGAGTTCCACCTGAAACTCGCCGAAGCGGCGAAGAACGCCCCGCTGATCAGCTTCCAGCGCAGCCTGGTCTCGCAGACGTCGCTGATCATCGCCCAGTATGAAAGCGGCAACCGTTCGCATTGCTCCTACGACGAACACACCCAGTTGATCGACGCGATCGAAGCGCGCAACGGTGAGCTGGCGGTGGACCTGATGATGCATCACATGGATCACATCGACAGCAAGCTCAACCTCGACGAGGAAAGCGCTTCGGATGATCTGCATGCGGTGTTCTCGCATTTGTTGCAGACCAAGAAGCCGGGGCGGCCTGCGGCCAAGCTCTAAAGTAGACCGAGTCGCTCCCTTCGCGAGCAGGCTCGCTCCCACAGGGGAATGCATTTCAAATGTGGGAGCGAGCCTGCTCGCGAAGGCGTACTGACAGGCAATAAAAATCCCCCGGGGCTGAACACCACCGGGGGATTTTTTATGTCTCGGGAAAACTCAGCGCTGATGCACCAGCGCACCCGCCGCATAAGTCTGCTGCACCGTGCGGTCATCCCCCAGCGTCATCAACACAAACAACGTCTCGGCAATATTGTTCGCCTGCTTCAAGCGATAGCTCAGCAACGGCGTGGCGTTGTAATCCAGCACCAGGAAGTCAGCGTCGGAACCCGGTTGCAGGTTGCCGATCTTGTCTTCCAGACGCAGCGCCCGCGCTCCACCCAGCGTCGCCAGATACAACGACTTGAACGGACTCAAGCGCGCACCTTGCAACTGCATCACTTTGTAAGCTTCGTTCAAGGTTTGCAGCAGCGAGAAACTGGTGCCGCCGCCGACGTCAGTGCCGAGGCCGACGTTCAATTTATGCTTCTCGGCCATCGGCAGGTTGAACAAGCCGCTGCCGAGGAAGAGGTTCGAAGTCGGGCAGAACGAGATTGCCGAGCCCGTTTCCGCCAGACGCGCGCATTCGTCGTCGCACAGGTGCACGCCATGGGCGAACACCGAGCGCTCGCCGAGCAGTTTGTAGTGATCGTAAACGTCGAGGTAACCCTTGCGCTCCGGGAACAGTTCCTTGACCCACTCGATTTCCTTGAGGTTCTCGCTGATGTGGGTCTGCATGTACAGATCCGGGTATTCGGTCAGCAATTGCCCGGCGAGGGTCAATTGTTCCGGGGTACTGGTCGGGGCGAAACGCGGGGTCACCGCATAGTGCAGGCGGCCCTTGCCGTGCCAGCGCTCGATCAGCGCCTTGCTCTCGACGTAGCTGGATTCGGCGGTGTCGGTCAGGTAGTCCGGGGCGTTGCGATCCATCATGACCTTGCCGGCGATCATCCGCAGATCAAGTTTTTCGGCCGCCTCGAAGAACGAGTTCACCGACTGCGGGTGCACGCTGCCGAACACCAACGCCGTGGTGGTGCCGTTGCGCAGCAATTCCTTGATGAAGATGTCGGCGACATCGTCAGCATGCGCCTTGTCGCCGAACTGGCTTTCGCACGGGAAGGTGTAGGTGTTCAGCCAATCGAGCAGTTGCTCGCCATACGCGCCGACCATGCCGGTTTGCGGCAGGTGGATGTGGGTGTCGATGAAGCCCGGGGTGATCAGAGCATCTTGATAGTGGTTGATCTCGATGTCCGCCGGCAGCGTCGGCAGCAGTTCGCTGGCGTGGCCGAGGGCGCTGATCTTGCCGTCATCGACCACCAGCAGGCCGTCCTCGAAATACTCGTAGGAGGCTTCGATCCCGACTTCGGCGGGATCGGCGATGCTGTGCAGGATGGCGGCGCGGTAGGCTTTGCGAGTCAGAGGCATGAGGGTTCTCTAATCAATTTGAGGCTTTGAGTTTGGTGGCTTCACTGCGGCGCGAAACAGGCAGCAGTTTGGCAATCGGTTCGGCGCTGGCGGTGTGCTGGCCGAAATTGGCGTTATAGGTGGCGATGATTTCGCCGGCGATGGAAATGGCGATTTCCACAGGCAGTTTGCCTTTGACTTCGCCGATGCCCATCGGGCAACGCATGCGTTGCACGACGCTGGCGTCGAAACCACGGTCACGCAAACGGTGTTCGAACTTGGCGCGTTTGGTCTTCGAGCCGATCAGGCCGAACCAGGTGAAGTCGTTGCGCTTGAGGATCGCGGCGGTCAGCTCCAGATCGAGCTGATGGTTGTGGGTCATGACGATGCAGTAGCTGCCGGCGGGCAGGTCATCGATTTCATCCACAGGCTCTTCGGCGACGATTTTACGCACGCCTTTGGGAATCTGTTCGGGGAATTCCTCCTCCCGCGAATCGATCCAGCGCACGCGGCAGGGCAGGCTGGCGAGCAGCGGCACCAGCGCGCGGCCGACGTGGCCGGCGCCGAACACGGCAATCTGCGCCTGCACCTGGCCCATCGGTTCGAACAGCAACACGGTGGCGCCGCCGCAGCACTGGCCGAGGCTGGCGCCGAGGCTGAAGCGCTCCAGATAGGTGTCTTGCTTGCCGCTGGCGAGCATGTCGCGGGCGATCTGCATGGCTTTGTATTCCAGATGCCCGCCACCGATGGTGTCGAAGATCTGTCTGGCACTGACGACCATTTTCGAGCCAGCGTTGCGTGGCGTCGAGCCGAGTTCTTCGATGATCGTCACCAGAACACAGGGTTCGCCCTGGTTCTGCAGGTCGGCGAGGGCGTCGATCCAGTTGTACATATTCACCTCCCAAGATCATTCCCACGCTCTGCGTGGGAATGCATCTCTGAACGCTCCGCGTCCGCTTTTCAGGATGCGACGCAGAGCGTCGCGGGCTGCATTCCCACGCAGAGCGTGGGAACGATCAAACCACTACTTCTGACTCGACTTCGACGGCTTTCACCGCTTTCAACTGGCGCATCTGCTCACACCCCCACAACACCCGCTCCGGCGTCGCTGGCGCGTCGATTTTCGGTTGATGTTTGTAGTCGCCGAGGCTCGCCACGGCGTCCTTGATCGCACACCACGCGGCAATCCCGAGCATGAACGGTGGCTCACCGACAGCCTTGGAATGGAACACCGTGTCTTCCGGGTTCTTGCGGTTTTCCACCAGCTTCACCCGCAGGTCCAGCGGCATGTCCGCCACGGCCGGGATCTTGTAGCTGGCCGGGCCGTTGGTCATCAGCTTGCCTTTGTTGTTCCAGACCAGCTCTTCCATGGTCAGCCAGCCCATGCCCTGGACGAACCCCCCTTCCACCTGACCGATATCGATGGACGGGTTCAGCGAGGCGCCGACGTCGTGAAGGATGTCGGTGCGCAGCATCTTGTACTCGCCGGTCAGTGTGTCGACGATCACTTCGCAGCACGCCGCGCCAAACGCGAAGTAGTAGAACGGGCGGCCACGGGCCTGGCTACGGTCGTAATAGATTTTCGGGGTCTTGTAGAACCCGGTGCTCGACAGTGAGACCTGATTGAAATACGCCTGCTGGATCAGCGCTTCGAAGGTCAGAATGTGGTCGCGAACGCGCACGTGGCCGTTGTGGAATTCAACGTCTTCTTCAGTGACTTTGAAGTGGCGTGCAGCGAATTCGACCAGACGCTTCTTGATGATTTCCGCCGCGTTCTGCGCCGCTTTACCGTTCAAGTCAGCACCGCTGGACGCCGCCGTCGGCGAGGTGTTCGGCACCTTGTCGGTGTTGGTCGCGGTGATCTGCACGCGGTCGATTTCGACCTGGAACACTTCGGCCACAACCTGCGCGACCTTGGTGTTGAGGCCCTGGCCCATCTCCGTGCCGCCGTGGTTCAGGTGGATGCTGCCGTCGGTGTAGATGTGGATCAGTGCACCGGCCTGGTTCAAGAAGCTGGCGGTGAAGGAAATGCCGAATTTCACCGGTGTCAGCGCCAGGCCTTTTTTCAGGATCGGGCTATTGGCGTTGTAGCGGCGGATCGCTTCGCGGCGCTCGGCGTACTGGCTGCTTTCTTCCAGTTCGGCGGTCATCTCTTCGAGCATGTTGTGCTCGACGGTTTGGTAATAGTGCGTGACGTTGCGCTCGGTCTTGCCGTAGTAGTTGGCCTTGCGCACGGCCAGCGGATCAAGGTTGAGATGACGGGCAATTGCGTCCATCACTTCTTCGATGGCGACCATGCCTTGCGGGCCACCGAAACCACGGTAAGCGGTGTTCGAGGCGGTGTTGGTCTTGCAGCGATGACCGTTGATGGTCGCGTCGCCGAGGTAGTACGAGTTGTCCGAGTGGAACATCGCCCGGTCAACGATCGATGCGGACAAGTCCGGCGAGCAGCCGCAGTTGCCGGCCAGGTCCATGTTGATCCCGTGCAGGCGCCCGGTGCTGTCGAAACCGACGTCGTACTCGACGTAGAACGGGTGACGCTTGCCGGTCATCAGCATGTCTTCAACGCGCGGAAGGCGCATCTTGGTTGGCTGGCCGGTGAGGTGCGCAACCACCGCGCACAGGCATGCCGGGCTGGCGGCCTGAGTTTCCTTGCCACCAAAACCGCCGCCCATGCGGCGCATGTCGACAACGATCTTGTTCATCGAAACGTCGAGCACTTCGGCGACCAGTTTCTGCACTTCGGTCGGGTTCTGCGTCGAGCAGTAGACGATCATGCCGCCGTCTTCGGTCGGCATCACCGAGGAGATCTGCGTCTCCAGGTAAAAGTGTTCCTGACCGCCGATGTGCAGCGTGCCTTGAATACGGTGTTCGGCAGTGGCCAAAGCACCGGCCGAATCACCACGTTGATGGGTGTGACTGTCGAGCACGAAGTGGCGTTTGCGCAGGGCTTCGACCACGTCGAGCACTGGCTCGAGATCTTCGTATTCGATGATCGCGGCCATCGCCGCTTTGCGTGCGGTTTCCAGATCTTTCGCCGCCACGGCCAGCACCGGTTGACCGACGAACTGCACGTCGTCGATCGCCAGCAACGGGTCGCCGGGCATCAGCGGGCCGATGTCTTTCAGGCCCGGCAAGTCTTCGTGGGTGATGGCGATGCGCACGCCTTCGAAGGCGTAGCAGGGCTTGGTGTCGATGCTAATGATTTTCGCGTGGGCACGGTCCGACATGCGTGCGTACAGGTGCAACTGATTCGGGAATTCGAGCCGGTCATCGATGTACTGCGCTTCACCGGACACGTGCTTGGCGGCGCTGTCGTGCTTGACGCTGCGGCCGACACCGGTGGTCAGGTCCTGGGCGAACAGCTCGGCCAGTTCAGCTTGAGTCTTCTCTACGGCGTGATGGTTAGACATAAGCGGTCACCCGAGTCTCGATGTGCGGTGTTTGCAGTTCGATGAAGTATTTGCGCAGCAGGTTCTGCGCGCTGAGCAGGCGATATTCCTTGCTGGCGCGGAAGTCCGAGAGCGGCGTGAAGTCTTCGGCCAGTGCGGCGCAGGCGCGTTCGACCACAGCGTTGTTGAACGGCTGGCCGAGCAAAACGGCTTCGCAATGGGCGGCGCGTTTCGGAATCGCGGCCATGCCGCCGAAGGCGACACGGGCATCGCTGATCACACCGTTTTCGATGCGCAGGTTGAACGCGGCGCAGACGGCGGAGATGTCGTCATCCAGGCGTTTCGAGACTTTATAGGCGCGGAACAGCTGCTCGGCGCTGGCACGCGGGACGATGATTTTCTCGATGAACTCGCTTTCCTGACGCGCGGTGACGCGGTAATCGATGAAGTAGTCCTCAAGGTTCAACGTGCGCCGGGTTTCACCCTTGCACAGCACGATTTGTGCGCCGAGGGCGATCAGCAGCGGTGGCGAGTCACCGATCGGCGAAGCGTTGCCGATGTTGCCGCCGAGGGTGCCCTGGTTGCGGATTTGCAGAGAGGCGAAACGGTGCAGCAGTTCGCCGAAGTCCGGGTACTCGGCGTTCAGCGCTTCGTAGCAGTCGGAGAGGGCGGTGGCGGCACCAATTTCGATACGGTCGTCGAAGCTGTCGATGCGCTTCATTTCCGCGACGTTGCCGACGTAAATCATCACCGGCAGGGTGCGGTGGAACTGCGTGACTTCCAGCGCCAGATCGGTGCCGCCGGCCAGCAGCCGGGCTTGCGGGTAAGCGTCGTAGAGGTCAGCCAGATCGGCCACGGTCAGCGGCACCAGGCAGCGTTTGTCACCGCTGTTGAGTTCGCCTATATCGGTCGGGGCAATGGCTTTGAGGCGGGCGATGGTGTCGGCTTCGCGGGCGTCGAACTGATCCGGCTGTTTGCCGCAACACGATTGTTCGGCAGCGGCCAGAATCGGCCGGTAGCCGGTGCAGCGGCAGAGGTTGCCGGCCAGCGCTTCGTGGGCTTTGGCCTGATCCGGTGCATCGCTGTTCTTTTGCAGGGCGAACAGCGACATGACGAAACCGGGGGTGCAGAACCCGCACTGTGAGCCGTGGCACTCGACCATGGCTTTCTGCACGCTGTGCAGTTCGCCTTTGTGCTTGAGATCTTCGACGCTGATCAGTTGTTTGCCGTGCAGCGACGAAACGAACGTCAGGCACGAGTTGAGGCTGCGATAGCGAATGTGTTCGCGACCATCGTCATCCGTTTGTAACTCGCCGACCACCACGGTGCAGGCGCCGCAGTCACCGCTGGCGCAACCTTCTTTGGTACCGGATTTGCCCACGTGTTCGCGCAGGTAATTGAGCACAGTCAGATTCGGGTCCAGGGCGTGCTCGCTACGGAGTTCCTGGTTAAGTAAAAACTGGATCACGGAAGGCCTCGCAGACTCATTATTGTTGTTAACCGACTTGAGCCGAATTTAGCAGCTCTGACTTTTCGGTCAATGGTTTTCTGACTTAAAGGTCAAGAAAATGCATTTCGTCGATCAACAACGTGTCTATTCAGTATTGACCCTCATTGAGTCACCTGGTTTTTTGTTTGTTTTTCTATAGAAAGTTGCGGGAATCGTGCCAAAAACCGCTGAGTGGGCACTCCGCCATGACCGTGCATTTGCGCTACACTGCGCCGCTTGTGCAGATCGATAGAGTTTGAAGGACAACCATGACGTTCAAGGCGCCGGACAGCCTCGCCGAGCAAATTGCTCACCACCTCGCCGAACGCATCATTCGTGGCGAAATGAAGCCGGGAGAGCGCATCCAGGAACAGAAGGTGACGCTGGCATTGAATGTCAGCCGCGGATCGGTCCGCGAAGCTTTGCTGATCCTCGAACGCCGCCACCTGATCGCGATCCTGCCGCGCCGTGGCGCGCACGTCACTGAGCTGACGGCGCACAAGGTGCAGAGCCTGTGCACGCTGATGAGCGAGCTGTACATCCTGCTCGGCAACTCGGTGGCCAACGGCTGGCAAGTCCAGTCCGACATGGCGCCGTTCGTGCAGATCCAGCAGCGCCTCACCGCCAGCTACGAGCGTCAGGACATCCGCGCGTTTGTCGACGACAGCTTCGCCGTGATGCGCGCCGCCTATCCATTCGCCAACAATCCGTACCTGCAAGAGACCGTCGAGAACCTGCAACCGGCCATGAGCCGCGCGTACTTCCTCGCCCTCGAACAGCGCAAGGCCGAGATGAGCGAGTTCCTTGAATTGTTCGAGCGCTTGTTGGCCGCTGTGCTTGCCCGCGATTTGCCGCAGATCCGCATCGTGCTGACGGCTTACGCCCAGCGCAGTTGCGATCTGGTGGTGTCTGCCCTGACGGTTGCCTAAGCGTGCGGCTCAAGTGCATCAAGCTGGCGGGATTCAAATCCTTCGTCGACCCGACCACGGTGAACTTCCCCAGTAACATGGCGGCGGTCGTCGGGCCGAACGGTTGCGGCAAGTCGAACATCATCGACGCCGTGCGCTGGGTGATGGGCGAAAGTTCGGCGAAAAACCTGCGTGGCGAGTCGATGACCGACGTCATCTTCAACGGCTCGACAAGCCGCAAACCGGTGAGTCAGGCGAGCATCGAACTTGTGTTCGACAACTCCGACGGCACGCTGCTGGGCGAATACGCGGCCTACGCGGAGATTTCCATTCGCCGCAAAGTCACCCGCGACAGCCAGACCACTTATTACCTCAACGGCACCAAATGCCGTCGTCGTGACATCACCGACATCTTCCTCGGCACCGGCCTCGGCCCGCGCAGCTACTCGATCATCGAGCAGGGGATGATCTCCAAGCTGATCGAGTCCAAGCCCGAAGACCTGCGTAACTTCATCGAAGAAGCGGCGGGCATCTCCAAGTACAAGGAACGCCGGCGCGAGACCGAAAACCGTATCCGCCGCACCCACGAAAACCTCGCCCGTCTGACCGACCTGCGCGACGAGCTTGAGCGTCAACTCGAACGCTTGCACCGTCAGGCCGAGGCGGCGAAGAAGTATCAGGAATTCAAAGCCGAAGAGCGTCAGCTCAAGGCGCAATTGTCGGCGCTGCGCTGGCAGGATCTGAACGATCAGGTCGGCCAGCGCGAGTCGATCATCGGCACTCAGGAAGTCAGTTTCGAAGCGCTGGTCGCCGAGCAACGTAACGCCGACGCGGCCATCGAGCGCCTGCGCGACGGGCACCACGATCTGTCGGAGCGCTTTAATCTGGTGCAAGGGCGCTTCTATTCGGTCGGCGGCGACATCGCCCGGGTCGAGCAGAGCATTCAGCACGGCCAGCAACGCTTGCGTCAGTTGCAGGACGATCTGAAAGAAGCCGAGCGCGCGCGCCTGGAAACCGAATCGCACCTCGGTCACGACCGCACCTTGCTGCTGACCCTTGGCGAAGAGCTGGACATGCTCACCCCCGAGCAGGAAATCACCAGCGCCGCCGCCGAAGAAGCTGCCGCTGCGCTGGAAGATTCCGAATCCGTCATGCATGGCTGGCAGGAGCAGTGGGACACATTCAACCTGACCGCCGCCGAACCGCGTCGTCAGGCCGAAGTGCAGCAGTCGCGCATCCAGCAGCTGGAAACCAGCATGGAGCGCCTGGCCGATCGGCAGAAACGTCTCGGCGAAGAGCGCGCGCTGCTCTCGGCCGATCCCGAAGACGCGGCGATCATGGAGCTCAACGAGCAGCTCGCCGAGTCCGAAGCGACCCTTGAAGATTTGCAGACCAGCGAAGAAGCGCAGGTCGAAAAGCTCGAACAACTGCGTCAGGAGTTGCAGCAAGCGTTGACCGCGCAGCAACAGGCGCAGGGCGATTTGCAGCGCCTCAACGGTCGCCTCGCATCGCTTGAAGCCTTGCAGCAGGCCGCGCTCGATCCGGGCACCGGCACCGCCGAATGGCTGAAGGAACACAACCTTGCTGAACGTCCGCGTCTGGCCGAAGGCCTGAAGGTGGAGTCGGGTTGGGAGCTGGCGGTGGAAACTGTGCTCGGCGCCGATCTGCAAGCGGTGCTGGTGGATGATTTCAGCGGTTTCGATTTGTCCGGTTTCACCCAGGGCGATTTGCGCCTGCTCAGCCCCGGTACCGACGGCGTGCGAGTCGCGGGCAGCTTGCTGGACAAGGTCGAGGCGCAGATCGATCTGTCGCCATGGCTCGGTCAGGTCAAACCGGTCGACAGTCTGGAGCAGGCGCTGGCCTTGCGCGGTCAGTTGAGTGCCGGCCAGAGCTTGATCAGTCGTGATGGTTACTGGGTCGGCCGGCATTTCCTGCGCGTGCGTCGCGCCAGTGAAGCGGAGAGCGGCATGCTCGCTCGTGGCCAGGAAATCGAAGCGCTGCATCTCGAACGTGAAGAGCGTGAAGCCACGGTCGAGGCCATGGAAACCCGTTTGCAAACCCTGCGTGCGCAACAGCGTCAGCAGGAAAACGGTCGCGAACATTTGCGTCGTTTGCTGCAAGACGAAGCCCGCCAGCAAGGCGAGTTGAAAGCGCAGTTGTCCGCCGGCAAGGCCAAGGCCGAACAACTGACGCTGCGTCGTACTCGCCTCGATGAGGAGCTGGTCGAGCTCGGCGAGCAGCGCGCACTTGAGCACGAACACATCGGCGAAGCGCGCATGCAATTGCAGGAAGCCCTCGACGCCATGGCGCTGGACACCGAGCAGCGCGAGTTGCTGCTGGCCCAGCGCGATAGCCTGCGCGAGCGCCTCGATCGCGTGCGTCAGGAAGCGCGGCAGCACAAGGATCACGCGCATCAGTTGGCCGTGCGTCTCGGCTCGTTGCGCGCGCAGCACGACTCCACGCGCCAGGCGCTGGAGCGTCTGGAAATGCAGTCCGAACGTCTGACTGAAAAGCGCGAACAGTTGAGTCTCAATCTGGAGGAGGGCGAGGCACCGCTGGAAGAGCTGCGCCTGAAACTCGAAGAGCTGCTCGACAAGCGCATGACCGTCGACGAAGAACTCAAGACCGCGCAGATCGCCCTTGAAGATGCCGATCGCGAACTGCGCGACGCGGAAAAACGCCGGACTCAGGCCGAGCAGCAATCGCAACTGATCCGTGGTCAGCTCGAACAGCAACGCATGGAATGGCAAGCCCTGACCGTGCGCCGCAAGGCTTTGCAGGATCAACTGCTGGAAGACGGCTACGATCTCAACGGCGTGCTCGCGACATTGACGGCGCAGGCCAGTGAACGTGAAGCCGAAGAAGAACTCGAACGAATCAATGCGCGGATTCAACGCCTGGGTGCGATCAACCTCGCGGCCATCGACGAATACACGCAACAATCCGAGCGTAAGCGTTATCTGGATGCTCAGAACGCCGATCTGGTGGAAGCACTGGAGACGCTGGAAAACGTCATCCGCAAGATCGACAAGGAAACCCGAAACCGTTTCAAAGATACCTTTGATCAGATCAATGGCGGTTTACAGGCACTTTTTCCAAAAGTTTTCGGTGGTGGACGGGCGTATTTGGAACTGACGGGCGAAGATCTACTCGATACAGGGGTAACGATCATGGCGCAGCCGCCAGGAAAGAAGAACAGCACCATCCATTTGCTCTCCGGCGGGGAAAAAGCCCTGACCGCACTGGCACTGGTTTTTGCCATCTTCAAATTGAATCCGGCGCCGTTCTGCATGCTCGATGAAGTTGACGCACCACTGGATGACGCTAACGTTGGACGCTACGCACGATTGGTTAAAGAGATGTCGCAGACCGTGCAGTTCATCTATATCACCCACAACAAGATCGCCATGGAAATGGCCGAGCAGTTGATGGGGGTAACGATGCATGAACCGGGTTGTTCGCGACTGGTAGCCGTGGATGTCGAGGAGGCGATGGCGATGGTGGACGCCTGAGTCAGCGTCGTGTCGGAAAGGTATTAGGGGTTTGTAGGACTTTTTTACTGGCTTCGACTTGCTGGCCAATCGACATATTCGCGCAAGCCAATGAGACAGACGGTGTAAAGTTGTCTTTGGTCGTGCTAGTTTAATGTCAATTTTTCGTATACGTGGGCAAAACGCCTGTCAGAACATAGAGTTGGCGCCACGTTTTAAAGCGGTTTGCACAGTGTAAACCCCTTATTTTTCAGCATTTTTTATAGAGGCACGGGATTACATGGAAATCGGTCTGCGCGAGTGGCTGATCGTCATCGGCATCATTGTGATTGCCGGTATTCTTTTCGATGGCTGGCGCCGTATGCGCGGCGGCAAGGGAAAACTGAAGTTCCGTCTTGACCGAAGTCTGTCCAACCTGCCGGACGAGGACACCAGCGCTGAGCTGTTGGGCCCGGCCCGCGTCCTGGACACACATAAAGAGCCACAACTGGACGAACACGATCTGCCGTCGGTGAGCATGCCGGCCCGTGAAGCACGCGAGCCTCGCGAATCCGGCTCCAAGCGTGGCAAGCGCGGCAGCAACGGTCCGGCCCAGGGTGACTTGAATCTGGATCTTGATCTGGACGGTGGCCCGAACTTCAGCAGCCGTGACGATGACTTCGTCGAAGACAGCAAGCCTTCGCCTGCCGTGGTCGACAAGGATCAGCCACAAGCTGAAGAAGTCTTGGTGATCAGCGTGATCTGCCGCGACGCCGCTGGCTTCAAAGGCCCGGCGCTGTTGCAGAACATTCTGGAAAGCGGTCTGCGTTTCGGCGAAATGGACATTTTCCACCGCCACGAAAGCATGGCTGGCAACGGTGAAGTGCTGTTCTCCATGGCCAATGCGGTCAAGCCGGGCATCTTTGATCTGGATGACATCGACCATTTCAGCACCCCGGCGGTGAGCTTCTTCCTCGGCCTGCCAGGCCCGCGTCATCCGAAGCAGGCCTTCGACGTGATGGTGGCCGCGGCCCGTAAGCTGTCTCAGGAATTGAACGGCGAACTGAAAGATGACCAGCGCAGCGTCCTGACCGCGCAGACCATCGAGCACTACCGTCAGCGCATCGTCGAATTCGAACGCCGCGCCCTGACCCAGAAGCGTTGATTGAAAAGATTGCCTCGCTATAAACAGGCAATCGGCAAAATAGATTGAGCAGCCTCGGCTGCTCTTTTGCTTTATGAGAGAACACCCATGACCGCCGCCAAAAACCGCATTCTAGAGCTGCGCGCTGAGCTGGATCAGCACAACTACCGTTACCACGTTCTCGATGAGCCGAGCATTCCGGATGCCGAGTACGACCGGTTGTTCCACGAGCTCAAGGCGCTGGAAGCGGCCAACCCGGAACTGATCACCAGCGACTCGCCGACTCAGCGTGTCGGCAGCGTGGCGCTGACCGCCTTCACCCAGGTGCGTCACGAAGTGCCGATGCTCAGCCTCGGCAACGCCTTCGAAGAAACCGACATGCGCGAGTTCGATCGCCGCGTGACCGAAGGTCTGGATCTGCCGGCCGGCGATCTGTTCGGTGGCGGCGCGGCGGTGGAATACAGCTGTGAGCCGAAGCTTGATGGCCTGGCGGTCAGCCTGCTGTATCAGGACGGTGTGCTGGTGCGTGGCGCTACCCGCGGCGATGGCACCACGGGTGAAGACATCAGCGTCAACGTGCGCACCGTGCGTAACATTCCGCTGAAGCTGCACGGTGAAGGCTGGCCGGCGACGCTGGAAGTGCGTGGCGAAGTGTTCATGTCCAAGGCCGGTTTCGAGCGTTTGAACGCGTCGCAACTGGAAGTCGGCGGCAAGACCTTCGCCAACCCGCGTAATGCGGCGGCGGGCAGTCTGCGTCAGCTGGATTCGAAGATTACGGCCAACCGTCCGCTGGAATTCTGCTGCTACGGCATCGGTCAGGTCTCTCACGATATTTCCGACACCCACATCGGCAACCTCAAGCAGTTGCAGAAGTGGGGCATGCCGATCAGTCACGAACTGAAACTGGCCAAAGGCATTGGCGAATGCCTGGATTACTACCGCGACATCGGCGAACGTCGCAACTCGCTGGCCTACGAAATCGACGGTGTGGTGTTCAAGGTCAACAGCATTGCCGATCAGCGTGAGCTGGGCTTCCGCGCCCGCGAGCCGCGCTGGGCCATCGCGCATAAATTCCCGGCCATGGAAGAGCTCACCGAGCTGCTCGATGTGGAGTTCCAGGTCGGCCGCACTGGCGCTGTCACCCCGGTGGCGCGTCTGAAACCGGTCAAGGTGGCTGGCGTCACCGTGGCCAACGCCACGCTGCACAACATGGACGAAGTCGCACGGCTGGGCTTGATGATCGGCGACACCGTGATCATCCGCCGCGCTGGTGATGTGATCCCGCAAGTGGTGCAAGTGGTCACTGAACGGCGTCCTGAAGATGCACGCCCGGTAGCGATCCCTGAGAATTGCCCGGTGTGCGGCTCGCACGTCGAGCGCACGCAATTGATCAAGCGCAGCAAGGGCAAGGAAACGGTCAGCGAAGGTGCGGTGTATCGCTGCGTCGGTCGTCTGGCCTGCGGCGCGCAGTTGAAGCAGGCGATCATCCACTTCGTGTCGCGCCGTGCGATGGACATCGAAGGCCTCGGCGACAAGAGCGTCGAGCAACTGGTCGACGAAGGTCTGGTCAGTTCGCCGGCCGATCTGTACGCGCTGAAGTTCGACGACATCGTCGATCTGGAAGGCTTTGCCGAAGTCTCCAGCAACAAACTGCTGGCAGCCATTGCCGACAGCAAGAAGCCGGGCCTGGCACGTTTCATCTATGCCCTCGGTATTCCTGATGTCGGCGAAGAAACAGCCAAGGTGCTGGCGCGCTCATTGGGTTCGCTGGAGCGTGTGCAGCAAGCTCTGCCGCAAGTGCTGACCTACCTGCCGGATGTTGGCCTGGAAGTGGCGCACGAGATTCACAGCTTCTTTGAAGATGCGCATAACCAGCAGGTGATCAGCGAATTGCTCGGTCATGGTTTGCAGATTCAGGATCAGGGTGAGTTAGGCGCCGAATTCGCTGCCAGCACCACGCTGGGTGGCTTCCTCGACAAGCTGCACATTCCATCGGTCGGCCCCGGTGGCGCACAGAAACTGGCGGACAAGTTTGGCTCGCTGGAAGCGGTGATGAACGCCGACTGGCTCGACATGCGTCAGGCGTTGCCGGAGAAACAGGCGAATTCGGTGCGTGAATTCTTTGCGCTGCCGGAGCATCGTCAGCTTGCCGAGGGCGCCGAGAAACAACTGCGTGATTTCGGCATGCACTGGCAGAGCGAGAAAAAAGTTGTCGAAGGTTTGCCGCTGTCCGGCGAGACCTGGGTGCTGACCGGCAAGGTCGAGCTAATGAGCCGTGACGTCGCCAAGGAGCACCTGGAAAGCCTCGGTGCCAAGGTGGCGGGTTCGGTGTCGGCCAAGACTCATTGCGTGGTCGCCGGTCCGGGCGCCGGGTCGAAGTTGACCAAGGCCAACGAGCTGGGTGTGAAAGTGATGGATGAAGAAGCCTTTATCGCCTTCCTCAAAACCCACGGCATCTCCGTCTGAGTCATTGGGTAAACCCAAAACTTGTGGTGAGGGGATTTATCCCCGACCGGCTGCGCAGCAGTCGTAAATCTGAGCACACGGTTTGTCTGATTCGACCGAATTGTAAGGTTTTGGGGCTGCTTCGCAACCCGTCGGGGCGGTGCGACGTTTCGCTAAATCCCCTCGCCACAATGGTGTTGTCACCCTGGAGCGCCGTTATGAGTGGGAACGATCTCTAGGCGAGAATGATCTAGTCTTGGCAAGCCCCAGGGAGAGATCGCCATGTACCGCTTTTTCGAGCAGCTCAGTTCTCGCATCGTCGCGCCGTTCATGGGCGAATCTTCACGCAACAGCAAAGTCTGGCCGTGCCGCTGCGGCCAGTCGCTGTTTTTTCGCAACAGCCAGTGTCTGGCCTGCAGCGCATTGCTGGGCTACCAACCCGAACAAAGTCGCCTGACCTCGTTGCAACCCGGCCCGCAGGACGGCACCTGGACGCTCGACGCCGACCCCGACGCCGGGCTGTTCCGCCGCTGCGCCAACCTCGACACACCTGCCGCCTGCAACTGGCTGCTGCCGTTCAACGGCCATGACAGCCTGTGCATCGCCTGTAGCCTCAATCGCACCATCCCCGACCTGTCCGATCCGGACAACCCTGAACGCTGGCGCAAGGTCGAGATCGCCAAACGTCGTCTGGTCGCGCAACTGATCACCCTCGGCTTGCAGGTCATCCCGAAAACCGTGGATGAAGAAACCGGACTGGCCTTCGACTTCATCGGCGTCGACCTCGAAGGCAAAGCGCCGATGACCGGCCACGCCAACGGCCTGATCACCCTCGATATCAAAGAAGCCGACGATGCCCATCGCGAGCAGGTGAGGGCGCAGATGCACGAGCCGTATCGCACGCTGCTCGGGCATTTTCGTCATGAGGTCGGGCACTATTACTGGGATCGGCTGATTGCCAACGGCCCGTGGCTCGGATCATTCCGCAACCTGTTCGGCGATGAACGCGCCAGTTATGCCGAGTCGCTGGATCGTCACTATCAGCAGGGCGCGCCGCTGGACTGGCCACAGCAGTACGTCAGCGCTTACGCGACCATGCACCCATGGGAAGACTGGGCGGAAACCTGGGCGCATTACCTGCACATGATGGACGCGGTGGACACCGCCCTGGGCTTTGGCATGAGCGCGCGGGAGATGGACTTCGACTACCAGCCGTTCCCGCCCAGTACGCTCTACGATCCGGAGCATCCCGGTGGCGAAGCCTTCCTGTCGTTCGTCAACGCGTGGATCGAACTGGCCGGGATGCTCAACGAACTGTCACGCAGCATGGGCCAGCCGGATTTCTATCCGTTCGTGCTGCCGGCAGCGGCGATTGCCAAGCTGCATTTCATTCACCTGGTGATCCAGCGCGCGGGCGGCAAGGCGGATGAGGTTCTGACCCTGTAGGAACTGTCGCAGGCTGCGATCTTTTAACGTCAACGCATGTCCTTGAAGCCATTCATATTTTTTATCTACAACCAACGGTTGTAACTTCACCTCAGATAGGTACAATGGCGCGGCTCGCCGACAGGTGAGCGTCGTTATGGTGACCCCATCGGTCCCCCCGCAACGATTACCCGTGAACCTGGTCAGAGCCGGAAGGCAGCAGCCACAGCGGGAACATTGTGTGCCGGGGTGTGGCTGGTGGGGGCACCACCTTAACGAACATCAAACGCTTCAATCAGAACTGCATGGGTTTCGCCCACTGCGGTTTTTTTGTGTCTGCGATTTAAAGAATCAGCACAAATACCCTTGTTGAAAATTGATCCTGTGGGAGTCGGTTCATCTTTGGTAAATATCGCGATGCTTTAGCGGTGTATAGCAATCAGGGGGAGGCGTATGACATATCAATATGTAACCTGCTTGCCAACTTATCTGCAAGGCATTGCTCGGCCTACTGGGCATTCCGTTCAATACAGTCAAAGGTAGGGCTGGCAGCAACTTACATCTCGCCCTCAGAAAATTCGTGAATCAATTTCAGAATTTTCCTAAAGACTGCCCCTCTACCCGTACGGTAGTCTCGCGGCCCTGCAAATAACGCTGTCGCCTCCAATGACGGAGGTTTTATGTTCGATACAAGGACGACGAATGATTTCCTCTGCTCGATTGGGTGACAAGCATGTCTGCCCATTACCGGGACACGGTACAACCCCAATCGCATCTGCGTCTGCTGATACAAATATCAATTTCATGGGATCCGCTCGTGTGGGCGATGCCTGTGGATGCGGCGCTGTCATCATCACGGGATTTCCCTCGATTTTGGTAAATGGCCGCCCCATGGCACATTTAGGAAGCCCTACAAGTCACGGTGGAACGATCATCACCGGATCGTGTGATGTCGGTGGTGGTTTTGTCATGGGGGGAGCTGGAGGGGCAACCATCATCAACTTCATGGCGCTTGGAGCGATTCGCCCCAACGGGACGGTTGACGAAGAGAAGATGGCCACGCTTCTCGCTGATCCGCAACTGAAAGAAAAGGCTGTTGCCGCCAACGCGCTCGTAGATCCTGGCACTCCGAAGCCAGAACAGAATGTGGATAAAGTACAACCTGCCGCGTGCAACCATCCTGACCAAATGGAGCCTCTGGCTGACTACATTGCAGGTGAGATGAATCGAAATATCCTGAGCCCGGAAGTCTCATCGATGCAAAAACTCTACAACTATGATCCTGCTTCGCCAGACAGGAAGCCTTCGTCGCTAAAAGGCGTGGGTCCGCCAGCTGCCCGGCTCCTTGGTAATTACATGGACATAGCCGCCGCTTGGACAATCTGGGCAAGTAAAGTAGGTCCGAGAATGGACTGGGATCATAAGCCGAAGCTTCGCAAACTTTTTGTTGGCGTTTACCACAAGCAGGGGGCCTACGATTACTTCTACGATATCTGGTCGAATATCCATTACGGGTATGTCGGAGTCATAGCCGGCATGTCCGAAAGCGAGCTATTGGACGGAGCTGGCGTTGCGCAGCTTTTGTCCGACGCAGCCACCAAAGCTGGCGAGTTGAGCAAGCCTGAAGCGCAGAGAGTACATCCCGGCCCACACACTACGGCAAGCCCATGGTATGCGCCGCGATCATGGGATGACGTTGCCGATAGGGTATCGATTCAAATCGGGATTAAGCTCGCCGAACAGTATCCCGCAGGCGGAGTGACCGCGAAGATGATCATGGATGAAGTTGTTGCAGTATCACCAGAGAGCTGGGGAGATGGAATCCGTGCCCACAACTGTCAGTAAGCGTCGGACATGGTTCATGCGGGTGCTGTGGATACCTGCGGTGTATTTGGTGATCGCTCACTGGGACATCGCTTTGCCGACAGTGAATGTTCACTACTCTAAAGCAGGGCAAGATGAATTCCGGTACATCTGGAACGTGCAAGATCGTATTTACAAAGGCGGCATGCGTCCCGGTGGTGGGGCAATGGACAATGGTTTCCTCTTTCCAGACGACGAATTCTTCATGGAGTTTTCGTGGTGGAGTCAAAAGGGAGGACGTAATCATTGCATCAGCATCACACCCAGATGGCCTAATACAGACATCTATCTTGACGCAGACGGCAACATTGATGCGCGGAAAGAGAGTGGTACTGACGTAGATCGGCTGAAGAAGTGCCAGTGGGATATGGCCAAGCCCTAACCTGTCTCAGTACTCCTGACATAAATGATGGCAACTGGCCTTGCATCGCCCGTACCTATTCTAGAGAATCGCTTCGCTTGAAATCGTCAGGCAGCATCGGCGAGCTTGTGTAGTGCGGTAACGGAAAACTCGACTATCAGAGGAAGAAAGGCGTGAAAAAACTGTTCAAATGGCTCGGCATTATCATAGTTGTCCTCTTTGTTATTGGATTCATCAGCAATGCGATGAAGTCTCCGGAGCAGAAGCAAGCGGAAGCAGTGGCGCTCGCCGACGCGAAAAAAGCACGTGCAGAAGCAGAGCTTGAGAAGGCAAAGCAGGAATTGGCTTCCACACCGACTGTGACTGCAAGTGATATTGCTGTTGCTTACAACGAGAACACGGTCGCTGCCGATCAGAAGTTTAAAGGAAAAAAATTCAAGGTGTCGGGCACTGTCACAGACATCAACACTGACTTCATGGGTAATCCATACCTCACATTGCGTGGTGGTGTGAATCAGTTCATGGAGCCGCAGTTTGCTTTCGAAAAGAGTGATGCCGATTCACTGGCTTCGCTGAAGAAGGGAGCGAAAGTCACACTATTGTGCGTAGGCAAGGGTGATGTAGCGAAGATCCCGATGTCTGGTTCTTGCGCTCTGCTTTAATTGCCTATTGATATGAAAAAGGGACTCATGCATGAGTCCCTTTTTTCATTTAGTTGGGTTAAGGGCTGGCTTCGGAGTTGCCGGTATACAACCGAATAATCTCATCAATCTCCCCCGACATTTTCATCCGCAGCAACGTGCGCAAAATCCGCTGCACCGGCACCTTCGGATCATTCCTCACATAGCAACCGACTTTCTGCTCCTGTAGCACCGCGACGCCTTGCAGTTGCTGTTCGGGTGCCAGGCGCTGGTTGAACCAGTCCAGCGTCCACTGATTGCTCACGGCATAGCGATAACGCCCGGCCCGCAGTTTGTTCAGCACTTGTTCCTGATTGCGCGCATCTTCGCGTTGCAGGCGATTGGCGTCGAACAGGGGTTGCAGGGTGGGATAGCTGTAGCCGAGCACTGTGCCGATCGACTGGAGGGGCAGGGTGGCAGGATCGGCGCTGGCGGGTTGATCCTGGCGAGTGATCAGCAAGTCGCGCTGAAAAAACAACGGAATGCTCCAGATGTAATCCCCGGACTGATTCGGCAGCCACGACTGTGCGGCGTAGCAGCGCACATCGATCTCGCCGTGTTCCATGGCACTCTGTATGCGCGTGCGGGGCAGGACGTTGAATTGTGCCGGCACGCCGACCTGGGTCGCGAGGCTGAGCATGATGTCATAGAGAATGCCCTGGGTCGGGCGGCCGCGTTCCAGTTGCACCACCGGCATCGCCCAACTGTCGGCCACGGCGAAGCGCAACGGGGGTTCCGCTGCCGTCACGCTCAGGCTGATCCCCAGCAAAGCCCCCACGGCCCAACGCATAAACGCTCCGGTAATTCACGATCCCGAGCCGATAAAAGCCTCTGCTGATGCAGCTTAGCCAGATTAGCGAAGGACACCGGATGCAATTTTGCCCTTGCTCCGCTAGCATTAGCCGCTTCAGCTTCCTTCGTTGCGACGGTTTTCGATGAGTTATCAGGTTCTTGCACGTAAATGGCGTCCGCGCTCGTTCCGCGAAATGGTCGGCCAGACCCATGTGCTCAAGGCTCTGATCAATGCCTTGGACAGCCAGCGGCTGCACCACGCGTACCTGTTCACCGGTACGCGCGGGGTGGGTAAGACCACGATTGCGCGGATCATTGCCAAATGCCTGAACTGTGAGACAGGTATCACTTCCAGCCCATGCGGCGAATGTTCGGTGTGCCGCGAGATCGATGAAGGCCGTTTTGTCGACCTGATCGAGATCGACGCCGCGAGCCGCACCAAGGTCGAAGACACTCGCGAGCTGCTCGACAACGTGCAGTACGCGCCGAGTCGTGGGCGCTTCAAGGTCTACCTGATCGACGAAGTGCACATGCTCTCCAGCCATTCCTTCAATGCGCTGTTGAAAACCCTCGAAGAGCCGCCGCCCTACGTCAAATTTATTCTGGCGACCACTGACCCGCAGAAACTTCCGGCAACGATTTTGTCGCGCTGCCTGCAGTTCTCACTGAAGAACATGACGCCTGAGCGTGTGGTCGAGCATTTGACCCACGTCCTCAGCGCCGAAAACGTGCCGTTCGAAGACGATGCGCTGTGGTTGCTGGGTCGCGCCGCTGACGGCTCGATGCGTGACGCCATGAGCCTGACCGATCAGGCGATTGCCTTCGGTGAAGGCAAGGTTCTGGCCACCGACGTGCGGGCGATGCTCGGCACGCTGGATCACGGCCAGGTCTATGACGTGCTGCATTCGTTGATTGAAGGCGACGCCAAGGCTTTGCTCGAAGCCGTGCGTCATCTGGCCGAGCAAGGCCCGGACTGGAATGGCGTACTCTCGGAAATTCTCAACGTGCTGCACCGCGTGGCCATCGCTCAGGCACTGCCGGAAGGTGTCGACAACGGCCATGGCGATCGTGACCGCGTCCTGGCCCTGGCTCAGGCCTTGCCGGCCGAAGACGTGCAGTTCTATTACCAGATGGGCTTGATCGGTCGTCGTGACTTGCCGCTGGCGCCGGACCCGCGTGGCGGTTTCGAAATGGTGCTGTTGCGGATGCTGGCCTTCAGGCCTGCCGACACCGCGGACGCCCCGAGGCAACCGCTAAAGCCAGTGGGGATCAGCCAGGCCACAGTTGATTCCGCAAACTCCGTGGCTGCCGCGCCTAAAGCTGCGCCGGTGGTCGCTGCGGCTGTTGCGCCAGCGCCGACGCCTGCGCCAGTGGTCGAGCCTGCACCGGCTCCCGAGCCAGTGGTTGCCGCTGAACCGGAACCCGAGCCAGAGCCAGAGCCAGTCGCCGTCGAAGCCGTTGTCGACTTGCCATGGAACGATCCGGTAGAACCAGAGCCCGAGCCTGCGCAGCAACCCGCTGTCGAGCCGGTGCTGGAAACCGCCGCCGAGCAGCCCGAGCTGCCGCCGATGCCGCTGCCGACCCCGGACAGCGTCGTGCCGGACGCACCCGAGTGGGCCGCTGCGCCGATCCCCGAGCCGTCGGTCGCTGACGTCGACGCCGCCACCCCGGGCATGGAGATGGACGACGAGCCGCCGCTGGACGAGGACTACATCGAGCCGGACATGGATTCGGCCTACAGCTACCTCGACGAACTGGCCAGTGAACACGCCGCTGAACCGGCGCCGGAACCCGAGCCGGAACCTGCCGCGGCACCCGCCACCGGTCTGGCGTTGCAATGGCTGGAGCTGTTCCCGAAACTGCCGATCTCCGGCATGACCGGCAGCATCGCCGCCAACTGCACGCTGATCGCGGTCGATGGCGACCATTGGTTGATGAACCTGGACCCGGCCCACAGCGCACTGTTCAACGCCACGCAACAGCGACGTCTCAACGATGCGTTGAACCAGTTCCACGGCCGCACACTGAGCCTGACCATCGAACTGATCAAGCCCGAGCAGGAAACCCCGGCCCAGGCCGCGTCCCGTCGCCGAGCCAACCGTCAGCGCGAAGCGGAGGAGTCGATCCACGGCGATCCGTTCATCCAGCAGATGGTCCAGCAGTTCGGCGCGGTCGTGCGACACGATACTATTGAACCTGTCGACGCCTTGGTCGCCCAAGGCTAATAACTGAAGGCGCTCGGTCTTAACCACCGGGCGCTGTTTTGATCCAAGTACTTTTGAGGTGATTACCATGATGAAAGGTGGCATGGCCGGCCTGATGAAGCAGGCGCAGCAGATGCAGGAAAAAATGGCCAAGATGCAGGAAGAACTGGCCAACGCTGAAGTCACCGGTAAGGCCGGTGGCGATATGGTCACCGTGGTGATGACCGGTCGTCACGACGTGAAAAGCGTGAGCATCGACCCAAGCCTTGTCGAAGGCCTGAGTGAAGACGATAAAGAAATGCTGGAAGCCGTGGTTGCCGCCGCCGTCAACGACGCCGTGCGCAAGATCGAAGCCAACAGCCAGGAAAAAATGGGCGGCATGACCGCCGGCATGAACCTGCCAGCGGGTATGAAACTGCCATTCTGATTCGCCATCCGGCGGCAGATGAGCTACACAAAATGCCAGGCATTGCGCCTGGCATTTTTTTTGGCTGATCGCTCCCACGCGGAGCGTGGGAACGATCAAGTGGAACGCGCCACCGCCACAAAGGTCTGCTCCCTATACCCCTGAATTCATCATTCACAGGAGACGCTGACATGTCCGACCCTCTGACCCTAAACCAACGTATCGTTCTGGCATCCCGACCGGTCGGTGCGCCGACCCCGGAAAACTTCCGCCTCGAACGTGAAGCCCTGCCGGATCTCGAAGAAGGCCAGGTTCTGCTGAAAACCCTGTACCTGTCACTCGATCCCTACATGCGCGGACGCATGAGCGACGCACCGTCCTACGCCGCGCCGGTAGAAATCGGCGAGGTGATGACCGGTGGCGCTGTCAGCCGAATCGAGCGTTCGCGTCATCCAAAATTTCACGAAGGTGATCTGGTGGTCGGCGCGACCGGTTGGCAGAGCCACAGCATCAGCGACGGGCGCAATATCATTCCGATTCCGTCCGGGCTGCCGAGCCCGTCGATGGCGCTCGGCGTGCTGGGTATGCCGGGCATGACTGCGTACATGGGGCTGATGGACATCGGCCAACCGAAAGAGGGCGAGACCCTCGTGGTGGCGGCGGCGTCGGGCGCGGTCGGCTCGGTGGTCGGCCAGGTGGCGAAGATCAAAGGGCTGCGCACGGTTGGCGTGGCCGGCGGTGCCGAGAAGTGCAAATACGTGGTCGAGGAGCTGGGCTTTGACGCCTGCATCGATCATAAGTCTGCGGACTTTGCCGAGCAGTTGGCCAAGGCCTGCCCCGATGGCATCGACGTCTATTACGAGAACGTTGGTGGTCATGTGTTCGATGCGGTGGTGCCGTTGCTCAACCCCAAAGCGCGCATTCCGTTGTGCGGTCTGATCGCCGGTTACAACGCCACCGAAGCACCGAAAGGCCCGGATCGCTTGCCGATGCTGCAACGCACGCTGTTGACCAAGCGTGTGCGGATTCAGGGCTTCATCGTGTTTGATGACTACGGTGATCGTCAGCCGGAATTCATCAGCCACATGGTGCCGTGGGTGCGTGAGGGCAAGGTG
This sequence comes from Pseudomonas sp. LBUM1648, assembly GCF_059716145.1. NCBI lineage: Bacteria > Pseudomonadati > Pseudomonadota > Gammaproteobacteria > Pseudomonadales > Pseudomonadaceae > Pseudomonas > Pseudomonas sp. LBUM1648. The sequence goes on from NZ_CP166808.1 coordinate 2,101,857, forward strand.
AAGTTTCGCGAGGACGTGGTCGAGGGCCTGGAGCAGGCGCCTGACGCGTTTATTGGTCTGCTGGAAGGACGCAACTTCGGCAAACTGGTGGTGAAGGTCGCCCAGGACTGAGTATTTGACGCTGGCCAGAGGCGCGGGTATAAACCGCGTCTCGTTGTTTTGTCGGACTTTTTACCCATGAGCTTCAGCCCTTTGATTCGCCAACTGATCGACTCCCTGCGAATTCTGCCGGGTGTGGGTCAGAAAACTGCCCAGCGCATGGCGTTGCAGTTGCTCGAACGTGATCGCAGTGGCGGTCTGCGTCTGGCCCAGTCCTTGAGCCAGGCCATGGAAGGCGTCGGTCACTGCCGCCAGTGCCGTACGCTGACCGAAGACGATCTGTGCCCGCAATGCGCCGATACCCGTCGCGACGATACGTTGCTGTGCGTGGTGGAAGGGCCGATGGATGTTTATGCGGTCGAGCAGACCGGATTCCGTGGGCGATACTTTGTGCTCAAGGGGCACTTGTCGCCGCTCGACGGGCTCGGGCCTGAGGCTATCGGCATTCCGCAGTTGATTGCGCGGATTGAAGAAGCCGGCACGTTTACCGAAGTGATCCTCGCCACCAACCCGACCGTGGAAGGTGAGGCGACGGCGCATTACATCGCCCAACTCCTCAACAACAAAGGTTTGATCGCTTCGCGAATTGCTCACGGTGTGCCGTTGGGTGGTGAGCTGGAGCTGGTGGATGGCGGCACCTTGGCGCATTCGTTCGCCGGGCGTAAACCGATCGCCCTCTGATATTTATGGTGTCTGATTTGACGCCTTCGCGAGCAGGCTCGCTCCCACAATGAATTTGTGTCGTTTACAAATCCCCTGTGGGAGCGAGCCTGCTCGCGAATGGCATACCTCGGTTTGACTGATTCACACAATATTGTTGAAAACCAAGCAAGCGCTCGGTTAACGTCGGCGAACCCTTCCGTGGAGCTCGCCCATGCCTGCCTTTCAGGAATACTTCGACCCCAGCCACCAATTGGTCCGCGACAGCGTCAGACGTTTCGTCGAGCGTGAGATCCTGCCGGACATTGATCTGTGGGAAGAATCAGAAAGCTTCCCCCGTGAGCTGTACCTGAAGGCGGGTGCCGCAGGGATCCTCGGTATCGGCTACCCCGAAGCGCTGGGTGGCAGCCATGAAGGCGATGTGTTCGCCAAGGTGGCCGCCAGTGAAGAGTTGATGCGTTGCGGCTCGGGCGGCCTGGTGGCGGGGCTGGGGTCGCTGGATATCGGCCTGCCACCGATCGTCAAATGGGCGCGGCCCGAGGTGCGCGACCGCGTGGTCCCACAAGTGCTCAGTGGCGAGAAGATCAGTGCACTGGCCATCACCGAGCCCGGCGGCGGTTCCGACGTCGCCAACCTGCAAACCCGCGCCGTGCTTGACGGCGAGTTCTACCGGGTCAGCGGCAGCAAAACCTTTATCACCAGTGGCGTGCGCGCCGACTTTTATACCGTCGCGGTACGCACGGGGGCGCCCGGTTTCGGCGGCATCAGTCTGCTGCTGATCGAAAAGGGCACGCCGGGTTTCACCGTTGGCCGCCAACTGAAGAAAATGGGCTGGTGGGCGTCGGACACGGCTGAATTGTTCTTCGACGATTGCCGGGTGCCTGTGGGAAATTTGATCGGTGCCGAGAACATGGGCTTCGCCTGCATCATGGGCAACTTTCAGAGCGAGCGGCTGGCGTTGGCGCTGATGGCCAACATGACCTCGCAGCTTGCACTTGAGGAGAGCCTGAAGTGGGCACGCGAGCGTGAAGCGTTCGGCAAGCCGATCGGCAAGTTTCAGGTAATCAAGCATCGTCTCGCCGAAATGGCCACGGCGCTGGAAGTGTCGCGCGAGTTCACGTATCGGCAGGCAGCCAAAATGGCCGCGGGCAAAAGTGTGATCAAGGAAATTTCCATGGCGAAGAACTTTGCCACGGACACCTCCGACCGTATCACCACCGAGGCGGTGCAGATTCTGGGCGGGATGGGATATATGCGCGAGAGTCTGGTCGAGCGGCTGTATCGGGATAACCGCATTCTTTCGATTGGCGGCGGGACGCGGGAAGTGATGAACGAGATCATCAGCAAGCAGATGGGGCTTTGAATCGTTGGTGAGGCGACTGACGCCTTCGCGAGCAAGCTCGCTCCCACAGGGGATTTGTGAGCGGCACAGATCCAATGTGGGAGCGAGCCTGCTCGCGAAGGCTGACTTACAGACGCTACTTACTTATCAGTCAACGCAAACTGCGTCAGGCAGAACGTAGGAATCCCCATATCCCCCAGACGCTGTGAACCACCCAGCTCCGGCAGATCAATGATCGCCGCCGCCTCGTGCACCCGCGCACCCATGCGGCGGATCAGGTTGGCCGCGGCAATCAGCGTCCCGCCGGTGGCGATCAAATCGTCAAACATCACCACCGAATCACCTTCACACAGGCTGTCGGCGTGGACTTCCAGAAAGGCTTCGCCGTACTCGGTGGCGTAACCCTCGGCCAACACGTCCGCCGGCAATTTGCCTTGTTTGCGAAACAGCACCAGCGGCTTGTTCAGTTGATAAGCCAGCACCGAACCGATCAGGAAACCGCGGGCGTCCATCGCGCCGATGTGGGTGAAGTCGGCTTCCACATAGCGGTGGGCGAAGCTGTCCATCACCAGGCGCAGGGCCGTTGGCGACTGGAACAGCGGGGTGATGTCGCGAAAGATCACGCCCGGTTTCGGGAAGTCGATCACAGGGCGGATCAGGGATTTGATGTCGAAGGAGTCGAAGACCATCGTCGAGGTGTCCTGGCAGGGCTGCAAACGGCGCAGTATACCCGCGGCTGAATCGATTCGCTCGGCCGCGGGTCGAGATCAACCGTCGAGCGAGCCGCCGGCCAGGGCGCAGAGCTGGATCGGGTCGAGGATGTGAATCTCTTTGCCCTCGGCAGCGATCAGCTCGTTTTGCTGGAAACGCGTGAACACCCGCGACACGGTTTCCACCGCCAGACCGAGGTAGTTGCCGATTTCATTGCGCGACATGCTCAGGCGGAACTGGTTGGCCGAAAATCCGCGAGCACGGAAGCGCGCCGACAGGTTGACCAGGAAGGTGGCGATACGCTCGTCGGCAGTTTTTTTCGACAGCAGCAACATCATTTGCTGATCGTCGCGAATTTCCCGGCTCATCACGCGCATCAACTGGCGGCGCAGTTGCGGCAGTTGCAGGGCCAGTTCATCGAGGCGTTCGAAAGGAATTTCGCAGACCGAAGTGGTTTCCAGTGCCTGGGCGGAAACCGGGTGTTTCTCGGTGTCCATGCCGGACAGGCCGACCAGTTCACTCGGCAGGTGGAAACCAGTGAGTTGCTCTTCGCCAGCATCACTCAGGCTGAACGTCTTCAGGGCGCCGGAGCGTACTGCATAAACGGAATCGAACGTGTCGCCCTGGCGGAACAGGAACTCACCCTTTTTCAACGGGCGGCCCCGTTTAACGATTTCGTCCAGCGCATCCATGTCTTCCAGATTCAGAGAAAGTGGCAGGCAGAGAGGGGCCAGGCTGCAATCCTTGCAATGGGCCTGGCTGTGAGCGCGCAGTTTAACTGGCTCGGACATTTCTTTAATCCTTGTGGGAAAACACACATAAGCCGTAAGGGTAACCCACGGGAGGACATTCAGGCCAGTCTGTGGCGAGATTGCCATAACGGCGTAAAGCCGCAGGGCAAGTGGCCGATAAGGTGGTATCAGAACGCATGCAAGGAATCGAATCGATGACGGCCATTGGTACGCTGGGCCTTGGTAACAGCGGTGTTGAAGCGCTGTCGGAAGCGTTTAAAAACACGTCCGACAAGCACCACGACGCTGAATCGACAACAGGGACAACCCCGACCTTGGTCGAGGGCGTCAAAGTGTCGCTGTCCGGTGCCTCGATCGAGAAGTCGGCCAGTGCCGGCGGTGACAATCGCGACATCGAAGAAAGCGGCTTGCCCGAGAATATCCAGCAATTGCTGAAGATGATCCGCAATTTGCAGCAGCAGATCGCCGAAAAGAACGCGCGCATCAAAGCCGTCATGGCCGACAAGACGCTCTCCACGGAAGTGAAGATCGCCAAACTCGCCGCCCTCAGAGGTGCCATTGCCGCGCTGAACAACGGTCTGATTACCGCCAATCTGTCCCTGTCCAAAGTCATGAACCAGTCCGACCTGACGCCGGAACAAACCATGAAAACCGCCTCGTTGCTGATGAAAAACTAAATCACCCGCGAGAAACGCTGGCGGTTCTGCTGTTCGAGGTACGCATCGAACACCATGCACACCGAACGCACCAACAGTCGTCCTGCCGGCAGTACTTCGATCCGCTGACTGTCCAGCGTAATCAGACCATCCTCTGCCATGCCTTGCAGTTGTGGCCACAGAGCACCGAAATAGCCCTGGAAGTCGATGTTGAATTGCTGCTCGATCTTGATGAATTCCAGGCTGAAGTTGCAGATCAACTGCTGAATCACTGCCCGACGCAAGCGGTCATCGGCGTTACACACCAGCCCACGGCTGGTCGCCAATTGCGCGGAAGCGAGGGTGCTCTGGTATTCGTTGAGATCGCTGCTGTTCTGGCAGTAAAGGTCGCCTATCTGGCTGATCGCCGACACGCCCAGACCAATCAGATCGCAATGACCATGGGTGGTGTAGCCCTGGAAGTTGCGCTGCAGGGTTTCTTCTTCCTGAGCTATCGCCAGTTCATCGTCGGGCAGCGCGAAGTGATCCATGCCGATGTAGCGGTAACCGGCGGCGGTCAGTTGCTCAATGGTGCGCTGGAGCATTTCCAGTTTCTGCGCCGGGCTCGGCAGTTCGTTGGCGTTGATCCGCCGCTGCGGCATGAAGCGTTCCGGCAGGTGCGCGTAGTTGAACACCGAGAGCCGGTCCGGTTGCAGGCTGATGACTTCCTCGACGGTGCGCGCGAAGTTGTCCGGGGTCTGCTTGGGCAGGCCGTAGATCAGATCGATGTTGATCGAGCGAAATTGCAGGGTGCGCGCGGCGTCGATCACGGCGCGGGTTTCTTCCAGGCTTTGCAGGCGATTGACCGCCCGTTGCACCGCCGGATCAAGATCTTGCAGGCCGATGCTGACCCGGTTGAAACCCAGTTCGCGTAGCAGGCCCATGGTTGACCAGTCGGCTTCACGCGGATCGATTTCGATGCCGTAATCGCCGGAGTCGTCATCGAGCAGATTGAAGTGCTTGCGCAGGTGCGCCATCAATTGGCGCAGCTCATCGTGACTGAGAAAGGTCGGAGTGCCGCCGCCGAAGTGCAGTTGTTCGACTTTCTGCGCCGGGTCGAGATGGCAGGCGATCAGCTGGATTTCCTGTTCGAGCCGTTGCAGATAGGGCTGGGCGCGACCGCGATCCTTGGTGATGACCTTGTTGCAGGCGCAGTAGTAACAAATGTTCGCGCAGAACGGCACATGCACATAAAGCGACAACGGGCGCAGGGCCTTGCGGCTGTCGCGCAGGGCATGGAACAGGTCGAATGTGTCGACCTGACTGTTGAATTGCACGGCCGTCGGATACGAGGTGTAACGCGGCCCCGCCAGGTCGTAGCGGCGGATCAGATCAGTGTCCCAACGAATGGCGTCGAGCATGCGGGCATTCCCCGGATAGGCTGGCAGTGTGGCGAGTCTAGGGGAGGGCGTGCGGTGGCATCTTGATTTGCATCAACGGTGGTTGAAGGCTTGGCCCGGTTTTTGTGGTGAGGGGATTTATCCCCGATGGCCCGCGAAGCGGGCGTCACATTCCAACAGTCATAACGTGCCGACAGGTTTACGACTGCTTCGCAGCCGGTCGGGGATAAATCCCCTCACCACAGTAGATATCACTGGATCAAAGCCTTGCTTAAGGTCAGTGGCCCATCAACCAATGCTGATGGGGGCCGGGTAAGGTCCAGATACCGAACAGAATCACTAAAACCCCGCCGGCCATGCGCACGCTGCGTTTGCGCAGCAGCGCAGTCACCCGTTCCGCCGCCAGCCCGGTGGCGAGCAAAACCGGCCAAGTCCCCAGCCCGAACGCGAGCATCAACAACGCACTGTCCAGCGCATTGCCCTGGCTCGCCGACCACAGCAATGTGCTGTAAACCAGCCCGCACGGCAGCCAGCCCCACAAGGCGCCGAGCAGCAAGGCGCGGGGCAGGCTCGACACTGGCAGCAGGCGGTTGGCTACCGGCTGGATGTAACGCCACAAACCGCGCCCAAGGCTTTCGATGCGGGTCAGTCCGCTCCACCAACCGGCCAGATACAAGCCCATGGCAATCAGCAACAGCCCGGCCAGCACGCGCATAAACAGCGCAGCGGGGCTGTTGGCCACCGCCCAACCGGCGAGGCCGATCAGCAATCCGGCTGTCGCATAACTGAGGATTCGCCCAAGGTTATAAGCCAGCAGCAAGCGAAAGCGCCGACTGCGCTGCTCCTTGGGAATCGCCAGCGTCAGCGCGCCCATCAAACCGCCGCACATCCCCAAGCAATGGCCGCCACCCAGCAGGCCGAGGATCAGTGCCGAAACCAGCAGTGGTGCCAGTTCAAGCATGGGGTGGTGCCTTGTCGTCCGGTTTGCTGGCGTTGGCTTCGTCCACGGCGGCGGTGTGGTTCGGGTCCTGATCGTCGAACAGGATGCTGTGGGCCGGGCTGTCGAGGTCGTCGTACTGACCGCTGTCCACCGCCCAGAAGAAGATGTACACGGCGATGGCCACGATCAGCAGCGCGGCCGGAATCATCACGTAGAGAGCTGGCATCTGTACTCCAGGCCCGCGCGGCTCAGGTCGGCAACGGGCGAGTTTCTGATCGGGTGTTTAAAACCGGCGCGCTCGGCAGGCGAGTCAGGCGCAGGGCGTTGAGCACCACGGTCAACGAACTGATCGACATGCCGACCGCCGCCCACACCGGAGTGATCCAGCCGAGGGCGGCGAACGGCAACATGAGGCCATTGTACAGCGCGGCCCACAGCAGGTTCTCGATGATTACCCGGCGGGTGCGTCGCGCCAGTGTGAACGCTTGCACCAAGGCGTCGAGACGGTTGGACAGCAGCACGGCATCGGCGCTGGTTTTCGCCAGATCGGTGGCCGAGCCCATGGCTACGCTGATATCGGCGGCGGCCAAAACCGGCACATCGTTGACCCCGTCGCCGAGCATCAGCACTTTGCGACCTTCCTTGTGCAACTGTTGCAGCACTTGCAGCTTGTCGTCCGGGCGCAGGCCGCCACGGGCCTCGTCGATACCCAGCTCGGCAGCGACGCTGGCGACCATCGGTGAACTGTCGCCGGACAGCAGCAAGGTGCGCCAGCCGCGCGTCTTGCAAGCGGCAAGCAGGGCGGGCGCATCGTCGCGTAGACGATCGTCGAGGACAAACCAGGCCAGTGGTCCCGAGCTATCACCGAGCAGCAGCCACTGGCCTGGCTCATCCGGCATCGTTGGCATCAGGGCGCCGCTAAGGGCGCAGACAAATTCCGCCTGGCCGATGCGCAAACGCTGTTCGCCGACCAATCCTTCGAGACCAAGCCCAGGCGTGCTCTGGACTTCTTCAGCCGCCAAAGGTGCACGGCCGAAGGCGCGGGCAATCGGATGTTCCGAACGGTTCTCCAGCGCGGCGGCAAGGCTCAGGCATTGATCGCTGTTCAGAGAGCCCAGCGGACGGATCGAACGCAGCACCAGTCGGCCTTCGGTCAGCGTCCCGGTCTTGTCGAAGATCACCGTGTCGATCTGATTCAAACCTTCCAGCACATGACCGCGGGTCAGCAGCAGACCGAGTTTGTGCAGGGTGCCAGTAGCAGCGGTAAGCGCAGTCGGCGTCGCCAGCGACAGTGCGCAAGGGCAAGTCGCAACCAGCATGGCGAGGACGATCCAGAAGGCGCGCGATGAATCCAGCTGCCACCACAACAGGCCGATGGCGGCGGCGGCGATCAGTGACAACAGCAAGAACCATTGCGCGGCGCGGTCGGCGATTTCTGCCAGTCGTGGTTTCTCGGCCTGAGCGCGATCGAGCAAACGGACGATGGCCGACAGGCGCGTGTCGTGACCCAAGGCCTGCACTTGCACGGTCAGCGCACCTTCGACGTTGAGCGTGCCGGCTGTCACGGCATCGCCCGGCATACGCGGCTGCGGCAGGTATTCGCCAGTGAGCAGCGACTCATCGATGCTCGATTGGCCGTCGAGAATCTTGCCGTCCGCCGGCAGAATCGAACCCGGTTGCACCAGAATCTGATCGCCAAGGCGCAATTCGCTGAGCAGGATGCGCTCGCTCTGGCCGGCATCATCAAGACGCAGGCACGAGGCGGGCAACAGATTGACAAGCTGTGCAGTGGCTGCGGCCGTGCGTTCCCGGGCACGGCGCTCCAGATAGCGCCCGGCGAGCAGGAACAGGGCGAACATGCCCACTGCATCGAAATACAGTTCGCCGACGCCAGTGATCGACGTCCAGATCCCGGCGATGTAGGCGCTGCCAATCGCCAGCGACACCGAGACGTCCATGGTCAGGTGGCGGGTGCGCAGGTCACGCATGGCGCCTTTGAAAAACGGTGCGCAGCTGTAGAACACGATTGGCGTGGTCAGAAACAGCGCAACCCAGCGCAGAATCGTGTGCAGTTCGGGACTGAGATCGATGTTGAATTCCGGCCAGGTCGCCATGGTCGCCATCATCGCCTGGAACCACAGCAGGCCCGCGACGCCAAGCTGACGCAGGGCGAGGCGGTTTTCACTGGCCAGTTGTTCGCTGGCGCGGTCGGCCTGATACGGGTGGGCGGCGTAACCGATGTGCCGCAGTTCGGCGAGGATCTGGCTCAGCGGCAATTGCCCGTCGGCCCAACGCACATGCAAGCGATGGTTGGAAAGGTTCAAACGGGCTTCGGCGACTGCCGGCAGCGTGCGCAGGTGTTTCTCGATCAGCCAGCCGCAGGCAGCGCAACTGATGCCTTCCATCAACAGGGTGGTTTCGGCGAGATCGCCTTCATGACGCACGAAGGGTTTCTGCACATCGGCGCGGTCGTACAGCGCCAGTTCGTCGACCAGTTGCACCGGCAGCGCGTCGGGATTGGCCGAGGCTTCGCTGCGGTGCCGGTAATAGCTTTCCAGACCACCGGCCACGATGGCTTCGGCCACAGCCTGGCAGCCGGGGCAGCAGAACTCGCGGGACTCCCCGAGTACGACGGCGGTGAAGCGGCTGCCGGACGGCACGGGCAGGGCGCAGTGGTAGCAGGGGAGTGGGGTGGTCATGGCATTTTTGAGGGGGCAAGCCCTTGTATTTGAGTTGTCCGCTTGCCCTCACCCCAGCCCTCTCCCGGAGGGAGAGGGAGCCGATTGATGTTGGCCGCAGAAGCAGCTTCATTCGCTGACATCGTCACTGTCGTACACACAACATGCAAACGCTCGAGATCAGTCCCCTCTCCTGGGGGAGAGGGTTAGGGTGAGGGGGATTCTGAAGGTGACTTATTTTTTCAGGTCTTCGGCGCCTTGCAGCGGTTCATCACCGAGCAGGAGCTCCTTGTCATGATTGACCAGTTCTTCTTCGAACATCCGCCACACGTGATCATCCTGCGACCCCAGCAACTCGACAAACCGGCGGCCGTCGATCTTGTCGCTCAACTGGCCAATGTAACGGCCCTGTTCTGTTTCGCTGCGGGTCAGGACGATCTTGCGATCCTTCTCCGGCTGGGTCGGTGAGATCAGGTTCAGCTCCAGCGTTTTTGGCTGACTGTCGCCGCTCAAGCGCAGGTCGACTTCGCCGGTCACGTCATCCAGATGCACGGCAGCGTGCATCTTCAGCGTCTGCGCCAGCAGTTCGCGATCCAGCGAACGGTTGATGCCTTTGCCGGCCTCGTAGTAGTTGTCGTTGACCAGGTTGTCCGGGTTATTCACCGCAATGGTCACCATGGACAGAGTCAGCGTCACCGAACAGGCCAGAATCGCGATGATGATCCAGGGCCAAAGGTGCTTGTACCAAGGGCTTGCGGCGTTTGCTGCGGGCATGTTCAGTTCTCTCAACGGATTTGTGGGCCGATGAATCGGCTCTTGGCTTCAACGTGGACGCTGTCGTCATCGGCATCCTTGAGGATGAATTTCACCTCGTTGGTGCTCGATGGCAATTGTTCCGGTGCGCTCGACAACTCGACCGGCATACTGAAAATCTCCCCCGCCTGAACCTTGATCTCGCGTTTGCCTTGCAGGCGCAAGTCCGGCAGGCCGGCGGCTTCCAGCACGTAGGTGTGATCGCGCTGATCCTTGTTCATGATTTTCAGGCTGTAGACGTTTTCGATCCGGCCTTCGGCGTTTTCGCGGTACAGCACGCGATCCTTGCTGACGTCGAAACCGACCAGCGAACGCATGACGAACGCCGTCACCAACAGGCTGATCATCGCCAGCAACACCACCGCATAGCCGATCAGGCGTGGCCGCAGTTTATGGGTTTTCTGGCCGGACAGGTTGTGTTCGGTGGTGTAGCTGATCAGGCCGCGCGGGTAATCCATCTTGTCCATGATGCTGTCGCAGGCGTCGATGCATGCCGCGCAGCCGATGCACTCGATCTGCAGGCCGTCGCGGATGTCGATGCCGGTCGGGCAGACCTGGACGCACATGGTGCAGTCGATGCAATCGCCCAGGCCCTGAGCCTTGTAGTCGATGCCTTTCTTGCGCGGGCCACGGCTTTCGCCACGACGCGGGTCGTAGGAAACGATCAGCGTGTCCTTGTCGAACATCACGCTCTGGAAGCGCGCGTACGGGCACATGTAAATGCACACTTGCTCACGCAACCAGCCGGCGTTGCCGTACGTGGCGAGGGTGAAGAAACCGACCCAGAAATACGACCAGCCATCGGCTTGCCCGGTGAAGAATTCGAAGACCAGTTCGCGGATAGGCGAGAAATAGCCGACGAAGGTCATGCCGGTGACGAAGCCGATCAACAGCCACAGCGAGTGCTTGGCGAGTTTGCGCAGTAACTTGTTGCCGCTCATCGGCGCCTTGTCGAGCTTGATCCGCTGGTTGCGGTCGCCCTCGGTGACCTTCTCGCACCACATGAAAATCCACGTCCACACACTTTGCGGGCAGGTATAGCCGCACCAGACGCGGCCGGCATAAACGGTGATGAAGAACAGGCCGAATGCCGCAATGATCAGCAGGCCCGAGAGCAGAATGAAATCTTGTGGCCAGAAGGTGGCGCCAAAGATGAAGAACTTGCGTTCCGGCAAGTTCCACCACACGGCTTGATGGCCGCCCCAGTTCAGCCAGACCGTACCGAAATACAGCAGAAACAGCGCGGCGCCGCCCATCATCCGCAGATTGCGGAACAGTCCGGTGAAAGCCCGGGTGTAGATTTTTTCTCGAGAGGCGTAAAGATCGACGCTGTTGTTCGCGTTTTTGCTCGGTGGCGTGACGTCGTGTACCGGAATCTGGTTACTCATCATTGCATCCCACGGCAGTGGAAAAATGCCTCGGTCGATACGTGCCGACCGCGGTCAGAAAGGGCGTTGCAGTGGCCCAATGATACGCCTGTCACCCCGACGAACGGGTGCGACCTTTGGTCGCGTTGGGGAAAATCAATTGATGGTGTAGTGATCTGGGTCAATTGACTTCTGCGCCTCAACGGTTTTGCGCATGCAGATGGGAGAGTCTAGGTGATTCATGACCTTCTTGCTGGCGCGTCGAGTTCAGCATTCGCTGTAATGGATGCTTGAAAAAGTTTCAGGTCAGTTAAATGGAAGTTGGTTGGCTATTTGTTTGTACTGCTGAAATATATTAATTTAATTACCTCGGGTTTGGCCTTTGATGTTTTCTGTTTTTTCCAATATGTTGTTTTCAGCAATATTGATTTGCTTTTAACTTTCTAACTTTATATGGAAATGACTACGATGGCTTCTCATGGAGTTCTACGATTTTTGCTCGGCATTTTTTTGTTATCTTCGGCTACTTGGGTTCAGGCGTTAGAGGGAACTCCTCGACATATGGTGTTTGCCTCTGATACCCAATATCCCTGGACAGACAAAACGGATAGCCAGCAACCGGAGTCCGATGCGGACTTCAAAGTCCGCTCGAAATGGCTGGTTGAAACGCAACTTGCCAGTATTGCTGCTTTTCGCAACAGCCAGGGTGGGCAGGCACAGGTGCCACTCATGATCAATGGCGATATCACAGCGTTTGGTCATGGTTGGCAGCGTTCTTACATGAAGGCTGCATTGGATCAGCACTTCAAGGGCGAGTATCTGTACGGTCTGGGTAATCACGATTATGAAAACAATGTCGACGATTGTTTTAGCAATAGCTGCGCGGCGGGCAGTATCGTTGAGTTTAAAGAACATCATGAAAACAAGGTAGATAACTTTGACTTGAAGATCACCAGTGGTTTCTTGAGCAGTACTTATTCGGGCAGTCTCGCTTACTCAACGAATATCGGTGAAGTTCATCTGGTTCAACTCAATAATGAGCCGACGTATACGGCCCGAATTGCGCATGCACTAAACCCCACTACTTTCAATATCAACAGCGCCTTGGATTGGCTGGAAAAAGATCTCAGTACCGCCAAGACTCAAGGTTACGCCATCATCATCAACATGCATAAGCCGTTCGATATGCAGGGTAACGAGGCGCAACTGAGACGCTTCCGTGAAATGCTCGATAAATATCAGGTCACTGCTGTATTTGCCGGTCATTTGCATCAGGATGGCGGTAGTTCTTACTGGCTGGGCAATGTGCCGATGTACCTGAGTGGGGCCACCTCGCAACAAACCTACCTGATCACCAGTTTCACCGAGGATCGCAAGCAACTGCAGATCTATCTGGTGGAGAACAATAAATGGCAGAACCGGAAGTTGATCGATACGATCCCGGTGAAATCAATCTGGGCCAGGCGTCCATGAAAAAGGCCCCGCCAATTCTCGTTGGCGGGGGCTTTTCAGTTGTTTCAAGCGTTGGCAGCGAGCCAGGGGTTTATCAAATGAACACCGCTCATTTCAAAGTCTGCGACATTACGGGTGACGACCGTCAATCCGTGTACAAGCGCGGTGGCGGCGATCAGCGCGTCGCATTCATTGGAGCGATCAGGGACATGCAGTTGTGCGCATCGTGTGGCAACTGCGCTATCAACCGACAGGATTCTTCCCGAGAACGCAGGTTTGACGTGACGCTCCAGCCAGTTACGCAGCAGGCCACCTTGGGGAGGGTCTCGGCGCTCGATGCGCAGAATGCCGGTTTCCAGTTCGAGCACAGTCATTGCCGACAAATACAGGTTTGCCGCAGGGATGCTGTTAGCCCAGGCCACCACTTGTTTATCGGCTTGGGGTTTTCGCAATTCAGAAATCACATTGGTATCGATTAGAAACATCAGGACAGATCCACACTACGAGGAATAATGATGGCGCGCTCTGGTTCGAATTCGATTTCCGAAGCGCCAGGCATGACCAGCAGATCAACGATGCTGGTCTGATTGCCCGTCAGTTTTTGGTACTCCTCAATGCTTAGCAGCACATGTGCAGGCTTGCCACGATCAGTAATGATGACCGGGCCTTGGTGCGCGGCTTTTTTGGCACCACTTGTGTCTTGATTGAATTCGCGGCTGGAAATGGTCGTGATGGCCATCATGTTCGGCCTCCAGAAGTTCTGATGTAGAAACGTTACTACCATGAGAGTGTCCCTGCAATCGGAAAACTGGGTGGGGGACGATCGGCTTGTCACCGTCACTTCGACTGAGCGAAAGCACGCCCGCAAGCTGGCGGGCGTGCTGGGTGTTTCGGTTGGCGTTTGATGTACTGCACTGATCAGAGCAATCGGCCGCCTCCGAGGCCGTCCAGGCCACCGCCGTTGCCTGGACTGGCCAGGGCTCGGAGAGCTGAATCTGCGGATTTGGCGGGTTCTGGTGCAGGACGGAGAAAGTCGTCGAGATGGTGCGGTAATGGCTTGGCTGGCAGTGTGATTTTGTCATTCTTAAACATGCGACTTCATCCTTGAAGTTAACCCGATGTCGATCATCGGGATCGGCAAAACGCTACAGGGCCTCGGTATCCGGGTCTATTGGGTAAATGTCTCAAGTGATGACTATGCAATAAAAAAGGCCCCGCCAATTCTCATTGGCGGGGCCTTTTCATGCGTGAAGCGTGGGCCTTACTGCGCCTCGGCTTCCGCTGGTTTCTCACCATGGGACAGGCTGTAAACATACGCCGCCAGCAGGTGCACCTTGTCGTTGCCTTGCAGCTGTTCCTGCGCAGGCATCTGGCCCTGACGGCCGTAACGGATGGTCTGCTGCAGTTGCGCGAAGCTCGAACCGTAGATGAACGCGCCCGGGTGAGTCAGGTCAGGCGCGCCCATGGCTGGAGTGCCTTTACCCGCCGGGCCGTGGCAGGCCACGCAGTTGGCGGCGAACAGTTTGCCGCCGTTGGCTGGATCAGCCTTGGTGCCTTCCGGCAGTTTGCGGCCATCAAGGTTAGTGATCACGTAAGCGGCGACGTCGGCAACGCCTTGTTCACCAATCACTTCGGCCCAGGCCGGCATCACGGCGTGACGACCGCCCATGATGGTGGTCTTGATGGTTTCCGGCTCGCCGCCCCAGCGCCAGTCGGCGTCGGTCAGGTTAGGGAAACCATAGGCACCCTTGGCGTCGGAGCCGTGGCAGACCGAGCAGTTGGAGGCGAACAGACGGCCGCCCATCTTCAGCGCTTGTGGGTCCTTGGCGACTTCCTCGATCGGCATGGCAGCGAATTTGGCGAAAATCGGACCGAACTTGGCGTCCGAACGAGCCATTTCCTTTTCCCACTCGTGAACGCCGGTCCAGCCAGTCTGGCCGTTGGCGAACGCGGTCTGCTTGTCGGTATCAAGGTAGTTGTAGCCCGGCAGCAGGCCTTTCCAGTTACCCAGGCCCGGGTACAGCACCAGATAACCCAGTGCAAACACGATGGTGCCCACGAACAGCATGAACCACCATTTCGGCAGTGGGTTGTCGTACTCCTCGATCCCGTCGAAGGAGTGGCCGACCGTCTCGTCCGTCTGTTCGCTGCGCTGGCCCTTGCGGGTCGACAGCAGCAGCCAGGTCAGGGCGAAGATCGTACCGAGACTGAGGACTGTGACGTACAGACTCCAGAATGTAGTCATTCTTTGTTACTCCTAGAAGCTTGCTCGACGTGCTTGATGGCTTCGGGATCATCCGCAAAAGGCAGCAAGGTCGCGTCTTCAAACTCCGACTTGCGCTTGGGGCTGAACACCCACAGCGCCAGACCGATGAAGGCCACCATCACGACAACGGTGCCCAGGCCACGAATCATCCCGATATCCATCTAATTCACCGTTTGCTTTTGATGATGGTGCCCAGGCCTTGCAGATAGGCCACCAGCGCGTCCATTTCGGTTTTGCCCTTCACGGCATCTTTGGCACCGGCGATGTCTTCGTCGGTGTAAGGGACGCCGAGCGTGCGCAACACTTCCATTTTCTTGGCCGTGTCTTTGCCGTCGAGCTTGTTTTCCACGAGGAACGGGTAAGCCGGCATTTTCGACTCTGGGACGACGTTGCGCGGGTTGTACAAGTGCGCACGTTGCCAGTCATCGGAGTAACGACCGCCCACACGGGCCAGGTCCGGACCGGTACGTTTGGAACCCCACAGGAATGGGTGATCCCAGACGCTTTCACCGGCGACGGAGTAGTGGCCATAGCGTTCGGTTTCAGCGCGGAACGGTCGGATCATCTGCGAGTGGCAGCCGACACAGCCGTTGGCGATGTAAACGTCGCGGCCTTCCAGTTCCAGCGCCGAACGCGGCTTCATGCCTTCGACCGGCTTGTTGGTGACGTCCTGGAAAAACAGCGGAACGATTTGGGTCAGGCCGCCAACGCTGACAGCGATGACCATGAAGAAGGCCAGCAGGCCAATATTCTTCTCGACAGCTTCATGCTTCATCAGTGAGCTCCAACGACAGCGATCTGGGCAGCGGCTTCGGCTTCAGCCGGGTTCGAGGCGCGCACGGTGCGCCAGACGTTGTACGCCATCAGGAACATGCCGCTGGCGAAGAACGCACCGCCCAGTGCACGGACGATATAGCCCGGGTGGCTGGCTTGCAGCGCTTCAACGAACGAGTAGGTGAGGGTGCCGTCGTCGTTGATTGCACGCCACATCAGGCCTTGGGTGATGCCGTTGACCCACATCGAAGCGATGTACAGCACGGTGCCGATGGTCGCGAGCCAGAAGTGCGCGTTGATCAGGCCGGTGCTGTGCATCTGCGCGCGACCGAACAGGCGCGGGATCATGTGGTAGATCGCGCCGATCGAGATCATCGCCACCCAGCCCAGAGCGCCGGCGTGTACGTGGCCGATGGTCCAGTCGGTGTAGTGCGAGAGCGAGTTGACGGTCTTGATCGCCATCATCGGACCTTCGAAGGTCGACATGCCGTAGAACGCCAGGGAAACCACGAGGAAACGCAGGATCGGGTCGGTGCGCAATTTATGCCACGCGCCCGACAGGGTCATCATGCCGTTGATCATGCCGCCCCAGCTTGGCGCCAGCAGAATGATCGACATCGCCATGCCCAGCGATTGAGCCCAATCCGGCAGCGCGGTGTAGTGCAGGTGGTGCGGGCCAGCCCAGATGTACAGGGTGATCAGTGCCCAGAAGTGCACGATCGACAGGCGATAGGAGTAGATCGGACGTTCGGCCTGTTTCGGCACGAAGTAGTACATCATCCCGAGGAAACCGGTGGTCAGGAAAAAGCCTACGGCGTTGTGGCCGTACCACCACTGAATCATCGCGTCGGTGGCACCCGAGTAAGCCGAGTAGGACTTGAACAGGCTGACCGGCAGCGACATGTGGTTGACGATGTGCAGCATCGCGGTCACGACGATGAAGGCGCCGTAGAACCAGTTGCCGACGTAGATGTGCTTGGTGTTGCGCTTGGTGATGGTGCCGAAGAACACCAGACCGTAGGTGACCCAGACAATGGCCAGCAGAATGGCGAGCGGCCATTCCAGTTCCGCGTATTCCTTGGTGGTGGTGTAACCCAGCGGCAAGGTAATGACCGCGCCGACAATCACCGCTTGCCAGCCCCAGAAGGTGAAGGCGGCGAGGCTGTCGGAAATCAGTCGCGTCTGGCAGGTTCGCTGCACGACATAGTAGGAAGTGGCAAACAGTGCACAGCCACCGAAGGCAAAAATCACCAGGTTTGTGTGCAACGGGCGCAGGCGTCCAAAGCTCGTCCACGGCAGACCGAAGTTCAATTCCGGCCAGACCAGTTGCGAGGCGATGAAGACACCGAGCCCCATGCCAAGGATCCCCCAGACCACCGTCATGATGGCGAACTGGCGGACTACCTTATAGTTATAAGCAGTCGGACTGATTGCTGTGCTCATTCTAAGGTTCCACGGTTTGGGTGTTTTATTAGGATTAGAATCGGCCGCAAGTATGCAGAGAGCAGGGGGTCATTGCAACGCGCCATGACCTGGGTCAATGCTTTCCAGCGCTGATTCTGCGGCCTTTCCATGCGCCGCGTAAGGTCAAAATTGGCCTCGGACAAAATGTCGCAGCGGACGAAAAAAGCGAGGGGTTCAGATCGCGCGTAACGGGGTGTGTTCAAACGGCCTGTTCGGGTGACGGACGGCAAATGGCACGA
Source organism: Pseudomonas sp. LBUM1648 (assembly GCF_059716145.1). Taxonomy (NCBI): domain Bacteria; kingdom Pseudomonadati; phylum Pseudomonadota; class Gammaproteobacteria; order Pseudomonadales; family Pseudomonadaceae; genus Pseudomonas; species Pseudomonas sp. LBUM1648. The sequence continues at coordinate 2,119,449 of NZ_CP166808.1, forward strand.
CAGCCGGTATCTGCCGGCCTTTGCGGCCACGTCAGTCAGCCGGTTCGAAGAACACAGCGGTTAGCGTTGACCTGGAACCGGCACGAGCCAGTCCGCATCGACCAAGCGTAGACCCGAATCCGGGGAACCGAAAGGAGAGGGTGTAAAGGGGTGCGACAATGCGTCGCAAAGGGGTGGGGATCTGCCGCACCGAGAATGATGCGGCAGAGGTGTGTGCAATGATTACTTTTTATTGTCTTCAGTAATCAGGTTATCTGTATTCAATCCATGGCTAAGGCTGTACACATAAGCTGCCAGCAATTGCACTTTATCGTTGCCCAGCAGTTCGTTCTGCGCCGGCATGTGCCCCTGACGACCATGGCGAATGGTCTGCTCAAGCTGAGTCAGGCTGGTGCCGTAGATGAATCCGGCCGGGTGCGTCAGGTTCGGTGCGCCCATGGCTTCAGTGCCGTGGCCGGTTGCCCCGTGGCAGGCGACGCACGTGGTGCTGAACGCCTGCTGCCCGGCTTGCAGATCAGCCTTGTTGTCGGCTGGCAATGGCAAACCGGCCAGTTCGTGACGCACGTAAGCGGCGACGTTCTTTACCCCAGCCTCGCCGAGCACTTCGCCCCAGGCGGGCATGGCCGCCATCCGGCCACCCATGATGGTGGTCTTGATGGTGTCGGCATCGCCGCCCCAGCGCCAGTCGCTGTCGGCCAGGTTAGGGAAACCGAATGCACCCTTGGCGTCCGAGCCGTGGCACACCGAGCAGTTTGAGGCGAACAAGCGGCCACCCATTTTCAGCGCCTGTGGGTCCTTCGCTACTTCTTCCACTGGCATGGCGGCAAATTTGGCGAAGATCGGGCCGAATTTGGCGTCAGCCTTGTTCATCTCCTTTTCCCACTCATGCACGCCGGTCCAGCCATCCTCGTAGCCGGGCAGGATGCCTTTCCAGTTACCCAAGCCCGGATACAGAATCAGATAGCCCACGGAAAACACCAGCGTGCCGGCGAACAGCATGAACCACCACTGCGGCAGCGGGTTGTCGTATTCCTCGATGCCGTCGAAGCTGTGGCCCATGGTCTGGTCGACGCTGCCCTTGGTCTCGCCCCGGCGTGTGCCGATCAGCAGCCACGTCAGGCCGATCAGGCTGCCGATGGTCAGTACGCAGATCCACGTACTCCAGAAGGTGGTCATGGCCGGGTACTCCTTGGTTCAGATGCTGGGGGGGTGTCGGGTTGCGGCTCGTCGGCGAACGGCAGCAGGCGTGCTTCGGCAAATTCCGGATTGCGCTTGCGGTTGAACACCCAGAGGGTCAAGCCAACGAAGGCGACGAACACCACGACGGTGCCTAAACCACGAATCAGTCCTGCGCTCATCTCAATGACCATGGCTCACCTCTTGCTCTTGATCGCAGTGCCGAGCACTTGCAGGTAGGAGACGAGGGCATCCATTTCGGTCTTGCCCTTGAGGCTGGCCACCGCACTGCTGATGTCGTCGTCGGTGTACGGCACGCCGAGGGTGCGCATGGTTTTGAGCTTGGTTTCGGTATGGCTGCTGTCGACCGCTTGCGTGACCAGCCATGGATAGGCCGGCATTTTCGATTCGGGCACAACGTTGCGCGGGTTGTACAAGTGCGCACGGTGCCAGTCATCCGAGTAACGCGCGCCAACCCGGGCAAGGTCCGGACCGGTACGTTTCGAACCCCACAGGAACGGGTGATCCCACACGCTTTCACCGGCCACCGAGTAGTGCCCGTAGCGTTCGGTTTCGGCGCGGAACGGCCGGATCATCTGCGAGTGGCAACCGACGCAGCCTTCGCGGATGTAGATGTCGCGGCCTTCCAGTTGCAGCGCGGTGTAGGGCTTCATGCCTTCCACCGGTTTGTTGGTGACGTCCTGGAAGAACAGCGGGACGATCTGGGTCAGGCCGCCGATGCTCACGGCGAACACCATCAGCAACATCAGCAGGCCGACGTTCTTTTCAATCGTTTCGTGTTTCATGGCGGACTCCTCAGGCCATCTGCGCGGCGGCAACGACGTCAGCAGGCTGCGAGGCCCGCACGGTGCGCCAGGTGTTGTAAGCCATCAGGAACATGCCGCTGAGGAAGATCGCCCCACCAATCAGCCGCACGACAAAACCTGGGTGGCTGGCCACCAGGGTTTCGACGAAGGAGTAGGTCAGCGTGCCGTCCTCGTTCACCGCACGCCACATCAGGCCCTGGGCGATGCCGTTGACCCACATCGAAGCGATGTAGAGCACGGTGCCGATGGTCGCGAGCCAGAAGTGCGCGTTGATCAAACCGATGCTGTGCATCTGCTCTTTGCCGAAGATTTTCGGGATCATGTGGTACAGCGCGCCGATCGAGATCATTGCCACCCAGCCGAGGGCGCCGGCGTGTACGTGGCCGATGGTCCAGTCGGTGTAGTGGGAGAGGGCGTTGACGGTCTTGATCGCCATCATGGGGCCTTCGAAGGTCGACATGCCGTAGAACGCCAGCGACACCACGAGGAAGCGCAGGATCGGGTCGCTGCGCAACTTATGCCACGCGCCCGAGAGGGTCATCATGCCGTTGATCATGCCGCCCCAACTCGGTGCCAGCAGCACCAGCGACATCACCATGCCCAGCGACTGCGCCCAGTCCGGCAGCGCGGTGTAGTGCAGGTGGTGCGGGCCGGCCCAGATGTACAGAGTGATCAGCGCCCAGAAGTGCACGATCGACAAACGATAGGAATACACCGGACGCTCGGCCTGTTTCGGCACGAAGTAGTACATCATCCCGAGGAAACCGGCGGTGAGGAAAAAGCCTACGGCGTTGTGGCCGTACCACCATTGCACCATCGCGTCGGTCGCACCGGCATACACCGAGTAGGACTTGGTGAAACTCACCGGCAATTCCAGATTGTTGACGATGTGCAGAATCGCCACGGTGATGATGAACGCACCGAAGAACCAATTGCCGACATAAATGTGCTTGGTCTTGCGCTGCATGATCGTGCCGAAAAACACAACCGCGTAGGCGACCCAGACGATGGTGATCAGGATGTCGATCGGCCATTCCAGCTCGGCGTATTCCTTGGAACTGGTGTAACCCAGCGGCAGGCTGATTGCCGCCAACAGGATTACAAGCTGCCAGCCCCAGAAGCAGAACGCGGCGATTTTCGGCGCAAATAGCTGAGTCTGGCAGGTGCGCTGCACCGAGTAGAACGAACTGGCGAACAGCGCGCAGCCACCGAAGGCGAAGATCACCGCGTTGGTGTGCAGCGGGCGCAAGCGGCCGAAACTGGTCCAGGGCAAATTGAAGTTGAGTTCGGGCCAGACCAATTGAGCCGCGAGAAAAACCCCGAGGCCCATGCCGACGATGCCCCACACCACCGTCATAATGGCGAATTGGCGGACCACCTTGTAGTTGTAGGCGGTACTGATAGAAGTGTTCATGGTTCCCCATCCACGGTTCAGCCGAAGTGAGCGCACGCAGAAAACGCTGCGAATCCTTCGTCTGGAGTTATAGGCAGACTAAAAGCGAGGCAAGCATGGACAAACAGCACAAGGCCAGTATTGACGGGGATCAATGGGCGCAGTGCGTACGTGATCATGGGTGGTTATGGGATGCGGCTGTGGGTGAGGCTTCGGCGACGTTGATCCTTGCGCATGGGGCGGGTGCGCCGATGGATAGCGAGTGGATGACGGATATGGCTGGGCGCCTTGCTGGGCTTGGGGTGAACGTGTTGCGGTTCGAGTTTCCGTATATGGCGCAGCGGCGGGTGGATGGGGGCAAGCGGCCGCCGAATCCTGCGGCGAAACTGCTTGAGTGCTGGCGCGAAGTATTTGCCGAAGTGCGACGCCATGTCGCTGGGACTTTGGCCATCGGTGGTAAGTCCATGGGCGGGCGGATGGCGAGTCTCTTGGCCGATGAGTTGGGCGCTGATGCCTTGGTTTGCCTGGGTTATCCGTTTTATGCGGTGGGCAAACCGGAGAAGCCGCGGGTTGAGCATTTGGCTGGTTTGCAGACGCGGACGTTGATTGTGCAGGGGGAGCGGGATGCGCTGGGTAATCGTGAGGCGGTTGAGGCTTATTCGTTATCGCCGAGTATTGAGGTGTTTTGGCTTGTGGCGGGGGATCATGACCTGAAGCCGCTCAAGGTTTCCGGGTTTACGCATGAGCAGCATTTGGCCAGTGCCGCGCAGAAAGTAGCCGAGTTTCTCAGCAGCTGACCGAGCTGGTCTGAGATTTTGAACTGCATGAAGATCTGCTCCCTTTCCCCTCGCCCCCATGGGGGAGAGGGCTGGGGTGAGGGGGATCGATTTCAGTCACGACATATTTTTTGGGTACATATCCATTGCTGCGGTAACGGCCACTTAGGGTTTCGCCCTGACGGCGACTCACTTTTTTTACAAACGCCTAAAAAAAGTAAGCAAAAAAACGCTTGCTCCTACGTGCGGCCCGCTCGCTGGGGCTCGGGGTTCCTTCGCTCCGGGATCGATCCGGGCGCAGCGTCTCCGGTTTGCTGCGCTGCACCTCCTCTCGCTGTGTTTGGCTTCGCCAAACGGTCGCTGCGCTCCCACGCCCAGATCGATCCCTCCACTCAGCCTTCCGACGTCGCCCGTGGATCAAGATCAAAAGCGGCAGCCGAGCTAACGCTCATCCTTTGAGTGGGGCGGCATGCGCCGCGTGCGGGGTGTACTCATTCTTGTGGGAGCTGGCTTGCCAGCGATGGCGGCCTACCAGCCGACCAATCCCTTGCTGATGTACCCGGCCCAACTGTAGGAGCGAGCCTGCTCGCGAAAGCGGCCTGACAAACAACATCAAAACAACAGGCCAACTTCCCGCTTTTTCTGCCCATAAACGCAATCCCGCGAGCACGTTTAAGCTACACAACCCGTTACGCCATCGGGCCTACAACACCTTGCGCCGTTACCTACGCGTACGCCAGAATCCGCCGGCTTACTTGGCTATGAGGCGGGCGGTATCGTTTCCCTGTCACTGAAAATCAGTGATCGGGTTTGGTAGCCCGTCTGTAATAGCTGTATGGCAACACCGTAGGCAGTCCCTCTTCTTGGGGCTCGGTTTTATGGTGGTCATGCGTGGGGCTCACTCGTGAGCGCCGGGTTCCTATTGCAGCCGGTCTACCAACCCGCGTATGGCCGCCACCCTCGTTTGGTAGCGAGAGTGATGGCTCCTAAACTGCAATAGGAGTGTCATCCATGTTCAAAATCACGCCAAACCCACCGCACACCGATCCGATCCCCCACGACCCTGCGCTCGACCCGCAAAAGATAAAAGAGGCAACCGATCGCGCCCTCGATTACTACCTCAAACCCGAAGACCTGGCGGCTCCGCCAAAATCGCCCAAGTTTCGCCCCGTGTTTCTCGTTGACCCCACGCTGGATGACGAAACCCTGCTCGTCGAAGCCTGTGAGTCGCTGTCGTACGCCCATGCCATGGCCGGTAATATCGCCAACTCGGTGGGCGGCCCGGAGCGCAAACCGCTGCTGGCGCTGCAACAGGTGATCATGCTGAACGAGCTGTTGGTCAATCGGTTGCTGGATAAGTTGAAGTTGCCTCAATAATTTCGCTGGCTGTTATGGACTCTTCGCGAGCAGGCTCGCTCCCACACTGGATTTGCGGTGGCACACATATTTTGTGCCCGACGACGATCCCTTGTGGGAGCGAGCCCGCTCGCGAAAGCGGTCTGCCAGACAACATCAAAAGAAGAGGCTGATTACCGGCAATTTCAGCGAGTAAACGTAATCCCATGAACACGTTTAAACCACACAAAGCGTTACGCCATAAGGGCTACAACACCTTGCGCCGTTACCTACGCGTACGCCAGAATCCGCCGGCTTACACGGCTATGCAGTGGGCTATATCGTTTCCCTGTCACTGAAAAACAGTGATCGGGTTTGGTAGCCCGCTTCGGTACCGCCGTATGGCGCCACCTTATTCAGCCTCTTTTTGCGGCTGCGTTTTTATGGTGGACATGCGTGGGGCTCATTCGTGAGCGCCGGGTTTCCGTATCGACCGGTCTACCAACCCGCGCATGGCCGCCACCCATCGTTTGGTAGCGAGGGTGATGGCTCTTATTAATTTCGATACGAGACTTCATCCATGTTCAAAATCACGCCAAACCCACCGCACACCGATCCGATCCCCCACGACCCTGCGCTTGACCCGCAAAAGGTAAAAGAGGCAACCGATCGCGCCCTCGATTACTACCTCAAACCCGAAGACCTGGCGGCTCCGCCAAAATCGCCCAAGTTTCGCCCCGTGTTTCTCGTTGACCCCACGCTGGATGACGAAACCCTGCTCGTCGAAGCCTGTGAGTCGCTGTCATACGCCCATGCTATGGCCGGTAATATCGCCAACTCGGTGGGTGGCCCGGAGCGCAAACCGCTGCTGGCGCTGCAACAGGTGATCATGCTGAACGAGCTGTTGGTCAATCGACTATTGGATAAACTCCGTTTGCCGCAATAGTTGCGAAGCCGATGAGTGGGGCGTTTGCCCCGCTCATCGCACAGAAGCCGTACCGCCTAATGCTGATTCATTGATCGGTTCTTGTCAGTTTGAACGTTCCGTTCGGCCACAAACGATAACCTTCGGATTTGAACGTTGCGGTGAAGTCACCGGTGACGGTGCCTGTTGTCCGGTCCAGTCTGATTGTAAGTTCCGCGTCATCGGCATCGACAGTTGCGAATCCCGTGAAACCCGGTGGGGCAGGTATCGAATGGATATGGGCAACATGCAACCCTTTGCCGTCATTCAGTTTGTAGGTGTACTCCATCAAATCTTCATCGAGATAAGGCACGCTCAGAAGAAAGCTAAAGTAGTTTTCTTCGTCCAACGATCCGGTCGAACCGGCAAAGACCCAACTTTCTTCGCCGGTAGGCGCGAAGACGCTATAGGCGAACGAGCTGTGTTGAGCGTTGATGGGCTCAGCCCCGAAACTCCAGTGAAAATCATTGGTGTCGGGCTGGAAACTGTTTTGCTTCGTGATGAAAATGCACTTCGCGCTCATGATGAAATCCTTCTCCGTGTATGAACAAAGACAGGTGAGAACACCTGGATGCCATTGAAGGTTCTTTAATGAACGCGCGTCTACTGTAAAACCTGACAGCTAGACAGCGTCGGGCAAGTGTGGATGCGTAGGCAAACCAAGGTAGTCAGCGAATTCCGGCTCTGGCGCCATCCATTTCCGACCTGCAATAAAAAACCCGGAAGCTTTCGCTGTCCGGGTTTTTGTTATCGCCAGTTCAGTCAGCGGTTAAACCGCTCCACCAACGAATACTGCGTATTGGCCGTCTTCGTCAGCTCTTCACTCAGCAATGCCGAGTTGTGCGCCTGTTCCGAGGTCTGATCCGCCAGTTCCGAAATATTGCTGATGTTGCGGCTGATTTCTTCAGCCACGGCACTTTGCTCTTCGGTCGCGGCGGCGATCTGGGTGGTCATGTCGGTGATGTTGGCCACCGCTTCGCTGATGCCGACCAGTGCCTGATCCGCTTCCAGGACTCGCGCTACACCTTCTTCAGCCTGGCGATGCCCGGCTTCCATGGTTTGTACCGCACTCGAAGCAGTCTGTTGCAACTTGGCGATCAAGGCGTGAATCTGCCCGGTCGATTCGCTGGTACGTTGCGCCAGTTGGCGAACTTCGTCAGCCACCACGGCAAACCCACGGCCCATCTCGCCGGCACGGGCCGCTTCGATGGCGGCGTTGAGGGCGAGCAGGTTGGTCTGGTCGGCGATGCCTTTGATCACGTCGACCACGCCGCCGATTTCGTCGCTGTCCTTGGCCAGTTGGGTCACGGTCAGGCCGGTTTCACCCACAACCACCGACAAGCGCTGAATGGCTTCGCGGGTTTCGCCGGCGATGTCGCGGCCGCGACCGGTCAGGCGATTGGCCTCTTGAGTGGCATCAGCCGTGCGCTGCACGTGGCTGGCGACTTCCTGAGTGGTGGCGGCCATCTGGTTGACGGCGGTGGCGACCTGTTCGGTTTCCACGCGCTGACGTTCCAGGCCGGTAGAGCTGCTGTGCGCCAGTCGGTCGGACTGTTTGGCCTGATCGGTCAGGTGTTCGGCGGTGTCCTGCAGACGGGTCAGGCAGGTTTTCAGGCGTGCTTCCTGGCTGAGGATCGACATTTCCAGACGTGCCTGGGCGCCACGGCTGTCGGTGTACATCTGCGCGATCAACGGGTCGGACGTGGTCTGCCCGGCCAGACGCAGCAGGCGTTTGAGCCCGCGTTGTTGCCATTGCAAACCCATCAGGCCCAGCGGCACCGACAGACCGGCCGCCAAAGCAAAGCCCCAGTGCGAGTTGAGTGTCGCGCCGATCACGAAACCCAGCTGACTGACCAGAATGAACGGCAGCCAGTCTTGCAGCACCGGCAGCCATTTATCGCTGGAAGGGATTGCCGACTTGCCCTGGTTGATGCGTTGGTAGAGCGCTTCGGCACGGCGGATCTGTTCGGCGGTGGGTTTGATCCGCACCGACTCGTAACCGACCACTTGATTGCCTTCAAACACCGGTGTCACGTAGGCGTTAACCCAGTAGTGGTCCCCGGACTTGCAGCGATTCTTGACAATGCCCATCCATGGCAAGCCTTGTTTCAGTGTGCCCCACATGTGCGAAAACACCGCCGCCGGGACGTCGGGGTGACGAACCAGGTTGTGCGGCGCACGGATCAGTTCCTCACGCGAAAACCCGCTGATCTCGACGAAAGCGTCGTTGCAGTAGGTGATCATGCCCTTGGCGTCGGTTGTGGAAATCAACCGTTGCTGAGCCGGGAAAGTCCGTTCGCGTTGTGTGATGGGCTGGTTATTACGCATGGTTTTTCAATCCGCAAGGCTTTGAAAGGTTGTCGGCGGTGTCAGCTTTTTATTGAAATTTTTTTTCAGATTTATGTACGGCGTCGCAAAACCGGCCTTGCTTCAGCCCGCGAGCATCGGATAGGTGAACAAGCCGAAATGCAGCAGGTTCAGCCCGAAATGCGTGGCGATCGCCGCGCCGAGTCCGCCAAAACGGTAGGCCAGACCATAGCCGACACCTGCCAGACCCGCCAGCAACACCCATGTCCAGCCAGCGCCGATATGCGCCAGTGCGAACAATGATGAAGCCAGCAGCAGGGCGAGATTTTCGCCGTATGGCAGGTGCTTGAAGCGTCGGCTCAGGCCGCCCTGTATATAGCCGCGAAACAGCGCTTCCTCGACCAGCGTCACCAGCAGCAGATTATTCAGCACCCACAGCCACGCCTGATCCGGCCACTTCGGCGCCCAGGCGATCACGCCCAGCAACACAGCCCCGCCGAGGGCGAGGATCGCGCTCAAGGTCAGGGCGAGAGCGCTGGCGTACACCGTCAGGCGCAATGAACGCCGCGCGACAATCCATGGGCAGACCAGCAACAGCCAGAGGCCGATCAGCGGTTTGTCCTGATTCAGGTACATCGAGAACGGTACGGCGTTGTCGGTGAAGCGTTGCGGGTCGATGGCGCGACCGTTGTAGAAACCGGGCAACCAATGCAACGCCAGCGCCAACGCCAGAACGACGAACAGACCGTGACCGAGATAGCGCGCGACCGGCACGTGTTGCTGACGTACGGCAAAACCGGCGAAGAGCAGAAGCCCGACAGAAATCAGCGCGAGCCAGCCGAGTTGGCCGTAACTCAGCGCCAATCCGTAGCCGATACCGAGAAGTGCCAGATAAAGCCATGGCAGAGACTTCATGGAGGGTCCTTGTGCAGATTTTGTGGAAGGGCTTTCTACACGGACGGGCGGCGGGGGACAAGTGAAGGTGAAGAGCAAAGCAGGGGCTGAAGCCAGTGACAGCCGACCTGTAGGAGCTGCCGAAGGCTGCGATCTTTTGATCTTGATCTTGAAAAAGCCAAAGTCAAAAGATCGCAGCCTTCGGCAGCTCCCACAGGGTTTTGTGGATGGCTGAGGATCAGCGCAAGTTGAGTTTCGCCGCCGCGCGCCCGGTGATTTCCGTGCGCAGTTTCAACGATTGCGCCGCACGCAGCCGGGCTTCATCGACGATTGCGCTCGGCGCTGTATCGGGGCTGCCGGCATTAAACGGCGGTGCCGGCGCGTACTCAAGTTGCAACTGCACCAGTTGCGCCGTATCGGCATCAACCAGTTCAGCCGCCAGCACCAGCGCAAAATCGATCCCGGCAGTAATCCCGCCACCGGTAAACAGATTGCCGTCACGCACCACCCGATCCTTCACCGCAATCGCGCCCAGTGTCGGCAGCAGATCGTGATACGCCCAGTGCGTGGTTGCGCGTTTGCCTTGCAGCAGGCCCGCCGCGCCAAGCACCAGCGAACCCGTACACACCGACGTCACGTAACGCGCCTGCGCCGCCTGACGTTTGATGAAGCTCAGCGTCTGCTCATCTTCCATCAGCGGCCCGACGCCACCGCCACCGGGCACACAGATCACATCCAGATCCGGACAGTCCTCGAATGTGGTGGTCGGCTTGAGCAGCAGCCCGGTGCTGGCGGTGACCGGCATCAGATCCTTCCAGATCAGATGCACCTGCACGCCCGGCAGCGAAGCGAGCACGTCGTATGGCCCGGTCAGATCCAATTGCTGAACCTGCGGAAACAACAGAAAACCGATCTGCAGCGTCATCGTTCTTGCTCCATTAAAAGGGGTGGACGGCTTCACTGTAGGCGCGTAGGTTTTGGCGCATACGCCAATTACCCCACGAATTACGCCAAATGCCCAAAGCCATCCACGTACTCGCGTTTGCCAACATGCAGATCCTCGATGTCACAGGTCCCTTGCAGGTATTCGCCTCGGCCAATGATCTCGCCCGTCAGCGCGGCTTGCCGGTTCCTTATGCGCCGTCAGTGATTGCCAGCGAGGGCGGGGCGGTGATGTCGTCGGCGGGGTTGGCGGTGCTGGCCGAACCGTTACCGGTGGAGCCGAGCGATACGCTGATCATCGCGGGCGGCTGGGGGATTTATTCCGCCGCTGAAGATGTGTCACTCGTGGACTGGGTGCGGGAACACGCGGCGAAATGCCGGCGCGTGGCCTCGGTGTGCACCGGGGCATTTTTGCTCGCGGCCAGTGGCTGGCTCGACGGTCGTCGCGTCGTCACCCACTGGACCCGTTGCGAGCAACTGGCGCAGCAGCACCCTAACTTGCAAGTCGAGGCCAATCCGATCTTCATCAACGACGGCCCGGTCTGGACCTCGGCAGGCGTCACCGCCGGCATCGATCTGGCGCTGGCCATGGTCGAGGAAGACCTCGGCCGCGACATCGCGCTGGATGTTGCCCGACATCTGGTGGTGTTCCTCAAACGCCCGGGCGGGCAGTCACAGTTCAGCGTGACGTTGTCGCTGCAGAATCAGGGCAATCGTTTCGATGACTTGCATGCCTGGATCGCCGAAAACCTGACCTGCGATCTCGGTGTTCCCACCCTCGCCGAACAGGCCGGAATGAGCGAACGCAGCTTCGTCCGCCACTACCGCGCCGACACCGGCCAGACCCCGGCGCGGGCTATCGAGTTGATCCGCGTCGAGACCGCGCGGCGGCTGCTCGGTGATACTGGGCTGCCGGTCAAGCGGATTGCTGCCAATTGTGGGTTTGGCAGTGAAGAGACGTTGCGCCGCAGTTTCCTGCGCGCCATCGGCGTGACGCCGCAGGCGTATCGGGAGCGGTTTTCGGTGAGTGCCGCTGTTCCTTAAGCCTCAGCTTCCGCCACCTGATTGAAATACTTCGTCCGATCCGGGGTAAACGTCACCACCATCTTCGTCCGTGAACACGTCAGCGAACGCTCCGCACTCAAATCGACATCCAGATCTTCTCCGCGCAACCCTTGCCATTGGGCGAGGTATTTCAGTGAGCCGTACTTCTCGTTTTTCTTCAGGCTGCGGCTGACGCCACCTTTCCAGCCGAGCACCGGCAGTTCACCCGCGAGGCATTGCAGAGCGAGGTCGGGGAAGCGGGTGGCGCGCTGGCGGCCGATTTCCCAGCATTTGATCAGGCCTTTGTCGGCGGCTTCCCACAGTTGGGTGCGGGTAAGGCCGGTGCGCAGGGGGGAATTGATGGTGCGCTGGACGTGCTGGGACATTCTGGTTCCTTGAATTCGGGTTTTGTTGGACAGCTCCGCTGTGCCCGTTGCGCTTGATGGTAGGGGTGGATGTAACCGCTGGCAACAAGGTATTTCAGGGTGTAAGTGCAAGTTGCGGGGGGAGGGATTGAGTGGTGGTGTTTAGCGAATGTAGGAACTGAGCCGCGCAACTGTGGTGAGGGGATTTATCCCCGACCGGCTGCGCAGCAGTCGCAAAGTCAGTGAATGCGGTATTTCTGGAGGATTGCTTGTGGAGGGTTTGGGGCTGCTTCGCAGCCCATCGGGGATAAATCCCCTCGCCACAGGGAGTGACTGATTGTAGGAATTAGTCTTGCTGCGAGTGGGAGGTGGCAAATGTCCGACAGACTCCGATGACAATTACGGCTGCCACTCACTCTTTTCCCCACTCAAGCGCCTATCGAGAAAACTCGCTGCACTGATCAATGCCAGATGCGTCAGTGCTTGGGGGGTATTGCCCAGATGCCGCCCATGGCTGTCGAACTCTTCGGCGTACAGCCCCAACGGATTGGCATAGCGCAGCAATTGTTCGAATTCCAGATGGGCCTTTTCCACTTGCCCGGCACGGGCCAGGCATTCGACATACCAGAATGAACACGCAGCAAACGCGCCTTCAGTGCCGGTCAAACCGTCGATGTTGGCGTCATCATTGCGGTAGCGATAAACCATGCCGTCGCGCACCAGCGTCTTTTCGATGGCCTCAAGCGTCGACAGCCAGCGCGGGTCCTTCGCGCTGACGAAACGCACCAGCGGCATCAACAGCATTGAACCATCCAGCGCAGTGCCGCCCTTGTACTGCACGAAATGCCCGCGTTCTTCGTCCCAGAAGTTGTCCCAGATGTCGGCGTAGATCGCTTGGCGAGTCTGATCCCATTGCGCGAACGGTGCCGGCAGCGAGCGCTTCGAGGCCAGCCGAATCGCCCGATCCAGCGCCACCCAGCACATCAGCCGCGAGTGCAGAAAGTGATGTTGCTCACCACGCATTTCCCAAATGCCTACATCCTTGGTCTGCCATGTCTCACAAACCTGATCGACCACTTCGCGCACGTGTTTCCAGCCTTCGTGGGAAATCGCGTCACCGTACTTGTTGACCAGATACACCGCGTCCATCAACTCACCAAAGATGTCGAGCTGGATCTGGTCATACGCGCCATTGCCGATCCTGACCGGTTGCGCACCGCCATGGCCTGACAGGTGGGTCAATTCGGTTTCCGGCAATTCCTGACGACCGTCGATGGCGTACAGAATGTTGAGTTTCATCGGTTGGCCACAGCAATCGCTGACCCGTCCGCGTAGCCAGCCCATGTAGGCGTTGGCTTCACTGACGAAACCCAGACGCATGAACGCGTAAACCGTGAACGAGGCATCGCGGATCCAGGTGTAGCGATAGTCCCAGTTGCGCTCGCCGCCGGGGGTTTCCGGCAGGCCGAAGGTGGCTGCGGCGAGGATCGCACCGTGTTTGCGTGAGGTCAGCAGCTTGAGCGCGAGGGCGGAGCGGTTGACCATTTCCCGCCAGCGTCCGCGATAAATCGACTGACCGATCCAGTCGCGCCAGAACTTCAGGGTGCGTTCCATGCAGAAGTCACCGGCACCTTCGGCAAAGCGCGGATCGTCGGTGGCGCCGAGCATGAAGGCGGCGGTCTGATTCTGTTTGAGGGTGAAGCGGGTAACCGCTGCATCTGCGTCGACTTGCATGGGCTGATCCGAAGCCAGACGCAGTGTTGGTTGCCCTGTGGCACTGAACACCACGTCTTTTTGATCCAGCTGCGCACGGGTGTCGGCGCGGGAATAGTCGTGACGAACGGCGCAGCGCATGTGGAACGTCGCCTCGCCACTGACCACCCGCACCCGCCGCATCAGCAGTGGCAAGTCATCTTCACTGTCGCCCACCGGCAGCATGTCGGTGATTTCCACCACGGCATATTCACTGAGCCAGCGGGTTTGCAGGACGTTGGTGTCCGGCAGGTAAATCTGCTCGCGGCGGGCATCGGGCAAGTCCGGCGCCAGTTGAAAAATCCCTGCGTCAGGGGTGTCCAGCAGCGAACAGAAAATCGATGGGCTGTCGAACTCCGGCCAGCAGAAAAAATCCACGCTGCCCTTGTCGTTGACCAGTGCCGCACTGCGCATGTCGCCGATGATGCCGTGGGCGTCGATCGGGCTTTGTCGTTCTGGATGATGCTCAGCCATTGCCGCGAAACTCCGGATAGAGGCTCATGCCGCCGTCGATAAACAGGGTGGTGCCGACGATGTAATCGGCGGCATCGGAAGCGAGAAACACCACCGCGTTGGCGACGTCTTCGACATCGCCGATGCGTCCGTAGGGAATCAGCTCAAGCAGTTTTTCGCCGGCCGCGCCTTCGGTGGCTTCTTTATTGATGGCCGTGCGGATCGCACCCGGCGCAATGCCGTTGATGCGAATGCGCTGATGGCTGACTTCCTGCGCCAGAGACTGCATCAACAGATCGACGCCGCCCTTGGACGCGGCGTAATTCACATGCCCGGCCCAAGGGATGCGCTGGTGCACCGAACTCATGTGAATGATTTTGCCGGCGGCCCGGGACACGCCTTCGCGCACGCCCTGACGGTTGAAAATCCGCAGGGCGGCGCGGGCGCAGAGAAACTGGCCGGTGAGGTTGACGCCGATGACCGCGTTCCAGTCCGCCAGCGACATGTCCATAACCGCCGCGTCTTTTTGCAGACCGGAGTTGGCCACCAGAATGTCCAGCGAACCGAAGGCGTCGAGGGTCTCGGCGAACAGCCGTTCTACGTCATCTTCCTTTGACACATCGGCGCGAATGGCAATCGCCTGACCGCCGTCGGCGATGATCTGCCGGGCGAGTGCTTCGGCGGGTTCGGCCTGGCGGTTGTAGTTGATGACCACGGCGGCGCCGGCAGCGGCAAGGGCTTTGGCGGCGGCGTGGCCGATGCCGGAGCTGGCGCCGGTGATGAGGGCAACTTGGCGGGCGAGGGAAATCTGCATGAGTGTCAGGGCCTGAAGCGTTAGTCTTGAATAGCTGACTGGCCGGCGCAGGCGAGAGTTCAGTGAAAAAATAGCTGCCCCTGCCAGCCCAATGCGCTTTGAGGGGGCATCGCGTATTAAAACGATCGCTCAGACGTGATAACGCGCACTGTGTTTATGCCATTCCCGATTGCCCGCAATCCAAGTGGTCAAGCCGTTCAGATAGCGTTTGGTCAAAGGCGTGGCAGTGCTCAGCAATTGCTTTTCAAGCGTTACGTATTCCTGCATGACGGCATCATGAATATCCGCCGATTTATCGATGGCGTCTTGAAGCGAGCAGTCGTGTCTGGCCGCCAGCAGGTAGGGAAGCTTGAAGTCTCCCGTTTCCTTGAGGTGCTCTTTGTAAGCGGAGTACAAGTCGTTGACCAACGTCGTGGCCAGTGCTGCCAGCGCGCTGATGTGGTGAATCTCCGGCTGGGAATACAGGTTGGCGGGTACTTCGTATCCCCCGATAGCATCAATCAGAACCAGACAGGGCCAGAAACTGTTGACCTGTCGGCTGGCCAGGTATTCCGCGATGGTGGGTTGGGTGCCATAGATACGCCACGGAGCTTCGGCAGCCATGGTGACAAACATGGCAATGGTGATTTGCCGGACTCGAGCCACTTGTGAGGGTGTGCAGAAATGACCCACGCGTGTCATGTAAGACAGCAATCCTCTGATCACCGGGTCGCGCGATTGTTGTTGCGAGAGTTCTTCATCGAAAGGCGCAGGCAAATAAACCGGGTCGATAGCCGTGATGGCGAACGACAGCATTTGGGCCACATTCTCAGGGCGGCCGCCAAGCGATTGGTCGTCACAATAATGGTCATCCACCGCGAACAATGCCGCGAAACACTGCGCTGCGAGCAGCAACCTGTCCGGATCGTCCGTGTCGGCATGGCACAACATTGCATAGCGGCCGAAGTCACTGGCGCGCAGTTTCTCGTGTTTACCGGCAAAGATACCCACGCTCGGTATCCACGCCATCAGACGCTCGTTGACCTCCTGGCCCAACGCCTCATCAATGCGTGTGGGTGGAGGGCAAAAGAGTTCGCGCACGACAAAGGGCGCAATTGCGCTGCGTGGTTGTGACGAGATCGTGGGCTGATTCATGGTGTGCTCCTGTTATCGACGCTGACTCAGGACACTGAACGCAATAGTCGGGTCCGTGCTTGACGGGCGAGTTCCTGCGTAAGTAACGGTGGGAGTATGAATGCGCTTTGTCGGGAGAAAGCGCACCTGTCAGGTCTGACAGGTGCGCAGGTTTTGCGACGGGTGGTGGAGTCACTCGCGGCTTACCAACCGCGCCCCGAATTCACCCAAAAATTCACCGACAACGACGTCGACACCGACTCGACCTGATGGAACCAGCCCTCAGGCAGGAACAGCAGATCCCCGGCCTCAAGTGTCACGCGCAGAAACGTCACATCCCGCGCCGCCGGGAAGCGTTCGTAGTCCGGCGCATCCGGGTTGAAATCGCAGCCATCCAGCCCGCCCTTGGGCGCGGTCGACCAGGTGCCCAGCGCTTCACGATGATGCGGTGCGGCGAGGGTGAATTTCTTCTGTCCCCACACCTGCGCAAACAGATTGTCGGTGTCATCGCGATGCAGTGGCGTCAGCGTGCCTTTGGGGCCGATCCAGATGCGCGGCGGAATGAACTGCGAGGGATCGAAGTAGCCCGGGTATTTGATCTGCTGCATCAATTGCGCCGGCAGAATGTTGTTGCCCATGTAGGCCGGTGGTTCGCCGTCTGCGCCTTTGGCCGCAGGCTTGTCCAGCGAAGCAATGAAGTCGGCCATGGAGGTGGAGCGGAAATCACGTTCGGTGGAGA
The DNA here is from genome assembly GCF_059716145.1 of Pseudomonas sp. LBUM1648. Classification (NCBI taxonomy): domain Bacteria; kingdom Pseudomonadati; phylum Pseudomonadota; class Gammaproteobacteria; order Pseudomonadales; family Pseudomonadaceae; genus Pseudomonas; species Pseudomonas sp. LBUM1648. Next base: position 2,136,343 of record NZ_CP166808.1, read on the forward strand.
AGGTCTTCTTCACGTAATCGCCATGGCGGGTGATGCCTTGCAGTTCGGCGAAATGCACCAGCGACTCTTCGCGACTCAATTTGAACAACGGCCAGTCATGCAGCGCGTTGCTGATCACCACGGGAATGCCATGGGGCAGATAGCGGCTCTTGAACTCGGTCACCGACAGCTCGCTGCGCGAACGTCGCTCGACGTTCAGTTGGGTCGGCAGGCCGGCGGTGAGCTTTTCACTGAAGCGCGGCGGCGTCGGGTAACGCTTGTTCATGTCGACTTTTTCCGCCACGGCGCCGCCGTGCATCGCATGCTCGATGATCTGCGGCAGCAGGGTCGCCAGGCCCATGTTGCCGCCGATCTTCAGGCGACCGCTGGCGAACAGTTCTTCGACGTTGGCCATGCCGCCCATGATCCCGAGGAAGTCGCGCTCGGCGACTTCGATGGTCACATCAGGGCTCGCGTGTCGGCCAGACACGGTGCGACTGCTGGCCTTGACCTCGGACCAGTAGGCCTGCTGCGGGCCAAACACGAATTGAAAAACGCCTTCGATGCCGACGGCACCGGCATTGGCGAACAACTTGCCCAGGATGCTCTGCAGGTCCACGGTGAATCCTCATTATTGGTTTTGGCCTGAACAGTTAACGAGCGCCTGTGCAGAGGATTTAGCGGGCGCCGACTAATTTGATCGGGCCGCGATCCGTTTCTCTCTACAGACGAATTTTTTGAGGGGAGCGTGGTGACCAAGCTGACTCTGCTGTGCCTGCCGTACTCCGGCGCCAGCGCGATGGTCTACAGCCGCTGGCGGCCGAAGATGCCGCAATGGTTGCACTTGCAGCCGGTGGAACTGCCGGGGCGCGGCGCGCGGTTCGACGAGCCGCTGCACACCGACATGCGAGCGCTGGCGATGCAATTGGCCAAGGAATTGCGCCCGACACTCAAGACCCCGTACGCGCTGTTCGGTCATAGCCTCGGCGCGTTGCTGGCCTGCGAAATGGCGCATGCCTTGCGCGCGCTGGGATGTCCGGAGCCGGTGGCACTGTTTGCCTCGGGCACGGCGGCGCCGACGATGCGCGCCGATTACGATCGCGGCTTTGCCGAGCCGAAAACCGATGCCGAGCTGATCGAGCAATTGCGCACGCTCAACGGGACGAGCGAGGAGGTTCTGGCCAATGCCGAGCTGATGAGCCTGACCTTGCCGATCCTGCGGGCGGACTTTCAGTTGTGCGGCAAATTCAAGCCCTTGCAGCGACCGCTGCTCAACTGCCCGGTGCATGTGCTCGGCGGCAAGGCTGACCGCGCCACCACCGAGCAATTGATCGGCTGGAGCAAGGAAACCCGTGGCAGCTTCTCGGTGGGCATGCTGGCCGGTGGGCACTTCTTCATCCATGAGCACGAAGCCAAAGTGCTGAAGGTGATCAAGGATCAACTGGATGTGCACCATCGCCGGCATGCCATGGCTGCAACAGCCTGACCAACGCCGTTTCCCCTGTAGGAGCTGCGGCACGCTGCGATCTTTTGATCTTGATCTTTAAAATCAAAAGATCGCAGCCTCGTTTCACTCGACAGCTCCTACAGGGAGCTGTACACAAAAAATCCCAGCCCCACCTCCCGCCTGACAGTTGTTCTCATTCGCTAATTTTTCCGGTCTGCATTCGTTTTATAGGGACGACGTGCCTTTGTGCTGCCTGCCTACTGATCCGGATGCCAAGAAATGAATGCAGAAGACTCCTTGAAACTCGCTCGCCGGTTTATCGGGTTGCCCCTGGAAAAGCGCCAGATGTTCCTTGCGGCCCTGCACAAGGAGGGCGTTGATTTCGCCCGGTTTCCGATTCCCGCCGGCATTGAGGCCGAGGATCGTCAGGCGCTGTCCTACGCGCAACGACGTATGTGGTTTCTCTGGCAACTCGATCCGCACAGCGGTGCCTACAACCTGCCGGGCGCGGTGCGTCTGAGCGGGCAGTTGAACCGTCGCGCACTGGAGCAAGCTTTTGCCAGCCTGGTCGAGCGCCATGAAACCCTGCGCACGGTGTTCGAGCGTCAGGCCGATGACAGCCTGCTGCAGGTGCCGGCGGCGGCACCGCTGGTCATCAACGTTGAGGATTTCACGGGTCTGCCGGCCGGCGAGCGTGAGCAGACGGTCGTCCGCGCAGCGGAACAACAATCGGTGTTGCCGTTTGATCTGGCGGTTGGGCCGCTGTTGCGGGTGACGCTGCTCAAACTGGCCGAACAGGAACATGTGCTGCTGCTGACCTTGCACCACATCGTTTCCGATGGCTGGTCGATGAACGTGCTGATCGATGAATTCATCCGTTGCTACGACGCGTTCGATGGCGGCCAGCAGCCGCAACTGGCGCCGCTGCCGATTCAGTACAGCGACTATGCCTTGTGGCAGCGCCGCTGGCTGGAGGCCGGCGAGCAGGCGCGCCAGCTCGATTACTGGCAGGCACAATTGGGCGACGAACATCCGGTACTGGAATTGCCGCTGGATCACTCACGTCCAGCGATGCCGAGCTATCGCGGCACCCGCTACGAATTTGCCGTCGACGCGCAGTTGGCCGAGCAACTGCGCAACACTGCGCAGCAGCATCAAGTGACGTTGTTCATGCTCTTGCTCGGCGCGTTCAATGCGCTGCTGTATCGCTACACCGGCCAGACCGACATCCGCGTCGGCGTGCCGATTGCCAACCGCAACCGTGGAGAAATCGAAGGCCTGATCGGTTTCTTCGTCAACACCCAGGTGCTGCGCACGCAACTGGACGGCCAGACCCGTGTCGATGATCTGTTGCGCGCCATCAAGGAAACCGCCCTCGGTGCCCAGGCCCATCAGGATCTGCCGTTCGAGCAACTGGTCGAAGCGCTGAAACTGGAACGCAGCCTCAGCCACACGCCGCTGTTTCAGGTGATGTACAACCACCAGCCGCACGTCGCCGATGTCGCCACGCTGAGCACCGCGTCGGGTCTGGCGCTGAACAGTCTCGACTGGCAGAGCCGCACCACCCAGTTCGACCTGACCCTGGACACCTACGAGAAGGGCGGCAAGCTGCACGCCGCGCTGACCTACGCCAGCGACCTGTTCGACGCCGCGACCATCGAGCGTACGGCTCGCCACTGGCTGCGTTTGCTGGCGGCGATGGTCGCCGATCAGTCGCAGCGCGTCGGTGAGTTGCCGCTGCTGGAGGCGGATGAACAGCACACGCTGGTACACCTCTGGAACGACACTTCGACGGCTTATCCAATCGAGCAGCCCATTCATCAATTGATCGAAGCACAGGTTGCGCGCACGCCCGACGCGCCAGCGCTGGTGTTCGGTGAGCAGACCTTGAGCTACGCCGAACTGGATGCCCGGGCCAATCAACTGGCGCATCTGCTGCGTGAGCAAGGTGTGCGGGCGGACAGCCTGGTCGGCATCTGCGCCCAGCGCTCGCTGGAAATGGTCGTCGGCCTGCTGGCCATCCTCAAGGCTGGTGGCGCCTATGTGCCGCTGGACCCGGAGTACCCGCAGGAACGTCTGGCCTACATGATCGAGGACAGCGGCATCACCTTGTTGCTGACGCAAGCGGCGCTGCTGACGTCGTTGCCGACGGACGGCGTGCAGGTGATTACGCTGGATCAGTCGGACCTGCTCGACGGCTACAGTGAAAGCCGTCCCGAAGTCAGCGTCGACCCGTTGAATCTTGCGTATGTGATTTACACCTCCGGCTCCACCGGAAAGCCCAAAGGTGCGGGCAACAGCCACGCGGCGCTGGTCAACCGCTTGTGCTGGATGCAGCAAGCCTATGGATTGAACGCCGGTGATTCGGTGTTGCAGAAAACCCCGTTCAGTTTCGACGTATCGGTCTGGGAGTTCTTCTGGCCGCTGCTGACCGGCGCGCGGCTGGTCGTGGCCGCCCCGGGTGCGCACCGCGATCCGCTGCAACTGATCGACACCATCAACCGCTATGGCATCAGCACGCTGCACTTTGTGCCGTCGATGTTGCAGGCGTTCATTCACGAACCGGGCGTCGAGACGTGCACGGGGCTCAAGCGCGTCGTGTGCAGCGGTGAAGCGCTGCCGCTGGATGCGCAACTGCAAGTCTTCGCCAAACTGCCGAACGCCGGCCTCTACAACCTGTACGGCCCGACCGAAGCGGCGATCGACGTCACTCACTGGACCTGCATCGACGAAGGCGCCGACAGCGTGCCGATCGGTCGACCGATCGCCAACCTGCGCACCCACGTGCTCGACGCCGAGCTGCTGCCGGTACCCAGTGGCGTGGCCGGCGAACTGTACCTGGGCGGGGCAGGGCTGGCGCGCAGTTATCACCAGCGCGCGGCACTGACCGCCGAACGTTTTGTGCCGTGCCCGTTCCATGACGGCGCGCGCCTGTACCGCACCGGTGACCGTGTGCGTCAGCGCGCCGACGGCGTGATCGAGTACCTGGGCCGTCTCGACCATCAGGTGAAGTTACGCGGCTTGCGCATCGAACTCGGTGAAATCGAAACCCGCCTGATGCAGCACCCGCTGGTGCGCGAAGCGGTGGTGCTGGTGCAGGGCGGCAAGCATCTGGTGGCTTATCTGGTGCTGGAAACCGCCCAGCCGGACGAGCAATGGCAGCAGGACGTCAAAGCCTGGCTGCTCGGCAGTCTGCCGGAATTCATGGTGCCGACTTACCTGCTGAACCTGGACAAACTGCCGGTCACCGCCAACGGCAAACTGGATCGCAAAGCCCTGCCGCAACCGGACGCCGCACCGCAACAAGCCTTCGTTGCGCCGCAGGATGCGCTGCAGAAAGCCCTCGCGGCGATCTGGGAAGACGTGCTCGGTCTGGAGCGTGTCGGCCTCGAAGATAACTTCTTCGAACTGGGCGGCGACTCGATCATCTCCATCCAAGTGGTCAGCCGGGCGCGGCAGGCCGGGATCCGCGTCAGCCCGCGTGATCTGTTCCAATACCAGACCGTGCGCAGCCTCGCGTTGGTCGCGACGCTGGACAACCAGACCTCGGTGGATCAAGGGCCGGTAATCGGCGGCGCCGTACTCGGGCCGATCCAGCAACACTTTTTCAGCCGTGCGATGCCGGTGCGTGAGCACTGGAACCAGTCGCTGCTGCTGACCCCGCGTGAAACATTGAATGCGCAGTGGCTCGATGCAGCGCTGGCGCATGTCATCAACCATCACGACGCCTTGCGCCTGCGTTTTGTCGAAAACGCCGAAGGCTGGCAGCAAAGTCACGACACGCGGGTTGAAAGCGCTGACCTGTGGCGGCGCGACGCCGAGTCTGTCGAGCAGTTGAATGCCTTGTGCAATGAAGCCCAACGCAGTCTTGATCTGCAAAATGGCCCGTTGCTGCGCGCGTTGCTGGTGAACATGGCGGATGGCAGTCAGCGTCTGGCGCTGATCATTCATCACCTGGTGGTGGACGGGGTTTCCTGGCGCGTGCTGCTGGAAGATGTGCAGCAGGCTTATGAACAACTGGCGGCGGGGGGCGGCATTCAGTTGCCGGCAAAAACCACGTCCTTCCAGAGCTGGACGGCGCGCCTCGAAAGCCAAGCATCACGCTTCGACGAACAACTGAATTATTGGAAAACCCAGCATCAGGGTGCCCAGGATCTGCCCTGCGAGCGCCCGGATGGCAGCTTGCAGAATCTGCATGGTGAGAAAATCGAATGGCGCCTCGACGCCGAGCGCACCCGGCAACTGTTGCAACAGGCGCCGGCAGCGTATCGCACGCAGGTCAACGATCTGCTGCTCACCGCACTGGCGCGCACCATCAGCCGCTGGAGCCAGCAACCGGGCACGCTGATCGAACTCGAAGGTCATGGCCGCGAAGACCTGTTCGATGACATCGACCTGAGTCGCACCTTAGGCTGGTTCACCAGCCTGTTCGCGGTCAACCTGAGCGCCGCCGACGATCTCGACGGCTCGATCAAGTCGATCAAGGAGCAACTGCGCGCGGTGCCGGACAAAGGTCTGGGCTACGGCGTGCTGCGTTATCTCGCGGCGCCGTCGGTACGCGCCGAACTTGAGTCGCTGCCGCCGCCGCGCATTACCTTCAACTATCTCGGCCAGTTCGACCGCCAGTTCGACGACGCGGCGCTGTTCTTGCCGTCCGCTGAAACCAGCGGTGTCGCGCAGGACCCGGCAGCGCCGTTGGCCAACTGGCTGACCGTTGAAAGCCAAGTGTATGGCGGCGAACTGTCGATGAGCTGGGGCTTCAGCCGCGAGATGTTCGACGGCGCGACCGTGCAGAAACTGGTGGACCAATACGCCAGCGAGTTGCACGCACTGATCGAACATTGCTGCACGCTGCAAGCCGCGCAAGCGACGCCGTCGGACTTCCCGCTGGCGCAGGTCACTCAGGCGCAACTCGATGCGTTGCCGGTGCCGGCCGGGCAACTCGATGACCTTTATCCACTGTCGCCGATGCAGCAGGGTTTGCTGTTCCACACCCTCTACGAGCAGGCGGCGGGCGAGTACATCAACCAGTTGCGCGTCGATGTGCAAGGCGTTGATCCCGAGCGCTTCCGCGCGGCGTGGCAGGCCACCGTCGACGCGCAGGACATTCTGCGCAGCGGTTTCGTCTGGCAGGGCGAACTGACACAGCCGCTGCAGATCGTACACAAGCAGGTGCGGTTGCCGTTTACCACGCTGGACTGGCGCAACCGCGACGACCAGCCAGCGGCCCTCGCAGCGCTGGCCGACGCCGAGCGTCAGCAAGGTTTTGACCTGTCCCATGCACCGTTGCTACGGCTGGTGCTGGTGCAGACCGGCGCCGAGCAGTGGCACCTGATTTACACTCATCACCACATCCTGATGGACGGCTGGAGCAACTCGCAGTTGCTCGGCGAAGTCTTGCAGCGTTACAGCGGCCGCACGCCGGTAACTGGCGGCGGACGCTATCGCGATTACATCGCCTGGCTGCAACGTCAGGACGGTCAACTCAGTCAGGACTTCTGGAGCGAGCAACTCGCTGCGCTGCAAGAGCCGACCCGACTGGCCCGCGCCGCTACCGGCGGGGAAAACCTCAGCGGTCACGGCGACCATTACCTGACGCTGGACGTGTCTCGCACACAAGCGCTGGAAGCGTTCGCACGGCAACAGAAAGTCACCGTCAACACCTTGGTGCAAGCCGCATGGCTGCTGTTGCTGCAACGCTACACCGGTCACGAAGCCGTAGCGTTCGGTGCCACCGTGGCCGGGCGCCCGGCAGATCTGCCGGGTATCGAGCAACAGGTCGGTCTGTTCATCAATACCTTGCCGGTGATCGGTGCGCCGCGTCCGGATCAAACCGTCGGCCAATGGCTGCAAGCGGTGCAGGCACAGAACCTCAGCCTGCGCGACTTCGAACACACGCCGCTGGCGGACATTCAGCGCTGGGCCGGGCAGGGTGGCGAGGCGTTGTTCGACAACATTCTGGTGTTTGAAAACTACCCGATTGCCCAGGCGCTGAGTCAGGCCGGGCAGGGGCTGGTGTTCGGTGACGTAGGTAACCTGGAGCAGACGCACTATGCGCTCAGCGTTGCCGTGACCTTGGGGCAGCAACTGGCGTTGCATTACAGCTTTGACCGTGGCCAGTTCGCCAGTGATGTGATCGAGGGCATCAGTGCGCATCTGCTGCAACTGCTTGAGCAATTTGCCGTGTCGGCTGAGCGCAACCTCGGTGAAATCGCCCTGGCCAGCGCTGACGAGCAGGCGCGCCAGCAAGCCGAAAACCACCCGCAGCCTTACCCGGTGGACATCGGCGTGCATCAGCGTATTGCCGCGCTGGCCGCTGAAAACCCGCAACGCACGGCGGTGATCTTCAACGGTCAGCGCTTCAGCTATGGCGAAATCGATCAGCGTGCCAACCAATTGGCCCACGCGCTGATCGCCCGTGGCGTCGGCGCGGAAACCCGCGTCGGGGTGGCCCTGCCGCGCAGTGAGGCGGTGATCGTTGCGCTGCTGGCGGTGCTTAAGGCGGGCGGCGCCTACGTGCCGCTGGACACCAGTTATCCGCGTGAACGTCTGGCCTACCTGATCGAAGATTCGGGACTGGCGCTGCTGATCAGCGACTCGTCGGTGTCGGCGCAATTGCCCGTGGCCGAATCGGTGCCGTTGCTGGAGATTGATCGCCTCGACCTGCGCGATTGGCCGATCATCGCGCCGCCCGTGCAACTCGATCCGCACAACCTCGCGTATGTGATTTACACCTCCGGTTCCACCGGCAATCCGAAAGGCGTCAGCGTCGCCCACGGCCCGTTGGCGATGCACTGCCAGGCCATCGGCCAGCGCTATGAAATGCGCGACAGCGACTGCGAATTCCACTTCATGTCGTTCGCCTTCGACGGCGCCCATGAGCGCTGGCTGACCAGCCTGACTCACGGCGCGTCGTTGCTGATCCGCGACGACACACTGTGGACACCGGAGCAGACCTACAACGCCATGATTGAACACGGCGTGACGGTGGTCGCGTTCCCGCCGGTGTACCTGCAACAACTGGCTGAACACGCCGAGCGCGTCGGCAATCCGCCGAAAGTGCGTATTTACTGCTTCGGCGGTGACGCGGTGCCGAACGCCAGTTTCGAGCGGGTCAAACGTGCGCTCGATCCGGACTACATCATCAACGGTTACGGCCCGACCGAAACCGTGGTCACGCCGCTGATCTGGAAGGCCGGTCGCGAGGTGCCGTGCGGTGCCGCTTACGCGCCAATCGGCAGCCGCATCGGTGATCGCAGCGCCTACGTGCTCGACGCCGATCTGAACCTGCTGCCGCAGGGCATGGCCGGTGAGCTGTATCTGGGTGGCACGGGCCTGGCCCGTGGTTATCTGAACCGTCCGGGGCTGACTGCCGAGCGTTTTGTCGCTGATCCGTTCAGCAGTGCTGGCGGCTTGCTCTATCGCACCGGTGACCTCGTTCGTCAGCGCGCCGATGGCACGTTCGACTATCTGGATCGCATCGACAATCAGGTGAAGATCCGTGGTTTCCGCATTGAACTCGGTGAAGTCGAAGCCGCCCTGCAAGCACTCGACGGCGTGCGTGAAGCGGTGGTTGTGGCCCAGGAAGGCAGCGCCGGTAGCGGCAAGCGTCTGGTGGCATATGTGGTCGGCGATTCGACCCGTGCGGACTTTACCGAAGACCTGCGTGCGCAGCTCAAGGCCACTTTGCCAGGCCATATGGTGCCCGCGTACGTGCTACGTCTGGAGCGCATGCCGCTGACGCCGAACGGCAAGCTCGATCGCAAGAACCTGCCGAAACCGGATGTCAGCCAACTGCAGCAAACCTATGTCGCTCCGCAGAACGCGCTGGAGCAACAACTGGCGGCGATCTGGCAAGACGTGCTCAAGCTTGAGCAGGTCGGCATCAGCGACAACTTCTTTGAGCTGGGCGGCGATTCGATCATTTCGATTCAAGTGGTCAGCCGCGCGCGGCAGGCCGGGATTCGCTTCACCCCCAAAGACCTGTTCCAGCACCAGACCATTCAGGCGCTGGCCGTTGTCGCGCAGACGGGCGAAGCGCAGCAAGTGATCGATCAGCAGCCGGTGACCGGCAGCACGGCGCTGTTGCCGATTCATCAGGAGTTCTTCGCTCAGGCGATTCCCGACCGTCATCACTGGAACCAGTCGGTGATGCTCAAGCCAACTCAAACCCTTGATGCCCAAGTGCTTGAGCAAGCGCTGGATGCGTTGGTGCTGCATCACGACAGCCTGCGTCTGGACTTTGTCGAGCAGGCTGACGGCTGGACAGCGAACTACCGCGACATCGCCATGCAAGCAGGTGAAACGATCCTCTGGCAAGTCGAGGTCGCTGACCTCGCAGCCCTTGAGACACTGGGTGAAAAGGCCCAACGCAGCTTGCAATTGAGCGGTGGCTCGCTGATTCGCGCGGTGCTGGCGAACCTTGCCGATGGCAGTCAACGCCTGCTGCTGATCGTCCATCACCTGGTGGTCGATGGCGTGTCCTGGCGGATTCTGTTTGAAGATCTGCAAAACGCTTATCGGCAGATTGCTACGGGCAATGCCGTGCAATTGCCGGCCAAGACCAGTGCGGTCAAAGCCTGGGCGGCTGCATTGCAGGACTACGCCGCGACGCCTGCGTTGCAGACTGAACTGGGCTTCTGGCAGCAACAATTGCAAGGCGCTTCGGCGGCATTGCCTTTCGACCGTCCGAACGGCGGTCAGCAACACGATCAGGCGCAGACCCTTCGCAGCAAACTGGATCAGACCCTGACCCGTCAGCTGTTGCAGGATGCTCCGGCGGCTTATCGCACCCAGGTCAACGATCTGCTGCTGACCGCGCTGGCGCGGGTGATGGTGCGCTGGACCGGTGCCGACCACGCGCTGGTATTGCTCGAAGGCCACGGTCGCGAAGACCTGTTCGACAGCGTTGACCTGACGCGCACCGTCGGCTGGTTCACCAGTGTGTTCCCGGCGCGCCTGTCGCCGGTCGCGGAACCTGGCGCATCGCTCAAGCAGGTCAAAGAACAACTGCGGGCGATTCCGCACAAAGGCATCGGCTTCGGCGCGCTGGCGCACCTGGGCGATGAGCCTGCTCGCCAGACCCTGCAAGCCCTGCCGGCACCGCGCCTGACCTTCAACTATCTGGGTCAGTTCGACGGCAGCTTCGATGCCGCCGACCAGGCTTTGTTTGCACCGACCAGCGAATCCGGCGGCGCCGAAGTCAACCTGGAAGGCCCGCTGGGCAACCCGCTGGCGCTGAACGGCAAAGTCTTTGGCGGCGAACTGGACCTGAGCTGGACCTACAGCAGCGCGATGTTCGACGCCGCGACCATTCAGCGTCTGGCCGATGATTACGTGCAGGAACTGACGGCGCTGATCGGCCATTGCTGCGACAGCGTCAACCGTGGCGTGACGCCCTCGGACTTCCCGCTGGCGCAACTGTCGCAGACGCAACTCGATGCGCTGGTGCTCGAACCGCAAAGCATCGATGACATCTACCCGTTGTCGCCGATGCAGCAGGGCATGCTGTTCCATACCTTGCTCGAACACGGCAACGGCGACTACATCAACCAGATGCGCCTGGACGTCGACGGCGTCGATCCACAACGTTTCCGCGCGGCGTGGCAAGCGGTGGTGGATGCCCATGACATTCTGCGCACCGGGTTCTTCTGGCAGGGCGACTTGCCGCAACCGGTGCAAGTGGTGCAGCGTCAGGTTGAAGTGCCGTTCAGCGTGCTCGACTGGCACGGCAAAACCGGGCTGGACGCAGCGTTGCAAACCCTCGCCGATGAGGAGCGCGCTCTGGGTCTGGACCTGACCTGCGCGCCGCTGCTGCGTTTGGTGCTGGTGCGCACTGCGACGGATCGTCATCACCTGATCTACACCAACCATCACATCCTGATGGACGGCTGGAGCAGCGCGCAGTTGCTCGGCGAAGTGTTGCAGCATTATCGCGGCGAAGCGGTGGCGCGTCCGGCGGGCCGCTATCGCGATTACATCGGCTGGCTGCAGCGTCAGGACAATGCGGCGGCCGAAGCCTACTGGCTGGCGACGCTCAACAATCTGCAAGAACCAACGCGTCTGGCCACTGCCATCGCGCGGCCGCATGACGGCTTGCCGAGCGTCGGTTATGGCGATCATTACCAAGTGCTGGACGCGGATCTGACTCAGCGTCTGGGTGAATTTGCCCGGGCCGCGAAAGTCACGGTCAACACCGTGGTGCAAGCCGCATGGTTGTTGCTGTTGCAGCGTTATACCGGCAAAGACTGTGTGGCGTTCGGCGCCACCGTTGCCGGGCGTCCGGCGGATCTTCCGGGTGCTGAAGCGCAGATCGGTCTGTTCATCAACACCTTGCCGGTGGTTGCCGCGCCGCAAGCACAGCAGAGTCTGGCCAGTTGGCTGCAAGGGGTGCAGGCGCAGAATCTGGAATCGCGCGAGTTCGAACACACGCCACTGGCGGATATTCAGCGCTGGGCCGGGCAGGGCGGTGATGCGCTGTTCGACAGTTTGATGGTGTTCGAGAACTACCCGATTGCCGACGCACTGGAACGGGGCGCACCGCAAGGCTTGCGTTTCGGCGCGGTGGCCAATCAGGAGCAGACCAACTATCCGCTGACCCTGCTGGTGAACATGGGCGCGCAACTGACGGTGCATTTCAGCTATCAGCGCGACAGCTTTGCCGACGCCAGCGTGGCGCAGTTGGGCGCGCATTTGCAGGGGCTGCTCAACCAGATGTCCGAGGCCGGCGAACGCGTGCTCGGCGAGTTGAACCTGATCGAAAGCGCCCCGAACGTTGACAGCGATTTCGTCACCGACCTGTGCATTCATCACGGCATTGCTCGTCAGGTGGCGGCGACCCCGGATGCGCTGGCGGTGACTTTCGGCAGCACGCAACTGACTTACGCTGAACTCGACGCGCAAGCCAATCGTCTGGCGCACAAATTGATTGAACTGGGTGTCGGCCCGGAAGTGCGGGTAGGCGTGGCAATGCCGCGTTCCGAGCAGTTGCTTATCGCCTTGCTGGCGGTGCTGAAGGCCGGTGGCGCCTACGTGCCGCTGGACCCGGATTACCCGGCGGATCGCGTTGCTTACATGTTGGAAGACAGCCGTGCGCGGGTGTTGCTAACTGAGCAAGCCGTCGCCGCGACCCTGAGCGTGCCTGTTGATACCCAAACGTTGCTGCTGGATCAGGTGTCGTTGAGTGGTTATTCCACTGACGCGCCGTTCACTAAGGTGCAACCAGACAACCTCGCCTACGTGATCTACACCTCCGGCTCCACCGGCAAGCCAAAAGGCGTGGCGATTGCCCATCGCAACGTCATGGCGCTGATCGACTGGTCGGCCAAGGTTTACAGCCGCGACGACATTCAAGGTGTGTTGGCTTCGACGTCGGTGTGCTTCGATCTGTCGGTGTGGGAGCTGTTTGTCACGTTGGCCAACGGCGGCTCGCTGATCATTGCCCGTAATGCCTTGGAACTGCTGCAATTGCAGGCTCGTGACAGCGTGCGCCTGATCAACACTGTGCCGTCAGCCATTGCTGCATTGCAGCGTGCCGGGCAGATTCCGTCGAGCGTACGGATCATCAATCTGGCGGGTGAACCGCTCAAGCAAGGGCTGGTCGACGCGCTGTATCAACAGTCGACGGTCGAGCATGTCTACGACCTGTACGGCCCGTCGGAAGACACCACCTATTCGACCTGGACTCGCCGCAGTGCCGGTGGTCAGCCGCGCATTGGTCGAGCCCTCGACCACAGCGCCAGTCACTTGCTCGACGCCGATTTGCACGTTGTCCCGCAAGGGGTTTCGGCTGAGCTGTACCTGTCTGGTGCCGGCATCACTCGCGGCTATCTGGGCCGTGCGGCGATGACCGCCGAGCGGTTTGTGCCCAACCCGCTCGCCAACAACGGTGAGCGCATGTACCGCACCGGCGACCTGAACCGCGAGCGCGAAGGCGGCGAACTGGAGTACATGGGCCGGATCGACCATCAAGTGAAAATTCGTGGATTCCGCATCGAACTGGGCGAGATCGAGGCGCGATTGCTCGCTCAACCGGCAGTCACCGAAGCGGCGGTACTGGCCGTCGAAGGCGAGGCTGGCGCGCAACTGGTGGCCTATGTGGTCGCCCCGCCACTGGATCTGTATGACGGCGAAGCGCAGCGGCTCCTGCGCGACGGACTAAAGACTGGCCTCAAGTCTTCGTTACCTGACTACATGATTCCCGCGCACCTGCTGTTCCTTGAGCAGTTGCCACTGACCCCCAACGGCAAACTCGACCGCAAGGCCTTGCCAGCGGTCGATGCCAGCCAGATGCAGGCAGCGTATGTCGCGCCGCACAGTGAGCTTGAGCAGCAGGTCGCGGCGATCTGGCAGCAAGTGCTCGAAGTGCAACGCATCGGCCTGAACGATCACTTCTTCGAACTGGGCGGGCACTCGCTGCTGGCGGTCAACGTGGTGTCGCGCATCGCCCTCGAACTGGGCCTGACGCTGACCCCGCAACTGTTATTCCAGCACCCCGTCCTGAGCGACTTTGTCGCTCACCTCGATACAGGAGGCGGGGCAATCAACGAACAGAAACTGAGCAAGCTGGAAGCCCTGCTTGACGATATGGAGGAAGTCTGATGGACAAGAGTGTTGCTTTGAGGGTAGCCAAGCGCTTTATCACTCTGCCGCTGGACAAACGTAAGCTGTACCTGGAAAAGATGCTCGAAGAGGGCGTCTCTCCGGCCAACCTGCCGATCCCGGAAACGCGTTCCGGGTTTACGGCGATTCCTCTGTCGTACGCCCAGGAACGGCAATTGTTCCTGTGGCAAATGGACCCGCACAGCACCGCGTACCACATCCCCAGCGCCCTGCGCCTCAAGGGGCGGTTGGATGTGGCGGCGCTGGAACGCAGCTTCAATGCCGTGGCGGCGCGTCACGAAAGTCTGCGCACCACTTTCTCCGAGCAGGGCGAAACCTTCTGTCAGGTGATCCATCCGCAACTGCCGCTGAGCATTACGTTGGCGCCGCTGCCGGAGGGCCTCGACGCCGCTGGCACGGACGCTGCGATCAAGGCCTTTGTCGAAAGCGAAACCGCGCGCCCGTTCAACCTGCAACAGGGCCCGCTCCTGCGTGTAGCGCTGCTGAAGGTGGCGCAAGACGATCACGTGCTGGTGCTGATCCAGCACCACATCATCTCCGATGGCTGGTCGATCAAAGTGCTGGTCAACGAACTGATCCAGCATTACGCCGCCGACACCAGCGGGCAGTCGCTGACGTTGCCGGCGCTGGAAGTGCAATACGCCGACTACGCGATCTGGCAGCGTCACTGGCTGGAAGCGGGCGAGCGCGAGCGGCAACTGGCTTATTGGGTCAAGACTCTGGGCGGCGAGCAGCCGGTGCTGGAGTTGCCGATCGATTTTCCCCGTCCGGCGGTGCAGAGCCTGCGCGGTGCGCGGCTCGAACTGGACTTGCCGGCGGATCTCGGTGATGCCCTCAAACAACTGGCCCAGCGCGAAGGCGCGAGCCTGTTCATGGTGTTGCTGGCATCGTTCCAGGCGTTGTTGCATCGCTACAGCGGCCAGGCGCAAATTCGCGTGGGTGTGCCGACGGCCAACCGTAACCGCGTCGAGACGGAGGGCCTGATCGGCTTCTTCGTCAACACCCAAGTCCTGAGTGCCGAGGTGAACGGACAACTGCCGTTCAACCGATTGCTGGCGCAGGTCAAGCAAGCGGCGATGGACGCCCAGGCGCATCAGGATCTGCCGTTCGAGCAATTGATCGAAGCGCTGCAACCGGAACGCAGCCTTAGCCACAGCCCGGTGTTCCAGATGATGTTCAACCACCAGACCCTCCGTGATCAGGGGCGTGGCGCGGTGCAACTGCCGCAGTTGAGTGTCGAGGATGTGCAGTGGGAAGGGCGCACTGCGCAGTTCGACCTGACCCTCAACACCTATGAGTCCAACGACGGCTTCGCCGCTGAACTGACCTACGCCACTGACTTGTTCAAGCCTGAGACCATCGAGCGCATTGGCCGTCACTGGCAGCACCTGTTGCAAGGCATCGTGGCCGCACCGACCCAACGAGTCGGCGAATTGCCGTTGCTGGAACGTGCCGAACACGGCGTGCTGTTGCAGGACTGGTTCCGCGTTGCCGATCACTCCGCGCAAGCCGAGTGCGTGCAGCAGGCTTTCGCTTTGCAGGCGCAGCAAACGCCGCACGCCATCGCGCTGATCATCGGCGAAGACGTGCTGACCTATGGCGAACTGGATGCCCGGGCCAATCAACTGGCGCACAAACTGATCGAGGCCGGTGTTGGCGCGGATCAACTGGTCGGCATCGCCGTCGAGCGCAGCGTCGAAATGATCGTCGGCCTGCTGGCGATCCTCAAGGCGGGCGGGGCATATGTGCCGCTGGACCCAGCGTATCCCGAAGATCGTCTGGCCTACATGATTGAGGACAGCGGCCTGCAATTGCTGCTGGCCCAAACCCATTTGCAGGCGCAGCTGCCGATTCCGGCGGGCGTGCAGACGCTGTTGCTCGATCAGCCACACGGCTGGCTGGCGGCTTATCCACAGACCGCGCCGGACGTTGCGGTCAACGGCGAACATCTGGCCTATACGATCTACACCTCCGGTTCCACCGGTAAACCGAAAGGCGTGATGGTGCGCCATGCGGCGCTGAGCAACTTTGTCGCGAGCATGATCAAGCAACCGGGGATCGCGGCCACTGATCGCATGCTGTCGCTGACCACGTTCTCGTTCGATATTTTCGGCCTGGAAATCTACGGCCCGTTGCTGGCCGGTGCCAGTGTGGTGCTGACCGGCAAGGACGTGCATCAAGACCCGCAAGCGGTGCTCGAACTGGTCGAACGCCACGCCGTCAGTGTGCTGCAAGCCACACCTTCAACCTGGCGCATGCTGCTGGATAATGAACACGCTGCGATTCTCAACAGCCGCACGTTCCTCTGTGGCGGTGAAGCATTGTCGCAGGAACTGGCGCAACGCATGCTGGCGCTGACGCCGAGCGTGTGGAACCTCTATGGCCCGACCGAGACCACCATCTGGTCGGCGCAACACGCCCTGAGCGCGGACAACAGCCGACCGTTCCTCGGCACGCCGATCGATAACACCGCGCTGTACATCCTCGGCAGCGACCTTGAGCTCAATCCGCTCGGCGCACCGGGTGAACTGCTGATCGGTGGCGATGGCCTGGCCCGTGGTTACTTCCAGCGCCCGAGCCTGACCGCTGAACGTTTTGTGCCGGACCCATTCGCGAAGAACGGCGCGCGTCTGTACCGCACTGGCGACCTGACCCGCTACCGCGCCGAGGGCGTGATCGAATACATCGGGCGGATCGACCATCAGGTGAAAATCCGTGGTTTCCGTATCGAACTGGGCGAAATCGAAGCGCGTTTACTCGCGCTCGACAGCGTGCGCGAAACCGTCGTGGTCGCGCAGGATGGCCCGACCGGCCCGCAACTGGTGGGCTACGTGGTGCCATCGGCGAGCAATGTTTCAGAGGTCGATCTACGCGCCGCGCTCAAGGCCAGCCTGAAGGCTGAACTGCCGGAATACATGGTGCCGGCGCACCTGCTGTTCCTCGCGCAACTGCCGCTGACCCCCAATGGCAAAGTCGACCGCAAGGCCCTGCCGGCGCCCGATGCCAGCCAATTGCAATCGACCTACAGCGCGCCGCAGACCGCCACCCAGCACACCGTCGCCGAGATCTGGCAAGCGGTGCTGAAACTCGATCGCGTGGGCCTCGGCGATAACTTCTTCGAACTGGGCGGCCACTCGTTGTTGGTCACGCAAGTGGTCTCACGGGTGCGTCAGGCGCTGAACGTTCAGGTGCCGCTGCGTACGCTGTTTGAACACAGCACGCTGGAAGATTTCGTCGCCGCGCTCGGTGTTGATCAGGCGCATCAGGAGCCGCCGATTGTCGCGTTGCCGCGCCTGCAACCGCTGGCGCTTTCGTATGCTCAGGAACGTCAATGGTTCCTCTGGCAACTGGAACCGACCAGCACCGCCTATCACGTACCGGCGGCGTTGCGTTTGCGTGGTGAGCTGGATCTGCCGGCGTTGCAGCGCAGCTTCGATACCCTGATCGAGCGCCACGAATCCCTGCGCACCTGCTTCGTCGAAGAGCAGGGCCAGACCCTGCAAGTGATTCAGGCCCATGGAACGCTGGATCTGCACGTGCAGGACGTTGCCGCCGATCTGGACGAGGCCGCGCTGCAAGCGCTGGTCGCCGAAGAAACCCTGCACCTGTTCAATCTTCAAAAAGGCCCGCTGCTGCGGGTCAAATTGTTGCGTCTGGCCGCTGACGACCACGCACTGGTTATCACCTTGCACCACATCGTCTCCGATGGCTGGTCGATGACCGTCATGGTTGATGAGCTGGTGGCGTTGTACGCCGCTTACAGCCAGGGTAAGACCGTGCAACTGCCAGCGCTGCCGGTGCAATACGCGGACTACGCCGTGTGGCAAAAGCAGTGGATGGACGCCGGTGAACGCGAGCGTCAGTTGAGCTATTGGACTGCGCAGCTGGGTGACGGTGATCAGCCATTGCTGGAGCTGCCGACCGACCGTCCGCGTCCGTCTGAGCAAAGCTATCGCGGTGCCCGTCGCGACATCCCGCTGAGTCTGGAGCTGGCGACTGCGCTCAAGCAGGTTGCCCAGCGTGAAAACGTCACGCTGTTCGCACTGTTGCTGGCGTCGTTCCAGACCTTGCTGCATCGCTACAGCGGTCAGGCCGACATCCGCGTCGGCGTGCCGGTGGCCAACCGCAACCGGGTCGAGACTGAAGGGCTGATCGGCTTCTTCGTCAACACGCAAGTGCTCAAGGCCGAGTTCGACAGCCAACAGACGTTCCGCAGCCTGCTACAGCAAGTGAAAAACACCGTGCTCGGCGCCCAGGCGCATCAGGATCTGCCGTTCGAGCAACTGGTCGACGCGCTGCAACCCGAGCGAAGCCTCAGTCACAGTCCGTTGTTCCAGGTGCTGCACAACCACCAGAGCCAGGCCCGTCAGGCGCAGGGCGCCACGCGTTTGCCGAACATCGAGATTAAAGGCCTGAGCTGGGCGTCGAACACCGCGCAGTTCGATCTGACCCTGAACACCTTCGAATCCACCGACAACGTCTGGGCCGAACTGACCTACGCCACCGACCTGTTCGACGCACCGACCATCGCGCGCCTGTCGCAACACTGGACGAA
Source organism: Pseudomonas sp. LBUM1648 (assembly GCF_059716145.1). Classification (NCBI taxonomy): domain Bacteria; kingdom Pseudomonadati; phylum Pseudomonadota; class Gammaproteobacteria; order Pseudomonadales; family Pseudomonadaceae; genus Pseudomonas; species Pseudomonas sp. LBUM1648. The sequence goes on from NZ_CP166808.1 coordinate 2,154,945, forward strand.
TCTGCTGCAAGGCATCGTCGCCGACAGCGGTCAGCGCATCGCCGACCTGCCGCTGCACGACGCCGCCGAGCGTGCGGCGACCTTGCTGCAATGGAACCCGGCCGTGGCCGATTTTTCGAGCGAGCAGTGCCTGCATCAGATGATCGAAGCCCAGGCTGCCCGCGCACCGCAAGCGATTGCCGTGACCTGTGCCGAGCAATGCCTGACTTACGGCGAACTCAACATCCGCGCCAATCAGTTGGCCCACCAATTGATCGCCAGCGGCGTCGGCCCGGACGTGCGCGTCGGTCTGGCGGTGGAGCGCAGCCTCGACATGCTGATCGGGCTGCTGGCGATCCTCAAGGCCGGCGGCGCTTACGTGCCGCTTGATCCGAGCTACCCGGAAGAACGCCTGAGCTACATGATCGGCGACAGCGGCATCTCGCTGCTGCTGACCCAAAGTCATTTGCTCGGTCGCCTGCCGGTGCCGGACTCGGTCCGCAGCTTGATGCTTGATCAGGAGCGCGACGGTCTCGAAGGCTACAGCGACAATAATCCGCTAGTCAGCATGAGCCCGGACAACCTGGCTTACGTGATCTACACCTCTGGTTCCACCGGCCAGCCGAAAGGCACGTTGCTGGCTCATCGCAACGTGCTGCGTCTGTTCGAAGCCACCGATGCGTGGTTCGATTTTGGCCCGGCCGATGTCTGGAGCCTGTTCCATTCCTACGCCTTCGACTTCTCGGTGTGGGAGATCTTCGGGGCGCTGCTCTACGGCGGCAAACTGGTGGTGGTGCCTTACGAGGTCAGCCGTTCGCCGGAAGATTTTTACGCCTTGCTCTGCCGCGAAGGCATCACCGTGCTCAACCAGACGCCGTCGGCGTTCAAGCAATTGATGCAAGTGGCCTGCGCCCCGGAACACGCCGCGCAACAGCCGTCGCTGCGTTACGTGGTGTTCGGTGGCGAGGCGCTGGAGGTCAAGAGCCTGCGCCCGTGGTTCGAGCGTTTTGGCGATCAGGCGCCGCAACTGATCAACATGTACGGGATTACCGAAACCACCGTGCACGTCACCTACCGGCCGATTTCGCTGGCCGATCTGCAAGGCGATGTCGGCAGCCCGATCGGCGAACCGATTCCGGATCTGTCGTGGTATTTGCTCGACGGTGATCTGAACCCGGTCGCCAAAGGCTGTATCGGTGAGCTGTACATCGGGCGTGCCGGTCTGGCGCGGGGTTATCTGAACCGTGCGGATCTGACCACTCTGCGTTTCATACCCGATCCGTTTGCCGCTGATGGCGGGCGTCTGTACCGCACCGGTGACCTGGCGCGTTATCGCGCTGACGGCGTCATCGAATACGTCGGGCGCATCGACCATCAGGTGAAGATTCGCGGATTCCGTATCGAACTCGGCGAGATCGAAGCGCAACTGCTGGAACAAGCTGCCGTGCGCCAGGCCGTGGTGCTCGCGCAACCGGGCCTCAGTGGTCAGCAACTGGTGGCGTATCTGGTGCCAGACGATGTCGCACTGCTCGATGCCAGCCCGGCCGAACAAGGCCTGTGGCGCGACCGCGTGCGCGCCGAACTCAAGGAAAACTTGCCGGATCACATGATCCCGGCGCACCTGTTGCTGCTGGCGCAACTGCCGCTGACCGCCAACGGCAAACTCAACCGCAGCGCGTTGCCGTCTCCGGATGCCAGTCAGGCGCAGCAGGCTTATCAGGCACCACAAAGCGAGCTGGAACAACGTCTGGCGGCGATCTGGCAAGACGTGCTGAAACTGCCGCAAGTGGGCCTCAACGATAATTTCTTCGAACTGGGCGGCGACTCGATCATCTCGATTCAGGTGGTCAGCCGTGCTCGTCAGGCCGGCATTCGCCTCAATCCCAAAGACCTGTTCCAGCACCAGACCGTGCAACGTCTGGCGCTGGTCGCGCAACTGGGCGGGGACGAATCAACTATCGATCAACAAGCAGTGACCGGCGCGGCGTTGCTGCTGCCGATTCAGCAGCAGTTTTTCGAAGATGACATCCCTGAACGTCACCACTGGAACCAGTCGGTGCTGCTCAAGCCACGTCAGCCTCTGGACGCTGAAAAGCTCGAGCAAGTGCTGCGCGCGCTGGTGGCCCATCACGATGCCTTGCGCCTGAATTTCACTCAGCGCGATGGCGCGTGGCAGGCCGAGCACCGGGCGGTGGAAGCCCCATCGCAAAACCTGCTGTGGCAGGAAGACGTCGCCGATGCCGCCGCCCTTGAAGCCCTGGGCAACCGCGCCCAGCGCAGCCTTGATCTGCAAAACGGGCCGTTGCTGCGTGCGGTGTTGGCGACCCTGGCCGACGGCACTCAACGTTTGCAGTTGGTGATTCATCACCTGGCGGTGGACGGGGTGTCGTGGCGGATTTTGCTCGAAGACCTGCAAAACGCGTATCAGCAATTGCTCAATGGTCAGCCGTTGAGCCTGCCGTCGAAGACCAGCGCCTTCAAGGACTGGAGCGAGCACTTGAAGCGCTACGCCAACAGCCCGGTGTTGCAGCAAGAGCTGGCGTACTGGCAGGCCTGCCTCAGCGATGTCAGCACTGATCTGCCGTGCAAGCGCGTGGACGCCGGTCAGCAAAACCGGTTGGCGCAAACCGTGCTGACACGTCTGAGCACCGATTTGACCCGACAACTGCTGCAGGAAGCCCCGGCGGCTTACCGCACGCAGGTCAATGACCTGTTGCTGACGGCGCTGGCGCGAGTCATCGGCCGCTGGAGCGGGCAGGCGTCGACGCTGATTCAGCTCGAAGGCCATGGTCGCGAAGAGCTGTTCGACGGGGTCGATCTGACCCGCACCGTCGGTTGGTTCACTAGCCTGTTCCCGGTGCGCCTGACCCCGGCGGCGACGGCGGGCGAGTCGATCAAACAGATCAAGGAGCAACTGCGCTCGATCCCCGACAAAGGCATCGGTTTCGGCGCGCTGCGCCACTTCGGTGATGCACAGGCACAGCAGAGCTTGCGCGCCATGCCGACACCGCGCATCACCTTTAACTATCTCGGCCAGTTCGACGGCAGTTTCGACGGCGATGACGCTGCGCTGTTCGTGCCGGCACCGGATAACGCCGGTCTCGATCAGAGCCCGGACGCGCCGCTGGGCAACTGGCTGACCCTCAACGGTCAGGTGTATGGCGGCGAACTGCGCGTGGGTTGGACGTTCAGCAGCGAACGTTTCGACAGCGCGGTCATTGAAGCGCTGGCGGCGGATTACGCCGAGGAACTGGCTGCATTGATTGGCCATTGCCTGACCCCGGGCATCGAAGGCCTGACCCCGTCGGACTTCCCGTTGACCGGCCTGACTCAGGCGCAACTCGATGGCTTGCCATGGCCGGCGCCGCAGATTGCCGACGTTTATCCGCTGTCGGCGATGCAGCAGGGCATGTTGTTCCACAGCCTTTATGAACAGGCCACTGGCGATTACATCAACCAGGTGCGCCTCGACGTCGAAGGCCTCGACCCGCAACGCTTCCAGCAAGCCTGGCAGGCGGCGGTGGATAACCACGACATCCTGCGCACCAGTTTTGTCTGGCAGGGTGAACTGGCGCGTCCGGTGCAAGTGGTGCACAAGCAACTGGACATGCCGTTCAGCGTGCTCGACTGGCGCGAACGCGGCGATGGCCAGAGCGAGTTGAATGCACTGGCCGCCGCTGAGCAGGCGCAAGGTTTCGACCTGAGCCAAGGGCCGTTGCTGCGCATGGTCGTGGTGCGTCTGGATGACCAGCGCTGTCATCTGATCTACACCAACCATCACATCCTGATGGACGGCTGGAGCAATTCGCAGTTGCTCGGCGAAGTGCTGCAGCGTTACAGCGGCATTGCTCAACCGGCACTGGCCGGGCGCTATCGCGATTACATCGAATGGCTACAACGCCAGGACGTGCAGGCCAGCGAGCACTACTGGACTGCGCAACTGGCCGACTTGCAGGCGCCGACCCTGCTGGCGCAGGCGTTGCAGGCACAACGCGGGGATGCGTCGCGGGACGGGCATGGCGAGCACTTCTGTGTTGTCGATGCCGAGCAGACCTGTCGTCTGGGCGAGTTCGCCCGCCAGCAAAAAGTTACGCTCAACACACTGATTCAGGCGGCGTGGTTGCTGCTGTTGCAGCGCTTGACCGGTCAGCAAAGCGTGGCGTTTGGCGCCACGGTGGCGGGGCGTCCGACGGAACTCAAAGGTGTCGAGCAGCAGATCGGCCTGTTCATCAACACCTTGCCGGTGATCGCCAGCCCCCGCGCGCAATCGAGCGTTGCTGAGTGGTTGCAGAGCGTACAGGCGCAGAACCTGGCCCTGCGCGAGCATGAACACACGCCGTTGTTCGACATTCAACGTTGGGCCGCGCGCAATGGTGAGGCGCTGTTCGACAATATTCTGGTGTTCGAGAACTACCCGGTGTCCGAGGCGCTGGAGCAGGGCGCACCGCAGGAATTGCGCTTTGGCGAGATCAACAACCATGAACAGACCAACTACCCGCTGACCTTGCTGGTGCACTTGAGCGACGAGTTGTCGATGCACTTCAGCTACCAGTGCGAGAGTTTCGCGGCGCACAGCGTGGCGCAGTTGGGTGAGTTCTTGCAGCGCTTGCTCGGGCAGATGAGCGAGTCGGGCGAGCGTTCGCTGAGTGAGTTGAACCTGATCGAAAGCGTGCCGAGCGTCGCTGCCGATTTCGTCACCGATCTATGCATTCATCACGGCATTGCTCGTCAGGTGACGGCCACCCCGGATGCATTGGCGGTGACTTTCGGCAGCAATCAGCTGACTTACGCTGAGCTCGACGCGCAAGCCAATCGTCTGGCGCACAAGCTGATCGAACTCGGTGTCGGCCCGGAAGTGCGGGTGGGCGTGGCGATGCCGCGTTCCGAGCAGTTGCTTATCGCCTTGCTGGCGGTGCTCAAGGCCGGTGGCGCCTACGTGCCGCTGGACCCGGATTACCCGGCGGATCGCGTTGCTTACATGCTCGACGACAGCCGTGCGCGGGTGTTGCTGACCGAGCAAGCCGTCGCCGCGACCCTGAGCGTGCCGAGCGAAACGCAAGTGCTGCTGATGGATCAGGTGTCGTTGAGCGGTTATTCGAGCAGCGCACCGCAAACATCGGTCGCGCCGGACAACCTCGCTTACGTGATCTACACCTCGGGTTCCACTGGTAAACCGAAGGGCGTGGCGATTGCCCATCGCAACGTCATGGCGCTGATCGACTGGTCGGCCAAGGTTTACAGCCGCGACGATATTCAAGGCGTATTGGCTTCAACGTCGGTGTGCTTCGATCTGTCGGTGTGGGAGCTGTTTGTCACGTTGGCCAACGGCGGCTCGCTGATCATCGCGCGCAATGCCCTTGAGCTGCCGCAACTGCCGGCCCGCGACCAGGTGCGCCTGATCAACAGCGTGCCGTCAGCCATTGCTGCATTGCAACGCGCGGGGCAGATTCCGTCGAGCGTGCGGATCATCAATCTGGCGGGTGAACCGCTGAAACAAGGCTTGGTGGATGCGCTGTATCAGCAGTCGACCGTCGAGCACGTTTTCGACCTGTACGGCCCGTCGGAGGACACCACCTATTCGACCTGGACCCGCCGCAGTGCCGGTGGTCAGGCGAGGATCGGTCGTGCCCTCGACCACAGCGCCAGTCACTTGCTCGACGCCGATTTGCACGTTGTCCCGCAAGGGGTTTCGGCTGAGCTGTACCTGTCTGGTGCCGGCATCACTCGCGGCTATCTGGGCCGTGCGGCGATGACCGCCGAGCGGTTTGTGCCCAACCCGCTCGCCGCCAATGGCGAGCGCATGTACCGCACCGGCGACCTGATCCGCGAGCGCGAAGAGGGCGATCTGGAGTACATGGGCCGCATCGACCATCAGGTGAAAATTCGCGGCCTGCGTATCGAACTGGGCGAAATCGAAGCGCGTCTGGTGGCGCACGTCGCCGTGCGTGAAGCCGTGGTCTTGGCCAGTGAAGTGCTGGGCAGCCAACAATTGATCGCCTATCTGGTGCCGAGCGATCCGACGATTGTCGATGCCAGCGCTGAACAGCAACGTGAACTGCACGACGATCTCAGCAGTTGGCTGGGCGCAACCCTGCCGGATTACATGGTGCCGACTCACCGTCTGTGGCTGGCGCAACTGCCGCTGACCCCCAACGGCAAGATCGATCGCAAGCGTTTACCGGCGCTGGAACTCACGGCGGCGCAACAACACGTCGAGCCGGTCAACGCCACTGAGCAGGCGCTGGTGGACATCTGGAAAGACGTGCTGGGCCTGGCGCAGGTCAGCACCACCGACAGCTTCTTCGCCCTCGGCGGGGACTCGATCATCTCGATTCAAGTGGTCAGCCGTGCCCGTCAGCAAGGCCTGGAACTGAGCCCGAAAGACCTGTTCCAGCACCCGACCATCGAGCAACTGGCGCAACGCGTCGCAAGCACCTCAGACGTACCGGTGGCCGCGCTGATCGACATGCCTCTGCACGGCTTGAGTGATGCGCAAATCGCGCAATTACCGCTGCCGCAGGATCAGTTGGCAGGGCTTTATCGCCTGTCGCCGATGCAGCAGGGCATGCTGTTCCTCGGCCTGAATTCGCCGGAATCGGATCTGTACGTCAACCAGTTGAGTGTGCCGGTGCAAGGCCTTGATCCCTTGCGCCTGAAAGCCGCTTGGGCAACGGTCAGCCGTCGCCACGACATCCTGCGCACCGGTTTCCTCTGGCAGGACATGGCCGAGCCGCTGCAATTCGTGCTCGCCGACCCGCAGTTGCCGATCAGCCTGCTTGACTGGCGCGAACAGGATCACTCGGCCGAAGCCTTGCAGGCGTTGGCGGATAGCGAGCGGGCCAAGGGCTTCGATCTCGACCAGCCACCGCTGCAACGGTTGGCGCTGGTGCGGGTAGATGAGGACAGCTATCAACTGATCTGGACCTACCACCACATCCTGATCGACGGCTGGAGCAGTTCGCAGTTGATCGGCGAAGTGCTGAGCCAGTATTCCGGCAAGCCGCTGGCCGACGCCGTTCCATATCGCCGCTACATCAACTGGCTGCAACAGCAAGACGCCAATGCCAGCGAAGGGTTCTGGCGTCAGCATTTGAACCTGCTCGACGAACCGACCTATCTGGCCGACGCCGTCACGCGTACTGGCAGCGGTCGTGGTCACGAGGCGCTTTATAGCCGCTTGGGTGAGCCGCGCACCGAACAGCTCAAGGCTTTTGCGCAAGCTCAGCAAGTCACGCTGAACACCTTGGTGCAGGGCGCATGGCTGATGCTGCTCAGCCGTTACAGCGGTCAACGCTGCGTGGCCTTCGGCGCCACGGTGGCGGGGCGTCCGGCGAGTCTGCCGGCGTCGGAATCGATCCTTGGCCTGTTCATCAACACGTTGCCGGTGATCAAGGACGTGCCGGCCGAGCAAGCGGTGGGGCCGTGGCTGCGTGAGTTGCAGGACTTCAACCTGGAAATGCGAGAGCGCGAGTACACCCCGCTGACCGACGTCCAGCGTTGGGGCGGCCGCGCCGGGCAGTCGCTGTTCGACAGCATCATCGTGTTCGAGAATCACCCGATCGACCAGGCATTGCGCGAATGGCGCGACGACTCGCTGAAGTTCGGCGAGATCAATAACTCTGGGCTGACCAACTTCCCGATGGACTTGATGGTCACGCTGGAAGAAGGTCTGGTGATCGAGTACATGTTCCTGCGCGAGCATTTCGACCGGGCGACGGTGGAAGGCATCCGCAGCAACATGGAAGGCCTGCTCGTTGCGTTGACGGAAAATGCCGCGCAACCGCTGGGCCGCATCGGTCTGCCGACCGGCCATGCATGCATCGCGCAGGCTTTGCCGGCTCCTTCGCAAGAACCGGCAGTGCACCAGCGCATCGCACAATGGGCACAAGCGCATGCAGGCCAAACTGCATTGATCTTCAATGGCGAGACCTTCAGCTACGGCCAGATCGAGGCCCGGGCCAATCGTCTGGCCCATGCGCTGATCGCCGAAGGTGTCGGCCCGGAAATCCGCGTCGGTGTGGCCCTGCCACGCAGCGAAAACATGATCGTCGCGCTGTTGGCGGTGCTCAAGGCCGGAGGCGCTTATGTGCCGCTGGACGCGACGTATCCGCGCGAACGTCTGAGTTATCTGATGCGCGATTCCGGCATTGCGCTGTTGCTCAGTGATTCGAGTCTGCGTCAGGTGATGCCCGCGCAGGACAACCTGCATGTGCTGGAACTCGATCACCTGGATTTGAGCGCTCAGCCAGCGGTGGCGCCACAGGTTGCGGTGCAACCGGGCAACCTCTCCTACGTGATTTATACCTCCGGTTCCACCGGCCAGCCGAAAGGTGTCGGTGTGGCGCATGGACCGTTGGCGATGCACTGCCAGGCCATCGGCCAGCGTTACGAAATGAGCGAAGCCGACTGCGAATTGCACTTCATGTCGTTCGCGTTCGACGGCGCGCATGAGCGCTGGCTGACCACCCTGACACATGGCGGGCGCTTGCTGATCCGTGACGACAGCCTGTGGACGGCCGAGCAGACCTACAACGCTCTGCATGAGCATGGCGTGACCGTGGCGGCGTTCCCTCCGGTGTACTTGCAGCAACTGGCCGAGCACGCCGAGCAGCACGGTAACCCGCCGCCGGTACGGATCTACTGCTTCGGCGGTGATGCGGTGCCGGTGGCGAGTTTCGAATTGGCCAAACGGGCACTGAAACCGCACTACATCATCAATGGCTACGGCCCGACGGAAACAGTGGTGACGCCGCTGATCTGGAAGGCCAGTGCTGACGATCAGTGCGGTGCGGCCTACGCGCCGATCGGCAGTGTGGTCGGTGAGCGCAGCGGTTATGTGCTCGATGCCGACCTTAATCCGCTGCCGGCCGGCATTGCCGGTGAGCTGTACCTCGGTGGCGCGTTGGCTCGTGGTTATCTGGGACGTGCCGGCGGCACTGCGGAGCGCTTCGTTGCCAACCCGTTCAGCGCCGATGGCAGTCGCCTGTACCGTACCGGCGACCTGGTGCGCCAGCGTGAGGACGGCACCGTCGACTACCTGGGACGAATCGACCACCAAGTGAAAATCCGTGGTTTCCGCATCGAGCTGGGTGAAGTCGAGGCGCGTCTCAAGCAGCAGCCGGGCGTGCGTGACGCCGCCGTGGTGGCCCGCGAGGGTGTCAGCGGCAAGCAACTGCTCGGCTATGTGCTGGCTGCTTCCGATACCCCGGCAGACGGTTTGTGCGAACGCTTGCGCGAGCAACTCAAGGCCAGCCTGCCGGATTACATGGTGCCTGCGCATTTGATGGTGCTTGAGCGCATGCCGCTGACGCCGAACGGCAAACTCGACCGCAAGGCCCTGCCGAACCCGGACGCTGAACAGCGTCTGGTGTACGTGGAACCACGCACTGAGCTGGAAAAAGCCTTGGCGAAGATCTGGCAGGACGTGCTGAAAATCGAGCGCGTCGGGCTCACCGACAACTTCTTCGAACTGGGCGGCGATTCGATCCTCAGTCTGCAAGTCGTGGCCCGCAGCCGTGTACTCAAGGCCCAGGGCCTGAGCCTGAAACTGCGCGACCTGATGCAGAAACCGAGCATCGCCGAACTGGTGGCCAGCGTGCAGGGCGCTGCTGAAAAAACTTCCGGGCTGCTGGCGATGAACGCTGAGGTCAAGGGTGTTGCGCCGCTGTTCTGCATTCACGCGGGCTTCGGCACGGTGTTCGACTACGAGCCATTGGCGCGCCGCTTGGGCGGTCGCCGTCAGGTGTTGGCGATTCAGTCGCGGATGTTGCTCGATCCGGCTTTCAACGATGTTTCGTTGCAGGACATGGCCAGCAATTACGTCGCGCAGATCCGCGAGAAACAGCCGCAAGGGCCGTACCATCTGCTGGGCTGGTCGCTGGGCGGGACGTTGGCGATGTTGATGGCCGCACAATTCGAACAGGCGGGGCAGACGGTCAAATTCGTCGGTCTGGTGGACAGCTTTGTGCCATCCGCCAAGGTCAACGAAGGGGCGGTGGATGATTGGCAGGCCGATCTGCGTGACTTCCTGCGGGTGACCCTGCCGGACGCCGCGCCGGGCTTGAGCATCGACGGCGAAGAAACGCCGCAGAACCTGCGTGCATTGTTCGCCGTGGCCATAAGCGCCGAACGCAGCGCCTCAACCTACGTGGCACTGGGCGCCGATGAACTGGCCCATGTGTTCAGCGTGGCGCGCCGGCTCAAGCAACTGTCGTTGCAACTGGATCGCTGTGCACCGCTGGTGGTCAATCCGATCTGCTGGTGGACCCTGGGTCGCGAAGAGGAGGCGATGGAACTGGCGGTGCAACTCGAACAGCCAGGCATGGGCGGCGAATGGCTCGATTGCGGGCACTTCCAGATCCCGCGCGATGAAACTTTCCTGTCCGAGGCTGAAGAAATGCTCGGCGAGATCGTTGAACCAGTAGCCATGTCCTGAACTTGCTCTGAACTTGAAAAACCGCTCGGGCGCCTGATGGCGTTCGACCGGTCTGGAGATTTGAATGTCGTTGAACCCTGATATCGCCGCGTTTCTGCAACTGGTCGGCAACGGCCGGGCCAGTGGCAAGCGCGTCGGCATGCATGAGCTGAGCCCGGCACAAGCCCGTGAACAATTCGATCAATCGTCGTTGTTGATGGATGCCGGTGGTGAAGAGCTGCAAGTGGTGGATGAACTGCAATTGCCCGTGCGCGACGGCACGCGCCTCAACGCACGGATTTACAGCAATCAGCCTTTGAATGCAGGTGCCGGTCGCCCGGCGCTGTTGTATTTCCATGGCGGCGGTTACGTGGTCGGCAGTCTCGATTCCCATGATTCGCTGTGCCGGGCTTTGGCTTCGATGGCTGATTGTGTGGTGCTGTCGGTGGCTTATCGCTTGGCGCCTGAGTTTCGCTTTCCAACGGCGGCCGATGATGCCCGTGATGCCTGGGATTGGCTGGTAGCCAGCGCGCAGGATCTGGGCATCGACGCCGCGCGCCTGGCAATTGCCGGTGACAGCGTCGGCGGCAGTCTGGCCACGGTACTCGCCGCACAACTGGCGGATGCCACCGTACAGCCGCGCTTGCAGGTGCTGATTTATCCGGTCACTGATGCCAGTCGCAGCACGCCGTCGATCGAGCTTTTTGGCGAAGGGCATTTGCTGGAGAAGGATTCGCTGCAGTGGTTCTACGAGCACTATCAACGCGAGGTCAGCGATCGTCTCGATCCGCGCTTCTCGCCGTTGCTGGCAGAGGTCAGCGCGAACGTGGCGCCCGTGCTGCTGGTCTTGGCCGAGTGTGATCCGTTGCACGATGAGGGCGTGGCGTATGCGCGTCATTTGCAGGCGGCGGGGGTTGAGGTGGAATTGAAGGTGTATGAGGGTATGACCCACGATTTCATGCGTATGGGCGCGATCATTGATGAGGCCGAGGAGGCTCAGCAGCATATTGCCGAGCGATTGGTAGAGGTGTTTGCTGTGGCTTGAAGGGATGGGTGAATATCCGTTGCTGCGGTAACGGCTGATTAGGGTTCCGCCCTTACGGCGGGTCACTTTGGCAAACGCCCCAAAGTAACCAAAGGTCTGTGCCCTGACGTTCGGCCCTCGCTGTGGCTCGGGTTCCTTCGCTGCGGGATTGATCCGGGGGCATCGCCTCCGGTTTGCTTCGCTGCACCTCCTCTCGATGTGTTTGGCTTCGCCAAACGGTCGCTGCGCTCCCACCCCCGGATCAATCCCTCCACTCAGCCTGCCGACGGGCCTTCAGATCAAGAGCTTTACTCGAGCTAACGCTCATTGTGTTGAGTGGGGCGGCATGCGCCGCAGGGTTCGCGCGGCTCGAAACTGTGGGAGCCTGCCTGGTGTGATGGCGGCCTACGAGCCGACCAATCTCTATCAAATGTACCCAATCCCTGTGGGAGCTGGCTTGCCAGCGATGGCGGCCTGACAGCCGACCAAGCTCTGGCGGGGCGACTCATTCCCTGTAGGAGTTGCCGAAGGCTCGGGCCGCGATCGGACGATCTTTTGATCTGCTTTGGCTTTGGCTTTGGCTTTTGATCTTGCTCTTCAGCCCATCGGCAGGCCGAGCGTAGGTGTTCATCAGGGGGTAGGCGCGCAGCGCCGTGCGGCGCAGCCGCATACATCGAGAGGAGGTGCAGCGAAGCAAACCGGAGGCGATGCCCCCGGATGGACACCGTAGCGAGGGAACACTGAGCCTAGGCGAAGTGCCGTACGTCAGGGTAAAGCCTTTTGGGTTACCTTTTCGGCGTTTGGAAAAGGTGACCCGCCGTAAGGGCGGAACCCTAATCAGCAACACCCGCAGCAACGGATATACACCCAACCCCAACCCCAACCCCAACCCCCAACCAAAAAAAACGCCGGCAGATGCCGGCGTTTCAGTGAGCGCAGAGCGTATTACCAGTTGTAGGTCACGTCAGCAGTCATGGTGCGGCCTTCACCGTAGTAGCAGTCGAGGGTGCTGTTGCACGCGGCAACGTATTTCTCGTCGGTGAGGTTCTGCAGGTTGGCTTGCAGCTTCACGCCTTTGATGTGCAGCGGCGATTTTTCCAGGTCGTAGGAGACCATGGCGTCATACACGGTGTAGGACGGGATCTGGAAGGAGTCCGACTCGTAGTCCGAACCGTAGCTGCTGCGCACGTAGCGTGCACCCAGACCCATACCGAAACCGGCCAGGGCAGTGGAGACATCGAAGTCGTAGTTGACCCAGGCGGACGCGGTCAGTGGTGGACGCATCGCCAGGGTGCGACCTTCGCGACCGTCGTTGTCTTTTTCCCACTTGGTCTGGTTACGCGACACCGAAGCCAGTACGCGCAGGTTCTGGGTGACATTGACCTTGCCTTCCAGCTCGACACCACGGGAGCGCACGGTGCCGCTCTGGGTGCTGAAACCCGGATTGTCGAGGTCGGAGGTGAGCATGTTGTCCTGATCGATCTGGTAGGCCGACAACTGGATAAAGCCATCAATGAACGTCGGCTCGTACTTGATACCGACTTCGTACTGCTTGCCGGTGGTCGGTTCGAATGCGCCGCCGCTCATGTCGGTACCGGTTTGCGGCAGAAACGATTCGGCGTAGCTCACGTAAGGCGTGATGCCATTTTCGAACTCGTAGCCAAGGCCGGCACGACCGGTGAACTTCTCGTCCTTCTGGTTGCTGTGACCGCCGGTCAGTGGTTGCTTGTTGTCAGTCTCGGCGAAGTCATAACGACCGCCGAGGGTCAGGAACCACTGGTTCCAGCGCAGTTGATCCTGAGCGTACAGGCCGGTCTGGGTAATGGTGTTATCCCACTTGTACGGCTGGCGGAAGTTGATCTGGCTGCCATACACCGGGTTGTACAGGTCGATACCCGGCGCGGTGCGGTCATAGAGACCGAGGAACTTTGAGTTGGAGTGGTAGTAGTCCACGCCCAGCAGCACCGTGTGCTCGATATCGGCAGTCTTGAACTTGGCCTGGGCAATGTTATCGATGCCGTAAACCTTGTTGTGCTGCGACCAGTCCACCGCGTAACGGCTCTGGAAACTGTTGTCGTTGAGACCGGTGACCGGGTTGGTCGGGAACGAATAGCCGTGCAGCGGCGCCACGTACTGGTCGTTGACGTCGGCGTAACGAGCGTTCTGTTTCAGGGTCCAGACGTCGTTGAGTTCGTGGGCGATTTCGTAACCGACGACGAACTGTTCACGGTGGTACTTGTTCACGTCCGGTTCGCCGATGAAGCGGCTGCGGCTGATGCGCCCGTTAGAGGTGCTTTTGACCGTGCCAAAGGCTGGCAGACCTTGAGCTTCCGGTACGTCGTGATCTTTCTGGTACTGACCGAATACGGTGATGGTGGTGCGGTCATTCGGCAGCCAGGTCAGGCTTGGCGCCAGCAACATGCGGTTCTGGTTGGCGTAGTCGATGGCCGAACTGCTGTCGTTGAACACGCCGGTCAGGCGATAGAGGAATTCGCCCTGATCGTCGATCGGGCCACCGAAGTCGAAGGCGCCGTATTTACGGTCATAGCTGCCGCCACCGATTTTCACTTCATGCAGCGGGGTAGCCGTCGGACGCTTGCTGACCATGTTGACGATGCCGCCTGGCTGGTTCTGCCCGTAAAGTACCGATGCCGGGCCCTTGAGCACTTCGACGCGCTCCAGGGTGTACGGGTCGATTTGCAGCGAACCGCCGGTGCTGCCGCCGCCGTATGGCATGTGCAGACCATCGAGGTACAGCGGAGTAGGGGAGAAACCACGGGAGGTCGGTTCGTCGAAAATCTTCACCCGGTCCGAGAAACCGCCGCCGGTCATGCCTGGTGTGTAAAGCAGGGCTTCGGTGACCGACTTCGAACCGCGCATCTTGATTTCGTCTTGTGTCACGACGTTGATGGTCTGCGGGATTTCCTTGAGCGACGAATCGGTCTTGGACCCGGAGGCGCTACGCTTGGCGACGATTCCGTCAACCGGGCCCCAGGCCGATTCCGCGGTGGCGGAAATACTGGTCGGTGCCAGATCCAGGCTTGCACCGCTGCTGCGGCCGCGCAACGCGACGTTGTTGCCCTGAACGCTGTAGGCGATGTCGGTGCCTTTGAGCAATTGCGCGATGGCGGCGGTTGGTTCCAGGTTACCGCTGACGGCGGTGCTGCGCAGACCACTCACTTCATCCGGGCTGTAAAGCACCTGAAGGTTGGTCTGACGACCGAATTCCTGCAAGGCGCTCCCCAGCGACTGTGCAGGAATATTGATCGCCACGGCGGCGGCCTGAGCCTGACCTGCGATTGGCAAGGTCAGGGCCATGGCGCACAGCGCTGGCAACGTGGAACGCAAGGAGCGGCGGATCAGCAGAGCCTTGGCGAGCGGGTGGAGTCCGTGCGGTGCGGGCATTGTTCTTCTACTCTTCAAAGTGTTGACTGAGAACTATTTCTATTAACTGTAAGTAAGACGTTGAGCCTTCCGAAAACCGGAAAGGCTCAACGCATTTTTTTTACAAATTTTTCACAATCAGGCGGGTTGAAGCTCAGTGACCACTTTGCCGGCGTTCATGCGCACCAGTTGGTCGGCGACATCGAAGTAACGATCGTCGTGGGAAATGACGATGATGGTCTTGCCCAGACGCTTGAGGTCAGGCAGCAGCTCGGTATAGAAAATGCGGCGGAAGGTCGGGTCCTGGTCGGCGGCCCACTCGTCGAACACCAGCACCGGCCGTTCTTCCAGCCAGGCATTGATCAGCGCCAGACGTTTGCGTTGGCCGGTCGAAAGGTCGGTGGTGGTGAATGAGCCGTCGCGCACGCTGACCTTGTGGGCGATCTCCAGACGCTGCAGATATTGGTTGGCATCTTCCGGAATATGCGTGTCGCCCTGAACCACGTCGTCGAACAGGTAGTAGTCGGCGAAGATCGTGGTGAACAACTGGCGATAGTCGTCGCGGGTCAGGGCGGTGACCACTTGATCGTTGAGGCGGATTTCACCTTGTTGCGGCGCGTACAGGCCCAGCAGCAATTTGATCAGGGTGGTCTTGCCACAACCGTTTTCGCCGACGATGAAGACGATGTCGCCCTGTTCGATTTTCAGGTTCACCGGCCCGAGACGGAACGGCGTCGCGCCTTGTACGGTCGGGAAACTGTACGAGACGTCGGTCAGTTCCAGGCTGTGCACCGGTGTCTTTTTATTGCCTTGGTCGTTGAGCAGCAGGTGCGGTTCGGGCGAAGAAAACTGCTCGGACAACTCGGCGATACGACGGAACGCGATCTGCGCGCGACTGACAATCGGCAGTGCGGCAATGATGTGCTCCAGCGGACCTTTCATATACAGCAGCACCAGCACAAAACCGCTCATCACCGCTTTATCGGCGTTCGGCCACAGCGATTGCAGGCCCAGCGCCAGGCCGATCACGACGAAGAACAGCATCGAACCGAGCGTCTTGGCGATCACGAAAATATTCACCGAGCGCACTTGGGTGTCGCAGATCTTGTCCGCCGTGCCTTCAATGCCCGAGACAAACATCCGGTGCCGCCGCGGCCGATGGATGCGCAGCTCCTTGGCGCCCTCAGCGACGGCGTGGTAGCTCTTCTGCAGTTCGTCTTCGTAGTCGCGAGCCTTCATGAAGCCCTGCATGCCACGCCCGCGAGCAATGTATTGAACGACCGTACCGATCAGGATGGCGATGACTGTCAGCAGAAACATCGGCCATGACAACATCGCCAGATAGCCCATGCAGCCGAGGGCAACGGTCATCGAAATCGCTAGCGGGGCGAAGGCGAACGCAAAGTCGCTGATGGTATCGACGTCGTGGGTCAGCACCGGAATCAGACGATGACTGCGATAGCGTTCGATCTGCTCGATGGGCGCCGAGAGGACTTTTTCGCCCAGCTCTTTACGCAGTTTGGCAATGATGTGTTGGCCGACATAATTGGTGCCAATGTCAGAAAAAATCGAAGTGGTCAGGGCCAGCAGGCACAGGCCGGCGAAGATCGCGACCATGGTGCCGGTCAGATCGCCTTCGCTGTGCAGCACGCTGTTGATGGTCGCCAGCAATGCGGTGACGCTCAGACCGCCGACCATGCCGAGCAGGACGGAGACGGTGACGATCAGCCGAAAGGGTTTGAGCAGGGCGAACAATTCATTGATCACCCCGCGTGTTGGTTTGCTCATGGAGGTTCCCTGCTTGAAAGAGCGGCGAAGGCCGGCATCGGCTGCGGACTTCGCCTGGGTGACGTAGAAGGCGGTGGCGCGCCTTGACGGTTCGCGCCCACCTGTAAAACGACTGGCAGGACGGCTAATTTAGCCGGGCGAGGGGCTTACAGATCGCGGGCTACGCGAAACCCGATCCAGTCGCCGCGGGTATCGGTGAACGTCGCGTTACGATTGCCCGAGCGAGAGAACACCGGTGCTTCACCCCAGTCGTTGCCACGGATGCGGCGAACTTCGCATTTGCCACTCGACCAGGCACTGCCATCGCTCGGTGCGCCGACGTAGTTTTCGTTGTAGCAGTCGGCCGTCCACTCATAGATGTTGCCGTGCATGTCGTAGACGCCAAAGGCGTTGGCCGGGAAGCTGCCGGCCGGTGCGGTGAAGTTGTAGCCGTCGCCGGCGCCGTAGGTGTTGGCGTGTTTGGCGATGCTGTATTCCTTGCCTTCGTCGAACGGGAAGGGGAACGGGCCGGTGCTGCCACCACGGGCGGCGTATTCACGCAGGGATTCGCTGACCAGCCGATATTGCTGGCCGGTCTTTTTCGACAGCCACGCCACGTAGGCCTCGACTTCAGGGAAGTCCATGCACACCGCAGGATGTTTGTCGGTGTACTGCTTGCGCGGGTCACTGCCCTGATAATCAGGGATGCCTGCCTTGCAGGCGCGGCCGGGGCGAGTGTCGCCGTCGGGCATCTTGTAGCCGGTGTCCTTGAGGTACGCATCCCACTCGCCACGCAGCACCTGAAAGCGGCTGATCGCCAACGGTTTGGCAAACGTCACCGGGTGCATCGGGCCTTCGTCAGGCTCGCGGCCGACTTCGTCATCCGGGGTGCCCATGGTGAAAGTGCCGGTGGGCAGTACGACCATTTCCGGGCAGTCCTTGCAGTCCTTGAATACCTTGCCGGGCGCAGGTGGGGTGGCGGCGAAGGCGGCGCCTGGCAGCAGGCCTGAGGCTAGCGCCGTCAGCATCAATGCTGGCAGGGCCTTCATGGAAAATCGACGCAGTTCACGGTTCATTGCGAGTCTCACTAAAAAGGAAAAAGGGATCGCGCGGGCTCAAAGGGCTGGGTCGAGCACGGCCAGCAATCGATCGATCTGTTCTTCGTCGTTAAGCAACCCCGGTGCGGTGCGGATGACCGGACCCACGTCGCGGTTGACCGCATCGGCCACCACGCGGTTGGCCATCAGGTACGCAGCAATCTTGTCGCTGTCCTTGCCCTTGACCCGGAAGAAGGTAAATCCGGCGGACAGTTCAGGGCTCAGTGGCGTGACGAGTTCGATCTGTGGGCGCTGTTGCAGGTGTTTTTTCAGGTAGCTGTTGAGGGCGTGAATGCGCGCTTCAACTTCGGCCTTGCCCAGTTGCAGGTGCAATTTGAAGGCTTCGTCGAGCGCCCAACGGTGCTCGAACGAGTGGTAGCCGCCGGGCGTCATGGTGGTGGAAAACGCCGTTGCTTCAGAGAACGTCGGAATGATCGGGGTGACATATCTGACCTCTTCGAAGCGACTGCAAACGATGCCGGTGCCGCGCGGGCCGAACATCCATTTATGGGTGCCGGCGATGAAGAAGTCGCAGTTCATCTGCGCAAAACTGAGGTCGTCGACGCCGAAACCGTGCACGCCATCGACGACGTAGATGATTCGGTCGGCATCGCTGCGGCCACGGTTGTGCTTGTCGACGATGGCGCCGATTTCGCCGATGGGCAATTTCAGGCCGCTGCCCGAATGCACCCAGCACATCCCCAGCACGCGGGTTTCGGGGCGAATGGCGCTGTCGATGGCGGCCAGGATTTCAGCTTTGCTGGCGCTGTACACATTCTTGAACAAAGGGATTTTGCGCACCCGCGTGCCGTCGCGTTCGGTGCGCAAGGCGAGGATGGTGTGAGTGGCGTAATGCTCGTGGACGGTGGTGAGAATTTCCTGATCGGCGCGCACCTGCACACCGCCATAAATCGTCGCCAGCCCCTCAGTGGTGCTGCCGGTCAGGGCGATCTGCTTGGCATTGGCCTGCAAGTAGCGACCGGCCCAGACCCGCACGTTTTCCTCGCGCTGTTCGATCACGCCCAGATCCCAGTCCATCGCCAGGCCGGGGTTCTTGTCGAGGGCGGCGCGGTGTATTTCGATGGCGTCGCGCACGGGTTTGGGGTGCGAGGTGACCAAAAAATTGGAGAAGTGCAGGTAGTCCGGATCCTGATCGAACAGTTGCTGCAACTGTGCCCACTTGTTGCGCGGCTGCGGCGCTACGGCTGAGGCGCTGGCGAGATTCGGCAGACCCGCACCCAGCGGCAGCGCCGCCGCCAGAAGCCCGGCCTGCTTCAAGAAGTCACGACGATTGCTCATGGCTTGGCGGTTCCCTGCGCAGCGGCCAGCGAAGGTTTCGCCGCTTTCTCGACCTGATCCCAAACGCGCAGGAAGTTGCCGCCCCACAGCTTGGCAATGTCGGCTTCGGAATAGCCGCGCGAGATCAATTCGGCGGTGACGTTGCGGATTTCGCCGACGTTCTCGAAGCCTTTGACGCCGCCGCCTTCGTTGAAGTCGGAACTGATGCCGACATGGTCGATGCCGATCTTGCGCACCGCGTAATCGATGGCGTCGCCCAAATCCTTGAGGCTGGCTTTCGGCTCTTCTTCGAGGATGCCGTAGAGACGGCCGGCGTACTGGCCGAACTTCTGTTCGGACCAGGCGGCAATGATCGGGTCGCCGGGCATCAGTGCCATGGCCAGGTTCGGCAGTGGCGGCAGGTCGAACTCCTTGCGCATTTCGTTGAGCTTGTTCTGGGTTTCCTGGGTCAGCGGACGCAGGTACTGCGAGAACGCGACGATCTGTACGACGCCGCCGCTGTTCTTGATCAGCTGCATTTCCTTGTCGCTGAGGTTGCGCGGGATGTCGACCATCGCGCGCGGCGCCGAATGCGAAGCCACCAGCGGTGTGCGGCTCAGTAGCGCGACCTGCTCGAGGGCCTTGGTCGACATTTGCGACACGTCGATGATCACGCCCAGATCGTTAAGGCGCTTGACCGCTTGCTTGCCCAGATCCGAGAGACCGTCGAGGGCATCCGGCGAATCATTGAGGAACGGCAGCGGACGCGACGAGTCCGCCCAGTCGTTGTTGCCGATGTAGCTGAAGCCGAACATGCGCATGCCACGCGCCGTCCACATGTCCAGCAGGTTCAGGTCGTGACCCAGTGGATAGGCGTTGAGCATGCTGATGAAAATCGCGAATTTGCCTTCGCCGTGCAGGCGTCGGAAGTCGTCCGCGGTATAGGCGATGGCGACCTGATTGGGATAGTCGCGGACCATGCCGGAGATGATCTTGAAGCGGATTTCCTGCTGGTTGCGCGCCTCGTCGACGAAACCGGGCGTTGGTTTGTGCGGGGCGTTCGGGCCGTTCCACATTTCCGGCCAGCCGAAGATGGTCAGTGCGGCGCCCGACAGGCGTCCACGGCTGGCCTTGGCCAGATCGAACTGGCCGTCGCCGTCCTTGTCGGCTTCGTGGCCGTCGGTGCCGAAGTTTTGCGTCAGGCTGACATGGCTGTCGAAGGAGAGCATGCGTTCGTGCAGTTCATCGGCCTGTTTCATGACTTTGACCGGGTAGCCGAGGTCGTCCTTGAACCAGTGTTGCCAAGCGGCAAAGCCTGCGCCGGCACTGATTGCCAGGGCCAGTGGCAGGCCGATGAATAGAGCCTTTTTCGAACGTGGTTTTGTCATTGCCATCTCTGTCAGGTTCGCCATCGAGGTGCAGGCGCGGGGGCCTTTGCTATCTGGGAAGAACGATTAGTCGGCAGGGAAATTTAGGCGGGCGCGCCTCAAGCAAAAGCGGCGGCTTAAATTTGCCGGCGCAACAAACGTTCTAGCTTGGATAAAGCCTGCTTCATGGCTGACACAGGTAGGGCAATGAAGATTTCTCGACGATGGTTCATGGCGGGCCTGGCGCTGACGGGCGCTGCCGTGCCTGCGGCTTATTTTTGGCATCGTGAATGGACGAAGCCGGACCCGACGATCACGCCGGGTGAAGCGTCATTCGACGTCGCCGACAGGGCCGGGCAACGCCTGGCGAATGCGTTGCGCGGGGTTTGGGATATCCGTTTCGAAGGTTCTGATGCCGGCCTCGAAGGTCTACCGCTTGAGGGCCTGCAAGTGTTTCTCGACATCGGCCAGAAGGGTCGTGGTGTCTGCGGTTTTCTCGACACGCCAGAACGTCTGCGCTCTGGCGAGACACCTCGTTACCGAATTATTGGCGATCTCGCCGGGGCCGATGCGGCGAAACTCAGCTGGCGGCTGATCGGCGCTGATGGCCAGATTGGTTACGAACTGGAAATGATCCTAGATGAGGTCTGGGCCGATTTCGGTAATGCCGGCAGCGGCACCCTCAGCGGCAAAGCGCTGCAACTTGACCGGCCGTTGAGCCTGCCGGCGCAGGACAACCGCTTTGTGGCCGTCAAACGCCTGTTTCCCGAAGCGCGCGAGCGCACACCGTTGAACGCGACGCTGCTGGCATGGCTGATCTCTCCCGAGCATCGCCTGTTCCACCAGTTGTGGCATGCGACCCGGGACAAGTGGCACAAGCTTCCCGAGGACAAGCGCGAGGCGCTGCGCGGCATTGGCTGGCAGCCCGGCCCGCGCGACAAGGAGCGTGATGCCCGTGGCCCGCGCAAGGATCGCAACGGTTCGGGCGTGGACTTTTTCTTCATGCACCGACACATGCTCGGGACGGCGCGATCGATGCAGGATCTACCGTCCTGGGAATACTTCCCGCTGCCGCAACCGGAGTTGATCCGCGACCGCATCGGTTTCGCCCGGTATTTCGATAATCACGATGGCACGGCTTTGCCGCCGACGTGGACGGCCGCAGGTGACGACGAGTTCAGTCAGTGGGTCAGCGACATCAAGACCGCCGAGACTTACGAAAGCAACTTCCAGGTCTGGGAGTCGCAGTACCGTGATCCGGCGTATCTGGCCAAACTCACGCTGGGTCAGTTTGGTTCGGAAGTCGAGCTGGGCCTGCATGACTGGCTGCACATGCGCTGGGCGTCAGTACCGCGCGATCCATCCAATGGCCAACCGGTGCCGTTTGCTCGCGATCCGGCGGACTTCGCCGCACGCTGGTACAACGCCGAAAACGACTTCCTCGGCGATCCGTTCTCATCCCACGTCAATCCGGCGTTCTGGCACTTCCATGGCTGGATCGATGACCGGATCGAAGACTGGTTTCGCGCCCACGAGCGTTTCCATCCGGGTGAAGTCGCGCGCCTGCAGGTCAACGGCGTGCACTGGTTCGCACCGGGGCGGTGGGTCGAGGTCGATGATCCGTGGCTGGGGCCGAGCACCCATGGTTGCAGCACCACGCCAGGATTGCAGACGGGCAAAACCGTGGAAATGGACCCGGAAACCATGAAGCTGGCGCTGCGCATCACCTTCATCACCGACGAGGACAAACTCGCCGGTCTGTTCCGCCGCGTTCCGCAACGGCCGTGGTATGCGCGCAATCTGAAGCCTAAAACCAGCCCGGCTTGAGGGCTGTGTCATGGTTAATTCGCGAGCAGGCACGCTCGCGCATTTGATCGTGTTCCTTCAGCAGGAATGCAATTCAATGTGGGAGCGAGCCTGCTCGCGAAAGCGGTCTGGCAGGCAGCGAAATTACAGCGCCTGCCACCCACCTCCAAGCGCCTTGTACAGCGCGATGCTCGCCTGTACCCGCGACAGTCGCAATTGCGCATTCTGATCTTGCGCCGCATACAACGTGCGCTGGGTTTCCAGCACCGTCAGCAAGTCTTCGGCGCCGGCCTGATAGCGGCTCTGGGCGATGTTGAACGCGGTCTGCGCCTGGCTCAATTCCTCGTTCTGCCACAACCGCTGCTCATCAAGGCGCCGAATGCTGTTGAGGGCTTTTTCCACATCGGCGAAGCCGTTGATGATCGCGCCACGATAGTTCTCCAGCAGTTCTTGCTGGCGCGCCGTGGCCTTGTCGCGTTCAGCGCCGAGGCGCCCGTTATTGAAGATCGGCGCGACTAGCCCGGCGGTGAGGTTGTAGAAGGGGCTGCGAATCAGGTCGTCGAACTGGTTGGCGCCGGAGCCGAGCTGGGCTGTCAGGGTCAGCGCCGGCAGCATGGCCGCACGGGCGACTTTGACGTCGGCCTCGGCGGCGGACAGTTGTGCTTCGGCGCGAGCGATGTCCGGGCGGTGGCTGAGCAATTCGCTGGGTACGCCGGCAGCGATATCAGGCCATTGCAGGTGATCGAAGGGCTCTTTCGGCGACAGTTGTTGCACCGGTTGGCCGAGTAGCGCAGCCAGGCTGATCAGCGCGTCTTGCGCTTGCTGCTGCACACGCGGCAATTGCCATTGCTGAGCGGCCACCAGACTTTTTTGCTGGGCCAGTTCCAATGCCGTCGCCGAGCCTGACTCATAACGCGTCTGCACCAGCTTCAGCACGCTTTGGGCGTTGGCCAGATTCAGTTCGGCAATGCGGCTTTGCTCGCGCAGCGACAGGGTTTGCGCATAGGTATTGGCAACACCGCTGAGCAGTGTCAGCTCCACGGTCGCACGATCGAATTCACTGGCTTGCAGGGTGAATTGCGCACTGTCGCGGGACGCGCGTTTGCCGCCCCAGAAGTCGATTTCGTAAGTGGCACTCAGATTGGTATCGAAGTAGTCCACAGCCTTGTTGCTGCTGTTGGCGTCCAGTTGGCTGTAGCCGGTGCCGCGCAGCAGTTTTTGCCGGTTGGCATTGAATCCGGCTTTGACCTCCGGCAGCAATGAACCGCCGGCGATCACCGTGCCGGCCTGCGCCTGACGCACCCGGGCAACAGCGGCCGCGAGGTCGAAACTGCCGGCTCGCGCCTGTTCGATCAGGCTGTCGAGTTCCGGGCTGCCGAACTGCGTCCACCACTGTGCATTGTTGCGGGCGGCGCTGGCGGTTTGCGGCGATTGCCACGCGGCGGGCGGCTGCAAGCCGCTGTCCGGACGCTGGACGGGATTAGCGCAGGCACTGAGCAACAGGCAGACGGTCAACAGGCTAAGGCACGGTTTCATAGATCGATCATTCACTGGTAAGGGCCGTGACCGGGTCGAGCCGGGCAGCTTTGCGGGCCGGCATGAAGCCGAAGAGAACACCGGTGACCAAGGCGCAACCGAAGGCGCCGAGCACGGCCGTCAGGGAAAACGCCACGGCGACTTCACTAAGCACCAGCACGCCGCCGACGATCAGCGCCAACGCGATCCCGGCAATGCCGCCGACCACCGAGAGCATCACGGCCTCGGTGAGGAACTGGCGCAGGATGTCCCGTTGTCGCGCACCTGTGGCCATGCGGATACCGATCTCACGGGTGCGTTCGCGCACGGTCATGAGCATGATATTCATCACGCCGATACCGCCCACCAGCAGCGAGATCGCGGCAATCGAACCGAGCATCAGCGACAGGGTGTTTTGCGTGCGCGCCTCGGCCTGGATCATCGCGGCGTTGTTGGTCAGTTCGAAATCCTTTTTGCCGTTGTGCAGGCGCAGCATCAGTTGTTCGATGGCCTGTTCGGCTTCCTTGACCTTGCGTGCGTCGGCGGCGGCGATGGCCACGTATTCCGGATCGCGGGTGCCGAACAGACGCACGCTGGCTGCCGAGTAGGGCACGGCGATACGGTCATCGCTGTCGGAGTCGCCGGAGCTGGCGCCTTTTTCCGCCAGTACGCCGACCACCTGAAATGGCACGTTCTCGATCAGGATGTAATGGCCGATCGGGTTGATCACATCCTTGAGCAATTTGCTGCGGACCTTGTGGCCGATCACCGCAACGGCTGCGGCATTCTGCTCATCGGCGTCGGTGAAATAACTGCCCTGCACCACCGGCCAGTTGAAGATCGCCGGGAAGTTTGTGTCGTTACCGCCGACATAACTCATGTGGTCGATATTGCCGTAGCGCACCCCGGCCTCGGCGCCGTTGACCGGCATGATCCGCTGCACTTGCGGCAGGCTCGCCAGGGCACGGACATCGTCCAGAGTGATGATGCCCGGCGGCGTGCGCGGGTTGGGCGCCGAACCGCTGAGGTAAATGATGTTCGAGCCGAACGCGCCCATCTGCGCCATGACCTGGCGCTTGCTGCCTTCGCCGACAGCGAGCATCACCACCACCGACGCCACGCCGATGATGATCCCGAGCAGGGTCAGGGCAGTGCGGAAGCGATTGATCCACATCACCCGCCACGCCGCGTGCAAGGCGTCCACCAGCTCGCCTTTCCAGGCGCCGGTGGCCTCGGCGCCCTCGGCCAGACGCTTGCGCAGATCCACCGCTTGCAAGGCGCCGGGGTTGGCCGTGGTTTGCGCCTCGGGATTGTCCTTGGCGCTGTCGCTGATGATCAGGCCGTCGCGTATTTCGATGATGCGCTTGGCCCGGGCCGCCACTTCGCGGTCGTGGGTAATGAGAATTACCACATGGCCCTGGCTCGCCAGCTCATCGAGCAGCGCCATGACCTCTTTGCCGCTGTGGCTGTCGAGGGCACCGGTAGGTTCGTCGGCCAGAATGATGTGGCCGCCGTTCATCAAGGCGCGGGCAATCGACACCCGCTGTTGCTGGCCGCCGGAGAGCTGGTGCGGACGGTTGCCGGTGCGCGAAGACAGGCCTAGACGGTCGAGCAGGGCGGCGGCGCGGGCATGGCGCTCGGCGGCCGGCGTGCCGGCGTAGATCGCCGGCATCTCGACGTTTTCCTGCGCCGAGCCGGACGGGATCAGGTGATAACCCTGGAACACAAAACCGAACGCTTCGCGGCGCAGCCAGGCCAGTTCGTCGCTGTCCAGGCCGGCGACGTTTTCCCCGGCGAAGCGGTATTCGCCGGACGTTGGCCGGTCGAGGCAGCCGAGAATATTCATCAGCGTCGACTTGCCAGAGCCGGAAGCGCCGACGATCGCGACGAACTCCCCGGCATGGATCGACAGGTTGATGCCACGCAAGACGTGAACTTCAGGGGCGTCGCCACCGCCGTAGGATTTGCGGATGTCCTGCAGGTCAATCAGGGGCGTCTGCATTCAACCACCACTGCCATCGGCCGGACCGATCAGCAAGTGATCGCCTTCGCTCAGGCCATCGAGAATCTGCACCTTGAGGCGGTCACTGATGCCGGTGTGCACCTCTCGCGATTCGATGTTGCCGTTGGCGGCGACCACTCGAGCCGTTTGCCGATCGGCCTTGTTGCTGCCATTCAGGGCTGCCACCGGTGCGGTCAGGATATCTTTGGCCTGATTGGCGACGAAAAACACTTGGGTGGTCATTTCGGCCATCAAGGCGTTGTCGGCGTTATCAACGTCGAGCAGCACGGTGTAAAGCACGACGCGGGCGCTGCCGCTTTTACTGCTGCTGGCCGGGCTGCCGCCGCCCTGGCTGGTTTGATCCAGCGGTTTGGGCGGCACCGGCAGGATCTGCCGCACGGTGCTGCTCCAGCGCCGGTTACCGCCGCTGAGGGTGGTGAAGTAAGCGGTCATGCCCGGTTTGACGTGGCCTATGTCGGCTTCCGACACCTCGGCCCACACCGTCATCGGTGAGAGTTTGGCGATGCGCAGGATCAGCGGTGTCTGTTGCTGGGCGTTGAGTGTCTGGCCTTCGCGGGCATCGAGGGCGACCACGGTGCCGGCCATCGGCGCATAGATCCGGGTGTAGCCGAGTTCGGCCTGATCGCTGCGCAGGCTGGCTTCGGCCTGACGAATCTGCGCCTGGAACATGTCGACGCGGGCCTGCGTGGCTTTCAGTTCGGCGCGGGCGGTTTGCACGTCTTCTTCACGGGTCGCACCGCCAGCGGCAAGATTCTGCTGGCGCTGGTACTTCTGTTGCGCCAGTTCATGCTGGGCGCGTTGTTCCTGCAATTGCGCCTTTAGATTCTCGACGGAGAAGCGCCCGGCATCGAGCTTGGCCCGCTGCGTCGACGGGTCGATCTCCACCAGCAACTGGCCTTCCTTGACCACGTCGCCGACTTCCACGTGGATCTTCTGAATCTGTCCTGAAGCCTGTGCGCCCACGTCCACATAACGGCGCGGTTGCAGGGTGCCGAGCGCGGTGACGCTGCTTTCGATATCGCCGCGTGTGACTTGCACGGTGGCAAATTTATCCCGGCCCGGCGGCATGATCTGCCACGCGGCGTAAGCGACAACGGGGATCAGACAAAGGACTGCGAGCAGGGCGCGTCGGGCGGGGCGGGGACGTTTCATGCAGGGTTCCGGCCAGTGGAAATCGGCCCGTCGTTCGGCTGGCACACAGATTCGGGCAGCGCTGAACGCTGTCGCAGGGCACGACAGACACGGGAAGCTGTCCTGTAAACGAGGAAAGTGCAGGGGAATTTAAGCGCTGACACACGATGTAACAGCAATAGCGCAGGACTATTTATCGGGCAAAGACAAACGCTACTTTAAATCTATATGAGAATTACTATAAATTACGCACCTCACGTTGCCACTATCTTGCTACCGCTCATCGCGTGTTCATCGATCAGTGTGCTCAAGGACAGAAACCGCACCTTTTTGCGGCCGGGAGTCATGTTGGAAAACTACTATCGCGAGCTGGTGTGTTTCCTGAACGCCAAGCTGGGCAACCGTCAGGTTGCCGAGGATGTGGTGCATGACGCCTATCTGCGGGTGCTGGAACGTTCCAGCGACACGCCGATCGAGCAACCCCGGGCGTTTCTTTATCGCACGGCGTTGAATCTGGTCATCGACGATCATCGGCGCAATGCTCTGCGCCAGGTCGAACCGCTGGAAGTGCTCGACAATGAAGAGCGCTATTTCACGCCGTCCCCCCACGGCACCCTCGATCACGGCCAGCGCCTGGAAATGCTCCAGCGTGCCCTGGCCGAACTGTCATCCGCCTGCCGTGAAAGTTTTCTGCTGCGCAAGATCGACGGCCTGTCGCATCCGGAAATTGCTGAACAGCTCGGCATTTCCAAGGCTCTGGTGGAAAAGCATATCGTCAATGCCATGAAACATTGCCGTCTGCGGATCAAGCAATGGGATGCCCATTGAGCCATCGCCGGTAAATTTTATTTCACTGTCCTCGTTCCTACTCAACAGACGACCTGCTGTCCTGCTCAAGGCCGGTCAGGTCACTTAGGCTCTCCTTCCCCTTGTTGAGGGGTTCATCCAGAGGACACTGGAAATGACACAGGCAATTGCATCGCCCATCGTTCACGACCTGATCGGCGTCGGTTTCGGCCCTTCGAACCTGGCACTGGCCATCGCTCTGCAAGAGCGCGGCCCGACGCACGGCGAACTGGATGTACTGTTCCTCGACAAGCAGGCCGACTACAGCTGGCACGGTAATACCCTGTCGACCCAGAGCGAATTGCAGATTTCCTTCCTGAAGGATCTGGTGACCCTGCGCAATCCGACCAGCCCTTACTCGTTCGTCAATTACCTCAAGTACCACGGTCGTCTGGTCGATTTCATCAACCTCGGCACCTTCTACCCGTGCCGCATGGAGTACAACGACTACCTGCGCTGGGTCGCCGGGCAGTTCACCGGGCAGAGCCGTTATGGTGAAGAAGTGCTGACCATCGAGCCGGTACTGCACAACCATCAGGTTGAAGCGCTACGAGTGATTTCCCGCGACAGCCAGGGGCTGCAACATGTGCGCACAACCCGTTCGGTGGTAGTGAGTGCCGGTGGCACACCGCGAATTCCCGAGGCGTTCAAGGCGTTGAAAGGCAACTCACGCGTGTTCCACCACTCGCAATACCTGTCGCAGATGGCCAAGCAGCCTTGCGTGAACAATCAGCCGATGAGCATCGCGATCATCGGCGGCGGGCAGAGCGCGGCGGAGGCCTTTATCGATCTGAACGATTCGTTCCCTTCGGTGCAAGTCGACATGATTTTGCGTGGCTCGGCCCTCAAGCCTGCGGACGACAGCCCGTTCGTCAACGAAGTGTTCTCGCCTGAGTTCACCGATCTGGTGTTCCAGCAGAACAGCGCCGAGCGTGAACGTCTGGTCAACGAGTACCACAACACCAACTATTCAGTGGTGGACATCGACCTGATCGAACGCATCTACGGCATCTTCTACCGCCAGAAAGTCTCCGGGATTGCCCGTCATGCGTTCCGCACTTTGACCACCGTCGAGAGCGCCACCGCTACTGAAAACGGTATCGAACTGGCCGTGCGCAACAACGCCACTGGCGAAGTCACCGTGCGCCTGTACGACGCCGTGGTGCTGGCCACCGGCTACGAGCGGCAGATGCACCGCAAACTGCTCGCGCCGCTGGAAGAATACCTGGGCGGCTTCGAGGTTGATCGCAACTACAAAGTGCTCACCGACGAACGCTGCAAGGCCGGCATCTACATGCAGGGCTTCTGTCAGGCCAGCCACGGTTTGAGCGACACGTTGTTGTCGGTGTTGCCAATCCGTGCCGATGAAATTGCCGGCTCGCTGTATGAGCATGGCAAGAACCGTGGGCACAGCCGTTCTATGGCGGATCTGTTGTTGGCGACTGCGAGCTGAATCTGCTGCGTCTGAACCAGATCGTTCCCACGCTCTGCGTGGGAATGCCTCAACGGACGCTCCGCGTTCGGCTTCTGGAAGGGACGCGGAGCGTCCCAGGCTGCATTCCCACGCAGAGCGTGGGAACGATCATCCTGAACCCTTCCTGAACGCCCCCCACATTCCCCGACACACCTCCTTTTGCCGGTTTACTCTCCAGACATCGAGGCGTAAGCTTCGCGCGTTTTCATCAATAGCGGAGACCCACAGTGGGTACTTGTTCGAGTGACAGTTGTCGGCCGGTCTCGGTAACCGGCAGATTCTCGGCAAGATAACGCGCCTCCTTTGTGCCGTTGTCTCGCCGTAATAGCGAGCAGCGGCATCCCGTGCATGGCCAGTCCTTGGTCGTGTCTCGACGTCCTTCTCATCGACACTGAAAGAGCGTGATTCCGACTTTTTAAAGTCGCCATCGCAGCCCTATCGACACGCCTGTCTTTTCTGACCGGCGCGCCAAACCTTGCCGTGCCGGTTTACCCGGCGGACGAGGCGCGGTCGTACCTGCTTGACGGTTTCCCGGCTGACCACAGGGGCAACAGCCATGAAACTTACGCTCAAGGAATTTTTCGCAGGCTTTCTGCGGACCCGCCACTTCGCCCGGCACTTCCGTCGCCTGGCGTTGCTGGAAACCATCAACGACACCACGGTCAGCCGTGAAGTCCCGCCCACTCTGGCCAACACGCTGGTCGATGCTGCGCATGGCGACAGCGCTGTGTTGCTGTCTTCAATGGGGACCCACGCCGAAGGCCTGACTGATTTTGAAGTCGATGCCCTGCGTGCGCAGTACGGCCTCAATGAAGTCGAGCACGAGCAGCCGCTGCCGTGGTGGACACACCTGTGGCACTGCTACAAAAACCCGTTCAACCTGCTGCTGACCTTGCTGGCGGTCATCTCGTGGCTGACCGAAGACCTCAAAGCCGCCGTGGTGATTTTCTCCATGGTGGTGCTGTCGACGCTGCTGCGCTTTTGGCAGGAAAGCAAATCCAACCAGGCCGCCGACGCACTCAAGGCCATGGTCAGCAACACCGCCACGGTGATGCGCCGTGACGCACCGCGCGCCGAGTTGCCGATCAAGCAATTGGTGCCGGGCGATCTGATCGTGCTGTCGGCCGGCGACATGATTCCCGCCGATTGCCGGGTGCTCAGCGCCAAAGACCTGTTCGTCAGTCAGGCGGCAATGACTGGCGAATCGATGCCGGTGGAGAAGTTCCCGCGTCAGGCTGATCGCGACACACGCAATCCGCTGGAGCTGGAAAATATCCTGTTCATGGGTACCAACGTGGTGTCCGGCACGGCGGTGGCAGTGGTTCTCACCACCGGCAACAGCACCTACTTCGGTGCCCTGGCGCAACGTGTCGGCGCGACTGATCGTGCGGTCACGTCGTTCCAGCTGGGCGTCAACAAAGTCAGCTGGCTGTTGATCCGTTTCATGTTCGTCATGGCGCCGCTGGTGCTGTTCATCAACGGTTTCACCAAGGGTGACTGGACCGAAGCGCTGCTGTTCGCGCTGTCGATTGCGGTCGGGCTGACCCCGGAAATGCTGCCAATGATCGTCACCTCGACGTTGGCCAAAGGCGCGGTGTTTCTGTCGCGCAAGAAAGTCATCGTCAAACGCCTCGATGCTATTCAGAACTTCGGCGCCATGGACGTGCTGTGCACCGACAAGACCGGCACCCTGACCCAGGACAAGATTTTCCTCGCGCGCAATGTCGACGTCTGGGGCGAAGACTCCGACGATGTGCTGGAAATGGCCTACCTCAACAGCTACTACCAGACCGGCCTGAAAAACCTGCTCGACGTGGCCGTACTGGAACACGTGGAAGTTCACCGTGAACTGAAAGTCGGCACCGCGTTTCGCAAGGTCGATGAGATCCCGTTCGACTTCAACCGTCGCCGTATGTCGGTGGTTGTCGAGGGGCGCGGTCAGCCGCATCAACTGATCTGCAAAGGCGCGGTGGAAGAAGTGCTGGCAGTGTGCAGCCGCGTGCGTCACGGCGACGTCGATGAAGCCTTGAGCGATGAATTGCTGACCCGGATTCGTCAGGTCACCGCAGCATTCAACGCTGAAGGCTTGCGCGTAGTGGCGGTGGCGGCCCGCTCGATGCCTGAAGGTCGCGACGTCTATAGCCTGGCCGATGAACAGGATCTGACGCTGATTGGTTACGTGGCATTCCTTGATCCACCGAAAGAAAGCACCGCGCCGGCGCTCAAGGCCTTGGCCGAGCATGGCGTAGCCGTGAAGGTGCTGACCGGTGACAACGAATTGGTGACCGCGAAAATCTGCCGCGAAGTCGGCCTCGCGCAACAGGGCTTGTTACTGGGCAACGATATCGAGCGCATGAGCGATGCCGAACTGGCCGAGGCGGTAGAGAAAACCAACGTCTTCGCCAAACTGACGCCATCGCACAAGGAACGCATCGTGCGCATCCTCAAGGGCAACGGTCATGTGGTCGGTTTCATGGGCGACGGCATCAACGATGCGCCGGCGCTGCGCACGGCCGACATCGGTATCTCGGTGGATAGCGCGGTGGACATCGCCAAGGAAGCGGCAGACATCATCCTTCTGGAAAAGAGCCTGATGGTGCTGGAGGAGGGCGTGCTCGAAGGGCGGCGCACCTTCGCCAACATGCTCAAGTACATCAAGATGACCGCCAGTTCCAACTTCGGCAACGTGTTCTCGGTGCTGGTTGCCAGTGCATTTATTCCGTTCCTGCCGATGCTGCCCATGCATCTGTTGGTGCAGAACCTGCTCTACGACATTTCGCAGATCGCCATCCCGTTCGACAACGTCGATGAAGAGATGCTGAAAAAGCCGCAGCGCTGGCAGCCGGGCGACGTTGGGCGCTTCATGCTGTTCTTCGGCCCGATCAGTTCGATCTTCGACATCACCACGTTCGCTTTGATGTGGTACGTGTTTGATGCCAACACCCCGGATCACCAGACGCTGTTCCAGTCGGGCTGGTTCGTGGTGGGGTTGCTGACCCAGACGCTGATCGTGCACATGATCCGCACGCCGAAGATTCCGTTCCTGCAAAGCCGCGCAGCCCTGCCGCTGCTGGTAATGACCGGGATCATCATGGCGGTCGGCATCTTCCTGCCGATGGGGCCGCTGGCGCACTACTTCAAATTGCAGGCGCTGCCATCGCTGTACTTCGTGTTCCTGCCGGTGATTCTGCTGGCGTACATGGCGTTGACCCAAGCGGTTAAAGGTTTCTACATCCGCCGGTTCGGCTGGCAATAACAGCATTACAACGCTTTTCCCCGTGTGGGAGCGAGCCTGCTCGCGAAGGCGTCGTGTCAGTTGCATTTATGTTGGCTGACATACCGCTTTCGCGAGCAGGCTCGCTCCCACAGGGGATTGGTATGTTTTCAAGGACAAGACTATGCAAGCCATCAACAACCTCAACCTCACTTCGCTGCTCGACACCCTGATCAGCCTCAGCGCCGCGTTCATCCTCGGCGGTCTGATCGGCTTCGAACGCCAGTATCGGCAACGCACTGCCGGCCTGCGCACCAATGTGCTGGTGGCGGTCGGCGCGGCGATTTTCGTCGACATGGCCAACCGTCTCGCTGGCGCTGAAGGCGCGGTGCGGGTGGTTGCCTATGTGGTCTCCGGCATCGGTTTTCTCGGTGCCGGCGTGATCATGCGCGAAGAAGGCAACGTGCGCGGCCTCAACACTGCCGCAACCCTGTGGACCTCGGCAGCAGTCGGCGCCTGCGCGGGTGCGGACCTGCTCGCCGAAGCAGTGCTCGGCACACTGTTCATCCTCGCCGCCAACACCTTGCTGCGGCCTATCGTCAACAACATCAACCGTCAGCCGCTGGACGTGGTCTCGGCGGAAGTCACCAACATCGTCTATGTCATCGCCCGGCGCTCGCAGCAGAAAGCCGTGTTCGCCTTGCTCGAAGCGGAACTGGAACGCAGTAATTACCCGGCCAGCGATGTCGACGTGCATGCCTTCGGTGCCGATGAAATTGAAATCGAGGCGACGCTGGCGACCACCTCGGTCGATGGGGATGAACTGGATGCTCTGGTAGCGCGGATCTCGACTTCATCGCTGGTGGTGCAGGCGTTCTGGAGTCCGAGTACCACCGATTAGCGCTGAGAAATGTCCTACATGTCGGAGAGAAAGAACTTACATTTTCACTAAGGGGCATCACTCATTATTTTCCCCGGAGCAGAGATGCCCGGCGTCCTGAATAATCAGTGAGGCATCACTTTTTTCACAACTGTTGGGCCAGGAAAATACCGGCGGCGATGGCCAAAAGTATGGGGGGCTTCAGTTGTCGGAATAAGCCATGGTTTATTTGTTACAGCGATAAACCAGGTTGCCGCTCGTGAGTTGTTTGGGAAGCCAGGCCGCTGGGCCTGATAAATAACTATCCCTAGAGATGCCTACGATGAATAAGTTTTTCGCTGTGACTACCGCTGCTGTTGCCATGAGCCTTGCTTCTTTCGCCAATGCTGCGCCAGCAACCGGCAACCCAGGCACCGTGCGCTTTATCGGTGAAATCGTTTCCGGCGCGTGCGGTATCGACGCCAACTCCCTTGATCAAACTGTTTCGCTGGGTCAGGTGCCGTCGAACCGTTTCAAGGCTACGGGTGATCGCTCCGACCCGGTCAAGTTCGACATCGTCCTGACCGACTGCGACAACACCACCCAGAAGAACGCCCGCTTCACCTTCAGCGGCGTGCAGGATCCATCGGTTCCGGCACTGTTCGCCACGACTGGCCTGGCCCAGAACGTCGGCATCCGCCTGCAGGCCAGCGCTGGTGAAATGCTCGATAACGGCAAGGAGCAGGTCGCGCCGGTCGTTCTGCAAGACGGCAACAACACCGTGACCTTCGCGGCGATGTACGAAGCCACCGCTGCTTCCGTTACTACCGGTGAAGCGGACAGCGTTGCCAACTTCACCGTTGCCTACAACTGATACGCCCGTATCGATTGTTTTAAGAAAAAGGGGCGATAGCCCCTTTTTTCTTATCCGTCAGAGCACTGTTTAAAGGGTATTGCCCGTGTACTGCCGCACACTTTTTGTGTCTTGCGTATTGATCACCTCTGCGCGTTATTCCAATGCTGTGGAGTTCAATTCGGAGTTTCTGAATATTGATCGTAAAGACAATATCAGCCTCGGACAGTTTACCCATGCCCAATACACCGTGCCCGGCAGTTACTTGCTGGATATCACGGTCAATCAGCGTTACTTCGGTAACCGTTCCATTGAATTCAAAAGTGCTGACGATCCGCAGGAAAGTTACGCCTGCCTGCCGGAAGAACTGGTGGCGATGTTCGGTTTGAAACCGGACGTCTTGAAGGGCCTGCCAAGATTAGCTGGCGGCCAGTGCGTTGATTTGCGCGGGATCGACAACGCCAGCATCAAGTACATCAAAAGTCTGGGCCGGCTCTCGATCAGTCTGCCGCAGGCGACGTTTGAATATGACGATCCCAATTACATTCCCCCGGCTGCCTGGAGCGAGGGGCTGGACGGTGCATTGCTCGATTACCGGGTGATCGCCAACAGCCGCCAGTCCACGGCGTCCGGAGACTCCCGTTCGTTGCAAAGTTACGGCACCGCCGGGTTGAACATTGACGCCTGGCGGATTCGTGCCGATTACCAGGCCCGGCAAGAGTCCGGTAACCAGAGCGGCGACATCAATAGCAAAGCGTTCCAGTTGAACCGTCTCTATGCCTATCGCGCCTTGCCGGCCATTCGCTCGAAACTGTCGGTAGGCGAAGACTATTTGAACTCCGATGTGTTCGATACGTTTGCGCTGCGTGGTGCCACGCTGAGCAGTGACGACCGCATGCTGCCGCCCAGTTTGCGCGGTTATGCGCCGTTGATCAGTGGTTTGGCGCGGACCAACGCGACCGTGACCGTGTCGCAGCAGGGTCGGGTGTTGTACTCGACCACGGTGACTCCCGGCGCATTCAGTATTCAGGATTTGAACAGCAGCGCCCAAGGCACGCTGGACGTCACCGTGCGCGAAGAGGACGGCACCGAGCAGACCTTCACGGTCACCACTGCGGCGGTACCGTTTCTGTCCCGCGAGGGCGAGTTGCGCTACAAGGTCTCGGCCGGGCAGCCGCGACTCAACGGCGCCGGCGGCACCGAACCAAGGTTTATTGCATCAGAGATTGCCTACGGTTTGCCACGGGACTGGACGGTGTATGGCGGCGTGCTTGCCGCTTCGGATTACCTGTCGGATGCCATCGGCGTCGGTAAGGATCTCGGGGTGTTCGGCGCCTTGTCGGCAGACGTCACCACGTCGCGGGCCAAGCTGCGCTGGAGTGGCGAAACGGTGGTGGGTAATTCGTACCGCATCAACTACTCCAAGCGTTTCGATGACATTGGCACAGACCTGCGGTTCCTCGGCTACCGCTTTTCCGACAAGACGTTTACCAACTTCTCGCAGTTTGTCGGCGACCCTGATTCCTATTCGCTGAACTCGGGCAAGCAGCGTTATTCGGTGACGCTGGCCAAGCATTTTTCCTGGCTGTCGACGAGTGTCTCCTACGACCATTCCACCTATTGGGATGCGGCGCCTTCCGAGCGTTTCGGCCTGTCTCTGGCGCGCAGTTTTTCCGTCGGTAACGTCAAGAACATCAACGCCAACCTGTCGGCCTATCAAACCCGCAATACGCGGCAGAACGATTCGCAGATCTATCTTGGGATTTCCATTCCGCTGGGCGGTAACTCGATGCTGTCGAGCAATATGCAGCGCTCGGGGACCGGAGCGTCGTCGGGCAACGTCGGTTATAGCCATGACGACGGCGATGGCCTGAATTATCAGGTGTATGGCGGGATCGGTGACAACCGCTACGTCAACGCTTATGTCGGCAAACGAGCATCCACCTATCGCGCCAACGCTTCTGCTACCACCGATGGCAGCACCTACCGTTCGCTGACCGGCGAGTTCGACAGTTCGCTGGTCGCCACCCGCTATGGCGTGTCGGCCCATGGCAACGGTTCGAATGGCGATACCCGGTTGCTGGTGTCGACCGAGGGTGTGCCGGACGTGGCGTTCAGTGGTCAGACCCGCTCCAACCAGGCCGGCTACGCGGTGATGGACGGTTTGCCATCGTTCCAGGCCTATGAAGCGCGGATCAATATGGAAAAGTTGCCGCTCAACACCGAAGTTTCCAACCCGGTGCAGCGTCTGGCGCTCACCGAGGGTGCTATCGGCTATGTCAATTTTTCCACTGCCCGTGGGCGTAACGCCTACGTGACGTTAACCCGAGCGGATGGCAAACCGGTGCCTTTCGGCGCGTCGGTGCAGGACAAACACACAAACAAGGAAGTAGGCATCGTCGGTGAAGCCGGGGTGACTTATCTGCTGGGCGTCAAAACGCAGGCTGAGTTGGTCGCGGTGTGGGACGACGTCAATCGTTGTGCCCTGGCCGCACTGCCTGAGGAAGACGTCGTGACCAACATCGCCAAACCCGTGCGCTGCCTTTAATCCGGGCCCGAAGTTGACTCGGCCCTTATCCTTGCGGAGAACCTTCATGCAATCTCTTTCATTGTCCACAACCCGTGGCCTGTTCAATCGATTGGGCCTCATTGCAGGCCTGTGCGTGCCGTTGTTGGCGAACGCGGCCGTGGTGCCGGATCGAACGCGAATCGTTTTCGAGGAGAGCGCGCCGTCGGTAAGCGTCACGCTCAGCAACAAGAACGCGCAGTTGCCCTTTGTCGTGCAGTCGTGGATCGAAAACGAAGCTGGCCAAAAGGTCACGACGCCGTTCATGGTGCTGCCGCCATTGCAGCGCATTGAGCCCAGTGAAAGCAGCGTGCTGCGCATCGTGAAACTGCCTGAGCTGGCCTTGCCCAAAGATCGCGAGTCGGTGTTTTACCTTAACGTGCGCGAGATTCCACCCAAGACCCAGGCCGTCAATTCGATGCAGATCGCCTTGCAGTCGAAAATCAAGCTGTTCTATCGCCCGGCCTCGGTCAAACGCGAACGTGGCGACGATCTGGCATTGGGCCTGAAGCTGAAAATCGATCCGGGCAGCAAACAGCTTTTGGTGGACAACCCGACGCCGTTCCACATCACCGTTGTCGGGTTGCTGGCCGGTGAGCAAAAGACTCGGATGCCGATCGACACCATCATGATCGCGCCCTACGCCAACGCACGTTTTCCATTGACCAGCACCGCGCTTACCTCGCTGCGGGTATCGAACATGAACGACTTCGGTGGGCAGACCGATACGCTGTTCAATTGCGTGGCAAACGTCTGCACGGGCGTCAAACCATGAAGCGCACGCAGCTCAGGCTTTGTCTGGCGATGCTGTTGCTGATGTTTTCTCAGGCGTCCTGGGCGATGTTGTGTAAATCGTTGAATGACGGTTCCTACCTGAGCGAATACATCGGCCCGGTGTCGGTGCCCGATACAGTGCCGGACGGCACGATCATCTGGCGCTCGAAAACGCATGTGGTGCCCGCCAAGTGCTTTAAGGTTCACGACATCCATTTTGCCGAAGACGACCCGATTTATTTCTACGGCAACCCGGCCGGATTGAACGCGACGCCCTGGGGTATCGAATTTGGTCTGGTGTACAAGGGGGTGACAGCCTGGGACGGTGACTGGAGCGCCAACCCCACCCAAGGGGTGAATACCGGTTTTGTTTCACGGGGCTGCCCGTCTGCCACCAATGATGCGGAGATGCTGCCGTGTTCGTTGGTCAGTCCGAGCATCGCGTTTCAGGTGGTGATCCGCAAACGCGGGCTGTTACCGCTGCAGCGGCCCTCACAAGATACGTACGACGTATTCCAGTTCGACGGGTTGTATGGACTCAATGGCGGGCCGGGCAACCCATTCGGCAATTTCCGCTTTCAACTCAGCGGCCTGCAAAATATTGTCGGGACGGCTTGCAGTGTTGATGTAACGGTAACTCCGGAGCCTGGAATCGTCGATTTCGGGATCATCCAGAAAACCGCCACCGGCCTCTCTCCGCCCAATCCGACTCGGCCGTTCAGCCTGGCGCTGGAGAAAAGATGCAGCACGGCGATCAACCTGGGCGCCACATTGGTCACGACTCAGCAGCAGGGTGATTACACGATTGTGCCGGCCAGTGATAGCCAGTTCGGCATTCAGGTGCGGGACTCACGCAATCAATTGGTGCCGATCAACGAACCTTTTCCGCTGGTCAACTTTCCGCCGGACGTGACTCATATCGACCTCCCGTTCAGTGCTTCGGTCGTATCGCTGGGCGATCCGAAGGTCGGGCCTTTCGAAGCGATCATGGTGGTGCAGATCATCTATTACTGAGGCAGGCGGCCGGCGCCAACGCCGCCATTTTTTTGCAGGCGCTATCTCTGGGAAATTTCCTACATGACTGTCGGATAAGTCCTTCGCAACGTGCTCTCGGCTGTCGCCAATATGCCTGCTCTCAGGTCGATTAAGCGATGAATTGACGATGGCCTCCCCACGTATTCTGGTGTTGGAAAATCAAGGTTTTGCGCGCAGCGTGCTGGTGAAGATGTTGCAGCGCCTGGGCGTACACGACGTGGTACAAGCCACGGATGGCGAACACGCGATGGTGCAGATGCACCTGTATGGCGGCGTCGACATCGTGCTGTGCGACCTGACCGATCGCGGGCTCGATTGCCTGGAGTTTCTGCGGTGCGCCAGTCAAAGCGGCATGGTGCGTGCGGTGGTGCTGTGCAGTGAATTGCAACCAGAGTTGCATCGT
Organism: Pseudomonas sp. LBUM1648; assembly: GCF_059716145.1. Classification (NCBI taxonomy): domain Bacteria; kingdom Pseudomonadati; phylum Pseudomonadota; class Gammaproteobacteria; order Pseudomonadales; family Pseudomonadaceae; genus Pseudomonas; species Pseudomonas sp. LBUM1648. The sequence goes on from NZ_CP166808.1 coordinate 2,193,754, forward strand.
GCGCTGGGGCAAATGCCATCGCTGGCAGGGCTGCAACTGCTCGGCATACTCCGGCGACCCATTCAACTGCGCTCACTGCATCGTCTGTTGCACCGCTTCAGTCTCGCTCGGGCAGTGCCGGTGCCGAGCGTGCTGCGCAAAGAACTGCCCACCGAAGAAGAGGTGCGCCGCGGGCTTGCGTTGGGGGAATTTCGTGCCTGGTTTCAGCCGCAGATAGAACTCCAGACCGGTACAGCCGTCGGGTTCGAGGCGCTTGCGCGATGGCAGCATCCGGCACGGGGTGTGTTATTGCCCAGTGAATTCCTGGCGGCGGTGCTGGCGTATGACTTGATTGATCAAATGTTCAAACACCTGCTGGAGCAGGGCTTGAGTCTGATGGGCATCTTGCGTCGACAAGGCGTCAACCTGACACTGGCGTTCAACCTGCATGCCTCACAACTAGCAAGCGGTGACCTGATCGAGCACATCAAACGGGCACTCGAGCGACATGCCTTCAAGGGCTCGACGCTGATGTTCGAACTGGCGGAAAACGGCTTGCTCGACAGCGCCCCCGGCATCCATGAAAACCTCCTGCGATTGAGACTGTTGGGCTGCGGTCTGTCAGTCGATGACTTCGGCGTGGGCTTCTCTTCGCTCAAACTGCTTTGCCAGCTACCGTTCAATCAGATCAAGCTCGATGGACGCTTCGTCCAGCGCCTGGATCGTCAACGCAATCGCGCCATGGTGACCTGCACACAGGGGCTGGCGCAGTCGCTGGACATGAGGCTGGTGATCGAGGGCGTCAGCAGTTCGCGGATTCGTGAGGGCCTGCTTGAACTGGGTTGTGACATCGGTCAGGGGTATCACCTGGCCCGGCCGATGACTGGGCACGATTTGCTGCAATGGCTGGAAGCGTTGGAGAGTGCACAGTGAATACTTCACGGTTTGCTCCGATGTATTTGCAGAATTTTCCTACACTTCATTCGCGCTCGTGTATTTTTGCTGCACGCACCGAATGGCTTGCTGTAACACTCACACTCATGGCCTTGACGATGTCGGTTGCCGGCGTGCTCTTCAGAGGTTTTTATGCTTAAAGCGATAGTTGTGGACGATCATCCGTTCATTCGCTCTTCGGTCAAGATGCTGCTCAAGCAGGAACAGTTCGAGGTCGTGGCGGAGGCAGACAACGGCGCCGATGCTGTGCAACTGGCCCGTGAGTACGCCCCGGATCTGATTGTTCTGGATATCGCCATGCCCAAGCTCGATGGGCTGGAAGTGATTTCGCGCATCAGTGCACTGGGGCTGTCGAGCAAGATTCTGGTACTGACCTCGCAGTCGGCGCTGTTCTATTCCATGCGCTGCATGAAGGCCGGAGCCGCTGGCTATATCTCCAAGACCAACGACCTCGATGAGCTGATCAAAGCCATCAAGGCCGTGATGGACGGCTACACCTTCTTTCCCAATCTGGCCACCAGTTCGGTGCGGCGCAGCGATGTCGATGCCACCGATCTGGAGCTCATCCAGAGCCTGTCCGATCGTGAGCTGGCGATCCTGCAACAGTTATCCAATGGTCTGAGCAACAAGGAAATCGGTGAGGCGATGTTGCTGAGCAACAAAACCGTCAGCACCTACAAGACACGCCTGATCGAGAAGCTCAAGGTCAAATCGGTGGTGTATCTCGCCGATTTTGCCAAGCGCAATAACCTTGTCTAGATGAATACTTCCTTCAAAAAGTGCTTCGTCGGCCTCCTGTTGTCTGGCTTGCTGGTTGCCGGCAATACCTTTGCTGCTGCGCCTGAAACATTGCAGTTGCTTGGGCGTTCGACGGTCGATGAGTATTCGGTTTCACTCGATGAGGCGGACTGGAGCTGGTTGCGGCATCGCAAAGCATTGTTGCTGGGCACTTCGGCTCCCGATTACGCACCGTTTGGCATTACCAGCAATGACAATGACTACGAAGGTCTGACGGCCGACTATGCGCAGTTGATCGCTCAGTTGCTGCATATCAAGGTCGAGGTGCGTCGTTTTGAATCGCGTACCGAGGTGCTGGCTGCGCTCAAAAGCGGTGAGATTGATTTGCTTGGCACCGCTAATGGCTACGAGGCGGTGGATCCCGACCTGGCGATTTCCCATTCGTACGCCGACGATCAGCCGACGTTGCTGACCCGCATCGGCGACAACCAGAACCTGCCGGTTGATCTGGCAGGCAAGCGCGTGGCGATGCTTTATCACTATTTGCCACCAGAAGTGGTGAAGGCGTTCTATCCCAAGGCCATCATCCAGTTGTATCCCTCGACGTTGAGCGCTATCGGTGCGGTGGCGTTCAGCCAGGCGGACGTGTACCTGGGCGACTCGATCAGTTCCAACTACCTGATCAGCAAAAATTACCTCAATAACGTGCAGCTCAGTGATTTCTCGCGGATGGAAGTGCAGCCATTCGGCTTTGCCGTGAGTCGTGGCAATGACCGACTGTTGCGTATCCTCAATACGGCGCTGGACACGATTCCCACCAGTGAACGCATGAGCATTTTGCGCCGCTGGAGCGCCGGGGGCGCGACCATGCCCGGGCGACAGATTCTGCATTTCAGCGTCAGCGAGCAACGCTGGCTGGAGCGTCATCCCCGGATAAGAGTGGCGATCAACGAGAATTTTCTACCGCTGACGTTCTTCGACAGTGAAGGCAATTTTCGAGGCATCAGTGCCGATGTCCTGGCCAAGGTCAGTCTGCGCACTGGCCTGAAGTTCGACGTACAACGGGCCGAGTCGGTCAGTGACCTTATTGATCGGGTGACCAGCGGCGAGGCTGACATGCTCGCCGCGTTTACCCCCAGTACCGAGCGTGAAGGCGCTTTGCGTTTCACCCGGCCTTACCTGACCAACCCGTTTGTATTGGTCACGGCCAGCGGCGATGCCAATCCCCAGACCCTGGATCAAATGGCCGGCAAGCGTTTGGCGTTGATTCGCGGCAACGTGTTGCGCGAATACCTTGTGGAGCAGTTCCCTCAGGTGCACCTGGTGACGGCGCAAAATGCTGCCGACGCGATGAACATGGTCGCGCAGGGCGAAGTCGACGGCGCGATCAACTCTTTGATCAATGCCCGCTACTTGATCTCCCGCCAGTATCGCGGTCGGTTGCAAGTCACCAGCACCGTGGGGACTCAGCAGGCGCGCATCGCGCTGGCCACCAATCGTGGTGCGCTGGAGTTGTACTCGATTCTCGACAAGGCGCTGTTGAGCATCTCCCCTGAAGAAATGGATGAACTGACCAACCGCTGGCGTACCGAAGTTGTGGTCGACGACAGCTATTGGTTGCGCCACCGCAGCACGATCATTCAAGGGTTCGTCATTGCCGGTGTCTTGCTGCTGGTAGCGTTCGGCTGGATTGCTTACCTGCGCATGCTGATGCGCAAGCGGCGTCAGGCTGAAATCGCCCTCAACGACCAGATGGAGTTCATGCGCGTGTTGATCGACGGCACGCCGCACCCGATTTATGTCCGCGACCGCGAAGGACGGCTGGTGACTTGTAACAGCGGTTACCTGCAAGTATTTGGCGTTGAGCGCGAAGCAGTGATCGGCAAAACCGTGACTGACGGTGTGCTGAGTGACACTGTCGAAGCGCAGGGCTTTGCCAACGATTACCGGCAAGTCATGGATGAAGGCGTGCCCCGAATTGAGGATCGCAGGCTCAGTTTGGCAGACGGTCGTGTCCTGACTATTTATCACTGGATGCTGCCTTACCGTGGCAGTGATGGCGAAGTCAGCGGCATGATTTCCGGCTGGATCGACGTCAGCGAACGCCAGCAACTGTTGCACGAACTGCGCATCGCCAAAGATGGCGCCGATGATGCCAACCGCGCCAAGACCACGTTCCTGGCGACCATGAGTCACGAGATCCGCACGCCGATGAATGCCGTGATCGGGATGCTTGAACTGGCCATGAAAAAAGCCGATCAGGGCGTCATGGATCGTTTCGCCATCGAGGTGGCCTCGGGCGCGGCGCGGGGCTTGCTCGATCTTATCGGCGACATTCTCGACATCGCACGGATCGAATCCGGCCGTTTGTCGCTGGCACCGGAGCGGGCCAATCTGCGTGAGCTGATCGAGTCGGTGGTGCGGATATTCGAAGGCTTGGCGCGACAGAAACAACTGCGCCTGCAACTGGATCTGGATGCGCTGGCCAACGTAGACGTATTGATCGATCCGCTGCGCTTCAAGCAAGTGCTGTCGAACCTGTTGAGCAATGCGATCAAGTTCACCGAGGTGGGCCACGTCGTTCTGCGCATGCGGGTAGAACGTGCCGCTGACCAGGATCGGTTGGCGCTATGCCTGCGGGTCGAAGACAGTGGCCGCGGGATATCCGTCGAAGATCAGCAACGGCTGTTCACGCCGTTCACGCAGGCCGGCAACCATGGCCAGTCTGCGCAGGGCGGTTCCGGGCTGGGTCTGGTGATCAGCCGCACCTTGTGCGAAATGATGGGTGGCACGCTGACGATGGACAGCGTGCTGGGGCAGGGCACGCAGATTGAGGTGCGCCTCAGTTTACCTACCCTCCAGCCACAGGCACGCGTGGTGGCGGCCGAGATTGAACCGGTAACGGTCAGTCGGGCGCTGAATATCCTGGTGATCGACGACTATCCGGCCAACCGTTTGTTGTTGTCTCAACAGCTGACTTATCTGGGGCACCGGGTCACGGACGCTGAAGATGGCGCCCATGGTTTGCGGGCCTGGCGCAACGAGACTTTCGATGTAGTCATCACCGATTGCAACATGCCGATCATGAACGGCTACGAGTTGGCGCGGGCGATACGCGACGAAGAGGGGGCACGAGCGTTACCGCGCAGCCTGGTACTGGGTTTCACCGCCAATGCACTGGCTGAAGAAAAGGTGCGTTGCGCGGAAGCGGGCATGGACGATTGCCTGTTCAAGCCCATCAGCCTCAAGGATCTGAATGCGCGTCTGGCCTCTGTCACGCCTCACGCCCGGCCTGCAACCGAAGGTGAGGATAGCGGCGTGGCGGACGGCGGCGCTGATTTTGACCTGAGCAGTCTTGAGCAACTGACCCGCGGAGACCGGGCGTCAATCAAGAGCCTGCTGACGGATCTGGCCACCAGTAATGACGACGACATGGCCAAACTCATGCGTCTGTTTACGCAGCATGATTTGCCAGGATTGGCGGATCTTGCACACCGGGTCAAAGGTGGCGCACGGATTATCAAGGTGCAGTCACTGATCGAGGCCTGTGAGGCCTTGGAAGCCGCCAGTGAAGGTCTGGATTCGGCGGTGTTGATCGAGGCGGTGGACGCCCTGCAACAGGCCATGGAACACCTCGCCGCGCAATTGGAAACCTACTTGGCGAACTGATCGCGGTTCGATGGATTTTTTACGATTTGAACGTCGATATTTGCGAATTTTCCTACATTCGCCAATGCCCCTCTCTCGCTAACGTGCCGTGGTGTCAGCCGAAGGCTGATTCAGACAACGGGCGATCGATATGGACTGTCAGCGCAACGCTGACGGCCCCTATCGAAGCGCCGCACGCAACGAGCAGGGTCACTGATTCTCGGTAACGCCGACCCCCTTCACGCTGCGTGTCATCCCACTTTTTATTGTTTGGAGCAGTTGATGAACTTTCAACATCTGTCTTCCCGTGCGCGACTTTCGGTCAGCGTGCTGGTTGTCGCGGCAGCTTTGAGTGCCTGTGCCAGTGCACCGATTCCGGAGCAACAGATTTCGCTGTCCAAAGATGCGGTCAATCGTGCCGTTTCGGCAGATGCGACCCAATATGCCCCGCTGGAAATGAAGGCAGCGCAGGACAAGATGTTCCTGATGGAGCGCGCCTTGGGCGAAAAAAATTACCCGCAAGCCAAAGTGCTGGCTGAGCAGATCGAAGCTGATGCCAACCTGGCCGAACGCAAGTCGCGGGCTGTGAAGTGGCAGAAGCAATTGTCAGACGCCCGCAGCGGCATCCAGGTGCTCAAGCAGGAAATGCTGCAAGACCCGGTCACCGGCTTCAATCCGCCTGTCAGCGCTCAATAAGGAAAACCCCATGCAGACTTTCAAATTACTGCCAGCCGTTTCCCTGTTTGCCCTGATGCTCGGCGGTTGCGCCACACCGCCGGAAAACCCGCAATTGCTGCAAGCCCGTGCGCAATTTGTCGCGCTGCAACAAAAAGCCGAGTCAAACACCCTCGCGGCGATTGAAACCAAGGACGCGTTCACTGCGCTGAACAAGGCCGATCAGGCTTCCCTCAAGGATCGTCAGGCGCCGGACGTTGATCAGTTGGCCTATCTGGCCAGCCAGAAAATTGCTCTGGCCGAGCAGACCATTGTCGGTCGCCAGGCAGAAGCCGACCTGAAGAAAATCGACGCCGAACGCACTCAGGTGCAGCTTGATGTCCGTACCCAGCAGCTCAAGGCCCTGCAAGCACTGAAAGCCAAAAAGACTGATCGGGGTGAGGTAGTGACCTTCGGTGACGTGCTGTTCGATACCGGCAAGGCTGATTTGAAATACGGCAGTCAGCGTCAGTTTCAGCAACTGGCCGATTTTCTGGCCAGCAACCCGGAGCGCAAGGTGCGGGTGGAAGGCTTCACCGACAACGTCGGTAACGAAGCCGCCAATCAGGTGTTGTCCGAGCGCCGCGCGGACTCTGTCGCCAGTGCGCTGTCGCAATTGGGAGTGGATCGTCGGCGTATCGTGACCCAGGGATTCGGCGAGGAATTCTCGGTGGCCGATAACGGTAGCGCGGCAGGCCGCCAGCAAAATCGGCGGGTCGAAGTGATCCTGTCGAATGGGGCCGAGGTGGTCGGCGCTCGCCACTGATCGCGTCAATGAAGCCTGTTACCCGCTCTCCTTTGAGGAGCGCGGGTTTGCTGCAAACGGTGCATTTTCGCTAGACGAATGCTTTTAATACCGCTCATGCGCTTCGGAAATTTCCTACAAACGTAGGGAAATTTCCTACTCAGAAAGTTCTCTTCGATCTCTAAATTACAGACCTCAACTGAGCCGCCGGCCTTCCGTCAGTCGTTGCTCAGCCCCTATGCCATTGGCATTTCCACTGCCGACTCGGCAGTACGAATGAGGTACTGAACATGAAGACGATCAACTCCAAACAGAATCCAGCACTGACGCTTTCGCCCCTTGCCCTGGCCATCTTCCTGTTGCTGCCGGCACACGCGAATGCGTTCACTTCATCCGTTAACAGTGGTGCTGTAGTCGATGGTGAAACCGTGGTCGGTGGCACGCAGAATATCGGCACCAACGGTACGGCAAACAACACGTTGATCGAAGTCACCGGGACGCAGACGGTTTTTCAGAACGGTGTGTCGAATGACGCTACTGTCAACGGAGTCCAGGATGTTCAGAGTGGTATCGCCAACCGCAGCATCGTCAATGCCGGCGGCTCACAGAAGGTGGGCATCGCCAGTGTGGCCAACGACACAATTCTGAACGGTGGCGCGCAGACGGTGCAAAACCCGACAGGGCGGGCCAACCGTACAGTGATCAATCAGAATGGCGTGCAGACCGTCACGCTCATGGGCACTGCTGCTGACACGGTCATCAACAACGGCGGCCTGCAGGTAGTGACCAATAAGGGTGTTGCGAACGACACCCAGGTCAACAGCGGCGCAGAGCAGAGCCTGCAAAGGGGCATGCTCGGCGGCGTGGTGGCAACCAATACACGCATCGACGGTGGCTTACAGAGTGTCTATGACACCGCCACGGCCAACAACAGCACCGTGAGCAATGGCGGGCGGATCAACCTGTACCAGGGCGCACAGGCCAATGGGTTGGTAGCGGAGGCGGGGGGCACCGTCAATATCATGGAGGACGGTGTAAAAACCGTTGATTCCCTGACCCTCAATGGCGGCAGCCTGGCCTTCGTTCCGAGCGCTGATGGCAGCTTCAAGACGTTCACGGTCAACGCTTTGTCCGGCAGCGGCAGCATCTTGATGAACACCGATATTGCCAGTCAGCATGACGACTTGCTGGTGGTGCAGGGCGCGGGAATGGCCAGTGGCGATCACACGCTGATCGTAGGGGACTCGGGCCGCGAACCGACATCTATGGATGGACGTCTGGTGTTAGTGGACACCAATGGCGGCAGTGCGAAGTTTGGACTCCACGGTGGTCATGTCGATGCCGGCGCGTTCCGCTACACCTTGCAGCAACAGGGTGATGACTGGGTGCTGGCCAGTGGCGGCAGCCTTCCTGTGGATCCTGTAACGCCTGTCGATCCCGAAAAGCCTGTGGATCCGGTGACGCCTGTCGATCCAGCAAAACCGCTGGATCCGGTGACGCCACCGACTCCGGTCAACCCACGACCCGAAAACCTCTCCAAGGGCACTAACGCCGCCATCGCCGCGCACACGGCAGGCGCCAGTCTGTGGAGTGCGCAAATGAATGCGCTGCTCAAACGTCTGGGCGAATTGCGCATGGGGCAGGACGATGGTGGTATCTGGACGCGTGCTATCGGTAAGCGCTTCGATGTCAGCGAACACTCCAGCCGTGCTTACACCCAGGACGTCAGTGGTCTGGAAATCGGTGCCGACAAAGCGTTTGCTGTCGAGAGTGGCAAAGTCTATGTCGGTGCAATGGTCGGCACGGCTCGTTCGGATCTGGACTTCGGCGAAGGCGCCTCGGGTGAAATCGACAGCCGCATGTTCGGCATCTATGCCACCTACCTGAACGATAACGGCGTCTATGTCGACAGCGTGTTGAAGTACAGCCGCTTCGATAACGACATCAAAACCCCGAGCAATCTGGGCGAGTCGGTAAAAGGTTCCTACAGCACCAACGGTGTCGGTGCAAACATCGAGATCGGTAAACGCATCGCGCTCAAAGATGGCTGGTTCGTTGAGCCGCAGGTCGAACTCGCGGCCACCCAGACCCAGGGGGCGAGCTATACCGCCAGCAACGGTCTGCGGGTCAAGACCGATAATCTGGACTCGTTGCAAAGTCGCGTCGGTTCGCTCTTTGGTCGCAGTCTGGAACTGAGTAACGGTATGAAAGCTCAGCCATACGTCAAAGCGTCCTACATTACCGAGCACGCGGGTAGCGGCAAGGTCACCGTCAACGGCAATAAATTTGATGCCGAATTGCCAGGTAGCCGTGTGGAAGTCGGATTCGGTGGCGTGTTGCAAGTCACGGAGAAAAGCAAGATTTCCCTGGATGCCGAGTACGCCAAGGGCAACGGTATCGAGCAGCCATTCGGTGTGAGCCTGGGTTATCGCTATCTTTGGTAAGAAAAAAGGCCGCGTCGGGTAGTCCCGACGCGGCTTTGTTGCGGGATTCCGGAAGTATTCGGATCGCTTTTCAGAACTTTCTTACATAGATCGTCGAGCCTTTTGGTTAGCGTGACCTGACCCGAGCCTCATGCTCTGATCTTCACGCCATTGTTGAAATCTCATGCCTTACAAATGCTGGCGAATCCTGATCGCCGAAGACCAGCCTTATCTGCGTGTCAGAATCGAGAAGTCTCTCAAGGAACTGGGTTGCCGCAGGCTCACAACCGCGCAGTCCTTTCGGGAGCTGCTTGGCCTGACTCATTACTCGCACGATCCTTTCGAAGGCTTTGAACTGATGATCATCAACGGCGAACTGTTGGCGGCTAGCGGGATTGATCCGGTGCGATTTTTCCTCAGCAACCCGCAGATCCGCCACGGTGTGATCCACGACGCACGTCGAGGGCAGCCGAAGGCGGAGACGATTTATGCCAGCCAGCAACGTCAATTGAACCTGATTCGAACGCCCGACCGGCAGTCCCTGGACGCCGTGCTGGTGTCTCTTAATGCTTAGGAAAACTCCTACACATTTTTGGATCTTTCCTAGAGTGTTTAGTCCTCTGATTTTTGAAAATTGTCTTGCCCCTCAAGAGATGAGTCGATCGCCATGCCTACTTTGCCGCTCCGTGTCCTGGTTCTAGAAGATCATACTTTCCAGCGTTCCGTCGCGGTGAGCATGCTCCAGGCGTTGGGCTGCCAAGAGGTGTTCGAGGCCAGTGACGGCGCCCAGGCACTGGCGGTGCTGGAAGCAGTCGGGCAGGTGGATATTGCCCTGTGCGACTTGCAAATGGAGGGCATGGACGGTCTGGAGTTTTTGCAGCGGGTGGGTGCGTCGGGGCAGGTCAAGTCGGTCATCATCAGCAGCTCGTTGTCGGCGGATCTGTGTCGGGCGGTGCATCAAATGGTGACGCTGCTCGGACTGGAGTTGTTGGGCGATGTGGGTAAACCGCTGGATGCGCAGGTGTTGCATGATTTGTTGAAAAAGGCCCTTGCCAAACCGGTCAGCCAGCAGCCACCGATCAGCGCAAGCCCACTGGCCAGCGAAGACGCGGTGCGCGAGGCACTGGCGCAGCGGCAGTTAAAGGCCTGGTATCAACCCAAATTCAATCTGCAGACCGGCGAGGTCTGTGGTGTCGAAGTCCTGTGCCGCTGGCAGCACCCGACGAGGGGGATCATTCCGCCTGCGGTGTTCATGCCTGTGCTGGAGCGATGCGGCTTGCTCGACGAGTTGCTGTTTTGCCAAATAGATGAAGCGTTGACTTTGCAGACCAGTGCCAGGGCGCAAGGCTTTGTGTTGAACATCGCGTTCAATTTGCAGGCTTCTCAACTCGCCAACAGTGATCTGACGGCTGCCATCAGGCACATTCTGGTCAGTCATGCGGCACCCGGTTCAAGTCTGACCTTCGAACTGACTGAAAGCGGCCTGTTGGAAGCGCCGGCTACCAGCCTGGAAAGTCTGGTGCGCTTGCGCATGATGGGCTGCCGCTTGTCCATTGATGATTTCGGTGCCGGTTTTTCCTCGTTGCAACGCTTGTGTCAACTGCCGTTCAACGAAATCAAACTCGATGCCGATTTCGTGCGCAACCTTGAGCACGAACCGCGCTGCCGTGCGGCAATCAGCAGCACCCTGGCGCTCGGCGAAACCCTCGGCATGGCCGTGGTGATCGAAGGAATTGAAACCGATGCACAGCGCCTTCAATTGCTGGGGTTGGGCTGTACGCAGGGGCAGGGGTACTGGTACGCGCGACCGATGGCCGGGGACGATTTTCTCGCCTGGCTGCATCGGCGCAATGATCGTGAGGCCTCGGATCAATGAGCGTTTTTTTAGGAATAGTCCTACAGAGTCCGTTACGAAGCTTGCGTAGTCTTGCCGCTTCTCGAAATCGTAACCACCAGGAGATCGAGCATGATCAATAAAGCCCTGCGTATCCTGATCGCCGACCCACAGCATTTCCACCGGCTGAAAATCGAGCGTCTGCTAAACGGCCTCGACTACTTTCGCGTGGCGCCGGTGCAGAGCCTCGCCGAGCTGCTGACGCTGGTGGACTATGGGTGTGAACCGTTCGATGTCGTGATCATCAACGCCGAACTGGCAGCAGGCACGCTGGATTTGTTGGGTTTTCTTCTCGATAACCCACAGGTGCGTCATGCGTTGATCTACAACGAACCCTCGGCGCCGCTGCAAGTGGTTTCAGGCTTCGCGCAGGAAAACGTGCAGATCAATCATGCGGAGTTGCCCAATACGCAGGCGATCAGGCACTTGATGTCGATCGTCGACGTTCCCCAGTTGCAGCAGCAACGGCCCGCGCAGCGCCGGGCTTACGCATAGAAAAACGTTTATCGCAACTGTCAGACCTGACAGGTGCTTCATTTGCCGTTCCGTGTAACAGTCTCTGCGCAGCCACTGAGTCTGGATCAACCCATACCGGCGGTCATCGTTAACTGTTGCACCGGGAGTGCTCATGAAGTCAGCGCTGATCGTCGACGATCATCCAGTGGTGCGCGCCGCCATCCGCATCGTGCTGCAAGCCGAAGGGTTCAAGGAAATCTACGAAGCCTCCAATGGTAATGAGGTGCTGGCGTTGATCCGCGAGCATAAACCCCGTCTGGTGATACTCGACCTGCATTTGCCGGCACCTGATGGGCTGGATGTGCTGGTGCGGATTAGGGCCAACGACCTTGATTGCCGGGTCCTGGTGTTCAGTTCCCATGACCCATTGTTTTACCAGGAGCGCTGTTTACGCGCCGGGGCAATGGGCTACGTGACCAAAACCAATCAGTTGCAACAACTGCATAAAGCCATTCAAGCGGTGATGTCGGGTTACACCTATTTTTGCGCGCTGCCGGATAACGTCAGCGTGTTGAACGCAGTGCAGTCCACGGAAAAACAGATGATCGATCAACTCTCTGATCGCGAGCTGAGCATTTTCGTACAACTGGGGCAGGGCAAGGCCAACAAGGCGATTGCCGAGGACATGCACCTTAGCCACAAGACCATCAGTACCTACAAAACCCGTTTGATGAAGAAACTAGGGGTCTGTTCAGCAGTGCACTTGCGCGATTTCGCCAAGCGCAATCATTTGATCTGAGCGAGCAAACATGAGCCTCGCAGGGCGGGTGTGCTGGATGTGGCTGAGCCTTGTGGCCACCTGCGGGGCAACGGATGCGTCGCAAGTGCTGGAAGTGCTGACCCGCGCCGGGCCGGAGGATATTCAGGTTCGCCTGGACGAACCGGACCGCCAATGGTTGCGTCAACACGCAGTGTTGCGCATGGGCATTTCCGGGCCGGATTACCCACCGTTCGAAATCACCCGCAATCAGCATGAACTGGAGGGGCTCACGGCCGACTACGCTGATCTGCTTGCCCAGTTGCTCGGTCTCCGGATCGAAGTCCGGCGCTTTGCCGACCGGGATGCATTGATGGCTGCGCTGAAACGCGGCGAGTTGGATCTGCTGGGCACGTCCAACAGTTTTGAGTCGGCCGACCCGGCATTCATTCTGTCCCGTGCCTATGCCGAGGATCAGCCGATGCTGGTGAGCCGCCTCGACGAAGCCTTGCCGGTGGACCTGGCAGGCAAGCGCGTCGCCATGGTCGAAGACTATCTGCCGCTGGCGAGTGTGCAGGCGTTCTACCCCGAGGCGAGCGTGCAACGGTACTCTTCGGCGATGGATGCGCTCGGCGCAGTGGCGTTCGGCACTGATGATGTTTATCTGGGCGACTTCATCAGTGCCAATTACTTGATCAACACCAATTATCGCAACGACCTGCAATTGGCCGGGCCGTCAGGGCTGGATGCCAATCCGTTCGGCTTTGCGTTGTTGCGCAGCGATGTGCGCCTCAAACGCGTCATCGACAAGGCGTTGCTGGCCATTCCCATGGAGCGTCGACAACGTATCGAGCAGCGCTGGAGTGCCGGTGTTGCCGATATGGCCGAACAGTCCCGGGTGCAACTCAGTGCCGCCGAGTTGCAATGGCTGGATCAACATCCTGTGGTGCGGGTCGGCGGCATTGGAGATTTCGCGCCACTGACTTTTTTTGATGCCGATGGCCGCTTCAGCGGGCTTTCGGCGCAACTGCTGAACTTGATCAGCCAACGCAGCGGGTTGAATTTCGAGATCGTGCGCGGGGATTCGCTGGATCGTCAGATCGAGCAACTGAAGGCGGGTGAACTGGACGTGCTGCCGGTGGTGACGCCCAGCAGCGAACGTGAAACCGAACTGCAATTCACCCGGGCCTACCTGAACAATCCGTTTGTGCTGGTCAGTGCATTAACGGCGCAGAGTCCGCGCAATCTGGATGATCTGGAGGGTAGACGCCTGGCGATTTATCGCGGCCATCCGTTGCGTGGTTATCTGCAGGAGCGCGTACCTCGATTGCGCTTCATCGAAGTCAAGAGCCCCGCCGAAGGTATGGAGTTGGTCGCCATGGGGCAGGCTGATGCCGTTGTGAGTTCGTTGGTGGTGGCCCGTTACCTGCTCGCCCGGCATTACCGCGAGCGTTTGCGCATCGCCAGCACGGTCGGCGATCAACCGGCCCGTATCGCGCTGGCCACAGCGCCGCAGGCGCTCATGCTGCATTCGATCCTGAACAAGGCACTGCTGAGCATTGCCCCGCAACAGATGGACGAACTGGTTGAGCGCTGGAGCCATGATGTGGTGGTGGAGGACAGCTACTGGCTACGTCATCGTCGCGAGATTTTCTTTGGCTTCGCCGGTGCGGCGGGCTTGCTGGTGCTGGCGCTGGGGTGGATCGGTTTTCAGCGTCGGCAGATCCGCCAGCGGCAGCAATGGTTGCAGCAATTGCAGCAGGCCAAAGAGGCGGCTGACGACGCCAATCGCGCCAAGACCACGTTTCTGGCAACCATGAGCCATGAAATCCGCACACCGATGAACGCGCTGATCGGCATGCTCGAGCTGGCCCTGAAACGAGCAGAAGAGGGGGTGACTGATCGCCTGGCGATTCAGGTCGCGTCCAACGCCGGGCAACAACTGCTCGCCCTGATCGGCGACATTCTCGACATCGCGCGTATTGAAACCGGGCATTTGTCCCTCGCCCCGGAACGGGCGAACCTGCGTGAACTGGTGGTATCGGTCTGCCGGGTGTTCGAGGGGCTGGCGCGGCAGAAACGCTTGCTGTGGCACATCGAACTCGATGCGTACAGCGACGTCGATGTGTTGATTGACCCGACGCGCTTCAAGCAGGTGCTGTCGAATCTGCTGAGCAACGCGATCAAGTTCACCGAAAACGGCGAAGTGAGTCTGCGCCTTGGTGTGACGCCATTGTCGGCCGAGCGACTGGCCGTGAAAGTGGTTATCGAAGACAGCGGAATCGGCATCAGTGCGCAGGATCGGCAACGGCTGTTCAGTCCGTTCGTGCAGGCGAGCAATCACGCGCAATCGGTGCGCAGCGGTTCCGGACTGGGCCTGGTGATCAGTCGCAGTCTGTGCGAAATGATGGGCGGCGCATTGCGCCTCGACAGTGAGCCTGGCCGCGGGACGCAAGTTACAGTCAGTCTTGAGTTGCCTCTGTTGGACGCACTCGCACAAAAGCCTCCCACCGCTGAAACACCCGGTGCGACTGCGTGCTCACTGAGCGTTCTGGTGGTGGACGATCATCCGGTCAACCGTTTGTTGCTGTGCTGGCAGTTGAGTGAACTCGGGCATCGTACGGTCGACACCGAGGACGGCCATTCAGGGCTGGAGCGTTGGCGTGCGCAGCTGTTCGATGTGGTGATCACCGACTGCAACATGCCGCGACGCAATGGCTATGAACTGGCACGGACCATCCGTGATGAAGAGGTCGCGAGCGGCCGGCCACCCTGCCTGATCCTCGGGTTTACCGCCAATGCGCAGATCGAGGAGAAACGTCGCTGCCTCGACGCCGGCATGGATGAATGTCTGTTCAAACCGATTCGCCTGCATGATCTGCAGCAGGCATTGAATGGCGCGAGCCACTGCGAGAGTGATGTCGACTCGAATGAGCAGATTGCTCTGACAGAAATCGACCTGAGTACGCTAGAGCAGATGGCCGGCAATGATCAATCGATGATCGAGCGCCTGCGCGGAGAAGTGCTGAACAGCCTGCATCTCGATCTGCAACGACTGGACAATCTGGGGCATGAGCATGACCGTGGAGGGCTGCGCGAGCTGGCTCATCACATCAAGGGTGGTGCGCAGATGGTCGGTGCCGCGCGCGTGGTTTCGGCATGCGCAGACCTTGAACAGGCTTGCCGCGAGGCCGAAGCCGTCGCGGTGATCATGGCACTCAATCAATTGCGCGAGGCCATGCAAAGCCTCGCGCAACGTCTTCGAGCCTGAGCCTTCAATCCCAGACGGGCGCAATGCCTTTCGGGCTGGTCAGACGATGGCCGCGATCCAGCGTGGCGATTTGCGCCATGTCGGCTTCGCTCAGCGTCAGTGCCGTGGCACCGAGGTTGCTTTGCAGGTTGGCGCGTTTGGTCGACGACGGGATCACCGCGTAACCCGATTGCACGGCCCAGGCGAGGTTGACTTGCGCCGGGGTGGCGTGCAGGCGTTGGGCGATCTGCTGGATCAGCGGATCCTTCAGCACTTCGCCGTAAGCCAGGGTCATGTACGAAGTGATCTGGATGCCCTGACTCTGGGCGAACTCGACCACTTTGCGATTTTGCAGGTACGGATGCAGCTCGATCTGGTTGGTCGCGATGTTGTCGGCGCCGACCGCAGCAATCGCTTGTTTCATCAGGTCGATGGTGAAATTGGAAACACCGATCTGTCGGGTCAGGCCCAGGCGTTTGGCTTCCAGCAGCGCGCCCATGAATTCTTCGACCGGCACTTGGTTTTCCGGCGATGGCCAGTGGATGAGCGTCAGGTCGAGGTAGTCGGTCTGCAGTTTTTCCAGGCTTTCCCGGAGGCTGGCGATCAGGCGATCCTTGGCGAAGTTGGCGACCCAGATCTTGCTGGTGATGAACAGTTCTTCGCGAGGAATACCGCTGGCGGCGATGGCCGCGCCGACATCGGCTTCGTTTTCGTAAATCTGTGCGGTGTCGATGACCCGGTAGCCGAGCTCAAGGGCGGTGCTTACCGAATCGATGACCACCTGGCCTTGCAAGCGAAACGTACCAAGACCGAAAGCGGGGACAGACATTGAAGACTCCAGGGTTGCAGTGGGAATGGGCAGGAGTATCCGCGTCTGCATCCGTGAGAAAAACCGTTGGTGTGGCAAAGCACTTTTGATCACAGGGCATGAATCTTTTGCGGGAATTGTGTTGTCTGGCTGGCCTCTTCGCGGGCAAGCCCGCTCCCACAGGTTTCTCTGGTGTTCGCACAATCTGAGTTCACTGGAGATCCCTGTGGGAACCGGGCTTGCCCGCGATGGCGGCGCCTCGGTTTTGAATCTGTCCACGAGCTCACTGTTCTTCAGATAGAACAATGAAGCCGATTTTTGCCGTCTAGTGCATTAATAGTCATGGATTTAAGCTCAATCCATTGCGTCACTTACCCAATTGGAGCCCACCATGAAAAACATCATCGGTATCTACACCAGCCCGCGCGGCCATTGGGTCGGCGATGGGTTCCCGGTGCGGACACTGTTTTCCTACGACAACCTGGGCAAACACATCAGCCCGTTCCTGCTGCTCGATCACGCAGGGCCTGCCGAATTCACCCCGACCACCGAACGACGTGGCGTTGGTCAGCATCCACACCGTGGTTTCGAAACCGTGACGATTGTTTACGACGGTGAAGTGCAGCATCGCGACTCCACCGGCAGTGGGGGCACTATCGGCCCGGGCGATGTGCAATGGATGACGGCGGCTTCCGGGATCCTGCATGAAGAGTTCCATTCGGAAAACTTCGCCAAAACCGGCGGCAAACTGGAAATGGTTCAGCTGTGGGTCAACCTGCCGGCCAAGGACAAGATGGCCGAGCCGGGCTACCAGACCATTCTGGACAGCGAAATCCCGAGCATCGCGCTCACGAACGACGCCGGCAGCTTGCGTCTGATCGCCGGTGAGTTCGACGGTCACAAGGGGCCGTCGCGCACCTTCACGCCAATCGATGTGTGGGATCTGCGCCTGAACGCTGGCAAGTTGCTGACGCTGGATCTGCACGATGGCCGCAATACGGCGCTGGTTGTGCTTAAAGGCTCGGTGCAGATCAATGGACAGGAATCGGCGCAGCAAGGGCAACTGGTGTTGTTCGAACGCGATGGCCAGCAACTCACCCTCGAAGCCAGCCAGGATGCGGTGGTGTTGCTGCTCAGCGGCGAGCCGATCGACGAGCCAATCGTCGGTCACGGCCCGTTCGTGATGAACACCGAGCAGGAAATCCATCAGGCCTTCGCCGACTTCCAGTCCGGACGCTTTGGCCGGATGCACGGCTGACACTCACCCTGTAGGAGCTGCCGCAGGCTGCTCCTACATTGGGTTTTGCGGTGTTTTTTGGCGGGTGTTCGTTCTCTGAAATCAATTACTCCTACACTGTCCCCAATCTGTGCGATCTTCTCGCGATTGGCCCCCGTCGGAGTTGTTTGATGCTGTCTCTGCTGAGCGAACACCCTTTGTTTTGCGCGTTGATCCTGATCCTGCTCGATCTCGGTCTGTGGCGTCTGATCAGTTCCCATGGCAGCGAGTGGAAACTGCTGGTGCGAGTACTGATATTCACGTTATTCAGCGTCCTGCTGTTCAACGAAGGCCTCAACCCGATGGAGCCCGCGCCATGGGTCGATAACGTGCCGCTGCATCTGGCGGCGACCGGTTTGCAGATTGGTTGGTGGCTGTTCGGCGCACGCACCCTGACGGTGTTGATCGGCGCAGTGATGATGCAGCGTGTCGGGCACACCGGGCGGTTGCTGCAGGATTTGCTGGGTGCGGTGATTTTCCTGATCGCAATCATTGCGGCGCTGGCCTACGTACTGGATCTGCCGGTCAAAGGCGTGCTGGCGACGTCCGGCGCTTTGGCGATCATCGTCGGTCTGGCCTTGCAGAGCACATTGAGTGACGTGTTTTCCGGGATCGTGCTCAATACCACCAAGCCTTATCAACTGGATGACTGGATCTCCATCGACGGCACCGAAGGCCGGGTCACCGATATCGATTGGCGCGCCACGCGTCTGCAAACCAGCCAGGGCAGCATGGCGGTCATTCCCAACTCGCTGGCGGCCAAGGCCAAGATCATCAACTTCAGTCGGCCGAGCAACATGTTCGGCGTCTCGGTCAGTGTGCAAGTCAGCCCGCTTGCGCGACCCAGTTCGGTGATTGATGCGCTGGAGCGGGCGATGCAAGGCTGCCGGCAATTACTGGAAACACCGGCGCCGAGTGTGGCGTTGAAAAATTCTGGCAGCAGCGGTTCGGAGTACGAGATCAGTGGTTTCGTCGCGTCGATGGGCGAAAAGCGTGTGGTGCGCAATCAGTTGTTCGATCTAGCGTATCGGCACTTGCAGGCATCCGGGGTCAATCTGCTGTCGAGCGTCGAACCTGTCGTGGCGGGCAATCTCTCGCGGCCACGGGCATTGCTCGACAGCTCGCCGATTTTCTCGACCCTGCGTCAGGAAGAGAAAGACACCTTCAGCCAGAACATGACCCTGCAAACCTTCCGCGCCGGCGAGCAGATTCTGGGGGCAGGGGAGGTCAGCGACCACCTGTTCATCATTGAGTCCGGCGTGGTTACGGTGGCACTGATGCGCCATGGCGCACCGTTCGAGTCCGGACGCATGGGGCCGGGCGAAGTGATCGGCGAGGCCGGCATTCTTTCCGATTCGTCGGTGCCCGCCACGTTTACCGCAAAGACCTTCTGCGCTTTGTACCGCATCGAAAAGACCTATCTGAAGCCGTGCCTGGATGCCCGTCACGATATCAGCGATGCCATGAAAACCTTGCTTGATTACCGGCTGCACAAAGCCCAGACCCTGACTCAGGACGAGCCGGTGGTCGTGCCGAAGAAAGGCTTTTTGCAATGGCTGCGCAATCGCGCCTGAGTGATCCTGCGTTACTCGTAGCTGGCGAGTTTCTGCTCCAGGTTCAAGCGCACTTGCGGCCACTCGTCGTCGATGATGCTGAAACGCACCGAGTTGCGCTTGCGCCCGTCCGGCATGATCCGTTCGTGGCGGACGATGCCTTCCTGCTGCGCACCGAGGCGCAGGATCGCATGGCGTGATTTCTGGTTGTTCTCGTCGGTGGTGAACTGCACGCGCACGCAGTTCAGCACGTCGAAGGCGTGACGCAACATCAGGTATTTGGCTTCGGTGTTGACGAAGGATTTCTGCCAGCTCGCCGAGATCCAGCTGCTGCCGATTTCCAGTTTGCGGTTGAGCGCGTCGATCTTCCAGAAACGGGTAGAGCCGATCACCTCGCCGCTGTCCTTCAGCACGATGACAAACGGCATCACCGTCCCGGCCTCGCGGCCATCAAGGGCTTTTTTCAGGTAGCTATCGACGGTGGTCGCCGAGGGCACGACGGTGACGGTGAGGTTCCACAACTCGCCGTCGGCGGCGGCTTGGAGCAGGTCGGCGGCGTCGCTGTACTGAAGCGGGCGCAGAAGGATGCGCTGGCCTTCAAGCTTGGTTTGCATGGAATTCTGGTCTCGGCAGTGCGGGCGAATGACGAGCGCCTATTACGCCGCAGCGAGACGATCCGATGCAACCAGTGCGGTGGCCGCAGGGTCACTATTTCTATCCCTACCGGCAGGAGCCCGGACGATGAAAAACCTGCGGATCGCCACGTTCAACGTCAACGGCCTGCGCACACGGTTGCCCAACCTGCTTGATTGGCTCAAGCGCGAGCAACCGGACATTGTTTGCCTGCAAGAACTGAAATCGCTCGACAGTGCGTTTCCCGCCGCCGAGCTGGAAGCGGCCGGTTATGGCGCAATCTGGCAGGGACAGGCTGCCTGGAACGGCGTGGCGATTCTCGCCCGTGATGCGCAACCGCTGGAAAGCCGCCGAGGCTTGCCGGGCGATCCCGAAGACAAGCACAGCCGTTATCTGGAAGCCGCCGTACATGGCGTGCTGGTCGGTTGTCTGTATCTGCCCAACGGCAACCCGCAACCGGGGCCGAAGTTCGATTACAAATTGGCCTGGTTCGAGCGGCTGATCAGTTACGCGGAGGATCTGCAAGGCAGCGATCACCCCGTGGTGCTGGCCGGCGACTACAACGTCGTGCCCACGGACATGGACATCTACAACACCCGCTCATGGCTCAAGGATGCGTTGCTGCAGCCCGAGAGTCGCGAGTGTTATCAGCGCTTGCTTGACCAGGGCTGGACCGATTCGCTGCGGCATCTCTACCCGGACGATCGCCTCTACACCTTCTGGGATTATTTTCGCAACCACTGGCAAACCAACTCGGGTTTGCGCATCGACCATCTGCTGCTCAACCCGGCGCTGAGTCCTTATCTGCACGAGGCCGGTGTAGACGCCTGGGTGCGCAACGAACCGCATGCCAGTGACCATGCGCCGACGTGGATTCGTATTGGTTCACGCAAGAAACGCTAGAGGCGATTGGTGAAATCAATTGTCGAAATCAGTGCCCGATCCCGTATACATGGCGACCATCAACGCAGTGACCTGCGGCCCCATGCAAAAGGACTGAGCAATGAGTGAGCCACGCCTGACGAGTTTGAAGCTTTATCTGCAACGCCTGGGTTTCGATGCACCGCCGGCGCCGACGCTGGAAACCTTGCGTCAGCTGCAGTTGCGTCACACCGGCGTCTTCCCCTTCGAAAACCTCGCGACGATTACCGGTGCACCGGTAATGATCGATCTTGCGTCAATTGAACAGAAAGTCCTGCACGATGGCCGAGGCGGTTACTGCTACGAGCTCAATCACCTGTTTTTTGCGCTGTTGTCTGAATTGGGCTTCGACGTTCGGGCGATCAGTGGGCGAGTAGTGATGAATCAGCCCGAGGGCACCTGGACCGCGCGCGCGCACCGCTTGAGTCTGGTGACACTCGACGGCGTGCGTTACATCACTGATGTCGGCTTCGGTGGCATGGTGCCGACTGCACCGCTGATCCTCGACACCGAGGCTGAGCAAGCCACTCCACACGAACCGTATCGCATCGAAAAACAGAACGATGGTTACATGCTGCGCGCCAACGTCGCGGGAGAATGGCGGTCGATGTACCTGTTCGATCTACAGCGCCAGGAGGACATCGATTTCACCATCGGCAACTGGTACGTCTCGACCCATCCGCAATCACCGTTCGCCAATCGGCTGATGGTCGCGCGCACGGGTAATGGCTGGCGCAAGACGTTGAACAACGGCAACTTCGCCGTCCATCGCATGGGCGCCGATAGCGAACGGCGCGAAGTGACCGACGTTGATGAGCTGATTGAATTGCTGGAGCAGGAATTTGATCTTCGCCTGCCCGAACAACCGCACCTGCGCCATGCGCTGGGGCGGATGATTGTCGCGCCTGAAGCCTAGGGCTTCGCATCCGGCTCCAGTACCCGACGAATCTCCCCGACGGCCGCCGACAGCTTTTTCTCAAGACTCTTGAGGTCGGCGGCGGTAATACCTTTCTTGAACTGCCCGCTGTGGTCAGACTCGGTCTGGCCCTGACTGTCTGCGCCGTTGAGCAAGGCATGGCGAAGGGTGTTATTGATCACCGTCTGATAACCAAACCCTTCGTTTTCCGCCACGGTGCGCGCGGCCTCGATAACTGCATCGTCGAGCATGATGGTGATGCGGGTTTTGCCCTTGGTGGACACCACTGCGCCACGTTTGCCCTGAGAGAAGTCGTATTCGTCTTTCATCGGTCAATCCTCCAGAAAATACTCGCAACGTTCGCTCGGTGTGGCGACACGCGCAGAAATGATTCGTATGACATTCGCTTCGCGGTAACTGTACGCAACCACCAGTAAACGTCCCTTGGCGTCGAGGCCGAGGTGATCCAGCGTTGTTCGTCATGGTCGTTGTCCTCAATCGTCAGTGCTCGTTCGTCTTGAAAAACCGCTTCGGTCTCGGCAAGGCTCACGCCTCTGTGCTTGAGTTTGTTGGCTGCGTTCTTGCTTTTGTCGTACTGAATAGTGAATGACTTCATTATGCATACTTTATATGTATAAAAAAGAGTGCAACCACACCGTCGGTCGCCGTGAACACTTCAGCCTAGTGGGGGATGGTGGAGGGGGCAGCGGGGCATGTGTTGCCGGATTTGTGGGGGATGCAAGCAGCGGAATAGAAGGTTGGGTGGCTACCTATCCATTATATGACTGACAAGTTGTATACAGCTCTATGGACATTTGTCACGAGTATTGAATACAGTGTGCGCATAACAAAAACCAGGGAACCCCCCAACCATGAAAACGCCCCATGTTTCACACCAACGGCCCGAGGACGAAAATCTCGGGGTCGGCGCGAATATGGCTTACGGCCTGCAACATGTTCTGACCATGTATGGCGGTATCGTCGCGGTACCACTGATCATCGGTCAGGCGGCCGGGCTGTCGCCGGCGGACATTGGTTTGTTGATTGCTGCTTCATTGTTTGCGGGGGGGCTGGCGACGTTGCTGCAAACCCTGGGTCTGCCGTTTTTTGGCTGTCAGTTGCCGCTGGTGCAGGGCGTGTCGTTCTCCGGCGTTGCGACCATGGTGGCGATCGTCAGCAGTGGCGGGGAGGGCGGCTTCCAGTCGGTGCTTGGCGCGGTGATAGCGGCCTCGCTGATCGGGCTGTTGATTACCCCGGTGTTTTCGCGAATCACCAAGTTCTTCCCACCGTTGGTGACAGGCATCGTCATCACGACCATCGGTTTGACGCTGATGCCGGTGGCCGCGCGTTGGGCCATGGGCGGTAACAGCCATGCGCCGGACTTCGGCAGCATGCAGAACATCGGTCTGGCGGCGGTTACGCTGGTACTGGTGTTGCTGCTGAGCAAGGTCGGCAGCTCGACCATCTCGCGTCTGTCGATCCTGTTAGCCATGGTGATCGGTACCGTGCTGGCGGTGTTCCTCGGCATGGCGGATTTTTCCAGCGTCACCACCGGCCCGATGTTCGGCTTCCCGACGCCGTTTCACTTCGGCATGCCGACGTTCCACTTCGCCGCGATCCTGTCGATGTGCATCGTGGTCATGGTGACGCTGGTGGAAACCTCGGCGGACATTTTGGCCGTCGGCGAAATCATCGGCACCAAGGTTGACTCAAAACGGCTGGGCAATGGTCTGCGTGCGGACATGCTGTCGAGTATGTTTGCGCCGATCTTTGGCTCGTTCACCCAAAGCGCTTTCGCCCAGAACGTCGGGCTGGTGGCGGTAACCGGGATCAAGAGCCGTTTTGTGGTGGCCACTGGCGGTCTGTTTCTGGTGATTCTCGGCCTGCTGCCGTTCATGGGCCGGGTGATCGCGGCGGTGCCGACTTCGGTACTCGGCGGCGCCGGTATCGTGCTGTTCGGCACCGTGGCAGCGAGCGGTATTCGTACCCTGTCGAAGGTTGATTACCGCAACAACGTCAACCTGATCATCGTCGCCACTTCGATCGGTTTCGGCATGATCCCGATTGCTGCGCCGAACTTCTACGATCACTTCCCGAGCTGGTTCGCGACCATTTTCCATTCGGGCATCAGTTCGTCGGCGATCATGGCGATCCTGCTCAACCTGGCGTTCAACCACTTCACCACCGGTAACTCGGACCAGCAGTCGGTGTTTGCGGCAGCGGAAGAGCGAACCCTGCGTTTTCGCGATCTGGCAGCGCTGCGTGAAGGCGATTACTTCAGCGACGGCAAGCTGCATGACTGCGATGGCAAAGAAGTGCCGGTGATTGAACCTGATGCGGAGCATGATCATGGGCACGGTGCGCCGAAGGTGCAGACTAAAAGCAGCGAGCATGTCTGACCGCTGTGTCTGAATAGAAAAGGGCCGATCAGTTGCGAGACTGATCGGCCCTTTTTATTGCGCCGGTTTTTCGACCGTCCACAAAAAAGCCCCTGAATCTTTCGATTCAGGGGCTTTGCTATTTGGCTCCACAACCTGGACTCGAACCAGGGACCCAATGATTAACAGTCATTTGCTCTACCAACTGAGCTATTGCGGAATTGGTGCGTATGTTACTGATTCAAAAAGAGAAGTCAAGCATCGGTTGTGAAAATAGGCGATTCGATGAGACGGACGGTGGTTTGTCCGCGATTGACGGTTACCAGAACCGCGCCGGAGGTCTACCATGGCCGCCCGGAAGTGGTAACACGCGCTGCCGGTCATTCGCCGAAAAGGTACGCGCCATGAATCGCCCAGCTATCAAATCTCGCAACAGCGGGGTGCTCGCATGAGCATCGCTCAGATCAGCCTGCCCAAAGGGGTCGGCCCGCACGCCGAAAAGCTCTTCGACGCAATCACTCAAGCCAGCACCGCTGAAGAGTTGAACCGCGCCGGCGGCAAAGCCGAAGGTTTTGTCCTGGGCCTGGAAAGCACCAAGGCGATCAAAAGCCAGATCGCCGAATCGCTCTACGTCGCCTATGACGATGCCGCCAGCCAGCGCGCGACTGAACTGACTTAACTGCCGAAGGTAATGGTGCCGAGCATCAGTTTGGCGTAAGCCGCGGTGGCTGCAAGTTGCACCAGCCACAGCACCAGACCGCCGAGGAAGACCCCGGCCGCGACTTGCAGTACCAGGCTTTTTTCGCGTTTGGCCGAGGCGCGGGGGATGAAGTCATCCAGGTCGTCACGGTCGGCACGCAGGTTGTCGTTTTTCATTTGGGTTCTCTTCAAAAATCTCGGGTGTACACAAATCTGTAGGAGTGTGTGCAGTCTAGAGGGTGTGGACACGTTTCCGGGACAAATAAAAAACGGGAAGCCCAAGGCTTCCCGTTTTTCATCACGCTGCGAAATCAGATGACTTGAACAATCGCATCCGTCACAGCCTTGATGTTGCTCTGGTTCAGCGCCGCCACGCAGATGCGGCCGGTGTCCAGGGCGTAGATGCCGAACTCGTTGCGCAGGCGGTGAACCTGCTCCGTGGTCAGGCCGGAGTAGGAGAACATGCCGCGCTGACGGCCGACGAAGCTGAAGTCACGCTGTGGCGCTTTCTCTGCCAGCATGGCGACCATTTGCTCGCGCATGCCGCGAATGCGCAGACGCATTTCCGCCAGCTCCGCTTCCCACTGAGCGCGCAGTTCCGGGCTGTTCAGCACGGCAGCGACGATGCTTGCACCGTGGGTCGGCGGGTTGGAGTAGTTGGTGCGGATCACGCGTTTGACTTGCGACAGCACGCGCGCGCTTTCTTCTTTCGATTCGCTGATGATCGACAGAGCACCAACGCGCTCGCCGTACAGAGAGAACGACTTGGAGAACGAGCTCGACACGAAGAAAGTCAGGCCGGACTCAGCGAACAGGCGCACAGCAGCGGCGTCTTCGTCGATGCCGTCACCGAAACCCTGGTAAGCCATGTCGAGGAACGGCACGTGCCCTTTGGCCTTGACCACTTGCAGTACGTTGTTCCAGTCCGCCGGGGTCAGGTCGACACCAGTCGGGTTGTGGCAGCACGCGTGCAGGACAACGATCGAGCCGTTCGGCAGGGCGTTAAGGTCTTCGAGCAGGCCGGCACGGTTCACATCGTGGGTGGCGGCGTCGTAGTAACGGTAGTTCTGCACCGCAAAGCCGGCGGTTTCGAACAGCGCGCGGTGGTTTTCCCAGCTCGGGTCGCTGATCGCCACGACAGCGTTCGGCAGCAGTTGCTTGAGGAAATCGGCACCGATTTTCAGTGCGCCAGTCCCGCCGACGGCCTGAGTGGTGATGACGCGACCGGCGCTGATCAGCGGCGAGTCGTTGCCGAACAACAGCTTTTGCACGGCCTGGTCGTAGGCAGCGATGCCATCGATCGGCAGGTAACCGCGCGAAGCGTGTTGAGCAGCGCGAACGGTTTCGGCTTCGATCACGGCGCGCAGAAGTGGAATTCGCCCCTCTTCGTTGCAGTAAACACCTACACCCAGGTTGACCTTGGTGGTCCGGGTATCGGCGTTGAATGCTTCGTTGAGGCCCAGGATTGGATCGCGGGGTGCCATTTCGACAGCGGAGAACAGGCTCATTATTACGGCGGCTCTGAATGGAGTGTGGAGGGACGTGTCGCGCTCCAGCCGGATGCACTAGAGCGGTGCACAAACGGGGAGCTAGTATAGAGGCCATCACTGAGCAATGGCGACAGGCGAATCGGCTTTTAGGGCAAGTTTTTCCGATTATTTCTCGACCGTTAGTCGATTGGTCGTGTCAGAGTCTTTACCGGATGTAGGACGTTTACCTTGAAAGCTGAGGCAATCGACACCACATTGAGCACAATCCAGGTTTTTTCTTGCGCGACATCGGTCGTTTGCGGTGTTTCTCGTGGTGATCCGCTTTGCTTGGATCTCCGCGACCCCAGAGGTGTTTATGTCCGAATTCCAGCTAGTCACCCGCTTCGAGCCCGCCGGCGATCAGCCGGAAGCCATTCGCCAATTGGTGGAGGGCATCGAAGCCGGGCTGGCGCACCAGACGCTGCTCGGTGTGACCGGCTCGGGCAAGACCTTCAGCATCGCCAATGTCATCGCGCAAATTCAGCGCCCGACTCTGGTGCTGGCGCCGAACAAGACTCTGGCCGCGCAGCTGTACGGCGAGTTCAAGGCGTTTTTCCCGAACAACTCGGTCGAGTATTTTGTTTCCTACTACGACTACTACCAGCCCGAAGCGTATGTGCCATCGTCCGACACCTTCATCGAGAAGGATGCGTCGATCAACGATCACATCGAACAGATGCGCCTTTCCGCGACCAAAGCGCTGCTGGAGCGCAAGGACGCGATCATCGTTACCACGGTGTCGTGCATCTACGGTCTCGGTAGCCCGGAAACCTATTTGAAGATGGTGCTGCACGTCGATCGCGGCGACAAACTCGATCAGCGTGCGCTGCTGCGGCGTCTGGCCGATCTGCAATACACCCGCAATGATATGGACTTTGCCCGCGCGACCTTTCGCGTACGCGGCGATGTGATCGACATCTACCCGGCGGAATCGGATCTGGAAGCCATCCGCATCGAATTGTTCGATGACGAGGTCGAGAGTATTTCCGCGTTCGATCCGCTGACCGGCGAAGTCATCCGCAAGATGCCGCGCTTCACTTTTTACCCGAAAAGCCACTACGTCACGCCGCGCGAAACCCTGCTGGGTGCCATCGAGGGGATCAAGGTCGAGTTGCAGGAACGTCTCGAATACTTGCGCAGCAACAACAAACTGGTGGAAGCCCAGCGTCTGGAGCAGCGCACCCGCTTCGATCTGGAGATGATTCTCGAACTGGGCTACTGCAACGGCATCGAAAACTACTCGCGTTACCTCTCGGGTCGCGACTCCGGTCAGGCGCCGCCGACCTTGTTCGACTATCTTCCGGCCGATGCCTTGCTGGTGATCGACGAATCCCACGTCAGCGTGCCGCAGGTCGGCGCGATGTATAAAGGTGACCGCTCGCGTAAAGAAACCTTGGTGGAATACGGTTTTCGTCTGCCATCGGCGCTGGACAACCGGCCTATGCGTTTCGACGAATTTGAAGGCATCAGCCCGCAAACAATTTTTGTCTCGGCCACGCCGGGCAATTACGAGGCGGAACACGCCGGTCGCGTTGTCGAGCAACTGGTGCGTCCGACCGGTCTGGTGGACCCGCAAATCGAAATCCGTCCGGCGTTGACTCAGGTGGATGATCTGCTCTCGGAAATCACCAAGCGTGTGGCGCTGGAAGAACGCGTCTTGGTCACCACGCTGACCAAGCGCATGTCGGAGGATTTGACCGATTACCTCGCCGACCACGGCGTGCGTGTGCGTTATCTGCACTCGGATATCGACACCGTCGAGCGGGTTGAAATCATCCGTGACCTGCGCCTCGGCACCTTCGATGTGCTGGTCGGGATCAACCTGCTGCGCGAAGGTCTGGACATGCCGGAAGTGTCGCTGGTGGCGATTCTCGATGCCGACAAGGAAGGTTTCCTGCGCTCCGAGCGCTCGCTGATCCAGACCATCGGCCGTGCCGCGCGTAACCTCAATGGCCGGGCGATTCTGTACGCCGATCGCATCACCGGTTCAATGGAACGGGCGATTGGCGAAACCGAGCGCCGCCGTGACAAGCAGATCGCCTTCAACCTCGAAAACGGCATCACCCCGAAAGGTGTGTTCAAGGACGTCGCCGACATCATGGAAGGCGCCACCGTGCCCGGCTCGCGCAGCAAGAAGCGCAAGGGCATGGCCAAGGCTGCCGAGGAAAACGCCAAGTACGAAGCCGAATTGCGCTCGCCGAGCGAGATCACCAAGCGTATTCGGGCGCTGGAAGAGAAGATGTATCAGCTTGCTCGGGACCTGGAGTTTGAAGCGGCGGCGCAGATGCGTGATGAAATTGCCAAGCTGCGCGAGCGTCTTCTGGCTGTGTGATTGTGCGGTGAATTGTCCGGCCTCATCGCGGCCAGCGGACCTGACAGACACAAACCTGGCTTAAATGCCCTGCCCGCTGGAGCGGGGCGGGTGTCGCCTGTTACCATTCGCCGCTTGATTGTTTTGCTTTTCATTCTTTTCGAGACATGCCATGACCACCGTCCGCACTCGCATCGCGCCATCGCCTACCGGGGACCCCCACGTAGGTACCGCTTACATCGCATTGTTCAACTACTGCTTTGCCAAGCAGCATGGCGGTGAGTTCATCCTGCGGATCGAAGACACCGACCAGTTGCGTTCGACCCGCGAGTCCGAACAGCAGATCTTCGACGCCCTGCGCTGGCTGGGTATCGACTGGAGCGAAGGCCCGGATGTCGGCGGCCCGCACGGTCCATACCGTCAAAGCGAGCGCGGCGAGATCTATCAGAAGTATTGCCAGCAACTGGTCGACATGGGCCATGCTTTCCCGTGCTTCTGCACCGCTGAAGAGCTGGATCAGATGCGCGCCGAGCAAATGGCTCGCGGCGAAACCCCACGCTACGACGGCCGCGCGCTGCTGCTGTCCAAGGAAGAAGTGGCAGCACGCCTGGCCGCCGGCGAACCTCATGTGATCCGCATGAAAGTGCCGAGCGAAGGCGTCTGCGTCGTGCCGGACATGCTGCGTGGCGACGTCGAGATCCCGTGGGATCGCATGGACATGCAAGTGCTGATGAAGACCGACGGCCTGCCGACGTACTTCCTCGCCAACGTTGTCGACGATCACCTGATGGGCATCACTCACGTACTGCGCGGCGAAGAATGGCTGCCGTCGGCGCCGAAACTGATCCTGCTCTACGAATACTTCGGCTGGGAACAACCGGAGCTGTGCTACATGCCGCTGCTGCGTAACCCGGACAAGAGCAAGCTGTCCAAGCGCAAGAACCCGACATCGGTAACGTTCTACGAGCGCATGGGCTTTATGCCGGAAGCGATGCTCAACTACCTGGGGCGCATGGGCTGGTCGATGCCGGACGAGCGCGAGAAGTTCTCGCTGCAGGAAATGGTCGACAACTTCGACCTCAAGCGTGTGTCCCTCGGCGGACCGATCTTCGACATCGAGAAGCTGTCGTGGCTCAACGGCCAATGGCTGCGCGATCTGCCGGTGGAAGAGTTCGCCGCCCGCGTGCAGAAGTGGGCATTCAACTCCGAATACATGATGAAGATCGCGCCGCACGTTCAGGGCCGCGTCGAAACCTTCAGCCAGGTTGCACCGCTGGGCGGGTTCTTCTTCGCCGGTGGCGTCAACCCGGATGCCAAGTTATTCGAATCGAAAAAGCTCTCGGGTGACCAGGTTCGCCAGTTGATGCAACTGATCCTGTGGAAGCTTGAAAGCCTGCGTCAGTGGGAAAAGGACAACATCACCGCGACGATTCAAGCGGTGGTCGAATCCCTTGAGCTGAAACTGCGCGACGCGATGCCGCTGATGTTTGCCGCGATCACCGGGCAGGCCAGTTCGGTGTCGGTACTCGATGCGATGGAAATCCTCGGGCCGGACCTGACCCGTTACCGTCTGCGCCAGGCGCTTGACCTGCTGGGCGGCGTGTCGAAGAAAGAAAACAAAGAGTGGGAAAAGCTGCTGGGCGCTATCGCTTAAGAGCGTCTGACTCTGCAGGAACTGCCGAAGGCCGGGATCGTTTGATTCTGGCCTTCGGCGTTTTCCCAGCGGATTATCGGGGGGAGGGCGGTAAGTGATTGTTATGCCGACAAAAAACTTTGAAATATTTTAAAAATAAGTTTGACAGCCCTCCGATACGCCCTTAAGATTCGCCCCGTCCTCAGCGATGACATCAACGATGAGGGGCTATAGCTCAGCTGGGAGAGCGCTTGCATGGCATGCAAGAGGTCGACGGTTCGATCCCGTCTAGCTCCACCAATTTACACTTCGATGCCTGGCCACACCGGCTTCGAAGCGATCAACACTCAGCGTTGATCAGTTGTATAGAAGGGTTTGCGTCCCCTTCGTCTAGTGGCCTAGGACACCGCCCTTTCACGGCGGTAACAGGGGTTCGAGTCCCCTAGGGGACGCCAGTTTTACAGAAGTGATGTTGCAAAATGTCACTCCGCCGCGAGGCGAAAAATCCGGGGCTTTAGCTCAGCTGGGAGAGCGCCTGCATGGCATGCAGGAGGTCAGCGGTTCGATCCCGCTAAGCTCCACCAATTTTACAAGTTCAAGGTCTGGCCACACCGGCCTTGAATCGATCAGATCTCAGCACTGATCAGTTGTATAGAAGGGTTTGTGTCCCCTTCGTCTAGTGGCCTAGGACACCGCCCTTTCACGGCGGTAACAGGGGTTCGAGTCCCCTAGGGGACGCCACGATTACCCGCTCTGCGGGATTTATAAGGGTCATTCAATTATTGAATGGCCCTTTTGTTTGTCTGGCGTTTGGCCAATTCTCCTTTTTCCTTACACTGTGCTTCAGACCAGCGGTCATATCCTCGACTTGCAGAATATTATTATGCGAATAATATTCTAGTCGTAATATTCGGAGGCAACGATGAACGATAAAAAAGCTCAAACCCGCGAACGCATCCTCAAGGCTGCCAGCGCCGCACTGATCCAGCGCGGCCCGGCAGACCCAAGCGTGGGCGAAGTGATGGGCGCGGCCGGCCTGACCGTCGGCGGTTTTTATGCGCACTTCGAAAGCAAGGACGCAATGATGCTTGAGGCGTTCAAGCAATTGCTCGGCCGCCGTCGCGACCTGATTGCCGACATGGACGCCGAACTGACCGGCGAAGAGCGTCGTGCCCTGGTCGCTGCTTTTTACCTGTCGCGCAAGCACCGTGATTCCAGCGAGTCAGCATGCCCAATTCCGGCCTCTATCGGCGAACTGGGGCGTTTGCCGGAGTCGTTCCGCATCGCGCTCAACGAACATCTGGAATTGATGCTTGCGCAGTTGGCGTCCAGCCCTGAGGACACCGACAAAGCCTTGGCCGACGTGGCCTTGATGGTGGGAGGTCTGGCACTCGCAAGAGCGCTCGGCCCTGGCGATTTATCTGATCGATTGCTGCGCGCGGCCAAGTCGGCGGTGCGTTGACCTGAAGGCAACACGCCTGAGGAGAGAGCGATGAACACGTTGAAGTGGGTTCGTGGCGTTAATGGCACCTTGGGCTGGATTGCACCGAAACGGGTAGCGAGCAAAATGCGCCTGGCGTTCATGACGCCGCGTGCGCTACCACTGCGGGATTGGGAGTTACCGTTGCTGGCCAATTCCGAACGGATCACGTTGCGCTTTGGTCTGTCAGCCCTGCGCTGGGGGCAAGGTCCGACCGTTTTACTGATGCACGGCTGGGAAGGGCGGCCAACCCAATTCGCCGCGCTGATCACCGCGCTGGTCGAGGCCGGTTACACGGTCGTCGCACTCGATGGCCCGGCTCACGGCAGATCGCCGGGGCGCGAGGCCAACGTCGTATTGTTTGCCCGAGCGATGCTCGAAGCCGCCGCCGAGCTGCCGCCATTGCAAGCCGTGATCGGTCACTCCATGGGCGGCGCCAGTGCGATGCTGGCCGTGCAACTGGGCTTGCGCACCGAAACTCTCGTCAGCATTGCTGCCCCCGCGCGAATTCTCGGCGTGCTGCGCGGTTTCGCACGCTATGTCGGGATGCCACCCAGAGCACGTTCCGCGTTCATTCGTCAGGTCGAGCAGGATGTGGGCATGCGTGCCGCCACGCTGGACGTCGCCCACTACCAACTGGATATGCCTGGCCTGATCGTGCATGCCGAGGATGACAACTTCGTCTCGGTCAAAGAATCGCAACTGATCCACGAAGCCTGGTTCGACAGCCGACTACTGCGCCTGGAAGCCGGCGGCCATCAGCGTGTGCTGGCGGACCCTCGGGTGATTGATGGCGTGTTATCACTGCTGGCCGGTCGCAGCCTTCAGGCACGGCAATCGGCGTAAGCATCCGTTACACTGCCCCGGTTGAATAATCTGACCGGGAGTGGGGCATGGGCTGGGATCGGGCAACGCCGTTTACCATTGATCTGCAAGTGGGCGCCGAGGACATCGACGGACTGGGCCACGCGAACAACGCGGTTTACGTCACCTGGCTCGAACGCTGCGCCTGGCGCCACTCGCAGCGACTGGGGCTGGATCTGGTCGAGTACCGGCGCCTGGATCGGGCGATGGCGGTGGTGCGTCACGAGATTGATTATCTGGCGGCGGCCTATGAAGGCGACGAGTTGCAGTTGGCAACGTGGATTGTCGATTGGGATCAGCGCCTGAAAATGACCCGGCATTTCCAGCTGATTCGCCCGAGCGACAATGCCACGCTGCTGCGCGCTCAAACCACGTTCGTGTGCATCGAGCTGTCCACCGGCAAGCCCAAGCGCATGCCGGCCGAGTTCATCGAAGGCTACGGCCCTGCCATACAAAATTCAGAACCAGCGTAAATCCCCCTGTAGGAGCTGCCGAAGGCTGCGATTTTTTGATGTTGGTTTTTAAAAAGCAAGATCAAAAGATCGCAGCCTTCGGCAGCTCCTACACGGTTTACCGCATCAAGGCTGTAATCCAGTAAACTCCCGCACATTTTTCCTTTAAGTAGTGTTTCCCCATGCAAATTGCTCTGGCGCCCATGGAGGGGTTGGTCGACGACATCCTTCGCGACGTGCTGACCCGCGTTGGCGGCATCGACTGGTGCGTGACCGAATTCATTCGGGTCAACGATCAGTTGCTCACTCCGGCCTATTTCCACAAGTTCGGCCCGGAGCTGCTCAACGGTGCCCGCACGGCGTCCGGGGTGCCGCTGCGTGTTCAGCTGTTGGGTTCCGACCCGGTGTGCCTGGCGGAAAACGCTGCGCTGGCCTGTGAGCTGGGTTCCGAAGTGATCGACCTCAACTTCGGTTGCCCGGCCAAAACCGTCAACAAGTCCCGTGGCGGTGCGGTGCTGCTCAAAGAGCCGGAACTGCTCAACCAGATCGTCGAGCACGTGCGTCGCGCCGTGCCGGCACACATTCCCGTAACCGCCAAGATGCGCCTGGGTTTCGACAGCCCGGACGGCTCGCTGGTCTGCGCCACCGCGTTGGCTGAGGGTGGGGCGGAACACATCGTGGTCCATGCCCGGACCAAAATGGACGGCTACAAACCGCCGGCGCACTGGGAGTGGATTCCGCGCGTGCAGGACGTGGTCAAAGTGCCGGTGTTCGCCAACGGTGATATCTGGAGCGTCGAAGACTGGCGTCGTTGCCGCGAAATCAGCGGCGTGGAAGACATCATGCTCGGTCGCGGCCTGGTGTCGCGCCCGGATCTGGCCAAACAGATCGCCGCTGCACGGGCCGGCGAAGAAGTGGTCGAGATGACCTGGGCCGAGCTGATGCCGCTGATCCAGGACTTCTGGTTGCAGGCCAAGGCGCAGATGACTGCACGTCAATCCCCGGGTCGTTTGAAGCAATGGCTGGCCATGCTGACGCGCAATTATCCTGAAGCCACCGAGCTGTTTACCGTCCTGCGCCGTGAGACCGAACCGGATCATGTCTCGCGTTTGCTCGGTCTGCCGGTCGCCGAAGCGGCCTGAAAAAAATCTGCAAATAATCTCTTGAAATCAAATCAGCGGGCCCTATCTAGGGGTTACGCGATGCCGAATTCGGGTCGCGGAATCAAAAAACCTTGCTGATTGTTTTCAGGAGATTTGAACCATGAGTACTGCATTTTCCCTCGCGCCACTGTTCCGTTCCTCGGTGGGTTTCGACCGTTTCAACGACCTGTTCGAAACCGCCCTGCGCAACGAGCCAGGCAGCACCTATCCTCCCTACAACGTTGAAAAACACGGCGACGACCAATACCGCATCGTCGTAGCGGCAGCCGGCTTCCAGGAAGAAGACCTGGAGCTGCAAGTCGAGAAGGGTGTGCTGACCATCAGTGGCGGCAAACGTGATGCCAACGAAGGCGTGACCTTCCTGCATCAGGGTATTGCCCAGCGTGCCTTCAAGCTGTCCTTCCGCCTGGCCGATCACATCGAGATCAAGGCTGCCGGCTTGAGCAACGGTTTGTTGAGCATCGACCTGTTGCGGGTGATCCCGGAAGAAGCGAAAGCCAAACGCATCCCGATCAACGGGGAGCAAAAACCGGCTCTGCAGCACTGAGTCATAAGCAGCAACACACTCGTCTGAACAGGCGATGAGTCGCTGAACGAAGGCCCCGATACGTCGGGGCCTTTTTTGTGCGCGCAGTAAACGCGCTCACAATATTTGCCGCTCCTGCCACGGCTCTTTACAATCCGCGTCAACAAGGCCGGCACTCCCTCATTCCCGCTGGCTCCGGAGCCTTTCTTCATGGACGAAATGGAACAGCGCTGGCTCTATGCGCTTTCTGCGCCTTTGGTCGCCCTCAATCCCGATGCGGACTACGCCGCACCCACATACTGCTTTGACCTCAAGCATGTCGACGTCGAAGGCGGCTGGGGCATTACAACGCGCCCGCAATTGCTCGACATGCTGAGCACGGCCGACGACGGGCACGCGACCTATTTGAATGAAGCCTATCGACAGTGGGAGCGTTGCCTGCCGTCCGAATGGCAAGCCTTGCTCGACTCGCTGGATACCCGTCAACGCGCCTTTTATGAGTTGGCCAGTCGCACGTTCGGCGAGTGCGGCTCGGGTGGTATTCGCGCCTGGGACATTGGCCGAATGGGCTTTCTGTTGCGCTCGGCGGTACTGCATGGCTGGATCGATCTCACCGAAAGTCTCTGGCTGCACGGTCGCATGGCGGCGCGTGCGCGGTACTACTACGACAGTTGGACGAGTTACCTGAATGGCTTCGTCCTCGGCAAAGCCTTCTGGCATTGTCTGGGGAATAAAGATGAGGAACTTGCCCATGAATACGATCGGCAAGGCGACTACATCGGCACTACGGTGGTCATCAGAAAGCTTGATCGCGATGCTCGCGAATTCTTTGCCCAATTGCCCTGGGATATGCCCCTGCATCTGCCTGAGCGGCCGGACTCACTAGGGGAGTTCGACTGGTCATGAGCTGCTGGATTCGCTTGGGTATCGAGCCCACCAAAGACAATGACGCCATTCGCGGTGCCTATCGTGCGCGTTTGCCGCAACACCACCCGGAAACCGATCCGGAAGGTTTTCAGGCCCTGCGCGAGGCCTATGAACTGGCACTGCGATTCGCCCGCGAGGAAGTATCTGAAGCGCACGTGCCGACCGACGATGAGGTGAGTCCTGCTGACCAGATGTTGGCGGACTTCGAAGCGCTACTGCTCGATTCGACGCGTCGATTCACTCCGACGGCCTGGCAGGCATTCAACCTTGAGCTTGATCGACTGCCGCTAGAGGTGCTGGACGAAGTCTGCTGGCCGCTGTTGCGCGCGTTGCTCGACGCCGGCCCGATTTCCCACGTCTGTGCGCGTTTGCTCGCGCAGCGCATGGGCTGGGCGAGTCGGATGCTCGATCTGGCTTTCGACAACGCCCGCACTGTCGATGAGTTTTTGAAGGCTATCGACGCGCCGGATCCGTTCGACACCTCGTTGATGAGCCATTGGCCAGCCACCGCGCAACTGGAGACCCTCTGGTACGTGCGCACGTTGAATCATCTTCACCGTAACGCATCGCTGGACGATTTCCGCTACTTCGCCAGCCTGCATACCTGCATTGCGCTGCCTGGGGATGACGCGCTGTTACAACGTCTGGCAATACAGTTCAGTCAGGCCGGCATTGCCAGTAAAGACTTTCTCGACATCATCAGCGAGCAGCATCGGCTCGCGCCGCAGGATGTTGACTGGCTTTATCTGCTGGCATGTCAGCGCAGTGCGCTGGGCATGGAAGAGTTGGCGCTTCAGGCCTGGGTGCAACTCTGGCGAGAGCATCAACACCCAAAAGCCGCCACCTGGTTGCTGGATCTGTGCGCGCGCCATCAACCACAGCGCTTGCCATTGCTGATCCAGGCGTTCGATCGTCTGGAAAACTTCCGCGGCTGGTCCGCTGACCTCAGTGATGTCACCCAGGAATACGGCAGTCCATCGCAGCGCCCGGAAACGTTGGGGCGCTGGTTCCGCGCACGGCAGCTCGACTTGCAGGGCATCGCCGATGCCTTTGTTGAATGGCGCGTCAGCGGTGATGAATTACCCCTGCTGGCGTGGTTGATCATTGAAAGCGACGACCCGTCACTCCAAACCCTGTACCAACATGCCTGGGCCTTGCATCGTGGTGATGTGACCTTGTTGCAACGAATCATGGATGCGCCAGAGACTCCGGAGATTCTTGACCAGTTGGTGCTAGAGGGCTTCAAGTATCAAGCCGATCAGCAGATCTGCTGGCTGTCCCAGGCACCCATTCCGCGTGCGCTGCATGCGTTTCTGGCCAGCGATGCAGCGGCGCAACTGCCGCCGGAACTGCAAAATGGCGAGCCGCTAGAGCTTAGTCTGCTGTGGATGCGCCGCTTGCGAGCCTATGACGCGCGTTCGCTGGCGCGGCTGGACGAAGCATTCAGTCTGAACAAGCGCGATGTCGTGCTCGACGGCCTGAAACTGCAAGCACAGTTGGCGGAACAGGGCATGTTGCTCCCGGCCATCAATACCCATGGTGATGTATGGGAATGGCATCGTCAGGCGTTGTATTTGCTGGCGACTCTCGATGAGCCGGCACGTTGGCTGGGTGCCCAATCGGCGCACTGCGTTGATTCGATGAACGTTGCGCGTGAGCATCCATTGGCGCGTTTGCAGCCTCTGCTGTGCCGATTGAATCGCGAACAGGGCAGCGCCAGTGGTCTGCTGGGCTGGCTGCAAGCGAAGGATCCAGTGCATGCCTTGCTCGCGCGTAAATTGTTCAGCGTCCAGGAAGCGCTCGACAGCACACGGCTGTTGAGCAATGACCGCTTGTACGAGTGCATGCGCAGCGATATCAGCCGTTTCAATGAGGATTTGCTCGGTCGCATGTTGTTGGGTGGGGTGCTTTATCACGATCCGCTGCTGAATGCGCAGCAGCGCAAATACCTGCTTGAGAGCATCACCGAAGTCGTCAATCCTCAGGACTGGTTCGACGGATTCCGCCACAGTCTGATCAAAGGTGAACCCATACGCCCGCCGCGTGAGGTGCTGGAGGATGACGGCGTTGATTACACCGACTCGTTTTACCTGGCGCTGGATGTGCTCAAGGATCTGGCGCGTTACGGTAGCGCCGGGGTGCCGCGACAGAAAATTCTGATGCGCATGCAGCAGGCCAAGGACAACACGCACAATGGCCTCGGCTTACGCTTTGCCTTCAGTGCATTGCTGTCGTGGTCAGAGCGTTTGCTGTTGGCCAAGGCTGACACTCGGCCGACGCCTGCAACCGCGTTCTGGCGCCTTGGCACACGACTGGGGCGCGAGGCATTTATCGGCCAGGTGATCGGCATCGTGCTGCTTACGCCATTGCTGGCCTTGTTCAGTGGCTCGATGTTTTCCGCTTTCGTGGTGTTGGCAGCGGCGCTGGTGCTGATGCTCAGCGCCATTCTGAGGCGCCTGCATGATATGGGCCGAGGTGTTGCCAGCTTTCTGATTCTGGCCGGCCTGACCCCGGTCTTGCCATTTCTGCCGCTGGTGCTGTTCGGCTTTCCCGGCGAGAAGTTGCCCAACCGCTACGGTGTACCACCGGGCAGTGATCGTGAGGACACGTTATCCGGTGGTTTGCAGGCCGCGTTGCGGCGACTCAACGGTTAGAGACGCAGCTCATCCAGCACTTTGTTGAGTTGTGAGCGATGGCTGGCGATTTCCTCTGATCGCTGGCCACTCAGCACCGTGGTGAAACTGTCCAGCCATTCAGCGATGCGCTGACGCTCCTCGCCAAGGCTTTGCATCCAGGCACGTTCCAGTCGCGCCAGCAGGGTTCGGTTGGGCAGAGCATCGCGAGGATGAATTTTCAGGCTGGACAAGCGTTCCTGGCTGGCCTGACGCGATTGCTCATCGAGCCCGGTCGGGCTGCGATCGATGCTATGGCTGTGGCGCTCGCCGGTTTCCAGCAACGTGACGTCTACTTCGAGCAAGCCATTGATGTCGTAACTGAAGCGCACGTCCAGCGCCTGGATGTGATCGCTGGGTGTCAGCGTGACATCGAAGGCATCGATGAAGATGTTGTCGCGCACCCACGGCCGTTCACCCTGATAGACCGCAATGCGGATGACTTCCTGCCTGGGCGAAGTGGTGTGGAAGCGCTCCACCCGTGACGTCGGAATGATGGTGTTGCGTTCGATAATGGGTGAGAACGCGCCTTTGACGTCATCGCCGCGCATGGTCGAAATCCCCAGGGTGTACGGACAGACATCCGTCAGGATCAACTCCTCTACCGCCCCATCCCGCGCCTTGCACGCCGCTTGCGTGGCCGCGCCGAGCGCGACAATGGTGTCCGGATCAAGATGCCGATAGGGCAGGCGCCCGAACAGCGTGGCGACCATCTGCTGCACTGCCGGCATCCGCGTGGCACCCCCCACCAGCACCAGACTGTCGAGGTCACGCGGCTTGAGCCGGGCATCGCGCAGGGCTTGTTCGATGGGGGCGCGCAGGCGGCCGAGCAGTGGCTCCCAAATCTTCACGGCACCCGCTTCGTCCAGCGACCATTCGAATGTCTTGTCGGCATGCCGCCAGCTCAATGTCTGGATACCTTCGCCGAGTTTGCATTTGAGCTGCTCCAGCGCATCACCGAGGCTGGCCATGCCTTGCGCATCGATCATTGACGGGGTGAGTTGCCAGTCTTTCAGGCAGGCCTGCAACAGCGCAGCGGTGAAGTCTTCGCCACCGAGAAAGTTGTCACCGGTCGACGCATGCACCTCGATCAGTGGCAGCGCATATTCCAGCACCGTGACATCGAAGGTGCCGCCGCCCAGATCGAAAATCAGCGTGCGTTCGAATTTCTGTTCATGCAGCCCATAAGCCATGGCGGCAGCGGTCGGCTCGTTGATCAGGCGCGTGACGGACAGGCAGGCCAACTCCGCAGCAAACAGCGTGCGTTTGCGTTGTTCGTCGCTGAAATAAGCCGGCACGGAAATCACCGCCTCAGAGATCGAATGACCGAGAAAGGCTTCGGCGTCCTGCTTGAGTGAGCCAAGCACCAGTGCCGATAACTCCTCCGGTCTGAACTGGCGACTGCCGAGTTCTATTTGTTTGTCGCTGCCCATGAACCGCTTGAACGCAGCGGCGGTGCGCTCCGGGTGCGTGGTCAGTCGGGCGCGGGCGGCTTTGCCGACCAGAATCGTGTCGTCTTCATCGAGACTGACCACCGATGGGGTCAGCACGTCGCCGAGGGCGTTGGGAATCAATCGGGCCTGGCCGTCCTGCCAGACGGCGATCAGACTGTTGGTGGTGCCAAGGTCAATGCCCAGCAGGGCCGGGCGGGGGAGGGTTGCATCCTGCATGATCGATCTCGAAACGGCGCAAAAAACGCGACCCTACAGGTTGCCGTCAGCACTGGCAATTGCCGGTCTGTTGCAACCTGCGCGCATCAGGGCAGCAGCTTTTTCAGACCCTCCAGGGGCAATGGCCGGCTGTGCAGATAGCCCTGATACAAGTGGCAGCCCAGACCTTGCAGGAATGCCAGTTGCTCAGGGGTTTCCACGCCTTCGGCAATCACTTCGAGTTCCAAGCTGAGGGCCATGGCAACGATGGCGCGGATGATCTCCGCGTCGTTCGGATCGGTGGTTGCGTCGCGAATGAACGACTGGTCGATTTTCAGCGTGTCCACCGGCAAACGCTTGAGGTAAGTCAGCGACGAATAGCCGGTGCCGAAATCGTCCATGGCGAAGCTCACGCCGAGTTTTTTCAGACGACGCATTTTACTGATGGTGTCTTCCAGGTTCTGAATGACGATGCCTTCGGTGATTTCCAGTTTCAGCAGCGAGCAAGGCAGGCCGTGGCTGGTCATGCTGTGTTCGATGCGCTCGACGAAGTCATTCTGACGGAACTGTCGTGGGCTGATGTTCACGCACAGGCTGAAATTCAGCGGATCGACCAGCTTCAGGGCGATTAGTTGTTTGAAGGCTTCGCAGGCTTCGTCGAGGATCCACGTGCCGACCTCCAGAATCAGGCCGCTGTCTTCCAGTACCTTGATGAACTCGGTCGGCGACTGCGCACCGAGTTCCGGATGATTCCAGCGCACCAAAGCTTCGGCGCCAATGATGCGGTTGTCGCGCGCGTCGATCTGCGGCTGAAAATGCACATTGAATTCGCCGCGAGACAGCGCCAGGCGCAAGTCGGTCTCCATGCGCAGCCGTTCGCTGGCCGCCTTCTGCATGGTGTTGTGGTACATCGTCGTGGTGTTGCGCCCGGAATCCTTGGCCCGGTACAGGGCGATGTCGGCGCGTTTGAGCAGATCAGTCGGGGTCGAGCCGTGGTCTGGAATCAGCGCCACGCCGATGCTCGGCGTCACTTGCAGGCGCTGGCCATCGAGGAACATCGGTTCCGAGAGCAGTTCGCGAATGGTGTCGGCCAGATTGCGCACCTGCGCGCTGACTTCGTTGCGCGAGCCTTCCAGGCCGCTGAGCAACACCACGAATTCATCGCCACCCAGGCGCGCCACGGTATCTTCCATGCGTACGCTGGCTTCGAGCCGTGCGGTGATGATCTTCAGCACGGTGTCGCCGACCGGGTGGCCGAGGGAGTCGTTGATGTGCTTGAAGTGATCCAGATCGAGAAACAGCAGCGCACCGCGCAGGTTGTGGCGTTTGAGCAGGGCGATCTGCTGGCTCAGACGATCCATCAGCAGGGCACGGTTGGGCAGGTTGGTCAGCGGGTCGTGGTAAGCCAGATGACGGATCTGTGCTTCGGCGTTTTTCAGCAGGCTGACGTCCCGGGCAGTCAGCAGCAGGCACGCCGTTTCGTTCAGGGTGATCGGCTCGACCGAGACCTCAACCGTGAGCATTTCCCCGCGTTTGTTGCGCCCGAGCATTTCCTGATGATGCACGCGGCCCTTGATCTGCAACTCGGCCAACAATGCCGAACGTTGTTTCTCCTCGGCCCAGATGCCCACCTGATATACGGTTTTACCGACCACTTCATCGGCGCGATAGCCGGTGAGGCGACAGAAACCATCGTTGACCTCCAGATAGCGCCCGGTGTCGCGCTCGGTGATGGTGATCGCGTCGGGGCTGGAGTGAAAGGCCTTGGCGAATTTCTCTTCGCTGGCCTTGAGTGCGGCTTCCGAGCGTTGCTGTTGGGTGATATCCCGCAGCGTGGTGACGATGCACGGTTGGTTGCCGACGCTGATCTGCCGGCTGGAAATCACGCAAGTCAGCGACTGTCCGTCCTTGTGCTGGACGATGATCGCGACATTGCTCAGGCCCTGTTCACGGATGACCCGTTCGATGCGTTGCAGGCTTTTTGCAGAGGCGTCCCACAGGCCGATATCTTCGGCGGTGCGACCGATCACGTCAGCAGCGCTCCAGCCGAACGTTTGGGTGAAGCTGGAGTTGATTTCGATGAAATCGCCGCTGTCCTGGCGGGTAACGCAGATCGGGTCGGGGCTGACCTGGAACAGCGTGGCGAATTTTTCTTCCGACGCCACCAGCCGCTGCTCGCGCTCGACCTGATCGGTGATGTCCAGCAGTGTGCCGGCCATGCGCAGTGGCGCGCCGTTGTCGTCGCGATAGAGGCGCGCGCGGCTTTCCAGATAACGTGAGCTGCCATCCGGCAGTTGCACGCGATACGTCAGTTGATAATTTCCTGCCGGGCCTTCGCGCAGGCTGCGATACGCATCGCGCATGCTGTCGCGTTCTTCGCCGGGCACGCCTTCGAAAAACTCGTCGAACGATTCATGAAACGGAATCGGTTCCAGGCCATGCAGTTGCGCAGCACGGGCCGAGCCGTAGAGCATGCCACTGGGAATGTGCCAGTCCCAGGTACCGAGCTGCGCCGAGTCCAGCGCCAGATCGAGGCGTTCCTGGCTGTCTTTGAGGGCGTGTTCGGCAACTTTGCGATCGGTGGTGTCGAGGAAGGTGCTGAGCAGATAGGGCTGGCCTTCGAGTTCGACCTTTTGCGCACTGAGGATGCCGTCGTGGACCTGGCCGTTACTGGCGCGAAATTGCACTTCCATGCTGATCAGTTCGCCCTTGGCCTTGGTTTTCTTGACAAGCTCGGCGCGTTGCTCGGGGTGAACCCACAGGCCCAGTTCCAGGGTGGTGCGGCCAATGGCGCTCTGCACCGGCCAGCCGAAGAGGCTTTCGAAATACTGGTTGGCTTCGCTGATCAAGCCGTCTTCCTGGCGGGTCAGCAGAACCATGTTCGGGCACAGGTGAAACAACGTGGCGAAACGTTTCTCCGAGCTGCTCAGGGCCTGTTCGCGTTGGCGCTGGTGGGTGATTTCGCGAATCACCCCGATCATTCGGGGGCGGCCGTTTTTGTCCGGGAGCA
The DNA here is from genome assembly GCF_059716145.1 of Pseudomonas sp. LBUM1648. Lineage (NCBI taxonomy): Bacteria > Pseudomonadati > Pseudomonadota > Gammaproteobacteria > Pseudomonadales > Pseudomonadaceae > Pseudomonas > Pseudomonas sp. LBUM1648. The sequence goes on from NZ_CP166808.1 coordinate 2,236,712, forward strand.
AACTGCCGTTGATCTCCAGCCAGTGCAGGCTGCCGTCGGGCCAGCGGATGCGGTGGTGCATCGCCTGTTCCAGCGGTGCGCCGGCAATCACCGCGTGGAAGGCGCGGACGGTTTTCGCCCGATCTTCCGGCGGCAGCAAATCGAGGTACTCGAGATCTTCCGGCAGCGGCTGGCGCGGATCGAAGCCGAACAATGCCTGGGTGCCCCGTGACCAACTGATCTGCCCACGCTCGATATCCCAATACCAGGCGCCGAGCCGCGCGCCGTTGAGCGCCGCGAGCAATTGCGGCGCGCTCTCCCAGCTCTGCTCGGAGTGTCGCGGGTCAATGGCTTGAATGCGCGGCATCGGCGGAATTCGGTCAACAGATTTCGGCATCGTTAACAGGCCTTGAGCGGGTGGTGGCGTTAGGCACAGAGACAGCAGCTCTATAGGAGTAGCACAAGTTAGCCCTGAGTCCCTGGCAGATCGATTTGTGCATCCAGCAAGGCCATAAACGCCCTTGCCGCATTCGATAGCGTCCGTTCGGTGTGCACGATATAGCCTAGCTGGCGAGTGAGCTGTATGCCCGGCAATGCGATGCTCGCCACCTGATCGTCGAGCATGGTGCGCGGCAGAACGCTCCAGGCCAGGCCGATCGAGACCATCATTTTGATGGTTTCCAGATAGTTGGTGCTCATGGCGATGTTCGGCGTCAGGCCCTGCGCCTCGAATAACCGTTGAACAATATGGTGTGTAAATGTGTTGCCGCCGGGGAAAACCGCCGGATGACCGGCGATGTCCGCGAGGCTGACGGCGCCATTGCTGATCAGCGAATGCTCGGGAGCGACCACGAAATCCAGCGGGTCGTCCCAAACTGGCGTGGCTTTGACCAGTGTGTGGGGCTCCGGGGCGAGGGTGATGACCGCCAGTTCCGCACGGCCATGGAGAATTTCTTCGTAGGCCACTTCCGAATCGAGAAACTGAATATCCAGCGCGACTTGTGGGAAGCGGCGGGTGAACTCCCTTAATAGAGCCGGCAAACGATGCAGACCGATGTGGTGACTGGTGGCCAGCGTCAGGCGACCGCTGACTTCGCCGGTCAGATTGGTCAGTGCGCGACGGGTGTCGTCCAGCACGTTGAGAATCTGATAAGCCCGGGGCAGCAGGGCGCGGCCGGCTTCGGTCAGGCCGACTTCGCGACCCAGTCGATCAAACAGGCGCACCTTCAGTTGCTGCTCCAGCCCGGCGATACGCTTGCTGATCGCCGGTTGTGTCAGATGCAAGCGTTCGCCGGCGCCGGAGAAGCTACCGGTCTCGGCGATCGCAATAAAAGCGTTGAGGTTGGCCAGATCCATGTTGGTATTCCAGTTGGTTATCCAAAGCATAAAAAATATGAATTTGAGTTATTTAATCTAACCCCATAGGATCGGCCTCACAAGCCAAAGGGTTATTGATAAGCCCAAGGCATAGAAACAAGCTGATGAGGAACCGTCTGATGGCCGGCAAAACGCTCTACGACAAGCTCTGGGATTCGCATTTGGTCAAACAGCGCGACGATGGCTCGGCGCTGATCTACATCGACCGTCACATCATTCACGAAGTGACTTCGCCGCAAGCCTTTGAAGGCCTGCGTCTGGCCGGGCGCAAGCCTTGGCGCATCGATGCCAACATCGCGACCCCGGATCACAACGTACCGACCACGCCAGAGCGCAAGGGCGGCATCGCCGCGATTGCCGATCAGGTCTCGCGTTTGCAGGTTCAGACCCTCGACGACAACTGCGATGAATACGGCATCGTCGAATTCAAGATGAACGACGTGCGCCAAGGCATCGTCCACGTGATCAGCCCGGAGCAGGGCGCGACCTTGCCGGGCATGACCGTGGTCTGCGGCGACTCCCACACCTCGACCCACGGCGCATTCGGCGCCTTGGCTCACGGTATCGGCACTTCCGAAGTCGAGCACGTGCTCGCCACCCAGTGCCTGGTCGCCAAAAAAATGAAGAACATGCTGGTGCGCGTCGAAGGCCAGTTGCCGTTCGGCGTGACCGCCAAGGACATCGTCCTCGCCGTTATCGGCAAGATCGGCACTGCCGGCGGTAACGGCCACGCTATCGAATTCGCCGGCAGCGCGATCCGCGACTTGTCCGTCGAAGGCCGCATGACCATCTGCAACATGTCCATCGAAGCCGGCGCCCGTGTGGGTCTGGTGGCAGCGGATCAAAAGACGGTCGATTACGTGAAAGGTCGCCCATTCGCACCAAAAGGCGCGCAGTGGGACATGGCAGTCGAAGCCTGGAAAGAGCTGGTGTCCGACGCCGACGCCAAGTTCGACACCGTGGTTGAACTCGACGCCGCGCAGATCAAGCCACAAGTCAGCTGGGGCACTTCGCCGGAGATGGTTTTGGCCGTTGATCAGAACGTGCCGGACCCGGCCAAAGAGATGGATCTGGTCAAACGCGACTCGATCGTCCGCGCCTTGAAATACATGGGTTTGACCGCCAATCAGGCGATCACCGACATTCAGCTCGATCGCGTGTTTATCGGCTCCTGCACCAACTCGCGAATTGAAGACTTGCGCGCTGCCGCCGTGATCGCCAAGGGCCGCAAGGTGGCTTCGACTATCAAGCAAGCGATCGTGGTGCCGGGTTCGGGTCTGGTGAAGGCGCAGGCTGAATCCGAAGGTCTGGACAAGATTTTCCTCGAAGCCGGTTTCGAATGGCGCGAGCCGGGTTGCTCGATGTGCCTGGCGATGAACCCGGACCGCTTGGAGTCCGGCGAGCATTGCGCCTCGACCTCCAACCGTAACTTCGAAGGCCGTCAGGGCGCCGGTGGCCGTACCCACCTCGTCAGCCCGGCCATGGCTGCTGCGGCAGCGGTGAACGGTCGTTTCATCGACGTTCGTGAATTGATTTAAGGAGCGCAGCATGAAAGCTTTTACCCAGCACACTGGCCTTGTCGCGCCCTTGGATCGTGCCAACGTCGACACCGATCAGATCATTCCGAAGCAATTCTTGAAGTCGATCAAGCGCACCGGTTTCGGCCCTAACCTGTTCGACGAATGGCGTTACCTGGATGTCGGTCAGCCGTACCAGGACAACTCCAAGCGCCCGCTGAACAAGGACTTCGTCCTCAACGCCGAGCGTTATCAAGGCGCCAGCGTGTTGCTGGCCCGCGAGAACTTCGGTTGCGGCTCCAGCCGTGAACACGCGCCGTGGGCGCTGGAAGAATACGGTTTCCGCAGCATCATCGCGCCGAGCTACGCCGACATCTTCTTCAACAACAGCTTCAAGAACGGCTTGCTGCCGATCATCCTCAGCGACGCTGAAGTCGACGAACTGTTCAAACAGGTCGAAGCCGAGCCGGGCTATCAATTGCAGGTTGATCTTCAAGCACAGACCGTGACCCGCCCGGATGGCAAGGTTTACAGCTTTGAGATCGATGCGTTCCGTAAGCATTGCTTGCTCAACGGTCTGGACGATATTGGCCTGACCTTGCAAGACCACAAAGCGATTGCGACGTTTGAAGCGAAACATCGGGTGAGTCAGCCGTGGTTGTTCCGCGACGCATAATTGATTCGAGATTGATGCAGTCAGGGCTGGCCCCTTCGCGAGCAGGCTCGCTCCCACACTTGAAATGCATTCCCCTGTGGGAGCGAGCCTGCTCGCGAAGATGGCAGCTCAAACAACACAAATGCAGGATGAGACCATGACCAGCACCGCCCAGCACACTCAGGTCGTACAGAAGCAATTCGGTGAACAGGCCGCCGCCTACCTGAGCAGCGCCGTTCACGCTCAAGGCACTGAATTTGCGCTGCTACAGGCTGAACTGGCAGGGCAGGGCGAGGCGCGGGTGCTGGATCTGGGGTGTGGCGCCGGTCACGTGAGTTTTCACGTCGCGCCGCTGGTCAAGGAAGTGGTTGCCTATGACCTGTCGCAGCAGATGCTCGACGTGGTGGCTACCGCTGCCGTTGATCGCGGTCTGAACAATATTTCCACGGTCAACGGCGCCGCCGAGCGTCTGCCGTTTGCCGATGGCGAGTTCGACTTCGTGTTCAGCCGTTATTCGGCGCATCACTGGAGCGACCTCGGTCTGGCCCTGCGCGAAGTGCGTCGGGTGCTGAAGCCGGGCGGCGTGGCGGCGTTTGTTGACGTGTTGTCACCGGGCAGCCCGTTGTTCGACACTTACCTGCAAAGCGTCGAAGTGCTGCGCGACACCAGCCATGTGCGCGATTATTCCGCCGGCGAGTGGTTGCGTCAGGTCAGCGAAGCCGGTCTGCATACCCGCAGCACCACGCGTCAACGCCTGCGTCTGGAATACAGCAGTTGGGTCGAGCGCATGCGCACACCCGAAGTGATGCGCGCGGCGATCCGCCAGTTGCAGCAGTCGATGGGCAACGAAGTGCGCGAATATTTTGAGATTGATGCCGATGGCTCGTTCAGTACAGATGTGATTGTGTTGATGGCTGAACGCTAAGAATTTTTCCGGGAGTGCCAGTAAACGGCGCACCGATTGAAGACACGAGGAAAGCATGAGCAAGCAGATTCTGATTCTCCCAGGTGACGGTATTGGTCCGGAAATCATGGCCGAAGCGGTCAAGGTGCTGGAGCTGGCCAACGACAAATACAGTCTGGGCTTCGAGCTGAGTCATGACGTGATCGGTGGCGCGGCCATCGACAAGCACGGCGTGCCGCTGGCTGACGAAACCCTCGCCCGTGCCCGCGCTGCCGATGCTGTGCTGCTGGGCGCCGTGGGTGGGCCGAAATGGGACACCATCGAGCGCGACATTCGCCCTGAGCGCGGTCTGCTGAAAATTCGTGCGCAACTGGGCCTGTTCGGCAACCTGCGTCCGGCGATTCTCTATCCGCAATTGGCCGACGCTTCCAGCCTGAAGCCGGAAATCGTTGCCGGTCTGGACATCCTGATCGTCCGTGAGCTGACCGGTGGCATCTACTTCGGCGCGCCGCGTGGCACCCGCGAGCTGGAAAACGGCGAGCGTCAGGCCTACGACACGCTGCCGTACAGCGAAAGCGAAATCCGCCGCATCGCCCGCGTTGGTTTCGATATGGCCATGGTGCGTGGCAAGAAGCTGTGCTCGGTGGACAAGGCCAACGTGCTGGCGTCCAGCCAACTGTGGCGTGAAGTGGTTGAGCAGGTGGCCAAGGATTACCCGGAAGTCGAACTGAGCCACATGTACGTCGACAACGCGGCCATGCAACTGGTGCGCGCGCCGAAGCAGTTCGACGTGATCGTCACCGACAACCTGTTCGGCGACATTCTGTCCGACGAAGCGTCGATGCTCACCGGCTCCATCGGCATGCTCCCGTCGGCCTCACTGGATGCCAACAACAAGGGCATGTACGAGCCTTGCCACGGTTCGGCGCCAGACATCGCCGGAAAGGGCATTGCCAATCCGTTAGCGACGATTCTGTCGGTGTCGATGATGCTGCGTTATAGCTTCAATCTGCAGGATGCGGCCGATGCCATCGAGAAAGCCGTCAGCGTCGTGCTCGATCAAGGGCTGCGCACCGGCGACATCTATTCGGCCGGTTGCACTAAAGTCGGTACGCAGGAAATGGGCGACGCAGTAGTCGCCGCGCTGCGGAATCTGTAATCTCTCGGGCCCGCTGCGAAATTCAATACAAAGCAGCGGCCCACTTTTCAAGAAGGTGTAGTTGCGATGAAACGTGTAGGTCTGATCGGTTGGCGCGGTATGGTCGGTTCCGTGCTCATGCAGCGGATGCTGGAAGAGCAGGATTTCGATCTTATCGAGCCGGTGTTTTTCACCACTTCCAATGTCGGTGGCCAAGGCCCGTCCGTGGGCAAGGATATTGCTCCGCTCAAGGACGCTTACAGCATTGAAGAGCTGAAAACCCTCGACGTGATCCTGACGTGCCAGGGCGGCGACTACACCAGCGAAGTGTTCCCCAAGCTGCGCGAAGCCGGCTGGCAGGGTTACTGGATCGACGCGGCTTCCAGCCTGCGCATGAACGATGACGCGGTCATCATTCTCGATCCGGTCAACCGCAAGGTTATCGACCAGCAACTGGATGCGGGCACCAAGAACTACATCGGCGGCAACTGCACCGTCAGCCTGATGCTGATGGGCCTGGGCGGTCTGTTCGAGGCCGGTCTGGTCGAGTGGATGAGCGCCATGACCTATCAGGCGGCCTCTGGTGCCGGCGCGCAGAACATGCGTGAACTGATCAAGCAGATGGGCGCGACTCACGCCGCTGTTGCCGATCAACTGGCCGATCCCGCCAGCGCGATCCTCGACATCGATCGTCGCGTGGCTGAAGCCATGCGCAGCGAAGCGTACCCGACCGAGAACTTCGGCGTGCCGCTGGCCGGCAGCCTGATCCCGTGGATCGACAAGGAATTGCCGAACGGCCAGAGCCGCGAAGAGTGGAAGGCCCAGGCCGAGACCAACAAGATTCTGGGTCGCTTCAAGAGCCCGATCCCGGTCGACGGCATCTGCGTGCGCATCGGCGCCATGCGTTGCCACAGCCAGGCGCTGACCATCAAGCTGAACAAAGACGTACCGATCGCCGACATCGAAGGGCTGATCAGCCAGCACAATCCTTGGGTCAAACTGGTGCCGAACCAGCGCGAGATCAGCATGCAGGAGCTGAGCCCGACCAAGGTCACCGGCACTCTGAATGTTCCGGTCGGTCGTTTGCGCAAGCTGAACATGGGTTCGCAGTTCGTCGGTGCTTTCACCGTCGGCGACCAACTGCTGTGGGGCGCGGCCGAACCGCTGCGTCGCATGCTGCGGATCCTGTTGGAACGTTGATCGATTGAAGCCATGAAAGAACCCGTGCCTTGTGAGAGGTGCGGGTTTTTTTATGTCCTAAGTTTCTCGGGCGACTGTGCCAGCCTCTTCGCGAGCAGGCTCGCTCCCACAGGGGAATGCATTTCAAGGTGGGAGCGAGCCTGCTCGCGAAGGGGCCGGTCGAGGCACCGCAAATCCCGGACAGAAATTGCCTGTGCGGCACTCACCCGGTAAAGTGCCGCTCCCCCCGTTTCGCCAGAGGCCGCACCATGACCCAGACCCTAGATATTGCCGTGATCGGCGCCACCGGTACTGTCGGCGAAACCCTTGTACAGATTCTCCAAGAGCGCGACTTCCCGGTCGGCAACCTGCACCTGCTGGCCAGCAGTGAATCCGCTGGCAGTTCGGTGCTGTTCCGTAACAAGAACGTGCGCGTGCGTGAAGTCGACGAGTTCGATTTCAGCAAGGTCAAACTGGTGTTCTTTGCCGCCGGTGCTGCCGTCTCGCTAAGCTACGCCGCTCGCGCTCATGCTGCCGGTTGCTCGCTGATCGATCTGTCCGGCGCCTTGCCGGCCGATCAGGCGCCGCAAGTGGTGCCGGAAGCCAACGCCGCTGTACTCGCCGGTTTGAAAGCGCCGTTCCAGGTCAGCAGTCCAAGCCCGTCGGCCACCACGCTCGCCGTGGTGCTGGCGCCGCTGCTTGATCTGATCGACCTGCAATACGTCAATGTCACCGCCAATCTGGCCGTTTCCGCCCAAGGTCGCGAAGCCGTGACCGAACTGGCGAGACAGACCGCCGAACTGCTGAACATGCGCCCGCTGGAGCCAACATTTTTCGACCGTCAAATGGCTTTCAACCTGCTGGCGCAGGTCGGCACCCCCGACGCACAAGGCCATACGCTGCTGGAAAAACGCCTGGTGCGTGAGTTGCGTCAGGTGCTGGCGCAGCCTTTATTAAAGATTTCCGCAACTTGCGTTCAAGCCCCGGTGTTTTTTGGCGATAGCTTTAGCGTGACCTTGCAGTCAGCGAAGGCCGTGGACCTGGAAAAGGTCAATGCCGCGCTCGAAGCTGCGTCGGGTATCGAACTGGTCGAAGCGGGTGATTACCCGACAGCAGTTGGTGACGCGGTCGGGCAGGACGTTGTTTATGTCGGGCGCGTGCGCAGTGGTGTCGACGACCCGGCGGAACTAAATCTGTGGCTGACGTCAGATAACGTACGCAAAGGCGCCGCCCTCAATGCTGTGCAGGTGGCTGAATTGTTGATAAAAGACCTGCTGTAAAAGATACTTGGCAACAATTTGTCGACTGAATCTAGGTGAGCGCTATGCTTGGCCGGAGCACTCGATAACGTTTTACCCTCCGGGACTTTCCGGGGCATCAAAGAAATGATCGCGCGCGACACCTGTCGTCGTCGCGCGCAATGCCTTACGGCAGCGGCAATCAACATCTTCTCGCTGGCCGAGGAACGTTCAAACAAAGGATGAGGCTATGGTTCAAGTTCGCAAACTGGTGTTAGCAATAGCGGCCGCCTCGGCGCTGTCCTCCGGTATGGCGCATGCCCTCGGGCTCGGGGAGCTGACCCTGAAGTCGACCCTGAACCAGCCGCTGGTGGCCGAGATCGAGCTGCTCGACGTCAAGGATCTCACCGCTGCCGAAGTGGTGCCGAGCCTCGCCTCGCCGGAAGATTTCGCCAAGGCCGGTGTTGATCGCCAGGCATTCCTTAACGATCTGACGTTTACCCCGGTGCTCAACGCCAGCGGCAAGAGCGTGTTGCGCGTGACCTCGAGCAAGCCACTGTCGGAACCGATGGTGAAATTCCTCGTCCAGGTGATGTGGCCGAATGGCCGTCTGCTGCGCGATTACAGCGTGCTGCTGGATCCGTCGAAGTTCTCGCCGCAGACCGCTGATGCTGCCGCTCAGCCAGCACCGTCGCAAACCGTCACTGCGCCGACCACTGGCGCCACTCACTCGAATCAATACACCACCACGCCGCGCGATACCCTGTGGGAAATCGCCGCGAAGGCGCGCACCGGCGGTTCGGTGCAGCAGACCATGCTGGCCATTCAAGCGCTGAACCCGGATGCGTTCATTGGCGGCAACATCAATCGATTGAAAACCGGCCAGGTGCTGCGTCTGCCTGACTCGGTACAAAGTACTTCGCTGCCACAGTCGAAAGCTATTGCTGAAGTCGCGGCACAAAACGAAGCATGGCGTCAGGGGCGTCGTTACGTGGCCAAGCCTGGCACTGGCCAGCAGCAACTCGATGCGACTAATCGTGGTCGCGGCAATGCCGGCGCTTCGCCCAATGCCCAGGACAATCTGAGCCTGGTCTCCGCCGAAAGCGCCAAGGCGCGCGGCAACGGCCCGGCCGGCGATGCCAAGGCCCTGAGCAACAAGCTCGCCGTGACCCAGGAAAGCCTCGACACGACCCGTCGTGACAACGAGGAACTGAAAAGCCGCATGTCCGATCTGCAAAGTCAGCTGGACAAGCTGCAAAAGCTGATCGAACTGAAGAACAATCAACTGGCGAAGATGCAGGCTGAAGGGTCGGGTGCCGCGCCAGCCGCCAATCCTGCCGTCGCACCGGTTCCAGCGATCACTGCCGAACTGGCCGCCACTCCGCCAGCCACACCAGCAGAAGCGGCAGCGGCATCGCCTACGCCGGAATCGGCTATTGCGCCGCCGGCTGAGACACCGGCTGAAACTCCGGTGGTCGAGCCGAAACCGGTTGTCGATGACGAGAAGACGTTTAACGAGTTGCTGACCAATCCGATCCTGCTGGGTCTGATCGGTGGCGGTGCTGTGGTTCTGCTGCTCCTGCTGTTGCTTTTGGCCCGTCGCCGTAAAGCCCAGCAGGAAGCCGAGAAACATGTGCGCATGGCCCGCGCCCTGGCTGAAGAACAAGAGTTCTCCGCCGAGCAGGATCTGCCGGAAAGCAGCTTTGAAGGTCTGGAAACACCGGCCGCCAGCGTCAAACTGAACACGCCAACTCCTGCGCCATCTCCAATCCCGGCAGCAGTAGTTGCGCCGGTGGTCATGGCCGAACCGATTGCCGCGCCACTGGTTGCCCCGGCAGCCGAGCGCTCCGACGACGTGCTGGACAAGGCGCAGTCGCACATCAATGCCGGTCGCCTGAATCAGGCAGCCGCGTTGCTGGAAGAGGGCGTCAGCTTTGAGCCACAGCGCAGCGACCTGCGTCTGAAGCTGATGGAAGTTTACGGTCAGCAAGGTGATCGTGATGCGTTCGTTGCTCAGGAGCGTCAGCTGGTGGCCAATGGCGACAACTTCGCCAAGGTCGAAGAGCTGAAAAGCCGCTTCCCGGCCATGGCCGTAGCGGTCGCCGGCGGTCTGGCGGCAGCGGCTATTGCTGCCGAGCTGGATGCGCAGTACGTCAAGGATCTGCTGCTGGATGAGCCGCAAGCGCCGGAATCGACTCCTGTTGAAGACAATCTCGACAGCGCGTTTGATCTGAGTCTGGACGATCTCGACAACATTACCCCGGTTGAGCCTGCGCCAGTGGTCGAGCCAGAAGCTCCGATCGAGCTCGACGAGTTCCCGTCGGACGATGACCTGAGCTTCGAGTCGGTGCTGCAACAGCAGACCGAAATCAAAGAGAATCTGGACGATCTGTCGGACTTCGACCTGGACATGGACCTTGGCGCTGAGCCTGCGCCCGTGGCATTGGCCGATGACGACTTCCTGCTGGATCTGGACGAAGGCGTGAAGGATCTGCCAGCTGTCGAGGCGCCGGTCGTTGCCGACGTGCCGCAGGATGACCTGGAGCTGCCAGCCGATTTCGATCTGTCGCTGGCTGACGAAATGGACAGCAATCCGGCCGAGCCTGATGCGTTTGCTGCCGAACTGGACGATGTCAACGCCGAGCTGGATCGTCTGTCGCAAAGCATCGCCGAACCGACTTTCACCGAAGCCGATGCGGCAATGGGTGATGATCTGGGCGAAGATGATTTCGACTTCCTTGCCGGTACTGACGAAGCGGCCACCAAACTCGATCTGGCCCAGGCCTACATCGATATGGGCGACAGCGACGGTGCACGCGACATCCTCAACGAAGTGTTGACCGAAGGTGACGAGAAACAGCGCGGCGAAGCGAAGGAAATGCTTTCCAACCTGGCCTGAGTCAGCGTTCAGCAGTCAACAGAACGGCAGCCCATCGAGGCTGCCGTTTTTGTTTGTTTTTCCAAAAGCAAAAGATCGCAGCCTTCGACAGCTCCTGCATCGTGATCCGCGTTTTTATGTAGGAGCTGTCGAAGGCTGCGATCTTTTGATCTTGAGGCCCTATAATGCCCGCCTTTGCAAAAACAGCAGGCTGTCCCACCTTGGCAAACATAGATAACCCGGTCGCCGAAATGGCCCCCGACGGCTTTTACCGCGTCGCGCTTGGCGTTGAATACAAAGGCTCGCGCTACAGCGGCTGGCAGCGTCAGTTAACGGGTGTGTCGACGGTGCAGGAAGAGCTTGAGAAAGCCCTGTCGAAAGTCGCCAATGCGCCGGTTTCCCTGCAGTGTGCCGGCCGTACCGACGCAGGCGTGCACGCCTGCGGACAAGTGGTGCATTTCGACACTCAGGTCAATCGCTCGCTGAAAGCCTGGGTGATGGGCGCCAATATCAACCTGCCCCACGACATCAGCGTCAGTTGGGCGCGGGTCATGCCGGCGCATTTTCACGCGCGGTTCAAAGCCATCGCCCGGCGTTATCGTTACGTCATCTACAACGACCAGATTCGTCCGGCGCATCTCAACGAAGAAATCACCTGGAACCACCGCCCGCTGGATGTCGAGCGCATGGCCGAGGCCGCTCAGTATCTGATAGGCACTCATGATTTCAGCGCCTTCCGCGCAGGGCAATGTCAGGCCAAATCACCGATCAAGAAGATGCATCACCTGCGCGTCACCCGTCACGGCAAGATGATCGTGCTCGACATTCGCGCCAACGCCTTCCTGCATCACATGGTGCGCAACATCGCCGGCGTGCTGATGACCATCGGTGCTGGCGAGCGGCCAGTTGAGTGGATGAAGGAAGTGCTGGAAAGCCGCGAACGCCGTTCCGGTGGTGTCACGGCGCATCCATATGGGTTGTATCTCGTGCAGGTCGAGTACCACGACGAATTCCCGTTGCCCGAGCGTTTTATCGGGCCACACTTCCTTACGGGTTTCTCGGAACTTGACGGCTGACGCCCTCGAGCGCTTTTGTTACCATCCGGGACTTTCCCGGATTTGCCTCGGAGTTTTTCTCGACATGTCAGCCGTTCGCAGCAAGATCTGCGGGATTACCCGCATAGAAGATGCGCTGGCCGCCGTTGAGGCTGGGGCGGATGCGATCGGATTCGTGTTTTACCCCAAGAGCCCGCGCGCGGTAACCGTGCAGCAGGCTCGGGCGATCATCAAGGCATTGCCGCCGTTCGTGACCACGGTAGGGCTGTTCGTTAATGCCAGCCGCTGTGAGTTGGGGGAAATCCTCGATGCCGTACCGCTGGATCTGTTGCAGTTTCACGGTGACGAGACCGCTGAGGAGTGTGAAGGCTGGCATCGTCCGTACATCAAGGCGCTGCGAGTCAAGGCTGGCGATGATATTGCTGCCGCCTGCAACGCTTATCCGAGTGCCAGCGGCGTATTGCTTGATACCTACGTTGAAGGTGTGCCCGGCGGAACCGGCGAGGCGTTTGACTGGTCATTGATTCCTCGGGAGTTGAGTAAGCCGCTGATTCTGGCGGGCGGGCTCACTCCGGAGAACGTCGCAGATGCCGTGGCGCGGGTTCACCCGTATGCAGTCGATGTCAGCGGCGGGGTAGAGGCGAGCAAGGGCATCAAGGATCACGCAAAGATTCGCGCGTTTATCAACGCTGTACGCGGGATATGAATGTGACGGCTGGCGAACTGCCGCCGTCCATCAATGCACCTGCATAAAGCAGGCGAGGCTGAGGGTTTCCGGATGGCACGCAGGTCATGTTTCGCACTGACCGTGGCTGTCCAGCAATCATCGCCACACACATGAATTTAGCTGAAGGGCATACGCGGGGCTGCGAACCAGAGCGTTCGGGCCGCCGGTACTGGAGAAAGAAAGCATGAGCAACTGGTTAGTAGACAAACTGATCCCTTCGATCATGCGTTCGGAGGTCAAGAAGAGCTCGGTGCCTGAAGGTCTGTGGCACAAATGCCCGTCCTGCGAGGCTGTGCTGTATCGTCCGGAGCTGGAAAAGACCCTGGACGTTTGCCCCAAGTGCAACCACCACATGCGCATCGGCGCACGTGCGCGTATCGACATCTTCCTCGATGCCGAAGGTCGCAACGAACTGGGTGCCGATCTGGAGCCGGTTGACCGTCTGAAATTCCGCGACGGCAAGAAGTACAAGGATCGCCTGACCGCTGCGCAGAAGCAGACTGGCGAAAAAGACGCACTGATTTCCGTAAGTGGCACCCTGCTGGGCATGCCGGTGGTGGTTTCGGCGTTTGAATTCAGCTTCATGGGCGGCTCCATGGGCGCCATCGTTGGTGAGCGTTTCGTACGCGCTGCCAACTACGCACTGGAAAATCGTTGCCCGATGATTTGCTTCGCCGCCTCCGGTGGTGCGCGTATGCAGGAAGCCCTGATCTCGCTGATGCAGATGGCCAAGACTTCGGCCGTGCTGGCGCGTCTGCGTGAAGAAGGCATTCCGTTCATCTCCGTACTGACCGATCCGGTCTACGGCGGCGTTTCCGCCAGTCTGGCGATGCTCGGCGACGTGATCGTCGGCGAACCTAAGGCTCTGATCGGTTTCGCCGGTCCGCGTGTCATCGAGCAGACCGTACGTGAAAAACTTCCGGAAGGCTTCCAGCGCAGTGAATTCCTGCTGGAGCACGGTGCGATCGACATGATCATCCACCGTCAGGAACTTCGCCCACGTCTGGGTAACCTGCTGGCACAAATGACTGGCAAGCCGACGCCAAAATTCGTCGCGGCGCCAATCGAGCCGATCGTGGTTCCGCCCGTGCCTGCTGGCCTATGACCGAGCGCACCCTTGGCGAGTGGCTCGCCTACCTTGAGCAGTTGCATCCGTCGGCCATCGACATGGGCCTGGAGCGTTCGCAACAGGTAGCGTCCCGCATGGGGCTGGGCCAGCCGGCGCCTCGGGTGATTACGGTCACCGGCACCAACGGCAAGGGGTCGACCTGCGCATTCGTGGCTTCGTTGCTACGGGCGCAGGGCCTGAGCGTTGGTGTCTACAATTCTCCGCACCTGCTGCGTTACAACGAGCGGGTGCAGCTCAATGGTGTCGAAGCCACTGACGCACAGCTGTGCGAAGCCTTTGCAGCGGTCGAGGCCGGGCGCGGCGAAACTTCCCTGACTTACTTCGAAATGGGCACCCTGGCGGCGTTCTGGCTGTTTCAACAGGCCGGGCTCGATGCGGTGGTGCTGGAAGTCGGTCTGGGCGGGCGTCTGGACACGGTCAACGTGGTAGACGCCGATATCGCGCTGGTCACCAGCATTGGCGTCGATCACGCCGATTATCTGGGCGACACCCGTGAGTCGGTGGCCTTCGAGAAGGCTGGTATCTTCCGCCAGGGCAAGCCTGCCTTGTGTGGCGACCTGAATCCTCCGCAACCGTTGCTCGATAAAGCGCGCGAACTGGCATGCCCGTTCTTTCTGCGTGGACGCGACTTTGACCTTGGCATCACTGACCAGAACTGGCAGTGGCGCGGCACCGATGCGCAGGGCCAGGTTGTCGAATTGCACGACTTGCCATTGCTCGATCTGCCGATGGAAAACGCCGCGCTGGCGTTGCAGGCTTATCTGCTGCTCGGTTTGCCATGGAGTGCCCGGCAAATTGTGGCCGCCTTGCAGGCGACTCGCGTGGTCGGTCGGCTGGATCGTCGTTCGTTCCAATGGAACGGCAAGCGCCTGAATCTGTTACTGGATGTGGGTCATAACCCGCACGCGGCCGAGTATTTAGCCCGTTGTCTGGCCTCGCGACCTCCGGTCGGCAAGCGTCTGGCGGTGTTCGGCTTGCTGGCGGACAAGGATCTGGATGGTGTTGTCAGCGAATTGAATGCTAGTGTCCAGCACTGGGCCGTGGCGCCGCTGGATTCGCCGCGCGCGCGTCCGGTAGCAGAATTGCATGCGACCTTGCAGAACCTTGGCGCATCGGTCACGTCTTACGACAGTGTTGCCGCCGCTTTGGAAGGGCAGTGCGCAGTCGCAACCCGCGACGACGAGATTCTGTTGTTCGGATCATTTTATTGTGTCGCCGAGGCCCTTGAATGGCTGGCCCGGCGCTCCACGGAGGAAGCGGCAAATGGCTTTGCTGGATAAAGCGTACAAGCAGCGCATGGTTGGCGCGCTGGTGCTGGTAGCGCTGGCGGTGATTTTCCTGCCGATGCTGTTTTCCCGTCAGGACGAACAGCGGCAAGTGACTGTCGAGGCCCCGGCTGCTCCGCAAGCCCCTTCTGTGCCGCAGGTGCAATTGGAATCGGTGGCCGTGCCTGAGCCGCAAGCTTTGCCGCAAGAACCTGTGCCAACGGATGAAGAGGTCGCAGAAGACACTGCACCTGCTGCACCGATCGCGCCTGCCCCGGCGCCGACAGCTCCCATAGCAATCGCCAAACCGACTGCGCCGCCTGCGGTGGCCAAGCCGATTCCGGCGCCTGCTCAGCCGATCGCTGCTGCGTCGACCAAGCCTGATGCCGCGCAAAGCCGTGTCGATGCCAATGGTCTGTCGGTGAGCTGGTCGGTTCAACTGGCGAGCCTGTCGAGTCGCGCCAGCGCCGAAAGCTTGCAAAAAAACCTGCGCAGCCAGGGGTATAACGCTTACATCCGCTCTGCCGATGGCAAGAATCGGGTGTTCGTCGGGCCGCTGATCGAGCGTGCCGAGGCCGATCGTCTGCGTGATCTGTTGAGCCGTCAGCAGAACCTCAAGGGCTTTGTCGTGCGCTTCCAGCCCGAGCGTGGCTAAGATCTATCGATTCGATTGAAATGCACTGAAAATCGCAGCTTACCGATAGCCATGCGCTCTGCTAAAATGCGCCGCCTTATCCGTCTGTAGGCTGCACTGTGCCATTTACCTGGGTTGACTGGGCGATCGTTGCAATCATCGCCATCTCCGCTTTGATCAGTTTGAGCCGCGGCTTCGTCAAGGAAGCATTATCGCTGGTGACCTGGATCATCGCAGGAGTCGTCGCCTGGATGTTCGGTGGCTCACTGTCCGAGTACCTCGCCGGATACATCGAAACCCCATCGGCTCGCGTGATCGCGGGCTGTGCCATCATGTTTGTCGCCACACTGATCGTGGGCGCAATGATCAATTATCTTATCGGCGAGTTGGTTCGCGTCACCGGGTTGTCCGGGACCGACCGATTCCTGGGCATGGCCTTCGGCGCTGCGCGTGGCGTGTTGCTGGTGGTCGTGGCAGTCGGGCTATTGAGCCTGGGGCCGGTACAGCAGGACGGGTGGTGGAAAGAATCACAGCTCGTGCCAAAGTTTCTATTGGTCGCCGACTGGTCCAAAAACCTGATTCTCGGGTGGAGCAGTCAGTGGCTTGCCAGCGGAATCAGCGTACCCGCTGATATTCCGTTCAAGGAGCAACTCTTGCCGTCGGCGAAAACGCCACAGTGAGTGTTGTTCAGTTCAGATCCATTAAGTAGGGGTTGCGTCGCATGTGTGGCATCGTCGGTATCGTCGGTAAGTCGAACGTCAATCAGGCGCTGTATGACGCGCTAACCGTGCTCCAGCACCGCGGCCAGGACGCTGCCGGTATCGTGACCAGCCATGATGGCCGGTTGTTCTTGCGCAAGGACAATGGCCTGGTGCGTGACGTGTTTCATCAGCGCCACATGCAGCGTCTGGTCGGCCATATGGGTATCGGCCACGTCCGCTACCCGACAGCGGGCAGCTCGACTTCGGCCGAAGCCCAGCCGTTTTACGTCAACTCGCCTTACGGCATCACTCTGGCGCATAACGGTAACCTGACCAACGTTGAGCAGTTGGCCAAAGAAATCTACGAATCCGATCTGCGTCACGTCAACACCAGTTCCGACTCGGAAGTGCTGCTCAACGTGTTCGCTCACGAGCTGGCCCAGCGCGGCAAGCTGCAACCGACCGAAGAAGACGTGTTTGCCGCGGTGACCGATGTGCACAACCGTTGCGTCGGCGGTTACGCGGTAGTAGCGATGATCACCGGTTACGGCATCGTCGGTTTCCGCGACCCACACGGCATCCGCCCGATCGTGTTCGGCCAGCGTCATACCGACGAAGGCGTCGAGTACATGATCGCCTCGGAAAGCGTTTCGCTGGACGTGCTCGGTTTCACCCTGATTCGCGACCTGGCGCCGGGCGAAGCGGTCTACATCACTGAAGACGGCAAGCTGCACACCCGTCAGTGCGCGACCAACCCGTCCCTGACCCCGTGCATCTTCGAACACGTCTATCTGGCGCGTCCGGACTCGATCATCGACGGTGTGTCGGTGTACAAGGCTCGTCTGCGCATGGGTGAGAAGCTTGCCGAGAAGATCCTCCGCGAGCGTCCTGAGCACGACATCGACGTGGTCATCCCGATTCCGGACACCAGCCGCACCGCAGCGCTGGAGCTGGCCAATCATCTGGGCGTGAAATTCCGCGAGGGTTTCGTCAAGAACCGTTACATCGGCCGTACCTTCATCATGCCGGGCCAGGCTGCCCGCAAGAAATCGGTACGCCAGAAGCTCAACGCCATCGAGCTGGAGTTCCGCGGCAAGAACGTGATGCTGGTGGATGACTCCATCGTGCGCGGCACCACGTGCAAGCAGATCATTCAGATGGCCCGCGAAGCCGGCGCGAAAAACGTCTACTTCTGCTCGGCTGCTCCGGCAGTGCGCTTCCCGAACGTCTACGGCATCGACATGCCGAGCGCTCACGAGCTGATCGCCCACAACCGTTCGACTCAGGACGTGGCTGATCTGATCGGCGCAGACTGGCTGATCTATCAGGACTTGCCTGACTTGATCGAAGCGGTCGGTGGCGGCAAGATCAAGATCGAGAACTTCGATTGCGCGGTGTTCGACGGCAAGTACGTCACCGGCGACGTCGACGAGGCTTATCTGGACAAGATCGAACAGGCACGCAACGATGCCTCGAAGGTCAAAACCCAGGCGGTCAGTGCGATCATCGATCTGTACAACAACTGAGTTTCTACCGGCCCTGAGGGGCCGGTTTTGTATCTGGCAAAAGACTTTTATTTATTTAGAACAGGGCGAGGAGTGACAGCATGAGTCAGGAATGGGATGCCGGTCGGCTGGACAGCGATCTCGAAGGCGTAGCGTTCGATACCCTGGCCGTACGTGCCGGTCAGCACCGTACGCCGGAAGGCGAGCACGGTGATCCGATGTTCTTCACCTCCAGCTATGTGTTCCGCACCGCTGCTGACGCGGCCGCGCGGTTTGCCGGGGAAGTGCCGGGCAACGTTTACTCGCGTTACACCAATCCGACCGTGCGCGCGTTCGAAGAGCGCATCGCCGCGCTGGAAAGTGCCGAGCAGGCAGTTGCGACTGCGACCGGTATGGCCGCGATCATGGCTGTGGTCATGAGCCTGTGCAGTGCCGGCGATCACGTGCTGGTATCGCGCAGCGTGTTCGGTTCGACGATCAGTCTGTTCGAGAAGTACTTCAAGCGTTTCGGCGTGGAAGTCGATTACGTACCGTTGGCCGAGCTGTCGGCCTGGGATGCGGCGATCAAGTCCAACACCAAATTGCTCTTTGTCGAGTCGCCGTCCAATCCGCTGGCTGAGCTGGTGGACATCGCTGCGCTGGCGCAAATCGCTCACGCCAAAGGCGCAATGCTGGTGGTCGACAACTGCTTCTGCACGCCTGCGTTGCAGCAGCCGCTGAAGCTCGGCGCCGATATCGTCGTGCATTCTGCGACCAAGTTCATCGACGGTCAGGGCCGTTGCATGGGCGGCGTGGTTGCCGGTCGCGCCGAGCAGATGAAAGAGGTAGTCGGCTTCCTGCGTACCGCCGGGCCGACCCTGAGTCCGTTCAATGCGTGGATCTTCCTCAAAGGTCTGGAAACCTTGAACCTGCGGATGAAGGCCCACTGTGCCAATGCCCAGCAACTGGCCGAATGGCTGGAGCAGCAGGATGGCATCGAGAAAGTCCATTACGCCGGTCTCAAGAGTCATCCGCAGCATGAGCTGGCGCAGCGTCAGCAGAAGGGCTTCGGTGCAGTGGTGAGTTTTGAGGTCAAGGGCGGCAAAGAGGGCGCGTGGCGCTTTATCGACGCGACGCGGTTGATTTCGATCACCGCCAACCTCGGCGACAGCAAAACCACCATCACCCACCCGAGCACCACGTCCCACGGTCGTCTGGCGCCGCAGGAGCGTGAAGCGGCGGGCATTCGTGACAGTCTGATTCGCGTTGCGGTCGGTCTGGAAGACGTGGCTGATCTGCAAGCCGATCTGGCGCGCGGTCTGGCGGCATTGTGATCGAGTTGTCCACTCCGAAAGCCGCCACCCATGGCCGCGTTGCGCTGGTCACGGGGGCTGCGCGCGGCATCGGTCTTGGTATCGCGGCATGGCTGATCAGTGAAGGCTGGCAAGTGGTGCTGACTGACCTGGATCGTGCGCGTGGTTCGAAAGTGGCGAAAGTGCTGGGCGAAAACGCCTGGTTCATTGCCATGGACGTTGCCGATGAAAGTCAGGTGGCTCTCGGTGTGGCCGAAGTGCTGGGGCAGTTTGGCCGTCTCGATGCGCTGGTGTGCAACGCGGCGGTGGCCGATCCGCACAACATCACCCTGGAAAGCCTTGATCTGGTTTACTGGAACCGGGTGTTGGCGGTGAATCTCAGTGGGCCGATGCTGTTGGCCAAGCACTGCGCGCCGTATCTGCGTGCGCATAACGGCTCGATCGTCAATCTGGCATCGACGCGTGCCGGGCAGTCTGAGCCGGATACTGAGGCCTATGCAGCGAGCAAGGGTGGATTGCTGGCACTGACGCATGCGCTGGCCATCAGCCTTGGGCCGGAGATTCGCGTCAATGCGGTCAGCCCGGGCTGGATCGATGCGCGGGATCCGTCTGCGCGTCGGGCTGAGCCCCTGGCTGATGCCGATCATGCCCAGCATCCGGCGGGCAGGGTAGGGACGGTCGAGGATGTGGCGGCGATGGTTGCCTGGCTGCTATCGCGCAATGCCGGGTTTGTTACCGGGCAGGAATTTGTGGTCGATGGCGGTATGACCAAGAAGATGATCTATACGGAATGACTCTATTTCGTCTTTTTTAGAAAAACTTCAATCCTGCTATTGACTTAGGTTCGCTACCTGCGTAAATTTCGCGGCCTCGGAGATGCAAACGGGTGATTAGCTCAGCTGGGAGAGCGTCTGCCTTACAAGCAGAATGTCGGCGGTTCGATCCCGTCATCACCCACCACTTCCGACTAACTTGCTAAAGCAAGAGCGTAGGCTGAAAGTGCCTGCACCGACGCGCAGCGGTAGTTCAGTCGGTTAGAATACCGGCCTGTCACGCCGGGGGTCGCGGGTTCGAGTCCCGTCCGCTGCGCCATATTTAACGAATCAGACATGTCTGGTTCGCGATTGCAAAGCACCGAAGCTTTCAGTCAAAACGAGTTACTTGAGCGCAAGCTCAAAGCGATACGCAGCGGTAGTTCAGTCGGTTAGAATACCGGCCTGTCACGCCGGGGGTCGCGGGTTCGAGTCCCGTCCGCTGCGCCATATCTGCTTCAAGGACCCACTGAACGCCTTGAAGCACCGAAGTCAGCATTGCTGAGTCGGATCCGATAGCAAAGACCCTGGTCGAAAGACCGGGGTTTTTTGTGTCTGAAATTTGACCCTCCACTCTCTCTCTCTTCCTGTTCCCCCCATCCACTGTCCAATACAGATCCCGCATAGGCACGCCTGGTTATCCCTACGGACCTGCTGCGATGCCACGTCGCATTGATTTTTTGATTCTTTAGTCAAATTTTTGTAACTGGTTGTTTGCCGCGGCCGAAGAAACCTTTAAAGTTAACCTTTCGGTCAGCTTTGCACTGTCAACACAGCTCTTTGCTTCGCCAGAAAGAGCTTCTGCAAGACTCGAGATTCCCAGTAGATAACCAGAAGGGCGGACACATAACCGCCCAGAGGATGATCCATGTCCAACCGTGAAATATCCCGGCGCTCGTTCCTCCAGGGCGGGCTGGTGGCGGGTGTGAGCGTCACGCTCACGCCGCTCAGCAGTCAGGCGCTGGCTGCCTTGATGGAAAACAGCGTGACCGTGCCGTCCGAGAAGTGGCTCGGCAACAACGGCAAGGCGCGCCAGCGTAACGATGCCTTGTCTAAAGTCTGCGGCAGCAAAGTGTTTGCCCGAGACATCCGCTCCAAGGACATGCCGGGCTGGCCTGAGCAACAAGGCCACGCCATGCTGCTGAAAACCATCAAGGCCGACCGTATCTACGAGGGTTACGATCTGTCGTGGCTCGGCGCCGACTTGCAGCCTGATCGCATCGTCACCGCTGCCGACTTGGTCAAGGACGGCATCGTGTTTCCGGAAGAGCACGCGCCGGACCCTTTGCTGCCGGAAGGCAAGGTGCCGATGTTCATCGGTCACCCGGTGGCGATCCTGATCTGGAACGACTTCGAGCGTTTCCGTCAGGCGAAGAACAAACTCAAATTCAATGACAAGGCGATTCGTTACGGTGCTCAAGTGCCGTTCTACGAAGGCGATCCCTACGGCAGCTTCCGCTACGTGCGCGTCGGCGGCCCAACCTCTGCCGATGAAGACGAGTTCGCCAGCCTCAAGGACTCGATCCTGTTCCCGATGCTGAAAAACCGTCGCCCGGTGTGGAATTCACAGCCGAACCTGCACGGTAACCTGACCGAGCGGGGCCTGTTCTACGCCGAGCGCATGAAGAATGAGATCGACACACCACCGGACAACTGGCTGGTGTTCGACGAACGCTACAAGACCCCGTCGATCGAGCCAGCCGCCATGGAGCCGGATAACGGCAACGGTTGGTACGATCCGAAAACCAAGACTTTGCACTTCGTCGTGGCCACCCAGTGTCCACTGGAAACTGCGACCGAGACCGCGAAAATGATCGGGCCGTCGCGATTCGGGCTGACCAATCTGAGCATGCACCCCGGTTACACCGTGGGCTACGGTTCCAAAGACCACAACATCTTCGTCTACTACGCAGCCCTTGCTGCGCTGTACGGCGCCGGTGTGCCGGTACGTCTGGCCAACGACCGCTACGAACAGTTCCAGAGCGGCATCAAGCGTCACCCGTTCGACATCCGCTACCAACTTGCCGTGGACAAGAATGACTACAGCTTCAAGATCTTCCGCGCCGAAATGAGCGTCGACGGTGGCGGTCGCATCAACTACAGCCCATCGGTAGCTGCGGTTGGCGCTACGGCGGCGCAGTCGATCTACTACATGCCGCAGAACGACTTGCAAGTCACCGCTTACCACTCCCGTGCTGTTGAGGCGGGTTCGATGCGCGGTTACGGTACGCTGCAGAGCATGGCCTCGACCGAAATGATGGTCGACGAAATCGCCAATCGCCTCGGTGTCGACGCGATTGATCTGCGTCGCAAGAATGCTCTGCGTTCCGGCATGAAAAACACCCAGGGTGCGATCCCGGCCGGTGCCTTGCGCCTGCACGAAATTCTCGACAAGGCCTCGGTGCACGAAGTCTGGAAAAACCGCGACGCGATCAAGAAGCAGCGCGAAGCGGCCGATCCGGATAACTGGTACGGCGTTGGTTTCGCCATTTGCCAGAAAGACTTCGGCACCGGTTCCGAAGCGCCGATGGCCAGCATCGAATTCACCGCTGACGGTCGCATCACCTTGCGCCACATCGGCATCGAAATCGGCACCGGCATGTCTACTTCGCAAGCCCTGGTGGTCGCCGACTTCCTTGGCAGTCCCGCCCACGAAGTAAAGACGGGCGAAACCGAATGGAAGGAATTGCAGCTGATCACCAGCGGCAACCCATACATCATGAGCCAGGCCGAGCAGGACAATCTGCTGCGCAATCCGCGTTGGGTTGGCAAGTTGGCCTCGGCGTCGTCGGCGACCAACTCGGCTTACTACTTCAGCCACGCCACCCGCGAAGCGGCGCGTGTGTTGTTCAACCACGGCTTGTGGCCAGCGGCGCTGGAGATCTGGCGTCAGGGCCCTTATGGCGGTCAGGCCAACCCTTATGTTGTGCGTCGCGAAGATGCGCATTGGGTTGACGGCAAACTCACCGCCAACGGCATGCAGCCGCTGAGCTTCGAGGAGCTGGCAAAGCGTGCTCACGAGCGCGGTCTGGTCACTGGCGCCACGGTGCATGGTTTCAACCGTTGGAGCTGGGCCGAGGCCGAATACAGCATCGACGGCGTGAAAGAGCGTCTGCCGCTCGACGGTCTTGCGGTCAAGTACGGCGACGGCGCACCGAAAGCCAAGCAGGCGCTGATGAGCACTGCCGGTTTCCACCTGCTGGATCGCCAGAACATCAACTATCCGGTAACTCAACTGAACAACGCGGCGGTGACTTACTACAGCCCTGTGGCCACGTTGGTCGAGTTGAAGGTCAACAAAGGCTCGGCGGAAGTCGAAGTGCTGAACCACCATTCGTGGGTCGAATGCGGTCGTGTGCTGGTCGAAGAACTGGTCAAGGGTCAGCTCGAAGGCGGCATCGCGATGGGTATCGGTCACGCGCTGATGGAAGAAATGCCGCTGTACGAAGGTGGGCCAGGGGAGGGTGACTGGAACTTCAACCGTTACCGTCTGCCGATGGCGCGCCACGTCGCGGTGTGGAAGCAGACGGCGGAAATTCTGCCGCCGCTGTCGCCAAGCGACCCGTCCAAAGGCATTGCCGAAGTGGTGATGATCCCGGTGGTCGGTGCCATCGGTAATGCCGTGGCACACGCCATTGGTAAACGTGTTCGCGATCTGCCTATCACTGCTGCGCGCATCAAGGAGGCCCTCAATGGCTAACCGTCCGCTTCAACTGACCCTTAATGGTCAATCCGTCGGCCCGGTGGACATCCCTGATGACCTGCCGATGATCGACTACTTGCACGAATACAAAAATCTCACCGGTTCGCGTCTGGGTTGTGGCCAGGGTATTTGCCACGCCTGCGTGGTGATCGTCGACAACCCGGACGGCACCAGCGAAGAAGTGCGCACCTGCATCACTGGCGCGCATTACTTCGAAGGCAAAAAAGTCCGCACCATCGAAGGCCATGCGACCCGCGATGAGCAGGGACAGGTCACTGAGCTGAATCCGATCCAGCAACGGTTCGTCGATGAATTCGCCTTCCAGTGCAGCTACTGCGCGCCGGGCTTCGTCAACGCCGCGACCGTTTTGGTTGAAAAGCTGCAACGCCAGCCGATCGTCAAAAGCAAACTGGAACAAGTCATTGAGGACAGCCTCGGTCACCACGTCTGCCGTTGCACCGGGTACGTGCGTTACTACAACGCCACCCGCAACGTGTTAACCGATCTCGGCCTGGTCAAGGAGGGTTAAGCATGAAGCTTTTAATCACCCGCCTGACCCTGGCGGTCGGGCTGGCTGCGCCGGTACTTTTTGCCCATGCCGATGATCAGGTCAAGCGCGGCGAGTACCTTGCCCGCGCCGCCGACTGCATGGCCTGCCACACCGCGCCGGGTGGCGCGCCGTATGCTGGCGGCCTGCCGATTGTGTCGCCGTTTGGCACGATTTACGGCACCAACATCACTCCGAGCAAAGAGCACGGCATCGGTTTGTATACCGATGACGAGTTCTTCGCTGCGCTGACCGCAGGCAAGCGTCGCGATGGTGCGAACCTGTATCCGGCAATGCCGTATACCTCGTATCACTTGGTGCCGCGTGAAGATTCGGACGCGATTCATGCGTACCTGAAAACCGTCGAGCCAATCGAGCGCGCGGCTCCGGTCACCAGCCTCAGCTTTCCGTTCAACGTGCGTCTGGGCCTGATGGGTTGGAACATGATGTACGGCAAAGACGTGAAACTTGAGTCTGGCGAAGGCAAAAGTGAAGCCTGGAAGCGCGGGCAATACATGGTCGACGTCCTCGGCCACTGCGGCGAGTGCCATACGCCACGCGGCCTGCCGGGCGCGATGCAGATGGACAAACGCATGACTGGCGGCATCCTCAATGGCTATCTGGCGCCGAGCCTGCTGGCCACTGATCTGGCGGCGCGCGGCTGGAATCATCAGGACCTGAGTACCTTCCTCAAGCACGGCATGAGTGCGCAAGGGACGATGTTCAACGAGATGTTCCCGGTGTTCCACAACAGTACTCAGGGGCTGAACGACACCGATCTGGCAGCGATGGCCACCTTCCTGCTTGGCGATAAACCGCCGGCAGCCAAAGCACTGGTCGAAGTGCCAGTGGACAAGCTCAGCCCAAGCGCCCAGCGCGGCCGTCAGGACTACTTGAACGTCTGCGCCGGTTGCCACGCCGCTGGTGGCGAAGGCAAGCCGCACATTGCGGTGGCCATGCGCGGCAACACCACGCTGCGATTGGAAGATCCACGCAATCTGTTGCGCGTGATCGAAGACGGTATCGGCGAACAGAAGTTCGCCGGTTTCGAGCACATGCAGCCGATGCCGGGTTTTGCCGATAAGTTGAGCCCTGAACAGCTGACTGATCTGCTGAACTACCTGCGACAAGGCTGGGGCGGTCAGTCCGGTGAACTGGCGGTGACCGAGGTGCAGAAGCTGCAAGCCGAAGCGCCGTCCATTGAGCACAAGGCGCACTGACATGCAGCATCTTGATCTACAAGTGGTGCGACGGGCACTGGAGTGGTCGGTGGCGGGGCGGCGAATCTGGCTCTGCACCGTGCTGACCACTTATGGCTCGGCACCGCGTGCGCCGGGTTCGCTGCTGGCAGTGAATGATGGCGGACTGTGGATCGGGTCGCTGTCTGGCGGTTGCGTCGAGGAGGATTTTCTCGAGCGCGTCGCCGAAGGTGCGTTTCTCGATGCGGTCAGCGTGGTGCGCTACGGCGAAGGCGACGATCCGCGTTCGCGGGTCAGCCTGCCCTGTGGCGGCATTCTCGATGTGCTGGTAGAGAAATTTGACGCTGACTGTGATGTGCAGGCGCATTTGCGTGAACTGGAGTCGGCGCTGCTTGGTCAGCGTCGGGTGATTCGTGAGGTCGATCTGGCCAGTGGTGCGCGCAGTCTGTTTGCTGACCGTGAGCAGGGTGCGCGGATCGAGCGTGAGATCGATCGGGTGCGTATCCGCGTCGGCGCGGCGCAGCGCTTGTTGCTCGCCGGGTATTCCAGCGTGGCGCAGGCGTGTGCCGAGTTTGCCGTGGGATTGGGCTTCGAAGTGATTCTCTGTGACCCGCGCGATGAAGTGCTTGAAGGCGTGGTTCTCAATGGTGTGGAGATTCGTCGGCAACTGCCGTCGGTGTTCATTGCCGACGGTGGTTGCCACCGCGACACGGCAGTGGTGGCACTGACCCACGATCCACGTATCGACGATCTGGCGATGATGGAAGCGGTACGCACCGAGGCGTTCTACATTGGTGTCATGGGTTCACAGCAGACATCGCAGAAGCGCTTCGAGCGTTTGCGTCGTATCGGCGGGTTGGGGGAGGGCGAGTTGGCGCGGATTCATGCGCCGATTGGTCTTAACCTCGGCAGCAAGACGCCGGCGGAGATTGCCTTGGCGGTGCTTGCCGATATCTTGCGGATTCGTAGCGGGATTGCTCGCGATCAGCTCTGACAGTGTTTCGCTCTCAATAAAAGGCCGCTTTTCCAGCGGCCTTCTTTTACATTCCAAACTTGTCGCGCAGTCCGTAATACCAAGCGCCTAGCGCTGCAAACGGTGTGCGCAACATTTGTCCACCCGGGAACGGGTAGTGCGGCAGATCAGCGAACGCATCAAAACGCTCGGCCTGACCACGCAATGCCTCGGCCAACACCTTGCCGGCCAGATGCGTATAAGTCACACCATGGCCGCTGCAGCCTTGCGAGTAATAGATGTTGTCACCCAAGCGCCCAACCTGAGGCAAACGCGACAGCGTCAGCAGGAAATTTCCTGTCCAGGCGTAGTCGATCTTCACGTCCTTGAGCTGCGGAAAGGCTTTGAGCATTTTCGGGCGGATGATTGCTTCGATGTTGGCCGGATCCCGTGCGCCATAAACCACGCCGCCGCCGAAGATCAGGCGCTTGTCGCCCGTCAGGCGGTAATAATCGAGCAAGTAGTTGCAGTCCTCGACGCAGTAGTCCTGAGGCAGCAGGGTCTTTGCCAGTTCATCACCCAGCGGCTCCGTGGTAATCACCTGGGTGCCGCACGGCATGGATTTGGCTGCCAGCTCCGGCACCAGATTGCCGAGGTAGGCGTTGCCGGCGACGATGATGAATTTGGCTCTGACCTTGCCTTGCGGTGTATGCACGACCGGGTTTGCGCCGCGCTCGATGCGCACGGCGGGCGATTGCTCATAGATAGTGCCGCCGAGGGATTCAACGGCGGCCGCTTCGCCGAGCGCCAGGTTCAGTGGATGTATGTGGCCACCGCTCATGTCGAGCATCCCGCCGACGTATTGATCGCAGGCGACCACTTCGCGAATACGGCGCTGATCCAGCAACTCTAATTGCGTGTGGCCGAAACGCTCCCACAGGCGTTTCTGCGATTCCAGATGGCCCATTTGTTTTGCTGTCAGTGCGGCAAACACGCCCCCATCCTTCAGATCGCACTGAATGTTGTACTTGGCCACGCGTTCGCGAATGATCCGCCCGCCCTCAAAAGCCATCTGCCCGAGTAGTTGCGCCTGTTTAGGGCCAACGGTACGCTCGATCACGTCGATGTCGCGGCTGTAGCTGTTGACGATCTGGCCACCATTACGGCCCGACGCGCCGAAACCGACCTTGGCCGCTTCCAGTACGGTCACGCGAAAACCGTTTTCCAGCAGGAACAGGGCGGAGGACAGCCCGGTATACCCGGCGCCAATCACACAGACGTCGGTCTCCACATCATCCTGCAAGGCCGGACGTGGCGGTACGGCATTGGCCGACGCGGCGTAATAAGACTCTGGGTAAAGGGTATTCGCCATCCTGCAGCCTCTGTTTAATATATTTTACGAGTGCGCCGATCCTACCCGAGTTGAAAAACCTCCGCCAGCCACCGGAAAATCTTCTTCTCTGGCCAGAAATTAAATATTTTGCATATTCATAGGGTTAGGTGAAAAAAAGGTGTTGACACCCCTCCGGAAATCCGTAGAATGCCGCCTCACAGCAGGCACGTAGCTCAGTTGGTTAGAGCACCACCTTGACATGGTGGGGGTCGTTGGTTCGAGTCCAATCGCGCCTACCAAACAAAATCCGCTCTGCTGGGCGGTCTAGAAGGGCTCACCGAAAGGTGGGCCCTTTTTTGTTGTCTGTGTCCCGTCCTGAATAAGGTTTACACCTTCTGACCCATTCTCAGGAGGGAGTAATGAATACGGGAGAAAGGCGCAGTCAGCGTGATTACACGCTGACCTTTAAATTGTCGGTCGTCGATCAGGTCGAAAAAGGCGAGTTGAGTTATAAAGAGGCTCAAGAGCGCTATGGCATTCAGGGTAAAACGACCGTACTGAACTGGTTACGCAGGCATGGTCGGCAGGACTGGAGTCAAGGCGCGTCCATTCGCTCCAAGAGACCCCGTTCCATGGATGAGCCCGATAAACCCCTGACACCCGAACAGCGAATCAAAGAGCTTGAAGAAAAGCTTGCCCAAGCCAACCAGAAAGCTCAGTTTTTCGAGGCCGTCGTTGACGTTTTGAAGAACGACTTCGGTGTTTCTGTCGTAAAAAAGCGATCCGGCAAGTCCTCTCCCAAGGGCAGATCCAAGGCCTGAGCATCAGTAGGGCTTGCCAGTTCATGGGGATTTCCCGTCAGGCTTATTACAAGCGCAACCGGGCGTGTGATGCCCGGGCCCGTCATGCCCAGGAAGTGATGGGATTCGTGAGGGAAAAGCGACTTAGGCAGCCGCGCCTTGGCACCCGAAAACTTCACAATCTAATGCGCACTGAGCCAGAAGTGTCCGTAAAGGTTGGTCGAGACCGTTTATTCGATATCTTGCGAGATCGGCGCGAACTGGTTCCCCGCAGACGGGCGTATCACAAAACGACAGACAGCCATCATCGCTTTCGCCGGCATCCAAACCTGCTCAAAGATGGACCGATTCAGGTAGTCGCCAAGGCGCCAGAGCAAGTATGGGTTGCGGACATCACCTACTTACCGACGCAAACGGGTGTGGCTTATCTGAGTTTGATCACCGATGCGTACTCTCGAAAAATCGTGGGGCACCATGTCCATGAAAGCTTGCACACCGAATCGGTGATCCAGGCGTTCAACAAAGCCCTCAGGCAGCGGACAACGGAGCAACGCCTGGTGCATCACTCGGATAGAGGCGTCCAATACTGCTCCGAGCTTTATCAGCGGCTGCATGCCAAATACGGCATCACCTGCTCAATGACCGATGGCTACGACTGCTACCAAAATGCGTTGGCTGAGCGTGTGAACGGGATTTTGAAAAACGAGTTATTGCTGCATCGCCCCAAAGATTTTGCAGAGGCCATCCGGATGGTGGACGAGTCGGTGCAGATCTATAACAACGAGCGGCCTCATCTGTCGCTGAAATACAAAACGCCCGATGCGGTGCATCGGGCGTTTTGAGGCTGAAACAGGTGTAAACCTATTTCAGGACTAGACACTGCGATTTTAAATCTCTTTCAAAGCTCTTCGTTTCGCTCCCTTCTGATGTATTGGTTTGGGCGAGTACCGCTGTTTTTCGATGTGGATCGCTCGGAGCTGAAAATTTCAACGGGTCGACTTTTTCGCCCATTAAATAGTGTTGATATTTAATGGCTTACCGATGTTACGAACCAACCGGTTATCAAAAAATCGTTGTTACCGATCGTGGAATTCAGTAACATCCGCCCCGCGTTCACCACCACGGTTTATGCATTTTTAAATCCCAAGCTTCCATCAGCTGCTTGGGATTTTTTTTGCCTGCGATTTGGCTTTCGCAGTGCTTCTCTTTGTTCCTGCGATCCTGTGCGGGCAAATCCGTACTTTTTCAACTACTACTGACTGGCCGAATTTCAACCCTTTCCAAAGGAGTGTGTCGATGCTGGTTCACTGGTTTCTAGCGGCTATTCATCTACTGGCTTTTGCCTTGGGCTTTTGGGCCGTGCTGACGCGCGCAGCGGCGTTCAGTCGCTTGGCGGCCGGCACGGGGGAGGCCGGGCGGGTTTTGCTTGCCGATAATCTATGGGGCGTTTCTGCGTTGATTCTGCTTGTGACGGGTGGGATGCGGGCGTTTGGCGGATATGAAAAGGGCACTGACTATTATCTTCATCAGCCACTGTTCCATCTGAAGATGACGTTGTTTGTGCTTATTCTGTTGATAGAGCTTGCGCCGATGATCACGTTGGTCAAATGGCGGATTGCCTCAGCGCGGGGTGCGGCGTTCGATACCGGGCGTGCAAAGCTGTACGCACGAATCAGTCATGTCGAGGCATTGCTGCTGGTGCTCATGGTGGTAGCCGCCACAGGTATGGCGCGTGGCGTGACATTCGCTTAGCAGAGCAAATTCCCTGCGCTCTATCGGAAACGTCCGACAGCCAGCCTTGGGAATGGCGGGTAGTATCGGGCGGCAACTGGGGATGGGGTACAGCAATGAATCGGAAGGGGATTCGCGTGTCAGGCGCCGTGCCCAGCAGAGTGGGGAGCGGATGGCGATACGGCGCGTGAATCTTTAGCCAGTCATTACACGAGGCAAACGAACTGGCTACTGACTGCGAGGCGTTTCAGGGAGTTTGTGGCTTGTCCGGAGCGGTCAGGCCAGCCTGAATGCGCTGGTAAATCTCTTCACGGTGCACCGCAACGTTCTTCGGGGCATTGATGCCAATTCGTACTTGCTGGCCGCTAACGCCCAGGATAGTGATAGTAATGTCATCACCAATATTTATGCTTTCACCGACTTTGCGGGTGAGTATCAGCATGGTCTTCTCCTTGATTGCTTTGTAGGGCACCTGATTCAGACAGTGCAGAGGTCGGTGGTACGTATAGATTAGTGCGAAGTCTCATGGTTTGGGTGCCTCTTTCTGACGCGCAGATGTGGCATTAATTCCCAGGGCGTAACTATACAGAGGCTGCAATCATCAATCTCGTTGTTTTGTGCCCATTTTGCGGGGCTCGCGAAGTATTTATGAATGATAAGATCGCCGCTTTGAGATTTCCGAGGAAAGCGTTGTGCGCAAATTGGTCTGGATGGTCGCGGCACTGGCATTGGCAGGATGTGGTGAAGGCAAGAGTGTAGACGTGCAGAAGCCGAAAGCGGCGGTGGCGAGCGCTCCAGCGGTGGTCTCTGCTCCACAGTGGGATCTGGAAGTGCGCGGCGAAACCCCTCAGGCAGTCAGTGACCTGAGTGGCTGGTTGATCGAACATGCTTTCGTTCCGACTGTCATCAAGGACAGTAGCGGCAAGACGCGGATTCTGATTGGTCCGTTCAATTCCCAGGCCGAGGCAGAAGCTCGAAAGGTGCAAGTTGATGCAGCATTGGTGAAGGCCAAAAAGCAGAATGTTGAATCGGTGCTGGTTGAACATCCGCTCACGCCGTAAACGATCCATTCGGCGGAGCTGCCTAAAGGTTGTCAAACGCGATTCGTTCCTTTTGAAGTCGCCGATGATTTCCAGAAGGAGCTCCGCATGGCCTCCGCCAATCCCTACAAATTATTCGATGTCATCCTGCATCGTAAAACGCAGTTGACCCCGCACATGATGCGGATCACGCTCAGCGGCCCGCCAGTCAATGAAATGGCTACTTGGGCGCCGGATCAACGGGTGAAGCTGTTTTTTCCTGCCGCCGACGGTTCGCAATCCAGGCTTTCCCAGAGCGAAGGCTGGTACGCTCGCTTCCGGGCGATGCTGGCGGATCGACGTCCGGCGATGCGCACTTACACCATTCGCCATTTGCGCGCCTCACAGGGTGAAGTGGATATCGATTTCGTCCTGCACGGCGAGACTGGGCCGGCATCTCGCTGGGCGCTTCGAGCGCAACCCGGTGAGTCGATGCAGATCCTCGCTCCCGACAGCCATTTCTCGGCGCAGGATGCCGGAGGATTTGAATGGAAACCGCCGCAAGTCCTCAAGCAGGTTCTGCTCGTCGCCGACGCGACGGCGCTACCGGCTGCCATGGGTATTCTGGATGAGTTGGCAGTGCTTGCCGAGCCGCCGCAAGTCCAGGCATTTTTCGAAGTCGATAGCGCACAGGACATGCTTGCCGTTCCTCATTGGCCGGGGCTGTCGGTGCAGTGGTTAATCCGCGATCAAGCGGGTGAAACGGTAACTGGAGCATTGATGGTTGAGGCGGTGCGTGAGGCAAAGCTGCCCATTCATAGGTCGGCAGCAGGGCGTGCAGTCGAGTTGGCCGATGTCGACATCGACAAGGACATTCTCTGGGAAATTGCCGAGACGGCTCCCGAAGGATTTTACGGTTGGGTTGCTGGAGAGTCTGCGGCGGTGATGAGTTTGCGCAGATACCTGATCAAGGAATGCGGTATCCCTCGCGAGTCGCTCAACCTGATGGGGTATTGGCGCTACAACAAGTCTGGCAGCTAGCCACAAAAAAGGCCTCGAACATAACGTTCGAGGCCTTTCTTTTTTTGCGTTGCAATCAGCCGCAGGCTTTCATGTTCACCGGGCCGACAAATTCATTGCCGCGTCCCATCACGCACGCCACGCTTTGATTGCGCTGGCGTTCCCAATCTTGCACCGGGTAGGTCTTGTCCCACGCCTCATACAATTGCCGATCCTGTTTCGACAGACGCAAGCCGTACTGCTTGCTCATGTAGAAATAGGTGCGGGCGATCATGCCGCGAATCGAAGGGCGAGGCATGACCTTCTTGGCCTTGAAGTCGACTTGGGTCAGGCACGAGCCGTACTGACCGGATTGCACCGGCAGCCAGCCGTAGCTGAAGTTACTGCGGTCACCGTTGACCTCGCCAATACTCGGCACCAGGTTGTGCAGGTCGGCCTCGGCCTTCTGATAGCTTGGATCGTAACGTGTGCAATTCTTGCGTCCACCTTCCTGCCAGCATTGGCGCTGATGGCCGAACTGCCAGGCCGGTACGATATGCTCCCACTCGATGCGCGAAGCACGCTTGGCATTTTTGCGTGGTACGTAACCGCAAGCTTTCAGATCGACCTTGTTACCGGTGTATTTGCACCCGCAATAAAACTCGGTGGACTGCGGCGCATACAGCTTCCAGGCGACCTTCTTGGCTTCCGTGAATGTACGAGGTGCACCCGCCTGGGCGCCCGTGGCGATGAACAGCAACAGCAAAGCAAAACAGCGGACAATCATTGAATCAATCTTCCTTCGGCACAACCCAAAAAATCTGCACGCCGCCATCGTCGCGGTAGGCGAGGGTGACGTTGTCGTTCTCGTCGATTTCCTCGAGCAGCTGTTCCCATTTATCCATCGGCTCATCCGGCAAGCGGAAGATCAGTGCGGCTTTGGCTTTTTGTGCGGTAGGGGAGTTGATGATTTTTTGAACGCGCATACCCATGCGTTCATAAGCGTCAGGAGCATCAGAGGAGGTGGCCACGAGGTTATCCTTATTAAGCTGTACGTGCATACAGTATTTAACTGTAGGCGTTTTCGCAACTGCTTAAAATTCAAGAAAATCCTCTGACAGCGGTTTTCTGACTTTGGTGTGAGTTCTGTCGGTTTTTTTGTGAGAAAAATGCTTGAGTGCTGTCGGCGACGCACCGCTCGCCGAAGAGGCGAGTGGTGCGAAGGTTGCCCGACCGAGAGGTGATCGGGCGAAGGTCAATCAGTATTCCCAGAACATCCGTTGCAGCTCTTTGCTGTCGTTGGTTTTGGTCAGCGCAACCATCGCCAGAATGCGGGCTTTTTGCGGATTCAGGTCGTGAGCAACGACCCAGTCGTACTTGTCGTCAGGCTGTTCGGCGTTGCGCAGAACGAAGCCGCCAGCGTTGACGTGGGAAGAACGGATGATTTGCACGCCATCCTTGCGCAGTGCCTGCAGGGATGGAACCACGCGGGAGGACACCGAGCCGTTGCCGGTACCGGCGTGGATAATGGCTTTGGCGCCGGATTGGGCGAGTGCCTTGTAGGCGGTATCGCTCACGTTGCCGTAGGAATAGGCGATTTCTACGTCAGGAAGGCTCTTGATGTTTTTGATGTCGAATTCCGAATCCATGGTGTGACGCTTGGCCGGCATGCGGAACCAGTAGGATTTGCCTTCAACCACCATGCCCAGCGGGCCCCAGGCACTTTTGAATGCCTCGGTCTTGATGTTGATCGTTTTGCTGACGTCGCGACCGGACTGGATTTCATCGTTCATGGTCACCAGGACGCCTTTGCCGCGAGCCTCCTTGCTGCTGGCCACGGCCACGGCGTTGTACAGGTTGAGCATGCCGTCCGCCGACATGGCGGTGCCCGGACGCATGGAGCCGACAACAATGATCGGCTTGTCGGTCTTCTCGACCAGGTTCAGGAAGTAGGCGGTTTCTTCCAGGGTGTCAGTGCCGTGGGTGATGACGATACCGTCGACGTCTTTGCTGTCTGCCAGTTCGGAGACACGACGACCCAGTTGCAGCAGGTTGTCGTTGGTGATGCTTTCCGAGGCGATCTGCATGACTTGTTCGCCACGCACATTGGCCAGTTTGCTCAGTTCAGGAATGCCGGCAATCAATTGCTCGACACCGACTTTGGCGGCCTGATAAGTCGCGCTGTTGGCTGCGCTGGCCCCGGCCCCGGCGATGGTGCCGCCAGTGGCGAGAACCACGACGTTGGCGAGTTTGGTCTGGGTTTCGACTTCTTTTGCCTGAAGGGCGGCAGGCAGGAGCAGGAGGAGGGCCAAAGCGCCCGGAACGAAGGTGTTGAAAGCAGATTTCATTATTTTTCTCTCTAGTAGTGAGACGGTGCTGATGCAGGTTCATCTAGATTCACCCCGAGCCGATCTGAATGCCCGGGTGCGGTGAAGGGAGCAGGATCTGTACCAGCCGTACTTTGCGTCAGAGAAATGTTTAACATTATGATTTAAAACAATATTTTGTGATCCGTAAAATTCACTGTTGATTCGTTTATCCGGGTTTCCGAACAATGCACGCTTTCACGTTCGGCTCTCCGAAAAGGACTACCGCGTCTGTCGAACGAATCGGGTTGTCGGTATCGGGTTTTCTGCTAAAGAATCCATCGCACAGGCCGATGCGTGTTCAAGGGCACTAAATTTCTAGGGAGTTCACATGTCACTTACAGTCGGTTTTTCAAACCCTGGCGCAGTCACCATCGGCGGCAAAACCGCAGCCACAATCAGTGCACTGAGTGAGGCGGAAGAGAACGCTGCCGCCGAGGCGTCAGGTGCGGATAAAGATGGCGGCAATCAAGTCAGAACCGGTGGTGCTGCCCAGGAAGAAAGTAAGGCCGAAAGCGGTGATAACCTGAGTATCACCGTCAAAATGCTGCTGAAGCGGATGCAGGAATTGCAAAAGCAGCTTCAGGAGCAGCAGCAGCAATTGGCTGCGGCACAGGCGGCGAGCTATCCGACACCCGAAGCCAAGGCGCAGGTGGTCATGTCCATGCAGGGGCAAATCGCTGACACCAACAGCGCGCTGTCGGAAGTCACCAATGCATTGGTCAAGGAGATGGCCAAGGACTCCAGCAGCAGCGGCGGCCTGGTCGATACCACGGCATAAGCATCGCGGGGCGGTCAGAAGAATCGCCCTACAATAAATGACGATTTCTGATTGTTGACAAATGTCGGCGGGATTCGCATAGTTCGGTCTACGCAAACGTTTGCGCGGCTTTCCCGATGAACTATGCCGTCGGCGAAAGCGACGTAGCTTACGCCAGCGCAAGCGTTGCTCACAATAATCATAAGATCGGAGTGAACCCATGAAGCTGCCATTCGCTGGACGTCTTCTTGCTGTCGCTATGCTGGCTGCCACAGCCGCTGCACTGCCTGTCTCTTCGGCGTTCGCCGAATCCCCGGAAAAACCAAAAGTCGCGCTGGTCATGAAATCTCTGGCCAACGAATTCTTCCTGACCATGGAAGATGGCGCCAAGGCCTACCAGAAAGAACACTCTGCCGAATTCGACCTGATCTCTAACGGCATCAAGGACGAAACCGACACAGCAGGCCAGACTCGCATCGTCGAGCAAATGATTCTGGCCAAGGTCAACGCCCTGGTCATCGCGCCTTCTGACTCCAAGGCCATGGTGCCGGTGATCAAGAAAGCCGTTGATGCCGGTATTACCGTGATCAACATCGACAACCAGCTCGATCCGCAAATCGTCAAAAGCAAAAACATCAGCGTGCCATTCGTAGGCCCGGATAACCGCAAAGGTGCGCGTCTGGTCGGTGAGTACCTGGCCAAACAGCTCAAGGCTGGTGACGAAGTCGGCATCATTGAGGGTGTGTCCACGACGACCAACGCTCAGCAGCGTACCGCTGGCTTCAAGGATGCGATGGAGGCGGCGCAGATCAAGGTTGTGTCCCTGCAGTCCGGTGACTGGGAGATCGACAAAGGCAACAAGGTAGCCGCTTCGATTCTCAGCGAATACCCGGATGTCAAAGCATTGCTGGCAGGCAACGACAGCATGGCTGTCGGTGCCGTTTCCGCCGTGCGGGCCGCTGGCAAGGCTGGTCAGGTGCAGGTTGTCGGCTACGACAACATCAACGCGATCAAGCCAATGTTGAAGGACGGTCGCGTACTGGCGACTGCTGATCAATATGCCGCGAAACAAGCCGTATTCGGCATCGAGACTGCGCTGAAAATCATCAAGGGCGAGAAGGTCGACAGCGGTGCCAATGGCGTGATTGAAACGCCGGTCGAGCTGGTCACCAAGTAAGTCCTCTGGCGACACAATGGCGCTCGTCCGTCCGGGCGAGCGCATGGAGATTTTTTATGTCAGTTTCCGCCCCGAACGCTGTCCTCTCGGTCAGCGGTATCGGTAAGACCTATGCGCAACCGGTGCTTGCCGGCATCGATTTGACGCTGATGCGCGGTGAAGTGCTGGCGCTGACCGGCGAGAATGGTGCCGGTAAAAGCACGCTTTCGAAGATCATTGGTGGTCTGGTCACGCCGACCACTGGCCAGATGCAATTTCAGGGCAAGGACTATCGTCCGGGCAGCCGTACCCAGGCTGAAGATCTTGGCGTGCGCATGGTCATGCAAGAACTCAATCTGCTGCCGACGCTGTCGGTAGCGGAGAACCTGTTCCTCGACAACTTGCCGAGTAACGGTGGCTGGATCAGCCGCAAGCAATTGCGAAAAGCAGCGATCGAGGCCATGGCCCAGGTTGGGCTCGACGCGATCGATCCGGACACACTGGTCGGCGAGTTGGGCATCGGGCATCAGCAGATGGTCGAAATCGCTCGCAACCTGATCGGCGATTGCCATGTGCTGATTCTTGATGAGCCGACCGCGATGCTCACCGCGCGCGAAGTCGAAATGCTCTTCGAGCAGATCACCCGATTGCAGGCTCGCGGCGTCTCGATCATTTACATTTCCCACCGTCTTGAAGAGCTGGCGCGAGTCGCCCAGCGCATTGCCGTGCTGCGCGACGGAAATCTGGTCTGCGTCGAGCCGATGGCCAATTACAACAGCGAACAGTTGGTCACGCTGATGGTCGGCCGGGAGCTGGGCGAACACATCGATTTGGGGCCGCGCAAGATTGGCGCTCCGGCGTTGACGGTCAACGGCCTGACTCGCTCAGACAAAGTGCGCGATGTCTCGTTCGAAGTGCGCGCCGGGGAGATCTTCGGGATTTCCGGGCTGATTGGAGCGGGGCGCACAGAACTGCTGCGTTTGATCTTCGGTGCCGATCTCGCCGACAGTGGCACGATCGCATTGGGTTCGCCTGCTCAAGTGGTGAGCGTACGATCGCCTGTCGATGCTGTACGTAATGGCATTGCGTTGATCACCGAGGACCGCAAGGGGGAAGGCCTGCTGCTCAGTCAGTCGATCAGCGCCAACATCGCCTTGGGCAACATGCCGGAAATTTCCAGCGGTGGTTTCGTCAATAACGGCGACGAGATCTCGTTGGCGCAACGTCAGATTGCCGCCATGCACATCCGCAGTTCCAGCCCGACACAGCTGGTGTCAGAGCTGTCCGGCGGCAACCAGCAGAAGGTCGTGATTGGTCGTTGGCTGGAACGCGATTGTTCGGTGCTGTTGTTCGACGAGCCCACGCGCGGTATCGACGTCGGTGCCAAGTTCGACATTTATGCCTTGCTCGGGGAACTGACTCGCCAGGGTAAAGCGCTGGTGGTGGTGTCCAGTGACCTGCGTGAATTGATGCTGATCTGCGACCGGATCGGCGTGCTGTCGGCAGGGCGTCTGATCGACACCTTCGAGCGCGACAGCTGGACCCAGGATGATTTGCTTGCCGCCGCGTTCGCCGGCTACCAAAAACGTGATGCGTTGCTCAACGAAGCAGCGCCTAGGGATCTCCCATGAAAACTGCATCTCCTGCCGGCAAACGTAGTGGCAATTTTTACGGACTGGGTACCTATCTGGGTCTGGCCGGTGCCTTGCTGGCGATGATCGCGCTGTTCTCGGTCTTGAGCAGCCACTTTTTGTCCTATAACACCTTCAGTACGCTGGCCAACCAGATCCCCGATCTGATGGTGCTGGCGGTCGGCATGACCTTCGTGCTGATCATCGGTGGCATCGACCTTTCGGTGGGCTCGGTGCTGGCGCTGGCGGCATCGACGGTCAGCGTCGCCATGCTCGGTTGGGGCTGGAGCGTCTTGCCCTCGGCGTTGCTCGGTATGGCGGTAGCGGCATTGGCCGGCACCATTACCGGTTCGATCACTGTGGCCTGGCGGATTCCATCGTTCATCGTTTCCCTCGGTGTGTTGGAAATGGCCCGTGGTCTGGCGTATCAGATGACTGGCTCGCGCACGGCTTATATCGGTGATTCCTTTGCCTGGCTGTCGAACCCGATCGCTTTCGGCATCTCGCCGTCGTTCATCATTGCCCTGCTGGTGATCTTTATTGCACAAGCGGTTTTGACGCGCACCGTGTTCGGCCGTTACCTGATCGGCATCGGCACCAACGAAGAGGCGGTGCGTCTGGCGGGCATCAACCCGAAGCCCTACAAGATTCTGGTATTCAGCCTGATGGGCCTGCTGGCCGGTGTCGCCGCACTGTTTCAGATCTCCCGCCTGGAAGCGGCTGACCCGAATGCCGGTTCCGGTCTGGAACTGCAAGTGATTGCCGCTGTAGTGATCGGTGGCACCAGTCTGATGGGCGGCCGGGGTTCGGTAATCAGCACCTTCTTTGGCGTATTGATCATTTCGGTGCTGGCGGCCGGGCTCGCGCAGATTGGCGCAACTGAACCGACCAAGCGCATCATCACCGGTGCAGTGATTGTCATTGCGGTAGTGCTCGATACTTATCGCAGCCAGCGCGCCAGTCGGCGGGGCTGAGACATGGCGACGATCAAGGATGTAGCGGCGCTCGCGGGAATTTCCTATACGACCGTGTCTCATGTGGTGAACAACACCCGCCCGGTCAGTCAGGAGGTGCGGCTGAAAGTCGAAGCGGCCATCAAGACCCTCGACTATGTACCGAGCGCGGTGGCGCGTTCGCTGAAAGCCAAGACCACTGCAACTATTGGCCTCTTGGTGCCCAACAGTCTCAACCCGTACTTTGCCGAGCTGGCGCGGGGCATTGAGGATTACTGTGAGCGTAACGGCTACTGCGTGATTCTCTGCAACTCCGATGACAACCCTGAGAAACAGCGCAGCTATTTACGTGTTCTGCTGGAGAAACGCATCGATGGTCTGATCGTCGCCTCAGCCGGTGGTGACAGTGGCCTGGCGCAAGGGCTGGCCGGTGTGAAGACGCCGATGGTGATTGTCGACCGTGGCCTGGATGGCGTGGATGCGGATCTGGTACGTATCGATCATGAATACGGCGCTTACCTCGCCACCCGGCATCTGCTGGAGCTTGGTCATCGCGACATAGCGACTATCGGCGGCCCGGCGAGCACCAGCGTCGCGCAGATGCGCCAAGCCGGATATTGCCGTGCGCTGAAAGAGGCGGGTATAGAAGTACGCCCGGCGCGCATGCTGGAAAGCGATTTCACCAGCACTGGGGGTTACAACGCAGCGGCGGTCCTGCTCGAAAAGAATCCGCCGAGTGCGATTTTTGCCGGTAACGACATGATCGGTATCGGTGTGTTGCGCGCAGCGGCAGAACGCAACGTGCGGGTGCCGACCGAGCTATCGGTGATCGGTTTCGACGATATCCAGATGAGTCGTTACGTTTACCCGGCGCTGACCACCGTCGGCCAGTCGATCCTGCAACTGGGCGAGATGGCGGCCGAAGTGTTGCTGCGAAGGATTGCTACCCCGAGTCTGGGCACTGATCAACGAATCGTGACCCCGAGTATTGTCTTGCGCGAGTCGACCGCGCCGCTGTCCGGCGTGTTCACCGAATACCGCTGAAACCGAATTGACGAGTAATGATGTATGCCAGCAAATGTAGTGGTAATAGGCAGCCTGAACATGGACCTGGTGACCCGGGCGCCACGGTTGCCCCGGGGTGGAGAAACACTGATCGGTCATTCGTTTACCACCGTATCTGGTGGCAAGGGCGCCAATCAGGCCGTGGCTGCTGCGCGATTGGGCGCGCAAGTGGCGATGGTTGGTTGTGTTGGCAACGACGATTACGGCGTGCAACTGCGTGACGCCTTGTTGGCTGAGCAGATTGACTGCCAGGCGGTGAGCGTTGTCGAGGATTCCAGTGGTGTTGCGCTGATCGTGGTCGATGACAACAGTCAGAACGCTATTGTGATTGTCGCCGGAGCCAACGGCGCAATGACGCCCGGGGTGATCGACCGGTTCGACCCGGTTTTGCAGGCCGCTGAAGTTGTCATCTGCCAGCTCGAGATCCCGGATGCAACGGTGGGCCATGCGCTCAAACGCGCACATGCGCTGGGCAAGACCGTCATCCTCAATCCGGCACCCGCCAGCCGTCCATTGCCGGCCGACTGGTTCGCGGCCATCGATTATCTGATTCCCAATGAAAGCGAAGCTGCCGCGTTGAGCGGCCTGCCGGTCGACTCGCTGGACACCGCGAAAAGCGCGGCGAGTCATTTGATCGCGATGGGGGCTGGCAAAGTCATCATCACTCTCGGCGCCGAGGGTTCGTTATTCGCCAACGGCAAAGGTTTCGAGCATTTCCCCGCTCCGAAAGTGAAAGCTGTCGATACCACGGCGGCGGGGGACACTTTCGTCGGTGGTTTCGCCGCTGCGCTGGCCGCTGGCAAGTCCGAGGCCGAAGCGATTCGCTACGGACAGATTGCCGCCGCATTGTCAGTGACTCGCGCCGGTGCACAGCCATCTATCCCAACAATGTCCGACGTACAGGCGTTTAAACCCGCATGAAGAAGACTCCATTGCTCAACATTGCGTTGTCGCGGCTGATTGCCTCCCTGGGTCATGGCGACATGGTGGTCATTGGTGATGCCGGATTGCCGGTGCCGCCCGGTGTCGAACTGATCGATCTGGCACTGACCCATGGTGTCCCCGATTTCGTCAGCACGCTGAAAGTCGTGCTCAGCGAAATGCAGGTGGAAAGTCATGTGCTGGCCAAAGAGATCTTCGACAAGCAGCCAACAGCGCTGATCACGCTGGACGAGTTGAATGAAGAGGGCGCCTTGGGTCGTCGAGAACTACTCAGTCACGAGCAATTCAAGGTTCTCAGCCGACAGGCACGGGCGATTGTTCGTACAGGCGAATGTCAGCCTTACTGCAACATCGTTTTGTTGGCAGGTGTTACGTTCTAACTTTCGATTTCTCATGCACAAGGAATGCGCCATGCAACGCTATGCTCAAAAACTGCATCAACTAATCCGGAGTCTGCTGCTTTTGTCAGTGATAACTGCAACCGGCGCTCATGCGGCGGAAAAAATCGACCTGATCATCGACACTGACCCGGGTGCCGACGACGTGGTCGCCTTGCTGTTCGCGCTGGCCTCGCCGGACGAGCTGAACATTCGTGCGCTGACCACTGTGGCCGGCAACGTGCGCCTCGACAAGACTTCGCGTAACGCGCGTCTGGCTCGCGAGTGGGCGGGGCGCGAGGATGTGCCCGTCTATGCCGGCGCACCGAAGCCGCTGATGCGTACGCCGATCTACGCGGAGAACATCCATGGCAAGGAAGGCCTGTCGGGTGTCACTGTGCACGAACCGAAAAAAGGCCTGGCTGAAGGAAATGCGGTCAATTATCTGATCGACACCCTGAAAAAAGCCAAGCCGCACAGCATCACTATCGCCATGCTTGGCCCGCAAACCAACCTGGCGCTTGCGTTGATCCAGGAACCGGAGATTGTCCAGGGCATCAAGGAAGTGGTGATCATGGGTGGTGCGCACTTCAATGGTGGCAACATCACCCCGGTGGCTGAATTCAACCTGTTTGCCGATCCGCAAGCTGCAGAAGTGGTGCTCAAGAGCGGCGTGAAGCTGACCTATCTGCCACTGGATGTGACCCACAAGATTCTCACCAGCGATGCGCGCCTGAAGCAGATTGCCGCACTCAACAATAACGCGAGCAAAATTGTCGGCGACATCCTTAACGAATACATCAAAGGCGATATGGAGCACTACGGCATTCCGGGTGGCCCGGTGCATGACGCCACCGTCGTGGCTTATCTGCTCAAGCCCGAACTCTTCACCGGTCGTTCGGTGAATGTCGTGGTTGATAGTCGTGAAGGCCCGACTTTCGGTCAGACCATTGTCGATTGGTATGACGGCCTCAAGGCACCGAAGAATGCCTTCTGGGTGGAAAATGGCGATGCCCAGGGTTTCTTCGATCTGTTGACCGAACGCCTGAAACGCCTGAAGTAAATGAGCGACCCGCAGGTGCCAGCCTGCGGGTTTTTTTATTCTCCCGGCTCTTGTTCGACTTGCTCGGTCGGGTACCTTTCGAAAATCTGCTGGATGAAATGCTGGGCCGCTTGTGTTCCCAGATCCTTGACCAGCAGATCAATACCAATCAGCGCCAACTCTTCTGTGGTTCCCGGGCTGTAGGAGCTGTGTCCGTCGGCCCATTTGGCTTTGATGTCGGCTTCGATGCTTAGGCTGGTCATGATGAGGCTCGGAAAGTCGGGAGGTCTGTGCGTCGAGTTAACCATTTTGTCGGGCGTTTGGCACTGCGACTTAGGCATGAGCGGAGCGCTATGCGACACTTGGTCTTTTCCGGCTTATCCAAGGATTGTGCTGTGCAGATCGATTTGAGTACCCCTGACGGCCTTACCCTCGATGCAGTACGCCAATTGCTGGCGTCGGCCAGCGATGATGAGCACACGCAACTGCGTGTGACCAAGGGCGGTATCGCCTACATCTCTTCGGGGGTGACGGGCGGCCAAAACATCGACGGCCTGTTGTTTCGTCTTGAAACCTGGGCCAAGGGCTCGGGTTATGTGGGTAATGTCGCGGCCAGTGATGAAGTGTGGGTAATGCAGATCTTCAACGCGCTAAAAGAGAATTGGCCGAATCCGCCATATGACTACATCGACGTCTACTGAGCGTCGTTAATATTCAGTCACGATTGAGATATGAGGCGATGGGTGCTGCTCAGGCACACTCGGCGTTTTTCCGGTCATGGGGCAGGGTGATGGCATTTGTCATGCAACCAAACGCCGGAACGGCTGTCGCACGATCTCAGCTTAATAATTTGAAAACAAGGAGGCTTCATGCCTTTGAAGTTCGCGTCACTGGGTGCACTTATGGCCGTTGCCATGTTGGCCGGTTGCAGTACGACCTCCAGCGAGTCGGCAAAGGAATCTGTGGCGACCGATGCCGGTCATGGCCGCTGTGAAGCAACGGCGGCGGAATTCGCCATTGGCAAGAAAGCTTCGCCAGAGTTGCTGGAGCAGGCTCGCGCCAAGGCCGGTGCGCAAAACGCCCGTTTCCTCAAGCCA
The DNA here is from genome assembly GCF_059716145.1 of Pseudomonas sp. LBUM1648. Classification (NCBI taxonomy): domain Bacteria; kingdom Pseudomonadati; phylum Pseudomonadota; class Gammaproteobacteria; order Pseudomonadales; family Pseudomonadaceae; genus Pseudomonas; species Pseudomonas sp. LBUM1648. The sequence goes on from NZ_CP166808.1 coordinate 2,280,369, forward strand.
GATGACATGATCACCCTGGAATACCGCTCGGATCGCTTGAACCTCAATACCGATAACAACCTGGTGATTACTCGCGTCAACTGCGGCTGATTGCTGGCAGCTTTTATGTCAGGCATAAAAAACCCCGTCACATGGACGGGGTTTTTTTAGTGCGCCGAGAAATTACTCTGGGCGAACCTGTGCAGCTTGCATACCCTTTTGGCCTTTCTCAGCCACGAAGGAAACGGTCTGGCCTTCTTTCAGGCTTTTGAAACCGTCGCTTTCGATAGCTTTGAAGTGTACGAACAGGTCGTCACCGCCACCTTGAGGAGTGATGAAGCCGAAGCCTTTTTCATCGTTGAACCACTTAACGGTGCCGGTTTGGCGATTAGACATGGTGTATCTCCAAGAAACATATATTTTTCAGTACTGTGCTGCTCAGGCCAACTGGGCACACCCGGGTATCATAGTCGAAATGTTCGCTTTGGTAGCCCCCCGGACGTGCTGTTTGCCAATCCGTCGTGTTTTCTTTACCGCCTGTTTCGGCTGAAAGCCCCGGTTTGAAAGGGGTTTAGCGAAAAGTAAAGACAATAAAAAAACCTGTAAAACCTGCATAAATCGTCTGAAAAGGCTCAAATTCAGCCGTTTTTTTCGGCGTTGAGTCGAGTCAGATCACATTTTTTCTTACTTTTTCGCTGGAGCGTTGGCCTTGCATTTGGCGATTTGGCCCAGCGCTTTCTGCTGCAGTTCAGGGGTGGCCTTGTTGTCCATCAGCGCTTGAATGTCGCCGGCCGGGTAAGACTTGATGGCATCGGCGCCACAGGCGCAGTGAGACTTGGCCGCGGCGGCGCCAATCTGCGGAGTCGCCGCCTGGGTGCACTGGGCCATGTATTTGTCGCGCTCGCCCTTTGGCCAGTCGGCATGAGCGCTCAGCGGCAGCAGCAGAACAATGGGGGCGACTACGGCGAATAAGGTATTCAGACGCATGCGAGGATGCTCCTTGTGGGTCAATGTCTTGTTATCTGAGGGCATAAGGGCCCATCAAGTTCAGCACTCTGGCATAAAAGCGGACGATTTGCCTTCTGGTGAAACAGAGGCATTAAGTGACCGCTCATCTGTGCTAGCATGCCGAGCTCAAGCGTTCTCAGGCTCCGGATGACTTTCAGTCCCGGCGGCGGTCAACGTGCGAATATTCTGATTTGAATCCCAGTCACTCTGGTTCGGTTTTCCGGTTGGCCGCAAGGCTCCTGCCGCTGTAAGGCAGGCGTTCGTCATTGAATGGCCTGGATCGGATCTTGTACTGGCTCATCCCAACCCACGTGACCTTTGGTAGGGGTCACCACTAGGAGAGGAGGCGCCATGCCAACTATTACTCTTCCCGACGGCAGTCAACGTTCATTCGATCACCCGGTTTCCGTAGCCGAGGTCGCCGCATCCATTGGTGCAGGTCTGGCCAAGGCCACTCTGGCCGGCAAGGTCAATGGCCAGTTGGTCGACGCCAGCGACATCATCGAAAGCGACGCTACGCTGCAAATCATTACGCCAAAGGATGAAGAGGGGCTGGAGATCATTCGCCACTCTTGCGCCCATCTGGTTGGCCATGCGGTCAAGCAGCTCTACCCGACTGCCAAAATGGTGATCGGGCCGGTCATCGACGAAGGCTTCTATTACGACATCGCCTTCGAGCGTCCTTTTACTCCGGACGACATGGCGGCCATCGAACAGCGTATGCAGCAGCTGATCGAGAAAGATTACGACGTCATCAAGAAAGTCACTCCGCGTGCCGAAGTGATCGAAGTGTTCAAGGCTCGCGGCGAAGACTACAAGCTGCGTCTGGTCGAGGACATGCCGAATGAACAGGCCATGGGTCTGTACTATCACGAAGAATATGTCGACATGTGCCGCGGCCCGCATGTGCCGAACACCCGCTTCCTGAAATCCTTCAAGCTGACCAAGCTGTCCGGCGCCTACTGGCGCGGCGACGCCAAGAACGAGCAGTTGCAGCGCGTTTACGGCACTGCGTGGGCGGACAAAAAGCAGTTGGCGGCTTACATTCAGCGCATCGAAGAAGCCGAGAAGCGCGATCACCGCAAGATCGGCAAGCGCCTTGGTCTGTTCCACACTCAGGAAGAATCCCCGGGCATGGTGTTCTGGCACCCGAACGGCTGGACTCTGTACCAGGTGCTCGAGCAGTACATGCGCAAAGTGCAGCATGACAACGGCTACCTTGAGATCAAGACGCCGCAAGTGGTTGACCGCAGCCTGTGGGAGAAATCCGGGCACTGGGCCAACTACGCCGACAACATGTTCACCACTCAGTCGGAAAACCGCGACTACGCGATCAAGCCGATGAACTGCCCTTGCCACGTGCAGGTGTTCAATCAAGGCCTGAAGAGCTACCGCGAGCTGCCGATGCGTCTGGCAGAGTTCGGTGCCTGCCACCGTAACGAGCCGTCGGGTGCGCTGCACGGCATCATGCGTGTGCGCGCGTTCACTCAGGACGACGCCCACATCTTCTGCACAGAAGAGCAGATGCAGGCTGAATCCGCTGCGTTCATCAAGCTGACAATGGACGTATATCGTGACTTCGGCTTTACCGATGTCGAGATGAAACTGTCCACTCGTCCGGAAAAACGCGTCGGTTCCGACGAGCTGTGGGATCGCGCCGAAGCTGCATTGGCTGCAGCCCTTGATTCTGCGGGCTTGCCGTACGATCTGCAGCCGGGTGAGGGTGCGTTCTACGGTCCGAAGATCGAATTTTCGCTGAAAGATTGCCTCGGTCGTGTGTGGCAGTGTGGTACCTTGCAGCTCGATTTTAACCTGCCTGTCCGTCTCGGCGCCGAATACGTCTCCGAAGACAATAGTCGCAAATACCCGGTGATGTTGCACCGCGCGATCCTTGGATCCTTCGAGCGTTTCGTCGGAATCCTGATCGAGCATTACGAAGGTGCATTCCCTGCGTGGCTGGCGCCAACCCAGGCAGTGATCATGAATATCACTGATAAACAGGCGGATTTCGTCGCCGAAGTTGAAAAAACTCTCGCTGAAAGCGGATTTCGTGCCAAGTCCGACTTGAGAAATGAAAAGATCGGCTTTAAAATCCGCGAGCATACTTTGCTCAAGGTTCCCTATCTTTTGGTTATCGGAGATAAGGAAGTCGAGATGCAGACTGTCGCTGTGCGTACTCGTGAAGGTGCTGACCTGGGCTCTATGCCCGTCGCCCAGTTCGCTGAGTTTCTCGCGCAAGCGGTTTCCCGGCGTGGTCGCCCAGATTCGGAGTAATTATTATTAAGCGTGAAATGAGACAAGATAAACGAGCTGCACCGAAAGCCCCGATCAACGAGAATATCTCGGCACGCGAGGTTCGGTTAATTGGGGCTGAAGGTGAACAGCTTGGGATTGTGTCAATTGAAGACGCGCTTCTTAAGGCTGAAGAGGCCAAACTGGATTTGGTGGAAATTTCCGCCGATGCAGTACCCCCTGTTTGCAAACTGATGGACTACGGCAAATCGATCTTCGAAAAGAAGAAGCAGGTTGCCGCAGCCAAGAAAAACCAGAAGCAGATTCAGGTTAAAGAAATCAAGTTTCGTCCAGGGACGGAGGAAGGGGATTACCAGGTAAAACTGCGCAACCTGGTACGTTTCCTGAGTGATGGGGACAGGGCCAAGGTATCCTTGCGATTCCGCGGCCGTGAGATGGCCCACCAGGAGCTGGGGATGGAACTCCTCAAGCGGGTTGAAGCTGACCTGCTCGAGTACGGTTCGGTCGAACAGCATCCTAAGATGGAAGGACGCCAGCTGATCATGGTCATCGCCCCGAAAAAGAAGAAGTAATCAATAGGGCACGGCAGGCCTTCTGATTATGTTTATCAACTGAATGCGGAGTACCGAACATGCCAAAGATGAAAACTAAAAGTGGTGCTGCTAAGCGGTTTCTGAAAACTGCTAACGGTATCAAGCACAAGCACGCTTTCAAGAGCCACATCCTGACTAAAATGTCGACCAAGCGTAAGCGTCAACTGCGCGGTAGCAGCTTGCTGCATCCGTCGGACGTCGCAAAAGTCGAGCGCATGCTGCGCCTTCGTTAATTTTAGTCAAGAATAGAGGAAGTAACTCATGGCTCGTGTAAAGCGTGGCGTCATGGCGCGTAAGCGCCACAAGAAAATTCTGAAACTTGCTAAAGGCTACTACGGCGCACGCTCCCGCGTATTCCGTGTTGCCAAGCAAGCGGTTATCAAGGCTGGCCAATACGCCTACCGTGACCGTCGTCAGAAAAAACGTCAGTTCCGCGCTCTGTGGATCGCTCGTATCAACGCTGGTGCTCGTGTTAACGGTCTGTCCTACAGCCGTTTCATCGCTGGCCTGAAAAAAGCTTCCATCGAGATCGACCGTAAGGTTCTGGCTGATCTGGCAGTGAACGAAAAAGCGGCGTTTGCTGCGATTGTCGAGAAAGCTAAAGCCACCTTGGCTTAAGTACCCCCGACAGTCACCCGGCCTCACCTCTGTGGGGTCAGGTGTTAAACGTCATAAATAGGGGAAGAGCCTTCAAGCTCTTCCCCTATTTTGTATCTGGAGTCTGTACATGGAAAACCTGGATGCGCTGGTCTCTCAAGCACTAGAGGCTGTGCAAAGCGCTGAAGATATCAATGCCCTGGAGCAAATCCGGGTTCAATACCTTGGCAAAAAGGGTGAATTGACTCAGGTGATGAAGACCCTGGGGAATTTGCCGGCAGAAGAGCGTCCGCAAGTCGGCGCGCTGATCAACGTTGCCAAGGAACGTGTTACAGGCGTTCTCAATGCGCGCATGGCGCTGTTTGAGGAAGCCGAACTGGCTGCCAAACTGTCTGCCGAATCCATTGATGTGACGTTGCCGGGCCGTGGCCAGACCTCCGGTGGTCTGCATCCGGTTACCCGGACTCTGGAGCGTGTCGAACAGTTCTTTACTCGTATTGGCTACGGCATCGCCGAAGGCCCCGAAGTCGAAGACGACTATCACAACTTTGAAGCGCTCAACATCCCAGGCCATCACCCGGCCCGGTCGATGCACGACACCTTCTATTTCAACGCAAACATGTTGCTGCGCACCCATACCTCGCCGGTACAGGTCCGCACCATGGAATCGAAACAGCCGCCGATCCGCATTGTCTGCCCAGGCCGTGTGTACCGTAGCGACTCCGATATCACCCACTCGCCGATGTTCCACCAGGTCGAAGGCCTGCTGGTTGATCGCGATATCAATTTTGCCGATCTCAAAGGCACCATCGAAGAATTCCTGCGCGTGTTCTTCGAGAAAGAACTGGCCGTACGCTTCCGTCCTTCGTACTTCCCGTTCACCGAGCCGTCCGCTGAAGTCGACATGGAATGCGTGATGTGCAGCGGTAAAGGCTGCCGTGTCTGCAAGCAGACTGGCTGGCTGGAAGTGATGGGCTGCGGCATGGTTCACCCGAACGTGCTGCGCATGTCTGGTATCGATCCGGAAGAGTTCTCCGGCTTTGCCTTCGGCATGGGTGTCGAGCGTCTGGCCATGCTCCGTTACGGCGTGAACGACTTGCGTCTGTTCTTCGACAACGACTTGCGGTTCCTCGCGCAATTTCGCTAGTCGTAACGAATTCTTAGGAGAGCAGGATGAAATTCAGTGAACAATGGCTGCGTGGCTGGGTTAGCCCGCAGGTAAATCGCGACGAGCTGGTTGCCCGTCTGTCGATGGCCGGTCTTGAGGTCGATAGCGTGACCCCGGCCGCCGGTGTATTCAGTGGCGTGGTAGTGGGCGAGGTGCTGAGCACCGAGCAGCACCCTGATGCCGACAAATTGCGTGTGTGCCAGGTCAGCAATGGTGCGGAAACCTTCCAGGTCGTGTGCGGTGCGCCAAACGTGCGTCCGGGCCTGAAGATTCCATTCGCCATGATCGGTGCCGAGTTGCCGGGTGACTTCAAGATCAAGAAGGCCAAGCTGCGCGGCGTCGAGTCCAACGGTATGTTGTGCTCGCAAGCCGAGCTGCAGGTCGGTGAAGGCAATGACGGTCTGATGGAACTGCCGGCTGACGCGCCGGTGGGCGAAGATTTCCGCGTGTATCTGGAACTGGAAGACGCCAGCATCGAGGTCGACCTGACCCCGAACCGTGGCGACTGCTTGTCGCTGGCTGGTCTGGCCCGTGAAGTTGGCGCGTTGTACGCCGCTCCGGTCACCCGTCCAGTGGTGCTTGCCGTTCCTGCCGTGCATGACGAAGTGCGTTCGGTAGAAGTGCTGGCGCCAGCCGCGTGCCCGCGTTACTTGGGTCGTGTCATTCGCAACGTTGATCTGTCCAAGCCAACACCGCTGTGGATGGTTGAGCGCCTGCGTCGCGCCGACGTGCGCAGCATCGACGCTGCTGTCGACATCACCAACTACGTGATGCTCGAACTGGGGCAACCGCTGCACGCCTTCGACCTCGCCGAAATCAATGGCGGCATCCGTGTGCGCATGGCGGAAGAGGGCGAGAAGCTGGTATTGCTCGACGGCCAGGAAGTTAGCCTGCGTAGCGATACGCTGGTGATTGCCGACCACACACGTGCCCTGGCGATTGCCGGTGTGATGGGTGGCGAGCACAGCGGTGTATCCGCGACTACTCGCGATGTGTTTCTTGAAAGTGCGTTCTTCGACCAGATCGCTGTCGCCGGCAAGGCTCGTTCGTACGGCCTGCACACCGATGCTTCGCACCGCTATGAGCGTGGCGTGGACTGGCAACTGGCCCGTGAAGCCATGGAGCGCGCTACTGGCTTGCTGCTGGAAATCACTGGTGGTGAAGCCGGTCCGATCATCGAGACGGTCAGCGAGCAGCACTTGCCGTCGATTGCCCCGATTACACTGCGTGCGCAGCGCATCACCCAAATGCTGGGCATGGAAATGGATTCGGCACAGGTCGAGCGTCTGCTCAATGGCCTCGGCCTGAATATTTCCGCCGACGGAGCAGGGCAGTGGCGCGTTGAAGTGCCAAGCCATCGCTTCGACATCAGTCTGGAAGTCGACTTGATCGAAGAACTGGCCCGTTTGTACGGTTACAACCGTCTGCCGGTTCGTTACCCGCAAGCGCGCCTGGCGCCGCAAGCCAAGGCCGAAGCACGTAGCGATCTGCCTGAACTGCGCCGTCTGCTGGTGGCTCGTGGTTATCAGGAAGCGATCACTTACAGCTTCATCGATCCAAAGCAGTTCGAACTGTTCAGCCCGGGCGTCGAGCCGCTGTTGCTGGCTAACCCGATCTCCAACGACATGGCAGCCATGCGCTCGTCGCTGTGGCCGGGTCTGGTCAAGGCGTTGCAGCACAACCTGAACCGTCAACAGGATCGCGTGCGTCTGTTCGAAAGTGGCCTGCGCTTTGTCGGTCAACTGGAAGGCCTGAAGCAAGAGCCGATGCTCTCCGGTGTTGTTTGCGGTAGCCGTCTGCCGGAAGGTTGGGCGCAAGGTCGCGACACGGTCGATTTCTTCGACGTCAAAGCTGACGTGGAAGCCGTACTGGGTTTCGCCGGTGCTCTGGATTCGTTCACTTTCGCCCCGGGCAAACACCCGGCGCTGCATCCGGGTCAAACCGCACGCATTGAGCGGGAAGGGCGAGAAGTCGGCTTTATCGGCGCTATACATCCTGAACTGTCGAAATCCCTCGGCCTCGATCGTCCGGTTTTCGTTTTCGAGCTGGTTCTGGCGGAAGTGGCGCTCGGTAAAATGCCGAAATTCCACGAGTTGTCGCGCTTTCCTGAAGTGCGTCGTGACCTTGCATTGATTGCGCACAAAGACGTTGCAGCTTCGGCTGTATTGGACGTAATCCGTGAAAATGCAGGCGAATGGCTCACAGATCTCAGGCTGTTTGACGTATATCAGGGTAAAGGTATTGATCCTGATAGAAAAAGCCTTGCAGTTGGCTTGACCTGGCAGCATCCATCGCGCACTCTTAATGACGATGAGGTGAATTCGACGACGCAAAATATCCTCACCTCGCTCGAACAAAGGTTGAACGCCACGTTAAGGAAGTGACGTATGGGGGCTTTGACGAAAGCTGAGATGGCGGAACGTCTGTATGAAGAGCTGGGCCTGAACAAGCGGGAAGCCAAGGAATTGGTAGAACTGTTTTTCGAGGAAATCAGGCACGCTCTTGAAGACAACGAGCAGGTCAAATTGTCCGGTTTCGGCAACTTTGACCTTCGGGACAAGCGCCAGCGGCCTGGCCGCAACCCGAAAACGGGGGAAGAAATCCCGATCACGGCTCGCCGTGTGGTCACCTTTCGTCCAGGGCAGAAGTTGAAAGCCCGAGTTGAGGCTTATGCTGGAACCAAGTCATAACGACGAACTACCCGTCATCCCGGGCAAACGCTACTTCACCATTGGTGAAGTCAGCGAGCTGTGTGCCGTAAAGCCACACGTGCTGCGCTACTGGGAGCAGGAGTTTCCTCAACTCAACCCCGTCAAACGCCGCGGAAACCGCCGCTATTATCAGCGCCAGGATGTGCTGATGATCCGGCAGATCCGCGCGCTCCTTTACGATCAAGGTTTCACCATTGGAGGCGCGCGCTTGCGTCTCTCCGGCGATGAAGCCAAAGATGACACAACCCAATACAAGCAGATGATCCGCCAGATGATCGCCGAACTCGAAGATGTGCTGGTGGTACTCAAGAAATAAAAAGCAGCGTTTGAATACTTCCAGTTTTCAAAAGCTTGCGATATATTCTTGAGCGTTCTTCAAGGTGAAGAGCGAGTTGCAAAACCAGTCGGGGCGTAGCGCAGTCCGGTAGCGCACTAGCATGGGGTGCTAGGGGTCGAGTGTTCGAATCACTCCGTCCCGACCATATTTCCTGAGTAAAATCAGACACTTAAGCCGATCAGATGGATCGGCTTTTTTGTGCCTGCGCAAAACCCGCGCAAAACTTGCGCAAAACTACCCGGTGATTTCGCTGATATTCAAATCAGGAATTGCCTCTGACCAGACGATCTCGGCATGGTCTTTCTGGTAGTTCTTCGTCATGGTCTCGCTGGCATGGCCAGCGATCTTCTGACCGTCTTTTCCGGCTTTCTGGTACAGGTGCAGCGACAGCGCGCGCACTTCATGGAAGCCTGGCATTTCCTCTTCCTTCCATCCCTTGTAACAACCCGCCGCTTCCCGGGCCTCTTTGAAGGCTCGCGTCAAATATCGCTCTTCGACCTGCGTCCAGTGGTCCTTCGTCTGCGCCTGCTTCTGCTTTTTGCGGTCCGGGCGGCGATGGATCAAGTACGGCGAAACGATGTCATCCCGGCACCGGCTGATAACTGCCTGGAGTTCTTCGGTTACTTTGAACCGGATCCACGCCGCGTCGCTGGCCTTGGCCGTCTTCTGCTGAACCACATACAAAAACCCTTCCCGAACACCATCGAACCGCATATTCAAGATGTCCGTCCGGCGCTGCGCAGTAATGAGCGCGAGGTCGATTGCGTTCTGAAGCCAGAACGGTGACTTCTCCCGGATGGCTTTCAGGCCTTCGACGGTGTGTCGCTTGCGTTGCTTCTTCTCGATTCGGTTGATGGTGCTGGCCGCCGGGTTGTCCGGGCACAGGCCTTTTGCTGCTGCATGGTTGAAAATGTCGATCAGCAGGGCGCGGCACTGGTTGGCAGTGCGCGGAGTGAGGGCGTCCAGCATCTCCGCGATCATGCGGATCGTGATCTGATCGATGGCTTTGCCTTCGAACTGTTTCCGGAAACGACGGAAATGCACGGCGTAAAGGCCCAGTGTTCCTTTTGCGAGTTCCCTCGGCGGCAGAACATCGCTTTCGTATGCGTCCAAGAAGCCGGCGAACGATTCCGATGTGCTGCCCATCACGGCGCCAATCAGGTCGGCGCCGCGCATGAATTCCAGATTCAACTGCTTCGCCGCATCGATCGCTTTGATTCGGTCCGAGCCGAACTGGAACCACTTACCGTCGGTAGGCCGGCGGTAGCGATAGGTCGAGCGCCGCGAATCGAAGTACAGGTTCTGCGGGAGGCTCTTGTTCGCCTTGTTGCGCGGCCGTGGGACCATCATGCAGCTCCTTTCAATACCATCGCGACCAGGTCATTGCCGCCTGACCTGCTGAACGCTGTCCAATCAACGTACCAGAGTTTACCGATCTGCTCGCCGGGCACCTGGCCATTTCGGATGTAGTTGCGGATTGCTTGAGGGCACGGAGGCGTGCCGTTCTCGCCCCAGCGCCGGCGCTGGAACTCACTGATCTTGATCAGCTCTTTTCTCATTGTGATGCTCCATGCCGCGCGTGGCGGCAGAAGGTGGTGATGGGTTATGCGGGCAACAAACCTTTCGCTTTTGCTTCTGCCCGGCACTGCTCGCGAAACTCTCGAGCCTTTTCGATTGCTTGCTGTTTGCTGGCGGCCTTCCAGGTGGGCCCGATCTGAATGAACTTGCCGCGCAGCTTCCCGCACCAGTGCTTCACGAAGTCGCCGTTCTCGATCTGGCAGATGGTGCCGGCCGATGCTTTCGGCGCCGTTGCGTAATCCACCAGCTTCTGGTCGTACGTTAATTCGGACATAGGAATTCCTCGCCCGCCGTACACCGGCAGGCTGTTGAGTTGTCAATTTTGGGTTTACAACTGGATGAGTTCTGCGGGGACGCGTACCGTGGCGCCGCGCTTGGCGAAGACCACGGCGCGGAACACTGCGATGGTTCGGGTTTCGCCGGGCTGGCGGTTGAGCGGGTCGTTGGTGGTGTCGGCCAGCCATGGGTAACGTTGGCCGACATCGACCCAGATGCCGTACTTCGTGATCAGTTGCTCGGCGTCGGGCTGGGCGAAGAGTTGCAGCTGCCCGGTACCCGGCTGCTGATCACCCTCGATCGCGTTGATTGCCCAGTCCAGCGCCGGGCCGGTCAGATCCTCGGTACGGACGCTGACCATGCGGTTCATCGCTCGCGCCTCTGGAAGTCAGTGCAACGCACGATCACTGTCTGCCCGTCGTTCGAAAGCGGCGGCATGGTGCTGAAGGGTAGGTGGCTGCAATTGCGGTGGGCGTGGGTGCAGGTGGCGCACATGCCTCCTTTGGGTTGATGGTTCATCGCCACGGCCCTCGGTAGATGTGCTGAAGCATGAACAGGGTGGCGAGGATCATAGTAGGTGCGCTCCTGCGTCGAGGAGGCCGTCGCGGTCTTCGCGCAGGCGCTGGTTCTCTGCGATCAGTGCCAGCACTGCCTCGGGCGAGCACTCCTTGAGGAACTGCTCATCACGGTGCAACAAGCCGGCATCCTCGATCATGCCCGCCCAGCCGTCCGAACGGATGACCTCGTCGCGGCAGCCCTCGGCCAGTTTCTTAAGTTTTGAATGGTCGCTCATCCGATCACCACCTTTATGGTCAGTACCAATGGAAGCCAGAAGAAGAGGGTGCAGCCAAGTAAGCACTTGGTGATCACGGCGTCAGCCTCCGAAAAGAAACGCACCAGACCCACGGGTTGGCGTCCCAGTCGCCGCCGGTGGTATTCCACAGATTGCCGAAAGCGTTCCGGGCGGAGCCAAGGCACTGTTCGTGACTGGTCGTCTTGTCCCACATCCAGCCTTCGCGCTGCGGGTGATGTTCTGTAGGTGCTGGGCAGTCGCCGACCTCACTCCATCCATTGCCACCGTGGCCACACTTGCGACCGTAATCGGTGAAGAAACATCCTTCAGCTTTCGCCTGATCGTCGCTGATGTCCTGCAGCCGCTCGACGCGGACGTCGGTGATCTCCAGCAGGATGCGGCAGGCCCAGCGCGGCATGTGGATACTTGGGCGCCAATTGTAGCCACGGGTATCAGCGCTAAGGCTTGTGAGCGGGTCAGTCGCTGCGAACCGGATTTCTTGGCCATAACCCTGCCTCGGCTTCGCGGGCTCGTAATCGCCAGGGCTGAGCGTGGCGAATGTCTCGCGCACCCACAGCCGGTCGCCGGGCTGGCCGTACGGGCAGTCTTCGATGATTTGCTGCTTGGCATTTGGGTATAGCCAGTGGCCGCCGCGTTTGTTTTTAAAAGTCAGCATCGGGCCGATCATGTCGACCATGCGCACTTCGGGCTGAACCTTCACTGGCCGCCGCGTGACCGTCTTCCGGCCATCCAGAATGGCGCGCACCATCGGAGCCGAGAACAGAATCGGCCGTTCCTTGATAGCGGTCATGGAGTCACCTCGCGGCGTGCCCACCAGCAGACCGGGCCATCGTCGGTGTCGTGAATCGACAGGCAGAACCAGCCTTCGCCTTCCGGTTTATCCGGATCCCAGTAGCTGCAATCTGGATCATGGGAGTCGAAATAGCGCTCCGAGATCTCGTCCGGCGCGTCCTCAATGCTGGTCATCTTCACGACCAGGCGCTGCTCGGCGAGCCACTTCTTGCACTTATCGCCATCACCTTCATCAAATGGCGGCAGCTCCGGGTGCCAGAACATCCCGTTTTCATCGCGCACAACCGGCACCGGCTGAATCAGTTTTATCGTTTCCATGGGCGAACGCGTCCTTGCCGCTATAGCGGCTGACTTTGAAGGGGGAGGGAGTAGATTTGCGGATGGAGTACAAATGTTCTCTTTACGGAATTAGACGCCCGCGCGGCCTTTGAACGCGAGCCAGATGTAGTGGCGACCCTTGGCGGTAACTTTGATCTTGCCGATCTGCCGGTTGCAGCTGATCAACCGCAGCTCTTCGAGGATGCTGGTGAGCGTGTGCCCCTGATGCCAACCGGCCAGCGCCTTGATGCAACCTTGGGCCAGTAGCCCGCGAAAATCGTCGTGGCCGAAGTTGGTGCCCTGGAATGAGCTCTGCATCTGCTCATCAGTGACCAAGTCGGTGATGGTTCTCACGTTCGGGTCGAGCGTGTAGCTTTTGTGGGTCATGGCAATTCGTCCCCGACGATCATCTTGCACGGGCCTTGGCGAACATTTGCGAGCTCTGCCACCAGATCATCGTTTTTCTGATCCGCTGCGTTCAGGCGCAGCTGCAGGGCGTCGATCTTTTCACGGGATGCCGCTTCACGCGCCAGGAAGATTGAGTAGGCCTCTTGGGTGACTTTCGTCGTTCGGTCGTCGAATCCGAAGTCCACCAGACCAACGGTCGCCTCGGTGGAAAGATCGTGCCAAGTTTCAATCTCGAACTCCTCCGGGCGTAAACCAAGGCGTGTGCCATTGGGTAGTACGGCGGCCACGGCGCCGTGGCTGTTGGTCCAAACCTTAAAAATTTGGTCGACCGGGGCCACCAGAATGTCACGTTTGATGTAAGAAAATTCGGTTACGGGCATCGGGTCGGCGGTGACAGTCCTCAGCATCCGGACTGTCCGTGGCACGTGGTTACCGAACGGGTAGCTGTCGCTGCGCATGCGCAGCGCTGGGCAGTCGATACGTTTTTCTTTGGTCATGGGGCGTCCTACGCCGGTGTATTTCCGGGCGGTGCAGGGTGGATAAACTACTGCCACAACTAATTATGTTATTCGCCCCTCGCTGATCTTCCGTTGGATTAACATCGGCGGTCGCCGGTAATACCGGCTTGCTGATAGGCGAAATGCGATGATGTTTCGACTTCTCGAAGACCTGCTGTTACAGCTTTTGGTTGATCAAGTAGTAACCCTTTTGGCTCAACTCATCGAATGGCTAAACACAATGCCGTGGCAGGCTTGGCTCACGTGATTACGCTGCGGCGGCCCGACGTTCAACCGCACGCCATGGATCGTTCGCCCGCGCCAATGCAGCCATCGGTGGCGGGCTGACGCTGTTGCCGCACATTTGCACCTGCTGGGTCTTGGTGAATGGCTTGCCGTCTGCGCCGTGGCTGATGATGTAGTCGGCGGGGAAGCCTTGGGCCTTGTACAGCTCGGCCGGTTGGAGCATCCGCAGGCAGATGTCTACGATCACGTAGGGCGTGCCTTTGATGGTGACGGTAACCAGTCCCAGCCGATCCTTGGTGGTGATGGTTGGCGCTGGCGCGTCGGCGGCGCTCATGTTCTCGGTGCCGTAGTAGCTGATCAAGAATGCCGCTACCCGCAGCGCGCCGGCTTCAACCTCTGGCGAAAGCTGCAGCTCGACCAGCGAGCTCTTGCCGCCACCGCCGGCCGTGATGGTTGGGGCTGGCTCGTCCACACCCTGGCCAACGCTGGCGCCGAACTGGCGTTCCATGAAGGCGGTGACCAGCCCGTGGTGAGTGCCGCCAGCGCTGATGGTGTGCAGCGGATCGGCGGTGTCCCGCGCATCGCAGTTGCCGCGCAGGTGCACCAGGTTCGCCGTTACCAGCTGCTGCTGGCTGCCGGTGTTGGTCACCGTGGTCATCGGGTCTTCGACGCTCTTGGCGTCGGTGGTGTTGAATCCGCCGTTCATCTGCGCCATGAACACCGTAGAGATGCCCATGGCGTGGGCGGCGCCGGCCGGGCGCTGGTAGTTACCGCCGCTGGTGATAGTCGGCAGCGGCTCGTCGAGTGCCTTGCCTTCGTCCGCAAACCGGAACTTCACCAGATGCGCAGCGGTGAGCGAATGTTTCACGCCGCCAGCGACCACGGTGCCCAGTGGCTGATCAAGGCCGGGCACGCGAGGCTCTTGACCGGCGCGCTCGCCATAGCCCGTTTGAATCAGCGTAGGGCTGATCAACGTCAGCTCACCGCGATTCGCGCAGGTGACCGTCGGCAGCGGGTCGTGGGGATCGTTGATCCGGTCGCTGCCCTGATGGGTTGCTGGCGCGATGATTGGGCTGGCCATGGCGAAAGATCCGCCGCGCGGCCATGACGTCACGGTTCGCAGAGGTTCGTTTGCGGACTGAACGCTTTCCCCGGACCAGTTCGCGATCGGCACGATGAACGGGGCAGCCGCATCAATGACAAACTTCTTCATTCCCTTGGCGATTCGGCGCAGGGTGGCAGGTGCCAGCGGCTTTGCCCGGTCGAAGATGCTTTTGCTCGGGATGGTCCAGTCGATGCACTCGGCGGCGGTGCGCCACTTCTGCTGTCCTTTGACCGGATGCTTTGCGTGGGTCGGCTCAGGCCAGACAATCGGCTGGCCGTCGCAGCGGGCGACCATGAACAGCCGCTCCCGGCTGGTCGGCGCGCCGAAGTCGCAGGCCTTGATCACTCGCCATTCAACGGCATAGCCAAGACGCTGCAGTTCGGCGACGAACACTGCCCATGTCTGTCCGCGGCGTTTCGGGTCAGGTACCAGGAACTGCTGGTGGACCGGCACGACTTCGCCAGGTGCGGCAACACCGCCGCCAAGTTTCACGACGCGGCCGGTTGCCTTGCAGCGCTTCGCGATCAGTGGCCCCCATTGGAGGATCTGTTTCACGTTCTCCAGGCTGATCACCCGTGGCTTTTTCTTACCGGCCCACTTCAGGCCGATCCACGACAGGTTCCGGATCTCACGCTTGCGCGGTTGACCGCCGGCCGCCTGGCTGTGGTGCGTGCAGTCCGGCGACATGTGGAACCAGCCCACGGCCTTGCCACCGCACTCGGTATCCGGATCACCATCGAACACGTCGGTGGTGTAGTGCACGGCGCCCGGGTGATTCACGGTGTGCATGCTGATCGCCTGCGGGCTGTGGTTCTTCGCGACATTCACCGCGCGGCCCAGGCCTATCTCCAGCCCGGTACCGGCGCCGCCTCCACCGCAGAAGAAGTCGACAACGATCTCATCGTCCTGTGTGCTGAAGCCGAGTCCGTATTGAGTTTTGAAATCGAATGGGTTTTTCTTCTGTTGTGCGGACATGGGGGATCCTCGCCGGCTGGCGTGATTCGTATAAGTGGGGTATTTGTGTTCGGCCCGGCATGGAGCCGGATAGGGAGGCCGCGTGTCAGATAAATTGGTTAGTTCGTTTTATACTGGTTTTTTAGACCAGCTTGGTAAGCTGGTTGTTGGGTCGGGTGCAGTTCTTGGTCTGGCATATGTTTCTGGTTGGATTTACAGCGTTTTTCTATATTCATTTTTGAACGCAACTTGGGTTATGGATTTCATTGATCCACAGGGTTTCATAAAGGAGGGGCTTCCACTGGTGCTCGCTTGCACGGTTGTTGCCGTCGTTTCCTTTTTCTCTTTTTCAGATTCAGATCATATGAAGGGTTTTGGTAATTCTTTGTTATTTTTTGTCTCTACTATTGTGTTGTTTTCATCATTTGTTATGTCTCTATTCGGGAAGAATCTCGAGACTATCGGCTGGGTCAATGTCCTGCTCGCACTGTTCTTTATGTTTTACTTTTCGTCTGCGCTAGGGTTGGCGATAAAAATGATCGAGGAGAAAAAACCTAGGTTTAAAGTTTTACTTGTCTCCGCACTTGGGCTTGGCTCAATTTTGTTTGTGTTTCCGTTTTACATGGCAGATCAAAATGCGAGATCATTGAAATCTGACTTTTCAGGTCGATCTGCTGTTGTTGATGATAAGGGCAATGTCGTCGGGGTGCTAGTTAATGCGGTTTCAGGAAAATATTTAATTGCTGATTGTGCAAACCCGTCCCAAATGTTTTTTGCAGAAACCAAATCTTCGCTAAAAGTTAGGCCCGCAAAACCAAGATGTACATAGCGAGGCTGTAGCTTAATAAATCTTCGGGTCGACGATTTGATCGTCTTGCTCGCCGGGGTGCTTCGCCAAGTACAGCAGCCCGGCAGCTCTAAACTGTCGCAACACCTTTTCACTTGGCGCATAAGGTGTCGTGACACAGCGAAGCATATTCGCCTGGGTATCGAAGTCGGTGGCGATCAGGTTCATCAACAGCAACTGGTGAACCTCCTGCTGCCTTCCTGCGCTGCTTGATGGCCTCCGCCGTTAGCACCTGTTCCTCGGCCATGGTCTACCTCTTCAATTCCGCTGGCCGGCTCGTCACCAGGTGGTGTATCTATGACTCAACTCACACTGGCAGGAGGCCGACATGAGGTTGCAGAGCGATGTAGATGCGCTGGCGGCGATCGAAGAGGACGCCAAAGTAATGCTGAAACCGATAGGGCTGCCTGACGATGCAGTGAAGCTTGAGGTGGTCGTGTTCCTTCGGGAGGTGATCGACCTGGCAAGCTACATGGAGTCGAAGCATCGGCTGGTTGAAGCCCCGGGGTTCGTCTGAGATGGCGCATTGCCCGCCGTTGCGGTATTTGTGTTCGGCCCGGCATGGAGCCGGATTAAGGAGTATTGGGTCGTGACAGAGTTAAAAACAGCGAGCTGGTTTCGCCCTTTATTTTCCGTCCAAAATATTCTTTTGGTTTCCGCAACGTGTTTCTTCGTTGCGCTATTCGATTTAAATAAATCAGAGCTTGCCAGTTGGGTTCAGGCGGTAGGGTCAATAGCTGCGATTATTGCAGCATTCTTGATTGGGAATGAACAGTTAAGAGTACAAAATCAGCTTAAAGAAAAAGAGCTGCGCGCTAAGTCGGCAGCGTTTTATTTTATAGTGAGGAATGCGGTGAATAGCGTTCGGTCATATGAATCTATTCTCAAACATAATGATCTTGCGAATGCGCTGCTGAACTGGAAGTTTATCCATTTTGATCTCATGAAAAATGCAAAAAATTCTATGAGCCAGATCCCTTCTTATGAATTGGTAAGTTATGAGCTTGTAGATAGCTTTCACCAGATCTGTGGCAGTATTGACTCGGTGATTTCAAAAGTTTCAATAAAAATTGCAGGTGATACTATTCAGCTGGTTGACTTTGAAGATATGAAAAGGGATGTGGAAATGCAGTGGAGGTTGTGTGAAGGGAATTGGTTGCGGTTCAAATTAGCCTCAGAGGAAATTCATGGGCCGATCGATTTGGATTAGCATGTTTCCAGGCTAGTCTGTACCAGTCAAAGCGAACGCCTCAAGCTGCCGCGACTGCTTTTCCGTAATGACAATTTCAGGTCGCGACATGTTGGCGAACCGGCCTGACTCATGGGCCGATGCGCCGGCGAGGTTGATCAGCAGTGTCGACACCGTCTCCTGCCATTCCTCGAAGTCGTGGCGCTCGCCGAGAACATTAAGGGCATCATCCAATGCCTTCGACACAATCAGCGTTCGCTTCTCTGCGCCGATCCGGTCGAGCAGCGCCTTCTCCTTGGCTCGCTTGTCCTTCTGCAATTGCGCATTGCTCTTGGCCATGGCCTACCTCTTCAATTCCGCTGGCCGGCAAGTCCAGCCAGGTCTGTCGTTTGCGTTGTTGGGTGCGAAAACGTCTCACGCGGCTACCCTCACCTGATGCCAGGCGCCGGCGGCGTAGAACAGCTTCGCGGCTTCGGCTTCATCCAGCGAGACCTCATCCGGAATGGCTATCCAGCCTGATGCAACCATGTGGGTCGGGTTGCAGCTGTTACGCAGCTCCAAGTAGTAGTGCTCGATGGCATCGGTCAGGTGGTCGACCTTGTAGATACCTTCGGGCGAGATCTCCACCGACTTGATGTACTCGGCGCCGCGCTCGTCTCGACACATGGCGCCGATGTAGATCGTCCAGCGGTAGGAGAAGTCGAAAATCGCGTTGGCGATCGCCAGACTGCGGATCTGCCGGCAGCTCTTCCAGTTCGCCATGATCTGGCTGCCGCTGGGATCGATGTTCACCACAGCGACGTGGTTGGTGCGCAGCAGCGCCCGACAACTGCGCTCTGCCCGGGCGAAACCGTTGTTGGGTTTGCGTTTCGACTTCATAGCGATTCGGCCATTTTGCGAAGAGCCTTTCGATCGGCGGCCGATATCGGCTTCGGGCGCCGCTTGAGGACCGTTTCAGGGTCTACCCAGTCCCGCCGCGCAGGCCTGGGCTCCATCCGAACCGGCGACAGCTCTTTGAAGGTGCCGCCGGGCCGCGTCCAGAAATCAGCCATCGCAGCGGCGATTTCATCCGACTTAGTTTGTTTTGCTCGAACTGCGTTGAGGTTGAGGCTGATCATGCCGCCACCTTGACCAACTTGACGCCGGCCATGCTGAACTTGGCGCCTTGAGCGGCGACCATCGTGTCGAGCGCTTCCCATTCCACCGTCAGCACCGAAATAGGGGCTTGGCCATAGGCGACAGCTTTGATCAGCAACTCCAGATCGAACACTTCGGCCTGCAAGTTCACCGGCGTTGCGGTGGTGGTCGCTGGCTTCGCGGCAGACTGAATTGGCGCAGCGGGTTTCACCGGTGCAGGGCTGGCAACTGGTGCAGGCTCGACCGGCGCGTTGGCTTTCGCCTCGTCGGCGATTCGCTGCAGCTCCTCCTGACGGATCTGCGCGCGCTGTTCTTCGGCTTTCTGCTCCTCGGCCTTCTGATGCTCAGAAATGCGCACCTTGATCAGCGCGACCAGGTCGTCGTTCGCTTTCATCACCAACTGCTGCACATCGTTGAACAGGAACCGGTAGTCGGCGGCGAGTTCGTCCAGGCTGGCCAAGTTGCTCCGGATGCTGTCGCCGATTTGGCTGGCAGCGATTTTCGCCCGGGCCAGTTCAGAGTCGGCGGAGTCGCGCAGACTGCTGATCGTCTTCTTGCCTTTGATGGCTCCGGCGAAATCCGCTGGTACCGCAGGCATCCGGGCTTTGCCACCAAGCGAAGTGTTGATCTGGTCGATGTGCGTCTGAAGCGCCTTGGCTGCGGTCATGACGATATCTTCGCGGATGCTCACCTTGCGAGCCTTCACCAGCTTGTCGAGCATCAGGCGCTTGGCACGCGCCTCGCCGCTGATTTCGTCGATGGTACGGAACAGCGCGTCGATGCTTTCGGTTTGGCTCAGCGCATGCTGCTTTGCAGCTTCCAGACGCTCCTCGACATCGCTGCACCATTTGACCGCTTTCTCGGCGTCGGCGAAGTGCTGATCGGTTTCCAGCTCGGTGTTGATCGAGCCGAAGACAGCCAGCGAGTGGGCTTTGAACTGCTCCAGGTTGCTGGCGGTGACCATGCCGGTTACTTCGATGCGCAAGGCTGGCAAGGACTCCGGTGTTTTTCCAACGGCTTCCGGCGCCGCTTCAGCAGGGGTGAAGTCCTGCAGATCGGCTTGGAACTGTTTCCAGCCGGCGACGAGCGTTTCGGCGCGGCCCGGTACCGGCGCGTATTCCATCGAAACGAAATTTTCTTCAGTGCCGTCGGAGCAGACGAAGATCACCTTCTCGGCGTCGCTCACCAGCAACTGCTGTTCGAGCTGCCAGTAGTAGTGCGGATCGAGGCTGCCGGCGCGAACGTCAGCAGCGAGCTGCTCATTCCACATCTTGTGTTCGAAAAGCACATCGCCAAGGATCGTGCAGCCGTCGAGCGATGCGAGTAGATCACCTTCGGTGCCGACCACGGGAAACAGATCCTCTCCGATTCGTGCTTCGAGGATCGGTCGAGCGAGCGCCTCCGCTTCGTGCCCCTTGTCGAACAGGTTTTTCTGTACCCACCATGATACGTCCCGATCAAGGCCAGTCTTTTTCGCGTGCAGCAGTTCGGTGCGCTTCATCTGCTTCGAGGCTCCCATCATTGCTGGCGCCTCTGATGCAGTGAAGTAGTTGGCGCGGAGCGCATGCCAGGCTTCGGAGCCCTGAGCGACATTGTGGATTTTCATTCTTTATCTCCTTCAATTGGCGCGAGCGCTTTGATCTTGGCGATCTGCTCTTCGCTCAGGGTGAATTTGCTACTGACGGTTGCGATCAGGTGATCAGGGGCAGAACGGCCGGCGTCGACAGCGATTTGCCATTTCGGCAGGTTTTCGGCGAGCTTCTCGTCGGGGTAGGGCGGAAGCTCAGTTGGTGCCGCGCCGCGCGCCGGTGATACGTCGCGAATGGTTGGCGCGGATTCTTCGAGTTCATCTGGGCTGTACACGCCGAGGATCACGTCCGGGCAATAGAGGCGCGACCAGCGCTTGGTGGCGAGGTACGCCAGTTGCTGGCGAGGGTCGTCAGCCCAGAGCGTGCTGTTTCGAGTGCGAGCCTGGGCCAGAAGCAGCTCAAGCACGCGCGGCTCGTCTTCGCCGCGGAAGGTCGCCCAGACCTTCACGCCCAAACCTTGCTCGTCCTCCAGCTTCCAGCCCGGCTGACGGTATTGTTTGCCTTCGCTATTGGTCTTGATGTCGAACTGGCCGATCACCTTTTCCCATGCTCCGAACCACTCGTAGTGCAGGCGATCCACCACCGGCGCGCAGGTGGTGATCACCGCGTTTACCAGTTGAGCCTCGTAGCCCAGCACGCCGTTGACCAAGTGCGTTTTCTGCGCCACGGCGAACGGGTTCATCTTCCACTGCATCGATTGCATGACGACCGCCAGACAATCCGCTGAGTTGCCGTTGAAGTGCTTCGGCAGCGTAGCCCGGCCCAGCGCCATCACTTCGGCAAGGCGCATCATCTTGTCGAGACTGTCGCCATCGAGGACCAGCGAGCTGGTGCTGGTCGCCGCATGAGGAAGAACGTGCAGGGTTTGTTCGTGCGCCACCGGCGCCACGCTTTGTGCGGGCATGACAGTTCCTTGCCGCGCGGTGCGCAGCGATTAAGTGGATAGTTGAGGAAGATGCTGGTGACAATTCTTCGAAGGTTGGTAGCATCTCTGCCAACTACTCAACAAAGGGACTTGTCATGACCAAAAAAACGAAACCGCCATCCTTTCGAATCCAATTTGACGCAATGCGGGTTTCGATCGAGCACCGTGGAAAAGGAAGCAAGTTTGGAAACGTTGACTCGCTCTTTTTCCGTACTGAAAACGGTGTAACGTCTATTCAGTACGCAGGAGAAATAGCGGAAGAGGCGTACAACATGATTCAAATGCCTAGTGATCCAGATTTCTTGCGCAAACTAGCTAAAGAGCTCAAGGCTTTGGCGAAGAAGCTCGATCCTATTGAGTGATGCGATCGGCGAGGGCGCTGAGCAGCATCAGGAAGCTGAAAACGCCGAGGGAAGAGAGTGCGCCGCGCCAGATGATCAGGCGGCGCGCCCATTGGCGACCTGTCACGGCCGAACTCTCACGGCGATGCGCTTACCCTTCATGGAAGGCGCAAGGCGCTGCGGGAGACTGGCGACCAGATCCTCACGCTTGCGGCCGATCACCTCGTTGAAGGGAAGGCCAAAACCGAGAATGGCGATCTTGTGTTCGATGTCGTCGAGCTGCTCGTCGATCAGGGATTTAACCGGTGCCGTACTCATGCCGCCTCCTTGCGCTGCTGACAAATGTCACGCAGCCGTTTGCAGTAGTGGTTGAATTCGTCGATGGAGATAGCGCCGTCGGTAAAGAGACGGGTGATTAGCCCCTGAACCAGCAAGCTGATGTCTTCTTCACCGGCCGGCACTGACACGCCATCGAGAGCCTGGTCGATCAGAATGTGCGGGCTCAAAAGCCGCACTCTCTTTCAACGTGGTCACTCTCCCGTTTGGCATCCCGATATTCGTTGGCGTGTACTGCGACCAAGTCACTCGCCAACGACCGAACGATCTGCGGATCTCCGCCGACGGCCTCAACGGCCCATTCGTGCAAAATTCCACCATCACCGCGCCTGATCAGCTCGATCAAAATCTTCTCGATGTAGCGATCAGGATCCGGGGTCGCGGCCATGTAGTCCGTCAGGGCTTCCGGCAGGTGGTCAGCGTTGACCAAAACTTTGCTTCGGCCCACCGGGTTTGGTGCCTCGATGTGGCGTCGGCACAGCAGATCGTCGACTGATTCACTCAGCCATTCCTGACCAGCTTCTGTGTCGAGAAAGTCGTCTTCCGGGATGAGCTTGCGTAGAGCTGACATGGTCGCCTCCAGAGTGGCGGGGTGTTGATCCAACAAAACTCGGATGCACTCATCCGCTCCGCTGGTTGCCGTTGGGCGCGGAGGGGAGTGCATTCGGGATTGGTCGGGGAGGGTTGCCGGGTACGTCTCCGGCGCGGGCTTTACCGCCGTGGTGCTTGTTGCTGGCTTGATTGCGCGCAAGCTACCCCGCGTTGATGCAGATGCCCGGTGCTGATCTCCGGGTTGAGAGTCATGCCGAGGTCAACGGCTTGCGCCTACCTCAATATCAGTTATTACGAGCCGGTACCGCGCGGGCATAAAATAGTACTTAGCCGGTCAGCGCTCACTCTCGGAACTGTTAGTTTTTAAACCTGCCGATCAGCCTGGGCGTGCATCCGCATCGGGGTGTGATCTGGCCGGGGCTCAACCGACATTCGGCGGAAGGGGTAGCCCTGTAGGCGACCGGCTGGCTCATCCGCTGCCCGAGACTTAGCCTCAGATCACACCCCGATGCGCTCTCATAGAGAGGATCGGGCAGTTAACGACAGGCTGTCGTGGCGCTGGTTGTTCAATCGTCGTCGCTGGCTTCGATCATCTTTTCGATGTCGGCGGCGACCGGCTTTTTCCAGTTTTTGATCTGCCCTGTCTCCAGATCGATGTTCAACATCAGGTAGTCGCCGTAGTGCTCGCCCGGGAAGAAATCCGGGACATAGCCGGTATAGGCGGCAACTTCATCGCCCTGCGCATCGTGAAGCGTTACGCACACCTGATCACGAACCTTCATGCAGGTGCGCAACTCGGTCACGTCGACCTGCACCGTCTTTTGCTGGTTGATTTGCATGCTGCTTTCTCCGGTTGTTTTCCCGTCTGGCCCTGTCGCCAAGGCCAGCTAGTGAAATCGTCATGCAGCAGCCTTGCAGTCAGCCGCCGTCATTCGATGTCCGTCCTCGCACTCAACGACTCGCACGCCGCTGGTGAGCCCGCACTCAGCGTTGAGTCTGTTCGCCTCTCGGATGCAGGCATTCAGGTCGGCGTTGGCAAAGACCTGTAGCTCTCCGCGCAGGGTGATGTGGATTACCTTGTTCATCGTCTTGTTTCTCGGTTGTTTTCCCAATGCACCCGTCACCAGGTGCATCAGTGAAAAATTCCGCTGATCCTTCGGCGCTACTGGCGCGGTACAGATCGATTCAAATTGTTCCTCCAGCCGCGGGCCTTTCGGCTTGTTCTCCCGCTGGATAACTGCTTTCGACGTTTTACGCTGCACGCCCGGGTCAGTTGCCAACCCTCTGAACCGTTGAGGCCGGTTCATCGCTGCCTTTGAATCTGGGCCGGTGGTGATCCGGCAAGTTGGAGCGGTTTCGCTAAAGAGCTGCGCGGCTTTCGCTGCTGGGCCGTTGTTGTCGGGCCTGCGAATAAAAGTAGCAGTGCTGCTATTTAAAGTAAATAGCGCTGCTAATAATATTTTCTGCGGGCACAAAAAAGCCCGCGTTTGGCGGGCTTTAGATGGGGTGTATGATTTTACCTTGTTGCATTGAGTACCTTGCGCATACCTTCCATATCGTCTTGCGAAATCTTCCCCTCAGTACCGCAAACCTGGAACTCTATGAGTTTGGCAGAGGAAAGACGCTGGAGATTGGCGCGGTCTACTCGCTTTTCGAAGCGCTCTATGACAGCTGGACTCGCGCCAGCTGACGAGTATTCAAGCTCCAAATATGGGTCTAGAACTCCGTCCACAAGCCAGTTCGTATGGTTGCAGTCCCGAAAACTCCCACCCTCGCTCCAAGTCATCAGCTCGATCTTGTAGTACCCAGGGACTAAATCGCCTTTTAGGTAGAGCGCGACGGTCGAAAAAGAGAAATCTTCGGCATTGGACGGTAATGCGTTCCAGGTAACAGCTCTGTTTCCGGTGAATCTGTCCGTCTCATCCTTGAAAACTCCAGCGCTAGCTGAAAGAGAGTTGATAAAAAAGAGTGCTGCGAGAAGTGCGCGGTAAACCATGGCATCCCTCCCAAAATAAAGCCTGCACCTTACCATTCGTGGCGCTGCGCCACCATTGGCCGGCTCGGTAGGGAAAGATTGCTGGTCATCTGCTATAGCTTTAATTGAGATGCGCATCTGAGGGAGCGGGCCGTGAATACGAGTGAGTTTGGAATGAAGGCTTGGGGAGTCGCGACCGTTGTGCTGGCAATCGCAGCGCTCGGAATCGTTCTTCTGGGAAGTGCCTATCTAGGTTTGAATGGGAAATTTGTGGAGGGGACGCCGCGCTGGATTGCCGGGCTGTACTCGGCGATCAAGCAGAACGGAAACGTCGTGGCAGGAATATTAGGTTTCAGCGGCCTGGCCTGGTCGAATTTCTACAAGGCTTCGGCGAAACTCAGCGATGGGTGATGTGGAAGCAAGAAGCCCGGCGCTGGGCCGGGCTTTAAGGGGTCTTAATTCAGATTGCCTATTAGGCTAAGGCCTTTCTATAACGAGTCTCGCTTGCAGTGTGTCTAACAGGTCAAACGATGTGATGTAGTTGACGTCAAAATCTTTGCAAATATTCGGGATTTTGATTTTTTTACTGTTATCTGGAGCCAAGACCTCGTGAGTAACAATGGTCTTGCCGGTCGTGGCCGCTTTTGCAATTAACCAAGGGTCTGCACCTCCCAAGAAACGAATCTTTTCCGGATCTGTCGGGAGCTTCATGCTCATTACATGCTCGGCAATTCGCCCGAAAAACTCTTGAGTATCCTTGTCATCAATTGCATCGAACTGCGCTTGACGTTGCTTCACCCAATCCGATAACTCATCCCCAAAGTCGGACAGCTCCTTGTAAACCATAGTTATGCTAGATAGTTGTCCTCGCTGAAAAGCCGTATCAAGCCAATCCCAGAAGCCAGGGCAGAAGTTCATTCGATAATGAGCGTTTTTGGCTTGTATGTAAGAGTTGGCGTCTAGTAGGTAGCTCAAAATCCAAGTTCCTTCTTAGAGTATTCAGAAATCTTGTGCGGCTTTATTCCCATCAGCCTAGATGCATCTCTGAATAGCATACGACCACTCAAAGCCTCACTTGCCACGGCTTTGGCCAGCGTCTTGCTGATCCGCCCAGTTTGTAGTCGGGAGTAGGGAGGTGCTCCATCTTTATTTCTTGCTTTGTACGCTGCTATTTTACCGCCAATAAACTCACGGTATTGAACCTGGCTAATGAACCCTAGCGTCAAGGCGCGCCTAGCAACCACCCACTCACT
This sequence comes from Pseudomonas sp. LBUM1648, assembly GCF_059716145.1. Classification (NCBI taxonomy): domain Bacteria; kingdom Pseudomonadati; phylum Pseudomonadota; class Gammaproteobacteria; order Pseudomonadales; family Pseudomonadaceae; genus Pseudomonas; species Pseudomonas sp. LBUM1648. The sequence continues at coordinate 2,306,147 of NZ_CP166808.1, forward strand.
GACATGGAATGTCTGCGCGATAAAAGGAAGGTTGTCTTTCCAGTTATCGAGTTGCTTCCAAGTGGCACGAAATTCCCGCTCTGGCGCCAGCAGTTCAGCGGCAACTGCATTACAAAATATTTCTTCTCTGTTGTGAGTTTGTGGCTCTGCATCAGATACGCCAGACTTTCCAATCCAGATGTGCGAAAGTTCGTGGATAAGAGTAAAGAGGCGGGCCTCAGGGCAATCTGCGGTATTGATGAATATTACAGGCGCTAAAGTGTCGCTCATTGCGAAACCGCGAAATTCATCAACCGATAGCGGTCTGCTTGTATTGTTGTTCACAATACTATTGCGCATAACAAGAATTCCGATATTTTCTATGCTTTGAACAAGCTTAGAAAAATAATCATCAAAATTTCCGCGTTTCGGCATTTCGGGTATTCCCAGTTTTTGCCGCATACTTACGACAACTGCAGGAATACCATCGTCAATACCGAGGATGCCTACTACTTCGTTTCTCTCGTATCCCTGAGAGGTCAACCAACTGCGGTACCAGTCTTGTCGCTCCATAGCCCAGCGGATTGTGTCTCTAAGTGCGAGACTATAACTTGGCTCTCGACCGTTAACAGTTCTAAGGTCGGGTAGCGGCAGTTCTTCAACAGGTGGTTTCGCCAGATACAAATAGCCAAAGGGAATGTGAGTGTGATGCGCGTAATTCATCGCTTGGTTAAAAGAAGGCCGTTTCGCGCCGTCTTCCCAAGCGAGCACGTTGTCCTCAGCGGTCCCAATACTTTTCGCAAGCGTGCCCGCACTGATTCTTGCTCTCGAGCGAGCCCATCTCAGTATCTCCGGATTGATTAGCGCTTCCATGTGCGAAACCTTTTATTAGACATTACACATACACCTAGCATACGGCCTGACTCTACGCGACAAAGACGGCGCCTTAAAGCAATTCGTCACCGATATGCCGGTCATTCATCGCGTAAAATTGCGCGCCTGCTAAGGCTTGGCTCTCACAATCTGACTCGCCATCAATTCGTTCGCGCACCATAAAAGTGCTTGAGTAAAATCAGCTCTACCACCGCCACGAAAACGCAAAGCACAAGAAAGCCAGGACTGAAAACGCGCTTACGGCCGGACAAGCCTCCACCCATCCAGCTAACGCCTGTTTCGCTAGTTGTCAGTATCAGGAAAGCCACCCAGACACAGGCCCAGACCTTTCCCCAGACGCCAAGATATTTCCATCCGGTCATCTCTGTTCTTCCGAATCCTACTTCCAGTGTGTCAGCTCGTCTGCCGTATGACCTGGTAACTACGGCTAAGAATCGTGGAACAGAAACATTCCGTCCTCGCCGGATTCGTTTGAAGCCGTCAGAGCTCGAGCTGCAAGCGCCGTGGTTTCATGATGGTCGAAATCGTAGCGCGGAGGCATGACTAATACGCTAGTCCACCAAGGGTCTCCGTCGATCAGCAGGGGAAGCTCGTGACACTGCAGATCATCCTCATTAGATCTCGGACCGAGCGCAATTCGAAGTGAGCTTGTGAGGATTGAAGCCCCAGGGCGATTGTGATGGTTAGCCACCACACATCCATAAGCCTTCAAAACGCTGACAATCCGATCTAGATCTGACTCATCATTCAAAACGGCCACAACCGGCATATCGCCATCCTTTGCAATGCTGATAAAAGTTCCTCGCCCGACGTCGCAGCGGCTCTAATAGAGGAGTTCAGCCTATCTGGAATACATCGCCCACCAGAACACATGCCCCAGAATCGAGATCTGCTGCTCCTGGATCTGCTGGAACGTGTAGTCCTCGTCCGGATGCTCATCGCGGTTGAAGCTGCGCAGCCGAATCCCGATGGGGATGCGGTAGACCTGCTTCACGCGAAGCTGGCCATTGTGGTTGATGGCGTACATCTCGCCGTCGACGATATCGCTCAGAGAGTTCTTGCCGACGTTTACGCCGACTGTCGCGCCATCGCGCAGCACGGGCACCATGCTGTTGCCGCCAACCTTCACGCACTTCGCATTGCTGAACTGAACGCCATTGTGGCGCAGGTCCTTCTTGTTGAAGCGCAGGCGCGAGTTGGCGCTTTCCTCAATCGCAAACCTGCCAGATCCGGCCGCCAGTTCGACTTCATGAAGGAAGGGGACGTAGACCTCGTCGTCATCGAGCGGGGTTTCGTCGTCCCAAGTCTCGATGCTTCCTAATTTTACGCTTGGCTGTATGCGGTCCTGCTGCACGCTGGCAACAGTGGATAACAGTCGAGAGCTGACCTCGCTTGCATCGAAGTTGAGCGCCTTTGCTAGCTTCAGCAGCGCTTCAACATTTAGTGGCACCTTCCCGGTGGCGTATTGGCTGAATGCGCTTTGCCCGGACCATCCGCATGCTTCGGCAACGTCCGCCTGCGTCAGGCTGCGCCCGGCCGCTTTAGCAGCTGATTTCCGCTGTTCGTAGATAGCTTTGAGCCTGGCGCTCTCGGCGACTTCTTCTGGGGTGAGGGGGCGACGTATTTTCATACGAACAAGAGTATTAGCAGAGCTGATATCCAAGCAAACAGCGCTGCTAGTATTTTGTTGCTGATAAAAAGCAGCACTGCTACTATCCATGGCAGATATCAAGCCGTGGAAATTCCATGAAAAAGATCCCTTTGAGCAAATACCTAGAAGAGCACGGCACTCAAGCCGCGCTTGCTGCTGCTCTCGGCGTGAACCAGAGCGCGATCTCGCAAATGGTTCGAGCCGGCAGAAGCATTGAAATCACCCTTTATGACGACGGGCGCATTGAGGCGAACGAGATTCGCCCGATCCCTGCGCGACCCAAACGCACAGCAGCTTGAAACGTTAGTTGCTGACTGCCTGAACAAATGATCGCCCACGCACTGGCAGGGCGCCACGGAAACAAATTTGAGGTTTTACGAATGGAAGATTTTCTGCGGGCCTGCCAGAGCGCTGTTCTGGACAACGAAGCCAAGACCCTCGCTGCAAAGATGGGCGTTCCTCACGTTGGCCTGCTTCAGCGCGCCAATCCGGACAACGACGCACACCACCTGACTGTGGAGCATTTGTTCGGGATTCTGTTGCACACCGGCGACATAAGACCTCTAGCGGCACTGGCAAACGAGTTTGGTTTCGAGCTCGTTGCGAAAGCCGCGCCGGAACCTCAGGCACTCACCAAGTCGCTGATCAATGTCGGGAAAGAAGTGGCGGATCTGACCATCGCGGTTCACCAGGCTCTCGACGACGACCACGTCAGCTGCTTCGAAAAATCCATGATCCGCCAAGAGATCAACCATGTTCGGCAGAGCTTGGATGTGATGGACGCCTCGGTTAAGGCCGCCTGAGGAGTTTGCGCATGCGCAAACTTTATTTCCGGTTGTCGCGCAAAAAATCGAAAAAAAGGGGCCATCAACAGCACTGTTGAAGAAATGGAACAAATAACAGACACAAAAAAGCCGACGGGCAATGTCGGCTGATTCGCAAAACTAGAGAGGCCCGATTATGCAGAGCCAACCGAATTCGAGCAACACCCAGAACAATGACGCGACACGTTTTAACAAATCACAAAACGTGTCGCGTACAAATGCAGTAATTCCTTTCGACTTTGATGGTGGCGCCATCCGCGTCATCACCGACGAGCTCGGTGATCCGTGGTTCGTTGCCCGTGACGTAGCCGACGCCTTGGGTTATGCCAAGCCAGAGAACGCTATCTCCCGTCACTGCAAGGCCGCAACCACTACCCCGAAACAGGGTGGTGGTTTCATGACCGTAATTCCTGAGCGCGATGTCTATCGTCTGGTGATGCGCTCCAAGCTGGTCGGCGCCGAACGTTTCGAGGAATGGGTGGTTGGTGAGGTTCTGCCTAGCATCCGCAAGACCGGGAAGTTCGACGCCGCCAGCCCAAGCAGTTCAAAGGTTGTCGGGGAACTCGCGCTCATGGAGTGTTACACGCGCCTGCTCAAGCCTTCACCATCCAGCCAAGTAATGATGCTGGCGAAGATCGCCACCAATAACGGTCTGGAGTCGAGCTTCCTGCCGGGTTACGCGATCGATGCCGCGCCAGATGCCACTGGCGGCAGCTCGATGCCGACGAAGGCGGTCACCGCGTTGATCAAGGAAAACGGCATCGCTTGTACAACGCGGGCGTTCAACCTTGCTCTTGAGGCCCACGGTTTCCTCAAGCAGCTCCATCGCAAAAACTCCAAGCAGGAAATGGTCGACTTCTGGTCGGTGACTGACAAGGGCCTGGCCTACGGCAAGAACCTCACCAGTCCTCAATGCCCCCGCGAAACACAGCCTCATTGGTACGTGGATCGTTTCCCTGAATTGGCCAAACTGGTCGGGAAGGCCTGATATGCAATTCACCGTCACGATCAATCAGGTGAAGGCGCTGGAGTGGGGGCTGAACTCTCAGCAGGCTCTGCTGTTCGCCTTCGTCTACGGCTGCCCGAGCTGGACCAAGCCAATCAAGACTGACGACGGGATCTTCTTCGCGCTGAGCAAGGCCAAGATCATCGAGGAGCTGCCGCTGCTCACTGACAAGCCAGACACTGCTTACCGCATGCTGAAGGCCCTGGAAGAGGCCGGTCTGATTGAGCTTCGCCCTGAAGCATTCCGACTCACCGAAAAAGGCTGTGAGTGGAACCCGAACCGTATGGGTCACATCACCGCCTACCAACCGCCAGTCCTCCCGCCTCGGCGTAGGACGAAAAAGAAACCAATCCCTTCTGGCTTGCGTGCACAGGTATTCGCCCGCGACGGTCACGCGTGTTTGCGCTGCGGCTGCTCGGCGCTAATGCGCTTGAGGGCCGATCACGTCGTACCTGAAAGCCAAGGTGGAGAGGCTTCTTTGGGCAACCTCCAGACCCTTTGCATGTCCTGCAATAGCTGGAAGGGCGTGCGGACGATTGATTTCCGCGCGTTCGCCGGAGGTGCAGCATGAGCATGGGCCTTATGGTTGCCGCAATGAAGCTTCGCGTTGGTAATCCGCTGCGCAAGCTGGTGCTGATCAAGTTGGCCGACAACGCCAGCGACGTAGGCGAGTGCTGGCCCTCCTACCAGCACATTGCCGACCAGTGCGAGATCAGCAAGCGTTCTGTCGTGAACCACATCACCGCTCTGTGTGAGGCGGGACTGTTGCGCAAGGAGATCCGGAAGGGTGGGCCAAAGGGGAATTCGTCGAACGTTTACTTCCTCACCCTCGACGGTGGTGGTGCACCTCCTGCACCAGGGGTAGTGCAGAAGATTCATCCGGGTAGTGCAGCAGGTTCACCCCCTAGTGAATCTCCTGCACCAGGGGGTAGTGCAGGAGCTGCACCCAGAATCAGTAACTCTCTTGAATCAGTCATGGAACCGGTCATTGAACCAATTGCACCCCCGGCTCACGCCGAGGTTGTGCCGGCTCAGTCCCGCGGCTTGGTGCTAGTGGTTGATCGCACCGATGCGCCACGGGTTGAGATTCCCGCTGACATGCCGGGCCCCAAAGACCAGTCCTGCAAAACCTTTAAGGTCTGGGCGAACTACGCCATGGCTTACCGCAAGCGCTACAGCACTTGGCCGGTGTGGAACGCGAAGGTCGGCGGCCAGCTCTGCCAACTGGTCGACCGCCTCGGTGCCGATGTTGCCCACCATGTCGCTGCGCACTACCTGAAAACCAGCGATGCCGCCGTCCTGCGCAAGTGCCACAGCCTCAACGAACTGCTGGCCAACGCCGAGAGCTACCACACCCAGTGGGTGACCGGTCAGCGTATCAACGGGACGACCGCTCGCCAGATGGAGCGCACCGAAGCGAACGTCTCCGCCGCCGAGCAGGCCGCGCAAATGGTCTTGGCCAAGCGCCAAGCGGGAGAGCGCAATGAATACCTTTGAAATGAACGACCAGCAGGTTGCCGGGCTTGCTGCAGCGATCTGCGCCACCGCCGAGGCCATGGGTCAGGAAATGAACCCAGGCACTGCGGCGATCATGGCTGAAGACCTCTGCGCTTACCCGGTGCCGGTCGTGAAATCCGCGCTGAAAGCTTGTCGCTTTGAGGTGAGAGGCAAGTTGGCAATGGCCGACATTCTCCAGCGCGTGCAGATCGCCGACGGGCGCCCGGGCAAGGACGAAGCATGGGCGATCGCCATGACCACCAACGACGAGTTCGAAACCGTGGTGCTGACAGACGAGATTCAGCTCGCCTTGGCAGCTGCAAAACCTGTCCTCGACGCCGGCGACAAGGTCGGTGCACGCATGGCGTTCAACAGTGCTTACGAGCGTCTGGTGGGGCAGGCCCGGGAGGACAGCAAGGAAGTGAACTGGCATGTGTCTGTCGGCTTCGACGCCAACCGCCGCACACAGGCGATCACCAAAGCCGTGCAGATGCAGCGAATCCCTCAGGAGCGCGCTCAGCAGTACTTGGCCGACTTGAGTGTCGTGCCGGTCACTGAAGACGGTCGGGCCGTCGTTGCGCTGCTGACCGGTGATGTAGCACGGCCCTCGCCAAAACTGCGCGAGAAGCTCGCCGCGGTGAAGGACTCGATGCTTGCCATGCGTCAAGCATCGGCCGAGGAAAAAACAGAACTGCGAATTCTGGCAGCCAATGAACTGGCGGATCGCCGGGCGCTGCTTATCCAGCAGTCCGAACAATTGGAAGCAAGGAGTGCGGCTCAATGAGCATCGATAAACAAATACTCCAGAAGCTGCTGTGGGCCGAGGCAGCGTCATTCCGTGCCGACTGCGCAGACTGGAAGCGCAATACCGAGGCGCTGCAGGACTTCCTCGGCGAGAAGACCGTGGAGGAGGTGGCGCTTGAGCTGCTGGCAGAGAACGAACGGCTGACGCAGCAACTCGGCGAGCTGATCAACGGATTGCCGAACAAGGTGGCCACCCATGGCTGACAAAATCTCCGTGAACTGCCAGGCCAAGCTCTCCGAAGCCATCACCAAGCTCAGCACCATGTATCGCGACAAGAAGTTCGTCGTCGTTTCGCTGCGCCCTGGTAAGGACCGGACGCTCGACCAGAACCGACTGTGGTTCGCGATGTACAAGCGCATCGAGGAGATGACCCAGATCGGTGATGAGGCCGACGCGCGTCGATACTGCAAGCTGCACATCGGCGTGCAGATCCTGCTGAACGAGGACGCCGGGTTTCAGGCTGAGTGGTACCGCGTAATGCGACATCTTCCGTACGCGACAAAGCTGGAAATGATGGGGGGCTGCAAGCTGTTCGGTCCGGACGGCTTCCCGGTTACCAGTCTGTTCAATCGCGCTCAGGGTGTGGCGTACACCGACCGTATCGTCGCGCGCTTCTCTCAGCAGGGCGTGTACTTCGATGATCTGCTGAGCCAGGAGGCTGCATGACGATTGAACGGAAGCAGCCCAAACCGAAGAAATGCCGCGTTGCTACTTGCAGGGCCTCATTCGTCCCATCGCGGATGGGGCAGGCAGTTTGCAGCCCGGCATGCGCATTGATCGATGCGCCGAAGAATCAGGACAAAGCCCGCAAGGCCATCGACCAGCGCGATCGCCGCGAGATCCAGGTGCGCAAGGAGAAGCTGAAGAGCAGGGCGTATCACCTGCGCGAAGCTCAGGCTGCTGTGAACGAGTTTGTCAGACTGCGTGACGCGAACCTGCCGTGCATCAGCTGCGACTCGATGCCGAACGACAACGACCTGATGACGGGAAGCCGCTGGGACGCGGGCCACTATCGGTCTGTCGGCGCCTGTCCGGAGCTCCGTTTCGAGCCACTGAACATCCACCGCCAGTGCGTGAAGTGCAACCGCAACCTGTCCGGCAACGCAGTCGAGTACCGCATCCGATTGGTACAACGCATCGGCGCCGAGAAGGTGGCATGGCTTGAAGGGCCTCATCCGGCCTGCAAGCACACCGTCGAAGAGATCAAAACCATCAAGGCCGAATATCGGGCGAAGACCAGAGAACTGAAAAAGGGGCACGCAGCATGAAAATTAACTCGGCGCGCCAGGCATGGCACGACTGCAACTACAACCCGGCCCCGGGCCAGACTTCCGACGCTGCCGAACTAGGGGTGGTAGTGCAGAACACTGAGCGTGGCCCGACAGCGAATCCGGCGATGCACGCAACGCTTGCCGGTCATATTCAGTCAGCCATCGCCCGGCTTCACTTTCAACTCCGGGCATTCGGCAACGCAATGTATGCGGCTGAGCCGACAGATGATGATCGGGAGGAAGCCGAAGCTGCAGTTTTCAATCTTGCATGTTCACGAGCAGCACGCATGACCGCCAGCAAGCGGGAGAGGGCAGAGTACGTTGCTAAGGGCGTGTTTCGTCGCTACCGCTACATGCACCAAGGCGGACAATCGGCCAACGCCGATCCGCTAATAAAGCCCGAGTTGTTCCGAGCCTGGATGAAAGGGGAGTACGACATCGACCTGCCATCCGCAGCTTGGGGTCGTGATTGGGAGCCATTCGTGCAGCTTTGCTTCGATGCCTGTTACGACATCGACGCGCGCGCATTGAGTCCAATTGGCGGGGTGATTTATAAAATGAAAGAGGCCGCTTGACTTCCCGCACGGCTGAGGGCATGATTTCTCCATAGTTAGTATTTTGCCTACGGCAACTTACTTGAAAAAACCGGTTCTGAAGCCGGTTTTTTTATGCCCGCCAGAAAGCAAAAAGCCCCGACAAGTTCGGGGCTTTTTTATGCGCGGAGAAAAAGAGAGGGCGACTCCAAAGGGTGCTGTAACACCCGAGAGAGACGCCAGATCGCAGATAGTGCCTGCAAGCCAGCCAAGGCCCTCACTGCTCGCGCGAGCGGGACGGAGCCTAGCAGAAAACCAAATGGACTTGCAGATGTTAAAAGAATGCAGATGCGGAAAATGCAACAGACTTCTCGCCCGCGTGGGTGAGTTTACCGAGCTCCAGATCAAATGTTCCCGATGCGGGACGTTGAATCATGAGAAGGCCACGAGCCTCGAGCGATCGCCTTTGAGCGACATGAAAGCGGAATCCTCCGCAACAAATCATTCGACTCTATAGGTATAGATAAATGGAACCAGTAACTCTAGGTGCAAAATTTTATAACAGTGGGGGCACGGGCGTAACTGTGATCGTCAAGCCTGCGGACAACGTTGCAGGTCTCGTAATTCGAACGTGTACGGCTAATGCTGCGATCATGACCGGTACTACTGCTCCAATTAATCCAAATGATGGTTATGATTACAGCACGAAGCCAGCGGTGCTCGGGTATTTAGCCGGTGTTGCGCAACTGCCATACCCGGTTCATATTCCGGCCGGCTTCGGTCTGTGGTCTTCGAGTACCAATGGCTCTGCACGCGTGTTCATGACTTACGATCTGTTGACCTAAAAGAATGGGCCGTTAACGCGGCCCTTTCCTCACCAAATTCCAAGCTTCAGCAATCGCTGGAGCTTTTCCGTTTTCGGCTCCCCACACCCATTGCCCCGAGCTGGGAGTGCAGCGGACGCCGACCTATTCACATGCACCCACGGAGTCGAGCGCATGGAGTTATTGCAGCGCCTGCTCGACAAGATCGACAGGTTTGAATTGCTGATCGCAGGACTGGTCGGCGCTGTCGTCGCAAGCTGGTGGCACAAAGACGATCTGGCTGACTGGCGTGCTTGGATGATCTTCCTGGTAACCGGCATTGCCTGCTCTTTGTACCTGACGAGCATGGTCAGCACCTACCTGGGCGTGACCGAGCCGAAGATCGTCGCGGGAATTGGCTTCCTGCTGGGCACCTTCGGCGGGTCGCTGCTCGCAGCCATCAATCGAGCCATCAAAGCCGCTGACCTCTGGGCGCTCATTCGCCAGCGGTTCGGGGGAGGCAATCCACCATGAGTCTTGAACTGATCAACTCCATCGCTTGCGGCTTGATTGCCTTGTGGGCGACCTGGTGTGTTCTGAGCGGTCGAGTGCGGGACGGCGTCATTGGCAAGCTTATCTATTCGGCGATCGCCATTAGCGGATTTGTCGTGATGAGCCGGGAGCAGAACATCTTCATGATGGGGCCGACCACCGCCGGGATCACATTGCACGTCTCGCTAGCCCTTGCCGGCATGCGCCACATCTTCATGGTCATCTGGTGGCAGCGGGTGAAGGCCTGGCTTTGCCGGATGATGAACTGCGAGCATTGCCTGCGGGACCCTCGTTTCAGTGCACAGCCTGGACAGGTCGACTGCCGCCGGAAGAAGCGCTGATCCGCGTCACGTTCTCAGATGTGTCCGTTTCATGGCGCGAAAAACCGCAAGGCGTTTTGTTTGGTTGATATGCTTGCTGGCCATCAATCGCGAGTTTGTAAAAATGGCAGTAACAATCAATTTTCTGGTAGGCGAAGACGTTCCGGCGCACCTGAAAAAGCTTGACCATAAGATCGTATGGGTCGTCGAGGTTAATGGTTTGACCAAGCATTTCACGAACGATGAGGAAGCGTTTGCGCACATGAAGATGCTTCTGGATATTCAAGCTAGAAAAGCGCTGAATCCGCCAGACCCAAGAGCTACTGAATCTCTAGGGTTAAATTCGTGACCGTGTCAGTTCCCGCCATGCTGTAAGTGTTTTGTCTGAGTTTCAATAAGCCCGCCGAGTTGCGGGCTTTTTCATTTCGATAACCGAGAAAGGTGCAATTCTATGGACAACCAGCACAAAAAGATCACCGGCTACCGTGACCTGAGTCAGGCCGAGATTGACGGCATGAACTCCATCAAGGCCCTTGAGGCTGACGCCGGCGAGCTGTTCAAGCAGATCGGCGAGATCGAAGGCGTTGATCCGCGACTGCTGGCGTTGGCCAAGACCAACTTGCAGCAGGGCTTCATGTGGTTCGTTCGCTCGATCGCCAAACCCGCTGACCCTTTCAGCTGATGAGCAACGTAACTCGCCTTCATCATGCGCTACCGCTGAGCCAAGACATCAACAAGGCGCTGACCGAGCTGGATAGCGCGATCGCCAAGGCCATCGACGCTGCCAAGGCTGCTGGACTGCCGCAAGGCCTGGTCGTCGCTTAGCTGCACGGGCACGCTCATGCACAGACCCACCTCATGGTGAGTTGAGGTTGGAAGCAGTATCAGGGTGAGGCAAGTAATTGCTCGGATGAGGTTTAGCATTGTCGACGCCTAAAAAATGAAGTCGTCTCCAAGTATCAATATCCGCGATTTCGATTCCACTCTACTCGGTGCAGTTACTCGAACACTAAATCGCAACGAGGTGACGCATGACGACCATTGCCTACAAAGACGGCGTGATCGCCTACGACTCCCGCGTAACTCGTGGATCACTCATCGACCATGACGACTACGAGAAGCTCATCCATAGGAATGGGCATCAGTTCCTGTTCACGGGTTGTGGTGCGGACTTTGCCGCCCTGATGGATGAGTTTTTCGGGGTGAAGACCAGCGATAAGCCGCTCGACGCGAACGGGCTGGTCGTCACCAATGGCAAGCTTTGCCAGATCGGGCGCGACGCCGAGAGCGGTTTCTGGATGGACGAGGTGTGGATGGAGCGTCCGTTTGCTATCGGTAGCGGACGCGACTTTGCACTCGCTGCGATGGATATGGGGGCAACTGCCAAGGAAGCTGTCGAGCAAGCGGCCAAGCGTGATTGTTACACCGGCGGTACGATCCGCACGCTGATCATTGATCCAGGCAAGGCTGGGTAGGTGTGCCGCAGGTGGGTGCGGCACTGATGCATCATTTCAGTTTTAGGGCGTCTTGGATCTTGTCGGCATAGCTCGAAAGATTAGATAGCTCTTCCTCCATAAACCCTGATGTCGTAACAACCGTAGCGCGCTGCGCAATGAGTTCAAGGGCAGCACTTACAGCCAAGATGCGACGCTCTTCTGAGCCAGCCACTCGATACGTCGAATGGTGGATTGAGCCAACGTTCTTCTCACTCATACAGCTCTCCTTGCGTTGATTGATCGCTACCAATACCGGCAACCCGCCACTATTTCAAGCTCAAGGTGACCCATGGACAGGCCATACCCTCCATCGTCACTGCTTGAGTTGTCCGACCTTTCTGGCTTCGGGATTCGACTTACCCCGGCGCCCGAGGTCTGGGAATGGCTACAAGTAGAAATCCTTGCCGACACCGGCAGCATCCACAACGAAGACCACGCCCATCTGATCGATGCGGACATTCGTGTGATGTGGGCATCTGCCGCCTTCACGAAGAAGGGCAGAACGGTCGTCGGCCAGGCTGAGCAGGTTGCGTTCCGGGCTGGTGGTTGGCAGAAGGCCCGGATGGAACAGCAGATGCTTGATTGGTTCGGCGACGTGCCGGCCTACATCATCACGCTGGCTGCTGACTACTGTGCCGAGTGTTCCGACGCTGAATTCTGCGCCTTGGTTGAGCACGAGCTGTATCACATCGCCCAGGCGACGGATAAGTACGGTCAGCCAGCTTTCGCCCAAGACGGTTTGCCGAAGCTTGAGATGCGCGGACACGACGTTGAAGAGTTCGTCGGTGTGGTGCGTCGCTATGGGGCGAGCGCTGATGTTCAGTTGCTGGTAGACGCTGCAAACAATCCTGCCGAGGTAGGGAAAATGAACATTGCGAGGGCCTGCGGAACCTGTCCGCTCAAGTCGGCTTGATCCTTGACAGCCCTTGACGGAAACCAAATCTATGGCAGCCCTGAAAGACGAGGTGAAGGCCTTTATTGTTCAGGCTCTGGCCTGCTTCGACACCCCGAGTCAGGTTTGTCAGGCCGTCAAGGATCAATACGGCATCGAGGTATCCCGCCAACTGTGCGAGCGATACGACCCAACGAAGTATTCCGGCCGCGACCTTGGCCAAAAGTGGAAGGCGTTTTTCGAGGAGTGCCGAAAGCGATTCCGTGAAGAGACGGTAGATATCCCGATCGCTAACCGTGCGTACCGGCTTCGCGCGCTTGGGCGCATGGCCGAGAAAGCCGAGAACATGAAGAACATGGCGCTGACTGCCCAGCTCTTGGAGCAGGCGGCGAAGGAAACCGGTGACGTGTATGTCAATCGGCGTATAGAGCCTGACAAGACGCTTGATGAAGAGATCAAGGTCCTTGAGATCGAAAAGCGCAAAGCCGAACTCAAGTTGATAGAGAAGGGTGGCGGCAACTCCAACGCCCAGCTTCTGGCTGATCTGATTGCGAGGTTGCCTTCATGATTGCCAACACCGGCAACCTATTGCTTGATCGTCAGTTGGCGCGCTGGTACCCGCTCAAGGATCACCCGGTGCAGCTCGCACTGGTTGCTGCTGTCGCGGAAGGCATTCGCTTCCCATTGGTGCCTGCCGGCCGCCGTAGCGGCAAGACTGAGCGGTTTAAGCGCTTCCTTGTGAAGCAGGCATCCGCCTACAGCGGCATGTACTTCGCCGCCGCACCGACGCACGCCCAAGCAAAAAAGATATTCTGGGATGACCTCAAGGCTTTCACGCTGAGCTGCATGCACAGTCGCCGTCCTTCTGAGTCTGACCTGATCATCTACCTGGACAACGGTAGCGAGATCCACGTCATCGGACTGGACAAGCCGCAGCGAATTGAAGGTATTCCGTGGACTGGCGGCGGTATAGATGAGTTCGCGGACATAAAGCCGGATGCCTGGGAGGCAAACATTCTCCCGGCGCTGAACACCGTCAACCCGACCATGCCGGATTACCGGGCCTGGTGCTGGCTGCTCGGCGTTCCGGACGGCCTGAACCACTACTACGACCTTTGCATGCAGGCTGAGTCGGGCAGCGACCCGAACTTCCGGGTATTCCATTGGAAGTCGGCCGAGATCCTACCGCCCGATGTGATGGACGCAATGAAGCGGGCCATGTCGGCAAAGCAGTTCAAGCAAGAATTTGAAGCCTCTTTCGAAACGGCGTCGGGTCGGATCTACGAGGACTACAGCAAGGCGAACACCACGAACGCCACCATTGAGCCGCATGAGCAGCTGATGTGGATGCACGACCAGAACTTCACGCCCCTGTCATCCGCGATCGGTGTCCGACGCAACGACGGCAAAGACCTTTATCTGCTGGATGAGATCGTGCTGATCAGCGCGGTATCGAAGCAGTCGGCTGCTGAATTCGTGGAAAAGTTCAAGGACCACAAGAACAAGCACGTCCTGATTTACGGGGACCCGGCGGGTAAGGCTGGCGAGAAACACGGCCACGCCTCTGACTACACCGACATTGAAGGCGTGCTGAAGGCCAACGGCTGGACTTACACGCGCAAGGTCAAGCTGGCACACCCATCCATCAAGGATCGGCAGAACGCCGTACGGGCAAAGATCCTGACCGCGTCAGGCGAAACCAGCTTGTTCATCAACCCTGTTACAGCACCCTGGTGCCACAAGGGATTGAGTACGGTTCAGCTTCAGGCCGGATCAACGTTTCAGGAAGACCAGAAGAACGACTACCAGCACATCACTACGGCGATCGGCTATTGCATCGACGTTGAGTGGCCGTGCATCAAACGCACAGGCGGAACACGCCGAATTGGAGGCTTGGCCTGATGCCAGTGCAATCGACAAACCCCGACTACGACGCGCACATCGCCGAGTGGGAAATGATGGACGACGCCCTCGAGGGTGAATGCGCCGTGAAGCGTAACGAGCGCAACCTGCCCAAGCCGAGCGGAATGGTCGAAGCTGAGAAGCTCGACGGTACGGGCAACAAGTACCTCTACGAGAACTATACGAACCGGGCTCAGTACGAGCACTGGGTGCGCGACTCGCTGCGCTCGATGATGGGCTTGGTGTCTCGGTTGATCCCGGAGATCGAACTGCCCACTGGCCTGAAAGGGCTGGAGGACAATGCCACGGCGGACGGCTTCGGCCTGAAGCAACTGTTCTTCCGAATGGTTCGCCAGGCTATCTCGCACGGTCGGGTGCCGCTGGTGGTGAACATCGATGATCGCGGCGAGCCGTATTTCTCGACGTATGCCACGCGCAACGCGATCAACTGGGACACCGCTGATCAAGGCGGCCGGCAGGATCTGGTCCTCTCGGTATTCCGCGAGTTTCGCAAGAAGGGCGGCGATCGATACAGCCATGACTGCGACACGGTGTTCCGTGAGTTCTTCATGCTCAACGAGGTCTGCTACACCGCCGTGCGGAATGAAGGCGGTGAGCTGGTCGAGAACGAAAAGCCGCTGGGCACCACAGGAACGGACAACCGCCTGGTCAAAGGCCTGTCGTACTTGCCGGTGATTTACTGCGGCTCTACCGACAACTCGCCGGACGTTGACGAGGTGCCGCTGTTGACGATGGCGCGCGCCGCGTTGAAGTCCTACCAACTGAGCGCTGATTACTTCACTGCCCTGCACCAGACCAGCCACCCTCAACCGTGGGTGGCTGGACTTGATGATTCTGTAGAGCTCAGCGTGACCGGGCCATCTGCTGCTTGGGATCTGGGCCCGAATGGCGAGTGCGGTTACCTGGAGTTCCAAGGCGCCGGCATTGAAGCAGTCCGCAAAGCCATGGATGACCAGAAAAACGCCGCGCTTGAAGCCGGCGCCAAGGTCATGGACGTGGGCGGCACTGAGTCGGGCGAGGCGCGCAAGACACGTCAGAACGATCAGCACGCCACGCTGCACAGCATCGTCATCACCGTGGCCGAGGCAGTTGAGCAGGGCTTGCGGTATGCCGCCGAATGGAAGGGCTACGACCCCAAACAGGTCAAGTTCAAGGTGAGCCCAGAGTTCGTGACGCCTGAGGTGAACGCCCAGGTTCTTGCCGAACTGCTAAAGGGTGTGATGGCTGGCACGATCAGCGCCGACACCTACTGGCAGTACCTCACCACCGGCAAGCTACCGGATCGCCCGTATGAAGATGAAGCCGACCTGATCAGCGATGAGCGCGAGTCGGCCGGCATCAACCTGGACAAAGAAGATGCCAACGACAAACCAGGCGCAGGCGGACAGCCAACTGCTGGAGCAGACGACGCGCCACTCGGTAATGCTGGAGCGGCTTAAGGCCGGCGAGGTCAAGAAGTTCGAGAAATACCTTCGCCAGATCGACACACTTGTGCGAGTGCAGTTGACCCGCAAGGAGCTGACCACCTACAGCCGGGACCGTCTTGAACAGTTCCTGGCCCGAGTGGACGGCAAATTGCTCGAGATCTACAAGGCCTACGGTGATCTGGTTCAGGCCGATCTGGTCGATATCGCGCTGTACGAGTCGACCTTCGAGGCCAATAGCCTGACCCATGCGCTGTCCATCGACGCAGTGGTGCCGAGCAATGCCGTGATCCGCGCGGCGGTGTTTTCCTATCCGCTTCAGGTGAAAGGCATCGACGGCGGCAAGCTGCTGAAGAGCTTCGTCAGTGGCTGGACGCGCACGGAGACTATGCGCGTGACGAACACCATCAGGCTCGGCTTCGGCCAGGGCCAGACCAATGCCCAGATCATTCAGGCGATTCGCGGCACCGCAGCTCAGAACTTCACGGACGGCGTCTTGGCGGTGAGCAATCGCAACGCTGCATCCGTGGTGCAGACGGCAATCCAGCACGTGGCCACGACGGCACGAATGGAGACGCTGAAAGCCAATAGCGACGTGGTGCTGGGCTACCGCTGGGTGTCGACGCTCGATCGCAAGACTTCGCAGCAGTGCAAGGGTCTAGATGGGATGCGTTTCGACCTGGGCAAAGGCCCGCTGCCGCCGGCGCACATCAACTGCCGGTCGACTACGGTGCCGACCACCAGGCTTTCGGAGATGTTCGCCAAGGACGCCACGCGCGCCTCTGTAGGCGACAATGGAGGGGCGCAGGTCGATGCCAGCCTGAATTATTACGAGTGGCTGGCAACACAGCCGGCGGGCTTTCAAGATCACGCTCTCGGCCCGGTGCGGGCCAAGTTGTTCCGCGATGGCGGTCTGACTCCCGAGAAGTTCGCCAAGCTGCAACTCGATAAGTCGTTCAAGCCGCTGACGCTGGCGCAACTGAAAGATGTGGAGCCTGACATGTTCATTCGAGCAGGCGTTACACTCGTCGCTCAACCAGGTTGAGATGGCACATGCAGATCATCGTTGAGGACGGGAAGGGCAGGCCTGACGCGAATAGCTTCGTGCCGCTGGAGAAGCTGACCTTCTACCGTGACTACTACGGGTTCCGGATACCTGAAGCTGAGGCTGACCAGGTCGAACTGCTGCTGCGTGCTGCGGCCGACATCAACGGTCGCCAGTGGAGAGGGCGCAAGGCGAATCCAGCTCAGGCAATGGCCTGGCCGCGGCGTGACTGCAAGATCGAATACCAGACGCTGTCCGAAACTTTCGTGCCCTTTGAGATCGAGTGGGGGCAGGTGCGGCTCGCTGTCGAGCTGTACGCCGCCGAGCAGGCCTTCCAGATCGAAGAGCCGACGCATTGCACTGAGCCGAATGGTCGGCGTACGCGACTCAACCGAGATACGCCCGGCGTGCGCATGCGGCCGCCACCATACGCGCCTAGCAGGACGCAGTTCGCTGATTATTTAGTTATGCGGGGACTGTCTGTAGTCGCAGTGTAAAGCTAGGCGTTAAAGTGCCATGACGATCAGGGCTATTCGTCGGAGGCAAGCATGAGATGGATTTTGGGGGTTGTGGCGGTATTAGCGTGCGCAATATGCGGCCTACTCGGATTGACAGCAGGAATCAATTTCAACCCGTCTTCGACAATAAAATTCGTGCCTGCCTGGGGAAGCTTGGGGGACTGGGTTTCTGGGGTTGGAGCCTTGCTAGCTGTAATCACGAGCCTGGTGCTTGTGATGAGAAATGAGGCACAACAGCGCGAACGCGAACGCGAAAAAATAGAGATCGAGCAGATTGGGGAGGATTTTTTCTGCTCTGTAAGGGTGATATCTCTTGGAATATTTCCCTGCACGGTTAGATCGGTATTTTTCCTTGGCCCGGATGGTGGAGTAGTTTCGCTTCTAGCCAGCATGGCTCAGCCTTTAAATATTGGGTTGCCGGTCAGACTTGAGCATCGCGAAGAAATTCATTTCGCGTGGAGGATCGATCAGATGCGAGACCTCTTGAATTCATTGAGCTTTTTTGACCTGTCCAGCTTGACGCAGCTTCGAATTCAGGTGCTCACAGTTACGGGTGATTTCATTGTTCCAATCTCAGTTGAGCTTGCCGATTATTTGGTTGGCGCTGCACGGGCAGAGAACATAGCAATAACAGTGGAAAGTTAATCGGCGATCTGCCCGAACAAATAACCAATAAACCTCGGCCATGCCGGGGTTTTTTTATGCCTGCAAAGCGGGCCGACGAAACCCAAGGGGTGCACCAAGTGGCAGATGAAAACCAGATTGATCTTGAAGACCCGGCAGTTCAGACCGCCATTGCTGCAGCCGTTGAGGCTGCGACCCTGGGCCTCAAGAATAAGAATACCGAGCTGCTTGGCTCGCTCCGGACTACCAAAACCGAGCTGGACGGATTCAAGTCCCAGTTCGAAGGTTTGGATATCGCCGCCGTTAAAGGGCTGCTGACCAAGGTAGGCCAGGACGAAGAGACCAAGCTGATTGCCGAAGGCAAGCTGGACGAGGTCATTACCCGTCGCACCGAGCGCCTGCGCACCGACTACGACACCAAGCTCGCCGCCGAGAAGGCTCGCGCCGACAAGGCTGAGCAATTCGCTGCCAAGTACAGCGACAAGGTGCTGGCCGATTCCATCCGCGCTGCTGCCATCAAGGCCGGCGCGCTACCCGAGGCTGCCGAAGACATCATTTTGCGCGCGCGGGGCACTTTCAAACTCAGTGAAGACGGCGAGGCGATTGCCACCGACCGTGACGGCGAGGTCGTTTACGGAAAGGATGGCAAAACCCCGCTGTCGCCGCTCGAATGGGCGGAATCGCTGCGTGAAACAGCAACACACCTGTGGCCAAGGGCTCAGGGTGCCGGTCCGACCGGCGATCAAGGTGGCAAGGCCACGAAAAAATGGGGCGAGTACACGGAAACCGAGCGCGCTGCGATCGCCCGTGACAACCCCGAGCTGTTCAAGAAAATCCAGGCCACCAAAGGAACCTAATTCATGGCAACTACCCAACTGACCGACATCTTCGTCGGTGACTACTACGCCTCGCTGGAGCCGGTTAACAGCCCGGAAAAAACCGCTGTCTACGAGTCGGGCATCGTAACCCGCTCGCCTGTGCTGGACGCTATCGCCTCCGGCAGCCAAGGCACCGCCGAGATCAGCTACTGGCAGGATCTCAACGCTGATGAAGCCCCGAACATCAGCAACGATGACCCGAACGACCAGGGCGAAGTCGGCAAAGTCACTCAGGACAGCATGCGTGCTCGCGTCCTGTACCTCAACAAAGGTTATGGCGTGGCTGACCTCACTGCCGAGCTGGCCAACAGCGAGCCTCAGCAGCAGATCCGCAACCGCTTCGGCACCTACTGGACTCGCCAGTGGCAGCGTTACGCCCTTGGCGCAGCGCGCGGCATCATCGCCTCGAACATTGCCAATAACGGCGGCGACATGGTCATCGACGCAGGCGCGGCCATCAGTGCGAACGCCTTCCAAGACGCTGCGTTCACCGCCGGCGATGCGGCCGACCAGTTCGGCGCGATCGGCGTGCACTCGGTGGTGATGAACCAGATGGTTAAGCAGGACCTCATCGAGTATCTGCGCGATTCCGACGGCAAGATCATCCTGGCCACCTATCTGGGTAAGCCAGTGTTCATGGACGACGGCTTGGTGTACGGCGCCGGCAAATATCTGTCGGTGTTCTTCGGCCAAGGCGCGTTCGGCTACGGCGAAGGCACGCCGAAGGTGCCGGTGGAGATCGAGCGCAAACCGGGCGGCGGTAATGGTGGCGGTGCTGAGGTGCTGTGGGAGCGGAAGACGTACATCCTCCAGCCTGCTGGCTTCAGCTGGAAAGGCTCCGAGGCTCAGAACCTCAGCCCGACCGCGACCCAGTATGCCGCTGCTGCGAACTGGGAACGCGTGTTCAGCCGCAAGCAGGTCCCATTTGCGGCTGTCATCAGCGGCACCACCACGCCGTAATCCGGCTTTCACTTACCCAGGCGTCCGCAAGGGCGCCGGGCTGCATTGAGGTGACTCATGAAAGTTATCTACACGGACAAACCGGGCAAAGAGCGCGGCGTTTGCTACCGCCTGCTGAGCGAATTCTTCGGCGTCATTGGCACTGCCACTGAGGTGGTCATCGAGGGTGATGCGCCTGAAATTTACGATGCATACGAAGCAGCGGGCATCAAAGCTTCGGACGGCAAGGAGCCAGAAAGTGCCGAAACCGACCCTCTGAAAATGAAGGTTCCCGAGCTGAAAGACTGGCTGACGGCGAAGGGCATCGCCTTCGACCCAGCCGCCAAGAAAGAAGACCTGCAGGCCCTGGTGCCAGCGGAATAAGGACAAGCACATGACCGACTTCATCACCGTTGCCGATGTTGACGCTTCGCTGGGTCCTGGCTGGGCCGGCGCCGGTGATCCGGTCCTTGCTGTGACCATGGCCAACGCCTGGCTCACGGCCAAGATCAAGCGGGTTGTTCCCGATCCGGTTCCGACCGAGATCAAAACAGCCGGCGCCCAGGTCGCCAAAGAGGCGGCAGCGGGCAAGCTGTACACAGCAACGCAGAAGGAAGTGCAGAGCAAGACGGTATCGGCGCAGTCCGGAACGTCGGCGAGCAAAACCTACGTTGCAGGCTCTACCGATCAGTCGGCTTGCGTGAACTTCGCCTTGGCGCTGATCGAGCCTTGGATCAAGCGCTCCGGCGTAATGATGCTGAAAAGGATCTGAGTAGTATCAGTTGCGCCAGCCCTGCTTAAGCTCCTGATCGAACCATTGCTCTGCATCGAAAGTTGCACCCATGGTGCTCCTGAAGTCCAAATAATGGCCGTGACCATTTTCTTTAAGCCAACTGACGAATGCTCCAAATGATGGATGCCACTTCGCTGGCTGTTCCTGGGTTAAAGCCCATTCGTGTACAAGTCGGCGAATCGCCGCCTGGCATTCTGGCCTTTTCATAGTTAGCTCCTTTGTGAGTTATCAAGAGTATTGCATATGGGCATGCGCGAAGAGATTCAGGCCGAGATGGCCGAAGCGTTCGACGATCCCGATGGGCTGGCCGACGCGGTAAAGCCAGTGGAGGGAGTACGCAAGATTGCGGGCGAGTATGACCCCGACCTGGGCGGCGAGACGCCGGAGACCACAGTCACGTATATGGGGCGTGGTGTCTTGGGCAGTTATCTGTCCAAGGAAATCGACGGCTCTCTCATCCAGACAAGCGACGAGAAGCTGTTGGTGCTGCAAAACGAACTGTTCGTTTCGGAGGCCGGCGTGCCGACTGCGGTGCCTGCCGCGCCGGCCATCGGTGACATCGTCAACGGGCTGCGGGTGATGAACGTGTCCGCCGATCCTGCTGATGCAACGTGGACGGCACAGTTGAGGAAATGACATGGCGACTCAATCCGGCAGCTTCGCGCTGAGTCTCGCCGAGTTTGCAGCCCAGACTAGCGAAGCCATCGACGCGAGTGTGCGCGAGATCATCATCGAGGTCGGCAGTAGCCTGATCCGCATGTCTCCAGTGGGTAACCCGGAGATCTGGGCACAGAACGCTGTAGCGACCCAGTACAACAAGGCCGTCGACGACCACAACAGCGCGCTGCGCAGCGATCCGACCAACCTCACCAAGGGCGGCAGGCTCAAGAAAGGCCGCAAGCTCAACGACGGTATGGATATCAAGGCGCCCGAAGGCTACGTCGGCGGCCGGTTCCGCGCGAACTGGCACATCTCTCTCGGCGTGGTCGAGAGCGTCACCTTCGACGAGGTTGACCCAAGCGGTGCCGAGACCGTTGCCGCCCTGGTCGCGGCGATGAGCGATTTCACCGCCGGCCAGATGGCTTACATCATCAACAACTTGCCCTATGCGATCCCGCTGGAGTTCGGCCATTCGACGCAGGCCCCGGGCGGCATGGTTCGAGTGACCGTGGCTCGCTTCCAGCAAATCGTGTTGGAGGCCATCAGGAACAACCAGGTATGAGTCACGCCATTATCGCCTCGATCTACGAGGCAAAGCTGATCGCCTGGAACAATGCCAGGCCAGAGAAGCTGAAAATTGTTTTCGAGAACACCGCCTACACGCAGGCGGCGGGCGAAACCTATCTGCGAGCGTTCACCATCCCGGGCGACACGGCGAGCAACACGCTCGGCGGCGACCACCGGCTGTACACCGGCGTGTTTCAGGTGAGCATTATTTCTCCGGCTGGCACCGGTAAAGCAAAAACCAACCCCATCGCCGCCGAGATCATCGCGTTATTCCCGCTTTACGTGCGCGACGTGAAGAATGGTTTCGTAGTAACGCCCATGACGCCCGTAGATGTCGGCCCAGGCATCACTGGCGATTCAACCTACACCGTCCCGCTATCGTTCTCATACCGGTCCGACACCACTCCATAACCCGCCCGTTGGGCAAATCCTGAACCCGCCTCTAAGCGGGTTTTGTCATTTCTGCAAAGAGGAAAACCCATGTCTGTTTATTTCCCCAACGGGGCGACGCTTTCGATTTCCAGCGGATTTGCCGCCGCCAAGCTGATTTCCGCAATCAGCAACGCAAATCCGGGTGTCGCTACCAGCGCCGCAAACGGCTTTGCCAATGGCGATATCCTTCTGATCACCTCCGGCTGGGAGGACATCAACGAGCGCGCTGTACGTGTATCCAACGCGGCGGCAGGTGCATTCACCCTCGAAGGCATCGACACGTCCAACGTGGCTTTCTTTCCTGATGGCATCAGTGGCGGTACCGCCAAGAAAGTGACCGGCTGGGTAGCTGTCAATCAGGTGATCGGCAACTCGATGTCCGGCGGCGAGCAGCAATACTGGACTTACGCACCACTCGAAGCGCGCCGCGACAAACAGATTCCTACCACCAAAAACGCGCAGGCCTTCGCGTTCCAGCTGGCTGACGATGACAGTCTCGCCTGGTACGAAGAGCTGGATAAGGCTGATCGAGAGAAGGAAGTACGCATCTTGCGTATGTCGTTGCCCAACGGCAAAACGATCTACTACGCCGGCTATGCATCCTTCAACAAAACCCCAACGCTGGTGCGCAACGAAGGTGCGGCCGTTGCCTTTGGCTTCACCATCAACGCTGAAATCACCGCGTATCGTGCGTCGGTTGCTGCTGGCGGCGGGGCCTGATCATGGCGAAGTTTAAGATTGCGCAAGCGCCAATTTTCGCCGGTGCGGTGATGGTCCCGGTAGTTGGCCAAGACCCGGTGAAGGTGGAATTCACGTTCAAATATCGAGACCGCATCGAACTTGCGGCGCTGTTTGATGGATGGAATCAGCGGCACAAGCAAAGTATCGAGCAGTTCGGTGACAAGCCTACGATGTCTCAAATCGTTGCAGTCGACACCGAAAACCAAGTGCAGCAGATCAAGGATCTGGTTGTTGGCTGGGAGTTCGATGACAAGTTCGACGACGAGGGCATCAAGGCGCTGGTGACGTCTTGCCACGGAGCAACCGAGGCCGTGGTAGCTGCTTACCAAGCAGCCTACGCCAAGGCCCGCACGGGAAACTGATTCGCGCCGCCCGCGCCATGTATGAGCCTCCTCCGAATGCGGAGCAACTTGCCGCATTCGGGTTAGACGCCGAGGACATTGAAGAGGAATTCGAAGTTTGGCCGTGCCTTTGGCCTACTTTCCTCCTGTTCAACAGGATGTCCACTCAGTGGCGTGTGGGAGCGGGCGGCGCTATTGGTCTCGACTACAGCAGCATCCGCGACGTGGCGGGCTTCCTCGGCATTAAGAAAAAGAAACTCGCTGAAATCTTCCCTGACCTTCAGGTGCTGGAAGGCGAAGCCCTGCGCGTCATGGCAGAGGAAAGGGAAAACAGCCCGTAAGCGCGGGCATCTATTCAAGGTGAGTCGATGAACATTGCAGAACTCGGCGTCAAGATCGACTCGGCCGACGCGATTCAGGCCAAAACCAGCCTGGATGAAATGGCGAAGGCCGGCGGCCGCGCCGAGCAGTCCGCCGTTTCGTTGATGAACGAAATGCAGGCGTTGGAGAAGTCGCTCTCTACCAACTCCAAAACCACGCAGGATCTGGCAAAGCAGCGGGAAGCGCTGGCGAAGCTGACCAAGACCGGCGCTTATGGCGAGGCTGAGGCCGCGAAGATATCGGCGCAGCTTGACAAGCAGCAGGTGGCGCTGGCCAAGTCGGCCATGGATGAGCAGAAGGCGCTGAACAGTTTGCTGGGGGCGATTGACCCGGCACGCGCTGCGCTGGGTAAGCTCGACACCCAAGTCGAGCAACTGGGCAAGCACCTGGACGCTGGCCGAATCAGCCAAGAGCAGTACAACAGCGCCCTGAGCAAGATCGACAAGGACTACGACAAGCTCAACAAAACCACCACCGGTTTTGACAAGCTGCGCCTCGGCTCGCGCCAGGCGCAGGAAAACGTGGTGCAGTTGGGGAACGCGCTGTCGTCCGGCGACTGGGGGAGCGGCGTCCGCGCGGTTGCTCAGTTGGGGGCCGGCGCTGGTGAGGGTGCGGCCGGTCTGCTGGCCATTCTCGGCCCGCTGGCGCTGGCCACTGCCGCTGTTGGCGGCCTTGCATATGCTTTCTACAAAGGCAGCGAGGAGCAGGACAGCTATAACAAATCGCTGATCCTTACCGGAAATTACGCCGGCGTAAGTGCCGGACAGCTCGGCGATATGGCGCGCCAAGTGAGCGCGACTGTTGGCACGACTGGTCAAGCCGCTGAGGTGCTTGCGCTGTTGGCCGGTAATGGAAAGATCGCCGGCGAAAGTTTTACAGACATCACCCAAGCAGCCGTGTCGATGCAGGAAGCGACAGGCAAGGCAGTGAAGGAGACTGTTGCTGAGTTCTCGAAGCTCGCAGAAGACCCAGTCAAAGCGTCGGCTGCGTTGAATGAGCAGTATCATTACCTGACAGCATCGGTTTACTCGCAGATCGAAGCGCTTGAGCAGCAGGGCGATCATGCCGGCGCTGTAAAGCTGGCGACCGAGTCATTTGCCGACGCGATCAATGAGCGCACCCCGCGAATTCTGGAAAACCTGAGTTTTTGGGAGAGGGGATACAACGCCGTTGCGCGTGCTGCGGACAACTTGAAGAACATTGGCCGGCCGGACATCAACGCCGATATCGAACAGGCTCGGCGCAATCTGGAATCCGCCCAGTCGGGCAATGTTGGTCTGTTCCAGAACAAGCAGGAGATGATTGATCTCTATCAGAATCGTCTCAACATGCTGGAGGATCAGAAGGCTGCAGAAGCTGACATCGCCAAATGGCAGGGAGAGCAGGCAAAGGCCCAAGGTGACGCCGTTTCGTCAATGGCGAAGATCGATGCGCTGGCTAAATCGTCCTTTACGAACGAGCAAAAGCGCACCGAGGCGATCAAGGAGTACAAACGTCAGCTCGAAGACATTCGCAAGGTCGCGCCGAACGATCCGCGCCTGAATCAGGCGGCGATCGACAAGAACCTGGCGAACATCAACGACAAGTTCAAGGATGCGAAAACGGCGGGTACTCAGGTAGATCTGACCGGGCTCAACAATGCCAAAAACAATCTGGCGGCCATCAGCTCAGAATACAAAAACGCCCAGAAGGAACTGGATGCGGCTCAGAAGGCTGGGCTCGTTTCTCAAGCCGACTATGCCCTCAAGCGTGAAGCGCTGATTGGCAACGAGCGCGATGAAGTGACCTCAGCCTACGAGGCTGAAATCGCCGCGTTGGAAGCAGCGAAGGCGAAGAAGACAACCAACGCGGCGCAAAGCATTCAGCTCGATCAGAAGATTGCTGATGCGCGCGCGGGCATGGTCAAGGCTCAGAAGGACGCTGACAGCCAGCTTGAAGTGCTTGCTACCAGTGAAACCGGCAGACTGGCGAAACAAGAGCGTGCGATCACCTCGTACGTTCAAGCCTTGAGCCAACAGCAGCGGGCGCTGGAACTGGCAGGTCAGCGGGCGGTAGTTGGCGTTGGCCAGGGTGATCGGCAGAACGCCCTGAACGGCGAACTGAACAGCCAGCAAGACCGGTTTGCTCAGCAATCGCTAGAGCTGGAAAACCAGCGATCTGACCCGTCACGCAACATGTCGGAGGAGGAGTTCGCGCGCAAGTCGCAGGCGCTCGCCGATGCGAACAAGGCCGCAACCGATCAGATCCGGCAGAACTACGCCGATGTT
The DNA here is from genome assembly GCF_059716145.1 of Pseudomonas sp. LBUM1648. Taxonomy (NCBI): domain Bacteria; kingdom Pseudomonadati; phylum Pseudomonadota; class Gammaproteobacteria; order Pseudomonadales; family Pseudomonadaceae; genus Pseudomonas; species Pseudomonas sp. LBUM1648. The sequence continues at coordinate 2,332,203 of NZ_CP166808.1, forward strand.
GAGAAAGCGCAGGGCGACTGGACCAAAGGGGCTACTTCGGCGTGGGCGAATTATCTGGATTCGGCGAGCAACATTGCCGGCCAGACGAAGACCCTGTTCGGAAACGCTTTCAGCTCTATGGAAGATGCGGTTGTCAACTTCGCCATGACCGGGAAGCTATCGTTTGCCGACTTCACCAAGTCGATTCTCGCGGACATGGCGCGGATCGCGACTCGTCAGGCCAGTTCGGCGTTGCTGAGCAGTCTCGTTGGTGCCGCTACCAGCTATTTTACTGGCGGTAGTGGCGGCAATGGGCTTGCGGCAGGCTCTGCAGGTGCGACGTCGTCGAATCTCGGCGCATCTTCGGCGGGATACTCCGGCAGCTACTTCCCGCAGGCGCTCGGCGGAGCATGGTCGTCTGGCGTGCAGATGTTCGCCAACGGCGGCGCTTTCAGCAACAGCATCGTCAGCGCACCGACTGCCTTCGGAATGGCGGGCGGGCGGACTGGCGTAATGGGAGAGGCGGGGCCTGAGGCGATCATGCCGCTGACCCGGACTTCCAGCGGCAAGTTGGGTGTTCTCGCTGCCGGCGGTGGCTCCGGGACTGCTATCAGCATCAATGCGCCGGTAACGGTGGTGACGCAGGATCGAGGCTCCGAAGGGATGCAGATCGACCAGCAGGCACTGTCGAGAAACCTGCAATCGCAAATGCAGGCCGTGGCCGAGAAAGCCGTCGCTGACTCTTGGCGCGCGGGCGGTACCAGCTTCCGAAATGCAAATGGGAGGGCCTGATGGCCATCGAAAAATTCACCTGGCCAACCGAGCGCGGGGAAACACCCGATATCACTTATCGGGTGCGCACCTCGAAGTTTGGCAACGGCTACGCGCAGAACGTCGGCGACGGCCCGAACAACAAAGAGGACTCCTACCCGGTCACCTGCGTCGGACAGAAGGCCAAGGTGTTGCAGATCATGGCGTTCCTCGATCGGCACGCCGGGGCAAAGGCGTTTCTCTGGACAACGCCGCTCGGCGAACTCGGACTGTTCACCTGTAAAAATCCCGCTCCCACACCAATGGGCGGCGGGGTCTTCAAACTCACCGCCACGTTCGAGCGGGCGTTCCAACCATAAGGGGCAATCATGCCACTGATCAGTGACATCCAGGTTCTTGAGCCTGGCAGTGAAGTGCTGCTCTTTGAATTGGACGGCACGGAATACGGCGCGGACGTTTTGCGCTTTCACGGGCATGCGATTCCGCACACGGCGGCCGAGTTGATCGCCGCTGGCGACAATGCCGACCAACTGCCGGCGAAAGCGATCTACTGGCAGGGCAACGAGTACAACGCCTGGCCGATGCAAATCGACGGCATCGAGGCGAACGGCGACGGCACTGCGGTTCGGCCCACTCTGTCAGTTGGCAACGTTAACGGGCGCATCACCGCGCTCTGTCTGGCGTTCGAGGATCTGCTCGAGTTCAAGCTGACCATGCGCCACACGCTTGGCAGCTACCTCGATGCGGCCAACTTCCCAGCCGGCAATCCGACGGCAGATCCAACCCAAGAGACGATCGAGGTCTGGTACATCGACCAGAAAACGAACGAGGACGGGGAAAACGTCAGTTGGGAGCTTGCCAGCCCGGGCGACGTCGGCAATGAGTCAATCGGCCGGCAGGCTACGACGCTTTGCCACTGGTGTCTCACCGGCGGCTATCGCGGGCCGAACTGCGGCTACACCGGGCCATATGTGACCAAGGACGGAGTTGTCACCGACAACCCGGAAATGGATGAATGCGACGCCACGCTGGGCAAGGGCTGCATACCGCGCTTCGGCGAGGGTAACCCGCTGCCGTTCGGTGGCTTCCCGGCTGTTTCCCTGATCGCACGGAGCTGACATGCGAAAACACATCTTGAACGCGATCCAGGCGCACGCGGCGGCCGAGTACCCGAAAGAATGCTGCGGCCTGCTGCTGGCGATTGGGCGCAAGCAACAATACTTCCCCTGTATCAATGTCTCGACCGAACCTAACGAAGAGTTTCGGATCGATCCTGAGGAATACGCTGCGGCCGAGGACATCGGCGAAGTGATCGCTGTGGTGCATTCGCATCCGGACGCGACCAGCAGGCCGTCACCGCGTGACCTCGCCATGTGCGAAGCGACAGCGCTGCCCTGGCACATACTGAGCTGGCCCGAGGGAGATCTGCGCACCATCGTCCCGACCGGTGAAGTCCCACTGCTGAAGCGGCCATTCGTGCACGGCGAGTGGGACTGCTGGCAGGTCTGCGCTGACTGGTACAAGCGCGAGTGGGGGCTGGAGTTTGAAGCCTTCAAACGCGCCGATGGCTGGTGGGAGAGCAAGGACAACACCAGCCTGTACGAGGCGAACTACGAGGCCGCCGGCTTTTACCGGGTCGACCAGCCGCAGCGCGGCGACATGATCGTTATGGAAGTAGGCCGCACGGTTTACCCGAACCACGCCGGGATATTCCTCGGCTCTGATCCGGTGCTAACGGGTGAGGATGCTGCGACCTTCGGCCCCGGGCCGTTCCTGCTGCACCACCTGTACGGCAGGCCCAGCGAAATCATCATTTGGGGTGGTCCATGGCTCGATCGCACACGCCTGATTCTTAGGCACAAAAACGCACGACCAAACACATGATGCGAAGCTTCATCGGTGGGGTTACAACTAGCTATAACGCTGCCTTTGGATAGTGATAGATTGCTGCGATCAATTTAGAGAGGTGAGTATTGGAAATGTTGGACATTGGAATGGCGATAGTTTTCCTCTTCTTGACGATCGCCACATATTTTTTGCCTTCATTCAATGCTTTCAGTCGAAAGCACCCGGATAGATGGCCTATTTTTATGCTGGATCTTTTTCTCGGCTGGACCATCATTGGCTGGGTTGTTTCGCTCGTTTGGTCCGTCTCCCCAATACCATCTGCAGACACGATCCGCGTTCAGCCTCAGCCTCAGCCTGAAGAAGACAAGTATCAGAAGCTCGAAAGAATCGGTAGCCTTAAGGAGAAGGGCCTGCTCACTGAGAGTGAATTTGAGGCTGAAAAGGCCAAACTCCTGCAAAGCTAAAATAGAGCGAAAAGATCTCATTCTATTTCTTTACTTTTAGCGAGCAAGATCACAAGGAAAAAACATGCGGATTTTAATAGGAGCGCTGGCGGTAGCGCTGTTGGCGGGGTGTGCATCTTCTGCCATTCCGGTTAGCCAGGCTGATCCGGTGCCGCGTGATGAACTGTATGCCTTTCAAAATAAGCCGGCCGGCGAAAGCGGCAAGGTCACGGTCGTCCGGGACTCGGGAATGGTGGGATCTGGTTGTGACATAGTCGTGTATGTCGATGGCCGGAAGGCCGCGAAAATCGGCACCGGGCAGCGTGCCTCCTTTTACCTGCCCCCAGGCAATCCAAGTATCGGAGCGGGTCTTGCTGGCTCTGGGCTGTGTGGCGGGGCAGCCATTCGTACGATTTCCGCCAATGTGCAAAGCGGCAAAGAAAGCCTCTACCGAATCAGCGGAGATATGAGCGGATTCTTTCTTGGCCCGTACGTCGATTATCAGTAAGTGAATTTGCAATCAGCCGCCTTCGGGCGGTTTTTTTATGTCTGGAGAAAGTCATGCAATCGAGCGTCGCTCACTATCAGCCGATGACTACGATCAAGCTGTCCGGGTCTCTTGCGGCCAAGTTTGGCAGAGTTCATCGTCGAGTATTGGATTCTGGCCAGGCTTGGGAGGCTTTCCGAGCATTGAAGGCGACGCTTGAGGGATTCAAGGAGGAGATTCAACGCCTTGATCGACTTGGCATGCGCTTCGCGGTGTTCCGCAACCGAAAAAACGTCGGCGAAGCGGAGTTCGGCTTGGGTGGCGCAACTGATATTCGAATAGTGCCGGTCATTCACGGAAGCAAGAAGGCTGGGTTGATTCAAACCATTGTCGGCGCGGTTCTGATCGTTGCCGGTACATTTCTTTCGACCACTCCCTTTGGTGCACCTCTGATTGGCGCCGGGATTGGTTTGGTTGCGGGCGGCGTGATCCAGATGCTCAGCCCCCAGGCCTCAGGCCTTAAGCAGGGCGCATCCCCTGAGAACTCTCCGTCCTACGCTTTCGGCAGCGCCAAGAACACCACGGCCAGCGGCAACCCGGTACCGATCTGCATCGGCGAGCGCCGGTGGGGCGGGATGATCATCTCAGCCTCGATCCTGGCTGAAGACAAAGTGTAAAAGGTTTATGACTGAGGGGAGGCGGAAGGGCGCGGTTGCTTCTTAAAGTTTGAGGTCCGAATGTATCTGGCAAGCATCCATAGTCCGCTACCAACTGCGGCAAACACTAGAGCGAAAAACAATTCGGCCAATCCCTGACCAATCTGTTCGGGCGTTACATATCTGGAGAGCATTTTCACCGAGGAGGTGATGATTGTGTATGCGGTGAAAATCCACAACACGGCTGAAATTGCGTACACCGGAAGCGAAAGGGTTGTTCGTAGCCAAGTTGGAGCTTTTTTCATCAGCACTTATTTCCTTGATGACTGAGTCGAGCGCCTCATCGGAGTAGGGCTCAGCGTGCGAATTCTATCATCACGACTTTTACAGAAATGCCATTAGGCCGCCCAAGAGGCGGTTTTTTTATGCCTGGAGGAAAGCATGGGCGCAGCGGAAAATATCGAGATCCACGGCGAGAAGGGCGGCAGCAGCAAGCCGAAGTCGCCGACCGAAGCCAGCGACAGCCTGCGCTCGACGAACCTGGCAAAACTACTGATCGCCGTGGGCGAGGGCGAGTTCGACAGCGTCCCGACCGATTACGACATTTATCTGGACAACACGCCAATCCGCGATGCCAGCGGCAACTACAACTTCCCGAACGTGAAGTGGGACTGGCGCCCGGGCTCGGTGGATCAGACCTACATCCCGGGCATTCCGTCCGTGGAGAACGAGACGTCGCTGAACATTGAGCTGCGCAGCGATTCGCCGTGGGTGCGCTCGATCACGAACACCCAGCTTTCCGCCGTGCGCATGCGTTTGGCTTGGCCGGCGCTACAACGCTCTGATGACCAGGGCAACGTCGGCGGTTACCGCATCGAGTACGCAATCGATGTCGCCACCGATGGCGGCGCCTATCAGCAGGTGCTGGTGGACGCGGTCGACGGCAAGACCACCACGCGCTACGAGCGCTCGCGCCGCATCGATCTGCCGGACGCCACCACTGGCTGGCAAATCCGCGTGCGGCGCCTGACGCCGAACCAGAACACCAACAAGATCGCCGACACCATGCTGGTGGCCGGTTACACGGAAGTGATCGACGCAAAGCTGCGTTACCCGAATACCGCACTTCTGTACATCGAATTCGACGCCGAGCAGTTCACCAACATTCCGGCCGTGACCGTGAAGTGCAAGGCCCGGCGCTGGATGGTACCGAGCAACTACGACCCGATCCAACGTACCTACACCGGGACGTGGGATGGCTCGATGAAATCGGCCTGGACCAACAACCCGGCGTGGATCACCTACGGCATCTGCACCGAAGACCGTTTCGGCCTGGGCAAGCGCATCAAGCCGTTCATGGTCGACAAGTGGGAGCTGTACCGCATTGCCCAATATTGCGACCAGCTGGTGCCGAACGGGCTGGGCGGGCAGGAGCCGCGCTTCCTCTGTGACATGAACCTTCAGGGCAAGGCTGATGCGTGGTCGCTGCTGCGCGATATCTCGGCGATCTACCGGGGCATGACGTACTGGGCGCAGGGCCAACTGGTGATGCAGGCGGACATGCCGCGCGCGCAGGACTTCGACTATGTCTTCACGCGTGCCAACGTCATCGACGGCAGGTTCTCCTATGGCAGCGCGTCGGCGAAGACCCGTTACACCCGTGCACTGGTCAGCTACGACAACCCGGCGAACAACTACGACACCGACGTCATCCCATTCGCTGACCTGGATCTGCAACGCCGCTACGGCGACCGGCCAACCGAGCTGAGCGCCATTGGCTGCACCCGAGCCTCCGAGGCTCAGCGCCGTGGCAAGTGGGCGATCCTCAGCAACAACCAAGACCGCACCGTGTCGTTTAAGACCGGCATGGAAGGCGTGATTCCGCTGCCGGGTCACATCATCCCAGTGGCTGACTCGTTGCTGGCGGGCCGCGAAGTCGGCGGTCGGATCTCGGCGGTGGCGGGGCGTGTGATCACGCTCGATCGCGACACCCAGGCAAAGGCGGGCGATCGGCTGATCATCAACCTGCCGGGCGGACGCGCCGAAGGGCGCACCGTGCAAAGCGTCAACGGCCGCGCCGTGACTGTCACGGTTGCCTACAGCGAACCGCCGGTAGCGCAGTTGCAATGGGCGCTCGATGCTGATGATCTCGCGATCCCGCTGTACCGCGTGCTTCGCACCAAGCGCACCACCGAGGGCGATTACGAAATCAGCGCGCTCCAGTTCGAGCCGAGCAAGTTCGCTTTCATCGACACCGGCGCACGACTGGAAGAGCGCCCGATCAGCGTGATTCCGATCACCGTTGTTCCGGCGCCGGCGAGCGTTTCGCTGTCGTCGACTTCATCGGTTGTGCAAGGTCTGGCCGTGGCCACCATGACCATCAGTTGGCCTGCCGTTGATGGCGCGGTCGGCTACGACGTCGAATGGCGCAAGGACAGCGGAAACTGGATCAAGCTGCAACGTACCGGCATGACCAACGTGGACCTGGTCGGCATTTACGCGGGTTCGTACGTGGCCCGCGTGCGGGCCGTCAGTGCTTTCGATATCACCTCGCCGTGGCGCAACTCGATCCTGACCAACCTCAGCGGGAAGCAGGGGTTACCGCCGGCGCTGGCGTTCCTTACTGCAACTCCGCTGCTGTTCGGCATCTATCTGAAGTGGGGTTTCCCTGCTGGCGCCGAGGACAGTCAGCGGACGGAGATCTGGTACGGGCCGACGACCGAACTCGACGCAGCGACCAAGCTGACAGACCTGGCCTATCCGCAAAGTGACTTCTCCATGCTCGGCCTGCGCGCCGGTGTGACCTTCTACTTTTGGGGCCGCATCGTCGACAAGATCGGCAACATCGGGCCTTGGTATCCGATCGGGATTGGTGTGCAGGGACAGTCGAGTTCTGACGCTGCGGCAATTCTGGAGCTGATTGCCGGGCAGATCGGCGAAACCGAGCTGAGTGATGACCTGCGGGAGGAAATCGAAAAGATTCCCGGGCTTCAGGCGCAGATCGACGCGCTCGACGGGCTCAAGGGCTACGACCCTGAAGCCACCTATGAAGAGTACGACTTGGTGGTGCAGGGCAAGCGGATCTATCAGGCCACCGGCCCGGTACCGATCGACACTCCACCGCCGAATCCGTCGTACTGGCTGGACGTAGGCCAAACAGTGGAAACGGCGAATGGGTTAGCTCAGCAGGTGGCAACCAACACCACTGAGATCAAAGAAATCGATGGCGTGGTCACGGCGCAAGCGACAGCATTCCAGGCACTGCGGGCCTCCTGGCGTGATGACGACGGGCAGGGAGATCTCGATGGCGCTCTAAAAGAGTGGGGAAGTACGGCCGCAATCGCGAGCGAGGAGAAGGTAAGGGCGTCGGAGAATCTGGCGCTCGCACAGAAAACCGAGACTCTGTCTGTAGCGGTTGGAGAAAACGAGGCAAACGTTACCGATCTCCGGCAGGTGGTGGCCACCGACCGAGAAGCCACCGCGCAGGCAATCACCCAGGTGAACGTGAAGGTCGGCGAGAACAGCGCTGCCATTCAGGAAACATCGACCGCCTTCGCGAACACCGACGGTAAGTTGTCGACAATGTGGTCGGTGAAGATGCAGGTCACGGCGAATGGACAGTACGTTGCGGCCGGCATTGGGCTTGGGATTGAGAACACCGGCGCCGGCCTTCAGAGCCAGTTCCTGGTGAGTGCGGATCGGTTCGCCATCGTCAACACAATTGCCGGTGGCGCCATTTCTGTGCCCTTTGCAGTCCAGGGTGGCCAAGTGTTCATGAACTCTGCCTTCATTCAGGACGGCAGCATCACGATGCTGAAGATCGGTCAGTACCTCCAGTCCGACAATTACATTGCCGGCACTTTGGGCTGGCGCTTGGATAAGGCGGGGAACCTAGAATTCAACGGCCCTGCGCCAGGCGGTGGACGGCTGACGATGACCAATCGGGCTATCAAGGTATACGACCAGAACGGCGTTAAGCGTGTGCAGTTGGGAGATCTTGACGCATGAGCCATGGAATGCGGATATGGGGTGGCGATGGGGCGCTCCAGATTGATGAAAATTCCTTCACCGTGCGCCCTGTGATTTTGCAGGTTGTCTCGTTCTCGTCGCCGGCAAAGCAGGTTCAGACCTTCGCTGTACCTGCTGGCTGTAATTCGCAAAATTGCGTTGCGACAGTCGTGCCGATAGGCGCTTGGAATTCATTTCAAACGCAGTTCGAAACATTGATGAGGGATGACGGATTTGTCGACGTGTACAACTACGTCAGAGGCTGGGGAGGTACAGAGGTATCCGGCGGTTCTATGCATCTTATGGTTGTGAGGTTTAAATGACTTACGGTCTGAGCTTTGTCAATCAGAGCGACGTAGTTGTCGTTGATAGTGAAGTCGCAAGAATGTGCGTAATGGCCTCGGGAAGCTTGATCAATAACTCTGATAGCGTTAATAGCTCGACAAATATGTTCGCAAGTCCGATCACTACGCAGGAGCCACCCTTCATCTTTGTAAGGCCTGATGCCAGCGCACTTTATACCGATGTTCGGATATTAGGCTCGCCCGGTTCATGGACGGGTTTCTATCTCATCAGTCGCGGCGCTGCTGGTTTTGCTCCCGGAAAATGGTTTTCCTGTTCGTTTAGCTCCCAAGCCATTGCCTCCTTTGGTTTGAGGCTATGGGACGGATCGGCCAAAGTGATTTTCGATTCGGGTACGCCGGCCGCGATATTCACCCAGGCCGCGCAAAGCTGGACGTATGTAAGAACGGAACTTAGCTCGCAAGGTATATACACAAACTATTATAGCGTACCCAATAGCACTGGCCCGAATGATTATCTGATGGTCAATAACTTCAGCATGAATCTTCTTCCGAACAGAACGATAGTCTGTAGCTGGAATGTGGCCACGGGAGCGTTATCAGCGCTAACTCAGGCCGCTAACAATCCATTCATTTTTAATATGCCCGCGCTGTTTGCAAAGAAAATCTCAAATTAACCTCGAAACAATCAAAGGATAAACCATGCCCTGGTACAAATCAGGAACGGTCTCTGTTGCCCAAAATTCGAACGCGGTTATCGGCGTCGGCACAGCGTTTTTATCGAATGGCCGGGTGGGTGACGCATTCCGGGGGCCAGATGGCGGCTGGTATGAAGTCACCAACATCGCCAGCGACACGGCCCTGTCGATCTCGCCGAATTACCAAGGCTTGCCCAATGCCGCTGGCGTGTATGCAATCGCACCCATGCAGGGATACGTCAAGGAATCCGCCGATGCGTTGCGGGCGCTGGTGAACCAGTTCGGCGGCGTATTGGCAGTGCTGGGTAATGATCCGACTCTGGCGGGCGTCCGGAGTGCACTCAACCTCTCCAACACCGACGGCCTTAGTGAAGGCGCAACCAACAAGTACTTCACCGAAGCACGGGTTCGGGCGTCACTGCTGACTGGATTTACACTGCCCGGTGCGGCATCCGCCGTAGTTGCGACTGATACGCTATTCGCCGCACTGGCCAAGCTTCAGTTCAGCAAGGCAGGCAAGGGCGTAAACACGGACATCAGCGAACTCACCGGCCTGACAGTGCCACTCTCTCGGGAGCAGGGCGGCATCGGTGGCGCTCAAGGCTTTATCGAAGGTTTGACGATGACGTGGTCGTCTGCGACCTCGATCGCGATCGGGGCGGGTAGCGCGTACGTTCCAGCGGCAGGAAAGGTGGTGGCTTATGCCGGCGGAAGCATTACGCCGGCGGGGGCCGCCAACAGCTTTATTCACCTCTACCTCACTTCTGCCGGCGCCATTGAGCAGAGCCCCGCCGCTCCGGTTCGCTATTACAACCAGGCTCATCAGAAAACGAGTGATAGCACCCGTCGATACATTGGCTCACTACTTGTTCGAGCCACTGCCAATCAGATATACAAATTCGACCACCATCCGGAGCAAGGCTACGTCTCATACAAGCATGGTGACCCGCAGACCGTGCCGTTCATTCTTCTGAGCGCCGCCGCAGGGGTTGCGTCCTTCTCTACGAGGCCTTGCACACCGGTGACTGCCCATACGCTTGAGGGTGCTTGGCAAAATCCCGGTACCGGGTACGCGCAGTTCACGCCTTCTGATGCGGGCACGTCCATTACTTCAGGTTGGACGGTCTTTGTTCAGGCTGGACCTGTGCTGAATGCAAGGTGCGCTATCTCAGCGGTTGACGGCTCGATCACTTATCAAGCATCGGGCGCCGCGAGAGCATCCGTCTACTGCATCGGCTATTACTTCGACAGGTGAAAACATGCCCTACGCAATTACCACGACCGGCTGGAGAGCCATCAACCCCGACATGGCGTTGATGGAGGGCGAAGCGTATGTCGATGAGATTCCCCAATCTCTGATCGATGCGATCGCTGCGCAGGATCTACTGCGTGTTACGACGGCTGATTTGAACACCAGAACACGCCTCGCCACAGCGCAAGTGACTGCTCTTCAAAGCCGCGTCGATGCAATCAATGACGCGATTAACGGAGATTACGCTTTGCCTGAGGAGGTCGAAGAAAAACCATTGCGCGTTTCCGCGCTGGCCGACTGGAAGAAATACCGCGTTCTTCTGGGGCGCGTGACAGGCCAGCCAATTTGGCCGACCGATCCGGCGTGGCCCGAGCAGCCGGAGCCGTACACCGAAGAAACGGCTGTCGCCCGCGTGAATCAGTCCTAATTTGATTGATGCGCCAAATCGCACCCGCCATCGAGCGGGTATTTTTTGCCTGGAGAGAAACCATGCCCATCACTGCGCAGCAGCTGCTGCAGATCCTGCCGAACGCCCGCCCCCAAGCGGGCGTTTTCGTTTCAGCCTTAAACACCGCCATGCAGCATTACCAAGTTGTCGGCCCGAAGCGCGCCGCCGCGTTCATTGCGCAGATCGGCCATGAGTCCGGCCAGTTGCGTTACGTCCGTGAGATCTGGGGGCCGACCGCTGCCCAGCGTGGGTACGAGGGGCGCGAAGACTTGGGTAACACATTGCCGGGGGACGGGCGGAAGTATTGCGGACGCGGCCTGGTCCAGATCACCGGCCGGGCGAACTATGCCAAATGCGGCGAAGCGTTGGGCCTTGACCTGATCAATCACCCCGAGCTGCTCGAGCTGCCCCAGCATGCCGCGATGTCGGCGGCGTGGTTCTGGAAACAGAAAGGCCTGAACGACCTGGCCGACCGGGACGAGTTCAACACCATCACTCGGCGGATTAACGGCGGCCTGAACGGTTTGGCGGATCGGCTGGCGCTGTGGGAGAAGGCGCGGGCGGTGCTGGCGTGACCGTGCCGTGGCGGTTGATCGGCGCGGTGGCGCTGGTGCTCGCCGGCTTCGGCGGCGCCTGGCAGTTTCAGGACTGGCGTTACGGGATGCAATTGGCTGAGCAGGCACGGTTACACGCAGAAGACTTCAATCAACTCACCCTGGCCGCCGCGACTGCGCAACAGGCCGAGCAGGACAAGCGGCTGGCGCTCGAGCAGAAGCTAGCGGCCAGCGATAAAACCCACTTCGAGAAAATGACCAATGCGCAAAATGACCAGGCTCGCCTGCGCGATCGCCTTGCCACTGCTGATCTCCGGCTGTCAGTCCTCATCGACGCGGACTCAGCCAGTGGCTGTGACGTGCCAAAAGCCACCGGCGCCGGCGGCGTGGATCATGCAGCCGTACGAGCCCGACTTGACCCGGCGCATGCTCAACGAATTATCGCAATCACCGACACCGGTGACCGTGGACTGATTGCCTTGCAGGCGTGCCAGGACTACGTCCGATCTGTGTCCCGCTGATGGGGGAAGGGATTTTTGAACGGGCTGTCTCCCTTGAGAGTTTGTATCTGGGTAGTGAGTTCACTGATGTGCCTGCCCTTCGCCATCAGCTCCCAGTTGCTGCGGGTTTCGATTTCACTTGCGCGACTGCTTGCTTCAGCGGCCTCCGCCTTGGCTGCTGCCAGTTGTGAGCGAACGGTTTCGAGTTCCTTGCTGACTTCAGTGTGCATCTCGACCAGTTTGAATATCCGTTCGCGCTCTTGGCGCAGTTGCAGGGTCAGTTCCTGAATTTCGTTTTCGTACATCTTGAGCTGATGACGACAGGTTTCGAGAGGCGTCGGGCAGCCGAGCCAGTCGTCGGTTTCTTCTATATAGAGGGGATCCACGGAGGCGCCTTGCTTTGTACTGTTTGGATATACAGTAATCGAGGTGAGGCGAGCGGGCGAGGGCAAGGCGACGAGCTGTAGGATTTTGGATTGGTATTCGTCGGCAGAACGCCGGGGAGGGCTAAACACTGTAGGAAAATACAGCGCTAAGTTGTTGATTCTTATAGGGTGTAATGGCGATTTTTTACCCGGTTGATTTTAGGTTGTTCTCTTTATATTTCAATAGATTACGATTGTTCCGAAGTCACCTTGACATGGTGGTGGGTATCGTTCCTCAGAGCGCGAGCTTAATGACATTGCTCATCGAGGCCGGTCAGGTAATCAAAATCGGACGCACGCGTTCGATGATTAAGAAGTAGTTCTGCGGTGAGCTTCCACCGTTTCATAAACGAGTTACGGGTGGAATATAGCGTTGATACCAATGAGACGTTGCTTCGGCCAACATTTTTTCGTACCGAGCAACATGCCGCACCAGCCATTGCAAATCCTCGACGAGCATGACGCCATAGGTGCTGTGCGTGTGATCCACAGTCTGATTAATCCGTTTTTTGGATTCTGCTGGATTCATAGAAAGAATAAGTAGTGCGCGTTCTCCGGATATATGACGAGCGGCCCAATGGGCGAGTTGATTCCTGGCATCCCGGTGAAGTTCTATTTCTGCCAAATGTGCAGCCCAAGCGTCACTATCCTCTGCCTTGGAAATTCCTTCGAGGGCGACCGCGGAAAGACGCGCAATAGGAAGAATCTTCTCGGTTCTTGGGATCATTCCGGCATGGGTGAAAAGGTCGATGCAGCGTCTTAAGTTGAACTCAATGTAATTGTAAATTTGGATGAGCTCACCGATCAGTTGCAGGTCACGAGGGTGCAATGGCTCTGATTTTTCCAGCTCCCTGCCGCCGATTTCGTCGAGTATTCGCTTAATTTCCTGCGGAGACTCCCTTAAATCGTGTTTGGAGTTCCCCTTTCGATGTATTGCCCAGCCTTGTTTTAAGCCAGAAACGGCGCGATTTAAGATTTCAAACATAGCCGCCACGGAGTGTCCCGCTGATAACAGATTGGAAGGCTGATATGACAGAGATCGAGCAGGTGGGCAAGCCCAAAATGGTTGGCAGGTACTATGCGCAAGCTGCGCAAAACCTTCTCTGGAGGCCGCGTGTTTTCGTTTGCATAAGCACAAAAAAACGGATGTTTTGCTACCCTAAAAACAGGCTATTGTCCTTTTAAAACAGTAGCTTAGATCGCTACAGTCCCCAGCATGGGGTGCTAGGGGTCGAGTGTTCGAATCACTCCGTCCCGACCATATATTTCAATGACTTAGGCCAATGTTCAGAGCATTGGCCTTTTTCATGCGTGTGAGTTTTGCCGGACTTGTTTGAATTTGGTGTTTATCAAGACGGGCTGCGCAAATGGATTGCGGTTGCCCGATATTTCTCCGTCGGTGCCGCGCAGTCGAGCGTTCTCGATAAATCAGCTATTTTTTGCGTTTAGCTTGCGAAGCTCTTCGTAGGTCGCGGATTGAACGAACCAGAAACCAGAGATGATGCACCAGCTCAAAGTGCCGATGACGAAGGTGCTGATGGCTGCGAGAAAACTCTGGCTCAGCATGACAAGTGCAGCAATCCAGATGACTGCCAGTGCAATGTAGAGAACGGTGTTGTTGACGCTGATAACGAAGTCTTTCATGTGCATTCCTTGGATAGATTTTCCTCTGGTTACCCTTCATGGGATTCCAGTGGCGGCATCATATTGCCATCGCACCAGGCTTCGCTAGTCGCTAATAGGGAAAGACTCGATATCAGTCATGCTGTTTAGGTGATTACTGATTGGGCTTTTTCTCGATATCTTCCGAGTCACTCGACGTCGCCGCATCTTTTTCAGTTTCATGGGCTTGCGCACCCGCATTTCCCCCTGAAGACTCCTCTCCCTTCTTATTCGCCCTCTCATCATTGGCGCGCGTGCTTTTCGATTGATTGACGCCCGGCAGGGCATTCGGTGGCGCGGCGGAGTCAGCGCTGGTTTTCTCTGTTGCCAAGGCGCATGCCGGCCCGATGAGCAACAGACTGGCAAACGATACCGCCATAATTTTCTTGTTCATCATTCCAAACCTTCCACGCGATGGGGTGTACTGCGTTGGAATTGTGAGTCGGGAAAAGGTGCGCGGCGATAGACGAGTGGTAGTAATTACCGACTTGCAACCCGCGTCATTTGGCTGAGCCTTTGGCTTGGCGAGTTGTCGCCAGATATTGGCAAAAAGCGGCAAATTGCTGGCCCCCGAGTTGTCCTTTCATCGTCAAACTCGCCTTTTTTCAAAAGGTTAGGTTGGCTATATGCGGACGATTGTCATAACCGTTGCAACGCTTTCCCTGGCTGTCTTTGCCTCGGGAGTACAGGCAAAAGAGTTAAGCAAAAGCCATCGTTTCGCCTGTACCTGGGGCTCGGATATCGCCGCAGGAGCGCAGCGATCCAAGCTCTCAGGGATGTCTTTGTATGGCGCGCGTAAACAATTGCAGGTACGTCGATTTCAGCAGCCATGGATGCGCATGACTGCAATGGGGATTACCGAACAGACCTACAACAGCAGCTCAAAGCTTAAACCGGCGGCGGTCAAGCAGACCTACTACGAGCAGTGTGTGCGACATGAACTGGCCCAGCGATAGACGGTGACTACTCGACATCCAGAACCAATTGGCCAATCGCGGTCTACAGTTCAGTGGATGATCCCACTGTCTGAGAGTACGGATATGTTCAGATCAACTCGATGGGTTGCAGGTTTGATGTCGCTCGTTCTGGCCGCCGGCTCGTCGGTGGCGCTGGCCGATCCCGGTAACGGTAAAGGGCAGGGCAACGGTAAAGGCAATCCCCACAATTCCCAGGGCCAGGGCCAAGGGAACAAAGGCAAAAATGCGGGGCGTGACGATTGGAGTCATGGCCCGGCTGTCGACCGAGGTAATGTGATCGGTGTGATTGGCGGCTATCGCGACTACTGGAGCCCAGGCCCTGCGCTGCCTCCGGGCATCCAGAAAAACCTGGCTCGCGGCAAGCCGCTGCCGCCGGGTATCGCGAAAAAACTCGACAATCGCCTGCTTGGCCACCTCCCGCGCTATGACGGCTACGAATGGCAGCAGGCGGGTACGGATTTGATTCTGGTCGCGCTCGCCACGGGTCTTATCTATGAAGTGCTCAATGGTGCCTTTGATTGAGCGCAAGTCAGCCATCAGCCCAACCTTTTCAGGTTGGGCTTTTTAATACCTTGAATAAGTCGTAGCAGGAGCAGCGGAGTACCATGTCGCGCTCTATTCACCTGCCGAGCTCATTGTCCTATGCCTGCATTTTCCCGCGTCACTTCGTTGCTCGACCAAGCGCAACGCGCCTTGCGATTGGTTTGGGGGACGTCGCGCGGTTTGTTTCTGGGCTTGGTGCTGGCGACATTGATTGCAGGTGTTCTGCCGGCACTCGCGGCATGGTTGGGGCAGCGGATTGTCGATGCAGTGGTCGCAGCCATGCAGTTGCACGCGCAGCAGGGGGATGCGCCGTTATGGCCGGTGTTGCGTTATGTGCTGCTGGAGGCGGGTGTGCTGGCGTTGCTGTCCGCTACACAACGGGCGTTGTCGGTGCAGCAGTCGTTGTTGCGGGTGCAGTTGGGGCAGAAGGTCAACACGTTGATTCTGGAGAAAGCTCAGACTCTGTCATTGGTGCAGTTCGAGAACTCTGAGTTCTATGACAAACTGGTGCGTGTGCGCCGCGAAGCCTCGACACGGCCACTGGCGTTGGTCATGAAGTCGCTGGGGCTGATCCAGAACCTGATCATGCTGATCAGCTTCGGTGTGCTGCTGGTGCATTTTTCCCCGTGGGCATTGGTGCTGCTGGTGATCGGTGCGTTGCCGGTGTTCTTCGCCGAGGCGCATTTTTCCGGTGATGCTTTTCGGCTGTTCACCCGTCGCGCGCCGGAGAGTCGCCAGCAGAGTTACATCGAAACCCTGCTGTCCCACGAGGCCTATATCAAAGAGGTCAAGCTCTTCGGTTTCGCTCCGCTGCTGTTGCAACGCTATCGCGACACCTTCGCCAAACTCTATGCCGAAGACCGGCGACTGACGTTACGTCGCGATAGTTGGGGGTTCGGTCTCGGCTTGCTGGGCACGGCGGCGTTTTACGTGGCGTACGCCTGGGTGGTGATCGATGCGGTGCATGGCAATATCAGCCTGGGCCAGATGACCATGTACCTGGTGCTGTTCAAACAGGGGCAAAGTGCAGTCAGTAGCAGTCTGAGCGCAATCAGTGGTTTGTACGAAGATGGCCTGTACCTCACGAGTCTTTATGAATACCTGGCCGAGCCGGTTCTCGCCGACAGCGGTCACCTGACTGCCGGCGCACGACCGGGCGATGGGTTGCGCTTCGAAAACGTCGGTTTCCGTTACCCCGGTGCAAGTCGTGCGGCACTGGAAGGCATTGACTTGCATCTGGTGCCGGGCAAGAGCATGGCGCTGGTCGGGGAAAACGGTTCAGGCAAGACCACACTGATCAAGTTGCTGACCCGGCTCTACCGTCCCGATCAAGGGCGGATTCTGCTTGATGGCAGCGATTTGCAGGATTGGGAGGAAACCACATTACGGCAGCGCATTGGCGTGATTTTCCAGGATTACATCCGCTACCAGTTCAGCGTTGGAGAAAACATCGGCGTCGGCGACACGCTTGCGTTCAACGATCAACAGCGCTGGAAAGAGGCCGCAGCTGAAGGCATGGCAGCGCCCTTTATCGAAGCCCTTGACCGTGGTTATGCGACACAACTGGGGCGTTGGTTTGCCGGTGGTCAGGAGTTGTCTGGCGGGCAATGGCAGAAAATTGCCTTGTCCCGGGCCTATATGCGGCGTGATGCCGACGTCCTGATCCTCGACGAACCGACGTCAGCCCTTGACCCGGCGGCAGAGGCGGCAGTGTTCGAGCATTTCAGCCAACACACGGATGGCCGGATGACCTTGCTGATCTCGCACCGTTTTTCCAGTGTGCGCAATGCTGATCACATCATCGTCTTGGAGCAGGGCCGGATACTCGAGCAGGGCAGCCACGAAGATCTGATCGCCGTTGCAGGGCATTACGCCCAACTGTTCGATTTGCAGGCCCGCGGCTATCGCTAGGAGTCCCGTGCGCTGCGCAGCGCCGCTGGCCCGGCAATCCGCGGAGCAGGTTTGGTCTGCATCAACGCATCGATTGCCTTGCGATAATTCTGTCCGCCCAGCGCCATGCTGTTGTTGTGCGTGGCGCCCGGTACCAGCAGCAGGCGCTTGGGTTGTTGCGCGGCGTTGAACAGTTGCTCACTGAAGCGCGACGGCACAAAAGCATCTGCCAGACCATGCACCACCAACAGCGGCATATGAATATCGGCGATCTTGTCGACGGAATCGAATTTCTGCGACAGCAGCCAGCGCACCGGTAGCGAGGTGTTGGCCACGGCGGCAGCGACATCCGCCAGCGACGTGAACGTCGACTCGATCACCAGACCGCGCACCGGTAGCGGCGAGTGACTGCGGGTGGCGTCCTGACCGAGTTCGGCCGCCAGATCGATCGCCACAGCGCCCCCGAGGGAATGACCGTAAATCAGGCGTTTTTGCGGATCCGGTTGCAGCAGTTTGAAACGCTCCCAGGCCACCCGGGCATCTTCGTAAACGCTACTTTCCGATGGCAGATCACCCTTGCTCTTGCCGAACCCCCGGTAATCGATGGCCAGTACCGAGTAGCCCGCCGCGCGCAATTGCTCGATGCGGAACAACTGCCCGGTGAGGTTCCAGCGCACGCCGTGCAGATAGAGAATCGCCGGTGCGTTGGCTTTTTCCGCCGGCCACCACCAGGCATGAATGTTTTGCCCGGCCTTGAAACTCTTCGGTTGCAGATCGAGTTCCTGCACGCTGCCGGGCAGGCCGCGATACCAGCCGGCCGTGCCCGGTTCGATGCGAAACAGCAGTTTGCGTTCGGTATGTTCCAGCACGGCACAACTCGTCGGCACGCCGATAATCAAGGCGGCCATGCAGGCAAACGCCAAGCGGCGACGGCGCAGACGAGTCATGAAGGAAAGGAACATTAAACGTTTCACCACGGCGCAGACAAAGAACGCTTTTTACCAGATGCCTCGGTCTGCGCGCGATATTTTCGACCACCGTGCATGCGCAACGATTACAAAATGCTGCAACGGCTCAGTCGACCCGCAGCACAATCTTGCCGATATGGTCGCCGGCTTCCATGTGCGCATGGGCCTGCGCCGCGTCGGAGAGTGAGTAAACCTTGTCGATCATCGGCAGGCAGCGTCCGGCGTTCAGTGCTGGCCAAACGTGCTCGCGCAATGCGTCGGCGATGGCGGATTTCTCCGCAGTGGTTCGTGCGCGCAGCAGCGACCCGGTGACCACCGCGCGTTTGCCGAGGATTGCCAGCAGGTCCACGTCGTTGGCCTTGGCGCCGCCCAGAAAACCGAGCATTACCAACCGCCCGTCCATCGCCAGGGCGCTAACGTTACCGTTGAAGTACGAGCCGCCCATGATGTCGAGAATCACATTCACACCCTGGCCAGCGGTTTTTTCGGCGACGACTTCAGTAAAATTTTGATCGCGATAGTTGATCGCCTCGCCACCCAGTTCACGAATCGCCGCACATTTTTCAGGGCTGCCGGCGGTGGCGAAGGCTTCGATGCCGAATTCGCGGCAGAGCATCAGAGCGGTGGTACCGATGCCGCTGGTGCCGCCGTGAATCAATACACGTTGCCCCCGGCTGGCGCCGCCGAGGCTGAACAGATTGGCCCATACGGTAAAGAAGGTTTCCGGGATCGCGGCGGCCTGCACCCAGTCGAGGCCATCGGGAATTGGCAACGTCTGGCCCGCCGGGACTGTGCAATATTCGGCATACCCTCCGCCATTGGTCAGCGCACAAACCTTGTCGCCCACGGCAAACTGGCTGACTCCGGCGCCGAGCGCCACCACTTCACCCGCGACTTCCAGGCCGGGAATCGGGTTCATGCCGGGCTTCATCGGATATTTGCCGGCACGCTGCAAGGCGTCCGGGCGGTTGATTCCGGCGGCATGCACACGGATCAGCACTTCACCTGCTGCGGCCACTGGTAGCGGCACGCGTTTGGCTTGCAGGACATCAGGGCCGCCGGGTTCAGTGATTTCGATTCGGGTCATTTCGTTGGGTATGGACATGTCGATTCCTGTTGCTAGAGGTTCTGTAGGTCGGAGCACGGCCCGCAGGCAATGATTCCCTTCAATTTGCGCAGCAGCGTTGTTCAGTCGAAGAGGGCAGCCATTTCAGGGCCTGCTCCAGCAAAAGCGCCACTGCAATCGCGCCGGCAGCGATCACGAACAGCAATGCATGATGGCCACCCGTGGCATTGAACAACGCCGAATAGGCAAACCCGGCCAGCGCCTGAAACGTGGCAAACGATACGGTGGCGCGGCTCCAGGCGATTTGTTGGCGATGATGATTCGGCACCAACTCATGCACGCGAGCCAGGGCCAGTGGCACGATGCCGGGTGGGAATGAACCGATAATCACTGCCAGCACGGCCAGCGCCATAAAGGATTGGGAAATCGCCAACAGCCCCAGCGCAATCGCCTGCACCACCAATACCAGTCGGATGCCCATCCGTGCGCCAAGCCGATCCGCCAGAAAGCCATAACTCACCGGCCCGACGATTGCACCCAGGCCATACATGACCCACACCAATGCGCCAATATGCGCCCCGGCACCGAGCCCGCGAGCCACGTAATCCACCAGGAACACCATGGCCGGCACCAAACCTGCGGCCATAAACGCGTACTGGGCGAACAGCAGATAGACAGCGGGCGGCGTTGGCTCAACGGCCGCAACCTCGTGGGTCGCAGTCGGGTGCGGTAGATCAGAGGGCCAGCCAAACCAGCTCAGTGCCGTCAGCAACAACGACAATCCGCCCAGCCCCAACCAGGTGGCTTGCAGGCCAAGGCTCAACAGCGGCGGCACGATTGTCCCGGAACCGGCAATCCCCAGACCGATGCCTAGAAAAATCGCTCCACTGGCCAGCCCTTTGCGGGACGCTGGCACATGAGGCAGTACGGTCGCCGCCACCAGCACCATGATCGCGCCACCCGTAATCCCCGAGAGCAAACGCCAGCCAAAGAACCAACTGACTGATATCGGAAACGCACAGGCAAAAAACGCGGCGGTGACCAGCAGCATCATCAGTCGCAGGGCGTTTTTATTACCGAGTTGCCGCGCTATAGGCCGGCCGAGCAGGGCGCCGATCAGATAGCCGACCAGATTGGCCGCGCCGAGGTAGACCACATCGTTGGCGGAAAACCACTGCGCCTGAATCAGCGAGGGAATCAGCGGTGTGTAGGCAAAACGCGCCAGGCCGATGCTGACCAGGCTGGCGCAGAGTCCCGCGAAGATCGGTAACGCTGAGGTTGATGTACGCATGACAGCAATCCTGAGGAAGGTTTATGGCGCTCAGCATATCGGCTATCTTTGCTGCGTTAATGCAGCGATTTAGCTTTCTAGTGATGCAGATTTGCATTGAGTGGGGACAGGATGAATTGGGATGATGCACGGGTTTTTCTCGCGGTATGTCGGGAGTCGACATTACGCGGCGCGGCGCGGTTACTGGGCGTGGATCAGGCCACCGTCGGGCGACGGATCACGGCGCTGGAGAAGTCCCTGAGCGCGACGTTGTTCCTGCGCACGTCCGACGGTTATGCGCTGACGGCGGTCGGCGAAGCGGCGTTCAAAAGCGTTGAGAAAATGGAGCACTCGGCGCTGGAGCTGGAGCGGCAGATTCAGGGGCTGGATGATCGCCTGACCGGTATCGTGCGCGTCAGCACCACCGATTCGCTGGCCATCGACTTCCTGATCCCGGCCATCGCCCGTCTGCACGAGCAACACCCGGACGTGCGCGTGCAACTGGATGCCTCCACGCAGATCCTCAGCCTGGCCAAGCGCGAGGCGGATATCGCCGTGCGCAACACCCGGCCTGACAATCCGGACCTCATCGCCCGGCGGATTGCCCGCTGGCCGGTGGGATTGTTCGCGTCACAGGCGTATATCGACGCCAAGGGCGCTCCACCGCAGGGCACGGCGTTCGAAGGCCATGACCTGGTGGTCTACCAGCCGTATTTGCAGACGAACAAAGACATGACGCTGGTTTCCGAACCGCTGCATCGCGGGCGGATTGTCGCCAGCCTGAGTTCCAGTCTGTTGGTGCGCCGCTCGATTGCGGCGGGTCTGGGTGTAGGAGAAATCCCGGTGTATATGGGCGAGCGTGACGGCCTGGTCAGGCTCTGGCCGGAGCGCAATCGCCCGCAACCGTATGAGGTGTGGCTGGTGACCCACGCGGACTTGCGCCATACCGCGCGGGTTCGGGCAGTGATTGAACAGATTGTCGAGGCATTTGCGCTGGAGAATGAGTGACGGCTTAAAGCGCTTTGGAGAAGCTACGTCGTCTGACGAAACGCCCTACATCCACAGCAGAATCTGCCGGCTTGTGGGCTTGGGAGACCGACCCTATTGTTGATGTGACTCGCAGCAACAGAAAATTCGCTTGTGGGTGATGCGCCAGGGAAGGTATCGGTAACCCAAGGAAGGGAATCGGATTGAACGCCAGGGAATTTGAGCAATATCAAAGCACCATCACATTGAGCAAAGGGCATAACATTCAAGCCATGAACGCTATCAGTCGTGAAGAATTCAACGCCAGGATCGAGACCATTGAGGCAAGGATGGATGCTCGGGTCGAATCTGTGTCAGCGAAAATCGAGGGGTTTCTGGATGTTCAGCTCGAGCGAGACAAGGCGCTGCTCGACCGCTACAACTCCATTTCTGCAAATGTGCAGCAGATCGCTCTAGAGTCAAAAGAGGCAGTCCGACAGGCCTCTACGATCAAGGCGAATTATTGGGCTTCAACCGCTGTGTATTTTCTCGGGATCGTCGGCATAGTCGTGGCGACTTACTACGCCAATCAAGCCAACGTCTATGTAGCGATTCAAACGACTTTGTCGAAGGTTCAAGCAGGCAAGGACACCCATCCGCCTAAACCTGCCGTGTCGCCATTACCGATCACGCCACAATAAAAAACGGCCTTCAAATGAAGGCCGTTCTTGTGGGCGTTGAAACCCTGCCTCATGGCATTTGCGGCAATTCCTGAGGCCGCAGATCAAACACCAATACCTCGGCATCCACGCCGTTGCTCAAGGTCAGCGCCTGTTCCTCGCGAACCCGCACGCCGTCACCTTCCTGCAACAACTGGCCATTGAGTTCAACGCTACCGCGTGCCACATGCACGTAGGCGTAACGGTTGGCTTGCAGCTTCAGGGTGGCACTCTCTTTGCCGTCGAACAGTCCGGCATAGACCCGCGCATCCTGGCGCACTGTCAGCGAACCATCGCTACCGTCCGGCGAGATGATCAGTTGCAGACGACCGCGTTTTTTCTGCGTGCTGAAGTGCTCCTGCTGGTAGCGCGGTTTGGCGCCGCCGACGTCCGGCACAATCCATATTTGCAGGAAGTGCACAGGCTTGGTGGCCGAATGGTTGAACTCACTGTGCGCCACGCCGCTGCCGGCGCTCATCAGTTGTACGTCGCCTGGGCGGATTACCGAGCCTGTACCCAGGGTGTCTTTATGTTCCAGCGCACCTTCAAGCACGTAGGAAAAGATCTCCATGTCGCGATGCGGGTGTTGGCCGAAACCCTTGCCGGCGGCAACGCGGTCATCGTTGATCATCAGCAGGTCGGAAAAACCCTGTTCACGCGGATCGCGGTAGCTGGCAAAGGAAAAGGTGTGGAACGACTTCAACCAGCCATGATTGGCGAGGCCACGATCGGAGGCTTTGCGAAGAGTCAGCATGATGAAATCTCCTTGGGGGACGTGAATTCGTCCGAGTGAGGAGAAGGTTACTGTTTACTCTTCAAGGCAATAAGTAGATGAAAATTGAAATACTGTCCTGTTTTGGTTGACAGTTGTGTGCGGTCGATCACGTATTTTTTTCCGACGACTGCGCCGCAGTTGGCCATAATGCTCAGCCTGTCTTGTCCGTTTACCCTTCTTTATCAGTGATGTTTACCTCATGAAAACCGTGGCAATGGTGTTGTTCCCCGACTTTCTTCTGCTCGATATGGCTGGGCCGCTGGAGGTGTTTTCGGTGGCCAATCGCTATTTGAAACCGGAGTTGCACTATCAACTGACCACCCTTGGCACCGAGCGCGGCCCGTTACGGGCATCCAATGGTGTGCTGGTACACACCGACCGGCATATAGAAGATGCCCCTGAGCGCTACGACTTGCTGCTGGTGCCGGGAGGGCCGGGGGCTTACAACGAAAGACACCCGGCGCTGCTTGCCTGGCTGAAAGCAGCCGTACCCTGTGCCGAGCGATACGGTTCGATCTGCACTGGCGCCTTCGTGCTCGGACATGCGGGGTTGATCGACGGCTATCGGGTGACTACCCACTGGAACTACACCGAACGCTTGATCAAGGCTTTTCCGAAGGCTAGCGTCGCAACCGATCAGATTTTCATCGAGGATCGCAATCTCATCACCTCAGGCGGGGTCACGGCCGGCATCGACATGGCGCTGGCATTGGTCGCCCAGGATCACGGCAAGAAGCTGGCCCAGGACGTCGCCAAAGTGTTGCTGGTGGTGATGAAGCGTCAGGGCGGACAGGCTCAGTTCAGCCCTTTGATGGCAGCGGTCGCCCCTCTGGAAACACCGGTCACCCGAGTACAGAATTACGTGCTGGAGCACCTCGACGAAGCTTTCAGCGTCGAGCGCATGGCGGGGTTGGCCAACATGAGCGCGCGGCACTTTGCGCGGATTTTTGCCCGCGACATCAATATGACACCCATGGAGTTCCTGCAAAGTGCACGCATCGACTGCGCACGAAGTCTGCTGGAAACCAGTGATCTGCCTTTGAAAACCGTGGCCTACAAGAGCGGTTTTGGCAGTGTGCGGCACATGCGCCTGTTGTTCGCTGAAAAACTCGGCCTGACCCCCGTGCAGTACCGCGAACAGTTCAGCTAGAGCGGTTCTGTCCGTTACGCGCACCCGGATGTCCGTGATGCGCCCTGTACGGAGGTTGTGCCGTCATCGCAGGCTGCCAAGATAGTTGGCATGAACAGCCTCAACGATTTGAACCAGGCGACCGTGCTGCATTTCGGCCCCTACGCCTTTCATCTGCGCCAACGGCTGATCCTCGAAGGGGATCGGCCACTGCGCATGGGCGGGCGTGCGCTGGACATTCTGCAGGTGTTGGTCGAGCGCGCAGGTCGAGTAGTCAGAAAGGAAGAGTTGATTGCGCGGGTCTGGCCCACGTCGGTGGTTGAGGAGATCAATCTTCGCGTACACATCGCTGCCCTGCGACGGGCCCTCGGTGATGGTGAAAACGGCCAACGTTACATCGTCAACGTGCCGCAATGCGGCTACTGTTTCGTTGCTCCGGTGCACGGCGACAGTACCGCGCAAGTGGCCCTGGAAAACCTCCAGGCACCGCAACACAACTTGCCTGTGCGGCTGACGCCGGTTACCGGTCGCGACTCAGTGGTGGGCTCGATGGTACGGCAATTGCCGCTGTGCCGGTTGATGACCGTGACGGGGCCTGCGGGTGTCGGTAAAACCACGGTGGCGTTGCGCGCTGCGGAATTGCTGTTACAGCACTTTCGTGACGGGGTATGGCTGGTGGATCTGGCGGTAGTCAACGACGCTACGCCACTGCTCGATCATCTGTTGCAAACCCTTGATACCGATCTTGTCACGCTGTCTGCCCGCCACACGTTGTTGGTGCTGGACAACTGCGAGCACCTGCGCGAAGCCTGCAAGGCTTTGGTTGAACGTTTATTGGAGGCCGCGCCAAGGCTGTCGATTCTCGCCACCAGTCGTGAAGCATTGCAGGCCAGTCTGGAGACGGTGCAGATCCTGCCGCCGCTGGTCATTCCAAAATCCTCGGCGTTGAGCAGTGTCGAGGAGACCATGGGCTATTCGGCAGTGCAGTTGTTTGTCAGTCGAGCCCGTGCCCGGCAGCAGGGTTTTACCCTGCGCGAACAGGATCTCCATGCCGTGCGTGACATCTGTCGACGACTCGACGGGCTGCCGTTGGCGATTGAACTGGCGGCGGCGCACATCGATGCGTTGGCGATGGTCGGGTTGCAGTCACAGCTCGACAATTGTCTGCAATTGCTCAGTCATGGCCGGCGTACGGCCGTGCCCCGCCATCAAACCTTGAAAGCTGCGCTGGACTGGAGTTATCAGCACCTGAACGATCAGGAACAACGGGTGCTGCAACGCCTGTCAGTGTTCAAAATGGCGTTTGCCATTGATGCCGCGATGGGGGTGATCAGTTGTGCGCAATTACCACCGTCGACGCTGGCCTTGATAATTGAGCGGTTGGCGCAGAAGTCCTTGCTGACGGTGGAGCGGGGCAGTGCCGGGGTGCGCTATCGCATGCTCAACACGACCCGTCGTTATGCCCGCGAGCAACTGGAGCGCAGTGGTGAGTCCAGCGACTACGTGCGCCGGCATGCGCGCCACGTCAGTCGCAGTCGTTTGGCTTCAGGTTCGCAGTTGACCGCCCAACTCGTCGAGTAACACGCGCACCTTGCGCAAGTCCGGTGTCGCGTAGCCTTCGGTGAAGCGTTGGTATATCGGACTCAACAGGTCCAGCGCTTCGCGATAGCGGTTCTGCCGTTGCCACAGTTGGGCCAGCGATGTGGCACTGCGCAATTCCCAGGCCAGAGCGCCTTGGGTTTGAGCGATCAACAGCGCTTGGCGCAATACATCTTCTGCTTGCTGAGTGTTGTTGGTTTTAGGGCAACCCGATTCTTCATTCAACAATCGATCCGCCCGAGCGCGCAAAATTTCTGCCGCGCTCCAGCCTGCTGCACCGCTCTGTGCCCGTTCAAGCAACGCATCATCAACAAAGCCACTGTCCAGCGTCACCATGATTTCCCTGATCAGGCCGCTGTCATCGGTTGGCATCGGCGCGGCGGTATCGGCGTCGATGACCTGCGCGTAGTGCCGTGCCCATCGATAGAACAGCAGTACCGAATGCTTCTGTGCCTGCTCCAGCAACAGATTCAGCAAAGCACGGGCGTTTTGCTGGTCTCCGTTGTAATGAGCGATCAGGCAACTGGCCAACGCCAGGGTGTAGCAGATCGAGGTGCCGTGATTGATTTGCACGGCGATGTCCAGTGCCTGCCGTGCCGTACGCCAGGCTTGTTCCGGGAAGCCTTGCAGCCATAACACCCGGGCGAGCACCGTCAATGAGGCGACGCTTTGGTCGTACTGCACGCCGAAGCCATGGGTGAAGCGGTTGAGATTACCGCTTTGCGCCATGCGCTGAATAACTTGCTCTGCATGCAGGCGCGCCTGCGGCTGGTCGCCGGCGTAATGCAGCGCCAATACTCGCAAGCGATGCGTGCTCAGCGACAGTAGCGGATCGCCGTGCACGCCGAGTCGATCGAACTGTTCGCTCTGTTCCAGCGCCAGTCGATAGTGGCCACAACTGAGGTTGACCGCCATGTGCCCGGACACCGCGCGCAGTTGCCCGGCTACATCGTCAAGTTCCTGCGCCAGCGCGTGGGCGTCGACGAAGGCCGCGATGGTTTCCGGGGTGCCGCCCCAGGTGTGGTAGCAGGCGCTGCCGAGCGCCAGTTTCAAGGCGATTTTCACCCGAGGGCAAGCCTCATCAGCGTTTTCGAGCAGGGCCAGCGCCTGACGCACGTAACCACCGTATTCCTTGAGTAGCGACAGCTCTTGCCACAGCGGCGCCGAGGTCGCGGCCAGATAAATCCCTACATCATTGGGGCCGACACCGTTCAGGCTCCAGTCCAGCGCCGCGCGCAAGTCTTCCAGGCCGCGTGCATAACGCTCGATCCACAGGTCGGTTGGGGTGTTTTCCCAATCGGTCTGCCCCTGATACATAAGTGCCAGGCAGCGTTCAGCGTGGCGTTCGCGGGTTTCGGCGAGTTCGGCGCACTGGTCGAGCTTTTCCAGGGCATAACGGCGCGTAGTATCGAGTAGCCGGTAGAACACCTCTTCATCACCGACTTCGACGTTGAGCAACGACTTGGCGACCAGTTGCGTGATCGAGCCAAACACTTCGCCGGGCTTGATGTGCTGGCCACCGATCACGGCAGCGGCGGACTCCAGCGTGAAGCCGCCACGAAACACGCCGAGTCGGCGCAGGCAAGTCTGTTCGCAATCGGTGAGCAGGTTGAAGCTCCAGTCCAGCGTGGCACGCAGAGTGAGATGACGCTCCACACTGCTTTGATTGCCGGCGGCCAATGCCGGCAAGCGGCCCTGCAACTGGCTCAACAAACCATTGAGGCCCAGTTCGGCGACCTGTGCCGCCGCCAGCTCCAGCGCCAGCGGAATGCCGTCCAGACGACGGCAGATTTCAATGGCATCGGGCAACTCGGCGTCGCTGAGTTCGAAGCCCTCATGAGCCGCCAGTGCGCGTTCGGCAAACAGTTGCAGTGCAGAAAAACTCAACGCCTGTACGCGATCAAGCACGGCAATCGGCGGCGGGTAATCAAGGGACTCAAGACGCTGCACATACTCGCCTTCGGCACGCAGGCTCTCGCGGCTGGTGGCCAGAATGTGGACCTGTGGCGCACCGCGCAAAATGCTCTCGCCGATCAGCGCCACGGCGTCGATCAGGTGTTCGCAATTGTCGATCACCAGCAGCATCTGGCGCTCGCGCAGGGCGTTGACCAGACTGGTCAGCGGCTCGTTGTCATGCAGTAGCACATCAAGCAGGGCCGCCAGGTGCGAGCAGATCATTCGCGCGTCGTTGATGGGCGACAGATCCAGCAGCCGAATACCGTCCCGATAGTGGCCGATCATCTGTTCGGCAACGCGCAGGGCCACGGTGGTTTTACCGATACCGCCGGGGCCGACCAGCGTGATGCAGCGCTGGCGCGGCAACTGCCTGATCAGGCTGTCGACCAGCGGCTGCCGGCCGATCATTCGCGTGCGGCGCAGCGGCAGGTTATGCCGCGTGCCGGTCTGGGCGCAGGTGGGTTGTTCGATCAATTGCAGCACGAGCGGTGCGACAAAACTGTAGCCGCGCTGTGCCACGGTGACGATGTATCGCTGTCCGGCCTGACCATCGCCGAGTGCTTTGCGCAGGGCCGCCATGTGTACCCGCAGGTTGATGTCTTCCACGACGCTGTCCGGCCAGACCCCGGCGATCAATTGCTGCTTGCTCACGACTTCGCCGGCATGTGCCAGCAGGATCAGCAGAATGTCCATGGCGCGTCGGCCCAGGCGCAACGGCTGGTCGCCCTCAAGCACCAGCCGTTGTCCAGGATGAATCCGATAGGGGCCGAAACCGATGGCCTGATTCGGGGAAAGACTCAACCGCTCACTCCTGCGAAATTCTTGTCATCCTGCCCCAGGCTTGTGAAGCCTCCGTGAAGGGCAGGGCGGATCAGGGCGTCAGTTGCACGCAAGCCTTCTAATCCGCAGTTTGCGGACATATTCCTCAGGTTCTGGCGCCAGTGCAACGTGCAGATTGCCGTCACCACTCGAAACGCTATGGCGTAACTTCCGTTTTTACACACTGCAATGCCCAAATCACCGCTCTGCGCCACGGACAATTAACAACGATTAACTCGTCTGCGTCCGCTCCAGCCTCAAAACTCCGATCAAACAAGTTCAACCTCAGGCACAGACCTGATGGCTGCAATGGAATGCACTCGTCCGGAGGACGGCGCAATGAGCAACGTGGTGGTGGTCTATCACAGCGGTTATGGCCACACACGCGTCATAGCCGAAGCCGTGGCGCAGGGCGTCGAACGGCACCTGGGCAGTACCTGTCGGTTGGTCGCGGTAGAAGAAGTCGAACGCTATTGGGATGAGTTGCACCGCGCCGATGCGATCATCTTCGGCGCGCCGACCTACATGGGCAGCGCGTCGGCGGGCTTCAAGCAATTCATGGAGGCCAGCGCGGCGTTCTATCTGGCTAAACCGTGGCGCGACAAGGTCGCTGCAGGGTTCACCAATTCCGGCAGTCTGTGCGGCGACAAGCTCAATACGTTGCTGCAAATGGCGGTGTTCGCCGCGCAACATTCGATGATATGGGTTGGGCTCGATTTGCTCCCGGCGCGCTCGGCGGCCGGGTTCTTTGATGGGCAATTGAACCGTCTTGGCAGCTCGCTCGGTGCGATGTCCCAATCCAATGTCGAACAGACGTCCGAGCAGGCGCCGCCGCTCGAAGACCGGCGCACGGCGGCCCATCTGGGTGAGCGGGTGGCACAAGTGGCGCAGCGGTTGAGGCACAAGTGAGGGAGGGGCGATAGGATCGGCGCCTACACTGCAAGGCGCATGCCGGCAGACGCTGGCGAAGGTTGCGATCTTTTGAGCTTCATATCCGGCACTTCACGACAGCGCCAGGCAAACGGGCTGATCCCTTCGCTACGGGTGAAGATGTGGCAAAAGTGCGCCTGATCACAGAAACCGCATTCCAGGCTGATCTGCGTCAGGCTCAAGTGGGTGTGCTGGATCAACAGCTTGGCGCGGGCGATGCGCTGAGTGCGGATCCAGTCCTGTGGCGAGAGCCCGGTACTGCACTTGAACGCTCGGGAAAAATGACTGCGTGACAACGAACATGCCTCTGCCAGTTCGGTGACCTCCAGGCTTTCACCCAGGCGATCGAGGATCAACTGTTTGACCCGCCGTTCGCGCTGTGGACTGAGGCCGCCGATGCGCGGTGTGCGGGATTCGCTGGCGGGGGCGAGGGCGACTGTTTGTTGTAAGTGAGCCATGGCCAATGTCCGTGTCGGGGGAGGGGACGCACGCTGGGTGCTTTCCCCTCTGGTCAAGAAAACAATGTTTCGCAGTGGGTTTCATTGTTGGACGGGGCCGGAGGACTGACGAGTTAAACGTTGTTAATTGCGCCGCAAAACTTTGAACTCAGCACATCGCTGCAAGTCGGCGACGGGGCGGATCGGCGAGGATGACGACTAATAAGAGGCACACGTTCGGTGCCGTCGAAGATCGATCAAGCAAGGGGACTCGCATGACAGGTTCGTTGCACGCTGCATTGGGCACACTCGGTTTGGCACTCGCGTTGGCGGCTGGTAGTGCTGTGGCACAAGCGCCGCAGGTCGGTACGCAGGCGCCCGGTTACTTCCGTTTGGCGTTGGGCGACTATGAAGTGACCGCGCTGTTCGACGGCTACAACGATCTGTCGCCCAAACTGCTTCAGGGCATGAGTCAGGGACAGATCCGTGCATTGCTCGCTCGCCGTTCGATTGAAACCCCGGGTGTGCAAACGGCGTTCAACGCGTTTCTGGTCAACACCGGCAAACAGTTGATCCTGGTCGACACGGGCGCCGGGCAGTGCATTGGCGCGACTGCCGGCCAGCTCTCGGCGAACATGCAGGCAGCGGGCTACAAACCGGAACAGGTCGATACCATCCTGTTGACCCATCTGCATCTGGATCACGTTTGCGGATTAGTCGACGCTCAGCAAAAACCGATTTTCGCCAACGCCACGGTGTATGCGGCCAAGGCTGAAGCTGACTATTGGCTCGATCCGCAGGCCTTGGCCAAGGCACCGGCCGGGGCGAAAGAGTTCTTCAAAATCGCTCAGGATTCCACGGCGCCCTACGTGGCCGCCGGCCGCTTAAAAACCTTCACGCTAGGGCAATCACCCCTGCCGGGCGTGGTCGAGGCGCAACTTGAAAGCGGGCATACGCCAGGCAGCACCACTTACCGATTTACCTCGCAGAACCAGAGCATCGTGTTCATGGGCGATCTGGTGCACAACCTTGCCGTGCAGTTCGAACACCCTGAAGTGTCGATCAGTTTTGACGTCAACAGTCAGCAGGCCATCAAAAGCCGTAACGCCGTGTTCAGCGCTGCTGCCGCCAGCAAAACCTGGGTGACCGCCGCGCACCTGCCGTTTCCGGGGATCGGTCACGTCACCGCCATCGACCAGCATTTCCAATGGGTGCCGGTGGAATACGGCCCTTATAAACGCGCGGCCAAAGTACCGTTGATCGAGTAAAGTAAGGCGCTTTCGCATGACTGAACAAGACCTCCAGGCAAGGAACACGAGCCCATGAACCGTAACGATCTGCGTCGCGTCGACATGAACCTGCTGGTGATTTTCGAAGCACTGATGTTCGAAAAGAACCTGACCCGCGTCGCCGAAAAACTGTTCATGGGCCAACCCGCCGTGAGCGCGGCGCTCGGCCGTTTGCGGGATCTGTTCGATGATCCGTTGCTGTTACGCAACGGTCGCGGCATGGAGCCGACCGCCCGCGCCCTGGCGATTCTCAAAGAGCTGCAACCGGCAATGGACGTCATTTCCGGGGCGGTCAGCCGGGCCAAGGAATTCGAACCGGCGAGCAGTTGCGAGGTGTTTCGCATCGGTCTGTCGGATGATGCCGAATTCGGTCTGTTTCCGCCGCTGCTGCGCCAACTTCAGGAGGAGGCGCCGGGGATTGTGGTCGTGGTACGCCGCGCCAACTATTTGCTGATGCCGGCGCTGCTGGCCTCCGGAGAAATCTCGGTTGGCGTCAGCTACACCACCGATCTGCCGGCCAACGCCAAACGCAAGAAGCTGCGCGACATTCCCTGCAAAGTCCTGCGCGGCGACGACCGTCCGGGGCCGCTGACGCTGGACGAATACTGCGAACGGCCGCACGCGATGGTGTCGTTCTCCGGTGACTTGAGCGGCAACATCGATCTGGATCTGGCCAAGCTTGGCCGTTGCCGTCGCGTGGTGCTTGGCGTGCCGCAGTTCAGCGGCTTGCGCGCTTTGCTGGCGGGCACCGAAATGATCGCCACGGTGCCGGATTACGCCGCCTGTGCGCTGGTTGAAGGCTGCGCCCTGCGCGCCGAAGACCCACCGTTCCCGATTGAGGCGGCGCAATTGTCGATGGCCTGGAGCGGGGTGCATGACAACGACCCGGCGGAGAAGTGGTTGCGCTCGCGGATCAGCCAGTTCATGTCGGCATCGCTGGATATTCCGCCAGCCTGAAGAAAAAACGTAAATCCCCTGTGGGAGCGAGCCTGCTCGCGATGGCGCCCGGTCAGTCGACTTCAATGTTGAATGACACACCGCTATCGCGAGCAGGCTCGCTCCCACATTGGTTTTAGGTGACTGAAAGAAAGAGAGCACATCCATCCAATTTCTCCCCGCCCTGCATTGGCATTATTCAGGTCAATGACATTTAAAGGGTCGGGTCATGAATGCTTTGCAACGAGACGAACGGGCGCGCGACCTCGGTTTACTGTTTTTACGGGTCAGCGGTGGATTGTTTCTGCTGTGGGTACACGGCTTGCCCAAGCTGCTGGACTTTACGGCCCAACTGCAACTCATCGAAGACCCGTTCCACCTCGGTGCCCAACTGACCTTATGTCTGGCGATCTTCGCCGAAGTCCTCTGTCCGCTACTGATCGTCGGCGGGGTGCTGGCGCGATTGGCCTGCTTGCCTATTCTGTTTGTGCTGCTGGTGGCGCTGTTAGTCGTGCATCCGCAATGGAGTGTGGCTGAAGGGCAGTTCGGCTGGTTGCTGTTGATCCTGTTTGCCACTGTGTTTATCGCCGGGCCGGGACGGCTGGCGCTCAATGTTCGTTTACCCGGAGTACTGCGTTATGCCTGAAGTCCTTAGTCAAAAAGCACCGGGGGCCGATGAGACCGTCACGCTGATCGTCAAGCACCGGGTCAAGGCCGGTTTTGAAGCCGCCTATGAAGCCTGGTTGCGCAATATTGTACGGGTGGCGGGGCAGCGCGAAGGGCACTTGGGCGTCGACGTAGTGCGCGGCAAGCGCGCCGGCCTCGATACTTACACGTGCGTGCTGCGCTTTTGCTCGACCGAGGCGATGCAATTGTGGCTGGAGTCACCGCAGCGTCAGGCCCTGGTCGATGAAGCCGCTCCGATGCTCGCTGATGGCGACCAGACTGAGGTCGCCCCGGTCAATGAATTCTGGTTCGCGCCGCTGGCCGATGCCGCCTCGCCGCCACCGCGCTGGAAGCAGGCGGTGGTCACCTTGCTGGTGATTTTTCCGCACACCCTGCTGGTACCGCTGATCTGGGGGCCGCTGCTCGGGTTGCACCCACTGCTTTCCAACTACGTGATTGCCACGTTCCTGATCACCCTGACCATCGTGTTGTCGGTGGTGTACGTGTTCATGCCGCCCGTGACCCGTTTGTTTGCGCCCTGGCTGGAAGCCGGTCAGGCCCATACACACGTCGAATCCACAGAACACCCGTCACGCTGAAACCATTCATTTTTTGTCGAAGGAACTGCGATGAACGCCGATCTGATTCTCTTCAATGGCCAATTTCATACCGTAGACCGCACTAAACCACTGGCCAGTGCCGTGGCGATCAAGGACGGCCGTTTCGTGGTCGTTGGTAACGACACCCAAGCCATGGCCCTGCGCGGTTCGTCCACGCAAGTGATCGACATGCACGGCCGCTGCGTCATCCCCGGTCTCAACGACTCGCACTTGCACCTGATCCGTGGCGGTTTGAACTACAACCTCGAACTGCGCTGGGAAGGCGTACCGTCGCTGGCCGATGCGCTGCGCATGCTTAAGGAGCAGGCCGACCGCACACCGACGCCGCAGTGGGTGCGCGTGGTCGGCGGCTGGAACGAATTCCAGTTCGCCGAGAAACGCATGCCGACCCTCGAAGAACTCAACCAGGCCGCGCCGGACACGCCAGTGTTCGTCCTGCACCTGTACGACCGTGCGCTGCTCAACCGCGCCGCATTGCGCGTGGCCGGTTACACCCGCGACACGCCGAACCCGCCGGGTGGCGAGATCGTCCGTGATGCCAATGGCAACCCGACCGGCATGCTGGTGGCCAAACCCAACGCGATGATTCTCTACTCGACGCTGGCCAAGGGGCCGAAGCTGCCGCTGGAGTATCAGGTCAACTCGACTCGCCAGTTCATGCGCGAACTCAATCGCCTCGGCCTGACCAGCGCGATCGATGCCGGCGGTGGTTTCCAGAACTACCCGGACGATTACCAGGTGATCGAGCAATTGGCCAAAGATGACCAGTTGACCGTGCGTATCGCCTACAACCTGTTCACCCAGAAGCCGAAAGAAGAGCTGACCGATTTCCAGAACTGGACCGGCAGCGTCAAGTTGCACCAGGGCGACGACTTCCTGCGCCACAACGGCGCCGGCGAGATGCTGGTGTTCTCGGCAGCGGATTTCGAAGACTTCCTCGAACCGCGCCCGGACCTGCCGCAAACCATGGAGCAGGAGCTGGAACCGGTGGTGCGCCATCTGGTTGAACAGCGCTGGCCGTTCCGTCTGCACGCCACGTACAACGAATCGATCAGCCGCATGCTCGACGTGTTCGAGAAGGTCAACCGTGACATTCCGTTCAACGGTCTGCCGTGGTTCTTCGACCACGCTGAAACCATCACCCCGCAGAACATCGAGCGGGTGAAAGCGCTGGGCGGTGGCATCGCGATTCAGGATCGCATGGCGTTCCAGGGCGAGTACTTCGTCGACCGTTACGGCGCGAAAGCCGCTGAAGCCACGCCGCCGATCAAGCGCATGCTCGCCGAAGGTGTGCCGGTCGGCGCAGGCACCGACGCCACGCGGGTTTCCAGCTACAACCCGTGGACGTCGCTGTACTGGATGGTCAGCGGCCGCACGGTCGGTGGTCTGGCGCTGTACGAAGAAGGTTTGCCGCGCACCACCGCGCTGGAATTGTTCACCCACGGCAGTGCCTGGTTCTCGTCCGAGCAGGGCAAGAAAGGCCAGATCAAAGTCGGGCAACTGGCAGATCTGGCGGCGCTGAGCGCGGACTTCTTCCACGTCGAAGAAGAAGCCATCAAGTGGATCGAGTCCGTACTGACCGTGGTTGGCGGCAAGATCGTTTACGCCGCGGGCGACTTCCAGGATCTCGGGCCAGCCAGCGTGCCGGTGCTGCCGGACTGGTCGCCGGTGGCAAAAGTCCCGGGCCACTGGCGCCAGAACGCGCCGATGCAGGCTCAGGTGCACCAATGCGTCGGCGCGTGCGCCGTGCACTCGCACAGCCATGAAAAGGCGCGCCTGTCGAATGCCCCGGTCAGCGATTTCGCCGGTTTCTGGGGCGCGTTCGGCTGTTCCTGCTTCGCCTTCTGATTCTTACCCAAAAGCGCCGGCCTCGACGGTCGGCGCTTCACGCAACAACCATCCACCCAGGAGTTTCCCATGAGCGTTCCATACAAGCGTCTGAACAAAGATGATGCGGTTGTGCTGCTGGTCGATCACCAGACCGGTTTGATCTCGCTGGTACAGGATTTCTCGCCAAACGAATTCAAGAACAACGTGCTGGCACTGGGCGACATCGCCAAGTTCTTCAAGCTGCCAACCATCCTCACCACCAGTTTCGACGCAGGCCCGAACGGCCCGATCGTACCTGAGCTGCTTGAGCAGTTTCCGGACGCGCCGTTCATTCAGCGTCCAGGCCAGATCAACGCCTGGGACAACGAAGACTTCGTCAAAGCCATCAAGGCTACCGGTCGCAAGCAACTGATCATCGCCGGTGTGGTGACTGACGTGTGCGTCGCATTCCCGACGCTGTCGGCCATCGCTGAAGGTTTCGAAGTGTTCGTGGTGACCGATTCTTCCGGCACTTTCAACACCACCGTGCAACAAGCGGCGTGGGCACGCATGTCGGCGGCCGGTGCTCATCTGATGAACTGGTTCGCTGTGGCTTGCGAGCTGCAGGGTGACTGGCGCAACGACATGGAAGGCCTGGCGCATCTGCTCTCGGAACGCCTGCCGAACTACCGCAACCTGATCAACAGCTACACCAAGTTCACGGCCAAGTAATCGATCGCGCCTGAAAAGCCCCTCACCCTAGCCCTCTCCCCGAGGGAGAGGGGACTGACCGAGGGGTTCTTTCGAGTTGCACCGACCTGAGCGATCGAGTCGATCTCCGGTCTTGAAAAGCTTGAAGATCAGCTCCCTTTCCCCCTCGCCCCCCTTGGGGGAGAGGGTTGGGGTGAGGGGGTAAGCTCTTGATCTTAAAATCTTCGCATCAGCGCTTTTGCAGCCAACCGAGAAACCCGCCTTTCCTCACCACCACCGGTTTAACCATCAACGCGAGGCGACTGTTCTGCTGCCGCACCGCCTGCAACTTGTTCAACGCCGACCCAACCTCCTTGCGCTGCTCCATGCACTGGCGCGTCAGGTTCTTGTCGAGGCGGTAGATGATGCTCGACGTCAGCGCCGTAAACGTAGCCTGCGACGGGGTATCCGCCAGAATGCTTTGCTCGCCCATGACCTCACTCGGCCCCATGCGCCCGGCCTCTGTCTGGCTGGCGCCATCCGGTACCGTTGCGCTGACCACCCCGGTGGCAATCACGAACAGACTGTCCGGAACTTCGTCCAGATCCAGCACCACCTGGCCCGCGCTGTACTGCTGCGCGACCATCGACTCGGCGAGACGATCACGTTCGTCGGCACTCAGCGAGCGGAAGATTTTCACTTCATCGAGCAAAGCGCGGGCGCGGGTCGACGGCTCGATCACGCCGTCCGGATGCCGCGAAATCCCGGCGGCTTCCAAGTGGCGGTGTGCGAGGTCGAAGAGTTGATTGCGCACTTCGCTTTTTTTGCCCAGTTCGGCGATAAACCCGCTGGCCACGTATTCGGACATTTCTTCGCCGGCCTCTTTCAACACCACTTTCGGCGCCGGGCTCAGCAGCAGGCTGCTACTGCCTTGCAGCGTCCGGTCGAGGGCGTCGAGCACGCGGCGTGGGCGGATGTGGTTCGGCACTTTGATGCTGATCGACACGCCATGCATGTTATTCGGCCGGCTAAGGTTGACGATCTTGGCCTTGGCCGCCACCGAGTTCGGCACCACGGCCATGGTGCCGGCGCTGGTCAGCAGGTGCGTGGCGCGCCAATCGATGTCGAGCACTTTGCCCTCGACGCCGTCGATCACCACGAAGTCGTCCACTTGATACGGCTTGGTGCTGTTCAGAACGATCCCGGAAAACACATCGGCCAAGGTGCTTTGCAGTGCCAGACCGACGACGATTGCGAACACACCGGACGTCGCCAGCAAGCCTTTGACCGGCAGCTCCAGCACGTAGCCGGCCGCAGCGACGATGGCCACCAGAAACACCAGCGCACCGATGACGTCCTGCAACAAGCGACCGCTGTGGCCGATGCGCCGCATCAGGATCAGGCCGATGACTTCGGTAAGGACTCGCGCGGCGTACAACCACCAGATAATACCCAGCGCGGTTGCACCGAGTTGCGCGACCTGGTCATCGGCAAACTGCGGCGCCTGCAAAGGGCTGACACCGGCGTTGATCACCAGCGCAGTGAACGCCAGAAACAGCACCAGCCGCACACCCACGCGCGGCGCGCGATGTGTGAAAGGGGCGAGGTGCCAGAGCAGGCCATCGAGCACCAGCAACACGGCACTCCAGGACAGCAGGTGAGCAAGCATGAAGTTCATGGGAGCGCTTCCACAAAAAAGCCCTTCCCCATACATCGCTGCGTGGGGAAGGGCTTGGGCTTAGTTGAGGTGGGTTTTCAGCTCAGCCGCTGCCTGGCGTACCGCCGCTTTCACTTCGGGAATGTGGCTCAGCGGATTGAGCAAGCCAAAGTCGTGGATCATCCCGTTGTAGCGCACCGCGGTCACCGGTACACCTGCCGCATCCAGGTGTCGGGCATAACCTTCGCCTTCATCACGCAACACGTCGAACTCGGCGGTCTGCACCAGCGCGGCGGGCAGGCCTTTGAGCTGTTCGGCGCTGGCGTTCAGTGGCGAGGCGTGGATCTGCGCACGCTCGGCCGGGTTGGTGGTGTAGCTGTCCCAGAACCATTTCATCATGCCTTTGGTGAGGAAGTGACCCTCGGCGAATTGCTGGTACGAGCCATCGTCGAACTGTGCGTTGGTCACCGGCCACATCAGCAACTGGAAGCGCAGCGCCGGGGCTTTCTGTTCTTTGGCCATCAGTGCCACGACTGCCGCCATGTTGCCGCCGACGCTGTTGCCGGCCACCGCCAGACGCTTGCCGTCGACACCGATGTCCTTGCCGTGCTCAGCCACCCATTTGGTTGCGGCGTAAGCCTGGTTGATCGCAGTCGGGTACTGCGCTTCCGGCGACGGCGTGTAATCGACGTACACCGCCACAGCGCCAGAACCCACCACCAAGTCACGAATCAGGCGTTGGTGCGTCGGAAAGTCGCCCAATACCCAGCCGCCACCGTGGAAGAACATGAACACCGGCAACTCGCCTTTGACCTTGGCCGGACGCACCACTTTCAGGTTGATCGTCTGGCCGTCGACCTTGATCGCCTTGTCGCTGACTTCCACACCGGACAGATCAACCTTCACCGAAGCCTGCGCGCCGGTCAGCACCGCACGGGCGTCTTTTGGGCTCAGTTGCTCAAGCGGCTTGCCACCACCGGCGGCGAGCGCTTCGAGAAAGGCTTGGGTGTTGTGTTCGACACCCGGGCTGCCAGCGGCGAAAGCGTTGCCGATGGACAGGGCGAGGAGGGAAGCGGTCAGTGTTTTTTTGACGATGTTCATGTGCAATTCCTTTTAATCCGTTTGATTTTTTATGCCTGAGTTGCGGGCTGCTGTGGCGCTGGGGTTCAGGCCTCAGCAACACCGTGAGCACAGATTAGTGGGATGCCGAAAAGTGAAAAAGCGGCTATAAAGCGTTTAACTGTCCACCAGAGAGTGACAATGAACCCGTTCGAAGACATGCGTATTTTTTGCCAGGTCATGGACTCCGGCAGCTTCACCTCAGCAGCCGATCAGTTGGGCCTGTCCAAGCAGTTCGTGAGCCGCCGGTTGATGCAGTTGGAAGAGCGCCTTGGCGTGCGCTTATTGAACCGCTCGACCCGCCGGCTGGACGTCACGCCACTGGGCCAGAGCTATTACGAATCGGCCCTGCGCCTGTTGAGTGAGGTGGAGCAGGTCGAGCAGGGCATCGCCGGGCAAACCGCCGAGCCACGCGGGACGATTCG
Source organism: Pseudomonas sp. LBUM1648 (assembly GCF_059716145.1). Taxonomy (NCBI): domain Bacteria; kingdom Pseudomonadati; phylum Pseudomonadota; class Gammaproteobacteria; order Pseudomonadales; family Pseudomonadaceae; genus Pseudomonas; species Pseudomonas sp. LBUM1648. The sequence continues at coordinate 2,371,491 of NZ_CP166808.1, forward strand.
CCTGAGTGCGCCGCTGTCGTTTGCCGTGGCACATCTCGGTTGTCTGCTGCCGATGTTCTTGCAGCGCTATCGCGAGGTCACGGTGGAAGTCGACTTGAACGACCGCCCGGTGGACCTGCTCGGCGAAGGCTATGACCTGGCGCTGCGCATTGGTGTGCTGGAAGACTCGACCTTGATCGCCCGCCGTATCGCTTCCATCGAACGGGTGTATTGCGCCAGCCCGGCCTATCTGGCCGAACGCGGTACGCCGCTCAAACCCGAAGATTTGCTCGGTCACGACTGCCTGCCTTACGGCCATAGTCGTTCAGTGCAATGGCGGTTCAACGCCGGGCAGGGCAAGCCGTTGCTGGTTAATGTAAGTGGCCGGATGCGGGTCAACAACGGTGATTTGCTGCGCGATGCTGCGGTGCAGGGGATGGGGATTACCTATCTGCCGACGTTCATTGTCGGTGCGGCGTTGAAGGATGGCCGACTGGTGCCGGTGCTCGATGACTTGTGTCCGGAGCCGCTGACGTTGTCGGCGGTGTATCCGCAACATCGTCAGGCTTCCCGGCCGGTGCAGGCGCTGGTGGAGTTTTTGCGGGAACGCCTGGACAAAAGCAACGTAGACCTCTGAGCCCTGCACCCATTCAAATGTGGGAGCGAGCCTGCTCGCGAAAGCGGTCTGTCAGTCAAAGCATCATAGGCTGACCCACAGCATTCGCGAGCAGGCTCGCTCCCACAGGTATCGAGGTGTTATCTCGATTCAGTTGGCGCGTTTGTCATCGCCAGGTTCGCCGCCGACGTGAACACCGCGATCATCACCGACTTCACCTGACCGGTGTACGCCGTGATCATCCCCCGGTTCGGAGTGATTGCCGCTGCGACCCGAGGCTGAGTGATCGCCGGAATGTCCCGAGCCCTGACCGCTGCTGCCACTGTGTCCGCCGCCTTCGCCATGACCGCTACCGCTGCCACCGTGGCCACCACCATTCCCGCCACCGCCGCTGCCGCCACCACTTCCTCCGCCGCCGCTACCACCGCCCCCCCCACCATGGCCGCCACCGCCACCGCCACCGCCGCCATGTCCGCCACCGCCTCCGCCACTGCCACCTTCCTTGGCTTGAACAGTGGCTACTCCCGACAGGCTGTCCGGAATCAATACGGTAGACGCTGAAAGAACTGCGCCGATGGCCATTGCGAGCACGAGCTTTTGAATGTGCATATCGTTCTCCATCTTGGTGATTTGGTTGGGAACGTCGATGAGCGATGTTGCGTCGATCCGACCCGTTCCCGAGGTCAGTGAATACTCGAAGCCAGTTCGAAAATCGGGATGTACATCAGGATCACGATGACCCCGATCAGCAGGCCGATGAAGGTCATCAGCAGCGGTTCGAACAAACGCACGAACCACTCGATCCAGCGGCTGATTTCTTCGTCGTAGAAATCGGCGCTGCGTTCCATCATCTGCCCAAGGTTGCCGGATTGTTCGCCCGCTCGCAGCAGCCGCAGGGACACTGGCGTCACCAGGCGATTGAGTTCCAGCGCAGCAGACAATGACTGGCCTTCGCGCACTCGCTCGCAGGCCTGATCCAGCCGCGCCCGCGACGCCACGGTGAGCAAGCCGCGGACCATGCCCATGGCGGTGACCAGCGGAATCCCGCCTTGCAGCAGAATCCCCAGCGAACGGTAAAACCGCGCCAGTTCATACATGAAAATCCGTTGATGGACGGCGGGCAGCTTCTCCACCAGCCGATCCAGCCATCGGCGAAACGCCGGCTGTTTTTGCAGCAGGGCGAGGGCCACGACAATCGCCGCCAACGCACCGAAGAACTCAAGCTGATGGGCATGCAGAAACATCCCGCTGCTCATCAGGATCTGCGACAGCCACGGCAGGTTCGAGCCCAGTCCTTCGAACACCAGGCTGAAGCGCGGCACCACGTAACCCATCAAAAACAACACCACGCCACCGCCGACGACCAGCAACAACAGCGGGTAGATCGAGGCGCTGACGATCTTCTGCCGCACTTCGTCCATACGCTGGCGATAGCTGACGTAACGACCCAGTGCTTCGCCGACCGCACCCGTCTTTTCGCTGGACTGCACCAGCGCCACGTACAGCGGCGGAAACACTGCCGACAACTGGCCCAATGCCTGGGAGAACGATTTGCCCTCGTACAGTAGGCGCACCAGCTCACTCAGGGTTTTGCGGGCAGCGGGGGCGGTTTCTTTTTCGGCGAGACTTTCCAGCGCATCGATCAACGGCAAGCCGGCGTTGATCAGGGTGGTCAGTTCCTGGCTGAACAACACCAGATTGAAGGTTTCGCGCTGGCGCAGTCGCAGTGAGCGCCAGTGTTTTTCCGCGTGCAGGCTGAGCACGCGCAAACCCTGGTCTTCGGCGATGTGCCGCGCCTCGCTGTGCCCCGGCGCCTCGATGCTCATAGACACCACGCCAGCCTTGCCGACCGCTTTCAGATTAAATCGCATGGGCCGCGCTCCGCTTACTGCCAATTGGTCACTTCGGCGTTTTCGCCGTCACCGCCGGGCTGGCCGTCCTTGCCCATCGACAGCAGGTCGTACTCGCTGTTTTCGCCAGGATAGCGGTAGGCGTAATTTCGGCCCCATGGGTCTTGCGGAAGTTTTTTCTGCAAGTACGGGCCGGTCCATTTCGCTTCATCGCTCGGCGCCAGTACCAATGCCTGTAGGCCTTGTTCGGTGGACGGGTAGTGGCCTACCTCCAGTCGATACAAGTCCAGCGCCTTGCTCAGGCCTTCGATCTGCGCCTTGGCCACTTTCACTTCGGAGCGGCCCAACTGGGCGAAGTATTTCGGCGCGACGATCCCGGCCAACAGGCCAAGGACCACCAGCACCACGAGCAATTCGAGCAGGGTGAATCCGCGTTGGCTACGCGGACGAATTTGCAGCTTCATGATGACCTCCCGTGAGTGGCAGCCGTGTCGCCAAGAGGGCTTATGCAATTGCCATGCTCAGCCCCCGCTTAAACCTGGTTGATTGGCTGAAGCCCTTGTGTTTTGGGCTTTCGAAGAAACGGCACAGTGCTTGCGTATGGCTCAAACGTGATCGGCCATTGGGGCATTTCCCCCAATTTATCGGGGCTGATCCGGGGAGGCCCGACATGAAATTTCTTGCCAGCGGATTGCTCGGCTGTGTGCTGCTTGGCGGCACCGCGCAAGCCGATGTGTTCATCTCCGTGGACGCCAAGGGCAGCTACGTTCTGTCCAATGTTCACCGTCCCGGACGCACTTACGAACGGGTGATTCAGGAAGCCGAAAAACCGCTGGTCAGCCTTGATCAGCAGCCGCAGATGATCGCCAGGCAGCCCTATGCCGAACTGGTCTCGGCGGCGGCGACAGCCCATCAATTACCTGAAGCGTTGCTGCACGCGGTGATCAACGCCGAGTCGCATTACAACGCCGGCGCGACCTCGCCCAAAGGGGCAGGCGGGTTGATGCAGTTGATGCCTGACACCGCACGGGAGTTGGGGGTGAAGGACGTCTACGACCCCAAGGCCAACATCCAGGGCGGGGCCAAATACCTCAAGCGTCTGATGACCCTGTTCGACAACGATATCGCGCTCGCGGTGGCCGCCTACAACGCCGGGCCGGAAGCCGTGCTCAGCCGTGGCCGGGTGATTCCGCCGTTCGCTGAAACCCAGCGTTATGTGCCCAACGTGCTGCGCCAATACCGGCGATTGCAGGGGCTGGCGATGGATGCGCCGTTGTAGGCCCACCCGGTTCACCCACTTTCGGGGCAAATCGGGCAGGCCCGAAAAGTGGGGAAAAGCGGTGGGGAATATCCCCCGTAATCTCAAGTCGTTGCGGTAACTGATTGAACGGTAATGAAATTTTTTGTGGCACGCGGATTGCTCCACCGGTTTACGAGAATCATTCCCGTGAGCACCCACTACGAGGTTTGCGATCATGGTCGGCTTTCATCACGCTCATCGCTCATTCAATTGGTTGCTGATACTGGCCTCGATGCTCAGCATCGACCTGGCCAGCGCGGCCGTTCGCTGCGAGCGCAACCTGGTGGCCAATGTCGTGGCCTTCGATCAGCCGCTGATGTTCAACCGCCTCGGTGCGCAGAATGCCAACGGCATGATGTACGCCCTGCGCCGCGATGTGGTCGATGAGCATGACGTGTCGCTGGCCTACGGCGGCGCGGCGGTGCCGGGCAAGGTGTCGTTGCGTGCGGACAAGCGTCCGCGGCCATTGGTGCTGCGGGTGGCGGCGGGGGATTGCCTGACGATCAATCTGCAGAACCTGCTCGACTATCAGGCCAACCCGAACAAGCATTTCGAAAACGAGGGCGAAGAAGAGGGCGGTGAAAACGCCAACGGCGCCGAAGCGTTCAAAGTCGACGAGCAAGTCGCTGATCGTCATGTCGGTTTTCAGGTCAACGGCCTGCAAGCGGTGAACAGCATCGACGACATTTCCTCGTTCACCGGGCGCAACGCCAACACCCTGGTGGTGCCGGGCGCAAGCCGCTCCTACACGTTGTTCGCTGAGCGCGAAGGCGCGTTTGCGGTCAGCAGCCGCGGTGCGACGTTTGGCGGCGAAGGCGCGGCGGGTAACGTTGCCAACGGCCTGTTCGGCCAGGTCGTGGTGGTGCCCAAGGGCGGCCGCAGCTATCGCAACACCCTGACCGAAGAGGAAATGCGCCTGGCCACCACCGGCCGTGCACCGACCGGTCAGCCCATCGTCGACTACCAGGCGCGTTATCCGCAGCGCGAACCGTGGCTACGCGAAGGCAAGGCCGGCACGCCGATCATCAACATGGTCGACGGCAGTGAAATCATTTCCAGCGAAAGCGACGCGATTGTCATGGGCAGCAACGCCGACGGCAGCTTCCCGGCCAGCACTTATCCGCTGGAATCGGTCGGCAAACGCAACCCGGCGATCCCTAACCGACTCGAACCGTTCCGCGATTTCGCCTCGCAATTCCAGGACGAAACCGCCGCCACGCAAGCATTTCCCGCTTACTGGGCAGACCCGGTGATGGCCCATGTGCTGGAGCCGACCCGCGATTCGTTCATGATCAACTACGGCTCCGGCGGCATGGGCGCCGAAGTGGTCGCCAACCGTTTGGGCGTAGGGCCGATGCATGACTGCCTGTCCTGCGCTTACGAAGAGTTCTTCCTCAGCTCGCACACCGTCGGCGACGTGGCAATGCTGGTGGACGTACCGGCCAACGCGGGACTTGAGAATATTCTCCCGGGCCAAACGCCTCGTGCCGATCAGATCGGTGTCAAAGCGACCATGGCCCTGTATCCGTCGGAGCCGTCGAACGTCAACCACAGCTACATTGGTGACTTCGTCAAATTCCGCAATACCCACAATGGTCACGAGCAGCACATCTTCCACCTGCACGGCCATCAGTGGCTGTTCAACCCCAACGACGACAACTCCGATTACGTCGACGCCCAGGGCATTGGCCCTGGCGCCGGTTATACCTATGAAATCGCCAACGGCGGTTCGGGTAACCGCAACCGGGTGGCGGGGGATGCGATCTATCACTGCCACTTCTATCCGCACTTCGCCCAGGGCATGTGGGCCATGTGGCGGGTTCACGATGTGTTCGAAGAAGGCACCCGACTCGATGTTTCGCAGCAAGGCGCGGACGGTTATCACAGCGAACCGTTTGCGCTGCGCAGCGGCAAACCGGCGGCCGGTGCCCGGGCATTGCCCGATGGCGAAATCATCGCCGGCACACCGATTCCTGCAATAGTGCCGCTGCCGGGCAAAGCCATGGCACCGATGCCCGGCAAAGTCGTGGTGGTGCCGAAAATCGGTGAAACCCTGGTGGCCGGCAACGACGACGATGACGAAGAAGAGGGCGACGACGACGGCGAGCACCAAGGCGGCAACGCGGGCGGCCAAGCCATCGGTTCCCTGGCGTTGGTGGATCGCAGCGAAGCCAACCGCAATGCTGACGGCAGCCTGAAAAACCCTGGTTATCCGTTCTGGATCGGCGGCATGGAAAGCTCGGTCGGCCAACGTCCGCCAACCCCACCGCTGGACATGCTCGACGCCGCCACCGCGCAATCCCTGAAGGCCAGCGGCAAAGCGCTGTGGGCCAACCTCGACCCGGCGCAATCCGGTGGTTGGGACGGTGGTTTGCAGCGCCATACACTCGATGGCGTGTCGGCGGGAGGCGAGGCGCGCACCGTGACCACGTCGCTGGATTTCTCCAAGGAAGTCACCCGTGCCAAACCGATTTACATGCCGGAAGAGGGCACCGAAGTCGAACAGGCGGCCATGGCCTTCCACGCGAAAAAGGATCACCCAAGCTATGCTTTACTGCCCGGCAATCAGGTGGTGGCCAAGGCTTTCCGCACCAACGGCGCCTTGCCGATTGCCGGCGCGCCGTACTACGAGCCCTGCATGGATGACCGGCAAAAACGCCTGACCAGCAGCGCCGGCAGCGGTGAGTTTGCCAGCGGCGAGCGGGTTGACGGCATGTCCTTCGTCGGCGCCTCGACCTTCACCGCCGACCGGCCACGGATCTACAAAGCCGCCAACATCCAGTTCGACGCGGTGTACAACAAAGTCGGCTACCACTTCCCGCAGGCGCGCATTCTGGCGCTGTGGGAAGACGCCTGGCCGGTGATCACCAAGCAGCGTCCGCCAGAGCCTCTGGTGATGCGCATGAACACCTTCGATTGCGTTCAATACCAGCAAACCAACCTGGTGCCGGCCACTTACGAGATGGACGATTATCAGGTGCGCACACCGACCGACGTGATCGGCCAGCATATTCACTTGCCGAAATGGGATCTGACCTCGGCTGACGGCTCATCCAACGGCTGGAACTACGAGGACGGCGTGCTCTCCCCAGGCGCCGTGCAGGAACGAATCCACGCGATCCGCGAGTTCAACCAGTGCGAAGGTACCGACCCGCGTGACGGCACGCAGACTTGCCCGAAAGCCAAGGCGCATCCGTACTTTGGTCAATTCGGTCGTGCCGACTGGATCGGTGCGCGCACGGCGATGCAGCGCTGGTTCGTCGATCCGGTGGTCAATATCAAAGGCGTGGACCGTGGCCTCGGTACGATTTTCACTCACGACCACTTAGGCCCATCGACGCACCAACAGATTGGTCTGTACGCCACTGTGCTGGCTGAACCTGCCGGTTCCACCTGGCTGCACGCCGAAACCGGCGAGCCTCTGTACAGCGGCGCACGTCAGGACGGTGGGCCGACTTCATGGCAGGCGGTGATCAACACCGGCGACCTCGATGGCGACGGCAAGAACGACAGCTTCCGTGAGTTCTTCCTCGAATACAGCGACTTCCAGCACGCCTATGAAGCCGGTGTGTATGTCGGCGCCGGGCCTAATGGCGTGCCGAATCCGCAAGCGTTCCCGGCCACGGCCGACAGCTTCCGCTACGCGATCAACCCGCCAGTGCGCAACAACGCCAGCAACCTGCTCGAAGGTATCGTGGAAGTGCAGGGTGGTCAGGTCCCGGGCTGCCCGAGCCGGCCATGCCCACAGGCGATCTCGGTGGATGACCCTGGCATGTTCGTCGTCAACTACCGCAACGAGCCGCTGGCCCTGCGCGTCTACGACCCGAACAAGGTCGGCCCGGACGGCAAGCGCGGCATGCAGGCCGACGGCCTCGGCGGTGACCTGGCGTATGCCATGCAGAGCCGTACCGACCGTGCAATCCCGGCGATGAACCTGGCGCCGAACCTGCTCACCTCGGCCACCGGGCCTACCGGCGGCACCACGCTGTTCCCGCCGCACATCAACAAGGGCGGCGCAGAACCGGGCGACCCGTTCACGCCAATGCTGCGCACTTACACCGGCGACAACGTGCGGCTGCGGGTGCATGCCGGCGGTCATGAGGAAGAGCACAACGTCACCCTGCACGGCGTGAAATGGCTGCAGAGCGGTTCCGGTTTCGGCAACAGCTCCAACTCCGGCTGGCGCGCGTCGCAGATGATCGGCATCTCCGAGCAGATGGGCTTCATTGCGCCGGTGTCGATGCTCTCCAGTTCTGCGGCAACGACGGGCGACTATCTGTACTCGATGGACGCCTCGATCGAAGGCTACTGGAGCGGTATCTGGGGCGTGATGCGCAACTACACCGCCAAACGCAGTGACCTGTTCGCCATCCCGAACAACCCGACTCCGGCCGGTATGCGCAACACCGTCGCGTTTGAAGGCAGTTGCCCACGCTACGGCGCCAACCCGAACGGCATCGGCACCCGGCCGACCGTGCAGCGCAACTACGAAGTGGTCGCAGCCCTGGCCAACGACATCCTCGGCAATACGCTGGGCCTGACTATCGGCGATCCCGAAGGCCTCGGCCAGCATGTCGGCGGGCCGCTAAACCCGGCGGGCGGCACCCTGGTGCTGAACTCGCGCACGGTGAGCATTCCACAGGTGACGGTGACCGACCCTGAAAATGGCGAGACCATCACCATCGGCGGGCAGAGCGGGCCGCTGCATGATCCGACCGCGATCCTGTACGTGCGCAAATCCGACCTTGATCCGGTCAGCGGCAAGCTCAAGCCCGGCATTCCAGTCGAACCGCTGGTGCTGCGCGCGGCTGCCGGGGACTGCATCAACATCACTCTGGAGAACCGTCTGCCGAGCGTGATGCCGGATCTGACCCAGACCGCCGTGATGCAAGGCATGGTCAAGCGCGACCGCAACAGCGGCCTCGGTTCGACCACCTTCAGCAACAACCTGATGCGTCCGTCCAGCCACGTCGGCCTGCACGCGCAACTGCTGGCCTACGACATCACCAAATCCGACGGCACCAACGTCGGCGTCAATCCGACCCAGACCGTGCCGCCGCGCGTTGGCAGCAGCGGCGCGTACCCGACCCGTACTTATCAGTACTACGCCGGGCACCTGGAGCGTGAAGGCAAACCGGTGACCCAACTGGGTCGCAGCGTCGACAACATTAATGCCACGGCGGTCGAGTTCGGCGGTTTGAACTTCACCCCGGCGGACGTGATCAAGCAGCCGCAAAAAGGCCTTGGCGGGGCGATGAGCATCCTGCCGATCGGCGCCACCTGGGTCGACGATGCGCGCAAGGTCAACGCTACGGTCACCGCGCCGGGGCAAACGACTTACCGCGACTTCGCGATGGTCTGGCACAAAGCGTTGAACACCCGTTGGGCCAACGGCCGGCCGGTCGAAGGCATTGCCGCCGAAGGCTTCGGCTTGCCGACCGATCCGCAGGACAACTCGAGCATGGCGATCAACTACAAGACCGAGCCGCTGTGGTATCGCTTCGGCCTCGCCCCGGATGCACCGTTCGGGCATGCCGATGGCGCAGGTTATGGCGACATGACCAACGCGCACATGGCCTACAGCAATGCGCTGGTCGGCGGTGATCCGCAGACGCCGGTGTTGTACGCCAAACCGGGGCAACCGTTGCGCACGCACATCCTGATGCCGAGCGGTGGCAGCCGTGGCAGCACGTTCCAACTCGACGGTCATGTCTGGTCGGTCAACCCGTTCCAGGCCGAGAAGAGCGACACCAGTGGCTATCCGCTGGGTACGCCGGGCGTGGGTTCGGTGCGTTACGGCTACAACCCGATGTCGATGTACATCGGTGCCCACGAAAGCATCCTGCCGGCAGCGCACTTCAGCTTCATGCTGCCGAGCGCAGGGGGCAGCAACGCGATACCGGGGGACTACCTGTTCCGCGACTACGGCGCCTACGGCAACATTTCCGGGTTGTGGGGATTGCTGCGGGTGACCAATGAGCCGGAACCGGCACCGCAGGGCCAGTAGCTGCAAAGCAATGGATCTGTGAATGCAAAACCTGTAGGAGCGAGCCTGCTCGCGATTGGGAGCAACTCGGTTTTGGATGGTGTAGCTGAAATGCCATCGCGAGCAGGCTCGCTCCTACAGGAACCGTATCGTCTGGATTGGATTTGAAGGGGAGTGCGGTATGAACAGGATCATCAACGTCATCGGTGTTTGTGCGCTGGCTATCGCGGGTGCGTTGCTCACACTGGGTGAGATCGCACTGGCGCAATCCGAGACCGACCAGGTGCTGAAACGCGATGGCGTGGCGGTGGACTTCAAGCTCCAGCCGCTGGCCGCTGACGGCAAACTGCGTGAAGGCGAGTTCGCCGACGTGCAGTTCCGCATCACCGACAGCGCCTCCGGCCAGCCGTTGTCCGGTGTGGCGCCGGGGGCGTGGGTCGACCCTGAAACCGTCGCCGCCGATCTGGCCCAGGGTCGCGAAAAAAGCTGCAAATCCCGGGTCGGGGTGTTCCTCAAATCCAACATCGGCGCGCGGCCACTGCTCGATCTCAACAGTTATTACCTGTTGGTGATGAACCGCGACGCGAGCATTGCCGTGGTCGATCCCTCGGTGTCAGTCGGCGGCATCACCAGCACCATGGCGCGGATCGAACTCAAGCAACCGCCGATGGACTGGGTCACGCCCAAAGACAACAAACGCGTATTCGTGTCGATGCCCACTGCAGGCGAAGTGGCGGTGATCGACAGCGAACAATTCAAAGTCCTCGACTCGATTGCCGCTGGCAGCCAACCGGTGCGCGTGGCACTGCAACCGGACGAACGTCTGTTGTGGGTCGGCAACAACGCGAGCAAAGCCGAAGAGTCCGGGGTGACGGTGATCGACACTCAGAGCCTCAAAACCCTCAAACATCTGGCCACCGGCCGTGGCCATCACGAAATCAGCTTCAGCAAGGACAGCCGTTTTGCCTTCGTCAGCAACCGTGACGACGGCAACGTAAGCGTGGTGGATATCGCCAGCCTGAACATCCTCAAGCAAGTCAAAACCGGCTCCAGCCCGCTGTCGGTCGCGTACTCGCCATTGTCCGGCGCGGTTTACGTGGCCGATGGCAAGGACGGCACCGTGACCGTGATTGACGGCAACAGCCATGCCGTGCGCCGGGTTATCCCGCTCCAGCAAGGCCTCGGCCCGATGGGTTTCAGCGCTGACGGCCGCTTCGGCGTGGTGCTCAACACCGTGGAAAACCGCGCCTCGATCATCGATGCGGCCAACGACTCGGCGATCCACGACCTCGACGTGTCCGCAGAACCCTATCAAGTGGTGTTCACCAAGGCCTATGCCTACGTGCGCGGACTGGCCTCGCCGAAGGTCACCATGATCAATCTGGCCTCGCTCGGTGAAGGCCGCCAGCCGATCAGCCAGGGTTTTCAAGCCGGCCCCCAACCGCCGCGCATGGCCGGGGATTTGCCGCTGGCCTCAAGCCTGGCGGTATCGCGCGATGACAACGCAGTGTTCGTGGTCAACCCGGTGGACAACACCACCTATTTCTACGCCGAAGGCATGAACGCGCCAATGTCCGGTTACCCCAACCGGGGGCAGATTGCGCGGGCGGCCATGGTCATCGACCGCAGCCTGCGCGAAGTGTCGCCGGGGCTGTACAGCGCGCGGGTGAAACTGCCGCCAGCGGGGCGTTTCGACGTGGCGTTCCTGCTCAATCAACCGAACATCATTCACTGCTTCACGGCGCAAATCGAAGCCGATGGCACGGTGGCAAAACACCTTGGGCAGCCGAAGGTCGAGTTTCTGCTCGACAAGACTGCCGTAGCGCTCAATGACCCCTACGTGGTGCGTTTTCGCATCGTTCAGGGCAAGCAGAAAGTCCAACGCAGCGGCGTGAAAGACGTGCAGTTGCGCTACTTCCTCGCACCGACCTCGCACCCCCGCGAAGTGGCGGCACGGGAAGTTGCCGATGGCGTGTACGAAGCGCCGGTGACCCTTGATCGCAGCGGCGCCTGGTACCTGCATGTGCGTGCGGCATCGCTGGGTGCCGGTTTCGATGACAAGACCTTTGCCAGTGTTCGGGTAGCCCCGGGCCAGACGCGTTGATCCGTTCTCATGAAGAGGAATTTCGACATGAACCGATTTGCATCCCGTGGCCTGTTGACCCTGTGCCTGCTGAGCGTGGGCATTCACCAGGCTCAGGCCCATTCCGCCGACGAACATGCCGGGCACAAAGCAGCCGTCCCCAGCAACTCGCAGGAAAACGCTCAAGTCAAATTCGCCAACGTCTCGTTGCTCGATCAAAACGGCAAAAACGTGCGCCTGGAGCAGGATCTGGTGCAGGGCAAAATCGTTGTCATGAGCTTCATCTACACCAGTTGCACCACGGTGTGCCCGGTGGTGTCTTCGATCATGGGCAAGGTGCAAAAGCAGCTGGGCGCACGGGTCGGCACTGAAGTGCAACTGGTGTCGATCAGCGTTGATCCGCAACGCGATGACCCGAAACGCTTGCAGGAATACGCCCGCGCCTTCCAGCGCGGCCCGGGCTGGAGCTGGTTGACCGGCTCGTCGCAATCGATCACCGAAACCCTCAAGGGGCTGGGCAGTTTCAGCGGTGACTTGAAGAGTCATCAGCCGCTGATCCTCGTCGGTGATGGCGACAGCCGCCACTGGACCCGCTATTACGGCTTCACCGATCCGGCGCTGCTGTCCAAGGAAGTGGAAAAGCTCAGCGGCCTGCGCACCCACGCCAAACACACCGCCATTGCCATGGAGCAACAGCCATGAGAGCCCTCGACTGGATTTCCCTGACCGCGTGCTTGTGCATTTTCGGCAACGTCGCCGTTGCCCACGAAGGCCATGCTCCCGAGGCTTCTGCCACCGCAACTGAAAGCGTTGCGGCGGCACCGGCCACAGGCACCCGCGACGCTAAAACCTGGTTCACCGATACGCCGTTGCAGGATCAGAACGGTGAAACCCTGCGCTTCTATAGCGACGCGCTGCAAAACCGCGTGGTGCTGCTCAACGTGATTTTCACCAGTTGCAACGATGCCTGCCCGTTGATTACCCGCAAACTCAAGGAAGTGCGCGAGTTGCTGGGTGACAAGGCTCAGGACATCACCTTTATTTCCCTTACCAGTGACCCGCTGCGCGACACGCCGGCGGTGCTCAAGGCTTACACCTTGAAGCAGGGTTCCGATGACCCTCATTGGCTTTTTCTTACCGGCGACAAGGCGCAGATGGACCTGGTGTTGAGCCGTATCGGCCAGATCATTCCGACACCGGAACAACACTCCACGCAGTTGATCGTCGGCGATGTCGCCAACAAACGCTGGAGCAAAATCCGCCCCGATGCCCCGGCCGCCGCCATTGCCCAGCGCTTGCAGTTGCTGACAATGCCCGTGGCTGGCCGTTGAGCTCGCACCATGAAGCGCTGCCGCGTTCTCGCCCTGTTCCTGCTCGCCAGCGTCAGCTTTGGCGCGACGGCGCTGCCGCTGACGCCCGAAGAAGCGGCGGGCAAGCGCCTGTACCGCGAAGGCTTGTCGGCCAGTGGCGAGGCGATCATGGCGCGGGTCGGCGCGGCGGATGTGTTGCTGCCGGCCACCAGTCTGCCGTGCAGTAACTGCCACGGCGCCGATGGCCTCGGCCGGCCCGAAGGCGGGGTGCGTCCGCCGGCGTTGAACTGGTCGCGTCTTACCAGCAGTTATGGCCAGCAACAGGTCAACGGCCGCCACTATCCGGCCTACACCGACAGCAGCGTGGCGAGGGTGATTCAGCAGGGACGTGACCCCGGCAACAACCGTCTCGACCCGAGCATGCCGCGCTTTCTGCTGTCGATGAAGGATCAGCGCAACCTCACCGCCTACCTTAAACGCCTGGCCGATGAGCGCGACCCCGGTCTCGATACCGAGACCTTGCGCCTCGGTACGTTACTGCCCAGCCAAGGACCGTTAGCCGAGGAGGGCGCCACGGTGGCGGCGGTGCTCAACGGCAGTGTCGCGCGGATCAATCAGGCGGGCGGCATTCATGGCCGGCAGTTGCGCCTGACGGTGATCGACCCCGGCCCGGATCGCGCCAGTGCCGAACAGGCGTTGCAGCGACTGATCGAGCAGGAACAGGTGTTCGCCCTGATCGCGCCGCTGGCGCCGGCCCTCGACAGCGCGTTGGCAACCCGTTTGGAGCAGGCCGGCGTGCCGCTGATCGGGCCGTTGTCGCTGCTCGGCTCGGTGCAGGCCAGTGCGCAGATTTTCGAACCGTTGCCCGGATTGCGCGAGCAACTGATTGCCCTGGCCGATTACGCCACGGCCAGCCTGCGCGTGCTGCAAGGGCCGACGCTGATTGCCTGTGCGGACGACCCCACGCAGACGCAAGCGGCGCAAACCCTTGGTCAGTATTTGCAGGGTCACGGCTGGCAGAACGTTCAGGTACACGTCTATGACCCGGCGGCGGATGCGCTGCCGTTGGGCTCGCGTTCAGTCTTCTATCTGGGCAGCGGCGCTGGCTTCAGCCGCCTGGCCACACGCTTGCAAAGTGCCGGGCAGGTGCCGTACCTGTTCGCCGCCTCGAGCCAGGTGGCCGGGGATCTGATGCAGGTGCCGGACGGCTTTTCCCGGCGGGTGTTCCTCGCCTATCCGTTCGTACCGAGCGACTGGACCCAGAGCGGACGCATGGCCCTGACGTTGCTGCGCGAGCATCAAGGCCTTGGCGCTCAGCACGCAGTGCTGCAGGTCGGCGCCTACGCCTCGATGTTGCTGCTCAGCGAAGGCATGAAACAGGCCGGACGCGATGCCAGCCGCGAAAAGCTGGTGGCCGCGCTGGAAGGCCTGCACGACTTCGACACCGGTCTGACCCCGCGCCTCAATTTCGGCCCCGGACGACGCCTGGGGTTGAGCGGCGCGCATGTCGTCACGGTGGATTTACCGGATCAGCGCTTTTATCTGGTTGCACCCTATAAACCGATTGTTGCCAGCCCCTGAACGGAGGCTCTGATCATGAAGCTCAGAACGTTAATGCTGTTGCTGACATGCTGGTTGCCCGTAGCCTTGGCCAACAATGGGCCAGCGGCCGCGCGGGTCAATGGCGAGGAAATCTCCGAGTTTCGCCTTGAGCGGTTCTTCGCCGAGTACCTGGAAGATCAGGGCCGCGCGGTGGCGAGCATTCGCAATCCCAAAGCCTATAAACAGCTGCGTCAGGCCGCGCTCGATGCGCTGATCGACAAAGAGCTGCTGTGGCAGGAATCGCGCAAACGTGGCGTGGTGATTGACGAGCAAAGCGTGCGCCGACAGGTCGAACAGACTCGCACTACAATCGGCGGCACCGAGAACTTCAACCGGCGTTTGCAGGAGGCGGGTTTCGATGAAGCCTCGTACGTCGAGTACATGCGTCGCGAACTGGCCGCGCAGCAGATGTTCGCCGACCTGATCCGGCAGCGGTTCACCCAGACGAGGCACGTCTTGATCAAAGTCGCGCCGAACGCCGATGCCGCCACGCAGGCTCAGGCACGTCTACGCTTAAATCAGATGCGAGCGTCTATCATCAGCGCTTCGGGGTTTGCCAGCGGTGCGGTGCGATCACCGTTTGGTTGGCATCTGATTTATTTGCAGAACCAGTTGGAGGCGAGCGATGTCCCACAATCAGAGGGGCTGGAAGCAGTCACGGGCGAGTTTGCCCGACAGCAACAGACCCAGGCTCGTCGCCAAGTGCTCGCGCAATTGCGGGCGCAGAACAGGATCGAACGAATTGACGACGATTGAAGGTTCCCCCCCATTAGTGGGGAATGGCTTCGATGCCCATTCAGGTGCTTCCCCGTTTTTGGGGAACGGGGTACCGGGACGAGCGGGCATTGTCATGAAATTCAAGGACATGAAGACTAAAATTTACCGGCACTCAGCCTGGCATGAAGTGTGCGTTACCCATGGTAAGGCGCACTCCAGCGGGTTCAGTTTTCGGACTTGCGGGTTTCAAGGAGTCGACCTTGGTTAACAAAGTACTGGTTGTCGAAGACGAACAGCTGCTTGCACAGAATCTTCAGGATTATCTGTCGGCGCAGGGGCTGGACGTCCGGATTGCACATGACGGAGCGACGGGTATCGGTTCAGCCGAAACGTTTGCCCCCGACGTGTTGGTGTTCGATTACCGCTTGCCCGATATGGAAGGCTTTGAGGTGCTCGACGCGGTCCGCCAGAACAGGGCGTGTCATTTTGTGCTGATAACGGGTCACCCGACCGCTGAAGTCTGTGAGCGGGCACGGCAACTGGAAGTCAGCCACATCCTGTTCAAACCGTTTCCATTGGCGGAACTGGCCCGAGCTGTCTGCGACCTTCTGGGGTTCAAGCGCGAAGCGAAACCCGGTGCGAACCCTTCCGAGGGTTTCGTCGAACGACGCCAGAGCAGGACCGAGAGCTTCCCGTTGCAGTTGTACGATGGCAGTTGGGTGCTGGCGGATCGACGACGACAGTCGCCATCCAAGGCACCGGACGACGATCAAATGCTCACCGGGGAGTAGTGGCGCGATCAGACGTTCCGGCATTTGCCGCCAGGGTTTGTCGCGCCGACAGGGCTTTAAGCCCCGGTTGGAGAGCAAACCATGGAACGTCTGTCCGTTGTCGTCGAACCGCTGGTGGTGGAAAGCGCACCGCAACGCTTTTCCAGTGAGCAGTTGGCCCAGGCCCGGGCGCGGGCCGCCAGTTCCGGGGAACGCGTTCTTGATGCGCTCGGCGTGCTGTGCGAACTGGCGCCGATGCCGTTCATTGATTGCCTCGGCGCCACCCTGCATTACCCGGTGCTCGACACCGACAGCCTGTTTCAATCGACGCCGGTATTCGACCGGGTCACCCTCGCACAATGCCTCAAACGTGAATTCATCCTGCTGCGCCACAACGACGAAGTCATCGGCGTGTTTGCCGACCCCTTTGATTCGGCGCGGCTGGCCTGGATCGACGATTGCCTGCACGGGGCGCCGCTGCATCTGGTACACGCAGACGACCTCAAGGCCTATCTGGCACGCCACGAAGAGAGCTTTCACGCCGTCGAATCGCTGAACGCCCAGGGCGACACCCACAGCGAGATCGACACCCTGCAAAGCCTGTCGCTGACCAGCATCAGCGAAGACGCCAGCAGCGTGGTGAAACTGGTCAACTCGACCCTCTACGATGCGCTGAAAATGCACGCCAGCGACATCCACCTCGGTACTACCGGCCACGGTCTGGTGATCAAGTACCGCATCGACGGCGTGCTCAACAACATCAGCAAAGTCCAGGGCGCCGAGTTTGCCGAACAGGTGATCTCGCGGGTCAAAGTCATGGCCGAACTGGACATCGGCGAGAAACGCGTACCGCAGGACGGTCGCTTCAAGATCGGCATCAGTGGCCGGCAGATCGACTTCCGGGTATCGATCATGCCGAGCATCTTCGGCGAAGACGCGGTGCTGCGGGTGCTCGACAAACAGGATCTGGCCGACAAGGTCTGCGGCGTGCAACTGCAAGCGCTAGGCTTTGAAGACGAGACCCTGCGCCAGTTACGGCGCCTCGCCGCCGAACCCTACGGCATGGTCCTGGTCACCGGCCCGACCGGCAGCGGCAAGACCACCACGCTCTACGCGATGATCACCGAGATCAACCACGGCGTGGACAAGATCATCACCATCGAAGACCCGGTCGAATATCAGTTGCCGGGGGTGCTGCAAATCCCGGTCAACGAGAAAAAAGGCCTGACCTTCGCCCGGGGGCTGCGCTCGATCTTGCGTCACGACCCGGACAAGATCATGGTCGGCGAAATCCGCGACCCGGACACCGCGCAAATCGCCGTGCAATCGGCACTGACCGGGCACCTGGTGTTCACCACCATCCACGCCAACAACGTCTTCGACGTGATTGGCCGCTTCACCCAAATGGAAATCGACCCCTACAGCCTGGTCTCGGCGCTCAACGCGATCCTCGCCCAACGCCTGATTCGGCTGGTGTGCAGCAGTTGCAGCGCGCCGGTCAACCCCAGCGATGAAGAACTGCGCGCCTCGGGCCTCGACCCGCAGAAAGTCGACCACTACCACTTCGTTCACGGCAAAGGCTGCGGCCACTGCCGGGGCAGCGGTTATCGCGGGCGCACGGCGATTGCCGAGTTGCTGCACCTGGACGACGAGCTGCGGCAGATGATCGTCGAGCGCCAACCCATCACCAAAATCAAAGCCCTGGCCTGTGCCCGTGGTTTGCGCCTGCTGCGCGAATCGGCGCTGGAGCTGGTGGAACAAGGTCGCACCACGCTGGAGGAGATCAATCGTGTCACTTTTATCTCGTGAACATTTTGTCGCCGTGCTCGGCGCCAGCGGTGTTGGCCTGGGGCAGCGGCGGGGCAGTGAAACCCTGTGGCTGGGCAGCGTCGGTTACATCGACGAAGGCTTCCAGAGCTACGCGGTGGCGCTGGACACCCTCGACCGTCTGCTCGGCGAACACGCCCGCGCCGGTGCCGAATTGAGCGTGGTGATCTCCGGCCACTTCAGCCGTTTCTGTCTGGTGCCGTGGAGCGCGCAAATCAGCAGCCCGGATGAGCTGAGGGGCTTCGCCCAACTGTGCTTTGAAGACCTGTTCGGCGTGCCGACGCAAACCTGGACTCTGGTGTTGTCTGCCGAGCCTGCCGGTTACGACCGCATCGCCAGCGCCTTGCCGCAAGACTTGCTCGATCGCCTGCGGGCACTGGTCAGCGGCCGTGGTGTGCGCCTGCGCTCGGTGCAGCCATACCTGATGACGGCGTTCAACCGTTTCGACAAAAGCCTCGACGCCGGCGACTTCCTCTTCGTGGTCGCCGAGCCGCAACGCAGCGTGTTGCTGCTGGCCCGGGAAGGGCGTTGGGCCGGCGTGCGCTCGGCGGGTGGCAGCGACAGCGATGCAGCGCTCAGTGCCTTGATCGGTCGCGAACGGCAGTTGCAGGCGTCGACCAGCGAACGCGCCTTCAACGTTTATCTGCATGCCCCGGCGCGCCTCGATGCGCATCCGGACGTGGCCGGGGTGCAACTGCGCACCCTTGAAGACGACTCGATGACCGTGCGTGACGGCTTGTACGTCATGTCCCGGGCGGTGGCCTGATATGCGCGCCCTCAACCTCGACTTTCAGCCACGTCCACGCTCCGGTCTGTTGGGTTGGAGCCTGCTCGGCGGCGGCGCGTTGCTGGCGCTGCTGTGCTTCGGCGTGCAACAGCACCTCGATGCCCAGGCCGAACAACAGCAAGGTCATTTGCAAACCACGCAACGCCAGCTCACCGGCGACAGCGCCAGCAAAAGCACCTTGAGCCCGGCCGAAACCCGTGAGCAAGCGCAAAACCTTGCGGAAATGCGCAAGGTCTCGCAGCAACTGCGCCGCCCGTGGGAACGCCTGTTCGCCATGCTTGAGGCCATGCCCCGCGAGGACATCGCGCTGCTGACCCTGACGCCGGATGCGCGCAAGGGCCAATTACGGATCAGCGCCGAAGCGCGGGATCTGCCAGCGATGCTGGCTTTCCACAAGCGTCTGGAAGCCAGCGACGAGCTGTCCGACGTGTCGCTGCTGAGCCATGAAATTGTCGTCAAATCACCGGAACAACCGGTGCAATTCAACCTGTCGGCGACTTGGGAGATTGGCGATGCGAATCCCTAGACTGATCGTCCACGAATACCTGCAAGGCCTTGGCCTGCCGGGTCTGGCCGGGCTGGCGCTGTTGTTGATCGCGCTGATCTGGGCGCTGGGCGGCTTGCTGCCGGGCTGGCAATCGTTGCAGCACCTGAACCAGCAGACTCAGGAAGCCAGCGAGTATCTGGCCAAGGTGGAGGACGGCAGCATCGCGCCGCCGGTGGTGCCACAGCGTCAGCTCGACGACTTCCGCAACAAGCTGCCGGCGCAGCCGCAGGCCACCGTGGCCATCGACCGCATCTACGCGCTCGCCGCCCAGGAACACATCACCCTGGCACGCGGCGAATACGCCCTCGGCGTCGATCCGAAAACCCATCTGGCGCGCTACCAGATTCTGCTGCCGGTGCGCGGCAGCTATCCGCAACTGCGCCGCTTCCTGCACGCCTTGCTCGGTCAGTTGCCGGCGGTGGTGGTGGAAGACGTCGAGTTTCAACGCAAAAAGATTGGCGACACCGACCTCAACGGCCGGATCCGTATGACCCTTTACCTGTCGAGGTCGTGATGAATACCAAGCGCGTGACAGGTTGGGTGGCGTTCTTCGGCGTGGCGGCGGCGCTGGCCTGGTTGCCGGAATTTCTCTCGCCGAGCGAAGACGCCGATTCGGCTGAAGTGGCCGTAGCGACGCCTGCGAAAAGCGCCAGCCGTGGTGCGTTGCCGGCCAGCAGCGGCAAAGTCAAAGCGGCGCCGATCAAGGACTTGAGCCCGGCCGGTGATCTGTTCGCCACCAAGAGCTGGAAGGCCGCGCCAACCCTGGCCACGGTCACTGAACAAGCGATTACGCCAACCCCGGTGGTGCCTGCCCCGAGCCTGCCACCGGTGCCGTTTCAGTTCGTCGGCAAGCTGCATGACCGCAGCGACCTGCAAGTGTTTTTGCAGAGCGGCGAAAAGATCTACGTCGTGCGCAACGGGGATGTGATCGACGACACCTGGAAGATCACCGGCATTTCCGAACTGGAATTGAGTCTGGTCTACCTGCCTTTGCATTTGTCGCAGACCTTGTCTGTGGGGAGTACGCAATGAACAGATCCCTTTTACTGATGAGCCTGGGCCTCTGCGCCGGGCTGGCCGCGTGCAGTTCTGCGCAGGTGGCCAACAAGGAAGCTGCCGACCTGATCGAGCAGGGCCAATACGAGGCCGGGCTGGCCCGGGTCGAGGAAGGCTTGCGCGAGGATCCTCGCGACACCGAGTTGCACCAGCTGCTCAACAGCGGCCGGGCCAAGGCGATCACTGCATTGCTGACCTCCGGTGACACCGACCGCTCACGCCGCGATTTCGCCTCGGCGCGCACCGCCTACAACCGCGTGTTGACCATCGAGCCGAACAACCGCCGCGCCCAGGATGCCCTGCGCCAACTCGACTACCTGCGCAGCATGGACGAGAAGCTTGAACTGGCCCGTGGCGACTTGCGCCGGGGTGACATCTACGGTGCCGACCGCCAGGTCAAACAGATCCTCGAACTCGACCCGACCAACGAAGGTGCGCTGGAGCTGCAAGGCAACATTCGCCTGGTGCAGAGCCGCAACGTGATCCCGTATCCGCAACTGCGCACCAAGCTCGACCGCCCGGTAACCCTGGAGTTTCGCGAAGCCAACCTCAAAACCATTTTCGAAGTGCTGTCGCAGGTCGCCGGCCTGAATTTCATCTTCGACAAAGACCTGCGCCCGGACATGAAAGCGACGATCTTCGTGCGTGACGTGCGCATCGAAGACGCGGTGACACTGTTGCTGCAACAGAACCAGTTGCACCAGAAAGTGGTGAACGAAAACACGCTGCTGATCTACCCGGATTCGCCACAGAAGCTCAAGGACTATCAAGAGCTGGTGATGCGCACCTTCTACCTGACCAGCATCGATGCCAACACCGCGTTGAACATGGTCAAAACCATGCTCAAGACCCGCGACGTGTTCGTCGACGAACGCCTCAACACCCTGACCATGCGCGACACCGAAGACGCCGTGCGCATGGCGGAAAAACTCCTGCAATCGCAAGACCAGTCCAACCCCGAAGTGGTGCTGGAAGTGGAAGTGATGGAGGTCGCCACCCAGCGCATTCTCGACCTTGGCCTGCAATGGCCGAACACCTTTGGTGTGGTCAACAGCGACGGTTCGGCGGTGACCCTGCTTGATCAACTCAAAGGCATCAACTCCAGCCGCATCAGCATATCGCCATCGCCACAGGCCAAGATCAACGCGCAGGACAACGACATCAACACCCTCGCCAGCCCTGTGATTCGGGTCAGCAACCGTGAGCAGGCGCGTATCCACATCGGTCAGCGCGTGCCGATCATCAGCGCCACCTCAGTGCCTTCAACCCAAGGCCCGGTGATCACTGAAAGCGTGACTTACCTGGATGTCGGTCTGAAGCTCGAAGTGCAACCGACCGTGCATTTGAACAACGAAGTGGCGATCAAGATTGCTCTGGAAGTGAGTAACGCCACGCCGCTGGAACCGACCCGCCAGGGCACGATCCCGGTGCAGGTCGACACCCGCAACGCGCAGACCTCGCTGCGCCTGCATGACGGCGAAACGCAGATCCTCGCCGGCCTGATGCGCAACGACCACGGCGCCACCGGCAACAAGATTCCGGGCCTTGGCGACATACCTGGCATTGGCCGACTGTTCGGCAGCAACAAGGACACCGTCGGCAAATCGGAGCTGGTGCTGTCGATCACCCCACGGATCGTGCGCAACCTGCCGTATCAAAGCCCCTCGGACATGGAGTTCTCCACCGGCACCGAAACCAGCATGCACATTCAGGCGCCGGATCGCTCGATGCAAACCTACACCGCGCCAGCGCCTGTTGTGCAGCCTCGCGCTGTCGGCAGTTCGGCCGTGGCGACCACCCGTGTCACCGTCGAGAAGCCTTGATCATGAACGCCTCCCAGCGCGGTTTTACCTTGATCGAAGTCGTGGTGACGCTGGCCCTGATCGGCCTGTTGGCGAGCATGGCCGCGCCACTGACCGAGACCGTGGTGCGGCGCGGCAAGGAGCAGGATTTGCGCACCGCGCTGTATCAGATTCGCGATGGCATCGACGCCTATAAACGTGCCTTCGATGCCGGTTATATCGAGAAGTCGATGAACAGCAGCGGCTACCCGCCGAACCTGCAAGTGCTGGTCGAAGGGGTGCGTGATGTGCGCAGCGCCAAAGGGGCCAAGTTCTACTTTTTGCGCCGTATCCCGCGCGATCCGCTGGTGCCGGCCAAACGTGATGACGAAGGGGGTTGGGGCGTGCGCGCCTACAACAGTTCGGCTCAAAACCCGCGCGATGGCGAGGACGTGTTCGACGTCTACTCCACGGCGCGCGGCAAGGGCCTCAACGGCATCGCCTACCGCGAGTGGTGAACCTCATGCGCCGGGAAAAAGGTTTTACCTTGCTGGAGCTGATGGTGGTGATGGCGATCATCGCCACGCTGATGACCATCGCGCTGCCGCGCTACTTCAACAGCCTCGAAGCGTCGAAGGAAACCACTTTGCGCCAGAGCCTGTCGGCGATGCGCGAAGCGCTGGATCACTTTTACGGCGACACCGGGCGCTACCCCGATTCCATCGAGCAATTGATCGAACAACGTTACCTGCGCAACGCGCCACTGGACCCGATCACCGAACGCAAAGACCTGTGGGTGCTGATCGCGCCACCGGAAGGCGTCGCGGGCGGCGTGGCCGATATCAAAAGCGGTGCCAACGGGAGGGCGCGTGATGGCAGCCAGTATTCCGAGTGGTAACCGCGCGCAGCAGGGTGGCTTCACCTACCTGGGCGTGCTGTTCCTGATCGTCGTGATGGGCATGGGCCTGGCCAGTGCCGGCGAGTTGTGGTCGACCGCCTCGCGCCGCGACCGCGAGAAGCAATTGCTCTGGGTCGGCACGCAATATGCCCAGGCGCTGCGCAGCTACTACCGCAGTTCGCCGGGGCTGGCGCAGTACCCGAAAGAGCTCGCTGACCTGCTCGACGATCAGCGTTTTCCGGAGGCTCGGCATCATCTGCGTCAGCTCTATCCGGACCCGATCGGTAAAGGTGAATGGGCACTGCAACGGGGTTTTGACGGACGCATCACCGGCCTCAACAGCCCTTCGACCGAGGTGCCGTTGAAGCAGGCGGACTTCCCCACGCAGTGGTCGGATTTTCAAGGCATGCAGCGTTATTCGGACTGGCAGTTCGTTGCCGAAAAAGCCTTCCTCGACGGCACCAACGGCCCGGCAAAAGGCCAGTCGGTCTTGCCGCAGGCGTTGCAGCCATGAGCCGCCAGTGGATGTGCGCGCTGATCCTCAGTGTCGTGGTGGGCTGCGCTCACGCCGCTGAAGAGGATGAATTGATGGGCTTCATCGTCGACGACACGATCTCGCACATCGGCCACGACTTTTACTACTCGTTCAGTGAACGCCTGCGCGACACCAGCCGGATGGATTTCAACCTGGTGGTGCGCGAGCGGCCCGACGCGCGCTGGGGCAGCCTGGTGACCGTGGAATATCAGCAACGCCTGGTGTATCGGCGCTTCCTGCCGCCGAACACCGTGGAACTGAAGGAAGAGGCCTACGCGGCCGCTGACTGGGTTCGACGCCAGGTTGTCCAGCGCAAGCTGGAGGCTCTGTTGCAGGACACCACCGACCTTGAGAAGGACGAACTATGAAAACCACAACGTTCTCACGGCGCAGCGGATTCTGGATCTCGGGGTTGTTGATCGGCCTTGCCAGCGCTGCCGCCGTCCAGGCCACCGAACTGGTCTACACGCCGGTCAACCCGTCGTTCGGCGGCAACCCGCTCAACGGCACCTGGTTGCTCAACAACGCCCAGGCGCAAAACGATCACGACGACCCGGACCTCAAAAGCCGCTCGACCGTGGCCGGCACCTCGGCGCTGGAACGCTTCACCAGTCAATTGCAATCGCGGCTGCTAGGGCAGTTGCTGGACAACATCTCCACCGGCAACACGGGGAGCCTGTCCACCGACTCTTTTATCGTCAACGTCATCGACGACTCCGGGGCACTGAGCATTGAAGTGACCGACCGAGCGACTGGTGAAGTTTCGGAAATTCAGGTGAACGGCCTCAACCCATGACGGGCTGACGGTTCCGGGGAGAGACGGACATGAAAAAGATCATCGCGCTAGGGCTGATGTTGGCGACATTGCAAGGGTGCAGTCTGCGTGAGCCGATGTCGGCCGAGCAGGACACCGAAACCCCGACCCTGACCCCCAGGGCCTCGACCTACTACGACTTGCTGAAGATGCCGCGACCCAAGGGGCGTTTGATGGCGGTGGTGTACGGCTTCCGTGACCAGACCGGGCAGTACAAGCCGACGCCGGCGAGTTCGTTTTCCACCAGCGTGACTCAGGGCGCGGCCTCGATGTTGATGGACGCGATGCAGGCCAGTGGCTGGTTTGTGGTGCTGGAGCGCGAAGGGCTGCAGAACCTTCTGACCGAGCGCAAGATTATTCGCGCCTCGCAGAAGAAGCCGAATACGCCGGTGAATATTCAGGGTGAGCTGCCACCGTTGCAGGCGGCGAACATGATGCTTGAGGGCGGGATCATCGCTTACGACACGAATGTGCGTAGTGGTGGGGAAGGGGCGCGGTATCTGGGGATTGATATTTCCCGGGAGTATCGGGTGGATCAGGTGACCGTCAACTTGCGTGCGGTGGATGTGCGCAGTGGGCAGGTGTTGTCGAATGTGATGACCAGCAAGACGATTTATTCGGTGGCGCGCAGTGCCGGGGTGTTCAAGTTTATCGAGTTCAAGAAGTTGCTCGAGGCCGAGGTGGGTTATACGACGAATGAGCCGGCGCAGTTGTGTGTGTTGTCGGCGATTGAGGCGGCGGTGGGGCATATGGTGGCGCAGGGGATTGAGCGGCGGTTGTGGCAGGTGGCGGGGGATAGTTCTTCGCCTTCTCAGGATGATGTTTTGAATCGGTATTTGAGTCAGAACAAGGTTGATCCGGGGGCTGAGGCTGAGGCTGACGTTGAGTGAACGTGGCGGCCTTTGGGCCGACCAGGTTCTTGTTGATTGAGTACATATCCGTTGCTGCGGTAACGGCTGCTTAGGGTTTCGCCCTGACGGCGACTCACTTTTTTGACAAACGCCTCAAAAAAGTAAGCAAAAAAAGGCTTGCCCCAACGTTCGGCCCACTCGCTGAGGCTCGGGGTTCCTTCGCTCCGGGATTGATCCGGGGGCATCGCCTCCGGTTTGCTTCGCTGCACCTCCTCTCGATGTGTTTGGCTTCGCCAAACAGTCGCTGCGCTCCCCCCCCGGATAAATCCCTCCACTCAGCCTGCCGACGGGGCCGGTGGATCAAGATCAAAAGCAGCAGCCGAGCTAACGCTCATCCTGTTGAGTGGTGAGCGTGGTCGGCTTTGGATTTGTGGTGGATTTGCCCCTCACCCCAGCCCTCTCCCGGAGGGAGAGGGGGCCGATTTGTGTGCTTTTCAAAGTCCGAGTTCAACGCGATAGCGCACGTCGGCGTACTTCCACCAAACCACTCGGTCAGTTCCCTCTCCCTCCGGGAGAGGGCTAGGGTGAGGGTTACGATCTGAAGTTTGTTTAAAAAAGTGTCTGAATCTACGGAACCTTCCCACAATGTTTTCAGGTTGTCCGTCGGACGTCCGGTCTCTAGCCTGTGTTCGTCGCTGCCAATTCAGCGGCCGGGCATGGAAACCCGAGTAACTACAGAGCGCACAAGCGCCATTCATAACGTATCCTTGCGCACCTTCACTGTGTGCACTTTGTTATGGCGGCTGTGCGTGGGAGACCTTGTGTCTGCCGGGTTGCCTCTGTCCCGGGTTTCCAACCTGCGTACAGCTGCCACCTATTCGCTTGGAAACCGAATGGGGGGGCCAGCTATAACCGTCATACAGGGTAAATAATCATGAAAAAACCAACACCCAATCCGCCAGAATCAGAAATCACCACCGACACCACATCCCCCTACGCCTCAGTCGACAGCAAAAAACTCCACGAAGCCGCCGACCGTGCGCTCGATTACTACCTCAATCCTTCCGCTCCGATCATGTCCAGCACTAACGAGCCGGAGCCCATGTACTTCGCCAACCCCAGGTACAACACCGAGTCTCTACTGGCCAACGCCAGCGAAACCCTCGGTTCGGCCAGTGAAATGCTCAACAACTTCGCCGCCTCGCTGCCGCCCTCACACCGCAAGACCGCGCTCGGTATTGCACAAGTCGTGATGCTGGGTGAACTGGCAGTCAATCAAGCGCTGGATCACGTCGAGTTGAAGGATGGCTAATTCCCCGAAGATCCAAAACGATCAGGAAGTAGAAAAGCGCCGTCTGACCTTGGAAGCGTTGGCCGATGTGGATGCTGGTCGCTTTATTGATGATCAAGCAGTGCAGGACTGGGCTGACTCTTTGAGTTGCTCGGAATCACCACCCAAGAGTTCCCCATAACTCAGGAAGGATGGGAAACAAAAAACGCGACCCTCGAAAAGGTCGCGTTTTTGTCGTTAACAAAATAATTACGTTGGTCTGCCGGCATTTTTCGGTCTGCGTTATGGATATTCCTGACGCGCATGCAAAACGCTCAAAATATTTATCCGACCCACCACTTGATAAATGATCAGGTAATTGGGGTGCACAACCATCTCGCGAGTGCCGGGCGCTCGACCTATTCGATAGAGGTGTGGATGTTGAGCAAGGGTAACCGTAGCGCCTTCGATAGCTTGGGAAAGTCTGTCAGCCGCTACTAAGTTCCGGTCACTGATGTAATCAAGGATTTTCAGGAGTTCAGCCCGAGCTTCGGGCTGCCACTCAACCTGCATCGTATTTTTTACGCTTTGCTTCCATCAGGGCACGCATCTCGACCATAACCTGATCATTTGGAATGCTCGGTCGTGGATCATTCATTGAAGCCTGCACTTTGGCGATTAACCAGCGGTCATAGCTCGCGGCTTGCTCTTCAGGGTCAAGATCTGAAACGACTGGGCACAGTGGGTCGATTAAAGACGGGTCGATCATGGCACCTCCGGGTTTAATGCCTCGAAGTCTATTCGGTAAAGCATTTGCTGTCGTCGCTGGCTGGATGAATAGCACGTTGGTCAAGCTCCATGAGGATCAATTTGTCCCGAAGAATCCTAGACGCCGTACTTCCGACCGCCAACCGCCAGAAGTGGTAGGAAAACACCATGGATTTGGTAAAAGCATTCTTTTTTCTGTAGGACTCGGCTGGTCTGGCAAGCCGCGCGTGTGGTTACGTCAGCCCA
Organism: Pseudomonas sp. LBUM1648; assembly: GCF_059716145.1. Classification (NCBI taxonomy): domain Bacteria; kingdom Pseudomonadati; phylum Pseudomonadota; class Gammaproteobacteria; order Pseudomonadales; family Pseudomonadaceae; genus Pseudomonas; species Pseudomonas sp. LBUM1648. The sequence continues at coordinate 2,399,084 of NZ_CP166808.1, forward strand.
CAAAAAAACCGCGACCCTCTTCACCAGAGAATCGCGGTTCATCAACACTCAACCCTTACTGCTGCAAAACACTCGCCTGGTTAGCCGACCCGAACTGCTGAATGTTCGCCGTCTGCGTCATCCCGCTCTGATCGACATTGGCAATGTTCCCCGTCCCGCCCTGGGTCACGTACGCCACGTTCATGGTGTCAGCCTGTTTGACCGTGATCATGTTGTCGCTGCCATACAGCTGCGCGGTGTACGCCTGGTTGCCTGTCCCGGATTGATCAAACTCAGCACTGTTGCCGGTGCCGTTCGATGAGCCCTGGATCAGGTTGTTAGTGCCGCGCTGATCGGAGATCAGGATGTTGTCGCTGCCGTTCTGATCGAAGTACAGCTCGTTGTAGGAGTCAGCCTGTTTGACCGTGGTTTTGTTGCCAGTGCCGGTCTGGCTGGTGGTCATGATCTGGCCGACGCCATCCTGGGTGAAGCTGGCGATGTTGCCAGTGCCGGCCTGGGTGATGTTGGCGCGCTGGTTGCTGCCGAATTGGCCGCCGGTTTGCGGGCCTTTCCAGTTGCTGGCGTAGACCTTGTTGTCGTTGCCTACCGATGTGGCGTTGAGGACGTGGCTGTCGCCGCTTTGGTAGGTGTAGTGCACGTTGCCGTTGCCGACCTGGTACAGCGCCAGGGTCGAGTTGACCGACTCGAACTGGTCGGCATAGATGGCGTTGGTGTTGCCGACCTGGGTGACGGCGGCGCTGTTGTTTTCGCCGAAGCTTTGATCGACCACGGTTTCGTTGCTGTCGCCGTACTGGTTGACGGTGGCCTGGCTGGCGAGTTGTGCGTCTTGCCAGATCTCGGTGCCGTTGAGGTTGCCGAACTGGTTGATGGTGATGTTGCCGCCGGTGCCGTCGCGCTGGTCGCCATAGGCGTAGTTGCCTTCGCCAGCCTGATTGATGCCGATCTGCCCGCCGTTGTGGGTGACCTGTTCGGCGGTGCCGTAGTTGGCGGTGCCGTACTGGGTGATCACCGAACTGTTGCCGGTGCCTTCATAGAGTTGCTCGATGTTGGCTTCGTTGCCGTCGCCGTATTGGAAGGTTTTGGCTTCGCTGCCGTTCTGCGAGTCTTGATAGACGAACGAGAAGTTGCCGGTGCCTTGCTGTTGTTGCAGGGCCTGGTTGCCGGCGCCGAAGCCCAGCGACTGGCTGGCGTGGCTGGTGTTGAACGCGCCGGCTTGCTGCTGGGTGATGACACTGTTGTTTTCGAACAGTTGCTCGGCGTAACCGGCGTTGTAGTCACCGACCGCGTCTTGGGTGATCACGCTAGTGGCGTTGTCTTGCAGGGCGGCGGCGTTGTTGCCTTGGCCCAGTTGGGTCTGGGTGGCGGTGCTGAACGGGGCCTGGGTCTGCTTCACATCGGCGATGTTGGCAGTACCGGCCTGGTTCTGGGTGGACAGGCTGTCGTCGGCCATGGCCTGGGCACTGATCATGACCAGGAGGGCGGCGGTGAGGGGCGTCAGTTTGAACATGATTAACTCTCCGATGAGTGCAGTGCTTTAACGATATTGCTTGACCGAAACGCTCATGCCGTTGCCCGACTGGGTCACGGCGCTTTGCAGCCCCGCGCCGGCCTGCTCGATGCTGGCGTCGTTGTTGTTGCCGTTTTGCGAAATCTGCGCGCGGTTGTGGCTGCCGTTTTGGGTGATCGATGCGGCGTTGCCGGAACCGTTCTGGGTGATCAAGGCCATGAGGTCGCTGCCCTGTTGCAGGATGTAAGCTTCTTGATTGCTGCCCGACTGCACGATCCGCCCAAGCAGCGACTGACCGTTCTGTTGCAGCAGCGCGAGGTTGGCCTGGCCGATCTGCTCGATCAGGGCTTGCTGGCCCACGGGGGGTGGCAGCTCGCCGAGGTCGGCGCTGGAGGGCGCCAGGTCGTCGTTTTCCATCAGGTCGTCGGCGCGCGCGCCTGCACTGCTGCACAGCAGGAGCAGGCAAAGCAGGGCGGCGGTCGGCGTGTTCATGGCGGAAAACCTCTTGGGCAATAAGCGCTTGAAGCCAGGCCCCACCCACCCGAAAGTGGGTGGGGCGCAGGTTCAAAGCGTGTTCACCGACACCGTGCGCACGGTGCCCTGGGACGAGCGGATGGTTGCGGTCGGGTTAGCCGATGGCACCACCGTCGTGTTGTTCAGCGTCAACCGCCAGCGACCGGTCAGCGGCACCGTCGTCGTGCCCAAGGTGACCAGCCCGGTCGGGGTGGTGACCTGCACGGTGATGGTGTTGCCGGTGGTCACCGAGGAGGTGCCGGTGAAGTCCCAGTTGAAGCGTCCACCGGAGCGTGCCTGCACCGTCGAGGCGGTGACTGCGAAGGTCTCCGCCGCTGGCCGTGGCGAGACTTGCACCGTCACCGTGGCCGACGTCGACTGGGCGCCGAAGCTGTCCCGGGCGATGTAGGTGAAGGTGGTGGTGAACGCTGTGGTCACGGTGGCCGGTGGGGTGTAGGTGATCACTGTGCCGTCGGTGCTGACCGTGCCGCGGCCGGCGGCCGGTTGGGTCAGGCTGGCGACGCCCAGCGGCACGTTGCCTTCCGGATCGGTGTCGTTGGCCAGGACGTTGATCGGGATCGCCACGCCTAGTGTCGCGACGCTGTCGGCGACCGCAGTCGGTGCCCGGTTAGGCGCTACGGTGATGGTCACGGTGGCCGGAGCCGTCGAGGCCAGACCTTTGACGTCTTGTGCCTTGTAAGTGAAGGTCGTGGTCAGTGGCGCGTTCACCACGGCTGGCGGGGTGTAGACCACAGCGGTGGAGCCGCTGAGGGCGACGGTGCCCTGGCCGGCAGCCGGCTGTGTCAGCGCGGTGATGCTCAGCGGCGTGTCGCCGTCGGGATCGCTGTCGTTGGTCAACAGGCTGAGGGTGATCGGTACGCCGAAACTGGTGCTGCCGGCGTCGGTATTGGCGATCGGTGGTTGGTTCTCACCGGTGTTCGGCGCGGTGCCGACCACCACAACAGCCTCGGTGTCGCTGCCGCCGGCGGCGGATTTGACCGTTACGGTAGCCGGTGGCTGGGTCAGGTCGGCGATGGTGATGCGTTGCAGGGTGCCGGTTTTCGACAGACGTCCGTAGCCCTGCGCGACCATATCCGGCACGGCCACTTCATCGGTCGAGGTGGCCTCGATCAACAGGCTGTGATTGCTCCAGCTGTAGCGCGCGGTCTGCACTTTCACCACGTCGGTGAGTTTGGCCGACACGGCCGTAGGTCGCGTGGTACCGGTAGGGTTGGTGGCGGTCACCACCACGACCGGTGGGACGGCGCCGGTGCCCAGGCGCTGACCGAAGAACAGGCCGTTGTTGTCACCCAGCAGACTGGTCTGACAAGGCGTCGGCGGCGGGCCGGGGAGCAATGCCACGGTTTCCCGGAAGCACAGCGCCGAGCTGCTGTCAGCCTTGGCAAACACTTCGGCACGCACGCCAGCGGCAGTGCGGTGATAGGTGGCGCGGTCGATTTCCACCTGAGTTTGCTGACGGTTGTCGAGCACCTTGCCGGACAGACTGAAGATATTGGACTGGATCGTGCCGGCGGGACCGGTGATGCGCACGAAGTTGGTGTCGAACGGGCTGCCGGTCACCGCCTCGGTGAGGTTCGGGTCGCCAACGAAGGTTTCGGTGGCGCCGGTGTCCGGGTTCACCTCGGTATAAGGGCCGTTGACGCTGCGCAGAAACGGGCCGATAGCCCCATTCACAGCACCATTGAAGTTGCCTGGGGCACCGATGCCGATGTCGCGGGTGATGTTGATCGCCCGCCGACCCGGGGTGGTGACATTGACCGTTTCCACGCCGTAGGGGTGGGTGATGGTATAGGTGCCGGCGGTGGGTACCGAGACCCGAATGCGGATCCGCGCAAAGCTCGCCTGATCGCCATCGACCGGGTTCTCCGACGCGAACGCCGCTTCCATCGCGGCCACGTAGGCTTCCAGTTCATAACCACTGTTCCCGACTTGCGGAATCGTGGTTTCTGCCAGGAACCAAAACGATTCCGGTGGCCAGTTATCGGGGAAGATCATCGGCTGGGCGTCGTCATAGATCCCAGGCTCGGCCAGCAAAATACACATGTAGGACGGTGGTGTGCTGACAGGCACTCGCGAACTGGCGGCGCGCGACTGGCAGAGTTCCATCGACAGCAAATTGTTGTCCTGGTACCACATCGGGAATTTCCCGGTGGCGAAGGTGTAGGGGCCGGGGTCGACGGCGGCGAGTTGCGCATAGGCACTGCCGGTCAGCGAGAGAGCAAGCCCGAGCGCGTTGAGCGCAAAGCGTGGCCACTTGTTCATGATGCCTCCTGATACGGATCTGGGCATGTGAGCGTTCATTGCACGATGACCACTTCTTCGGTATCGCTGCCGCCGTTGGACGACGTCACCCGAACCTTGGCCGGTGGTATCGGCGAGATCCCGGTGGCCAGGGTTTTCACCGCGCCGTCGCCGTTCAGGGCGCCAATGGCGGCACCACTGAAGGAGCTGGCGGTGAGCACCGGCGGCGAGGTCTCGTCACTGGTCGAGGCGACCAACGTCAACTGCCCGGAGCTGAGGCTGTACTCGGCGCGCTGGATCACCACCAGGTCGGTCAGGGTCATGGGCAGGGTGGTTGGCGTGCTGCTGGCGATGGCCAAGTGGTTGTCGGCGGTCACTTGCAGGGTGGTCGGCAATGTCGGGTTGACTGCCGATTGCGCGTACCAGGCACCGGTTGAGTTGGCTTCGGTCATGTTCAGCACCGGGGTGCTGCTGGTGACGGCCACGGTGCCCGGTGCGGGCGGCGCTTTCACAAACACGTCCTGCTGGGCCACGGGTGCGCTGTCGCCGGCTTTGCGCGAGTAGGTGCTGCGCTCGGTGATCATTGGCGTTGGCCGCACTACGGTCGACAATTTGCCGGAGACGGCGAAAGTGGTCGAACGCAGATCCAGACCGTTAGGGCCTTCGATCCGCACGTAGTTGGTGTTGAACGGGCTACCGGTGACCGCTTCGTTGAGGTTCGGGTCACCGACAAACTGCTCGGCGGCGCCCGTCACCGGGTTGGTCTCGGTGTAGGGGCCATTGACGCTGCGCAGGAACGGGCCAATGTCACCTTTGAGCGCGCCGTCGTAGGTTTGCGGTACACCGATGCCGATGTCGCGGGTCATGTTGATCGCGCGCCGGCCGGGGGTGTCGATGTTGAACACGTCGACGCCGTACGGGTGGGTGATCACGTAGGTGCCGGCGGTCGGTACATCGACGCGGATACGGATCCGCGCAAAGCTGACCTGATCACCTTCCACCGGTTCTTCGGCAGCGAACGCGGCTTCGATGGCACTGACGAAACCGAGGTCGATCCCGCGTGCGGCATCAATGATGGTGGTTTCGCCGGTGAACCAGAACGCTTCATCGGGGAAGTTGGTCGGGAAGACAATCGGCTGTGCGTCATCGAACACGCCGGGAGTTGGCAGCAGTGTGCACATGTACGAAGGCGCGCCGGGAGCGCTGGGCACTCGCGAGCTGAGCGCTTTGGACAGGCACAGATCCAGGGTACGGCCGTGGGTGTCCTGATACCAACTGGCGAAACCGCCGTTGGCCGGCGTGTACGGACCCGGATCAACGGCGAATAAAGCGGCCTGGGCAATGCCCTGAGCCAAGGCGCTCACGACCAGGACGGTCGCGGTTTTGGACAGTAAAGGGTGCATGAGTTAATCCCTCTATCAAAGTACCTGCCCCTTGGGGGTGGGTCAGTTGCAGAGGGCCTGTACACCTTCCATGCCAAGTTATGGCGAAAGTGCTCGAGAGGCTTGGATTAGAGGGCTTGCGGAGCTTGGAGGTAAGTTGGAGGTTCGGCCTGGATAGGGCGCCAGTCCCCAGGATTGGGGGCGGTGGGGATGCAAAAACTGTGGGAGCGAGCCTGCTCGCGAAAGCGGACTTGTTGCGAAGAAAATGTCGACTGACGCACCGCCTTCGCGAGCAGGCTCGCTCCCACAGGGTTCTGCGGTGTTTGGCGACTAGCGCAATCGGGTAGATGGCCCCGCATCCGGGCAAAGCCCCAACCGTGGGCTATAACCCTATAGGGAAGTATCGGGACGTCGTCGCCATGAACATGCAGTCGAAATCGCTTCCAGTCGAGGACCGCAATCTACGGTTGAGCTCGCGCACGCTGCCGTTCAACCTATTGCGCTGGTTCTCGCTGATCAGCATGGCCGTGATCGGCACTGTGGCCGTGGCGCTCGGTATGGTGTCGACACGGTTTGTGATCGACGAAAGCGTGCAGCGCGATGCCTTGCTGACGGCGCAATTCATTCAGGCCATCGCCTCGGCCGAAGTGCGTCATGTCTCGATTCCCAACGTGCGGACCATGGGCGAGTTGCTCGATTCACGCCTGGACAAGGATTTTCCCGACGTCGATCCGGCAGCCCGGGCCAATGCCCGTGGGGAGTTTCTAGATCACATCGAACACTTGCCGGATGTCATCCTCGCCAATATCTACGCCCCCGATCGATTGGTGATCTGGTCGACGAACCCGGCGTTGAAAGGCACGCGCATTCATTCCGACGAAGACCTCGATCGCGCCTTCAATGAAAAGATTCCGGTGTCGGCCAGTTATCACAACGTCGACAAGGAGCGTGAGGAGCAGAAATTCGTCACCCCACCGGACTACATGTTTATTGAAAACTACATTCCGCTGTTCGACGCCGACGGCAAAAACGTTACGGCGATGGTCGAGATCTACAAGGAGCCCAAAGACCTGATTGCCCGTATCGAACGCGGGTTGACGCTGATCTGGCTGGCCACTGCGCTGGGCGGCGGGCTGATTTATCTGGGGCTGTACTGGATCGTGCGGCGCGCGGCCATTCTGCTTGCGGCGCAGCAGAGACAATTGATTGCCAATGAAACCTTTGTCGCACTGGGCGAGATGTCCTCAGCCGTGGCGCACAGCCTGCGCAATCCGCTGGCGACCATCCGCTCCAGTGCCGAACTGGCGCTGGAGTTCGACGCCGGCCCCGCGCAGAAGAACATCAACGACATCATCGGTCAGGTCGATCGCATGTCGAAGTGGGTGCGCGAGTTGCTGCAGTCGCTGCGCCCGCTCAACGATGACCCGGAACCGGTGAATCTGGTGGCGGCGCTGTACGAAAGCCTCGTCGCGTTCGAGCAACAGATCGCCAGGGCCGGCGTGCAAGTGGTGTTTCAGCCGCAAAGTACGCCCATGGTGTTGAGCCAGCCGGTGCAACTGACGCAGATCCTCAACAGCCTGTTGGCCAACGCGCTGGAGGCCATGGACAAGGGCGGCACATTGACCGTCAGCCTCGAACCCAGTGGCGACCGCGCTGTGTGCGTGGTGCTCAGCGACACCGGCAAAGGCATGAATGAAGAACAGCGCAGCATGGCCTTCCGGCCGTTTTTCACGACCAAGTCCGGTGGCCTGGGCGTCGGCCTGGTGCTGGTCAAGCGCATCATGGAACGCTTCGGCGGAGGTGTCACTCTGGATAGCCGTGAAGGCGAGGGGACCACGGTTCGCCTGGCTTTTCGGCGGGTTCCATAACCTCGAAGAGTTTTCTGAACTTTCCCCATCAGTGGGTGTCAGGCCCCAGTCGCCGGGGAGTGGGGCAACCAACAGCAACCCCAAGTCGCTGTTACAACTGGAAATAATATTTTGGCGCGGTAGTTGCAAAACACCATCACCCCTTCCTTGATGAGGTGGCTGGTGATGGACAGAACAACGCGTGAACCCGGCAATACCTTCCGACTGACGCCTCTGAGCGTCTTTCTGATGTTGACCCTCGGCACCCTGACCGGTGTGCGAGCCAGCCCCATCGATGACGAGAATCAGCCGGAACCCTCCGACCCCTCTTCGTATTACGACGAACCGGTGGATCGCGCCGGCGCGCTGAGTGCGATCCTGACCATGCCCGAGGCCAACGAAGACTCCTTCGATTTGCCCGATGGGGTCAAAGGTTCGCGCATTACCCCACGCACGGAAAACATCCTGCCGCCGACGGTGCAGACCAGTTTCAACTACCCCACAAACGGCAAACCGAGCCCGTTGTACGGCGCGCAACCGTTCACTCAGCAACTGCTGTTGTTCGAAGAGTTTGGCCCGGAAAAACTCGACCCGACCACCCCGGCCGCGCCGTTGCCGTTCCCGCCGGCCGCCATCGGCCCGGCACCGGCCCAGGACCCGAACAACATCGCACGCAGTGCGCCACCCGGCACCGCGCTGGATGCGTTCCTGCGCCAACCCGGATTGACGCCATTCCCCAGCCAGTTCTCCAACGTGGTCGACCGCAACCCGTGGCAGGCACAGATCGAAGTATTCCTCAACCGTCACATCGGCTCGTCCGCCGAAGGGCGGCCACCGGGAAAAGGCTGGTCGCATCAGCGCTGGAACGAGTTTTACCCGCAAGCGGCCTACAAAACCGTGCAGACCGGTGTACGGGTCAACGGTGGCCTGCGTGATGCCCGGCAAATGCACGGCTACGCGGTCGGTGAATTCGGCCCGGGCGGTTTGTACCACAACGTTGCCGGGGTTCCAGTGACCGATGGCACCGCCAGGGGCGTCGACCCCCGTTTCCACCCGGCCATGCCGGCGCAGAACCACAATTCGGTGTGGACCTTCGATGGCACGTTGCCGCCGAAACTGTTGATGGTGCGTTACGGCCAACCGGTGCTGATGCGTCACTACAACGGCTTGCCGATTGATCCATCAGCCAACCGCGGTTTTGGCCTGCACACCATCAGCACCCACGAGCATAACGGCCACGCGCCGGCAGAAAGTGACGGCTATGCCAACGCGTTCTTCTTTCCGGGGCAGTTCTACGACTATCGCTGGCCGATTCAGCTCGCCGGTTACGACAGCATCAACACCAAGGCTGAAGACCCGCGTGCGGCGTTTCCTTGTGCGGCGGGCGAGACCCTGTGGGTCAATGACCTGGCCCCGAGCAAGAAGACCTGCGACCACGGCACCATCAAGATCCGAGGCGACTGGCGCGAAACCATGAGCACCCACTGGTTCCACGACCACATGCTCGATTTCACCGCGCAGAATGTCTACAAGGGCAACGCGGCGATGATGAACTACTACAGCGCCCTGGATCGCGGCAACGAGTCGGTGGACGACGGCGTCAACCTGCGCTTGCCCAGCGGCAGCGCCTTGCCGTGGGGCAACCGCGACTACGACGTCAACCTGGTGTTCGCCGACAAGGCCTGGGATCAGGAAGGCCAGTTGTGGTTCAACCCGTTCAACACCGACGGCTTTATCGGCGATCAAGTGCTGGTCAACTGGCAGTGGAAACCAACCCTCGATGTACGGGCGCGCAGCTATCGCTTGCGCATCCTCAATGGCTCGGTGTCGCGCTACTTCAAACTGGCGCTGGTGCGCGAAGTGAAGGGCAGCGGCGGCGAGTTCCAGGGCCCGAAAAACTCCGGCGTGTCCTACAGCCGCGTGCCGTTCCACATGATTGCCAACGACGGCAACATCATGGAACACAGCGTGCCGTTCGACGGCAGCATGGATCTGGATGCCGACGGTGACAAACAGAACCACAACGCGATCCTGCCGACCCAAGGCATCGCCGAGCGCTTCGACATCATCGTCAACTTCGCGAAAAACGGCATCAAACCGGGGGACAAGCTGTTCTTCCTCAACCTGCAAGCCCACGACGATGGCAAAGGCCCGAAAGAGGTGATCCCGCTGGCGGATGTGCTCTCGGAGAAATACCTGCCGGTACTCAAGCAGACCAGCAAGGGCCCGCAATGGGACAAGGGTGATCCGGCGGTGGGCAAGCTGTTGCAACTCAACGTCAAGGCTTATGCCGGTCAGGATCTGGCGATGAACCCTGCGGCCTACGAACCGGCGAAACCGGGCAAGGCTGAAGGGCTGGTGATGATCCCGCTGAAGATCCACCGTGACAATGCTGCCGACAAGGCGCTATTGGCCAAGGCCCGGCACCGCACCTTCACCTTCGGCCGTTCCGACGGCACCGATGAAGCGCCGTGGACGGTCAAGACCGATGGCGGTTTCGGCTTCCACATGGACCCACGTCGCCTGAATGCCTCAACCCAGTTGTCCAGCGGCCCGACCGATGCCGGTGTCAGCGGTTTCGGCACCCTTGAGGTGTGGAATATCAAGGCCGGCGGCAAGGGCTGGAGTCACCCGGTGCATGTGCACTTCGAGGAGGGCATCATCCTCAGTCGCGGCGGCAAGGCACCACCGGAATGGGAAAAATGGGCGCGCAAGGACGTCTACCGTATCGGGTCGGAAATCGATGGTCTGGACAGCGTCGAGATGGCGATCAACTTCCGCGAATTTGCCGGGACCTACATGGAGCACTGTCACAACACCCAGCATGAAGACAACTCGATGCTGCTGCGTTGGGACATTGAAAAACCCGGGCAATTTCAGTTGATGCCGACCCCGCTGCCGAGCTGGGACGGGGTGCGCTACGTCAACTCCGCCGCGCTGCCGACCTTCCGTAACGGCGACGGTTTTGGCCCGCAAGTGCTGGTCAATCCATGAACCGCCGGCCTGTCGACCGCCCCGTGCATAACCCGCGCTCTCGGGCGCTGGGCATGCACCTGGTGCTGATGCTGGTGGCCTGTGTGCTCGGCAGTCGCGTGCTGCTGGCGCACCAGGCCGGTGTCGGCGAGCAGTCTGCTGCTGAATCCGCCACCCCGTGGGGCGGCGATTATTTCCCCAACACGTTGCTGACTGATCAGGATGGTCGGCAGGTGCGTTTTTTTGATGACCTGATCAAAGGCAAAGTGGTGGTGATCAACTTCATCTTCACTTCGTGCAGCGACTCCTGCCCACTGGAAACCGCACGCCTGCGCCAGGTACAGAAACTGTTGGGCGACCGGGTTGGCCAGGACGTGTTTTTCTACTCGATCAGCATCGACCCGCTCAGCGACACACCCGAAGTGCTCAAGGCCTACGCGCAACGCTTCAAGATCGGCCCCGGCTGGAAGTTTTTGACTGGCGAGTTTGAAGACGTCACCGACCTGCGCAAGAAGCTCGGGCTGTTCATCGACGGCGTCGACAACGGCCGCAGCAAGGATCACAACCTCAGCCTGATCGTCGGCAACCAGACCACCGGGCGCTGGATGAAAGCCTCGCCGTTCGAAAATCCGTGGATTCTCGCCGATCAATTGGCCAATACCTTGCAGAACTGGAAGCAGCCGAGCGCCGAAGAAAGCTACGCCAACGCGCCCGAGATCCGCCCACCGAGCAACGGCGAAGAACTGTTCCGCACGCGTTGCGCGTCGTGCCACAGCCTAGGCCCGCAGGACGGCCAGGGCATCGGCATGCGCAGTATCGGCCCGGACTTGATTGGCGTGACTCGCAATCGCGATGCGCAATGGCTCAACCGCTGGATTCGCGAGCCGGATCGCCTGCTCGCGGAAAAAGACCCGATCGCGCTGCAACTGTTTGAACAATTCGAGCGAATCCCGATGCCCAACCTGCGCCTGGACGAGCAGTCCGCGCAGGCGATCATCGACTTCCTCAGTGATGAAACCGAGCGTCAGCAGCCGTCCGTCCAACCCTTGGCCGGCGGCGCATTGACGCCAGTAAAACCGGGCGATCCAGCCGCGACGGCAAGTCGTATGCAGTAGCGGCGAAATAGCATCATTGAAACCTGTGTCGCGGTCATAGCCACCTACACTGATTCATGAAGGCGGCTGTAACGGTCCGATACAAGCACTCCAAGGCACTCCCATGCAGAGTCTGGAATCTCCAAAAATACCTGCGCCGGTCGCATCGGCAGCAGCAAGCAAGGGCTGGCGCGAGCGATTCAATCTCCTGCGCTGGTTCTCGATCGCCAGTTTTCTGATCATTGCCGCCGTCGCGTTGGGGCTGGGCTATATCTCCACGCGTTTCGTCGTCACCGAAAGCGTCGAGCGTGATGCGCTACTGACGGCGCAATTCATTCAGGCCATCGGCGATGCGGAAATCCGCCACGCCGGGATTACCCCCAAACGCACCATGGGCGAAATGCTCGACCCACGTCAGGACAATGCCTTTGCCGACGTCAATCCGGGCTCACGTGCGGCGGCGCGCATCGAGTTTCTCGATCATGTCGAGCACTTGCCGGATATTTTGCTCGCCACCGTGTATGCCGAGGATCGCACGGTGATCTGGTCGACCAATCCTGAGCTGATTGGCGTGCGCATCGAAGACGATGATGAACTGGACGAATCGTTCGAAATGAAAGTGCCGGTGTCCTCCAGCTATCACAAGGTCGATGACGAAAAGCCCGAGCAGCAATTGTTGCGTGAGCCCAAATACCTGTTCATCGAGAACTACATCCCGATGTTCAACGCCGACAAAAGTGAAGTAGTCGCGATGGTCGAGGTCTACAAGGAGCCGTCGGATCTGGTGGCGCGCATTGACCGTGGCTTCGCCTCGATCTGGGCGGCGACGTTCTTCGGTGGCGCTGCCATCTTTCTCGCGCTGTTCTGGATCGTCCGACGGGCGGCGCAGTTGCTGCAGAGCCAGCAGCAACAGTTGATCAGCAATGAAACCTTTGTCGCGCTGGGCGAGATGTCCTCGGCTGTGGCCCACAGCCTGCGCAATCCGCTGGCGACCATCCGCTCCAGCGCCGAACTGGCGCAGGAAGTCGCCAGCGAGGGCGCGCAGCGCAATATCGGCGACATCATCAGCCAGGTCGATCGCATGTCGCGCTGGGTGCGTGAGTTGCTGGTGTCGCTGCGGCCGATGGGCGAGGAAGGCGAGGCAGTGGATCTGGTTCTGGCGGTCGAAGATACTCTGGGCGCATTCGACGCGCTGATCAAACGCAATGGAGTCGAGGTGCGCTTCAGTCCGCAACCTTGCCCGCCAGTCGTCAGTCAGCGGGTGCTGCTCACGCAAATACTCAATAGCCTGTTTGCCAACGCTCTGGAAGCCATGCCCAAGGGCGGTGTGCTCAGCGTCGAATTCGAAACACCGCAGGCCGACAGCGTGAGCATGACCCTCAGCGACACCGGCAAGGGCATGAGTGCGCAACAGCAACTGTTGGTGTTCAAACCGTTTTTCACCACCAAGCAGGGCGGCCTCGGGGTTGGTCTGGCGTTGGTCAAAAGAATCATGGAGCGTTTTCAGGGCTCGGTCGTCTTGACCAGCAAAGAGCAGGAAGGAACCCGCGTCAGTCTCAACTTCAAAGTGGCATCGGGAGGGGAATATGGAGCACAGCATTCTGCTGGTCGAGGATGATGAACTGTTGGCCGAAAATATTCAGACCTACCTGGAGCGCAAAGACTTCGAGGTGACGGTTTGCCATTCGGCCGAAGACGCGCTGGAGCAATTGGGCAGCTTCATGCCGGACATCGTGCTGACCGATAACTCGCTGCCGGGCATGAGTGGGCACGACCTGATCCAGAAGCTGCGTATCAGCGCGCCGGATCTGAAAGTGATCATGATGACCGGCTATGGCAACGTCGACGATGCCGTGGTGGCCATGAAGGAGGGCGCCTTTCATTACGTCACCAAACCGGTTGCGCTGCCGGAGCTCAAACTGCTGCTCGACAAGGCCTTGGCCACCGAGCGCATGGAGCGCACGCTGTCGTTCTATCAGGAACGCGAGGCGCAGAAGTCCGGCATTCAGGCGCTGATCGGCGAGTCGGCACCGATGCAGTACCTGAAAAACACTATCGGCCAGTTGCTCGATGCCGAACGGCGCATGGCCAACACCGATTTGCCGCCCGTGCTGGTGGAGGGCGAAACCGGCACCGGCAAGGAACTGGTGGCCCGCGCGCTGCACTTCGACGGCCCACGCAGCAAAGGCCCGTTCATTGAATTCAACTGTGCGTCGATCCCGTCGAATCTGGTCGAGTCGGAACTGTTCGGCCACGAAAAGGGCGCGTTCACCGACGCCAAGGATCGTCGCGTGGGGTTAGTGGAAGCCGCTGACGGCGGGACATTGTTTCTCGATGAAGTCGGGGAAATGGATCTGCTGTTGCAGGCCAAGCTGTTGAAGTTGCTGGAGGACCGGACGATTCGTCGGGTCGGTTCGGTGAAGGAGCGCAAGGTCAATCTACGGGTGATCAGCGCCACCAACTGCAACCTTGAGCAAATGGTCCAGCAGGGCAAATTCCGTCGCGATCTGTTTTTCCGCTTGCGGATCATTTCGATCAAGGTGCCGCGCCTGTATGCCCGAGGTGAAGACATCCTGATGCTGGCCCGGCACTTCCTCGCCAGCCACGGCAAACGCTACGGCAAACCGAACCTGCATTTCAGCCAGCAGGCCGAAGAGCTGCTGCTCAGTTACACCTGGCCGGGCAACGTGCGCGAGTTGCGCAACATGCTTGAGCAAACCGTGCTGCTGGCGCCGAGCGACACCATCGCCGCGCATCAGTTGAACGTGTGCATGAGCCTGGTCGACGAGCCGCCGCTGCACCTGCACGAAGTGCCGACGCATTACGAACCACGCCCGGCGAGCAACACCGAATCGATGAACCTGCCGGAAGTCGAGCGCGACATGGTGCGCAAGATGCTCGACAAGACCGACTGGAATGTCACCAAATCCGCGCGTTTGCTGGGCCTGAGCCGCGACATGCTGCGTTACCGCATCGAAAAGCTCGGCCTCGCGCGCCCGGACAAACGCCAGTGGTAATCAGGCAAAAACTATCCCTGTAGGAGCTGCCGAAGGCTGCGATCTTTTGATCTTGTTTTTAAGATCAAGATCAAAAGATCGCAGCCTTCGGCAGCTCCTACAGCGGATGATCGATGTTCAAGGTCCAGGCTCAGTGCTGTTGACGGCTCAGGCACTCCAGCACACAACTCGGGTCGAGCACCTCGTCATTCACATAAATCCCGCGCTCGGCATCGTACGTGCGGATAAACACCCGCACTGTCGCATCCGCCACCGTCGGCAGTTGCGAGTCGGAGAACACACGGCGGTCGGGAATGATCACGAAATCCTGCGGCGCCGTGTCATCAAAGGGCCGCGGAGGCGTGGCGTTCAGCGAATACGGGGCTGGGTGGGCGAAGGGCTGGTTCGGCCCGTAGTAAACGAAATTGCTGTCCAGCGCTTGCACCGAAGTGGCGGCGAGCAGACAGACGGTCAACAACAGCCGATTGAGCATTTGCATGGCGGCACCTGCGAGTGCGGTTTTCCCCAAGGCTATTAACTATAGCTGCCTCTGCCATCCACGAGCTCAAGATGTCGAGTGATTGATCAAATGCCCCGGTTGTGCACAAAGGTCAATGCCAAGGGCATGGATGACCTTCAATACGGTGTCGAAGCGCGGCTTTGCGCCTGGCGCGAACGCCTTGTACAGACTTTCACGACCCATGCCTGCGTCTTTGGCTATCTGCGTCATTCCGCGGGCTCTGAGCACATAACCTATTGCTCGAAGAAACTCCTCGTTATCGCCATCTGCAAGAACCTGGGACAGGTATTCGCTGATGGCCTCGTCACTGTCCAACAATGTCGCCATGTCGAAATTCGTCAAAGTCTGGCTCATGGTTAAACCTCCCTTGCCATTTTTTTTGCGCGCCGGATGTCTGCGCTTTGTGAGGATTTGTCGCCTCCGGCCAGTAGAACGATGACTGCACCTCATTACTGACTGTATCCAAGTAGATACAGATAAGCAGTCGGCCAAGTCTTCTATCGGTCCAGGATAATTCGTCGACACTTGTGGGCGAAAAGCGCCTGTTTTGTAGGAGCGTCGCTTACAAGTTTTCGACAATTACACCTGACAGCCTGATCTAGACTCCGACCGCTCAATCAAGAGCATCGTCCGGAGTGCGCCATGGAAGTGCCGAACAATAAAAACGCCATCGAAAGCAATCGTCAGGCGTGGAACGATTCCGCCCGCCACCATCAGGAATCGCCTGACTGGCAGGCGCTGATTAACGACGTCGAACAGGCGGATTTTTGCTGCCTCGACGACACGCTGCGCGGGTTGCTGGAAGAGGTCGGTGTCGACGGCAAAGACGTGGTTCAACTGGCCTGCAACAACGGTCGCGAAAGTCTTTCGCTGTTTGCCCTCGGTGCGCGCAGTGTGGTCGGTGTCGATCAGTCGAGCGCGTTTCTCGATCAGGCCCGTGAGCTGAACAGCCGCTCAGCGCACAACGCCGAATTCATCGAAAGCGATATCCATCAACTGCCGGCATCGTTGCACAACCGCTTCGACGTGGCGCTGATCACCATCGGTGTACTCAACTGGATGCCCGACATCGGCGAATTCTTCCGTCACGTTGCGTCGACGCTGAAACCGGGTGGAAAACTGGTGATCTACGAAACCCACCCGTTTCTGGAAATGGTCGACCCCGACGCCGAGGATCCGTATCGCCTCGCGAGCTCGTACTTCCGCGCCGAGCCGTTCGTGCAGGAAGAACCGATTGTCTATGTCGGCAAGGTCGAGCAGCAGGCGGCGAAGTCCTACTGGTTCGTGCATAACCTCGGCGCGATCTTCAGCGGCGCCATCGGGGCAGGGCTGAACATCGCGCACTTCAAGGAATATGCGCATTCGAATCGGGAGGAATTGTATGACCGGTATCTGAACCGGGAGGCGCAGTTACCGATGTGTTTCACCTTGGTTGCCACCAAAGTCTGAGATTCATCAGCGCGGCTAAAGGGCTCTTCGCTGGCAAGCCATTTTGTGTCGTACAAAATACCGAGTACACCCAAAACCCTGTGGGAGCTGGCTTGCCAGCGATGGCGGCATCAATGCCGCCATACATTTGTGGATTGGCTCAAGTCTGCGCCGCCGCGCTCACCACCGGCCGCTCCGGTTTGCGCAATGGCTCCAGCCGCGAGCCTTCGTAGCGTGTTTCACGGAAGAATTTCCAGCGGCCGAACAGGCAGTAGACGTGAGTGATGCGCCCCTGTTCCTGGTAGCCCATGCGGATGTGCAGTTTCAGCGCAGGGATATTGTGGGTTTCGCAAACGTCCACGACCTTGTTGCAGCCCTGGGCCGCCATGGCTTCCCAGAGGGCGACTTGCACGTCCACCGACAGGCTGCTACCGAAATAGGCACGGATCATTTCGCCGCCAAACTCGAAGAACTCGCCGGGTTTTACCGGGAACATGCAGCCGTAATAGTGGCGGTCGTGATAGTCGCGAATACTGCCCCATATAAACCCTACGGCATGACCGTCCGCATCGAGGTACATGTGCCCGGTGTGCCCCTCGGCGGCGAGCTCCGCCATGGTCTCCACGCGGTCACCAAAGTGTTTGCCGAACGCCCCGGCATTTTCCGGGGTGATGTCGACTTTGCGCAGGCCGTCGTAAGGGCGAAGCTTGTGCGGCGGCACCGGGCTGACCAGGTCGCGCTCCATCCACAGCAGTTCCCAATGGAAGAACACGTAGCGTTTCCACATCGTGCCGAAGGTGCGGCCGAGGCCTTTTTGACGGATGCGTTCTTGTAGTTTTTCGATGACGCTCATGATGTCCTCCGTGGCCGAAGCCAGGGTGCTGTGGATGGTGCTTTTGTGGGTATAGATCAAGCCTTCAATTTCATTTCAAAGTGCCATCCTGGAAAGTATTGCAGGGTATGTAAGTCAATCGAGTGCCGTGGCACCACGCACAAACTCCTTGTTCAGATCTGCGTAGGAAACCCGTGGAACGCCCTTCAGCTGCCGCTCTAGCACGCGGCTCAGGGACTCGTCAGTGGGGAGATAGGCATCGCCGAAATCCGACCCAAGCTGAGTCGGATGGGCGACGATTTCCAGCACACCGTCGGTCGGCGCACTGTCGTTGCGCAGGTCCACCGGCGTGCAGACGTAGTCGGCAGTGGCCCCGGCCAAACCTTGCAAACGCCAATTGAGCAGACCTTTGAACACGCGTTTGGGCAGGCTGAGGTTTTGCCCCAGATTGCGCGCCAGCCGAATCGGTACGCCTTGCTGCGCGGCGAAGCGCGCGACGATCTCGCCAATCGGCCAGATGTTGTGAACGTGCTGATGCGAGTCGATGTGGCTCGGGCGCACACCGTGATCGACACAGCGCTGCCACTGCGCCTGCAACTCCTCACGCACCGCGTCGCGATCCTCACGGCAAAGCCACAAGCGATGGCGCGGCAGGCTGAGGTCGAACACACCATAACCATCGCAGAACGTGCGACGAGCCAGAATCGCCTGGCTCAACGGCCGCCCGTAAGTCAGGTTGAAGTGCAGCCCGACCCGGCCCTCAAGCGACGGATGCCGCGCCATGGCGCAGGCCGCTTCGAACGCCGGCATGGTGGCCATGGCGGTGGCGGAGCTGATCACCCCGGCCTGAAACGCGGCGAAGATCACCGCGTTTTCGTTCGGGCTGAGGCCGAAATCGTCAGCGTTGACTATGACTTGGCGCGGCATTTGGTTCGCCCTCCTTGGTGATCGCGACAGGTTTGACGATGGGTGCAGGTTTGTCTGCGCGCTTGGCTCGCCACTGCTGCAGTGCAGGTTTGAACCGCTGCCATACGCGCAACGCCAGGCCGAGTGCGAGACCACTGGGCCGCCAGGAATAGAAGCTCCAGCGCCAGTGTTCCAGTTGCCCGGTCATGCGCTCATGCAGTTGATGGCTGGAGTTTTCCAGGCTCACTCGCGAGGCATCGATCCAGCGCCAGTGATCGTCCAGGCCCCAGCGAATCCACTCTTCCAGCAACACCCGACCGCTGCCCAGATCAGCGTATTGCGGCAGGAACGCGAGGTTGTAATCGTAGAGTCGACCCTGTTCGAGCAGCCCGAGCCGGTAGCTGATGCAACGCCCGTTCAACTCCAGCGTCACCACCCGCACCAGGCCTTGGTCGGCGAGCGCGGTGAACGCGCGCTCGATCAATTGGCGGCTGTGTTCGCTGGCGAAAATGCCGACGCCTTCGTCACCTTTCCAGCTCACCGCTTCGACTTCTCTGATCAGCTGTAGCAGTGGCCCCATCGAAATCGCATCCGGAATGATCCGCCGCACCTCGGCACCGCAGTCGGCAATCCGCTTGCGCGCCCGACGCAGTTTGTAGCGTGGATCGCCGGAGACTTCCTGATGATCCGCCTCGCTGATCAGATGCACTGGCACCCGACAGCTCAGCCGTCGCTCACCGGTGGAGCTGTGGGCCATCCACTCGGTGAGGGCGCTTTCTTCACCGGCGGGCTCGGACAATTCGTTGAGTTGCAGCAACGCGTGGGGCAGGCGTTGGCGGATCAACAGCAAGGCCTCGCGCATGTCTTCGCTGCCGAGCAAAGAGAGCAATGCCAGTCGATCGGCCAGCGGATAGCCCAAGTGATGCAACACTCGAAGCGGTACGCCGAAAAAGCGCTCGCGACTCGCCACGAGCGGCAAGCACAGACGCAATTCCTCCGCTTCCCAACCCAGCAGAATGTGCAGATGCTCACCCTCGCCAAGTGCCTGCTCAGCCGCACACAACCAGCCAAGGTTGTTGAACGGCGTGTGATCCGTCACCCGCAGGCGCAGCGTCTCATAGGCTGCTGCCGGGAAGTCGGCGGCGCACAGTGAAGTGCGCCATTCGAATCGCGTCACCATAGGCTCAGGCCGCCGTTGCTGTTACAGGTGGTCGGGAAGGTTTGCGCAGGGCATCCAGGCGCGAACCGCTGTAGCGGGTTTCGCGGTAGAAGCGCCAGCGACCGAACAGGGTGTAAACATTCATGATCCGGTGTTGTTCGGTATAGCCCATGCGCAGGTGCAGCTTGAGTGCCGGTACGTTATGGAACTCGCAGACATCGACAACTGTGTCGCAGCCCTGGGCGGTCATGGCTTTCCACAACTCCAGTTGCAGGTCCACAGACAGCTCGGTGCCCCAATAGGCACGGGTCAGTTCACCGCCGAACTCAAAGAACTCTCCAGGTTTTACCGGGAACAGGCAACCGTAGTAATGCCGGTCGAAATAGTCCTGTGCGCAGCCCCAGATGAACGCCACGGCGTCGCCCTGATCGTCCAGGTGCATGTGCCCGGTGTGACCTTCTTTGGCCAGTTCGGCCATGGTCCCGACACGGTCGCCGAAATAGCGGGCGAAGGCGTTGGCGTTGTCCGCCGTGATCTTCACCACCCGCAGCGGCGGATAAGGTTTAAGGCTGTGCGGTGGCACCGGGCTGACCAGATCGCGCTCCATCCACAGCAATTCCTGATGGAAAAACACGTAGTGCTTCCAAATTTTTTTCACCGTGGCAGAGAGTCCTTTCTGCCGGATGTTTTCAGTCAGTTTTCGCAGCATATTCATGGTGTTCACTCCTGATGACGATGCGTCGCGCGGCCGAACGCCGGCGCGGCAGAACATCAAAAGGGCGGTCATGAAGCGCTCCAACTCAGAGCGAATAGCGTTTGTCCTGGCAGCTCGAAGCGCACACGGCCGTCCTGGCAGTGAAAAGGCGCATCGCGGCTGCGGTTGTCGGCGCCGAAGTAACGCAACGCGCCGTTGTTCAGCGGGCACTTGGCACCGCTCAGATCGACACGCTGTAAACGCGTGCCTTTGTTTACGCCGAGCAGCTCACGCTGCTCGTCGCCGGCCATCGCCAGCACATCGACTTCAAACGCATCGTTTTCCAGCCACAACACTTGATGCAGCCAGTGTTGCGCAATGAACTGCTGGGCCAGCCCCACCGGTTTCAGTTCGAAGCGATTTTCGTCGGCCGACACCCGCAACATGCCCTTGGGGTACTGCGGCTCATCGGCGGCCTGAAACCAGTTGAGCATGCTCAGCAAGCCGTCCTGCGAGGCGTTGATCACCACCGAGGCCCACCATAGCGACGCGTAGTGGGTTTCCTGATCGTAGGGGCTGAGGCTGGAGCCGCTGGACATATTGGTCTGATCGAGCAGCAGCGTTTTGCGCGGTTGGCCCTGGCCATCGAGGCCGACCAGTTCAGCAGCACGACGCACGCTGTCGCGGTAGACGCGGGTGGCGAGCAGATCGCGGATCATCCATTCGTGCCACGCCAGCGCATCGACTTGATCACCGGACTCCGCGAGCAAGCGCCGCGCCCAATCGATGCCGCGCTTGTCGGCCGCATTGTTGGCGAACGGGCCATTGACCAGCCGCGAACTGGCCGGCATGGCGATGCGCACGCCTGCCTTGGCGTTGGCTGGGTCGCTGCGCACCTGCCGCGCCATGCTGCTGAAGATCGCCCGGTATTGTTCGTAGCTTGAATAGTTGAGATTAGGCTCGTCGGCGAAACCGATGTAATGCGTGCCTTTGCCACCCAGGGCGCGGGTGCCGGCGAGCCAGGCGTCGAGGCCGCTGTTGCTTTGCACATCGGCGCGCAGATCAGCCTGACGCTGACTGCCGGCGAGCAGGGTGATGTCCTGTTTGATGCCGAAACGATCCTGATAAAACTGGCGGAACGCGTCTTCGAAATGCGGCTCCTTCGCCGTGACATCGACAAAGCTGTAGTAACTCGCCGCTGTCGGTTTCAGCGCATCGAGCGCGGCGTGACTGGCTGGCGGCGGCATCACATAGGGCAGGGCGATGCCCAGATCCGGCGTGCGCCCGAGGACTTTGTCGTGCAGGGTCAAACGCGTCTGACCGGCGTCTTCGCGTACGGCTTTGAGTTGCTGCGGATTCTGCGCAAACAGATTGGCCGTGCCGTCGAGCCAGAACGCGGCTTTGCCGCTGCCTTGCACGCGCATGCGCCAGACTTGTTCACGGTCGCTGACCGGCAGCGCGACCTGATCGAATTGCCAATAGGCCCGATAGGGTTTCAGCGCCAGCGTCAACGATTGCCCATCACCTGCACGCTGCGCCTGCAACGCGGTGACGCCACCGTGAAATTTGCCGGCGAGCACCGCGCGCTCGCCCGGCGCAACTCTGAAAAACAGCTCGTCGCCGTGACGGGTATCGACGCTGAAATGCACCTTGGCCGGGGCGAACAAGGCGATCGTACGTTCGTCATGTTCGACCCGGTAATTGCGGAAGCTGTAGCCGGGGATTTCCAGTCGATAACTGGCTGCGCCGGGCACCAGTGGCCAGCTCTGGCTGCCACGAATTTCGTCGGCTTTGATAAACCGCTCACCCTGCAACTTGCCCTGACCGTCGAGCAGGTACAGATGCTCTTCGTTGGCATCCGCCTGCCATGCCGGCGTCCAGCGCACGGTCACTGTGTCCGGGCGATCGGTTTGCAGATACAGGCTGCCGTCGCGGATCTCGCCCCAGCGCATTGACGCAGCAAACGCATCCAGCGACAGGCCGAGGCCGAACAGCAGGGCCAGGCCTTTCATGCGGCCTTCCGACGTTGCAGCATCAGCCACATCGGGGTGATGTCGCTGGGCAGGATGATCAGGGTTTGCCAGAGCGGCACGCCGCTCAGGCGGCAGTACAACACCAGCATCGCCACGGTGACGGCGAGATAGGCAATCGACGAGGCGGCTGCGGCGCCGACGATCCCGTAGGCAGGAATCAACACCAGGTTCAGTGCCAGATTGAGCAGGGCGCCGAGGCCCATCAGCATGGACACCGTGCCGGGGCGATTTTTGCCGATCAAGTCCAGGCGCAGGATGCTCGCGTAGCACAAGCCCAACAGCCCCGGCAGCAAGGCGAGCAGCGCCGGATAGGCCGGTTGGTAAGCAACGCCGAACAGCGTGACGATCAGCCATTCGCCGATCACCGCCATGGTCAGGCAGGCACCGAGCATCACCGTGGCGGTCAGGCGCAACGCCAGCGGGGTGACCTTGTCCATGCCTGCGTCCTGCTGCAACAGGCGCTTCATCAGCGGCGTGGTCACCGCTTCCGGGACGATCAGCAGCAGTTCGGCGGCGGCGCTGGCCATGGCGTAATGGCCCAGCGCGGTGCTGCCGAGCAGGGCGCCGATAAACAGGTAGTCCGAACGCAGAATCACTTGCTGGAACAGCAGATCCGGATGGCTGCGCGCACTGAAGCGCAGCAGTTCTTTCTGGCTGGCACGATCCCATTGCAGTTGCAGCGGCTGCGCGCGTTTGAGCCAGACCCAACCGACCAGTACCACCAGACTGATCCCGGCCAGCCAACTGATCAGCGCCGCTTCCAGGGCGGCGCTTTTCCACATCCAGAACAAGCCGAGAAACAGCAGCAGTGGCGCCAGCGATTCCACCAGACGCAAGACGTTGAATGCGACCACGCCGCCGGAGGCGTTGTGCAAGGTCAGCAGACCGCTTTTGAGCACCGTCATCGGCACCGCCAGCAGCAACAGCCACGCGAGCAGCCCGAGTTGCATCGTCACATCCAGTTCACTGCCAAACTCCCGCGCCAGCGCCACCACCAGCAAGGTCAGCAAAGCGGCGAGCAAACACCCGAACACCAACACCTGGCTGAGCAACAAGCCCATCGGCCGCTGCTTGGCGGCTTGATAGCCGACCGCCGAATTCAAGCCGCCGCTGGTGGCGGCACTGATCAAGTCCGGCAGGGTGCTGAGCAGGGCAAACAAACCACGTTCGCTCGGCCCGAGGATCCGCGCCAGCAGCACGTTGCGCAGCAAACGCAGGGCAATCATCGCCAGTTTGGTGCCCATGCTCAGCGCCAGATGCCTGAGGTAGTTGCCTCGACTCATGGCCGCGCCCCGCGAAATATCCGCCACGACAGCAACTGCGGATTGCGCGCGGTACGTTGACTGACCCCGAAACGCGGCAGGTTCAGCGGATCGCCTTCACCGCGATAAATGCCGGTGCCGGTGCCCAGCGCAAACGGATAATCGTGATCGGCAATCTGCTTGCGCACGCGCTCGTCGTTGTCGCCGTTGGGGTAGCAATACACCGGCAGCGGCCGGTTGCAGCCGTTTTGCAGGGCATGGCGGCTACGGCTGATTTCTTCGTTCAAACGCACATCATCAAGACCGGTGAGGATCGCGTGACTGGCGCCGTGCGGGCCGAACCGCACCAGACCGGACGCCTCCAGTGCGCGCACCTGATGCCAGTCCAGGGCTTGCGGTTGTGATTCCGGTGGGCACTCATCGGTCAGACGTTCAAGCTCTCGTGGCGCCAGCGTCTTCAGCCCTTGCAGGTAATGCAGCATCGACAGGCTGCGTCGATCGACATCAATGTCATCCACCAGCACGGGCACCGGATGACCGCTGGCGTGCAGGCATTCGATCAAGTGCATACGCGCCTTGTCGCCATGGCTGCCCCACAGGGTTTCGCCCAGGCTTTCCCACCAGAAGCGCTGCCGGCTGCCGATGAAGTCGGTGGAGAGAAAAATGCTCGCTGGCACCTGATGTTTTTGCAGCAACGGGAAGGCGTTGACCGCGTTGTCGCGCCAGCCGTCATCGAAGGTCAGCGCCACCCGTGGGCGCTCGCTGCGCAGGGAGTTGGGCTGGAGGATTTCCATCAGCGGCACGCAGTCGAAGTGTCGGCGCAACCACACCAGCAAATGCTCGAAGGCTTTGGGCCCGACGCACAATTCGTTGCGGTGCGGCAGATCGGCTGCGCGGTCGTTGGCCAGTACCCGGTGCAACATCAGGATCACGCCGGCGCCTTGCAATTGATTACGCCCCACGTGCGAGTTCAGATAGAGCCAGCCACTGGTGCGTTTTAGCAGTTGTTTGATCGCCATGGCTTCGGTCCTCTTAACGGTTCTGTTCAGGATTCCACTGGGCATACCGCTGGCCGCGCAAGAACTGCCAGAGGCCGATGCTCATGCCCGCCAGTGTCACCAGCAGAAAGGCTGCGAGACGAAACGGTTTGGGCAAGCGGTGTTGCGAATCCAGCAGTCCGGCGATCGCCACGGCGTAACCGAACAGTTGCGCGATCAGGCTCAGGCGATAGAAACCATGCTCGTTCCACAGCCAGAAGTTGCTCAGCAGCAACGGCAGCAGGAGGATCGGCGCCAGACGGCGGATCAGTTTGTGGCTGATCAGTGCGAGCGAATACAGGCCGTGTTTGAGTGGGTTGAGCAACTCGCTGCGCTGGGCCAGGCTTTGCAGGCCACCGACGGTGACCCGTTGACGACGGCGGAACTGTTTATCCGCCTCGTCTACACCGTGGTCGATCACCTGCGCCTCGGGCACGTAGACGATGCGTTTGTGCGCCACAGGCGCGCAGGTGCTGATAAAGAAATCGTCGTTCACTTCGGCCGGGACGTTCTGGAACAGCTCGCGGCGCAGGGCGAGCAGGGCCCCGTCGGCGGAGACCATGCAGCCGGTGCGATTTTCCACCCGGCGCAGCCAGCCTTCGTAATGGCGATAGAGGCTGTCGCCGACGCTCAAGCCGCCGCCTGTGACGGGAATCACCATGTGCCCGGCACAGGCACCGACCTGCGGATCGCTCAACGGCGCGAGCAAGTGGCCG
Source organism: Pseudomonas sp. LBUM1648 (assembly GCF_059716145.1). Classification (NCBI taxonomy): domain Bacteria; kingdom Pseudomonadati; phylum Pseudomonadota; class Gammaproteobacteria; order Pseudomonadales; family Pseudomonadaceae; genus Pseudomonas; species Pseudomonas sp. LBUM1648. Next base: position 2,424,245 of record NZ_CP166808.1, read on the forward strand.
AGGGTGTCGCGCGACCATTGGTTGTCGGCATCGGTGAACACCAGAATGTCGCCGGTACTCAGCGCCACGCCGGCATTCAACGTGGCGGCTTTGCCTTGGCGCGGCAGGTCGAGGACGGTGATGCGCGGATCGATCACTTTGCGCGCGCAGGCCACGGTGTCATCGCTCGAGCCGTCGCTGGCCAGAATGATTTGCAGCGTCGCCGGTTGATAATCCTGGGCCAGCAGAGTGCGCAACTTGTGCTCGATATGCCGCGCCTCATTGTGCGCGGCGATCACGATGCTGATGTTCAGCGGCGGCGCCGGGGTGTGGCGCCAAGCCGGAAACAGCGGCGCCAAGATCGTCAGTAGCAGCGGATAACCGATATAGGCGTACACCGGCAACAACAGGCACATCCAGAACATGAATTCAGCCACGGGCGGGCCTCCTGGCGTTCCAATGACACAGACTGAGAATGAACGCGGCACCGGCCAGATGCAGACGCAGCCAATGCAAGCCCCACAGTTGCAGGGTCAGGCCGACATCGCGATGTTTGATGCTCTGGCGAATGCTCAGCACCAGGCCCGGTAACAAGGTCAACATCACCATGATCGCGGCGTGATGCGGGAAGCCGTCGAGCAGTGCAGAAATCGCCAGAAAATCCAGAATCCACACCGCGATCGACAGTATCGGAAAACGTAGCAGACGCAGGCTGTAACCGTGAGTACGCAACAGTTGCAGATGACTGCCCTGACGCCACATTTCCTTACCCATCCACTCGCACCAGTTCATTTCGTAACCCCAGTGCAGGGCGACATTGTTGTTGATCGACAGCAGCACCGCACCGTGTTGGCGCAGGCGCAGGGTGAACTCTTTGTCTTCGCCGGTGCGCAGGCTTTCGTTGAAACCGCCGACCTTGTCGAACCAGCGTTGGCGCATCAGCAGGTTGGAGCTCGGCAGCCAGTCCACTCCATGTGAGGTCTGCGAGGACACGCGCAAGGTGCGCCGCTGCCACGCGGTCGCGTACCACGGCGCTTCGGCCGGGGTGTGCAAGTCCAGGCCGAACACATCGGCCTGAGCGCTGGCCTCCAGGTCGAACAGCGGCAGCAGCCAGTCTTCCGGCATTTCGATATCGGCGTCGATAAACGCCAGCCATTCACCCGTGGCGATGGCCGTACCGCGATTGCGCAGGGCGCCGATCAGCAATCCTGGCATGACCAGCACCTGTGCGCCGAATTGCCGGGCGATCTGCGGGCCTTCGTCGCTGGAGCCGTTGTCGACGACGATCAGCTCGCATTCGATGTCGGCCGCGTGCGCGGCTTTTTGCGCGGCCAGCAGGGTACGGCCAATGTGGCGGGCCTCGTTGTACATCGGGATGACGATGCTGATCCGGCTCATGCCTTGGCCTCCGTCAATGGGGCTTGCTCGGCTTTGAGGCGCAGGACGCTGGTCAGCGCGAGCATGATCCACACGTATTTCTGGTTCGGTGCGCTGAGGAACATCAGGAACAGGGTCAGCGACAGAAAACTCACACCCAAGTGGGTCATCAAGTCGGCCTGTTGCCAATCGCGTCGCAGCATCCACGCTGCCCGCGCGCGGATCAGGTTGTACAACCCGAGGCCGAGCATGCCGACAAACAACAGGCCGGCCGGAACGCCGATCTCACTGAAGATTTCCAGGTAGGTGTTGTGGGCGCGGCGGTACAGGTCGCCGATCTTGCGGTTGGCGGAAAACGCCTTGGCGTAACCGGTGGTGGCGTAGTGCAGCGGGAAGGTGCCCGGGCCGGAACCGAGCAGCGGGTTCTCGCGGATCATCTGGCTGCCAACCACGATGTACGAAGCGCGGCGACCAAGGGACTCGTCCTGCGCCTTGGAGCCGGCGCTGAGGATACTCAGCGACTGGATGCGCGCCATGTAGCCGGCGGGCATCGCATAAATGGCCAACGGAATCACGATTGCCGCGCCAAGCATGGCGAAGCCTAAATGCCGAGGACGAATCCGCGTCAGTTGGGAGCGGTAATGCCAGCAACCGATCAACAGACTCAAGGCCACCACCACCAGCCCCGAGCGCGATTCGGTCTTCGTCATGCCGCCGAGTAACAGAATGCAGCATCCGCCCCAGAACAACCGATGCAACAGGTTCGGGCTGCGGATCACCAGCAGCAGCGCCAGCGGAATGGCGAAGGCGATCAGCATGGCAAAAGCGTTAGGGTCTTCGAGCAACCCGGCGGCACGGCCCTGATCCTGGAACTTTGCCGAGAACATGGCCATGGCGCAGGTGGTGCTGATGGCCAGAGTCGCCAGTCGGGCGAACAGATCAAGGTTCAGTTCGCGACCGATCAGCAGGGTGATGACAAACAGCACCAGGCCGACACTCAGTTCGCGCAGGTGCCCGAGCGACATGCCCATGTCATCGGTATTGAACAGGCTCAGGAAGTACAGAACCATGAACCAGATCAAGTAACGCCAGATATTGCTGCGCAGGCGCTCCGAGGGCATCTGGTGCAGAGCCAGTTGCAACATCAGGATCACTGCCAGCGAAGCGCCGAGGAGTTTGCTTCCGGACAGAAGACTGTCCTTGAAGAAACCTTCGAACGGCACCAGCGCAACGATACCGAGCAGGCCCCAGGTCGGCTTGCGATACAACACCGCGAAACCCACCAGGCCCAGCACCGCTCCCGGCGCCAGATAAGGATAAGGGCTGGCCAGCAAAGCGATGCAGACCAGACCGAGCAAACTGACGATCGAGAGCGGGAAAATCATGCGCGTGCCTCCCGTGCCGTGCGGATGTACAGCTGCGACCAGCGTTCGGCCAAAGCCTTGAGGTCGTAGCGATCCTGTTGCGTGCGTTTTGCGTTGTCGCGCAGTTGCCGCCCCAGTTTCGGTTCGTTCAACAGCGCGTCGAGCTGGCGGGCGAGGGCAGCACTGTCGGCCGGTTCGGCGAGTAAACCGTTGTGCCGGTGTTCCAGCACATCGGGAATCCCGCCCACACCGAACGCCACCACTGGCACACCGGCCTGCATCGCCTCCAGCAAAATCATCGGCGTGCCCTCAGTGCGCGAGCTGATCACCAGCGCATCGAGTTGCTGCCACCAGGGTTGCATCGCGATCTGATAACCGGGCAAGCGAATCCGTTGCTGCAAGCCGGCGCCGTCGATACGCGCCTGCAATGCCTCGTGTTCCGGGCCGTCGCCGAGCATCACAGCGTCCAATTGCGGATGCTGATGACACAGTGGAATCAGCGCATCAAGAAACAGATCCGGGCCTTTCTCGCTACTGAGCCGACCGACATATCCGGCGAGCCAGCGTGGCCGATCAGTGTTGTGGACCATCTGCGCAGGGGCGGCCGGCAAACCATTGGGGATCACCTGCAACTTCTCCGCCCGGACACTGGCCTGACGGTGCAACACGGCGATGCTTTCCGCCACGCAGACCACCCGGTTTACCGAAGCAGTGCGGCACAGTTGCAGGCTGAGCCAGGTGTAGAACTTTTGCTTGCGGCTACGCGGAGTGAACCCGTGTTGGGTGATCACCAGCGGCAGGCGCAACAGCGTTGCGCCTGCCCAACCGAACAGCAGCCCTTTGAAGTTGTGCGTGTTGATCAGCGGCTGCTCGTGTTGCCGTTGACGCAAGTGCCGCAGCAATTCACCCAGCCCGGCACAGCCCTGGCAGTCCACCCCGGCCTCGCGAAAGCGCGCGATCAGTTCTGGCGGCGCGTCGAGAAACAGCACCTGATGCTGCCCCGGCGTCGCCAGACAATGATCCAGCAACATCCGCTCGGCTCCATAGAACCCGCCGCTGCTGAGCAAATGAATGATCGGCAGCGCGGCGTTCGGGGTAGGCGCGGTGTTCAATTGCGCACCCAGTGCAAGAAGCTTGGCACCGTCCAGTTCTTGTGTGGATTGCTCGGCAGCACGTTTTGGTCGTTGATCACCAACAGCACCGGAATGCCCAGTTCGTGGCTGATTTGTGCCGGATGTTTGAAGCGATGATCGAAGAACTCACGCACGTAGACGAAAGCGATCGCCAGCAGCAGACCGGTGAGCATGCCGAACGGGATAATCAGCCCCGGCTTGGGAAACGCCGCTTCGGTCGGTTCGAACGGCGGGCTCAATACCCGGGCGTTGGACAGATCATCGTTTAGCGCACCGGTTGTACTGCTTTCGGCAAAGCGCTGAGCGTAGGTCGAGAACGCGGCATGCAAGGCGTCGATTTCGGTGTCCATCTGCCGCAGCTTGCTCTGGGTTTGCTGCAGGTCGCGGATGCGCGCCTTGAACTCGGTGATGCGCGCGGTTTTCTGATCGATCACCTGTTGCACCACTGCCAGATCGTTGGTGCGTTCCTGAATGCGATTGCTCACCACTTTGAGGAATTGCTGACGGGTGCGGGCGATCTGCTCGCGGGTCAACAGCATCGGTTCGCTGCTGGGCTGGAAGACGGCGAGGTCATTCATATAGCGGCTGACCTGGGTGGTCAGTTGCTCGCCCATCTGTTTGATTTCCCGATCCTCGAACGCCACGTTGTCCACTGTGGTGGTGAAGGTGAAGGGGAAGGTGTAATCGTTGAGTTTGCTGGTGCTGGCGGCGGTCATCGCGGTTTTCAGGTATTCGAGCCAGCGCTGACTTTGCAGCAGGCGGTCGCGATACAGGTTCAGCGCTTGCTCTTCGGTGTTGATCGCGTTCAAACGGAAGGTGATTTCTTCCTTCGGATCGGACGCGCCGACACTCTCCAGCAGGGCCTGACGGTTGCCTTCCAAGCCATCGAGGCGCACTTGATAGAGGTGCTTCTTCGATTCATAGAAGGACTGTGGCAGGTCGATCGATTGCAGCGCCTGGCGGCTGAACAGGTAGTTTTGCAGCAGAGCGGCGACAAACGTCGTGCCTTGATGCGGGTCAGGGAAGCTGTAGATGATCGAGATCACGTTGGAGCCGGGCAGGGTCTCGATTTTCAGACTGTCGATGGCTTGCTGGGTCAACGCATCAAGCGCCGTGTCACGCACCGGATCGGTTTCCAGCCCGAGCATGTTGCGCGTCGGGTTGATCACGTATTGGCGCAGCGGCGAACTGATGTAACGCTTGAACGGCTCGCTCACCAGTTTGCTGAAGATGCCCGGCGAAGGCGTGTATTCGCCTTTGTCGCGCAATTCGCTGATGGTCTGGCGGATCAGTGCTGGCGAACGGAGGATATTGCTCTCGGTTTCCATGTCCGCCAGTGAAGGTGGAATGAAAGTGGCGTTGTCCACCGTCAGCGACGTGGTGGCGTCACCCTGGGAGAGTTTTTTCGACTGCACGATCACTTGCGCGGTGATATCGAAGCTCTGTTTGAGCAACAGGGGCAGCAGCAGGGCGATGACTGCAAAGGTCAGGAAGACGCGCTTCACCAGTTGCTTGTTGGCGAAGAAAATCCTGAAGAACTCATGCAGGTAGTTTTCCTTTGGGTTCATGGTCGGTCACCTGAGAGTTAGTTATCACTGTCTTTGTTGTCGACGCGGTAGCCGAAGCTGAAACCGACGCCCTGGAACAACACCACGTCGGCCAATTGCCGGGCGAGTTCGCCGGCGCTGGCCAGTTTGGTTTTCGGTACGAAGAGCATGTCGTCCGGTTGCAGATACGCGATCTGCGAAGCATCGCCGGACAGGGCTTTCTCTACGTCGTAATGCACGGCCTGCACCTGATTGCCGTTGCGACGCATGATCACCACCGAGTCCAGCCGCGCCTTGACGTTGGTGCCGCGCGCCAGGGTCAGCGCTTCAAGCACCGAGACCGGCCGGCGAATCGGGTAGGAGCCTGGCTGACCGACTTCACCGAGCACGTAAATCTCGTTGCCGGCGGTGGATTTGAGCAGCACATCCACAGTCATCCGACCAGGCAGTTTTGCGTACCTCTGGTTAAGGAAGGTTTCCAGTTGATTGACGGTCATGCCTTGCAGCGGCACGGCACCGATCTCGGGGAAACTGGCGTAGCCGTCAGTGCCCACAGTGATCTCGCGGCTCATGCCGGTGGCTGGGTGATTCAGCGCGTTTTTCAGGTTTTGTTCGTTGGTCAGCGGGCTGATGATCTGCACGGTCAACTGATTGCGGTTGGGCTGGAACAGTTGTTTGCGCTGATAGGCCCGCTGGATTTCCTCACGCGCTTGCTCGCTGGTCAGCCCGGCGATTTTCACCGAGGTGTTGGCGCCCGGCAGTTCGATGGTGCCGTCCGGCAGCACCAGTTGGTTGCCGTTGAGCTGGCTGGCGGCGGTGAAGTTCAGACCGATCTGATCACCCGACTGCACGCGATAAGCGTCCGAGCCGCTGGTGCTGATGTGGAAAATCACGTCAAGCACATCCTGTGGGCGCAGGGTCTGCTCGATCTTCGGCATGTCGGTCGCCTGGGCGTTGGCCGGGGCGGCGGTGAGGATATTCACCGGCATGGTCTGGGTTTCGGAGGTGCTTGAGCAGCCCGCGAGCGGCAGCATCAGCAGCACAAGAATCTTGGCGTTCATGGCGTCATCCTTTGCGTTCGCTTACAGGTTTTTGTAAAGCCATTTAGGCATGTAGTACTTGCGCCGGTTGAACACGCTACCGACCACTTTTGCCCCGGCCTGAGTCAGGCGTTGCACGGCGGCCTGGGCGACTTCCCAGCGGGTGTCTTCGGCGCGAACGACAAACACCACGCCATCCACCTGAGTACTGATGACCAGCGTGTCGGCGGCGGAGTACACCGCGTCGCCATCGATCACCACGAAGCGGTACTGGCTGCCCAACTGGTCGAGCAACGGACTCAAACGCTCGGCGGTCAGGTGTTCCATGGTGCGGATCGGCCGGCCATTGGGCAGTACGTGAAATGGCAGGCTCGACACCTGCACCACGCAGTCTTGCAGCAGTGGTGGGTTATCCGGATTGAACAGCAAGTCACGCAGACCGCGCTCTTTGCTCAGGTTCAACTGCTGGGTGAGATTGCTCGCCGACTGGCTGGCGTCGACCAGCAGCACCTGGCCGCTGCTCATTTGCGCCAGTTGACTGGCCAGCGCCAAAGCGCTGGTGGTGGTGCCGGCGCCGGGGTTGGCGGCGGTCAGGAACAGGATCCGCAGATCAAGATCCAGTACGGTCGACGTCAGGTTCGATTCGCTGGGGTTGGCAATGCTCAGGCTTTTGTTGGTTGAACCGTCCATTAGCTTGCTCCGTGGCCGCTGAATACTTTGAAGGGGGTTTTCAACAGGATCTTCAGATCAAGCAAAAGGCTTTGCTCGGCGATGTAGCTGAGGTCCAACTCAACGCGCTGGTCGAAGTCGATGTTGCTGCGTCCGGAGATCTGCCAAAGGCCGGTCATGCCGGGGTAGATAGCCAGACGTGCGAGGTGGTTGTCCTTGTAGCGGTAAGCGTTGAACGAGGTCGGGCGGGGGCCGACCAGACGCATGTCACCGGTCACCACGTTGATCAGGTTGGGCAGTTCGTCGAGGCTGGTGCGCCGTAAAAAACTGCCGATGCCGGTGATGCGTGGGTCCTTGTCGATTTTGAAGTCGATGGCGTCGACCCCGTGCTTGTTGAGGTGACGCAGCGACTCTTTCAGCTCTTCGGCGTTGGCGACCATGGTGCGAAATTTGTACATGCCGAACTTGCGACCGCGGTAGCCGGTGCGTTTCTGCACGAACATCACCGGCCCTTGGCTGGTGAATTTGATGATCAGTGCCAGGCCAATCAACAGCGGCGAAATCAACAGCAGAATCGTCAGTGCGCCGAAGCAGGCCACCACCCGATTGGTACGCGACAGTTGCCATGGCCGACCGCCATCGCGACCGGTGAACCAGCCGCGGCCCTGGCGGTGAATCGCCGCATCGAGGCGCATTCGGTGCTCGGGGTCGACGCGCTTGTCACGACGCATCTCTTGGATCGGCACACCTTTTTCATGTCCAGTCATGGAGTCCTCCACATAAATTCAGCCGCGAGCGGCACGTGGGCGATAGGCAGTGGGGTAGTAGTCGCGGAACCAGGCGATGAACCGCCCCAGTCCTTCGTCCAGCTCTATCCGGGGCTGAAACCCGGTGGCCTGGGCCAGATCGCTGGCCTCGGCGCAGGTATTGAGCACGTCGCCCGGTTGCAGCGGCAGCAGCTCGACAATGGCTTTCTGGCCGAGGTGTTTTTCCATCAGCGCCAGATAGGTTTTCAGTGCCACAGGGTGTTGCCCGCCGATGTTGAACAGCCGCCATGGCGCCATGCTGCTGGCCGGGTCGGGTTGCTCGCGATCCCACTCGGGACAGGCCTGCGGTGGTTGAGCGGTGAGGCGAGCAATGCTTTCGATGATGTCGTCGATGTAGGTGAAGTCGCGCTGGTGCTCGCCATAGTTGAACAGCTTCAGCGGCTCGCCTTGGCTGATCGCCCGGGCGAACTGGATCGGCGACATGTCCGGCCGACCCCAAGGGCCGTACACGGTGAAAAAGCGCAGGCCGGTGCAGGGAATGCCGAACAGATGGCTGTAACTGTGGGCCATCAGCTCGTTGGCTTTCTTGGTCGCGGCGTACAGCGACAGCGGATGATTGACCCCGTCCTTCACCGAGTAGGGCGTGTGCTGGTTGGCGCCATACACCGAGCTGGATGAGGCGTAGATCAGGTGCTCGACCGGGTGATGCCGGCAGCTTTCAAGAATGTTCAGGAAACCGTTGAGGTTGCTGTCCAGATACGCCCGCGGATTTTCCAGTGAATAACGCACACCCGCCTGCGCGGCGAGGTGGATCACCACTTGCGGACGTTCACGGACAAACAGCGCGTCGATGGCCGACGCATCGGCCAGGTCAACCGTGGCGAGCTGGAAATCGCCGACCTGCCCGCGCACCCATTGCACGCGGTCGTGCTTGAGCTGCGGGTCGTAGTAGGCGTTGAAATTGTCCAGGCCGACCACCGAGTGCCCGTCGCGCATCAGCCGAAGGACGCAATGGGCACCAATGAAGCCAGCCGCGCCGGTGACCAGAATCTTCATGGTCGCAGCCCTTCGGGGGCGATGTGGCGCAGGCCGATGCCGCTGTAATGCAGACCCGCTGCGGCGAGATGTTCCGGGTTGTAAAGGTTGCGACCGTCGACCACCACCCGTGAGCGCAGTTTGCTGGCCAGCAGCTCGAAATCCACCACGCGAAAGTTTTTCCACTCGGTGCAGATCACCAGTGCATCGGCGTCTTCGAGGGTGTCGTCGCGGGTGGCGCACAGGTGCAAATCGTTGCGGTAGCCGTAAATGCGTCGGCATTCGGACATGGCTTCCGGATCGTAGGCTTGCACGCTGGCGCCCTCGGCCCATAACGCATCCATCAGGTAGCGGCTGGGCGCTTCACGCATGTCATCGGTGTTCGGTTTGAACGCCAATCCCCAGATGGCGATGGACTTACCGGCCAGGCCTTGGGGGAACTGCGCTTTCAATTTGCTGAAGAGAATGTGCCGCTGCAGATCGTTGACGTCGGTGACGCTGCGCAGCAGTTTGAGCGGCATGCCGTTGTGTTCGGCGGTGTGCAGCAGGGCGCGCAAGTCCTTGGGAAAGCACGAGCCACCGAAGCCGCAGCCCGGATAGATAAAGTGGTAACCGATGCGCGGGTCGGAGCCGATGCCCTTGCGCACCGCTTCAATATCGGCGCCGAGCAGTTCGGTGAGGTTGGCCAGTTCGTTCATGAAGCTGATGCGGGTGGCGAGCATCGCGTTGGCGGCGTACTTGGTCAGCTCGGCGCTGCGATTGTCCATGAACATCAGTTTTTCGCGATTGCGGCAGAACGGTGCGTACAACTCGCTCATCTGCTCGCGGGCTTCTTCGTCGCGGGTGCCGACGATGATCCGGTCCGGGCGCATGCAGTCGGCGAGGGCGCTGCCTTCCTTGAGGAACTCGGGGTTGGACACCACGCGCACCTGCAAATCGGTCTTGCCGCGGCGCAGCAACTCGCTGTTGGCGGCGGCCAACACCTGATCCGCCGTGCCGACCGGCACCGTTGACTTGATGATCAGCGTGCGATCGGCCTCCATGTGCGAAGCGATTTGCCGAGCGACATTGAGTACGTGGCTGAGGTCGGCGGAACCGTCCTCATCGGCCGGAGTGCCGACCGCGATGAAGATCAATTCGGCATGCTCGACCGCGTCGCTGGCCTGGGTGCTGAACATCAGGCGCCCGGCCTTAATGTTTTCTTCAAGGGTGCTGGAGAGGCCAGGTTCACTGATTGGCGGTACGGCTTGTTGCAGTTGTTTAATCTTGTTCGGGTCAATATCAACGCATAAAACCCGATGACCTACATCTGCAAGTGCGGCGGCTTGTATAAGTCCAACATAGCCCGTGCCAAATACGCTCACGTCCATCTGCGCACCCTCGATAGAGCGAAAAGAAGAAGTTCGGAAGAAGACTGTAAAAGGGGTATAGCGCAGGGTTTGAAAAGCGTGTCAGCAAAATGACATGTTGCACCTGTATAACACTTGAGCGTTTTTTGGCGATTAGCCATCAAGTCATTGCTGCGATTAGATTTGTTGATTTTTTGCAGATTTGTTCAGATTTCAAATAAGCGATGGATGGTCGTAAGCCGCTAGTCTTAAGGCTTGTAGCGTTTGTGGTGTGTCAGATTTGAGTCATCTTTTTTTTGACGCTTTCTAAAAAAAACAGTCAATTCTTGCGCTTTGATGGCCGGGTGCTAGTGTCAGGTTTTGACCGACAATCCCTTGACCCTCTGCCGTTTTGCACGACCGGTATTGCCCATGTTCAGATACGCCAAAGAACTGCTTTTAATTGTTTATTTGCTGCTTTATTCCGAATATTACATAGAGCGGTTAAATGCTATCGGCCTGGGTTTTGCTGTGCTTCTTTTTGGCGCGATGTTTTTGGCGCTTACTTTAGCGTTATATCTAACGGCCTATATACGGCACACTCTCGTTCGACATTTATTCGCATTGACGATGTTTGTTTCGGCGGTGTTTTTTGATGTCTATACCCGGGTCACGGCGGATTACCTGAACTACAGCAGCTTCGTCTCGCTGGTGTACTCCGGCGGCTTCATTCAGGAGGCGGCTTACCAGTATCGCGACGCGATCATCCACGGCGCCCTCAGTGGCTTGTTGCTGTTGTTTGGCATCGGTTTGAAACCACGGCATTCACTGAGGGTGCCGAATGCATTGCGTGTTGCGGCACCGATCTGTGGCGTGCTGTTGCTCAGTGCGGTGCTGTTTTTGCGTGCAGGCGAGGGCGCCCGTGGCTTGCCGATCATGTACACGCCGCTGGCCTATCTGAATCTTTTTGCCTATGAAGCACTGCACAACACCGTCGGCCCGCGTGAACCGGTAACGCTGGCGCGCAACGCGCAAGCGGTCGGCCATGACATCGTGCTGATCATCGACGAAAGCATTTCCGGCAATTACCTGGACATCAACGCGCCGTTCGGCGTGCACAGCAACCTCAAACAACCGCAGGCCGGCGTAGACATTTTCAATTACGGTTACGCCGCGTCCATTGCCAATTGCAGCGCCGACACCAACATCACCCTGCGTTACGGCGGCACCCGCGCCGACTACATGCGTATCAACAGCACGTTGCCGTCAATCTGGCAGTACGCAAAAAATGCCGGGCTGCGCACCGTATATATCGACGCCCAGCGCACGGCCGGCAACCTGCAGAACCTGATGAACGACGCCGAGAAAAAGGACATCGACGAGTTTGTGCAATTCGACCAAACCAGCGTGCGCGACCGCGACATGGCCGCAGCGGCGAAGCTGATCAGTCTGCTCAACGACGATAAGTCAGAGCTGATCCTGATCAACAAGGTCGGCGCGCATTTCCCGGTGCACGATAAATATCCGGATGCCTTCATGGCGTACCGTCCGACCCTGCCGCGTGGGCAGTTCACTGAAGTGGCCGACACTGGCGAGCGTAACGGTTTCAACGGTCAGCCGGATGACTGGGTGCTGTACCGCAACGCCTACAAGAACACTGTTTTATGGAATGTCGGCGAGTTCTTTTCGCGGGTGTTTGCCCAGGCCAACCTCAACAATGCGTTGCTGATCTACACCTCCGATCATGGCCAGGATCTGCATGAGCGTGGCAATCCAGGGCTCAACACGCATTGTGGAGGCGATCCGGTGGAGGAAGAGGGTTTGGTGCCGTTGGTGGTGATTTCCGGCAGCAACCTGAAGACACTGGACTGGCCCGCTCAACTGGCGGCGAACAAGGATCGCTCCAGTCACTACAACATCTTCCCGACCCTGTTGCAGTTGATGGGTTACGACCTGGCGGGGATCGAGGCGGTGTATGGCAAGCCGTTGACGGTGTCGACGGCGGATGAGTTCACCTTCAACTATCGCTTCAATGCGCGGCTGGGGGCCAAGCCTGAATGGAAGCACATTGATCTGGGCAGCATTGTGACGCCGTCGCAGGCTGCGACCAGTGTGGCGGCGGGGCAGTAGGTTTCGAGGCAAACGCTCAGTCGGTTTGCAAGGCAAACACCCAGAGCGCATCGGCTGACGAGTCGCAGACATACAGTTGCTGACGGTCGCGACTGAACATAGGGCTTTGCGGATATTCGCCGGCCGTAAACGTGTGAATACTGCGCCGCGATACGGTATCGATGATTGAGACCGTTCGTTCGCCGGCACTGCAACAGCAGGCGAGACGGCCGTCCGCGCTGACGAAAAACCCGTGGGGTAATTGAGCGGTCGGGATCAAGTCAATCAGTTTGCCCATGCCCAGATCGATGACCGCAGTACTGCTATCTGCGCCGTGATAGGGCACATAGGCCAACTGATTGTCGGGGCTTAGAGTCACCTCCTCAAATGAGCTGGGGAGGGTCAAAACAATCTGCGTCTCGGCATTGCGGGTGTTCAGGAACCGCAGTTCATGATGGATGTAGTCGCAGTAGTACAACCGATCGTCGGCACTCAATGCCGCGCCACTGGTGAACGGCCCGGTATCGAAGCAGGCGACGACTTTGGCGCTCGCCGTATCAATCTCATGGATATGCCCGTTTACATGGCTATTGCTGTGCACAAACAACCGCGCGCCGTCAGCGCTGAGTGCAAACGAATGTCCTTGGGCAGCGCTGATGGTCTGACGGATACGTTGGCGGCGGGTATCGATGGCCAGTACCAGCGGTTGATCGAGGCCGGTTATATAAGCGGTCATACCGCTGTTATCGATGACGATCGCCATGGGCCGGATGGGTAGTCGTATCAGCGCGCTCACTCTGTGCAACTGTAGATCAATGATCGACAGGCTGCGGCCTTCGGTATTGCATACATAGGCAACCGGCAGTTTCGGGTGCAGGGCGATGGCGCCGGGTTCACGCCCCACTGTGATGACCTCGATGACCCGGGAGGTGCATTTGAGCAAAGCAGGGAGCGATTCATACACGATGGTTGTCTTCATGTTGGCATTGCCTTTTGCACTCAACTGTCCCTGTTCGACGGCCTGTCTAATGGGCGAGCCTATTAGATACCCGTGCCCTGTACTGCGCTACTGTCAGAGTTGACAGGTACCGGCCCACAAAAAACACCCGCGGCCGCTATCCTTGAGCCACTTGCAACTTTTGGATGACGGCATGCTTCATGTTCTGGATGTCTTTAAAAGCTATGTCACCCCCCAAGGCCCGCTACCGGTGCTGCAAGGCGTCGACCTGACGCTCGAACCCGGCAGCAGCCTGGCGCTGATGGGCGAATCCGGCAGTGGCAAAAGCACCCTGCTGCATCTGGTGGCTGGCCTCGACAAGGTTGACAGCGGCAGCATTCGCAGCGGCGAACATCGCCTCGAAAGCATGAACGAAGCGCAACTGGCCAACTGGCGACGCACGGAAATCGGTCTGGTGTTCCAGCAGTTCAACCTGATCGGCAGTTTGCGCGTCGAGGACAATCTGGCGTTTCAGGCGCGCCTGGCCGGGCGTCATGAACCGCGTTGGCAGGCGCATCTGGTGCAGCGTCTGGGGTTGGGCGATTTGCTCAAGCGCTATCCCGAGCAATTGTCCGGTGGCCAACAGCAACGGGTCGCACTGGGCCGGGCGCTGGCCTCGCAGCCGAAACTGCTGTTGGCCGACGAACCCACCGGCAGTCTCGATGAAGCGACCAGCGACGAAGTGCTGCGCCTGTTGCTGGAGTTGCTCGATGACACACCAACAACCTTGTTGATGGTCACCCACAGCCCCCGGTTGGCAGCGCGGTTGGCGCAGCGGGTAGTGCTCTCCAACGGGCGACTGACGTGATCGTCTTTTGGCAAACCCTGCGCGCCCTGCTCAGCCATTGGCGGCGGCACCCGGTGCAGTTCTTCAGTGTGCTGACCGGGTTGTGGCTGGCCACCAGCCTGTTGACCGGGGTCGAGGCGCTCAACAGTCAGGCCCGTGACAGCTACGCCCGCGCGAGCCAACTGATCGGCGGCGAACCGCAGGCGAGCCTGAGCACGCCGAACGACGCGACGTTCCCGCAACAATGGTTCATCGATCTGCGGCGTCAGGGCTGGCCGGTGTCGCCGCTGTTGCAGGGCCGCTTGAACCTCAAGGATCACGACAATCAGCGTCTGCAGGTGATGGGCATTGAGCCGGTGTCACTGCCGGCCGATTCTGCGGTGGCCGGGGAGGCGATGCCGATCGAACGTATCGTCGAGTTCTTCACGCCACCAGGCAGTACGTGGATTTCCCCGGAAACCTTGCAGGCCTTGAACCTGCGCGAAGGCGCCACGCCGCAAACGATCACTGGCCAGACGTTGCCGCCGCTGCGCGCGCAAAAGGACATGGCACCCGGCGTGTTACTGGTGGATATCGGCGTCGCGCAAACCTTGCTCGAACAACCCGGACAACTGTCACGGCTGTTACTGCCGAAGGATTTCCACGGCGAGTTACCGGCCACGTTTGAAGGCCAATTGCAGCTCAAGAGCAGTGGCGAGGAAAACAATCTGGCGCGACTGACCGAGAGCTTTCATCTCAACCTTGATGCCTTGGGATTTCTCTCGTTCCTGGTCGGTTTATTCATCGTCCACGCGGCCATTGGCCTTGCTCTGGAACAACGGCGCGGCTTGCTGCGCACGCTGCGCGCCTGTGGGGTCAGTGCGCGGATGTTGATTGGCTGTCTGGTGGTTGAGCTGGGTGTGCTGGCACTGATCGGCGGCGTGTTCGGCGTGGTCAGCGGTTATTGGCTGGCCAGCGTCTTGCTGCCGGATGTCGCCGCCAGCCTGCGCGGTTTGTACGGCGCGGAAGTGGCGGGGCAGTTGCGCTTGAGCCCCTGGTGGTGGTTCAGCGGGATTGGTTTGAGTCTGTTTGGAGCTTTGCTGGCCGGGGCCAACAGCCTGTTGCGGGCGGCGCGTCTGCCGCTGTTGGCGGTGGCCGATCCGCAAGCCTGGCACCAGCAATATGCGCGTTGGCTGCGTCGCCAGGGTTGGCTGGCCTTGGTGTTGGGCGTGATTGCGCTGGTGGCGTTGATCTGGGGCGACAGTCTGGCCAGCGGTTTTGTGTTGATGGCGGGGTTGTTGCTCGGTGCCGCGTTGGCCTTGCCTGTGTTGCTGAGTGCGATATTGAGTCCGTTGCTCGGACGCAGTCGCTCAGTGCTCGGCCAGTGGTTTCTCGCCGACTGCCGGCAGCAACTTCCGGCATTGAGTCTGGCGCTGATGGCTTTGCTCCTGGCGCTCGCCGCCAATATCGGCGCCGGCAGCATGACCGCCGGTTTTCGCCAGACCTTCAACGACTGGCTCGAACAACGTCTGAGCGCCGAGCTTTACATCAATCCGACCAACCCGGCTCAGGCCCGCGAAATGTACAGCTGGCTGAAACAACAGCCGCAGGTCACGGCAATACTGCCCAACTGGCAGGTGTCGGTAACGCTGCAAGGCTGGCCGGCGGATGTGTTCGGGGTGATCGACCATGCTTATTATCGTCAGCACTGGCCGTTGCTAGACGCCAGCGGCAGTGATCCGTGGGCGCATCTGGCAACGGACGATGCGGTGATGCTCAGCGAGCAACTCGCGCGACGGCTGAAAGTGCGCGCGGGTGATCGCCTGACGATTCCCGCACCGAATGGCGCCTGGTCGCCGCGCATCGTCGGCATCTACGCCGATTACGGCAACCCCAAGGGCCATTTGCTGGTCAACATCAATCACCTGCTGCGCGGCTGGCCACAACTGACGCCAAACCGCTTCAATCTGCGCATCGACCCGCAAAACATTCCGGCATTCGTGAGTGCGTTGCAGGCGCGCTTCCAACTGGATGACAGTCGAATCGTCGATCAGGCGCGGCTCAAGGGCTGGTCGGTTCAGGTGTTCGAACGCACCTTCGCCGCCACCGCCGCGCTGAATAGCCTGACCTTGGCGGTCGCGGGCGTGGCGCTGTTCATCAGCCTGCTGACCCAGAGCCAGAGTCGCCTCGGCCAACTCGCACCACTGTGGGCGTTGGGCGTGACGCGACGTCAGTTGATGCTGCTCAACCTCGGCCAGACCTGGCTGCTGGCAGTATTGACGCTGGTGTTGGCGCTGCCATTGGGCATCGCGCTGGCGTGGTGCCTGGATGCGGTGATCAACGTGCAGGCGTTTGGCTGGCGTCTGCCGTTGCGAGTGTTTCCGTGGCAATTGGTGCAGTTGATGGGATTGGCGTTGCTCGCGACTTTGCTGGCCTCGGCGTGGCCACTGTATTCGCTGTACCGCACGCAACCGGTGGATCTGCTGAGGACGTTTGCCCATGAGGATTAACCTCGTTGTGCTGATGCTTGTGCTGTTGCTCGCTGGCTGCGATCAGTCAGCGCCTGAGCAGAAGGGTTTTGCCGGGATGGGCGATCAGGCACAGGCATTTACTCCGGTGGTGCCGGGACGGGTGTTCAGCTTCCCGGCGGATCATGCTGCCCACGACGGGTTTCGCATCGAGTGGTGGTACGTCACCGCCAATCTCAAGGATCAGCAGGGCAATGAATTTGGCGTGCAATGGACGCTTTTTCGCAGTGCATTGAAACCAGTGCCGGAGCAAACAGGGTGGGGCAATCAAACGATCTGGCTGGGGCATGCGGCGGTGACTTCCAGCTCGGTGCATCATGCTGCCGAACGCTATGCCCGGGGTGGCGTCGGTCAGGCTGGCGTGCGTTTGGTGCCGTTCGAGGCGTGGATTGACGATTGGATGTTCGCCAGTCAGGCGCAGGATCCTTTGACTGACCTGCAACTGAGTGCGCGCGATAAATCCTTCGCCTATCAACTACACCTCACCTCCAGCCGTCCGCTGGTGCTGCAGGGTGATAAAGGATTCAGTCAGAAATCGGAGGAGGGGCAGGCGTCGTATTACTACAGCCAGCCGTTTTTCCAGGCCAGCGGCACCTTGCAGATCGACGGCCAGACCTACACCGTCAGCGGCCCGGCCTGGCTCGACCGCGAGTGGAGCAGCCAACCGCTGACCGCCAACCAGACCGGCTGGGACTGGTTCTCCCTGCATCTGGATAGTGGCGAACACGTCATGCTGTACCGCATGCGCCAGAAGAACGGTGCGCCTTATCTGACCGGCACCTGGATCAACGCCGACGGCCAGACGCAAACCCTTCACAGCGAGCAGATCAAACTCACGCCGCAAGACACTGCCCAGGTCGCTGGCCGCTCGATGCCGGTGCGCTGGTCGATCAGCATCCCGGAAAAAAACCTCGACATCAGCCTGTCGGCGCTCAACCCCAATGCGTGGATGAACCTGCGCATTCCCTACTGGGAAGGCCCGGTGCGCATCAACGGCAGTCATGGCGGGCAGGGCTATCTGGAAATGACCGGTTACTGAGGGAGTGCATGGATTGAGTTGAACTCCATTTGATCTCTCAACCTCTACAAAAGGACTCGCCCGCCATTAACGTCGCCCGCGAAATGGACGGCCCCGAAGCCTGAGGACTACCCCGATGAAACCGACATCCGAAAACGAGCACCCCGACGAACCCCGGCCAGCGGGGGAAACCGAGCGTGACAACGATGCATTGCGGCCCACCGATCCGAAGAAACGCGAGGAAAGCGGCAAAGGCACCGCCAGTGGCGAATCCACCGCGCAAGAAACCGCCGCACCACACACCAAGGTCAAGCCCTGAACAGCGTCTATGCTCAGTGACACATCTGACGCTTGGGACGAGTCCGGCGCCGGGTGCTGCCACTCACTACAGGGAAAGTACGCTTATGAAGCTCCATGCACTGGCCAAGTCGATCACCCTTGCAACCCTTCTGTCCGCCACCAGCCTTGGCGCGATTGCCGCCGAGATACCCCTGTCCGCCACCATCGAGGCAGATCAGGTCACCACCAAAGTGGTGTCCGTTGATGCAGCCAATCATCAGGTTGTGCTGGAAGGCGCTGAGGGTCGTCAGGTTCACGTTCAGCTCAGCGACAAAGCGAAAAACCTCGCCAATCTGAAGGTCGGCGATCTGGTCAAGGTCGAAGTTCAGCGATCTGTCGCGGCCTACCTCGACACCGATGTGGATAAAGGTCTGCCTGGCACCGTCGAGCGTTCCGGCGAAGTGCGTAACGCTCCCGGCAGCGATAATCCCGGCGGAGAGGCTTATCGCCAGATTCAGGTGCAGTTGGAAATCACCAAAATTGATTTGAAGAAAAATCAGGTAACCCTGAAAAACCCGGCGGGCCAGTCGAAAACCCTCGACGTGAAATCGCCTGAAAACCAAGCCAAGCTGAAAGATCTGAAAGTCGGACAGAGCGTTTTTGTCACTTACACCGATATCTTAAAAGTGACCAGTCAACACGAAAGTTGAGTATTAACTCTACAGGGTGACTGCTCTTGTACAGTTTATGTATGAGAGTAGTCATACTATTAGTTGAGTTTGCTTTTCTTGAAAGTTTCACGAAAGCAATCGCCGATAAATATCTATTAACTTATTCGTACATAAATTTCATGTACGTCGATGACGACATAACCGCCAACTTCTATTAAAATCCCTCCCGTTCGCCCAGTGTCAGGGCTCTTTACCGGTGCATGGATTGCCAGGCCATTACACTGGGCGAACACCTCCTCGGGAGCGGATGTATACAATTTCAGTTAACAAAAAGGGCGATTTTAAAGTCGCCCTTTTTGTTGCTCCTGTCCCGTCCTGAATAAGGTTTACACCTTCTGACCCATTCTCAGGAGGGAGTAATGAATACGGGAGAAAGGCGCAGTCAGCGTGATTACACGCTGACCTTTAAATTGTCGGTCGTCGATCAGGTCGAAAAAGGCGAGTTGAGTTATAAAGAGGCTCAAGAGCGCTATGGCATTCAGGGTAAAACGACCGTACTGAACTGGTTACGCAGGCATGGTCGGCAGGACTGGAGTCAAGGCGCGTCCATTCGCTCCAAGAGACCCCGTTCCATGGATGAGCCCGATAAACCCCTGACACCCGAACAGCGAATCAAAGAGCTTGAAGAAAAGCTTGCCCAAGCCAACCAGAAAGCTCAGTTTTTCGAGGCCGTCGTTGACGTTTTGAAGAACGACTTCGGTGTTTCTGTCGTAAAAAAGCGATCCGGCAAGTCCTCTCCCAAGGGCAGATCCAAGGCCTGAGCATCAGTAGGGCTTGCCAGTTCATGGGGATTTCCCGTCAGGCTTATTACAAGCGCAACCGGGCGTGTGATGCCCGGGCCCGTCATGCCCAGGAAGTGATGGGATTCGTGAGGGAAAAGCGACTTAGGCAGCCGCGCCTTGGCACCCGAAAACTTCACAATCTAATGCGCACTGAGCCAGAAGTGTCCGTAAAGGTTGGTCGAGACCGTTTATTCGATATCTTGCGAGATCGGCGCGAACTGGTTCCCCGCAGACGGGCGTATCACAAAACGACAGACAGCCATCATCGCTTTCGCCGGCATCCAAACCTGCTCAAAGATGGACCGATTCAGGTAGTCGCCAAGGCGCCAGAGCAAGTATGGGTTGCGGACATCACCTACTTACCGACGCAAACGGGTGTGGCTTATCTGAGTTTGATCACCGATGCGTACTCTCGAAAAATCGTGGGGCACCATGTCCATGAAAGCTTGCACACCGAATCGGTGATCCAGGCGTTCAACAAAGCCCTCAGGCAGCGGACAACGGAGCAACGCCTGGTGCATCACTCGGATAGAGGCGTCCAATACTGCTCCGAGCTTTATCAGCGGCTGCATGCCAAATACGGCATCACCTGCTCAATGACCGATGGCTACGACTGCTACCAAAATGCGTTGGCTGAGCGTGTGAACGGGATTTTGAAAAACGAGTTATTGCTGCATCGCCCCAAAGATTTTGCAGAGGCCATCCGGATGGTGGACGAGTCGGTGCAGATCTATAACAACGAGCGGCCTCATCTGTCGCTGAAATACAAAACGCCCGATGCGGTGCATCGGGCGTTTTGAGGCTGAAACAGGTGTAAACCTATTTCAGGACTAGACATCCGAATAATTTCACGCGTGCGTCGCAGTTTTGGTTCGCTGGCCCTGGAAGCGCTTGATCGTTGCCTGATACATTTTCGTCCGACGGTGATTTTCCCCGTAGGTGCCCGCCGCAGCGACCGTTCCTGCCTGGATGTGATCGAGATAGCGGAAAATCTTGCGTGGCGACAGGAACCTGATGCCATAGCCCAGACCCGCCATCCGATCCTGCAACGTATAACCCGGCACTCGATCATCCATGCAAAAGTGCAGGTCCAGCGACTTCATCAATCGAGCATTCCACAAGGTGCAGAAACTTTTCAGATGAGTTTCTTTATAAGGTCTCGGCGGTTTGGATTTCAAACCCAAACGGACTTTTAACTGGCGAACATAATGCTTGCAAAAGCGCGAAGTTAAGCGCCAGGTATCACGCACAACCCCCCGATTGATTTGCTCGACACAACCGACTGCCGCCATATCCGCACTTTTCGTGCACTCGCGCATCATCATCGCAAACACTTCTTTGTCGTAGACAAAAGTGTCGGTGTGCAGCAAGAAAAGGTAATCGGTTTCAACTTTTTCCAGCGCCAGATCCAGTGCCTTGCCATGGGCAATATGGCCTGCTTCTTTGCACGGCGAAGGCCGCTCAATCAGATTGATCCAGTCAAGCGAACGCAAGTAATCCAGACTTTCATCTGCCGAATCGTTGTCCACCACCCACACCGGAATTCGCTGTTCAACGACGTGCTGGTGCAATAACTCCAGGCACATCCTGGTGATGTCCGGGGTTTTGTAATTGACCAAAACGAGACTGAAGTTCGGCTGTGGCTGGGTTGGCAGATCAAACGCACTCATAACAGAAAGACTCATCCGCGATTCAATGGCGACAGGGTTCATGAGCCGGGAGGGTAGCGAGGCAACCTTAGGCGAAGCTTAATTTCCAGAATCGCGCGGCAGACACGCTAAACTGCGCGCCCCTTTACGGTTCAAGGAAGAAACGGCGAGCGCCGTTGTGTCACGGATGAAAAAACCACTCTCCCTCTACCATCCAGCCCTGTACTGGCTGCGCGTATGGCAAAAAAGGCTGTTCCGCCAAATCGCCTGGCACTGCTCCGGCAAGCGCTACGCACGGCCTGCTGCGTTGGCCGAACGGCTGCCATTTCGCTACCTCAAACACACCTCAAAACTCATCCGCAAATTCGGCGACTCCGACCTCGCCCTGCAACACAACAAAGTCATCAACCTGAAGCTCGCCGTCGCCGCCATCGACGGCGTCGTCATTGCACCTGGCGAACACTTCTCTTTCTGCCGCCTCGTCGGCCGGCCAACACGCAAACGCGGCTACGTCGAAGGCATGGAACTGTCTTTCGGCGAAGCACGAACCGGGGTGGGTGGCGGGATATGCCAACTGAGCAACCTCATTCACTGGATGGCCATTCACTCGCCACTGGTAGTGGTCGAACGCTCCAATCACAGCTTTGATCCGTTTCCGGATGAGGGCCGAGTGCTACCGTTTGGCTCTGGGGCGGCAATTTTTTACAACTACGTTGATCTGGTGCTGCATAACCCGACGGATCGCAGTTTTCAGTTGAAGTTGAAGGTGGGCGAGACGCAGTTGGAGGGTGAGTTGTTGTGTTGTAGTGGTCAACTAATCCCGGACACGACGTTAAGTTTTTCCTCGGCCCGCGCTGGTGCCAACCCCTCGTTGAACTGGTGAGGCCGAATCCAGTTGTAGCGATGCATCAAAAAGTTGCTGATATCGCGCTGTGCTTCCTGCGCAGTTCGATAGCCCACGGTCGGTATCCATTCTGTTTTCAAGCTACGAAATACGCGCTCCATCGGTGCGTTATCCCAGCAGTTTCCTCGTCGACTCATGCTCTGACGCATGCGGTATCGCCACAACCGCTGGCGAAAGAGTCGGCTTGCATATTGCGATCCCTGGTCCGAGTGGAATAGCAGATCCGAAGGCCTGCCACGCTGCTCGTAAGCCATATCCAGCGCTTTGATCACCAGCTCAGCGTCTGGCTTTTCCGACAGCGCCCAGCCCACGATCCGACGCGTACAAAGATCCAGGACGACAGCCAGGTAATGCCACTTTCCTTGTGCCCAAATGTAGGTGATATCGCCGCACCAGACTTGATTGGGCGCAGGCACGTCGAACTCGCGGTTCAATGTGTTCGGGATATCCAGTCTTTCTACTGTTGCTCGTTTGTAGGCATGGGAGCCGGGTTGTTTGCTGACTAAATCAAGCTCGCGCATCAAGCTACGCACTTTGAATCGACCGAGTTGCTCACCGTCTTCACGCATCAGTGACAGGATGCTGCGACTGCCCGCAGAGCTGCGACTTTGCGAGAACAGCTCACTTACGCGACTACGCAATCGAAGCCGTTCGACATCCGGCGTGCGGCGCCGCGGGCGCTGGGCGTAGTAACACGAGCGAGTGACGTCAAACACCTTGCACAGCCAATCAACCGGCTCATGTGCCCTCAACTGGTCAATCAGCGCGAACGCTCGTGATCTTCCGACATCAAGAGCGCGGTAGCCTTTTTTAGTATTGATTTCTCTCGCTCAAGCCGAGCAATCCGGGCTTCCAGCTCCTGAATTTTTTGCTGTTCCGGAGTCAGTGCCTTGCTCTGCGGAGTGACGCCTTTATGTTCTTTCTGAATCTGGTCAACCCAGCGGCGCAATGCCGACTCACCAATGCCGAGCGAACGGCTGGCTTCGATGTAGCTGTAGTTTTGTTTGAGCACAAGGTCAGCAGCCTCGCGCTTGAATTCAGGAGTAAAGGAGCGGCGTTGTTTAGTCATCTGACACCTCGATCTGGCGAGCATTCTCGCCTAAATGGGTGTCCGGTTTCATTAGACCACTACATGTGACCAGGTGCGGGCGTATCGGTATCACGTGTTTCAGGAAGGGCATCGGTTTGTGCGGGACGGGGGGAGGGTGTATCGGGAGAATGAGATTTGGCGGGAGGTCAGGGAGAAGGGGCAGGTGGGGGAGTTGGTGGTGCGGGAGAGGTTGTATCGGAATCGGGTGGTGGTTAAGTATGAGGTTGGAGACGACCTGATCGAGGCGGAGCGTTGAGTCGAAACTGACCAGAGCTCTCATGAATCAGTGAGTCAGGGAGTGTCATAAATTTTGTGTTCGGGCATAACATGCTGCAGAGGTGCATGTATGCCAACCAAAAAGAAACCGGCCCGTGAGGCCAAGCGTGACCTTCCGTCCATTCCGAAAGAGCTGATCGACCAGTTCCTCAGCGAGTCGATGAGTGCCGAAGCTATTCAGGATGCTGCGATGGCGTTCAAAAAGGCGCTTATCGAACGTGCCCTTGGTGCCGAGTTGGGACTTCATCTTGGCTATCCTCAGGGCGCGGAGCGCCCTGAGGATTCGAGTAACCAGCGTAACGGCAAGAGCGGTAAAACCGTGCTGACCGAGGATGGCCCCTTGCGTCTGGACATTCCCAGAGATCGTGACGGCAGCTTTTCTCCGATACTGATTCCTAAGCATGAGCGGCGTTTTACAGGCTTTGATGACAAGATTATTGCCATGTATGCCCGTGGTATGAGCGTTCGCGAGATTCGTGCATTTCTCTCCGAACAGTACGGAACAGACGTCTCGCATGACTTCATCAGTACCGTCACCGACGGTGTTCTGGAGGAAGTCAGTACCTGGCAGCAACGGCCACTTGAGCCTATGTACCCGGTCATTTTCTTCGATGCACTGCGGGTTAAAATCCGTGATGAAGGCGTGGTTCGCAACAAAGCGATTTACCTGGCTCTGGGCGTACTACCGGACGGCACCCGAGATATTCTGGGCATCTGGATTGAGAACACAGAGGGCGCCAAATTCTGGATGAAAGTCTTCAACGACCTCAAAACCCGGGGTGTCGAAGATGTCCTGATTGCGGTAACGGACGGTCTCAAAGGCATGCCCGAAGCCTTGAGTGCAGTGTTCCCTCAGACGGCGTTGCAGACATGCATCGTGCACCTGATCCGCAACAGCCTTGATTACGCAGCATGGGACAAGCGTCGCGAGCTGGCCAAGGCCCTGAAACCGATTTATCAAGCACTCAACGCTGAGGTCGCCGAGCAAGCTCTGGATGCCTTCGAATCTGGCCCTTGGGGCAAGCAATATCCAACGGTGGTTGCAGCCTGGCGACGCGCCTGGGATCGAGTCATCCCGTTCTTTCAAGAGAAAAGGGGACAGATTTATTTTCAGTTTTTAGAAAATAAATCTGTCCCCTTTTTAATGTTGGATTTAGTCTAATGGGTACTCACATGTCCATGGGGGGGTGAATAGTTCTGGGTTTATATTGTGCTCATGAAGAAAGTGGTTTATTTCTTCCTCTGTCTCTACAGTTTTGCATTTTGTGATTGTTGTGTCGTTGGCACCAATGCTATCTCTCGTCTCAAGAAGGTGGATTGGGAGGGTGAACTCTACAATTACATATTTAGAATGTTTTGCGTCCTCTAGAAAATTGTAATAACGCTCTCTAGGGAACCTGTCTTCGAAGTTTAAATGATAAACAGCGTAGATTGCGATCCACTTTCGAAGTGACTCATCCTGCGACGGAAGCTCTTGAGCAATCTCTGTATATGATTTTGCCTCCAAGCCCCACCATACTTTTCTAGGGATTATTTTGTGGGTGCTCATTTTTGTCCTTCAAACTGGTTTGGCCAATAGATTCTTATCACTTCCCCTTTCACAGGGTGAAGCTGCAAATGTGGATGAGCACCATGTGGGTCGCTTGGGTCGTGATTCGCCATTGTTACCTTTCTTGTTTTAATATCTGAAACCGGTGTGTCATCCCAGTGATAGTATTTTTCGGGTTCTTTCGTTTTTCTAAAATGCGTTTTAGCAGTCGCAGAGTTGAACTCTTCGGCGTTCCTATATCCTTGGCCGACATATTTTCCCAAGAATAGCTCCTCAGCTTCTGCTCTGCTATTTACGGTGACGGAGGTAGCACCGCGATCAAGTGCATCTGATGCTCTTTTTACAGAACCATTCGACCACGGGATCTCAGGTGCCGAAGGTTCTTTCGTATCGACTCGAGCATTTTCTGTCGGTGCCGTTGGGTTTCCTTCACCATCTCCATCTGGTGGGCATCCATTCAACCCTAGCGGATCCACCCACCCCGTAGGGTTAGGCACGTACTGGTAGTTATTCAACCCCCCCCGCAAGCTTTATCGGATCCGGCGTCAAGAACCGTCCAGTACCCGGATTGTAGTAGCGATGTCGGTTGTAATGTAACCCTGTCTCGGCATCGAAATACTGACCCTGGAAGCGCAACGGGTTATCGATTTCGCTGACGTCGAGTGCCGCCAGGTTGCCATAAGCTCGGTATTTGGCCGACCACATGATCTCGCCGCCGTAATCGGTCAGCTCCTGAGGTGTACCAAGGTGGTCGAGTTGATAGTAGAACGGCGTTGCTTTGCGCGGACCTTCGCCGTCGAGCATTGCCAACGGTCGGAAGCTACCAGGTTCGTAGACATAGCTGCGATAGTGATTCTCGGCGCTTTCGGCGATCAGGCGCTCGCCTTGCCACAGGAATTCAGTGGTGTGGCCGTCAACGGTTTTTTCTATACGACGACCGAAGGCATCGTACTTGTAGGTTGCGATGCTGCCGCCCGGCAGGCTGACGCCGATCAAGCGATGCTGGCAGTCGTAGCGATATTCGGTGACGAGTTTCTGGCCGGCGCCACGACGTTCACGGCTCAAATTACCGTAAGCGTCGTAGTCGTAATGGCGGTCGCCCTGCATCAGCAGGCGGTTGCCTTTGACGTTAGCCAAATTGGCTACGGGCAGGTCGTTCTGACCGAGGAGGTTGCCTGCTGGATCGTGGGCGAAGCTTTCCGGCGTCGCACCACGCACACTGATCAGTCGATCCAACGGGTCGTAGTGATAACTGCGATTACCTTTGCGGGTGTCATCTACGCCGGCTAGGTTGCCATTCGCGTCATAGTTGTAACGTCGCTGGAACAGATTTTTGTCGCGTTGGCTAACGCTATGCGCTTGCAGGCGACCTTGTTCGTCGTACTGGTATTGGCTTAGGAGCAAACCCTGTTGTCGCTGTTGTTCGCGACCGGCACTGAACTGGTGGCCGGTGAGGCGAGAACCGTTGAGGTCGATGCTGCTCAGGCGCCCACCGGACAAATGACGGTAATCAAGCGTGCTGCCATCGGGCAGGCGGCATTGACTCAATTGGCCGACGCTGTCGTATTCGTAACGGGTGGTGCCCCAGCCCTGGTGTTCGGTGATCAGGCGATCCTGCACGTCATATTCGTAAGCAAGCGGCCAGTGACCGTCTTCGACGTTGACCAGGCGACCTAGGGCGTCGTAGCTGTAGTGGATTTCCTCGCCGTCGGGCAGGGTCTTCACCAGCAGGCGACCAGAGGCATCGCGCTGGTACTCGCTGATCAGTTCGCTGCCGTCGTCGCCGAACTCGGTTTTCTTCAGCAGTTGACCGTTGAGGTCGTACTCGTAGGCGGTGCGGCGACCGTCGAAACCGGTTTCCTGCTGGATCAGTCCGTTCGAGTAGTAGTCGAGCTGATAGCGCTCGCCGCGCTCGTTCTCAATCTCGGTGAGGTTGAGTTGTGAGTTCTCGTAGCGGTAGCGCAGTTGGCTGCCGTCCGGATTGATGCGGCGGCTGACCAGGTGCAGGTTGTCGGCGTACTCGTAGCGAGTGATGCGTCCGAGTTCGTCGCGTTCGGCGGTGACCCGGCCATACGGGTTATAGGTGAAAGCACGGGTGGCGCCGCCGGGCAGGGTGACTTGGGTCAGACGATCAGCAGCGTCCCATTGGTAATGAGTGATGGCGCCGAATTCGTCCTGCCGGGTGATTTGCCGGCCGAGTGCATCGTAGCGGTACTTGCGCTGACCACCGTCCGGCAGGCGTTCTTCGAGCAATTGACCAAGGTTGTTCCAACCCAGTTGATGGCGGCTGCCGTCGGGGTGACGAATTTCCAGCAGTCGGCCCTGACGGTCATAGCTGTAGTAGGTTTCGTTGCCGTCCGGGTCGGTTTGTTGGGTGATGTCACCCTGACGGTTGCGCTCATATTTTTCCAGCGCGCCTTGCCACGATGTTTGCGGAAGCTACTTTTTCTACGGAATCCGCCTTACACCACATATCGAGTCAAGAAGGTACTGAACTCCTCCGAAATATTACTCTTGTCCATCTAAATAGAGAAAATCTGCCAATTTCTTATGGTTGGTTTTTTGCTATTTCAGTTGGTAGCTGAATTTCTCATCCAATCCAAAGCTTTCATCTTGATTTTTTACTCGGTCAAGAATGATTAATATTTTTCTATATGAATCGCCCATTCGTTCTTCTGAATGTTTTGAGTTTGTCCAAATTAATTCGATTGGGCGTTCTACGTCGGTGCTGAGCAGGTCCCAAAGAGCATTGAGATTGTGACCGTAGTATTGGGTGACGGAAAAAGCAGATGCTATTCGCTTATGGAATTCTTGCTCGGATGAGATGGATAATCCATCAAGCTCAATTATCATTTTAATTCACTTCCACTTTCCAATAGGGGTGACAGTTTCGTAGTGATCGCTAGTGATGTAAAGCAGGCCGTCATCTGAGTAAAGTAATCTGGTTCCGGGCTGATTGCTTCGAGACATCGTGTTATTGAGACCGACGTCAGCTTCATACCAGGTTCGGCCGGGGGCTGAAGGAAGTACGTTTGTATCATTATAGAATACATCCCCGCCTAGCTGCCCACCAGGAACGCTATTGTTGACTGCTTTGCCTTTTTTCCATCCACTTTGTGTTGCCTGAGCTTTAGTAACGTAGTTTGGGGGAAGATCACCAGTGGCTCGCAAACTTTCGACTAAGGGGTTAGCAGCCTCAGTCGTTCTAAGGTCACGTTTCATGGCTTCGTATTTGGCGGCGTTATGAGCGGAGTTGTCATAGGGTTCTGGCCCATCACACTCTTTACTCGCTAGCCCCAACGGATCCACCCACCCCGTAGGGTTAGGCACGTACTGGTAGTTGTTCAAACCACCCGCAAGCTTGATCGGGTCTGGTGTCAAAAAACGTCCAGTGCCCGGATTGTAGTAGCGGTGCCGGTTGTAGTGTAACCCCGTCTCGGCATCGAAATACTGGCCCTGAAAGCGCAACGGGTTGTCTATTTCGCTGACGTCCAGCGCTACCAGATTGCCGTACGCACGGTATTTCGCCGACCACATGATCTCACCACTGTAGTCGGTGAGCTCCTGCGGGGTTCCGAGATGGTCGAGTTGGTAGTAGAACGGTGTGGCCTTGGGTGGGCCTTCACCGTCGAGCATGGCCAGCGGGCGGAAGCTTCCCGGTTCGTAGATATAGCTGCGGTAGCGATTGTCGGCACTCTCTGCGATCAGCCGTTCGCCTTGCCACAGAAATTCAGTGGTATGGCCGTCTATGGTTTTTTCGATCCGACGGCCGAAGGCGTCGTACTTGTAGCTGGCGGTATTACCTCCGGGCAGGCTGACGCCGATGAGGCGGTGTTGGCAATCGTAGCGGTATTCGGTAACGAGTTTCTGCCCAGTGCCTCGGCGTTCACGGATCAGGTTGCCATAAGCGTCATAGTCGTAATGGCGGTCACCCTGCATCAGCAGGCGGTTGCCTTTGACGTTCGCGAGGTTCGCTGTGCCTTCGTTGCTTTGGCCAAGCAAGTTACCTGCCGGGTCGTGGGCAAAGCTTTCCGGTGTTGCGCCGCGAACGCTGATCAGCCGATCCAATGGATCGTAGTGATAGCTACGGTTACCTTTGCGGCTGTCGTCAACGCCAGCGAGGTTGCCGTTGGCGTCGTAGTTGTAACGGCGCTGGAACAGATTTTTGTCTCGCTGGCCTGCGCTGTGCGCTTGCAGCCGGCCTTGTTCGTCGTACTGGTATTGGCTGAGCAACAGGCCTTGTTGGCGTTGCTGCTCGCGACCGGCACTGAACTGGTGGCTGGTCAGGCGAGAGCCGTTGAGGTCGATGCTGCTCAGTCGTCCACCGGACAAATGGCGGTAGTCGAGTTTACTGCCATCCGGGAGGCGGCAATGGCTTAGCTGGCCGACGCTGTCGTACTCGTATCGAAGGGTGCCCCAGCCTTGATGTTCTTCGATGAGGCGATCTTGCAGATCGTACTTGTAGGCGAGCGGCCAGTGACCGTCGTCGACGTTGACCAGACGACCGAGTGCGTCGTAGCTGTAATGGATCTGCTCACCATCGGCGAGGGTTTTCACCATCAGTCGGCCAGCGGCGTCGCGTTGATACTCGGTAACGAGTTCGCAGCCGTCATCACCAAACTCGGTTTTCTTCAGCAACTGACCGTTGAGGTCGTACTCGTATGCCGTACGGCGACCGTCGAAGCCGGTTTCCTGCTGGATAAGGCCATTGGCGTAATAGTTGAGTTGGTAGTGTTCGCCGCGCTCGTTTTCTATTTCAGTGAGCAGCAGGCGCGAGTTGTCGTAGCGGTAGCGCAGTTGGCTACCGTCCGGATTGATGCGACGACTGACCAGATGCAGGTTGTCCGCATACTCATATCGCGTGATGCGGCCGAGTTCATCGCGCTCGGCAGTGACATTGCCGTAAGCGTTATAGGTAAACGCACGGGTTGCGCCGCCCGGCAGTGTGACTTGCGCAAGGCGATTGGCAGCATCCCATTGGTACTGGGTGATAGCGCCGGATTCTTCTTGCCGGGTGATCTGCCGACCCAAAGCATCGTAACGATACTTGCGTTGGCCGCCATCGGGCAGGCGTTCTTCCAGCAACTGGCCGAGGTTGTTCCAGCCGAGCTGATGGCGGCTGCCGTCCGGATGCCGAATCTCCAGCAGACGCCCTTGGCGGTCGTAGCTGTAGAGCGTGGCGTTGCCGTCCGGATCAATTTGCTGGGTGATATCACCCTGACGGTTGCGTTGATACTTCCAACTGGCCTTGCCGCGATGCACATCGCTGACGAAACCGTTGATGTATTCATACGTGGTGGCTTCGTCTTCCGGCGGGATGACGGCGGTCATCAATCCGTTGTCGTCGTAGCGGTATTCGGTGACGGCGCCCAACGGATCCTTTTCTGCGATCAATTGGCCTTTGTCGTTGTAGGCTTTGAGGTGTTCGGCGCCGTCCGGATCGATCTTGCTGACCAGTCGTGCCTTGTCGTCGTGGGTGTAGACCTCTTCGCTGCCATCGGCGTTGGTGACGGTCACGCTGCCTTTGTCATCCCAGGCGTATTGCGCTTCCATCTGCGAGAAGTTGGCCCAGTGACGGGTGCAGCGAGACAGTTTTCCTTCGTTTTCCCACTCCCAGTAGAAAGCTGCGCCGCCTGCCAGTTGCCGCTCGAGAATGACGTGCTGCTCGTTGTAGCGATAGTGTTCGGCTTCACCGGCGGCATTCTTCGCCTCGATTAGACGATGCTGGGCGTCATAGCTGTAGGTAACCAGCGTCTGCACGGTGTTCCAGGCGTCTTCAAGATTGTCCGCAGGCAGAAACTGCTGATAGTCGACCGCGATGATGTGTTTGCGGTCGTAGCGCAGAAGCAGGGCGCGACCGGCACCGTTGTCGAGACGTTTGATACGGCCGTGAATGTCCCGTGTGACGTGCAGTCGATTGCCATAGCTGTCGCTGATGGCGATCAGAGTTGCGCCTTTGCTGTTGAAGCGGAAATGGTAGAACGATGGGCGTTTACCTGCTTGGGCCAGGACCAGTTCGGAGGGATCGTCACCGAGAAAAATGGCGGCTCGCGAGAGGCTGTTGGTGATTGCCGGACGTTTTTCTGTTGGGAGCGGGAAGGGCGTTGCGCGGTTTTCGTGGTCGATCCAAACGACTTCGTCGCCGTTTATTTCGAGGCGATGGGCCAGTGCATGGCTCCAGCCATATCCCAAGCCGCAGTCGATTTCCACGGCGCTGGTTCTGTACAGGCGGGTCCACTCAAACGGCAGCAGACCATCCAGTTGCCCATCGGTCAGCGTCAGCAACTCTTCACCGGTAACCATCGAAACCGGGCATTTGTCGACGCGCGTGCAAGACACGGGCTCAGCGCTTTTATTTGCGGGCGTCGTGGCTTGTCTCGAAGCATCGTCACCGTGCGCCCCAGTACCTAGACGAGCGTTTGCTTTACCATCGAATCGAACTTGCACTACGCCTTGTTTAACTTGCCTTCCAATACCGCGCGCGGCCACTGGAACGTACTTGGTAACGTATGCCATGAAGCCTTTAATAATTTCAAAGATTGACTTAACAAAATTAATAACGGCTTTAAGGACGATTTCTCCGTATTTCTTGATCCGTGCGGCGAGATAAATCAGGCCCGTGCCTTCGGCGGCCACTGTCAAAACAATGGAAATGACGATATCGATGGCAATGCCCACGACAGCCGCCGTAGTCATTTTTGCGGCATCGCCTGCGGTTTTCATTGGTGGCAGGCTGGCCAGCCAGATAACCGCAGTGTGCATCATGAGGAAAAGCGATGCTTCGTCACTGGCTAAAAGCATGGCCTTTTTCATGACATCAGGGGCAGTTTTTGCTACATCGATTAGCTCTTGGGCACCTTCGCCTAGTTTTTTTCCAAACTTGCCAGGATCTTGAAGGATATCGAGAACAAGTTTGATCCCATCCCAAACGCCTTTAATTGCCTCCCAACCACCGTCGAGGATGCCATTGCCAATAGCCATGACGGTACCGGAGAGCGACAGACTGGACCATTGCTGCCGATATCCGTTGGGCCCCGTCCATTTTTTGCGAAGAAAGCCTTCCAGTTCGCTGTTGAGCCCCTTGTAAGAATCAAACAGCGTGTTTATCTGCGTTGGTGTCACTTCGTTGTGAACACGGATTATGTAGCGTTTACCCGGTACGCCATCTGACCAACTCGCTTTACCTTGAGCGTCCAGTTTGACCTTGTGGGTCGAGCTGCCATCCTCTGCAACTACCTCAACTTCAATATCGCCCAGAGGAATGTCGTAAAGCGATTCGAACTTGCTCTCGATCAGTAGAGGCCCTTTCTGCGGGCACTTGGCCACAACACTAAAGTTGTCATCTGTCATGCTCACCGCGGTCGAGGTCCCGCCGGCTTTGATGATCCGCTCCATTCCCAACAGGGAGGGCTTATTCGTTTTATGGCTGACTTCATCAGCTAGACTTGCGTACCAGGAATTGGTTTGCTTCTGGTAAATCGTCAGGCTGTTCTTGAAATTCTTCAGTTGGTTGTCAACGAAGGCAATGCGTTCCTTTGCGATCATCAGCCTTGCTCCAGAATCAGGTGGTTTAACAGTGCTTCTTTAAGATTGTCCGGCGCATTCGGGCGGCGCACGAAACGGCTGACTTTCAGTTTCAGGTTGTTTTCGGGCCAGGCGTTGTAGATGTCCGGACGCTCTTCTTCCAGCCACTGCATCAGGTTGCCGATCAGCGTTGTTGGATTTTCCTTGGCCAAGCTATCCAGCAACGGCTTCGGCACCTCCCACCACGGCCAATCCTTCACCTTCGGCTGCGCCCTCGGTCCAACCTCCAGCGCCTGACCATTAATCAGATACCGCTCAAACATCGGCATCACTTCCCCTGCCTTGTCCCCCAGTCCATGCAGAATCGGGTAGATATGCCGCCCATCCCAGAAGCGGAAAAACACTTCCGTCCCATCCGGCATCTTCACCTGCGTCAGGCTGCGCAAATGCTCGAATACGTCGTTCGGCTCCGAGCGCGACACCGCCAACCAGCCCCAGTCGAGTGCATCGGTTTCGGTGATCCACGGCAGGAATGCGGAGTTGGACTTGAGTTCGGTGACGTAGGGCATCACCGGTTGCCAGGTGGAGTAGGGCGTGCCGCCCCAGATTGGCAGGAACTGGGCGGTGGGTTCGGTCAGGTACAGGTTTTTCAGGGCGTCGCTGTCGCTCGCCGCACTGATAACCAGATACAAACGCTCGCCAGTCTGCAGCGGCTGTTGTGCCAGCCAATCCTTGGGCGTAATTCGATCAGATGGCACAGGCACCTGCCTTGCATTTTTCGCATTCTTCGCAGAATGGTGCGTTGCGTTTGAGGGTGTTGATCTGGGCCGGGGTAAGGACCTGGCCGGCCTTGTCGGCATCGGCCTGTTTCAGGATTCCGGGTATCAGTGGGGCCGCGCCGGTGCCACTGCCGGGGCTGCCGCCGGAGTTCATGTTGATCACCGGGCCGCTCATGGTCACGCCGCCGGCATCGATTTTGATGAAGCTGCCGCCGCCGATCAGGGTCAACTCGGCGCCGGCTTCCATCACCACTTTCATGCCACTGCTCAGGTGGATTTCCTGGCCGGCATCGATGAATTGGCCGGTGCCGATCTTGATGTGCTGATTGACGCCCACGGTGAGGTGATCATTCGCACGCGCTTCGACTTTGCGGTCGGCGTACACGGTGTGGTGCTCTTCGGCCTTGAATTCGCTGTAGCTGTTTTTCTCGACAGTGTCGTGGCGTTCGTTGCCGACGCGGATCTTCTGGTCGTGTTCGACGTTCTCGTCCCAGTCGCGCTGGGCGTGCAGATAAATCTGTTCCTGACCTTTTTTGTCTTCGATGCGCAGTTCGTTGTAACCGCCGCCACCCATTGAACTCAGGGTCTTGAAGGTGCTGCGGGTCTTGTTCGCGGGCAGGGCGTACGGGACGGTGTTTTCCTTGTGGTACAGGCAGCCGCTGATCAGCGGTTGGTCGGGATCGCCTTCAAGGAAGGTGACGAGCACTTCCATGCCGATGCGCGGGATGGCGATGCCGCCGTATTGGGCGCCGGCCCAGGCGCTGGAGACGCGTAGCCAGCAACTGGTTTTGTCGTCGGCCTGGCCTTCGCGGTCCCAGTGGAACTGGACTTTGACGCGGCCGTACTGGTCGCAGTGGATCTCTTCGCCTTTGGGGCCGGTGACCACGGCGCTCTGGCTGCCGAGGATGCGCGGTTTCGGGTGGCGCAGCGGCGGGCGGTTCGGCACGTCCCAAGGGCTGGCCTGAAAGCGGTTGCGGTAGCCCTGGTGGAAATCGTCTTTCAGCGCGGTGGTGTCGCTGGTCACCGACTCTTCCAGTACTTGCGGCTGTTTGCCTTCGTGGAGGACTTCGGTCAGCAGCCAGAGGTCGTTCCACTTGGCTTTCGGGTGCGCGGTCAGCGCGAGGAAGTGGCCGCTGACCAGCAACGGCTGATCGCTCTTGCCTTCAGCCAGTTGGAAGTCGCTGCGGTGGCGTTCGAGGGCGCGTTTGGCCAGGTGCTTGCCGCGTTCGCGGTCGATGAAACGACCCGGATAATCGTAGTCTTCAAGATCGGGCAGGGCGTCGCCACGGTTTTCGCTTTCGAGGGTGATGCGTGGTTTTTCGAAGTCGTAATCGCGGCGGGTGGTGCGGCTGGTGCGGGTTTCCAGGCGCAGGTCGAAGCGTTTGATCACCGGGTCGTTGGCGACCATGCCGGAGTCTTGCTGATAGGCCACAGGCTTGAGTTTCGGGAACACCGTTTGGTCATCGCCGAATACCAGTTTGTGTGCCGTCGCCGTGTGCTGGAAGTGGTAGTGAATGCCTTCTTCTTCGCACAGACGCTGGATGAAATGCAGGTCCGACTCGTCGTACTGCACGCAGTAGATGCGCTCGGGGTAGATCGAGCCGGTCTGGAAATCGTAAGCGTTGCTCTGGATGCCGTGTTCTTCGAGGACCATGCCGATGATTTTCGGCACGCTGAGGTTCTGGAAGATGCGCTGGTTGACGCGGTGCGCCAGGTACGACAGTTGCGGGCGCAGGGTCACCGAATAGCGGGTCAGGCGTTTGCCGGAGTCACCTTGCGCGGCGCGATAGATCTGGCCGTGAATGCCGCTGCCGTCGGGCGACAGCTGCAGGAAGGCCGGTTTGTGCAGCAGGGTTTCGAGGTCCAGCGACGGCTGCTCACTGACCAGCTCCACCTCAAAGACAAAAGGCTGGCTGATGGCTTCCCGACCTTGCAGGGTAAACACCTGAAAATCAGCGGAAAGCCCTTCGATGGTCAGGGCAAAGTGGGTTTCATTGGCCGGCGCGAACATCCCTTGTTCCTCGTGCTGTACAGCGGCGCTCGTCGACGCCCGCAAAAGCGGGTCAACGTACGCGAAATTCTGGAGGGGCGTAAACAACATCGACCAGCAGAGCTGGCCGATGCTTGTAACGATCAGCCGTAATTAAACGACTGGAGCACGCCAGTCATCGGAACCCGAAGTACCGGAGACTTCGTGGGTCCAGGTGATTTTGCGGTAGGTGAACTGCACTTCTTCCAGGTGGGTGAAGTGCGAGTTGCCTGGATCCTGGCAGTTGTGCATTTTGTTGTTGATGGCGACGATGATCGCGTCTTCCAGTTTGGTGGTGTAGTAGTGCTCTTGAGTACCTTGAGCCGAAGTACGGAACCACTGGATAACGATTTCGCTCATGCGCTCGCCGGAGGTCAGAGCGGCTTGCAGCAGTGGCGAAGCCTTGTCGTAGACCTTGGTGATCACAACTGGCTTGTGAACGCGCTGACCGGTTGGCTGACCGGATTGTGGGTCACGCGGGATGATCACGTCGTGGCTGAAAGCCTGAACCATAACCTGGTCTTCGTGGCCTTCCTGGTAGGTGTTGCCAACGGAGTCGGCGGTGAAGGCGCCGGCAGTGATCAGGCCTTGTTTTTCGCCGGTAACCGACATGTACGCTGGTGTTGCCATGGGATGCTCTCCTTGCGGATAAATTTAGGGTGCCCGGGAGGCGAAATCGCCCGGTGGGTGCCTGACTGTTATCAAGGAGCGTGCCAGGTTTTGCGAAGTCCCCGGCATGTGGGGGGTAAGCGGATGTTGGAGGCTAAACGCAGGATGTTTGGCCGTGGTTTGGGGGCAAAAGTGCGCAAGAAGTTGCGCAGTACTGCGCAACTTTTTGCGCACTTGGCTGCAGGCCATGAATGGCGTGAGCTGTAGCGATTTTAAGGGCGAAATATTACGAGCATGTGCGCAACTTCTTGCGCATCAAGGCTCCGTGCCATCACGAGGCCCTTTGTAGAGGATTTCACTATCAGATCAACTTCAGACGTAGCACGTGCGCGCACTCTTCAATCGACCGCTGCTGCGTCTGCGCATACAACCCCAACTCATCAATCGTCGGACGTCCCAGCGCCTGTTCAAATGCCTGCCGATTGGAATGCTCGCCATAGTGTGTCTGAGCCGTATCCCCAAGGTTGGACTGAAAAATCCCCGCCGCACTGACCGGCAGGAAATCTTCGTACACCAACGGCTCCGCTTTCACATAGCCGTCACGTAACAAGTCTTCCAGCGAGGCCTCATTGAGACTACCCGCCGCCAAGCCCTTTTCCGTGGCGAAATAGCGAAAGTAGGCCAGACCCTGTTCGCGCATGCCCTCGACACTGTCAGGAAGTTCGCCAAAGTGCTGAGTCATCAGCGTGTTGTAGCGTGCGGCATTGGCTTCGTTGGGGAAATCACCCAGCTCATCCCGCGCCGCATTCAACAGGCGGTCATACAACGCCCGGCCCTTGGGTGTCAGCGCCGCGCCACGTTGTTCGATTTCGCCGAAACGCGCGCTGTGACTGCCACGAGTTTCGCTTTGGTCGGTGAAGGCGATCGGCTCATCCAAGGCCTTGAAGCTGGTCTGGCGCAACAGGATCGGGCATTGCCGGCGCGGTGGACCTTCGATCACGGCTTTTGGCGTGATGCCATGAGCCGGCATCTGCTCCTGAACGACGTCGATGTCGAGAGTGCGCGGTGTCAGGTGATTGATGTGCGGGCCTTTGAACGCTACTACGTCGGCGATCAAACGGTGCTGGGCGCTCAACGTCTGGTACTGCGCAGCGGTAACGGTTGCGCTGTGATGCCAACGAAAGGTTTCCAGCGCTTGTAGGACGAATTCCTGTGCTTCGGCTTCGTTGAGTCCGCCAGCGGTCTCAGCCTGCGCGATCAAACGTAATGCCGCCGCCGTGAAGATCGAACGCTTGCCCAGCACCGATTCGGCAAAGGCGCGAAGTTCAGGATCTTCAATCAACTCCAGCCGCAACAACGAGGTAAACACTCGAAACGGACTGACTTGCAGCGCCTCTTCATGCACCGCGCGAAACGCCGTGGAATGCACCGGCACACCCGCCGGCGTCAGGTCGTAATAACCCACCGGCTGCATGCCCATCACCGCGAACAGGCGGGCGAGGGTGGCCAGTTCCGTCGCGGTGCCCACACGGATCGCGCCATGACGCTCCATGTCCAGCCGTTCGATTTCGCCTGTGCTGTTGAGTTGTCGGGCGATGTCTGGCTGACGTGAAAGCACGTCGCGGTTGGTCTGCTCCACCAGTTCCATTAGCGCGCCGTACAGCGGGACTTCTTCGCGGTACATGTCGGACATCGCTTTGGAGAAGCGTTGGCGGATCAGGTCGGGGCTGACGAAAGGCTGCACGGTCATGAAAAAAATTCCTGCCACGGTCACGAAATGGATGGAGGAAAAGATCGCAGCCTTCTCCCGCGCGGGCAAACGAAGAATCCTACGAACTTCATTCTGCCAACGACTGATCCACCAGTTCGATCCAGTGCCTGACCGGTGTCCGACCAGCGCTGGCGAGGTGGCTCTGGCAGCCGATGTTGGAGGTGACGATCAGCTCAGGGCGCCCGCTTTCCAGAGCATTGAGGCGGTTGTCGCGCAGTTGCCGGGCGATGGCCGGTTGAGTCAGCGAATAAGTGCCCGCCGAACCGCAGCACAAATGCCCGTCCGGCACGTTGGTCAGGTTGAAGCCCAGGCGAGTCAGCACCGCTTCAACGGCGCCGCCAAGTTTCAACGCGTGCTGCAAGGTGCACGGGCAATGCACGGCGATGCGCTGTTCGCCGGCGGCACACACCTGCTCTAGCGGTTCCTGCGCGATAACCTGCACCAGATCGAGGGTCAGTTCGCTGATCCGCCGCGCCTTGTCGGCGTAAGCCGGATCATCCTCCAGCAGATGCCCGTAATCCTTGATGAACGCGCCGCAGCCGCTGGCGGTCTGCACGATGGCTTCGGCGCCGTTTTGCAGATGCGGCCACCAGGCGTCGATGTTCTGCCGGGCGCGGTCGAGGCCTTTGGCCTGGGCGTCGAGGTGATAGTCCAGCGCGCCGCAACAACCCGCTTCGGCCACTGGCGTGACACTGATCCCGAGTCGATCCAGCACCCGCGCCGTGGCGTCATTGGTATTCGGCGACAAACCCGGTTGCACGCAGCCTTCCAGCAGCAAAACCCGGCGCGCATGCTGTGGGTGCGGGCGCACACCCGAACTCGGCAGATGCTGTGGCAGTTTGCTTTCAAACATTCGCGGCAACAG
This sequence comes from Pseudomonas sp. LBUM1648, assembly GCF_059716145.1. Taxonomy (NCBI): domain Bacteria; kingdom Pseudomonadati; phylum Pseudomonadota; class Gammaproteobacteria; order Pseudomonadales; family Pseudomonadaceae; genus Pseudomonas; species Pseudomonas sp. LBUM1648. The sequence continues at coordinate 2,462,739 of NZ_CP166808.1, forward strand.
CGGTCGGAATGCCGTGCCCATCCGCAGCAAACCCTTGAACAACCCCGGATTCGGTGCCAAGGCCCGCAGTCCCTCACGCAACAAACGCTGCGCCGCCGGACGCGGTACCGCGTGATCGACCACCGCCCGGCCAATGTCGAGCAAGTTGTGATAATCGACGCCGGACGGGCAGGTGGTTTCGCAGTTGCGGCACGACAGGCAGCGGTCCAGGTGCAGTTGCGTCTGCGGGGTGGCCGGTGCGCCTTCGAGCACTTGCTTGATCAGATAGATGCGCCCGCGCGGGCCATCGAGTTCATCACCGAGTAATTGATAGGTCGGACAGGTGGCGTTGCAAAAGCCGCAATGCACGCAAGTGCGCAGGATCTTTTCCGCCTCGGCGGCACGGGGCAACAGTCGGGATTGCTCGCTGAGGGTGGTTTGCATGGCTAGAACTCCGCGTACATCCGGCCTGGGTTGAACAGCCCTTGCGGGTCGAGTTGCGCCTTGAGTTGCCGGTGATAGCGCAGCAGGGTCCAGTCCAGCGGCTGGAACGGCGAGTCACTGGCGCCGTGAGTGAAGCACGTGGCGTGGCCGCCGAGTTCCTGAGCGTGGATATGAATGTGCGGTTTGTCGGATTTAAGCCAGCGTTGCGCGCCGGCCCAGTCGATCAGTTGCTCGCCTGGCAAGTCCAGTGGGCCGAGGTTATTGGGCAGTGACAGGCGCCAAAGCGGCAGGCCTTCGTCGAAAAACGGCAAACGTTGTTCGTTCAAATCCCGCCAGAACACCGAGTCCAGCGGTTCACCGCCCAAACGTTGATGCGCCGCCGTCACAGAGCCTTCGCCGCCCTCAAGGCGCAGGTACAGGCTGTCGCCATCGTGACACGCGGCGCTGATCGGCAGCGGTTGCTGGCCCCATTCGGCGAGATTGGCCAAGGCGCGGGTGCAGTCGATATCGAGGCGGATGCTCAGGCACTGACGGGGTTTGGGCAGGACTTTCAGCGAGACTTCAGTCAGCACGCCTAGGCAGCCGTAACTACCGGCCATCAGCCGCGACAGGTCATAACCAGCGACGTTTTTCATCACTTCACCGCCGAAGCGCAGGTGTTGGCCGAGACCGGTGATCACCCTTGTGCCAAGGACGAAATCCCGCACCGAGCCCGACCATGGCCGCCGTGGCCCGGACAACCCGGTGGCGATCATGCCGCCGACCGTGGCGCCGTCGCCGAACGCTGGCGGTTCGCACGGCAACATTTGCCCGGCAGCGTCCAGCGCGGCGAGCAACTCGGACAACGGCGTGCCGGCACGCACGCTGACTACCAACTCGGTCGGGTCATAACGAACGATGCCACGGTGCGCGCGAGTATCCAGCACTTCACCGGCCACTTCGCGCCCGAGAAACGCCTTGCTGTTGCCGCCCTGAATCTTCAGCGGCGTGGCGTTGGCCCGCGCCTCGTTGACCTGATCGAGCAGGGCGCTGCTGGCATCGAAATCGGCCATCAGAAGCGCTCCAGCTCAGGGAATGGCAGTTGCCCGGCATGAATGTGCATCGCACCGAATTCGGCGCAGCGGTGCAGGGTCGGGATGTTCTTGCCGGGGTTGAGCAGGCCCTTCGGGTCGAACGCGGCTTTTACCGCGTGAAACAGGCGCAGTTCGTCTTTGTTGAACTGCGCGCACATCTGATTGATTTTCTCGCGGCCGACCCCGTGTTCGCCGGTAATGCTGCCGCCGACCTGCACGCACAATTCGAGGATCTTGCCGCCCAGCGCTTCGGCGCGGTGCAGTTCGCCGGGTTGGTTGGCGTCGAACAGGATCAGCGGGTGCATGTTGCCGTCGCCGGCATGGAACACGTTGGCCACAAGCAAGTTGTACTCCTCGCCGAGGCGCGCAATGCCTTGCAACACGCCGGGCAATTCGCGGCGCGGGATGGTGCCGTCCATGCAGTAGTAGTCCGGCGACAATCGGCCGATGGCCGGGAAGGCGTTTTTGCGCCCTGCCCAGAAGCGCACGCGTTCGGCTTCATCACGGGCCTGGCGTACTTCGGTCGCGCCGGCCTCGGTCATGACGGCGCGCACCCGCAGGCAGTCGTCATGGACATCGGCTTCGACGCCATCGAGTTCGCACAACAGGATGGCTTCGGCGTCGACCGGGTAACCGGCGTGAATGAAATCTTCAGCGGCGCGGATTGCCAGGTTGTCCATCATTTCCAGGCCGCCGGGAATAATCCCTGCCGCAATAATTTCCGCCACCGCGCGCCCGGCCTTTTCCACGGAATCGAAACTGGCCAGCAGCACCTTGGCGACTTGGGGTTTGGGCAACAGTTTGACCGTGACTTCGGTGATGATCCCCAGCAAACCTTCGGAACCGGTGAACAGCGCGAGCAGGTCGAAACCCGCTGAATCGAGGGCGTCGGCGCCCAACGTCAGGCGTTCGCCTTCGATGGTCAGCACTTCGATTTTCAGCAGGTTGTGTACGGTCAAACCGTACTTGAGGCAATGCACGCCGCCGGCGTTTTCGGCGACATTGCCGCCGATCGAACAGGCGATCTGTGACGACGGGTCCGGCGCGTAATACAGGCCGAACGGCGCGGCGGCCTGGGAGATTGCCAGATTGCGTACGCCCGGCTGAACCCGTGCGGTGCGAGCAGCCGGGTCGATGTGCAGGATGTTGTTGAAACGCGCCATGACCAGCAGCAAGCCTTTTTCCAGCGGCAAGGCACCGCCGGACAAACCGGTGCCCGCGCCACGTGCGACCACCGGAACGTTCTGTTGATGGCAGAGTTTGAGCAGGGTCTGCACCTGATCGAGCCGACGGGGCAGGGCAACCAGCATGGGCGTCGTGCGATAGGCCGAGAGGCCGTCGCATTCGTAGGGTTTGAGTTCGTCTTCACGCCACAGAATGTCGAGGTCGGGCACGGCTTGCTGCAAGGCCTTCAGTAGCTCGGCCTTGTTCACGTCAGGCAGCGAACCGTCGAGGCGTTCGTCATACAAAATGTTCATCGCAAAACCCACCGTCTTATGGGTAGAAATACTTTCCTGTGGCGAGGGGATTTATCCCCGATGGGCTGCGTAGCAGACCCAACCCAGTGAATGCGATCTGTCCTGAACCAACTCAATGCCAAGACGGGGGCCGCTGCGCAGCCCATCGGGGATAAATCCCCTCGCCACAGGGATCGCGTTCTTCCGGACGTTCATCGCTGGGTTTCCAGAAACTCCCGGTACAACCGCGCGGTATTAACCGGCTGTTCGACCATCGGCATATGCCCGACGCCGTCCCACACATCCACCTGCAAATTGACGATGCCTTTGCTCCAGATCGGCACGCTGCTGACGTCGATCAGCCGATCCTTGCGCCCCCACAGCAGCAGCGCCGGACATTTGATGTCGGCCAGTTTCGGCTCCATCGGCGGGCTGGCGCGGAAGTCGCGGAAGATCTCTTCCAGATCATCGCGTTGCCGTTCGTAGCGCTGGGCGATGGCGTCCAGTACCAGCTTCGGCACCCACGGCGGCGAAGCCATGGTCATGGCATAAAACTGCTGGAATTCCTCTCGGGAATTGATCAGAAACGGGTTATGCCCACGGGCCAGATGCCGCTCCATGTCACTGACCTCCGGCGCCGTGACGCCGGCCGGATCAATCAGCGCTACCGAGGCAATCCTGTCCGGATACGTCGCCGCCAACCACGCCGCAATGTAGCCGCCCATGGAGTTGCCGATCACATGGACTTTCTCCACGCCGCAGACGTCGAGCAACTGGATCATGCGCTTGGCCTGCAGCGGGATGTCGTAGCCGCCGCCGGCCTTGAAGCCGGTTTCACCGTGGCCGGCCAGATCCGGAATGATCACTCGATACTGGCGTACGAAATGCCGCGAGAAGCGCAGCCACAGGTTCTTGTCGGCGCTGTAACCGTGCAGCATCAGGATCGCGCTGGCAGCTTCGTACGGCCCACCTTGCCAGGTCGAGACGGTCATCTCGGCGATCGGCACTTCGATCTTGTGCAGCTTGTACAACTTGGCTTCGGTGGCCATGTTCAGGTCATACAGCCAATGGCCGACCGCCGGGTAACTCAACCAACTCCAGGCCACGAACACTGCGAGGGCGACAAACAGCAAAAGCATCGACGTCTTCCTTTTACGTAGTCAGGACAGAATGTGATCGGCCGGTTTCAGCGCCCGGGTCAAGCGGTAATAGCTGAAACTGAAGCCGGGAAACATAGCGATCACATGACCGCTCTTGCTTTGGTACCAACTGTGGCAGCCGCCGGACTTCCAGACCGTGCGCTCCATCTCCCGATGGATCATCTCAGTGTAGGTACGTTCTGCCTCGGGACGTACTTCGATGCTGCGCAGGCCTTTGGCCTGCACGGTGCGGATGCAGTCGAGGATGTAGTTCATCTGCGATTCGATGATGAACAGCGCCGATGTGTGGCCAATGCCCGTGTTGGGGCCGGTGACGATAAACAGGTTGGGAAAGTCCGGCAGGCTGGTGCCGAGGTAGGCGCGGGGGTATTCGGCCCATACCTCTCTGAGCTGCACGGCGTTTTTTCCGCTGACCGGGTAGGAAATAACGCCATCGGTGGCGTCGTAACCGGTCGACCAGACGATCAGATCCACATCGATGTGCTGACCGTCCTGGGTGTTGATCCCGCTTTCGTCGATGGAGGCGATGCCTTGTTCGCGACTGTGCAAGGTGACGTTAGGCCGAGTCAGCGCCGGGTAGTAAGTACTGGAAACCAGCACCCGTTTGCAGCCGATGGTGAAATCCGGGATGAGTTTTTGCTGAAGTACCGGATCGGGCACCTGGCGCTTGAGAAAGCGCAATGCCTGCTTCTGCACCAGGTGAATCGCCGGTTTCGAGTATTTGAAGGCAATTACCCGGGTTTCGAACTGCCAGTAGATCAGCCAGCGCAATAGCTTGTAGGCCGGTTTCAAGCCCAACAGCCAACGCTGAAACGGCCCGAACACGCGATCAGCGCGAGGCAACACCCAATGCGGTGTGCGCTGGAACACATGCAACTGCTCGACCTTCGGCGCAATCGCCGGGATCACCTGCGCCGCGCTGGCGCCGCTGCCGACGATGGCCACGCGTTTACCGCAGTAGTCGTAGCTGTGATCCCAATAGTTTGTGTGAAAAGACTTGCCCTGAAAGCGCTCCTGCCCCGGGAAGTGCGGGATCACCGGTTGGCTCAACGGCCCGGTGGCATTGATCATGAACTGCGCGTAGAACGTGCCCTTGGTCGCGGTGTGGACGGCCCAGCGTTTTTCAGCCTCGTCCCACTCGACGCGCTCGACATTGGCCTGCAGTTCCACCCGATCACGTAGACCGAACTGGTCGATCACATGCTCGGTGTAACGGTGCAGTTCCGCCTGCTCGGCAAACATCTGCGACCAGCGGTACGGCGCAAATGACAGCGAATACAGCGGCGACGGCACGTCCACCGCCGCGCCGGGGTAAGTGTTCTGGCACCAGGTGCCACCGAAGAAGTCGCGCCGTTCCAGCATACGAAAATCGTCGATCCCGGCCTTGAGCAGGTTGACCGCCGCACACTGGCCGCCAAAACCGCTACCGATGATCAACACTTGGTAAGTCTGCATGGGCCTCCTTCTTATAGTTGTTTTTCCGTTTTCCTCCTTTCATGTATAGCCAAATATTTGCACTGTGCCCGGCGGATCAGCGCCCGTTGAGCCCGCTAGCCGGTGATGGCTATTTAACGTCGCCCTGTTAGACTCCAAGCAAGTCCGTCTGACGGTGTGCAAGTTCCGTCGAGTGATCGAGGCCCCTATGGGAAACACGGGAGGGAAGGGACTTTCATTGGCCAGGAGGCTCTACACATCGCGAACCCTCGGTCTGGTCCTGGGGCTTCTTTGCGTGAGCGTGGCGATGTACCCGCTCGATCCACCGCTGTGGGTATGGGCGCTGATGCTGATCAACGGCCTGGTCTGGCCGCATTTGGCCTTTCAATGGGCGCGCCGTTCAAGCGTGCCTTACCACGGCGAACACCGAAATCTATTGATCGACGCCTTTCTCGGCGGTTTTTGGGTCGCCGCCATGCAGTTCAATCCACTGCCCAGCGCCACGACCATCTCGATGATGGCGATGAACAACGTGGCCATCGGCGGTGTGCGCTTTCTGCTGGCCGGATCTGCGGCGCAGCTCCTTGGGGTTGGCGTAGGGCTGGTGGTGTTTGCCCCAGCCTTCATTCCGCAAACCTCACCCTTGCAACTGTATGCCTGCCTGCCGTTGCTGATGCTCTATCCGCTGGCGCTGGGCTGGATCTGCTTTCGCCAGGCCTACACGCTGGGGCTGCATAAACGTGAATTGCTCGCGCTTAGCCGCACCGACAGCCTCACCGGGCTGCTCAACCACGGTGCCTGGAAGGATCAACTGGAAATCGCCTTTCAGCGCTGCAAACGGCAGAAACAGGGTGCGGCGATTGCATTGATCGACATCGATCATTTCAAGGCGATCAATGACACCTACGGCCATGTGGCCGGCGACATCGTGCTGCGGCAACTGAGCAAACTGCTCAAGCAGAACCTGCGTGCCACCGACATCGCGGGGCGATATGGGGGCGATGAATTCTGCGTGATTCTCCCGGAGTTGCCGCTGTTCCATGCCGCACAGGCCATGGAAGCGTTGCGCGAGCGCTTCGCCACGCTGGGCTATGAGCAGAACCCGGCGCTGAAGGTCAGCTTGAGCATCGGACTGGCGGAGTACGATCCGGCCCATGCCGATGCGACGCGTTGGCTCAATGATGCGGATCAGGCGTTGTACGAGGCCAAGGCCAGTGGGCGCAACCGGGTTATCTGCAATTGCGACAACCTGCCCAAGCAGCCGGTGCTCGACTCGGTCTGACTCCCCGTATATCACCTGTGTGAACCGGTTCAATCGGTGTCGCATCCGGGATAGAGCCTCGCGTCAATGTCAGGTACGGTTCAAGTCCCTCCCGACGCGAAACAAGGATCGATTCATGACGTTCTCATTTTCCCGCTCCCTGCTGGCCGCCAGCCTCGGCCTGACGCTCGCATTCTCTGCCGCTACCGCCAATGCCGAACCGCATAAACAAGTCCTCGCCAATGCTGAGCAATACCAGCCCGAAGCCCTGAAACTGCTGGAACGCTTGGTTAATATCGATACAGGCTCCGGTTATGAGCCGGGCCTCAAGCAAGTCAGCGAGATCGTCATCGATGAACTGAAAAAGCTCGGCGCCACCATCGAACTGATACCCAACACCCCGGAAAAAACCAACCACGTACTGGCCACGTTCAAGGGCACCGGCAAGGCGAAAATCCTGCTGATGGCGCACATGGACACGGTGTTCAAGGAAGGTTCGGCGGCCGAGCGGCCATTCCACATCAAGGACGGACGCGCCTACGGCCCGGGGGTGATGGACGACAAGGGCGGCATCGTCGCCGGGATCTATGCACTGACAATCCTGAAAAACCTCGACTTCAAGGACTACGCGCAAATCACCTTCCTGCTCGACGCTAGCGAAGAAACCGGCTCGGACGTCGCCACCGACCTGATCAAGAAAACCGCCAAACTGCATGACGTGACGCTCAATCTTGAGCCGGGTCGTCCGGCCGATGGCCTGGTGGTGTGGCGCAAGGGCAGCGCAACGGCGGTGGTCGAGGTCAAGGGCAAAGCAGCGCATGCCGGGGTCGCGCCGGAATTGGGGCGCAACGCGGCGATGGAAGCGGCGCACCAGATTCTGCAACTGGGCAAGCTGGGTGATGAGGCGAAGAAAACCACCATCAACTTCACCGTGCTCAAGGCTGGCGATCGCACCAACGTGATTCCGGATCAAGCCACGGCCAAGGCTGACGTGCGTGCGGCGGTGCCGGAGGAGTTCGACCGGATCGAGAAGGATCTGGCGCGGGTGTCGCAGGACAAATTGATTCCAGACACCGTGGTGACCACGAGTTTGCAACGGGGTCTACCGCCGATGCCGCAGACGGCCGAGTCAGATCGTCTGATGGCCATGGCGCAGGGGATTTACGGCGAAATCGGCCGCAAATTGACCGAGGAGGGCAGCGGTGGCGCGGCGGATGCGAGTCTGTCGGCCGGGGTTGGCACGCCGACGCTGGATGGCTTCGGGATTGTTGGCGGCAATATTCATACGCCGGAGGAATATGCGGAGGTAGCGAGTGTGGCGCCGCGGATATATCTGTTGTCGCGGATGATTATGGAATTGTCCAAGGGGCAGTGACGAGGCTTTTGTAGGAAAAGCGGAAGGAGCGGGCGGCGCACAACTTTCCAAGACGTTTCCTACAACGTACCCTGTTGCCGCGTTTCGGTATCGACCCCTATAGTTCGGGCTTGCGGAATTCACCGCGAGCGACCTTGGCCGGTCGATACAGGGACGTACAGTCTGCCCAACATATTCAGTCGATGGTTGTCTGTGATGTTGTGTTATGGCGGCTGTGCGTGGGACACCTTCGGGTGTGCCGGTTCCTGTATCCGGTCGGCCAACCCGCGTACGGCTGCCACCTTCCTCGTTTGGCCGCGACGGGTGGTAGCTCTCAATACAGGAGTTGTACCCATGCCCGACCAAGTAATGCCTCGCTACATCCCCATCGACACCTACGACGCCGAGTCCCCGGTGCTCTATATCAACACCCACAAAGAACTCAGCGACATGGCCGCCTGTGCGATGCACCGGTTTGTGGTTGTGCGCGATCTGGCGGACACCTTGTCCAGCCTCAACCTCAAGGGTATTTCCGATTTTGACCTGACGCGGGTGACCAGCGCGGTGCATCTGTTGATGCGCGAAGGGTGTGCGATTTTGAATGTGATTCAGGCCAGGGCGATGCAGCGGGAGGAGGCTTACAAAACCCCGATTTAGCGGTGTAGCGGCCGATGTCTTCGCGAGCAGGCTCGCTCCCACAGTGGATTGTAGTGAGCACAGAATGTGTGTTCGACACAGATCAAATGTGGGAGCGAGCCTGCTCGCGAAGAGGCCGGTGCGGCCAACACATCACTCCTTGACGCTCATATATTCCTTGGCCCAGAGAATGTATTCCTCCGGCTGGGTATAGGTATGCGTCAATTCGGTCGCGCTCAAGTCCGAAGCCTGGGTAAAGATCTGCCGCTGTTCGCGCAGGCTGTCGTAGGTTGCCTTGATCGCCGCGAAGTACGCGCCATGGCCGTCGATGGTCACGCGCACGCCCAGTTCGGCCAGACGTTTGTCGTCGCGCAGTGCCGGGTTGCCGTAGGTCACCAGCATCAGCGGCACGGTCAGATGTTCTGCAATCTGCTCCAACTGATCGAAGTCCTGCACGCCAACCATGCAAATGCCATCGGCGCCGGCAGCCTGATACTGGCGGGTGCGGCTGATGATTTCCTGGTTCGGCAGGATGCCGGCGTTGGTGCGGGCGATGATCGCCATTTCCGTGTCGACCCTGGCTTCCAGCGCTGCGCGGATCTTGCCGACGCCTTCGGCAACCGTGATCAGGTCAGTGGATTTACGGCCAAATTGGGCGGGCAGCAAGGTGTCTTCGATGGTCAGGGCGGCGACGCCGGCGCGTTCCAGTTCGACGATGGTGCGCATCACGTTGAGGGCGTTGCCGTAGCCGTGGTCGGCGTCGGCAATCACCGGTAATTGGGCGACACGGCCGATGCGGGTGGCCTGTTCGGCGAACTCGCTGAGGGTGATCAGGGCAAAGTCCGGCGCGCCCAATACCTGCAACGAGGCCACGGAACCACCGAGAATCCCCACTTCAAAACCCAGGTCCGCGGCAATGCGGGCGGACATCGGGTCGAACACCGAGGCCGTGTGGTAGCAGGTGTCGGAGGCCAGCAGCTGACGGAAGTTACGGCGCAAATCTTGATGGGAAAGCCTGGTCATACGAGTTCCACCAATACAAAGGAATGGAACGGCTTGAGCAAAGGTGTCAACGCCGAAGAATGAAAAGGCTATCACGCGAATGGGTCAATGATCATGACGAATTTGCGAGGGTAGAGGTTGATGATGAATAAAGTGCTGAAAGGATTAACCTGTAATGAAGGGTTTGCCTGTCTGAGAGGACCCGACTGTGGCGAGGGGATTTATCCCCGATCGGCTGCGCAGCAGTCGCAAAACCGGTGCATGCGGTATGCCTGAAAGGAAGCGGTGTTGGCTTTTTTTGGGTCCGCTTCGCAGCCCATCGGGGATAAATCCCCTCGCCACAGTTGGATCTCCTCCATATAGGGGGGATCAGGCAGCCACGGCCTGCTGCTGTTGATTGGGCAACATCACTGCCCGCACCGAATTGCCCGGTTGCAGTTGCAGGCGCTTGGCCGTGAGGCGGTCGATCACCAGGCTGCTGCCGACCCGGCGAGCGCGGGCGACGGTGATGCGGCAGTTTTCCAGGCGGCGGTTATGGATCAGCCACAGCGGCGCCTGTTCGTCCGGGGTGCCGAGGCTAAGGGCCAACTCAAGGCTGTCGCGCACCGTGCGAATATTGCGGATTGGCGCTTCGATCACCGGCCCACCGTCGAAAATGTCGATATAGCCTTTGTGGGCAAAACCCTCAGCCTGGAGGATCTTCAGCGCCGGTTCGGTATTGGGGTGCGCCTGACCGATGGCGGCTTGCGCCTGTTCGGTGAGCAGGCAGGTGTACAGCGGCTGGCGCGGCATCAATTCGGCGATGAACGATTTGTTACCCAGCCCCGACAGGTGATCGGCGTGACTGAAGTCCATCTGGAAGAAGTGTCGGCCCAGACTGTCCCAGAACGGCGAGCAACCCAGCTCATCGGCACTGCCGCGCAGTTCGGCGATCATTTTCTCGCCAAACAGATGAGGGAACTCAGCGACGAACAGCAAACGCCCCAACGACAACAAGCGGCCGTTGCTGCCGTGGCGATGGTCATGGCCCAGAAACAACGAGCACAACTCCGATTGGCCGGTCAGTTCATTATTGAGGAACAGCGTCGGGATCTGCCGTTGAATGCCCAGGTCCGGGGCCGAACTCACCGTCAGCCCGACCCGATAGTTGTACCAGGGCTCGCGCAAACCAACCGCGCCGGCCATTGCGCTGACACCCACCACGCGCATGTCATCGTCTTCGAGCACAAACAGATAGTCGGCATCGGCACGTTCCACCTGCTCGGCGAACGCCCGTTGCGCCCAGCGTACCCGGTGGGACAGGCGATCTTCGTTGGCCGGCAGGGTGGTGAACCCCGGGCCTGCCTGCTGTACCAGCGTCATCAACGCGGGCAGGTCGCTGACTTTAACCGGGCGGACAATCATGCTGTAACTCCTTCTTCGCGCCTGTTCGGGCACTGTCGTTGGGTGCGGAACCGGGCGCGGTTCACAGGGCAATCAGCCGGATCGGGCTGTCATCGGTCACGTTCAGCGCCGCACACATTGCAGGGGTGAGGGACAGCGGTTGATCGGGGTGGTAATCAAGTTCGGCGACGATGGCCCGGAAGCCATGCAGCGCATCGTTGCTCAGCAGATAACGGCTGCGTGCATCAATGTGCGATTGTTGCTGCGCCTGTGCGGTCCGGCTTTGAGCGACTGAACGGATGTTCGCGGTACGCGCATACAGCGTAGGGCCGGCGTCGAACAGGTCGATGTAGCTGTTGGTTTCAAAGCCTTCGCGCTCAAGAATGTCGAAGGCTTCCTGGCCATCCGGGTGAATACGGCCGATACAGTCCTGCGCCGCTTGCGGCAGCATCGGCACGTAGATCGGGTATTGCGGCATCAGTTCGGCGAGGAACGCGCGGCTCTGCAACCCGCACAGGCGCTCGGCCTCGGCGTAGGGCAGGTCGAAGAAGTGTTTGCCCAGCGCATCCCAGAACGGCGAATGACCGTTCTCGTCGCTGTAACCGACGATTTCGGTAATCACTGCTTCGGCGAAGCGCTGCGCATGGGCCGCGATGAACAGCAGGCGCGCCCGCGAGAGCAATTCGGAAAACGGCGTTCGCACCAGCGCTGCGTCGATGTGGAAACCACGCAACAGGGTGTGATCGTTCAGGTCGTGGCACAACGAAAGCGCCGGCACGCCGTGCTCGATATTCAGCTCCCGCGAGGCACTGGTGAAATGGCGATTGCGCAGGCTGTAGAACGGCTCGCCAAAACCGGCCTTGGCGAGGATCTCCGAACAACCGACCAGCCGCTGACTGTCGGAATCTTCCAGCACGAAGAAATAGTTCTCCGGGCCATGTGCTGCGGCTTCGCTGTCAAACGAGGCACAGGAACCAGCGATTTTCTCGCGCAAACGCTCGCTGTCGTCCGGCAGGGAGGTCACGCCCACCAGACTGTCGCGGGCCAATTGTTGGAGCTGGGGCAGGTCATTCTGCTCGACTGGGCGTAAGACCAGCATGGATGTACTCCTGTATCAAAAGGTTCGGCGAATCACCGAACCTGACTATCACTGTCGGTTTCCACGCGTTAAAGCGGCGGTCGCCTGATTTGTTGTCAGACGCCGCTCTTTTTCTTGTCAGCCGTTGCTCGGGTCAGGCAGCGCGGTACTGGCGCCGAACTTGTTGAGGAAAAACAGGTACACCAGGCCCAGAGCAATCCAGATCAGGCCGAGTTTCTGCGCATCGACGCCCATGTTGTACATGATGGCCGCGACGATGATGAAGCCGATCACCGGGCAGATCAGATGGCGCACGACCTGACCGGATTTTTGCCGACGCCAGTAGTAGTTGATCACGGTCAGGTGCAGCAGCATGAAGCCGCTTAGCGCGCCGAAGTTCACCAGCGAGGTCAGGGTGTCGACCGAGTTGATAAACAGGTAGCAGATCACCAGCGACAGCACCGCCACCAGATAAATGCTCAGGTACGGCGTGTTGTGTTTCGGATGCACTTTGGCCAGCACTTTCGGCAACTTGCCGTCGCGGGCCATGCCGAACAGCAGGCGCGAGACAGCGGCTTGCGAAGTGATCGCCACCGCCACGCCCCAGGCCAGCGCAGTCGCTACAGCGGTCAGGGTCGCCAGCCAACTGCCAGCGGCGATTTCGGCAATTTCATAGAACGCGGTGTCGGCGGATTTGAAGCCCATGCCCGCTGCCAGATCAGTAGCAATCCAGGTCTGCGCAACGAAGATCACACCCATCACCATCAAGGTGATCAGAGCGGCTTTGCCGACGCTGCGGCCCGGGTCGCCCTTGATCTCTTCGGCGAGGGTGGAAATCGCGTCGAAGCCGAGGAACGACAGCACCGCAATCGACACCGCTTGCATCAACAGGGCGAAATTGAAGGTTTCCGGGTGATACAGCGGCGCCAGAGTCAGCTCGCCGTTACCGCCACCGTTGTGCAGGGCGTTCCAGGCGTAGAACAGGAAGATGCCCAGCACCACCAGTTGCGCCAGCAGGAAAATGATGTTCATCCGCGCGGTGAAGGTGATGCCGCGCAGGTTGACGAAAGTCGCGCTGACGAGGAACGCCAGAATGAAGCCGACTTTCGGAATGTCCGGATACAAATGGTTGAGCGCCATCGCCGCATACACATACAGCAGCGGTGGTATCAGCAGGTAATCGAGCAGCATCAGCCAACCGGCGATGAAGCCGACGTGTTGATTGAGGCCGCGTTGCGCGTAGGAATACACCGAGCCTGCGATCGGAAAAGCCTTGGCCATGCTGCCGTAGCTCAACGCCGTGAACAGCATCGCCACCATGCCGATGATGTACGCCAGCGGCACCATTCCCGGTGCCTCGGCATTCACGTAGCCATACACGCCGAACGGGGCGATGGGGATCATGAAAATCATCCCGTACACCACCAGATCCGTGAGCGTGAGGCTCCGTTTCAACTCTTGCTTGTAGCCGAATTCTTCAATTTCCATGAAGCGCAACTCCTTGTCAGCCATCGATTGTCTTTTAGTTCTTTTATCGGTAATCCGTTACAGCATCAGCAGTCTTTACAGGCGTCTTTCCTTACAGCAATGGCGCGAGGTATCCAGCCCAGCGCGAGACGGCCTCCGGGCTTTGCAGCAAGTCGTTGCGCACCTCGATCAACAGCGACTCCAGGCCGCGGGCGTCACCGTGCACTGGCACGGTCATGTCGCCCAGCGGATCTATCTTGTACGGCTGGTTGCCCGCGACTTTCAGCGGAAGCTCTTCGAGGCCGTCGAGCAGCCGTTGTGCATACGCCTTGGCCTGACCAAACAACACGCCGATTTCCAGCGGGCGCGGCTGGCCGTAATACACCGGGGTGAAACTGTGAATCCCGACCACCCGCACCGGTTGCCCCTTGGCGATGCGTTCGTCGATCAGCGTCTGCAACTGTGTGTGAAACGGCTTGAACAGCGTCTGGCGCCGGTATTCGCGGGTGGCTTCGTCCAGCTCGCGGTTGCCCGGCACTTGGTAAATCTCGCTCTGCGCCGGAATGCTGTCGGGCGCATGCCGTGGTCGATTCAGATCAATCAGCAGCCGCGAATAGTTGGCACTCAACAGCGTAGCGCCGAGGGTTTCCGACAATTGCTCGGCCAGTTGCAGCGCGCCGATGTCCCAGGCGATGTGCTCGCGCGCGGCAGCATCGTCCAGACCCAGGTTGTTCAGGGCCTCGGGGATGTAGCGACTGGCGTGCTCGCACACCAGAATCACCGGGTGCGTCGAGTCAGCGCGGCTCAGGTTGTAGACCGGTCGGGTGTACAACCCCAGCTCGGCGGATTCAGTACAGGCGTGCATAGTGCTCACACAGGTCAGCGGGCGAGAGCTGTTCCGTCAGCGCCAGTTCCTCGGTTTTCAGGGCGTGGTAAGTATCGAGCAACGGCTTGGGCAGCCATTCATTGAAGGCGCCACTGTTGCGCAGGCAATCCAGTGCCTGGGCCAGCGAGAGGGGCAGGGCAACGATGCCCCGCGCCTTGCGTTGCTCGTCGTTAAGTGAGTCGGGAATCTCATCGGTGATCGCGTTCAGCGCCAGACGCTGTTCGATGCCCAGGCGTCCGGCGATCAGCAGCGCAGCCATGGCCAGGTGCGGCGAGGCGGTGGCGTCCATGGCGCGGAATTCCAGGTTGAACTGCGTGGCCACGGATTTGCCGCCCAGCGTCACCGTCGGGCAGATGCGCAGCGCCGCTTCACGGTTCTGCTGGCCCAGGCAGGCGTAGGACGCGCTCCAGTGGTGCGGCTGCAAGCGCTCGTACGACACCGGCGTCGGCGCAGTAAACGCACACAGCGCGGGCAAGTAATGCAGGATGCCCGCCGCCCAATGCTGGCCAAGGGTCGACAGACCGTTGCTGGTGCCCGCGTCGTAGAGCATTGGCTGGCCGGCCAGATCAAGCAGGCTGACGTGCAGGTGTACCCCGTTGCACACCGCGTTCTCGGCGGTTTTCGGCGCGAAGCTCAGGTCGAGGCCCATTTGCCGGGCAATCTCGCGGGTAATCTCGCGCACGTTCACTGCGCGGTCCGCCGCTGCCACGCCGAGGGTTGGACGGCAGGTGATTTCGTATTGATGCTTGCCGTATTCCGGCAGGAACATTTCCGGCTCGACGCCGCCGGCGCGCAGTGCGGCGAGCAGCCAGCCGCCGAATTCGGCGCCCTGACGCTGGGCTTCCAGCGAGAACGCCAAGTGTTCGGCAAAGCCAGCATGCAGGTTGAATTCGTGTTCGAACGCGGCATTGACCTGCAACCCCAACGCGTCGCGGTAGCGCTCGATTTCATCACGCAACAACGTGCGCGGGCAGGCACCCCATGGGCGGCCGTCGGTTTCGCGGATATCACCGTGAATGAAATCCAGCGCTGGCGCATCGGGATCCGGGCCATTGTTGACGGTGACGCGACTGCTCAGATCGGGAATCAGGCGCAAGTCACCATAAGCGCCCCACGGGTTGGTCGAGGCAATGATGTCTTGCGGCGTCAACGCGCTGTTGGCCGGAACCCAGCCGCAACCGGCGGCCTGGTAATGCTCAAGTTCATCGGTGGGGAACGAGCGGCCACGGGTGATGCCGATCAGGTCGGTGGTGACGATGGTGGTCATCGGCAGCGGCGTCAGGCGTGCGCTCATGGCTGCATCTCCTGCAACCGAGCGAGCACGGTATCGGTGTCGGTGATCCAGCAGTAACCCTTGATCGCATTCAGGCAGGCGTGATGCCGGGCTTCGTTGTAGGTGGCGCAGGCGTCTTCGACCAGCGTCACCAGATAACCACGGTCGGCGGCGTCGCGCACGGCCATGTCGACGCATTGGTCGGTGACGATGCCGGCGATGATCAGGTGGCGGGTTTCGAGGTTGCGCAGCACGTAGTCGATGTTGGTCGAGTTGAAGACCCCGGACGAGGTTTTCGGCAGGACGATTTCGTTTTCCACCGGGGTCAGGTCTTCAATGATTCGCGCCTGCGCGCTGCCCTTGGGCAGGTGCATGTCTGACAGCTTGTGATCCAGCGAGCGGTCGCGGCCATCAGCGGTCAGGCTTTCGATAATGGTGTGCAGGACGTTCTGCCGCGCCTGACGAAAGGCACTGAGCAACCGGCGTTGATTGGGCACCACCTGCATGTGCGCGCGGGTCAGGAAATACTCGCCGTCCGGGCCGTTCAGGTGCGGGTCGAACTGCGGTTCGAGCCAGGCACGCTGCATGTCGACCAGCAGCAAAGCGGTATGGTCGGTGACAAACGGCAAGTCCTGCGGCGAGCGGTGGGGAAGGCTGAACATCCTTATTTATCCTCCAGCAGGTGGGTGTTGAAGTCGTTGCGCAGGGCGTCGATGCCTTCCAGGCGATCGGCCAGATTTTCAGTACGCAGGGTCAGACAGGCGATCAGTGCTTCGACCTGAGCCAGCGCCGGGACCATGGTGTCGAACGGCGAAGCCGATTCCACCGGGGCGCTGATGATCAGGTCAGCCAGTTCGCGCAGCGGCGAGGCGTAGATGTCGGTGAACAGCACCACGCGTGCGTTGCTGTTTTTCGCGGCACTGGCGACGCGCAGGGCCTGGGTTTGATAACGGCGGTAGTCAAACACCAGCACCACGTCCTGGCGTTGCAGATCGAACAGGCGATCGGGCAGTTGCGCGTTGTCCTCCAGCGCAAAGCAACCGGGCCGCAGCAGGCGCAAGTGATTGAGCAGGTAAGTCGCCATCAGGCTGCTGAAACGGCCGCCGAAGCAGTACACCTGATGTCGGCCATCGAGCAGCCAGTCGGTGAGGATGCGCACGTCTTCGGGTTGGGTCAGCGATAGGGTTTCAACCAGCAGGCGGTGGCTGTCGCCCAGATAGTGGCTCCAGGCGTCATCCTTTTGCTGCTGCGCGCGTGGCTGCAGCAGGGTGCGCGGCGAGCGCAAGCGATGGTCCATGTCGCTGAGCAGGGCATCCTGGAATTCGGCATAACCGCCGAAACCGAGTTTTTTCACCAGCCTGACGATGGTCGGATCGCTGACGCCGGCATGTTCGGCCAGTCGCGCCATGGGCCCCAGCCCATTGCGTGGGTACTGATCAAGCAGGGCGCGAACAACTTTGCGCTCCGACGGCGTAAGGTCGAGGCCGGGGTCGGTGATCAGGTCTCTTAGAGGGGGCATCCTGGCTCCTGCTGGATGGGTGTGTCGAATTCGTTTCACAATCCGTTAAAACAGTATTTATGTAACGGACGCTACATGTCTAGCGATTTTTTTGCCGTGTTGAAAAGGCCCTAAAATGGGGCGAGATGCCCGTGTAACAAGGGCTACATTGAGATCGACAGGTTATGTAGTCCATTGCCCATTGTGGTGTCAGATATCGCCGCTTTTTCACAATCGCTGAGTGACACTTCGCGGCATCGGCCAGTCCGGAAGCCTCGGTTTACGGCACAATGGCCAACATATCGGCAATGCGCCGTTGAATTTTGATGTCCCTCGACCGAGTGATTGATTGTGCAAACCAGCCGTTTGACATTGATATGCCATGCACGAACCGTCGCACAAAAATTGGCGCGTTTTCCTACGAGTGAGCCTGTTGAAAATATTGGCTTGGCCTCTGAGGCGCTGGCTACGCGTTTCCAACCTCCGCGGCGTTTGATCTGCGGACCGGAGTTGCGCACCCGGCAGACGGCGGCGTGGTTTGGCGCGGATGCTCAAGTCGATGAGGCGCTGCGCGATTGTGATTGGGGACAGTGGCACGGCCAATCGATCAAGGATCTGCAAAGCACACAGGAAGCGGCGTTGCGCACCTGGCTGGAAGATCCCCACGCCACGCCCCACGGTGGTGAGTCGGTTGCGCAACTTTGTGAACGGGTGGCAGCGTGGCTGGTCAGTTTGCAAGCCACGCCGGGCCATGTCGTAGCGGTCACCCATCCGTTCATCATCCGCGCCGCGCTGATGCAGATGATGCGCGGTTCGGCCTTTCATGACATTGATGTCGAGCCGTTATCGGTTGTCGAATTGCGCTTCACGGGGCGCTGGCGGCTACGCTTGCCCGGTCTCGACGTTGTAGGAGCGCACTGATGAAACAACTGCTGGTGATCGGCATCGGTGCCGGCAATCCGGACTACATCACGATGCAGGCGGTGAAAGCGCTGAATCGGGTGGATGTTTTTTTTCTGATGGATAAAGGCGCGAGCAAGGACCAACTGATCGACCTGCGTCGCGAGATCTGTGAGCGCTACATCACGGATCCCACGTATCGTTTCGTCCAAGCCCACAGCCCGGAGCGCGAGCGTGGCGATGTGGACTACACCACCAGCGTCGATGATCTGAATCGCGCCAAACAGCAAACCTTCGAACGGCTGATCAATGACGAAATGTCTGACGGCGAGTGCGGCGGTTTTCTGGTGTGGGGCGATCCGGCGTTGTACGACAGCACCATTCGTATCCTCCAGGCGATTCTGGCGTCAGGCCGCTGTGCCTTCGAATTTGAGGTGATCCCCGGGATTACCAGCGTTCAGGCGTTGGCCGCGCAGCACAAGGTGCCGCTGAATACGATTGGCCGCTCGATAGAAATCACCACAGGCCGGCGTCTGGCGGCGGGGCAGGTGAGTGATGCCGACAGTCTGGTGGTGATGCTCGACGCCGAAGATTCCTACCAGCATGTGGCTGATCCGCAGACAGAGATTTACTGGGGGGCCTATCTGGGCACGCCGGATGAGATTCTGATCAGCGGCAAACTCGGGGAGGTGGCGAATGAGATCGAGCGGGTGCGCAAGGCTGCGCGGGCTGAGCATGGGTGGATCATGGATACTTATTTGCTGCGCAAGCCATATTCGTGAACGACACAATCCTCTGTAGGTAAGCAGGTAAGCAGGTAGACAGCGGGCGGATGTCGTGGATCCGCTCGCTGTCTGTATTGCTCTTTATCCGCGTTGCAGCGCCAGGGCGACGCCTTGGCCACCACCGATGCACAGGGTCGCCAGACCCTTTTTCGCATCACGCTTGATCATTTCGTGCAGCAGGGTCACCAGCACCCGGCAGCCCGACGCGCCGATCGGGTGACCCAAAGCGATAGCGCCACCGTTGACGTTGACCTTGTCCAGATCCCATTGCAGATCCTTGGCCACGGCCAGCGATTGTGCGGCGAAGGCTTCGTTGGCTTCGATCAGATCGAGCTGGTCAATCGACCAGCCAGCCTTGTCCAGGCAGCGACGAGTGGCCGAGACCGGGCCGATGCCCATGATCGCCGGGTCGACGCCCGCGTTGGCGTAGGCGGCGATAGTGGCCAGCACTGGCAGGCCCAGCGCCTTGGCTTTCTCGGCGCTCATCAGGATCACCGCAGCGGCGCCGTCGTTCAGCGAGGAAGCATTGCCGGCAGTGACACTGCCATCCTTTTTGAAAGCCGGGCGCAGTTTGGCCAGAGATTCGGCGGTGGTAGCGCCGCGCGGTTGCTCGTCAACCTTGAACGCAACCGGGTCGCCTTTGCGCTGCGGAATCAGGATCGGGGTGATTTCATCGACGAAGCGACCGGCCTCGATGGCAGCGGCGGCTTTTTGCTGTGAAGCAGCAGCGAAGGTGTCCTGCTGTTCACGGGTGATTTCGTACTTGTCGACAAGATTTTCGGCAGTGATACCCATGTGGTAATCGTTGAACGCATCCCACAGTCCGTCGCTGATCATGGTGTCGACGATTTGCGCGTGACCCATGCGCAGACCGGTGCGCGCACCCGGCATCACGTAGTTGGACAGGCTCATGTTTTCCTGGCCGCCGGCGATGATCACGTCAGCGTCGCCGCAGCGGATCGCCTGGGCGCCAAGGTGCAGGGCTTTCAGACCCGAGCCGCAGACCTTGTTCAGGGTCATGGCCGGTACGGCGTGGGGCAGGCCAGCCTTGATCGCAGCCTGACGCGCCGGGTTCTGGCCGGCGCCGGCAGTCAGTACCTGGCCCATGATCACTTCATCGACCTGAGCACCGTCCAGACCGGTCTGCTCGAGCAACTGGCGGATCACCGCCGCGCCCAGATCGACTGCGGATACCGAGGCCAGCGCACCCTGGAAACTGCCGATCGCGGTACGCGTGGCGGCAACAATGACAACGTCTTGCATTTTCGAATTCCTCACTGGGTAGCGAACTGCATTTCCGGTACGTGATCAGGCACGATCAGTTTGCCGGCGGTTTTGGCCACAATCTCTTCAACGCTGACGCCCGGTGCGCGCTCTTTGAGAATGAACGCGCCGTTCTCGATTTCGAGATAGGCGAGGTCGGTCAGCACACGCTTGATGCACCCGGCGCCGGTCAGCGGCAGGCTGCACTTGGATAACAGTTTGGACTCACCATCCTTGGATGCGTGGGTCATGATAACGATGATGTTGTCGGCGCCAGCCACCAGATCCATCGCGCCGCCCATGCCCTTGACCAGTTTGCCGGGGATCATCCACGAGGCGATGTTGCCTTCGACGTCCACTTCAAACGCGCCCAGCACGGTCAGGTCGACATGGCCGCCGCGAATCATCGCAAAGGATTCGGCGGAGGAGAAGATCGACGCGCCAATGCGCGCGGTCACCGTCTGTTTGCCGGCGTTGATCATGTCGGCATCGATGGTTTCTTCCGTCGGAAAAGGACCCATGCCGAGCAGGCCGTTTTCCGATTGCAGCATGACTTCCATGCCTTCGGGGATGTAGTTGGCGACCAGGGTCGGAATGCCGATGCCGAGGTTCACGTAGTAGCCGTCCTGCATTTCGCGGGCGACGCGCTGAGCCATTTGTTCGCGGGAAAGTGCCATGTTTTTATTCTCCGTCAGCCTGAATTATTTGCGGATGGTGCGCTGTTCGATGCGTTTTTCGAACGTGCCGCAAATGACCCGGTCGACGTAGATGCCCGGGGTGTGGATGTGTGCCGGGTCCAATTCGCCGGGTTCGACGATTTCTTCGACTTCGACCACGGTGATCTTCCCAGCAGTGGCGGCCAGCGGATTGAAGTTCTGCGCGGTGTGACGGTAGATGACGTTACCGAAATGGTCGGCTTTCCAGCCTTTGACGATGGCGAAGTCGCCGGTGATGGATTCTTCCATCAGGTACTTGCGACCTTTGAACTCACGCACTTCTTTACCTTCGGCGACCGGAGTGCCGACGCCGGTGGCGGTGAAGAAGGCCGGGATGCCGGCGCCACCAGCGCGCATTTTCTCGGCGAGGGTGCCTTGCGGGGTCAGGATGACTTCGATTTCGCCTTTGAGCAGTTGCTCTTCGAACAACTTGTTTTCGCCGACGTAAGAGGCGACGACCTTGCTGATCTGGCGGTCGGTCAGCAGTACGCCAAGACCGAAACCGTCGACGCCGCAGTTGTTGGAAACTACGGTGAGGTCGCGGGTGCCTTTGCGCTTGATCTCGGCGATCAGGTTTTCCGGAATGCCGCACAGACCGAAGCCGCCGGCGATGACGGTCATGCCGTCTTCCAGCCCGGCGAGGGCTTCCTCGTAGGAACTCACGCGCTTGTCGAAACCTGCCATATGCACCTCTTTTATTATTTGCGGGCGGCTGGCTAGCCGAATGGTTGGAGTGTCGCGCCGGTGGATATATTTGTTAAGTTGATTTTTAAGGTTGATTGATAGATAAAACTCAACAATCCATATCGATTCACTGTAGGAGCTGCCGAAGGCTGCGATCTTTTGGTTTTTGTTTTTCAAGATCAAAAGATCGCAGCCTTCGGCAGCTCCTACATTAAAGGGCGTACAGCATTCATGACCATCAAACAGATCCGCGCCTTTCTCGCCGTGGCCCAAAGCCTGAGTTTCGCCGTGGCCTGCGAGCGGTTGCACCTGTCGCAATCGGCGCTGAGCCTGACCATCAAGGCATTGGAAGAGGGCTTGGGCGGGCGCCTCTTCAGCCGCAACACCCGCAACGTCGCGTTGACCGCCGAGGGTGAATCCCTGCTGCCGCTGGCCCGACGCCTGATCGCCGACTGGGACAACGCCGAGGACGAAATGCGCCAGCGCTTCAGCCTGCAACGCGGGCGGGTGACGCTGGCGGCGATGCCGTCGTTTGCCGGTAATCTGCTGCCGCCGATTCTCAAGACTTTCCGCGCGCGCTATCCGAACGTCAACGTGACGGTGAATGATGTGATCAATGAGCAAGTGCTGGAAATGGTTCGCGACCGACAGGTGGAGTTGGGCGTGGCGTTCGAGCCGATGCAGAACACCTCGATGACCTTCACGCCTCTTTATATGGATCGCTTTGTGGCGGTGGTGCCGCAGGATTCACCGTTGGCGGATCTTGCCGAAATAGATTGGCAAACCTTGTTGCAGGAACCGTTCATCACCTTGCAACGACCGTCGACGGTGCGGGTGATGCTCGAAGAACACTTGCAGGCCCGGGGCATGAAGCTGCCCGTGGAATTTGAAAGTCATCAACTGGCGACAGTCGGGCGGATGGTTGCCAGTGGGCTGGGCGTCAGTGCGGTGCCGGCATTGTGTGCCGAGCAGATGCAGGAACTGGGTGCGCGATGCCTGACGTTGAATGATTCGGTAGAGCGGGCGATTGGTGTGCTGACCGAGCCGGGCAATGAACTGTCGGCGGCGGCGCAGGCGTTGTTCGATATCCTCAAAGCCGAACATTGATCCCTCCTACAGGGATTTATGTGCTCAGCAGGTCAGGCGTTGCGCTAACAGCGGCAACAATTCTTCGCAAGACCCCTCAATCTTTAAATCCAGCAAATCATCCGCACGGGTCTTGCCCAGATTGATCGCAATCAACGGCTTGCCACGATCCGCGATCACCCGGCACAGGCGAAACGCCGAATAGGCCATCAACGACGACCCCACCACCAGCATCCCCGCCGTATTTTCCGCCGCCGCCATGGCCCGGGCCGCCGTGGGTTGCGCGACGTTTTCGCCGAAAAACACCACATCCGGTTTCATCCGCTCACCGGCGCAATGCGGGCATTGCGGCACCTGAAACCGCGCTTCGAACGCCGGGTCGAGCAGGGTATCGCCGTCCGGTGCCTGTACTGCGTCGACGCCGGCCAGATACGGATTGTGCATTTCCATCAAGCGCTGAATTGCATCGCGCTCACTGCGCTGACCGCAATCCAGGCACAGCACGCGATGCAAACTGCCATGCAGCTCGATGACGTCGTGGCTGCCAGCCTGATCGTGCAAGGTGTCGACGTTTTGCGTGATCAAAGCGCTGATCCGCCCTTGGCTCTGCAAACCGGCCAGTGCCTCGTGCGCCGCATTCGGCCGCGCCTGACGCACCCGAGGCCAACCGAGCATCGCCCGCGCCCAATAACGACGGCGTGATTCCGGGGCGGCGAGGAATTCCTGATACATCATTGGCTGCCGGCCTCGGCGCACACCGTCGCTGTCGCGGTAATCGGGGATGCCCGATGGCGTGCTGATGCCGGCGCCGGTCAGCACCAGAAAGTCACCATCGGCCATCGCCTGTTGAAGCGTGTCGAGGTGTTCGCGGATCGGGCTGTCGAGCATGGTCAGCGCTCCGGGGAGGACGGTGCCAGCAGGTTAGCACGCGATCCGCGCGACTTACTTGCGCGCCTCCAGAATCAGATTGAACGGTGTTTGCGTGGCGCGTCGGAAGTGATTGAACCCCGCCTCGCTAAACACTTTACGCAGACGCATTTCCCCCGCTTGTGCGCCGAGACCGAGGCCGACTTCCTGGGACAGCGAGTTCGGCGTGCAAATAAACGTCGACGCAGCGTAAAACAAACGTCCGACCGGGTTGATGTTGTCGTCCAGCGTGTCGTTGGCGAACGGCTCGACCAGCAACACCGTGCCGTCCTCTTTCAGCGAGTCGTAAGCGTGACGCGCCGCGCCGACCGGGTCGCCCATGTCGTGCAGGCAGTCGAAATAGCAGATCAGATCGTAGTCATCACCGGGGTAACTTTTCGCAGTGCCCTGGAAAAATTTCGCCCGACTGCCGACGCCGCCTTCTTCGGCGCGTTGCGTGGCAACGGTGACCGACGGTGCGTGGTAGTCGTAGCCAACGAAGCGCGAGTTGGGAAACGCCTGGGCCATGATCACCGTCGAGGCACCGTGGCCGCAGCCGATGTCGGCAACTTTCGCGCCGTTTTCCAGTTTGGCGACGACGCCGTCCAGCGCCGGCAACCATTCGGCGATCAGGTGCCCCTTGTAGCCGGGGCGGAAAAACCGTTCGGTGCCGGTGAACATGCACGGATGGTGATCGCCCCAGGGCAGGGCACCGTTGCCGCGCATGGCTTTGACCAGTTTGTCCTTGTCATGGAAAAACGACGCCACCACGCCCAGTCCGCCGGCGACATACACCGGCGAGTCTTCGACGGCCAGCGCCAGCGCGTGCTCTTCCGGCAGGCGGAACTGGCCATCGTGGTGCTCCATGTAGCCGGAGGCGGCGTGGGCGCTGAGCCATTCACGCACCAGACGGGGGTTGCACGTGGTTTTTGCGGCGAGGGCTTCGGGGCTGATCGGCTGACTGTCAGCCATCGCCCGGTACAAACCGAGTTCTTCGCCGACGATGACATTGGCCAGCATCGCCGCGCCGCCCATGTCGTTGACCAGTTTGCCCATGAATTCGTTGAGTCGGGACTCGTCCATCACATGTGCTCCTGAAACAGGATCACAGTCCGGCGGCGTAGAGGGTCGAGGCATGCGCCACCGGGCGGTGGTCATGGAAACGGGCAGGGCACAACTAAAGTCCTGCAGCCCCCTCGACTGGGTCATGACAGAGTCTAGCCCCGTTTTTGCGACAAACACTGAGCAAAATGCAGGAGTGAGCCTGCTCGCGATAGCGTTGGGTCAGTCACTTCTGATTCGACTGAAATAACGCTATCGCGAGCAGGCTCACTCCTACAGGGATTTATGCCGATCAGGAGGGGGATGTATCGCTGTGTATCACGTTGGCTGGGGGATACACGCGGCGGCATATATCGGGTTGACTGAACACAGTGGCGATACAGCCGAAGGCTCAACTGGGCAGGCCAATCACCCGAGGTCAGCCCCCATGCAAACCCCTCAATCATCACCGCCACCCAGCGTCGGCCTGGGTCTGCGTCGTGGTCTGTTGAAAGACCTGCAAGCCGCACGCACCGGCGATTTCGACTTTCTTGAGGTCGCCCCGGAAAACTGGATCGGCGTCGGCGGTGCCAATGGCGCTGCGTTGCGCGAGCTGGCCGAGCGCTATCCGTTGTCCTGTCACGGATTGTCGCTGTCGCTTGGCGGGCCGGCGCCGCTGGACATCGGTTTTCTGCATGAAGTGCGAGTGTTTCTCGACCTTCACCACGTGCAGCATTACAGCGAACACCTGAGCTATTGCAGCGACGACGGCCATCTCTACGACTTGCTGCCACTGCCGTTCACCGAGGAAGCGGTGCACCATGTCGCCGCCCGCATCCGCCAATCCCAGGACATCCTTGGTCGGCGTCTGGCGGTAGAAAACGTCTCCTATTACGCCGCACCGCGTCAGGACATGGATGAAGTGACCTTCACCAACGCCGTGCTGCGCGAGGCTGATTGCGATCTGCTTTTGGACGTCAACAACGTCTACGTCAACTCGATCAACCACGGTTTCGATCCGCAGGATTTTCTGGCCCGGATCGAGCCGGGCAGGGTGGTTGGCATGCATGTGGCCGGGCATTTCGACGAGTCCGATACGCTGAAAATCGACACCCATGGCGCTTCGGTAAAACCGGTGGTGTGGTCGTTGCTGGCCGAGGCCTATGCCCGGTTCGGCGCACGGCCGACGCTGCTGGAGCGAGATTTCAGTTTCCCAGCATTTTCCGAACTGGTGGCGGAGCTGCAGACCATTCGCCACCTGCAAAAACAGGAGGTCAGCCGTGGATAATCTTTTACTGCAACAACAGGTGCTGACGCGCTATCTGCGTGATCCCGATCAACAGACACCTCCCCCCGAAATGAACGTCGCACGAGTCAACGTGTACCGCGATCTGGTGTTCAACAATCTCTCGCAATTGTTGAGTGGCACCTTTCCGGTGCTGATCCGGATTATCGGCGATCAGCGCTGGCGCACGCTGGTTCGTGGATTTTTGCGTGATTACCGTGCGCAGACACCGAAATTCGGTGAGATTGCCGAGGAATTTGTCGATTACCTTTCGGCAGCCCCGGCACTGTTGGCCAACTTCCCCCCGTTTGTGCTGGAACTGGCGCATTACGAGTGGGTGGAAATGGTCTTGCAGCAGTCCGACGCCATGCCCTTGCCGTTCACGGATGCGACATTGTTGCTGGAGCGGCCGTTACAGTTATCGGCATTGGCCTGGCCGTTGGCTTATACCTGGCCGGTGCAGTTGCTTGGGCCAGATCACCAGCCCTCGTCACCACCGGCACAACCGACACTGTTGCTGGTACGGCGGGAGGCGGATTTCGCCGTGAAGTTCTCTGAGTTGAGTCCGCTGGCCTGTCGGTTGTTGCAGCGCATTGGTGAGTTGCCGCAATTGACCGGGCGTGAGCAGTTGCAAGGATTGGCGCAAGAGGCAGAACAGTTAGCGGACGCGTTGTTCATGGATAACGGCTTGGCGCTGTTGCAGCAAATGCATGAAGACGGCGCCATCGGCATTCTTTAAATCACTTTAAAACACTGTGGGAGCGAGCAAGCTCGCTCCCACAGGTTTATTGCAGTGATCTCAAGATTGCAGCGGTATCCGCAGCTCCGCACACAAGCCACCACCCTCACGGTTGCTCAGGGTCAGCGAACCACCCAACGCCATCGCCAGTTGCTGGGCAATGGCCAGTCCCAGCCCTGTGCCACCGGTATCGCGGTTGCGCGAGTTTTCCACGCGGTAGAACGGTTCCATCACCTGCGTAAGTTCCGCTTCGGCAATGCCCGGGCCGCGATCCATGACGGTGATCGACAAGCTGCCCTTGTTCGCCTCGACCCACACCTCAGCGGCACCGGCGAACTTCAGGGCGTTGTCGGTCAGGTTGACCAGCACCCGGCGCAACGCGTGCGGGCGGGTGTCGACCACCACCGCACTCTTGCCGACCAGCTGCACGTCCTTGTCCATGTCCTGATAGTCGAACACCAGGCTTTCGAGGAATGAATCCATGTTGGTGCGCCGGCTCTCTTCGGTCGAGCCATGAATGCTGCGGGCGTAGGCCACGCCTTCGCGCACCAGGTGTTCCATCTCGCCGAGGTCGTTGCACAGTTTGTCCCGTTCCGCCGAATCGTCCATGAACTCGGCGCGCAGCTTCATCCGCGTGATGGGGGTTTGCAGGTCGTGGGAGATCGCCGCCAGCAGTTGCATGCGTTCTTTGAGGTAGGCGGCGATACGCGCCTGCATCGCGTTGAAGGCACGGGCGGCGTAGATCACCTCGTTCGGGCCTGTCTCGTCCAGATGGATCGGGTGGGCGTTGGGGTCAAGGGTTTCGACGGCGTTCGCCAGGCGTGTGAGCGGGCGGATGGCGATGCGTACTGCCAGCCAAGTGCAGGCGATCATCAGCGCCAATTGGCCGAGCAGCACCACCGGCAACCAAGGCGACAGCGGTACCATCGCCGGACGCACGTCGATGGTCACCGGGCTGCCGTCGCTCAGGCGCAAATGGCCCTGAAAGTGTTTTTTCGGACCGGGAATGTCGGTGAAGGTCAGGGGGTATTTTTCGCCGATGGCTTCAGTGATCGAAGTGACCGCAACGGGCACATCGGCAGGCTTGATCGGCGTACCGCGGTCACCTTCGCTCAGTAGATAACCGTAGTTTTTCCGCGCCAGACGCTTGAGCCAGGCCGGGCGCTCCTCGGAGGGCAAGCGATCAAGGATCGCAATCGAGGTCGAGACGTCGGTTTCCAGATTGCCCAGCATCGTGTCTTTCGCACTTTGGAAACGCTCGTAATACTGCGCACCGAACGACAGCGCCTGGGCGAGGATCAGCCCTACCAGAAAAATCAGCGACACCCGCGAGGCGAGGGTGCGCGGCCAGTGCAGATTGATGGTCATGCCGTGGCACCGAGGATCTCGACCGGCAGTGAGAACACATAACCTTCGCTGCGCACGGTCTTGATGTACGCCGGTTCACGGGCGTCATCCAGCAGGCGCTGGCGCAGACGGCTGACCAGCAGATCAATCGAACGATCGAACAGGTCGGCGTCACGGCCCTGGGTCAGGTTGAGCAATTGATCGCGGCTGAGTACCCGTTGCGGATGATCGAGAAATACCCGCAGCAAGCGATATTCGGCGCCACTCAGCGCCACCATGGTGCCGTCCTTGTCCAGCAGGTGGCGGGCCGAGGTGTCCAGTTGCCAACGGCCGAACGCCAGCAATCGACCGGCTTCGGTGACCACCAGATTCGGCGGCAGCATTCGCGTGCGGCGCAGCACGGCGTTGATCCGCGCCAGCAATTCACGGGCGGCGAAGGGTTTGGTCAGGTAGTCGTCGGCGCCCATTTCCAGGCCGATGATCCGATCGGTTTCATCGTTGCGGGCGGTCAGCATCAAGACCGGCGTGGCTTTGTGCTTGCCGACGCGCAGCTCGCGGCACAACTGCAGGCCATCGTCGCCGGGCATCATGATGTCGAGCACGATCAGGTCGACGGTATTGGATTCGAGAAAACTGCGCATCTGCCGGCCATCAGCAACGACCGTAGTGCGCAGGCCGTTTTTCTTCAGGTAATTGCCGACCAGTTCGCGGATCTCGCGGTCGTCGTCGACGATCAGGATGTGATCGACATGTTCCATGGGGCCAGACCTCTAGCAAAGTGGAGATGACGTGCAGTCTATAGAGCCTGCAACGGCTCGCCTGCCTGCCTTTGTATTGCAGTGTATCTGCCGTGACGACCGATACACGGAGACGCAAAAACACGATTTTTTCAGGGCTTTGTATCGCTGTGTATCCCCCGGTGGCAAGGATACACAACCATTTAAACCCGCCGCTTCCCGACACATACGGGATACCTCGCGAGCTTTAAATGAGCTCCATCGAGGCACACCAGACAGCCTCGGCTCAATCAACGATCTATCCATTGAAGCCTTGAGGAAAACACCATGAACAACAAATCCGTAATCGCCGCTTGTCTGTTCGCCGCCCTGAACATCTGCACCCTGTCGGCCCGCGCCGAAGCGGATGTCGCCGCGCAAACCTACACCTACGGCACCCATCTGGATATCCAGAAAGTGATCTCGCTGACACAGGACAACTCGGTGACCTGCGGCATCGTCGAAGCGCAAATGACCTACCTGGATTCGGCCGGCAAAACCCGAGTCCTCGATTACAGCAAATTCGCTGACGGCTGCAACAACGACAACTGAGTCATCACCCCTTTCAGGAGCCTCACCATGAACAATGTCTCGCGCTTTCTCACAGCTGTTGCTTTCGCTTTCGCAGGTGTGGCTACCCATGCCAATGCTGCGGTTGAACAGCATAGCTGCAACAGCGGCAGCTGTTTTCAACTGACGCCGATGGCCAAAAAGGCCAGCGACGCCTTGATCGCGGCGGATGGCTCCAGCCGCACACCGCAAGGACAAATGGTTGCCGCGGACGGCTCCAGCCGTACACCGCAAGGACAGATGGTTGCCGAAAACGGCGCCAGTCACACTCCGCAGGGGCAGTGGCTTGAAAGCCAAAGTGCCTGATGCCCTCGGCACAGGATTCAGTGTTCACATTTATCCAGGGTGACCTTTATGTACCTCATCGCGTTCCTCGGCGGTCTGCTGACCGTCCTCAGCCCCTGCATCCTGCCGGTGGTGCCGTTTCTGTTTGCCGGGGCCAATCGCAGCCGTGCCTCGATCCTGCTGACCCTCGGCGGCATGGCCCTGACCTTTGCCTTGATCGCCAGCCTGGCCGTGGTCAGCAGCGAATGGGTGATTCAAGCCAGTAACAGCGGCCGCCACATCGCGCTGATCGTGATGGCGTTGTTCGCCCTGTCGCTGATTTCTGCACGCATCGGTGACTGGCTGACGCGCCCGTTTGTCATGCTCGGCAACCGCCTCGATCCGGACGCCCGGAACAAGACCGGCCCGATGGGTTCGATCATGCTGGGTGTTGCCACCGGTCTGTTGTGGGCGCCGTGCGCCGGGCCGATCCTTGGCGTGATCCTCACTGGCGCGATGCTGCAAGGCGCCAATGCACAGACCAGCCTGTTGCTGCTGGCCTACGGTGCGGGCAGTGCCTTGTCGCTGGGGGCGCTGATTTTCGCCGGGCGTGGACTGGTCAACCGCTTGAAACCATCGATTCCGTTCACGGGTTGGTTTCGTCGTGGTGCCGGTGTTGCGGTGCTTGCTGCGGCGGCGGTGATTTCTACCGGTGCCGATAAAACGCTACTGGCCGGCACCTCCTCCGAGGGCGTTGCCAGCATCGAAAAAAGCGTGCTGGAAAACGTGCCGAAAGTGGTCGATTACTTTGTCAGCAAAGTGCGTGCGGATTCGATGATGGATGAGAGCAAAGGCGCGATGCCGTCCCTGGCTGGGGCGGTGCAATGGCTGAATTCGCCGGAACTGAGCGCTGAATCGCTACGCGGCAAAGTAGTGCTGGTGGATTTCTGGACCTATGACTGCATCAACTGTCAGCGCACCCTGCCGTATGTCAAGGCGTGGGAGCAGAAGTACGGCAAGGACGGCCTCGTCGTGATTGGCGTACACACCCCGGAATACGGCTTCGAACGGATCATCGACAACGTCAAGGAACAGGTGAAAAAGCTCGGCATCACCTACCCGGTAGCTATCGACAACAACTACGCGATCTGGCGCAACTTCGACAATCAGTACTGGCCGGCCCATTACCTGATCGATGCCAAGGGCCAGATGCGTTACAGCCACTTCGGCGAGGGGCGCTACGAGGCGCAGGAACAGATGATTCAGCAACTGCTGGAAGAGGCCAAGGCTCCTGCTGCCTGATCGGCGAATCTCAATGGCTCATAGGTCACGCACCATGAGCCATTGTTCGTTGTCCCGGCGCGGAAAGATTCCATACGGGGAGCAGGAATGGGTGAATGCCGATTGCTCTGGGCGCTGGCAATCCCCGTGAGTGTTTCGACGGCTTTACAAAATCCCGCCATTCATCGGCGAAGCGCCTGTTTTACAGGCTCGCCGGACGATTGACAGGGACGCCAATCGGACGCGGCGCGATAGTGCAGCAGCAGGCTCAGCAGAACCTGCCACCGCCCGGTAACGTTCGATCCAACCTGTAGCGGAGCACCCATTCATGAGTACCCCGATTGATCTCACTGCCTTGAAGGAACGCCAAAAAGTCGCTTGGGCCAGTGGCGACTACGCCGTGATCGGTACCACCTTGCAGATCGTCGGCGAAAACCTCGCCGAAGCCTGCGACCTGCGCTGCGATGAACAAGTGCTCGACGTCGCGGCCGGTAACGGCAATGCCACGCTGGCGGCGGCGCGGCGTGGGTGTCTGGTCACTTCGACCGACTATGTCGCCGCTCTGTTGGAACGTGGCCAGGATCGTGCCCGAGCCGAACATCTGGACGTGACCTTTCAAGTCGCCGATGCCGAAGCCCTGCCGTTTGCCGATAGCAGTTTTGCTGCGGTGCTTTCCACGTTCGGGGTGATGTTCGCCCCGGATCAGGCCACCGCTGCCACTGAGCTGGGGCGGGTCTGTCGCCCCGGCGGGCGGATCGGACTCGCCAACTGGACGCCGGAAGGCTTCGTCGGCCAGATGTTCAAAACCCTCGGCCGCCATCTGCCACCACCTGCCGGCGCACAACCGCCATCAAACTGGGGTACGGAAGCGTGGCTGCACGAGCACTTCAAGGATAAGGATTTTGTCGTGCAGGTGACCCGCCGCAGCTTCAACTTTCGCTATCGCTCGGCGGCGCACTTCATCGATATCTTCCGGCACTGGTACGGGCCGGTGCACAAGGCGTTTGCGGCGCTGCCGCCGGAAAGCGGTCAGGCGCTGGAAAATGATCTGGCGGATTTGCTGAACCGGTTGAACCGGGCGGGGCAGGACTCGCTGGTGGTGCCAAGTGATTATCTGGAGGTGGTGGTTACCAAGCGCTAGCCCAGATTCAAAGAACATTCCCTGTAGGAGTGAGCCTGCTCGCGATTGCGGTCATTCAGTCAAAAAATCCTTGGCTGACACACCGCTATCGCGAGAAGGCTCACTCCTACAGGGGGGGGTTATGGCTCGTACCTATTTCAACTGCGAGCGATCAAACCATTCCAATGCCGTGCGCCAGATGCAGATCCCCAGAAAATATGCCGACATCAGCAACCACAAACCCATCACCATCGGGTTGATTACCGGGTGGTTGAGCACCAGTGAAAGGCTGCACAACAACCAGATCGCCGTCACGGCAATGTTGATGGGCATAAACCGGCGCACCCTGAACGGGTGCAGGAACTTCATCCGCGTCACCGTCAGCAACGCCAGCCCGATCACCGTCAGGAAGGTAATCCACGGCCCAGGCCCGATGATGTACAGACACAACGCAACCACATTCCACGCAGCCGGAAACCCGACAAAGTAGTTGTCCTTGCTCTTCATATTGACGTTGCAGAAGCAGAACAGCGATGACACCAGAATCAGCGACACCGTCAGTAGCAATGTGTAATCGGGCAGCGGAATATAGCGATAGATAAACAGTGCAGGAATGAATACGTAAGTCAGGTAATCGATCACCAGATCGAGGATCGAGCCGTCGAAACTCGGCAGCACCGATTGCACATTGACCTTACGCGCCAGTGCGCCGTCGAGTCCGTCGACGATCAGCGCCACACCCAGCCACATCAAGCAGTGGACGGGCTGGTTTTCCAGCAGGGCGAGGGTGGCCAGAAACGCCGTAACCACGCCGGTCGCGGTAAATCCATGGGCACCCCAGGCCTTGAGCCTGGCAATGTGGACGGTCGATATCACGGGGGCGTTCTCCAGAAAGTAAAACAAGCCGGGTATCACCCTTGAGCAGCAAGGGCGCCGGCAAACCGGGTCGGGGTTGCAGCTATCGACCGGTTTGGCCGGTATAAGGTTCACCATCCTTGAATCTTAGCTGGCCGCAAAAAAATACGTGGGCGAAATCTGTAGGACTTTTCTCTGTCGGCCAAACGGTGCTGGCGCAACCCGCGCAGCGGTCTATCGTTGCCAGACGCAGTCAATGCCAATGCTTGAGGATGACGTCATGAACACCAGCGATTTGCTTGAACAACTGCTGCGGGGAAGAAACTCGGCGGGCCAGCAAAGCGGCACTTCGGCCGGCGACGGCCTGGGCGGTCTCGGTGGTTTGTTGGGCGGTTTGCTCGGTGGTGCGGGCTCCACCGGTACACGTGGCGGATCTGCGGTCGGAGGGCTTGGTGGTCTGGGTGGCTTGCTCGGTGGACTGCTCGGCGGCGGTGGCGGTGGCGGTTTGGGCGGTGCGTTGGGTGGCGGCGCGGGCACGCAAAGCCGTTCAGGCGGGACCAATTATGCAGCGCTGGCGTCTTTGGGGATGATGGCGTTCCAGGCGTATCAAGCCTGGCAGCGCAGCCAGGCCAGCAACGCACCGCAACAGACGCCACAGACGGCCAATCTGCTGGCCGGCCCGGAAATCGAAGAACACAGCCACGCCGTGTTGTGTGCTTTGATCGCTGCAGCCAAGGCTGACGGGCGCATCGATGAGACGGAAAAACACCTGATCAGCAGCGAAATCGGCAAGCACACCGAGGATCCCCAACTGCAGCAATGGCTGGATGCAGAGGTCGCCAAACCACTCGACCCCAACGAGGTCGCGCAGTCCGCAAACAACGACCCGGCGGTAGCCGCCGAAATGTACCTGGCCAGCGTGATGCTGGTGGATGACCAGCAGGACGCCGAGCGTAACTACCTGGATGAACTGGCGGCGGCGTTGCAGATTGATCCTGAGTTGCAGGTGCATCTGGAGCAGCAGACCAAGGGCACGGCATAAACCAAGACCGAAATATCGCAGCCTTCGTCAGCTCCTACACTGATCTCCTGTAGGAGTTGCCGAAGGCTGCGATCTTTTGATCTTAAAGCCAAACTGCATCCCAAAGCGGGTAGTCTCCGAGTCGCTTCACAATCCCTGCACGGAGCGGATTCATAACGATGTAACGCGCGGCGGCTTTAAGATTCTCGTCGCGCCTCAACGCCCGATCGTGATAACCCCGCTGCCACAACGACCCTTTACGGCCGTACTCGAGATTGATCGAACGGCAACTTTTGGATTTAACCCGACACATCAACTCCGCCAAAGAACCTCGCCTTAGTTCGACCAGCCAATGCAAATGGTCCGGCATCACCACCCAAGCAAGCGATTGCACCATCCCCTCATCATTCGCAGCACGCATCTGTTCGACCAGTAACCGTCCGATTCGCCAATCCGAAAACACCGGCCGACGTTCGTGCGCAACCGCAGTAAGCAAGTAAATACGACCTGTTTCAGAATATCGCCCCTTTCGCAAACCACACGCTTTTGCAGCCTCAGGCATTCCTTTGCCCTCCATCAATTCCAGTCTCTGAACGTTAGCTATAACCCTGCGCTACGCGAATTCAAGCCATTGCACGATGTAACCCTGTAGGAGCTGCCGAAGGCTGCGATCTTTTGATCTTGCTTGTAAAAATCAAAATCAAAAGATCGCAGCCTTCGGCAGCTCCTACATGAAGACGTGGAAGGCGGGGTTAGCTCGCCGTCCGTCCGGGCAATTTTCACGTCGATTGAATTTTTGGCACGCGCCGCCTCTCTGCTGCTGTAGAGGCGTACGAAACAGCGTCCTGCCAACCGACCGAGAACTTTGCCATGACTGTCCTGACACCCCTGCAATCTGTGCCAGCCCAAGCACAAGCGATGGATCCCGCCGGAAATATCCGTGGCATTTATGAAACGCTGTTGCGGGCGGAAAGCCCGCAAACCCTCGCGCAATCACTTTTGAACGAACAGTTGCAACGTGCCACAGAGTTGCCCGAAGAGCTGCCGCAAGACACTTCTGCCTGGCACACGTGGGTCGCCGCGCACTGTGCCGATGTTGCCCGTCAGTACGCGAACTATCTGCAACAACGCAAGGCCGGCGGCCCCCGCCAATTCTTCACCAGCAAGGCCCACGCGCTGTATTTTCTGCAAGCGGTGGCGCCGACCAAGCTGGTTGACGGCGCCTGGTTATACGGCTTGTTGCAGCACTGGCGTGACCCGCGTTTCAGCGGTTTGCTGTGCACCTATCTGGAAGAACTCGGCGAGGGCAATCCGGCACAGAACCATGTGGTGATCTACCGCAAACTGCTGGCCGAACACGACCTTGAGCATGCCAGTCCGCTTGATGATGAACGTTACCTGCAAGGCGCGCTGCAACTTGCGCTCGGCGCCTGCGGTGATGAGTATTTGCCGGAGGTGATCGGATACAACCTGGGTTACGAACAACTGCCGTTGCACTTACTCATCAGCGGCTACGAACTCAGTGAACTGGGCATCGATCCGTACTATTTCACCCTGCACGTGACCATCGACAACGCCAGTACCGGCCATGCGCAAAAAGCCGTGCAGGCCGTGCTGGATCTGTTGCCGCTTGAAGCGGATCGCGCTGATTTCCTGCGTCGGGTGTCGCTGGGATATCGACTCAATGATCTGGGGCAGGGCAGTCGCGCGATCATTGCAGGGTTTGATCTCGAAGGCGAATTGCTCGCGATGCTCGAACGGAAGTGCCCGTTCGCCCAGCACATGCACTCGGACTATTGCCGCTTCGAGGGCAAAACCGTCAACCAATGGCTGGCCGAGCCGGAACATTTGCCCGGTTTCCTGCAAGCGCTGCAGGACAAAGGCTGGATCAAACGCCACGAGGACCCACAGAACAGTCGCTTCTGGCAATTGATCGATGGCGATGGCGCGGCGATGTTCGGCGTATTCAGCGCCTACGAAAAGCAATTGGTGCACGACTGGATAGCCGGTGACTGGAAATCCGCGAAAAAAGCCACCGCGTTGCGCCGACGCGCGCCGGCCAACTCACCGATCGAGGTGCCGGAACAGGATCCCGATGTGCAGCAACTCAACGCCGCGCTGGAAGGACTGGATGGCCACGCACAAATGACAGCGCTCATCCCCTGGCTCGCGCCAGCGCGGCATGCGCATCCCGCCGGGCTACTCGCAACCCGCCGGTTCATCGAACTCAAATCTTGTCTGCCATAAGGACATCATCCATGAATCAGGAAGAACCACTGTCCACCAATGACCTCGTACTGTTGCAATTGGGACGGCGTTTACAGGCCGACGGCTACCGTTTCACCACGCCGACGCCGCTGACCCATCAGCGAGTCAACCAGCGCGACGAGGGCCAGTTCGCCGATTCCCTGCGTGATGTGTTTGGCTGGTCGCGCCCCTTCGAACCGGGCTTGCTGTCTGCTGACGAACAACGGCAATTGCAGGATGCCCAGGTCATTGATAGTTACGAAGGCCATCTGAAAAGTCGTGTGCGCTGGTCGAGTCTGGACGACTTGCTATTCGTGCATTCGGCTTTCCCCACCGACGCGGCCGATTCGGTTTTCTTCGGTCCGGATACCTATCGTTTCGCCCAATTGATTCACGCGCACCTGCAGCAGAAT
Organism: Pseudomonas sp. LBUM1648; assembly: GCF_059716145.1. NCBI lineage: Bacteria > Pseudomonadati > Pseudomonadota > Gammaproteobacteria > Pseudomonadales > Pseudomonadaceae > Pseudomonas > Pseudomonas sp. LBUM1648. The sequence continues at coordinate 2,499,423 of NZ_CP166808.1, forward strand.
TTTGCGCCAATCCATCGCGCCGTGGACATCGGTTGCGGCGCCGGTGTCGGCGCGATCCTGATCGGCCGCGCCCGCCGTGAAGGGCAAGTGCTGGCGCTGGACATCAATCCCGCCGCGCTGCGCCTGACCACGATCAACGCCGCACTGGCGGAAGTGGCCAACGTCCAAGCGCACGCCAGCGACCTGTTACAGGGTGTCGATGGCGACTTCGACCTGATCGTCGCCAACCCGCCGTACATGGCCGATCCGGCCGCGCGAGCCTATCGACATGGCGGCGGAACGCTGGGGGCCGGACTATCACTGCGTATCGTCGAGCAGGCACTCAATCGGCTCACACCGGGCGGGTCGTTGCTGCTTTACACCGGGGTGGCGATGGTGGATGGCCGTGATCCGTTTCTGGATACCGTGTTGCCGCGACTGGATGAAACGCGCTTTGGCTGGACCTACCACGAAATCGATCCCGACGTGTTCGGTGAAGAATTGTTGAACCCCGGTTATCAGCGAGTCGACCGGATTGCCGTGGTCGCATTGACCGTGACCCGAATCGGCTGAAACAAGGCAGGTGCGCCATGAGCAGGAACCTCGACGACTACAACCGCATGCGCGACTTCTCGGCAACGTCGGAACCGGCCGCCGTCAAGCGCTCGGGCAAGAAGACTGCTGCGGATCACGCCTTGCAGTTCTGCATTCAGAAGCATGACGCCTCGCACCTGCATTACGACTTTCGCCTGGAACTCGATGGAGCGCTGAAGAGCTGGGCGGTGCCGAAAGGGCCCTCGCTTGATCCGAAGGTCAAGCGTCTGGCGGTGCATGTCGAGGATCATCCGCTCGATTACGCGACGTTCGAGGGCAGCATTCCCGAGGGGCATTACGGCGCCGGGGACGTGATTGTCTGGGATCGCGGTGTGTGGATTCCGCTGGAAGATCCGCAAAAGGCCTACGCCAAGGGCAAGCTCAAGTTCGAGTTGCAAGGCGAAAAACTCGCCGGGATCTGGAATCTGGTTCGCACGCACATGCCGGGCAAGAAGGAGAACTGGTTTCTGATCAAGCATCGGGACAATGCCGCCCGCCCGCAGGATGATTACGACGTATTGGTCGCCGAGCCAGACAGCGTGCTGAGCGAGCGCACTTTGGTCGATAAGCCCAAGCTTGCGGCCAAGCAGGTCAAGCGCCTGGAGAAGACCGCAGCCAAACCTCGCAAAAAGGCGTCGGGCACACTGACGGGCGCGCACAAGGCAAAAATCCCCGCGCAACTGAAACCGGAACTCGCGACCTTGGTCGACAGCGCGCCGGAAGGGGATTGGAGCTACGAGATCAAGTTCGACGGCTACCGGATCATGGCGCGAATCGATCATGATCAGGTGCAGCTATTCACACGCAATGGCCACGACTGGACGCACAAGTTGCCGAAACAGGCCGAAGCGTTGGCCGCGCTGGGCCTCGAATCCGCCTGGCTCGACGGCGAAATGGTGGTTGCCAATGAACAAGGCGTGCCGGATTTTCAGGCGCTACAAAATGCCTTTGATTCCGGCAGCAGCGCCAACATCCTTTATTACCTGTTCGACTTGCCTTACCTCAACGGCGTCGACCTGCGTGAAGTACCGGTTGAGGAACGGCGCGCGGCGCTGGCCACGGTGCTGGGCGCCCATGAACAACCCCTGCTGCGTTTCTCCGAAGCCTTCGATGAAACCCCGGATGCACTGCTCAACAGCGCCTGCCAGAAGAAGATGGAAGGCCTGATCGGCAAGCGCATCGGCTCGCCGTATGTTTCGCGCCGCAGCAGTGACTGGATCAAGCTCAAGTGCAAACACCGCCAGGAATTCGTGATCGTCGGTTACACCGATCCGAAGGGGTCGCGCAGTGCCTTTGGCGCATTGCTGCTGGCCCTGCATGATCGCGACAGTGACGAGTTGAGATATGCCGGCAAGGTCGGCACCGGTTTCAATGAAACAACGTTGAAAAGCATTCTTGCCCAGCTCAAACCATTGCAGGTGAAGACGGCGGCGGTGGTCAATCCGCCCAGCGGTTTTGAAGCCAAAGGCGTGCACTGGCTCAAACCAAAACTGTTGGCGGAAGTGGCGTTCGCCGAAATGACCAAGGACGGCTCGGTACGCCACGCGGTGTTTCATGGTTTGCGCGATGACAAGCCGGCCAAGGGCATCACCGAGGAGCGAGCGAAGGCCGTGAAGACACCTGAGAGCAAAACCGCCGCAAAGAAAGCGCCGAAAAAAGCCGCCGCCAGCAAACCGGCAACGACCGAGACCGCGCCATCGCAACTCGGCCTGGCCAACGGCAAGGTACGCATCACTCATCCGGATCGGGTGATCGACGCTGTCAGTGGCACCACCAAAATGCAACTGGCGGAGTATTACGCCAGCGTCGCCGAATGGATCCTGCCGCAACTCAAGGATCGCCCGGTGGCGCTGGTGCGTGCGCCGGATGGCATCGCCGGCGAACTGTTCTTCCAGAAGAACGCCGAGCGCTTGGCGATCCCAGGCATCACCACGCTGGACAAGGACGTGACCGGCCAACCGGTCATGCTGATCAACAACGCCGAAGCGCTGATCGGCGCGGTGCAGATGAGCACCGTCGAACTGCACACCTGGAATGCCACCACGGTTGATCTGGAAAAGCCCGATCGATTTGTCCTTGATCTCGACCCGGATCCGGCGCTGCCATGGAAAAGTATGGTCGAAGCCACTGCGCTGACCCTCACGGTGTTGGATGAATTGGGGCTCAAGGCTTTCCTCAAGACCAGCGGTGGCAAGGGTATTCATTTGGTAGTGCCCCTGACCCGCAAGCTGGGCTGGGATGAGGTCAAGGACTTCAGCCACGCGATCGTCAGTCACATGGCAAAGCTATTGCCAGACCGTTTTTCGGCGGTTTCCGGGCCGAAAAATCGCGTCGGGCGGATCTTCATCGATTACCTGCGTAACGGACTCGGCGCTACTACGATTTGCGCTTATGCCGCGCGGACGCGCGAAGGCTTGCCGGTCTCGGTGCCGCTGTTTCGCGAGGAGGTGGCCGAGATCAAGGGGGGCAATCAGTGGAATGTGCACAACGTGCATGAGCGCTTGGCGGAGGTTGGCGACGAGCCATGGGCGGACATGAAGAAAACCCGTCAGAGCATCACCGCCGAGATGCGCAAACGGGTCGGCATGAAAAAGTGATCAGGTGTCGCGCAGCAAGTCGTGGGCGTTGAGCAGTTCGAAGGCGATCTCGGGGTTGTTGTTGAGACTACGACGAATCGCTGCCGGGATAGACTTTCGAGTCTTGCGGCAGAGCCCTGGAAGTTCCTCGATCTGAATATCGATGCCCAACATGGTGCGTACTTCGTGGAAACCTGGCGAGACTTCGACACGAATACCCAACTGCTCGAACATACGTTTTTGCAGATGCTGGAGGTCGGCGAGGTCTTTGAGTTGTTCCAGGCGCGCGAGGAGGATTTTTTCTTGCTCGCGGGTCAGCAGCAAGATGCGCAAATCCGCATCCGGCATTTCCAGCAACGGATCGCGCCCGCAATCGCAGGCGCCGGGCGGGCAGGGTGAGCGCATTGGCGCAAGAGTCGTCATGGCCTCCATCATAGAGGCCGTCGGACCGTTTTGCCTATGCGCCGTCAGTTGCCGTCCATCGGCCGCCGCATCCTTGGCAATTACTGATTCAGGCCTTCGTAATGCACCAGAATCGCGTTGGCCAGGTCTTCATCGCTGGCATCGATGCCGGGATTGTCCTGACGAACCTGTTGCAGTACTGACTCAAGATAAACCCCACGAATGGCCCCGCCGCTGGCGACAAATGCAGACAAGTCGTCACGGGCCGGAATCACCATTTTGTGATCCTTGAAGGTCGAGTACAGCGACGCGGAGACACCTGCCGAGGTGGCGACATCGCCCGCATCAACACGGGCCAGCGCTGAACCGACTGGCAGGCATAAGAGTAAAGAAGAAACGAGCACTAACTTGCGCATGACGGTATTCCTCCACAAGCGCGAAGCAAAAAGGGAAGTACTACATAACGTCAGAGGGGCGCAGCGGGTGGTAGTTCCGTAGAGGTTTATGAGAGAGACGCGGGCAACGCCGTGTGGGTTGCCCGGTTGCATGGTGGAGTCAGATTACCCCGCAGGCCATGCGGTCGCCGCCACCGCCCAAGGGCTTGGGCATGTCGGAATGGTTATCGCCGCCGGCATGAATCATCAATGCATGCCCTTTGACTTCGGAGATTTTTTTCAGGCGTGGGGCCAGCACGGGATAGTTGGCGATACCGTCAGCGGTTACGTAAACCGCCGGCAAATCACCCAAGTGGCCGTCAGCGTAAGGGCCCAGATGTTTACCGGTTTTTTGCGGATCAAAGTGTCCGCCGGCTGCCAGTGCGGCGCCTTTAACGCCATCCTTCACACCGGCCTCGCAACTGCCGTTCTCATGGACATGAAAGCCATGCACGCCGGCGGGCAGGGATTTCAGGTCGGGGGTGAACAGCAGGCCATAAGGCGTCTCACTGATAGTGATAGCCCCGATTGCCTGTGGTGCGCCATCGGCGCTGACCAGGTTGATCGCAACTTTTTCGGTCGCCGCCTGGGCCGTGCCGAGGGCGAAGGTACCGAGTAAACCCAACCATAGTGCGCGTTTCATAAGCGTTTCCTTTTGCTGCACGAGTGTTCAGAAGGATCGATTTAATAGCTCTTTAGAGTTAACGGGCGATGAAGGCTGGATCCGACTGCCTTGCAAAATGAGACTCATCGCACAATCCGAAAGTTTTGCCCGGGTTGCCGCCCCGCCCAGACACTCGTTGACACGCTCTGACACGGCAGACCGGCACAAATGGGCTTAACTCAAGGTCTTGCAAGGCTTTTCGAGCGTTCCCTGGGAGGATTTCACGGTGTCGATAAAATTGCGTTTAGTGTTGCTGGTTGTTACCAGCCTGCTGACGGCGTTGATCGTAAGTCTGGTCAGTTATGTCGGCAATCTGCGGATGGCCTCGGCGGTCAGCGACAACGTGGTCAGCATGAGTGCGCTGCGCAACCACATGGAAGCCGACATGATGCACGACGCCCTGCGCGCCGATGTTTACTCGGCAATGCTGGTGGGGTTGGGCAAAAGTACCGGCACGGCGGCCGAAGTTCGCGATTCGATCAACGAGCACGCCGGGCATTTCCATGAGGTACTTGATGAAAACCTCAAGTTGCCGATCAACCCGACTTTGCGCACGGCGCTGGAGCAGATCAAGCCGAGCCTCGAAACGTATATCAACGCAGCCGAGCGGATTGTCGGGCTGGCGCTGGACAACCCTGATGCGGCGCAGCAGCAACTTGGCACGTTCAACACCGCGTTCAGTCAACTCGAAGAGCAGATGGCGGCTCTAAGCGAACAGATCGAAACCAATACCCGACAGACCAGTGAAGGTACCGAATCGGCGATTCGAAGTGCAAATCTCGCCCTCGCGGCGGTGCTGATCGCCAGTGTGTTATTGCTGCTGGCACAGGGACGCTGGGTGATGCTGAGCATTTTGGGGCCGCTGCGGTCGGCCAGCCGGATTGCCGAGAGTATCGCCCACGGCAACCTCAGTGAACCGATTGCCGAGCCGTCCGGTAAGGACGAGGCCAGCGTATTGATTCGCACCCTGGCGACCATGCAAAGGGATTTGCGCAACATGATCGACGTGGTGCGGCGCAATGCCCATGGCGTCAGCGGCATGAGCGAACAATTGAGCCACGGCTGCCATCAGGTCGCCGACAGCAGCCAGCAGCAAAGTGTCGCCGCCGGGACCATGGCCGCAGCGGCCAGCCAGATGACCGCGAGCATCGAGGAAATCACCCGTCACGCCCAGCGCGCGTTGGGCATGGCCAATCAGGCTGAATCATTGGCGAAGAATGGCGGGCAGGTTATTCATCAAGTAGTCAACGACATGGACGATATCGCCCGCTCGGCGCAGCAGTCGGCGCAGGTGATCCGCACGCTGGATCAGGAATCCGAAGCCATCTTCAACATCATTCAGGTGATCAAGAGCATCGCCGACCAGACCAACCTGCTGGCGCTCAACGCCGCGATTGAAGCGGCCCGGGCGGGCGAGCAGGGCAGGGGGTTTGCGGTGGTGGCGGATGAAGTTCGCAGTCTGGCAGCGCGGACCAGTGCGTCCACCCAGGAAATCGCCGCGATGGTCGCGCGCATCCAGCACAGCACCCGCGAGGCGGTCAGCAGCATGGAGGCGGGTGTGGCGCAGGTCGACAAGGGCATGGCAGTGACGGCCGATGTCGAGCGGGCAATTCGCGAGATCCTCGAGGCGACGTTGAGCACCACACAACTGGTCAACGACATTACCCGCACCATTGGCGAGCAGAGCCAGGCCAGTAACGAGATTGCCCATCAGGTGGAAATGATTGCGGGGATGTCCGAGGGCAATAGCCGGGTGATCGGCCAGACGGCGAATACGACAGATGAGCTGTCGAGCCTGGCGGGGCAGTTGGCGCAGTCGGTGGATCGGTTTCGGTTGTGACAGTGGGGTTGGGCAATTGTATTTTTGGTTGCTGATCTGCCTTCATCGCGAGCAGGCTCACTCCCACAGTGGGGCGGTGCAGTTGCCTGAGTTGCGTTAACACCGCCCAACCCCCTGTAGGAGTGAGCCTGCTCGCGATTGATTAATCTGAAGGAGATTTAGTCCAATCAGAACTTGAACGCCTGCCGCCCCACCAGCAACCACTTGCCGTCCTGCTTCTGCCAGATCTGGAAGTTCTCGATCTCGGTCGGCACCACTTCAGTCCCCTTCAACGCCTGCGCGGAAAAGTGGTGACGCACCAGCGCTGTGTCGCCGGACAGGGTGATGGTCTGTTTTTGCATCTCGAGGGTCTTGAACGCGCTTTTGCCGGTTTCGATGTCGGCGATGAATTCTTTCTTGTCCTGAATCTTGCCGCTGGAATGGCCGTAGGTCAGGTTACTGGCCGTCAGAGCGTTCAACTCGGCGATGTCTTTGTGCAGCATCGCCTGGGTCAGATGATCGACCGCTTGGGCGACATCTTTTTCCGCCGGGGCGGCAGCGGCCATGGCATATCCGCTGAAGGCGCAGAGAAAACCGATCAGGAGTCTGGTCTTGGTCATGAGGTGTTTCCTTGTTGTTATCGGGTTGATGACTGATCAATTGTTTTTAATTTGTCAGTCATCGTACAACTTAGCAGATTCTTTATGGATACGGCAGCTGCCGCACGCACTGAATCGCCAGGGTATCTATACTGAAAAAGCTCGACGGCTGCGGGCACAGCCTTCGCCGGTTCATGTTCAGCGCCGGTTGGCCGATAACGCCCAGAGCGGAAAAAGACTCTCAAGTCGGGAACAGACGCGCGGGTTTGCCCTGACGTGATATTCTTCGCGCCAACTTGGTTTGACCTTATTCAGTTTGCTTGCCTTTAGGGCGGGCCGACGGAATCCCTGTCGCTCAAGTAGCTGAGCCAATAATGATAAGAAGTCAGTTCAGAAGGGACATTAACTGGGGTCGATGCAGCATGTCGGCCTTGTGTGCCCACCCGTCAAAATTGAAGTGTGCCGGAATCTGCGACGCCAGCCTGAGCGTCATCAAAACGGATCGCATACAGATAAAAGCGGCGGGCGGAAGGCGTTTTATCATAGGTGCAACAGATGTTTAAAAAAGTGAACACGGCCTTGCTAGGGCTGGCTTTGTCGATGGGGCTGACGTCCGTTCATGCGGCAGAGGCCAAGAAAGTTGACGTACTGCTGATCGGCGGCGGCATCATGAGCACCACCCTGGGTGTGTGGATCAATGAGCTGGAGCCAAGCTGGTCGATGGAAATGGTCGAGCGCCTTGATGGCGTCGCCCTGGAAAGCTCCAACGGCTGGAACAACGCCGGTACCGGTCACTCGGCTCTGGCCGAGCTGAACTACACCCCGGAAGACGACAAAGGCAACGTCACGATCCCGAAAGCCGTCGAGATCAACGAAGCGTTCCAGGTGTCCCGTCAGTTCTGGGCCTGGCAGGTTCAGCAAGGCGTTCTGAAGAACCCTCGCTCGTTCATCAACACCACTCCGCACATGAGCTTCGTGTGGGGCGATGACAACATCAAGTTCCTGAAAAAGCGCTACGAAGCCCTGCAAGCGAGCCCGCTGTTCGCCGGCATGCAGTACTCCGAAGACCCGGCTGTGATCAAGAAGTGGGTTCCGCTGATGATGGAAGGGCGTGACCCGAACCAGAAAATCGCGGCCACCTGGAGCCCGCTGGGCACCGACATGAACTTCGGCGAAATCACCCGCCAGTTCGCCGGTTACCTGCAGACCAAGCCTAACTTTGACTTGAAACTGTCCAGCGAAGTGCAGGACATCACCAAGAACGAAGATGGCACCTGGCGCGTCAGCTACAAAAATCTGAAAGACGGCACCAAAACCGAAACCGACGCCAAGTTCGTGTTCATCGGCGCGGGCGGCGGCGCTCTGCACCTGCTGCAAAAGTCGGGCATTCCTGAAGCCAAGGAATACGCTGGCTTCCCGGTTGGCGGCTCGTTCCTGGTGACCGATAACCCGGCCATCGCCGAACAACACCTGGCCAAGGCTTACGGTAAAGCCTCGGTTGGCGCACCACCGATGTCCGTTCCGCACCTGGACACCCGTGTTCTGGACGGCAAGCGCGTCATCCTGTTTGGCCCATTCGCGACCTTCAGCACCAAGTTCCTGAAAGAAGGCTCGTACCTGGACCTGCTGACCAGCACCACCACCCACAACATCTGGCCTATGACCAAGGTCGGCATCAAGGAATACCCGCTGGTCGAGTACCTTGCTGGCCAACTGATGCTGTCGGATGAAGACCGTCTGAACGCGCTGAAGGAATACTTCCCGAACGCCAAAGCTGAAGACTGGCGCCTGTGGCAAGCCGGCCAACGCGTGCAAATCATCAAGCGTGATGAAGCCGCTGGCGGCGTGTTGAAACTGGGCACCGAAATCGTTGCTGCACAAGACGGCTCCATCGCCGGTCTGCTGGGCGCCTCGCCAGGCGCATCGACCGCTGCACCGATCATGCTGAGCGTGTTGCAGAAAGTCTTCAAAGACAAAGTGGCAACGCCAGAATGGCAAGCCAAGCTGCACCAGATCGTTCCAAGCTACGGCACCCAGCTGAACAGCGATCCAGCCAAAGTGGCTGCCGAGTGGGCTTACACCGCCAAAATCCTCGAACTGCCGACTCCACCCGTGATCGGTCAGGCTGCTGCTCCGGCTGCACCTGCAGCTGAAAAAGCTGAAGCTCCGAAGGAAAACGCTGCACGTGACATGGCTCTGTAACTAGACGCCTGACACACAAAGCCCACTGAACCGGCGACGGTCAGTGGGCTTTTTTGTGTCTGTACCGTGGGCGGACGTTCAGGCTTTGGCGGTAGCCAGATAAGCCCCAAGCCGTCGCCCCATCTCTTCACCCAGCGCCTGCAATCCGCTTAACGGGCGCACCATTACTTCGAACTCGACAATCTTCCCGTGCTCATCGAAGCGAATCATGTCGATGCCCTTGAGCTCCTTAGAGCCGACTTTGGCGCTGAACTCCAGAATCACATTTAACCCGTCAGCCGTGGACAGTTCCCGGTGATATTCAAAATCCTCAAACACCTTGAACACCGTGTTGAGGATCATCGCCACCACCTGCGCGCCGGGATAGGGCGTGTGCGCCATCGGTGAGCGAAACACGGCGTTGGCATCAAGCAGCGTGGGCAGGGCGCTCAAGTCGCCGGTACGGATCATCTCGTGCCAGCGATTCAGGGATTCGGCAGCACTGGGTTGCAGATTCAGGTCAGTCATTTGCACCTCTGGGTTTTTATTGTTCTTCGACTCTAGATCAAAGCGCTGGCAGGGCAAGCTTGTTGTCGCTGCCTGAATACCACCCTATGACAGCTCCTACAGATCAGATCCCATCTGATACGCTTTTTTCGTTTCAATCTGCCCCTGTAATCGGTTCAGATGCAGGATCAAAATGCCCCGGCAGTTCGGTCACTCGCGACAGTCCTTCATCCCGAAGCGTCCAGTGCACCGCAAGCTCAGCATTGAGGAGAGCAACATGAACAAGATGGCGTTTTTTCTGGGTGGCTTTTTGGTACTGACCATCATGATTGGCCTGCTCGCGACGATTTCTCCGGTCTGAGGTGTGCGCTTCAAATGACGGCCACAGGTGTGCCGCGCGAGTCGGGTTTAAATGCCGCGCCCCACACCTGACAGATTTACGATTCTGACTTGCCCTGGCGGCGCTCAATGCCATCCGGGTTGCCAATGTCCAGCAACCTCCTTTCCGCCAGTACATTCTCCAACGCCTGACGTTCGACTGGCTTCATTTGGTGCTCGCGCTTTTTCAGCTCCAGCAGGATCGGGCTGGACCAGGTGCGGTAGGTCTGTTCGATGTTGCGGCGGTACGTCATCAGTCTCTCCTTGATCAAGAGCCCGGTGTGGCTGGCAGGGGCTCTGTCCGATGAGGGAGTAACGTTAGTCGAGAATCCCTGAAGTCGCGAATCCACCGGTTTTGTGTAGGAGCAGCCTTCGGCAGCTCCTACACGGTTTGGCGGTGGGATCAATCGTCGACCTTCATCATCGCCTGCACACCTTCCCACGCCTCGGCGCGCATGCGTTCGATATCCAGCCCCGGAATCACGCCGTTATCCACGACCACACGGCCGCCGACCAGACTGTATTTCACTGTGATCGGTTCGCCCGCCACGACCGGTGCGACGGCGCTGTCGTGGAAACCGTAGAAGCGTGGATGGTCGAGGCTGTAGATCACCAGGTCTGCAGCCTGACCAACTTCCAGCGTGCCGACCGCGCCCAAACCCAACACCTGCGCGCCGCCTGCCGTACCCCAATGGATGACGTCTTCTGCCGTGGTCGCCGAAGCGCCTTGTTCGGCGCGGTGGATCAGCCACGCGGTGTTGGCTTCGCCGACCATGCTTCCGGATTCGTTGGAGGCCACGCCGTCGACGCCCAAGGAGATCGGCACGCCGGCCTCATACATTTGCGGTATGGGCGCGACGCCGCTACCCAGGCGCGCATTGCTCACCGGGCAGTGGGAAATGCCGGTGCCGGTCTGCGCGAGCATGCGGATTTCGCCGGGTTGCAGATGCACGGCGTGGGCGAACCAGACGTCGGGGCCAAGCCATTCGTGTTCGGCGACGAATTCCACCGGCAGGCAGTTGTATTTTTCGCGGCAGAAGTTCACGTAGTTTTGCGTCTCGGACAAGTGCGTGTGCAGACGCAGACCGAGGCCGCGAGCGGTGTGGGCCAGCTCACGCAGCAGGGTGGGCGGCAGCGAGAAGGTCGGCGTGGTCGGCGCCACCACGACACGTCGCATCGCATCCGGCGTGTCCTGGTGATACAGCGATTTCAGCCGTTCGATGTCGCCGACCATTTGCTCCAGACTTTCCGGTTGCAGGGCAGTTTTCGAGAAGCCCGGATGAGCGCTGGCCGACTCCAGTGCGCCGCCACGGCACAGGACGAAACGCAAGCCGAATTCATCGGCCAGATCGAACAGCAAATCGCCGGTCTCGGTGCTGCCGTGGGCGTGGTAGAGGTAGTGGTGATCGGCGCAGGTGGTGACGCCGGACAACAGTAACTCGACCATGCCCAGCCGCGCGGCGATTCGTGCCAATTGCGGCGTGAAGCGGTTGAGGCGCGGGTAGGGCACGCTGGCGAGCCAGCCTTGCAGATCCTGATTCAAGCCTTCGGGAACGGCTTTGAGCAGGTTCTGAAACAGGTGATGGTGGGTGTTGATCCAGCCCGGATAGACCACGCAGTGGCGCGCGTCGATCACCCGTTCGCCGGGTTGCGCGGCAAGATCGGCGGCGATTTCAGCGATCTGGCCATTGACCACGCGGATGTCCACGGCGCCGGCCCGGGCACGCGGGCCGCGCAGGCCGGTCATGACCGCGACCGGGTTTTTGATCAGGATGTTTTGCAATTGAGTCATGGCAGGCTCCAGTTCAGAGGATGTGCGAGGCGGACTTGCTGGCGGTGGATTCGGGCACGCTGACGCCATTGAGCGCAGCATTGAGCAGCACCGACACCAGGCAGGCGATGACCACGCTGCTGTGCAGGAACGGCTGTGACCACTCGGGTAATTGTTTGAACAGGGTGGGTGCGAGCACCGGCACCAGCGCGGCGGCGAGGGTGAAACCGACGATCAGCACGTTGTAGCGATTGCGCTCGTAGTCGACTTTGGCGAGGGTCTGAATCCCCGCCGCCGCGACCACGCCGAACATGGCTATGCCGGCGCCGCCGAGGGCTGCGGTCGGCATCGAGGCGATGATCGCCCCGGCCTTCGGCACCAAAGCAATCGAGCACATGAGCAAGCCGCTGACCGCGACCACCCAACGGCTGCGCACGCCGGTCAAAATCACCAGGCCGACGTTTTCCATGAAAGCGATAAACGGGAACGCAGCAAACATCCCGGCGATGGTGCTGGCCAGACCGTTGGCGCGCAGGCCGTTGATCACCTGCTTATCTTCCACGGGTTTTTCGACGATGTCGCCGATGGCCACGAACAGCCCCATCGACTCGACCATTTGCACGATCATCACCACCACCATGGTCGCGATGGGGATCAGGCTGAAGGTGGGCAAACCGAAGTAGAACGGATAGGGCACGGTCAGCCACGGCGCTTCTTCGACGCTGTGAAAACTGCCCATGCCCAGGCCATACGCGAGACCTGCACCGGCCAACATGCCCAACAGCACCGCCATATTGCGCAGCATCGGGCTGCCGTAACGGTTAACCAGCAGAATGGTCAGCAACACCACCACCGCCACACCGAGAAACGCCGGTGCACCGAAGTTGCTCGTATTGCGCCCGCCGCCGACCCATTCATAGGCAATCGGGAACAGCTGCAAACCGATCACGGTGACGATGCACCCGGTCACTACTGGCGGGAAAAACCGCCGTAGTCGACCCACGAACGGCGCGATCAGCATGGTAAAAATCCCGGCACCGATCACCGCCCCGCAGACGCCGGCAAACCCCACCTCCGGGTTGCTGCCGATGGCGATCACCGGGCCAACACTGCTAAACGCCACGCCTTGCAAAATCGGCAGGCGCACGCCGAACTTCCAGAACCCGACGGTTTGCAACAGGGTGGCGATGCCGGAACAGAACAGCGTGGTGCTGATCAGCGCCACCGTTTCGGCATGGGACATTTTCAAGGCACTGGCGACAATCAACGGCACGGCGATGGCGCCGATGTACGAGACGGCCATGTGTTGCAGGCCGAGGGTGAGCATCTGTCGTACCGGAAGAATGCGGTCGACGGGATGTACGGTGGATGTGGTTTGCGATGGGGATGTGGCTGACGACATGGGGAAACACCTCTGGCTGTTTTTATGCGGTAGAGAGGGGTATTCGTCTGATGCTTGCGAACCTGTGAACACTGAAGATCGGTTGTTGGAATGAGCGCTTGGAGTGAAGAGGAGCCTGTGGCGAGGGGATTTATCCCCGATCGGCTGCGAAGCAGTCGCAAATGCTGTGCATGCGGTTTGTCTGATCAACCGCGAGTTCAGGTTTTGGGGGTGCTTCGCACCCCATCGGGGATAAATCCCCTCGCCACAAGTAACCTCATCACAGGGTTCATTCCATAGATTTACAGTGCCTGACCGGCATCAGTCATTCGTGCCCGGAACCGCCATCCACCGGCTCCGATGCCTTGTTCAGCCTGCCAGGCAGGCGGCAAAGCCTTGATTCAGTGCCGCGCGGTCCAGGTCGCGGCCGATGAACACGATCTTGCTCGAGCGCGGCTCCGTGCCCCACGGGGTCGACGCGCGGAACTCCACCAGGCTGTGTACGCCTTGCAACACGTAGCGTTGGTCTTCATTGGCCACCGCCAGCACGCCTTTCATGCGGTACAGATTGTCGGCCTGCGAAGAGCGCAGTTCACTGATCCAGCGGTGAAAGGCCATCAGATTGACCGCGCCGTCCACGGCGATGCCGACCGAGGACACGCTTGGGTCGTGTTGGTGGTCCGCTTCTTCGTGGTGATGTTCGTGGTCATGGTGGTCGTGCTCATCAGCGCCGATTTCCATTAACTTCTGTGTGGCTTCGAAGGCGCCGATACCGAGGATTTTCGACAGGTCGATTTGCGCATGGGTGGAGGTCACAAGATCCGCCGTGGCGTTCAACCCACGGATTTTGCCGCGCAGGGTTTCCACCTCTTCAGGGCTGACCAGATCGACCTTGTTGATGACGATGCGGTCGGCGCAAACGATTTGGTCCACGGCCTGATTGTCGACGCCGTCCAGTTGCAGATCTTCCAGATGCTGGGCGATGTGCTTGGCGTCGACCATGGTCACGATGGCGTCGAGTTCGACTTCATCGGCAATCGGGTCGTTGATGAAAAAGCTCTGTGCCACCGGGTACGGATCGGCGAGGCCGCTGGTCTCGATCAGGATGTGATCGAGCCGCACCGGGCGCGCCACCAGTTCACGGACGATGCGTACCAGGTCCTCGCGAACCTCGGCGGTGCAGCACACGCAACCGTTGACCATCTCGTAGATTTCTTCGGTTTCCGAGCTCAGCACTAGATCACCGTCGATGCCGACTTCGCCGAATTCGTTTTCGATCACGGCGATTTTGCGGCCGTGGTTTTCCTTGAGGATGTAGTTGAGCAGGGTGGTTTTGCCAGCACCGAGGAATCCGGTGAGGATGGTGACGGGGATTTTGGTGTTCGGGGTTGGGGCGTTGAAGGGGGTGTTCATCTAAAGCTCCTTACCTGTGTTTTTGTCGGAGTGCGATCAACTGTGGGAGCGAGCCTGCTCGCGAATGCGGTGTGTCATTGAGCGGTGATGCCGACTGACCCACCGCTTTCGCGAGCAGGCTCGCTCCCACAGGGTTCGGGGTTTTCTCGCCAGCGGGTGGCAGTACCGGCATCGAGCCCGAACAGGTCGAGCACCCGGCCGAGGCTGTGGTCGACCATTTGCGCGAGGTTTTCCGGGCGGGCATAGAAGGCCGGTACCGGCGGGGCGATGATTCCGCCCATTTCGGTAACGGCGGTCATGTTGCGCAGGTGGGCCAGGGTCAGCGGGGTTTCGCGGGCCATCAGCACCAGCGTGCGGCGCTCCTTGAGGGTGACGTCGGCGGCGCGGCCGATCAGGCCCGACGAGGTACCGGTGGCGATCTCCGCCAACGTGCGCATCGAGCACGGCGCAACCACCATGCCCAGGCAGCGAAACGAACCGCTGGCGATCCCGGCGGCGACGTCATCGGCGCGGTGGTAGTGGCTGGCCAGGGCGGTGACGTCAGCGAGTTTGTAGTCGGTTTCGTGGGCCATGGTCAGCAGCGCGGCACGGCTGATGATCAGGTGGCTTTCGATGTCGAGTTCGGCGAGCAATTGCAGAAGACGCACGCCGTAGATGAAGCCGGACGCGCCGCTGATGCCGACCACCATCCGCTGACGGTTCATGACTGCAGCCCTTTGATCAGTTGCCGGGCGCGTTGGAGCACGTCCTGATCGAGTTGCGCCTTGATCCCGTCAAAACCCGAGCCGCGTGTGGCGTCCAGACCCATGCGTGACGTGGTGCCGTTCGCCGAAGACGACGGATCGAGCGGACTGCCGGGCAAGCCGTCGATGGTGAAAATATCCAGGTGCGGCTGGAAGTGCGTGGCCAGCGCCCACAGCACTTGGCTGTCATCGCTGATGTCGATATCGCTGTCCACCGCGATCACGGTTTTCAGGTACGGGTCCCAGCCGAGCAAGGCCAGCATGACTTGACGCGCCTCGCCGTCACGGCTCTGATCCAGCGCCACATAGCAATGGAAATGCGTGCCGGAGTTCGGGTAATGCACGGCAGTGACGGCGGGGAAACGCGCCTTGAGCTTTTCGCTCATTTCCGCTTCACGGGGCAGTCGCGCCAGTGTCAGGTGTTCGGCGTAGCGGCCGCCCATCACGTCGACCAGCCAGGCGTCCTTGCGCCGCAGCAGGGTATCGACACGCAGCACATTGTTGGTCGAGCGATCCGAGGAGTAACCGCTGAACTCTCCGAACGGGCCTTCCTCGGCGTAAGCCGTCGGATCAATCGCGCCTTCGAGCACGAATTCGGCATACGCCGGTACACCGATGCCGTAGCGTGGCGTCTTGACCAGCTCCAGCGGCGCGCCGAACAAGCCGCCCGCCACCGCGCGTTCATCGCTGCCGTAGGGTAAACGTGCAGCAGCGGCGAGCATGAACAATGGGTGCGCGCCGACCACCATGGCCACCCGCAACTCTTCACCGCGCTCGCGGGCGGTTTGCAGCATCCGCCACAGGTGTCCGCGTGAATGCAGGCTGGTGGCGAGGGCCTGACGGGCATGGCGCATCGAGCGGTGATAGCTCATGTTGGCGATGCCGGTGACGGGGTCTTCGGCAATGATGATTGCGTTGGTGATGTACGGGCCGCGATCACTGTCGAAATGCTTGAGCATCGGCAGCAGCGCCAGATCCAGCGTTTCACCTTCGAACACTTCATCCAGCACCGGGCCGCTTTCCACGAAACGTGGCGGGATTGGCTGGTTGGCACGGGTCTGGAAGGTTTCGTGCAGCTGCGCCGGAGTGACGCCAAACATTCGGGCAATGCGGGTGCGGGAGGCGAACAGATTGGTCGCCACCGGCACGCCGAGACCGCTGACGTTTTCGCAGATCAGCAGTGGATCGCGGCCCTGTCCGGCAAGGGCGTCGACCAGGGCGGTGACGTCCTGATCGGCAGAAAGTGCTTGGGTGATAGTCAGCACATCGTCCGGGTATTCACGGCGATAGGCATCGATGAACGCGTGAAAGTCCTGAGAGTCGCCGAGCGTCGAACGGGTCATGGTTTCACCTCGTAAAAAGCAGGCACGCAGGGGTGAGTTGGCAATCAATCGACAAGCCGTTGGCCTGCCGGTCGAACGAACGCCGGATCATCTTCGTGCCTGTAAAGTCGCTGTGTTGCCCACATGAAAGCTGAGGAACCCCTGTGGAATGCGATTAACTGTGGTGAGGGGATGAATCCCCTCACCACAGGGTTCTCTTGTGTCCCAGGGATCTGCGTTAACTAGAGATACGTAGTGGTCAGGCGAATATCTGCCTCAACCAGATCCTTCGGCGGTGGCGTCGGTTCGATCCCGCACAACCGGGCGATGTTGTTGCCCAGGTAGTCTTCCAGATGATCCTCATCAATCCCCAACCCCTGCGGCGCCGGCGAGCACAGCACCTCCAGCTCACGCAGCCACATGCCCGGTTCGTTCGGCGGTGAATCGGTGCCGAAGACGATCTTGTTGCGCGGCAGTTCCTTGGCGAATTCGACGATCCGCGACTGGAAGCACCAACCGGATTCGCAGTACACGTTCGGCGTGTCCATGGCCATCCAGAACGCTTCGAACGAGTAGTTGCCGCCAGTCTGGATACCGAAGTGGCCGATGATGAAATTGACCATCGGGAACTCGCGGATGATCGGGTAGAACATGGTCGGAATCGTGTACGGGCCGTCGCCGGTGTGGATCAGCACGACGATGTTGTACTTGGCGCAGACTTTCATTGCCGGACGCAACCAGTCCAAGGCCCGATCCGGGCGATAGCCGTGCATGTTGGCGTGCAGTTTGAGCATCTTGAAACCGTATTCCTTGATGTGGAATTCCAGCTCCGCCGCCCCGTTTTCCGGCCCCCAGCGCGGGTTGAAGTTGAAGTTGCCGATGAAGCGATCCGGGTACTTCATGCAGAGCTCGGCGATGTACGACATGTAATCGCGCACGCCCTCACGCCCCCGGCGGTTGCCGTCGCGATAACCGGTATTGCCCGGTGGCGGCTGGATGAAACCCATGTCGATGCGGCGAGGCTTGCCGTTGATCATGTACGGGCCGTCCATCAGCTTGAGCATGCGTTCGCCGGTGAACGGTTCGCCGGTGTGGCGCCAGGCCTCGTCGACCAGATTGGTGGGGTGCAGATGGGTATCGATAATCATCGCTTCAGCTCCTGGCCAATTGGGTAGTGACGGGGCGCTTGAGCTGCGCCTCTGCTTCGGAAACGGAACGCGGTGGCGGGGTTGGCTCGAGGCCGATCATCCGCGCGGTGTTGTTGCCCAGGTACTCTTCGAGGGTGTCCTCATCGAGGTTCAGGCCTTGCGGCGGTTCGTGGCACAGCACTTCGAGCAGACGCAGCCACATGCCCGGTTCGTTCGGCGGGGTGTCGGTGCCGAACAGAATCTTGTGCGTTGGCAAGACCTTGGCGAATTCGACGATTCGCGATTGCAGGCACCAGCCGGATTCGCAGTAAACGTTGGGCAGCTCCATTGCCCATTGCATCGGTTCGAACACGTAGACGCCGCCGGTCTGCACGCCGAAGTGGGCCATGATGAAATCGACGTTGGGGAATTCCTTGATCATCGGCACCCATTCGGACGGGATGCTATAAGGCCCGTCGCCGGTGTGCAGCTTGACCGGGATGCCCAGCTCGGCGCACTTCTCGAAGCAAGGACGCACCCAGTCCAGTGCGCGATCAGGCCGGTAGGCGTGCATGTTGGCCTGCATCTGGACCATCTTGAAACCGTGTTCCTTGACGTAGCGCTCGATCGCCTCGACGCCGTTCTGCACCCCGCAGCGCGGGTTGTAGACGAAGCAACCGATGAAACGGTCGGGGTAGGTCTGGACCATTTTCAGGGTGTAGGCCATGTAGGCGTCGATGGATTCGCGGCCCGAGAGTTCGCCGTCGGTCCAGGTGTAAATCGTGTTGCCCTGCGGCGGCTGAATGAAGGCTTTGTCGATGCGGCGAGGTTTGCCGTTGACCATGTACGGGCCATCCATCATCTCCAGCAGACGCTCGCCGGTGAACGGGTCACCGTCATGCCTCCAGGCGAGGTCCACCAGATCGGTGGGATAGCAGCTGATATCGATGATCATTGAAGTCGATCTCCTGATAGCGGGGAAGGGAGCCTTGCGGCTCTCGGCATCCACGTCCCGGGTAATCGGCCATTTCTATGCGCAAGACACGCGCATTCCCTCGCCTGGTTGCATCCGGCCCGGGTGGGTGGCTGCTGGAGGCGAGTATTGGGAGGAGGGGTTGGATTCGTACAATATTAATTGGGCGCGGTGGTGATACTTGGGCGATATGGTTTTGGTTTTTGTGGTGATTGTGCCGAACCCTTCGCGAGCAGGCTCGCTCCCACAGGGGGATTGCATTCCAACTGGAGAAATGCGGTCAAACTGTGGGAGCGAGCCTGCTCGCGAAAGCGTCAGTGGTGTGTATGCAAAGCCAACTGCTTGATCACTTCAACCACCGGCCCAACCCGCTCGGCTTGCCCATGCGGCCACACCGCATACAGGTTGTAATGCGCCGCAATCTGCGCCTCGTTCAACGCCACTAACCGCCCATTGCGCAATGCATCGGCAGCCAACAATCCCCGCACCAGTCCGGCACCCACACCCGCCTCGGCGGCGGCAATCAGATTGGCTGCATTATCAAACACCACCCGCGCCGGGGGTTCTACCGGAGGCATCCCGGCCGCATCCAGCCACGGAATCCATGAGCGCCGCGTATACCCCAACAATGGCAATTCCAGCACCTGCGCCGGACTCAATGGCAACTGCAACCCATAGCGCTCCAGCAGCTCGGGAGAGGCCACCGCCAACACCCGATCGCCACAGATCTGGGTCATCTCACAGTCATCCCAATCGCCATAGCCATAACGCAGCGCCAGATCGACCCGCTCGAACGTGCTGCGATCACTGCGCGGCATTGATAGCAGCGTCACCTCGTAATCCGGCAAGCCATCGAGCAGTTGTGGCAGACGCGGATTGAGCCAGCTCTGCGCCAGTTCGCTGTCCACATCCAGCGTCAGACGTTGCGCCACGCTGCGATTTTTCACCGAGGACAGTGCCCGATCAATCTGCGCCAGACCATCCGACAGCACGCTGGCAAACAATTGCCCGGCATCGGTGAGATTGCTGCCGCCACCTTCACGCACGAACAACGGCTGGCCGATGAAATCTTCCAGCGCGCGGATCTGCTGGCTGATAGCGCTATGAGTCAGGTCGAGCTTGCGCGCAGCGCTGGAGAAACTGCCGCTGCGCGCTGCGTGGATAAACGCGCTCATGGACTGCACCGACGGGTATCGCTTGTACATGTTGTTAGTCCTGCTTACACCGGTTGGCAGAAATCGTCGCTGGCCGCGTTTTGCCAAGGGTTCCAATAATCGGTCACCAGGCCCGCACAAAGACGGGCCGCTCTTTTGGAGCCTGACAATGATTGCATTCACGGTTAACGGCGAACGACGCGAGCTGGATGAGGCGTCCCCCTCCATGCCCTTGTTATGGGTACTGCGTGATCAACTGAAACTCACCGGCACCAAGTTCGGTTGCGGCATGGGCCTTTGCGGTGCCTGCACCGTGCATCTGGACGGTGTCGCGGTACGTTCCTGCCAAATGCCAGTGGCCGCCGTCGCGGGCCACAGCATCACCACCATCGAAGGTTTGTCGCCAACAGAAAACCATCCGCTGCAACTGGCCTGGATCGCCGAAGATGTGCCGCAATGCGGCTACTGTCAATCGGGGCAGATCATGTCCGCGGCCGCGCTGCTCAACACCGGCGCGGCGGTGACTGACGATTCGATCCGCAACGCCATGTCCGGGAATATCTGCCGCTGCGGCACTTACGGGCGGATCAACAAAGCGATCAAACGCGCGGCGAATGCGCCGAAGGAGGCGTGATGATCCTCATCGACGATCGCGGTATCGAACTGCCGCGCCGGGTATTTCTCAAGCAAGCCGTCACCGTGGCTTCTGGTTTGGCGATTGCCCTGTATCTGCCGTCCGGCATCGCCGCCACTGATCCGAAAGCACCGGCACCGGCCCGCGAATTCGAACCCAATGCCTGGGTGCGTGTACTTCCTGACGGCACGGTGAAACTGGTGGTGCACAAGCACGATTCCGGTACCGGCACGCAAACGGCGCTGGCCGCGTGCGTGGCCGAGGAACTGGACGTCAACCCGATGACCGTGCAGGTGGTCACCCCGGAGGATCCGTTTTTCGAAACCTACATTCATCCGATCTGGAAAGTCTTCTCGACCGGCGGCAGTACCAGTGTGTCGCTGGAATACGACCGTTTGCGCATGGCCGGTGCCACGGCGCGGGCGTTGTTGATCGCGGCGGCGGCCAAACAGTGGAAAGTCAGCCCCGACAGTTGCGCCACCGAAGAAGGCCGGGTCGTCCATCCATCGAGCCAACGCAGCCTCGGTTACGGCGAACTGGTTGGCGTGGCGGCGCATCTGCCGGCGCCGGCCAACGTCAAACTGAAGGATCCGGCGCAATTCAAGTACATCGGCAAACTGCGGCATAAACGTGATGCCGCAGCCAAGGTCTGCGGACGCTTCAAATACAGCATCGACGTGCAATTGCCGGGGATGCTGGTAGCGGTGATTCAACGCGCCCCGGTGGTTGGATCGAAGGTGATCAGCGTGGATTCGGTGGCCGCTTTGCAGGTGCCGGGTGTGCGCAAGGTGATCGCGATTCCGGGGCGGCCCGATGTGCTCGGCGGCAATCTGGAGGGCGTCGCCGTGCTGGCGGAAACGTTCTGGGCGGCTCAGCAGGGGCGCAATGTGCTGGAGATCAAATGGAGTGATTCGCCGCTGGCCAGGTTCGACAGTGCAGAACTGTTCAAGGTACAAGCGGCGGCCATTTCTGATCCGAAAGCACAAACCGTCAAAGCCATGACCCACGGCGATGTCAGCGGACAATGGGCGGGCGCTGCGAAGCTGATCGAAGCCGATTACACCATGCCTTACAAGGTGCAAAACCCGCTGGAGCCGATCTGTATCACGGCGCAGGTCAAGGACAAGGCGATCACGTATTGGGGCGGCGTGCAGGTGCCGTCCTCGGCGCTGGAGGCGGCGCAAACGGTCTGCGGCATCGATAAAGCCAACGTCACCCTCCATGAGTTGGTGTCCGGTGGCAGCTTCGGCGCACGGGAGGCCAAGTACTGGTTGTTTGAAGTGGCGTATCTGGCGCAGCAAACCGGTGTGCCAGTTAAGTTGCTCAACAGCCGCGAAGATGAAATGCACGCGCTGTTCTATCACCCGGCCACGCTGCATCGGGTCAAAGGCGCGCTCGACGCCCAGGGCAAACTCACTGCGCTGCAACTGCACGCGGTGTCGCCCGCCTCGCCGGAGCAGTGGGAGCCGGGTTACTTCGAGCGCCCGGATCACATGGATTACAGCACCACCGAAGCAATCACCGCATGGGACTTCGCCTATCGTGCGCCGCATCTGGATTTGAACTGGGTCAAGCACGAAAGCGGCGTGCCCAGTGGCTGGTATCGCTCGGTGAGTTTCATTCCCAACGTGTTCGCCGTGGAGGGCTTCATGGACGAACTGGCCCATGCGGCGGGTGCCGATCCGCTCGCATTCCGCCTGGCCCATATGCAGGAGCGACCACGGCATTTGGCGGTGCTCAAGCAAGCTGCCGAGCGCGCCGGATGGGGCCAACCGCTGCCTCCGGGCACGGCGCTGGGGATCGCCACCAATCAGGGTTACACCAGTTTTATCGCGGTGGTGGCGAGGGTTGCCACGGTCGATGGCAAGGCCAAAGTCGAGAAGCTCACCTGCGTGGTTGATTGCGGTCTGGCAGTGTCGCCGGGCGGCGTCGAGGAACAGATCTATGGTGGGCTGATGTGGGGTTTGGGCCATGCGTTGTTCGACCGGCTCGATATCAAACAGGGCAGCGTGATGCAGAGCAATTTCCACGACTATCGCGTCACGCGCATGTCGGACATGCCGGCCACTGACATCGTCGTGCTGGACGGTGAACCGAGCAAACCCGGCGGCGTCGGTGAGCTGGGCAGTCCGTCGGTGGTGCCGGCCATCGCCAACGCGTTGTTCGCGTTGACCGGTGTGCGTCAGCGCTCGACGCCGTTGAGCCTGGGGTAAGCCGCCATGGACCTGCGTCTACTGCGCTATTTCATGGCTTTGGCTGATGAGTTGCACTTCGGGCGTGCCGCCGAACGCCTACATATCTGCCAGCCGCCGCTGAGCCAGCAGATTCGCTTGCTGGAGGAGGAACTGGGCACGCCGCTGTTCGAGCGCAGTCATCATCGGGTCGAGCTGACAGCGGCGGGGCAGATGCTCAAGGAGCAGGCGCCGCTGGTCTTCGAACAGCTTGAGCGGGCGCTGGATCTGACCCGCCAGACCGGGCGTGGGCAACTCGGCGAACTGGAAATCGGCATGATCAGTTCAGTGATGGTCGGTGTGCTGCCCAAAGCCCTGCACCTGTTCCGCGAGCGTTACCCGCAGGTCATCTGGCGCCTGCACGAGATGACCCCGGCGGCGCAGGTCAAGGCGTTGAAGGAGAAACGCATCGATGCCTGTGTATTTCGCGTCGGCTATGACGATCCGTTGTTGCGCAATGAATTGCTGATCTACGAACCGATTCATGTGGTCATGCCGGCAGATCATCCGCTGGCCAGCCTAGAGGTGCTGGCCCCGGCGGATCTGGCGCAGGAACCGTTTGTGGCGCTGGAATTGAAGCAGTCGCGGTTTGCCCACTTTCTTTATCAGTGCTGCATTCAGGCCGGGTTCACCCCGCAGATTCGCCAGCAGGTGATCGAAGTGCAGACCTTGCTCAGTCTGGTGCGCGCGGGATTCGGCGTGGCGCTATTACCCGCCTCGATCGAGCAGTTGGCGCCGGCGGGGCTGGTGTTTCGGCGGCTGACCCCGGCGCTGCCGGAAGTGCCGCTGTATGCTGCCTATCGCGCTGATGATGCTTCGCCGGTGCTCAAGTTGTTTCTCGATACGCTGCGTGAACTGGTCGAGCAGTGACCCCCTGTAGATACCGTCTTGCCCCTCATCGGGCAAGGGCAATTTTCGGGTCAAATGGTTGGCCCGATTTAAGAACGGCGTAGACAAAATGTAGGAGTTTGCGCATCGCTGCACAGATGATTTGCTTGGGGGCCTTGCCGTTGGCCTTCAAGCGGTCCTTCATGGCGATGATTGCCTTGTTGTGCTTCAGTGCAACCAACCCAGGCATGTATAGACCCGCCCGAACGCGAGCCGATCCGATCCTCGAAATCACTGTTCTGCCTTTGAATTTTCCCGAGTCCTGCAGCTTTGGGTTCAACCCGGCGGCAGCGACCAGCTTGCGAGGGTCGTCATATTTACGCAGGTCGCCCAACTCGGCCAGCAGCCGCTCAAGGGTTTTCTGGCCGATACCGTCGATGGTCACGATCAAGTCGCGCATTTGGCGCATGTCTGGATCATCGTCGATGTGTTTTTTGATTGCTTTGTGAGTTTCAACGATCTCTTTCTCGATGTGACGCAGCACAGAGTTGATCGAGTCTTTGACCTTTTCGTCGGACACATCCAGGCGATTGAGCTCCATTTGCTCCATTTCCTGAAGGTCATCCAAGCGACGTACCATCGCCTTTAGCTGACGATATTTCAGCGGCTCCGGAGCCCAAAGCTGAAGCTTTTCAGCCTTTTCCCGAGCAAAGTCAGCGATCAATTTGGCGTCGCTTTTGTCGGTTTTTATCCGGCGCAGCTCGCTGTCGGCGTAAGCGTGGGTCGTAGCCGGATTGACGACGCAGACCCGGTAACCCTTGTTGTAGACGAACTCGGCAAGTTCCAGGTGATAAACGCTGGTGGCTTCCATCACGATCAGGGCTGTAGGCTCGACCTGCTTGTTCAACCAGGCGTCAAACTCTTTGAAACCTTTTGAGTCGTTAGCCAGTTTGGCTTTGGTTTTGTGCTTGCCGTTTGGCAGGTGAGTAGCGATATCAAAGGTGTTTTTAGCGACATCGACGCCGACGAAATTGGACATGACCGTTTCTCCATTAATCCGTTTTCGATCATCACTGCACTCTGTCCAACCTTGCGAATGCGGGCTCTCGCCAGAGACGGGCCCAAGATACCGTTCGAACTATACGAGTGAGTGTGGAGGGCTGGAGCACGATCTACATCACAGGCAAAAAGCCTAAGGAGCTGCACGGCTTCCAAGTCCCTCCCTCGATGATCAGTCGAGAACTATCGCTCCTGACGGAGCGATAGTCGAGATACAAGGAGCTGCCGAAGGCTGCGATCTGTTGATCTTGATCTTAAAAAACAGGATCAAAAGATCGCAGCCTTCGGCAGCTCCTACAGGGATGTGGGTTGTGTGAGATCGAGGCGCACGATCGCGCACGGCTGCGGTCGTAACCTTCACATGGCCGTATCACTTGTGGAGATCCAATGAGCCAGGAAGTCCTGACCCGCGAAACCAATCGTCGCCAGTTGCAGCAGATCATCGCCGGGCTGTCGGATGGTGTGATTCTGCTTGAGCTGGATCAGAGCATTCTCTGGGCCAACGAAGCGGCGCTGGCCATGCACGGCGTCAGCCGTATCGGTGAGCTGGGCGCTAACGCCGACGAATACGCCAAGCGTTTCAGCCTGCGGTATCGCAACAATCACATGGTGCCACCGGAGAACTATCCGATCAGCCGAGTGGCGCGCTGCGAAGCCTTCAGCGATGTACTGATCGAGGTGTTCGCCGTGGATGACCCGGAGCGTGTCTGGGTTCACAGCGTGCGCAGCATGGTGCTGACCGATCGCGAGGGTCAGCCCGAGTCGCTGGTGCTGATCATGAGCGACGTCACCGATTGGGCCAACGCCGAACACCGCTTTGAAAAGACTTTCAACGCCAACCCCGCACCGGCGGTGATCTGCCGTCTTAGCGACTTGCGCTACATCAAGGTCAATCCGGGGTTTCTGGAAATGACCGGTTATACCCGCGATCAGGTGATCGGTACCTCGGCGTATGAAATCGACATTCTTGAACAGGCCGAACAAAAGGATTTGGCCATTCAGCGTCTGCGTGATGTGGCGACGATTCCTCAGATGCAGGCCGAATTGCGCCTGCCCGATGGCGGCAGCAAACAAGTGATCGTCGCCGGGCAACCGCTGTTGCTTAACGATGAGCAGTGCATGCTGTTTTCCTTCGTCGACATGGAGTTGCGGCACAAGGCTGAGGTGGCGCTGCGTCAAAGCGAAGAGCGATTTGCCAAGGCGTTCCGCCTGACCCCGGTACCGATTGTGGTTTGTAGCGCCGATGAGCAGCGGGTACTCGACGTCAATCAGGCGTTCCTCGATACGCTGGCCTATGACAGCGACGACGTGCTGGGCAAAACCGTGACGCAGCTGGAGTTTATCGACGACAGCGGGGCGCGTGCACGGTTGCTGACGGCGCTGGAAAAGAACGGTCGGATTGATCGGGTCGACGTGCGGGTGCGCAAGCGGGATGCCGATCTGCTGGAGTGCGCGGTGTCTGCCGACACGGTCAATATTCAGGATATGCCGTGCTATCTGCTGGTGCTGATGGACATCACCGAGCGCAAGCGTACCGAGCTTGAGCTGGTCGCGGCGATTGAAGAGGTGATGAAAGACGCTTCGTGGTTCAGTCGCACGTTGATCGAGAAACTGGCCAATGTGAAGAGGGTCAACTCGCCACAATTGCCGAGTATGTCGTTCACGGATTTGACGGCGCGTGAGCGCGATGTGCTGGGCTTGATCTGCGAGGGGCTGGCGGATAAGGAGATTGCGGCGCGGTTGAAACTGGCGCCGAACACCGTGCGCAATCATGTGGCAACGGTGTATTCCAAGCTGGATGTGCACAGCCGCAGCGAGGCGATTGTCTGGGCGCGGGAGCGGGGTTTGTTTTCCGGCGGGGGGACCAAGGGACAGCGATAGGGTGCAAATGCACTAGTTCAATCGGTGCAAATTAGTGTGTTGGTGTGAAGGGGCTGTTCTTAGTCTGTTGGGGTGCGATACGAGTCTTTTCTGGCTTGGGATCGTGTCCCTTCGAAATGGCTTGAGGAACAGTTTCAATGATGAATCTTGCGCAGTTGCGTGCGCGGCTGGAGCAGAGTTTTTCGCCGCTTGCCTGTGATTGTTCCGTGGATGGGGATCATTCGCTGACGGTGAAGCTCTATCATCCGGTGTCAGGGCAGGTGGATCTGGTGATCAGTGGGCTGAAGCTCAAAGCATTGCGTACGCCGGAGTCGGTGGACGCGTTGATTGAGGAGTTGCGGTATGAGTTGGAGAGCAATTCTTTGCGCGCATCGACTGACACTGATTTGGTTTAGATCTCTGTGGGAGCTGGCTTGCCAGCGATGTCATCGGTTTGGGCGGTGGGGTTTTTGCTGATTGAGTAGATATCCGGTTTGAGTACATATCCGTTGCTTCGGTAACGGCTGCTTAGGGTTTCGCCCTTACGGCGACTCACTTTTTTACAAGCGCCTAAAAAAGTAAGCAAAAAACGCTTTGCCCTGACGTTCGGCCCTCGCTGTGGCTCGGGTTCCTTCGCTGCGGGATTGATCCGGGGGCATCGCCTCCGGTTTGCTTCGCTGCACCTCCTCTCGATGTGTTCGACTTCGTCGAACGGTCGCTGCGCTCCCACCCCCGGATCAATCCCTCCACTCAGCCTGCCGACGGGCCTTTTAGATCAAGAGCGTTACTCGAGCTTGCGCTCATTGTGTTGAGTGGGGCGGCATGCGCCGCGTGCGGGGTGTTCTTATTTCCTTGTGGGAGCGGGCTTGCTCGCGAAGGCGGTTGCCTGGTAATCATCGCCTGAGTGCCAACGCAAAATCGACAGCCATAACACCCCGATACGTCCGGTTTACTGGCGCTTGCAAGCGTCTCGTCTATAAAGAATGAGTGGTCAGGTCTTGCGTGGCCGGTTCGGTCGCGCAAGTTGGTCTCCCATTTATCGCGGGTCGTCCTATGAACTATCTTGGGAAACGCGTGTTGCCGTTGGCTTTTCTTGCAGTTTTATTGGCCGGTTGTGCCAGTCCACCACCACCTCCACCCGTAACGCCACCTCCGCCGCCGGAGCGTACCTGCCAAGTCATCGAGAATACCGAGGTGGCCGGCGACGCTTATGTCGATGAGCAGGTGACTCGACACATCACCACCACCCGTTGCGTCACTCAATAGCACCCGAAGGGCGCAAGTCCCGGGTTGAGCGGGTTGTGCGGGTGGCTGATCTGGTCGCCACGGCGGTGTCGCCCGTGGCGGTGGCGGTGGCGTTGCTGGCGGGCGCGGAGTGTCTGGCCTTGCGATGGCTCTCGGTGCACTTTGGCGGGCAATTGCCGAAGGTGCTGAATGCCTGATCCAGAATTAGCAGACTCTTGTGGCGAGGGGATTTATCCCCGATGGAGCGCGTAGCGGTCCCTAAAAGCTCGGAACTGCTGCGCAATCCATCGGGACGGTGCGACGTTTCGCTAAATCCCCTCGCCACAGGTCAGTCTTGGGTCAGGAAAAGGGAGTCAGGACAGGAATCCACCGTCCACATTCAACGCAACACCCGTGGTGTAGCTCGACGCATCACTGGCCAGGTACAGCACCGCACCGGCCATTTCACTCGGATCGGCCACACGCTTGAGCGGAATCTGTGTCAGCGCCTGCTTGAGAATCGCGTCGTTCTTCACCAGTGCCGAGGCAAACTTGGTGTCGGTCAAGCCCGGCAGCAGGGCGTTGCAGCGGATGCCGAACTGCGCGCATTCCTTGGCGAAGACTTTGGTCATGTTGATCACCGCCGCTTTGGTCACCGAGTAGATGCCCTGGAAGATGCCCGGCGAAATACCGTTGATCGACGCGACGTTGATGATGCTGCCGCCACCGTTTTCGCGCATCAGCTTGCCGGCTTCCACGGACATGAAGAAGTAGCCACGAATGTTCACGTCGACGGTCTTCTGGAACGCGCTCAGGTCAGTGTCCAGCACGTTGCAGAACTGCGGGTTGGTCGCGGCGTTGTTGACCAGAATGTCGAGACGGCCGAACTGTTCTTTGATCCCGGCGAACACCTGGCTGATCTGCTCCATCTCACCGATGTGGCAGGCAACCGCAGTGGCCTTGCCGCCAGCCGCGATGATCGCGTCGGCGACGTGCTGGCAGCCGTCGAGCTTGCGGCTCGAGACGATCACGTGGGCGCCTTGCTGGGCCAGCAGTTTGGCGATGGCTTCACCGATGCCACGGCTGGCGCCGGAGACGAAAGCGATTTTGCCGTCGAGGTCGAACAACTGAGTCTTGGACATAAGGGTTCCTTGGTGTGGGCCGTCAGAGGCTCGATTTCGCAATGACCTGCAAGCTCATCTGCTCCAGCAGTTTGTTCATCTGAATGAACTGCGCGAAGCGTTTGTCCTGGGTCTGGCCATGGTAGAAGCGGTAGTAGATCTGCTGCACGATACCGGCCAGGCGGAACAGGCCGTAGGTGTAGTAGAAGTCGTAATTGTCGATCTGGATACCCGCACGTTCGGCGTAGTAGTCGACGAACTCGCGGCGAGTCAGCATGCCCGGGGCGTGGCTCGGCTGGCGGCGCATCAGTTGCACCGGCGCCGGGTCACTGGCCTCGATCCAGTAGGCGAGGGTGTTGCCCAGGTCCATCAGCGGATCGCCGAGTGTGGTCAGCTCCCAGTCGAGCACGCCGATGATCTGCATCGGGTTGTTCGGGTCGAGGATGACGTTGTCGAAGCGGTAGTCGTTGTGGACGATGCTCGAGGTCGGATGGTCGGCCGGCATCTTGTCGTTGAGCCAGGCTTTGACCGCTTCCCAGTGCGGCGCGTCCGGGGTCAGGGCTTTTTCGTAGCGTTCGCTCCAGCCTTTGATCTGGCGGGCGACGTAGCCTTCGGGTTTGCCGAGGTCACCGAGGCCACAGGCCTTGTAATCGACTCGGTGCAGTTCGACGAAGCGGTCGATGAAGCTTTTGCACAGCGCTTCGGTTTTCGCTGAGTCCAGGCCCAGTTCCGGTGGCAGTTCCGAGCGAAGAATGATCCCGTTGACCCGTTCCATCACGTAGAACTCGGCGCCGATCACCGCTTCGTCGGTGCAGTGCACGTAGGCTTTCGGGCAATACGGGAAACCGTCGCGCAATTGATTGAGGATGCGAAATTCACGGCCCATGTCGTGGGCGGATTTGGCCTTGTGGCCGAACGGCGGCCGGCGCAGAACGAATTCCTGCTCCGGGTATTCGAGAAGGTAAGTCAGGTTCGACGCACCGCCGGGAAACTGGCTGATCGCAGGCAAGCCGGTCAGGCCCGGAATATGCGCCTTGAGGTACGGATCGATCAGGCTGGCATCGAGTTCTTCGCCAGAGCGGATACGGGTGGACTGGTCAGTAAGCGCCATGCTTATCCCTTCTGCTTATTTTGGAGGCCAGACATCATTGGCTAATCTAATGGCGCGCTACGGTGCTCACAAGCGCGGGTCGGTCTTATAGGTTAGCGTGTTGCCGGATAATCACCTTTGGGAATGTGCAGGGCGGGCCACGGCAGACTAAGGTTTAGCGGGTATGCCGTGTCCAACAAGGAGTCGGGAAATGGGCTGTCCGCAAGTCTGTGCCACTGCCACATTGCAATGCAGCTTCGGCGCCGCCCCGTCGATGCTTAATGTGCTGCCGGTCAATCGCACGCTGACTGGCGGGATGCCTGCAGCGAACATCATGGATCACATCCCCTTGGTCAATATCCTGCCGTTCGGCGTGTGCACGAGCCTGGCCAATCCGATGGTGGCCGCCGCGACGGCGGCAGCGCTGGGAGTGTTGACGCCAATGCCGTGTATTCCGGCGACGGCCACGCCGTGGATTCCCGGCGGCGCACCGACGTTGTTGCTTGGGGGGATGCCGGCGATCGATGCCAACAGTACGTTGATGTGCACCTGGGCCGGGGTGATCAAGATTGTCGTGCCGGGGCAGATGCAGATGTTGATTCCATGAGCCTTGTGTTGAATGTGACGGCCTCTTCGCGGGCAAGCCCGCTCCCACAGGGTTTCGCGGTATCAGTTCGATTGTGCGTACAGCACCGGTCACTGTGGGAGCGAGCCTGCTCGCGAAGAGGCCAGTGCTGCCAATAGAGAACCATCAGGCTTGCTGCGGATCCGCCCAGCGCTGATACCACCAGCGCACCCGCGAAATCGGCTTGCCATCGGCCCCCAATGGCCGGCCATCCTCGGCAAACCCTTGCTCTGGCTCCATCAACTGCCCATTCACATACCGCGCCTCCACCGCTGTTTTCCCGTTCGGATGAAAGCGCTGATAGCGCCCCTCACGCACGCCATCCCGATAAAACTCGGCCTCCGCCACTTGCCCGTCCGGAAAATAATTCAACGCCTCGCCATGCAACAAGCCGCGCCGATACGTCGCCTTGCGCTGTAAAAAGCCCTCGGGCGAATAAAAACTCGCTACGCCTTGCAGCTTGTCCCGCACAAACGGCATCTGCGCCGAAACCTTGCCGTTGGGGTGATAGAGCAGGGACGTACCCTGCAACTCGCCCTGGCTGTACTGCAAATCCGCCTGTTTGCGCCCGTCATCCTTGATGTTCAACGGGCCGTCGAGCTGGCCATCCTGCAAGCGCCCCTTGAGCTGCTTGTCACTCTGCTGCAAATCCAGCGGTGTGATCGCCATGACTTCTCCTTGTTCAGTTGACCTGCACCAGACCGCCCTTGATCGTCAGCATGCCGCCGCCATCGACGGTCTGCGAGGCCGCGCCCTTGTTGGTCAGGCTGATCCCTGCGTCGTTGGTCAGCGTGGTGCCGGCCTTGTTGTCCAGTGAAGTGCCGGCCTGATTGGTCATGGCGGTGCCGGCATTTTGGGTGATTGAGGTGCTGGCCGAAGTCGCCAGATCGGCGCCGCTCTTGATCGTGAAGCTGCCACCGCTTTGCAGGGTCAAAGTACCGCTGACTTTGATGGTCAGGTTGCCGTCCACCGTCAGGCTGTAATTGCCGGTGACCTTGTCGGTGTAGTTGCCGCCGGTGCTGTGATTCTGATCGGCACCGACTGTCACCGTGCGGCTGTCCTTCACATCGAGGCTGTCGCTGCCGGTCTGAATCGTCACGCTGCGTTTGCCCTTCTCCAGGGTAACGGTCTCATCGCCGTCCTTGACCGTGCGGGTGCGGGCATTCTGCACCGTGAGGGTTTCGTCATGGCCGACGGTGGCAGTGGTGTCGTTGAGCACGTTGATATTCAGATCTTTCTGCGCCTGCAAAAACACCTCTTCGGCGTCTTTCTTATCCTCGAAGCGCAACTCGTTGAAGCCGCCGCCGCCCTTGGACGACTGAGTCTTGATCCCGGACTGGGTCTGATTCGCCGGCAGGGCATAGGGCAGGGCGTTATCGCCGTTGTAGACGCAACCGGTCACCAGCGGCCGGTCCGGGTCGCCATCGATAAACGTAACGATGACTTCCTGGCCGATACGCGGGATGAACTGCATGCCGAAGCCCTTGCCACTCCACGGCAACACCACGCGTACCCAGCAAGAGCTGGTTTCATCGTTCTTGCCATCGCGATCCCACGGGAACTGCAACTTGATCCGGCCGTACTCGTCGGTCCAGATTTCCTCGCCGGACTTACCCACCACGATTGCGGTTTGCGGGTGCATGCGCGGTTTTGGCGTGAGCCGTTGCGGGCGAAACGGTGTGGCCTTGGGGATGGCTTCGAAACGGTTGCGATAGTGCTCATGGCTGACGTCATGGGTGACTCGCGTCACCACCCAATCGATGTTCAAGCTCGCGTCGTCATGCCCGTCGAGGGTGAACCAGTGCCCTGGCACCAGCCAGCGGCAGTCGCTCTCGCCGACAAAGCGTTTTTCCTCACTGCGCAAGCCGTCGACCCGCTGCTTGGTCAGCGTATCGCCGCGCGCCTTGGCGTTGTAACCGCCCGGATGTTCGTACATGGAAAGTGGCCCGGCCACCGCTTCTGCCTGGTCGTAAAGTGAGGTGGTCGGCGTGGTGAATTCATAATCCGTCGCCCGATACACCCCGGCCACCGCTTGCAGGCAGACCTGCCCGGAACGGATGCCGTGCAACTCACGCTGACCCAATCCTTGCCCCAGATACTTGACTGTCGGCCCGTTGGGGATCTGTACGAAGGCGTCGTTGCTATCCCCCAACACCAAGGTGTGCTTGCCTTCATCGTGGGTGAAAAACCAGAAAATCCCTTCCTCCTCCAACAACCGCGAGACGAAGGCAAAATCGGTTTCAGCGTACTGCACGCAGTACTCGCGTGGCGTATAGCTGCCGGTCAGGGAGAGTTTGAAATCGGTAAAACCGTGGGCCTTGAAGATCGTAGTGACAATGTCTGAAGTGGCGAGATTCTGGAACACGCGGTTGTTGCTGGCCAGGGTCAGCCACCACAGCCATGGTCTTAGCAGCAACTGGTAGCGCTCGGCGGTCGCATCGGCGGGGAGTTGGCGAATTTCCGCAACGAGCGCGTCGAACGGACGCAGTTGCGCGTCGTTGTGCAGGGTGGTGGTGACGTGGGTGGCGACCGCGCTGGTCAGGGTGAGTGAGGTGCCGTCGTTGAGGCCGTTGAGGATTTGTGCACCGAGGATGTTCAACGCTTCGTCGCCGGACAGCGACTCAGGGAAAAGCGCCGACAGCGAAGTGGCGGTCAGAGACAGGCTGGTGTTGCTGTCGGTGGAGCGGGGCATCGAACGTCCTCGCAAGCGTCTTGGATGGGAAGGGCTGGTAATGGTCGCTCCGGACTATGCGCCTCTGGCGGCGAAGGTCACTCGGGCTTCAGGGAAGTGTCCTGCCAGCGACTGCGCAAAAGCCTGGTCGGCGCCATTCAGGGTTTGCGAATAGGTGATTTCCCAACTGATCGACTCATCTGTGGTTGTTATCAGTTTGGCAAGTTTGCCCATGCAACCCTCTTTATAGAGATGTGCACCCAACCAGAATCCTGAAGACGCGTCGGGACATGGCATGCGCGTTATAAACAGTTCGATATGCGAAATTTTTTCCGGGATCTGTGTGCACAGAGAACTCCAGGCCCGTATGAAATTCTCTTCCGCATGGCCGCCCAACGTGTTGTCGACTTTCGGCGAGGTATATTCCACGGGGTAAGTCAGTGAGCGTTTTTGCAACGCAATGTATTGTTCTTCAGCCATTGCCGAGATCATTTTCGAGTGCGCCCCCGCGTCATATTTTCTCTCCATTTCGCGAGTGGCAATCAAGCGTTTGCTTTCCACGTTGGCCAGTTGCTGTGCTTTGACTTTCCTGACTGCGCCGTCGTAGTCATCCAGCCCATATGCCAATCTTTCTCGATGCAGCATCAGCGCTTCATGTTCGTAACTGACCTGACCGGACTGTACGGCCCGGTGCATGCCTTCCCAGTAGTTATGCTCAAGCTTTGCCGGATGCTCATGGATGATCTCCAGCTCTTTCCTCACGTTGGCCCTGACCGGTGGAATACGCGGTGCGGGGTCGAGTTGCAGAACCGTTTCGCCCATCATCGGCGGGGTGGCAGGTGTCTCATAGCTGTTGTTATGAAACGTCACCAGATAGGTGTCATTGCGATTGACTCTGCAGACGCCACCGACATGGTTCTTGTCATGTTCTGCCTTGGACATTTCTGCGGTGCACAACGTCAAAAAAGTAGTCATGTCAGGGCCTTGATGAAGTGATTTCAAAGACGATGCATGGAAACGCTCGTGGCGCCTTTTGCGTCAGCTGAAACCCCATATCCGATAACCTTTCGACAGACCCTGACCGTATGCTGCTGCCACGGCGGTCATGCACAGCGCGACGCCCTCACTGCCTTCCAATGAGAACTCGCCGAAATTGGGGTCGAAAAAGAAACAGCTGCTGCTCTTGCCGAAGAATGCCCAAGGCCTGAAAAAGGCCACCGAGTGCCCGCCCAGCGTGCCTTTGATCGACAAAATGAAGTAACGGCAGGACGACGTCAGCACGACCTCGCCGATGGATTTTCCGGCCGCGGCGAAGCTTTGAAAGGCTTCCGCTTTGTGGCTGGCCAGTGTTCCCACGCCACCTGTTCTCAGTGCCGTCAACGTTGCCGGTGAGGGCGACTTCGGCGTGTCGCCACTGATGTCCACGTAGTCACTCTGAAAGTCTGAGGCTTGCCGTGCGGTGTGCTGCTCATGCAGCAAGCCGGTTTTCAGCGTCGGATCGACAATTTCCTTGAGATAGTCGTTGCCTTTTTTCTTGGCGATCAGCCATGCGGTGCTGACGCCGCGACAGATGCCATCGCGATTGTCGCCAACCAGTAGCAAGAAGCTGGATTGGCCAAAGTTATAGACGCCTGCGCCATGTCCCGCAATCTTGGTACAAATAGCTTCGTAGCTCATGTTGCCTCCTTGGTTCCAGCCACACGCCTGTGCCAGGTGCCCCGTGGCTGTGCCGGACTACTCCAACACCCACTCCGCCAACTTCCCCGTCACCTGCGTCATCAACACATTCTCGACATCCCGCGCACCCGCCGCGCTGCATTTGGCGAGCACCGCTTTGACAATTCCCGAATCGAACTCGAACTGTTTGCCCGTCGCTGCTTTATAGCGGCCACGCAATTTCTCCAGCTTCGCCAGCACAATCCCTTCCAGCGTTGCCTCATCCAGTGGTCGATAGGCAACCACGGTCATGCGTGCCAGAAACGCCGGGCGGAACGCTTGCAGCAAGACTTTATGCAGTGCTTCGTTGAAGGCCTCACTGCCCAGTTGTGCCACGGGTGTATCCAGTAAAAGCTCAGCGCCGACGTTGCTGGTGGCCAGCATCACGGTGTTCTTGAAATCCACCACCAGCCCCGTACCGTCCTCCATCAACCCCTTATCGAAGACGTTGTAAAACGCCTCCAGCACATCCGGATGGGCCTTTTCGATTTCATCGAGCAGCACCACCGAATACGGTTTGCGCCGCACCGCTTCGGTGAGTACGCCGCCACTGCCATACCCGACATAACCGGGCGGGGCGCCTTTGAGTTGGCTGACGGTGTGCGCTTCCTGGTATTCCGAGAGATTGATGCTGATCAGGTTGCGTTCGCCGCCGTACAACGCATCGGCCAGCGCATAAGCCGTTTCGGTTTTGCCGACGCCGGTGGGGCCGACCAGCAGGAACACCCCGACCGGTTTTTGCGGATCGGTCAGCCCGGCGCGATAGGCCTGCAAGCGCTGGGCGATGGTATTGAGCGCGGTGCTCTGGCCCATCACTCGTTGGCCCATGCGTTGTCCCAGAGTGCGCACGGCGTGGGCTTCGTCGGCGAGCATTTTGCCGACCGGAATACCCGTCCATCCGGCAATCACAGCGGCGACGGTTTTCGCGTCGACCTGTTCCGGCACCAGCGGATCGTCCTGGCGGATCGCATCGAGTCCGGCCTCAAGGCGCAGCAGTTCGCCAGCCAGATGATCGATACGGCTGTCGGTGGTTTCATCGGGTTTGTCACTGTCGGCACGCTCGCTCAGGTCGAGCAGTTCGCGGCGGGTGTCGAGCAGTTCGCGCACAGCCACGCGCTCTTCGCCCCAGCGGGTTTCCAGTTCGCGGATCGCTTGCACGTTAGCGCTGGATTCGGTTTCAAGCAGGGTGATGCGTTCGCGGTGATCCAGGCCGGTGGCCTGTTCGCGGCGCAAGCGTTCGACTTCATCCTTGAGGCTGTTCTGCCGGTGGCGCAGGCTTTCCAGTGGTGGCGGCACGTCATGCTGGCCGAGGGCGACCCGGGCGCATGCTGTGTCGAGCACGCTGATGGCTTTGTCCGGTAACTGGCGGCCGGAAATATAGCGGTGCGAGAGTTTCACCGCTTCATGGATCGCCGCGTCGAGCACTTGCACACCGTGGTGCTGTTCGAGTTTGGCGGCGACGCCTCGGAGCATTTCCACCGCAGTGATCTCGTCCGGCTCTTCAACTTGTACAAGCTGGAAGCGGCGGGCGAGGGCCGGGTCTTTCTCGAAGTATTTTTTGTATTCCATCCACGTTGTTGCGGCGAGGGTACGCAACTCGCCACGGGCCAGCGCCGGTTTGAGCAAGTTGGCTGCATCGCTGCCGCCCTCGGCCCCGCCTGCGCCAATCAATGTGTGGGCTTCGTCGATGAACAGGATGATCGGTTTGTCGGCATTGCGTACCGCGTCGATCACGCCTTTGAGCCGCTGTTCGAACTCGCCTTTGACCCCGGCGCCGGCCTGCAAAAGACCGAGGTCGAGCACCCGCAGACTGACTTCCTGCAACGACGGCGGCACGTCCCCGGCGGCGATGCGCAGGGCCAGGCCTTCGACCACGGCGGTTTTACCCACGCCCGGTGCGCCGACCAGGATCGGATTGTTCTGGCGGCGGCGAAGAAGAATATCGATGCACTGACGGATCTCGCCGTCGCGGCCTACGATCGGATCAATGCGTCCGGCGTGGGCATCGGCGGTCAGATCCTGGGTGTATTGATCGAGTACCGAGTCCTGCCTTGGCGCTGGATTGCCTGAGGATGACGCACGCGCACCGACATGCTCACGAGATTTTTCCGTCCACTCCAGCAGATTCGCACGCAGGGCTTCCTTGGGAATTCGCAGCAACGAGGACGCACTGTTAAGCAACAAACTGCGGCGCTCGTCGCGGTCTATCAACGCCAGCAAGAGTAGCCCGGAACGAATGCTGTCGATCCCCAACACACTGGCCTGCACCACTGCATCTTCCAGTAACCCCAACGTGTGCGAAGACAGTGCCGGCGTGCGCGTGCTGCCAGCCTTGAACAGCTCCAGAGCCTTGTTGATTTCCGCCGTCAGCGCATCACGTTCCAACCCGAACCGTGGCAACAGAAAGGCAAAATCACCGCCCTCGATGTCGAGCAGCTCCAGCAGCAAATGCTCGATTTCGACAAAGTGATGCCCGCGTTGCAAGCAGCGTTGCGCGGCGCGTTCGAGGGCGCGGCGGTTGTCCGGGTTAAGGCGTCCGATCAGGCTGGCCAATTCCATTTCAGGTGATCTCCGGCTGACGAAGACGGGTTTCAATGCGCTGCACGGCGAGGCTGGCCTGACGTTGCAAACCGCCGTTCCAGCTCACCAGTGCCGGCGCCTGACGACTGAGTTTCATCGGCCCGGCACCGCGGATCAGCAGCACCAGCGTCACGTCCAGGTCCGGGCCGAAATACAGCGCGGCGAGGCTGGCCAGTGCCGGATGGGCCTCGCCGTCCGGCAGGAAACGCCCGGCCTGCGCCGAGGGCAGGGGCCCGAGCGTGAGGCGAATGCCGGCGTGTTCATCCCACACCCGAGTACCGGCGACGGCGCTGCGCCCCAGTTGCAGATTGCGCCCGCCGGGCTTGATGACGCTGCGGCTCGTGGGTGGAATCTCGCGCCAGGCGCCTTCGTAGGCGCTCAGCTCGACCGGCACGGCAAACTGCTCGCGCACAATCGCGGCGAACCCGGCCAGCGAGCGGCGGCCATCGGCAAACAACGCTGTGCAGGCCAACACTGCGCAGTCGGGAACCGCTTGGCGTTCTTGTAGAGACTTGGGCAGCAATCCGGTCAGCGCGCGCAGTTGCGCCTGTACCGGCGACGCGCCCGGTGTGACAAAACCGAGCGCGATGCGGTGTTTGCGCATTACCTTGTAGAGCAAACTGAGCAGGCGATGCTGGAACAGATCGAGAAATTCTGCCGGTGCATGATCCTTGGCCCGCGCCCGTTGTTGCAGCCATTCCTGATACGCGTAGGGCAGGGGGCCGTCGGGGCCGCCGAGACCGAAGATCGGTGTATCGAGGGTCAGCGGTTCGCCCGGTACCTCGTGCAGGCCTTCTATCTGGCTGGCGGCGAACATCGGCGTCAGTGGGCCGCGCAGTTTCAGCGCTTCCGCTTGCGGTGCGGTGCCGCTGCCCAGGGATTGCGCTTGCGGTTGCTCGCGCTCGAGCAGCAGCAACGCCTGCAACCACTCGAACGCTTGCGGATCGCGGCGCAGACGCTGGCTCAGGGTCAGAGCGACAGGGGCATGCCGGCTTGGGGTTGCCATGCCTTGATCTCCTTGTCTTCCTGCATCAGCACCGTGCGCACAAAGCGATTGGCCGTGGCGTACACCGAAAAGAACTGCGCCAGCACCGCCGAAAACAGTACCGCGCTGCTACCGACAAAATGCTGTGAATCGAGCTGCAATTGCACTTCAAGACCATTGCGCCAACCGCGCCAGGCATCGACGCCGACATGGCCGATCACCCGTTCGCAACTCAGACTAAACAGGCCTTCGATCTGGCGCAAAGCGCTGCTTTCATCGCGCAGGTTATGCAGATGCAGGATCTCCTTGAGGGCATCGAGCGCCTGCGGCCCTTCGACCAGTGACAGATGATTGAGGGTCAATTGCGAGACCAGCCGCCAACGCGAATCACCGTCCAGGCGCGGCAAGCTTTGCGGGCTCGGCGAGTTGCGCAGGCGGGCCCAGGCCACCGGGCCGGGGCGTTCGAAACCCAGCGGGGTACCGGCGGGCAGGCTCTGGGCGAGGTGCCGATTGGTGCACAGCAACTCGGCTGTCAGGCTGTAATCGGGCAGATCGGTTTGCGGTTCGAAACGGGTATCGACCACGCTCACCAGCAGATCGCTGCCGAGCCGGTTCGGGGTCATGCCGCTGACTCGCCGGGCATGCCAGTAACGTTGTTGATCGCCGCCGCTGTGCTGACTGCCGTAATAGGCGGGTAGCCGCTGCACGCCGGCGCTGGAACTGGCGCGCATGCCACGAATGCTGTGGATTTCGACGCTGTTCTCGCGATGGCTGTCGGCGATCAGGCGGTACTCACTTCGGGTGCCGTCCGGGCGCAGGGGCTCGGAGGTGCGCGGGAACAGGTTGATCACTGGCGCGCAGCCCAGAGCAATGTCACTGGCCTGCAAATGCAAGCGACTGGTCGGCGCACGGTCGAAAACGATGTACAGATACAGCGTCGGGCTGTCACTGGCGACACCGCTCAGCGGCAGATCGAAAAAGTGGAATTTATCCGGAAAGGCGAAGTACTCGGCCAACAGACGCATGCCCGGATGCACGCCGTCTTCATCGGGCAACATGACTTCGTCATCGCTGAAACCGACAATTTTCGGCAAGCCTTTCAGTGCAATCGGCACACTGCCCGGCGACCCTGCCAGCACCTGCACCGCATGGGCGCCGAGCAGGTCGTAAAGGCAGGCATTGACCACCGGCGACGCGGCCAGGTGGATGCGCAATTGCTCAATCCCAAGTTCTGCCCATTGGCTTTCGCCAAGGCAGCGCAGGCTCAGGCGCAATGCCGAGCGCGATTGCGCGACACCGGTCAGCGCCTGCGCTTCATCACTGCCGAGCAACAGCGCTTCGCTCACTTCGATCGGCCACAGACACACGGCGGCCGAGGTACGAAAGTGGATGCTCTCGCCTTTGCTGGTGGTCACGAACAGCGGCGTGTCGCGGGGCAGGGGGTAGCCCTCGTCGAGGTTGCCTTTGCTCGGGTCTGGCTCGAACTGGACAATCGCGCAGGACGGCAGCGGGCGCATGGCCAATGGATACAGCTGCTCAAGCAGCGCATCGCTGAACTCGGCGTAATCGTCATCGAGCCGTCGTTGCAGACGCGCCGCCAGCAGGGCGAAACCTTCGAGCAGACGTTCGACATGCGGGTCGGGGCATTCGCCGGGGGACAGTTGCAGGCGCCGCGCGACTTTCGGATAGCGCTCGGCAAACTGGCCGCCGGCATGCCGCAGCCAGGTCAACTCCCGTTGGTAGTAGTCGAGCAGTTGCGGGTCAATCGAGTCGCTCATGGCGCACCTCCAGCCCCTGACCGCCGGGCTCGATGACAAATGCCACCGGCCAGTGCTGCTCGCCACTGCGCATCTCGCCGACCAGGCGAATGCTCATTTTCTGTGGTTGCTCGGGCAAGGGATTGACCTGAACTTCGCCCAGTTTCAGGCGTGGTTCGAAATGGGTAATGGCTTCGCGGATGTCCCGCGCCAGGCGACGGCGATCATCGCTGCGTTGCTGTTGCAGGGCACTCCAGTCGGCGATGCCGTAGTCGATTACGCTGGGTGGGTCGGTCAGTGCGCGCGGGCCACGGCGGGTGTTGAACAGGCGTCCGAGCTCGGCGTGCACCGAGTCGAGCAAGTCCTGCCGATCGAACTCCCGCGTGCTCTCGGTCTCGCTGGAGGCGAGGCGTTCGAACAGCGGCGGGAGCATGCCGGTGCCTGCCATGGCCGTCGCGCCGGGTTAGCTGACGAGCTTGTTGGCGGCCATGTCCCACGTCGACGCGGCGGTGCCTTCCTTGGTGCCGTCGTCTTTCTGCGCGGTGAGTTCCCATTTGATCTTGGTGAAGTTCAGCGAAACGGTTTCCACCGGTTTGCCCCCGGTACCCCCGCTGACGCTGACGTTCGACAGCACCACGTTGGTCAGGGTGTAGACGATGAACGGCATCAGTTGTCCGCTGCCTTCGGCGGCGTTACGCCCAATGGTGATGATGGCTTCGGGGATCGGCTTGCCGGCGCAGCAGTATTCGTTGAGGGACGGTGTCGAGCTGTCAATGAACTTGGTCACGGTGAATTCGCCGACGTGGGGTTTGCCGGAGGTTCGCTCCGAGTTGCTGACGTCGTTGGTCACCTGCATCGCCACGTTGTGGCTGTAGGACATGACTTCGATCTTGTCCGCGAAGCCCTCGAGCAGGCTGTCGCCTTTGATGTCGCCGCCGAGGTCGAGAATGATTGCATCCATCGCTTGAAACTCCTGAAAGGTGTCGCGCTAGATAAGGGAACAGCCCCCGCCGCACGGCGGCGGGGGCGAGCAGGTCAGGCCGCTACCGGTGGTGGCAGGGTCGCGACCAGGCGGATCGACGCCGTCAGTTCCTCAAGCTGAAAGTGCGGCCGCAGGAACACCGTGGCCCGATAGGCGCCCGGCTTGCCGGGGACTTCGGTCACGTCCACCCGCGCTTCGCGCAACGGGTACTGCGCCTTGATTTCCTGCGGCGCGTTGTCGTTGATCAGCACGTAATCGGCGATCCAGTTGTTGAGGTAGGTCTGCACGTTGTCGCGGGTCATGAAACTGCCGACCTTGTCGCGCATGATCACCTTCAGGTAATGGGCGAAACGCGAGGCGGCGAGCACGTACGGCAACATCGCCGAGATCCGCGCGTTGGCGTTGGCCTCGTTGGTGTTGTAGACCTTGGATTTATTGGTGGTCTGGCCGCCGAAGAACACCGCAACGTCGCTGTTTTTCTTGTGGCACAGGGCGATGAAACCGAGGTCGTTGAGCTCTTTTTCACGGCGGTCGGTGATCGCCACTTCGGTCGGGCATTTGAGCGACAAGTCGCCGGAGCTGGTGCGGAAGGTATGTGCCGGCAGGCCTTCGACCGCGCCGCCGCCTTCAGCGCCACGGATCGCCGCACACCAGCCGTACTTGGCAAATGCTTCGGTAATGCGCTGCGACAGGGCCCACGCGGCGTTGCCCCACAGGTACTTGCTGTGGTCGGTGCCGTTGACGTCCTCGACGTAGTTGATGCCTTCCACTGGCGACGTGTCCGGGCCGTAAGGCAGGCGCAAGAGGAAATGCGGCAGCACCAGCGACACGTAGCGCGAATCTTCACTCTCGCGGAACGAGCGCCACTTGATCAGCTCCTGGCTCTCGAAGACTTTCGACAGGTCACGCGGTACGGCCAGTTCAGTGAAGCTGTTCATGTCGAACAGCCGTGGGCTGGCGGCGGCAATGAACGGCGCGTGGGCCGCGGCGGCGACGTTCGACAGTTTCTCCAGCAGGCCGATGTCCTGCGGGTGCCGACCGAACGTGTAGTCACCCACCAGCAGACTGAACGGGTGGCCACCGAAGGTGCCGTATTCCTCTTCGTAGATCTTCTTGAACAGCGCGCTCTGGTCAAATTCGACGGCTTTTTCCAGGTCGTTTTGCAGCTCTTTCTGCGTGACATTGAGCAGACGCAGTTTCAGCCGGGTGCTGGTCTCGGTGTTTTGCACCAGCAGATGCAGGCCACGCCATGAGGCTTCAAGTTTTTGCAGGTCGGGGTGGTGCAGCACTTCGTTGAGCTGGGCGCTGATCAGCTCGTCGATCTGGCTGATTCGGTCGTTGATCATCGCCACGGTGTCCTTGTCGATGGCCATGCCTTCGTCAAGCACCTGAGTGGCGAATTCCGCGAGCATGTCACGGGCGTATTCCTGCTGACTGTCATCGTGGGCCATACGGCCGTTGAGAATGATCTGGTCGAGCAGTGAAAGTGTCTCGGTTGTACTGTCGCTGGCTTGATTCTTGGCGGCGGCGGGCATGACGAATTCTCCCCTCGGTTAATTGGACAATCAGGCTTGCGGTTCGGCCGGGGCCTCGGCATCAGCTGCCGGGGTAGCGGTGTCTGGG
This sequence comes from Pseudomonas sp. LBUM1648, assembly GCF_059716145.1. NCBI lineage: Bacteria > Pseudomonadati > Pseudomonadota > Gammaproteobacteria > Pseudomonadales > Pseudomonadaceae > Pseudomonas > Pseudomonas sp. LBUM1648. The sequence goes on from NZ_CP166808.1 coordinate 2,542,426, forward strand.
CGAGCCGATTTGATTTCCTGCAAGCCTTCGGTGTTGGCGATCACGTCGCGCAACAGCTTGTCCAGGTCATCGTTGCCGTCGAGTTTGGTCAGCAGGTCACGCAGGCGCTGACGGGCCTCGAACAGACGACGCAGCGGTGTGACTTGCTCCACCACCTTGACCGGATCGAAGTCATCGATGTGTTTGAAATTGAGTTCGATGTTGAGCTTGCTGTCGTCGCCACTGAGGGTGTTGTTGACCTGCAGCGTTGCGCGCGGGGCGATGGAGGCGAGCACCTCGTTGAAATTGTCTCGGTCGATTTCGGTAAAACGCCGTTCAGTCAGCTTTGCCAATGGCTCAAGCGGCTTGCCGGAAAGGTCGGCGAGGATGCCGACCACCAGCGGCAATTCCTTTTTCTCGATGGCGTTGCCGATTTCGACGTCGTAAGTGATTTGCACTCGGGGCGGGCGGACCCGGTCGAGCTTGTGCTGAGTACTTTCTGCCATGACGGCGGACTCCGATGCGATGGGCGGGGGCAATGCATCGGGGAGGCCCGTTCATCGCTTTCCCTTGCTGGACCGTAGGTTAGAAAGGGAGGCAGATGACCTGTCGTTCCTTTGACAAACCTTCTTGATTCGGCTGTAGGAACCGAACTACCCAAGACGCTAGAACAGGTCTATAAAAAAGCAAGCAAAAACATTTTTCGACAGACTCGAGAAAAGGAAAATTCATTTTGTCTGGACGACTTTTTCTAACGTTGGCGTTTGCGGTGCTGGCGGGCTGCTCCTTCTTTGGGCCGAAGGTGGATCTTGACAGCCTGACCCTCGACGTCGCCCCCAAGGCGAATGACGACACGCCGATTGCCGTGGACTTCATTGCCGTCAACGACCCTGACCTGCTCAAGCAACTGTCCGGCATCAGTGCCAGCCAGTGGTTCGCCGGGCGCGAGCAGTACCAGCGCGACTATCGTCAGTTGATGAGCGTGTGGGGACTGGAGCTGGTGCCGGGGCAATTCATCGACCGCCAACCGTTCCCGCTGGAGGGCAAGAAGGCTGCTGGACTTTTGGTCTTCGCCAGCTATAACACACCCGGAGCACACCGATTACGCCTCGATGATCAGCGCGAGGCATGGCTGAAATTCGACAGTCGCGAGATGAATCTGGTCAGCCGGGAAAACTGAAAAACACCGCTCGCCGCCGGCTTGCGGCAGGGTCGAAAGGAGTCGTATGAGTCTGCTACCTGACGCGGTTTGCTGGCACGAAGGCATGCAATTGCTGCCGCAGCATTTTCAGTTGCAGGGGCTGCGCGCCGAAGCGCTCGGCGCGCATCTGGCGCAAGCCTGCAATCCGTGGTTCTGGGGCGTCAGTCATATGGAGTTCGACCCTTCGGCGCTGAGCGCCGGGGTGGTGCGGGTGTTGTCGTTGCAAGGGACGATGCCCGACGGCTTGCCGGTGGATTTGCAGGCCGGTGTCGGGCCGACGCTGGAACTGGACGTCAGCGCGGCGATCGACACCACCGACGATGCCACCGTCACCGTGTTTCTGGCGATCAGCCCGATGTGGCGCGCCGGGCAACTGCTGCCGCTCAAGGGGCGGATGCAATCAGTGGTCGGCGAGGCCTTACCCGATCTCACCAGCGGCGAATTCCCCGAATCGATCACGGTCTGGCGACCCAATCCACGCCTGTGTACGCAACTGAACAAGGCCGACTCGATCTGCCTGCCGTTGCTGAAAATCCGCAAGGAGGGCGGCGGCTTTCTGCCGTTGTCCTATACACCGCCGACACCGATCCTGTTGCCGGAATCCGCACTCGCTCGGCGCATCGCCGGGCTCTGCGCGCGGGCGCGGGAGAAGTGCCTGTTTCTCGGCGGCCGCTTGCGTCAGGCGCAACAGGCCGGCAACCAGGACGATGCGCTGGAAATCCGCCGTCAGTTGACCGCGTTGTGGGCGCGTCTGCCGGAAGTCGAAGGCACGCTGAACAGCCGCATCGCTCATCCGCAAACCCTGTATGTGCAATTGCTCGGCATGGCCGGGGCGTGGGCGGCGCTCGATCCGCTGGCCGGTGTGCCGGCCTTTGCACCGCTGGATTTCCTTGAGTTGCAGCGCGGCTATGACGCGGTATTGCAATGGCTGGAAACCACCCTCGAACTGATCCGTGCCGGCTATCACAGCCTGCCGTTCGAACGCAGCGAACAGAGCTTTTCGATCCAGTTGCCGGACGAGCAGCCGAGCCAGCGTCTGGTCATCGGCCTGCGCATGCCCAACGGTGCCAGCGAGCAAGCCGCGCTTGACTGGCTGCGCGGCGCGATCATCGCTTCGGCGCCGCACATTGCCTTGCTCAGTCGTCAGCGCATGAGCGGTTTGACGCACCAGGCCATGAGCCGCAGCGAGCAGGTGGCCTACAGCGTCGGCGATGACACGCGACTGTTTGTGGTTACCGCCGAAGGCGCGTGGTTCGACGCGCAACTGCCGTTGATGATCGCCGCGCCTGCTGCGAAGCTGACCAGCAGTCCGTGGCAAGTGGTGCTGTTTGTCGCCCAGAACAGTGAAAGTGCCTGATCACACAAGGAACGCCGTATGTCGCAAGGAAGTGCCGCAAGCCTGGGGTTGCAGGACGCACCGTTGAGCAGCGCGTTCCGCCAGACATGGCAGCAATGGCAACAGGACTGGGTGCAATTGCCCAAGGACAGCGAGGACGAAGCGGCGCTGGTCGAGACGGTGGTCGAGCTGTCCACCCAGGCTTCACAACGTTTGTGGCGCACCGCGTATTCGCGGGTCGGTGACTCGGCAACCGAACAGGTCAAGGCACTGGTTTATGCGTTCGTTGCACTGGTCGACGAAACCCTGCTGTTCACGCCGTGGCCGGGGCAGGGCGCCTGGCAGGATAAGCCGCTGGAGTCGCGCCTGTACTCCAGCCGTCAGGCCGGCGAGCAACTGCCGGCAGCGATTCAAACCCTTCTCGACGAACAACAACCGACCACCCGCGATCTGGCCAACGTGTATTTGCAGTGCCTGATTCTTGGTTTCCACGGCCGTCTGCGCGGTGAACACAGCCAGGCGCAACTGGAAAAATGGCGTCTGGCGCTGTTCAACTTCGCCTGGCAAGACGAAGCCACCTATGCCGACGTCAGCCGCCGGTTGGTACAACCCTCGCTGGCCACACCGTTGCAGTTGCCGGTACGCACCGCGCTGCCGGATGGCTTTCGCCTGACCCTGGGCATTCTCGCCATGGTGTTGCTGTTGACTGCGCTCGGGCATTGGTTGTGGCGTGACATCGGCCAAGAGCTGGCGCCGTTACTGCAAAGCGGTGAGGTGCAGAGTGCGCCGGAGCAAGACTCATGAGCCCGCTGACGATCGTCGCATGGGTCGTCGCGTTGCTGTTGTTGCTGGTGATCATCGGCGTGGCGGTGTGGTGGTTGCGCACCCAGAGCGGCGCGGCGATCCGCAGTTTCTATGCGTCCGTGCGCCATATGGAACGCGACCAGGGCAACCTCGACCGCTATCAACTGCCGTGGCTGCTGATGCTCGGCGACGAAGTGCAGGGCACACAACTGGTAACGGAGTGGCGCCTGCAGCCGACCGACAAACCGGCGTGGTTCGGGCGCTGGTGGTCAGACCCCGAAGGCGCGGTACTGGTGGTGCCGCAGGCCTTGTTTCTGCCGGATGACGGCATGCATTTACAGCGCGGCAGTTGGTGGCGGCTGCTGGGCCTGATCTTGCGGCTACGCAGCAAGCGGCCGCTGGACGCGGTGATTTGGACTGTACCGGCCAGTCGGCTGAGCAATCTTGAGCAAGCAACACAGTTGGGGCTGGCCGCTCGCCGGCGCTTCATCGACCTGCTGCAACGCTTCGGGCTAAGCGTACCGGTGTACGTGATTGTCACCGGTCTTGAGGAGTTGCCGGGGTTTCAGGAACTGATCAGCGCCTTGCCGGAAGAGGCCAGCGAAGCCACGTTGGGCTGGTCGTCACCCTATGCGCGCGATGCCGTCTGGCAGGGCCAGTGGAGCGATCAGGCACTGGATCGCCTGCACCGGGCTGTGGCTGAGGCAGTGATCGAAATCGGCACCTTGTCCGGGCAGCTGAGTGCGGATTTATATGCCTTGCCGGATCGTCTGGAGACCTTGCGCCGCGGTTTGCAGAACGTGCTGGAGCCGGTGTTTCAGGGCAATGCGCAAGGTGAAGCGCCGTGTTTTCGCGGCGTGTATTTCACCGCCAACGTGGCCGGTGAAGAGGCGCAGGACGGTTTTGCCGTGGACGACAGCGGCTTGCAGCGCAGCGCGTTTGCCCGGCAGTTGTGGCGCCAGCGCCTGGTTGGCGAGCGAGGTCTGGCGCACAGCGTGCCGCGCCTGTTGCGTCTGCGCCAGCGCTGGCAACGGCTGACCGCGGGGATCGCGCTGGTGGTGGGGGTAGTCTGGGCGGTGGCGATGCTGTGGGTCTGGCAGGCATCGGTCAAGGATGCCCACGAACTGGCGCGGCAGATGCAGGGCGCACAAAAAGGCTACGTGGCGATCAGCGATGAGGCGCAGCGGATCGACTCGACCCGGCGCAACGTGCAGACCTTCTGGCGGGTACTGGAACGCGCCCCGCACTGGAACTATGCCTCGCTGGTTTTCCCGACGTCGTGGTTTTCCTCGCTCGACAACCAACTCGAGCAGGAAGTTTTGCAGTCCACTCAGCGCCATATGGTGGTGCCGTTGCATGACCTGCTGAGCGCGGAGCTGGCGCAGATCAAGGCGATCCGCAGCACCGACCGGCGCAGCAGTGTCGAAAGCGACGACCCGGCGCAGTGGCAGAACTATCTGAAAGCGACCGATCTGGTGGATCGGGCGCTGCGTCTGGAGCAGCAGAACCAATTGTTCAATCAGGTGCAAAACAATCAGCGCACCCCGCTGGACGATTTGGTGCAACTGAGCAACAACGCGCTGTCGCTGAACCTCAACACCGGCACCTTGCCCTATGCGGCTTACTACAATCGGCTGCTGGTGGCAGGGGAAGACGGCAGTTTGCAGGCGCTCGACCTGAGCGTCGACCGGCCACTGATCGTCAGTCATTTTTCCGGATTGATGCAGCGCTGGCTGGATCAGTATTTTCTCGCCGACAACTTTGTCAGCAAGGCCGGTTATCTGAAGTTGCACCTGGATCAACTGGAGGCAGGCAGTGGCAACAGCCTGCGCGATCTTGAAGACCTGACCGCGCTGGTCGACGATCTGCAAGCGGCGATTGCCCTGACCAATGCGACGTGGAGCCGGGGCAAGGGGCAGGAATTGGTGCCGGGTTATGGTGATTTCCTCGCCAAAGTGGGCAAGAGCACTTTGCTGGGCGCCCAAGTCCAACAAGACCTCGACACGCAAGCGTCACGCTTGCAGCAGAGTTTCCGCGATCAATGGATCGCCCAGATCGGCTCGCGGGACAACCTGCTGGTGCAGCAAGCCAGCGGGCAACTGGCCTTGCAAGATCAAGTGGTGAAGCTCGATAGCGCAATACAGGCGCTGTTCAAACGTGACTTCGTTTCGGTCGCCCTGCGTGCCAGCGAAGACAACGTCAATATGCAAGGTCAGACCGTGGACGGCGATGACCTCAATGAATCGCTGAAATATTTCGCCGACTACAACAGCTACATCGCCGAAGAACTGCCACGCATTCCGCCGGACTATCGTGTTGCGGTGCTTAAAGCCGCCGAGCGTGCCGCGGCCCAGGTGATGTGGTTGAGCCTCAAGGATCACAACGATCAGACGCATCCTTACGCCGTGTTCAACGTTCAGGCCGAGCAAGCCATGGACTTGCAGAAGGCCTTCGTCGAGGTGCATCGCCCGGACCTCGCCACGCGCCTGCAAGCGGCCCTCAATCGCCGTGCCATGGCGCAGATTGTTGGTGGTCTGGATGAAATCACCGCGCAACCGCTGTTCGGCGGGCGTGCCGAAATCAGCCAGTGGGACGGTTCGAAAAACCTCGGCCTGGAACTGTTCGGCGCCAGCGATGTGCAGGATCTGAAGCTGAGCCTCAAGCAGCAGTTCAACACCATGCTCGGCATCACTGAACGACGGACGTCATCGCTGCAGTGGCTGATGACGCAGCAGCCCAATCTGTCGGCGCTGGATTATGAACGCGTGACGCAGTTCAGTGCGCTCAACGACGAACTGCGCAAATACAAAGAGGCCAACCCGGCCAGTTCGCCAGCGCAGATCGAGCAACTGGTCAGCCGGGATTTCATCGAAATGGACGTCAATTCCTGCCTGCAAATGTTGCAGACCGCCAACCTTGCCGGCGGACGCGGCACGTTGGCGATGCGCGCGGTGGAGTTGCAACAGGAAGCCATGCAGCGTTGCCAGATGCTGCAAGTGCAACAGGCCGCTGCGGCGTGGAATGAACTGGCCAACTACTTCAATCAATATCTGGCGGATCGTTTTCCGTTTGCCAACGGCGTGCAGATGCAGGACGCCGACCCGGCGCGGGTTGAGTATTTTCTGCAGTTGATCGACAAACGTTTGCCGGTCGCTCAGGCCGGTCTGGCCACCAACCAGACTCCGGAACGCCTGGCAGCAGCGGATTTTCTCAACCGCCTGAAGCAGGCCAGCACCTGGTTGACGCCGCTGTTCGTGCGCGACAAGAGCGGCATCCTCGGTGTCGAGCTGGACGTGCGCTGGCGCACTGATCGAGATGATGAACAGGGCGCCGATCAGGTGATTGCCTGGGGCTTGCTCGCTGGCAATCAGCAGATCAACTATCCGGCAGCCGAGCAACCGAACCTGCGCTGGATGGTCGGCCAACCTATCCGCCTGACCCTGCGTTGGGCGCGCAACGGCAAGGAACGCCCGGTCAATGATCCATTGCAACCGAATCTGGTGGTGCGTGATCTGGAGGCCGGTTGGGAGTACGGCGGGCCGTGGTCGTTGCTGCGCCTGATGCGCGCGCATTTCTCGGTGCAGCGTCAGCCGAACGTGGATTACACCGATTTCCCGCTGACATTGCGTTTGCCCGTGACCGGCTCGCCCGACAGTGTCACCAGCGACTTCACACGAATGTTCGTGCGCCTGTCGCTGATGAGCCAAGGCTCAAAGCTGCCGCTGTCGATAGCACCATTGCCGACTCGCGCGCCGCGTTCGCCGTTTCAGGTGACCGGCAGTACAGCCGCTCTTGAATCGCAGAAGGAGGACTTGTGAGCCTGCCATCGACTACGTTGCCGGACTTGATTGACCAGTTGCTCACGCCGATCAGCGCGGACGCGCCGTGCGGCGTCGATTTGCGTTATGAACGCGAGTTCGACCAATTGCGCGACCTGCGTCGTGAAGACGACGCCAGCCTGCCGACCGGCGTCTGGCAATCGACGCTCAAGCGCGCGAACTGGCCGGACGTCGAGAAACTGACCACGACTTTGTTGCTGGAACGCAGTAAGGATCTGATGCTCAGCGCCTGGCTCGGCGAGGCGTGGCTGCACCTGCAAGCGCTGGACGGCTTGCCCGGCAGTCTGGCGCTGGTCGCCGGTTTGTGTGAGCGCTTTCCCGAGCACCTGCACCCGCAGGCCGAGGATGGCGACCAGTCGTGGCGGGTGATTCCGCTGGAATGGCTGGTGCGCCGGTACAGTGAAATATTGCTCACTCGGGTGCCGTTGTTCGGCAGCCGCAACAGCGATTTCGAGGCCTACACCCTGGAAGTCTGGCGGCGTTTGCAGGTACAGCAGGTGCAGGCCAACGACAGCAAGAACGCCAAGACCTCGGCGGAAACTGCGCGCAATGAACAGAAGAAACTCAACGAGCAGATCCGCGCCACGCCACTGGCCTTCTGGCTGCGCACTCAGGGCAATCTGCTGCTGAGCCTGCAACACCTGCAACGGCTCGACACCTGGAGCGATGCCTTTCTCGGGGCTCTGGCGCCGGGGTTGCGCCCCCTGCAGGACACCATTCAGGCGTTGCTGAAACTGGTCCAGGAGTTTATCGCCATGCACCCACAACAACCGGCACCGCCACCCCCTCTGGTCGAAGCACCCGTTGCCGTCGCGCAGCCAGAAGAAACTGCGCCGGTGGCCTTGGCCTTTCGTGAACCGGCCAATCGCGAAGAGGCGTATCGTCAACTGCTGCTGATCGCCGAATACCTGGCGCGCACCGAACCCCACAGCCCGGTGCCGTACCTGATCCGGCGCGGGGTTGAGTGGGGCAACAAACCGCTGAGCGAATTGCTCGGTGAGCTGATCAGCGCCGACGCTGAGTCGCGGCGCTTGTGGACGTTGCTCGGCGTACTTTAGTGCACGCGCTGGCTGCTGAGTTTTGGCGGTAACTGGATCGGCGTGAGCACCGGTTGCCCGGAGAAGAACGCCACCAGGTTTTTCCCCACCAGCTCCACCGTGCCTTGCGTGGCTTCCGGCGAGAGACCGGCAACGTGGGGCGTGAGCAGCACATTGCTCAGGGCTTTCAGCGCCTGCGGCACTTGCGGCTCATGGTCGAAGACATCCAGCGCCGCACCGGCAATGCGCCGCTGCTCAAGCGCGGTTATCAGATCCGCCGTGGCAATCACACTGGCCCGGGCGATGTTGACGATGAAACCTGTCGGGCCGAGCGCATCGAGCACCGCACGGGTCACCAAATGCTGAGTGCCGATTCCGCCCGGCGTGGCGACGATCAGGAAGTCCGAGGCCCGCGCCAGTTCCGTCGGTGTCGAGCAGAACGCGTAGGGCACGTCGCTGCGCACCTGGCGGCTGTGATAACTGATCTCCATATCGAAACCGAGGTTGGCGCGTTTGGCTATCGCCAGCCCAACCGCACCCAGCCCGAGAATGCCAAGGCGCTTATTGGCCAGCGACGGACGCATGATCTTCGGCCATTCGCCCCGACGCACAGCGGCATCGCAGTGCGGAATATCCCGAACCAGCGCCAAGAGCATGGCCATCGCATGGTCAGCCACCGACGAGGCGTTGACCCCGGCGCCGTTGGTCACAGTAATTCCCCGGTCGCTGGCGGCTTGCAGGTCGACATGTTCGTAACCGGCGCCAATCACCGTGATGATTTTCAGTGAGGGCATGGCGGCGATTTCGTCGGCGGTCAGGCCCAGCGGGCCACGGGTCAGCACCGCGTCAATGCGCGGGCCATGGGTGGCGATGGCTTGCGCGCGTTCGGCAGGCGTGGGGGCGAGGATCAGGTGAAAGCCCTGATGCTCGAGAATCGGCAGGTAATCATTGATGGTTTCAACGAGTACCAGAACGGTTGCGGGCATTGCGCGGCTCCTGTGATCGTTGTTGGTTCGGTCGCGAAAGTCGTTGCAGAGTGCTGATTCCAGAGCGGTTTGGCAATGGCCGGACGTTGCTCCGTTCCAGCAGTGTAGGAGCTGTCGCGGGGAGCGCGCGGGCGCTTCGTCAGAAGGCTTTCGTGAAGCTTGGCTCAGCAGATCACGTGACGTACTGCGCGATGCCATTGCCGAACGACCAGTTCTCTTTCTTCACTTCCACCAGATTGATGAGCACGTCCTCCAGGCGCACCGCCAGTTGCGTGTGCAAGCTTTCGGCGATGGTTTTGAACAGCAGTTGTTTCTTCTCCACGGTGCGCCCTTCGCTGATGGTGATCTGAATGAACACCACGCCATCGCTGCGCGGGATGCCGAGGTATTGCGGGTCGTAGATCAAGTGCTGACTGTCGTGTTCGGCGAGGATCTGGAAATTGTCGTGCTCTGGCACATCAATCGAACTGCGCAGGGCGGCGTAGATGAGTTCGCCGACGCGCTTGGCGAAGGTGGGGTCGGGGTTTTGTCTGATGTCGACGCGAACGAGGGGCATGGGCAGAGACTCCGCGGGGCAGGGGGACTCATTCACGCTAGACCATTTGGGGCTGATTTGAAGTATCCGGTGCCTGGGTGGACGTCATCGCTGGCAAGCCAACTCCCACAGGGATTCGTGATTTGGCCACGATTGCGTGAACAGCGCATAACCCTGTGGGGGCGGGCTAGCCGCGAAGACGCCGGCAGCCTTCACAAAGCACAACTTTTTTACAGCAATCTGTCAGGCGATTCGTCATGTTCTTGGGTTGATAAACGCAATTTGATGCGTCCGTTTAAAGACACCCGAAGTTACGTGCCAATGCCCACAAATTCTTGCGCCGTTGCCTACGCGTACGCCAGAATCCGCCGGCTTGTGCGCCTGGAGGGTGGTCGGTAACTTGGTCTGCATCACTGATTTCCAGTGATCGGGCTTAGCGGCCCGATATGCATCCCCGGTTGTACACAAGTCCTATCAAGTCAGACTTTTGTCTGCGCTCGATGGTGGCTGTGCGCATGGCATCTTCGGATGCGCCGGGTTTGGGATGCTTACCGGTCCGCTAACTTGCGCACAGCTGCCACCCTTTTGCTTAGCGGCGGAACGGTTGCAGCCCTTACAAGAGGGAAGCACCCATGTTCAAGGTAACGCCAAACCCGCCGATCTTCGATCCGGCATCCCCCTACGAATCCCCCAACTCCAAGAAATTCCACGAAGCCGCCGAGCGCGCCCTCGACCATTACCTGGTTCCTTCAGTCGCCGAGATCATGGCCGCGCCCTACGTCCCCAATCGCCTGTACATGGCCAACCCGGCCGCCAGTAACGAAGCCTTGCTGGCCGACGCCAGCGAAACCCTCGGCTCGGTCAACGTCACGCTCAACAACTTCGCCGCACTGCTTGAAGGTACGCATCGCCAAACGGCGCTGGGCATTGCGCAGAACGTGATGCTGGCTGAGCTGGCAGTCAATCAAGTGCTCGATAAATGGGTGCCGGCGCAGTAGACCCAAGCGGTGGCGGGGCGTTTGGCTCCGCCGCTGTTTTTAGTGCGACTCTGTATGAGGCTGCCTACCCGACTCCCGGATTTTGCCTACAAATCCGCCGGATTCGTCCGCTATCAGGCACGGGATGAATAGGAAATCATGAGGGTACAAAGTAGTCCCGGCAGTCATTGCCAACAGCCAAGGAAGGCGCATGCTTCAGAACGATCGGGAAAATCTGGAACTCGAAAGGCTTCAAAATGAAATTCGTAAACTCGTTGTTGAGAGACTCAAGCTCATGGCGGAGGAAGGCAAATTAAAGCGAGAAAAATTCTGGTATCCAGTCGCGGTAGGCACTGGGGGGCTGACCGCGCTTGCTGCTGTATTAACTCTTTTGATCAAGTTTTAAGTTAACCCGGAAAAGAATAATCATGACCCTAGAAGAACGTGTTGCCAGAATTGAACGTCTGTATCAGGAGGGCGCCGAACTTGCTGAAGAAGCGCAAGACCTCTCACCAGCGGAAATCCGCTCAGAGTTATTCAGGTTCAGCATGGGGGCGCTATTTGCCTTGGTAGTGCTCATCATTGGGACGATAGTTCTCCGTTCGCTTTGAAACGTCCTCGGCAAGTTCGGCGCAAGACATGTTTAAAAACGACGCCGAACATACCTGAAGCCGACAGCAATTTCCCCAAAAACGACACCCCTCTGATCTGCTCCGCACAACCATTCCTCAGCTAAGTCTTTGCTTCTGCTCATTTATCGCGGAGAATCGCGCCCCTGTTTCGGCCGGAGCATGTCTGTCGGTTTTTTCCGACGCGTCCTGACCGAGTGGCAAGTGACCGGAATGCGGAGATCCGACCGGATGAATGATCAGGCCAAAAGCGTCGACCAACGCTTTGATGCAGCAGCACCCGCTGAACTTTCGAGCTGGAATCGCCAGGACACCACCTGGATGTTGGGACTGTTTGGGACGGCCATCGGCGCCGGCACCCTGTATTTGCCAATCAACGCAGGGTTGGGTGGCTTCTGGCCGCTGGTGATCCTCACGTTGCTGGCGTTCCCGATGACGTTCTTCGCACACCGTGGTCTGACCCGCTTCGTGCTCTCCGGTCGCGAAGGCGCCGACATCACGGATGTCGTCGAGGAGCATTTCGGCATCAAGGCAGGTGCACTGATCACGCTGCTGTACTTCTTCGCCATCTTCCCGATCCTGCTGATCTACAGCGTGGGCCTGACCAACACGGTCGCCAGTTTCCTTGAACATCAACTGCACATCACGCCGCCGCCACGGGCGATTTTGTCGTTTGTGCTGATCCTCGGTCTGCTGGCGGTGGTGCGTTGCGGCGAGCAGGCGATCGTCAAGGCGATGAGCCTGATGGTCTATCCGTTCATCGTCGCGCTGCTGTTTCTGGCGGTGTACCTGATCCCACACTGGAATGGCGGCATCCTCGCCACCGCTTCGCAAGTGCCACCACCGTCGGCGTTGCTGCACACGCTGTGGCTGGCAATTCCGGTGATGGTGTTCTCCTTCAACCACTCACCTATCATCTCGGCGTTTGCGGTGGATCAGAAGCGTCGTTATGGCGAAAACGCTGACCAGCGCAGCTCACAGATTTTGTGCCGCGCCCACCTGCTGATGGTGGTGATGGTGCTGTTCTTCGTGTTCAGTTGCGTGCTGACCCTGTCGCCGGAGCAACTGGCGCAAGCGAAGGATCAGAACCTGTCGATCCTGTCGTACCTGGCCAACCACTTCAGCAACCCGACCATCGCGTTTGCGGCGCCGTTGATTGCTTTCGTGGCGATCTCCAAGTCGTTCCTCGGTCACTACATCGGTGCCAGCGAAGGTCTCAAAGGCCTGATCATCAAGAGTGGCAAGCGTCCGGGCGCCAAGGCGCTGGACCGCATGGTGGCGGCGTTCATGCTGGTAATCTGCTGGATCGTCGCAACTCTTGACCCAAGCATCCTGGGCATGATCGAGACCGTCGGTGGCCCAGTGATCGCAGCGATTCTGTTCCTGATGCCGATGTACGCGATTCGCAAAATACCGGCGATGGCCCGTTATCGTGGCCAGGCGTCGAACGTGTTTGTCACGGCTGTTGGTCTGGTGGCTATCTCGGCGCTGGTTTACAAGCTGTCGCTGTAAAGCAAGATCAAGAGACCGCAGTAACAAAAGCCGCTGTACACGATGTGTGCAGCGGCTTTTTTTCGCCTGTCTGGCGCCCATCAGAGGTGTCGCCTGACATGCCGCCATCGCTGGCTTGCCAGCGATGAGGCCGGGACAGGCTCTGACTATTCAGCAGGCATAAAAAAACGCCGCTCATCTCACGATGGGCGGCGTTCTTTATTGCGTTGTAACGTTAGGCTTGAACGACCGGAATGTTGGCGTTCGCAGCAGCTTCACGGAACTCGGCGATCTGGTCGAAGGACAGGTAGCGGTAGATATCGGCCGCCATGCTGTCGATCTTGCCAGCGTATTCCATGTACTCCTCGACGGTCGGCAGGCGACCCAGGATCGATGCAACGGACGCCAGCTCAGCCGAAGCCAGGTAGACGTTCGCGCCGTCGCCCAGACGGTTCGGGAAGTTACGGGTCGACGTCGACACCACGGTGCTGTTCGGCTCAACGCGTGCCTGGTTACCCATGCACAGCGAGCAGCCTGGCATTTCCATGCGTGCGCCAGCCTTGCCGTAGATGCCGTAGTAGCCTTCTTCGGTCAGTTGGTGAGCGTCCATTTTGGTCGGCGGCGACAGCCACAGACGGGTTGGCAGCTGACCTTTGACCTGATCCAGCAGTTTACCGGCAGCGCGGAAGTGACCGATGTTGGTCATGCACGAACCGATGAACACTTCGTCGATCTTCTCGCCAGCAACGCTGGACAGCAGACGGGCGTCGTCCGGATCGTTTGGCGCGCACAGTACAGGCTCACTGATGTCGGCCAGATCGATTTCGATGACTTCGGCGTATTCGGCGTCGGCATCGGCTTCCATCAGCTCAGGGTTGGCAACCCAGGCTTCCATCGCTTGGGCGCGACGTTCCAGAGTACGAGCATCGCCGTAGCCTTCGCCGATCATCCAGCGCAGCAGGGTGATGTTCGAGTTCAGGTACTCGGTGATCGACTCTTTCGACAGCTTGATGGTGCAACCGGCAGCCGAACGTTCGGCCGAGGCGTCGGACAGTTCGAAAGCCTGTTCCAGCGTCAGGCCTTCCAGGCCTTCGATTTCCAGGATGCGGCCGGAGAAGGCGTTTTTCTTGCCTTTCTTCTCGACGGTCAGCAGACCGTTCTGGATAGCGAAGTAAGGAATGGCATGAACCAGGTCACGCAGGGTGATGCCAGGTTTCATTTTGCCTTTGAAGCGCACCAGGATCGATTCCGGCATGTCCAGCGGCATAACGCCAGTGGCTGCGGCGAACGCGACCAGACCGGAACCGGCCGGGAACGAGATGCCCATCGGGAAACGGGTGTGCGAGTCACCACCGGTACCCACGGTGTCCGGCAGCAGCATGCGGTTCAGCCACGAGTGGATGATGCCGTCGCCCGGACGCAGGGAAACGCCGCCGCGGGTCATGATGAAGTCAGGCAGGGTGTGGTGGGTGGTCACGTCGATCGGCTTTGGATAAGCCGCGGTGTGGCAGAAGGACTGCATCACCAGATCAGCGGAGAAGCCCAGGCACGCCAGGTCTTTCAGTTCGTCACGGGTCATTGGACCGGTGGTGTCCTGAGAACCCACGGTGGTCATCTTCGGTTCGCAGTAGGTGCCAGGACGAACGCCTTGGCCTTCTGCCAGACCGCAAGCCTTGCCGACCATTTTCTGCGCCAGGGTGAAACCCTTGGTGCTTTCAGCCGGTGCTTCCGGTTTCTTGAACAGGTCGAACGCTGGCAGACCCAGTTCAGCGCGAGCCTTCTCGGTCAGGCCACGGCCGATGATCAGCGGGATACGGCCGCCGGCGCGGACTTCGTCCAGCAGAACCGGGGTCTTCATTTCGAAGGTGGTCAGGACTTCGTCGGTGCCGTGTTTGCAGACTTTGCCAGCATGCGGGTACAGGTCGATCACGTCGCCCATGTTCATGTTGGAAACGTCGAACTCGATTGGCAGTGCGCCGGCATCTTCCATGGTGTTGTAGAAGATCGGAGCGATTTTGCTGCCGAAGCAGAAACCGCCAGCGCGCTTGTTCGGCACGTAAGGCACGTCGTCGCCGAAGAACCACAGCACCGAGTTGGTAGCGGATTTACGCGAGGAACCGGTACCGACCACGTCACCGACGTAGGCGATCGGGAAGCCTTGACCGCGCATTTCTTCGATCTGCTTCATCGGGCCGATGGCGCCCTGCTGATCAGGAACGATGCCGTCGCGAGCCATTTTCAGCATGGCCAGGGCGTGCAGCGGGATGTCTGGACGCGACCAGGCGTCTGGAGCAGGGGACAGGTCGTCGGTGTTGGTTTCGCCAGTTACTTTGAAGACGCGCAGGCTGATCTTGTCGGCCAGGGTCGGGCGGTTCTTGAACCACTCGCCGTCAGCCCAGGATTGCAGTACGGCTTGGGCGTGAGCGTTGCCGTTCTTGGCTTTTTCCGCCACGTCGTGGAACGCATCGAACATCAGCAGGGTGTGCTTGAGTTGCGCGGCAGCGACTGGCGCCAGTTCGGCGTCGTCCAGCAGGTCAACCAGGGTCACGATGTTGTAGCCGCCCTGCATGGTGCCGAGCAGTTCTACAGCGCGCTTTTTGTCCAGCAGAGGGGAGGAAACTTCGCCCTTGGCCAGTGCAGACAGGAAACCGGCTTTGACATAAGCGGCTTCGTCCACGCCTGGTGGAATGCGATTGGTGATCAGGTCAACGAGGAATTCTTCTTCGCCAGCCGGAGGGTTTTTCAGCAGCTCGACCAGGCCTGCTGTTTGTTCGGCGTTAAGCGGCTGGGGAACGATACCCAGGGCTGCACGCTCTTCGATATGTTTGCGGTAGGCTTCAAGCACAGTTATTACCCTCATCAGTGGTCCCAAATGGGTGTCCGGGACGCTCATCCCGAAATGGTCGTACTCATGCGCTGCGTGGCGTTGTGGGCCACTTAGCCAGAATTACCGACCATTCCTTACAGAAGCTGCTTTCAAAGTTTTACGCCTGCAGAACGGGGAGCTGATGAGGGTTGGCGTTGGGTTTTTCCCCGCTGGAAAAACCCTTCGCCAACACCGCTCTGAAGGAACGACTGTGCTCGTGACGCTTTGAAAACAGCTTCTAACGGACATTGGCGCCTTAAAAGGCTGGCTGATTCTACGGCAAAAAAAAATTAAAGGTAAGTTCGTCCCTGATGTTTGAGGGGTGATGAATGTTAGACAAAGGGCTAACATGCCGACCTGTTCCGCGTTTCAGTGCCTTTGCCTACCTTATGCCCAATCAGACCATCAAGACCCCCTGCGTCGGCCTCTGCTCCACTGTTTACGGTGATCTGGTGTGCCGTGGCTGCAAGCGTTTCCATCACGAAGTGATCAACTGGAATGGTTACGGTGAGGAGGAAAAGCGTGCGGTGTGGTTGCGCCTGGAACAATTGCTGTCACAAGTGATGGCGGGCAAGGTCGAAATATTCGATCCCGCGCGCCTTCGCCAGCAGTTGGAACAGCGCAAGATCCGCTTCGTGCCGCATCAGTCGGAATATTGCTGGGCGTATCAGCTGATTGCCCGGGGGGCGCGGGTGATCATTAATCTCGAAGCGTATGGCATGGTGCTGCTGCCGGAGTTTCGTGACTGGAATCTGCCGGAGTTGCGCGATGCCATTGATCGGGAATTCTTCCTGCTGTCGGAAGCGCACTATCAGCGCTACATCGCGCCCGGCTTTTTGAAGGACGCCTTCGGCGCCTGAAAGTCAAAAGATCGCAGCCTTCGGCAGCTACAGGGAAATGCGATCTACCTGCAGGAGCTGCCGAAGGCTGCGATCTTTTGATCTTTAGTGCTTCGCCGTCAACTCCACCAGATGATCCTCAACCTCCTGCGGCTTGAGCACCAGCACATCACTTTCCAGCTCATCCAGCACCACTTCAGCGGTATTGCCGATCAGCGCCCCTGACAAGCCTGTGCGCGCCACGGTGCCGATCACGGTCACCGCCGCTTGCAGCTTGTGCGCCATAAACGGAATCAACACATCCGCCGGTCCTTCCTCGATGTGCAAATGTGCGTCGTCGACGTCGAATTCCGCTTGAAACGCCCGGCACTGTTCACGATAGCGCGCCTCGATGGTCTCACTGAGTTGCAGCGTGGGGTCTGCGGCCGACAACATCGGCGACGGGTGGGCGCTGATCACATGCAGATGCCCCTTGGCCAGGCTGGCAATGTCATAGCCATGATCAATGATGGTGGTGTGCAGATGACGGTGCTCACCGTCGACATTGCCCACGTCGACAGCCGCCAGAATCACCCGGTCCTTCCAGGAGGTGGACGTTTTCACCAACAGCACCGGAGTAGGGCAGTGGCGCAGCAGCTTCCAGTCCGCCGGGGTCAGCAGGGCTTTTTTCAGCGAGCTGTCGGGGAAATGCTGTTTGACTACCAGTCCGCAGCCTTCGGCCTGCTGCACGTCGATGATGGTTTCGTGCAGGCTCTCGTTCCACGCCTGCTCAGTGGTCACGCTGTAGCCGTCCTCTAGCAGCGCAGCTTTGAGTACGCTGAGCATGGCGGCGTGGTCGTGCTTCTTGTCGCACACCAGCAGGTGCAGATGGGCCTGGGTCACCCCGGCGATCAACTTGGCGCGCTTGAGCGCCAGGCTTTCCGAGTGTTCGGGTTCGATGACCACCAGAATGCTGCGAATGGCTTGCATGAGCGGAGTCTCCAGCAAAGAAAAGGCACGGCGTTGCACAACTATAGTTGCTGCTCCAACACCTGCGACTTGATGCATATCAACACCCGCCGCTGGTGGTCTGCGGACAGGCCGGTATAATCGGCGCCCTTCGCTCGAACACCTTTTACCGTGAGCCCCATGATCCTTCCCGAAATCCACGAATTCCTTGGCTGCCGCACACCCGACGCCTGGGTGCAGGCGGCACTGGCCGATCAGGAAACTCTACTGATCGACCACAAGAACTGCGAGTTCAAGGCGGCCAGCACCGCGCTGAGCCTGATAGCCAAGTACCATTCCCACGTCGATCTGATCAACATGATGTCGCGTCTGGCCCGGGAAGAACTGGTGCACCACGAACAGGTCATGCGCATCATGAAGCGCCGCAAGATCGAGCTGCGTCAGTTGCATGCCGGCCGCTACGCCTCGGGCCTGCGCAAAGTGGTACGCAGCCATGAGCCGGTGAAACTGGTCGATACGCTGGTGGTCGGGGCGTTTATCGAAGCGCGCAGTTGCGAGCGTTTCGAAGCACTGGTGCCGCATTTGGACGAAGAACTCGGCAAGTTCTACTTTGGCCTGCTGAAAAGCGAGGCGCGGCATTTTCAGGGTTATCTGAAGCTGGCTTATCAATATGGCGATGCAAAAGACATCGCTCAGGTGATCGAGAAAGTGCGTGCTGCCGAGCAAGAACTGATCGAATCGCCGGACGACGAGTTCCGTTTCCATAGCGGCGTACCTGCCTGAGATTGTTAAAAACTCTTAAGAGTATGAAACATCACCGAAAACCGGCCCCAGTGGCCGGTTTTTGCTGCCCGCTGTAAACGCCACAACAATGTTTGCCGCCATAATGGCGCCCACTTCACACATGGGTTGGCAAATGGTCGTTATGGATAACCTGGGTTTTGGCAAAGTCCTGCTGGTGGAAGACGACGAGCGCCTTGCCGCACTGATCGCGCACTTCCTCGAACAGCACGGCTACGAGGTGCGCACGGTGCATCGCGGTGATCTGGCCGTGGCCGCGTTCCATGAGTTCAAACCGAAAGTGGTGGTGCTCGACCTGATGCTGCCGGGGCAGAGCGGTCTGCACGTGTGCCGGGAAATCCGCAGTGTGTCGGACACGCCGATCGTGATTCTGACCGCCAAGGAAGACGATCTCGACCACATTCTGGGCCTTGAGTCCGGTGCCGATGACTACGTAATCAAGCCGATCAAACCACCGGTATTGCTGGCCCGATTGCGCGCATTGCAGCGGCGGCAGGCGCCGGACAGTGGCGTGGTCAGTTCTCTGGAATTCGGTCAGCTGAGCATCGACCGCAGTTGCCGCGAGGTACGCCTGGCGGGCGAGATCATCGAAATGACCACCATGGAATTCGAGCTGCTGTGGTTGCTGGCCAGTGCGGCCGGCAATACGCTTTCACGCGATGACATCCTCAACCGTATGCGCGGCATTGCCTTCGATGGGCTGAACCGCAGCGTCGACGTGTACATCAGCAAATTGCGCAACAAGCTCAAGGACAACCCACGCGAACCGGTGTGCATCAAGACCGTGTGGGGCAAGGGTTATCTGTTCAATCCGTTTGCTTGGGAGCTGTAAATGCTGCGGTTATTTCTCGGCCTGTTTCTGGTGATGACGGTGGGGCTGGTGTTGGCTCTGCAGACGGTCGAGCGCACATTCGACGCGCTGCTCGATTATCAGATGGAGGATTACAACCGCGAGGCGATGCGTGGGCAGGTCTGGACGCTGAGCGAGCTATTGCGTGGCCTCGACGGCCCGGCACGGGAAAAGCAGCTTGAGGCCATTCGCCCGCACTACGGTTCGGGGCTGACGCTGGTTGAAGCCGAACAACTGGCATTGAGCGACAAGGAAAAAACCGAGCTGGCTCAAGGGCGACTGGTGATCCGCGACAAGTACACCCACTACATCGGCTCAATTGATGGCGGCTCGCAGCTGCTCAGTATCCGTCTGCCGGCCGAGCCCAGTTTGATGCCGTTTTACCTTGCGGCGGCGTATCTGATGATCGCGGTGATGATTGGTTTCGTCCTGTTCTTCTGGGTGCGCCCGCACTGGCGTGATCTGGAAAAACTGCGCCTGGCCGCCGAACGTTTCGGCGACAACGATCTGTCAGTACGCATTCAGCTGTCCAAACGCTCGAACATCCGTGATCTGGCCGAGCATTTCAACCTGATGGCCGCACGTATCGAAAGCCTCATCGCCAATCAGCGCGAATTGACCAATGCGGTATCCCACGAACTGCGCACGCCGATTGCGCGGCTGTCGTTTGAGCTCGATCAGCTCAAGCAGTCTCCGGACGCCAGCCAGAATCGCGAACTGATTGCCGATATGTACGCCGACCTTGGCGAGCTGGAGGAAATGGTCTCCGAGCTGCTGACCTATGCCAGCCTCGAGCGCGGCGCGACGGTGATCAAGCGCGAGAACATTCAGGCGGCCAATTGGCTGGACAGCGTGGTCGGCAGTGTGGCGCTAGAGGCAGAGGCGGCGGGGGTGCAGTTGTTGATCGGTGATTGCCGGATCGAAACGGTGCGCATCGAGCCGCGGTTCATGGCACGGGCGGTGATCAACCTGCTGCGCAATGCAATTCGCTATGCCGAGCAGCGTGTGGAGGTGACGCTGGTGCGCACGGGTGATTACTACGAAGTGCGGGTCAACGATGACGGGCCGGGGGTGCCGGTGGATGGACGGGAGAAGATCTTTGAACCGTTCTCGCGGCTGGATGCCAGCCGGGATCGCCGCACGGGTGGTTTTGGCCTGGGATTGGCGTTGGTGCGGAGGGTCTCGCAATCCCATGGTGGGCAGGTCGAGGTTGGGGATTCGCCTTGGGGCGGGGCGTCGTTTCGCATGACCTGGGCGCATCTGGATTGATTGCACTGTCAGTGGCGGCCCCATCGCTGGCTTGCCAGCGATGAGGTCATCAAAGACGCCACAAAATCAAAAGCTGTACGCCACCTGCCCAACCGCTGAAGTCTGCAACCTGCGGTCGACAATCGGGCTGTCCGCCGCCTCACTACTCAGGTACTGCACCGCCAGCACCGAAGACACACTCCAGCGCTCATCAATGGGCAACGTCCAGGTCAACTCTCCACCGCGACTGATCAGCCCGCCTTTCGCCTCATAAGCGCCGAACTTGCTGCGCGCAGCCTGCGCCGAGCTGACGCCGTACCAGGTGCGCAGGTAATCGCCATCGCCAAACTGGCTGTTCAACCCGCCGATCACTTTGCCATATCGACCTTCATACAACGGCAAGTTGATACTCAGCTTCAGTCGGTTCCACGACGAGCCGGTGTCGCGGTCATCGTCGTCCTTTTCCAGCGCATGCTCGAAGCTCGCTCCAAGAATGATCGGCCCCATGTGGTAGCTGCCATCCACGCCCAACACCGGGCGTGATTTGATCGAACCCATGCCGTTCAACTCGTCAGAGCCTTTGAATCCGCTCTTGCGATCCTTGCGCACATCGCTGGCCCCGACGTAGACGCTGAGACCGAAATTGTCTTCATCAAACCCCCAACCCAGTCCCCGACCAGTGTCGAGAAAAAAGCCCTGGGGGCTGACCACTTTGAAACCCACCAGCGGCGCCGTTACCCGCTCACCACTGCCGCTGTAGCGCGGCGCGTTGACCACGCCTGCATGCAGGGTCGTGTGCCAGTCTTCGGCGCGCAACGAACCGCCGGGAATCAGCAAGCAAAGGGAAGTCAGAGACAAGGAGAGTGTGCGAAACGGAACTGGCATGAGGCACCCGAGAGTAATGTGGATGCGCCCATGCTAGGTGGCTGCCGGCCAGCAATCTTTGGCAGCTTTGTCGGGAAACTGTCAAAGACTGTGAAGGCAGTCACCAGGTGCTCTCCGATAGCAGGGGTGTGCGCTTGAGCCTGGAACATTTTGCTCGACACCCGCCGGTGTGATTCGACCCGCGTCGGCAGCGTCTAGCCCCAGTGTCCCCGCAATCCCATGGGGCGAGACTTCGGAACCCGGCATGCAAGCGCTGTTGAACGAGATCCTGGACGCTGTCCGGCCCCTGATCGGTCAGGGCAAAGTGGCTGACTACATTCCTGCCCTCGGCACCGTGCCGGCCAATCAGTTGGGCATCGCCGTGTATGGCAACGACGGCGAGATGTATTTTGCCGGCGACGCCGAGACACCGTTCTCGGTGCAGAGTATTTCCAAGGTGTTCAGCCTGGTGCAGGCGATTGATCACTCGGGTGAGGCGATCTGGGAACGCCTCGGCCATGAGCCGTCCGGTCAGCCGTTCAACTCGCTGGTGCAACTGGAATTCGAGCGTGGCCGACCGCGTAATCCGTTCATCAATGCCGGTGCGCTGGTGATCTGCGACATCAACCAGTCGCGCTTCGCCGCACCGACCCTGTCGATGCGTGATTTTGTCCGGCGCCTGTCGGGCAATCCGCAAGTCATGATCGACGCCAAGGTCGCTGATTCCGAATATCAGCACCGTGCGCGCAACGCGGCGATGGCGTACCTGATGCAATCCTTCGGCAACTTCCACAACGACGTCGAGTCGGTTCTGCGTAGCTATTTCAGCCATTGCGCGCTGCGCATGAACTGCATTGATCTGGCCCGGGCGTTCTGCTTTCTGGCCAACGACGGTTTCTGCAAACACAGTGGCGAACAGATACTGACGCGCCGCCAGACCCAGCAGGTCAACTCGATCATGGCCACCAGCGGACTGTATGACGAGGCGGGCAACTTCGCCTATCGCGTCGGCCTGCCGGGTAAGAGTGGCGTAGGCGGCGGGATCGTCGCGGTGGTGCCGGGGCAGTTCACTGTGTGCGTGTGGTCGCCAGAGTTGAATGCTGCGGGGAATTCGCTGGCGGGGATGGCGGCGCTGGAGATGCTCAGTTCGCGGATTGGCTGGTCGGTGTTCTGACCCGATCAGTCAAACACCACAAAATCCTCTGGGAGCTGGCAAGCCAGCTCCCACCGGGATAGCGGTGTTTGCGGAAGGTGTATTTCAGCGAAGAATCCTATACATTTTGCGCCCGCCCTCTGCATGGTGAATCCGCTTCATGTCTCTTGCGCTCGAACGTCTGGTTGCTGGTACGCCGATCCCTTTCGCTGGTAACCGCGTCACCGTGGTCAGCCCCGAACTGGCCGCGCGCTTTCAGCCCGGTGATCACCTGCTGGTTGAGCAGGTGAGTGGCGAACTGTTGCTGATTCCGGTCGCCGATCAACAAGCGGCCTCTGTGGCGATCGAACGTGCGGCGGCGGCATTTACCGCGCTGTCGGCGGTGTCCGATGAGGCGATCAGTCAATTCTTCGATCTGTTCGCGCAGCGCCTGGAAACACCGGATTGCTGGGCACAGATTGAAGCAGCCAATCTCGCCGATATCGAGCGGGCCAAGGCACGCGGGCGTTCCACCACGCGTCTGCTCGCCGACGAGCGTATGCGCGGCGATATGATTGCCGGCCTGCGTGCCTGGCGTGATGCGCCGGCGACGCGCGGTAAAGTCATCAGCAGCGTCGAACACGACGGCTGGAAGGTCGAGCAGGTGGTCTCGCCGCTGGGTATCGTCGCGTTTGTCTTTGAAGGTCGCCCTAACGTCTTCGCCGATGCGGCCGGTGTCTTGCGTACCGGTAATACAGCGGTGCTACGGATTGGCAGCGATGCGCTGGGGACGGCGCAAGCCATCGTCACACATGCGCTGAACCCGGCGTTGGCTGCGGCCGGTCTGCCGGCGGGCGCGGTGTCGTTGGTGGAGAGCGTCAATCACGCCGCCGGTTGGGCGATGTTTGCCGATCGGCGCTTGTCGCTGGCGGTGGCTCGTGGTTCGGGGCGCGCGGTCAGTCAACTGGGCAGCATTGCCCAGCAGGCCGGGACTGCGGTCAGCCTGCATGGCACCGGTGGGGCGTGGTTGATTGCCGATCGTGAAGCTGATGCCAAACGCTTTGCGGCGGTGGTACGCAATTCGCTGGATCGCAAAGTCTGCAACACCCTGAACGTCTGCCTGATTCAGCGCGAGCGCGCCGCCGAACTGGTGCCACTGTTCCTCGATGCGCTGCAACAGGCCGGCACCGCGCGCGGCCAAGGCTGCAAATTGCACATCGTCGAAGGCAGCGAAAGTTGCCTGCCCACTGAATGGCAGAACGCGACGGTCGAGGTCTATCGCGCCGAGGGTTATCAGACCGAAGCACTGGCCGAACCGCTGGCAAAGTCGGAGCTGGGTCGCGAGTGGGAATGGGAAGAAACCCCGGAGGTCAGCCTGATGATCGTTGACGATCTGGATCAGGCCATTGCGCTGTTCAATCGCTACAGCCCGCAATTTACCGTGTCGCTGATCAGCGAAGATGCGCAGGTTCAGGAGCGGTTCTACAACGCGGTGAATGCGCCGTTTGTGGGCAATGGCATCACCCGATGGGTCGATGGCCTGTACGCACTGAACAAGCCGGAACTGGGGCTTTCGAACTGGGAGAGTGGGCGGTTGTTTGCGCGCAGCGCGATTCTTTCCGGGGATGGTGTGTTTACGGTGCGTAGTCGCATGAGCCAGATCGACCTGACCGTAAAACGCTGACTGCGTTGCGCAGGAACTGCCGAAGGCCCGAGCCTTCGGCAGTTCCTACAGGGGGCAAAGTGTATTTCAGGCTGCTTCGCTGGTGTTTGCCTGAACTGCGCAAGCCGCCGGTTGTTCGGCCAGCGGCACAAAGGTGCGGCGGTCCGAGGACAGCGCATCGATCGAGCCAGTCTCGATGTCATACACCCAGCCATGCAGATTCAGCAGGCCTTTCTCCTGGGCCAGACGCACACTCGGATGGGTCTGGATATTCGCCAGCTGCGCGATCACGTTTTCGCGCACCATCGAACTCAATTTCGCCGCGTCATTGGCATGCGGCCGCGCTTCGTTCACCACTTTCGCCGACTCGGCATGTTGCAGCCAGCCACTGACGGCGGGCAGGTGATCCATGCATTTGCACTTCGCAATCGCCGTCATCGCACCGCAATCAGAGTGTCCGCAGATCACAATGTCCGTCACGCCAAGCACCGCCACCGCATATTCCACCGTCGCCGACACCCCGCCCGGATGAGGGCTGTAGGACGGCACGATATTGCCGGCGTTGCGGATCACAAACAGTTCGCCGGGTTCTTGCTGGGTCAGCAGTTCCGGCACCACGCGGCTGTCGGAGCAGGTGATGAACAAAGTGCCGGGTTGCTGGGTGGTCGCCAGGTGTTTGAACAGTTCGGTGCGTTTCGGGAAGGCTTCGTTCTGGAACTTCAGGAAACCGTCGATCAGGGCTTTCATGGGCGTGTCCTCTTCAATGGAGATCGGTGGGCCCGCACGCGGGGGGCGGGCGGGCCGGGGCACATCAGAACGGACGCAGGGGCAGGAATTTGCCGTCGAGGGTGACCACGGCGCGGGAACCGCCTTCCGGGTCTTCGACTTTCTTGATGTCCAGTTTGAAGTTGATCGCGCTGATGATGCCGTCGCCGAACTGCTCGTGAACCAAAGCTTTGAGGGTCGTGCCGTAGATCTGGATCATCTCGTGGAAGCGGTAGATGGTCGGGTCGGTCGGCACGCCGCTGAGGCTGCCGCGCAGCGGGATGATTTGCAGGGCGGCGACGTCAGCGGCGTCCAGTTCCAGCTTGTCGCCCACTACTTGGGCGGCGTTTTCCGGCAGGGGGTGCTGGCCGAGCAGGGCGGCGGTGACGAAGGCCAGGCTGAGGCCGGTGCCGTCGGCGAGATCCTGCCAGGACAGGTTTTTGCCTGCCTTGAGGTCAAGAATGCGGGTGGTCAGGGCCAGACTGGTGTCGTTGTAGGCGTGGGACTGTTGCATGGTGTCACTCCTTTCAGGGTTGGCTTGCTGTGTGGGATTGATCTTCTGCCGATTTATCCATAGCGTCCAAGACCCATATACAATGCTTCGCATAAGCCTTTCCTATAGATGGTGCACCCATGCTGTTGCGACATTTGCGTTACCTGCTGGCCGTTGCCGATCACGGCGGCTTTACCCGCGCGGCCGAGGCGCTGCATGTCTCGCAGCCGACCCTGTCGCAACAGATTCGCCAACTGGAGGAAACCCTGGGTGTGAATCTGTTTGATCGCACCTCACGATCGGTCAAACCGACCGATGCCGGCGAGGCCTATATCGAATGCGCGCGGCGGGTGCTGGTGGAACTGGAGGCGGGCAAGCGCGCGTTGCATGACGTGAAGGATCTGACCCGTGGCACCTTGCGTCTGGCCATGACGCCGACGTTCATGGCGTATCTGGTCGGGCCATTGGTGCGCGATTACACGGCGCGGTTTCCGGGGATTCATTTGCAGATCTTCGAGTTGTCGATGGACGACATTGAGGCAGGGCTTGCGGATGACTCGCTGGATATCGCGATTGCATTTACTCCGGTGCGCAGCCCGGACATCGAGTGCATTCCGGCGTTTGTCGAGACGCTGGGGGTGATGGTCGGGCGCGAGCATCCGTTGTACGACAGCACGGCGGTGCTGACCTCGGATGACGTTGCGCAACTGGATTTTGCGCTGCTGGCGCCGGACTTCATCACGCGGCTATCGGTGGATGAGTATTTCCGTCAGCACGGGATCACGCCCAAAGTGCGTATTGAGGTGAACTCGGTGAGTACTTTGCTGGAAGTGGTTCGGCATTCGCCGTTGGCGACAATGTTGCCGCAGGCCATCGCGACTGAAGATCGGGCGCTGCGCAGGCTGCGGGTCGACAGTGAGGCGCCACAGCGCGGGGCGGCGTTGTTGCGGCGGCGCAATAATTATCACAGTGCGGCGGCGGTGGCGTTTGTGGAACTGGTGTTGAGCATGGGAAGCCCCTCACCCTAACCCTCTCCCGGAGGGAGAGGGGACTGACCGAGGTGTTGGTGGCTAATGCGCCGACCTGAAATATTGAAGTTGGATGTAGATCGCAAGCACACTCCAGATCGACTCCCTTTCCCCGAGGGCGAGGGGATTGAACGAGGAGTTTTTGGCTAATGCGCCGACTTGAAATATTGAAGTTGAATGGAGATCGCAAGCACGCTCGAGATCGGCTCCCTCTCCCTCCGGGAGAGGGCTGGGGTGAGGGGATAGATTTAACTAACACCACAAAGCTTACGCCATACACAAAAAAAGGCCTGCTCCATAGCTGGAAGCAGACCCTCTTGTTATTTAAGTTGTAAATCAGCAGAACCGATCAATCACCCGAACTTCATTCTTGTTCTGCATCGAGTCCCACGCCTGTTTCAGCGTCTGCAGAACATTACCGATGAAGTCCTTGTCGGCCGCGGCTTTTTTGCCGACATAACCTTGGCCGCGGCGGTACATCTTCAGGCGGGCCAGCAGGTTCTGATTGTTGCGGTCGAACTCTTCTTCGCCAGCGTGGGGCGCCAGGCAGTCGATATGCACTTGGCCCGATTTGCTGATCCACAGAATATGGCTGTCGAGGCTGTCTTTTTGCGCAGCGAACATACGAGCCAGTTCTTCGATAGTGGGTTGATTGTTCAGATTCATGATTTTGCCCCTTGACCAGTTTGGTGATCTTTCAAAGTTGATTCGCTAATACAGGTAGCCCATCGGTTAGTTGATCCCTGGCACCGAAACCAGGACGTCAGCGGTCGCCCGTTTGAAATACGGGGTCGTGCATCTGTTGCATGTAGTCGTGTTGAATAACTGCTACGCAATAGCGTCACAACGAGGAGAAGCAGCGAAAACCGGGAGGCTCCTTGACGACATTTTCAGTGTCGACCACAAGCGTCTTGAGAATTTTCGCCAGCGCTTCTCGTCCTTGTACTGGACGTTCAGGCCAGGTCAGCTTCTTCAATCTGCCTTGTGGGCAGCGTGTATCCGGAAAAAACAACTCGGCGGTCAGACGAGTTTGCTCAAGCGTATTACCAATGTTCCCGATCGGGGAACGTCTTCATCATGCAAAAGCAAAACGACGCCGTCAACGGTTTTGTAGTGATTATTTTTGTTCACTACATATTGTCGGACAAAGCTGTTTTGGAATGAGAAAGGATCCGTTCACGCAACGGAAAAAGGGCTGCGCAGGACATAGAACGTACACGGATAACCGTCTACTTCGCGCTGCAGCAAGGTGAACTCGCCGTCGCTCAATTCCGGCATCAGCCTGGCCCAGAAGCGCTGCGCAGGCCGGTTGGCATCGATATGGAAAATCTGCCACTGACCCGGGATACGGCTCAAGAGGGCAGAGACGACAAACTGCGCGACACCTTGGCCACGAAAGCGTCGGGCGAGAAAGAAGTAGCCGATGTTGTGTTCGGCGCTGGCGATGTGGGTTTCGTTATCGACGGTCACGAAACCGGCGAGTTCGTCGTCGACCCGGATCAGGAAGGGTTGGGTTGCGGGATGGCGCCAGTATTCGTATTTCGGTTGGATGCTGAAAAAGCCATGCTCGGCGAGCTTCAAAGGCAGCCATTGGCTGAAGTCATACATGTAGAACTGCATCAGGTTTTCGAGGGTTTGCAGTTCGTCGCGCTGGGCGGGGTGCAGTTCGACGTTATGCATGCTTTGGCTTCCTGAAAGTGATGACCTTTCAGAAACAGTAGCGTGTATTACTTTTTGGCAGCGGGTTTCGCGGTGCGTTTGGTGGTGCCGGCGGTTTTGCTGCGCGTCGATTTGCGTTTTTTCTTCCACGGCGCGGCAGCCTTGCCGGCGGGTGGCGGGCCGCTGATGGTCAGGCTCAGGGCAGAGCATCGGGTTACTTGTTTGCTCATCCACGCCGCTTGCTTGGTGACGAATTCTTCCAGGCTCATCTCACCGCTTTGCACCATGTCCAGTGCCTGCTCCCAGATTGCAGTAGTGCCGGGGTCGGCAATTGCACGGGGTACGGCGTCGATCAGACTGAACGCGGCGGGTGTCGCGGCGAGGGCCTTGCCGTTTTTCACCAGATACCCGCGATCCAGCAAGCCCTGAATGATCGACGCGCGGGTGGCCTCGGTGCCGATCCCGGTGGTGTCCTTGAGCTTCTGCTTGAGCAGCGGGTCTTCCACCAGCTTGGCGACGTTTTTCATCGCTTTGATCAGATCGCCTTCGGTATAGGGTTTGGGCGGTTGCGTCCACAGATCCTTGAACTTCACATCTGCGACCGCACACTCGACGCCCTGAGACAATGCCGGCAAGGTTTGCGGTGCTGGTGCTTCACGGCCCTTGGCCGGTGCCAATGCCTCGGGTAATGCGCGTTTCCAGCCCGGTTCGATGATTTGCTTGCCGACCGCGCGCAGCGCTTCTGCGGCGCAATCAAAATCGGCCTGGGTGCGATCGTATTCATGGTTGGGCAGAAACTGCGCCAGATAGCGGGCGCGGATCAACGTGTAGACCGCACGGTGCTTGCCGCTCAGGCGTTCAAGGTTCTTTGCCGCTGCGGTGGGGATGATGCCGTGGTGCGCGCTGACCTTGGCGTCGTTCCACGCCCGGGATTTGCGCTGCGGTTCGAGAAAACCCTGCAGCGCGTCGAGGCTCGGGTCGGCCTGACGCAACGCCGCGAGAATCCCCGGCGCCTCACTGTGCTGGCTCAGCGGCAAGAAACCGCAATCGCTGCGCGGATAGGTGATGACTTTGTAGGTTTCGTAGAGCGCCTGGGCGATGTCGAGGGTTTCCTGCGCACCGAGGCCGAGTTTCTTCGAACAGACTTCCTGCAAGGTGCCGAGGTCGAAGGGCAGGGGCGCCACTTCACGCATACGCTCGGTGCGCAGTTTCACCACTCGCGCACTGGCGGCGCTTCTCATCGCGACGGCGGCTTGCTGCGCCAGCGCCTGATTCAGGCAACGATCCTGATCGTCACAAACATCCGAGGATGCCCGCCACTGCGCGGTAAACGGCGTGCCGTTGTGCAGCAACTCCACGTCGATCGCCCAAAACGGCACCGGCACGAAATCGGCGATGCTGCGATCACGGTCCACCACCAGTCGCAATGTCGGCGTCTGTACCCGACCGACCGGCAATACACCCTGATAACCTGACTGACGACCGAGCAGGGTGAACAGACGACTCATGTTCATGCCGATCAGCCAGTCCGCCCGCGAGCGACCCAATGCCGAGTGATACAGGCTGAACGTCTCTGCACCCGGTTTTAACGAGGCCAAAGCCTTGCGGATCGACGCCTCGTCCAATGCCGACAGCCACAAGCGGCGGATCGGCCCCCGATAGCGGCAGTGCTCGACCAGTTCCCGGGCGATCATCTCGCCCTCACGGTCGGCGTCGGTGGCGATGATCAGTTCGCTGGCCTCGCCGAGCAGGCGTTTCACTGCTTTGTACTGGCTGGCGGTGCGCGGTTTGACGGTCATTTTCCACTTGTCCGGAATGATCGGCAGAACCGCCAGCACCCAGCGCTTGTAGCGCGCGTCGTAGGCGTCCGGCGGAGCGGTCTCCAGCAAATGGCCGATGCACCAGGTCACCGTGACGTCCGTCCCCAGCCAGCAGCCGTCGCCCCGACGCTTGGCGCCGAGCACAGCCGCAATGTCTTTGGCCTGGGAAGGTTTTTCACAGAGGTACAGCCGCATAACCACCATCGTCGATCAAGGTCCGAACAGGCGCACAGAATGGCCGGACTTGGCGCCAGGGGCAACTTTTATCTGTATGGATATACAGATAAAAAGCATTGCCGAAAATGACGGGCAATTCGGGGACGCTGCCAGGAACTATCGAGAAATTGATTAGCGCGGGGGTTGCAGGTCATGTCAGGTTCAACGCGACACCTGACCACTGAACAAGGACGTACACCATGGCTCAAGCCACATCCAAAACCAGCAGCGCCTACGATGAAGTCAATATATTCAGCCACTTGTATGACCGTGGCGAAGGACTGGTCAATGGCAAGCCCTCATACACTGCCGATCAGGCCGCTGACGAAATCCTGCGCAAGGGCCTGTCGTGGGGCGATAAAAATGCCGACGGCAAGATCAGCCTCAGTTACACCTTCCTCACCGACCAACCGGCGAACTACAACCCGAAACTCGGCAACTTCAGCGAATTCAGCGCCCAGCAAAAGGCTCAAGCCGTGCTGGCCATGCAATCCTGGGCCGACGTCGCCAACGTCACCTTCACCGAAGGCAAGGGCGGCGACGGTCATATGACGTTTGGCAACTACGACGTCAGCACCGGCGGCGCCGCGTTCGCCTACTTGCCGAGCGGCGGTAGTTATGACGGCCAGTCGTGGTACTTGATCAACGATCAATACCAGGTCAACAAAACCCCGGACACCAATAACTACGGGCGTCAGACCCTGACCCATGAGATCGGCCACACCCTCGGCCTGTCCCACCCCGGCGCCTACAACGCCGGCAATGGCAACCCGACCTACACCGACGCCAAGTACGCCGAAGACACCCGTGGCTATAGCCTGATGAGCTACTGGAGCGAGGCCAATACCGACCAGAACTTCAGCAAGGACGGCAGCGGCGCCTATGCCTCGGCGCCGTTGCTGGACGATATTGTTGCCGTACAGAAACTGTATGGCGCCAACTGCGAGACACGCGCCGATAACACCACGTACGGTTTCAGTTCCAACGCCGGACGCGATTTCTACAGCGCCACTTCGGCGTCGTCGAAACTGGTGTTCTCGGTGTGGGACGGTGGCGGCGATGACACGTTGAATTTCTCTGGCTTCACCCAGAACCAGAAAATCAACCTCAATGAAGGTTCGTTCTCTGACGTCGGTGGTCTGGTCGGTAACGTGTCGATTGCTTACGGCGTAACCGTGGAAAACGCAGTGGGTGGTTCGGGCAATGACCTGCTGATCGGCAACGGAGCGGTCAATTATCTGTTGGGCGGCGCGGGCAACGACATCCTCTACGGTGGCGGCGGTGCCGATGTGCTGCGGGGCGGCGAGGGGGCGGACACTTTCGTGTTTGGCGCGGCCAGCGATTCGACCAATAACCAGCCGGACTGGATCATGGATTTCAAGAGTGGCCTGGACAAGATCGACCTGTCGGGCATTGCCGGGTTTGCGAATGGCGCTGCTTCGCTGAATTTCGTCAACGGTTTCACCGGGCATGCGGGGGACGCGATTTTGACTTACTACGCGCAGAGCGATCAGACCACGCTGTTGGTTGACCTGACGGGGCAGGGCGAGATTGATTTTGCCGTAGGTGTTGTGGGGCAGGCGTTGGCGACCGATATTGTTGCGTGATGCCTGAAAAGCGGCCCTCACCTTGATGGGGTGTGGGCCGTTGGCCGTTCGGCTGCGAACCTCCCATGAGCGGAACACATGGGCTATACCTGAAGCGGTCTCTTTGCCGTATTCAGGAGAAACCCATGAAAACCCCCGGCCCCACTCCCGTCATTGCCCTCGAACAACTCATCGGTTGCCTGGTGGTGAAATTCCACGGCATCCAGGTCGCCGCGTCCTCCCACGTGATGGTCCTCAATGAGGCCAACTACCCGCCGGTGTACTACATCCCCCGCGAAGACATCGACGAAAAGTATTTCGCCCGCACCGATCACACCAGTTACTGCCCGTACAAGGGCGACGCCAATTACTTCAGTTTGCAGGTGCCGGGGCATGAGGGGGCGAATGCGGTGTGGACTTACGAAAATCCGAAAATATCGGTTGATCAGATCAAAAACTATGTCGCGTTCTATCCGGATCAAGTGAAGTTCGAGGTGATCAAAGCGGATGACTGATTCAAGTAATGGTGGCGACAGCGTTAAGTCTCTCGCCACCGCTTGTCTCAGTTCTTATCGAGATCGATATTCTTCGTCTCACGCAAACAGATCATCCCCACCACCAGGCTCACCCCGGTAATCAGCACCGGATACCACAGCCCATAAAAAATATCCCCGGTGTACACCACCAGCGCGAACGACACGGTTGGCAGGAAACCGCCAAACCAGCCGTTGCCGATGTGGTACGGCAAGGACATCGAGGTGTAGCGGATGCGGGTCGGGAACAGCTCAACCATCAGCGCCGCCAGCGGCCCGTAGCACATGGCCGAGATGATGATCAGCGCGACGATGAGGGCGACGATCATTGGCTTGTTGATCTGCTGCATATCCGCCTGTTGCGGGTAGCCGGCGAGGGTGATTGCGCCGCGCAACGCCGCTTCGTCGAAGCCGTCGAGTTTCACGTCGCCAACGCTGACTTGCACCGCGCTGCCGGCCGGCGCGGCGGCGCTGGAGTAGGGCAGGCCTTGCTTGACCAGGAAGGTTTTGACCTTGTCGCACGGGCTATCGAATTTGGCTTTGCCCACTGGGTCGAACTGGAAGGTACAGGTCGCCGGATCGGCCAGCACGGTGATCGGCGCCTGACGGCTGGCCTGATCGATGGCCGGGTTGGCGTAATGGGCGAGGGATTTGAAGATCGGGAAGTACAGCGCCGTCGCCAGCAGCAGGCCGAGCATCAGTATCGGTTTGCGCCCGACCTTGTCCGACAGCCAGCCAAAAAAGATGAAAAACGGTGCGCCGATGACCACGCTGATGATCAGCAAGGTGTTGGCCACCGCCGGGTCCATTTTCAGGAACTGGGTGAGGAAGAACAGCACGTAAAACTGCGCTGCGTAGAACGTCACCGCTTGCCCGGCGTTGATGCTGAACAGGGCTATCAGCACCACTTTGAGGTTTTCCCACTTGCCGAAGGATTCGCGGATCGGCGCCTTGGAGGTTTTGCCTTCCTCTTTCATCTTCAGATACGCCGGCGACTCGTGAAGGCTCAGGCGAATCCAGGTGGAAATGCCCAGCAGCACAATCGACAGCAGGAAGGGAATGCGCCAGCCCCACACTTCAAACTGATCGCCAGTGAAGTAGCGGCAACCGAGCACTACCAGCAGCGACAGCAGCAGGCCGAGGGTGGCGGTGGATTGAATCCAGCTAGTGTGGAAACCGCGTTTGCCGATTGGCGCGTGCTCCGCCACGTAAGTCGCGGCGCCGCCATATTCACCGCCGAGCGCCAGGCCCTGGAGCATGCGCAGCACCACCAGAATGATGGGGGCGGCGATGCTGATGCTGGCGTAGGTAGGCAGCAGGCCGACGCAGAAGGTCGCGACGCCCATCAGGATGATGGTCGCGAGGAAGGTGTATTTACGCCCGATCATGTCCCCCAACCGACCGAACACCAGCGCCCCGAACGGCCGCACGATAAACCCGGCGGCAAACGCCATCAGCGCAAAGATGAACGCCGTGGTGTCGTTGACCCCGGCGAAGAACTGCTTGCTGATTACCGCCGCGAGGGCGCCGTAGAGGAAGAAGTCATACCACTCGAACACCGTCCCCAAGGAGGAGGCGAAGATGACTTTGCGTGTATCCGGGCTGGTGTCCGTGCTGCGCACGGCGTCCAGCGGCTGAACGTGTTCCGACATATCGGTATCCCTCACAGTGATTGTTTTTGTTGTTCCACTGGTGTTGCGTGTCCGGGTGATGCGCGATGCCTTGAATCTGGTGCAAGTCCCCTGTGGGAGCCAGCCTGCTGGCGATGGCGGTGCATCAGCCATAGAGATGTTGGATGTCAGTCCGTCATCGCCAGCAGGCTAGCTCCTACAGGGGGTGGGTTTACGGTTGGAGAAAGGATCAGCTGTGCCGCCTTCTCGGCAATCATCAGCGTAGGCGAACAGGTATTACCCGAGGTAATGCGCGGCATGATCGATGCGTCGGCAATGCGCAACCCGGGTACACCATGTACGCGCAGTTGCGCATCGACCACCGCATCACCGTCATTACCCATGCGGCACGTACCGACCGGATGGAAAATCGTTGTGCCGATTCTGGCCGCCGCTTCGTGCAGTTCTTCTTCGCTTTGCAGGCTATCCCCGGGCAGATACTCGACCGGTTTGAACGCTTGCAGGGCCGGGGCGCTGACGATGCGTCGGGTCAGGCGGATCGCATCGGCGGCCACGCGCAGGTCTTCGGGATGGCTGAGGTAATTGGGCTGAATCAGCGGCGCGTCTTGCGGGTTCGCGGAACGGATTTCGATGCGGCCACGGCTCTGCGGACGCAGGTCACAGACCGACGCGGTGAAGGCCGGGAAGCTGTGCAACGGTTCGCCGAAACGCTCCAGCGACAATGGTTGCACGTGATATTCCAGATTCGCCGACGTCTGCTCCGGCCCGGATCGGGCGAACGCCCCCAACTGACTCGGCGCCATCGACAACGGTCCGCTACGGTCATACAGATAACGCAGGCCCATGCCCATCTTGCCCCACACACTGCCGGCGATCTGGTTGAGGGTGCGGGCGTTTTCCAGTTTGTAGATCAGCCGCAGTTGCAGGTGATCCTGCAGATTGCCGCCGACACCCGGCAGCTCATGAATCACGCCGATGCCGAGGCGTTCCAGCAGCGGACGCGGGCCAATCCCGGAACGCTGCAGAATGCTCGGCGAACCCACGGAGCCGGCACACAACACGATCTCTTTGCGCGCCTTGAAGCTTTTCACCTGGCCTTCATGACGGGCGCTGACCTTCGATGCGCGACCGTTCTCCAGCAGAACACGATCCACTTCAACCCCGGTCAACACGGTCAGATTGGTCCGGGATCGCACCGGTTTGAGAAAGGCTTTTGCCGCATTCCAGCGCACGCCGGCCTTCTGGTTGACCTGAAAGTAGCCGCAGCCTTCGTTGTCGCCCTGATTGAAGTCATCGATGCTGGCGATGCCGCTCTGCTCGGCGGCGCTGCGAAACGCATCGAGAATCGGCCACGACAGCCGCTGTTGCTCGACCCGCCATTCGCCTTTGGCACCGTGAAAATCAGCGGCGCCGGCAAAATGGTTTTCGCTTTGTTTGAACAGCGGCAGCACGTCATCCCAGGCCCAGCCCGGATTGCCCTCGGCTGCCCAGCCGTCATAGTCGCCGGCCTGGCCGCGCATGTAGATCATGCCGTTGATTGAAGAACAGCCACCGAGCACTTTGCCGCGCGGATAACTCAGGCTGCGGCCTTGCAAACCGGGTTGCGCTTCGGTCTTGAAGCACCAGTCGGTACGCGGGTTGCCGATGCAAAACAGGTAACCGACGGGGATGTGAATCCACGCATAGTTGTCGCGTCCGCCCGCTTCGAGCAACAGCACGCGCTGCTGCGGATCGGCCGACAGTCGATTGGCCAGCAAGCACCCGGCAGGGCCGGCGCCGACCACGATGTAGTCGTATTCATCAAGGGAAGTCTGCATTCCCTGACCTCGCTTTTTGTTTTTATTGTCGGACACTCTAGTTGTTAGCTTTCGTCAAAAGAATGTTAGTTTTTGCGCAGCCGCTGTGCGTTTTTAAACAGCCCTGAATGACGATAGCTGACAAGGACACCCCATGTTCGACTGGAACGATCTGCGGTTCTTTCTGGAGTTGCAACGCAGTGGCCGCCTGCTCACCGCCGCCCGCCGCTTGAACACCACCCACGCCACCGTCGCCCGCCACATCGAGGCCATCGAAAAAAGCCTCGGCACCGCGCTGTTCGTCCAGCACGCCCAAGGCTACGAAATGACCCCTGCGGGGGAGGCGCTGCTCAAGCACGCCGAAGCCATGGAAAACGTCGCCCTGCTGGCCCAGGAGGAAATCACCCAATCCACCGCGCCACTGGGCAAAATCCGTGTCGGCGTCACTGAAGGCCTCGGCATCAAGTTTCTCGCCAGCCGCATGATCGGTCTGTTCGAGCGCTACCCCGGTCTGGAAGTGGAATTGGTCGCGGTGCCGCGCTTCGTCAGCATCCTTAACCGCGAGGCAGAAATCAGCATTCATCTGGAGCGTCCGGCGGCGGACATGCTCGTTACCCGCAAACTGACGGACTACCGTTTGGCCCTCTATGCCAGCCAGCGTTACCTCGACAACGCGCCACCGTTGCGCAGCCGGGAAGACCTCGGGCGGCATGCATGGATCGGATACGTCGATGATCTGCTGTTCAGTCAGGAGTTGATGTTCCTCAACAGCTTTTGCCGCAGTCCTCGGGTGGTGTTCCATAGCACCAGCGTCATCGCCCAGCAGGAAGCCGCTCGCTCGGGATTGGGCATTGCCGTGTTGCCGTGCTACATGGCGGCCTCTGAGCCGGATCTGGTGCCCTTGCTGCCGGACGAAAGCATCGAGCGCAGTTACTGGATCAGCACCCGGCGCGAGTTGCACAAGTCGGTGCGGCTGCGGGTGGTCTGGGATTATGTAGTGGGGTTGTGCGAGGCGGAGCAGGGGTTGTTGCTCAATTCCTGAGATCTTTTGATCTTTCAGGTTGATTAATATATGGATATCCGTATATTCGGCAGTCCATATGTACGGTGCGCCCTGATGATCACGCCCCCCGAACTCTTCAAAAGCCTCGCCGACGAGACCCGTGTCCGCGCTACGCTGCTGATCGCCGCTCAAGGCGAACTCTGCGTTTGCGAGCTTATGTGTGCCCTCAATGACAGCCAGCCGAAGATCAGCCGCCACCTCGCGCAACTGCGCAGCAACGGGCTGCTGCTTGATCGTCGGCAGGGCCAGTGGGTCTATTACCGGCTCAACCCGGATCTGCCCGATTGGGTTCATCAAATCCTGCAAGTGACGTCGAAGGCTAACGTCGACTGGCTCAAGGATAACGCCTCGCGCTTGCTAAACATGGATGATCGCCCCGTCCGCGAAGCAGCGTGCTGCTGAATTATTAACGTCCGCAGGAGCCCCCCCCCATGCGAGTTCTGTTCATGTGCACGGCCAACAGTTGCCGGAGCATTCTTTCCGAAGCCATGTTCAATCACCTGGCGCGCCCGGGTTTCGAGGCGCTGAGTTCTGGCAGTTTCCCTAAAGGCCAGGTGCTGCCACGCAGTCTTGCCACGCTGCAACAGGCCGGTATTTCCATCGATGGCCTGTACAGCAAAGGCAATGACGCCTTCGAGGACAACCCGCCGGATATCGTCATCACCGTCTGCGACAAGGCCGCCGGTGAAAGCTGCCCGGTGTACTTCGGTCCGGCGCTGAAAGCCCATTGGGGCCTGGAAGATCCCTCCGATGTGACCGGTGACGAGGCCGCAGTGGATGCGGCGTTCAGTGCCACGCTGGCGATCATCGAGCGGCGCTGTTCGACCTTCCTCGGCCTGCCTTTTACAACGCTCAGCCGCGCAGAACTGCAGCGTGAGCTGGATCGAATCGGCTCCCTGTAAGCCGGAGGATATATGTCAGAACATCTGCCCAACCTTGATTCAACCCTGTTCGAAGGCTTTAAAGCCACGACCTCGGGCGAACACAAACCGCGCATCCTGTTGCTCTACGGCTCGACCCGCGAACGCTCTTTCAGCCGTTTGCTGGTAGAGGAAGCCGCGCGCTTGCTCGAACACTTCGGCGCCGAGACGCGCATCTTCAACCCGTCCGGTTTGCCATTGCCCGACGACGTCCCCGTCGACCATCCGAAAGTGCAGGAGCTGCGCGAACTGGTGCTGTGGTCGGAAGGTCAGGTCTGGTGTTCGCCAGAACGTCATGGCGCCATGTCGGCGGTGTTCAAGGCACAGATCGACTGGATACCGCTGGAGCTTGGCGCCGTTCGCCCGACCCAGGGCAAAACCCTGGCGGTGATGCAGGTGTGCGGTGGATCTCAGTCGTTCAACGTCGTCAATCAGCTACGCGTGTTGGGCCGCTGGATGCGCATGTTCACCATCCCCAACCAGTCCTCGGTGCCCAAGGCTTACATGGAGTTCGACGAGGCAGGGCGGATGAAACCGTCACCGTTCTATGACCGCGTCGTCGACGTGATGGAAGAATTGGTGAAGTTCACCGTGCTGCTGCGCGACCGCCAGGATTTTCTGGTTGATCGGTATTCGGAGCGCAAAGAAACGGCCGAACAATTGATGGCGCGGGTCAATCAGCGCTCCATCTGAACCCGCCGACTTTTAGGGGTGTCTGCGTTCAGGCGGACAGCATTTGCGGCGACACCACCCAGACGCTGCAGGGCATTTTGTACAGCAGGTGTTCCACCGTGCTGCCGACCAACCGGCCGAGGCCGCGATGGCCGACACGGCCCATGACGATCACGTCGATGTCATAGGCATCGGCATAGCTGCACAGCACTTTGGCCGGATCGCCCATGATCATGTGTTGGCGCTCCGGCGGGATGCCGTTGCGTTCGGCCAGTGCGCGGAACGCGGTGGCTTGTGCATCGAACAGTGCTTTGGCGTTGCCCTGCGTGAAAAACGTCGAGGCATTGTCGAATCCGAACTCATCGGCGCTGATCGATGACAGGTCATAGGCATAGATCACTTCCAGTTCGGCGTCGCTGAGGCTTGCCAGTTTGACGGCCTCACGCAGAATCCGGTCGTTGAAGTCTTCGTACCGGGCGTCACGATGAAACGGATCCACAGCGGCAACCATTCGCCGAGGCCGGGCATTGTGCACATGGCTGACGAAATGCAGGGGGACCGGGCATTCGCGCAGCAGGTGCAGATCGAGTGGCGTGAACATCAGCCGGGACATGAATGAGGCGGGCTCCAGATCCTTGATCAACAGGGCCATCGGCTGCTCTTTGAGGTGAATCAGGATCTCGCGCAAGGGGTGCTCGATCCAGACCACCTCGGTCGTCACCGTGACGCCAAGATGACGCAAGGGTCTGGCCTGATCTTCCAGCCACTGGCGGTGACGCTCGACATAGCCGATACGCATCTGTTCCAGTGCCTGTTCGTTAACCAGTCCGGCGGTTGCCAGACCTTCCAGATAATCGAACGCCACAATGTGCAGCGCCGCTCCCGAGGCCTTGGCCAGTGCGCCAGCCCGTTCGAATGCGGGGCTGTCTTTCATCAGGGGTGGGGCCACCAGCATGAAACGTGCTTGCTCGGACATGACAAAACTCCCGTGGGTAACGGCATGGACGCTTGTGCGCAATGGCGGCAGAGGCGTTGAGTCATCCTGCTCCGTGCCGGGTCGCACGCCTTGATCTTTGTCAATGGCAGGGGGCAGCGACGCTGACGCCCGACGCGCGGTAATCGCGCAAGCGATCCCGCAATGGTTGATCGTGATCAACCTTGTGTCGGTTAAGTCGGCGCAGTCTCCAATAGGTGCTGCACTCACTGGAACCACCCGCGCAGGAACATCGCTCATGGCCATGATGAAAGCGGCGATTTTCGTCGAAAAGGATCGCATCGTGCTGGATGACAAGCCGATCCCCGAAGTAGGCCCGTTGGACGCGCTGGTGCGCATCACCACCACCACGATCTGCGGCACTGACGTCCACATCCTGCGCGGCGAGTATCCGGTGGCCAAAGGCTTGACCGTGGGTCATGAGCCGGTGGGTGTCATCGAAAAACTCGGCTCGCAAGTGCGCGGCTTTGTCGAAGGTCAGCGGGTGATTGCCGGGGCCATTACCCCCAGCGGCCAGAGTTACGCCTGCCTGTGCGGCTGCGGCTCACAGGACGGGCCGGACACCCGGCACGGCTTTCGCGCCACCGGCGGCTGGAAGTTCGGCAACATCATTGATGGTTGTCAGGCCGAGTATGTGCTGGTGCCGGATGCGCTAGCCAACCTGTGTCCGATCCCCGACGGGCTGAGTGATGAACAGGTGCTGATGTGCCCGGACATCATGTCCACCGGGTTCTCCGGCGCAGAGCGCGGCGAGGTCAGTATCGGCGACACCGTTGCAGTGTTTGCGCTGGGGCCGATCGGGCTCTGCGCAGTGGCCGGTGCGCGGCTCAAGGGTGCAAGCGTCATCATCGGTGTCGACGCGGTGGCCGAGCGCATGACGGTTGCGCGGCAGTTGGGCGCGACCCACATAGTCAATTTCAAGGACGGTGACGTGGTTGAGCAAATCATGGTGTTGACTGATGGCCGCGGGGTGGATGTGTCCATCGAAGCCTTGGGCACCCAGGGTACGTTTGAGTCTGCATTACGGGTGTTACGCCCGGGCGGGCGGTTGTCGAGCCTTGGGGTTTACGCTTCGGATCTGCGCATTCCCTACGATGCTTTTGCAGCGGGTTTGGGCGATTACAGCATCGTCAGCACCCTGTGCCCCGGCGGCAAGGAACGCATGCGCCGGTTGATGGCGGTGGTGCAAAGCGGTGGCGTCGATCTGTCACCGCTGGTGACCCACCATTTCAAACTGGACGATATCGAGGCGGCGTATGAGTTGTTCGGCCATCAGCGCGATGGCGTGATGAAGGTCGCGATTACACCGTGATCAAACGCGCCCCGTGCCGTTGGCCGGGGCGGGTTGCGTTGCGGTACTACAGAGAGAGGCGATGAATGACCTGGTGGCTATCGTCGGGATCACTGTGGGTTTCAAAGCCCAAGGCTTTGGCCAATTCGCGCATGCCCGTGTTGCTGGCCGAATCCACGGAGTACAGGCGGCTGAAGTTGTTCTGTCGGGCGGCCTTGATCAGGTGCTCCATCAGCAAGGTTGCCAGGCCCAGATGCGCCCATTCATCGGCGACCGTCACCGCGAATTCGCATTCTTTTTCGGCCGTGGCGGCATAGCGGCTGATACCGATCTCGATCAATTCGCCGTTCTCGTGAACCAGCGCGATAAAGGCCGCGCGTTGCTTCTGGTCGATGTCCATTAACTGATCGAGCAACGCCGTGCCCGGCTCGCTGATCTGCGCCAGAAAACGCATGTGGCGGGACTCGGGGGACAAGCGCTTGATAAACGCGTATTCGCGTTCGCGATCCTTTTCGGCCAGCGGCCGGATCAGCACGTGTCGGCCGTCCTTGAGCGATTCGA
Organism: Pseudomonas sp. LBUM1648; assembly: GCF_059716145.1. Classification (NCBI taxonomy): domain Bacteria; kingdom Pseudomonadati; phylum Pseudomonadota; class Gammaproteobacteria; order Pseudomonadales; family Pseudomonadaceae; genus Pseudomonas; species Pseudomonas sp. LBUM1648. Next base: position 2,583,479 of record NZ_CP166808.1, read on the forward strand.
TCCAGTATTGGCCGTGGTGCGTGGCATACACAGCCGCGGCCCGATCATTGTGGTCTTTGACAGTGAGCATGATGTGACCTCCAGCGTGGAAAAGATCAACGCGCGGTGCATTGCGCTGATCTCTTTGTACGCCGTTGGTGATGCGGGCATCTGATCTGGATCAGATCGGCGACTGAGTCGGCCGACAGCCGACGATCAGTTGTTTGAGGCCTCTCATGTCGAGGATTTTCACGTTACGTCCCGAGATGTCCACCAAACCCTGATCCCGCAGATGGCCGATGCCACGGCAGATGGTTTCCAGGCGCAGCCCCAGGTAGGAACCGATTTCTTCGCGGCGCATCTTCAGCACGAAATCTCTGGAGGAATATCCGCGCATGTTGAAGCGTTGCGAGAGATTCACCAAAAATGCCGCCAGGCGTTCATCCGAGCTCATGTTGCCGAGCAACATCAGCATGTCGTGATCGCGCACGATCTCCCGACTCAGCAGTTTATTGAGGTTGTGCTGCAATGACGGCAAGGTCTGGGCCAGCTTCTCCAGTTGGGCGAAATGGATGGGACAGACTTCACTGTCCTCCAGGGCAAATGCACTGCACACGTGCTCATCGCGACTGATCGCGTCGAGGCCAAGCATCTCGCCGGGTATATGAAAACCGGTGACTTGCTCCCGGCCGTCGACGGATACAGCACTGGTCTTGAACGAACCGGTGCGCACCGCATAGAGCGAGCGCAACGGATCGCCTGCGCGATACAGCGCCGCGCCTTTCTTGATCCTGGAACGCTGCACGATCAGCGTATCCAGGCGTTCGACTTCCTTTCCGGTCAGGCCAATCGGCAGGCACAGTTCCACAACGCTGCAACTCGAGCACGCAGTCTTGAGGTATTGAATGTTCAGAGGACGAGTTTCAGGCATTAGCGAGGACGCCTTGGAAGGTTCACCAAGCATAGGTGTGTGGGCTGGTCGCATGCCGTTGATTTGCCCGATTGCCCGCTCAAGTGACGAACGGGCAGGCCGGCCAATCAGAATCGGCCAGGATTGCGCTGCGTACTCAGCCCTGTGGTAGCTCGCGGGTGATACGTTGTGTCGCGGGGCGCGATTGTGCGCCAGGCATCGACAACGTCGCCCGCAACCCACCCTCAGCCCGATTGACCAACGTAATCCGCCCACCCAGCCGCGTCGCGATGGTGTTGACGATAGTCAGCCCCAATCCCGCGCCCTGGGCATTGCCGCGACTGTAGAACCTTTCGAACAGCCGCTCTCGATCTTCCTCATCAATGCCCGGCCCCTGATCCTCGACACTCAAATGGCAGAAACCGTCGGCCTGAGTCAGCGTCACGGTGATCACGCCGTGTTCCGGGGAGAAGTTGGCGGCGTTGGTGATCAGGTTGTTCAGGGCAATGTCGATGGCAGCGGTGCTGGCCATGACGTGGAGCGGTTCGGCGCTGTCTTCGAAGGCCAGCTCCAGCTGTTTGCTCAGCAACCACGGTGTCAGTTGCACGAGGCTGTTGCGCACGGTTTCGCTGAGGTCGATGCGTTGCAGTGGCGGCGGGTTGGGTTTGGGTTCCAGGCGCGCCATGGTCAGCAACTGATTGACCAGACGGCTGGTACGGTCGACGCCGACGATCAGAAATTCCAGGGACTCACGGCGCTCTTGTTCGGTGCCGGCCTCCAGGAGGTTTTGCGCATGCACCCGCAGTACCGCCAGCGGCGTGCGCATTTCGTGGGCGGCGTCGGCGATGAAGCGGCGTTCGCGGCCGAGCACTTCCTGGATCTGCGCGAGCATGCGGTTGAGCGCTGCTTGCATCGGTTCCAGTTCGCTGGGCAGCGGTGTCAGTTGCAGCGGTTCCAGCGAGCCGCTATGGCGGGCGCGCAGGGTCGCGGCCATGTCCGCCAGCGGCTTGAGGCCCCAACCGATGGCCAGCCAGATCATGGCCGCGAGGATCAGGCTACCGATCACGTTTGGCCATAAAGTGTGACGGACGATGCGGTCGACCAGATCTGAGCGCACGTCATCGCGTTCGCCGACCCAGATGCGCAGGCTGTTCTGCTTGTCCTCCAGCATGAACGCCCGCCATTGCCGACCCTTCAAATCCAGCACATCGCTGAAACCCGGTTGGGTCGGCGGTGCGGTGAAGGAGGGCGCGCTGGCGGTATGCACCAGCACCTCACCCTTGGGATCCCACACCTGAAAAGCGATTTTGCTTTCGTACGGATGACCATCGACCCGGGGCTTGGCTTCGCCCAGGGCCTGATTGAACGCCTGATACAACTGCGCGTGCTCGGTACTGTCCATTGGCATGCGCATCACGCCTTGCAGCAACCGGGCGTTTTGCGCCAGTTGCGCGTCGTAGACTTCGGCTATTTCGTGGTTGCTGTCATGCACATTGAACGTGCTGAGCACCGCCAGACCGGCCAGCAACAGACCGATGATCAGCGTCAGCGTACGACGGCGGATCGAGGTCATCGACGCTCCTCCACCAGATAGCCCACGCCGCGAATGGTGCGGATCAGGTCGGTGGAGAATTTCTTGCGCAGGTGATGGATGTGGACTTCCAGGGTGTTGCTTTCCGCCTCTTCATTCCAGCCGTAGAGCAACTGAATCAGTTGATCGCGGGTCATCACCCGGCCCGGCGGCGAGAGCAATTCGTGCAGCAACTGATATTCCTTGGGCGTCAGCGCCACGGGTTGGCCCTGATAGCTGACCTGCTGGGTGCCAGGGTTGAGGCTGATGCCAGCGTGTTCGATCAGCGCCTGGGCGCGCCCGGCGCTGCGTCGCAACAAGGCACGCAACCGCGCCTTGAGTTCGGCCAGATCGAACGGTTTGACCAGATAATCATCGGCCCCGGCGTCGAGCCCGGCGATGCGATCCTCAGTAGCATCGCGGGCAGTGAGAATCAGCACCGGCAAATTCGAGCCGCTGTCGCGCAGACGGCGCAGCACTTCGAGGCCGTCCATGCGCGGCAGGCCAAGATCGAGCACCGCCACGTCGAAGGTTTCACTGAGCAGCGCATGCAACGCGCTGCTGCCGTCCTTGAGCCAATCGACGGTGTAACCCTCACGGCCCAGCGCCTGATGAATGCCTTCACCAAGCGCCACGTCATCCTCAATCAGTAATAAACGCACGCGGACTCCTGTCAGTCGAGTTTCTTGTTGACGTCCACCAGCAGGGCGGCGATCTCTTTGCGACGCCCGGCGTCGGCGCTTTCCCGGCCCGGACGCGGCGCGGCTTGCAGGGCTTTTTGCAACGCCCCTTTCGCTTCAGCGTAGCGTTTTTCACGGTAGAGGTGATCGCCCCAGAAGTACAGGCTATCGATGCCGTTGGGATTAAGTTGCAGCGCCTGCTTGAGCAGTTGCTCAGCCTTGTCGCTGTCGCCGAAACCGATCGGCCAGCCCGGCACGCGGTCATACAGCGCGGCGAGGCTGGTGTAGGCCGAACCTTGCAAGGCCTTGGGGTCGAGGGTCAGGGATTTTTCCAGATCAGCCTTGGCGTCCTTGGCTTTGCTCAAGGCACCGAGCCCACCTTCGGCACCGGCCCAACTGCTGGTGACGATGCCTTTCCAGATCCAGGCTTCGGCCACGGTCGGGCGTTGCGTGGTGAAAGCGGTGGTTTCGGCTGAGAGCTGTTCGAAAGCAGCGGCGCGCTGTTTCTCCGCGACTTCGTATTGAATGTGCGCCCAGCTCTGCTGGATGCCGGTGAGGCGTTGCTGATCGGCGGAGTCCAGCGCCCAGACGCTTTGACTCAGGGCGGCCAACAACAGGCATGCGGAAAGTTTTTTCATGGCTTGAGGGTCTCGTTTTCAGGTTTTTCACTGAGGCGGCGGATCAGCGGCAACTGCTTGCGCAGACCCCGATCAACCAGATGCGGCAGCAGGTTGTTGAGGCGCACGAAGAAACGTTCCGGCCAGCCCAGATACAGGTCGCGACGGTCTCCGGCAATCGCGTGAATCACCGCTGCGGCGACGGTTTGCGGATCATCGACGTTGGCCTTGAGCGCATCGTTCAAGGCTTGCGCCGCCGCGCTGTTCATCGACGTGCGGGTGGCGCGTGGCGCGACATACAGCACGCTGACCCGGGTATCGGCCAACTCCCGGCGCAGCGCTTCGGAAAACCCGCGCAGGGCAAACTTGGTCGCGCAATAACTGGCGTAACCGGGGTAGCCGATCGAGCCATAGGTCGAGCCAACGTTGACCACCATCGCGCTGTCGGCCTGCTTGAGCATTGGCAGCAACAGCTTGGTCAGGCAGATCGGCGCGCTGATGTTCACCGCCAGCATTGCGTTGATGTCGTTGTCGTCGAGCTGCTCAAGCATAGCGAAGTGATTGACTCCGGCCGCGTTGATCAGCAGGTTGATGCCGCCGATGGCTTCGGCGGCGGCCAGCACTTTGCGTCGGTCGCTGAGGTAGGTCAGGTCGGCGGCGACCCAGCACAGGTTTTGCGGATAACGCTCCAGCAGCGGCAGCAGCGCTTCTTGATGGCGGGCCACGGCCAGCACCCGCGCGCCGGCGGCGCACAAGGCATTGGCGATGGCCATGCCGATGCCGCCACTGGCACCGGTCAACACAACACGTGCTTCACGCAGCTGCATATTGAGCCTCCGTGTTGCGCGGCAAGCCACGGAACATGTCGGTGTACAGGCGATAGACGACTTTCGAAGCGTGAATCACCGCCGCCTGATCTTCTGGATCTTCCAGTTGGTTCATCAGTCGGCGGTAAGTCTGCATGTGCTCGATGTCCAGCGAACCGTGGGAGCTCAAGTAACTGAACGCCGTTTCCGGCAACGCCAGACGCTCGCGAATACTGCCCGCCGCGTGTGTGGCCAAGGCAATGCTGGTGCCTTCAAGCACATTGACCATGCCGAACAGACCCACCGGATTGCCCCGGGCGATCAGGTCGTAGAGGAAGCTGACCATCAACTCGATCGACAGCGACGGCTGCCCATCGCGCACGGCATCGCGATCACCGCCACACGCAGCAATGTCGTTGAGCACCCACTGTTCATGGCCGTATTCATCCTCGATGTACTCGCACACCGCTTTGCGCAGCCATTCCAGACGGGACGGCAGACGCGCGCCGCACGCCATCATCAACGGCACGGTGTGGCGCACGTGGTAATAGGCCTGAGCAAGAAATGCCCGATAACTCTCAAGGCTGACTTTGCCTTGCAGGGCATCAAGGATGATTGGCAGGTTGAACAACTCGTGGCGTTCCTGCTGCGTGGCTTCTTGCAGTGTGTCGAAAAAATTCATAACGCGGATTCCTCGCAGATAACGGATTCAGTCAATTGGGTGTGGTAGTGCGCGACGATGGCTTCGCGGCGTGGGCGGCCATTGGCGGTGAGCAGGCCATTGGCGGCGCTGAAAGGTTGGGATAGACGCGTCCATCGGTGTACCTGGGCGTAATCGGGCAAGGCCTCGTTGGCTTCGGCGACGGCGGCGGCCAGCTCCGCATCGCTGCAATCGGCGCGGTGCGGCCATAGCAGCGCATGGTTCTCCGGCATTGCCTCGCCATAAACAAACGCCTGGGCGATGTGGCGGCGCTGGGTCAGCTCCGACTCGACCCATTCCGGGTTGACGTTGCGCCCGAAACTGGTGACGAACTGATGCTTCTTGCGGCCCTTGAGGTAAAGAAAACCCTCCGGATCGAACTCGCCGAGATCGCCGCTTGGCCACCACTCTTCGGCGAGCGGCTCATCGCCCAGATACCCCAGCAGCGGCGAGCCCTTGATCAGCACTTCGCCGTCTTCGGCCAGGCGCACTTCAACATGCGGCAAGGGCCGGCCTACGCTTCCCGGACGTCGCGCGCCGGGGCGATTGAGGCACACCACCGACGCACATTCGGACAAACCATACCCTTCAAAAACCGGCAGGCCGACCCGTTGTGCGCGGTGCAGCAAATCTTCGGAAACCCGTGCGCCACCGACAGCGGCAAAGCGCAGTTTTTGGGGGTCGAAGGCTTTCTGTTCGGCGGCGCTGACCAGCAACAGCAACAACTGCGGCACCAGAATCAGACTCTCCGGCGCACGACTGGCCAGATAGCCCAGCAAGCGCGGCACATCGACACCGCTGGCGCCCTGAATCCCGAGGGTTTTCTGGCTCGGCAGGCTCAACATCGCGCCGGCATAAAGCGCCGCATAACAGCCGAGGTTTTCCAGCAGAATCGCCAGCGGCAGCAGGGCCAGATGATGCTCAGGATTGGTGGGTTCGCTTGCCTGATGCAGCTCGCGTGCAACCCGCAACAAACTGTCGGCGCTCAGACACACGCCTTTGGGTGTGCCGGTGGTGCCGGAGGTGAAGGTCAGTTTGGCGGTGCCGGCGGGCATGCGGCTCGGGCCGCTGAACGAGCGGCACCAGAACTCGCCGCTTTTCTCGTAACCGCCCGCGAGCAATTCGGCTGCCAGTTCCGGCTCGGCGATCACCCGTTCGGCCTGGCTTTGCTCCAGACAATGGGCGCGTTGCGCCGGGCTGAAGAACGGCGGCAGCGTCACGCAGGTCAGGCCTTCGAACAGCACGGCCAAGTCCCAAAGCATCGCGTCGACGCCGTTATCCAGCGCCAGTGCAATCACTTGCACGTTTTCATCGCGCAATCGCTCCTGGCGATACATCACCTCGGCGTACAAGGTTGTGTAATCGATTTTCAGCGAATCGCCCCACAGGGCAACCGCACCGTCATTGCGCCCGGCATGGCTGCGCAGGGTTTCCTGGAAGCGTTGCAGTTCAAGCGACATGGAAAGCTCCTTCAATCGAGGTCGGCAGCCCCAAGCGTGTGAACAGGCCGATATTGCGCAAATGGATGAACCCGGCGCGGATGTTGCCGACGTGAACCCAAGGTTTGCTTTGGTAATAACTGCCCCAATGTTGACGCTCGTCACCCAGTCGCTCCGGGTTCGCGGCGCACAATGTCACTGGCTTCAAACCGAGGCGATGGAAGCTGTTGACCAGCCCGATGTTGCCGGTGAAGGTCACCCATTCCAGACCGCCCATGGCCAGCAAGTAAGTGATGGCGATGATGCTCAGGCGCGCACTGCCGGTGTCGCTGGCGGCGAGGTTGCCGACCTCGACGATGCCGTTGCGCGTCACCGGGCGATCCGCCGCCGCGCTGATCAACGGTTCGATCGGCTCATCCAGATAGCGCTCAAGAAACAGCGGCTCCAGATGCGCGCGGCGCACACCGGCCACAGCACTCAGCACACCGTCGGCGTTGTGCATGCCGAACAGCTCGGGCATGAAGTGGCGGATATCGGCACCGTGGGCCTTGCGAAAGCGTTGCTGAATGAACGCTTCGAACGCCGTTCGTTGTGCGTCGTCGGGCAACGCATGGGTCAGCGTCATCTGCGGCGTTTCGGCCTGGCCGAAATGCAGGGGCAGGGGGATGTTCCAGTCGAAATCGGGCATGGGCAGAACGCCTCCCTCAAAGATTTGAGCGAAGTATCCGAGCCATTTCTTAACGAAGTCTGAAGGTGAAAAAAGGTTAACCTGCAAGCCGATCTTCAGACTGTCTTAAGACTGGCCGGGCAGGGTGACACCGTCGGTTCGCCCGGCCAAAGGAACGTGACCGTCGACCGCATCGACCGTCACCCACGACAATCACGAGGCGCATCTTTATGACCCGCGACAACGCCGCAACCCGTTATGGAAAACTCTCGATCACGATGCACTGGCTGATGCTGGCGCTGTTCGTCGGCGTCTATGCCTGCGTCGAAATCAAAGGCTACATGCCCAAGGGCAGCGAAGCGCGCGGCCTGCTGATGGGCTTTCATGGCCTGTTCGGCGCGAGCATCTTCGCCTTGGTGTGGCTGCGCCTCATCGGCCGCCTGACCCCGCGCCCACCGATCACCCCCAAACCCCCAGCCTGGCAGACCGGCATCGCGCACCTGACGCACCTGGCTCTCTACGGCCTGATGATCGCCACGCCGATCCTCGCCTGGCTGATGCTCGCCGCCGGCGACAAACCGTTCCCGTACTTCGGCTTCCACGTACCGGCGCCGGTCGCCATCGACCCGGACCTCGCCAAACGCCTCAAGTACTGGCACGAACTGATCGGCAGCAGCGGTTATTGGGTGATCGGTCTGCACGCGGCGGCGGGGTTGTTTCACCACTATTGGGTGCGCGATAACACGCTGGTACGGATGCTGTCGGGGCGCACAGGTTCACGCTGACCCCCTGTAGGAGTGAGCTTGCTCGCGATGACGCCTGTTCAGTCAGCATCGATTTTGACTGAACCACCGCGATCGCGAGCAGGCTCACTCCTACAGTTTTTGTGTTGTCTGGCAGAGCGCGATAGTTGCCGGAACCGCACTTCGCGTCCACTCTTAGGCCTTGCCGACAAGGAGCGTGCAGCATGACCGAAGACAACAAAGTAAAAGGCCCGGCCTCGTACTTCCCCTCCATCGAGAAAAAGTACGGCCAACCCATCGACCACTGGCTGAAACTGCTCGCCAGTGTCGGTGATAAAAAACACATGGAACTGGTGGCTTTACTCAAGGATGAACATGGCATGGGCCATGGGCATGCCAATGCGTTGGTCGCGCATCATCTGGCTAACAGCAAAAATTGAGAGCAGGGCAGCGATGAGCGTTACTCCCTGATTGTTGACTGGGTCCACTAGCGCCTCAGAACGTGCCGGTGGTCTTAAGCGCTGCACTAAAAGTCATGGTCACCTGATTGTTAGGGCCTGGCTGCCAGGTTTGTACGTCGGCAGGGTTGTTTTCGTTGCGAACGATGCATTTCCATTCAATAAGATCACCGGGCTTCGCATTACTGAATTTTATCGGTCCGGACCAGGAGGGGTAGGGCGAAGGGGTGAGTTTAACTGCCTTGGCCGGATCCCAACTCCCCAATTCTGGACGATCGCCCACTACGTAGACGCTGTAGCCCTGCGTAGTGACGCCGTTATCACATTGAAATGTCGCTTCGAGAAAAAGATACGTCCAGGTGGCGCCGGCATTGGAAACGACGGGCAGCATTGCCGAGAGCACAAAACCCAGCGGCAACAGATAACGAATACGGCTCATGGTCAAATCCTCAGGAAGCTTTCAGTCAGGCCAGACTAGTCCTGCTCAAACTGAAAGTGACCTGTAAGAGCTGACAGTTCTTTAGTGGCCTTCGCGATAGTTCTGCTCACCCTTATTCTCTGACGCTGCCGAAGGCTGCGAGGTTTTGATCTTGTTCGCGGACTCCAGAACCCTTGTCGCGCACCAGGCTGGCTGCAAATGCAGGCTGAGTCACATAGCCTATCGGCGCACGGATACTTTTCTTATCGAGCTCAAGGATACGCACTCGTCATGACATTCAAGGATTGGGCTGATTTGAAGGTTCTGTACAAACAGAGCCGTAAACAGCCAAACAAACAGCTATTCAGACTGGAAAATGCCCGCAAGTTATGGCCGATGTGGGCTGCTGCGGCAACAACACTACCCCTGCTGGTATTCGCAGGCTTCGGAATCAAGTATCCGATGGTAGTTCCGATGTCCTACGTAGCACTTGCCTTGTGGGCGGGCGGGCTCTTTTTCACTCGACTCAAAGCATTCCACACGGTGTATCCCGCGCAATTTGATGCGCATGCCATAGACCGGCAGTCTTGGGCGGAACAAGAAAACATTCTTTGTTATGCATTCTTTCTGCAAATTATCCGCAACGAAGGTTACACAACTGACAAACTGCGAAAGTTGTCTGCCTATTCGGATCTGACCGTAGCACCCGCCAAACCTGCGCTTTCGCAAAATCTGGGCTTTGTTTCTCTCTTTGGTTTGATGATTGCGCTCTCCACTGAAGTGATCAAAGCCACGTCATTTTTCTTATGGGGAAAGGGCGCTGTTGCTCTCATGCTGGTCGCTGTTGTGTTGTTCATTTACTGGCTTGTCTGGGATGGTATTCAAAGTGCGGCTTACGAAAGACTGCGCATCAAACGCTACGTGGAACTGGCCGTCCATGACCTGGATGATGTTGTTCAGGATGTCCTACAAGTTAATCCTGCGCCGGATTCGATGGATTCTTTACCTCTTCTAGCGATCAGCAATCAGAACTGAGCATTAAGCATGCATTCAACGCAATTCAGCCTGAACAAAGCAGGTAACTCAGAACACATTCCCCTGTAGGAGTGAGCCTGCTCGCGATGACGCCCGCCCAGCCACGAAAAATCCAACGCCATCCACAAACCCTGTGGGCGCGGGCTTGCCCGCGAAGGCGTCAGCCAAGTCACCCCCTCACTCCCCAAGCTAACTAAACAGAAAATAACGTCACTGTTTAAAAGAAACCTCCTGTCGCCATCCATGCCCTACAACGTCTTGCGCCATCGCCTACGACTACGCCAGAATCCGCCGGCTTGTGCGTCTAGGTCGCGGGTTCTATCGTTTGTCGGTCACTGAAAAACAGTGATCGGGTTTGGTAGCCCGCCATAACTAGTCGCATCGCGCATCATTAGCAGACCCAGTCGGGTCTCTGCTCAATGGTGGCCATGCGCAGGACACCTTCGGGTGTGCCGGGTCCTAGTTACCGGTCTACCAACCCGCGTATGGCCGCCACCCTCGTTTGGTAGCGAAGGTGATGGCTCCTTTTTACTAACTAGGAGTTTCATCATGTTCAAAGTAACGCCGAACCCGCCAGTAACCGACCCCGCATCCCCCTACGAATCCCCCAACTCCAAGAAATTCCACGAAGCCGCCGAGCGCGCCCTCGACCACTACCTCAAACCCGCCGACCACATCATGGCCAGCACCAACGAACCCGAGCGCATGTACTTCGCCAACCCGAAGTACGACACCGAATCCCTCCTGGCCAACGCCAGCGAAACCCTCGGCTCCGCCAGCGAAATGCTCAACAACTTCGCCGCCATACTCGACACCTCCCACCGCAAAAACGCGCTAGGCATCGCGCAAGTCGTGATGCTTGCCGAATTGGCCGTCAACCAGGCGCTGGACAACGTCGAAATCCCCAAATAACCCAACCACCACGACGAGGGGAAACCCTCGTCAAACCACGCTGTCTCAACCGGGCTGGCACACGGCCACGCCTTGCGCCCCCAAGCCTCGGCTGTCACCCTTCGGGCCGTTCTCAAGGATCAGAACAAGGAATCAAGGATGAGCGGCTACGTCCCCAACCCCCCGAAAAACCACCGCTACGAAGAAGCCAAACCCGTCGATATCCACGCCCAGCGCTGGGCGGAATACGAAAAACACGGGAAAGAACCCGCGCCCGCGCCTGAGAAAATCGGCATCGCGCTGCGGATTGGGGTTTTCTTTGATGGCACTGGGAATAATGCGAATAACACGGCCGCTGGGTTGCTGTGTGGTGCGCAGCATCCGATTGCGCCAGAGGATATTCCTGCGAGTTGCACACCCTATATGGGGGATCCGGATAGCAGCTATGGCGCCGGGCCTACCAATGTAAAAAAATTATATTCACTGTATGAAGAGATCAAACAAGCCGAGGGTGACGGGCCCTTCACGCGCGTATCGCGTGCTCTCTACATCGACGGTATCGGTACCCAAAATGATCAAAAAGACAGCGTGCTTGGCTCAGGAATGGGGCGTGGTGAAACAGGTGTAGCCGGCCGCGTGCAGGCATCATTCACGCAGATCAACCGAATTATTGAAGATGCGTTAAAGGAGAACTCAAACAGCGAAATTGTCTCTCTGACTTTTGATACGTTTGGTTTTAGCCGTGGAGCTGCGGCTGCGAGACATTTTTCAAACGAAGTCGTCAGGGGTAAGCAAGGGCCGTTAGGGAATTTAATAAACATTCGCGTCAGAGATTTCAGTCGCAGCTTTGATAGTCAGTATGGAAGCGGCATCAACATGGGGTTTATCGGGCTATTCGATACAGTTCCCTCAATCGCTGGCTTCACGAATTTCGGTCGGGTGAAAAGTTCTATCGCTCCCGGTGTGAAACTTTACTTGGACCGCCGGTTCTTCAAGGATGTTGTCCATCTTGTAGCTCGAGATGAATGCCGCGCAAACTTCGCGCTCAGTCGAGTGAAACCCGATTATCCGGAGTACAGTTTTCCAGGCGTCCACTCGGATATTGGCGGCAGCTACCTAGACGAAGTCGAGGAGTGCGTTCTGGTCAGCCCAATGCAAACCCTAGCCGTTTCTACTTATACCGACGTTTCAACTACGTCTATCTACCGTGATGCTGCACGCGTGAAAAGCGAGTGGGTCGCTAAAGGATGGCCTGCTCATTTACTGGAAATTGTCACCCCTGCATCTATTGAGCTCCCCAAAGAACATCAAGACAGGCTGTCTCCCGGTCAGAAGCGTGTATTTGCCGCTCTACAACTCAAACGTCCGGTCAGCGGCAAACTTTCGAGGATTTATTTGAAAGTCATGTATCAGTTGGCGAAAGAAAAGGGTGTTCGCTTCATCGACATGCCCGACGATGGCGAGTATTCCGTGCCGGAGGAGCTCCAATCACTATGTGATCGCTTTGTCGCTGGTGACTACAAAACCACTCCAGAGGAAGAGGCGCTTCTTAAACTGAAGTACATTCATACCTCCGCAAACTGGAATCATCCTCTCGGTAGAAGGGATGGGAGTGGCATCGAAGCGGTGTATATCAATGCCCCGACGGGATCCGCGTACAACATCCACACGTACCTGACTGGAAGCTTTGGTAATGAAGGCAATGATTGCCCTGCTGGGCGCTTTATTATTGGCGGGATGCCAGACTGGCGGCGCCGATAGCGGCGAAAACGACCCTAAATATTCCTCGTGGGAATTAGTGTTCGTTGAGCCGAACTACATGAAAGTCTGGGTTGAGGACAGCTCTGTCCAAGATATCAATGACAAGGTCTCTCTCAGAGCAGGCAAGAGCACAGCGGCTTCGGGAGAACCCGACATGGGCACCGAATCTGCTAGAGGCTGGGGAGTTATTACTGGATCCGGGATGCCTGTCACGGGTGCCAACCTTCCAAAACGCATTTCCGTACGCTGGCAGTCCATAACAGAGCAAAAAACCTATCGGGGTTCCATCGATATTCCAGAAGAAGCCAGGCAACTAATGTTGAAATCTACTCATCAGCGTTGTCCGGAAACGCCTGAGAAAACCGCTCGATTTATGGCTTCACTTTACGTGGGGCTTGCGCCAGGTGGCGTACTACAGGCGTGGGTAAAAGACTCCTGCAATGATCCGGTGAAGGTAGCTCGAAGCCAAGGCGAGATTGAGCCCTTGGGTGCCCAACAGGGTAAAAACGGCGGTCGTTATGCCTATCCAGTTAGTGAGAAGGCCAAGCGATACGTCGACAAGTATGGGATTCCGTACGGTAGTTGGTAGTCGTCGCCCGTTGCCTGTTGGACACTCAGTTAATGAAATTAAACTTAGTCCTAATGGGCGTTTTACTCTTCACGGGATGTCAGGTCACAAACGCCAACTCGGGCGAGAGTGACCCCAAGTATCCTTGGTGGGAGCTGGCGTTCATCAAACCCAATTTCATGAACGTGTGGGTTGAAGACAGCTCGGTGGAAGACATCAACGGCAAAACCTTCTTGCGTGCAGGGGGAGGCAATGCAAGTGGTGCCGAACCTGATGATGGAAAAGAGTCTGCCCGTGGATGGATTGGTGTTGGTGGTACAGGAAAGCCCGTGATTGGGGCAGGTCTACCAAAGCGTATTTTTGTACGTTGGCAATCAATACCAGAACAAAAAACCTACCGGGCTTGGGTCGATATCCCAGAAGAGGCTAGGCAAGTGATGGAGACATCCACTCATCAACGTTGCCCCGAAACACCTGAAAAGACCGCACGGTTTATGGCATCGGTTTACTTGGGACTTGCACCCGGTGGGGTCGTACAGGTCTGGGTGAGAGATTTATGTCGACGTCCGGTTAAAGTCGCTCGCGCCCAAGCAGAGTTGGAGCCGTTAGGGCCGGAGCAGGGAAAGAACGGCGGTCAATATGCTTATCCAGTGAGTGAAAAGGCCAAGCGTTACATCGATAAGTACGGCATTCCGTATGGAAGTTGGTAGCCCATCACCGATGAAACGACTCCTAACTCTGCTTTGTGCGCTGTTGTGCGCCAGTTGTCAGTCAAACGATCTGCTATCAGGCAAAAATGATCCCAGTGCCGAATCGTGGGAACTAGCGTTCACCGAACCCTATTGCATGAAGGTGTGGGTTGAAGACAGCGCCGTCGAGGATATAAACGGCAAGTTGTTCAAGCGCACGGGAGGAGGTACGGCCGCAGGCGGGGAGCCAGAAAATGGAAAGGAATCTGCCCGAGGCTGGCATGCTGTCGGTGCTGCCTCAAAAGCTGTGATTGGCGCTGATCTACCAAAACGCATCTACGTGCGTTGACAATCCATTGTTGAGCCGCAGACCTATCAGGGTTGGGTGGATGTGCCCGAAGAGGCGAGACAACTGATGACGGCTTCCGTTAGTCAGCGATGCCCTGAAACTCCGGAGCAACAGGCTAGTTACAGCGCTTCTATTTACCTGGGCTTGGCTCCCGGGGGCGTTGTGCAAATTTTTGTTCGAGATGCTTGTCACCGACCGGTCAAGGTGGGCAGAGGCCAAGCAGATATCGAAACGTTAGGGCCTAGCCAGGGTAAGAACGAAGGGCGCTACGCGTATCCTGTTAGTGAGAAGTCCAAGCGTTACATCGAGAAATTCGGCATTCCATATGGGAGTTGGTAGGAGTCAGGAGCAGGGGCATTTTTCCTATATTCTGTCAGTGCAACCATTTATCGAATGGTCACGTTCTGCAAAAAGCGGGCGTTAGTGAATGACTGCTTTCGGCCAATAGCTGCCTCTCACGGGTGACCGCTACAGGGCAGAGTCAGCTACGCTGCTGACCATCGCAAGCACTGAACGGAATCATAGTCACGGCTAGCTGTTTTCGGCAAAATCATTAGCTGAGCACTGTCCACACGCGCCGAAGTAAAAATAGGGTTTAATCATGGTCGGAAATAAAAATTCAACTTTCTGTGGTTCGGAGCCTACATGGGCAAATGCCTGCGTAGGAGACAACGGCAGCCCAGGCTATTTTGAGTATTCCAAAGGTTTTTCCACCGCTGCTAACTTACTGATTGATCAAGTTCTTTCCAAGGAAATGGATATGGAAATTGATGATCTAGTATATCCCGTGTGTTTTAATATGCGCCATTCGGTGGAGTTAAGGCTGAAAGGAGCAATTCAGGAACTGTCGTTCGTAGCCAAAGCGAAAAAATACGAATTTTCGTTCGATTTATCCGGGTCGCATGATATTGGAAACATTTGGGGCTTTTTCAAGCTTAACTCTGAGATTCTGGATGGCCGTTATGAAGATATTAACAACCTAATTGCCGAAACCATCTCAGATATTGCAGAGGTAGACGCCACCGGGCAGACGTTTCGTTACCCTTTAAGCAATGAAAGCAAAAAACACCTGACTGACGTCGCATCTATTAATTTTTTTCGTTTAAAAGAAAAATTTGGGCAGCTAGAAAGCAACTTGGATAAGCTACATAATTTGAATCTGTGGCTTAAGGATGAATATGCTCAAGGAACTTTTACATCAAGGCTTTCACGCCCAATGATTTATAGACTGGCCAGAGATCTACCTCCGAAATCTGAATGGGCAACACCAGGATTTAAAGATATCAAACAACAGATTATGTGTAAGTACGCCATTGGTAGCAGAGATTTGTCGAAAGCTGTTGAAAAAATAAAATCACATTATTTTCTTTCTTCTATGATAGGCGAGCCGTTACCACTTAAAGGCATAATCCCAGATCAGCTATTTTTCTTCTTTGATCAGTGGGCACCTCAGAATGCCAAGAGCTTAATCCCAGAAGCACCAAGTCTTGGTCTAGATTACTGGGATCGAACGGGGTCAATGCTTGACAGCATAAAGGAAAGAGCCAGCACTAGGAGTTTAGTTTGGAGTGAATTTGAAGCGAGGCTGACTCCTGAATATCTCGCAGGATTACATACTTTGTTTTATTTTGCGCGCGACAGGTTGTACATAGAGTTTTACGACGAGCTATATGAAAGTGCGATCCCGGAAATTAATCGAAATTTTAGACTTGGCATTCAAAGCGTGAAAGAAAGCTTTATGCATGTTTTTGATAAAACGAATGCAATGTCTAACATGGTAACTTCGCTTTTTGCGTTAGGTCACAATGTTTTGGCTGAAGCTATTGTTGATAGATATCAAGTTGATTCATCACTCAAATGGCTTGAAAGATCTAGGAGTGGCGAACTTTTCTCCTACCCAGATTTTGCCAGATACTGAATTTATAGATCAACAGGCGGCAAGGGCAGGAGACTGCTATGGTTGAAAGCTGCCTGTCGCTGGTGACCGCTATCAACCCATAGCTGACGGTGGCGATAGGCAAATATCCGCTAATTGCTGCCCGATTGTGACAGGCAGCGGGCAATAACCGCCGCCCATGGATGCGCTACAATGACTATGCAATGTGCAGAGTTTGTCGCTTTTGACTCGACACTCGTGCTTATTAAGGTGTTACACATAGAAAATGAACATAATCGGGCACAATTGGAGGGAAACCCCCCATTTGTGTTACCTATTTATAGCTAGGAGGCAATATGGCTCGTGCCTTGGACTGGGAGTGCGCTAATCGCAATGATCGGGCTCAAAAAGAAAATATTGGGCCTACAATTCCGCCACGTAAAGGGTCAGTTATTGATCTGGCAAAGAGGTTAGAAACCGCAATTCAGCTAATAGAATCAGAGAAATGGACCCAAAAAAAACCGGGATTCAGATCTCAGTTTCTATTGCAAATGGCCAGTGTTTACGAAAAAATTTCAGCATCCAAGCCAAGCTTCCAATCAAGTCCATTAGAAAAAAGGCGTCAATAATATTGCGTCAGTACTCCTGACTATGTGCCTGAGCCGATTACTTTGCCCTTTGCGCTTATATTTTTACCTAAAAAGAATTTAGCATGATGAACCTAGCCAGCCTGTCAATATCTGAACTACTAAAATTACACGCTGCGGCGATTGATGAGCTTAGGATTCGCGGCATACTTAGAACAAAAAACAATCCTGTTGGGGATTACGCCGAATGGGTAGTTTCATCTGCTTTAAATCTAACCTTGGCTAAGAATTCAGCCGCTGGTCACGACGCAGAGTCTAGCGATGGCAAGAAGATCCAAATTAAAGGACGCCGTATAACTGCAAATAACCGATCGAGGCAGTTAGGCGTAATACGCAACCTTGAAAAGAAAGACTTCGATGAACTAATAGCCGTAATTTTCAACGAAGAATTCGATATAATTGAGGCGTACCTAATCCCACACTCTGTAATTTCAGAGTATGGCTCGTATAGAGCGCATGTGAATGGCCATATCTTGCATATGCGAGGACCTTTGCTGTTAGATAAGCGAGTCCTGAACATTTGCGCCAAATTAAATTATTCTAATCAGTATCTCTAATCGCTTGTCGGGACCGGCGAAGTCGGCCAGTTAAATGAACATCTAGGGGCGGCTTGTGGCCGATAGCAGCCCTTCATGAGTGGTTGTTTTTTATGGGCTGAATCTGGTCCACCCTTGATTTCGCACCTGTTCAACCTTCGCCAGATCTACTGAATCTATTTATGGCGTCATCCCGCGATGATGTTGAACGCGGTTGCTGCCAACACCTCCCCATTAACCATCACCCGAACCCCATGCAGCCCCACAAAATGCTTCCGCGTCGTAAAATCCTTCATCACCTGCCGCCTTCGCACAACCACCTCTCCAAACCCCGCCAACACCACCGTCTTCAACTTAAAAACCTTCCCCGATACCCCGCCATTCGCCTTCACATAGTCAATCGCATAATCAATCACTAGCCTTTGCTCTTCAGCCACCGTCGACTTCACCACAAACGACAACGTAATCGCTTCCCCAAGCCTTACCACCGCCGGCTCAACCTTCACATCCAGCAACTCAACCTCAGGCTTCCCGCCAGCGCCAATCACCGTCAACGCCCGCAAATCCCCCTGCTTGATCAAACTGCGCAGCGCATGTTTCGCAATCCAGGCTGTGTGTTTTTTTTCCAGCGACCAACCTTCAATCGTGTCGAGCACCCATTCCGGATGCACTTTCGTCACGTCATTCAAATGATTCGCCACGGACTTGCGCACGTATAGGCTCTCATCCGCCTTCAACCGGTCGAGTATCCCGGCGGCCAATTGCGGGTCAGCCTGCATCGCTTCCAGCCGAAATGACCACGGCAGGCGAGGGCGGCTGCCTTCGCTGGCGAGTCGGCGGACGTGGTGGTTTTCGTCTTGGGTCCAGTCGTGCATCCATTCCAGCGAGCGTTCCAGGTCGCTGCGCAGAAAGTGGCGGATGGCGAATTCGGAGGAGCCGAAGGTGGTGAAGTATTTCAGGGCGTCCATGGAGGTGTCGAAGGCGTGCGCGCCGTAGCTGGCGACGTAGTGCGGCAGGCAGATGCTGACGAATCCGCTGTTCAGCCGTGGGGCGAGTTCGCGCAGGACTTCGAGGGAATCTTCGTAGTCCAGCGGCAGCACGGCGTGCAGGCTTTCGCTGACGCGGGCCATGCGTTGCATGACGGACAGGTCGGCGAGTCCGTCGTTGGCATGTTGAAGGAATGCTTTGGTTTTGAATGCCGGATACACAGCGCTCATTTCGGTGGCGATGTGGCGCAATCGCTCGGCGTTGAAGATTTCTTTGAGGGCCGGTGCGGTGGTTTCAGTTGTGCTCATGTTCAGGTCATCGGGGTGCTGACGAACGCTTCGAGGGTTTCGGCGTAGGCGGTGTATTGGGCGATGTGGGGGTAGCGTCGGGTGTCGATCTGGTCGGGGACGACGAGGTCGGTGAAGCTCCAGGCGACAGCGAGGCTGATGCCGGCCTGGCTCAGGGTGCCGTCGGTGGGGAGGCCGTGTTTTTCGAGTTCGTGTTCGAGGGCGGTGAAGGCGGCGGCGAGTTGGCCTTCGACGCGTTCGATCCACGGTTGATATTGATTGTCGGCCGGGCGCAGGTTGCGTTCGTAGTAGAGCTGCACGGCTTTTTCGCAGGCGGCGAGGCTGAGGCCGATCAGGCGCAGGGCGTGGGCGCGCTGGCTCAACTCTTTCGGCAGCAGGCTTTTGCCGGCGACGGTTTCGAGGTAGTCGAGGATGAGGGTCGAGTCCATGAGGACGACGCCGTCGTCGAGGATCAGGGTTGGCGCCTTGACCACCGGGTTGATCTGCTGGAATTGCTCGAAGTGGCGGAACACCGAGACTGACTCGTGTTCGAGGTCGATATCCAGGCGTTTGGCGGAGATCGCCACGCGGCGCACGTAAGGTGAGTCGAGCATTCCGATCAGTTTCATGTGCAACTCCTTGGCGTGACTGATTGCTACCGTCGATGGGTGACGAATGTAGCGGGAAAGGTTGTCGATTGACTACTGCTCGGCACTGCCGGTCTTCCCGGCACAAGCTGTAACGGTCATGAAACACCCGAAAATAAAGGGCCAAACCGGCCTTGCCAGTTGCGCCAGTGAATCTATAGTCAAAGTGCCAGCACCGACCAGGGATGGAACAGTTAAGCGAGCTCAGACCCTCTGATTCAGTACTCGTTTGTATTACTCCCTTGTAGTCCATGACCCCGAGATCGTTGAGGCGCCGACGTGCGCGCCAAAAAAACCAGCTTGCCGCGTCGGCCACACAGGAAGGGCACGAGGGTCATGTCATGAACTCTTTTCACCGCTTGACGATATGTGCGTTGTGTATTGGTTTGGTGGCTTGCAGCAACCGTCCGGAGCGAGGTGCTGTTGTGCAGCAATGGTCGGCTAATACGGAGCAGTTGAATTTCAAACCTATTTTCCCTCCGCGAGGCAACTTTGAGGTTGGCGATTTGTATGTGGTTCGAGCTGCGAAGGCTGGGGCCAAAATGAAAACCGTCGACTACTACATGGGTTCCGTTTGGTTCGATCGAATGAAACTGGATGAGGAATTGAAGAAGGCCGCGCCTTACATCACCGCAAAGCAAACGCCGGCGGACAAGTCTGGTCTGGTGGTGGCGACCAGTGTGCCGGATCTGTTTGTACCCAACACAACAACGAAAATGAATGCACTGGTGGCGTTTCCCGGATTCACCTTCGCTTCGCTGGCGGAGAGTGATATCGGGCTTGGGGTCAGCAACAGTGCGATCGGCGCATTGATTGGTGGGGCACGCAAGTCTGCGTATTCAGTTGCGTATTCGGTGCCTCTGGCAGAAACCTACGGTGTGCTTTATGGCGATGCTCATATCGCCGCTGACACCTATTTGAGCAAGTACACAAAAACGAAACGCGAAAAATTGCAGGAGGCAGTGGTGTCGCTGAAGAACGATGCGAAGGCCGATGACAAGAACACCACGACTTCGGTGCTCGTGCTGGTCACGCAGGTTTACCTCGCGCGGTCGCTGGATGTGGTGATTTCGTCTACTGAAAGCAATGGTGCGCAATTTTCCGCAGTAACACGGGCATTGACGGATCTGGATGAGCGCAAGACCGCCATTGAAACTCAGCTCCGGGCTTTGAATCCGGCCGCGAAGGGTGATGGTGGGGCTGACGGAAAGGTGGCCGAGGCCAATGCGGATGCGGCGAAAACTGGCACGCCCGCCAAGACGGAGGCCGATAAACCAGTGGTCATCTCGGCTACCAATCAGGCAATCATTAAGCAGAAGGAAGCGGAGCTGGCGCAGGTTAACGCTGATATCCGCAAACGGGTGGAGTTCGTAACGCCGGCAATGCCGGGGGTGACCGGTTCGGTGGTGAAATCTTCAGCGTCCGGCCTGACGTTACGCCAAGTGTTCGACACGCCGGTGGCGATTGGTTATTCGGGTATCAACATTGATATCGATAAATTGGTCGCAACAGGCAAAGTCAGCGAAGCGGTGGGTATTGATACCTATCCGTTGAAGCATCAGATCAAGATTGATTTTGAGTAGTCTGCGGTAGACCACATCGCCGCCGGTCCGGGCAGATCGGCGATGTGGTCATTTTGTCAGTCGTCGAATCCGGTTTGTTGGGCGAGGGCACTGCGTTCATTCACCAGTCACACGCTATTTGCTCGTTTGCCCAGGGGCGAGAGGTGGCTGCAGAGCGCCCTTGATTTCGGGCCGGGGCAAAGCCTACAGAGTATTTCTGTATAAAAGCTCCAGCCTGCCGATAACCTTGCTCGCAGGTCGTTGATAGCCGTTTGTCTTCTATATACAGCCGCTCGACTGAATTTCTTGCTATAAACGCACTCCGATGACCGTTGTGAAGCTTGTGTCAGAGCAGTTTCCGGGCTTTGTCGGACAAATTCCCTGTATTTACAGTTGCTGATGCCTGAAACGGGCCTTAGACTGCCGCCCCTCGTAAATTGAGTGCCGGGTGGCGTTTGCAATAAACGATGCCTTTTCGTCGACCGGACACGGTTCGCCGGAACGCTCCCTATTTCGCCTTAATGCACGTTTTTTTATAGAGATATCAATGACAAAGGACAAGTTGCTGGCGATGCCGGCAGATGACTACATGAATGCAGAGCAACACGCTTTCTTCGCTGAGCTGTTGCAGAACATGAAAGTCGAAACCCACGAGCGCATTGAGCAAAACCGTATCGCCATCGAAAGCCTGGACACCCCGGCTGACCCGGCGGACGCGGCTTCGGTTGAAGAAGAGCGCACCTGGCTGGTAAACGCGATCGATCGCGACCAGCGCATGCTGCCGCAATTGGAACAAGCCCTTGAGCGCATCAAGGAAGACAGCTTTGGCTGGTGCGACGACAGCGGCGAGGCCATTGGCCTGAAACGCCTGCTGATCAGCCCGACCACCAAGTACTGCATCGAAGCTCAAGAGCGTCACGAGCAGATCGACAAGCACCAGCGTCAGGCCTGATTCCTGAGGCGACCCGCCGATTGCGGGTCGTTCTGAAAAGATCGCAGCCTTCGGCAGCTCCTATATGGGGTTGCAGGGGCTGCGATCTTTGTTTTTGCTCGTCTGCGATATCCCGAGCCGTTCCATTGACCTGCTGCAAGACCCCACGACTAACGGACCATAGATAATGGCGTTGTAGTGGCGTTTAATGCAGTCACAATAATGAGAACAAGCGTGGGGTGTTGATATGACGAGAGACGGATCTCTGGTTGGGGCTTTGCCTGCACCAGTGCTTTTGCCAAAAAACCGCTGGGTCGCACCGACTCTGCAAAGCATCGCCCTGATGCTGTTGCTCGCCGGCATGACGCTGGGTGGATGGTCGCTTTACGTCGGCATGCCCTTGGCGGTGCTGATTGTCTGGCTGCCGCGCCTGCGCTCCCGAGCCGTCCCCGATGTAACGCCTGCCGACTCCGGTAGTGCGATTTCCGAACTCACTCGCGATCTTTCCTACACCACCAGCCATAACGCCTTGTCGGCGGCCGGGGTGGCGTTTTCGGTCAAGGAACTGGCGAGCAAACTTGAATCGCAACTCGATGCGGCAGCGCGGATTGTCAGCAATGCCGAGGTGATGATCGCCACTGAACACGCCACTTCGCAGCTCAGCCGTGAAGCGTTGGCCGCTGCCAGCGAGGCGCATCACAGCAGTGCAGCGGGGCGAACCGAATTGGTCGATTCGATCTCGCGCATGCATCAGCTCAGCCAGCGCGCCAATGCCAGCCGTGAATTGATCGAGGCCTTGAGTCTGCGCAGCGATGACATTCAGCGGGTGACGCTGGTGATTCAGTCGATTGCCAGCCAGACCAATCTGCTGGCGTTGAACGCGGCGATTGAAGCGGCGCGGGCCGGTGAGCACGGTCGCGGATTTGCAGTGGTGGCGGATGAGGTGCGCGGCTTGGCGGCGCGAACGGCGTCGGCGACGGGCGAGGTCGGCGAGATGGTCGCTGACATTCAACAGCGCACCGCCCAGGTTGTGGAGCAGATCCGCGAACTATCCAGCGATTTGAGCAGCGGCGTCGAACAGGTCGAACACACCGGCCAGCACCTGGAGAATATCGCGCGATTGGCGGCGGGGGTGGAAAGTCAGGTCGGCGAGATCGCCCGGGGTGCGGAGACCAACCGGGAGCAACTCGACAGTCTGTTCATAGCCATCGAGCAGATGCGCAGCGATTTGGCGGTCAGCGATCAGCAGACCCGTCGCCTCGCCGAAGCGGCGGTGCAGATGGAAGGGCAGGCGGAAACCATCAGTGAGCGTCTGGCCGAAGTCGGGCTGGATGACTATCACCAGCGCATCTATGACTTGGCGCGCGAAGGGGCGAGCCAGATTGCCGCGCGTTTCGAGGCGGATATCGAGCAAGGGCGGATCAGCCTCGACGATTTGTTCGACCGTCAGTATCAGCCGATCGCGAATACGCAACCGGCGAAATTTCAAACTCGTTTTGATCGTTACACCGATCAGGTGCTGCCGGCGATTCAGGAGCCGTTGCTGCCGCGTCATGAGGGATTGGTGTTTGCTATTGCCTGCACACAGCAGGGTTACGTGCCGACGCATAATCAGGTGTTCAGTCAGCCGTTGACCGGAGATGCGCAGGTCGATGCGGTTAACAATCGCACTAAACGCAAGTTTGCCGACCGCACCGGGATTCGCTGTGGCAGTCATCAGCAACCGGTGTTGTTGCAGACTTACACGCGCGATACCGGTGAGTTGATGCACGACTTGTCGGTGCCGATCACGATCAAGGGTCGGCACTGGGGCGGATTGCGTTTGGGCTACAAACCGGAAAGCCCGCGCTGATCGATTCTTGCGATTGATGCAATGAATCTGTGCACGGGCGTTGCTGTTTCCTCCGCGAGTAAATCATTAACATGCCTACATAGTTAGGTAGCTAATGATTTGGGGAGGTCTGCATGCAGTGCAGAGTTGATGTTGCCGTGATGATTGGCAGCGGTGTGCCCGCCGGTTTACGCGCGATGGGCCGAAGTGTTTGCTGGGTGGTTTTGCTCAATGGTGAGCGGCGCGGTACTGCGTTTGCCAGTCGTGACGAGGCCGAGGAGTGCAGGGCTGCGTGGCTCGCGCAGTTGCAGGCCGCGCCTGGAGACAGCCTGCACTGATCGAGGTTACTTGCCGTCGTGAAGGCGTACGTTCAGTTCGTCGAAGACTATTGCCCTGTCATCGTCTTTGCCAATCCACTCTTGAAGCGTTTGCTTCTGAGATTCTGACCAGAAGGGCGCATCGACTAATTTGGTGTCAGCGTCCAGTGAATGCCCATCGATGAAATCATCGATATCAGTTTCCTCTGAAGGCAGACCCAACTGATCGAACAGGGTTTTCAAGTTATAACCTTCAAGATCCATCATTTGCTCCTTCTGATGTGCGCCGGTATGGCGCAGTCGATCGCTCTCTTTATCTGAGGCAGGCACTGGCCAGGAGTTCGATTTGCATTTCGAGTGAGCGGGCGAGGGCGCACGCTTCGTTGTGATCTTCGCGGAAACCTCTTACGCGGCCGGTCGATTTTTCCTTGATGTGGAAGAAAGCGTTGCCCGCCGGTACGACTTGAAAGCGCGGAGCCATATCCTTTTGTTGGTGTTCCTGCAGATCGTTCATATCGGCGACATGCAGGATAAGGGGCGATTTGAGTCGGGCGTCAGTGGGCATGGCGAAGTGAGTCAGAGTGCACATATGAAGTCCTTTTCATCGGTTGGCCGATATTTACAGGCCGTTTCGGGTAGTCGTAATGAGCATCGCTGCTCTAGAATCGCCAGTGCTTGTTGACGACAGGGCTTATCTAAAGCAATTTTTCGCGAGTGATATGTCGGAAAAATGCTTTTTTTCGTGAGAATTTTCCCTAAAGTTCGTAATCAGCTTTCTTTGGTCGCCGGTAAGGATTATTCCTTCGAGCTTTGGCGACATTGGAGTGAGTTTCGCGAGTGACATTCCAGTAGTCTTACGAACCTCGCGTTGAATGAGCAGTCTGCTCAGTTCGGGCTTTTATTTGAGTCATTTGGCAGTTCCATCGGCCTGGCCGTTTTTTGTCGTGCGCGTTTTCCGTGTGCGGTTTATTCAGATGTGGGGATGTTTCTTTGGCAGTCAGTAATCTCGATATGCATGCTTTGTTCGTGTTGGGTGATTTGCGTGCAAAGCTGGTCAAGCTGTTCCAATCACGTTTTGTTTACATCACCGAGCAAAACGCTGAAGGCATCTACGTTGCCGAAATCGACACTGAAAGCGCTTTGGTGGTCGATGACAAACCGGGCCTGAAGCTCAAGGTTGGCGATCATTTCAGTGCGTCGGTGTTGCCCAGCCGTGAAGGCGGCAAGATGGATATCCGTTTTCGCGAAATCAAACTGACGGTCTATGGCATCGGCGACTACGCCTTCGTCGAGACGGCGGATGGCCACGCGATCCTGTTCAAGGAAGGTCATAGCGTGGTGACCGTGTTCGCCGCCCATGCGCAGTTGCAGGAAGGTCTGACCAAGACCCTGAAAGCCGTCACCGCCAAAGCCGCGAAATGGCGCAAGGGTGAACTGGTGACTTTCAAGGCCAGCGAGTGATCGGTGGTTTGAGCCGCGCCGATTTCCATTCGCAAAACCTCGACAGTGCGCGCGATGAGGCCCGGCGGTTGTTCGCCGCGAAGGCCGAGTTACAAGGCGCCTGGCTCGGTTGGGTCGCCGCGCAGATCTACACGTTGCGCCCGGCGGAATACGCCAGCATGGTCAGACGCGAGCTGCAAAGCATGCAGGAAAAGTCTGAAACCTGACCTCGTCCAGGGTCTGGCCCTGAAAAAGCAGGAACCTCGGCTACAGTCAGTTGACTGAGTATGCAGAGGCTTGCGGTCTTCTCCCAGGCCATCCTGCCATTGCTGTGAACAGCACGAGGTGCAATGCATGAACGGATTTCGACGGTTATTGGCCGCCAGCGTGGCCACATTCGGTTTGCTGACTTCAGTGCCATCGGTCATGGCGGCACAAGCGCCGATCCATTTTGCCGACCTGAACTGGGAAAGCGGCAGCCTGATCACCGATGTCTTGCGGATCATCGTCGAGAAGGGCTACGGATTGCCGACCGACACCTTGCCTGGCACCACCATCACCCTGGAAACCGCGCTGGCCAACAATGACATTCAGGTCATTGGCGAAGAATGGGCCGGGCGCAGTCCGGTGTGGGTCAAGGCCGAGGCCGAAGGCAAGGTCGTGAGCCTGGGCGATACGGTCAAGGGCGCTACCGAAGGTTGGTGGGTGCCGGAATACGTGATCAAGGGCGACCCGGCCAAGGGCATCAAGCCGCTCGCACCGGACCTGCGCAGTGTCAGTGATTTGAAGAAATACAAAGATGTGTTCAAGGACCCGGAAAACCCGAGCAAGGGGCGTTTTCTCAACAGCCCGATCGGCTGGACGTCGGAAGTGGTCAATAAGCAGAAGCTGACCGCGTACGGATTGCAGGACGACTACACCAATTTCCGCAGTGGTTCCGGTGCAGCGCTGGACGCTGAGATCAGTTCTTCGATTCGACGGGGCAAACCGGTGCTGTTCTATTACTGGTCGCCAACACCGTTGCTGGGCAAATTCAAACTGGTGCAACTGGAAGAGCCGCCGTTTGACGCCGAGGCGTGGAAGACGCTGACCGACGCCGATAATCCCGATCCGAAACCGACCCGCTCGCTGGCCTCGAAGCTGTCGATTGGCGTGTCGACGCCGTTTCAGAAGCAGTATCCGCAGATTGCCGAGTTCTTCAGCAAGGTTGATTTTCCGATCGGGCCGCTGAACAAGGCGTTGGCTGAGATGAGTGAGAAACACACCGCGCCCCGTGATGCGGCGGTGGCATTCATGAAGGCGCATCCGGATGTGTGGCAGGCGTGGTTGCCGAAGGATGTGGCGGACAAGGTTTCGGCTGATTTGAAATAGAGGGCCGCGGCCACTGGCCTTATCGCGTGCAAGCCCGCTCCCACAGGTTTATCGTCGGATGCAAAATATGTGTACGACACAAAACACTGTGGGAGCGGGCTTGCCCGCGATGCTTTTAGAATCGAGTTTGCACTGCTAGCTCAAAGGTTCGCGGCGTACCCAAATAGTACGCCGGCGAAACATGCGCAAATTCGGCATACACCTCATTGGTCAAATTGCGCACTCGCCCGGTAACGGTGGTGTGCGAATCAACCTTGTAACTGAGGAAACTGCCGAACAGCGTGTACGACGGCACGGTCATGGTGTTGGCGTTATCGGCAAACACCGACGCCACGTAACGCGCATCGACCCCGCCTTGCCACTGCGGCGAGAAATCATAGGTCAGCCACAGATTGCCGACCCGGTCCGGAACGTTGGTCGGTGTGTTGCCTTTGCGCGACACGACCACGCCAGCCGCATTCTTTTCAGTGAAGTCATCGTACTGCGCGTCGACCCAGGCGAAGTTACCCTCGGCCAGCAGTTTGTCGGTGATCCGCAACGAGCTGGCAATCTCGATCCCTTTAGACGTCTGCTGACCGACCGGGATGCTGCTGGTCGGGTCCAGTGGGTCGGTGACGGCAAAGTCCTTTCGTTCAATCGTGTAAGCCGCCAACGTCGCCGAGCCGCGCCCGTTCAGATAATCGAACTTGCTGCCGATTTCCCATTGCTTGCCGGTCGAGACGTCGAAGTCTTGCGTGCCGTTGGGCTGCTCGGCGGCGGTGCTGTATTGCACGTAGACGTTAGCCGATGGGATGAACTGATAGGTCAGACCCGCGCGACCGGTGATTGGCTCCCAACTGCGCTTGAGGTGCTTGGGGTTGGTGGCGGTTACGGTGCGGTGGTTGGTCACGTCGAGATCGATGTCGTCATAACGCAGGCCGGTGAGCAGTGACAGTTTGTCGGTGAGCGCCAGCCGGTTTTCCACGAACAGCGCTTTGGTGGTGACTTCGTTGGTCTTGTCGCTGATCAGCTTGGGATTGGTGCCGGGAATGTCATAGAAATGCCCCGGCCGGTAGTTGTTCGGGTCAACCGTGCTCACGTCTTTGATGTTGAGCGGCGAGTTGGTGGTTTGATTGACTTTGTACTCGAAGCCGCCTGACCACGTTGTATCCAGACCCAGCAGCGTGTTGTCGTGGCGCAGTTCGAACTGGTTGCCGTTCTGCTCGCCCTGATGCCGTACCTGATACGCCGTCGAGCGATTCACCGCCGTGTTGTCGGCGTTGTACTGGTAGGTTTCCAGGTTGCGGTAATCGCGCTGGCTGTCGAGGTGATACAGGGTATTGCGCAGGGTGATGTTGTCGTTGATCCGGTAGTCGATGATCGAGCGCACCCAGATCGTCCGCTGTTCATATCGACCGTCTTCGACGTTGTAGTTGTTGAAGCGATTGTGTTTATCGATCTTCAACTCGCCGGCCTTGGGGTTGAGCACCGGGGTGCCCCAATACGGACTGTCTTCGTGTTCGTCCTGATATTCCAGCGCCAGGGTGTGCGACAGGTTCGGCGTGAGGTCGCTGAGCAATGAGAACGCCACGCTCCAGGCATCGCGTTCCTGGCGGTCGATGTAGCCGTTACTGGTGTTGTGGCTGACGTCGAGACGTGCGTAGTGCTGCATCTCGCTGCTCGGGTCGGTCAGGGCATGGTTGAGGCCGAACGCGGTTTCGGTGGTGTCGTAAGTGCCGTAGCTGACCCTGCCTTCAACAGCCTGTTCGTCGCGGGTTGCCAGTTTGGTCACGTAGTTCAACGAACCACCCACAGAGCCTGCGCCGTTGATCAGCGATGACGGGCCACCGACCAGTTCCACTCGATCGTAAATCCACGCATCTACCGGGCGGGCGAGTCCGCCGGACACGTTGATGCCGTTGAACATCTGGGTGATCTGGCTGCTGGTGAAGCCGCGATAGGAGACGAAGCCGCCAAAGCCTGGCGGTGCGCTGGCATTGACGCCGGGCAGGGTGTTGGCGGCGTCCTGGAAGTTCTGTGCGCCGTGGCGTTCGATGTCGTTGCGATTGGCGATGGCCACCGAGGCG
This sequence comes from Pseudomonas sp. LBUM1648, assembly GCF_059716145.1. NCBI lineage: Bacteria > Pseudomonadati > Pseudomonadota > Gammaproteobacteria > Pseudomonadales > Pseudomonadaceae > Pseudomonas > Pseudomonas sp. LBUM1648. The sequence goes on from NZ_CP166808.1 coordinate 2,612,257, forward strand.
GGCGTATCGCGCACGCTCAAGCCGAGGCGCGAGGCCATGCCGCTGGATTGGTCGATGTTTAGGCCCGGTTCGGTGCCGGACTCGCCGTCGATGGTGATCGGCGCCAGATCCACAGTGGATTGCGCCCAGACGTTAACGGACAGGCAGCCGCACAGGCTCGCCAGCAGAGTGAGTTGTTTCATTGTTGAATCCTGAATGCTTGTCTAGGAGTCAGCGCACAGGCGAACGCCGCGCGTTGGCGCAGTGGGCTGACAAATCAAAAAGGCAAGAACACTCAGGCGAGCGGTGGGGCGCGAGGGTTGGCCGAGGGCCAGGTGGAGCGGGCTGGGAGGTCGGCGCTGACGATCGGCGCCAGTGGCGGACTGTGTTGTTCCGGCAGGATCGCCAGGGTCAGGCTGGAATTGAACGCCGGGCCCATGCCGCCTGTTGAGCAAAGTGGGCAACCGAAGGCTTTGGACAGGGTTGGCAGTTTTTCTTCGGACGGGTTGGCAGCGAGCGGCGCTTGCGTCGCCGGGTCCACGGTACAGAACTGGCCGCCGATACCGTTGAGCTGCATGCCGACCATCTGTCCGTGTCCGATGCTGCAGACGAACACGTTGAACAGGACGCAGCAATAGAGCATCCAGGCCAGCAGTGAGCGATCGGAACGGGAGAATTTCATGGGGCGGCACTTTACCGTACCGCTGATCGGTCGTGCACTTGAAAAAAATGCGACTAGGATGATTTGTTCAAATCCCTTTCAAGGATTTCAACCATGACCTTTGTGTTGGCTCAATGGCTGGTGACAACGTTCGCGGTAATCGCCCTGGTACATGTGTATTGGGCGCTGGGTGGGCAATGGGCGGCGGTGGCGGCGGTGCCGCAAGTACCGGTGGAAGGTTTTGTGAAAACGGTGCGACCGGCGTTCAAACCGTCGGGGTGGATTACTTTGGTGGTGGCGGCTGCGTTATTGGCGATTGCCGCTTTGGTGTGTCTGCGGGTCGGGTGGGGAATGCCGGCGGTGCATCACAAGGCGCTGCAATGGGTGATCAGTGCGATTGCGCTGTTGATGTTTGCCCGGGCGATTGGTGATTCGAATCTGGTGGGATTCTTCAAGGAGGTGAAAGGCTCGCGGTTTGCGCGGCTGGATACGTGGGTGTATTCGCCGTTGTGTCTGGCGTTGGGAGCGGGGTTGTTGGCCGTGGCTTGGATCTGAAAAGCAGTATCAAAAGATCGCAGCCGCAGGCTGCGATCTTTTAAAGGGTTAGCTTCCGCTCTCAGTCCGCCGACTGCTGACCTCGGCCGGCACATCATCCCCAGCCATGCGCTTGCGGAACAACGCCGCCCGCGCCAGCAGCAAAGTGGTCACCGGCACCGTGATCGCCAACAGAATCGGAATCAGCCATGCATGTATCACCGGCCCGGACTTCAGCGCCGAGAAGCAGATAATCGAAGCCAGCGCCACGCACCACGCTCCCAGCGTCGAGGCCAGTGCCGGCGGATGCATGCGCTGGAAGTAGTCCTTCATTCGCAACAAACCGGTCGCGCCGATCAGCGCAAAAATGCCGCTGAGTACCAGCAGGATCGCCACCGGAATCTCAACCCATAGAGACAATTCAGCGTTCATTCGATCACCTCGCCACGCAGCAGGAATTTCGCCAGGGCAAACGAGCCGACGAAGCCGAACAGCGCAATCAGCAGCGCCGCCTCGAAGTAGGTGTCACTTGAATAACGAATGCCCAGCGTCAGCATCATCAACATGGCGACGATGTAGAGGTAATCCAGCGCCAGAACCCGATCCTGAGCCGAGGGTCCTTTGAACAGCCGAACCAGCGTCAGCACCATCGCCAGCGAGAACAGAAACAGCGTCAGCAAAATTGCGTTCGACAGTAATGGGCTCATTCGAAAATCTCCATCAGCGGTCGTTCGTAAGCAGTCTTGAAGTGCTCAATGAACTGCGCTTCGTCATCCAGATCCCAAACGTGCAGCAACAAAATGCTGCGATCCAGTGCCAATTCCGACCACACCGTGCCGGGCACCACCGTGCAGATCATCGCCAGCGTCGCCAGACCGTGAGCATCGCGCAGGTCGAGCGGCACTTTGACGAAGCACGAACGAGGTGGGCGGCGGCCGGCATTGAGCACACCCCAGGCGACGATCAGATTGGACATCACCACGTCACGACCGACGAGGAGGAACAGGCGCAGCATCGTCCCCGGGCGGCGGATGCGCACTTGTTTCGGGCGTAACTTGCGCATCATCAGCGGTGCAGCAAAACCCAATATTGCGCCGAGCAGCAGATTGCCCGGGCTGATCGACAGGTTCAGCGTCAACCACAATGCCCATAGCGCGAACGACAGTAACGGTGCAGGAAATACGCGCTTCATGGCTGTACCTCCAACTGGGCTGTCTTGGCTTCCGGACTCGGTACGGCGCGGGTGCCGAGCACCGCCATCACGTATTGCTGCGGGTTGTTCAGGGCATCGGCGGTGGCCTGGGTATAGCGCAGCAGCGGTTCGGCCTTGAAGGTCAGGGCGATGCTCAATCCCAGCAGCAGGAAGATCGGCACGCATTCGAGTTTGCGCAGCAACGGTGATGGGCGCTCCTCCGGTGTCCAGAAGCGTTGGATACCGAGGCGCGAGAACGCCATCAACGAGGCCAGTCCGGACAGGATCAGCAGTGCCAGCAGCGCCCACGCCGCGTTTGAAATTTGCGCGTCGGTACCGAGGCCCAGTGGATTGAGCAACGCACCGATCAGGCTGAGTTTGCCGATGAAGCCGGACAGCGGCGGCATGCCGATGATCAGCAGGGCGCAGGCAATGAAGCTCAAGCCGAGAAACGCCATGGTCCACGGAATGACCTGACCGACCACGGCTTTCTGCTCGTCGTCGAGGTTGATGCCTTTGGGCGGTTGCAGTGATTCCTGCGGACGAGGCAGCAATTCGCTTTCGTCTTCCAGCGGGATCTCATTGGCCGAGCGCGAACGTTCGATCAACTCGGAAAGAAGAAACAGCGCACTCAATGCCAGTGTCGAGCTGACCAGATAGAACAGCGCGGCGCCAATCAGGTTCGGCTGGGCGAAACCAACGGCCGACAGCAGAATCCCCGCCGACACCAGAATGCTCAGGCTGGCCATGCGTTCCAGGCGTTGGGCGGCAATAATCGCCAGTGCCGCGCAGGCCATGGTCGCCATGCCGCCGTAGATCAGCCAGTCAGCACCAAAGAACGCCGAAGCCCCTGCTTGCCCGGAAAACAGCAGCGTCCACAGGCGCAGCAGGGTGTAGACGCCGACCTTGGTCATGATCGCGAACATTGCCGCCACCGGTGCGCTGGCCGAAGAGTAGGCCGGTACCAGCCAGAAGTTCAGCGGCCACATGCCGGCCTTGGCCAGGAACGCTACCGCGAGAATTCCTGCGCCGGCGTGCAGCAAGCCTCGGTCGGCTTCCGGCACCAGCGGAATTTTCAGCGCCAGATCAGCCATGTTCAGGGTGCCGGTGACACCATAGATCAATGCCGCGCCGATCAGAAACAGCGACGAGGCGAGCAGGTTGATCGAGATGTAATGCAGCCCCGACGACACCCGTGCCCGACCGGAGCCGTGCAGCAACAGGCCATAAGAAGCGGCGAGCAGCACTTCGAAGAACACGAACAGGTTGAACAGATCTGCGGTCAGGAACGCGCCATACAGACCCATCAACTGAATCTGGAACAACGCATGGAAGCTCGATCCCGCGCCGTCCCAGCGCGCCATCGCAAAGAGCAGGGCACTGACGCCGATGATCCCGGTCAGCACCAGCATCAGTGCCGACAGGCGATCGACCACCAGCACGATGCCGAACGGCGCCTGCCAGTTGCCGGGCAGGTATACGCCGATGGAGCCGGGCACGCCGGTGGTCTGCGTCCATTGCAGCAGCATCACGGAAATGAACAGGCCGATGAGGCTGGAGAACAGATTGATTTTCGCCTTCAGCGGCCGGTGCTTCTCGCCGAGCATCAGCATGATGGCGGCGGTCAGCAGCGGCAGCAGAATCGGTGCGGCGATCAGGTGAGTCATCGCCATCATTCTTTAGGCTCCCGGCCGTCGACATGGTCAGTGCCGGTCAAGCCGCGCGAGGCGAGCAGAACGACTAGGAACAGCGCGGTCATGGCGAAGCTGATGACGATTGCAGTGAGTACCAGTGCCTGTGGCAGCGGGTCGGTGTAGTGCAGCAAGTCTTGCGTCACGCCGTCCTTGATCACCGGTTCCTTGCCGATGAACAGGCTGCCCATGCTGAAGATGAACAGGTTGACGCCGTAGGACAGCAGGCACAGGCCCATGACCACCTGGAATGTCCGTGGCCGCAGGATCAGCCAGACGCCGGATGCGGCGAGGACGCCGATGGCGATTGCGATGACTTCTTCCATCAGACGGCTCCTTTGCTGGCGACGGACTTGGGCAGCGCTGCAGTCTTGTGACCACGCACCGATTGGTGGGCGAGGGCGGTGAGGATCAACAGCGTCGAGCCCACGACCACCGCGTACACGCCGATATCAAAGAACAGCGCACTGGCGATATGGATGTCACCCAGCAGCGGCAGGGTGAAATGCCAGGTGTGGGTGGTGAGGAACGGGTAACCGACGGCCATAGCACCGAGACCGGTGGCGGTAGCGAACAGCAACCCGGTGCCCATCCAGCGCAGGGGCCGCAGACTCATTTGCGCCTCGACCCACTGCGTGCCGGCGACCATGTATTGCAGGATGAACGCCACCGACATCACCAAACCGGCGACAAAACCGCCGCCCGGCTGGTTGTGCCCGCGCATGAACAGATAGCACGACACCACCAGCGCAATCGGCAGCAACAGGCGCACCAGTACCGCCGGCACCATCATGAAACCGAGCGCGGTGTCGCTGGCCGAGCGCGGGTTGACCAGATCGGTGACCACGTCCGGCGCCAGCAGGCGTTGCTGGGCTGGCAGTTGCAGGCTTTCTTTCGGCGGGCGGAAGCGGCGCAGCAGCGCGAATACAGTCAGCGCCACGGCGACCAGTACGGTGATTTCACCAAGGGTATCGAAGCCACGGAAGTCCACCAGCATCACGTTGACCACGTTGCTGCCACCGCCCTCGGGCATGGCGCGGCTGAGGTAGAACGAGGAGATATTGTTTGGCGTCTGCCGCGTCAGCATGGCGTAGGACAGCAGTGCCATGCCGCCACCGACCGCAATCGAAAGCAGCAAGTCGCGCAGACGACGAATGCGCGCCTTGCGCAGGCTGCTCGGCAATGGCGAGACTTCTTCGATCCGACGTGGCAACCAGCGCAGACCCAGCAGGATCAGCACGGTGGTCACCACTTCGACCGCCAGTTGCGTCAGCGCCAGATCCGGTGCTGAGAACCAGACGAATGTCACGCAAGTCATCAGCCCGCAGACACTGACCATCGTCAGAGCTGCGAGACGGTGATACTTGGCCTGCCACGCGGCACCGAGAGCGCAGGCAATTGCCAGCAGCCACAGAGTCACGAAAACAATGGAACCAGGAATCTTCGGCCGGTCGCCCCAACTCAGGCTGCTGTGCAGCATCGGAATCAGGCCGGCGAGCACGGCCGCCAACACCATAAGGAACAGCTGCATTTGCAGGCGTCGGGTGCCGAGTCGGCGTTCTACCCGACGGGCCATGCGCATCATCACCACCAGGCTGCGCTCGAACAGGCGTTTGCCGTTGAAGCGGCCCACCAGTGGCGGATATTTGAAGCGGCCCTGTCTGAACTGATTGCGCAGCAACAGGTAGAGCACGATGCCGCCGGACATGGCGATCAGGCTCATGATCATGGGCGCGTTCAAACCATGCCAGATTGCCAGGCTGTATTCGGGAAGGGTGCCGCCGACTACCGGCAACGCCGCAGCGGCCAATAATGGTCCGACGATTTGTGCCGGGAAAATCCCCACCAACAGGCAGGTGAACACCAGCAATTCCACCGGCGCACGCATCCAGCGTGGCGGTTCGTGCGGGGTGTGCGGCAGGTCGGTGGCTGTCGGGCCGAAGAACACATCGACAGTGAAGCGCAGCGAGTAAGCGACGCTGAACGTGCCGGCGATGGTCGCGACAATCGGCAATGCCGCTTCAACCCACGCCGTGGCGTTGATGAATACGGTTTCGGCGAAGAACATTTCTTTCGAGAGGAAGCCGTTGAGCAACGGCACGCCGGCCATCGAGGCACTGGCGACCATGGCCAGTGTTGCGGTGAACGGAATCAGCTTGATCAGTCCGCTGAGTTTGCGGATGTCGCGGGTGCCACTTTCGTGGTCGATGATGCCCGCGGCCATGAACAGCGAGGCCTTGAACGTGGCGTGGTTGAGGATGTGGAATACCGCAGCGACGGCGGCCAGCGGACTGTTCAGCCCCAGCAGCAAGGTGATCAGGCCGAGATGGCTGATGGTCGAGTAGGCCAGCAGACCCTTGAGATCGTTCTGGAACATCGCGCAATACGCGCCGAGCAACAGCGTACAGGCGCCTGCGCCGCTGACGATGTAGAACCATTCTTCACTGCCGGACAGCGACGGCCACAGGCGCGCTAGCAGGAACACCCCGGCCTTGACCATGGTTGCCGAGTGCAGGTACGCGGAGACGGGCGTTGGCGCCGCCATCGCGTGGGGCAGCCAGAAGTGGAACGGGAACTGGGCGCTTTTGCTGAGTGCGCCGACAAGAATGAGGGGTAGCAGAATAGGGTAGAGGGCATGTGCGCGAATCTGATCGCCGGCGGCCAGGACCTTGTCCAGGTCATAGCTGCCGACGACATGGCCGAGGATCATGACCCCCGCCAGCAGGCATAGTCCACCAGCACCAGTAACCATCAACGCCATATAGGCGCCGCGACGAGCGTCGGCGCGGTGGTGCCAGTAGCCGATCAGCAGGAAGGAGAAAAGGCTGGTGAGTTCCCAGAAAAACACGATCTGGATCAGGTTGCCGGAGATCACCAGACCCAGCATGGCGCCCATGAATGCCAGGAAAAACGCGAAGAAACGCGGCACCGGATCATCCGGCGACATGTAATAGCGGGCATATAAGGAAACGAGTGTGCCGATGCCCAATACCAGCATCGAGAACAGCCAGGCGAAGCCGTCCATGCGCAGGACGAAGTTCAAGCCGAGGCTGGGCAGCCACATGAATTCTTCGCGGATCACGCCGCCGTGGGCGATTTGCGGGTACAACATTGCCACCTGGACGGTGCCGATCAGAGCGACCAGACCAGCCAACAGGGATTCGGTATTACGCGCGTTGTGTGGCAGCATCGCTGCCAGACAGCTGCCAATGAATGGCAGAAGCAGTAGAACTATCAGGGACATAGGCTTCTAATCTGCGGAAGTTTGTGAAGCATCATACGTGCCAGCTCCCTGATCACCAAACGCGAGGATGTCTCAGAATCCTACAAAGTAGTCTGGATATTTGTGTTTGGCCTTGTTTCAACGGCGAAAAAAGATCGCAGCCTTCGGCAGTTCCTGCAGGAAAACGCATTCCAATGCAGGAGCTGCCGAAGGCTGCGATCTTTTGATCTTTGCTTTCAATTGCCGTTGTCGTTCTCCAGCGCGCCCTCAGTTTCAACGGCAGCTTTACCCTTGGTCTTCAACTCACTGACAATCACCGCCGCCACAATCAAACCGGCCCCCACCAGCGCAATCGCCGGCAACCGCTCACCGGCGATCCGCCCGACTATCCCGGCCCACACCGGCTCACCGGCATAGATCAACGTCGCCCGGGTCGGCGAAACACTCTTCTGCGCCCAGTTCATCGCCACTTGAATCGCCGCACTCGCCGCGCCCAGGCCCAGCGCTGACGCCAGCAACAGCCAGGAGAAGTCCGGAATCGCTTCACCTGTCGGTACCACCATCAAGAATGACAACACCGAAGTCGTCGCCAGTTGCACCACGGTCACCCGGCGTACATCAACCTGGCCTGCGTAATTGCTGATCAGAATGATCTCGGCCGCAATGGCAATGGCGCTGATCAGCGTGGCAATCTCGCCCGGGCTGAAATTCAGTGAAGCGCCGGACGGTCCAGACAACAGCATCAACCCGGTAAACGCCAGCATGATCCCGATGCTCGGCATCAACCCCGGTCGGCGCCCCAGCACCAGCCATTGCAGCAACGGCACGAATGGAACATAAAGCGCGGTAATGAATGCCGATTGACTGCTCGGAATCGTTTGCAGTCCGACTGTCTGCAAGCCGTAACCGAGCATGATCGCCACGCCGATGAAGGCGCCGGCCTTGAGTTCGAACAGGGTCAGTTCGCGCAAATGGCGCCACGAGAACAAGGTGACGATGGCTGCCGCCGCTGCGAATCGCAGACCGACAAAAAACATCGGCCCACTGACGGTCATCGCGTGTTGCACCAGCAGAAAGGTGCCGCCCCAGACCATGGTGATCAGCACCAGGACGCACTCGGCTTTGCTGAAACGGGAGAAACGGAGGGAGGTGTCGGGGCGATTCACTGACGTCATAACCTTGCGCACTATAAAAGGCAGGACGCACAATGCGCCCAACGTTGCGCAGTATACTGCCCAACCCCACCGAGTGAGCAATATAGTGCCCAAAGATTCCAGCCAACGAACCTCCGTCCTGCAACACGTCAGCCAAAATGTCCGACGCCTGCGCCACGCGGCCGACATGAGCCAGACCGCGCTGGCGGAAAAATCCGGGGTGAGCCGGCGCATGCTGGTGGCGATCGAGGCGGGCGAAAAGAATGTCAGCCTGACCACCCTCGACCGTGTCGCCGAAGCGCTCGACGTCGCTTTCAGCGATCTGATTCAGGCGCCCGATGCTCGTGATCCGAGCCGCATCAACGAGGTGGCGTGGGCCGGCGTGATTCCCGGTAGCAAAGCGGTATTGCTGTCGAAGGCTACCGCGACCCGTGAAGTCGAACAGTGGGAATGGTGCCTGCAACCCGGTGAGGTCTATCCCTCGCAGCCGGATGCCGACGGCTGGAGCGAACAGATCTACGTGTTTGAAGGCTGCCTGACGTTAATGCTGGGCGATCAGTCGCAGCCCATCGGTGCAGGGGAGTTCTTCATGTTTGCCAGCAATCAGCCGCATGCCTATCGCAATGACGGGGATGTCGCGGCGCGGTTTGTCCGTAATGTGGTGATTTGAATGAGTCAGCGCGCAGATATCCTGATTATTGGTGGTGGCCTCAGCGGCACGATGCTGGCGGTGCAATTGCTGCGTCTGCCCGGTCAGCGCAAGATTCTGATCATTGAACCGCGAGCCGAACTGGGGCGGGGCGAGGCTTACAGCGCTGTCGAATTGGGCCATACGCTTAATGGCAACGCTGCGCGGATGAGCGTTGACCCGGATAACCCGAATGACCTTACGCAGTGGCTGACCGAGCATATTACCGCCGGTGGCTGGCCAGAGTCGGCTGAGCAAGATGTGCCTGTCAGTGAACTGTTCCCGCCTCGTGGGTTGTTTGGCATTTACGTGCAGCAGCGGTTGGCCGAGGCGCGCAGTGTCGGTGCGCAACAAGGCTCGACCGTCGAGCATGTACGCGCAGAGGTCGTCGACCTGCAAACCGATACCGATTCGGTACAACTCACTCTGAGCGATGGCCAGCACTTACGGGGCACATACGCGGTGCTCGCCACCGGTATGTTCCCCGCCGCGCGCACGCCGCAAAAGCAATCCAGTGGCGTTAATGCCGCGGCACTTGATCCGTGGGATGTCACGGCCATGCGTCAACTCGATCCACAATCGACCGTGCTGATTATCGGCTCCGGCCTGACCATGGTTGATGCCGTGGTCTCGCTGGAGCAGGCCGGGCATCGGGGGCCGATTGAAGTGTTTTCCCGTCATGGGCTGCTGCCCCATGTGCGGCGCCAACCACCGGTTTGGGTGGATTTCCTCGCTGAAGATCACAACATTCATTCGCCCCGGCAGTTGCTGCACGAATTGCGTCGACATTGCCGCGATGCCATCGCCCAAGGCATCGACTGGCAAGCACCGCTGGACACGGTGCGCGCGCACATCGGACGGTTGTGGAGTAAGGCGACTGACGTGCAGCGTCGACAATTCGTACGTCATGTTCGGCCCTGGTGGGAAAGCCATCACCATCGTTCGCCGCCTCTGAGTGCGCAGCTGGTTGAGCGTCTGCATGACGAGGGACGTATGCGGATTCAGGCCGCTTCTTTCAAAGGGCTTGAGCCGTGCGCGGAGGGTGAGGTGAGTATTCGCATTCGTCGCCGTGGTGAAGCGGAAACCTGCTTAGTTCGTGGCGCGGCGTTGATTAATTCAAGCGGTATTGAGTACGACTGGCGGCGGGTCGCGAGGCCGTTACCGCAGCAGTTATTGACGCGTGGGCTGGTTAAACCGGGGCCGCTGGCGTTGGGAATTGCGGCTGCGATTGATGGCGCAGTGCTGAACCAACACGGACACGCGGCAGATCGGTTGTTCGCCATGGGCCCGCCGTTGCGCGGAATGTGGTGGGAGAGTACGGCGGTGACGGATGTGGCGTTACAGGCCAAGGCGTTGGCGGGGCGATTGGGTGCTGAGCAAGGCTGAGGATTAACGTTGCTGATCAGGGCCTCTTCGCGGGCAAGCCCGCTCCCACAGTGTCCGAGTCGTACATGTGGTGTGTGAACAACACTGAAACCTGTGGGAGCGGGCTTGCCCGCGAAGAGGCCGGTTCAGCCAATGACTATCGTGGTATCGCATCTAACAGCGTCCTGTTTCATCAACGGAGCCTAGTACCCTGGAAAGTACTGGCTTTTGTATCAGAAGCCTAGCTTATCGGTAATGGCCGCACAGTTCTTGACTCATCGGGTGTCAGCGAATCAAGTTCTCGTAGAAGTTATCTTGCAAGTTTTGCTGGAAATGAATGCTTTGCAAGAAACCTTCAAGTTGGCGGAAGTCTCGATTATCTATGTTTTTTTGTAAATTATATAAGTGCTGTTCTATTTGTTCATAGCTGTCCTCCATTAGTTGGAGCGCCCGGGAGAATATGCCGGCATTTCCCCAGGCGATAATGATTTTCTTTTTTTGCAGTTTGCTTATTTGTTTTTTAATCAATGTCTCTTTTGCGAGAATCATCAGGAAGGACTTTGGGCCGCCTTCAAGGTCGGGGGCGAAACCTTTCTTTTTGAAATGAGGGATGTGATTGATGTCGCAGTAGTCGTTGATGAAGCGGTAGTAAACCGCTAGCTCCAATAACATTTTTTTCAACTCAAGATAGCAGTGCCCGGGTAGCGGATTAATGTGCTGGCAAGCTTCAAGGATGAAAAGGAAGAAACACCCGGTATTGGTTTCAGCGATAAATCGGTATTCGTCCAGTGTGGGTAACATCGCTCCTTCACTGATCTGTGTGTCGAGATACTGGCCAATGTGCAATGCCTCCAGACTTTCCAGCCCCGCCTTCACCAGTGCAATGTTTTGCGTGTGACACAGCTTCTGCAAGCCATCAATGTATCCATACATACCTGAGATAATCGCCGTGGCAACACCATACTGGACCCAGACCGACGGCGCTCCGCGACGAACCCGATCCTCGTCGACGATGTCGTCGTGTATCAGGGAGGCGGTATTGAAGCGCTCGACGCAGTGACAAATAGCCTGGGTCTGATCGCGGTCGATTCCATACAGCGCAGCCAGTGCATGAGTCAGGGAAGTCCTGACTTTCATGCCAGCATGTTGTTCCTGATAGTTGAAGGGCATTACCCAGCTATGTTTGGCGGCTTCGTATTGCTGTATGGACATCGGGCGCATAATGGTTTCCGTCTTCCGACCCGTCCATGGGGGCTGATGTATAAGTCGATGTCTTTTGCACCATAGCGTTGACCTCTAGCCATTGCGAGACTGTTTAAAGAATTATTTGTTATAGATTTTTCCGGATTGCATTCTATGACAGGTATAGGCATTGTTGTGACGAACGGCGGTTTGTATCTTTGAGTTTTTTTTATATTCAACTAGCGTTATTTAATATCGATTGCTTGCATTCAGGTTCTCGTTCGTACTATTTCCAGTGTCGAGGGTGTGGCGAGGTTTATCGTGGAACAACTCATTCTTGTCGATCAGCAGGACAATATCGTCGGTCATGCAGGGAAAATGGAGATTCACGAACGCGGCATTTTGCATCGCGCCTTTTCAATATTTATTTTTGATATTGAGGGTCGCCTGCTGTTACAGCGCAGAGCGCTGGGCAAATATCATTCGCAAGGACTTTGGACCAATACCTGCTGTGGCCATCCGCGATGGGGTGAAATCACCATTGACGCGGCCAATCGAAGGCTGCATGAAGAAATGGGGCTGGCGTGTGAAGCCCTGGCCGAAGTTCATGCGTTTATCTATCGAGCCAGCGTCTCCCATCAACTGACAGAGCATGAATACGATCACGTTTTGGTCGGTTTCAGTTCGTTTGACCCTTTGGCCAATCCCGAAGAGGCACTTGATTGGAGGTGGGTGACGCTCGCCGATCTTGAACGGGACCTGGAGGCTCGTCCTTCGGTGTACACCGCTTGGTTTCAGATGATTGTTCAACAGCAAGGTATTGCACGTATTCAGGCATGGAGCGACTTATCGAGAGCTTGCGTATTACCCAGGGCGGGTCTGCTCGCCCTGATTGACTCGCCCGCTGATCTGCGTCGTCTGCATCGATCAGCATTACCTCGATTGGCTGAGGAATTGCGTATGTTCGTCTTGAAAAGCGTGGCTGCAACTGGCGGTCATCTCTCGGCAAATCTAGGGACGATTGAGCTAACCATCGCCTTGCACTACGTTTTTCAAACACCTGCTGACCGTATCGTCTGGGATGTTGGACACCAAGCCTATGCGCACAAGATTTTGACTGGTCGCCGCAAAGCGATGGCCGGGATCAGGCAGCGGGGTGGCATTTCTGGCTTTCCTCGCCGCCAGGAGTCTGAATTCGATTGCTTTGGCACTGCTCATGCCAGTACTTCCCTGTCAGCCGTACTAGGCATGGCTGTCTCTGCACAATACAAGGGTGAATCAAGGCACTGTATTGCGGTGATTGGCGACGGGGCGCTGAGCGGTGGGATGGCATTCGAGGCGTTGAACAATGCGGGAATGCACACGCACCTGCCCTTGCTAGTCATTCTTAATGACAACCACATGTCCATTTCCAAGCCGGTCGGCGCTTTGTGTGAGCACCTTCAGGTGTTGGCTCGCAGCGAAGGCAAGCAGGCAATTTCCGGTTTTTTTCAGGCATTGGGTTTTGACTATTCAGGACCGATCGATGGGCATGATCTCGATCAACTGGTTTCAGCCTTGCGCGTGTACGCCAAGCGCCCAGGACCCAGAGTGCTGCACGTTGTCACCCGCAAAGGTTACGGGTATGCGCCTGCGGTTCATGACCCGGTGCTCTATCACGCACCGGGAAAGTTTGATCCTGCATGCGGATTCAAGGTCGGGAAAACTTCGCTTCGGACTTATGCGGACGTCGTTGGGCAATGGTTATGCGAGGTCGCCGAGTACGACTCGCGAGTGATGGTCATATCCCCGGCCATGTGCGAAGGCTCGGGGCTTGTCGAGTTTCAGCGGCGCTTTCCGGGTCGGTGTTTCGATGTCGGGATTGCCGAACAACATGCCCTGACTTTTGCCGCAGGTTTGGCAGTAGAGGGACTCAAACCGGTGGTGGTGATCTACTCGACCTTTCTGCAGCGTGCCTACGACCAATTGATCCACGACATAGCGATCCAGCATTTGCCAGTCGTATTGGCTATCGACAGGGCTGGCGTCGTTGGGGCGGACGGTGCAACGCATACCGGAGCCTTTGATATTGCTTATCTGCGCTGTATTCCCGGCTTGGTGTTGATGGCGCCGGCGGATGAAAACGAGTGTCGACAGATGTTGAATACCGCGCTCATGCACGATGGGCCGGCTGCAGTGCGATATCCAAGGGGGCGGGTTGTTGGTGTTCCCGATGGAGAGCCATTGGCAAGCCTTCCTGTAGGTCGAGGTGAGGTTTGTCGTTTGTCCACGCACCTCGATTACCCGAGAGTTGCCATCCTTGCTTTCGGTTCAGTTGTGGCTGCTTCTCTGGAGGCTGCAATAACGCTGGATGCGACCTTGGCCAATATGCGGTTCATCAAGCCACTGGATCATTCCTTACTGGATGAACTGGCGCGTGGTCACGATGTGCTGATTACTGTCGAGGAGGGTTGTATCAAAGGTGGCGCCGGCTCGGCGTGTCTTGAGTATTTGAACAGCGCTGGCTTGTTCCGTCCAACCTTGCAACTTGGATTCGAGGACGACTTTATCGAGCACGCCACACCGGAAGAAGTCCTTCAGCAATGTGCGCTTGATGCAAAGGGTATTGCGCTTTCAGTCACGAAGTTTCTAGGACAGCCAAATCTCAACCCCCACGTTTCCCTCCGCCATGAGAAAAATCCACGAGGTGCACTGTGACCTACTGCCTCCCTCCCTGTTTACAGGGGCTTGAGATTACATTAAGCCCTCTGAGTGAAGAGGCCGAGCAACATACTCGTCAGTGGCTCAAAGGCCTTGGGCTTGAGGCTTCCGCGCGTGCGACGCATCAACTTGATATCTATCTTCCAGGCAAATACGGGGGCTACATGTGGCCCGATGCTGAGCGTGAAGATTTGTATATCCTTTCTGATCTGACGGGTTGGTTCAGTCGCGTGGATGACTTGGCTGACGAAGACCTGAGCCGATCACCCGAAGCACTGGAAAAGGTACTGCGCAAGGTGCATGACGTTGCGCTTGGTGGGGCTTTTCGGACGTGCGAAGGGTTGGCAGGGGGACTGGCAAACATCATTGCTCGGGCAGGGTTGTCCATGACCGAGCAATGGAGATGTCGGACGCTCGATCAATACACCAGCTACATTCACGCCTGTATGTGTGCTGCCGTTCATCGAGTTGAAGGAACTCAACCGATGCTTGATGATTATGAAAGCATCTGGCGCAACGCTGGCGGTTTTCAGGTTTGTTTCGAGTTCACCTATTTTGCAACCCGGATCGAGCTTCCCTCGGCGGTCTACTACAGCACGCCATGGCAGACGCTTCGCAGGATTACCCTGAACTTAATGAAGGCGGTCAATGATCTTCTGTCATTCCGCATTATGGAAAATCCCGACGAGGATGTTTACAACCTGCTGACCCACCTGCGCCATCATCAAGGCTTGAGCCCTGATCAGGCGGCGACTGAAGTGAGGCAACGGATCGAAGCATGGGCCTTGATGTTTTTCGATCTTCAGGCGCGGCTGCCTGATGAGCTGGATCGATTGGGCTGTGATGTGGTCATTCGCGAGCAGGCCGTACAGTGCGCCGAAGCATTCAGGGTGCAATGGATCGGCAACATTGGTTGGCATCTGGCAGTACCTCGTTATCGCGAGGTACGGTTTCGGCCTGATTGATACTTACCTCGCAGGAATGCCCACTTGTGGAAGCCAACTTTCTGGTTCCCGCAAGAGGGCGTGAAGGTTTGAACGCTTACGCCACCACTCGATAACACGGCACATACGCCGCGCCGCCCGGCAGTTTCATCCGGTGCTGGGCGACGAAGGCTTTGAGCAGAGCATCCAGCGGTTGCATGATCACCGCATCACCACGGATCTGATACGGACCGTGTTCTTCGATCAGGCGAATACCCTTGTCCTTGACGTTGCCGGCAACGATCCCGGAGAACGCCCGGCGCAGGTTGGCCGCGAGTTCGTGCGGTGGCTGGTCGCGGTTGAGTTTCAGGTTGGCCATGTTTTCGTGGGTCGGATCGAACGGACGCTGGAAGCCTTCGTCGATTTTCAACAGCCAGTTGAAGTGGAACGCATCGTTGCGCTCGCGGCGGAACTGCTTAACGGCTTTCAGACCCTGAGTCATCTGGCGCGCGACTTCAGCCGGGTCGTCGATGATGATTTCGTAGTGCTGCTTGGCCGCTTCGCCGAGGGTGGCGATGACGAAGGCGTCGAGCTGCTCCAGATACGGTGCGGCATGTTTCGGCCCGGTCAGGATCACCGGGAACGGCAGACCGGCGTTATCCGGGTGCATCAGGATGCCCAGCAAGTACAGGAACTCTTCAGCGGTCCCGGCGCCGCCCGGGAAGATGATGATGCCGTGGCCAACGCGGACGAATGCTTCCAGGCGTTTTTCGATGTCCGGCAGGATCACCAGCTCGTTGACGATCGGGTTCGGCGCTTCGGCGGCGATGATGCCTGGCTCGGTCAGGCCCAGGTAGCGACCGCCATGTATCCGCTGTTTGGCGTGGGCGATGGTCGCGCCCTTCATCGGGCCTTTCATCACGCCGGGGCCGCAGCCGGTGCAGATGTCGAGGCTGCGCAGGCCCAGTTCGTGGCCGACTTTCTTGGTGTATTTGTATTCTTCGGTGTTGATCGAGTGGCCGCCCCAGCACACGACGATCTTCGGCTCGACGCCCGGGCGCAACGTGCGGGCGTTGCGCAGGAGATGAAAGACGTAGTCGCTGATGCCTTGCGAGGTGCTCAGGTCGATGCGTTGGCTATCGAGTTCGTTTTCGGTGTAGACGATGTCGCGCAGGGCGCTGAACAGCATTTCCCGGGTACTGGCGATCATTTCGCCATCGACGAAAGCATCGGCCGGAGCGTTCAAGAGCTCCAGGCGCACACCGCGATCCTGTTGGTGAATGCGGATTTCGAAGTCCTTGTAGGCTTCGAGGATGGTCTTGGCGTTATCGACATGGGCGCCAGTGTTGAGGATGGCCAGGGCGCACTGGCGAAAGAGGGTGTAGGTGCTGCCGGATCCGGCTTCGCTCAGTTGCTGAACTTCACGTTGAGAAAGGGTTTCCAGGCTGCCTTTAGGGCTGACCGAGGCGTTGATTACGTGTCGTTGGGTCATGCAATGATCCTTAAAACGATGTCATCCCCAAACCAGGCGAATGGCATCCGAATAGTGTGTATCCATGAATGAAGATGGCACGATCTGCGCTGTACCGCCATGTCCCCGTTGATTGGTGAAAAGATGAAAAGGAGCCCCAGCATAGCTAAATCCTTGGTAGAGGCGATAATGCGCGGGCCAGTTTTTTCCGTTGCCCTTTTTGTCATTCAAGGAAGTCAGTCGTGATGTTCGAGATTCAGCCGATGGACGCCGTTACTTTTCGCCAGCAGACGCGGCGCAGCACAATGATCATCGCCGTGCTGTTCCTGGTGCTGGCGATGTTGTTTTCGACGGTGGCGGTGGCACTGTTTGGCGAGCCCGGCGGCGATAACCTGCGCTTCAATGTCGGCGGAGTGTTTGCGGCGTTCCTGCTGACGGCGGCTTTGTTGCGCGGGCGCTTCTGGAATCAGACCTGGATGGCCCCGGCTGTTTATAGCTGGCGGCTCAAGCGCAATCTTATGAGCGTCACCAATGTGATGCATCAGGTGACGGCGGCAGTGCAGAAAAATGATCCGACGGCGATGAAGGTATTGCGTTTCTATCACTTGGGACTGACGCAGATGCATGAGCTGGACGGTAACTCCAGCGATCATGCGCAACTGCACCGTGAAGTCGAAGCGCACAAGGAGCGGATGCAGGCGCTTGGTTTTGATATCGATCAGCCACGCCTTGATCCGGCGTGGCTGGAAGTTCTCAAGCAGACGTCTCGTTAGTCTGTATCAGACAAAAACCAGTGAGCGGTGAGTGCCGGCTCCCGCGCGTGCGCCATCACCTACCGAGACGGCAACCGAACCGGCGGCGAGCGCTGCGTCACCGCATGCAAACGCGCCCGGTATGCTGGTCTGTTGCATGGCGTCGGTTTGAATGAACGGGCCCATCGGACCGTCTTCAAAAACACAGCCCAGTTGCTCGGCCAACGGGCTGGCCATTCGAGTGCGCGGCATGGCGAACAGACCGGCAACGCTGATCACCCGGCCATCGCTGAGCACTACATCTGCTCGCTTACCGCTGATATGGCTGACCGTTTGAGATTCCAGCGTCACGCCGCGTCGATCGAGTTCTGCCAGTTGTTCGGCGTCCGGCTCGAACACGCCGTTGGTGAAGAAAGTGGTCTGGCCCCAATCCGGCAAGAGCAAGGCGTGGTGGATCGACAGCGGTGACGTCGCCAGCACGCCAATTGCGCCTTGATTCAGTTCATAGCCGTGGCAGTACGGACAATGAAACACGCTTTTACCCCAGCGCTCTTGAAGACCCTCGATGGCGGGTAATTCATCGATGACACCGCTGGCGATGATCAGTCGTCTGGCGCTGGCTAGCTGGCCGGTGGTGGTGTGCACCTGGAAGCCTTGGTCTGTCTGACGTGCTTCCAGCGCGGTATCTGCCAGCCATTGCACCGTCGGATAAGCCAGCAGTTGCGCCCGGGCATCTTGGGCGATATCGCCTGGCGCACGTCCGTCCTGTCCGAGAAATCCGTGGGAAGTTTCGGCAAATCGGTTGCGACGCAGGCCCGAATCCATCACCAGCACTTTGCGTCGGGCGCGGGCCAATTGCAGGCCTGCAGACAGTCCGGCATAGCTGCCGCCGACGATGATGACGTCGTACACCATGATCAAATCTCCGTGTGATTTTCACGGTACACCGTAAGTTACGTGAAATATGCCTGTCAATAGTCTCGTAACTTCAGACATTGCAAGCGATACTCGGCGCGTCTTGGCAAGGGCTTGAAAAGGATCATCGATGAGAAATGACACTCGGCTGTCGCGCATGCTTCACGTATTGATTCACATGGATCGCCACGAAAAACGTGCGACCTCGGAAACCATCGCCGGCATGCTGGGCACCAATCCGGTGGTGGTGCGGCGCACCATGGGCTTGCTCAAGGAGCAGGGGTTCGTGACGTCGGAGAAGGGGCATCAGGGTGGTTGGGCGCTGGCCAAACCTTTGGGGCAGATCTCGCTGTTGGAGATTCATCAGGCGCTGGGCACGCAGTCGATTTTTGCCATCGGCTTGTCGACGGATCATCCGGAGTGTCTGGTCGAGCAAGCGGTGAATGCCGCGCTGACGCGCACCTTCGATGAGGCGCAGGCGCTGTTGCTGTCGAGGTTGGGCGGCATCACCCTGGCGGATTTGGCGGCAGATTTCGATGCGCGCTTCACATCAGTCCGCGAGGGTGAGACAAGTTAAGAGTGTGCAGCGGCTCGGCGAAGTTTCCACGAGCGAATCAACCGCCCGTAGACCAGCAGGTTAACCGCCAGTACCACACTGCCCAGCGCCAGTTGAATCTGCGGGGTGAGCCCGGCGGGGTAGATGATCGGCCAGATGTAATGCTCGATGAAACCGCCGGCGTATTCGGTTTGCCCGGCGGCGTGGCGCATGAGGTTTTCCCAGTAGGTCAGTGGGCAGGTCAGGTGCAACATCTCGACCGCAAAGCCCCACGCGGCGGCGGGTATATGCAGCCACATCAGCCGCGGCCACTTGAGCACCAGCAGCCCGCCGAACAGCACGAACAGAATGAATAGCAAATGAAACAGCACCAGCCCATCGGCTGCGATTCGGTACAGCATGTCGTTTCCCTGACGCGATTGTGAATGGCGCTATGTTACGCGCAGGGCTGGGGCAATTGCGCAAGATTGTTCATGCTTTCCAACGGCATTTGCTGGCAGAGTCTTTGGCTGGTTTCTTCGCTTTGCTGCATTGGTGGTTTTAAGTGGGTCGATGAAACTGTTCTACGCTCTAAGGATGATGATTTCTTCCAAAAGCGAGGTGGGCATGGCAATCGAGCAGACACGTCCGGATGATGATGACGATGAGCCAACGGAAGCTGAGATAGAGGAGCAAAAAAGACGACAAGAACAGACCTGGAAACATGATGACAGCAGAGAGTTGTCGGATCGGGATCAGGAGCGTCCGCTGAAACCCTGAATGCCCCATACAAAAAGCCCCGTATCAAACGGGGCTTTTTTGCATTTTAAAGGTCTTCCAACTGTGTGAAGTCCGGATGTGTTGCCCGATATCCCAAGGTTCTGTCGATCCACGCGTTGAGTTCGTTGACCATCACCGGCGCATGACCGGGATACCCCTCGAGGGTGGTGCGCAAGATACGTTCGATGTCAGGGACTGAACTCAGGTTTCGGGTCTTGATGTAATGGCCGATAAAACAGTCGAGTTGAAAGCGTTCTGTCGTGGACAGATAGACACACTCCAGGCCCTTGGCCTGTTTGATTGCAAAATCGTCGCGCAACTTAGTTCTCTGCAAGGCTTAAAAAGAGTTGTAGGGAATTTCCTTGTTTGTTGACTCTTTGGTCAACTGGTATACCAAATGGAAATGCGGCGCGCATGCTATCCGTAGCGCATCTAAATGTATGTATGACGGTTGAAGTGTCAGACAGGCGGTTAATTCACTCAAACGACTGTTTAGCGGGTTGCTGTTTCTTTGTTGAAACAGTCGTTGTAACGAAACGGAATCACTCTCGGTTGGTGCCTTTTGATAACGCGCCACGGCAAGAAATCTTTAGGCCACTTCATCAATCAAGCCTGCGCCTTGATTGCGTGAATTGCCCACGGCTCTGTCGACCTTGTGCCATTCGAACACCTCGGTTTTTTCACCTTCGAACAACAGCATTTGTTCGGCCCGCTCCAGCGGTGTGGCCGTGTCGAGCCATTCGCGTGCCAGTTCTGCGCAAAACACCACCGGGCGGCGGTCGTGGATGTCGAGCATGCCGCCCTCGCTGTCGGCGGTGATGATCACGAAGCCATCGTCATCCAGTGCTTGCGTATCGGGTGTCGGAAATTGACCGATGCCGGCGCAGAAAACCGGCCCGTGATCGGCCCTACGAATCAGCCAGGGTTGTCGGGTGTGATCCTCTGCATCCACCCACTCAAACCAGTTGTCGACAGGCACGATCAGGCGATGACGCCAGATCGACCGGAAGAACGGCCCGTGGGCAACTTTTTCAACGCGCGCATTGATGGGCGGTGCTCGGTCCTTGGCCCAATGCGGGCGCCAGCCCCAGCGCAGATTTTGCGCATGAACCTGGTGATTGTGTTGCTGAAGGATGGCCAGCGAAGTGGTTGGCGCAGCGTTGTAGTGTGCCAGTGGTGCGTCGCCGACATGGTTGATCAACGCATCGGGAATGCTCAGCACCGCGACGAAGTCGTGAATGCCACGGTATTGCGAGAGTCTTCCGCACATGGGCTGAATCTCCTGTAGGAAATATCAGCTTAGTTGGCTCTCGGTATTTGCAGTGATGAGCTTATGCATTAATCGAATTTAAAATTCGGTAGTTAAGAGCGTTATGGTCTATGCATCCTTCATTTGCAGGACTCGCCATGAAGCTTTCCCGTTTCCTCCGCAACGCGCTGACCGTTGCATTGCTCGCATCGCCTTTGTCCTACGCTGCCGAGCCTGTGGTCCTGCATGTCGGCGACCAGAATTACTACAACATCCGCGCCTCGGTGGAAGCATCGGGCGTGTTGAAAGACGCGCCGTATACGGTGGACTGGAAGCATTTCCAGGCAGCCGCACCGTTGGCTGAGGCCTTGCAGACAGGTTCTCTCGATCTGGGATTCCTCGGCGATTCAGGTTTTCTGTTTCTCGCTGCGAAACAGGCGCCCGTGAAACTGATCGGCGTGTCACGGCAGAACCCGGACACCATCGCGTTGCTGGTGCCAAAGGATTCGCCGGTAAAAACCATCGCTGACCTGAAGGGCAAGAAAGTCGCTTACTGGCCCGGCGCATGGAGCCAGCAACTGACCTTGCGCGCACTGGAGCAGAGTGGTCTGCCAGAGAGCTACGTTGACTTCGTCAAGCTGATGCCGATTGATGCGGCTGCTGCTTTGCCCCAGGGCAGCATCGATGCCTTTCCGGTGTGGGAACCGTACATTTCCCAGCAGATTCTGTTCTCCGGCGCTCGTCCGATTCTGACCGCGAAGAATCTGATGCCGGGGCTTAGTGCGATTGCAGCATCAACACCGTCTGTCGATAGTAAACGTGAGGCGATAGCCGATTTTCTCGGGCGTTTAAAGCAGGCGCGCGCGTGGGTCGATAGCCATACCGACGAGTACGCTGACTTGTGGGCGAAGAAGGCCAATCTTGATCAGGAGGTTTCGCGGCACTGGCTGCGCCAGGCGCACATGACGGTCGGACCGGTCGATCAACAAGCCGCGACCGACCTGCAAAGCACTGCGGATTTCCTGTTTAAAGTTAAAGCGTTGCCGGCACCGCTGGCCACGTCGGGGATTATCGACACCTCGTTCGAGCAGGCGTTGACTCGCTGAACGAGCGCCGGAACCAAACCCTGTGTACCTTATCCAACCTCAGCTCGCAGAACCGAGCGCAGGGATGGATAAGGGCGAGGGAGCTTTGCCGATCGACAATATGACCGCAGTGGTCGGGCTCAAGGCAAAACATGACATCCGGATTCAAGCTTCTTTGTGCGACGGCCATCGTTTTCGGACTGGCAGGCTGTATCGCCGCGCCCATCGAAATGACTGCGAAAACCGAAACACGGCTGAAGGATCAAGCGCCGGTTCGTTTTCTGCTGACGTTCGATGACGGCCCCAGCGCTTCAAGTTTCTGGAACCCATCGGCCACGGTGCTCGACAGTCTGAAGGACAATCCGCTGCAACCGGACATCAAAGCCGTGTTTTTCGTCCAGACTCGTGCGCCTCGGGCCGGTCATAGCGAGATCGGCCGTAGCATCATGCAACGTGAGCACAATGAGGGGCATATTCTCGCGTTTCATACCGCCACTCACTGGCACACCAACCATCGCTCGCTCGACCCACAACAACTCGAAGAGTCGCTGAGCAACGGCACAGCGGACATCGCGGCCATTACCGGAGCGCCGCCCAAGTTGTTGCGCCCGCCATTCTGGAACTACGACAAACGTACTTTCGCCGCCTATCAGCAACACGGGCTGCACGTTTTGTTGACCGATTTGAGTGCCAATGACGGCAAGATCTGGGGTTTCAATGCCAGCCCGCGTCGACGGGCGAACATGCTTCGGCAGTTATCGGAAGTCCGCGAGCGCATTGCCCAAGGCGAAATTCCAACCGTGGACGGGGTGATTCCGGTGGTAGTGACCTTCCATGACCTCAACCGCTATACCGCGCGGCATACGCGTGAATACCTGCAAATCCTGCTTGATAGCGCTGCGGCTACCGGCGTGAGGCTGGCGGACAAGCCGTTCTATGATGACCGCGCTGCATTGGAGAAGGCTGCACTGGCGCGTACTGTTCAGCAAAGCTCTGAGTCGGTGCAGTTGCCGGGGCTCTGGAACTGGATCTGGGGCCATGACGCCCACTGAGAGACAGATGGAATATGTGATCAAGTTGGCGTTTTTCGGGCGAGCGGGGCGGTAATCGCTCATCTATGCTCATCGGATCGATCCCGCGCCTGTGAGGCGTCCGCTCATGCTCGCCATTGCCGACATTTGCCGCATTGTCGAATCCGGCTTCCCTGCGCTGAAGTGCGACTGCACGCAAGTAGGGCAGGGGTTATTGCGGATCAAGGTTTATGAGCCGGACAGCGGGCGCGTCGAGTTACTGCTCAATGGCGTTTCCCCGGAACATCTCGTCACGATCCGTGACATTTCCAATTTCATCGGTGAATTACGCACGGAAATAAGCGCGGGCCGCAGGGCTTTCGCCGGCTGAACCTCATAAACGTCGTTGAAAAGCCTGGACGATGCGCAAGGTCGCGTCGCTGGTATGCAGATTGTGCACGGCATTCAGCGGGTGCCAGATGCAGTCGATGATCTCGTTCTGCGGGCGTGCCTGATCAATATTCAGCACTGAGGCCTCATAGACGTGATGCCGGGTGCTGCCGCTTTGTAGTTCCATCAGGTAAAGCACGTCGTCGGCCTTCAGCCCTGTTTCTTCGCGCAATTCGCGCACGGCTGCATTCGCTCGGGTTTCACCGGGCTCCACTTTGCCTCCGGGCAAAGTCCAGCGGCATCGAGGTTTGCGCACCAGGAGAATGTGACGGTCCTGTTCGCAAATGACGGTTGCTCGTACTTTCATCTGTTACCTGTTAACTGCCTGTCACGAATTGGTAATAAAACTGCAATATTCGAGCCGAGCCATTCTTTAAAGGTTCCTGCAGGAGGCAATAATGAAAAAGCCCCGGTTTACGCCGGGGCTCGTGTTGGGTGGGGCGAGTCAGTATCAGTGGACTTTGATTCGGCTGATGGCGCGCGCCTTCACTTCTCTGGCGTACAACTGCAGTCGCTCTTCATCGCTTTGCAAAACCTCGCAGGATCTCAGGACTGTCTGGGCGTCCGCTTCGTTACCGGACTTGCGCAACTGTTCGGCGATGCGTTTAAGGTCGACTGCCGACCAGCGCAGATCCGATGCGACACTCTGCAGGTCGCGCTGAAGTTCGTGTTCGTATTCGTTGAGCCGCATGATCACCTCCTGAACATTCTCGGTAGAAAAGAGTAGCCGCATTTTTCAGCTGTCGCGCGTAGCTGGTCTGTCATTGGCCTGATCGATGTAAAAAATTGTCCTATGTTCATTGAGGGCGCGGTGCCACGATGGATGTGTACTACGGTTAGGCGTTACATTCGCTTTTTTTGATTAAGGGAACACCATGCGAATATGGATCGGGAGTCTGGCGTTGGCCATGTTGGCGGGATGCTCGCTGCCGACATCGTTGGTGCCGGGTGAGCCCAACGTGAGCAAAACCAGTGACAAGACGCCAAGGGACTATGCCGCTTGTGTATTACCGTTATGGCAACAGGATGTCGCCAAGACCTCGCAGACTTCGATTTCCAACGGCTATCGTATTACTGCGCCAAGCATTATCACGGCTGACGAGATTCTCGATATCGTGAAGTACAAGGACGGTAGCCGCGTGTCGTTGTACCAGGGGCCGCCATGGGCAAAATCCGGGTCGTTGCGCAAATCGGTGCGCGATTGCCTGTAACGCCATTTATGAGCGTAAAAAAAGCAGAAGCCGCATCAACGGTTTCTGCTTTTTTTTGGCTTTCGGGGCGGTCAGTCTGAAATGTCGGTCAGTGGGATAGTACCGAAATTGCCCTTTTTCTCGCGGCGATCCTGAATCCAGTCCTCCACTTGCTGGCCGAACTCCGCTGGTGCTTTGCGTCCGACTTTTCTCGCAATGTCGAGAATGGTTTGCTGCGAAAGCGCTTCTTCCATGCGGTTTTGCGCGGTCATCATGGCCGCGTGGATCGAGCAGGTGCCTTCAATCGCCCACTCCGGGGGACTGCCTTCAAACAGCGCGCAACGCCCGCGAATGTCCCGGCATTCGAAAATATTCTTGCGACCATCGATGGCTTTGACGATATCGAGCAGGGTGATTTCGTCGGCCGGCCGCGCCAGGCTGAACCCGCCGCGCACGCCTTCAGACGCCACTACCAGTTTGCCTTTGGCCAGTTTGGTGAAGATCTTCGCCAGATATTCCACTGGCACGCCTTGCAATTCTGCCAGGTCACGCACGCTGGCTTCGCGGCTGTCGCCTCCGTTACCCACCAGAAAAGTCAGGCAATGAATGCCGTATTCGACGCCTGCGCTGTAAAGAGACATATATAAGTCCGACTTGATTTGTCGTAAATGCTAACAGTCTGATGCCGACTCGGCAATCTGTCAGATCAAATGCAGTTGCATCCTTCTGTGTCATTTCTCCAATAAATCTTAGGTTATTGGTAGGTTATCAAGCGCGATCAATATCTAATATTTCGTTTAAATCTATCAGTAAATCTGACTTGTTGGATTTATGTCCGACCAATAGAGTCGGCGCTATAGGGTTGGCAGCGTGTGGCTTTCGGCAACATCGATCACCTCTCTTTCAGCGGTTTGGCTTTTTCTGGAGAAACACAATGAAGCAGCAGATTCTGGTTATCGGCGCGGGTTTTGGCGGTATGTGGTCGGCGTTGAGTGCGACGCGTCTGGTGGATCTTCACGGTCGTGATGACGTCGAAGTCAGCGTTCTCGCGCCGCAGGCCGAGTTGCGTGTACGTCCGCGATTCTACGAACCGAATGCTCATCAACTGGCTGCACCGCTGGATGAACTGTTCGAAGTGGTCGGCGTTCACTTCATCAAAGGCGCGGCCGAGACCATCGATGTCGCGCAAAAAACGGTCGGCTACACCGATGCCTCTGGCGTGAAGCAAGTGTTTCACTACGACAAACTGGTGTTGGCGGCCGGCAGTGGCCTGGCACAATCAGACACACCTGGTGTCAGCCAGCACGCCTTTGATGTGGACCGGATCGAAGCGGCCATTCACCTGGAAACTCACCTGAAAGCCCTGAAAAATCTGCCGGAAAACCAGGCGCGCAATACCGTCGTGGTCGCAGGTGGCGGTTTCACTGGCATTGAAACGGCGACGGAAATGCCGGCGCGTCTGCGCGAGATTCTCGGTGAGCAGGCTGATATCAAGGTTATCGTCGTCGATCGTGGACAGAAGATCGGTGCCTCGATGGGCGAAGAAATCAGTAAATCCATCGTCGAAGCCAGCGAGGAGCTGGGGGTTGAATGGCGCTTGGGCGTTTCGGTGCAATCAATCGACGCTAACGGTGCGACCCTGTCGGACGGTCAGCACATCGACGCGAAAACCGTCATCTGGACCACCGGTGTGCGCGCCAGCTCTCTGACTGAACAAATCCCCGCCGAACGCGATAAGCAAGGGCGCCTGCACGTCGACGCGCACCTGAAAGTCATCGGGCAGGACGATATCTTCGCCACCGGCGATGTGGCCTACGCCGCTACCGACGATATCGGCAACTACGCGCTGATGACCTGCCAGCATGCGATCTCGCTCGGTCGTCACGCCGGCAATAACGTTGCGGCGCAGATTCTCGGGGTTGACCCGACGCCGTACAGCCAGCCGAAATACGTAACGTGTCTGGACCTTGGTGCGTGGGGCGCGGTGTACACCGAAGGCTGGGATCGTCAGGTGAAACTGGTTAAACAGGAAGGCAAAGCTTTGAAAACCCAGATCAACACTCAGTGGATCTATCCGCCGGCGGCTGATCGGGTGAGCGCTCTGGCGGCTGCCGATCCGATGATTCCTGTGGTTGCGTAAAGCCTCTTCGTTTCAAAAAAATCCCGCGCCGGTTCAATCCGGACGGGATTTTTTCTCAGATGCCGCAAGATGCTTCGCTGAGCACGATCCGACCGAACTCGGCATTGGCATCCTGCGGCGTGATTGCGAAGAGTTGGTCGAGACGGATGTCCTGTTGCGCACCTGCCTGTTCGATAACCAGGAACTCCTCTTTGTCGCTGGAGGTGCGAGTGGTGATGGCCCGGGCAACCAGCCGCTGACCATCGATCAACTCGATATCCAATTGATAGCCGCGCATGCAGGCGATTTCCAGATAGTCGTGCAAATCGCAGTTCAGTGGCTGATAGCGGGTCATGGCGTTACTCCTCGAAGCCTTGCAGAGTGATGATGAAATAGCCTTTTTCGTTGATCGCCGCAGCGACCTGCGGATTGGCCGGTTCGCTGTGACAGAACTGGCACTGGCTCTGGGAAATGTCCTCGTCTTGCAAGCCGTTGTCGATCAGAAACTGCCGGGCGTAGGACTTCGCCGCGTCTGCCTGGCGATCGGTGAGCACATCGAAGTGCAGGTAGCGGCCATCTTTGGTCCGCACGTGGGTATCGAACACGTTGACGAACATTATTTACCCTCCTTCATTTTCCAGGTGCCCGGCAGCGAGAGGTCGCCAGAGGCAATGTCATAGACGCTGCTGACGCACAGCAACGGGTTGTGCAGGTCGGCGTTGACCTTCAGTGTGTATGAACCAGATCGAAAGCCGCATCGGCTTTGCCTGGCTCGCTGTGAATGCCTTCAGGCCCGTGAGCCAGGGCTTGCGTCGCTAGCAACCTTTCTCCAGTCGTCTTCAAGGGGCCATGACTAAAAGTCATTGCCCCATGATTTTTAATGGTTACAGCCGGCTCATGGCCCGGTGTTAAAAAATCGCAAACACAGCTCATCAATAACAACCAGAGAGCGTTTGCAGCCATGTCGCATCTTCCCCGTCGCACCTCCCCATGCCCGTTATTGATCACGCTCGCCATCCGGCCCGCGTGAGTTGCCGATCACCCGAACAATCCCTCTGCACCACAAAGAGTAATGACTGATGAAAGAACTCGACCTGTACATCGGTGAAGGTTTCGAAGGCCCGGGCGTGAACGCCGCGCACATCAATATTCTGATCGGCCCGCGCAATGGTCCGGCGGGGCAGGCTTTCGCCAACAGCCTCGCGTCGCCGAGCCAGGGCCATTGCCCGTTCATGGTGATTGCGCAGCCAAACATTCCAGTCAAGCCGATGACCCTGTATGTGAACAAAGCCGCGATCAGTAGCGACCTGCACGGCAACGCAACGTGGGGCGCTTCGCAAGCCGGGATCGCTAAAGCAGTACTTGAAGCATTGCTCGACGGCACGCTGCCACCGGAAGCCGAAGATGAGTGGGCGATCGTCACGGCCAATTGGGTCAACCCGGCCTGCGACGATCTCGACGCTGTGTATCTGAACAACTACAACGCCTGCCGCACTGCGATTCGCGCAGCCCTGACCGGCAAGCCGGAAACCGCGCAACTCAAAGATGTTGTCGCGCACATCAGCAACCCTTTCTACACGCCGAAAGCCTGAGGTCAGAGCCATGCAATACATTCGTTTGGGCAACTCCGGCCTGCAAGTTTCCCGCTTGTGCCTGGGCACCATGAACATGGGCACGCCGGACTGGAAACCGTGGATCTTCAATGAAAAGCAGAGCGAGCCGATCGTCGCGCACGCACTGGATAACGGCGTGAATTTCATCGACCTCGCAGACTTCTATTCCGCCGGTGTCGGTGAAGAGGTGGTCGGGCGTATCGTCAAGCGTCTGGCTCGCCGGGAAGACCTGGTGATTACCACTAAGGTCGGTTACGGCACTCGCACCGGCATCAATGCCAGCGGCCATTCGCGCAAGCACATCATGGACAGCATTGATGCGTCGCTGAAGCGTCTGGACATGGATTACGTCGACGTGTTCATGCTGCATTACTTCGACGTGAATACCCCGGTCGAAGAAACCATGAGCGCATTGAACGATATCGTGCGCTCGGGCAAGGCTCGCTATATCGGCGTATCCACCATGCTCACCGGGCAACTGGCGAAGATCCTCATGGCTTGCGAGCGCAATGGTTGGGTCAAGCCGATCAACATGCAGCTGCAATTGAATTGCGCCTACCGCGAAGAAGAGCGCGAGATGATTCCGTTCTGCCGCGACCAGGGTATTGGCGTCTCGGTGTTCAGTCCGCTGGCTCGCGGCTTGCTGACCGGTGACGTGCAGTCGACCCGCAACCAGACCGACTTCTTTACCCAGCAGATGTACAGCGACGAAGCCTCGTTCGAGATCGCCCATTCGGTGCAGCGCGTAGCCCGGGCTCGCGGCGTGTCGAATGCGCAAATCGCCCAGGCCTGGGTGGCCAATCACCCCGGTGTCGACTGCATGCTGGTCGGCGCTGATACCACGGCGCAGTTCGACAGTGCGCTGGCCGCGCTGGAAACCAGGCTCGACGCTGACGAGTTGCATGAACTGGAACGCAATTACACGCCGTGCGACGTGATCAACGATTACACCGCTGGCAAACGCATCTTGCGCATGGCCCGTCCGGGGCTGGAGCGGTTCACCCTGCAAGGAGCGGTGGCATGAGCGATTTGATCCGGTACGGCAACTTCATCGATGGCCAATGGGGCAGGGGTGGCTCGGCTTATCCGGTGCGCAATCCGGCCAATGGCGAGTTGATTGCCGAGGTGCAAAAGGCCGGTGCCGAGGAAACCGTTCTGGCCATCGAGGCTGCCAACCGTGCGTTGCCGGCGTGGCGAAAACTGACGGCGAAGGAGCGCAGCCAACGGCTCAAGCGTTGGAGTGACTTGATGCTCGCCAACCAGAAAGATCTGGCGACACTGCTCAGTCGTGAACAGGGCAAGCCGTTGGCCGAGGCTATGGGCGAAGTAGTGTATGCCGCAAGCTTCCTCGAATGGTTCGGCGAAGAGGCCAAGCGTGCCTACGGTGATGTGATCCCGAGCCACAAGGCCGATGCTCGGATCATTGTGGTCAAGGAAGCCATCGGCGTGGTTGCGGCGATTACCCCGTGGAACTTCCCGTTGGCAATGGTCACCCGCAAGGTGGGGCCGGCGTTGGCGGCGGGTTGCACGATGATTCTCAAACCTTCGGAAGAGACGCCATTGTCGGCGTTCGCCCTGGCGGTACTGGCTGAACAGGCCGGCATTCCGGCGGGTGTGCTCAATATAGTGTCCGGCGATGCCGTCGCTATTGGTGGCGCGCTGCAAGCTTCCAGCGTGGTGCGCAAACTGTCGTTCACCGGTTCTACGCGCACTGGCAAATTGCTGATGCGGCAGGCCGCCGACACGTTGAAAAAGGTCTCGCTGGAGCTGGGCGGCAACGCGCCGTTCATTGTCTTCGACGATGCCGATCTGGACGCTGCCGTCAAAGGTGCGATGGCCTCCAAATTTCGCAACACCGGGCAGACCTGTGTGTGCGTCAACCGCTTCTTCATTCAAGACAGTGTGTACGAGGCCTTCACCGGCAAACTGGCTGAAGCCGTTGCGGCGATGCGAGTCGGCAGTGCGTTGGAAGGTGATACCGAGCAAGGCCCATTGATCAACGCTGCCGCGCTGGCCAAGGTTGAAAGCCATGTCAGCGATGCACTGGAGAAGGGCGCCACGCTGTTGTGCGGCGGGCGTCGTCATGCCTTGGGTGGCACGTTCTACGAGCCAACCATCCTCACCGAGGTCAATGGCGACATGCTGATCGCGCAGGACGAAACCTTCGGGCCGGTCGCCGCGTGTTTCCGCTTCAAGGATGAAGCCGAAGTATTGCAGCGCGCCAATGACACGCCATTCGGGCTGTCGGCGTATTTCTACAGTCGCGACATTGGCCGGGTGTGGCGCATGGCCGAAGGACTTGAGGCCGGGATGGTCGGGATCAACGAAGGGATCATTTCTACGGAAGTAGCGCCGTTCGGCGGGATCAAGGAATCGGGCCTCGGGCGCGAAGGTTCGAAGTACGGTCTGGATGACTATCTGGAGATCAAATACTTGTTGATGGGCGGTCTCTGACTTCTCCTGATGAAACCTTGTGAGGCGTTATGTGGCGAGGGGATTTATCCCCCGATGAGTTGCGCAGTACTCCCCTGCTTTTTGATTCAAAAGAAGGGCTGCTTCGCACCCCATCGGGGATGAATCCCCTCGCCACAGGGATCGCGTCCACCGTAAAAACAAGAGCAATCGATTTCTCCGTCAATAACAACAATTGGAGATGAACATGTCCGCTCAACCGATAAAAATCGACGACCTGCCCATCGGTCGCTTCCACATCAAAATCGCCGGCCTGACCTTCGGCGCGCACTTCACCGACGGCTATATCCTTGGCCTGATCGGCATTGCGTTCACCTTGCTCAGCCCGCAAATGCAACTGGATGCGTTCTGGCAGGGATTGATTGGCGCTTCGGCGTTGATCGGGCTGTTTTTCGGCAGTCTGTTTTTCGGCTGGATCTCGGACAAGGTCGGCCGGCAGAAAATCTTCCTGGTCAGTTTCGTGCTCATCACTGTTGCCTCGGTGATGCAGTTCTACGTTGAAACGGCGATGAGCCTGTTTCTCTGCCGCGTGCTGATCGGCATTGGGTTGGGCGGTGATTTCAGCGTCGGTCACGCGATGCTGGCCGAGTTCTCGCCGAAGAAGCATCGTGGCGTGTTGCTCGGGTCGTTCAGCGTGATCTGGACGTTTGGTTACGTTGCCGCCACCTTCGTCGGCACCGCGATGCTCAGCCTTGGCGACGATGCCTGGCGCTGGATGCTGGCCTCGTCAGCGATCCCCGCTGCGTTGATTCTGATTGCGCGGATCGGCACGCCGGAGTCGCCACGCTGGTTGGTCAATCAAGGGCGGGTGGACGAGGCGCGGGCGATCGTCAAAAAACATCTGGGCGATAACGTAGAGCTGGATGAAACCCGCTCCACGGAAACCCGTTCCGGCTATGCGGTGTTGTTCAGCCGCGAGTACCGCAAACGCACCGCGTTCAACTGCCTGTTTTTCGTGTGCATCGTGATGCCGTACTTTGCGATCTACACATTTCTGCCGTCGATCCTGCAGCAGATGGGCCTGGCGGAAGGCTTTGGCACCGAACTGATGCTGAACATGCTGTTGATCCTCGGTGCGCTGATCGGCATCTGGTGCACGATCAAGTTCACCCGCCGCGGATTTCTGATCAACTCGTTCATCATCCTTGCGGTGGCGTTGCTCCTGCTGGCGGTGTTGCCGGGCAGCGCGGCGTGGCTGATGGTGCTGGTGTTCGGCGTGTTCACACTGGTGTTGTCGGCGGTGAGCAATCTGGTCGGGGTGTTCCCGGCAGAGAGTTTCCCGACCGAAGTGCGCGCTAGCGGTATTGGCCTGGCAACAGCAGTGAGTCGCTTGGGCTCGGCAGTGAGTACGTTCCTGTTGCCGGTCAGTGTTGCGGGGATTGGCCTGAGTCCGACCATGGGCATTCTGGCAGCGATTCTGGCGATCGGTGCGTTGCTGTCGTGGGCATGGGCGCCGGAGACCAAGTCGTTGACGTTGAGTCAGGCGTGCAAGGCGCAGAGTCCGGTGGAGGGCAGCGCGGTTGTCGTGACCAAGGTCGCCACCCCGATCTGACAAACCACTCTGCAGGAGTTGCCGCTGGCTGCGATATTTTGACTTTCAAGATCAAAAGATCGCAGCCTGCGGCAGCTCCTACAGATGATGTGAGATGTTCAAGGATTACTGACCAGACTCAACCAGTCAGTAAACAGCTTCACTTTCGACAAGCCTTGCTTGTCATTCGCCACATCCAGCCAGTAACCGTAGGGGCCGATCACTTCAATCGGGGTGATCGGTAACAGGCTGCCGTTAGCCAGTTCCTTCTCGATCATCTGCCGATCGATCACCGCCAGGCCACCTCCGGACAGCGCGGTGTGGATCACCTGATCCAGTGTGCTGAATTCCAGTCCCTGCCCGGCATCGATGTCCTCCCGGCCCATGGCCGCCAGCCAGTTCTCCCAAACCTTCAGGCGCTTGCCGTCGTGGAGGATGTGCAACAGTGGAAACTCCCTCAAATCCGGCGCTTGATCGCCATTGAATAACTCAGGGCTGGCCACTGCGATGTGCCGTTCCATCACCAACAATTGACTGGCGCAATGCGTAGAGGCGCAAAGGCCGAAACGGATGTGGCAGTCGATTTCTGCGGCGCTGTCGTGGCTGGCCTGATTGGTCACGCTCAGGCTGATGTCTGGATAGCGCTGACAGAACGCACGCAAGTGCGGCGATAGCCAGCGTGTCGCCCAGGTTGGCGGTGCGAGCACGCGCAGGCGTTGACGCAGGTTGGGCACGCGCACCGCTTGCAGCGCACGTTCCATGTGGTCGAACGCTTCGGCCAGATGCGGTTTGAGGTTGCTACCGGCTTCGGTCAGTGACAGGCCTTGCGGGGTGCGGACGAACAGCGCCACGCCCAGGTAGTCTTCGAGTTGTTTGATCTGGCGACTGACTGCGCCCTGAGTGACGTTCAGTCCTTGTGCGGCTTGACTGAAACTGCGATGGCGCGCGACTTCTTCGAACACGCGCAGGGTGTTGAGCGAGGGCAGTTGACGCATGGAGGCAGAACCCCGGATCGAGCGTTTAGCTCGGTTTTATTTTTGTAAGTTTGGTTTGTAGGGCCTATCTGACTATTGGTGAGGGGCGGATGCAAGTGGTGTTTGGCAGGACGCCTTCGCGAGCTTGCTCGCGAAGGCTGACTTTGATACGCAGTCAATCCCGGATCAGAAGTAATACCCAATGTTCACATACATCTGGTTCTCCCACTGATCCAGTCCGCCGGCACCCAGGCTCTGGGTGTAACTGCTGCCGCCGATGTAGGGATCGTTCTTGCCGATCAGCCATTCGGCGGCCACCCACAACTTGCTGACCGAAAACGAGCTGCCGAGGATCATTCGTTCCGACGTCTTGAAGCCGCTGGCAGACTTGTCGAAAGCGCTGTAGTTGGCGTAGAGCTTGATCCCGCTGACTTGATCGAAAAGGTACTTGCCGGCGACGTCATAACTCACATCCGCGACGTACAAATTGCCGCGACTGGCAACGTTGTAGGTGCCGTCGTAACCGCCGAGCGTTACCACTTCATCGCTGCCGGGGTTGCGCGGCGACATCTGCTGTCGCGCCGCCTGAAGTTGCACGCCCCACGGGCCGTTCTTGCCCAGATAGTGGACGGCGACGGCGTTGCGTCGCCCATCGTTGTCGGTGTCTCTGTTCTGAAGGCTTGAAGTCAGACCCGAGACGCCGACTTCGGATTTCCAGGGGCCAAGATCCATGGCCTTGGCCACTCGCAGCACCAGGGTGTTGCGCTCCTGGTTGTCGCTGCCGTCAGCGACGTAGCTGTCAGCCTCGGACACCACGCTGGAATAGGTCACGCCATTGCTGGTGCCTTTGCCTTGCCAGGCAGGACGCAGGTAGTAACCGGCCTGGAAATTCCAGTCGCCACTTTGCTGGATGTATTTGGCGCCGACCTGCTGCACATCTTCCAGGCCGATGACGTTGCCCAGGGTTTCGTAAAAGGTGCTGCCGAAGTAGGGCTGCAAACCGAACGGCACCGTGTTCAACCCCACCTGCACTTGCTGATCGGGATTGAATTTGTACCCGGCCCACGCGAACTTGGCGAAGCGGATGTCGCCGTAGTTTTTGCTGTACTGGTAAGGGTAGGAGCGACCGTAGAAGCGATACTGCGCCTCGCCGATCCAGGTATCGGAGTTGTACTTGGCGCTGAGGAACACCGTGTCGAGGCCGAACTTTTGAATGTCGCGATCAGGATCGACATCCCAGCGCGCGCGAATGGCGCCGCCCAGGTCAAGATTATCGGTGACCTGCACCGCCATTGCCGGAGCGGCAAAGCTGCAGAACAGAGCGATGGAAGTCGTGCGCAGGCGAAACAAAGAGGGGAAGGGCATGGAGCGGCTCTCGATTGTTTTTATTAGAGATGCCGCGCAGTTTTGCCATCCGACAGATCTTGAACAAACGATAAAAACGACGGAAGAACCTGCGTCGAATGCATGTTACTCGGAAATTCCTGTAGGACAGTCCGTCAAACTCGTGGGATGCTTCGCGTCTTGTCAGTGGTTTTCGAGTGCCTTGATATGAAACGCAAAATGCCCGGCCTGAATGCGCTCAAAGCGTTCGAAGTGGCCGGTAGCACCGGCAGCTTCACCCGCGCCGCCGAGTTGCTCAATGTCACCCAAAGCGCAGTGAGCCGTCAGGTCCGGCAGTTGGAAGAGCAGCTCGGCGAAAGCCTGCTGGAGCGTCGCCATCATCATCTGGAGCTGACCAGTGCCGGCAAGGTTCTGCTGCGGGCACTGCATCAGTCATTCGACAAGATTGAGCTGACGGTGCGCAGCATCCAGCAGAAAACCCACTCCAATCGTCTGCACATCAACGCGCCGCCAACCTTTACCAGTCGCTGGTTGATGCCGCGGCTGGGGCGTTTGCGCGAGCAGCACCCGGAACTCGAGTTGAGCATCACCACGCGCTTGCAGGACAGCCTGGCGGAAACCAGCAACCTGGACTGTGCGATCCGTTTTGGCGACGGCGAGTGGGACGGGCTCGACAGCTCTTTGCTGATCCAGGAGCGACATATCGCCGTGTGTGCGCCTTTTCTATACACCCGCGAGGGTAGCGAGCAGGGCATCGATCTCAATCGCCTGACACTGCTGCATGTGTTGGCCAAGGAAGATCAGCGTTACCTGACCTGGAAACACTGGCTCGACGCGGCACGTATCAGCGGTGTCGATACCCAGGGCGGCTATGAGTTCGACCTGCTGGATCTGGCGATACAAGCGGCGACCGATGGGCTGGGGATTACCATTGCCGACTGGCACATGGTCGCCGCAGAGTTGGCCAGCGGTCAGTTGACCCAAGTGCTGAACGTGCATGTTGAGGGGCATCAGTCGTATTGGCTGGTAACCCGGCCGGAGCAGACTGAACTGCCGCAGTTGCAGGTGTTCAGTCAGTGGTTGCAGGAAGAGATCTGGTTGGCCCAGCGCCAGTTGGAGCCTTCGACTGCGGCCATCTGAGACATCGCTATTGGGAGTAACCTGCATTTTTCGAATGTTCTGGCGCCCGATAAATCGTTTGTTCAACCTGCCATCGATGACAAGACTGGTGGCATTGATAAAAACAACGATGGGCGATGCACATGCGAACCGAGCGAAATTTTGTTAACGGCCAATTCATCGAGCCTGCCAGCGCGGCGCTGATCGCGGTCTACAACCCGGCCACCGAAGCGCTGCTCGGCCATGTGTCGGGCGCCACTGCTGAAGAGGCCACCGCCGCCGTCGACGCCGCCGCAGCGGCGCAAAAGGTCTGGGGCAAACTCACCAGCATCGAACGCGGCGAACATCTGCGAGCGCTCGCCACGGCTCTTGAGGATCGCGCCGAGGCCATCGGCGCCGCGTTGGCAGCGGAGTCCGGCAAAAGCATCAGCGATGCCAGCAACGAAGCCCGCTACGCCGCACAGATCACCCGCTACCACGCCGAGTGGGCGCGGCGTATTGAAGGCGAAATCATCCCCAGCGACAGTCCCGACGAGAACCTGTTTCTACACCGCGAGCCCATTGGTGTCGTGGCCTGCCTGATCCCGTTCAACTACCCGGTTTATACCTTGCTGCGCAAAATCGCCCCGGCGCTGATTGCCGGCAATACCGTGGTGGTGCGTCCGAGCAACAACACACCGACTTCGGCGTTCGAAATCGCCAAAGCGGTGCAGCAGTCGGGCATGCCGGCGGGTGTCATCAATATCCTGACCATGGATCACGCCACCGCAGCGGCGGTTTGCACTCATAAAGCGGTGGGCCTGATTACCCTGACCGGCAGCGTCAACGCCGGGCGTATCGTGCTCGACTACTGCAAGACCAACATCGCCAAGCCGTCGCTGGAGTTGGGCGGCAAGACCCCGGCGATCATCGAGGCGGATGCCGATCTGGAAGCTGCCGCGAGCGCGATCATTGCCTCCAAGACCACCCATTGCGGCCAGTTGTGCACGGCGGTGGAGCGTGTCTATGTGCAGGAAAGCATCTATGAGCAGTTCCTTGGTCTGCTCAAGGCCAAAATCGCCAACGTCAAATTCGGCGATCGCGCGACCGACGCAAACCTCATGGGCCCGCTGGTCAACGCCAGTTCGCAGAAGAACATCCACGCCATGGTCCAGCGCGCCGTTGCACAAGGCGCGATCCTCGAAAGTGGCGGTGTACTGCCGCAAGGGCCGGGGCATTTCTACCCGCCAACGCTGCTGAGCGGCTGCCGTCAGGACATGGAAATCGTTCAGGAAGAAATCTTCGGCCCGGTGCTGCCGGTGCTCAAGTATCGGGATATCGACGAGGCGCTGGCCATGGCCAACGACCACCAGTTCGGCCTGGCGTCGGTGCTCTACACCGAGAACTATCGCACCGCGCAGAAAGTTGCCAACGCCATCGAGGCAGGCGAGTTGTACGTCAATCGCACCCCGGCCGATCCGTATCAGGGCTACCACGCCGGCTGGAAACGTTCCGGTCTGGGCGGCGATGACGGCAAGCACGGCATGCTCGAATTTACCCAGACCCGACTCGTGGTCATGAAGTACTGATCCACCGCAACACGCCTCACGCTGCACCTATAAAAACAATTATCAGGGGCGCCCGGAGCACCGGGTTGCCCGAGGTCACTTCAATGTCCAAGCATGCATCCTCTGCTGCCGCTGTTCAGGGTTCCAATTCGGCTGTGAAAAGCCAAAGTGACAAGGGAAGTCGCTATTTCCAATTGATGTTGCTGGTGCTCGCCGCCGGCGCGATCTATCCGATTCTGTACCTGCGCCAGGTCTACCAGACCACGATGCTCGAGGTGTTTCAGATCAGCCACAGTGAACTGGGCTATCTGTACTCGATGCTCGGCACGATCTTCCTGCTCAGCTATTTGCCGAGCGGCTGGCTGGCCGACCGAATTGCGCCACGCTTTCTGATTTTCTTCTCGCTGGTTGCCACCGGCGCCTTGGGGCTCTGGTATTCGACCGCGCCGTCGATGACCGGGCTGATGATCATCTTTGGTTGCTGGGGCCTGACCACCGGTTTGACCTTTTGGGCCTCGGTGCTCAAGCGGGTGAAGATGATTGCTCACCACACCGAGCAGGGGCGTTTCTTCGGCATCCTTGATGGTGGTCGCGGTCTGGTTGAAGCGTTGCTGGCGACGGTTGCATTGGCACTGTTTGCGTTCGCCACCGAGACCCGTGGCGAGTCCACTGCCGAAGGCTTCAAGCATGTGGTCTATCTCTACGCCTTTACCTGTATCGCCATCGGCTGTGTGCTGGTGTTGATCAAGGATCCGAAATCGATGGAGGACACGCCAGCGGTGGAGAAGGGCAAGTTCAACCTGCTCCAGGATCTGACGACGCTGGTGAAAATCCCTGAGTTGTGGCTCGTCACCGCCATCGTGTTCTGCGGTTACCACATCTTCTGGGCCACCTACAGCTTCTCGGATTACCTGCAAGGTGGCGGTCTGACGGCGGTCATGGCGGGCACCATCACCACGATCAAGTTGTGGATGCGCCCGCTGGGTGGCATTGGCGGGGGCTGGTTGGGCGACAAGTTTTCCAACATCTCGGTGCTGATCGTTGCTCTGCTGCTGGCCTCGCTGGCGATGATCGGGCTGATCGTGTTTCCGGCACTCAACAGCATGGGCTTGTTGATTGCCACGGTGATTTTCATCGGTTTGATGACCTACGCGATTCGTGGTCTGTACTGGGCGATCCTCGACAGCTGTGACATTCCGCTGCGCATCACAGGCCTGGCCATCGGCATCGTCTCGGTAGTGGGTTACATGCCGGATGCCTTTATTCCGCTGATCAATGGCTACCTCACCGAACACTACCCGGGCGCCCTCGGCTACCAGCTGTATTTCGGCTACATCGCCTTCGTCGGTCTGCTCGGCACTTTTGCCGCGCTGACCCTGCGTGCCCGGATCAACCGCAAATCACTGAAAAAGACAGGTGCCTGAGATGAAAGTCATCGCCCTTGAAACTCACATCGTCGCCGTACCACCGCCGCACATTGGCGGCATGTATTGGCTGTTCGTCAAACTCAAGACCGATTGCGGTATCGAAGGCGTCGGCGAGATCTACGCCGCTACTTTCGGTCCCAAAGCCATGCTGCCGATCATTGAGGACGTGTTCGAGCGCTATCTGCTCAATCAGGATCCGCACCATATCGAACGCTTCTTCCGTCAGGCCTATTCCAGCGGTTTCACCCAGCGTCCCGACCTGACCATGATGGGCG
Organism: Pseudomonas sp. LBUM1648; assembly: GCF_059716145.1. Taxonomy (NCBI): domain Bacteria; kingdom Pseudomonadati; phylum Pseudomonadota; class Gammaproteobacteria; order Pseudomonadales; family Pseudomonadaceae; genus Pseudomonas; species Pseudomonas sp. LBUM1648. The sequence goes on from NZ_CP166808.1 coordinate 2,651,407, forward strand.
TGGTCAGCGGCCTGGAGATGGCTTGCTGGGACATCATCGGCAAGGCGGCGAACAAGCCGGTTTACGAATTGTTAGGCGGCAAAGTCAACGAGCGCCTGCGTTCCTACACCTATCTGTACCCGCTCAACAGTCGCGGCGAATACGACTACGACGATGCGGATCTGGCGGCCGAATGCGCCATCGAGAATATGAACAAAGGCTTCACCGCCGTGAAATTCGACCCGGCCGGGCCGTATACCGCGTACTCCGGGCACCAGATCTCACTGGAAGTGCTGGAGCGCTGCGAAACCTTCTGCCGCAAGATTCGCGAAGCAGTGGGTGACAAGTGTGACCTGCTGTTCGGCACCCACGGGCAGATGGTGCCGTCGTCGGCGATCCGTTTGGCCAAGCGCCTGGAAAAATACGATCCGCTGTGGTTCGAAGAGCCCGTACCGCCGGGCCAGGAAGAGGCCATGGCGCAAGTCGCGGCCAAGACCAGCATCCCGATTGCTACCGGCGAGCGTCTGACCACCAAGTACGAATTCTTCAAATTGTTGCAGGCGGGCGGTGCGTCGATTTTGCAGATGAACGTCGCACGCTGCGGCGGCCTGCTCGAGGCCAAAAAGATCGCCAGCATGGCCGAGGCCTATTACGCGCAAATCGCCCCGCACCTTTACAACGGGCCGATCGGTGCAGCGGCAAGTTTCCAGTTAGCGACTTGCACGCCGAACTTCCTGATTCAGGAAAGCATCGAGACCTGGGGCGGTTTCCACGCCGAGGTGCTGACCAAACCGTTGCAGTGGGAGGACGGCTACATCATCCCGTCCACCGAGCCGGGCCTTGGGGTTGAGCTGAACATGGACGTGGTGCGCAAGCATTCGCCTTACACCGGCGAACGTCTGCACCTGCAAATGGCGCCGACGCCGGTGGATGTCAAAGACACATCGCCGGCCCGAGGCTGACACGGTTCCTGTAGGCCTTCGCCTGCTCGCGATAGCTGTGTGCCAGACATGCAAATGTCGACTGACACGCCGCCATCGCGAGCAGGCTCGCTCCTACAGGGGATCGCAGTGTTCATTCCGATTTTTGTACAACGACTTACGCGGTAACCGTGCATGACATACGACTACATCATCGCTGGCGCAGGCGCCGCGGGTTGCGTGCTGGCCAACCGGCTCTCGGCCTCTGGCAAACACACCGTGCTGCTGCTGGAAGCGGGCGGCAAGGACAGCTCCCTGTGGTTCAAGATCCCGGTCGGGTTCGCCAAAATGTATTACAACCCGACCTTCAACTGGATGTATTACAGCCAGCCACAGAAGCAGTTGGGCAACCGCGAAATCTATGCACCACGCGGCAAGGTCCAGGGCGGTTCGGGCTCGATCAATGCCATGATCTATGTGCGCGGCCAGGCTCATGATTTCGACGATTGGGCAGCCAATGGCAATGACGGTTGGGGCTTCAAGGATGTGCTGCCGTACTTCCGCAAACTGGAAAACCATCCGCTGGGCGACAGCGAATACCACGGCGGCAGCGGCCCGATCAGCATTACGCCGATGAAGGGCCAGACTCATCCGATTTGTGATGTATTCCTTGAGGGCTGCTCTGAGCTCGGCTATCCGCGTAGCGAAGATTTCAACGGTGCGAAATTCGAAGGCGCCGGCCTTTATGACGTCAACACCAAAAATGGGCAGCGCTGCTCCAGCAGCTTCGCCCACCTGCATCCGGCACTGAAGCGTGCGAACCTGACGGTTGAGCATTACGCGTTGGTGGATCGGGTGTTGTTCGACGAAACCCGGCAGCGCGCGACGGGCATTGCCATTACCCAGCACGGCGTGGTGCGAACCTTCACAGCGCGCAAGGAAGTGATCCTCTGCGCGGGAGCAGTCGATACACCAAAAATTCTGCAACTGTCCGGTGTGGCTGACCGCGCGTTGCTGGCCAGGCACCAGATTCCTCTGGTCAAACATCTGCCGGCGGTCGGGCAGAACCTGCAGGATCACTTGTGCGCCAGTTACTACTACAAGGCCAATATCCCGACGCTCAACGATGAACTGAGTTCGCTGTTCGGCCAGCTCAAGCTCGGTGTGAAGTACCTGCTGACGCGCAAAGGTGCACTGGCGATGAGCGTCAATCAGGCAGGCGGTTTCTTCCGTGGCGACGAGCAACAGAATCATCCGAATTTGCAGCTCTATTTCAATCCGCTTTCGTACCAGATCCCGAAAAACAACAAGGCCAGTCTCAAGCCCGAGCCGTATTCCGGTTTCCTGTTGTGTTTCAACCCGTGCCGCCCGACCAGTCGTGGGCACATCGAGATAGCTTCAAAAAATCCCCGTGATGCGGCGCTGATCGATCCGAATTATCTGAGCACGCAGAAGGACATCGACGAAGTCATCCAGGGCAGTCGCCTGATGCGCAAAATCATGAACGCCCCGGCGCTCAAGAGCATCACCGTCGACGAAGTTCTGCCGGGACCTGCAGTAGAGACCGACGAACAGATGTTGCAGTACTTCCGCGACAACTGCGGCTCGATCTATCACCTGTGCGGCTCTTGCGCGATGGGCGCGGACGAGCAGACTTCAGTGGTCGACAACCGTCTCAAGGTGCATGGTTTTGAAGGGTTGCGGATTGTCGATGCGTCGATTTTCCCGAATGTGACGTCGGGCAATACTCACGCGGCCGTGCTGATGGTGGCGGAGAAGGGAGCCGATCTGATCTTGCAGGATGCTTAGGTTTTTCAGTCTCGGGTAATGACCTGTGACAGTTGGCGGCGAGCATTTTTTCAGCGTGCACTAGGCTTTTGAGTGCCGGCCCTCAATCGAGGGCGGCATATCTTTCAAGGAGCCGCAGATCATGGATGATCTGGTCAAAGAAGTTATTCCGTTGCTGCAGTACCTCATCCCCGGATTTGTCTCAACCTGGATTTTTTACACGCTTACCGCATTCAAGCGGCCTGATACCTTCGGGCAGATTGTGCAGGCGTTGATATTTACGTTTGTGATTCATGGGGCGGTAACAGGTATTGGTGTGGTCTGTTTGTGGTTGGGGGCGAAGGGACTTTCTGTAGGAATATGGGATGGCAAGGCGCAGACGTCATGGGCATTCCTTTCTTCGCTGTTACTTGGATTGCTGTCCTGTTATTTTGCTACCAATGACAGGTTGCATGGCTGGTTGCGTCGCAGAAACGTAACGAAACAATCTTCCTACCCGAGTGAATGGTTCTGCGCATTTGCGCAATTTGATCGGCTCATCACCCTGCATTTGCATGACGAAAGGCGCGTCGCTGGCTGGCCGGCCGAGTGGCCGCCGGAGTCAGCCAATGGGCAGTTCCTGATCCATAATCCGCGTTGGCTCGATGGCAATGGCCAAACGGTGCCTTTTGGCGCTGAGTTTTTGCTGATAGATTCCGCGAAGGTTAAATGGGTTGAGTTCAGCCCGGCATCAGAGGGTTCGTCATGACCGCCAGAGCTATGCAGTTAATGCCAAAGAAATACGAATATCTATTCTTTGGGCCCGACGGAAAGCCGTTGGAGAAACCACTGTTCAAGGGGCCGAGTGCGCCTCCACCGCTAAAGCGCTGATGCGGGTCAGAGCGTATCCACCAACCAATCCCGAAACGCCTTCAGCGATGGCAGCGCTTCATTGCGCGGCGGATACACCAGATAATAGCTGCGACGACTGGTGATCGGTTCTCCGAGTTGCAGCAGCTCACCGCTGAGCAATTCATCCTCGACCAGAATGCGCGGCACCAAGCCGACACCAATATTCGCTCGCACCGCCTGAATCAAATGCGCAGTCATTTCAAAACTTGGGCCGATGCGCATGCTCCGATGCGGCAACCCGTGATGAGTGAACCACTCGGTCCAGGCTTGGGCGTTACTGCTGACATTGAGCAGCAATTGCCCGGCGACGTGCTTTTCGGCGTCATCGCGCTCGGCGACGGACAATTGCGCACTGGCAATAACTACCAGTTCTTCAGTGTGCAGGGGCAGGGCGCTCAGCCCCGGCCATTCCCCCGCGCCCACACAAATCGCCGCATCGATTTCACTGGTATCAAAGTCGATGGCTTCAATGCGTGAATGAAGGTGCACGGTCATGCCCGGGTGGGCTGTGTAGAAGTCCTTGAGTCGCGGCAGCAACCATTTCGAACCGAAAGTCGGCAGCGTCGCCAGCCGCAAGCTGTGGATGCCCGAACCAAACGCCATGGCTTGCAGGGTCGCGCTGCGAATTTGCCCGAGGGCCTCGGCGAGTTCGCGTTGATACATGCGTCCGACATCCGTCAGGACCACTTTGCGGCCCTCCCGATTGAACAGGCGCATGCCGAGCATTTTCTCCAGAATCTGCACCTGACGGCTGACCGCACTTTGCGTCAGCGACAGTTCATGGGCGGCACGGGTATAGCTTTCGTGGCGCGCGGCAGCCTCGAAGGCGAGCAATAGCGACATGGACGGGGTGAGCGTTCGCGGATTCATTCGTAAAAGTCATTAATAGCGGGTCGAATTTACGGTTGTCCCAAGATCCTTCAGCAATGAATATGGACAACATGAGATGGCGGAGCCTGACGCAATCATTCGTTGCGTACAACTGTTCACCGCCACACGGCCTGATTTTGACCCGAGATACCCTGACCGATGATTGCCCAGCTGTCGCCCGCTACCGCTCTGACCTCCGATTATCAGCAGTTCCTCAAAGCCCTGAAGGCCAGTGGATTTCGCGGTGAAATCAGCGCCGACTACGCCAGTCGCGTGGTGCTGGCCACCGACAACTCAATCTATCAGCGCTTGCCGCAAGCTGCGGTGTTTCCCATGGACGCCGACGATGTGGCGCGCGTTGCACGACTGATTGCCGAACCGGCCTACCAACAAGTGGTCATCACCCCGCGTGGCGGTGGCACCGGCACCAATGGCCAATCGTTGACAGACGGCATCGTGGTCGACTTGTCGCGGCACATGAACCGTATTCTGGAAATCAATGTTGAAGAGCGCTGGGCGCGGGTGCAGGCCGGGGTGGTCAAGGATCAGCTCAACGCCGCGCTGAAGTCCGCCGGACTGTTTTTCGCTCCAGAATTGTCGACATCCAACCGTGCCACCGTCGGCGGCATGATCAACACCGACGCCAGCGGCCAGGGCAGTTGCACCTACGGCAAGACCCGCGACCACGTACTCGAGCTCGACATGATTCTGCGCGGCGGTGAGCGTCTGCACGGTTTGCCGCTTGAGGACAGCGAACTTGAGACACAGTGCGCGCGCGAGGATCGGGTGGGCGAAGTCTATCGTTGTGCGCGGCAGATCATTGATGAGCAGGGCGCACTGATCAAAGAGCGCTTTCCCGACCTGAATCGATGCCTGACCGGTTACGACCTCGCACATCTGCGCGAGGCAGACAATCGTTTCAACCTCAACAGCGTGTTGTGTGGCGCCGAAGGTTCGCTGGGTTTTGTGGTCGAGGCCAGGCTCAACGTGCTGCCGATTCCCAAGCACACCATGCTGGTGAACATCCGCTACGCCGGGTTCATGGACGCGCTGCGCGACGCTCGCGCCTTGATGGCACTCAAGCCGCTATCGATTGAAACCGTGGACTCGAAGGTGTTGCTGCTGGCAATGCAGGACATCGTCTGGCACGGCGTTGCCGAGTATTTTCCGCAGAGCGCCGAGCGACCGCCCCTGGGGATCAACCTCGTCGAATTTTGCGGTGATGATCCCGAGGATTTGCAGAAAAGGGTCGAAGCCTTCATCGAGCACCTGGCCAGTGACCGCACTGTCGAGCGACTCGGCCACACCCTGGCCGTCGGTCACGCGGCAGTGAACAAGGTCTATGGCATGCGCAAACGTGCGGTCGGTCTACTCGGCAACGTCGCCGGTGAAGCCCGGCCGCAGCCGTTTGTCGAAGACACCGCCGTCCCGCCGCAGCACCTGGCCGAATACATCGCCGAGTTGCGCGAACTTCTCGACAGCCACGGTTTGCAGTACGGCATGTTCGGCCATGTTGACGCCGGCGTGCTGCACGTTCGGCCGATTCTCGACATGAAAGATCCACAGCAAGCGGCGCTGGTGCGTCCAGTGTCCGATGGCGTTGCGGCGCTGACCCAACGTTACGGCGGCCTGCTCTGGGGTGAGCACGGCAAAGGCCTGCGCTCGGAATACGCGCCGGCGTTTTTCGGTGAACTGTATCCGGCCCTGCAAGCGTTGAAGGCGGCGTTTGACCCGTTCAATCAGTTCAACCCGGGCAAGATCGCCACCCCAGCCAACACCGGCGCGGCGTTGTTGAAAATTGACGAAGTGACTCTGCGTGGCGAACTGGATCGGCAGATCGACGAAAAAGTCTGGCAGAGCTACGGCGCGGCCATGCACTGCAATGGCAACGGCGCCTGCTACAACTTTGACCCTGACGATGCGATGTGCCCGTCATGGAAAGCCACCCGCGAACGCGCGCAATCGCCCAAGGGGCGGGCATCGTTGATCCGTGAGTGGCTGCGGTTGCAGGGCGAGGCGGGTGTAGATGTATTGTCGGATGCCGTTCGCCGACCGGCATTTTTCTCTTCGTTGTGGCAGCGCTGGCGCAATAGCCGCGCGCAGTCCGAAGACTTCTCCCATGAGGTCTACGACGCCATGGCCGGTTGCCTGGCGTGCAAGTCCTGCGCGGGGCAATGCCCGGTGAAGGTCAATGTGCCGGAGTTTCGCTCACGCTTTCTTGAGCTGTATCACAGCCGGTATCTGCGCCCGGCGCGGGACTATCTGATCGCCTCGCTGGAGTACACCATCCCCTGGATGGCGCGAATTCCGGCGTTGTACAACGGTTTAATGGGCGCCTCGTGGGTTCGCGGCATGCTTGAGCGTGTCGGTGGAATGGTCGATGTGCCGTTGCTCAGTCGCTTTGATTTCCACGCGGCGATGCGTCGTTGGCAGGTGCAACCGGCGACGGTGTCGACCCTGTCTGGCCTGACCCAGGCACAGCGTGAACGCAGCGTGGTGCTGGTGCAGGATGCGTTTACCCGCTATTTCGAAGCGCCGCTGCTGGCGGATCTGGTCGAGCTGATTTCGCGTCTGGGTTATCAGGTGTATCTGGCGCCGTTCAGTGCCAACGGCAAACCGCTGCATGTGCAGGGCTTTCTGTCGGCATTCAACCGTGCGGCGGTGCGCAACGCGCAGCAATTGCGAGCGCTGGCGGATGTCGGCGTGCCGCTGTTAGGTCTGGATCCGGCGATGACACTGGTTTATCGCCAGGAATATCAGAAAGTGCCGGGCATGGAGCAATGCCCGGAGGTCGCGTTGTTGCAGGAATGGCTGCTCGACGTCATGCCGGAACAGACCAGCCAGAGCAGGGCCGAGACCTTCCGTTTGCTGGCGCACTGCACCGAGAAAACCAATGCCCCGGCTGCCACTCGGCAATGGGAGCAAGTGTTCGAGCGCGTGGGGTTGAAACTGGCCACTCAGGCCACCGGTTGCTGCGGGATGTCCGGCACCTATGGTCACGAGGCGCGTAACCGCGAAACCTCGGCGGTGATCTACGAACAATCGTGGGCGCGTCAAGTCGATGCACCGGCAGAGAAGGGCGAGGCATTGGCAACCGGTTATTCGTGCCGCAGCCAGGTCAAGCGCCAGTCGGATCGGGCGCTACGCCATCCATTGCAGGTGCTGCTGGAGGTTGTTCATCGCTGAGCGGTTCGTCGTCGGGGGCGTTGTCCCAGATCAGCCGCGGGTCAAAGCTCATTGCCGAGAGCATGGTGAACACCACCACCATGCCGAAAAACAGGATGCCCGGGCGTGGCTCGATATCGCCCAGCGCCTGGAATTTCACCAGCGCCGCGACCAGTGCGACCACCAGCACGTCGAGCATCGACCAGTAGCCGATCAACTCGACGAAACGGAACATTTTCGAGCGCTCGCGGCGGGCCCAGCCACTGTCGCGCTGCACAGTAATCAGCAGCAGCGACAGGGCGACGAACTTGACGCCCGGCACGGCGATACTGGCGATGAAGATGATCAGGGCGATGTCCCAGGCGCCGTGCTGCCAGAACTCGAGCACGCCGCTCATGATCGTGCTGTCGGAGCCACTGCCAAGCATGGTGGTGTTCATCACCGGCAGCAGATTGGCCGGGATATAAAACACCAGCGCAGCGAGTAAATAGGCCCAGGTGCGCGTCAGTGAATTGGTCTTGCGCCGGTGCAAGGGGGCGTCGCAGCGCGGGCATTCATGCGGTTCGTCGGTCATGTCGCAGGCCAGGCCGCAGCTGTGGCACAGGCACAGATTGAGTTCGCTGGCGGTCGCTGGTCGATTCATGGCATGTCCCAGAGGTCACGGATATCGCGGCCGGCAATACGGATCATCATCAGGCTCAGCACGGCCAGCGCAAAAAGGCCGATACCGGGCAAGACATCGAGCAGTCCGGCGAGTTTGAACACTGCCACCATCGCTCCCAGCAAACACACTTCAAGCATGCTCCACGGACGCAGGGTTTCCAGCCAGCGCATGCACACCTTGAATCCCGGTGCGCGGCGCGACGACAGGGCGAAACTCAGCACCCAGATCAGCAGCACCAATTGAAAGGCCGGAGCAATGATGATCGAGATCGCCGCGACCATCGCCATGAACGTGATCGGCCCCTGACTCAGCGCGAGCACCGAATCCCACAGCGTCGCACTGTTTTTCAGGCCTTTGAGGCTGATGCTCATCACCGGATAGAAATTGGCGAACAGCCACAGCATCGCCGCCGTGAACGTCAGGGCCAGACGTTGTTCAACCGTCAGGCCGTTGTAGCGCTGGAGCACCCCGCCGCAACGTTGGCACAGGGTTTTCTGATGTTTGGCGAGCGCGACTTTTTCATACACGCAATCGCAGTGTTCGCAAATGATCAGGTGTTCGGTGTTGACCATGGACAGCGCTCGACAGCAGGCCACGAGGGCAATGGATTAATCCACTATAGACCTTCACTTGACGGTAGGTGCAGCGTCGGCACACACAGATAAAATTCGGTGTCTACTGTCAGACCTTACAGTAGACGGAAAAGACTGATGGGTAGCTACTTGAGTCGAGATCCCCCTCAAGGAACGCTCCATGAGCCACTCGAACAACACTGTGCGGACCCCCGGGTCGCTTGATGAAAGCTTTGCCGATGCCGGTATTTTTCGCCTGGATATTCCTCGTGTAGGGTCGCAAACCTTAATCCATGACGTCGCAGTGCAACGCTCTGCAAACCTTGAATACCTTTATTTTGCGGGCTATGCGATCGGAGGCGCTTTCGGTTATCCGTACGTATTGGGCCGCTTGATGCCGGATGGAACACTGGATGAATCCTTCGGTGTGGAGGGCATTTCCAGCGGCTCATTTGCCCTCAACATGAACTCTGCGGGTAGATCCATCGCGTTGCTCGCTGACGGCAAAATTCTCCTGACAGGACAGGTGGGCACAATCCCCACACTGGCCCGTTTCCTCTGCGACGGCACGCTGGACAGCGATTTTGGCTCTGAAGGCTTGGTTATTCTCCGATTGCCCGAAGACATTCAGGCGCAACGCGCCCCGCAATCGCAAGGCGAGACTCAAGACCATGCGTGTAGCCTCACGGCACTGGATAGCGGAAAAATCCTGGTCGTGCACAACTATGTCGTCTCTCATGAGGCGGACACCCGTGCGTTGATCTTTTTGCTGAACAGCGATGGCTCTGCGGACGAATCTTTCAATCAGAAAGGCCATGTCCAAGTGGTTTACCCGGGAGGCGTCCCGGCGGATGTGAAACTGCGCAACGGCTTCATTGATCCCGACGGCAAGATCGTGGTCGGCGGCAATCTGGCGCCCCGTTCAGGTACGCCGGCGCCATTTTTCGCGCGCTATAACATCGATGGCCACCTTGATCGAACCTTTGGCGATGACGGGTTTGTCGTTGTGTCATCGCCGACACTGCAGACCCCTACGATCAACGCGATGATCGGGCAACCGAACAAACGGCTATTGGCGATCGGCAGAACGGCTGCGGGTCAAGGCCTGCTGATCAGCCTCGAGCCGGATGGCAGCCCCAATATTCAGTTCAACCGTGGTCAACCGTTGCTGACCCGACTGGATAACGTCGACACCCTCTGGCGCCGCGCCGCCATGCAACCTGACGGAACCCTTGTTTTGCTTGGCAAGATCCAACGGTCAGAAGAGCAAGGGGAATTGGTTGTGGCCAGACTGCTTAGCGATGGTTCGCTTGATACCACGTTCAACGGCGTCGGCTGGGTCAGCACTTCACTGGAGCGGGTCGGCTCTTTTGACGGCATAGACCTGCAGGGCGATGGAAAAATCGTGATCGCAGGCTTTCTATCCACGCCAGATTCCCAAGGCCTGGTACTCCGTTATCACGGGCGAAATTGAATCAGGACAGATCATCGCGTCGGCTAAACGCACAAGGAGCAATCAGCATGAAAATCGACGCCTTGTTTTTGCGCGATGAAGGTCAGCTCGACCCGACGTTCGGGGAGGGCGGGTTGGTGTTGTTGAAAGGACCCGATGAGCCAGGAGACAACATTTCCCCCCGAGGTATGGCTGTCGATTCTGCGGGTCGTTTTTACGTCTGCGGCAGTATCCGCACCTCTACCAGGCGATTTGCCTACTACTGCGTCAGGCTGAAGGCAAGCGGGGCGATCGACCCGACATTCGGTCAGGCGGGCTATGTGATCGCAGAGTTTGTGCAAAATAACGGTGGGCGCGCTTATTCACAGATCAACGAAGTGGTCGAGTTGCGCGACGGAAAGCTATTGCTGATCGGCAACTACCACGACGGCACTTTCAATACCTGGAAAGGCCTGATCCGTCTGCACCCTGATGGCAGTCCGGACCAGACGTTTGGCAAAAACGGGACAGTGCTGATCGCGCTCGGCAGTATCGGTGAGGGGCAGGATGACAGTTTCGGTAGCTTGCACAGTTCGTCCATGGCGCGAGCCACCGGCAACAGCGCGATTCTGCCCGACGGTAGAATCCTGTTGCATGAGCTGATTTATGACGGCATAGAAGAAACTCAAACCGCGATCATTCGACTGACACCTGATGGCGTACTTGATCCGGATTTCAACGAGAGCGGCATCGTCTGGGTCGCTCATCCGGACTTTACCCATACCCAAGTCACGGACATTCTGCTGGCGGACGATGGGAAGTATGTGCTGGTCGGTAACTGCCAGGAAATGTATATCCCGCATGCCCGGGCACTGTTCACGAGATTGCATTCCACGGGTAAAACCGACACCTCATTTGCCGACAATGGTTATCTGTTGATTGAACCGCGAAGTGGCGAAATGAACTTTCTGATGGAAAACCTTGTTAAGCAGACGAACAAACGTCTATTGGGGATTGGTTACACCTCTGATGAGGATGATTGCGGTCTATTGATCAGCCGGGAGTCTGATGGCAGTGCAAACATCCAGTTCAATCGCGGCAAACCATTGCTGGTGAAACTGGGCGACCGCGAAACCAGTTGGCATAACGCTTGTGTCCAGAAAGATGGCAGCATTCTGGTGTACGGACATCTTTATGATCCCGGCCAGGTAGTGGTCGCGAAATTCACTGATGCGGGAGTTCTGGATAACACCTTCGGTGGGGGTAAAGGTTGGTTGCAATTCAGTGTCAGCCCCGCCGGGATGGCTTCGGCCTTGTTCACTGACGACACGTTGCTGTTCTTCGGAGCTGCCACCGTCGATGGTCAACAAGTGCCGTGTGTCGCCCGCGGTCTGATTGCTCAGAAAGTCTGAGTAAGCGGTTGCTGAACCCAAAGCCCCGTCATGTGAAGGGGCGGGCTTTTCACTGTTCGAAGATCAAAAGATCGCAGCCTGTTACAGCTCCTGGCTGGTTTGGGGGCGATTGCGGGCGAAGTCGATGAAAGCCTTGAGCGGTCCCGGCACATGGCGGCGGCTCGGGTAGTACAGATGCAGGCCGGGGTAGTAGGGGCACCAGTCTGCCAGTACCTGGACCAGACGCCCGGAACGCAGATGTTCGCTGACCATTTCTTCGAACACATAGGCCAGCCCCAATCCTTGCAGCGCGGGGCCGACCATCAGGCTGACATCGCCCAGGGTCAGCGGGCCATTGACTTCGATTTCCTGGGTGATGCCGCCGCGTTCGAACTCCCAGCGGTACATCGCGCCGCTGGGGAAGCGGTGGAGGATGCACGGCAGATCATGCAACTCCTCGGGTTTTTGTGGCGTGGCGTGGCGCTGAAAAAATGCCGGCGAACCGACCACCACCGAGCGCATCGTCGGACCAATCGGCAGGGAAACCATGTCGGCCTCCAGTCGATTGCCAAAGCGCACGCCGGCATCGAAACCGCCAGCGACGATATCCAGCAGTGCATCGCTTTCGACTACTTCCAGACGAATATCCCCATAGACCTGCAAAAACTCACTGGCAATTGGCAGCAGCACCAGCTCACAGGCCTGGCGGCCGGCGGTGATACGCAGGTTGCCGGAGGGTTTGTCGCGAAAATGGTTGAGGTCTTCCAGTGCATCATCGATGTCGCGAAACGCCGGTTTCAGGCGCGCATAGAGGCGTTCGCCAGCCTCGGTCAACGCCACGCTGCGGGTTGTGCGGTTGAACAGTCGCACGCCGAGACGATTCTCCAGCGCTTTGACCGAGTGGCTCAGGGCCGACGGCGTCAGGCCAAGTTCAATCGCTGCTTTGCTGAAATTCAAATGCTGCGCCGTGCATAGGAATACCGAGAGGTCTGCCGCTGAGGGTGATTTCATCTGTGAATACCTTTCACAAAGTCATGCAAAATTGCTGGGATTATCACATCAGTAGCACGCGCTTAAAGTCGCATCAACTCATCGAGAAGACCCGGCACCATCGCCAAGGGTCGCTGACAGGAGGAGTTGCTATGCGTACCTGGTTTATTACTGGAGCTTCCCGTGGTTTTGGCACTCTCATCGCAGAACGCGCCTTGCGTTTTGGTGACGCCGTGATTGCCACTGCCCGTAACCCACAAGACATCACTGATCGCCTCGGCGATCACCCGAATCTGCTGGCGGTGCGTCTCGACGTGACCCGAGAAGAGGAAGCGCATCAAGCGGTCGCGGAAGGGATCAAGCGGTTCGGCCGCATCGATGTACTGATCAACAACGCCGGGTTTGGTGTGCTGGGCGCGGTGGAAGAAACCAGCGCGAGCGAGACCGAGCGCCTGTTCGCCACCAACGTGTTTGGCCTGCTCAACGTCACCCGCGCCGTTCTGCCACATATGCGCTCGCAACGCAGTGGCCATGTGATCAATATCTCGTCAATTGGCGGCTATCAGGCGTACATGGGCTGGGGCGTTTACGGTTCCACCAAGTTTGCGGTGGAAGGCATCAGCGAAGCGCTGCATCAGGAACTGGCACCGCTGGGCATCCATGCCACGGTGGTCGAACCGGGTTTCTTCCGCACAGACTTTTTGGATGAACAGTCGCTGATCAAAACCGCACTGGTGCTGCCGGATTACGACGAAACCGTGGGCAAAATGCGCACCTTAGCCGAGGCCGCGAACCACTCGCAGCCGGGTGATCCACTGCAGTTTGCCGAGGCGATCCTCGCGCTGGTCAACGCACCGAATCCGCCACAACGCCTGGCGTTGGGTAGCGACACGGTTGCGCGAATCGAGGCGAAGAATCGGTTGGTGGCGCAAGAACTCGCCGAGTGGAACGAGTTGGCACTGTCTACCGACTTCAAAAACTGACGAACCTGTGTAGGAGCTGCCGCAGGCTGCGATCTTTTGCTCTTGTCCTAAAAAACAAGATCAAAAGATCGCAGCCTGCGGCAGCTCCTACAGGGTTTTAGGTGTCCGGATTATTTGCGATCCAGCCATACAGTTTGCGCATTGCAGAACTCGCGCACACCGAAGTGCGACAGCTCACGGCCGAAACCGCTTTTCTTCACGCCACCGAAGGTCACGCGAGGGTCACTGGCGGAGTAGCCGTTGATGAACACGCCGCCGGTTTCCAGTTCGCTGGTCAGTTGCTGGGCCAGTTGCACATTGGCGGTGTAGATCGTCGCGGTCAGGCCGAACTCGCTGTCGTTGGCCAAAGCGATGGCATGCGCGCAGTCACGGGCGGTGATGATCGAGGCGACCGGGCCGAACAGTTCCTGTTTGAACGAGGTCATGCGATCGGTGACGTCGGCCAGCACGGTCGGTTCGTAGTAGTTGCCCGCACCTTCAGCCTTGCCGCCACCCAGCAGCAGGGTCGCGCCTTCTTCGAGGGTATCGCGCACTTGTTGATCCAGTTCGTCACGCAGATCGAAACGCGCCATCGGGCCGATGTACGTGTCGGCGGACAGTGGATCGCCGACTTTCAGCTTGCGCGTGGCTTCGACGAACTTGCGGGTGAACTCTTCGACCACGCCTTGCTCGATAATCAAACGCTTGGCTGCGGCGCAGACCTGGCCGGAGTTCTGGTAGCGACCGATCACGGCGGCTTGCACCGCTTCGTCGATATCAGCGTCGTTGAGCACGATAAACGGATCGGAGCCGCCGAGTTCCAGCACGCATTTTTTCAACGCAGCGCCGGCCTGGGCGCCGATCGCCATGCCGGCGCGCACGCTACCGGTCAGGGTGACGGCGGCAATGCGCGGGTCAGCAATGGCGGTGGAAACGCCTTCCGGGGTGACGTTGAGCACTTCAAACACGCCATCGGCGAAACCGGCGCGCTTGAAGGCATCACGTAGCAGATAGGCGCTCCCCATCACGTTCGGCGCATGCTTGAGCACGTAGGTGTTGCCGGCGAGGAGCGTCGGTACTGCGCCGCGCAGCACTTGCCAGATCGGGAAGTTCCACGGCATCACCGCCAGAATCGGGCCGAGCGGACGGTATTCGATGCGCGCCTTGCCGCCTTCGACCTGGGTCGCCTCGGCGTCAAGCATGGCCGGGCCGTGTTCGGCGTACCACTCGCAGAGCTTGGCGCATTTTTCGATTTCGCCACGAGCCTGGGCAATGGGCTTGCCCATTTCCAGGGTGATCATGGTGGCCATGGCTTCGGCGCCTTCACGCAGAGCGCCGGCAAGGGCGGTCAGCGCGCGGGAGCGATCCTGCAGCGGCTTGCGCTTCCATTTCGAGAAGCCGAACGCGGCCCGGGTCAGCGCGGCATCGAGGGCTTGGGCGGATTCAAAGGCGTACTGACCGATCTGCTCGCCGGTGGCAGGGTTGATCGAGATGGCGTGGGTCTGGCTGGAAATCTGGCTCATGGCTTTCGTCCTGCGTGTCGAATGTGATGGGCCTAGAGTAGGGTGGTGTTTGTTTTCTGGAAACTGAATAATAAAGATCGTTTCTTTCACGATTGGAGAATGACTGTGGATCTGGTGCAGCTGGAAATCTTCAAAGCCGTTGCCGAACACGGCAGCATCAGCGCCGCCGCGGCGCAGATCCATCGCGTGCCGTCGAACCTGACCACGCGCATCAAGCAGCTGGAGCAGGATCTGGGTGTCGACCTGTTTATTCGCGAGAAAAGTCGTTTGCGACTGTCGCCTGCTGGCTGGAGTTTTCTTGAATACGCACGGCGCATTCTCGATCTGGTTCAAGAGGCACGGGCCACGGTGGCAGGTGAAGAACCGCAAGGCGCGTTTCCCCTGGGTTCGCTGGAGAGCACGGCGGCGGTGCGCATCCCCGAACTTCTGGCGGCGTACAACCAACTGCATCCGAAAGTCGATCTGGACCTGTCCACCGGGCCGTCCGGGACGATGATCGAAGGCGTACTGTCCGGGCGTCTTGCGGCCGCGTTCGTTGACGGCCCGGTGCTGCATCCGGCGCTGGAAGGCGTGCCGGCGTTTGAAGAAGAGATGGTCATTATCGCGCCGCTCCATCACGCCGCAGTGCAGCGTGCGGCGGATGTGAACGGCGAGAACATTTATGCATTCCGCTCCAACTGCTCTTACCGTCATCACTTCGAAAAATGGTTCAGCACCGACGCTGCGGTGCCTGGCAAGATCTTCGAAATGGAGTCCTACCACGGCATGCTCGCTTGCGTCAGCGCGGGCGCCGGACTGGCCCTGATGCCGCGCAAAATGCTGCAGAGCATGCCCGGCAGCGCAACGGTCAGTGTCTGGCCGCTGACGGCAGATTTTCGTTATCTGACCACCTGGCTGGTGTGGCGGCGCGGGACGGTGTCGCGCAGTTTGAGCATGTTTGTGCGCTTGCTGGAGGAGCGTGGGGTGGTGCGGGCAGGGGAGTGACTGGCGCCTCGCAGTCCGCAACGACCTACGCAGCGCCCACCAGACTCATTTCGATCCACCCTGTGGCTTGAGGCTGGCGATCAGTTCGTCGGTGCTGGCGATGACGTGGGCGAAGGTCGGGCCGTTGAGCTCGTGGGCGGCGTGCATCATCTCCGCTTTGAAAGCGGCGGTGGCATCGCGCACCAGGGTCACGTGGTAACCCAACTCCGACGCATAGCGGGCGGTGGCCTCGATGCAGGTGTTGGCCAGCAGGCCGACGATGATCACGTGGGTGATGCCTTTCTGCTTCAGCCGAAAATCCAGGTCGGTGTTGGCGAAACCACTGGAGCCCCAGTGTTCCTGCACGACGATGTCGCCATCCTTCGGTGCGAAATCCGGGTGCCATTCGCCGCCCCATTCGCCACGGGCAAAATGGTGCATGTGCATGATCTTGCATTGGGTCGGTGTGGGGTGATCCCAGTTTTCGTAGTCACCTTTTTCCCAGCGGTGATGGGGTACGATGACCACCGGAATGTCGAGCTCGCGCACCGCGCGGTCGAGTTTGCGCAGGTTATCGAGCAAGCCATTCTGCTCGGCCATCGGTTTGATCAGCGGGAAGATCTTGCCACCGTCCGAGAGAAAGTCGTTGTACGGATCGACCAGCAGGTAAGCGGTGCGGTCGAGTGGATAGAGAGAATTCGACATGGCTGTTGCTCCGGCAATTGGATTGATCGTTGCGCAGGACTTCTCCCGACATCGAGTTGATATGATAATCATAGTAAATGTAAATGAGGCAAGCCCTGATGGTTGTAAACGATAGCTCTCCTGCGCAGACCCTTTGCCCGATTGACCGGGCTGAGGCGATCGTCGGCGACCGCTGGACGGTGCTTGTTTTGCGCGAGTTGTTCATGGGCAACCATCGTTATGACGAGATCCAGGCGCAGACCGGGGGCACCCCGCAAATGGTCGCCGCTCGTCTGAAAAGCCTGGAGGCGGACGGACTGGTCGAGCGTCGCTTGTACAACGAGCGGCCGAAACGCTACGAGTACCACCTCACCGCGAAAGGCGAGGCGTTCTACCCGGTGGTCATTGCTTTGCGAAAGTGGGGAGAAACCTGGTGCAAGGCACCGGAGGAAGGGCTGGCGGTGAACATGACCCACAAGAATTGTAATCACAGCGCAGGTCTCGGTCCGCTGTGTGATCACTGTGGCGAGCCGTTGCGGCGTGAAGATCTGATCAGCCAGCCGCAAGAAGCCTACGCCGCCGAACGGCAGGCACGGCGTGAGGCGTTCAAGGCGAAATAGCGTCGATCACGGCGTGCCGTTGCGTCCGTGCAGCAGAAAGCCGGGCCGTTGGCTCAAACGCTCGTAATAGGCGTTAACCGCCGACAGGTGCGGATGCTTGAGCGGGGTTTCGAACCAGCGATTGACCGACAGCCCGATGGGGATATCAGCGAGAGAAAACTGCTCGCCGCTGACGTAGGCGCCGGTTTTTTCCAGCTGTCGGTCGAGGATTTCCATGTTCTTCGACCACTGCTCGATCCCGGCGGCCAGCGCGGTGCTGTCCTGATAGTCCGGCGAGTGGCGCACCAACGACATGAAGGGATACGACCACGAGCGGTTCAGTTCCGAAGCCTGCCAGTCAATCCACTGATCAACCCGCGCCCGGACTTGTGGTTCGGCTGGATAGAGGTGCAAGCATTGGAAATTAGCCGCCAGATAACGAATGATCGTGTTCGATTCCCACAGGGTGAAATCACCGTCCTGAATCACCGGCACCATGGCGCAGGGATTCAAGGCGAGAAACTCCGCTGACTCGGTCGACCGAAAGCCTGTGCCCCAGTCCTCACGCTCGAACGCAATGTCCAGTTCAGCGCAGGCCCAGAGCACTTTGCGCACGTTGATCGACGAAGCTCTGCCCAGTATTCGCAGCATTGGATTTCCCTGTCCGGTAGTGATTGGTCGCAAACAAATACCACACTCCAATGCAGAAGGCCCGCACACGGCGGGCCTTCCGTTTTCATCAAAGCAACCTCAATGACTGCTCGCCAACGGAGAGGTTGAAGCTGCCACGGGTGAGGAAATCATCGGTCTGAATGTGCGTGAAGATATAGCCGAAGCCGACGACGATGCCGATCCCCTGCACCCACGTACCGATGCGGTTGAGCGCATGGATGAAGCGATAGCCGATGATGCCGATGATCCCCGAACCGAGGGCACCGATGACGATGCCGACCGGCACCGGAACACTGTCGACCACGTTTGCAGCCTGTAGGCGGAAAAAGGCCGGGACATGCCCGGCCTGATTGACGAAAAAACAGTGCCTGCTGTCAGCGGTTAAGGAATGCCAACAGATCCTCATTCAACGCTTGCGCGTGAGTCACCGCAAAACCGTGCGGTGCGCCCGCGTAGACCTTCAACTCGGCACCCTTGATCTGCGCAGCCGCCTGCTTGCCAGTGGTTTCGAACGGCACGATCTGATCGCCGTCACCATGAATCACCAAGGTCGGTACATCGATCTTGGCCATGTCCGGGCGGAAGTCGGTTTCCGAGAACGCGGTGACGCAATCCACGGTGCCTTTGAGCGAGGCCAACAGGGCGACGTTCAGCGTCTGGGTCAGTACGCCGTCGGAGACCTTCTGGCCCTGATTGGTGCCGTAGAACGGCGCAGCGAAATCCGCGATGAACTGCGCACGATCCTTGAGCAGGCCAGACTTGATGCCATCGAACACCGATTTCTCGACGCCTTGCGGGAAGTCCGGCTTCTGGCCGAACAGTGGCGTCACGGCGCCCAGCAACACCAGCCCTGCAACGCGCTCGCTACCGTGACGGGCGATGTAGCGGCTGACGTCGCCGCCGCCCATGGAGAAGCCCACCAGTGTCACTTCACGCAGGTCCAGATGATTGATCAATTGCGCGATGTCATCGGCAAAGGTGTCGTAGTCATAACCGGTCCACGGCTGATCGGAACGGCCGAAACCGCGGCGGTCGAAAGCGATGGTGCGGTAGCCGCGGCTGCTCAGGTATTCCATCTGGTATTCCCACATGTCGGCATCCAGCGGCCAGCCGTGGCTGAACAGCACGGGCTTACCGCTGCCCCAGTCCTTGTAATAGATCTCGGTGCCGTCTTGCGTGGTGAACGTGCTCATGGAAGCTCCTTGGGTCAGGATTCTTTTGAAAGACATGCCGAAATGGCAGCGTTCACTATCCGCGCAATCATGACGAACCACTTGTATGCAGGTGCTGGGTTCGATTGCCGTTCAGGGTTGTATGATGCAACCCTGAGCCGCGAGGCTGATCACCGATTCGATGGAGTACTTAGACGTGAAGCGCAAAAGCCTGCAGGGCAATGCCTGCCCGGTCGCCCGGACACTGGACCTGATCGGCGACTGGTGGTCGTTGTTGATCATTCGCGATGCGCTGGACGGGATTCGCCGGTTCAGTGATTTTCAGAAGAGCCTCGATATCGCCAAGAACATGCTCAGCGCTCGCCTCAAAGCATTGGTTGAGCAGGGCATTCTGCAAACGGTGCCGGCGGCCGATGGTGGAGCCTACAAGGAATACGTGCTGACGGAACGCGGCAAGGCGTTACAGACCGTGATCGTCGCGCTGTCGCAATGGGGCGGCGAGTTCATGTACGCGCCGGGTGAGCCGGGCTCGGTGATGGTTGATGCGAAGCATCGTCAGCCGATTCGCAAGCTGCAATTGATGGCCGAGGACGGACGTTTGCTGGCACCCGAGGACGTAGCCACCCGATTGAGCGTTGAGCACTGACGGAAGGTTGCAACATAGATTTGACGTCAAAATGATGGCCATCTAATATCGCGCCACTATTTTGATGTCATTCTCCGTCTCGAGGGATCGAACATGTACCCACCCGCCCTCATGGCGAGGTTGTGCGTAGCTTTGCTGTGCCTGTCTCCGCTCCAATTCGCCGCCGCTGCACCCACCCCCGGCGACACCGATTTGATCCGCGAACGCCAGAACCGTCTGCTCGAAGAGCAGCAACGGCGTCTCGAAGAACTCAAGGACCTGCCCGGCAAGGACGTCAAACCCGCACAACCGGCAGCGCCGACCGACACCCGCTGCTTCCCGATCAAGGACATCGAGCTCAAGGGCGCCGACAGCCTTTCCGAGCGCGACAAGGCTCGCCTGCTCAAACCCTACATCGGCGAATGCCTCGGTGTGCCGCAGCTCAACGAGTTGCTCAAAGTCATCACCGATTACTACATCGAGAAAGGTCTGGTCACCAGCCGTGCCTACCTGCCGCAACAGGATCTGTCCGGCGGACATCTGAAGGTGCTGGTGGTCGAGGGCAAGCTTGAAGGCATGAAAGGCGCCGAGAACAGCAAGCTGTCGGAGCGCGAACTGGCCATGGCGTTTCCCGGCAAGTCGGGCGAACTGGTCAACCTGCGCGAGATCGAGCAGATGGTCGATCAGCTCAATCGCCTGCCGTCCAATCAGGCAAAAATGGAACTGGCGCCGGGCCAGAACGTCGGCGGCAGCACCGTGCTGGTCAACAACACTCCACAAAAACCCTGGCGTGCAGGCTTGTCGCGTAACAACGACGGCCAGCGCAGCACCGGCGAGCAACAGTGGGGCACGACGTTCGATTGGGACAGCCCGTTGGGTCTGGCCGATCAGTTGAGCCTGCGTGGCGGTCACGACGCGATGACCGATCACCAGCACACCTCCAACAACGCCATGCTCAATTACAACCTGCCATGGGGTTGGTGGAACTTCAGCTACACCTACAGCCAGAGCGAATACCGCTCGCAGATCGCTGCCAACGGCTACAACTTCAAGCAGACCGGCGACAGCGAAAACCATCAGATCCGCGCTGAGCGTGTGATCCACCGCGACGCCGTCAGCAAGACCTCGCTCAACGCCGGCCTGTCTTACCTGCGCACCAACGCCTATATCGAAGACAGCAAACTCAAGCTGAGCAGCAACCGCATCAGCGAAGCGCAGTTCGGCTTCAACCACGGCCGCCGTGTCGGCAGTGCGTTCGTCAACTTCGACGCCGGCATGCAGGAAGGCATCGGCGCATTCGATGCGCAGGGCAGCCACGATCCAGGTCCCGGCGAACCGAACGCACGCTACCGCAAATACACCGCCACCCTGAGCTACTTGCAGCCATTCAAGGTGTGGGGTGAGTCCTTCAGCTTCAGCAGCCTGATGACCGGCCAGCGCAGCGAAGACGTGCTGTTCAGCTCGCAGCGCACCAGCCTTGGCGGGTCGTCGTCGATCCGTGGCTACAAGGACCAATCGTTGTCCGGCGACAGCGGCGGTTACTGGCGAAACGACCTGCGCTGGGCGCGTCCGGTCACCCTCGAATGGCTGCAACCTGTGTTCGCTGAATACGGCACCAGCCTCGGTTACGACCAAGGCGTGATTCGTGGCGATCGTTACAACGGCGATCAGCACGGGCGCATGTCGAGCAACTCGCTGGAGTTGTTCGCCCGTGGCCAGCACGTCGCCGCCAGCGTGACGTTCGCCCATTCCCTGGAACGACCGGATGCGCTGACCGAGCGCGAAGCACCGATCTATTTCCGCCTGGATTTCTTCATCTAATTTTTGCCTGCCCCGAGATTCTGACATGGACATCCGTCAATTCGCCTACCCGGCCGGTCAGCCTTCTGCTGCCGTAAAACACCGCGAACACTTCCTGGGCATGCCAAAACGCGGTCTGGCGTTCCTGCTGGCGAACGTCATGTTCTGGCAACCGATGTGGGCGCAGGCGGATGGAATTGTCGTGGCCAACCCGAACACCTCGCTGGATCGGGCCGGCAACGGCGTGCCGATCATTAACATCGCCACGCCCAATGGCAGCGGGCTGTCGCACAACCAGTTTCACGATTACAACGTCGGCGCTCAGGGCGTGATTCTCAACAACGGTGCGACCCAGACGTCGAACACCCAGTTGGGGGGGCACATCATCGGCAACCCGAACCTGAAAAACAGCGGTTCGGCGCAGGCGATTCTCAACGAAGTCGTCAGCGGCAATCCGAGCCAGTTGCGCGGTTATACCGAGGTAGCGGGGCAGTCGGCACGGGTGATCGTCGCCAACCCGTATGGCATCACCTGTAATGGCTGCGGTTTCATCAACGCGCCACGGGTGACGTTGACCACCGGTAAACCGGTGCTCGATAACGGCCACCTGGATCGCTTCCAGGTCGATCAGGGCTCTGTGGTCATCGAAGGTTCCGGCCTCAACGCGAATAACGTCGACCGCTTCGAAATCATCACCCGCAGCGCGAAGATCAACGCCGAGATTCAGGCGCAGAACCTGACCATCGTCGCCGGGCGCAACGACGTCAACGCGCAAACCCTCAATGCCACGGCGCGCGCCGATGATGGCAGCGTCAAACCGCAATTGGCCATCGACTCCTCGGCGCTGGGCGGCATGTACGCCGGGGCGATCAAACTGGTCGGTACCGAGGCCGGGGTCGGGGTGAAACTGGCGGGCAATCTGGCCGCCAGTGGTGGTGATATCCAGATCGATGCCAACGGTCAATTGACCCTCGCGCAGACTTCGGCGGCCACTGCCGTGAACGTCAAGGCCAGCAGCCTTGATGCCCACGGTCCGGTCTACGCCGGCACCGCGCTGAACGTACGAACCCAGGGCGACCTGAGCAACCAGCAAAGCCTCGCCGCGCGCGACAGCATCAGCCTCAGCGCCGGCGGCACCCTGATCAACAACGGCATCATCGAAGCCGGGGTCAACGCCGACAACAGCCGCAACAGCACGGGCGATGTGAGCCTGCGTGCGCAGAATCTCAACAACAGTGGCAAAAGCGTGATCGCCAGTCGCAACGTAACGGCGAACGTAACGCAAACCCTGAACAATCAGGGCGGCGCTTTGAACGCCGCGCAATCCGTCGACATCGTTGCCGGCACGCTGGACAACCAGAACAACGGCAGCGTCCTCGCTAATACCACCGTGCAACTGAGCGCCGGAAAAGTTCTCAACACGCAGGGCGTGATTACCAGCAGTGGCAACCTGAAGGCCGATATCGGCGAGCTGAACAACCACGATGGCGAGATTTCCAGTACGGGTACCCTCGGTATCAACGCGGTCACCCTCGACAACAGCGACGGCCAGGTCACGGGTGACGTGGCGCTGAACATCGGTTTGATCGGTGCGCTGAACAACCGCAACGGTGTGTTGGGTTCCGCTGCGAACGTCAGCATTACCGCCGCCAGCCTGGACAATAGCCACGAGGGCAGTCTCGTCAGCGACGGCAGTCTGACCGCGCGCATCACTGGCGTGTTCGACAACCAGAACGGCGACCTGAGCGCCAAAGGGCTGGTCGATGTCCAGAGTGGCAGCCTCGACAACCGCGGCGGCAGAGTGGTCGGCAAGGATCGCCTGACCCTGCGCAGCGATTCCGTGGACAACCGCGGCGGTAAAGTTCGCGCGACCAAAGACCTGCAACTCAGCGTTGGCACACTCGACAACCGCGACACGGGCCTGCTCGATAGCCAGGCCGCCGTCAACTACAGCGGCACGCAACTGGATAACCGTGGTGGCTTGCTCAGTGCGACAGGGCCGATGATTATCGGCGTTACGCGCATCGATAACAGCGCCGGGCGCATTTCCAGCCAATCCGATCTCACCGCCAACGTGGCGCAGTTCGTCAACCAGGGCGGTAAGCTGGTAGCCCCGGGCACCTTGTTGCTCACCGGCCAGTCACTGGATAACCGTAAGGGCGGTCTGGTAGCCGCCACAAACGCGCTGAAACTGACGGTCGATGATGTCGACAACCGCGGTGGTGAAATCTCCAGCACCGTCGATGTGACCGTCACCGGTCAAAGCCTGAACAACAGCGACAGCGGCAAGATCCTGGCCGGGACCACCCTTGGCCTGACCGTGGCCCGGGTCATCAATCAGACACTCGGACAACTGTTCAGTGTGGGCACCTCGACGCTGGTCGGGCAGAGCCTGGACAACAGCGGCGGCAGCTTCGTTACTCGACAGGGCAATCTGGACATTCGTCTCGACAACGCCTTGAGCAATATCGAGGGTCTGATCAGCAGCGAGGGGACGCTGACTGTAAACGCGGGCAGTCTCGATAACACGCGCGGTCACCTAGCGAGCGCCGGCGCCTTGGCGCTGACCACCACGGGCAACCTGAATAACCAGGCGGGTTTGATCGCCACCGACAGCGGACTGATCCTTGGCTCACAAAGTCTGGATAACAGTCAGGGCGGCTTGATCAGCGGCAAGAAAGCGACCGCGCTGACCACCGGTGTCTTCAACAACGCGTCCGGCGGCAGTTTGATCAGCGGCGACACCCTGGACCTTGACGCGACTGGAGTGAGCAACGGCACCGGTAGCCGGATCGCCAGCGAAAAAGCACTGACCGCGACCGTTACCGGATTCGATCAGCAGGGCGGTCAACTGTTCAGCAAAACGTCCCTGAGCCTCGACCTCAATCACGGCCAGTTGAACAACCGTAACGGCCTGATCAACGCACCGCTGCTGGTGCTGAAAAACCTCAAGGATGTCGATAACCAGGGCGGTGAAATTTCCAGCGCCCAGGCGTTCACCTTGACCGCGCAAAACCTCGATAACAGCAACGGCAAGTTGATCAGTAATCAGGGCCTGACCCTGCGCATCGAACAACTGCTGGCCAGCGTCAAAGGCCTGATTTCCGCGCAGAGCGTGGATGTCAAAAGCGCTCGCCTGGACAACGGCGGCGGCCTGATCACCAGCCGTGGCACCCTCGGGGTGACGGTGGACGGTCAACTGGTCAACCAAGGCGGTACGCTGATCGCTGATGATGAACTGAACCTGAAAGCCGACAGCGTCGACAACAGCGAAGGGCACATCGCCGGTAAAGCCGAGGTTATCGCCAGCGTGGCGACTCTCAATAACCAGCATGGTGAGTTGGTGGCAACCGCTGGGCTGAAGCTCACCGGCAGCAGCCTCGACAACCGTAACGGCGGCCTCGTCGGCGCGAATAATGCGCTGCAACTGACGGTCGCTGCCGTCGATAACCGTGGCGGCGAGCTGTCCAGCCAGGCTGACGTGACGCTGGTCGGCAGTCGTCTGGACAACAGCGATGGCGGCAAGCTGATTGCGCAAGGTGCGTTGAGCCTGACCGTTGATGAAGTGCTCAACCGCGCCAAAGGCCTGCTTTCGGGCAAGACCGACCTGACGCTGACCGGACGCAGCCTCGACAGCACTGCGGGCGCGCTCCTGAGCCAGAGCAATCTGAAACTCGACCTGAGCGGCGACCTGAATAACAGTCAGGGCCTGATCAGTGCCGAGGGCAGCCTTGGCGTGACGGCGGCGAGTGTGACCAACAACCTCGGCAGCCTGTCCATTGCCGGGCCGTTGACATTGACCACCACCGGCGTGGTGCTCAACCGCGGGGGCCAGATCGTCACCGACGCCAGCCTCAACCTCACCAGTGCCAGCCTCGACAACAGCAACGGTGGCAGCCTCAGCGCCAAAGGCGCGGTAGTGGTGCAGACCGGTACGCTCGATAACAGCCACAACGGCAAGCTGAACAGTGGCGATACGCTGGACCTGAAGGCGACCCAGTTGACCAACCAGGACGGCGGGCGCATCGCGAGCGTCGCCGCGCTGACCGCGAACGTTACCGGTCTGGATCAACAGGGCGGCCAGCTGTTCAGCAATACCTCGCTGGCGCTGGATCTGAATCACGGTCAACTGAACAACCAGAACGGCCTGATCGGCGCGCCGTTGCTGATGCTCAAGAATCTTCAAGACGTCAACAACAACGGCGGTGAGATCTCCAGCACCCAGGCGTTCACCGTGACGGCGCGTAGCCTCGACAACAGCAACGGCAAACTGCTCAGCAATCAGGCGGTGACACTGCGCATCGATCAGGCGCTGACCAACATCAAAGGCCTGATTGCCGCCGCCGCGCTGGACATTAAAGCCGCCAGCCTCGACAACAGCGGCGGCACACTGACCAGCCGCGCGAATCTTGACTTGAACGTCGACGGCTTGCTCACCAACCAGAACCAGGGGCTGATCAATGCCACCACTGGCCTGACCGTCAACAGCAATGGCCTGAACAACCAGAGCGGTTCCCTGTTGGGCAGTGCCATCGCCATTGATTTCGGCGCGACCACTGCTGACCTGAACAACGACGGTGGCCTGATCACCACCGAAGGCCAGCTGAGCATTCAACACCTGCGTGACCTGACCAACCGCAGCGGCAAGATCGCCAGCAGCCAAAGTATCGATCTTGTCGCCCGCAGCCTCGACAACAGCGGCGGCAAGCTGGTGAGCAATCATCTGCTGAATATCAACACCGGTGCACTGGTCAACCAGAACGGGGTGATCTCCGGTGTACAAGGACTGACGGTCAACGCTGCCAGCCTCGATAACCGCAACAAGGGCACGCTGTCTGCCAGTGATGGCAACCTCAGCGTGACGTTGAGCGGGGACTTGCTCAACAGCGGCGCCGGAGCACTGGTTACCCAGAAGAACCTCAGCGTCACCGCAGCGAATCTGGATAACAGCAACAACGGCGTGGTCTCCAGCACCGGTGCGCAAACCCTGACTGTCAGCGGTCTGCTGAACAATGCGGCGGGTGGTCTAATCGCCACCGATGCGACCTTGGCAATGCAAGCCATGACGCTGGGCAACGCCGGCGGCACCGTCAACGCCACGCAGGATTTGAGCTTCACCGGCACCACCCTGGATAACACCGGTGGCAGTCTGGCCGGAAATGCCGCCGTTACCCTCGACCTGCTTGGTGCCCTGACCAACACCAACGGCAAACTCGCCAGTGGTGGCGCGCTGCTGCTGCAACGCGCCACGCAGATCAACAACCAGGGCGGCCAACTGGCCAGCCAGGGCCTGATGACCCTGTTGAGCGGTGGTCTGGACAACCGCAATCGTGGCACCGTCGCCGCCAGCGGCCTGTTGACGATCACCACGCCGGGCGCCATTCAGAACAGCGCCGACGGCTTGATCTACAGCCAGAACGGCGACCTCCAAGTCCAGGCCGCCAGCCTTGCCAACGCCAAGGGCACCGTACAGGCCCAAGGCGCAGTCACCGTTGTCAGCAACGGCGATATCGATAACCAGAGCGGCCGGATCCTCGCTACCAACGGTGATCTTTCCATCAAAGCCGATCATCTCGATAGCCGTGGCGGTGTCCTCGCCAGCCTGCAAGCGGCGTTCACCGCACGCCTGACCGGTGTACTGAAAAACGGCTATGACCTGAACAACAATCGTCAGGGTGGGGTGATCCAGGGCCAGCGCTTGAACCTCAATGCGGCGATGGGCCTCGACAACTATGGCGGCCGCATTTCCGCACAAAGCGGCGACGCTATCGTCGTCACCGGAAACTTCGATAACCGCAATGGCGGGCTCTACGCCAAAGGCAAAATCAACGTCACCGGCAATAACTTTGACAACAGCGGCGACAACGACGGCCAAATCGCCGGCCAACAGATCGACCTCAACCTGACCGGAGCACTGAACAACCGCCTGGGCATCATCGAGAGCGACAGCACCCTGGCCATCAAGGCCGCCAGCCTCGACAACCAGACCGGCCAGTTGCGTGCCCTCGGCACCAGCGGCAAAACCAACTTCCAGATTGGCGGCCTGTTCGACAACCGCAATGGCACGCTGGAAACCGCCAACACCGACCTGATGCTCGGCGCCGGCAGCTTCCTCAATACCGGTGGCAGCCTGTTGCACGTCGGCACCGGCATGTTCGACATCTCCACCAACAACGTCATCAACGCCGGCGGCACACTCGTGACCCGTGGTGGCCTGACCATCAACACCGACACCTGGACCAACAGCAGTTCGATTCAGGCCGGGCGCCTGACCGTCAACGTCAACAACCTGACCCAGACCGCCAGCGGCCAGTTGCTCGCCTCCGACAGCTTCACCGGCAACGGCGTCAATTGGTTCAACGAAGGTCTGCTGGCCAGTGACGGCAGCATGAACGTCGGCCTAGGTGCCGCTTATTGGGGCGCGGGGCGCCTCACCAGTCAGGGCAACCTGACCCTGAACGCGGCGCAAGTCAGCCTTACGGGCGCCACCTCCAGCATCGCCGGGGGTGGCCAGACCACGCTCAATGTCGGTGGCCAACTGGACAACGCCGGTCGCCTGACTTCCGGCGCGGGCATGACCATCAATGCCGGCAGCGTGCGCAACTACGGCACCACGGCTGCCGGCACTGACCTGACTCTGACCACCGGTAATCTGGTCAACGCCAAGGGCCTGATTTTCAGCGGCAGGAACATGTCGCTGCGGGTCGCCGATTTCAATAACTACTACGGCAACGTCTACAGCCTCGGCAATCTGATGATTGACCGCGATGGCCAGGGCGGGCTGGCCAACACTATCGTCAACCGCTCCGCATCGCTGCAAAGCGACGGCAGCATGACCTTGGCGGCGAGCTCGATCCAGAACATCCGCGACGTGCTCACGGTCAACAACGCCGGCATCTACACCGCGCGCATCGGTGAAGTCACCTGTATCGAAGGGGTCAACGCCGGTGACTGCAGCGGCAAGCAGAACCACGCGTGGGAAATCGTGCAGCGCGAAAAACTCGAGGTCACTGCGGCCAGCGCTGCGTCCAGCATCACCGCGGGTAGCAACCTGATCATCAATGGCGGTGACCTGCTCAACCAGAGCAGCACCATCGCCACGGCGGGCAACTTCAATGCCAACGTGGCGAACCTGACCAACAGTGGCGTGGAAACCGGTGAAACCGAAACCACCCGCATCTACATGTCCGAGCGCACCCGCGGCGCCGGTGCCTGGTACAACGCCGCAAGCGCCTTCACCAACCAGTACTGGTATGAAAGCAGCGGCTACGACGCCAATAATCTGGGTGGTCTGCAGGGCGGTATCGCCAACTTCATCGGCATGACTGAACGGGAAATCCCGGGGCTGGGCAGCACCCGCAAAATCGCCGGCAGCGACCAGAGCTACGCCGCCGTGATCCAGGCCGCAGGCGCGGTCAACATCACCGCCCAGAACAACATTGATAACAGTGTTGTACGCCCGGGCTACACCTATATCGGCAGCGGTCCGCGCACCGGCACCGGTGCGGGTGGCAGCCAGTTCTCAACGCGCGTCACCGTCAATCAGCAACTGCCGCCGAACCTCGCCCAGCAGCAGGTCAATCCGGTGGTGTTGCCGGGCTTCGCGCTGCCGACCGGGCAGAACGGCCTGTTCCGCCTGAGCGGTCAGGAAAGCACCGCCCCGGTAGCGACCGGCCCGCAGAGCTGGACCATGGGCGGCGCCAGCGTCAACCCGAGCCAGCGCGATCAAACGTTGCCAGGCGTGCAGACGCGCAACATTCTCCTGACCAACAATGCTTCGGCCTCTGCCAGCAGCGTCAACCTGAGCACCGTCGATCACCAGGCCCAGCAACAGGGGGTTGGTGCCAGTGCGATCGACGTCAGCACGCCGGCAGCTGACGTCAGCGGCGCGACCCTGCCGGGTCGCTCCACCGCGTTCACCATCAACCGGGTGCAGGGCGTTCCGACCAGTACGGGCAAATCCAATCCGCAGAAATACCTGGTTGAAACCAACCCGGTACTGACCGACCTCAAGCAGTTCATGAGTTCGGACTACCTGCTGTCCAATCTCGGCTACGACCCTGATCAAAGTGCCAAACGTCTGGGTGATGGCCTCTACGAGCAGACCCTGATCCAGCAAGCCGTGGTCGCCCGTACCGGTCAGCGTTTTATCGACGGTAAAACGTCTAACAGCGAGTTGTTCAAATACCTGATGGACAACGCGCTCACCAGCAAAAACGAGCTCAATCTTTCGGTGGGCGTCAGCCTGACCTCCGAACAAGTCGCGGCGCTGACCCACGACATCGTCTGGATGGAAAACGCCGAAGTGAACGGCGAGCAAGTACTGGTGCCAGTGCTGTACCTGGCCAATGCCAACAATCGCCTGGCCCCTAATGGCGCCCTGATCCAGGGCAGCGACGTGACGCTGATCGCCGGCAAGGACCTGAACAACGCCGGTACCTTGAAGGCAAACAACAACCTTTCGGCCAGCGCCACCAACGACCTGGTCAACAGCGGCCTGATCGAGGCAGGCAATCGCCTCGACCTGCTGGCCGGCAACAACCTGATCAACAAATCCGGCGGCGTCATTGCCGGTAAAGAAGTCTCGTTGACCGCCACCCGTGGCGACATCATCAACGAGCGCACCGTCACCACCCACGAAAGCGACAGCGGCTACCGCAGTGAGCGCAGCGACTTTGTGGACAGTGCTGCGCGTATCGAAGCGGCCAACAGTCTGACCATCAAGGCTGGACAGGACTTCAACAACACCGGTGGCGTTCTGAAAAGCGGCTTGGACACCACGATCAATGCCGGGCGTGACGTCAACCTCGTTTCGGCCGAGCAGGTCTCAGGCGGGCAACGTGGTCTGCACACGGATCAGAATATTACTCAGTATGGTTCGGCCATTAATGCCGGTCAGAGTCTGATCGTAAGTGCAGGTCGCGATGTCACCGCCATTGCCAGCCAGATCGGCGCCAAACGCGACGTAGATATGAGCGCCGTGGGTGACCTGACCCTGGCCTCGGCGGCGGATGAAGAGCACTCATACACCAAGACCAAAAAGGTGACCAGTCAGGAGGATCATGTCAGTCAGGTTTCCACAACCCTGACTGCTGGCGGGACTGTCTTGCTCAACGCCGGTAAAGACTTGAGCCTGATTGCCAGTCGGGTCAGTGCAGGGAATGAGGCTTATCTGACGGCGGGTGCCAATCTGGCGCTGCAATCGGCGCAAGACACGGATTACAGCTTCTACAGCAAGACCAAGAAAAGCTCTTCCGGTAAGAAAAGCCGCCTTGACGAGCAATCCAGCACCACCAATATCGCCAGCTCGGTAACGTCGGGGGGCAATGCAACGCTGGTTGCCAATAACGACATGCTCATCAAGGGCAGTGAAGTTGCCTCTGAAAAAGGTGGTGTGAAACTGGTCGCAGGCAATGACATGCAAATCGTTGCTGTCACTGACTCACAAAGCGTCCGCCATGAAAGCAGCTCCAGCAAAAGTAGTTGGGGCGGCTTGAAGTCGAGCAAGGTCAAGGATCAGGTTTCCGAAACGCAAACGACGGCAGTCGGCAGCATGATTTCGGGTAACACTGTAGATGTGGTGGCCAGTCGAGACGCGACGATTACCGGTTCAGCCTTGGTCAGCACCCAGGATCTAAAGGTACAGGCCGGTCGCGACTTGACCATCAACGCCGCGGAAAACACGTTTACCCGTAATGAACTGCACAAGGAAAAGAACCGCGACCTGACCGGTATATTGACCGCTAACAACCTTGGGGTCGATGACATCACCGGTAACCAGCATCTGTCTGTCGGTAGTCAGAATCATACTGGCCAATCGTCCCAGACCACTTTGACTGGCAGCACCATTGGCTCTAGTGCTGGCAACGTCAGCCTTTCCAGTGGTCGTGAGCTTAGCGTGATCGCCAGCGATCTGGTCAGCACTAAAAACATGAGCCTGACCGGCTCCAAGGTGGCCATTGCTGCGGGCATGGAAAGCTCGAGCCAAAGCAGTACCGACAAATCCAGCAGCCTGGGGGTAGGCCGGGTTATTGGTGGCATGATCGTTGATACGGTCAACACGATTCACAACTCGGTCGAAGCAGCGAAAAACGCCGATGATCCGCGCCTTAAAGCGGTCAAATACGCTCAAGCCGCCATGGCGTTGAACGACCTTGGCGGTATGGCGGGAAGTGCTGAAGGTGCAGGCTCCGACTATGGGAAAAAACAGGGTTCCGCCAGCAATGGCTCGTTGATAAAAATCGGTACGGAACTGGCGAATACCCACAGCAAGAGCACCAGCGAGTACAACAGTCAGACCGCCAAACAGAGCACGATTAATGCCGGCCAGAACCTGTTGATCATCGCTGATGGCGGTGCGCCGGGAACTGTCGGTGATATTCACGTCATCGGAAGCAGCTTGAAAGCCGCCGACACTGCGTTGATTGCCAAGAACGACATCGTTCTGGAGAGCGCGCAGAACACGGCTGACTGGGCCAACAACGGCAGCAATAACAAAACCGCCATCGGCGCTAGCTTTAACCTGGGCGAGCAAAACGGATTTACCCTTGATCTCGGAGCGTCTGTTGCCAAGAGCAAAGGAACCGGAAGCTCGGTCACCCAGGTCAATACAACCCTTGATACCGGATCTCTCTCGTTGCACAGCGGCAACGACACAACGTTAGCGGGTGCGCAAGTCCGCGCCGACAGTATCAAGGCGCTGATTGACGGTAACCTCAACATTACCTCGCGTCAGGACACCGAGACCCAGAGCAGCAAGCAGGGCAGTGCCGGTATCGGCGCGAGCATCTGTATCCCGCCGTTCTGCTATGGCGCAACCGTGACTGGGTCTGCAAGCCTTGCCGCGGGCAACATGAACAGCGACTACAAGGCCGTGACCGATCAGAGCGGTCTGTTCGCCGGCCAAGGTGGTTACGACATCACCGTTGGCAAAAATACGACCCTGCAAGGCGCGGTCATTGCCAGTGAAGCGACACCGGACAAGAACCTGCTCAGCACTGATCGCCTGTTCGTCAGTGACATCAAAAACACGAGTGATATCAGTGCCCAGTCGGCCGGCATTTCCCTGTCTTATGGCGGCAAGTCCGGCACCAGTGTCGGCGGCAGTATTCCGCTGGCGCTTGAAGATTCGGATCAGAGCAAGACTCGCAGCGCCGTTAGCGAAGGCACCATCATCGTTCGCAATTCGGCAGGCGTAAACGATCTGGTCGGGCTGAATCGCGATACCGCAAATGCCAATGAAACTCTGGACAAACCTGATCAAAAAGCCATTCAAGAGCGGATTGATCTGATTCAGAGCACGGTCTCGCTGTCGAGAAACATCATCGGCAAAGTGGCCAACGCCCAGCAGCAAGCGGCCGCTGACAAATTGAAGTCAGCTACGACCGACGAGGAGCGTAAGGCCGCGCTCGATGAGTACATCAGTTGGGGAGTGGGCGGTGATAAACGCATCATGGCGGATGTCGCGGCAGGTTTGATTGCTGTGGGCCTCGGAGGCGTGGGCGGTACGACAGCCATCGGTGTCATCGCCAACACCACGGCTAACGATGCGTTCAAAAAAATCGGCGATTACGCCACGCAGCAAGAACACAACGCTACCGATGCCGTCACTCGAGCGGCGTGGGCCGAAGGCGGGGTTGCACGCGTCATGCTGCACTCGCTGGTTGGTGCGGTGATGGGGTTGTCGGGCAGCAGCGTCGCAGCCGGAGCGTTAGGCGCAGGCGTCTCTGCTGCTTTGATGCCGATGATTGCCAAGGCACTGAAAGATAGCGGTCTGAACGATAAGCAGCAGGATGCGTTGGCCACCTTGATTGCTTCGGGTCTTGGCGCAGCAGCGGGGTCTGGTGGTGGAGCAACGGGCGCGACCACTGCGATTAACGCTGCCTCCAGCGTTGATATGTTCAACCGCCAATTGCACAAGCAGCAGGAGATCCCGCTGCTGAAGAAAAAAGCAGAGGATTTGCAAGCGCATGGGGCCTCGCGCTCGGGTGCTCGTTGGGAAGATTTGCTGCTGCTCGCCGCGGGTGCTGAAGTAGATGCGGCGGGTCTGGAGCACTTGAAAAGCGTCATGCAGAAAACTGTCGGCAATGATCCTGAGTCAAGGAACTTCGCTGAAGATATGGGCGATGCGTATGCAGCAATCACCCAACTGTCCGATCAGAAAATCCCGCTGACTTGGAGTGATGGTCGACCGATCATCGCCAACGGTGCACCGGTTTATGCGTTCAATGCGACAGATGCACAATTCAACGACTCCACTTTGTTCAACGCTGCAGGGACTTATGGGCCGGGAGCGGTTTACCAGCACTGGAGTCAGTTTGGTAAGTCTCAGACGACTCAGTATGAAAATGATCTGACCAAAATCTCCACTTACGCGTCTGATGTGGCGGATGCAGCGGAGCGATTGTCGGCAATAGCGGGTAAAGGAATCCTGTCGGTCAGCGCGATCGATGACGCGATCCTTTCAATGACCGGCCTTCGAGGTGGTAAGGCCGTTATTGATGCGGTTTTGGAGATGCTGGCGAAGAAGGAGGCGGCGAAAAAGTCGATTGCCGAAGTTGTTGCAAAGGACAAACCGAATGGATTTAGCGGCGGAAAACCAACAGTCGAAGGCGATCCTTATCATCCGGCAACTGTCGATCAAAGGGTTGAGATCAATAGAATTCTGTACGGAGCTGAAAATCTGGGGCCTAGTAATCCTAAATGGTTGGAAGTGAAGCAAGATCAAGTTGCGGATCTAAGGGCTTTGCTACCTGATAATCTCAAACGCGAAGGTAACGTGGCGGTGGCAGACGTGCATATTGATGGCCTACCTGCAAATATGGCTGCTCACAGTGGGGTGGATGATGCCATGAGCGGTTTCGTGGGTAGAGGTAGCGGAAGCCTGGAGTCTAAGGTTGTTAATAATGCAACCGGTCGCCCTATCGATAGAGACACAGATGCTGAGTACAAAATACTTGACAATATTTCTGACATGTTAGGAGGCTATAAAAACGCCAGCGGGACGATAGACATTTTTAGCGAGCTAAAGGTCTGCGCCAGTTGTAGTAACGCTATTTCGCAATTCAAGGAACGCTTTCCAAATATCAATGTGAATGTGATGGCTAACCCCAATGGCCATAGAATTTTGAGGGATTGATCATGTCGGTGGTTTTAAGCTATAAAGAAATAATGCAGCGGATGTTTTACTACTATCCTGTTTACTGTCGGAATAAGATCAGGAAGAACAAAAAAGCCGGTTTGTCCTGGGTTGAAGGGGAGCTTGAAGTCGGCTATGCGTTAAATGAGATGGAAGACAGTTTTGTTAATCCAGTGGAAAATCTTATGCTGCAAACTGCAGGGCTTGTGCTGTCGGCAGGAAGGGAACCCGAGGTTGCTTTCGATATTGCTTCTGCAGATATAAAGAAGATTATTGATGCGCATGGATTGGCGTTCCTTATGTCGCAGTTGTCTGATCAAGATGCTCAGCAGGTCAAGTCGGACTTGCAGTTGTTGGACATTATTTAATGGTTTCTGTAGCCCGGCAGGTTTATTAAGTCGATTAATCCGCCCGCTACGTCTTGCACAGGATAGTAAAAAGTGGCCAGAACCGGTCTGTTGTTTACGTTATTTTTCATACTGTCGGGCTGCCATTCCAACGTCCGAGACGCTTCCCCCAGTCTCCTGAACGATGGCATCCAGTTGCAGCAAAAAATGGTCACGGAAGATGCACAACACGCCAAAGTCATCATGAAAGCGTCGGGCTACACATACCCCGTCGAGTTCTCGGTCCGCCGTGCGGCAGATCCTGACCGGCGAATGGAAATGCTGGGCACCGTGGTGGATTCGGGGCGGGGCAAGGTGTTCGGCTGGATCGCCAAGCTCAGCGAAGCGGCCAATAGCGCCACGTTAAAACATTTCCCGCAGTTGGAAACGCAAGCCAATGCCGATGAACCGTTCGAGGTGTCGGGGCGTTCGAACGGCATGGGTACCGGGAATACCTATAGCTGCGGGCCACTGAACAGTACCTTTACGCCGGAACGAAGCAAGGTCTATCTGGTGGAGTTCCAGTTTGTCGGGCAGGGTTGCGAGCAGCATGTTTACGATGTCACCCGGCCGGGTCAACGCAGTCTCATCGGGGCTTGAACCACTTGAAATTAAGCATTGATTTCCCTGCCAACCTGATCACCGACGACTTGCTCAGACAGCAACGGATTCCATGCCTTTGCAAGGTTTCAACGCAGTTCGAAATTGTCTTCTCGGACACGGTCCCTGAATCATCCGGGATCGTCTCAGGCTGGAATCGTGAGGAACTGGAGCGACGCGCGGTCGCCGGGGTGGGGGGTCAATACACCCACTATGCCAATAGCCTGATCACCTTAAGCAAAATTGGCGAAGATCTTTACGAGATCATTGATCTTGAAATGTTCTACCGAAGCTTTGGTTGGTGCGCTGTTCTCCGAGATGGACAATACGCCCCCCCGGAAATTTCTGGGACGAAGAGCCCGCTCAAAACTAACACGCCCCGAACCCTGTCGGGGCGTTTTCATTTATCGGACTTAGCCAGCACAGCGTCTACCGAAACGCCGGCACCGCATGTTTGATAAACAGCCCCAGTGCCTCTGCTCTCGGCGCCCGGCGGATTTCCTTTCCTGTTTAACCGGGTGTAACGCTTGGCGGGCAGGCAGCGTGGATCTGCTTACGTTGGTGGGAAAGCTGTTGAGTGGGTTGGAGGAAAGTGGGTTGATGCAAAAGGCAGCACTGCCAAGAGTCCAGACTCAATTGGTGCTATAGCCGATAGTGAGGCTGGAGGATTTTCCTACTACGATCAGTTTAAGAAAGCCGATGGAGGGGTGGGATTGGCCGAAAAACCTCGGATTCGCTGAAGATCCTGTTAAAAATACGTTACAAGTTGGCTCCAGGCTGGACCGCTATGGCGGACCAGATGGCTCATTTTGTCGCCCAAAGGCACTCCATTTGATCAAAGAGCATTGGCACCCGGCTCAAGGGCTGGGGGATACTACGAATATGAAGTACTTAAACCGTTACCTGTAATACAGGGGAAAATTGCCCATGCATTCAATCAGCCGGGTGGAGGAATACAAATTCTGCCGGCTTTTTCCGAGAGGGTTAACGTGCAATGGCTTATTGATAATCACTTTATAAGAGAGGTGCGGTAAAAATGGTTGCCTCTATTCATGAAATACAATCTATAGTTGATGAGCTTGGAAGAAGAGTTAATGTACCAAAATCATTGTTGATCGTCTTGTCAGCTCCCGCAGATGACGGGGCGCCTTATGTCGAACTTCATGACAATGGCTTTAGCTATGTGTCTTCTGAGAGAGGTTTTGAGATATATAATAAATCGACTGAGTCCTTGGATGAGTTGCTTTATTGGGTTGTGAACAGGGCCGTGCGACAGATGGCTGTTAAGTATGAGCTTGATAATAGAGTGGGTAATTGCGATACGAGAAGAGTTTATTTTTCCAGATTGGTACAACTGCTTGGTGAAATAAAGCCTGAATGGGCGGAGCTTGCAAGGCAGGAAGTTGATGCCGTGCTAAAGTCTTTCCCGTACGTAGATGGCTGAATCATGTGTTGGAGAAAAAGGGGGCTGATTTATTTTTACCTATTTTTACCTATGCTGACTTAAAAGGTTGAAAATAAATCTGTCCCCTTTTTTTCTGCCTTTTTTCCTTGGGCTCCAACGAAGGAGGAACTCGAATGGTTCAACGGTATAAAGAATATGATTAACGCAGTAACAGGTGAGCGCATTCTTGTCTGTATCGACAATGTTTATGGGCCCTACATTCGGGTGTCATCATTTCAGGACGGAGGGGCTCTGGAAGACCTGCTGGATGAAAAATTTTTCGTGCTCTACTGGAAAGGAACTCCGGACGATTTAAAGGATTTGGGTGGCAATGAGTATTTTTTTGGTGGTGTGGCCGATCCCGTCAAACTACAATCCATTTTGGACTCTATCGAGTTTGAATAATAATCATGAAAGCCGTTTCTTATTATCGTTCGCTCCCGGACTCGATGCCTGAAGAAGATGTGACAAAGGAATTTCATGAACTTCTGCAAGAAGTACCTGGTTCTGAGCGGTTGAAACATGATTTTCTCCAGGCTCTGTTAGAGCTCAGCGATCGTCAGTGGCACACCTATAAAGGGATGGACCAGCCACTGAAGACTCAGATCGAGAAAATCTTGATCAATTGGTGGGATGGATACGATTTCGATTTTGCTGAGGGCTCGATCATCGTTGCTGCAATGCTTGGGTTGGTTGAACTTTTTGATTTTATATCAAATCGAAGTGTTGCCGAGCTTTCACCTGAAGTAGCTGTCGAGATTAAAGAGGCAATTGCTGAGCTGGGTGATAATATCGCTGATCCGTATAGTGGTCTGTGATTTGAAGCGACCAATAATCCGCGAATAGGAGTGGCCACATTTAAGCATCATTGAGAAAGGCGTAGGATGTGATTCCGGATTGAAATCCAGTCAGGCTAAAACAATGAAAACGCCCCGAACACTGTCGGGGCGTTTTTATGTGCCGTGTTCAATCAGTAAGGCATTTAGCGAAACGCCGGCACCACATCCCTGATAAACAACTCCAGCGACTTCTTCTTCTCCTCATGCGGCAAGCTGTTATCGCACCAGAAACTGAACTCATCCACGCCCAGTTCCTGGTAGTACTTGATCCGCGGAATGATCTCTTCCGGCGTACCAATCATCGCGGTTTTGTGCAGACTTTCCAGCTCAAACTCCGGACGCCCGGCAAACTTCTCTTCCGGGCTCGGGGCGAGGAAGCCGTTGACCGGTGTCTCCTTGTTCCCAAACCATGCATCGAACGTGCGATAGAAGCGTGAGATCGCTTTCGCGCCAACTTTCCAGCCGTCCGGATTATCAGCGGTGTGAACGTGGGTATGGCGCAGCACCATCAATTGCGGGCGCGGTACGTCGGGGTTGTTGTCCAGCGCTGTCTGGAATTTGTTCTTCAGGTCGAGGACTTCTTCGTCGCCCTTCATCAGCGGCGTGACCATGACGTTGCAGCCGTTGGCCACGGCGAAGTTGTGTGAGTCCGGGTCGCGGGCGGCGATCCACATCGGCGGGTTGGGCTTCTGGATTGGCTTCGGCACGCTGGTGGAGGTGGGGAATTTCCAGATGTCGCCGTCGTGGGCGTAGTCGCCTTGCCACAGGGCGCGGACTACCGGGACCATTTCCCGCAGGGCCTGGCCACCGCTTGATGCTGGCATGCCGCCGGCCATGCGATCGAATTCAACTTGATAAGCGCCGCGTGCCAGACCGACTTCCATGCGGCCGTTGCTGATCACGTCGAGCAAGGCGCATTCACCGGCGACCCGCAGCGGGTGCCAGAACGGCGCGATGATGGTGCCGGCGCCGAGGTGAATGGTGGTGGTTTTGGCCGCGAGGTAGGCGAGCAGTGGCATCGGGCTTGGCGAGATGGTGTATTCCATGGCGTGGTGTTCGCCGATCCACACGGTGCTGAAACCGCCGGCCTCGGCCATCAGGGTCAGTTCGGTCAGATCTTCGAACAGTTGGCGGTGGCTGACGCTTTCGTCCCAGCGTTCCATGTGGATGAACAGGGAAAATTTCATGACGCTACCTCGGATCTTTTGTTATTGGCCGGTCGTGTGCGGACCTGACTGAGTGGTAATCGTAGGGATCAGGCGAAAGCGGGCAGGGCGCCCATCTTGCCGTGGCAGTACACCAGCGGCCCGGTGTGCTGCTCGGGGACGATCAGATTTTTCACGGCGCCGACCATGATGGCGTGGTCGCCGCCTTCGTATTCGCGCCACAACTCACACTCGATGATAGCCGTCGCGTTGGCCAGGATCGGGTTGCCCAGTTCGCTCAACGTCCACTCGATGCCTTGTGCCTTGTCTTTGCCTTTACGGGCGAAGGCGTAGGCTTCGTTTTGCTGGCCGCCGGACAGAAAGTGGATCGCAAAACGCTTGTTCTTGATCAGCACAGGGTAGGAGTCGGAGCTGTAGTTGGGGCAGAACAGCACCAGCGCCGGGTCCATCGATAACGAACTGAAGGCGCTGGCGGTCAGGCCGACAATCTGACCGTCATCATCCAGCGTGGTGATAACGGTTACGCCGGACGGGAACGAGCCCATGACTTGTTTGTAGATGGCGGCATCGATCATTGGACAGTCCTCGGGTGGTGTGACGCTGTTTTTATGTGTTTGTTGGTCTGATGGTATACCACAAAATAATCTTTGCAAGAGCTTTTAAGCTGAACCGATAAACGTGCTGCGTTCGTCGGAAACTGTGTATCTACGGGGCTTTCGGCTGTTCTAGAAGCCGCTGTTTCAGCGAGGATGACGGATCAGATAGCGCCGCAAACTGCGGATCAGTCTTGTGAAATGTTTGGAATACCATAATATGGTTCGCATCTGAGGGGCGACCAGAGAGTCCTCCCGGTTTGGCTTCATACAACGATAAGAACAGACAAACTCGAGTTCATGCATATGTCCCAGATGTCCCGGCAAGATCCGTTGATCGAGAATCACACGGTCGACTACGTTCCACTCGCGGAACGCCACGGGAAGGCCCGCGACCTTTTCACCCTTTGGTTCAGCACCAACATTGCGCCACTGCCCATTGTCACCGGCGCCATGGTGGTTCAGGTGTTCCATCTCGATTTGCTCTGGGGGCTGTTGGCGATTGCGCTGGGGCACATGGTCGGTGGCGTGGTGATTGCGCTGGCGTCGGCGCAAGGCCCGCGCATGGGCATTCCGCAAATGGTCCAGAGTCGCGGTCAGTTCGGACGCTACGGTGCGCTGTTGATCGTGTTCTTCGCGGCGATCATCTACATCGGGTTCTTCATTTCCAACATCGTGCTGGCGGGCAAATCCATTGTCGGCATCGCGCCGTCAGTGCCGGCACCGCTGAGCATTCTGATCGGTGCGCTGGCCGCCACGGCGATTGGCGTGATCGGCTACAACTTCATTCATACGTTGAACCGCATCGGTACCTGGGTGATGGGCAGCGCGTTGCTGGCCGGTTTCATCTACATCTTTGCCCATGACTTGCCGGCGGACTTTTTAACGCGCGGCAGTTTCAATCTGTCCGGCTGGCTGGCGACGGTGTCGCTGGGGATTATCTGGCAGATCAGTTTTTCCCCGTACGTGTCCGACTATTCGCGTTATCTGCCGGCGGACATCGGCATCGCCAAGCCGTTTTGGGCTACGTATCTGGGCGCAACGCTGGGCACGATTCTGTCGTTCAGCTTCGGCGCGGTGGCGGTGCTGGCAACGCCGGAAGGCACTGAAGCGATGGTCGCGGTGAAGCAGTCCACTGGGTGGCTGGGGCCGATTCTGATGGTGCTGTTCCTGCTCAATATCATCAGCCACAACGCGCTCAATCTGTATGGTGCGGTGCTGTCGATCATTACGTCTATCCAGACCTTCGCCAGCCAATGGACACCGAGCATCAAGGTACGCGTGGTGCTGTCGAGTGTGATATTGGCCGGTTGCTGCGTGGTCGCACTCGGCGCGTCGGCGGATTTCATTTCCGAGTTCATCAGTCTGATTCTCGCGCTGTTGCTGGTACTGGTGCCGTGGGCGACGATCAATCTGATCGACTTCTACCTGATCAAGCGAGGCTGCTACGACATCAC
Organism: Pseudomonas sp. LBUM1648; assembly: GCF_059716145.1. Taxonomy (NCBI): domain Bacteria; kingdom Pseudomonadati; phylum Pseudomonadota; class Gammaproteobacteria; order Pseudomonadales; family Pseudomonadaceae; genus Pseudomonas; species Pseudomonas sp. LBUM1648. Next base: position 2,692,692 of record NZ_CP166808.1, read on the forward strand.
CTCGATCTTCCGTGCTGACGGTGGAATTTACGGGCGCTTCAACCTGCACGCGATCATTGCCTATTTCATCGGCATCCTCGTGCAGTTGCCGTTTGCCAACACTTCGCTGTACATCGGGCCTTACGCCAATCTGGTGGAGGGTGCGGACCTGTCGTGGCTGGTCGGCCTGGTGGTGACGGTTCCGCTGTATTACTGCCTCGCGACGCGCGGCCAGACTCAGCAGAGCAGGGCTGCGAGGTTGGGTTACACCGACTGATCTGCGTCTGCAGTACAAACAATGCCCGGCCAATCGCCGGGCATTATTGTTTCCGCATTCTGGCGGACATTCAAATTGGCCACATCGATCCCCTTTTGGCCAATCGCCCTCTGTGATCCGTCTACGCTGTCAGCAAGAATCAGGGCCATAACGAGACGCCAGACCTTTTTTGCCCTCGGCTACCTTTAAAGCCGCTGCCGTGTACAGAACATAAAAACCATCGAACTCACGTCGCATTCTGGGGAAACAACCATGGTCACGATGAAACGCATACTGGGTGCCACCGTGTGTGGGCTGACGCTGCTGGCCAGCGCCGTCCAGGCTGAGCAGCGCGAGCTGCGGGTGTACAACTGGGCGGATTACATCCTGCCGTCCGTGCCCAAGGATTTCGCCGCAAAAAACGGCATCAAAGTGACCTGGGACACCTTCGATACCAACGAATCCCTGGAAGCCAAACTGCTGACCGGTAACTCCGGTTACGATCTGGTGGTGCCTTCGAACCAGTTCCTCGATACGCAGATCAAGGCTGGTGTTTTCCAGAAACTCGACAAGTCCAAGCTACCGAACTGGAGCCACCAGGATCCGGAACTGTTGAAGCTGCTGGGCAAGAACGATCCGGGTAACCAGTACGGCGTGCCGTACATGGTCGGTACCGTGCTGATCGGCTTCAACCCGGCCAAGGTCAAGGCTGCGCTGGGCGAGAACGCTCCAGTCGACAGCTGGGATCTGGTGTTCAAACCCGAGAACATGGAAAAACTCAAATCCTGCGGCGTGGCGATGCTCGATTCGCCGACGGAGATTCTGCCGCTGGCCCTGCATTATCTCGGTCTCGACCCGAACAGCCAGAACCCCGCCGACTATGAAAAAGCCAAGGAGTTAATGCTCAAGGTTCGTCCATACGTGACCTATTTCAACTCGGCCAAATACATGACCGACATCGCCAACGGCGACATCTGCGTGGCCATCGGTTACTCGGGCAGCTTCTACCAGTTCGGCAACCGCGCCAAAGAGGCGGGCAACGGCGTGGTGGTCGACTGGCGCTTGCCGAAGGAGGGCGCTCCGATCTGGTTCGACACGTTCGCGATTCCGAAGAGCGCGAAGAACGTCGCTGAAGCCCACGAATTCCTCAACACCTTGCTCGATCCGAAGGTGATTGCGCCGATCAGTGATTTCCTCGGTTACCCGAACGCGAACAAGGATTCAATGGCGCTGATCAACAAAGAGATTACCGGCAACCCGAATCTGACGCCGACCCCTGAAGCGCTGAAAACCCTCTACGTGGTTCAGCCATTGCCGCAGAAGCTTGAGCGTGTACGCACGCGGGTCTGGACCAGCATCAAGTCCGATAAGTAATACCGGCAACTCTTCTATCTGCATGCAGACTAGAGCGCGACTCTCGCGCTCTGGGCTTCTCCCGCAGAGCCGCGTAGCGGGTTTGGCAGCGGATCACGACAATAACGCCGATTCACAGGATCAATATGGCTTGAGCCAACTGCTGATCGGTGTAATCCGAATCCTTGAGCACTTCGCGAATCCGCAAAAATGCCGCCTCCATTCGCGCCCCGCGAATCTCTCCGGCACTGGCCACAAACGCCGCCGCATCGTCCTTGGCCGCCAGCACAACCTTGTCGTCCTTGAACGATCCGCTCGTCCCTTTACTCGAGCTGAGCGTCAGGCTCAGGGTGATGTCGGTGCTGATGACGAAACTGGTGGCATGTGCTTCGGCCGCCAGCAAGCAGCCGCCAAGCAGTAAAACCTGTGCAGTCTTCATGACGCATTCAAATCCGTGGGAAACCAGCCGCGAACGCTATCAAGCCGATTCCCCGCAGACTTTATGAACTTTGCCAATGATTGTTAAAAACTGCGTGAGTGCCGATCACCCGGCGGCGCGCGACGTGTGCCGCGAGCGTGTTAACATCCGCGTTTTTGCACGATAGACCCGTTGAGAGCTGAGCACTGATGGCCACCAGATCCGTTGTACTCGATACCGAAACCACCGGCATGCCGGTGACCGATGGTCACCGGATTATCGAAATCGGCTGTGTCGAACTGATCGGTCGGCGCCTGACGGGCCGGCACTTTCACGTTTACCTGCAACCGGATCGCGAGAGTGATGAAGGCGCCATCGGCGTCCACGGCATCACCAACGAATTCCTGGTGGGCAAGCCGCGCTTTGCTGAAGTCGCTGATGAGTTCTTCGAGTTCATCAAGGGCGCGCAGCTGATCATCCATAACGCGGCGTTCGACGTTGGCTTCATCAACAACGAATTCGCCTTGATGGGCCAGCAGGATCGCGCCGACATCACGCAGCACTGCTCGATCCTCGATACCCTGATGATGGCCCGGGAGCGTCACCCGGGGCAGCGCAACAGCCTCGATGCGTTGTGCAAACGTTATGGCGTCGACAACTCCGGCCGTGAACTGCACGGCGCTTTGCTCGACTCGGAGATTCTCGCCGACGTTTACCTGACCATGACCGGGGGCCAGACCAGCCTGTCGTTGGCCGGCAACGCTTCCGACGGTAATGGTACTGGGGAAGGCGCGGATAACTCCGCCACGGAAATCCGTCGCTTGCCGGCCGATCGCCAGCCAGCGCGGATCATTCGCGCGACGGAGGATGAACTGGCTGCTCACTTGGTGCGTCTGGAAATCATCGCCAAATCCGCTGGCGGTCCGGCGCTGTGGACGCAGATCGCAGAAGCCGACGCGCAGGCCTGAAGAGCAAAAGATCTTTTACTTTTGGCAGTACTGACAAGTGGCCACCCTCGCCACTTTCACTGCAACCCTCTACGCTGAGTGCATTGGCGGATTTGAATCCGCTGCTGCCTCAGGACACTGAGCCCCATGTACAAAGATTTGAAGTTTCCGGTGTTGATCGTCCATCGCGACATCAAGGCCGATACCGTCGCCGGTGATCGTATCCGTGGCATCGCCCGGGAGTTGGAGCAGGAAGGTTTCAGTATCGTTTCGGCCACCGACTACACCGAAGGGCGTCTGGTGGCTTCGACCCACCATGGCCTCGCGTGCATGCTGATCGCCGCCGAGGATGCCAGCACCAACTCGCATCTTTTGCAGAACATGGCCGAACTGATCGGCCTGGCTCGGGTGCGTGCGCCTGATCTGCCGATCTTTGCCCTGGGCGAACAGGTCACTCTGGAAAACGCCCCGGCCGATGCCATGGCCGAACTCAATCAATTGCGCGGGATCCTTTACCTGTTCGAAGACACCGTGCCGTTTCTGGCCCGGCAAGTCGCACGGGCGGCGCGAAAGTATCTGGACGGTTTGCTGCCGCCGTTTTTCAAGGCGCTGGTGCAACACACCGCCGATTCCAACTATTCCTGGCACACCCCCGGTCACGGCGGTGGCGTGGCGTATCACAAAAGCCCGGTGGGGCAGGCGTTTCATCAGTTCTTTGGGGAAAACACCCTGCGCTCGGACTTGTCGGTGTCGGTGCCGGAACTCGGTTCGCTGCTCGACCACACCGGCCCGCTCGCCGAAGCCGAGGCTCGGGCGGCGCGCAATTTTGGTGCTGATCACACCTTTTTCGTGATCAATGGCACCTCGACCGCCAACAAGATCGTCTGGCATTCCATGGTCGCTCGCGATGATCTGGTGCTGGTGGATCGCAACTGCCACAAGTCGGTGCTGCACGCGATCATCATGACCGGTGCAATTCCGTTGTACCTGTGCCCGGAGCGCAATGAACTGGGGATCATCGGTCCGATTCCGCTGAGCGAATTCAGCCGCGAATCGATCCAGGCCAAGATCGACGCGAGTCCTTTGACCAAGGGCCGCGCACCTAAAGTCAAACTGGCGGTGGTCACCAACTCGACCTACGACGGCCTCTGTTACAACGCCGAACTGATCAAGCAGAATCTGGGCAACAGCGTCGAAGTGCTGCATTTCGACGAGGCCTGGTACGCCTATGCGGCGTTTCATGAATTCTTCGCGGGGCGCTATGGCATGGCCACCTCGCGCAGCGAAGACAGTCCGCTGGTGTTTACCACCCATTCCACCCATAAGCTGCTCGCCGCGTTCAGTCAGGCGTCGATGATCCATGTGCAGGACGGCGGCGCGCGGCAACTGGACCGGGATCGGTTCAACGAAGCGTTCATGATGCACATCTCCACTTCGCCGCAATACAGCATCATCGCCTCGCTGGATGTGGCCTCGGCCATGATGGAAGGCCCGGCCGGGCGCTCGCTGTTGCAGGAAACCTTTGATGAAGCCCTGAGTTTCCGCCGTGCGCTGGCCAATTTGCGGCAGCACATTGCCGCTGATGACTGGTGGTTTTCGATCTGGCAGCCACCGGGCGTCGAAGGCATTGACCGTGTGCAAACGGAAGACTGGCTGCTGCAACCGGATGCCGAATGGCACGGGTTCGGTGAAGTCAGCGACGATTACGTATTGCTCGACCCAATCAAGGTCACGCTGGTGATGCCAGGTCTGAACGCCGGTGGCGCGTTGAGCGAGAAGGGCATACCGGCAGCCGTGGTCAGCAAGTTCCTTTGGGAGCGCGGGCTGGTGGTAGAGAAGACCGGGCTGTATTCATTTCTGGTGCTGTTCTCCATGGGCATCACCAAAGGCAAATGGAGTACGCTGCTCACCGAGTTGCTGGAGTTCAAGCGCAGTTACGACGCCAACGTCAGTCTGGCGACGTGCCTGCCATGTGTCGCGCAAGAAGACACGGCGCGCTATCGCGGCATGGGCCTGCGAGACTTATGCGATCAACTGCACGCCTGCTATCGCAGCAACGCGACGGCCAAACATCTCAAACGCATGTACACGGTACTACCGGAGATCGCCATGAAACCGGCTCACGCCTACGATCATTTGGTGCGTGGGGAGGTCGAGGCTGTGCCGATTGATAGGCTGGAAGGAAGGATTGCTGCCGTGATGCTGGTGCCGTATCCCCCAGGGATCCCCCTGATCATGCCCGGCGAGCGCTTTACCGAATCGACGCGCTCGATCATCGATTACCTGAAATTTGCCCGCACGTTCGATAGCAGCTTTCCCGGTTTTGTCGCGGATGTGCATGGACTGCAACATGAAGATGAAGGCAATGGACGGCAGTACACCGTCGATTGCGTCAAGGAATGAGGACTTATCCCAGTATGCAACCGGTCATGAATCCGAAATATCCAGGTCTGTCGGTGCGGGTTGCCGATGAAGGCTTTGCGCCTTATATCTGGGGCAGCGACTTCAGTTTCGAGGTCGCCGCCTATGGCGCCGCGGTCATCGGCAAGCCCGTTGAACAGTGGCTGGTAACGCCGATCGTGCCTTACCGCAAGTGCTACGGCATTGATCCCGAGGAGTTCAGCAGTTTTCATAATGCCGCCGACAGCGCGATTTTCATGGCCTACCTCGATGACGAACCGGTCGGCCATCTGGTGATCAGCACCAACTGGAACGGCTTTGCCCATATCGATGAGCTGGCGGTGCACGCACCGGCCCGCCGTCATGGCGTCGCCAAGGCGTTGCTCGATGTGGCGCAGTTCTGGAGCCGCAAGAAGAAGTTGCCCGGCATCATGCTGGAAACCCAGAACAACAACCTCGGGGCTTGTCGGTTGTATGAGCGTTGTGGCTATGTGATCGGCGGTGTCGACCAGTTGCGTTATCGCGGCATTGATCCGAACACCGCTGAAGTGGCGCTGTTCTGGTATCGATTGTTCGATAACCCGCTGGAAAACCCGCTCAGCTCGACAGCATCGCCTCGGCTTGTTCCGTGAGGATGGCCAGTAACGTCTGAATCGCCGAAGACGGCGCTGCGTGCTTGAAGGTCAAGGCATAGAGGCTGATTGGCACGGCGGGGGACAGCGGACAGACATCCAGCCCGGCAGCGCGGGCGCCTAACGCGGTAAACGGATCGACAATGGCCAGCCCTTCACCGGCCTCGACCATGCTGCGCATCATCTGGTGGGTTTGTACCCGGGTCTGGATGCTTGGGGCGGGGCGCAGTGCCTGGAGTTTGTTTTCCAGCGCCGGGCTCAGCGGGTCCTGACCTTCGAGGCCGACCATCGCTTGCCCGGCCAGATCCTGCAGGGAAATGTATTTCTGCTTCGGTTGCAGCCAGCCGTGGGGTGCCAGCAGTTGCAGTTTGCCCTGTGCCAGCGGCTGGCAATCAATGTCGGGGTGCTCAGGATCATGCAGACTCAGGCCCAGGTCACTCTCGCGCAGCAACAGGCTGCGGACGATGTCGCGGGTCGGTGCGCTGAGCAGGCTGCAAGGTGCATCGGGCAAGCGCCGGCGCAGGGCGGCCAGGCTTTGCGGCAACAACTGCTGGGTGAGCGGCGGAGTGCCGATGATGCATACGGGCGGGGCGAGGTATTGCTTGAGGCTACTGGCCAATCGTTGCACCGGCTCCAGTGCTTCGTAAACGTGCGCGATTTCAACCTGCAACGCCCGGGCTTCTGGCGTCGATTGCAGACGCCCGCGAACGCTGGCGAACAGCATGAACCCCAACTGACTTTCGGCTTCGCGCAAGCGCTCTTCGACTTCGGTAACCGGCAACTGCAGCCATTCGGCGGCGGTGCCCAGGTGACCGGTCTGCAAGAGCGCCTGAATCACTTCGATATGACGTAAACGCATGCGTGAAGTCCATGTTCAGCAGGTGGGGGCAGGCTGAATCCTACCCCAAGTCTGCGCATATGACTTCTGCTCATAACACAGGGTTATGAGGCGACGGTGGTTTCCGTCAGGCTGCCGACGTAGGTGTCGGGCTCGCGAACGATCGTGACGCCCGATTGAACCAGCAAAAACTCGTTGTCACTGACCTTGTTGACACGATCGCCAATGGCCAGTTTGTAAGTGGTAACAGGCTCCATGCCAGCGAGACCGTCTACCGACGGGTTGGATTCCTGGAATTCATGCACGGAATAAACGCGGCCTTCCGCATCTCTTGCATGGAACTGACCGACGAGTACTGCTGCCATCTGCTTAGAACCTCTGGAGATAAAACGCTTGATTTGCGGCTTGGTAGACCTTCATCAAGGCCTGTAAGTTTTCCTACAGGAAAAAAATAATCAGCATGCGGGAATTTCCCTCGTTTGCTGGTGGAACCGGCACCGGATCATCTATAACTTGTGGCTCCTCCCACGGACATCGAGAGTCTTCCATGAGCAATGTCTACAACGTCGCCGTAGTGGTCGGCAGCCTGCGTAAAGCTTCGATCAATCGCAAAGTCGCTCTGGCGCTGGCGGAACTGGCCCCGGCCAACCTCAAGCTTGAGATTGTCGAGATTGGTGATCTGCCACTCTATAACGAAGACATTGACGGCGAATCTCCGCCGGCAGCCTACAGCACTTTCCGGCAAAAAGTGGGTTCATCCGACGCGGTGCTGTTTGTGACGCCGGAATACAACCGTTCGGTGCCCGCACCCTTGAAGAATGCCATCGATGTTGGTTCGCGGCCTTACGGCAAGAGCGTCTGGAGCGGCAAGCCGGGTGCGGTGATGAGCGTATCGCCGGGCGCCATCGGCGGATTTGGCGCCAACCAGCATCTGCGCCAGTCCTTTGTGTTTCTCGATGTGCCGTGCATGCAGCAGCCTGAAGCGTATCTGGGTGGCGCGGGTTCGGCGTTCGATGAGGCGGGCAAACTGAGTGAATCGGTGAAGCCGTTCCTGCAAAAATTCATAGATGCTTACGGACAATTCGTAGAACAACACAAAAAGTAATTCTTATATGGGACAAATGTAGGAGTGAGCCTGCTCGCGATAGCATGTCAATCAGTCGACTGACATACCGCTATCGCGAGCAGGCTCACTCCTACAGGTTTTGTGTTCACTTCATTACTGCATTTCAATTGAAGGTTTTCGCGGATGCTCGCTGCGTCACTTATTTTCCTGCTGACCATTACCCTCGTTATCTGGCAACCCAAAGGCCTCGGTGTCGGCTGGAGTGCGACGTTGGGCGCCGTGCTGGCGCTGATCTTCGGTGTGGTACACCTGAGCGACATCCCGCTGGTCTGGCAAATCATCTGGAACGCCACCGGCACCTTCGTCGCGCTGATCATCATCAGTCTGTTGCTCGACGAGGCGGGTTTTTTCGCTTGGGCCGCATTGCATGTGGCGCGGTGGGGACGAGGCAGTGGGCGCAAGTTGTTTGCCTTCATGGTGCTGCTTGGTGCGCTGGTTTCGGCACTGTTTGCCAATGACGGTGCAGCGCTGATCCTCACGCCCATCGTCATCTCGATGCTGCTGGCGCTGCGCTTCTCGCCGGCGGCGACGCTGGCTTTTGTCATGGGCGCAGGGTTTATTGCCGACACCGCGAGCCTGCCGCTGGTGGTGTCGAACCTGGTCAACATCGTCTCGGCGGACTTCTTTCACATCGGCTTCAATCGCTATGCAGCGGTGATGGTACCGGTGAATTTCGTCAGCGTCGCCGCGACGCTGGGCATGTTGCTGTGGTTTTTCCGTCGCGACATTCCCAAGGCTTACGACCCCGAACAGCTCGAACATCCAGAAACCGCGATTCACGACAAAGCCACGTTTTATGCCGGTTGGGCGGTGTTGGCGATCTTGTTGGTGGGTTGCTTTGCCCTCGAGCCGCTGGGCATTCCGATCAGCGCGATTTCCGCCGTGTGCGCAGCATTGCTGCTGGGCATCGCCGCCCGTGGACACAAGATTTCCACGCGCAAAGTGATGAAAGAAGCGCCGTGGCAGATCGTGATTTTCTCGCTGGGCATGTATCTGGTGGTCTACGGTCTGCGCAATGCCGGTTTGACCGGCTATCTCGCCGGTTGGCTGGATATCTTCGCCGGTCATGGCGTGTGGGGCGCGGCCATGGGCACTGGCGTGCTGACGGCGCTGTTGTCGTCGATCATGAACAATTTGCCCACCGTGCTGATCGGCTTGCTGTCGATCGATGCCAGTCAGGCAAGCGGGGTGGTCAAGGAGGCGATGATCTACGCCAACGTGATCGGCAGCGATCTGGGGCCGAAGATCACGCCGATTGGCAGTCTGGCGACGTTGCTGTGGCTGCATGTGCTGGAGCGCAAGGGGATTCACATTGGCTGGGGGTATTACTTCAGGGTGGGGATTGTGCTGACGGTGCCGGTGTTATTGCTGACGTTGGCGGCTTTGGCTGTGCGGTTATCTTTTTAGAAGCAAGATCAAAAGATCGCAGCCTTCGGCAGTTCCTACAGGGTGCACGCATTCCAAATGTAGGCGCTGCCGAAGGCTGCGATCTTTAAGCTTGGCCAGGGACATTCGGCCAAAGGTCGGACACCAGAAACAAGCGCTCCGCCTCTTCCCATTCGCCCTGTGCATTCTCGGTCAGGCGCACCATCAACTGCGCCGGGGCTAGCGGTTCCAAGCCTTCCAGCCACATCTGCAAATGCTCGGGAGCCCAGGTCTGATCCGCCGGGTAGTGCGCCGGCGCCAGCCAGGCATGACGGGGCAGGGGTTGCCAACGGCCTGCCGGACGCTGCGCGACGAACGCCGGCCAATCCTTCTGATGCAACCAACTGCCACGTAAATGCTGCGGGTGGGCGCCATCCGGCGACTGCGAAGGGCCGGGCCACGGATACAGCAAATACCCGCCCAGCCACAGTTGCGCACTGAATACTTCGATATCCAGTTTCGCCAAGACTTCGCGGCTTTCCGGGCGCGCTGAAATCGGCAGTTGATGCTCGACCAGATGCGCCAGTTTGCGATCCAGCCGATCGTGACAGCCCGGCCCCAGCCATTGCGCCGGGTCATGGCCGTCACCCTGTTGCGGGCCGAGATAGAGTTTGATCGCCAGTTCGAGGTGATGCACGCCATCGCGGTCACGCAGCAGCATGTCCAACTCGCCCAGGGTATGGCCTTCGCGACGGATCGGCAGGTTCGCTGCGATCAGCTCAATCCCCGGCGCATGCTCCACGGCAAACTGCCACAAACGCTCGTAATACAGGCCCAGACGCCGGGTGCGCGCCTGCGACAACCAGTGCAGCAGTTCGTAACTGTCACGATCAAGCTGACGTAGCCATTGCTCCAGACGCTCGGGATCGGCAACCCAGTCGCTACCGGCCAATGGATGACGCTGCGGCCACGGTGTAGTCGCAAGCATCGGCGGGGCGAGGATCACCCACGCCAGATCACGCACTTCGGGATGGCGTAATTGATGGGGCAACTGCAGCAGGTCGGGAAATAGGATCATCTTGCGAGCATAGCCTTAAACACGAGCCCACCCTTGAGGCTGAAAGGATTTTGTCTATCGCAGGCTTTCGCCCATAATCGTGGTTTTCGCGTTTTCGATTGTCCGCAGAGGTCCCATGGAGCAATTTCGTAATATCGGCATCATCGGTCGCCTGGGCAGTTCCCAGGTGCTGGATACCGTCCGCCGACTGAAACGGTTTCTGCTCGATCGTCACCTGCATGTGATCCTTGAAGACACCATCGCCGAAGTCCTGCCGGGCCACGGCCTGCAAACCTCGTCGCGCAAGATGCTCGGTGAAGTCTGCGACATGGTCATCGTCGTCGGCGGTGACGGCAGCCTGCTCGGGGCCGCCCGTGCGCTGGCAAAACACAATATTCCGGTGCTGGGGATCAACCGTGGCAGCCTCGGTTTTCTCACCGACATTCGCCCTGACGAGCTGGAAGTCGAAGTCGCCAAGGTCCTCGACGGCCACTATCTGGTGGAAAACCGCTTCCTGCTGCAAGCCGAAGTCCGCCGCCACGGCGAGGCCATCGGTCAGGGTGATGCGCTCAACGATGTGGTGCTGCACCCGGGCAAGTCGACGCGGATGATCGAGTTCGAGCTGTACATTGACGGCCAGTTCGTCTGCAGCCAGAAGGCCGACGGCCTGATCGTCGCCACCCCGACCGGTTCCACTGCTTATGCGTTGTCTGCCGGCGGGCCGATCATGCATCCCAAGCTCGACGCCATTGTGATCGTGCCGATGTACCCCCATATGTTGTCGAGCAGGCCAATTGTGGTCGATGGCAACAGTGAGCTGAAAATCGTCGTGTCGAAAAACATGCAGATCTATCCGCAAGTCTCCTGCGACGGGCAGAACCACTTCACCTGCGCGCCGGGCGACACCATCACCGTCAGCAAGAAAGCGCAGAAACTGCGATTGATCCACCCGCTCGACCACAACTACTACGAAGTCTGCCGCACTAAGCTCGGCTGGGGCAGCAAGCTGGGCGGTGGAGGCGACTGATGCTCGATCCCGCGCGCAGTTATGACCTGATTGGTGACGTGCACGGATGCGCCTTGACCCTCGAACATCTGCTTGACCGTCTCGGTTATCACAAGCAGGGCGGGGTCTGGCGGCATCCATCGCGCATGGCCGTGTTCGTCGGTGACATCATCGACCGTGGCCCGCGGATTCGCGAGGCGCTGCACATCGTCCACGACATGGTCGAGGCCGGTCAGGCCTTGTGCATCATGGGCAACCATGAATTCAATGCCCTCGGCTGGAGCACGCCGGCGCCACCGGGCAGCGGCAAGCAGTTCGTGCGTGAGCACACGCCGCGCCATGCGCGATTGCTCCATGAAACCCTGACTCAGTTCGAAGACCATCCCGGCGACTGGCACGACTTTCAGCAGTGGTTCTATGAACTGCCGCTGGTGGTGGATGCCGGGCGTTTCCGTGTGGTGCATGCGTGCTGGGACGCCGGCCTCATCGAACCGCTGCGCGGCCTGTTTCCCGATGCACGCATCGATGAGCATTTCCTCCAGGCCTCGGCCGTGCCCGGCAGTTTCGCCTGCACCGTGTTTGATCGCCTGCTGCGCGGCACCGACATGCGTCTGCCGGACGGCCAGACCATGACCAGTGGTGACGGTCTGGTGCGTTCGTTCTTCCGCACCAAGTTCTGGGAAGACGATCCGAAAACCTATGGCGACATCGTCTTTCAGCCCGATGCCTTGCCGGAGCCGGTGGCGCAGACGCCGCTGACTTCCACTGAAAAGAATTCTCTGCTGCGCTACGGCGTCGATGAGCCGTTGCTGTTCGTCGGCCATTACTGGCGCAGCGGCAAACCGGCGCCGATCCGCCCGAACCTCGCGTGTCTGGATTACAGCGCGGTGCTCTACGGCAAACTCGTCGCCTATCGTCTGGATCAGGAAACCCGCCTTGATCCGCATAAATTTGTCTGGGTCGATGTCGAGCGGCCGGAGGTGCTGCAATGAGTGCGGTAGCGGTATTGCGTCTGCCCCTGGCGGTGGACTTGAGCGGTTTCGTCACGCTGCTGCAACGCATGCAGGTGCCGCACCGGGTCAGTGAGGAGGCGGGCGAGCAGGTGTTGTGGGCGCCAGCGGAGGTCAGCGACGACGTTCGTTCGCTGTACGAGCGCTTCCCGGCCGGTGATCCCGAGCAAACCCTGGACATCCCGGTAGCCCAGACCTTCAAGCGTCCGGGCTTCGTCGAACAACTGAAGCACGCCAAGGCCACTGGCTTCATTCTGCTGCTGTGCCTGATCGTCGCCGGCCTGACCTTTCTGGGTGAAAACCTGGAAACCCTGCGCTGGCTGACCTTCCTCGATTTCCGTGTGATCGGCGAATACATCCACTTTACTCCGTTGGCTGACAGCCTCGCGGCGGGGCAGTGGTGGCGGTTGGTGACGCCGATGCTGATCCACTTCGGCATCCTCCACCTGGCCATGAACGGCATGTGGTACTGGGAGCTGGGGCGGCGCATCGAATCGCGTCAGGGCAGTATCAATTTGATCGGCCTGACGTTGCTGTTCAGCCTGGTATCCAACTACGCGCAGTTCGCCTGGAGCGGCGCGACCTTGTTCGGCGGACTGTCCGGTGTGCTTTACGGGTTGCTTGGCCACTGCTGGATCTTCCAGTTGTTGTCGCCGAACCCGGCCTATCGCCTGCCGCGCGGCGTATTGGTGATGATGCTGGTGTGGCTGTTGGTGTGCATGTCCGGGCTGATCTCGATGATCGGCTTCGGCGAAATTGCCAATGCCGCCCACGTCGGCGGGTTACTCATCGGATGCTTCACCGGTTTGTTGGGCGGTTTGTATAACCGCCGTAAACTGGCCGCCTAAAATTTTCAGTGAATAAAGAGCACGGAGACCCTGATGTCCTCTTTTAACGAAATGATCAAAAACATCACCCCGGACATCTACGAGAGCCTGAAACTGGCCGTGGAAATCGGCAAGTGGTCGGACGGTGGCAAACTCACCGCCGAACAGCGCGAGCTGTCGTTGCAGGCGATGATCGCCTGGGAAATCCAGAACCTGCCTGAAGAACAGCGCACCGGTTACATGGGCCCGCAGGAGTGTGCGTCGAAGTCGATCGAAGTGCCGAACATTCTGTTCAAGTCGGATGCCATCCATTGATCGAGATTGGCCGCGGTGCAATCAGCAAAATGTCGGCGCGCCTTGACGGGCCGAACGTGCAATACGCGTTTCGTCTGGATGACGTCGAGGTGCCGGTCAATCCTTTGATCGGCACGACGGTGCGTCTGGAGTATCTGGGGGCGATCCACTGCACCCATTGCGGGCGCAAGACCAAAACCAGTTTCAGCCAGGGTTACTGCTACCCGTGCATGACCAAGTTGGCCCAGTGCGATATCTGCATCATGAGCCCGGAGCGTTGCCACTTTGACGCCGGCACCTGCCGCGATCCTGCGTGGGGCGAGCAGTTCTGCATGACCGACCATGTGGTCTATCTGGCCAACTCGTCGGGGGTCAAGGTTGGCATCACTCGTGCTACCCAATTGCCGACCCGCTGGCTCGATCAGGGTGCCAGTCAGGCGTTGCCGATCATGCGTGTGGCGACGCGGCAGCAATCGGGCTTCGTCGAAGATCTGTTCCGCAGTCAAGTCGCCGACAAGACCAACTGGCGCGCACTGCTCAAGGGCGATGCGGTGGCGGTGGATCTGGCGCAAGTACGCGATCAGTTGTTCGAAAGCTGCGCCGAGGGCCTGCAAGGCTTGCAGGAGCGATTCGGCCTACAGGCAATTCAGACGATTGCCGATGTCGAACCTATCGAAATCCGCTATCCGGTCGAGCAATACCCGGCCAAGATCGTCAGCTTCAACCTGGACAAGAACCCGATTGCCGAAGGCACGCTGCTGGGGATCAAGGGCCAGTACCTGATCTTCGATACCGGCGTGATCAACATTCGTAAGTACACGGCTTATCAGCTCGCCGTGCATCAATAAGGATTCCAGCATGCGCACCGAACAACCGAAGATGATTTACCTGAAGGACTATCAGGCGCCTGAGTACCTGATCGACGAAACACACCTGACCTTCGAGTTGTTCGAGGACCACAGTTTGGTCCACGCGCAACTGGTGATGCGCCGCAACCCGGCCCGTGGCGCGGGCCTGCCGCCGCTGGTGCTGGATGGCCAGCAGCTGGAATTGCTCGCGGTCACACTCGCCGACAAAGAGCTGAGCGCTGACGATTACCAGCTCAGCGAAAACCACCTGACCCTGCAACCGACCAGCGAAACCTTCACGGTCGACACCAGCGTCAAGATCCACCCGGAAACCAACACCGCGCTGGAAGGCCTGTACAAGTCCGGCACGATGTTCTGCACCCAGTGCGAAGCCGAAGGCTTCCGCAAGATCACCTATTACCTCGACCGTCCCGACGTGATGAGCAAGTTCACCACCACGGTGGTCGCCGAGCAGCACAGCTATCCGGTACTGCTGTCGAACGGCAACCCGATCGCTTCCGGCCCCGGCGAAGACGGCCGGCACTGGGCGACCTGGGAAGACCCGTTCATGAAACCGGCGTACCTGTTCGCGCTGGTGGCCGGTGATTTGTGGTGCGTTGAAGACACCTTCACCACCATGACCGAGCGCACCGTCGCGCTGCGCATCTATGTCGAGCCGGAAAACATCGACAAGTGCCAGCACGCGATGAACAGCCTGAAGAAGTCGATGCGCTGGGACGAAGAGGTCTACGGTCGCGAGTACGATCTGGACATCTTCATGATCGTCGCGGTCAACGACTTCAACATGGGCGCCATGGAGAATAAAGGCCTCAATATCTTCAACTCCAGCGCCGTGCTGGCCCGCGCCGAAACCGCTACCGACGCCGCGCACCAGCGGGTCGAGGCGATCGTCGCCCACGAATACTTCCACAACTGGTCGGGCAACCGCGTGACCTGCCGCGACTGGTTCCAGTTGTCGCTCAAGGAAGGCTTCACCGTGTTCCGCGATTCCGGCTTCTCCGCCGACATGAACTCGGCCACGGTCAAGCGCATTCAGGACGTGGCGTACCTGCGTACCCATCAGTTCGCCGAAGATGCCGGCCCGATGGCCCACGCCGTGCGCCCTGACAGCTTCATCGAGATTTCCAACTTCTACACCCTGACCGTGTACGAAAAGGGCTCGGAAGTGGTCGGCATGATTCATACCTTGCTCGGCGCCGAAGGCTTCCGTAAGGGCAGCGACCTGTACTTCGAACGCCACGACGGCCAGGCCGTGACTTGCGACGATTTCATCAAGGCGATGGAAGATGCCAACGGCGTCGACCTGACCCAGTTCAAACGCTGGTACAGCCAGGCCGGTACGCCACGTCTGGCGGTGAGCGAGTCTTACGATGCTGCGGCAAAAACCTACAGCCTGACCTTCCGCCAGAGCTGCCCGGAAACCCCGGACAAGGTAGAAAAACTGCCGTTCGTGATTCCGGTGGAACTGGGCCTGCTCGACAGCAAGGGCAACGAGATCGCCCTGCGTCTGGCTGGCGAAGCCGCTGCCCAAGGCACCACTCGCGTGATTTCCGTGACCGAGGCTGAGCAGACCTTCACCTTCGTCGACATCAGCGAGCAGCCATTGCCATCGTTGCTGCGTGGCTTCTCGGCGCCGGTGAAACTGAGCTTCCCGTACAACCGTGACCAGTTGATGTTCCTGATGCAGCACGACAGCGACGGCTTCAACCGCTGGGATGCCGGTCAGCAACTGTCGGTGCAAGTGCTGCAAGAACTGATCGCCCAGCAGCAAAAGGGCGAAAGCCTGTCGCTCGATCCTCGCCTGATCACCGCGCTGCGCACGGTGCTGTCCGACGAGTCGCTGGATCAGGCGATGGTCGCTGAAATGCTCTCGCTGCCGGGTGAGGCGTACCTCACTGAAATCAGCGAAGTGGCGGACGTCGATGCCATCCATATCGCACGCGAATTTGCCCGCAAGCAACTGGCCGACAACCTGTTCGAAGGACTGTGGCTGCGTTATCAGGCCAACCGTGACCTGTCGAAGAAAACCCCATATGTGGCCGAGGCCGAGCATTTTGCCCGTCGTGCCTTGCAGAACATCGCGCTGTCGTACCTGATGCTCAGCGGCAAGCCGGAAGTGTTGGCAGCGGCGCTTGAACAGTTCGACACCAGCGATAACATGACCGAGCGCCTGACCGCGCTGGCGGTGCTGGTCAACTCGCCGTTCGACGAGCAGAAAGACCAAGCTCTGGCCAGTTTCGCCGAGCAATTCAAGGACAACCCGCTGGTCATGGATCAGTGGTTCAGCGTGCAAGCCGGCAGCACCTTGCCGGGCGGCCTGGAACGGGTGAAAGCGTTGATGCAGCACCCGGCGTTCAATATCAAGAACCCGAACAAGGTGCGTGCGCTGGTCGGTGCGTTTGCCGGGCAGAACCTGATCAACTTCCACGCGGCGGATGGTTCCGGTTATCGCTTCCTGGCGGATCTGGTGATCGAGTTGAACGGCTTCAATCCGCAGATTGCCTCGCGCCAATTGGCACCGCTGACTCGCTGGCGCAAGTACGACGGCGCACGGCAGGCGTTGATGAAAGGGGAGCTGGAGCGGATTCGGGCTTCGGGGCAGCTGTCGAGCGATGTGTATGAGGTGGTTAGCAAGAGCTTGGCTTGATATGGCGTTTGGAGCTTTTCCCTCACCCTAACCCTCTCCCTGAGGGAGAGGGGACTGACCGAGGTGGATGGTCGAGTTACACCGACTTGAAAGACCGAGTCGAGCATTGGTTTTGAAGCACATCGAGATCGGCTCCCTTTCCCCCTCGCCCCCTTGGGGGAGAGGGCTGGGGTGAGGGGGTTAAGATCTAAAAAACACCGAAATAATCCAGTTTGCATCCAAAAAAACGCCGCTTAAACAAGCGGCGTTTTTTGTTGTTCTAAATTACTTCAGGTCGAAGCGATCCAGGTTCATGACTTTCGTCCATGCAGCAACAAAGTCCTTAACAAACTGCTCCTTCGCATCCGAACTGGCATACACCTCCGCCAGCGCACGCAATATCGCGTTGGAACCAAACACCAGATCAACCCTTGTCGCCGTCCATTTCACGCTACCGGTTTTACGGTCACGGCCCTCGAACTCGTCCGCGTCCCGCGAGGTCGGCTTCCACTCCACGCCCATGTCCAGCAGGTTGGTGAAGAAGTCGTTGGTCAGTGCTTCGGTCTGGCTGGTGAACACACCATGACGGCTTCCCCCGACGTTGGTGTTCAACACGCGCAGGCCACCCAGCAGCACGGTCATTTCCGGAGCAGAGAGGGTGAGCAGTTGCGCCTTGTCGATCAACAGGGCCTCGGCTGACACCCGGTATTTGCCTTTGCTGTAGTTGCGAAACCCATCGGCAATCGGCTCCAGAAAGCCGAACGAGTCGACATCGGTTTGCTCCTGGGTCGCGTCCGCACGTCCCGGCGTGAATGGCACCGTGACCGAGTGCCCGGCATTTTTCGCCGCTTGCTCGACCCCGGCATTACCCGCCAGCACAATCAGATCCGCCAGCGAGACCTTCTTGCCTGCTGCGCCACCATTGAACTCTCCCTGAATGCCTTCAAGGGTGTTCAGCACCTTGTCCAACTGCTCAGGCTGGTTGGCTTGCCAGAACTTCTGTGGTGCCAGACGCAGGCGGCCACCGTTGGCGCCGCCACGCTTGTCTGAACCCCGGAATGTCGAGGCCGCCGCCCACGCGGTGGAGACCAGTTGCGAGACGGAAAGCCCAGACGCCAGTACTTTGCCTTTCAGTGCGGTCACATCGTTGTCGTCGATTAGCGCATGAGTGACCTCAGGAATCGGGTCTTGCCACAGCAGTTCTTCGGCGGGCAGTTCCGGTCCGAGGTAGCGTGACAGCGGGCCCATGTCACGGTGGATCAGTTTGTACCAGGCACGGGCGAAGGCGTCGGCCAACTGATCGGGATTGGCCAGGAACCGGCGCGAGATCTGTTCGTAGGCCGGGTCGAAGCGCAGCGCCAAGTCAGACGTCAGCATGGTCGGCGAGAGTTTTTTGCTCGGGTCGTGGGCATGGGGAACGGTGCCGGCGCCTGCGCCGTTCTTCGGTTGCCACTGGTGCGCACCGGCCGGGCTCTTGGTCAGTTCCCACTCGAAGCCGAACAGGTTTTCCAGATAGTTGTTGCTCCATTGGGTCGGCGTGGTGGTCCAGGTTACTTCGAGGCCGCTGGTGATGGTGTCGCCACCCTTGCCGGTGCCGAAGGCGTTTCTCCAACCGAGGCCTTGCTCTTCCAGTCCGGCGGCTTCCGGTTCAGCGCCGACGTTATCGGCAGGGCCGGCGCCGTGGGTTTTGCCAAAGGCGTGGCCGCCGGCAATCAGTGCCACGGTTTCTTCATCGTTCATGGCCATGCGGCCGAAGGTTTCGCGGATGTCCCGGGCCGAGGCCACTGGGTCCGGGTTGCCCTCAGGGCCTTCCGGGTTCACGTAGATCAGACCCATTTGCACGGCAGCGAGCGGGTTTTCCAGATTGCGTTCGCCCTGATCGGTACGGCTTTCCTCTTTGCCGTGTAAATCAGGTTCGGCCACAAGCGTGCCGTCACCGGGTTCCTGCATGGCTGATTTGTCCTTGCCGTAACGGCTGTCGCCACCCAGCCATTCGTGTTCCGAGCCCCAGTACACGTCTTCGTCCGGCTCCCACACGTCGGGACGACCGCCGGAGAAACCGAAGGTCTTGAAGCCCATGGATTCCAGTGCAACGTTACCGGTGAGTACGATCAGGTCGGCCCAGGAAATATTACGGCCGTATTTCTGTTTGATCGGCCATAGCAGGCGCCGGGCCTTGTCGAGGCTGACGTTGTCCGGCCAGCTGTTGAGCGGGGCGAAACGTTGCTGCCCGGAACCGGCGCCACCGCGACCATCGGCGGTGCGATAGGTGCCGGCGCTGTGCCAGGCCATGCGGATGAAGAGTGGGCCATAGTGGCCGAAGTCTGCCGGCCACCAGTCCTGAGAGTCGGTCATCAGGGCGCGCAGGTCCTGTTTCAAGGCCTGAAAGTCCAGGCTTTTGAAGGCGGTGGCGTAGTCGAAATCCTTGCCCAGCGGATCGGACTTGGGCGAGTGCTGACTCAGGATTTTCAGGTTGAGTTGATTCGGCCACCAGTCACGGTTCGTCGTACCACCACCGGCGGCGTGGTTGAACGGGCATTTCGATTCGTTTGCCATGTTCGGATCCTTATCAGGTCTTGTACGGCCGGCTCGTGCCGACTTCGGACTTGTAAGGCTAGACCCGACTTGGCAAGTCAGCTAATAGCCCGACTATTGGACACTGATAGGCAGAACCTTTTACCGCGCGATCAACTGGACTGCGCCGCTTCGTCCTCCGGTACTTCGTCTAGCAGTTCCTCCTGCCCCGGCACTTCGGTGATCACACTGAAATCCGTCACCTCTACTGCACCCAGTCCATATCCCAACAGGTGAAACGAGAAGGCTTTGCGCTGCTGCGGGTTATCAAAACTGAAATCCATCTCCAACGGTTGATCCGCCGTCGCAACCATCTCCGCCGGCAATCCCAGTTGCACGTCCTGTTCAAACTCCTTGGCTTTGAGCTGAATGTACGCTGCCTGTTGCGGATCGACCGAGCGCACGGTCAGGCGCACGCGGGTGTGCGTGCCCTTGGGCATTTCCAGGTATTGCGCGCCAATCAGGTTGTCGGCCCAATCGTCATTGATCTGCGCTTGCAACGGGATGACGTTGGTGCTGCCGAACTGATAGCGCTGATTGAGCGGGGTGCGCAGCAGCGACAGATCGAGGGCATTCGCGCGGGCCGCGATCTGTCGAGCGCGCTGACCGCTGTAGGTGCCCTTGAACGTGGCGCTCTCGGCGATAAACCCTGCGCTTTCGTAGTAGCGGCAACGGCGTGGCATGTCACATTCGGAAAAAATCCCCCGACCGTCGTGGTAGCGCAGTTTGCCGTTGGTAAACGACATGATCTCGCGCCCGGAGTCATAGTCGCGAAACAGCGAGCGGCCACTCAGCGCGCTTGGCACTGGCAGGTCGAAGTAATCGAGGATGGAGGTGCTCAGATCGACATGGCCATACACCCCGGCGTTGAGGCGCGGCAGTTGTTCATGTTCGGGCGCCAATGTCAGGTTGAAGCCCCACGAGGAGGCCAGACGCACGCCGTCGATGCCGTGGGATTCATCCGAAGTGATCACGACGAGGGTGTCTTTCAACACGCCCTGGCGTTCAAGACCGATCAGGAACTGATCCAGCGCATCGTCCAGATAACCGACCGCTGCCTGTTTCGGCGTCTCGTAGCGCTGCAGATAGTCTTCTGGCGCGGAGTAGGGCTGGTGGGTGCCCACGGTCAGCAACGTCAGCATCCACGGTTGCTTCTGCTTCTTCAATTGGCCGACATAATCCAGCGCACCTTCGAAGAACGCCTTGTCATCCTTGCCCCAAGGGAACTCCAGATAGTTGGCGTTGGTGAACCATTCCAGACCATGGGTCGCATCGAAACCGATGTGCGGCATGATCTTGTCTTTGGCCATGAAGCGCAGACCGGCGCCTTGCAGGTAGTGGGTGCTGAAGCCGTGTTCGCGCAGTTGTGCCGGCAGGCAGGCCAGATTGCGCTGTTGCTGGGTGAGCATTTCCACGCCTTTGGGCGTGCCGTTGTTGAGCTTGTCGTAATCGCCACAGAGCATGGCGTACAGACCGCGAATGGTCTGGTGGGTGTGCAGCACGTAATCCGGCGTGTTCATGCCGCGCTCGGCCCAACGGCTGAGGTTGGGCATCAGGTCTTCCTGATAATGACTGCCGATGGCTTCGCGGTTGGCGCGGATGTAAGCGCCGGGAATGCCTTCCAGGGCTATGACCAATACGTTGCGCGCCTGACCCGGGGCGGTCAGCAGCTTGTGGCCATTGAGATCGACGTCGGTCAGCCCGGCCATCGCTGGCGCGGCTTCTTCGACATCGCCGTCCAGCCATTCCTCGGCCTGGATCTGCAAATCAGCAACCTGCGTGGCCAGCAACTGATGCGGCAAGTTGTACGCCCGCCACGGATCGTCCTCGCTCGGCCACAGGTTCTGCGCACCCCAGTGCGCGGCGAACAGCACCAGCGGCGCGCTCCATACGGCGCGGGGCAGAGCCGGGCGGGCAATGCCGCGTCCGGCAAACTGAGTCAGCAGCCAAAACATCAGGGCCAGCAACAACGCGATGCCCACGCCCGGATGGGCCAGACCGCCGCCGGTGGAGTTTTCCACGAACTGCGGGTCGATCAGGTAATGCAGATCCGTCGGATTCGGCAGGCGTCCTACGGCGCTGACCAGTTCAGCCGTCGCCACGCTCAACAGTGCGCAAAACAGCAGCACCGGCAATGCCAGCCACCACGGACGACGATGCAGCAACACCACCAGCAAACTGCCAATGGCCAGATCCGACAAATAACCCAGCGGCGTCGACCAGCCGAGCGCCGCGCGCAGGCAGACCGGCACGATCAGTACCAGAAAAATCAAGGAAAAGAGGCGGGCATGTGGGTGTCGCAACCCGGTCAAAAGAGCGCTCACAAAAAAAGACCTTCCAGTCATCAAACCGTCAAAAAAGTGTGGGCGATGATACCAAGGGTGAGCTGTCTGATCGCCTTTTTAAACGTGCGGGTGATCTGCTGGCAGATAGCAAATTGAACCGCTTGGGAGGCTTGAGGCCTTGATCGGCGTCCGTGCCGGAGGATCAGGTCGAGTTCGGCTGGCATACGGCGGCGGGGTTTTATTTGTTTCAGGCTGTTTAGTCGGCCTTTGCTCTGCTGCCATTTCAAAAAGTTGCCGCTGGCGCTGGTCGAGCAAATCGTCAAAGACCCGAGATCGATTTCGCGCGGTTGCCGCAGCGCACGTTTATCCATGCGCAGAAATTACAGTAATCGGGGGTGTTGAAGAACAAGCCGGGGAGTGGGAAGGATTACTTCTTTGCGCAGGCAGATGACCACGCCGGCAATTAAGCGAAGCGTGCAAAGCCTCAAGAATAAGGCTCACCGGGCGATACCAGTGGTCAACGTGCGCCGAATCAACCGATTCGGCGCAATGCATGGATCAATTGGCAAGCACGGTATTGAACAATGCTACGGAAAGTTTTCAGCACATCGGCCACGTGGGGCGTTATTGCCTTGAGTGTTTCCCTGTTGCACGGGTGCACAACTGCGCGCTACGACGGCAAACGCGCACCGGATGCGGCCAAGGCGGTGATCATCGGCTCCATTACTGAAGGGTATCTGACTCAGCCGCACGGGCTGATGGTCGATATCAAACAGCAGGGAGAGCCGAACACAGCCATTGCATTGACCACGCTTTATAACGAGGACGACCAACCCTCTCCTCATTTGCTAGGGCATCTGTTCATGTACGAGGTGCCGCCTGGGCGTTACCAATTTACCGACTGGCGCTATCAGTTCTACTTGGGCCACGCGGTCGCGCGCCCGTCTCCTGTGGTGTTTAACGTGAAGGCAGGGCAGACGCTCTACATTGGCAACCTGTATGCCAATGCGCTGACGTATTGTTTGTCCAACGTCGATGACGCCGAAGAGACTGTCGAGGGTCTCAAGCGCAAATACCCGATTCTAAAAAGCCGAACCATCATCAATCTGACCTCCGAAAGCGCCTTCAAGCCTTGGCCAACCTCTGATGCCAAAGACTACGGCAAAGGACTTTGCATGCCTTGATGCGGCAGAGCCATGGCTTTGGCTCATCCCATGAAGCTTTCTATTTCAAGGAAATATCAATGAACCGCATCACATTACTTTTGGTTGGCCTGCTGGCCAGCCTGTCCCTGCTGGGTGGATGCAGCACCGGGCCCGACTTGAAGGGGCAGCCATTTTTTAGCGCCGTGGAGCAGACGCAACCGGATCAGGCGACCCTCTATTTTTATCGTCCTGCCGCCAGCGTCGGATACTTCGTGACCCCCACGATCAAGGTCGATGGGAAAGCCATCGGCGTTCTGCCGTCCGGTGGCTTCTTCAAGACAACCCTGCCAGCCGGTCGTTACCGGATTGAGTCGACTTCTCCACCGTTTGTCAGCAGCAGTGTCAACAAGCGTTTCGACCTGAGTGTCGAAAACGGAAAAGTCTATTTCATTGCTGATCAGACCAGTTCCCTGGCATTCAGCGACAAGCAGGCGTTAGGTGAAGTGAATGATGCTTACTACTCGGGTGCGCATTTCTTTTTTCGCTACGCGTTAGTGCCTGAGGAAGAAGCATTGCGGGCGATCAAGTGGTGTCAGCAAGTGCCACCCCCAGCATCGTAAATCTGAAGGCTTGCGAAGCGGGACTTGCTCCAGGAAGGGATCAGTACTCGACGCTGGGTGTTCACCGCTAGCGTCGAGATCTGTTCTTCAAAACATTTTTGGCTTCCGAGTTAAATCGCCTCTTCGCGCTTCACCACCAACGTCAAAATGTCATAGCTTGCCACCAGCTCACCGAGTTGGTTCGTCACTTCCACATCCCACGCCACCACCCCTTGCGGAATGCCTTGCGGGCTCTTCTTGCCCTGGTCGATCTTGCGCTTGCAAGTCAGGCGCGCCTGGATGGTGTCGCCGATGCCGACCGGGTTGATGAAGCGCAGGGTGTCGAGGCCGTAGTTGGCCAGCACCGGGCCGGGGGCGGCGGAGACGAACAGGCCGGCGGCGGCCGACAAGACGAAGTAGCCGTGGGCAATGCGTTTGCCGAACTGCGACTCTTTGGCGGCGATGTCGTCGAAGTGCATGTAGAAGTGGTCGCCGGACAGGCAGCCGAAGTTGACCAGATCCGCTTCGGTGACGGTGCGGCGATGGGTCAGCAGCGATTCGCCGATCTGCAGATCCTGGAAGTGCCGACGGAACGGATGCACTTCGGTTTCGATGACTTTGGCGCCGCGCACGTGTTCACCGGTGACGGCCGCAAGCATGGTCGGCGAGCCTTGTACCGCCGCGCGTTGCAGATAGTGTTTGACCGCGCGCAGACCGCCCAACTCTTCACCGCCGCCAGCACGTCCAGGGCCGCCGTGTTTGAGTTGTGGCAGCGGCGAGCCATGGCCGGTGGATTCGGCGGCGGATTCGCGATCCAGTACCAGCAGGCGTCCGTGCCACGCGGCGGCAGCAGGGATGGCTTTGGCGGCGATAGCAGGGGATTTAGTCACCAGGCTGGCGACCAGACTGCCCTTGCCGCGAGCGGCCAACGCCAGTGCTTCGTCGAGATCGTCGTAAGCCATCAGAGTGCTGACCGGGCCGAACGCCTCGATGTCATGGGCGCCGCCCTCGGCATGCGGATCGCGGGCCAGCAGCAGGGTCGGGGCGAAGAACGCGCCCTGACTGACGTTTTCGCCGCGCGGTTCGAAACCGTCTTTCGCACCGAATAATTGATCGCAGCTTTGCAGCAGGCTTTGCAGGCGCTCACCGACATCCTTCTGTTGATCGTGGGAGGCCAGCGCGCCCATGCGTACGCCCTCCACCGACGGGTCGCCGATCACCACTTTCGCCAGGCGATCACGCAGTCGTGTGGCGACCGCATCGATGTGTTGCTTGGGCACGATGGCACGGCGGATGGCCGTGCACTTCTGCCCGGCCTTGGTCGTCATTTCCCGGGCGACTTCCTTGATGAACAGCTCGAACTCTTCGTCATTTGGGGTGACGTCCGGGGCGAGGATCGCGCAGTTCAGCGAGTCGGCCTCGGCGTTGAACGGCACCGAATGGCGGATCAGGTTCGGGTTGACCCGCAGCTTGGCGGCGGTGTCGGCGGAGCCGGTGAAGGTCACCACGTCCTGACCTTGCATACGGTCGAGAAGGTCGCCAGTGCTGCCGATCACCAGTTGCAGGCTGCCGGTCGGCAACAGGCCGGATTCGTCCATCAGTCGGACCACGGCTTCGGTCAGGTAACTGGTGGCGCTGGCCGGTTTGACGATGCACGGCATGCCGGCGAGAAAGCACGGTGCGAATTTCTCCAACATGCCCCAGATCGGAAAGTTGAAGGCGTTGATGTGGACCGCGACGCCGCCACGCGGCACCAGAATGTGCGTGCCGGCGAAGCTGCCGAGCTTGCCCAGTGCCATCGCGGGGCCCTCGTGGACGATGTTGCCCGATGGCAATTCCCGCGCGCCGAGGCCGGCGTAGGTGAACAGCGTGCCGTTGCCGCCCTCGATGTCGATCCAGCTATCGGCACGGGTGGCGCCGCTGTGATGTGAGAGGGCGTAGAGCTGTTCTTTGCGTTCGCTCAGGTACAGCGCCAACGCCTTGAGCCGTTGCGCGCGTTGCTGGAAGTCGAGCTTCATCAGTTCGCTGACGCCCTGGCGACGACCGAAGTCGATGGCTTCGGCGAAGTCCGGGCGCTCCTCATGGGTACGCGCCAGGTCATGGCCGTCGATGGCGCTGCGCAGGATCTGCGCGCCGTGCTGGCCGATCCAGCGGCCGGCGAGGAAGCTTTGCAGGGTAGGGGCGTGGGACATGAAATAAGCTCCTGTACTTGTAAAAGAGTCAGTGTTGGCTGGCGCCGGCCGCGCCGATGCCGGTCATCGAACGGATGAACTGCGCCAGATAACGGCCGCGCTCAAGGGCTGCGCGGGGCGAGCGGTCGGTGACCGAGAACAGCCAGGCGCTGAAAAACGCCAGGCTCATGGAAAACAGCGCCGGGTTGGAGTACGGGAACAGCGCTTGCGGGTGATGCAGGACGTTGACCCACACCGCCGGACTCAGGATCAGCAGCACAATGGCCGAGACCAGCCCCGCCAAACTGCCGATCACCGCACCGCGTGTGGTCAGGCCTTTCCAGAACATCGAAAGGAACAGCACCGGGAAATTCACCGAGGCAGCAATGGCTAACACCAGTCCGGAGAGGAAGGCGATGTTCTGCGACTCGAACAACAAACCGAGGACGATGGCGAGCACGCCGATGCACAGGGTGGCGATGCGCGAGACGCGGATTTCTTCCTTCTCGCTGGCCTGACCCTTGCGCATCACGCAGGCGTACAAGTCGTGCGACACCGCCGAGGCACCGGACAGCGCGAGGCCGGCGACCACCGCCAGAATCGTCGCGAACGCCACCGCCGAAATGAAGCCGAGGAACAGGTTGCCACCCACCGCTTGCGCCAGATGCACGGCGACCATATTGCCGCCACCGATGATCGCGCCGCTGGCGTCGCGAAAGGACGGATCCGTGCCGACCATGACGATGGAACCGAAACCGACAACGATCAGCAACAGGTAAAAGTAGCCGATGAAACCGGTGGCGTAGAACACGCTTTTACGCGCCTGTTTCGCATCGCTGACGGTGAAGAAACGCATAAGAATGTGCGGCAACCCGGCGGTGCCGAACATCATGCCCAGACCCAGAGAAATCGCATCGATCGGGTTCGACAGCAACCCGCCCGGCGCCATGATCGCCGTGCCTTTGGCGTGTACGGCGGTGGCGCCGGCGAACATCGCTTCAAAGCTGAAGCCGAAGTGCTTGAGCACCATGAAGGCCATGAACGTGGTGCCGAACAGCAGCATCACCGCTTTGATGATCTGCACCCACGTGGTGGCGAGCATGCCGCCGAATGTCACGTAGAACACCATCAGCACGCCGACCAATACCACCGCGTAGAGATAGTCGATGCCGAACAGCAACTCGATCAGTTTGCCGGCGCCGACCATCTGCGCCACCAGGTACATCAACGCCACTGTCAGGGTGCCGAAGGCCGAGGTGAGGCGCACCGGGATTTGTTCGAGGCGATACGAAACGACGTCGGCAAAGGTGTATTTGCCGAGATTGCGTAGGCGTTCGGCGATCAGGAACAGGATGATCGGCCAGCCAGCCAACACGCCCAAGGCGTAGAGCAAGCCGTCGTAACCGTTGAGGAACATCATCGCCGAGATGCCCAGAAACGAAGCGGCGGAGATCATGTCGCCGGCAATCGCCAGACCGTTCTGGAAACCGGTCATGCCGCCACCAGCGGTATAGAAATCGCTGGTCGAGCGGGTGCGCAGCGCGGCCCAACGGGTCACGCCGAGGGTGAACAGGACGAACACCATGAACATGCCGATGGCGTTCCAGTTCAATGGGCGGGTACTCGTTTTGGCAGCGAGGGCAAGGTCCGTGACCAGCACGCCGGGGAGCAGGAAAAACGCGGCCAGACGTTTCATCGTGCGCACTCCTGCTTGAGCTTTTCGTTGAGCGGATCGATCACGTTGTTGGCGCGATAGACGTAGAAACCGGTCAGGGCAAAGGCCAGCAGCACCACACCGACACCGACCAGCATGCCCACGGTGGTCACGCCGCCGCTGAGGGATTGGCCCAATGTGGCGGGGGAGAAAGCCACCAGCAGGACGAAGCCGTAATAGATCACCAGCATCAATGCGGTCAGCGACCAGTACAGGCGCTGTTTGCGGCGGACCAGCAGAATGAAGTCGGGGTGTTGGCGGATCAATTCGACGTCTTCGGGGCTCATGATCGTTTCCTTGTTTGTTTTTGTTTTGGGTGGAACAGGGCAGACACACCGCCCCACTGTAGGAGTGAGCCTGCTCGCGATAGCGGTGTTTCAGGCGACATCGATGTTGAGTTTGATGGCCTCATCGCGAGCAGGCTCACTCCTACAGGGATCTGTGTGAGCTTTTAAAACTGGTCGAAATCGAGCACAACCTTGTCGCTCACCGGATATGCCTGGCACGACAGCACATACCCGGCCGCCACTTCGTAGTCCTCCAGGGCATGGTTGCTGTCCATATCGACTTCGCCTTCGATGACCTTGCACTTGCAGGTCGAGCACACCCCGGCCTTGCACGAATACGGCAGTTCCAGACCTTGGGCGTTACCAGCGTCGAGCAGGCTCTGGCTGTTGCGCGGCAAGTCGAAGGCCACGGCGCGGCCGTCGCTGATGACGGTGATCTGGCTGGTGCCAGCGTCGAGCACTTGCGCGGCCTGGCGGGCTTCGCGTTTCTGTTGGCTGCCGGCGGCGGCGAACAATTCGAAGTGGATGCGCTCGGCGCCCATGCCCTTGGCCTTGAGGCTGTCGCGCACGGTTTCAGTCATCTCTTGCGGGCCACAGATGAACGCGGCGTCGAGGGATTTGACGTCGAGCCAACGGCTGAACAGTTGCTCGCATTTCTGCGCGTCGATGCGGCCGTTGTAGAGGTCGACATCCTGCTGCTCGCGGCTGAACACAAAAATCAGGTTCAGGCGTTGCAGGTAACGATTCTTCAGGTCTTCGAGCTGTTCGCGGAACAATGCGCCGGAGCTGGAACGGTTGCCGTACAGCAGGGTGACGCGGCTGTGCGGCTCGGTTTCCAGGGTGGTCTTGATGATCGACAGAATCGGCGTGATGCCGCTGCCGGCGGCCACCGCCAGATAGTTGCCGTGGCGTGCCGGATCCAGTTCAACATGGAAGTGCCCGGCCGGCGGCATCACTTCGAGGGTGTGCCCGGCCTGCAACTGCTCGTTGGCGAATGCCGAGAAGCGCCCGCCCGCCACGCGTTTGATTGCAATGCGCAGTTCACCGTCGTTGACCCCGGTGCAGATCGAATACGAACGACGCACTTCTTCGCCATCCATCTGCGTGCGCATCACCAGATGCTGGCCCTGGGTGAACTGAAAGCTGTCCTGCAAGTGCTGGGGAATGTCGAAAGCGATGGACACGGCGTCACGGGTTTCGCTGCGCACGTCCTTGATGGTCAGGCTATGGAATTTGCTCATTATTGTTCTCCCGACACGGCATTCGGCCGCTCAGATGCACTTGAAATAGTCGAAGGGCTCGCGGCAATCGCAGCAGCGGTACAAGGCTTTGCACGCGGTGGAACCGAACTCGCTGAGCACTTCGGTGTGGGCGCTGCCGCATTGCGGGCACAGCACCGTCGGGCTTTCGCCGAGCAGCGTGCGTTTGCTGGCGCTACCGTCCGGTGGGGCGATGCCGTAGGCGCGCAAGCGTTCGCGGCCATCGGCGGTAATCCAGTCGGTGGACCAGGCCGGGGTCAACTTGCGCTCCAGTCGTGGCGCGCTGAAACCGGCGTGTTCCAGTGCGGCGCGGATGTCGTCCTCGATCACTTCGGTGGCCGGGCAGCCGGAATAAGTTGGCGTGACCACCACGTGCAGATGCCCGGCCTGCCAATCGAGGTCGCGGACGATCCCGAGGTCGACCACGCTGACCACCGGCACTTCCGGGTCCATGACCTCGGCCAGGGTCGCCCAAGCCTTGTCCAGATCACCGCTCAGCGCTGGTCGGGCGCCGCGATCGCTGGTGATCAGCTCACCAGGTTGCATCGGGGTACGCTCGGGGCAGGAACTGCATTTCCGCCAGTAAAATGCCCAGGTGTTCGCTGTGCAGACCGCGACGGGCATTCAGGTAGAAATAGCTCGGCGCCGCCGGGACGGGCAGGGTGGCGCGGGCGAACACGGCGTTGACCGTGGCTTGCCATTGCGCGGCGACAGTGGCGATGTCCGGGCTGATGCCGGCCGCGCACAGACGCTGTTCGCTATCGTCGGCGGCAATCAGTTCGACGGTGAAACGCCAGACCTCAGGGATCGCCGCGAGCATGCGTTGATGGCTTTCTTCAGTGCCGTCGCCCATACGCTCGATCCACTCGCCGGAGCGGCGCAGGTGATAGGTGACTTCCTTGACCGCTTTGGCGGCGATCCCGGCAATGCGTTCGTCACTGGACTGGCTCAAGCCCTGCAACACCGGCAGGTGCCAGGCGTCGTAGAGGAATTGCTTAAGCATGGTCACCGCGTAGTCGCCATTCGGTTGTTCGACCAGCAGCAGGTTGCGATAGGCGCGCTCATCGCGGCGAAACGCCAAGTGGTCGGCATCACGGCCATCGTTCAGCAGCTCAGCGGCGTATTCCAACCAGTTTCGCGCCTGACCAACGAGGTCGAGGCCGACGTTCATCAGCGCCAATTCTTCTTCCAGTGCCGGGGCCTTGCCGCACCATTGGCACAGACGCTGGCCCTGGATCAGGGCGCTGTCGCCGAGGCGCAGCAGGTATTCGATCAGATCGGTTTTATCGTTCATGGTCGACCTCACATGTGCCCGACTTCGGCCGGCAGTTCGTAGAAACTGGCGTGGCGATAAACCTTGTCGTCAGAGGGATCGAACAGCGGGTCTTTTTCATCCGGCGACGAAGCGGTGATCAGCGCTGAAGGCACCACCCACAGACTCACGCCTTCGCTGCGACGGGTGTAGAGCTCGCGGGCGTTCTCGATAGCCATGGTGGTATCAGCGGCATGCACGCTGCCGACGTGTTTATGGTTGAGGCCGTGCTTGCTACGCACGAAAACTTCGAAAAGGGTCCACTGGGACATGTCATTCACTCCGCATCAGATGGCCGATCAAGCGGCGTTCTTGTTCTGTTTTTTACGAGCGTGGGCGACCGCGGCTTCGCGGACCCAGGCACCGTCTTCAATGGCTTTGCGGCGGGTGGCGACGCGTTCCTGATTGCACGGGCCGTTGCCCTTGAGAACTTCGTAGAACTCGCTCCACTGGATCTCGCCGAAGTCGTAATGACCGCGCTCGGCGTTCCACTTCAAGTCCGGATCGGGGCAGGTGCAGCCGAGCAGTTCCAGTTGCGGGATGGTCTGGTCGATGAAGCGCTGGCGCAGTTCGTCGTTGCTCTGGCGCTTGATCTTCCAGGCCATCGACTGCGCGCTGTTCGGTGAGTGTTCGTCGCTCGGGCCGAACATCATCAGCGCCGGCCACCACAGACGATTGATCGCGTCCTGAACCATGTCTTTTTGCGCCTGATTGCCGTGGCGCATCATGGTCAGAAGAATTTCGTAGCCCTGGCGCTGGTGGAAACTCTCTTCCTTGCAGATCCGCACCATGGCCCGGGAGTAGGGGCCATACGAGGTGCGCTGCAACACCACCTGATTGACGATCGCCGCGCCATCGACCAGCCAGCCTACCGCGCCCATGTCGGCCCAGTTCAGCGTCGGGTAATTGAAGATGCTCGAATACTTGGCCTTGCCGCTGTGCAGCTTGGCGATCTCTTCGTCGCGATCAGCACCGAGGGTTTCCATGGCGCTGTACAGATACAGGCCGTGACCAGCCTCGTCCTGAATCTTCGCCATCAATTGCAGTTTGCGTTTGAGTGACGGCGCACGGGTCACCCAGTTGCCTTCCGGCAGCATGCCGACGATCTCGGAGTGGGCGTGCTGGGAAATCTGCCGGATCAGCGTCTGGCGATACGCATCTGGCATCCAGTTCTTGGCTTCGATCTTGATTTCTGAATCGATTTTTTCCTGAAAGGCGCGTTCCTCATCGGACATCTCCGAAAGGTCCTTGATGCGTTTGACGCCTGTTTCTACGAGCTGTGCGTACATTCTTGTTCTCCTGCCTCGGTTTTTTCGAAGGCATGTTCGAGGGCATGGAGAACTTTATAAGTGATACGGAAATTAATATCAAACACAAATTAACGTGTCGTATATTTTTGTGTATCGCTTCCGATCAGTGGTGAAGGGATGTTTTCTGGACAGGGTGATGGTCGCTCAGTAGCATTTGCGCCCTACGGATCTCTCCCATGCGCGTTGTTCGGCGTGGATCTCTCAAGGAATCGATATGAGCGACGTTCCCCGTGACGACAAACCCAAAGTGTTTACGCTGATAAACGGCGAAATACGCGAAAGCCAAATCAGTTTCAGCTCGGTTTCGGGCCTTGATGGTGAAATCCGCGTGCATACCGTTCAGGGCGACCGAATTGACGTGCAGGTGCCTGGAGCGAACTTCGCCCTGCGCTTCGATCTGGAGGGGGTGCAGAAGGTGCCTGCGGCGCCTGAGCGCGAGCCGGCGGAAGACAAAAAGGAGTCCGCAGAACAGCCGCTGACACCGTTCAACTGGAAAACGTTGCTCATCACCTTCGTGCTGTGGAACGTCGTTGGTGTTGTGATTTCTGGTGTGGTGGGCTTGTTTGTCGCCTTGCTGTATTTCGGCTATCAGTGGCGCGAAGTGGCCAAACGCAAGAAACAGCTGGCCGACGAGTTGGCGCCAGAGACGACTGAGGTGAAGGCGCAAGCGCAGGAAACCGGTTCGAAAATGTCCCGAGAGCGCGTACGCAAAGCGTTGGCCCGCAAACGCTGAACGGCGAAGGCATTGCGCCTTCCCCGCTTCTTAAGGGCCGAATCAGTCCTTGGCGCGCTTATCAATCACATGGCACGCCTTGCCTTCCGAACGCTTGATCGAGAACGGCGGCTGCAGCAATACCCGTGAACTGATCCCGATATACGTCTTGATGTGCCGACTCAGCTCGCCGCACAGGGCCTTCTGCTGCTCGTCACTCAGGCCCTGATGCTCGGCCTTGAGTTCGACGTGGACATCGACGCTGTCCAGATTGCCGTTGCGATACAGGTGAATCTCGTAGGACTCGGAAAGCTGTTTGATCTTCAGCACCTGTTCTTCAACTTGAGTCGGGAACACGTTGACGCCACGGATGATCAGCATGTCGTCGCTGCGCCCGGTGATCTTGTCGATGCGGCGCATCGGGCGTGCGGTGCCGGGCAGCAAACGGGTGAGGTCGCGGGTGCGATAGCGGATCATCGGCAGGGCTTCTTTGCTCAGCGAGGTGAACACCAGTTCGCCCATCTGCCCGTCCGGCAGCACTTCGCCGGTAATCGGATCGATGATTTCCGGGTAGAAGTGGTCTTCCCAGATCGTCGGGCCGTCGCGGGTTTCCGCGCATTCCATGGCCACGCCCGGGCCCATGATTTCCGAGAGGCCGTAGATGTCGAGGGCGGTGATGCCCAGGCGTGCTTCGATGGCGCTGCGCAGTTCAGCGGTCCATGGTTCGGCGCCGAAGATACCCAGGCGCAGGGCCAGTTTGTGCGGGTCGATGCCTTGGCGTTCGATCTCGTCGGCGATGTTGAGCATGTACGACGGCGTGACCATGATGATGTCGGGCTGGAAATCCTTGATCAGTTGCACTTGTTTTTCAGTCTGGCCGCCGGACATCGGGATCACCGTGCAGCCCAGACGCTCGGCACCGTAGTGCGCGCCCAGACCGCCGGTGAACAGGCCATAGCCATAGGAAATATGCACCTTATCGCCGCGTCGACCGCCACCAGCGCGGATCGAACGGGCAACGATGTTGGCCCAGGTGTCGATGTCGTTCTGGGTGTAACCAACCACCGTCGGTTTGCCGGTGGTCCCGCTGGAGGCGTGCAGACGCACGACGTCATGCATCGGCACGGCAAACATGCCGTAGGGGTAGTTGTCGCGCAGATCGGATTTGGTGGTGAACGGAAACTGCGCCAGATCGTCCAGCGAACGAATGTCGTCCGGGTGTACGCCTAGCGCGTCGAAGCGTTGGCGGTACAGCGGCACGTTGTTGTACGCGTGGTTGAGGCTCCAGCGCAGGCGTTCGAGTTGATGTTGGCGCAATTGATCGACGCTGGCGGTTTCCAGCGGATCCAGTTCAGGGTTGAGCACGGCTTGGGCAATTGGCATGTTCATGACTTCACTCGAATTATTTTTGTGTTTCAGCCCCGTGCTTGCGGGGCGCTGAGTGCATGCCCCAAGAATACCGCTCGGCACCTTGGGAATCGCGGTTCTTTAGTCGGACAAGCGTTCGATCACCAACGCAATGCCCTGGCCGACGCCGATGCACATGGTGCACAGCGCATAACGGCCACTACGTTCTTCCAGTTCGTGCAGGGCAGTGGTGACCAGTCGTGCGCCACTCATGCCCAGCGGATGACCGAGGGCGATAGCGCCGCCGTTCGGGTTGACCCGCGGGTCGTCGTCGCCCAGACCCAGCTCACGCAGCACTGCCAAGCCCTGGGCGGCGAAGGCTTCGTTGAGCTCGATAACGTCCATATCGGCAAGACTCAGGTTGGCCAGTTCCAGCACTTTGCGCGTGGCTGGCACCGGGCCGATACCCATGATTCGTGGATCGACCCCGGCGGTGGCCATCGCCACCACACGGCCACGGGCCTTCAAGCCGAAGCGCTGGGCGGTTTGTGCATTGGTCAGCAGCAGGGCGCAGGCGCCGTCGTTGACCCCGGACGCGTTTCCGGCGGTGACGCTGCCACCTTCACGGAATGGCGTACCGAGTTTTTGCAGTTGTTCCAGCGTGGTGTCGCCGCGCGGGTGCTCGTCGTGCTCGACCACTTTGGCCGGGCCTTTGCGCTGCGCGATTGCCACGGCGACGATCTCTTTGGCCAGACGTCCATTGGCCTGCGCCGCCGCCGCGCGTTGCTGGCTACGCAGGGCGAAGGCGTCCTGATCAGCACGGGAAATGTTGAACTGTTCGGCGACGTTCTCGGCGGTCTCCGGCATCGAGTCGATGCCGTAGGCTTTCTTCATCAAGGGATTGACGAAACGCCAGCCGATGGTGGTATCGAACAGCTCCGCCGAACGCGAAAACGCAGTTTCAGCCTTGCCCATCACCAACGGCGCGCGGGACATCGATTCGACACCGCCGACCAGCATCAATCCGGCTTCACCGCTGCGAATCGCCCGCGCGGCAGTGCCGATGGCATCCAGGCCGGAGCCGCACAAACGGTTGAGCGTGGTGCCCGGCACGCTGACCGGCAGCCCGGCCAGCAGCGCCGACATACGCGCGACGTTGCGGTTGTCTTCGCCGGCCTGATTGGCGCAGCCGTAGATCACATCGTCGACTTGATTCCAGTCCACTTGCGGGTGGCGGCGCAGCAATTCACGCAGCGGCACGGCACCGAGGTCGTCGGCGCGCACGCTGCTCAAGGCTCCGGCGTAGCGCCCGATCGGGGTGCGGACGGCGTCGATGATCAGAGCGTCATTCATGGGGAATCTCCTGCGCCAGCACCGTGCCGCGCACTTTGTAGGATTTGCCGTGGAACAGGGCGATCAACTGGCCCTGCTGGTTTTCGATGCGAACGTCGTAATTGCCGGTGCGGCCCGAGCGCGATTGTTCGGTGCAGCGTGCGGTTAGGGTGTCGCCCAAGTGGGCAGGGGCGATGTAATCGATGCTGCAACCGATCGCCACAGTGGCGTCGTTGTAGCTGTTGCAGGCAAAGGCGAACGCCGAGTCGGCGAGGGCGAACAGAAAACCGCCGTGGCAGGTGCCGTGGCCCTGGATCATGTCGGCGCGCACGCCCATGCCGAGGGTGCAACTGCCGGGGGCGGCGCTGATCAGGCGAATGCCCATGCCCTGAGTGGCGGCGTCACGCTCGAGCATCGTTTGCGCGCAGCGACTGGCGAGGCTCATGGCTTCAAGGCTGGTCATGGAATGTGCTCCCTTCGGCGACTTTGCGGCGCAACAGCAGCGATGGCCGGTAGCGCTCTTCGCCGTAAGTGGCTTGCAGGTTGTCGAGGACGCGGGTGATCTGCGCGAGTCCGATTCGGTCAGCCCAGGCCAGTGGGCCTTGCGGATAATTGACGCCGGCGCGCATCGCCAGATCGATATCCGCGGCCGTGGCGACGTCGTGCAGCACGGTGTCGGCAGCTTCGTTGGCGAGCATGGCGACGGTGCGCAACACGGCCAGCCCCGGTGTGTCGCTGAGCAGGCTGACTTGCAGGCCGGCGCGTTGCAGCAGGGCGATGCCTTGATCGCGAGCGCTGTCGCTGATGTCCGCCGAGCAACTGATGGCGATGCGTTTGGCTGTGGCGTAATCGAAGGCCAGATCGATCAGGATCAGGTTGCGCAGGCCGTCTTCTTTGGCGCGTTGGCTGGCCATGCGGCCGTCGCTCAGGGCCAGAATGGCATCGCCGACTCTCAGCAAGCCGCTGCCGTCACGCTGGGTGACGTTGGTTTTCAGGCGCGGGATCAAGTGTTTCAGGGCGCCCAAATCGCCTTCCACCACGCAGTTGTCGACAGCCGCGTCGCTGCTGACGTACTGCGCATCGGGACGCTGCGCACCCTCGCTGTAGTCATAGAAACCACGACCGCTTTTGCGCCCGAAGCGTCCGGCATCCACCAGTTCCTGCTGGATCAGCGACGGTTGAAAACGGGTGTCGCCGTAATAGGCGTCGAACACCGAACAGGTCACCGCATAATTCACATCGTGGCCGATCAGGTCAGTGAGTTCGAACGCGCCCATGGCGAAGCCGCCGGCGTCACGCATTAGGGCATCAAGGGTGGCGCAATCGGCGGCGCCTTCCTGCAACAGGCGCAGGCTTTCGGCGTAGAACGGCCGCGCCACACGGTTGACGATAAAACCCGGCGTCGAGCGGGTGTGTACCGGTTGTTTGCCCCAGGCTTTTGCCGTGTCAAACAAGGTGCTGGCGAGCGCAGGATCGCTGGCCAGACCGGAGACGATTTCCACCAGCGGCATCACGGGCGCGGGGTTGAAAAAGTGCAGGCCGAGCAAGCGCTCCGGGCGTTTCAGGTCGGCGGCGATGCGCGTGATCGACAGCGAAGAGGTGTTGCTGGCGAGGATGCAGTGTTCGCCGCACAGGCTTTCCAACTGAGCGAAGAGTGCGCGTTTGACCTCAAGGTTTTCGACAATCGCTTCGATGATCAGCGTGCAGTCGGCCAGCGCTTCGATGGCCTCTACGGCTTGTAAGCGAGCAATGATTGCTGCTCGTTCGGTGGGGGCAAGTTTGCCTTTCTCGACGCGTTTGCCCAGTTGCCGGTCAATGCCGTCGATGGCGTGTGCGGCGGCGCCGGGGCGGTTGTCCAGCAGCAGCACTGGATGCCCGGCCTGCGCGGCGACCTGAGCGATGCCGGCGCCCATTGCGCCGGCACCGATTACGGCGATTTGTGCGTTGCGGTTGAGAGCGTTCATGTTCAGCGACCCTTGAACGCAGGCGTGCGTTTTTCCATGAATGCGCTGACGCCTTCGCGGTAGTCCTCGCTGCGCCCGGCCAGGCGTTGCAGATCGCGCTCAAGTTCCAGTTGTTCGTCGAAGGTGTTGCCGAGGCTCGCATTGAGGCTGCGCTTGATCAGCGCCAGGCCGTAAGTCGGTTGCGTGGCCAGATGGCGGGCGAGCGTCAGGGCTTCGTCGCGCAACTGGGCATCGTCAACGCAGCGATAGATCAAACCCCATTGCTCGGCTTGTTCGGCGCTCAAGCGATTGCCAAGCAGGGCCAAAGCCTTGGCGCGGGCCATGCCGACCAGTCGTGGCAAGGTCCAGGTGCCGCCGGAATCCGGGATCAGACCGATTTTGCAGAACGCCTGAATAAAACTCGCAGAACGCGCCGCCAGCACCAGATCGCAGGCCAGCGGAATGTTCGCCCCGGCCCCGGCTGCCACACCGTTGACTGCGCAAATCACCGGCATCGGCAGATCACGCAACTGGCGAATCAGCGGGTTATAGAAGGTCTCGATGGACACGCCAAGATCCGGCGCCTCACTGCCCGGCGCCACATTGCGGTCGCTCAGGTCTTGCCCGGCACAGAAGCCGCGACCTTCGCCGGTCAGTAGTAGCACGCGCACTTCAGGGGTCTGCCGCACCTGCTTCAGCGCTTCTTTGACTTCCAGGTGCATGGCGGTGTTGAAGCTGTTTAGCTGCTCGGGCCGGTTGAGGCTGAGCAAGGCGACGCCGGCCTCGATGGAAAACAGGATGTGTTCGAAGTTCATGGGCAGGGTTCTCCGGGAGGTCGTTCGATTCGATTACTGGCCGCGAAACTGCGGCGCTCGCTTGTCCTGAAAAGCGCGGATGCCTTCATCGCGATCGGCGGTACCGGCCAGCAACGTGAAGGCATGGCGCTCGAAACGCAGGCCGCTGGCCAGATCGGTGTCCATCGCCTTGAGCAGCGCTTCCTTGGCCAGACGCACGGCCAGCGGTGCCTTGGCGGCGATGGCGTGGGCGATCTGCAGGGCGCGTTCGACGGTGAATTCCGGTTGGGTGATTTCGCTGACCAGGCCTGCGCGCAGGGCGTGGCGGGCGTCGATGGCTTCGCCGGTCAAAACCATTTGCATCGCCAGTGACTTGCCGACCGCACGCAATAAACGTTGGGTGCCGCCCGCGCCGGGCATGATTCCGAGGTTGATTTCCGGCTGGCCGAAACGCGCGTCTTCGCCGGCAATCAGGATGTCGGCGTGCATTGCCAACTCGCAGCCGCCGCCGAGGGCGAAGCCGTTGACGGCGGCGATCAGCGGTTTGCTGAAGCGGGTGATGGTTTGCCATGAGGCCTGGCGCGGGTCGTTGAGGATGCCGACCAGATCGCGCTCGGCCATTTCCTTGATGTCGGCGCCGGCGGCAAAGGCTTTGCGGCTGCCGGTCAGGACTACGGCGCGGGTATCCGGGTCGGCCTCAGCGATGCTCAGTTCGGCGGCGAGTTCGCCGAGCAGTTCGGTATTGAGGGCATTCAACGCCTGCGGACGTTGCAGGGTGATCAGGCGCACAGCTTGCAGCTGTTCAACGGCCAGGGTTTGAGGCATGGCAAAGGCCCTCACGGTGTGCGCTCGGCTGCTGCCGGCTTGTTGTTGGTTCGACGTCGGGCGTCGGTTTTGCCGAAGTATAGACTTAACGTGATACGCAAAAGCAACAATGAAATGCTATTAATGTGTCTCAAATAGAATTTCGTCCGATCTATCACTTTCTGGTTTAGCTCGTTTCGTATTAATCAAATTATTGATGAATAACGAATAAATACTAAATTGTTTAAGGGTTTACGGGCGACAAGCGGTGGCTCTATAAAGCGATACGCTTTTCTTGCTTTTATGTCGTGAAACGATGTGATACAAAACAAGCCTGTTTGCGCATCGCTTTGCGTATCTCACTGCACAACGTCCGGCAAAGGAGCCTGCGATGACCTGTTACAGCCTTGATGGACTGACTCCGGTGGTCGACCCAACCGCCTATGTGCATCCGTCCGCCGTGCTGATCGGCGATGTGATCATCGGGCCGCACTGTTACGTCGGGCCGCTGGCGAGTTTGCGTGGCGACTTCGGCCGCATCGTTCTGGAAGAGGGCGCCAATCTGCAGGACACCTGCGTGATGCACGGCTTTCCCGACAGCGACACCGTGGTCGAACGTAACGGCCACATCGGCCACGGCGCGGTCTTGCACGGTTGCCGGATCGGCGCCGATGCACTGGTGGGCATGAATGCGGTAGTGATGGACAACGCGCGGATCGGAGCACGGTCGTTCGTGTCGGCAGCGGCGTTTGTGAAGGCAGGGTTCGAATGCCCCGAGCAGTCGCTGGTGATGGGCGCGCCGGCCAGTATCAAGCGTGAACTCAGCGACCAGGAAGTGGCGTGGAAGCAGGCCGGTACGCGTGAGTATCAGGAGCTGGCCCAGCGTTGCCTGACGCAGATGCGAGTCTGCGAACCGTTGAGCGAGCCAGAGCCGAATCGGCCACGGATCAGCGACAGCGGATTGCGGCCCAAGAACAGTTCACTATGAACACCACCCGTTTCGATTCGGTATATTCCTTTCTTTTTTTCAACCCGGTACGCCCATGTCATCACTGACACCTTTGAACCATCTGATTACCCGCTTCCAGGAGCAGACGCCGATCCGCGCCAGTTCCTTGATCATCACGCTGTACGGGGATGCCATCGAACCCCACGGCGGCACGGTGTGGCTGGGCAGTCTGATTCAGTTGCTGGAGCCGATCGGCATCAACGAGCGGCTGATCCGTACCTCAATCTTTCGTCTGACCAAGGAAGGCTGGCTGACCGCCGAGAAAGTCGGCCGGCGCAGTTATTACAGCCTCACCGGCACTGGCCGGCGGCGTTTCGATAAAGCCTTCAAACGGGTTTACAGCTCAACCGTGCCGGCGTGGGACGGTTCGTGGTGCCTGGCGATGCTCACGCAGTTGAGCCAGGACAAGCGCAAGCAGGTGCGCGAAGAGCTCGAATGGCAAGGTTTTGGTGCGATATCCCCGGCGGTGCTGGCGTGCCCACGCAGTGATCGCGCGGACGTCAACGCCACGTTGCAGGACCTCGGGGCGCTGGAAGACACCATCGTTTTTGAAACCACCGCACAAGACGTGCTGGCCTCCAAAGCCCTGCGGGCGCAGGTGCGCGAGAGTTGGAGCATTGAGGAACTGGCGGCGCACTACAGCGAATTTATCCAGTTGTTCCGACCGCTCTGGCAAGCGCTTCGCGAGCAGGAAAACCTGCTGCCGGCAGACTGTTTCATGGCACGTCTCCTGCTTATTCACGAATACCGCAAACTGCTGCTGCGCGACCCGCAACTGCCGGACGAATTGCTCCCCGGCGACTGGGAAGGTCGCGCGGCGCGGCAGTTGTGCCGCAACATTTACCGTTTGATCTACGCCAAGGCCGAAGAGTGGCTGAACACTGCGCTGGAGACTGCTGACGGGCCGTTGCCGGACGTCGGCGAGAGTTTCTATCGACGCTTTGGTGGCTTGAAATAATCGCCACAGCGAGGGAGCCGCACTGTTCAGGAAGAACGCTTGGATTGACGTAGATAATAAAAACAAGCCTGCGTGAGGCCAGACATGATTCCTTCAACTGCACAACGCCGTGACGGCTTCGATCAGTGGATCCATCAGATCAACCAGATCTGCGGCGCCTTCAACGCGCAAACCCTCGGCGCCGGTTTTACCGGGCGCATTCGTGAGTACCAGAGCGGTGCGCTCAAGCTCAGTTTTGTCGACGCCTGCCAGGCGCGGCTGTATCGCACGCCGGCGGAAATCGCCGCGGGCGAGGGCGGCAAATACTTTGCCGTGTTTCAGCTCGAAGGCTCGGCGGGCATGGCCCAGGGCGACAACAAAGCCCTGCTGTCGGCCGGGGATATCACCCTGATCGACGCCTCCCGGCCGAGCGATTTCACCTACCACGAGAACTCCCGGCAGTTGTCGCTGATTCTGCCGACTCATCTGGTGGAGAAGACCCTGCGCTTCAATCAGGTCAAGTGCGGTCACCGCATCCCGGCGAGCTCCCCGATGGCCATGCTTTCGCATCATTTGATCCTCGATGCCACCCGTCAGAAGAACCTTAGTTTGAGTGAAAGCGAAGCGACGCTGGAGGCAATTGTCAGCCTGTTGCGCCCGGCGATCAGCCAAAGCGAAGACTGCAGCGATCTGCATGAACGGATCTTCCAGAAAACCCTGGCGTGCATTGACGAGCACATTCGTTGCGAAGAACTGTGCCCGGAATGGCTGGCGCGGGAAGTCGGGATGTCGGTGCGCGGGCTGTACCGGATTTTCGCGAAGAAGGGCCTGGTGGTGGCCCGTTACATCAAGAATCGACGGCTGGACTTGTGCGCCGAATCCCTGCGTCAGTCGGGGGGTGAGCAGAAGCTGTCGGTGCTCGGTTACTCGTGGGGCTTTACCGATTCGAGCCATTTTTCCACGGCGTTCAAATCGCGCTTCGGCATTGCGCCTGGGGAGTACCGCAAGCAGCACGCTTGAGGTTCAGTCGTTCATGCCGTCATCGATTGCGATGCCTTGGGCGCGCATTTCCTTAATCAGCTGTGCTCGCGTGCCGGGCAGGTTGAGCATGGTTTCGTGGCGCAACTGCGCGACTTCGTCGGCGCTGTACGGCGGGTAATTCTTCGGCGCACTGGCACCGGCCATGCCGTCCTCGCGGAGCAGCCAGTTGAGCAGGTCGGCCAGTTGCGCGTTGTTCAGCGCGGACTGCGACATGCCGGGGACGCGCACCAGAAATTCACGGCCGCCGGGGACTTTCAGGAAGTTGCCGACGAAACCGGCCATACGCGGCGTGTCGTTGGCGGCCGAGCCTGTACCGTTGGGCAAATGGCAACCGGCGCATTGCAGTTGGTAGTTCACGCCGACGCTGTAATTGGCCTGAGCGATGGGGGTTTGTGGCGCCTCGTTGCCCGGCGCGTGGCGTTGGTTCGGGTTGGGGATGGCGCGGGCGTAGACCGACGGTGCGGCTATCGCCAGCGCCAGACCAAGAATGAGCAAATGACGCATGACAACTCCTTCAAAATTCACACAACACCCCTGTGGAAGCGAGCCTGCTCGCGAAGACGCCGGCACATCCAATAGAGCTGTCGCCTGAAACACCGCTTTCGCGAGCAGGCTCGCTCCCACAGGGGAAAGTTGCTGCGCTCTGGTCAGACAGCTACACCCCGAATAATCGAAACCGTGCAGTGATAGATGTGCGATTTCGCCGCCAGGCACCAGTTCACGTCGTTGTTGTTGAACGGCCGGTACGCAGGTTCTTCACTGTCATTACGTGTACACGCGCACTGCGCACAGCTCTGCTTACCGCAGCAGTCGTTGTACGAAATGATGTAGTCCTTGCCATCCGCCGGGTTGCGGCAGGTGCCGATCCAGGTCACTTGCGAGGCTTCGGTGCCCGGCGGGCACGACGTCACTGAACCGCCGCAGCAACTGCATAGAAAGCCGTCGATCGAGCAGTAGCGCCAGTAGTCGCAACTGTTCGGATCACCCGGATCGCCAGCCTTGGGATTGTCCGCCGCCAGTGCCTTGCTGGTGCGATCCAGCGGCAACAGCAGCGGCAGTGCGGCGCCAGCGACCATCAGCGAACCCATGCGCGCCAGCAGTTTGCGTCGCGACGTGGTGTCGGCCACTCGGCGGGCCGAGCGTTCGAACAACAGATCCAGAATTTTCATCAGTCTCTCCTGGCTCAGTGGCTATGGCCGTGGCTGTGGTGATGCGGCTGTGGCTGGCTGTTGAGGTAGTCCTGCAATGTCGCGCTTTGCAGGTGTTCGACCTCGAACAGGCTGTCCAGATGCTCGCGGGAATTGACCAGGCCTTTGGCGCGCAAAGTGCCGGTCTTGTCGATCAGCGCGGCGTAGGGCAGCTTGCCGATCTGATAGGTCATGCCCACTTCGGGGCCGACTACGTAGGTGACGTCGTCGAGTTTGTGTTCGCGGATCAGTGCTTGCTGGGCCTCCATGTCGCCGTCGCTGATGAACACCACGTCGAGGCGGTCAGCTTGCTGTTTAGCGATGGATTTGATCGCCGGCAACAGCGATTTGCAGATCGGGCAGGTCGGCGAGAGGAAGAACAGCAACTGGTTCTTTTCCCCGGCGTAACCGAAGTTGACCGGGCGCCCGTGGCGATCGGCGGCGGTGACTTGCGGTGCGGCTTCATTGACTGCGACGCCTTTGTCGACCATCAGCGCACCGGCCGGGGCAATGCGCCCGTGCAGCACGCCAATCTGCCGCACCAGCCCCATCACCGCGAACGCCAGGGCAATCAGTAGCACCCACAGCAACACATTGGAAATCATCAGACCTTCCATAAATCACCTACCAATCAATTTGAGCAGAAGAGGGGAGTTGGCCAGCAAGCCATCAGCGGCGGCGTAGATCAGCAGCGCCACGGCACTGGCCGCGACAGTGACGAAACCGTCGAACAGATTCAGGTCGCGAACCAGCGGCGTCGCGCTGGCCAGTAGCGCCAAGGCAATCAACACCGCGTTGCGCAGCAGCAAAACCGGACGCAGCGGTTGCACCTGATCGGGCCCTGCGCAGCCGCAATCGATGTCACGACGACCGCGCCACAGATTGATGCCGATGGCCGCCGCATATAGGGCGATCAGCGCCGCCGCCACCCATGCTGCCGGGCCGCGACTGAGGGGAACCAGCAGGGCAAAAGCGATCAAAAGTTCCAGCAACGGAACCACTCGCCCGACCGGACGAACCAGCGACTCGGGCAGCAGTTGATAGTCAGCCAGTTGCCGGGCGAAGCGGGCCGGCGCGCGTAGCTTGTGGGTTGCGGCGCTGGCCAGCAGCACGGCCACCGCGAGCGCACTGGCAAGAATGAAAATCGGGTCAATCGTCATGGCGGCAACCCCTTAATAGCTCATGACCTGAGTCGCGGTTTTGGCGACTTTCGGCATGCTTGCGCTGAGCGTGTTGGTGGTCAGGTCGAAGATCTGCAAGCCGCCCTCGATATCGGCGCCAAGCAGCAGTGGTTTGTCATCACCAGTGGCTTGCAGACTCCACACCGGTTTCGGTGCTTCGAGGGTCGCGAGTTTCTTTCCGGTCTTGAGATCGAAGGCCCAGATCAACGTGCTTGGGTCTTCCCACTTCATCGCTTCGTGGGCGTCGTGCATCAGCACGTACAAGCGATCGAGCTTTGGCGCGACCGCCATCAGTTGCCAGCCACCGGGTGCCCAACCGGTTTTCTTCTCGGCGTCGTTGACCAGCGACCACGACGGCAGGAGCTTCGGCGCATCGCCAGCAAAGTCGACCGGGCGCACGGTGCCGGTGGTGGTAACGAAGTAGTAGGTGTCGCCGACGTTCACCGCGCGTTCGTTGAGCTTCTCGGCATTCGGGTCGAAGAACGGCGTGCGGCTGCGCGCGGTTTCCTGGCCTTGATCGTTGAGCGTGACCACTTGCAGGCTGCCGTCGCCGCACAACGAAGCGAAGCGACGATTGCCCACCGGGTAATTGAGCACGCAACCGGGAATCGCGATTTCGCTGCTGACGGCCCGAGCCTGGGTGTCGACCACGGTCACCGAGGTCGACGGGGTGAAGTTGTAGACGTAGACAAAGCGGTCATCGCCGCT
Source organism: Pseudomonas sp. LBUM1648 (assembly GCF_059716145.1). Classification (NCBI taxonomy): domain Bacteria; kingdom Pseudomonadati; phylum Pseudomonadota; class Gammaproteobacteria; order Pseudomonadales; family Pseudomonadaceae; genus Pseudomonas; species Pseudomonas sp. LBUM1648. The sequence continues at coordinate 2,737,346 of NZ_CP166808.1, forward strand.
CGGTTTCAGGCCATAGCGCTGGGTCAGGGATTCGGCGCGTTTGCTCGGGATCACCACTTCCCAGGACGGCGACAGGGTCGAGGTGTCCCATGCGGTCAGCACGTCGGTGCGCGTGCCGCGAGTGCCGCGCGAATAGAACAGGTCGGCGCTGAACAGGGTTTTGCGGTCGTGGCTCAGAGCCGACGGCGCGGCAAAACCGGTGGGCACCATGCCGAGGATTCTTTTCTGGTCGGGGTCGACCACGGTGACGCGGCCCATCACGAAGTTTTCGAATTCGACGTCAACCACATAGGCGCGATGCGCCTCGGGCGGGAACGCGAGCGTGGTCTGGCCGATGGTGTCGGGCGGCAGTTCGGCGCGGGCGCTGTTCAAGCCGAGCAGCAACAGGCTCAAGCCCAGCGCTGACGGTACGGTGATCCGGTTGGTTCGCATTGAAGGGGAACTCCCTGACTGGTGCCCTGAATAGTGGGTGCCAGTGGATTTTGCCTCTGCGCAAGAATCGGGGAATTGCTGTGTCTGCCAAGTGCTTGTGTGTTTGTGCCAGTGTCGTGCGGCGCAATTGGCAGCCGCGCCAAAGCGACTGGCAGACAGGGCAAAACCCGTGTCGTCGCAAGCCCCGACAATCGACACAAATCCCTGTGGGAGCGAGCCTGCTCGCGATGGCGGTCTGGCATTCAACATTGATGGCGACTGACACGCCCTCATCGCGAGCAGGCTCACTCCTACAGGTGACGGTGGGTATTCAATAATTTTCGGGTTGGTCTTCTATGTTCACTCCGCTCAGATTTGCCTTCGCTTCTTTGTTTTCCCTGACAGTGGCCCAAGCCGCCATCGCCGCCGATTGCGCGCCCGACACCCGTCATGGCGCGCAGGTCTTTGCCACTGAATGCGGTGTCTGCCATGCGGTAAAAAAAGACGTCACCGGGATGATGGGGCCGAACCTCAACGGCGTGATCGGGCGCAAATCCGGTTCCTTGGCGGGCTTCAGTTATTCCCCGGCGATGCGCAACAAAGATGTCATCTGGCAAGCCGAAACCATCGCCGAACTGATCACCCAGCCCCAGGCCTACGTGCCCGGGACCTACATGCCTTATATGGGCCTGGCTTCGGCAGACGACCGTCAGGCCGTGGTGTGTTTCCTCAAATCCAAGGAGGCTTTATGAGCAACGTTGAAGTGCTGCCGCAGGTCGCGGCGTTCATTGATCGTCGGCATGGCTGCTTTATCGATGGTGAATGGCAATTCGCTGAAGGCCCGACGATTGCCGTGGTCAATCCGGCCAGCGGCCAGACCTTGTGTGAAACGCTGGATGCGCCGGCGCAGCTGGTCGAGCGCGCCGTGCAGTCGTCCCATGCCGCGTTCAAGTCCGGCATCTGGTCGGGGCTGCGGCCGGCGGATCGCGAGCGCATCCTGCTGAACTTCACTCGTCTGGTCGAAGAGCACGGCGAAGAGCTGGCGCAACTGGAAACCCTGAGTCAGGGCAAGTCGATCAACATGGCCCGCGCACTGGATGTGAACGCCACGGTGGAGTTCATGCGCTACATGTCAGGCTGGGCGACCAAGATCGAAGGGCAGACCTTTGACGTGTCGATTCCGTTGCCGCCTGGCACGCGTTTCACCACGTTTACTAAACGTGAACCCGTGGGCGTGGTGGTCGGCATCGTGCCGTGGAATTTCCCGCTGATGATCGCGGCGTGGAAGTTGATGCCGGCGCTGGCCACCGGTTGCACGGTGATCATCAAACCGGCAATGGAAACACCGCTGACGGCGCTGCGTCTGGCGGAATTGGCCGTTGAAGCAGGCATTCCGGCAGGTGTGTTCAATGTGGTCACGGGCGGCGGTGCTTCAGTGGGCGGTGCGCTGACTGCGCATCCGCTGGTGAGCAAAGTGTCGTTCACCGGTTCCACCGCCGTGGGCAAAACCGTTGGAGTGGCGTGCATGGCCAACATGACCCGTTTTGCGCTGGAACTGGGCGGCAAGAACCCGATGATTCTGCTGGCCGATGCCGACCTCGACAAAGCCATTCAGGGCGCGCTCCTCGGTGGTTTGCTCAATAACGGTCAGGTGTGTGCGGCGGCTTCACGCTTCTATGTGCATCGCTCGATCCACGACCCATTTGTCGAAGGGCTAGCGGCGGCAGTGTCAGCGTTGCCGATCGGTGCGGGCATGGACGGCGACGCGGCGATCAATCCGTTGGTGTCGCACAAGCAGCAACAAAGTGTGCTCAAGCACATCGAACTGGCGCGGCGCGAAGGTGCGCGGGTGGTCTGCGGCGGCGAGTTGCTGGATCGCGAAGGCTTCTACGTGCAGCCGACAGTGCTGGCGGATGTCGATCACAGCATGAGCGTGGCGCGTGAAGAGGTGTTCGGGCCGGTGTTGGCGGTCATCGCGTTTGATGATGAGGACGAGATGATTGCACTGGTTAACGACAATCCCTACGGCCTGGCGGCGAGTCTGTGGACCAATGATCTGAGTAAGGCGATGAACCTTGTGCCGCGCATCGAGGCCGGTACGGTGTGGGTCAATGCCCACGTACTGCTCGACCCGGCGATGCCGTTTGGCGGGGTGAAGCAATCGGGAATGGGCCGGGAGTTTGGCCGGACGGTGATCGAGGCTTATACCGAACTGAAATCCGTCTGCATCGCGCATTGATTACAGGCAACAAATAACCTGGACAGGCCAATCACCCTTCAGCATTCGTCGACTTGATCAGGTTGTTGCGCAATTTGACGATTGATTGCTGCATCTGCGTGAACTCGTCCACGGTCAGCCCGGTTGCGTCGAACAGGCTGCTGCCCGAGGACACGTTGCGCAGGTCTTTGCCGCTTTGGGTCAGGCCGATCCGCACCTGACGCTCGTCCGCCGGGTCGCGTTGACGTTGCAGATAACCCATTGCTTCGAGTTTTTTCAGGATCGGGGTGAGGGTGTTGGATTCCAGGAACAGCTTTTCGCCGAGACTGCCGACCGTTTGGTCGTCCTGCTCCCAGAGTGCAACGATGGTGATGTATTGGGTGTAAGTCAGGCCGAGCTTTTCGAGGATCGGTTTGTAGGCCTTGCCGAACGCGAGGTTGGTCGAATAAACGGCAAAGCACAGGAAGTCGCTAAGTTTGAGATCGGTGGGGGCCAGGGTGTTTTTCATGTTCATCCTCGTGGGTCTGCTGAACCGTTGAAACGTATGGGGCGAACTATACGTCGGATGCGATTTTATCGGGAGTGCTGCTGGTGTTTGAAACGCCAATCGGTTCGCCCGTGAACGCAGGGCGAACCGATTGCATCTCTATCCTATGCGCCTATATCGCATGCGATGTATTTGGCTGACTAAAATCATTCGGTGATGACATTCAACGCCACATCGATGTTGCCGCGAGTGGCTTTCGAGTAGGGGCAGATCTGGTCAGCGGTGTGCGCCAAAGTTTTCGCGATGTCGTCGGCAATGCCCGGTACGCGCAGGGTCAGACGAGCCTGAAGGAAGTAGGCCGGGCCTGTCTGGCCGAGGTCGACTTCGATGTCCACGGACATGTCGGCCGGCAGCACCACATTCAGGTCATTGGCGACCAGACCGACCGCGGCGGTGTAGCAAGCGGACCAGGCGCCGGCAAACAATTGCTCGGCAGTTGGGTGCGGCAGGGCGTTAGCAAACACATGGGCCGGTTTGGCGCTGCCCGGCGACGACAGTTGAATGTCGAGGTTACCGTTGTGACCGCGCGAAGTGATGCCGGCGCTGGCAGCGGTGGTGTGGGTTTTGCCGGTGGCCAGGACTTTTTCGATTTTGCTCATGGGATTAATCCTCAAAGACATAATGATTGGAGTTGTTATCGCATGCGGTTAGATCGCATGCGATGTAATAATAATCCTCTTGCCCCAGAGTTCTGTCAACCCGCTCGACAGCCCCCACGCGACGAGTGGTAAACGTTTCCTTCGCGCAAAAAAAACGGGGCGGCCTGATAACGATCAGGCCGCCCCGCGGGTGTTTCAGTCAGTCAGATCAGTGCATTTTGCTGTGATCGTGACCTTGCATGTTGGTCAGCGAACGCACGGCGGCCTTCACTTCAACGGTTTCTTTCTCGCCTTTGGCGTTTTCCACGGTCAGGGTCAAAGGCACGGTTTCGCCTTCTTTCAACTGACCGGTCAGGCCCATCAGCATGACGTGGTAGCCGTTTGGATCAAAGCTGACGGCTTTGCCGGCTGGCAGGTCGACCGATTTCACCGGGCCCATGCTCATGACGTCATTCTTCATGATCATTTCGTGGATCTGCACGTCTTTGGCCACAGGGGTCGCGACGCTGAGCAGCTTGCTGTCGCTGTCGGCGGTCACGGTCATGAACGCGCCACTGGCGGACTGGGTCGGCACGGTCGCACGTACCCAGGCGTCGCTGACGGTGGTTTGTGCCGACGCCTGAAAAGCCAGGCCCAGCAGGGACAGACCGAACACGACGCGTTTGATGTTGTTCAGAACGGGGTGCATCAGCAAACCTCCATAACAGTAAGCAAATCTTCCGTGCATTCTTCTGCCGAAAGCGATGTGGACAGACCCAGGCGCAGCTCGCCGCGCGAGTCGTAGACGTAACTGGTGGCGGTGTGCGAGATGGTGTAGGTGTCGCCAGCCGGCACCTTCTCGAAGAACACGTCGAACTCCTTGGCCGTGGCCTTGGTTTCCTCAAGCGTGCCGTACAGCGCGACGAAGGTAGGGTCGAAGGCTTTCATGTAGGCGTCGAGGATTTCTGGCGTGTCGCGCTCGGGGTCGAGGCTGATGAAGATCACCTGCAAGCGATCACCATCCTTGCCCATCAGTTTTTTGATTTTGGCCGCGCGGGCGAGCGTGGTGGGGCAGATTGCCGGGCACTGGGTGAAGCCGAAGAACACCATCGGCATCAAACCGCGAAAGCTCGACAGGGTCATGGTTTCGCCGTCGGTGTTCTTCAGTTTGAAGGTGCGTCCCATGATCTTGTTACTCAGATCCTTGCCGTACTTGTACGACAGTTGGCCGCGGGTGTCGCAGCCGGCGAGCAGGCCGAGCCCGAGCACGCCCATTCCCGCAAGTACCTTGCGGCGAGTCAACAAAGCCGTCATCTAATACCGCCTTTTGCAGCCCGTCAGTCGGCAGGACTGGCGAGGGGTTAACCGTAAAAGCGGCGCATGATACCAAACTGAACCGGCGAGTCGGTTTTCGATCAGCTGACAGGGTGTCGCAGGGCGACAAAAGGTGTAAGAAAAAGTGACGAGTACCTAGTGAACCGTCGACTCCTGTGCCCGCCAGCCGCCGCCCAGCGCGGTGTACAGATTCACCTCGGCGACCAGTTGCGCCAGGCGATCAGTGATCAAGCCTTGCTGCGAACTGAACAGTGAACGCTGGGCATCGAGGAACACCAGACTGCTGTCGACGCCATTCTGATAACGGTGTTGCGCCAGGTTGTAGTAGTCCTGTGTGGCTTGCACCAGATCGCGCTGCGCTTGCAATTGCTGCTGATAAGTCGTGCGCGCCGCCAGTCCGTCGGCAACTTCCTGAAACGCCGTTTGAATCGATTTTTCGTATTCGGCGACCGCCACGTCTTTCTGCAACTTCGAATAATCCAGGCTCGCGCGCAGGCTGCCAGCATTGAAAATCGGCAGGCTGATCTGCGGCTGAAACGTCCAAGCCCCGGAGCCTGCGCCAAACAGGTCAGACAGGTCACGACTGGAGGTGCCGGCATTCGCGGTCAGGCTGACGCTGGGGAAAAACGCTGCCCGCGCCGCGCCAATATTGGCGTTGGCTGCCTTGAGTTTGTACTCGGCCTGAAGAATGTCCGGCCGCCGTTGCAACAGATCCGACGGTAGCCCCGCCGGCAGTTGTTGCACCAGATCGCTGGCCAACGGCCGCGCCGGTAGGGACTCAGGCACCGGCGCGCCGACCAGCAGCGTCAGGCTGTTCAAGTCCTGCGCGACCTGACGCTGATAGCGCGCCAGATTGGCCCGTGAGGTGTCGACGCTGGTTTTCGCTTGCGCCTGCTCCAGTGCCGACGATTTACCAGCCTCACGGTTGCGCGTGGTCAGGCGCAAGCTCTGTAGATCGGCGGCGAGGGTCTCACGGGTCAGCGCCAGCAGCTCCTGATCGGCGCGCCAGGTCAGATAGGCGTTGGCGACGTTGGCCACCAGGCTCAACTGCGCGCTGCGGCGAGCTTCTTCGGTCGACAGCCAAGTCTGCAACGCCTGCTCGCTGAGGCTGCGTACGCGGCCGAAAAAGTCCAGCTCATAGGCGCTGATGCCGAGATTGACCGAATAGGTCGAATTGATCAGCGCTTTGCTTTGGGTCACGCTCGGTGGCATGCGCTGGCGCGATTCGCTGGCATTGGCCGACACCGCCGGCCACAGGTCGGCGCGCTGGATACGGTACTGCGCCTGGAACGCTTCGACGTTCAATGCGGCCACACGCAAATCGCGGTTGTTGACCAGCGCGTGCTCGATCAACTGTTGCAGGGCCGGATCATTGAACAGTGTGCGCCAGTCTTCGTTGCTCGCAGTCTGGGTCGATGCCGGATAGGCCGCACCTTGCGGATATTGCGCTGCACTTGGTGAGACTGGGCGTTGGTAATCGGGAATCAGTGAACAGCCGCCCGCCAGCATTGCCAGGCAGAGCAAGGAAATTCGCAGGGTGGACATCGAACAGCCTCATGCACGGAAGACGGCGGGCACGTCTTGTATCGGTGCCCGTTTTTCAGCAGAACTGCCGGATCAGGCCCCAGCCATCCATTTGGCAAGACCATGCCGGCCACTGACCCCAAGCTTGGCCGTGGCGCGCTTGAGGTAGGTCTCGATCGAACTGTTCTTGACCCGCAGCCTTTCGGCCATTTGCGGCACCGTGCCGCCGGTCAGCAGGCCCAGGCAGACTTCTTTCTCGCGCGCTGACAGGGCGATGCCGCTCAATGCCAATCGTTCATCGAACACTCGCGCAAGCGGTGCCTGATCCAGATCAGCCAACGGCAGGCGCGGTTGTTTGGCCAGGGTTTGCCGACTGATCTGCGCATGGCGTTCGATCAGCGGCAGCAGGGTGTCGGACAGGCTCTTGAGAAAAGACAGTTCCGGCAGGGAAAACACGCGCTGGGTATGCGGCCGGTAGAACGAAATGACACAGCGGCGGTTGGAGCTGCGCGACACCAGGTTGCATTGATGGACGCTGTGCTGCGGATGTCGGGATAGAAGCGAGGCTTTCAGTTGAATCAACAGCGAGTCGTTCATCTCGATCATTTTCTGCAACAACGGATGATTGTCCGGGCTCTCCAGCGGATCGCGCGCAGGGAATATCTGCGGTAGACCGGCACTGCCCAGCGGCTTGATCTCGACCACGCTGGCTTGACGCTCATCCAGCGTCCACTCGCTCAGATCGACCCGGTTGACCGGCACCAGCGTGTCGACCAACTGGAACATGTTCGTGGCGAAGTGATCATCGCCCGTGCTTGCAATCAGTTCCCCGAGTTGCCAGTAGAAGTGCGGGTTTTCCATATTGCGAATACTGCTGGTCAGATTCATATCCTTGTCATCCCTGGTTCAGAGCCATCACTGAATCGTCTGCCGTCGTCAAAGCCGCCCACCCAGTCATTTCTCCTTGAACATGATCTGGGGCAGGATTTAAACCTATACATTTGTCATGCGTCTGTAGGGGAAAACAGGGACACAAAGTGCCAGCATTTCTGATTGTTGGCGCCGGGGTTCTGACGGGACTGATGGCACAACAGTTGTCGCGAATGACTGTCCAGTCACGCCAAAGGCCCTGAAAACGGGGCGGTCGTGATTTCCGGTCGGCAGCGCCTGAGTAAAAGGCGGTATGGACATGTGGTTCTTTTCCTACAAGCTTTTCAGTATTTCCTCTCCGGATTTTTAGACAAAACCTGCGCGATTCGCCTCAATAGAGGCTGTCAGGCGTGCGCGGGCGGGGTGGTTGTCCGGGTTTCAGGTGTCATGTCGGTGGGGAGGCCGATGCTTGAATACGCGACAAATTACATGAGATGGACCTTATGCAGCCTACTTCTGCCAACGCGGCGGACGATCTGTCCGCGCCTGTCGAAACGTTCCCTCTGACCGCCGCCCAACGGGATATCTGGCTTGATCAACTGAGCCGTGGAGATTCGCCGCTGTACAACATTGGTGGTTATGTCGAACTGACCGGGCCATTGGATGCAGATTTGATGTACGCGGCCGTTAAGTCTCTGGTTGCCAGTCACGATGCCTTGCGAACAGTCCTGTTGGTGGGCGCCGGTGCTGACGGTTTGCCGTTGCAACGGTTCGCCCGGTCTCTGCCGGTGTCTATGCCGGTTTTTGATTTTTCCGCGCACCCGGAGCCGCAGTCGGCGGCGCGGGTTCTGATCCAGCAGGCGATGGAACAGACTTACGAGCTGGATGGACAGCCGCTTTTCCGTTTCTCTCTGATCCGCCTGGATAACGACCGTCACTGGCTCGCCACCCAGGCCCATCATCTGATCCTCGATGGCTGGGGGTTTGGTCAGATGCTCAAAGCGCTCGGCGAGATTTACAGCGCGCTGACCCAAGGGCAACAACCGCAGATGCGGACGCCTTCCTACGCTGAGTTCATCCAGGACGACGCGCGTTATCACCACTCTGTTCGTCATACGCGCGACCGTGCCTACTGGCTCGACAAGTACCGGACAGTCCCGGAACCGCTGCTAGTGCCACGTTATCGCGAGCGTTTTGCCAAACGGGCAGCGGCGACCCTGACACACGTTCAAGCCTTTCCTTCGCTGTTGCACGAACGCATGAAACACACGGCGCGACAGTCAGGCGGCTCGGCATTCCATGTGTTGCTGGCGGCACTGCACGTCTATTTCAGCCGCACCTTGCAGCGTGATGAATGGGTTGTCGGGCTGCCGATTCTCAACCGTTCCGGTGCCCGATTCAAAGCGACACTCGGGTTATTTACCCAGGTCAGTCCCGTGTGTCTGCGCTTTGGTCAAGAGCAGTCGTTCGCTCAATTGGTCCGGGCCATTGGTGATGAACTGAAACAGGATTTCCGCCACCAGCGTTTCGCCCTGAGCGAGATGAATCGCGCACTCGGCCTGATGCGCGAAGAGCGTTCGCAGCTTTTTGAAGTGTCGGTGTCCTACGAACAGGATGATCATGATTACCGCTATGGCGCGGCGTTGGGGCATACGGTCAAGGTTTCCAATCGCCACGAGGCCACACCGTTGGCGATTCACCTGCGCAGCAACCGTCACAACGACAAAGTGTGGCTGCATCTGGTCTACAACGAGGCATTTTTCGAGACCGATGAGATCGAGGCACTGGCGGCACGGTTACTGTCGATTCTGGAGCAAGGGCTGGAGTGCCCAGAGCTTTCGGTGAGCGATTTTTGCCTGAGTACTGAATCCGAATCGATGCTGCTACAGCAATGGAACGACACGCGACTGGAGTGTCCGCAAGGCCAAACGATTCATCAGCGCTTCGAAGCGCAAGCGGCTGAGCGACCGGACGCAATTGCGGCGGTTTATCAGGGGCAATCGTTGACGTTTGCGGAACTCAATGGCCGGGCCAATACCCTGGCCCAGCGCTTGATCGACCTCGGTGTGCGGCCGGATCAGCGCGTGGCGATTATCGCTTATCGCGGGCTGGACACTTTGGTCGGTTTGCTGGCCATCCTCAAGAGCGGGGCAGGTTACGTACCGATTGATCCACAGCATCCTGCCGAGCGTTTGAGTTATCTGCTTGGCGACAGCGCACCGATCGTCGTATTGACCCAGAGTGTTCTGCGCGATCGGCTGCCGGTGCTGGACGTGCCGGTTCTTGAACTCGATCTGGAGGGTGGGTCGGCGATTGTTTGCAACCCCGAAGTGCCGGGATTGACCACGGCCAATCTCGCCTATGTGATTTACACCTCCGGATCCACTGGCCTGCCAAAAGGCGTAATGGTCGAGCACCGCACGCTGAGCAATCTGGTGGATTGGCACTGTGACGCCTTTGAGCTGCATGCCGGTCAGCACACCTCAAGCCTCGCCGGGTTCGGCTTCGACGCCATGGCCTGGGAAGTCTGGCCGGCGTTGTGTGCCGGCGCGACTTTGCATCTGGCACCCAGCCACGACGCCAGTGAAGACATTGATGCCTTGCTCTCCTGGTGGCGCGCACAGCCGTTGGACGTGAGTTTCCTGCCGACACCCATCGCTGAATATGTTTTCAGCCGCGAACTTGATCACCCGACACTGCGCACCTTGCTGATCGGCGGTGATCGCCTGCGTCAGTTCAATCGGCAGCAATCCTTCGAAGTGATCAACAACTACGGGCCGACCGAAGCCACGGTGGTTGCGACCTCAGGCCGGATCGAGTCCGGGCAGGCGGTGCATATCGGCAGGCCGGTGAGCAACACAAGGGTGTACTTGTTGGACGAGCAGCAACGGCCGGTGCCGATTGGCATTACGGGCGAATTGTATGTCGGCGGCGCCGGAGTCGCCCGAGGCTATCTGAACCGGGCAGACCTGACCGCCGAGCGCTTCCTCGACGATCCTTTCAGTCATGCGCCCCGCGCGCGCATGTACCGCACCGGCGACCTCGCGCGCTGGCGTGCCAACGGCAATCTCGAATACCTGGGGCGCAACGACGATCAAGTGAAAATCCGGGGCGTGCGAATTGAGCCGGGCGAAATCGAAACCGCGCTTGTCAGTCACGACGCGGTACAGGACGCCGTGGTGCTGGTTCGCGACGGGCAACTGCTGGCGTGGATTACCGAGCGTCAGCCGCTGGATATCAACCAGTTGCACGCGCACCTGAAAACTCGCCTGACCAGCGCCATGCTGCCAAGCGCCTATGTGCGCCTGACCTCATTGCCGCTGACCGCTAACGGCAAGCTCGACCGCAAAGCCTTGCCGGCGCCGGGGCCGGAGGCGTTGATTCGCCGCGAATATGAAGCCCCGCAAGGCGCAGTGGAAACTGCGCTGGCGCAAATCTGGGCCGAACTGCTGCAAGTCGAGCGCGTAGGACGCCACGATCATTTCTTCGAACTGGGCGGGCATTCGTTGATGGCCGTGATCCTGATCGAACGCATGCGCCAGATCGATCTGAGCAGCGACGTGCGTGTGCTGTTCAGTCAGCCGACATTGGCAGCGCTGGCGGCTTCGGTGGGGTCGGGGCGTGAGGTCGAAGTGCCGGAAAACCGTATCGCAGCGGATTGCACCCACCTCACGCCGGACATTTTGACGCTGGTGCAACTGGATCAGCCGACCATCGACCGCATTGTCGCCACAGTGCCGGGTGGCGCGGCCAACGTGCAGGACATCTATCCGCTGGCGCCATTACAGGAAGGCATTCTCTACCACCACATCACGGCCGCGCAGGGGGATCCGTACCTGCTGCAATCGCGGCTGGCATTCGACAGTGTCGAGCGGGTCGAATCCTTCGCCGACGCGTTGCGTCAGGTCATGGGCCGTCACGACATTCTGCGCACCGCAGTGGTCTGGGAAGGGTTGACCACGCCAGTGCAGGTGGTGTGGCGCGAGGCGATTCTGCCAGTGGAGGAAGTCGTTCTTGATCCCGCTCAAGGCGCGATCATCGATCAATTGCATGAGCGCTTCGACGCCCGCCGTTATCGCTTTGATGTCAGCCAGGCACCGCTGATTCGCCTGGTGTATGCCCGTGATCCGGCCCTCGGCAGGGTAGTCGGCATCTTGCTGTTCCATCACTTGGCGATGGACCACGTTGCGCTTGAGGTGATGCGCGGCGAGATGCAGGCCAGCCTGTCCGGGCAGGTCGAGCCGCTGGCGCCACCGGTGCCGTATCGCAACTATGTGGCGCAGGTGCGCCTGGGAGTCAGCGAGCAAGAGCATGAGGCGTTCTTTCGCGAGATGCTCGGCGATATCAACGAGCCCACTTTGCCGTTCGGTCTGCAAGAGGTGCACGGTGATGGTCGCGGCATCGAAGAAGCGCAGCAAACACTGAAAGAGGGCGTGTATCAGCGCTTGCGCAGCCAGGCGCGGCAGGCCGGCGTCAGCATCGCCAGCCTGATTCATCTGGCGTGGGCGCGGGTGTTGGCGGCGACTTCAGGCCAGGAGCGAGTGGTATTCGGTACCGTGCTGATGGGGCGCATGCAAGGCGGCGAGGGCGCTGACCGGGCGCTTGGCGTGTTCATCAATACCTTGCCGCTGCGCATCGATGTCGATACGGGTGTTCTGGCTGGGATGCAGGCGACGCATGCACGGCTGACCGCGCTGCTGGGGCATGAGCACGCCTCGCTGGCACTGGCTCAGCGTTGCAGTGGTGTGGCGTCGCCATCGCCGCTGTTCAGTGCGTTACTCAACTACCGACACACAGACCCCAGCGAGCTGCTCGGGCCGGCACGTCAGGCGTGGCAAGGTATCGAAACGTTGGCCAATGAGGAGCGCACCAATTATCCGCTGACCCTGAGTGTGGACGATCTGGGCAGCGACCTGCGCCTGACCGCCAGAACGGTGGCAGGGATCGGCGCCCAACGGATCTGCGGTTATGTGCAAGCAGCCTTGAGCGGCTTGGTGGACGCTCTGGAGCAGGCGCCGCAACAACCGCTCAACCGCTTGCCGATTTTGCAGACTCAGGAGCTGCAACGCTTGCTCATCGAGTTCAACGCTACTGAAGTCGATTGCCCGCTGGAGCAACCGCTTCACGCACTGTTTGAGGCGCAGGTCAGGCGCAGACCGGATGCCATCGCAGTGCAATCCGAGCAAGGACGTCTGACCTATCTCGAGCTCAATACGCGCGCCAATCGACTGGCCCATCACCTGCGTGAAATCGGTGTGCAACCGGATGCGCGAGTGGCGATTTGCGTTGAGCGTGGACTGGATCTGGTGATCGGTCTGCTTGGCATTCTCAAAGCGGGCGGGGCGTATGTGCCGCTGGATCCGGATTATCCGCTGGAGCGCTTGAGTTACATGCTCAAGGACAGTGTGCCGGTCGCGGTGCTGGTGCATGAGGCTACACGCAATCTGCTTGGCCAATCCGAGGTGGCGCTGATCGATCTCGACCACAGCCAGTGGCAGGATCAACCGGAGAACGATCCGCAAGTGCCCGGCCTGAGTGCTTCAAACCTCGCCTACATGATCTACACCTCCGGCTCCACCGGACTGCCGAAAGGCGTCATGGTCGAGCACCGCAGCGCCTGCAACATGGTGCATTGGGGCTCGCAGATCAGTCCGCCAACCGAACACGGCGCGCTGTTGCAAAAGGCGCCGTTCAGTTTCGACAGTTCGGTATGGGAAATTTTCTGGCCGCTGTGTTCCGGTCTGCGTCTGATATTGGCGCGGCCCGACGGCAACCGTGATTCAGCCTATGTGGTGCAGACGATTCGCGAGCAGCAGGTCACCGTGGTCAAGTTCGTACCGGCGCTGCTCCAGCATTTCATCGAGCAGGACGATGTCGAGCAGTGCACCAGCCTGACTGACGTACTCAACGGTGGCGGTGAACTCAGCGCCACGCTGGCCCGCCAAGTGCGCGAGCGCCTGCCGTGGGTACGCCTGCATAACGTCTATGGCCCGACTGAAAGCACCGTCGACAGCACCGGTTGGACGCTGGAGCCGCATATGCCGGTGCCGGACAGCGTGGTGCCAATCGGCAAGGCACTGGCCAACACGCGGCTGTACGTTCTCGATGCCCATGATCAACCGGTGCCGCTGGGGGTTTGCGGTCAGTTGCACATCGGCGGAGTCGGCGTGGCGCGCGGTTATCTGGGACTGCCCGAAATGCAGGCCGAGCGCTTTATCGACAGTCCGTTTGTGCAGGATGATCGGCTTTATCGTACCGGCGATCTGGTGCGTTACAGCAGTGACGGCAACCTGCAATTCCTGGGTCGCAACGATTTTCAGGTCAAACTGCGCGGTCTGCGCCTGGAACCGGGGGAAATCGAGGCGCGGCTGATCGATCATCCGGCGGTGCGTGAAGCAGTGGTGATGGTGCGTGATGAGCGTCTGGTGGCCTGGTACACCTTGCGTGCCGGCGTTGTCGCACCAAGTCTGGGGGATTTGCGCGCGCATGTGCTGGGGTGTTTGCCGGAGTACATGGTGCCCGGGGCCTTTGTGCAGCTCGACGCGCTGCCACTGACGCCCAACGACAAGATTGATCGCAAGGCCTTACCGGAACCGGGTGTGGAGGCGGTGCTCAACCGACCTTACGAAGCGCCCGAAGGCGAAGTTGAAAATACCGTGGCGCAGATCTGGGCGCTGGTGCTCGACGTCAATCAGATCAGTCGTCACGACAACTTCTTTGAGCTGGGTGGGCACTCCTTGCTGGCGGTAAGTCTGGTGGCGCGCATGCGTCAGGCCGGGCTGCATGTCGATGCGCGGACGCTGTTCAGTCAGCCGACATTGGCAGCGTTGGCAGCGCAGACCACCCGGCATGCGAAACAGGTGGAAATCGCTCAGACCACCATCCCGAACCTGAACCGCAAACGCCGTCTCTGACAGGGAGTTCTCCCCCCTGTAGGAGCTGCCGCAGGCTGCGATCTTTTGACTTTGACTTTAAAAAGCCAGATCAAAAGATCGCAGCCTTCGGCAGCGCCTACACAGGAAATCAAAGCGCCGCGGCCCTTGGGGAGTACGGCTTGTCCCCGCTTCCCATGTCAGACACCCAAGCCCCGATGTTTTAGTTTTTCCAGGCTGCGCGCCGCTTGCACGGACTGGCTGCTGCGCGCTCCTTTTTCCCGTATTTACAGCAGGTTACTCCATGCATTTCAGCGAACTGATGGCTGTTATTTCGACCCATGCGATCCGCCTTCAACAGGAAGATGAAGACCTGGTCATTCTGGGTGACGACGCGCTGGATGACGCGTTGTGGGACAGCCTCGCTGCGCACAAGGCGCAACTGCTGGAACTGGTCGCCAGCCATGGCGGCGACTGGCTGAGCCCAGCGTTCCGGATCACGCCGGACATGCTGCCGCTGGTGACGCTGGATCAGGACAGCCTCGACCGCATCATCGCCACGGTGCCGGGCGGCGCGGCGAATCTGCAGGACATATACCCGTTGGCGCCTTTGCAGGAAGGCATGCTTTACCTGCACCTGTCGGCACCCGCAGGCGATCCGTATGTGTCGCAAGCGCGATTCGCTTTCGACAACCGTGAACGACTGGATGCGTTCGCCCAAGCGCTGCAATGGATGATCGGACGCCATGACATCCTGCGTACTTCTTTCATCTGGGAGCGGCTGGACGAGCCGCTGCAAGTGGTTCAACGCAAGGCTTCGCTGAGCTGTGAAGAGGTCGAGTTGCAGGGCCGCGGTGATGTGCTGCAGCAGTTGCTGGATCGCTATGACTCGAAGTTCTTCCGCCTTGACGTGCAGCAGGCACCGCTGTTGCGACTGGTGTTCGCGCAAGATCCGGCGAACGGGCGAGTGGTCGCGCTCTTGCTGTTTCACCACTTGATCATGGATCACATCGCACTGGACGTGGTGCGCCGCGAAGCGCAGGCGTATTTGCTCGGGCAGACCGCTCAGGTCGCCGCGCCCGTGCCTTACCGTGACCACTTGGCGCGGGCGCGTATGGGCGCCAGTGAACAGGCGCATGAGGCGTTTTTCCGCGAGATGCTTGCTGACATTGACGAGCCGACGCTGCCTTGCGGTTTGCAGGACGTTCAAGGCGACGGGCAGGCCATCGAGGAAACCTGGTTGATGCTCGACAGTGACTTGAGCCGAGCACTGCGTGCGCGTGCGCGGCAATTGGGCGTGAGCGTGGCAAGCCTGATGCACCTGGCGCTGGCGCGGGTGTTGGGCCAATTGTCCGGGCGTACGGCGGTGGTGTTCGGCACCGTGTTGCTCGGGCGGATGGAGGCGGGCGAGGGCGGTGAGCAGGCGTTGGGAATGTTCATCAATACGTTGCCGCTGCGGGTGGATGTCGGTGAGGAGAGTGTTCACGCCGCCGTGCTGAAGACCCACCGTCGCCTGACTGCGTTGCTCGCCCATGAGCAGGCCTCGCTGGCGCTGGCCCAACGTTGCAGTGCGGTGGCAGTGCCGACGCCGTTGTTCAGCGCAATCCTCAACTACCGTCACAGCGCCGTCGAAGAAGTCGCCGAGGTGATTGATATCGCGCCCGGCGTTCAGGTGTTGGGCGCCCGGGAACGCACCAACTACCCGTTGACCGTCAACATCGATGACCTCGGCGAGGATTTGCGCATTACCGCGCTGGCGGACGCCAGCCTCGGCGCCGAGCGTATTGCCCGTTACTTGCACACGGTGCTGGAGGGTTTGGTTGAAGCGTTGCAAGCCGCTCCGCAAAAGCCGCTGCACAGCCTGAATATTTTGCCGGCCAGGGAACGTGAACAACTGCTGCACGGCATTAACGCGCCGCTGGCACAGTTCCCAGATACGCCACTGATCCATCAACAATTTGAAGCCCATGCGCAGGCCCGGCCGGACGCCACTGCGTTGATCTTCGGTGAACAAACCTTGAGCTATGGCGAACTGAATCGTCGCGCCAATCAGGTTGCACATCACTTGCTGGCGTTGGGCATTCGTGCGGACGACCGTGTCGCCATCTGCGTCGAGCGCGGCCCGCAAATGATCATCGGCTTGCTTGGCGTACTCAAGGCGGGCGCCGGTTATGTGCCGATCGATCCGGCGTATCCACTGGATCGAATTGCTTTCACGCTGCAGGACAGCGCGCCGGTCGCGGTGTTGATGCAAGCGGCGACGCGCGACCGCGTGGCGGATCTCGACGTGCCGACAGTTGATCTCGACAGCGTTCATTTACGCGCCGAATTCGCCACTGACCCGCAGATCCCGGAACTGACCCCGGCGCACTTGGCGTATGTGATCTACACCTCCGGATCCACCGGTTTGCCCAAAGGCGTGATGGTCGAACACCGCAACGTCTCGCGACTGTTTTCGGCCACTCATGACTGGTTTCAATTCAACCCGCAGGACATCTGGGCGCTGTTCCACTCTTTTGCCTTCGATTTCTCGGTATGGGAAATCTGGGGCGCGCTGAGTTTTGGTGGGCAGTTGCTGCTGGTGCCGCAAGCCGTCAGCCGTTCACCGGACGACTGCTATGCGCTGCTGTGCCGTACCGGCGTCACCGTGCTTAACCAGACGCCGAGCGCGTTCCGGCAAATGGTCGCCGCACAGGCCCGCAGCCCGTTGCAGCATTCCTTGCGAGAAGTGATTTTTGGTGGCGAGGCGCTGGAGCCGGGCCTGCTTAAACCGTGGTACGCGCGAGTTGGCAATGCCGGTACGCGGTTGGTGAACATGTACGGCATCACCGAAACCACGGTGCACGTGACCTACCGACCGCTGGTCGCGGCGGACGCGCAATTGATGGGCGTAAGCCCGATTGGTGTACGCATACCCGACCTGCAACTGTACGTGCTCGACGCGCAACGCGAACCGGTGCCGGTCGGTGTGACCGGCGAGTTGTACGTCGGCGGCGCCGGGGTTGCCCGTGGCTATCTCAACCGCCCGGACCTGACCGCCGAACGCTTTATTGCCGACCCGTTCAGCGGCCATGCCGAGGCGCGTTTGTACAAGACCGGCGATCTTGCTCGCTGGGCCGCAGACGGCAGTCTTCAATACCTGGGGCGTAACGACGACCAGGTGAAAGTCCGCGGTTTCCGAATCGAACTCGGCGAGATCGAAGCACGCCTGGCCGCTTGCGCAGGCGTGCGCGAAGCGGTGGTGATTGCACGTGAAGACAGCCCCGGCGAGCAGCGTCTGGTGGCGTACTGGCTGGCTGACGAGGGCGTTGAGCCCAGTGCTGCGCAGTTGCGCGATCACCTGCAGGCTTCGTTGGCCGAGTACATGGTGCCGAGCGCCTTCGTGCGCCTCGATGCCTATCCGCTGACCCCCAACGGCAAACTTGATCGCAAGGCCTTGCCGCCACCGGACAGCGATGCGTTCGCCCGGCGTGGTTTCGAGGCGCCGGTGGGTGAGGTGGAAGCGCTCATCGCTGGAATCTGGCAGAGCCTGCTCGGCGTCGAACAGGTCGGCCGGCATGACAACTTCTTCGAACTCGGTGGTCATTCGCTGCTGGCGGTGAAGCTGATCGAGCGTATGCGCCAACACGAAATGCATTGCGACGTGCGCGTGCTGTTCGGCCAGCCGAGCGTGGCGGCGCTGGCGGCGACCTTGAGCACAGCCAGTGTCAGCGTGGTGCCGGGCAATCTGATCGAGCCCGGTTGCACGCACATAACCCCCGACATGCTGCCGTTGGCCACACTGGATCAGATCGGCATCGACCGGGTCATCGCCAGTGTGCCCGGCGGCGTCGCCAATGTGCAGGACATCTATGTGCTGGCGCCGTTGCAGGCGGGGATTCTCTATCACCACCTGGCAACCAGCGCTGGCGATCCCTATGTGTTGCAGGCGCAATTCGCGTTTGACGGTCTGGCGCAGATCAAAACCTTTGTCCGCGCCTTGAATGAGGTGATTGGCCGTCACGATATTCTGCGCACCAGTGTGGTCTGGGAAGGGCTGGAAGAACCGGTACAGGTGGTGTGGCGCGAGGCACCGCTGGCGCTGGAACGGGTCGATGCCGACGAACTCGACGGCGATGTACTGGAGCAAATGCAGGCACGCTTCGATCCGCGTACTGCGACAAAAACAGCACGCCTGAATCTCAACCAAGCACCGCTGATGCGCTTTGCCTATACCGAAGATCAGCCGCATAACCGGTGGATCGGGATACTTTTGCTGCATCACATCGTGCTCGACCACACGGCGCTGGAGGTGCTGGTAGCGGAAGTGAACGACGTCATGCATGGCCGGACAATCGATGTACCGGCGCCGGTGCAATATCGCAATTACGTAGCGCAGGCGCGGCTTGGCGCAAGCGAAGCAGTCCATGAGGCGTTCTTTCGCGACATGCTCGGCGATATCGACGAACCGACCCTGGCGTTCGGTTTGCAGGACGTGCACGGCGACGGCCGCGATATTCTCGACAGTCATGCAGCGCTGGATGCCGGCCTCGGCGAGCGTCTGCGCGAGCAGTCGCGTCGGCTCGGCATCAGTATTGCGAGTCTGGTGCATCAGGCGTGGGCGCAGGTGTTGGCGAAAGTCTCCGGTCAGCAGGATGTGGTGTTCGGCACCGTGTTGCTGGGCCGGATGCAGGGCGGCGAGGGCGCTGACCGGGCGCTGGGCATGTTCATCAATACGTTGCCGCTGCGCGTCAGCGTGGGCGCCGCGTCGGTGCAGGACAGCGTGCGCGCCACTCATCAATGCCTGGCGCAATTGCTCGGGCACGAGCAGGCATCGTTGGCGCTGGCTCAGCGTTGCAGCGGCGTATCGGCTGCACTGCCGCTGTTCAGCACCTTGCTCAACTATCGTCACAGTACGGCGGATTCGGCGGCGCTGGCGTGGCAGGGCATTGAGATTCTCAGCTCTCGCGAACGCAGCAACTACCCGTTGGTGGTCAGCGTCGACGACCTTGGTAACGCTTTCCGGCTGAGCGTGCAGGCGGTGCCATTAGTGGATGGCGCGCGGGTGTGCGATTACCTGCAAACGGCGTTGCACGGTCTGGTAACGGCGCTCGAATACACGCCTGACGCGCCGCTTCAGCAGCTGTCAATCTTGTCGCCGAGTGAGCGTCAACGGGTATTGGTGGGTTTCAACATCACCGGCCGTGACTACCCGAGTGGGCAGTCCATCCAGCGTTTGGTCGAAGCGCAAGTCGCGGCGCACCCCGATGCATGGGCGGCCGTGCAGGGCGAGCAACGCTTGAGCTATCGCGAACTGAATCAGCGCGCCAACCGCGTGGCGCACCACCTGATCGGCCTCGGTGTGCAACCGGATGATCGTGTCGCCGTTTGTTTGCGTCGCGGCCCGGACATGCTCGTGGCGCTGCTGGCGATTCTCAAGGCTGGCGCCGGTTATGTGCCGGTCGATCCGGCGCATCCGCGCGAGCGTATCGCTTATCTGTTGCAGGACAGCGAGCCGGTGGCGGTGCTCGCCCAGCCTTCGACGCGCGATCTACCGGCAAGCGTGCCGGTGATCGACCTGCACGGTGATGACTGGCAGCGCTTCCCGCAGACCAATCCTCAGTTGCCGGCGCTGAATCCGGGGCATCTCGCCTATGTGATCTACACCTCCGGCTCCACCGGCCAGCCCAAAGGCGTGATGGTCGAACACCGTACTCTGGAAAACCTCGTGCACTGGCACGCCGAAGCTTTTGACCTGCACGCCGGCAGCCACACCGCGAGTGTCGCCGGCTTCGGTTTTGATGCGATGGCGTGGGAGGTCTGGCCGGCGTTGTGTGTGGGCGCGACCTTGCACCTGCCGCCCGAATCCATTGGCAATGAACATCTTGATGAACTGCTCGACTGGTGGCGTGCGCAGCCATTGCAGGTGAGTTTCCTGCCGACGCCGGTGGCCGACTATGCGTTCAGTCGCCATCTGGGGCACCCGACCTTGCGCACGCTGTTGATCGGCGGCGACAAGCTGCGGCAGTTCCCGCGTGATCAGACCTTCGACGTGATCAATAACTACGGCCCGACCGAGGCCACGGTGGTGGCGACGTCGGGGCGGATCGAATGCGGACAGGTGCTGCATATCGGGCGGCCGATTGCCAATGCCCGAGTCTATCTGCTGGACAGCCAGCAGCAGCCGGTGCCGGTGGGTGTGCAAGGTGAACTGTATGTCGGTGGCGCCGGTGTCGCACGGGGTTATCTGAATCGCCCGCAATTGACTGCCGCGCAGTTCCTTGACGATCCATTCAGTGACGAGCCGAACGCCCGGATGTACCGTACCGGCGACCAGGCACACTGGCTGGCCGACGGCAACATCGAATACCTGGGCCGCAATGACGATCAGGTCAAACTGCGCGGCGTGCGTGTCGAACTCGGTGAAATCGAAGCCGCACTCAGTGCTCACAATGCGGTGCAGGATGTCGTGGTGCTGGTGCGCGACGGGCGGCTGGTCGCGTGGTTCACCGAACGCGAATCTGTCGAAGTTGCCGGACTGCTCAGCCATTTGCAGTCCCGATTGCCGGACGCCCTGATCCCTGCAGCCTATGTGCGTCTGGACGCTTTGCCGTTGACGGCCAACGGCAAACTCGATCGCAAGGCGTTGCCCGAACCCGATCAAAGTGCGTGGCTCAGCCGCGCCTATGAAGCACCGCAAGGCCCGGTGGAAACCGCGTTGGCGCAGATCTGGGCGACTGTACTCAAGGTTGATCAAGTCGGCCGTCACGACAACTTTTTTGAGCTCGGTGGCCATTCGCTGTTGGCGGTGAGCCTGATCGAACGCATGCGCCAGATCGGCCTGAGCGCTGATGTGCGCGTGCTGTTCAACCAGCCGACCCTGGCGGCGCTGGCCGCAGCCGTGGGGCGCGGGCGCGAAATCGTTGTACCGGCCAATCGCATCCCAGCCAATTGCACGCGCATCACCCCTGACATGCTGACCCTGACCGATCTGGATCAGGCCAGCATCGAACGCATCGTCGCCACTGTGCCCGGTGGTGCGGCCAATGTGCAGGAGATTTACCCGCTGGCACCGTTGCAGGAAGGCATTCTCTATCACCACATCAGCGCCGCAGACGGTGATCCCTACTTGCTGCAGTCACGTCTGGCATTCGCTGACATCGGGCATTTGCACGCCTTTGCCGAGGCGTTGCAAAGCGTGATCGCACGTCACGACATCCTGCGCACCAGCGTGGTTTGGGAAGGGCTGCCGAACCCGCAGCAAGTGGTCTGGCGTCAGGCGCCGATGAGCGTGCAAGCCGTTGCGCTGGAGCCAACCGGCGGTGACATCCTCGGGCAGTTGCACGGGCGATTCGATGCCCGCCACTTCCGTCTCGACCTTGGCCAGGCGCCACTGTTGCGTCTGGTGTATGCCCACGACCCGGCCCATGACCGAGTGGTGGGGATGTTGCTGTTTCACCATATCGCCCTCGATCACACGGCGCTGGAGGTGGTGCGCCACGAGATGCAGGCCAGTCTGCTGGGCAGCACCGAACCGCTGCCGTTAGCGGCGCCGTATCGCAACTACGTGGCCCAGGCTCGCCATGGCGTCAGCGAGCAGGAACACGAAACCTTCTTCCGCGAGATGCTCGGCGATATCGACGAGCCGACCCTGCCGTTCGGCTTGCGCGACGTACAGGGTGATGGCCGCGATATCGAGGAGCATTTGCTGGCGCTGCCGGCCGGGCTGAGCCAGAGCTTGCGCGTTCAGGCCCGGTTGTTCGGAGTCAGTGCGGCCAGCCTGTTCCATCTGGCCTGGTCGCACGTACTGGCGGCGACAGCGGCTCAGCAACACGTCGTGTTCGGCACTGTGCTGCTGGGCCGGATGCAAGGAGGCGAAGGCGCTGACCGGGCGCTTGGGGTGTTCATCAATACCTTGCCTTTGCGCATGGACATTGATGACCGCAGCGTCGGCGACGCGGTTCTGAGTTTGCACAAGCGGCTGGCCGCGCTGCTGGGGCATGAGCACGCGTCCCTCGCCCTGGCGCAACGTTGCAGTGGTGTGGCGGCACCGTTGCCGCTGTTCAGTTCGGTACTCAACTATCGACACAGCGCCGAGCGATCAGCGTCGACACTGGCCTGGCAAGGCATCGAATTCCTCGCCCATGACGGGCGCACCAATTATCCGCTGACCCTCAGCGTCAATGACTTGGGCGAGGGGTTCAACCTGGCGGTCCTGACCCCGAGCCACGTCGGCGCGCAGCGGGTTTGCGATCTGATGCATACCGCTATCGCGTCGCTGGTGATGGCGCTGGAACACAACCCCGAACAGCCACTGAGTCGCCTTTCAGTCCTGCCCGCGTTTGAGCGCGATCGGGTGCTGCACGATTTCAACGCCAGTAGCGCCGATTACCCTGTCAGTCAGACCGTGCACGGATTGTTCGAAGCGCAGGTTCTGCGCACACCCCATGCGTTGGCTGTGCAGGCGGGTGAGCAGCGATTGAGCTTCTTGCAACTCAACCAACAGGCCAATCGCCTGGCGCATTACCTTGTCGGGATGGGTGTGGGGCCGGATACGCGAGTGGCGATCTGTCTCAAGCGCGGCCCGCAGATGCTGGTCGGGTTGTTGGCGATCCTCAAGGCCGGCGCTGCCTATGTGCCGATCGACCCGGCTTATCCGGCGGAGCGCATCACTTACCTGCTGAGCGACAGTGCGCCATTGGCGGTGCTGGTACTGGACACGCGGTTGCCGGGTGAGGTGACGGTGCCCTTGATCGATCTTGGCGAAGACCACTGGCAGGATTTATCGGCGGACAATCCCCGGATCAACGGCTTGACCGCGCACAACCTCGCCTACGTGATCTACACCTCCGGCTCCACCGGCCAGCCCAAAGGCGTGATGGTCGAACACCGGACCCTGGAAAACCTCGTGCACTGGCACGCTCAAGCCTTCGACCTGCATACCGGCAGCCACACTTCGAGTGTCGCCGGCTTCGGTTTTGATGCGATGGCGTGGGAGGTTTGGCCGGCGTTGTGTGTCGGTGCGACCTTGCACCTGCCGCCCGAATCCATTGGCAATGAACACCTTGATGAACTGCTCGACTGGTGGCGGTCGCAGCCGTTACAGGTCAGTTTTTTGCCGACGCCGGTGGCCGAATATGCGTTCAGCCGCGAGTTGGGCCACCCGACCTTGCGCACGCTGTTGATTGGCGGCGACAAGTTGCGGCAGTTCCCGCGTGATCAGACCTTCGACGTGATCAATAACTACGGCCCGACCGAGGCCACGGTGGTGGCGACGTCGGGGCGGATCGAATGCGGGCAGGTTCTGCACATCGGGCGGCCGATTGCCAATGCCAGGGCCTATGTACTCGATGCGCAACAGCGTCCGGTGCCAGTTGGCGTCGCGGGTGAGTTGTACGTCGGTGGTGCGGGCGTCGCTCGGGGTTATCTGAACCGTGACGATTTGACTGCCGAGCGGTTCATCAACGACCCGTTCGGCCCCCAAGGTGCGCGTATGTACCGCACCGGAGACCTGGTGCGCTGGCTGGCCGACGGCAATATCGAATACCTGGGCCGCAACGACGATCAGGTCAAACTGCGCGGTGTACGGATCGAACCGGGCGAAATCGATGCGGCGCTCGCCAGCCATCCAGCGGTGCAGGAAGCGGTAACGCTGGTGCGCGACGGGCAATTGCTGGCCTGGTTTACCGAGCGCACGTCAGTCGCTATCGAGGACTTGCGCAAGCATCTGCAAAACCGCTTGCCACAAGCCCTGGTGCCGGCGGCCTACGTGCGACTGGACGCTTTGCCGCTGACCGCCAACGGCAAACTCGACCGCAAGGCTCTGCCCGAACCGGATCAAAGTGCATGGCTCAGCCGCGCCTATGAGGCACCGCAAGGCCCGGTGGAAACCGCGCTGGCGCGGATCTGGGCCGAGGTCCTGAAGGTCGAACAGGTTGGCCGCCACGACAACTTCTTTGAACTCGGCGGGCATTCGTTGCTGGCAGTGAGTGTGATCGAACGCATGCGCCAGATCGGCCTGAGCAGCGATGTGCGCGTGCTGTTCAATCAGCCGACCCTCGCGGCGTTGACTGCTGCGGTGGGCAGTGGTCGTGAAATCGACGTACCGGTCAATCGCATTCCAGCCGACTGCACGCGCATCACCCCGGACATGCTGACCCTGGTCGATCTGGATCAGACCAGTATCGAGCGCGTCGTCGCCACGGTGCCGGGTGGCGCGGCCAACGTGCAGGATATTTACCCGCTGGCGCCGCTGCAGGAAGGCATTCTTTACCACCACATCACTGCCGCCGAACGCGACCCTTACGTGCTGCAATCGCGAATGGCATTCGCCAGCGTCGAGCGCGTCGAGGGCTTCGCCAACGCGCTGCGGCAAATCATGCAGCGCCACGATATTTTGCGTACGGCCATCGTCTGGCAGGGCTTGGCCGCGCCGCTTCAGGTGGTGTGGCGTCATGCCGAGTTACTGGTGCAGGAGGTTGCGATCGAGCAACTGCTGGAACAGCGCCTGGATCTCAGTCAGGCGCCGTTGATTCGGCTGCTGTATGCCCGCGATCCGGCCAATGACTGCGTGGCGGGGCTGTTGTTGTTCCATCACATCGCCCTGGATCACACCGCGCTGGAAGTGGTGCGTCACGAGATGCAGGCGAGTCTGCTGGGGCTGACCGAGCCGTTACCGGCGGCGGTGCCGTATCGCAACTACGTGGCACAGGCCCGATTGGGCATCAGTGAACAGGAGCACGAGGCGTTTTTCCGCGACATGCTCGGCGACATCGATGAGCCAACTTTGCCGTTCGGTTTAAGTGAGGTGAACGGCTCGGCCAGCGCTTTTGAGGAAACCGTTCAGGCTTTGCCCGAGGCATTGGCGCAACGCTTGCGCAGTCAGGCGCGACAAGGGGGCATCAGCGTCGCCAGCCTGTTTCACCTGGCCTGGGCGCAGGTACTGGCGGCCACCTCCGGGCAGGAACGCGTGGTCTTCGGCACCGTGCTGATGGGGCGGATGCAGGGTGGGGCGGGGGCCGATCGCGGGCTGGGGATGTTCATCAACACCTTGCCACTGCGCGTGGATGTCGGCGACCAACCGGTGCGTGTCGCGCTCAAGGCGACGCATGCGCGACTCACCGGACTGCTTGGACACGAGCACGCTTCGCTGGCACTGGCCCAGCGTTGTAGCGGTGTCGCTGCACCGGCGCCGCTGTTCAGCGCGATGCTCAACTATCGGCACAGCAACGTAACCCAAACGCAGGCGCACCCGGCCTGGCAGGGCATCGAGACGCTGGCCGGCGAAGAACGCACCAACTATCCGCTGAGCCTCAATGTCGACGATTTGGGCGCGGGTTTCAGAATCACTGCGATTACCTCGGTAGAGGTCGGCTCAAAACGGATCTGTGCTTACGTGCAAACGGCGTTGAGCGTGCTGGTGGAGGCACTGGAGCAGGCGCCGCAACAACCGCTCAATCGCCTGTCGATCCTGCCCGATCAGGAGCGCCAGCGACTGCTGTTCGACTTTAACGCCAACACGGTTGACTACAACCTGGAGCAAACCCTGCACGGCATGTTCGAGGCGCAAGTGCTGCGAACCCCGCAAGCGCCAGCGGTGCAATTCGGTGACCAGCGCTTGAGCTTCGAGCAGTTGAACGAGCGCGCCAACCGCTTGGCCCATCACCTGCGCGATCTTGGCGTTCAGCCGGATTCGCGGGTGGCGATCGGCGTCGAGCGCAGTGTGCAAATGGTCATTGGCTTGCTGGCGATTCTCAAGGCGGGTGGCGGTTATGTGCCAATCGATCCGGATTATCCGCCGGAACGCATCGCTTACATGCTCGCGGACAGCGCTCCCGTGGTGCTGCTGGTGCAGAGCGCTACGGCCGGGTTGGCGGCTGAAGTGGCTGTGCCGGTGATCAATCTGGATCAGGAAACCTGGCAGGACTTGTCGGCGGACAATCCGCCAGTCGCCGGGCTGACCCCCAAGCATCTGGCCTACGTGATCTACACCTCCGGTTCTACCGGCCAGCCCAAAGGGGTGGCCAACGAGCACTCGGCAGTGGTGAACCGCCTACTGTGGATGCAGGACGCCTACGCCCTGATATCGGCGGACGCAGTGCTGCAAAAAACGCCGTTCAGCTTCGACGTGTCGGTCTGGGAGTTTTTCTGGCCTCTGATGACCGGTGCGCGGCTGGTGCTGGCCCGTCCCGGCGGACACAAGGAGCCGGCCTACCTGAGTGAAGTGATCGAAAGCGAGAACATCACCACCGTGCATTTCGTGCCATCGATGCTCGATGTGTTTCTCGCCCACGGCCAGACCGAGCGTTGCGCAGGGCTGCGTCAGGTCATGTGCAGCGGCGAAGCATTGCCCGGCAGTCTGGTGCGGCGGTTCAAACAACAATTGCCGGCCAGTGAACTGCACAACCTGTACGGCCCGACCGAAGCGGCGGTGGATGTCACGGCCTGGCATTGCACCGGATCTTGCGAAGACATTCCAGACAACACGCCGATCGGCAAACCGATCGCCAATACCCGGATGTACATCCTCGATGCGTGGCAACACCCGGTGCCGCAAGGCGTGGTCGGCGAGTTGTACATCGGCGGTGTGCAAGTGGCGCGGGGGTATTTGAACCGTGCCGAACTGAGCGCCGAACGGTTCCTCAACGATCCGTTCAGTGATCAGACGCACGCGCGGATGTACCGCACCGGCGACATTGCCCGCTACCGTGCCGACGGCAATATCGAGTATCTGGGGCGCAACGACGACCAGGTGAAAATCCGTGGGCTGCGCATCGAGCTTGGCGAGATTCAGGCAGGCCTGACACAGATCGGCGGCGTGCAGGAAGCGGTCGTGGTTGCCCGCGAAGATGTTCCAGGGGACAAACGCCTGGTGGCCTATTACACCGGCGCACGGCTGGATGTCGACATTCTGCGTGGGGCGTTGCTGCAGCATCTGCCGGACTACATGGTCCCGGCGATTTTCGTCCATCTCGACCGCTTGCCGCTCAGCCCCAACGGCAAACTCGATCGCAAGGCGTTGCCTGTACCGAATCAGCACTCGGTGATCAGCCGCGAATACGAAGCGCCGGTCGGTGAGTTGGAAATCATCCTGGCGCGGCTCTGGTGCGAGTTGCTCAACGTCGAGCGGGTAGGGCGTCACGACCATTTCTTCGAGTTGGGTGGGCATTCGTTGCTGGCGGTGAGTCTGGTCGGACGCCTGCAACAGGAAGGCATTGAAGCGGATGTCAGGGCGTTGTTTGAACACCCGACCCTGGCCGGTTACGCGGCAATCACGGAAAGAATGGAGATCGTCCTGTGAACGTGAACGAACTGTTGGTGACGTTGAAGGAAAAAGACATCCAGTTGGCGGTCACCGATGACCAGTTACGGGTCAACGGCAACAAACAGGCGTTGAGCGAGCCGGCCCTGCTGGCGTCGCTGCGCGAGCACAAGCCGGCGCTGATCGAATTGATCAAGGCCGGGACGTACTCGGCAGCGAGAGCGGGGCAGGTCGAGGTGCCGGTCAATGGCATCGTCCCAGGCTCCACGCGAATCACGTCGGCGATGCTGACGCTCGCCGAGCTGAGTCAGGACCGTCTCGATCAATTGGTCGACACCATCCCCGGTGGCGCCGCCAACGTGCAGGACATCTATCCGCTGACACCGTTGCAGGAAGGCATCCTCTACCACCATGTCAGTGCCACCCATGGCGATCCGTACGTCATGCAGGCGCATTTTGCGTTCAGCGGGCGCGAGCGCTTGCAGGCGTTCGTCCAGGCCTTGCAGACCGTGATCGACCGTCACGACATTTTGCGCACGGCGGTGTTCTGGGAGGGCCTTGATACGCCGTTGCAAGTGGTCTTGAGAACCGCCGAGCTGCCGCTGGAAGAGGTGCCGTTGGAAGTGGCCGACGGTGACGTGCTGACGCAGTTGCACAAGCGTTTCGACGCCCGGCATTTTCGCCTCGATGTCTCCCGTGCGCCGCTGTTGTGTCTGGTCCACGCGTGGGATCCGCGCGAGGAGCGCATCGTCGCCATGTTGCTGTTTCATCACATGGCGATGGACCATTCCGCGCTCGCGGTGGTCAGCGAAGAGCTGCAAGCGTGTCTGTCCGGATTCGCTGCTCGATTGGGGCCGCCCGTGCCGTTTCGCAACTACGTGGCACACGCTCGATTGGGGATCAGTGAGCAGGAACATGAAGCCTTTTTCCGCGACATGCTCGGTGACGTTGACGAGCCGACATTGCCGTTTGGTTTGCAAGGCGTCCACGGTGACGGCAGCGATATCGAGGAGCTCAGTCTGGCGCTTGATCCGCTACTCGGTCAGCGTTTGCGGGCACAGGCACGGTTGCTGGGGGTGAGTGTCGCGAGCCTGTTTCATCTCGGTTGGGCGCAGGTCTTGAGCGCGCTGACCGGTAAATCGAATGTGGTATTTGGCACCGTGCTGATGGGGCGGATGCAAGGCGCTGAATCCACCGACCGCGCCTTGGGGATTTTCATCAATACGTTGCCGTTGCGGGTCGATGCAGGGGCGCAAGCGGCGTGCGAGGCGGTGAAGGCCACCCATGCGCGCCTGACCACCCTGATGCGCCACGAACACGCGCCGCTGGCGCTAGCCCAGCGTTGCAGTGGCGTGGTGGCGTCTTCGCCGTTGTTCAGCACGCTGCTCAATTACCGGCACAGCGCGTCGAGTGCCAATGCCAGCGTCGAGTCGCTCGCAGCCTGGGAGGGCATCAGTGTCTTGCGTTCGGAAGAACGTACCAACTACCCGCTGACCCTGAGCATCGACGATTTTGCTGACCGCTTCAGCCTGACGTTGCTCGCCAGCACCGAGGTCGACCCCCACCGAATCTGCACCTACATGCTGTGCGCGGTGGAAAATCTGCTGCTGGCCCTGGAGCGCGCATCAGACACCCCGTTGAATCAATTGCCGGTGTTGCCGCCGGCCGAGCGCGAGCAGGTTTTGTCGGGGTTCAACGCCACTCACGTCGAATACCCGCCGGCGCAGCCCCTTCATCATCGTTTTGAGGCTCAGGTTGTCGCCCGGCCCGACGCGTTGGCGGCGGTGTATCTGGGTGAGCCATTGACGTTCGCCGAGTTGAACCATAAGGCCAACGCACTGGCCCACTATCTGATCGGGCTGGGCGTGAAACCCGACGATCGGGTGGCGATTGTCGCCCGACGCGGCCTGCAAACCCTGGTCGGATTGCTGGCGATTCTCAAGGCCGGGGCCGCTTACGTACCGGTGGACCCGGCGCACCCCGCCGAGCGCTTGAGCTACCTGCTCAGCGACAGTGCGCCGGTGGCTGTGCTGACATCCAGTGATCTTGCGCAGCGCCTGCCCGTTCTGGACGTGCCGGTGATCGATCTTGACCCGTGCACCTGGCCGCTGGGCACTACCCACAATCCCCAGGTGCCCGGCCTGAATCCCTCGCATCTGGCCTACGTGATCTACACCTCTGGCTCCACCGGCCTGCCAAAAGGGGTGATGGTCGAGCACCACACGCTGTGCAATCTGGTTGACTGGCACTGTGCAGCCTTCGATTTATGCGCCGGCCGCCAAACCTCAAGTCTGGCCGGGTTCGGTTTCGATGCCATGGCATGGGAAATCTGGCCGGCGCTGTGTGCAGGCGCGACCTTGCATATCGCCCCGGCTCACGAGGGCAGTGAAGACATTGATGCCTTGCTCGCCTGGTGGCGTGCGCAGCCGTTGGACGTGAGTTTTCTGCCGACGCCGGTTGCCGAGTACGCCTTCAGCCAGAACCTGGAACATCCGACCCTGCGCACGCTGCTGATCGGTGGCGACCGGTTGCGGCAGTTTTCGCGCAATCAGCACTTCGACGTGATCAACAACTACGGCCCGACCGAGACCACCGTGGTGGCAACGTCCGGGCGCATCGAGGCTGGCGATGGGTTGCACATCGGTAAACCGGTGAGCAATGCGACGGTGTATCTGCTCGATGCTCAACAGCGTCCGGTACCGATTGGTGTGACGGGAGAGTTGTATGTCGGCGGCAGCGGTGTTGCCCGCGGCTATCTGAATCGGCCGGACCTGAGCGCCGAACGCTTCCTGCGCGATCCATTCAGCCGCGTACCGCAAGCGCGGATGTACCGAACTGGCGACCTGGCACGCTGGCGGGTCGACGGCACCCTCGAATACCTGGGGCGCAACGATGATCAAGTGAAGATCCGTGGCGTGCGCATCGAGTTGGGGGAAATCGAGAACCGTCTCAACCAGCTCCCCGGCATTCAGGAGGCGGTGTTGCTGGCTCGCGAGGATGAACCGGGGCAGCCACGACTGGTGGCGTATTTCACCGAACAGGCGCAGGTCCAGCCATTGGCCGTGGCTGAACTGCGCGCGCAGCTTCTGACCCAGTTGCCCGAGTACATGGTGCCGTCAGCCTTCGTGAAACTTGATGCGCTGTCGCTGACCGCCAACGGCAAACTCGACCGCAAGGCCTTGCCAAAACCTGAGCGCTCGGCGCTGTTCACTCGGGCATACGAGGCGCCGCAGGGTGAAGTGGAAACCACGTTGGCGCAGATCTGGGCCGAGGTGTTGCAGGTTGAACGGGTCGGGCGTCGAGATCACTTTTTCGAGTCGGGCGGCCATTCGTTGCTGGCCATGCGCATGGTCGCGCAAGTACGCCAGCGCCTGGGCGTCGAGCTTGCGCTAGGCGAGTTGTTCGCCAATGCCGAACTGGCGGCGGTGGCGCAAGTGTTGACCCGGGCCGGGCGCTGTACGCAGCCGCCGATTCTGGCCGTGCCGCGCGAAGGGGTGCTGCCGCTGTCATTTTCCCAGCAGCGATTCTGGTTTCTGGCGCAGATGGAAGGTGCCAACACGGCGTACAACATCCCGATCGGCCTGCGCTTGCGAGGCGTGCTTGACGACGATGCGCTGCAACGGGCGCTGGCCCGCATCGTCGCGCGCCACGAGACCCTGCGCAGTCGTTTTGCCCCGTTCAACGGCGACGCACAGGTGCTGATTACGCCGGTCGACAGCGGTTTGCTGTTGCGCGTTGAGGATTTGCGTCTGCACCCGGCGGCTGACGAGGCTTTGCTCGCGCTGATTCAGGGCGAGGCATCGGGGCCGTTTGATCTGGAGAGCGATCCATTGATTCGCGGACGGCTGGTGCGGTTGGCGGACGATCACCATGTGTTGTTGATTACCTTGCACCACATCATCTCGGACGGCTGGTCGATGGGCGTGCTGACCCGCGAACTGATGGCGCTGTATCAGGCGTTCAGGCATGGCGAGGACGATCCGTTGCCGCCGCTGGCGTTGCAGTACACCGACTACGCGCTGTGGCAACGCCGCTGGTTGAGCGGCGACGTATTGCAGCGCCAGAGTGAATACTGGCAACGCACGCTGGCCGACGCGCCGGCCTTGCTGACGCTGCCCACCGACCGTCCGCGCCCGGCGCAACAGGACTATGCCGGCAGCAGCGTCGAGGTGCGCCTGGACGAGCGCTTGAGCGCTGCGCTCAAAGCCTTGAGTCAGCGTCATGGCGTGACCTTTTACATGACGGTGATGAGTGCCTGGGCGATGGTGCTCAGTCGCTTGTCCGGGCAGGCTGATGTGGTGATTGGCTCACCGGTGGCCAACCGCTCGCGAGCCGAAATCGAAGGTTTGATCGGCCTGTTCGTCAACACCCTCGCATTGCGCATCGATACCTCGGGAGCGCTGAGCGTCGAAGCGTTGCTGTCGCGGGTCAAGGCGCTGACGCTGCAAGCCCAGGCGCATCAGGATCTGCCGTTCGAACAAGTGGTGGAAATCACCCGGCCGGTGCGCAGTCTGGCGCACAGCCCGCTGTTCCAGACCATGCTCAACTGGCGTAACAGCGATGGCCCGGCGCTGGCCTTGGGTGAGCTCACGCTGGAGGCCGTCGCGGAGCCAAGCCACTTCGCCAAGTTCGACCTGACGCTGACCCTGGGCGACGCGCAGGGCGTTATCGGCGGCTGGCTGGAGTACGCCACGGCACTGTTCGATGAAGCAACGGCGCAGCGGTTTGTCGGTTACTTCCAGCAGTTGCTGCAGGCGATGGTCAGCAATGATCAAGCGGTGCTGGAACACGTGCCACTTGTCGATGACGAGGAACGCCAGCGATTGCTGGTCGACTTCAACGCCACTGAACGGGAGTATCCGCAAACCCTGACCGTTCACCGCGTGTTCGAACAGCATGCGGCGGTGCAGGGCGAAGCCGTCGCAGCGGTGCATCGCGCGCAAGCGTTGAGTTACGCCGAGTTGAACCGCAAGGCCAACCAACTGGCCCATTACTTGATGGCTCAGGGCGTAAGTCCCGGCGACCCTGTGGCGATTCTGCTGCCGCGCTCGCTGGATCTGTTGATCGCGCAACTGGCGATCATTAAATGCGCGGCGGCGTACCTGCCGCTGGACATCAACGCGCCTGCCGACCGTCAGGCGTTCATGGTTCAGGACTGTCAGGCGGCGGCCTTGCTGACGGCGACCGGTGCCGTATTCGATGACCCGGTGCGCCGGATTGATCTGGATGCCCTGGCACTCGACGGGCAACCGTCGCACAACCCGCAACTGCCGCAGTCGGCAGAGTCTTTGGCGTACATCATGTACACCTCCGGCTCAACCGGTACACCGAAGGGCGTGATGGTGCCACACCGGGCGATCACCCGGCTGGTGATCAATAACGGCTACGCCGATTTCAATCCGCTTGATCGGGTGGCCTTCGCTTCCAACCCGGCATTCGATGCCAGCACGATGGATGTCTGGGGGGCGCTGCTCAACGGTGCTCAGGTTGCAGTGATCGACCCTGCCACCTTGCTCGACCCGCAGGCGTTCGGGCACGAGTTGCGCCGCTGCGGGGTGACCATCCTGTTTGTCACCACCGCGCTGTTCAACCAGTACGTGCAACTGATTCCCGAGGCACTCAAAGGTCTGCGAATCCTGCTGTGCGGTGGTGAACGGGGTGATCCGGCGGCGTTTCGCGCTTTGTTGGCGCAGGCGTCGGATCTGCGTCTGGTGCACTGCTACGGCCCGACGGAAACCACGACCTACGCCACTACTTTTGAAGTGCGCTCTGTTGCGAACGATGCCGACAGCGTGTCGATCGGTGGC
Organism: Pseudomonas sp. LBUM1648; assembly: GCF_059716145.1. Taxonomy (NCBI): domain Bacteria; kingdom Pseudomonadati; phylum Pseudomonadota; class Gammaproteobacteria; order Pseudomonadales; family Pseudomonadaceae; genus Pseudomonas; species Pseudomonas sp. LBUM1648. The sequence goes on from NZ_CP166808.1 coordinate 2,770,748, forward strand.
CCGATTTCCAACACCCGTGCGTATGTGCTCGATGCCCATCAGCAACCGGTGCCGTTTGGTGTAATCGGTGAGCTGTATATCGGCGGGCAGGGCGTTGCGTTGGGTTACTTGAATCGACCTGAACTGACTGCCGAGAAATTCCTCCGCGATCCGTTCAGCGCCAAGCCTGAGGCAATGATGTACCGCACCGGAGATCTGGTGCGCTGGTTGGCGCCGGGGCAACTGGAGTGCATCGGGCGCAACGACGATCAGGTGAAGATTCGCGGTTTCCGCATCGAGTTGGGTGAAATCGAAAACCGCCTGTTGAGCTGTCCGGGCGTCAAGGAAGCGGTGGTACTGGCCCGGCGCGACGGACAGGAACCGATTCGCCTGGTGGCCTATTACACGGCGCATGATGCCAGTCTGCAAAGCGCCACCCTGCGTGCGCTGCTGCAAGCACGCCTGCCGGAGTACATGGTGCCTGCGGCCTGGGTGCGCCTCGACACGCTGCCGCTGAACAACAATGGCAAGGTCGATCGCAAGGCGTTGCCGGAGCCGACACCGCAAGCCTTGCTCAGTCGCGTTTACGAAGCGCCGACCAATCCCGTGGAGGCGAATCTTGCCCGGCTTTGGGCTGAGGTGTTGCAGGTCGAACGCGTCGGCCGCCACGACAACTTCTTTGAACTGGGCGGGCATTCATTGTTGGCGGTGCGTCTGGTCAGCCTGCTGCAACAGAACAACCAGACGATCACTCTGGCCGAACTGTTCCAGCATCCGACTGTGGAGTCTGCGGCAACGCTGCTCAGCTCGCGCAACGGCGTTGCCGAGCCGCAAAACGGTCTGGTCGTGGTGCGTGCCGGCCGTCATGGCACACCGTTGTTCCTGGTGCATGAATTCAGTGGCCGGGACGTGTATTTCCCGGCGCTGGGCACGCACATCGCCGGTGAGTTCCCCATCTATGGCTTGCCGGGCATCGACCTCGGGCAACCCCAATTACGCACGATGGAATGCCTCGCGGCGCGGCTGGTCGGGATTATCCGTGCACAGCAGCCTAGTGGGCCATATCGACTGGCCGGCTGGTCGTTCGGTGGCGTACTGGCGTATGAAATTGCCCTGCAATTGCTCGGCATGGATGAGTGGGTGGAATTCCTCGGCTTGATCGATACCTATGTGCCGCGTCTGGCCGACCCGGACAAGGCACGCTGGAACGATGCCCATGTGCACAAGCGCCAATTGTTGCTGCACTGTACGGCGCATTGGGCCGGGCAGGGTGCCGAGGGGCAGCAAGCCCTGGCTCGCCTGGCCCTGCTGCAGACCGAGCTGGAGCCGATGGGGTTCGCGGAGCTGTTCGAGCGCTGCCGGGAACAACAATTGTTGCGTCCGGAACTGGCGGCGATCGCTTCGACGGATGCCTGGCACTACCTCGACCGGGAAGTGGCCCACGGGCATGCGCTGGCGCACTACCGGATTGCTCCGATTCCGCTACCCCTGCATTTACTGCGCGCTCAGGAGCGTTCGGCGCAAATGTCACTGCTCAGCCCGACGCGGGGTTGGGCCGAAGAGTTGCCTGCGGGTTTGCTGCATTGCATCGACGTGCCCGGGGATCACCAGAGCATGATGAAGGCGCCGCATATCGGCGCCCTGGGAGAAGCGCTCGGTCAGGCACTGGACGGGGCGAAGGTTCCTGCGCCCGTCACTTATCAGCCGTTGTTGACGGTGCAGACCGGCCACCCCGGGCATGCACCGATCTTTTGCGTACCCGGCGCGGGTGACAGCGTCACCGGGTTTATTCACCTGACCGAGGCGCTTGGGCCGGAGTGGCCGATTCACGGTCTGCAACCGCGCGGTCTCGATGGCGCCACGGTGCCGCACAGTCAGGTCGAGGCCGCCGCCAGGTTTTATCTGCAAGCCATCGAGCAACTCTACCCGCAAGGTCCGGTGCACCTGATCGGCCATTCATTCGGTGGTTGGGTCGCCCACGCCATGGCCGCGCAATTGCAGGATGCCGGGCGCAAGGTCGCCTCGTTGACCCTGATCGACAGCGAAGCACCCGGGGGTAAAGGTGTGGTGGGTAAACCGTACACGACCACTGCTGCGCTACAGCGCTTGATCGAGGCGTTGCAGCTGTCTTCCGGTAAATCGCTGGGTATCGATGCGAAGGCGTTTGCCGAGGCTGACGACGCTTTGCAAATGCGCCTGTTGCACCAAGGCATGGTGGATGCCGGCGTACTGTCCGCACGCTCATCCGAACAGGCGATGCATGGCCCGGTGCGCACCTTTGCCACTGCGCTGCGCACTGTTTACCAGCCACGCCAGGCTTACACCGGCCTGGTGCGGCTGGCGCTGGTCGACGACCCGACGCTGGACGCGGCGGGCAATCAGCGCGAGCAAGCGGCGATGGTCGAAGGCTGGCAGCGCCAAGTGACGGATCTGGCGGTGTGGTACGGGCCGGGCAACCACTTCACGATTCTCAAAGCGCCCAACGCCTTCAGTCTTGCGGCGTGGTGGCATGACGGCTTGTCGGTGCCGGTGAACGAAGTGCTGTCCTGAATGTTGTTTATCTACCAGAGCCCGGCCGCTGGCCGGGTTCTATCCTGAACGGACTTGTGGTCATTTATGGAAAAGTCGAAGTTGCGCAAAGTCGGTATGGGATTGGCGTTGGTGACGCTGGCCGGGTTGGTGTTCTATGCGGTAAAGGCGCCGGCCGAGGCGCCGCAGTACCTGACTGCCACGGTTGAACGCAGTGATATCGAAAATGCGGTGCTGGCCACCGGGTTGCTCGAAGGCATCAAGCAAGTGGACGTCGGTGCGCAAGTGTCCGGCCAGTTGAAGTCGCTCAAGGTCAAGGTGGGCGACAAGGTGAAAAAGGGTCAGTGGCTGGCAGAAATCGATCCGCTGGTGTTGCAGAACACCCTGCGTCAGGCCCAGGTCGATGAGGAAAACCTGCAAGCGCAAAAACGCGCCACGCAGGCCCAACTCAGGCAGACCAAGGCGATTTACGAACGCTACAAGAACTTGCAGGACGACGCGTCGATCTCGCGCCAGGACTTCGAAACCGCGCAGTCTGACTACGAAGTGCAGCAGGCGAATCTGATGTCACTGGACGCGCAGATCAAGAGTGCGCACATCCAGATCGACACCGCCAAGGTCAACCTGGCCTACACACGAATCGTCGCGCCGATCGATGGCGACGTGGTCGGCATCGTTACTCAAGAAGGCCAGACCGTTATCGCTAACCAGTTGGCGCCGATCCTGCTGAAACTGGCGGATCTGGACACCATGACGGTCAAGGCGCAGGTTTCCGAGGCCGACGTGATTCATATCATGCCGGGGCAGGAGGTGTATTTCACCATTCTCGGCGAGGACAAACGCTATTACGGCAAGCTGCGCGGCACTGAACCGGCACCGCAGAACTTTCTCGAAACGCCGCCCGCCGGCACGCCAAAACAGAACACGGCGGTGTTCTATAACGCACTGTTCGAGGTGCCCAACCCGGATCATCGCTTGCGCATCTCGATGACCGCGCAGGTGCGGGTGGTGCTGGATACTGCCAAATCCGTGTTGACCATTCCGGTGGCAGCGCTGGGGCCGCGCAACAGTGACGGCAGTTTTCCGGTGCGCGTGCTGGACGCCAAGGGCCAGGCACAGGCGCGCAATGTGCAAACCGGGATCAACAACAACGTCAAGGTGCAGGTCAATGATGGTCTGGCCGAGGGCGACCGCGTGGTGATCGGTGATCCGGTGTCGACCGTGGCGGGGTCTTGACGATGAACGAGCCCTTGCTGCAACTGAGCGGGATTACCCGCAGCTTTACCGCCGGCGACCGTGAGTTTCTCGCGTTGAAGGACATCAGCCTGACGATCCATGCCGGAGAGATGGTCGCGATCATTGGCGCCTCCGGCTCCGGTAAATCGACGTTGATGAACATTCTCGGCTGCCTCGATTACGCCACCGCCGGCAGTTACAGGATCAACGGCCAGGAAACCCGTGACCTCGATAACGAGGCCCTGGCGGCATTGCGTCGCGACTACTTCGGCTTCATCTTCCAGCGCTATCACCTGCTGCCGCACCTGAGTGCCATGCATAACGTCGAGATGCCCGCGATCTACGCGGGCATCCCGGAGCTGCAACGTCATGCCCGCGCTCGGGAATTGTTGGCGCGATTGGGTCTGCAAGGGCACCTGAGCCACCGACCGAGTCAGCTGTCCGGCGGGCAGCAGCAGCGGGTGAGTATCGCTCGGGCGTTGATGAACGGCGGTGATGTGATCCTTGCCGATGAGCCTACGGGTGCCCTCGATACCACCAGCGGCAAGGAGGTCATGCGCATTCTGCTGGAATTGCACGCGGCCGGGCATACGGTGATTCTGGTGACACACGACCCGAAAGTCGCGGCCAACGCCGAGCGCATCATCGAGGTCAGTGACGGCGAGATCCTCAGCGACCGACGCAACGAGCGCGACACGGCGCAGTTGTCAGGCGACGAAGCGGTCCCTGCCAAATCCACCGCTGGACGACGCCTGGTCGCCAGCCTCGGTTTGTTCAAGGAAGCGTTCAGCATGGCCTGGGTCGCGCTGGTTTCGCACCGCATGCGCACCTTGCTGACCATGCTTGGCATCGTAATCGGCATTACGTCGGTGGTGTCGATCTCGGCAATCGGCGAGGGTGCCAAACGTTACGTGTTGAAGGACATTCAGGCGATCGGCAGTAACACCATCGATATCTATTCCGGCACCAGTTTTGGCGACAGCCGCTCGACGGCCATCGAAACCCTGGTGCCCGCTGACGTTGCCGCCCTCAATCAGCTGTATTACGTCGACAGCGCCACGCCGGTGGTCGGCCGAAACCTGCTGCTGCGTTATCGCAATATTGATCTGGATGCGCAGGTCAATGGTGTCGGCGACCTGTACTTTCAGGTACGCGGTATCAAGATGGAGGCCGGTATCGCGTTCAGTGAAAGCGACGCCCGGCGCCAGGCACAGGTGGCGGTGATCGATCACAAAACCCGGCTTCGGCTGTTCGGCGAACATGTCGACCCGTTGGGGCAAGTGATCCTGATCGGCAACTTGCCTTGTACGGTGATCGGTGTGGCCGCCGAGAACAAAAACCTGTTCGCTGCGAGCAAGTCGCTCAACGTCTGGGTGCCGTACGAAACTGCTGCCGGGCGCCTGTTGGGCCAGCGCTACCTGGACAGCATCAGCGTGCGGCTCAAGGACGGCCAACCCAGCAACGTGGTGGATGAACACGTCAACAAACTGATGCTGCAACGCCACGGCACCAAGGATTTTTTCACCAATAACCTCGACAGCATCATGCAGACCGTGCAGAAAACCAGTCGCTCGCTGGCATTGCTGCTGTCGTTGATTGCGGTGATTTCGCTGGTGGTCGGCGGTATCGGGGTGATGAATATCATGCTGGTGTCGGTGACCGAGCGTACTCGCGAGATCGGGATTCGCATGGCGGTCGGCGCCCGGCAATCGGATATTCGTCAGCAGTTTCTGGTGGAGGCGGTGATGGTCTGTCTGTTGGGCGGGGCGATCGGGATTTCGCTGTCCTACGCCATTGGCCACTTGTTTTCAGTATTTATCAAAGAATGGGAGATGGTGTTCTCGCTGGCTTCGGTGCTGACAGCGGTGGTTTGCTCGACGCTGATCGGCGTTGTGTTTGGTTTTGTGCCGGCGCGCAATGCTTCACGGCTTGATCCGATCGAGGCATTGGCCCGCGACTGATGGTACTCACCGAATTCCTGTAGGCGCAGCCTTCGGCAGCTCCTACAGGTGGGATTTTTGTCAGGCCGCCGTGGAAGCCGAAGTTTCCTGCGGCGAATACATCCAGCGCATCAACGAATGCCGCCCGCTGATCCCCAACTTGATCGCCGCGCGCTTGAGATAGCTCTCTACCGTGTTGACCTTCAACTGCAATTGCTCGGCCAGCTCCGGCGCAGTACGTCCTGCAAGCAGGCCGATGCACACTTCGGTTTCACGATTGGACAGACTCAACCCCAATTGCTGCAAGCGTTCATTGAAGCGCGCCCGCAGGGTTTCCAGTCCCGTGCCCTCGGCAGCTTCGCCCGGGTTTTCTGCACAAGGGTTGGTTGGCTGGAGTGCATCGATGTGCTTTTCCACCATCGGCAACAGAACCGGGGAGATGTCCTGCAACAGGCTGCGCTCCTGCGCGGAAAAGCGTTGCGACTGGCCGTTGCGGTATACCGAAATCACGTAGCGGTAACCGTCCTTGCGCCGGGTCAGGTGCAGTTGCGAAGCCTCGGCGGCGGTCGATGATTCCGGATTAGGCAAATCGTCGACCGCCGCGACACTGCGGTCGGAAAATACCGTTTCGGCTAACAACGCCGGCTCTTTCATGGGTTCCGGTTCACTACGGGTCGCGGTGCGGCCCACCGGTTCAACACGCATCTGGCGGATGTGCGTGGCATCGACTGCCAGTTGAGTGAGGATCAGGTCATGCAGCATGCGCGGGAAATGACGGCTGCCAGTGCTGGCGATGACTTTGCCGATGTGAGGGAACAGGTATGAATTCATTTACATCATCCATGAGTTTGCGGGGGCTAACACTCTTGCGACTTTGTCGACGATGTCCTTGAGCGACGAAAATTGCAGAAATTGGTTCTTATCCTAGTACAACGTTTGAGCGACGGTTTAATGAAGGCGTTATTAGCTCATAACCGGAGCCGTTGAGCACCAACGGTTTCTGCCCTGTTGCTTGGCCTGGTACAGGCAGGTATCCGCCGATTTCAGCAAGGTGGCAGGCGTGACCGTGTCATCGACCGGATGACGCGTGGTAATCCCGGCACTGGCCGTGACATAGCCCAAAGGGTGCCCGGCGTGTTCCATTCTGAGCGAGCGTATGGTTTGCAGAATATCTTCGGTCACCTGAATCGCTCCATCGCTATCGGTATTGGGTAACAGCACGGTGAACTCCTCGCCGCCGTAGCGCACGACCAGATCACCCGGACGCTTGACCGCTTGTTGGATCGCGCGTCCGACCGCGCTCAGGCAGTCATCTCCGGCGGCATGTCCGTATTGGTCGTTGTAGCGTTTGAAGTAGTCGACATCGAGCATGATCAGCGAGAGTGCCGAGCCTTGGCGCCGGGCCAGACGGACTTCATCGGCCAGCGCATTGTCCAGTCGGCGCCGGTTGCCAAGTCCGGTGAGGCTGTCGGTCAGCGCCATGTCGCGCATGGTCTGGTGGGCGTGGCGGATTTCCCGCTCCATCGCCATGCGCTGGCGCAGCTGGCTCAGTACGATGAGGCCGAAACAAGTCAGCACCAGGATCAGAAACACCAGCACGAAGCCGTTTTTCAGCAAGTCCTGACGCCATGGTTCGATGATCGATTCCTGGGAAAGCCCGGCCTCCACCACCAGCGGATAAGTGCTGAGGGCGCGGTAGCCGTACAGACGTTCGGTGTCGTCGATGACGGCGCGCACTTGCGCGATGCCCACATTGGAGTTGGGCAGGTAGGTCTTGAATATCTCGCTGTTGGCCAGGCTCTTGCCGATCACTGACGCAATGAACGGGCGGCGCACGAGGATTGTGCCGTCACGTTTGGCCAACACCAGCGCGCCTTTGTCGTCGATCCTGAAGTCGCCGTAGTAATCGACGAAATAGCTCACTTTGATCGTGCCCAGCAGCACACCGGCGAACGAGCCATCGGGAGTATTCAGGCGGCGCGAGATGGGAATGATCAGGTCGTGGGTGGAGCGGCTTTCGACCACCTCGCCAATGCGCACTTGCCGATCGTCATGGGTGCGGTGGTACTGGAAATAATCGCGGTCGGCGTTATTAGCAGTCTCGGGCGTGACCTCCTTGTCGGTCACGATCCACTGTCCGTCAGGCCCGTAGATAAACAAACCGTGCAACTGCGGCATGATTGTCGATTGCTGCACCAGCAGTTTGTGAATGCGCGGCACATCGAGGTTTTGCAGACCATCGCCTTCGATCCGCTCGCTGAGGGCCGCCGTCAGCACATCCATTTGCCGAATGGTGTCTTCGGCATGTTGAGCCGTCGCACGGGTCAGGTTGGTGACTGAGTCGCGCGCGGAGGCGAAGGCGGCGCGATAGTCGCGCCATGTCCGCCAGCTCTCGACTGCCAGAAAGGCAACGACCACCACCAGCATGAAACTGACCGTGAGTCGAAAAGTCGATCCCGCCCTCACGGCTTTCAGGGCAGCGGGGGAGGTGAGCTTGTCAGCGTTCCGCTCTGGCGGGTGGCGTCCGAGCATGAACATCTCCTTGGTTTCGATTCAACGTAATGCATGGCAACAGTATGACAAGGATCGCCATAAAGGTCGGGTTGTTGTCGGAGCAAGATTCAGTATGAATTGATTGTCTCTTCTGAGTTGACGGAGAAACGCTTTTCAGCCGATTTATCCCGTTTCAGTGTCTCAGTAATCTGTGCCCATCTTGAACGCAAACGAACTTCCACAATTACAAAGGGACGCACAGATGAACACTCCAACCTACAACCGCCTCAACAAAGACGACGCCGTAGTTCTGCTGGTTGATCACCAGACTGGTCTGATTTCTCTGGTGCAGGACTTCTCGCCGAACGAGTTCAAGAACAACGTGCTGGCGCTGGCCGATCTGGCCAAGTTCTTCGAACTGCCGACCATCCTCACCACCAGTTTCGAACAAGGCCCGAACGGCCCGCTGGTACCGGAGCTGAAAGAGATGTTCCCCGACGCGCCGTACGTCGCTCGCCCAGGCCAGATCAACGCCTGGGACAACGAAGACTTCGTCAAGGCGATCAAGGCCACCGGCCGCAAGCAGATCATCATTGCCGGTGTAGTGACGGATGTGTGCGTAGCGTTCCCGACCCTGTCGGCGCTGGCGGAAGGGTTTGATGTGTTCGTGGTGACCGATGCCTCCGGCACCTTCAACACTACCGTGCAACAAGCTGCGTGGAACCGCATGACCCAGGCCGGCGCACAGATGATGAACTGGTTCTCGGTGGCCTGTGAGCTGCACCGCGACTGGCGCAATGACATCGAAGGGCTGGGTAACTTGCTGTCGCAGCGAATTCCGAACTATCGCAATTTGATGAATGGCTATGCGGCGCTGACCGCTCAGCAGAAGTAAGCCAACGCTGCAATGCCAGAAGCCTGCCCTTAAAAGCAGGCTTTGGTTTTTTCTGCAGTTTGAAAGTGCAATCCTGGCGGTGACCCCGAAGTGCAATATCGGGCGCAGCCATGCCTGCGAGTCGTTGCCTGAGGCAGCCTCAATCCAGTTTGGCGGACATCAAGTTGCCGACGCGCGAAACCAGTGTGTCAACGGCAAAGGGCTTGGTCAGCACTTGCATGCCCGGCCCGAGTTGGCCGCTGCCGATAACGGCGTTTTCGGCGTAGCCGGTAATGAACAAGGTCTTCAGTTTTGGGCGGATTTCCCGGCCCGCATCGGCCATCTGTCGCCCGTTCATACCGCCAGGCAATCCGACATCAGTGATGAGCAAATCGATGTGTGCGCTGGAGCGTAATGCTTCCAGTCCCTCGACGCTGTCGGCCGCTTCCAGGAGGGTGTAGCCGAGTTCGCTGAGTACGTCTTTGAGCAAAATCCGCACTGTCGGCTCGTCGTCGACAATCAGGATGGTTTCCCCCGCTTTTGCCAGAGGTGTTGTCGTGCTGTGAGTGGCATCGTGATTTTGCAGCGCCTCCCCGCGGTACCGAGGCAAGTAGATGCACATCGTGGTGCCTTGACCTACTTTCGAATGCACCCGCACCTGACCGCCGGATTGCTTGGTGAACCCGTAGATCATCGACAGCCCCAGGCCGGTGCCTTGGCCGAGCGGCTTGGTGGTGAAAAACGGGTCGAAGGCTTTCGCGATGACGTCAGCGCTCATGCCAGTGCCGGTGTCAGTGACACATAGACAAAGGTATTCCCCCTCGGGCATGTCCAGAGCACGGGCGGTCTCGAACGCCATTGTTCGATTGGCCGTCTCGACTGTGATTCTTCCGCCATCGGGCATGGCATCGCGGGCGTTGATGCACAAATTCAGCAGGGCGTTTTCCAGTTGGCTGGCGTCGACGAGGGCTGGCCAGAGATCGGGTGCGGCGACGGTATTCAAACGTATGCTCGGGCCGACGGTGCGCTGGATCAGTTCGGTCACCCCGGCGATCAGGGTGTTCACATCCGTTGGCCGTGGATCGAGGGTCTGGCGTCGGGAGAAGGCCAGCAGGCGATGGGTCAGGGCCGCGGCGCGTTTAGTCGCGCCCTGGGCGGTGACCAAATACTTGTCGACCTCCTTCAGGCGGCCTTGAGCAATGCGTTTTTCGATCAGTTCCAGGGCGGCCGAGATGCCGGCGAGAAGATTGTTGAAGTCATGGGCCAGGCCGCCGGTCAGTTGGCCGACCGCTTCCATTTTTTGTGACTGGCGCAGTTTCTCTTCGGCTTGCATGAGATCGGCTGTGCGTGCCAATACACGCTGTTCCAGAGTTTCGTTGAGCGCGCGCAATTCGGCGTTGGCGCGGTCGCGCTCCGCCTCGACATTGCGCCGATCCTCAACATCAATGAGCACACCGGGAAAGCGCAGCGGGGTGCCGTTGTCGGCGCATTCGACGCGACCGTTGGCCTCGATCCAGTTGTATTTCCCGTCGGCGCGGCGCACCCGGTATTGATGGGAGTAGGCGCCGCCACGGGCAATCGCTTCATTGATCGCACCGGTGAGCCCCTCTCTGTCATCGGGGTGTACGGTCATCACCACTTGTTCCAGGGTCAGGCCGTCGCGGCCCAATGCGGGATCAAGGTCAAAAACCCTGGCGAAGGACTCATCCACAGTGAAGCGATCGGTCGGCAGATCCCAGTGCCAGGTACCGATAATGGCGCCGGCCGCGAGGGCGAGTTGTACGCGCTCGACGTTTTCCCGCGCGACCGCTTCGCTGATCCGCAAGCGCTCTTCGGCGTCTCGGCGTGCGGTGACGTCGCTGAAGAAAATCGCGATCTGGCGATCGGCAGGGTCACCGACCCGCACTGCACGCACATCGAACCAGCGTTCAAACGTATTGGCGTAATTCTCGAAGTTTGCCGGCTCGCCGGTCTTGGCCACGTGTCCGTAAGTCTCGAACCAGAACTTCTCAAGGTTAGGGGCGAACTCTGTGACCCATTTACCCCGCAGGTTGACGCCGCACTGACGTTCGAACGCCGGGTTGGCCTCGACGAAACAATAATCCACGGGGTGGTCGTCGGCGTCGAATTTGACTTTGACGATGGCGAATGCGGCCTCGATGGTTTCCAGAATGGTACTGAAGCGCGCCTCACTATTGGCGAGCGCCACTCGGCTGGCTGCAAGCTGCTGGGCCATATCCGGTGTTGCTACTGCGCTGCTCTCCAGAGCCAGGCGCAGGCGCATCACCTCTGCCTCAAGCTCCTCGCGAGTAAGATGCTTCAGAATTTCCACCACAGGGGCCTTCTTGATTTTTGTTTGAATTCATTCAACGCGGTTCAATCGAATACTGGGGATCCTCACATTGACACGCCGTCTGATGGTTAAGTTGCACCCGCACAGGAGGGGGAAGCCCGTTTTATAACGCCTCGCCGGCATCCAGTGTGGCGAGCAGCTTCTCGCCTCGCTGCCAAAGCGCCTGCTGCTTGGCCTCAGGCATGCGGTCGAGGTTTTTGTACATCATGCCCATACGTTGATTGCTGCGTAAAAGATCGCCATGGCGCATCAGAAAATGCCAGTACAACGCATTGAAAGGGCATGCGTTGTCAGCAGTGCTTTCGCTGACCTTGTAAGCACAGCCGCGACAGTAGTCAGACATTCGATTGATGTATTGGCCGCTGGCGCAGTAAGGCTTGGAACCGAGATAACCTCCGTCAGCGTGCATGACCATGCCCAAGGTATTGGGCAATTCCACCCAATCAAACGCATCCATATAGATGGCCAGATACCACTCGCAGATCTGGCTCGGCGCGATGCCGGCGAGCAACGCAAAATTCCCCGTGACCATCAGCCGCTGGATATGGTGAGCATAGGCGTGTTTCAGGCTTTGGCCGATTGCCTGACGCATGCAGTTCATTTTCGTTTCGCCAGTCCAGTAGAATTCCGGCAAGAGGCGCTTGTTACCAAATGAATTGCCTTGGGCATAGTCAGGCATCTTCAGCCAGTAAACACCACGTACGTATTCGCGCCAGCCTATCAGTTGACGAATGAATCCCTCGGCGGCATTCAGCGCAACGCTGCCTGACCAGTAAGCCGACTCCACGTCACTGCACACCTGACGCAAATCCAGCAGTCCGATATTGAGCGCAGCGCTGATGCGCGCATGGAACAGAAAGGGTTCATCGCTGGCCATGGCATCCTGATAATCGCCGAACCCGGCCAGGCCATAATCGAGGAAGTAACGCCACAGTGATTGAGCGTCGGCGTGGGTCACTGGATAGTTGAAATCGTCCAGAGAACCGTAGTGGTGGCTGAAACGTGCTTTGACCAGCGCAAGGACTTCGAGGGTGATGGCGTCGTTGGAAAAACCCGCCGGGTAGGGCGCTTTCACTCCCTTGGGCAGGGCTTTGCGGTTTTCGGCGTCAAAGTTCCAGGCGCCGCCGACCGGCGTACCGTCGCCATTGATCAACAGCCCGCTCTTGCGGCGCATCTCGCGGTAGAAAAACTCCATACGCAGCTGCTTTTTGCCGGCCGCCCACGCACTGAATTCCGTTCGACTGCACAGAAAACGCGTATCGGCATGCCAATGAATGGCTGGATCACAGTCCCTGAGAGACTGCTCCAGACGCCAGTCGCCACATTCAGTGACGTGCAGCTCTTCCGGTTGCAGAAGTGCCTGCCAGCGACCTAGTTCACCTGGCACTGATACGCTGTTGTGCGGATCATCAAGGGTGACGTACTCGACACGTACGCCTCTCGCTTGCAACGCCTTGGCGAAATGACGCATGGCGCTAAAGATCAGGGCAATCTTTTGTGGGTGATGAGGCACATGGCTGGCTTCTTCCATCACCTCGACCATGAGCACCGCATCCCGTTCGGGATCGAGCCCCTGTAATGAGGCCAGGTCAAACGAAAGCTGATCACCGAGGATCAGGCACAGGCGATTGACCTTGCTCATTCGGAACAGTCCAGCAGCGTCCGCTTCATCAAGTTGCTGTCAGCGAAAAAGGCAGCCGCAACTCTTCGACCGGGCCTGAATCCCGGCCGCACATTTCGTCGTGGACACATTGCTGCACCAACACGCAGGGAAACGCCGGAACGGTTTGCAGCAAGTCCCGCAGATGACTGATTGAGCGCAGTCGCATGGGTTTTGCCGCATCGTCGAGCAAGGTGAAATGGCCGTGATCCATGCGGATGCGCGCCAGATAAAAGCCACCTTCGAGCGACAGCAGTTCCAGTTCACGTATTTCGCTATTGGCGGCGCGTTCGGTGAGGGTTTGCAGATTCATCAATCACTCCTTGCCTACCAGGGTAGGCGTTCTCCGTCGTAGGCAAAGAAATGGCCGCTGTCTGACGGCGTCAGCCGGTCGATCAGGGTCAATAATTCGTGGCTGGCAACGCTGGCCGGGCGGGCCGCCGATGCACCGCGAAAAGGTTGCGACAGCGCCGAAACGACTGTGCCTGGATGCAGGCTCAGCAGGCGACTGTGAGGGCGAGTGCGGGCCAGTTCGATGGCCGCGGTTTTGATCAACATGTTCAGCGCGGCCTTGGAGGCGCGATAGGCGTACCAGCCGCCCAAACGGTTATCGTCGATGCTGCCGACCTTGGCCGAAAGCATCGCCATTGCACCATGGGGATCGAGCAGTGGCAGGAAGTGGCGCAAGACCATCGCCGGCCCCAGCGTATTTACTTGAAACACTGCCTGGAGCGCGTCGTGTTCCATCGCGCTGTAGCTTTTTTCCGGTTTGATCGCATCGCGATGCAGCAGGCCGGCGGCATGTACGATCAGTTGATAAGGCGCTTCTGTCGCCAGTTCCGCGGCGGCGCTGGCAATTGTCTCTGGCCGTTCCAGATCCAGCGGGGGATCCGTTTTACGCCCCAGTTCACGAACACCTGCACATCGAGAGTCCTGCTTCAGCCACTCACAGAACGCAGCGCCGAGTGCGCCACTGGCGCCGATTACCAGGGCGCGGTAGCCGTCACCCAGTGAAGTCATCGTGAGCGAGTCGGTCATTGATTGTCTCCCGCACTCTGGCGACGGAAGAACAATGTCACTTGGCCGATCTCGACACCGAACTTGGACATGGTGGTGCGATTGATCAAGGTGTCTTCGTCCATCAAGTACATCCAGTCGTCCATGCTCACTTCATAAACGGAGCCATCGACCGGCAGGCTCAGGATGTAGCGCCAACGCAGCGCGTTGCCGGCGACTTCACCCTTCGCCTCACCGACCACATCGCCGGCGCGGCCGCGCCATTTGCCCGCACCTTCCGGGGTCAGGGTCCAGACGCGACGCTCGCGAGTGCCGTCGCTATAGAGAAAACGCTCGTCCAGAATCAGGTTGTTTCCCTCGCGGCGACTCTCGATGTTCACCTCGAAGCGCTTGACGACTTCGCCAGAGCGTTTTTGAAACATCCCCCAGGCTTTGACGGGTTTGCTGAAAAACTTCTCCAGGTTGAAGGCCGGTTGCTGGTCGGCATAGTGCCCGACCTCGACGCTGCCACAGCTCGACAGGCTGAGCACCAGAGCCAGTAAAACCAAAAAACGGGTCATTGTTTTTACTCCCTGAATACACAGGTCAAGGTGGAGGACATTCCACAAAAGTGCTTGTACAGCTATCTATGCTTGTACAGGTTTAATGGCGTATTTGACTCGACAAACCGCCAACGAAATCACTTTCATCGGCTGATCAGTTGGAGGAACTCCTGACGCGTGCTGGAGGACTCTCGAAAGGCACCGAGCATGACCGACGACGTCATGACCGAATTCTGCTTTGCCACACCGCGCATCATCATGCACATGTGCCGGGCCTCAATGACCACGGCTACACCCGCAGCATCGGTAATTTGCTGGATCGCATCGGCGATCTGTCTGGTCAGGTTTTCCTGGATCTGCAAGCGGCGCGCGAACATATCGACCACCCGGGCCACTTTCGACAGCCCCAGCACCCGGCCCGTCGGGATGTAGGCCACGTGGGCCTTGCCGATGAAGGGCAGCATGTGGTGTTCGCACAGTGAATAAAGCTCGATGTCGCGAACGATGACCATTTCATCGTTCTGTGACTCGAACAGCGCGCCGTTGATGATGCCTTCCAGGTTCATCGAGTAGCCGTCGCACAGGTACTGCATGGCTTTGGCTGCACGCTTGGGCGTGTCCCGCAGACCTTCGCGGTCGGGGTTTTCACCGACGCCGAGAAGAATTTCACGGTAATGGTTGGCTAATGATTCAGTCATTCGGATTTCTCGCGGCGTTGCGACAGGATAGGAGTGCGGCAACTGCTGTGGCTGTCGTGACAACGACGGCTGCCGTCCGGGTGAGGCAGCCAGGCCAAGTGAGGACGCAGGTGGCAGAACAAGCGATAAGCAATGGCAAACAAAGGCCGGGTCAAACGCCAGCTCAGGGGGGCGACCCAGACGCCAAGCCCTGCGGCTCGCCAGCTCCATAGCGTAGCGTCGAGGCCTTTTACCCAGCGTCCATCGTCGAATCGTGCATGCAGTGCGGATTGCATTTGCTTAAGCGTGAACCCCAGTGCGGCTGGATCGAAGTCCTCATGGCTAAGGTCAACGAAGCACAGGCGTGTTTCGACGGCGTGTTGGCGTAACAGCTTGATTTCTCGCGCACAGAGCGGGCATTCACCGTCAAAGTAAAGCGTCAGCGGCCACGGCTCTAAGTTGTACATTGCGGCATGCCTTGTATAGGTTTTTTATAAAGATAGGCCGAAAAAATCGAGCTGACAATGGAGCGCCACTCTTTTTGTGAAGATAGGAAGTCGTTACATCCAGGCGCCCCACAGAACCGGGAGCGGATTGGGCGGCGCAAAGCAGCGCTCCCGCAAGAGCGGGAGCACTGTTTCGGGCTCTTTGCGTCAGGCGAGGTAGGCCGGGTAATCCACATATCCTTCGGCATTGCCGCCATACACCGTGGCCGGGTTCAGCGCGTTCAGCGGCCAGTCATTGGCGATCCGCGCGGGCAGGTCCGGGTTGGCCATGAACGGGCGGCCGAAGGCGACAAAGTCTGCCAGGCCAGAATCGAGCAACTGTGCACCGGATTGCGCGTTGTAGCGTCCGGCGTAAATGATCGCGCCGCTGAAGGTGTCGCGCACCGCCTGGCGAAAGGTTTGCGGCATGGCGGGTGCATTGTCCCAGTCCGCTTCGGCGATCGACAGATAGGCAATGCCTACCTCTTCCAGCACTTTGATCGCCTCGATGTAAGTGGTGTGCGGATCTTCCTCGACCAGGCCCAGGTAAGTCCGCGCTTCATCGGTGGTGCTGAACAGCGGCGCGAAACGTACGCCGACTTTCTCCTTGCCGATGCACTCGGCGACACCGGCTACAACTTCGCGCAGAAAACGCAGGCGATTGTGCAACGAACCACCGTACTGATCGGTGCGCAGGTTGCTGTGGGCGGAGATGAACTGGTTGACCAGATAGCCGTTGGCGCAGTGCAGTTCGATGCCGTCGAACCCGGCGTCCATCGCGTTGCGTGCAGCCTGAATGTAGAGCTGAATCAGTTCCTGCACTTCATCGGTGGTCAACGCGCGAGGAGCGGACGGCGATACCAGCTCACCCGCGCCAGGCGCGGTTTCGATGAACACGCTGACTCGGTCGGTCGACACTGCGGACGCTGATACAGGTGCCGCGCCTTCGGGCTGCAACGTGGTGTGGGACACCCGGCCCACATGCCACAACTGGGCGAAGATCACGCCATCGACAGCATGCACGGCCTCGGTGACTTTGCGCCATCCGGCGATTTGCTCGGGCGTGTGAATGCCCGGGGTCCAGGCGTAACCCTGGCCACGCGGTTCGATCTGTGTGCCTTCGGTGACGAGCAAACCGGCGCCGGCACGCTGCTGGTAATACTCGGCCATCAGCTCGTTGGCGATGTTGCCCGGTTGCGTACTGCGCTGGCGGGTGAGGGGCGGCAGGACGATGCGGTTTTTCAGGGTGTGAACGCCCAGTTTGGCGGGCTTGAAGAAGCTGCTGTTGTTCATGGAGTTGACCTTGATAAATGTCTGCAATCCGGTCGTTTATTAGACCAGTCGACTAGTTGGTGGGCGAAAAAAAACACCGTGCAAGCCGCACACGGTGTCTGGAGTTGTAAAAGACTTAGCCGAGCATTTTCAGCAGCTTTTCCGCCACAGCGGCGGAGCTTGCCGGATTCTGTCCGGTGACCAGTTGCCCGTCAGCCACCACATACACCTGCCAGTCGGCGACTTTGGAATAACGCCCGCCGAGACGCTGGAACTCGTCTTCGATGAGGAAAGGCACCACTTCCGTCAAACCGACCGCCGCTTCTTCGGCATTGGTGAAGCCCGTCACTTCGCGGTTTTGAATCAGCGGTTTGCCGTCGGCATTCAGGACGTGACGCAGCACACCCGGTGCATGGCAGACAAATCCGTGGGGCTTGTTGGCGCGGTCGAAAGCTTCGATCAACGCGATCGACTGCTTGTCTTCGGCCAGGTCCCACAGCGGGCCGTGGCCACCTGGGTAGAACACGGCATCGAAATCATCAGCGCTGACATCGCCCAGACGCCCGGTGTGGGCCAGTACCTGTTGCGTCGCCGGGTCATTGCGAAAGCGCTCGGTTTCTGCGGTTTGTGCATCCGGCTCGTCGCTTTTCGGATCGAGCGGTGGCTGGCCGCCGGCCGGCGAAACCACGGTGATCTGTGCACCGGCATCCTTGAAGGCGTAGTAGGGCGCGGCGAATTCTTCGAGCCAGAAACCGGTTTTCTTGCCGGTGTTGCCGAGTTGATCGTGGGAAGTCAGAACCATCAGGATTTTCATAAAGCACCCTTGCATTGATCAGGTGTTATCGAAGCGCGACGGATTCGCACGTTGGGGACACCCGGTGATGTTTGTCGGGACACAGCATAGATTCCAATTAGACCAGTCGTCTAGTAATTTTTTTGCCTGTGGGTTTTTAGACCTCGGGTGTGGCAAACTCGCATTTCTTCGAAATATACGACTGGTCTATTGTTTGGTATTTAGCGCCCCATGAAAGCGACCTACGACGATACTCGCCAACACTTGCTCGACACGGGTCACCGGATGATGGCCGAGAAGGGCTTCACCAGTGTTGGCCTGAACGAGATCCTGCAAACCGCAGGTGTGCCCAAAGGCTCGTTCTATCACTACTTCAAATCCAAGGAACTCTACGGACAGGCCTTGCTTGAGGATTACTTTGTCTGTTATCTCGCCGACATGGAGCAGCGCCTGACTCTGCCAGGGCTGAACGCCTATGAGCGGCTGATGGATTACTGGCAGGGCTGGCAGAACCGTTGCACTCTTGAAGGGCATGGCGACGAATGTCTGGTGGTCAAGCTCAGTGCCGAAGTGGCCGACTTGTCCGAGTCCATGCGCCTCACATTGCGAGATGGCGCCGAACGGGTGGTGGCCCGCATTACCCAGTGCATCGAACAGGGCCAGGCTGAAAAAAGCCTGCCTGCGGGAGACGCCCGGCACTTGGCGGAAACCCTGTATCAACTGTGGTTGGGCGCCAGCCTGTTAAACAAACTGCAGCGCACGGGGCAGTCGCTGAACACCTCGATGGCGACGACCAAGCAGCTGCTGGGTGTTTGACGCGGCGTTCACGGTTAAATCACCGCCCATTCATCGCGATATTGCAGCAGGAAGTCCACGAACGCCCGCACGCGTTGGGGAACGTAGCGACCGTGCGGGTACAGCAAGGTGTATGGCCGGGAACGACCCTTATAGGGCTGAAGAACCTCGACGAGACGGCCGTCTGCCAGTTCCTGTTCGACAATGAACTTGTAGGTCTGGAACAGTCCCGCGCCGTTTCTGGCCAGCGTCACACCGCCGAGCACATCGTCAGAACAGGAGTAGCCTCCGTCGGAGTACACCTCACGATCCGTGCCATCCTCCAGAAACAGCCACGAAATTTTTCTCCCGCTGCTGGGCAACTCAAACTGGATGCACTCGTGCTGATCCAGGTCTTCCAGGGTTTTCGGCATGCCGGCCTTGTGCAGATAGTCGGGCGAGGCGACCACCACCAGCTTCGCGTCTTCGAGCAAGCGCGCGATCATGGTCGAGTCCGGTTGCGCCCGAACCCGGATCGCCAGATCGTAACCTTCCGCGACGAAGTCGATGTTGCGATTGCCCAAGTGAATATCCACGGAGACTTCGGGATAGAGCGCGCGAAACTTTGGCAACAGCGGCAGAATGCGGTGATGCCCGTACGTGGTCGGCACACTGATGCGTAACTGCCCCGAAGGTGTCGTCTGCGCGCCCATGACTTCTTGCTGGGCTTCAACCAATTGCGTCAGCGCCTGACTGCATTGCTCGAAAAACTTTCTTCCCGCTTCGGTCAATCGAATGCTGCGCGTCGTTCGGGTAAACAGGCGCGAACCCAGCCTCTGCTCCATGCGCAGAATCGACCGGCTCACCGCTGCCGGTGTTACTCCGGCCAGTTGTGCGGCAGCCGTGAAGCTACCGGCCTCGGCGGCGAGGCAAAAGAGCTCGATACTGCCCAACTGCAAGTCATCAAAGTGGCGCTTCATAATCGATTACACCGAGAATCAACGGACATTTCATTCGGGTGTGTACCACATGAAAAGGCACCGCCGGTATAGGCCGGCGGTGCTTTTTCATGTCGTAATCAAAACGTCTGGATCAATGACCTGCACTCTGGCCCCCGTCGACGTGAAGGATTTCGCCGGTCACGAAGTTCGCGGTGTCCAGATAAAGGATCGCTTGAACGATGTCATCAATCTCGCCCATGTGGCCAACCGGGTGCAGGTTGCCGAGCGCTTCGTGAGTCTCGACACCATGCATCGGCGTCTTGATGATGCCTGGTGACACGGCGTTGACCCGAATGCCGCGCTTGGCATACTCGATGGCCAGCGATTTGGTCGCAGCGTTGATGCCACCCTTGGTCAGCGAGGCCAGCACCGACGGTATGCCGTCAATCGCATGATCCACCAGGCTGGTGGTGACGCTGACGATGTGTCCGCTGCTGTGCTTCTCCATCTCGGCAATGGCCAGTTGGGAGATGTGGAAGAAGCCGCTCATGTTGGTGGCCACGACCTGAGCGTAATCTGCTTTGCTGTACTCGGTGAACGGTTTCGCCACGAAGATACCGGCATTGTTGACCAGCGTATCGATACGGCCGAAGCGTGCAACGGCTTCGCGGATAACGCGCTCGGCGGTTTCAGGGTCAGCAATGTCGCCAGCGACAGTCAGAATATCCGGGTCTGTAGACGGTTTGATGGAGCGGGAAGTGGCGACCACCTGATAGCCGCGATCACGAAAACCCTTTACCAGACCTGCGCCAATGCCTTGGGATGCGCCAGTAATCACTACTACTTTATTGGACGTGCTCATGATGAATCCTCATTGAATCGAAGTTAATTGAGTAAACAAATTTGCAACTGTCAGACGTGAGCCGCGACCTGCGCTGCCTGACGTAGCGCTTGCTCGTATTCGGCGACCGATTGCGATCCGGACATGAGTTGCCGATCATTCAGAACCATCGCCGGAACCGAGTTGATGCCGCGCTGCTGGTAAAACGCTTCAAGTTCACGAACTTCGCGACTCAACTCATCGGATGCCAGCACTGCCTGCGCACGTTCGGTATCAAGGCCAACTTCGCCAGCCAGCGTCACCAGCGTTTCACGGTCATTCGGGTTCTTTCCGTCCGTGAAGTAAGCCCGTAACAGGACTTTCTTCAGTTCGCGCTGGAGCCCCTGTGTCGATGCCCAAAACAACAAGCGATGGGCATCGAACGTGTTGTAAAAATGACTGCGTTTTTCCAGGTCAAAGCGAAAACCGATCTGCGCGCCGCGTTCAATGATCATTGCGTTGCGCTCGGCCACTTGCTGAGCCGTGCGGCCGTACTTGCGGATCATGTGGGCGATGGCGTTTTCACCTTCCGCCGGCATGTCCGGATTCAGCTCGAACGGTTTGTAAGTCAGCTCAACCTCGACTTCACCGGCCAGGTTCACGATCGCTTGCTCAAGTGCAGTAGCACCCAGTGCACACCAAGGGCAGACAACATCCGAGACAAAGTCGATTTTTACGGTGCGGCTCATGACTGCGAGTCCGACAACTGTTTGCGGTACTCCGTGGTCGTCATACCGGCATAACCCCAGTTATCGGTATCAACTTCCTCGATCACGATGTGGGTGAGTTTCGGATCCTTGTTCAGAACCCGTTCCATCGTTTCCGTGATTTCCTTGATCACCTGGGCTTTCTGCTCCCGGGTGACGCCGTCACGGGTGATACGCACGCTGATGAAAGGCATTTGAATATCTCCAGTCGCAGGCCTGTCGGGATGATGGGCTGCTGTTGGAGAGAACTTTAAGAAGTTGCTGGAGATTGATAAATGGGGCTTGAGGTACATCATTTGTGATGCGGTGTATCAAATGTAAAGGGCGCGATGGCCCCGATTGCGGCACCACCCGGAGCTACAGCGCGGCCGGGGCCAACATCTCCTCGATCCACTTTGCCTGTCGCGCGACCTCTTGCACTTTCGCCTCGGGCAACGCCTGCCGGGCCCGGGAAAAGTGGCTCAGGGTCTTCTGCTTCTGGCGCAGCTTGCGTTGCCACTTGGTCAGAAACGCCGGACTGCGTGCCTGCATCTGTAACGGGCCGAAGTACAGCTCCTGGTCGGTATAGGTCACTGACGCTGCACGCTCGGCAACGATGATTTCGTAGTCGAAACGGTTCTCTCGCAGCACTTCTTCGCTGAGGATGCGGTAGCGGTTATTCATCAGCCATTGGCGCAGTGGCTGCTCGCCGCCGTTGGGTTGCAGGATCAGGCGTTCTTCGCCGCTCAAGTGCGCTTTGCCGCTGTCGAGGATGTCCCGAATGGTCTCGCCGCCCATGCCGCAAACAGTGATGGCGGTGACCCTGTCTTCCGGTTTGATAGCCGCAAGACCATTGGCCAGGCGCACCGTGATTCGGTGGTGCAGGTCGTTCTCGCGCACGGTACGTTCGGCTGCATGAAACGGCGTCAACGCCACCTCACCAGCCACCGCTGCTTCTATGAGACCACGGCGCATCAACGCCACCGGCAGATAGCCGTGATCCGAGCCGATATCGGCCAGCCGTGCGCCGGCAGGCACATGCGCCGCCACACGCTCCAGGCGCGTGGACAATGTCTGTTCGTTCAACGGCAACCCCTGTTCAGCACAAACCTGCGGCGTCTGCGGCCGCAAAAGGGGTGCGACTTTGTCGAGCAACGCGTTGCGTGTCAAATTCCGGCGACAAGAGCACACGACTAATAGCTACGCGACTTCCGCCGAAGTTTGCAGGTAATCTGCCGCTTCGCTGACTAAAACAAACAAAAGCAGGAGTCATTGATGCAACCAATCCGTCTCGGCCTGGTGGGCTACGGCAAAATTGCGCAGGATCAACACGTCCCGGCGATCCTCGCCAATCCCGGATTCCAGTTGGTGTCTGTCGCCACGCAAGGCAAGCCCTGCGACGGTGTAGAGAATTTTCAGTCGTTGAGCGAGTTGCTTGAAAACGGTCCGCCGGTTGATGCGATTGCGTTCTGCACGCCACCGCAAGGTCGCTTCGCTCTGGTGCAACAGGCACTGGCAGCTGGTAAGCATGTGTTGGTGGAAAAACCGCCTTGCGCCACGTTGGGTGAAGCGATGGCGTTGGTGACTCTGGCTGAACAGCAAGGCGTCAGCGCCTTGTTTGCCTGGCATTCACGCTATGCGCCGGGCATTGCAGCCGCCCGCGACTGGCTCGCCACTCGCACCCTGCAAAGCGTGCAGATCGACTGGAAGGAAGACGTGCGCAAGTGGCATCCCGGCCAAACCTGGATCTGGCAACCGGGCGGCCTGGGCGTTTTCGATCCGGGCATCAATGCCTTGTCGATCGCGACCCACTTGCTGGCGCTGCCGTTGTTCGTCGAATCGGCCGAACTGCGCGTACCGAGCAACTGCCAGTCGCCGATTGCCGCGTCGATCAAAATGTCTGACGCGCGCCACCTCGATGTGCGCGCCGAGTTCGATTTCGACCATGGTCATGACGAACTCTGGAGCATCGAGATTCGCTGCGCCGAGGGTGTGCTGCGCCTGGATAACGGGGGCGCGGTGTTGAGTATCGACGGCGTGCGCCAAGCCGTGTCGGAGGAGGGCGAGTACGCGGCGGTGTATCGACATTTCCAGCAGTTGATTGACGACAAGGCCAGTGATCTGGACCTGCAGCCGTTGCGGTTGGTGGCGGATAGTTTCTTTGTGGGGAGTCGGATGGCGGTTGAGGCGTTTTACGACGCCTGATCCCGACGTACCCCATCGAAAGCCTGCGCTGAGAGCAGGCTTTTTTATCAGAAGCGAGAAAGCGCGTAAGGCTCGATACTCGGCAAACCGATTGATGGGTTCAGCGCTGTCGCAGAGGCCATCCCCACAACCATCTCCGCCGTCACCGCCGCCTGCGTCAGCCCCAGATGCTGATGCCCAAAAGCAAGCAGCACTTTGCCCCCGCACACCTGATCAATCACTGGCAGCGAATCCGGCAACGACGGCCGAAACCCCATCCACGGGGACGCCGCCTCAGCACTCAGATCCTTGCGAAACAAACCCTTGCTCAACCGATGCAATTGCCACGCGCGCTCCATGCTCGGTGGCCGCTCCAGCCCGGCGAACTCGACGGTGCCCGCCAATCTCAAGCCATCGGACATTGGCGTCATGATGAACTTGCGTTCCAGCGAGGTGACAGGGAAGGGCAGGCGGTTGTGTTCGGCGGGCAGCATCAGGTGATAACCGCGTTCTGTGTCCAGCGGCACTTTCTTGCCCGTGAGCGCGGCGGTGAGTTTTGCCGAGTGCGCACCGCAGGCGATCAATACGCGGCTCGCGGTCAGATCGCCGGTTTTGGTGATAAGGGAAACACCGCTGGCCTGCACATACCCGCCCTGAACCTGTTCCTTCACAAAGCTCACGCCGCTGGCCTTTGCTGCCTCGACCAGCTCGCACACCACGCGATACGGATCGATGAAATGCCCGGTGCTCGGAAAGAACAGGCCGCCCTGAATCTGTTCGCTAAGTTGCGGCGCGGTTTCCTGTACAGCGCCGGCCTGCCAGAAATCGACAGGCACTCGCTGCTGACGCAAGCGAGCCTGCAGCGTTTCGATGGTCTGACGCGATTCGGCGCGTTCGAATACCAGCAATGAACCGTCGACTTTCAGCAGTTCGGGGCGCTGGATATCCGCGAGTAAACGATGCCAGGCATCGAGGCTGCTTTCATTCAGCGCGCGCAATCCCGCGACGGTTTGGCGGAAAGGTTCCGAGCGCAGATTCAGCAGCAGCCGCGTGAACCAGGGCAGCGCACGAGGCAGGTATTTCCAGTCCAGTCGCAGCGGGCCCATCGGGTCCATCAGCATGGCCGGCAAGCGCTTGAGAATCGACACGTCGGCAATCGGAAATACCTGCTCGGTCGCCAGATGCCCGGCATTGCCGAACGAGGCGCCGTGGCCGGGTTCCTGTTGATCGATGACGATTACTCGCAGGCCTTGGCGAGCCAGACGCAGGGCGCAAGCGACGCCGATGATGCCGGCGCCGACCACAGCGATGTCGTGCACGGGATTATTCGACATTTTTCAGTTTTCCCTTTGCCCATCGAACAGGCGACCGGCCTTGCGCTCCAGCGTTGGCAGCAATGCGCCGGCTAGCTCAAAGTCTTTCCAGATCAGGCGAAGTTCTGCTCTGCCGACCAGTTCTCGTACCAGTGACGGAACAGCGCGTATTGGTTCTCCGCGTAACGACGCTGCGAGTCACTCAACGCATCGGTCTCGTTGAAGTGCAGGGTGTATTCCTTGTCACCGTTGAGCACCATCAGGTGTTTGTAATACAGCACCAGATCGCAACCCTCGTCGAAGGACGACAACACCGCCAGCGCCGATTCCAGCTCCTGCGCCTGACGTCGGGCTTTGGCGTCACCCTTGGCCGCTTGCTTGCTCAGCGCCACCAGTTGCAGCACTTCGCGAGGCAGGGCGTTGCCGATACCGGTAATGGCTCCGGTGGCGTTGCAGTTGACGAAGCCGTGCACCACTTGGGTGTCAACGCCGACCATGAGGGTCACGTCGTCATCCTTGGAGGTGATGTTTTCCGCCGCGTAGCGCAAGTCGGCACCGCCGCCGAACTCCTTGAAGCCGATCAGGTTCGGGTGCTCGCGACGCAGGTCGAAGAACAGATCGGCGCGGGTGGCGAAGCCGTAGTAAGGGCTGTTGTAGATAACCGCCGGCAGCCCGGGAGCTGCTTTGAGAATTGCAGCGAAGTGAGCCTTCTGCGCGGCGGCCGAAGCACCCCGGGACAGTACTCGTGGAATTACCATCAAACCCTGCGCGCCGACTTTTGCGGCGTGGGCGGCATGGGACACCGCTTCGCGGCTATTCACAGCCCCGGTGCCGACGATGGTTGGAATGCCCGCCGCGACTAGCCGCGCCACGCCTTCCTGACGCTCGGCCTCGGTGAGCAGCGGCCAGTCGCCCATGGAACCGCAATACACCACCGCGCTCATGCCGATATCGATCAGCTCGCGACCCTTGGCCACCAATGCGTCGAAGTCCGGTTTGCGCTGGGCGGTGCACGGGGTCATCAGGGCCGGCATGCAACCAGTGAAGACGTTGTCGCTCATTGTTTTAACTCCTTGGCACATCATTCGGATTGGCTTGAAAAGTCAGCGCAGCAGCTCAGATACCCCACGCGAACGGGTCTTCTTCGTCGATCAGCAACGTGCTGTCGGCGGTCATGTAGGCGCGGCCAGTGATGTACGGGCGAACGCGTTCGCCTGCCCATTCGAAGCGGCCCTCGAACTGGCTGCCCGTGATGCTCGCCTGCACCCAGCGCTCGCCGGGTCGCAGCTTGTCGTCGGCGGCCAGGCAGGCGAGTTTGGCGCTGGTGCCGGTACCGCAGGGTGAGCGGTCATAGGCTTTGCCGGGGCACATGACGAAGTTGCGGCTGTCGGCATTGGCGTCGTCAGCGAACAGCTCGATGTGGTCGATCACGGCACCGTCCTCGCCATAGATGCCTTGATCTTCGAGAGCCTTGAGCATCGCCCAGGTGTACGCGGTGAGGTGTTCAACGTTGTCCATGCTCAGCGTTTGCCCATGCTCGGAGACGAGGAAAAACCAGTTGCCGCCATAAGCGATATCGCCGGACACACGGCCGTAACCCGGCACTTCCACCGGCACCTGTTTGCGATAACGCCAGGACGGCACGTTACCTAGGGTCACGCTGCTGTCTTCATGCAATGTCGCGGTGACCGCGCCGACGGGCGTGTCGATCTTGTGCTCGCCCGGCGCGATCAGTCCCAGGTAGTGCAACGAATTGATCAGGCCGATGGTGCCGTGGCCGCACATGCCGAGATACCCGGCATTGTTAAAGAAAATCACCCCACACGTGGCGTCCGCCGATACCGGCTCGCAGTACAGCGCACCGACCAACACATCGTTGCCGCGCGGTTCCAGCAGGCAGGCGCGGCGCCATGGATCATGCTGAGCGCGCAGGGCGTCGCGTTTTTCGGCCATGGTGCCGCCGGGCAGTTCGGGGAAGCCGTTCATCACCAGGCGCGTGGGTTCACCGCCGGTGTGGGAATCGATGACGTGTACTCGTTTCATGGACGTGCGCCGTTGAGTGATTTCAGTAGGCGCCGGCAGGGCGTGTGTTCACGGTGCTGGCAGTTGTGTCACTGGGACGGGCAAACTTTGAACTCATCGACAGGGCGGTGATTGATGTTTTTCAGCGGGATCGATGACGAAATCGGCACAGTTGCGCCGATGAAACGCGGCCCTCGACACGACTTGAACGATGCTGCAATCTGCTCGCGACTGCCGCAGCACGGGCACTTGGCATATCCACGAACAGGGAGGGATCTTCAATGAAGAGCGCGTTTTCGATGCTGTCTCAGAGCCGCCCGCAAACCCTGGACGAGCTATTGGCCGGCGCCGCGCTGCTGTTGCCGATGCTCGATGTGATCCCCAACGCAGCGATATTCATCAAGGATGTTCAGGCCCGTTACGTCCTCGCTAACCGCACACTGGTGCAGCGCTGTGGTTTGAAGGACTTGCGTCCGTTGCTCGGCAAAACCAGCGTGCAGGTGTTCCCCGCGCAATTGGGGCCGGGCTACACCGAACAGGATCGCAAAGTGCTGGAAGAGGGCTTTGTGCTGGAGGATCAGCTGGAGCTGCATCTGTACGGCAGTCGCGAACCGGGTTGGTGCCTGACTCATAAACAACCGCTGTACAACCGCGAGGGGCAGATCATCGGGTTGGCGGGCATCTCCGTAGATCTGCAATCAGCCAGCGAAACTCACCCGGCGTTTGAGCGGCTGGCCGCTGTCGACGAACACATCCGCACGCACTTCAACCGCCGGGTCACATTGGGCGAACTGACGCACATTGCCGGTATTTCCGTGGCGCAACTGGAACGCTACTGCAAACGGGTGTTCCACCTGACGCCACGGCAGATGATCCAGAAGGTGCGGCTGGAACACGCGCATCGTCTGCTGCATACCGATTTACCGATCACCGACGTTGCGCTGCAATGCGGTTACACCGATCACAGTGCGTTTACCCGGCAGTTCAAGGCTTCGACCGGGTTTACGCCCCGGGAGTATCGTCAGGCGACGGAGCAGTGAGAGGCCGCTGCGCATACCGACTAGACTCAATACGTCACGACCCGATTGCGGCAGGAGAAACGCGATGAGGGGAATACTCAGACGCCGATGCTCGCTGTGGCCCTTGTCCATCCTGATCGCCCTCAGCCTGGCGCTGAGCGGCGGCTGCTCAAACCGAAAACACTATCCGCCATCAGGCGTCGGCGACAGCTGCTATGCCAAGGCGCTGCCGACGGTTGGGGAGGGCGGTCTCGCCTGGGGTTCCAGCCTGAACATGGCTCGGCAAAAATCCATGACCAATTGCATGCGCTACGCCGGGCGGTCGGGGGGCACGCCGAATACTTGTCAGGTGGTGTTGGCCAAGTGCAAATGACTGTCCACCCTGGCAGTTTGTCGTTTTGATGGGCAAGCAGCATGCGTTTGCGCGTGCGGACGAGCTTTCTGCCAACGCTCACCTGAAATCTGCTGGTGGTACCACGCTCGATGCGATCACCCTGACCCTTTCTTGACGCTATGCATACCGGTACTAGAATTCATTCGATTTGTTTGGCTTTCTATGCCGATGGAGGCAGGGAAGGCTATCTGAAACGTGCGCAATAGCGTTGATGTTTGTGTGCGCTCTCAAGGCAAGGACGCGTCATGGCATTCCAGATTGGCAATACAGTCATCACGCCCTATCACCTGATGGCCCAATACCGTGTTCAGTTGGGGAATCACAAAGACACGGTACAGAAGTTCATCACGTTTACGGGCTGCATTCGCTTTGCCACGGTCGACGCGGCGAAGGCCGCGCTGGATGCGCCCGATACTGCGGTGGCGATGGTGTGGGATGCGGCCAATGCCAACCCCTTGCAGAGTACGCCAACCGTCCAGCGCACCATCAGCCAGTGCCTGTCAGATGTGGATACGCACGTGGCACAACAGCGTGAGAGGGAAAGGGCGGCAGCCAAGCAGGCGCGAGAGCCGGACAAGGTCAAGTACAACGCGCTACGCGATACGGCAAAGGCTTTGGGCGGCGAGCTGATGACCGCTGCAGCGGACAACGACCCCGTGGCATTTGCCGGTCACTACGTTACTTTTTACTATCAGGCGGCCTACATGGGGGGCGACCAGTTCGCGGTGGGGGCTGCTCTGAAGAGCAAACCGACGTCGCGGTTGATCCTGTTCTACAGCGACAATCCTCAGGAGACAGGCAGTGCCAAAAGTCTGATCTCGTTCTACGGGGTATCTTGCGGCTTGACCCGCGACCGCTTGCTGCCCGTGAAAGTGGCCGATTCCAAGGCGGCCTGTAAAGTCGCTACAGATGTCGTGGATGCGCGTTTGAACAAGACAGCCAACCCTGCCATGGCCGGACTTGATTTTTTGGGCCTCATACCCAGGATCAGCGGAGCGACGCTGAACCCGGTAGGCGGCGCGACGACCCATGTCGCCGCCTCAGTCATGGCAGGTGACGGCAAAGGCAATGTGTCCGGTTGGACAGACGTTGACCCGGCCAGCAATTCCTACTGGGCCTACCGTGTCGATAAATTCCTGGGGCGTAAAGGGATCGTGCGAAGCGCGAAGTACGTCATCGTCTGGACGCGATTCAGTGGGCAGGACGGTGGCGCTCACCCAGAACTGGACGATACCTGGATGGGTCTTGCCCAAGTCTGTCGCGGTCTGCTCAAAGCCGGAAAAAATATCATTGTGGTGGGCAAGCCCAAAGGGCACGACAGCCTGCCAGAAAAATTGAACGCCAGTATGGATCAACTGGACATCGCGGGTCCGCCAGCCGTATCGCGCAATGGCATGCAGATCTGGGGCGAGTATTGGAAAAACGAAAACGAGGAAACCTTCAACGGCAAAATCATTGGCCCTAACCGTGCTGCCGAGTATGCGATTTTCCTGAGAATGGCCCGTGGCTGGGGCTGTAAACTGGTGCATTTGGGGATGCGCAGTGGTGCGATGGATGCCGCAGCATTGTTGGGTATGCGTGTCAGGTTCATCGAAAACACCGGCAACGAACAGATCGAACGAACTACGAAATGGACCGGAGGCAGCAACACAAACAAATTGTATCAACGCATTCAGGTCTCCCAGACCACACGGATGGCGGCTGCGGGAAAACCTAAAGCGCAGCACGAGGCACAGGGCTATGAGCCTGCCGATCTCAAACTTATCCTCGACAGCGTGACGGCGGCATTGGTCTAGAGGATCAATAGTGTTCGATACACGAAGGATGGCTTGCCGGAGGCAAGGCAGATCTCATCGATGCGCCGAGCCGGGTCGTTCGTTGACGCCGCAGATGTATCGAGACATAAAAGCCGCTTCAGGCACTCGCCGGCGGCTTCGCCAACTCAATTCCCGCCGCCCCCAGCCGCTTGAGAATCTCGAATAACAAATCACTCTTGGTCACCCCGACAATCCTCGGGCTACCCACATAGCCGGTAATCGTCAACGTAATCCCGTCCTGCGACAGCTTGCTGAAACGCACAAACGACGCCGGTTTATCGAGGATGCTTTCGTTCTCTCGATAAGTGTTGAGCAACAGCTCCTTCACCTCCTCAGGATCGATATCCAGCGGGAATACCAACTCAAGCGATGCCACGCCCTGGGCGCTCCCCCCTAGCGTAACGTTGCGCAAGTTCTGCGAGATCAATTGCGAGTTGGGCACGATCACAATCGAGCGGTCGCTGAGCTGTATCTCCGTAGCTCGCACGTTGATCCGGCGGATATCACCCTCGACGCCACTGATACTGATCAAATCGCCGACCTTCACCGGACGCTCGGTCAGCAGAATCAGACCCGAAACGAAGTTCTTCACGATCTCCTGCAAACCAAAACCGATCCCCACCGACAGCGCACTGACGATCCACGCCAGGTTGGTCCACTGCACCCCCAGCGACGACAGCGTCAACAGGATCACCAGCGCATAACCGATATTGGAAAACAGCGTGCTCAACGACGCGCACATGCCCGGATCCATATCAGTCTTGGGCAGGAACTCGTTGTCCAGCCAGCGGCGCAGGGCGCGAATCAGGTAGATGCCGATCAACAACGCCAGTACCGCATTGAGCAGATGCCCGGGGACGATGTTCAGTTTGCGCAACCCGGCGCCGCCGAGAATGGCCATGATGTTGCTCAGCAGTTGCCCAAGCGTGGTGCCGATGCCGCCGACAAACAGCGCAATCACCGCCAGCAGCAACAGCCCGGCGCGGCTGAACCCGGACAATAGAATCGAGATCTGATCCAGCCGCCGATCACCAATCCCGAGCAACTGCTTAAGCGCCTTTCCGCTCGAATGTTTGGGCGAAAACACATATTCGCAGCCGTCCTTGATGAATTGGATCAGCAAGTAAAACCCCGACAGTACGATGTACGCCCAGACCACTTCATAAGTAATGAATCGGGCCAGCGACACATAACCGATGAGCAGCGCAGCTATCGAGACAAACATCGAAACACTGGCGACGGTGTAAATCACCCCGGCGAACACGTTGCCCGCCGCCGATGTGTCGTTGGCAGCAATCATTGCCTTGCGCACTTTGCTGACCCGCAACAGCATTGCCACGATGATCACCATTACAGCAATCGCGATCACGCCCCGCCCGGCGAGTACGATCTGGCTGCTCATGCCGGTGGCGTTGCTGACCTGCACCAGTGTCACCAGCACCAGCAACGTGCCGGAAAGAATGCGTGGGTAAGGCTTCAGTGCCAGCGCTACCGGATCGGCAATCGCTGGCAGCCGCCACGACGGATGTCTGGTCGAGAGCAGCGCGCGGCTCAGCCCGGTGATCAACACGCAGGCGTACACAACCTTTTCGAACTCCTCGGAAAACGTATCCAGCACCGGCGGCAAAGGTGCGTGGCGGGTGAGGGCGTAGAACAGCAGTTGCAGGGCAATGCCCGTGGTGACAATGGTCGCCAACGCCGAAGCGAACGCCAATGCACTGC
The DNA here is from genome assembly GCF_059716145.1 of Pseudomonas sp. LBUM1648. NCBI lineage: Bacteria > Pseudomonadati > Pseudomonadota > Gammaproteobacteria > Pseudomonadales > Pseudomonadaceae > Pseudomonas > Pseudomonas sp. LBUM1648. Next base: position 2,802,350 of record NZ_CP166808.1, read on the forward strand.
GGCGCACACGCCCCTCCGGCATGCGATGGATGCACACCCACGTCAGCCCACGCTCGGCCAGCCTGCGTCCGAACGTCCAGATCACCAGCGCCAACAACGCCAGCACACTGGTATAAAAACGCTGCCCCGGCGCCCAGACCCTGGCCCACGTATCGCCCACCCGATCTACAAAAAAACTCAAACGCTGCCGATCATCGGGCCGGGGTTTGACCAGTGGCGCCCAGAAATCCGGACTCAACACACTGTTGGTGCGCAGCGTCAGCTCACTCTCCAGCAACGTGCGCCTGATCCCGGCAATCTGCGTGATCAGATCCGCCGCGCTCTGCTTCAACGCCGCCAGATTCTTCAGCGTCGCATCAACCTTGTTCTTTTGTTCTGCCAGCGATGCCCGCTGCGCAATGATATCCGCCTGCTCAGACGCCACCCCGGTATCCGGCGCCGCCCCCAACACACCCAATTGCACCGCCAGTTGCGCCTGCTGCGGCAACAACGACGCCGACAACCGATCAACATCCAGAATGAACGCCTGCACCCGATCCTGCGGCCCTTCGAGCTGGTTGTAATTGTTGGCAGACGAGATTTGTTGCTTGAGCCCGTCGAGGCGCAGTTGCAGGGCTTGCAGATCACTTTGGGAAATCACTGTGACGGGTGCGGCGGCGTTTATGGAAGGCGCCGGCAGATCCGCCGCCCACAACGACGAACCGCCCGGAGCGAGCAGCGTGAGCGCGACAAAAAACAATGACTTCAATGTGTTGCGCATGGAGGGGCAGACCCGAATTGATCACACAGTCTATGAGGTTAGGTGATCGGGGCGAGGGTTGAGGAAAAGTTTCAGGCGCGGCGCGCGCAGGAGTACTTGCCGCACTCCGAATCACTTGGCGAACGTTAACGTTTTCGACTTCTACAGAACGTTATTTCTTACGAAAAGGCAGCAACATGCCAACGCGCTGTTGGTAATCCAGATATCTCTCGCCGAAAGCTCTGACCAGGTCCTTTTCTTCAAGATGTGCCCCAACAACAATGTACGCCGTACTCGTCAAGGCAAAGACAAGATGACCAACCGTCATGTCCGGCGTCGCCCAGAATGCCAGCAGAAACCCCAGATACATCGGGTGTCTGACAATTCTGTAAAGCGATGGCGTCACGAAATGGGGCGTTTCCGGCGGAGTCTGTCGAAAGGCTTTGATTGCCTGTTTTAAACCGAACAACTCGAAATGGCTGATCAGAAAAGTTGCCAGCAGAGCGAGCCCCCAGCCTGTCCAGAACAGACCTGAAAGCACGACCCTGAGCAGAGGCGATTCAGCACTCCACACCGGCACGGCAATCGGTCGCCACAAATAGAAAAGCAACAAGAGGGTGAGGCTACTGAAGAGAACGTAAGTGGCTCGTTCAATGGCAGCGGGCATCACGTGGGCAAGTCTTTCTTTAAAGCCTTTTCTCGCCATCACACTGTGCTGTAGGCCGAACAGAGTGATGAGGGCAATATCGACGAGTATCGCGAAAACGACATCTTGAGGTTCCCCGGAGTCGATGTGCTTTGGAACCAACCATCTTCCAAGAAAACCGATCAAGTACAGGATTGTGAAGAGAAAAATGGAGTAACACGTCAAGCTGTAAAGCACATACAGCAGCTGAATGGCCGGGTTGCTGGGGCGGGTTTTCGAGACAGGCTGGGTGTTCATGAGCGATGTGTCTTGATCATGGCGTGGACTGCAGACTCGCACCAGGGGAAGAATTGATTGGGTGATCTTTAAACATAGCAGAGGTATCCCGAAACAGCGCTCAGGCACCAGGGTCGAGCAGATGCACCAGTCCTGGTGCGAGGGAATCAGCGCAGACATCCAGCAACGCCAACGTGACCGGTAACTTGAACCGCCGCCGGCCGGCACTGCCCGGATTCAGATAAAGCCGCTCGCCGCGCCACTGGATATCAGGTTTGTGCGAATGACCGGTGATCACCAGTCTGATGTCGCTATCAAGATGGGCCGGGACATCGGCGATATCGTGAATCAGCAGAGCTTTCCAGCCGCTCAACTCGAAGTTGAGTTTGTCAGGGAGGTCGGCGGCGAAGGGCAGGCTCAAATCGTTGTTACCGCGCACGGCATGGACAGGGGCGATGTCGGCGAGTTGTGCAAGGATGTCCGGACTGCCGATGTCGCCAGCGTGGATGATGAGGTCGCAGCCTTGAAGGGCGGCGAGGGCTTCGGGGCGCAGGAGGCCGTGGGTGTCGGAGATGATGGCGGTTTTCATGGGGGCAGATTAGCAGGGTTGGGATGGGGACACTTTCGGCAAAAAACGGACGCTATTTTCATCATCTCCACGCTCCAAACGACAGTACGCCGCAGTACAGGACGGTGTTGCAAACGATTACTTGGGGGACGCTCTGACGTTTCTGGGAAAACCGACAACGAGAAAGGGTTAATGGACTTAGTTATCGATTTGATAGCGCATCGCATTGGCGTGTTTGTTCTGGGCTTGCTGAGTGGCGGCCGTTTCAAGGGTGAGAGTGGTTTTGCCTGGGGCTGGGCAGTCGTAGTCGGCGGGCTGATTCTGCTATCTCCATTCGCAGCGTTCATAACCGTGCTTATCTATACCAGTGGCCTGTGAATTCATGTCTGTCATGGGTCGATAACTGCCCATCGCGGCAGGCACCAATCGGCCATAAGCAGTCAATCCCGAAGGACGGCTTTCGACCCATAGCTGCCCTTCGACGAGGGCAGCCAATAGCATAGAGCAAACAGTAATTGCCCGGTCTGAGTGATGACGCTATGACTGTCGTACAGACTTGCTAGGCCCATGTTTCAGCTAGACCACGCGACGAACGATCCATATCCATTTTGCAGGGTAAAGGAACGTTGCTAACGCACTTCCGGTGCTGTTCAATTAGTAGGCCATGATGGTGCATGTCGAGCGCGCGATCTGCATGGCTGGTTTCTTCCGGGTGTTAGTTGGCACCCATTAAAACGCTCCTGCGGAAAAGTGTGGAACGCCTTCGATATCCCTTACCACATCAGCTGCGTAGAGCATGGGCCGTAAAAAGCTGGCAGCCTCTCCTTGCACCAAGACTGAAATGGCTTCCATATCGGCTGGTCCGCCCTCAGGTAATTCAGTTTTGAAGTATGCCTCCCATGACTTGGACAGAGCGCCCCGCACGTCAGAATATGCAGAAATAGCAAAGCGGCGGTTGAACACAACTCCATCGATCTCAAACGTGTGCAGGTACTTGTAGTCCATCTGACTGCCGTTGGTTTCGCGACATCGGATACAAGTGCATGGCCCAGTGGCGAAGGCTTTCAGCAGCAAGTCTCTGAATGCCCTCACCGGTTTGAGAGTCAAACGCTTGTCTTCTTCAAAAAGGTCCACTATTTACTCCTTTGGTATTCCGTCGAATTTCACGGACGCAAAATTGGCCGCCACTATGAGCAAGGGTATCAGCAGACTCGGGGTGATGCTTACGGAAAGTTGGGGTGGTCGCAAGGGGCTGTGCGATGGAACCTATAATAGTTTTCGTGTTGTCTCTGTCGCGGTTTGGCAGCGTCCGCTAATGGCCGAAAGCGGACGGTTGAAAAGGTCTATAAAAATCTGATTTAGAGACGCTTATGCACTTTCATTTCCCATGGGCTACTGAACCCGATCACTGGGATTGAGTGGCAGGTATCAAGACGCCATCGATACTCGAAGAAGTAAGCCAGGACTCCAGTTCCGCATTCCCGACAGGAATGCACCACATGAAATCATTGAATTTTTCTTATCCCACACCACGGCGTACCTTGCTGCAAAGACAAGGAGAATCGCCCATTGAACTCATCCGCCCCCAACCCCGTCGATAAATTCGACACCTCCCGCGCCAACGAATACGCCAGGCAAAGCCGCATTGCACTGGCGGGTTATGACGCATGCCACGATCTGGCGGCGTGCATGCTGGCGGCCAGCCTCGGCGCCTCGCCCTCGGCCAAAATACTGGTCGTCGGCGCTGGCGGTACAGCGCAGGAAATCATTGCGATGGCCGCGCTGGAGCCGAGCTGGCGCTTCACGGCGGTTGATCCTTCCGAGCCAATGCTGGAGGCCGCGACGCAGCATTTGCAGGCCAATGATTTGCTGCACAGAACGGATGTGCATCTCGGGCATGTCGATGACTTGCCGGCTGATGAGTCATTCGACGCGGCGACGTTGATCGGCGTGCTCCATCATCTGAATGGCGAGGAACCCAAACGAGCAATCCTGCAATCGATTCAGGCTCGCCTGAAACCAGGTGCGCCGCTGATCGTCGCGGGCAACCAATACGCTTATGCCAGCCAACCGTTATTGCTGGCGGCATGGGGGCAGCGGTGGCGGCAGCAGGGTGCCAGTGCGGATGAGGTGCAGGCCAAGCTTGGCAAGATTCTTCAGGGTGCCGATCCGCCACATTCGGAGGCGGCGGTTCAGGCGCTGTTGTGCGAGGCTGGATTTGGTGAGGCGATACGGTTTTTCAGCAGTCTGTTTTGGGGGGCGTGGCTGGCAGGTAAGACGCTTTGAGAAAGGACGGAGGCGCTCGCCCAATCCCGGGAGTTGTTCATCACTCAAGCAAACGCAGTTTCAATGAACGCTTCCAGTGATTGTTCTTCCAGAATTTCAATAGAGAAGTGACCGAAGCGTTTCGGCAGCCAGATAATCCGTGTCCCGGAAGGGGATTGCAGGTGTTGGCGTGTCAATGGATTGCCATTTTCATCTTCAGGCTGCACACCGGCGATCAGCAGGTCGTCATAAGCTTTCTCGATGTCCGGTGTGGTGTAGCAGTGACGGTAAATCATTCCTTCGCCGACGGTATCGAGCAGCGTCTTCAAGTTCCCTTCCAGCGGTTGCACCAGCATGAAACGCTCTTGTCCGATCATCGCGACGGCGTAGCGCACATGCAGGCCACCGCGTTGCCATGTCTGGGTTTTGGAGATATTGGCTTTGAGGATCTGCGCGTAGTAGGCACACGCGTCCTCGAGATGGTTGACCAGCACATCGACGTGACTGAACTTCAGATCCATTGAATGCCTCCCGCTGATGCAGTGTCCGGATTAATCAGTGGTCGCGGGGCTCCCGGTCGAAGTTGCCGCCTCAGCCTCCAGCTTGGCCCGATCAGCCTTGCTGATGTATTTGGGCTTTTTCGGCGCGAGTTTCGCGCTGGCCTTTTTGGCTTTTTCCTTGAACAACTGCTGCAGTTTTTTCTGACGGTTCATTTTTTTCACTCAATTTTTTCGTGCGGGAGGGCAGTGGTTCAGGCAAACAGCTTAGGTATTGTTAGCTGGTTGCACGGCGTCTCAGCCGCCGTAATACGAATTGTGCGCATGGTAGGCGGGAATCGGGACAATGGCTAGAATTCTCAGGCAATCGCCCCGCCAGGTCACGTGCGCAGTCGGGTTTGGCGCTTCATGCCAGACGCATGCCCATCTCGACGGCGCGCTCCTCGAAACCAAATTCCGCGTACATCCGCGCCGCGCGTTCGTTGAACGGCCAGACCGTCAACCGCAAATCCTGTGCGTCATGTTCAACCGCCCAGTCTCTGACGCGCTGAATCAATGCGCGACCGATGCCTTTGCCAGAAAACTGCTCGGCCACACACACCGATCCGATACGAACGACTTTTTGCGGCTGCATCAGCGGCGGTTTGCTAGACGACAGGGTAGCCGTAATGAACGCTGCGGCCTGATCGCTGATGTGCGCAATGAAGGCGACCTGATCCGGGTTCTCGAACACCCCTGACCAGTGCGGCAGGTCGCGGGCAAAGTCTTCGGTGGCGGCGGCGTAAATGTCGGGGCGGGCAGCGTTATGCACCGCGTTGAGCAATTGGCCCAGCTCGCACAGGGTCAGTGCATCGGCGGCGGTTGCGACTCGGTAAGTGATGGTTTCATCCATGAAGGTTAGTGTCCTTGAGTGTGATGAGGTTAGTGGAATTGTGGGAGGCAATGGCGAGCCATCAGATTGAACTGACTGGCCGCTCACCCAAACGCTCTACCAACCTTACAAGATAACCGTCAGGGTCCTGAACGATGAATTCGCGTTGACCCACTTCTACCTTGTCCGCCCGATACCAGGTGTCCTGGCAGGCTCTGTAAAGTGCAAAACCCGCCTCTTCAAGTCTGCGAATGACTGGCGCGACAGCTTCTACGTCAATCTGTAGGTTGATGCCTCTGCCAAAAGGTTTGTCCAGCGCAGCGGTCAGCCATTGATTGGCGTGCGGATCAATCTGTTCCAGCATGACTTGAGCGCCATTGAGGTCCAGGTAAGCGAAGCCCTCTTCGAGGCGTTGGTACGCAATATTGAACCCTAGACAAGACACCCAAAAGGCCAGGCTGGCCTCCAATTGGGTGACCATTAATTCAGGTACCAGTGTGTTGCGTTCTAACATGAGGTGTCTTCCGTTACGAGGGGGAGTCCGTTATCTGAGTCTTTCAGTTGAATCTCACAGCGGACGTCAGATCCGCAATCGAGACATTTAAACCAATCGCCGCTTAAATTTTCAGAAATCGCTCCGGCCGACAGGCATTGAGCGCTGCTGCAGATTTGCCATCGATGATCTCCTCACTCACAAGACGACCCACAATCGCCGCCAGCGTGACGCCCGGATGGATTGAGCAGACGTAGGCACCCTCGATATTCGGCAGGTAGCCGACAATCGGCAGGCCATCGACAGTGACGGGTTTGAGGCCGACACAGGCTGACTGTGGCGCGATGGAAAAAACGCCGTGAAGTTCGCTTTGAATGGCTTCGGCTGTTCGCAGCGCAATTACTTCCGGCCGGTTTTGTGGCGTGTCGTCCAGATAATCTTCCGCTGCCAGCAACGCACCATCCGCGCTGTGGCGCACCTCCAATTGCGGGTTGGAGATGATGCCGTTCACGAGATCGGGTTGGGTCGTGTAGCGGATGAGAATCACCGGCGCGGCTTCTATAGGCAGTGATGCGTTCAGCAGGTTGGTCAACAAGGGAGTGCCGGTGCCTGCGGCGATGACGACGGTATCGGCATCAATGCTCCCGGTTGCGGTTTCCACGCCTGTTAACTGGGCGTCGCGGATTGCGAAGCCATGCACGCGAGTCTGTGTGATGATTTTTGCGCCAAAGGCCTGAGCGCCGGCGATCAGCGCGTGGGTCGCTTGTGAAGGGTCGAGCGCACCTTCTTCAGCGGCAAACAGCGCTTGTAGCGGGGGATGCTTCAGGTTCGGTTCGCGCTCGAGAATCTTTGCGCGCGGCAACAGGTTTGCAGAAGAGCGCGAAAGGTCGTCAATAACTGCGCCGTAAGACAGCGCTCCGGTCCAGCGGACTTGCAAGGAAGGTAACTCGCTTTCGAGCCGACGGTACTCGCTGATCGCCGCACTCCGCAGTAGCGCAATGGGATCTGGTCCGGCGCAGGTCGCGTTGATCCAGCCGAATGAGTGCCCCGTTGCACCGCACGCAATCTCTCCGGCCTCGATCAAAGTCACATCCGCCCCTTTACCTGCCAGGTGATATGCCAGTGACGCGCCAACGATTCCCGCGCCAATCACCACGATGCGTTTGCTTGCTGCGTGTCCCATAGCAACCTCCTTGTTGTCGAGGAGGTGACGGTACTACAGGTGCGCGCGGGCTTGCTCGCGAATGTGGTGGGTCAGTCGATGTTGAGGCTGGAAGTGCCGGCCTCTTCGCGAGCAAGCTCGCTCCGACATTGAATCGATTGTGCTAGTGAAATTAACGCAAAAAAAGCCCGGCATGTTTTTCTTGGCCCACAAGCTCAATCAATGAGTACGTGGGAAAGGTCTGCAATATTGTTGCGGCGAGCGCAGACCGCCAAGCGTTCGAGACGCGCCTGGCGGAGTTTGACGGGATTGGTCCGAAGACCATCGAGATTCTTATGCGTGAAGCCGGCGCGGTGCTTTTTCAGCGACCGGGATGCGATGCCGTATTCTGGCTGATGTGTTTGGGACCAGCGATCGCCCAGGCAATCAGCCCGAACAGCGGCACAAACACAATCAACACGATCCAAACTCCCTTGTTATTCGATTTTCCCTCACTTTTACGCACCCGATTGATGGCCCAAAGTTCGATCAGCAGAAGAACTGCCGCCAGTACGATCCACACGGTTTCGATTTGCATTGGCTACCTCATGATGGTTTTTCTTAGGCGGCGCGAGGTGTGACGGGTTCATTTATTTTTTGTTCAGCATCAGGGGCAAACCGGTTGCAGGGCGGCAAATTGACTGCTCAACCACGTATAGAGTTGCGACACCGCGGGGGAAATCTGCTTGCGATGTGGAGATACCAGGCTTAGCGGCGAGGTCTCACCGGGATAGTCCGGCAGGAGCACGATCAACCGTCCCGCCGCCACATCCGCGCTGACATCCAGCCAGGATTTGTAAGCGATACCTTCACCGTCCAGTGCCCAGCGCCGAACCACATCGGCGTCGTCGCTGAACAGCGGGCCGCAGACTTGAATCGTTTGCCTGCCCAGGCACCATTTGTCGTAGACCCGGCCCGCCTGCAGATAGAGCAGGCACGCATGCTGCAACAATTCATCGGGGGTTGCTGGCTGCCCGTGACGTTGCACGTAGTCCGGGGAGGCCACCAGCACTCTGTGGTTCCAGGGCGCGAGAGGCAGTGCCACGTAGTTGGCGTCTTCGTTCGAGCCATACCGAATGGCGACATCCACCGGATCGCGGAACAGATCGGCCATTTGGTCCGACAGGACAAAGCGCAGGGTAAGTTCCGGATGCTGACGACGGAATGCGGTTAACCACGGCAGCAAAATATTGCGCCCCAAGTCAGAAGGCGCGGTGACTTGCAGCACGCCGCGTAGCGTGGCGTTTTCACCCCGCAGGTTTTCCTTGCCTTGCTTCAACGCCTCCAGCACGGCGTGCGCAGTGGGCAGGTATTGCTCGCCCTCGGCGGTCAACCTCAGGCTGCGCGTAGTGCGCGCGAACAGACGAACGTCCAGCTCGCGCTCCAGGCGTTTGATGGCAGCAGCGACCTGACCGGGCAACAGATCAGTCTCCAGCGCCGCGGCGGTAAAGCTGCCCAGCGCTGCGCTGCGGATGAACAAACCAAGATCATCGATGCGGATCATTTTCACTCCTGCAGTGAAAGTGTTGGCGCATTCTGCAGGTTTTTCTTTGTCCGTGGGAAGTCGAAGATGGCGGCATATCAACGTATCAGCCCTTCAGACAGCGAGTTTCCATGAAAGCCATCACCTTCACCCAGCACGCCCTACCCATTGAAGATCCACAGTCATTGCAGGACATCGAGATGCCTGCGCCAGTGCCCGGCCCACGGGATCTGCTGGTCGAAGTGCGGGCGGTTTCAGTCAATCCGGTCGATACCAAGGTGCGGGCTGGCACTTTCACCAAAGAACCGAAAATCCTCGGCTGGGATGCGGCAGGTATCGTCCGCGAGGTCGGTTCTGACGTGACGCTGTTTCAACCCGGTGATGAAGTGTTCTACGCCGGCTCGATTGCCCGCGCCGGCAGCTACAGCGAATTGCATGTGGTGGATGAGCGGATTGTCGGGCACAAACCACAATCCTTGAGCGCAGGCGCGGCTGCCGCGTTGCCACTGACCTCGATCACTGCCTGGGAGTTGTTGTTTGAGCGGCTCGGTGTCGTTGAGGGTTCAGGGGAGGGCGAGTGCCTGTTGATCACGGGAGCGGCTGGCGGCGTGGGTTCGATGCTGGTGCAACTGGCCCGGCAGTTGACCCGCCTTACGGTGATTGGCACGGCGTCACGTCCGGAAACGGCGGATTGGGTGAAGCAATTGGGGGCGCACCACGTCATCGACCATAGCCAGCCGATGCTCAGTCAGTTGCAGGCGCTGGGCCTTTGCGAAGTCGACTATGTCGCCAGTCTGACCCATACCGAGCAACACTTTTTACAGCTGATTGAAGTGCTCAAGCCGCAGGGGCGTCTGGGCGTGATCGACGATCCCGAGCGTCTTGATGTGATGCCGCTCAAGCGCAAATCGTTGTCGCTGCATTGGGAGTTGATGTTCACCCGCTCGCTGTACGAAACCGCGGACATGATCGAGCAGCATCACTTGCTTGACCGGATCTCGGACCTGATTGATCGGGGCGTTTTGCAGACCACCGTGGGCGAGCATTTCGGCGCGATCAACGCAGCAAACATGCGGCGCGCCCATGCGCTGGTCGAGAGCGGCAAAGCCCGGGGAAAAATCGTTCTTGAAGGGTTCTGATCAGCACCGTCAAGACATTCAGAGGGGGCCTTCAAAGCGGCCGCCAGGAGCACGTTATGCGTATGAAAAAACTTCCCGTCCTGTTGGCCATGGTCTCGGCCGCTGTGTTGGCGACGCCGCTCGCTCATGCGATCAGCGCCATTCCTTTAACGGCGGATGCACCCGCTGATCGATCCTTCGGCAAACTGGAACAGGTCCATGGGTTTTACGACGCGATGCCAACCGGCGTAACGGTCAGTGAGACCGGGCGGATCTTCGTCAACTTTCCGCGTTGGGGTGACAACGTACCGTTCACCGTGGGCGAGATCCGCAACGGCCAGGTAGTGGCTTATCCGAACGCCGCGATCAACCGGGAAAACCCCAACGATCCGAGCGATGGTCTGATCAGCGTACAAAGTGTGGTTGCTGACGGGCAGGGCCGCGTCTGGCTGCTCGACACGGCCGCGCCGGGCTTCGCTGAACCGAAGCCGCGTGGCGCGAAGCTGGTGGCGGTAGACCTTGCCAGCAACAAAGTCGTCAAGCGCCTGGTGTTTCCAGAGAACGTCATGTTGCCCAGTACCTACGTCAACGACATGCGTTTCGACTTTCGCACCGGCGCCGAAGGCACGGTCTACCTCACTGACTCATCCTTGCGCGGCCCCGGGGCGATTATCGTCATGGATATAGCCACTGGCCGTGCCATGCGCCGCTTGAGCGGCGTCCCGGCAACCTCGGTTGATCCGGCTTTTGTACCGGTGGTTGAAGGCTTGGCAGTGGCGGTCGAAGGACCTGACGGCAAACGCAAACCGCTAGGCGTGGCATCCGACGGGATCGCGCTGTCGGCGGACGGCAAGACGCTGTATTTCACGCCACTGTCGAGCCGGCATTTGTATGCCGTATCCACAGCGCTGCTGCGTGATACCCGCGTAAGCGAACAGCAACTGGCCGCCGCAGTGCAGGATCTGGGTGAGAAGGGCGCGTCCGATGGCATGGAGGCGGATGCCGAAGGCGCTGTCTATGCCGGGGACTACGAGCACAACGCGATCCGCAAGCGCCTGCCGGATGGCCAATGGCAGACGTTGGTGCACGATCCGCGTCTGCTCTGGCCCGACACCTTATCGATCGGTCCCGACGGTTATCTTTATTTCATCGCCAACCAGTTACACCGCCAAGCGGCGTTTCGCGGTGGTCAGGATCAGCGGCAAAAACCCTACAGCCTGCTACGCCTGAAAATCGATGCGGCGCCAGCACCTACCCGTTAATACCTGTTTTGGATTTTGGAGAATTGATGATGACTACATCCGCTGAAGTATTGGTTTCGATTGCCGTGCTCAAGGCCAGAACGGGTCAGGAGCAGGCCTTGAAAGAAGGGTTGTTGGCATTGGTTGAGCCCACCCGGGCAGAGCCGGGCAATCTCGACTATGTGTTGTTTGAACTGCGTGACGAGCGCGGCACCTTCTACATGCGTGAGGCATTCAAGGATCAAGCGGCGCTGGACGCGCATTTCGCCACGCCATACTTCCAGCGCTTTGCTGCAGCGGCGAATGATCTGCTCGCTGAGCCGTTGCAGTTGATCTTTCTTGAGCAAGTCTCGATCTGACGTGACCACGCAGGCGCCGTGGAATTGTTGAGTGGCTTGCTGGTGCTCGGCTCTATATTCTTCACGCCGGTAGGTCCGTGTCGGAATTGGCTGAGAACAGCCTGTCATTTAGGGAAGCGTTAAATGCCGTTCAGGGTGATGGTGGTCGGTGGCTACGGCAATTTCGGTAGCATCGTTTGCAGGCATTTGGCGGTCATGCCGGGTGTGGAACTTTTGCTCTCGGGGCGTGATGCGCAAAAGTTGCAGCGCAAGCTCGATGAGTTGAACCGCCAGCCCGGCACGGTCGCCGAAGGCTGGTGCGGTGATGCCATGGGAGCGGAGTTCAGCTCGGTTTTGCGTTCATTGAACATCCAGTTGGTGGTTCATACCGGCGGGCCGTTTCAGGGCCAATCCTATGCGGTCGCCGAAAGCTGCATCGCTGCCGGGGTGAACTATTGCGATCTGGCGGACTGCCGAACCTTCGTCAATGCCGTGGGCGTTCTCGATGCCAGTGCGAAAGCGGCGGGCGTGGCGATCCTCAGTGGTTGCAGTTCGGTGCCGACACTTTCATCGGCGATCATCGATCAGCAACGCCATCGCTTCGCACGGATCGACTCGATCGAACACGGCATTTCTTCTTCGGCAAAGATGCCGGGGCTGTCGACGATTGAAGGTGTTCTGGCCTACGCAGGCAAACCGATCAAACAACTGAAGGACGGTAAGGTGCATGAGGTATCGGGTTGGCAGGATCTGACCCTGCGCAAGATGCCGCAACTGGGCACCCGTTTGTTGGCCAACGTCGATGTGCCGGACATGGATATTTTTGCCGGCCGCTATGGCGCGCAAACTCTGAGGTTCAAGGCTGGCGCCGGGTTGAAGCTGGGCGGTATCGCCAACGCTCTGTTGGCGCAGGCGCTGAAGACCGGACTGGTTCGCGACCATACCGTTTGGGCCGCAAGACTGCATCGGCTGGGCACCCGGTTCGAACGTTTCGGCGATGGCAAAAGTGCAATGTACATCGACGTTCAGGGCATTGGCGCTGAAGGACAACCGCTATCCATGACTGCGCAACTGACCGCACTCAATGACAAAGGCCCGGAAATCCCAAGCTGCGCGGCTGTGGCGCTGGCGGCAAAAATGGCCCAAGGCTACGTGCCGCAACCCGGGGCCCGACCTTGCGTGGGTGAAGTCAGCGTCGACGAATACCTGGCCGCGATCAATGATCCGCACAACCTGAGCTTGTCCGTGCATTTCTCTGACGGGCAGCACTGAACATGCTCTATCTGGGCCTCAAGTACCTGCACATCATCGCGGCGATTTTCCTGTTCGGCTTCGGCATGGGTTCCTACCTCTATCTGGTCGCCGCGAGCCGCACGGCCAATCCGCAGGTGATCGCCCACGTCGCGCGCATGGTCGTGCGTTTCGATGCCTGGATCACCACACCGGCAGGCTTTGTACAGATCATCACGGGTTATCTGCTGATGAGGCTCTCGGGCCTGCCCATGACTACTGAGTGGGTGCTGACCTCGCTGGTCATTTTCCTTTGTGTCGGGTCGCTTTGGCTGCCGGTGTTGGTCTTGCAGAAACGCCTGTGTGTGATGGCAACGAGTGCGGGGGAGGCCGGGACGGGGCTCAATGAAGATTATCGAGCCGTGTACAGAAAGTGGTTCTGGATGGGCGTCGCCGGTTTTGCCGGGATGTTTGTGATAGTGCTGATGATGGTGACGAAGATGACGCCGGTTCAATTGGTCAGTTTTCTGATTTAGCCACGAACGGCATCGTTGTTTTCAAAAAGCGTTGTTCGTGGTCAGGATTCGGCAGCAGGCACGTATCGTACTTGCCGAAGAGCCGATAACGATTCAGCGCGATGCGGTCATAGGCCCAATCGCGCAACCTGCGCGGGACGACACGCAGCAATCGCAAGGGTTGCCAACGGGCGGATAACTGGCCGATGACTTCGAAAAAGGCATCGGAACGTTCCCAATATTGCCGATCGCGAATCACTGCCATGGTGTCGAACTGATCCACCGGCAAACCCGCCCATGCCAGCAGTGCCTGGCCTTCGGGTGACTGAACTGCCGCCAAGCGCACACGCCGCTGATGATCATGCCGAATCAGAAACCGTGCCCAGCCATTGCACAGCTTGCACACGCCGTCGAACAGCACCACTGTTTCGCCTGGCTTGAGCAGTGGCGCGGGGGTAGGGCGGGTTTGTGAACTTGGCATCAGCGTGAGTCCATGGAGGCCGGGTGTTCGGGATCATAACCGCGTGACAGGTTTGACGTCTGCTTTTGGACGATTGTTGATCGATGGAAGAAGGTGCGCAGAAACGTCAGCCGTTACGGCCTGAAAACTGCCGGGCAAGTTGTCGCTGTTCAAAAACCTCGCTGACGAAGTCGATAAACGCCCGGGTCTTGGCTGGCATAAGGGTACGGGTGGCAAAGTACATGGAAATGGTTCCCGCATCGGCGTACCAGTCAGGGACTAATCGCACCAGGTCTCCGCGTTCTATCCAACTGAGCACATCCGGGATTGCGAGAAAGCCGACCCCCAACCCCAGCAACGCCGCTTCGCGCGCGGCCGCAGGATCGTTGACGATGAGGGAGTCCCTGACGCGAGCCGCCATTTCCAGACCTTCCTTATTACGCATGCTCCAGTGCCTGACTCTGCCTGTCCGGCCAGACCGCATGACAATCCCTTCGAAAGACTCAAGTGCTTGAGGGTCGGAAGGGGGCGTTTTTCCGCGCATAAACTCGGGTGACGCGACAGCGATGACATGCGCCGGGGACAGCGGGCGTGAGATCACGCCTTGAGCCAATTCGAACCCACCGCCGATAGCCACGTCGAATCCCTCGGCGATCAGATCGACTTGCCTGTTCTCGAAATGCCATTCAGGATGAATCCTTGGGTACCTGGCCAAAAACTCCGGCAGCAGCGGCAGCACCTGACTGATGCCGAAGGTGGGCGCCATGCTCACTTTCAGCAATCCAGCCGGCTCACCCTGATCCGTTGCGACAGCGCTGATGGCGTTTTGCAAAGCATCGAGGTTGCTGCCGATAGACGCGAGAAAGTGCTCTCCGGCTTCAGTCAGCGTCAGCTTGCGAGTGGAACGATGGAACAAGCGCACGCCCATGTTGCGCTCAAGCATGGCCACATTCCGACTGACCGCTGCCGGGGTCAGCGCGAGCTGCCGTGCGGTGGCCGAGAAGCTGCCGGTCTCGGCGCTACGGACGAAGCACTCCAGATTGGCCAGTGTTTCCATGGATCACCTGATAGCAATGCTTGAAAATGATGTGAGTCATTGCACTCTAATCAATTGATCATCACGGGGCCATGATGATTTCACCTTAACTCAAGAGTGAAATGTTCATGTCCATTCAAACTCTCCCTCTCGCTGGAAAAGTCGCCTTGGTTACCGGCGGTTCCCGTTCGATTGGTGCCGCTGTGGCCAAGCGTCTGGCCGCTGACGGTGCGTGCGTTGCGCTGACCTACAGTGCGTCGCCGGCCAAGGCACAGGAAGTCGTGGAGGCAATTACCAATGACGGTGGGCGTGCCATGGCGATCCTGGCAGATGCTGGTGAACCCGCCGCCGTGCGGGCTGCGGTGGCACAAACCGTTGAGGCGTTTGGCCGTATCGACATTCTGGTCAACAACGCTGGCCTCGCCTTGGGCGGCCCGATCGAGGGCATCGAGTTCGACACCTACGAGCGCATGATCGCCGTTAACGTCACCGGCGTATTCGTCGCCACCCAGGAAGCGGTTCGTTTCATGAAGGAAGGCGGCCGGATTATCCATATCGGCTCGTCCATGACCCGTTATGCGGCGTTCCCGACAGCCTCCCTCTACACCCTGACCAAAGGCGCGATCACTGGATTCAATCGCAGCCTCGTACGTGACCTCGGGCCGAAAGGCATCACGGTCAACACCGTTCATCCCGGCCCGACCGATACCGATATGAACCCCGATGGCGGCCCGGTGAGCGACATCGTCAAGCCTGGCATTGCGCTTGGTCGTTATGGTCAGTCTGCGGAAATTGCCAGTGTGGTGGCGTTCCTTGCCGGCCCTGAAGCGTCTTTTGTCACGGGCGCCGACATCGTCGCCGACGGTGGTTTCACCGCTTGATCCTGTTGGATCGCATCAAGGCGCACCTTCGGGTGCGTTTTTTGTTTTTCCGAATGAAGATTCGAGCCGTTATCTAATGGATACACCGATTTAATTATCCAGGTGGATGGATAGACAAATCGGATTTACCCGGTTTTTCTGTGCAATCGGCAGGCATAGAGTGGATTCACTGGTTCGAAATACCGAACTGAAACCCCACTACGCAGTCACTCGGAGCATTACAGATGAGCAATAAACTGGCAGGTAAAGTTGCACTGGTTACCGGCGGCACCACAGGTATCGGCCTGGCCTCCGCGCAGGAGTTTGCAGCACAGGGTGCAACGGTTTTCATCACCGGTCGCCGTCAGGCCGAGCTGGATGCAGCGGTCGCCCTGATTGGCGACAAGGCATTCGGTATCAAGGGCGATGTGGCCAATCTGGCTGATCTGGATAACGTTTTCTCGGTCATTGCGGCGCAGGCCGGCCACCTCGATATCGTCTTTGCCAATGCCGGTGGTGGCGACATGTTGCCCCTGGGGTCGATCACCGAAGAGCATTTCGACCGCATCTTCAGCGTTAACGTCAAAGGCCTGCTCTTTACCGTACAGAAGGCGTTGCCGCTGCTCAAAGACGGTGGCTCGGTGATCCTGACGGCGTCGACCACTGCCAGCCAAGGCACCGAAAACTTCAGCGTCTACAGCGCGAGTAAAGCCGCTGTGCGCAACTTCGCCCGCTCTTGGCTGCTGGATCTGAAACCGCGCAACATTCGTGTGAATGCCATCAGCCCTGGCCCGGTCGCCACGCCCGGTCTGGCAGGCCTGGTACCGGCAGAACAGGTTGACGGTCTGCACGCGCATCTGGCCAGCCTTGTGCCGATGGGGCGTCTGGGTGATCCGAAAGAAGTCGCCAAGGCCGTGTTGTTCCTGGCTTCCGATGACAGCAGCTTTATCAACGGTATCGAATTGTTCGTCGACGGTGGTGCTGCACAAATCTGATTGCGCATAGCCTGCGTGGAGCGATCACTGCAACGTGGAAAAGTGCTCCACCAGCCAGTCGATGAACACACGGACCCGGTGGCTGAGGTTGCGGTTCGGCGGATAGGCGACATGAAAGGGGTAGGGGGCTGGACGCCAGTCTTGCAGGATGGCCACCAATGCGCCGGTCTCGATATAAGACTGCACGGAATAACTGAACGTATGGATTACACCCAGCCCCGCCAGTCCAGCAGCAATGTGCGCGTTGCTTTCATTGACACTCAACGCACTGTTGCCGATTACCTCAATGTTCTCTTCGCCGCGCTGAAACACTGCCGGGACCGCTCGACGGGTGCGCGCCGATTGATAACTGACAAGGCGATGCTCCTTCTCCAGCTCCGACGGGTGAGCAGGCTTACCCAATCGCTGCAAGTAGGTCGGTGAGGCACAGGTGGTCCAAGAAGCCTCGCCCAGGAACCTTGCCGCCAATGACTGCTCCCGGAGGGCGCCACCGCGAATCACACAGTCGACGTTCTCACTGATCAAGTCGACATGCCGGTCGCTCACGCCAAGGTCGATCTTGATATCGGGAAATCGCGCAAAAAACGCCGGCAAGGCCGGAATGATCAACGAAGTGGCCACGGAACCACCTACATCGACATGAAGGGTGCCGCTAGGATTGAGTCGCGTGCTTTGAAGGCAGGAATCGATCTCTTCAAGATCGCGAATGATTCGAGCGGTCTGTTCGTAATATTTGGCCCCCTCGACGGTGACGGTCACACTGCGCGTGGTGCGTTGGAGCAGGCGCACCCGCAAAAAACTTTCGAGGTCTTGAATCAACTTGCTTACGGTCGCTTTAGGCATCTCCAAAGAGTCCGCAGCCTTTACAAATGATCCCGCTTCGACGACCCGGGCAAACACACGAATGGCTAACAGTTGGTTCATGTTTGGTGATGCCCAGTGGTTGAGTTCAGTCGCTTGAATATTCGACCGATCAAGAGTGAGTGCTTTTTAAAAGAGGCGCTAGAACTTTGCGCGCAAGCGCTTGAACGACCGCCGTCCCCGCAGAGCCCCCCACGAGAAGGCCAGTCCAGCGGCGCCGGATGCAATGAATACGGCGATGTCGCGCAGCAGATACAAGCTGAAGCGCCATGGCTGGGAGGCTCGGCATCTCTGCGTGAAGGATAGCTTAGGGCTGACCCAGACTGGCATCGCCGCATGCGCGCCTCGGCATCGCTCTCGGCCACGAGGGGCAACAGCAACCATTGGTTTGAACTAGGCTTGAATGAAATAACGCGGGAGAAAACCCATGCCCCTCGCCTCCGGAAACCTATTGACCCTGACATTGAGCGCCTTCTTTTGCACCGCCGTGTGCGGAGTAGGGATAGCAAACGCCGATTCTCCACCGGCAATACTGCCATTGGACTCTGAAACTGCGCCGAAACTCATTGCCTACGCGCCGCTTGCCGAGCCACTCGCCCGTGGAGTTGTCATTATTCAATATCAAGCGGATCACGCCAGGGTCATGCCGGTATTTGGCAAAGCGGCTGCCGATGTATCACCGCGTCTCGGGCACCTCCATGTGACCGTCGACGACTGGAAGGGCACATGGGCACATACCAGCGAAGGCCCGATTATTCTGGTGGGACTGACGCCCGGCGCTCACAAGGTTCTTCTGGAAGTAGCCGATCCGACTCACAAAATACTCACCAGCACGACAGTGAGTTTTGTGGTTCCGGAGAAGAAATCAATGGCCGTCTCCGACACTGCAGACGATCACGCCTTGAAACCATAACGGGTGAGGATGTTTTTCGTATTGACATATCGAAAAATGTCGATATCCTCGCGGCATGGACTTACTCGAAATATTCAAAGCACTCTCAAACCGTACACGTCTTGAAATCCTGACCGGTTTGAAGGACCCCGAGAAGAACTTCCCTCCACAGGATGAAGGGGACGTTCACACGGTGGGCGTTTGCGTCAGCAGTATTCAAGAAGGCGTCGGGCTTTCGCAGTCGACGGTGTCGTCTTATCTTGCAACGCTGCAACGAGTAGGCCTGGTCGAAGTCACGCGCATCGGTCAGTGGACTTACTACAAACGCAATGAAGCCACCCTCCGTGTGCTTGCCGAGATCATAGGGAAAGATCTGTAGTTTTTTTTGCCCCAATATATCGAGAAATCTCGATATCCCTTTTTGTCGAAATGAGGATTTACAGTGAAAGCGCTGATACTGAAATCATTTGGCGGTCCGGAATCGTTCGAACTTTGCGACGTGCCCAAACCAGTGCCGCAGGCAGGACAGGTCTTGGTTCGGGTACACGCAACCTCCATCAATCCGTTGGATTTCCAGGTTCGACGTGGCGATTATCCCGATCTGGTGCCGCTGCCGGCCATCACCGGGCACGACGTGTCTGGGGTTGTCGAAGCTGTCGGGCCGGGGGTGACAGCGTTCGCTCCAGGAGACGAAGTCTGGTACACCCCGCAAATATTTGAAGGCTCAGGCAGTTATGCCGAATACCACGTGGCGGCCGAAAGCATCATTGGCAAGAAGCCGCCTTCGCTGAGCCATCTTGAAGCGGCAAGTTTGACGCTGGTTGGCGGGACGGCGTGGGAAGCACTGGTCGGGCGAGCGGCGCTCAGAGTGGGGGAAAGCATCCTGGTGCACGGCGGTGCGGGCGGCGTCGGTCATGTCGCGATACAGCTGGCAAAAGCCATGGGCGCCAAGGTGTTCACCACCGTACGCGAGGCAAACTTCGAGTTCGCACGGGGTTTGGGTGCCGACGTGATGATCGACTACGAAAAGGAAGATTACGTCGAGGTCATCCTGCGGGAAACGGCTGGCCACGGCGTCGATGTGGTGTTCGACACCATTGGGGGCAACACATTGTCGCGCAGCCCCGATGTACTCGCGCAACTTGGGCGGGTGGTCTCGATTGTGGATATTGCCCAGCCACAAAACCTCGTTCAGGCCTGGGGCAAGAACGCCAGTTATCACTTCGTGTTCACCCGACAAAATCGCGGCAAGCTGGATGAGTTGAGCGCATTGGTGGAGCGCGGTCAGCTACGGCCGCATGTGGGTGCTGTGTATTCGCTTGCCGACATTCCACTTGCTCATGCGCGGCTGGAGAGTCGCAACAACGGTCTTCAGGGGAAAATCGCAATTGCCGTCGCGCCGTAGACTCACCTGATCAGTGCGCATTGTTGACTATTGAAACTCGATTTGGAGAAACGCCATGATTTATGAAATCGCTTTGCTCCCGGTTCACCAGCAACACATTGAAAAATTCAGACATGCATTTGCCGAGGTGGCTCCTTTGCTCAGCCGCGCAAAGGGGTATATCGGTCACACGCTCGCTCAGGGGATCGAAACCCCCCATCAATTCAACCTGATCGTGCAGTGGCAAACACTGGAAGATCACACCCCGGGCTTTGAAGCGAGCGAAGACCATCGGATATTCATGCTGGGCCTGGAGGAATATTTTTCGCAGGAGCCCACGGTCTATCACATAGAGGGGCCGGCTTTTTCTACCGGCGAACAAGGATGAGTCGAACAGCGTCCTGACCTGAATGTGTTTGATCGGCGGTATCATTGACTGTGTCAATAACAGCCATTAACTCAATCAGGTTTTCATATCAGATTTGCGGCGTAAGATCGGCCCCATACCCACTCACTGCACTTCTGGAGCACACCGCCATGAAACGTCAAACCATCCTCGGCATCGCTTTCTCGATCTTTGCACTGAACGCTTTTGCCGCGACTGAAACCGACCCATTGTTCAGCGACGCCGTTGCCGCAACTGAAACCGATCCACTGTTCAGTGACGCCGTTGCGGCAACTGAAACCGATCCGCTGTTCAGCGATGCTGTTGCTGCTACTGAAACCGATCCGCTGTTCAGTGACGCCGTTGCCGCCGATGGTTCGGATCGCCTCACAGGCAATCGGGTAGCCGAAGGTGGTTCTGACCGTCTGCTCGAACGCCGTGCAGTCTGAATGCAAGGTTTGACCGCAATACTCGATGAAAGCCCGGCCTCAACCGCCGGGCTTTTTTTTGCCACTTGGTTGCGGCGCTGCTGACGGCCACTGCGCTTTATCAGGGTATCGTCTCGTAGCGGATCAAGTTCATCGGCAAACATCAGCGCCGGCGGGAAATCGCTGAAGTCGCCGTTAATGGACAGATTACGCACCCCACGGCCCAATCGCGCAGCCATTTTCACTCGAACTCAATCTGTCATATTCCGTATCACTTCATTGCACATAGTCACCAGCCCAACGCTTATTCCATGAGGCTGCACTGTGTTCCAACGTCTTCTGTGTTCGCTGTCCGTTCTGAGCCTGTCCATCGCCGCTGCCCACGCTGCCGAGTCCGTTGCGCTCGATACGCCGCGTCTGAGCAGCATCGATAACTTCCGTGACATTGCCGGCCTCACCACCGCGTATTCCACCGCCCATGATGGGACGATGCGTAGTGGCGTGTTCTACCGCTCCAACGCGCTGACCCCGTCGACGGCGGATCTGACGACGCTCAACAGTCTCGGTATCAACGCCATTTACGACCTGCGCACGCCAAGCGAAATTGCCGCGACGCCGGACACCCTGCTCACGGGTGCAACCTACGAAAACATCGACATCATCGGCAGCACCACTTCCGGCGCAAACATCACCACGGTATCGTTCAAAAGCGCCGCCGACGCCATCGCCATGATGGAACAGACCAACCGCGCGTTCGTCAGCGATGCGGGCATGCGCGGCCAGTTCGGCAAACTGTTCAACGAACTCGCCAGCGTCGACGCCGCCCAGTTGTTCCACTGCACCGCCGGCAAGGATCGCACCGGCTGGACCGCTGCCGTGTTGCAGAGCATCGCCGGCGTCGAGGACGCTACCATCATGGCCAATTACCTGGCGACCAACGACTACACCGCCGCCCGCGTCGCCGCCACGTTGAAAGCAATGCCGGCAAGTATGGCGAGCATCTACGCGCCACTGCTCGGCGTGCAGGCCAGCTACTTGCAGTCCGGCCTCGATGAAGTCACCGCCGAATACGGCAGCATGGACAACTACCTCAAACAAGGCCTGGGCCTGTCGCAGGAAACCATCTACGTCCTGCGCGGCAAACTGGTCGAGTACAACAGCCTGCCCGGTCAGGCTGGCCTGATCGGCAACGCGGCTGCCGGCGCCGAGCTTTTGCGCCAGTTGCAGAACACCAACCTGTCCGGCACCTACAGCGCTTACAACTATTACCTGCAATCGGCCATCGACGCAGGCACCCTCGGCGGCGTCGAATCCACGGTAGGCGGCCAAGTCCACGCTGACGCCGCCAGCTACCTGCTGCGCCAGAACGCACTGATTGAACAAGCCGCCGCACCCTTCGCCAGCGGCACCGACCTCAAAGTCGGCCAATACCGTTTGTGGACAACCGTGCTTGCCGGCTACCTCGGCACCGACGGCTCAGCCCATGCCGACAGCAGCAACGAACACAGCCAGGGCCTGATGGTCGGCATCACCCAACGCTTCACCGAACAACTCAGCGCACGCGGCGGCTTCGGCTACAGCAAAGGCACTGTCGGTGGTGCGGGTGGCGAGGCCGATACCGACTTCACCTTCTTCAACATTGGCGCCCGCTACGGCTTCACCAGTCTGGAACGCGGCCTGTTCGTCGATGCCAACGCCAGCGCCGGTTACGTCGATTACGACAGCAAACGCGACCTCGGTAGCGGCCTCGGCACAGCGAAGGGCGACACCCACGGCAACCTCACCGGCGCGACATTGGCGCTGGGTTACCGCGTACCTGTAAGTGGCGTGATTCTGGAGCCGAGTCTCGGCGTGCGTGTCAGCCACCTCGATCTGAAAGGCTTCAAAGAGAAGGGCAGCGAACTGTCGTTGGACGTCGACGACAGCAAACAAACCCGCCGCAGCGCCGTGGCCAATCTCGACATGTCCTTCACCCCGATTGCCATGGGTAACTGGCAACTGGTGCCCGGTGCGCGCGTGGGTTACGAGCATGTACTCGGCAATCATCAGGTCGACAGTGAAGGTCACTTACTGGGGCTGGATGTCGAACAACGCGCCGCTTTCGACAACCGCGATCAGTTCAGCGGCGGCGTCAACCTGATGGCCAGCCTTGGCCCGGTGAGCGTGGGCGCTGAAGTGGGTGCCAGCGGAGGCGGGGATAGCCACGGTTTCGCCGGTAGCCTGAAGGCCAGTTACCAGTTCTGAAAGCGCTGCATTCACAGGCATTCAAGTGCTTGCCCAACTGGCGCCTGAGTATTCGAATGCTTGTGCAGGAACCCATAAAATTGCGCGACAGGCATGGGTCTGGCAAACAGCCAACCCTGCCCGAAATGCACGCCATGACCACGCAAATACTCGCGCTGCGCCTCGGTCTCTATGCCCTCAGCCACCAGTTTCAAGCGCAGACTCTTGGCCATTTCGATGATGTGCACCGTCACCGAAGACGCCGCCGGATCGACGTCGATGCTGTCGACGAACGACTTGTCGATCTTCAACACATCCAATGGCAACTGCTGCAGATGCTGCAGGCTGGAAAACCCGGTGCCGAAATCGTCGATGGCCGCCACAAAGCCCAACTCTCGCGCCCGATTAATCATCTGCCGCGCCGCATCAATCTGCAGAAAGCCGCGCTCGGTTGCCTCAAGCCATATCTGACTCGGCCACACATCAGCCTTGCTTATCGCCGCTTGCAGCCGGGGCAGAAAACGCCCGCTGCTGACATCCGCCGCCGCCAGGTTGATCGCCACATGCAGATCACGCTGCTGCACCAGTAGCGGCCCCAGGTCCTCCAGCACATGGTCGATGACCTGATCCGTGATCGGCAGAATCAAACCACTCTGCTCCGCTAATGGAATAAATGCGTCTGGCGGCACCAGGCTGCCGTCCGGACGCAGCCAGCGCACCAGCGCTTCGGCCCCGACGCAGGCGCCATCGTGCAAATCGATGATCGGCTGATAGTGCACGATGAACTCGTGATTGCGCACCGCCACCTCAAGTTCGGCCAGTGGCGACAAGCGCTGCCGGGTACGCCTGACGAGCATCAACACCAGCATGCCGGCGAGCAGCCCACCCATCGGCAATAACAGCATCTCCCTGCGGATCAGCCCCTGCAGTAACTCATGGCGCGACACGGCGGCAATCGCCACCCAGTCGCCGCTGTGCACCAGCGTATAGAGATAGCCATCCTCCAGCGCTGTGGCCGAGCCCAAATGTACCCGGCTAATGAACCGCTCCGCCCCCGGCCGTGATACACCGACCAGTTGCCCGGCGGCGGTGCCGACCATCAGATGCACATCATCCTCCACCATCACCTGCAAAAACTGCTCAGGGTCGACCAGCACGTTAAACGCAGCATATTGCAGCGCCATCATCGGCTTGGCGGGAACAATTCGCGCCTGAACGCCAAGCGACACACGCACACCATCAGCGGTGGTGAAATCTTCCTTCCACGGCGTCACCCGATGGCCCACCGTCCCCCACGAACCGCAGACGTAAACCTCTTCCTCGACGTAGCCGATCGACTTCACCGAGAAGGTGTTGATGGTCAGCAGACGCATTTCATCGATACTGTCCGGGGTGCAAGGGGCGAGCTCGGACGCAGCGATGCTCTTCAGCACGCCGGCCGCTTCATGAAACGTATTGTTGGCGCGATTCGAGGCCACGACGGCCAGCGATTCCAGACGTTGCTGCGTCGCGGCCAGGTTCAACACCCAGGCGACATAGCCCATCAAAAGTACGGGAAGCAAGACACACGGAAGGCCCAGGAGAATGCTCCCCCAGACAATGCGTTTTTTATTCATTTGACGCCACCTTGGCCCACGGCCCGTGACGTGCGGCTGCACGGCTGTTTCTTCAGCAAAACCAGCTTACCCCCGCCGCCCGCCAGCAAACTTGTCGCAGATCAATATTCCCGAGCAACGCTCAACGCCGACCGATCAACTGTGCAGGACTGACCCCATAAGCCTTCTGAAAATACTGACAAAACCGCCCGACGTTACTAAACCCAAACCGCAACGCCACCTCAGTCACCGACCCCGAATGCCGCTGCGCCAACGTCTCATAGGCCCGCTCCAACCGCACCTGCCGCTGATACGCCACAATCGACGTCCCGACAAACCGCCGAAACCCCTCCTGCAATGCGCGCTGACTGACATTACTCAACCGCGCCAGATCCACACCACTCACCAACTGCTCCGGATGCGCCTGAATAAACTCCACCACCAACTTCACATGCCGCGGCGCAATCAACGGAGCAGGGCGGCGCAAGGCCTCAGTGAAATTGTGCGGCCAGGCTTCCAACACCGCATCAATCAACATCTCCCGCAACCGCGAAGGCATCAACGTGCCGGTGTTGATCAACACATCAAACTCCGTCCCCGTCGCCAAATCGATCAACGCCTTGATCCCCTGAAACGCCGCCGTGTTCAGATCCACCACCGGCTCAAACACAATCTTCTGCAGAACCGGCTTACCCAACAGCATCGACAACCGCTCGGTGAGCTGACCCCGACTAATCGACATCCCATGCTGCGCGTGATTGTCGAGGAAGTGCATCGAGCGAATGTCAGCCTTGTCGATGGCTAAACCGATGTGCGCCATGCCGATGGATTCGGTGGCGTGGTTGAAGATGATCCTGCCGGCAGTGGGGATGACGAAAGTTATCTCGTCCTGCGGGTCTGGGAAGGTCACGGTGAAATCGCCGTGGTAATGCATGCGACGAAAACTGACGCCTTCGTGGCGGCCATAGACACCGCCGATGATGATGTTGGAGGGTAGAGGCGGGGTGTCGGAATAGCGGTTGCCGAAGAGTTTGGAGAAGAGAGCGCCGAAGTCTTCGGAGTGAAGGTTTTCGGAGCGGAGGATGATTTTTTGGCGGGGTGGGGTTGGGAACACTTTAGGCGGTTCCTTGGGTTGGAAGGCATTCGGAGAAGAGGGACGCGTTTGGGCGGGGTGAGGCTAGCAATTGGGTGTGACAGGTCTGTGACGGGAGAGGGGGTTACTGTTGTAAGGTCTGCTTTCGGCCAAAAGCGGACGCTTCTGACGTCTCATGGAAAACCGGCAAGGAGAAAGGGCCAATGTTCTTCATTATCGATTTGATAGCTCATCGAATTGGCGTGTTTGTGTTGGGCGTGCTGAGTGGCGGCCGTTTCAAGGGTGAGAGTGGTTTTGCCTGGGGCTGGGCAGTTGTCGTCGGTGGACTGATTCTGCTATCTCCATTCGCAGCATTCATAGCTGTGCTCATCTATACCAGTGGCCCGTGAGTTAATGTTTGTAATGTTCAGAAACTGCATTTCTCAAACGGTAGCTCTTGGCCGGTCGCTGCCTCAGCGACCGGCTAAAAACGACCCAATGCAGACGCTGACCAGAATTTGGCTAAGGGGCGGGCTTTAGCCCGTCCCAGTGAGCGAAGCGAACGGTTTGAACCAGTTGCTAAGCATGTTTTACTAGCCGTTTCTTTAAATGGTACAAGTTAGTCCCGATTGGGCGGTCCTCAAGAACACCATAAATCTCATACCCATGCCGCTCATAGAACTGTTTCGCATCAACGGTTTTTAAGAATGCAACTACTGCCCCATTGTCGGCACCAATAACTTCTGCTTTCTCCAAAAGCATAGAACCTACTTTTTTACCGCGATGAGATTCCTTAACCCAAAAAGTGTCAATTTCTAAGCCATCCCAGTAACAATTACAGCTTATTGCACCGATGTAGTCGCCTACTTCATCGTGTGCAACCACCATAAACATTTTATCTTCCGACTCTGGTGGTAGATTTGGATATTGAATTCGAAGATATTCTGAAAACCTGTTATTCAGAACTCCTTTGTCCTTTTCTGTTGGAGAACCCAATATATCAATCCTGATTTCCAATTTATTGCTCCTTAAATTCAACTTTTAGGTGCCGAACCGCTTTTGGCATACATTCCATGTTCATGCGTAATCCCTTGAGCAATCAAAAAATCGAGTCTGTAAACGCGACATCCAGAAGGGGGGGAGCGAAATATTACTTTGCACATTACTGACGTATTAGCTGCGTGTCGATGGTCTGCTTTTGGCCGAACTGCGACCACCGCTCGTTCTGACTGATCCACCCTTGTCCTCCATCAACATGGAGGACACGCCATGAATACCGCTACTAGATCCCGCCATCAGCCTTGGAACAAGGGAAAGCTTGTCGGGCAGAAAGCCCCGCTCCGAGTCAGAGATATCTGGGCCATCCGGATCAGACTCCAACTCGCAGAGAAGACACGTGATTTGGCGCTTTTCAACTTGGCCATCGATAGCAAACTGCGTGCCTGTGACTTAACCAAGCTGCGAGTCCGAGACATCGCCCATGGGGAGCATGTGTCGTCACGGGCCATCGTGATGCAGCAGAAAACTCAGCATCCATTGCAATTTGAAATCACTGAGCAAACTCGAACGGTATTGGAAGCTTGGATGCATCGGGCGCGTCTTCGAAGCGAGGACTTTTTGTTTCAGAGCCGATTGCACGACTCAGACCATCTTTCCACCAGGCAGTACGCTCGAATAGTCAAAGCGTGGGCGACCGCTATTGGCCTTGACCCAACCATGTACGGTACTCACACGCTACGGCGGACCAAGGCATCGTTGATCTATCGCAGGACGAAGAATCTGAGAGCTGTCCAACTCCTGCTTGGTCATACGAAACTCGAAAGCACTGTCAGGTACTTGGGCATCGAGGTCGATGATGCTTTGGAAATGGCAGAGCAGACAGAGGTTTAACCAACACTGCGACGGTCTGGGCCAGACCGTCGCTATCCGGCCAAAACCAGACGCTGTGCATACCGCCAACACGCTGATTCCATAGTCCCCCGCACCGTGGGAAATTGCGCCGTACCTGACCACCTGATTGCATCCGCACTGACCAGGCGTTTGCATTGCACTTGACCAAGGCCGCACTTGTTCGAAGGTTGGTACGCTCAGCCTGAAAACGCTGCTGGCCGTCGGGAGTGGAGGGAATAAAGGGCATCACCTGTTCTGCTCTGTGCGCAGGGCTTTAACCAGCTGCACATTTAAACGAATGTAGGGAAATCGAATTGGCTTGAGTGTCGTGCCTTGAGGCGCTCCATGAGGCGGGCCATGTTAATTTCAAATGTTTAGAAGTTGAATTCAATACTGCGGATGGGTGCACTGAAAAGAACTAAAGCTGGTGCGCTAACGCGACTTGGCGACGTACTCCGTCACACTTTCTGTTGATTAAGGAATTGTGCACAGCATCGACTGAACGCTGTGCATTTTGATCGTGCAGGAAGTTCTCTTTTGGTTATGACGAATGTATGGGAGATTGCCCAAACTGTCCCATGAGAGAGTGATTGTAATGAAACAGCGTGATGAACTGATCAGGCGGTGTGTTGAGTTCCTGTCTGAAATCAAAGACAAGACTGCTGGCGCAAACATAGAGCGCTGGCTTAATGACCATTACGGGCCTGGCACTGAAACTTACCAGGCAATTGCTGAACGGGTGATTGAAGGTGTCGCGCAGGGGTGGTTGGCTAACACTGAAATCAGTGGGCCGCATTATCGTCGCAGCCGTTTATGTGAACCGTCAGCGCAAACCTTCTACTTCAGCATCACCGCTGTGTATATCGACAGCAAAGGCCACGAACTGGATAACCCGCAGCACACATTCCGAGGGGATTATCACAGTCATCCCTACGGAGAACTCAACATGGTGATCCCGCTCGACGAGCATGCTGTATTGGCCGGACCTCTCGGTTGGCAAGGCGCCGGCTGGACCGCTCCTGCACCTGGAAGCCATCACTATCCTGAAGTGAAGAACGGAGCATTGATTGCTTTCTTCTTTCTGCCCGCGGGCCGAATTTCCTATGACGTTCAGGCAAATGGCTGAGTTGCAGGTGCATGATCGTTTCCTGCAACCTTGCGCACGCTGGCATATGGGCAGCGATTGTCATTCATTGATGAATCCAGTCACCAGAAATTGGCTATTGGACCGAGGATCGCTGACCCGTCGCTTGAAGCTTTTGTCCGGTAACGAATTTCAAGTCATTGCGTTGCGCAACGAGCCCGGGCGGCTCCTGCCAGAAGAGTGCAAGCTCTTAGACCTGGAAACAGGTGCCAGCGGTTGGATACGTGAAGTGTATCTGGCTGGGCTGGGGCGTCCCTGGGTTTTTGCCCGGTCTATCATTACGTGTATAGATCGTGAGGCCGGTGATTCGCCTTTATTCGGATTAGGGGAGGTTCCCCTTGGAACTGTATTATTTGGCGACGCCCCTTATCAGAGAAGCGAGATTGATGTGTGCCGGTATCTGGAAAACGGGCAGGCAGGTCAACAGGACGCTGAACCGCTTTGGGCCAGACGATCACTATTCAGTCGTCGAAGAAATCGAGTTCTTGTTCAGGAGGTATTCCTGCCAGAACTTTGGGATGAACTGCGCAAGACAGCGTTGGTTAAGTAAAGGCGCGTATGGGTAATACGCGCCTCTGCATCCTTTTGAACTAGCGGGGCGAAGCAGTTTGCTTATCCATGTTCCCAATGTGAACACAGGATGATGCTGCACAGATCTGTGCGTTTGAATTCCGGGTCCTTATAGGCGAGAAAGTCATCGTTGAACGTGCCGAAGGTACTTTGAGGGCGATGTTTCATACCCTGGTAGAACTCGTCGATCATTTTGTGAGCGAATCGGGCCTCCCGTGGATAGGCCGAAATCACTGCATTTCGTTGGTCGTCGGTAAACGCTTCAAAGCCACGTCCCGCCACGTCCATTCCTGCACCCGCCTGTAGAAGGGCGATCTCGGCATGCATGTGTTCCGGAATGCCGGGAGTTGTGTGGAGCGCGATTGCGTTCCACACTTTTTCGACGTCCGTGGCGCAAATGCCATGACCGCGCAGAAAGTCACGTGCTGCGTTGGCGCCGTCTACCTCAAAGCGGAGCTGGCTGTTGTTGTACTTCGACGTCAGACCGACATCATGGAACATCGCCGCGGTATAGAGCAATTCAGGGTCAAAAATCAGGTCCTTTCGTTTACCTGTCATCGCCCCCCAAAAGTAAACGCGTGTGGAGTGTGAAAACAGTAAATCACTTTCGGTGTCGCGAATGAGTTGAGTCACTTCCCGGGCCAGTTGGCTGTCGGGAATTCTTACATCGAAACGTTCGGTCAGTGGCATGAATGCTAACTCTCCAATACGCCAAAACAGGTGTTGGTCGGTCTTAACAAAAGTTTAGAAGCCGTGAAGCGAAGCAAACTCTTCGATTGAAGCCTTTGGCATTTGCGGACGCCGCCAGGCCCATTGCGGATCACCAAACCCCATCGCCATGCCGCAGACCACCAACTCTTCAGAAACCAGCGGCAGGCAGCTACGAAAAACGGTGTGGTAACGAGCGAGGAACTCTTGCGTGCAGGTGTCCAGTCCTCGCGATTTTGCGGCGAGCATGATGTTCTGAATGAACATGCCCAGATCCAGCCAACTGCCTTTTTCAAGACGCCGATCAATGGTGAAAACCAACCCCACCGGTGCATCGAAGAATCGGCAATTGCGTTCGGTCTGAGCCGCCCGTGAGGCAACATCGTCGTGAGCGATGCCCAGTGAGCCGTAGAAGATCGAGCCGAACTCTCGGCGACGGGAAGCGTATGGCTCTGGCAATGGATCGGGAAAGTAGCTGTATTCAGAAGAGGATTGAGCCGGCTGTTTGTGCGCGGCGATGATGGCGTCTGTCAACGTGGCTTTGGCAGCCCCTGTGGTGACATAGACCTTCCACGGTTGCACATTAGCTCCTGTGCCGGCATGACGCGCGGCATGGAGGATGGCGGTGATCACTTCAAGCTCGACTTCACGATTCAGGTAAAAGCGATTGGCAAATCGACTTACCATGATCTGCTCGACTTCAGTCAGCTCAAGTATCGACTCGGTTTGGGCATCAGGCATGATTCACGTCCAGTCATTTAACGTATTAAGGTCCTGACTACCCTACGTTGCAGATTTGCTGTCACTGAAGTGCAATTTTCATCACATGAAAATGCACACCGTGCATTCAGTCTGCGATTACTGTCGGCGTAGGTTACGGTTCTACAATCTCCGCAGACGGTGCCGCATTGGATAGCATGCTGCGCAGCCAACTATGCCCTGGGTCGTGAGTATGTCGTTCATGCCACACCATTTGCACGGAACGTGGTGGGGCTTGCCAAGGCAGTTGCGAAGCGCACGCTACGCCTGATTGGTGGAACAGGTGCGCCAGAGTGCTTGGAACGATCGCAGCCATTTTGGTGCCGGACAGCAAGCTTGGGACGGCAAGGAAATGCGGTTGCACCATCTTGATGTCGGGGTATTTTCCGATCGAAGCAAACGCGGCTGTCAGAGCGTCCCGGTCAAACATTTCAGTGCGCCGCGTCAAACCTCGTTCGGAGAATTCGCCATCTTCCGAGCTGCCTGTGGATATGACCAAAAGAGGGAGGTTTGATAGAGCGTCTAATCCTATTCTGCTGTCGGCGAGTGGGTGATTTTTGGCAATCACCATCATGTCGTGTTCCTTGAAGAGCACTTGTTCGCGCAGCCGGTGAGGAATGCCAGAGAACGAGCCAAGGGCAATGTCCACACGACCTACGTCAATCTGCGCGGTCAGGTCGATTCGGCTGGCGGGCAATACGGTGAAACTCGCGTAAGGCGCGATGGTTGAAATGGCCCGCAAAAAGTTCGGCAGTATCACTGCTGTCATATGGTCAGTCGCGGCAATACAGAACTGGCGATCGGTATGACTTGCATCAAACTCTCTGGGACCGACCGCACGTTCGATCGCTACCAAGGCATCTCGCACCAGCGGCGCCATTTCAAGTGCCCGAACAGTCGGCTCCATGCCGCTCGTCGTGCGCACAAACAACTCATCGTTGAGCAGCGCCCGGAGTCGTGAGAGTGCATGACTGACCGCAGACGGGCTGAGACTGACGACTTCACTCGCCCGCAGGACATTTTTTTCCCGAATGATTGCGTCGAACACCCGTAGCAAATTCAAGTCCAGATTTCGCATTTCCAATTCACCACGTTTTCCTGCCTACCTACCTTCCATCCTGCCGTACCTGGGCATTTCGTTGGTACCAGCCCGATAAAAATTCTAGTCTGTTTCTCCGTCGCGCAAGCGGCACGGACGGGGTTACGTCGAGGATGTGGGACGTAATCCCCGCCATTGGCGTCAAGGTTTATGGCTTTGATTCGGTGGCTTGCACCAGTGTCTCCTTATCATTGGAGAGCAACCAGGCGACGAGGGAGGCGGGCTGGGAGGTGCTTGGATTGCGCGTTACCCGATGCAACTGACCTGGCTCTTCATACCATGCTTGTCCGGCTTTGTAGAGCTGCGGTGGCTGGCCGTCGAGCGCCGACTCAACTTCACCGCTCAGCACAACGACAAACACATGCCCTGGATGTCGATGGGGAGTGGAAGTGGCACCGGGCGCGAAGTCGACACGAACGGCAGTGGCCTTCGCAAAAGCCTGTGGAGGCAACGCAGCTTGAGCGATTGGAGTAACGATTTCATCTCCGGCGCCACCGCCATGAGCCAGGGCAACTGTACTGAGCATGCCTACGAACGTTGCACCGATTAGCTTTACTAGCAAGTTCATGATGTTTACTCCGGCTGCATTGCGAAGCCAACGCCGAAGCGATTCCAGGCGTTGATCGTGGCAATCACAAAGGTCAATTCGGCCAGCTCCTGATCGTTGAAAGCGCCGGCGACTTCTTCGTAGATGTCATCCGGTGCATGAGTCGTTGCGACCAGCGTCAGCGTCTCGGTCCATAACAGGGCGGCGCGTTCCTGCTGATTGAAAAAAGGTGTTTCCTTCCAGGTACTCAAAGCTGCCAGGCGACGTAATGTTTCACCTTGGTTAGCGGCATCGGTGGTATGCATATCAACGCAGTAAGCGCAGCCGTTGATTTGCGATGCCCGGATCCGTACCAACTCCCGCAAAGCGAGTGGAAGCACCGATTCCGAAATGGCTTTTTCCAGCCCCATCATTGCTTTCATCGCCTGTGGAGCAGCGGCGTAATAGTTAAGGCGTTTTGAAGTCATTTCTTTATCTCCAGTCAACCGAAGGTTTCGGCTCTGAAGCAACTGTATTGGCTGAAACTAACGAGATAAACTGGGGTAAATCGACTTCATTGTGCGAGAACTCGGATAATTATGGCTTTTGATCGATTGGAAGCGATGCGTGCGTTTTGCCGAATCGTCGAAACAGGAAGCTTTACACGCGCGGCGCACGCATTGAATGTGGCGAAAACGACGATATCCGGTCAGATACAGGGCCTTGAGTCGCTGTTGTCGGTAAAACTGTTGCACAGGACCACTCGAAGGGTAACTCCTACCACAGATGGTGCCGCTTACTATCAGCGCGCCCGCGCCGTGCTCGATGATATCGACGAACTGGAAGTGTCCATTTCTCAGAGTCGTACTGAGGCGCGCGGGAGGGTGCGAGTGGAGATGCCTTCTCCAGTCGGGACATGCCTCATCATTCCATCCCTACCTGACTTTTCGAAGTTGCATCCGAATATTCAACTGGACATCGGCTGTAGTGAACGCGTGGTCGATCTCGTGCAGGAGGGCATTGATTGTGCATTTCGAGGCGGGCCGATCACGGATGACGGACTGGTGTGCCGGCCGGTGGGGCAGATGCGCTTCTGCTTGTGTGCATCACCCACATACCTCAAAAATACTCTCCCAATATTGAGGCCTGAGGATTTAATGCATCACCGGTACCTTGGTTTCACATTTCCAGGTTCGCGCAAACAGCTGACCCCAGTGCTGCGGAGCGGGGATAAAACGTTCGTGATTGATCAACTTCCGGCAATGCGTTTTAACCACGGGGACGCTTACATGACGGCCGGGCTTTCAGGACTTGGAATTATTTCCGTGCCTCTGGCGCAAGCAAACCCGCACCTTCAATCGGGACAGTTGGTACCGGTTCTGCCTGACTGGATCTTAGGCGGCATGCCCATCAGTCTCATCTATCCCTACTCGCGGCATTTATCAGCCAGGGTAAGGTTTTTTGCAGACTGGGCAGCAGCGCTGATGGCAAACGATCCTCTTTGGAAGATAAACGCATGACCGCCCAGTAGTTCGATGCAGCGCTAATTGAGCGCGAGCGTCGAGCAGATGAACTTGCGCGTTAACTTGTCTGTGGCAGGTCTGGGATGTGGACTGAATACAGCGACGCACCATCCAGCGATCCAACGTTTTTATTTAGCGGACGACGAGCCATATTCATCGATCATTAGCCCAGATGCTGGCGAGAGCGATCGGGCGACTTCGCCGTAGCCGTTACACCATAATCCTAAAATCAAGCTCGCCGAACGACCGCTATGGGTCGAACGCGGTCGTCCATTAGCGTCTGCTTCTGGCCGAAAGCGGACGCATCATGCAGCTTTGTCAGTAGTTGATCCTTCTGGGGCAACAACCTGTCGCTGCCCCAGAGGATCACGACTTACTCCACCGGCACAACGTTATCCAACGCCCGATTCACTGCCAATTCCCCCAGCATCACTACCTGCGCAATTCCTTGCAGTGTCTTGCGAGCCGACCCGTCCACCAGTCCAATCACATTCCCAAGCATGACCGAAGCCGATCCCAGCGATTCACTGGCGTTAACCAGCAATTCCTCAGTCGGGGTTTTTGGGTTTGCGGAGAACATAGTGCTGGTTTTGTAGGGCGTGGCGTTGATGGCGGCTGCGGGTTTCAGGTAGTGGTCGAGGGCGCGTTCGGCGGCTTCGTGGTATTTCTTCGAGTCGGCTGATTCGTAGGGGGACGCTGGATCGGTTTGTGGTGGGTTGGGCGTAATTTTGAACATGGATGACACTCCTGGGAAAACGATTAAGGAGCCTTCACCATTCGCTACCAAACGAGGGGTGGCGGCCATGCACAGGTTGGTAGACCGGCCCAGGAGCCCGGCGCGCCCGAAGACGCCCTACGCATGGCCACCATCAAGCCGAGATGAAAAATCCATCTCTACAGGAGGTGCGCGATGCGCCTGGGTATGCCGGGCTACCAAACCCGATCACTGCTTTTCAGTGACCAGCCCACGATAGAGCCCGCACTCGAGGCGCACAAGCCGGCGGATTCTGGCGTAGTCGTAGGTAATGGCGCAAGGCGTTGTAGCCTGGGATGACGTAACGACGGATGTCTTTAAACAGGGGTGGGATTCAGGTTAAACACAGTGAGGTTTTGCGAAGTGTTTTGGGGGCGTTGGAGTGACTGCTGGTTTGGCGGAGGATTACAGGGGGCGCTTCGCAGCCCAGCGTGAGCAAGTTCTCTCGCCACGGGGGGCACGGCTTCAAGTCCGGGCCGTGTGGCGCTGGACGGCCAGCGATGGCT
>NZ_CP166808.1:2842500-6506155 GCF_059716145.1 Pseudomonas sp. LBUM1648
CCGTGGACGTTTGAGATTTGAGAGGGGCTGCTCCTAGTACGAGAGGACCGGAGTGGACGAACCTCTGGTGTTCCGGTTGTCACGCCAGTGGCATTGCCGGGTAGCTATGTTCGGGAAAGATAACCGCTGAAAGCATCTAAGCGGGAAACTTGCCTCAAGATGAGATCTCACTGGAACCTTGAGTTCCCTGAAGGGCCGTCGAAGACTACGACGTTGATAGGTTGGGTGTGTAAGCGCTGTGAGGCGTTGAGCTAACCAATACTAATTGCCCGTGAGGCTTGACCATATAACACCCAAGCAATTTGCGTCGAAAGGCCAGATTGCGGTGTGTGAAGACGAAACGAACCGAAAGTTCGATGTTGACAAAACACCGACAGCTGTCACATACCCAATTTGCTGAAGCGAGGCCAACAGGTCACGACTCAGTACCCGAATTTCTTGACGACCATAGAGCGTTGGAACCACCTGATCCCATCCCGAACTCAGCAGTGAAACGATGCATCGCCGATGGTAGTGTGGGGTTTCCCCATGTGAGAGTAGGTCATCGTCAAGATTAAATTCCGAAACCCCAATTGCGAAAGCAGTTGGGGTTTTGTTTTACCCGCAGGAAAGTTCGGAGAGCATTCAAAAGCGCAATGGCGCAGGAAGCGTCCGATACTTATTTCGCAAATTTCCTACATTTTGTTTGCCTCGCCAGTAAAAAACAGGGTTATTATCCGACGGCGTTTCGGGTCATAAGCCCGGCGCCAGAAGATTGCCGCGTGTCCACAGACCCGGTAATCGCAGCCGATCGGGACCACCCTGGCGCTGTTATCCCCGCACAGGTTGTTCCTCGTCGTTGACCCTCAAATGGAAGGCGAGGTTTCAATTGGTCACGCGGTTTGCAATCGACGATGTAATGGCCAAGGCGAACGATCTCGCCAGTGCGCCAGTCAATTCTCCAGCTGTTTGTGCTGACCGCGTTGCGGTTTTTTTCGCCTGCTCATCTCCCCCGGATTTCATGTGTGTGCCCGCGTCGGACTTAGCTCTGCGCGCGCGCGCCGCGCCATCTCCCTGAATTCGAATCACCGAACCGGCACTTGAGGCCGGGGCCTGACTGACGGGGACGTACTGTCGCCGTCTGATCAAAAAAATAAAGTAGTCATGGACGGTAGCCTCCGATGCTCGACAACACTTCCTTGCGCGGGACGACGCCTGCGCAGCCCGACCTTTCATCCAGAAAATCGCCAGCCGCTTCGGCATTGACCGATTCCGACTACCAGCGACTGATCCACGACTGGAACAGCGCGACGCAGTCGTTCGATGAAAACATGTGCGTGCACGGCCTGTTTGAAGCGCAGGTGCTGCGCCATCCCGATGCTATTGCGGCACGTTGGCAGACAGAGGCGATCAGTTACCGTGATCTCAATACCCGCGCCAATCGCCTGGCCCATCACCTGCGCAGTTTCGGGGTCGGGCCGGACGTGCGCGTCGGGTTGTGCCTTGAGCGTTCGCTCGACACCCTGATTGGCGTGCTTGCGGTGCTCAAGGCCGGCGGCGCTTATGTGCCGTTGGATCCGGCGTATCCGCAGGCGCGGCTGGCACACATGCTGGCTGACAGCGCACCGCCGGTGGTGCTCACCCACGGCGCGGCGAAGCTTGCATTGTCGGCGGCGCTCGAGCATTCGGTCACTGCTCCGACCATCCTTGATCTGGCCGATTCCAGCCATTGGGCTTCGCTCTCGCCAGACAATCCCGATCCGCACGCTGTCGGCCTGACACCACGGCATCTGGCCTACGTCATCTACACCTCCGGTTCGACTGGCACCCCGAAAGGCGTGATGGTCGAGCACCGCGGGCTTATCGCTGTGAGCGCCGCTTGGGAGCAGCTCTATGCCTTGGACGAGCCAATCAATCACCTGCAAATGGCGGGTTTTTCATTCGACGTGTTCAGTGCCGATCTGATTCGGGCGCTGGGTTTTGGCGGCACGCTGGTGTTGTGCCCTCGGGAAACCCTGATTGACCCGCCGGCGCTGTATCGCCTGATGAACGAAGCGCATATCGGTTTTGCCGACTTCGTGCCAGCGCTGCTCAACCCTTTGCTGGCCTGGGTCGAAGAAAATGCTCACGACCTGTCGTTCCTGCGCACCGTGGTCTGCGGCTCGGACATCTGGACCGCCCACAGCGCACGGCAATTGCGCAGGCTTTGTGGTGACCGCGTGCAAATCGTCCAGGCCTACGGTGTCACCGAAGCGAGCATCGATAGCACCTGTTTTGAACTCAGCGACGCAAGCCAGATTGATGGCGTGCTGCCCATAGGTAGGGCGCTGCCCAACACCCGGATTTACCTGCTCGACACTCAAGGTGCGCCTGTCGCCGTGGGTGTCGCGGGTGAGTTGCACATAGGTGGCATCGGTGTGGCGCGAGGCTATCTGAACCTGCCGACACTCACCGCCGAGCGTTTCGTTGATAGCCCGTTCGTGACGGGCGAGCGTCTGTACCGCACGGGTGATCTGGCGCGATATCGGGCCGATGGGCAACTGGAGTTCCTTGGGCGCAACGACTCCCAAGCCAAGTTGCGCGGCCTGCGCCTGGAATTGGGGGAAATTGAAACGCGCCTGGCGGACATCCCGGGCGTGCGTGAAAGCGTGGTGCTGCTGCGTCAGGACGGCGCGCATGAGCCGCGACTGGTCGCTTATTTCTGCGCCGACGCAGCCACCGCGCTGACCTCCCGCTCACTGCGTGAGCAACTGCAATTGAGCCTGCCGGATTTCATGGTGCCGACAGCGTTCGTGCGTCTCGATGCGTTGCCTTTGACCGCCAACGGCAAGGTGGATCGCCCCAATTTACCGGCCCCGAACGTCGCAGCATTTGATCAACAGGATTATCAGGCGCCGCAAGGTTCGCTGGAAACTGCGCTCGCTGCGATCTGGGCCGAAGTGCTCGGCGTTGAGCGGATCGGTCGTCAGGATCAGTTCTTCGCGTTGGGTGGCCACTCGTTGTTGGTGATGCGGGTGCTGGCCCGAGTTCGCCACGATCTTGGGCTGGAAGTGACAGCTTCAGCGCTGTTCGCTGCACCCGTGCTCGCAGAGTTCGCCAAACGGCTGCAAGCCAGTCAGGCTGCGGCTCGTCCAGCCATTACGGCCGTTGCACGGTCGGACGCGCAAACGTTGTCGTCTGCTCAGCAGCGCTTGTGGTTTCTGGCACAAATGGAGGGCGGTAACGCGGCTTATCACATGCCGTTGAACCTGCGCTTGCGTGGCTCATTGGACGTGGCGGCACTTGAACGCAGTTTCAATCAACTGGTGGCGCGCCATGAGGCGCTGCGTACCACTTTCCTCTCCGTTGAAGGCGAAGGGCGGCAACGGGTTTCGCCACCAGCACACAGCATCCGGCTGACGGTGATTGACCTTCAGGGGCCTGACGCGCAAGAGCGTCTCAACCGATTGATCGACGAAGAGGGCGCCAAGCCGTTCGACTTGAGCCGTGGCCCGTTGATGCGGGTCAGCGTGGTGCGGATGGCGGCGGACGATCACGTGCTGTTGCTGACCCAGCACCACATCATTTCGGATGGCTGGTCGATGGGCGTGCTTACCCGCGAACTGGGCGAGTTGTACGAAGCGGCGTTGCAGGATCGCGAGGATCCGCTGCCGGCATTGCCCGTGCAGTACGTGGATTATGCCGTGTGGCAAAAGCAGTGGCTGTGCGGTGACGAACTGGCTCGCCAAAACCGCTATTGGCGCGAAACGCTAGCGGGTGCACCAGTGCTGCTGGAGTTGCCAGCCGATCACAAGCGTCCGCCCGTGCAGGACTACCTCGGCGGTTATGTGCCGCTGGTATTCGACGAGGCCTTGACCGTTCGCTTGAAGACCTTGGGCATGCAGCAAGGCACCACGTTGTTCATGACTTTACTGGCCGGTTTTTCGTTGCTGTTGTCGCGCCTGGCGGGGCAGAGCGATGTGGTGATCGGCGTCCCATCGGCCAACCGGCCTCAGCAGGAGTTGCACGGGCTGATCGGTTTCTTCGTCAACACCCTGGCGCTACGCATGACTCGCTCAGGCACACCGTCAGTGGCGCAATGGCTGCAACAGGCGCGGCGGGTGGCGCTGGAGGCCCAGGAACATCAGGATCTGCCGTTCGAGCAAGTGGTGGAGTTGCTCAACCCGCCGCGCAGCCTGGCGCACAGTCCGGTGTTTCAGGTGCTGTTTGCCTGGGAGCAGGATCAGGATTCGGACCTGCTGTTGAGCGGGTTGGAGGTCACTCCGGTCGAGAGTGGTCATCACGTGGCCAAGTTCGATCTGCAACTGGCACTCAGTGAGCGCGACGGCCAGATTGTCGGTGGCCTGGAATACGCCTCGGGCTTGTTCAATCGAGACACCGTCGAGCAGTTTGGCGATTACCTGCGCCGGGTGCTGGAGCAGATGGTCGAGGACAGCCATCAGCCGCTGGCGATGATCAACCTGTTGAGCGCCGAACAGCAGCGCAAAATCGTTCACGACTGGAACCGCACCACCCGCGATACCTCGTCGATACCCGGTTGCGTGGCACGCTTCGAAACCTTGGCCCGGCAGATGCCCGACGCTGTGGCGTTGCTCTCCGAAAGCGAGCAACTGAGCTACGGCGAATTGAACCGCGCCGCCAACCAACTCGCCCATTACCTGATCGAGAAAGACATTGGCCCCGAGCATCGAGTTGGCCTGTGCCTGGAACGCTCGCCGCAGATGGTTATCGGCCTGTTGGCGATCCTCAAGGCGGGCGCGGCGTACGTGCCGTTCGATCCGGCCTATCCGAGTGAACGTCTGGCGTTCATGTTCAGCGATGCCGCGCCGACCCTGTTGCTGACGCAGGCCGGCCTGCTTGCCGGATTGCCCGTCAGCGATGAGATGGAAATCTGCTGCCTGGACACTGAAGCGCAGCAATGGGCGCAGCATCCGAGCCACGAGCCACAGGTAGCGGTGAGCCCGGAAAACCTCGGCTACGTGCTTTACACCTCCGGCTCAACCGGACGCCCCAAAGGCGTGGCGCACAGCCGTCGCGCGCTGGATAACCTGATCGCCTGGCAACTCGACCAGGCCACTACGCCGCAGCGTGTGCTGCAATTCGCGTCGCTGAACTTCGATGTGTCGTTCCAGGAAATCTGCAGCACGCTCTGCCAGGGCGGCAGCCTGTTGCTGATGACCGAAGACAGCCGCAAGGACCTTGCCGCGTTGCGTCCGACGCTGGTGGCTGAAGGTGTGCAGCGGGCGTTTCTGCCGTTCGCCGTGTTGCAGCAACTCGCCGGCCTGACCGAGGCCGATGCACCGATGCCGGTCGGCGGCTGCGAGATCATCACGGCCGGTGAAGCCCTGCAAATCAATGATGAGTTGCGCGGTTTTGTCCGAGGTCTCGGTGGCGCGCAATTACACAACCAATACGGGCCGACCGAAACCCATGTGGTCAGTCAATTCAGCCTTTCGTGCAGCGAGGCCGAGGCCTGGCCGGATGCGCCGCCTATCGGTCGCCCCATCGCCAATGCGCGGCTGTACGTGCTGGATGAGCATCTGAATCCAGTGCCGGTCGGCGTGGCAGGCGAGTTGTACATCGCCGGTGCATGCCTGGCCCGAGGTTATCTGAACCGCGCGGATCTGACCGCCGAACGCTTCCTTCCTGATCCGTTCAGTGACGAGCCCGGCGCGCGGATGTATCGCAGCGGCGACCAAGCCAAGTTCCAGTCCGACGGCAACGTGCAATACCTGGGACGCATCGACCAACAGGTCAAGCTGCGCGGGTTCCGCATCGAACTCGGCGAGATCGACAGCCTGTTGCAGCAGCAACCCGGCGTGCAGGAAGCCGCCGTGCTGTTGCGTGAAGACGTGGCCGGCGACAAGCGTCTGGTGGCTTATGTGGTCGGCTCCGCGAGCAGTGAGGTGCTGCGTGCCGAACTGCAACGGCACTTGCCCGAACACATGATCCCGAGCGCGTGGGTCAGGCTGTCGCAACTGCCGCTGACCCGCAACGGCAAGCTCGACCGGCAAGCGTTGCCTGCGCCGGAGCGCAGCACCGGGGCCGCATACGTGGCGCCGCGTAACGACATCGAACGGCAAATGGCCGATATCTGGGCGCAGGTGCTCAAGTGCGAGCGGGTCGGTATCCACGATAACTTCTTCGACCTGGGCGGGCATTCGTTGCTGGCGACGCGGATGATCTACGCGATCAATCAGCGCATGGGCGCGCAGTTGTCGCTCAGCAGCCTGTTCCAGAAGCCGGTGCTGATGGACCTGGCGGCGCACGTGCACGGCGCACGTGATGCCGACACTTATATCGAGCCTGCCTTCAGCCAGATCGAACCGGATCGCGGCGCCCGACATGAGCCATTCCCTCTGACCGATATCCAGCAAGCCTACTGGTTCGGTCGTGAGGCCACGGTCAGCCTTGGTGGCGTCAGTGCCCACGGCTATGAAGAATTGCGCATTCCCGACTTCGATGCGGAACGTTTCGAGCAGGCGTTGAATCGCATGATCCAGCGTCACGACATGCTGCGCGTGGTGTTCCTCAGTGACGGCACGCAGCAGGTATTGGCACAGGTGCCGACGTATTGCATGCCGCGCAGCGACCTGCGCGGTCTGCCGGCCGAGGTGGCGCTGCGCACGCTGGAAGCGACTCGTGAACGCCAGTCCCATCAGGTGCTGGATGCCAGTCGCTGGCCGCTGTTCGAGTTCAGTGTGTCGCTGCTTGATGACGGCATTACCCATTTGCACATCAGCCTGGATGCGCTGATCGTCGATGCTGCGAGCACGCAGATTCTTGCGCGCGAATTGATGGCGTTCTACGTCGATCCGACCCTTGATCTGGCGGAACCGGGCCTGACGTTCCGCGACTATGTGCTGGCCGAGCAACAACTGCGCAGCGCCAGCCGTTACGAGCAAGCGCTGAGTTACTGGCGTGAACGGGTGACCACCCTGGCACCGGCACCGGATCTGCCGCTGGTGCGTCAGCCCGAGAGCATTGCCAATCCACACTTCACGCGGCGCGACCGCGACATGTCAGCGGCGCAGTGGAGCCGGCTCAAAGAGGTGGCCAAACAGTTTGCAGTGACGCCTTCGGTGATGCTCTTGACAGCGTTCAGCGAAGTGCTCGCATTGTGGAGTCGCACGCCACGCTTCACCTTGAGCCTGCCGCTGTTCAATCGCATGCCGTTGCACCCGGACGTTGACGAAATCATTGGTGACTTCACCTCGCTGGTGTTGCTGGAAGTGGCGATCGACGGGGCGCTGAGTTTTACCGAAAAGGCCCGTGCCGTGCAGGCGCGGTTGTGGCAAGACATTGATCATTCGGCGGTCAGCGGTGTACGGGTGTTGCGTGAGTTGTCGCAGGCCCGGGGCGTGCAGCAGACGGCTATGCCGATTGTGTTCAACAGCACATTGTCGGAAGCAGCGCCGGAACTGGCCGAGTTCAATCTGGCGGACGCCTTGAACGCCCGGCACATGCACAGCATCACCCAGACCCCGCAAGTGTGGCTCGACCATACGTTGCTGGAACTGGAAGGACGCCTGTTGTTCAACTGGGACAGCATCGACGAACTGTTTCCCGAAGGCCTGATCGAGCAGATGTTCGTCGCCTATAACGCGCTGCTCGATCGTCTGTGCGAACCCCAAGCGTGGGACGCGGACACACCGCAGCTGCTGCCGCAAGCGCGGCTGCCGGCGCCTGTCGACAGCCACGACACGCTGCCCCTGATGCACGAACTGTTCGAACGTCAGGCGCTCGCCACGCCCGATGCGCTGGCGGTGATCGGCGCGCGGCAGCTGACTTACCGCCAACTGCGTGCAGAGGCCCGGCAACTCGGCGCCGCGCTGCAAGCGCAGGGCGTGGTGCCGAATCAGTTGGTCGCGGTGGTGATGGAACGGGGCTGGGAGCAAGTGGTGGCGACCCTGGCGATTCTCTATGCCGGTGGCGCTTACCTGCCCATTGAACCCACTCAGCCGGCGGAGCGCCTGCGGCATATTCTGCAGCGGGCCGAGGCGAGTCTGGCACTGACCCAACCGGCACTGATCGACAAGATCGAATGGCCGGCGCCAGTGACGGCGATTGCCGTGACCGACGCTGTCACTGCTGAAGTCGTTGCTTTGCGACCGGTAGAGCTGGTCAGCAGCGATCTGGCGTACGTGATCTACACCTCCGGTTCCACCGGCCAGCCAAAAGGCGTGGTGATTGATCATCGCGGTGCGGTCAACACGTTGCTCGACATCAACCGACGCTTTGCCGTCGGCCCGACGGATCGGGTGTTGGCCATCTCGTCGCTGAGTTTCGATCTCTCGGTCTATGACTTCTTCGGCACCCTGGCGGTGGGCGCGGCGGTGGTTGTGCTCGAACCACAACTGGCGCTCGACCCGGCGCACTGGTTGACGTTGATCGAGCGTCACCGGATCAGTTTGTGGAACTCGGTGCCGGCGCTGCTCGGCATGCTGCTTGAGTATGTGGAGGGCGAGGGTGGTGCATTGCCCGCCCACCTGCGCCTGGCGATGTTGTCCGGCGACTGGATCCCGTTGACCTTGCCCGAACGGGCCTGGGCCTTGCAGCCGGACTTGCAGTTGATGAGTCTGGGCGGCGCAACGGAAGCGTCGATCTGGTCGATCGGTTACGCCGTGCAAAACGTTGATCCGTCTTGGCGCAGCATCCCTTATGGCAAGGCCCTCGATCACCAGCGTTTTTACGTGCTGGACGAAGCGCTGCAAGTGCGTCCGACCTGGGTCGCGGGGCAGTTGTACATCGGTGGCATCGGCCTGGCCAAGGGTTACTGGCGCGATGAAAAACTCAGTGCCGGCAGCTTCTTCGCCCATCCACTGACCGGCGAACGCCTGTATCGCACCGGGGATCTGGGGCGTTTGTTACCGGACGGCAACATTGAGTTTCTCGGCCGCGAAGACAATCAGGTCAAAGTTCAGGGTTATCGCATCGAACTGGGCGAGATCGAAGCTGCTCTCAACCGCCATCCGGGCGTGCAGAGCGCCGTGGTGCGCATCCTGGGCAGCACGTTGGGAGAGAAGCGCCTCGCCGGTTACGTGCTAAAGGCTGATCCGGAACTGCAAGCCCGGGACTTCAGCGAATACCTGGCGGATAAGCTGCCGGCCTACATGATTCCGTCGTCGTTCACTTTCGTGGAGGCCTGGCCGTTATCGTCCAATGGCAAGGTCGACAAGAAACGTCTGCCGGAGCCGGCTCAAACCGAGGAACAAGGGCCGGCACTGCAAGTCGATGGCCCGCAGGAGCAGCGCCTGGTGGAGATCGTGCAGGGCGTGCTCAAGCGCGATGCGATTGTCGCCAACGCCAACCTGCTGAACCTTGGCGCGACCTCCATCGATATCGTCAGGATCAGCAATGCGCTGTCCAGCGCCTTGCAGTTCCGCCCGCACGTGGCGCAACTGCTGGCTCAGCCGACACTTCAGCATCTGCTCGCCATGTACCGCCAGAGCCGGGTTCGCCAAGAGGTCATCGGCAGCGTTCAGCAACCATCGGACACCCCTGCGCAAGTCATCGAAGATCCGCAGTTACGGGCGCAGTTCAAGGCGGAGCAGCGCGGGCGGCGCGAGTTCGCTC
The DNA here is from genome assembly GCF_059716145.1 of Pseudomonas sp. LBUM1648. Taxonomy (NCBI): domain Bacteria; kingdom Pseudomonadati; phylum Pseudomonadota; class Gammaproteobacteria; order Pseudomonadales; family Pseudomonadaceae; genus Pseudomonas; species Pseudomonas sp. LBUM1648. The sequence continues at coordinate 2,852,056 of NZ_CP166808.1, forward strand.
AAGCCTTGCCGACGCTGGAACTGGCGTTGCCACAAGACCCGACGTTCGCCCGGCGCTTCAGCGAGTATCGCTCGGTGCGTCAGTACAGCCCGCAGCCGATTGCCGGCGAGGTTTTCGCGCAATGGTTGGCGGCGTTGGCGCAAGGGCAATTGGACGGGGAGGCGAAATACCAGTTCCCGTCGGCGGGCGGGCTGTATCCGATGCAGACGTACCTGTACGTCAAGCCGGATCGGGTGCGCGGCGTGCCCGGTGGCGCGTATTACTACGATCCCCGCCAGCATCGCTTGCTCGCGCTGCAGAGCGGTGTGCTCGACCCGGACACCTATGACTATTTCGTCAATCGTCCGGTGTACGAAAACGCTGCATTCTCGCTGTTTTTCATCGCCGACATGGCGGCGATTCGTCCGTTGTATGGCGAGCGCAGCCGTGACTTCTGCCACATCGAAAGTGGCGCCATGGCGCAGTTGCTGAGCATGACCGCCGTCGAACAAGGCCTGGGCCTGTGCGGGATCGGTTCGGTCGAGGAGCAGTCGCTGGCGGCGCTGTTCGACCTCGGGCCGAGCCATGAGCTGATCTACTCGATGATCGGTGGTTTGCGCACGGCCGATGAGCAACACCGCGCGTCGGTTGAGGCGTATGCCCCGGTGCCGGTGACTGAATGCCTTGACGACGATGACATGGAGGAATTCGAAGTATGAATGCCGATCAATTGCTGGCGCTGTTCGCTCGTCATGGCGTGGTGCTCGATGTGGATGGCGACAAACTGCGCTGCAAGGCGCCTCGGGGTTTTCTCACCGAAGAGCTGACCCAGGCGCTCAAGCAACACAAGCAGGAACTGATTGCCTTGCTCGGTGGCCAGGACAGCGCGGCGATTCCCCGTCGTGGCGGCGAGCAAACGGCCTGGCCGTTGTCGTTTTCACAGCGGCAACTGTGGTTTCTCGACCAACTCGAACCCGGTAACCCGTTCTACAACGTGCCAACCGCAGTGACGCTCAAGGGACCTCTGGACGTTGCGCTGCTGGAGCGCGCGCTGAATGAACTGGTCAGTCGCCACGAAATCCTGCGCACCACTTTCTGCCGCGTGGAAGGCGAGCCGCGCCAAGTGGTGCATCCGCCACTGGCGCAGTCGTTGCCGGTGAAAGATCTGCGCCAGGTGCCTGTCAGCGAGCGTGAGCAGCAGGTCAGCCGCGCCGTCGAGCAGGAGGCCCGTGCGCCGTTCGATCTGGCCAGCGGGCCGTTGCTGCGCGCGTCTTTGCTGCGCCTGGCCGACGACGAATACCTGTGGCTTTACAGCGTGCATCACATCATCGCGGACGGTTGGTCGATGGGCGTGATCCTGCATGAGGTCGCCGTGTTGTATGGCGATTATCAGCGTTGCGAGGCGTCGAGTCTGGCGCCGCTGCCGGTGCAATACGCCGACTACGCCTGTTGGCAGCAACAGCGCGTGGGCGGAGCGATGCTGGACGATCAACTCGACTACTGGCGCCGCGCCCTGGCCGATGCGCCGGCGCTGTCGACCTTGCCCGCCGACCGGCCGCGACCGTTGGTGCAGCGTTATGTCGGGGCGACTTTCAGTTCGTCCGTCGATGGCGGCACGCTGCGCGAACTCACGGCGCTGGCCCGGCAGACGCAGGGCACGCTGTTCAACGTGCTGCTGGGGGCGTTGGCGGTGTTGCTGTGGCGCCACAGCGGCCAGCAGGATTTGTGCATCGGCACGCCTTTCGCCAACCGCAACCGTGCGGAAATCGAGCCGCTGATCGGTCACTTCGTCAATACGCTGGTGCTGCGTCAACGCCTGAACGCGCAGCAGACCTTCGCCGAACTGCTGCGCGAGGTGCGCGGCCAGATGCTCGACGTCCACGCCCATCAGGACGTGCCGTTCGACCGCGTGGTCGAGGCTGTCAACCCACAGCGTGATACCGGTCATTCGCCACTGTTTCAGGTGATGCTGGTGCTGCAGAACACCCCCGGCAGCGCCGTGCAAATGCCCGGTCTGGCACTGGCGCCGTACAGCACCAGCAGTGCCACGGCCAAGTTCGATCTGGCGTTTGAATGGGTCGAGCGCGAGGGGCGTCTGGACTTGTTGGTGGAATACAACACCGACCTGTACGACGTCGCGACCATCGAACGCCTGAGCGGACATTACCGGCATCTGCTCAAAGAGATTGCCGCGGACGCCAAGCAACCGATCGGTGCGCTGCCGTTATTGGCCGAAGCCGAGCGTCAGCAGATTCTGCTCGACTTCAATCACGCGGCTCCGTTGACGCAAGCGGTCGACTGCGTTCATCGTCTGGTCGAAACCCAAGTCGCGCGCAACCCGCAGGCTTGCGCGGTGGTGTTCGAAGGCGAGTCGCTGAGTTACGCCGAACTGAATGCCCAGGCCAACCGCCTGGCGCGGCATTTGCTCAGCCTGGGTGTCGGCCCGGATGTGCGCGTGGCGGTGTGCATCGAGCGCTCGCTGGCGTTGCCCGTGGCATTGCTGGCGGTGCTCAAGGCCGGTGGCGCCTATGTGCCGCTGGACCCGGATTATCCGCTGGGGCGCCTGAGTCATATGCTCGGTGACAGTACGCCGGCGGTGCTGCTGACCCTCGGTTCGGCGCACGGAATTTTGCGTCAGGCCCTGCAAGGTTCAACCTGGGAAGCGCCGGTGCTGAACCTCAAGGACGACGCCGCGAGTTGGGCGCAGTTGTCGGCGGACAATCTCGATCCGCACAGTGTCGGCGTCACGCCTGATCATCTGGCCTACGTGATCTACACCTCGGGCACCACCGGTTTGCCCAAAGGCGCGATGGTTGCCCACCGTGGCCTGAGCAATCTGCTGCTGTGGTGTTTGCAGGTCTGCGGCGAAGCAGGGGCGATGCTGCACAAGATCCCGTTCGGTTTCGACGCCTCGGCCTGGGAGACATTCTGGCCGCTGGCAACCGGCGGGCGTCTGGTGATAGCGCGGCCCGGCGGCCATTACGAGCCGGCGTATCTGGCTCGGGAAACCCGCGAACAGCAGGTCACGGCACTGGTGTTTGTGCCGGCAATGCTTGAGCTGTTTCTGGAGGTCGAAGAGGTCAGTCTGTGTGCTTCGCTCACCGATGTATTCAGCGGCGGCGGTGAGTTGCCGCCAGCCCTGGCCCGGCGTTTCCAGGAGCGCCTGCCGCATGTGCGCCTGCACAACGTCTATGGCCCCACCGAAACCACGGTGATCAACAGCATCTGGACGTTGCAGCCCGGCGCCGACGTGCCGGCGCTGAAACTGCCAATCGGCCGGCCCATCGCCAACAACCGTTTTTACGTGCTCGATGAACGCGATGCGCCGGTGCCCGTGGGCGTTACCGGGCACTTGCACATCGGCGGTGTCGGCGTCGCTCGGGGTTATCTGGGGCTGGAACAACTCAGTGCCGAGCGCTTTATCGACAGTCCGTTCGTGGCGGGTGATCGGCTCTACCGCAGTGGTGATCTGGCGCGTTATCGCGCGGACGGACAACTCGAATTCCTTGGCCGCAACGACTTTCAAGTCAAGTTGCGCGGCGTTCGCCTGGAACTTGGCGAGATCGAGGCTCGGCTCGAAGCGTTTGCCGGTATCCGCAGCGCTGTGGTGCTGATGGTCGGCGAGACGGCGCAGGATCAGCGGCTGGTGGCTTGCTGCGTGGTCGCCGCGCAACCGGACGAGACGGCGGTGCATGCGCATCTGGCGGCGACGCTGCCCAGAGCGGTTGTCCCCGGCAGCTATCTGTGGCTCGACAGCTTGCCGCTGACCGCCAATGGCAAGGTGGATCGCGCAGCGTTGACGGCACTGGCGGATCAGGACCTGGCCGATCGACAGGTCAACCTGAGCAGCCCGCGCGATCACATCGAACTGGCGCTGTATCAGATCTGGAAAAGCCTGTTGCTGGCGCCGCAGATCGGCATTCGCGACAACTTTTTCAATGTCGGCGGCACGTCCATCGCCGCGATCAAGATGGCCCATGAAATCAGCCAGATGTTTGCGGTGGAAGTGCCGGTGCGCGTGGTGCTCAGCTACCCGACCATCGAAGCGTTGGGCGGCTGGCTGCGGATCGGGGCCAACCCGGCCGCCGCGCAAAGCAATCTGATCGAATTTCGCCGGGGCGCCGGCCGCAGCAATGTGGTGTGCATTCACCCGGCGGGCGGTACGGCGTTCTGTTACCTGTCCCTGGCCAAGGTGCTGCCCGAAGACGCCGGCGTCTACGGTGTGCAATCGCCGGGGCTGAATCCGGGAGAGAGCACCGAGCCGACGGTCGAAGCGATGGCCGAGGCATATCTGCGCCTGATCGAACCGCTGTTCAATCAGCCGCTGGTGCTCACCGGGCTCTCGTTCGGTGGCCTGGTGGCCTACGAAATGGCGCGGCTGTTGACGGCTGCAGGGCATCGTCAGGTGAGCGTGGTGTTGCTCGATACTCAGGGCAGCGACGATCCGGGTTTTCGCGAGCAGATCGGTACGGTGGACATGGCCGAGTTCCGCGACAAACTGGTGCGCTTCAACGGCATGTATCCCGGCATCGAAGACGCGCAAGTCGAGCGCTATTTCCATCTTTACAACCATAACCGCCTGGCCATGGCCGCCTATGAGTGCGCGCCAAGCGCCGGGCGTGTCGTGCTGATTCAGGCGCGGGAAGATTTCAGCCGCCATCAATTGCATGAGCTGCGCGGATTTTGGCGTCGCCGCGCCGGCAGCGGCTATCTGGCGAAACTGGTCAGCGGCGGCCACTGGGACATGCTCGAAAGCGCGGAAATCCACCGGGTGTCGCTGATCATCAGGCAGGAACTGCAACGTTGCGATTCGCAGGAGGCGAAATGATGAGCGCTACCCATCAGATGACGTTGCTCGCACGCTTTACCGCGCAGGTGCAGCGAGATCCACAGGCGTTGGCGGTCATCGATCAATCGGTGCAGCTGACTTACGCGCAACTGGCCAGTGCCAGCGAGCGCATCGCCAAAGGATTGCAGGCACGGGGCGTGCAACCCGGCGAGTCGCTGGCGCTGTGCATGCCGCGCTCCTGGCAATGGCTGGCGACCATCCTCGGCGCTTTGAAACTCGGCGCCGTGGTGGTTCCGCTGGATCGGGCCAGCCCGCTCAAGCGGCGCGACGTGATGTGCGCCGACGCGGCCTGTGTCGGCCTGATCACCTTGGGCGAGGAGCAACCGTGGGCATTGTCATCGCCGCTATGGCAAACCAGTGTCGAGGCATTGCTCGACCAGCCGGATCATCCGCCGCAAGTACTGACTGAAGAGTTCGCCGAGGTGATGTTCCTGTTTTACACCTCGGGCACCACCGGCACTCCGAAAGCGGTGGAGGTTGGCGAGCGCGGTCTGCTGCGTCTGGCGCACACCGACGCTTATATCGAGATTCGTCCGGCTGATCGTTTTGCCTGCCTGTCCAATCCGGCCTTCGACGCGTGCAGTTTCGAGCTGTGGGCACCGCTGCTCAACGGCGGCTGCTGCGTGATGATCGCCGATGAAAACGCGCTGGATGCACGACGTCTGGCCGAAGTTCTGGAGCAAACCCGGGTCGACAACCTGTTCATGACGGTTTCGCTGTTCAACAGCTTGATCGCCGAGTGGCCCGCGTGCTTTTCCAGCCTGCGTCAGGTGCTGATCGGTGGAGAACAAATCAGCGCCGTCGCCGTGCGTGCCTGGTACCGGGCCAACCCTGAAAGCGCCTGCCGGATTTTCAACGTCTATGGTCCCACCGAATGCACCACGTTCGCCGTGTGCTGGCCGATTCCGCGCGACTTTGTCGGCGACCTGGTGCCCATCGGGCGTGGGTTGCCGGACACCGGTCTGCAGGTGCTGGATGACCGGCAACGGCCGGTGGCCGCAGGTGAGGTGGGCGAACTGTATTTGAGTGGCAGCGGTGTCGCCCGGGGTTATCGCAACCGGCCCGAAGAAACTGCACGCCAGTTTGTACGGTTACCCGAAATCGATGGCGGTGCCCAGGTGCATTACCGCACTGGCGATCGGGTGCGGCGCAACGCCGAAGGCTTGCTGGAGTACTTGGGGCGGGTCGACCGCCAAGTGAAGATTCGCGGTTTTCGAATCGAGCCGGCGGAGGTGGAGCAACGGATTCTTGAGCATCCGGGCGTGGCGCAGGTGTACGTCTGCTCCCGGCGCAATGCGGCGGAAGATCATCAGTTGCTGGCGTTCATCGTGCCGCGCGGTGAATTGGACTATCACGCCTTCGAAAGCCATCTGCGGGCACAACTGGCGCCGCACATGCGCCCGCATCAGTTGTTCCTGCTGGAGCGTCTGCCGTTGACTGCCAACGGCAAGATTGATCGCGATAACTTGCTCGCGCAGGCACTGAGCCCATGGCATCCAGCGGCCACCACGCAAGACGGCAGCGTTTCGCCAGCGCTGGAATGGCTGTTGTCGCAGGCCCGCTCACTGCTCGGGCAACCGACGCTCAGTGCGCAGGATGACTGGCTGAGCAGTGGCGGCGATTCGCTGAAGGCCATGCGTCTGCGTTCGGCAATTCGCAGTCGTTGGCAACGCGAGATCGCTGTCGGCACGTTGCTCAACGAATCCTTCGCGACGCTGGCCGAGCAACTGTCCGGTGAACTGACCCGTGACTCGATCTATCCACCCGCGCCGTCCATCAGCACTGCCCGACGCTTGCCCGCCACCGCGGAGCAACGTCGCTTGTGGTTGCTGCAACAACGTTCGCCCACCTCGACGGCGTACAGCGTCCCGCTGATTCTGCATCTGGCGCCGGGCGTGGAGGTCGCGGCGCTGGCCGAGGCCGTGGGGCGTCTGGTGATTCGCCATCCGGGGTTGCGCACGGCGTTCGTCTCCGGTGCTGAAGGTCTTGATCAGTTGATTGCCGAGCAGGGCCCGGTCTGCCGCACCTTTGCGGTGGGGCATTTCAGCGAACACAACTGGCGGGCGTTCGCGGAGCTGGTGTTCGGCACGCCGTTCGACCTGAGCACACCGAACCTGTTTCAGGCGTGGCTGCTGCCGTTTGCCGATGGCAGCTGTCGGCTGTTGCTGAATCTGCATCACATCATCGTCGACGGTTGGTCGGTGAACCTGTTGTTCGACGATCTGATTCAGCTCTATGCCGATAGCGTGCAAGGCCGCGAGAGCCCGGAACCGCCAGCACGCCTGACCGCGCTGGAATTTGGCCAGTGGCAGCGGCAGTGGAGTGTCGATCCGTATTATCGCGATCAGCGCCGCGCCCTGGCCGAATTGCACCGACGTCAGGAAGAACCCTCGCCGACGCTGCGGCCGATGCGCGCCGTCAGCCCACACGCCAGGCTGTACCGGGAACCGCTGGGCGACGTGCGCAGTGCCGCCCTCGAACGGTTCTGCACGCAACAGCGGCTGACCCGTTTCGAAGTGCTGTTCAGTGTCTTCGCCTGGAGCCTCTACGCTTTGACCGGGGTTGCGCGCCCGCGTATTGCCAGCCCGGTCGCCAACCGGCCACTGGCGGAATTCGAGGACACCGTCGGCATGTTTGCCAACACCGTGCTGATTCCCACCGCCGTGGATCAGTCTTCGACACTCGACGAGCAGTTGCGCAAGCAGGCCGCCACCGTGCGCGAGGTGTTGGCATTGCAGGACGTCGCACTGGCTGATCTGGTGGAAGACCTGCGGCTGTCGTCGAGCACCGCGCTGTTCGATTTCATGTTTGTGCTGGAAAACACCGATTACGCCGCGCTGGCCGATTCAGGCCTGCGTGCCAAGCTGGAATTCAGCGAGGAGTTGCACGCTAAATGCCCGCTGACATTGCTGATGGTGGGCGCCGGCTCGCAATTGGAGTGCTGGTGGGAATATCAGTGCAGCTACTTCGATGCCGAGCAAATAAGCGCGGTTAACGCGTTGTTCCGCCGTGGCCTGGATCTGCTGCTGGAATCCCCGGCAGCCACCCTCGACGATCTGCTCGACCCTTATCGATCCGGTTTGCCAGCGGCCAGCGAAGGCCCGATCAGCGAACAGGCGTTCAACACGCTCGCGGACTGGTTTGAACATCAGGCGCACAGCACACCCGACGCCATTGCGCTGGTGCAGGGGCAGCAGCGCCTCGCTTATGGCGAGTTGAATGCGCTGGCCCATGCCCTGGCGGCAAGCTTGATCGAGCGCCATCCGTTACCGCTCGGGAATACACCGTTGCAGGTCGTGCTGTTCCTCGAGGCTTCGGTGGAGCACATCGTCGCATTGCTGGCGCTGGCCAAGCTCAACCTGACCGCCGTGCCGCTGGATCCTGCGTACCCGGTGGCGATTCAGCGCCAAGTGTTGGCGCAGGCACAACCGCATTGTCTGCTGTTCAGCGCGGCGACCGAGGCGAGGCTGGATGATCTGAATGCGGGGCGGTTTGCTTTGCATCGGGTTGACCTGCATGCCGATGTGCGGCCATTCCAACGCCCACGCCACGGCGGTGAACGCCCGCTGTACACGCTGTTCACCTCCGGCTCCACCGGTACGCCGAAAGGTGTGCAGGTGTCGGAGCGTACTCTATGCAACTTGCTGCAATGGCAACGCAACGAGGGGCAGTTGCCGGCCAAAGCGGTGACGTTGCAGTTCTCCATGCTGTCGTTCGACGTGTCGTTTCAGGAGATCTTCAGCACCCTGTGCGGTGGCGGTTGTTATCACCTGATCACCCCGGGCTGGCGCCAGGATGCCGAGGCGCTGCTGGGATATCTGGTCGAGGCGCGGATCGAGCGGCTGTTCCTGCCGTATGTGGCGTTGCAGCATCTGGCGCAAACCGCCGTGGCCCGTGGCATTTATCCGGGAGCGTTGCGCGAAGTGGTGACTGCCGGGGAGCAACTGCTCTGTACCGACGCATTGCGCAATTGGTTCAGTGGCATGCCGCAAGCCTCGCTGTTCAATCACTATGGGCCGACCGAAACCCATGTGGTCAGCGCCTTGCGTTTGCCGGCCGTGGCCCGCGACTGGCCGCTGCGCGCTCCGATCGGCCAAGCGGTCGGCAATGCCCGATTGCTGTTGGTCGATGAGCACGATCGCCCGGTGCCGAACAGCTGCCGTGGCTACCTGCTGGTCGCGGGGCCCATGGTTGCCCGGTGTTATCTGGCCGACCCGGCGTTGAATGCCGCGCGGTTTGTCGAATTGGCAGACGGCGAGGTTGGCAGTCGCCTGTTTTATCGAACCGGGGATCTGGCGTGGGCGGACGCTCTGGGTTGTCTGCATTATCTGGGACGTGATGATCAGCAGGTCAAACTCAGTGGTCATCGTCTGGAGCTTGGGCAGATCGAGGCGGCGCTGATGCAGGTGCCGCAGGTGGTCAACGCGGTGGTGGCGGTGCAAACCGAGCCGCCGCGCCTGACCGCTTGGCTGCAACTCGACGGCGAGCCAGCAACCTGCGCACAACTGGATCGTCTGGTGGCGCGGCAACTGCCGGCCCATGTGCGCATTGATGAGTACCGGCGGATTGACGTCTGGCCACGCACCCCCAGCGGCAAGATTGACCGCAAGGCGTTGCCGGAGATGGGCGAAGCGCTGGAACGGCGCAATGCGCCACCGCCGGGCGTGCCGTTGAGTGCGCTGGAGCGGCAACTGAGCGAGCTGTTCCAGGAAGTGATCGGGCGTGACATCGAGCCGGAGCAGACCTTCTTCGAGGCCGGCGCCACCAGCCTCGGTCTGATGCGTTTGCACGCTCGGTATAACCAGGCGTTGTCGCATCAGGTGGCGATGGCCGATCTGTTTGAACACGTCACGGTACGGCGCTTGGCAGCACATCTGTCGAAGGCACCGATGGCTGTCGTGGAGCGCGTGCGCCAGGCCGATGCGGGTCATCAACCGATGGCAATTATCGGCATGTCGGTCAATGTGGCCGGCGCGCAGAACCTGTCCGAGTTCTGGGCAATGGTGCAGGGCAACGCATTGGGCATCGAGCGCTTCAGTGCGAGCGAAGGTTTGGTGGGTGCCCGCAGTCAACTGGCCGGCATGCTCGACTTCGACCCCGAGTTTTTCGGCATCAGCCGCCAGGAAGCACGCCTGATGGACCCGCAACAGCGGCATTTGCTGATGGCGTGTGTGCAAGCCCTGCAACACGCGGCCATCGTGCCGTCGGCGCAGGGGCCGCGTATCGGCCTGATCGCCAGTTGCGGCGAAACCACATACTTCCAGCAGATGCTCCGTGAAACCGCTGACGGCGATCTTCCGGACGGCTTCCAGATGGCGTTGCATCACGACAAGGATTTTCTCGCGACCAAAGCCGCTTATCACCTCGATCTCAATGGCCCGGCCCTGAGCGTGCAGGCGGCGTGCGGCAGTTCGTTGATCGCTGTGCACCTGGCCAGTTCGATCCTGCAACAGGGTGACAGCGACGTGATGCTGGCGGCCGGCGTGCTGATCGATCCGACGCTGACCGATGGCTATCGTCATCGCTCACAGCACATCTTTTCCGCCGATGGTCTGTGCCGTCCTTTCAGCGACGATGCCAGCGGAACCATTGGCGCCAGTGGTTATGGCGTTGTGGTACTCAAGCCACTGGCCAGGGCCCGGGCGGATGGCGACCGGATCTATGCGCTGGTCGAGGGCAGCGCGTTGAACAACGATGGTCGGGCCAAGATGAGTTACACCGCACCGTCGGTGGCCGGGCAGAGTGCGGTCATTCGCGAGGCGCTGAGTCGCGCCGGACTGACCGGGGCGGACATCGGCTATATCGAAGCCCACGGCACCGGCACGTTGCTGGGTGATCCGATCGAGGTCGCGGCATTGACCCAGGCTTTCGGCGAGGCACCTGCCGAGAGTTGCGCGCTGGCTTCGGTGAAAAGCCAGATCGGTCACCTGGGCGCGGCGGCCGGGGTGGTCGGGCTGATTCGCGCCAGTCTTGCGGTGTTCCATGGTGTGGTGCCGCCGAACCTTGGCTTTGGCCGGATCAATCCGCAGATCGATCTTGAGCATTCGCCGTTCTATGTACCCACCTCGTCCCGGCCGTGGCCGCAAGGACGGCGGCGACTGGCCGGGGTCAGCAGCTTCGGGATTGGTGGCACCAACGCCCATGTGATTGTCGGTGCTGCACCTTTGGCGCCGGACGTGAGCGAAGAAACCCTGCCACTGCTGATGATCTCGGCTCACAGCCGAGGCGAATTGCTGCGCGATATCGCCACGATCAAAGACTATCTGCTGGCGTATCCCGACCGGCATGCCGCGCTGCTGCGGTATCTGCAAAGCGGTCGCAAGCAACTGCGTTGGCGCTTTGCGATGCTTTGCCAGCCCGGTGATGACATCCCGTTGCAGTCTGCCTCGATCAAGGAAGTCAGTGCTTCGGGCGTACAGATGAATGCCGCGGATCATGCGGTGCCTGAGCTGCTGGCCGCCTGGTACGAAGGGGCGAGCATTCAGTGGTCGCGGCGCTCGGCACCGCCGCCTTGGGATTTGCCGCCGTCATCGTTCGATCTGCAGACCTATCGCTTCCAACCCTCGGTCGTGGCTGAAACCGTTGCGCCGCCGTCGCCAACCCTCGAGCGCCAACCGCTGGCGGACTGGTTCCACCAACGGCAGTGGGTACGCACCCGGCGCTTGGGCGCGATGGCAACGGGCGCGACGCGCGAAGTCGCGATCCTTTGCACTCATGACACGCCCGGCGCTGCGTTGTTGGAGAGCCTGAGTGCGGTCTATCGACGCGTGGTTCAGGTGCGCGCCGGCAATGGCTTCAAGCGACTCGGCGCGGATCGTTTCGAACTTGACCCGCTCGACGCCGAGGCCTTGAGTCGATTGCTCGGTGAGGTGGGAGAACCCTCGGTCGTCGAACTGGACTGGCTGCATGCCTTGCCGCTGTCGGTGGCGGGCGTGGTCGATGAGCAAAGTCTCGACCGGTCGCAATGGGCCTGTCTGGACACGGTCAGCGCCCTGATGCAGGCCTGGGGGCAAACCCCGCGCACGACAAGTGTGCGGTTGTGGTTGATGTCGTGGCAGGCGTGCGCGGTGGACGGCGAGATACGCCGCCCTGAACTGGCCGCACTGGCGGGGATTACTGAGGTGGTGCCTCAGGAGTATCCGGTGCGTTGTCACTGGCTGGATTGGCCGTCGCCGCACCTCGATGCGCAAGCCGCAGAGCTGGCAGCGTTGCTCGGCGACCCGGCGTCGTTGCCACGGCGCATGGCGATTCGCGACGGTTACCTGTGGCAGCCACGGTTGTTGCCACAGCCCTTGCAGGGCCCGGCAACGGCTTCCACTTTGTTGCCGGAGGAGGGCACGTTCCTGGTGTTGGGCGGCACGGGCGGGATCGGTCGTACCTTGTGCGAACACGTGTTGCAAGCAACGGGTCGGCGGGTGGTGCTGCTCTCGCGTCAAGGCGAGTTGCCGGCGTCGCTGGCGGATTATGCGTCGCGGATCGACTGCATTCAGGCGGACATCGCAGACCTGACGCGGTGGCCACAGATACTCGATCAGCTGGCCAAGCGTTACGGCCGAATGAGCGGGGTGATTCATGCGGCGGGCGTCGGTGCCGGCAGTCTGATTCGCCACCGTGATTCCGGACAAATGGCCCAGGCCATGGCGGCCAAGACGCGCGGCATGCTCGCGGTCGAAGCCTTGATCGAGCGTCTGACGCCAGATTTTGTCCTGTACTGCTCGTCGATGTCGGCGCTGTTCGGCGGTGCCGGGCACCTGGACTACGCGGCGGCCAGCGCGGTTCTCGATGGCTTCGTCCACTATCGTCCGGACTCTGCCAGCGCTTGTCTGCGCCTGGGGATCAACTGGGACATCTGGCGTGACATCGGCATGGCCACGACGAGCAATGGCGCAGACGTTGCGCATCAGGAGCATCTGACGGTCGGCCTGTCGGCCGAGGAAGGTTGCCGGGTGTTTGATCTGGCGATGGCCACGCAGTTGCCGCAGTTGCTCGTTTCCACGACGGGCATCGACTTCTCGCGGCGTTTTTATCCGGTTCGTCATGGCGTCGCGGGTACAGCGTCCGAGGCGCCGAAAGGCGTGGATCTGCACGCGCGTCTGCGTGAGTGCCTGTGCAAATGGCTCGGCATTGCCGATCTGGATGACGACCATTCGCTGTACGACCTGGGTGCGGATTCGCTGACGTTGCTGGACCTGATCGACGAACTGCAAGCGGCCACCGGTGAGGTGTTCCAACTGTCGCAGTTCAGTCACAAAGTCAGCCTCAACGAGGTGCTCGGGCTGGTGGAGGCGAGCGCTGTGGAGGTGCCTTGCGTCACGCAGCCGAGCTGGAGCGACGCGGTGCGGATTGATCAGTGGCATGCCGGAGCCGGCCGCGAATGGCTGTACCTGATTCACCCGGTGGGTGGCGATGTTCAGGCCTACCGGGAACTGGTTTCGGCACTGCCTGCGGACCTGGGAGTGTGCGTGATCGCCGACCCGGCGTTGCGTGTTCCGGGGTTGCCAAACATCAGCGTTGCCGAGCGTGCGCAGTTGTATTTTCAGGCGATCAAGGCTCACAAACCTGATGGCGGCGCCTGGCGTCTGGCCGGGTGGTCGTTCGGCGCGTGGGTGGCACAGGCGTTGTGTCAACAGGCGCAGGTTGCCGGCTTCCACCAACCGCTACTGTACCTGATCGACCCTCCCGCACCGGATGCCGGGGCGGAACTGGCGGGCATTGACGAGCAGGTGATCGAGCAAGTGTTCGAGCGCGAGTTTACCCAGCGCTGGCCGAATGTCGAAGGGCAGGCAATGTCCGAAGAACGTCAGGCCTATCTGCAACGGCTGACAGTCTGCTGCCGCAACAACATGAACAGCATGGCTGACTTCCAGCCGCCAATGTTGGCTGCGACGGCGGTGCGGATGTTCATCGCCGGGCAACCTAACCCTTATGGCTTGGGCAACGCCTGGAGCATGGATGACCTGCACCGCCGTTGGCAGGCATTGCTGCCGCAGTTGCTCAGTTGGCAACCACTGGACACCGATCACTACGGCATTGTGGCCGGTCGCTGGGCGCGGTTGCTGGCCGAGGTGATCGGCACGGATGGGCCGTCAATATGAATGAGCCGAACGCAATGCCTCGATGGTGGCGCACATTGACGCAAGTGTTGTGCGAAACCCTGCCCAGCGCGCAGGCCGACATCTTGCGTCAGCGGTTGCACGGGTTCGACGAGCCTGTAGCGCTTCGGGTTGTACACCTGTGGCACGCCGACGTGGTCATGCCGTTGCTGTGCGAAGCCGTGCCGGAGCATCGGCAGGCGCTGCTCGATTTGCAGAGCCTGCATCGACGGGCCGCGCTCGGCCTGCGCGCACGCCTCGGTGAATGGCGGGCGACGCTCAAACCGGTGTTGCTGGCGCTGTATCGACGGGCGTATGCCTACGACGCGGCATACGCCCAGGCCCACGCCAGTGCAATGACTTACGGTCAGGCACCGGCCAACGTCGCCATGATTGCCGAGCACTTTGGCGATGCCGAGGCGTTTGCCGTGTATTACGCGCAATTGAATACCGAAGCCAACGCCACCGCGTTTGCCCAGGCCCACGCCAGCGCCAACGCCGAAACTTCAGCCCGGGCCTTCGCCGCTGACGATGCGCAAGCGTACGCGCATGTCTGCGGTGCATCGACGCGGGTGTATGCCCGGGCCTGCGCGCAGACCGATGAACAACGCCGTGCACTGTTCAACGACTTCGCCGAAGGGCTGTGCCTGCGCATGGCAACACTGCAATCCCATTCAACAGGAGAACGACATGAGTGACTCACAGCTGCAATTTGATGTGGTGATCAATGGCCAAGGTCAGTATTCCCTGTGGCCCGTGGGCAAGCCGATGGCCAACGGCTGGAGCGAGGCGGGGATGCGCGGTGAACGCCAGATCTGCCTGGAATACATCAATGAACACTGGATCGATATGCGCCCGCGCTCGCTGCGAGAGAGCGTGTCGCAATAATCGTTATCGCACTCGTCCGCTGGGGAAGTGGGTATAGGGCGCTTCAATAAAAAGGTGAGGGAACATGGATCAATTGGCACTCAAGGCAATCGAGCGCATCGCCGCACAACAGCGCACGCCGTATCATCACATCACCGTCGACCGGATCACGCCGGTCATTGGCGCCGAGGTCGCCGGCGTCGATCTTTCGCAACCGCTGAGTGACGATCAACTCGCGGAAATCCGCCGGGCTTTTCTGGAAAACCACGTGCTGGTGTTTCGCGATCAGCATTTGACGGTGCAAGAACACAAGGCGTTCGGCCGTCTGTTCGGCGAACTGCGTGCCTTGCCGGTGGAGGACATTGACGGCGATGACCCGGAACTGGTGGAGATCCGCGCCAATGCCCAATCACGCTACGTCGCCGGTGAGACCTGGCACACCGACGGCACGGCCGATGTCGCGCCGTCCCTCGGCTCGATGCTGTACATCAAGGAAACTCCGGCCATTGGCACCGGTGGCGATACGTTGTTTGCCAACATGCACCTGGCGATCGAAATGCTGTCGCCGGCAATGCAGCAGTTTCTCGGCGAATTGACCGCCATCCATGACGGGGCGATTCCGTGGAAGGGCTATCAGGCGCCGGCCAACCTGCCGAGGACTGAGCACCCGGTGGTGGTTCGTCACCCTGAAACCGGGCGCAAGTCTTTATTCGTCAACTCCGGGTTCACTTCGCACATCGTCCAGTTGTCCGGTGGCGAGAGTCAGGCGCTGCTGAACATGCTGTTTGACTTGGTGGCCCGAGAGCCAGTCCTCAGTTGCCGCGTACGCTGGGCGCCGAACACCCTGGTGTTCTGGGACAACCGCTGCACCCAGCACCATGCGGTCTGGGATTATTTCCCGCATTCGCGCTACGGCGAGCGGGTGACGATTCTGGGGACGCAGCCCAAGGCTTGATCCCCCCGAGGCACATCTGTGGGAGCAAGCTCACTCCCACAGATGTGCCCGCCTCTAGAGACCATGCTCCAGCAACTGCTCGACGATCAACTCACCAAACGCCAGATTGCCGTGCAACGGGTCATCCACTTCGCAGAACGCCGAACGCTGGAAACCCTGCTCATCGTTCGCCGCCGCGCGCACGTCGATCAGCTCCACGCCGAGCCCCTGCAGACGCTTGATCAGCAGCGTCTGGGCGGCCATGAACACTCGCGGGTCGGACAGCTCCGGTACCCGTTGCGGCGGTAACACGGCGAACACCTTGAGGTTCATCGCCAGTGCCTGTTCATAGAATGCCAATGCCGACCGGGACAGGGTGTCGACGATAGATTCGAACAACGGTCCTTCAAGAAATCCTGCGTCGAACTCACCCTCTGGCGTCTGGTAACAGGTCCAGTTCGGCGCCGTGGCGAGGTAGTGCAGACTTAGGCCGATTGTGCTCACCAGCGGCACGCCGACCTTCGCCAATTGCGGCGTTTCGAAGGTGTCGAGGGCCTGGCGATACAGGCGTTCCATCTCGCCATCCCTGAACACCACGTCATTGCGGGTGATGCTGAAGAAATCGACGGCGAAATCTCTTCCGGTTCCCAGCGGGCCACCACCGAAAGGCACTTCACGGGCCTGCGCCGCTTTGCCGATGACGCCGGCATGGGAGTCACCCAACAGCAGAAACCTAGGCGTAGTAATCGAGTACGGCGTCTTCACAGACAAGATCCTCGCTGGACACGCAAGTGGAGGGAGCAGAGGCGGGCGCTTGCACTGACTGGACGGCGTCGAGCCCGGCGAAAAACTGCTGCATGACGAACGCCACACCCTCTGGCGTGACTTCTCGCTGGTTGGCCTGGTAGAAGCCGCCCTTGAACGGTGTGCCGGTGATGATTTCGTAGGACGGGAAATAGTCGACGTCGTGCAGGTCTTCACACAGTTGCCCGGCGACGGCGCGCAGCACCGATTTGGAGTAGGTGGTGGCGCTCAACACATGCTGACCTGTGGCCGTTGCCGTCAGAGGTACTGGCGAAACGGTGAGCAGCAGGCGCAGCTGCGGGTTGATCGAGCGCATCAACTCGACTGCCCTGACCATCTCGCCATAGGTGTCGACAAACCCGAAGTTGCGGAACTGGTGGAGCTGCGGATCGAAGGTG
Organism: Pseudomonas sp. LBUM1648; assembly: GCF_059716145.1. Lineage (NCBI taxonomy): Bacteria > Pseudomonadati > Pseudomonadota > Gammaproteobacteria > Pseudomonadales > Pseudomonadaceae > Pseudomonas > Pseudomonas sp. LBUM1648. The sequence continues at coordinate 2,868,979 of NZ_CP166808.1, forward strand.
CCGCGCACGGTGCCAGGACACATCGGATAGAGCGCAGAGGTCTGGCGATGTTGCCAGCCTTCGGTCAGACCAAGCGTGAACACAAACACCTTGGCGCGGCGCAGGGCGGTGCGAATGGCGTCCAGAGTCGCTTCGCGCGACGCGAATAACGCCTCTTCACTGGCAAAGCCTTCAGGCTCCACGGCGGGGCGGAACGGATCGAAGAAACGCCCGTCGTGGGCCCAGGTTTCGCTGTGCGGCACACTCAAGCCCAATGCCCATTCGAGCCATTGGCGCAACATCGCCGGGGTGTACAGATTGCCGGTGCGGAAAGAAAACACCCCATAGTTGTGGGCCTTCCAGTCGACTTCAGGCAACCCGGCCGGGGCAGGCTCGGCGTCCAGCCAATTCATGCCGCGCTCCACCAGCGCCCGACCGATGTGCTGGGCGAAACATGAGCCGGCGGTAACGATGGCGTCCTTGTTGCCGATCTCGAATTCCGGTGTCCACAGTTGATCGATGTCCAGCGCGGGTTTGTCGGCCACGGCCGTGCGCCAGAAGGCGCGGGATGGCAGGCATTGATAGGGATTCACGACGAGAGGCCTCCTGGCGGTTCGCAGAGAAAAAGGATCAGCTGATTTGATAGCGGTAGATCAGGTCATCAAACCACCGGTCACCGATCTGATAGGCCAGCGGCACACGGCGTTCGAAGACAAAACCGCATTTCTCCAGCACCTTGCAGGATGCGACATTACCGTCGGTCACGGTCGACTCCAGCGAGTCCAGGCCGATGGCGGCGGCATAATCGATGATCGCCCGCCGCGACTCGGTGCCAAAGCCTTTGCCCTGATGCTCCGGCAACAGCAGGCAACCTACTTCGGCATGTCCCGGCGACAGAATACAGAACCCGGTCACACCCAGTTCCTGCCGACTGGCCTTGTCAATCACCACCAGGCACAACCAGTGATCCGACTGCGGCCCCCACGCCGGCAACCGATGCTCGAAGCCCTTGCGAATTTGCTCCTCGGCAATTTCGCCGAACACATACTGCATGGTCTGCGGCTCGGAATGCAGCCTGAGGAACAACGGCCAGTCAGATTCGACCAGGGTGCGCAGGTCCAGGCGTTCGGTGGTGAGTTCGAGCATCCGCTGCTCCTTGCATGGGTGGAAAAGGGAAGAGGTTTTTTACTTGTTGTGGGGGGAAAGATCAATGATCCGATATCGCCGCTTGCCCCCCGACGCGAGCCGAAATCCATTCCCGACTGTAAGCCAGCACGCTGTCAGCAATGGCTGTCGGAAAATGGATAAAACCATGGGGTGAAGAGGGCAGCAGGTACACCTCGACAGGCGCCGACTGCGACCAGCGTTCGGCGATGTCGAGGGTGTCATCGCGCAGCGGATCGAGTTCGCCGGCAAACATCAGTGCCGGCGGGAATCCGCTGAAGTCACCGTACAGCGGTGACAACGGTGGTTGCCGGCGCTGTTGGTCATTCAAGTCTGGCGTGAGCATGCGCAGCGCCTCGACCATGCCGGGGCCGTCCAGCACCAGCGTTTCCGGCGGCGCCGCGCGCACGCTCGGCGTGCCGGTCAAGTCGTAGACGCCGTAATACAGCAACGCGCCGCTTACCCGACTGAGTAAGTCGGGCGATTGTTTCAGCGCCAACAACGATGTCGCCGCCAGATGCGCTCCGGCCGATTCGCCAACGACAATTACCGGCAGATCGGCAAACTCGTGCTCATTGAGCAACCAGCGAGCAGCAGCAGTGCAATCTTCCATCACCCCTTCAATGGGCGTCGATACCGCAAGCCGGTAATCCACCGAGACAACTGTCACGTCGCAGGCGTTGACAATGGCAATGTTGAAATTGTCATTCATCTGCGCGTTGCCGATCACCCAGCCGCCGCCATGGAAATCCAGCACAACGCCTTTCGCGCACCCTTTGGGACGAATGATCCGCACGCTGCCCCCGGCAATCGCCTTTCGCTCTGCCTTGAGGCCGTGCTTGCGCAACTTGCTCGCGCCGCCGATCTGACTGACGCGCAGCAGCGCCTGAATCATCCGTGGCAAGACGCGATTGCGGATTTTAAAGCGCGGCAACCAGGCGAGCTTCCGGTTGAAGTCACGCACTTGCGCCAACTCGCGCTCGCCCTGTGGCCACGGCACTTTGCTGCTGCAATCGGTCATCAGCGGTTCTTGATCAAGATGGAAAAATTCAACGCCGCGGCCACACACAGCCACGCCAGATAAGGAAACAGGATCAGGCCGGTGACCAGATCAAGTTGCAAGGCCATCACCACCATCGCCGCGACCACCAACCAGAGCAACGTCAGGATCACCATCGCGGCAAAAACCTGATGCGCCCCGAAGAACACCGGAGTCCACAAGGTATTCAGCGCAATCTGCGCCGCCCATAGCGCCAGCACCGTCTGACTTCCCGGGATCAGGCTCAGTCGGTATCCGGCCCAGGCCAGTAACAGATAGATTAGCGTCCAGGCCACCGGGAACGCCCAGTTGGGTGGCGTGAACGAGGGTTTGCTGAGTGATTCGTACCATTCGCCGGGTTTGAACATGACGCCTGTGGTCGCGGCAGCCGCGCAGGCCAGAAGGAAAATAAAAAAAGTCATCGGCAGTCCTTAGTTTGGGTCAGCTGTTTGAGAGTGTAAGCAGAGGACGCCCCGTGGCGCGAAAAGTTTGGATTGAGCATGAGATTTCTCTGCTCGCGTCCTGCGCTTCATGCCGTTGAACTAAAAGCCTGACTGAGGCGTCAGGGTATTCAGTGCCTCTCTTTTCTCATACGGATGACACCATGCACACCTATCGCCTGGAATACCTTTTCAACGGCGAGCCTCGCTCCCACGTGTTCGAACTCAAGCAACCACAACTGGCCGATTACGAGGCCGCGATGCATCTTCTGGAGCTGCATCTTGGCGATGCGGAAAACAGCCTGATCATGCCCACGGCCGATTCGACGCCCCAGGAGATCCTCAAGCAGGCGGAGCAGGTAGGGATTACACGGATTGAGGTGATCGCGTTCGACGATCTGTCGTGAAAGCCGGCAATTGTGCAGGTTCTGCCGCCATCGCGAGCAGGCTCACTTCTGCATTGGGAATTCCTCGTAGCCTCACAGCAAACTCCACGAAACCCCGACATAAACCCCCATGCCTTCACCCGGCGTAGACCGCGCCGCATCCAGTCCCTTGTCGTCATACCCAGGCGTGACCGTCGCCGCATAGTGTTTGTTGGTCAGGTTGCGCATATCCACCCAGGTCTGCCAGTCACCTTTGGGTGCGTTGTAGCCGAGCGTCGCGCCGAACAGTGCGTAAGGATCGGCGTAGTAGCTATTGGCGTAGTCCACGGCAACTTTGGATACCAGTTGTGTGTTCATCGCCGCAAAGAACCCCTGCGGCCAGTCATAACGCAGCTCACCTTGGTAGTAATGCATCGGCAAGCCCGGCAAGCGGTTGTCACCGAAGCGATCATCATCGCGATAGTGGAAGTCGCTGAAGGTGTACGCCTGACGCAGGCTCAACTGGCGACCGTCGGCGGCTGACCAGAGTTTGCTGGTCAAACTGGCTTCGATGCCTTGGTGCACGGTCGGGCTGGCGTTTAGCTCGTAGGGCGTTACCGCGTTGGCGTCCGGCAGTACCGAGAGCAATTCGTGACGCACCTGCGCGTAGTACCACGCCAGGCTCCACTCGCCGAGTGCGCTGTCGCCGCGTCCACCGAGTTCGAGGGTGGTGGCGGTCTGGTTTTGCAGTTTGATCGGGTCCTTCTGAGTGCCGGTCGCGGCGCCGTTGCCAGCCGGGAAGCGCACGTTGGAGCTGTAAATCAGCGACCACGGGTGCGGTGCTTCGATCGAGCGGCTGAGGTTACCGAACACTTGCACGTCAGGCATGATCTGGTAGCGCAGGCCGAGACGGGGCGCGTAGTCCCAGTCGTTCATGCTGGTTTTACCGCCGCCTTCGGGGTAAGTGACTGCACTTTCGCGTCTGGTGTAGATCGCGGCGAGGCCGGTGGTCAGCCACAGGTCGTCGGCGATTTCCAGGTCGTTGCCAAAATGCAGGACGGTGTCCGAGCCTTGATAGGTGAAGTTGCGCATGCGCGTGCCCGGCGAGTAGCCAGCGGTGTTACCGGTGGGGATGCGCACAAATTCACTGGCGCCGTCGTTGGGCAGGTGTTTGGTCACGCGCAGGCCAACGGTGCTGCGACTTTCCATGCCGAACAAAGTGTCACGACGCTTGTAATCGAAGGTCCCGCTGACGTCGGTGTAGGCGACCTTCAGACGATTCGGGCCTTCGCGCAGGTCCATCGGATAGTCGTGGTAGACGAGGCCGGTCTGGATGCTTGAGTCGTCGTCAATGTAGAACGTGGTTTTGTTGCCGATGAAGGTGCTGCCCGGCTGCTTGCGGCTGTCGTCGCGCGAGACGTAAGCCGGGTTGGCCGCTCGTGGGTCGTGTTCGATGGAGTGCTTGGTCACGCGGCCGGCGAGGTCGTTGTCGGTCTCGCGGTAGCGGATATAGAAGCGCGTTTCCAGATTCGGGTTGAAGCGATAGCCGAAGTTGGCGATCAGGCCTTTGCTCTCGCTGGCGGTGTGATCCTGATAGCCATCGGCGTTCGAATCGGTCAGCGACACGTAATAATCGAAGTCGCCCAGCACTTGTCCCGAACTGACCTGGCGCTGCTGATAACCATGGCTGCCGGTGGCGTAGCGCACTTGCAGTTTCGGCGCGTCGTAGCCGGTGTGGCTGACGTAATCGACGGCGCCGCCCAGTGCCAGCGCACCGCGATCAAAGCCATTGGCGCCGCGCAGCACTTCAACGTGGTCGACCCACAGGGGTTCGAGCAATTCATAAGGCGTGCCGCCGGGACCGGTCAGCGGCAGGCCGTCGAGCATGGTGTACAGCCCCGAGGCGTGCGCGCCCGGCGCTCGGTTGATGCCCGAACCACGGATCGAAATCTTCACGCCCTCGTTACCGGCCGACTGCGCATAAACCCCCGGCTGATAGGCCAGCACATCCTGATTACTGGCCACGCGACCCTGCAACGGTTGGCGCATGTCGACCACACTCGTGCCGCCGGGCACCTGATCCAGGCGGGTCTTGGCGTCTTCAACAGCCGCGTCCGTGCCGCTGCGGTCTTGCGCCGAAATCAGCACCTGCCCCAATTCCAGACCTTGAGTCTCGGCCATGGCCGGACAGGCAAGGGCCAGCCCCAACAACGCGGTGGGCAGGGATTTGGACGCGGGCATCGAGAAAACTCCAGACAGGGACGGGCAATGAACAGTGCGACGTAATAAAGAACGAAGGAAACACATGGGAATTTGCTTTTCTCGGGTTTCCATCCGTCGACTTCACTGAACCACCGTGACGCCGTGTCTTTCTACCGAGTGAGTCCATCACGAGATACCCCTATGTTCGATCAGCGCAAGAAAGAATTACTGGCGGCATGGCGCAAACTGGCGACGCAGTCGCAACCGCGGATGGACCCGGAAGAACAGTACGACGAGTTGCTCAAGGCAGCTGATGAGATGGAGGAGCAGGGACTGATCACCAGCGCCGAATGGCGTCAGTTGGTGAGGGATGCGAGCAGTGTGTTCACCCGCGACGAAGGTCGAAGCCACGGTTGATATCAGCGCTATTGCTCAGTGCTGATTCACCTTATAAACCCTCAAGATTCAGGCCGCTCGTGACGCGGCCTTTCTTTTGCGTCGGCTGTGCGCTTCTTGATGTTTGCAACAGCCGCGCGAAGGCCACCTTGTCGATCGGGCGACTCATGAAATAACCCTGTACCTCGTTGCATTGATCCTTGCCGAGGATATCCAGTTGCTCCTCGGTTTCGACCCCTTCTGCGGTAACGTTCAGGCCCATGGCTTTGCCCAGGCCGATGATGGCTTGCACCACCGCCCGATCATTGGCGCCGCTGCTGATCGAGGCGATGAAGCGCTTGTCGATCTTGATCCCGTCGAACGGGTAGGCGCGCAGGTAGCCGAGGGACGAATAGCCGGTGCCGAAGTCGTCCATGTTCAGGCGCACGCCCAGTTCTTTCAGCGCGTTCATGGTGGTCAGCGCGCCGTCGGTGTCGTTGAGCATGACGTTCTCGGTGATCTCCAGTTCCAGGCGACTGGCCGGGAAACGCGTATCGACCAGCACTTCGCGGACATCCTGAACCACATCGGTCACGGCAAATTGCGCCGGGGAAAGATTCACCGACAGCAAAATGTCTTCCGGCCAGGTCAGCGCCGTTTCGCAGGCTTCACGCAACACCCAGCGCCCAAGAGGGACGATCAGGTCAGTCTGCTCGGCCAGCGGAATAAACAGGTCCGGTCCTAGCAGGCCTTTGCTCGGATGCTGCCAGCGCACCAGCGCCTCGACCGAGACGATCTGCTTGCCGTCAATCTTGTAGCGTGGCTGATAGTGCAGGACGAATTCGTTGTGCTTGAGTGCATGACGCAAATCATCTTCCATTTGCCGGCGCGTCTGGATCTGGTCGCTCATGTGCGCTTCGAAATAGCACCAAGTGTTCTTGCCGTCGGATTTGGCCTGATAGAGCGCGATGTCGGCGTAGCGAATCAGCTCGCTCGGCGCGAAGCCATGGCGGCGGCTCAAGGCAATGCCGATGCTGGCGCCAACGTGCAGCGGATAGTCTTCGAACATTACCGGCTGGTGCAGGCTGCCGATCAGGCGGGTGCAGAACTTGTCGATTTCGTGATGGCTGTCCATGCCGTTGAGCACCACCACAAACTCGTCACCACCGAGCCTGGCGACGATGTCGTTGTCGCGGGTGCATTCACGCAGGCGCACGGCGACTTCTTGCAGCACCGCGTCACCGGCGGGATGGCCGAGGGAGTCGTTGATCGGTTTGAAGTTGTCCAGGTCGATCATCAACAGCGATAGCGCTGGCGAGTGCTCTTTGAGCAACAGCGCATCATCCAGATACCGCGCCAGTTTGTTGCGATTGGGCAGTCCGGTCAGGGCGTCGTGCATCGACAGGTGCTGGATCTGCGCATGGGCAGCGACTTCATCGGTGATGTCGCTGGCGGTACCCCGATAGCCAATGACGACATGCTTGTCGAAGATCGAGCGGGCGGACAGCCGACAGTGACGCTGCTGGCCGGAGTGGTCGCGGTAGGTGCAACGCAGGTCGCTGGTGTTGCCTTCCTCGGGCAGTTTCCTTAGCCACAATTGCAGTGGCGTGGTGTCGCAAAACAGCAATTCACCAATATCTTGCCCCAGCCAGAAGGTTTGCGGATAACCGGTCACTTCGCTGAACCGCGCGGACAAGTAGGTCAGCGACAGATCCCGATCGACCTCCCAGATCCAGTCCGAAGCGGCTTCCGCCACCGCGCGAAAGCGTTCTTCACTGGCTTCCAGCCCGCGGTTGGCGGCTTCCAATGCCTCGTTCGAGGTCTGCATGACGGCGAAGCTTTGGTCGACGTATTGCGATGAGCGCAAGGCATGCCGAAAGAAATAGGCGGTCAGCAGCATTAACACCACCATCGTCGCGCCGAGGGTAGGCAGCAATGACCCCAACAACTGTTGTCCCGGCCGCTCCATATCGGCAATCAAGCTGTACCCGGTGCTGCCCAGCGGCACCCGGGGGCGGGCCGGGTCAATCGTTTCATCCAGCGCCAGCGTCAGGTTGCTCAGGCCATACTCACTGCCGATCTTGCGTAATTTGGTGGGAGTGAGCTTGTCGACGAATACCAGCACAGAGGTTTGCTGCGCAGCATCTACCGGCCTTTGATCGTTGGGAATGATTGCCGCCGCTGACACCAGCGCTGGCCAGCCTTCAAACAGTGAATAAGTAGTGAAGGGTTGGGTCAGGTCGGCCTGGGTTTGTACGTTATCCAGCAGCGATGTGGCGCTGACTTCGAGGAAGGCCGAGAGATCGGCCTCAAGCATTTGCCCTCGAACCACTGTGTATTTGGTGCGCTCGCGATTGAGTACGAATACGCCGTCATAACCGTCACTGGTGAACAGGGTTTTACCCAGATTCTGCTCGGTGTATGCCCAGTTTGTGTCGACTTGGTTGCTCAGGCGTTCATAGGCCGTTGTCCAGTAGGCATAACTGGTGATGTAGTTCTTCGACGCGGTGATACGGTTTTCCAGGGCGCGGGCTGAATAGAACTTGATTTTGTTGATTTCTTCGCTGTCCAGCTTATCGGCAATTCCGAGCAGGGCGACAGTCGCGGCCATCACCCCGGTGACGAACAATGCGCCGACGGCAATGGCAAGGCGTCGGGTGACCACGCTTTGCCGGGGTGGAGCAGGCGCCGCATAACTGGAAATATCCATTCGCTCGTCCTTGATCCGCAGTCTTCTGAATCTAGAACAATGGCGTGGGCGCGACGTTCAGATTCTTCGTGGTGCAGTGGTCCGAATCTGTAAAAGCGTAGTGAACGTGTTGAGTCTTTGCTCGAATTTATGTGCAGAAATGGGCACCGGCGCACAGTGTGAGGCCCGTGCAGATGGCATGGCGCCGGTCAGCGGCCATTCCCGAAAGCACAAGACTTCCCGCTCAAAAACCGGATAATGGCCGCCATTCGTTTAGCCGTATTCTGGTAATCCCGCATGGAAATCAAGGTCAATTTTCTCGACAACCTTCGACTTGAAGCCAAGTTCGACGACTTCACGGTGATCGCCGATCAGCCTATCCGCTATAAAGGCGATGGCTCGGCACCGGGGCCGTTCGACTACTTCCTGGCATCGTCGGCGTTGTGCGCGGCTTACTTCGTGAAGTTGTACTGCGACACCCGCAACATCCCCACAGACAATATTCGCCTCTCGCAAAACAACATCGTCGACCCGGAAAACCGCTACAACCAGATCTTCAAGATTCAGGTCGAACTGCCGGCGGACATCACCGACAAGGATCGCCAGGGCATCCTGCGCTCCATCGACCGCTGTACGGTAAAGAAGGTCGTGCAGACTGGCCCTGAGTTCATTATCGAAGAAGTAGAAAACCTCGACGCCGATGCGCAAGCCCTGTTGATGCCGCATTCGGGTTCGGAAGCAGGCACCTACATTGCCGGCAAGGATCTGCCGCTGGAGCAGACCATCGCCAACATGTCGGGCATTCTCGCCGACCTGGGCATGAAGATTGAAATCGCTTCGTGGCGCAACATCGTGCCCAACGTATGGTCGCTGCACATCCGCGACGCGCACTCGCCGATGTGCTTCACCAATGGCAAGGGCGCGACCAAAGAGGGCGCACTGGCCTCGGCGCTGGGCGAGTTCATCGAGCGACTGAACTGCAACTTCTTCTACAACGATCAGTTCTGGGGCGAAGACATCGCCAATGCAGACTTCGTGCATTACCCGGACGAGCGCTGGTTCAAGCCCGGCCAGAAAGATGCGCTGCCGAGCGAGATCCTCGACGAATACTGCCTCAAGATTTATAACCGCGAAGGCGATCTCCTCGGATCGCACCTGTACGACACCAACTCCGGCAACACCCAGCGCGGCATCTGCTCGCTGCCGTTTGTGCGCCAGTCCGACCAGGAAGTGGTGTACTTCCCGTCCAACCTGATCGAAAACCTGTTCCTCAGCAACGGCATGAGCGCCGGTAATACATTGGCTGAAGCACAGGTGCAGTGCCTGTCGGAAATCTTCGAGCGGGCGGTCAAACGCGAAATCCTCGAAGGGGAAATGGCGCTGCCGGACGTGCCGCAGGAAGTGCTGGAGAAATACCCAAGCATTCTGGCCGGCATCAAGGGCCTGGAAGAGCAGGGCTTCCCGGTGCTGGTCAAGGATGCGTCTCTGGGCGGTGAATTCCCGGTGATGTGCGTGACCCTGATGAATCCGCGTACCGGCGGTGTATTCGCCTCGTTCGGCGCGCACCCAAGCCTTGAAGTCGCGCTGGAGCGCAGCCTGACCGAGTTGTTGCAGGGCCGTAGTTTTGAAGGCCTGAACGACTTGCCGCAGCCGACCTTCTCGGGGCAGGCCGTAACCGAGCCGAACAACTTCGTCGAGCACTTCATCGACTCCAGCGGTGTGGTGTCGTGGCGCTTCTTCAGTGCCAAGGCCGACTTCGAATTCGTCGAGTGGGACTTCTCAGGCGAAGGCGAAGACTCCAACGCCGACGAAGCCGCGACACTGTTCGGCATCCTTGAGGACATGGGCAAAGAAGTCTATATGGCGGTCTACGAGCACATCGGCGCCAAGGCTTGCCGCATTCTGGTGCCGGACTATTCGGAGATCTATCCGGTCGACGACCTGATCTGGGACAACACCAACAAAGCCCTGCAATTCCGTGCCGACATCCTCAACCTGCACAGCCTGAGCAAAGTCGGCTTGCGTAACCTGGCCCAAGGCCTGGAAAACAGCGAGCTGGACGACTACACCGACATCACCACGCTGATCGGCATCGAGTTCGACGACAACACGCCGTGGGGCAAGTTGACCATCCTCGAGCTGCGCCTGCTGATCTACCTCGCCCTGCAAAAGTACGATCAGGCCAAAGACCTGGTTGAAGCGTTCCTGCAATACAACGACAACACCGTCGAGCGCGGCTTGTTCTACCAGGCCGTGAACGTAGTGCTGGAAATGGAACTGGACGAAGATCTGGAACTCGCCGACTACGAAGCCAACTTCCGCCGCATGTTTGGTAACGAGCGGATGGACGCGGCGATTGGCTCGGTGAACGGTAGCGTGCGCTTCTACGGCTTGACGCCGACGAGCATGAAACTGGAAGGCCTGGATCGGCATTTGCGCCTGATCGAGAGCTATAAAAAGCTTCACACGGCGCGGGCTAAAGTCGCGGGTTGACGGTCATCACGTGTGGTGAGGGAGCAGGCTCCTTCTCCACAGGTGCGGTGCTAGGCTTGGGCTCAGTCACGACTGCACCAGCCACTTTTCCATGATGATCGTGCGCTCGGCTCCGTGAAATTCGTCTCGGATTTTGTCGAAACCCAGCGAGGCATAGAAGCCTTCGGCGGTAATGGAGGAGGGCACGCGCAGGCGTTGTGCACCTTCCTTGCTGGCGATTGCCTCAAGGGTCTTCATCAGTATTTTGCCGATTCCGGCACCTTGATGAGACGGCGTAACAAACACGCTTCGAACCACATCCTGATCAAGACTGGCCGTTGCAACGACGTGCTGATCGATTGTCGCGACAAACACTCGACGTTGACTCAACAAGTGCAGGATCGCCGCAGGGGAAAAGCTTCTCTGCACCTGCTCGATGATTTCTTGCGAGTAGTCCTGAGCGTTTGACTCACGCAGGGCCGCGACTACAACTCGGCTGATGGCCGAGGCATCGTCGTGGGTTGCGGTTCGAATCAGAGGATCCATTGAGGCGGCTCCAGGGTTTGCGTTACGTTCCGCGGCGGTAATGCAGGCCTTAGCGCCCGTGCGCCGCGTTAGCCAGTTCCCCGGTATCGACCCGCACAAAAACCGAATCGCCCACCGCCGTCAGCACTTCCCCTGCGAAGACCTCACAGATCACCCGGGTCTTGCGCCCGACTTCCCCTTCGACTTTCGCCCGCAGAGTCAGCGTTACACCCATCGGCGTCGGTTTGATGAACTTGATGCCCAGGTTGCCGGTAACGCAGTCGATGCGGGGCAGGGTGCCGGGCTCGCGGTTCTCTGCACGGTAGTGATAAGCCATTGCCGTCCAGTTGGAGTGGCAGTCGACCAGCATCGCGATCAGCCCACCGTAAACCAGGTCCGGCCAGCCGCAGTATTTGGCGTCCGGCACATGCTCCGCGAGGACGTGCACGCCGTCTTCGTGCCAATGGCTCTTTATATGCAGGCCGTGCGGATTGCTACCGCCGCAGCCGTAACAAACGCCTTGCGGCGCGGCGCTGTCTTGCAGTGAGGTGTCGAGGCTGGACATGGGTGTGGTCATCCTGGTGTGGTGAGGCCGGTCAGGCGCATGCGGCATTCGGCGCCGCGCCGATCCGTTATTGCTCGGGCGCAAGCCATGTATCGACGACCCGTCGATCCAGCTCTTCCCAATACGCCATGCCCAATACCCGCGTGGTGTTCAGCCCGCGTAGATAACCGCGCAACTGATGGGCCGTGTCGCGAATCAGCTGTGGATCGGCGCCGTCTTTGTTCAGCAACACGCTTTCGTACTGGACCAGGTATTCAGCCACTCGCTCGCGGAAATCGGGCAGAACGGCGTCGCGGATCAAGTCAAACGTTCTCAAGGAGGCTTCCTCATTCATCTTTTTCTAGTTGTGATTGAGTGTGTATCAGTCTGCACGTCGGGCAACTATTGCTAGAAGTAATAGTGACCATCAAGAAACGCAAGTTCTGCTTTGTCGGCAATCAGCGGAAAATCGCCTCCATTGAACACGCAGCCAAGGAATTTGCGCGATGAAAACTCTGACTCGACTGGCCCTGGTCGCCCTGCTGATGGGCGCTGCCGCTGCACCGACCTACGCAGATGACGCCCGGTCGTGTCACTTTCAAACCATTACCGGCAGCAGCGCGACGTTGCAGCATTCGCAAACCGTCGGTGTGCTGTACAGCGAAAACACCTTGGACAACCTGCAATACCTCGAGCGCTACCATGACATGGCGGTCAACGGCGCGAAAGATGCGCTGGACTCGCGGATTCGTGAAGCCTTCGTCAATAGTTCCGATCCGGAACTGGCGATTGACTGGTTGATGAGTTCGTTGCAGCAGCAGTTCTTGTCCGTGACCGTTTACGACAGCCTTGATGCCTTGGTCCAGGCTCATCCGGATGTGGTGGTCAAGCTCGACACCTTCAACCGCCTGATGACCCAACGCAACAGCCTGGTCGAAGCGCGTTTCACCGCTCGTTTCTACGACGCCGACCTGCAATACATCGGCAAGGCCGAAGGTGCCGTGGAAAAGCAGCTGCCTTCTGCCTGGGTGCAGAACCAGGCAGCGCCGCACATCGCCGCGCAGATCGAGAAGCAACGCGACTTGCAACTCAACGCACTGAAGCAATTCGACAGCTCGCTGAAAGCGTTGGTGTCGGCAAGCTGAACACTTAAAACATAAATGGCAACGGCGGCGCCGTGAAGCTGGAACGTTGCCGGTTGAACCGAACCTTTATTTTCAGGATTACACCGATGCGTCCTTTATTCGTGCCTGCCATGGCTTTTGCTTCCTTGTTGCTCGCCGGTTGCGCCTCCGCACCGAACGACCCGACGCTGACCTTGCAGACCAGCAAGACGCCGGCGCAATACGCCGATTGTGTTGTGCCGAAACTGCAGGGCAGTGCGATGAACCCGACCGTCTCGCAAACCCAGCGCAGCTACCGGATCGTGGTGCCAAGCAAGGTGGCAGCGGACAACGTGCTGGAAGCCTACAAGGCCGGCAATGGCGGCAAGGTGTTTCTCTACGAGCGTCACCTGCTGGCCTCGAACTTCATGCCATCGAGTTTTGAACGGGCAGCTCAGGATTGCATCTGATTTCGCCCGGTAAACGTATCTGACAGAGCTCCTTTGGTTGGCCGCAACCAACCAATTCTTTGCCCCGCGCCTTCACTCGGTCGCGGGGCTTTTTTTTGCCCGAAGTAGCCTCTCAACCCTGTGGCGAGGGGATTTATCCCCGATGGGCGCGCAGCGGCCCTTTCTTTTTGGGCTGCTACGCAACCCATCGGGGATAAATCCCCTCGCCACAGAGCCCTTGATACGGTGATTTTCCCCACACAGGAAGACAGGTTGCCTGGCTCCTGTAACATGTCATCTCTCACTTCCCCACGAGCATTGAAAATGGACTCTCACTCGATTCTGGCGTTTACCGTGGTTGCCGCGATTGCCATCGCCAGCCCGGGCCCCGCGACACTCATGGCGATCAACAACAGTCTTGCCCATGGACAGCGCAGCACAATCTGGTCATCGCTGGGCAATGCCAGTGGCCTGTTTTGCCTGTCGGCCGCCGCAATGTTGGGGTTGGGTGCTTTGCTGGCCAGTTCCGAGTGGCTGTTCAATGCGGTGAAGATCATCGGTGCCGGTTATCTGTTCTACCTCGGGGTCAAGCAGTTGTTCAGAAAAGGCCCGATGCTGCCGGACGGTATCGAGGGTGCCGCGAACAGGCCACGACCGACTCGCGGCAAGCTCTACAAGTCGGCTTTCCTGACGGCAGTGACCAACCCCAAGGCGACGATGTTTTTCACGGCGCTGTTCCCGCAGTTCATCGATCAGGGCGCAGCGTTGCTGCCGCAATTTCTGATCCTCACCTCGATCTTCATGGCGTTGTCAGTGTCGTCGTTGAGCGTCTATGCGGCGCTGGCGTCCCGGGCCAAGGGCGTGTTGACTCGCCCGGCGCTGTCTCGTTGGGTGAGCAGGGTGGTGGGGACGACGTTCATCGGTTTCGGTGCGGCGATCCTGACGATGCGCCGGCAGGCGGCATAAACGCGGGGCGTCAGCTCAAACCCATTTGAACTGAGCCGGGAATCGCGCTATGAAGCGGGTTCCTGATTGGATGTCTGATGTGACGCTCAGGCTGCCGTTGTGCGCCGTCGCGATCTGCGACGCGATATAGAGCCCCAGTCCCAGCCCTTCATCGCGCTGCCCGGCTTCGGATCGGGAAAAAGGCTCGAACAACAGTGGCATCAACTGCGCTGGAATCGGCGTGCCCTGGTTGGTCAGCGAGATGACGATCTCGTTGTTCTCGGAACAGGCGTTGAGGATGATCGGTGTGCCGGTTGACCCATGAGTGACCGCGTTCCCCAGTAAATTGGAGAGCAATTGGCTGATGCGCAAAGTATCGCAATAGACACCTGCCGGTATGTCCAGCGCATGCACGAACGTTGCCTGCGGATGGGAGGCCTGGACTTCTTCTAGTGTCAGCAGCAACGTCTTCTGCAAGTCATCCACTAACTTTCGCTGCACCGGAATCCCGCCGCCCAGCCGTCCCCGGGCAAAATCGAGGATGTTCTCGATCAGCACGCCCATGCGCACAGAGCTGTGGCGGATCGCCGCAAGCAAATTGAGCGAACGCTTGTCTTCGGTTTTGCTTTCGAGCAGGTCGGCGCTCATGCGAATGGCGCTCAGTGGCGTGCGCAGGTCATGCCCCAGTACCGCGATGAATTGCTCGCGCAGCCTGCCAAGCTCATTGGCCGTGTCCAGAGCGGTTTTGGTGGCTTGAAGATGGCTTTGAGTGTCGAGACTCATGGCAATCAGTTGGGCAAAGAGCGTAAGCGTCTTGGCGATGGCGGGTTCTTCAAGATTCGCCGGGACCGAGTCGATGGCGCAAAGCGTGCCGAAAAAATCACCGTTGGCTTTCACTATCGGAATGGAAATATAGCTCTCCAGTCCATAGGTTTTTGGCGTGTGATGCTGTGAAAACACCGGGTGGGCACTGGCGTGGCCAAAAATCACCGGCTGTTGGTGTTGCCGGATCTCGTGACAGATGGTCGATTCGAGGACCAGCTCGCCGCCAGGCTTGAGTCCGAAATCGATCGAGTCGTCGACTGCGCACGCCACCCAGTTCTTATCGGTGACGCGAGCAACCGCAGCGAAGCGCATGCCAGTGAGGTGTTTGACCATGCTCAGGATCACGGGCACCGCGTCAATGCTGCGGATGGCGTTGATGTCTGCGGAAAATTCTGGAGGGGGCATGGGGCGGCACTTCGAAATGATCTCGCTCAGAGACTATCTCTAATTGCCGAACATGACTAATTGGTGAGGCAAAAAAGGGTGCCGCGGATTTCCCGGGCGCCCTTTGCGGCTGTGCCGAGGGTGTTAAACCACTCAGAACTTGTATTTGGCGGTCAGCATGTAACTGCGCGGATTGCCGTAGTTTTCGGTAGAGCCCCACGTGACGTCGGTGCCGATGGCGGAGTAGTAGACACGATCAAAGATGTTGTTCGCGTTGACCTGCAGATCCAGGTGTTTATTGACTTCGTAGCCAGCCATCAAGTCGGTAATCGCGTAACTGCCCTGTTCAAGGCGATAGCTGCCATTGGTCAGCGCGATGTCGTTGTACATGCGGCTTTGCCAGTAGATGTTGCCACCGACGCGGAATTTTTCCAGTGGCCCCTGGAGGCGGTACAGAGTGGAGACTTTGAACAAGTGCTCAGGCGTGTCGGTTTCGAAACGCTGATTATTGTTAGCTGGGTCTGCGTCCTTGATGTAGTGGGCGCGGGTGTAGGTGTAGCCGGCGCCGACCTGCCAGTTTTCCGTGAGTGCGCCTTGCAGTTCAAGATCAATGCCTTGGCTGCGGACTTTGCCAGATGCGTTGTAGCAGGTCATGACCGGGCAACCCAACTGATTTTCCGACAGGGTTGAGCGGTTGGTCTGATCCATCTGGAACACGGCCAGACTGGCGTTAAGTGCACCGTTGAAATATTCGCCCTTGATGCCGACCTCGTAGTTTTCACCCACGATCGGCTCCAGCAGCTTGCCGGAGATATCTTTCTGGGTTTGTGGCGTGAAGATGTCGGTGTAGCTGGCGTAAACGGAGTAGTGGTCGTCGAGTTTGTAGATCAGGCCGGCATATCGCGTCAGGTTGCGGGTGACTTTGTAGTCGCCATCGCCAGTGCGGTCATCGTTGTCATACCAGTCCAGGCGGCTGCCGAGGATCAGCGTCAGCGGATCGGCCAGACTCAGGCGGGTGGTCAGGTAAACGGCATCTTGTGTGGTGACGTTGCGGGTTTTGCCGTCACGCACAAAATCGGGTTTCGGCGCCCCGATTGGCCACGCGGTGGTGTAGGGATCGTATTCCTTGGAGGTCGCATCGTAGACACGGTTGCTGGCACCCACGACCAGTTCGTGGGTGCGGCCGAAGGCTTCGAACGGGCCGCTGGCGAACGCATCGAAAGCGGTCTGCTTGTCGGTGTTGTGCGATTGGTACGCCGTGGTTTCCAGAGGACCGGCGTAACGCGACAGGTAAGTGCCTGAGAATTCACCGTTCAGTGTCGAGGACGAACCGGCTACGTGGAGTTTCCAGTCGTTGTCGAAGCGGTGTTCGACTTCACCGAAGACTGTGTCGATCTGCAGCTTCTTGTTCTCCCAATCAGAGCCACCGTAGGTGGAGCGGGGCAGATCGAGGTGGTGGCCGTTGGTGCCGATCGGCAAGCCGCCCCAGAAATAGTTGGTCTGTTCGTTCTGACGGGAGAAACCCAGGGTCGCGGTGGTGCTGTCGCTCAGGTCGGCTTCACCGATGGCATAGAACAAACCGTGATCGTTTTCTTCTTTGTCGCGGAAGCTGTCGGCGCCCTGATAGGAGCCCACTACACGGCCACGCAACGTGCCGCTTTCGTTCAGTGGGCCGGAGGCGTCGATCTCGCCGCGGTAATCATCCCAACTGCCCGCTGCGCCGGTCAGCGTCACTTGCGGCGTGAATGTCGGGCGTTTGCGCACCATGTTGATCGCGGCAGACGGGTTGCCGGCACCGGTGACGAGACCGGTCGCACCGCGCACGATTTCAACCCGGTCGAACATTGCAAGGTTCGGTTGCACCGCCATCGTGTACGGCGAATAAGAACTCGGCAGACCGTCGTACATGATGTTATCGATGTCGAAACCGCGAGACTTATAGGTCTGTCGGCCCGGACCGCCGGCCTGACTGAGGAATAACCCCGGCGTTGCCCGCACCACATCGTTGATGCTGGTCATGGCCTGATCGTCCATGCGCTGGCGGGTGATGACGGTCACTGCCTGAGGCGTTTCGCGCAGGGTCAGCGACAGCTTGGTCGCGGTCTGCATCGGGCCGGTGGTGTAGGACTGCGAACCTTCAGTGGTGCTGCTCATCTGCGTGGCGCCGATTTCGGTCGCGCCGAGTTCCAGCGTGGTCGGTGCAACGGCGTTTTCAGGCGTGGATGTCGCAGCCTCGTCAGCCATGGCAGGCGCGATGCTGGCCGCGCAGATAGCCAGTGCCAACAGGTTAGGTGAAAGATTCGAGCGGCGGTGAATGGTGTGAAACGACATCAATCTGCTTCCCCAAATGATACGAAAACGAATCCAGTGCAAGTGCTTGTAGGAATTATTCGTATTAGTGTGTCAGATGGTTCCGCTCGAAGAAAGCTGTACGGCTCAGATAGTTAACAAGATTTTCACATCTGCGCGGGTGCGCAACATCGGGAAGTCCACCGAGCTAGAGCGGTCGGTGGGTGTTGGCAGGCTGAGGAGGTCTGGATCGAGGGTCAACGCAGCGCCTGAAATGGCGCTGCTATTGAGATGGTGTTACGAGTGGGAGAGAGGGGAGTTCAGGTCATCGGCCTGATGACGTTCAGGCACCTGAGTCGCCTCATCGCCCCATGTCCGATTGACGCGCAACCCGCGAACGACCGCAGGCCGATTGGCGATCTCCTCTGCCCAGCGCTGTACATGGGTGTACTCCTGCGCCGAAAGGAACTCCGCCGCCGAATACACATTGTTGCGCACCAGTTGGCCATACCACGACCAGACCGCAATGTCGGCAATGGAGTAGCTGTCACCGGCAAGGTAAGGGCTTTCGGCGAGGCGCCGATTGAGCACATCCAGTTGTCGCTTGGTTTCCATGGTGAAGCGATTGATGGGGTACTCCATTTTCTCTGGTGCATAGGCATAGAAGTGCCCAAACCCGCCGCCCAGATAAGGCGCCGAGCCCATCTGCCAGAACAGCCAGTTGAGGGTTTCGGTGCGTCCAGCCGGATCCTTGGGCAGGAAGGCGCCGAACTTCTCCGCGAGATAAAGCAGGATCGAACCCGACTCGAAGACACGAACCGGTGGCTCGACGCTGTGGTCGAGCAGCGCGGGAATTTTCGAGTTCGGATTGATATCGACAAAACCGCTGGAGAACTGATCGCCCTCGCCAATGCGGATCAGCCATGCGTCGTATTCGGCGGCGGTATGCCCCAGCGCCAGCAACTCCTCAAGCAGGATTGTCACCTTCACGCCATTGGGGGTGGCCAGCGAATAGAGCTGCAACGGGTGCTTGCCGACTGGCAGCGTTTTCTCATGCGTCGGCCCGGCAATCGGGCGGTTGATGCTGGCGAACTGGCCGCCGGAGGGCGCTTCGTTTTTCCAGACCTTGGGCGGAACGTAGGGCGCTTTGCTCATGAAATTGGCCTCGTCGATTGCTGGCTGAGATGGAGTGAGATAGACACCGTATGGAAAAATGTTGGCGGGTGCCAGTGAAGTCCGGTTATTTCACGTTGCCGGCAGACCTGTCCAAAAACTCGGTAATCAGCGCAATCGTCTGCGCCTGGATCACCGGGCGTGGACGTCCGCCGTCGCCATCGGTGCAGATGATGCCGTCACCGGGGGCGTCTTCTTCGAGCATTGCGATCGCGCCGGGTTTGCACAGCGACAGAAAACTGAAATGGCTGGCGTCGCTGATCTCGACATACTGGCTGGAGGTTTTCGGCAGACGCTTGGCCAGGTCGGCGGATTCCAACTCGGCGGGTAAGTCTTGGGACGGCACGCCTGCGGCAATTACCAACACCGGCACTTGCAGCGCCGCGAGGCTGTCATCGGTGAAGCCGCGTGACAGGCCCAAATCCAGCGAAACCACGGCCGTCACGCGCTTATCGCGTAAATCGGCGGCCAGTCGAGCCTTCGATGCCGGGTTACTGGCGGGATTCATCTGTTGGTAAACCGAGCAACTGGCCAGTTGCGAATGGACTTTGCATTCCCGTGCATAAAGCTCTGTGTCGAAACGAGCGCCGGCGATTTCCAGGCCGGTCCAGCCGCCCAGTGAATGGCCTGCGACGGCAATACGACGCTGCGCGACTGCGCCGAACTTTTCCGGTTGAGCCGTCACCGCATCGATGGCTCGGCTGATGTCCACGGGGCGCTGCCATAACTGCGCCGCCGCTTCAGGGCTGCGGTCATGGGTGGTACTGCCGGGATGATTGACTGCCGCGACGATGTAACCCTGATGCGCCAGTGCACTGGCCAGCCACGCCTGGTTGCCCCAATTGCCGCGGTAACCGTGTGAGAGCACCAGCAATGGATGCTCGCCGCTGACGGGTGGCGCATTGTCGACAGCCAGGACACCGACAAACGCCGGATTGTCGGCGATCAGTTTTGGTGTGGCAGTGCTTGCACCGGCGGGGTACCAGACGACCATTTCCAGCGGGCGTTCATTGTTCGCGTCCGGCAACTTGAGGCTCTGGAAACCGATCGGGTTTTCGTCAGCGAATGCGCTGGTGCTCAGGCAAATGAGCAGCAGAGAACCGAGGGTTTTTTTCATTGTTTTTATCTTCCGTGATGGGGCCGATTGGCGAGGTGGACTTTGCCTCAACCCGAGCGTTTCAGCGAGTGTCTTCGAGCGCCCCGGCGACAATTTCCTCTATCGGCCAGCGTACGTTCAAATGTTCCGTCAAATAATCCATGAAGGCCTTGGCCTTGCCGGTCATCGCCGCACGCTCCTGCACACAGGCGTAAATCTCCATCGGCTCGACCACCGCGTGTGTTGCGTTATCGCGCTGTTCGAACAGCGGCAGCAGTTGGCCGCTTGCCAGATAAGGTGCAGCGACGAATTCTGCCAGCCGAGTAATCCCCGCGCCGCTGATTGCCATCTGCGCCAGCGCGTCGATGTCGTCACTGATGGCGGTGGCATTGATGCTCGCGTCGTAACGCTGGCCGTCACGCAGAAAACTCCAGCGCAAAAAGCGCCCGTCCAGCGGGTAACGAAATGCCAGGCACGCGTGGTTTTGCAGATCGTCCGGCGATTGCGGTACGCCGGCGCGCTCCAGATAAGCAGGGGCTGCGCAGAAGATGAAGGGCAAGGAGACGATCTTGCGTGCAACGATGCCGTCTTCCAGTTGCGGTTTGATCCGCAGGCTCAGATCAATACCGTCCTGGATGTGGTTGATCTTGCCGTCCGTTGTCGACAACTCAATGAGCAGGCGCGGGTGTTGTGCGGCGAAACCGGCGATCAGAGGTGCCAGCACATGGCGTCCGAAGGCAGAAGTCGAGGCAATGCTCAGGCGGCCTTGCAGTTCGCTTGCTTCATCGCTGATTGCACTTTGCGCCGACTCCAGATCCGCCGCGATGCGCTTGACCTTGTCGTAGTACACCGCGCCGTTTTCAGTCAGCGCCATGCTTCGCGTTGTGCGTTGCAACAGGCGCACGCCCAGGTGTGCTTCCAGCCGATTGAGGGTCTGACTTACCGCCGCCGCACTGACGCCCAGGATCTTGGCGGCACCGACGATGGAGCCCGATTCCACCACTTTGATAAAACTGGCAATTGCCGCTAACAGATTCATCCATGGCCTGCGCAATAGGGGTTGATTCGTAAGTTCTGCTTTATAAAGTACCTACGGGTAGACGTCTAGTTGAAGACAATCGGCTTTGCTAAGGTGCCCGCTCCCTGTCAATGGATGGAAAAGCCATATGAATCAAAGAACCAGCTCCGACGCCTTGTACGTCAACCGGCGCAAGCTGTCAGCGCGTGCGACACCCTATGTGTTCGCGTTGTACATGGCGACAATCATGGCGTTCCTGATGTCGTTGGTGATCACGGCCTCCAACTCCGGCATTGATAACAACTACCTGAGTAATACGTTGCATGCCTATAAGCTGGCGATGCCGGTGGCGTTCCTGTGCATCCTCGTCGTGCGGCCCATCGTGATCAAACTGGTGGCGTTGACTGTGCATCCGCACCTCCCGCGCTGACCTGTTCCCGGACAATCAATCGAAACTTCGCCGTCAGCCCGACTGTCCAGACCCTTAACACGACCTCTGTAGGAGCTGCCGCAGGCTGCGATCTTTTGATCTTGAAAAACAAAGATCGCAGCCTGCGGCAGCTCATTGGAAAACGGAGATACCCATTTGATTTTCATCGGCTGTGCAGGCTGGAGTCTTGGGCTGGGGTGAGGGGGTAAATCCAATTGATTCCGCGAACCTCAATTCCCGTCCGCCACCTTGCGCTCAATCTCATCCACCTTGCGCTGCAACTCTTCGGCATCCTGCTCTTTGACACGAGTAGACGACGGCGTGATGACGTCATCCACCACCTTTATGTCGTCGTCCCTTTCCTCAAGACCTCGCTCGACTACGTTCACCGGTTTGCCGGACGTATCGGTAGGCGGGGCGTTCGGGGTTTTATTGTCGTTGCTGTTCATATCGTTGACCTCCGTGGGTGTAAACATTGGAGGAGGGGCCGCGGCGAGCGTTCGATCTTTTTCAGGGGCAGTGAATTAACGGCATATAAACTTTGCGCGAGACCAATGGCCCAATCTGTCCAATCCCCAAGTTCCCGAGACGTTGCAGGGGAGGGTGCGATTTTCGAATCTCACTCCCGAACAATTGATGGGAGAACTGGCGCAACAGGGTGTGCAACGGGTCTATGTTGACGGCGGGCTGGTGGCGCAGCCGAGTTCCCGGGTGCGGTCATAGCGACTCCAATTCACAATCAGCCCTTCAAGCAGTGGGCATTTTTTTCATGCCTCGCATCGGATCATCTAAGAGACGAAACTGCTCAAGCATGAAGTCCAGCAGTAACCGTGTTGAAGGCAGCATCCCTTGCCTTGTCGCAAATACGGCGTGAATCATTTCTGTTCTGGGTGCCCAGTCCGGCAAAACCACGGCCAGTTCCCCGCGCTCGATGTAGTCGTGTACCAGTGACATTGGCATTTGTGCGACGCCGATGCTGTCGATAGCCGCGCAGCGCAACATCGGCAGGCCTTTGGTAATGAGCTGTGGTCGATGTTGCAGGGTGAATTCCGAGCCATCGTCATGGAACAGCGTCCAGTTGTAGTCTCGCTGTGGACTGCCGTGATGAACGCTGGGAAAGCGCGCTAGATCTTCTGGTCCGTCTGGTGTGCCCAAGCGGTTCAAAAGCGTTGGACTGGCGACCAGGCATTGCGGCCGTTGCGACATGACGCGGCTTACCAGATTGGAGTCCTGAAGTGGCAGGGGACGAACCCTCAATGCCAGATCAATACCCTCGGCAACCACATCGACCTGGCGATCACTGGCTTCCAGGTGCACTTCCATGCGTGGGTACATGGCCATGAACCGCGTAATGATCGCGCCAACACATTCCTCCAGCAGCACCGTCGGACAGGTGACACGCAGCACGCCACCCGGCTCGGTGTGGGTCATGGCAATCGCTGCTTCTGCGGCTTCGGCTTCCTTGAGCATTGCGCGGCAACGGTCGTAATAGGTCTGCCCCAGTTCCGTCACCGAGAAGTTTCGGGTGTTACGGATGATCAGACGCACACCAAGCCGTTCTTCGAGCTGCGCGATGCGCCGGCTAAGGTTGGATTTAGGAATACCCAGCGCACGTGCGGTGGGCGCGAAACCGCCGTGGTCCACTACCATAACGAAGTACTGAAGGTCATTGAGATCCAGCACGGTCGAAATCCATTCAGTCAGAAGGCGCCAACTATACAAGGCTGATCGTTCCTTGTATGGGAATCAGCAGCCCGTTTTTTGCGACTACCGCGCCTGGCAACGTGGGCTTTAGATTGCGGCCGTTGAACGACCGCCTCGGCGTGGCCGGCAAGCGGTATCCACTCAAGTCACCCGTAGAAAATGGACGTTAAATGACGATCGATGAAAAGGTTTTCGACTTCGTGATTCTGGGCGGCGGTTCTGCCGGCGCCGTGTTGGCGGCGCGTCTGTCGGAAGACCGCCAGTGTAATGTGCTGTTGGTCGAGGCGGGGCGGGCGTTTGCGCCGGATGAGTACCCGGAACAAAGCTACAGCAGCAACGTCATCGCCGCCAATGGCGATGCCCGCTATGAATGGGGCTATTTCGCGACACCGATCGAGCAGCCGCAGGCCGTTTATGCACCACGGGGCAAACTGCTCGGCGGTAGTTCGGCGATCAACGGCGCGGTCGCTTGTCGAGCGTTGCCTTTCGACTTCGCCCGTTTTACCGCCAAAGGTCTGAAGGGTTGGAGCTTTGACGAGGTGCTGCCGTACTACAAAAAGATGGAGCGCACGCCCCACGGCGACGATAGATGGCATGGTCGTAGTGGGCCGTTGCCTATTCACCAGATGTCCCTGGGCTATATCACCCCGGTACAGCGCGCGATGCTTGAGGCCGCATGGGCCTGTGGCGCTAACAAAGTGGATGATTTCAATAACCCCTTGGCCAACAACGGCGCGGGTCCCAACCCGATGAACGTGATCAATGGTGTCCGGGTCAATACCGGCATGGCGTACCTCACCCGTAAAGTGCGCGCCCGTGAGAACCTGCACATTCTGGATGAAACACTGGTCGATAAAATCGAGATCAACCACGGCAAGGTTCAGTCTGTGAAATTGGCTGACGGGCAGCATGTCCACGGCCAGGAGGTGATTCTAAGCGCGGGTGCTTACGGCTCGGCGGCCATCCTGCTGCGGTCAGGGATCGGGCCCCGTGCCGATTTGCAAAAGTTGGAGATTTCGGTGGTCAAGGACGCCCCGGTGGGCATGCGATTGCTTGATCACGCTTTTTACTGGATGAACTTCAGTGGCCAGTCATCGTTGAAAGGTCAGGATCATCCAGTGATCGGCGCGCAACTGTGGACCCACTCTTGCTTTGCCGGCTCCGACAAAGAACTCGACATTGGTATTTCACCCTCGCACTTGCTTGACCCTGCCAGCAGCCCGACCGGCGTTGCTTTTTCGCTGGGGCTGGAACTGATGCACTGCACCTCCCACGGCCGTATTCGCCTGAACAGTCGCGACCCGAATGTGGCGCCGATCATTGAGCTCAACCACCTGACCACTGAGGAGGACATGAACCGCATGGTCGAGTGTTTTCGCCTGGCCCGGCAACTGGCCCGGACCGAGCCGCTAAAAAGCCTGATCGTGGAAGAGTTGTATCCCGGCCCGTCGGTGGACAACAGCGACGAGCAAATTCGCCGTGCGCTGGCGACTGGTGTGGGCACGTTGCAGCATCCGTGTTCAACCGCGCCGATGGGTTTGCCGGATGACCCCGACGCGGTGGTTGATGAACAGGGCCGGGTTTACGGGGTAGCGGGGTTGCGCGTCATTGATGCGTCAATATTCCCGGAGATCCCGCTGATCAACCTCAATCCGACCGTCATCATGATGGCGGAAAAGTTGTCCGATACCCTCAAACAATATCGTGCATCAGCCTGAACCGTCATGGAGGCCTGCGCACCGGTTGCGCAGGTTTTTTCTGTCTCTCTGGATCTATAACTTGAACAAACTCTGTGAGATGCATTCTTTTGTGACGGTGGTCGACACCGGCAGTATTTCCGAAGCCGCCCGGCGTCTGGGCACGGCCAAATCAATGGTCAGCCAGCGGCTGCAGCAACTGGAAAAACGTCTGGGCAGTATTTTGCTGGAACGCGGACGGCACGCACGCCTGACTGAGTCGGGCGAGGTGTTCTACCGCTATTGCGTGCGCATCCTGTCGGAGGTCGATGATGCTGAAGACGCGGTTCTGGCGTTCCAGTCGAGGTTGCACGGAAGCCTGCGACTGGCCGCACCCATGGCGTTCAGTATTCGCTATCTGACGCCCATTCTGTCGTCGTTTGCCGTGCGCTATCCGCAGTTGCAACTTGACGTAGAGTTTGACGACCGCCATGTCAATCTGCACGAAGAGCGTTTCGACGCGGCCATTCGCATCGGTGAGTTGCCAGACTCCTCGCTGGTGGCGAAAACCATCACGCCCAATCGCCACATCATTTGCGCCAGTCCTGACTATCTGGCGGCGCATGGCACGCCGCAAACCCCTCAGGAACTGTCTCGACATTTCGCGATGCTGTATGTGAACCGCGAGCCGCATGGCATGTGGACCTTGCCCGTGAACAACACGCTTGAGTCGTTTCGCGTGCGTTGCCGCCTGCGTACCAACAATGCTCATCAACTCATGGAAGCGGCCAAAGCCGGCATGGGCCTGGCGATTCTGCCAACGTTTCTGGCTGCACAATCGATTGTCGCCGGCGAGTTGCAAGAGGTGTTGGCGCCTTACGCGCCACGTGGCGGCAATATCTCGACGGTGTACCGACAATCGCAGCGCGCGTCGCCCAAGCTACAGGCACTGGCGAGTTTTCTCGCGGAACAGATCGGTAGTCCGCCGGAGTGGGAGCAAATGCTTGCCGCGCATGCACGACAAGCGGGCTGAGTCGTTCGCAATTCACGAAACCCTGATTCGTTTTTTGCCTGCTTATGAGGCCTCTTGCCGTTCCCTATGCTTTCCCTGAAAGGCGCCATCTCGAGCGCCTGACAGGGAAGACATGCATGAAGAACACCCTTGATACAGTTGACGTGCTTATTGTCGGCGGCGGCTCGGCTGGCGCGGTAATGGCGCGTCGGCTCAGTGAGAACAAGCAGCGCCAGGTGTTGTTGCTGGAGGCGGGCCACAGCTTCGTACCGAGCGAGTACCCCGACGTTGTGGCCAGCAGCGACATTGTCGGGGCCAACGGCAGTGCGCAGTTCGAGTGGGGTTACAAGACTCGCCCCGGCTACATCGAACATCCCATCGGCGCCTTGCGCGGCAAGGTGCTGGGGGGCAGTTCGGCGATCAATGGCGCCGTGGCCATCCGTGCCCGTGCCAGCGATTTCGAGCGCTGGGATCTGCCGGGGTGGAGCTATGAAGACTTGTTGCCCGCCTTCAAAAAACTGGAAAGCCACAGCCGGGGTGCCAGCGATTTGCATGGTAGTGAGGGACCGCTGCCGGTTCATCAACTGAACAACCTGGACGTCACGCCGATGCAGCGGGCGTTTATTCAGGCCACGTTCGCTTACGGCTACAAGATCATCGATGACTTTGACGGCGCTGATGCCAATGGCGTCGGTCCGTACCCGATGAATATCGTCGATGGCGTGCGCATCAACACCGGTATGGCTTATCTCACGGAGCAGGTGCGTGTCCGCAGCAACCTGCAGATTCGCGCGGACAGTCTGGTGGACAAAGTCCTCTTCGAGGGTCAGCAAGCCATCGGTGTGCAGTTGAGCGATGGCTCGCAGTTGCTGGCCCGCGAGGTGATTCTTTGCGCGGGCAGCTATGGCAGTGCGGCGATTCTGCTGCGCTCCGGCATTGGCCCGGCCGAGGATATGCACGCGCTGCAGATTCCCCTGGTCGCGGATTTGCCGGTGGGCCAAAGCCTGATGGATCACCCGTTCTATTACAACGCCTATGCCGCCCGCGCAGAGCTGATCGGTCGGCAATCGCCGGTGATCGGTGCCAAGTTGTGGACCCACAGCCGCAGTGCCGAGAAGGGGGATCTAGATCTGCACATCACTGCTACGCACCTGTTTCCTCACGATCAAAGCCCTACAAACGTGGGCTTCGTACTCGCGGTCGCACTGACCCGACCGCAATCGCGCGGCAGCGTCACGCTGGCCAGCCGCGATCCGCTGGTGGCACCAAACATCGACCTGAATTTCCTCGCCGTGCCTGAGGATCGCCAACGCTTGCTGGACGGTATTCGCCTGGCCCGCAAGATCGGAGCAACGGCGCCGCTGAACACCTTGATCCACAGCGAGCTTAATCCGGGAGCGGACAGCGAGTCCGACAAAGCATTACTGGCCAGCGTCAGGGCCAGTCTGGACACCTATCACCATCCGACGTCAACCGCGCCGATGGGGCGCCCGGGTGATGCACGTGCAGTGGTCGACTTGCAGGCGCGGGTACTCGGTGTGCAGGGACTGCGCATTGTCGATGCGTCGATTTTTCCTGATGTGCCGTCGGTAGCCACCAACCTCACCGTGATTGCCACCGCCGAGAAAATTGCCGGCCTCTACGCCTAACCTTCAGGACGCTGCCTCTATGAACAACACTATGGTTTTGAACTGGATCGACGGCCTGTGGCTCGATTCCGGTGTTCACAACGATTCCATCGACCCTGCAACCTATGAGCTGATCGGCCGTTACGCCGAGGGCGGTCTGCTAGAAGCACAACTAGCCGTCGAGGCGGCCCGGCGTGCGTTCGTCGAGTCGCCCTGGAAAGACGATCGCACCCTGCGCGCCAAGGTTCTGCTGGAGCTGGCGGACGCGTTTGAACGCAACGCCGGGCAACTGATCGACACACTGGCGCTGGAGAACGGCAAGATCCGCCCCGAAGCCGAGTTTGAAGTGAGCATGGTGCCTTCCAAACTGCGTTACTACGCCGCATTGGTGCGCGCCGAGTATGGCCGGGCGGCCGAGCCGAAGCCGGGGAGGATTTCCCTGGTGCTGCGCCAGCCCGTCGGTGTTGCGGGGATCATCGTGCCGTGGAATTCACCGGTGGTATTGATGATTCGATCATTGGCCCCGGCGTTGGCTGCAGGTTGCACGACGGTGATCAAAGTGCCCGGGCAAACTGCCCAGACCAACGCGCTGGTCGCGTGGATCATGAGCCAGGCGCCGTCGCTGCCCAAGGGTGTCATCAATCTGTTCAGCGAGTTGGGGGCGGCCGGTTCGATCCATCTGGTCGAGTCACCAAAGGTCCCGGTCATCAGTTTTACCGGCAGCACAACCACGGGGCGTGCGATCAGTGCGGCGGGTGCCCAACACCTCAAACGCTTTGGCCTTGAACTGGGTGGCAAGACCCCGATGCTGGTATTCAACGACGCCGACCTTGATATGGCGGTGCCGGTGTTAATCAAAGCCCTGACGGTGTTTGCCGGTCAATTCTGCATGACGGGTTCGCGGTTATTGGTTCAGCGCGATATCGCCGCCGCGCTGATTGAGCGCCTGGCAGCACGCCTTGAGGCTGTACGCGTAGGGCCTGCGGCGGATCCCGCCAGCGAAATGGGTCCATTGATCGACAAAGCTAACGTGCAGCGCGTCAACCAAGTGGTCGATGAGGCGATTGCTGCCGGTGCGCAAGTCATCGTGCGCGGCGGTCCTATCACGCAGGGACCTTTGGCCAAAGGCGCGTTTTATCGGCCAACGCTGTTGCGCGTCAGTGATGCCGACATGGCCATCGTCCAGCGTGAAACCTTTGGCCCGGTACTGACCTTGCAGGTTTTCGACAGTGAGGCCGAGGCGATCGAACTGGCCAACAACAGTGAGTTTGGCCTGGCGGCCAGCGTGTGGACCCGCGATGTCGATCGCTCGCTACGAGTAGCACGCGAGTTGGAGGCCGGCACTGTCTGGGTCAACGATTGGGCTATGGTGTTCGACGAGTTCGAAGAGGGTGGTTTCAAGCAATCGGGGCAGGGACGGCTCAACGGTGTGGCGGCGATGGACGATTTCATCGAGTACAAACACATCGCACTCAATCCCGGCCTGCGTCAGGGGTGAATGCCATGGGATTGCAACACTTACTGATCGGGACAGTATTGGCCGGGACGCTGACAACGTCCTCGGCCGTGTTCGCCACTGAAGCAAGGAATCACGCTATGCCCCAGGAGCGGTTGTACGACGCTTTGCTCGATGCGCTCAATGCAACGTTCGGTCGTCACCCCGGATTCAGGGCAACCCATGCCAAAGGGCTGTTGGTGAGCGGCACGTTCAAGGCTTCAGGCGTCGCCGGCTCCATCAGCCGAGCTGCCCACCTGCAAGGGCAAACGGTGCCGGTGGTGCTGCGGTTCTCCAACTTCAGCGGTGTACCGGCGACCGCTGACGGGGATCCGATGGCCAGCCCGAGGGGGGTAGCCGTGCGTTTTGCCCTGCCGAACGGCGAGTCCACCGATATCGTGGCGCACTCGTTCGACGGCTTTCCGGTGGCCACGCCAGCAGATTTTCTGAGCTTTCTACAAGGCATTGCCGCCAATGTCGCCACGCCGCCGGATCCCCAGCCACTGCAAACCTTTCTGGCGAACCATCCACGGGCTCAGCATTTCCTGGAAGCGCCCAAACCGGCGCCGCGTAGCTATGTGGCACTCGAGTACTTCGGTGTTAACGCGCTGGTGTTCATCAATCGTGAGGGCGATGAGCTGATTGGCCGTTATCGCATCGAACCCCTGCAAACGCAGCCAACGTTGAGTGATGCCCAAGCGGCTGCGATGCCAGCTGATTACTTGCAGGAGGAAATCAGCGCGCGACTGAGCAAGGGCTCGTTGAAGATTCGGTTGGTGCTTCAACTGGCGGCGTCGGGAGACGCCGTCGATGATGGCTCAATCCCGTGGTCGCGTCAGAACGAGGAAGTTGAACTGGGGATTTTCAGTCTTGATGCACTGGAACCGGCCGAGGCTCAGCAGCGTATGGCATTTAGCCCGGGACGTTTACTCGACGGTATCAGCCTCAGTACCGACCCGATGACGTTGGCGCGTGATCGTATTTATCAACGGGCAGTACTCAGGCGACAGCGACCATGAGCAGTCACACGGGCGTTCGCTGGAAGCAATGGGTGTTGTCATGGCTGGTCGTCTTGCCGCTAACGGTGAGCATGCCTTGGGGATTGGCGACGCTGCTGGAACTGGCAGATCTACAGTGGCCGGGATGGCTGTTCAAGGTGGCAGTGGCCGGGATGATTTCTTTCAACATGGTCTACTGGATGTTGCCGTTGAGTGCTCGCCTGCTGTCACGCTGGTTGCTGCGTTGAGGCCTGTGCTCCGCCCTCCATACAAGAGGGCGGAGCGCTGGACTCAGTCTTTGAGAATGTCGCGATCCTTGGTTTCCGGCAGGAAGAACGTGCCGAGTATCGCCGTCATCACCGCAATCACGATCGGGTACCACAAGCCGTAGTAAATATCCCCGGTGGCCGCGACCATCGCGAACGCCACGGTCGGCAGGAAGCCGCCAAACCAGCCGTTGCCGATGTGATAGGGCAGTGACATGGAGGTGTAGCGGATGCGGGTCGGGAACAGTTCGACCAGCCATGCCGCGATTGGCCCATAAACCATCGTCACGTAGATCACCAGAATGGTCAGCAGGAGCAGCACCATCGGGTAGTTGGTTTTCGCCGGATCGGCTTTTTCCGGGTAACCGGCGTCCTTCAGCGCCGTGCCGAGGCTGGCGGTAAAGGCATCGTTGCGGGTCTTGAAGTCGGCGGCCGGCAGGGCGCTGCCCTCGAAACTCTCGATCACTTTGTCGCCAATGCGCACCTGCCCCACGGTGCCGGGTTCGGCCTCGATGTTTTCATAAGGGATCGCCCGTTTCGCCAGTAACGTTTTCGCGAGGTCACAGGAACTGGTGAATTTGGCCTTGCCCACCGGATCGAACTGGAACGAACACTGATCGGAATTGGCGATCACCTTGACCGGGTTTTTCTCCTGGGCGATGAACACGTCGGGGTTCCCGTACTGGGTCAGCGCATGGAAGATCGGAAAGTACGTCAGCGCGGCCAGAATGCAGCCGACCATGATGATCGGTTTGCGCCCGATACGGTCGGACAGGCTGCCGAAGATCACGAAGAACGGTGTGCCGATCAGCAGTGAGCCGGCGATCAGCAGGTTGGCGGTTTGCGGGTCGATCTTCAGCGTCTGCAGGAGGAAGAACAGCGCGTAGAACTGCCCGGTGTACCAGACCACGGCTTGGCCGGCCGTGCCGCCGAGCAACGACATGATCACCACTTTGAGGTTGTCCCAGCGGGCGAACGACTCGGTCAGCGGCGCCTTGGACGCCTTGCCTTCGGCCTTCATTTTCTGGAACACCGGCGACTCGCTCAGTTGCAGGCGGATATACACCGAGACGATCAACAGCAGGATCGACAGCAGAAACGGAATCCGCCAGCCCCAGGCTTCGAACGCTTCGGTACCCAGCGCGGTGCGGCAGGCCAGGATCACCAGCAGCGAGAGAAACAGGCCGAGGGTCGCGGTAGTTTGAATCCATGAAGTGAAGAAACCGCGTCTGCCCGGTGGCGCATGTTCAGCGACGTAAGTGGCCGCGCCGCCGTACTCACCGCCCAGCGCCAGGCCTTGCAGCAATCGCAGAGTGATGAGGATCACGGGCGCGGCGACACCGATGGTCGCGTAGCCCGGTAGCAAACCAACGATAGCCGTAGAGACACCCATGATGACGATGGTGATCAGGAACGTGTGTTTGCGCCCGATCATGTCGCCGAGCCGACCAAACACGATCGCGCCAAACGGCCGCACGGCGAATCCGGCGGCGAAGGCGAGCAGGGCAAAGATAAACGCCGTGGTCTCGTTGACGCCGGCGAAGAAGTGTTTGGCGATGATCGCCGCGAGTGAGCCGTAGAGGTAAAAGTCGTACCACTCGAACACCGTGCCAAGGGACGAGGCAAAGATGACCTTGCGCTCCTCCTTGGTGATTCCGCCGCTGCGGGGTGGACTGCCTGTGGATGCTGTGTCGATTGTGGCCATAGGTGTTCTCCGTCGTGCTTATTGTTGTAGGCCGGAGTTCCACATATCGCTTACTGCACTCTGGCCTTGTGGCATCTGTCGCCATTGCTGTCGCGTAAAGCGTGCACAGTCTGACCGCCGCGCATTGCTGCGCGGTTTCCTGAAGCATAATCAGCTTTTACTAGATATCCACTCGCCATCATCTGCTTTTACGCTTTTACCCAGCGCTGGCGGCTCCACGCACTGAACCAGTCCACCGCAAACACCAGCGCCAGCATCGCCAGAATCACCGTGCTGGCCTGCGCTTCCTGAAACAGGCTCAGGCTCACATACAACATCTGCCCCAAACCGCCCGCGCCGACGAAGCCCAGCACGCTGGCCATGCGGATATTGTTTTCCCAGCGATACAGCATATAGGCGAGCAGTTGCGGGGCGAGGTTGGGCAGGGTGCCGTAGCAGAAGGCGAGGATCGGGTTGCCGCCCTGCAAGCGGATCGCTTCGGCGGGCTGCGGCGGGGTGTTTTCCAGTGCTTCGGCGAACAATCGGCCCAGCACGCCGGTGGTGTGCAGGGCGAGGGCGAGGGTGCCGGCGTTCGGGCCGAGGCCGGCGGCGAGCACCATCAGCGCGGCCCAGACCAATTCCGGAATCGCCCGCAGGCCGTTAAGCAGCAGGCGCGAGGCACTTTGCAGCGGCCAGCCGAAACGCCCGGCGGCGGGCAGGGCGAGAACGATGCCAAACACAGCCGCGAGCAGGGTGCCGAGGGCCGACATGGCCAGGGTTTCCATCGAACCGTGGAAGATCGCCTTCAGGTAACCGGCGCTCAGATCCGGGCTGAGAAAGCGCTGCACATATGCGCCCATCTGCTTGAGGCTGGTGGCACTGCCAAGTTCGCCAAGATCAAGGCTCAGATAAGCAAACGAAGCGAAAACCGCTACGCCGATACCAGCGATCATCAACAGATTGATCAGGCGATTCACGTCAGCCTCCAGCGCAGCAAGCGGCTGAGTTGATCGGCCGCCAGCACCAGCAGCAGGAAGGTCAACAGAATGCTCGCGACTTCACCGCCGGCGAACATGCGGATCGACAGGTCGATCTGCTGGCCCAGGCCGCCGGCACCGACAAACCCCATCACTACCGAAGCACGGATTGCACACTCCCAGCGATAGACCGTGTACGACAGCAGTTCGGCACCGACATTAGGCAGAATGCCGTAAGCAAAACTCGCCAGCCGGCCGCTGCCCGATTGCAACAAGGCATGGGCCGGACGTTGGTCGGTGGATTCGAAAATTTCTGCGTAGACCTTGCCGAGCATGCCGCTGTAGGTGATGGCGATTGCCAGCACACCCGCTGCCGGCCCGAGGCCGACCGCGCGCACAAACAGCAATGCCCAGACGATCTCCGGCACGCTGCGCAGGAAGATCAACACACCGCGAACCGGCCAGCGCAGCAACCGGCCCCAACGGCTTGGCACGCCACCCCGTGAGGCCGCAGACAGCGACAAGGCGCGACTGGCGAGCAGGCTGGCGGGGACGGCCAACAGCAGCGCCAACGCCATGCCGGCGGTGGCAATCGCCAGAGTTTGCAAGGTGGCTTTGAACAACAACTGCAAAAACGCTTCATCGTGTGCCGGCGGCCAGAACTGCGCCACAAACCGGCCCATTTCATTCTGGCTGTCGGGCAGCAGCACGCCGAGGTTCAGTTCACTGATCTGGATCCCCGGCCACAAAAAGGCAATCGCCACGATTGTCAGCAGCAGTCGCGGCCACGCAGCGGGGTCGCGTGAATCGGCGTTCAGCATCGTGGAATCTGCACAGTCAAAGGCGCTACCGCAGCGGTCGGCGATTGCAGTTGTTCGTTGGCGTACAGCGCGTCGAGCATCTCGTGGCTGACTTGATCGGAAGGGCTGTCGAACAGAATCTGCCCGTCACGCAGACCGATGATGCGTGGGAAGTGCGACAGCGCCAGATCCACCGCATGCAGGCTCGCCACCAACGTGACGTTGTGTTCGCGAGCGTGGCGCGACAGGATCGACAGCGTGTGACCGGCCATGACCGGGTCCATCGCCGAAACCGGTTCGTCGGCCAGCAGAATCTCCGGCGCCTGATACAGCACCCGGGCAATGCCGACACGCTGCAATTGGCCGCCGGACAATTGCTGGCAATGGGCGAACAGCTTGTCGGCAAGATCCAGGCGCGCCAACGCCGCGCGAGCGCCGGGCACGTCCAGCGGATGCAACAGATTCAGCAGGCTTTTGCCCAGACTCCATTGGCCGAGTTTGCCGGCCAACACCGCCGTGACCACGCGCTGACGCGGTGGCAGGGGCGGCGCCTGATGCACCAGGCCGATTCGCGCGCGCAGACGCTGTCGCTGCCGGGCGGACAAGTGCCAGGTACGCTCGCCGAGCACTTCAATGTCACCGCTGCTGGGCCGTAACGCGGTGGCCAGCAGGTTGAGCAAACTCGATTTTCCAGCCCCGGACGGGCCGATGATGGCGACCTGTTCGCCGACGCCGATCTGCAAGTCGACGCCGCGCAGGGCGTCGACTCCATTGGCGTGGCGCAGGCTGCCTTGGGTGAGGCGTAAGGTCATTTCAGCAGTTCGGCAGCGCGGGCGGCTTCCTCGATGCCCTTGTAGTTTTCAGGCTTGGTATCGATGAAACGGCTGGCTGCCTGCAAGTCGAGAATCTTCTTCTGCTCAGGGTTGGCCGGGTCGAGATCAAGGAAGGCTTTTTTGATCTTCGCCGCCAATGCCGGATCGAGCGTGCCACGCACCGTCCAGTTGTAATCGAAGTAGGTCGGGGTGGTGGCGAAGACTTTCACTTTAGTGGTGTCGACCTTGCCGGCATCTACCAGTTTCTGCCAGACACTGGCGTTCAACACACCAGCATCGACCTTGCCGGCCTGCACCCAGGCGACGGTAGCGTCATGAGCGCCGGAATAAGCGACACGACTGAAATACGCTTCAGGCTTGATGTTGTCATTTTTCAGCATGAAGTAACGCGGCATCAAACTGCCGGAGGTGGACGATACCGAACCGAAGGCGAAGGTCTTGCCTTTGAGGTCGGCCAGGCTCTTGACGTTCGGGTCGGCGGTGATGAATTTACTGGTGAACTGCGCGTCCTGCTCACGTTGCACCAGCGGAATCACCGGGGTGGTGGCGTCGGTCTTTAAACGCGCCTGAACAAAGGTGAAACCGCCCAGCCAGGCCATGTCGAGACGGTCGGTGGCCAGCGCTTCAACCACCGCCGGGTAGTCGGCTACCGGAACGAACTGCACCTTCATGCCCAATTGCTGTTCCAGATACGCACCCAGTGGCTCGAACTTGCGCAGCAACTCGGTCGGGGCTTCATCGGGAATGGCGCTGACCCGCAATACATCAGCGGCTTGCGACACCAGCGCAGAAAAGGACAGGGCCAGACCGGCTGTCAGTGCCAGGGTTCGTTTGAGCATGGGAATCTCCGTTTCGTGAGCGTCAAAATGGCTGAAGAGGCGGCGTGAGGCGCGAACTCAGGGTAGACGAATCGGCGAGGTTATACTCATTGAACGAGGCAAAGGCTACCCCTCAGGCCCTCGGCAGATACAAGTCGCGGTCGAAACTCTGGAAAAACTAACTGTCGGAAGCTCGCCAGTGGGCGCTGACGCCTCAATGAACGGGCAGGCTCATTTCTGAGAGCGGTGCCATGACGCTTACCGTCGCCTGGGGTGCAGCCGCTTTTACAACCGCGATCAGCCTTTTGAAATCCAAAAAAGGAATGCTGGTCGGGGCGTTGATATCGCCACCGAAAAAGTTCTCCCAATGCCCCACCAGCACTCTCTTTGGTTTTGTGACTTGAAGTAACTTTTTCGGATAGTCGCGTACTTGATTCCAATTGCCGGCGCACAGTATCTCCAGGTCTATCGCTTTGCCGTCCTCCAGTACAGGTGGAAATCCGTAAGGTGGCGTGGCGGCCGAATCCTGATAGTGAATCCTGTATACAGGCCTTTGGTTTTCATCCAGTAAATCCACCAGCCAAGCGATTGGCTGGCCGGCTTTCCAGGTCCAGGCAGACCGGGGCAGGCGTTGCAAATCTCGCCGATAGCCATCTTCCGGGACTAAGTGGAATCCAAGTAAATGCGGAGCGTGCTGGCTTTTCAAAGGCATGGCGCGCATACGTCCCCCGCGAGAGGAAATCCATTGGCCCGGAGTGGAAAATGCAGGGCCGAGCATCGGCTGCACATCAACGACTCTTTCATCCGGGAGTTCCGCGGTGAGGATATGTTTTACATTTGCGGAACCATAGATGGTCGTTTCCTTAGCCTGGTGCCTGGCGATATAAGCAACATCCAACAGGTGGTCGTAATGGCCATGTCCTACCAGCATCATGGTCGCCTGCGGAGCGACAGGCATCGATTGATCGATCTTTGCTACATCAGGGGTGGTGTTGAACGGTAGTTTGTAGATCGATGTCCGGGAGAAAAAAGGCGCAAAAACAAGTTGTTCTTTTTCCCAGGTGATCAGCCAGCCACCGACACCCAGGAACTGGATTTTCGGACTTTCAGCACGAGGCTGATTCCATACGGCAATGCCTTGTTCCTGTGGGGTATGAGTGCATCCGACCAGCAGGAAAAAAAACACTGCGAGCCACTTCATTTCAGATGGCCTCGTCCAGTTGTCCAGACATTTTTTTCAAGAAGAGCCTTACTGCCGATCGGTCGATCTCGCTGTCCTTGACGCCACAGATTTCCTCATTCTTTTCCCAGTCGTAACTGACGTTACCTTGCTTGACGATGATCGTGACTTTTTTATCTCCATCACTTCCCAGTTCGGCTTGCTTCGAAATCTCCTTTTTAAAGCGCACAAGTGCATCTTTGTCTGCAGGAAATGTCGTTTGACCTTGTGATAGCGCATCAAAAAGTTCGGTGACGAATTCGAGGTATCGAACATGATTATTCGCTAGAAATATCGCGTCAGGACTGTTGCCGAAAAGCGTCGGGATAGTGTGGCCAATTAGCTGACCATAAGCTTCTGGAGGTTCACCGTGGACATGGGCGTAACTGTCGCCAAAAGCGTGGATCAGAAAACCTGTCTGCCAGGATTGCGCTCCGGATCCCGGTTGTATCGATTCGATGATCAGTGCTTTCAGACGTTTTCTGCGCTCGTAAACCGCTTGCGCATCGCCGCCATGCAAGGAGTGAAGGCTACTGGTGATTTCGTGTCGATAGTCCCACATCGTTGGAAACGAGGCATACAGTGAAACCCAGATTGCATTGAGGGTCGTGATTTCGTCGGGTGTCTGGGTATAACAGGAAAAATCCTGAACGCTTTCTTTATCGTACCCTGCGAGGTAGGCGATGTATCCGGCGGTATAGAAGTGCCCATCCCTCTCATAAAGTATAGAAGCGTTGCCATCCATCTGTTTGATCAGGCTATTGGGCTGCGCTACATATTTCTTGATTTCCAATTGGTGAACATGCTGCGAAGTGCAGCCTGATTGAAACGACGCCAAGGCGACGAATGTACTTATCAGGCCGATCCGTCGGAGCACCATGTGATCTTCCTTGCGAGCAGGCGGGTTGTTGGCGGCTAACAACTGATATAGACCATCAACGGAGTGGGGTCAAAGTGCTCTGCGGGATGGTTTTTTCTGATATTAAAAGTCCGCCGAGCTACGCCTGCTCTGCACGTCAACGGAACGCGACCCAGCCCTTGAACATAAAAACGCCATAAAACAACGCAATGACTTCAACTAACGGGGTCGGCCGTGTGCGGGTTTCCTGGTTGATCAGATCGCTTCATGCAGTTTGGCGATCACCTTGATCTCGAAATCAAAGCCATACAGCCACGTTACACCAATAGCGGTGGCGGTTGGGTGGGGCGCCTCACCCCAGAATTCCGTCAGCACTAGATTCCAGATCGTTTCGAACTTCGACTGCGGATCAACAATGAACACGGTGACGTCGACCACGTCGTCGAACGTGCAACCGGCTTCATTGAGGATCGCATTCAAATTGGTGAAAGCCTGACGCACCTGGTTCTTCAGGTCCGGCTCGGGCGAGCCGTCCTCGGTGCTACCGACTTGTCCCGAGACAAACAGAAAACCGTTGGAACGCACGGCAGGGGAGTATTGATGACGTTCGTAAAGGGCCTGGCGTCCAGGTGGAAAAACAACATCGCGCTGAGTCATGGGGTGTCTCCATCAGTGAGTTGATGGAGCAACATTAGGGGTTTGCAGTGGGGCGATAAACGCGCAATCTTGGCGCTCACTGTTTGCAATATACAAACAATCAGAGGGCGAAAAGTGGACCGTTTTGATGCAATGCAGGCCTTCGCCCGGGTGGTCGAGGCGGGGAGTTTCACCAAAGCCGCTGAAACCCTGCACATGAGCAAGACCACCGTGACCCAGCTCGTCCAGCAATTGGAAGCCAGGTTGCGGGTCAGATTGCTCAACCGCACCACACGCAAGGTCAACGTCACGGCGGACGGCGCGCTGTATTACGAGCGAGTGATCAAGCTGCTGGCCGACATGGAGGATGCCGAAACCAGCCTGTCCGGCGCCGCCGCTTTGCCCAGTGGCCGGTTACGCGTGGATGTGCCCAGTCCTCTGGCGCGCCATATTCTTGTGCCGGCATTGCCCGGGTTTCACGCGCGCTACCCGGACATCCAGATCGACATGGGCGTCAGTGATCGTATCGTCGACATCATCGATGAGAACGTCGATTGCGTGGTGCGCGGAGGTGAACTGCTGGATCAGTCATTGATGGCTCGCAAAGTCGCGGATCTTCCACTGGGTGTGTTTGCCGCGCCTGACTACCTGGCGCGTGCAGGCACACCGCTGCATCCACAGGAGCTGGAAGATTCACATCACCGCGTCGTTGCTTTCTTGTGGGCGCGCACCGGCAAACCCGTGCCGTATGCCTTGCATAACGAGCGTGAACGTTTGCAAATCAAGGGGCGTCATGTGCTGGCCGTCGACGACGGTAATGCCTATCTCGCAGCAGGCTTGGCCGGAATGGGAGTGTTATGGCTGCCCAAATACATGTCCGATGCGCACGTGGCTCAGGGCGAGTTGGTGCCCTTGTTCGAAGACTGGCAACTGGAACCGATGCCGCTCTACGTGGCGTATCCGCCGAACCGTCATGTCAGCCGGAAGTTGCGGGTTTTTATTGATTGGATTGTGGAGTTGATGGCGTAGCGGATCTGGTGCAAGCAGACACCTGCCGCAGGCGCGATTGACTCTTCGGCGCTTCAGGCCAACTATCGGAGAATAACAACATGACCGATGGACCAGACCTTGATCGAACGACGCCAATTCAGCGGGGGCATGAAGGGCAAAAACCTCCGCTATCTGAATGAGCAATCGGCTGACACCCGCTTGACCCGCACCGGTTTTCTGCTGCTCGAACACTTTTCACTGCCGGCCTTTACCCAGGCGCTGGACACGATCATCACCAGCAACCTGCTCCGTCCGGGCCTGTTCTCTTCGCGCACGCTGGCATTGAGTGACGGCGAGGTGGTCAGTGATCTGGGGCTGGTCATTCGCCCGGATGCGCGGATTGATCTGGCGGCGCTTCAGGAGCTGGATCTGCTGGTGGTGTGCGGTGGTTATCGAACCGAGTTGAAAGCGACGGATGAGTTGATCCATCTGTTGCGTGCAGCGGCGGAGCGGGGCGTCAGTCTTGCCGGGCTGTGGAATGGTGCGTGGTTTCTCGGGCGCGCCGGATTGCTTGACGGTTACCGCTGCGCGATCCACCCGGAGCATCGTCCGGCGCTCACCGAAATCGCCAAGTCCACCCACGTCAGCAGCGAGCCTTACGTGATCGATCGCGACCGGCTCACGGCGTCCAGCCCGTCGGGAGCTTTCCACATGGCGCTGGACTGGATCAAAGGCCTGCACGGCAAGGCGCTGGTGGAGGGCGTCGAAGACATTCTGGCGTTCGAAGAGTCGCGGTATCGGCGGATCAAACCGGATGAAAACATCTGTGTCAGCGCGCCGTTGCGTGAAGTCGTGAAGCTGATGGACGCCAACCTTGAAGAACCGCTGGAGCTGGAGCAACTGGCGGTCTACGCCGGTCGGTCCCGCCGCCAGTTAGAGCGCCTGTTCAAGGAACAACTGGGCACCACGCCGCAGCGCTATTACCTGGAATTGCGCATCACCGAAGCGCGACGGTTGTTGCAACACACCGAGTTGTCGCAAGTGGAAGTGCTGGTGGCGTGCGGGTTCGTTTCGCCGAGCCACTTCAGCAAGTGCTACAGCTCGTATTTTGGCTATCGCCCGTCGAAAGAGAAACGGTTGGTCAAATAGCCCACGCCCGGTATCCAAGGCTGCGATCTTTTGATGTGAGGGGGCCTGAAATCGACCCGCAAAGGGAACAAAGGATTCACGACCTCCGAGGTGCTTAAACACCACTTCGCACGCACGTTTAACTTACACCACCTGTTACGCCATAACGGCTACAACACCTTGCGCCGTTACCTACGCGTACGCCAGAATCCGCCGGCTTACGCGCTATGAGGCGGGCTGTATCGTTTCCCTGTCACTGCAAAACAGTGATCGGGTTTGGTAGCCCGTTTTCTAAGCGTGATGGCAACGCCTATGCAGTCCTTTCCCTGGACTCAGCTTTATATGGCGGCCACGCGTGGGGCTCTTTCGGGAGCGCCGGGGTTTTTCTCCGCTTAGACCGGTCTACCAACCTGCGTTTGGCCGCCACCCTCGTTTGGTAGCGAGAGTGATGGCTCCTCATTTTTATCTAGTGGAGAATCATCTATGTTCAAAATCACGCCAAACCCACCAGAAACCGATCCGGATTGCCTGCTGCCGGCGGCCGTGATCATGGCCACACCCTATACGCCCAGCACTCTATTTACGGTCCACCCGCAATCCGACACCGAATCCTTGCTGACCAATGCCAGCGGTTCCTTGGCGTCCGCCGCGGTCATGCTCGGTAATTTTGCAGGTGTGCTGGAGGGGTCGAACCGCAATACCCTGCTGGGCATTGCACAAGTGGTCATGTTGGGGGAGTTGGCGGTGAACAAGGCGTTGGATAACGTTGTGCCAATCGACTAACCACTCACGTTAATTATCAAGCAGTCAGCCTTTGCGGCTGACTGCTTTTTTGTTTGCGCCAGGATAAGACGCTTTTACAGGTGATCCGCATCAATCACAGCCTTGGCAAACGACTGCGGATCTTCCTGCGGCAAGTTGTGGCCAATACCGCCATTGATCAAACGGAACTGATATTTACCGGTGAAGCGCTTGGCGTAATCCTCAGGCGCCGGGTGCGGTGCGCCGTTGGCGTCGCCTTCCAGCGTGATGGTCGGCACGCTGATCGACGGTGCGGTGGCCAGTTTTTGCTCCAGCGCTGCGTATTTCGCTTCGCCCTGCACCAGGCCCAGACGCCAGCGGTAGTTGAACACGGTGATGTCGACGTGATCCGGGTTCTCCAGGGCTTTGGCTGAGCGGTCGAACGTGGCGTCATCAAACTTCCACTGCGGTGACGCCAGTTGCCAGATCAGCTTGGCGAAGTCGTGGGTGTTTTTCGCGTAGCCGGCGCGACCCCGGTCAGTGGCGAAGTAGAACTGATACCACCACTGCAATTCCGCCTTGGGCGGCAGCGGATTCTGGCCGGCGGCCTGATTGCCGATCAGGTAGCCGCTGACCGCCACCAGTGCCTTGACCCGTTCCGGCCACAGCGCGGAGACGATGCCCGCCGAGCGTGCGCCCCAGTCATAGCCGCCGAGCACCGCTTGCTTGATCTTCAAGGCATCCATGAAGTCGATGACATCACTGGCCAGCGCTGCCGGTTGGCCATTGCGCAGGGTGTCCTTGGAGAGGAACTGTGTATCGCCATAACCGCGTGCATAGGGCATCAATACCCGATAGCCCTTGGCCGCCAGCAAAGGCGCGACTTCATCGTAGCTGTGAATGTCGTAAGGCCAGCCGTGCAGCAGGATCACCACCGGGCCATTGGCCGGGCCGGTTTCGGCGTAGGCGACGTCCAGCACGCCGGCCTTCACATGTTTCAACGGGCCGAAGGGCGAGGGTGCGGAATAGCTTACTGCTGCAGGTTCAGAGGTTTGCGCCTGAGCTGTGCTGAAGGCGCCAAACAAGGAGAAAGCGAGAATCGACAAGCCGAGCGCGGTGCCGGTTTTGCGGGTGTGCAGTGCCATCTTCATGGTGACGTCTCCTGTGCGAGCCTTTGGCCAAGGGTTCTGTATGAATCCTTCAAACCTTCAGTGCATTTAAGCGTAGGGACGTATCTGGCCTGTGTCGAAGTGGGGCGTTGTTGAAAGGCGCTGTATCGCGGCGGGGTTCGTACACAGTGTGATACACCGCGCTAAACCCACTGATCACTGGCCCGAATTCGGCCAAAATAATAAGTCGCTGTTTTAAAACAAAAAATATTTCACTTCGCGCTTCACAAACGTAACGAATGTTGTTAAATTGCGCCCCGTTCTCGCAGCGATCCTCACGGAGCCGCTGACAAGAGCTGTAGGGGCGTCGCCAAGCGGTAAGGCAGCAGGTTTTGATCCTGCCATGCGTTGGTTCGAATCCAGCCGCCCCTGCCATCTATTGAAAAACGCCAACTTCGCAAGAAGTTGGCGTTTTTTTATGCCTGCGATTTGGCCCGGTAGAGCAGGGCGGGCGAGTACAGCGCCGAAGCACCGCACTCGCCAACCACTCAGTGCGGTGCGCGGGGGATGGTTTTCATCAGGTCTTCTGGGCTGATGTGGCCGACCACGCTGCCCGGTTGCGGCAGGTTGAGGATGTGGCCCTTCATCTTGCCAATGATGTGCATCTCGCACGGCTTGCAGTCGAACTTCAGCGTCAGCACTTCATCGCCGTGGATCAACTGCATCGGCGCGACTTTGGTGCGCACGCCGGTCACGCCTTTGGCCTGTTTCGGGCAAAGGTTGAAGGAGAAACGCAGGCAGTGTTTGGTAATCATCACCGGCACTTCGCCTGGTTCTTCGTGCGCTTCGTACGCGGCGTCGATCAGCTTCACGCCGTGACGATGATAGAAGTCGCGCGCCTTCTGGTTGTAGACGTTGGCCAGGAAGGTAAGGTGCGAATCCGGGTACACCGGCGGCGGGCTGGTTTCAGCTTTACGGCTACCACGCGGGTGAGCGGCGATGCGTGCGGCAGTCAGCGCTTCGATCACTTCACGGCGCAGGGCTTTGAGCTGCGAGTTAGGAATGAAGAAGGCCTGTGGCGCATCCAGTTTGATGTCGGTGGCGTGGTACTGCGTGGTGCCCAGCTGGCCGAGCAGATCGCGCAGTTGCTCCAGCGCCTGCTCAGGCTTGTTGGCGACGCCGAACGGGCCGTTCAGGGTGACGCTGGCGCTGATGCCTTCTTCGCTGGTGGCGGTGATTTCAAGCTGCTCTTCACGCAAGCGTGCAAACCAGCTCAGCGCCACGCGGCGTTCGGAAGAAGTCTTTTGCAGTGCCTGCTGCCAGTTGTGATCGAGGTTGCGATTCAACGGGTGATTCGGACGCAGCTTGAACAGGCCTTCCGGCATCTCGTTCGGCTCGACGCGATAGCGGTAGCGCTTCTCGCCGTCTTCATCGAACTCGCCTTTGGCTTCGGCGATGTTGGCGCGGAAACCGACCACTTCACGCTTGACCAGCACGTTCAAGCCATCGCCGTTGGACAGCGGCTCGTGGGTCACGACCTGCATGTCACGCTTGCCGACTTTCTCGACCGTGCCCACCGGCAAACCGGTGAAGGTCGGCGAATCGAAGGCGCCGATGTCGATTTTGCGATCGGTGACGAAGTAATCGGTGCTACCACGATGGAAAGTCTTTTCCGGATCGGGCAGGAAGAAGTGCGCGGTACGGCCGCTGGAAGCGCGGGCCAGGTCCGGACGATCTTCGAGTACGTCGTCGAGGCGCTGGCGGTAATAGGCCGTGATGTTCTTCACGTAGCCCATGTCTTTGTAGCGACCTTCGATCTTGAACGAACGCACACCGGCTTCAACCAGGGCGCGGATGTTGGCGCTCTGGTTGTTGTCTTTC
This sequence comes from Pseudomonas sp. LBUM1648, assembly GCF_059716145.1. NCBI lineage: Bacteria > Pseudomonadati > Pseudomonadota > Gammaproteobacteria > Pseudomonadales > Pseudomonadaceae > Pseudomonas > Pseudomonas sp. LBUM1648. The sequence goes on from NZ_CP166808.1 coordinate 2,912,939, forward strand.
ATCGACAGCAGGTGTTTTTCGTAGGCGATCACGCCACCCTTTTCATCTTTGAGGGTGTACGGCAAACGGCAGGCCTGCGAGCAGTCGCCACGGTTGGCGCTGCGGCCGGTTTGCGCGTGGGAAATGTTGCACTGGCCGGAGAAGGCCACGCACAAGGCACCATGGATAAAGAATTCGATGGCGGCGTCGGTTTCGTCGGCGATCGCGCGGATTTCTTGCAGATTCAGCTCGCGAGCCAGTACCAGTTGCGAAAAACCGGCCTGATCGAGGAACTTCGCTCGCTCAAGGGTGCGGATATCGGTCTGGGTCGAGGCGTGCAGTTCGATGGGTGGAATGTCCAGTTCCATCACGCCCAGATCCTGGACGATCAGCGCATCGACGCCCGCGTCGTACAACTGATGGATCAGCTTGCGCGCCGGCTCCAGTTCGTTGTCGTGCAGGATGGTGTTGATGGTGGTGAAGATCCGCGCGTGATACTTGCGGGCGAACTCCACCAGTTCGGCGATTTCGCTCACTTCGTTGCAGGCGTTGTGGCGCGCGCCGAAGCTCGGGCCGCCAATGTACACGGCGTCGGCGCCGTGCAGGATCGCCTCACGGGCGATGGCGACATCGCGGGCAGGGCTGAGCAATTCCAGATGATGCTTGGGCAAGGACATAGTTTTTTTAGTCAGGCTGTCACGGTTAGGCGCGCATTCTACCCGCGAAACGCGCGCCCGGCACGCCTGTGCTGCCCGATGGCTATTGCAGACCTGGTCTCGCTTTTGTAGGAGCTGCGGCACGCTGCGATCTTTTGATCTTGATTTCAAAGATCAAAAGATCGCAGCCTCGTTCCACTCGACAGCTCCTACAGAGATTTATGTTTTCCGGTCAGGCCTTGGCGGCCATCGCAGTCACTTCCACACGCATGCCTTCGACGGCCAGCGAGGCGACGCCCACCGCTGCACGCACTGGCCACGGCTTGGCGAAGAAACGTTTGTACACTTCGTTGAACGCCGCACGATCAGCCATATCGGTGAGGTAGATAGTCAGGTGCATCACCCGATCCATCGAACTGCCGGCACGTTCCAGTGCGACTTTCAGCGCTTGCAGCGTGCATTCGCTTTGCTCGGTAATACCACCCAGTTCCAGGCTGCCATCGGCACGGGTCGGAATCTGCGTGGACACCATGATGCCGCCGAAAGTCGCAACGTCGGAGGAAATCGAGTCGGCGTCCGGGTCCGGAGTGAAAGTGATGTCTTGGTTGGCCATGCTGATCTCTTGTTTGAGTGAGTAAAGGTTTGCGCCAGTTTACAGATTCACTGACGACATGGCCCGTTCGCGCAAACGGCACGGATCAGACCGGCTGTGTGGCCGCTTCTGCCGCCATCGCCAACCGCACACTTGGCTTGTCGGCGATGCGCTTCATGTAGGCGGCCAGCACCGGCCAGTTCTCAATATCGATGTTGAATGTCGGTAGCCAGGTGAGGACGGTAAACAGGTAGGCGTCGGCCACGCCGAAGGTACTCATCAGATAGTCCTGCGTTGCGAGCATCTGGCTCAGTAACTCCAAACGCGAAAACAGTTTGTGTTTGAAGAGCGACTTGATCGATTCCGGGATCTGACTGTTAAACAGTGGCGCGCTGCCGCCATGAATTTCGCTGCTGATGAAGTTCAGATGTTCCTGCAAACGCGAACGCTCCCACGTGCCATTGGCCGGCGCCAGCGCACTACCGGGAACTTGGTCGACAAGGAACTGCAGGATCGCCGGCCCCTCCGTCAGCACCTCGCCGTTATCCAGTACCAACGCTGCCACATACCCCTTGGGATTGATCTCACGAAAATCACGCCCGTCGGCGGTGCGTTTGGTCTGGTTGTTGACGCGAATCAGCTCGAACGGCAGCCCCAGTTCCCGGAGCACAATGTGCGGTGACAGAGAACAGGTCATCGGTGCGAAATACAGTTTCATGGCAGTTCCTTGTGGAGAAAGGACGCCAGAATCCAATGTCACTGAGCGTTTCGCAAAGGTCATTTCGAGTGTTAGCGTATGACAAAATCTCATGAGTATTGAACGTCATATGGTCGCCAGATTGCCCTCCTTGAATGGTTTGAGAGCCTTCGAGTCCGCTGCTCGGCACATGAGCTTTACCTTGGCTGCGCAGGAGCTGAACGTCACGCAAACCGCGATCAGTCATCAGATACGTCGACTCGAAGATGAGCTTGGCGTGCCTCTGTTTCTGCGGTTGAAGGACGGTTTGGCGCTCACGGCAGACGGGCATGTCTTCTTGCCCGGCATCCGTTCGGCGTTTCACGAATTGCGCTATTCAACGGAGCAATTGCTGGTGTCGCGCAACAACAGCGTGCTGACCATCAGCACCTTGGTGTCGGTGGCATCCAAGTGGTTGCTGCCGCGCCTGCCTTCATTTCAGCAGGCATTTCCTGAGATTGAAGTACGAGTCAGCGCTTCTACCGATCTGGTGGATTTTCGCAAGGGTGGCATTGATGCCGCGATTCGCTATGGCCGAGGTGACTGGAAGGGCCTGCGTGCCGATTTTTTGATGTCCGATGAGATTTTTCCCGTGTGCAGCCCCGCGTTACTCGGTGGGACAAAGGCCTTGAATGCGCCTGCTGATTTGGCCCATCACACGATGCTGCAAGTTAGCGGTATGACCGGCGGAGACTGGAGCGTCTGGCTCAGCGCAGCGGGCCAGCCAGCGCAACTGGCCCAAGGACCACGGTTGACCTTCGATCTGGCAATGATGGCCGTACAGGCCGCCGTTGACGGGCAGGGGGTTTGCATCGGGCGCTCGACCTATGTCGACGACGACCTGCGGGCCGGGCGACTGGTGGCGCCTTTTGCTCTGCGTTTGAAGGATGATCTGGGTTTCTATCTGGTGACACCTCATGAAACCGCCGACTCTAAAAAGATCGTCGCCTTGCGGACATGGTTGCTGGCGCAGCAGCAGAACAGCGAAAGGTTTGTATAAGCGTGTATCAATCACGCCCGTGTACACACGCCAATAACAAACACCGGGTTTAAGACACATCAGCCATACATGCCCCGCGCAAAGTAGCGGTCACCACACCACTACGTACAAGAGGGCAACACCATGCGCCGTCCACTGTTTCTGGCTACCGCTGTAATACTCACTTCGATGACCGCGATCGCACACGCCGCTGACACGCAACCCAAGAGCTGGCAACAAGGCCTGAGCCGCACGGATCTGGTTCGTCAGGATCTGGGCGCTGCCGACCGTGAGGTGATTCAGGCACGGGTCGATTTCGAACCCGGCGTGACCTCGCCCAAGCATGCGCATCCGGGCGTGGAAGTCGCTTACGTGATCAGCGGGACATTTGAATATCAACTTGAGGGCAGGGCGGCAGTGATACTGAAGGCCGGGGATTCGCTGTTTATTCCGGCGGGTGTTGCGCATGTCGCCAGCAACGTCGGCAAAGAGAAGGCTTCTGAACTGGCGACTTACATTGTGAAGAAGGGCGAGCCGCTGCTGATTCTCAAACCGTAGGCTAATGAAGCGTCACAATCCTGCGACTCTCGCCAATTCTGATCCGGTCGAGCGCCCGGTTTAATGCATCAAGCGCGTCGAGAAGCGCCTTGGCCTCGGCTTCTCGACCATCACCCCACAGGCGTTCGGCCATTTTGTTCAACGCCTGAATGGAGCGCTCGATTTCTGCGGCGGTTGCGGCCTCTTTACTGACCGGCGGTTTCTTGGGCATTGCGTGACTGTCCTGCGAGTTTTTGCGGAGTTGTGCAGTTTTAGCACGATGCCCGGTCGCCGGGAAGTTGAAAGCGAGAGTGCTTGAATGCACTTTTAACTTTTTAAAGTATAGTTTTAACAAAGGTTTACATCGGTCTTTCACTGCGCTCGATATAGTTCGTTGCAACTAGCGCAAGTTGAGAAAGTGCAATGCAGTCGAACAACAATCTGATAGATCCCGAACTTATAAAGATCCGGCGACTGTTCGCAACACCCCTGGCGAGTATTCAGTACCCCGATGCAGAAAGACTAAATGCCGAGTTGAAGTCCATCGTCACCCGTCGTATGGCGCAAGATCGCAGTGGTGCACACCACAGCAATGACGGTGGTTGGCAATCGTCGAGCGATTTCTCCGCATGGGGAGGGGCGGCGTGCATTGCGTTGGTGAGATTCGCCACTGACTTTGCCACTCAACTGACAGCGGTGCACAGCGATCAATACGGCCTGACCGAGCCTGTTTTCGACTGGAAGGTCAACGCCTGGGCCAACGTTAACGAGGCCGGCCACAGCAATGCACTTCATGGCCATCCCGGTGCGTTCTGGTCTGGGGTTTACTGGGTCGACGCCGGCGGCCGGGAGGAAGATCCCGGCGTTGGCGGAGATCTGGAATTCATCGACCCGCGCGGCATGGTTGCATCGACCTACAACCCGGCGCTGCGCATGCGAGTTGAAGATTGCCTTACCGCCGGTTTCAGTATTACTTGTGCCGCCCAAAGTGGAACGTTCCTCATGTTTCCATCGTGGTTGATGCATTCAGTAACGCGTTATGAAGGGGCGAGACCGCGGATTTCCATAGCGTTCAACTTTGGCGCTTGATGACAGCCCGATCTGGTCGAGCAAAACACTTCTAGATGTTTTGGCCTGCAAAGTAGCGACTGGGTGCTGTTGCGGCGCTCAAAGTTGAACGATTACATCAAGGTCATTCATGAGTAGACGCCTTGCAATGGCCCTTTCTGAAAGACGGTATGGATAGGTGCGCAGCAGCGTGGTCTACAGTTTCAGCCATGGAATTGATGACTTCAGCCGGTGAGAAATGCTGAACAAGTATCCGAGTCAAACCAACAGCCGCAGAATGCTGGCAGCGCTTGGCTGTGCCTTTACTGTTTTGGGTATCTTCCTGATTATCTTCGACGCGGTTGGCCAAGGCGTCGTGTTCGCTGTGACGGGCATTATGCTCGACATGCTGTGTTTTTTTGCCAGCGAGAAGGGGTATGAAAGGGCGGAGCGATTTCTTTTCTGGTTTACGTGAGTGCGCGAGCCCCGCTCATCAGGGAGATCTCCTATGCAAAAGCGCAAACTCGGCAACAGCGCTCTCGAAGTCTTGACGCTTGGTCTGGTAGGTGAGGCAGGCACTGGATGGTCAAATCGGCATGGACATAGGAGGCTGACTCATCAGTTGGGTCCGCGAGCGGTCGCCGGAGAGGACTATCACTGAAGCATTTGCTTTCATGGTGATGTCGGAACCCTGGAACGTCGCAGCTATTCAAGAAAACAGGAGATCGTCATGCCCGAACCGTTGACCTCGTCCGACGCGCCTTTTCGAACCTGGTTCGCCCGATTCTCAGGCCCTGGATGGGGCGGACGGGTTTTCTGGGCAGTGCTGATTGGCGTAACTGTTTTGCTGTTGATCAGCGGCTATGGCGCTTTCGTCGGTGCCAACAAACAAAATCTGTATTTTGCCTTCCTCGGTGGAATGTCCGGCTTCGCCGCGACAGCGGCCGGTGCCGTTGCAGCGATTGCGTTGCGCAATATCGCTGCACGTACTCAAGACACCATGCTCGGGTTTGCCGCCGGCATGATGCTCGCCGCCAGTTCTTTTTCGCTGATCCTTCCCGGCATCGAGGCGGCGCAAGCGCTGTGCGGCAATCAACTGCTTGCCGCATGTGTTGTCGTTGCAGGGTTGGCGCTGGGCGTGGGGTTGATGGTTGGCCTGGATCGTTTCGTCCCCCACGAGCACGAAAAAAGTGGCCGTCGCGGGCCTGAATCCAAGCGCATCAATCGGGTCTGGTTGTTCGTTTTGGCGATCACGCTGCACAACCTGCCGGAAGGCATGGCCATCGGTGTGAGTTTCGCCAACGGTGACATGCAGGTGGGCTTGCCTCTGACCACCGCCATTGCCATTCAAGACATCCCCGAAGGTTTGGCTGTCGCGTTGGCGTTACGCGTGACGGGCATTTCCGCACTGCGCGCGGCGCTGATCGCCGTCGGGTCAGGATTGATGGAGCCGATCGGCGCTATTGTCGGCCTGGGTATATCCAGCAGCTTCGCGCTGGGTTATCCCATCGCCCTCGGTCTGGCTGCCGGCGCGATGATTTTCGTGGTGTCCCACGAAGTGATTCCCGAGACCCACCGCAATGGCCACGAAACCCCTGCGACGCTTGGCTTGATGCTTGGATTCGGGGTGATGATGTTTCTCGATACCGCCCTGGGATAGAGCCCGTCGTCAGTCTCGCCAGAGTCGCCGCAAATCTGATGACTGAGGAAATGGGGGCTGATGACGTTGAATGTCGAGATCCAATATCCCGGTTTGATATCTTCAGCGTAGACATCCTGGTGAGGTTTTTGTCACCAGAGCTTTTCCGGCCGATGAGGCCACAGATTCAATGGCATGTTTAGCTTGGGCCACGCTGAGTTCACTCGGCAAGCTCGCACCATTCTTGGCCGCAAGAATCTCGGCCATCACACTGACGGCGATTTCCGCAGGCGTCTTGCTGCCGATGTAGAGGCCGATCGGTCCGTGCAAACGCTTCAGCGAGGCTTGGGTCTCACCAAAATGCTCGATCAGGCGTTCGCGTCGCAGCTGGCTGTTGCGCCGCGAGCCTATGGCGCCGATGTAAAACGCCGGGCTGTGGAGGGCCTCGAGCAGCGCCAGATCGTCGAGTTTCGGGTCATGACTCAAAGCGACGATGCAGGTTCGCAGATCGACCGCGAAGTCGCGGACCACGTCATCCGGCATGCCGACGATGCGCTCCACGCCGTCTACCGCCCAAGTCTCGATGTATTCCGGACGTGGATCGCAAACCGCTACCTTGAAGCCGTTGAACAACGCCATGGTGGCCAGGTACTCGGACAATGCGCCGGCACCGATCATGAGCATCCGATAGCCCGGTCCCAGCGTATTTAGCATCTGTTGGCCGTCAAACGTGAACTGCTCCGGGGTCGCCGTGGGTGCGAGCGTCACCTGGCCGGACGCCACTGCCAGGCAGCGGCGCACCAGCCGCCCGCCATCCAGATGGATCAGCAGTTCATCGAGCGACTGCCAGGACGGGCTGAACTCGAGGATCAGTTCAAGCGTGCCACCGCAGGGCAAGCCGAATCGATGCGCCTCATCGGCGCTGACGCCATAGCGCACCACTTGCGGTGCGCTGTCGTCAAAACCACTGCCGCCATGGGCCGTGGTATAGCGATGGATCAAATCGTCTTCGATACAGCCCCCGGACACGCTGCCCACCACTCGACCGTCGTTACGCAAGGCCATCATCGACCCTGTCGGGCGCGGCGAAGAACCCCAGGTGCGCGCCACCGTGGCGAGCAGTACACGCTCGCCGGCGGCGAGCCAGTCCCGCGCCGTGCGCAGGACCAGCAAGTCGATGCTTTCCATCAGGCTCTCCTCTTAGCGCATGTGCAGGATGATCGGGCTGCTGCTGGCCGGATCGGTGTGTTCGCGCAGCTTGCCAACCGCCTGTGCATCAACAGCACTGCCCTGATTACCCCAGGTGCTGCGCATGAATGTCAGTACCTCAGCAATCTGCTGATCCGATAACTGCTCGCGGAATGCCGGCATGCGATAGGCGTCCGGTACACCGGCAGCCACGACACGCTGCGAACCATTAAGGGTGATGTTGATCGCCGAGGCGCTTTCTTTGGCCAGCGCAGAAGTGGCACCCGCCAGCGGTGGCATCCATTGCGATTGTCCCTTGCCGTCCAGGCCGTGGCAGGAGGCACAGCGCGTCTCGTAGGTGTGGGCGCCCGGCGCATTCAGGCGCGTCGCTGCCGAGACCTCTTGATACTGCCATGGCTGCCCGTCGCGCTGGCGGTCCCCAGGCAACGACTTGAGATAACGGGCAATGGCCGTCAGGTCTTCGTCGCTCATGAACTGCGTGGAGTTGTTGAAAGCCTCGGTCATCGAACCGTAGACCACCGCGTGCCTGTTGCGACCGGTCTTGAGGAACTGCACGATTTCCGGTTCGCTCCATCGACCCAGGCCTGTGTTGTGGTCATCGCGCAGGCTCGGCGCGTACCAGCCATCGAGCAAGGCGCCAGCGAGGTAAGGCGTACCGGATTCATCCAGCGCCTTCTCGTTGAACGCCAAGCCACGCGGCGTATGGCAACTGCCGCAGTGCCCGGCGCCCTGAACGAGGTAAGCGCCGCGGTTCCACACTTCATCCTGCGCCGGTTTGGCCACGTAGGGCTCGGCGTCGACAAACACACCGTTCCACAGCGCAATCGGCCAACGCAGGTTCAGCGGAAAGGGAATGGCACTCGGGATGTTCGCCTGTTTGACGGGTGCCACGCCTTTCATGAAGAACGCATACAACGCACGTACGTCTTCGTCACTGAGCTTGGCGTAAGACGGGTAGGGCATCGCCGGGTACAAACGTCGGCTCTCGGGTGCCACGCCATGGCGCACGGCACGGTCGAAGTCCGCCAGGCTGTAGTGGCCGATGCCGGTTTCTGTGTCCGGGGTGATATTGGTCGCGTGGATCGCGCCCAGCGGTGTGGCCATTTCCAGGCCTCCGGCGAACGGCGCACCACCTGGCACGCTGTGGCATGCCACGCAATCGCTAAGCCTGGCGACGTATTCGCCACGCGCGACCAGCGCCGGTTCGATGTCGGCCGCAGCGATCGGTTGGCTTTCAAGGGGCGAGGCGGGCTCGCGGGTGACATACCAGGCCAGCAGGCCTGCCGCGACCAGGCACGGCACTGCCAGCCAGCCAGCGGTTCTTGCGAATCGGCTGTTATTCATGGACGCTCCGGCGTTGATCAGGTGAAGGTGTGTCGGCTCATGGGCAGACTGCGGACCCGTTGCCCGGTCAGTGTTGCCACTGCGTTCGCGACGGCTGGCGCCACGGCCGGCAACGGTGGTTCGCCGATACCGCCCATTTTTTCCCCGCTCTCGATGACACGCACGTGTACCCGTGCCATCCGCGCTGGCGGCAGGATCGGATACAAGTCGTAGTTGCGCGCCCGAGGTTTACCCTCAATCCACACGGACTCTTCCACCAGCGTCTGGGACAGTCCCAACGCCACCGCGCCATTGACCTGAGCGTCGACAATCGCCGGGTTGACGATGCTGCCGGGGTCAATCGCCTGCCAGATGTCGTGGACCTTGACCTGGCCATTCTCGATGGACACCTCGGTGATCACGGCCGTCTCTGTACCGAACGGCGAAGCCATCGCCACGCCTCGCGCACGTTTGCTGCCGTCCTCGGCAGTAAACGGCCCGCGCTTCCAGCCGCCCGACAACTCACCCACTGCTTGCAGCAGCGTGGTCAGGCGCGGGTTGTCGCGCAGCAAATGCAGGCGGAGTTCGAACGGGTCCTTGCCACCCTTGTCGGCCAGTTCGTCAAGGAACGACTCATAGAAGAAGTCGTTGAGGGAATTGCCCACCGAACGCCAGTAACCGAGCATCGCCGGACCTTTGACGTAGATCTGTGCAATCCGTTTGTTGGGGATTGCGTAGGACTTGCCCGACAACCCTTCAAGCGCCGTAGGGTCGAGCTTTTCACCTTGCTTGCCGGCGATGGCTTCAGTGGGACCTTCAGTGGCACTGATCGCTTCGATTGCCAGCGGCCATCCGTCGCTATCAAGCGCCGCGCGGAAATTCACTGCGGCAACGGGACGGAGCACATCTCGCAGGAACTCTTCTTCTCGACTCCAGATCAGTTTGACCGGGCGGCCAACCGCCTTGGACAATTCGATCGCCTGAGGATAAGGACTGGCTGAGTCGTAGAGGAAATGTCGACCGAAGAATCCGCCCAGCAATGGCGAATGCAAGGTAATGCGAGACGCATCGAGCCCTGTGCGTTTGGCGATATCCGCACGGAACATGTCCGGTGCCTGATTAGGCAGCCAGACTTCCAGCGAACCGTCCGGATTGAATCTGGCGAGTGCAGAGGGTGGTTCCAACTGTCCGTGGTTCAGGTATTGGTTGTGGTAGGTGGCGTCGACGCGGGACTTGGCATCGCCAAGAATCGAAGCCACATCCCCTTGGGTTTCATCATCTCTGGCAGGCCCTTTGTCGTCGGCGAGTCGCTTGAGCCACGCATCGCTGGAAAAGTCGGCGGGCATCGGCCGCACTTTGCTGTCGGCCATTGGCTCTTGCCAGTCGACTTGAATCGCCTCCACCGCACGTTTTGCGTGCCACCAACGCTCGGCGACTACCGCCACGGCACCTGGCAGACGATGCACGGAATGCACGCCTTTCATTGCCTTGACCTGATCTTCGTTGCGCAGGTTGCCCACCGTCATACCCAGGCGCGGGGCATGCTGAACGGCGGCATGGAGCATGCCGTCGACCTTCAGATCGATGCTGTAAAGCGCCTTGCCCGTGGACTTGTCATAGGCATCGACGCGCTTGACCGGTTTGCCGATCCAGCGAAACTGGCTCGGATCACGCAGCTTCACAGAGGCCGGATCGGGAACCGGCAGATCCATCGCGCGCTCGGCCAATTCACCGTACGTCAACGAGCGGCCCGACTTGGCATGTACGACTTTGCCAGGTTCGGTGGTCAACTCGGCGACCGGCACGCCAAGCTTTTCTGCACCCGCCAGCAAAAGCATGGCGCGGGCAAGTGCGCCGAGGCGCCGCATCACCGGGTAACTCATGCGCACCGACATACTGCCGCCGGTGACACGCATGCCGTTTTCCATCACCACATAGGCCTCGCCCGGTGGTGCGGCTTCGACCAGGAAGGTCGACGGGTCGGCATCCAGTTCTTCGCCGACAATCTGCGCCATCGCGGTGAACGTACCTTGGCCGCCTTCCATGAACGGGCACAGTAGACGCACGCGGTTGTCCGGGCGGATCTCCAGAAACGCGGGAACCTGTGTGCCGCGCTCGAGCGGTGCAGTCGCCGCCGCTGCAGCGTGCACGCGTGTCGAACCGAGCGGCAGGCCAAAGCCGAGCACCAGTGCGCCCACGGCGGTACCGGTCAAGAAACGTCTGCGCGACACATTCACCGGATCGTGCAGATCAAGCGCTGATGCTTCAAGGGGAGGGTCGATACGGACATTCATGACGCTACTCCCTTGCCGGCAAGCTCATGCATCGCGGCATGAATGGCGTTGTAAGTGCCGCAGCGGCACAGGTTGACCATCGCGGCCTCAATCTGTGCATCACTCGGCTTGGGGTTTTGTTTGAGCAGCGCGGTGGCGGCCATCACCTGGCCGGACTGGCAGTAGCCGCATTGGGCGACCTGAAGATCGACCCAGGTCGAGACGACCCTTTTGCCCACGTCATCGGCTTCGATGGCCTCAATGGTGGTGACCTCGCGGCCGACCACACCAGCCACTGGCGTGACGCACGAGCGCACGACATTGCCGTCCACCAGCACGGAGCAGGCGCCGCATTGCGCCAGTCCGCAGCCGTACTTGGTACCGGTCATGCCCAGATCATCGCGGATCACCCACAGCAGGGGGGTATCGGCGTCGGCATCGACCTGATAGGTCTTCTGGTTGATTCGTAGTTCCATGGTTCACCCGCTTGATCATCGGTTGACGTGCATTTTTATAAGCGGTGAAGCGCTGCGAGGCGCATCACCGGTAAAGCGTGTCGTTCGCTCAACTGGCTGTGTTGTCGAGCGCTTGCGCCTCGAATGGCTGGCCACGCAGCAGTGAAATGTCACGACTGGGCGCGGTCCCAAACAGGCGGCCATATTCGCGGCTGAACTGCGAAGGACTTTCATACCCGACAGCAAATGCCGCTCGCGAAACGTCCAGACGCTCCATCAACATCAGCCGACGGGCCTCGTTCAGCCGCAGCCACTTCTGGTACTGCAGCGGGCTCATGCCGGTGAGCTGGCGGAAATGATGGTGAAAGGTGGGAGCGCTCATTTGCACTCGCGCCGCCAGATCATCGATGCGCAATGCATCGGTGAAGTTGACCTTGAGCCAGTCGATGGCTTTGGCGATGCGATAACCCTGGCCATCGACAGCAGTGATCTGCCGCAGCCGTGCCCCTTGATCGGTATAGAGCAGCCGATAGTGAATTTCCCGCAGGATCAGCGGCGCGAGCACCGGGATCGCCTCGGGCTCATCGAGCAATGCCAGCAGGCGATCGAGCGCACCTTCCAGGGCGGTCGACATAGTGCCAATGCCTGCGCCTGTGCCGGTGGAGGGTTGTCGCTTCGCAGGCATGCCAACCTTGGTGATGACCTCGGCGAGCATGCTCACATCCAGTTTCAGCACGAGCCCGACACAAGGCTGTTCGGGACTGGCTAGCATCACTTCGGAATTGGCTGGCAGGTCCAGCGACGTGACCAGAAACCGCGAAGGGCCGTAGCGGTAGCCTTCGCCACCGACCCACAAGCGCTTTTCCCCACGGCCTACGAGAATGAGGCTTGGTTCGATCATGCACACGACAGGGGGTGCCGGCTGGTCGCGACGAAACAGCGACAGCCCGGGTATGGACGTGACGAAATCACCCGGTGCGCTCACGCGCGGGTCAATGTTCAACGCCAAAGGTGATTCATGGCGCAGGGGTGTATCGATCATGGCGGGTCGCTCCTGTTGACCGAACTCTAATCCGCTGCAGAGGCGTTTCCTATCCACCGCCCTGCATCCTCAGAGGATCAGGCAAGCATTCAAGAGGAATGCACTAGGGCAGAGGCGGATCGACCGGGAGAATGTGTCTATCTGTTACAGGGGAGTGCCCGTATGGGCGACAAACTGCTTGAACCCCTGCGCATCACATCCACACGTTTTTCGCACCAAAGGTAGTTCCCATGACTTCTCCCTCTACAGAAAAACGCGGCTGGAGCGCGGTGCTTGCCATGTCGTTGGCCGCATTCGCCCTGGTCGCTTCAGAGTTCATGCCCGTCAGCCTGCTGACACCCATTGCGGCAGACCTGCACATCACGGAAGGCCAGGCAGGGCAGGGTATTTCCGTGTCCGGTGCCTTTGCATTGATCACAAGCCTGGTCATTGCATCGATCGCCGCTCGCGTAGAACGCAAGAAGTTGCTGCTGTGTCTGACCTTGCTGATGATCGTGTCAGGCACGGTCGTCGCGCTCGCGCCAGGCTATCCTTCATTCATGATCGGACGTGCTTTGATCGGCATAGCCATCGGCGGTTTCTGGTCATTGTCGGCGGCGACGGCAATGCGTTTGGTAAAGCCTGATCAAGTTTCCCGAGCGCTGGCCATCGTCAATGGCGGTAACGCTCTGGCCACGGTAATCGCCGCACCGGCGGGCGCGTTCCTTGGCTCGCTGATAGGCTGGCGCGGCGCATTCTTCTGTGTGGTTCCTGTCGCAGTGCTTGCAGCCGTATGGCTGCTGATCAGCCTGCCGTCGTTCAGTGCTGAGCGCCAGGCAGGTAGCGGTAACGTTCTGCGGCTGATGAAGCAGTTGCCAGTCGCATTGGGGATGGTCGCGGTGAGCGTGTTTTTCATGGGACAGTTCATGCTGTTCACTTATCTGCGGCCATTTCTTGAGGGCGTGACTGGCGTCAGTGTCTCAACGTTGTCCTTCATGCTGCTGGGGCTGGGACTTGCAGGGTTTATCGGCACCTTTCTGATCGAAAGGTTTATGGGGAGCAGCCTGTACCGCACGCTGACAGTTATCCCGCTGATCATGGCTGGCATCGCACTGGCTCTGGTGAACTTCGGCGAATCGCCGGTACTGACCGCTGTGCTGCTTGGCCTCTGGGGATTGGTCGCTACGGCCGCTCCGGTCGGATGGTGGACATGGCTGGCGAAAACGCTGCCTGATGATGCGGAAGCCGGAGGAGGCTTGCTTGTGGCTATCGTCCAACTGGCTATCGCTGGCGGTGCAATCATTGGTGGCCTGGCATTTGATCTGAGCGGTTACAAGGCCACATTCGAGCTCAGCGCAGCCGTGTTGGTCGCCGCTTCTGCGCTTGCTTGGCTAGCGGGTCGCCATGCCACCGAAGGGCTGGGCGATAGGGCTTTAGAATTTCCACCAAACCGCCATTGTCCAGATGCTCGGCCACGGTGATACCTGGCGCCTGGATTGCACGAGAAGCCTACGAGCATCTCGCGAGGGGAGCATTTGAGAAGGTGGTGATCAAAATCGCTTGATAATGTTCAAGGCGCCAATCTGGCGCCTTTTTCGCTTATCTCAGCAGATATATTATTTCCAACATTACTTTGCAGCTTTTGGTGTCTGTTGACTGATGGCCAAGGCAAAGTCTTCGGCAGTTGGGCTTTCCGGCCACTGGGCTACATCTTCAGGCAACGAAATCCAGGGCTGTTTACGCTTGGTCCAGATGTGTGCCAAAGGCGTCAAGCGGTCGGCCCCATTGAGTACGCCAACCCGCAATACACGCATGCCCGGGGCAGCATCGGTCTCATTGAATAGTCGTGTGAAACACTTACTGCAGGCGTACTGCGTCGACGAGTGCTCTTCTGCTTCATGCAGGTATGTAAGCATGCTCCCCGACGCCTTAATCGCCTGAGCGGGACAGAGCATATGCAATGCGAACGCACTGCCGCTCCATCGCTGGCAGTTCAGGCAGTGGCATGCATATATAGGTGGAAGTGCTTCAATCTGCAGTTGAAGATGCACTTGTCCGCATCGGCATTGGCCGGTGAAACCCATGATGTTGCTCCTTATGATGCTGCGCTACGAGTCAGGGGTTCATCATCCATGCTTCTCGAATCCACCAGAAGACAATTAATGGAGCAACCGTTGGTACGGAATAGATGAGCGGGCTGGAATGGGAAAGCCAGCGAGTGTTCCTGGCGGTTCTGCGCAGTGGCAGCCTATCGGGCGCCTCCAGGTTGCTGGGAATTGCGCAGGCAACGGCTCGTCGACGTCTCGACAGCCTTGAAGCGGGTCTGGGCGTGAAGTTATTCACACGAACCTCCTCGGGGCTCGTGCCTACAGCATCGGCACGTGGGCTGGTTCACCATGTCGAATCCATGGCGATGGCTGCCGAGGCGTTCAATCGCATGGCCAGCGCTGAAACGCAGGTCACGAGTGGCACCGTCAGGCTCGCAAGCAGCGCTTTTCTGGGCGTCGAGGTGCTCCCGGGGTTGATGCGTGAGTTTCATTACAAGCATTCAGAATTGAAACTTGAGCTCAGTATCAACGATTCGCTGGAAGACATCGCCCGACAGGAGTCAGACATCGCTGTGCGCCTCGTACGCCCGAGAGAAGCGGAAATAGTCGTGCGACGCGCCGGTGCTTTACGAGTGGGGCTGTTCGCAAATGCCCAATGCCTTGAACGCTATGGCGAGCCTGCAAATCTCGAAGAGGTGCGTCGCGCGCCATTGATTGGACCAGATCGCCGTACCGCTGACTTACGCAGACTGGTCGAGGTGGGGCTGTGCGAAGTAGACCAGCCGTTCTCTATCGCCACCGATAACCACCTTGCTCAACTCGCCGCACTCAGAAATGGCCTCGGATTTGGCTTATGCGCTACCACCGTCGCAGCGACCTATGGACTGATCCAGTTATTGCCTGACAGCTTTGGCTTCGATGTTGATGTCTGGATTGCCATGCACAGTGATCTACGCAAAGTTGGGCGCATCGCCAGAACATTCGAAGCCTTGGGGGAAGCGCTGGCTCTTTATCTGGACGAAGGCAGCGTACAGAGCACAGCCAAACACCCTGAACATCTGGTCGCGAGCAATTTGATTTGAGTAGGCAGCGCCGATATCAGAATGGAAGCGTTGCGGAAATGCCTGAAACGATCCAGAGAGTATGAAGCGAAAAATCGCGAACTTCAGAAACGACAAAGCCCCGAAAAATCAGGGCTTTGTCGTATAGAAGATGGCGGAGGCGATGGGGCTCGAACTCCGCCAGCGCAGCGATAAACCCGCTCGGTAATGTCGCCTTTTGTGTGCCCAAGCAGCAGGCTGGCGTCACCCACATCGCTGATTTTCGAAGCGGCTTTCGGGCGGATTGTAGTGGTCGAATAGCGACCACCACTCATTGTGAGTGATCCACCCTTGTCCTCCCTGAACGTGGAGGACAGGCCATGAGCACTATTGCTACTTACAGCCATCAGCCTTGGAACAACATCTCTCCACCAGACAGTACGCTCGGATAGTCAAAGCGTGGGTAACAACCATTGGCCTTGACGCAACGATGTACGGTACTCATTCGCTACGGAAAACCAAAGCATCGCTGATTTATCGGAGGACCAAGATGTCTTGGAATGGCTGAACAGACGGAAGTTTAACCACCCGTTGCGACGGTCGATGCTAGACCGTCGCGATCCACCCCATTGGCGCCGATTACCAAGGGCTGGAAACGACCAATACTTACCACTCAACTCCGCCAGGTTTGTAGTGGTCAACTAATCCCGGACACGACGTTAAGTTTTTCCTCGGCCCGCGCTGGTGCCAACCCCTCGTTGAACTGGTGAGGCCGAATCCAGTTGTAGCGATGCATCAAAAAGTTGCTGATATCGCGCTGTGCTTCCTGCGCAGTTCGATAGCCCACGGTCGGTATCCATTCTGTTTTCAAGCTACGAAATACGCGCTCCATCGGTGCGTTATCCCAGCAGTTTCCTCGTCGACTCATGCTCTGACGCATGCGGTATCGCCACAACCGCTGGCGAAAGAGTCGGCTTGCATATTGCGATCCCTGGTCCGAGTGGAATAGCAGATCCGAAGGCCTGCCACGCTGCTCGTAAGCCATATCCAGCGCTTTGATCACCAGCTCAGCGTCTGGCTTTTCCGACAGCGCCCAGCCCACGATCCGACGCGTACAAAGATCCAGGACGACAGCCAGGTAATGCCACTTTCCTTGTGCCCAAATGTAGGTGATATCGCCGCACCAGACTTGATTGGGCGCAGGCACGTCGAACTCGCGGTTCAATGTGTTCGGGATATCCAGTCTTTCTACTGTTGCTCGTTTGTAGGCATGGGAGCCGGGTTGTTTGCTGACTAAATCAAGCTCGCGCATCAAGCTACGCACTTTGAATCGACCGAGTTGCTCACCGTCTTCACGCATCAGTGACAGGATGCTGCGACTGCCCGCAGAGCTGCGACTTTGCGAGAACAGCTCACTTACGCGACTACGCAATCGAAGCCGTTCGACATCCGGCGTGCGGCGCCGCGGGCGCTGGGCGTAGTAACACGAGCGAGTGACGTCAAACACCTTGCACAGCCAATCAACCGGCTCATGTGCCCTCAACTGGTCAATCAGCGCGAACGCTCGTGATCTTCCGACATCAAGAGCGCGGTAGCCTTTTTTAGTATTGATTTCTCTCGCTCAAGCCGAGCAATCCGGGCTTCCAGCTCCTGAATTTTTTGCTGTTCCGGAGTCAGTGCCTTGCTCTGCGGAGTGACGCCTTTATGTTCTTTCTGAATCTGGTCAACCCAGCGGCGCAATGCCGACTCACCAATGCCGAGCGAACGGCTGGCTTCGATGTAGCTGTAGTTTTGTTTGAGCACAAGGTCAGCAGCCTCGCGCTTGAATTCAGGAGTAAAGGAGCGGCGTTGTTTAGTCATCTGACACCTCGATCTGGCGAGCATTCTCGCCTAAATGGGTGTCCGGTTTCATTAGACCACTACAGTTTCATCTGAAAGTAGACGGAGACAAGAGTTGCTGAGTACCAAAAAGAGCAGCCAGCTCGTAGGAATATTCCTACAGTCCAGTCGGAAAAGCCTGAATTTTTGCTGCTAAATTTCCTGTTCAAATCTCTCCTCAATGACTTTCGAGCTCTGGCTTGTTTAAGCCTGTCCTGAAAAAAATCAATGAATGAGAGATTTATGAACAGCATCTACCGAGCTATATGGAATCGCACGCGTACCTATTTTATGTTGCCGTCGGAGTCGGCGTCTGACGTATTAAAATCGCGCAACAGCCTTGCGCGCTTATCTTCAAAAGCGCCGGCTTTTCCCTTGAGCACGTTGTCTGCCAGCTTGTTGTTGGCTTTTTCCAGCGTGGGGCACGCTGCTGTTATGGTCGTCGACGGGACGACCTATAGCGGTACGGGGACAATGACGACATCAGGTGACAACAACCCTGTATTGCGGGTTATGAATGTCGGTGAGGCGACTTGGAGCAACGGTATTCTCAGCGCTTCAGGCACTGGCTTGGGCGCTGTTCTGGTAGAAAGCAACTCCACGCTGAATTTGATCGGCATGACCGTAAATTCCCTCATGGCCAATACGTCTGGTTTGATGGCGTCTGGCGGCTCTACGGTAAACCTTCAAAACACCCAGATCGCTACACTGGGCAACAGCGTCGCGCTGGATGTCAAAGAAGCAAGCCAGCTACTTGGTAACCATGTGCAGATCAACAGCACAGGCTCGGGCCTGCTCGTGACGAACTCGACGGCCGATGTCAGCAATCTCGATATTGTTACCCACGGATCTTTCGGATTTGCAATTGCAGCATTAGGAACCAGTAACGTCAACGTTCGCGGAGCCACCATTAAAACCACCAATAACAGGGGCTATGGAATATACGCCAACCCAGGCGGGACGGTGGTGGCGAACGATATCGTGATCAGTACCTCGGGCGCCAATGGTATTGGAATGCAGGCCAACGGAGAGGCTGCTCATATAAGCGTGGACGGCGGCAGTATCACCACAAGCGGAACTGGTACTAGTTACGGAGTTCATGCTTATGGAGGGGGGACCGTTGATGTCAATAACATGGACATTGCCTCTAAAAGCGAAGCGATAAGGGCTGACGTTGGAGGGACGGTGAATGTTGAGTCGTCAAACCTGCACTCAACGGGTACTGCCATCACTGTCGCAAGTGGAGGCATTGTCAATGCGAACAATGTGAGTATTAAAAACAGCGGCGCGCGTCCGCCAATGGTTTGGGCGTTTACTGATTCATATGTGAATCTTGTCAACAGCGATATTGAAATGTCGGGGGGGCATGGTATCTATGCAGATACTGGAAATGTAACCCTCGATAACGTTCGTATTCACGGCGAAGTAGGTGGTATGGGGATTGCCGCCCGCTGGGGGGGCACCGTTGTGGGCAATAACGTCGATATTGCTATGAGTCTTGCTGATGATAGAGACGAAGAGGACAACATAGGCCTGGCTCTGGGCTCTAGTTCACCTGTTTCCAATATTAGCTTCGATAATTCAAGTATTAAGGTGAATGGCAAATTTGCCACTGCTATTGGCGCTTACGGAGCGGATCAGAAAAACGTCCTGCTTAAGAATACTGTGGTCAGTTCCGATAATGTAGCTATCAAGGCGAGCGACTCCGTTGCTTTTGATGTGACTGCTGACAGCTCTACCATCGAAGGTAAAACATTAATGGCCGGCGGGACCGCCGAATCGGGAGGACAGCAAGTTGTGAGCGTAGCACTGAGCGCCACTAACGGCTCCCGACTTAAAGGGGATGTGGAGATCGACCGTGATTACACCCTCGACAGCAGCCTTAACCTTAACGAAGCTTCTACCTGGAAAGGCGCATCGACTGGTTTACATAATCTGAGCCTCCGTGGTGGCAGTATGTGGAATATGACTGGCGACTCTTCGGTGAGCGCTCTTTCGTTGAACGACGGCCGTGTCAATTTCGACCACTCCAACGGCTTGTTCAAAACGCTGACGGTGGGCAATTTGAGCGGCAATGGCAGCTTCTTGCTTAACACTGACCTGGCGACGCTACAAGGCGACTTGCTCAAGGTTGAAGGGCAAGTTGACGGGGAGCACACGCTGATCGTTGCCGATTCCGGCCACCAGGCACAGGGTGGTGCACTGATGCTGGTGGATACCAACGGCGGCGCGGGGAAGTTCGATTTGTACGGCGGTAAAGTCGACGTGGGTGCCTTCCGTTATGGCCTCGAGCAGCGTGGCGATGACTGGTACCTGGCCGGCACTGCACAGGATGCGGGCGGTGGCGAGGGTCCAGTGGGTGATACCGGTGGCGGTGCCGGAGATATCGTTGCGCCCATCGACCCCATTATCAGCAATCCTCAACCAGAGAACCTGAGTAAGGGCGCAAACGCTGCCATCGCTCAACAGGCGGCGGCCACGGGACTCATCGGTGCGCAGATGAATGCCTTGACCAAACGACTCGGCGAGTTGCGTATGGGCAATGATGAGGGCGGTCTGTGGACACGTGGCTTCGGTAAAGAGCAGCGCATCAATACCGGTTCCAGCCGTGCCTTTGAGCAGCAGGTCAACGGTTTCGAGATCGGCGCCGACAAGGCCATTCCTTTCTACAACGGCAAGCTGTATCTCGGCGGTATGGCCGGACAAGGTGAGGCTCGTCAGAACTTCGGCGAAGGCAGCAAAGGCCAGATCGACAGCGCCATGCTCGGCACCTATGCAACCTACATCGACCAAAACGGCGTGTACGTTGACAGCGTGCTGAAATACACCCACTTGGACAACAAGGTCGACATCACCAGCAATATGGGCCAGAAGGTCGACGGTAAATACAAGAATCACGCAGTAGCGGCGAGTGTAGAGGTTGGCAAGCAGATCGATCTTGGACAAGGCTGGTTCGTCGAGCCACAACTGGAACTGCAAGCGTTCCGTGTGGGCAGTGGCGATTACACCGCAAGCAATGGCTTGAAAGTCGAACAGGATGCCGTTACTTCTGTTCAGAGCCGAGTTGGCAGCCTGTTCGGTCGTAACATGAAGCTGGATAACGGTATGACTGTGCAGCCATACGCCAAAGCATCGTGGATTACCGAACATGCCGGTGACAGCCATGTGAGCGTCAACGATGTAAGTCTGGACAGCAAATTGCCAGGTTCGCGGGCGGAAATTGGTGGCGGGGTAATCCTGCAAACCGCCGAGAAGCACAAGTTCTTCATCGACGCGGAGTACACCAAGGGCGATGGTATCGAACAGCCTTATTCGGTGAACGTAGGCTACCGCTACGCTTGGTAAAAGCCTCTCCTGAAGGCAGTTTGAAATAAAGCGAATAGGACCCGGATCTTTGAATTCGGGTCTTGTTCGTTTGTATTTTTGTTGATGACAATCGGCAGGTTCATTTCGTTATTTCAGACAAGAAACGATTCCTTCCCAGGAAAGTAACCGCCGCCTCTAGCCAATTGGGGCACATGACTAGTACGCATTGACGATTCTGTTGGCCATTGGGCGTTTAGACCACTGTCCGATTATGGCCGAAAGCTGCGTATCGAATGCAGCCACATCCCCATGAGCTTCGAGGTCGAATCAACTAAATTTAGGGGTACGCACCAGTGTCGAAGGGCAGGGTTGCGAAAATGGCCGAAAAGATGCGGAACCGATCCGTAGAGAGAGGAGCCAATTTTCTGAATGCCAGAAACGACAAAGCCCTGAATAATCAGGGCTTTGTCGTACATAAGATGGCGGAGGCGATGGGATTCGAACTCATGGACCTGTTACAGTCGACGGTTTTCAAGACCGTTGCCTTAAACCACTCGGCCACACCTCCGTTGCGTTGCGGGCGCCATAATACCTGAATGAAACACACTGTCAAACTCTCTGCATGGCTTGTTACAGAGCGTCTGTTATGATCTTTGCGACTGAACGTTTCAAACCAACAGGAGTGTCGCCATGCGCGAACAGGATTACGCAGTTAATAACGGCGTGCAGGCTGAGCAGCTAGAGGTTAGCCGCGTCCTGCGCAACACATATGGTCTACTCGCTCTCACCCTCGCATTCAGCGGCGTGATGGCGTTCGTTGCCCAGCAGATGCGTGTTGGCTACCCGAACATTTTCGTGGTGCTGATCGGCTTCTACGGGCTGTTCTTCCTCACCAACAAACTCCGTGATTCCGCGTGGGGCCTGGTGTCGGCGTTTGCCCTGACCGGTTTCATGGGTTTCCTGCTCGGCCCGATACTCAACCGTTACCTGGGCATGCAGGGCGGCGCTGAAGTGGTTAGCTCGGCGTTCGCGATGACTGCACTGGTGTTTGGTGGTCTGTCGGCCTACGTGCTGATTACCCGCAAGGACATGAGCTTCCTCGGTGGTTTCATCACCGCCGGTTTCTTCGTCCTGCTGGGTGCAACGCTGGCGAGCTTCTTCTTCCAGGTCAGCGGTCTGCAACTGGCGATCAGCGCAGGTTTCGTGCTGTTCTCGTCCGTCTGCATCCTGTTCCAGACCAGCGCCATCATCCACGGCGGTGAGCGTAACTACATCATGGCGACCATCAGCCTGTATGTATCGATCTACAACCTGTTCGTCAGCTTGTTGCAGATCTTCGGCATCATGAGCCGCGACGACTGATTTCAGTCGATGAAATAACAAAAAACCCGCCTAGGCGGGTTTTTTGTTGTCTGCAGAAAAGGCTATCAATTGATGACGATACTGCCATCGGCCTGTTGCTTGTAGATTGTATAAGGCAACAGCAACGTATCGAGCACCCCTGAAAATGCAGCATCTACCAGTACGCCGGGTGTCGCGTTGTTGTAATTGAACGCATCGACATCATCCGGACGCTCTGCGTGGAGCAAACAGAAGTCATAGGTCACGCCGCTGTAGATTCGCGGAACAGCGCCGCAGTGGGATTTTTTCTCTTTCAGATAGGCCGCGGCGTCCTGATCGCTGCGAACGACTGTCTGCACAGTCCCGCAACCAACGAGCATCAACGCCGCCAGAATTACTGCCTGAATCTTCATACCGCGAATCCTTCGCTGGAAAAACGTCAATCTAAGCCGAATTTGCAGAAAAAGCACCTAAGCCATCGGCGGCAAGCGGCGTTTGACCGGGGTCTTCTTGACTATTGCTGTATTGGTTTCGGCCAAGGTATTGAGGCGGTCGAGCAGGGTGTCCAGTTGTTCCATCGAGCGCACGTGCAGACGGGCGATAAAGCAGTCCTCGCCAGTGACCTTGTCGCACTCGGTGAACTCGGGAATCGACTGAATCTGACGCTCGACTTCCTGCAGTTGCCCCGGTAGCGGTCTTACCCGGACGATCGCCTGCAATTGATAGCCGAAGCACTTGGGATCAATCTCGACGGTGTAGCCCTTGAGCACACCGCGCTCCTCCAGCCTGCGCAAACGCTCGGCCACACTCGGCGACGACAAGCCGCTGATCTGCGCCAGCGCCTTGAGCGAACGCCGCGAATCCTCCATCAATGCGCTGATGAGGATCTGGTCGATATCGTCGGTCATGAACAAACTCCCGCATTAGGCGATTGGTGAGAACTACCCTCGATAAAAAAGGTAGAAAGTGAGTTTAGCCTGCTTTATGCGCTGGAGTGGCCCTGTGGCGGCTTGGCATACTTTTGCCACAAACACAGGAGAATAATGATGGACAACACACTGCGTCGCGGCTCATTTGAAATGACCGCTGCCATGCTCATATCCGGGACGATCGGCTGGTTTGTGCTGGTGTCCGGGCAGCCGGTGCTGGATGTGGTGTTCTGGCGCTGCGTGTTCGGTGCCGGCACCTTGTTATTGATCTGCGCAGCATTCGGCTTTTTGCGCCCGGGCATTCTGACTCGCACGACATTTTTGCTGGCCGTGCTCAGCGGCGTGGCGATTGTCGGTAACTGGGTGCTGTTGTTCGCCTCGTACTCTCGGGCCTCGATTGCCATTGGTACAGCCGTATACAACGTTCAGCCATTCATGCTGGTCGGTTTGGCGGCGCTGTTTCTCGGCGAGAAGATCACCGTGCAGAAGCTGTTCTGGCTGGCGATTTCTTTCATGGGGATGCTGGCGATCGTCAGCGCCCATGGCCAGCAAGGCGAGGGCGGAAACGACTATCTGGTGGGAATTGCGCTGGCATTGGGCGCGGCGTTTCTCTATGCGATTGCGGCGTTGATCATCAAGCGTCTGACCGGCACGCCACCGCACTTGATCGCACTGATTCAGGTCTGCACCGGTGTGCTGTTGCTCGCACCGTTCGCACACTTTTCTGCAATGCCGCAGGCACCGAGTGCGTGGGCCAGTCTGATTACATTGGGCATTGTTCACACCGGTCTGATGTACGTGCTGCTTTACGGCGCGATCCAGAAGTTGCCGACGGCTTTGACCGGTGCACTGTCCTTCATCTACCCGATTGCCGCGATTTTCGTCGACTGGTTTGCCTTCGGTCATCGCCTGGAAATCCTGCAATGGGTTGGCGTTGCGGCGATTCTGCTGGCGGCGGCCGGCATGCAACAGGGCTGGGGCTTCAAGGCGCGGCGGCAGGCCGCGCAGTAAGCCTCAGATGTTCCAGCGCGGGGCGGTTTTCGCCAGGCGCTGGCGCATCTCGCCGATGTTCGCGGCCAGTTGCCGGGTCAACAAACGATAGCCATCGAGCGCGCTGTAGACAGGTGCGTCAAGGCTGGTCTCGTGCAACTCCACTGGCCGATCCAACCGCTGTGCCGCGCCGGATTTCAGGGCGCGGGCCATGCCGATCAATTGCACGCGAATGACCCGATGTTCAGCTTTTAGCGCCGATTGCAGATGAGCCATGGCCTCTGGGTCGTTGGCATCGGGGCGGGTGTTGCCGAGGATCTCCAGGGTGCTGATGCACATGCGCAGGTTGCGCTGGATGGCATCGAGTTCGGTCATGGAGATTTTCACTTCCTTGGACACCGATGGCATCAGCGAACGCAATTGCACCATCACTGCGCCCAAACGGCTCATCAATTTAAGATGCTCGTCAGCGCTGACCGGTTGGCCGCTGATGATCCGTCCGTACACCGTGGCGCAGTCGCGCAAGGCATCGGCCAGGTTGTAGCGCCACGAGTACACCGCGTACAACGGCAGGGCGAAGGAAAAAGCCAATGCCAGCGCGATACCGATCAGGATGTCGACCCCACGCCACAAGCCATCGGTGATCGGGTTGTCGCCGTGCCCGGCAACAATGAATACGGTGATCGCCGAGAGCAGCGCGGTATAGCCGCCCTTGCCGATCGCGTGATACGAGAAAAAGCCGCAGACCACCGCCATGGCGAAGTAGGTCAGCCACGGCATGCCGAGCCAGGCCTGCTGCGCCACCAGCAATAATCCGACGCCGGCACCGATCAAGGTGCCGGAAGCGCGTTCGGCGGCTTTTTTGCCGATGTTGCCGTGGTGCTGCAAACCGCCGATTACTACCAGCATGGTCACCGACGCCCATTCACCGTGGGGTAGATTGATGCCGGTGGTCAGCAAAATCGTCGCCAGCAACCCCAATGCCACCCGCACCGCATGGATCAGTCGGGCGTGGCGGTAGCGCCGGTATGGGTCCAGCAGCGGACGCAGGATTCGGCGCAACAACGGAGGCAATCTGTGGGTGCTGAACGTACTCAGTGCAAGGCCCTCGTCAGAAGATGTAGTCGGTGGTCAGGAAGCTCGAATCGCGTCCGCGAATGATCTCGCTGATCAGATCCTTGTTGCTGTCCTGGAACTTGGTCGCCACCAGCGTGCGGATCGAAAATACCCGCAACGCATCGTGTACCGACAGCGTGCCTTCGGCGGAGTTCTTGCGACCGTTGAACGGGTACGTGTCCGGGCCGCGCTGGCACTGGGCGTTGAGATTGATCCGGCCGACCTGGTTGGCGAAGGTGTCGACCAGTCGGCCGACCGCCACCGGGTTGGTACCGAAGATGCTCAACTGTTGGCCGAAGTCCGATTCCAGCACGTAATCGATCACGGTATCGAGGTGACGGTACGGAACGATAGGCACGACCGGGCCGAACTGTTCTTCCTGATAGACGCGCATTTGCGGATTCACCGGGTACAGCACCGCCGGATAGAAGAACGACTCGCGGGATTCACCGCCATTCGGGTTGACCACCTCGGCGCCCTTGCTGCGCGCGTCCGCCACCAGACCGTGCAGATAATCGACCTTGCCCGATTCCGGCAGTGGCGTCAGCGATACACCGCTGTCCCACGGCATGCCCGGTTTGAGCGTGGCCAGTTTGGCGTTGAATTTTTCGATGAAGCTGTCAACGATATCTTCATGGACGAAGAGGATCTTCAGCGCGGTGCAGCGCTGGCCGTTGAACGACAGCGAACCGGTGACGGCTTCGCTGACGGCGTTGTCCAGATCGACTTCCGGCAGGACGATGCCGGGGTTCTTCGCGTCCAGACCCAGCGCGGCACGCAAGCGGTGCGGTTTCGGGTGCAGCTTCTTCAGGTCGCTGGCGGCCTTGTTGGTGCCGATGAACGCGAAAATGTCGATCTTGCCGCTGGCCATCAGCGCGCTGACGGTTTCACGCCCGCTGCCGTAGATGACGTTGATGACGCCGCTCGGGAAGCTGTCACGGAACGCTTCGAGCAACGGGCGGATCAGCAGCACGCCGAGCTTGGCCGGTTTGAACACCACGGTGTTGCCCATGATCAGCGCCGGGATCAGCGTGGTGAAGGTTTCGTTCAGCGGATAGTTGTAAGGCCCCATGCACAGCGCGACGCCGAGCGGTACGCGGCGGATTTGGCCGAGCGTGTCCTGCTCCAGCTCGAAACGGCTGGAGCGGCGGTCGAGTTCCTTGAGGGCGTTAATGGTGTCGACGATGTAATCGCAGGTGCGGTCGAACTCTTTTTCCGAGTCCTTTAGGTTTTTGCCGATTTCCCACATCAGCAGCTTCACCACAGCGTCGCGTTGCTGACGCATGCGGCCAAGGAAGGCTTCGACGTGCTGGATGCGCTCGGCAACGCGCATGGTCGGCCACAGACCCTGGCCACGGTCATAGGCGCGGACGGCGGCGTCGAGGGCGGTGAGGGCGGTGTCGGCATCGAGCAGTGGCGTGCTGCCGAGAATCACTTGTTCGTCGCCATTTTCACCGTGCAGATAAACCGGGCTGCGTACAGTGGCGAGCGGGCCGTCCCAGCGGCGCAACTGGCCGTCGACGAGGTATTCGCGTTGCTCGACCTGAGCGCCTGGGCGGTATTTTTCCGGGATGTCGCTGACAGAAGGGAACAGGTTGCCAAGGATGTTTGCTGTGGTCATGTCGCTACCCCGTGTTGGATGTCCGCGTGCAATCAAAAAAGTCTTTACAGGTTATACGCCTGAATGCGCCGAAATTTAAACCCGCGAATGTCACCCGAATGTCACGCAAAGGCGCAGAGCAGAGCTTCAAGGGACGCTCCGCGTTCCAAGCGGACGCAGAGCGTCCGGGGCTGCATTCCCACGCAGAGCGTGGGAACGATCATTGGAGAGAAGGCTGGCCCCGTTTGCCCCCCTTACTGTCCCGCAATGCCCTCAGTCGTCTGGTGCCGCTGTCTTAAGGTGTGATCACAACAATAAGCCGCACCCCACGCGAGGATCGTTATGCGGGCAATCCGATTCACTTTACTGCTGGCTCTGGTCGCTGCGATGGCGGGCTGTGGCGACGAAGCAAAACCGTCAGTGACATCCAGCAGCGCCACACCCTCCGACCCGGCACTGGCACAGATCTACACCAACAGTTGCCAGCTCTGTCACGCCAATCCGGCGGCCAACGCACCGCTCACTGGCGATCGCAAAGCCTGGGCGCCGCGCATCCAGCAGGGTGTCGACACGCTGCTCGACCACACCATCAACGGCTACAACGGCATGCCGCCGATGGGCCAGTGCGTCGAGTGCTCGCAAGAGCAGTTCCTGCAATTGATCGGCTTCATGGCCGACCAGCCTCTCCCACAATAAGGTGCGCGCATGACGATGGATCTGACACGGCGTCAGTTATTGCAACGGGCAAGTATCGTCGGCGCGTACAGTGCGCTGGCGAGCAACCCGGCCCTGGGTCAATTGATGCGCGCGCCACGGCTGATTCCCTGGCGCAACTGGTCGGGCGCGCAGAGTTGCCTGCCGGCAGCACGGTTGGCGCCGAAAAATCTGGATGAGCTGACGACGGTGATTCGTCAGGCCCAAGGCAAAATTCGTCCGGTCGGTTCGGCACATTCCTTCAGCGCCTTGGTGCCCACCGACGGCACATTGTTGTCGCTGAGCTACCTCAACGGTTTGCTCGACCACGACCCGAAAACCCTGCAAGCCGAATTCGCCGCCGGCACGCCGATGTCGCGCATGGGTGTGCCCCTGAAGGACATCGGCCAGGCCCTGCAAAACATGGCCGATATCGACTACCAGACCCTCGCAGGAGCGATTGCCACCTCGACCCATGGCACCGGCAAAAACTTCCAGTCCTACTCGGCCCATGTCTGCGGCCTGCAAATGGTCACTGCCAATGGTGAGGTGCTCGACTGCGACAGTCAGCGCCACCCTGAGGTGTTCAACGCCGCTCGCGTCTCCCTGGGTGCACTCGGCGTGGCAACGAAAATCCGCCTGCAAAACCGCCCGGCCTATCGCCTGCGTGAAACCCAATGGATCGCCAAGACCGAAGAATTGCTCGAAGACCTCGATAAGAACACTCGGGAAAACCAGCACTGGGAAATGCTCGTCGTCACCCATTCCGACTACGCCTTGTCCATCGCCCTCAACGAAACCACTGACCCGGCGACGCCGCCGATCAGCCCTGAAGAGGAGGGCGGCAACGAGTTCGTTAACCTGATCGAGAAGATCGACAAGTACGGCAGCGACTTTCCCGACCTGCGCCGGACGATGCTCAACAGCCTGCGGCATCTGGCGAGTTTCGATGACCGGGTGGGCGACTCGTTCGACATCTACGCCAACGTGCGCACGGTGCGGTTCAACGAGATGGAATACTCCGTGCCCACCGAACACGGCCCGGCCTGCCTGCGCGAAATCCTCAAGTTGATTCAGGACAAGGACCTGCGCACCTGGTTTCCCATCGAGTACCGCTACGTCAAGGCTGACGACATTCCGTTGAGCATGTTCGAGGGGCGCGACAGTTGTTCGATCTCGGTGCATCAGCACTATCAGATGGACCATCACAACCTATTCGCTGCCATCGAGCCGATCTTCTGGAAGTACAACGGCCGGCCACACTGGGGCAAATTGCACACGCTCAATGCGCGAACGTTGCAGCCGCTGTATCCACGCTGGCGCGAGTTTGTCGAGGTGCGCCAGGCGCTTGATCCGAGCGGCAAGTTTTTGAATGCGCATCTTTCGTCGATTCTGGGGGTGAGCTGATGGCGGTCAATCGACGTAATTTTCTGCTTGGCACGCTGGGTGTCGGCGCTTTACTGGTGGGCGTTGGTGCCTGGCTGAGACCGGGGGATCGCGGCGGGCCGTACAGCGAATACTTCCAGGCACTGAACCGTGAACTGAAGGAAAAAGGCCCGATGCGCCCGGTGCTGCTGATCGATCTGGATCGCCTCGATCACAATATTGATGTGGTGATGCAGTCGGTGAGACGCGGTGGCAAGCAGCTGAGGTTGGTGGAAAAGTCGCTGCCGTCGCCGGGGTTGCTCAGTTACATCGCCCAAAAAGCAGGAACGCAGAACTTGATGTCATTTCATCAGCCGTTTCTCAACCACGATGCCGTGAAGTTTCCGCAATCCGACATCTTGCTCGGCAAGCCGCTGCCGGTGCGCTCGGCTGAACTGTTCTACCAAACCCACAAAGGCCCGTTTGATCCGGCGAAGCAACTGCAATGGCTGCTCGACAGCCCTGAACGTTTGCAGCAATACCTCGCACTGGCGAAGGGGTTGGGCTCTCGGATGCGCATCAACATCGAACTCGATGTGGGCCTGCATCGTGGCGGCGTGAGTGACGTTGAAGCGCTAGGGCAGATGCTCACACTGATCAGCGCCAACCCGCAGCATCTGGAGTTTGGCGGGTTCATGGGCTACGACCCTTTCGTGGGCATGGGCGTGCCGGGGATTCTCGGTTCGCCTGAAGAGTTGTTCGCCAAGGTCATGGTGATTTATCAGCGCTGCGTCGACTTCACCCGTCAGCAATTTGCGCAGTTGTGGCACGACGGCTTGTGCCTGAACACCGCCGGCAGTCCAAGTTATCGCATTCATGAAAACGAAAGGCTGAGCACGGAAGTGTCGGTGGGCACAGCGATGCTCAAGCCGACGCATTACGACTTGCCATCGCTGGTCGATCATGTGCCCGCCACCTACATCGCCACGCCCGTTTTGAAAAGCACGGGCGCGGTGAACATCCCGGCGCTGGATGACAAGTCGAAGCTGTTTTCGTGGTGGGATACGAACCAGCGCCAGACCTTTTTCGTGTATGGCGGCAACTGGATGGCCGAGTTCGAATCGCCGCCCGGTTTGCAGAGTAATGGGGTCTACGGACGCAGCTCCAATCAGGAGATGGTCAATGGCTCGAATGCCGTGGGTCTGACCGTGGAAGATCAAGTCTTCCTGCGCCCGACCCAGACCGAAGCGGTGCTGCTGCAATTCGGTGATTTGTTGGCTGTGCGCGGCGGCAGGGTCGTTGATATCTGGCCTGTGTATTCCTGAGCTAAATGGCTAAGCACTTTTTCCTGCTTATGAACAATTTTTTGTGTTGTCTACTGTCAGTTTTGACAGTAGACAACTTGTTAAATCAGGATTATCAATAGCGGCGTTAGCTGACCTTTTAAGTTTTTAGTGAGCTATTTTATTCAACTTTCATTCTTTCGAGTGAGAGATACATTCTTTCAGAAGGGGCAAAAAAATGGTTGAGGAAATCGCAACAAAGACAGAGGGTACTTTCGATGTGGAATTGGAAGAATTTGGAAAAATTCATCCTCTCACCCTTGGTTTCAAGGAGGTCGGCGAAGGCTTTCAAGTCTCAGTTTATGACAATCCTAATGGGAACATGCCGACAAAAAAATTCTTTGATTTAGTGTTTCCCGATAAATTGTCCGCAGAATATGACGTCGGTGATCTAGAAGTTGCGACGTACAAGCAGTTCGCAGAAGATCACAGCTATGAATATGTTGCCTATAAGGGGACGGTCTCGGTCTCGTATCAGGACTCACCTCGGCAAACCAAAGGTACTATTAAAATTTGGATGGAGTTGGTTGGCAGTCCCGTTCCTTCCGGCCCTGCAAAGGTAGAAGTTAATGGATCTTTTGATCTGAAGAACCCTTAACTGGGGGCGAAGGGAACCAATTTAACAATTGTATATTCGGACGAGGTTTCTTTTTGTCAGTTGGCGCCATGCGGGTCGGCGATCGGAGTTTCCCCATGGCACCAACTTAGAAAGTCTTTAGCCCCTACACACAACATCCTTAGTCCTCTATCAAAACGCTCCCCTAATGAAGCTTTTATGACAAAAGTTCGGTAGCACATCGCCAGTCCGGTCATGCCTATGTAACGCGCTTGAGGGGCCCGACAGGGCGCTTTTCACAAGCCGAGGCGGGACGCCGGGAGTGAGGCAGTGGGGACTATGGAACGCTACTCGAAAGTGGGCATGCAGGAACTCGATCAACGTCTGTCGAAGATCGTCGAAGCCGCGCGCAAGAAGCCGGTTTCGGTGTATCGCTACGGCGCGCCGTGGGTCTGGATCGTCTCGCAGGATGACTGGCAGGGCGCCTTGAAAGAGGTCTCCAGCTACATTCCGCCAGGTCATTCGCTGGTCTTGCTACGCCCGCAGATCGACGATTTGCTCGACGCCCATCGCGACCTTCTGCACGACCTCAATGCCGAGCCCGGCCGGCTGATCCCCGCGCAAACGGTCATGCACATTCTGCTCCTGCAACTGCTGTATTCGGTGCCTAGCGAGCAGCAGCTCTATGAACAGCTCAGCTACAACCTGCTGTTCCGCTGGTTCGTCGGCCTCGGCCTGCAACAGAAAGTCTGGAGCTTCAACGCCCTCAGTCGCGACATCGCCACGCTGCTCAACAACCCGCGTGCGGTGCAACTCATTCAGAAAATCATCGGCGAAGTGTTCTGCGGTGCCTTGCTGCAAATGCCCGAGTTCTCGTTGAACTTCGCGCTATTGCACACATGGCTCGGTAAACACGCCTGCGCTTCGACAGCCAGCAACTGAAGCAACACACAAGGCGCGCAACAGCGCCAACAGGTCATCGCGAATTCAGGGGGTAGTGTGGAACAGATTTTTACGTCACGGCTGGCGCTGTGGGGCTGGCTGCTGGTGACGGCGGGCGTGCAGCCGGCGCTGGCCGAAGAGGCCGCCGAAACCACCGCCGCGCAGCGTCTGGTCGACGTCAACGAATACTTCGTGCGTGGTAACACCGTGCTCGATGCTCGGGCGATCGAAGAGGCGGTATACCCGTTTCTCGGCCCGCAAAAAGCCCTGAGCGATATCGAAGGCGCGCGCGACGCGTTGCAGAAGACCTATCAGGAGCGCGGCTATCAATCGGTGTTCGTCGAGTTGCCGGAGCAAGCGGTGGCGGACGGTATCGTCTATCTGCAAGTCAGCGAAACCAAGGTCGGCCGCGTGCGCGTGGTGGGCGCCAAGCACTATTCGCCACTGGACATCCGCGACGAAGTCCCGGCGCTCAAGGAGGGCGAGGTCCCGGACTTCGCCAAGGTTCAGGGTGAACTGGCGCAACTCAACAAAACCCCGGGCCGCCAGGTCATGCCACTGGTTCGCGAAGGTCAGCGCCCCGGCACCATGGACGTCGACTTGCAGGTCGAAGACCAGAACCCTTGGACGGCCAGCGTCGGCCTCAACAACGATTACAGCGCCGACACCGAAAAACTGCGGGCCGTCACCAGCCTCGGCTACAACAACCTCTGGCAACTCGGCCACAGCATCTCGCTGACCTACTTCACTGCGCCGCAGGACACCGACAACGCCAAGGTCTGGTCCGGCTCGTATACCGCGCCGCTGACTGATCGCTGGAGCGTGCAGTTCTCCGGTTATCAGTCCGACAGCAACGTCGCCACCATCGGCGGCAGCAACGTGCTGGGCAAGGGGCATTCGTATGGCGTGTCGGCGATCTACACACTGCCGTCCAGCGGCAGTTGGTCGAATTCGCTGTCAGCGGGCATCGACTTCAAGGACTTCGATGAACGCCTGACCCTGTCCGGCGAAAGCGACAAGGTGCCGCTGCAATACGCGCCGTTCACCTTCGCCTACAACGGCTATCGCTACACCGAAAAGAGCCAGCTCGGCCTCGGCCTGAGCCTGGTCGCGGCCACCCGCAGCCTCTTCGGTTATGGCAGCTCCGACGAAGACTTCGACTACAAACGCTACCGCGCCAACCCGAGTTTCGCCGTGCTCAAGGGCGACACCAGTTTCACCTGGACCTTCGCCAACGACTGGCAGAGCGCGAGCAAAGCGGCGTTCCAGTTGGCTTCAGGGCCGCTGGTTTCCAACGAGCAATTCTCCGCCGGCGGTGCGACGTCGGTGCGCGGCTATCTGGCCGCCGAACGCACGGCTGATGACGGTTACCTGCTGAGCCAGGAACTGCGCACGCCGTCGCTCGCCAAGTACACCGGCACCTGGATGCAGGATTGGCGCTTCTACGCCTTCGCCGAAGGCGCGCAACTGTACCTGCGCGACGAACTGCCGGATCAGGACGCCAATTACGCCCTGGCCAGCGTCGGCCTCGGCACCCGCGCCAGCCTGAGCAAATGGCTGTCCGGCAGCCTCGACTGGGGCTATCCGCTACTCGAAGGGCCGAACACCTCGAAACAGGAATCGCGCCTGCACTTCAACCTTCAAGCCACTTTCTAAAGGAGCACGTACATGCAGCGCCTCTTCCTTTCGTTGTTGATCTGCCTGGGCTTCGTGCTCCCGGCCACGGCTCAGGCCTGGTGGCAGGACGACTGGCACTACCGTAAACAGATCACCGTCGACACCACGCCGCAGGGCGCGGCGATCAATCAGGCATTGGGCCGCACTGCGCTGCTGGTGCGCCTGCACACCGGCAATTTCACCTTCGATGGCGTTAAAGAAGACGGCTCGGATCTACGCTTTGTCGGCGCCGATGACAAGACCGTGCTCAATCACCAAATCGAAAGCTTCGATGCGCTGATGGGCATGGCGCTGATCTGGGTTGATGTGCCGAATGTCGAGGGCGGTCAGCGTCAGGACATCTGGATGTATTACGGCAACCAAAAAGCCCCGGCCACCGGCAACGGTCAACTGACCTTCGACCCGAATTACAACGCGCTGTATCACTTCGACGGCGCCACCGGCACGCCGGCCAAAGACACCACCGCGTACGGCAACACCGCGCAAAGCGCGACCGGCGCGGCGATTGACGGCGTAGTGGGGCGTGCCTTGCAGTTCAGCGGTCAGCCATTGCTACTGCCGGCCAGCCCCTCGTTGCAACACAACGCCGGCAGCGCATTCACCTTCAGTGCCTGGCTGCGTCTGGATCAGGCTAATGGCGAGCAACTGATTCTGGCCCGCCGTGAAGGTGCCAACAGTCTGTTGGTCGGTGTGAATCAGGGTGTGCCGTTCGTGGAAATCGATGGTCAACGCGCAATCGCCACGCAGCCGCTGAATCCGGGTCAATGGCAACACGTCGCGCTGACCGCCGAAGGCTCGAAAGTCACGCTGTACATCAATGGTCGCGAAGGTACGACACTGGCGGTAGCGATGCCGGCGTTCAACTCGGTCATGGCCATCGGCGCGGACCTTTCCGCGAGCGCCTTGCAGCCATTCGTGGGCGCTGTCGACGAACTGCGCCTGTCGAAAGTCGCGCGTGCTGCGCCGCTGATTCTGGCCGACGCCACCTCGCAAGGCGCCGAGTCGAAACTGGTGGCCTACGGCGTTGATGAAGAACAGTCCGGTTACGGTTTCGGCAGCCTCGGTTTCCTGCTCAACGCGGTGCCAGTCGACGCTTGGGTGATCATCGCGGTGCTGGTGCTGATGATGTTCCAGTCGTGGATCATCATGCTGCGCAAGAACCGTACCCTCGGCCGCGTCAGCAAGGCCAACGAAGCCTTCCGCGAGCAGTTCGCCAAGGTCGGTACACGCCTGGAAATGTTTGCCGATGACACGCAGCTCGCTCAGCGTTTGCAGCATTCATCGCTGTGGCGCCTGTATCTGGTGGCGGTGAAAGAAATCCGCACCCGCCGCGAGCAGGGTGCCGACACCTCCTCGGTTTCAGCGGCGACCATCGAAGCGATCCGTTGCTCGATGGACGGCGTGCGCACCCGGGAAAACCAGGCCCTCAGCTCGAAGCTTTCGACCCTGTCCAACGCCATCGCCGGCGGCCCTTACATCGGTCTGCTCGGCACCGTGCTGGGGATCATGGTGGTGTTCCTCGGCACGGCGATGGCCGGCGACGTCAACATCAATGCGATCGCTCCCGGCATGGCCGCCGCGCTGCTCGCCACTGCCATGGGCCTGTTCGTCGCGATCCCGGCGCTGTTTGGCTACAACCGCCTGATCACGCGTAACAAGGAAGTCAGCGCCGACATGCGCGTGTTCGTCGACGAGTTCATCACCCGTCTGGCGGAGATGCACGGCGAGAGCCAGTTCAGTGAGGCATCGCACTCGCGCGGCCATCACGCCAACCATTCCGTACCGGCCTGAGGAGCACTGACATGGCGTCCGTAAATGCCTCCCACGACGATGAAGAAGATGCCGCGGTGGACAGCATCAACATCACCCCGCTGGTCGACGTGCTGATGGTGGTGCTGGTGATGTTCATCCTCACCGCCACCGCGCAGGTTTCCGGCATCCAGATCAATCTGCCCAAAGCCAGTGCATCGGTGTCGCTGTCGGAAGCCAAGACCAAGGCGATTTCGGTCAACGACGGCGGCCAGGTGTTCCTCGATGCCTACCCGGTGACGCTGGCCGAGCTGGAAGAGCGCCTGCGCATCGAGAAAGCACAGAGCCCGGACTTCCCGGTGATCGTGCGCGGTGATGCGACGGTGCAGTACCAGAAAGTCATCGAAGTGCTGGATCTGCTGCGCCGGCTCGAACTGTCCCAGGTCGGTCTTGTGACCGGCAAACCGAGTCAGGGCTGAGTCATGACCGCACAACTCCCGATCGAGCCGCTGCCGGTGAAAAAGTCGCCGATGCGCTTTGTGAAGTGGGGCGCCGGGCTATTGGTTGGCGCGCTCGCCGCATGGTTCCTGTGGCAGTGGGCCAACGACATGAGTGGCATCCGCCGCGAAGCGCCGAAGGTGCCGACGATCATTCCGTTGCCGCCACCGCCACCGCCGCCACCCGAGAAACCGCCGGAGCCGGAAACCCCGGTGGAAGAAAAAATCGTCGAACCGGAACCAACGCCCGAGCCGCAGGAGGTCAAGCCTGAAGAAGAGGCGCCGCCATCGCCAGCGGACGATCTGGCCAACCCGATGCAAATGGACGGCGATGCACAGTCGGGCAACGACGCCTTCAACATCGGTGCGGGCAAGGGCGGCGGCATGGCCGGCGCTGGAGGCGGTCGCTTGGGTAACGGCACTTACAGCCAGTTCCTCGCGTTCACCTTTCAGAAGCTGCTGCGCGAGAACCCGGAGCTGCGCAACCTCGCCTTCACCTTGCAGGCCGATGTGTGGCTGAGCAGCGTTGGCGAGATCACCCGGGTCGAGCTGATCAAGTCCAGCGGCAATCCCGAGATTGATACCCAGGTTTTGGCGGCGCTGCGCAATGCGCCGCACTTAAGCGAACGGCCACCGGCCTCCATGACTTTGCCTGTGCGCCTGTCCCTGCAAGGGCGGCGTCCGGGTTAACCGAATTCTTAAAGTTTTGCCAAAAGGAGTTGTGTGCAGATGATTTCCAACGTGAATCGATTGTCCCTGGCGGTCGGCATGGTCATCGCGACCCTGGTCGGTCAGGCCGTGGCAGCGCCTGCGCCCTCGGAGAACGCCACGATCAATCTGATCCGCTTGCTGGTCGAGCAGGGCATTTTGAAACAGGACAAGGCCGACGCGCTGATTGCTCAAGCGCAGAACGAAGCGGCGCAGGCCAAACAGGCTGCGGCAACCACGGCAGTGGCGGCAGGCCCTGTTGCCGCCCCGGGCGATGTGCGCGTGCAATACGTACCGGCAGCGGTGCGCGACCAGATCCGCGATCAGGTCAAAGCCGAGGTCATGGCCACCGCCAAGCAGGAAAACTGGGCAGCGCCCAACACCTTCCCGGACTGGGCGTCGCGCATCAGCTTTGACGGCGACATTCGCCTGCGTAACGAGTCGCGCTATTACTCGGACAGCAACAGCAACGAAATCGTCGACTTTGCCAAACTCAACAACAACGGCCCGTACGACGTAAACCCCAACAGCAGCACCAGCCTGCCGCCGCTGCTCAACACCCGTGAAGACCGCACCAACCAGTTCCGCATTCGTGCTCGGCTGGGCATGAAAGCGGTGATCTCGCCGGAATGGACCGCCGGCATTCGCATCGGCACCGGCTCCGACAACAACCCGGTATCGACCACGCAGAGCCTGGGCGGCGGTTTCGCCAAGAAAGACATCTGGCTCGATCAGGGTTACCTGAACTGGAAGCCGACGGACGAGTTGACCCTGACCGGTGGCCGCTTTGCCAACCCGTTCATGTCCACTGACATGCTCTATTCCCATGACCTCAACTTCGACGGCGTGGCGGCGATTTTCGATCACAAGCTCAACCGTGATTGGGGCGTGTTCGGCACCGTCGGCGCGTTTCCGGTGGATTACACCAACGACACCACCAGCAGCAATGGCTTCGACAAGGAAGAGAGCGACAACAAATGGCTATACGGCGCGCAGATCGGCGCCAAATGGGCGATCAACAGCAACAACCGCTTGAAGGGCGCACTGGCTTATTACCGCTTCGACGACATCGAAGGCCAGCGCTCCGGCCCCTGCGAGCCGTGGGCCGGCGCACCTGGCTGCGACAGCGATGGCAGCCGCGCGGCGTTCATGCAAAAGGGCAACAGCGTGTTCCTGCTACGGGACATCACGCCGAACCCGCTTAACCCGACCACCACGCCGCAACCGCAATTCGTCGGTCTGGCGTCGGAGTTCAACCTGCTCGACTTGAACATGGTCTGGGATGCCGATCTGCCGCAAGACTTCAAACTGCGCAGCCAGGGCAACTACATCCACAACCTCAGCTACGACGAAGGCGACATGCGCAAGCGTTCCGCCGGGCAGATCGTCAACAACCTCGACAGCAATGGCGATATCGAAAGCGGTGCCAATGCATGGATGGTGCAGTTCACCCTCGGCAACGCGCTGGACCTGAAGAAGCAGGGCGACTGGAATATGTTCGCCGGCTACAAGTACATCCAGCCGGATGCCTTGCCGGACGGCTTTAACGACTCGTCGTTCCACCTCGGCGGCACCAATGCCAAGGGCTATTTCATCGGTGGTAATTACGGCTTGGCGAAGAACGTTTACGCCACCGGTCGCTGGATGAGCACCGAGGCGGTGTACGGCGCGCCTTTCGACATCGACGTCTTGCAGCTTGAGATCAACACGCGCTTCTAAGGCGCCGGGAGAACGATCATGCACGCACGAGTTTTACTGTTGGGGCTGAGTTTTTTCATCGCGCACGGGGCGAGCGCCGAAGGCATGGAAGAGCGCCTGCGCACCCAGTTGCGCAGCACTACCCAGCAGTTGCAGGCCCTGCAAAGTCAGCAGGCCCAGGCCAGCGCCGCGCAACTGGCGGCGCAGAACGAGGCCAAAGCCGCCCAGGCGCAAATCAAGCAATTGAGCGCCGAACTGGCCAAGGCCAAAGGCGTCGCCGAGCAACTCGCCGGGCAGCAGCAGAGCCTGCACAGCCAGGCTCAGGCGCAAGTGACGGCCAGTAACGAGCAAACCGGCAAGTTCAAAAAGGCCTATGACGAGCTGTTGGTCATGGCCCGTGCCAAAGAGGCAGAACGGTCTAAGCTTCAAGCGCAATTGGCTGAACGTGACACACAAGTGCAGCAATGTTCAGTCAAGAATCAGCAGATGTACGGCGTCGCCAAACAGATCCTCACTGCCTACGAAAACATCGATGTGGCCGAGGTGATGAAGATCCGCCAGCCCTTCGCGGGCAGCGCCCGGGTCAAGTTCGATGAACTGGCCCAGGGGTTGGGTGACGACCTCTACAAGACTCAATTCGACGCGCCGCAAGCCGCGCTCTTGCACTGATTAAAAAGCCTGATTTAAAAGACTGATAAACAAGGAAGAAGTAATGACTCAATTGATCAGCCACGTTTCCCCGCAATCCCTGACCGACGTTCTGCAAGCCGCCGGTTATCGCGTCAACCAGACCGAACAGAACGGCATCGTTCAGTTGCTCAGCGCCAGCCAGGGCATCGGCTACGCCGTGCGCTTCGGCAACCCGGCGGCGGAGCAGGGTAGCTATGTCGACTTCACTTTCAGCTGTGCGCTGCGAGTGCAGGGTGAGTTGCCAGTCGGTGTGGCCGAGCAGTGGAACGCGACTCGACGTTTTGCCCGGTTGTCGTTGCAGGGCGAGTTTCTGGTGATGGAAATGGACGTGGTGCTGGCCGCTGGCGTCAGCAACGATCACCTGCGCGGCAATCTGGAATTGTGGGATCGTCTGTTGCAGGAGTTCATCGTTTACCTGCGTGACTTCAGTCAGACCGCTCAAGCCTCGGCTGCAAAAGTGGCCGTCGCCGAGCAAGAGGAAGTCGCCCTGTGAAAAAGCCTGCCATGGTGATCGGCGCTGGAGCAGTGGCGCTGTTGGTGGTGGCCGTGGCGCTGGTGGTGCGACCGGGCAGTGACCCGGTCGCCGCCCAGCAATCGTCGCCTGTGGCGGCGGTTGCTACGGGGCCAGCGGTGGCGCGGTTGGGCAATCAGCAGGTGTCACCGCAGGAATTGCAGACATTGCTGGCCACTGTCCCGCTAGAAACCCGTGAACAACTGCGCGGCAATCGTGAAGCGCTGGAGCGCTGGATTCGTGCGCGTCTGGCCGAGAAAGCGGTGCTGGAACAGGCCGATGCGCAGGGCTGGGCACAGCGTCCGGACGTCGCGCGACAGACCCGTGCGGCGACTGAGCAGATTGTCTTTCGCGATTATTTGCGTTCGGTCAGCGAAGTGCCGGCGGATTACCCGAGTGCGGCCGATTTGCAGAAAGCCTATGACGCGGGCAAGGCGAACTGGCAGACCCCGGCTTTGTATCGGGTCAGCCAGATTTTCCTTGGAGTGAATGAACCGCAGAATTTTGAAGCAGTACGCAAACTGGCGGCGGAACTGAGCAAAAAGGCTCAGGCGACACCGGGGGATTTTGCGGCGCTGGCGACCCAGTATTCGCAGGATCGCGTGACGGCTGAACGTGGCGGCGATACCGGTCTGCAACCCTTGCAGCAACTGGTACCGGAAGTGCGCGGCGCGGTGGCGCGACTGAAGGTTGGTGCGGTTTCCGATCCGGTGCAAAGCGCGGCCGGGTTTCATGTGATCAAACTCACCGAGCAGCAACCGGCGCGTACCGCGACCCTCGATGAACTGCGCGATCAACTGACCCAGGCTTTACGAGCCCAGCGTCAGGAGCAGATTGCACAGGCGTATCTGGACGGAATGCTCAATACCGCGACGTTGAGTATTGATGGGGCTGAACTGAACAAAATTCTCGAGGAAAAACAATAGTCCTGATTCACCGCAGATCCCCTGTGGGAGCGAGCCTGCTCGCGAAAGCGTCGGTCAATCCAATATCGTTGGTACCTGACGCACCGTATTCGCGAGCAGGCTCGCTCCCACATTTAAACCGAGGCGTTTCCAGTACAAAGATCGACAGGGAGTCATCGATGTCATTCACCGAACCCGCAGGACGACAGGGCAGCGCCGAATTTCGCTGGGCGCAGGACGAAAGTGAACCCTGGCTCGGGCAAGCCGCGATGATCGACACCGAAATCGCGCAATACTTTCTGGTCAGCGCTCGCTGCGGCTGCTTTATGCAAGCGGCGCGCAGCCTTAACGTGCGATCGACCCTACTGCGCAAACAACTGGCGCAGTTGGAGCAAGAGCTTCAACATTCCCTGTTCAGCTTTCATGGCAGCGCCTTGAGCCTGACCCGCGAAGGCCAGCAACTTCAGGCCAAACTGGTTGCTCTGGCCAATGAGCGCAAACTGCCAGTGGTCGAACAACCGTTGATTCGCCTGGCGGTCGCCGAATCGATCCTGCACGACATCCTTGGCCGCGACCTGATTGCGCTGCTGCGGCGTAACGCCAGCGTGCGTCTGGAAATCATCGCCCTCGACAGCGAGCTGTCGCTGCGCGCCGTCAGCGCCGATGTCGTCCTGTGGCTGGCCCACGGCGAAACCCCGCATCCCGGCCCTACCTTCGTCACCAGCGAACCACAGCGACTCGCGAGCCTTGACTACCTGCCACACATCGCCAAACGCTACTCTCGCGTTACCGCGCGCCCCGACAGCCCCGACGACCTCGCCGATTTCATGCTGGTGCAATGGCAACACGATCAGCAGATCGACAGTTTTCGCCCTTGGAACAATCTGGTCGAACAGCGCCTTGCCGGCGTGGTGCAGATGCAATCCTACGAGCTGATGCTGGAGATGATCCGGTGCAGTGCCTGCATTGGTTTACTGCCGATGTACATGAGCCGCTATGACCGTGGACTGGTGGCGCTGCCAGGGTTGTTCGAGGAGCCGATGCGATTGCAGGCGTGGCTGGCGGTGAATGCCGATTCGCAACACATCGCCGAAGTACAAACCCTGCTCGACCTCATTCACCACACCTTCGACGAACGCCAGGAATGGTTCCAGACCTGAACGGTGAACCCACTGAAACCCAAACCTCCTACATTGTGATTGTAGCCAGGCGCAAGATCTGCGGTTTAGAGTGGTCGGCCACACATCGATCCAGGACGGATCTGCCATGCCCGACCACAACCCCGCCATTCATATCGAACGCTTCAACGAATCCCACGTCGAGGCCGTTACTGCGCTGTACAACGATCAAGCCGTGGCCCGCCAGGTGTTGCAGATGCCGTTTCAGTCCGTCGAGGTCTGGCGGCAACGGGTGATGGCGGATAACGAGCGGGCGGTGAAACTGGTGGCGCTGCATCAGCGCGAGGTGATCGGCCATTTGGGCCTGGAACATTATTCGCGGATCCGCCGCAGCCACGCCGGCAGCATCGGCATGGGCGTGGCGGTGGCCTGGCAGGGCAAAGGCGTGGGTTCAAAATTGCTGGCGGCGGCGCTGGACGTTGCCGACAACTGGATGAACCTGCACCGCGTCGAACTCACGGTATACGCCGATAACGAAGCGGCCATCGGCCTCTACCGCAAGTTCGGCTTCGAAAACGAAGGCCTGTTCCGTGACTACGCGGTGCGCGACGGGCAATGGGTGGACACTCTGAGCATGGCCCGCCTGCGCCGCTCGCCTAAAGTCTGACTCAGTCGCCCAGCGCAAACGCCACCGCCGACTGCGCATGCAGTTCGGTGGTGTCGAGCAGGGGCAGGGCGCTGTGTTCGGGTTTCACCAGCATGCCGATTTCCGTGCAGCCGAGAATGATCGCCTGGGCGCCACGCGCGGTCAGTGATTCGATCACCTGCTGATAAATCTTGCGCGAAGCCTCACTGATCACCCCGACGCACAGTTCTTCGTAGATGATCCGATGCACGTCTTTGCGCTCGGCCTCTTCCGGCACCAACACCGTCAGGCCTTGGGCAATCAGGCGCTGTTTGAGGAAGTCCTGCTCCATGGTGAAGGCCGTGCCGAGTAGCCCGACGGTACCGGCGTCAATCGCCAAAGCCGCGTGCGCTGCCGGTTCGGCAATGTGCAGGAACGGAATGCTGATCGCCGCCTGAATCTGCTCCGCTACCTTATGCATCGTGTTGGTACACAGCACCACGCACTCCGCGCCGCCGGCCTCAAGCCTGCGCGCCGCATCCACCAGAATCGCCGCCGCATCGTCCCAGCGCCCGGCGTGCTGGGCTTGTTCGACGGGGCCGAAATCTACGCTGTACATCAACACTTGTGCCGAGCGCAGTGGACCGAGACGGTCACGCACCTGTTGATTGATGAGTCGATAGTATTCGGCGCTGGACTCCCAGCTCATGCCGCCGATCAGGCCGATGGTGCGCATTGAAATTCCTCAGGCAATGGCCTGGATCGACCCAGGCCTGCTCCGAGTTTCCGTTGGTTCAATGACGGATACCAGCGTCAAATGAACTGTATCGCTCATCTATCACACAGGTGTCATGGTGCCTTTTCCGGCAATGGGATGACGTGATTGCATCCGGCTTCCAGCGTTTTGGCATACCCCACATCCGGGCGCCACGGCTCCAGATTCCATTGTGGCTTGTCACGAGCTATAGCCAAATGGCAAATCAACTGGTGACGCATGCCATGCGTGTTTTGCCAGTAGCGACTATTGGAGTAGTCGCGTGTGAGTTCATCCCATATGTAAGCTGTGCTCGGCTCCAGTGTCCTCCTCGCACATGGCGTGGGAGTAATAGAAAGCGACCACTCGTAGTCCCGGTAGAACCAGTGCGCGCCTTCGATGTATTTATTACAGCGCTCTGTGACGACGATGAAGCTGTCTCCGGGCTCCGTAACTTGCGCAGGGGCGGCAGAAATGCTGAGTGTTGTCAGACTGGCGCCTGCCAGTAAACACGAGATGAGCTTCGAGGGCGCGTTGAGCACGTTCATTGGTTGATTCCCTGATCTGCTGCAAAGCAGGTGAATGCGGCCTTACCGGTTAAGACGGTGGGAAGTGCCACACGAATGATCGGTACGAAAAATTTTCGGGTTGGTGGAGTTGTAAAAATCCCTTTGGTTGTATTGCGCATCTGCGAGCGCTTTAGGGTCGTTTATTGCTGGCAGTTAAAAGAACGCAAGTATTGGTAAAACGTTTGGTTTGCCGGCGGCTCGGGTTTTAACGAGTAAGTCGTTCCATTGGCTGAGTCCTGTTGTGCCTAGCAGTGATTTGGCGCGTAACGACTGATAAAAGGCCGGGCGGGCCCGCATATTGCGCTCGTCCCTCACGTCAAAATCGCACTGGCGCCTGTTTTGGTCGCCAGGTGCCGAACTCCAGGCGCTCTTGTATTGCTTGCCCGTGGTGATACCAGCGTCTTGGCAATGTCCGCTATTCGGGTAAGACGGGTGGGCCACACACACACACAGCGGTTGCGCTGCGATACCACCCGTAGGAGTCCATGGGGCAGGAACACAGCACCTTCAGTTGATCGGTATTGGCAGACCTTTCCAGTACGGGATAAAGAATGTAGACATTGGCATTGGTTTTATTTAAGGCGAACTTGTCAAAGTTGGTATCGGCTCGCAAGTAGGAGAAGTTGACTCCGCCATTTTTTATTGAGGTAGGGCTGGAGGCCCAAACTTTATAGGTGTTGTTCGAATCTTTGTTCGTGACCCTTGTCATTACACCTGAGCACAGAAACGCAGATGGCGAGTTCACTGTGTTGCAATTTCGAAGCTGGCGACCGTACAGCGTAGTGAGATAAGCAACTGTGGCCGCGCCATCCATTCTCTGGCTCTGAACACTGTTCCCGCTGATGACATCAGGCGTTTGCGATACAGGCTGTGCGCAACCAACCAAAAGAGCGAAAAACAGTAGTCCGATTATTCTGTTCATCATTTCTCTTCGTCCGGTTTTAACGCACTTGAAAGAAGGAATCCACTTTGTTTGTCAAACTTTACTCGTTAGCAATTACGCAAAGGTGCCGCGCACTTCGGCGTTACGCTGAATGCGCTTATGGCGTAATCGTCTGATCTGCACGGAGATATTCGAACTTCGCTGTGCCTGGAGTGCTGGCCGAGGGGACAAGACGAATGATCGGCACGATGATTTTCGGGGTGGTCGAGTTGTAGAAATCCCGCTGATTGTATTGAGCATCGGCCAGGGCCTGCCCACCTTGCGTGTAGAAGAAGGCCATGATCGGAAACTTGTTCGCCGGGAACGATTGCGCACAAGACTTCCCTGGATCGGTGCTGAGGGGGTCGCACCAGGTCTTGATTGTGACCTCGTTGTGCTCATTGACTCCACTCATGTTCACCAGGCTTCTGGCGCGGATGGACTGATAAAAGGCCGGGCCGGCCAGCGCATTGCGACCGTC
The DNA here is from genome assembly GCF_059716145.1 of Pseudomonas sp. LBUM1648. Lineage (NCBI taxonomy): Bacteria > Pseudomonadati > Pseudomonadota > Gammaproteobacteria > Pseudomonadales > Pseudomonadaceae > Pseudomonas > Pseudomonas sp. LBUM1648. The sequence goes on from NZ_CP166808.1 coordinate 2,957,436, forward strand.
ACTCACGTCGAACCCGCACTGCCGCTGGTTGGGGTTGCCGCCCGGTATCTTCCACACGGCGAGCCACTGTTCTGCGGTCGTTACCCCTGCGTCCTGGCACAGTTTGCTTTGAGCCGGATAGCTTGGGTGCGGACCGCACGGCTTGTCTGCCTGACGTGTGTGGGACCACGCGTCGTAAGGGTAAGCGCACAGATAGTGCATTTTGAATTTGTCGACGGGCGCTTCGAGGACGGGGTAGAGGATGTAACCGTTTGCACGCTCATAGGCGAAGCGACCGAAGTCCGCATCCGCCCGCAAGTATGAAAATGCCACACCTCCCTGTCTCACCGAAAACGGGCTGGGTTCCCAGACTTTATAACGGGTGCTCTTCACAGTGACCCGTATCGTCACGCCGGAACAGAGAAACGCAGGTTGCGAATTTACTTTGTTGCAGTTGGGGAATTTGCGCCCGTATAGCGTTTGCAGATAAGCGGCGATGGCGAAGCCATCCACTGCTTGCGTACTGCTGACGTTAATCACATCCGGTGGTTGTAGGCTGGTTTGTGAACAGCCGACCAACAGGATGATTAACATTGCAGCTATTAGGTGGCGCATAACGCTGTCCTTATTGTCATCAGTAAACTGAATCCGTTAATGGGGGACTGTTGTGCTGTGTTCCGACCTGCTCAGAGGGGCACGCGTAAGTACCAGGAAAAGATGATCGGCTCGTCTGTACCGGTTTTTCTGAGGGTGAAGTTGAACAGCCCCAGCTTCCCTTTGTTCGGTATGATCCAGCTCGTCGGGACAGGAACGTTGGTATAAGACGCCTGGGTGATGTCGAACTCTTCACTGTCGTAGCGATCCGTTCCAACGGTCAAAGAGATCCGGGCTTTGTAAGCCGCTTCAAGGGCAGGGTAGTAAATTCTCAGGTTGTCCTTGGCAGTGTTCAGCGTCGGCTCGGGTAGATGGTGTTTTTGTCCAGTAACGGTCAGGTCCAGATCTCGTGATGGGATGTTGTTATCGGTACCAGGTAACCGCACGGTATAAGACACCTCTGCGCCGCTGCCGAGGGTGTCCACCACTTCCTGGCGCGGCACGCGAAACTGTAAGGTCTGGCCGGCACTTGCCACGGTCTGAATCTCGCTGCCATAAGTGTTGTTACGGCCCAACCAGTACACCTTAACGCTCTGCCCTTTATCGGAACCTGTGTAGTTCACCTCGACAGTGGCGTGCTGCGCGGAATAAAAGTCGCGAACAAAATTCAATACCGTGCCGTTGGCGTCCTTGGCTTCCAGGACTTTGGGCTGGAGCAGATCCAGCTCGATTTTGCGGATGTGTACGTCAACAAGCGTGGTCCTCGACCAGATTGCCTGCGGACCCGAGCTATTACCGAGCTGGTCGACCACCCTGAAACGCAGGGCGAATTTCGGGTTGTCTTGCCAGAAGTTGGCGGTGGTGAGCGTCAATACCACACGGCGGGCGGTCACTTGGGCCGCGGTCACCTTATGCGATATGTTTCGACCGTCACAATCGAGCGTGATGACGTCGTGTTCTCGCATGTAAACATAACTCAGAGTGACCTCCACTCCGCGTGCTGCCCGGTCGGCATTGATGCCATCGGTAATCACGTCGGCCGGAAGGGCCATGAGCAGATTCGGGTTGTCGCCGGCGCCGGTGATCTCGCCGGCCGGTCGCGGCGTGTGGTAAAGCACAACCAGTGGATCAGAGGTTTCCTCGTTCCCGCTGATCCGCTCTACCCGTAAGCGAAGCTGATTGATGCCTTCATTCAAAAGATCCGCCGGCAAATTCATATCGAATCGCTTGTTCTCTTCACCCGGCTGAATTGTTTTATGGGCTACCGAGGTATCGGACTGGTTGAGCAACACATCGCCGAAGTCAAAAGCGGACTGATTGGTCCAGGGGTCGACGACCAGCTGGATGTTTCCATTCGAGATCAGAGAAAGTGGCAAGCCACAGTGCGGTTTCTCCGGGTGCTCCACTGACGTAACGCAGCCGGGAATAATGACCGGGTAGATTTTCAGCGGTTTTTCATCGTCGATCTGCTGTGACATCGCGAATGCTCCAATTTGCATCATTAATGGATAGAGGGATTTAAAACCTATGGGGGGCGGGTGCCTACTGTCAGATCTGACAGGTAAATGCGGCTAGCACATACCGTCCGTCGCATTAATACGTGGTAGATGACTACGAAACCGGCGATTGGCGTACGCGCAGACTTCGATCTGCCACTATCGAACTTCGCAGGCTCCCCCGAGGAACGCAGCAATGAACGACGTACAACAATTGGGCGAAATGCTTCGTCATTACGCCGAAAGCGAAGCGCACAAGAAGCAACTGTTCGAGACGCAATCTGCTGCATGGGCTACGCGAATTACCGAGCTGTTCGGCAATATCGAGCAATGGCTCGAGCCAGTGCAGACACCGCATCTGCTGGAGGTCAGCCGTGAGGCGTACGTGGCGTTCGGGCCGAGCACGCCGGTCGAAACCTCTACCTTCAAGACAGAGAAGCTAACGATCGTGATTGCTGGCAAACCGGTGGAGTTCGTGCCTGATGTGATGGGCAGCGCGGGGCAGATTTCCCTGGCGGTGATGGGATTGACGGCGGCGCGTTACGGCAGCATTTCGCTGGCAGGGTTGCCGGGGGGAGAGTGGCAGTGGCGCAAAACCAACGGTTTGAAGGACCCGGACACGTTTGTGTTCGATGCAGACTTTCTGGCACTTCAGTTGCAAGGTCTGATCCCCCGCGATCGCTCCTGAGCGCATCTCCCCTATATGGCTGCCGCAGGCTGCGACCTTTGATTATGTTGTTGAAGACACGATCAAAAAATGGCACCTGCGGCCTGAGTTATTTGACTTGGTCCGCCGCGCTGTAAATGAACTGTGCGTCGGTGGACAGGCTGGTTGGCAGGACGATCTTTATGATCGGAACCACCTTTCCACCCGTTGAGTCGAAGAAATCCTTTTGGTCGAATTGAGCGCCCGCCAGGCCATCTTGAAGATAAAAGAATGCCTCGATGGGCAGTTCTTTCGGGATGTTCTGGGGCCATGTAGCCAAAACCAGCTCGGTGTAATCATGCTGGCCGGCAAAGAAGCCGCCCAATTGGTGCGCACGGATGGTCTGGTAAAAAGAATCCGCGCCTAGATTATTCATGGAGTCGCGAACATCGAAGCTGCAAATATTCCAAATGTTTGCCCGGCGATTTTCTATCCAGCCCTCGGCAGTGGTGATTCCGATGGTCTGGCAGCGGCGGCTGCGGTCAGGTGAATAGGGATGTGCGCCACATCCGGGTGCATCTCTCAACTGTGTAGCGCCGTCGAGCGGGTAGGAACAGAGTATTTCAATCTGGCGTGTGCCGACGGGCCGCGACAGCACAGGGAAAAAAATGTAGCCATTCTTCTGGGCAAACACGAGGCCGGTGAATTTGGCGTCCTTGCTCAAATACGAAAAAGACACGCCGCCGCTTTTCTGGGAATGAGGGCTGGGGTTCCAGGCCTTGTAATCAGGCGACGGAACGGTTGAGCGTAAAACGATGCCGCGGCAAAGGAACGCCGGCATCGAAGCTGAACCACAATGGATTCTGACATCGTTATAGCGTGCGGTCAGGTTGGCTGCGACTTGCGCACTGGTTTGCGTAGCACTTGAAGTCGTACTGGTGACGCCATACTCGTGATCAGGGGGTGATGACGTTATGTATTCGCCACTTCTGCAACCCGCGAAAGAAAGCATCAGTACCAGCAGCCATACGTAGGTCTTGTTCAATGCCTGTCTCCTAATCTGCCATGGAGGCACATCGCGTCTTGCACCCGATACATCGCACCCTTCGGAAGGGATTCAACCCATAAAAATGAGTGTTGACTAGCTGTCAGAGTTGACAGGTTACGGAGAGTTGGGGAAGGGGCTATTTTAATGGGTTGGTCACAATACAAGACTGGCGCAGATCACGATCTTTTCACTTTGGTTTGAGCAAGATCAAAGATCGCAACTGCGCTTCATTCGGCAGCACCTCGTATCTACAGGGAAAAGGGCTCACATATCCAGGTTGACCCAACCCGGCTTCGGCATCTCCGGCGCGACCGCTTTCACCGCCTTGCCCGTAGCCAACTCAACCCGCCGCGCCACCTCCGGATCATCGGCAAACGGCACCATACTCGCGTCATCTAGGCTTTCTGCGGTTTGATGCCGCAAGCAGTACTCCACCGCCAGCCACAAAAAAACCACCCCCAACACATTCAAGAAAACATCGAACATGACCGGCTCCCTGCCTCAGGCGATCTGCGCTTCGCTGTGCGCCAGTGCAACATCCGCCACCCGCACCGTACGCCAAACGTTGTAAGCCATCAGTAACATGCCGCTGAGGAAGAACACCCCACCGGCAAAGCGCACGATGAATCCCGGATGACTGGCTTGCAGCGCCTCGACAAACGAATACGTCAGCGTGCCGTCCTCGTTGATCGCCCGCCACATCAGGCCTTGGGTGATGCCGTTGACCCACATCGAAGCGATGTACAGGACGGTGCCAATGGTCGCCAGCCAGAAGTGCAGGTTGATCAGCGGCGTGCTGTACATCTGCTCGCGGCCGAAGATTTTCGGCACCATGTGATAAGTCGCGCCGAACGTGATCATCGCCACCCAGCCCAATGCGCCTGCGTGAACGTGGCCGATGGTCCAGTCGGTGTAGTGGGACAGGGCGTTGACCGTTTTGATCGCCATCATCGGCCCTTCGAACGTCGACATGCCGTAGAAGGCCAGCGACAGCACCAGGAAGCGCAAAATCGGATCGGTGCGCAATTTATGCCAGGCACCCGACAGCGTCATCATGCCGTTGATCATCCCGCCCCAGCTCGGCGCCAGCAGGATCAGTGACATCGCCATGCCCAGCGACTGCGCCCAGTCGGGCAGTGCGGTGTAGTGCAAATGGTGCGGGCCGGCCCAGATGTACAGGGTGATCAGCGCCCAGAAATGCACGATCGACAACCGATACGAATACACCGGCCGGTTGACCTGCTTTGGTACGAAGTAATACATCATTCCGAGGAAACCGGTGGTCAGGAAGAAGCCCACCGCGTTGTGCCCGTACCACCACTGCACCATGGCGTCGGTGGCGCCGGAATACACCGGATACGACTTGAACCAGTCCACCGGGATCGACAGGTGATTGACCACATGCAGCATGGCGATCACCAGAATGAACGCGCCGAAGAACCAGTTGCCGACGTAGATGTGTTTGGTCTTGCGCTGCACCACCGTGGTGAAAAACACCACGGCGTAAGCGACCCAGACCACGGCCATCCACACCGCGCCGGAGAATTCGATCTCGGCATATTCCTTGGTGGTGGTGTAGCCCATCGGCAGGGTGATCAGCATGATCACAATCACCGATTGCCAACCCCAGAAAGTGAACGCGGCGAGCTTGTCCGAATACAGCCGCGCCTGGCAGGTGCGCTGCACCGCGTAGTAGCTGGCGGCGAATTGCGCGCTGCCGGCGAAACCGAAAATCACCAGGCTGGTGTGCAGCGGCCGCAAACGGCCGAAGGTGGTCCACGGCAGGTCCAGATTCATCTCTGGCCAAACCAGTTGCGAGGCGATCCATACCCCCATCGCCATCCCCACGACACCCCAGAAAACCGTCGCGATAACGAATTGACGGACGACCTTGTAGTTATAAGCCTGTCCGATTGTTGCTGTGCTCATGGTCAGTTCATCCACGGTTGCAAAGTCTTGCCAGGCCACCCGGTCTGGCACGAGCTGCACTGTAGGAATACCGCTGGAAACAAAACAGGCTCAGGAATCTTTCATTTGTGCGGATCAGATTGAAGTACTGCCTGCGGCGTTCTGCCGCGTCCTGATATGGTTTTTATACATTCAGGTGAATCTGTTGCGTGCTGCGCTGCAAGGTCATAGTGCCGTTACAAAACTGTGGGAGCGAGCAGGCTCGCTCCCACAGAAAATTGATGAGGGCAGTAGCATGTATCAATACGACGATTACGACCGCGCACTGGTGTTCGAGCGCGTCGCGCAATTCCGCGATCAGGTCGAGCGCTTCATGGCGGGAGAGTTGAGTGAGGAGGAGTTCCTGCCGCTGCGTCTGCAAAACGGTCTGTACATGCAAAAGCACGCCTACATGCTGCGGGTGGCCATTCCCTATGGCACGCTGAGCGCCGAACAGATGCGCACGCTGGCGAGCATCGCCAGCGACTACGACCGCGGCTACGGCCACTTCACCACGCGGCAAAACATGCAGTTCAACTGGATTGAGCTGAGCGAGGTACCGGACATCCTCGAACGCCTGGCCCAAGTCAACATGCATGCGATCCAGACCTCCGGCAACTGCGTACGCAACATCACCACTGAAGCGTTTGCCGGGGTCGCGGCGGACGAAATGATCGACCCGCGCCCGCTGGCAGAGATCCTGCGGCAATGGTCGACGATCAACCCTGAATTCCTGTTTCTGCCACGCAAATTCAAGATTGCCATCTGCTCGGCCAAGCAGGATCGCGCGGCGATCATGATGCATGACATCGGCCTCTATCTTTACCCCGGCCGCGATGGGCAAATGCTCCTGCGGGTGATCGTAGGTGGTGGCTTGGGGCGCACGCCGATCCTCGGTTTACAGATTCGCGAAGGTTTGCCGTGGCAGCACTTGTTGTCCTACGTCGAGTCGGTGTTGCGGGTCTACAACCGCCATGGCCGACGCGACAACAAGTACAAGGCGCGGATCAAGATTTTGGTGAAGGCGCTGGGCATCGAGGCGTTCGCCAAAGAAGTCGAAGAGGAATGGCAACACCTGAAGGACGGCCCGGCGCAGTTGACCGTCGACGAGTATCAACGGGTTGCCAGTGCTTTTGTGCCGCCGACCTATCGCACGCTGGCGGATACCGATCTGGACTTCGGCACGCACCTGGCCGAGAGCCCGGCGTTCGCCCGTTGGGTGGCGCGTAACGTACAGCCGCATAAGGTGCAGGGTTACACCAGCGTCGTGCTGTCGACCAAACCGGGCCTGGCCGCGCCGCCGGGAGATGTCACCGGCTTGCAGATGCTTGCGGTCGCTGACTGGTCGGAGCGTTTCGGTTTCGGCGAGATTCGTATCGCCCATGAGCAGAACATCGTCCTGCCCGATGTGCCGAAAGCCGATCTGTATGCGCTGTGGCAGTTGGCGTGTGAGCTGAATCTGGGGACGGCCAACGTCGGCTTGTTGACCGACATCATTGCCTGCCCTGGTGGGGATTTCTGCGCATTGGCCAATGCCAAGTCGATCCCGATCGCCCAGGCGATTCAGGCGCGCTTCGACAATCTCGATTACCTGCATGATCTGGGTGACATCAGCCTGAACATCTCCGGCTGCATGAACGCTTGCGGTCATCACCACATCGGCAATATCGGCATCCTTGGCGTCGACAAGAATGGCAGCGAGTGGTACCAGATCACCCTCGGCGGCGCGCAGGGCAAGCACAGCGCGCTGGGCAAAGTCATCGGCCCGTCCTTCAGCGCCGCCGAAGTGCCGCAGGTGATCGAGCGGATCATCGGTACCTTCGTGCGCTATCGCGAGAGCGAGGAATTGTTTGTCGATACGTTGACACGTATCGGCCTGGAACCGTTCAAGGAACGGGTCTATCCGAAGGCGCTGGAGGTATCGGCATGAACAATCTGTTGCGACTTGAGCAGGGCGTGGCGCGGATTGAAAGGGATGATCCGTGGATGCTGGTACGTGAGCCGTCGACGCCAAGGCCCGCAGGGTTGTTGATTCTGCCGCTCGCCCATTGGCTGGAATCGCCGTCCACCCACGCGGTGTGGCTGGGGCCGGACGATGAGGTTGAAAGCCTGGTTCCGTGGCTGGCATCGCTGCCGCTGATCGCGCTGGACTTCCCGAGTTTTCGCGACGGCCGTGCCTACAGTCAGGCGTACCTGCTGCGCAGCCGTTTCGGTTGGGCAGGGGAGTTGCGCGCGATTGGCGATGTGTTGCGTGATCAACTCAGCCATATGCGCCAATGCGGCTTCGACAGTTTTGCCGTGCGCGAAGACAAGTCGGCCGAAGATGCGCTCAAAGGACTGGCGGGGATGAGCGTGCTGTATGGGCGCTCGGTGATCGAGCCAAGGCCGTTATTCCGCCGCCGCTAACCCTTTGCAGGTGCAGGGGAAACCCTTAGAGCGCCGACGAATCGGGGATTTTTCCTTGGGTCGATGCTGGCCTTTTGGTAGAGTCGCCGTCGCCAGCGGGTTTTCGGCTGGCCGATGGAACCGAAGAAGGGAGTCTGATCAGTGAGTCCGGGCAAGAAAATCCTGGGCCTCACCGCGTTGCTTTTGATGCTGACGCTGTGGGCCAGTTACTTTTATGTATTCAAGGAAAACCGCGACGGCCAACTTGGCGGGGCCGGCCAAAGCACTGCGTGGTGCGGCACTCCGCCGACCAACGAAGCGGCGTTGCTGGGCAAGGATCAACTGACCTTGCGCGTCACCAACAACCTGCGCGGCGAGTTCATGCTCAGCGGTTCGCTGGTGGTGTCCGAACGCACCTTCAACCGTTATGACCTGAGCCGCAACGAATTGCGCCTGCGTCTGGAACCGTTGCAGTGGTCCTATGGCGTCACGCCAATCTTCCTCGAGCAGGTCAAGGTTCAGCCACTGAGCCGCAATCTCTCGGCCACCAACAAAAGTGCCTACGCCGAACTTGAGCCTCGCCCGATCGGCGTTCAGGGCCAAGTCGCCGAGTTTCCGTTCGACACTTACCGCTATGGCTACAAACCGGTGCTCTATTACCTCAAGGGCAGCGAGCGCATCGACCTGCGCTTCAAGAACATCACCACGCTGATGGAGATGTCCAACACCTTCACACCGATCCAGAAGTACAACCGCGTCGATTACATCAACGAGAAAACCTCGATGATCCGCGACGAAGACTACAAGGCCTACGGCCCGCACGAATGCGCGTTCAGCGTCGAGCGCAAGGGGTCGTTCAAGGTCGTCGTGTTGTTGACGCTGCTGGTGCTGTGCCTGCCGTTGATGCTGGTGTTCTATCGCGAAGAGCCGGGGATCGACTTCCTTGCCACTTTGATGGGCGTTGCGCTGGTCCGGGTGCTGTTGATCGGGCCGGTGGAGGACTTCCGGCTGTACAACATCGACTTCCTGTTTGGTGCGGCGATTTTGTTGGTTGGGACGGTGTCGTTGTACAAGGCAATGCGCGCCAATACCCGGCGCGAGATAAAGCTTCGTAGTGGCGAGACGTCTTCCTGGTAAACCACTTACCCTACAAGAGCTGCCGTCGGCTGCGATCTTTTGATCTTGGTCTTTGCAATCAAAAGATCGCAGCCTGCGGCAGCTCCTGCACGGGGCACCGCAGGTAGCGCAGCAGGGATTATTTCAACGCCGGATCGCCCATGTTCATCTTCTTCCAGCTCTGCAAAAGCACCTGCGCCTTCGGCCGTTGTGATGCGCCGCCCAGCCTTGGGTGAAGATTATGTTTTGCCATCGCAAATGCTCAGGTTTTAGCTATACCTGTAACTCCCCCCTACGCAATAAATCCAGGCCTTCTGACAGGAGTTACAGCATGAAGCCAGCAGTAATGATGGGCACACTGTGCATTGCCACTCTCGCACTGGTGGGTTGTTCCAGCAAAACCGTTGCTCCCGATGAGTATTCCGGGTTTCTCAAGGACTACAGCCAACTCAAGGAGGCCAAGTCACCCTCCGGTGCTGAGGTAATGCGTTGGATCGACCCCAAAGCCGACATCAATAAATTCACCAGCGTCTATATCGAACCGACCCAGCTCTATCCACAGCCGCAACCGACCACAAAGATTCCACAGCAGACTCTCAACGGCATCACCAGCTACTACGATCAGGCACTCAAACGTGAAATCGGCAAGTCTTTGCCATTGGCCAACGGGCCAGGCCCCGGTGTGATGGTGGTGCGTGCGGCGATCACCGCCGTCAGCAGCAAGACCGAAGGCCTCAAACCCTATGAAGTGATCCCTGTTGCGCTGCTGGCTGCGGCTGTCAGCACAGCCAGCGGCATTCGTGATCAGGAAACCACCCTGGCCACCGAGGCGGTGTTCCTTGATGGCGGCAACAACAAAGTGGTTGCTCAGGTAGTACGCAAAGGCACCGGCAAGCCGCTGGCAAACGAATCGCAGGTGATGAAGGCTGATGACGTGAAAAACGTGATCGATGGCTGGGCGTCGGATCTGAACCAGTCTTATCTCAAGCTCAAGTCCAAATAAGCCAATGCTGCAGGCGTTGCCTCAGGCGTGATCTGAGGCAATGCCTAAGGGCTTGGGATCCGAGACTCAAGCACCGACGCCACAACTGACAAACGTCATCGCCGGCAAAAGTGCCGCCGCCAATAGCCATGCATGCATTCTCATTTTCTTCGCCATGACGTCACGATTCTCTGGTGTGCATTGTCGATGCCGGCACGCCTGTGCCGCTATTAAGTAATCCTGCTTTTACCAAGCCTTCAGGACACCTCCGATTGAAGCTAGCAGCTAATCGGGGCTTGGCCAGCGCAGGGCGGGTGGGGCTGTAGATATTTACACCCTGTCAGGTTTGACAGTTGTTGGAATGGGAGGGTGGGTGTTTGATTGTTGGGCGACGCGCAAGATTATTTGGCTTGTGTGCAGACGAGCAACGGGAAGGCAAATATGGCAACGGGAACGGTGAAGTGGTTTAACGATTCAAAGGGGTTTGGCTTTATCACGCCGGATGACGGCGGGGAGGATCTTTTTGCGCATTTCTCTGCGATTCAAAGTGCAGGGTTCAAATCGCTTCAAGAGGGTCAAAAAGTTTCGTTCGAGGTAGCGCAAGGCCCCAAAGGCAAACAAGCTGAAAACATACAGCTCATCTGAACAGCAACTTTTTTTGGAGCTGCCGCGGGCTGCGATCTTTTGATCTTGATTTTTAGACGCAAAATCAAAAGATCGCAGCCTCGTTTCACTCGACAGCTCCTCCAGTTAAGCGCGTTTCAGCGGCGGTCAGGAGTTCTTGGCCTGCTCGCGAACGCGTTCCTCCTGCTCCCGCAGTTCAGGGGTGAATTCGGCGCCGAAATCCTCGGCGGTGAATATCTGGCGAATCTCGATATCAGAGTCGGTGCCCGGCATGGGATTGGGGCAACGCTTGACCCATTCGATGGCTTCTTCTTTCGACTTCACGTCCCAGATCCAGTAACCGGCCACCAGCTCTTTGGTTTCGATGAAGGGGCCGTCGATTACCGTGCGTTTATCACCCGAGAATTGCACGCGGGCGCCTTTGCTGCTCGGGTGCAGGCCGTCTGCCGCGACCAGGATGCCGGCCCTGACCAGTTCTTCGTTGAAATTGCCCATGGCGGTAAGCAGTTCTTCGCTGGGCATGATGCCGGCCTCGGAATCGGCGCTGGCTTTTACGAGGATCATGAATCGCATAGTGGAAACTCCGTAGAGTGTGGGGGATTCACTGCTTAGTCGAATGGGCACATCACGAATCGACAGGGACTTTGAATAAATGATGCAGACCCGAAGTCCGCGAAGATCCCGCAGGACCTGCAGTTGTATGCAGTTTTGCGTTTCGGTACATGACAATTTCGGTCAAAGCATAGGTTGTCGAACAATTTCGTGGTTAACTTCGGCCCTTGCGTGATTTTCTAAAACAACGTTCAGAAGGACTCAAGTCATGGCTCAAGTCACCCTTAAAGGCAATCCGGTTCAAGTCAACGGCCAGTTGCCACAAGCCGGTTCCAAGGCGCCAGCCTTTTCTCTGGTTGCCGGCAATCTGTCCGACGTCACCCTGAAAGACTTTGCCGGCAAGCGCAAAGTGCTGAACATCTTCCCAAGCGTCGACACCCCGACCTGCGCCACTTCCGTGCGCAAGTTCAACGCTCAGGCCAACGACATCAGCAACACCGTGGTGCTGTGCATTTCGGCTGACCTGCCGTTCGCTCAGGCGCGTTTCTGCGGCGCTGAAGGTCTGGACAACGTACAGAACCTGTCGACCCTGCGCGGTGCCGAGTTCATTGAGAACTACGGTGTGGCCATTGCTGACGGCCCGCTGAAAGGCCTGACCGCCCGTGCCGTGGTGGTGCTGGACGAAAACGACAACGTCCTGCACAGCGAACTGGTCAAGGAAATCGCTGAAGAGCCTGATTACGAAGCGGCACTTGCCGTCTTGAAATAAGTGTTCTGAAACAAGCGCTTTACAATTGTTAACGGCCTGGCCCTGTCCAGGCCGTTTTCATTTGTGTATCAGTGTTTTGCCTCACACACCTTGAAACGTAAGTTGAAGGTAAATAGCCGGTAAAGCTGCTTTGCTTAATCCCCATCAGTGCTTATCGTTCAGCCTCCCGTAAAAGAAGCCCACGCGCCCAATGGTTAATCACTCCATGCAATCGTCCCCACGCAACTCCCGTCGCTGGCTGATCAGCCTGCTTGTCTTGTTGGTTATCGCCGTTCTGTGCTGGAAGTTCTGGCCTGCCGGTTCAACCCAGAAAGAGGGCGCCGACAAGGCAGCGGCCGGGCATGCCGGGCGTTCGGGGATGATGCGACCGGGCTTCGGTGGCGGCACCGGGCCGATTCCGGTGCGGGTGGCGCCGGCCGTCACGGGCGACTTCCCGCTGTATTACAAGGCGCTGGGCACCGTGACTGCACTCAACACCATCAACGTGCGCAGCCGGGTGGGTGGTGAGCTGGTCAAGATCAATTTCGAAGAGGGGCAGATGGTCAAGGCTGGCGACTTGCTGGCAGAGATCGATCCGCGCCCGTACCAGAACGCCTTGCTTCAAGCTGAAGGCACCTTGTTGCAGAATCAGGCGCAACTGAAAAACGCACAGGTCGATGTCGAGCGTTATCGCGGGCTGTACAAGGAAGACAGCATCGCCAAACAGACCCTGGACACCGCCGAAGCGCTGGTCGGCCAGTATCTGGGCACGGTCAAGACCAATCAGGCGGCGGTCAACGACGCCAAGCTCAATCTCGAATTCACCAGGATCCGCGCGCCGATTGCCGGTCGCGTCGGTCTGCGTCAGGTCGACGTGGGCAACCTTGTAACGGCCAATGACACCACGTTCATCGCGGTGATCACCCAGACCCAGCCGATCAGCGTTGCATTTACCCTGCCGGAAAACAGCCTCGAAACCGTGCTCGCCCGCTATCGCAGCGGCGCCAAACTGCCGGCCGAAGCCTGGGATCGTGGCGACAGCAAACTGCAAGCGACCGGTGTGCTGCAAAGTCTCGACAACCAGATCGATGTGGCCACCGGCACATTGAAATTCAAGGCGCGTTACGAAAACCGCGATCAGTCGCTGTTCCCCAATCAGTTCGTCAACGTACACCTGCTGGCCGACACCCTCAAAGGCGTGGTGCTGGCACCGTCCGCCGCCATTCAGTTCGGCACCAACGGCACTTTTGTCTACGCGCTTGAAGGCGACAAGAAAGTCACCATCCGCCCGTTGAAGATCGGCGCCAGTGACGGCGAGAACACTGTAATCACCGAGGGCTTGGCCGCCGGCGATCGCGTGGTGCTGGAAGGCACCGACCGCCTCAAGGAAGGCAGCGAAGTGGAAGTGGTCAACGACAGCAACCAGGTGCCAACCACGCCGACCGAACACCTGCAAGGCAAGTCCGCCGCCACCCCGACTGACGCCGCTGTCACCGACAAGGCCAAGAAGGGCGCATGAACATTTCGCGGCTGTTCATCCTCCGTCCGGTAGCCACCACCCTGAGCATGCTGGCCATTATCCTGGCCGGCCTGATCGCTTATCGCTTGTTGCCAGTGTCGGCGTTGCCTCAGGTTGATTACCCGACCATCCGCGTCATGACCCTGTATCCCGGCGCCAGCCCGGACGTGATGACCAGTGCCGTGACCGCGCCGCTTGAGCGCCAGTTCGGGCAGATGCCGGGCCTGACGCAAATGGCCTCGACCAGTTCCGGCGGTGCTTCGGTACTGACCCTGCGGTTCAGCCTCGACATCAACATGGACGTCGCCGAGCAACAGGTGCAAGCCGCGATCAACGCCGCGACCAATCTGTTGCCGACCGATTTGCCGGCGCCGCCGGTGTACAACAAGGTCAACCCGGCGGATACCCCGGTGCTGACCTTGGCCATCACTTCGAAAACCATGCTCCTGCCCAAGCTCAATGATCTGGTCGATACGCGCATGGCGCAGAAAATCGCCCAGATCAGTGGCGTCGGCATGGTCAGCATTGCCGGCGGCCAGCGTCAGGCGGTGCGGATCAAGGTCAACCCGGAGGCCCTGGCCGCCAACAGCCTGAACCTGTCGGATGTGCGCACGTTGATCAGCGCCTCCAACGTCAACCAGCCGAAGGGTAACTTCGACGGCCCGACGCGGGTGTCGATGCTCGACGCCAACGATCAGCTGACGTCGCCCAAGGACTACGCCAACCTGATCCTCGCCTACAAGAATGGCGCACCGCTGCGGCTCAAGGATGTCGCGGAGATCGTCGACGGTGCCGAGAACGAACGCCTTGCCGCGTGGGCCAACCAGAATCAGGCGGTTTTGCTCAACATTCAGCGTCAACCTGGCGCCAACGTGATTGAAGTGGTCGACCGGATCAAGGCCTTGCTGCCGAGCATCACCGACAACCTGCCGGCCGGTCTTGATGTCACCGTACTTACTGACCGTACGCAAACCATTCGCGCTTCGGTCACCGACGTGCAGCACGAGTTGCTGATCGCCATCGCGCTGGTGGTGATGGTGACCTTCCTGTTCCTGCGCCGTTTCAGCGCGACGATCATTCCTTCCGTGGCGGTGCCGCTGTCGCTCATAGGCACCTTCGGCGTGATGTACCTCGCCGGGTTCTCGGTCAACAACCTGACCCTGATGGCGTTGACCATCGCCACCGGTTTTGTGGTCGACGATGCCATCGTGATGCTGGAAAACATCTCGCGCTTCATCGAGGAGGGCGACAGTCCGATGCAAGCGGCGCTCAAGGGCGCCAGACAGATCGGCTTCACCCTGATTTCCCTGACCCTGTCGCTGATTGCGGTGCTGATCCCGCTGCTGTTCATGGCCGATGTGGTCGGGCGCCTGTTCCGCGAATTCGCCATTACGCTGGCAGTGGCGATCCTGATTTCCCTCGTGGTGTCGCTGACCCTGACGCCAATGATGTGCGCGCGTCTGCTCAAGCGCGAACCCGAAGAGCACGAACAGGGCCGTTTCTACCGGGCCAGCGGCGCGTGCATCGACTGGATGATTGCCAAATATGGTCGCGGTTTGCAGTGGGTGCTCAAGCATCAGCCGCTGACCCTGCTGGTGGCCATTGGCACACTGGCGCTGACCGTGTTCCTTTATATGGTCGTGCCAAAAGGCTTCTTCCCGGTGCAAGACACCGGGGTGATTCAGGGCATTTCCGAAGCGCCGCAGTCGATTTCCTTCGCCGCCATGGGCGAGCGTCAGCAGGCGTTGGCCAAGGTCATTCTTGAAGACCCGGCAGTGCAAAGCCTGTCGTCCTACATCGGTGTCGATGGTGACAACGCCACGCTTAACAGCGGCCGCCTGCTGATAAATCTCAAGCCCCATGGCGATCGTGATCTCAGCGCCACCGAGGTGATCGCGAGACTGCAACCGCAACTGGACAAACTGGTCGGCATTCGTCTGTACATGCAACCGGTGCAGGACCTGACCATCGAAGACCGCGTCAGCCGTACCCAATACCAGTTCAGCATGTCGTCGCCGGATTCAGAACTGCTCAGCCAGTGGAGCGGGCGGTTGGTCGAAGCGCTGGCACAGCGCCCGGAACTGACCGACGTCGCCAGTGATTTGCAGGACAAGGGCTTGCAGGTGTATCTGGTGATCGACCGCGATGCGGCCTCGCGCCTCGGCGTGTCGGTGGCGAACATCACCGATGCGCTGTACGACGCCTTCGGTCAGCGGCAGATTTCGACCATCTACACCCAGGCCAGCCAGTACCGCGTGGTGCTGCAGGCGCAGGCGGGGGAAAGAATCGGCCCGCAGGCGCTGGATCAGATTCACGTCAAGACCACTGACGGCGCGCAGGTGCGCCTGTCGAGTCTGGCCCGTGTCGAGGAGCGTCAGGCGCAACTGGCGATCACTCATATCGGTCAGTTTCCGGCGGTGATGATGTCGTTCAACCTCGCACCGGGCGTGGCGCTGGGGCATGCGGTGGACGTCATCGAACAGGTGCAGAAAGACATCGGCATGCCGGTCGGCGTGCAGACCCAGTTCCAGGGCGCGGCCGAAGCTTTTCAAGCGTCGCTGTCGAGCACCTTGCTGCTGATTCTGGCGGCGGTGGTGACCATGTACATCGTGCTCGGCGTGCTTTACGAGAGCTACATCCACCCGATCACCATTCTCTCGACTCTGCCATCGGCGGCGGTTGGCGCGTTGCTGGCGTTGCTACTCAGCGGCAATGACCTGGGCATGATCGCGATCATCGGCATCATTCTCTTGATCGGTATCGTCAAGAAAAACGCGATCATGATGATCGACTTCGCCCTCGACGCTGAACGCAACCAGGGCATGGCGCCGGAGGAGGCGATCTATCAAGCGGCGCTGCTGCGTTTCCGGCCGATTCTGATGACCACGTTGGCCGCGCTGTTCGGCGCGGTGCCATTGATGCTGGCCACCGGTTCCGGGGCTGAGTTGCGTCAGCCGCTGGGTCTGGTGATGGTTGGCGGGTTGTTGATGAGTCAGGTTTTGACACTGTTCACCACGCCGGTGATTTACCTGTACTTCGACCGTTTGGGCCGTCGCTTTGGCAAAACCAATGCCGACACCGAAGAGGTGGTGGTATGACGCAGCGCAAAACCTGTAGGCGTGAGCCTGCTCGCGATGAGGCCGGCACCTGCAACATCCATGCGAACACATACACCGCTATCGCGAGCAGGCTCACTCCTCCAGGGGAGTGGTGTGAATTCGGAGATTGCGGTCAATGAACCTCTCCGGTCCTTTCATCAAGCGCCCGGTTGCCACCATGCTCCTGAGCCTGGCGATCATGCTGCTGGGCGGTGTCAGCTTCGGTCTGCTGCCGGTTTCGCCGTTGCCGCAGATGGACTTCCCGGTGATCGTCGTGCAGGCGAGCCTGCCTGGCGCCAGCCCGGAGGTCATGGCCTCCACGGTGGCCACGCCGCTGGAGCGTTCGTTCGGTGCCATTGCCGGCGTCAACACCATGAGCAGCCGCTCCAGTCAGGGCTCGACCCGGGTCATTCTGCAATTCGACCTCGACCGTGACATCAACGGCGCGGCGCGGGAAGTGCAGGCGGCGATCAACGCTTCGCGCAACCTGCTGCCGAGCGGGATGCGCAGCATGCCGACCTACAAGAAGGTCAACCCGTCGCAGGCGCCAATCATGGTGCTGTCGTTGACTTCGGATGTGCTGGAAAAAGGTCAGCTCTACGACTTGGCGTCGACCATCCTGTCGCAGAGTCTGTCGCAGGTGCAGGGTGTCGGTGAGGTGCAGATCGGCGGCAGTTCGTTGCCGGCCGTGCGTATCGAACTCGAACCGCAGGCCCTGAACCAGTACGGCGTGGCGCTCGATGATGTGCGCAAGACCATCGCCGATGCCAACGTGCGCCGGCCCAAGGGCTCGGTCGAGGACGGCCAGCGCTTGTGGCAGATCCAGGCCAACGACCAGTTGGAGAAAGCCAAGGATTATGAATCGCTGATCATCCATTACGCCGACGGTGCCGCGTTGCGCCTGAAGGACGTGGCCAAGGTCAGCGACGGCGTCGAAGACCGCTACAACAGCGGTTTCTTCAACGACGACGCGGCGGTGCTGCTGGTGATCAACCGCCAGGCCGGGGCCAACATTATCGAGACGGTCAACGAGATCAAGGCGCAACTGCCCGCGCTGCAAGCGGTACTGCCAGCCAGCGTGAAGCTGAATCTGGCGATGGACCGTTCGCCGGTGATCAAGGCAACGTTGCACGAAGCCGAGATGACCCTGTTGATCGCCGTGGCACTGGTAATTCTGGTGGTGTTCCTGTTTCTCGGTAACTTCCGCGCCTCGCTGATTCCGACATTGGCGGTGCCGGTGTCGCTGGTCGGTACTTTCGCGGTGATGTACCTCTATGGCTTCTCACTGAACAACCTGTCACTGATGGCGCTGATTCTCGCCACCGGTCTGGTGGTGGACGACGCCATCGTGGTGCTGGAGAACATTTCGCGGCACATCGACGAAGGCGTCAAACCGATGCAGGCCGCGTATCTGGGGGCCAAGGAAGTCGGGTTTACCTTGTTATCGATGAACGTCTCGCTGGTCGCGGTGTTCCTGTCGATTCTGTTTATGGGCGGGATTGTCGAGAGTTTGTTCCGCGAATTCTCCATCACGCTGGCTGCGGCCATTGTGGTCTCGCTGGTGGTTTCGCTGACGCTGACGCCGATGCTCTGCGCCCGCTGGCTCAAGCCGCATACGCCGGGGCAGGAAAACCGTCTGCAACGCTGGAGTCGCAAGACCAACGACTGGATGGTGGCCAAGTACGCCACCAGCCTCGACTGGGTGCTGCGTCATCGCCGCCTGACGTTGCTCAGCCTGTTCATCACCGTTGGCGTCAACGTCGCGCTCTATGTGGTGGTACCGAAGACTTTCATGCCGCAGCAGGATACCGGCCAGTTGATCGGTTTCGTGCGCGGAGACGACGGCCTGTCGTTCAGCGTGATGCAGCCGAAAATGGAAACCTTCCGCCGCGCCGTGCTCAAGGACGAGGCGGTGGAAAGCGTCGCCGGGTTCATCGGCGGCACCAACGGCACCAACAACGCCTTCATGCTGGTACGTCTGAAGCCGATCAAGGACCGCCAGTTGTCGGCACAGAAAGTCATCGAGCGCCTGCGCAAGGAAATGCCTAAGGTGGCCGGCGCACAATTGATGCTGATGGCCGACCAGGATCTGCAGTTTGGCGGTGGTCGCGAGCAGACCACTTCGCAGTACAGCTACATCCTGCAAAGCGGTGATCTTGGCGAGTTGCGTGAGTGGTACCCGAAAGTGGTCGCCGCGTTGCGGGCTTTGCCGGAGTTGACGGCCATTGATGCCCGTGAAGGCAAAGGCGCGCAGCAGGTGACTTTGATTGTCGACCGCGATCAGGCCAAGCGTCTGGGGGTGGACATGAGCATGGTGACTGCGGTGCTGAACAACGCTTACAGCCAGCGGCAGATTTCAACGATCTACGACAGCCTGAACCAGTACCAAGTGGTGATGGAGGTCAATCCGAAATACGCCCAGGATCCGATTACCCTCAAGCAGGTCCAGGTGATCACCGCCGACGGCGCACGGATTCCGCTATCGACCATCGCTCACTATGAGAGCAGCCTGGAGGACGATCGCGTCAGCCACGAAGGCCAGTTCGCCTCGGAAGATATTTCTTTCGACATGGCTGAAGGCGTGACGGTAGAGCAGGGCAGTGCCGCCATCGAGCGGGCGATTGCCAAGCTCGGCTTGCCGGAAGACGTGATCGCGAAAATGGCCGGTACTGCCGATGCGTTCGCCGCGACCCAGAAGAGCCAGCCGTTCATGATTCTTGGCGCGCTGTTGGCGGTGTATCTGGTGTTGGGCGTGCTGTATGAAAGTTACATTCACCCCCTGACGATTCTGTCGACGCTGCCGTCGGCCGGTGTCGGCGCATTGCTGTCGATCTATGCATTGGGCGGCGAATTCAGCCTGATCTCGTTACTCGGGCTGTTCCTGCTGATCGGGGTGGTGAAGAAAAACGCGATCCTGATGATCGACCTCGCACTGCAACTGGAACGGCATCAGGGCATGTCGCCGCTGGAATCGATCCGCAGTGCCTGCCTGCAACGTCTGCGCCCCATTCTGATGACCACATTGGCGGCCATCCTCGGTGCCTTGCCGTTGCTGCTCAGCCGGGCGGAAGGCGCGGAAATGCGCCAGCCATTGGGCCTGACCATCATCGGCGGACTGGTTTTCAGCCAGGTGCTGACGCTTTACACCACCCCGGTGGTCTACCTCTATCTCGACAAGCTTCGCCATCGTTTCAACAAATGGCGTGGCGTGCGTACTGACGCTGCTCTGGAAACTCCGCTATGACTGACCGTTCGCTTTTCAATCTGGCCACTGTTCGCGGCTCGCGTCTGTTGAGCCTGTCGCTGTGCGTGGCAATGCTCAGTGCCTGCGCCGTCGGCCCGGACTACCAGCGCCCGCAGACGGCTGAAATTCCTCAATACAAGGAAGCTGAAGGCTGGCGTCAAGCCAACCCGAGCGATTCGCTGGCGCGTGGCGCGTGGTGGGAGTTGTATGGCGATCAGCAACTCAACGGGCTGATCGAAAAACTCAACAGCTCCAACCAGACCGTCGCCCAGTCGGAAGCCCAGTTTCGACAGGCGCAGGCCCTCGTCCGCAGTGCGCGCGGGGCGTTCTACCCAAGCGTCGACCTGAGCGTGGGCAAAACCCGCTCCAGCCAAGGCACCGGCAGCAGCAGTTCGAGTTTGAGCAGTTCTTCCAGCGGCATTCGCGACACCTACAGCGCGGAGTTGGGCGTGAGTTGGGAAGCCGATGTCTGGGGCAAGTTGCGTCGCGGTCTTGAGGCCGATCAGGCCAGCGCGCAGGCGAGTTTCGCCGATCTGGCCGCGATGCGTTTGAGTCAGCAATCGGAGCTGGTGCAGAACTACCTGCAACTGCGGGTGATCGATCAGCAGAAGCGTTTACTCGAAGCGACGGTTGCTGCGTATGAGCGCTCGCTGAAAATGACCCAGAACCAATACCGCGCGGGTGTTTCCGGGCGTGACGCGGTGGCGCAGGCGCAGACCCAGCTCAAAAGCACCCAGGCTGATCTGGTCGATCTGATCTGGCAACGCGCGCAATTCGAGAATGCCATTGCCGTGCTGACCGGTCAGGCGCCAGCAGACTTCAATATCGCCGAAACCCAGACCATCCCGAACCTGCCGCAGGTGCCGTTGAGCCTGCCGTCGCAGTTGCTGGAGCGCCGTCCGGACATCGCCTCGGCCGAGCGCTCGGTGATCGCCGCCAACGCCAGTATCGGCGTGGCCAAAGCGGCGTACTACCCTGACCTGTCCCTGAGCCTGAGCGGCGGTTACAGCAGCAGTACGTCACAAAACCTGATCAGTTTGCCTAACCGCTTCTGGTCCGTCGGACCAAAACTGGCCTTGCCGCTGTTCGACGGCGGTATCCGCTCGGCGGAAGTTGACCGCACTGAAGCGGTGTACGACCAGACGGTCGCCAAGTACCGGCAGACCGTGCTCGACGGTTTCCGCGAAGTGGAAAACTATCTGGTGCAGCTCAAGGTGTATGAGGACGAAGCGGCGGTACGCCAGGAAGCCCTCGATGCTGCCCGCGATTCCTTGCGCCTGACAGAAAACCAGTACAAGGCCGGGCTGATTGCCTACATCGACGTGGTAGTGGTGCAAGCCACTGCGTTGAGTAATGAGCGCAGTGTGTTGACTATTCTGCAGAACCGTTTGATTGCCAGTGTGCAATTGATCGCCGCGCTGGGCGGCGGTTGGGATGGCCAGCTCGACGTGAGTGACAACCGCTAAGGCAACGCGAGCGCAAAAACTGTGGGAGCGAGTTGTCGTCAGCTCTGTCGTTGGATCGTCCCGGTTCAGAGCATTGTCGGGCCATCAAACAAGCGTTTCATCGGACTGATGGCAATTTGATTACTTAGTCAGTGCGTTCTGCTGTGCAATCAGTACAATCGCCGCATTTGCCCGACCGAGAATGGACGCGATCCGGTTTGGGTAGTCGTGAGAATCCGCATGCTCATCGGTAGTTATTCCTCCACCCTGGTTTTCATTTCGTTGTGTGTAGCGATCCTCGCGTCCTACACCGCCCTCGACCTTACCGGACGCATTGCAACAGCCAAGGGCCGTGCCGTGCATTTCTGGACAGCCGGGGGCGCGTTCGCCATGGGTGTGGGTGTCTGGTCGATGCACTTCATCGGCATGCTCGCCTTCAAGTTGCCGATCTCTCTGGGCTACGACATCACGCTCACCGCGCTGTCGCTGTTGATCGCGGTACTGTCCTGCGGTTTTGCCTTGTGGTTGGTCAGTCAGCCGAAATTGCCGATTTTGCAGTTGGCTTTTGGCTCGCTGATCATGGGCGCCGGTATCAGTGCCATGCATTACACCGGCATGGCGGCGATGCGCATGACGCCCGGGATCGATTACGACCCGACGCTGTTTGGCGCCTCGTTACTGATTGCCATCGGTGCCTCGGCTGCGGCGTTGTGGATTGCTTTTCGCCTGCGCCAGCATTCGCCCTATGTACGCCTGATTCGCGCCGGGGCTGCGGTGATCATGGGCATCGCCATTGTCGGCATGCATTACACCGGCATGGCCGCTGCGCAATTTCCTGACGGCAGTTTCTGCGGCGCTGCGCTCAATGGTCTGAAGGGCAATGGTCTGGACAGCCTGGTGCTGATCACCACGCTAGCGGTGCTGACGATTGCCTTGTTGACCTCAATCCTCGATGCACGGCTTGAAGCGCGCACCGCCGATCTGGCGCACTCGTTGACGGTGGCCAACCGCGAACTCACGCAACTGGCGCTGCACGACACCCTGACCGGTTTGCCAAACCGCATGCTGCTCGATGACCGGATCAATCAGGCAATCAAGAAAGTCCAAGAGCAGGGCGGCTGTTTTGCCTTGATGTTCATTGATCTGGACGGCTTCAAACCGGTCAATGATGCTTTTGGCCATCACATGGGCGATCAACTGCTGCGCGAAGTCGGTGTGCGCTTGCGCGAAGATTTGCGCAGCCTCGACACGCTGGCACGCATCGGCGGCGATGAGTTTGTGTTGCTGGTGCGCCTGGCCGAGCCCGATGATGCATTGGGATTGGCTGCACGCCAGGTCAGCCTGATCGCGCAGCCGTTCCGCGTGGCCGAACATGACTTGCAGATATCCGCCAGCGTCGGCATTGCCCTGTATCCGGGCAATGGCCAGAACGCCCCGGAACTACTGATGAACGCCGACGCGGCGATGTATCACGCCAAGGGTGGCGGCAAGAACGGTTACAGCTTCTTCGATGCGTCGATGAACACCAACGCACGCAAACAGCTGCAACTGTTGCAGGACTTGCGCGCGGCACTGGAGCACAGCCAGTTCAGCCTGCATTACCAACCCAAGTTCGACGCCGCCAGCGGTCATCCGGTGGGCGCCGAAGCGTTGTTGCGCTGGCAACATCCGGTCCACGGCATGCTGATGCCGGACAAGTTTATCGATATGGCGGAGAAAACCGGCCTGATCATTCCAATCGGCGAGTGGGTGCTCAACGAAGCCTGCCGGCAGATGCGCGAGTGGTACGTGCTCGGCTACACCGACTGGCGTATCGCGGTGAACCTCTCGGCGTTGCAGTTCTGCCATGCCGGATTGGTCCGAAGTGTTGCCAAAGCCTTGGCTACGCACCATTTACCTGCGAATAGCCTGACCCTGGAAATCACCGAAACCACGGCAATGAGCGATGCCGATGCAAGCATGACGGTGTTGCAGGAGTTGTCGGACATGGGTGTCGACCTGTCCATTGATGACTTCGGTACCGGTTACTCGAGCCTCATGTACCTCAAGCGTTTGCCGGCCAATGAGCTGAAGATCGACCGTGGGTTTGTGCGGGATCTGGAGCATGACAGTGACGATGCGGCCATCGTGTCGGCGATTGTTGCGTTGGGGCAGGCGCTGGGGCTGCGGATTGTGGCTGAAGGCGTGGAAACGGGTTCGCAGCAGGATTTCCTGACGCAACTGGGGTGTGATTCGCTGCAAGGGTATCTGCTGGGGTATCCGAAGCCGGCAGACAAGTTCATGCAGGACATTGTCAGTGCACAGCGCCTGCCGACAGTCTGATAAACCGCGCCATCAAGCTCGCTCCCACATTTGAAATGCAATCCCCTGTGGAAGCGAGCTTGCTCGCGAAAGCGTCAGTCCAGTCAAAAACAGACCTCATGCAAAACCCGCCAATGGCGGTTATTCTTCCCCCCGACTGTTACGTGTGCATTCAGGGGAAAGGCCAGCATGGATAAAGTCATTGTGATCACCGGTGGCGGGCGCGGGATTGGCGCCGCTACGGCGCTGTTGGCCGCCGAGCAGGGCTATCGCATCTGCATCAACTACCAGTCAGACGAACAGGCCGCGCAAAGCGTGCTGGAGCAAGTCCGCGCGTTGGGCGCACAGGCCATCGCAGTACGCGCCGACGTCAGCATCGAAGACGAAGTGATCGCACTGTTTCAGCGGGTCGACACCGAGTTAGGGCGAGTCACCGCATTGGTGAACAACGCCGGCACTGTCGGGCAAAAGTCGCGAGTCGATGAGATGTCCGAATTCCGCATCTTGAAAATCATGAAAACCAATGTCCTGGCGCCGATCCTGTGCGCCAAGCACGCGATCCTGCGCATGTCGCCCAAGCATGGCGGGCAGGGCGGCAGTATCGTCAACGTGTCGTCGGTGGCATCGCGCTTGGGTTCGCCGAACGAGTATGTCGATTACGCCGCCTCCAAAGGCGCGCTCGACACGTTCACCATCGGTTTGTCCAAGGAAGTGGCGGGCGAGGGGATTCGCGTCAACGCGGTGCGTCCGGGTTACATCTACACCGATTTCCACGCCCTGAGTGGCGATCCTGATCGGGTCAGCAAGCTTGAGTCGGCGATTCCGATGGCCCGTGGCGGGCGCCCGGATGAAGTGGCGGAGGCGATTATCTGGTTGTTGTCGGACAAGGCTTCCTATGCCACCGGGACGTTTGTTGATCTGGGTGGTGGGCGGTAAAAGAAGCAAGATCAAAAGATCGCAGCCTGCGGCAGCTCCTACACAGGATTAGGCGTTTCCTGTAGGAGCTGCCGAAGGCTGCGATCTTTTTGCTGTCAGAACGACCGCACAATCCGCCCCAACGTCTCCATCGCCTTTTCCGAATCCTCGGTCCACGGGCTGCCATAGTTCAAGCGAATACAGTTGCGGAACCGCTGAGTCGGCGAAAAGATCGGCCCTGGCGCAATGCTGATGCCCTGCGCCAGCGCCATCTGAAACAGCTTCAACGAATCCATCTGCGGTGGCAGTTCCAGCCACAAGAAGTAGCCGCCCGCCGGTTGGCTGACCCGCGTCTGCGCCGGGAAATAACGGGCAATCGCCGCGAGCATCGCACTTTGCTGTTCTTCCAGCGCATAACGCAATTTGCGCAGATGCCGATCGTAACCGCCGTGTTGCAGGTAGTCGGCAATCGCCGCTTGCGCCGGCATCGAGGCGCACAGCGAGGTCATCAGTTTCAGTCGTTCGATTTTCTGCGCGTAACGCCCGGCGGCGACCCAGCCGATGCGATAGCCGGGGGCCAGGCTTTTGGCGAATGAGCCGCAATGCATCACCAACCCTTCGGTGTCGAAGGCCTTGGCCGGTTTCGGCGCTTGCTGGCCGTAATAGAGTTCGGCGTAGACATCGTCTTCAATCAGCGGTACCTGATGACGGCGCAGCAGTTCGACCAGTTCCTGCTTCTTGGCCTCGGGCATGGTCGCGCCCATCGGGTTCTGAAAACTGGTCATGCACCAGCAGGCCTTGATCGGGTGGCGCTCGAGTGTCTGGGCGAGCACGCCGAGGTCGATGCCATCGCGCGGATGTACGGGGATTTCCACCGCTTTGAGTTTCAGCCGTTCCAGCACTTGCAGGCTGGCGTAGAACGCCGGTGCTTCGATGGCGACCAGATCGCCCGGTTCGGTTACGGCTTGCAGGCACAGGTTCAGCGCTTCGAGGGCGCCATTGGTGATCAGCAGTTCTTCCATCGGCAGCATCAGCCCGCCGACCATATAGCGCAGGGCGATCTGCCGGCGCAGTTGCGGGTTGCCCGGCGACATGTCGGTGACCACCATGCGCGGGTCCATCTCCCGAGCGGCGCTGGCCAGCGAGCGAGACAGGCGTTGCAGCGGGAACAGGGTCGGGCTGGGGAACGCCGAACCGAACGGTACGGTACTGGGGTCCTTGATCGATTCCAGGACCGAGAACACCAGTTCGCTGACGTCAACCTCAGTCGAATCGTTTACGTGGCTACTGATCACCGGCTCCGAGAACGGGCTCGGCGCGTGGGTGTTGACGAAGTAGCCAGAGCGCGGGCGCGCTCGGATCAGGCCGCGGCGTTCCAGCAAGTAATAAGCCTGGAACACCGTGGACGGGCTGACGCCGTAAGTCTGGCTGGCGTAGCGCACCGAGGGCACGCGCTGGCCGGGGCCAAGGACGCCGGAGCGGATCAGTTCAGCGATGTCGTCGGCGAATTTTTCGTAGCGTTTCATCGAGGAGCCTTGGTGCTGGTTGATTGTGTGGGGTGTCAGGGAACTGCCCCTCACCCTAGCCCTCTCCCAAAGGGAGAGGGGACTGACCGTGGTGTTCTTTCGCTATACATCGACCTGAGATATCGAGTCGAACTCGGTTTTGAAAGCAACCGAGATCTGCTCCCTTTCCCCCTCTCCCTCGGGAGAGGGCTGGGGTGAGGGGAAACGATTCTAACGGCTCAGCGATTCATCGGCGCCACAAACCTGCTCTTCGCCACGCTGTAAACCTCAGGCTCATCGCTGTCGGCAATCTTGAAACTCAAGGTCTGCGAGCTGCTGCTCGGCCGATCTGTGGTCATTGCCACCGACACCGGCACATCGACAATCTCACCCGGTGCCAGGCTCAGTTCGGTCTTGCCTTGCAACTGGAAGCCGTCGCCGTCCACCAGAGTCAGGTTGTAGTTCTGGCGCTGCTGGGTCTTGTTGATGACTTTCAGCGAATAGATGTTTTCGATCTGGCCCTGACCGTTTTCACGGAACAGCCCGCGATCCTTGGTCACGTCCAGCGACACCATGGGACGTTCGATCAGGGCCAGGGCCAGCGCGCCGATCATTACCAGCAACACCGCAACGTAACCGATCAGCCGTGGCCGCAGCAGATGAGTCTTGCCACCCTGCAATTCGCGCTCGGAACTGTAGCGGATCAAACCGCGTGGGTAGTTCATCTTGTCCATGATCGAATCACAGGCGTCGATGCACGCCGCGCAACCAATGCACTCCATCTGCAAACCGTCGCGGATGTCGATGCCGGTCGGGCACACCTGCACGCACAACTGGCAGTCGATGCAATCGCCCAGCCCGGCCTCAACCGGTTTCAGATCACGCTTGCGCGGGCCACGGTTTTCGCCGCGGGCCACGTCGTAGGCAATCGTCAGGGTGTCCTTGTCGAACATCACGCTCTGGAACCGCGCATATGGACACATGTGCATGCACACCGCTTCACGCAGCCAACCGGCATTGATGTAGGTGGCGGCGGTGAAGAAAAGCACCCAGAACAGGCTGACCCCGCCGATTTGCAGAGTCAGCAGTTCTTCGGCCAGTGGCCGGATCGGGGTGAAGTAGCCGACGAAGGTCAAACCGGTGAGCACGCTGATCGCCAGCCATAGCGTGTGTTTGGCGGCGCGGCGCGCGAGTTTGTTCAGGCTCCAGGGCGCCGCTTGCAGTTTGATGCGCTGGTTGCGCTCGCCTTCGGTGATCTTCTCGCACCACATGAAAATCCACGTCCACGAACTCTGCGGGCAGGTGTACCCGCACCAGACGCGCCCGGCGAACACGGTGATGGCGAACAGGCCGAACGCGGCAATGATCAACAAGGCCGAGAGCAGGATGAAATCCTGTGGCCAAAAGGTCGCACCGAAGATGTGGAATTTGCTTTCCGACAGATCCCACAACACGGCCTGACGACCGCCCCAGTTCAACCACACCGTGCCGAAGAACAGCAAAAACAGAAACCCCGCGCCGCTGATGCGCAGGCTACGAAACAGGCCGGTGAAGCTGCGGGTGTGGATCTGGTTGTCGCTGGATTTGGCCGTCGCCTTCATTGGGCGTGCGGGCACCTTCTTTATATGAGGAGCTATTGTGGGCGTTGCTTCTACGGTTCGGACGGGGATTTGTTCGCTCATGGTCGTTCGCTCATCAGCCTCCATCAGGCCGATGCACTATGAGCGCCGATCTGTTTGCATAACAGACTCAGCTATTTGAATAAAAAGCGGATCAGATGGTGTCGGGCTCAGACCCTGCGACAACTTGAAGCGGCCCGCGGACACGGGCGCAAACGCCTATCCCAGACGTTTGCGTGAGATGTTGACCAGGATCAGTCAAATCACCGAATCACTCTCTTCTGCCTTCAGGTGTTTACGCCCGTCTTTGGCGCCGGCGACGGTCAAGGCGTCGGCTTCTGCTTCGGTGATGTAAATGCGCTGGCCTTCGATTTCCACGGCCGACATGGATTTTTCACTGTCGGTGATCACTGTCACGTCTTCGCACAAGCGGATCTGCTCGCCGTTTTCAACGGTGAAAAAGCAGGTCTGGTTTTCGATTCGAACGGTCATGGTGGCTGTCCTTTTTTCAGGGGTGTCTGAAACGTTAGGGCGCACGCTTCGCCGATCGTTCTGCGCAACTGATTAATGGTCGCCGCTGTCCATCTTCTATAAGCCTCTTGGAAGGACTGCAGGATGAACGCGTGGTGGCATGAAGTGTGGGTAACCCTGCAAGCGGAATTTGCCGACATCGGCGATGCCTCGCAACTGACGCGGATTACCGTGCGCCTGTTGATGGCGGCGGTGCTGGGCGGGATTCTCGGGTTTGAGCGCGAACACAAGGGCAAGGCTGCCGGGGTGCGCACCCATATGCTGGTGGCACTGGGGGCGGCGCTGTTTGTGCTGGTGCCGCAGACTTCGGGAGCCGAGTCGGACGCGATGAGTCGGGTATTGCAGGGGGTGATTGCCGGGGTTGGTTTCCTTTGCGCCGGCACCATTCTGAAAAACCAGGAAGGCGATCAAGGCCACGTCAAAGGCCTGACCACTGCCGCCGGGCTGTGGATGACGGCGGCGATTGGTGTGGCGGCGGGGTTGGGCAGGGAGGCGACGGCGTTGCTCAGCACGATACTGGCGTTGGGGATTTTCAACTTGATGCCTCGGGTGGTGAGCTTGTTCGAAAAGGACGAACAGAAAAACGATCACCTCTAGCTGGCCAAAGTCCCCTGTAGGAGCTGCCGAAGGCTGCGATCCTTTGACTTTGATTGTTAAAAACAAGATCAAAAGATCGCAGCCTTCGGCAGCTCCTTGTATCTCGACTATCGCTCCGTCAGGAGCGATAGTTCTCGACTGATCATCGAGGGAGGGACTTGGAAGCCGTGCAGCTCCTTAGGCTTTTTGCCTGTGATGTAGATCGTGCTCCAGCCCTCCACACTCACTCGTATAGTTCGAACGGTATCTTGGGCCCGTCTCTGGCGAGAGCCCGCATTCGCAAGGTTGGACAGAGTGCAGTGATGATCGAAAACGGATTAATGGAGAAACGGTCATGTCCAATTTCGTCGGCGTCGATGTCGCTAAAAACACCTTTGATATCGCTACTCACCTGCCAAACGGCAAGCACAAAACCAAAGCCAAACTGGCTAACGACTCAAAAGGTTTCAAAGAGTTTGACGCCTGGTTGAACAAGCAGGTCGAGCCTACAGCCCTGATCGTGATGGAAGCCACCAGCGTTTATCACCTGGAACTTGCCGAGTTCGTCTACAACAAGGGTTACCGGGTCTGCGTCGTCAATCCGGCTACGACCCACGCTTACGCCGACAGCGAGCTGCGCCGGATAAAAACCGACAAAAGCGACGCCAAATTGATCGCTGACTTTGCTCGGGAAAAGGCTGAAAAGCTTCAGCTTTGGGCTCCGGAGCCGCTGAAATATCGTCAGCTAAAGGCGATGGTACGTCGCTTGGATGACCTTCAGGAAATGGAGCAAATGGAGCTCAATCGCCTGGATGTGTCCGACGAAAAGGTCAAAGACTCGATCAACTCTGTGCTGCGTCACATCGAGAAAGAGATCGTTGAAACTCACAAAGCAATCAAAAAACACATCGACGATGATCCAGACATGCGCCAAATGCGCGACTTGATCGTGACCATCGACGGTATCGGCCAGAAAACCCTTGAGCGGCTGCTGGCCGAGTTGGGCGACCTGCGTAAATATGACGACCCTCGCAAGCTGGTCGCTGCCGCCGGGTTGAACCCAAAGCTGCAGGACTCGGGAAAATTCAAAGGCAGAACAGTGATTTCGAGGATCGGATCGGCTCGCGTTCGGGCGGGTCTATACATGCCTGGGTTGGTTGCACTGAAGCACAACAAGGCAATCATCGCCATGAAGGACCGCTTGAAGGCCAACGGCAAGGCCCCCAAGCAAATCATCTGTGCAGCGATGCGCAAACTCCTACATTTTGTCTACGCCGTTCTTAAATCGGGCCAACCATTTGACCCGAAAATTGCCCTTGCCCGATGAGGGGCAAGACGGTATCTACAGGAGTATTGCGTGGTTAGACGATGACTGGTGGCATGGTCGTCGGCGGATCTTCCTTGGGCGGTGGGGTGGTGCCCGGTGGTTCCTGCTCGGGAATCGGTTGAGGTTCGGTCTCGGGAATCGTCGGGTTGTCGATGTTCGGATCAGGGGTTTCAGCCGGGATCGGGATGTTCATCAGATAGACCTCCGTGTGGCACATGGCGTGAGAAGTGCTTAAGTGAGTTGACCACCTCTCGGCGAATTCGATCCGCTTTTTCACCCAGGCAAATTTCGCTGAACTTTTCCCGGCGCCGGCTGCTCGGAACCTAAGTGAGTTCATTGCGGGGCAGGCGCTTCGTTGCGAAAACTGATCCGCTACAAGAGCGTCCTTTGGGCGTTAAGGAGAGATGCTCAATGACTGCTGAAAAACCCTCAGAGCTGAGCTACAACCCCCACATGCCGCTGTCGCAGGCATTGCTGTTACCACGCATTGTCATCGAAAACACCATGCCGACCCTCGATGGCGGGCAGTTCGCCGTAAAGTCGATTGCCGGACGCGACGTGGTCGTCACCAGCAAGGTATTTGCCGACGGTCACGACAAACTGGCGGTGCGCATTCGCTGGCGTGAGGAGGGTGAAGACACCTGGCAAAGCGAGGTCATGGCCGATCAGGGCAATAACGGCTGGAAAGGTCAGTTCCGCCCTGAGCATCAGGGGCGTTTTCTTTACTGCATCGAAGCGTGGATCGATCATTTCGCCAGTTTCCAGTACGAACTGGAAAAGAAACACACCGCCGCCGTGCCCGTCTCGCTGGAACTGCAAGAAGGCCGAACCATGGTGCAACAGGCCGCCGAGCGCAGCGAAGGTCAGCTCAGCGAACAACTCGCCGCCCTGCATCACGAACTGTCCGGCCTGCTCGAAACCGAGCAGGTGGCGCTGTTTCTGCACTCGCGCAGTGCGCAATTGATGGCCCAGGCCGATCACCGCGCTTATCTGAGCGTGAGCCCCGAGTTCCCCATGGACGTCGAACGTGAGTTGGCTGAATTCGCCAGCTGGTACGAACTGTTTCCGCGCTCGATCACCGACGATCCCAACCGTCACGGCACCTTTAACGACGTGCACTCGCGGTTGCCAATGATTCAGGACATGGGTTTCGACGTGTTGTACTTCACGCCGATCCACCCGATCGGCCGCGCCCACCGCAAGGGTCGCAATAATTCCCTCACCGCAGGTCCCGATGATCCGGGCAGTCCTTATGCCATCGGTAGCGAGGAGGGCGGCCACGAGGCGATTCACTCGCAACTCGGTACCCGCGAAGACTTCCGCCGTTTGGTGGCTGCCGCCGCCGACCATGGTTTGGAAATCGCCCTCGATTTCGCCATCCAGTGTTCTCAGGATCACCCGTGGCTCAAGCAGCATCCCGGCTGGTTCAACTGGCGCCCCGACGGCACGATCAAATACGCCGAGAACCCGCCGAAGAAATATCAGGACATCGTCAATGTCGATTTCTATGCGCCGGACGCGATCCCGAGCCTGTGGGTCGAGTTGCGTGACATTGTTGTCGGCTGGGTCGAAGAGGGCGTGAAGATCTTTCGCGTCGATAATCCGCACACCAAGCCGCTGCCGTTCTGGCAATGGCTGATTGCCGATGTGCGGGCGCTGCATCCGGAAGTGATCTTCCTCGCCGAAGCGTTCACCACGCCGGCGATGATGGCGCGGCTCGGCAAGGTCGGTTACACGCAGAGCTACACCTATTTCACCTGGCGCAATACCAAATCCGAGCTGGCCGCGTATTTCACCGAACTCAACGAATCGCCGTGGCGTGAATGCTACCGACCGAATTTCTTCGTCAATACGCCGGACATCAACCCGGCGTTCCTGCATGAGTCCGGGCGCGCGGGTTTTCTCATTCGCGCGGCGCTGGCAACCATGGGCTCGGGCCTGTGGGGCATGTATTCCGGTTATGAACTGTGCGAAGCGGCGCCGGTGCCGGGCAAGGAGGAATACCTCGATTCGGAGAAATACGAGATCCGCGTCCGCGATTTCACCGCGCCCGGCAACATCATTGCCGAGATCGCCCAACTCAACCGCATCCGTCGACAGAACCCTGCGTTGCACACGCATCTGGGCCTGACGATCTACAACGCCTGGAACGACAACATTCTGTATTTCGGCAAGCGCAGCGCGGATGGCAGCAACTTCATTCTGGTGGCGGTGAATCTTGATCCACACAACGTGCAGGAAGCGAATTTCGAACTGCCGTTGTGGGAAATGGGCCTGCCCGATGACGCGACCACCCACGGTGAGGATTTGATGAGCGGGCATCGCTGGGACTGGCACGGCAAGTATCAGTTCATGCGTATTGATCCGGGTCATCAACCGTTCGGGATCTGGCGGATCACCGCCGCCTGAAGCTGACAATCAAATCTGTGGTTAGAAATGAATTCACTGTGGCGAGGGGATTTATCGAAACGTCGCACCGCCCCGCTGGGCTGCGAAGCGGCCCCGCTGTTTCACATTTAAACCGAGTTGCGCGATTTTACGACTGCTGCGCAGCCGATCGGGGATAAATCCCCTCACCACAAGAGCCCTCTCATCACAGGGTATTCGTGTGGTCTCAGCGAATTGAACAGGAGTTTCACATGGCGAAGAAACCCAAGGCAGCCACCTTTATCAAAGACCCGCTCTGGTACAAGGACGCGGTGATCTATCAGGTTCACGTCAAATCGTTTTTCGATTCAAACAACGATGGGATCGGCGACTTTCCCGGCCTGATCGCCAAACTGGACTACATTGCCGAACTCGGCGTCAACACCATCTGGCTTCTGCCGTTCTACCCGTCGCCACGTCGCGATGACGGCTACGACATCGCCGAATACCGTGGCGTCCACAGCGATTACGGGACCATGGCCGACGCCAAGCGCTTTATCGCCGAGGCGCATAAACGTGGGTTGAGGGTCATCACCGAGCTGGTCATCAATCACACCTCCGATCAGCACCCGTGGTTCCAGCGTGCGCGCAAGGCCAAGCCCGGCTCAGCAGCGCGGGACTTTTATGTGTGGTCTGATGACGATCAGAAATACGATGGCACGCGGATCATTTTCCTCGACACGGAAAAGTCCAACTGGACCTGGGACCCGGTCGCCGGCCAGTACTTCTGGCACCGTTTCTATTCGCACCAGCCAGACCTGAACTTCGATAACCCGCAAGTGATGAAAGCCGTGCTGTCGGTGATGCGTTACTGGCTGGACATGGGCATCGACGGCCTGCGCCTCGATGCGATTCCGTACCTGATCGAACGCGACGGCACCAACAACGAAAACCTCCCGGAAACCCACGACGTCCTCAAGCAGATCCGCGCCGAAATCGACGCCAATTACCCCGATCGCATGCTGCTGGCCGAGGCCAACCAATGGCCGGAAGACACCCAGTTGTACTTCGGCGACACCGATGCCGCAGGCCTCAATGGCGACGAATGCCACATGGCGTTTCACTTCCCGCTGATGCCGCGCATGTACATGGCGCTGGCGCAGGAGGATCGCTTCCCTATTACCGACATTCTGCGCCAGACCCCGGAAATTCCCGCCAACTGCCAATGGGCGATTTTCCTGCGCAACCACGATGAACTGACGCTGGAGATGGTCACCGACAAGGAACGCGACTACCTGTGGAATTATTACGCCGCTGACCGCCGCGCGCGCATCAACCTCGGCATTCGCCGGCGTCTGGCGCCATTGATGGAGCGCGATCGCCGTCGCGTCGAGCTGCTCAACAGCCTGCTGCTGTCGATGCCGGGTACGCCGACCCTGTATTACGGCGATGAAATCGGCATGGGCGACAACATCTACCTTGGCGACCGCGATGGCGTGCGTACACCGATGCAATGGTCGATCGACCGCAACGGTGGTTTCTCCCGCGCCGATCCGGCGAGTCTGGTGCTGCCGCCGATCATGGACCCGCAATACGGTTATCTGTCGGTCAATGTCGAAACCCAGGCCGGCGACCCGCATTCGTTGCTCAACTGGACGCGGCGCATGCTCGCCGTGCGCAAGCAATCCAAAGCCTTTGGCCGAGGCACGCTGAAAATGCTCTCGCCAAGCAACCGACGGATTTTGGCTTATACCCGTGAATTCACCGACGCCGACGGCAAGCACGAAATCATTCTCTGTGTGGCCAACGTGTCGCGCAGCGCGCAAGCAGCGGAGCTGGACCTGTCGGCGTATGTCGGCATGGTGCCGGTGGAAATGCTCGGCGGTAACGCCTTCCCGCCGATCGGCCAATTGAATTTCCTTCTGACTCTCGCGCCGTACGGCTTCTACTGGTTCGCACTGGCGACGGAAAACCAGATGCCGAGTTGGCACGTCGAGCCGGCGCAGAGCCTGCCGGACTTCACCACGCTGGTGCTGAAAAAACGCATGGAAGAACTGCTCGAAACGCCGTCCCGCGCGACTCTAGAGCAGGGCATTCTGCCGAGCTGGCTGCAAAACCGGCGCTGGTTCGCCGGCAAGGACGCGGCTATCGGCAAGGTCAATCTGGCCTATGGCGTGCGTTTCGGCGATGCGGAGCATCCGGTGCTGCTCAGCGAAATCGAAGTCACCAGCGGTGGCCAGACCAGCCGTTATCAACTGCCGTTTGGCTTTATTGCCGAAGATCAGGTCGGCGCGGCGCTGCCGCAACAATTGGCGCTGGCCCGTGTACGCCGCGTGCGTCAGGTCGGCTTGATCACTGATGCCTTCAGCCTTGAGGCGTTTATCCGCGCTGTCCTGCAGGGCATGCAAAACAACACCGTGCTGGAATCGTCCGAAGGCGAAATCCGTTTCGAACCGACGCCGCATCTGGACAAACTCAACCTCGGTGGCGAGTCCGAAGTGCGATATCTGTCGGCTGAGCAATCGAACAGTTCGGTGGTGATCGGCAACAGCCTGGTACTTAAGCTGATCCGCAAAGTCGCTTCTGGCGTACACCCGGAACTGGAGATGAGCGCCTACCTGACCGCTGCCGGATTTGCCAATATCTCACCGCTGCTCGGTTCGGTGATTCGCCGCGACGGCAAGGGCGAGGACAACCTGCTGATGATCGCCCAAGGCTATCTGAGCAATCAGGGCGACGCGTGGGAATGGACGCAGAACAACCTCGAACGGGCGTTGCGCGACGAACTGGCCGATGCCATGTCCGAGCAGGATCAGCACTACAACGCGCTGGGCGAATTGAAGGACTTTGCCGGGATGCTCGGCCAGCGTCTGGGGGAAATGCACCAGGTGTTAGCGGCGCCGACCGATAACCCCGACTTTGCCCCGCAAACCAGTACGGCCAAAGATATGCAGGCCACTGGCAAGGATGTCGCCGGGCAGGTCGAGCATGCGTTGAAGCTGCTCAAGCAGCATCAGGGCGAGCTTAGTTCGGCGGATCAGAAACTGGTCAAGCGACTGGTCGACGAGAAAAAAACCATCCTGGCCCATGTGCAGGATCTGGCGAAAAAAGCCGTCGGCGGTTTGCGTATTCGCGTGCATGGTGACCTGCACCTGGGGCAGGTGTTGGTGATCAAGGGTGATGCCTATCTGATCGATTTCGAGGGTGAACCGGCGCGGCCATTGAGCGAACGGCGTGGCAAGCACAGCCCGTACAAGGATGTCAGCGGCGTGCTGCGATCCTTCGATTACGCGGCGGCAATGACCATCAACGTACACAACGTCGATCACAGTCCTGAGTCCGAAGCGTCCCGTCATCGTGTGGCCGAGCGATATTTGCGTGAGGCCCGAGAGGCATTTGTTCAGGCATATCGCCGGGCGGCAGCTAGTCTTGATCATGCCTGGCAAGATCCTGACGGTGCCGACGCCGCGCTGGCGTTGTTCGGTCTGGAGAAGGCGGCCTATGAAGTGGCCTATGAAGCCGAAAATCGCCCGACGTGGCTGCCCGTGCCGTTGCACGGTTTGTATGGGTTATTGACGGGGCTTAAACCCTTTTCCGATCTTGGTGGAGAGTAGTTATGAGTTTCTCGAACAAGGAACAGGGTCAGGTCAAAGAAGCATTGCTGCCGTCAGCCAGAGATATTGACGCGCTGGTACGTGCGGAACATCCAGATCCGTTTTCCATTCTTGGCCCGCACGGCGATGGCGCCGGCGGGCAGTTTATCCGCGCCTATTTACCGGGTGCGCTAAGCGTTGTGGTGCTGGACAAGGCGTCCGGCGAAGAGCGCGGCCCGCTGGAGCAAAGTGAAACGCCGGGATTGTTTGTCGGTCACTTCGATCAGGCGCGGCCGTATCTGCTGCGCACCCGTTGGGCCGGCGGCGAGCAGGTGGCGGAAGATCCCTACAGCTTTGGCCAGTTGCTCGGTGAAATGGATTTGTATCTGTTCGCCGAAGGCAATCACCGCGACCTCAGCGCCTGCCTCGGCGCACAACTGACAACTGTCGATGGCGTTGATGGCGTGCGCTTCGCCGTGTGGGCGCCGAATGCGCGGCGAGTGTCGGTGGTCGGTGATTTCAACGTATGGGACGGGCGCCGGCATCCGATGCGTCTGCGCCACCCATCCGGGGTCTGGGAGCTGTTCATCCCGCGTCTGCAAGCGGGGGAGTTGTACAAATACGAAATCCTGAGTGCCCAAGGAATTCTGCCGCTCAAGGCTGACCCGATGGCGCTGGCAACCAGCCTGCCGCCGGACACGGCGTCGAAAGTCGCCGCGCCGCTGCAAGTCGACTGGCAGGATCAGGACTGGATGAACGGCCGCCGCGAACGGCAGAAACATTCCGCGCCGCTGTCGATCTACGAGCTGCATGCCGGTTCGTGGCAGTGCGAGCTGGATGATCTCGGCGAAGTCGCGCGTCAGTACACCTGGCCGGAACTGGCCGAACGCTTGATTCCATATGTGAAAGAACTGGGCTTCACCCACATCGAATTGATGCCGATCATGGAACACCCGTTCGGTGGCTCATGGGGCTATCAATTGCTCTCGCAATTCGCCCCGAGCGCACGTTACGGCACGCCGGAGCAATTCGGCGAATTCGTCGACGCCTGCCACCGCGCCGACATCGGCGTGATTCTCGATTGGGTGCCGGCGCATTTCCCGACCGATACCCATGGACTGGCGCAATTCGACGGCACGGCGCTGTACGAGTACGGCAATCCGCTGGAAGGTTTCCATCAGGATTGGGACACGCTGATCTACAACCTTGGCCGCACCGAAGTGCATGGCTACATGCTCGCGTCGGCGTTGCACTGGTTGAAGCATTTCCATATCGACGGCCTGCGGGTCGACGCGGTGGCCTCTATGCTCTATCGCGACTATTCGCGCAAGGCTGGCGAATGGGTGCCTAACCGCCACGGCGGGCGGGAGAATCTGGAGGCCATCGACTTTTTGCGTCATTTGAATGACGTGGTCGAGCTGGAAGCGCCGGGCGCGCTGGTCATCGCCGAGGAATCCACGGCGTGGCCGGGCGTCAGTCAGAGCACGCAGCAGGGCGGACTGGGCTTTGCCTACAAATGGAACATGGGCTGGATGCACGATTCGCTGCACTACATTCAGCAGGATCCGGTGTACCGCGCTCATCACCACAACGAATTGAGTTTTGGCCTGGTCTACGCCTGGTCCGAGCGTTTCATTCTGCCGATTTCCCACGATGAAGTGGTGCATGGCAAACACTCGCTGATCGACAAGATGCCCGGTGATCGCTGGCAGAAGTTCGCCAACCTGAGGGCCTATCTGAGTTTCATGTGGACCCATCCGGGCAAGAAGCTGCTGTTCATGGGGTGCGAGTTCGGCCAGTGGCGCGAGTGGAATCACGATCAGCAACTTGATTGGTATCTGCTGCAGTATTCCGAGCACAAAGGTGTGCAGAAACTGGTAGGCGACCTCAATCGCCTGTACCGCGAATTGCCCGCGCTGCACGATCAGGACGACGCACCGCAGGGTTTCCAGTGGTTGATCGGTGACGATGCGATCAATAGCGTTTATGCCTGGCTGCGCTGGAGCAAGGACGGCGAACCGGTGCTGGTGGTGGCCAACTTCACGCCGGTGCCGCGCCAGTCGTATCGGGTTGGTGTGCCCTTTGCCGGGCGCTGGACTGAATTGCTCAACAGCGATGCCGACACTTACGCCGGCTCCAACTATGGCAATGGTGGCGGGGCGTTTACCGAAGAGGTGCCGAGCCATGGTCAGGCGTTGTCGCTGGAGTTGAATCTGCCACCGTTGGCGGTGTTGATCCTCAG
This sequence comes from Pseudomonas sp. LBUM1648, assembly GCF_059716145.1. Taxonomy (NCBI): domain Bacteria; kingdom Pseudomonadati; phylum Pseudomonadota; class Gammaproteobacteria; order Pseudomonadales; family Pseudomonadaceae; genus Pseudomonas; species Pseudomonas sp. LBUM1648. Next base: position 2,995,835 of record NZ_CP166808.1, read on the forward strand.
ACCTGGGGGGTGACTTGAAAAAGATCGCAGCCTGCGGCAGCTCCTACATTGGAATGCATTTCCCTGTAGGAGCTGCCGCAGGCTGCGATCTTTTGATCTTTTCCTACCACCTCATCCGCACGCCCAGACTGCCGATCAACCCATTCAAATCATTGTCATCGACATCACTGCTGTAATCGGCGCTGACATACAGACTCACGGCCGGCGTCACCCGCGCCACCAGACCCAAGCCCAACTCGACGGTCGAGGATTTGCGGCTGCTGCTGATCTTGTCGACCTGATCCAGTGTCACCGTGTTGCCGGTATACACCGTGTGCCAGAGGTTAGTGCGCACGTAGGGTTCGACCGGCAAGCCATTCAAGTCATAACTGCCTTTCAAACGCGCACCGACGCGCCCGCTCCAGGAGGTCACATCCGTGGAAGAGGCATTGCCAGAGCCCGCGTAAGGGGTGTCGAGGGTGATGCGCTGATTGATCAGTTGCGCTTGAGGTTCCACCACCCAGTTTTCGCTCAAACCGATCGGGTAGCCGCCTTCGACCGAGAAAGTCATGGCGCTGCCTTCGGTGGCTTGCCGTGCTCCTTGTTCGTTGCGGCTAAAACCGCTGACCCGGCCACCACTGGCTGACAAGTCGACGTGCCAGCCCTGCGCGCCCGTCAGGCTGTAATACGCACCCAGGCTTTGGCCCTGGAGGTTAAGCGTATCGGTGGTCGGGTCGCTGAGGGCGCGGCTGGTGATCAGCCCGTTGCCATTGGCTTGAATCTGGTTCTGACCGCCGATGAGTCCTATGGTCTGGGTAGGCCCATTGCCGCTTCGCAGGGTAAGGACGGCGGGACCTTTGAAATGACCGCTGCCAGGCGTTGCGAAGCTTGCGGACAGCACGTCGGTTTGCGCCTGTCGGGCACTGCGCCCGTAAAGCTGCTCCCAGGCACCCGGCGCGAGATCTTCTGTGATGAGGGTGGCCCCTCGCAGGTCCGGGCGCGGGTTGATGCGTTGCGGACCGGGCGTGATCACTGTCGCGGGCAGGGTCATGACCGGTACGTTCTCTCGATACCACGGGGTAGTTTCATCCGCCGCAGGGCCGGCCTGCGCCTCCATGGATGAGCACAGCAAGAGAGAACTCGACACTGTGCAGAAGCTGATTTTGATCTCGTGTGTGTGGAATGAAGTTTTCATGGAGGTCTACCTTGCAAGCGCATGTGGCATCTCGATATGGCGTCTCTCCTACCCCGAACGAGGGGCGACCGAATGGAGCGGGGCGAACCGTGGCCGCTCGATTTCGCGAGTGTCCTGAGGGTCGCCCCGGAAGTAAATCTCGGGGTAGTAAGGTAGAGATAAGAAGAGCTGTGCCCGTGCGTCAAGAAATTGAACGATGAGCGGTAGTGGTAAATCAGGCTTCGCAAGCGTTTGTTTTTCTGTACATAACTAAGTGTTTGTTTGTATGGAAAAACGCCATGAAAGCCCCGCGCCAGAGGTGTTTTATTACCGACGGAAGGTCTACCAGCTAATCCGGATTCCCAGGTTCCCGGTCACACCGCGCAGGTCATTGCTGTCAATATTGCGGCTGTAATCGGTGCTGGCGTAAACGCTGACGGCGCGGTCGAGGGTGACTACCACACCGAGTCCGAGATCCGCCGTTGAGGACTTCTGTTCAGTGCTGATCACATCGCTGTCGCCAAAGGTTACCGAGTCGGTGCCGGAAAACGTGTGCCACAGATTAGCCCGCAGGTAGGGTTCTACCGGTAAGCCGCTGACTTCATATCGACCCTTGATCCGCGCGCCGAGCCGGCCGGTCCACGCACCGTCGGAGTCGAACGACACACGCGAAATGCCGTCGTCCTGACTGTCGAGGGATATTTTCTGGTGAATGACCTGTGCTTGCGGTTCGACCACCCAGGTGTCGTTGATTGGCAACGGGTAGCCAGCCTCTGCCGACACGGTCAGCGCATGCCCGCGATTGTCCAGTTTTACGCCTCGATCAGAATGGTTGTCGCCATCGAAGCGTGTGCCCATGACCACGGTATCGATGTACCAGCCATAGGGATCGGTCAACGTCCAGTACAGGCCGTAGCTGTCGCCTTCAAGTTTGATTTTGCCGGCGCTGTTGCCCTCGAAGCCTTCATTGAAACCATCGACGTCTCCTTTTAAACGGCTATGGCCGACGAAGAAACCGATGCGTTGGGTCTGGCCGCCGGAGGTCTGCGAGCCGTACAGGTCGGTGCCGACTTGAAAGCCATTGAGCGACCCATCCAGACGCGGGGTGACGGTGCCGGCCCAGGTCTGTTCGAGGTTCTTGCCATAGACCCGGCCCCAACCTGCACCGAACGCGCCGGTTTCGTTGAGCAAGCGCTGGTCGCCCTGACGATCATGGAAAGTACCCAGCGCATTGAGGGTCAGTTGCGCGGCGGTAGGCGGAAGCACCGACCAGGTCGGAACTTCCGGACGGTACAGAGGAATCGGCGCGGCACCCGCCACGGCGGCAGGCAAAACCGGCAACGGCGGACTGCCAGCCGGAGCCACGGCCGCGATCGGCGTGGCAACCACAGGCACCAGAATTGGCGGCAAGCTCGGATCAGGGTTAGGCACACTCACCACTTGCGGTGCGACGACGGCCGAGCGCAAGTACCAACTGTTTTCCGTACCGGCAGTCACTCCACCCTTGAACAGGTAGTAGTCGTAGGCCCCGGCGGAAACCGGGCCGTTCAGGGTAAAGGCGTTATCGGCGCTGACCGTGCTGCCTTGCGCCTGCACCAGTTGAATGCCGTTGACCTGAGTCAGCGCGCCCAGCCCGCCAAGATTGGTGACGCTGATCACTGTCCCGCCACTCAGGCTGCCGTTATTGACCACCAGTTTGTCACTGGGCGAGTCGTCGCCTGCCACCACACTTTGCAATAACAACTGACCACTGTTGCCGACGTAGTTGCCTTGTACGGTGAGCGTGTCGTCGGTGCGGCTGTTGCCGCGGGTCAGGTCAATGACGCCTGCGTTGTTGAACGTCACCGCTTGCCCGGCCACGGCGGGAGACACAGAGCCTTGCGTGGACAGCACGACGCTGCTGGCATCGACATTCAGCACGCCGCTGCCGGTTCCGGCATCACCCAACACAAGGTTGCTTGAGCCAAGATCCAGTTGCGAGCCGTTGCTCAGGTTGACGGTTTCCCAATTGCTGAAGCGCGTAGGCAGGCCGGTGCGGGTGTTGTCGAAGGTCAGCACATCGTTGCCGACGCCGCCATCAACGTTGGGCGTGAGTGCGAGAATGCTGTCATCGAGATTACGCAGGGTGGCGCTGTCATTGCCGACGTCCATCAGGATCGCCGAGCGGATGATGCCGCTTCCGTCCCATAGCAAGCGGTCATCACCGGCGCTGGCGCGGATCTCGCCGACGATTTCCCCACCGGTCACGGTAATGCTGTCGTTGCCACCGCTGACACTGACGTTGCCGCCAATCCGGCCGCCCGAAACGATGATGGTGTCGGTGCCGAATCCGGTGACCAGATTGCCGATGATCTGCCCGCCGGACAGATCGAAAATATTGTTGTCGAGCTTCATGTCGACGCGGCCGATGGTGCCGCCGGTCATGCGCGCGACATCGCCGTCCTCGAAGGCTGCAACGATGGTGCCGCCGGTCATCAGGAACGTGTCGCGACCGTCACCCTGAGCAAGAAATCCCAGTGAGCCGCCCGTCATGACGAAGTCATCGATGCCCGCGCCTTGATTGACGGCGCCAGTGATGACGCCAGAGTTGATTTCGACCCGGTCAGTGCCTGCACCAAAGGTCACGCTGCCGTTGATCTGGCCGCTGCCATTGGCGGGGAGGGTCAGGCTGTTGTTACCGGAGAGGTCGGTCAACGGGCCGCTAATGCCACTGTCGCAAGTGTAGGCATCGTTCCCTGCGCCGGGCGTCAACACACACGCCGACCAGGCCGGTGGACTGGCGAGCAGAACGAGGGAGGCAGGCAAAATAAAGGTGTGCGGCAAAATTCTCAGAGATCTGATAGATCGCATCACGACAATTCCCTGGTTTAGCCATTGGGGAATTCATCCTTGAATGGGTGCTTGATCTATATGCCTCTGAAGCTAATGAACTACGTGAGATCTGTACCCTAACGTTTTGAAAGTGCCAATCCTTCAGCTTTTTAAGGTGTAGTTGTTTTTTCGCGATGATCAAAGACTTCTGACAGACGGTCTTAGTGCAAGCAGTGTCAAAGATGCACCTCAACCGCCAGCGGCAGGTGATCCGACAGGTGCGTCCACGGCTTGTTGCCGAGAATCTGCGGGTCATGACTGCTGGCGTTGCGCAGGTAGATTCGGTCCAGACGCAACAATGGAAACCGTGCCGGATACGTTTTGGCCGGACGCCCGTGATGACGTTCGAAGGCTTCGTGCAAATAGTCGCGACGGGCGAGGGCAGCGTTGCCCTGAAGCTGCCAGTCGTTGAAATCGCCGGCAATAATCACTGGCGCATCGTCGGGCAGTGACTCAAGCAACTGACAAAGCAGTTGCAACTGCAATTGGCGATGGCTTTCCAGCAGACTCAAATGCACGCAGATCGCATGGACTTCGGCATGTCCCGGCACGTCCAGCACGCAGTGCAACAAGCCACGGCGCTCGGGGCCGGTGATCGACACGTCGAGATTGCGGTATTCGCGAATCGGGTATTTCGACAGCAGTGCATTGCCGTGATGGCCGTCGGGATAGACCGCATTGCGACCGTAGGCAAAATCGCTCCACATGCTGTCGGCGAGGAATTCGTATTGCGAGGTTTGCGGCCACTCGTTGTAACGGTTCGAATGTCGCTCGTGCTCACCCACCACTTCCTGCAAAAACACCAGATCGGCTGATGTGCTGCGTACCGCTTCGCGCAGTTCCGGGAGGATGAAACGCCGGTTGAGCGCGGTGAAGCCCTTGTGGGTATTGACCGTCAGCACGCGCATGCGATGGATGACGGGTGCGTCGACGGCGTGACGCTTGGGATCGCTGGACACGGTTACTCCTCTGAATCCTGAGTGCGTATTCATGCGACTGATGTGTGGGGGTGGCGGTTCCTTCTGAATCAACACAGCCAACGAGCGTAGGAGCTGTCGAGTGAAACGAGGCTGCGATCATTTGATCTTGTTGTTCAGGATCAAAAGATCGCAGCCTTCGGCAGCGCCTACATCAGACGCGCAATCGAATCTGCCGCCCCAGCACATCCATCACATCACAGCCATCGCGCAGCAACATCGCCGCCGCGTGGGCCAATTGCTGCACATCGGCGCCTTTGGCTGACGAGATATCCAGGCTAGCGAGGCTTTCCATCATCTGCGTCACCGCCAGAAAACGACTGGCCGCACTGGTGTGCAACACATCCAGTGGCGCTTGGGTGGAGACGAGCAGGACGGGAATGCTGTCTTCGTTGTGGGTCATCGAGATGTGCGAATTCATGCTTCACCTCCGGCGCGTGCAGCGTGCAAACCATCTATCGAAGCCTGCACCAGCGCGCGTGCGCTGCCGAGCATCTGCTGACAGGCCCAGTTCAACGAACCGCTGTGTTCCGGGCGGGTGGCGGTAGGGGCTTGATGGGCGAGGGCTTCGGCGCAACTGAGGTAGACGGCGGCGTGTTCCAGGGCGTCGAGTAAGGGGATGCCGGGTTGTACGGCGAAGAGGTGGTGGGCGACGTGGTCGCAGCGGGCGAAGGGGGTGGAAGTTGTGGTTGGATCGGTCATCGGTGTAGCTCCTTAGTCATCAAGAGCTGCCACTCGGTCGCCGTCAAACGAATGGGTGGCAACTGTGCGCAGGTTGACGGACCGGTCTAAGGTACCCGGCGCACTCGAAAGTGCCCCGCGCACAGTCACCATTGAGCTTTGTATCGAGCACGCAAGCGCGCGAGCAAAGTTGGAGAACAGTGCACACCTTAAAAAACCGCCGAGCCGTCAAACCCGATCACGAATGAGTCGTGACGGACGCGAGGATAGGGAGTGAGGCCAAACCCGTCAACCGCCACAAATCGTCCGAAATTGTCTCAGCCCCTTGTGGGAGCGAGCAGGCGCACACCCACACCCACACCCACCGGGCTGGAGGCTGTTTCTACCGCTCACGTACCCAGATGTTATCAATCCAGAAGTCATTACCACCGCCACTGCCCACAAAGTTTTTGACCGCGAACGTCACAACCTTGGTGGAGGAGGCCGTATAGAGACCTGAACCGTTTTTCCAGACCCCAGGCTGATTTTGTGTATCGACCTGTCCTCCAATTTCTGTGTTGTCAATTTTCAAACAAAGTCTTGTCGAATAGCCGCTGTTTGTAATAGCCGCCACTGAAAAACCAAAGTCGTAAGTCTTTCCTGCCAAGACCGAGAGCGGGATTACCATGACATTGCCACTATGATCCCCAGGAAACTCGCCTTGATAGTTGGTGTTACACCGAACAGTGCCGTTTTCGTTGTAACAGTTGTCTTTCCAGGCATACCCACCTTGGGGGGTCCACCCATGAGCTTGGGGAGGTCTGCCATCATTGAAATCCCAAGTGATCGATAGTTTTTCTCGCACATTAACGACTCTCGGGTCAGACTTCTGAGCTGCCCCATACAACGCCTCGGCGATAAAGCTGTGGGCGCCCACATTCAACCCCGTGATCAGTTTAGTCCAGACGCCAGTGACGCGGTCGGCCGTGGCTTCGGCCTTGGGTGTGTCGCCGTCGAGGATTTTCACATCCTGGTCCTTGGCGGCAGTGCCCGTCAGGATCACTGCCGTTTCCACAGTGATGCCGTCCGGTTGAATCTCGTCTCCACTCGGCGAGCCGGTGATCATTGTGATCTCAGGCTTCACATCCTCAACGGCCTTGACGGTATAAATGCGTTTCTTGAAGATTAGCGCCAGACCAACGTCCTGACTTCCGCCAAGTCCGGCTTTGAACTCCAGTGTCAGTTCGCTACCGTCTTTCAGATTCTGCAAGGTGGCGAGGGGGATCGAGCGCTCCCAATAGCCTTGGCTGATCCAGGTAGTGTTGGTTTGCGAGCCCGGTGGTTGCCAAAACGTTTCGTCGTAGTTGTTGCCATCCTTTTTGGTGCCTGTCAGGCGCAGCCAGACGTACTGAGCCAGCGCAATCAGTGGCCAACGGTTCACTCGCACGGTTGCGGCAGTGGTCAGCTTGCTGACGTCGAACTCGGGGCCGGCACCATTGTTGGCCGCCTGGGTGATTAACGGTATGCCCATGGCGGGGTTTTCATCGGCAATCGGCAGCACACTCAGATCCAGCGGATCCGACGGTGTGCTATTGCCGGTCACGGTGTAGGCCACCGTCACCGTTTTACCAAGGTTGAACGCCACGACTGCGTTGTCCAGAGGGATGTTCAGATCCCCTTGCGTGCTCACATTGATGGGGCCGACGGTCTGGCTGCCCGAACCGGCGGTGCCGCTCCAGGTCACGGTGACCTGCGTGCCGATCATGTTGGGGTAGGCTGGAATCACGGCCGTCAGGGCGTCCTTGGCAGCGAGCGGCTCGAGGCTTGTATCGTTGGGGGCTTGCTTGATTTTTGGCTTCAACAATTTAATCGGGGCCGCACCCGTCACCGTGGCCTTCGCAGGTTTTGAGTTACCCACCAGATCACCGTTGGGGCGGCGCAGTTCGTAGGTCACCGTCACGCTACTGCCAGCGAAGACCTTGTCGTTGGCCATTTCAAGGAACAAGGTTTTCTTGGAACCGAAAGGATCCGCTTCAACTTTGCCGGGGACAGTCACTACCACGTCGGCGGGTTGGCCTGTATTTTTCGCGGTGTAGGTGGCAAGGACATCGTCACCGGCCACAAAACGGCTGTCCGCCGTTATCACAACCATCAGCAACGGATTACCGGCGAGCTTTTCCAGATCGATGATGCTCGCATCATCCCCGGGATAGTCCTCTTTGCGCTCCAGCAGAATCGGCATCGGCAGCAGGACACCATCCAGATCCTCATCCACGGTCTGCGCCGGCGACCACGGTGCATCGGTGTCCGGGCCGTTACCGAGCTGGTCGATGACGGTGTAGGAAAAATTCAGTTTGTGATCCAGCCGTTTCGCCTTGTCCAGGTAAGCGCGATCCACGGTGAAGCAGATGGTGATCGGCACTTCGGAGCCATGATCCGGTGGTTGCGGCGCCTGATTCGGATTGACATCGGCCGTCATCAGTTCGCCGTTGCATTTGAGGCTGATGCGGTCGTAAGCCCGGCAGTAGGGGTACGCCACACACACCTCTGCGCTGACGAAGTCCGGGGCGACGCCGTTCTTGATGGCGTCGGGCAGCAGCAATTTGAGTTCGGAGTGACCACCGGGATCGGTCAAGCGATCTTTGAGGCCAGGACGGATGCGGTTGTACAGCAATGTCAGCGCCGGCGTCGAAGTCCCCTTGTTCAGACTGCCGCGGGTGATGGTGTAAACGAGTTCATTGACAAGGTCTGTCAGCAGCAGGCCTATGGGCAGATACAACGTTTGAATGTTGTTCTCTCCGCCATCCGGGATGGTTTTTGTGGCCTCGGTGCTGGCGCCGTTCAGCACGAGTCGGATGACATCGCCGGCATCAACCGTACCCGACGCCGGCGGATCGACTGCGATTGTCAGGCCCATGGGTTTGAGGTCATAGACATGTTTGGGCACACCATAAATGGCGCCGACTACCGGGGTAGTGGCTTCAGGTACTCGGGGTGGGCGGAGCACGAGAATGGTGTTGTCTGGTGGGTTTGAGGTAGTCATATGGGCGAAGCTCCTGCGCAGAGGGAACGGGCAGGAGCTATCAGAGCGCTAAACGATGAATTAGACACCTGTCAGATCTGACAGGTGGCGACGAGTGGTCATTGATGTGAACGCACAGGCTTTGCTCAGACGAAAACAATTTCGTAAGGCAAACGCATCCGCTCCAGAATCACCGGTGGCAGCATCGGGGCGATGCCGATTGCCGGCTCGCCCTTGAGCTGGCTGGCGTAGGCGTGGGTGGCGTGGCTCTTGCGCGCGACGGTCCAGGTGTCGAGGCGCAGTTTGCGTGCGCGCTCCCAGGGGATCAGTTTTTGATCGCGCTCAGGCCAGTGCCATGCCCAGACCGGCACATCGTGGAAGGTCGCACCGGCCACTTCGGCGGCTTCGGCGGCAGCGCGGCCAACTGCCTCATGATCGTCATTGCCATCGCCGCGCCAAGTGCTGAACACCACATCACCTGGCCGCAAGTAGCGGCCGATGAACTCGGTCAGTTGAACATGCTGGTCGCTCAAGGCGTTGTCGGTGAAACCGCCGCGCACCCATTTCAGGCTGTGCATCGGCAAGCCGAGGCGACGCAGGGCTTCGACGCTTTCCTGCGGGCGAAATACGCTCAGGCGTTTTTCCGACCATTGCCGCGAGCCGGGGTGGCTGGCACTGCCGTCGGTGATGGACAGCAGTTGCAGCGGATGACCGAGACTTGAGAGTAATTGCAGCAGGCCGCCGCAGGTCACCACTTCATCCCCGGGATGCGGGGCGATCACCACGGCGCGGGCGCCGGGCGGCACCAGACTGCGGGTGTTGATGACGGGAATATTGTCGAGTTGCGCGGCGCTGTTCCAGATTTGCGCTGACGGGCTGTTTTCGATGAGCGATAACGGTTTCATGGGTACGACGTCCTTGTGTTGTCTCGCCCTCAATCGTGCCCACAGCCAGAAACATCTGCGGTGGCCGACCCGTGAAGGCTGGTTGATTGCCGTGCGGTGCTCCGAACCCTGGATTGCCGCGCAGAAGAGTATTGCTCATGAAGCGTGATTCGTCGCGTCACAGATCAATCTGATCCGCTTTTTTTTGTGTCATCTGTGCCAGATTTCGCAAGTAGTCGCCAAATCCGCCACGCGCGCGGCTGTCGAAACGGGCGCTAGTGTGAACTTGCGGGCGATGGCTCCAGGCGATGTTCGCGCCGGCCAGTTCCAGCGCCCGCACCAGTTGCACATCTTCGTCGCAAGCCAGCGGTTTAAAGCCTCCAGCCCAACGATAGGCATCGGCGCTGACGCCCAGATTGGCGCCATGGATATGCCGGTGGCCCTCGCAGGCCCGATAGTGCCGGTGATAGCGAATTTGTGCCGCTTGATCGAACGATTCATGCCAGCGCTCGACAGTGACCGTACCGCATACCGCGTCCGCACCCAACCCGAGTTGCGCCACCAGCCAATCATCGGCGACGCGACTGTCGGCGTCGGAGCAAGAGATCCAGCGCGCCCCGCGCTCAAGCAACAGCTGTGCGCCAGCGGCTCGGGCCTGGCCGACATTGCGTGCATCAATATGCAGGCTCTGCACCGGATAACCGCTGACGATCTGCGCCGAGCGATCAGTGCAACTGTCGAGCACCACCAGCACTTCAACCCGTTCGCCAGCGAGCAAACCGTGCCGGCTGGCCTTTAGCGCGGCGTTCAGGCATTCGTCGAGCAGGTCTTCCTCGTTGTGCGCCGGGATCAAAATGCCAATCATCGCAAACCCTCCAGCGCCGCCACCGAGCGCGGTTCGCGACTCCATACTTCAAGAATAAAGTCGGCCTCCTGATGCAGCACCAGGCGCGGCAAGTGCAATTGTTCGTGGATCAAGTCGTGAACCTGCCGTGCATTTAGCGGGCAGCCGTCGATGGGTGGTCGCCAGTGGCAGGCCAGCAGTTGGCCGTCGGCGGTCAGGGAATCACTGATCCGGCGGATCACTTCTGTCAGATCTTTACTGTCGAGGTAGTAGCCGATCTCGCTAAATACAATCAGGTCGAATTTTTCCTCCGGCCAGTCGCCGGGCAAACGACTTTGGCGTACTTCGGTGTGATCAAACAGGCTCAATCGCGTGGTCGCCAGACTCACCGCAGCGCTCGCGGTGTCACAGCACAGGAGCCGATCACAGCGACCGGCCAGTTCGGCACTCAACTCGCCATTGGCGCAGCCCGGCTCGAAAATCGACCGGTAATGCGGACGCGGCAAAGCGGCGAGGGTAATTGCGCGTTTGCGTTGCTCATACCAGCGCTGGCGGAACGCCCACGGGTCATCGTTGTCGGCGAACAGGCCTTCGAAGTAACGATCCTCGACGCTCATAGAAACACCACTTCAAACGGTTGCAGCAGGCGATCGAGCACGTACGGCGCCAGCACCGGGGCGAGTCCGGCGGCCGCGTCGCCTTCCAGCTGGCTGGCGAAGGCGTGTACTGCGTGGCGTTTGCGCGCCACTTGCTCAGGCGACAGCAGAATCTTGCGTGCTCGTTGCCACGGCACCAACACGTCTTCAGGCGTTGCCCAGTGCCAGGTCCACACGGGTAGCTCATGGCAGGTTGCGCCGACTCTGCGCGCCGCTTCGGCACTGGCGCGACCGACGGCTTCATGGTCGCAATGGCCGTCCTCGCGCCAAGTGGTAAAAATGACATCATCGGGGCGAAGATGCCGCTCGATAAAGTCGCTCAGCTCAGCTTCTTGCGCCGCTACTTGCGTGTCAGTGAAACCGCCACGCAGCCATTTCACTCGATGCATGGGCAGGCCGAGGCGCCGTAGCGCTTCGGCGGATTCCTGCGGACGGATCACGCTCAGGCGCTCCACTGGCCAGCGCTCGGAGCCGGGGTGGCTGGCACAGCCGTCGGTGACCGAGATCAGTTGCAGCGGGCGGCCGGCAGCGGCGAGCAATTGCAGCAGGCCGCCGCAACCGAGCACTTCATCGTCCGGGTGTGGCGCGATGATTACTGCTCTTGCACCCGGCGGAACCAGACTTTGAATATCAAGGCTGTCCAATTGCGCCAGTTGCCGCGAACCCTGCCATTGGTGCAGGGACGTGCCTTGGCCGACGATCGGATTATCTTTCTTGACCGCATTCATAGCGTCCATGTCTCTTCGGGTTGAGCGGCAACCAGTTGGCCGAGGCCGGCGAGGTCGCGTTCGGCGTGGCTTTGACGCAGAAACACCGGCAGATCGGCGATCAGTCGGGCGAAATGCCGATCCTTGCAATAGGGCCCGGCCCCCAAGGCACGTCCGACCTCACGGATGACTTGCTCGGCGGATTGTTCCACCACGGCGCGGGCGCGTCGGGCCAGCAGTTCGGCGCTGTCCTCGGGATTTGCGTCGATGTGCAAGGCGCTGAAGCGCAGCACATCGGCGGCCGACTGCAACGCGCTGTCGACCGCGCCGAGATGGGCGAGGGCATGCGGCTCGTCTCGATGAGCACATTGCTTGCGCAGGTATTCACCGATTTGCCGCGCAGCGCCATACCAGCACGCTGCGATGCCGATCCCGCCTTGCCAGAAGCCTGGGCGTTGCAGGTAATCACCGGGATTGCCGATGGCCTGCGCTTCGGCGCCGTCGAACAGCACTTCGACGCTGCCGGTGGCGCCCATGCCCACCGCTTGCCAGCCTTGATCGGTAACGGTCACGCCCGGTTGATCCAGTGCGACGGCGACCAATTGTTGCTGATCATCGGCATCCCACGCGGTGAGCAGCGCATGGCTCAGCACGGCGGCGCCGGAACACCAGGCTTTTCGTCCATTGAGCGTGACCATATGCCCGGCGGGACGCACTTGCACCCGCGCTTGCGGCGGTTCGGCCGCCCACATGCCCCACGTGCTGCCGGGCGTTGGCGAACCACCCAATTGCTCGATGATTGCCAGCGCGTCGGTATGGCCTTCATAGAGTTTGCATAACCCCAGATCATGCCCGCCGACATTCGCCAGATGCCGAAAACGCTCCAGCGTGTGACCGCTGCCCGGCAGCGGTAAACGGTCCAGTCCGGCTTCAACCATGGCCCGCAAGCATCCACCGAGGGCTAACGTGTCGGCATAGTCCGGTGGACGGCGGGCCAGATAGTTCTGCAAGTCCATATCAGTCTTCTTCTTCACGTTGCAGTTCAAACAGCAGCAGCGAACGCCCGGTGACGGAGTACTCGTGACCGAAGTCGAAGCGCTCCTGGCCTCGGATCGCCGGCTGATTGGTGTCGACCATGCAGGTCCAGAAACTGCCTTCCGGGACTTCCGGCAAGGTGAAGTTGACGATGTCGTGGTGCGCATTGACCACCAGCAGCAGGGTCGCGTCGGCACCCTTGCGCAGAATCCCGGTTTCCTGCGCGCGGCCGTCGAGCAACATGCCCAGGCAACGATTGTGCGCGTCATGCCAATGCTCGGTGGTCATCTCGGTGCCGTCCGGGGCGAGCCAGGTCACGTCCTTGACGCCGATGTCCTCGTTGTACTCGCCGACCAGGAAGCGCCCACGACGCAGGATCGGATAAGCCAGACGCAGCTTGATCAGGCGTTTGACGAATTTGAGCAGGGCCTTGCCGTCCTCGCTCAGATCCCAGTTGACCCAGCCGATCTCGCTGTCCTGGCAGTAGGCATTGTTGTTGCCATCCTGCGTGCGGGCGAATTCGTCGCCGGCGACAATCATCGGCGTGCCTTGGGCCAACAGCAGCGTGGCGAAGAAGTTGCGCATCTGCCGATGACGCAGCGCGTTGATTTCGGGATCGTCGGTCGGACCTTCTACGCCATGGTTCCAGGACAGGTTGTTATTGCTGCCGTCCTGATTGTTCTCGTCGTTGGCTTCGTTGTGCTTGTCGTTGTACGACACCAGATCGTTGAGGGTGAAGCCGTCGTGGGCAGTGATGAAGTTCACCGATGAATACGGCCGCCGGCCGCGCTGGTTGAACATCTCGCCGGACGCGGTCATGCGGCTGGCAAAGTCGGCGACCTGGGCGTCGTCACCCTTCCAGAACGCGCGCACGGTGTCGCGGAATTTGTCGTTCCACTCGACCCAGCCCGGCGGGAAGTTGCCGACCTGATAGCCACCGGGGCCGCAATCCCACGGTTCGGCGATCATTTTCACCTGACGCAAAACCGGGTCCTGACGGCAGGCCACAAGGAAGCTGTGCCGCTCATCGAAACCGTCGTGATAGCGGCCGAGGATAGTCGCCAGGTCGAAGCGGAAGCCGTCGACATGCATTTCGCTGGCCCAGTAACGCAACGAGTCGGTGACCATTTGCAAGACGCACGGGTGACTCAAATCCAACGTGTTGCCGGTGCCGGAATCGTTGATGTAGAAGCGCTTGTCGTCCGGCATCAGCCGGTAATACGAGGCGTTGTCGATGCCGCGCATCGACAGGGTCGGGCCTTGCTCGTTGCCCTCGGCAGTGTGGTTGTAGACCACGTCGAGGATCACTTCGAGATTGGCTTCGTGCAGGTGGGCGACCATCTCCTTGAACTCGGCGATCTTGCCGCTGGCCAGGTAGCGCGGGTCCGGGGCGAAAAACGCAATGCTGTTGTAGCCCCAGTAGTTGGTCATGCCCTTGTGCAGCAGGTGCTGGTCGTTGACGAAAGCGTGGATCGGCAGCAACTCGACCGATGAAACCCCGACGCTGCGAATGTGCTTGAGCACATCGTCATTCATCAAACCGGCGAAGGTGCCGCGCACGTTTTCCGGCACAGAGGGGTGGCGCATGCTGATGCCGCGCACATGAGTCTCATAGATGATGGTTTTGTCCCACGGCACGCTGACGCGCTGGTCGTTGCCCCAGGTATGCGCCGGGTCGATGACTTTGCATTTGGGCACGAAGGGAGCGCTGTCGCGTTCATCGAAACTGAGGTCGGCGTCGGGGTGGCCGATGGTGTAGCCGAACAAGGCTTCGGACCACTTGAGTTGGCCGACCAGTTGTTTGGCGTAGGGGTCGATAAGCAATTTGTTGTGGTTGAAGCGGTGGCCGTTGGCCGGGTCATACGGGCCGTAGACGCGGTAGCCATAGATCAGCCCCGGATGGGCGTCGGGCAAGTAGCCGTGGTAGATCTCATCGGTGTATTCGGGCAGTTCGATTCGTTCGAGCTCGACTTCACCGGCATCGTCGAAGATGCACAGTTCGACCTTGGTGGCGTTGGCGGAGAACAGGGCAAAGTTCACCCCCAAGCCATCCCAGGTCGCACCGAGCGGGAAGGGCAGACCCTCACGAATTCTCGAAGGCTCGGCGTGTGTGGCGGGCTCGGCATTCTTTGGACGGGTCATGATTGCTCCTGCAAAAATCGGGGTAGTTCGGTTGATACCTGACCAGTGGGGGGAAGCTTTTGTGGTGAGGGGATTTATCCCCGATCGGCTGCGCAGCAGTCGCAAAATCATTGAATGCGGGGTGTCAGATGTTCCGCATTGGTTGTTCTGGGGCCGCTTCGCGACTCATCGGGGATAAATCCCCTCACCACATAAGTTTTCACCAGCATGGCGGTAGTGTGTTTTTTCAGGGCGAGTTGGCCCTCTGTGGCGAGCAAGCCCGCCACACAGTCATTCAGTTCAATAATCGGGGGGGCGTCAGTTCGCCGGGGGCTTGCGTGGCACCTTGGGCTTTTTCTCGACGGCTTTTTCGCCCGGTGGCACGACTTTGGCGGCGCTCGCAGGCTTGGCTTTGGCCGGGGCTTTGGGCTTGGCGGCTGGCGCCTTCACCTCGGCGGTTTTGCCTGCTGTTTTGCTGCCGGCAGCCTTCGGTGATTTCTTCGGTGCCAGTGCTTCGGCCTCGGCCAGTTTGCGCGCCATCTCCCAATGGCGTTCTTCGTGGCCCTCGGGCTTACCTTCGGATTCCCAGATCTGATAGGCGAATTCGCGGATGCGTTTATCGTCGGTGCTCATCGCAATGCTCCTGAACTGAACTCATGCTTACGTTAAGTGTTGGATAAAGAGATTGACCGGGACATCCCCCAGCGCGTCGCTGACATTCAGCTCCCTGCTTTTTGTGACTGCTGTGGTTGCAAAAAGTCCCTTCAGATTTTTGTCAGAGGCGGCGAACGGTAAAACCACCCGCGTATCGCCCCAGCGCAGCGCATCGATTTGCGGGACGGCACTGTTTTCCAGCAATGTCGCGCAGCGAATCGGCACGATCACGATGGCTTGCTGACCTTCATGCTCGCGAGCAAACGCGAGCACGTTATGCGCCTGGCTGCCCAGCACCTCCAGCGGCTGGTACGTGCCACGCCGGAACAGCTCGGCGTGTTCAGCGCGCAGGTTCAGCACTTGGGCGATCAAGGCTTGCTTGATGTGACCGTCACGCCAGTTCGACAGCAGCTCCGTGGTCGGCGCCTGCGCCGCCAAAGCCTGCTCGCGAGCGGGGTAGTCCACCGGCCGGCGGTTGTCCGGATCGACCAGGCTGAAGTCCCAGAACTCGTTGCCTTGATACAAATCCGGCATCCCCGGCACCGTCATGCGCAGCAAGGTTTGCGCCAAGCCGTTGAGCGCGCCGGCTGCGGCAATGCTGTTGACCGTTTTGCTCAACGCCGCGCGCAGCAGTCCACCTTCTTCACCGGTGAGGAGTTTTTCGGTGAATGCCTGCGCGGCGTTTTCATAGGCTTCGTTCGGCGCGCTCCAACTGCTTTGCAGCTTGGCTTCACGCAGGGCTTTCTGTTGCCATTGCCAGATGCGTTTGGCGTAGTCGGCAAAACCTGCCTGATCGCCGTCATGCAAATCCAGCGGCCAACTGCCGAGCAGCGCCTGATAGAGAATCAGCTCATCACCGGTCGACGGCATTTGCTCGTCAACGCGCACAGGGCGGGCGAGGGCGCGCCACAGTTCGATCTGTTCGGCGTACCAGTGGCTGCGCTCGCTGAGTACCGCGAGGCGCGCGCGGCTGTCTTCGCCGCGTTTGTGGTCGTGGGTGGCAGTGGCCAGCAGGTTGTCGGGGAATTGAGCCAGGCGCTGCAGATTGATCTCGTGGAAATCGCTGACCGGCGCGCTGAACTGCTCGGTGTTGTAGCCGACGTCATTGCGCGACAGCAGCACGGCCGAACGATACAGCGCGGTGTCTTCCACGGCTTTGGCGGCCGCCGGTGAAGTCAATTGCTGGAAGCGTACGCAGGCATGTTTGAGGATTTTGCGCGAGCGTCCGCGTGGCTTTTGTCGCCATGGCGTGCCGCCGAGCCACGCTGCAACGCAATCGAGCACTGGCCAGTCGCCTTCGCCGAGAGTCTGCCGCGCACCGTCCATGGCCTGCTGAAAAAACACGTCATCCTGCGCCGAGCGACCCATCGCGCTGATGTAGGTGCGATACACCGGGAAATGCACAATCAACGCCTGTAGTACGCGGCGAATTGCGCCGAGGGTCAGGTCGCGGGTCATCAGGTCATCGCGGGCCACTTGCAGCAGCGCTTGGGCAACGCTTTCGCAATCGCTGGCCAGCGAGCCATTGAGGATCTGCTGACGCGCCAGTTGTGCTTCTTCGATAAACGCTGCGGGGCGTTCGGTGCGGCGCTGCCACAAGTCACCGAGTACGAATTCGCCGTCCGGATCGTGTTGCAGCAACGACAGCTGATTCATGAACTCGTAACCGGTGGTGCCGTCCACCGCCCAGTCGCGGCGCGGGGTTTCGCCAGCGCCGAGGATTTTCTCAATGTAGATCGGTAGATGCCGTCCCGGCGCCAACAGGTCAACACGCCGACGCAGTTTGCGGCAGTAACCGCGCGGATCGGCGAGGCCGTCGATATGGTCGATGCGCAAACCGTCGACCAACCCTTCGGCGATCAACTGAAAGATTTTGCCGTGGGTCGCTTCGAACACCGCCGGACGTTCGACGCGCAAACCACCCAACTCATTGATGTCGAAGAAACGCCGCCAGTTGATGTCGTCAGCCGCCGTGCGCCAACTGGCGAGGCGATAGCTCTGGCGCTCCAGCAACTGATGGAGCTTGTGGAAGCCTTCCTCAGTAGTTGAGTCGTAATGCTCCAGATTGCGCTGGATGGCTTCAAGGATCTGCGGATCTCTGGCCAGTTGCCGCAGTTCTTCCTTGAGCGGGCCGGCCAGTGAATGGGCGTTGGTCTGATAGCTGAGGGCACTGAAATGATCGGCGAGCGATTTCAGCGCATCTTCGGGTTTGAGCAATTCGCCGTAATCGTTCGGGCAGATCGGGAAGCGGTGATCGTAATGCTCGACGTGGAAGCTGCCGTTCTGCGCATTGAAATGCAGTTTCAGCGTGCCTTCCTGCAACGCGACACCGTAATCGCTGCCGAGAAACGGCAGCAGCAACTGGCCTTCCATCAACGGGTCCGGCGAGTGCCACTGAATGTCGAAGAACTCACCGTAGGGGCTCAGGCGTCCCCATTCCAGCAGTTCCAACCACCATGGATTGTCACTGCCGCCAACCGCCATGTGGTTGGAGACGATGTCGAGGATCAGGCCCATGTCGTGTTCGCGCAGGGCGCTGACCAGGTTCCGTAGCGCGGGTTCGCCGCCGAGTTCCGGGTTGACCTGAGTCGGATCGACCACGTCGTAGCCGTGCATCGAACCTGCCCGCGCCGCGAGCAGCGGTGAGGCGTAGATGTGGCTGATGCCCAGACAGGCGAAATACGGAACCAGTGGCACCGCTTGTTCAAGGGTGAAGCCTTGGTGAAATTGCAGGCGCAGGGTGGCGCGCAATGGCTGGATGAGCGCCTGATTCATTGGTCACGCTCGGCTGCCTGAAGGCGTGCGCACGCCAATAGTTCAAGACGCCGCGCTGCATCCGCACCGTCGAGCAAAGCTTCGCTGGCGCCGGGCAGGCGCCGCGACCAGTTCGGATGCGTATCGATCGTGCCTGGCAGATTGGCTTGTTCGTCGATGCCCAGCGCGTCTTCCAGCGGTAGCAACACCAGCGGCGCGCGAGTATGCCCGAGGAAACGCACGCTGGCGTCCACCACCTGATCGGCCTCGTGGGACTCTTCGCGAAAGTTCTGCGGGTCTTGGCTCAACGCTCCGCGCAGGCCTTCACGTTCCCGTTGACGATGCCGGCGCCATTCGATTTCGCCGTTGGCATCGACAAAACCCAGTCGCGAATTCCAGTCGATGTCGCGGCCATGCCACCAGCCGTTTAGCGTCGGCAGATCGTGAGTGCTGGTGGTCGCCAATGCGTTATCCGGCCAGTCGAGAATCGGTTTGAAACGGGTGTTGTCCTGTTCGAACAACAGCACGCGCATGCCGAGCATGGAGCGGGCGATGAGTTTTTCCTGGAGACCGTCGGGTACGGTGCCGAGGTCTTCGCCGAGCACAATCGCTTGATGACGATGGGATTCAAGCGTCAGCAAGCGCAACAGATCGTCCACCGGGTAATACAGGTAGGCACCGTCGGCCGGTGCCGCGCCGTTGGGAATCACCCACAGGCGTTGCAGGCCCATGACATGGTCGATGCGCAAACCGCCGGCGTGGGCGAAGTTCGCGCGCAGCATTTCGATGAAGGCACGAAAGCCGTTGCGGATCAGGCCTTCGGGGGAAAACGCGGAAATCCCCCAGCCCTGACCGGAGCGATTAAGAATGTCCGGTGGCGCACCAACGGTGAGCGAGGCGAGCAGTTCGTCCTGAAAGCTCCAGGCCTGACTGCCAGCGCCATCGGCACCCACGGCAAGGTCGGCGATCAGGCCGATGCCCATGCCGGCGCTACGCGCGGCGGTTTGCGCACGCTCCAGGCATCGGTGGATCAGCCATTGGCAGAACGCAAAGTAACCGATGCGCTCAGCATATTCTTCGGCAAACGCTTCGAGCGCGGCGCCGCGCGGGTCGTGCCAATGTTCCGGCCATTCGCGCCAGTCGAGGCTTTCGCCACGTGCGGCGCGCATTTCCTGGATGGCTTCGAAGCGGCAGTGGTTTTCCAGTGCCTCGCCACCAGCATGACGAAAACTGGCGAAGTCCGGGTGCAACGGGTGATCGCCCGCAGTGAATCCGTCGTACAGGGCTTGCAGCAGTTTGAGCTTGGCCTCGGCAGCGGCGGGCCAGTCGATCAGTTTCAGGTCTTCCAGTTTCGCAAACTGCTCGGCCAGACCAGCGCTGTCGATCGCATCGCGCAAAGCCCGTTCACCGAGAATTGTGCCGGGTGCGGCATACAGGGAATTGAGAAACAAACGGCTGGATGGCGAATATGGACTGTAGCGCCCGGTGTCGGCGCTGAACATCGCGTGCAGCGGGCTGATCGCCAGTGCGTCGGCACCGCGTTCACCGGCCACCCGCGCCAGTTCTTCCAGTGCCTGGGTGTCGCCGAAGCCACCATCGCCGGGGCGACGCAGGCCATATAGCTGCACGCTGAGCCCCCAGGCGCGAGGGATCGGATTGTCTACCGCGTCGCCGACGCTGAAGCAGCGCTCAGGCGCCACGGCAAGTGTGAAGTATTGATCGTCAATGTGAACCTGTTGATAGCCGACCGGGATCAGGCCGGGCAGTACCGACTCGGAATCGAGTTTCAGGTTCATACGCGAACCGTCTTCAAGGTGGATCTCACACGGGGTTTCAGGTTTGAAATAACGCGCCAGATCAACCCCGACGCCGACATCACTGGTCAGCAGCGGCGGCAGGTGACGGTCTTGCTGGACCTGTTGCAGTTCAAGCAGGCTGGCGTCGATTTCCTGGGAGGTGCTGGCAGGGTGGCCAAGGCCGATCAAGACATTGCGCAACACCGCCGGGGCGACTTTTTGCGGGCGGCCGTTGGCGTCGATCCAGTCGACGGCAAGGCCGGCTCTGCTTGCAAGTATTTCCAGTTGCGCATCGCTCATAGGCGCTCTCCATCCAAAGGTTGCAAAGGGGTTGCGGCCGTGAGGCTGACAAGCGCGCAATACGGGGGCAGCAGGCCCTCATCCGACAGTTCGACGGCAGGTGGCTTTTGAAAAAGCCACACTGCGCCGGTCCGTGGAGGGTTGACCACCGCCGTATCACTGAGGTTCAGGTCGATTCGCAGCTCACTGCCATCGCCAAGGCGCCAACGTGCGCTGACGGCGCCATGGCCGAGCATTTGCGCTCCCAGCGCCTGAGTACCAGACAGGTGGGGGATGATGTGTTTATGGCGCAATTGCAGGAGTTGCCGGTACAGCGCGAGGGTTTGCTGTTGCAGTGGCGTGCCGTTACCAATCAGCCGTGGCTGTGAGGCATGGAAAGTTTGTTCGGCGTTAGGATCGGGAATCTGCTCGCGTTTGTGCGGATCGTTGAAGGCACCGAACGCAGCGAATTCATTGCGCCGGCCTTCGCGTACCAACTCCGCCAGTTCGCCGTGATGGCTGGTGAAGAACTGGAACGGCTGCTCGGCGGCAAACTCGTCGCCCATGAACATCATCGGGATCATCGGTGATAGCAGCAACAGCACGGTTGCTGCCTGCACCGCGCGGGGATCGGCCAGTTGATGCAGGCGCTCGCCAAAGGCGCGGTTGCCAATCTGATCGTGGTTCTGCAGGAACAGGACAAACGCGGTCGAAGGCAGGTGTTCACTCGGTTCGCCCCGGGGTTCGCCGTGGCGGGTGATGTGGCCCTGAAACACGAAGCCCTGACTCAGACAACGCACCAATTGTTCGGTGGGTTGCAGGGCATAGTCGGCGTAATAGGCATCGGTTTCGCCGGTCAGCAACACATGTAAAGCGTTATGGCCGTCGTCGTTCCACTGCGCGTCGTAATCATTCTCCAGCAGGCTCGATTGATTGAGCTCGTTTTCCACGGTCAGCCAGACATGACGGGTCGGGTCGATCTGCTGGCGGATGCGCTGGGCCATGTCACTGAGAAAGTCCGGATCTTCGATGGCGTGCACCGCGTCCAGGCGCAGGCCGTCGAAGCGGTATTCGAGCAGCCACATCAATGCGTTTTCGATGAAAAACTCGCGCACCTCGGTACGTCGAAAATCGATCGCCACACCCCACGGGGTATGTTTGTCCTCGCGAAAGAAGCCTTTGGCGTAACGGTGCAGGTAATTGCCATCGGGGCCGAAGTGGTTGTAGACCACATCGAGAATCACCGCCAGACCGTGGCCGTGAGCGCTGTCTATCAGGTGCTTGAGTTGTTCCGGGGTGCCGTAGGACGCTTGCGGCGCGTACGGGAGGACGCCGTCGTAACCCCAGTTTCGATCACCCGGGAACTGCGCCAGCGGCATCAGTTCGATGGCGGTGACACCCAGCTCAACCAAGCGTTGCAAGTGCTGTTCGACCTCGGCAAATCCGCCAAGCGCACCGACGTGCAGCTCGTAGATCACCGCTTCGCTCCACGGCCGACCGCGCCATTCGGTGTGTCGCCACTGATAGGCCAGCGGATCGACTACCACGCTGCGGCGGTCGAGGTCGCCGTCCTGTGCTCTGGAGGCTGGGTCGGGCACCTCAAGTTCGCCATCGATGTTGTAGCGGTAACGCGTGCCCGCCGGGCAACGGGTCTTGATCACAAACCAACCATCGGCCTGCGGTAGCATCGGCAG
This sequence comes from Pseudomonas sp. LBUM1648, assembly GCF_059716145.1. NCBI lineage: Bacteria > Pseudomonadati > Pseudomonadota > Gammaproteobacteria > Pseudomonadales > Pseudomonadaceae > Pseudomonas > Pseudomonas sp. LBUM1648. The sequence continues at coordinate 3,017,942 of NZ_CP166808.1, forward strand.
TGACTGTCCGTCCTCCAACTCCACGCTGACGTAAAACGCATCCGGCGCCCACAGCGCAAATTGTGTGTGTTCGGCGTCCTGCATGATCGCGCCGTGGGGCCAGTTCTCTTGGGTCCGTAACGGCATCGTGGAAAACTCCCTGATTATTTGTGGTGTGCTTTACCCAGCGCCTTGGCGACCAGTTGTTCATAGAGTTCAGCGTAGGGTTCGACCGCTTTGCACCAGTTGAATGGCGCGGCCATGGCCCGGCAACGCATGGCGTTGAGCAGTTCGGGAAAGGCAAAGACCTTGAAGGCGCGGCTCAGGGCTTCGCGGTAGCTGTCGGCGGTGGACTCGTCGAACAGGAACCCGGTGACGCCGTTTTCGATGGTGTCGGCCAACCCCCCGGTGTTGCGTGCTACCGGCAACGAACCGAAGCGCTGGGCGTACATCTGGCTCAAGCCGCATGGCTCGTAACGCGAAGGCATCAGCAAGAAATCGCTGCCGGCAAACATCCGGCGGGCGTCGGTTTCGTTGAAACCGATGCGTACGCCGACCTGGCCGGGAAAGCGCAGCGCCAATTCGCGCATGGCTTGCTCTTCTTCCGGCTCGCCACGACCGATAATCGCGATCTGGCCGCCGTTCTGTACGATGTACTCGGAGACTGCCTCGGTCAGGTCCAGGCCTTTCTGATAGACCAGACGCGAGACCACGGCGAACAACGGGCCTTCGGAGTCTTTCAGCCCGAACAGGTCACGAACGTGAGCGGCGTTGACTGCTTTGCCTTCCCAATCGCCAATGGCGAAGGGCGCGAATAGATGTGGGTCAGTGGCCGCGTCCCAGCTCTCATCAATCCCGTTGGGGATACCGCTGAGCAAACCCTGCTGGGTCTTGGCGGCGAGAAAGCCGTCGAGGCCGCAGCCGAAATCCGGGGTAGTGATTTCCTGTGCGTAGGTGGCGCTGACTGTGGTGATGTGGCTCGAATAGGCCATCCCCGCCTTAAGGAACGACATCTTGCCGTAGAACTCCATGCCTTCCTGTTGCAGGGCATGGTTCGGAATGCCGAGCTCGGGGCAGGAGCCGAGGCTGGTGACGCCTTGATAGGCCAGGTTGTGAATGGTGAACAGTGTTGGCGTGCGCTGCCCGCGCCAGTGCATATAGGCAGGGGCCAGACCGGCCGGCCAGTCATGGGCGTGCACCAGATCCGGGCACCAGTGAATCTGGGCCAGATTGGCGGCGATATCGGCAGCAGCCAGACCCAGGCGAGCAAAGCGAATGTGGTTGTCTGGCCAGTCGCGACCGTTGTTGGCGCCGTAGGGCGAACCTTCGCGCTCGTAGAGCTCAGGGCAGATCAGCACGTAGATCACCAGCCCGTCCGGCATGTCCATGCGTCCGATCTTGCACGGTGGCAGCGCGGCGTGGCCGCCGAGTTCGCCGATGATATGGATCGGGTTTTCGCTGTGCATCACCTGCGGATAACCGGGGATCAACACCCGCACGTCGTGCAGATGGGCCATGGCGCGGGGCAGGGCGGCGGAAACGTCACCCAGGCCGCCGGTCTTCACCAGATCTGCGATTTCCGAGGTCACGAACAATACTTTTTTCTTGTTGGGATTCTGACTCGCGACCGGAGTCAGCGTCTTGGTGCCGGGGACGCTGATCGATCGGCTGCCGGGAACGCTGACGGTACTCGATTCGCCTACTGACTGCTGAGCACGCTCTCCCTGAATATCCAATGCCGCACTGATCATATGAATCTCCCGTCTCGTTGATCTGATTCTTGTCTTGAACAAGCGATGTCCATGGCCAAGTCCTGTGGCCGGGCGCAAACGCGCCTCGCATCGGTGAGCAAACGCTACCCAACACGCGCTAGCAGAATGGGTGGTGAGGCCATTGCAAGGAATGAACCAGTCGCGTTCCCCCTGCCTTTCAGATGACCCGCCGTCTTCAGCAAAAGTTTCGATTATTTTGCTGTGGTGTGACCGGCCGGTTTCGCCCCGCGAAAATGAGTCTAGGCCAGATCCTAGAGCGGGCGAGGGGGAATGGGTAAATTGTTCGACAATCGGTTGGCGAGGCACGGAAACCGTGGTGTGAGGGGGGAAACGCACCGACGAAGTGCAGGTTTTTTTGGAGAGATGGGTCAAAACGGTGACTGGACGGTCACGATTTTGTGCTGGTAGGGAGAGAGGGCGCACTGTTGTGGTGCGGACAGTTATTGATTTGGATGACTGCATGGCTCCTGTAGGAGCTGTCGAGTGAAACGAGGCTGCGATCTTTTGATCCTGCTTTGTAAAGATCAAGATCAAAAGATTGCAGCCTTCGGCAGTTCCTACAGGGTTTCAGTTCAATAAACGAACCGGGTTGCCCGCCGACCAGCCTTGTATATCCTCGATCATCTGCGAAAAGAACTGCGCATAGTTCTGCCGACTGACATACCCCACGTGCGGTGTCGCCAGCACATTGTCCAGCGTGCGGAAAGGGTGCAGCGCGGGCAGTGGCTCCTGATCGAATACATCCAGCGCTGCCCCGGCAATACGCTGTTTCTGCAAAACCTTGATCAGCGCCGCTTCATCGACGATAGGCCCGCGAGCCGTGTTCACCAACAGTGCAGTCGGTTTCATCCAGCCCAGCGCCTGCGCATCGACCAGCCCGCGACTGCGTTCGCTGAGTACCAGATGCACCGACAGCACATCGGCCTGTTCGAACAGTTCCTGCTTGCTGACATAGGTCACACCGACCTGTGCCGCACGTTCGGCCGTGAGGTTTTCGCTCCAGGCGATCACCCGCATGCCGAACACCTGGCCAAACTGCGCCACTCGCTGACCGATACTGCCCAGGCCGAGAATGCCCAGCGTCTTGCCGTGCAGATCGCCGCCCAGGCTTTGCTGCCATTGACCGGCGCGCAGCGAATTGGCTTCGTTCACCAGATTGCGCGTGGCCGCCATGATCAGCGCCCAGGTCAGTTCGGGCGCGGCGTGTTTGTAGCTGTCAGTGCCGCACACCGTGATACCCAATTTTGCCGCTGCCTGCATGTCCAGCGCGGCGTTGCGCATACCACCGGTCACCAGCAACTTGAGATTGGGCAAGCGCTTGAGCAGGTCTTCATCGAACCGCGTGCGCTCGCGCATCACGCAGATCACCTGGTACTTGCCCAGCCGTTCGGCGAGCGTGGCGTTGTCCGCCGGGTAATCATGTTCGAATGTCACTTCACCGATGCTGTCGAGGACGGACCAGTCGACCACGTCGCGGGCCACGTCCTGCCAGTCATCGATTACCGCAATCTGCACCGCCATCAGCGCTACCTCATCAACGAACGGGATTGGTCTTGTCCAGCCAGCCGAGCAGTGCCTTGTGGAACTGCGCCGGTTCTTCCATCTGCGGAGCGTGGCCCATGCCGGGAAACTCCACCAGTGTCGACTGCGGGATCAATTTGGCCACTTGTTTGCCGAGCACGTCGTAGTGACCGATTTGCGCTTTCACCTCTGGCGGTGCCAGATCCTTGCCGATGGCGGTGGTGTCGGAGGTGCCGATGAGCAGCAGGGTCGGCATCTTCAAGTCCTTGAACTCGTAGTACACCGGCTGGGTGAAAATCATGTCGTAGATCAGCGCCGAGTTCCAGGCCACCTGGGTTTTGCCCGGGCCTTTGCTCAGGCCTGCGAGCATGTCGACCCAACGGTCGAATTCCGGTTTCCAGCGACCATCGTAGTAAGTGGTGCGCTCGTAGTCGCGGATGCCTTGGGCAGTGACTTTGAGTTCGCGCTGATACCACTGATCCACCGTGCGATACGGCACGCCGAGGGCTTTCCAGTCTTCCAGACCGATCGGGTTGACCAGTGCCAGTTGATCGACCTGATCAGGGAACAACAGCGCATAACGGGTGGCGAGCATACCGCCGGTGGAATGGCCGAGCAGGGTGGCTTTCTGGATGCCCAGCGCTTTGAGCAACTGCTGAGTGTTGGTCGCCAGTTGCTGGAAGCTGTACTGATAATTGTCCGGTTTGCTGGAGGTACAGAAACCGATCTGATCCGGTGCGACCACACGGTAACCCGCTTCGCTCAGGGCCTTGATAGAACTGTCCCAGGTCGCCGCGCAAAAATTCTTGCCGTGCATCAGCACGACGGTGCGGCCGTTGGCCTTGCCGTGGGCGGCGACGTCCATGTATCCCATCTGCAGGGATTTACCCTGTGACTGAAAGGCGAAATGTTTAAGCGTGTAAGGGTATTCAAAGCCCTGCAACTCCGGGCCGTATGCCGGGCCTTCGGCCGGGGTGGCTGCAGCATGGGCAAACAGGGGCAGGGCAGCGGTAAGGAACAAGCCCGGCAGCCAACGGGAAATCGTGACAGACATAAGGTCAAACTCCGTTTGAAATCGGCGGATGCTGAAATGGCCGGATTAGGGCGACGTTAAACACAGGCAATCTCCGGGCCTGAATGTTCAACCGAGCCAGCCCAACGTCAGCATGGCCAGCACGGCATAACGTGCGCCTTTGGCGAGGGTGACGATCAGCAGGAAACGCCCGAGCGGCTCGCGCATCACGCCCGCAATCAGGGTCAGTGGATCGCCAATGATCGGCAGCCAACTGAGCAACAGCGACCAATGCCCGTAACGCTCATAGTGCTTGCGAGCCGTGGCCATGTGCCTGGCGCTGACCGGAAACCAGCGTCGATCCTGAAAACGCTCCAGCTCCCGGCCCAGCCACCAGTTGACCAGCGAACCAAGCACATTCCCAAGCGTCGCGACCGCCAGCAGACCCCAGAGCCAGTAACGGTCGCTGACGATCAACCCGACCAGCAAGGCCTCCGACTGCAGCGGCAACAGCGTCGCCGCGCCGAATGCCGCAAAGAACAAGCCGATGTAAGCAGCGCCCATCAATGGGCCGGGTAGTCCGCCACCACCACGTCAGCGCCGTCCTTTTTCAGGCCGATCACTTGATAGGCATCGCTCATGCCGTCCATTTCCATGCCGGGTGAGCCCATCGGCATGCCGGGTGCGGCAACGCCGAGCAAATCGTCACGCTTGCTCAACGCCAATACCTGTTCGGCCGGCACATGCCCTTCAACGAATTTGCCGTTGATGATGCCGGTGTGGCAGGAGGCAAGGCGCGGCGGCACGCCATGTTTTTGCTTGAAGCTGCTCATGTCGCTTTCGACGTGGTCTTCGACTTTGAAACCGTTGGCTTCCAGGTGGCTGATCCATTTTTTGCAGCAGCCGCAGTTCGCGTCGCGATGCACTTCAATGGGGATCAGGTCGGCGGCTTGCGCCAGGGAGGAGATGAACAGGGCGCTCAGGGCGACCAGACGCAGGTGGGTTCGCATGATGGGCTCTCGACTTGGATGGCAGCCAAAAAGAACGCAGTTTGACCGAATTATCCTGTCCCGCATCAACGCAATGTTACAAGTTGATACAGCGCAGGCTGGCAGGATGATCGTAGATCAACCCTGACAGCCTGCTGAGCGAGAGATTACAAATTTGTCAGAGGCTCAACTTACCTTGAACCGCCCCATGATCGCACTCACGCGACTATTGGCTTCCAGCAGCTGACGGGTGTTGAGTTCGCTGGCCTGGCCGCTTTGCACCAGTTCATCGACCATGTGCCGGATCTGCACCATGCTGCGGTTGATCTCTTCGGTCACTGCACTCTGTTGCTCGGCGGCGGTGGCGATTTGTGTGCTCAGGCTGTTGATGTGGCTGACGGAGCCGGCCATTTCATCCAGCCCGGAGTTGACTCGTGCCGTGGCATCGGCGGCCGATTGGCAACTGGCTTGGGTGTTTTCCATGGCACTGACCGACGAACTCACCCCTTGGGTCAGGCGAGTCAACATCTCGTTGATTTCCGATGTGCTGGCCTGGGTGCGGGCGGCAAGGGCACGCACTTCGTCAGCCACTACGGCAAAGCCACGACCCTGCTCGCCGGCACGGGCCGCTTCGATGGCGGCGTTGAGGGCCAGCAGGTTGGTCTGCCCGGCAATTGCGCCGATCACCCCGAGGATCTCGGTGATGCGCTGGGCGTCCTGTTGCATGTTTTCAACTTTGTGGGTGGCGCTGGCCACTTCGTCGATCAACGCCACAACGCTGTTGGTTGCCTCGCCCACCACCACCCGCGAACGGTCGGCGTTTTCGTTGGCGCGCTGGGTGAACGCAGCGGTTTCAGCGGCGTTCTGCGCCACGCTCTCGGCGGTCGAACTCATTTCGGTGATAGCGGTAACGGTCTGATCGGTTTCCGAAGCGTGGCGTAACAGGATCTGGCTGGTGTGCGCCGAGGTGCGCTGCAGGTTGTCCAGACTCGACGCCATGGCGCCGGTGGCCTGGGTGACCTCGCCGATCATGTTTTGCAGGTAAGTGATAAAGGTGTTGACCGAATGGCCGATGGCGCCGAGTTCGTCTTCGGCGCGGATGGTGATGCGTCGGGTCAGGTCGGCATCGCCGCTGGAGAGCAGGTCGATGTTGGCTTTCAAGGCTTTCATGCGCTGCACCAACTGGCGAATCGCATAGAGTTGCAACAGCACCAGCAGGATCACCATCGGGATCTGCAACAGGCTCAGCGTGCTGAGCACGTCGTCGCGCTGGGCGGTGAGCATTTTCGTCGGCAGGGCAGTGGCGAGGAACCACGGCGTGCCTTCGATCGGGCGCATGAAGAAGGTGCTGGCTTCACCGTTGTTGTCGAACTCGACACGTTGCGCCTGATCGCGGTTTTGCAGGCCGGTTTTGACTTGACTGGCGAAGGTGGAGCTGGCGGCCAGTTCGCTGATGTTCTTCAGCACGATCGGGCCACTGATGCGCGAACTGTTGCTGATGATCTTGCCGTCGGCCTCGACGATCAGCATTTCAGCGTTGAGGTCTTTTTCCTTGCGGGCCACCAGGTCATTGAAGAAGCCCAGTGTCACGTCGATGGTCGACACGCCCCAGGCGTTGCCGTTCTTCTGAATGGCCATGGCGCAGTTGGTGCGCGGCTCGGCGCTGGCGTCGTCCTTGTAGGCCGCGGCCCAGGCGCACTGACCGCGTGGCGTAGCCATGCCGCCCTTGTACCAGCTCTGGTCGTAATAGTTGGGGGCCGCGTCACTGTTCCAGAACGTGTTGACCGCCAGTTTGCCCGAGGCATCGCGGTGCCAGAAGGTGCTGAACTTGTCGCGCCCGGTTTCACGTTGGCCCGGTAGAGGCCAGATGCCGCCGCCGAACACCTTCAGCTCGCCGTACTGATCCACCAGACCCGGCAACACCGAGTCGATGGCCGCGCTGTCGAGCAGTGGGATGGTCTGGGTGATGCTGCGCTGTTGCGCCTGAACCTTGTTCAGTTCGCCCTGAATCTGTTCGGCGACTTCGGCGATGCGGTTGAGCACTACCTGTTCTTCGGTATGACGCAGCTTGGGAGCGACCAGTTGGCTGATGCCAACCACGGTCAGTACGGACAACAACAGAATGAACAGAACCAGAAACAGCGTGTAGCGAGCCTGAATGGTGCGGAATGCGGGCATGGAGACCGGTCCTTGAGCTGCGTTTCTTATTAGGGGGCGTGGGGTAAACAGTGGGGGTATGCCTAACGTATCGTCGCTATGTCGAGAAGCTTTAGGTACAGGCGTACTAAAAAGACGCGACCCGATGGCCGGGAGGTATCCGGTTTGATACATACAAACTAACCAGGCGGTTCGTTAGTGCAAAAAGCCTAATGAAAATTGTCTGGAAGAGAACTTGCGGGCCAGCATTTACGGGCGTTTGTCGATTTGTATCGAGAATGTACAAGAATTGTAAACGGATGCATGAAAAGAGTTGGTGCCATTAGTTGGCCGGTAGATACTTCTGCGCATTCAAGTCGATCAAAAGGACATTTTCATGCTCGTCTTTCAAGGAGCTTACCCATGACTATCGGCTACACCGGGGCCTGGCAAAGCAAGGCAGGTCTGTTGGTACAGGACACCGGTACTCGCGGAAAACCGGTAACGCAAAGCGCCAAGGTCAAGCAAATGCTGAACCTGGTGGGCAATGATCCCAACGCGCTCAACATCGCTGAAATGGACAGACAAAAGCTGCACAAAAACGTCAAGGGCTTCGATCCGGAAAACGTCTCGGCCAAAAGTCTGGGCAATCTGAGTGCTTTTCTGCGCGGACGTGGATTGATATCCGAGATCACCGCCATGACGCTGCTTAATGCTGGCGACAAGTTTGATCGGTTCGGCGTGCCGAAAGACCCCGACGCCAAGTTCAACGCGCTGGAATACTTCGCCACGCAGTTGGATACCATCCAGACCAACAACATCAAGGGCGACAAGTACGCCAATGGCCTGATCCCTGAATACAAAAAGGCCATCTATGTGTTGCAGAACCTCAAGACCTACGGCATGGGTAATGGCCGCAGCGTAGCAACACCGAACGATAAGGGTATCAGCGCCAAGGCCTGAGTTTTGAAAACGGCCCGGTCGCCAGGAGCGGGCCGTTTTTTCAATGCCAGGTGTCTGCGGTTTGCAGTTGCATCTGATCGTGCAGACGTTGCATGTTCGGGCAGTGCAGCGCCAGCGCACGCGGGTGCATACCCCGATGGAAAAGCGCCAGCCATCCCCCTTCATTTCCGTCAACGGGTGCCAGCCCGGTAAACACAAATCCTATGGCTGCCAGTCTGTCCAGGTCGCGGGCAAAGTGCTGCGACAGCCCGAGCCGGATAGAAATCAACCAGTGCTGCGGCAGTCGCCGTATCTGTTTTAGCAGGCCAGGGTCCAATTCCTTGATTCGCATGTCATGCCGATTGGCGTGTTGTTCAAGTTGAATCGCCGGGCCACGCCATTGAATCATTTGCTCCTGTGTACCGAATACCCGACACAGATGCTGCATGAAGGCCCGGCAACTGGCCGGCCAGGTCTGCCTGGGCAAAGGGCGTTGATAGCCGTCGATGACGCGACAGCCCAGGACAATCGATTCAGGCGCCGGGCTACCGAACGGTGAGGGCACGTAATCCGGCAACAGTCCGGTGTTGTGGAAGCCGAGGGTGGTTGCCATGCGTTGCGTGTACGGATGATGGGTCACCTGTTTGATTGATACGTCGTGACAGCCAAGCGCTTGTGCGTGCGCCAGCAGTTGCTGGCCCAGGCGCGTGGCGATGTTTTGCCCGCGGGTATCAGGATGTACGGCGCTCAATGCCAGCTCGGCGGTGTACGAGTTCGTGTCGCGAAACAGCGTGGCGTGGCCGCGAATCTGTTGCCCGACCACGGCGACAAGCGAGTGCCAGCGCTTGTCGGCGTGGTTCTGGCTGATCAGATGCGGCAGGTACACATGGGGCTGCACGTAATGGTCGCCATAGACCTGCCGGAAAAGTTGGCTGACGGCCGTCGCATCGGTTTCGCGATAGTTACGCAGGATCAACTGTTCCATCGGCCAACTCCTTGTCGTTGTGTTCGTAGCGGCGCAGATCCAGCACGCGCAGGCATTTGCCCGAGCGAGGATGGCGTGGCAGATCTTCAAGCGTGCAACAGCGCACTTGCAGATCCATAAGTTGGTCTGCCTGCAGTTGCGTGATCAACGGGTACAACTCGATAAGCCCGGCCTCCAGCCCCAGATTGACCTCGGCCATGGTGGTGGATTGGGCGGTTGCCACCCATTTCAGGCTCAATACGTCCTTGTGCGCGACCTGTTCTATGACCAGTTGCCAGTCGTCACTGGCGGCGGTGCGTCGAACCAGTTCGGCGAGTTCATCAGGGATCAGCGACAAAATACCCACCCGTACCCGTTGGCTGTTCGCGCTGCGGCCCTTGAGTGCGAATTTGCGCTGCGCAGTGCCGGCGGGCTCGCGCCAGCAGGCACGGTCGCCAACCGGGTAACGAATCAACGGCATCAGGCGCCGGTTGAAGTTGGTGATCACCAACAAGCCCGCGTGATCGCACGCCTCGATCACCTCACCGGACTGTTCGTCGATGATCTCCAGAAGGGCGTGACCGTCATGCATGCGATGCTCGCCGTCGGCACAGTCGCGATGGTTAGCGCCGATGAAGCCGGCATCGACGCTGGCGTAACCGATAGAGCTGATGCGCGCATTGGGAAACGCCCGGTTGAGGAGGTGGCGCTGTGAAGCAAACAGACTTTCTCCACCATAGAGCAGGGTATCAACGCCGGACAGTGTCTGCCCCCGATGCTTGAGCCAGCTCGCAAAGGTCAGCAGGTGGGCGGGCAAGCCTGCCAGCACATTGATCCGATTCTGCATGATCGCTTCGGCCAGAACGGCCGAATCGACATCGCCAGTGAATGGAAATTCGGTGATATTTTCAGCCACATTTGCAAGGGAGTCGTGGATGAACAGGAAACTGGCGTAGAGATCACCTGCAAAGAACAGGTTGGCCACTCGGTCACCGGATTTGAATTGCCAATTCAGGCTGCTACCGAACTCACGCACCAACCCGCGCCATTCATCCCGGGTATACACCGAAAGTTTGCCGGCACTGTTTGAACCGCCGGTTTTAAATACCAGTGCCTGTTCTACCGATCCTGTCAGAACCGGCCAATGGCTGAGGATCTGACTGTCGCTCCAATATTCAACCGGATCAATCAGGGGTAGTTGTGTGAGCGATGTAATTGTGTCGGGAATATAAGCGAAGTGTTTCCCATAATAGTGCGAGTGATGGCGAGCAAACGTTATCAACTCGTTTACGGAATCAGTTGTTTTCACAGCGTTCTCTTTTTCAATAAAGGGCTAATCGAATTCGTGGTTTTTATTGACGTCGCGAATCAATCAATAACGGTGTTTTGCCGCTGTGTTTGTTTCGCGTGAAGTTTTGCGTGGCGCAGACCTCAACTTCCAGAACCAACAGAGCGGTTTCAATAACGGTCGCCAGCGTGGGGTAATTTGCTAACCGGGCCCGGACTTCCTGTGCGTTGAGCTCGCTACGCAGTTGCATGCGCTCGAGGCCGTCGGGCGCATGATCGAGCAGCAGTTGAAACGGCACTTGCAGGTGCGACGCCAATTCGCTCAATGAAATGAAGTCGGTGCCGATGCGGATCAGCTTGCCGTGGCGTTGCAGCAGTTCGAAGCGCGGTGAGGTCAGTCCGCAGGCGCAGGGGCCGGACAACCAGCGTCCGCTGTCACCGACGTCGTACCGCTGAACGTGCTGCCCTTCCCGTGCGATGGAGGTGAACAGCAGTCGGCCGGTTTCATCGTCAGCCACGGGGCGATCATCGTCGAACGCGACGATTTCCAGATGCTGGGTGTCGGTCATCAGATGGAACACGCCATCGCCTGTCGCTTGGCAGGCGTGACCGAGGGGGCCGGCGTCGACGCTGCCGTAGATCGCCGAGCGGATGCTGGACACGCCGCAACTGCGCAGCAGTGTCCGGCTCTGTTCGCTCAGGTGCTCGCCGCCGAGATACACCTTGTCGATCCCGCCATAGGCTTGCAGTCGTTGCCGTTCGTTGAGGAACAGGCGGTGCAGAGTACTTGGCATACCCATCAGTACGGTCACGCGCTGATCGACGATCAGTTGGGCGATTTCACGGTAATCATCGTCGGTCGGGGCACCCATGGGCAGGTGCGTGATGTCGAGCAGCTCGAGCACTTTGGCAAAGCTCAGAAAGCCGCCGTACAGCCCGCCACAGAAGAACAGATTCATTACCCGATCCCGCGATGGGTCGAGGCCCGCGGCGAACAAACCGTCGGCGGTTGCGCGCATCTGTCGCTGGAAATCGCGATGGCTGTAACCCGACAACGCCGGTGTACCGCTGCTGCCTCCCGAACGGAAATACAACTGGGCTTGTGCGTTGATCGGCTGGGCGATGAACGCTTCTTTGTTCATGATCGGCCGGCCGGGAAGCAACGCGGGCGTTGGCGTGCGGTCGAGGGTGACATGGTTTGCCAGCACTGCGGCAGGCAAGCTGACAGACACGCGCCGGCTGAGCCGTTGCAACGCATAGACGCCATCGTGCGGTTCACCGTCATAGCCATCGTGGATGCCGTCGATTGGCGCGATACGTGTCACACCGGCAGAAATCAACGTCCGGGCCAGTTCGCCGATGTGCGAGTCGGCGCACAGCAGGGCACAGCTTTGCAGGACATTGCGCCATGGCAGCAGAGAGGCAGTGATCAGCGCTCGGGGCACGGGATGCAGCAGCACACTGCGAAACAATGGCGAAGGACCGAGTTGGCGCTCATGTGCCCAGATCACCCGCCAGCCTGGTGCGCTCCAGACATGGCCGGTTTGATCGGCAAAACTTTGCGCCAGCCGGGACATTTGCATGTGCGTGGTGATTTGCGACGCCTCTTGAGGCGTGGGCAGCAGTGCCGGCCATTGCCCGCTGCGCCGTTCGAAAGCCGCAGCCAGGCGTTCACCGATGTCGCGCAGCACTGCCGGGTCGTCGCTGTCCACCAACAACCATTGCGGGCTTGAGCAGGCCTGCTGATCCAGCCGACAGACTTCATCCGCCACAGCGTCCAGGGCCTGCGGCGTGGCGGCATCGGCTGTCAGGTAGACGAAGCTGATGCGGTGTCCCCAATCGATCCAGCGGCAGCCCGCTGGAATCTGTTGACGAATCGCTTGCAGGGCCGATTCACCGCCCCAGGCCGCGACACCGTTGGCGCGTTGGCACAATCGGCCAATCTGCGCAGTGCCGACCGGCAATACGGCAACGTAACCGGCGAGTTGTCCGCTCGGGTCGCATTGCTGCAAAGCGTCGAGCAGTCGGGCGGTCAGATGCTGATCGCTGCTGCTGGGGCGCAACCAATTGACGTTGCCCGCCAGCAGGCTTTCCAGTACCGCGCAGAATGCCAGCAGCGGCGCGTTACCCGGGGTGATGTGCACCACCAACCCGAGCGGACTCCAGCATTCGAAGCGCGCTTGCCGATAATCGATCCGGCGCAAAGAGTCGGGCTGCGTGCCGAGTTCGCGTTGCAGTTTGACCTGCAATTTTTCCGCGGCGCAGAAGTCGATCAGGCCTTGCCGTTGTTCGGTATCGAGTGCGAACGCGTCGGGGGTGTCGCGCAATTGCTCGGCAAAGCGTGTGGCGGCCGTCACCACGGTGCTGCTTTCAAGCGGCGTACTCAGGTGCTGCGCAAGATCCTGTTGCAGGCATTCAAGTGCGTCTTCGAAGTTGTAGGTGTCGTGCAGATGCCCATTTATCAAATACATCTCAGTGCCCCCCCAGCAATTCGGCTGCCGCCATCGCGCAGCTTCTGCCCGCCGTTGTACCGGCGCGGCCATGCAGTTCGAACCAATCGTTGGCCAGTCCACAGCCGCAACTCGCGCCGGGGTGTAGCGTGGCCAGGTCACTCATCACGACGGCATGCGCAGGGCTGGACGAGATGTAGGGTGAGACAAAACTCAGCAAACCTTTTTGACCGTAGGGCAGTAGGGATAAATCTGCCGGATTGCGAACAAATACCTTCGAATAGACCGGGACATGGAAATGGTGCCGAGTACATTCGATGTAAGGCACGGCGTGCTCGACGGCGCCGTAGCCATCGCGACAACGGGACGTTTCAATGCCCAATTGCCGGTGGATGCGGGCATAGAGCTGCTGTCTGGGGATCTCGTCGGCGGCCTGGGTTTTCCAGCCACCACCGAAGAAGGCCAGCGAGTCTGCGGGCAATTGAATATTGCCCACGCCGGTGTCCTGCATGCGTTGCAGGGTTTGCCAGAGAAAGGCCGGAAAGCCGAGGATGCGCACCGGCAGACCTTCTTCGGCGAACGACTGCAAGGCCTGGATGACGCCGAACACGTCGAATTGATGGCCGTTACCATTGTTGCGCAGGGCGTAGACCACGCGATGGGGAGGGGCGAAACGACACAGAAACTGATCGGTGAACGAGGTCCCCAAGGTGATGCGACCTTGCGGCTCATAACTGAGCAGCAGGTAGTTGCACGGCGTGTCCGGGGTGTCCCAGCCGTAGTGACGGAAAATCTGCGCGACCATGAATTGGGCGGCGGCCAGGCTGCGCTCGTCATAGCGCATGCGACTTTTCTGGCCGCTGGTGCCGGAGGACGTCAATTCCAGAGCGTCTTCACCAACGCTGCTGAGCAGCAGTTTTTGTTTGAAGTAGTTGGCAAATATCGGCGGCAGGCGTGACCAGTCATCGAGACTCTGCAGATCGTGCGCGTCGAGTCCGTTGGCATTCAACCAATGTTCGTAGCCGGGTGTGTGCTGGCAGTGAAACCGGCTGATTTCGGTCATGGCCTGGTTGAACAGGTCAGGCGGCACTGAATCCACGCAATAGGGGTTTGTCGACGCGCAGAGCGCGTCACTTGAGGGTAAGTGGATCATCAATATTCCTTTATCGAATTGGAGCAGAGGTGGTTTTTGCGCCATGCAAGAAGCCGTGCAGCAAGGGCAGGCACAACAGGCCGCTGAGCGCGGCACACAGGGCTAATAATTCAAGGCGAGTGCCACCGCCGATGGCGGCAATGATTGAGCCGCCGATGCCCATCACGGCAATCGAGATCATGCCGATCATGGCCGAGACCAGACCTTTGCTGTCGTCCGTGCTGAACAACGCCAGGCGATACAGCGCGGCATTGCTGATGCCCAGTCCCACGGCGTATAGCGCCAGACCGGCCACCACTGGCGCCAGGCCAGCGCCGAGCAACGCGCAACCCATCAGCGCCAGCAGGCCCAGGCAGAGCGGCCAAAGCGCCAGTCGAATCAAGCGGGGTAGCGTGTGAGTGACCAGCAAGCGGTCGAGGATCAGATTCCCGGCAATCACGGCTGAGAAGATCGGGATTTGCCACAGGCCGTATTGCAGGGATGTCAGGCCCGACACCTGGATCAGCAGCAACGGTGACAGCCCGATCCAGGCGATCAGCGGCAAGCTCATCAGGCCCAGCGCGAGGCTTGCGCCAAGGAACCTGCGGTTGCCGAGCAGGGCAAGGTAGCGCTGTCGCGTCTGAGCAACGGAGAAAGCGCGCGACGCTGGTTGGCACCCATCCCGGCGCACAACGCCTACGGTCTCCGGCATGCAGGCGTACAGCCCCAGCCAGACGGCACCCGCTATCAAGCCCAGACCCAGAAACAATTCGCGCCAGGTCAACCATTCCAGCAGCAGGCTGCCGAGTAACGGGCCAAGTAACGGTGACAGCAGCGCGACATTGCCGAGCAGAGCCATCAGGCGCACGGCATCCGCCTCGCAGAATACTTCTTGGAGCGCCGGATAACTGACCGCCACGACAAAACCCAGGCCCATGCCTTGTACAAGACGCAGCAGATTGAACGTTTCAATGCTGTTGGTGATGAATGCCGCTGTACAGGAGGCGGCGAACAGCGCGCAGCCGCAAAGCAATACCGGCCGTCGACCCCATTGGTCCGACAGCGGTCCGATCAGCCATTGCAGGCAGACTCCTCCCAACAGATAAAGATTGAACGCGTAGGGAACATGATGGGCATCCGCTTGTAATTCTGCGGTGACGTTCAACATGGCCGGCATAATCAAGTCGCTGGCCATATAGGTCAGTAGTTCAAAAACGGTAAGCGCCAGACAAAAGCCGATCAATTGTCTGGGGCCGATTTTTATTAATGTTCTGTGCATGGACATCCCTGTTTAAAGTCTCGAAAGAGTTGCCAGAGACTAGGTGCAGATGTTCGCGTCGCCTAACGCTTTGCTGAGACATTAAATGTCCAATGCTTTCAGGTTGTTTAATGGATCCAATATTTCCGTAGTGCCGGAAATTGCCGGCGGTTGGCAAGTTCCGAGGCAAAAAAATGCCCGCGAAGTGGCGGGCATTGTTTTCAAGTTGATCGGGGTTGTGGCGCTCCTGCCCGGTACATTTTTGGCCGGGCGGGCGGGGTGAGTTGTGCTGTTCTAGCGGTGTTGATAATAGCCAGGGCCTCCCTGGTAAAAACGATGATGATCGCCATGCCCACCGCCGTGGGGGAAGATGATGCAACCACTCAGGGTCAGCAGGGCGAGAACGGGAATCAGCCAGGTGATTCGACGCAGCATTTGAAAGTTCCTCATGGTAATGCCGTCATGAAGCCAAAACTCTTCATCGGCTGTAACATGAGACCCCGATTGCTGCGGCGCATCCCCGTAAAACGGTAAGTGCATGGCATGCAAGCGGATACAAACCGGATACATTCCAAAGTTTCAGGAAACCGCAATGACCCAGAAGCAACGCTTGATTTATTCGATTCTGATCGCCGTGTCTGTGCTGGCGATCATGCTCGGCCTGTCCTGGCTGCAAAACGCCGGGAAGATCGATGAAAAGACGTTCCAGTACATCGCCATTGGTGTGGCAGTGGTCGTGGTGATTATCAACGGCGTGATGCGCCGCAAGGTCAAACCCTGACGGCGATCGCCAAGCGCTTCAATCGTTGTTGAGGACGGCAGCAGCCTGTGGATGCAGGCTGTAGCTCTTGTCCGCATTGAAGGTGACCACCCCCTCGGCGCACAAACGTTTGAGCACTTCGCGCACACTGAGGAAGGACAGCGGAATATCCAGGTCCAGCAATTGGCTGTGGACGCCGCGCACGCCCAGGCGACGGTCGCTTTGCGCCGCAACCAGCAGGGCATCGATGACTTTCAGACGAATCAGGCTGGTGCGCAGCCCGAAACTTTTCAGCAGCAGGCGGATGCGTTCGTTGCCGTGACGCTCGACGCGTTGCCCGAAATCGCTCGCGTGGGGGCTCATGGAAGCTCCTTTTGGGGCCTGGCTACCGTCCGTTGGTAGTTGCGAGTTGTACATGCGATTACTCCTTTTCAGAGCCTGATCGGGAAAGGTTTTTGTGAACTCTCTAAACAAGACGTATCAGCTCGACAAATCATGAAAGAAAAAATGTAGAAAATTTGTCGGAAATTCGTCTTTTGCTTGTAATCACTGCCTTAACGCCCTGCGGCGGGCTAAATTTTTTTTCTCCGGCTTCGTTCTCAGGACAGGCTCATTGCGCGTGGACGCGTGGGTGTTTCCAGAGTGGATCCGCTGCCCGGCATGTTTTTCGCGCGGCAACGCCAGATCCGCTCTTCGGTATTTCGATCAGGAGCGAGCGTGATTATTTCCAGGCAATTAACCGGAGTGACCCTAGCCGGTATGTTTTTCGGGCTGAGCCTGTCCGCTCAGGCGTTCAGCCCGGCCGTCGATACCAGTGCACAGATCCGCCGTACCGGTTTTGGTGTGCCGCATATCCGCGCTCAAGATGAACGCGGTCTTGGTTTCGGCATCGGTTATGCCTATGCGCAGGACAACCTGTGTCTGTTGGCCAACGAGATCGTCACGGTCAACGGCCAGCGTTCACGCTATTTCGGCCCGGATCAATTCACCGTCGAGCAGCGCGAAAACCGCGTCAGCGATGTGTTCTTCACCTGGCTAAACACCCCTGAGGCGGTCAAAACGTTCTGGCAGGCACAGCCTGCCCAGGTGCGTGATCTGGTCGAGGGTTATGCCGCCGGCTACAACCACTACCTTGCCGAACGCCGACCGCAAGGCTTGCCGCAACAATGTCAGGGCGAGTGGGTGCGTGACATAGCGCCTGAAGATCTGGTGAAGCTGACCCGTCGCCTGTTGGTCGAAGGCGGTGTCGGCCAGTTTGCCGAAGCGCTGGCGGGTGCCACACCGCCACAGGCGACGGCGCAGGTTGAACACGATGCACACGCCTACCAGATGGCGGACGCCCGCCAGCAGCGCTTTGCCCTCGATCGTGGCAGCAACGCCGTGGCGGTGGGCAGTGAGCGTTCGTTCAACGGTCGCGGGATGCTGTTGGCCAACCCGCATTTTCCGTGGGTCGGCGGTATGCGCTTCTATCAAATGCACCTGACCATTCCCGGCAAACTGGATGTCATGGGGGCTGCCTTGCCGGGCCTGCCGATGATCAACATCGGCTTCAACCAGCACCTGGCCTGGACCCACACGGTCGATTCCTCCAAGCACTTCACGTTGTATCGCCTGCAACTCGACCCAAAAGACCCGACGCGATATCTGCTTGATGGCCAATCACTGCCGATGAGCAAGCAGACCGTGACTGTGCAGGTCAAACAGGCCGACGGGCAGGTGGTACCGGTCATGCGCGACATCTACAGCTCGAAATTCGGGCCGATTGTGCAATGGCCGGGCAAACTCGACTGGGACAATCAGTTCGCCTACAGCCTGCGTGATGCCAACCTCGATAACGATCGCGTGCTGAAGCAGTGGTATGCGATGAATCAGGCCGCCACGCTCCAGGATTTGCAGGATTCGGTGCACAAGATTCAAGGCATTCCATGGGTCAATACGCTCGCCGTGGATGACAAGGGTCAGACGCTGTACATGAACCTGTCGGTGGTGCCGAACGTCAGTAATGAAAAACTGGCCAAGTGCAGCGACCCGCGCGCCGGTACGCGGATGATCGTGCTGGACGGCTCCCACAGCGGCTGTGCCTGGGACATCGACCCGCAAGCCGCGCAGAAGGGTATTTATGCTTCCAGCCAATTGCCGCAATTGCTGCGCAAGGACTTCGTCCAGCACTCCAACGATTCCGCGTGGCTGGCCAACCCGGCGCAACCGCTCACCGGCTTCTCGCCACTGATCAGTCAGGAAGGGCAGCCTTTGGGTCTGCGTTCCCGGTTTGCCCTGGATCGCCTGGCTGGCCTGAGCAAGAAAGGTTCGGTGGCGGTGAAGGATCTGCAGCAGATGGTGATGGACGATCAGGTGTATCTGGCGAGCCAGGTCGTGCCGGATCTGCTGAAGTTCTGCGCAGCGGATCTTGGCGCCGACGCGCAAGCACTGAAGCCGGTCTGTGCCAGCCTGAAGGCGTGGGACGGGCGGGCCAATCTGGATTCGGGTCTGGGTCTGGTGCATTTCCGGAACATCATGCAAACGTTGCAAGAGTCAGCGGATATCTGGCGCGTTGCTTTCGATCCACAAGATGCGCAACACACACCGCGCGGTCTGGCTGTCGAGCAGCCAGCGGTGGCCAGGCAATTGCGCGCAGCAATGCTGGCGTCGGCCGAACTGGCAGGCAAGATGGGCCTCACGCCGCAAACCCGTTGGGGGGATATCCAAGTGGTCAGCAGCGGCGGGCAGCAGACGCCGATTCATGGCGGGCCGGGCACTTTGGGGATCTACAACGCGATCCAGAGCGTGCCACGCGAGGACGGCAAACTTGAGGTGGTCAGCGGCACCAGTTACCTGCAAGTGGTGACGTTCGATGACAAAGGGCCGCACGCACAAGGGTTGTTGGCGTTCTCATTGTCCAGCGATCCGGCATCGAAGTATTCGCGCGATCAGACCGAGGCATTTTCGAAGAAACAGTGGAGTGTGCTGCCGTTTACCGAACAGCAGATCAAGGCCGATCCGCAGTATCAAGTACAGACCATTCGTGAGGCGGTGGACAAGGCGGGGAAAGTCGCCGCGCAGTAAACACGGCATGACCTGAGACACAATTGAAGGCCGCATCCCGAAAGGGGCGCGGCCTTCAGTTTTTTGGCGGTTGTTGCGGCATCGGATTGATCACTGGGTTGCCTTCCTTGTTGCGTGTCAGGTAGACGGGCAAGACTTTTGGCAGGGAGTTGGCCAGGTTGTTCAGCTCTTTGATGTTGTAGATGCCGCCCACCCGAATCAAACCGGTACTGTTGTCAGCCAGCATCAACGGCTTGTCCAGGTAACGGTTGATCAGCGGCAGGGCATCATTGAGCGCCAGATTGTCCAGCACCAGTTTGCCATTGCGCCAGGCCAGCGCAGTGTCGTTGGCGTAGGTCTGGCTGATCTGCGGTATGTAGTCGCCATGTCTGTAACGCGCCTGCATGGCTGGCCCCAGACTCAACCCATCGCCCGGCAAAGCGGTATTACTTTTCACCAGCACCGAACCTTCGATCAGGTTCACCCGCACTTGATCCTCATACATCCAGACGTTGAACCGCGTGCCGGTGACGCGGATCTTGCCTTCACCCGCACGGACGACAAACGGGTGCGCCATGTCGTGACTGACGTTAAAGAACGCTTCACCCTTTTTCAGCGTGACCCGGCGTTCGTCCTTGTAGTTGCTGAAGGTCAGATCAGTGTTCAGGTTGAGTTCGAGTTGGCTGCCGTCGTTCAAGGTGACCTGGCGCACATTGTCGGTGGCCGAGAAGTGCTGATAGCTGTTGGGCACCCAGCCGAGGTTCCAGCCTGTATAAGCGGCCAGCGGCAATGCCAGCGCGCAGACACCTGCGGCGATCGCGTATTGGCGCCACGCGCGCGAAGGCTGGCGAATCGGCACAGCGAGCGTCGGTTCCGGCCGAGGCAAGTGCTCGGCAACGTCCCAGATTTCCAGCATGGCTTCATACTCGAACGCATGCAGGGGATGCGCATCGTGCCATTGTTCGAATGCGCGACGCTCTTCGTCCGTGCAGTCGACGGCATGCAGACGCATGCACCAGTGCGCGGCGGCATCGGTGATCGCATCGTATTCGGCTTCCGAGAGAGTGTCTTGGGTCATTGACTCGTCCTGATTTCGCGCATTCTAACCTTGCCGGGAAGTCACCGAGAACAACCGTCATGGCATTTGCCCATCAAAGTGGAACTTATTTTTCGCTCAGGCGCCCAAAAAACAGGACACCAATGACCACTATCCACAAATGGAGTGAAAAAATGATCAAGAAGACTTTCGCCGCCCTGATTGCTACAGCCACTTTGCTGACTGCGGGTGCAGCGCTGGCGGACAAGCCGGGGGCTGGCTGGATTACCATCGAAAAAGCCATCGAAACAGCCAAGACCAAGGCCGGTTACGTGGAGATTTACAAGATCGAGGCGGATAACGATGGCTACTGGGAGGGCGAAGGACGTAAAGCGGACGGCGTCGTCTATGAGTTCCGTATCGACGGTGCGTCGGGCAATGTGTTGCGTGACCAGAAAGACTGAGTTGCGTACTTGACTGAATGCGCAGGCTTAACCGCCTGCGCATTTTTTTGCGTGTTTCAGGGCTGTGGCACCGGATCCAGTTGCCGGCCCATCTCACAGATCAGCCGGGCGATGGAATCTGCGTTGCGCAGAATCACATCGATGCGCACATCCGCTGAGTTCTGATCAAGAAACGCATTGCGTGCTTCGTTCATGGTTGGGCTGGATGTCAGGGTAAGTATCGATTTGCTGAGGTCCTCAGCCCCCGGGATCTTGTCCAGACTGACGTACGAGCCTTTCTTTTTACTCCAGCGCGCAAACAGTTCGTCGCGGGGCGTCGCGAGTGACAGTGCCTGGGCCTGGAACGTTTCCAGTTCGTGTTTCATGGCCAATCCGTACAACGTGAAGGTCGTTATCAGATCGTGAAAAGGGCGACGCGACTCCAACGTGGCGAAATCTTCGGCCTTGGAATATTGATGAGCGAACTCGTGGATCAATATCGCAGCTTGAGCATGGCCATCAATGTCGAAAGGTTGCCCCAGTATCGATTTATACGAATCCAGTTGTTGGTTGAAAAAGTTTTCGGTGAAATGAACCATTTTGCGGTCGTCGTTGCTCAGCACGAACGCAATGATCGATGAAAAGAATGTATTGGAGCCGACAACGAAGCGATCGGTGTTCATCAGGTCATCGTCGGGATCCACTAACGCCTGGCAAATGGGCACAATCGCTTGGTTGAGTTTGCGCAACAACCCGGTATCAACTTGCGTGACGCCAAAAAACACCCTGAGGAATCCGTCCAGGCGGGTACCGGGAACATTAGCTTTCAACTGGGCCAGGTTATGAAGGCAATTGAATGCATAAAAGCGCGCAAGATCGACAGCGTGCTGAATGACTTGCGCCTTCTGTGGATGATCGCGCCGTATCTGCGCCATGCCAATCGCTTCGATGTTCAACATTGTCCTGCGATCCATCTCCACGGCATAACGCTTGTGCAGTTTGGAGATCGCTTTGCCGTAGTGCACTGCATGACGATCGGGCGCCAGCAAGAGACGCGACCCCGTCAGCCTTAATGACGGACCGGGCTGTTGATCGTTGACGATCTGCCAGACTGCGCCCGGTTGTTCGACACGATGGACCTTGCCGGCAATGGCGGTGTAGGTGTGTTTGCTGGTCGGATCCTCGTAAGTGCCGTTCTTCGTGTCCCGTTTGAGATCCTCGAGTGCTACAGCCGATGTTTCAAATGGCTGTAACTCGGTGCGCAGGGGTGAGGTTGTCCGGATCTGCGACCATGTGGGAGCGACCACTTCGGGCGGGTTCGTCGTCGTGTCGGCGACGTCGCTGCTACCTTCGGGTCTGATTGGGGGGGGACTCGGTATTTCGGCTGTCGTTGCCGCAGAGTCTTCGATCGCCAGGCGCCCCAGAGTGATCATTTGCAGGCCACCGGCGATAAACGATTTCAGGGCTTGCGTCCAGTGATGATCCTGAAGATTTTCCGCCGAGTCCTTGAAGTCTTTGTAAGCCTGCCAAAGAAACGTTACGTACGAGAGTTTGCCCGGCAGCAGGCCCGAGATCAGGCTGGCGCCATGGCTGAATAGTTTTTTCGCCGCGTCCCAATCGGCTTGGGCGGTGCTTTTGGACTGGCAACTCAACAGTTGCGGCAGTAGCTTGAGATTGTCGCTAAAGAACCTGTGTAAAAGATTGCCGGTGATGGTGTTGCCCGACAGCGTCATCTCGCTGACTTGGCCGGCGCTTGATTGCAACAGCCCCCGAAACACCGATTGCTGTGTCTGCGGCAGGCGGCGAATCACCAGATCCTGAAAAGTGCCCGGTGTGTTCACTGCCGCGATCAGGCTTGCCTCGTCGGCGAATTCACGCAGCAGTTGTTCCGCATAAGGCACATAGACGACCCGCGGCCCGGTATGGCCGCTGCCCGGTCCAATGACGTACACGCCCAACGCTTCCACGGCTGCTGCGCCTGCGGTTTTGATCAACGACAACGGATACACAAGCGCATGGGCACCTTCAACGGTGGTGCGCGCTATGCCATCCGGTATGTCCAACACCTGGCAGAGGTAGTCGAAGGCGCTGCCGGAGAGTTGTTGTTGCAGTTTCAATCCATGGGCATGTTGCAGCAGTTGCCAGGGGATCTGGCGAATGAAACGCTGTTTGCGCTCTTTGGCCTCAGGGTGGCCATCGGTGAGTGCGTCCGTTATCGATTTGGCGAAGGTTGTGGGGATGTCCAGCGACAGCAACAATTGCCTGACCGTCGCTTGGTCCAGACCGTCCGGGAGCTGTTTGAGGGTTTTCGAGGCGACTGCGAAACCGGTGCCTTGGGCAATGTTGATATGATTCAGCGCAAACTCGGTGAGGGGGCGGGCAGGCCCGGCCAAAGCCAGATTGGGCGTGATTTCGATGTCTTGCGGTTCCAGTTTGCTGTCTTTGAATCGAGTGTCGAGCAGTGACTTCAACGTTCGATTGACGTAGTCGTCGAGCGAAGGCATGCCGCTGAGGTAGTCCTTGTGGTCGACCACGCTGTGACGCCATTGCTCAAGCAGTTCGAGGTGTATTTGCTGCTCGCCAATGGGTGCCATGCCTAACCAGGCAGGAAGCGCCTGCTGTTGATTGATGGCCTTCGCCAGGTGAATGGTGCGCAGCAGATTGGTATCGATGGCCCTATTGGTCAGAGTGGCCAGCGCTGAAGTCAGTCCGCTTCGGCCTTTGAAGCGCTGACGAAGCTCGTCACACCGTGCAATGAAGTGCTCGATGCCTGATTGCACGAGGTTGTGCAGCACATTGTCTTCGATCAACCGCAAGGCACCCAAGGTGTATTGCTGATGGAATCGGCGTTCTTGTGGAAGCAGATTTTCCAACAGTGACAGGCGCCCCGAGCTGTCCTTGAGCCTTTGATTCAGCGCCAGTCGCGCTACTGCGATGCTGTTAAAAGCTTCCAGTCCAAGCGCGGGCGTCCACACAATCACTCTTCCTGAGTGCAAGTCGTCGAGGCCACCACGTTCGGTCAGCAACACACAGTGGGCTAGCGTCGATGAATCCTGACCGCCGGGAGTATCCAGTGTGATCGACCAGGCATCGGGCCGAAAACCGTTGAGTGAACGCCGATTGTCGCGGCTGGGCTGATCGGAGTAGAACACGGTATCGACGATCATCTGTTCGGCGGTTTTCAGTGAACCACTGAGCACGCGCAAGGCCGCTTCACCCGTCACCCCGACAAAGAGTGAATGAGCCAGTCGTGATTTCATGTTTTCCAGGTAGCTGCGTTGTGCGTCGACGCGGGTCACGGGCTGGACTTTGAATGAACTGGTGAGCAAGGGCTCGATTTCTTCGCAGGTTCTCGCGACCGCTGCGGCTTTCTGCACCCGCACTTCGGACGGTTGTTGAACACCCGCCAGCACTGGCCGTGTGGTCCAGCGCTCACCGGCATCGAGCTCCAGCAGGCGTTCATGAATCATGGCGCGAATATCCAGAGCCTTGTCGAACATGGCATGGATGTCTACGGCTCCGTCGCTGTGACGGAACACTTGTAAGGCATATTCGATGCTCTGTCTCTGTTTGGTGATGATCGCCTCAAACAGCACTTTGAAAATCTCGCCGCCAACGCTTTCTCCGGTCACCTGCGGCCGGTCGAAGCCGATAAAGCGTTTGCGCTCTTCAAGGTCCAGCAACCCATACAGTTCGTCCTCGTGGCCGGGTGCGCGGAACTTGCTCAACACGGTTCTTTTCAGGTCGTTGTAATCGGCTAGCACCTGCAGCCCCATGGTCGGGGTGTAAAGACAAACGTCGGTATGGCTGATCATCAACGAGCCTGCCAGTTCGACAAAGTTGGGTTCGTACTCCCACAGGCGCACGGTTTCGATGGTCGGGCGACGGGTTGGCAAGGCCGCGGGGCGAATCATCTGATGCAGGATGGCGAACTGGCTGGCATCGATGACGCCGGCTTCGCGTTTGAGCATCAGCTCGGCGCGTGCCTGATCTTCAAGGGCCTCACCGAAGAATTCACGTCGCGAGGCGCCCGCCCTGGCGGGGTCGTCCCAAAAGCGCTCCATTTCGCCAAACAGCAATATCTTGAGTTTGCCCGATGCTTGTTGCAGAGCGTTTTCCCATATCGCCTGATCGCCTGCGAACGGTGAATGCCTGGGGTTGGAAAACTCATGCAGCTGGTCAGTCGGCCAACGTTGATGCCGATAAAGCGTCAGCACCGCATCGCTCAGACTCGTTGAGTCGTGCCAGTGTCTGGCCGCCGCCGGGACACTGTCTTTGATGGGCGCGTCGGTGTAGAAATTGACCCGGGTTTGGGCCTGTTTGATGTGGGGGAAATCGGCCTTCAACAGATCGTCAAGGATCGCCTCCACCAGTGATGTCAGCGAAGGCAATTGTTTCAACTCGGCCAATATGGCCTCGGCGTTCAATTGCTGGCACGCGAGAATGGCGGCCTGCTGATGCTCGAACACATCGCCGTCGATGGTTTCGTACGTCAGCGTGAGGCTCCCTTGCTCGACAACCTGTCTGCGCTGGGCCAGCGAGAGAAAGGCCAATGTCTGATCCTGCTCATCAGCGTCCTGCAAGCGCTTCTCAAGTAACGTTTCAAGCGTCGCAAGGCTGTCGTATTTCTTGATGCCGTCGTAAGGGGTATACAGGATCGCGCCCTTGTCGTCGGGGGTCTCGGTGAGTATGAAACTACCGGCCAGGGTGATGGCGGTCGCCGGGCCGGCTGCGATACGAATTTTTTGCGCGACCATGGATGGGGATTGCTTGTTGCGCAGCGCCTGTGTGGCCAGTTTTACATGGGCCAGCCAATCGAAATCCTTGCCGTTGAGCTTGTGGGTTTGCCCCAACGCTTTCCTCTGGCCGGGAAAATTCAGGGTTTCGGGGAAAAGCAACGGGGCGGCGGGATCGGGCATCTTCGACTCTCGGTAATGGCGCGCTCGGCGCGAGAAAGGAGGGCCAAGACTAGGAGGAGAGGTCGACGCCGAGGTGGTAGATAGTTATCGCTTGGCAAGTGTTGCAGGCATTGCTGCCGTCGAAGGGTTGACAGGGGGCGGGGGCGGCGTGGTTAATCGCTGGGCAAGTTGTCCGTACGCTGTTGTTCCCTCCAATAATCATTCTGGAGCTTCAGATGTCTGCGCCACACAATTCTGTGTCTTCTGCTGTCTCGTCCTCGTTAACCCTCGAAGCGCTGACGCAAATGCTTGAAACGATTTTTCTGCGCCATGGCACGTCCACCGAAGTCGCCCAGGTGCTGGCCGCCAACTGCGCCGGAGCCGAACGCGATGGCGCCCACAGCCATGGCGTATTCCGGATTCCTGGCTACGTCTCGACCCTTAACAGCGGCTGGGTCAACGGGCACGCCGTGCCTCAGGTTGAAGATGTTGCCAGCGGGTTTGTGCGTGTCGATGCCGGCAATGGTTTTGCCCAGCCTGCGTTGGCAGCTGCGCGGCCTTTGCTGGTGGAAAAGGCGCGTAGCGCCGGGATCGCCGTGTTGGCGATTCGCAACTCGCATCACTTTGCCGCGCTGTGGCCGGATGTCGAGCCTTTCGCCGATGAAGGACTGGTGGCGCTCAGTGTCGTCAACAGCATGACCTGCGTAGTGCCACACGGCGCCGATCGCCCCTTGTTCGGGACCAATCCGATTGCCTTTGCCGCGCCACGGGCCGGTGCCGCGCCGATTGTCTTTGATCTGGCGACCAGTGCCATCGCCCATGGCGACGTGCAGATTGCTGCGCGCAAAGGCGAAAGGCTGGCGCCCGGAATGGGCGTTGACAGCCTTGGTCAGCCGACCCAGGACCCCAAGGCAATTCTTGAAGGCGGGGCGTTGTTGCCGTTTGGCGGCCACAAGGGCTCGGCGCTGTCGATGATGGTTGAGCTGTTGGCGGCGGCGTTGACCGGCGGCAATTTTTCTTTTGAATTCGATTGGTCAAACCATCCCGGTGCGAAAACACCGTGGACCGGGCAGTTGCTGATCGTGATCGACCCGAGCAAGGCGGCCGGGCAGGGTTTTGCCGAGCGCAGTGAGGAACTGGTGCGGCAGATGCACGGGGTTGGGCTTAAACGATTGCCGGGTGATCGTCGGCATTTGCAGCGGGCGAAGTCGCAGGTCGAGGGTGTCGTGCTGGATGAACAGACACTGGTGCAGTTGCGGGAACTGGCCGGTTATTGAGTTTTCCGCAGACATGAAAAAGGCGAGCCAACAGGCTCGCCTTTTTTATTACGCTGAGGCTCAGCGACGGCCAAGCAATAAGCCGACCACCAGACCGAAACCGGCGGAGATCGCCACGGTCTGCCAAGGATGACCGCCGATGTAGCTTTCGGTGGCCTCGACAGCGGGTTTGGTACGGTCGCGCACGCTGGAGACCGAATCCAGCGCCTGTTGCAGCTTCAGGGCGATTTGCCCGCGCAGGCTCTCCGCTTCTTCGCCGACCAGTGATGCGCTGCTCTTAAGCAGTTTGTCCGACTCTTCGATCAGAGCCTGAAGTTCGCTGAAGGCTTGATCCTTGATTTGCTCTTCGGCGGCTTGCACGGCGGATTTCCGGGCCATTGGGTGACTCCTTGCAGTTGAATGGACAGTGATCAATGGAGTGTGGCGCTTTGTAAAAAGTTGCACTGAATTTAGGTCAGGAATAAAAACCTGCGCGGGAGATTTCCGTCGAGCGTGTAAGATGTCGCCATTTTACGCAGCAGGATAATTCCCCATGAGTTTCAATCTGGCCGACAAATCCCTCGCAGAGCGCGCCGCGCTGGAAGACGAGAAATCCCGTCTGTTCGAACTCTGGCAGAACAATCTGGGCAAAGCCAAAGGTGAAGCCGCGCGCTTGTTCGGCGAACGCGCCAAGCGCAAGGGCAAATGGGCCGAGTGGGTGCGCGCGGAACTGGACGGCATGTCGCCGCCGGAGTTTGCCAACATGGTGCGCAGTGAAATCAATCGTTTGATGGCGGCGAGCAAGTAACGCCGTTTCAGCCCTGGGTGAAGCACGCGACAATCGCCTCGCGAACCTTCACCACCACCGGATCGATCTGCGTGCTGGTGCGCCAGCCCAGTTCGATCGGGTAGCGCGGCAAGGCCAGTGGGCAGGGCAGCAGCGTCAGCCCGTTGAGCGCGGCGATGCTCTCGGCGGCATGCGTCGGAATCGTCGCCACGGCCTGGCTGCCCTTTAGCAAATACGGCAACGCAGCAAAATGCGTGGTCGAGGCGCACACCCGGCGACTCAAGCCCAACGCCGCCAGCCCTTCATCGGTGATCCCGATAAAACCACCCGACGACACCAGCAGGTGATCGCGGGCGACGAACTCCTCCAGATCGATCTGCTGCTGGCCGGGCGCAAGGCTCGCCGGGTCCACCAGGCACGCATAGCCCCCTTCACCCAACACCTGACGGCTGAGCAAGCGTTCGGCAAACCCGCCGGCGGTGATTGCCAGATCGATGCTGCGCTCCATCAGTGCGCGAGCGACGATCTGGCTGTGGGTCTGGCGGAAGATCAGCCGCAGCTTCGGTGCGCTGCGGGCGAGTTCCTCGATCAACCGTCGGCCGTAGGCAATTTCGAAGTCGTCCGATAGCCCTACGGTGACCGAACGACCGTCGTAGTGATTGGCCGCCGGATCAATCATCGCCAGGCTCTGCCGGCATTTGTTCAGTGCATCGCTGACCACCGGTTTCAACTGATTGGCTTTAAGCGTCGGCGCCAGTCCGCGTCCGGTGCGCACGAACAATTGATCGCCATAGACATCCCGCAAACGCCGCAGCGCCGCACTGACCGCCGATTGCGTCACGCCAAGGCGCAGTGCGGCGCGGCTGGCGCTGGATTCCTCATGCAGGGCTTCGAAGACTTTCAGCAGGTTGAGGTCGACTTCGGCGATATTCATATGGCTCATATCATTCAGCAGTGATCGGGTCTTTATTCATGATCGCTGTGCGCTGGAGAATCAGCAACACTTGATACTGACGGAGTCATTGTGATGCCAAAATCAATTGTTGCAGCGCTGCAGATCGGTGCCTTGCCCGGTGGCAAGGGCGAAACCCTGGAGCAGATTCTGGGCTGGGAAGCGGCGATCATCGAGTCCGGCGCGGCATTGGTGGTGATGCCGGAAGCGTTGCTCGGCGGTTATCCGAAAGGTGAGGGATTCGGCACGCAACTGGGTTATCGACTGCCGGAAGGGCGCGAAGCATTTGCGCGGTATTTTGCCAATGCCATTGATGTGCCGGGTGCAGAAACCGAAGCGCTGGCCGGTTTGTCGGCCCGCACCGGGGCCAATCTGGTGATCGGCGTGATCGAGCGTGCCGGCAGCACCCTGTATTGCACGGCGTTGTACTTCGATCCGCAGGGCGGTCTGGTCGCCAAACACCGCAAACTGATGCCCACCGGTACGGAGCGACTGATCTGGGGCAAGGGCGACGGTTCGACGTTGCCGGTGCTCGACAGCCAGGTCGGCAAGCTCGGTGCGGTGGTGTGCTGGGAAAACATGATGCCGTTGCTGCGCACGGCGATGTACGCCAAGGGCGTTGAAGTCTGGTGCGCGCCGACCGTGGATGAGCGCGAGATGTGGCAGGTCAGCATGCGCCATATCGCCCATGAGGGACGCTGTTTTGTGGTCAGTGCTTGTCAGGTGCAGGCATCGCCGGATGAACTGGGGGTGGCGATTGCCAATTGGCCAGCGGATCGACCTTTGATTGCCGGGGGGAGCGTGATTGTCGGGCCAATGGGCGATGTGCTGGCGGGGCCGTTGCGCGGGGAGGCGGGGTTGCTCACGGCTGCAATCGATACCGACGAATTGATCCGCGCTCGCTACGATTACGACGTGGTCGGCCACTATGCGCGGCCGGATGTCTTCGAATTGTCTGTGGACGAACGCGCCAAGCCGGGTGTGCGTTTCAACACATAATTCCTGTCACTTGAAACCCTGTAGGAGCTGCCGAAGGCTGCGATCTTTTGATCTTTTTTTTTACAATCAAGGTCAAAAGATCGCAGCCTTCGGCAGCTCCTACAGGGGCGGGGTTCAGTGTTGAGTGCTCTGCCATTCCTCACGAGTGATTTCCCAGATTTCCCGAGGAAGTCGGCCGCTGACAAAGTTGTCTTCATCGGTACGTATCAAGCGCATCCCCGCACGCTCGGAGAGTCTGCGCGAGCCAATATTCGGTGCCGCTTTCGGCACACGCATCAGCGGGCGGTCGAGGGTTTTGAACCAGTAGTCAGTCACCGCCACACAGGCTTCGGTCATCAGGCCCTGGCCTTGCCACGCCGGCGCGAGCCAGAATCCACGGTTGTTGTCCTGTTGATCCATCAGGCTGATATTGCCGATCAACTGCTGCGGCGAGGCCTTCAGGCGAATCGACCAATGCCACTCCTTGCCAGCCACCATCGCTGGCAGCGCTATGTCACGCAAATAGGTGAGTGCGCCATCTTCCGGGTAGGGCCAAGGGACAGCGGCGTTGAGGTATCTCACCACTTCCCAGTGCGCAAACTGTTGCTGTACGGCCTCGGCATCTGCCAATTGCAAAGGGCGCAGGATCAGCCGTTCGGTATACAGCGTGGGTGTGTCTTCCATAAACCTGCGGCCTCCATGAGTGTCTTTGATAGACGTGCGAAGCTAACGCATTTTTACCAGGTCGCGGCGCTGGCCTTGGGCAGGCTGAGCTTGCCGCTGTCGGTAAAGCGCATGGTGCCGAACAGCCCGCCGGCGAGTTTGCCGCGCAGCACGTAGGGCAGGTTGTCGAGGGTCTGCGTCTGGCTCAGGCCGAGGGTCTGGCGTAGCACGGAGAATGCGGAAACGCTGACCGGAACGCTGACGATGGCTTCAGAGAAACGCCCGATGGTGCCGCTCTGATCGCTCACGCCCGAGGCCAGCGAGTGGCCGTTGACTTCCAGATCCAGGGCGATGCCGTTGTAGTCGATGGCGGTTTCGTTGGGGTTCTGCACGCGCAGCTTGATGGCGAAACGCACTTCAAGATCCTGGCTGGTCAATGGCTCAATGCCGACCACATTGATATTCACCGGATCGCGATTGGGGAACAGCGCGCAGGCGCTGAGGGACAACATAAGCAGTGACAGAACGACGGCGTGCAGACGGCGCATAAACAGTCTCTCAACAAAAAAGGGCTGAACCGTTACCGGCGCAGCCCTTTTTCGCAGGCGTCGCTTTTAGCGGTTCAACTGTGCGACAGCCGCTGGCGAGGCAGGTTCACCTTTGGCCGGGACATCCGGGTTTTCCATGACCTGAAGAATAGAGGCTTCCGGGTCGAAGTCGTCTTCTTCCAGTTCGATGAATT
Organism: Pseudomonas sp. LBUM1648; assembly: GCF_059716145.1. Lineage (NCBI taxonomy): Bacteria > Pseudomonadati > Pseudomonadota > Gammaproteobacteria > Pseudomonadales > Pseudomonadaceae > Pseudomonas > Pseudomonas sp. LBUM1648. The sequence goes on from NZ_CP166808.1 coordinate 3,048,941, forward strand.
CTTCCGGCAGGAAGATGTTCAGCACGATAGCGCACAACGCCCCGACGGTGATTGGCGATTCGAAGATGTTACGCAGCGCTTGTGGCAACTCGCGCAGGACTTCCGGCACGGCGGCAATGCCCAGGCCCATACCCAGGGAAATCGCCACGATCAGCATGTTGCGTCGATGCAGGCCAGCCTCGGCGAGGATCTTGATCCCGGCCACGGCGACGGTGCCGAACATCACCAGTTCCGCGCCGCCGAGCACCGGTTTCGGCATCAGTTGCAGCACCGCACCGATCATCGGGAACAGCCCCAACACCACCAGCAGGCCAGCGATAAAGAAAGCGACGTAGCGGCTGGCCACGCCGGTCAACTGAATCACGCCGTTGTTCTGCGCAAAAGTCACCATCGGCATGCTGTTGAATACGGCGGCCATGGCCGAGTTGAGACCGTCGGCGAGCAGCCCGGACTTGATCCGGCGGATGTACAACGGACCTTTGACCGGTTGCCGGGAAATCATCGAGTTGGCGGTCAGATCACCGGCAGCTTCCAGCGGCGACACGAGGAAGATCACCGCCACTGGCACGAACGCCACCCAATCGAAATTGAAGCCGTACTTGAACGGCACCGGCACGCTTACCAGAGGCACTTCAGGCAGGCTGGCAAAATCCACGGTGCCCATCAGCCACGCGACCACGTAGCCGAGGGTCAGGCCGATCACAATCGCGCCCAACCGCAGGAACGGCACGTCGACGCGGTTCAACACCACGATGGTGCCGAGCACCAGCGCTGCCAGAAATACATGGCTGGCCGCGCCCAGATCGGCCGCACCGAAACCGCCGGCAATGTCGGTCATCGCCACTTTGATCAGCGACAGGCCCATCAACGTAATGATCGTGCCCGTGACCACCGGGGTGATGAGCATGCGCAGCTTGCCGATGAACTGGCTCAGCACCACTTCAATGAATGCAGCGAAAAAGCACACGCCAAAAATTGTCGAGAGGATTTCATCGGTGCCGCCACCGCGAGCCTTGACCATGAAACCGGCGCTGAGAATCACGCTGATAAAGGAAAAACTCGTGCCTTGCAGGCACAACAACCCCGAGCCGACCGGGCCGAACCGCTTGGCCTGCACGAAGGTGCCGAGTCCGGAAACGAACAGCGCCATGCTGATCAGGTAAGGGATTTCACTTTGCAGGCCGAGGGCGCCGCCCATGATCAGGGTCGGAGTGATGATGCCGACGAAGCTCGCCAACACGTGTTGCAGCGCGGCAAACACGGTAGCAGTGAGGTGCGGACGGTCGTTGAGACCGTAGATCAGATCGTTGTTGCGTGGGGCTTTTTCAGAGGCGGTCATGGTGATTTGCGTGCCGTGAGGCGGGGCCGGGTCAGAAAATGGAGGCGCAGAATGCCGGAAGAGGGCGGCGAGGGCAATGCAATAAAACTGCCTGAAAGGTCAGGTTTTATTGGGCGAGGAAGGTTTATCCATTTGTAGGCGCTGCCGAAAGCTCGGGCCGCGTTCGGACGATCTTTTAATCTTCAAGCAAACGCAGCAAGCAAATCCTCTTCAAAGGCAATCTGCGCATCCCCGGGTACCTGCGCACGGTGCCGAGCCAGATGAAACGCCACGTCAAAACTCAACTCGCCTTCGCGCACGGGCCGCAACAAGCCCTTGTCCTGCCAGCCACGCGCATAGTGATCGGGTAGATAACCGACATGTTTGCCCGACAAAATAAACGCCAGCGTGCCCTCGACCTGCTCCGAACGCGCCGAGCAGTGTTTTCCCTGAAACGGCTCATCAAACCGCAAAAACCGATACGGATGATCGACCCGGTCACAGGCCTCGATCGCGGCATCACTGGGCGCAATGTCCGTGAACAACGGATGACCCGGCGCGCAATACAAGTGCTGTGTCTCGCTGAACAACTGGCGGTAGTCGAACGCGCTTTGCACCTGCGAGAAATAGCCGATCGCCAGATCCAGCCGCTGTTGCAATAGCAAACGCTCCATTTCGCCGGGCATGGCGCTGATCAACTCGATGCGCACCGATTCATCCCGTTCCCGGAAGCGGCGGATGGCTTCGGCCACCCGTTGCAACACCGATTGGTCGACCGCTTCGGAAATACCGAGGCGCACTTCACCGATCAAACGCCCGGCGACGCCGTTGGATTGATGGCGGAAGGTTTCAATCGATTCGAACAGGGTGCGAACAGCGATCAGCAGTTGCTCGCCCTTGGGCGTAACACTGAAACCGCCCTTGCCACGGCTGCACAGGCGATAGCCGAGGCGAGTTTCCAGTTTGGCCATTTGTTGGCTGATGCTCGACTGGCTCAAGCCCAGTTCGCCTTGCGCTGCACTGAACCCGCCGCACTCGACCACCCGGACGAACAGGCGCAACAGCTGCAAGTCGACATCGTGAAGCTGCCCGAGCATCACATTACTCCGCAATAAAGTCAGGTTAATAAACTTGGAATTTTGCCAATGTATCCGAGCGCGCATTCTGTCACCACTTCCTCCGGTCAGGTGTTCGTCATGGCTCCCGTGTTCAAGCTGTGTTTCCCCGCGCTGTTGCTGTCCGTGGTCATCAATGCTCAGGCCGAGGAAAAAACCCTCAATCTCTATAGTTGGGCCGACTACGTGCCGCCGCAGACCTTGCAGCGCTTCGAGCAGGAAACCGGCATCCACGTGCGCTACGACACGTTCGATAGCTCTGAGGTGCTGGAAACCAAGTTGCTCACCGGTGGTAGCGGTTACGACGTGGTCGTGCCGTCCTCCAGCGTATTGGCCCGTGGGCTGGCGGCCGGAGCACTAAAAGAGATTCCTCACGATGGACTCAAGGGCTACGCCAACCTTGACCCGGATCTGCTAAAGAAACTCGCCGCCGTCGATCCTGGCAATCGCTACGGCGTGCCTTATACCTGGGGCACGCTCGGTCTGGGCATCAACGTCGAGGCGGTAAAACAACGTCTGCCAGACGTGCCGTTGAACAGCCTCGACTTACTGTTCAAGCCCGAATATGCGAGCAAGCTCAAGGACTGCGGCATCGCGATGCTCGATTCGCCGCAGGAAGTCATCGGGCTGGCGCTGCACTATCTCGGTAAAGATCCCTACAGCACCGACAAGCAGGATCTGGCCGCCGCCGAGGCGTTGTTACAGAAACTTCAACCATCGGTGCTCTATGTTGCGACCGGGCGCCAGATCAACGATCTGGCCAGCGGCAACGTGTGTCTGGCGCTGACGTACAACGGTGACGCGAGCATGGCGGCCGATCAGGCGCGCAAGGCCAACAAACCGTACGAAGTCGCCTACCGCATTCCCAAGGAAGGCACGCTGATCTGGCAGGACAACCTGGCGATCCCCAAAGACGCGCCGCATCCCGAGGCGGCGCGGGCGTTCATCGAGTTCATGCTGCGCCCCGATTCGGTGGCCGAACTGACCAACACACTGTTTTTTGCCAACGCCAATCAGTCCGCAACACCGCTGGTGGATGCGGCGGTGCGCAACGATCCGGATATCTACCCACCGACCGACGTGCGCGAACGGCTCTACGCCGACCGCAGCATGAACCTCAAGGACATGCGTCAGCGCACGCGTCTGTGGACCACTTTCCGTAGCCATCAATAACTCATCAATAACAACAGGAGCACACCGATGGATCAGCCCATGCTCAATGACCAGGCCCTGACCCGTGACAGCCTGTTCGGCACTGCCGCCGAAAGCACCTACGCCGGGATCACCAGTTTCATGCGCCGCCGCTATAGCCGCGACTTGCGCGGTGTCGACGTGGCGGTCAGCGGCGTGCCGTTCGACACCGCCACCAGCAACCGTCCGGGCGCGCGCTTCGGGCCACGGGGGATTCGTGCAGCGTCCAGCGGCATTGCCTGGGAACGCCACTGGCCGTGGGCATTTGATCCGTTCGATCATCTGGCAGTGATCGATTACGGCGATTGCGATTTCGATTACGGCTCGCCGCACACCATCCCGGAAAGCATTGAGGCCCACGCTGAACATATTCTCAGTGCCGGCAGCGCCATGCTCACGCTCGGTGGCGACCACTTCATCAGCTATCCACTGCTCAAGGCCCACGCACGCAAGCACGGCACGCTGTCGCTGATCCACTTCGATGCGCACAGCGATACCTGGCCGGACGAGGAGGGTAAACGAGTCGATCATGGCACCATGTTCTGGCATGCCGCGCGGGAAGGTTTGGTAGACCCGGCGCGTTCGGTGCAGATCGGTTTGCGCACCACCAACGATGATCATCAGGGCTTTCAGGTACTCGACGCCCGACAGGTGCATCGGCAAGGCTGCGAGGCGATTGTCGAGGCGATCCGGGCAAGGGTGGGCGACAACCCGGTGTACCTGACATTCGACATCGACTGCCTTGACCCGGCTTTTGCCCCGGGGACCGGAACGCCGGTGTGCGGCGGATTGAGCACCGTGCAAGCGCTGGAAATTCTCGGCGGCCTGCGCGGCATCAATCTGGTGGGCATGGACGTAGTGGAAGTTGCGCCGGCCTACGATCACGCGGAAGTCACCTCGCTTGCGGCGGCGACATTGGCCATGGAAATGCTCTGCCTCTACGCCGCCAGGCACAAAGTCGATCTCTGAAGCCCACAAAAACCTGTGTAGGAGCTGCCGAAGGCTCGGGCAGCTCCTATAGGGGATGTTTGGGCTGCAGGGCATCGTGGCATACTGCCGCGCATGACTTTCGACTCCCCGCTAAGCGCCTGGCAGCACGCCATAGAACACAAGGGTTTCATCCAGGATGAGGCTCAGGAGCATGCCGTCTTTGCGCTACAAAAATGCCACGAAGCCTTGCACACCGGCGCTCGTTCGATCACCGGGGTGTATTTGTGGGGGCCGGTCGGACGCGGCAAGACCTGGCTGATGGATCAGTTCTATCAGAGCCTGCGGGTGCCGGCGCGGCGTCAGCATTTCCATCACTTCATGGGCTGGGTGCACCAACGTTCATTCCAGTTGACCGGGATCGCCGATCCCTTGCGCGCATTGGCCAAAGAGCTGGCGGCAGAGGTGCGGGTACTCTGCTTCGACGAACTGTTCGTCAACGACATCGGCGATGCGATCATTCTCGGGCGATTGTTTCAGGTGATGTTCGATGAAGGCGTGGTGGTGGTCTGTACGTCCAACCTGCCACCGGATGATTTGTACGCCGACGGCTTCAATCGCGACCGTTTCGTCCCGGCGATCGCCGCGATCAAGGCGCATATGCAAGTGGTCGCGGTGAACGGCGCCGAGGATCATCGTTTGCATCCGGGGGCGATCCAGCAGCGCTACTTTGTTGCCGCTCCCGAGGGCGTCAGTGCATTAGATGAAGTCTTTAAAGCGCTGACGGCCGGGCAATCGTCCAGCGCCAAGCCGGTGCCGGTTGGCCATCGCGTGTTGAACGTGGTGCAGGCCAGTGAAACCGTGCTGTGGTGCCGTTACGCTGATCTGTGCGAGCAACCGTTCGCCGCGATGGATTTCATCGCACTGTGCGACACCTATCGGGCTATTCTTTTGAGCGACGTGCCGAACCTCAGCGCACAGAAGCGCGAAGGGCGCATCGCTCGCGGCACCGAAGACGGCGCCCGGCGGGTGATGGCGGGTGATCGTGAATTGCCGCAGTTGTCGGTTCACGACGATGGCGTCCGGCGGTTCATCGCGCTGGTCGACGAGTGCTACGACCGCAAGGTACCGCTGTACATCGAGGCACACGTGGCCATGGACGCGCTGTACACCGAGGGCTATCTGGAATTCCCGTTCCGGCGGACCCTCAGCCGTTTGCAAGAGATGCAGTTGCAGCGCTTTGCCGAAGCTTGAGTGAAGAGGGTGCATACATGACTCAGCCGCTATCCCATCATCTGCTGACCATGGCTTACCAGAATGCCTGGGCCAATCACCGCTTGGCCAAGGCATGGACGCAACTCGACGACGCAGCACTGACAGCGCCACGGGTGAGTTTCTTTCCCGGCATCCGCCTGACCCTCAATCACATCCTGACGTGCGACTGGTTCTACGTGGATGCGCTGGAGCGCGAGTTACGCGGTGATGAGCCACACCCGGACTGTTATGTGTTTTTCAACGCTGACGAACCGTTTACCGACGCTGCTCTATTGCGCGAAGAACAGGCCCATGTAGACCGGCGGCTGATCGCTTATTGCGAGCAACTGCGCGATGCCGATCTTGGACGTATCGTGACCATCGCCCGCGATACACCGCAGCACGACAGTCGTCTGCGCATGCTTTCGCATCTGTTCGAGCACCAGATTCATCACCGTGGCCAGGTCCACGCGATGCTCAGTGATACATCGGTGGAGCCTCCGCAACTGGACGAGTTTTTCTGCGTAGGCGAGGCCGGATTACGAGCCGTGGATTTCGCTGAACTGGGCTGGACCGAGGAGCTGGTCTGGGGGCATTGATCTTTTGATTTTGCTTTTCGCATCACGCTCGCGCTAAGGTCGGAGAGCCTTTCAGCAAGCACTTTGCGCGTTGGGGCTTTTGTGTGTTTGGGGATGGAAATGGATTCCGCAGAAATTCTTGTGCTTCAAGCCAGTTACACCAATCCACTGCACGCCGAGGCCATCGGCGTGGTGCTCAATCACTATGCAGAAGACCCCATGGGCGGCGGTCACCCGATCGACCCTGAACTGCTGCGCCGGTTGCCTGAAGAACTGGCGCGGCGAGCGCATGCATTCAGCGTGCTGGCGTTTGTCGGCGGCGAGCCGGCCGGGCTGGTGAACTGCTTCGAGGGCTTTTCCACCTTCGCCTGCAAGCCGTTGGTCAACGTCCACGATGTGGCGGTGATGAGCAAGTTTCGCGGTTTGGGGCTGAGTCAGAAAATGCTGCGCAAGGTCGAGGAAATCGCCCGGCAGCGCGGCTGCTGCAAGATCACTCTTGAAGTCTTGGAAGGCAATGCAATTGCGCAAAACGCCTACAGCAAGTTCGGCTTTGCGCCTGGCATGTTCGACCCGAATCACGGGCGCATGCTGTTCTGGATCAAGGATCTGCAGGCATAAAAAAGGCGCCCGAAAAGGGCGCCCAACTGTCATCTCCCCATCCTGCGCACAGTCGTGGGAGGTTCATCGGTTGCTCGATAAAATTCAGTCGCGATAGGACTCGGTCACTTGCGCCGTCTGATCGGCTGGAACCCGGATTTCTTTCGCGTTGGCGTCGCTCGATTGCTCGCTTTGCGCGTGGTGTACCGGGAAGTTGTCGTAGTAATAGCGCATGCGTTCTGCGCCACCTTCGGCGAAGGCGCTGGCGGAACCAAGGGCGAGTAGCCCGGCAAGGATTGCAGTGGTGATTTTCATGGTGCCTCCTACTGAACAAGTGGGAGCCGTTCGTCCATGAAGCAGACTTCGGGAGGAAGTTTGTGCGGTGGGAATTAACTCGGGGTTAACACCTGTTGGAGGAGGGTTATCCCCCAACAGGTTCAGTCTTGCAGCGCTGTCAGAGCTTCCAGTCCAGACTCAACGTCACGGTTCGCGGATCGCCCCAGTACACGCCGTTGTAGAAACCGACGTTCTCGTAATACTTCTTGTCGAACAGGTTGTCGACGTTCAGCGAGGCCGAGAGGTTTTTGTCGATGGCATAGCGCGACATCAACTTGACCACGGTGTACGCGCCCTGGTTGATCCGGGTGCTTTCAGTGATGAACTTACCGGCTGCATCGCGACCGACGGGGCGTTTCGCATCGCCATAGATGCTGCTTTGCCAGTTCACCGCACCGCCCACGGTCAATGCCTGCCAGTTGCCCGGCAAACGATACGCCGTGGAAATGCGCAACAGGTTCAGCGGCGCTTTTTCATTGGTGCGCTGTTTATCGCCGTTTACCGAATGGGTGTAGGTGTAACCGGCAGTCATGTTCCAGCCGTCGAGGATTTCGCCGGAGACCTCGGCTTCGAAGCCGTTGACCTTGTTGCCTTTGCCGCCGGATTTGTAGAACTCTTCGCCAGTGGCCGGATCCGGCGGGACGGAATTGTCGCGCTCGGCAACGTTCTCCTGCTTGCTCCAGAACAGCGCCGTTGCAACGTTCAGCCGCTCTTGCAGCAAGCTGCCCTTGAGCCCCACTTCGTAATTGCTGCCAACCACCGGTTCCAGGTATTTGCGGCTGCTGTCGCGGTTGTTCTGCGGTTTGAAAATATCGGTGTAGCTGACGTAAGCGGTGTATTGCGGGGTCAAGTCGTAGAGCAGGCCGGCATAGGGGGTCCAGATGTCGTTCTGCTGCTGATGAGTCGTGTCAACGCGGGTCAGTTGCCGGTTATCGTCATAGTAGTAATCGGCATTTTTGCCTTCCCAACTGCCGTAACGACTGCCGATCACGGCATGCAAATCGTCAGTCAGGCTCAAGCGGGTGGCGATATAGCCGGCCGTTTGCCGGGTGCTGCCTCTTGAACCGGTCAAATCGCTGACGGTGTCGGGGAATTTGCCGATATTGCCCATGTACTTCCAGTCGCGGATCTTGCCGTAATCGGCGGGAAGACTGCCGGTGAAGGTTTTCGGGGCATAGGAGCGGTGTTCGGCTTCGCCATAACCGAGCATCAATTCGTGCTCGCGGCCGAGCAGCGAATAAGGACCAGAGACGTTGAAGTCATAGACGCTCATTTTCTGCGTGCCGATCATGTGCGAGGTGTAGGCGACCATGCCGCTGCGGTCAGCCTCGGGATAGCCGGCGCCGCCGTAGTAGATCTTGCCGTCGACATCGCTGGTGCGGTGGGTGTAGGCCGCTTTCACACGCCAGCCTCCCGCCAGTTCCTGATCCAGTGTGGCGAACGCGGTTTTGTCCTTGAGTGGCCAAGAGCTCCAGGACGTCGCCATGTTGGTCGAACGGCCCAGTTTTGCCTTGCTGCCGTCGGCATTCCAATAGGGCACGGTACCCCATGACGACCCTTGCACCTGTTTATCCTGATAGTCATAACCCACCGCCAGCACGGTGGAATCAGTCAAGTCTGCTTCAAGAATCCCGTAGCCGACCTCGCGTTGCAGCGCGTACTTGTCGCGGATCGACTGGCTGTCGCGATAGGCCATTACCGTGCGCCCACGCAGGCGACCATCGAAGGCCAGCGGGCCGCCAACATCCACGTAGCTGTAGTAATTGTCGTAACTGCCGCCGCTGACCCCGGCCAGCGCCTGCCATTGCGCCGTCGGACGCTTGCGCACCATGTTGATGGTCGCCGAAGGATCGCCTGCGCCGGTGGTCAGGCCGGTTGCAGCGCGAACCACTTCGATGCGGTCGTAAATGATGGTGTCGGCATCGGTCTTCATGCGATCGAAGGTGTTGAGCATTCCGTCGATCTGGAAGTTGTTGATCGAATAGCCGCGCGACGAATAGTTGACCCGATCCGAGTCAAGGTGCTGCACCACCACGCCAGTGGTCTGGCCCATGGCCTCGGACAATGTACCGAGCTTGAAATCATCCATTTGCTGGCGGGTGACCACGGACACCGATTGCGGGGTTTCCTTGATCGACAGGTTCATCCGCGTCGCGGTGCTCATGGCACCGGTGGTGTAGGCGTCGGTGTTTTCGGTGTTGCTGCCAAGGCCTTGGGCGGTGACGCTGGTCGATGCCAGTTCCAACGCCGTGGCGGCAGGCTCCGAAGGTTTTTCCGCTTCGGATTCCGCCAGCAGATCGGGGCTCAGTGCGGCGCCGCAGAGGCCGAGCGTGAGGGTCATGGAACGGGTAATGGGCGCGAACATCGCAGCCGACTCCTTGTCTTCGAGGGAAAAATTCCGTTTGTTCAAAGACGAAGCGCAGTTCTGCGATTTAGTATCAAACGAGAAATATTGTTATTTGAAAATGTTGCAGGCATGAAAAAGGGGCCGGTTTCGGCCCCTTCGCGGTATTACTTTTGCGCGACATCCGCGGGTGCGGGTGAGGCGGGTTTCGGCTTCATCAGGCTGAAATCAATCAGCGCTCGCTGGTCAGCTTGATACGGGTCGCCGATCAGCAGTGGACGAACCTTGAAGCTGTCGCTCACCAGGCTCTTGCTGCGGTCCAGTTCATCGAAACTCAAACCGGCCATGTCGGCCCAAGTGTGGATCAGGTGCGAGCTGCTGTACGGTCGCTGCAGGTCGGCAGCGAAGTTCCAGTCATGGTTTTCCTTCCATTTCGGCGAGGCCCAGGCCATGAACGGAATGGTATACATCGGCGCCGTCGGTTTGTTTTCGTTACGGCCAAGGGTTTTGTGGCCGACCGAGTCGAACACGTCTTCGCCGTGGTCAGAAAGATACAGCAGGAAACCGTTCGGATCGGATTTGGCGTAATCCTTGATCAGGCTCGACACGACAAAGTCGTTGTACAGCACGGCGTTGTCGTAGCTGTTGTAGGTCGGCACCTGGTCGTCACGCACGCCGGCCGGTACCCCGTTGCGGTCCTTGAACTTGTCGAAGGTCGGCGGATAACGGTACTGATAGCTCATGTGGGTGCCGAGCAGATGCACGACGATCAGCTTGCGCGGCGCCGCATCCGTCAGGGCCTTGTTGAACGGCTCGATCACGTCGCCATCGTACTGGGCGGCGTTCTGATTACGGTTGTTGTTCAGGTATACCTGCTCGTCAGCCTGCTCGGAGAAGGTCGTGAGCATGGTGTTGCGCTTGGTCATGGTCTGCTGGTTGGTGATCCAGAAGGTCTTGTACCCCGCCTGTTTCATCATGCTGACCAGCGAAGGCGTGGACAGGTACAGATCCGGATTTTCTTCGTCGGCGAACGTCAGTACTTGCTGCAACGCCTCGATGGTGTAAGGACGCGGGGTGACGACGTTGTCGAATACCGCCAGTTGATCCTTGAGCTTGTCCAGTTCCGGTGTGGTGTCGCGCTGGTAGCCGTACAGGCTCATGCGCTGACGATTGGTCGACTCACCAATTACCAGCACCAGGGTCGATGGCTGATCGGCCGAGACAGTCTTGAGGTTTTTCAGTGGCGGGATCTTGCTCGCACTGTGCAGCATGCCCTGCATGTCAGCCAGTGTGTCGAGATAACGGTGATACGCCACGGCCATTTGCCATGGCACGGCGGGCTCGATGCGGGTTTCGAACTTCTCGAAACCCTGAGCGAAGTTGCCCATGCGCAGGGTTTGCTTGACCAGCGGATAGCCGACCACCGCGATCACGATGGCGGCGGCAGCGACCATGGCGCGGCCACGGGGCATGTACACCGGGCGCAGGCGAGTCCACAGGAAATAGGCAAACGCGGTATGAGCGAGGAACGCCGGAACCATCCACCAGGCGAAGTACTGGGTCATGTACTCGCCGGCTTCGGACACGTTCGATTCGAACATGATGAAGATGACGCTCTGGGAAAACTCCTGCTGATAGATAAAGAAGTAGCCCAGGCTGGCCATCGAACAGGCCCACAGCACCAAACCGATTATGCCGGCAAGCAGTTTTGTGCGCTTGGGGAAGAGCAGCATCGGAGCCAGCCAGATCGCGCTCATCACGAACGCCTGACGGAACCCGGTGAAACCGGAGGTGCCGGTGATCTGAATCAGCAGTTGGGTAATACCCGAGAAGTACCAGAAGAACACAAACAGCCAGATAAAACCGGCCCAGTCGAAACCTGTCGCAGTCGTTTTGCTGCGTTTGAACAATGCCATTCGGCGCTCCAGCTCAATCGTTACTACCACCGCCGGGACATCCGTGAAGCCGACGAACGGAGGCCGTACGCGAGGGTACGGCCAGAATAGGGGCGGAGTATCACGAAGGGAATGTGAAAGTTTTGTTAATTACTGCCGAAGCGGCCAGAGGTGCAACATGACGGGAACAGCGTTTGCCGTTCCCGGATCAGGCGGGGAGATCAGGCGTGCGGGTGGCGCTGAACAACCGGAAGCGGTTTGGGCTGAACGCCCTGGGTCAACGCGCGCAACTGCGCCAGTTCCTGCTTCAATTGGTCGCGTTCGTCCTTCAACTGGCGCAATTCATCACGACGAATAGTGACGTACAGGGTTTGTGGCGGCATTGCTGTGTGTACTGTGCCCATTGCTCACCTCGCAAATGGCGTGTCTCAACTGTAAATAGCCCCCGTTCTGGGGTGCTGACTTACTATCGGCACCAATTTTGGTTTCTTTTGCCTCTCAAGGGAACTTTTTTATTTTTTATGGTCGGTGTGTCTTCGGCACGATTCAGCGCGTTATCAGTCTGAATCGGGCACAATGCCCGGAAACTTCATCCCGACGCTCTGGACTAACCTCCATTAGTCGCGTTGGGCTATAACCTTTGACACACATTTATTTGTAGTAAGGAGCATCAGCACATGCAACTCGGGATTATTGGACTGGGCCGCATGGGCGGTAACATTGCGCGGCGCCTGATGCTCAACGGTCACACCACCGTTGTTTACGACCGCAATACCGCTTTCATCGATAACCTGGTCGCCGAGGGCTCTACTGGCGTTGCCGATTTGCCAGCACTGGTTGCCGGCCTGGACAAGCCGCGCGCGGTTTGGGTCATGCTGCCGGCCGGCGCACCGACCGAAGACACCATCGAAACCCTGAGCAACCTGCTTGAAGCCGGCGACACCATCATCGACGGCGGCAACACCAACTATAAGGATGACATTCGCCGAGCCAAGACCCTGGCCGAGAAGGGCTTGCACTACATCGACGTCGGCACCTCCGGTGGCGTCTGGGGCCTGGAACGCGGCTACTGCATGATGATCGGTGGTGACGCCGAAACCGTGCAGCGTCTCGACCCGCTGTTCGCCGCTCTGGCCCCGGGTATGGGCGACATTCCTCGCACCAAGGATCGCAAGTCCGATGACCACCGTGCCGAGCACGGCTACATCCACGCCGGTCCCGCCGGTGCCGGGCACTTCGTCAAGATGATCCACAACGGCATTGAGTACGGCATGATGGCGGCCTTCGCCGAGGGCTTCGATATTCTCAAGACCAAATCGAGCGAGCGCCTGCCGGAAGATCAGCGTTTCGACCTTAACGTGGCGGACATTGCCGAAGTCTGGCGTCGTGGCAGCGTAGTTTCCTCGTGGTTGCTCGACCTGACTGCAGACGCGCTGGCCAGCGACCCGAAACTCGACGGTTTCTCGGGTTCGGTGGCTGACAGCGGCGAAGGTCAATGGACCATCGAAGCGGCCATGGAGCAAGCGGTGCCGGTGCCGGTGTTGTCGAACTCGCTGTTCTCGCGTTATCGCTCGCGTGGTCAGGGCACCTTTGGCGACAAGATTCTTTCGGCCCAGCGCTTCGGCTTCGGCGGCCATGTGGAGACACCGAAGAAATGACCCATACGATCCGCAGAAAATCCAAGGCAGAACCCGCACCACCGACCACGCTGTTTCTGTTCGGTGCCCACGGCGACCTGGTCAAGCGCTTGCTGATGCCGGCGCTGTACAACCTCAGTCGCGACGGCTTGCTTGACGATGGTCTGCGGATCGTCGGCGTTGACCACAACGCCATTACCGATGAAGCCTTCGCGCAGAAGCTTGAAGACTTCATCCGTACCGAAGTGGCGGCGAAGGTCGGCAAGGGCGATCAGATGCTTGATCCGGCCTTGTGGGCCAAGCTCGCCAAAGGTATCAGCTACGTCCAGGGCGACTTCCTCGACGACAGCACTTATTCAGCCCTGGCGGCAAAAATCGCCGACAGCGGCACCGGCAATGCGGTCTTTTACCTGGCTACTGCTCCGCGTTTCTTCAGCGAAGTGGTGCGTCGTCTCGGCGCCGCCAAACTGCTGGAAGAGACCCCTGATGCGTTCAGAAGGGTGGTGATCGAGAAGCCGTTCGGCTCCGATCTGCAAACTGCCGAAGCGCTGAACGCCTGCCTGCTCAAGGTGATGTCCGAGAAGCAGATCTATCGGATCGACCATTACCTGGGCAAGGAAACCGTGCAGAACATTCTGGTCAGCCGGTTCTCCAACAGCCTGTTCGAAGCCTTCTGGAACAACCATTACATCGACCACGTACAAATCACCGCCGCCGAAACCGTCGGCGTAGAAACCCGTGGCAGTTTTTACGAGCACACGGGCGCACTGCGTGACATGGTGCCTAATCACCTGTTCCAGTTGCTGGCCATGGTCGCCATGGAACCGCCGGCGGCGTTCGGCGCCGATGCCGTGCGTGGCGAGAAGGCCAAAGTAGTCGGCGCGATTCGCCCATGGACTGTTGAAGAGGCGCGCGCCAACTCAGTACGCGGCCAGTACAGCGCTGGTGAAGTCGGCGGTAAAGCGCTGCCCGGTTACCGCGAAGAGGCCAACGTCTCGCCCGACAGCAGCACTGAAACCTACGTCGCATTAAAAGTGATGATCGATAACTGGCGTTGGGTCGGCGTGCCGTTCTACCTGCGTACCGGCAAACGCATGAGCGTGCGTGATACCGAGATTGTCATCTGCTTCAAACCAGCGCCCTATGCGCAGTTCCGCGATACCGAAGTCGACGAGTTGCAGCCCACCTACCTGCGTATCCAGATTCAGCCCAACGAAGGCATGTGGTTCGACCTGCTGGCCAAGCGGCCAGGGCCGGCGCTGAACATGGCCAACATCGAGCTGGGATTTGCCTACAAGGATTTCTTCGAGATGCAGCCCTCGACCGGCTATGAAACGCTGATCTACGACTGCCTGACCGGCGATCAGACGCTTTTTCAGCGCGCCGACAACATCGAGAACGGCTGGCGTGCGGTGCAACCGTTCCTCGATGCGTGGCAGCAGGATGCGAGCATGCAAACGTATGCTGCCGGTGAAGACGGCCCGCAAGCTGCCGAAGATCTACTGACTCGCGATGGTCGCGTCTGGCACGGCCTCGGATGAGTAAACCGATCCGTTTTCTCCTGAGTGACATGGACGGCACGTTGTTGCTGCCCGATCACACACTGAGCCAGCGCACTGTCGACGCTGTTCGTTCGTTGCGCGAGGCCGGCGTGCTGTTCAGCCTCGCCACCGGGCGCCCGCCGAAAGCGATGTTGCAGCAGATTGAAGCCTTGGGCGTCGACCTGCCAACTGCGGCATTCAATGGCGGCACCATCGTCAATCCGGACGGCAGTTTGCTGGTTGCGCATTACCTGCCCGCGACGACCGCACTGATTGCTCTGGCGACGTTCGTTGACCAGCCAGACGTCGAAGTGTGGGTGTTCAGTGGCGGCGACTGGTTGGTCAAAGACCCGCATGGGCCGATGGTGTCGCGTGAGCAGCACGGTCTCGGCTATCCGCCAGTCGTGGTTGAGAGCTTTGAACCGTACCTGGAGCGCATCGACAAGATTGTCGCGACCAGCAACAACACTGAGTTTCTGATCGAGCTGGAAGCGCGCCTGTTACCGAAGGTCAACGGCATGGCGCAGGTCTCGCGTTCTCAGCCGGTGTATCTCGACGTCACGGCGCTGGAGGCCAACAAGGGCACGGCGCTGGCAACCATTGCCGCGCATCTCGGCATCCTGTTGGAACAGACAGCGGCGATTGGCGATGGTGGCAACGACCCGGCGATGTTCCATTGCGCGGGACTGTCGATTGCCATGGGGCAGGCGGAAGAGGCGGTGCGGCGTCAGGCGGATGTTGTCACCGGTTCAAACACCGAAGACGGCGTGGCTCAGGCGATCGAGAAATACATCCTGCCGCGCTGACCTAACCGGAAAACCCAATGTGGGAGCGAGCCTGCTCGCGAAAGCGGTGTGTCATTCAACGAATCCGTTGTCTGTCACTCCCTCTTCGCGAGCAGGCTCGCTCCCACTGGTTTATTTGGTGTTGATCAGAGCCAGTAGCTAACGGCGTACCAGCCGAGCAGGCCCATCACGATCGTGTACGGCAACGCCATCCACACCATCCGCCCATAAGACAACCGCACCAACGGCGCAATGGCCGAGGTCAGCAGGAACAGGAACGCCGCCTGACCATTCGGTGTGGCCACGCTCGGCAGATTGGTACCGGTGTTGATCGCAATTGCCAGCGTCTCGAAGTGCTCGCGGCTCATGTGCCCGGCCAGGAACGCCTGTTTCACTTCGGTGATGTAGATGGTCGCGACAAACACGTTGTCGCTGATCGCCGACAGCAGACCATTGGCGATAAACAGCATGCCCGGTTGTTGATCGACCGGCAGTGCCAGCACCCACTCGATCAGCGGTGCAAACAGCTGTTGATCATGAATCACCGCCACCACGGCAAAGAACACTACCAGCAACGCGGTAAACGGCATGGCGTCCTTGAATGCGCTACCGAGACGGTGCTCGTCAGTGATACCGGTAAACGCGGTGATCAACACGATTACCATCAAACCGATCAAGCCAACCTCAGCAACGTGAAAGGCCAGACAACCGATCAGAATCAACGCCGCGGCGCCTTGCACCAGCAGCGCCGCGCGCTGACGCGAGGTGCGCTCGGCATTATCTTCGGCCGCGTAATTGGCCAACACGGCGCGAACGTTGTCCGGCAGCAGCGTGCCGTAACCGAACCAGCGCAGTTTCTCCAGCAATACGCAAGTCACCAAGCCGGCTGCCAATACCGGCAAGGATACCGGCGCGACTTTCAGGAAAAACTCTGCGAAGTGCCAACCCATTTCATGGCCGATCAGCAGGTTCTGCGGCTCACCAACCAAGGTGCATACACCACCGAGCGCGGTACCGACCGCGCCATGCATCAGCAGGCTCCGCAGGAAGGCGCGAAACTGTTCCAGATCCTCGTGGTGCAAGGTCGGCAGATGTTGGTCATCGCTGAACCCGGCGTCCTGGCGCGGATCGTTGCCAGACGCCACCCGGTGGTAGACCGAATAAAAACCCACGGAGGCGCTGATGATCACGGCGGTGACCGTCAATGCATCGAGAAATGCCGACAGAAATGCCGAGAGAAAGCAGAACATCAGCGCCAGCGCCGCTTTCGAACGCACGCCCAACAACAGCCGCGAGAACAAAAACAGCAGCAGATCCTTCATGAAATAGATGCCGGCGACCATGAACATCAGCAGCAGGATCACGGGGAAGTTGTGTACCAGCTCATCGTAAAGCGCCTGCGGCGTGGTCATCTTCAACAGCAGGGCTTCGATCAGCAGCAGTCCGCCGGGCATCAGCGGATAGCACTTGAGGGCCATGGCCAGAGTGAAGATGAACTCGATCACC
Organism: Pseudomonas sp. LBUM1648; assembly: GCF_059716145.1. Lineage (NCBI taxonomy): Bacteria > Pseudomonadati > Pseudomonadota > Gammaproteobacteria > Pseudomonadales > Pseudomonadaceae > Pseudomonas > Pseudomonas sp. LBUM1648. The sequence continues at coordinate 3,065,965 of NZ_CP166808.1, forward strand.
AACAGCCAACCCGCCGCGACCGGACCTGCGGTGAACAGCACGAGCGCGTTGAGGATCAGGAAGCCAACGATGGTCGCCTTGTACCAGCGTGGCGAATGCCCGAGAAAATTTTGCGCGAACGCCTGGGCCATTGAACCGGACATCGGTTGCTCCTTGTTTTAAGAAGCGCGCAAGTTGCCGGATGTGTCGAGGAAGATCAAGCTCTCAGGGATTCAGATACCGCACAACCATTGCCCGGTAGTTGCCATCCAGCGAATAGCCGCCAACCACAATTGCGCCGTCCGTTTGCACCGCCAGTGAGTTGGCCGTGTCGAGACTGCGTCCCAGCCGTGTGCGCAGCCATCCGCAGCCTTGGCCGAAGTTCGGGTCCAGACTGCCATTTGCGCAGTAGCGGGCGACGACGAAATCAGCTTCCATCCCACCAATCGTTGCACCTACGGCGATCATGCGACCGTCGGCCATGCGTTGGGCGGCGCTCCACTGGCAGGCGCTGGGACCGATTTCCAGGAGTTGCGGCTGGCCGTTGTTGCGATGCAAGTCCGGGCGGCCATTGGGATGCAGACTGAACGCCAGGCAGCGGATCGGATCGCGGCTGCTGCCAAAGCAGTGCAGCGTGTTCGTGGACTCAAGAACCCGACTGACCTGGGCACTTTGACCGTTGGCAGTGAACGCCATGAAGCCGTCCACCGCAAAACGTTCGTCAAGACGCCCATCGGGCAGGTAACGGGCCAACAGGCCTTGCTGAGGAAAATCGATTGATCCTGCTACCACGATTCGCCCATCTTCCTGAAGCAGCAGGCTATTGAGCCAGGTATTGAGCAGCAAGTGACGGATCATCACGAAGCCACGGCCGTTGAAGGTTTCATCCAGGCTGCCGTCGGGTTTGAGGCGAATCAACATCCCGGCATGGTCGGCCAGTTCGAAGTGATGGTTGGCAATCAACAGAATGTGGCCATCGTCCTGTACCGCGAAGTCGCAGGCTTCGGCACCGGGCACGCCGGGCGGGAGCCAGGTGTCGCGGGCGCCCATCGACAAATCGCCCGGCAGGCGCACCACCTGACGACCATTGTCACCAAAGATTTGCTCTGGATTGCCTTGCGCATCGAACAGGGCGAGGGCGGGCAGGGTGCGATGGCTGTTTTCATAATGCAGGCCAGCCAGCAGGATTCGCCCGTCGGGCAGTACCTGCACTTTACTGGCCATGGCTTCGAACCCATGCGCAAAGGTGTCGATAACGCTGCCCTGTTGGCCGAAGGACAAATCGGCGGAGCCATCCGCGAGCAGCCGCGCAAGGCCGAATCGGCTGCCTGCGGCCACCCCGACTTTGGCCGCCACCAGAATCCGGCCCTGCGCATCGAGCGCAACATCCTGAGTCAGGCTGGACAAACTACCCGCGAAATACACTTGAGCGACGCCGTTGACGGCAAACGTTTTGTCGAGTTGACCGGCATCGTTCGATAACGATGGCAGCGCAAAAGCGTTCAGTGTGGACATGCACGCATCTCCTTGCGAGTAGACCAATACCGGGAACCGGCGGTAACTGCATGAGCGGAACATTCAATCCCTGAACAAGAGGAAGTACAACTGTAAGAAATAACAGGTGGAGGGTCACACTGAGCCAGAACAGTGTCTTTTTGAACCAATAGCGAGCCTGCCAAGCAATTATGCTGGGACCCGTTACGGAAAGTTGTACAGAAGTGCGGATAAATAAATAGAAAGAGCAACTAACAAGAGGAGGGCGGATGACTTGAACGTCATCCGCATCACCCGGCTATTAGTGTGGCATCGACCAGGATTGCAGCGTGTAACCTTCATCGCTCAGTTCGGCGCGGGCTTGCTGCAGAAGTTGCTCAAGCTGTGCCGGATCGGAGTAGGCGCTGCTTGGAATCTGTTTACGACCGATATGGGAATTGGTGCGATCAATCACGGTCAGGCTCAGTTCGCCATTGCCGTCTTGAGGCGCCCAGGCCACGCACTGGAAAGGTTTGAACGCGTGGTTGGCAATCAAAAGAGCTTCGTTGATACGGAGCGGGGCGGTCATGGGGTCTTCTCTCTGTCGTGCCCAATCAAATGATGTGCCGTCGGTTGGGCTTACCGTGCGGCTGGTTACTTGTACTGATGCACGCAACCGGGGAGCAGGTCACACCTGAAACAAAGAAATTTCAACTTCCTTTCATTTACCGGCTTGTCCGGGAGTTTTTGAAAGCCTGGTGAAAGCTCTGTAAGAGGAAGTAAGTCGATAGCTAACTAACAACCGAGCCACTTATAACGGGTTTGCTTGCACACCTATAAGCAATTGATACAAGGAACTGTCAAAATCTTGCTAATGTTACAGCCAGGTCTGCCAAATGACTGTTTTTACAATCATTTCCTATAATTTGGCGCCAAGGAACAGTCATGAGTGAAGCGCCTGCGTTACGACGTTTATTGGTGGTCGATCCGTGTGACGACTGTCATCGACTATTGCCCGGTTTGCGCGCGGTGGGATGGGATGTCGACAGTTGTACGCTGGAAAACGCTGCCGACCGCACCTGTGACGTCGGCCTTCTGCGTTTGCAGCCGTTTCACCTGGAACGTCCCGAAGCCGTCAAGGAACTGATCAGCCGCAGCGGCACTGAATGGATCGCTGTGCTCAATCAGGAAGTCCTGCGTTTGCAGAATGTTGGTGACTTCGTTTGCGAATGGTTTTTCGATTTTCACACCTTGCCGTTCGACGTCTCGCGGGTGCAAGTCACCCTCGGCCGCGCCTTCGGCATGGCGCGCCTGCGTGGGCAGGGCACGATCCATGTGGATCAGCCCGAGCATGAACTGTTGGGCGACAGCAAACCGATCCGCGAGCTGCGTAAATTGCTGAGCAAACTGGCGCCCACCGAGTCGCCGGTGTTGATCCGCGGCGAAAGCGGCACCGGTAAAGAACTGGTCGCGCGCACGCTGCATCGGCAGTCTCAGCGCCACAGCAAGCCGTTTGTGGCGATCAACTGCGGCGCTATTCCCGAGCATCTGATTCAGTCCGAGCTGTTCGGCCACGAAAAAGGTGCATTTACCGGCGCTCATCAGCGCAAGGTCGGGCGCATAGAAGCGGCCAACGGAGGCACACTCTTTCTCGATGAAATCGGTGATCTGCCGCTGGAGCTGCAAGCCAATCTGCTGCGTTTTCTTCAGGAAAAACACATTGAGAGGGTCGGTGGCAGTCAACCGATCCCTGTCGATGTCCGCGTTCTGGCGGCGACCCACGTCGACCTCGAAGCGGCGATCGAGAAGAAGCGTTTTCGCGAAGACCTGTATTACCGGCTCAACGTTCTGCAAGTGGTCACTGCGCCGTTGCGAGAGCGCCATGGTGATCTGTCGATGCTGGCCAACCACTTTTCCCACTTTTATAGCCACGAAACCGGGCGCCGGCCGCGCAGTTTCAGTGAAGATGCGCTGATTGCGATGGGCAAACATGACTGGCCGGGCAATGTGCGTGAACTGGCCAACCGCGTGCGTCGCGGCTTGGTCCTGGCTGAAGGGCGGCAGATCGAAGCACGTGATCTGGGGCTGATCAGCCAGCACTCGATCGCCACGCCTATGGGCACGCTTGAGGACTACAAGACCCGCGCCGAACGCCAGGCGCTTTGCGATGTGTTGAACCGGCACAGTGACAACCTCAGCGTTGCGGCAAAAGTGCTCGGCGTTTCCCGGCCGACGTTTTACCGTTTGCTGCACAAGCACCAGATCCGCTAGGGCGGGAGCATGGAAAAGGCCCGCTGCGATCATCTCGCAGCGGGCCTTTTTCATGTCCTGACGCTTAGAAGTAGTACGGGAATTTCAGGCTGAAGGAAAAGTCCGGGGCGTCATCGGTCAAACCGATGGACAGGTTGGGCACGATGGTCAGGTTGTCGGTGGCTGCAATGGTCATGCCGACGTTGAAGTAACCGGCGTTGGCGTCACTGGACACCACCGATTGCCAATCGCCGCCATCCTGTTTCAGCTTGCTCTTGCGCTGCACCAGGTCAGACATCGAGAACGACATACTCATCTTCTCGTTCAACGCGAAAGCGACACCGGCACCAATCTGGAAGCTGTCGCCGATCTTCACCTTGCCCGGGTTCTTCTGGTTGACGGTGGAGCTGATGTCGTCGAACGACTCCTCAAGGTTGTGGGTGTAGGACAGGCTGCCGAACAGCACCGCCGGGTCGAACGTCTTGACCAGCGAGATGCCGGGCGTGACCGACCAGACGCCGTTGCCGGTGGGCAGGGTGTCAGGCACGAACAGGTTGGAGTTGGCATCGGTCTGACGCAGCTTGATGCCGAACGGGTCCTTGCCGGTAGGGGCTTTGACGCGCAAGGTCACCACGGCGTCCGGGGTATTGACCGACTCGTCGAGGAACTTGTAGGCGATGCCGAAGTTGACGTCGCCGATGGTAGGGTCGCGGTCGACATCCTGTTCGGTGGTGACGTTGGACGCACCGCCATTGCCGCCTCCGGACTGGTAGGTCGAGTTGCGGTACACCACCGGCACGTTCAGGTCGAACTGCCAGCGGTTGTCGAAGTTGTAGCGACCGGTCAGATCCAGCGTCCAGGTATCAGCCTTGATCCGGTCAAGATTAATGTTGCCGAGAAAGATCGAGTCCAGCGCGAGGAACCCGTTGAGAATCAGCTGACGGGTGTCGTAGCGCGAATAGGTGACGCCGGTTTCGAAGCTGAATTTGCCCCCTCCGAAAAAGCCGCTGGCCTCGTCATAGAGGTTTGAAACACTTTGCGCCGGTTGCGAATCATCGGCCAGCGACTGCCCGTAGGAAGCGCCACTGCCCCCGGCAGCGCCCCCCGACGCGGCTGCGGCCCCGGTACCAGTGGCCACTTTCGGATTGCCTTTCATGTCGGACGGCGACTTGGCCAGACGTTTGGGTGGAGGAGCGGCGGGTTGATCTTCGACCTGGCGGACTCGTTGTTCGAGTACCGCCAGGGCCTTTTGCTGTACTTCGTATCGTTGCTTCAGCTCCAGAAGTTCCTGTTTCAGGACTTCTACGTCGGCGTCCGGTGCCGCTTGCAGCATTGCTGCCGGTAGAAGAGTACTCAAACATACAGCCGCACGCAGTGATACTGATCGATACATGAATAAGCCGTCCCTTTAAGCCCAATGATCGAGACTCAGCGTAGTTCAATATCCAATGTTGCGTAGTGCCCTGAGTTGAGTCAGGTTGCAGTCCAGTGCGCCGGCGCTCATGCCGTTATTGTTCAGTACGACGTTGAGTTGGGTCATGTTGTTGACCACGTTGGCACTGCCGAGCAGGCGGGTGTTCTGCAGCAAGCCACCCTGGGCGACTTGTTGCAGTGCGGTGCCCTGATTGCCGGAAGCCTGAATGGCCATTTGGACGCCCCCGCTGCTTGCGGACACCGCTACACTGCCGGCGGCGTTGCTGGCGCCGATCGTCTGACCGGCCATCAGGGCTTGACCTTGCTGAGGTAGCAGAGCCGGCGCCTGGGCGGCTTCTTTGACGTTGATCGCGACGTTGTTGCTGGCGGTGTTGCCGTCGCCCGCGGCACGTACGCTTTGCGTCACGCCCTGGCTGCTGTCCAGGCCTGCACCACCAATGACACTGCCAGTACCCAGCGTTGGGGTGCTGCCATTGCCATGCTCTTTGATCGTCTGCACATAGAATTCTGGTTTGACGGTGGCGGCCTGCAATTGCATCGAGGTCGAGGCCCCGATCAGGTCACCGCTGGCGTTGCGCCAGGTACTGCTCATGACAATGCCGAAGCTGATAATCCGCCCCGGCATGACATAACGGCCGCGTAGCTCGGACAATTCCTTGTCCTGTATTTCGATAGGTTTGAATCCTGCATTGGCATAGCCTGACGCACTCGCTGCTAGGCAGGCGGCGGCCAGCCAGTATGAGGTTTTCATTTGCTGCTCCCGGGACATCCAGCCCCATTCTTTATAATCGGCGATTAAAAGAAGTCGCTCTGTATGAACCCGAAGTCCATCAATTCAGCATCTTTGACAGGGTTGAAGCCATCCAGCTTGTTCTTGGCCGTCAGTGGTGTCGGCGGGCTGCGCAAGGCGTTGGCCTTGTCATAACCGGGGCCGACGATGGCGAAGACAATGCCGTTCCAACCTTTGACAAAGTCATCATGGGAGTAGCGTTTGTGCCCTAGAACCGGGTCTCCGATGTAAACCCAATCCTTGTCCGCACGCTGCAACACCACGAAATGCTTGTAGCCGCGAATTTCCATCAGTACCACCACCGGTATTGTTACCGCGTCGAGTTTTTCCGGTGGAATCTTGTAGCCCCTGGCGCGCATGCCGATGCTTTCTATGTAGCGTTTCATGTCGAGCATGGAGAAACCCTGAGTACGAACGAGGTCCTGGTCAGCGTTGACCAGCATGCCTTTGATGATGTGCTCCTCATCGACGTCGAGCCAATAGCCTTGGCGTAATACCGTGGCCAGTGCGGCGGCGCCGCAACTGAAGTCGGTTTTCTGTTCGACGATGTCGGCAAACTTGCGCTCACGAATACTTTGCACGTTCTTGTAGACGAGTACGCCACCTGGCAGGGCAGCGATGGGCATCTGGGCAGCCTGAGTCAGGCCAGACAGGCAAAGCAGAGCGAGAAGGGCAGTCTTACGCATGATCGATACGCCTTTACGGACTGAGGAAAAGCCCCGTTTCCGGGGCTTTCGTTTCGATCGCGATTACATGCAGGCTTTGCAACCTGCAGCGATGGACAGCGAGTTGCTTTGTTGGTTACCCACACCAGCGGCGTTGTTGTAACCAGCGTTACCGGAGAAGTTGTTACCAACGTTGGAGACGTTTGCGTTGTTGGTCACAGGGTTTTTCCAGCCGTCTGGGGTCAGCACTTGTTGCGTGGTTACGCCAGCGAGACCGAAGATGCCCACAGCTTCGAAGGTTGCTTTCTGGTCTTTGCTGCCGCCATAGCCGCCGTTACCGCGGTCGTTGTCGCCATAACCACCATGGCCTTTATCACCTTCGATGGTAGCCTTGCCAACTGCAGCGAACGCGCCGGCAGCGGCGATGGTGCCAGTGAGGGTTTCTTTTTTGTAGACTTGAGTGCCGTTGTTGGACACCACAAGGCCTGTGGAGCTTTGGTTCGCAGCAGCAGCGGCGTTAGCTACACGACCACCCGATACAGCAATAGCCAGGTTGTTTTTCTGTTGGTTGAAGTTGCCGGCACTGTTGTTCACACCAATGTTGCCGGAACCGCCGTTACCCACGTTGTTGAGGTTGGCGTTGTTGGTTGTCGAGTAGTTGGCAACCGCGTTGTTGTTGTTGACCTGGGTGGCGCTGGAAACGGCCACGGCAGTGCCGAAGATGAAGCTTTCGTCAGCGGTAGCCAATGCAGCGGCGTTGTCTTGCTGGTTGCCATCACCGGCGGTGTTGTTCATGCCGACGTTGCCGTTGGTGCCGTTTGCCGAGTCTCTGACGCTGGCATCATTTTTGGTGCCTTGGTTGCCGACCAGGTTGCCATCGCTGTTTTGGGTGTCGAGTACGGCAGCCCCGGCGCCAGCGCCGATTTGCAGCAGTTGTTCTAAAGTTGGCCCTTTAGGCCCGTGATTATTGCCGTGCCCATTACCATGATCGTCATCACGACCGCCTGCCTGTGCTGCGATTGCCATCACTGCTGCAAGTGCGAAAACCAGTGGTTTGAGAGCCATTGTAGGTTTCATGGTGTTTCTCCGTGCTTATTAGTTGGTTAAGTGTTGGTACTTTCTAATTGCACTGCTTTTTATTTGGGTCAGTCTGCGACCCGGATGCTCAGGGTGTTAGCCATACGGTTCCCCACCCCGGCACTCTGGTTCACCTGGATTACCCCTCGGCTGCCGGTGAAGGCCTGATCACTTGTCGTGACCTGGCGACTGCCGATTGAGGTACCAGTTGCTCCTGAGCTCGGTAACAACGCCACGTTCTGTTGCGAAAGGGCGCTGTCGTCAACGCTCTGCGGGGCAGCACTGATGCTGACGCGCGTCACGTTGGCCATCTGGTTGTTGGCCCCGGCGCCCTGGTTCACGCCCAGAATCCCGTTGCCGTTACTGAAAGAGTTGCCGCCAATGGTTGCGCTGGCATTCGTCGAGGGATTGGCCGGAGTATCGATCCGCTGCCTGACGTTGGTGGTGGCGCTGGCCGAGGTGCCGATGGCGATGGCCTTGGTGTTGGTCTGTTGCATCTGGTCGCCGGCGGCCTGGTTGACGTTGTAATTGCCGCGGTACTGGATGCCGGTGTCCTGAATGTTCGCGTTGTTCACTGAGCCGGGGTCGGCCATTGCGTGGGTGCAGCCGAGAAGGGCGAGCAGCACAAGGGTGCGATTCATCTTATTGGCCTCCAGCCATGCGGGTTAGCGGAGCAAGGCCGGAGCTCATTGCGCGATTGACGGTGTTGGAGATCGAACCGCCAGCGCCGCCGCCGTGACCGCCGTTCATGCCGGGCATGCCGTTGGGGTTGGTGAGGGTGTTCATGCCCGGCATGTTTGCCGTCGGCGTAGTGATGTTGCCGCGAATCGAAGAGCCGCTGGCGACACTGGCAAAGTCACCGTCGTTGAGTTCGGTGCTGTTCATCGCTTGGTTGATGCGCGCCGAAGGGTTGGCGTTGACGGTCGTTGGGTAGGGGTCTTTGCCGCCGCTGCGACCAATAGGGATAGGCTGTACATCGCGGTTGAGGACGATAACGCCGTTGCCTTCGGCCTGAACGTTGAAACTGAGGATTGTGCTGGCTGCTGATCCGATCAGCAGAAGGCAGGTCAAGCTTTTATTGAAGTTCCCCACGGCGGCAATTCCTTCTTCAGTGGGCTGGCCCTAGTCAGCGTTGGGAAGGAAAGAGCGAAAGCTGTGCCGCTTTTTGATTGTTGCGCAATATCAATGAGTTAAGGCGAAGTCGGGCATGCCTGATGCGCAAGCTGTTTCATTGTTGAAACACGTACAGGATTGCCGACCGGTCTATTGGCTGAGCAATGCTCTGGAACAAGGGTTTGCGGCGGGGTGTTTCAACGGCGTAACAACCGGTGTGACAAAGCGATGAATGCCGTTGAAACGGGCACTTTGCACTCACGCGAGTGTTTCAGGAATGGACACTTTTGCCCCAAAGCAGGGGTAAACAGTGGGGAAGTTGGGCCGAATGCCCTTACTCGTCCAGCAAAGTCGCCACAGCGGCAAAGGCTTGCGTCTGGCGCTCGGACCAGTCGCCCTGAATGATCTGGAACGGCTGTCGATGTTGCTCAAGCCAGTCGCGAGTGGCTCGATAGAACCCAAGGCGCTCATCCAGATCCGGCTGGCAGCGCTGGCCGTCATCGGTCCAGTCGATCTGTTCCGGAGACAGCAAAAGATGCAGATCGTAATGTCGCACCAGCAATTGCGGCTCAAGCCACGCCGGGCAGTCGCCAAACAGGGTCTGGCTCCAGAGGATGTTGCTCAGCAGGTGGGTGTCGAGAATCAGCAGCGACGGCTTTTGCGCTCGCGCCTGATCTTCCCATTGCAGCTGGCCGCGGGCGATCTCGGGAATGTCCGCCAGACAGGTGTCACGGGGATTCTGCTCGATGAACCAGCGCACATACTCGTCCACCCGCAGTCCGCCGAACCGTTGCTGAAGGCCTGCCGCCAGCCAGCTCTTGCCAGTGGATTCGGGGCCGGTCAGAACCACGACCTTCAAGTACGCAACGCCGGATCGGCGCGCCATTCGCGCCAGCCCTGAATCGCAATCAGCGTAAACAGTGCATACAGGGCGGCGGTCAGGTAAAGCCCCTTGTAGAGGAACAAGCCGACAAAAATCACATCAAGCACAAACCACAGTGCCCAGCATTGCAGGCGTTTTTGTGCCATCCATAACTGCGCGACCAGGCTGAAACCGGTGAGCGCGGCGTCCAGCCACGGTTGCGCGGCGTCAGTCCAGTGGGCCATGGCCGCCCCGAGCAGGACACTGCCGACAGCGCCAACACTCAGGCCAAGCAACACCGAGCGAGTATCCAGACGCGTCACCTCGCGCCCGTCATGCATCGTCCCCGCACGCGTCCACTGCCACCAGCCGTAGAGTTGCAACGCGGCGTAGATTACTTGCAGCAACATGTCCGAATACAGCTTCACTTCAAAGAAGATCCAGCTATAGAGCAACACCATGACCAGCCCGATCGGCCAGCACCACGGATTCTGTTTGACCGTCAGCCACACGGCGATCACACCGAGAGCGGCGGCAAACAGTTCAAGCCCGGACATGGGGGTTCCTTGGGGGAGTTGAAGACGGGGGCGGATTGTACCGAGAAAACCTGTGGGAGTGAGCCTGCTGAAAATTTAGCTCGCTCCCACAGGTTATGTGTTACACGCGGAACTGGCGCAGGAGGTTGTTTAACTGTTCGCTCAATTGTCCGAGTCGCACGCTGGCGACACTCGACTGCTCCGCCGCCAGCGCCGTGCTGTGAGACAAACCGGCCGCTTGCGTGACATTCTGATTGATGTCCTCGACCACATGCGCCTGTTGCAGTGTGGCACTGGCAATTGACGCATTCAGGCCATTGAGGTTGCGCAGTGCCTGGCCGATGGCATTCAGGCTTGCACCCGCCAGCCCGGCCTGTTCAATGGTCAATTGCGAAGCTTTGCTGCTGTCGCCGATCACCTTGACCGCCGCCTCGGAGTGGTTTTGCAGGCGCTCGATCATCGACTGGATTTCCGCCGTCGACTTCTGCGTACGCTGTGCCAGCAAGCGCACTTCATCCGCGACCACGGCAAACCCTCGGCCCTGTTCGCCAGCCCGTGCCGCTTCAATGGCCGCGTTGAGCGCCAGCAGATTGGTCTGCTCGGCAATCGAGCGAATCACTTCCAGCACACTGCCGATCTGGGTGCTTTCGGCGGCGAGGGTACGAATCACTTCCACCGCCTGATCAATGGTGCCGGACAGCTTGTCGATCTGTTGCAGGCTGCCGTCGATGTTGATCTGACCCTGTTGCGCCTGCGCCTCGGCGTCACGCATTTCAGCGGCCGCATGTTCGGCGTTTTTCGCCACATCCTGCACGCCGTAGGTCACCTCGTTGATTGCGGTGGCCACCAGTTCCATCTGTTGCGATTGCTGCTGGCTGCGTTGCTGAGCCTGGGAAGCATCATTGCCCAGTTCGCTGGACGACTGGCCCAGCGCACTGGCCGACACCTGCAACTCGCCAATCACTCCGCGCAATTTGGCGGTGAAAGCGTTGAAGTGATGTGCGAGCTCCGTGACTTCATCCTTGCCGTGGGTATCGAGGCTGCGGGTGAGGTCGCTTTCGCCGCTGGCGATGTTGGCCATGGCGTTCACGGTTTCCTGCAACGGGCGCACGATGCTGCGCGCGATCATGATGACCAGCAATGCCATGATCAGGGCAATCACCAGGCCGATCACCGTCGCCTTGATCATCTGGCCCTGAAATTCGGCCTGCACATCATCGACATAAACACCGGAACCGAGCACCCAGCCCCAAGGCTCGAACAGTTTCACGTAGGAGGTTTTAGCCACTGGCTCACTGGCGCCCGGTTTCGGCCACCGGTAATCGACCATGCCGGCGCCTTTGCTCTTGGCGATGGCGACCATTTCGTTAAACACGGCAAAACCATCCGGATCGCGGATCGCCGAGAGATTCTGGCCTTCAAGCTTGGGATTGGTCGGGTGCATGACCATGACGGGCGTGAGGTCGTTGATCCAGAAATAGTCGCTCTGGTCGTAACGCAGGCCCCGAATGGCGGTGAGTGCCTGTTTCTGCGCGGCTTCCTTGGTCAGGGTGCCAGCTGTTTCCAGATCGTGGTAGTAAGTCAATAAACCACTGGCGGTCTGCACCACGTGCTGGGTTTTCTGGGCCTTGGCTTGGTACAGGTCGTCGTGAATCTGCTTGAGCATCAACACGCCCAAGGTCAGCAACATGACCACCGCCACAATCAAGATGAGCCACAAGCGTCGGCTGATCGACACACTGCGCAAGCTGTTCATAACGCTGTCACTCCGGATTCTTTTTCTTGTAATAAACGACCGCCAGCATCCAACCACGATTCCGTGGGCGGGCATACGCGACCCAAGTCGTATAACGCGGCAGCGCTATTAAGGCTTGTCTGTTAGGATTTCGGCCCCGCGCGTGAAAACCTGAATCCAAGTTGCTATTTCACGGAATTTTGACTGTTTCGTGTGGATCCTGTGTGCGCGGAATCGGTACAGCAACAACCAGCTACGCTGATCGCAGTGAACGAAAGAAAAATACTATCGGGGCATGCCGGCGTGCATCGCTCTTTGGGGGATTGATGGATCTTTGGATGGCCTTGCAGGCACTGATACTAGGCGTTGTAGAAGGGCTGACGGAGTTTTTGCCCATTTCCAGTACCGGACACCAGATCATCGTTGCCGACTTGCTCGACTTCGGCGGCGAACGAGCCATGGCGTTCAACATCATCATCCAGCTCGGCGCGATCCTCGCGGTGGTCTGGGAGTTTCGTCGCAAGATTCTCGATGTGGTGGTTGGCTTGCCGACGCAACCCAGCGCGCGGCGTTTCACCGCCAACCTGCTGATCGCTTTTCTGCCCGCCGTGGTGCTGGGCGTGATCTTTGCCGATCTGATCCACGAGTACCTGTTCAACCCGATCACCGTCGCTGCTGCGCTCGTGGTGGGCGGCATCATCATGTTGTGGGCTGAGCAGCGTCAGCATGAGGTGCACGCGGAAACGGTCGATGAGATTCGCTGGACGGACGCGCTGAAAATCGGTTTCGCCCAGTGCCTGGCGATGATTCCCGGCACGTCGCGTTCCGGCTCGACGATCATTGGCGGCCTGTTGTTCGGCCTGTCGCGCAAAACAGCCACCGAGTTTTCGTTCTTCCTCGCGATGCCGACCATGGTCGGTGCTGCGGTTTACTCGGGCTACAAGTACCGCGATCTGTTTGTGCCGGCGGACTTCCCGGTGTTTGCCATCGGGTTCGTCACCGCGTTCATCTTCGCCATGATCGCCGTGCGTGGGTTGCTCAAGTTCATCGGCAGCCACAGCTATGCGGCATTTGCCTGGTACCGGATCGTGTTCGGCCTGGTCATTCTGGCGACTTGGCAGTTTGGCTGGGTGGACTGGTCGGCGGCCAAGCCATGAATGATTCCCGCGCACGCCGCCCTGAAGGTCGCCCGTCCGGTGGCAGTATTCAAAACCTCAAGCTGAAGCTACTGGTGCTGCTGATTGTCTGCGCGCTGCCGGTGTTCGGATCGCTGTCGATGTGGTTGCGCGGGATCTCGCTGGTCCCGCTGGCGGCGTATGGCGTCGTCAGCGTGCTGGCGTTCTTTATGTATTGGGCCGACAAGCGCAAGGCCCGCACCGATGCGTGGCGCACGCCGGAAAACATCCTCCACGCAGTGGAACTGGCCGGGGGGTGGCCGGGCGCGCTGGTCGCCCAGCAAGTGTTCCGGCACAAGACGCGCAAGGTGTCGTTTCAGGTGCTGTTCTGGGTGATCGTCGTGTTGCACCAGGTGTTCTGGATTGATCAGCTGTTTCTCGGTTCGAACCTGTTATCACTGTACTGACAAAAATCCCCCCGTGTAGGAGCTGCCGAAGGCTGCGATCTTTTGATCCTGAAAATCAAAAGATCGCAGCCTTCGGCAGCTCCTACAGGGATCGGGTTTACAGCAATAATCCGATCTGTGTCTTTTTGGGCAACTTGCCTACTACCAACTGATGCGAGCGTTGCAGCAACCCCTGCAACTCCTCGGCGCCCAGCGGGTAGGGCGGGTGCATGATGATCCACTGCGCCCGCGCCAGGTACGGCGCCGGGTGAATGCCCGGGCGGTCGCAATGGCCGAGAAACAGATCCTTGTCGACCTTGAACGCCAGCGAATCTCCGCGCAGCCCCTGCAAGGCAAACATCTTGTTGCCGGCAATCGAAAACACGCGCACGCCACCCCACTTGTAGTCTTCGCGCGCACCGGGTAATCCCAGGCAAAACGCGGCAACGTCCGCCTCGCTCATTTTTGCCTTTTTCATAACAACCGCTCCCCACAGGCATTGAACGATTCGACCAGATGATCGATCCACGCGCGCACCGCCGGCATCACCCCGCGACGATGCGGATAGACCGCTTGCAACCAGCCACCGGGCAGCGACCACTCGGGTAGCAATTGCACCAGTGTGCCGTTTTGCAGTTCCTCCTCGCAGTACATCATCGGCAGCAATGTGAAGCCCTGGCCGGCCAGCACACAGGCCTTGCGCACAATAAAGTCATCGATGCCCAGCCGAGCTTCCATGTTCAACTCGAAACTCTTGCCCTGTTGATCGAACAACCGCACGTGAACCATGCGATCGGCCTCCAGAGCGCCAAGCACCGGCAGACTCCTCAGATCCTGCGGATGGCTGATCGACTGCCCCTGAGTAAACGCCGGGCTGGCCACCACCACCATTTGTGCCTGACGCAGACGCCGGGTCACCAGCAACGGATCTTCATCGCCGTGTTCACGCACGCGCAGGGCGACATCAAAGCCTTCAGCGACCAGATCGACCCGGCGGTTGACCAACACCACTTCCAGTTGCACCTGGGGGAACTTGCCGAGGAATTCGCTGATGACCCACGGCAACATTTCCCGCGCCAGACCCGTTGGGCAGGACACACGCAAGCGTCCTCGTGGCTCACTCGACATGCTTGCCACTGCCTCGTCAGCCATTTCCGCTTCCAGCAACATCGCCTGACAGTGGCGCAAATAGCGCTCACCGACAGCGGTGAGATTCAACTGCCGGGTGGTACGTTGCAGCAAGCGGGCGCCGAGGCGTTCTTCTAGTTCAGCGATGCGGCGCGACAATCGCGACTTGGGAATGCCCAGCAATCGCCCGGCGGCCGCAAAGCCGCCGGCCTCGACGACTTTGGCGAAATAGTAGAGATCGTTGAGGTCTTGCATCGTAGAGAATCCGACTGTTCTATCAGTGGGACAAACTATCGCATTGTCGGCGGCTAATCATCCATTGGTTTCTTCCGTAGGATTGTCTCCATTCCGTCGCCACCGGCGATTCATTCCAGGGGATTCCACATGAAACTGCTGCATATCGATTCGAGCATTCTGGGCGACAACTCGGCTTCCCGTCAGTTGAGCAGCCAAGTCGTCAAAGCCTGGCAAGTCGCTGAGCCAAGCGTCGTGGTGACCTACCGTGACCTCGCCGCTGACGCCATCAGCCACTTCTCGTCGACTACTCTGGTGGCCGCCGGCACCACCGCTGAACTGCGCGACGCCGCCCAACAGCACGAGGCCGAACTGAGCGCTTCGACGTTGGCCGAATTCATCGCTGCCGACGCGGTAGTCATCGCTGCACCGATGTACAACTTCACCGTGCCGACCCAACTCAAAGCGTGGATCGACCGTGTTGCCGTTGCCGGTCAAACTTTCCGTTACACCGAAGCCGGCCCTGAAGGCCTGTGCGGCGGCAAGAAAGTGGTGATCGTATCCACCTCCGGCGGCATTCATGCCGGCCAGGCCAGCGGTATCGCTCACGAAGAATATCTGAAGCTGGTACTGGGTTTCCTCGGCATCACTGACATCGAAATCGTCCGTGCCGAAGGCCTGGCGTATGGCGACGAAGTGCGCAACAACGCCATGACCGCCGCTCAAGCGAAGATCAGCGAGCAGTTGTTCGCCGCCGCGTAAGGCTTGCGTAAAGAACAGCTCTCGTTCAGGCAATCCCCCGAAAACTCTGTATTCTGGTTCCGCAAGGGCCAGATACGGAGTTTTTTGTTTCTGACTGTTACATAATCTGGCCCGGGTTATGCAGTCAAGCGATCAGCGTCTGAGTGCATTGGTGAACCGGAGTACCGAATCCCCGGCGTTTCCGGCCTTCACAACGCAATGGATCTTTCGATTGAGTAACAACAGGGTAGGGCAGCCCATGATGCGTCTTTGTGCAACGTTACTGATTTGCCTGCTCGGCAGCCTGAATTCAGTGCAAGCTGCGCCGGGGCGCCATCCTGTCTGGAGCGTCGGTTACCACGAGATGACGTTCCTCGATCCGTTGGATCTGCAACCGATGCGCGCCATCGCGTTCTATCCTTCCAGCGACCGCGAACATATGAGCCTGCTCGAAGGTTATTCAGTCGAGGCCGGCGAAGATACCAAAGTCGCCATGGGCCGCTTTCCGATGTTGATGCTGTCCCATGGCAACACCGGCACGCCACTGGCGCTGCACGACCTTGCCACGTCGCTGGCACGCAAAGGTTTTGTGGTGGTGGCGGTGATTCATCCCGGTGACAACTCCAAGGATCACAGCCGACTCGGCACCCTGAGCAATCTCTACGGGCGGCCAATCCAGATTTCCGAAGCGATTACCGCAACCCTTGGCGACTCCATGCTGGCGCCGTTCGTCAATGCCGATCAGGTTGGTGTGATCGGTTATTCGGCTGGGGGCGAGACGGCGTTGATTCTGTCAGGGGCGCAACCGGATCTGGATCGCCTGCGCCGCTATTGCCAGGAACGCCCGGACGACCGTGACGCCTGCAACACTCAGGGCGAACTCATCGTTGATCGTGATGACCTGCAGCCGGTGGCCGATCCACGCGTGCATGCGTTGCTGTTGATGGCGCCACTGAGCCTGAAGTTCGGCCGCCATACCCTGGCTGATGTGCATGTGCCAGTGCTGCTTTACAGCGGCGATGGCGACAAACTCGTTGCGTTCGATAAAAACGCTGCGGCACTGGCGCGTAAACTGCCGACTGCGCCCGACTTCAAGTTACTGGCCGGGGCAGGGCACTTTGTGTTTATGGCGCCGTGTAATGAGGAGCAGATCATCGCCATGCCGGCGCTGTGTACCGATGCTGATGGGGTTGATCGTGAAGATATCCATCGCAATCTGATCTCGGAGGCCGGACGGTTCTTTACGCATACGCTGGGCAGGCCGACGCGGGCGGGGATGCAGACGGCAGATCAATAAACGATCTTTTGCTTTTAAGCCATCGACCGGCGCTTGAGCAGCAAGGTCAGCGCCAACCCGGTCACCGACAACAGCGCCGCACTAAAGAAAATCCACGAATATCCCAGATTCAACGCAACCGCTCCCATCAACGGCCCGGCAATCGCCAGCGCCAGATCGAAGAACACCGCATAAGCACTCAACCCGGCGCCACGGCTGGAGTTGGGCACCTGCTTGATCGCTTCGACCCCCAGCGCCGGATACACCAGTGAAAGCCCGAACCCGGCCAATCCCGCGCCGATCAGTGCAAACGCGGTTGAAGGCGCGAGCCACAACATCACCAGGCCCATGGTTTCCACTGTCATGCAGATGATCGCTGAAGTGAAACCGCCGAAACGGCCAATGGCCGAAATAAACATCAACCGCGAGAGGATGAAGCACACCCCGAACACCGTCAGGCAATACGCCGCGCCACTCCAGCCACGGTTGAGGTAATACAGGGTGATAAACGTGGTCAGCGTGCCGTAGCCGATCGAGGCCAGGCTCAAGCTGGCACCAAACGGGGCAATGCGGCCAAACACGGCCCAAAACGGCAGGCGCTCGCCACGCACCACCGGCACCGAAGGTTTGTTGCGGATCAATACCAGCGCACCCGCCGCCAGCACCGACAGTGCAATGCCCAGACTGGCGAAACCATATTCGGCAACCATGACCACACCCAGTGGCGCGCCAATGGCAATCGCGCCGTATGACGCGATGCCGTTCCAGCCGATCGACCTTGCTGTGTGCTCGACACCGACCTGCCCCATGCACCAACTGATGGTGCCGACACCGATCAGTCCCTGCGCGACGCCCAGCAGCAAGCGCCCGACAATCAGAATCAAGAGGCTCGGCAGCGGATAGCTTTGCAGCAAGGTCGAAATCAGCGTCAACCCGCCACTGAGCACAATCCCGATCAAGCCATAAACGATCGCCCGTTTGGTGCCGACGGTATCCGACATGCGCCCGGCCATCGGTCGACTGAGCAGGGTGGCCAGGTACTGCGAGCCGATGACCAGCCCGGCGATGATCGCGCTGAAACCCAACTGTTCGTGCACGTAACCGGGCAACACCGCAATTGGCAGACCGATGCAGAGGAAGGCAATAAAGGTATAGAAAACGATAGAGACGATCTGCAGGGTGATCGCCATGGAGCTTTGCGGTGGCAGTTGCTGCGCAGACATGAGGACTCGTTCGCGGGCGGCGGTGGGAGAGTCGGCATCATGGCTTGGGCCTGAAATAAAAGAAAGCAGGCTAACGATCAAAGAACGCTCTGTCCTGATCCTTCCCACGCAGAGCGTGGGAAGGATCATGCCGTATCCGGAAATGCAAAAAGCCCCGTCACATGGACAGGGCTTTCAGTAAGCGCAAATTGCTTCTTAGAACACGACACCCTGACTACGCAGGTAGTCATCATAGGTGCCGCTGAAGTCGGTCACGCCGTCCGGGCTCAGCTCGATGATGCGCGTGGCCAGGGACGATACGAACTCACGGTCGTGGCTGACAAAGATCAGCGTGCCCGGATAGTTTTCCAGCGCCAGGTTTAGCGCTTCGATCGATTCCATGTCCAAGTGGTTGGTCGGTTCGTCCATGATCAGCACGTTCGGCTTTTGCAGGATCAGCTTGCCGAACAGCATGCGACCTTGTTCACCACCGGAAATCACTTTGACCGACTTGAGGATCTCGTCATTGGAGAACAGCATGCGGCCCAAAGTACCGCGAATCATCTGCTCGCCCTGAGTCCACTGACCCATCCAGTCGAACAGGGTGACGTCGTCTTCGAAGTCGTGCGCGTGATCCTGAGCGTAGTAGCCCAGTTCTGCGGCGTCGGTCCACTTGATGCTACCGGCATCCGGCGTGAGCTCGTTGACCAGAGTACGCAGCAGGGTGGTTTTGCCGATACCGTTCGGGCCAATGATCGCCACGCGCTCGCCCGCTTCAACCTGGAAGCTGAAGTCTTTGAACAACGGCTTGCCGTCGAAACCTTTGGCCATTTTTTCGACCATCACCGCCTGGCGGTGCAGCTTCTTGTTCTGATCGAAGCGGATGAACGGGCTGACACGGCTCGAAGGCTTGACTTCAGCCAGCTGGATCTTGTCGATCGCCTTGGCGCGGGATGTAGCCTGCTTGGCTTTCGAGGCGTTGGCGGAGAAGCGGCTGACGAACGATTGCAGCTCGGAAATCTGTGCTTTCTTCTTGGCGTTGTCCGACAGCAGTTGCTCGCGGGACTGGGTCGCCACGGTCATGTACTCGTCGTAGTTGCCCGGGAACAGGCGCAGCTCGCCGTAGTCCAGGTCAGCCATGTGCGTGCACACGCTGTTCAGGAAGTGACGGTCGTGAGAGATGATGATCATCAGGCTGTTACGCTGGGTCAGGATGTTTTCCAGCCAGCGAATGGTGTTGATGTCCAGGTGGTTGGTCGGTTCGTCGAGCAACAGTACTTCCGGATCGGAGAACAGTGCCTGCGCCAGCAACACACGCAGTTTCCAGCCTGGCGACACTTCGCTCATCGGGCCGAAATGCTGTTCGATGCCGATACCCAGGCCCAACAGCAGTTCACCGGCACGGGATTCGGCGGTGTAGCCGTCCATTTCAGCGAATTCGGTTTCCAGCTCGGCTACCGCCATGCCGTCTTCTTCGCTCATTTCCGGCAGCGAGTAGATGCGGTCGCGCTCGGCCTTGACCTTCCACAGCTCTTCGTGACCCATGATCACGGTGTCGATCACGGTGAATTCTTCGTAAGCGAACTGGTCCTGGCGCAACTTACCCAGGCGTACGTTCGGCTCAAGCATGACCTGACCACCGGACGGGTCGAGGTCGCCGCCGAGGATTTTCATGAAGGTCGACTTGCCGCAACCGTTGGCGCCGATCAGGCCGTAACGGTTGCCCGCGCCAAATTTGACCGAAACGTTTTCGAAGAGCGGCTTGGCGCCGAACTGCATCGTGATGTTAGCTGTGGAGATCAATTACCTTACCTATCAATGGTTTAGAGCTGGTCTTTTTTACCTGATACCGATTTGATACCAATCTGGAGCTTTTCCAGCTCCCCCCAGTCTGAGCTTGAGTTGAGCCAACGCGCATACGTCGTCAGCAACATTTGGACGCTGTGGCCAAGTTGCTGAGCGATGAATGCGGGGTTCATGTTGGACATTAAGCATATTGTCGCATAAGTATGACGGCAGTTGTACGGCGGCCGATAAGGCATCGCTAGCGCCTTCAGAGCAGGCCTCCATTGTTTGTGCAGGTCCGAGGTCTGTTTGATGTACTCGCTGTTCTTCGAAGGCGGGAACACATAAGGCGTGGTTTTGATCTTGCCGATGCCATTTGCGCGACGCTCTGCGTATTGACGGGCGAACTCGAGCGCGTGGAGGGCTCGTTCATTCAGCAGAACAAAGCGGTCCTTGCCGGTCTTGGTTCGCTTTTCGACTAGGCCAAGAGCCACGGTGCGGCAGACATGAACCTGACGTTTCACCAAGTCGACCGCATCCCAGCGAAGCGCCGCGACTTCCGACAGTCGCAGCCCGGTGAAGAATGCGAACTCAAAGAACGCGGCGTATATCCCGCTCGGCCAGTGTGTTGTCTGATACAGGTGGGCAATGATGCTGTTGGCTTCGTCTAGGGAGAATGGGCTGATCTCCTTTCGCGATCGCTTGGGCCGGTCTATTGTCGTTGCCGGGTTCTTCTTGATCAGATCTTCAGCAACTGCCGCCTCCAGAATCGTCGAGAGTTTGACCAGAGCGTTACGCCGAACACCTGGCGATGTCCACTCCGTTGCCGCAATAACGCGGCGTAGGAGTGCGGGAGTGATTTGATCGAGGCGGATCAGTGCCAGTGGCGGAATCCAGTACAGGTTGAGCGCGCCTTTGTAGTTGTTGCGCGTGCCGGTTGTGATGACTCGACCATCAAGCCAAAGCTGCGCGTACTCGTGAAAGGTTGGAATGCTGTTCAGCAGAACGGCCGAGCCGGGGAACAGCTCTGCGTACTTGGTATCATCCAGGAGGCCGAGCTTGATCAGGCTCTTTACTTGATCGCGTAGTTGGGATGCAGCTTTAATGCCTTTCTGCGTCGCGGGGTAGGGGAGCGTTTCGCATCTGCGGACCCCGTTCCAAGTAAAACGAATCCTGAGGGATTTGCGGAAGAGTTCCACTCCACTGGGCAAATCCATTGTGCTTCTTGCCATTCCTCGTACCTTCTTTTGCTATACATAATGCGATGTCCCTGCTTGTTCCAGACCCCTTCGGGTATCTGTTTGCGTGCGCGGCGCGTCGCAAGAGCCCTAGACGAAATGCCTAAGAAATGTGCCATAACTTCCTCCGACACCTTATCTACGTCAGGGTGAGGTATGGATTCCAAACTGCTATTAGTCATTTCCTTAACCCTCCCTTCTGTGTAAGTAAGGTGCTTTTTCCAATGAGCCTGGGACCGGACGTTCCGTCCGTTGCGACTGAGGGAAAAGTAACCACATTACGTAGCCTCCACAGTAAATTGGTTGGCGGTGCCGAGTGGTTGTCCTACTAAGCTGCCTTGGATTCCTGTTTGCAGCTGCGCAGCAATTGCAAGGGCCTGTTCGCGCAGTGATCGGGCATCACGCTCGAGCTTCTTGCCGGTACGAAAGGCGCTGAAGGTTTCGGCGGTGATCCGCAGCAACTCGCCGATGGTGACCAGCGTCTGTTGCTCGGCCGGGCCGAAGAGGGGGGGCGCTTCAAGTCGTTTGCAGGTTTGTGCCAAGCGAGTGTGATCGGCCCGGATGAACTGCAGGGAGGCCCGAAGCTCGCGGATGGTTTTCGCGCTTGCGGCGCGTTGGATGTCTTCACCCTCGCGCAGGCCGGTCTCCAGGCCATCGCTGCGGCCTATGATGTAACCGCCCCAGAGCAGCAGGCCGGCCAGAGCAATCAGGATGATCAGTGCACCGATTTGTATTGGGGTCATCATGTGGTGTGCTCCTAGGATTGTCGTTGGCTGGTGGTGACAGCCGTCAGTGGTGTGGGGGCCGTTTGGCGTTGGCCGTCCTGCTGTCGCTGCATATCTTCATCAGCCTTGTAGGCGCGGATGTCGATCAGCGAGGCAACATGGCGGATGTGCGCGTACTTCAGCGCCTTGCGGCTGGTGTCCAGCGTGGTTATGGGAAGCTGGATCCGGCCGCTGTTGATCTCCGTCACGAACGACTGCTCGTTGAGATTGCGAAAGTACTGCTCGCGGACTTTTTCTAGCGGGATCAGGACGTCACCGAAGATTCGATAGAGCAGTTCGACGGTGGCCGATTCGGGCGCCGGATGCAGACGAAGCGGATTCTGTGCAGCGTTACTCATGGACTTGTCGAGCCTCCTTGCGTTGTTGTCGTGCGGGGTGGTTCCAGGCGTTCAGGCAGTGGCGTCTGGTCAGCTCGCGCAGATGTTCGGGCACTTCGAGGAGCGCGGCGTTGCGCTCCTCGCGTGTGCGCATGGCAACGATCTGGCGGGCGTACTCCCTAGGCCACGTCACGGCGATCTGCCGGGATGGCAGGAAGATCGATTTCCAGCTGCTCGGCCAGCCAGCGGATGCCGGCTTGCATGACGCGGGTCGACTGGCTGTACTGCATTCCGCATTTTTCGTCATACCAGGGGCTGTCCTTGATCCGCAGGTACGCGTTGTCGCGCTTCAGGTCCGCCGGCAGGTTTCCCTTGAGCAAACCTTTTTCCCGCATGAGAGCGATCAATTTGGGGCGAGTGAGGCCGAGTTGTGCGGCTGCTTGGGCGAGGGTGCGTTCCATATCGTCCTCCTCATGCCGCGTGCGCAGCAGGAGTGGCCGCTGCAGCAAGGTGGTTGATGGACTCAAGGAGCCTTGCGTAGATCTCGGCATCGGGGTCGTACAAGGTGAAGCAGCGCGTATGCGGACTCTTGTTGCCGATGCTCAAGATCGCGGTGACGCCGCGGCGTGTATGAGTGCGATGTAGCGCCACATGCAGGGGAAGTTCAAAACCCATGTCTAGGCTCAGCACGCCGCCGGTGTGCACCAGTTCGAACACGCGCTGCTTGTCCTGGACTTCAAAGCGACCGTATTGACGATCGGCATGCGGGAGACGCACCAGGTCGCTGGAGTTGCTCGCGTCGAACGGACCGTTGGCAATCTCTTCAATGAAATCGGCCAGTTTGAGGTGCATCTTCTTGTCGTTTGGCAGGGTTAGCGTGTGGCGTTCGCTGCCCAGTTCGACGACAAAAGTGCTTTCCACTGCGCCGCGCTCAGCCTTGAGACGGAATGCCAGGCATTCACGCTTCGGTGCTGTGCGCAGGACGTGGTTGAAGGTCTCGGTCAGGTTGACCTGGGCGTTGAGCAACTGCAGCGTGCGGTTGTCGATCTTGTACTTGATCATGCTGCGTGCCCTCCACCGTTCGGATCGATAGGAGAGGGCTGGCAGGACTTGGCGACAAGCTTTGGTTTGCTGTTATGAATGACGACCAGACAGCCCGTGGCGAGCTGCAGCTGTTCGATCAGTTTGCGATTGCTGACGCATGCAGGATGGACATGTAGGGATGCGGTGGCGCGCATGGTGATGCCTCACTGTGGTTGGAGAGTGAGGCAAGTAAACAATCTGTTTGGTTTTTGGTCAACACATTTTGTTTGGTGTCAGATCAGAGAGGGGCCTTTCAATGGACGTATTGATGACCACCAAAATATGCGGCCAAGAATTACCACCCGTTGAGCCATGATCTGATCGAAGTCATAGTCTTCGTCAGCGTATTCCTGTGAATTGAAGCTCCTCATCTTGATGCCGTTGGCAGTACGTTGAAGAAACTTAATCCGAAAATGCCCGTCGTGGTCGATTGCGTACATTTCGCCATCGACGATTCGCGTCATTCCCGTATCAATGCCGACTGTCGCTCCCGAAAGAATCAGTGGGTGATTGCTGTTCCCGCTGTTGGTGGCAAATACAGCGTTTGAGGGATCTACTCCGCAAGTCCTCATTGTAGCTCGTGAAAAACGAAGCTTGGGTCCAGCGATCTCCTGAACCTCTGTACGCGCAACCTTTCCAGGTCCAGAGGATAACTCCACTTCCTTGTACAACCTTAGCTCCACCTCGTCATTGTCTATTGGTGTTTCTGAGTCCCAAGGAGCCATTGGCTCCAGCACGTAAAGCGGCGAATCGTTAGCAGCCGGGCGTAATGGGTTTCGCTCAGTGCTCTTGGTCCGCATTGGTACATCTTTCCCTTCTAGCCACTCGCGCTCCACGACAAGTGTCAGCGCAACTTCGCCGACCATGTACGCGGGGACGCCCCTAGCTTTCCAGTTCGTGATGTTCTGGTCGTTCTCGAGATCGAGAACTCGAGCGAGCTGGGCCCCCGTCAATCCGGAGTCTTCGAGCGCTTCACGGAAGCGTTGGCCTTTGAGGTTTTGCGTTTGTTTACTCATAAACAGAATGTTACAGCGCTTGCATTCAGATGATAACAAACGTATTGTTTGGTCTTGCTGTTCAAATTGTTTGGTATGGATAACGTCATGAGTACACCTGCTCAGATATTCGATTTAGTACTGCAGGTTGCTGAGGCCTCCGGCAAAAGCCCTTCCCAGCTTTCGCGAGAGTGCAAAATCAGCCCTCAGAGATTCTTTAATTGGCGTCGGCGAGGTATTCCAGTCGCACAGGTTCGACATCTATCGAAAGCACTTTCTGGAGCGCTGCTACCTCATCAGCTTAGGCCGGATTTACCCGAGATATTCCCAGCCGAATCCGACGTTGAAATACAAGCTGCATAGAAAAAAGGCGACCCAAGGGTCGCCCAGTTCCTCCCGACAGCATCACCACAATGCGGTCGGGTCGCGATGTCGGAAGGCGAGCACACCACATGCCGCCGACTTTCATCGCGTTTCCAAGGCTCGGAAGCCTTGGTGTTGCTGCCGTTCTTACCACAGAGCTGGCAGCTGTTGCGCCAGGGGTGAACAACGGATTGTTCGCCCCGGCACGGTGCCGGTGTTGGTCTTACGAACCTAGCCGGCTTTGGGCCTCTCCAGACCACGCGGCAAATGTATCACCAACTTCTGTCGCGCGGCACTGGCAACTTTTAGGATTAATGCCATGAGCCGTATCGCTCTGAGTTCTCTGGAACGGGCGCAGCGGGAAATTCTGCCGCTCGATTTAGCGCTGTACCACGCCGCTCGCGATTACCCGGGCGGCGCTGCTGCCATCGCTGCTACCACTGGCCGCAACCCGACCACGCTGCAGCACAAGTTGTCGCCGACTCACCCGAGTCACTCCATCAACATTCAGGAATTCGGCGAGATCCTAGAACTGACCAAGGATCGCCGCATTCTCGATGCGGTGCATGCGCTGGTCGGTGACACGGTCTGGCAGGAGCTGGCCGACACCTACACCAACGACATGCCCGAGACTCTGACGACGGGTATTGCCGAGTACTTCCGCCAAGTCGCCGATCTGGCCGAGACCTGGGCCAAGAGCATCGGCGACGGTGTCGTCACCGATCAGGAACTCGCAGCGATTCGCCTACAGGTGTTCCGGGGCATTCAAGGGCTACTGGGTTTGTTCAACCGCGCCACCTACGTCAACCAGACGACGCGAGGTGCTGACCGTGGCTGACATCGCCGATTTCGCCAATGATCTGGTGCAGGAACGCATCGATCAGGCCATGGCTGCGCGCAGCGCTGCCAAGGCCGAAAGCGCTGCCCATTCCTTGCTGTTCTGTGAAGCCTGCGACGACCCGATCCCGGAAGCACGCCGCCTGGCTCAACCAGGTTGCTCGCAATGCATCAGCTGCCAGTCCCTTTCTGAGCGGGGGATTCAGCATGCTCGATGAGGTATTAGGGCAATTCACCGACTACGGTCTGGAGCCAGTGCAGCCGCTGGTGTTTGGCAAGCTGACCCGCTGCAAGACATCGCAGGACAAGGGCAAGGAAAAGAACGGCTGGTACGTCGTCCATGAACAACGCACGGAGAAGGGCGACACGCTGATCTTCGGCGCTTTCGGTGACTGGCGTTCGGGTGAGACGCAGAAGATCAAGGTCAAGGCCGGTCGCATGTCGCCGGAAGAGCGTGAAGTGATGCGCGCCCGCCAGGAGGAAGCCAAGCGCCGCGCCGCCGAAATCGCGAGTAACGCTGCGCGGCGGGCCGCGAAAAGGGCGCAGGGTTTGTTCGAGCGTATGCCGACCACCGGGCGCAGCGACTACCTGGACCGTAAACAGATCGTTGGCATCAACGTGCGTTACGCGCCGCGCACCGGTGCCGTGTTGGTCCCAATGAAGAACGCCCGTGATCAGATCATGGGCCTGCAGGTAATCTTCCCGAACAAGCAGGAAGACACCGGCCGCGACAAATCCTACTGGCCTTACGGGATGGCGAAGGAGGGCACCTTTCACCTGCTCGGCCCGCACCCGGTACCGGGCGAACCGGTGCTGGTTTGTGAGGGGTACGCCACCGGCGCCAGTCTGCACATGGCGACCTCACTCGCTGTGGCCGTCGCCTTCGATGCGGGCAACCTGTTGGCCGTGTGCAAGGTCATGCGCGAGCGCTTTGCCGGCTGCCCGCTGATCATCTGCCGCGATGACGACTGGAAGACCACCAAGCCTAATGGCGATGCCTGGAATCCGGGCGACGAGAAGGCGAGCAATGCTGCGTTGATCGTCGGTGCCCAGGTCGTTGCGCCGATCTTCACTGTCGAGCGTCACGAGAAGTGGACCGACTTCAACGATCTGCACGTCGCCGAAGGCCTCGACGCAGTGCGTCGACAAGTCCTCGCTGTGGTCCGTCCACCCGCTGCCGGTGGCTGGAAGGATCAACTCGCCCGCAGCGAGAGCGGTGCTTTAATCGCGCACATGCAGAACGTCGAACTGATCCTCGCCCATGATGAACGCTGGGCCGGTGTGATCAGTTACTGCGCCTTCAGCTCGAAGATCGTCAAGCTGCGTGCTGCGCCTTATGGCGGTGGCACCGGCGAGTGGGCCGACATCGACGACGTGCGCGTGATGAAGTGGCTCGCGCAGCAGTACAACCTGCGTGTGAAGTCCTCGCACGTCATCGAGGCTGTCAGCGTCGTGGCCCACGACCACGCGTTTCACCCGGTGCGCGAGTACCTGAAAAAACTCGAATGGGATCGCGTACCGCGCCTGGAGCGTTGGCTGACGGATGTCATGGGTGTGAAGGCAACCGACTACACGTCCAAGGTCGGCAAACGCTGGATGATCTCGGCCGTGGCGCGGGTGATGAAGCCCGGCTGCAAGGCTGACTCGGTGATGATTCTCGAAGGCGTACAAGGCGCCGGTAAGTCGACCGCCATGAGCGTGCTCGGCGGTGAGTGGTTCATGGATACGCCGTTTGCGCTCGGTGACAAGGACGGCTTTCAGGCAATCCGTGGCAAGTGGATTGTTGAACTCGGCGAGCTGGACAGCTTCAACAAGGCCGAAAGCACCAAGGCTAAACAGTTCTTCTCGGCATCGACCGACACCTACCGCGAAAGCTATGGCCGCAGAACCCTGGACGTGCCACGCCAGTGCGTTTTCGTCGGTACCACCAACCAGGACGAGTACCTCAAGGACGCCACCGGCAACCGCCGGTATTGGCCGGTGGCCTGTACCAAGGTCGACGTGGCGTTGCTGCGCGAGATCCGCGACCAGTTGTGGGCTGAAGCGATGTTTTGTTTTGAGGCCGGCGACCTCTGGTGGGTAACGCGAGAGGAAGCGCCGATGTTCAGCGAGGAACAGGACGAACGCTTCGTGGTAGACGAATGGGAAACGCCCATCCTGACCTGGCTCGAAGAGTCGCAGATCGGCGAAACCACCACCGGCAGTGAGGTGATGAGTCAGGCGCTCAAGCTCGATCCCGGCCACTGGGGCAAACCGGAACAGATGCGCGTAGGTGCGATCCTGCATCGGTTGGGGTGGCGACGGTTCCGTTTGGGCGCCTTGAGCAAGAGCGGCCAGCGGCCATGGGCGTACAAGAAACCGGAGGGTTGGGGCAGGGCGCCTGCGCTGGAACAACCTGAGTTCGAGGAGCCGTGCTTCGATGATTAAGGCAATCGATATGGCCCTCAAGCAATGGGCGCAGGAGCTGCACAGCGATGAAGTGGCTGCCGGTTACTCGGGCGGCAACATGGTCGCCATGATGATGGAGAGCGGTGGTCAGCTTGTGCGCGGAAGGCGCGGGAGCAGGGTGCCGCTGGAGGCCTCCCTGGACATCGAGCGCATCGTCAAGAAACGGCTCGATCCTGAGTTGATGTCGGTGGTCCAGGTGCATTACTTCCAGCCTGATGCGCCTTTGACTGCGCGTCTGGCCGAGAGTGGCTGCACACGCAACCTCTACTACCAGCGCCTGCATGACGCTCACATCGTGGTCGAGCACTTCCTCCTGGGGGAGGCGGCTTGATCGTGGGCATTCCTCTGGCTCACGCCGTCCCACCGGCCTGCCTCCGTCCCACCGCTTTTTGCGGTGGTGGGACGGGCGCAAGCCGCGTCATTGCTGGGCTGTCCCACCGTCCCACCTTTTTCATGTCTCCCGCCCGTGTATGCGTAGCGGGCATCAATGCGCGTGTTCACGCGCACGCGTGTTTTTAAATATTCTCTCTTTACACGAGGAAGGAGAGTTAAAAGTAGGACGGTGGGGCAAAGCCCCAATCTACGGGGCTTTCAGACGTCCCACCTAGTTTTAGAGAGGTGGGACGCATGGGACGCCAGAAAAGCAAAAGACAGCCGGGATAGATATTCACCGACATTCGCCTGCCGTTCACCGGGCGTCACCCACACATTCACCGGATGGCATTAAAACGGTCTTGCTGCCACCAGAATCGACCTGTAAAAAGGGGCCATCTTCGATGGGTGCGACCGCAAAGCGCGGCAGGCCACCCACCACCTGACCCGGCCAATGCGCCGGGTCTTTTTGTTTAAGGGGCGGGCAATGACGAACGAGCAACAGGCACTGGCAGAGATGCCGATCTGGTTGGTGATTGCCCTGTCATTGGTTGGCGGCGTGTCCGGCGAGATGTGGCGCGCCGACAAGGACGGGGCGAGAGGCTGGGCATTGTTGCGCCGCCTCGCACTTCGGTCCGGTGCCTGCATCGTGTGCGGCGTGTCAGCGATGATGTTGCTGTTCGGTGCGGGCCTGTCGATCTGGACAGCCGGCGCCTTGGGTTGCCTGACCGCGATGGCCGGCGCCGATGTCGCCATCGGCTTGTACGAACGCTGGGTCGCCAAGCGGCTGGACCTGAGCGAGGCGGAACCGAAGGCATGAGCCGGGCAGGCCGGGTAGGGCGCCGATTTTTACGGGTCCTCCGTGAGGGCCGCCCCCTACACGGGTTATCGAACTCGCGGAATCTCTCTAGCTGAAACCTTCGTAGGGATGTCCGTCTTTCCAAAGGGATGGGGGCAGGGCATGGCACTCGGATGCCGAGTCGATTGACCGGACCGGGCAGAAAGCCGCCGGGGACCCTGGGGACTTTCGAAGGGTACGGGGTCGGAAACCCGCGGGATCGTGTTAGTGGGAGGCCCGCCATCTTACTGAAATTTCAATCCATTGAAATCTTGAAAGGATTCATTGAAAAGCCGCTGAAAAGGCGGGCTCATGACCGCAGTCACGTATCCGTCTACCCGACTCGTTGCAGGCGCATACTCATCATTTTGCTGACGAGTGAATTGAGCATCGCACCCAAACGTATAAAACGGTTCTGGTAGAAGCCTCTCCTACCGAGCGCATTTGCTCAACGTCAAGTCTCCCGGAAAGTCGCAGGGGGGGCAATCAAGTCCCCGCAGCACAATAGGTTTGTGCGGGGAGATAGGTACGATGAAGAGGCCAGCTTTCCAGCAGGGCTTCAATTTCAGAATCGTCTACCAATCCAGCAGGATATCGGTGCAAAAGAGCAATCCTGTATTCCGCCGTTTGAAGCACCAGGTTTTTGCTTTTCCAGAAAGCACCTATCACTCTCTTTCGTACTTCTGCGTTTGCAGCTAGACGTCGGATTTTTACCCGGCACCCTGCGTTCATAAGATTACCCTCTTGCGTCTTGGCGAGGGAACGCTACGGGGCTTACGTGACAGAAATGAGACAGGTTGGCGATATCAGATTAGTGGCTATTTTCTAAAGCAAGGCAAGGCTTTCAAAAGCGTTGGCCGGCACTAATCTCACCCTCCTTGATCTCAATGCCATCCAACATTCATGAAAGCTTAACGAAATTGCTGCAGTGTTCGGGAGCCCCTTTAAGGAGTTTCCTCGATGAAACGTTTGATGAAGTCTGCTGCGCTCGCCGTTACTGCTTCTCTTTTGGCTACTTCAATGTCCTTCGCAGCGGAAAACGTCCGACTGACTGGGTCCGGAGCCAGTTTCCCCGCACCGATTTACCTCACCTGGTTCAAGGATTTCAGCAAGAAGTCCGATGGTGTCACTGTGGACTACCAATCCAAGGGCAGCGGGGCAGGCGTGCAGGACTTTTTGAATAAGACCGTTGATTTCGCCGCTAGTGACTCGGCTATGAAAGACGAAGACATTGCCAAGGTAGGGGAGGGCGTGCAGTTGCTTCCAATGACGGCGGGTGAAATCGTGCTGGCTTATAACCTGCCGGGCAATCCTAAAGGGCTCAAGTTGCCACGCGACGTCTACTCCAACATCTTTCTGGGCAAAATTACACGCTGGAACGATCCGCAGATCGCCGCAGCCAACCCCGACTTGAAACTGACTGATACGCCGATCACGGTTGTTGTGCGTGCAGACTCCAGCGGTACGACAGCGGTGTTCACCAAGCACCTTGCGGCCATCAATCCTGAGTTCAAGCAGGCGCTGGGGGAGGGCAATACCGTCAACTGGCCTGCTAGCGACAAATTCATCAAATCGCCTAAGAATGACGGTGTGACAGCGACCGTACGCCAGACCCCGGGTGCCATCGGTTACATCGAATACGGCTTCGCCAAACTCGCTAAGGTTGACTTCGCGCAGTTGCAGAACAAGGCCGGTCAGTACGTCGTACCGAACGCGGAAAGCGGTGCCGAGGCACTGGCTGCGGTAAAAATGCCCGAAAGTCTGGTGGCCTGGCTGCCTGATCCGGACGGCGCCAAGTCCTATCCGATCACGTCCTACACCTGGATGATCTTCCGCAAGGACAACGGCAATCCGGCGAAGGCCAAGGCCATGCGAGAGATGATCGAGTACAGCTTGACCGAAGGGCAGAAAATCGCCGACTCGATGGGTTATATCCCGTTGCCACAATCGGTCGTCGATCAGGTTCGTAAAGCGTCTGCCAATATCCAGTAAGCGCTCCCGAGGCCTCTCTCGGCGTCTGCTTTCAGCGCCGGGAGAGTTTCCCTTCATTCCGGAATGAGCCAATGAACAAACCTTTTGTCGTACCGGTAAATCCGGCTTCTGCGTGCCAACCACCGTCCGCAAAGGACTTTCTGGTCGATCGCATCTTCCGTGCGTTAGCGCAAATAGGCGTGGTGCTGATTCTGGCTCTGGTCTTTGCGCTTATATTCGAAGTGGGGCGCAAGGCCATTCCCGGCATGGAGAAGCACGGCCTAGATGTGCTTTTGGGGTCCGTCTGGGATGTTAATCAGGGCAAGTACGGCATTCTGCCGGCCATTTGGGGGACGCTCTACAGTGCTTTCATTGCGCTGCTGATCGCCGGTTTTTTCGGTGTCAGCATGGCGATTTTTCTGACCCAGGATTTCCTGCCCACCAAGCTCGCTGCCGTCTTCCGCACCATCGTCGAGTTACTGGCAGCCATCCCAAGCGTCGTTTATGGTCTGTGGGGGATCTACGTGGTGATTCCGGCGATTCGCCCGCTAGCAGAGTGGCTGAACAGCGAACTCAGCTGGATACCTTTTTTTGGAACATCCTTGAGCGGACCTGGACTGCTGCCGGCGGCGCTGGTGCTGGCAATCATGATTCTACCGACCATTGCTGCCGTCTCGCAGGACGCCCTCACCGGCGTCCCGATGAAAACCAAGCAGGCCGCCTATGGCATGGGAACCACCCATTGGGAAGCGATTCTTAAGGTCATGGTGCCATCTGCCGCCACCGGTATCTTCGGTTCCTTGGTCCTGGGGTTGGGCCGCGCGCTCGGCGAAACCATGGCGCTGGCGATGCTCGTGGGCAACGCGAACAACATCTCTCTGTCGCTCTTTGCCCCGGCCAATACCCTGGCTGCTTTGCTGGCGTTGAATTTTCCCGAGGCAGGGCCGAACGAGATTGAAGTGTTGATGTACGCCGCACTGGTCCTGATGTTTATCACGCTTCTGGTGAACATCATCGGTTCCATGATCATGGTTTATGCCCAACGTGGTACTAAATAATGACTGACATCATGTCCTCTGACGCCAAATTTCCAAGCCTGCAGCGCAAGTTTGAAGGCCGCGCGCTACGCAGCCTGGTGTTGACCACGCTGGTCTGGGGTGGTGCGCTATTAGCGAGCGTGCCGTTGATCTCCGTGCTCTACATGCTGATCACCCGCGGCGGAGCACGCCTGAACCTGGAGGTCTTCACCGAACTGCCGCCCACCGGTTTCGAAACGGGCGGTGGTTTTGGCAACGCGATGGCAGGCACCTTCGTCATGGTTGGTATCGCGGCCGCCATTGCGGTGCCAGTCGGCATCATGGCGGCCATCTTTCTGGCGGAACTGGGCCCTGACAGCAAACTGGCAAATGCCGCCCGCTTTGCCGCCAAGATGCTTACGGGGCTGCCCTCCATTCTGGCCGGGGTGTTCGCCTACGCGCTGGTGGTCATGACCACCGGTACCTACTCGGCCCCGGCTGGCGGCGTGGCACTGGCCGTGCTGATGTTGCCGATCGTCGTGCTGACGGCTGAAGAGTCGATGCGGATGGTGCCCAAAATCATGAAAGATGCCGCCTACGGCATGGGCTGCACCCGCTCGCAGGTCATCTGGAAAATCGTCTTGCCGACCGGCATGCCGGCAATCCTGACCGGGGTCATGCTGGCCGTGGCCCGGGCAGCAGGCGAAACCGCTCCATTGTTGTTTACTGCGCTGTTCAGCAACTACTGGATCTACCATGACGGAAGCCTGGCGGTCATGAATCCGACGGCATCGCTCGCCGTGCTGATTTACAACTTCTCCGGCATGCCCTTCGACAACCAACTCGAACTCGCATGGGCGGCCTCGCTGGTGCTGGTGATGATCGTACTGGTCGTCAATATTGTCAGCCGTATTTTCGGCAAGCCCAAGTACTGAGAACGGAGCATCTGAATCTTGAACGTATCAACTCTGCGAGTCGCGGCTCCGTTTGTCACTCAGGCGCCTGTCGTCATGGACTGCAAGCTGGACAAGATCTTCTACGGTAACTTCCTGGCAGTCCGTGACAGCCATGTACCGATCGAAAAAAATAAGATCACCGGTTTCATCGGTCCGTCTGGTTGCGGCAAAAGTACGGTACTGCGCAGCCTCAACAGGATGAACGATCTGGTTAAGGGTTTTCGCTTTGAAGGGCATGTGCATTTCCTCGGGCAAGACGTGTATGGGAAGGGCGTCGATCCAGTGGTCGTGCGTCGTTACATCGGCATGGTGTTTCAGCAGCCGAATCCGTTTTCGATGAGCATATTTGACAACGTTGCGTTCGGCCTGCGCCTCAATCGCTACAAGGGAGACCTGGGTGACCGCGTGAAACATGCCTTGCAGGGCGCCGCGCTGTGGGATGAGGTCAAGGACAAGCTCAAGGTCAGCGGCCTTTCGCTGTCAGGAGGCCAGCAGCAACGGCTTTGCATCGCACGCGCCATCGCGACCGAACCCGAAGTGCTCTTGCTGGACGAGCCTTGCTCGGCACTTGACCCGATCGCGACCCGCCGGGTGGAGGAGTTGATGATCGAGTTGAAGAAGGATTACACCATCGCCCTGGTCACCCACAATATGCAGCAAGCCATTCGTGTCGCTGACACAACCGCCTTTTTTTCGGTTGATATTTCGCAAGGGACGCGCACCGGCTATCTGGTCGAGATGGGCCCGACCACCCAGATTTTCGATAAACCGCGCGAACAAATGACCGAGGACTACATCAGCGGCAAGTTCAGTTAGGCAGCAAGTATACAGTCAAGACGGCAAGCGGCCATGGCCTAAGGTGCTGTACTGAGGTTCGGCCGTTTTCCCCTTTTATCTACCGTCCTCAGGATTGCCAATGTCTGCAACGCGTCGTCTTGATTTGTCAGCGATTGAAGAGGTATTACGCGAGGTTCAGTGCCGTTTCGCCGAACTTAGCCGGCACTTTACCGAGCCGCGTGATCCCTTTACTGACGAAGTGCTGCTCAATGTGCTTGAAGGCTATGCGCTGATTGACGACTATGTATCTCGCGGCGTTGACCTGTTCGACCTTCAACACCTGAACCTGATGCTGGAGATCAATGCAACCGTACTCTGCGGCCGGGACCCGGCACGCCGGGTTGAATACGCTCAACATCTTGCGGCGACCGAGCAGCACTTCTTCAACAACGTTGAGGGCGGGATAAAGGACTTGTTCAATTGGTACTGCGCGTATCGCAGCGAATCAGTCTGGAAACGTGCGGCCGGTGTCTATGTGCGAATCCTCAGCAAGCCGCAGTTGTTTATCGAGGGCAATAACCGCAGTGGGTCGCTGATCGTCAGCTATCTGCTCATGCGCGCCGGCTTGCCTCCGTTCGTGCTGACGCTGGACAATGCTGAGGGTTACTTCAACCCCTCATCGGTCATACGCAACTCTGCCAAGCATGGGGTCAAGGCGTTGTATGAATTGCCCAAAATCAAGAAAAAGTATGCAGCCTTCCTGGAAGGGCAAGCACCGGAATCGACGAATTTTTTTCTCAAAGAAACGGCCTCACCCGTCTTTAAAGGGGGGAATTGATGAGCAGGCAGCCACTATCCGCCTGGTACCGGACTTCCGCCAGCCGCGTATGGCTGGCCTTCCTTGGTGCTATGCCCATGAATCGACTCGGTCGCCAGCGTATACGGGTTTCGTTCGACATTGATGACACGCTGGCCTGCCAGCTGCATCACTGTGCCGTCGAGCAGAGCTGGTTGCCGGCCTGTGTGCATCGTTGGCTGGGTGAACCGCTACGATGCGGTACGCGCTCATTGACCCGCGAGTTGCGCCGCCAGGGCTGCAGTATTTGGGTTTACACGTCGTCCGGTCGGCCCCAGGCCTATATCAGGCGCTGGCTGTTGCTGTATGGAATCCGCGTCGACGGCGTCGTCAACAGTGTGGTGCATAACCAGGCGTTGACGACAAACGGGCTGTCAAACGGCCCGTCGAAATTCCCCCCGGCCTTCGATATCGACTTGCATGTCGATGACTCCGAAGGTGTGCGCTCGGAAGGCTATGATCACGGTTTTCGCGTTGTCGTAGTGCACCCGGAGGATGAGCACTGGGCGCAGAGGGTTCTGGATGCCGTCGCTGACGTACAGTCATTGCTCACCCGGCAACAACAGGCCAGGAGCACGAACCCGGTGCAACAGTGTTCAGAAGTCGTATCCTGATTTTCAGTGCAACCATAAACGCCGCTCAACGAGCGGCGTGTTTTGTAGCGGCGTTAAGCGTCGCTGGACGTTGCTAGCCTCAGGCTACCCCGTTCCAGGGACGATCGCCGTTTTGATCCTTGATGCGGGTCGGCAGGCCCATCACGTCCAGCGCCTTGAGGAACGGCTCAGCCGGCAGCTCTTCGATATTGTCCATGCGCTGCACATCCCACTCGCCGCGGGCAACCAGCAGGGCAGCGGCAACAGGCGGTACGCCCGCGGTATAGGAAATGCCCTGGCTGTCGGTTTCGGCTAAGGGTTGAACGTTCGCGACGTCGGGCCGGGATATAGCGTCTTGTTCAAGCAATCACCGATCCCGAGAACTACGGTAACTGCTCAGTCATAAATCGCCGTCAGTATGGCGGTACGATCCCGTACCCGAGGTCTTCACCATGCCCTCAGCTCAAGACCACTTGATACAACGCATTCAGCGTGAGCTTCTCGACCACAGTGACGAGGAGCTGGAATTGGAGTTATCCGAAGATGTGCATGATCTGAACGCGCTATTCGATGACCACGTTCCTGATGGTAGTGAGAAGGACGACCGACGACTTTATTTCAGCGAGCTGTTTCGCCTGCAAGGTGAACTGGTGAAACTGCAAAGCTGGGTGGTCAAGACCGGACACAAGGTAGTCATCTTGTTCGAAGGGCGTGATGCAGCAGGCAAGGGTGGGGTAATCAAGCGCATAACCCAGCGGCTCAACCCCCGGGTATGCCGTGTCGCTGCTCTGCCTGCGCCCAATGACCGCGAACGCACTCAATGGTACTTCCAGCGATATGTCTCTCACCTGCCGGCAGCAGGAGAGATCGTGCTATTCGACCGCAGTTGGTACAACCGTGCCGGCGTTGAAAAGGTTATGGGGTTCTGCAACGACGATCAGTACGAAGAGTTTTTCCGAACTGTGCCAGAGTTTGAGCGGATGCTCGCCCGCTCAGGCATCCAGCTGATCAAGTACTGGTTCTCCATTTCCGACCAGGAACAAAATCTGCGCTTTCTCAGCCGCATTCATGACCCGCTCAAGCAGTGGAAACTCAGCCCAATGGATCTGGAGTCACGTCGGCGTTGGGAGGCCTACACCAAGGCCAAGGAAATCATGCTCGAGCGCACCCACATTGCTGAAGCCCCCTGGTGGGTGGTGCAAGCGGACGACAAGAAAAAAGCCCGACTTAACTGCATCCATCATCTGCTTGGCCAAATGCCTTACGAAGAAGTGGAGTTGCCGGTGATCGAACTGCCGCAGCGTGTGCGTAAGGAGGACTACTCCCGCAGTCCGACGCCACCGGAACTCATGGTGCCGGAAGTCTATTAAAACGGCCGAACCATGGCATCCCGACCGAGGGACCAAGTTCATGGCATCGAAAGAATCTTGTCGTCATCGTAAGATTAAAATGAGGGAGCGTTTAACCGCGACAAGGAGACTGCTTTATGACTCCGAAAGACTCCCAACATGCACGCGCTCGCTTCCTGAGCAACAACCCGTCCCTCAACAATCGCGTCCGTATGCTCAGTCCGAAAGATCAACAGGAACTCATTGAGCAGGCATTTGAGGATGAAGCACAGAGGCTTGGCATCGGTACTTGGGAGCTGACACTGCGGCTGATTGCAAGCTCAGAGGAGCAGGCTTATCAAAGTATTCTCGCAGAGCATCAGGTAATAGCCGAAATGGTCAACATGCCTTGGACCGATTATTGCCGGCTGCACAACCTTAGAAAATAACGATGACGATTCTGTGTAAAGCCTAGCTGAGGCTTCTCCAAACTTTACGCAGCATACTGGTAACCGTGTGCCTCGACCTGGTTGTTGGCTGCAGCGCTTGGGAAACTCTCACTCGCTCTCTTATATTTTCCAGATACTGCACTTTCAATTGCTCAGCTAGTGGGCCGAGTATTGGATTGCCCGCGAAACCTATAAGTAATGTATCAATCAGTGTTGCCGTTTGACGTGTTGCCGCGTCAACACTGGTGGGCATGGCTGGATCAAAGCAGATGCCTTCAAGCTTGTTATCCAGATGTTGAAGCACCGCTTCTGCATCCCGCAATTGGGCCCGGATAACGTCTGTCGTTGGTCGCATTTTCCACCGTCCTTGTGCGTTTTGTTGGGCGCTTGAACTGAGCATGGCCTGCATGCCCCGCCGGCCCCCACCCCAAGCTGACTCAAAACTGAAATAAAATTGTAGGCTACAGTGAGCGAGGAGTGTAGTGACAGAGTGATATGGAGTCTGCGCTCCTCGCTGGCCGCTACTAGTCTTCAAGGAAATCCTGACGTAAGGATCTGACTTTATGGCATTTGTGGACACGTTTGCGGCTGAAATCTTCAGCCTGCAGGTAAAACTGTACAGCGCACGCGCACGCCTTGAGGCGCGTACCGACAGTGAGGCGTTGCATGATCTTCGTATTGCCGTCAGGCGCATCAGGAGCTTGCTGAAGCCGTTTCGTCGTGCTGAGGAAATGCGGGCCTTGAACGAGTCAGCGGCGGCTGTAGGAAGGCAGACCACTCCTACCCGCGATTTGGAGGTCATCATCCAGGAACTAGAGAACAGAGGCTTTCCTCAATTGGCTCGGACCAGACTTCTGCGCTTGAACGCCGGATATGCCGCGATACTTGATGGCGCGCCCCTTAGTCGATTGTTTGCCGCACTTGATGCATGGCCTGCGGGATTCCGTGCAGTCGAGCTCGATGGAGGTTGGACAGACATCCGACCGCGCATCAAAAAGGCACTTCAAAAGCAGGTCGAGCAGTTGCACACAGCGATAGAGGACAAGGAATTCGATCGGCACCAACTGAGAGTGCTAGTTAAACGTACCCGTTACCTGACAGAAGCGTTTCCGGCACTGTCAGCGTTGTCTATGGACGAGGCGAAGGTATTGAGAGGGTTGCAGTCAGCCTTGGGCGATTGGCACGATCACTACCAGTGGTGCCAGATAGCCCTGACAGAAAAAGATCTGCTTCCACTGCAATCAGCTTGGACGGTATCCGCGACCGCCGCTCTTGAAGACGCTGAGACTCGATTGTCAGAAGCGGCGAAATTACTGCCAAAATCGAAGGGCAAAAAAACGCATAAGAAGATAGCGAGTTAGAGGGCACACGATTTACGGGAAGTCGAAGTAAGTCGTCCCTAAATTTTAGACTCGTTTCAAGGTTTGCTTTTGGCTGAGAGTCGCCTGTGGCGAAGAGCTTTAATGGACTCATTATGTAGTGGTCAACTAATCCCGGAAACGACGTTAAGTTTTTTCTCAGCCTGAGCCGGGGCTAGCCCATTATTGAACTGATGCGGTCTAATCCAGTTGTACCGATGCATCAGGTAATAACTGATGTCGCGGTGAGCTTCTTGAGCTGTCATGTAGCCCACAGTCGGTATCCATTCAGTTTTCAAACTGCGGAACACACGCTCCCCGGCCCGTCAATTTTCGCATCCATCCTGCGGGTCGTCCCATAAACACCTCGATCAAGGTGTTGCGACGACCGGTTGAATCCGCCTTGCGAGCCCTGATCCGAGTGAAACAGAAGTCCTTGAGGCCTGCTACGCTGTTCGTAGGCCATGTCCAACGCCTTGATGACCAGATCCGCATCCGGCTTGTTCGACAGCGCCCAGCCCACCACTCGGCGCGCGTAAAGATCCATAACGACAGCCAGGTAATGCCATTTTCCTTGAGCCCAGATGTAGGTGATGTCGCCACACCAGACCAGATTCGGCGCCGGCACATAGAACTCTCGATTCAAGATGTTCGGAATGTCAGGCCGCTCAACCGTCGCTTGTTTGTAGGCATGTGATCCAGATTGTTTGCTGACCAACTCTAGTTCCCGCATCAGGCATCGCACCTTGAACCGCCCAATTTGCTCGCCGTCTTCCTGCATCATCGACACGATGCTGCGGCTACCGGCGGCGCTTCGACTTTGCGTAAACAGTTCGTTAACCCGGCTGCGTAACCGAAGCCGCTCAACGTCTGGAGTTCGGCGCCTGAGACGGTAGGCGTAGTAACACGAACGAGTGACATCAAAGACTGCGCAAAGCCAATCAACCGGCTCTTGGGGCTCAGTTGATCAATCAGCGCGTGCGCTCGTGCTCTTCCGACATCAAGAGCGCGGCAGCCTTTTTAAAATGGATTTCTCCCGCTCAAGTCGAGCGATTCGAGCCTCCAATTCCTGGATTTTCTGTTGCTCTGGCGTCAGCGCTTTACTCTACGGAGTGAATCGACCCAGAATCCGTAGACGATAGATGGCCGCTTCTGGCCGAGAGTTTGTAAAAACGTCAGATTGGGTTTCTATATCGACGCCAGGAGGCCGTGCTCACGTTTCGCAAACTGATCAAGGTCACGACGTTTTCAGGAACAGTTAAATGGCTCAGCAGCCTCTTAAAGTCCTTTGGCCGGGGGTGTAAAAGACCGGTTTTTACGCCGTTAACGCTTTCATCAAGCTAGTGGTGCCGATGATTTTCATAACCCTTTTCAGATTGTAGGCGAGCACATTTAGGCTCATCTCCGCACTCACCCCGTTAAGCTTTCGGGTCAGGAAGTGTGTCGTGCCCATCCATTGTTTGAGCGTCCCGAAGGGATGTTCAACAGTCCGTTTTCGGATTCGCATCATCTCCGGCGCGTTGCTCAGGCGGGTCTGCATTTCCTCCAGCACGGCTTCATGTTCCCAGCGCCGTACTCGCCGCTCCGTACTCGGTGTGCACTGCGATTTCATGGCGCAGCCCCGGCATTTCGAACTCCAGTAACGGTGCAACGTCAGGCCTTTTTCAACGTTGGTATAGCGCCAGATCAGCGCCTCTCCAGCCGGGCAAATGTATTCGTTTTTTGCCGCGTCATAGATGAAGGCATCGTTATAAAAACGCCCGTCAGCCTTGGCTCCGGAGGTCATCGGCTTGGGCACATAGGCGGTGATGTTGGCATCGTGACAAGCCAGGATTTCTTCGCTTTTGAAGTAACCTCGGTCAGCCACTACCGACAGCACTTCTGGCGCCATCGCTTCGCGGGCCTGCTTGGCCATCGAGCTGAGTTGATCGCGGTCGGAGCCGACGTTGGTGACCTCATGCGCAACGATCAAATGGTGCTGGGTATCGACCGCTGTCTGCACGTTGTAGCCGACGATTCCAGTGCCGCGAGTCATCATGGATCGGGCGTCTGGATCGGTCAGTGAGACCTGTTTATCCAGCGACTCGTTGAGCTGGATTTCAATGACCTGTAACTCTTTCATCTGAGCTTTGAGCTTGTCGATTTTCTCTTGCAGATGAGTAGCCTTGGGCTGAGCGATTGAGGGTTCTTGCTGATCGGCTTCGTCGAGCGCAGTCAGATACCGATTGATGCTCGATTCAATTTCTTCCATTCGCCGCTTTAGCTTGGCGCTGGTGAAATTGCGATCACGTTTGTTGACAGCCTTGAATTTACTGCCAACGATGGCAACAAGATTTTCTCCAAACAATCCCAACTGCTGACAGAGCACGACGAACTGGCGACAAACGCCTCGGATTGCCTTGCTGTTGTCTTTTCGGAAGTTGGCAATGGTCTTGAAATCGGGCATCAAACGCTCGGTCAGCCACATCAGCTCGACGTTGCGTTGGGCTTCTCGCTCCAAACGTTGGCTCGACTGGATGCGGTTGAGATAACCGTAGATGTAGATCTTCAGCAAGACCGAGGGATGGTAAGCAGGCCGGCCAGTATCGGCTGGGATGGCACCGTCAAAACGCAGATTGACCAGGTCGAGTTCATCGACAAAGACATCGACTACGAGCACCGGATTGGTATCGCTGACGTAGTCGTCGAGACTCTCGGGAAGTAAGGTGCCTTGGCCTCGATGTTCATCTTGAATAAAGCGCTTCATGAGCGATCCTTGCGATGAAATCCTCAAAAATCATAGCAAGGGTTTTCGGGCTGGATAGATACTCAATCGTAGACTTATTGAACCAGCTGCCGGATCCCTAGAGACAAAATCAAACCACCGCATAATCGATCAATAGCTTTTTTCCTCCTTCGATACGCTGAAGCGATCTCAGGTTGCGAAAGAGCGATTGCGACCACTCCATACCAAGTCACCGAAACCACCATTACGACTGCCAGCATCGACACAAACGTGCTTGGTGAAACGTGGGTGGGGGCTGCCGCTGAGAAAATAGCGGCATAGAAGGCCATGGATTTAGGGTTGCCAATGTTCGTAACGACCCCTTGGATGAATGACTGCCGAAAGTTTCCGACGACAGCATTATTACAGGGGGCAAGCGCGCTCTTCCCGGCCTTGAGCAGCAGTCGGAATCCAAACCACATCAGATAGGCTGCCCCCAGAACTTTTACGATTAGCGCCGCCCAAGGGAACGCAGCAAACACAACGCCGATACCTGCGATTGCACAGGTGGCCCAGAACAAATTGACCAATACGATGCCTGCTACCAAGGCCAAAGCTTCTGACCGCGTAGCAGCTACCGCTTTGTGGACTACTGCAACGAAATTTGGCCCTGGAATAACGACACCAGCCAGGTAAACCAAAAAGACTGTCAAAACGGCGGGACCATCGATCATGTGCATTCCTTTGCGAGTGTTGTGGCCGGGGACGGTCATCATTCAGTTCAAAGCCGTTCGCGGCTTCAACGTACAACGAAATAAAAATTCGATACAGGGCTTTTGAGCGTAGTTGTGTTTTTACACACTCTGGGCCGATTGCTGCCTGTTGCGAAGAGCTGCAATCGATCCATTGCGTAAATTTATAACTAAGTTAAAGGGGCAATACACGGTCCTGACCTAAACTAGCGTTTGGACTGCTTGTAAAATGTGAAATTGCTCACCTAGATTTTTTACGATTTCTTTACGGTAGGTGTTTTTATCCGCAACGATACTGGCCGGCGATTTTTTAGATCGTCCATGTGCCAAAAATTTCCACTGGCCGTGGCAAATCGTACTGCCCAAGGATGGCATGCACGTTCTCCACAGTAATTTGAGAGAAGCGACCCTTGAGCGAAACAGTGACCAGTACACATGCAGACTCCCAATCCAAATCGTCAGGAGTGGGCTTGCTTGTCGCCGCCGTCGGCGTGGTTTACGGGGACATTGGCACCAGCCCCCTCTACACGCTGAAAGAGGTGTTTTCCGGCCACTACGGAGTCCAGATAAATCACGACGGAGTGCTGGGCATCCTGTCGTTGATCTTTTGGTCACTGATTTGGGTGGTCTCAATCAAGTACGTGCTGTTCATTCTGCGTGCCAACAACCAGGGCGAAGGGGGGATCATGGCGCTGACCGCACTGGCCCGCCGCGCTTCAGCACCCTATCCACGCATGAGCAAGGTATTGGTTCTGCTCGGTCTGTTCGGTGCGGCACTGTTTTACGGGGACAGCATGATCACCCCGGCTATTTCGGTGCTCTCTGCGGTTGAAGGACTACAGCTAGCGTTTGACGGTATAGAGCACTGGGTTGTGCCCTTGTCAGTGATCGTGCTGGTGGCTCTGTTCTTGATCCAAAAGCACGGCACAGCACGCATCGGTATCCTATTTGGCCCAGTGATGGTGCTGTGGTTTGTGGTGTTGGGTGCTCTAGGAATTTACGGTATTTTGCAGCGCCCGGAAGTGCTACAAGCACTCAACCCGGCTTGGGCAGTGCAGTTCTTCGTGGTTCATCCGGGAATGGGTGTTGCTATTCTGGGCGCCGTCGTGTTGGCATTGACTGGGGCTGAAGCGCTGTATGCCGACATGGGGCACTTCGGCCGCA
This sequence comes from Pseudomonas sp. LBUM1648, assembly GCF_059716145.1. Taxonomy (NCBI): domain Bacteria; kingdom Pseudomonadati; phylum Pseudomonadota; class Gammaproteobacteria; order Pseudomonadales; family Pseudomonadaceae; genus Pseudomonas; species Pseudomonas sp. LBUM1648. The sequence goes on from NZ_CP166808.1 coordinate 3,109,006, forward strand.
AGCCAATTGCCCGCGCATGGTTCTTTTTGGTGTTGCCGGGGCTGGTACTCAATTATTTTGGCCAAGGCGCCTTGATCCTGGGAAACCCGGAGACCGTGCGCAACCCGTTCTATCTGCTCGCGCCTGAATGGGCTCTGTTGCCGATGATCGCGCTCTCCACACTAGCCACGATCATCGCTTCTCAAGCCGTGATCTCTGGTGCTTTCTCCCTGACTCGCCAAGCCATCCAGCTGGGTTACGTCCCTCGCATGTTCATCCAGCATACCTCCAGCCAGGAGCAGGGGCAGATCTATATCGGTACGGTTAACTGGGCGTTGATGGTTGGTGTCGTGCTGCTGGTAATTGGTTTCGAGTCGTCCAGTGCGTTGGCCGCAGCTTACGGTGTCGCTGTGACGGGGACCATGCTGATCACCACCATCTTGTCCTCAGTCGTCATCCTGTTCCTATGGAAAACACCGCGCTGGTTGGCCGTCCCGATGCTGCTCGGATTTTTGCTGGTGGACAGTCTGTATTTCGCGGCCAATGCACCAAAGATTTTTCAGGGCGGCGCGTTCCCGGTGATTGCCGGCATCGGCCTGTTCATATTGATGACGACCTGGAAGCGGGGCAGGAAGATTATTGTTGAGCGGCTGGATGAAACTGCGCTTCCTTTACCGTTGTTCATCGCCAGCATCCGTACGCAACCTCCCCATCGCGTGCAGGGCACGGCGGTGTTTCTGACAGCCAGGGCCGATGCTGTTCCTCATGCGCTGCTGCACAACCTGCTGCATAACCAGGTTTTGCATGAACAAGTGGTATTGCTAACCGTAGTGTCTGAAGACAGCCCTCGCGTTAGTGTTGAACGGCGGTTCGAGGTTGAGGCCTATGGTGAAGGCTTCTTCCGGGTCAATCTGCACTTTGGTTTTATCGAGGAGCCGGATGTCCCCTTAGCGTTGAGTTTCTGTCACTTAGCTGAACTGGATTTCAGTCCGATGCGTACGACCTATTTCCTCAGCCGAGAGACAGTGATCTCGACTAAACGAATAGGTATGGCCCGTTGGCGAGAAAGCCTCTTCGCATTTTTGCTGAAGAACGCGAATAGCAACTTGAGATACTTCAAATTGCCGTTGAATCGGGTGATAGAGCTGGGTACGCAGGTCGAGATGTAAAAAATTACCAAGCAAGCCCGGATTGGCGGGCTTGCTGTTTTCAACAGAATACCCATGCGTTATGAAGACTGCTTTAGGCCCATAGCAGCCGCTAGTGAATGACTGCTACCGACGCAGGGTGTGTAAAAACGCTTCAGTAAAATCGAAATTCGCGCGTCTATGCAAAATCTATCGGCTGTTCTGCCAGATCCAGCTTTCGCGTAAAACAGGCAATTGTCAGCCCTTGTTTGGATACTAGCGACGCTCATAACCATTTTTCCACAGCCTCGGCCAGTAGCGGATGTTTAGAGCAGGGCTGACTAAGTATGCGACCAGTAAATTCCTATCTAGTGATAACGATTAGCGGTACGAATGACGTGCTAGATCGCGCCATGGCGTGGCTCTCCAAGCTTGAAGGTTCGTTGCAGCCGCGGGGGGGCATTGAGTGAATCACGCGTCTTTCGAGAAAATCTGAACCAGTTGAGCCACGGATCGGCCCCCTGAGAAACCGACCGAACCGACTGGGATATTGCCTCCTGTAGCTTCAATGATTTTTCCGGTCCATAACGGCTCAAAACCGCCACACAACTCAATGAATTGCACACCTTCTTTGACAAGATCAACCGCTACTTGAACGGCATCCGCTTGTTTAGGCACCGCAATTACGGTGTTACGCATGCCGCCTCTATCAATAACGAACGGATCTTTTTTCGGATCTGTTTCTGGTGCTTCAAAAATAAACGCCCAACTTACCATTGCCCATCCCTCTTAATACATGATTGGTAATACCCTTGAGGCAGCTGCCTGTATGGAGATTAAGTTCCTAGTCGGACAATTTTACGCAGTTGAAGTTAATGAAAGTGTCCTGTAGGAAAACTTAATATCCATGTGCAAGGTTGTGCCTTGCGCATCAGGTGGCTAGACTATGAAACCTAAACATAACTTGAGGTCAATAGCTGTGAAAGGAAAAATTTCTGACGCCCAAAGCCTCACCGTTGGCGAGGTAGCCAAGCGAAGCGGCTTGCCAGTTTCGACCCTTCACTTCTATGAGTCGAAGGGGTTGCTAAGGCCTCAGCGCACGGCCGGGAACCAGCGCATTTTTAGCCGTGGCATCCTCCGGCGCATCGCGATCATTCGAATAGCTCAGGCCAGCGGTATTTCTCTTTCCGATATCAAAACCGCCCTCGAGCCAATCTCTCACGAGCGCAAAGCATCAGCAAAAGAATGGGAGACAGTGTCAACAGCTTGGGCGGCCTCGCTAAGGCTGCGTATTGAGCAGCTCGAGAAACTATCGACTAGTTTAGAAGGGTGCATTGGTTGTGGTTGTTTAACGATGGGGGAGTGCCCACTACTTAATCCAAATGACTCATTAGGGAAAGCTCAGTCCGGCCCCGTCCTTTTTGATCGGGCACTGAATACACGATGAAGAGCAGCTTGTTGAGTTTTTGGATAGAACGAGATGCGCAAGCAACAGTGGACCCGGCCCTTTGATTCCAGGCAATGATGCTTTTTAATTGTGAGCGTACTTGGTCAGAGCAGCTTCCAGGGTGGTCGCATCTCGCTTTAGTCAATTTGAGCAAACCGCTCCACTAGCCAGTCGATGAATACCCCTAGGTCAATGTTTCCAGTCGTTTGAGTCGAACATTCGCAACGAGGTAATCGAGAAAAATCCGAACCCGTAACGGCATCTGAGTACCTTGGCCGAGAAAGACCGCATGTACGAGGTCTATATCTCCCGGATTGAAGGGTTGCAGTACTGGCGAAAGTCTTCCTGAGGCGATGTCGTCCACCACTTGGAATTCATCTAGGCGCGCCAGGCCTGTTCCTGCCACTGCTAATTGGCGCAGGGCTTCTCCATCACTGGCCGTGAGGTTGCCTTGTGGTGTGATAATTTGTTGAGAACCGTTGACGATGAAAGGCCAGCCCTTGAGTGTGCGCGTGTAGCCGAAGTCCAAAAGGTGATGGCTGGCCAAGTCATCTGGCACGTTCGGCAGGCCATGGCGCTCTAGATATTTGGGGGACGCGACGACAACCATCTTTGTCTCACCAAGTTTTCTTGCCACCAAACGTGAACTTTCCAGCGGGCCATGACGAATCGCCACGTCGGTGCGCTCCTCGACCAGATTGACCACTTGATCCGTCAGTACGATATCGAGCGCTACATCTGTGAACCGCCCGAGGAAATCACCGACCAGAGGTAATAAAACGTCCTTTGCAAAAGGCACGCTGGCACTAACGCGTAAACGTCCTCGCGGATCGGCCTGGCCTGAGGTGCTGCGTTCAGCGTCTTCAACATCCGCTAGAATTCTTACGCATTGCTCATAAAAGGAGTGGCCTTCAGAAGTAGGTGAAAGCCGACGCGTCGTTCGATTCAGTAGGCGTGCCTGAAGACGAGTTTCAAGCCGGGTAATCAGCTTGCTGACAGCAGAAGGTGTCATGCGAAATTCCCGCGCGGTCACCGAAAAATTGCCGAGTTCGATGACCCGCACAAACACTTCCATTTCTGCTAAACGATTGATATCCCAACGCGCCATGTGAATTTATGTCATAGAAGCCAGTCGTGATTGCAGTCTATATCACAGATCCTCGCTTTAGCATCATGTGCCTGTGCCGCATAAAACGTGCGCAAGGAGAGAACTGATGATCGTAAATCTTTATGGTGGAATAGCATGAGCCTGTCTTCAGCAAATTCGAAAGTCGCTCTGGTCGTTGGCGCAAACGGGATTATCGGCAACGCTGTTGCGCAGGAGTTAAAACGCGAAGGTTGGCGGGTCAGGGCGCTTGATCGCCGAACTGTCCCCGGTATCGAGACGGTGCTTGCTGATTTGACCGACGCCGATGCCGTGGCCATCGCGGTAGAGGCCGCGCGAGACACCACTCATGTGTTTTACGCAGCTTTCAGTCCTGATCCGGACCTGGCCGTAGAAGCCTGTCGCAATGCCGATATGTTGGCCAACGTACTCGACGGACTGGAACTAGTAGATTCCATTCTTGAGCGAGTGGTCATCTATCAGGGCTTCAAAATTTATGGTTCACATCTTGGGGCGATTGTTCGTACGCCTGCACTGGAAAGTGACGCGGGGCATATGCCTCCGAACTTGTATCTTGCTCAGGAAGCACAACTGAATAAGCGCGCCGAGAAGGCTCGCTGGGATTACGTGGCGCTGCGTCCTGACCTGGTGATCGGGGATATCTACGGTAACCCGATGAACATCGCACTTGTCATTGGCGTCTTCGCAGAACTATCCCGAGAGCTGGGCATCCCGCTCCGATTTCCCGGTACCGACAAAGCCTTCAGTCAGTTGCTGCAATTCACAGATTCAAACTTGCTGGCTCGCGCAAGTGTATGGGCTGCACTCAGCGAGTCTGCGAGTGGAGAAGCATTCAATATCTCCAATGGTGACATTTTCCGCTGGGAGCGCATGTGGCAAGACACGGCCAGACATTTAGGGATGGAAACGGCGTCTGCGGTTCCACTGACGCTTGCGCAGCATATGCCTGACAAAGCCGCCCTATGGCGAGAGATATCCGAACGTCACGGTTTGATTCAGCCTGACCTAGAAAAACTGGTTGGGTGGGCATTCGGAGATTTTATTTTCCACACTGAGACAGACATCATTTCAGACACCAACAAAATCTATCGTTACGGATTTACTGAACGGGTTGACTCAAAAGCATCTCTGCTCAACGCGCTGGACAGTCTGAGGAAACAGCGTGTGCTTCCTTGAGAAACCTGATTTGGTGATCTGCCACTGACGCAACCACCTCCAGTTACGGACGTTCGATACCACCCTGGCTTCTGCACCAATGGTGGTCAGGGAAATCGAGGTTTTGCCCAACACGTTAACGTTGGTTGGTAATGCTGTTCGTCGAGAGGAGAAAATATTTATTCCAGCAGAGTAGTAACTGTACATTCTAGAATGTACAGTTATGGCATTCTAATCTGATGAGCACGGCTATGAACGCTACAAATCATCGTTGGGGATTGTTAGCTACAGTGGGGGTAGCACTCGTCCTCATCACTCTTGATCATTCAGTTCTTTACACCGCTCTACCGACCTTGGTTAGGGAGCTTGGCGCCACGACGAGTCAGAGCCTGTGGATCATCAATGCGTATCCTTTGGTCATGGCTGGTCTGCTTCTGGGGGCAGGGACATTGGGTGATCGAATCGGCCATCACCGGATGTTTCTGAGCGGACTTGCTGTATTTGGTGTTGCATCCCTCGTCGCCGCTTTTTCACATACCCCGGAAATGCTGATTGCTGCCCGAGCTTTTTTGGCTGTGGGCGCCGCTGCCATGATGCCGGCGACACTGGCGTTGGTTCGCTTGTCATTCCATGACGAGAAAGAGCGCAATCTTGCAATTGCAATCTGGGGATCGCTCTCCGTTGTTGGGTCTGCTGCCGGGCCAGTCATTGGAGGATTGTTACTAGAGCATTTCTGGTGGGGGTCTGTCTTCTTGATCAACGTGCCCATCGTGGTTGCGGCGTTCATCAGCGCTTTGGTCATTACACCGCGCGCGGCAGTCGACAGGTCGAAGTCTTGGGATGTTTTCTCGTCTTTGTTGGCGCTCGTATCTCTTTCCGGCCTGGTACTTGCGATCAAAAGTATCGCTTCTGGTCAGCCTTCATGGGCGTTGGCCGTCACTTCGCTTGGTTGCTTTTTGATTGCTGGCACTTTGTTCATTCGTCGACAAGCGCGACTAGATCATCCCCTCCTTGATTTATCACTGTTTCGTAATCCTGCGTTCATGGCGGGCGTGCTTGCGGCGGCGTTGACGTTGTTTGCCATGGCTGGAGTACAACTGATCACGACCCAACGCTTCCAGTTGATCACAGGATTTAGCCCTTTGGAAGCAGGTTTGTTTGCCTCCGTTGCCGCATTGGGTTGTCTACCCAGTGCGCTGCTCGGTGGGGCTTATCTTCACAAAGTTGGGCTGTTGCCCCTGATCGCTGGAGGCTTGCTCGTAGCCGCACTTGGAGTGCTTCTAATTTGCTACGACATTAATCGTCTGCCTTGGATCATCGCTGGTCTGGCAATACTCGGGCTGGGATTGGGCGCGGTTATGGCAGTTGCTTCCAGTGCAATCATCGGCAACGCCCCGGCCCACAGAGCTGGTATGGCCTCTTCAGTCGAAGAAGTCTCTTATGAGTTTGGAAGTCTTTTCGCAGTGGCAATACTCGGCAGCCTGATTGGGGCCGTGTACTCGTCGGGTCTACAGTTGCCGACCGGTCTGCCAGAAGCCGCGCGCAACGGGATTGCCGAGGCGATAGCTTTGGCTGAAACAAGCACTGACGGATCCCTGCTCAAGGAAATCGCGTCCGCAGCCTTTGACCGCAGTTATCTATTTGTCATGAATATTATTGCGAGTGTGCTTGTCATTGGGGCCTTCATCACGGCTTTCCTGCTAAGACGGCATGGCCCAGGCTCTGTCTTTTACAATGCCGCTTCGCACTAACATCTAAGGGGTTCTTATGCGCGTCAGTAATCGCAGCAATATTCTCGATGCTGCAGTCCGAGTCGTTAACCGTGACGGATTAACTGCTGTTACGTTCGACACGGTGGCCGCAGAAGCGGAGGTGACACGAGGTGGCATGATTTATCACTTTCCTTCACGGGGGGCGTTGATCGAAGCTATCAATCAACACCTTGCCGATCAGTGGGAAGCGAACCTTGTCCGGCATGCGGGCAAACCTGCGGAGGAAGCAATGGCGTTGGAACGTTACATGGCCTATCACAGGACTTCCGCTGAAGGGGCCACTCGGGCAGAACTGCTGTTTCTCCTAGAGTTCTCGAAATATCCTGAACTGGCGAAACCCTGGGATCGAATCATTGAAGCCTGGTCTGCCCCCGTTCCAGAAGACATTAACGATGCGGCCGCCCTGGCCAGATTCATTGCACGCCTAGCCGCTGATGGACTTTGGTCCTATCAGTACGTTTCCAACAAGCCACTGACCAGAGCGGTTCGTGAGCGCGTTGCCGAGGCACTTGTCAAAATGCTGACCGACGACGACACACTGCAACGTAGAGAAGATCACCAGCAGTAGCTAATAAAAGCACTTTTTCAATGACTTGGCTGATGCCAACTGATACACAATGAGTCCCCCCCCTCTAAGTGCCAGAGTAAATCAAAGCGCGGGGGAACTCATGCCTGGAAATGCCAAGTAAAGACTTTCAAATACCGAAAGTGGAGGGCTGCTTTCGCCGAAATTAAATTAGCCGTGCGCATTATTAATCAAGATACAGCTAACAAAACTTTTAGAGATTTTATAAGTGAATAAAATAACATGTATTGCATTTGGAACACTGTTCGCCACTTTTTCGATGGCCAGCTTCGCCGAGGACGTTTTCAGAATTAATCCACCGGCACTCCAGGACACCTCACAGTATGGCTTTTCTCAAGTGGTCATCGCACCATCGAACTCACGAACTGTCTATCTGTCTGGCCAGTTCAGCGGAGATGTAAGCGGGAAGATTCGTGGTAAAACAATGAAAGAGCAAATTGCCTATTCATTTGAGAATCTGCGCCACGCCATTGAAGCCTCCGGGGCCAAACCGGAAAACGTGGTCAAGATACAGGTTCTAATTGTTGATCATCAGGAGGAATACACGAGTCTCGTACAGGCGCAAGTTCAGCAGCTATTTGGTGAGCATCTACCCGCCAGCACTTTGATTCCTGTACCCAGACTCGCCCTTGACGGCATGCAGTTCGAGATTGATGCAACGTTGGTGATTCCCGAGAAGTAACCGTGTAGTGAATTGCCCCACAACTCGTAGACGCTGAATGGCCGCTTTCAGCCCATTGCGGTCATTCCATCTGATGCGATGAGCAGGATGGCGTATACCAGTAAACTCTGGAGTCGACATGAGCGTGTTTTTGCTTCTGAGGCGTGAAGGGGATGTCGAGTGTGCCCAGTGCAATCGAAACCCAATCGGTAAATACACCTTGGGAACGTGACCAGAACAAAGTCGAGCCACACGTCGGGCAGAACTCGCGAAGCACTGATTCTGAAGAAGAATACCTAGTGATGTGCCCGGCACCGTTGAATCTCCATAGTGCGCTACTGGGCACGCTTCCATACGAAGCGAATGCTGCCCCACGACCTTTACGACATTGACCACAGTGACAATGATTCACTGCTTTTGGCGTCGTCAGTAGCTCGTAACGGATTGCTGTACAAAGACAGCTTCCCTGGTAAACCTCTGTCATGCGTTCGTCCCTGTCGCTGGAAAAGACGCCAGCTTATCCACCAGAATCTGATCAGTCGAAGGTCCGCTTCTGGACGTTAGCTGCCGCTCCGGATTCACAGCTGATGGCCGGATGCTGATTATCGATCCTGACCGAATACCCAGTTTGCGTATTAGTTGAGCTTCTTGATCCAGGTGGGAAAGGTCGGTACGGAACGGGAGGGTTGCGGAAATAGCTGAAAAGATGCGGAAACGATCCATAGTGAGAGGAGCAAATATCCCGAATGCCAGAAACGACAAAGCCCTGAATAATCAGGGCTTTGTCGGTAATAATATGGCGGAGGCGATGGGATTCGAACTCATGGACCTGTTACAGTCGACGGTTTTCAAGTCCATGTCTAAAGCAAGTAATTTCAATGGGTTATGGCCCTAAGTATTCCGCTTTGCTTGTGTGCAAACGTCACTCGGTACGGCCGCTAACGGCCAAAAGCAGCCGGTGATGAATCAGACATAACGATGTGCCCAGTCTGTCTAACACGATCGCCCAATGAGTTTTCGCACAACTTGCAAAAGTCATGCGAATAGGGATAGTTCGCTTGGAACCTCATTCGATACATTTCTCGCTACCAGGTCTGTTTATGCCGCTGAGCTTTCATAAAATTGCACGCCAATGGCGATGATTTCGTTATCGTGGACTCGCGAAACTTACCCAATCCCATCACCAGCAATGTGGCTCGGCGAATGGGAGATCGGAACCGAGGAGTCGGCTTCAATCAGCTCGCGGTGGTGCTAGTACATGCGTCCACAGCGGCCGTGGGGCTTTACCAATCTAAAGACCGGGCAAGGATTGCAGGCGCTGATCGACTTTATCGTCGAGCGCGGAATACTCCAGGCAGGCAAAGGTCATCCAGACCTATAGGGACAAGCCCGCCAGCTCACGGCGGGCTTGCATCTTTCACCGGGTGTAGAGTGGTTCAGTAGTCAAGCCACTCCAGATCGCCTACAAGTTTCTTGCCGGCGAGTATGCGCCGGAGCACGAAGGTCATTACCTCGATATTGTTATCGAAGGAACCATGGGTCGCCTGGATCTGCTGGCCATCACGGGTGTGCCGGACCCAGGGTGTTGGCCAGACCCGCAAGCGATCCGGTTTGCTCGGCCAGTTCGCCAGCCATTGCTGCACGTCGGCCAGGGTACCGGCATCCCATTGGTCCTGGTCGGTGGCAAACTTCTTGTCCAGGGCGCGGGCCATGCCCAGCAAGGGTTGCTTGCGCACATCCTCCAGGGCGCGCGATACCAGGTACAGCAGTGATTTGCCATAGGCGGCAAAGCCTGGCGTGGGCAGGCCATCGGCTTTCTCGTCTTCATCGCGCAGCACATCCAGCCACAGTTGATCCAGCGGCAATACGCCATTGGCGTGGGCCTTGAGGTAGTGGTCCAGGGCAAAGCGCGACGAGCAGGCTGCGGCGAACAGCTCGCAGCTGCGCACCTTCACCACACTGCCACCCGCAGGGCCGAGCCGGTCAAGCAGGTGGCCCAGGAGAATTGAACCGGCGGAGTGCCCGATCAGGTGCAGTTCAAGTGTCGCGCCTTGTTGCTGCAGGGCGTTGGACAAGTCGCGCAGCGCCTCGGCCAGCAGGTCAATGCCGTGCCCCGGCTTGCTGCTGTCACGAGCATTGTTGCGCATTTGCGACCAGATGCCGGTGCCCAGCACATTGCCCAATGCCTCGACCATGCGGTCCTTGGCATCTTTGAGATCCTCGAAGAATCCGGTGGCAAGGGCATCGCGGTCACCGAACAACGAATGGAACCAGTCAGCGGTCATGTTCGCCAGGGTTTCGCCGGGGCCGGTTTTCCAGGTCAGGAACAGCGGGTAGATGCCGTTGGCCAGGAAGTAGGGCGCCAACACGCGGTTGCGCTGGATCGACTCATCCTCGGCGTTCAGCCCGCCGTGAGCATAGATCGCCAAGCGTAGTGTCGTCTTCGGTTTCTGGGTAGCAAGCCAGGCGAGTGGCCGCTCGTGCACGGTTTCCTGGACCAGGCCGACTCGGTTCAGCGGGTCGTGGGTGAAGTCAGTGGGGACGATTTCGCCGTCGTTGCCGGTAACCAGGGTCAGCTCGTAGGCACGGGGAGTGGTCAAGGGCTGGTACAGAGGTTGCAGGAAGGGGTGATCGAAGGGCCAGGGGTCATCCACCGGGTTGGCCGGCTGCCGTGCGCTGCGGTCAAGGCTGGTCAGTGAACGGCCCGAGCCCAGGCGAAAGGCCGAGGCAATCTGCGTACGCATGGCCACAGCCCCGGCTTTCTGCTGCGCCGCCGGCAGCAGTTGTGGTACGCCCAAGGCACAGGCCCAAGCATCGGTGCCGTACAGCACCCATTCCTCGTAAGGCAGAATGGCAAACCCCGCGTTGCCCCAGCGGGTGCCCCAGGAGTTCTGCACGATAAAGCCGCGCTGGTTGTAGCCAACCAGTGCAAAGGCATGACCGCCCAGGGAGCCTGGGTTTTTCGCCGCGGGGATCACCGAAAGGGTGGCATGGTTCTTCGGTACGGCGGTTGCGCGGCTGCGCATCAGGGTGTCCCAACCGTCATGGACCTTTGCCGAAACATAGATGGCACCAATGTTGAGAATTGCCGCCTGCAGGTCGATCACCGAGGTGCGGTCGATGCGGTAGTAGACACCCAGTGGCCGGGACGGAGCATCGCTGTCCCATCCGGGTAGCGGCCGGACAAAGGCCTTCTGCGAAAAGGGCCAGAGAGTTTCGCTGCAGACGCCGTGCTTGTGCCACCCTTTGAGCGCACCCCGGCAGCTTGAGCCCTCGTAGTCATCCCCCGGCCACTCATCGTAGCGCCGGGCCAGTTCGTAGAGCATGCGCGGGCTGACCGGGGTGAAGACGTGCCCGTCACCGAGGGACAGATGCTGCAACCACAGCAGGTAATTGACCACGCAGGCCAGCCCAAAGCCGGTACACGCGCCATCACTGCCCTGATCGAGGACCAGGCCTGCGGCCACATAGCTCTTGAGGTATCGTGCCAGGTCCGTTTGCAATGGCCAGCAGGGTGACAGGGAACGTAGCGGGGGCGTGTAGGGTAGGTCGCGAAAATCAAGGCGATCGGGGCGGGCGTCAAACACCCGGCCGGCGATGGGGGTGCGATGGACCGCCGGCTTCAGTGCCTGGGTGGCGATAGCATTGCTTTTGGTTGCTGCAGTTTTTCGTGGCGCTTTGGCGGACGAGCTGGGTGCCTTGGGCATGTCTGTTGCTCCATGGAAATGCCTGACGTGGGGTCCATTGGTCATGGCATGTCCATCTGACTGCAAAGCCGGCCTAGGCTTACTACCACCCGGGTCCAGGATGAAGGCATCGCCACTGTCCAAACGGCACCACAGAGCCTAGATCAAGCGCGGATGGTTTGCAGATCCGTGCTGGGATCTTGAAGAGACTGATGGCTTTGAGGCTCACCACGACGAGTTGCAGGCCTGAGTGCAAAGCCAAGTGGGCCGCCGAGACACAAGCGCGCCTGGAGTAGCGAGCGGAGCAGCATGGCTGCCCCATTAATGTGGAACTTGTCCAGTACATCGAAGCACTGGAGCACCGATTTGACCGGCTCGTTGAGCGCCTTGAGTGCGTCGAAACAGGCATGGGTCCTCGCTGATCCGCCAATCAAGGAAGCCGCCGATGACCCTCGAACCGCTCGAGCGGCGCATTGAAATGGCGCGGCGTCAGCTATCGGCCAGAAGCGGACGTTGGCAGGCGACCGCTACCGGCCATAAGTGGGCAGTGGCCTAAACGTACAACTGCCAACCCAAACGTCAATTGCGTACAAGTCATGCGCCCCTACTTGCTAAAGGCGCAGTTGATTTTCACGTAGGAACCGTTTCTTGCCTCGAATGACGAAATGCAACTGGCGAATCATATTAACAACACAAACGAACAAGACCCGAATTCATAGATCCGGTTCTTGTTCGCTTATTTGAAACTGCCTTCAGGAGAGGATTTTACCAAGCGTAGCGGTAGCCTACGTTCACCGAATAAGGCTGTTCGATGCCATTGCCCTTGGTGTATTCCGCATCGATGAAGAACTTGTGCTTCTCGGCGTTTTGCAGGATTACCCCGCCACCGATTTCGGCCCGCGAACCTGGCAACTTGCTGTCCAGTTTTACATCGTTGACGCTCACCTTGCTGTCACCGGCATGTTCGGTAATCCACGATGCTTTGGCGTATGGCTGCACGGACATACCGTTATCCAGTTTCATGTTACGACCGAATAGGCTGCCCACTCGGCTCTGAACGGAAGTAACGGCGTCCTGTTCAACTTTCAAGCCATTGCTTGCGGTGTAATCGGCACTGCCCACGCGGAACGCTTGCACTTCCAGTTGTGGTTCGACGAACCAGCCTTGTCCAAGATCGATTTGCTTGCCAACCTCAACGCTCGCCGCGATGGCGTGATTCTTGTATTTGCCATCCACCTTCTTACCCATATTGCTGGTGATGTCGACCTTGTTGTCCAAGTGGGTGTACTTCAGCACGCTGTCAACGTACACGCCGTTTTGGTCGATGTAGGTTGCATAGGTGCCGAGCATGGCGCTGTCGATCTGGCCTTTGCTGCCTTCGCCGAAGTTCTGACGAGCCTCACCTTGTCCAGCCATACCGCCGATGTACAGCTTGCCGTTGTAGAAAGGAATGGCCTTGTCGGCGCCGATCTCGAAACCGTTGACCTGCTGCTCAAAGGTACGGCTGGAACCTGTATCGATGCGCTGCTCCTTGCCGAAGCCACGAGTCCACAGACCACCCTCATCATTGCCCATACGCAACTCGCCGAGTCGTTTGGTCAAGGCATTCATCTGCGCCCCGATGAGTCCTGTGGCCGCCGCCTGTTGAGCGATGGCAGCGTTCGCGCCCTTACTCAGATTCTCCGGCTGAGGATTGCTAATAACTGGTTTAACGGGCGCAACGATACCTCCGGCACCGCCACCGGTATCAGCCACTGGCCCCTCACCACCGCCCGCACCGCCACCGGTATCAGCCACTGGCCCCTCACCACCGCCCGCACCGCCACCGGTATCAGCCACTGGCCCCTCGCCACCGCCCGCACCGCCACCGGTATCATCCACTGGCCCCTCACCACCGCCCGCATCCTCGGCAGTGCCAGCCAGGTACCAGTCATCGCCGCGCTGCTCGAGACCATAACGGAAGGCACCCACGTCGACTTTACCGCCGTACAAATCGAACTTCCCCGCGCCGCCGTTGGTATCCACCAGCATCAGTGCTTCACCTTGGGCCTGGCGGCCGGAATCAGCAACGATCAGCGTGTGCTCCCCGTCAACTTGCCCTTCAACCTTGAGCAAGTCGCCTTGTAGCGTCGCCAGGTCAGTGTTAAGCAAAAAGCTGCCATTGCCGCTCAAATTGCCCACCGTCAGCGTTTTGAACAAGCCGTTGGAGTGGTCGAAATTTACACGGCCGTCGTTCAACGACAGGGCGCTCACCGAAGAGTCGCCAGTCATAGTCCACATACTGCCACCACGGAGGCTCAGATTATGTAAACCAGTCGATGCGCCTTTCCAGGTAGAAGCTTCGTTAAGGTTAAGGCTGCTGTCGAGGGTGTAATTACGGTCGATCTCCACGTCCCCTTTAAGTCGGGAGCCGTTAGTGGCGCTCAGTGCTACGCTCACAACTTGCTGTCCTCCCGATTTGGCAGTCCCGCCGGCCATTAATGTTTTACCTTCGATGGTAGAGCTGTCAGCAGTCACATCAAAAGCAACGGATTCGCCCGCCTTGATAGCAACATTCTCGGAACTGACCACAGTATTCTTAAGCAGGACGTTTTTCTGATTCGCTCCGTAAGCGCCAATAGCAGTGGCAAATTTGCCATTTACCTTAATACTTGAATTATCGAAACTAACATTGGAAACAGGTGAACTGGAGCTCAGACGCAGGCCTATGTTGTCCTCTTTGTCGCTATCACCAGTCATACTCATAGCAATATCGACGTTATTGCCCACAACGGTGCCCCCCCAGCGGGCGAGAATACCCAAGCCACCTACTTCGCTGTGGATACGAACGTTATCGAGGGTTACATTTCCAGTATCAGCATAGATACCATGGCCCCCCGACATTTCAATATTGCTGTTGACAAGATTCACGTATGAATCAGTAAACGCCCACACCATTGGCGCACGCGCGCCGCTGTTTTTTATACTCACATTGTTCGCATTGACAATGCCTCCATTTGCGACAGAGATGGCAGTACCCGTTGAGTGCAGGTTTGACGACTCAACATTCACCGTCCCTCCAACTTCAGCCCTTATCGCTTCGCTTTTAGAGGCAATGTCCATGTTCTTGACATCAACTGTCCCCCCTCCATAGGCATTAACTCCGTAAGTGGTACCAGTTCCGCTTGCGGTGATACTGCCGCCGTCCAGACTTATATGAGCACCCTTTCCGTTGGCCTGCACTCCAAGACCATTGGCGCCCGAGGTACTGATCACGATATCGTTCGCCACCACCGTCCCGCCTGGGGTGGCGTATATTCCATAGCCCCTGTTATTGGTGGTTTTAATGGTGGCTCCGCGAACGTTGACGTTACTGGTTCCTAATGCTGCAATTGCAAATCCGAAAGATCCGTGGGTAACAATATCGAGATTGCTGACATCGGCCGTCGAATTCGTCACGATCAGGCCCGAGCCGGTGCTGTTGATCTGCACATCGTTACCACGTAGCTGGCTTGCTTCTTTGACATCCAACGCGACGCTGTCACCCAGTGCAGCGACTTGGGTGTTTTGAAGGTTTACCGTAGAGCCGCCAGACGCCATCAACCCAGACGTCCTGGCCTTGAGGGAATTTACGGTCATGCCGATCAAATTCAGCGTGGAGTTGCTTCCTACCAGAACAGCGCCTAAGCCGGTGCCTGAAGTGCTGAGAATGCCGCTGCTCCAAGTCGCCTCACCGTCATTCATAACCTGCAATGCAGGGTTGTTGTTACCTGATGCCGCCACTGTCCCGGTTCCGCTATAGGTCGTGCCGTCGACGACCATAACAGCGGCGTGCCCCATGCTGGAAAAAGCCAACAACAAGCTGGCGGACAGTGTGTTCAAGGCAAAAGCCGGAGCTTTTGAAGAAAAGCGCACAAGGCTGTTGCGCGATTTTAAAGCGTCAGACGCCGACTCCGACGGCAACGTAAAGTAGGTGCGCGTGCGATTCCATATAGTTCGGTAGATGCTGTTCATAAATCCCTCACTCATTGGTTTTTTTCAGGACACGCTTAAACAAGCTGGCGCTGGAAAGTCATTGAGGAGAGATTTGAACAGGAAATTTAGCGGCAAAAACTCAGGCTCTTCCGACGGAGTTGTAGGAAATTTCCTACGCGTGAGCCGCTCTTTTTGGCACTCAGCAACTCGTATCACCGTCTACTTACAGATGAGACCTAGCGGAATTGAGGGGTAGGTATTGGCCGAAAGCGGTAGCCTGGTACGGCAGGCTTCGGCTATAAGCGCACTCGACAGTTAGCCGCTGATGTCTCTACGCTGATCGATCTGGTGAAAGCACACCACTAAAAGGAGCAGTCATGTTGGTAGTTGCCATTGATCGAGATAGCATTCATGCGGGAGATGATCTGGAAAGTCATGCAACATCGATCATACTCGATCAATCAGCAACACTGCGCACCTTGATCGAAGTGATACAAGATATGGACTACCTACCTCGTATCAGTGGAGGCAAGGCCACTTGGGTTGTTTATTCATCTGGCAAACCATTAGGTGTTTTAGCCCAGCAATGGCCAGAACCTAAATTGGTCGTGCGCCCCGAGAGCATCGTGGATCAATATTTCGGAAATATCGAGCCCCGCCTACTTTTCAGATATTGGTGTCAGGCAGATCCAGATGAGGTCTTTTCGGATGCCCAGGCCGGAAATGAACTGCCGTCACGATTTTAGGATGGGCAGGAGGCATTGCTTTAGATCAATGCGGTTCAGATTACTGCTGTGCGTCGATAGTTGCCTGCCGTGAACGACTGCTTTTGGCCGAGGCTGTGTAAAAACGTTTTTCAGTGCAACAGGTACTCAAAACCGGATTGAAAATCGCGCTTCTACGCGAAATCTACATCTGCTGACGTGCCGACAAATTTCAGATTTAACGTAGACGCGTACACTTCAATTTTGACGAAGCGTTTTTACACACTCTGGGCCGAAAGCGGCCATTTCCAAGATATCGCAAATGAATATTGGCAGTCGTTAGGGGGGTGGAGTTCGAATCTCTCCTTCACCGCCATATTCAGTAAACACAAACCCCTGATTTTCCTAGAGAAAGTCGGGGGTTTGTGGTTTTTGACGTCTGAAAAAAGGCCATATGGGACTGAGATGGGACTGGCGCACTATTTTGATGCGTAAATAGTGCCTGCTGAATGGATCACTGACCTTCATCAGCCATCTGATGAACTAGGCTTCTCCAAACTTAGGTCCAAGGACGACTTCCATGCCATATGACTCAGACTCCAACATTGCTACGGCAGATGCTCTGACATTGCTCCTGCACAACCAGCATGCCTTGGCGGCGGCGATTGAAGAGATTAGCCATTGGATTTCAGGGGCTGGCGCAGACGTTGTTGCCGATAATGCCGTTGCAGCTTTGGAAACACTGGATATAAACGCAACAGCGATTACAGGCGCGATCATGCGGCTAAGGCAGTGCTAGGGGGCGTCCTGGTTGGCTGCAATCGGCCAGAAGCTGCCGGTGTCCAAGCGGTCGCGCGCGAAAAAAGAAGTGATCAGTTTAGCCTCTAATTCTGAATAACCAGTGCCGGTCGTTTCTGATGCAATCAGCCAGCCAAGCCTATTTCTGCGGATATTTTGACTAAAATCAATCGCAACGGCTTTCGACAGCATAAAAATAGCCGTTGTATTTTTTAACGACTACACTTACACGTCAGGCAATGTTAATTAACGGCACAATCTAGAAGGCAAGTATTTTTAAAACTGCGCTCCTCCATTCATTCCCGCTTACGGAACTTGTATGAAGATTGAAATTCTTAAACAGGCAGTTATGGATTCGCGCGATGGCATTACTATCTCCGATAATCTTATCGAAGATAATCCGCTGATTTTTGTAAATCCTGCTTTTGAGCGCATGACCGGCTACTCATTCGAAGAAATCACGAACATCAACTGTCGATATCTAAGAAGAAACGACCAAAAACAGCCTGAACTTGAAATTATCCGCAACGCTGTTAAAAAAGGTGAGTACTGTCTCGTAACCTTGCGTAACTACCGCAAGGATGGAACGATGTTCTGGAATGAGTTAAGTATATCTCCTATTCATGATGAAAATGGGGTTGTAACAAATTTTCTAGGTATACAAAAAGATGTAACATCTCGCATGCTAATACAGCAGCAACTTCGCGACGAGCATCAGTCCCTCGGGGAAATGAAAGCGCACTTCGAGCAGCTATCTATGAAGGATGGATTGACAGGTATTTACAATCGTCGTTTTTTTGATGCTCAGTTCGAAATTCAATGTAAGATTGCATGCCGCAATAGCGACTCATTGACACTTGCCATGGTCGATGTTGATAACTTCAAGTCATACAATGACATTTATGGGCATCAAGCTGGCGATGAAGCATTGGTACGTGTCGCTGATAGTTTGAATAAGTCTTTCCAGCGAGGATCTGACTTTGCAGCCAGATATGGCGGTGAAGAATTTGTAATTCTGTTCAGCGGCATGACGAAAGATCAGTCAGCTCGGCATATCGAGACTTTATGCCAGCTAGTGCGAGACCTGAGAATACCTCACTCCGCTTCCAGTATAGGGTACTTAACCATAAGCGTTGGATTTTCAGTACATACATTTGGTCCATTGCACCCGTATAACGCTCTACTGACACAAGCCGATAAAGCTCTCTACATAGCTAAAGAACGGGGCAGAAACCAACACTTTAACCTATAGGGTCTGTACGTAATTCTGAAGAAAGTGGCTTTCAACATCATGTCGCGCTCCAGTGGCGTGATTTGGATCACCCAGGTACGATTGCGGCCTGCAGCAATCGGCCAATTGCAGTCGACGGCGAAAGGAAGACACTGGCCAAAACTGACTGTCGGAAGCGTTTAGGAAATCCGGGGCTTCTCAGTAAGTAGCACACCAACGATCTGAGGAACTCTGTGCTGTTGATTTAAAAGGATCTGCGAGCAGTAGAACTTTAGCCGCAACGCTTTATATTTCGAGCACTCCCTTCGACTGATGCTCAATTCTGTTGCGACCCAGTTTTTTTGCGCGATACAGAAAACCATCGGCCTGTTCTAGCAAATCAATCGCTACAATCACGCCATCTTGGTGATTGGAAGCGATACCTGCACTGATGGTGACAATGCCCCTAGGACTCCCTGTGTGTTCAATTTTTGCAGCCTCTATTTCAGACCGCACATCATCTGCTATCTTTACTGCACCTGCCAGCTCTGTCTCTGGAAGCAGGATTACAAACTCTTCCCCGCCATAACGGGCAGCGAGGTCGGCTGGACGATTTGTATTTTTGGCTATTAGCTGTGCGATTTTCCTTAAACATTCGTCGCCGAGAACATGGCCATAATGGTCGTTGTACTGCTTGAACCAATCTATATCGATAAGTATTATCGCTAAGCTATTTCCAGTGCGGCATGCTCTCGACCATTCTTGTGCCAGTGTAGAGTCGAAACACCTACGGTTAGGCAACTCCGTGAGGCTGTCTGTTTTAGCAATATGTTCTAAATCACGATGCGCAAGATGCAGCTCTTCTTCTGCCACCAACAAACGTTGAATTTGTCGATAGAAGAGAAAGCCCAAACTTATCAGCACAGATAGTATAACTACCACTATAACCGATACCTGATAGACGTACGTCCACCACGTTGCAAATACTGAGTCTAGGGATAGTCCTGCTGCAGCGACGATCGGAAGGCCACGTATGCGGCTGTAGGCATAGACTCGCTCTACCCCATCCACGATCGATGTCAGATTTGCTGATCCGTCATCACTGTTTATTAAGTACCGACTAAACAACTCTCCCTTTGCGATATTAGTAGTCATTAACGCGTCAATCATTGGCCGGCGTGCAAGTAAATCACCATTATTCAGCGCAAGCAGTATCACCCCTTGTTTGTCTACATCTAAACGATCAAAAAAGCGCTGGAAGTATGCGACGGGTAACGTCGCCAAAACCACGCCGCTGAAGCTGCCATCTGGGTATTGAGTGCGTCGGCTGACCGGGATAATCATGTCGCCGGTGGTGCGACTCAAAATGACTTGGCCAATATGGATGGCCGAGTCAGGATGGTTTTTGTGGTAGATAAAATAAGAGCGATCGCTATTGTTCTTTCCGATCGTCTCTGACGAAAACGAATTTGCTACCCAGTCGCCATTCTCGTCGTAAATGAAGAGTCCTTGAATTCCGTCGGTTGCCTCAACGTTGTTGGCCATGACTTTGGATAAACGAATTCTCTGTTCGGCGCCAAGTTTGTCATTTTCAACACGCTCTGCAAGGTTGCTGAGAATGTTCTCAGCCTGGCGTAAGGTATCTTGAGCCTGCTGCTCGGAGGCCCGAACAATGTTATGGACAGCAATTTTGGCATTTGTCAAACGCTCGTCTGCGGATTCCTTTAACTGCCAGGCAATTGCGGAAACTAGCGTGACACAGACAAGGAAGATGAAAGCTATCAGGCCTACAGAGAGAGCTTTAGGTGTCAATCGGCCAGACACGACCTTTATGTTTTTCATGGGCATCATCATAGCGCTGGTGTGCTGAGCATTCCTCCTTAAATGACCTGTTCATTGAATTCCAGCCTATGTTCAATCGGCCCCCACACCTGGCTCAGGTGTGGGGGTCTTTTTTTGTGGCCGTGGAAGCCGGTCCCCCCAGGGCTGGTCTACCATTCCCTCGATATCTGGTTGATCTCTGGACGTGGGAGTACGCATGACTGATGCATTGGCGGCACTGAAACTGCCGAACGCAGTGGAGGTGCAAACCCTGAAACTGCTGCACCAAATTGAACTGGCGCACACGGCTGACGACCTGTTTCGCGCCAGTGATCGTGCCGAAGGTTTTGTGCTGGGCCTGGAGACGGTCAAGGTGCTGAACGCGGCCAGTATCGAAGGTTTGTATAAGATCTTCGAGGCCGCGGCCGCGGCGCGGCGTCAGGAGCACGAGCAGTGATCGGCGAAGGTATTCACGAAGAGGTGTTGCGCGCCCTGGTCGAACAACACGCGGTGTGCGAATGCCTGGTGGCCAGGATCAACGGCGGCCCCGACTGGGGCCTGTCGATTCGCCTGGGCGGCAGCGGCGCACGCTGGGTGCCGGTGCGCTCGCGACGTGAGTCACTGCGCACCTGGGCCAGCTTGACCGCGGTGGGGCGTTTTGCCGAAGGCGTGGGCCTCAGCGGATTCAATGTAGAGCTGTAACCGGTGACAGCTTCAAGGCCATTTCTACAGACCTACATCCGACTGCCTTTGCTTGAAATACGGGCTTCCGGCGGCCCGAATTCTTTCCGCAATTTGTTTTGAGGTCCTGGTTTCACTACCCTAAAACGAACAGATAATTTGTGTGATGCGGAAAATCGTCACCATAAGGTTATGATTTATAAGGAAAAATAATGGACTTAAAATCCCGTGTTTTGTAGGACATGCCCAATTTAATCTTCGGTGGGCTAGCTTTGATCAAAATGCTTGCGAAGAAGCGCCCAGGGAAGGGCTGCTTACCCAGCAGCTGGCATATCGGAAGCTTGCAGGACTAAAGCTGATACCAATTTTGATACCATCAGCTGCTAAAAGGCGTATTCTGGTGCGATCTCGTGCGCACTAACCGACTGATTTTATTGCGCTTTTGGCCGCATCACGATGCATCTAAGATCGCATCGTGATGTTAGCTGTAGAGATCAAGAGTTATTCCTGCGAAGCATTCTGAGTAGCGAGGGTGCGGCTGGAGCGCTTGGCCCGAGTCAAAGTGCGCTGAAGCGGGGAAGTCCCGTCATCAACCAAGGGGGGCGCGTAAAGTTTGGCGGCGATTGTACTGGTCTGGCTCTTTAAACGATAGGGCGAAGACGCCACGAGTGTCGATTGGAGCAATCACGGGACAGTTTTTCACAGATGAAGGTTCACTATCGGTTACAAAGTGTGGCTAAAATGCCAGCCATTCACCCAGCGCCCTAGAGCGGCGCGGGCTCAAGGACGTGCCATTTTTACTCAGACCACTGCATCAGACGCTAGGCCACTGGCCGCCAGGCGCGCAGTTTGTTCACTTCTGACGTGTGACGATTTCCGTGAAACTCATCATTGCTGCTATTTATGTCATTTCCATTGCATACGTCCACCTGCGTGGACGCGTGCGGCACAAGCTGGGCCGGCAGTTGAGTGACCACTCGACGTTTCTCGCGCCGATCAACTGCTTTCTGTACCTGTTCTCGAAAAAGCCGAACCAACCGTATCTCGATCCGTCCGAGTTTCCCGATCTGAGCCCGTTGCAGGCGCACTGGGAAGAAATTCGCGAAGAAGGACAGAACCTGCTCCGTGCCGGCGAGATCAAGCGTTCGAACCAGTACGACGATGTCGGCTTCAACTCGTTCTTCAAAAGCGGCTGGAAGCGTTTCTACCTCAAGTGGTACGGCGAAAGTCATCCGTCGGCGATGAAGTTGTGTCCGCGCACCACCGAGCTGGTGCAAAGCATCGGTTCGATCAAGGCTGCGATGTTCGCCGAACTGCCGCCGGGTTCCAAACTGGTACGCCATCGTGATCCGTACGCCGGCTCCTACCGCTATCACCTGGGTCTGGAAACGCCCAATGACGCCGGTTGCTACATCAATGTCGACGGGGAGAACTACCACTGGCGCGATGGCGAGGCGGTTATGTTCGATGAAACCTTCATTCATTACGCAGAAAACACCACCGACAAGAACCGGATCATCCTGTTCTGTGACATCGAACGTCCGATGAAGTATCGCTGGGCCGCAGCGTTCAATAGCTGGTTCAGCCGCACGGTGATGTCGGCAGCGGGTGCGCCGAACGATTCGGGTGACCGGACCGGTGGGATCAACCGGTTGTTTACCAAAATCTACAAGATCCGTTTGCGTGGTAAAGAGCTGAAAAAGCGTAATCGTGCACGGTATTACATGGAGAAGTGGGCGATCTTCGGCGGTTTGCTGGCGGTCTTCATCCTGATCTGATTGACGCGCCGCCCCCCGTTCACTGTAGGAGCTGCGGCACGCTGCGATCTTTTGATCTTGGCCCTTAAAAACAGGATCAAAAGATCGCAGCGTGCCGCAGCTCCTACATGAAAAGTGACTGTCTCAAAAGCAACCTGTCAGTTGCCTGACAATCCGCCAGTTGTCATTCCCCGGAGGCTTTCTTGGTTCGCTTGGCCGGCGCAGCTTTGCTGGCTGCCTTGGTTTTCAGTTTAGCCGGCGCCTTGCCACCCAGGCTGCGTTTAAGCAACTCGGTCAGGTCGATCACATCGGCAGTCTTGCGCTCTTCCTCGCCGCCCACCGTTTCAACATCCTCGATCTTGCCTTCGTGGGCCTTTTTCTCCACCAGCGCCATGATCTTGTCTTCAAATTCGTCGTTATAGTCTTCGGGCTTCCAGTCCCCGCTCATGTCATCAACCAACCGTTTGGCCATGTCCAATTCACCTTTGGCCAATTGTGGCTTGGTGACCTCGCTGCCAAGTTCCAGTTGATCAAGACCGCGTACCTCTTGCGGCCAACGCAATTTGACCAGCACCAACGCCGACTCCAGAGGCATCAACGCAGCCAGATACTGGCGCGTATGCAAAACCACGCGGGCGAGGGCAACTTTGTTGGTCTTGCTCAGGGTTTCTCGCAGCAACGCGTAGACCTTGCCGCCGCGCTTGTCCGGCGCCAGGTAGTAGGGCGTGTCGATGTTCTGTAGCGGAATCTGCTCGGCGTCGACAAAGGAAAAGATGTCGATGGTCTGGGTCGATACCGGGTGCGCCGAGCGGATTTCCTCTTCGCTGAGCACCACATAACGGCCCTTTTCGTAGGCCACGCCTTTGACGATATTTTCCTTGGTGACTTCCTTGCCGGTCACCTTGTTCACGCGTTTGTACCCCACCGGGTCCATGCTGCGGCTGTCGAGCCAGTCGAAGTCCACGCCTTGGGACGACGTCGCTGAAACCAGCGCAACGGGGATATGCACGAGTCCGAAACTGATTGCGCCTTTCCAGATTGCCCGAGCCATGGTGAGTTCTCCGAGTGATGTTCAGGTGACCTGTGGCTCGCGGCGAAAGTTTCCAATGAATGCGGCGGTTTCGGATGACTTGGTCAAGCCGTGTTACATGTTGTTTAAGGCTGACGGGTTAACAAATCCGAACCCACGGCGTAGCGTGCACTCGAAGGCTCTATTCCACGCACACCGAGAGGCCATCCCATGAACCGATTTCTAATTGGCGTCGCCGTCCTGACACTCAGTGGTGGTCTGGTTCATGCGGACGTCGTGCTGGCGCAGAGTCCGGCCGGCAACAGCAACAATCCCTATAACAGCCCGATCCGCCGGGCCAACCCCAACAGCATGCAGGGCACCCAGCCCAGTGCCCCGCCAATCCGCGCGCCGAACACCGTTCCTGCACCACGTCAGCCCACGGTCGAAAACCGAGGTATTGGCAACGGCCAGCCGATTCGTTCGGTGCCAAGTACGCCACCTACATTCATTCCCAATCCACCTTCGCGAAGCACCAACACTAATCGTTGAACGGCAGGGCCGAGTTTCTGCCAGCCTTTGAAACAGACAAAAGGAATCGTGCATGTTGCGTAAAACCCTTCTAGCCACCCTTTGCGCCGGCGCACTGATCAGTGCTCCGGCGTTCGCCGCGGCCCCCAAGGAGCTGCAAAGCGAGCAGGGCACCCTTGAAGTCACCACGATTGCCCAGGGACTCGAGAATCCATGGGCGCTGGCCTTCCTGCCGGATCGCCAAGGCATGCTGGTGACTGAACGACCGGGTAACCTGCGAGTGGTTGGCGCGGACGGCAATCTGTCGGCACCGATAAGCGGTGTGCCCAAGGTATGGGCCAAGGGGCAGGGCGGATTGCTGGATGTCGTCTTGTCACCGGACTTCAAACAGGATCGCCTGGTTTACCTGTCATACGCCGAGGGTGGCGGAGCGGGGGACAAGGCCGGGACGGCGGTGGGTCGCGGCTATTTGTCGGATGACCTGAAAACGCTGAAGGACTTCAAAGTCATTTTCCGTCAGGAGCCTAAGCTCTCCACCGGCAACCACTTCGGTTCGCGGTTGGTGTTTGATCGCGACGGCTATCTGTTCATCACCCTGGGCGAAAACAACGACCGGCCGACTGCTCAGGATCTCGACAAGCTGCAGGGCAAAATCGTACGGATTTATCCGGACGGCAAAGTCCCGGACGACAATCCGTTCGTGGGGCAATCCGGCGTGCGGCCGGAAATCTGGTCTTACGGCATTCGCAACCCGCAGGGTGCGGCGCTCAACCCGTGGACCGGCACAGTTTGGGAAAACGAACACGGGCCGCGTGGTGGCGATGAGGTAAATATCATCGAACGCGGGAAAAACTACGGGTGGCCGCAGGCGACTCACGGCATCAACTATTCGCTGCAGCCAATCCCGGAAGCCAAAGGCAAAAGTGTCGAAGGTGCGGTTGATCCGCACCATGTGTGGGAAAAGTCACCGGGCGTTTCGGGAATGGCGTTCTACGATGGCGATCGGTTCAAGCCGTGGCAACACAACGCGTTTATCGGCGCTTTGGTTTCTCAAGAGTTGATTCGATTGCAGTTCGATGGCGACAAGGTTGTGCATGAGGAACGCTTGCTCGGTGAGCTCAAGCAACGGATCAGGGATGTACGGCAAGGCCCTGACGGTTATCTCTATGTGCTGACTGACGAGTCCGATGGTTCGCTGTACAGGATCGGTCTGAAATAGCGCCGTGCCGGACAGGTGAGGGGAGGTGCCCCTCACCTTGGGTTCAGCGCGCATTGCGGCTGTACAAAATTACGGCAGCCCGTAACTTTCCCCGTCCAAACCGGCACATCTTCTCGAATTCCCCGTGACTGACCGGCACATGCTGGCAGTCCATGGGTTGTCGATGCTGGCTGTGATCGACATCCGGGTCGTGCAGGTAAACGAAATCCTCATCACAGTCAGTCACCACCACCCAGTGCGGTGACTTGGATCGGGTCAGGCGATAGCTGCTGATCAGCACTAGCGGCTGCCCACCTGCATCAAGCAAGCGCGGCAAATCGAGTGGTGCACCGATCACTCGCTCCACATCGGTGTCCTGCAACTGCGCAGTGAACTCCTCGTGAACCAGGCGCATGACGTCTTTTTTATGCTCATCGCGCACTCCGTCAAGAAACAACGGTCCGGCCAGGCTCAGCTCAAGACGTACCCGAAAACCGCGCTTCCATGCCGCGAGTGCCAACCCTTGCGGACTGCACCCGCCATGACCCGAAGTCATGAACACGGTCGTTGCCTCGCGCCAGATCTGCAACTCCTCGCGTCGCTCCAACAAACGATCCGCGTGCAGTGCGCCCATGGCCATCAACAGACACGCCGGGCCGCAGGTGAAGTCTGTGGTTTGCCCGTACCAGGGCACCTTGATGTTCCGCGAATCCCGGTGCTGAAGAATGCGTTTTTCCAGGCGCAGCGCATCCGCATGGTCCTCGTAGTAATCGTGAATCAAGGCGAAACGCCGGTAGCCGTTGCGTTCGTACAGAGCAATGGCGGCGGGGTTGTCAGTACGCACCTCCAGGCGCAGGTACGCGCAATCATGGTCCAGCGCGCAGGCCTCGATCCGTTGCAGCAGTTGCTTGCCCAGACCGGTGCCGCGAGCCTCGGTAGCAATTGCGATGGAGTAAAGCCGCGCCAGTGACGTCCCCCGATGAAACAGCACCAGCGCGTAACCCAGCAATTGCCCGTCACGCTCGGCTACCAACAATTGCGCGTGAGCCCGGGTGATCATCCATTGAAAGCTGCGACTGGTGAGCCGATCCGTGGTGAAACATTGCATTTCCAATGCCAGCAGCGCCGGCAGATCTTCAACTACCGCCAAACGAAAAACAGCACTCATATGACCACCGTAAAAGTTGCGTAACGAAACGGGACTTTCGAAAAACTTCGTGCTTAATAGAAAAGGTCTTGTTCTCCAACGGATCAATCTCTATGTCAGCGGTACAGGGTCATTGGCGCGAAGTATCGGAGCAAAGTTTGCCGGCGGCAACTTATTTAAATTCAGCGGTTAGAGCATCCAGTCAAGTGTTGATCATTGTCGAGCGTAAGGAAGATTGGGCTTCATATTTCCCCAGCGACGACATCATCACAGCGCAGGAATACCTGGAGCAAACCCGTGAAAGCGAGTCGGGAAAACGTGTGCAGGTGATCAACCTGTGCCGCAGCTACAAGTACCTGGGCCACGGATATTACTGCTCACTGCTGGCGGAGGCACGGGGGCACAAGGTGATTCCGTCGGTGCGCACAATCAGCGAACTGACCAAGAAGTCACTCTACGGCCTGGCGCTGGATGATCTCGATAAAACCCTGGAAAAAGCCCTTAGCCATCACCTTTACAGTGATACCGAAGGTTTTACCCTGACCCTTTATTTCGGCAAAACGCATATCGAGCCATTACAGGATCTGGCCCGTCAGTTGTTTGAAGTATTTCCCTGTCCGATATTGTTAGTTGAGTTCAAACGAACCAACGGCTGGCACATCGAAGGTATAAAGTCCGGCGCCTTGCACAAGTTGCGTGATGATCAGGAAGATCAGTTCGCCAATGCACTGGACGGCTTCAGCCGTAAAGTCTGGCGGGTGCCGCGTTCGCCACAAGTGGCCCGTTATGACCTGGCGATCCTGCACGATCCACAAGAGGCGTTGCCGCCGTCCAACCCCCGGGCGCTGGAGAATTTCATTCGGGTCGGCAAGACCATGGGCATCGACGTCGAACTGATCGAGCGCAAAGATTACGCGCGACTGGCCGAGTACGACGGCCTGTTGATCCGCGAAACCACCAGCGTCGACAACCACACCTACCGGTTCGCCAAGAAAGCCGAAAGTGAAGGACTGGTGGTGATGGATGACCCGACGTCGATCCTGCGCTGCACCAACAAGGTTTACCTCACCGATCTGCTCAACAGCCATCAACTGGGTATGCCTGCCACCGAGATTCTCTACAAGGAGCGACCCGAAGACTTCGAACGGGTGGGCGAGCGCCTGGGCTTTCCGTTGGTGCTGAAGATCCCCGACGGCTGTTTTTCCCGTGGTGTGATCAAGGTGGAAAGTCAGCAGGCGCTGCTCGAAGCCACGGCCGAACTGTTCGAACACTCGGTGCTGTTGCTGGCCCAGGAGTTTTTCTACACCGAGTACGACTGGCGCATTGGTGTCCTCAACCGCAAACCGATCTTTGCCTGCCAATATTTCATGTCCAAGGGACACTGGCAGATCTACAACCACAAGGCCAAGGGCCAGGACGTCAACGGCGAATGCCGGACACTGGCCGTCCACGAGGCGCCCCGCGCGGTGGTGGAGCTGGCGGTGAAGACGGCCAACCTGATTGGCGACGGCCTCTACGGCGTCGATCTCAAGCAGGCGGGCGACAAGGTCGTGGTGATCGAAGTCAACGACAACCCGAACCTCGACGCGGGCATCGAAGACGCGTATTTGCAGGACGATTTGTATTCACTGGTGCTGGAAGAGTTCGTGCGACGGCTGGAACTCAAACGCCGCGGCCAGGCCTGGTGAAGCGCCGATGATCAGCAGTTTTGCTCTGAGCCATGGCGCTTTGCAGCGCGTCGAGCGGTTGGACGCCGAGGTGATGCTGTTCAGCAACCCTGACGCCGCCGAGCGCGACTTGCTGCATAGTCATTTCAAAGTCGATGAACACGCACTGGCCTCGGCACTGGACCCGGACGAGGTGTCGCGGATCGAGTTTCACCCGGATCACTTGTTCCTGATCTGGAAACGCCCGGAAAACTATTCCGGCGGTGGCAGCCTGGCATTCGAGGTGTCGTCCTGCGGCCTGCTGTTCGCGCCGGGGCAACTGCTGGTGATCGCCACCGACGACACGCCGTTGCACGGTCTCGGCACTCGCCAGCCGTTAAACACGCCGCTGGATGTTTTGCTCGACTTGTTGTTCAACAACATCCATCACTACCTCGGGCACTTGAAGGTGATCAAACTGGTCGCCCGCGAGTTGCAGCAGAAATTCAACGCCTCGATGCAGAACCAGCATCTGGTGCAGATGTTCAACCTCAGCGAAAGCCTGATCTATTACATCAACGCCCTGCACAGCAACGGCGCGGTACTGACGCGCCTGCGTAATCACGCCGAGAAACAGCACTTCAGCAGCGAAGCGCTGGGCCTGATCGACGACCTGATCATTGAAAACAACCAGTGCTACAAACAGGCCGAGATTTACTCCACGGTGTTCTCCGGCCTGATCGACGCGCGCGGCAACCTGATGAACAACAGCATGAATAATTTGCTGCGCAAACTGACGTTGATCAACGTGGTGTTTTTGCCCTTGAACCTGATTGCGAGCATTGGCGGTATGTCGGAGTTCAGCATGATGACGGCAGGGACGCCGTGGTGGATTTCCTACCCGGTGTTTCTGGCGGTGATGTTGCTGGGGGCGGGTGGGATGTTGTTTGGGCTGCGGCGCTTGGCGAGTTAACCACGCAACCTCTGTAGGAGCTGCCGCAGGCTGCGATCTTTTGATTTTGGTTTTGAAGATCAAGATCAAAAGATCGCAGCCTTCGGCAGCTCCTACATGGGAGGTGCGTTTCAGAAAGTCCCGCATTTGGCCGAACCGCCACCGTGATGCCTTGTTATAGTTCGGGCCTCATTTTCAGCCCGGTAAAGGATCACTGCCATGACTCAATACACCGCCTTCAGCGTCGAACTGGTCGATAACATCGCCCATGTGCAGATCAATCGCCCGGAAAAGATCAACTCGATGAACGCCGCGTTCTGGAGCGAGATCGTCGAGATCTTCCAGTGGATCGACGACACCGACGAAGTGCGCGTGGTGGTGCTCAGCGGCAACGGTAAACACTTTTCCTCCGGCATCGACCTGATGATGCTTGCTGGCGTCGCCAATGAACTGGGCAAGGACGTCGGCCGCAACGCGCGCCTGTTGCGCAAAAAAATCCTCACCCTGCAAGCTTCGTTCAATGCCGTCGACAACTGCCGAAAACCGGTAATCGCCGCCATTCAGGGTTACTGCCTGGGCGGCGCGATCGATCTGATTGCAGCCTGTGACATGCGCTACGCCGCCGAAGATGCACAATTCTCGATCAAGGAAATCGATATTGGCATGGCCGCCGATGTTGGCACTTTGCAACGGTTGCCACGGATCATCGGTGACGGCATGCTGCGTGAACTGGCTTACACCGGTCGCACCTTCGGCGCTGAAGAGGCGCGTAGCATCGGCCTGGTCAATCGCGTCTACAGCGACAAGGACGCACTGCTCGAAGGCGTGCTGGATATCGCTCGCGACATCGCCTCCAAGTCGCCGATTGCGGTCACCGGCACCAAGGAAATGATCAGCTACATGCGCGACCATCGCATCGACGACGGTCTCGAATACGTTGCCACCTGGAACGCCGCCATGTTGCAATCCACCGACTTGCGCGTGGCCATGGCCGCCCATATGAGCAAACAGAAACCCGAATTTCTGGATTGAGAACCATGACATCTCGCTGGACCACTGCAGTACTGGACACCGATCAACCCGGCGGCTGGGCCGTGGCGCGCAGCCCCGAAGGCTTTCTGTTCGATGACAACGGCGCGCTGTTCCCGCGTGAATGGCTCAAGCGTCAGGACTTGTCGATTCTTGCCGAGCACGGCATCGGCCATCTCGATGGCGAACCCGTGTACCTGCTGGAGTTGCGCAGTGCCAGCGAAGTACCGGGTTGCAACTGGAAGGGGCTGCGAGCGTTCATGCTCGACGGCGATCACACGATCTACAAAGTGCTCGGTTACGCCGCGCAGATCGGCACCTGGGCCCGTGAACACCGCTTCTGTGGCAATTGCGGTCAAGCCATGACGCAGGTGCCGCAAGAGCGGGCGATGTACTGTCAGCCGTGCGATCTGCGCAGTTATCCGCGTATTTCGCCGAGCATGATCGTGCTGATCACCCGTGGCGACGAGATCCTGTTGGCGCGCTCACCGCGTTTCGTCGCTGGGGTCTACAGCACGCTGGCAGGGTTCGCCGAGCCGGGCGAGTCGGCGGAGGATTGCCTGATTCGTGAGGTGCGCGAAGAAGTGCAGATCGAGGTGAAGAACATTCAGTACATGGGCAGCCAGTGCTGGCCGTTCCCGCATTCGATGATGCTGGGCTTTCATGCCGAATACGCCGGCGGCGAGATTGTCTGTCAGGAAGACGAGATCGAAGACGCCCAGTGGTTCAACGTGCACGATCTGCCGCCGTTGCCAGCGTCAAAATCGATTGCACGTTACTTGATCGACGTCTACGTGGCGCGGCGTTTAGGCCACGCTGAACCAGTGCTGCCAGGCTAGGCGCACGGTCAAACCCAGTACCACGGTGATGAACACCGGGCGAATGAACTTGGCGCCGCCGCTGATCGCGGTGCGCGCGCCGAAGAACGCGCCAACCATCACCGACAGGCCCATGCTCAAGCCGATGATCCAGTCCACTTGCCCGGAAAACACAAACACTGACAGTGCGGCAATATTGCTGACGAAGTTCATGCTGCGCGCCACACCGCTGGCCTTGACCAGGTCGATCGGGTACAGCAGCAGGCTGCTGACAGTCCAGAATGCGCCAGTGCCGGGACCGGCCACGCCGTCATAGAAACCGAGGCTGAAGCCTTGGGTCGATTGCCATTTCTTTTTGATCGGTGCGTCGCTGTCCAGCGGCGCCTTTGGCGTGCCGCCAAACAACAGATACAAACCGCAGGCGAAGACGATCACCGGGAGCATTTTGTTCAGCCATTCCGCCGGCAAGTAATGCGCGACGATGGCACCGGACAACGCGCCGACCAGCGTGCCGACAATTGCGTGCACCCACTGCCGTGGATGGAACAGTTTGCGCCGGTAGAAGGTGAAACTGGCAGTGGCCGAGCCGAAGGTCGAGCTGAGTTTGTTGGTGCCGAGTACCAGATGCGGCGGCAGACCCGCCGTCAGCAGCGCTGGGGTGGTCAACAGACCGCCACCGCCAGCAATGGCGTCGATGAAACCGGCAACGAAAGCTACAAGGGCCAGAATGGCCAGGGTGGTGAGGTCAACGCTGAGTTCGAAAGGCATGGAATCGGCTTATTCGGCAAGGCGCAGATCGGGGCTGCGGGGAGGGCAGCCATGTTACTCATTTCCGGGTGTTGCGGCGACCCGTCTGGCCTCATTGCGAGCAGGCTCCGACAGGGGAATGCATTTCAACTGTGGGAGTGAGCCTGCTCGCGATGGCCGCTGCACATTCAACACCTCCGCTGACTGGCACACCGCAATCGCGAGCAGGCTCACGCCTACATTTGGAACTGTGTCGATTACAGACCGAGATCAGACAACCCCGGATGATCATCCGGGCGCCGCCCCAGTGGCCAGTGGAACTTGCGTTCGCTTTCCTTGATCGGCATGTCATTGATACAGGCGTAACGCTGGAACATCAGGCCGTTGTCATCGAACTCCCAGTTTTCATTGCCGTAGGAACGGAACCAGTTGCCCGAATCGTCGTGCCATTCATACGCGTAGCGCACGGCAATGCGCGTGTCGGAATAAGCCCAGAGCTCCTTGATCAAACGGTAATCCAGCTCCTTGGCCCATTTGCGGGTCAGGAAAGCTTTGGCTTCTTCGCGGTTATTGGCGAACTCGGCGCGGTTACGCCACTTGGTGTCGAGGGTGTAGGCCAGCGATACCCGTTCCGGATCGCGGGAGTTCCAGCCGTCCTCGGCCAGACGAACTTTCTCGATCGCCGATTCACGGTTGAAGGGGGGTAATGGCGGACGTACCTGCGCTGCAGTAGACATGTTCAGTCTCCCGATAAAGTTAATGTTTATACAACTTGTCAGGCTTATTAAGGCGTTACAGATCCAATAACTTACGCGCCATGCATTGCGCATTATCAGCGGCACTGTGATCACCCATCACAAGCGCTACGGTAATGGCGCCGTCAATCAGGATCAGCAACTGGTTGGCCAGCAGTTGCGGGTCCTCGGCGCCATGTTCGGTACACAGCTCGCACACGTAGTCGAGCAGCTTCTGTTTGTGGTCTTTGGCGACCTGGCGCACCGGGTCCTGTGGATCGCCGGTCTCGCCGCTGGTGTTGATGAAGGCACAGCCACGGAAACCTTCCGAAGCGAACCAGCCCTTGAGTACGGTAAACAGGTTGAGCAGGCGATCGGCCGGGGTTTCAGCCTGATCGACGGCGCTTCGGTACCAGTGCATCCAGCGCACGTCGCGACGTTGCAGGGCGGCGACGGTCAGTTCTTCCTTGTTGGCGAAATAACGATAGATGCTTTTTCTGGAGACGCCGGCGGTTTTCACCAGAAGATCCATGCCGGTGGCCGCGATGCCACTTTTATAGATCAGCTTTTCGGTGACATCCAGAATGATGTCGCGTGTCGAGGTGTCGGTGATTTCGTTCATGTGGCGAACAGTAGAACGATCGTTCTCCTTGGTCAAGCATTGATTTTTAGATTTGATCGTTCCCATGCTTTGCGTGGGAATGCAGCCAGGGAAGCTCTGCGTCCCAAAGGGCCGAACGCGGTGCTTCCGTTGAGGCCATCCCACGCGGAGCGTGGGAACGAGCGTGTAGCGGGAAGACCCGAAGGGATCGATGGTGTAAGCTCTCGGGTTCTTCGGATTCGATCATTGCGAGCCCTATGCCGTTGCTTTTCAAACGTTCTCTGCTGCCCAAACTGCGCAGCTTTCCGCTGACCGCCGAGGCCGTGACCATTCTGTCCGGTGCCGCCGAGTTCCGTCGTTGCCTGCTGGAGAAAATCGCCACGGCGACCCAGCGCATCTACATCGTCGCTCTCTACTTGCAGCAAGACGAAGCCGGTCAGGAAATCCTCGATGCCTTGCACGCCGCCAAACTCAAGCGACCCGAGCTTGAAATCGCCGTGGTGGTTGACTGGCTGCGCGCCCAGCGCGGTCTGATCGGCGCCGGTAAGCAGCCAGGCAATTCGGCGTGGTATCAGGAAATGACCCGCACTCACGAAAGCGAAGTGCCGGTGTACGGCGTGCCGGTGCAGACCCGCGAATTGTTTGGCGTCCTGCATTTGAAGGGCTTCGTGATCGACGACAGCGTGGTCTACAGCGGCGCGAGCCTGAACAACGTCTACCTGCACAAGTTCGACAAATACCGCTTCGACCGCTATCACGTTCTGCGCAGCCATGAACTGGCGGACTCCATGCATCACCTGGTCAAGCACGGTCTGATCGAATCGAAAGCCGTGCATCGTCTTGACCTGCCCAACCTGCCGACCACGCGCAGCCTGCGCAACGACATCGGCGATCTGCGCAGCCGCCTCAAATACGCGACCTACGACACCAGCGCCGGCAGCACGGGCCGAGAAGGCCTGTCCGTCAGCCCATTGCTGGGTGTGGGCAAGAACAACCCGTTGAATCGGGCGATTCTTGAACTGATCGCCAGTGCACAAACACAGCTGACCATCTGCACGCCGTACTTCAATTTGCCGCTGGGTGTGATCCGCGAAATCAATCGCGCGCTGGCCCGTGGGGTGAAGATCGACATTGTGGTCGGCGACAAGACTGCCAACGACTTCTACATCCCGCCGAGCGAGCCGTTCAAGGTAATCGCGGCGCTGCCGTACCTGTACGAGATCAGCCTGCGTCGCTTCGCTAAACGGCATCAACGCAACATCGACAGCGGGCAGTTGAACCTGCACCTTTGGCGCGACGGCGACAACACCTATCACCTCAAGGGCATGTGGATTGATCAGCGCTATACCTTGCTGACCGGCAACAACCTCAATCCACGGGCGTTCAGGCTGGATCTGGAAAACGCGCTGTTGATTGATGATCCGAGGGGCGAGTGGCTGGAGCCGCGTGCGCAGGAGCTGGAGGAGATTTTCCGCCATACCGCACGGATCGAAAGCTTTAACAACCTGGAGACACTGCCGGAATACCCGACCGGTGTGGCCAAGTTTCTCAAGCGCGTGAGTCGGGTGCGGATCGAGCGGTTGCTCTACCGGATTTTGTAAGGTTTTAAATTTGTAGCGGTCATACAACCGCTATCGCGAGCAGGCTCACTCCTACAGGGGAACGCATTCCAACTGTAGGAGTGAGCCTGCTCGCGATGGGGCCTTAACAGACGCTACAAAACTCAGTTCAGACCCAATTTCCCACGCAACGTGGACAGGTCTTCCGCAAGCGTATTCACCGGCCCAACCAGTGCTTTGCGGTCGTTGTCCTTAACCTTGTCGTAGGTCTCGAACCCACCGTCCTGGGTCTTGTACTTGGCCAGAACCTTGTTCACGGTGGCGAAATTCTTGTCGACCTTCGCGACGAACGCCTTGTCCTGCTGCTCGATCTGCGGCCGGAATAAATCAACGATTTTCTTCGCGCCGTCGATGTTGCCCTGGAAGTCGTACAGGTCAGTGTGACTGTAGCGGTCTTCTTCACCGGAGATCTTGGTCGCGGCGACTTCTTCCAGCAGCGCAGCCGCACCGCCCACCACTTTCTCAGGCGGGAAGGTCAGGCCGGCCACGCGGGTTTGCAGGTCTTTGACGTCTTTGTTCAAGCCATCCGCCAGTGAGTCCAGGCCTTGGGTACCTTTTTCCGAGAACAGCGAGTATTCGATGCGATGGAAACCGGTGAAGTCTTCCGACTTCACGCCTTTCTCGTGGTCGTCGACGCGGGAGTCGATGGACGCATCGAGATCACTGAACAGCTCGGCAATCGGCTCGATCGACTCGTAGTAGACGCGGGTCGGCGCGTACAGCTTTTGCGCGGTGGCCAAGTCGCCTTTCTTCACAGCGTCGGTGAACTGCTGGGTGTGGCTGGCCAACTCATCCAGTTGCTCGGTGACGTAAATCTTGTAGTCCGAAACCGGCCCGACCAGATCCAGCGGCGCGGTGGCGGCGAAGGCTGACAGCGGGGTGTTGAGCAAACCAAGGGTCAGCAATAACGCGAGTGGCGTCTTTTTCATGGGGGTGGCTCCAGAGTCGGGATTGTTTTATGCCGCTGTTTTCGGTTGTGTGGCGTTGAGCAGCGAGCGACCGATGAAGTCCTTGTCGCCGGTGACACCCGGAAGGGTGAAGAAGTAACCACCGCCGACCGGTTTGAGGTATTCCTCAAGCGGTTCGCCGTTGAGGCGGGTCTGCACGGTGATAAAGCCTTTCTCCAAATCGGCCTGGTAACAGATGAAGAGCAGACCCATGTCGAGTTGGCCGTTCTTGTTCACACCGTTGGAGTAGTTGAACGGCCGACGCAGGATCAGGTTGGCCTGGCTCGCGGCAGTGCGCGGATTGGCCAGTCGGATGTGTGCGTCGAGTTTGGTCAGTTTGCCGGCCGGATCCTTGCTGTAATCCGGTACTTCGCTCTCGTGAGTCCCACCCATCGGCGCGCCGGTAGTCTTGACCCGGCCGAGAATGCTTTCCTGTTCCTGCAAAGGCGTACGGTCCCAGCGCTCGACGAAGTTGCGGATGATCCGCACCGCTTGATAGCTGCCGTGGGCCGCCCACGCCGGTTCGTCGCTGCCCGGTTGCACCCAGACGATGTTATCCATGGCTTTGGCATCGTTGGAGTCGGGGTTGGCCGAGCCATCACGGAAACCGAGGAAATTGCGCGCCGATTGCGCCGGCACCCCGGGTTTGGCCGGGGCCTGCGGCGGTACGCTGCCTTCCTGTTTCCAGCGCACCAGCAGCAAGTCCGGCAGGTTTTTCACGATGTCGCGCAGGGCATGGATGTTGGTGTCAGCGGTGTTCGAGCAGAACTGCACACTCAAATCGCCGTGGCAGCAATCGGCCTCCAGCGCGTCGTTGGGGAAACCGACCATGCGTTGCAGGCGCTTGGGCTTGGCGTCGGCCAGACCAAAGCGCTCATCAAACAACGACTCGCCCACCGACACGGTGATGGTCAGGTTGTCCGGACTCACCACCGGGCCGAGGATGCCGGAGTCTGGCGGCGGCAGCTTCGGATCGATCTGCGCGACCGGGCCGCCCTTCATCAGGAAGGTGATACGCTCGTTGAGCGTACGGAACAGGCGCTCCAGGTCTTCGCGATCACTGGCCAATACGTCGAACGACACCAGCATGCCTGACGCCGGGCGCGGGGTGACGATTCCGGTTTGATGCACACCGTGGAAATCGTGGCGGTCTTCGGTTTTATCGCTGCTCGGGGCTTCGGTGACTTGTGCCGGCGCTGCGGCCATGGCCGGGCAGCTCAGGGCCGATCCGGCCAGTGCGACACCGGCCGCGCCCATGCCCATCAGGACACGGCGACGTTGCAGGTTGAGTTGTTCTGAATCTTTCATCGGTACTCGTCTTCTGCTTACAGGCCGGAGAGGCCGAGGGCGGGATCAATGCCATCAAGTGCGTCGGCCAGAGCCTGGGCCTTGTCGGCGATCTGTTTGCGTTGTTCGCCGCTGACGCTGTCGTAGCTGGCGAAGCCGTCCTTGACCTTGAAACTGTTCAGTTGGGTGTCGAAGTCCGCCAGCGCCTGATCGATTTTCGGCAACAGTTCGGCGGCGGATTTGCTCAGCATCGGCCGCAGCAGGTCGACGACTTTGTGCGCGGTTTGCAGATTGGCAGCGAAACCGTTGAGGTCGCCGTGGCTGTAGCGTTCTTCTTCACCGCTGGCGGCGCGGACGTCGGCCAGGGTGTTGAGGTTGCGAACGACGATGTTGACCAGTTGCTCCGGTGGCAGCGACTGGGCAAGCAGTTGCTGTTTGAGCGTGGTGACATCGGTCAGCAAGCGCTGAGATACAGGCGCAAGGTCATCGAGTTTGCGTTGCTGGAACAGCGCGTATTCGATCCGGTGGAAGCCGACAAAGGCTGAATCCTGTTCGCGTTTTTCGAAGTAATCGGCGCGGGCATTGATGCTGTTGTCCAGTTCCGCCAGGCGTTGCGCCGCCGGGGCCAGATGTTGATAGGCCGTACGCGCCGGCAGGTACAGCGCCTGAGCCTGGCTTAAGTCGCCGCTCGCAATCGCCTGATCGAGTGCGGTCACGGCTTTGATCAAAGCGCTGCCCTGACTGGCCAGATACACACGGAACTCCGACAACGGCCCGATAAAGGCGACCATCGACGGTTTGGCCTTGGCGGCGGCGTCGGAAGCGGCGGTTGGTGTTACATGCAAAGTGCCGCGCGGATTGCTCAGCAGGCCGCAGGTGATCGCGTAGTCGCCGGGTTGCAGGTTGGCGTTGATCACCTGGCTCAAGCCCGGCGCAATGTTCTCGCGTTCTTCGACCACCAGCACGCCATCGAGGATTTCCCATTCCACCGCCCGCTCGGAGCGGTTGACGATGCGGAAACTGGCGCGGCCTGCCGGTACGGTCAGCGCATTCGGCTCGCAACTGCCCGGGTGGATGTTGACGACCACTTCGTCGTGGTTGTGCTGACGTTTGGCCGCCGCCAGTTGCGAGGCATAGTAGAACAGGCCGCCGGCGGCGATCATCACGACCACCGAACCGGCCACTGCCCAGCGCAAGGCGCGGGGAGGCGAGGCCTGTGGGGTATTAGGCTTTGACATGGGTGCCCTCATTGGCTGGAAACGGAATTCGATTGCGCGGCGTTTTTGGCGGGCGCCGCCGGGAGGAAAAACATCACCAGCGCCACTACCAGATAAATCAGATAAGCGCCGAGGGTGCTGACGGTTGGCGCATCCTGGTAACCGAACATGCCGGCCAGCACCGAGCCCAGCGGGCCGTCCATCGGCAGCGTTGCACTGACGTCGAAGAGCACGGTTTGCAGGTGATTCCACACCCCGGCTTCATGCAGGGCTTGCACCGAATTGGCGAGAATCCTCGCGGCCACCACCAGGATGAACAACCCGGTCCATTTGAAAAACACCGAGAGATTGAGACGCATGCTGCCGGTGTAGATCAGGAAGCCGACGACAATCGCCAGAAGCAGGCCGAGCAGGGCACCGATCGGCGCACCCGGGCCTTCGCTTTGCTGGAACACGGCGAGCAGGAAAAACACCGTTTCCAGGCCTTCACGCGCCACGGCAAAGAACACCATAGCGATCAACGCGATGACCTGATGTCTGGAAGAGGTCAGGGCTTCATCCAGTGAGGCGTGCAGCGAATGTTTGATCGACCGTGCGACCTTGCGCATCCAGAACACCATCGAGCTGAGAATCCCCACGGCCACCAGCCCGACGATGCCTTCAAACAGTTCTTGCTGCTTTTGCGGGAATTCGGCGCTGACCAGTTCCAGTCCTCCACCGACCAGCAGGGCGAGGGCGGCGGCGAGAAATACGCCGATCCACACGGCGGGCATCCATTGGCCACGGCCGGTCTGTTGCAGGTAGCTGGCGATGATGCCAACGATCAGCGCGGCTTCAATGCCTTCGCGCAGCATGATCAGAAAAGGAACGAGCATTCGGCATCCAGATAGTCATTCGAAGAGTTACAAGTTGTAACATAATGAAAGTCATTCTCACATGACAATCATTGACATAAACCTGAACGTCAGCTGAACAACCCGGTTTTTGCCCTGCACAGATCTCCTGCACAGGGTTCTGTGGTGTACTCCTGTCGTGCGGTAAGATGCCCGCCAGTCAAAAACAACAAGGTCTGCCTCGCTCCATGTCGGAAAAAGACACCATCGCCGTTCAACTGGTGCGTGAAGCGCTGCTGCAAAGTTGTGTCCCCGGCGTGGCCACGGAAGAAGTCCTGAACAAGGTCGGCATTGCGCCGGCCTTGTTGCAATCCGAAGATGGCCGGGTGCCGGCCTCGCAGTACGCCAGGCTCTGGCGTTTGTTGGCCCGGCGCGGTGATGATGAGTTTTTTGGCATGGACCCGCGCAAGCTCAAGTCCGGCAGTCTGGAGTTCCTTTGTCGCAGTGCGATGGCGCAACCGACACTCGCTGCCGGTTTGAGCGGCGGTCTGAGTTTCCTCTCGCTGATGCTTGAACGTCTGCCCGCGCAACTGGTGCATCAGCAGAGTCTGGCGGAAATCGTTCTGCTCGAAGACGATCCCGAACCGCGCCGTGCCTTCACCTATTTCACTTACTGGATGATCGTCCACGGCGTGGCCTGCTGGCTGGCCGGGCGGCGGATTCCGATTCTGGCCATTGAGCTGCGTTGCCCGGAACCGGACTTCACCGATGACTACCGGGTTATGTTCTCGGAGAACCTGCGTTTCGACCGGCCGCGCACGCGGATGATTTTCTCGGCGGACTGCCTGGATCTGCCGATCAAGCGCAGTGTTGAAGAGTTGAAACGCTTCCTGGCCCATGCGCCGGCCAACATCCTGGTCAAGTACCGCGATCCGCAAAGCCTCGCCAGCCGGATCAAACAGGATTTGCGCCAGCTCCCTGCTGAGCAGTGGCCGGAAACTGAAGCATTGGCGCAGCAGTTGTGTATGTCCGCTTCGACTTTGCGCCGACGTTTGGCAGAGGAAGGGCAGACGTATCAGGGGCTCAAGGACAGCGTGCGCAAGGAGTTGGCGATTGTCTGGCTCGCGGAGCCTTCGATCAGTTTTGTTGAAATCGCGGCGCGGCTCGGGTTTGCCGATGCGAGCTCGTTCTACAAGGCGTTTCGCAAATGGTCGGGGTCCAATCCCGGGCACTATCGCACGCTGATCCTCAATGACCCCACCTGAAATGCATTCCTCCTGTAGATACCGTCTTGCCCCTCATCGGGCAAGGGCAATTTTCGGGTCAAATGGCTGGCCCGATTTAAGAACGGCGTAGACAAAATGTAGGAGTTTGCGCATCGCTGCACAGATGATTTGCTTGGGGGCCTTGCCGTTGGCCTTCAAGCGGTCCTTCATGGCGATGATTGCCTTGTTGTGCTTCAGTGCAACCAACCCAGGCATGTATAGACCCGCCCGAACGCGAGCCGATCCGATCCTCGAAATCACTGTTCTGCCTTTGAATTTTCCCGAGTCCTGCAGCTTTGGGTTCAACCCGGCGGCAGCGACCAGCTTGCGAGGGTCGTCATATTTACGCAGGTCGCCCAACTCGGCCAGCAGCCGCTCAAGGGTTTTCTGGCCGATACCGTCGATGGTCACGATCAAGTCGCGCATTTGGCGCATGTCTGGATCATCGTCGATGTGTTTTTTGATTGATTTGTGAGTTTCAACGATCTCTTTCTCGATGTGACGCAGCACAGAGTTGATCGAGTCTTTGACCTTTTCGTCGGATACATCCAGGCGATTGAGCTCCATTTGCTCCATTTCCTGAAGGTCATCCAAGCGACGTACCATCGCCTTTAGCTGACGATATTTCAGCGGCTCTGGAGCCCAAAGCTGAAGCTTTTCAGCCTTTTCCCGAGCAAAGTCAGCGATCAATTTGGCGTCGCTTTTGTCGGTTTTGATCCGGCGCAGCTCGCTGTCGGCGTAAGCGTGGGTCGTAGCCGGATTGACGACGCAGACCCGGTAACCCTTGTTGTAGACGAACTCGGCAAGTTCCAGGTGATAAACGCTGGTGGCTTCCATCACGATCAGAGCTGTAGGCTCGACCTGCTTGTTCAGCCAGGCGTCAAACTCTTTGAAACCTTTTGAGTCGTTAGCCAGTTTGGCCTTGGTTTTGTGCTTGCCGTTTGGCAGGTGAGTGGCGATATCAAAGGTATTTTTAGCGACATCGACGCCGACGAAATTGGACATGACCGTTTCTCCATTAATCCGTTTTCGATCATCACTGCACTCTGTCCAACCTTGCGAATGCGGGCTCTCGCCAGAGACGGGCCCAAGATACCGTTCGAACTATACGAGTGAGTGTGGAGGGCTGGAGCACGATCTACATCACAGGCAAAAAGCCTAAGGAGCTGCACGGCTTCCAAGTCCCTCCCTCGATGATCAGTCGAGAACTATCGCTCCTGACGGAGCGATAGTCGAGATACAAGGAGCTGCCGAAGGCTGCGATCTTTTGATCTTGACCTTTAAAAGCAAGATCAAAAGATCGCAGCCTCGTTTCACTCGACAACTCCTACAGAAGGTGTGAGTCATTTTCGAAGGCATGGCCAAACCAGTCAGCCACTTTGATGGCTTTGACCATTGCCCCAAGCCACGCACAGCGCGACTATCCCTCTGTTGTTTACGGTTCCCCAACCTAATAAAAAACACAGAGGGATTCTGGCAATGCGCGACTACTTGTCTGCCACCGAACAGTTCAACTATCAGCACACCGTTGATACCGCGCTCAGCGGTACGCTTGAGGCGCTCAACGCCTGCGTCGAATGCTGCGACCGCCATGCATTGCCGGGGCGCATCGCGCTGTTCTGGGAGGGTCGCGACGGCGCCAGTGCGACGTACACCTTCAGCGACTTGCAGGACAAAGCCGCGCGTTTCGCCAATTTCCTCCTCGCCCAAGGCGTGCAGAAGGGTGACAAGGTCGCCGGCCTGCTGCCGCGCAACATCGAATTGCTCATCACCGTGTTCGCCACCTGGCGTATCGGCGCGGTCTATCAGCCGCTGTTCACCGCATTCGGCCCCAAGGCCCTTGAACATCGCCTGAACAGCTCCGGCGCCAAAGTGGTGGTGACCGACGCCGTCAACCGTCCGAAACTCGCTGAAGTCGCCGATTGCCCGACACTGGTCACCGTCGGCGGCGCCAAGGGCCAGGGTATCGTCCGAGGCGACTTCAGTTTCTGGGCTGAACTGGCCAACTATTCCAACGTCTGTGAACCGCTGATGCTCACCGGCGAAGACCCGTTCCTGCTGATGTTCACCTCGGGCACCACCGGCCCGTCGAAAGCGCTGTCGGTGCCGCTCAAAGCCATCGTCGCGTTCCAGAGCTACACCCGCGATGCCGTTGATCTGCGCCCCGAAGACGCGTTCTGGAATGTCGCCGATCCAGGCTGGGCCTACGGCATCTATTTCGGCGTGACGGGCCCGATGTCGATGGGCCACCCGATCACCTTCTACGATGGCCCGTTCACCCTCGAAAGCACCTGCCGGGTGATCAACAAATACGGCATCACCAACCTGACCGGTTCGCCCACGGCGTATCGCTTGCTGATTGCCGGCGGTGACGAGTTCGCCAAGTCGATCAAGGGCAAGCTGCGCATCGTCAGCAGCGCCGGCGAGCCTTTGAATCCGGAGGTGATCCGCTGGTTTGCCGACAACCTCGACGTGGTCATTCACGACCACTACGGCCAGACCGAACTGGGTATGGTCCTTTGTAACCACCACGGCATCGAGCACCCGGTTCACGTCGGCGCCGCCGGTTTCGCTTCGCCGGGCCATCGCATCGTGGTGCTCGACGAGCAATACAACGAACTCGGCGTCGGCCAGCCCGGCATTCTCGCCATCGACCGGCCTGAATCGCCAATGTGCTGGTTCGGTGGCTATGAAGGCGCACCAACCAAAGCCTTCGTCGGCGACTATTACCTGAGCGGCGACACCGTGGAATGGAACCCGGATGGCAGCATCAGCTTCGTCGGCCGCAGCGACGACGTGATCACCACCTCCGGCTACCGCGTCGGCCCGTTCGACGTCGAAAGCGCGCTGATTGAACACCCGGCCGTGGTCGAGGCGGCGGTGGTCGGCAAACCGGACCCGGAACGCACCGAACTGGTCAAAGCCTTTGTCGTGCTCAGCGCGCAATACCGCGCGGAACCTGCGCTCGCCGAAGAACTGCGCCAGCACGTGCGCAAGCGTCTGGCAGCGCATTCATACCCGCGTGAAATCGAATTTGTCAGCGAATTGCCCAAGACCCCGAGCGGCAAATTGCAGCGCTTTATCTTGCGCAACCAGGAAATCGCCAAGGCTCAAGAGGCCGCAGCGAAAAACGTTTCAGCTTGAATCCAAGGAAACAGTCATGCAGATCGAGAACAAGGTTTTTATCGTCACCGGCGGCGCGTCCGGCCTGGGTGCGGCCACCGCTGAATTGCTGGTGAATGCCGGCGCCAAGGTGATGCTGGTGGACATGAATGCCGAAGCGGTTGCCGCGCAGGCTCAGCGTCTGGGCGTACACAGCGTCGTCGCCGACATCAGCAATGAAGCCGCTGCCGAAGCCGCTGTGCAGGCGACCGTCAAAGCCTTTGACAGCCTCAACGGTCTGGTCAACTGCGCCGGCATCGTCCGTGGCGAGAAGATCCTCGGCAAGAACGGCCCGCACGCACTGGCCAGTTTTGCTCAGGTGATCAACGTCAATCTGATCGGCAGCTTCAACATGCTGCGTCTGGCCGCTGCGGCGATTGCCGAAAGCGAAGCCAATGCCGACGGCGAGCGCGGCGTGATCATCAACACCGCCTCGGTGGCGGCGTTCGACGGTCAGATCGGCCAGGCTGCTTACGCCGCCTCCAAAGGCGCCATCGCCAGCCTGACCCTGCCCGCTGCGCGCGAACTGGCGCGTTTCGGCATCCGCGTGATGACCATCGCCCCGGGCATTTTCGAAACCCCGATGATGGCCGGCATGACCCCGGAAGTTCGCGAATCGCTGGCTGCTGGCGTACCGTTTCCGCCACGTCTGGGCAAGCCTGCCGAGTACGCCGCGCTGGTCCGCCATATCATCGAAAACAGCATGCTCAACGGCGAGGTGATCCGTCTCGACGGTGCCTTGCGCATGGCCGCCAAGTAAGGAGGATTTGTCATGACTATTTCCAACGATCCGATTGTCATCGTCAGCGCCGTCCGCACCCCGATGGGTGGTTTTCAGGGCGAACTGAAAAGCCTCACCGCGCCGCAGCTTGGCGCTGCTGCCATCAAAGCGGCGGTTGAACGCGCCGGTGTTGCCAGCGATGCGGTCGACGAAGTGCTGTTCGGTTGCGTCCTGCCCGCGGGCCTCGGCCAGGCGCCTGCGCGGCAAGCGGCACTGGGTGCCGGGCTGGATAAATCGACGCGCTGTACCACGGTCAACAAGATGTGCGGCTCGGGCATGGAAACCACCATTCTGGCCCACGACATGCTGGTCGCCGGCAGCGCCGACGTGGTGATCGCAGGCGGCATGGAAAGCATGTCCAACTCGCCGTATCTGCTGGATCGCGCCCGCGCCGGTTACCGCATGGGCCACGGCCGCGTGCTCGACTCAATGTTCCTCGACGGCCTCGAAGACGCCTACGACAAGGGTCGCCTGATGGGCACCTTCG
The DNA here is from genome assembly GCF_059716145.1 of Pseudomonas sp. LBUM1648. NCBI lineage: Bacteria > Pseudomonadati > Pseudomonadota > Gammaproteobacteria > Pseudomonadales > Pseudomonadaceae > Pseudomonas > Pseudomonas sp. LBUM1648. The sequence continues at coordinate 3,153,480 of NZ_CP166808.1, forward strand.
CCGAGGATTGCGCCGAGACCAATCACTTCAGCCGCGAAGCGCAGGACGCTTTTGCTATCGCCTCGACCACCCGCGCACAACAGGCGATCAAGGACGGTAGCTTCAAGGACGAAATCGTCCCGCTGACCGTGACCGTCGGCAAAGAACAGGTGCTGATCAGCCACGATGAGCAACCGCCGAAAGCCAAACTGGACAAGATCGCCTCGTTGAAACCGGCGTTCCGCGAAGGCGGCACGGTGACGGCGGCGAACTCCAGTTCGATCTCTGACGGCGCAGCGGCACTGGTGCTGATGCGTCAGTCGCAGGCGCAGAAACTCGGCCTGAAACCGCTGGCGGTGATTCACGGTCATGCGGCATTTGCCGACACTCCGGGCCTGTTCCCGGTGGCGCCGATTGGTGCGATCAAGAAACTGATCAAGAAAACCGGTTGGTCGCTGGGCGACATTGACCTGTTCGAGGTCAACGAAGCGTTTGCCGTGGTCGGCATGGCGGCGATGACGCATCTGGAAATCCCCCACGAGAAACTCAACGTGCACGGCGGTGCTTGTGCGCTGGGCCATCCGATCGGTGCCTCGGGTGCGCGGATTCTGGTGACCTTGCTCTCGGCATTGCGCCAAAGAAAGCTGAAACGCGGTGTCGCCGCCATTTGCATCGGCGGCGGCGAAGCCACGGCCATGGCCGTGGAATGCGTCTACTAACCGCGCGCCCTCTGTAGGAGCTGCCGCAGGCTGCGATCTTTTGATCTTGTCTGTTGAAAATCAAAGTCAAAAGATCGCAGCCTGCGGCAGCTCCTACATAGGGAAACAATCAAGGATTCACCATGATTCCCAACGAAGACCAAAACCAGATCCGCGACATGGCCCGGCAGTTTGCCGAGGAACGGCTCAAGCCGTTCGCCGCCGAGTGGGATCGCGAACACCGTTTCCCCAAAGAAGCCATCGGCGAAATGGCCGGACTGGGTTTTTTCGGCATGCTCGTGCCGGAACAGTGGGGCGGTTGCGACACCGGTTATCTCGCCTACGCCATGGCCCTGGAAGAAATCGCCGCCGGTGACGGCGCCTGCTCGACGATCATGAGCGTGCACAACTCGGTGGGTTGCGTGCCGATCCTCAAGTTCGGCAACGACGATCAGCGCGAACGTTTCCTCAAACCGCTGGCCAGCGGCGCGATGCTCGGTGCATTTGCCCTGACCGAACCACAGGCCGGTTCCGATGCCAGCAGCCTGAAAACCCGCGCGCGCCTTGAAGGCGATCACTACGTGCTCAATGGCTGCAAACAGTTCATCACCTCCGGGCAAAACGCCGGGATCGTGATCGTGTTTGCCGTGACCGACCCGAGTGCTGGCAAACGCGGAATCACGGCGCTTATCGTGCCGACCGATTCACCAGGCTACAAAGTCGCCCGCGTCGAAGACAAACTCGGCCAGCACGCTTCGGACACCTGCCAGATTCTCTTCGAAGACGTCAAAGTGCCGGTGGCCAACCGATTGGGCGAGGAGGGCGAAGGTTACAAGATTGCCCTGGCCAACCTTGAAGGCGGCCGCGTCGGCATCGCTTCGCAATCGGTGGGCATGGCCCGCGCCGCGTTCGAAGCGGCCCGTGACTACGCCCGCGAGCGCGACACCTTCGGCAAGCCGATCATCGAACACCAGGCCGTGGCGTTCCGCTTGGCCGACATGGCCACGCAAATCGCCGTCGCCCGGCAAATGGTGCATTACGCTGCCGCCCTGCGTGACAGCGGCCAGCCAGCGCTGGTCGAAGCCTCGATGGCCAAGCTGTTCGCCTCGGAGATGGCCGAAAAGGTCTGCTCCATGGCGTTGCAAACCCTCGGCGGTTACGGTTACCTCAACGACTTCCCGCTGGAGCGCATCTACCGCGACGTGCGTGTCTGCCAGATCTACGAAGGCACCAGCGACATCCAGCGCATGGTTATTTCGCGCAATCTCTGACAAGGAATCTTGCCCATGACTTACGAAACGATTCTGCTGGAAACCCATGGCCGCGTTGGCCTGATCACCCTGAACCGCCCGCAGGCGCTGAACGCCCTGAACGCGCAACTGGTCAGCGAAGTGAACCATGCCCTTGATGGCCTGGAAGCCGATGCCAACATCGGTTGCATCGTCATTACCGGTTCGAAAAAAGCCTTCGCCGCCGGTGCCGACATCAAGGAAATGGCCGAGCTGACGTATCCGCAGATCTACATGGACGACCTGTTCAGCGACAGCGATCGCGTGGCCAATCGCCGCAAACCGATCATCGCTGCAGTCAACGGTTTCGCTCTCGGTGGCGGCTGTGAACTGGCGTTGATGTGCGACTTCATTCTGGCGGGCGACAACGCCAAGTTCGGCCAGCCGGAGATCAATCTCGGCGTCTTGCCGGGCATGGGCGGCACCCAGCGCCTGACCCGAGCCGTGGGCAAGGCCAAGGCCATGGAAATGTGCCTGAGCGGGCGTTTGATCGATGCGGTGGAAGCCGAGCGCTGCGGCATCGTCGCTCGGATCGTGCCGAGCGATGAATTGCTGGATGAGGCGCTCAAGGTTGCCGCAGTGATCGCCAGCAAATCACTGCCGATTGCGATGATGGTCAAGGAGAGCGTCAACCGCGCGTTTGAGGTCAATCTGACTGAAGGCGTCCGCTTCGAGCGCCGGGTGTTCCATGCGGCGTTTGCCACGCAGGATCAGAAGGAAGGGATGGCGGCGTTTGTGGCCAAACGTACGCCTGAATTCAAGGGCAAGTAATGCAGCAGTCTTACTGACGTCATCGCTGGCAAGCCAGCTCCCACATTATCTTCGGTGTACACAACATTTGTGATCGACCGAAAACCCTGTGGGAGCTGGCTTGCCAGCGATGCTTTTGCTGTTAGATCTGGTAGTTCTTCAACTCCCGTGCAATCACCATCCGCTGAATCTCGCTCGACCCTTCATAGATCTGGGTAATCCGCGCATCGCGGTAGTACTTTTCGACCGGATAGTCCTCCAGATAGCCATACCCGCCATGAATCTGAATCGCTGACGAACAGACCTTCTCGGCCATTTCCGAGGCAAACAGCTTGGCCTGTGAAGCCTCCGACAGACACGGTTTGCCCGCCGTGCGCAGCCGCGCCGCGTGCAGGATCATCAGCCGTGCCGCATTCAATTGCATGTGCATGTCGGCCAGCAGGTTGGCGATGCTCTGGTGCTCGTTGATCGGTTTGCCGAATTGCACCCGGTCTCGCGAATAAGCCAGCGCCGCTTCAAACGCAGCACGGGCGATGCCCAAGGCTTGCGCGGCAATCCCGATGCGTCCGCCCTCAAGGTTGGACAGGGCAATCGCCAAGCCTTTGCCACGTTCGCCGAGCAGGTTGGCCTCGGGAATGCTGCAGTTGTTCAGCGTCACCGCGCAGGTGTCGGAGGCGCGGATGCCCATTTTGTGTTCGGTGCGGTCAACGATGAAACCTGGGGTGTCGGTCGGCACTAGAAACGCGGAAATACCTTTCTTGCCCAGATCCGGATCGGTCACGGCAAACACGATTGCCAGTTTCGCCCGTTTGCCGTTGCTGACAAATTGCTTGGCGCCGTTGATTACCCACTGACCGTCGCGCAGTTCGGCGCGGGTGCGCAGATTGTGCGCTTCGGAGCCGGCCTGCGGTTCGGTCAGGCAAAAGCAGCCGATGGTTTGCCCGCTGGCCAGATCTGCCAGCCAGGTTTGTTTCTGTGCTTCGCTGCCATAGTTGAGCACTGGGCCACAGCCGACCGAGTTGTGAATGCTCATGAACGCGCCGGTCGCGCCGTCACCGGCGGAAATCTCTTCTACTGCCAGTGCGTAAGCCACGTAGTCGACATAGGTGCCGCCCCATTCTTCGGGGACGACCATGCCCAGCAGACCCAGTTCGCCCATCTTCGCCACGAGGGCGTCATCGATCCAGCCAGCCTTTTCCCAGGCTTGCGCGTGGGGTGCGATTTCGCCACGGGCAAAGTCCCGGGCCATGTCGCGGATCATTACTTGTTCTTCAGTCAGTTCGAGATCGTGCATGGCTCAGCTCCCGCTCTCATCAAAACCGTGGAAGAAACTCGCGATATGCGCAGCGTCCAGTGCGGCGAGAGTCGGCGGGTTCCAGCGTGGTGACTTGTCTTTGTCGATCAGCAGGGCGCGGACACCTTCGATCAGATCGCCACGGGCGAACCACTGGCGATCCAGGTGCAGCTCCAGAGCGAAGCAATGTTCCAGGCTCAGATGCCGGCCACGACGGAGCATTTCCAGGGTGACGGCCATGGCCAGCGGTGAGCGGGTTTCCAGCAGATCCGCCGTAGTGGTCGCCCATTCATGGCTGTCGGCGACGGTTACCGCGCGCAATTGTTCAACCATGCTCGGCACATCCGGCAGGGCGAAGAAGTGGTCGATGGCCGGGCGCAAGGCCTGGAGCGGCGCACCGGGCAGGGTTTGCACGGCGTTTTTGGCCAGCAGACTCTGTAAATCCTTGAGCGGCGTGTCGTGCCATTCCAGGCCATCGAGTTGTTCATCGAGCGTGACGAGTTTATTGCTTTCGATGTACCAATCGGCGAGGCCGCAATACAGCGCATCGGCCGCTCGAATCTGCACGCCACTGACGCCCAGATAAATCCCCAGCTCACCGGGAATGCGCGGCAGGAAGTAGCTGCCACCGACGTCCGGGAAATAACCGATGGCCACTTCCGGCATCGCCAGACGGCTCTTCTCGGTGACCACCCGCAGATCGGCGCCTTGCACCAGGCCCATGCCGCCGCCGAGGACGAAACCGTCCATCAGCGCCAGCACCGGTTTGCGGTAGTGGTGAATAGTCAGGTCGAGGGCGTATTCCTCGACGAAGAAATCTTCGTGCAGCGTGTCGCCGCTTTTATAGCTGTCGTACAGGGAACGAATGTCGCCGCCGGCGCAGAAGGCTTTTTCACCGGCACCGCGCAGCACCACTGCGTGGACATTAGCGTCCGTGGCCCAGGCGTCGAGTTGCTTTTGCAGCAATCGAACCATGTCGAGGGTGATGGCGTTGAGGCCGGCGGGGCGGTTGAGGGTCAGGTGACCAATGTGGTTGCGAACCTCGGCCAGCACTTCGTTTTGCGTGGCATCCATGGACAACGTCCTCGGGGATGAAGCCTGAGCAGTCATCACTAACTCCCTGCTTTTATTGTCTTTATTCGAGAAGCTCGCGCGCGAGCGTTAACGGATCGTAACAGTGCAAATTTGCCGTGTACAACGGGGATATGTGCAGGGGCAGTCTGCGTTTTTGCCCTAAGTCATGGAATGCCACAACAGTGTAGGAGCTGCAGCAGGCTGCGATCTTTTGATCTTCTAAATCAGGATCAAAAGATCGCAGCCTCGTTTCACTCGACAGCTTCTACAGGGGGAGGGTGGTGTCAGGAGAAGACTTCTCCGATGCTACGCCGCTTGGCGTGCAGTTCGCTGGCGTGGATCAGTTGTTCGAGGTCTTCAGGCGTGATGTCGATGAAGGCCCCCATGTCGGCCAATGCGAGTTTCAGGTCTTCAGCAGTGATCGCCTGGCTGTCGACCGGGGCAACCACAGGCGCGGGTTCAGTGGGACGTTTCGGATAACGAATGCGCGTGAGGTTGTTGTAGGCCAAAGCACTGAGCAGCATGCACGCCGCGCCGAGCATCACCGGCTCCATGGCTTTCCAGTCCATGGCAATGGTCGCCGGATCGGCCAGCACGAGAGTGAGTGCCAAAGCACCAGCCGGTGGATGCAGGCAACGCAACCAGCACATCAGAATCAACGCCATGCCCGCTGCCAGGCAGGCGCTGCCGAGGGTGCGCCCGAGCACATGGGCGACCAATAACGCCACGACACCGGCACACAAATACCCGCCCAGAATCGACCACGGCTGGGCGAGGGCGCCGGAGGACACGGCAAACAGCAACACTGCCGAGGCACCCAAAGGCCCGATCAGGTGATAAGCGACGTCATGGCCAAATACCTGAGCGCACAGCCACACACTGAACAACGTGCCCAACGCCATGCCGATAGCGGCGCGGCTCCATTCGGTGGGGCGGGTGTTGATGGCGGCGGGCAACCAGCGAGCGAGCATGTGAATCGGTCCTTGCAGCAAATTCGGGGCAAAAAAAAGGACTGTCCGACAATCCGGAAAGCCCTCGAAGTGTTCCAACATTGGGGGAGGAACGCGCACAGTGTGCCGATCTATCTCGATGCTGACAAATTCATATTAATGCAGCTTTAGTGCATTATTTCTGAATTGAAGCTACGCGCCGCCCACTGACAAAACACAAGTAACCGCCCACGGCGGCCAGGGCGCTCAGAGCGTAGAACATGCTCGGCGCCGGTGTGTGCATCAGCAGGAACCCGCACATCACCGGGCTCGCCGCACCTCCAAGCGCCGCCAGATTCTGTGCACCGTAGTAGCTGCCGCGCAGTTCTTCCGGGGCCAGGGTGTCGACGAAGAGGAAATCGGCCGGGTAGATGATCATTTCGCCCAGAGTGAAGATGAACATTGCCACGCACCAGCCAATAAGGCTGTCGGCCAGACTGAACCCGATCAGCCCGACAATGAACAACGCAGTGCCGCCGGCAATCCAGTGACGCAAGTGCTCGCGGCTGAGCAGGCGGCCGACCTGGTATTGCAGCAAAATCACCGTGATTGCATTGCAAGCGAGCAGGACGGCCATGGTATCGAGGGTCTGTTGCTGGGTGTGGGTCACCAGCAGGTATTGCGACAGGTACAAGGTAAAGCGCCCGTGCACCAAGGTGCTGAGCAGACAGCCGAGGGTGAACAGGATCATCGTGCGGTCGTTTTTCAGGATGATCAGCGTCTTCAGAAAGCTTTGCGGCTGACCGACCGGCGCTATCGGCCTGACGTCTCTGGCGGCACCGAGCAGCAGAAAAATGCTGCCAATGGCAATCGCACCCGCCACGATAAACGGCGCCGACGACTGGATTCCGGCAATTACCACGCCGATCATCGGGCCGACGGCGTAGCCGATGTTGGTCAGCGTGTAGTTCAGGGAGAACGCCTTGACCCGTTGGCCAACCGGCAGGTTTTCACTGAGGATCGCCTTGGAGCAGATCAGGAACAGCGCCGACGCCGTCTCGCTGATAATCAGCACCAACGTGACCAGATACAGATTCTGCGCGAAGGTCAGCAGGATCAGGCCGATGCCGCTCGAGAGCATGGTCAGGATCAGCAACTGGCGCTTGTCCAGCTTATCGATGATGTAGCCGCCGTACAGCGACAGCAGCGTGGCACTGAACACTGCGATACCCAACAACAGGCCGACGTCTTGCGGGTTGAGGCCGAGTTTGTTGCTGAGGAACAAGGTCAATAACGGGCTGATCAGGGCGCGGCTGATGACGACGGTGAGCGAGCTGATCATCAACCGGCGAATGAGGGGCGAATAGGTGGCCACGAAGAGGTCAATGTCCTTATTTCGGATTCGAGGGCAGGCTCGACATCCTCACCGGGTCTCGCTCAACGGTCAACCTGACAGCGCCTACAAGGGTTTCAGATACAGCAGGATGTAGTCGTTTTTGTCGAAAGGGCCGCTGAGTACCGGTTGCAGGTTTTCCAGCGGAGTACCTTTGAGGGCCAGGAAATCACTGCGGTCCATCATCAGCCACGCCGGCCCCTTGAGTGCTTCCAGCTGCTGCGCGGTTTCGCTGAACTGCGGTTGCAGATCCTGTTCGAGGTTGACCATGAACTTGATCGCCTTCGCGTCCTTGCCCATGCCGTGCAGCACCAGCGGGGCGGGGTTTTGCTGCACCTGGGCAAACGCAGCACGGCTGAAGGTGCGAGTGTCATACAGACGCTGCTCAACGGGTTCAAATACCGCGACATATACCGTCCACAACGCCAACACCGAACACAGCGCCAGCACTTCAGCGCGCCATCGCGGGATCAATATCCGCGACAGCGCCGCCAACTGCAGCACCACTAACGCAATCAGCACCACGCCGACTTCGGTCAGTTGCTCGGGAAACCGTCGTTGGGCGAACAACAGACCGGCTATCAATAATCCCGGGGTCAGCAGCCACACACCCAGCAGCAAACCGCGCAAGCACCTGAACGCTTGTCCGTGAATCACGTGAAACGGATACGCCGCGATGATCGCCGCCATGGGCAGCATCGGCAGCAGGTACCGAGCCTTCTTCGCCTGCGGAATCGACAGGCCTACCATCACGATCAGTCCTGCCGCCGCGCAATACTGCACCAGGCGCAAGGCCGGGCCGCGCTGGTGCGGCTTGCTCAACCATGCGGCCGCGAGTGCCAGCAATGCCATGGGATACGCCAGCGCATAGTTACCCAGTGAACTGGTGAAGTAATACAGCGAACCGCTCACGCCCTCGCTACCGTCCATGCGTCCCATGAACTGCATGCGGATCACGTCTTGCATAAAGACTGGCCCACCACTGAGTTTGGCTAACCACAACAGCAGGCCCACACACACCACCAGCAACACCGAAGCCAACACACCAAACACAAGCAACCGCGACCACTGCCGATTGAGCAGGTAATAGCTGCACAACATGCCGGTCGGTACCACCAGCCCGATCGGCCCGCGAATGCCGAAGCCGAGTAACAACAAGACGAAGATCAAAGGCCAGCGCCGTCCACCGCCAAAGTGATCATGGGCATAACCCAGATAGAACACTGCAAACGCCACGGCGGCGAGCATCAAGTCCTGTGACACCGCGCGCACTTCGGTGACGAAGGTGCCGGTGAGCATCAACAGCGCAATGCTGATCAACGCCCAGCGCCGCGAATACGGCGTCAGCAGCCGGTACATCAACGTCACGATCAACGCACCGGCAACGGCGCTCGGTGCCCACGCGGTGAAAGCGTTGACCGCGCCGAATGGCAACGACAGCAGCCAGACAAACAGTGTCGATACGGCCGAATAGTCGGCATAGGGTTGACCATACGTGGTCGGAAACACCGTCGGCCCGTGCCGCAGCATCTCCTGAGCGAACAGTACAAAGCGTGAATCGAACCCGATCGGGGCCTGCCAGTAGACCCCGGCGACGAACAACAAGAACGCCAGCAGCCCTGCGATCAGGGACTGCCGGCGGATGGCAGGCGACAACGTGATCAAGCGACGTCTGACCTGTGAGGCCATTGTTGCAACGGTATCGGCAATTTGCGCGACTCGCCGCGACCCATCGGGAAATACTGGAAGCCGTTGCGCGCCAAACGCTCGGCGTCATACAGGTTGCGACCGTCGAAGATCACCGGGGTGTTGAGGCGTTGCTTGATCAGGTCGAAATCCGGCGCCTTGAATTGCTGCCATTCGGTGCAAATGATCAGCGCGTCGGCGCCGGGCAGTACCGATTCCGGGGTACCCATCAGCATCAGTTTCGACTCGTCCGGGTAGAGGTTCTGGGTTTCCTGCATGGCTTCGGGATCGAATGCGCGCACGCTGGCACCGGCGGCCCATAATTCCTCCAGCAGGACCCGGCTCGGCGCATCGCGCATGTCGTCGGTGTTGGGCTTGAACGCCAGGCCCCACAAGGCAAAGGTCTTGCCGCGCAGGTCACCCTTGTAGAACGCGTTGATGCGTTCGAAGAGCTTGTGTTTCTGCCGTTGGTTGATCGCTTCGACCGCTTGCAGCAAGTCGCTGGAGCAATGCGCTTCTTCGGCACTGTGGATCAAGGCGCGCATGTCTTTGGGGAAGCACGAACCGCCATAACCGCAGCCCGGGTAGATGAAGTGGTAGCCGATGCGCGAGTCGGCACCGATGCCTTGACGCACCGACTCAATGTCAGCGCCCAGATGTTCGGCCAGTTCAGCGATCTGATTGATGAAGCTGATCTTGGTCGCCAGCATGCAGTTGGCGGCGTATTTGGTCAGCTCGGCACTGCGCAGGTCCATGAACATGATGCGGTCATGGTTGCGGTTGAACGGCGAGTAGAGGTCGCGCATCACGTCACGTACGTCATCACCCTCGCAGCCTATAACGATGCGATCAGGACGGCGGCAGTCAGCGACGGCCGAACCTTCCTTGAGAAACTCCGGGTTGGAGACGATATCGAACTGCAGCAGCCGGCCGACCTTGATCAAAGCCTTTTCGATGTGCGTGCGCAAGGTGTCTCCGGTGCCCACTGGCACGGTGGATTTCTCCACCAGAATCAACGGCTGCTCACGGTGGCGGGCGATGGCGTCACCGACCGAGAGCACATAACGCAGATCGGCCGAGCCGTCTTCACGGGATGGCGTGCCAACCGCGATGAACGCTACTCGACCATGCTGCACGGCGAGTTGTTCATCAGTGGTGAATTGCAGGCGTTTCGAATCCAGCCCCTCGCGCACCAGACTGGCCAGCCCCGGTTCGAAGATGCTGACATGGCCCTGGCGCAGCAGATCGACCTTCTTCTGGTCGACGTCCATGCACACCACGTCATGCCCGACCTCGGCCAACACAGCAGCCTGCACCAGACCGACATAACCGCTACCAAAGACTGTGATTTTCATGGAACACTCCTGAATTCGGGCGCACGAGCCGGACGCGTGTTAATGGTGATGACCCCGAGCATGACCAGCGCCACGCCCAGTGATTTGGTGAAACTGAAGGATTCGTTGAACAGCGGCAGGCTGGCCGCCAACAGGTACACCAGCGCATAGCTGATGCTCAGCAGCGAATAGGCACGGCCCAGCGGCAGATCGCGCAGGGCGCCGAGCCAGCAGAGCATCGACAGGGCATAGGCGAAAATCGCGGTGATGACGACGGCCAGTGCGCGCCAGTCGAAGCTGTTCAGCGTCAACCATTGTTCGGGTGTTGGCAGGCGCGTCATGCTCCAGCGCATGCCCAGTTGCGCGGCGCTGACTAACAGCACGCTGCCGAGAGCGAAAGTGATTCCACGACGCTGGTTCATGACTGTTGCCCCAGCAACGCCACGCCGCCGATTACCAGCGCCACACCCAGCCAGTGCTGGCGGTCGATGGGTTCACGGAAGACGAAGCGGGCGATCAAGGTGATCAGCACAAAGTTCAGGCTGAGCATCGGGTAAGCAATGCCGACCTCCAGACGCTGTAACACCAGCAGCCAGACCAACAGGCCCGAGCCGAGGGCGAGCAGCGCCAGCCATAGCCACGGCGTACGCAATTTTTCGGGCCAGGACGACTCGACGCCGCGCCAACTCTCCACGGCGTATTTCTGCGCTATCTGGCCCAGGCAGGTCAGCACGCACGCGGCCAACAGCAGCAACAGGCTCATGACGCCTCCCGAGGGAGAATCATGATCACCAGATTGCCCTGTTCGTATCGGATGCCGTCCTTTGGCAGTCTGTCGATTTCGTCCAGTTCGTCTTGCCCCTTGACGCGCATCACCACGCCGACCGAACCGCTGCGGCGGGCTTCGCGCATCCACTGTTGCACTTGATCGGGATCGACCCGCTGTTGAATGCCGTCAGGATAGGCAAGGCCATATTTCAATTCGCCTATCGTGTTGTACAGCGCGACCTGTGGGCGTTGCAGGCGCCAGGACAGGGCCGAGGCCGCGCCCAGATCGTTACTCAGCAAGTGCGTGGTCTGCGCCAGTTCCGTGACGTGATGGCGAATGAACTGGTCGGGCATCTTGTTGGCGACCACCGATTTGGGTAGTGCTGCCGGGAGTACGCCGACCAGTAGAAGGCTGCCCAGCGCTGGCGCCGCCCAGCATTGCAACGGCAGGAAGGCTTGCATCAGGTTGGCGATGATCCAGCCGATCAGGCCGATGAACAGCAGCACCAGGCTGTGCAGTTCGTGGTCGTACAGCGGCTTTTTCAGTTGCAGATACACCACGGCAATCAGCATCACCAAGCCAAGCAACACGTTCAGCAGGCCATTGATACTCAATGCCCGGCCTTGCTCCAGACGCAAGCGGTCGGCTAGCGCGTTACCCAGCAGCAGAGCCATCGGCAGCAGGCATGGCAGGATGTAAGTCGGTAGCTTGCCGTTGCTCAGGCTGAAAAACAGCAGCGGCATCAGCAGCCACAGCAGCAGGAAAACCACTGGCGGCTGAGTACGGGTCTGCCATGCTTGCTTGAACGCAGGCGGCAACAGGCCGACCCACGGCAAACTGAACGCCACCAGCAGCGGCAGATAAAACCACCACGGCGCATCGTGCTGGGCATCGTCACCGGCAAACCGACGGATGTGTTCGTGCCAGAAGAAGAACCGCCAGTAATCCGGTTCCTGGGCATGCACGGCCAACACCCACGGCAGGCTGACGATGATCGCGATGGCAATCGCCACCGGGCCGTACAGCAGCAGTTCACGCCAGCGTTTTTGCCAGAGCATCCACGGCAACGCGATCAGCACCGGCAGCAGCCAGGCAAGAAACCCTTTGGTCATGAACCCCATGCCGCAGGCCAGACCCAGCACCGCCCAGGCGGCCATGCGCTTGCCGCTGGTGCGGCTGTCGACGGCAAACCACAGCGCCACCAGACTGAGGTTGACCCAAAAGGTGAATTGCGGGTCGAGATTGGCGTAACCGGCCTGACCGGCAACAATCGTGAAGCTCATGTAGAGCAGGGCGCAGACGAAGCTTTTGCGCGGCTCGTTCCACAAGCGCCGGGCGATCAGGAAGCACAGCAACACACTCAAACCGCTGCTCAACGCTGACGCAAAACGTACGCCGAACAGGTTCTGCCCGAACAACTCCTGGCCGAGGGCGATCATCCAGTAACCGGCAATCGGCTTCTCGAAGTAGCGCAGGCTCATGAAATGCGGTGACACCCAGTTGCCGCTCAGCAGCATGTCCTGGCTGATCTGCGCGTAGCGGGTCTCGTCGGGAATCCACAAGCCATGCGTGCCCAGCGGCAGCAAATAAGCCAGCAAGCAGATGCCCAGCAATAGCAGCGGCAATGTCCAGCGTTTAATCATGCGCCTTGCACTCCCAGCCAGCCTTCACGGCCGTTGAGGGCGCCGCGTTGTACGCGACCCACGGGCAAGGTGTTGAAGAACTCGGGTAGCAAGTCACCCAACGGTTGGAACTGGATGTTGCGCAGGCGAGCCTCAGCCAGCAGTTGACGAAAACCCTCAGCCATCAGAATCCCTTCCACTTCGGCGTGAATGGTGTAGACGTTGAGCTGTCGCGGGAGGAAGTGGTCGAGAATGAATGGGTTGAAGTCCCGCACCGCGACGATGGGGCCTACGACTTCGTCGAAGGTCGGCAGGTCCACCGGAATCTGCGGGGTGCCCGGCGTGCCGTCCGCCAGCAAAGGCCGAAACAGGCGTGTCCCACGGCAATCGCTGTTGTAGCGAAAGCCGAAGGCCTGTTTGGCTTCGATCACACGCTCATCGGCGCGCCAACCGGCGGCGGCCGAGCATTCGACTTTGGCGCCGAGAATGTCGCTCAAGGTGTCGACGCCCTGACGAATTTGCTCGATCAGCTGAGTATCGCTCCAACGCCCGGCATTGGCTTGCCAGCCATGGTGATCCCAGGCATGCAGGCCCACCTCATGACCGGCGTCACGGGCCTGACGCATCAAGTGCCCGAGTTCGCGACCAATCGGTTTGCCCGGCCATGCGGTGCCGGCCAGCAGAATGTCCCAGCCATACAGGCCAGCCGCATTGGAGCGGAGCATCTTCCAGAGGAACTGCGGGCGAATCAGGCGCCACAGATGCCGGCCCATGTTGTCGGGGCCGACACTGAAGAAGAACGTTGCCTTGACCTGCGCTTCATCGAGCATTTCCAGCAGGCGCGGCACACCTTCACGGGTGCCGCGAAAGGTGTCGACGTCGATGCGTAGACCGGCCTGCATTACTTCTTGTCCGCGATTTCGAGCATGGCTTCACGCAGGAAGAAATCCAGCGTATTGCCGATGGTCTCGCGCATTTCCACAGTCGGCGTCCAGTCCAGCAGGCGCTTGGCGTTGGCGATGCTGGGTTTGCGGTGCTCAACGTCCTGGTAACCGGCACCGTAGAACGCCTTGCTTTCGACGTCGCGGAAACCGGCGAATGGCGGGAAGTTGTCGCGCAGCGGGTGCGCCTCGAACTGGCGCAGCAGCTCTTCGCCCAACTGCCGGATGCTTGCTTCGTTGTCCGGGTTGCCGATGTTGATGATCTGACCGTTGCAGACGTCGTTGTCGTTATCGATGATCCGCGCCAGTGCTTCGACGCCGTCGGCGATATCAGTGAAGCAGCGTTTCTGCTCGCCACCGTCGAACAGACGGATCGGTGTGCCTTCCACCAGATTGAGGATCAGTTGCGTGATGGCGCGGGAGCTGCCGATGCGCGCCGAATCCAGACGATCAAGACGCGGGCCCATCCAGTTGAAGGGGCGGAACAGGGTGAAATTCAGGCCCTTGGCGCCGTAGGCCCAGATCACCCGGTCGAGCAACTGCTTGGACACCGAATAGATCCAGCGCTGCTTGTTGATCGGGCCAACGATCAGGTTGGACGTGTCCTCGTCGAAGTTCTTGTCCTGGCACATGCCATAGACTTCCGAGGTCGACGGGAAGATCACGCGCTTGTTGTACTTGACGCAGTAGCGCACCAGTTTCAGGTTTTCTTCGAAGTCGAGTTCGAACACCCGCAGCGGATTACGCGTGTATTCGATCGGCGTGGCGATGGCCACCAGCGGCAGGACCACATCGCACTTCTTGATGTGGTACTCGATCCACTCGGAGTGAATGCTGATATCGCCTTCGACGTAGTGGAAGTGCGGGTGACTGCGCAGACGGTCGATGGCGTCGGAGCCGATGTCCAGGCCATAGACTTCGTAGCGGTCATCGCGCAGCAGACGCTCGGACAGGTGATTGCCGATAAAGCCGTTGACGCCAAGGATCAGCACGCGAGTACGGCGGGGCGCACGGCCGGATTCGGCACCGCGCAGTAACGAGCCGTCGACCAGCCCCAGCTCGTTGGCCAATTGCGGGCCACTGAGAAACAGACCGTTGTCGTTACGCTGACCCGAGAGGATCACCAGCGAATCTTCACCGCAGGCAATGCGCAGCGGATCGACGCTGATCACCCGGCCCGGTGCCTGACCGTCGTTGCCTTTGACGACTTCGGCACTCCAGACGATCAGCTTGTGTTCGCCGACGGCGCAGAACGCACCCGGGTACGGTTGAGTCACGGCACGAATCAGATTGAACAGTTGCTCGGCCGGTTTCGCCCAGAGCAGTTTGCCGTCCGCCGCGGTGCGACGGCCGAACACTGTGGCTTGGGATTCATCCTGCGGGGTTTCGCTGATCCGGCCTTGCAGCATGGCGGGCAGTGCATCACGCAACAGGTCGATAGCGGCGAGGCGAAGTTTGCCGTGCAGGCTCAGCGCGGTGTCGCTGCGCTCGATGGCGACGCGCTGCTGGGCGACGATAGCGCCGGCATCGGCACGTTTAACCATGCGGTGCAGCGTTACGCCGGTTTCGGTTTCACCGTTGACCAGCACCCAGTTCGCCGGGGCGCGGCCACGGTAGCGCGGCAGCAACGAACCGTGCAGGTTGAATGCACCTTTGCTCGCCGTGGCCAGCAACGGCTCACTCAGCAGATTGCGGTAGTAGAAAGAGAACAGGTAGTCAGGGTCGAGTTTGGCGATGCGCTCGATCCACAACGGGTGGTTGACGTCTTCCGGGGCGTGCACGGGAATGCCTTTTTTGGCGCACAGTTGCGCAACCGAGGCGTAGAAAGCGTTTTCTTTTGGGTCATCCGCGTTAGTAAACACGGCTGCAATGTCATAGCCGCTGTCGAGCAGGGCTTGAATGCCGGCGCAGCCGATGTCGTGGTAAGCGAAGACAACAGTTTTTGCACTCATGAGAGAACCTGACCGGTAGTAGAAGAAGAGGAGAGACCATCAACGGTGACCGCAGGCGCCGGGACAACGGCGTGGCTGCGCAAGACTTTTTCAATGAAGAAACGCGGGCGGGCGCGCACGTCGCTGTACATGCGCCCCAGGTATTCGCCGAGCAGGCCCATGCCGATGAACTGGCCGCCGGTGAACACGAACAGCACGGCGAACAGTACGAACATGCCGTCACCGGCCCATCCAGAACCGAAGATCAGCCGCATCAGGATCAGCGCGAGGGCAAACAGCAGACCGAGCCCGGCCATGGTGAAACCGACGATGCTCAGTAACCGCAGCGGCGTGGTGGTCATGCAGGTGATCAAGTCAAACATCAGGTTGATCAGGCGCATCGGGCTGTACTTCGAATCACCGTGTTCACGCTCGGCGTGGGCGACGACGATTTCGGTGGTGTGGCGGGCGAAGCTGTTGGCCAGGATCGGGATGAATGTGCTGCGTTCGCGGCAAGCGAGCATCGCGTCGATGATCGTGCGGCGGTAAGCGCGGAGCATGCAGCCGTAGTCGCTCATGGCCACGCCAGTGGAGCGTTGCACGGCGAGGTTGATCAGCTTCGACGGGTAGCGGCGCAGGGCCGAATCCTGACGGTTGCCGCGCACGGTGCCGACGACGTCGTAACCCTTTTCAGCTTCGGCGACCAGTCGCGGGATTTCTTCCGGCGGGTTCTGCAGGTCGGCGTCGAGAGTGATGACCACATCGCCTTTGCACTGCTCGAAACCGGCCATGATCGCCGCGTGCTGGCCGTAGTTGCGGTTGAGGATCACCGCCACGAACGGGCTGTCTTCACGGGTGGCGGCTTCTTCCAGCAGATGGGCGGACTCGTCGCGACTGCCGTCGTCCACCAAAACGATTTCATAGTCGTGACGCAATAACCGGCAGGCCGCTTCAGTACGGCGCAGCAGCTCCGGCAGACTTTCCTGTTCGTTGTAGACCGGGATGACGATCGACACGCAGCGGATCGGGTAAGGTTTCACGGGCGTTTATCCATAAGGGTGGCGATGGCGCCGACGACGCGGTCGAGGTCTTGATCGGTCATGTCGGGGAACAACGGAATTGAGCACAGCCGTGCCGAGTTCCATTCGGTGTTGGGCAGATACAGGTCGGGATCACGCTGGCGATACCAGGTGTGCAAATGGGTGGCGATGAAATGGATGCCGGTGCCGATGCCCTGGTCTTGCAACCCTTTCATGAAGGCGTCGCGGTCCATGCCGCAGCGTTCGCTGTCGATGCGCAGGATGAACAGATGCCAGGCGTGTTGTTGCGCGTAGTCGGGCAGGGCAAGTGGCTGTACCGGCAGGCCTTCGAGCTTTTGTAGATAGGCTGTGGCCAGCTCGGTGCGGCGGGCGTTGATCGCGTCGAGGCGTTCCAGTTGCACCAGCGCTATCGCGGCGTTGATGTCGGCCAGGTTGTATTTGAAACCCGGCTCCATGACTTGCGCCTGCGGTTTACGGCCACCGGTCAAACGGTCGTAGGCGTCAACGCCCAGTCCATGGAACTTGAGCATGCGCACACGGCTGGCCAGGGCTTCGTCGTCAGTGACGAACATCGCGCCTTCGGCACAGGTCATGTTCTTGATTGCATGGAACGAGAAGATCGCCGTGCCTTGCGAACCCACGTGGCGGCCCTTGTAGCGGGTGCCAGCGGCATGGGCGGCGTCTTCAATCACTGCGATGCCGTGCTTGTCGGCGAGGGCATACAGCGGATCGAGATCGAACGCGGCCCCGGCGTAATGCACCGGGATAATCGCTTTGGTGCGTGGGGTGATGGCCGCTTCGATATGCGCCACGTCCGTCATCAGCGTGTCGCGGTCGACGTCGACAAACACCGGTTTGGCGCCGAGCAGTGAGATCATGTTGGCGGTCGACACCCAGGTTTGCGACGGCGTTATGACTTCGTCACCCGGGCCGATGCCCAATGCCAGCAATGCGATATGCATTGCGCCCGTGGCAGAAGATAGTGCGACGGCGTGGCGGCAGCCGACATAGTGGGCGAACTGTTCTTCGAGTGCCTGGCATTTAGCGCCGGTAGTAATCCAGCCGGAACGTAATACTTGTTCGACGGCGGTTATTTCTTCGTCGCCGATACTCGGCCGGGAAAAGGGCAGAAACGCTTGACTCATAAGAACCTCGAGGCGACAGCCATCCTTCAGCCAGTTGTCTGAAAAACACGTGATTTCAATGGTTTGGAATACCGGCCGGGGAATGCCTGATTGACTTTTGTGCCCACGGACGGCAGGGTTGCAGGCCTTTCGGGGCAACCTGTTGTAATTAAGGTTATGCCCGTTTTTGTGAAAGGAACATGAAAAAACGGTCGGCTATTCGTCTATCTGTAAGTCATACAGCCGTCGTTCAGACTTCTTCCGCTTATCGGCATCTTTAGTGAAAAAGTCATAGAGAAGAGTCGCTCTTTATATAAGTTTGTTTGCACTTTTAAGTTGTTTTGTTGAACTGTTTTCTATTCAAGGCCGTTTCGTTTGATTGACTTGTCGAGTTCCCAATCCACCCCGACCAACACTAATCCGCTGACGCTTTATCTGGCCCGACTGGCGCCCTCCAGCCAATTGACCATGCGCTACGTCTTGCAGGACGCCGCCGACCGTCTCGGTTTCGAAGAAGTGAATATCGAGGAAATCCCCTGGCACGCGCTGCAACCGGAGGACGTGGTGGCACTGGTCACCGCGTTGCGCGCCGACGGTTATGCGCCGAATACCTCGTCGCTGTACGTCAACGCCGTGCGCGGCGTGATGAACGAAGCCTGGCGGATGAGCCTGATCAGTCAGGATCACCTGCTGAAGATGCGCTCGGTAAAAGGCATCGCCGGCACGCGGTTGTCGCAGGGGCGCAATCTAAAACGCACGCTGATTCATGAATTGATGGAAGTCTGCGCCGCCGACCCGCGTCCGCAGGGCCTGCGCGACGCTGCGGTCATTGCGTTGCTGTATGGCACCGGCATGCGCAAATCCGAGTCGGTGGATCTGGATCTGAACCAGGTCGACTTCACGGAGCGCAGCCTTACCGTGACCGGCAAGGGCAACAAGCAACTGATCAAGTACGCACCGGCCTGGGCGTTCGCCAAGCTTGATGCGTGGCTGGAGCTGCGCCGTTCACAGCTCAAGGAAGGCGAGAGCGATGATGCGTTTCTGTTCAATCGCATCCGCCGTGGCAGTCATATCACCCGCGAGCGCATCACCAAACACGCGATCTACTACATCGCCCGCCAGCGTGGCACGCAGGTCGGCGTGAAGATCATGCCTCACGATTTCCGCCGCTCGTTCATCACTCGAGTGATCGAGGAGCATGATCTGTCGATCGCGCAGAAGCTCGCGCATCACAGCAATATCCAGACGACGGCGAATTATGACGTGCGCGACGACAACGAGCGGCGGCGTGCGGTGGATCGCTTCGACCTGTAAGCCGAATCAGGACGGGGAAGGGCAGGTGCGCGCGTTGCCTGCTGCCGCCCGACTGATCTGTTCAGCCAGACGTTTGACGTTGTTTTGCTGAGCGCTCACCAGGTCATCGATGCTCGGGCCCGAAGGGGTCTGCAGGGTCGAGCGGCAGGTCAACAGGCCACTGTCAGTGGCGCCGACAGGGCGCAGGCGCCATTTGGCGTCGATCAAGCCGTATTGGCCGGGGATTGAATCGAAGCGCTGCACCTCGATTCGCACCGAGACATTGCCTTGCCCACCGGTATTGCTCAATTGATCGCTCAGCGCCCCGCGTAACTCATCGGCCAGCGTCGCGCCCCACCAATCGGTGTCCAGAATGGCGAGGCCGCTGTTGCCCTGGCGAATGACGATTTGCGCCCGATCGACCTGCGGCGGCACGCTGATGCCTTCAATCGGAATTTGTCCGCCAGCACGGGTATTGGCCAGTTGCACCGGTGTCAGCGTATGAAAGCTGATCGGGTCGCTGCGGCAGGCGCCGAGCAGCATGAACGCGGCGAACACGGTGATCTTCAGCGGTACAGCCATGGGTAAGCTCCTGTGCTCAATTGCGTGGCGGTCCTTTCAGATCGATTGGCGCGGCGTTGTCGGGGCGGCCACGTATCAGTGATTCCGGATGGCGGCCCAGATAATCCGACAGCTCACGCAGCGAGCGCGACATGCGCCCGAGTTCGTCGAGGGTCTCGGTGAGTTTCTCGCGCTGCGGCGAATCTTCGGCCAGGGTCGAACTGGCGGACTGCAAGGTCTTGCTGACATCGGCGAGGGTGCTCTGCACGCCCGGCAAGGTCTTGGCGTTGAACTGGGCCAAGCCTTTGCGCAGTTCGACCAGATTGCTGTCGAGGTTGTTGGCAATGCGATCCACAGGCAATTTGTTGAGCTTGTCGACCACGGCTTCGAGTTTTTCCTGCAACTGTTCGAGGCTACCGGGAACGGTCGGAATCACAACGGGGCGGGCCGTTGGGTCGAACGCGACTTTTTCGGCTTTCGGGAAGAAATCCAGCGCCACGTACAACTGCCCCGTCAGCAGGTTGCCACTGCGGGCCTGAGCGCGCAGGCCATTGTCGATAAAGGTGCCCATCAGGCGGATGCCGGCGGCTTCGTCGTTGGGGTCGTGTTTGAACGCGGTGAGCATTTTCCCGTAGGCCATACCGAGGCGCTGCGGGTAAATGACGATGCCGACGTTCAGCGGGAAGCTGCGTTTCTTCGCGTCGAAATCCAGATTGATCGCCACCACCCGGCCGATCTCCATGCCGAGGAACTCAACCGGTGCGCCAACCTTGAGCCCGCGCAGGGACTGGTCGAAGCGCAAGCTCAGGTACTGCGCCTTGCCGTTGGGCGGGGCGAGGGCGGTTAGCTGGTCTTCGAACAGTTCGAACTTCTTGTCATCGGCCGCCGCCACGTCGTTGGGGCTGTAGTCCGGCGCACGGAAGGCGATGCCGCCAACCAGCATCGATGACAGCGATTCGGTTTTGACCTGGAATCCGTTGGCTCCGACGCTGACGTCAATGCCGCTGGCGTTCCAGAAACGGGTGTTTTCGGTGACGAAGGCGTCGTTGGGCGCATGAATGAACACTTCGATGTTCACGCCTTTACCGTCAGGGGCCAGCTCGTAGGTGACGACTTGGCCGACCGGAATTTTGCGGTAGTAAACCGGTGAGCCGATGTCCAGCGAGCCGAGATCCTGGGTGTGCAGCATGAAGCGCTTGCCCGGTTCGCCGTAGGTGATCGGCGGTGGGTTTTCCAGGCCCTTGAATTGTTTGGCGCGATTGTTGGCCTGGCCGATATCGGCACCGATGTAGTCGCCGGAGAGCAGGGTATCGATGCCTGACACACCGCCAGCGCCGATGCGCGGTCGGACAACCCAGAACTGCGAGTCTTCGCGGGTAAAACTTTCGGCCTGCTTGGCCAGTTTGATGGTGGCGTTGACGCTCTTCTGGTCATTGCTCAACTCGACTTCGGTCACCTGACCGATCACCACATTGCGGTACTTGACCTCGGTCTTGTTGGCCACCAGACCGCTGCCAGTCTTGAAGTTGACGACAATGGCCGGCCCTTCCTGCATCACGTTGTGCACCACCAGCGAAATGCCTACCAACACGGCAACGATCGGTACGATCCACACCAGCGATACGCTGAAACGGCGGGTCTTGATCGGGGCCTGGCCTGGTGCTCGCGGCTCGTCGGTGGCTGACGACTTCATCCGTGTCCTCCTCGAATAATTAGGCACTGAGCGTCAGGAACGCCAAAGCACTTCATCAATATAGAAGTGCTTGGGGATAGAGCAAATGCAGAGGAGCAAACACCTCAGCCGAGCATCTCGCGCAACCGATACCAGAACATCCCCAGTGCCAGCAGCGGCGAGCGCAGTGCCGGGCCGCCGGGGAAGGTCATGTGCGGCACGCCGCGGAATACGTCCATGCCTTGGCTGTGGCCGGAATGGATCGCCTCGCCGAGAAGCTTGGCGCACCAATGGGTGACGTTCAGGCCATGGCCGGAATAGCCTTGGGCGTAGAACACGTTCGGGTGCTGCTTGAGCCGTCCGACCTGCGGGAAGCGATTGGCGGTGATGCCTATCTTGCCGCCCCACTGGTAGTCGATGCGCACGTCCGCCAGTTGCGGGAAGACCTTGAGCATCTTTGGGCGCATGTAGGCGGCGATATCTGCCGGATCTCGCCCGGAATAATGGCAGGCGCCGCCGAACAGCAAACGCCGGTCTGCTGAGAGCCGGTAGTAGTCGAGGCCGACTTTCTGGTCGCACAACGCGAGGTTGTGCGGGATCAGTTGCGCGGCGCGCTCTTCGGACAAGGGCTCAGTGGCGATGATGTAACTGCCGGCCGGCAGCACTTTGCCGCTGAGCTGTTTTTCCAGTTCATCCAGATGCGCGTTGCAACCGAGCACCAGACTGCCGGCGCGCACGGTGCCGGTGGCGCAGCGGACTTGCACGGTCGCGCCATGGATGATTTCCAGCACGGGACTTTGCTCGAAGATCCGCACGCCAAGGGACGCGGCCAGACGCGCTTCGCCCTGCACCAGATCCAGTGGATGCAGGTGGCCGGAGCCCATGTCGATCAATCCGCCGGCATAGCCATCGGCGTTGACCACTTGCTGGCGGATCTGCTCGGGGCCGACCAAGCGTGTTTCGTGGGCATAACCGAGTTCGCCGAGGCCGACCTGTTCTTCCTTGAACGCGGCGAATTGCGCGGGCGTGTTGGCCAGCTCACAGAAGCCCCAGCGCAGATCGCAGTCGATGGCGTTGTCTCCGATGCGCTGGCGCACCAGCTCCACCGAATCGATCCCGGCGCGCTGCAAATAGCGCACGCCTTCCTGGCCGACATGTTTCGCGAAACCTTCGACCTCATGGCCGATGCCGCGAATCAACTGGCCGCCGTTGCGCCCGCTGGCGCCCCAGCCAATTCGTCGGGCTTCGATCAATATCACCGAGAGCCCGCGTTGAGCCAGTTCAATGGCGGTATTGACCCCGGTAAACCCGCCGCCGATGACGCACACGTCAGCCGTCAGATCACCATTGAGCATGGGGTAGGGGGTGCTCGCCCGAGCCGATGCGGCGTAATAGGAGCGAGCGTGTTCCTGGGTGTACTGATTCATTTGTTCGACTTCACTTTGCTCCAGGAACGGGTCATCAGACGCATGATCGCCTGGGGCGGGGTAGAGGAGATGTAGAGCTTGGCGAGGACTTCCTGTGGCGGATAAACCTCAGGATTGTTCACCAGATCCGGATCCATGTACTGCTTGGCGGCGGGGTTAGGGTTGGCGTAACCGACCGAAGCGCTGACCTTGGCGATCACTTGTGGATCGAGCAGGTAGTTGATGAAGGTGTGGGCTTCCTTGGGATTGCTGGCGTCGGCCGGGATTGCCAACAGGTCGAACCACAAATTGGCGCCTTCTTTCGGGATGGCGTAGGCGATATTCACGCCGTTCTTGGCTTCTTTGGCACGGTTGGCGGCCTGGAACACGTCGCCGGAATAACCAAAGGCGACGCAGATATCACCGTTGGCCAGGTCCGATACGTACTTCGATGAGTGGAAGTAGGTGATGTAGGGGCGAATGCTCAGCAGTTTCGCTTCGGCTTTCTTATAGTCTTCCGGGTTTTCGCTGCGCGGATCCATGCCCATGTAGTTGAGCACGGCCGGGAATATTTCGTCGGCGGAGTCCATCATCGACACGCCGCATTGGCTGAGTTTTTTCAGGTTTTCCGGCTCGAACAGCACGGCCCAGGAATCGATGTGATCGATGCCCAACACTTGCTTGACCTTGTCGACGTTGTAGCCGATGCCGTTGGTGCCCCACAGGTACGGCACAGCGTGCGCGTTACCCGGGTCGTTTTTCTCCAGCAGTTCAAGCAGCTTCGGGTCGAGGTTTTTCCAGTTCGGCAGTTGCGAGCGATCGAGCTTGAGGAATGCGCCGGCCTTCACCTGACGGGCGAGAAAGTGGTTGGACGGCACCACAACGTCATAGCCGGTGCGGCCTGCCAGAAGCTTGCCTTCGAGGGTTTCGTTGGAGTCGAAAACGTCGTAGATCACCTTGATCCCGCTGCTGCTCTGGAAGTCGGCGAGGGTGGTCTCACCGATGTAGTCGGTCCAGTTGTAGACGCTGACTTGTGGCTGGGCTAGAGCAGCAGTGCTGCACAACATCGCCAGTGCAGCGGGAACCATGGATTTCAACAAACGCATTTCGACACCTCTTAAATTTATTGGATTTTTCAGGTGGTTCGCTATTCCCCTTGTGGGAGCGAGCCTGCTGGCGATAGCGGTGGGTCAGGCAACATCAATGGTGACTGTGCCGACGGCTTCGCGAGCAGGCTCGCTCCCACATGGGATTTGTGAAGTGGTTTAGACGCTCATCATCAGGAATTCACGTTCCCACGAGCTGATTACGCGCTTGAAGTTTTCATGCTCGGCGCGTTTCACCGCGACATAGCCGCGCACGAATTTTTCACCCAGGTATTGCGCAACGGTTTCGCACTCTTCCATCTGCGTCAGGGCCTCTTCGATGGTGATCGGCAGGCGCAGGTTGCGACGTTCGTAGGCGCGGCCTTGTACCGCAGCGCTCGGCTCGATGCCCTCGACCATGCCGATGTAACCGCAGAGCAGACTCGCGGCAATCGCCAGGTACGGGTTGGCATCGGCGCCCGGCAGGCGGTTTTCCACGCGCATCGACTCGGGGCCGGAGGTCGGCACACGCAAACCAACGGTGCGGTTTTCTTCGCCCCATTCGACGTTGACCGGCGCTGAGGTGTCCGGCAGGAAGCGGCGGAATGAGTTCACGTTCGGCGCGAACATCGGCAGCACTTTCGGGATGTACTTCTGCAAACCACCGATGTAGTGCAGGAACAACTCGCTCATCTGCCCATCGGCGTTGGCGAAGATCGGATTGCCCGTGGCGATGTCCACCACACTCTGGTGGATGTGCATGGCGCTGCCCGGCTCGTCGCCAATCGGCTTGGCCATGAACGTCGCCGCGACGTTGTGCTTTAGCGCAGCCTCACGCATGGTCCGTTTGAACACGGTGATCTGGTCGGCCAGATCCAGCGCGTCGCCATGACGGAAGTTGATTTCCATCTGCGCCGGGCCGTCTTCGTGGATCAGCGTGTCGAGGTCCAGACCTTGCAGTTCGCACCAGTCGTAAACGTCTTCAAACAGCGGATCGAATTCGTTGGCGGCATCAATGGAGAACGACTGCCGACCACTTTCGGCGCGACCGGAACGGCCCAGCGGTGCCTTCAGCGGCAAGTCCGGGTCTTCGCAGCGTTGGGTCAGGTAGAACTCCATTTCTGGCGCGACAATCGGCTTCCAGCCTTTGTCGGTGTAGAGCTGCAAAACCTTCTTCAGCACGTTGCGCGGCGACAGCTCGATCGGGTTGCCGAACTTGTCGAAGGTGTCGTGGATGACGATGGCGGTTGGCTCGATCGCCCATGGAATCACGTAGACCGCGTCGGCCACTGGCTTGCAGACCATGTCGATATCGGCCGGGTCGAGCAGGTCGTAGTAGATGTCGTCGTCGACAAAATCCCCGGTTACCGTTTGCAGCAGCACACTTTCCGGCAGGCGCATGCCTCGCTCATGCAGGAACTTGTTGGTCGGTGCGATCTTGCCGCGGGCGATGCCGGTCAGGTCGCTGACCACACATTCAACTTCGGTAATCTTGTGATCTTTCAGCCACGTGAACAGCTGATCGAAAGGGGCATTCATAAAGACCTCGTTATTGGTTTTGTAGACGCCGGGGAGGGCGGGTTTCATCTTCCGCCCCTTCCCCTGTGGCGCGTTGACGACTATCTTGGGCGAGCCTTGCAGTTCCATCTATCCACTTTAAGCAGCACCAAAGCGCACCAAAAGAGTGCGCAAGGTCTCCCATGACAACGTGTAATCCGCTACAGGTTCAGGCTTTCAACACCGCTGATGTCTCCGAGCAAATCCGCGCCACGCCGGGTTGGGTCCAGCATTACCAGCAGATGTCGCCGGGGCATTTCGCCGGGCAGATCCGCTATCTGGATTTGCAGGGGGTCGAGGTTTACGAAGAGCAGATGAACACCCGGGTCGAGCAGAATTTCAGCGCGCCATCGGGTGCTCTGGCGTTCTGTTTTGATCGCAGCGACAACGCGCTGTATCTGCTCAATGAAGACAGCCGCAACATCTGGATCACCCCGGAGAACTATCAGGAAATCGCCGTGGTGTTCGGTCCGGATTTTGTCCGCCAGCACGGTCTGGATGTGGCGAAACTGGAAGGCTTGTTTATGGCGCCGCTCAATGGCGGGCAAAACGCGCTGTTCAGTCGCTGGTTAAGCTCAATTCTCACGAAGTTGACGCAAGCCGTTGATTTACCTAGTAAAGAATCGCTAACCCAGCAATTACTTGAAGATTGTTTGTTCATCCTCGATAACGCGCGTATTGATCTTGACCGTGGCGGTTTGCAGCGCCGCAACGAAGAACGAATGATCATGAAACGAGTAGGCGAGTGGGCTGCCGACTCGCCGGAAGAGACGTTGAATTTGCTGGAGCTTTCGCACGTCGCCGGCGTGCCACTGCGTCAATTGCAACAGGCGTTCAAGGCCTATACCGGGATGACGCCAAGCCACTGGTTGCGCTTGCGCCGATTAAACAGCGCTCACCGCGAATTGCTTAAACGCAGACCGGCGGACACCACAGTCGCTGAGGTGGCCATGCACTGGTCGTTCTGGCATCTGGGGCGGTTTTCCAGCAGTTACCAGGCACTGTTCAAAGAGCTGCCGAGCGAGACCCTCAAGCGCTCGCGAACGGCGTAACGACGAAAATCCCTTTGTGTCCCACGCGAAGTTAAATAGAATCAGTCTCATTTGAATCTAACTTCGCGCAGGGTCTCCTGGATGATTGAAGCAGCGCCGGCCTCGGAGCAGAACCTGCACGACTTGTACCGCGATCATCGCGGCTGGCTGGAAACCTGGCTGCGTCGACGCATGGGTAACGCCTGGGATGCGGCAGATCTGAGTCAGGACACCTTCTTGCGCGTGCTTGGCAGCGCTCAGCCACTTAGAGATATTCAGGAACCACGTGCGTATCTGCTGACCGTGGGCAAACGCTTGCTGAGCAATTTCTACACCCGCCGCAGCCTCGAAAAAGCCTATCTGGAAGCCTTGGCGCAATTGCCCGAGGAGAGCGTGCCGTCACCGGAGCAGCGCTGGTTGTTGCTGGAAACCCTGCAAGCGCTGGATGAACTGCTTGATGGCTTGCCCAGGCCAGTGCGCCGGGCATTTTTGTGGAGTCAGCTCGAGGGCCTCGGTTACCGCGAGATCGCCGCGCGTTTGCAGGTGTCTGAACGAACAATAAAACGTTATATGGCGCAGGCTTACGAGCATTGTTTGATGTTGGATCTATGATGCGCGTTGCGCCCGAAACACAAGCGCGCGAGGTGGCACGCGCCGCCGCACAATGGCTGGCGTTGCTCGAGTCTGGCGAAGCGACGGATGAAGATCACGCGCGCCTGCAATACTGGCGCAGCAGCGATAGCCGCCATGAAAACGCTTGGCAGAAGATTCAGCTATTGCGCCAACGGTTCAACGATCTGCCATCGGCATTAGCCATGGCCACGCTGGATCGTCCTGATCCGGCACGCCGGGCAGCGCTGAAACGCGCGCTGGGCCTGGCGGCGCTTGTGCCAGCGGCGTGGCTGATCAGTCGGCAATTGCCGCTGGATGTCTGGCGTGCCGATTTGCACACCAGTAGCTGTCTCGCTTTAGTGTGCGAACGCGCCTAAGATAAAAACTGCGCGTTGGCTGGATGGAACTACTTGGGACCTCGCGGTACGCCGTTCCGCGAGAGATGACCGCAGTACCAGGGGCTGTTATCGCGGCCGGTATTGGTGCAGAACGCTTGTGATCACGCTCTATCGGACGGAAGGAACAAAACTTGAAGGCTTGCAGATGTTTGAGCAACTGATCGAGATTGATGCCTATCAAGCTCGCGAGGTCCTGAGCGAGCTTGATCACCGCGTAAAATTGGGCGCCCAACCACTACGTCCTCGATTGCCGCGTAGAGTTCGTCGACGTAATGCCTGAAATTATCGCCTACTCTAGAGCGTCTCGCACCACTGTTCGTCTGCAGCCGTCCGTGTCTTAGTCTCAACTGGGTGCCTACACGATTTTTCCAAGCAAACAACACACAATATTTCGTCAGGAATTTCCATGAGCGCACAACACATGATCCGCCAAGCAGTTGCAGACGATGAATTAGCTGTTCGCTCTTGTGCCGAGCAAGCGTATGCCCATTATGTTTCAGTGATAGGGCGAAAGCCTGCGCCGATGTTAGCTGATTTCAGAGCACAGATCGCAGCCGGTCATGTGCATCTAGCCACTGGGGAACAAGATGAGTTGCATGGTTTCATCGTATTTTTTCCGGAGGATCAGCATATGTTTCTTGAAAATGTGGCCGTATCTGAAGCCGGGCGGGGGAAAGGTATCGGTAAATCACTCGTTCAGTTTTGCGAGGCGCAGGCAATATGCCTGGGTCTTCCGAGCCGAGGATAAATGGACAGGTTGTCGCGTATAGAGATAAACGCTGCCAAATAACCCATGCGATAAATATGCAAAGAGCGTTCCGTACCTTGCACAAGAGCGGATTTTTCGTGATTCCGAATCCATGGGACATAGGAAGCGCACTCTACTTGCAAAGTTTAGGATTTAAAGCGCTGGCCACCATAAGCTCGGGGCTGGCATGGGCAAATGGCGTGTCCGATGGCCAAATGAATCGCGATGCAGTTATCCGCCACCTTCGCGAGATGATTGCTGCTACCGATGTGCCGGTCAGTGCCGACTTTCAGGCAGGATTCGCTGATCATCTCAACGATCTCGAAGAAAGTGTTTCACTGGCCATCGAAACAGGCATCGCCGGATTGTCGATCGAAGACTCGACTGGCGACACATCAAAACCCATACGAGACCTCGACGACGCTGTCGCGAGAGTCCGTGCCGTACGCGAGATTATTGACCGGTCGAGCACCGAAATATTGTTAGTGGCCCGAGCCGACAATTTTTTATGGGTATTGCTGATCTGGATGACACTATCGCTCGACTTCAAGCCTATTCGGCGGCGGGAGCAGATTGCTTGTACGCGCCGGGCATCACCACCCGTCAGCAGATCGTTGCAGTAGTGGCCGCAGTCGCTCCGAAGCCAGTGAATTTGTTGGTCGCCGGCGCAACCGAACTGACACTGCAGGAGATTGCAGAGTTGGGGGTGAGGCGTGTCAGTGTCGGTCGTGGCCTGGCGCGGGTTCATTCGTGCAGCTCAAGTTCTTGCTAAGCAGGGGAGATTCGACGGATTCGTTGGTGCTGCTTCGGGATCAGAGCTCAATACGATGTTTTGTCCCAACCGTGATCAATAATAGCAACGCCTTATGCGTTCTGCGCGCCCCGATTGCCCATTACAGGCCGCTGCAACATGGTTCCGGCGTTCGCCACTAAGACATAGACGTCGCATAAACCCCACACCGAGCACGGGGTTGCACAGCGGATTAGCGAAATAATCCGCTGCGCTGACTGTTAGCTAGCCAAGATATTTTCTTGAATCGCTCATTCCCCAAAAAATC
The DNA here is from genome assembly GCF_059716145.1 of Pseudomonas sp. LBUM1648. Classification (NCBI taxonomy): domain Bacteria; kingdom Pseudomonadati; phylum Pseudomonadota; class Gammaproteobacteria; order Pseudomonadales; family Pseudomonadaceae; genus Pseudomonas; species Pseudomonas sp. LBUM1648. The sequence goes on from NZ_CP166808.1 coordinate 3,182,754, forward strand.
GAATTTTCGTTGGAATATTGCGGCGAGTCGCGCTCCGGCCGCGGGGTTCCCCAGGGATGGGCATGCCTGTATCGAGTGAGCGGTAATCCGAATCTTTCCACAGCATCATCTGAAACCAGGCGCTCGTGATGCGGTTTACGGCCTTTCGTGTATGTGAAAACTCAGAGACAGGTTAGAGCCTCGCAGTTTTACATAGAGTGTGGGTATATCCCTTGCGAACACATCTGGATTTTTCCTAGAAGCGATTTATTCGCTCTGCCTTCGTACCATTCAGTTGCAATTTCTTGCTGAACATACATTGCTGAGCTAGCGTCATTTTCACAGTGAGGGACGACTATGCACATTCGTACGCGACGGCTAGCCAAGAGATTAGCCGATACGGAATTCGACAGTGGCTGGAAAGCACTTTCAGGTGCGCGTTCGAATGTGTTGACAGCTTGTCAGCGAGTATTCCTATTGCGTGTGTCTGCCGATGAATTCCGTCATTCGACCTTGTTCGGCAACTTGGCTTCTCAAGAAGCGCGAATGTCTGAACTCGCCAGTTCTACTCAGGTGCTAACGGGGGCAGCCGCCACCGACCGACGTCTATTTGCGGATTTGGTAGTGGGGGAGACGATGGCCCGCCTAGCATTTTGGCTATATCGCCAAGCATGGTCGGAACTGATTCAACAGCTTCCAGAGTTCACTGCAATCGAAGCAGACGAGGCCTTTCATCGTTTTGGCGCGTTGCTGCACCTGAGGCGCATTTGCGGGAGTCGGATTGCTGTGCTTCGGGCGCTTCGATTGGCCAAGCTAAGGCTCTGCTGGAGTGCCCTTTGTGTAGCGGGTGCGGAAGTAATGGGCACGGTAGGCCGATGGTTGGCAACCGGTGTTCTACTAATGTTTTGGCCCATTTTAGCTAGACATGCCAAAGCTCGCCTCACCGCAAGGACATCGAAATGAACCTCACGTTGCTTCAGGAGCTCGTTTGTCCGCATTGCCCAGACGAAATGAGTTTATACATAAGTAGTGGCAGCGAAGTACGTGGGACTGATCTATTCTGCGGCTTTCTTGAGTGTGAGTTCGGTTGTTTATACCCCGTCATTGATGGGGTAGCCGTCGTAACGCCCAGTTGGGAGGATGAGATCTCGAAGCATCGCGGATACATTGAACGCACGATCCCTGATGCAGCTGTTCCAGAGTGTCTGCGACAGGGATTCGAGTTCACTTATGATGGTAAACATCACGTGGATGAAGAAGTTGTGCCGTACGTATTCAATCATCTGTGTTTTTCCGGTATAGCCGTCGATAAGAACCCGGCCGATGAAGTAGTCTCGCCTATGCTTAGAGCGCTGATCGTCGAATCAGCTACAGTCGGTCCCTACCAATTGGTGCGTCGCCACACTGAAAACCAGCGCGGAGCGCGGCACTTAGATATCGGCTGTAGCGTCGGCACAGCAATTGCGATTTCGGCGGAGCAGGGAACAGATATCTCCCTCGGAATTGATATTTCATTTCCAGCTGTACACACGGGACGCTCAATGATCCCGGCGCTATCAGAAAGCGAAAACGGAGTTGCTGAACTCATCGTCGCAGCTGCTGAGCATTTACCTGTGCGTAGCGCCGCTTGGTCACTCGTCAGCGCTCTGAATGTCGTAGATGAAGTCAGTGCACCAAATGCAGTGACGAACGAATTAAGTCGCACGGTTGCACCGTCTGGACATCTATTGATCGTTGCTCCCTTTCGTGAAAGAGATAATTTGATTTGCGAGGAAAGCGGGCTTGTTGCAGTTCAGGGAATACTGGATATCCCTTGGGTCATACTCCGAGGTCCACGCTATCTGGAGTTCCTGAGTGTAGATGCATACCTCTACCAGCGCCCTGCTCAGGCCGGCGCAGAGCGGACATAGCAGGGGAGCGAGCGCGTGGCGAACATACTAGGCGTTTCTTGCTACTACCACGACAGTGCGGCCGCGCTCGTATCGGACAACACATTGGTTGCCGCAAGTGCTGAGGAACGATTTTCACTACGTAAGCACGATGCCGCGTATCCACGACAGGCAATTGAATTTGTATTGGCTCAGGCTGGCATTCAATCCAATTCTTTAGACCATGTGGTCTTCTACGAGCGTCCGCATGTGGCACTCAGTCGTGCGCTCTGTTTGCTATTAACCGGTATGCCCGGCAACGCAGCGCATGTTGGCCACAAGCTGCAGGCATGGTTTGGCAAACGTATTTGGATTCGCACGCAATTGGCTGCGCATCTTGGAGTAGCTCCGAAGCTCATTTCTTTCTGCCCCCATCATGAAGCGCATGCCTCACAAGCATTCTTGCTTTCGCCCTATGAATCTGCGGCGGTTATGACACTCGATGGCGTAGGGGAGTGGTCCTCTGGCGGACTGTTTCTCGCCAAACGCGGAAATCCACTCAGCCTGCTGCGAGAGTTGGATTTTTCAGAATCGCTAGGTCTACCTTTCGCGGCGGTTACACGTTTGCTAGGTCTGAAACCGAATGCTGATGAATGCTCCACGATGGCACTTGCAGGATTCGTCGGTAGCGAGGGCTTCGCCTCAATGCGAGCGATCGAGGAACAATTGAATGTTCGTAACCTAAATTTCGCTTTCGATGATGATCGCGCATTTGATGGCCCCCTAAATGCTTACCTTGGGTGCATGAGGAGCGACGCGCTGGGTTGTCTTGACGCTCGCGCTCCGCGCCCAGGAAACCTCGAAGGTGCTACACGGAGTGCTGTTTCACTGGCAGCAGCGATGCAATCACATTTGGAGCAACGGGCCACGGAACTCGCAAATGAGCTCCGATTAGAAAGTGGGCAGCAGAATCTATGCATTGCTGGCGGCGTTGCTAATAATTCGGTGATGGTCACCAAATTGGCGGAAAAAGCAGGATTTACCAACATATTTGTGCCGCTTGATCCTGGTGATGCCGGGGCGGCCGTTGGTGCAGCCGCCTGGTTGGCCGCTCATCTGGGAGAGCCTCGCTTGGGGATAGTGTCCGCTTACCTTGGCAAGGAAATCCCTGAGAGGCTAGGTGAGGAAACAGTGCAGATTTGGAAAGGGACAATAGCTCAGATGGGGTGCGGAATACGTATGATCGAGCACGCCAACATTCGCGACGCAATTGAACTGTGTGTCGAAGAGCTTTGTAACGGAAGCATCGTCGGCTGGGCCCAAGGGCGCGCTGAATTCGGACCTCGAGCCTTGGGAAATCGATCATTTCTTATGTTACCTGATCGTGTGCGCCAGGCAGAGCGGCTGGCGAGCCAAGTCAAACTAAGATCTCGCTTCCGTCCCTTTGCCCTTTCAATACTGCAGGAGGACGCAGAAGCTGTGCTTGATCTGCACAACGCACTCTTTATGCCCTACCGATGGATGCAGGCTACGGCCCAAGTACGGCACAAAGCTATTCCGAGAGTGCGTGCCGCAATGCATGTGGATGGTACAACCAGGCCCCAAGTAGTGAGTGCCTCTGACGGCGGTTGGCTTTACGAACTTCTCCAGAGGGTTAAACAGCGCACCGGGCTCGGAGCACTTCTTAACACTTCAATGAATATTGCAGGCATGCCACTTGTCAACGATGAGATGGATGCACTTTTGCTTTTCCGTATGACAGGCATCGATCTGCTCGTTTGTGGAAATATCTCGGTGAAGCGTCTATGAATCTGAATAGATTGGTGATGATTTTGCACTCTGTGTTGGCGGATCTTATTGCGTTGATCCGAGGACTGATTAGGGAGGGTGAAGGTTGGCTACTCCCATTGGTGGTTGCGCTGTGCTTGCTCGCACTACTCTGGGCGATAGCTACACCGGCCGGCTTTGCATCCTTCATCTACCCCTTACTGTGAGCAAAATCATGACGACCTTGTGCAACGGTACTAGCACGGTATGGCCCACATTCGCACGCGACTGCTGGGAGAAGGTTGCAACGTCAGGTGAGAGTGAATTTGTTGATTTGAACGACAACCTCACGCCGGCAATGTTCGAGTCTCTAGTGACAGCAGCAGAAGTGTGGCGAAGAGGAGGTGAGGAGGCGAAATTCTGCTTTTGGATAGACGGGATCAAACAGGCGACGTTCGACAATCTATTACCGCGTGCGGACGATAGGAATTTTGAGGGCTACAGGGATCGGATGCAAAGCCAGCTACACGGGTGTGAATATACCCTTCTTCTCGCCGAACCCCACACATTCAATGCTCAGGTTTGGGGAGAATGCAGGCGCATCACTAGTCACTTCCTGCCATACACAGGTTTGCCAAATGGATGGCTGGATACAGCAATCTTCCTTGGCTCTTACCGCACAACGCCCTTCGGTGTTCATCAAGGACCGATGAGTGTATTTACTATCCCATTGATCGGTCGCAAGTCTTTCCGTCTATGGTCGCCCGAGTATGTTGGCGCCAATAGCTCGATCATTAATTCCATGATATACGAGGAGCACAAGGCGTCTTCTTACAAACTATCTGCTGGGCCGGGTGGGTTTATCTACTGGCCGTCGCGGGAATGGCACGTGGCCGAGGCGCAGAGTAACGACTTTAGCGTTGCCCTAAGTATTGGTATTTGGTGTAATCAATCTGACTTTCATCCATTATGGGCTGTTACCAAGCTGCTAGAGAAATTACTAGCACGCGAACCTCTTCTGGACGTTGCGCCCTGCGACAAACCCTTCATTAGCGGAGGGATCATCACCCCTGAACTGCCGCGCTCAACTGAATACTACATTGAGCGATTGGAGGCATGTGTCCGATCAGGGGAATTGCGCAGCGAGGCGCTGGGACTTTTGGCGCAACAATACTCCACACAAGGATTCAAGCTACCGCCACGATGTATGAACGAAACGCCCTTGTTGGCTGATGATAGGCTCGCTCGCGATAACCGCTTTTCGATCGTAGCCTCGCCGACACCAGCCGGCGCGCTTGTAGTGGCCGCCAACGGGCACGCGTTATCCATTACGGATGTTCTTGGCGTTCGACGATTACTAGCTGAACTAGACCAACGGTCTGAAACGTTTACTGCCGCGTCCTTGCTTTTGGACGTGCCAGATATTGGTGCCGGTGGATTGGATATTCAGGATTTATTGCTGATTCTCGACCATTTTCTCGCGGCAGGCTGTGTCGCACGAGAGGCATGATGGATGTCTTATTGATTGATAACCTATTCTTAGAATATGGCCAAATGGGGCCCAGTGCCACATTCTACCCGCACCTTGGGTTGCTCAGTGTCGCAGCACAATTAGCTGGCACCGAGCTTTCTGTCGGGATACTCGATCCGAAAATGGAATATTGCGCATTCATTGAGGGTGGCACCACATACGATTTTGATACGACTCTTATCAACACTATCCTAAGTTATAAACCCAGGCTAGTTGGATTCACGGCATACGGCGTCAATTTTCACCATGTCACTGCGTGGGTACGCAGGCTTCGAAGCCAAGCACCAGAAGTGAAAATAGCTTTAGGTGGACCTCATGTATCCATGCTGGTCGACCCGATTATCGACTTCCTACCGGAGGTTGATCTCATTGTCGTCGGCGAATGTGAGGAGCGGATTGTAGAAGCAGTGAACGCTTGCCTTGAGGGGCGGTTGCCTCATGATGGGCTCGCGCGCATTCGCAACCGCACGCTTGTATCCGAAGCGGGGCGGCAGCGCGACATGGTGGAGTGTAAGCTGCCTGAGCTTTCCTTTTACGTAAATGCACCCCATCTGGATATGGAGCGACTCACGTTTCCCTTGGAAGCCGGACGAGGCTGTCCTTACGAATGCACCTTCTGCTCCACATCTGAGTACTTTGGTCGGCGCTACCGTGTACGTTCCGCAGAGGAGTTGGTAGACGATATCCGAGCACTGCAGAATCGTTTCGGGATCACCAACTTCGAGCTAACCCATGACATTTTTGGCTTACGCAAACAGTTCGTGCGAGAGTTCTGCGATAGGGTGCGCCCCCTAGAAGTTAGTTGGCAGTGCTCGATGCGCCCAGATCAACTTGCGCAGGATACCGTGGACTTGCTCGCAAGCAGTGGCTGCACAGATGTTTATCTAGGTTTCGAGACGGGCTCCGCTATTCTGCAGTCGAGTATCAAAAAGCGCCTAGACCTTACTCATTCTGAGGAAGCGGTAAAACGTCTGTTAGATGGTGGCATGGGGGTGACCTGTTCTTTTATCACTGGCTTCCCGGACGAAACGCAGTGGGATCTCGAGTGCACGCTAAACGTGGTCGGACGGCTCCTGCAAATATCTACAAGTAAGCTGATCGTTCAGCTTCATTTACTCGCCCCGGAGCCGGGCTCCGAGTTGGGACGGCATCACGTAGATGCGCTTCGTTTCGACGGTATTGGCTCCGACTTGCAACCTATCGCACGCCCCGAATTGGTAACCTCCAACCCCCGCCTTTTTGCGAATCACTTTTATCTTGATTCGAGTGTGGGCCGAGCATGCCATGTGCGGGCATCCGTTTTTATCATGCTAGTACTGCCGACCATCGGCTATAGCTTCACAGCATGGTTAGTTCGCCAAACAGCAGGCTCACTTGCGCTTCTTTTTGAGGGTCTAGTGACAAAATTAGCGCCTCACAGTGATTGGACCGTAGAGGACTTGCGGATTGGTATGGTTGAGACCTGCTATCGGCGTGCTGCTGACTACATAGGCGATGAATATTTACTCAGCGAGTACGCGAGGTTTCGTGACGCTGTGCGCTATCTGTCCAATCACAACGGACAATCAAGAGGGGATACATTACTCGAATTTGCAACGAGTGATCACACTCTTGAGTACACATCTGCTTGTGATGTGGTCTCTTTCGTCAATGACCTTGACTTAGGTAATAACCCTTCAAAGGTTCAAGAACCGGATGGACGTCACTGGCGGATTGTTGTTTTTCAGTCTGGAATCACTGTAAGTGCTACATCCATCCTTCTGGCGTAACCTTAGTAGGGGATCGTTATGGACAAGTCAAACGAGTGCGAACCATCCTCCCAGGAGCCAGAGGCCCCAGCACTCAGCCGCGATATACAACGAAGGATTACAGTATCGGTACTTGCGACGTCCGTCGTGCTGACGTTGTCGAGTTGGGACGCAATGGCTCACGGTAACCGGTCAAGCCATAAGAGTGCTACTGGTTTCTCATGGGCCCCAGATCGTTACATTTTGATGCGTCAAGAACTTGAGGCGCCCCAAAACCCTGACACACAGTCATTGCGCAACCTATATACAAAGCTTGATAGCATCAGCCGTCCTGGGGCCACGCCGGGCGATGCTGCGCAACGGCAGCAAATCAAAGATCAGATAAAATCCTTGGAAGATAAGCTGAGACTGACGCCTCTTAGTGCAGAGGCGTTCAACCTATCTAAAAGAGGTGACTCCGCAGGAGTAGCGGCATTACTCGAGGGCAGTGGCAACGTCGACGATGTGCTTGATGGATACAACTGGAGTCTTTTAGACATTGCCAGACGAAAGGACAAAGGATTGCTCACCACTGATACAGATTTAGACGCGGTGGTGACGCTATCGAGAAGCGCACAGGCCTATGTGGAACGGTTACAGAATTCAGTGGCCAAGCACGAAAACCCTACGGATCGGAAAAATATTCAGACGAAGGCGGCATCGCTGCTTCACAACATCGGCTCATTCACTATTCCCGACATTGGCCATCCTACAACTGATTCACTCGCGATTGGACTAGAGGCGGCGAAAGAAGAACTCAGGTTACGCACGCAGCTTGGTGATCCGACGGACACACTTCGTGCGGAGCTATTGGTTGGCCTGCAACTCACTAAATCGGGCGATCTTCAGCAGGCGATGACCGTTCTAACAACCGCCAAAAATACATCAGACAAGCTAGGCGATTCAACATTAAAAGCATTTTCTCTAGCCTATCTTTCAGACGTCGCCGATGCACAAAAGAACCCTAGTCTTGCAAGTCAACTACGCTCTGAGTCACTTTTGCTATTAGGTAAGCCAGTTAATATCACCTTTGGGCAGCCGGCCTTAGGCGATATACATCCCTATGTCCTGGAGAAGGATTCCAAAGCCTTATCCGAGCAGAACGAGAAATTGCAGAATGACGCAGACTATCTCAGGGCCTACTTAACGAGAAAGTAAGGAGGTTGTCTTGCGGATCTTGCGGCGCACGGCAGCCCTGCTGCTTTTTATCTTAGGGCTCTGTGAGGGAGCCGCTAGATTTATTTCTCCAACTGCTCCTCTCTTGCCGTACTCTGTGGGGAATGGTTACTCCTCCCTCGAAATGTCTTCGCGAATAAACGTGGCACTGACGCCCGGGAATCAAGTTGAATACATCACTGACAGCTTTGGAGCTCGAGTCGGTACCGCTAATACTACGTTAGCTCCCGAGCTACTTATCGTAGGGGATAGTCAGGCTCTTGGTTATAACCTTCTGTTCCAACAAACCGCCGCCGCGCGCATTGGAGATTGCGTGTCGGCGGGTGGAACAGCGATTTCGGCTGCTCCTGCGTCTGACCTTGAAGACTATCTCCTTCGTATGGAGCTCGAAGTGAAAAAACGCAACGGACTGAGACGAATAATCCTTTTTCTGAATCTCGGTAATGATTTAGACGAGGTCTATTCCACTGGGCAATGGTTACGCGGCACCTCCACCAAGCGCCTTCCAAAATGGCTCCTCGAGAACAGTCGTTTCTACCAAAAGGCGCTTCTGTTTATGCAAGAAGAGGAACTACGCGAGAATTCGGTGCCTGGGGTTAACCGAATACTTTATGAATTGTCGGCGGACGAAAGGGTGGTATTAACAGACTCGTTTGCGACACGGCTCGTAAATGGTTTGAACGCTCTGCCACTAAAGCATGTGCTGGTGGTAATAATTCCCAGTGACGTTGACGTCGACCAAGACGAATTGAAGAAATACGCGGTTTACTCCACCGACGATGCGTTCAGCAGTTGGTTAGAAAGGTCGGAGGTCTTTTCTAATCAGTTGGCAGCTATTCGTCGGTTGCTCATAAGCAGGTTGCAGTCTGCAGAGGTTGATGTCATTGATTTACATAACAAGTTCGTAGCCCTTGGCGCATCGTCGGTTTATGCGCGCACGAGTCATCACCTTACCGCAACCAGTAACGAGCTGGCAGCAGAGAGTATTTGCTCGCACCTAAGGTCATCCCTTTGACGCGCGTCCAGGTTTTGAGCGCCTGTCTAACGATCACAGCGCTATGTGCACTAGAAGCGGTAATGCAAGCAGGTTGGCCTGATCGCCTTCCATCTTTCTTCACCAAAGCGATAACGCCTACGGGACTTGAGACGTATGCCCTAAGGCGAAATGCAGTACAGACATACCTACACCAAGGCAAAAGAGTGGGTGTCTCCATCGACGGAGAAGGTCACAGAAGAACGTCTTCAATCCTTGCGGGCCCCTACATACACTTGATAGGTGATTCGCAGGTTTTCGGCTGGGGGCTGAATGATAATGAGACCATTGCCGCTAGATTACAGGCGAAGATGGGAGCGTCCGTTCGTGTCGAGAACCGAGGTATGCCAGGGGCTGGTCCCTTCTACTACCTGAGGCAACTACAAGAGATTCCGGAATCGGAGCTTGCCGTGGTGGTGTATACAGAGACCAACGATTTACAAGACTCCTACTCACCCCTCCCAATTGCAAAGGAACATTGTGGATTTATCGTCATTCCTGATGGAATCTCCCAACATACCCCATGTTGGTTACTGCACGCTCAAACTTATGGACTATTCATCGATGGGCTGCAAGCAGTTGTATCGGAAGTCACCCCGCTGCCTCTTTGCTATAACCCATATCTTCAGGTTGCTTGCAACTTGGCGATCTATCGCGCAACAGCTCGGATAGAAAAAGTTGCGCGCGAACGGAGTGGACCAACGCTTTTTTTAACAATCCCGTGGGAGGGCCTATTGGACCGACAAGCGGCTACTCGCTACAGCCCAAATATAAGCCAGCTACGCTACTATGGTCAAACTAGCTTGCCTATGCAGGCTGAGGTGGTGGACCGACTTCAGCGCCTTGCCGCGACCGCATATCAGATGAATGACCATCACTTGTCAGCGCTGGGGGCTGCGGCAGTTGCCGATTACATCTTGCACCTAATATGCCAAAAGAAGGAGCAAAATGGATTTCTCAGAACGGCTGGACCAAGCTTGGAGTCTGCATGCCGAGGCGCCCGATCAGGTAGCGCAGACTTTGAAAGATCTGTTCGAAATTCTGAACAGTGAAGATGAGGCCATCGCTTTTCTTGAGCTTTCTGTGCATGTTATAGGTGGGCATCAAGGTCGATGGGAAGAAGCCGGATCGTGGGTAAACAAGTTGGCGCAGCATCAACTGGGGAGCAGTCAACAGCTTATTCGGGCAATTGAGATTAAGAGGCAGGCCATTGCTCTTGCTTCCGGACTCGCTGCCGGAAGAGAAGGAGAGGCGGCTAACACTCCAGATGACGCATACATCCAAGCCCGTGCAGAAGCAGCAGATTTGCTGGCAGAGCAAGACCGATGCTCTGAGGCGAAGGACCTATTGCGCGAAATAGATCTCGAGTTGCTGCCTGATTCTGATCGCAGTACTGCGCTTGCTGTTGCAATGTCGTCCAATAATTTGGCTTGGAAGCTTCTAGAAAGTGGGGACCTCTCGGACTCCCTTGATCTGGCTCAATTGAGCCTGTGTGCCTGGAGTGTTGCCGGTGGCTGGATAGAGGTCGAGCGAGCCCATTACCTGATCAGCAAATGCCATGCTGCGCTTGGCCGTGGAGAGGATGCCGTCAAATCCGCTGAAGAGTGCTTATCAATTTGTGAGCTACACGGTGCTACGTTAGATGAACTCTTCTATGCCAGCGAAGGCGTTGCTCTTGCCTACGCTGCGGCTGCCCAGAAAATTGGCTTCTATGAGTTTCGTGCGCGAGCTCGCAAAATTTTCGATCAGCTACAGGTCGGAAACCAAGCCATGTGCGGAGATGCGATGCAGAACCTCGACAATCAGAAATTTGTCTAAGGCTTTTGATCAGTCGATATGATTTCTCTATTTGCCCGTTGACCCTACACTAATCCCACTCCGCTATCAGGCAAGAGGGTGCAACTGTTATTATTAGAACTATTGTGGCCATTCTAGTGTTGTATGGCCTCAAGCTGGCATTCCTCATCAGAGATAACGGTCCATATATTGGACTTCTTCTAATTGCAAGCCCCCTTCGCTTTGGCGCCCGCGTCGACTGCAAACGTATATTTGGCCTCTGACTGTGACACCGTTTCGGTGGAGGGCCATGATGGGCTATTTGCGTATTGGCTCCCAATTGCTTCTACGTGCAATGCGCAACTGGGAATTGGAGGGTTTGCTGACGCCGGTTCGACCAGTTTGCCGCCGTTCGGGTTGCTTCGTAATCGTGGTGTGGTGATATTCCTCCGAGGGTTATAGGGGCAGGCCGCTGCCCTATCCGACTTATAATCAATCCGCTGCGCAGTATCGCTCGAACCATACGTGCAGTTTTGTTGGCTAATGCGATAGCTGCCACATTGAGATGTCATAGCTGCCGCTTAGGAGTCTAGAAATCTGGGAGCGATTTTCCTGTTGGTCGTTGCGGCGCGCGCTTACAGTTTTTGAAGTACAGAGTGAAAAGAGAGCGGCCAATACATCTAGAGTCGGCTAATGATGCGTTGAGTGCTAGATAGAAGTTGCCATCGTGACCATAAAAGAACGAGTGTCTCTATCACCAAACGGCAACGCCCAACGTGAGCTGGGCATCTGACGGGCTCACTGGACTGGTACTTTTTCAGAAATGTATCGAAACTGCACAACTCGCCTCATGTGTCAGCTCTACGCCGGGAAGGGCGCACCATCTTTCTCGCCGCTAACTGAAGCACTCTCCGCTGGGGATGTGTAAAAACTTGGGCTGGGGTCGATAAAACGAGTGGTCCGCCAGGGGCGAGCGATGCGGTCAATCTTGGGCCGTTCATGGGGAATCCACCTCATAGAAGACCTCCTGCCTAGCTGGGTAGACTGGGTGATTTGGAGGGCTCAGTGCCCGCCAGATTGTTAATCCACTCGTTCGGTCTACAGCATTAGATGTACTGCCAAACCGACACCTATTGAGGGAGTCCAGTTAATTTTAATGGACCTACCAAATAACGTTAAAGTGGATCTAGTGATAGAGCCATTTAGGCCGTAGGATTCTCATATATCCTGAACAACTGAAGACAGTTGTTAGAACCATCTAGCAAGGTTTGTAGAGCTCCCTTAGTGGGAGATAATAATCATGGTATTAAAAAACGTTATTTACGCACATACCCGGCCGAGGGATGCGTCCGCGTTGGCCTCGGTGTGGTTTACCGCTAATCCCGCTTCGATCATCCCCGCTGAAGGTGAATCGGTCTTGCAGGCCTTGGGATCTGAGGCCCTGTGGCACGCACTGTCGGAAATCGGCATTCAAGGCATTCACAACGGCCCGTTAAAAACTTCCGGTGGATTGCAAGGGCGCGAGCATACACCCACCATCGATGGTAATTTCGATCGCATCAGCTTTGGCGTTGATCCGGAACTGGGGACAGAGGCGCAATTCCAGAGCCTGAGTAGAATGGCTGCTGCACACAACGCAGTGATCATCGATGACGTGATTCCGTCCCACAGGGGTAAAGGTGCCGACTTTCGCCTCGCCGAAATGGCCTACGAGGACTATTCGGGTCTTTACCACATGGTGGAAATTCGCGAAGAGGACTGGCCATTGCTTCCTGATATTGCACCGGGACGTGATGCACAGAACCTCAGTCCGTTGCAGGTCGACGCTCTGAGAGACAAACACTACATTGTCGGTCAGTTACAGCGGGTAATTTTCTTCGAGCCAGGCGTGAAGGAAACCGACTGGAGTGCTACACCGGTGGTGATTGGTATTGATGGCAAACCACGGCGTTGGGTGTATCTGCATTACTTCAAAGAGGGGCAACCTTCGTTGAGCTGGCTCGACCCCAGTTTCGCCGCTCAGCAGATGATCATTGGTGACGCCCTGCACGCGATCGACGTGATGGACGCGAAAATTCTTCGCCTGGATGCCAACGGTTTTCTGGGTGTGGAACGTAAAATGGATGGTACTGCATGGTCTGAAAGTCATCCGCTGTCGATTACCGGCAATCAGATATTGGGCGGGGCGATTCGCAAGGCCGGCGGTTTCAGCTTTCAGGAATTGAACCTGACCATCGACGATATCGCCTCGATGTCACATGGCGGAGCGGACCTGTCTTACGACTTCATCACCCGGCCGGCGTATCACCACGCCTTGCTGATGGGCGATACTGAATTTTTGCGCTTGATGCTGCGTCAAGTACATCTTCATAACATCGATCCGGCCTCATTGATTCACACTTTGCAAAACCATGACGAATTGATGTTGGAGCTGGTGCACTTCTGGACTCTGCACGCTCATGACACGTTTCTTTATCAGGGCCAGACGTTCCCCGGAAACATATTGCGCGAGCATATACGCGAGCAGATGTACGAGCGCCTCGCCGGGGAGCATGCGCCCTACAACCTGAAATTTGTCACCAATGGCGTGTCAAGTACCACCGTCAGCACCATCACGGCTGCGTTGGGAATCCGTGAGCTCGATCTGCTTACTCCAGCCGACATCCAGCAGATTCGCCAAGTGCATTTGTTATTGGTCATGTACAACGCCATGCAGCTTGGAGTGTTTGCCTTATCAGGCTGGGACATGGTGGGTGCGGCGGAGGAGGTTGCGCATTTGATGCTTGATGGCGATACCGCTGGATCCATCGCGGCGCCTACGATCTGGTCGATCTCAACCCTCATGCGATGATGTGTCAGATACCACGCGCGAAAACGCTTTACGGAAGCTTGCCCAGTCAGTTGAAGAACCCTGACTCCTTCGCTTCCCAGCTTAAGAAAATTTTCGCGGTTCGACGTTCTTACGACATCGCTGCCAGTCGTCAAATATTGATTCCCGATGTTCAACACCCCGGCCTGCTGATCATGGTTCATGAGCTACCAGCGGGGAAGGGCACACAAATTACCGCTTTGAATTTTAGTGCGCAGCCCATCACGGAAACGTTGCAGCTCCCAAACATTGCTCCTGGCCCAGTGGTCGACATAATCAATGAGCGGGTTGAAGGCGACCTGACCGCCGATGGCGAAGTTAAAAACTCTGCTGACATTGATACGCTCTATAGCCAAGTTCGGTGCGAAGACAGTGAAGGAAAAACTTTCTATTTCAAAGAAGTTTGCATGTTGGACTACTTGAAAAGGCACGGGGCGATTGTTACTGACAAGCCTCGTACGTGGTACTACAAGCATTTGAACAAGAAAACCATCGTTCTAGTGGCGTTCCAAAAGGCAGATGGAAAGGTTGAGTATGACCTTGATCACCTGCGACAGGTTGCTAAATCCAGCATTCTTAAAGGGATTGTTTTCGCGGTAGCGGCAATTCCTGCGGGTTTGATCATCGCAACAGCGACTTTTGGTATCGGGCTGCTGTTTACGCCTATGTGCCTCTTCTATGCATACAGAAGTCTCTTTAAGATCCCCCGGATGCTGCGCCGGGATACGCTGCTAAACGAGCTCGCCGCGCATGGAGTGATTGTACAGTAGCTGTCAAGCTGGACTGCTGCGATGCAGAGCAAAGGCCGCGTGTCGATGAGGAGCAATAAATGACAGCAGTAATTTTGGATCTCTTCGGTACGCTTTTGGAGATTCGAAACCGACAGAACCCCTTTCGACGGCTCCTCCGCCTAGGCTCACAGCAGGGACGCGCCGCTTCCCCTGGAGATCTGCGCTGGATTATGACCAACGCCTGTGGGTTGCAGGAGGCTGCTGATTTTTTTGGAATCAAACTTTCCTCCACTCAACTCACTGAGCTCCAGAGCTGCCTAGAGCTCGAACTTGAATCGATCACACTCTTTGAGGATGCGCTGCCGGCGCTCGCTCTGCTGCGACACCACCAAATAAAAATTGGCGTTTGCTCGAACTTGGGTGGCCCGTATTGCCCGGTAGCCCGGAATTTGCTGCCGGGGCTCGATGGCTATGCGCTCAGTGCCGAGGTTGGGCTGATGAAGCCTGATGTGGCCATGTACCAACACATCTGCACCCAGCTCGAGGTTGCACCCAGCCAACTCCCAGGATCGAACGCGCCTCAGGTCTTGATGATCGGAGACTCCCGGCGATGTGATGCTGATGGCCCCCGAGTGGCCGGCATCGAAGGTTACCATCTGGATCGTAGTGGAGCGGGTCGCTTTTGTGACCTGATTGAGTTTGTTACAGGTATCAACACCAGCAGAGGTTGATGCCCACAGCCAGCCCTTCGCGTTCGACCTTGGAAGCGGCTGTAGGAGATGTGTGCCCGATCTCGACAGGAGTACATTTTTACTCAAGTGTATGCGAGGTAACCAACAGATCATTCCCGACTTATCCCGCTGCGCTTTCGCTAAACGCGAATAGGCCATTTAGAGTCAGTACCCGGACTGATGAGCGGAGTAATTGACACTCTCTAAGGTGCTTCAATTCAGGCGTCCGACCCTAACAGCGGTACTTAGGGGGTTGCTGGTGTTCAGCAACGTGGCTATGTTGATTGAGTGGCAAATACGAGAATCCATATGGACGATCAGTCTTCAACGAAGCACACAAACGTGACGATCAGGATGAAGGTGCAGATTGCTGAAATCCTGCTCAGCATGTTCACGGCTGAGCTGCAGAGCATCGTGCGGGACTCTGACTTCAGAGACGATGCTGAGCATGGGATCGAAAATAGCCTGCCCGTAGATAGCGAAACCCCAATCCACGCTGCCTTTGGGTCGGGGAAAACGATTTTGAGTTCTGTCTGGAAGAGTGCTTTAACCAAAGCATTGGATGAGGCTGAGCAGGCGCGCAAGGCATTGGATTTCATTGCCTCGTACTGTCGTTTTATCGGACTCACACCCTCTCTTCAACGGGAGGTCAAGTACTGGCTCGAAGTCTTGGCGTTCGCCCGGGCCACTGTGGCGAAGCTCCTTATCCTCTTTGCCTATTCTCGGTACTCCTTCCTGGAGGTTCCGCTGTTCGCTGACGGCCCTGAGCTCAACGGCTACAAGCACCGCCTTCGCTAACTCTTCCTTCGAATTGGTCATTTCCTTGTTCGATTGGGAGATTTGCTTGTGCCTGAAAAAAAGCGCTGTGCCTGCTCCAAATGCCCGCATACGGGCAAACAGGGGCGTCCGGTACCCGTGTCGCCTTCGAATCCCGCCCCTGAGAAGCCCCAGAAGCCTGAGCGGAAGTGGGTCACCCGATTGCTGGACATCCTGAAAATCGTGATTGGCCTGGCCAACTTGATCCTCGGACTGTTCAAGCACTGATAGCGTGTCCCCCACTGATTTGGTGGGGGCACTCTACTCTGCAGCAGAGGGCTCCACACTGGCTCGCTTACCTGCGACCTTGAGGGGCTCGACAAGGCTAATTTGAGCCTTTAGTGCGAGAGTTAAGGAGAGCCTACGATTGGTCAGGGTTTCATACCTTCCACCTTGCATCGGTGCTGGCCGTGGTTCAGAAACTGAGTGGCGCCAGATCCCAAGCACTACCACCTCGTCGTCTTGCTCGAAGCCTTTGAACCATTCGGGCTGGTTCGACCAGATGCTCACCTCCAAACCAATGCCATTGGATGGATCATTTGGATCGGCTTGCACCTTGTTCATTACCAAGTTGATCACATTGCTCGAAGGCTTGTCTTTAACAGCGTATCGCACGCTCTTGATACGGCCCTAGATTGCAATAGGGTGCGACACGGTGTTTTGTGACACGGCCTGGTAGGCGTGTCTATGGCGCTCTTGCTCAAAGTAGAACTGATCCCACGAGACGGTGGTGTTGCCCTCGAAGACCAGCTCAAGATGCTGTTCCATCTCCTCATTGCTTGCGCACAGTGCGCGCAGCTTCAGGACTCTGTTAGCCGAGTTGACATACGCCGGCAGAAGCCCCGGATTTGAGGTGTAAGTACGGCCGCCCTGGCGTCTTTCTCCATCGCCCTGCCTAGGCTTACCTGCATTGCCAGCCAATGCCTCCTGGATCATGACCAAGCGCAGGCGATATTTGTCGCGCTGAATGCTCTCGATGAGATCCTCTGAGGATTTCGCAATCTTTTCGATTTCTTCATCGACGCCGTAATCGCAGTGCGCGGCATGAGCCCCCTTGGGCTTCAAGCGGAAGTAACCAGGTACGAATACTGACTTGTCGTACATTTCCCTGGTGTAAGGAGGGTTGTGAGCCACGTTTGTCTCGCAATATATGCACAGCAGCGGTTCTGCACCTAGCCCTTTCTGATAGGTCTCCGCATCCCAAAAATGGCCATTTTGGTCTCGTGCCTGGCTCATCTTGATGCCCATAGATGTACCTCCTGGTAACGCCTCATTTTGTTAAAGGCCGGCCGCGGGAGTTGGTTGAGTGGTCGCGGTCACTGCCCATTACACTGACGATGAGCATTAAGTCAGAGGTCGATTACTTCAAAGCCGGACGCTTTAGCGCCTAGCGTTCGATCTGCTAGCGCGGCAGTGGAGGGGTCGGTATCCTTTAACTTCATCCCCGATCCCAGAATGTATCAACGGGGCAAGAGCGGACACAAGGCGCGAAATAGCTTCAGCAATCGCTCAGGAACACGGGCTTGAGACGGCGGCGGCTCACAAGGACTCGTTGCGGCTGAGAGATGCCATCGGGCGGTGCGTCATCAGCACCGTCATTGAGTAAATGCATCCAGTTGAGAGGAAATTCGATTGGCACCTCCCTAGAGTGGGATCTTCTTACCACCAGAGGATGCTGATGTGAAAATGCTTCGCAAGCTGTATGAGTGCACCCAATCCCCACAAGCCAAGGTTATCGGTGCATGGTTGCTCATTCCCGGAGCACTCTCGATGGCAATCAAAGGAATGTGGGATCTCGCTTGGGCGACGATTGAGGTCACACAATGCATGACGCTGTGGGAGTCATTCCCGTACGTAGCAAGCTGCGCTGTGGTCTTCGCCCTAACGGGCTGCGCCAAGATGATTTCGATCCAGTTGCGTCGAGAGCACAAGCTCTTCTGAGACGCAAATCAGGTCGTCTGAGAGCAGGATCGAAACTGTAGTGGTCTAATGAAACCGGACACCCATTTAGGCGAGAATGCTCGCCAGATCGAGGTGTCAGATGACTAAACAACGCCGCTCCTTTACTCCTGAATTCAAGCGCGAGGCTGCTGACCTTGTGCTCAAACAAAACTACAGCTACATCGAAGCCAGCCGTTCGCTCGGCATTGGTGAGTCGGCATTGCGCCGCTGGGTTGACCAGATTCAGAAAGAACATAAAGGCGTCACTCCGCAGAGCAAGGCACTGACTCCGGAACAGCAAAAAATTCAGGAGCTGGAAGCCCGGATTGCTCGGCTTGAGCGAGAGAAATCAATACTAAAAAAGGCTACCGCGCTCTTGATGTCGGAAGATCACGAGCGTTCGCGCTGATTGACCAGTTGAGGGCACATGAGCCGGTTGATTGGCTGTGCAAGGTGTTTGACGTCACTCGCTCGTGTTACTACGCCCAGCGCCCGCGGCGCCGCACGCCGGATGTCGAACGGCTTCGATTGCGTAGTCGCGTAAGTGAGCTGTTCTCGCAAAGTCGCAGCTCTGCGGGCAGTCGCAGCATCCTGTCACTGATGCGTGAAGACGGTGAGCAACTCGGTCGATTCAAAGTGCGTAGCTTGATGCGCGAGCTTGATTTAGTCAGCAAACAACCCGGCTCCCATGCCTACAAACGAGCAACAGTAGAAAGACTGGATATCCCGAACACATTGAACCGCGAGTTCGACGTGCCTGCGCCCAATCAAGTCTGGTGCGGCGATATCACCTACATTTGGGCACAAGGAAAGTGGCATTACCTGGCTGTCGTCCTGGATCTTTGTACGCGTCGGATCGTGGGCTGGGCGCTGTCGGAAAAGCCAGACGCTGAGCTGGTGATCAAAGCGCTGGATATGGCTTACGAGCAGCGTGGCAGGCCTTCGGATCTGCTATTCCACTCGGACCAGGGATCGCAATATGCAAGCCGACTCTTTCGCCAGCGGTTGTGGCGATACCGCATGCGTCAGAGCATGAGTCGACGAGGAAACTGCTGGGATAACGCACCGATGGAGCGCGTATTTCGTAGCTTGAAAACAGAATGGATACCGACCGTGGGCTATCGAACTGCGCAGGAAGCACAGCGCGATATCAGCAACTTTTTGATGCATCGCTACAACTGGATTCGGCCTCACCAGTTCAACGAGGGGTTGGCACCAGCGCGGGCCGAGGAAAAACTTAACGTCGTGTCCGGGATTAGTTGACCACTACAGACTTCCAGCTGATTGCTGCGACCAATAAGGATCATGAGGGGATGGTCAGGAACGGTCAGTTTCGAGCCGACCTTCTGGCTCGGCTCTCAACCTGGGAATTCAGGCTTCCGTCTCTGCAGGAGCGACCGGAAGATATAGAGCCAAACCTCGTGTACGAGCTAAAGAGATCGACAAACACACTTCCTCATATACAGCGGTTTTCAGCAAAGGCCCTAAGGCAGTACCTTGCATTCGCATTGTCAAACGAGGCTCCTTGGCTGGCGAATTTTCGAGACCTTTCCGCCTCCGTGGAGCGAATGATTACGCGCTCCGTTAGCGAAATCATCTCAGAAGAGGTTGTTGGCGCAGAGATCACAACGCTTCGAGCCAAATGGTCTTCGCTGGGCTTCAATGATCACGTACGCCACGGACGGAAGGGATCACCGAGCCCAGTCACTGGCGCTACGGATAATTACGTTGCCATACTTCTACCTGACCATAACCTTAACTTGTTCGAGCAAAATCAGCTGGACTTCGTGATCCGTGTAGCTATGAAATGCCCAAGCTACGCAGAGCTCTCCAGGCGGCTCTACGGGGACGATCTCGGTATCAACCCGGCCCAGAAATCGCGCTCCTACCTGCTGGGCTATGGACTGAGCCTCGATATGATCAAGGAAAAACTCGGTTCAGCAAGCTGAAACACCGGCAACGTCTGGTTACACGGAAAAAGAGAGTTCAAGTCCATGCGTGAAAGGAGGGCTGTTGAATGGAGCAACGCTGATATCGAGGAGCGGCGTCTTCGGATTCATGATTCCGCCCAAAACCTGCCCTAAACATTAGCACTCCGTATCGCCATCACAGTTCCAAGAATACAGTACTTATCTTCAACCCAACCGACCTTGCTAACCAATAGAATGCTAGCCAATCTACTTTGATCACAAAGCAAAGTGGATCGTGCCAACTTGGATGTCGCCTCCCTTAAGTCAAATACAAAACTGATTCCGATTGCCCTAAACTTGCATGTGCTCTGCATGAGGTTTTGGTCGGTTTTTCTGGGTAGGACGTCATCGAACACATGGTCACCATGAAAGCAGATCAGATCTCCCGAATGCACAGTTCCAATCACTGAGGCTTGCCGATCGGTTGGATAGATAATCCTCAAAGAACGCAACCCCAAGAGCTCGAATAGAATTTCGAACATGTATGAGTGCAGAGCCAAGCCACCAAGGCCTTGGTAGGGGGAGGGGGCGCCACAGGCCCAGACTGGAAACCCCTCGTTGTCACAAAGGTCTTTCGAGAAGACAGAGTGGAAGCTTGGCAGTTGCTGTAGATCAACACTAGGTTTCACGACTTCACAAAGGCCCGTCAGGTTGAAGTACCACCAGTTGACCTCGCCAGGCTTTCTCTCAGCCTGCTTGATTGAGATCAAATCCGGTTCGTCGTAGTACACCTCCCAGGCTTTTTTTGCAGCAACTAGCCACTCAGGTGCCGGTAGGCTTCTACTGGCGTGTGTGGTAAGTCGCGTGCTCTGCGCCTCGATCTGATGATATATGCAGAGAATCGCAAGGTTTTTTGCAGAAGGAAGCTCGCCGGCAGCCAACGGGTTGATGCTGTGAGCGACGATGGGTTGATCTGGCACCCTGCAAATGCAGCACATGCTGTGGTTGACATCCAATACCTCAATCAGCTCCTTAATAGGGATCGATGGGGACTGGATGTCCTGCAAGGACTGCCTGATTTCGAGGCTGAGGCCGAGGTGCATCAGTTCCCAATCGCTTCGTTGGCGCAGTTTGTGAGGTGTCCAGCCATCGGCCTGAAGGGCCTCAGCCAGCATGGAGTCCATACCAAAGGCGAAGAGCTCAAGTACGGCGAGGGTTCTTTTCATAGCGTCGACCGCTGGATACGTAATACAGATGAGTATGCATCATCACTGCATGACGGACACATGCCGAGAGGGCCTGATGGACGTACCCTTGTCGCGTGGCTGCCCAGACTCCTCCTTGAAAATGGTCGATAGCTCAAACGTTGGCGAGGCCTCCTGAAAGGCTCTTTTTGAAAAGAGGAGCGGTATAGTCGGTCGAGATACGACTGGTTGCTTCACCCCTGAAGAATTAGCCGAAGCCTGATGGAGTTAGAACGACGAAGGGCGGGGTATCTGGCGTGGAGCATGCCACTGAAAAATCAAACTTAACTCAACTAAATAGATGTTTAGTTTAGCTATCCTCATAGGTTATTTGCAGAGGAGGGGATCTGTTTCAGGAGTATAGGGAATATCAACCCAGAAACGATGATCCTCCATGGGTTCTATCAACAAAGTAGCGGTCGAACGCATTGGTCACTTCAACATGCCCGCACTCATGGGCCAAAATATGGATTGCATGATTTCGACCTTGGGCGTCTTCCAGGTCAATAATAGGCGAAATAAAGCACCGTTACGCAAAACGCCAGGCGTCATGGCAACTCCTACAATGTGCGAATTAGTAGCGGTCAGCTTGTAGTGCGTTTCGTACCCGCGATCCAGATCAAGCAAAGCTTGGTTGTAGTCGACGGCAGGCGTTACGCCGTCGAGGCCGCTCAAATCGAATTTCCCACCCAGTGCACGCACGGCTTCGCCAACGATTGTGGTTCAGTATTACTCTGTAAACTTGTTTTTTGACCTGTTAACCACCGCAGTTAACAAGCCAAAATTGAGGTTTACAACGGTATTACACTGAACCAAATTCTGGTGAAGCTTCCAGAGTATTTGGTGGGAGGAAAGCTCCGCAGCTTTCAATCGCAAGGTGGAACCGCCAAACCTGCAGCATCTGCATGTAAATCAGCCGGCGCTTGTCTTTACCACGCATGGCAGCAGTTGAAATCGGTGCACCAACACCATGCTGAAAGCCACAGATGTGGCCCTCCTTTAAAAGTGGCTAAACGCTCAAGCCCATAGGATCCGTGGCTTCTAGCGATTCTGGCTTTTAAAAATGACCGAAAGCTTGGATGCATTAGTGGATTTGTTCATTTTTAAAGGAGTGCGGTCTTAGCCCGCAAATTCAGGGGGGGGCTGAAATAACCTGTTTATCCTGGTTTTGACAATGGAATCCAACCCGTTGATTTGTATCGGGTTTTTTAAAAAGTTTAAGCTCGTGCGGCTTTGAGAAATATGCCAGTTCTAAAAGTCTAGAAAGATCGCTTCCTGCTCCCCTCGTAAGGCTGCTGGTCAAGGAGCGTTTACTAATACGGTGTATCAGGGGGAACTCCAACCGGCAGCGAATACTCTCAGCTGCAGCCTTATGCGCTGAAACGAAGTTGGATACATGCCAGGCTAAGGATGGTCAGCGCGCTGTAAAGCCTCCTGCAAGCCCCATAGGGTGTTGAAGGGCACATTACGTTTTAACCTCCGGTGGCTACGAAGGGGCTAGATTATCCCTTGCTATGCCATTGAACGTGGAGTGCGGCTCACAGGCTAAGATAACAGTCGCCTCGATAGACTGAACTGGCCCGCTGCAATATAAATAAAGCAGCTTTTTTGACTCCATAATTACCCTTTTTTCCGTCGGATGCGGCGTCTCAGACTGCCGTATAAAGAGTCGTGTCATTATCTTGGCGGTTATTCCAAGTCGAGAAGCACTTCAAAGGTGTTAATGGGCTCGGGGCTGGCTCATGAAATACCCCCTACAACGTGAATTCGGCTCATACATTTAAAGTTTGAATTAAATTTTATTCATTTTATTTGTATATATTGAATAATTGACACCTCAAGCGGCGAGTGGAAAATAACAATCCATGAGTCGTGAATTCGGGGATCACAGGTGCCTGGCTCGGTTATTGCTGAGTATGGGCGTGTCAATTGATTAAATTAGTTTAAATTTGGCGTCAATTAATACAATATTAGTTCAAGTGTTTCGTCAATATATGCAATTTAGTTCAGTGCCTAAAGCAAGATTAGTTTCTGCCTAACGCCAATTTAATGACCGTTGACAAGCTCGGTAGTAATGGAGCTATTCTTGCGCACCTAGAATTTAAAACAGTCGGTGCCGAGTCCTTATGTTGCAACCCATCGTCGAAGGAAATTTTGTTAGCTTTGAGGAAAAAGTATATCGAGTGATAGGGTGTGGCTCTGACGGTGCCATTACCCTAAAAAGCCTGGAAAGTGAGCAAACCTTTGATGTGCTCTTTACTCAGGTAAATCTGGTTGAGGTGGATAAAGAAAAACATGAGCTATACAATGATCGCCGTTTGATTTGGATGGAACAAACAGAAGTCAATCCCAAGGAGTTGGCTATTGCTTCGGAACGAGCAAAAAACATTAACGACTTCTTGATGGGAAAAGTTTCGCGGACAGAGCTTGCCGAAAAACTTGGCTCAGCAGAAACAACGATTCGACGCCTATTGAAAAGATATGACCCAGAACTCGGTGCAGTTTCTCTTGTTAGAAGTGTCAGAGGGCGAAAAAAAAATTCGCGATTGCTTTCTGATATTCAAGAGAGAATCATGGAAAACGCAATTTCAAAACGCCTTAAAGATAAGACTAAAAAGTTAGAAGCGTTTACTTCTCTTTGGGAACATGTCGACTCTTTATGTCACTCCGTGGGGGTTAAAACCCCGAGTCTTAATTCTCTGAAGCGAAGGCTTGAATCGTTCGGGCAGAAAGCCGTTTACTCCCTTATGCACGGCAGAGAGCCGATGCTTCAAAAGTTTGATCTGAAACCAGGGATGATTCATGTAGACACCATCCTTAATATGGTGCAAATCGACCACACACGGGTGGATGTAATTATCTGCGACGAGTATGGTCGACCACTCATGCGGCCTTGGTTGACGGTAGTTATCGAACTTAAGAGTCGCGTTATTCTTGGTTACTATCTTGCACTCCATCCGCCTAGCTCACTAAGCGTTGCCATGGCGATGCTTTCTGCTTGTTTTCCTAAGCAAACCTTTCCAATCGCTCTCGGTGGTGGTCAGAATACTCGCCACAGGTACTGGGGAGTGCCTGGTGCAATTGGAATGGATAACGCCGCGGAATTTACTAGCCCAGAACTTGAAGCCACCCTGCAATATTACAAAATCGTCCCCATGCTGAGACCTGTTGGGAAAAAGCATTACGGAGGGCACGTTGAGCGAATTATCGGTACGCTGATGGGGAAGGTGCATCTTCTGCCAGGTACTACCTACTCGAATGTGCTGAAAAAAGCAGACTACGACTCTGCCAAGCATTCAGCTATGACCTTTTCAGCATTTTGTGAGTGGTTCGCAAATGAAGTGGCGATTTATCATGGCCGTGCTCATGAAGGGTTGAACAGACTTGCACCGTTCGAGGTTTGGGATGCAGAGATGGCCAAGAAGGGGCCGGATTATGTACCCCCTATGCCGGGGAACTTCCAAACATTTGCTCTTGACTTTTTTCCAAGTGTGACCCGAACCGTGCAACCAAAGGGAGTCGAGTTTAGTAGGTCGTTTTACTCTTCGGCAATACTCAGTAGGTTCGTTGGTTCAAGACTTTCGTTTAAGTACAACCCGTTGAACCTTTCAAAAATATGGTTGCGTCAAGATGGCAGGTATCATGAAATTCCTTATTCTGATTTGACGAAAACCCCGGTCTCGTACAGCGAGTACTGGGCGTTTTCGCGACCTCGCGACCGTCGCCCGGGAACACTGGTGGACGAGGAGTTGCACCAAGTTCGCTTGGATAATCATGATTTAGTGGAAAACTCTAAGGCTACGACCAAGCGTCTCCGGCAAAACGTAGCCAAGAAAGTTACGGCTGCGGAAACTATGTCTTTTCTTTCCTACGGCGGGGAGGGGAATTTGCTTCAGGTGAACACCAAAGAACCAAGCTCTGATCAAACTCGAAAAAAACTTAAGTGGGAAAACTGAGAATGGACGGGGAACATTTGCATGAGAGCCGGCGTTACGCTTTGATTCTGTCAGATGAGGAACGCTGTAAGATTATTCGGCAGGATATTAAGGTCAACACCGAACACTTGCTTACCGTGTCTAACATTGTCGACAACATGCTTAGCATCGAACGCGGCAGTATGGAGGCTCCGTGTCTAGTCGTATCTGCCGGATCTAACCATGGGAAGACTACAATTTGCAATGCGGTCAGGGGGAAAGATGAATCTTGGCGTCATAAAATCAGGTATGTGACCTTTGTTAAGGATACTGGGAAGACAAAGCCTATGGTGAAGCTCTTGTCGGCTTTGGGCATGGAACCTGGGAAAGCTGGAATCCCCATTAGCATGGTGGCCGAATACTGTATCGCTAACGATATTCGCGGTGTGTTTATGGATGAGTTTCACGACTCTATCAAGGGGCTTTCTAAGGGCGAGCAGGATACGTTTCTCTCCTTGCTGAGGGGCTTATGTGGGGCGCCTGCTTACCTAAGCTTTTTTGTTTTCGGTATCGATGAGGCCCTCAATGCTCTCGCAATTGACTCACAGTACGTCCGCCGATTTGAGCTCTACGAGCTCACTCCCTGGTCGAAAAACGATGCAGAGTATCTTAACTTTTTGGATACTTGGGAGGAGATCGTTCCACTTGCAAAGAGGTCACATCTTTCTTCTCAGGCAATGTCTGACTATATCTATGCTAATACTTTGGGGATTATAGGAAATATTTGCACGTTGCTCCGAGCGGCCGCTTGCTTGGCAGTAATATGGGGCGATGAGAAAATTACACTTGAAAGCTTGCAGGCTGCTACTCGTTCGAAGTGGAATACCCGTGTGCGACCAAAGGGTATTGTCGAGTGAAATATTTATCGTGCCCAAAACAGTATCAAGCTGAGCAGAACGCCTTGGCAGGCTTTTCCGCTAACATACCAACTATTTTAGGAGGAGAGACCTGGACAGGTAAAACCACTGTTGCCAAGCGGTTGCTTAAAAATGCCGATCGGGCAAACGTTTATACTGCTTACGTGCCTGGGAGTTTCACCAAGGTATATCGCAACGTGGGTTTGGCATTTGCGTCAGCGCTAGGCCTACCTCTGACTAGCCAGTTCATGTCATTTCGAAATATCGAATGCTCACTTGAAGATATGATTGGCGGTCGGGAATTCCGTCTAGTGTTTGACGATGCCAGCGTCCACTTTGGCGGTGGTAAAGAGCAACGGAACGCTTCTCTTGGATTGGTGCAGACCCTCCAGAGACGTTTTCCGAACATCAAGTTATTGTTAGTTTCTGGGCCCAATATTTTAGACGGTGCTCTGAAAGAGATCATAGGTAAAGAGATACGCTATGTCGACATCGGTGTATGGCAGTATGACCAACAGTATCTTGCATTCATTAACCAAGTTGGGAAGGCATGTGGCTTCAAGCGCTCGCAAATGGCCAATGACGACTTCACAAAAAATCTTCTGGATAAAGCTCATGGTGCCAGCGGCGCCCTCATACAAATTCTACAGATATTAGCGCGAAACCCCTTGTACAAAACTTGCCCATCGTTGCCCGTTGAGAGCCTACGTAATATGTGGAAATTTTGAGTTGTTCGACGAATTTTCATCAGGGAGACCGCCCCGTTTCATCCTGGGAGAGACACTTCTTTCTTGGGTGATGCGGTGCTTGGGCCAGAACAAGCTCCGAAACCCTCATTTATTTCGGAGTACAATTAACCAGTGCCTCGCTCCCCCAAAACGAGTGGTGCCCGGTGTCGTGAAGTCTTGGCCACCTCCAGTCTTTGAGGACATCGAGTTTGATCTTGATACCATGCTATTTAAAGTTGTGCATGACACTTATGGTACCGGAGCGAATGTCTTAAGAAAGCAGTTTGCTGCGCGCCAGTCAGGGTTGCTTGACATCCATTTCCGGCACACATACTGCTCTGCTTGTCTTCTCGAAAGTATGGTGACGACTGGTTTTCCAGTCTGGCGTCAATCTTGGTGCTACACGACCAGCGTATATTGCGTTGAACACCGACGCCCATTGATGAGACCGCGGGATACTTTTACACCTGAAAGACGTATCTGGGATGCGTACCTCTATTCAGCAGGTGAGCGAACAGGGCAGAGCTCTCTCTTTGACCGGCGAATTGCGGGAATCGCAATACGCATGCAGAATTGGATTGAATCGTTGATACCAGGGCAGGAGCTCACCGAGGGAGTGGAAGCGCTGTATGGACTGTTGCTTGCGAAGCGAACGGCGTTTGCACCTGGTGGGATAGCGTCAGTGGGGTTTTCTCGCGCCCAACATGTTTTGTGCAGACTAAATCTGGATCTGCATGAGCGCATCGAGTACGGATTGAATGACAGTGATCCGTACCAGCGGATGGGGGCTTTGCTATTGATCGGATGGTTAAGCGGTATGGTTTCACCGGCAGAAATCGTCTACTTGGGGCACCATGACCATTGCGTCCGCAGAACGCTGCCACCCTCACCGCAGCAATTGGGGCGCATGGTAACTCTGAACTTAAGTGCAGAGGAAGTGATGGTCGTTCGAGAGAAACTGGTCAAGTTGGGGGAGACATCGTCCACCCTGATATCGAGTTTTTTGGAAGGTTTTCACGAAGCCATATCCCGCTCCTTATGTTCAAGCTGGGCAAAACGTTGAATCGTCCACACGTTACTGGGCCAACTCATTCCGCAGGCGGTGAGATCTTCAAGACCGCCAATACCGGAGCGCCGCTAAACACCGTCATCCAGGCAGCGCTGGAGTGAAGACTTCAGCCATCGTCCTCATTCATGTGCCGCTCTTGACAAATTACTTCGCCTGCGGTCGGAGATACCTCGACTATCTCTTTCTCCAATACTCCCTCACCGACGTCAACGCCAGCCCCAGGTGCGCCGCAGCCTGCTGTTGCGTCGCACCTTCCGCTTTGAGTGCCAGTACCGCTCTCTCGTTATCTGCGTTTAGCGGCTTGCCGCGTCCACGTTTTATCAGGTTACCGTCAGCATCGAACTGATCGCTGAGTACCTTCATGCCACCCTCAGCTTCGAAGGCCGCTACATTGGTCAATGCACGGCCAATTACCGTGAGTGGCTGCTCACCCTGGCGGTGGGCAATGCAGAGGGTAAGCATCGCTATGGGATCGAGGCCAAGGGACTGCGCCAGCTCGTCAAATTGCTCGACGGTGATGCTGGTCTGTGCGTTCTCAAGGGCACTGACTTTACGTCGGTGGGTCGCATCCGAGACGTCAGCGTACCTGGCGCGCCGGACGAGACGGAGCGCCCTAAGCACACCTGCAAATGCGGTTCTCAGTTCCATGACTTTCTCAAAAGTCAGGATATAGCCATAACTGAGCTTTACGGATAAACGTCAATATAGTGTATTATCCGTACTTCTGGGCGTACCAGAGTCGGTAAGCAGTGGTTTGAGGGCGGGGCAGGACGGCGCCAATTCCAATAAGCAGGGGCATTCAAAAACCGGTATGTCCATGGGGGGCACGCCAGCTCTAGAGGTAGTCACAGACCTCGAGCGACCAAGGATCGTGATAAACCAACCTCGTTTGTTTGAGGTCGGTTCCGGCCTACAGCTGCACAGCCTTTGAGGGCGCGCGTGGTGAACGCAGACAATGCATCAACGGAGATTTAGCAGTTGAGTACAGATCAAAAAGAATGTGATGACGAACTAATCGGTGGCCCCGGTGAACCACTCCAGGGCTCTATGGACACAGATGAGCAACTCATTGAACTCGTCCGAGCACTGTATCCGTACAAGCCGTACTGCTTGGTTGAGAACTGGACAATTTTCAACGTGGACGTAAGCGAAGAGGAGCTGAACAAAATCCATGCGGCCGGGCAGCTTCCAATGATTCTGTTTGCTCACAATGTTCGCTTTGATAGTGAGCGGCGCTTCGACGTGGGTGACTGGGTGCGTAGCACTTTTGCAACCACGTTTGAGGAGGGGTTCCTCTTTGAAACAAGGAACACGATCTACGTGTTGAAAGGGCCCGGTTACGAAAAGTCAGCAAGTCTCAAGACGGTTCTCTCTTTTTTCTAGCGTGAAATCGGTTCAACGATTGAGGTTGAGATGTTCGGAACAAACGTGACAGATAGGGCCGGAGTCGCAGGAATGTTCGGCGAAGGACATGCGCATTGGTTTAAGGTCTCGCGATTGCTCCCGACCCACTGGTACCACATTGATCTAAAAATTAGAAACGAACACCGTATGACCCCCGTGGTTGAAATGGTCGGAGATGAATTGGGGTTTAAGCAGGTTCTTGAGAAATGCGGTGAGGATGTAGTCCTCAAGGAGGTACAGGCAATCACTCCCGCTTGGATGAACAAGACTGATGGGTGGCGCATGGAAAGGCTGGTCGGTATGTCGATTGGCCTCGATAGAAACGGCATTCAAGTGTGCCTTCTGGAGGTAGCGAGTGGGGAGGTGTATGCAGACGTTCATGACCCTCTGTTTTGTGTCGACTCCTTAGTTGAAGTGAAGAAAATCTTCTAAACCGAGATCTAGACCATGTCGAACGCTACAGAGATCGAATTTCACTCCAGGCATCTCACGGATTTTCATCTGCGCAGAATCCTACGCGCAAGCAAGCATCTGTATGGTGAAACCATCACTGCCATCCTGAGCGACGTTTTCGTATACGCAAATTCAGCGGTGGGTATCGTTTTTGGTCACGTGGATCAAGGGCCTCACGGACGCTATGCAGATGGTCACTTTTTGCGCACCAGCGATATCAGCCAAGTGCAAAAGGAAGGACGATTTTGGGTGCTGACCGCGCAGAATTCCCGATACGTTGTCGCCTCTTTCAAGCGTGATAACGGCAGAGCTAGTTTTAGAAACTTTCTACGACGAGCTGAATATAGTTTTCACTAGACGAGCTCTCATTACGTGCGACGCTCGAGAAGGCTGCTGGCCGCTAGTGGTTTCTATCTGATGATCCGCGAAATTACGAGTTTGAAGGAATATTGTTCATGTCCATGTTCAGCACGGTTGCTCCGGTTGCGGTTCTGCCGTCTTTAGATAGTTCAGAAGACTCTCGCTCCCACCATCTCGGATCCTAGTGTCGATGAGATCTACTGTGTCCGGGTTGGCGCGGTCTTCTCTTGGCTCTTCGCGATACCTTGCAGTCGCATCTAACGCGGCATCCTGACGTCATGCGGGTGACTGTCGCCCAGATCAAATCTAAATTTGGCGAGCTTCATTTATTTTATGACGGTGGGGATGCGTACCGCCGTGGAGCAGTTGATTTGGCAGCCGGGCTTTCGCTGAAAACTTGTGAGAGGTGCGGGGCTCCTGGCAGCCTTTTCAGAGGGCAGTGGCTCAGCACATTGTGTTCGGCCCATGCCGTTGGCATTACTCAGTTGTAACCGTGACGACTGACTGACTTTTTGTCGGGGGGGCGAGCCGCTATTAGCGGCCAGGCTGTCGTGAACCGGGCCCGGCGTCCCGCCATGTCCCGGCCCTCCGGGCGTCCATCCTTCACGCCTTCGGCCTAATCGGCCTGAGCGCTCCGCTTGCTAAGTAATAACCACAATCCCGCCATGCTCAAGGACAGCTGTTAACCGTAAAATGAAGCTAACAGCCAAACGCCTTCGCACGATTGACAGGTTCCGACTTTGCTCTCGCCAGGCGGCCGGATTTACGCATGTGCACCACCTGCGCTAGGTCAGCTTACCGCTAGTGGACGGTCGGGCTTTCGAATGCGTTTCCACCGTGCAGCCATCGAGTAGTAAACAACTTTGCAAACTCTACTGCACCTTTGAAATTCAACTGAGATGACGCATAGGATTTCATGAGCAGGGAGCGGGGGAGAGCCCAGTCCCACTTCTCCTTTATTAGATTCTCGACTCCATCCAGTAACGCCTCAATATCGTCGGGATCCAGTTCCGCAATTCTTGCGAGGGCGTCAGCGACACTTTTTTGTGAGCCGCCGAGCGACAATGCAAGGCCCGAGCTCTCGCAAGACAGTCCTACATAGTTGAACATGAGCACTAGAGCGTCGTTGGTTTGGTCGCCACGCCAAGTCAACAAATGAGTTTTCGAGTCAGAGCCGTAGGTGAATTCATTTGCTAGCCCGAGAGATCTGAAGGATTTACGGGCTTCGCTCATTAGCTGCTGCGCTTTGCTATCGATGAAGGGGCAGGGCGTAGTTTCGGTCAGTACGGCCCGCATCTCCTCTCTCACATGGTCATGTACCATCGCACCAAGCCCGTCGAATTGGGGTGGCTGACCGCCCCGAGCGGCGGTTACGACGATCACCTTTTTTTCTATATCTACATCCAGTACGCGCCAACGCCGGCCACCAAAGATAATCCGCTGTCCCTTCATTAGAGGCCGACTGACAGGTATTGACCCAAGTGGCTTGCCCTCGCGGATAAGCCTGAATTCTTCATCGCTGGTGAAGGCGCTATAGAACTCGTAATGGTTGATCAGCCGTTCGCCGACTTCTCCCGGTAGTAAGTGACCTGAGCTGTCCTGCACGATCAGTTTCTTCACGCCGAGCTCCTTCAGTAGAGCAAAGAAGTCAGGCTTGGAAATGCTTTTAAATGTCCCGCTTTCAACCAGACCACCCCATAGCTGCGCCGCGCTGGCTCCTCCTTGCTGTGCGATTACTGATAGAATTTGTTGTACTAATGTCGAGGCATGCAATCCCTCAGCTCTAGGCGGCTCAAACCAGTTGCCAGTCAGCAGCCTGATCATGGCGATGGTTTGGACGAGGTTTTGGCGAAGTAGGTCAGATAGCAACGATTGATCTGTAAGCTCACGTTCCTGACAGTACGCCCGGAGCGTAGCCGGTTCATCGTTCCGGCGACCTGACCGACCTAGACGTTGGCGCAGGCTTGCGACTGATGGCGGAGAGCCTATCTGGACGACTGTCTTGATGTTGCCTATATCTATCCCAAGCTCCAACGTAGTGGTGCATACAGCGGATGCTGGAGGCGTACCGGCCTTGAGCGCGCGCTCCGTGTCTTCTCGCAGGTCTTTCGATAGGCTGCCGTGATGGGGAAGAAACTCATTGGGCATCCCGCTGATCTCACAGAGCCGCCGCAACCGATCCGCGTACCACTCCACCTCTTGCCGGCTGTTGGGGAATATCAGGTTGTTACTGCCGCGCAGCACTTTGTACATGTGCGCAGCGATGGCATGCCTGGAGCCAGATTCGTCTTCCTCTTCGTCTCCATCGATGTCTTGGTCGCCGTCAGCGGCTGGTAGTTGTACTTGGCGGAGCTTTTGCATGGGCGGCATCATGTAGCCACGCACTTGCACCTGAAGATTTTGACCGGATGATTTTGATTCAATCACCTGAATCCGTTGAGGGTGCCCGGGCCTGAGAAACTCACTCGCGAGTGACATATCCCCCAGCGTGGCGGACAACCCGACTCTGGGTAGGGCCTTTCCGGCGACAAGCTCTACACGCTGCATCAATGACTGGAGCTGCTTACCACGCTCGCTGCCAATGAAAGCATGTAGCTCGTCGACCACGATGTAACGCAGGTTCTGGAAAAGCCCGGCCAAACTAGAGCCCCTGTTTACGAACAATGCTTCCAGAGACTCAGGAGTGATCAGCAGAACGCCTTTAGGAGACTTGAGAAACTTGTGTTTTTTGCTTGCTGACACATCGCCGTGCCATGCCACAACAGGGAGATCCAGTTGCTCACACAGTCGACTCAGTCTGTCCCACTGATCGTTGATGAGTGCCTTCAGTGGGCTGATGTAGAGGACAGCACCTGCAGGGTCGGGGTGATTCATCAGGTTTGTGAGGATGGGCAGGAACGCGGCCTCAGTTTTACCCGCAGCTGTTGAGGCGGCGATGATCACATCCCGGTCAGCATCGACTAGCGCTGAAATCGCCCATTCCTGGGCGTCCCGCAATGCTGTCCATCCTTGGGCCCAAACCCATTGTTGGACGGCTGGATGCAGGCGCTCGAAAGACGAGGATTCAGAGTTTGAAACTGGTGAGCTCATCGTCTGCCTCGATGCTTAGATCCTGCATGGCGCCGTCGTCTTGAGCAATCTGGACAGAGCCTACTAATGCACGCCAGTCCGCGCCGGGGTTCTGCTCCAGTACGGCGAGCAAGTTGATGAACGCCGTAATAGTCGTACGTGGCGTCCGGAAGTAGGCTTCCCCCAATCGTTGATTGCAGTGCGACATGAATGCAGGAATTGCCTCATCTGGCATCAAATACTTGTCCGGGTCGCCGTAGGCATAAACGTTACGCAGCTTTTGAAGCAGTACGTAGAAGTCTTCCGGAGTCAGGCTGCTCAGGCGGATTACGGGCCCGGACAGGTCGATCAATCCAGATTTGGCAAACGTGTTTTCAGCAAGCCGTGACTGCAAGGCAGGGTAGCTGTAAAGCCCGCGACGCGTGTCCATCAAAAACTCTGGTGTACCGCCGAGGACGAAACCTAGACCCTCAGTGGAGCCTTGTAAGGAATCATTTAAAATCCGCAAGATCTGCTCGTAGTTGGCGTTGCGTGCCTGGGTGTTCGCTAGCTTGTACAGGTTCACAAGCTCGTCCAGACAAATCATGAGGCCGCTAAACCCTGCAAGCCGGACGAACCGCGACAGCAACTTCAACTGATCGTAGACCGATGCGTCATCAATGATTGTTCGGACACCAAGCGCCGCACGAGCATCTGTTCTAGTAGTGAATTCTCCTCGCAGCCATCGAATGGCATCTGCCTTCAGCTGCTCGTCGCCTTGTTCAAACCCTTGGCAGTATTTGGCAATTACGTCGGCGAAATCGTAGCCGTTTACCATCTCAGTGAGTTCGGCCAGAAATTCGCGAATGACTATTTCGCTCTCGACACCTCGCGTTTTGGCTTCAGATTTGGCTTGGGAAATGAATTTCTCAACAATACCCTGCATCGCGCCACCGTCCGGTTTCGTCCGGGTGGACATGTTTTTAGCGAGCTCGGCATACAGGGAGCGTGCTTGTCCTCCGGATGCATGAAGCCTACGGTCGGGATTCAAATCGGCGTGCATTGTGACCAGCTTTCGCTCCATCGCAATGCCTCTGACAAGGTTGAGAAAGAAGGTTTTCCCCGCACCATATTCGCCTACAACGACCCTAAAAGCGGAGCCGCCGTCAGCTAGTCGATCTATGTCTTTCAGAAGAGCGTCCAGCTCTTTTGCTCGACCCACCTGAATAAGATGTTGGCCCGCACGAGGAACTACACCGGCTCGCAATGACTGGATGACCGCATCGCGATCTTTGGGGCGTATCGTGCTCATAAGGCTAATTCTTCCAGGATATCTGGGTTGATCTCGATGGGGTCATCCCCCTCGGAGACTGGCATGTCGAACCGTTCAAACGCCATGTCGTTGATGTGCTCGAGAGCACCGTCCAGCATGAGTTCCATATCAGTGGCAACATCTTCCAGCTCTTGGCGGCTCCATTCTCGGCGTGACACGATCATTCGCAGAAACGCTGAGTGTTCTGTGTCGAGCCCATGCACAGTCGCCGTATGATCACTCGGCTGATCCCTGATACTGACTTTCACGATAGGCGGTTCTGGAGATTCATCATTGAATACCTCTGCCAGCAATGCTGAAACCGCTGCCGTCTCGCGTTGGAGCTGCGCAATTTTGTCCATGTCCAAATTGAAGCCTTGGGAGGCATCATTAATGCTTGGCGTACCACCGGCCTGTTTGGGACTAGGGTAGGCACCAAGTGCGGACGCGGCGGAAGAATTCCTAGAAGGGGTGATGGCCGCGCCGTGTAAGTCCCCGTAAAGCAGCTGTGGATCCAGCTCAAGTGTTTTATACACGCGTTCCAGCAGCCGGACTTCCTGAGGCGAAACGTTTCCGTCAGCTTGAGCGAGATGAGCTAGGAACCCAGCTATGGTGCGTTTGGCGTCGGCACTCAGAGGGCTTAACTTTTTCTTTAGGCTCGCCAGTGTAGGCGGCTGAAGAATTTGGATTTGCAGGTGGGCTTTGAGCCGTTTCTGATGAGATACGCGAAGATGACTCCAGGAATCGATATGCCGCCCTAGCTGGGTCATCTCATCGCTTGAGCTTTCACCATCTACGGCCGCAACCGCGCTTGCCAAATCCAGTGTTACTACAGCAGCGTGATAGTCCGAAGTTGTCCGTAGGCTTCCATCATCGTCACTCGTCGCGAACAATACGATCGTGTCCGAATTTTTGGGAGTACGGCTACCGGATAGTACATCTGGCTCAAAGCCGATATTCAAAGACTCGAGGGCTCTAGCCAAGGCTACAATTGTTCCACGAGGCAAAGCTCCTGAAGATCCAAAGCGACCTGCCAGATCCCCAAAAGTCATCACCAACTGCTCATCCCCGACTTGGAGTTGCAGTTCAGCGATTGCATCCTTCGCCGCTGCCGGCCATAGGGCTACGGGCAGTTGCAGGATACCCTCCAGATTTGAGGCTCCTTCAGGGTTACGACCTAGGTATCTGCTGTATGGGTCGAGGACTATCGTGCACTCGTCCACTATAGCCTGCAGCTTGTTACGCGTTGCCGACGTAGCGGAAACATCCGGTATATCACCCAACGCAATTTCGGGAGCACTCAAGCGCGAAGAGGCGGATCGATAGGCGATTTTGAGCAGAGTCTTATTTTGGGTAAGCACAAGGCCCTTCGGATAAAGGGCGGAATATCGGGCCACGAACAGCTGCGCAAACTGATCCGCGCATCTGCTCACAGCAGTGCGGCGGCTGATGTTAGGGTCTGACTGCACCCAAGCCATTGCCCACGCCGCGTTCAGGGGATGTTTGTCCAAAGCCATTTGGCCTAATGCCAGTCGTAGCGCAATCGGCAGTTCAAAGCCATTCGACTCAAATCGAGGCGGTGCATTCAAGTACATCTGCGGTTCCACATTCATGAGTTGGATGTGGTTCAGCAGATTCGACGCGTAGTTTCGAAACGATGAGTTGTCCCCGTAGAGGGTTTTAAGACGCTCAATCTCCGCTGCGATGGTGGGGAGTTCCGAGCGCGCGGCCTCATCTGTAATTGAGTCAACGATGGCCCGACGCTCGAGACCGTAAAAGAAGATGAAGACATACCCTATATCCACACTGGGTGCACAGCGGCCCTCGGACAGCCATTGCAGGTATCCACGTCGTGCTGCAGGAGAAATGCTGCTGTAACTCGGCCAATATCCGGTTAGCTTCTCAGTGAGATCCACACGCGCAGCGTGCACAGTCAACTCGCCGTCAATCAGCGAGGGCTCTTGGTTGAGCGCCCGATCTGCTCTCTCAATGAAATACACCAAGCCAACCTTAAGAGCCTGTCCACCGACGATGATGGTTTCATCTTTTCCAATCCATCGCGCTTTCGGGGTTAGGGTTTTAGGTTTGGGAATCGTGAATTGCTGCTCAGGCGAGCTCACCCTGATCGTATGGAAATCTGAGCCAGCGCGGTCTCCGCTGATCACATCAACGCTGATTTCAGTTTTTTGCTCGTGATTTGACAAGGAGGCGGTCTGACCTAATGAGTCGGCTAGGATATTCGTTTTAAGGAGAGGAGGGCGCTTCGGTGACTCTGTGAGAGACTTTTTTATCAGCCAGATAAAGCAAGCGATTCCGGCCAAAAATACGCCTGTGAGCCGCATATTAGATGGGGCAGCTGCGAAGGCCACGACCAATATCAGTATCAAGATCACCGCGCTCGACATGCCTAGGCTGCTTTTTTGCTTCCGTGCCATCAGGCGCTCCATAAAGTTCGGCTGGCTTATTGGCAGTATCTGCATTTTTTCGATTGACGCCAAGCATGGCACTTGCTGTCCGGTTATCGGTGAAAGATATGCGACCGCTGATTACCGCCGGCATAAATAACTTTGGGATTGTCCTCGGCGTTGAAGATACACTTGCCGACCCAATCGCCGCTGGGCTTTTGGTGCCTATTTTGAATGACTTTGAAGGGCCTAAATGCCGCTTAGTCTTGTGTACATGGCTGACCGACAACGAACTGCCAACCTCAAAGCCTTTGTGGAGGAAGCAGTCGTTTTTTTTGAAACGCTGAAATACGGATAATCGTTGATAGCGCTATGGCCCGTTTAGTGGGCCATGGACACGGACTGAGCAACCGTAGAGTGCTGGTCTGCTTTGGGTCGTAAACAGATGGTTACGATATCCCGTTTACGCATAGTACTGCCCTGCTACATAGCCTTCACCGTCCACAGCTGATCCACCTTCGTGGTGTAGCTCTGACTCATCCGCTCCCGACGCATCGCCCAACTTGGCGCCACCGGAACACTGGCAACTCGTAGAACTCCCTTTCCCCAGCGGCCATTGATCTCATCCAGAACGCTCATGACCTTGTCTGCCATCACCGGCTGCGAGTGCGCGAACAGATCATCTGTGAATTCCCCTGGCTGTCGTAGATCCATCAGCAGAACCTCCGCCTTGCTGTACTTGAAGCCCGGTCGGAAGAGGCGATTGACCGCTTCGGTTGCAGCCTTGGTCATGAGTCGAACGTCGTTTGTCGGGTAGGGGAGTTCGACCAGTGCGCCGTTCGCGTACTTCGCTTCTTCGGGATTGAACATGCCTGTCCTGATACTCACGCGGATCTTCTTGCACAGCGAGTTTTGCGCTCTGAGCTTCTCCGCCGCGCGTTGGGTGTAGGTGGCGACGGCCTCCTTGATCGGCTCGATCTGCATGAGCCGGGTGCCGAACATCCTGCTACAGCAAATCTCTCGCTTGGGTGAGTCAGCATCACCTAATTCCAAGCACGAGGTGCCGGCAAGCTCGCGAGCAGTTTTCTCGATCACCACACTGTATTTCTGGCGAAGCATCGTCGGATCAGCTTTCGCTAAATCCATGGCCGTCTTGATGCCCATCACTTCTAGGTGAGCTTTCATGCGCCTGCCGATTCCCCAAACTTCTCCAACATCGGTGTTACGCAGCGTCCAGTCGCGTTTGAACGGGTCGCAGAGATCGACCACGCCGCCGGTGATATCCAACAGCCTTTTGGCGGTATGGTTTGCCAGCTTCGCCAGCGTCTTGGTGCGGGCAATACCCACCCCGACTGGAATTCCCGTGCGCTTGAGGAGAGAGGAGCGCACGTGTCGCCCAAAAGCAGATAGATCGCCTGGGAGGCCAGTGAGATCGGCAAACGCTTCATCGATGCTGTAGACCTCGAGCGCTGGCACCATCGATTCGATGATCGTCATGACCCGTTCGCTCATATCGCCGTACAGAGCGTAATTACTGCTGAAGGCCACGATTCCATGCCGGCGTAGATGGTCTTTAATCTGGAAGTACGGCTGGCCCATTTTCACGAAAGGCTTGGCGTCGTAGCTGCGCGCAATCACACAGCCGTCGTTGTTGGACAGCACCACGATAGGCGTCTTTGCCAGGTCGGGTCTGAACACTCGCTCGCAGCTCGCATAGAAGCTGTTGCAGTCAATCAGGGCAAAGACTGGCTCAAGTGTTTTCATGATCGCGCACGCTGTATTTCACCACACCCCAGATCACCAGCTCATCGCCCTCCATGACATGCCTTGCCGGGTATTTTGAATTCTCTGACAAAAGCATCACGGCGTTCTCCTGCAAAAGCAGGCGTTTGCAGAATGGCTCGGAATTAAGCGCTGCGATGACTATATCGCCACTGACCGCATCGACGCTCCGATCAACGACCACCAGATCCCCTGAATAGATGCCGGCGCCCTGCATGCTGTCTCCATCAATTCTCACCAGGTACACGTGCGGCGCGCGGATGTCGAAGAGCTCATCGAGGGAAATGTGTTTTTCAATGTGATCAGCCGCAGGGGAGGGGAAGCCCGCCGGCACCCTAAATGAATAGAGAGGCAGCTTCCTACCGCCAGACGCGAGAGGGCCGAGGATGGTGACGCTCATAATGCAAGCCTTTCGAGGTTAACTGTACATGCATACAGTTAACGATTTGGTTCGCTTGCGGTCAATCTCATAGGTACGACAATTCGACGGGTGACACCATGTGCGGACGCTACTCGATCTACGAATCGATGGATCATTACCTCAAGGAGCTTGCGCCAAAGCAGCTGGTGATCAATGGCTATGACCTTTGGGCCGTCGAGCGGTACAACGTTGCGCCGTCGACGCGAGTGGAAATCTTCCGGCCAGCGGGAGAGGGCTTGAGTGTCGATAAGGTTAAGTGGGGATGGGCGCCGTTCTGGGCGAAAGGAAAGCGGCCTGACCCAATAAACGCGAGAGTCGAGACTGTCATGACCGGGAAATTTTTCAATCAGCTCTGGCCAAATGGTCGCGTACTCGCGCCGGCGAACGGGTGGTTCGAATGGGTCAAGGACGAAGATGATCCAAAGAAAAAACAGCCCTATTTCATAACGCTGAAAGAGCAGATTCCGATGTTCTTTGCGGGTTTGGCTGAGGTGCACGAAGGCCTCGAGCCGGATGATCGAGACGGCTTTGTGATCATTACCGCTGCGAGTGACCAAGGTATGGTCGATATCCATGACCGCAAGCCCTTGGTCTTGGCACCTGAGTACGCGCGCGAATGGATAGATCCCGACACCTCTCCGGGCCGAGCTCGAGAAATAGCAATGGAGCACTGCAGGCCTGTTACCGATCTTCACTGGTACAAGGTGAGCAGGGATGTGGGTAACGTCCGTAACCAGGGCCCACATCTGATTGAACCGATTTCTCTCGCCTCGGATGTCGATGACTGAGTTGAACCTCGATGTGGCGACATTGCTGGGGCTGGCGAACTCAGCCGCTTTGGGGGGGGTAACCGATCTCTATCGAACTATTCCAGATTAAAGTTTACTTATAATTATCAGCGGGGTAATTTTTGCCGCGCTACGATCCAAGCACAAATTCCGGATCTGCAATACACTCTTAGTTAATTATCAAAACGAGATCAGTCATGTCCAAACTCGCAGAGTTCCGCCAACTCGAAAAACACCTCGCCGAACAGCTCGAAGCGCTCGAAGCGCTCAAAGGTGATGCGGGCCTTAAGAAAGAAATCGAATTCGAAACGAAGCTGCGTGATTTGCTCGCAAAATACGGCTACAGCCTTAAGGACGTGATCAACCTGCTAGATCCACAAGCAGGCCGTCGCGCTCCGGTAGCAGCGACGAAAGCCAGCACCCGGAAAGCTCGCCAGGTGAAGGTCTACAAGAACCCTCATACTGGCGAGGTTATTGAGACTAAGGGTGGCAATCATAAAGGTCTAAAAGAATGGAAAGCTAAGCATGGTTCCGACACCGTCGAGTCATGGCTGACCAAGTGATTTTTGATTGAATACGAAGGGGTCTTTGACGGCCCTTTTTTGTTGTACAACGTTCAGGAAAAAATTTTCCCCGTTCGCCTTCCTTGAGCTATTTCATCAGTACGTATGGAGGAAGTCGGACGCTTATACGTCGTCTTGCTTGAGTACGAACTCAAGCCCAATGCCAGCTTCCTTCAGCACCTCTGCAGCGCGATCAATGAAGAACTCTCCTTGTTCTGGCAGCTCATATTTGCCCTGAACACGGATGATGGGAGACTTACCCAGCGCCCCCGGAATCTCCGTGTAAATCTCGCCGCTCTCAATAAAAGCTACATAAGTATTGATCTTGTCCTGGAGCAATTGCAGGTGCTTGCCTTGCTCGGATTTATCACCCCAAGCGAGGTGGTCAGAGATACCGAGAACAATCTTGTTGTTGTCCCACTTGGGGATGCCCGATATATCAATGGATTGGACGTCTGTTACTGACATCACGGCTTCTAAAATTCGGTTAGTTTACTTCGGACGCAAGATGTCTACACGAGTAGGTGGAATGACTGCCCCACCAGGAAAGCCCGGCTTGCCTTTGCCGACAATGATCCCGCCGCTTTCTTCGATTTATGGGAACGCTCGTTTCTGGTTTCTGGTTTCTGGTTTCGGGTTAGCTGTGCTGTGTCAGATGCCTTGCATTCAACACATGCGATTTCACCGTCCTTGTCTCTGCCAATGATGTCGAGCCGAGTTTTTGTGCCCGACTTTTTTTGACTGTCACCTGCTGCCCTGACTCCTCCATTTCCTCGGAGAAGTCGACGTAAGATTCTTCCTCAAATGCATCGCCAGCGGCCTTGTTGACCTCCAACTGAGTGCTGAGCACGATGTAGATTGGCTCAATTCCTGAGTCAGGGAACCAAATGATTGCGTCTTGGAACTCAGGGGGATGTGTAGGGTTCGCCAGTAGCGTGTCAGATTGTGTTGTTGGCGGATAAACCCATACGGAGGCTAGCTGCGGGGCATCTTCCAAGGCAGGGATACCCAGTATCCCATCGGGACTTGTTGCCGACGTCGAGGTGAGGCCGATTCCGTTGCCGATATCTGTAACGTAGTTCTCGCCGTCTTTCTTGGCCTTGAAGACAGGAACATTTTCCCAGTCCTTCTTGCCACCCGTGTAGAAGCCATAGGCATTAACGGAGCCGTCCGGCAAGGTTTTTACATTGACCCGCACGCGGGTTCGGCCACCATCAAGACTCGCGTACTGATCATCTTTGTAAAAGCGCTATCGGGTGAGAGGCTAGTGTTAGGCATCAGTAGTGCGATGGTGTCCACAGCAGCACCTGTCGCTGCAGCTCCTGCACTCTCCAACAGGGTAAGTAGAAGTGACCCGCCGAGCCGTTTGGCAATCGCACTGCCAGTGGTAGAACCACCTACCAACTGAAGCGATGCACCTTCCGCTGTGATTGCTCCACCATTAGCCATTACTGCCCACAGACCATAGTCAGCCAGTTTCTCGACAGGTACAAACCCAGCGGATTTCTTGTGGTCGATTACGCCGTCTGGAAGGTTGCAGCTCTTGGCGAACACGCACCCAATAGGTTCAGCTAGGACGGCTGTTTTAGGTGGGAGTTCTTTGTATTCAGCCCAATGCAGGGCATGAGTATCAACAGGTTCTACGCCGCCGTATCTATAGTCCTTTGGCGGGTTAAGTACGTAACCGCTCATGAATCATCCTTGTTCGTCCCTGAAAAGTCCTGGCCTAGAAGCTGGACTGCACTGACCTTTCCCTGTCATTGCATTTAAAAAGAATATCGAGCAAGTTTGCCTGAGTGAATGCTGGCAAAAAGCCGTAGCGGTGATGTGAAGGGTTTCTTTTGAGTGTGAACTGGATATTTGAGAGGTATAGCGTTGAAGCTCTCGTAGTTGATTTCCAACTGGTTCAGCTTTTACTGCGCCGGCAGCGCTCCGAGCAGTAGCGCACCTCATCCCAGCAGCGTGCCCATTTCTTCCTCCATGCGAAGGGCAGACCGCAGGTCACGCAAGCTTTGACTGGCAGCTCACTCTTTTTCAACATGACCCACCTTCACCAATACCTTGACGGGGCTTGCATTTCGGGGGTTGCTTGATGACATCAAGATTAGCCCGTTTGATTAGCATTATGACCTCACTCAAAAAGTGAGAGTTTATCTGCTGCGAGGCTGGCTCAAGGCGTAATCACCGACACTGTGTAGATCGTCACTGATTGCGCGGCAATTAACGCCCTAAACCTGCGCTAGATTTCCCGGGGTCGATGTGGCTCTCGTGGGCCGCAGCAAACGCACGATGCTTTGATCAAGCATGAGCGTGTGATCAGGAAACTTTTCGCGTGACTTGTTTTTGGTCAATCCAAAGCGCCGTATAAGTAATAGGGCGTCAGGTGAGATCCAACCTCTGATAGCGCCCGGTAGAGGGAAGCCAGCTGTCCAACAAGGCTTCGACTTCAGCACTGCTTATGAGATCCATTGGATATCGCTGTAAAAGGGTAGCCTGGTATTCAGCTGTTCTGATCACTGGAGAGTTACGGCTACAAAGCGCACTAATGATCCTCCTTCGTGAACTGAGGTTGGCAGCTATACGCCGAGTCTTTAGCCAGCACGCACTATTCATAAAGCCCCCTTTGAGCATCTTGGCGAAGGGAAACGTAGGTGAAGAATGTGACAGTTAGAAGGTAGAGCGATGACGATGGGTCAACGGGTTATTGGCTAACATTCTGGACGATCGTTTTTGACCGCCTTAGGCTCTGAGGCGATGGGTAGGCCTACGCTGAGGTATTTCGAGTTTTT
The DNA here is from genome assembly GCF_059716145.1 of Pseudomonas sp. LBUM1648. Classification (NCBI taxonomy): domain Bacteria; kingdom Pseudomonadati; phylum Pseudomonadota; class Gammaproteobacteria; order Pseudomonadales; family Pseudomonadaceae; genus Pseudomonas; species Pseudomonas sp. LBUM1648. The sequence continues at coordinate 3,225,866 of NZ_CP166808.1, forward strand.
ACCGTGACGAACATCTTGATGCGATCATGGATTTCCTGGAGGGTATGGCGAAAAGGTTCAGGCTTTTCACTGGTAGTCGGATCCTCAAAATTCCAAGTAATCACCTCGTCCGAAGATGGCATCCGGGATGCCTCCTCAGATGATTTGTCACATAAGGTGACAATGTAGTGGAAATCCTGCCCCTTAAACTCATCGATAGATTTACTCCGCAGCCCACTTGAATCGACACCGATATGCTGAAGCGCTTCCAGCGTTCGCTGATCGATGTCACCAACGGCAAGCCCTGCGCTGAATGCCTCAAAGTGGCCGGTGTCAGTGTGTCTTAACAAAGCCTCAGCTAACAATGAGCGAACGTCGTTTTTCGCACACACAAACAGCACTCGGAACTTCTCTGACATGGTTATCTCCCAGTTAGAGCAGATGGTTAAGCTTTGGCCAGATCATCATTGATTACAGCAGCATTTAGAAGGCTCACGGAGTTTCTCGACGAACAGCATCGAGCCTCTGTATTAGGCGTCTAAAAGCGACCTCGCTCCAGAGGGGATGTACGGCATACCCGCGGCGCTTTCGTAACGCAATCCGGCGCAGGGCGTCTGCTAAGCTCAATTTTGTATTGATGAGGTGGCGTCATGTCAGTTCAAAACCAGCTGTCAGCTATTTTGGAGTCCCTCCACGAAAACCAGCTCGCGCTGGCGGATGCTGTCGAGTCAATAGGGATGTGGATTGATCAACGAGGCGGAACGGAAGCTTCCAGCACCATCCTGGGGGCGGTGTCGACACTCGATATCAATTCGGAACGCATCAGAGAACAAATCAATGCGCTGAAGGAGCTAGACTGAAATTCTCCCTGAAGGGAGCTCAACTCATTTCCACCCTGTTGCCCCCCCCCGCGAAAGGACTCCGAGGATGTTGATCAAAATTGAAGAGGCAGACACGGACACCGGATGGTTCGTTGTAATTGACACTTGGCGTGTTAGGTTCTCTACCTATATCGCGGCAGAGGCATTTGTTACTCGGCTGACAGATCGGATAAATGCACCGCACTCCCTGCCAGAGCATATCTATCTGGCTGACGAGGCGCTGTCATGAAGATGACTCAAAAGAGTCAGCATACTATCGGCAGACATCATGCTCATCGCGGGCTCTTTACTTGGCTGCCAACTTAGGCAGCTTTTTTTTGCTCAGCGATTTTGGGAGTTGTTCTGCTGCTTCCGACAACCGGGTCTCAGCCTCTTCAAGGGCTGCTGCTGCGCAGGCCGTCCATACTGCCTGTAATGGAAGGAGATCCTTTTCAATCGGCGCCTTCTGGCACCACTGGAAGTGATCGTGCCAATCACCCAACGCTGATTGCAAGCTTTTCAATATCTTGTTTTCGGTACTCGACAGCGGGGACAGCGCCGGAAAGGCCTCCGTCAGGTAGCGAGTGCGTTTCACCAACACCCTCAATTCGTGTCGGTCAAACTCCTTATTTTCTATCGCGACATGGAGCCGGTCGACCTGCTTTTTGATCGTTTTTTCAATACGCGGCTGAATACCCGACCATCCTCCATTGAGCTCAACCGCACGGAAACCTTGAGGCCAAGCATCAAGTGCCGCCATTAGCCGTTTGAGTGGCAAGCCGTTGAGGACGGCCCCATAGCTATTGTTCAGCCTGAGACGTCTGGGTTGTGCCAGCTGGGGTAGTTTTCTATTTTCTAGTTCTTGGATGAGGACTTCAAGATCGCGCGCTGGCGTAGTCTGCCGACCAACCTCCGCAGCTGCCTCGCTCAGCACCTGCATCTCCTCCACTGAGCGGAAAGGTCTCAGCAGGCTTCTAATTCGTCGCACGGCTATCCTTAGATCGTGTAACGCCTCACCATCCGTGCGCGCCTCAAGACGTGCATGTGCGTTGTACAGTCTCACTTGTAAACTCAGTATTTCAGCTACAAATTTGTCGGCGAACGACATGCAGTGAGCCTCCCCTGTGATCACACCTCGAAAAGACTAGCAGCAATTGGTGCCGTCTCCATTTCGCGCAACGAACGACATTGATCCCTATCAGTCGCCACACGCCTTGCTCACTGTAGCCTACAATTTTATTTCAGTTTCAAGTCAGCGCACTGAACGCAGCGCGCTCTTTCAATCCCACCCAATTAACCTCACTAAGGATAGTGGATGATGCAGATATCCCTAGACGCAGTTCGTGAACAGATGCGTGATGCAGAGGCCATATTGCAGCAGCTTGATCTAACGCTAGAGGCGATTCGCTTTGACCCGTCCATTCCCGCCAGTGTCGCGGCGGCTGCCAAGCAAACATCGGCGGTAATCGACTCGCACTTAGCTGGATTTAGGGGCAACCCGGTGCTTGCTCCGCTGGCAGATCAATTAAAGATCCAATACCTGGAAAACATCGAGCACAAGGTTGTGGCGTCCAAGAGCGCTCAGCTTAAGGCGGCCAATCCGCTTGCAAGAGCTTGGAATATTCTTCGGGGAAGCAGCAGAGCGTAATAGTGAACTAGGCCCTTGCCATGATTGACCAGTAGACGGCAACGCGAAGTGCGATATTGCAAAGGCCTGCGTCGAGAAGCCAATGCTTTGTTAAGCTCAAGTGCGCCGTAGCCAGAGGTGCTTGAGTATCAATATCAAAAAAACCGCCATAAAGGATCGATAGCTCCCCTGATTGATAGCCAGGGAGCGGGTTAAAAAACTGAGTGGGCAGCCCAATGTAAAATGAGGAGCTATTCTTGATTTGATACTACACTGTATTGCAGCGTACCGAAGGGAGGCGCTTGAGATGCGAGACAGTGGAACAGGGCCTCAAGGTTAAATTGGCAAACACCCGTCCGTTCTCAAAAAATTTTCGGTTGCTGATATGTCAGCATTGAATACTGAAAAGAGAGGGCGCTCATTACAGTGCGGTTAGGTGGATAAAGCCAGGCCAGGATGTGCTCAAATTAATTTTTTACTTCACAAGTGAGCAGGGACATGAATCTTACCTTCGAGGAAGCATCGATACAGGCATTGTTGGCCGCACCTGACCGACTGGACACTCTAGACTTTGGTGTTATTGGCTTTAATGGTAACTCAGAAGTGGTGGTGTACAATGCTTATGAAGCCTCAAGTGCGGCCTTAAGGCAGGCGCGTGTTTTAGGTAAGAACTTATTTCTGGAAATTGCTCCATGTCTAAATAATGCTATGGTCGCTCAAAGATTTGACAATGAATCTGAGTTGGATGAGATCATTTCTTATGTCCTCGCACTTAGAATGCGGCCAATCCCCGTTAGGTTGAGATTGCTTAAAGAAAGTGATTCGAGCACCCGCTTCCTGTTGGTTGATCGGGCGATTTCAAAATGATTAGTGATGAGCAGAGTGATGATTCAATTGAGTCAGAGTATGAAGCGCTACTGTCATTTATGTATCTGTCGCCAGTGGGTTTGGTAAGAACCGACCCAAGCGGTAAGATTGATATGCTTAATCCTATGGCGACTCAATTGTTGATGCCGCTAGTTAAGTCTATAGGGCTTGAAAACTTATTTGAGACGCTTTCTTCTGTGGCGCCTGAACTACGTAACCTCGTAACGAGCTTTAGAGCGTCGTGCGGATCAATATGTGTAAATCATAGAGTTCACGTGTCGTCTGCAGCCGACGGAGGTATTGTCCTTGCATGTACAATCGTAAAGGTCAATGAAGATGTCCTGATAACAGTTTTGACTGATATATCTTGCCAAGTCGCAACAGAAAGGAGATTAAGGCAGACCGACTCGTGGTTAGACGCGATCTATACGATTGTTAACGACTTCGCAGTTCTCGGTTTGACTAAGCAGGGGGTAATCAATAGCTGGAGTCCTTCGGCAGAGCGTTTAACAGGTTTCACAGAATCCGAGGCAATTGGTGAGAAGCTGGGTCGCTTCTGTAATTTGTCCGCCTCGGAAGTTGATATTTTGGATGAGCAACTCACATTCGCCCGCGAAGAAGGTTGGCACTCACGAGACTATCTTTGCCAACACAAATCAGGACACAATTTTTTTGCTCAAACAATGATCGCCGTTCTGCGTGACGAAGATGACGAGTTTTCTGGCTATACTGTTGTATTTCGAGATATCACCGAGCGCAAGGTGTCGAGTGATAATCTGGCTAATTTACTCACTAAAGACCACCTGACAGGCGCAGTTAATCGTGCTCACTTTTTCAACTTGGCAGAGAAAGAGTTTGCTAGGGCAAATCGATATCAACACTCAATATCTATAGTCATGCTAGACGCCGATCACTTCAAGCGTGTTAATGATAGCTGGGGGCATCCAGCTGGCGACGAAGTCCTGAAGTCTATAGTGAACGTTGCTGAGGGAGTTCTTCGTCCCGGAGATACTATAGCTAGGTTTGGGGGCGAAGAGTTTGTCGTTATGTTGCCTAAGATCAATAGTGTCGAGGCGTCAGTTATTGCGGAGCGACTTAGGAGCAGCATTGAAGCGTCTAGTGTGGATGCTGGTGGTGAGGAAATAAAAGTCACTGTCAGTATTGGCTATGCTTCAATGAACGAGTCGAGATCCACTCTTAAGCAATTGTTGGTCTCCGCAGATAGTGCGCTCTATCACGCAAAGTCTAAGGGTAGAAATCGCATAGTTGATATTGACGACGTGTAGTGAAAGGTGTTTGGGGGTGACTGGCGTAAGTCAGGCGGGAAAAACACACGCATTTTAGTTTCTTCTAGAGGGGCACCGCAATATGTCAGATCGTCAATCTCTACTGGCATGAATTAATTTAAATATTCATAACCAGTTGCAGGCTTTTTGAGTTATGGCGTGCCGAGCATGTTTTAATAAGTATCCGATATGCCTGTGATGCGATGGGGTTTTTTCATGTTTTTAAGTGTCAGGATCATTGCTTGCTCATAGTTGGGGGGTGGTGTAATGCCACGTTTAATTGACGAATGGCGCGTTACTACCCACAGCTCGAAAACTAGAAAAATTAGCTGTTGCAAGCACAAACAATAGGGTGGCCAAGGCATTTAATCCTCATTTTGTGGGGCGTTTCGTTTTGTTTGATTTAGTTGATCCTTCAAGTTTGCGATTTCAGCTTCTAGATCGTGTACGCGCTCGCTAGCCTCAACCTGGATACTAACGTCTTTCTGGATGCCGATGTAATAAGTGAGTTGATCCGCGTCGTTGAATACTGGGGTAATCGACAGCTCATTCCAGAAAGCACTACCGTCTTTTCGATAGTTTCGAATGATTTGGCGGCAAGGCTGAAAATTCTTTATTGCCTCGCGGATAGCGGCAAGGCCAGGTTGGTCTCGGTCATCTCCCTGCAGGAACCGGCAGTCCTGGTACAGGATGTCATCAGTGCTATAACCCGTCAGGAGCTGGAAGGCTTGGTTGGCGTAGATAAGGATGTTCTCATCGCCTTCCTGCTCTGCCACAACGATGCCATCGTTGGACGTCTCGATCATCAGTTTCAGTAATTCTGCATTGATCATTTTCAAAGTCCCTGTAAGTTTCAAGGAAGTCTATACCAACCTTTCAGATCTGACTTTTAGAGGTGATTTGCGCCGACAGCGCTCCGAGCAGTAGAGCACTTCCTCCCAGCAGCGTGCCCACTTCTTCCTCCATGTGAAGGGAAGGCCACAGGTCACGCAGGTTTTGACTGGCAGAGCACTCTTTTTCAAAATGACTCACCTTCATCAATGCCCTGGCCGTCCCGGCAGCGCGCGGGGTTGCCTTGTGGGGTCAAGATTAGCCCACTGAATTAGCATCTTGACCTCACATAAAAACGTAAAAGTTTATCTTCCGACAGCCTGGCTCCCAGGCGCAATTACCGACACTGGGTAGATCGCTGTGAAGGCGCCGGCATCGACGCTCAGCGCCCTGCAATCAACGTAACCGTCCGAGCATCCCACCTTGCGATAGAGCCATTTGACTCATCTAAAAATCACGACGCTTTGCCGCTAATGCTAGGGGCTATGTTAAATTCAGCTTAGTCGTTAATGGATATTTCGGTTATGGAGAACGCATCATGCTCGCAGTAGGAGTGGCGCTAGTTGCAGTAGGCTTGGGCACTGGAAATCCTGGCTTTTGGATACCAGGCTGTGTCTTCATGACTATAGGATGCTTTAAAAGAGTCACTCGTCGAGACTGATGGTAGGGGGTAAGTGACTGCCGTATTTATTCTGCGAAAGTCAGGCCTGCACCCATTGATGCGGCAGTAGCTGTCCTATTTCACTGGCCCGCTGCGTCGGCAAGCGTGTAAGCACATCCTTCAAGTAAGCATACGGATCGTGTCCGTTGAGCCGCGCAGATTGGATCAAACTCATGATCGCCGCCGCCCGTTTTCCGCCGCGTGTCGACCCTGCAAAGAGCCAGTTCTTACGTCCAAGAACCCATGGCCGGATTTGATTCTCGGCCAGTTATTGTCAATGGGTAGGCATTGGGGGGGAGTGCGCAACTTCTTGCGCACTTAAATGTGGATAACCATGTGGACACATCCTTACAGCCCACGTAATTCGTTCTGTACAGACGAGTGCGCAATTTCTTGCGCAGTACTGCGCAAGAAGTTGCGCACTTGAAACCTCGAATCCGAGCGAAAAACATGCAAAAACGCGATCCAGTGCGGTTTAGTCACCGGCTCCCGGGGACTTAACAAAACCTGGCACGCTCTTTGACTGCAGTTGGCCACCCATCGGGCGATTTCGCCTCCGGGCACTCTCAATTTTTCAGCAAGGAGCACACCCATGGCTACACCAGCGTACATGTCGGTTACCGGCGAAAAACAAGGTCTGATCACTGCCGGCGCTTTCACCGCCGACTCCGTTGGCAACACCTATCAGGAAGGTCACGAAGACCAGGTCATGGTTCAGGCGTTCAGTCACGACGTGATCATTCCGCGTGACCCGCAATCCGGCCAACCAACCGGTCAGCGCGTTCACAAGCCAGTTGTGATCACCAAGGTCTACGACAAGGCTTCGCCTCTGCTGCAAGCGGCTCTGACCTCCGGCGAGCGCATGAGCGAAATCGTTATCCAGTGGTTCCGTACCTCGGCTCAAGGTACTCAAGAGCACTACTACACCACCAAACTGGAAGACGCGATCATCGTCGCCATCAACAACAAAATGCACAACTGCCAGGATCCAGGCAACTCGCACTTCACCCACCTGGAAGAAGTGCAGTTCACCTACCGCAAAATCACCTGGACTCATGAAGTCTCCGGTACTTCGGGTTCCGATGACTGGCGTGCTCCAGTCGTTTAATTACGGCTGATTGATGTACTTGCCTGGGCTGGCGCAGCTGGCCCAGGCGTTCAACCAATAAAGAATTTTTCACCAATAGCCCACCAACGGGCTGTTGCGCGTCGCAGCATTGTGCGAGGAACAAGGGATGTTCTCACCGGCCAACCAGCCTCATTTCAACCTGACCGTCGATGGCGTGGAAAACGATTTCCAGGTCTTGTCGTTTACCGGCCGGGAGGCTCTCAACACTCCCTTCGAATTCGAGCTGGAACTGGTCAGCGAAAAAGCCTCTATCCATCTTGAAAGTGTGCTGCATAAACTGGCGTTTCTTCAGCTGTCGCCGAGCGGCAGTGGCATTCACGGGCTGGTCTATAGCATCGCCCAAGGCGAGTCGGGCAAGCGCCTCACCCGCTATAAAATCTCCCTGCGCCCGCAGCTGGCGTACCTCGCGCATCGTGTGAACCAGCGCATCTTCCAGCAGATGACCGTGCAACAGATCATCAGCAAGGTGTTGGAAGAACACGGCATCCTCGCCAGCGATTACCACTTCCAGCTGAGCGCGATTTACCCCGAGCGCATTTACTGTGTGCAGTATGACGAATCGGATCTCGACTTCATCCAGCGCCTGTGCGAAGAGGAGGGGATTCATTACCACTTTCAGCACACCGCCAGCGGCCACAAACTGACCTTCGGCGATGACCAGACGGTATTCCCGAAACTCGCGCCAGTAGCCTATCAGCAGGACTCCGGACTGGTCGCCGACAGACCGGTGGTCAAACGTTTCGGTTTGCGTCTGGCCACCCGTACCAGCCGCACCACTCGGCGCGATTACGACTTCGTCAAACCGAAGATCGAGCTGGAAAGCGACGCCAAAAGCAGCGCCCAACCGGATCTTGAGGACTACGACTACCCGGGCCGTTTCGTGGATCGCGACCGTGGCAAGCACCTGGCCAATCGGGCACTTGAACGTCATCGCAGCGACTATCGACTCGCCGAAGGCAACAGCGATCAGCCGATTCTGGTCAGCGGACATTTTCTCGCCCTGACCGAGCACGCCAACCCGACCTGGAATGACCTGTGGCTGCTCACCGAGATCTTTCACGAAGGCAAGCAGCCGCAGGTGCTGGAAGAGTCGGTCACCAGCGACACCACTGACCTGAAGGACGATTTTAACCAAGGCTACCGCAACCGCTTCAGCGCGATCCCGTGGGACGTGCCGTACCGTCCGCCGCTCGATCATCCGAAACCGAAAGTGCTGGGCGCACAAAGTGCGGTGGTCACCGGCCCCGAAGGCGAAGAGATCTACTGTGACCAGTATGGCCGGGTCAAGGTGCAGTTCTTCTGGGATCGCGAAGGCAAGCACGACGACATGACCACCTGTTGGATGCGCGTGGCTTCAAACTGGGCGGCGCAGACCTTCGGTTCGATCAATATTCCACGGGTCGGCATGGAAGTGCTGATCAGCTTCCTGGAGGGCGATCCCGACCAGCCGCTGATCACCGGTTGCCTGTACCACGGCGCTAATCTACCGCCGTACAAACTGCCGGACTTCAAGACCCTGGCCACGGTCAAGAGCAAGGAATACAAGGGCAGCCGCGCCAACGAACTGCGCATCGACGACACCACCAGCGAAATCAGCATCGCGTTGCGCAGTGATCACGGCGCGAGTGCGATCAACCTCGGCTACCTGACGCATCCACGCCCAAGCGGTGGTCAGCCGCGTGGCGAAGGGTTCGAGTTGCGCACCGACCGCCACGGCGCAGTGCGTGCCGGTGCCGGTCTACTGATCACCACCGAGCCGCGTCCGAACGAGTCGAAACATCACAAGGATCTGCCGGAAACCGCCGAACGCCTCGCCACTGCCAGCGACCAGCAGGACGGCTTCGCGGTGCAGGCCAAAGAGCTGCAAGCGCAGGAGGCCGGCGATCAGGACGACGTGGCCAAGGCCTTGCACGCACAGCATCAAGGCGTGCTCGGCAGTGGCCCGGCGAACATGACCGCCAATGAGTTCCCGGAATTCACTGAACCGCATCTGGTACTGGCCAGCCCGGCCGGCATCGCCCTGACCACGCCGCGCTCCAGTCACATCGCCACCGGCGAACACTTGGCGCTGAGCAGCACTGGTCACACCAGTCTCTCCATCGGCAAACGCCTGCTGGCCAGCGCCAGTCGCGGTATGCGCTTGTTCGTGCAAAGCATGGGCTGGCGTCTGGTAGCCGCTTCCGGTGACATCGACGTGCGTGCGCTCAAGGACAGCATCAATCTGCTGGCCAAACTCAACATAACCGCCAATGCCGACCGCATCACCATCACCGCCAAGACCGAACTGGTGATCCAGGGCGGTGGCAGCGCCACGACCTACAACGCCGGCGGCATCACCCATGCCACCAGCGGGCCGTACACCGCGCATGCGGCGAACTTCGCCTACACCGGCGCGAAAAGTCTGGCCGGGGTATTCCCGGAACCACCAAAACCCGGCAAGGGCAACCTCGAACTGTTCAACCAATACGCCGGGCGTCAGGGCATCAAAGAGGGCGATTACGAAGTCATCGACGCCTTGGGCAAAAGCATAAAGGGCAAGCTCGACGCCAAGGGTTTTGCCAGCGTCTCTGGCGCCGCACCGGGGCCAGCGCGCGTGTTGTTCGGCAAGGATCCGGCGGACACCTGGAGCGATGGCAGTTATATCGGCAAGCCGGAATGGCCGTTGAATCCGCCGGGGGGCGAAGAGGTGCCGAGTCAGGTGCAGGCGATGGTCGCGCAGGTATTGCCAACGAAGAACTGGGACATGCTGGAGAAGGGCAAGGAAATGGCACAAACAGGGATGAGTGCGGTGCAGACCGCGCAGGGCGCAATGCAAACGGCGCAGCAGGTCAAAGGCGCAGTGCAGGGCGGAGTGGCCGGATTGCCGAAACTGGCGAGTGCCGCCATGCCGAGTGCGTCGGGGATCCTCGGGGCGGCGAGCAAGGCAGGCAAGTTGCCGGGTTTGCCGGCGCCAACGTTGCCTAAACCTTCGCTTAAAACCGCTGGGCTGATTGCAAGTGAGATGCTGTCATGACTACCGCAAGCGCAACTCAAAACCGCGAGTCACAAGTCGCGATCGTACCGTTGAATCAGATTCAAGTAGCGGATGTCGGACGCGATGCTGCCAAATTTGATGCATGGCTTCAGGAAGTCAGTGGTGGTTATGTAACGCTTGAGCGGATCAAGTATTTCGCCGGAGCCCTGCCCGTAGTCGGCAATATCATGGCGCTGATCGATGTCTTGAATGACATCGCCGTTTTATCTCGGAGTGAAAAGCGTGATCCACTGGATTGGGTCAGCCTTGGCATCGACCTAATCGGTGTAATTCCTGTACCCGCGAATATGGCTGCCGCTCGGATGAGCCTTCGACCGACGCTTTATCTGGTAAGGCAGGAAATGAAGGTCGCTGGCAAGGCCCTCTTGGGCGATGCGTTGATCAACGTGATTGCCGGTCACTTGAACGCGACCATTGTTGGTGAGATTGATCACTTCGTTAAGACGGCTCAATCCTCCTTGCCGGATCTGCTGGATAAAGCTGGACAAAAAGGCGAAGAGTTCCTGACGCAGATCGCCAAGGGACTGAACGCTGTTGTCGATTCTGATCTTGATTCGGGTGTTGACCTCAATCGAGCAGAGAAGCGAATGAGCGGTGTGGGAGGACAACTTCTGCACGATCCCGGCAAGGCCATCAGCAATATTTTCGATGCAGCCTGGGACGTCTACAAGGCGGCGGGGAAAGGCGTAGTCAACAGCGCTGCAAAGCATCTGTTGCCTAACGAAGCCAAGAAACTGGTTCACGATCAGACAACCAAACTGGTCGCCATGGGGCCGGAATTACGGGCTCAGCTGAAAAAACTAAGCAACCCGAATATGCCGTTTTCTATCGGTGCGCTTCTGATCGTGTTGGCCAAGGCTGTCGAAGCATGGAATCTGCGTAACAGGCGGGGTGTTGCTGGTCACGTGAAGGTCGGCGGTACAAGCCAAGCCAAGCACCGGGCCGGAGAGGGTAGAACTGAAGTCAGGAAGACCGAAGTACCGCCGAAGAAAAAGCCTAATGCCGAAAAAAATGGTACCTGTCCAGGTACTTGCGACAGCATCAGCTTTGCAGTTGGTTCTGAAAGTATTGCTCACACGGACTTCAATTTGGCCGGCCCGTTCCCGATCGAATGGACGCGTATCTACAGCTCCGATTTGGGTTCTTATGACCAAGGCGACTTGGGGGCACGATGGATCACTTCATTCACAACACGATTCGACCTTGTCGACGGTGCCTTGCAGTTCCATGATGCGGACGGCCGCAGCCACGACTTTCCGTTGCCCAAAGTCGATCTGTTTCATTATGACGCCATTGAAAATCTCACTGTTATCCGGGTAAGTGACGACAAACTGTTGCTCTGCCGTGGTTTTGAACGCAAGGAAACCTACGTACGTAGTGGGCAGCGGTTTTTGCTGGCCGGCGTAGAGTTGCGAAGCGGTGCCGGCATCATGCTGCATTACGAATACCGCCATGGTGATCGGACGGTTCTGTCCGATCTGATTACTTACGAGGGGGATCTAAGCAAAGTACATCTGCATCTTGGGACAATGATTGATGAGCAAGGACGTCTGACCGGACTGTGGGAAATTCGTGACGGAGAACCTCTGCGTCAGCTGTGTTCTTACGCTTACGATTCGATGGGCGATCTAGTACAGGCACAAGATGAGAATGGTGCGGTTTGGAGTTATCAGTATCAACATCACCTGATCACCCGTTACACCGACCGCACTGGCCGGGGTATGAATTTGCAATGGCAGGGCTACGGTGTCGACGCCAAGGCTGTTCGCGAATGGGCTGACGACGGCAGCTTCGATACGCGTTTGGAGTGGGATGAAAACATTCGTCTGGTGTACGTCACTGACGCGCTCGGTCACGAAACCTGGCACTATTTTGACAGCCTTGGTTATACCTACCGCATCCGACATGCAGATGATCGCTCAGATTGGTTTTTCCGCGATGACGCCAAAAACGTGATCCGTCACGTCCGTGCCGATGGTCGCTCGGATCGTTACAGCTATGACGAGCGAAGCAACCTTCTCGAGCATATCCGTACCGATGACACGGTAGTGCACTTTGCCTACGACGATCATGATCAACTGATCAAGATCAGCGATGCCGAGGGGGGGCAATGGACAAGAGCCTACGACGATTTAGGCAATCTTGTTGAGAGCGTAGATCCGCTGGGTAACAAGACTGAATACGCTTACAACCCGGTCGGGATGCCAACCGCAGTCAAAGATGCCAACGGCAATGAAAAGAAACTTTCCTATAACGCTTCCGGCCAACTGGTGGAGTACGTCGATTGTTCAGGCAAGACCAGTGCCTGGGAGTACAACTATCGCGGGCAAATGGTTTGCTTTACAGATGCCGCCGGTCAGAGCACCGAGTACGAGTACAAAGCCGGGCAACTAATCTTGATCAAGCATCCAGACAAGACCGAAGAGCGTTTTGAGCGTGATGCGGAAGGCCGTTTGCTGGCTCATGTCGATGGTCTGGATCGTTGCACGACATGGAAATACAGCGCGGCAGGATTGATTGCCGAACGGGTCGATGCGCTGGAGCATGCCGTTCGTTATCGCTGGGACAAACTCGGTCGTCTGATCGCGCTGGAAAACGAGAATGAGCGGCGCGCCCACTTCAACTATGATCCGGTCGGCCGCTTGCTGGAAGAAACAGCCTTTGATGGGCGCTCAACGCGTTACTTGTATGAACCCGAAACCGGTCGACTTGCGAAAATCTACAACGGAGAGCATTGCGTCGAGGTTCGCTTTGACTCAATGAATCGTTTGGTTGAACGTCGCGCCATTTTGGGTGAACAGCAGCAGAGCGAAACTTTCAATTACGACGGCAATAGCAAGCTGATCATGGCTTGCAATGCCGACAGCCGCTTGCAGTGGTTTCATGATCCGGCGGGCAACATACTGCGCGAACACCAACATTATCTGGGCCTGGAAAGCCCGATGGTCGCCGTATGGCAGCACGAGTACGATGCACTCAATCAAAGGGTTGCCACTGTTCGCCCCGATGGACATCGTGTCAGCTGGCTGACTTACGGTAGCGGGCACTTACTGGGCTTGCGTCTGGACGATCATGAGTTGGCCGGTTTCGAGCGCGATGACTTACATCGTGAAGTCGCCCGTCACCAGGGTAACCGCCTGCTGCAAACGCAGAAATGGGATCCCTCCGGACGACTGCAAGAGCAGATGCTGGTACATAGCGATGACAAGTCCGTGCTGCTCAAGCGCGACTACAAATACGATGCAGCCGGTCAACTGACGGATATCAATGATAGTCGTCGAGGCCCACTGTCCTATCGCTATGATCCTGTAGGTCGTTTAATCAGTGCTGTCACGCGGCTTGGAGTCGAAACCTTTGCTTTCGATCCAGCCGGCAACCTTCTGGACGAAAAAGCCTTTGATATCCGCAGGCCCCTGGATCAGGAGCCCGTGCGCAGCAAGCTTCTCGATAACTTGTTACGTGAGTACGCAGGCACGCACTATGAGTACGACGAGCGCGGAAATCAGGTCAAGCGTTTGAGTAATGGCAGTGTGTGCGAGATGCGATGGGATCTGTTCGATCGCCTGGTGCATTTCGAAGATGACCGTCTGGCAGTTGATTATGCCTACGACCCACTCGGTCGTCGCCTGCACAAAAACTCCCGAGCGCACTATAAGCATCGTCCAGAGGCCGGATCTCTGTGGAATCGCAATGAACATGCACGCAAACAACGTGAGTATGGTTGCGGCTTCACGATGTTCGGTTGGGACGGTGACAACCTGGCGTGGGAGAGCAGTCCCGCTCAGTTGGATGGTGATACCGGACGCACTGTTCATTACGTATTTGAGCCCGGCACATTCAATCCAGTGGTACAGGCGCTAAGTCACCAGCCTATTCGTTTAGTGCCTCAACCTATTTACGGTGATGTTTATACACCGGACGAGGATCCGCTGTGGAATCACGCGCCTGTTCCTCAACCGTTTGATGCGATTGCGTGGTATCAGTGCGATCACCTCGGCACGCCACAAGAGCTTACCGACCAGCAGGGTGAAATAGCATGGAGCGCCCATTACAGGGTGTGGGGACAAGCGATTGAACAACGCTCATCCTCGGCCCAGCGACAAGGGCTGAATAACCCGATCCGCTTCCAGGGCCAGTATCACGATCATGAGACTGGACTGCATTACAACCGCCATCGCTACTACGATCCTGGTGTCGGTCGCTTCGTGTCTCGCGACCCGATCGGATACGCCGGCGGTATCAACTTCTATCGATATGTGATCAGCCCGACCCAGTGGGTCGATCCGAATGGACTGTGCAGTAGCACGCTCAATCGGGCATTGGGTGGCAAAGCCCATGACAAAATGCAGGCGCATCACCTCATCCCAGAGGAAGTGTGGGGACGGCAAGCCAGTTTCTTCTCGGATATCGGGATGGGTGGTGAGCGGGATAAGAAGGAAAACGGTCTGTTGATGCCCGACAGTGCGGATCAGGCCAAGAAAACCAAGCGCGTTTTTTACCATTGCGGATCGCATGGTAAGGTATATACGCCTATGGTTGAAAATATGGTTGAAAAAGTTCGTGATGATTACGATTCTGGCGACATTAATGAAACGCAGGCTCGTGCTCAGATCTCTGCAATCCAGTCCAGATTAAGAAAGAGTTTGTCTATATCTGGAACAAAGCAACGTCGAGTACGATGAATAAGGAGTTTGGCGCCGTGAATTATTATGTGCTTTCTCAAAAGGAAGACTCTGGCTGTCCTATAGGGATTATCTATGCGGATCTCTTCGATAAGTTTTACCCCGATACGAAGGGCGTTGAGTTTGGTTTTTTTCCATGGTATGCGCAAAAAGGGAAGCCCGGCCCGCGTACACCTTTCCCCGAAGGCTTGGTTTTGATCTCCAAGGAGAAATACTACGATTTTGATATTCGTAGTGTTTCCCGGTTTTTTTACGTTGTTAGTGATGAGTTTTTGGCTGCCTGTAATAGCCTTGATGTCAGTATAGTTGACAGTGTTGCAATCCAGGTTGTTTCCGAGACGGGCGAACGTATTTCTTCAAAAAAATACAACGCTGTATTGTTCGATGAGATGGACGTTCGGACAAATTGCGATCCAGCCTCTACGTTTGTCGAAGAAAATGGTAGGCCCATAAGATTCAAGAAATTAATTCTCCCTGATGATTGGAAGCTAGATGTTTTCAAATATAAGAGACTTGTTTCAGGTAGTGATAGCCTGATCTGCTCTCAGTTGTTTAAGGATTTGGCGACCGATTTCAAGGGCATTGAATTTACCCCGTTGGAAACAGTTGTCTGGTCTGGGATTCGACGAATTTGAAAGGTACAAATCCGGGTTGCCAATTGGATGAAAAAACAATCATTTTTAAATATTAATAAAAAAGCTGTCCAATAGGCGCCGATGTGTTTTATGCAAATGTGATAGCTGATAAAAGTTTAACTGGGATATTAAAGACTGAGGCGACTGATCCATCAACCACTATCGACGGTATTGAGCGACATGGAACATTACGTGCTCTCTCAGAAGGAAGAGTCTGGTTGCCCGGCTGGCTTCTTACAGGCCGATCTTTACGACAAATTTTACTCAGATACCAAAGGTTTCGAGTATGGGGTTTTTCCGTGGTATGCGGAGAAAATCCATTACAAAACGCACACGCCATACCCAGAAGGGATGGTGCTTATTTCTAAAGATAAGTTCTATGACTTTGATATAAGAAGTGTCGCTCGATTTTACATTGCCAGTGATGATTTTATGTCGATTTGCAGCGACTTGGACGTCGTTGTGACTGACGCTGTGCCCATTAAGGTGGTTTCTAAAGATGGGGAAGCTATATCATCCAAAAGCTACAATGCTGTACTTTTTGAAGAGCTGGATGCGCGCTCGGAGACCGATCCTGCTTCTACTTTCATAGAAGAGGATGGGTTGATTTTCAGGTTCAAGAAATTGGTATTACCTCCCGACTTCAAGCGCGATCTGTTCAAATTCAAGGGGTTGATTTCAGGGAGTAATACGTTTATTTGCTCGCGTGAATTCAAAGAGCTTGCGAGAGATATTAAAGGAGTAAATTTTACGCCGTTGGAAAGCGTTCTATGGTCGGCCATCAAGCCAATTTGAGCATGAGGGGGTGACGCGTTTGCAATCATCAGTGAACCCTGGGCAGCTTGCTTACGGGCTGCGAGCCTACGTGAAGGTCAAGAAGCTCGTCATTACGATCAGCCAGCGTGATTCTCAGGCACTGCAACGCGATTTCGGGATTTCTACCGCAGTGGCTGACGAAATTTACGAAGCCATTGACCATTACTTTGATAGAGGTACAAAGATTTCAATGTGTCCCGAGATGGAGGCCTTTGTGTCGCGTACAAAGCAACGGCCTTTTGTTGATATTTACGAAGCAGACGATGGTGCGCTTGGGTTGGAATGTATCCTTTTTGCTGACGGAAAACCCAGCGAAGCGATACTCCATGTGGAGGTGTCGGAAACGGATTCGCAGCTTTCTCTTTATTATAAGTACATCGGTTCTTAAGCTTTATGCTGATTGAAGTATATGCAGGCACCAGAGACGAAGATCCAGTATTCGAGGAGCTCCCGGCTCGTCAGTTGGATACTGCAACCTATGAGCTGCTGTCCTCACCAGGTCTGGCGCTCAATATGGCCCGAGGAGATGTCATCTCTATCGAGGACAGAAACACTCATGCGGTAGTTCTTGAACGAGGCGGCAATTTCTGCATCCACATCTACGCCGACCATATCCCTGCTGAGGAGATTTTAGAGCTTGAAAGGGATGTCAGATGCGAGCTCGGTGGCACGCTGGATGGTGTGTTTGAGGGCAATCTTTCGTTGGCCGTACCTGCGGGCAATGGGATGGATAAGATCAATGAGTTTTTTGACCGGTTTCGCGATAGAACAGGGACACAATGGTACTACGCGAATATCTACAAAAACCTCGATGACGATGATGACGAAACGTTGTTGAACTGGTGGCTCGAAAACTGACGATCCCGAGCCACCCATCGAATGGTATAGGATCGATAAGCAAGGAGTCGCTGTGAGCAAACAAAATCACAGATATCCCAGCGCTGTCCAGAGCGCGATATGCGAAAAACACGGGATGTCAGTGCTACCACCAGAGGACATGGTCGCTATCGCCATCGGGTCTCTGGGAAATACACCCATTTACGGCACACGCATTCGATTGCCGGATGGGGGGAATGTCAGCTGGTTCATTCACTGCGGCACGCATTCGACAGCGATAGATTTTTACCAGCCTATTTGTATTGAGCATTTACCCGAAATGCTACCGCTGGTTATGAAGTATCTATGTTTGCCCACGGGCGCAAAATTCATCATCGATATCCAAGGGTACGAAGACGTTTTGATGGCTGAGTAACTTGGTCAAAGGAGTGACAACATGAAAGACGCAATCCGCTTGGGCGACTCCACCACACACGGTGGCAAGGTGCTCGAAGCTTTCTCCCATACCGACCTCAACGGCAAACCGATTGCCGGGGTTGGTCACAAGGTCAGCTGCCCGTTGTGTAAGGGGATTTTCCCGATTGCCGAGGGCAGTAGCACCTACACCGTCGATGGCGTGCCCATCGCGCTCGACGGCATGAAAACCGCCTGTGGTGCTGCACTGATTGCCAGCGGCCCGAAAGGGGCGGTTGTCAGCTGAATCAATATTTTTTGTATTGATTGCCTATCTCCATGGCGCGGGCTCCTATCGTCCGATCCGTGGCAATTGAAGCGCGAATGAAATCGTTCTTTTTAAAATCTGGTCGTTGGGAGGCGGTTGGCAATGGCCGGATTCGAATAGACCCACCGCATGTGGAAAATACGAATCAACAGGTTCATGCTCCCTGTCAATGCAAGACAAGGAAGGCTGAAGTTGTAGTGAATAAGGTTGGAATCTCAGAGGTACGCGGGGTAGCGTCTCTGAACTCACGCGAAAAGAAAAAATCCCTTCGGGAACAAGGTTTCAATCTATGAGAAAGTTGAATAAATTCAGTGTGCACGGAACTGCTGTCGGGAGTGATAAAAATATTCAGCTGGATGAGGTTTCGATTCTTGCTGATCCACAAACGATTAGAGAACTTGGCGTTTTTCTCATTAATGCATCATATGAGATGTCAACGCATGGTCTTGAACATATGCACCTTCAAGGTATCGTTGAAGACTTCGACTATGAAACGAATGTGGATTTTATAGTCCTCAATAACAGCTTGGTGAAATCGTGACCAGCACACTGAACCTACCCCCGCTAATAGAACTTTCTGAGAGTCTGCGCCCACTGTTTCTCGCCGCAGGCTGGCCCAGCACTTACACCGAACCACTACCGCGTTACGTTCCACCCAAACATCCTGCCGCTGCTTTACTTGAACAGCTTGTCGGGGTGCAGGTGGGCATCTGCAGCAGAGGAGAGGAGTGTGCTACCAGTGATGTGGCCTTTGGCACATTTGAACATCTGCATGGAAGCGAAGAATTCCTTGAGTGGCAGCAACGCCTAAGCAGTACCTTGGTGAGCATCGCCGAAGTCCAACACGGCCACGGCGCGCTGTTGATGGACGAAAACGGTTGCTGCTACGTCTTGAGCCTCATCCACGACGGGCTTTGGATACAGGGACTGGGCTTTGTTCAAGCCATGGAAAACCTAATATTTGGGCGTAAGGCCGGTGAGCCGGTGCAACTGGCCACGCTAGGCGCGATACCGATTTTTTGAGTTGCACCGGTACCTGCTATTACAGAAGCAATGCTTGGTCAGAACGAATCCAAATAACCATCAAGGTCGAATAAATATTCAAGGGATCCTCTGTGGCTTCAACTTTAGTAGACATTATTACCCGAGACCGGGGTGCGCAGGCCTATACCGATTACGCGGAGTTTCAAATTACCGAACACGTCGTATGCTTGACGTGCCTCTGTCTTGTCGGAAGCTAATTTGCGCTGCGCGCCTCAGTTAGTCCAGAAGCAAGCGGAGCGCGCAGGCCCATGGCCGAAGGCGTGAGGATGGAAGCCCGAAGGGCCGAGACGCAGGCGTTTACGCCCAGGCTTGGTTCACGACAGCCGTCCGCCATCAGGCGGCACGTCAAAAGCGTCTGACTGCAGATCCATTATCCATTCAGCCGTACTGAAATCATCGCTCGTTCTTTGCTTAATGGTTGAAGAACGCCTGGCGATCCTCTGGTGTAAAGATAAAGAAAATACTCTCCCTTATGATTGTGAATGATCCGGTAAACCTCTCCAGGTGAAAGCCTGCTAGGAAAGGTAATTTTGTCTAAAAGTATCTCGTATTGATCGTTATTCTGGCATCTCAAGGTCGCCATGAATTCTCTCTGTTCCTCCCGCTTCCATTGCCGCAGCATGTGGTAGCGAAGAAAGAAAATGAGACCAGCGAGTGCTACTAGCCCTGCTGCAACTAGCGATCTAATGTCCGTCTCCACGTAGCACCTCCCTTAGCTTCGTGTCCCATCAAAACAAGGCGCTCTTCAATGCTAGCGCCTCCATCAGCAGTGTAGCGGCTGCGAGAACGCGTGATCCTTGCGGCGTTGAACCTAAGCAAAGTCAGCTTATGGCAAACCTGCCTTGGTAATCTGGCTTCGGGCTGCTGCGACAATCGGTTGCATACCGTCGTGCCGGAAAGGTGAGGGCAGGTGGCTTACAATTCGTGCGACGAGGATGCGTCCATTTCAGCTGTACACAGGCATCCCAAGTCAGCAATAGCGAAGTGCTTATCCAACAAGCTGCATTTTTTCATGCAGGGTTATCGACCCGTGTGTAAATCCCGAAGGAGCTCCTTCACAAACCAGTCTTGTAAACCGACCTCAAGTGTGGGGATATCAGATGCTGGGCTCACCACCAAGCCAATGTTGATCAAACTTTCGACTTGATCGCTTGCTGCTTCAGACTGACTCCCCGTACCCACCTTTCGGTTCAGCATTTACTGCGCCGGCAGCGCTCCGAGCAGTAGCGCACTTCTTCCCAGCAGCGTGCCCACTTTTTCCTCCATGTGAAGGGAAGGCCGCAGGTCACGCAGGTTTTGACTGGGAGCTCACTCTTCTTCAAAACGATCCCCATGCATCGCGTCTAGCGAGTAGTGTCTGGTCGCGTTCCCAGGCCGATTGTTGTTTGGATTTACCATTGATGCAGAGCTGCGGTGACACGTGTTTGAGAGCAAGGTCGAACAGTGGCATTTTCATGGGAGCTCTCTGAAGCGCACAAGACCCCGCTTGATGTGGCCGGCATTTCCATCAATTTTGCTGAGTGGGGGATCGTCTATTCTGCGAAACAGAATTCTACTTGCAGGGCGTTCGTCGCTGAGCGATTACTTGAGGACTTAGTAGAGGGGCGTGCAGCTAGCAACTCATCGCCAGACGAAATCGTCAAATTGTTCAGAACTCCGTCATGGGCTAGACCCTCCAGTTCTTCTTGAGTCCGGCGCAGCAAAGCGTTGACGGACTGCCCCGATTCGGCGCAAAGGGTAATGGCTACTAGGGTCAGAGGATTCACGTTGAGTGGGCCACTTAGCGCGGTGAGCATCTCTAACGTCGGACTTGATTGACCGCGCTCTAATTTCGAGACGTATGTTCGACTGCTGACTTCTGCCAGGTTCCTCTGGGTCAGTCCTTTGCCTGCACGCATCGCTTTAAGCACAGCAGCGAAGGCATTTTTGAGCGACATAAACACGTTCCTGATTTGAGTCGTGGATACGCTGGAAGTAGCAATTCTGGGCACATGGAAGCCTATCACGATATGTCTGGGTTTCATGCTCTAGTGAGACCGAGACGAACCTTGTAGCTTGCTAAAGCTATGTACGCCGAGGTGGGCTATTTAAGGGAGTTACCTTGACGAAGAAAGCGAGTGCATGTGGGAGGTTTCGAGACTCTTGAACTGCTGAAGCGCTGCCTCTAATTTGGAGCCAAGACGGGTTTCACCGATGACCTGTACCATCTCGATTGCGGCCTGCTCTTGGTCTAGAGCCAAGTCTGCTCCCTCCATCTTTCTAGCTGAACATCTCGTTGATTTCGGTATCAGCACGGCCCAGCGACTTCATCGAGATGTTGCCTGCGTCGTTCTCAGCAACGTGCCAGAGCGCAAATTTCGGAAGGTTTAGCCACGCCGGTGGCTTCGCATCAACGGCAATAGCCGAGCGGGTATGGTAGGTTGCTGCACCGTCGATTATCGATACAAGCGCGATACCGTGGGCTGTTGCATATTTTATCGCTCCGGATTGAAATCCTGATGTGGTGAACAGCATTCCTTTATGAGCGCCCACAGATCTGACCTTGTCGTGCAGCACCTGAACCAGCTCCCGCTCGACTGCGTCACGGTATTTTTTGCACTCAATCAGAACGATAAATTCGGCGCCCGCGAAGGCTTGGAATTTTGCCAGCACGTCTATCTGGTAGGTTGAGTCGTAGGCCTCGACCTTCACGTCGTGCGTCACCTCCAGCGACGTCAGTTTACCTCCCTGTTTGAGGATCCAGTCTCTGACCAAGAACTCGAATTCAGTGGCGGTAATTTCGAGGTTGGGATTCTCCATTGGTGGGAACATTCTTTTCCTTATCGTTCAGTCGAATTGGCAGTGTGCGATAGGTGCGCAGGGCTCGGGGTAGCAGCACCTAAGACTGTCGAATCCTCAAGATGGAATCGGCGATGGCTTGAGCATTTGCGTCCAGCGCTTCCATGGCCGACATCGCATGAGCGGCGACGCTTCCCACGCCATTTTCTGAAAGCCACTTGGTTATTTCTTCTATTGCTGCACCTAGTGCGTGCTGGTTATGCAGCAGCAATGTCAGGGTGTCCGCCGTGGCGATCTTGTAGTTCGAATTATCTGGCATGGCGGTCTTCCTTGGGATGGTGCACAGAGCCTAGTTCATCTCACCGCTGTCTCAAGCGGTGCGGGTTTGCCCTATGTTTTGGCAGAGCACGACCAGGGCTGACAGGGGGCCAGAATGCTGCACTCACCGTCTTTGCTTGCCCGCCGTGCTTGGTCTGTGGAGCACGCGATGGGTAATACTTATCTACCCGAGCTTCAGGTTTGCGCACGGAGGCAAGCTTCCACCTTTTGCAATCTACCAACCTCGGAAAGCTTTGACTTTCCTGTATCTAGAATCTCAAGCAGTCGCTGTCTTTCAGCTCTAGAGGAGAACCAATCATCAACCTCGACGCTGCAGTGGATGGACTCACTCAATGCCCATCTAACGATCATGTCCGCAGCGGCTCTGTAGTGATCGGCCATGAACAGGCGATGGCCATCCATAGACCATCCACGCTTTGCTAGCTCATCGGTCACGTCGATGATGCCAAGGTCACCAAAGTAGGCGGTGGTGTCAGGATAATGGATACCTGCCAAGGACACCTTAGCCACGCCGGATTCCCGATCAAAATAAGAAAGGAAGTGCCACCCACCCGTAGTGCTTCCAGGATGGGGGAAATTGATGGCGGCTTTCCCTGTTATGTAGTGCTGGCGCGAGACGCGTTTGAGGTCAAAGTCGAACAGTGGATGGGGCATGGAATCCTTCCGAGTCTCGCGTAACCTCACTTGATATCGCCAGGAGCCAGCGTGGCGGCTTTGTCCTATAAATCTGACGGGGCATGCTGGCACCTCTCGCTTGGGTATCGTTGCAGAAGTGAGGGCTACTGAATCAAAAGGCCTAAGTATCCGCTTTCCTACCGTGCTTGTTCAGGAGGCAAGCAGTTCTACTTAAACCCTGCATGATGGCATCTTGGCTCAATTCGCGCACGGCTCGGTTCCGGGTGGGTTACAGTGGATTCGTGGCTGAGCAAAGCCTCTACGCGAGAAGGAGTATCTGGGTTGGAAAGGACTTATGCATTTGTCGACGAATCCGGAAATCATGATCTAGAAACCTCGAAGCAGGGTAGTTCCGGGTTTTTCGTTGTGTGCTCAGTGCTTGTTTCTGAAGCAAGCTTGGGAAGAGCTTATGAGCTCGCTGAAGCGCTGCGAGTGCGACATTTCCAGACAGGTGAGATCAAATCCAGCAAGGTGAAGGTCAAGGATGCAGCACGGCGTGTCCGCATCCTAAGTGACTTGGCAGAGCTTCCTCTGAAGGTCTACTTCACGGTCGTCGACAAGTCGAGGGTGTACAGGGATGGAGGGCTTCAGTTCAAAAAGTCTTTCATTAAGCATGTCAACGGCCTGCTCTATCAGCGACTCTTTGTTGACCGCCCAAATCTGCAGATGACCGTTGATGAACACGGCGGTGCAGAGTTCCAGGAGAGCCTGAAAGCGTATGTTCAGGCCCGTTATGTTGATGATCTGTTTGGAGATGATCAATCCTTTCAGACCAAGAGCAGCAAAGACGACGTCCTCATACAGGTAGCAGATTTTTTCGCCGGTTCGGTCGCCCAGATCTATGAGGGTAAAGCTGGAGAAGAGGTCGTTAAAGCCTATAAAAGGATTTTGCGTAATCTGACGCTAGGCCTCGTTGAATGGCCGCCGAAATATCAATCGTTGCTTGCTGCTCCTGCCGACCGTTCTCAGTACGCAGATTATCGAGTGCATCAGGAGGCACTTAAGCAGGCGGATCAGTTCATCGCCAAGATAGGTAAACATCCTGACGAAGATGAGCGCTTACAACGCTGCATCCTTGACTACCTTCGGTTCCAAAGCGAGTTTGTCAGTAAGGATTACGTGACGATGGGTGACATAAAGAGTCATCTGGCTGATCGTGGGTTCGGCGATCTTAGCGACCAGAAAATCAAGTCAAGCGGGATTGCAAAACTTCGCGATTCCGATGTAATCATCACCAGTGCGTCCAAGGGGTACAAAATTCCCCAAACACGGGCTGACATCAATGATTTCCTGGGGATGACTTCTGGGCAAATAGTGCCGCAGCTGGAACGAATCAAGAAGGCTCGTGATGTCTACATGCTGAGCAGTCGCGGGGAGTACGATATTTTGAAGGCAGCGAACTTGCCAGAGCTTGAGAAGTTGCTGGCTTCACTTGACGTTCTTGGAGAGGGACGTCATTAGTCTTCAATGGCTGCTCCTACCATGGTGGGGCTGATGGAATGGAGAAGGGGTGGGCGATTGGGCGCATACACGGATCGAGACCTTGAGCGGAAAATCGTAGCCGCCCAAAAAGACTTACAAGCTTGGGCTGTTACCAACGATCTTTGGTATGACAGCGGCTTCACCTCCTATGCGACGCGTGTACAAGGAGAACCTGGCGAAGGGGCGGTGGTTTTCATTCTCTACAGCAGTGGGGAGCTCGCACGTATGCTGGATGAGGATCTAGATCCAAAGCTTCGAGCAGAGCTTGATGCAATCGCTGACTCGCATGGTTTTTGGTATGACAACTACGACGGCTACTCCTACTACTTCTACGCCACAACCGAAGAGCTCCAAGAAGCTTACGACCACTTCTTTCACTGGAAATGGGTCTGTAGCCTGATCATCGAAGACTTTGCCGATATCTACGCTGAGCTCTATCAGTATTTTCAAGCTCGCCCTGATCGGCTTTACAGTCTGCATCACCGCGAATTCGAAATATTGCTTTACCGCGTGTTCCAGAGCTTGGGATATGAATCAGCGCTGGGGCCGGGAGTTGGAGATGGAGGGGTTGACGTCAAACTACTTCAGCGGAGTCCGTTAGGGGATACGTTGGCTTATGTCCAAGCTAAGCGATATGCCCCTAATCGACCCATAGGTCTTGAGGCGGTGCAGGCTTTGCGCGGGGCGGTAGCAAATGACGGTGCAGACCTTGGCATATTTGTCACCACCTCCCGTTATTTACAGGGGGCGCAGAATTTTGCACATCGATCATCAGGAATATTGGAACTGAAGACCTCTGCGGACGTCGCTCAGTGGTGTCAGCAAGCGCAGGCGGGTATTGTTCAAGACAAGTCCGTATTAGTGTCGGATGCGCATCTACTATCGGTTCTGCATCGTATTGAAGGTGGCAGTCACGCGCTAGTCGTTCACGCTCACACTGGCTATCGCACCATCGGCAACAGCTTTGCGCTCGTCCTCAAAGAAACCAAGCACGCAGCTCTGCTCATGAGTCTGCCACGACAGATTATCAGCCAAGACACTCATGGACTCGAGGGGCATGAGATCCCAGTTTTAGATAACCGGGTACTTTCTTCTAAAAATGCCGATACGGTCTTCCGCGCAAAACGGTCACTGGATGATCAGGGGCGCGTGAGCTACTGGGATGGGCAAAACCTTTATTCTACCTGGAATCGGCAGCCAAGCCGCTTTAGCCATTTAGACTAACTCCCTTAAGGGGAATTGGTTTGGGTTAAAGTCATAAAAGAAACCTGCCGGCTTTGATCGTTTTGGCAAAGGTACACCGGCATGCATGAACCAGGTACTCACAGGGAGTAGAGGATGAAGCTATTTTTGGACTGTGAGTTCACTCAGCTCAACCAGGATACAAAGCTGATCTCGTTAGCATTGGTCTCAGAAGCGGGAGACGAGTTCTATGTAGAACTGACCGATACCTACCAGATGGAAGACTGCAGTGACTTCGTAATCCAGCATGTCTTGCCGCAGTTGAGTCTAACTCGCTACGGAATGTCACTTGTGGATGCACAAGCTGCGCTGAGCGCTTTCCTGGGCAGTATCGAAGGCCAACTCGAAGTGTGCTCCGACGCTCCAGACTGGGACTGGGATTTCTTCTGCCAGCTCGCGTATGCCGATCACAAGTGGCCGAGTCATTTGGAGAACAGGCCTACCAATCTCATCCACTTGTTCAGGCATTTTGAAGCCGACGACATAGGTGATATTGCGCTTCCCGAACTTCCACATCATGCTTTGCTCGATGCCAGACTTCTTGCTGAGCTTTACCAGCGCCTGACAGCAGACTCTAAGTCGGTTGGAGATTGATTGCGATGAGTCGTGGGGAAGAGTTCAGTTATCGAGAGATGGCCAGACGAAAGGCGCTCTGGGCACTAGCTTCTCTCTTGCCAGGAAGCCCCAGAGTGCTCGACGACATAAGTGTTCTCGATGGTATCGAGCTTTGTGTGTAGTGGTCTAATGAAACCGGACACCCATTTAGCAGACCAGTCGACTGGGCTGATGCTAGCCTTCAGCTATCTGCCAGGGCCTCGGCCTAGGGTGCCCTCGTCGATAGATGATCTGCCAACCCAGTAAGCTGTTAACCCAGGCTGACGCAGGGCGGATGCCATGGCGGCGTATACCAAGGCCTGGGCATCACTGCGTTTATCCTCGGATAGCAGTTCACAGCGACGGTTGTCGAATCTGGAGCAGGTAGGTTCGTTGGAGCCTTACGAATGAGCATGATGCAGAACGCTGTCACATCCATTCAGCTTGGGGTGGAGGATTTCCATAGCGACGATCCGAGACGGGTGCTCTCGGCAATTCGCAACCTCTATGCGGGCTTGCTGCTGCTATTTAAATGTAAGTTGCAGCAACTCAGTCCACCTGGGTCGGATGAGGTTTTGTTGAAAACCGATATCAGCCCAGTCATCGACCCTCAGACCCAGGCCGTGATCTGGCAGGGCAAGGGCAAGAAAACCGTTGATTACATGGAGATCCAGAATAGGCTTACATCGCTCGGCATTGCGGGGGTTGAATGGAAGCTGCTTGAAAATCTTCAGAAAATACGGAATTCAACTGAGCATTATTACAGCCTGGTCTCCCACTCCCAGATGCAGGAGGCCATCGCTAATTCGTTGCAGCTCATCATCCAGTTCTGCCAGCCCCACTTGGACGAAGATCCTGCGAAGCTGTTGGGGCGGTCATGCTGGCAATCCCTAGTGGAGGTCGAGCAGGTCTACGCACAACAATACAAAGCATGCTTGGAGTCGTTGGAGCAAATTGACTGGGTTTTCCCCGAGCTTGCCAATGCTGTTGACGAAATTCGCTGTCCCAAGTGCGACTCTCAGCTGGTTAGGGTCGACGATCCGACGCTCGACCCCGAGGGCTTGGAATTCGTCTGCATGGTGTGCCTGGAATCCAGCAGCTACGAGGCGGTTATGGTGCCTGCCCTAGTGGAATCGCTAGCCGGCATCAATTACGTGAACGTAAAAGATGGTGGGGATGCTTGCAGCGAAACGTGCCACGAGTGCGGTAACGACACCTTTCTAGTGGAGCATGGGCAATGTGCAATCTGCTTTGCAGAACTGGACTATACGGGGTGCGCTGTGTGCAGCAGTAGCCTAGGCGTCCATGACCAAGATTTTGGAGGTCTATGTAGCTACCACCATCATCTTGCCCAGAAAGACGACTAAGCCGGCTACCGGGCTTTCTTGAACGGTTTGAAAAGCTTGTCGGGAACGATGTAAAGGTCGCCATTTGCGCGCGAGCAGGCCACGTACAGCTTATTCCGAGTTTGAGGATTGGCTTCGTGTAAATTGCCATTCTGGTATCGTTTCCAGGTATCGGCTCCCAATACGACACACACGTGCTCGAAGTGATCCATGCCTTTGCTTGCTCCCCAGTTTAGCGAGTGGCAATCGTATTTGTCGTGTTCCTTCAAGAAGAGCTTCACGACGTTTGGGTCGGCGTGAAGGGTTGCGGCTTGTCCAGGTTCTTCGACCGTAATGATCTCACTGACCCGCTCCTGCTGCGCCCCCATGGGGATCTGCAGCTTCGCGTTGATGAAATCGCAGACGGTAGTAGAGCACCGCCAGCTGTGCCCCAGAGTGGTTTTGTCCACCTTGATTCCGGCCTCACGGAATCGTTTCTCGTACTTGGTGATGTCGTCATGCAGCGAGTTGTTAACCGAGCCGTCCCGGCTGGTGTCGTAAGTATGCTGATAGAAGTCTCCAACAAAGGTCATACCCGCCTTTGCTTTCGAGATATCCAGCAGTAGGTTGAAGTCGTGGCCGCCGAAATCCTGCACTTCGTCGACGTAGACACAGTCATAGAAACGCTCGACCCGCGCGCGTATGGCTGGTATGCATTTCCTCACCTCCAGCAATTTAGCCAGGCGGTTGTGGTAGAGCCTTCGACTGCCATCCCTAAAGCGCGCCATGTCGCTGAGCGGTGTCCGATGGTTGGTTGGTAGTCGGAAGTTCATGCCCCGGGTATCCAGCTCTAATTGCAGCAGTGGGCGGTAACAAAAACCGTGCAAAAAGGAGAAGTACGTCATGACAGTGATGTTGGGCGGAATCGTCCCGAATTTTTGGATGATGCGGTGTCGAAGGTGGCGATAGTTGTTCTCGGTATAGGTGACGATCAGTGCGCGCTGGCCAAGGCTCAGGCGATCAATCACCAAGCTGGTTTTCCCGGATCCGGCGACCGCGAAAATCACGCTCTTATCCACTGGATCGCCTCCTGGATGTAGGCCGGTGCAACGAGTTTCTCTCGATTTTTCGTAAGGAGCTCAAACGCCACATCCGCCTTGTTTTTGAGCATGTAGTCCTGAACCGTTAGTGTCTTGCGCGATCCCCCGAATAGATCGTCACAGATTTTTTGGTTGTCGAGATAAAGGCCGATCTCGAACGTAGAGCGCTCATTGTTCTCGTCAGAGAAAATCCGGGCACCGTCGTACAGGCTCGCCTTGTAGTTCTCGGCGCAATTTTGCTGATGGTCATGGTCGTTGTCCCGGATTGCCGCGACTCTGATCCCAAGGAGCTTGCCGAGTTCTAGATAACGTTTGAAGCTGGTACCACCTATCGAGATGATGTGGACGTTGTCTGACTGCGGACTGGTTCCCGCGTGCTTGTTGTAGAAATGTTCCAGAAGGATGAATTCGGCATCCCCTTCGACCAAAATGACCCTGTTCGACAACGCAAACTCAAGCACATTGTTGTCCGGTGCCTTCATGAAAAATTCGGCAGTGGACTCCGTCAGATCCTTGAGTCGACCTGCCTTTTGTTCGGTTCCAAGGAGTAGGGCACGACGAAGATCAAGTCGTGAGCAGATGTGGCTACTGTGGGTGGCGATGAAGAGTTGGGTTCCCTGGGTGCGGGTCAGACGCTCTACCAAGCGCTTCATGTTCGTGTGGCTCAGATGGTTCTCGGGTTCTTCGAGTAACAACGCGTGTAGCCCACCTCTGGCATCATGCTTCTGCAGCGCAAAATTGGTCTTGATGAAACACTGCTCGCCCTTGCCACGGTTTTCGATTGGGATCCCTTCCTTGGTGATTACCAGGTCAGTTTCTAGATTCGAGCGCACGCTGGTTCGCAAAGCGAACTGGTACTCGCCCAGCGTGGCATTCAGCTCCTTGAGATTTTCTCTCTGGAACCCTTCCTTGCCCTGACGGTATTGGTTTTCGAGTCGATGGCGGTCTGGCACCTGGGTGTGAAATCCGAACACAGTCCGTGTGTATTCACGCGCGGCGTATTCGGTGTCGATTCGAGAGCTGTCGATGAGTAGGTGTTTCACAGGCCTTCGATAACTGACGTGGGGTGCACCGGAGAAGGTGGAGAACTGCACCGCGTAGTATTCGTATGGAAAGCTCTCTTTGTTATCCCGGAGCAGTTCAAGAATTGTTCCGCCGAAATCCTCCACCAAGGGGACGATGGCCATGCGCAGACCATCGCTGTCTGCCCCCGTGAAGTTCTGGCGTCCGTACAGGCCTTGGTCATCACCCGCCTCAAGAAAAACGTCCACTATCACCTCTGGCAGCAAATCGAGTCGAGCTGGGCCTGCCAGAAATTTCCTCACTGCAGATTGGTTCAGTAGCGCTTCGTAGCTAATGGTTTCGACCCGGCTGCGACTCGCACTCAATGCGAGGTCAAGGGCCAGTAGGACGCTACTCTTGCCCGTCTCATTGTCCCCGATCAATACGTTAGTGCCGGCATCAAACTGGAGAGTCAGATCGCAAAAGCTTTTGAAATTGTGCAGCACGAGTTTGGTTATGGTCGGCATGAGCGTTTCCTGTTTGACCTTAGGCAGCGGGGGTAAACGTTCATTGGTCGATTTTGGAGACCTGAGCTTTCAGAACTAAGGTCAACGTCAATCTGCGTTTAGTGAGGGTTTTGAAGCGTCCCTCCCTAGGGGCTTTCTCGGGTGGGGTTGTGGAGTGTCTCCACATGCCCAGAACTACGACCTCATCGTCCTTTTCAATGCCTTTGAGCCACGCTGGATCCCTGGCCCAAATGCTCACCTCCAGGCCAATGCCATTTTCTTCGTCATCCGGATCGACTCGGAACTTGTTCATCTGCAGATTGATAACGTTCTTAGTTTTGTCACCCCTGACTTCAGTCCTGACGCTGCACACCGCACCCTGAATCGCGATGGGGTGTTGAACGGCGTTGTGCGACACTGCGTAATAAGCTTCTGCGTGGCGCTCCGGCTCGAAATAGAACTGATTCCAGGCGACCTTCACGTTGCCCTCAAACACCAGCTCCAGATGCTGTTCTATGTCCTGGTCTTTGTCACAGAGCGCGCGGAGCTTAAGGGCTCGCTTGGCGGAATTGATGTACGCAGGAAGAAGATTTGGGTTGTTGGTGTAAGTCCGCCCCGCTGTCGCCCGAGTGCCCCCATCATCCTCGAAATTCCGACCACCTTTCTCTAGGGCTTCCTTGATCATGACCAGACGCATCCGGTAGCGATTGTGCTGGATGCTCTCGATCAGATCTTCGGAGGTGCTGGCAATCTCGTTAATTTCCTCGTCCACACCGAATCGACAATTCGCAGCATGAGCTCCTTTGGGATAGAGGCGAAAATAGCCCTGGACGAAAACAGACTTGTCATACATTTCCCGGGTGTACGGTGGGTTGTGAGCGACTGGTGTCCCGCATTTGCATTGAAGGGGTTCGGCACCCGTGCCCTTGGTGTATGTGTCTGCTTCCCATCTATCGCCGTTCTGGTCGAAGGCGTGATCCATTTTGATGCCCATACTCACTCCTCATGTCAAAGCCGGATCCGATCCCATTTCATATCGAGCCTGAAGCCACGGCCGCCCTGCCTGCGACTGCGTGGTATCCCATACGGTTGCGCTCCAGATATTACGGACACTTCTAGCATCCTAGTGTCTGGCTATAGGCCATCAGTGTACTATTCGGGGGAGGGCCTGCAAGCATGGGGGCTCCTAATTCGTAGCCGCTGTCCATCCCCGCAACGCTTGGTTTGATGGCAACAAGAAGGGGCCGCGTTCGGGCATATGTTTCGGCTGATTGGTTTTCCAGAACATCTGCCTCGCCTCGCACTGCGGCCCCCCAAGGGCTGCTGTTTCACTCGGATCAGGGCTCGCAATATTGCAGCCACCAGTTTCGCCAACTGCCCTGGCGTTACCGCATGCGCCAGAGCATGAGCCGTCGTGGGAACTGTTGGGACAATGCGCCGATGGAGCGTGTGTTCCGCAGCTTGAAAACTGAATGGATACCGACCGTGGGCTAAATGACAGCTCGAGAGGCGCACCGCGACATCAGTTATTACCTGATGCATAGTTACAACTGGATTAGACCGCATCAGTTTAATAATGGGCTGGCCCCGGCTCAGGCCGAGAAAAAACTTAACGTCGTGTCGGGGATTAGTTGACCACTGCAGGTCAAGCCCATGCGGTCTATTCAAGTTTTTCGAACCACCACTCAAACCACATCAGGTGACAATCTACATGGCATCCCCACTGACCCAAACCTTGGTTGAGCATATGGAGCATGCGGCCTCAACCGGAGCAAGGTGGGATCATCATGTCTATTGCTATTTAAACTTCCAAACCTCAGTAAAGACGGTTGTGGAGCATGGTGATTCCTTTAGCGCCCTACCTGGGGCTTTCAGCTCCGAAGCTGAGCTTTACGATTGGGTGGGAACTCAACGCTTAAAGATCTGGCCCATTACAACTGATGCGATTATCACAGTCAGTCAGACGTTCTCCTCGGAAAAGATGGTAGGCGTCTCCTTCCTTTGGGTTAAAGCTACTTCACCCTACAGGGAGCTTATGGTTCTGTGGCTTAATTATCTTCGGCAAGATCGAGGGCTTGCGAGCGTGCTGGACGCTGCCGCCACAGTTTACGAAGATGTAGCCCAATCCTTGGAGCGTGGGCTGATTCGCAAGAAAATGCCCGCAGAGCGCCGGGCCAAGCAAGTCAGTGATTTCAGAGCCATGGCCGCAGACTGTCTGGCAGCTTCCTCATCGGCTGGTGCAGCCACATGGGAAAATGCAGGAGAGCAAGAGCGGAGCCTGCTTAAGACTTTTGACTCAACCCTCGATGCGGATCATGTCATCAACAAGCAATCACTAAAGATGATGCCGGACGCCTGGGTCATGCTCGCCCCTGTCATCGCGAGCTCGAACAGAAATTTTGGTCGTGTAGTAGAGAAGCACGCCGTGCCTTTTTCTCCGAGAGTCGGTTCGATTGATCTGGATGCGGCGACGGCGTTCAAGCTGTTTGCATCCACGCTCCCTTCAGCCATCTCAACATTGGAGGTTCTGGTAAAACTCTTCAGCGATTCATTTGTAGGGAAAGGGCCTGGGCTTGAGGCAGAGCTGCAGACGGTAGCGAGCACGTTGGGGGGATTTATAGATAAGACCAGTACCAAATTCGTGCGTTGAGGTCAGTTATCACCCATCCTCATCCATGGCCCGAAGCTCTCTCCTGAACGACAGGCTTTGGCGCGTCCGACGCGACCGATGTTGCGGTCTTACTCTACGCCGGTTGGAAGTCCTCCCGCCCGCCGCGATGCAATCTTGAAGCAGCACCGTAGCTCAAGGTCGCTGCTGTTAACCTCTACATGTGCCTGCCGCTGAGATAACTCCCTGGCACGCAAATGCGCTAATGGTTAAAAATGCTGGCCGGCTAAGAAGGCGCCTGGGCGCAAGCGGCGAGGGGAGTGCCTGTGTGATTCACAAGGTGGTAGCCGAGCGCGATGCAATGCTGTCCTTCTATCGTTCCTTCGAGCCACCGGCTCAGCTCAATACGCCAAATGAATCGCAAATGGTTATCGTACGAAACGCTTGAGTGACCGGCGACTCGCTATAACTTGCTCTCGTATCTCATCAGGATCAATCGACATACCGCCGTCTGGTGTCACGCGCAGAGATTTCAGATTGTTGAGGGCAGCTATGAACGCCCGTTCTCTGGCCTGCTCTTGGCCAGATATGTTGTCCCGACAAACGAGTCCTATCAATCGACCGAACCACTTCATGCTGCACTCCTGATTTCGTGTTCCATGACAGCATTTCAGCGATGCGCATGAAAGGTTAAATGAGAGAGCGAGTAGAAGCGAGATATTGGACGACCTGCTCTAGTTCCTTTTGGCATGCGATGAGATCGCGTGGTCGACCACTCAGACCTCGATTTATTGTGATGTGGCCTCTTTACTAGAATGCAGTCATTAGCAAAGCAAAGCACCTCAACCCAGTGTCAGAACGAAGTGGCCTATAGTTCTGGTAGTGAGGCCCTAGATAAGTTCTCGTAAATCGATGTGATAGCACCGGTAAAAATGCAGTCGGCCTCGCTTGTGCGAGGTCGACCTACTAGGTGCAGCAACTATTTGCAATTGCCTGCTTTGCGGTATCCCGCTGCTTGGGCTTCAGATTCCGAAGAGAACGAGATCTGATTTTTCGCGGACACCTGACCATAACCAGGACATCCCACGGAGAGGTGGTACACCTGACTCTTTCTGTTGCCGATGATAGTGCCTACTCCGTTCGCACTCGCAAGGGTTGGCTGGGCCGCTGCCTTCGGAGGATTAACAGGGAGGGCACCAACTACCCCATCACCAACCGTCTTGTATCCTTGTGACCATTGACGCTCACCAGTCACGAATGGATTGGAGTGCCCCATGATTGCGGCAATGCGTCGATCTCGCTCTTTCTCCCAAGGCGAAACCGGGTACTGCTTGTCCCAAGCCAGCAGTAGCTGCTGTTGCTGGCGAGACATGTTGAGTTTGTACCTATCGAACATGTAGAAGGTGGTTCTAGCTACCAACCCTTTAACCTCATCACGAGGTTCGGCTGCGCGTTGATCGAAATCCACCCGGGTCTTGCACTGCCCATACTGCGGAGCGACTCCGGAGGCCATGCCGTAGTTGAAATTACTGCGGTCGCCATTCACTTCACCTACGGACGGGTAGAGGTTAAACAGGTCTGCCTCCATTGCTCGAAATACCGGATCATCATCGACACAGTTCTCTCGACCACCGTTTTTCCAGCATTGACGTTGGTTGCCGAATGTCCAGGCTGGAACAATGTGTTCCCACTCAGTTCTCTCTGCCCGAGTCTCTTGCTTTCTTGCCTTAAGACCACATGATTCCGGATCGATACGGCCACCAGATTTGCCAACCCACGTCCATTTGCAGCCGCAGTACAACTCGCCCATAGAGCTATTGGCTTGGTCGAGGTAGACCTTTTGTTTGGCAATGACTTTCGCTTCGGTGAATGTCGCCGGTGGGCTGGCAAAGGCAGGGGAGATTAGGGGGAAGAGTAGCGATAGGGCGTACAGCAGTTTCTTCATCTGAAAGCTTCATCAACGTTTGAAAGGGGCTGCATTATACGTTGATCGCTGACGGCAGGGCGCTTAAGTCCCTCAAGATAGAGCGGAAAACCAAGTGTGGCGCAGCGGCTGGTTTGCAGGGTCGACCTCTTGTGCCAATGAAGTTTTGCTACATCTCTACAGTAATGTTACTAGCTGCGATAGCCATGGCGCAGGCGCCATGGCTATCAATAGCAGGTCGCCGGTGTTTATGGAGGATATGAGTTTGCGGAGGCTTTGGAATGAAAAGTTCGTTTGCGAATTGCAGTTCTGGGAATAGGGGCGAGGGTGTCCACATAATTTTGGCTAGTATCACTCTTTAACTCGATACTGGAGACGAGATTTTCCGGGCCCTCGCATGCTCAGAAAATCTCGCATTACCCGCAGCTTTTTATGACACGGCTATTAACGGCTTGGCTACTTCTGCTTCGACTGCAAGCGCAATATCTGTATCGAGTTCCAGCTTTGCCCGCTCCAGCAGTTCAGCTGGTAGCTCTTTCTGCACGGACACGCCCAGTTCCTTGAACTCAGACGCTTGCTTGATCAAGTTACCCCTACCTGTGTAAAGCTGTCCCAAAGCCTTTTCGTAAGTATCCTTAGCTTTATCAAGCTGGTTGCCTACAGCCAGCATGCTTGTCAGGAAACCATGAAGCTTCTCGTAGAAGCGTTGGGCTCGATTGGCCAGTTCTGCGGTATGTTTGTTGCGATCTTCAAAGCTCCACAGCTGCTTGACGATTTTCAGACTGGTCAACAATGTAGTCGGAGTAGCTACCAGTACATTTCGCTCAATCGCCCGCTGGAAAAGCGATTCATCATGGCGTAGTGCTTCAACGTAGGCAGATTCGATCGGGATAAACATGATCACCACCTCCGGCGAATTCAGTCCTGCGAGGCGGTAATAATCCCGATCGGCAAGCTCATTGATGCGGTCACGCACGGCTGCGGTGTGGGCGGCCAAAGCTTGGGCCCTTATTAAGTCATCCTCGGCATTGATAAAATCGGTGTAAGCGACCAGCGATGTCTTGGCGTCGATGATCATGTGCTTGTTCTGCGGCAGATAAACAATGGCGTCCGGACGCTGGCGGCCGTCTTCCGTGTTGAAGCTCACCTCGCGTTTGTAGTCAGTGCCTAAGCGCAAGCCGGAGTTGTCGAGAACGTTTTCCAACATCAACTCCCCCCAGTTGCCTTGGACTTTCTTCTGGCCACGCAGGGCCGTAGTTAGCTTTTCCGCCTGGTCGGTGATGTCTTTGTTCAAGATCTGCAGGTTCTTCAGCTCGGTACGCAGTTCAACTCTTTGTTCGGCGTCCTTGGTATGGATGTCTTCGATACGCGAGCGGAAACCTTTCATCTCCGTCTGCAGTGGGGCAATCAGATTGTTGATGCTTTCTTGGTTGAGTTCTTTGAAAGCCTTACCCTTGCGCTCCAGCACATCGTTGGCCAAGCGTTCAAATTCTTTAGTAAGACTTTCCCTATTTTCGTTCAACTGCTTGAATTGAGCGTCAAAACTCAGCTGTTTTTCCTGCAATGAGGTATTGAGTTTTACGTGAGCATTTTCCAGGGCAGCGTAGTTTTCCTGCGCAATTTTGAGTTCAGACTTGGTGGTTTCCCACCACGCTTTATAGGTGCTCAGCTCATTTTGCTTCTCTAGTAACTGGGTCTGAGTCTGCGCGTGCAATTCGCGCGTCTCTCCGAGCTGGGATGCAGTCTGTTTGATCTGAGTTTCGACCGTCGATAGCTGAGTTTCCAATTTCTCGCGCTGTTGATCGCGCTCGGCCAATCGTTCAGTGAATGTGGCAGCGTTGCTGGTTATCTGATCCTGTAGCTTCGCAGCGGTTTCCTGCGTCCTCGAGTTGCTCTCACGGGCTGCCTGTTCTGATTGTTGGGCGCGTTTGAGCTCGGTTTTAAGGTCAACGATTTCCGCATCCAGCCTGGCTAATTGATCTTTATTGTTGTCCCGATCCGTTTCCATCCGTCCATAGGCGATATCCAGGGCGGCTTTTTGCTCCAACAACTGAGCGAGCTTTGTCTCTTGGATTACTAACTCAGCCTTGGCCTGTTCTAAAGCGGAACGAGTGATCTCAATGTCCTTGACCATCTGTTGCTGGTTGCGTTGCGCGCGCCAGCTGGCAAGTATCCATGCAACGATGAAAGCAGCTAGGGGTAATGCGACCAACATCCATTTTTGCTCCACGATGAATCTCCTGCTTTTAGGTTGCCTTCAAAGCAATCGTCTCCGCCGAGGGCGATGACGCCTCACTTTTCCCCACCCACATTTTGCGCCGGGCCCATTGCTGGGGGACTGATATCAAAACGCGCGCGACAACAGGCGTTTAGATCGAGAGGGCTAACAATTATGTGTGCAGTGCCGAGCATAGACCACGTTTCGCCATGATGGCCAAACGCCTATAGGCTTCATGGAGAGCAGGCTGATCCGCTTGAAAACTCACCTCGACAAAAAAATTTCTGCCCCCCTCTTGAAATCAAAAAAAACAAACGGAGCTTTATATTTGAAACCAAAAAAAAGCATCAATCTCCTAAGGCGTACACTTCTTTGCATTGTGGTGGCCTTGGGACGATCAATCCGATTGCTTAGCTTTTGCTCTTTTTCTTTCCAATCTTTGCTTCGGGTTTTAGATTTTTTCGCTCATCAAACCAGGTGGTGAGGCGACAAAGCCTTTGATGTATCAGCCAATCGCACCTTCGCGACGTAGTCGCGGCTACACTTTTGACTTCAAAAGAAATCGTTTGATTAAAAAATGCAAAAGCCGTCATGCAGACCCCTATCTAAAGTTCCAGCTACCTGCGGCACATCTGCGCAATGTCCCGGGCATCTACGAGTGCATGATGGAACGGAAAGCTTCGCTGCCCCACGTCTCTAGTTCTGTCGCGTCAGTAGGGTAGTTGCGAACATTCTTGGGCCACCAGCCTTCGTCTTATGCGAGCTCGCAAAATAACTCCCAGTCCACTGCGGCACGTCGGTCACAACCTCCAGCACTTCGTCGAAGGGGCGCAAGTCATGGGTGGGAGTACCGAGGCATTAGATTCTGTCGTGCCCACAAAAATGGACGACTTGTCCTGCTGGCCAACGAGGCACACCGTGGCATGCCTTGTAACGGTGGAACGAAGAGTGTGGGAGGGGGGGGGCTTTGACTGCAATGCGTTTGAGGAATGAAGAGGTTTGATAGGGGAGACAATCTTGCTGGCGAGTGACGATGCGACTCGTTCCTAGACCTCGTGTTGGTCATTGGAAAAGTAATGTCACGTAAGTCGCTAGCTTGCGATTGCTTCAGTCATTCCAGGATTTCGGTGAATCACCAGGATTTTGATTCGTCCGAATTTTGTATGCGATGAAGGCAGTTAGTCCGTAAATGAACCAATAAACGGGTGCTGCCGCCAAGCTGGATAGAAACAACAAAGCAGTGCAGACGATGAGCATGATGATGTAGAGGTTCAACAGCGGACGATTATCCCTTTTTCGGATGTGATTGAGACCAATGCAGACCCCTACCATGTAAAAAGTAGTAACGAGACTCCAAATCCTGAAGGTGACTGAAATCGCCCTATCACCTCTGCCATGATCCTGTTGAAAGAAGATCGGGCCAAGCAGCCAGAAAATGCCAATCGATAGTGCAACTGTCCCCAGAAGCCCCCATCCGAAATAGGTTTTCGCAAAACTGTATTGTCCTTTGCAGAGGCGGCTTTGTAGGAAAGGAAAAGTCAGGAAGGCGAGTATGATGGGTATCAAAAATGACATTAAAACGTTCCGTCGTTGTTTAGTGTGATGTCTTCAAGTTAATGCATGTGCGGAGCAGCCGTGTTACCTGCAACAACTAACCATTCAAAGCAAAGCATTCGGTTCGCACTATAGCATAGGGCCACTATAGGGTAATGTTGCGACCAAAAATCGCGGCGCTCAATCCACAGTATCGCGAGGCTGCGTTCATTCGCGGATGCGGTCTTCAAGGGATCTACGTGAATGCCGGGATGAAACTCAATCGGGCATAAAACACACATGTCCTTCAGCAAACGCCCTCCATATTCTTGCGCTTTCGCGCGCTGCTTCTATACCGGTGGTAGCGAAATGCTTTTATGCTCGATGGAGGGCATATATGCGACTCAAAATTTTTATACCAGTCGTGATCGTGGCCTTAGGGGCTCTTGCCCTCATTTTTTGGGGCCGCGCCCAAAGACCTGAACAAGGGACAATGCTAAAAGCCTGGTCAGAGAGCATCTCAAAGCTTGGGCTTCAAGCAATCTACCCTATCCAGGAGGGCCTTTATCCAGGGAATGTACTTTTGGTACCGACTTACCCTGGCAAGATCAAATCTGACGAGAAACCAGCCGAGTTTTACAGTTACTACCCGATACCTGCTGGATCCTTGGATCTGTGCAAACTCTACCTATCACTCAAAAATGCTCCGGAACTACCTCCGGTTTCTGGATATTCGATGAATGGGGAGAAATCTACAACCCATGTGGAAGTGACCCCTTGGCAGCCTGCAGAAATCAAATACTCCAACTTCAAGTGCGCTGGTGCACCTGAGGTCGATTTCAAACTGAACCGCGCCGTCGCATTCCCAGCCTTTCAGTTCGGTTCGGTCGTCGAGTCCGGGCTTGGTGGAAATCTGATCGCTTGGATGGTTGGGGCCAAAGGCAGCGCAGCAGGAAAGGATGAAAACCTGATGACGGTATCTGTTCCAAGCGCCACCGTCATAAGAGTACCTATGAACGCTCTCCAGGCAGCATGGAATAGCGGAAGCTTCGACACCGAAGATGGGTGGAATGAATTGCAGTGCATCACGCTTAAAACCATGGATCCTCAAACAGTCCATGACAAGCAAGGGAACAGTTCAAAGCCAGAATTACTGCTTGTTTCTGAGGTGTATTACGCAAATGCTATCGATGTATCTATCGCAAGCTCAACCTCGCACTCGGCTGAACTTGCTGCCAGCACTCAAGCCTTGGTCGAAAGGTTTGAGCAGCTGACAGGCCTACGTGATCAGCTTAAAGCACTTACTACTGCAGCTTCAACGACACCAGGGAACAACGCGAACCAGACGATTACTGAAGCGACTCAGAACGCCATGAAAGACCTTACCCTGCAGATCAGCGAAAAAGAGGCAGAGGTCGACAAATTATCAAAAGCCCTTTTGCCTGATGCTCCCGGTGTTACCGGCGACGTTAAGCGCGTATCCAATTCGGGTGTGACGCTCACCCAGGTCTTCCCAAGACCAATGGCCATCGGGTACCGAGGCCTCAGCTATAACCCTGGCGACAAGCTACAGTGCCAGCCCGCAAAGGTTGTGCAGGTGAATTGAATTGGGGCTCGCTTCAATGGCACTCCAGTAGTTGCCCCAGCTCTAGGTTAACCAGATGAAGGCATGCCCCGGCGCATCACCCAGCCGGTATCAGGTTTTGCCGTGCGGAGGGAATCACTTGCAGTCTCTTTCGACGCCCCCTAAACAATCACCAGGCAGACTATCGACCACTTGATCATTGGACGCCTGAATCTTAACTTAAGCCTGCACCTCTGAATGCTCCCATACAGCAGTGGTGCTTAGACGGCCTCGATCATCAAAAGTCTTCATGCTCGTCACCTTGCGAATGCGCAACGTGTCACTTAGAGAAGAGAGCCGACGACCTAGAGCAGCATTTCTAGAGTGCTTAACAGGTACCGGTTCGGCCAGGTAGAAACCGTTGCTCATTCTAATGGCCTGAGTGGTCGTGAACTGCCCAGGCTTAAGACCCAAGCTAGTGCCAACAGGGTCGACACTCGCAGACGATTTCAGGGCTTCCACGATGGCGTTCAGTGCTAGCTTTTGATTGGTGATATGCATCAAATTTTCTCCAGTCCTGGCGCGTATGATTTACGGCCTATAGGGATATAGTGATGAGCAACCCAAAAGATTTTTAGAAAACCCAAAATAGTGGAATCTTGCGACCAACGGTAACGTGTACAAATGAACTCAGCGACACTGCGGAAGCTCTCACCACCTGCTTGTGTAGCCCGGTGAGAGCATGTCCCGGCGGATGGCCCATTCGCTAACTATCGATATCTCGTCTTCTCGAATCTGATTGGCCGCCGAGGGGGCGGAGCTATTGAAATTCAAACACCGCGTCATCTATCTGCCTCTCAATGACCACTTCAGCAATCAGCGTACGATGAGGTGTAAAAAAGGTTGGGATGTCTTTTTTCGCGATAGGTAGGCCGTCAGCATTTGCCGCCGAGATACTCCTGTAGCCCACAGGGTTCTGAGGAGGTTCAAATACTGGCTGGGCTGTGATGCTTAGATAAAGGGTCTCAATGGTATAGCGCCCTATGATGGCCATCAGGTCTTTTACTGATAGATACAGTGAACGGTACGCAGGATTGTCCTCATAGGCATGCACGGTGCGAAAAACATCTTCGTAGATTTCTTTTTCAAATTTTCTATCGGTGTTTACCTTCCTATAGACCTGAAGAAAATAATCAGAGATGTCTTGCCCAAGATTGTCGCTCGCATGAGCGACCAGATTCAAATAGCTAGGCGACCGATCCTCAACAAAAGGATCAGCGGCGTGTATTTCCTGCTGCCAGGGAAATGAGCCATTGTTTACCGAGAAGGCCTGATCCTCCACTGTTAAAGCATTTTGGATTAACGAAAGCGTATGAGGGTTCTTTGGCCCTCCGTTTTTTAGGACAATGGTGCTGTGGTTTTCCTGGTCGATAATTCCAAAGGCAATCTCCCCCTTAGATTTTAGTAACTTCCAATCGCCTTTGGCTTTTTGGTTTGAGTCCAAAGGAAGTTGCAACAGGGAGCAATTAAGGTTTGCAGTGCTAATTCTTACCGTTCCGTCGCTCCCATCTTCGTTCGCTATCGCTTCAACACCATCATACCCGACGTTTCCTACTAGAACAGTGGCGAGGATTTTTCCGGAGCCATACCAAGTGTCATTGGAGAATAGATCTTTTTTGGCGAGGTTAACGGTGTAGGGTGAGCCTAGTTCTAGTCCTTTAAGTATCTCGGTGCCAGTCTGCCCCAGGAATTTGTTCCAACCTTTGACCACTCGACCGATGAATGACCGACCTTTATGGGCGAGGGGGGAACCAAAGTTCGCCGGCGCCAGCATCAGAAAATGGTGAATCGGCACGCTATCGCTTCGGTAGAAACGCGTCATCCAGTCACGTACCACCAGGGCGCCGGTACTATGGGTCACTATATCGACTGACCTAGGGGTAGTGGGGAGTTTAAGCTTTAACCAAGCCCGCTGCATTGCAACAGCAATGTCGGCGTAGGTCACCTTATCCTGAAGCGAAATCCAGTCCGCAATATCAATGACTACTGGTGGTCTTTTAGACCATTGAGCAATGTTAGATGCCAGATTTTTAAAGGATTTACCTTCGTCACTCCATCCGTGAATTATAACGATGTGCTTGGCCATTTGGACTCCTTGCGCGTTGCCGACATGGTCACCACAGCGTAGATCATGATTGGAAGCAGGATATCTATCGCTTTCAGCCTGTCGCAATCCGTTACGTATTTCGTCGCATTCCGGAATACTTGGCCAACGGACGACCAATGCGGAATCCTTGAAGCAGCTTTGCGATCGCAACGTATGGAAACAGGATTGAAAATCAAGGCGCTGCCAAATTTATAAATAGCTCAAGGACGCAGTCGCATCTTGCTTAGAGCCTGTCTGCACCTTGACGCTCACTTCGAGTTGAACTTCACTCAACTCACTGCGAGGAGTTCAGGGGCTTGAGTGCTCAGCTCTTTAGGGGGAAATAAAAGTCATGGCGAGCAATGTCAACCACTTTGAGGTGTAGTGGTCTAAAGCAGCAGTACTTCATTAATTTCATTAACACGACACTAGAGGGCGTAGGGAGCGCAGATGGGCATGGGGCGCCAGGGCCAAGAACAGACGGCGTCTATTCGGAGCGAGAGCTATTCAGGGAGGTTCTGATCCGCAAGGGATTCGATGAGCTTTGAGAGCTTCCATCTCTACTAGAAAAACTATTGATGATTACTGCGTTTAACTCGGAATAAAACGGTTTCTCTGTTGAGATCAGTCGTCACCTCCAGGCGAATCTGGCTGATACCTTACGATCTTGGATAGAGGGAGCTGGTGTCAGCTTCAGAGCTAACCTCGCTTTGTTCTGCTATTTACTATGGGAGAGCGACGTCTCTTTCTCAGGAGTCCAACTCAACCCTCAAGCTGCCAGCACGGCTGGAGTCCCGTTGCTGCCAATTCAAGCATTTCGAAACGCATTGAGCCTGTGCGAGGAGCTCCATTTCGATATTTTGGTGGAGCGCCTGGAGAGCCAGCACCAGCATTTCAATTCAGACCAGTTCATGACTATGTATCTCGTGGATGCCATGGACGGATTCAAGTTTGAAGACTTCCTTGTTGAGATCTTCCAGACCATTGGCTACGACGTCAAAGAAACCAAACGGACGGCCGACCAAGGTGCTGATCTGTTCGTTAGCCGGTTCGACAAGAATATGGTGATCCAGGCGAAAAACAATTCTGGCTCGGTGGGCAATTCCGCTGTGCAGCAGGCCATCTCCACCAAAGCTTTTTACGGTTGCGATGAGGCGATGGTCGTCACCAATTCCTACTTCACCAGATCTGCAAAAGAATTGGCGAGTACAGCAGCTGGCAGGCTGGTTGATCGAGAAGGGCTCCAAAGCTATTTGGATGACTACAATCAGAAACTGATCGAGATTTTTCAGGCCAACGAGGAAACTGCACAGTCACGTCGTGGGCTAGCAACGACGGGCAAAAAGAAGAAAGGAATAAAAGCCTAGGGCAGTTCTAGCACAGCCTCCGATCAGTGGCAGGGAGGTGCAATCAAAGGCATCAAGAGGTTTACCATCTTCGTGTTCTCCACGCATGGAGTCGGACGTAATCAACCCATCCAGCCTACGCCCTAGGGCGATACATAGGCTGGTAAACGGCGGTAAGCATGCAACAGGCATTTATTCTCAGAATTGCACCCAGCAACGTAAACAAGGTGCCGCTGGCGCTGAAAAGCGATCAAGTAATCATCGGCTGGTCTGCAACCGCCGGACTTCTTGATCAAACGCTATCTTGGAAGGCTTTTAGAAAGAAACTCCATGACACCCATTATACGACCGAAAAAAATCTCCGCCGTGCTGGTGCTGCTGCCGGACATATGTGGCGGTTTGTCCGAGACATGAAGATGGGCGATCTCGTGGTCGTTCCAAACGGCCCAAAATTTTACCTGGCTGAAATCACAAGCGACGCGTTGTATCTCCCGGAACACACTGGCGAGGATACGAGCTATCGGCGTAACGTACGGTGGCTCAACAATAAGAAAGCGATTCCACGTGATTTCGCAAAAGCTCCATTGATTTCCAGGATGAAGGTATATGGTACGACTGCCCTGGCAACCGATGTGCTCGACGACATTCGAGATGCTCTTGCACGGGCGGAGGCCGGGAACAAACCATCGTTTAAAGACGAGCTTCAGACCGCATTGGTCAAAGAGACAGTTCAGCATCTCAGGTCAGGCCATATGGACAGCTTCGCTTTCGAGCATCTGATTAAGGATTTGTTGATCCAGATGGGCGCAAAGACGGCAACGGTTGTTCCCAGACTTTTGGATAAAGGTGCAGACATACTTGCCACGTTTCGCGTTGCTGAAACTTTCCAATACACACTCGCCGTACAAGCCAAACACTGGAATGACAAAGCCCCGGTGAACAACAAGGTCGTCGAGCAGCTAATTGACGGTATAGAGGCGGCGAACGCCAATCTAGGGATGGTTATCACATCCGGCACAATTGCGGAAAGCGCTGTAAAGGCGGCCGAGGA
Source organism: Pseudomonas sp. LBUM1648 (assembly GCF_059716145.1). Taxonomy (NCBI): domain Bacteria; kingdom Pseudomonadati; phylum Pseudomonadota; class Gammaproteobacteria; order Pseudomonadales; family Pseudomonadaceae; genus Pseudomonas; species Pseudomonas sp. LBUM1648. Next base: position 3,270,308 of record NZ_CP166808.1, read on the forward strand.
GTACGCAGAAGCTACGGGGATTCAGATCGAGCTGGTAGATGGTGATCAATTCGCGAAGCTTCTGATCGAGCAGGGCATTGGGAAGTGGTGACCAGCATCTCTCTACATTCGGACTGAGATCGTCCATATACGGATCCTTTCACTGCCAGATTCAAGGATGTAAAGCCAATGCCAAGCCTTAACTACACGACAGCTTTTAATCGCTACAAAGCAAAGCTTGATAACCCTAATTGGGCCGTTTCCGCCATTTCCGCAGATGGCGCTCTGGTGATCAGTTGTTGGGAGCAATACTTCGAACGCCCGGCGGATGGGATTCTTCGATATGTCGACTCGCTGTCGCGGTGGAACGGCAGCAATCGTGCGGGCTGGAACTTGCTGCGAAGACACCTTGAAATGACCCTGGCAGGGAAACTAGAAGTTAGGCTCGTGCTTGCAAAGACCGATAATCCTACGGCGGTTGCGAAGGGTGGTGATGCCAGCAAACTAAACAACACCTTTTCCATCCGGGAAGACCTGATTGGTCGTCTCACCCACTATGATGGAGATCGCTTCACGATCGAGTTTCGTAAGTCATTGCAATCGCCAGATAACTATCTGTCACAGGCGTTAGCTGATGCCAAGCTTAAGGGTTGAGCTACCGGAAGGATGAAGAATGATGTGTGATTAGTGGATGCTGAGAAAGTCATTTTCTTGAGGAATCGCAGCACACTGTGGCAACGCAGGAAAGGGAAATCACCTCAACGGTGACCTGCCGGGGTTGGCTATCCGCGATGCCCAAACTGGCATCTAACAGCGCAGGTACAATATTGGACTGTTCACTTCGGGGCTGATTCGCGAATGTGAGCCCCAATCCGAACAAGAAATTTTTGAGTGCAGCGCCCAAGGGCCGTCAGTAAGACCTAATACTGATAGTTAGCCTCTGGGCGTGCGTCAGTCATCGCAGCTTGGTCGCAAAGGCTTCCGCACTAGGGGACGAGAGCAAAACTCTTCATCAACCCTCTGCATCCAGTCGAGGTTTTCTGGCTGCCTAGCGGAACCCATGACGATCCGTACAGCGAATGCTCGGCACTCATCAAGCAGTGAATTCGGGATCTGTTCTAACAACCCTTTGTATTCTTCAACGTTACCGTCACGGTAGTCATACAGGTCTGCGCACCAAAGGCTGTAGACCCACTCGCTGATATCTTCATCTGTGTATGACGAGGTGTTGGCTAAGGATTTGACGAAGGCGTCTACGTGCTTGCGTTCACGCTTGGCGAATCCGCGAGTAGTCAGGCTGAAGAATTTTAGTGCCTTGATAGCCTGACGAAATTTCCAGGTTAGAGAGTCAAGTGATTCGGGATCACGCATCAATGGCACTAATTGATATGGGTTCAATACCTCTCCTGTATCAGGGGCCACTGCATGCATTATCCGGTCGAGATTGAATGTCCGACGCTCCTCTCTGGTATGGCAAAACGCATCAATATTGGCGTCGTTTTCCTTGCGCAGATCCGAGATTTCCCGTTCCGTAATCTGGCCCGAGCCATCTTGGTATTTGATGAGTACGCGCATCATTGCTCCTGTCATATGCATTCCGACACCCAGTCGACTCTGCTTGTAGTCTAGGGTCAATCATGTTGGCCAGATTGGCAATTCGATGATTGCGACCCATCGATGTATGCAGCGAGGAAATGACATGCTATCCAGGTTTATGAGGAAGCCATCGTTTTGAACCCAAAAATAGGTGTAAAGCGAGAGCTGGATACGCTGAAGAAAAGGGTTGTGGGAAGACAGTAAATTCGGGTGCTGGACTCCCTTAAAATGGTCTGTAACGTAATTCTGTGCTTTGTAACACTGCTTATGTTACAGCCAAAAAGTTACGTTACAGGGCTCCTCAGAAAGCGCGCGCAGCGCGCAGGCCGTCGGCCGTCGGCCGTACGCGCGGGCTCTGGAGCACTACCAGCAGTGGGTTCATCAGCGACTCACCTTGATGCTGGCGAACAGCAAATTCCAACCAGCTTAACGGGCCTATAATTCGCATCGGGGACGGTTTCTACCTGGCACGCAGCACGCAGCCCCCGGCAGAAAGGTCAGAGAGGAAAATGCGCCTTCATTGATGCGCCGAACCTCGCGAGCTTGTCGTAGCAATCGCTTTTGAGTTTCGAACGCTCGGTTTCCGAGACAAATGCCGACGCCCGGTTGTGGCCCAGGAGCACGCTTACGAAGGCGAGGAATACCAGCATGATGAACAGCCGGTAGAAATTGATCGACTTGTTGAAGTCCATGGATAAACCGTGCAGAACGCTATGCCGATTCATTTCGATGGTGCCCTTGACCTCGGATGTCTTCTCGTAGAGCCGGGTAGTGAAGTAATTTTTGAAGTTATCAACCAAGCAAAGCTGTTCGTCAAAGCCCAGCATGTACTCCTTGAGTCGCATGAAGCCTGGAACCTCTACACCGTGATAGGCCTTGGCAACGAGCAAATCTTCGATTTTTGACAACACATTTATGAACTGATCCTTACTGGTGATCCCTTCAAATCTGCTGTCTATCTTTGCTCCGATCTCTCGCAGTATCCCTTCGGAAGCCAAGATAAGCCCGGACACCGCAACGGAAACGTAGCCGAACAGATACGCTCGGATGCATTCGTCAATGTGCTGCATGTAGGGTTTAAACGAATCGATCTGATTGAAGAGGGACTCGAAGTACCGCCCCATATCGTCGGGGGTATAAATGCTGGCCAAACAGAAGTCGACGGTTAAGCCGTCGGGACGGGTTTCGTTTGCTCTGATCGCATCGCATATCAGTGTCATATGGCGAGGCATCAGCAGCGGAGGAACAATCAGATCTTTACTTGCCAGAAGGGGCGCAAACGGAAACGGGCCACTAGATGTGGGAGGCATCTTGGTCTGTGGTATGAAACACGCGACTCCCTCTCGTATGAACCTATAGCCCACGATTGAACTGAAATGGCTAAGTGTATAAGGGGCGGCTCCGCAGTCCTCGCCGTAATGTGATTTCAAAATACCCAGAACAGCCTCGTGCCCCCTTTGAAAAGCACCCGTGTGTTCGCACTGATAGAAAACAGCCTCAATGGATTTTTGCATAGGCACTCCGGCGGAACGTCGAGTGACATTCTAAGCAAGATGAGTGGGTGACGGGCACTGCTCCTTGACTTTAACAGGTTTGGAATTCCCGTTATGTGACCAGGCAGGCCAGGCAATAGGCTGTCATCTCTCCCAATAATCCCCTCATAGCATCGATATCAGGAAAGGCTAAGTTGGAATGAAGCGCATGAGCTGCGCGACGCATGTTGTGTCGCTTGATTATCACTTCAGGGTTCATGGCTCTCGTCGCGTCGATCAGCATTCGCCCAGAGTGCAGGGCATTCTTTCCGAACTTCACATTGATACGATCCAGCACACGAGTCAGCTCTTCCGCCGGTTGCAGAGTCTGGCGACTTCACGCCTTGCTTAATCTGACACTAATGCTCGTTCGCGCCTAAGCTGGAAGGCATGAGGAAGGCAGAGCACGATGATCGGTTTGGCCTGCAATGCCCCCGCCTCACGAGGATTGAGATAAGCACACGATACCTTGTAGTATCATTTTGACTGCGTCGATGGAAACGTCCTCTGAGTTCTTCATTGGCGCTCAGCACGACAATCAATCATTAGCCATGGACGACTGAAGATGTTTACGCTGCCTGCCATTGTCTTTGAGGAGCGCCATTCGATCGGTGTTGTCCAGCATCTCATTCGCCCAGCGCAGCAAGTGACGCTTGTTACTGAAACCTCGATTAATATCTCTGCTCGAATCAAGCAGCCCTTGAAGCGCTTCGATAACGAGGAGCGAGTCATCCTCACCTCACGCCGAGATGTACAACTTCCGGATGGTGTTGACGGAGTGCTTTTCGAAGCTGATGGCAAATTTGTTTGGGCCAGGCATCGATTAATTGAAGAGTTCAAAAACCATCGCGCGCAGGTTGGGCCCTCATCCCATGCACGAGAGATAGCTACAACCTGGCGAGGCGTTTTTAGCTTCAGAGCCGAGCGACGTGGAACGAATGGTGGGCAATCTGAAAGCGGTTTACGTCCGCCACAACTAGGAGCCCTTCACGCTATCGGCGCGCACTGGAGCCTGGAGCAATCCCCGGCCACGATTGTCATGCCTACCGGTACTGGCAAGACAGAGACAATGCTCGCAGCGCTGGCGGCATACGGTCGAGAGCCTTTTCTAGTAGTAGTGCCTTGGGACGCCTTGCGAGCTCAAACCGCATATAAATTTGTAACCTTTGGGTTGCTCAAGACTTTAGGTGTTTTGCCGCAGGATGTGCCGAACCCAATTGTTGGGGTCATGACGAAAAGACCCAGGACACTTGCTGATCTGTTGATGTTTTCGCATTGCAACGTTGTGGTCTGTACCATCGGCGCGATCGGTACGAGTCTTCCCAACGCGTTGCTCCAGGAGATCGCCAGTCGCTGCTGCGCGCTCGTTCTTGACGAAGCGCATCACGTACCTGCCACGACATGGACACACCTCAAAAACGCTCTTCAGGGCGTTCCAACACTTCAGTTCACTGCGACACCGTTTCGTCGCGATTCACAGCTTGTCGATGGCAAGGTCATCTTCAATTACCCGCTGGCCGCCGCGCAACGGGATGGTTATTTCAAAAACATCCGATTCGAGCCAGTGCAGGTCAATCCGCACCATGCAGATCAAGCTATTGCCGAGGCAGCGGTAAGGCAGCTTCGGCATGACCTAAACCATAACAAAGACCACCGGCTGATGGCGCGATGCTCTTCCATCGCACGGGCGACATTGGTTGAGAGGATATACCGTGCCATTGCCGCAGACCTGAATCCGGTACTGATTCACTCGGACTCTGATCAGGCCCAAGTACGGCTCACCGCGTTAAAAGAGGGTGAGGCGAAAATTGTTATTTGTGTAGGCATGCTCGGCGAGGGATTCGATCTGCCTCAACTCAAGGTTGCAGCCGTGCACGACATGCACCGAAGCCTGGCAATCCTGTTGCAGTTTGTTGGGCGGTTCACGCGAGTTGCCGGTGACAACATCGGTGATGCGACGGTCGTAGCCAACATCGGAGATAAAAACGTCTCGGACGCACTTGAGCGTCTGTACAGTGAGGATGCTGACTGGAATCTGATCCTGTCAGAAATGAGTTCGGCTGCGGCGCAGGATCATGCAGAGCTGGTAGCATTCCTGCAAGCCTCCCGCCGCGTGGACGAGCATGATCCAACAGATGCAATCGTCCTTTCACCCCATCTGTTAAAGCCTAAATTCAGCACCGCAGTTTACCGAGCCACGGAGTTCTTACCAGACCGCTTTCACGCCGGTCTACCAGGCCATCTTATCCCTCTAGCTGTTTGGAAAAACACCGACAGTCCTACCTTATATTTCGTCACACGCAGCGAGTCACGTGTTCTATGGACGAATACAAAAGGTGTTCGGGATAGCGAGTGGGCTCTTTTCGTTCTGCACCACGACACCGAGCGTGGTCTGCTGTATCTGTCCTCTACCAATCATGATTCTTTGTTTCCCGAACTCGCCTCAGCTGTCGCCGGCGAGGCTGTGCTGATCAAAGGTCAGGTTATGTTTCGAAGTCTCGGCTATATCAACCGGTTGGTATTCCAGAATTTAGGGGTTAAAAAGCACGGACGGCGAAATCTTAGTTTCGCGATGTATACCGGGGGAAACGTAGACGAGGCCCTAGGGCTCACAGAACGTCAGAATTCGGTCAAAAACAATGTGAGCGGAGCAGGGTGGGAACTGGGAGCCCGGGCGACGGTGGGATGCTCTGTTAAAGGCCGAGTGTGGTCGCGAGATCAGGGATCGATCCCAGCGCTCTTGTCTTGGTGTAGGAGGGTGGGGACAAAGCTACTTGATGACACGATAAACATCGAAGACATAATCGCTAACGTCCTGGTTCCGGCTGAGATCGACGAGTTCCCGACTGATAGGGTCGTGCTCGCTCTTGAGTGGCCTGCGGAACTCCTAGGCATGTCGGAGGAGAGAATTGTACTGAGTCCTGCTTCCGTCGATAGCCCGCAACCCCTCTATATGTTTGAAATCACTTTTGTGTCGCTCGATCCTAATTCGCTGCGTTTTTCGCTGGTGACGGAGGATGAAGCCGGTGTTGCTCAGTTCGTCCTTCGTCTCGACCCCCAATTGGGTTTCAAAGCTGAGCAAGTTGGTGGTGATCCTCTGATGATCACATTGGGCAGGCACACGCGCCGGCTCGACGAATTCTTCTGCGACTACCCACCACTGGCCCGCTTTGTAGACCTGAGTGAGCTGGACGGCAATTTGCTGATCCAGCCGAGGAACCCTCGGGAGCTAGTACTTAACCCTAGCCAGTTTGAACCTTGGGATTGGACTGGCGTCGACCTGACGAAAGAAAGCTTTTGGAAAGAAGGGGCGGGTCGCGAAGACTCAATACAATGGAAGGTCGCCCAGGTCTACATGGAGGGCGGGTTTGATGTCGTCTTTGATGATGATTCCGCCGGCGAGGCTGCCGATCTGGTTTGTCTCAAGGAAGAGGAAAGCGTCATCCGACTCACGCTGATTCACTGCAAATTCTCTGGTGCTGCCTCAGCGGGAGAACGTATCAAGGATGCCGTCGAGGTCTGCTCTCAAGCGGTACGTTCAGCCAAATGGAAATGGAAGTTTAATGATCTCTGTCGCCATCTCCTTGGTCGTGAGGAGCGGCTGAAAACCATGGCCAGGCCGACACGCTTTTTCAAGGGCAATGCGCCTAGGCTCAACGAGCTCCTTAGGCAGAGTCGATTCAAACCTATCGAGGCAGAAGTGCTGATCGCCCAACCTGGTATTTCAGCATCAAACCGCAGCGAAGATCAGGACATGGTCATCGCCGCTGCCATGGTTTATCTGAAGGAAACAATCGGCTGTGATCTACAGATTCTTTGTAATGCTTGACGCAAGAGGAGGGTAGATCCCCGCGAACAGGATATAACCACTCAGGTTTGATCAGGAATCCCGCAACACGAAAGATTTGTCGAGTAGAAGGCCGCTTGATTCATGCAGCCGACCCCAACGGGGCACGCCCCAACAATCGAACAGCGAAGCTTATCGAGCCGCACGCTGATCGTGCGTGCGAGACATTACGCCCATTGCGCAAAGATCATACGTTTTCCGTAACGCTTCCTCATCGCCAGAAGACACGTAGGATTGAGCGAAGATCGTCGACAGGAAACGTTTACGTTCGCCATTTCCAATCTCAGACTACACCCTCGGCTGCCCTTTAGCATCTGGGACAGCCAGTCGATCAAGAAAATACTCCTCAAGGCTATGCCGCCGTTGCTGGCCATCAAGAAGGATCTCACTGTTCTCCGCTAGAGTCCTGCCCACACCTGCTGAACTGAACCATTCGTTAGTTAGATAGCTCCCCAAATCGGAGCCCGTCCACACAGCAGCAATAAAGCGAGACTTCTGCCCGACATTCCATACCAGGGGAAGCGCCCAGGATGGTACGGGAATGCCCATCACAAACCGTGCAGCCCATGGATATCGGTCTAGGGCATCCGACGGATCTGTCTGGTACTTCTCCAATCGGCCGCGAGCACATCAATCGGGTACTGATGAGTCGATGTGGCCAATATCCGCTGAGGCATTTGGATCGTGGAATCTGAAATTTCGTCATCGGCGTAGCGCTGAATAATAGTGGACATCGATTTCCTTAGGGGAGGGTAGTGCTACACGCTGATCGGAGTATTTGAATGAATATGGTGCCGGCGCCATGCATCAATGGTCGCAATTATCAGTAGGTCGCGCTCAGTGGATTTGCTGTAAATCTGTTCGCTGTCTACCAGTGCTTGAGCATACCCCTCCGCCCGGGCCGCAGCTTTGTCAAACTCAGCAAGGGAGCTGGATGATTCGATGTAATCGATGAGTCTCTCCCACGATCTCCGCTGGCGATTGCCTTGGGTCGTCTTGGAAAACGAAATAGCGCTCTGCAGGCACTCGATGAATGCAATCGTCGATAGGCTCAATGCTGATTTCTCACTGTGTACGTACAGATGAAAAACGGATCGTTTTGAAAAACCTTGAGCGCGATAGAAGATTTTTTTGCCGTAACGGGATGTCAGGTGATGAATCATCGCCCCTTTTAAAGACCCCAAAAAGGGACATTAACCTCGTTTTTTACACTTAATGTCCCATTTTTGGGTCATTAACAGATGCCCGTTTTTAACTCGACAGAGTGACGATCGTTCAATAATGGTTGCATGAGGTTGGGGTTATGTCTGTGGGGAAGGGTGGTCACGACGATTTTTCTTAAATTGAAACCACGCATTGAAATTTAGATGGGAGAAATTTTATTTTGCTTCCACGCTAAAGTTTTGCTCATTTTAATCCGTTTCTTTTATTAAGCATAAATAAGATTGTCGAAGGGAGATGCGTGATGACCTACTCACAGAATGTTTGCGACCTTGAATACGGCACTGATCTGGAGTGCGAGGAATTTGAAGAATTCCATTGGCCGGGACGTACTGGTGACACTTACGAAGCATCAATAGCATTACAAGGCCAGATAATCAGAATGACATTGGATGATTTCGAACAGTACTATACGGTGCATCAAGCGGCCGATGTCGCCTGGTGCATTTTCGATGCGCTCGTAGCAATGGAAGAGATTAAACCTAGACTTTTCTTGCCTATCGATTCTTCGACCAAGGCAAAAAAATATCTAGAAGTATTCAAGTGTTTTGCTAGCGATAGGACTAGCGGCACAATGTTTCCGGAAGATGGGCAGGGATCCTTAGAGACTTTGCCTGATCCTGATTACCTGTTCATTGCTGGTGGTAAGTTTGTTGACCCCGACCCAAGGATTGAATTTCGCAGTCGAGAAGAGGCCATATTCCGCATGTTTGTGGCGACGAAAATTGGGGACACCATTGAGATGGTATTTGGCGGTTATATGATGGAATTCACTGCAAAGCAGGCACTGTGGCTCTGGTTTCACCTGTCGATAGCATCCGATAGCTTGCATCATCGCAGCGCTAGAGATCCTAGCTCTGGGATCTTAAAATGCGGTCTCCAATGGTTATAAAATTAGCCGCTGACGCTCACTGATGGGGGATGCCACAGCCTTTCACAAGAGTTGAAGCATTCTCGGTGAAACACCTCTGTGAGCAAGCAGGGATACCTTGTCGCGTATTTAGTCATCTCGCCGATTTCAAAATGATCGCCATGATTGATAGCGAGGAAAATTGCTTGCACATGGGTTTCTCTTGTCTCGACAAACGACCTTTATGAATAGACCTAGCCACCTCATGCAGCGCTTCATCTTCCATTTCCAATTACAGCATTGTCATTCATAGGCAGGTTAAGCCTGATTTCGACGTTGTTAAGAGAGGAGCGGGTTATGTGTCATTAGCGACCTCAAGCTTGTTCAGACACCCCACTTCAACGAAATGCCTGAATTCATTGGTCTGTAACGTTCTTTTTGCTCTGTAACGTTGCCTACGTTACAAGTGAAAAAGTTACGTTACAGCTAGCCTCAGTAAGGCCCCGAAAAGCGCGAGGAGACGCGGAGCCTCGTCGGCCGGAAACGTGCTGATGGTAGCCCGCAGAGGGGAGGTTTTCTTACGCTTTCCTAACGAAATGCTTAAGCGCATGCCGACTCGCAATTACTCGGTCGCGTATCTCCTGGGGATCTATCGACATACCGCCGTCAGGCGTGACCTTCAAAGTCTTCAACCCGTTTACTGAGTCGATAAACGCACGCTCACGCGTCTGCTCAGATCGAGACCTCTTGTCCCGCCAAAACCACGCCATGCACTGTCCGAGCCTATTCATGTCTTTCTCTGAACGCCAAGATTTATGGGAGCATGATTGCTGAAGAGCGGGTAAATGTCCTGGGCTTTTTGTGCCAACCATGATTATTCAGTCTTGCCGTGGCAAAGACGCAACCAGGAACAAGGTCAGTGCGCATCGACCGATTGTCGTCTGTTCGGGCCCAGCAAGCTCAGCTAAGGCTCAGACTTTTTCCTGCGGATTCGGAGCTTGGTCTCAAGCTTAGGTGGTCAAACCTCGCGCTGCCCTAGCACTGATTCTTAAGGTTATATGTATCCGCCCCAGAAAAAATATCAAACTTTTCGCTAAAGTTTTTCTATAAAGCATCCGTTGTTATTTTTACGAACATAGCGATGGTGAATTTTGTGAGCAAAATTGAAATGCAATCGGCAGCGTTTTTTGCAGAACGCGAATTCATATGCTGGCGTGGTCGAGACTTTGACGAACTGTATCCGTGCCAAGTATCCAGGCAAGTTGATCAGTATGTCAGTTTAAAGTTAGACATCATGCCTTTTAGGTTTGCCGACGCCGTAGCTGAAGATATCGCGCGCTGCCTTTACGATGCCGTACTCATAACCGTGGGAAATCAGGCAGGTTTTGTACCAACGCCGGCCGATCGCGATAGTATTTTGAAAAGATCATATCGAAAAAGAATATCTGAAGAATGGAGTTACTGCGCCGATGGTAGGTTCAAATGCCACGAAACAGAAGACGGATCCTATGTTGTTGAGCTTGCGGTGGATGAGAGCGAAAAAACTGAAAGAGTTGGGGTATACACAGTTGAAGACGGGGGAGTTGAGCTTGTTTTCGAATTCATGTGTTATTCATTCAGCATGCTCGATGCCGTTTGGCTTGCTAATGCGCTGATGGAGGCGATGGGGCGTGAGCCACTGGATCATTTAGAGACAATGAGCGGGTTGTAGGCCTACCTGAACTCGCATGCGAGCTCGGACGCCTCGCGCGAGAGCTGATGGCCGCCACGCCGGTGTTGTTACGAAGACTTGAGTTTCTTTACGACGAAATTCTGATCGACGAGGTGCAAGACTTGAGTGGCTACGACTGGGAAATCGTCCATGAATTGCTTGAGTTGCGGATCGACGTCCGAATGGTTGGTGACGTGCGCCAAGCGGTGCTTTCGACCAACCCGAGGGGACAGAAAAACAAACAGTATGGGTACGCAGGTGCGCTTGAGTGGTTCCTTGTACGCGAAAAGGGAGGGCTGCTGAGCATTGACTATGCGACAACGACTTACCGCTGCCGAACTGAGATCGCGACGTTCTCTGACTCCATTGTTGATGCGTCATGGGGCTTTCCAGGAACAACGTCAGAGAACCACGCGGTGTCTGAACATGATGGCTTGTACTTGGTGCATTCAAAGCATGTCGAGCGGTTCCGGCCTCAGTGTATTCGCAGCACCAAGCTTCAGGTAAGGAGCTCTCGTTTGACTTTATGAATTTCAAGGTTTCGAAAGGCGCCGCATTCGAGCGTGTGCTGATCATGCTTACCGCGCCCATCAAGGCCTTTATCCAGAAGCAGATCTACCTGGAATCAACTCCCGCAGCCGCCTTTTATGTTGCAGCTACGCGGGCAAAGCAAAGCCTGGCGATCATCATCGACAAACCTGGTAACTCCAAACTGCCGGTGTGGGTGCCATAATTGAAAGGAGCAGGGCGCTCATGAGGGTAATGATATCAGGGCAGAGCGAAAGGATATCGCTGTGCGTAGCGTTAATTTCGCAAGAACAGAGCCTGAAGCCTCGCGCAGGGGACTCGTATCGAGCGCCGAATTCGTTGAGAGCGCCGCTATGGCCGCCACGCAGGAACAAGCAAGCGGAGCGCTCAGGCGTGAGCAGTGTCAAGACGGACGCCTTGCGGGCGGCTTGATTCGCGACAGTCGAGCTCGGAGAGCCCCCCACAGGATGAGCTTTCAGGATTTTGCATGAGGGGTCAGGAGCTTTTGGAAGCTTGCAATATCGCACAACAAGTCATCTAGCTATTTGCTGCACGTAAGCCTAATAAGAGGAGTGTTGCCTAAACCACGTATCCCACCAGTCGCTGAGGAGGAGCAATGCCAAGTCAAGATAGCTTTCAACATCAAGTCGTGTGGCTGATGTAGAGATTCAGCCCACAGACAAATTAGTATAGTTAGCTCAACTAAATAACTATTTAGTTGAGCTATAATGACTTGCTAGAAACAACCTGCAAAGAGTAGGGCAGGCCTGCTATATCCTAACCACGCCACGCAAAGAAACGTTAGTTGGCACTTTTGGCGCTTGATTTTTGTCTCTGAAAATTAGTCGCGATTTTTCAAACCCAATTTTTTAAGAGAGTACGAGCGCTTATCTTCATAACTGCTGTAGTAGATGTCCTGAGTTGTCGACAAATTGTTGTGACGTAGATCCATCTGTAAGTCCTTGGCGTCTCGCCAGGGGGCATCAAGTGTCGCAGCCGTATGCCTTAACCAGTGAGTGGAGGCCAGTAGCAGAGCCTCGATTTCGCCCGACTGACGACCTTCGCTCACCATCTCATCAATGGCTCGGTCGAACAGTTCCTTGATGATCGAATGAACCATTCGAGTGGATAACCCTGGACGACCATTCAAGGTCGCAATCAGAGGGGTTTGCTCATGAGGTAGTGGCAGTTCGGACAGCCCCATGAACCGCCGGTAGCGCTTTAGGTACCGATCAATATATTCCGGCCTAACCGCTACCTTGGCGGCTTTGTCACCCTTACCAATGAGGTGGAACCACCAGTTGCCTTCATGATCTGCCTTGAATGAGCCCATTGTGGGCTGCCAATTCACTCGACCACAGACATCTGAAACGCGTAGGTACATCGAGAACAACGTCGCGGCGATGAACAGGGTGCGTTCATAGCGCTCAGGAGCCGTTGCTGCCATTTTTTCAGCGGTGGTAAGTACGAAGTCCCATTGAAGAGGCGTAAGGGCGCGTCCGGTTTGCTCCATTGAGCGCGACGCTTTGAAGCGCGACTTCTGTTTGATCGCTCTGAAGGGATTCGCCGACGTCAGACCCTCATCGAGACCATATTCGTACAAGCTGCTGCAAACCGAGAAAATCTGGGAAATACTCCCTCGGGACGGCTGATACGGAGCGCCGGTACCCGGGCCGTCAAGATCAGCGGCATCAGGCGTGCGATTCGCTGACTTCACTGAGAATGGTCGCCAGCGTGGATTTGTGCACAACCCTGAATCTTTGTCTGACGCCTTGATCAGAAATCTGCTGCGTGTCACGGGGCCAAGCCAGCCCGTGGGTGGATTCATGCAGAATTCCAAGAAGGCTTCGGCATCTGCGCGACGCAGCTCCATGAGGGGCTTCTTTCTGATCAACAATGCCCAAAGCAGCAGGCGCTCGGCATGTGTGCGATACGAAACGAATGTAGCCTCGACGTTGGAGTATGAACGCAGAAAACCACTGACGGCTTCGAAACCGTCTATGGGTTTTAGCAAAGCATCAAAGTTCGCTAGATAGTTCATCACCAGCGGTAGGCTCGGGTCGGGCTCATCGCTAGTGTGGTTGATGAATTCTTTATAGGTGTTAAACAGCGGATATGGGCTCGGCATCTCGCCATCCTTCTTTGAATGCTGGATTGCACACTTCCGATTCTGGGAGTTATCGGAAGTAGGGTGCGTATTCTTCCGTTTGTTCGAGGCGAGCGTGCTCGTCTGCTTGGATGAGTCGATCATCGCATAGCCCTAACCATTTGATTGATGGCATGTAGGTTATACATGGCAAACATGTCTTTGCAAGATTTCTCTACAAAGCTTGACTGATGATCAGGCAACTAAAGACTAATTAGTTATATATTGACAAGCTTTGACCGAGCCCTGCTGAGGAACGCCGACCGCACGGCTGAAGGCCCGAGGCTGTGCGGGTTCTGTACTCAAATTACCCAACTATTGAGAGGTGCCCATAACGCTTTAGATGGAGGGCTTTGTGACAACCATAATCCAAGGGCCATTTTTAAAAGATTCAGCCATTTTTAAAAGTGTTTTAGCTGCACTGCCCTAATAATGCGGGCTGTCCGGCATCAACCGCCATAATTAGTGGGCCTGACCAGTTTTAAAGGTTTCAATCATTTTTAAAAGCTGTTTCAAAGCTGTTTCAAATGAAGGTGTTTTTTGAACAGCCAGTAATCAGCCCATGAAAAATACTCTTGAAATTCAGAACAGTTAGTGATTTTATAATGAAGCTTCTTCGAAGCTTCAGCCCGGAATACACCTTTCGATACGCTTCTTTCGCCTATATAGCGCTAACCCTCCCAATTGAATCTCTCCGAGCCGAAATATCGGTCGCTCACTCCAATGTTTATCCACGCAACGCGCGCCAGTGTTGCACGCCCTCAACCAAGCTTAGCTTTCATGGCGCAGGCGAGGTTTAGACTACCTAGGTGTAGTTCCGGGTTGCTGCCCTGATATTCGATCTTTCTGGATCTTCGCCTACCGGTCGATGAGACTGGAATATTCTGATGCGAACGATCGAACCTACGCGGCCAAGCACATATTGAAAGCGATTTTTAGGTTTCAGAAAATCGCAAACCATCGTTTTCATTGGGCTACAGACGGGGTCATTTTTAAAGGTTTTAGCCAGTTTTAAAAATGGTCGTGCATTCGGGCTCTTTATTGCACTGGTGCAACATGCTCGAAATGGGCGCTTACTAGCACGTGTGGAAGCATTTCTACGCGGCATACGGCGCCCCGAACCAAAGAAAAAGTAGTCATACCACGTGTTAGGGCCTATTCCGCCAGATTAAAAAGCACTGAAATGGCGTCTCCGAGAGTGGGGAATGTTCTCAAAGGCACGACCTACAAGGCTTTCGAAACAAAAATGGTAGCGCCACTTAAGGCGCCATCTTTAAGGGGGGGCCACAAAGGGGCTGATTTTCCGGCCGTTTCATATTTAGCTGTTTATTCGCATATTTAAAAAATCTCGACAGCAACGGGGCTAATCCCGAAACATCGTGTTACGTGTAATGTATATTATGTTAAATCGTGTATTGCGCTATACATCCCTGCAGCAACACCTGCCTCTATTTCGACAATCAGCCCAACACCTCATAGATCTCAGAAACCACCTGCATCGTTGCGACTTCAATCGTTCCTTCATTACGGCATAGAACCCAGCCGTGATCGGCAATCGCTTGTTCGAACAACTCGGTACACGCGACGTGCTCTGCGTACTTCTGGATCACAGTGCCGCCCAGTCCCCGCGATCGTGTCGCGGCCCTTGCCCATGAAATATCCGGCGCGGTGACGACGCCGACATGCAGGTCTGGCACTCGCACGTCTCGATCCATGTTCATCTGGAGAATCTCGGCAAACGGGATTGTTTGTCGAAACGCGGCATCAGACGGATACCAGCGATCGATCAAGATGATGCTGTCCAGCGGCTGTTTAGTCAGTACGTGTCGGGAAATCCAGCAGCGGCTTTCAGCAAAGCTCTGGCACACAGCCCACTCCAGATCCCTGGAAGGATGTCTGGCAAGCTTGTTAACCAGGGCCATGGTTTTACCCCTGTAGGGATCGCTTTTCCTCTCGCAAAGTCGGACAACTTTCCTATTGTCAGCCCTCAGTACTTTCGTAACGGCCTCCAACAGTGTGGTTTTACCGGTGCCCTTGGGCCCATCCAGAGAAATAAACAGCGGACGATTCATTGGTCACATAGCGATAGATGTACAGTTTCTGGCTCTGGACGTTCGCTGGCACCGCTTGATGCAACTGCGCGAAAACAGAAATGGACGACCACTCTAACCTCAATTCAGCAATTCCATCAGCGCATCCCTTCCGCGATGGTGCACTTCCCTCCCCTCAATCAAGTTCGTTTCGAAACCCCTTGCTCAGAGCCTGACATCAGCCAACATTCGCGCCCTGCGTGTTGATTAGCTCAATGAGTCGTACGCTCAGCTCTTTCGATATGGAGTCAGTCCGGGCACAATGCGCATCCTTTTTTGGCTGGCCTTGCCGGAGGCCTCGAAATGATCAAAACACCGTACTACCTCATCGACAAACAGAAACTGCTGACCAACATGCAGAAGATTGCCTATGTGCGCGAACAGTCCGGGGCAAAGGCCCTGCTGGCGCTCAAGTGCTTCGCGACCTGGTCGGTGTTTGATTTGATGCAGCAATACATGGACGGCACCACCTCGTCGTCGCTGTACGAGCTCAAGCTCGGCCGGCAGAAGTTCGAAGGCGAAACCCACGCCTACAGCGTGGCCTGGGCCGACGATGAGATCGAGGAGATGCTCGACAATTGCGACAAGATCATCTTCAACTCCATCAGCCAGCTGCAACGCTTTGCCAAGCGCGCTGAAGGCAAAGTCCGCGGCCTGCGAGTCAACCCGCAAGTCAGCAGTTCCGATTATCTGCTTGCCGACCCGGCGCGTCCGTTCAGCCGTCTTGGCGAATGGGACCCGGTGAAGATCGAAGGCGTTATCGATCAGATATCCGGCTTCATGTTCCACAATAACTGTGAGAACGGTGACTTCGGTCTGTTCGACCAAATGCTCTGCACCATCGAAGAACGCTTCGGTGAGCTGCTGCACAAGGTCAGCTGGGTCAGCCTGGGCGGCGGTATTCACTTCACCGGTGAAGGCTATGCGCTGGATGCTTTCTGTGCGCGGTTGAAGGCGTTTTCGCAAAAGTACGGCGTGCAGGTCTACCTGGAGCCCGGCGAAGCGGCGATCACCAACAGTGCCTCGCTGGAAGTGACGGTGCTCGACACCCTCTACAACGGCAAGCACCTGGCAGTGGTGGACAGCTCCATTGAAGCCCATTTGCTTGACCTGCTGATTTATCGCCTCAACGCCAAACTGGCACCGAGCGACGGTGAACACACCTACATGGTGTGCGGCAAGTCGTGCCTGGCCGGGGACATCTTCGGCGAGTACCAATTTGACCGTCCGCTGGCCATCGGAGATCGACTGTCATTCATCGATACCGCGGGTTACACCATGGTCAAGAAAAACTGGTTCAACGGCCTGAAAATGCCATCCATCGTGGTAAAGCAACTCGACGGAACGGTCGAAGTGGTGCGCCAATTTGGTTATGAAGACTACCTGTCCAGCCTTTCGTAAACGGACAGATAAAGGAGAGTAAAAGCAATTGAAAAAGAACGTTCTTATCATTGGTGCAGGAGGTGTCGCTAAGGTGGTGGCCCACAAGTGCGCACAGCATAACGATGAACTCGGTCGTATCGCTATCGCGTCGCGCAACATCTCCAAATGCCAGGCCATCATCGATAGCGTCAAGGCCAAGGGTAGCCTCAAACAACCCGCCGACATCAAAGCCTTCTCGCTGAATGCGCTGGATGTCGAGGCGACCAAGTCGCTGATCCGCGAAACTGGATCACAGATCGTCATCAACGTCGGTTCCGCGTTCCTCAACATGTCGGTACTGCGTGCCTGTATCGATACCGGCGTAGCCTATCTGGATACTGCCATTCACGAGGAGCCGGGCAAAATCTGCGAGACGCCGCCCTGGTACGGCAACTACGAGTGGAATCATCTCGAAGAGTGTAAAGAGAAGAACATCACTGCCATTCTCGGTGTGGGTTTCGACCCAGGTGTGGTCAACGCCTATGCTGCACTTGCGCAGCAACAGTATTTCGACCGAATTGAATCCATCGATATTCTCGACGTCAATGCCGGTTCCCATGGCAAGTATTTCGCCACCAATTTCGATCCGGAAATCAATTTCCGTGAGTTCACCGGACAGGTGTGGAGCTGGCAGAACAGCCAGTGGACCAGTAACACCATGTTCGAAGTCAAGCGCACCGACGACCTGCCAGTCGTAGGGTCGCAGAATCTGTACCTGACCGGTCACGATGAAGTGCACTCGCTGTCGAAGAATCTGGACGTGCCCAACGTGCGCTTCTGGATGAGCTTCGGCGAGCACTACATCAACGTGTTCACCGTACTCAAGAACCTCGGCCTGCTGTCCGAGCAACCGGTCAAGACCGCCGAAGGCCTGGAAGTTGTGCCGCTGAAAGTGGTCAAGGCCGTGCTGCCTGATCCGAGTTCGCTGGCGCCCGGCTATACCGGCAAGACCTGCATCGGTGATCTGGTCAAAGGCACCAAGGATGGCCAGCCGCGTGAAGTGTTCATCTACAACGTGGCCGACCACGAGGAAGCCTTTGCCGAAACCGACAGCCAGGGCATTTCCTATACCGCTGGCGTACCGCCAGTCGCTGCTGCCCTGCTGGTCGCCCGCGGCGAGTGGGATGTCCAGCGTATGGCCAACGTCGAGGAGCTGCCGGCTGAGCCGTTCCTCAAGGCACTGGATGTAATGGGTCTGCCGACCCGCATCAAGGACGAGAATGGAGACCGCCCCTGGAACGGCGACGCCTAAGGCTCGCAACATTCAGGGGTGCTTCACTGCCTGCTCCGAAAACGCCGCTCATTGAGCGGCGTTTTTGTATGCACATAAAATCAGGACACAACTTCTGAACATTGTTGCGCTGGCTTCTTGTTCCTGACCGGTGACCCGACCTGTCGCCTCAACACTGCGTGAACTCAAGCCTTGGCGATTTCCGGCATCAGAAGCCATTCGGCGCTGTCGTTCCAGACATCCATGTGGGTGATCTTGCCGTTGCGCACTTCGAATCGATCCAGATAGCGATTTCCGGAAAAACTGCGGCCATCGGACCACTCGCCATACAAGGTCCCGTTGGAATACACCACGGTGTGATCACCGCGATCCATCCAGTCGAAGTTGCCCAAGGCTTTTTTTACCCAGGCATAACGGGAACCGTTGAACGCCGTGATGGCCTGTGGGTCGGGCATGACCCGGCCGCCGGTGAAAGTGATCTTCACATCGGCACTCATGAAGGTTGCGGCCCTGACGGGATCGGGCGCCATGGAGGCCTCGAGAAAGCTGCTAACAATCTGCACGTCTGTATTTGCCTGCGACATCGTCGAATCTCCTGACTGACTATTGATAAGCACTGGATCGACGCCTCTGCTTAGTGCAGGGCGCGTTAATTTGGCGCGTTTAGTCCAAGTTGTTTGTGCCCCGTCACCCGGTTTTACTGGGGCGGCTGACTGGCATCCTACTTGCTAGCAATAATTATGCAAATGCTAGCAATCAGGAGAACGATCAATGGCCTTCCCGCTTTTAAACCTGCAGCGTCTTGTGTTTCCCGTGGCTGCGGCAGTCACGCTCAATATGGCTTTGTTTGGTGGTGCCCAGGCGGCCGAGCCTCCGATCAAGGTTGGTCTGGTCGCAGCCCTTTCGGGTCAGTCGGCGAAATCCGGCGAAGCGCTGACTCGCGGCCTGACCATCGCCATCGATGAGGTCAATGCCAAGGGTGGCGTGCTCGGCCGACCACTCGAGCTGGTGCGTCGCGACGACGAAAGCAATCCGTCCAAAGGCATGCTGGCGGCGCGCGAGTTGGTTCAGCGCGAGAAAGTCACCGTGCTCTTCGGTGGGCTGGACACCCCGGTTTCCCTGGCCATCGTGCCTCTGGCCAACCAGCTGAAAGTGCCCTTCATGGGCATCTGGGCCGCCGGCACGAAAATCACCGAAAACGGTGCTGCGGATAACTATGTGTTCCGCGTCTCTGCCGTCGACGAACTGGTGGACGAAGCGCTGGTGGAATACGGCGTCGAGAAAGGGATGAAGAAGCCGGGGATGATCCTCATCAATAACCCGTGGGGCGAATCCAATGAAGCGGGCTTCAAGCGCGCCCTGGAGAAACGCGGTTTGGCCAATGCCGGCGTCGAGCGTATCCAGGACAGCGATCTCGATGTGGTGCCTCAGCTCACTCGCCTTAAAAACGCCGGCGCCGACACCCTGCTGATGGTCGGCAACGTCGGCCCATCGGCGCAAGTGGTCAAGTCTCTGGATCGCATGGGGTGGGACGTGCCGGTGGTTTCACACTGGGGCCCGGCCGGTGGCCGCTTCGGTGAATTGGCCGGCCCGAACGCTTCGCGGGTCCACTTCGTCCAGACCTACGTGTTCACAGAACACAACAGCGCCAAGGGCGATGCAGTGCTCGCCGCACTGAAAAAAACTTATCCGCAGATCAAAGGCCTGGCCGACGTCACGCCCGCCGTGGGCATTGCCAATGCTTACGATGCTCTGCACTTGAGTGCTCTGGCCATTGAAAAGGCAGGCAATACCGATGGCCCTGCCGTGCGCAACGGCTTCTATGCGATCGAGGGCTATGACGGCCTGATCAAACAGTACCAGCAGCCGTTTACGGCACAAAAACATGACGCGCTGGGGCCGGACGACTATCTGTTCACTCATTTCGTCGACGGCCAGATCGTTCCACTCAAGCCCTGAGGAGTTCGCCATGTTCACCGCCGCCATCGTCACCGGCCTTGGGCTAGGTAGTATGTACGCCCTGCTGGCGCTGGGTTTTCACCTGACCTACGTGGTTTCACGCACCGTCAACTTCGCTCAAGGCAGCGCCATGATGGTCGGCGCCGTTCTGGGTTACACCTTTTGCATCACCTGGGGATGGTCGATGTGGCTGGCACTGCCGGCAACGCTGATCCTCAGTGCGCTGTATGGCCTGGTGATCGAGCGCTGGCTGGTGCGGCCGTTTCACAGTCGTGGTTCTCAGGCTTGGCTGATGGCAACGGTGGCCGGCGGCATTCTGGTCGATAACCTGGCGTTGTTCACCTTCGGCAAAGAGCCTCGGCAATTCACCAGCAGTCTGCTCAACGTCAATGTCGAGCTGGCAGGCGCCAGTGTTGGCGCGCTGCAACTGTTGATCCCCTTGGCCGGCGGAACCATCGCGCTCGCGCTATTTCTGGTCCGGCGTTACACCCGGTTGGGCAAGGTGCTGGAGGCCTGCGTGCAAAATCCACGTGCGGCCATGCTGATGGGCATCAACGTCAATCGGGTGGTTGCCATCGCTTTCGCCATCTCAACCGTGTTCGCGGCCCTGGCGGGTCTGCTGATTGCGCCCCTGTTCAGCGTCAATGCCGAGATGGGTTTGCTGTTCGGCCTCAAGGCGTTCGCCGTAGCGATCCTTGGCGGGATTACCAGCGCCGGAGGGGTCTTTGCCGCCGGCTTGATATTCGGTCTCTCGGAGGCGCTAATCACCCTGTATTTCGGCTCGGCCTTCACGCAGATATTAACCTTCGCCCTAGTGATTCTGGCGTTGGCGATCCGTCCAAACGGCCTGTTCGGCAGTCAGGCACTGGTGAAAGTATGAATGACTTCAAAACTCTGCTCGGCCCGGTGTTCATTGCGTTGTTGGCGCTGCTCTGCGTTGTCATGGCGTTCACGCTAGACAGTTATTCCCTGTTGGTCTTCACCCTCTGCGCGCTGGCGGCAGTGGTCGGTGTAGGGCTGAATATATTGATTGGCCTGAGTGGCCAGATCTCCTTCGGCCATATCGCGTTTTATGCCATCGGCGCCTATGTTTCGGCACTGCTGACCATCGCGGGCTGGCCGTTGTGGCTGGCGATGCCGGTGACGGCTGTCGTCACCGGGCTGATCGGCGCTTTGCTGGCGATTCCTGCGTTGCGTGTCAGCGGTCCTTATCTGGCGATGATCACCATCGCGTTTGCCTTCATCGTCCATCACAGCCTGATCGAATGGCGTGACGTTACCGGTGGTTCCAACGGTTTGATGGGCATTCCGTTACCGCAGTTCGCCGGACTCGATCCGGCCATCCTCCTGGCACTGCTGGCCACTGCCTTGATGATCGGCGCCCTTGCGTTTTATCAGCGTCTGCGCCACAGCGGTTGTGGCAAAGCCATGCTCGCCGTCAAGGCATCGGAGATTGCCGCCCGCTCGCTGGGGTTCAATCCGGTTCTGAGCAAGACCCTGGCCTTCGCCCTGTCGGCCGCGCTGACCGGTCTGGCGGGTGCTGTGCTGGCGCCACTGTTGATGTTTATCAACCCCGAATCCTTTCCGTTCTCGCAATCGATCCTGTTCGTGCTGGCCGTCATTGTCGGTGGCAGCGGGACATTGTTCGGCCCTTTACTGGGGGCGTTGCTGATTGTGCTGGTGCCGGAATTACTTTCGGATTTCGCCGAATACCGCCTGTTGATTTTCTCGACCTTGCTTCTGGTGGTGTTGTGGATCGCCCCCAACGGGTTATTGGGTGCGCTCGCTCGTCGCTGGATCAAACCAACGCACTTGGTACCACCAAACACGATCAATCAAGCGAGGCTGGCCGCGCATCTGCAAAGTCGAGGGGCTTCGAGCGGTTTACGCGTCACCGACATCGGCATTCGCTTCGGCGGCGTCCAGGCCGCGCAGCACGTCAATCTGGATGCCCCCGCCGCCAGCATCACCAGCATTATCGGGCCCAACGGTGCAGGCAAAACCACGGTGCTGAACATGATCAGTGGCTTCTACACGCCTGACAGTGGCCAGATCGAACTGCAAACCGCCCTCGCTGGTTTACCCGCCTGGAAAACGGCCCGCGCCGGGATTGCGCGCACTTACCAAACCACTCAGTTATTCGGCGATATGTCGGTGCTCGACAATCTGCTGGTGGCCATGCAGAAAGGCCGCCTCGGATCACCGTTCAGGCTTTGCAGTGCCGAGCAGCGCGACCTTGCGCTGGATCTGCTGGCATTGGTCGGCTATCGCGGCGCGGTCAACATCGCCGCCGAGGACTTGCCCCACGTGGATCGTCGTCTGGTGGAAATTGCCCGGGCATTGGCGACCGCGCCGGCGGTGCTGCTCCTCGACGAACCCGCCGCTGGCCTGAGCCGACGTGACACCGATGACCTGGCGCTGCTGCTGCGCAAACTGGCGGATTTCGGCTTGACGGTCATTCTGGTCGAGCACGACATGGCGTTGGTCATGTCGGTGTCGGAACGCCTGCTGGTGCTGGACGCAGGCAAGCCCATCGCCTTCGGTACACCGGCCGAAATCCGCCAGAACAAACAGGTCATAGCCGCCTATCTGGGCGGGACCGACTATCAGGCGACGCCTCGTGAACAGACTTGGGATGGCAGTCGCGACGCACGCTTGTACGTCAAAGATCTGGTGATCGATTACGGCGCAGCGCCGGTGGTCAACAAGGTCAACCTCGTGGTCAATCCCGGCGAGATGGTGGCGATCCTTGGCGCCAATGGCGCGGGTAAATCAAGCATCTTGCAGTGCCTGGCCGGGCTGCATCGGGCCGCCAGCGGCAGCATCCTGCTGGACAACGAAAACATTGAGATGGTCAGCGCCAGTGGCATCGCCGGTAAAGGTCTGGCACTGGTTCCGGAAGGTCGCCAGGTATTCCCGTACCTGACAGTGCGCGACAACCTGTTGCTGGGTGGTTATTCGCGGCGCGAAGCGTTCGACGCCGATGCCGAAATCGAGGCGTTCCTGCGGCGCTTTCCGCGTTTGCGCGACCGCATCGACAGCCCGGCGGGCCTGCTGTCCGGTGGCGAACAACAGATGGTTGCCGTGGGGCGCGGCTTGATGGCCAAACCCAAAATACTGCTGCTCGACGAACCGTCGCTGGGCCTCTCCCCTGCCATGATCGGCGAGCTGTACGACGCCTTGGCAGCCCTGCGCGACGATGGTGTGACCTTGTTGCTGGTGGACCAAATGGCCAACCTTGCTTTGCAAGTCGCCGATCGGGCGTACGTGCTGGAAACCGGCTGCATCGTCAAATCCGGGAGCGCCGCACAGTTGCGCGGCGACGACGAACTGGCCGCCGCGTATCTGGGCGAAGGCGTCAGCGCATGAGTGCCCTGAAAATCATCAATGCACGCGTCGGCGAAAAGACCTCTGCGGACGCGGTGTTGTACATCGAGAATGGCTGTTTCGTCCCGGCCTTTCACCCGGCCACTACCGCATGGGAAACCCTCGACCTGCAGGGCCGCCTGTTGCTACCGGGGCTGGTCGAGACCCATATCCATCTGGACAAGGCGTGCATCATGCAGCGCTGCCATTTGCAGCAAGGCACGCTGGCCGAAGCAATTGCCCAGACTCGGGCGGCGAAAGCCGAATTCACCGAGCAAGACATCTATCTGCGCGGTGCACAGGTGCTGGACAAGGCGATTCTGCAGGGCACCACGTTCATGCGCACCCACGTCGAACTTGACCCGCAAATAGGGCTGATCGGCTTCAATGCGATTCGACGCCTGCAGACCGATTACGCCTGGGCGATCACGCTCCAGATCTGCGTATTTCCTCAAGAGGGACTGCTCAACAACCCCGGAACCGAAGCCCTGCTTTGCCAGGCGCTGGAGAGCGGCGCCACGGTGCTTGGTGGCTGCCCCTACATGGACAGTGATCCTCTCGGGCAGATTCAGCGCCTGTTCGAACTGGCCGTAACTTACGATTGCGATCTGGATTTGCACCTGGATTTCGATCTGAATCCTGAAGGCATGACCGTCATGGAGGTTGCCCGCTGTACGCAACTGCATGGCTGGGGCGGTCGAGTGACCATCGGCCATGTCACCAAACTATCGACGTTGCCTCGTGAACAGTTGATGGAGTTGGGCCGGCAGTTGGCGGACGTTGGCGTGCAGGTCACTTGCCTGCCCAGCACCGATCTGTTCCTGATGGGGCGCGATGCCTTTCATAACAAACCACGCGGTCTTGCACCCTTGGCTCAACTGCATGCCTGCGGGGTGACCTGCTCGGTCTCGACCAACAACATCGGCAACCCGTTCACGCCCTATGGTGACGCTTCGCTGATTCGCCAGGCCAATCTGTTCGCCAACGTCAGTCAGATGGGCACTGTGCCGGAGTTGCTGCAATGCCTGTCATGGGTGTCCAGTGAATCGGCGCGCCTGCTCCGCCTGACGGATTACGGCCTTCTACCTGGTTGCCGTGCAGATTTCATCGTCTTCGACGCGCCTTCACCGGCAGCGGTGATTGCCGAGATCAGCGCGCCGCTAATGGGCTACAAGGCTGGGCGTCAAACGTTCAGCAGGCCAGCAGGGGTATTACTCAAGCCATAGCGTGGCTTGCGGCAATATTTCAGTCGCTCAACGCCTGCTTGAGATTGAACTCTTCAGGCGCTGATTCTTCCAGAGCCAGTTGCCCTTCCAGCTCGTCCAGGTGTTCGATCATGACCTTGACTGCCTTGGCGTTATCGCCCGCTTCCAGCGCCGTGATGATTTCCTGGTGCTCATCGGACGCGCAGGACGGTACGTCGTTACGCTGATACAGCGCGACGATCAACGAACTGCGCACCATCAGGTTGGCGAGGATATCGCTGAGCACGGTATTGCCGCAGAGCTCGCCCAGCATCAAGTGAAACTCACTCAGTTCCCTGACGATGGCGCGACGGTCGGTGTCGTTGGTGGCTTTGCGTTCGTTGTTCATGTGGCTGGCCACGCGCTGGCGCTGTTTGCGCATGACCGCCGGGGTGATCGCTTCGACAATGGCCCGCTCGATGGCCCGCCGAGCGCTGAATATATCCTTCGCCTCGCGCGCGGTTGGCTGTGCAACCATTGCGCCTCGGTTGGCTTCGATGGTCACGACTTTTTGCATGGCCAGACGCTGCAATGCGACCTGCACATGATTGCGGTTGGCTTGCAGCGTTTCGACGATCTGCGCTTCGATCAATCGCGTGCCAGGCGGCAGACGATGCTGTGCGATGGCCTTATACAGCGCATCGACGATGCGCTGGACCTCAAGCTGTTTGGCGGTGACTGTGGTCAAGCCCATCCTTTCCTCTTTTTCAAAAAAGGCCTCATGCCGTCGCGCAAAACTGCTGACGGTAAGCAATGGGCGGCATTATCCGCCAGCCGCCCGGGCGGCGGCAAACCTTGTGACCGGCAGCTCAGCTCGATTGACCGAGGCTGACGCCCTCCCCCCGGGGATCGTGCATTGCACTGCGGTGATCATCGGCGCCAATCGCGATGATCCCGGCGTGGCCGGTCATGGCGCTAAGTGCCGGAATCACTTCCACTTCGTGGCCCAGTGCGGCGAGTCCTGTGATCGTCGACTCGTGGATATCGCCTTCCAGCTTGAGGTTGTCGGTGCTGTCGAAAAAGCTGCGGCCGAGCAGAAAGCGTGGGGTCTGCAGGGCAAGGTCAATGGGTTGCTGATAGTCGATCAACTGCGTCGCCAGGACCATTTGCGTCTGTGGCTGGCCATCGCCTCCTTGCGTCCCGAAAAACCAGCGACGCCCGTCGTCGGCCAGGTAGCAGGAAGGGTTCAGGGTATGCGCCGGACGCTTGCCCGGCGCCCAGCCGTTGACATGACTGGCGTCGGCATTGAACCCGGCGGCACGGTTCTGCCAGAGCACGCCGGTATCGCCCAGGACGCAGCCGGAGCCGAAATCATGAAACAGGCTCTGGATCAGACATGCAGTACGCCCTTGCTCATCGGTTGCGGCCATCCAGACGGTGTCGGCGGGACGACCGGGTTCGTTCCAGGGCGCCGCACGCTGATCATGGATGGCATCCGCATAGGCTTGAATCTGCGCCGCGTGCAGGCTTGAGGTGAAATCCCGCTCAGACGTCAGCGGATCGCACAATTGCGCATTGCGGCGCAGCAGACTTTGTTTGATCGCTTCAACCAGGTAGTGATAGTAGAGCGCGCTGCCATTGCCGACGTCGGCCAGTGGCTTGTGTTGCAGCGCGGCCATGGCTTGCAAGGTATAGAGCCCCTGACAGGGCGGCGCGACGTTGTACAGCGTGCCCTGACGATAACGCACGGAAATCGGTGCGGCTTCAAGGGCTCGGGTCTGAGCCAGGTCGGCGGCCGTCAAGCCGCAACCCAAGCGGTCAAATGCAGCGCCGAAGGCTTGCGCGAGTTCGCCGTGATAAAAGTCTTCAACACCGTGTCGCCCGAGATGGCGAAGGGTATTGGCCAGTTCTGGCTGGCGCAGAATGTCGCCCTCGCGCAACCAGCGACCTTCGGTCTTGCACAGGTGATGGAGACCCGGTAGTTGCTCGATCAGCGGCTGGCGCAGGGTCTGCCAGAACAATTGCGATTGTGAGACGGGCGTGCCCTGCCCGGCCATGAATGCCGCGTCCTCCAGCAAATCGGCCCAGCCCAGTTTCGAGCCCCACTCATGCCGACTGATAGTCGCCGCCGTCTGCCAACTGGCCAGGGCACCCGCCGTCGTGGCGACCGAAGCCGGTCCACGCAGGCTGATCTTGCCGGCCTCTGGCAAGCGCTGCCCGGCCTGCCCGATCCCTACAATGGTGCGTACCTGACGATCATGGATCATCCACAGCGCATCGCCGCCCAGCCCGGTCATGTGCGGAAAAACCGCTGCAAGCATGGCGCTGGCCGACAACATCGCGTCGATCGCGGTGCCTCCCGCGTCGAGAACGCGCATGCCGGCAGCACTCGCTTCAGCATGAGGTGTACAGACAACCGCGCGGCGCGACGTGGCAATCATAATCAAAGGCCTCTCATATTTTGCTAGCTATAAGTCAATTTATTGCTAGAAAAGCAATAAATGTGCCGGCTCTTGAGAGGCAGACAACATCGAATTTTGCGGTAAGCGTCCGAAGCACCTTTCGACGATTTCAAGCGCCCAAGCGATGACGTCGAATGATTGGAGGCGTGGAGCACAAATGTTTTAAGGTTCTTTCCTGGAGATGACTTCACCCAATCATTCGAGTGGCGATCTCCCACAAGCGCTGCGCGTTATCAGGGTCAACAGCGTAAGGTGCAACGCCCGTGTAATCGGCGGGCCGTTTGGTGACTACCAGCGCCTCGTTACAGTCCTCGAAATAACGACCACCAATGCCTTCCAACAGCGCAGACGCCGCCAGTAATACAGATGTCGCTGCCCCCTGTTGCACGTTCTTCTGACGTTCAATTGGCGTCTTAAGCCCACCGGTGTGCTTCTGAAGTTTGGTTGCGATTGCCCCTGGGTTCAAAGCGTTAGCGAAAATGCCTCGCTCTGCCCAGCGGCGCGTTATCTCTACTGCGATGAGCGCGCATGCCGACTTGGCCTGGGCATATGACGCGAAAGCATCGTATGGGCGGAAGTCGAAATTGAGGTCATCGAAAACCACTGGCCCCAAAAGATTAGCGTTTGAACTCAGCGAAACAATTCGGGCTCCCTCGGCTTTGGTCAAGGCGTCCTGCAACCCAAGCACGAGCGCAAAATGGCCGAGAAAGTTGGTTGCAAACTGCATTTCCCAACCCTGCGCTGTCAACTCGCGCTCAGGAACTGCCATGATCCCTGCGTTATTGACCAGGATATCAAGTGGCTCGGACCAAGCCTCAGCAAACGATTTCACAGAGGACAGATCCGCCAGATCGATTGAACGGATATCAACATTACCCCTGCCCTCCGAGCGCAGTTCGGCGGCTACCGATTCCGCCGCCTCCGGACGCCGCACTGCAAGCGTCACGTTTGCGCCGGCGTTGACCAATGCGCGCGCTGTCTCAATGCCGATACCGGAGGCCCCTCCCGTTATGATCGCCCGTTTACCAGTGAGGTCGACCCCTTCAATGACCTCTTGTGCGGTTGAGTGAAACCCGAACGGTGTAGTGATACGCGTCATGAATTAGTCCTCGCATGTGTAATGGCTGCTGGGCGCCTGGGATGTCACCATTCCCGCTATAGGGGCCCGATCCAGTTAAGTTGCTGCGATCAAGATAGGCCTCAGCACTGTCGCAAACAATCAGGCTAATATCGTATGAACTGATGCAGGAATTAGCACAATGCAGAAATCCGGGCTCCTCGAACTTAACGCTGTGGTCGCCGTTTCCACTCATCGCAGCTTTCGTCGTGCGGCAGTGGAATTGGGAATGTCGCCATCAGCACTCAGTCATGCGATCGCCGCCCTGGAGAAACGCCTTGGCGTGAGGTTGTTCCACAGGACCACGCGCAGTGTTTCGCTGTCTGAAGCAGGCGAGCAATTTCTGGTTCGAGTGCAGCCCGCTCTGCGTGATATATCCGCGGCCATGGAGGCGGTTAGCGAGTTCCGCGATACACCGGCGGGAACCCTGCGGCTGAACACCTCCGAAGGTGCCGCGCAAATGGTGCTAACCCCGGTGGTACTGGAGTATTTGAGGCGTTATCCAGACATGCGGGTGGACATCGTCACCGATAGAAGCCTGGTAGACATCGTCGCTGGTGGATTCGACGCCGGCATACGGTTGGCGGAAAGCGTTCCGCAGGACATGATCGCCATTGCGATCACTCCACCGCTCCGTTTTGCGGTGGTTGCTTCTCCTCAGTACTTCGCGAAATGCAAAAAACCAAAAGTTCCGGCAGACCTGCTCGCACACAACTGCATACGCGTGCGCTTCCCCAGCGGCACGATCTACAAATGGGAATTCGAGAAGCGCGGTGAAGAGCAATCAGTCGATGTCAGAGGATCGCTGACCCTCGATAGCCACCACTTGATGTTAGAGGCTGCTTTGCAAGGTGCCGGCATAGCCTGGACCAATGATTTCGCCGCTTCAGCCCATATTGCGTCCGGAAGACTCATCCGCGTACTGGAGGACTGGACACCTCCGTATCCGGGACTGCGTCTCTACTATCCCGCGAATCGTCATATGCCTGCGGGGCTTCGGGCTTTCGTCAACGTTGTCCGTGAGATTGTGTCGGAGAATCTGATCAGTAAAAAGAAAGGCTGAGCTTCTGTGCCTGGTTCAGCCAACACTGCGATTTCTCGGGAACCGCGTTCAACTGCACCAAACCAAACCAAACCAAACCAAACCAAGTAACCGCCAGTAATCAGCAATATCGCTTCCGAGTTTTAAACGTTCATGAACTCTCCCGACTCGAATCTATAGGTTGAGCTTATGCGAAGCATTGTCTATCGGTCTTGGACGCTATCAAGCAAACGGCAGAACATAGCTTCACACCAAGCCGCACTAACCCAAGCATTCCGATAGGAGAAACACCATGCAACAGTCCCACGCTTACAACGACACCAGTCTTGAACTGACCGCTAAAATTCTGGACGCCAAAGCCCGCAAAAACCTGTCTTTCGAAGACATGGCAGAAGGCACTGGCCTCGGTCTGGCCTACGTGACCGCCGCCCTCCTCGGCCAGCACCCACTTCCAGAAACTGCCGCGAAAGTGATCGGTAAAAAACTGGACCTGGACGCCGACTCGATAGCGCGCCTGCAAATCATCCCACTGCGTGGAAGCCTTTCGGGGGTCCCTACAGACCCGACCATCTACCGCTTCTACGAAATGATCCAAATCTACGGCACTACTTTGAAAGCCTTGGTTCACGAACAGTTCGGCGACGGCATCATCAGCGCGATTAACTTCAAGCTCGATATGAAAAAAGTTGAGGATCCTGAAGGCGGCCACCGCGCGTTGATCACCCTCGACGGCAAGTTCCTGCCACTGCGTCCTTTCTAAGAAAGCGACTGGAAATGTAATTCGGCTCGCACTCGAAGCGGGCCAGCCCAAACACATTTACCCATTTCACCGACTCACCAAATCTAAATGGAGGATTCGTCATGAAAAAATTTCTGTTTCTCGCCCTGTCCCTGTCAGCTTCGTTGTCGGCCTATGCACAGGAAGTTTCAGTTGCGACAAAAGCCACTCCGTATGTCTACGGCATGCACTTGGATATTGCCAAGGTCATCAACATCACTGAAGCAGCAGACATCTGCGGTCCAGTGCCAGTGCAAATGACCTACAAAGATTCGCACGGTGACACTCGTGCTCTTGAATACAGCGTGATAGGTCGCGGCTGTACTAACTGAATGTCACCCAACTTAACTACCTGCTAAAGGCCAATCCCATGAAAGCGCTCATTGAAGGTTTTTTGAAGTTTCAGAAAGAAGCATTTCCGCAACGGACAGACCTGTTCAAACACCTGGCCACCACACAGCATCCAGGCACGTTGTTCATCACGTGTTCAGATAGCCGCGTAGTACCGGAACTGTTAACGCAACAAGAACCTGGCGAGCTGTTCGTAATCCGGAACGCGGGCAATATCGTGCCGTCGTACAGCCCCCATCCAGGCGGTGTGTCGGCAACGGTCGAATATGCCGTGGCGGTGCTCGGGGTGACCGACATCGTGATCTGCGGCCATTCGGATTGCGGTGCAATGACGGCTGTCGCCAAGTGCAAATGCATGGATCACCTTCCCGCCGTCGCCGGTTGGCTGCAGCATGCAGAGTCCGCAAAAGTAATCAACGAGTCTCGCTCTCACGTCAATGACGCGGCAAAAGTAAGCTCGATGGTTCGAGAAAACGTGATTGCCCAACTCGCCAACATCCAGACTCACCCGAGCGTGCGCATCGCTCAGGAAAAAGGCTTGTTGAATTTGCATGGATGGGTTTACGACATCGAAACCGGATCGGTTGACGCTCTTGACTCTGATAACCGCAGCTTCAAATCGTTGGCACAGTACCCTGATACCTGCGCTGCACACGCTCGCGAAGAAAAAGCCGCAGCCTGACATTGTCTAAACGAGGAGGAGTTTTCATGCCTGAAATCATTATGTATACCACTAGCACCTGCCCTTACTGCCGTGGTGCTAGGCAGCTGCTTGACTCTAAAGGTATTTCTTTCACCGAAATCGACGTTCAGTCAGCTGATCAGAAGATCGAAATGATAAATCGCAGCGGCCGTCGCACGGTTCCGCAAATTTTCATCGGCGACTGGCATGTGGGTGGATTTGACGACCTCGCTCAACTCGACCGTGAAGGCGGTTTGGCTCAAGCGCTCAACCCGCGTCTCGCGGGATGAGCGATAGAGAAGGCGTTCATGTCACAGATCCAAAATCAGGGGGGCGTCGCCCTCCTTGCTTTGCGCTGGTACTGCGCAGCAAATCAAGACCTCTCCCTGCGCCGGCATTTCAGCGGGCAAGTTCAAATAGTGCACTTCGCCACTGATCAATTTTGTACGACAAGTCCCACATGACCCGCCGCGGCAACTGAAGTCCGGATTCAGACCACGACTTTCAGCCAGCTCCAACAGGCTGCCGTTTCCTGGTTCCCAACGGGCCTCTTTCGCAGAAGTCGCGAACAGCACTTTAACCGGTCCACTGGCTGGCGGAACTTGCTCTACCGCCGGGGTCAACTGATCGCGTAATCGAACCAGAGTCGAAGGCCCGAATGTTTCGGCGTGAATGCGATCATCGCCAATGCGTAGTTCTCGTAGCCCATCGTATAGAGCCTGGGTGAAGGCGCCCGGACCGCACAAGTAAAAGTCATAATCATCCAAGGGCAACAGCGCTTTGAGTAAAGCTACGTCCACACGTCCAGCTAATTCGAAGTCTTCGCCCTCGCGAGCGTGTTGCTCCGGCTGACTTAGAAGTCGCAATGCGCGAATCTTGTCTTTTGCACGGGTCGCCAGTTCAAACAGTTCATCGCGAAATGCCAGCTCCGCCAGACTACGCGCGCTTTGAATGAACCAGGTCGGCCGAGTGCGACGGATTCGTTCTCCTTCATAGATGACTTCGCGCAGCATCGACAGCAACGGCGTGACCCCAACGCCAGCGGCCAATAGAACCAATGGCCGATGCTCATCGGCGTGCACTGTGAAACGACCTTGGGGGGCACGAGCTTCAATGAGATCCCCCACCCGAATCTGGTTGTGCAGGTGCGACGAAACCAACCCGTCACGCTTGACACTGATCCGGAAGAAAGTGTCAGAAGGTGCGCTCGACACGCTGTAAGTTCGGACCAGGGGTGGCTGTCCTTCAGCCAGGTGAAACCGTACGGGTAAATGTTGGCCAGCCTCAAAGCGCGGCAATCCTGCCCCATCGTCAGGTTCCAGATAAAAAGAACTGATGGTGCTGCTCTCTTCAACGATACGGGTCACGCGCAGATGCCGCCATTGGTCGCGTAGTGCATCGGCCTTTAAGCGGCCTTCTGCTTTTTCCCAACTGCCAGTCATCAGACTATTAGGCGAGAAACCTTCAAGCGCCCAGCGCAGGGCCAGTACGCCTCGCCTTCTAACGACATGCTCTACCGTTAAAGTCCAGAGTCTTTCCGCCCCTTGGAATGCTGCGACTTCCGGCCCCTCAAGAATAATCTCAGTGCGCCCTGCCACCTGAAGCACATCACCTGACGAGAAATCGACAAAGACCAATCCAGCCTTAGGATTGAGCAACAAGTTGCCCAATGTATTGAAATGCAGATTGCCAGCGAAATCGGGAATCGTCAGAACATTGCCTTGGACCCTGACAAAGCCGGGGTTACCTCCGCGGTGCGAGACGTCCACCGAGCGTCTGGATGAATCTCCTTCGAGGTCGATGTAGCTGGCGAGGAAGAAGGTATCGGCCTTGCGAATCATCTCGCTTGCGGCCTCGTCCAATTCGCTTAAGCATTCCGCTGCAACATTGGATGAGGGCCGACCAACGCTGACCGGTTCTACGCTCCGCAACTGGATGTATTGCGGACAGTTGCCGAAAGCGTGCACGACAGAAACGGCAATACCGCCAGATAAGGCGGTACTGATGTTGCCATTCATTCGATTGCGCCTTCGGGTCTTCAAATCGATGCCGAGCAGCCCGACTGCGGCACCCGTTACCAAAGCTGCTTTGACTGGGTCACCCTCTGCGGGAAGGCGGTCGAGTTGCAAAATGCGTGGATCGGGTGAGTGAACGAAACCTGGAGGGCCTTCTATCAACGTCGCCCAAGGAATGCCTTTTTCGTCAACCGCACCCAACACTAGATAAGGAAGCTGGCTGTAGAACGAGCGATGCTGATCCGGCATGTAGTCGCGAACAACCTTTCGCCCAAATTGCTCCATCTGCTGCGCCACGCCGACACTTTCTTGCAACTGCCGCTCACCAGCATGCCAGGGTGAGGCCCTTTGCTCATCAGTATTATTCATGATCACCTCTACGTATTCTTAAACAGGTGAATCGACCGGGTGGGCTGTATAAAGTCGACCAGATTCTTCAAGAAAAATCGCCACCTTTTGCCCGTTCGGTGTTGGCCAGTAGTAGTAGTCCAATACTTCGGATGGTTTTGACATCGGTATAACCTCTGAACACATCGACGGGAAAACCAGGACAGATATTCGAATTGAGTTCCCATTTTCCACCGGAAAAAAAGTCGTTCTGAATACCAACGAGGATGAGTGCGGTGTCAGCCATACAATTGCCTCCAGAAAGTCGATACAGAATACTCAGTGGGGCTAGGCTACTTGCGGCGCGTCGTACCAATCACGATCGGGTGTAGCGAAACGCATTTTTTGACGGATATAAGTCGCGTTTTCTGAACTGGTTAGTTTTTCCAGCAGCAAAAAAGCGACTTCTGTGGCGGTACCAGGACCGCTGGAAGTAATGATGTTGTCGTGAACAACGACTGGTCGATCTACGAAGAGAGCGCCGCTTTCCACTAACTGGTTTTTCCTTTTTCCTCCCTCTTGGTGATAGGTGGTTGCATGCTTGCCACGTAACACGCCTGCTACCCCCAAACACACCGATGACACGCAGACGCTGGCGACGGGTTTGCCGGCTTCAACGAATTGTCGAATGGTTTCAAGAAAAGGCTCACTAAGAGCTTCCTCATAGAATCCTGCAGGTTCAAAACCCCCCGGCAAAGCCAGTGCATCAAAGCTACTCACGTCTAGATCACGGAGCAGAAAGCTCGGATTAAGCGCGAGACCAAATGTGGTGATGATTTTTTTGCGTAGGCCTGCATTCACTAACTCAAGAGGACAATCGCCGAGCAAATCGGCCCAACCGAGCACGTCAGTGAAGGCCGCCATTTCCATTGGTTCTACACCGTTGGCTAACAGCATGAGTACTCGTTTCATTGTTGTCTCCGCGGTCAGGCGTTTAATAAAGTGCTTGAAACGCATGCTCCGCTTTAATCGCTTTGGTGAGAACGAACACAAAACACAATCCAATGTTTCGCCTGCTGAAATGCTGGGGGACGTTTGTATCGGTTTGTAGCAAAGGCCGTATCAGACACGTTTCCATGCATAGCACTGGAAAACCGGACACATACGGGACACAGCTAGCGTTCTAAATATTCCTGTCGCTCCACCACCCATCTCCCGTTTGCACAGGAACATCAGATGAAAAAGATATTCGCAGGTCTGGCCTTGGCAGCCGCGATGGTTACAGCCACCGCAGCGATGGCCGCGCCGGTCAAACCGACTGTAGTGCTCGTACACGGAGCTTTCGCCGATTCGAGCAGTTGGAATGGCGTCGTCAAAATCCTGGAAAAAGATGGCTATCCAGTGATCGCAGCCTCGAACCCGCTGCGCTCACTCAAAGGTGACGCGCAGTCGGTCGCCGACATGCTCGCCAGCATTAAAACGCCGGTCGTGCTGGTTGGGCACTCCTATGGTGGCCCGGTCATCAGCGAAGCGGCTTACGGCAATGCCAATGTCAAAGCACTGGTATACGTCGCCGCTATTGCACCCGAAGCAGGTGAATCCACCGCAGAGTTATCTGGACGTTTCCCGGGTGGCACGCTGGGCCCTACCCTCGCCCCCCCCGTAGCCTTGGCTGACGGCGGTAAGGATCTGTATATCCAACAAGACAAATTCCACGACCAGTTCGCAGCCGACGTTTCCAACGCAGACGCCAAATTGATGGCTGCGACTCAACGTCCCGTAACGGTTGCAGCACTCAATGAAGCATCCACAGAGCCGGCCTGGAAAACCATCCCTTCCTGGTTTGTCTACGGCGACGCTGATAAGAACATCCCAGCACAAGCCCAAGCCTTTATGGCTGAACGAGCGCACTCCAAGCAGACCGTCGTAGTTAAAGGCGCGTCGCACGTTGTGATGGTGTCCAATCCGAAAGTCGTCGCCAGCCTGATCGAAAAGGCAGCGAACGCCAAATGAAGCTCGTCGGCGACCTCAGTCCGCGATCGCCGAACGCTCAATGAACATCCGGCAACATTGCCGGATGTTCGCGCAGGCCCTCGACAATGTGGTCGACAAAACTGCGCACTCTCATTGAAGCTCTACGCCCTTCTCGGTAAACGACATGAACTGGAAGCGCTGGCAGCTCGAAAGGTTGCAACACCCTGCGTAACCGACCGCCATTTAAATAATCGTAGGCGGGATAACTGAGGCAGCGCGTAAGCCCCGCGCCATGAGCCGCCGCATCGATGGCAGATTGAACAGTGGTGCAGCTGACGCGTGATCGGGCCTTAATGGTGGATTGAAAGCCTTGGTTGGAAAAATCCCAGTTGATCTTCTCCCGATAAGCTTGAATGCCAATCAGCCGGTGACTTTTAAGATCCTCAGGCTCGGCGGGCACACCATGGGCTTCGAGATAGGCAGGACTGCCACAAACGATCGTACGAACGAAACCAACAGGCCTGGCGATCAACGATGAACTGGGCAAATTCCCCACCAGCACGGCCACGTCAAGCCCCTCCTCGTTCATGTTCGGAAAACGATCATGATAATGGGCGAATACTCTGACTTCGGGATAAAACTCCATGTAATTCGCAAGCAAAGGCGTCATTACATAGCGGCTGAAAAGGAGTGGAAGCAATACAGTCAGATTTCCCTGAGCCTGAACATGAAGGCCTTTAGCTGATGCTTCTGCGTCTTCGATTTCTTTGAGGATGCGGGAGCAATCAGCCATAAAAGCAGCACCCGACTCAGTCAACGAAACTCCACGAGTGCTTCGTTGCAATAGCGGCACCCCTAGGCGCGCCTCCAATCGGGCAATCGCGCGAACGACTGTCGGGCCAGAAACGTTCAAACGGCGCGCAGCTGCCGCCAGGCTTGGCCGCTCTGAGAGCGCTTCAAACATAAGCATTTCATGAAAGCGGTCCATTAGAGCGCGCTTTTCATAGTAGGTCGAAGCGCGGTATCACGTCCCAGACGTTCCGTGAGGAAATCCACGAACGTACGTATCTTCGCTGGTACGCGGTTACTCTTGAGGTAAACGACCTGGATGGGTAAAGCGGGCGGTTCAAAATCTTGGAGTACTACCTCCAGTTCACCGGCGGCTACTTGACTAGCCACCTGGTAGGACAACACGCGTGTCACACCCCAGCCCAGACAAGCAATATTGATGGCAGCTTGATTTGCGGTAACGACTAGCCGCGGATCGAAACGAAAGCTTAGTGCATTTCCTTCATTTTCAAATTGCCAATCGCTCAACAAATGGCTCGCGGAAGACATAACGATTTTGGCAGAACCTAATTCTCCAGGATGGCGGGGTCTGCCGAATTCCTCGAAATACTTGGGGGCGCCACAAATTACCTGGCGCACCTCGCCAACTTTGATACCGTGCTGATTATTCTCGTGCAGATGGCCAATACGGATCGCCACATCGATACCTTCATCAACCATGCTTGTCACGCGGTCAACCAGTAACGCGTTGAGATGTACAGAAGGAAATTGATCCAAGTACTCAGCCAGCAAAGGCGCAATGTACAACTCACCGAAAAGCACGGGAGCTGTCACCGTCAGGTGCCCACACGGAATTGAGTAGCTGCCGGCAGCAGCTTCCTCCGCTTCATTGACCTCACCGAGTATTCGCCGACAATCATCAAGATACCGTTGCCCTGCCTCAGTCAAGTGCAAGCTACGAGTTGTGCGTGAAAGCAACTGAGTGCCGATGCGTTCCTCCATAGCAGCAATGGCACGGGTAACGCTGGGGGGAGAAATATTCAAACGACGGGCGGCGGCCGCAAAACCTTCTTCTTCGGCCACCGTCATGAATATCTGCATTTCCTGAAAGCGATCCATAGGCGACTCAGCCGTGGTGTAGGGACAGCAAGATCTGATCGCGAGAGCGAGCAGACGTAGATGCAAAAAAGTGTCGCCTAGAGCGACTAGTGCAAACCCTATCCAGATGACTAGTGCGACAGGCGAAAATTCGAAGAGATCGTAGTTGAATGAGCGAAGACTACCCGGAATTTTTCCCGGGTAGCTCCGGCCGCTGGATCAAGCTTGTTGCAAACCCTTGGCAGTACGCTGCATACCTACGAAATTTGGCAATGCCTCGATACTGCTCAACCAGGCCCGAACGTTAGGATAGTCAGTCAGTGCAACATTGCCTTCTGGAGCATGGGAGACGTACGTGTAGGCTGCGACATCTGCAACGGTCGGTTTGTCGCCAGCCAGGAATTTGCTTTTACCCAACTCTTGCTCCATCACTGTCAGCAGGGTGTGGGACTTGCTGATCGCATCCTCCGCATTGTAACCGGCACCGAACACCGTGATCAGTCGAGCGGTAGCGGGGCCTGAGTTGATCTGCCCGGCGGCAACGGACAGCCAGCGTTGTACTTTTGCTTGCGCTACAGGATCAGTGGGCAGCCACTCACCGTTGCCGTATTTAGCAGCGAGATAGACCAGAATGGCGTTCGAGTCAGCTAGAACGGTGCCGTTATCATCGATCACCGGTACTTGGCCGAAGCTGTTGAGCGCTAGGAATTCGGGCATTTTGTGCGCGCCCTTCATCAGATCCACAAATATCAATTCTGTTGGCTGGCCGAGGAGTGAGAGCATCAATTCGACACGATGCGCGTGGCCAGACAATGGATGACGATAAAGCTTGATTGGTTGTTGGGACATGACGTACTCCGGTTGTTCTGGATTCGACCCGGTGATCGTGTCGATGGAGTCATCTTGCTCTCCCCTACCAAACAGAGGAATTACCATTATTTACAATCCAGCATTTCACTGGGCGTAATGGTCAGCACCCTATTCTCAGTCCACTGCCGCGGATCCAAGCATCAAATTCATGAATGCGACCGACGCGGCACTGTGGTAGTTATTTTTTCGCCTTAGAATCGACACTCCCCGTTGAGGCGCCTTGTCGAGCAAGGCTAGCTTGTGCAGAGCGCGATCCTGCGTGGCGATGGGTTCAGGAAGAATGGTGGCGACCGCGGTGTTTCGAATGACTTCAAGCAACGTGTTTACGGAGTTGACCTGGATCGTCACCTTGGGCGTGATTTTCGCTTTGGTGAAGTACTCATCGATACAAATGCGCGTAGCGAAGTCAGGGGTCAGCAAAGCAAAATCCAGTTGAGCTAACTGGCCCGTCGTGAGTGCTTCCTGGCAGTCATAGAGTGGGTGAGCGCGCCCAACCATCAGACCGAGCGTCTCGACGAAGGCCGGGATTGATTCGATATCGGCGTTTCTCACTTGGTCAAATGCAACAGCTATATCCAGCGAGTCATCGACCAATCCCGTTTCGATGTCGCCCATCGACAACTCGAAAATCTCTAAGCGAATGTTCGGGAATTGGGAGATGTAATCACGCACTAGTGGACCTAAGACGTACGCCATGAAGGTTGGGGCCATGGCAAGCCGTAACGTGCCACGGGACAAGTCTTTCACGTCGTGCAATGCCCGTTTACCCGCCGCCAGCTCCACCAGTACGCGCCGGGCGCATTCGATGTAGGCGAGCCCAGCATCTGTGGGTCTGACAGTCCGGGATGTTCGGTCAAAAAGGCTGACGCCAAGCGTTTCTTCCAGCTGCCGTATCTGCTGCGACAGTGTCGGCTGAGACACATGAAGGACTTCTGCGGCTCGGGTGAAACCACCGTGGTCAGCTACTGCCAACAGATACCGCAAATGTCTTAGAAGCATTGGATCACCGCAAGATTGGGTTCGTAATGCATTGTATCTCTGACCGTTGCGCAGCGATTGGCAGAGCAGGTATCAGCTTATTTTTCTCAACCGAGTCTCCCAAAATGGAATGGATCTTCCGTGAGCACCGCTGCCGCGCAGATGCCCAGCTCTGTGTCGGGATTAGAGTACTCCCGTCCTCATGATTCTTTC
This sequence comes from Pseudomonas sp. LBUM1648, assembly GCF_059716145.1. NCBI lineage: Bacteria > Pseudomonadati > Pseudomonadota > Gammaproteobacteria > Pseudomonadales > Pseudomonadaceae > Pseudomonas > Pseudomonas sp. LBUM1648. Next base: position 3,309,666 of record NZ_CP166808.1, read on the forward strand.
ACCAGGTGAAATACCGCATTGTCATTATTAGTCATTCCTCAGATTCAGTGGTTTATCGAGTATTGGATACAGCGCAAAACAACATCAACGCGCAGACCAAACTTCTCCGCAGATTAGCTCTGCAACCACTGGAGTACCGGTGATGCCCTTACTTAAATACCTCTCCTTTCTCGTTTTGACGATGCTTTTGGGCTTCGGACATGCCCAAGCAGAAACGCCAAAAATGAAGTATCGCCAAGTGACAGTCGATGGCGTAAATATTGCCTATCGAGAAATTGGCGATCCCAGCGCCCCCTCCGTATTACTCCTTCATGGAGTGCCCAGCTCGTCTCGCATGTACGATGATCTCATGAAGCAATTGGGTAACCGTTTCCACCTCATTGCTCCGGACTACCCAGGCTTCGGTAACAGCGATGCGCCCCCACCAGACAAGTTCGTCTACACATTTGATCACCTTGCGAAGGTGATTGAGCACTTCACAGATGCAGTCGGGCTCAAACGGTACAGCTTGTTTATGCAAGACTACGGCGCTCCCGTCGGTATGCGATTAGCGATGGCAAGGCCCGAAGCCATAACCTCAATGGTGTTCCAAAATGGCAATGTCTATGCAGAAGGCCTGGGTAAGATGTGGGACAGCCGCAAAGCCTACTGGGCTGATCGCAACGCCTATGAGGCCAAATTTCAGGCTGCTCATTTATCCCTGGACGTAACCCGACAGCGGCATGTCGGCAGCGATCCAGACGTCACAGCGTACAACCCCGATTTATGGCAGGACGAAGTGGCATTCCTCAACCGCCCCGGTGAAGGCGCGATTCAAATGGCACTGATCTACGACTATCGCACCAATATCGATGCCTACCCGGCGTGGCAGAAATGGCTGCGTGAACATCAGCTACCCACACTGGTTATCTGGGGCAAGCATGATTTGGCCTTTACCGTTGCAGGCGCTGAAGCTTTTCGCCGGGACTTGCCCAATGCAGAGATTGCGATTCTCGACGGGGGACATTTCGTTATGGACACCCGGCTGGAAGACGTCGCGAACCTCACTCGAAAATTCCTGATCAAGCAAAAATGAAAAAAGCGCACCCTGACCTGATCAGTCACCGGCTGCTCACCGCCGTACGGAGGGTAACGAACTCTTCTGCGGAGGTCGGATGAACGCCAATAGTGTCATCAAAAAGTCGTTTGGTGGCACCCGCCTTAAGAGCAATCGCTAAGCCTTGAATGATATCCCCCGCGTCCGGACCGACCATGTGGCATCCCAGAACTCGATCAGATTCTGCGTCCACTACCAGCTTCATCAGCGTCTGTTCTGACGACTCGGTGAGAGTCAATTTCATAGGGCGGAACCTGCTCTCGAACACAACTACTTTGTGGCCCAGATCAACGGCTTGCTGTTCGGTAAGCCCCACCGTGCCTATGTTCGGCTGACTGAACACAGCGGTCGGAATGTGCCGATAATCGACCGGACGATATTGCTCAGGTTTGAACAACCGACGGGCGACTGCCATGCCCTCTGCTGTCGCAACGGGTGTCAACTGGACACCGCCAATAACATCACCCAGAGCCAATATGGAAGGCTCGCGAGTTTCAAAGTGCTCATTCACGTCAATATAGCCAGCCTCGGTGAGTTCGACGCGCGTGTTTTCCAGCCCAAGACTATCGAGCATAGGCCTTCGACCAGTGGCGTAGAAGATGCTATCAGTTTCGAGCTGCGTTCCATCCTGAAGCGTCGCTAGCAAACTTCCGTCTGGCTGCTTATCAATTCGGACAACGTCAGTGTTGAAATCTAATCGCAACCCGCGCTTAGTCAACTCCTCTGCCAGATGAGTACGAACCGACTGATCGAATCCTCGCAAAAACATATCGCCTCGGTACAGCAGCCGAGTATCAGCTCCTAGCCCGTTGAAAATGCCGGCGAATTCGACGGCAATGTAACCACCGCCGACCACCAGGATTCGCTTAGGCAACTCTTCCAGGAAGAATGCTTCATTCGAAGTGATCGCATACTCGTGTCCCGGAATCTCCGGGATCCGCGGCCAACCGCCAGTCGCAATCAAAATCCGCTCAGCGCTGAAACGCTGGCCGTTCACATCAACATGGTTCGCATCTGCTAATCGCGCATGGCCTTCGAGCAACGTGACGCCGCTATTAATCAAAAGCTTACGGTAGATGCCATTGAGACGATCGATCTCACGGTTCTTGTTCGCAATAAGCGATGACCAGTCGAAATTCGCCTTGCCCGCTGTCCAGCCGAAGCTTTCGGCCTGTTCGAAGTCGTCAGAAAAATGGGCACTGTAAACCAACAGCTTTTTTGGAACGCAGCCGACATTCACACACGTGCCGCCTAAGTATCGACTTTCGGCAACCGCTACTTTTGCACCAAAATCTGCTGCAAACCTTGCAGCACGCACTCCACCCGAGCCGGCACCAATGACAAATAGATCGAAGTCGTAGCTCATTTCAGTTCTCTGCAGGGAATGCACAGCGCCCGGCTGTCCAATTTCATTTGAGGAATAACGACCGGAGCTTCAGCGAATGCATCAGTGAGGTACAAAGCCTCGAAAAAAAACCTCCGCCTGATTGCGGTTGGCACAAATCAGTCATGCCTAATCCGCTGGTCTCACTTGCCAAGCCCCCCATGAATTGGGGAAGCAAGAAGCCGGCTTCGTGCTCACGATGAAGCACCATTGAGGTATCCGGATGGGAGACGCCAGGACAGGATTGATGAGTGCCAAACATTGGAATCTCCCATTAATGGAGAACGCTGCGACAACTCCAATAGTTGATCGCTTCTGGGAACAGTTTCACCAATAAATGGGGTTTAGAGAATGAGCAGAGATGTCATGGCTTAATTGTGCAGGATGAAACAATGTTGGTAGAGGCTTCTGAACAGGCAATCAATCTATTCAGGAAGGATTTAGAGCAATACGCAGCTGGAGGTCTCTTCCGAATCGAGTGCCGACAAGCCTGAGGCGGGCCGACCTGCTTGGCTGGTCAGAACTCGCGGAGGAGCGTTACCGTGTCAAAGTGGTCGAAAGCGGTGATGTTAGTGAAGGCTCCATGCGCGGCGGTGTATGTCAATCTCTAGGAGCTGAAAGGGAGTTCGAAAGCTTTTTCATCGAAGACGAGAGCTTCATCTCGTTTTCTGTGCGGTGCAGATCATTCGTGGTAGTAGTGAGCTGGCTAGTGAGAATACCTAACTCCCCGAGAATGCCCTGTACCTTCCCCTCACGCTCTTTTTCGCTCAGAGAGTGATTGTTCTTGATGGCATCCAATTCTTCCATTTTCTTTTGAATTTTCTCTTGGATGTCTCTTATCGCTTTGAGAATTTTTTTAACGCCATCCGGTAGATTGCTAGCGTCGATATCCGCATTTTTGTCGGTCTCACTTGACGCTTTCGCAGTCCCCTCGGGGGACAAAGTCACTTTTACACCTTCGGTAACTGCTGGTACGTCGGAGTCGCCTGACGTCTCACTCGGCACTGATTTCGCAGCATTTGAGGGTTCTATGATTTTAATCGAAGCGTGGGCAGCGGCATTGATTTGCATGAGATTCTCCCTTTTTGTCTTTGCTGTATCGACGTTCGCGAAAAGTACTTGAAGGCAGTAGTGAGAAAAAGCCTTTGGGAGTGAGCGGGCTAACGAGTATCGGCATCTGGCCTACAGGGCATCGAGGACTCTAAATTGATTTTGCGCGAACTGATCAAAATCAAAGGATCTTCTCTAGAGGTTGTGCAGGGACGCATTCCGTCGAATTTCATCAGTTTTGAATTCAATAACCCCTCAAGCGCAACGCCTCTCCCGACCGAAATAATCGCGGCCATTTCAAAAACCGGAACAGTAGATTGTCTTTTTTGGTCGTTCTCCCGGGTTTGTTTAGGGCAGACCATGGGCCACGCAGTGCATTGATTTGCAACCGGCCGCAGAGGCATCAACTTGATGAAATTCGTTTTTTTGATGATGCAAAGAAGGTTCTGAATCGTTGCAAAGACTTACTACGTGCCCACCCGAAAGGGAGGGCTGATTCTGTACCCGGCACAAATTGATGGAATTGCGTCAACCTTCGTCACACACAGGAACTCTAGATGAACAAGTTATTCTCAGGCCTGGCCTTAGCGGCCGCAATGGTTACAGCCACCGCAGCGATGGCTGCGCCGGTCAAACCGACTGTCGTATTGGTTCATGGCGCTTTCGCCGATTCCAGCAGTTGGAATGGCGTCGTCAAAATTCTGGAAAAAGATGGCTACCCAGCGATCGCAGCGTCGACCCCGTTGCGCTCACTCAAAGGTGATGCTCAGTCGGTCGCCGACGTGCTCGCCAGCATCAAAACGCCCGTTGTGCTGGTCGGGCATTCGTATGGTGGTCCGGTCATCAGCGAAGCGGCTTATGGCAACACCAATGTTAAAGCGCTGGTATTCGTCGCAGCCATTGCACCCGAAGCAGGTGAATCCACCGCAGAATTATCTGGACGTTTCCCAGGCGGTACGCTGGGCCCTACCCTCGCCCCTCCAGTAGCCTTGGCTGACGGCGGTAAGGATCTGTATATCCAACAAGACAAATTTCACGACCAGTTTGCGGCGGACGTCTCAAACGCTGACGCACGCGTCATGGCGGCGACTCAACGTCCCGTCACTGTCGCCGCCCTAAACGAAGCATCGACCGAGCCGGCCTGGAAAACCATTCCTTCTTGGTTCGTCTATGGGACCGCCGACAAGAACATCCCGGCACAAGCCCAGGTGTTCATGGCCGAGCGGGCACATGCCAAGCAAACCGTCGCAGTCAAGGGCGCCTCTCATGTGGTGATGGTATCCAACCCGAAAATCGTTGCCAGCTTGATCGAAAAAGCAGCTAACGCCAAATGACGACAAGTCGCGGCTTAGAGTTGAGCCGCTTCATCATTAAACGAGCATCCGGTCGTACTACGGATGCTTACTTGAAGCCCTAGACGATGCAATCGACAGATTCGCGGAGCCGGAGTAGGAGTGTTGTCAATCATACATAGCCGGAGAGCCGACGAACGTGCAGTCCGCACTCGATCCGCCTATTGGCAGAATAAGAGCGCTCAAGCCGGTCGACGCTGATGGCAAACCTCGTTCACTGTGCCTACTGTCAGCCGATGCCTACATTCTCTCTAGAATCTTTGAACGGCTCACCTATCAGGGTGCCGACCAGACCGGTCATCGCCCAAGGGAAAATATGGTCGCCCTGATGCATCCGTTCAGGGACTTGCTCCGTACATTTATCACCTTCATCCGAAGGACCGAAGAATCTAGGAGAAGTACCATGCTTACCCTTGCTCAACGCATCGCCGCGGTCTGCTTCGCTACCCTCTTTTTTGCTGCGTCACCAAGCTTTGCCGCCGAACCCGTCATGGTAGGTGGTGCCCCCATGTATCCGAACAAGACTATTGTCGAGAATGCCGTCAACTCGAAAGACCACACGACCCTAGTGGCGGCGGTCAAGGCCGCCGGCCTCGTGGACACGCTTAATAGTAAAGGTCCATTTACCGTCTTCGCACCAACCAACGAAGCCTTTGCCAAATTACCCGCCGGAACCGTAGACACACTGGTCAAACCGGAAAACAAGGCAGACTTGACGAAGATACTGACGTATCACGTGGTTGCTGGTACTCACACCGCCAAGCAGTTGATGGCGGACGCCAAAATGAATGGCGGCAAGGTTGTGTTGAAAACCGTGCAGGGGGAGTCATTCACCGTCATGGCGCACGATGGAAAACTATCGGTGATGGACGCCAAAGGTGGCAAAAGCGCGATCAGCATTGCTGACGTCATGCAGTCCAACGGCGTCATCCATGTGGTTGACACAGTGCTGATGCCTAAGTAAGAGCTGAAAACCCGGCGGACATTATCTAATGTCCGCCGGGGATTAACTGCTGACCTGAGCGACCGACATAAAACTGCGAGTGGCTGACACTCATACTCGCTCGATTGCCCTACCGCCCTCCTAGGGTAGATGTTTGACGAAAACCGCACACACGAAGGGCTCGAGGCAATCGAATCATGGCAGCGCGAAGCCCGGCAGGCGTTTACCTACCAGGTCGAGCCAATTGAGGTGGCCGAGCACGCTGGCACATTGACCGTCACGGCTCGCGTTACTGGCAACTTCCCTGGCAGTCCAATCAATTTGAACCACGCGTTTACGCTGCAAGATGGTCGGATTCACTCTCTAGAGATTACGCCATGAATCTTGATTTGGGCGGCAAGCGGATCCTGGTAACCGGCGGCACGAAAGGTGTCGGCAAGCGTTGGTCAACCTGCTTCTCGCTGAAGGCGCGAAAGTACTGACTTCAGCGCGTCAGGCGAACATCGATATGCCGCAAGACCTCTGCGTAGAGGCTGATCTTTCCACTCGAGAGGGTTGTGAAACGCTGGTGCCACTGACCAGAACGAATCAGCCATAGGCGTTAAACCTGATAATACTGGCGATACCACTTCACAAATTGCGCCACCCCTGCTTCAACCTCCACCTGCGGAGAAAAACCGATCCATTCTGCCAGCGCCGAAACATCGGCCCAGGTATTGATGACATCGCCCGCTTGCATCGGCATAAAGTTGCGCTGAGCCTTTGTGCCCAATGCCGTCTCCAGGCAATCGACAAAATCCAGCAGCGCTACCGGGCTGCCGCGCCCTAAGTTGAAGATCCGGTTGACGCCTTCGCCCTCCTTGTCGGCTACCGGCGGTTTCGGACACAGCCGCACGATGCTTTCAACAATGTCATCGACGTAGGTAAAGTCCCGCGCCATTTGACCATGGTTGTAAACATCTATCGGACGGCCCTGCAGGATCGCTTCGGTGAACTTGAATAGCGCCATGTCCGGTCGACCCCATGGCCCGTAAACGGTAAAAAACCGCAGCCCGCTGGCCTTCAGCCCGTAGAGATGGCAGTAACTGTGGGCAAGTAATTCATTGGCGCGTTTGGTGGCGGCGTACAGGGAAACCGGTTGCTCGACCGCGTCGTCGACACGGTAAGGCTGCTTGCTGTTGGCACCGTACACCGAACTGCTAGACGCGTAGATCAGATGCGCGGGCTGATAATGTCGACAGGCTTCCAGCACATTCAAAAATCCCACCAGATTCGACTGCGCGTAGGCATCCGGGTTATCCAGTGAATAGCGAACACCCGCCTGAGCGGCCAGGTGGACGACTTCGGTGAAATCGTGCTCATCGAACAGCGCCATCAAGGCCGGCTTATCGACAATATCCATCGTGTGGAAACGGAAACCTTGCAGCTCGCTCAACTGCTTGAGGCGCGCCTGTTTGAGCGCCACGCTGTAATAATCGTTGAGGTTGTCGATGCCTATTACTGTGTGACCGTCCAGAGTCAATCGTTTGACCGTGTGATATCCAATAAAGCCCGCAGCACCTGTCACAAGAACGGTCATAGTCCCTGCTCCAATCAACTCAATAGGTGAATACTTATAGCGTTGATCGGGAAACGCAGTCCAGACTTTATAATAATCCCCAACTATGGGGATTCGCCTGTTGATCTTGCCTATTAGCCTTCACCTTGAAAGACGAAAAAATTCCGAGCCATCCGTCAGAAATAAATACTCAATAAAAACAAAAAGATGTAATCGGCCGAATTCATTATTGGATTAATGGCGTGTTTTTTGACAAGGAACGTTTGACAGACCGTGAAGACTGGCCGATAACTACCAAGGTCTCGTCGAACAAGGCGCGAGCGCTAATTTACTCGACAGCTGACATTTTAGAGACAACTACTTAGCTACCTATCATAAACGCTGCGATATGCAGACCGTGCGGTAGCTTTGTCTCTGTAAAAGTTAGACGGTTAATCGCTCCTAGTGCGCTGCACAATATAGCGTCACGCCCTGGCGTCACGCACCTTAATGAAACCTTATGTGATTCATTATTGAAACACCCTTGCGTTACATCATAATAAAAACACTCTTCTGCCAACGGTCTCTTCTTAGCCCACCATTGAGCTACTGCCTGCATAAACTTTCGATCATTACAGAGTTTACCAGCATGCCAGCAACCAGCTCAGATCGACCTAATTGGTACTTATTGCAATGCAAACCACGTCAGGATGAACGTGCCCACCTCAACCTCCTCCAACAGAATTATGTGGTCTACCACCCCCAGCTAGTCAGTGAACGCGTCATTCGCGGGAAACGACAGCGGGTGTTGGAATCCCTCTTCCCCGGATATTTGTTTATCCAACTCAGCCGCAACGACAATTGGGCGCCCTTGCGTTCCACTCGCGGTGTCAGTCGCATTGTCGAATTCAACCATGGTCCTGCGACGGTGGCAGAGCACGTCATCGAGCATTTGCGTGGGCGCTGTCTTGAATCAGAGTCGGACGCGGACGAAGCGCTCAAACCCGGCGAGCATTTGCAGATCATCAGCGGCCCACTGTCGACACTGGAAGGCGTATTCGTTGCTGCGCACGGTACCGACCGGGTGATGATCCTTCTGCAGTTTCTCAACCGGGAGCAATCTGTCTGCTTGCCACTCAGCGTTCTTGAACGTCAACAACCCAGCTATCAAAACTATAACTAGCTGCCTGCCTCTATATGCCTTTTCCTCAGGAGCTATAACATGGCCTTGATGTCACGTTGCCCTGTTGTACTGATGACGGCCTCTCTTTATTCCGGAATGGCCTGGAGTATTGAACCGCAAGCGATAAATGTTTACGGATTCGATTTCACTCCGTCTTTTTTGTTTTCAGAAAGTTATGACGACAACTTTCGCGAAGTGGAAAACAATACGCAGTCTTCCATGATTACCAAGTTGGCGCCCTCCTTCGAACTCAAAGCCGAAGATCGCAACAGCGCCACTCGGCTGATCTGGCAGCCCACTCGCTACATCTATCACGACGAGTCGGATGCCTCGAACACGGCGCAACGTGTGCGTGCGGACAGCGTCATGGAGTTCACCGACCGGCATCGGCTGAAACTCGAAGCCGAATATCGGAAATGGGAGCGCACGGAATCGACGGCGGTCGAAGGCGTCAACGACAAGCTCAACAACAAAAAGGTCGGTGGCCTCTACACCTTTGGCGCCAAGAGCGCTGACAATCAACTCGAGTTCGGGGCCAATTACGCCGAACTGCGTTACGACAATGCCGATGGCATCAACGACGACAAAGAACGCAATACCACCGCACTCACCAGCACCTGGTACCACCGCATCGGCAGTAATACCCGAGGCCTGCTGGAATATGACCACACCAACTTTGATTACCAGCAAGCCAACAGTCCGCGCAGCAGTAAATCAGATGCCGTGCTGGCCGGTGCCGTATGGGATTTCACGGCTCGCACCACGGGCAAAGTCCGCCTCGGTTATGAGCGAAAGAACTTCGACAGCGACGAATCCAATGACCTCAACAACCCCACCTGGCAAGTGGATTTGCAATGGAAGCCGCGAACTTACTCGACGTTTACCTTTGTTGCTCGCCAGGCCCTCGCTGAAGGTGACGATGGCGCTGAAGCCGTGAAGTCGACGTTCACCCAGGTGGGTTGGCGTCATGGCTGGACGGAACGCATCACCACGGTGGCACAAGCCGGGGTCGGGCGTTATGTCTACGAAGGTCAAAACCGAACCGACAATCTTCAGGACTACAACCTGGCGGTGGTGTACGCGATGCGCCGATGGCTGGATATCGAACTCGGTTATCGCTTCCGCGACAACGATTCTGATGCCGACAATGAAAGCTTCAGCCGCAACGTGTTTCAGATCAGCTTCAACGTCAGCCTTTAAGAGGGTCTCGACATGAACACACACACCTTTGTCTTGTTGTTCGCGCTGGTTTTTGTCCCTTCTGCGTATGCAGCAGACCCCGGCACTCAATACAAACTGGCGGCTGGTGATGTCTTGCGCATCATCGTGTTCGGTGAGCCGGAGTTGAGCCTGAAAAAGATCCGTCTCAGCGACGCCGGCACCTTTTCCTACCCTTTTCTGGGCGAGATTTCCGCCAAAGGACTCACCCCCGGCCAGGTCGAAAAAATCATTGTGGACGGGCTTAAACAGGGTTACCTGATCGACCCGAAAGTCAGCCTGAGCCAGATCGAATACCGCTCGTTCTACATCAATGGCGAAGTGAAAAAACCCGGCAGCTATCCATTCGTGCCCGGCCTGACGCTAGAGAAAGCCATCGCATTGGGCGGTGGCTTGACCGAGCGGGCCTCAATCAAGCGCGTGACCATATTGCGCGGTGACGGTGGTTCGACCCTCACCGATGACGTTACGCGAAACACCACGATTGCCCCCGGCGACACCATTTCCATTGCACAAGGCTTTTTCTAATCATGGACAACAGCCCTAGCACCTACGTCGAACGTCCTCTTCAAGCGCATCTGCATCAGCAGTACAGCGAAGACAAGGACACCATTGATCTTTTAAAGCTCTGGAGGGTGATCTGGCGTGCCAAATGGAGCATCGGATGGCTGGTTCTGGTGAGCGGTCTGCTGGCGGCCGTGGTGGTCTCGACCATCACCCCGCAATACATCGGCAGCACCACGTTGCTGTTCAACGATAAAACGCCTCCGCTGATGTCCTTCCAGCAAGTCAAGGATTCAGGCGGCAACGCCACGGATTACTTGCAGACCCAGCAAGCGCTCCTGCAATCGCGGGATCTTGCCGAACGCGCGGTGAAAAAACTCGGCCTGACGACTCACCCGGTCACCGACCCGCGGCAGCAACCGAAGCCCTGGTTCACACCGCGCCAATGGTTGACCAAACTTGATCTCGAGCAGTGGGTTCCGGGGCTGGGCATGTTGATGCCGCTCAAAGATGTGCTCACCGAAGAAGACGTCTTCAATCAGGTCACGCAGAACCTAATGCTGCACACCAGCGTCAAGTTCGTCGGCAAGAGCCAATTGCTCGAAATCGAGGTGGAGCTGCCCGACCCTGATCTGGCGGCCGCAGCAGCCAATGCGCTGGCCCAGGGTTTTACCGACAGCCAGCTCGACACCAGCGAGAAGTCGTCGCAAACCACCACGGCGTGGATGAACACAAGGCTGGTCAAGCTGCGTGACAACTTGCGTGCGGCCGAGAAAAAGCTTCAGGGCTACCGCGAAGAGCAAGGCCTGGTCGACGTTGGTGGGGTTGCCACTATCAGCGCCAACGAACTGGAAATGACCGGTAATCGCATGGTTGACGCCCGTCGTAATCGCGCTGAAGCCGAGAGCGAGTACCGCCAGGCGAAGTCTCTGAGCAATGGCGATCTAAGTCGGCTCTCCAGCGTGCCTGCCGTCTTGAGCAACCCGTTGGTGCAGAAATTTCAGGCGGACCGCGCCTTGGCCCAGGCCAAGGTTGATGAACTGGCGGGACGCTATGGTCCAAAACACCCGAGCCTGGTGTCTGCGCAGTCCGAATTGCGCACCGCCACCACCAGCCTGCAATTGCAAGTCCAGCAAGTGGTGGCCGGTATTGAACGGCAATACCAGCTCGCGACGGCCAGTGAAGCCTCGCTGCGCCAATCCTTCAACAGCAACAAGGCGCAAATCCAGGACATCGCTCGCAAAGAGTTCCAGTTACGCGAGTTCCAGCGTGAGGTCGACAGCTCCCGCGCGCTCTATGAAACGTTCGTCACCCGTTTGAAAGAGACCACGGCCACCGCCGACATGGACTCGACCAAAGTGCGCATCGTTGACCCGGCCATTGTTCCAGTTGAGGCGAGCAAGCCCCGTAAAACTTTGATTGTCGGGATCGTCGGGTTGATCGCTGCGGTGATCGGCGTTGCTTTGGCGCTGCTCTTCGAGAGCCTGAGCAATACCTTCAAAACCGACGAGTCGATCGAAAGCGCGCTCAACATTCCACTGCTCAGCGTCGTGCCGTTGGTAACGAAGAAAACTCGCCGGCAACTGGCGCGCTTGTTCGAAGACAACGACAACCCGCGTTTTTCCGAGACCATTCGCAATCTGCGCACCTGGCTGATGTTGCAAAGCAGCGAAATGCCCTCGCAGGTGGTACTGGTGACGTCGACCGTTGCCGGTGAGGGTAAAAGCACCATTGCCAACAACCTGGCCAGTTCACTGAGTTCGCTGGAGCGGGTGCTGTTGATCGATGCTGACATGCGTCAGCCAACCCTGGCGCTGAACTTCGACTTCCCACCGGACAGTCCGGGACTGGCGAACGTCATTGCAGGCACCGCCAGGCTCGAAGACTGCATCGTTTCGGTGGGCAACCTGGACATGCTGCCGGCCGGGAAGGTTCTGCCGCCTTCGCTGGATATGTTCGCCGCACCGCGCCTGCCTTCCCCTGCCACTTCGCCGAACGCGTTGCAGCCGCCACCACAGGATTTGCTCAGCTCGCCGCGCATGGCGCGCATGCTTGAGGTACTCAGATCGCGTTACCGCCACATCATCATCGACTCACCCCCTGCGGAGATGATCAGCGACGCGTTGTTGCTGGCCAAGCACTCGGATGCGGTGATCTATGTAGTCAAGGCCGACAGCACGCCCATCAGCCAAGTGCAAAGGGGCCTTGCCATGTTGCAACAGAGCCATGTGCCGGTATTTGGCACCGTGCTCAATCAGGTGGACCTGCGCAAGGCGCGCAAGTATGGCCACCACCACTCCCGGGCGTTCTATAACTACGACTTCGCGCCCAGGTAACGTCGGGCGAACAAGCCTGCCGTTGCCCCCGTTCTGCCATCACACAACCGCTTCACCTCTGCCGAACTACGGAACAGCCTTCAGGAGACACCTCGTGTCTGCCTGATTAGCGCTGATGGATGACTGTTGCCTGAGGTTAAGCCGATGACACCGCTCTATACCGCTCATATGACGCAACGCCGTGGCCTGACATTCTGGGGCCAGTGGCTGTGTGCGCTGTCGCTGGTGACTTCGCTGCTGATGCTGCTCGTGTATTGGCGCGTCGGCAGTCTGACCAGCGAATACCGCGTCCTGATCATTCTGACGGTGCTCGGTTCAGTGCCGATTTACAGTCTGATGAAGGTCTACCACAAACGCCATGGCCTGCTGGTCGGGCTCGGCAGATTGCTCGCCGGCTGGTTGATCCTGCTGGCCGTGCTCGCGGCGATTGCCTTCATCACCCAGACCAGTGCGACGTTTTCGCGCCAGGTGATCATTGTCTGGGCGGTGCTGGGTTTCGTGGTGCAGGCGGCGAGTTTTCTGCCCCTTCATTATTTGGCCCGACTGCACTCGCGCAAGGTCTGTAACGAGCGTCGTTCAGTGATCATCGGCACCTGCCCGACGGCCCATGAGTTGGCGAAAAAACTCTCCAGGCCAAATCGCGCGCTGGTACTGGGTTTCATCGCCGCCGCCGATAACAGCGGCCCGGCCCCGAGCATTCTGCCGCTGCTCGGTCACGTTGACGCGATTCGCGAAATCATCACGCGCCTGGAAGTGCGTCGCGTCTACGTCGTGCTGACCATGGCGCATGCCGCCACCATCGAAGCGCTCTACATCGACCTGCTGGACATGAATGTCGACGTGGTGTGGATCCCGGATTTCGGCAGCATGGTGTTGCTCAACCATTCGATCTCGGAAATCGAGCGGATGCCGGCCATCTACCTCAATGAAAGCCTGATCAGCTCGCATCCGGCCAGCCTGTTTTGCAAGGACCTGTTCGAACGCAGCCTGGCCACCGTGGCGATTATTCTGCTCAGCCCCTTGCTGTTGGTGGTGGCGGCAGCGGTCAAACTGACCTCCGCAGGCCCGGTGCTGTTCAAGCAGAACCGCCACGGTTGCAACGGTGAAGTGATCAAGGTCTGGAAGTTTCGCTCGATGCGCGTCCACGACGACCACGAGGTGCGCCAAGCCACCCGTGACGATGATCGCATCACCCCGATCGGACGCTTGCTGCGCCGCAGTTCCATCGACGAATTGCCCCAGTTGTTCAATGTCCTGTCCGGGCAGATGGCCCTGGTCGGCCCGCGCCCGCATGCCGTCACTCACAACATTTACTACACCGGCAAAGTCCGCGCCTACATGGCCCGCCATCGTCTCAAGCCGGGCATCACCGGGTTGGCCCAGATCACCGGGCATCGCGGCGAAACCGAGACGGTGGAAAAAATGCAGCTGCGCGTCGCCCAAGACCTCAACTACATCAACCAATGGTCGCTGTGGCTCGACATAAAAATCCTCATCAAGACGCCCTTCACGCTGTTTTCGAAAAACATCTACTGACCCCTGCCCCAGCTCTACAGCCCCCCCTGCCCTGCGTTGACAACCGTCACGACGACCTGAGGTTTGACCATGAATGTGAGCGTATTCGGTATTGGTTACGTGGGCCTTGTTCAAGGCGCCGCACTGGCCGAGGTTGGGCATAACGTGCTCTGCGTCGATGTCGACGCTGCCAGGGTCGAGGCGCTGAAGGAAGGCGCGCTGCCCATCTACGAGCCGGGTCTGAAAAACCTTGTGCGGGACAACTATCAAAGTGGCCGGCTGCGCTTCGGTATTGATCTGGCCGAGGCCGTTCACCATGGCGATGTGCTGTTGATTGCCGTCGGCACACCGCCAGACGAAGACGGTTCGGCAGACCTCAAATACGTGTTGAGCGTGGCGCAAACCATCGCGTCGAACATGGATCGGCACCACATCATCGTCAACAAATCCACGGTGCCGGTCGGCACTGGGGACCTGGTGCGTGAGCGTGTCGAGCAGGTATTGGCCGACAACAATCGCAGCGACCTGACGTTCGACGTGGTCTCCAATCCGGAATTTCTCAAGGAAGGCTGCGCGGTCGAAGACTGCATGCGGCCCGACCGGATCATCATCGGCACCGACAGCTCGCGTGCCGAAGAGGTCATGCGCGAGCTGTATGAACCGTTCAATCGCAGTCGCGAAAAAATCATTGTGATGGACGTTCGCAGCGCTGAACTGACCAAGTACGCCGCCAACTGCATGCTGGCGACGAAGATCAGCTTCATGAACGAAATGGCCTGCCTCGCCGAAAAACTCGGTGCCGACATCGAGAATGTCCGCCACGGCATCGGCTCCGACCCACGCATCGGTTATCAATTTATCTACCCCGGCCTCGGCTACGGCGGCTCGTGCTTTCCCAAAGACGTGAAAGCGCTGATACATGCCGCCACCAGCGTCGACATTGATGCCCGGGTCCTCAAGGCCGTCGAGGCGCGCAACCAGGAACAGAAAACCAGCCTGTACAGCAAAGTGTTCAATCACTTCGACGGCCACCTTCGCGGCAAGACCTTTGCCCTCTGGGGGCTGAGTTTCAAACCCAACACCGACGACATGCGCGAAGCCCCCAGCCGCGTATTGATGGAGGCCTTGTGGCAGGCCGGCGCCAACGTTCAGGCGTTTGATCCAAAAGCCATGGAAGAAGCCCAGCGCATTTATGGCTCGCGCGATGACCTGACGTTGGCAGGCACCAAGGAAGCGGCACTGAAAAATGCCGACGCGCTGATCATCGTCACCGAGTGGCAATCGTTTCGGGCACCGGACTTCGACCTGCTCAGTCAGCGGCTCAAACAGCCGTTGATCTTCGACGGACGCAATCTGTTCGATCCACAGCGTTTGAGCAAACGCGGCTTCACCTACGTTTCCGTGGGGCGGCAGACCCCCTCAGTCATCTGAAAGGAGCCGCGCCATGTTCAAGCTGGAATTAGTCGGGCAGTACTCACCGAAATTACTGGAGGCCAACCAGGCCTACTCCTTCATCAACTTCGCCTCCATCGGCAGCGTGTTCGGGCAGACCCCAAGCACCATCAACTATTTTTGCGACGGCATGCTGATGTCGACCTTCATGTCTCGCGTAACCGGCAAGACGATCGGCCGGGTCAGCTTTGACTTCACCTCGATTGCCGATCTTGTACTCGGCAGCGCTGAGCAACTGGGCAAGCGCGTGTATTTCGTCGGCGCTCGGCAAGTTGAACTGGATCTGTTCATCAGCAAGATCAAGAGCCTCTACCCGCAACTGGCCATCGCCGGTTACCACAACGGCTACTTTGATACCTCGCAGGCCGAGGCCATTCAGGCCGACATTTGCCACAGCGAAGCGGACATCCTGATCGTTGGCCTGGGCGCGGGACTGCAAGAGCAGTTCGAACAGGATGCGTTGCGCGCAGGCTTTCGCGGTGTCGCCTTCACCTGTGGCGGGTTCATTCGCCAGGAAGCCCTGGCCACGCGGCAGTACTACCCGGCGATGATCAATCGCCTGCACCTGCGCGCGTTTTATCGAATGTATCGCGAGCCTCATACGATCAAACGCTACCTCATCGATTACCCCAGCAACTTTGTGCACCTGTTGACGATGCTCGCTCGGCACAAAGTCGCCATCAGCGTTGGGGAATGACTATGCACATCCTGTTCATTCTCAAAGATTTCAAGACCGGCGGCGGCGTCGAGCGGGTACAGCAACGGTTATCCGAGCAATTTCACAAGGATGGAAAGCGGGTGAGCTTTTTCGTCATGAACGGTGAAACGCCGGACACTGACGGCGATCAACGCCACAACAGCGGCGGTGGCAACGGCATCGTCGGGCTGCTCAAATCAATCGTCCTGTTGCGTCGGCTCATTCGTCGCGAGGGCGTCACTCACCTGATTTCCGCCAAGGAACAGGCCAACGTCTGCACCTGGTTCGCCACCTTGGGCAGTGCCTGCAAAGTCATCTATAGCCGGCACGTCACGCTCGATTGCACTGAGCAGAAAACCAGCCCTTCAAGCCTGCGCCTGCTCTATGCCTTGTACTTGTGTGGCAGCGGAAAAGTGGTGACGGTCTCCACGGCATTGCGCCAGTCTCTGGCCGACTTACTGCCATGGGGTCAGCAGCGTGTTTGCTATTGCCCCAACGCGGTCATCACCGAGCAACTATTTCAAGCCTCACGCGCGCCGCTGCCCGCCGGGTTACCCGACGACTACTGGTTGGGGCTGGGCCGGTTGACGGAACAGAAAGGTTTTCACCTGCTGCTCGATGCCTACGCCATGGCGCTGCACCGCCAGGCACTGCCCGATCTGGTGATCGCTGGCGACGGGCCGTTGCGCGGCGCGCTGATCGCTCAGGCGCAGCGGCTGGGCATCGCCCACCGGGTGCACTTTACCGGTTTCCTGAGCAACCCCTATTCACTGCTCAGACAAGCACGCCTGTTCATTCTGAGTTCCCTTCACGAAGGCATGCCGACCGTATTGATCGAGGCGTTGGCGCTGGGGACTCCCGTGCTGGCATGCGACTGCGAGACGGGGCCCAGAGAACTGCTGGACAACGGCCAGCTCGGCCAACTGGTCAAGGTCAACGACATCCCGGCATTGGCCAATGGAATGCTGCGAAGCCTGACATCAACGGATCACGTGGCTCCCAGCGAAAAAATGGTCACTGACGCCCTCCGCCAGTACACCAGCCAGCACGCGGCGCAGGCGTATTACCAGGTGTGGAACCAATGAAAAAATTGCTGATTATCCTGCATGACCTCAGCGCGGGCGGGGCTGAAAAAATGATGACGCGCCTGGCCGGAGCATTGGTCGACGCCGGCAATGACGTGACGCTGTTGATGCTCACCGGCGGCGGCATCAATGCAGCGCACCTCGACCCACGCGTCAAAAAGGTTGAACTGCGCAGTCCGCGCAGCTCTCGTGCAGTGCCGGCGCTTGCGCGATTTCTGCGTGCCAATCGCTTTGATGCGCAACTGGCGGCGCTCACGCACGTCAACGTCGTGGCGATCGCCGCTGCCATGCTGTCCGGCACGCTGGCGCGGCTGCACGTCAGCGAGCGCAATGCCTTTTCCCATGACAAACACGTTAACCCCGACTTCATGGTGCGGGCCGCCTATCTGGTGGCCCCCCTGCTCTATCGGCTTATTCCCAACCCGGTGATTTGCGTGTCGCGCGGTGTCGCCCAGGATCTGGTCGATACCACCATCGCGCGCCGCCAGGACGTGACCATTGCCGACAACCCGGTGCTCGACAACAACTTCCGCGAGAAGCCACCGGGCCTGCCAAATCACCGCTGGCTGCTGGAAAAGTCTGGCGCGGTGATTGTCGCCGTGGGTCGCCTGGCGTCGCAAAAAGGTTTCGACACCTTGATAAAAGCGTTCGCCGCGTTGCCGGATACCGACGTACGCCTGATCATTTTTGGTGAAGGCGCACTCAGACTTCGACTGCTTGAACTCGCACGCACATTGGGCGTCGCCGATCGCGTCGACCTGCCGGGTTACACCAGTGATCCCCTGGCAGAAGTGGCGGCGGCCGATTGCTTTGTGCTGTCGTCGCGCTTCGAGGGCAGTCCCAACGCGCTGGTAGAAGCCTTGTCCACGGGCACGCCGGTGGTGGCGACCCGCTGCCCCCATGGCCCCCAGGATATTTTGATCGGCGGCCTGGTGGCACCGCTCGTCGCTGTCGACGACCCGCTCGAGCTGGCGCAGGCGATTGCCCTGCAACTCGCCACACCGCGGGATCTACAGCGCCATTCGCGCCTTGAAGCAGCCGCCCGTTTCATGAATGCCAGCGCGGTGCAGACTTACCTCGACGCGTTGCTCGGGAGCCCAACATCATGAGCACACTGGCGATCAGATACTCGACGTTACGCGACGGCTTCACCCTGTTCGGCGTGCTGTTTTACATCCAGGTGATCACGTTTGTCCTTGGGCTGGGCGGCGCATTCAGTTTCGGTGACGTCGATAAAGACCTCGAAGGCAGCGTCGCCAACCAGGTCTGCGGCCTCATCACGCTGCTGGTGCCGTTGTTCTTCTTCATCCGCAACAAGGTCTTCCTCAGCAAAACCTTTTACCGCAGTAACTTCTTTCTGCTGGTGTTCATGGCTTGTGTGATCGCCTCGATTGGCTGGTCCTACGACCCGATGCTGACGTTCAAGCGGGTTATCGCGATGCTCAGCGTGGTCTTTTTTGCCGGTTTCATTGCCTATAACTACCCCCTCGAAAAAATCACCTACATGCTCGGTTGCGCCATCGGCGTGGCGGCGTTGGTCGGCTTGATACTCGCCGTGGTCAGGCCTGACCTCGCATTCTTGTCCGGGGGTATTCGCGACGGCGCCTTCAAGGGGATTTTTGCCGAAAAAAATGCCGGTGCACGGCTCAACGCGATCGCCATCCTGCTGTTGCTGCCGATGATCCGCCAGGGCAACCGTTGGGCCCTCTTCTGCTCGTTTTCTTCGCTGATCGCCATCCTGCTCGCCCAATCGGCGACCGGCGTGGCACTGATAGTGTCTGGTACGGTGAGCTACTGGTACTTCCTCACTCTGATTCGCTTGCGTATCAATCGCTCGCAGTGGCTGTTCTTCGGTTGCACGCTGGTGTTTCTGCTGGTTTGCCTGTTGCTGTACAACCACCTTGCGTGGCTGCTGGAAATCGCCGGTCGCGATCCGTCTCTCACGGATCGCACGTTGATCTGGGAGCTGCTCGCGCCGTTTATCGACCAGCAGTGGCTCAAGGGGTATGGCTTCGGCGCCTTCTGGGCCAGCCCCGACGCGGATGCGTTCATCACTCGCTGGGGCTACATCGGCAACGCCCACAGCGGCTACATGGAGACGCTGCTCAACGGTGGTTTTATCCAGTTGACTGCGCTGGTGCTGCTGCTGGGCGAAGCGTTGTTCAAACAATACCGCGCTGTGACGGCGAACCAGTCCGCGCAGTTTCGTGCCAGCGCTTTGGTGATCATCGGCTTGTTCGCCGTCACCAATTATGTGGCGTACGTGATCCCCAACTACCGCTCCGCCGAGTTTTTGGTGTTCTGCACCCTGGCGCTGTCCTTCCGACATCACTGCGCGATATTTCCCGAGTTATCACCGGCCACCCTGCGTCAGCGTCCGTCTGGCAGGGCATTACCGCGTGATTCAGCCAAGGCGTAACAGAAGGAGAAACACCCGTGATAAACCAAGCCTCCCCTTCACCGCATACCGTGTGCGTCGTGATCCCGATGTACAACGGCGCCGACAGCATTGAGCAAACGCTGGTATCCCTGGCCGAGCAAACCCGACTGCCCGATCACGTCATCGTTATTGACGATGGTTCCACCGATGACGGACCACAACGGGTCAAAGACTTCGCGGCGCCGTTTCGCCTGACGCTGTTGCAGCAAGCCAACGAAGGTCAGGCCAGCGCCCGCAACCATGGAATTCGGCACTCTCAAGAGACGTTTGTGGCGATGCTCGATGCCGATGACCAATGGCGCCCGCAAAAGCTGGAGCTGCAACTGGCGCTGTATGACGAGCTCCGTCTTCAGGGACGGCCGGTGGGGCTGATCGACTGCTACTGCCAGGTCAACTACAGCGACGGCAGGCGGCAACTGGACAACATCCGCAAGAACGGCATGCATTTCTACGATTTCATCCACGCCAACGTCCTCAATGGCGTATCCGCCGCGCTGGTCAAGCGCGACGTGATGATGCAACTCGGCTGCTTCGATGCCGGCCTGCGTTATTGCGAGGATCGCTTCATGTGGACCCGAATCGCTGAACACTGGGAGATCCACACGGTGCCGCAGGTGTTGCTGGAGCGCACGATCAACAGCGGCAACATGACCGCGCAACCGAAAAAGCACTACCAGAACAAGATCAAGTTCGTCGAAGTCTATCTCGCCCGCTATGGCGCGCAGCTCAGCAAGCAGCAACAGATCGATTTCGTGCTGGCCAACCACACCGACTTTCTCAATACCTTTTCCCGAGGCGGCTGGCATGGCGAGGTGATCGATGTGTACCAGCGAATGCTCAAGCATTCCTGGCAAACGCTGTTCTTCGACCACGGCAAACCAACCCTGCGTTACCTCTATGCCCGCGCCAGATCCTTGCGCAAGCCAACGGTGTCAACCACCGCTCATTGAACCGGTATCCGCCATGGCCAATCGACGCCTCATTTCCCTGGGCTGGATCTTCACCGAAAAATTCGGCCTGATTTTCCTGTCGATGATTACCTTTGTCGTGTATGCCAGGCTGCTGTCGCCCGCCGAACTGGGGGTCGGCACGATCATCATTGCCATCGTCGAGTTGGTCGGTCTCATCTACTCCTCGGTGCTGGAAGATCCGCTGGTACGGCTTGAACGACTGGAAGACAAACACATCTCTACCGCGTTCTGGGCCTCGGTGCTGGTCAGCCTGGCGTCCATCGTCGTCATCTCGGGCGCGGTGATGCTGTATACACCCGACCCGATGCTGCAAGCGATGACGGCGGTGGCCTCGGTGAAAATCCTCTTCACCATGATGGCGCGTGTCTATGTGGCGCAAATGCGCCGCAGCGGCAACTTCAAGACGCTGGCGTCGCGCACGTTACTGGGCAAAGTGTTTGGTGGCGTCGGCGGCATCGCTGTCGCGCTTTGGGGATGGGGGGCCTGGGCGGTCATTGCCCAGGTGCTGATCATGGAGTTCGTGTCGATCATCGTATTGATGCGCTCGGACCCGCGGCGCATTGCCTTTTACATCGACGGTCCGTTCTTGCGGGAGCTGTTGAAGGCCGGCACACCGGTTGCCATCAACGCGCTGAGTACACAAACACTTCAGCGCGGGGTCAACGTGGTGCTGGGGATGACGGCCGGCGCGAACGCGGTCGGCATGTTCAACATGGCAATGCGCATCATCGATCTGCCTCGCACGGCGATTTATAACGGCCTGCTGAGCTATGCGCTGCCGGTGTTCGCCCGGCGCAGCGCAGAGCCATCGCGACTGCTCGGGATCATTGGCGACTCCACTGCCGTCAGCGGCTTTCTGTTGACGCCCCTGTTCATCGGAATCGCGCTCACGGCCAACGACCTCATCCTGTTGATATTCGGCGCCAAATGGGCCGATGCCATTCCCTTGCTGCAAGTACTGGCCTGCACGGCGGCAATTGGTAACACCGCCATGTACGCCACCACCGCACTGGTTGCGGTAAATCGCAGCCACCTGACGATCAAGGCTGAAGTGGTCACCACCGTGCTGGCGCTGGCGCTGGTCTACGGGTTCGGCAGCGTGTACGGCGGCATGGCCGCGGCCCTCGCGTTGCTGACCAGGATGCTGTTGATCACACCGCTGCAAATCCGTGGACTCAACGAGGCCATTGGTTACGGCTGGGGTCGGTTCTTCGACTCCAATTACCGCAGCGTGATCGCCTCACTCGTCATGGCCACGACCGTCGTGTACGTGTCACCGCTGCAAGGTTTTCAAGGTTACCTGCACCTGATCTGCAACATCGTGGTTGGCGCGCTGAGCTATGCCGTGGCGTATAGCGTCATGCACCCGCGCTGGCCGCAAGAATTCAAATCGGTTTTCACCTCCCGCTGAATTCAGTCCCTTAGACAGGAAGAGCTCACCATGCGCAAAACTACGTTGATTACTGGCGGGGCCGGTTACATCGGCTCGCATACCGCTTTGGCGCTCATCAATGCCGGACACCATGTGTTGGTGCTCGACAACCTGAGTAACAGCTGTCGAGAGTGCATCGCGCGCCTGGAGCAACTGACCCTGAGCCGGGTCGATTTCATCCATGGCGACATCCGTGATTCGGCCGTGCTGGACGACATTTTCAGCCGCTATGACATCGATGCCGTGGTGCATTTTGCCAGCCTCAAATCCGTTGCAGAAAGCGTGCGCAAACCGCTGGATTACTACGCCAACAATGTCGCCGGCACGCTTGACCTGTGCCGGGCAATGGCTCGCCATAACGTCTTCCGACTGGTGTTCAGCTCATCGGCCACAGTCTACGGCGAGCCCACGCGCACACCGATCGCCGAAGATTTCGGCACCGGCAAACCGGTCAATCCGTATGGCCGCACCAAGCTCATGATCGAAGAGTTGCTGACCGATCTGTGCCATTCCGATCCACGCTGGAGCATCGCGTTGTTGCGCTACTTCAACCCGATTGGCGCTCACGAAAGCGGGATGATCGGCGAAGACCCCCGAGGCCGCCCCAACAATCTGTTGCCGTGTCTGACGCAGGTCGCGATTGGCCGGATTCCCGAACTCACGGTGTACGGCAACGACTATCCCACCGTGGACGGCACCTGCGTGCGCGACTACATCCACGTGGTCGACCTCGCCATCGGCCACCTCAAAGCGCTTCAAGTGTTGCAGTACAACAACGGCATCAATGTCTGGAACCTCGGCACAGGCATCGGCTACAGCGTGCTGCAAATCATCCAGAGTTTCGAAGACATCACCGGCATTACCATTCCCTACCGGTTTGTACCGCGACGCGAAGGTGACATCGCCAAATGCTGGGCCGACCCCGGCAAGGCCGGACGAGAGCTGGGCTGGACCGCGCAACGCGATCTGCAACAGATGATTGTCGATACCTGGCGCTGGCAGTCGTGTAATCCGCAGGGATATCAGTCGTCATTCGAAATTCCAGCGCTGGTTGCCGTTAAATGACGTTCAAAGGATTGCTGCCGCTGCTGCTGCTGTCGGTTTCGATGGTTTGCAACGCAGCACCAGCGCCTCCCGGTGCCCCCACCACCGGGCTGGTGCTGTGGCTGGACGCGGACGATGCGTCAACAATGAACCTGGATGCGCAGAACCGGGTCCAGCGCTGGAATGACAAATCCGGCAAGTCCAATCACGCGACAGTCGACAATGCCGCCTCGCCGCCACAGCGGATGGCAAACGCCTTGAATGGCCATTCCGTCGTGCATTTCAGTGGCGCGTCGGCGTTTCTGGGCAAAGCCCTGCGCAGCGCCAAAGGCCCGGTGACGGTATTGATCGTGTCTCGCCGATTGCCCGAACAAGCCGAGGTTGATCCCTGGCAACGCTTGTTCAGCTCAGTCCCGCAAACCGCCCAAAACGATAACGTCTTGCCGAATTTCGCCATCAGCCTGCAACAGACCACGGCGTATGCGCCGACCGTTTCCGTCCTGGAGCTTTACGATGTGCCGATCGGTCCGTATGCAATCGGGCGCAGTGCCGTGGGTGAGTCCGATAACTTTCGCGGCGACATCGCCGAAGTGATGGTGTACGACCGTGCGTTTGCCTCACTCGCAGAACGCCAGCGTGCCTTTCAGTACCTGGCGGAAAAATGGTCCGTTGCCATTCCCAAACAAGCCGATACCTGGACCCGAGTCGGACCACTCGGCGCACTACCGACCCGGACCCGCGCCAATCTGCCGTTGTCCGACCAGGCCAATGCCGGTCAGTGGACGCTCAACAGGAAGCTGTCCGACGACTTCAACGGCAGCACTCTCGACCGCACACGCTGGCACGTCAACAACGCCATCGGGAACGAGTCGCTCGGACGCAAACCGGCGCTTTACACGCCGAACAATGCCTCCGTCAGCAATGGCAATCTGAACATTGTTTTCCGCAAGGAAACCTTGCCGCAGAAGTACGTCAAACTCGGCTTCAAGGACTACACCTCAGCGATGGTGCGGACAATTGAACGCGGTTTTTACGGATACTACGAAGC
This sequence comes from Pseudomonas sp. LBUM1648, assembly GCF_059716145.1. NCBI lineage: Bacteria > Pseudomonadati > Pseudomonadota > Gammaproteobacteria > Pseudomonadales > Pseudomonadaceae > Pseudomonas > Pseudomonas sp. LBUM1648. Next base: position 3,333,953 of record NZ_CP166808.1, read on the forward strand.
CCGTGCCAAACCCATGAACTCCGCAGGTTCCAGCGCATTCTGGCTCGCCTGGACAGGCATGCTCGACAACGCCACCGAGATCGACATCTTTGAAATCGCCGGCAAGACCAAAGACGCGGCCCTGGACCGCTCGTATCACATGAATGCCCACCTCTGGGCGACGCCACAAAGCACTGAACATATCGACAATGGCAGCATCTGGGTCAGTCCGTGGCGCCTGGCGGATGCGTTCCATATCTACGGCTTCGACTGGCAGCCCGACACCCTGCGTTGGTACGTCGATGGCGTGCTGGTCAGGGAGTCGAAGAACAACTACTTCTTCTTCCCGATGGAGGTGAACTTTGACAGTGAGGCCATGTGGAAATGGTTCGGGGTGGTCGACGATGCTGACCTGCCGTCCACCTTCGAAGTTGACTACTTCTACATGTGGCAACGCAGTCCATAACCGTCTCACGGAGCCTGGATAGTCCATAAGCAGCCCTTGCTGTAACAGCTTTCGCCTTGGGTCGAATTTCACTCGCCAGAGTCGTCAGTTTTCAATCAGCGCTAACAAGTCTGGAGCGCCTATACATGAACGACCGACGATTGAAGGAATTGGATTTGCTGCGATTCCTTGCTGCGATCGCCGTAGTGTTTTTTCACTATGCTTTTCGCGGCTATGCAAAGGGCGACATGTCTGTAATGCCTTACCCGTTATTGGCTGAGCCCGCCAAGTACGGTTATTTGGGCGTCGAACTTTTTTTCATGATCAGCGGATTCGTCATTCTGATGACCGCGTCGAGCAATAACCTCAAAGTTTTTTTCATCTCCCGCATCGTTCGGCTCTGCCCGGCGTTCTGGGTGTGCTGCACCCTGACTTTTCTTTTTATCCTCGCCATCGGCCAGCCACGATTTACGGCCACTCTTTATCAATACCTTATCAACATGACATTGCTTGGCGACTTGATGGGTGTCGAGCAAATAGACGGCGTTTACTGGTCGCTGTTTGTGGAAATCAAGTTCTACCTGATGATCTCCATACTGTTGGGCTTGAAGAAAATAGAGAAAATCGAACCCTGCCTCGTGCTTTGGCTACTGGTCTCTGCTACAGCAGAAATACTCGTATTTGAAAAACTGCGTTCGATCTTGATCACCGACTACGCGGCGTATTTCATCGCAGGTGCCACGTTCTACCTCATATGGGCGAAAGGATTCACAATTGCCCGGATTCTCCTCTTGCTGGGGACATTGGCATTGGCCTGTTTCACCGCCATAGCATGGGCCGAATCGATCGAAAGCAAGTATTCGACCGAATACGACCCTCTGATTATCTGCGGCGTGATTTTCCTGTTTTTCATGACGTTTCTTTTGATTGTGACCAACAAAACAGCGGCCATAGGCAGGTTGAACTGGACCGCATTAGGGGCACTGACTTACCCGCTTTACCTATTACATCAAATGATCGGGTTCATGATTTTCAACATTGCTTATCCGGCTGTGAATCCGCATCTGCTGCTGTGGGGAACCCTCATCCTGATGATTGGTGCGTCGTGGCTCATCCACAAAAAAGTAGAAACGCCGATTGCCAGATTCATGAAAAGATTCCTTTCCTTCTCCCTCAATCGTGTCAGAGCTGATAAGCCAGCCAGTGAAGAACCTGCGCGACTGACCGAACCTTTACCCCGAAAACACCGTCCGAGCTAAGGCATCAATGCTTACCGCTCGCCACGAGGTTTCCGTTTGAAAGCTGCCATCGTCAAAAAATACCGTCTGATCATCAAGACCATGGGCTATGTCGGTTGGGCCTTGTTCTGGCTGTTGCTCTGGGACATCGCCGTCACCGTGGACTTCATGCTGTTTCTGAACGCCAAGATGAACCTGCCGCTGATGCCCCTGACGTTGCTGGGTTCGGCGCTGGTGGTGCTGATCAGTTTTCGTAACAGCAGCGCCTACAACCGTTGGTGGGAAGCGCGGACGCTGTGGGGCACGATGATCAATAACTCGCGCAGTTTTGCCCGCCAGGTCCTGACGTTGCTGGATGACCCCGACAGCGAAGTCAATCCGGTCAAGTCGACCCTGTTGCGCCGCCATGTGGCGTATGTGAACTGCCTCGCGGCGCATCTGCAGGGTCAGCCTTGTCCGGAGGAAGTCCGGGCGTTCATTCCCGCTGATGAATTCGCCCGCAGCGGCACCACCAACAACTTTGCCAACGACATCCTCACCGGTTCCGCCGCCCTGCTCGCCCGGGAATACAAGGCCGGACGCCTGGACAGCATTCGCCTGGCAAGGCTGGAGTCGACGCTGGTGGAACTCTCCAACAGCCAGGGCGGCATGGAACGCATCGCCAATACCCCGCTGCCCTACCCCTATGTGTATTTCCCGCGGCTGTTTATTTCGCTGTTCTGCCTGATCGTGCCCGTAGGTCTGGTGGAATCCCTGGGCTGGTTCACCCCACTGGCTTCCACGGTGGTGGGCTTTATGCTATTGGCCATTGAGCGCATCGGCACCGACTTGCAAAGCCCGTTTCGCCACAGCGAACACCAGATCCAGATGGAAGCCCTGTGCGAAACCATCGAGAAAAACCTGCAATCGATGCAGCGTGATTCTTTGGGTGATGTGCGCAGGTTTGAAGAGCACGCTTGAAGTGGCGAGTGATCAGCAGACTTATTTGTATCGTCCAGACTTGGAATTGCCGGACACGCCCGCATAACAATGGCTACACCCAAAATTCCCGAGAGGAAGCACAGACCATGACCAGCCAAACCGAAACTGCCATCCTCGCTGGCGGCTGCTTCTGGGGCATGCAGGACCTGCTGCGGCGCTATCCCGGCGTGCTGCAAACGCGCGTCGGCTACACCGGCGGCGAGGTGCCGAACGCCACTTATCGCAACCATGGCAACCACGCCGAAGCCATCGAGATCGTCTTCGACCCGGCGGTGATCAGCTATCGGCAGATCCTTGAGTTCTTCTTCCAGATCCATGACCCGAGCACGCCCAACCGTCAGGGCAACGACCTCGGCCCCAGCTACCGCTCGGCGATCTATTACCTGAACGAACAGCAACGCGACATCGCCGAAGACACCGCCGCCGACGTCGACGCTTCAAAGCTGTGGCCAGGCCGAGTCGTCACCGAAATCGAACCGGCGGGACCGTTCTGGGAAGCGGAACCTGAGCACCAGGATTACCTGGAACGTATTCCGAATGGCTACACCTGCCACTTCATTCGCCCGAACTGGAAGTTGCCAAAGCGGGGCTGAGAGCAGGGTTGCCCACCTCGACGAGTGAGACGTTGAGGTGAGGCAGATTTTTCAAGGAAGATCATGACAGACATGTCGGGTTGGCGATGATTAAGAGGCCGAAAAGCGCGCCTAAAAACCTACACACTGATTCCTTCCTCGCTCTTTCGCTAGATAAAGTGCTTTATCAGCTTGCGTAAGCAGTAAGTTGGACGTGTTTGTCGGGGTGAATTGATGAACAGAAAATCCGATGCTTATCGTTAAATAGCCCGTGCGCGAAGAGGAGTGCGCAATTCTCAAGTCGCGCACACGCTGACACAGAGAGTTCACGTAAACAGATGACTGATCCATCGTCATGCCGCTGGATAAAATCACAAACTCTTCGCCCCCGTACCTGGCAACAAAATCAGAGCCCCTCTGGAATGACTTACTCAAACCATTCGCCACACCTATCAATGCTTCATCACCTGCTTGATGCCCATATATGTCATTGAATGACTTGAAGTCATCAACATCAATCATGATCAGCGTGAGCGCCTCACTGTTCCGACAAGCGATCTTGTATTGAATCTCAAACTGACTATCAAAGAAGCGCCGATTATAAACCCCGGTAAGCCCGTCTTTTATCGATAGCTGCTCGAGATGCGATTTTGTTTTTTCGAGGGAATGAATTTCGTCACTGAGTTGCTGCTGCAAAATAACTCGCGATGTGACATCTTTTTGTATCCCTATAAAATTGCTGACCGCTCCCGCCTCGTCATGAATTGGCGATATGCTCAATTCATTCCAGAACATTGTTCCGTCCTTCCGATAGTTTCGCAACACAACCAGACAATACTCCCCGTTTGCAATGGCGTGGTGAACGACCTCTAATTCAGGTTGTTCACGATCATCTCCCTGTAAGTATCTACAGTTAAAATTTATGGATTCTTCGAGAGAATAGCCGGTCATGCGTTCAAAGGCGGGATTGACAAAAATCAACGGATTGTCATCTCTGCAGTTGTCGGAGATGGTGATTCCATCGCGCGAATCCATGACAGCCTGTTTAAGGATTTCAATGTCCATATAGGCCTCACCGCCAGCATGAATAAACAACCCGCAGCCAAGATTATTAAAATAGTTTTTGCTTCTTCAGTGTAGTTGAAAACCATCTTGGCGCTTTATTGCTTTGGAAATAGCCCATTTTGACTCAAGTAAATACCCGGCTGAACTGACATCACATCGTGATGTGTCACCTGACGATCCATCGGCTCATCTTGAAGCCACAGTAGCGGGTTCAGCAGCCTTCAAAGCGTTTCAGGGAGAAAGACGAGAGGTCCAGGTCGGTCGAACCGCGCATGCACCACTGCGCAAACGCCTCGCCCAGTGCGGCGGAATGTTTGAAGCCGTGGCCGGAGCAGGCCGACACGAACAAGGTGTGTTGCAGTGACGGATGCTGGTCGATGATGAAGTGGCGATCCGGCGTTACCGTGTAGGCGCAGACCGCAGACTTGATCACTTTGGAAGTCACGCCGGCGATGCGGCCGTGTACCTGGTGTGCATACATGTCCTGCTCTTCAGCAGTCGAGACGGTGCGGTCGATCGTTTGCGGCAACAAGGCGGTGTGGTACTGGGCGGTGGCGATCTTCATGCAGCCTTCGCCGGACAATGCGGGGAAGCCGTAGTTGATTTTGTCGTCGCCACGGCCGTGGGTGAGGATGAATGTCGGCGAGTGGCCGACCAGCCCGGCGTGCTCCTCCAGTTCGAACCAAAACAGCTTTTGCCGGTAGACACTCAGCAGATTTTCAAACGGTTTGCCGAGCAATTCGCCACTCCAGTTGCCTGCATTGATCACCAGTTTTTTGGCCTGCAGCGTGCGCTGGTCGGTGTTGACAGTGACGCCCTGCTCGTCCGATGTGATCCCGGTGACCGTCTCGCCTTTGTACTGGGTCGCGCCGTGTCGTTCGGCCAGTTTGAGTTGCACGTCGATGCAGCGCTCGGGTCGCACAAACCCTCCACCGGGCTCGAAATAGCCGATGGCCGAGTCATGCACGTGGGCGAATTGCGGGAAACGCTGGCGAATCTGTGCGGCGGACAAGACTTCGTGCTCGATACCGTAGGCCTGCGCCAAACCGATGGTGCGCAGGGTGAAGTCGGTTTTGTCGTTGGGGTCGAACTCGGGGCTTGAGGTCAGTACCAGCAGACCTGATTGCTCGAACAGAGACTCCCCCGTCAGCACTTCAAGTTCGCGCCAGATCCGGTGGGAATTGCGCACGATCGGTACGTATTGCGCCCCCTCTCCGACCGAAAGCCGAGTGATGCGCGTATCGCCATGGCTGGAGCCAAGGTTGTGCGGCGGGTGATGGCGGTCAATGCCGACGACATTCACACCGGCCTTCGCCAACTGATACACGGTGGCGGCGCCCATGGCGCCCAGGCCCAATACCACTACGTCACACCGCTCCGACATCATTAGCCACCTATCAAAAAAGCGCCAGTTGAGCGGTAAACCGATCGCGAATCAAAGATTAAATGAGCATATGCATATGCATGATCGTGTGGCCGAGCCGCTTCGTTAGCTGCGGTACGTCGGCAAATCAAAGATTTCTGATCGCAATTTTAGAACTGTCAAAACTGACGATCCTTCTGACATAAACAACGCTTTCACCGACCTATGGATAATTGCATCGACCCTATGCGGAACGCCCGGCTGCCCTTCTTGGCGCGTGCTCGAGCAGAGAACTACGCTTCACTCAGAAATAGTGATTTAACTAGGTAGTTACCTATCTATATACTGCTCGCCTCATTTCAACGGGACATTCAACGTGAAGCAGAGTCAACGCCTCTCGGGCATATCAAAATTCATTCTGGTCGGGCTGGGCGTGATCATCGCCCTGCTCGGCTTGACGCTTGCTGCTGGCGGCGTGAAATTGGTCAGCCTGGGAGGCTCCTGGTACTTCCTGGTGGGTGGTCTGGTGATGACAGTCTCCGGCCTGCTGATTGCTCGCTTCAAACCGGCCGGTGCGTGGTTGTTCGCGGCGTTCCTGGTGGGGACAGCGATCTGGGCAGTGAGCGACGCAGGGCTGGTGTTCTGGCCGGTGTTCTCGCGCCTGTTCATGTTCAGCGCAGTGGGTCTGGCCGTCACGCTGGTTTACCCGTTGTTGAAACGTGCCAGCGGTGGCGTTCCGGGGCGTGGTGCTTATGCCCTTGCTGCGGTACTGGCGGTCGGTCTGGCCGTAGCCGCTGGCAACATGTTCGTCGCTCATCCGACTGTTGCTGCTACGGGCACTGGCCCGGGCCTTACGCCGGTCGAGCCGGAGAAAGCCCAGAAAGACTGGGCTCACTACGGCAATACTGAAGGCGGCAGCCGTTTCGCCGCGCTGGACCAGATCAACCGTAACAACGTCGACAAGTTGAAAGTGGCGTGGACCTATCACACCGGTGATGTCGCCGTGAGCGACGGCAACGGTGCCGAAGACCAACTCACCCCGCTGCAGGTCGGCAACAAAGTGTTCATCTGTACCCCGCACAACAACCTGATCGCGCTGGATGCCGACACTGGTAAGGAACTGTGGAAAAACGCCATCAACGCGCAGTCGAAAGTCTGGCAGCGTTGCCGTGGCATGGCCTATTTCGACGCCACTGCCGCAGTCGCCAAGCCGAGCAGCTCGCCAGTCGCAGAGGCCCAGCCAGCGCCGGCCGCCAACTGCCAGCGCCGCTTGCTGACCAACACGATTGATGCGCGCCTGATCGCCGTCGATGCCGACACCGGTGATTTCTGCCAGGGCTTTGGCAACAACGGTCAAGTGGACCTGAAGGCCGGTCTGGGTGATGTCCCGGACAGCTACTATCAATTGTCGTCCGCACCGTTGATGGCAGGCACCACCGTTGTGGTTGGCGGCCGGGTTGCCGACAACGTGCAAGCCGATATGCCGGGCGGCGTGATTCGTGGTTTTGATGTGATGACCGGCGCCATGCGTTGGGCGTTCGACCCGGGTAATCCGCAGGATAAGAAGGCACCGGCAGACGGCAGCACCTATGTGCGCAGTACGCCGAACAGCTGGGCGCCCATGTCTTACGACGCGGCGACCAACACCGTGTTCCTGCCGATGGGCAGCTCTTCTACCGACATTTATGGTGTCGAGCGCAGCAAACTGGATCACACCTACGGCGCTTCTATCCTGGCGCTGGACGCCAATAGCGGCGAAGAAAAGTGGGTGTTCCAGACCGTTCACAACGATCTCTGGGACTTCGACCTGCCGATGCAGCCGAGCCTGATTGACTTCACCAAGGACGGTAAATCGGTACCGGCGCTGGTGATCGGTACCAAGGCCGGGCAGATCTACGTACTGGATCGCGCCACCGGCAAACCGTTGACTGACGTGAAAGAAGTGCCGGTCAAAGCGGCGAACATTCCTGACGAGCCTTACTCGCCAACCCAGCCAAAATCGGTGGGCATGCCGCAGATCGGTGCCCAGCACCTGACCGAATCGGACATGTGGGGCGCGACGCCTTACGACCAATTGCTGTGCCGTATCGACTTCAAGTCGATGCGTTATGACGGCTTGTACACCGCGCCGGGCACCGACAAATCCCTGAGCTTCCCGGGCTCGCTGGGCGGCATGAACTGGGGCAGCATCTCGACTGATCCGGTGCACGGTTTCATCTTCGTCAACGACATGCGTCTGGGTCTGTGGATTCAGATGATCCCGTCGCAGAACAAGGGCCAGGCCACTTCCGGTGGCGAAGCATTGAACACCGGCATGGGCGCCGTACCCCTCAAAGGCACACCTTACGCGGTGAACAAAAACCGCTTCCTGTCGGTCGCCGGCATTCCTTGCCAGGCGCCGCCGTTCGGCACACTGACCGCCATCGACATGAAGACGCAAAAAGTCGCCTGGCAGGTTCCGGTCGGCACCGTTGAAGACACCGGTCCGCTGGGTATCCGCATGCACCTGCCGATCAAGATTGGTCTGCCAACTCTGGGCGGCACCCTGTCGACTCAAGGTGGCTTGATCTTTATCGCCGGCACCCAGGACTTCTACCTGCGCGCGTTCAACAGCGGCAACGGTGAGGAAGTCTGGAAGTCCCGTCTGCCGGTCGGCAGCCAGGGCGGCCCGATGACTTATGTTTCGCCAAAAACCGGCAAGCAATACATCGTCATCACCGCCGGTGGCGCTCGTCAGTCGACCGATCGTGGCGACTACGTGATGGCTTACGCCTTGCCGTAAGCCGCCATGCCCATGGTGAACATGGGCATTTCATTTATAGCGCGGCACCTTAGGGTGCCGCGCTGCTTTGCGCTATCGCTAAAATTTCAGCTGGAAGATTCACATGCTTTTGCCTGTTCGCTTTTCTCATGCCGGCTTGCTGTTGGGCCTGACCTGCAGTGCTGCCCTGCCCGCTTTCGCCGATGCCGATTCGAACCTGATGACCCGCAACACCCTGACCGGTGATTGGGGTGGGCTGCGCCACCAGATGGACGAAGACGGCATTAAGTTCACCGGCGACTACACCGGCGAAACGGCTTACAACGCCGACGGTGGCCTGCATCGTTCGGCCCGTTACTCGCAAAACATCAAGCTCGGTGTGCAATTCGATCTGAGCAAACTGTATGGCGTCGACAACGCCGGCAAGGTGCAACTGAGCATCAACGACCGGCGCGGCAACAGCGCTTCCGAGGATCTGGTCGGCAACCGTCTGCCGATTCAGGAAAACTACGGCGGTCTCTACACCCGCCTGACCGAACTCAGCTACGAGCGCACGCTGTTCACTCCGGCGCTGAACGTCAAGCTCGGTTACATGGCCATGGGCAACGACCTCGGCGGCCTCGACAGCGGCATCCTCTGTAACTTCATGAACGCCGGCTTCTGCGGGCACCCGCTGAACATGTCCGGCGGCAGCGGCTGGACCAACTATCCCAACGCCCATCTCGGCGTGCGTGTGAAATACGACCTGTCGCCGTCCTGGCAATTGCGCGTGGCGGCGTTCAACGTCGACCCGGACAGTAACGGCAACTCCAGCCGCGCCTGGCACCTGGGCCCGAAACACACCACTGGCACCGTGGTGCCGATCGAGCTGGTCTACAAGCACGCGGGTAAGCTGCCCGGCGAGTACAAGGTCGGCTACTACTACGACAGCTCTGACGTAAAACGCATCGGCAGCGATAAGGAAGTGTCCGGGCGTGGTGGTCACTACTTGTTGGTCGACCAAGCTGTGTGGAGCTCGAAATCGTCCGAAGGCCGCAGCCTGCATGTCTTCGGCCAATACTCGGCTGCCAGCGAAGCGGCTTCGCCATTCAGCAAGTGGTACGGCACTGGCGTGGTTCTGTACAAACCGTTCGAAGGTCGCCCGCGTGACACCGTGGCCCTGGGCTACGGCCGCGCCGTGCCCAACCCGCGCAGTCGCGACGTGCTGCAAGACGCTGCGCTGAACAATGGCACGGCGTTCCCGAACCTGGACAGCGCCGAACAGTTGATCGAACTCGGTTACGGTTATCAGGCCACGCCTTGGCTGACCCTGCGCCCGAATCTGCAATACATCATCGAGCCGGGGGCGTTTTCCGGGCAGGATATCGACAATGCGCTGTTGTTTGGCCTGCAGGTGAAGGCTGCGCTCTGAGCATTCCCCCTATCAGTCCCCTCTCTCTCTGGGCGAGGGTCAGGCTGAGGGCCAATAAAAAACCCGGCCTGAACGCCGGGTTTCTTTTGCCTTCGTTTTAACTTGGCTAAGGATGCTCACTCGACACCGAGTTGTTCGCATCCACATCGCTCATGTCTTCATCGACCGCCGCTTCATCGTCCGCCGGCAACGGGTTCGAAGACTCATCTCGGCGCGGATCATGGCCGGTTTCATTGTCCGTAGTGCGCGTCACTTCCTGCTGAGACGTGTTGCCTGGGGCTTTTTCATCGATTTCCATGCTGGCTCTCCTACCAAGGCGCGGGAAGTCCGTGCTTAAGGTTGAGAGGCGATCAGGCGTGGCGAGTGCCGGCTATTGGACGAATGGTGAACTGCTTTCTGGCGTCCCTCCGTGCACTCACCCCTGGCGTGCGGCAAATATGGCCACCTCAAAAAAATATGAACCGCTTTTAGACGCGCTCGCCTAAACGCTGAATGCACGTGCGAAATTAACGGGCGCCAGGATTGAACTCTCCGTGCGCCCTTCCCGCTCACACCTGATCCATCGCCTCGACCACGCCCTTGTCCTCTCCCAGAAACCCGCCGCTCTGATGCTGCCAAAGCCGCGCATAGACGCCGTTTCTCTCAAGCAATTCGCTGTGAGTGCCCTGTTCAATAATGCGGCCTTCGTCCATGACGATCAGCCGGTCCATGGCCGCAATGGTCGACAGCCGATGGGCGATCGCGATCACGGTCTTGCCTTGCATCATGTCATCGAGGCTTTCCTGAATTGCCACTTCGACTTCCGAGTCCAGCGCGCTGGTGGCCTCGTCCAGCAGCAGGATCGGCGCATTCTTGAGCATCACCCGGGCAATCGCAACCCGTTGGCGCTGGCCGCCCGACAGCTTGATGCCCCGCTCACCTACCAGCGTGTCGTAGCCGCTATGGCCTTGCCGGTCGCTGAGTTGGCTGATGAATTCATCGGCCTGGGCGCTGGCGGCGGCGCTGCGGATTTGCGCGTCGGTTGCATCGGGACGGCCGTAGGCGATGTTGTCGCGAATGGAACGGTGCAGTAGCGAAGTATCCTGCGTGACCATGCCGATGGCGCTGCGCAGGCTGTCTTGCGTAACGTGCGCGATGTTTTGCCCGTCGATGCGAATCTCGCCGCTGTCGACGTCATAGAAGCGCAGCAGCAAGTTGATCAGCGTGGATTTGCCGGCACCGGAACGACCGACCAGACCGATTTTTTCGCCCGGGCGGATGTTCAGGTTCAGGCCATCGAGCACCTGACGTTCGCCGTTGTAGTTGAAATGCACTTTGTCGAAGGTGACCGCGCCGCCTTTGGTCACCAGCTCACCGGCATCCGGCGCATCCTGCACCTTGGCCCCTTGGGTCAGGGTCGCCATGCCATCCTGAACGGTGCCGATGCTTTCGAACAGCGAGGTCATTTGCCACATGATCCAGTTCGACATGCCATTGATCCGCAACGCCATGGCGGTGATCGCCGCCACGGCACCGGCGCCGACATCACCCTGGTGCCATAGCCACAGGGCGTAACCACCGGCCGACATGATCAGCCCCACCACCAGTGCCTGATTGACGATCTCGAACATGCTGACCAGACGCATCTGGCGAAAACCGGTGAGTTTGAAATCTTCCATCGCAGCGCGGGCGAAGTGCGCTTCACGATTGGAGTGGGAGAACAGCTTTACCGTCGTGATGTTGGTGTAGGCATCCGAAATACGCCCGGTCATCATCGAGCGCGCATTGGCCTGCTCCTGCCCGACTTTGCCCAAGCGTGGCACGAAGTACCACATGGCCAGCGCGAACAACACCGCCCAGCCAATGAACGGCAGCATCAGTTTCAAAGCGAAGCCGCCGGCCAGCGCGATGATCGCGATGAAATACACACCGATCCCGGGGATGATCTCGATCATGGTGAACAGCACGTCGCGCACTGCCAGTGCCGTCTGCATCACCTTAGTCGTGACCCGGCCGGAAAACTCATCGGAGAAAAACGAAAGGCTTTGCCGCAGCATTAGCCGATGGAAGTCCCAGCGCAGCCGCAACGGCAGGTTAATCGCCAATATCTGGTGCTGCACCATCGTGCGCAGCGCCACCAGCCCGACACTGGTGCCCATGACGATGCCCATGCCCCACAGCACGCGGCTCTCCTGCGCAGCGGCTTCACCGCCGGCCTGCCAGGTCGAGAGCAGATCCACGACTTGGCCGAGGAAGGAAAACAGCCAGGCTTCATAAATCGAAACACCGGCACTCAGCAGCGCCAGCACAAGGATGTAACCGCGGGCGCCCCGTGTGCAGGCCCACAGAAAACGCGCCAGACCGTTGGGTGGCGGTGGAACCTCGTCAGGAGGAAAAGGGTCGAGTCTTCGTTCAAACGCACGAAGCATGGTGATCTCCAAAACTTTCAAGTTGAGGGGATTCTGCCATTGAATGGTTGCGGAGAGGTCTTTGTGAAAAAGTGTGCGTTTAAATGGGGCATGCCACGCTTCTGAGTGTGGTCCGTTCCTTAAATTGCAAATGAAGATGACGCCCGCTGTTGCGAACGCCACCTTCATCAATTGCGGGCTAATCAGGCTTTCTTGGCCGCCTCCTCCAGAGCTTTTTCAGCGTTGAACCCGTCAAAGTTCTCGAACACACCCAAGAAGCCTGGCACGGTCACTTCTCGCGCCCAGTCGCGCTGCAGTTCGCAGTACATCTGCACCCGGCTGATGAGCTTCGCGCCCGCCTGTTCCATCCTGCGCAGCGCCGCCTCGTGCGCGGCGAGCGACGTGCCGCCAACCGCATCGACCGGCACATAGACTTCATAGCCTTCCTGGATTGCGTCGAGTACCGGGAATGCCAGGCAGGCTTCGGTCCAAAGCGCGGTCATGATGAGCTTCCTGCGCCCGAGCGCCTTGACCGCCTGCTTGAACTCGGTGTCCTCCCAACTGTTGATCGAGTACTTCGGCGACTCTCCACACCTGGCGGTGTCGGATCAAGACGAAGCAGTGGTGTAGTGAACGTAATGAACGCTTCATTGCCGGCATGACGTGGGATCAGGTCCTTCATGCTCGCCTTCTGGGTGCGGTCCTGATGGTTCCAGTCGCGAGACCTTACGGCCTTTGGCGGGACTGGTTAATGACGCGAGCCAGTGAGCGTCGGGTTTCGAAGTTGCTGTGGGACAGTATTGCCCTCGTCAGTTTTCAGGTGCCCATCTATGCAGCGATCATTGCCTTCAGTGGCGCGTCGGGAGACGGCCTGGTGCGCGGCACACTCGGCGCGGCGTTGATGATGTTGTTTCTGGGACGGCCTTATGGGGCGTTTCTGAACGTGGTGCGCAAGCTGTTTGGCTTGCCGCCGGGTGGCGATAAGCCGATGTCGTTGAATAGTTGAGGGAGCGGCATCGGGTTATCGCCCCCTGGCGGCATACTTCACGTATTGAGGCGTCGCCACTCACTCGGTGAAACCTTCTCCCACTGCCGGAAAGCCCGGTAGTAAGAGTTGACGTCCTCGTAACCGAGCAGATACGCCACCTCTTTCAGTTCAAGGGTCGTATCAGCAAGCAGGTGAAATCCGACTTGGCGCCGGGCCTCGTTGAGCAGCGCGCTGAATGTCGTACCCTCTGAGGCTAATCGTCGTTGCAGCGTCCGCTCGCTCTGCAATAGCTCTTGGGCAAGATACTGCAAACTTGGCCGCCCCGCCGCCAGCCCTCGTTTCAGCACTTCAATGACCTGCTCACAGAATCCAAGGGGCGCTTCGATCTCTCGGATTGCGGCACTAAGGCCGGGCGTCATCATGTGCAGCACTTCCGGATTGTGCTCAAGAAACGGTAGATCGATGTCGGTGGCGCTTACAGTCAACTCGTCACGGGTTGCGCCGTAGTGAATGGGGCAACCGAAGTAACTTGAATGGGTTTCCAGTTTTTGCCTTGGCCGTCTCAGACTCAATGCAATGGGCTCAATGTGTTTGCCGGTGCCTCGTCGACCCAATTCCAGTACCAAAGCAAAACACGCCTCCACCGAGAGATAAGGCGCCGGCCCCGTGCCAGAGGGCCACATAATCGTGAATGACACATTGCCCTTGTGCTCGTCGATGCAAATTTTGTCGGGACTGCATAAGCGCTGGAAGCGAGACAACCTCGCAAGTCCGTCGCGAAAATCAGCCGCATATAACGCCGCGAGGAACGCCAGTTTGTGTTTCGCACTGGGGGTATCACGGACCATTTTTATCGCAAAGGCAGGGTCTGCAGAAATCGCCTCGATGGCGTTCCAGACGGCAAAGAGCTGATGCGTGCTGACAAAGGCAGATTCGTTCAGGTGAAGGTCATGGGGCAACTGAGCGTGCTGTTGAATCAACGCGGGATCGAGTCCCAGTTGCTCTATCGATTGCCAGAATACTCTGGGCAATTTACACCGCTCGGTGCTGGTATGAAGGTGGGACATTTATATGCTCCGAGCCGCAAGTGAGCGGCAGCGCGTAACGCAACGCTCCATTAATGGCGCGTTAAGCAAGTATTCTGGCGCAAACCGCCCAAGGGGTTATGCAGCGTCGCTCTTACCATTGTCGTCAACGAACCGAGCCAAGAGGAGCTCACGATGACAATGACGTTCTATACCAATCCCAACTCTCGCGGCCGCATGGTGCGCTGGATGCTCGAAGAAATCGGCTGCACGTATGAATCGGTCATCTTGGATTACCAGTCGACCAGCGAGTCTGACCGTTGGGGAGGTGCTGCGCTGGCAGCGCCGACGGTGGCCGACCCTGATGATCCACGCGTAGTTTTTTTTCGCGATGTGAACCCGATGGGGAAGATCCCCGCACTCGTGCATAACGGGCAAACCATAACAGAAACGGCCGCCATCTGTGCGTATCTGGCTGATGCGTTCCCCGAAGCGAACCTGGCTCCTGCAGCAGCGGAGCGGGCGGCCTACTACCGATGGATGTTTTTCGCTGCAGGCCCCCTGGAGCAGGCCGTGACCAACCACCGCGCCGGCTTCAACCCAACGCCGGATCAGGAGTTCTTCTTTGGCTATGGAAGCTACGAGCGCACCGTGGACCAACTCGAACGCGCCGTGTTGGCTAATCCGTTCATTGCCGGAGAGCGCTTCTGCGCTGCCGACGTTTATGTTGGTTCCCACATCGGCTGGGGGCTTGGCTTGGGCACCTTGCCACACAGAGCAGCGTTTCTCGCTTACGCCGAGAAGCTAATGAGCCGCGATGCCTACAAACGTGCGGTGGCGAAGGATGAAGCGCTGCTGGGCGCCATGGGCTGATACACAACATGGAGCCTTCCCAAAGGCGTCAATGGTCGGTAGCAGTCAATCGCAGCGGGCAGCTATCGACCCGAGCGGCATGATGGCCGAAGAGTATGCAATAGACTTCCCGGAAAACTCAGCGAGGCTTAGTAATGTCGACCAACCTACCCGACTTCACCACGCGTTTGCTGATCGACGCGGGAATTGAAAAAGGCATGCGAATCCTGGACGTGGGCTGTGGTTCGGGTGATGTTTCTTTTCTGTTGTGCGATCTGGTGGGAACAGACGCAGAGGTCATCGGAGTTGATCATGACGCCCAAGCCATCGCCACTGCACGCCAGCGCGCCGCAGCACAAAACCACCCTTCACTGACATTTCTCCAGTGCGAGCTTCTAGAGCTGCAGGACTCTATCGGTACGTTTGACGCCATCGTCGGACGGCGCGTGCTGATGTATCAGAAGGATGCGGTGGCAACGATCCGTGCGCTGTCGAAGTATTTGCGCCCCAATGGCATCGTGGTCTTTCAAGAACACGATACGACGATGGTGCCTGCAAGCCTGGACCCTTTCCCTCTGCATAAAAGAGCGCAATCCTGGATACAAGAAATGATTGCTCGTGAAGGGGCCGACCTACACATGGGTTTCAACCTGCATGGCATTTTTACCAAGGCAGGCTTGACCGTCGAAAGCGTTCGGGCCGAATGTCTTATACAAACACCGGATACTCCCTACGGCCTTGGTTACATTGTTCGAGCCTGCTTGCCGCGAATCACTGCATTAGGGGTGGCCAGTGCAGAAGAGGTCGACATTGAAACGCTGCAAGAGCGTCTGGATCAGGAGCGTTCAGCCTCTTCTGGCGTCTACATCGGTGATGTGATGTTCGGAAGCTGGGCGCGAAAAGCATAACTTACCCCCCGCCAATGCCACCCCATCACAAATACCACCGATACTCCCGCGCACTGATCTCCTGCATGAACGCTAGATGATCCTGGCGTTTATTCTCGCAATACACGTCGACAAACTCTGCGCCCAACCCCTCGCGCAACTGCGCCTGATGCTGCATCGCCCTCACCGCTTCAAACATCTCCGTTGGAAAACCAATCCCGCTGTTGCGATCATCATTGAGCGGCGGGATCGGTACTTTGCCGGATTCAAGTCCATGCTCAAGTCCCACTAGAATCGCCGCCAACACCAGATACGGATTGGCATCCGCGCCGGCCAGTCGGTACTCAATGCGCAGGTTCTTCTCGTCCGACTCGGGAATGCGCAAACACGCATCACGATCCTCAAAGCCCCAGCTTGCTTTGGTGGCGGTGTTCACCGTACCGCCCAATCGCCGCATCGCATTCTGATTCGGGGCGAAGATCGGCATGCTGTGCGGCAACAGCTCCAGACACCCCGCAACTGCATGGCGCAGTGGTTGCTGTTGATTCGCCGCCAACAGATTATTGCCGGCCGCGTCATAAAGGCTGACATGCACATGCATGCCGCTGCCCGGATGCTGCAAGTACGGCTTGGCCATGAAACTGGCGCGATAGCCGTGTTTAAGCGCGACGCCACGGGTGCTGCGACAGAATAGCGCCGCCCAGTCGGCAGCGCGCAAGCCGTCGTCGAGGTGGTCGAAATTGATTTCGAACTGGCCGGGGCCGAGTTCAGCGGTGATGACGGTGGCGTCGATGCCTTGGGCGCGTGTTGCTTCGACCATTTCATCAAGCACCGGCGCGAAGCGTGACAGGCGCTCGATGTGCATGTTCGGTTGGTCATCGGCGTCGTCGGTCAGGTCGTCGCGGGGGAATTGCGGCAGGCCGTCGCGCAGTTTTTTGTCGAACAGGTAGAACTCCAGTTCAAACGCTACGACCGGGTGAATGCCTTTGCGTGCAAGTCGGTTCAGCACTTGAGCGAGGACTTCACGGGGTTCGAATTCGATCGGTTTTTCCGTGCCGTCGGAAGTGATCAGCATCTGCCCAAGCGGCTGCGCTTCCCAGGTCACTGGTTTCAGCGTGCCCGGCACCAGTCGGCGCACCGCGTCCGGGTCGCCGTCGTTGAAGCAGTAATCGCCAATCTTGAACAAGCCGCCCTGCACGCCGAGTAATACGCAGTTTTGCGGCAGTTTCAGCGCGCTGCCAGCGGCAACTTTTTCGAGCATGTCCACGGGATAGCGCTTGCCGTAGAAGTGCCCGGGGATGTCCAGGGAGATCAGGTCGACATAACGCACCTCGGGGTAGCGTTGGCGAAACGCACGCACTTCAGCCAGCAAGTCTGCGCAGACAGCGTCCATCGTGTTCATCCTTTTATTGTTATCAGGTGTAGACCCACAGCACGCGGGTGAGCTGGTCGGTGAGGTTGCCGTAGCGGCAACGGGTGTGGCTGTCGAACTGGAAGCTGTCGCCGGCCTTTAACGTCGCCGGTTCTTGGTCATCGCCCAGCCACAGGGTCAGTTCGCCTTCGAGCACGTAACCGCCCTGCTCCGAGCTGTCGCTCAGGTGCCGATCGCCGCTGCTGGCGCCGGGTTCAAGGTGACTGTCGAGCATGGAGAATGAGGCGCGGATCTGCGGCGACACCAGAATGTCGGTAATGCCGTTGGCGTAATACAGCGTGCGGCGCTCGTCCGGCCGGGTGACCCACGGCAACTCTTTGGCTTTAGGCAGGCTGTAGAAATAGGTGGTCGGCACGCCAAAGGTTTCGCTGATTGCCGTCAGGTCCGCCACCGTCGGCCGCGACAGGCCACGCTCGACTTGCGAGAGGAAACCCACGGAGCGGCCGATCTTGTCGGCCAGTTCCTTCAGGGTCCACTTCTTGTGCTTGCGCAGGTCGTGGATCAGGATCGCCAGCGCGGCGATTTCTTCTTGCTTGTTCATGACAGGGATTCCAAATCAGATGCTGTCGCGCAATCGATACCAGGCCTTGCCAATGGCTTCCAGCGGCGCCGCGAGGTATTTGCCGCCGGGGAAACTGCCATTACTCAAGCCCTGATACAACGCCAATTCATCCGCATCGCCGAGGATTGCGTCTGACACCGCGCGGGCGGCGGCCAGTGTCGGCAGCACGCCATGCCCCGAATAACCCTGCAGCCAATAACGATTGCCCTCGCCGCCAACATCCGGCGTGCGGTTCAGGGTCAGATCGATATGACCGCCCCAGGCAAATTCCACCGCGACACCTTTGAGCTGCGGGAATACTCGTTCGAGAAACGGCCTCGTGGCCGCCGCGATGTCCTTGGGCATGCCGCCCAAGTAAGTGCAGCCGCCGCCGAACAGCAAGCGGTTGTCCGGCGTACGACGGAAGTAATCGAGGACGAATTGGTTGTCAGTGACACAGACGTTGCTCGGCAACAGTGCGGTGGCTTGCTCCAGAGTGAGCGGCGCGGTGGCGACTTGATAGGTGCCGACCGGCAAGATGCAACTGGCGAGTTTGGGGTCGAGTTCATCGAGATAGGCATTGCAGGCGAGTACCAGTACATCGGCTTTAATCGAGCCGCATTCAGTGTGCACCCGAAAACCTGCGCCCTCCTCCTGATAACTCAGCGCTTTGGTTTGTTCATGGATACACCCGCCGGCCCGCTCGATGGCAGCCGCGAGACCCAAGGCAAGTTTCAACGGGTTAAGGTGCGCGCCTTCCGGGTCATAGAGACCGGCCTGATAACGCTCGCTGGCCACCCATTGCGGCAGTTCTTCGCGTGGGATGAATTGCAATGCATCGTGGCCCCACTTATGGCTGGCCTCATGTTGCCACTCGGTCAACAGGCTCACGCGACGCGGCATCACCGACGTCCATAAATGCCCCGGCCGATGATCGCAGTCGAAGCCATGGCGCCCCGGTAATTCACGCAATTCCCGAGCCGCCCAACGCATGCCGTCCCACAATCGCCTTGCCCGCTCATGCCCCAGCGCGGCCTCCAGCGGCGGCATGTCACACGACCAACCCAGAATCGCCTGCCCACCATTACGCCCCGAGGCTGCCCACGCCACTCGACTGGCCTCCAGCAGCGTCACGCGTTTGCCGGCTAGCGCCACGCGCAACGCGGTGTGCAGGCCACTGAAGCCGGCGCCGATGATCACCACGTCGGTGTCGTGCTGCCCTTCCAGCGCGGGTCGATGGCTCAGAATATCGGCGCAACTGTGGGCGTAGTAACTGTCGACATGGCGCTGGGATTGCTGAAACATTCACGGCCTCATGAAATTATCTTTTTATAATTTCATGAAAATCTACAGAGTTAATTTCATGCCGACAACCCCCGCCTAACGGATAGAGGGTAGTTCCACCCTTGCCACCAGCCCTGTCCCCTCGCGATTACTCAGCGTCAACTCGCCACCCTGCTCACGCACGATGGCCCGCGCCGCCGACAGTCCGAGGCCGACCCCGCCGGTGTCGCGGTTGCGTGAGGCTTCGAGGCGGAAAAACGGGTCGAACACTTGCTCCAGCGCCTCTTCAGGAATACCCGGCCCCTCATCGTGGACTTCGATGTGTATCGAGTAATCAGTGCAGCTCAAGGCGACGCGCGGGTTGTGTGCATACTTCACCGCGTTTTCCAGCAAGTTGACGATCACCCGCTTGATACCCAGCGGGCGGCCTTTGTACACCAGATGCGCGGGGCCGTTGAAGTCGACGCCGATGTGTTGGTCGCGGTAGTCGTCAACGATAGTTTGCAGCAACTCGGACAGGTCGAACGCGGTAGTTTGCTCGCGGTGAGTGTCTTCGCGAAAAAACGCCAACGCGGCGTTGATCATCGATTGCATCTCTTCGATGTCGCGAATCAGTTTGCCCTGATGATCGAGGTCTTCCATGAACTCACTGCGCAGGCGCATGCGCGTCAGCGGCGCGCGCAAATCGTGGGAAATGGATGCGAGCATGTGCGTGCGCTCGCCGATGTAGTGCTGGATCTGCGCCTGCATGGTGTTGAAGGCGATGATCGCCTGACGAATCTCGTCCGGGCCTTCAATCTTGATCGGCGGTGCGCGCAGGTCGCCGCCAAAGCGTCGGGCGGCGCTGGCGAAACGCTGCAGAGGTTTGGCCAGTTGGCGTGTGGCAAGCCAGGCCACCAGCACCGTGGCGATCAGGCCCAGGGCGATGATGATCGCGATGCGTGTGCCAATGTCCAGTCCCCAGGAGCGCTCTCGCGAAGAGAACAACAACCAGCTGGCATCCGGCAGTTGAATCAGCGCCGCATATCGGCCCTGCTGACTGCCGCTCGGCCAGTCAGCGGGGTTGAACACCCGAATCTGTCGATCATCGCCCAACAACTGATGCAACACCGATGTCTTGTCTGCCATGAGCGGCGTACCTCCCGGGGGCAATCCGAGTTCGTCGCGTTGCGCACTCCACATCACCTCCTGTGTCAGGCCGTTTGCCGCTAGCGCCAGTTGCGTGCGCAACGGTGCCGGTGCGGCCTCGATCACCTTGACGGTAGCGGCAATCTGCTCCAGCAACCCGGTGCGTTCAATGGGCGGTCGAGCCCAGGTTCCCGCAACCTCCACGAACAGGAAATTGAGCGCCAGCGCCGCAAGCATGGCCGCGACAATGGTCAGCGCGATTCGCCGACTCAGCGGGTCGCGCCGCAGGAATTGACGGATCATGAACGCGTGACCTTGGCGCTGAACATATAGCCGCCGTTGCGCACGGTTCTGATCAAGTCCGGTCGCTTGCAGTCTGGCTCGATCTTGCGCCGCAACCGGCTGACCTGCACGTCGATGCTGCGGTCGAAAGCGTCGTGACCCTGGCCGTGGGTCAAGTCGATCAGTTGCTCACGGGTGAGGATGCGCTGCGGATGATCAAGAAACACCACCAGCAAATCGAACTCGCCGCCGGACAACGGGATCATCACGTTTTCCGGGGAGCGCAATTCGCGGCAGGTGATATCCAGATGCCAACCGGCGAAGGCGATCACCGGCCTTGACGGTTCGAGTTGCGTCTTTTGTTCACCGGCACGCCGCTGCAAGGCGCGCACGCGGGCCAGTAATTCCTGAGGGGCGAACGGTTTGGTCAGGTAGTCGTCCGCGCCGAGTTCCAGACCGACAATGCGATCACTCAGCTCGGCCATCGCCGTCAGCATGATGATCGGAATGCCCATCTGCGCACGCACTTTCTGGCACAGGCTCAGCCCACCTTCACCGGGCATCATCACGTCAAGAATGATCGTGTCCGGGCGCTGCCGCGCGATTGCCGCCCACATCGCCTCGCCATCGGCGGCGACGTCGACTTCGTAGGCGTGCTGGACGAAGAACTTCTTCAGCAGGGAGAGAATTTCCACATCGTCGTCAACGAACAGCAGTCTGCTCACGGTCACAGGCTCCTCAGACCAGAAAAGAGCGCATCTAAAACCATTCCGACGCTCAGGTCATTTATTTCAATCGAGCAACATTCCTTCACCACGGACATCAACCTGACATCGTCCGGCAAAATCCCTGGGGCATCCTGCACGCCTTCCAACTCAGGGGGCTTTTCATGAAGGTTTTACATAGCCGCTACACCGCCGACGGCCATAACGCCAAGTATCCGTTGATCCTCAGCCAACGCACCACGGCGCCCACGGAGGATACGCCGATCCTCTTTCAGGAGTTCTGCCTCGGGCTGGCCAGCGATCAGAGCCGCATTGTCCTGCGCCGCTATTTCGAACAGTACAGCCCGGCCAACGCGCAATGGGTGGAGTATGCCCATTCGATTCCGACCGCCGAGCTCATCCACTGGATCATGAGCCACGGCCAGTTGCACATCGAGTGTTCGCAAGACACCCCGCCAAAGCATAAGGAATCCCATTGATGAGAAGCCATTGCCTGATGACGGTGTTGTGTACGGCATCCCTGAGCCTGTCGGCGTGCAGCAGCCAAAAGGTCGAACATACCGGGTTTCTGCACGACTACAGCGTATTGAAGGAGCGCAAGTCGCCGTCGGGACAGGATGTAATGGTCTGGGTCAGCCCGGCATTGGCCAGGGCGCGTTACACCCAGGCCTATCTTGCACCAAGCCAGTTTTACCCCAGCGTAGAGCCGACCGCCCGGATTCCAATGAGCACGCTCTCCGGTGTGACTGACTATTACGATGCGGCCCTCAGGCACGAATTGGGCAAGGTGCTGCAACTGGTGTCATTACCCGGTCCGAATACGCTGATCGTCAGGCCGGCTATCACCCGGGTCAGTGCCAGCACCCAAGGCTTGCGGTTTTATGAATGGCTGCCGGTCACGCTGGTCGCGGCCGGGGTAAGCACCGCCGTCGGGATCCGCGATCAGGACAGTGAAATTTTCACGGAAGTGTCGTTCGAGGACGGCTCGACCGGGGAAGTCGTCGCAGAGGTCGTGCGCAAGGGCACCGGCATGCCGCTGGAGAACGACAAACAGGTGCTGACGGCCGATGACGTGAAGGTGGTGCTGGAGGGTTGGGCCAGCGATTTGGGGCAATCGTATTTGGCAATTGGGCGTTAGTGCGCCCGTTTTCTCGTCTACCGTGATGTGCAGCTATCTGCATAACACGGGCCACGACTGATGATGAGCAACTTCCCTATCGTTGCAACGGTGCTCTCGATGATTCTGGGGCTGTCCGTCACTCGGCTGCTGCTTGGCGCGTTGACGGTGTTTCGTATCCGCCGGGCGGCCGCGCCGGATTGGGTGGCGTTGGTCTGGGCCATTACGTTGTTCGCCACCCAACTGGACTTCTGGTGGGCGGTCAATTCGCTGCCGCAGATCAAGTCGACATTTTCGTTCGCAGAGTTTTTGTTGCTGGTGGTATTGGCGCTGTCGCTGTTTGTCTCGTCGGCGCTGTTGCTGCCGAGCCGCAGTGAGGATGAGCAGAACGGCCTGCGGGTCTATTTCGAGCAGGATGGTCGCTACGCCCTGCTCTCGTTGTCGACTTATCTGTTGCTCGGGCTGATCGTCAATGTCTTTCTGTTTCAAGCCTCGCCGATTGCGCTGTGGGGGGTGTTGGATGTGTTGATGATCATTCTTCCGCTCTGCGCATTCGCGGCGAAATCACGCAAGACTTATACGACCATTACCCTGATTTACCTGCCGATCTGTGCGCTGGACATCGTCGTTTCGCTGACGAATTAGGCGTTGTTTCAGAAGAAAGATCAAAAGATCGCGACCTTAAACAGCCGCGTTTAAAAGACACCTTCAGACACGCGTCCGAGGCTACGCAACCTTGCGTAATTGCCTACAGCTACGCCAGAATCCGCCGGCTTGTGCGCCTTGGGGATGGGGCCTATTGTTGAGCCGTCGCTGATTTCTCAGTGATCGGGTTTAGCAGCCCGGCAATTCTCAAGGCACGCAGGTTCCGCTATTACGTTATGGCGGCTTTGCGTGGGGCACTTCGGTGCGCCGGGATCCTTGAGCCTGGTCTGCTAACCCGCGTACAGCCGCCACCTCTTCGTTTAGCAGCGATAGCTGACGGCTCCATTTTTCTCAAGGAGCTTCACCATGATCAAACCAACACCTAACCCGCCCGAAACCGACCCCACTTCCCCCTACGAATCCCTCGATTCGAAAAAGCTCAACGAAGCCGCCGACCGCGCGCTCGATCACTACCTCTGCCCACCCGGTTCCACGCCGCCGCCACGTAAAACCCGCAGGATGTACGCCGTGACCGCGGACTTCAAAAACGAGGAGTTGCTGGCCGATGCCTGCGGAACTCTGGCTTCGGCAAGAACCATCGCCAATGACTTCGCTCATCTCGAACCCGCGCCGCAGCGCAGGACGTTGCAGGGCATTGCGCAACTGATCATGTTGGGAGAACTGGCGGTGAATCGGGTGCTGGATAATCTGGAGTTGCCGGGCTGACCTCGATGTGGTGAACAGGAGCTGAGCTTTTCGGTGTCAACTCCGGCCCCTTCGCGAGCAGGCTCGCTCCCACCGTTGACCGCGCTCCAATGTGGGAGCGAGCCTGCTCGCGAAGGCGACCGCACAGTCCCGCCTGTCTTCAGACATGAAAAAAACCCGCCGCCCCGTTCAATCGGGACGGCGGGTTTTGTCGTTTTCGGCAGTTCCGGTAGGGAAAAAAGCAGTTAGCGGTGAATTATTTCGTGTCCGCATGTATCTGAGCCAAAGAGCACGCGC
Organism: Pseudomonas sp. LBUM1648; assembly: GCF_059716145.1. NCBI lineage: Bacteria > Pseudomonadati > Pseudomonadota > Gammaproteobacteria > Pseudomonadales > Pseudomonadaceae > Pseudomonas > Pseudomonas sp. LBUM1648. Next base: position 3,358,063 of record NZ_CP166808.1, read on the forward strand.
CATCAAAGAGATGGCATCGAAGCGGCAAATGGATCAGCAACAGAGAAAACCCGGATGAAATCACGTAAAAACAGCGTTAAACCGATCGGCCTGAAAGACATCACCATCGTCGACGACGCGAAGATGCGCAAAGCCATCACGGCGGCGGCGCTCGGCAATGCCATGGAATGGTTCGACTTTGGGGTCTACGGCTTTGTTGCCTATGTCCTCGGCAAGGTGTTTTTCCCCGGTGCAGATCCCGGCACGCAAATGATCGCCGCATTGGCGACGTTCTCCGTGCCCTTCCTGATCCGGCCTTTGGGCGGACTGTTCTTCGGTGCATTGGGTGACAAATACGGGCGGCAGAAAGTCCTCGCCGCGACCATCGTCATCATGTCGCTGAGCACCTTCGCCATCGGCTTGATTCCGTCCTATGCCTCGATTGGCATCTGGGCGCCGATCCTGTTGTTGCTGGCGAAAATGGCCCAAGGCTTCTCGGTCGGTGGCGAATACACCGGCGCCTCGATCTTCGTCGCCGAATATGCACCCGACCGCAAACGCGGGTTTCTCGGTAGCTGGCTGGACTTCGGCTCGATTGCCGGTTTTGTGCTCGGTGCCGGTGTCGTGGTGTTGATCTCCACCACGCTGGGCGAAGCCAAGTTCGAGGAATGGGGCTGGCGTCTGCCGTTCTTCCTCGCCCTGCCGCTGGGCATGATCGGTCTGTATCTGCGTCACGCCCTCGAAGAAACCCCGGCTTTCCAGCAGCACGTGGAACAACTCGAACAAGGCGACCGCGAAGGTCTGGCCGGCGGCCCGAAAGTGTCGTTCAAGGAAGTCGCCACCAAACACTGGCGCAGCCTGATGACTTGCATTGGCGTGGTGGCCGTGACCAACGTCACGTACTACATGCTGCTCACCTACATGCCGAGTTATCTGTCGCATAACCTGCACTACAGCGAAAACCGTGGGGTGCTGATCATCATCGCGATCATGGTTGGCATGTTGTTTGTGCAGCCGCTGATTGGCTTTGTCAGCGACAAAATCGGCCGCAAGCCTTTCATTGTTGTCGGCAGTATCGGCCTGTTTATCCTCGCCATTCCGGCGTTCATGCTGATCAACAGCGGCAAGATCGGCCTGATTTTCGCCGGCCTGCTGATGCTGGCGGTGCTGCTGAACTTCTTCATCGGCGTGATGGCCTCGACCCTGCCGGCGATGTTCCCCACCCACATTCGCTACAGCGCGCTGGCGGCAGCTTTCAACGTTTCGGTACTGATCGCGGGTCTGACCCCGACCGTCGTGGCCTGGCTGGTGGAAAGCACCAACGACCTGTACATGCCGGCGTATTACCTGATGGTGATTGCCGTGGTCGGCCTGGTCACTGGCGTGACCATGAAAGAAACCGCGAACAAACCACTGCGCGGCGCGGCTCCGGCGGCTTCCGATCTTGAGGAAGCGAAGGAGCTGCTGCAGGAACATCACGACAACATCGAGCAGAAGATCGAAGACATCGACGCCGAGATAGCCGAGCTGGAAGCCAAGCGCAAGAATCTGGTGCAGCAGCATCCGCGGATTAACGAGTAAGACAATCGTTAATCCACGGGTGATCCGGGTGCAGTAGCGCCAGGTGTCGAGACAGCCATTGCCGGTCTTCGAAGGACAAGTTCGGCAATGCCTGGCTGAAGTCGATCTGATCTTTGGGTCGGGTGTATTTGGCCTTGAACAGCAAGATTGCCGCAGGTTTTAAATAAGGAATTCCTGCGGCACTCAGGCCCACCATTTCGGTACGTGGGTAGACAATCGAGGCATCTCTTTTATAGACCCAAGTGTCCGAAGTACCGGATTCAAGCATCACGTCCACTCGCCAGGCATTGGCGACGGTATCAAATCCCCAAACCTGAAAAACCTCCTCGCCGGGCATACGATCTGCCGGCAGAAATTCCAGAGTTCCGTCCCTGACGGTGTAGAACTGAAGAGCCTCCAACGCTTGCCTGAAGCGGGAAAAATCATCACGCAGGACGGTGAATTCCAGATCACCGTGAGCCCGGGTCTGGCGCCCCAACCACAAGTCAATCGCCCAGCCACCCACCACCGACCAAGGACGTGAGACCTGTTTCAGTCGCTGCGATAACTCATCGGGTGTCCACGCATTCCATGCTTCCTGATCCGGTATGGTCATGTGACCTGCTCCTTGGATGGTTTCAAATCTCAACGTTCGATTACTCGGCGCTACTCAAAATGCCGTGGCAGATTAAGGCCAAAACACTGCGCATGTGCCGGGCATGCGCCTCTCTGTCCCACGTCGCCTCAGGCGCCAAGCGAATAAACGCATATTGATTGAACAACGTCGCCGCCACGTCAATATCGACTGGTATGGTGTTTTGTAGCTTGAATGATGTGGTGCTCGCGAAGGGGCCGACCCACGAGAAAATCGGTGGCCGATCAATCCCACCGATTACTCCGCGCCCGGCTTGGTGTTAAATAGACGCCAGTCTTAACCTTGTCGCTTAAAGCCGTGCCACGAGAACCGCTATGACCATCTTTTCCAACGCTCAACTGCAAACGGCGGTGACCGCATGATCGAAGTCACCGAAGTTTCCATCGCCGACCTGCGCGCTGCGCTTGAATCCGGCCAGACCACCTCGGTTGAATTGGTGCAGGCCTACCTGGCCCGTATTGATGCCTACGATGGCGCCGACACCCCGACTGCGCTGAACGCTGTTGTGGTGCGCAATCCCGAAGCGCTGAACGAAGCGCAAGCCTCCGACGCCCGCCGCGCCAAAGGCGAAACGCTCAGCCCGCTCGATGGCATTCCTTACACCGCAAAAGACAGTTATCTGGTCAAAGGCCTGACGGCGGCGTCTGGCAGCCCGGCCTTCGTCGATCTGGTCGCCTATCGCGATGCGTTCACCATCGAGCGCCTGCGCGGCGCCGGGGCGATTTGCCTGGGCAAGACCAACATGCCGCCGATGGCCAATGGCGGGATGCAGCGCGGGGTTTATGGCCGCGCCGAGAGCCCGTATAACGCCGATTACCTCACGGCTCCATTCGCTTCCGGTTCGTCCAATGGCGCCGGCACTGCCACAGCCGCCAGTTTTGCTGCGTTTGGTCTGGCCGAAGAAACCTGGTCCAGCGGGCGCGGCCCTGCGTCGAACAATGGTTTGTGCGCCTACACGCCTTCGCGCGGGGTGATCTCGGTGCGCGGTAACTGGCCGTTGACCCCGACCATGGACGTCGTGGTGCCCTACGCCCGCACCATGACCGACCTGCTGGAAGTGCTCGACATTGTTGTCGCCGAAGACCCGGACACCCGTGGCGATCTATGGCGTCTGCAACCCTGGGTGCCGATCCCGAGCGTCAGCTCCGTGCGCCCCGCCGCTTACGCCGAACTGGCTGCCGACGCCAAAGCGCTGGCCGGCAAGCGCTTCGCCGTGCCGCGCATGTTCATCAACGCCGACCCTGAGGCTGGCACCAGCGAAGCACCGGGTATCGGCGGCCCGACCGGCCAGCGCATCAACACCCGCGCTTCGGTAATCGACCTTTGGAAACAGGCGCGTCAGGCCCTCGAAGCCGCCGGCGCCGAAGTCATCGAAACCGACTTCCCGCTGGTCTCCAACTGTGAAGGCGACCGTCCCGGTGCGCCGACCGTGTTCACCCGAGGTCTGGTGTCGAAAGAGTTTCTGCACCATGAACTGTGGGATCTGACCGCTTGGGCGTTTGACGACTTCCTGCAAGCCAACGGTGATCCGAAACTCAATCGCCTGGCCGACGTCGACGGCGCGAAAATCTTCCCGCACGAGCCGGGCACCTTGCCCAACCGTGAGGGCGATCTGGTTGCCGGCATGGACGAATACGTGCGCATGGCCGAACGCGGCATCACGCCTTGGAATGAAATCTCCACCGTGCCCGATGGCCTGCGCGGTCTGGAGCAAACCCGTCGCATCGACCTCGAAGACTGGATGGACAAACTCGGCCTCGACGCCGTGCTGTTCCCGACCGTCGCCGACGTCGGCCCGGCAGATGCGGACGTCAACCCGGCATCAGCCGACATCGCCTGGAGCAACGGCATCTGGGTCGCCAACGGCAATCTCGCCATTCGCCACCTCGGCGTACCGACCGTCACTGTGCCCATGGGCGTGATGGCGGATATCGGCATGCCGGTCGGCCTGACCTTCGCCGGTCGTGCCTACGACGATTCGAGCCTGTTGCGGCTGGCGTCGGCATTTGAATCGACGGGCAGCAAGCGAATGATCCCGCCACGCACGCCACCGTTGTCATAACGCCGATATCTCTGTAGGAGCTGCGGCACGCTGCGATCTTTTGATTTTGATTTTAGAGATCAGGATCAAAAGATCGCAGCGTGCCGCAGCTCCTACAGGTTTTTGTGTGCTGTCATCATTGTGAGCACGCCCTGGATGCCTGCGTGCTTGTTCTCATAACAACTGAGCACACTCGCTCAATCTCCACCCCCACAATCCCTTGATCATCAGTGCCACATTCTTTATTGCTGGCCACAGACCATGATCGATTTCTCGCCATCGCGAATCACCGTCTTATTGCTGCTGTGCGGGCTGACCGAATCGGCTACCGCGAGCGGTTTTTTCGACGATGCCAAGTCTGAAGTACTCCTTCGCAACTTCTATCTGAGCAACGACTACCGCTCACCCTCACCCGCCGGCAAGAACTACAAACAGGAATGGGCACAAGGGTTTATCGGTACTTTCTCATCTGGATTCACACCCGGGACGGTCGGGTTTGGCATCGACGCACATGCTTTTACCGGCCTGAAACTGGACGGCGGCAGAGGCCACTCCGGCACTGGATTACTGCCGGTCGACAGTGATGGCCGCAGCGAAAACAACTATTCCAGCGCCGGTGGAGCCCTCAAATTGAAGGCATCACGCACCACCCTCGCGTTCGGTGAAATGACCGTGGAAACGCCGGTCTTCGACACCTCCGACAAACGTCTGCAACCGGAGTACGCCACGGGTTTTCTGCTCAACAGCCGTGAAATCGACAACGTCAATCTGCAGGCCGGGCATTTCACGGCGTTCAAGAATCAGGACAGTTCTTCCGGCAAAGGCGACTTTTACGGCTACGGTGCCAACACCGAACACGGCTCCATCAGCTTTCTCGGCGCCGACCTGTTCGGCGACAAACCGTTGGGCGGTGCGCTGTACGCGTCTGAATTGAAGGACACCTGGCATCAGTACTACGGCAATCTGCACTTCAAGCAGTCGGGCGTGTTCCTCGACGCCAACCTCTATCACACCCGCGACACAGGCAAGGCGCTGGCCGGTGAAATCGACAACACGGCATTCAGCCTGTCCGGCAAATACACCTTCGGCCCACACGCCGTGATGCTCGGCTGGCAGCGGATCAATGGCGACACACCGTTCGATTTCGTCGGCGGCGACTCCATCTATCTGGCCAACTCGATCAAATACGCCGACTTCAACGGCGCCGGTGAGCGCTCCTGGCAAGCACGCTACGACCTTGACCTGGGCGCGTTCGGCATCCCCGGCCTCAACTTCATGACCCGCTACGTTTCCGGCAGCCATATCGACGGCACCCACGCCCCCAGAGGCGGCGCTTACAACCCGTTTGATGCCAACAGCGGTGACTTCCAGCCGCAGCAAGGTGACGGCGGTAAGCACTGGGAGCGCGACATTGATTTGAAGTACATCGTCCAGTCGGGTGCCGCGAAGGACTTGTCGGTGCAGGTTTCACATGTTTCGCACCGGGCCAATGAAGCGCAGGCGGGGGATGACATTGACCGGATTTATGTAGTGATTCAGTACCCGCTGGGGTTTTGAAACGGTCGACCGCCAATGTGGGTGAAGAGGCTCACAAAAAAGCGACTTTAAGAATCGTCTTATGCCCCGCGGATGGCACAGTCCTTACAGTGGGGTGATGAGACTCAAAAGTTACCTGCATCAGATCAACCCGTTCTTATCCAGTCCCGAAGCAGCCCGCCGGCTGCTTCGTTTGTTTGCGCTGGTGCTGATGGCCGGTATCCTCAGCGCCTCGTACAACTTCTTGCGTTCCACCCTGGCCAACGATATTTCCCAGCGCCGCAGCTACATGAGCAGCGCGGTCGCAGAGGCGCAGACATTTTTTACCAGCCGCGAGTCCCTGCTTGAGAGTCTGGGGCTTTCAGCCGTATGTAAGCCAATGATGGCCACGCCACTCTCCTACTCGCCATCGATTGAGGACCATTCCGTTCAATTGGGCATTCCCGGCGGCGCGCAGTGGACCCTCTGGCTGACACGCAGGATGCTCGATTACATGCAACGTAATCAGCTGAATCTGATTTACGTTTCCGCCGAAGCGAATCCTCAGGTGAATCGGCTGTATACCGCCAGTGCGAATCTTCCGCGGCTTCCCCGGTCGATCCTGGATCAACTTTCCGCATTGAATGACCAATTACCGGAACGGGACCAAGAGTTGTGGTTGACCGATCAAGCGGCTACCGCTTCGCAGTTGTACATCTTCATCCGTCTGGATGATGGCGTGAAAAACTCAGGCTGGCTGGGTCTGGAAATGGACGGTGCAGAAATCTCCGCAGCCCTGAACGATCAAAGTGCCGGCACGTTCATGATGCTCAACTCCCATGGTTCCCTGTTGTTTGCCAACACGCCAGCGCACCGACTAGGCGAGGCGTTGAGCCGATCGCATGAGAACAACTACTTCGGCTTTGTCGGCAGCGGGTGGCTTCCCGATCATCTGGTGATCCGCAAACAGTTGAAGTCCACGGACTGGCAATTGGTGTACTCGTTCGACTTGCTGGATCTGCTGAAGGCACTGATGCCGCAACTGCTCGCGGCATTGGCGTTCTGCCTGGCAAGCATGATTTTGATCTGGCTATTGATTCGTCGGGTCGAGCACAGATTTATTACACCGGCACTCAACCGCTTGCAGGCACTGATCGAGAGCGAAGCATTCAGCCGTGACGTGATTCAAACCGCGCCCGTCGCCCTTTGCGTGCTGCGGCGCACGGACGGCCAGGTGATGCTCGAAAATACCTTGTCCGAGCGATGGCTGGGCAATGGTATTGAGCGCGACATGCTCTGCAAAAGCTGGATCGAGCAAGCATTCGATACGACACAACCCAATCGCAGTGACTATTTTTCCACCGTCGACGGCCGCCACCTTTATTTGAGCAGCGCACCGACTCGCTACAAAAGTGAAGACGTGCTGTTCTGCGCGTTCAGCGATATCAGTGCGCGCAAGCAGGTCGAGGCGGCGCTTGAAGAGGCACGCCGATTAGCTGATGCGGCGAATGAAGCCAAAACCCTGTTTCTGGCAACCATGAGCCACGAAATCCGCACCCCACTGTATGGCGTGCTGGGCACACTGGAACTTTTGGGCCGGACTCGACTGGACAGCCAGCAGAAAGGGTACCTGCGTGCCATCGAAGGTTCCTCCGCGACCTTGCTGCAATTGATCTGCGATGTCCTGGACGTATCGAAGATCGAGGCCGGGCAACTGGCCCTGGAACTGCACGAGTTTGCCCCGACGGAATTGGTATACGAGGCCGTTCAGGGGTACGCGGCGGCGGCGCAGAGCAAAGGTGTCCAGTTGTATGCTTGCATGGACCCGCAAATGCCCGAGCGATTGATTGGCGACGTTACACGTATCCGGCAGATACTGAATAATCTGCTGAGCAACGCGGTCAAGTTCACTGATTCAGGGCGGGTGGTTTTACGGGTCAGGCTACTTGACTGCACTGACGACCAGGCACAGGTGGCGTGGCAAGTGACGGATACCGGCCGTGGTATCTCCCGGGATGACCAGGCACATATTTTCGAGCCGTTCTACCAGACTGAAGGCAATACCAACGTCGTTGCCGGAACCGGTTTGGGCCTGCCGATCTGCAAACGCCTGACGCAGTTGATGAATGGCACACTGCGCATGGTGAGCGAAAAGGGACTGGGCAGCAGTTTTACGCTGACGTTGCCACTCGACATCGTCACCCGATCGTTGCCGGCAACCCATTGCCTGCTACCGAACACAATCTACGTGGCGTCTGCGGTGCGAGAGCTGAACGAGTCCATCGCGGGCTGGTTGCGTCGGTGGGGGGCGCGGGCTCAGGTAGCGCCCCTTGGCAACAACACAGCGGCGCGTGGCAGTCTGTTGATCGAGTTGCATGTCGGTGATGTTGAACATCGCCTGGTGCCGAATTGGTGCGGCCCCCTTATAATCGCCACCGCCAACCTGCGCAATACGCCTGCATCGCAGCCCGAATGCCGGTACGTCAACGTCAGCCACCTGTATGCCATTCACCAGGCTGTCAGCCAGGCACAGGGCTTGTGGGTCGACCAGACCACACAAAGCTTGACGACCAGCGCTTTGAAAAAACTCCATCTGCATCTCTTGGTTGCAGAAGACAATGACATCAACCAACTGATTCTTCGTGATCAACTCGAAGAGCTCGGTTGCTCGGTGGAGTTGGCCTGCAACGGTGAAGAAGCCCTGGCACTCTGGAAAACCGGCACCTTCGATGTTGTGCTCAGCGATGTAAACATGCCGAAACTCAACGGTTACGAGTTGGCAAAAGAATTACGACGTCTAGGCTATGTACAGCCCATTATCGGCGCGACGGCCAATGCCATGCGCGGCGAAGAAGCATTGTGCCTTGAGGCAGGAATGGACCACTGCCTGGTCAAGCCGTTTGCATTACGAGCGCTGTTCAATTGCTTGCTGCCCTATGGTCGGGCAGCCCCGCAAAACGCTACGGTGCAGCCGACATCAAGCCAATGAAAAAAGGAGCTTAGAGACAAGATGCCCGTCAACGAGGCACCTGTATGCCCTTTGGAAATGACCGAACATGAAACACAACCCCTCCTTGCTTGAAAACCTTTCTCGAAGTTCCATGCGCCTGAACAAGGGGTTGCTGGTGTTGTTGGGCATTGCCATCCTGTTGGTGGGATTCAGCTCTTGGGCTTTCCAGCGTTTGCTCAGGGAACAAAACGACACCGTGCGATTTCACTTCGCACGATTGATGGAGAACGTGCAGCGCCATGAAGCATTTCTGCGTGAGGTGGCGCAACAAAGTGTACAAGGGGAAATGTTCTACAAGGGCTTGAATGCGCGCTACAGCGCCAGACAGCTGGCAACCGAAGGCCCGAATATTTACGAAGGCTATGAGTTTCCCTATTCCGTTCCTTTCGGCTTGAGTTTCAACCATCAGAAACTCAAGGAAAGTGAACTGCCTAAAGTGTTCACCCTCGGCGTCCACCTTTCGAGTCTGTACAGCGCCTTTTGGTCAACGTCGCACTATCAGTCGCCACAGATCTTTTTGTACAACGACAATGACAATTTCGACATCACCGTTCCATCCAATGGCGTACTGCACGCAGGCACTAAAGAAAGTGAGGAACCGCTCAACACGATAGTCGCCCGCGTGGCTCGACATCTCAAAGTTAAGAACAACGGCGTCGCTGATAATCGCGTGCACTGGGAAGCCTACAACGTGCCCAATGATCACGCGCGCTCAACCGAAATGCTCGCTTACATCAATGTTCATCTTGATCCACGGGATCTGAAAATCAATGGGACCAGTGAGTCTAGCGTGGTGGCGTCGCTATTGAACATGAACCAGGTCAATGATGTTGAACGCATCATGGAATGGTCGATTTACGACAGTTTCACGTTGATAACCCCCGACGGGCGCGCGGTCATTGGCTCAATCAATGCCGATCAAACCCTGCATGAAGGTCTGAACATCAATCGTAATGGCATGGTGTTCAAGGTCGTGGCCAAAGCCGAGCAACCCTGGACAGCCATTTACACCATCAGCTTCAAAAGTTACTTCGGGCAACTGATGTGGCCATTGGTCGGCCTGCTGATGTTGTTACTGGGCGGTGCGGGTGTCAGTTGGATGATCAGTCGCTGGTACAGGATTCGCGTCGTCCAGCCAGCCGAAAAAGCGCATCAAAGCATCACCGAAAGCGAAGCGTTCAGCCGTGCGGTGATCGATACCGCTCCCACTGGGTTGTGTGTGGTGCGGCGCACCGATTTCAAAGTCCTGCTGGAAAACCAGCGCGCCCAACAGTGGCAAGGCACCGCAAAACTGGTGGCGGTACTGGACCGCCATCACGATCTGGCGGATATCGGCGAAACGCGCCTGGACATCGAAGGCCGGCACTTGCATGTGGGCTTCATTTCGACCCGCTATCAAGGGCAGGACGTACTGCTTTGCGCGTTCAATGACATCACGCGCCACGTCGAGGACGCCCTGGCCCTGGAAAAGGCTCGGCGTACCGCCGACTTGGCGAACCAGGCCAAGACCCGGTTCCTGGCGACCATGAGCCACGAAATCCGCACCCCACTCTACGGCGTTCTGGGCACGCTTGAGTTACTTGGCATGACCAGCCTCAGCGCACGTCAAGAGGACTATCTACAGACTATTCAACGCTCATCGACGACGTTGTTTCAGTTGATCAGCGATGTGCTGGACGTTTCCAAGATCGAGTCCGGACAAATGCTGATCGAGTCCATCGGTTTTTGCCCCCTGCAACTGATCGAGGACACGCTGCACACCTATGCCGCATTCGCCCAGCGCAAGGGGCTGTTGCTCTGTGCATGCACCGACCCGGCCCTGCCCAATCGGTTGCAGGGTGACCCGGTGCGCATCCGCCAGATCCTCAACAATCTGGTGAGCAACGCGATCAAATTCACCGATTCAGGCCGGGTTGTCCTGCGCACTCGGGTGCTGGCCAACGACTTGGACCAAGTCTCGGTGCAATGGCAAGTCAGCGACTCCGGAATAGGTATCGCCCAGGCACAACAAACACAGTTGTTCACGCCGTTCTTTCAGGTGCGTGACGCCTCCAGCGAGGCCGGGGCCGGTTTGGGGCTGGCAATCTGTCAAAGACTCTGCGCAATGATGAATGGCGAGTTGACCGTCATCAGCGAGCCGGGGCTTGGCAGCAGTTTTTCGCTGCAGCTGAGGCTCAAGGTACTGCCCGGCGAATTGACCGATTGCATGGATATCACGCCAAGCCCGGCGACTGTCCTTGTTCGCGCCCCAGTACCGGAACTGGCAGAAAACGTCTGCGATTGGCTCAAGCGTTTCGAACTGATGGCCCGCCCATTCAGCGATAACCTGACTGTTGAGCCTGGCGCGGTGCTGGTCGACATTCTTCCATCCGATAACGTCGCGGCCTGGCAGGGCTCGCGGATTGTCTGCCGGATAAATGGACTCACTCAGCCTGAAACGATCACAGACACGCCAGATGTCGATTTGTATGACATCAGAGCGATTGCCCGGGCGGTCAGTCTTGTACAAAAAGGCAAGGCGGTAAACGCAACCGAACTGACACGCCCTGCCCAGACACCGCTTGAGTTGCGGATTCTGGTCGCCGAAGACAATCCGATCAACCAGGCGATCATCAAAGAACAACTGGAAGCACTGGGCTGTAGTGTCTGCGTTGCAGCCAACGGCGAGCAAGCGTTGGAGCAGTGGCGCGAGCAGGCTTTCGATCTGGTGTTGACTGACGTCAACATGCCCGTGATGAACGGTTATGAACTGGCCAAGGCACTGCGGGAACTGGACTTGCGCACCCCCATTATTGGCGTCACGGCTAATGCAATGCGTGAAGAAGGCACGCGCTGCCTTGAGGTCGGGATGAATGCCTGGATAGTAAAACCATTGAGCCTCAAAACATTGCGCGAGCAATTGCTCGGATTTTGCTCGTTACCGGTTGAAGCGGCGTCAGTCACTGAGGTCTCGACATCTGTTCAACCCGAATTTTTTGATGACAACGTGGTGCTTTCACCGAGAATGCGCGACATCTTTTCCGTGACCATGCGCGAGGACCTGGCGCGGCTCAATTCAGCCCTGGCCAACACTGACACGCCGGGTATAGCACAAAGGCTTCACAGCATCGCAGGTGCCATGGGCGCCGTACAGGCGGGCGAGCTGGCTCATGCTTGCACTGAGTTGGAGTGCCGATTGTCATCAGGCGCAGTCACCGCGACATTGCTGGCTGATGTCCGGCAAATGGTGCAGCGCATTCAGAACCTGCTCGACAAGGTTTCCCCTTGAACGACTCACATGCAGTTACCTCATCGATACACGCGTCCACGGGTTGGTTTTCATGAAAAAGTTGAACGTAGTCATTGCTGACGATCACCCAATCGTCCTGCTCGGAGTGCGCGAACTGGTCGAGCGCGATGGTCGCTTTTGCGTGGTAGGCGAAGCTGTCTGCTCACAAGGATTGATCGACCTGCTCAACCTCCATTCGGTAGACATCGTCATCACCGACTACAACATGCCCGCCGACTCGCCCTATGGCGATGGCCTGAAACTGGTCGAATATCTACAGCGACACTTCCCTGCGGTACAGGTGCTGGTACTGACCATGCTGTCCAATCAACTGATACTCACGCGTCTGCATGAGTTGGGTGTGGCCGGCGTGATTCAAAAGAGTCAATTGCACAATGAGATTCAATTGGCCCTCGAAACCATTGCCCGCAAAGGCCAATACCTCAGCCAGCAACCTGCACCGCAATCTGTTATCAAGTCCAACGCCGATATCCAACAGCGTTTTTCAATGCTGTCGCCAAAGGAGTTCGAGATTCTGCGGCTGTTTGTGTCTGGAAAAAGCGTCAGTGATATCGCCCGCAGTCAAAACCGCAGTACCAAAACAGTCAGCGCGCAGAAAATATCGGCCATGCGCAAACTGGAAGTTTCAAGCGACCAGGATTTGTTGGCTTACTGTCACGCACTGAATGTTTTTAACTAGAAGGCATTACAACAGCTGCGACGATTAAGATTCGTCTGATGTCCTGAAAAGTGCTCGCTGATTATCTTGCTCATGCAATTTCTTTCAGCACATTTCACTTTCATATAAATGGACATCATGATGAAAAAGTTTTCCCTTGCTCTTCTTGCTTGCGCAGTATTGGGTGCTTCGTGCAACGCGCTCGCAGAGGATCCAGTAAAACCAACAACAAAGGGTGGCAGCGGCCAAATCAGCTTTACTGGCGTGATCAACAACGATGCCTGCTCTGTCGACGGCAGCGATGCCAATCGAGTAATCGCCGTCAATATGGGCGATGTGTCGATCAAAGACATGGGTACTGCTGAGAACCCGGCAGCCGGGCGTGTCGCCGGCAACCACTTCAACCTCAACGTCAACTGCAACAAAGGCACCAAAGTCGCGATGGTCTTCGATCCGAGCAGCGGCGGCTCCGGTTTTGTCCCTAGCGACAAAAAATTGCTGGCACTGACCCCTGGCAACGGCACGGCAACCAACGTCGGTATTGCGTTGCTGGACAGTAACGGCGTGCAAATCGACCTGGGCAACAAAGACGACGCTCGTATCGAAGCCGGCATGCATGGCGCTGGCGAGTTCGGTGGCGACAGCACACTGAGCTTTTCTGCCGCCTACGTCACCACAGGCAAGGGAGAAGCTACTGCCGGTCGTGGCGATGCCACCCTGCCCTTCACTCTCGAATACGAATAAGTCCCTGGCGCCTGCCTGAGTTCGTGCGAGGCCTCGGCCTCGCCTTTTATACAGAAACAGCGGTAACCACTATGTTGCGTCAATTCGTTTTCGCCTTCCTGGCACTGCTGGTGAGTGCACAGGCACTGGGCAGTATTTCCTTGAGTGCCACGCGAGTGGTGTTTGATGGGGCTCATAAAGAAGCCAATATCACCGTGCGCAATGGCAACCAGGATGCGCTGATTCAATCCTGGATCGACCGTGAAGACACCAGTGATAAAGCGACCCCGTTCGCCGTAACACCGCCATTGGCCCGTGTATTTGCCAAAGAACAACAACTTCTTCGCATTCTTTACGAAGGCCAAGGCATGCCAACCGATAAAGAATCGGTGGCCTGGCTTAATGTCCAAGAAATTCCGCAAGCGTCCAAAACTGCCAATACCTTGCAATTGGCCGTGCGCCAACGGATCAAGGTTTTTTTCCGTCCCCCTGGCCTGCCCGGCGACCCCATCCTGGCGCCGACCCAATTGCAGTGGCAAGTCACACAAGAAAACGGCAATGCCGTTCTTATTGTAAAAAACCCTGGTGCGTACCACGTATCAATGACCGATCTGGCACTTCGGGATTCGAAAGGAAGTGAACTTGCACTGGACTCGAAGATGGTCGGACCGGGAACGGAAGCCAGATTTTCGTTGAGCCGCTTCTCATCCGGCAGCCCACCTGTGCGCCTGACTTTTTCCAGCATCAATGACTACGGGGCGATGAGTCATTACCAGGCGTCGCTGATCAACGGCCAAGCCGTCAACGCCGAACCGACTGAATCCAAGTAACACGTCCTTGCGCAAGCACCTTTAAACCAGGTGCTCGCTTGCGCTCGGCCAGCGATTGGGTTGTGGGCGCCGATACAGGTTTTATTGCATGCCATTTTCCACTCTAAACAAAACCGGAAGTTGTTCAGGGGAGCCCGCGTGCAATTCATATGCTCTCAAGGCATTTGATTCGACAGCATTCAATACGCTGGCATTGGCCATTTTCATTGGCCTGCCCACTCTCGTACTGGGTGCGGATGAAGATTTGCAACTGGACGATTACAACACCACTTTCCTGCAAGGTGCGCAGTCCAATGTCGACCTCAAACTGCTATTGGCAGCCGACAGCGTGCTGCCTGGCAATTATCGGGTCGATCTTTACAGCAATGAGGTGCTGGTCGGTCGACGCGATATCGATTTCATGCGCAACCAGATCAATGGCCGGGTTGAGCCGTGCCTGACGTTTGATCTGCTCAAACAGTTGGGCATCGATCTGAATAAGCTCCAGGCTCAGGGCACGTTCAACCCGGACGAGCCGCAAGCCTGCTATGACTTGCCCGGCATGATTGATCAGGCCAGCGTGCGTTACGACGCGAGTCACCTGCGCCTGGCCGTCAGCGTGCCGCAAATGTCGATGGAGAAAGGCCTTCGCGGCTATGTCGCGCCCGAGTTATGGGACGAAGGCGTGTCGGCGGCGTTCATCAACTACCAACTCAACACCAATCGTAATACTGGCGATTACGGCGTCAAGATTTCCAACAACCTGGGGCTGCGCAATGGCATCAACCTCGCTGGCTGGCGCCTGCGCAATGAATCCAACTTCAGCACCGGCACCGGCCGCCCGAATACCTTCACCAGCAATCGCACCTACCTGCAGCATGATGTCACGGCGATCAAGGGCCAATTCAGCGCGGGCGATATCTTTTCTGATCCTGATCTGTTTGACAGCGTGCGCTATCGCGGCCTGAAACTGGCGTCAGACGAAGGCATGCGAGCCGACAGCGAACGCGGCTATGCCCCGGTCATTCGGGGTGTCGCGCAGACGAGTGCGAAGGTGGAAATCCGCCAGAACGACTACATCCTCTATACCAGTAACGTGCCGCCGGGGCCGTTCGAGATCAGCGACATTTACCCCAGTGGCTCCAACGGCGATCTGGAAATCACCGTCATCGAAGCCGACGGTAGCCGTCACGTCACCCGCCAGGCGTTCTCCGCGCTACCGATCATGGTGCGTGAAGGTCAATTGAAGTACAGCGTCTCGGCCGGTGAATACAGCAGCCACACCGAGGGTGAGAAAAACCCGCAATTGGTCAGCGGCACACTGGCGTACGGCCTCACCAGCAATTTGACCGGCATCGCCGGTGTTCAGGTCAGTGATGGCTACAAAGCGCTGGGCTTGGGTATGGGCAAAAACACCTCATTGGGCGCGGTTTCACTGGATATGACCCACTCCACCAGCGAGGTTGGCGGCGTAACCACCCAAGGTGACAGCGTGCGTGCCCTCTATGCGAAAACGTTCACGGGCACCAACACCAGCTTCACCCTGGCGGCCTACCGCTATTCAACCGAGGGTTTTCGTACCCTGACCGAACACGTACAGGCCATCAGTGATGACGGCGCGCGCAGCAGCGGCAGCTCGAAAACCCGCACCGACTTGACCATCAACCAGAGCCTTGGCCGGGATCAACAGCTAGGCAACCTCTATCTGACGGCGAACGATCAACGCTATTGGAATCGTGGCGGTTCGCGGAGCGTTTCCGCGGGCTACAGCAATAACTGGGGCGACCTGAATTACAACTTCGGCGTCACGCATACCCTAGATCAGGGCTATTACGGTTCGACCAGCAATGACACCCAAATGAGCCTGTCGATCTCGTTTCCGCTGGGTAGAAAAATTCGCGCGCCTCGCGCTTTCATGACCACTACCCGTCAGAAAAACAACAGCAGCACGCAGGCCGGTATCAACGGTTATGTCTCGGAAACCGGTGATACCTTCTACTCCGTACAGGCCGGGAATAGCTCCAGTGGCGGCAATTCGGGATCGTTCAATCTCAACACCCGCACATCAGTGGGCGACTTGAGCCTGGGCTATAGCGAGGGCCGTGGTTATAAATCACAAAGCCTTAATGCATCAGGATCGGTTGTGGCCCATGCCGGCGGCATAAACCTTGGCCAGACGGTGGGCGAAACCTTCGCCCTGGTTGAAGTGCCGGGGGTCAAGGACGCCAAAATCAGCAGCTACAGCGGTGTGACCACCGGCCGAAATGGCTATGCGGTGATCCCCAGTGCGCAACCCTATCGGGTCAACTGGATCACCCTGGACACCCGCGACCTCGGTGCCGATCTCGAAATCGACAACGCCAGCCAACAACGCGTGCCGCGCCGTGGTGCGGTGGTCAAGGCACGTTATGCCGGCAAGACCGGCCGGCGCGTGCAATTTGAACTGTTCGACGCGCAGAAACAGCCGTTACCGTTTGGCGCAGTACTTGAGGACAGCGAAGGTAAACAACTGTCGCTCAGTGATCCGAGTGGGAAAGCGTTGGCATTGATGGAGAAAGAGCAAGGCGTGATCAATATAAAATGGGGCGAAAAACAATGCCAGGCGCCTTATGTATTACCAGCGCAGGATAAAAACCGAAACTACGAAACTTACCGGCTAGTCTGTCTGCCTGGGAAGTAGCGCGCACCGTCAGCCAACAGCACTAAAAAACAACAATCACCCCCCCAAGTATCACGACCCCCGGTGAAAAGTTCTTTCAGTAAAAAATCAATTGACCTATTCGAAAGGATTTAGCATGACCCACAAAAAAATACTTACTTTATTCATTCCGATGGCTACATTAATCTGTTGGAATACTTCTAATGCCAGCTGTCGATTCAAGGAAGGTACAGGCTCTGCAGTTGTAATGTTCGCAGGAACTGGGCGTTGGCAAGCTATCGAACCCGGTCTTCCAATAAATACCGTATTATTTTCGACATCTGCTTCAGTGAGCCGTTACCCAGTAGTAATATGCAGCGGCAATAGTCCCTCAGGAGTTATTCCCCGGTACAGCAATCCGGCTGCAGGCGAAAGGCTATTTCGATTGGGCACCACCGGACTTTCTTTTAGCATCGAAGGCACTGATGGTAATCTATTGACATCCTACGGCACCACGTCCCTGGGCGAAGGCATGTGGGGTTACACCCACACCCGTTTTACCCTGCGAGTCATTAAAACCGGAAAAATTGACTCAGTCCACCAGTTGCCCTCTGGACAGATCGCTACGCAAAGTGACGGTGGCGTAGATTCATATATATTCAAAACCACTACCAATAGCGGATTTTATGAACGCGCTTGTGAGGTGCAACCCGTAGTGGTCGACATGGGTAGCCATTATATTCATGAAGTTTATGATTCGAGTGGCGACAGCCTATCGAAAAGCTTCTCTGTATCTATTACGGAATGCCCAAAAAGCACCAAAGGAATGACCTTTAGCCTGAAACCTCTCACTCAGGTGATAGATGGGTCCAGCGGAGTTATTTCATTGAATAAAGCTTCTAATGCAAAAAATATCGGCATACAAATCACCGACGATTCGGGTAAGGCCATCACTTTCGACAAGGACTACCCTCTATCCTCAAGAGATAGCCAGGGTACCTTTATCCAAACGCTTTCCGCTAAATATATAAACCTGGGAACCGGGCCCATCAAGGCAGGAACCGCGAACTCTGAAATCATGTTCCTGATAAACTACCTGTAACTTTGGCTGCGATGATTAATGATACCTTGGCATGAAACCAAACGAGACAAAAACGGGCTGCTGCAATGCAACCCTTCCCCTACTCTCGAAAAAGAATCAACCCAGGCTCCTGCAATTGAGAAGCAAGAGTCTAGTGATTTTTCGGTGTCTTGCGTAAGGTTCAAATACTCATTGATAACTCATGATGAACGTCAGAGAAGTGTCAGCGATTCCTGCCTCTATTGATGCATCGGTTTGAATGTACGATGCACTGAAAGGGATATTGAAATCGCCGCCCGCGCGATCATATCCAGCAAAGTTGTATTCTGTTCCAATCACCACTGGCTGATCATCCCCCCTTGATACCTGCAGTCCTATACCCTTCGCGGTAGAAGAAGCATCCAGTGAAACAACACCCTTATTTGCGTCAATAATTTTCGTGTTTGCCTTAATTGAATACTTGACTGTCTTCAGAAAGTTGGGGCATTCGACCAATTGAATATTGAATGCAACAGGATTGGTCTTGCTCCCGACTTTCTTGAATGAACTGGTTTTGTTGTCCCGTGTCATGTCGACACTGACATTAGGTGTCTTGCAGGCTCCTGCAACAATATAGACAGGGTTCGACAAATTGAACGTTGCAAACGTTTGGTCGTCACTGGATACCAATGAGGCGAGCAGTCCCGCCGGGATCACAGCCCCTTCCTTGATCGGCCCGGTTTGTAACACACGCAATTGAGGAGCCGGCGTGGGGATCTTCGTGCGTAACCACATAGACGTATCGCTAAATTGGAGGGGGACCAGTGCGGCAGCGTTGCTATCAAGGAAGAACTGAAGTGCAATCCCGGTGTCTTTCAATCGGAAAAGCGAAGTGCTGAAGTTGGGCTGCGCACCAATGGCAGGATTTAGTCTCAGGCCCAAGGTCTCTTTGAATGGGCATGTAATTATCATTTTGCTGCCCACGACTGGCAACGATTCAGTGTAAATCACCGGCAAACCGGTAGCATCTCTAGGTGTATTAATAAACTGCGAGCCTGGTCCGTGAGCACCATAATCTCGAATCTTTTCCAAGTCGTCGCTTAAAGCAAAGACACAATAACCCCATGCATTCGGAACGATAAACCACGCCAAAAGCGCAATCCATAACTTCATAAAAAATCCTCGATCGTAGCCGCTCGTGACTCTTGAACAGATCACTTGACCGAGCATTTAAACCACTAATCTCAAAGGCGTGAATAAGAGCAATCTTAAATGCCACCCGCGAGCACGTGATGGCCGCCCTGCACATGAATGAGCAGCAGAAATCTCAAGGGGAACGATTCTCGAAATGGCGGAAGGCAGCCGGAGTCGAACCTGCCCGGGAACGGATGCCGTCCCCAACCGGGTTTGAAGCCCGGCCGCGCCACCGGGCGCGATTGCCTTCCTTTGAACTCAGGGTGCGTCGGCACTGGCCAGCGCGTTGTCGGGGCGGATCACGCGGGATTCGCCGATGCGCCGGGTCAGGCCGAGGCGGTCGAAGTATTCGAGGAACTGAATACAGCGTTTGCGTCCCAAGCCTAGCGCATCACGGAAGGTTGTCACCTGGATCTGCGGATTTTCCCGGGCCAGTTGCAGCAACAGCGTCGCCATCTGCCGCAGCCGCGTGTCGCTGAGAAACAGGTCGCGCACCACTTGGTGCATCAAGCCCAGACGCGCCAGTTTACGCAGGAGCAGCCGCACAACGGCATCGTCCTTGCCGACCGAGTTGGCCACATCGCGCACCCACGGCGGATCGAATTCCGCCTGTTCGAACAACGGTTGCAGTTGTTGCCACAGGGTTTCGTCTTCGGCATTCAGGCGCACCTGATGATCCGGCAGATTCAGCCAGGGCCCGCTGGCGTTGATCGCACTCGCGCTGCGCAACTCATCCAGCAGGCTGGCGAAGGTCGAACGCTCCAGAGACAACCCGCTGAAGCGCCGCAGACGATCGCGATCCGGGCCCATCTGGTCGGGTTCAAGCTCATGGAAACGAGCCAGTTGCTCCAGCAGCATGAATTTCAATTGCCCCCAACGTTGTACGTTGAACAGCACCGTGCCTTGGCGAGTGTCGATCAGGCGCACGTTTTCTGGCAGCGACCAGCCTTGGCGCGGTCGATTGAACTGGCGTTCCAGGCGTTGCGGGTCAAGGCCGCCGGCGCTGTGGTTGAGCAGCACCGGCAATGCTTGTTCAAGGCTTGCGCTACGCGCCAAGGTCTCCAGTTGCGCCAGGCGCTCGGGGCTGCGTCGGTGTCGCGCCGGGGCAAACGGGTCGAGCACCTGGCCACCGCCGAGGGTGCGTTGGGCGCTCTGGTCGCGCAGGATCAGCCGGTCGCCCTTCACCGCGTGTACCGGCGCGTTGCTCAGCAGTTGCGCGAACATACGCGAGCCTGGGTTCAGGCGCGCACCTTCCAGCAAGGCGACACGGGCGATCACGTCTTGTGTGCCGAGGTGCAGGTGCACCGGGTGGAAGTGTTCGAAAGGCCGTTCGCCTGGCAACAGTTGAAACTCGATGTCGAGCCGCTGAGTCGGTGCGTGTAGCCATTCGGCCAGCAACCATTGGCCGCGATGGATCTGCTCCAGCGCCAAGCGTTCGCCGCTGATGTTCAGCGCCACCCGTTGCCCGGCGAAGGCCTGGGCGGCGGGTTGATTCTGCGCGTGCAAGCCACGCACCCGGACAGTTTTACCCAGCGGCGCCAAAACCAGTCTGTCCTCGACCGCAACACTGCCCGACAGCGCCGTGCCGGTGACCACAATCCCGGCGCCGGCCACGCTGAAGGCGCGGTCGATGGCCAGGCGAAATCCGCCTTCACGATTGCGCGCCTGCACTGCGCTTTGTGTTTCCAATAAAACCTGACGCAACTCATCGACACCCTGCCCGCTCACGCTCGACACGGGCACTATCGGCGCTTCGGCAAAAGGCCCGGCCTCCAGCAAGTCCAGAACCTGGCGCTGCACTTCCTCCACCCTGCCCGCTTCAACCCGATCACATTTGCTGACCGCAACGACTGCCCGCGCAATTCCCAGCAGTTGGACAATCGCCAGATGCTCGCGGGTCTGCGGCATCACGCCGTCATCGGCGGCGACCACCAGCAACACCAGATCGATGCCTTGCGCGCCGGCGAGCATGTTGTGGGTGAATTTTTCGTGGCCCGGCACGTCGATGAACCCGGTCAAACCCACCCCCGCCTCCAGCTCGGCGTAGAGATAACCAAGGTCGATGGTCATCCCGCGCTCGCGTTCCTGCGGGCGACGGTCGCCGGTTTGCCCGGTCAGGGCTTGCAGTAGCGACGTCTTGCCGTGGTCGATGTGCCCTGCCGTGCCGACGATCACTGAGCGACCTGCAAGTGCGGCAGTTGCGCCAGCCACGCCGGTTCATCGTCGAGTTGGCGCAAGTCCAGCCATAGCGCGTCGGCGTCAATGCGCCCGAGCACCGGAATGGGTAAGGCCCGCAACGCCGCTTCGAGGTTCAGCAAGCAACGCCCGCGCAAGCGTTTGGACACCAGCGGACGCAGGCACAGGGCGGCACTCGGCAACCGCGCCACCGGTTGGCTGCCGCTGCCGATCATGCCCAATGCCTGAACCGCGCTGACCTGCCATGGCTCACCCAAGACCTGCGCTATTGCCGGTTGCAAACGAGCGGCCTGCGCGAAGATGTCGGCTTGCGGACGGGTCAGCAGGCGCAAACTGGGCAAGCGCTCGGCCAGCCTATCCGGATCGCGATATAAACCGAGCACCGCTTCCAGTGCGGCCAGCGTCAGTTTGTCGACCCGTAACGCGCGCTTCAGCGGGTTCTTCTTGATCTTCGCGATCAATTCTTTGTGCCCGACAATCAACCCGGCTTGCGGCCCGCCGAGCAACTTATCGCCGCTGAAGGTGACGATGTCTGCGCCATCGAGCAGCGCCTGACGCACCGTCGGTTCTGCCGGTAAGCCCCAACGCGTGAGGTCCAGCAAGCTGCCGCTGCCCAGGTCCTCCAGCAGCGGCAAGCCATGCCGATGGGCCAACTCAGCCAATTCAGCTGTGGGCACGCTCGCGGTGAAACCCTCGATGCTGTAATTGCTCGCATGCACGCGCATGATCAAACCGCTGCGCGGGCTGATGGCCGCTTCGTAGTCTTTGGCATGGGTGCGGTTGGTGGTGCCGACTTCGTGCAGACGCACGCCAGCGCGGGCCATGATGTCGGGGATGCGAAATGCGCCGCCGATCTCGATCAGCTCACCGCGAGAAATGATGCCTTCCTTGCGCGCACCGAGACTGTTGAGCGTCAGCAGCACCGCAGCGGCATTGTTGTTGACCACGGTGACGGCTTCGGCGCCGGTCAGTTCGCGGATCAGGCCTTCGATCAGATCGTCACGATCGCCGCGCTTGCCGCTGGCCAGATCGAACTCCAGATTGAGCGGATAACGCGCCGCCATTTGCACCGCATCAATGGCTTCGTCCGGCAGCAGCGCCCGCCCCAGATTGGTGTGCAGCACCGTACCGGTCAGGTTGAACACCCGGCGCACGTTGCTGCGTTGTTGCTGGGCCAAGCGCTCACCGACGCGGCCAGCGAGCACTTCAGGACTGATTTCAACGGCCGACAATTGCCCGTTCAACACGTCTGAGCGCAGTTCATCCAGCAACTGCCGCAAACGGCTCAACAACGCCTCACGACCATAGCGATCGAGCAGCGGCAGGCACGCCGGGTGACGCAACAACCCATCAATGGAAGGTAAACGCAGGGCACTGCTCGCAGACATCAGCCACTCCCGAAAACAAAAGACTGTCTGGTGTCCAGGTACAGCACACCGTCAAACCTGTGGGAGCGAGCTTGCTCGCGAAGGCGGTGAATCAGCCTCTGATGAGATAACTGACACGGCCCTTTCGGGAGCAAGCCCCCTCCCACAAAAAAATTGCCAAACATAACCGGACCTGTGGGAGCGGGCTTGCTCGCGAAGGCGATGAATCAGCCTCTGATGATGTCAATGACACGGCCCCTTCGGGAGCAAGCCCCCTCCCACAAAAAAATGCCCGATATAACCGGACCTGTAGGAGTGTAGACGCTGTGCTCATTCGTCTCCCGGCGCCAGCAACAGATTCGGCGCCAGACGCTGAAAGCCGTCCTGGGCCAGGCGCATGTCGAGCAACAGGCTGGTGAGGTCCGCCGACAACGCTTCGCCGTCGGCATCGTTCTCCAGATAAAGCAGTTTCAGATAGGTGTTACAGCTCGGGCAGACTTCCGCGCGCAGCGGCGCCTGATTGGCGGCGTGGCGATCATCTTCGAGGCTCAGGTAATCGAGGCCTTTACTCGACTCGCAATACACGCATTTGACCCGCACCACATGCCATTCGCAGGCGCACAGCGAACACACCAGATAACGCAGACCGTTGTGTTTGCCGCGATGGCGGATCACCCCGGCCATGGCCGGCGATCCACAGGCCGGGCATTGGCTGAGGCTGTTGCCGGGAGCCAGTTGCAGATTGGGCACGCTGAGCAGCCAATGGCTCCATGCCGCTTGCAACGCCGCGCCCAAAAATGGCACCAGGGCTGCCGGCACCATTGAATATTGGCCGCTGACCAGCGCCACGGCCCAGGCGCGCAATTGGCCGGAACTCGCGCTACGCAGCGTGGTGATCGCATCGATCACGGCGGGTTGATCCAGCGGTATATAGCGTTGCAGCAAGGCGTCCAGCCAGATTTGCCAGTCATCTTCGCGAACCAGGGTATCGGCCGCGAACGGCGGCATGCCGTGCTGCTGACACAGCTCAAGGCGTTGCTGATCGACGGCTTCTGTCGAGGGTGGATCGTCCAGCACGTGTTGCTGCGCCCGGCATAAACCGGCGATCAAGCGTAAATAGTCAGCCAGCGGATGCCCTTCGGCCAATTGCTCCAGACGTTGAGCGCGCAGGGTGAACAGGTTGTGCGGCGGCAGGTGCAGAAACGGCGGCGAACTGGCCGCCGCTTCGATTTCCCCGGGTTCAAGAATGGTTGCCAAAGGTCAGCCCTTTTTGGTGATCGGTCGTTCCGGCGCATCCGGATGGCGTTCGTCGCGGGTAATGTCGCGGTACCAGAGTTCGTGGTGTTTCTTCGCCCAGGCACGGCTGACCCAACCATGCAGCATCGCGTCGATGGACCCCTTGATCCACAGCCCGGCGTAGATGTGAATGATGATGCTGAGGATCAGCACAAACCCGGCCAGCGCATGCAGCAGCATCGCCCAGCGGATCACGGTGATGCCGAAATACGCGCTGAAATACGCGCGCCAGATCACCAGCCCGGTGAACAGCAAACCGAGCATGCACAGCAGTAAAGTCCAGAACAGCAGCTTCTGCCCGGCGTTGTACTTGCCCACCGGCGGCACCGTCTCTTCGTCGTTGACCAGCACCCGATCGATGCGGCGCAGCCACTTCCAGTCATTGCCGATGAAGAAGTTCGCGCGCCAGAACCTGAACACCAGACCGAGGAACAACACGAACATCACCACGCCCATGAACGGGTGCAGAATCCGCGTCCACGGCCCGCCGCCAAACAGGTGAGTCAGCCAGAACATCGACGGATGAAATAACGCCAGCCCCGATAGCCCGGCCATGAAGAACAGAATCGCCACCAGCCAGTGATTGGTGCGCTGGTTGGCGGTGTAACGCAGGATCGTCTTGTTGCTCATGGCCGGTCCTCCCCGCGTGGATCGAAGGTGTGCACCGCTGGATCGACGACATGCACCGAGGTGTCGGGGGGCGTCGGCAGGTCATCCTCTTCGACCCGGTTCGGCCCGATACGCACGTAGTGGAAGAATCCGGCCAACACCGCGGCGCCCATGGCCAGCAGACCCAGCGGTTTGCTGATGCCTTTCCACAGGCCCACCAATGGACTGATCGCCGGATCCTGCGGCAGATTGGCGTAGATTTTCGGTGTGTCGGCGTGGTGCAGCACATACATCACATGAGTGCCGCCAACACCTGCGGGGTCGTACAAACCGGCGTTTTCAAAACCACGGCTTTTCAGATCGACGATGCGTTCGGCAGCGTGTTCCTTCATGTCTTCCTTGGTGCCGAAAACGATGGCGCCGGTCGGACAGGTTTTCACACAGGCCGGCTCCAGCCCGACCGCGACCCGATCCGAACACAAGGTGCATTTGTAGGCCTTGTGATCCTTCTGCGAAATACGCGGAATGTTGAACGGGCAACCGGTGATGCAATAACCGCAGCCGATGCAGTGATCCTGATCGAAATCGACGATGCCGTTGGCGTGCTTGATAATCGCGCCTGGGCTCGGGCATGCCGCCAGACAACCGGGCTCGGCGCAGTGCATGCAGCCGTCCTTGCGGATCAGCCACTCAAGGTTGCCGGCGTCGGTTTCGTGCTCGGTTAAGCGCATCAGCGTCCAGGTTTCTGCGCTCAAATCCTGCGGATTGTCGTAGGTGCCGTGGTTGTGGCCAACCTCGTCGCGCAGCTCGTTCCATTCCGAGCAGGCAACCTGGCAGGCCTTGCAGCCGATGCATTTGGTGGTGTCGATCAGCTTGGCCACCGCCTCCTGATTCCTCACCGACGGCGGCACTGTGGTGGTGGCCGAGCGGGCAATAATGTCTTGGCTGGCCATTTAGACTTTCTCCACGTTGACCAGGAATGACTTGGATTCCGGGGTCTGGGTGTTGCCATCGCCGAGGAACGGCACCAGGGTGTTGGTCAGGTAACCGTGGCGCGTCAGGCCGGTGAACCCCCAGTGCAGCGGGATGCCGATCTGATGCACGACCTGGCCGTTGACCTGCAACGGTCGGATCCTTTTCGTCACCACTGCCACCGCCTCAATGAACCCGCGTTTACAGCTGACCCGCACCTTGTCGCCGGCGGCAATGCCCTTCTCTTTCGCCAGCACTTCGCCGATCTCGACAAACTGCTCAGGCTGAGCAATCGCGTTCAACTTGCAGTGCTTGCTCCAGAAGTGGAAATGCTCGGTCAGCCGGTAACTGGTACCGGCGTACGGGAAGTCCTTGGCTTCGCCGAGGCTTTCCCAGACCGAATCGAAGATCCGCGCCGCCGGGTTGCTGGTGGCTTTCTTGTTCTGCGGGTGCAGCGGGTTGATGCCGATCGGCGTTTCGAACGGCTCGTAGTGCTCTGGGAATGGCCCCTCGTTCATCTTGTCGACGGCGAAGAACCGCGCCACGCCTTCGGGGTTCATGATGAACGGGTTCATCCCGGCTTCAGGCGGCACGTCGGCCTTGTAGTCCGGCACGTCCGTGCCGCCCCAGGCCTTGCCGTTCCACCACACGAGACGCTTTTTCGGATCCCACGGTTTGCCCGCGACGTCCGCCGAAGCGCGGTTGTAGAGAATCCGCCGGTTGGCCGGCCACGCCCACGCCCAGCCAAGATGCTGGTGCATGCCATACGGATCGGAGTTGTCCCGCCGCGCCATCTGGTTGCCGGCCTCGGTCCAGCTACCGGCGAAGATCCAGCAACCGGACGCGGTGCTGCCGTCATCCTTGAGCTGACCAAACCCGGCCAGTTGCGTGCCGCCCTTGATTGTCGCGCCGGTGGCATCGGTGATGTCAGTGGTGGCGCTGCCGTTGAGTTCCTTGGCCAGTTCTTCCGGCGAAGGTTCGTCGGGGATCTTGTACGGCCACGACAGTTTCAACAGCGGATCGGGGAACTTGCCGCCCTCGGCCTGATAACGCTTGCGCAGACGCAGAAACAGTTCACTCATGATGCGAATGTCAGTCTGCGCTTCGCCCGGGCCATCGGCGCCTTTCCAGTGCCATTGCAACCAGCGACTGCTGTTGACCAGCGAGCCGTCCTCCTCGGCAAAACAGGTGGTCGGCAGGCGAATGACTTCGGTCTGGATCTCCTCGCTTTTAACGTCGTTGTAAGGCCCGACGTTTTGCCAGAACTCCGAAGTTTCGGTGGCCAGCGGGTCCATCACCACCAGCCACTTGAGTTTGGCCAGCGCGCCCATCACCCGGTTCTTGTCCGGCAACGCGGCAATCGGGTTAAACCCCTGACACACGTAACCGTTGACCTTGCCCTGGCTCATCAGGTCGAACATTTTCAGGATGTCGTAGTTGGGGATGTCCAGTTTCGGCAGGTAGTCGTAATTCCAGTTGTTCTCGACGGTGGCGTTGGCGCCGTACCAGGATTTCATCAGGCTGACGTGGAACTTGCTGTAGTTCTGCCAGTAAGACAATTGCCCCGGACGCAGCGGTACTTGCGTGCGTTTATTGATGAAGGCGTTGTAGTCCTGCTCGGTGTCGGTGCCCAACGTCAGATAACCCGGCAGCGCATTGGACAGCAGGCCAAGGTCGGTCAGCCCCTGGATATTGGAGTGACCGCGCAAGGCATTGACGCCCCCGCCCGGCATGCCGACGTTGCCCAACAGCAGTTGCACCATCGCCGCACTGCGGATGATCTGCGCGCCGATGGAATGCTGCGTCCAACCGAGGGCGTAGAGAATCGTCATGGTCTTGCCCGGTGTCGAGCAGGTGGCGATTTCGTCCCAGATTTTCTGCATGGCGTCGACCGGCATGCCGCAGATCTGGCTCGCCAGTTCGATGTTGTAGCGGCTGTAATGCTGCTTCATCAATTGATAGACGCAGCGCGGGTCCTGCAAAGTCGGATCGACTCTGACAAAGCCGTCCTCGCCCAACTCGTAGCCCCAGCCGGACTTGTCGGTGTAGCTGCGTTTGGCTGCGTCGTAGCCACTGAAAATCCCGTCTTCGAAGCCGTAGCCGGCTTTGACGATGAACGAGACATCGGTGTAGTTGCGCACGTATTCGTGCTGGATCTTGTCCTCGGTCAGCAGGTAATTGATCAAGCCGCCCATGAAGGCGATGTCGGTGCCGGTACGGATCGGCGCGTAATAGTCGGCCACCGAAGCAGTCCGGGTAAAACGCGGATCGACCACAATCAGCCGCGCGGCGTTGTGCGCTTTGGCCTCGGTCACCCATTTGAAGCCGCACGGATGCGCTTCTGCTGCGTTGCCACCCATTACCAGGATCAGATTCGCGTTGGCGATATCGGTCCAGGTGTTGGTCATGGCACCACGGCCGTACGTCGGGGCAAGACTTGCCACCGTCGGGCCGTGTCAGACACGCGCCTGGTTATCGAACCCCAGCATGCCGAGACTGCGAATCACCTTCTGAGTGATGTAGCCCGCTTCGTTGGACGCCGCCGAGGCCGCGAGGAATCCGCTGGAAACCCAGCGATTCACCGTTTGCCCGTTGGCATTTTTCTCGATGAAGTTGGCGTCGCGGTCAGCCTTCATCAGGTCGGCGACGCGATCCAGCGCTTCATCCCAACTGATCCGCGTCCATTCGCTGCTGCCGGGTTTGCGCGTTTGCGGATACAGCAAGCGGCCCGGGCTGTGAATGAAGTCCAGCAGGCCCGCGCCTTTTGGACACAGGGTGCCGCGATTGACCGGATGGTCGGCGTCGCCCTCGATGTGGATGATATTTTGCGCGACGTTCTTCGAGGTATCGCCCTGGCTGTACATGATCAAGCCGCAACCGACCGAGCAATACGGGCAGGTGTTGCGGGTTTCATGGGTGTGGGCAAGCTTGAAGTGACGCACCTGCTCGGCGAAGGCCTGCGTCGGGGCCATGCCCAACGCGCCCAGGCTAGAGCCTGCAAGGCCGATACCGGCGACCTTGAAGAATTGACGACGGCTGAGATCCATCGTGCACTCCTGATCAGGTGGAACCCGGTACTTGAGCCGGGCTTTTTCTGGACAATCACGGTTGCGGCAGAAAGCCTGCCGACTTTTTCACTGTAGACAAAGACCATACGATCTGTGTGAAAACCGACCGTCGGCGACAATCGGTCAAGCGCTGAGAAACCGTGGGAGCGAGCCTGCTCGCGAAGAGGTCCTGTCAGATAAAACAAATATTGACTGACACACCGCCTTCGCGAGCAGGCTCGCTCCCACAGGTTTTGTGTGCTCCCACCGGGCCATCGGCTTAGAATGGCCGGCAGGACCAATCCCGCCTTCACGAGACCGCGCATGACTTTCGATTTTGATCAGGTATTCGACCGCCACGACACCGGCAGCACCAAGTGGAGCCGCTATCCGGCCGACGTGCTGCCCATGTGGGTCGCTGACATGGATTTCGCCGCGCCACCGGTGGTGATCGAAGCTTTGCAACAACGTTTGCTGCATCCACTGGTGGGTTACAGCGTCGCCCAGGACAACCTGCGCGAGGCCATCGTCGCCGACCTTTGGAACAAATTCGCCTGGAAGGTCAAACCGCAAGAGCTGATCTTCCTGCCGGGCGTCGAGTCGGGCTTCAACATGGCTTTGAAAGCACTGGTGCAGCCACAGCAGAACGTCGTGGTGCAGGTGCCGAATTACCCGCCGCTGCGCCACGCGCCGGGCCATTGGGGCATGAACAAGGTTGAACTGGAATTCGTCGCCCAGGCCGACGGCACTTACGCCACGCCGCTGGACGTGCTGCGTGAATCGCTGACCGGCGGCGGCGCGTTGCTGCTGAGCAACCCGCACAACCCGATCGGCAAAGTGTTCGGCCGCGAAGAGCTGCAAGCCGTGGCCGACATCTGTGTGGCGCAGGACGCCTGGATCATCTCCGACGAAATCCACGCCGAGCTGTGCTTCGACGGTCGCGTACATATTCCGACCGCGTCCCTGAGCCCGGAAATCGCCCAGCGCACCATCACCCTGATGTCGGCGAGTAAGGCGTACAACATCGCCGGTCTGAAAACCTCGTTCATGATCATCCAGGACGCCGCCCTGCGCGAACGCGTCAATCACGCCCGTTGCGGCATGGTCGACAGCGTCAACCCGCTGGGCATGGAAGCCACCCGCGTCGCTTATAGCGAAGCCGGGCCTTGGCTGGCCGAGCTGAAAACCTATCTGCAGGCCAACCGCGATTATCTGGTGGACGCGGTGCGCAGCCGTTTGCCGGGCGTGACCATCAATGTACCGCAAGGCACCTATCTGGCCTGGCTCGATTGCTCGGCCCTGGATCTGCCCAACCCGCAGCAGTTCTTCCTTGAACAGAGCAAGGTAGGCCTCAGTGCCGGTCTGGACTTTGGCGATCAAAACCAGCAGTTCGTGCGCCTGAATTTCGGCTGCCCGCGTGCGCTGCTCGAAGAAGGCATTGCGCGGATGGAGCGGGCTCTGGCCAACCGCTAACCCGCCCCCCCATGTAGGAGCTGCCGAAGGCTGCGATCTTTTGATCTTGTCTGTTAAAAACAAAATCAAAAGATCGCAGCCTTCGGCAGCTCCTACGTTGAGTCAGCGTTCACAAAAAAACCATCGCAAATCCGATCGAACTCACGGCAAACACCCCGGGTCAACCGCCCATACCTGCCATGTGACTCGGAGACTGACGATGACCGATTACCCAAAACCACCCTTCCCCGCGCAGACGCAAGCTGTTCCCGGTTCGCAACGCAAGATGGAGCCCTATCCAGACTGTGGCGAGCAGAGCTACGTCGGTTCCGGGAGGCTGGCCGGCAAGATCGCCTTGATCACCGGCGGTGACAGCGGCATCGGCCGTGCCGTGGCGATCGCTTTTGCCCGTGAAGGCGCTGACGTTGCGGTCGCTTATCTCAACGAACACGAAGACGCCAAAGAAACCGCACGCTGGGTCGAACAGGCCGGGCGCCAATGCCTGTTGCTGCCAGGCGATATCGCGCAGAAGGCCCAGTGCCAGGCGCTGGTCGATCAAACCGTTGAACGCTTTGGTCGCATCGATGTGCTGGTCAACAACGCCGCGTTCCAGATGACCCACGAAAACTTCGAAGACATCCCCGATGACGAATGGGTGATGACCTTCGATGTCAACATCACCGCCATTTTCCGGCTGTGTCAGGCAGCGATCAAACACATGCGCCCCGGCGCGTCGATCATCAACACCAGTTCGGTCAACTCGGACATGCCCAAACCGAGCCTGCTCGCCTACGCGACCACCAAGGGCGCGATTGCCAACTTCACCGGCGGCCTGGCGCAAATGCTCGGGCCGAAAGCGATCCGCGTGAACTGTGTCGCGCCAGGGCCGATCTGGACGCCGCTGATCGTCTCGACCATGCCCGATGAAGAGGTACAGAACTTCGGCGGCAACACCCCGCTCGGTCGGCCCGGTCAACCGGTGGAAGTGGCACCGATCTATGTGCTGCTGGCCTCGGACGAAGCCAGTTACATCACCGGCCAGCGCTATGGCGTGACCGGCGGTAAGCCGATGCTGTGACGGCACGCGAGAAAAACTGAACCCGCCGGCATGACGCCTCTCAATACTTTAAGAGTCACGATCAGGAGGCTGTCATGTCCGCGCCTATCACCAAACGTCTCAACCTCCTCGCCCTCGCTTGGACCAGTATCCGTCGCGACAACGCATCGTGACATTCATTGTATGGGTCGCCGTGCTCGGCGCAGTGCTGCTGACTCTGGCCCTCACCTCGTCGTACCTGCGCTGGATGCCGGTCACTACCTCGGCCGTGTGCCTTCTGCTGGGGATCGGCATTGGCCCCAGTGGCCTTGATCTGCTGAAACTGTCGGTCGATAACGCCTCGCAGTGGATGGAGCACCTGACAGAAGTCGCGGTGCTCTTCTCGCTGTTTGTCTGCGGGCTGAAACTACGTTTGCCCCTTCGCGACAAGCGCTGGCGAATCGCATTCGGCCTGGCCGGGCCGGTGATGGTGCTGACCATCGCCGGCGTATGCGCGTTGTTGCACTGGGGATTGCAATTGCCGTGGGGGCCGTCGTTGTTGATTGGCGCAATTCTGGCGCCGACCGATCCGGTACTCGCGGCTCTGGTGCAGGTCAATGATGCGCGGGATGTCGACAGTGTGCGCTTCGGCCTGTCCGGCGAGGCAGGACTCAATGACGGCATTGCCTTCCCCTTTGTGCTGCTCGGAATGTTGCTGCTGGACGGCTCCGGGCATCCCGACGAGTGGCCGCAATGGATCTTGCGCAGTCTCTTGTGGGCGGTGCCGGCCGGGCTGCTGACCGGGTACTGGATGGGTCGCGGCATCGGACGCCTGACGCTGTCCATGCGCCTGCGCAATGACGACAGCACCCTGAGCTCCAATGATTATCTGGCCTTGGCGCTGATCGCTCTGGCCTACGTGGTGGCTGAATCCATCGGTGGCTACGGGTTCCTGTCGGTATTCGCCGCAGGGCTTGGCTTGCGTCAGGTGGAAGTGAAGTCGACCGGCGCCAGCCAGCCGCCCGCCGAACATCTGGTGCAGCCGGTGGTCGGCCACCAGAACGTCGAGCCGCAACACGCGGTACATGGCGACACTGAGCAACTACAGAACAGCCAGGTCGCCGCCGGCATCATGATGGGCGACATGTTGTCGTTCGGCAGCCTGGTCGAACGGGCTATGGAGGTGTTTCTGGTAACGCTGCTCGGCGTGGTGCTGGTGACACATTGGGACTGGCGGGCCTTGCTGGTCGGCGGCGTGTTGTTCTGCGTGATTCGCCCGGTTTGCGTAGCGCTGATGCCATGGGGTTCGTTGCTGGAGGGACGACAGCGGTTGTTGATCGGCTGGTTCGGTATCCGCGGAATTGGCAGTCTTTTCTATTTGTTTTATGCCTTGAATCATGGCCTGAGTGACTCGGTTGCGGCGCTGTGTACCGACATCACGCTCTCTGTCGTGGCGCTTAGCATTCTGCTGCACGGCATCAGCACCCAACCGATCCTTGCTCGATATGAACAACGCAAGCATCAAAAGCCCTAGCAAATCTTCTGCAAAAAAATGGATCTCTGCGTAAGGGTCGATGGTCACAACCATAACCCCCCGCTGGCCCCGTCCAACGGGGTCCGGCAGGTTCGGTTCCCCTGCGGCGACAAGCCTATGAAAAGGAATCCTTGAAAACTTAAGGTCACGGTCATGAAAGAATGCTCGACTCCTGCGCAAATCAAGGCTTGCAGAGCGTTGGCTCTGGAGCGCAATCGTCAATTGTTCGAAGAAGCGCAGGCGCTGAATCGGGCGGCTCATGAGTTACTCGAAACCGGGCAACTGGATGTCGAACAGTTTGAGCAGTACCGGGCGTTACGCCGAAAAGCCGATGTGAAGTTTGCCGATGCAATTGAGCATCTGTGCGTGTTGAACGAGGATTTCCCACCGATTCCGATGTCGGTGCAGAACTCGCAGGGGCTGCGGCGGCAGCTTGAGACCACCGAGTGACCGAAGCGAAGAAAAAGCCCGGCTGTTGAAAACCGGGCTTTTTCTGTCCGGCACTCATCCCCCCGGATTGGTCACCTGAATAAACACCGCATAACTCCCCAACACCACCCAGAACGTCGCAAAGATCCACGGCGTACGCACCGAGAACAGCAGCGACTTGCGATAACCCTTGTGGCTCGATTCCGTCTCGCTGAACAGCGGCGACTCGTCATAGGCCAGCCCCATTAACGGCTCGCTGAGCAGCAAATGACTCTGTTTGAAGTGCCAGTGATCGATGATGTCATACGCTGCGCGAATCCCCGGCCAGGCGTTGAGCGAGCTGAGCAGACCGAGCAGCGCCAGGAACGGTGGCACCACCAGCGTAAACAACTTGCCCCACTCCGGGTTGAGGTTGGACATGCACGATGCAAAGGCAATCACCAGAAACGACTGCGCCGCCAGATAGGCATCGGTGCGATTGGCGAGGATGCTGGTTTCGTACTGAATCTCACGGCGATAGAAATCCAGTCGTTCCTTGGGTGAGCCGAACATCTTGGCGTCATGTTCGGTCAGGGTTTCTTCAGCGGTGGGCTGAGTCAATATGCGAGGCACGGGACGCACGCTCCGAAGCAGGAAAACGTTTAGAAGCGCTCTGCCACGGACAAGTTCAGCCGGATTCATTTCATCGACTGAGCAATGATCTCCACCAGATTCAATTGCGTGAACGGCTTGGACAGACGCGGTAATTGCGCCGAAAAACCCTCCAGACGTTCGGCGTAACCCGTGGCGAGGATGATCGGCAGATCCGGTTTGAGCAGACGCACCGCATGCGCCAGTTGCGCCCCGCTCATGTGCGGCATGGCCATGTCTGTGATCATCAGGTCAATGACCTCGCCTTGATCGAACAACGCCAGGGCCTGGGTACCGGACGTGGCGCTGACCACGCGATGGCCGAGGTCTTCGAGCAGCAGAGTGGTGCTGGTCAACACCAGTGAATCGTCGTCCACCACCAATACGCTCAGGCGTGGCACCGCGATAAGTTCGGTCGACGGATACACCGGCTTGGCCGTTTCGCCCTCAACGGCTACGGGTATCCACAGTTCAGCCGTGGTGCCCTGCGTTTTCTCGCTCTTGAGGATAAAGCGGCCACCGAGTTGCTCGATAAAACCATAGACCATCGACAACCCCAATCCGGTGCCCTTGCCCACGCCCTTGGTGGTGAAAAACGGGTCTTTGGCCATGGCCAGCGTGTGCTCGTCCATGCCCTCACCGGTGTCGGTCAGGCTCAGGCAGACATATCGACCCGCCGCCAACTCCGAATGACCGAGTTCAAACACGACTTCCGTCTGCGCCTTGATGATGACACTGCCACCCTCAGGCATGGCATCGCGGGCGTTGGTCGCCAGGTTGAGCAAGGCGAGTTCCAATTGATTGGTGTCCGCCAGTACCGGTTCAAGGTTTGCGGGAAACTGGGTCTCGATGCGAATACCCGGCCCCAGGGAGCTGCGCAACAGCCCGGTGATGCCTTGCACCAACAGTGGAATGTCGACCGATTCGGTCTTGAGTTCCTGACGGCGGGCGAACGCCAGCATGCGCTGGGTCAGCGACACACCGCGCAAAGCGCCTTGCGTGGCGTTTTCCAGCAAGCGTCTGATCTTCGCGTCGTCGCCGACGCGCTTCTGAACGATCTCAAGGTTGCCGAGAATGACCGTCAGCAGATTATTGAAGTCGTGGGCAATACCGCCGCTGAGCTGACCGATGGCTTGCATCTTCTGCGCCTGGGCCAGCGCCTCGCGAGTCTTTTCCAGGGCGACTTGCGCCTCATGGGCCTCGGTGACGTCACGGGTAATCTTGGCAAACCCGAGCAACGTACCGGTTTCTCCGCGAATCGCATCGACCACCACATGCGCCAGAAACCGCGTGCCGTCCTTGCGCACGCGCCAGCTCTTGTTCTCGAAGCGACCTTCTCGTGTAGCGATCTCCAGCGCCCGCAGCGGCTCGCCGCGCTCACGATCTTCGGGGGTATAGAAAATCGAAAAATGCTGACCGATGATTTCCTCCGGCAGGTAACCCTTGATCCGCTGCGCGCCCTGATTCCAGTTACTGACTCGCCCTTCAGGGCTGAGCATGTAGATCGCATAGTCGGTGACGCCCTGCACCAGCAGGCGGAACTGTTGCTCGCTCTGCTTGAGGGTTTCTTCCGCCATCTTGCGGTCGGTCAGGTCGCGAGTGATCTTGGCGAAACCCAGGAGTTTGCCGCTCGGGTCAATGATCGGATCAATGACCACGTGTGACCAGAAGTTCGTGCCGTCCTTGCGCACCCGCCAGCCCTCGCCTTCGAAGCGTCCTTCGCGGATCGCCGTGTCGAGCGCCCGTTGCGGCAGGCCGGCCGCGCGATCATCAGCGGTATAGAACCGCGAAAAATGCTCGCCGAGGATTTCCGCCTCCTCGTAACCCTTGAAGCGCTTGGCGCCGGAGTTCCAACTGGTGATGATGCCGTCCGGGTCGATCATGTAGATCGCGTAGTCGACCACCGCGTCGATCAACAGCCGAAAGCGCATCTCTTCGATCGCCACGGACTTGTTCTTTTCGCTCATTACATTCACCGCACAAAGTCATGGGCAGGAGTATGCGGCAATCCGGACATTTGGGAAGCGACCGGTTCATGCTGGATGGCCCACCAACGCGGCAACAGTTGTTTGATCCGGCTCTCGGCGAAGCGATCGTCGATCAGCATCACCACGCCGCGATCCTCGCGGGTGCGGATAACGCGCCCTGCGGCCTGCACCACTTTCTGCACGCCGGGGAACAGGTAGGTGTAGTCGTAACCGGCACCGAAGATCGCCGCCATTCGCCGTTTCAACTGTTCATTGACCGGGTTGAGCTGCGCCAGCCCCAGCGTGGCGATGAAGGCGCCGATCAACCGCGCGCCGGGTAAATCGATGCCCTCACCGAAGGCGCCGCCCAATACGGCAAAGCCGACGCCCTGGCTATCGGCGGTGAACTGATCGAGAAAGGCCTGCCGCGCGCCCTCGACCATGCCGCGCGATTGCTGCCACAGGGTGATGTGCGGATGCCGCTCGGCCAACAAGGTCGCCACCTGTTGCAGGTAATCGAAACTGCTGAAGAACGCCAGATAATTGCCCGGCCGTTCACTGAACTGACGGGCGATCAGTTCAACGATGGGAGCCAGAGACGCCTTCCGATGATTGAATCGCGTGGAGATGCGGCTGACGATCTGCACCTGTAATTGCTCGGCGCTGAACGGCGACTCGACGTCGATCCACACGGTGTCGGCCGGCGTGCCGAGCAAGTCGGCGTAATAATTGCGCGGGCTGAGCGTGGCGGAAAACAGTACGCTGCTACGCGCAGATTTCAGGCGCGGGCCAATAAATGCCGCGGGCACCACGTTGCGCAGGCACAGCTGAGACAGCGGACGTTTGCGGTCGAGGTCGCGTTTACTGATGTCGAACAGGTAATGCTCGTCGTACAGCTCCGCCACCCGGCCAAATTGCAGCAGGTCGAAGTAGAAGTTCTGCAAGCCACTGTCCAGCCCTTGCGGATGATCATTGAGGTAATCGCCGATGGCTGAGCAACACAGGGAAATCGCCTGAAGCAGTTTTTCCGGCGCCTTGTCGTAGGCCTGATACGCCGCCAGTTGCGGCGCATGCAGCGCATTCCATTCGCGGTTGACCCGTTGCAGGGACTTTTTCAGCGCTTCGGGGGCGGTTTTGCGCACACCGCCCAGCGTCGCCTGATCAAGACTGGCGCTGTACATCTGCCGGCCGCGCTCGACCAGGTTGTGCGCCTCGTCCGCCAACACCGCGACCTTCCACTGATTGAGCTGCGCCAGACCGTACAGCAGCGCGCTGAAATCAAAGTAATAGTTGTAATCGGCGATCACCACATCAGCCCAACGAGCCATTTCCTGGCTCAGGTAATACGGACACACCGTATGCTGCGCGGCGACTTCGCGCATCGCGGCCTGATCGAGCAGCTTGATGCGACTGGCCGCTTCCCGGGCGGCGGGCAGACGATCATAGAAGCCTTGGGCCAAGGGGCAGGATTCACCGTGGCAGGCCTTGTCCGGGTGTTCACAGGCCTTGTCCCGGGCGACCATTTCCAATACTCGCAGCGGCAAGGTCTCGGATTGATCGAACAACACCTGACTGGCATCCAGCGCCAGTTTGCGCCCGGGCGTCTTGGCGGTCAGAAAGAACACCTTGTCCAGTTGCTGCGGCGCCAGCGCCTTGAGCATCGGGAACAGCGTGCCGAGGGTTTTGCCGATGCCGGTTGGCGCCTGCGCCATCAGACAACGGCCGGTACTCACCGCTTTGAACACCGATTCGGCCAGATGCCGTTGGCCGGGACGAAAGTCCGGATGAGGAAAGGCCAGATGCTGCGCGGCCAGATTGCGGGCGTCGCGGTGGGCCATTTCCTGCTCGGCCCAATAAAGGAACAAGCTGCATTGCTGCTCGAAAAAGACCTGCAAGGCCTCGGCGCTGAAGGCTTCGACCAGGCAGGTTTCCTTCTCGCTGACGATGTCGAAATACACCAGCGCCACGTTGATCTGCGCAAGATCGAGTTTGCGACACATCAGCCAGCCGTAGACCTTCGCTTGCGCCCAGTGCAACTGGCGGTGATTGGGCGGTTGCTTGCTCAGGTCGCCGCGATAGGTTTTGACTTCTTCCAGGCAGTTCTGCGCCGGATCGTAGCCGTCCGCCCTGCCCTTGACCTTCAACTGGCGAAACTCACCTTCGAGCGCCACTTCGCTCTGGTACTGGTCATTACGCCGCGAGGCCACGGTGCGATGGCCGGCAATGCCCTCCAGCGCCGTGGGTGATGGGGTGAAACGCAGGTCGAGGTCGCCGGTCTTGGCAGTGAACTCACACAGCGCCCGCACCGCAATGCTGTAGCTCAAGCGCTCTGCTCCGCCCATTGCACGTAACACACGGCCACCGGCATCTGGTGCTCGTGACAGAACTCCAGCCAGCGCAGTTGATTGTCCTGCAAACGGTCGCCCGGGCCTTTGACTTCGATCATCCGGTAGGTTTTGTGCTGTGGCCAGAACTGGATCAGGTCCGGCATCCCGGCGCGGTTGGCCTTGATGTCGAGCAGCAAACGGTTGAACCAGTGTTTGAGGTGTTCGGCGGGCAGGCAGGCCAGCGCTTGCTCAAGCAGCGCTTCATTCAAGGCGCCCCAGAACACGAACGGCGACTGCACGCCCCACTTGGCGACAAACCGCGCGCGGATGGTGTCGGCATAACGGCCGTCATCGAGTTCGGCGAGGCAAGCGTCAAACAGATCGGCACGGCGCTGCTGGAAATCTTCATTGAGCAGATCCACCGGGCCACGCTGGAACGGGTGAAAAAACGCCCCCGGCAGCGGCGCAAAAATTGCCGGCCAGCACAACAGACCGAACAATGAGTTGATCAGGCTGTTTTCCACGTAATGCACCGGGCCGTCGTCGTCATGCAGATGCGCCTGCACGTAAAACTCCACCGACAGCGCCGGATCAGTGCGCGGCAAGTGCAGATCGAGACGTTCTACCGGTCGAGGCGCCAGCCGTTTGAGTGGCGGGCCACCGAGCTTGCGGCGCAGTCGCGGCACCATGCGCTGCAAGCCTTGCTGCTCGGTGGCGCTTTGCGGTGCCTGTTCGGCGAGCATGGCGATTTCCAGCGCCAAAGCGTATTCACTGCAACGCTCAAGGACGCGGATCATCCGCAATCGGGCGCCGGGATAGGCGCAATTGCGGTAAATGTTCAGGGCCAGGGCGAACTCGGTGATGCGCTCACAGTACTGACCGATCTGGAAAAGTACCTTGTTGCGCCGACGCTGCAGCCACGGGTTGTCGAAGTGCAAGGCACTGACTTGTTCGACAATGGTTGCCAGCGGTTCGCCAGCTTCGAAACGTAATTGGCAGTTGTGCAGAAACAGGCAGGCGTCGACGTCCTCACGGCTGCGCAAGCCTCGGGAATCGCCGCTGAATTCGACTTTCTCGTAGGTGAAGATGCCGAGGTCAGCCAGCACGAACTCGGACCAATCCTGATACAGGTTGCCGAAGAACATCAGGCGCAAGCGATCGCAAAGGTCCATGATGGTCAGGCTGAACAATCGATCTGCAAGCGCCGGTGCCCATTCGCGCAAACTGCGCGGTTCGGCGAATTGCTCGGCAAGCATCGGCAGCCAGTCGTCCTTGCGCCCCTTGGGTTGTTCGATAACGTCGGCGAAGGCTTGCAGAATTTCGGCCTTGAGCAATACGTCGAAGAGTTCGGCAATCGCCAGTGGGGCGTGTTCGTCGATCCAGCCCTGATCCAGCAATGGCTGCGCCGCGTGGGCGATATCGCCGATTTCCGCATAGTTGAGCTTGCCCGCGCGAAAATGCACACCCTTGCGCATCACCATTCGCACCAGCAAGCCCTGCGAGGCTTTGGGCAACGCTTTGAAATCGTGAAAAAATGCCAGCTCGTGTTCGCTCATCAAATCGGCGTAGCGAAGCTCAAGCCAATCAAGCACTTGCCGGAAGTTGTTGAGGTAATAGAACGGATCATCGAGGGGATTGGCAGTCACGGGAATTCAGGGCCATGGCGAGCAAGTACTGGTTATGCGTACAGATAACAGCTCTGCCCTCCCCGGCGCAAACGGAAAAAGATCAATGGCA
Organism: Pseudomonas sp. LBUM1648; assembly: GCF_059716145.1. Classification (NCBI taxonomy): domain Bacteria; kingdom Pseudomonadati; phylum Pseudomonadota; class Gammaproteobacteria; order Pseudomonadales; family Pseudomonadaceae; genus Pseudomonas; species Pseudomonas sp. LBUM1648. The sequence goes on from NZ_CP166808.1 coordinate 3,397,793, forward strand.
TTTTTTCACCGGCCTATCGAACTTTTTCCGGCGCTATGGCACCAACCGCGTTAGAACACCGACAATGCTCGGTATCACAGCGAATGAGGAATTAGACGTGGGTATCAAAATCAAGACTCTGGGCATCCCGTTGGCGGTAGCTGCCCTGCTGGCATTGGGCGGTTGCTCGACCCAGACCGTGGTCACCTTGCAGAACGGCACCCAGTATTTGACCAAGGACATGCCGAAGACCAAAACCGACGACGGCTTCTATGAGTTCGAGGATATTTCCGGCGCCAAGGTGAAAGTGCGGGCCGATGAAGTGGCCACGGTGCGCAAAGAAGACTGACGAAGCAATACCCCTGTAGGAGCTGCCGAAGGCTGCGATCTTTTGATTTGCAAGTTCAAGATCAAAAGATCGCAGCCTTCGGCAGCTCCTACAAAAACATCATTGATCGACAGTCATGCCCGGGATGCTGTTGTCGCAGTTCAAGTACGTTCCGCCACGCTTGGCCAGTTCGCCCTGCAAACGCTGGCAACGTTCCAGATCCTGCTGCGCCATGCGATCAATGCTCAGGTTGCCGGTGGTTTGTGGCTGCTTGCCGTCACCCAGACGAATCGTCACGAACGGTTGTTCGGGCTGGATCTGAAAGCGGCTTTTCTCTTCAACCGGTTCAACCACCTCGGTTTTCGCCGGGCTCGGCAACTGATCGGTGGTGACGCCATAACGGCTCAGAATCGAGCTTTGAGGCAGATCGGCCCAGGCATTGGCCGCTAACAGCGCCAGTCCCGCTACACCAACATACCCCTTGAAACCTTTCACGATTGAATCTCCTGTGCTCAATGGCGGCTAGCTATAGAACGTGTGTGCACGTGCTGGCTTTAGGCCGCATTTTCTGTTTGCACAGGGTTTGAGTCGGAGAATGGCTGACAAGTCACGTCAAATACACTTTGTGGCGAGGGGATTTATCCCCGATCGTCTGCGCAGCAGTCGTAAAATCCGGGCAGGCGGTGTTTCAGGCCTGCCACGGTCGGCGCAATTGAGGTTGCTACGCAACCCATCGGGGATGAATCCCCTCGCCACAGGTTATCGATGTGTCAGGCGATCACGATGCCATCGCCACTCAGGCTATTCAGCGCAACCCCAACCAATGTCACAGAATCGCCGCCAAACTTCAGCACCGTATCCTGCCCGACCGCCGTGGCGTGGGCGCGGAAGTCGTCGTTCGGCAACACACCCTGCACGCCAAGGAACACCAGTTTGTCGTTGGCGGTAAAGCCGACCACCCGATCCTGCCCGAACGCGCCATTGAACAGGAACGTATCCGCCCCGCCACCCGACTCCATCAGATCATTGCCGGCGCCACCGACAAACACATCGTTGCCCGCGCCACCAATCAAGTGATCGTTGCCATCGAGTCCAAACAACCAGTCGCCGCTGGCATTAGCCTTGAGTGTGTCAGCGCCGTTGCTGCCCTTCACGCTCGACTCATAGGCCGTGACATTGTTGCCAACCTTCAAGCCGCTGGCCGTGACGCTGTGGGTCACATCATCCTTGAACAATCCCCAGAGAAAACCCGGTTCCTTGGTGACAATGGCGCCGATGTCGCGGGTGATGCTGATCCCGCCACTGGCATCACGGATATATAGATTGCCCGCGCCGTCATTGGCAAAGTCGAAGGTGTTCACCGACTTCTGCAAGTCCAGCGTATTGCTGCCCTGCCCGCCAAGGATCATGTTGTAGCCGCCGCCATCACGGAAGGTGTCGTTGCCGGCGCGGCCTTCCAGATAGTCGTTGCCGCTGCCGCCCTGGATCAGGTCATTGCCGTCGCTGCCGATGACGAAAGTGCTGCCCTTGTGGGTCTCGGCGTTGCGGTTCAGATCCTGCACCCAGGTATTGGCTCGCGCCGGGTCAGACAGGTTGGCGACGATGATCGTCGAGTCCTTGCTGGTCAGGTCGTAGAACTTTGACTCGACGATCCGGTTCATGCCGTCGCCATACGCCGTCGGCAAGTGCGAGATCCACGTCGGAATATTCAGGATCGAAAACGGCAGCACATTCCATGCGTTCGAAGCGTAGTGATCGTTGAAGCTGACGATGTTGTCGGTGGCCGATTCCTTCGGTGAATCGTGCACGCCGACCGAGGCGCCGGTGAAAGTCGAGCCGTCGAGGGCGCGGAATACCGGATCGTTTTCGTAGCCGACGTTGAGCACCTTGTCGGTGCTGCTCTGGGTTGGCGAGGCGTAGGCGATGTAGTTGGAGTCGGCAAAGAACCCGCCCCACTTGCCGCCGCTCAAGTCCGCCATGCTGTTGACCGCCAACCCGCCGAGGCTGTGGCCGCTGACCAGCACATCTTTACCGGTGAGGCCGTTGGCCTTGGCGAACGCCATCACGTCATTGAGCAGATTGCCGAACGCTTCACCGACGTAATTCTTGGCGTAGTCCTTGGGGCCGAATGCCGCAAGCAGGTCGTTGATCACGTCGCCAATCGAATCGCCGATGAGGATTTCTCGCGGGCCGCTGGTGCCGCGAAAGGCAATGCCCAGTTCGGTGAGATGGCCCTGGGCGTCGTATTTGCCGAGGATTTCCACCTGAGCGCTGGTGTATCCGGCCTTCTCGCCGAAGAAGGTTCCGCGCGCGTCGGTCTTGCCGTCGTAACCCAATTGCGAGGCGGTGATCGGCGTCCAGCCAGCCTTTTTCACGGCCTCAAGGGCGAGTTTTTCGGAATCGGGGTTCCAGGGAATGCCGGGGATAACGCCTTGTGAATCGGTGCCACCAATCAGTGCGGTGACCAGCGTGGCCGGCAGGCCCAGGCCGAAGCCGTTGTGCTGATAACCGGCGGCAAAGCCGTTATCGAGGTTGTGGTAGGAATACAGCGTGATGGCCATGGCGTCACTGAACAACGCCTTGGAATCGGCTGTACCGAAGTTTTTGTAGTCATACACACCCATTGCCATTGCCTCTCTTTTGTTGGAATTGTCAGAGATAGCTCACAGCCAGGGCGCCCCTCGCGGGACGCCCCGGAGCATTTCGATACAACACTTCTTAACGCGGACACTGTAGGAGCTGCCGAAGGCTGCGATTTTTTGACTTTGCTCTTTAAAGCAAGATCAAAAGATCGCAGCCTCGTTTCACTCGACAGCTCCTACAGGATTACTGTTCAGGCGAACACGAAACTTGCGTCCGACAGGTTAGCCACTCCAACCCCCACAAGGGTCACGGCAAACTCGCCAATCTTCAGCACGGTATCGCCGCCCGACTGCGAAGCATGCTGCTTGTAGTCGTAGCCCTGCCCCGCGCCTTCGACGCCCATGAACACCAGTTTGTCGCTGCCCTGATAGCCGTTGATGGCATCAAAGCCGAACGCACCGCTGAACAGGAAGGTGTTGTTGCCTCCCACCGCCGTCATCACATCATTGCCGGCGCCGCCGACGAAGGTCACATGGCCCTTGTCGCTGATCAGCTTGTCGTCGCCGCCCAGCCCGAACAACCAGTCGCCGTCATTGGTGGCGTGCAGCGCATTGCCGTAGCCATCGCCGCTAAGCGAATGGTTGTACTGGGTCAGCTCGCTGCCATTGGTCAAACCCTTGGCCGTGACGCCCCAAGTGATCTCCTTGCTGCCCCACCACGACCCCGACTCCTTGCTCACCAGCGCACCGATGTCGCGGGTCATGCTGATGCCGCCATAGGCATCTCGCACGTATAGCGTGCCGTCACCGTCGTTGGCGAAGCTGAAGTTCTGCAACGGTTTCTGCAACTCGAAGGTGTTGTGGCCCTGGCCGCCTAGGAGGATGTTGAAGCCGCCGTCATCACGGAAACGATCATCACCGCCCAGACCTTCAAGGAAGTCGTTACCCACCCCGCCCTTGAGCCAGTCGTTGCTTTGCGTACCGATGATGAACGTGCTGCCGGTGTGTGCCTCGCCGCTGCGACCCAAGTCTTCGACCCAGGTTTTACCCCGTGACGCTTCCTCAAGGTTGGAAACGATGATGGTCGAGTCCTTGTGGGTCAGGCCGTAGAACCTGGAGTCGATGACTCGGTTCAAGCCGTCGGCATAGCCCAGCGAACTGTGGGCCGACCAGTTCAGCGGATTGACGATGCTGAACGGCACCAGGTTCTGCGAGGTAGACGCGTAGTTGTCGTTGAAGTTGACGATGTTGTCGGTGGTCGAATCGTGCGGCTTGTCGTGCTTGCCCATCGACGCAGTGCTGAACGTGGTGCCATCGAGCACGCGGAACACCGGATCGTTCTCGTAACCGATGTTCAGCACGTTGTTGCCGGTGCTGCTCTGGGTCGGCGAGGCAAAAGACACATAGTTGGCGTCTTTGAAGAAACCACCCCAGTTGCTCGCGCTCAACTCCGCAACGCTGTTAACCCCGAGCCCGCCGAGGCTGTGGCCGCTGATCAGCACGTCTTTGGCGGCGATGCCATTGACGATGGCGAACGCCGCAACAGCCTTGAGCAAATTGTCGAAGGCGTTTTTTGCGTATTGCGTGGCGTAATCCGACGGCCCGACGGCGGCCAGCAGATTGTTTTTCAAGTCGCCGAAGGTGTCGCTGTAACCCAGCCCGCCCGTGCCACGAAAGGCAATGCCAATACCGATCAACTTCCCGGCAGCGTCGTACTTGCCGAGCACTTCGGCTTCGGCGCTGGTGAAACCGTCCTTCTCGCCGAAGAACGTGCCCTGCGCACCGACCTTGCCTTGGTATCCCAGCGCCGTCGCGCTGACCGGCTTCCAGGCAGTCCCCGGCAAGGCTTGCCCGGTCGGCGTGTAGGCATACAGCGTCAGGGCGATGGCATCACTGTACAAAGCTTTGCCATCGGCATTTTTGTAATCAAACAGTCCCATGTTGTGCTCTCTCTTCCATCAAACAAGTGCTGGCAGTTCCCTCTGGAACGGCCAGTACTCCTTTAGAACTGCCAGTCGAGGGTCAGACCCACACCGTGGTCTTTCTCGTTGCTACCGATCAACCCGTTGTAATCAAGGTTCACCCGCACATCGCGATTGAGCGCCAGCCCGGCGCGCACGCCGACCACCGCCGCATCACGATCCAGCGACACGCTCTGCACGTTGAACGCGCTGTTGCCGCTGGCGAATGCCAGATGGTTTTCAGAGTCGACGCTGCTCAGGTTGTGCTGCCAGCCCAGCGTCGCGCCCAGTTCCAGTTGATGCTTGTCCGACAGGGCAAACGTGCGCTTGGCGCGGACACCGAGGGTCGACAACACCGCATCGCGATTGTCTTCACCGCCCTTCAGTGCGGCGGCATCACCCTTCTCGGTGAAGCTGTCGCTGTTCAGGTGCACGTAAGCCAGATTGGCGAACGGCTCCAGGTTCATCGGTTGCAGCCCCAGGTCATAGGCCGCTTCGGTGAACAGTTGCGCCGTGGTCGCATCGCGTTTGACCTTCTGCTTGCCGCTGACGTCGCCGAATTGCAGATCACGCTTCACGTCGATGCGATGCCAGCTATAAGCGCCACCAACGGTCAGACGCAGTGCATCGATTTCATGGCCCAGATACGCACCCAAGTGGTAGCTGTCGACGGATGCCGACGAATGCGTGCCACTGCCCATGCTCAACGAACTGTCGCTATAACCGGTAACGAAACCGAGGCGAGTATCTTCAGCGATCAAGCCGTCGACACCGGCCAGCAAGCCGCCGATGGAACTGTTGGAATCGGCGTAGTCATGCCCGCCATCGCTTTTGCCCCAGGCACCGAGCACCTTGACCCAGGCGTTGCTGCGATCGTCAGTCGGCGCATTGGCGTCGAACAGATCACGCTCGCGCAGACGTTCGCCCACGGCATCGCGCAAGTAACGGCTGTCGTTGATCAGCATCGTGCCGATGGCCGGATGAATCTCGCCGGACAACTGCTGGAAGGCTTGCTGCGCCGAAGCGGCATTTGGCGACAACAGCAGGGTTTCGAACAGCGCATTGCCCGCGCCCAAGCGCTCGGCAGCGGCACCGACAGCACGCTGGTTCGGCGTCAGGCCGACGCTGGCGAACGAGGCGTCGTTACGCCCCACTGCCAGTTGAATGCCGCTCGCCGAGTAAGCGAGCGTGCCGCCGAGGAACGCATAATCCGGCAGCACCTGACCGAAGCGTCCTTCAATGCCGCCGGCCGCTTGCAGGATGTTGTATTGCGTGCCGAGCAAGCTTTTGACTTCGCCAGTGGTCAGCAAGGTCGGGCTGTTTTCCAGCGACATGGTCACTGTGGCGCCTTCGATTACTGCTTTGCCAGTGGCGACGATCTGGTCGCTGCTGGTCGGCGACAGCTCTACCGCGTAGGTCGAACCCGGCGCGAAAGTCACGTCACCCGCCACGTTCAGGGTGCCGATCGAATTGCCCGGCGCCACAGTGCCGCCGCTGTTGACCGACAACGTACCGATGCGGCCATTACCGCCAAGGATGCCGCCGTCATTGACGGTGACCGCCGATTGCAGCGAACCGTTGATGGCCAGTCGGCCCCGATTGACCAGGGTCGGGCCGCTGTAGGTGTTGTTGCCAGTCAGCACCAGAGTGCCGATACCTTGCTTGGTCAAACCGCCGTGGCCGGAAATGTCGTTGCGCCAAGTATCGAGACCGCAAGTGATGTCGGTGCACACACGCTCGGTGGGTTTGCCCTGATCGATGATCGCGCCGATGCCCGGCAGATCCGCAACGAACTGGCCGGAACCGTACGCCCCCTGAATACGAAACTCTTCAGGAATGTCCTGCTCGGTGACGAACATTGACGGGCCATCAATGCCCTTGCGCAGGTTGATCATGCCCCAGCCGTACAAGGCGTCGATGCCCGGTGCGCCGAGGTCGGTCGCGGTGGTACGCAATACTGTGGCGACCTGATCGCCGGTCATGTACGGGAAGCGCTCCATCAGCACGGCCATTGAGCCGGCCACGTGTGGCGCAGCCATCGAGGTGCCGTTGTAATTTTTGTAGCCGGTGGTCAGGTTGTCGGCGTTGGTGCCTTCGATGATCGCGCTGTAGATTTTCGTACCCGGCGCCGAGACGCAGAAGCTCGCGGTATAACCGCAGCGCGAAGAGAACGTACTCATGATGTACGGATTGGCGCTGGCCAGATCCGGATTCTGTTGTAGCGCGGCGACGGTGATCCAGTTCGGTGCGATATCCGGGACGAAATAGCCGAGGCCGGCGATGGCGTCCGGGTTATTGAGGTTGTAGTCGTTGCCGGCGGCGAAAATCGTCACGATCCCGCTGCGCGCCGCGGCGATGGCGCCGTCATAGGCGCCGCCGGGTTTGGTGCCGAGCAACGTGCGGATCTCGTTGAACTGCACCTGCGCGTCGTTGACGGTGAAGTGCGGGTACGCCGGGTCGCGGCCACCGAGGTCGAAACGGTCGGTGATGCCGATACCCCAACTGTTGTTGATGATCCGCGCGCCGCTGGCGATCAGCGCGTCCCAACCGGCCTTGTACACCGCGCCATCGTTACCGCGAACGATGCCGTCTTCCGGGCCCGGATCGCCGTTATCAGCGCTGATGATCTGCGCGCCGAACGCCACGCCGTGCATCGGCCCGCCGTCACGGCTGCCCGCCGCAATGCCGCCGACGTGAGTGCCGTGGGCGCCAAGCTTGCCGTCGGAGCCAACCGAGGGCGAACCGTCATAGCGGAACGCATCCCCGGCTTTCACCGGGATGTACGGGTCGGTGTATTCGCGAATGCCGCTGGTGACCAGCGTGACAACTTTATTGGTGCCGGAAAACTCCGGATGCGCGGCGTAAACCGGCTGGTCGAAAATGCCCAGTTTGACGCCTTTGCCGGTGTAACCAGCAGCGTAGGCATGATCGGCACCGATGGCACCCAAACCCCAGTCAGCCTGGAATTCGGCGCTGCGCCAACTCGTCGGATCGCCCGTGCGACCACTTTCCACATAGGACGCAGCGTGCGCGGAGCCCAGGGTGGTGAGTGCGTACAACACGGCGCAAGTCAGCGTTTTCAGGGCAAAGCGGCCACCCGTTTGCGCGGGGGTATTGTTGTTGTTCATCCAGCGACCTTCCTTAGTGATGTTGCGAAAAATCCGTCTATCTCAAATGCTGAGAATATCTTCCTGTGGCGAGGGGATTTATCCCCGATCGGCTGCGCAGCAGCCGCAAAACCTGCATCCGCGATTCCACTGGAAAATGCAGGGGCCGCTTCGCGCCCCAGCGGGAGCAAGCTCCCTCGCCACAGGTATGTGATCAACGGTGGTTCAGAACTGCCAGTTCAAGCTCAAACCAACGCCGTGGCTCTTCTCGCGATTGGCCAGTTGCCCGTCATAATTGAGGTTGACCCGCACGTCCTTGCTCAATGCCAGACTGGCTTGCACGCCGACCAGCGCGGCATCGCGGACCAGCGCCGAGCTTTCTACGGAGTACGGCGTGCCAGCGCTGGCAAAGCGCAGATGCTGCTCGGAATCGATATCGCTCAAGCTGTGCTGCCAGCCGAGATGGCCGCTGACATCCAGTGTCTGCTGCGCCGACAGGTTGAAGGTCTTGATCGCCCGCACACCGAGGGTGCTGAGCACCGCATCACGCTGATCGCCGGAGCTTTTCAGCGCGGCTGCGTCGCCCTTCTCAGTGAAGCCTTCGGTGTCCAGATGCACGTAAGCGAGATTGGCGAACGGTTCCAGCGCCAACGGTTGCAGGTGCAGTCGATAAGCCGCCTCGCCGAACACTTGAGTGGTCGCCGCATCAACCTTGGCTTTCTGTTTGGCGCTGACGTTGCCGTATTGCAGATCGCGCTTCACATCGGCGCGATGCCAGCTGTAGGCCGCGCCGGTGCTCAGACGCCAGGCGCCGATCTCGCGTCCGGCGTAAGCGCCGAGGTGATAGCTGTCGACTTTGGCTGACGAGTGCGTGCCCGAGCCCATGCTCAACGAACTGTCGCTGTAACCGGTGACCAGACCGATGCGGGTCTGGTCGTCCAGTGCGCCGTCAACACCGGCCAACAACCCACCCAATGAGGTGCTGTAACCCGCCGTGTCATGGTTTGAATCAGTCGAGCCCCACGCCCCAAGTGCCTTGATCCAGCCGTTGTTTTGTTTGGCCGAGGCATCGTGCAGGCGTTCGCCCACGGCATCGCGCAGCTGACGGCTGTCGTTGATCAGCATCGTGCCCATCGCTGGGTAGATTTCGCCGCTCAGTTGCTGGAAGGCTTGTTGTGCGGAAGCTGCGTCCGCCGACAGCAGCAGGCTTTCGTAGACTGAGTTGCCCGCGCCCAAACCTTCGACGGCAGCGGCCACCGAACGCTGGTTCGGGGTTTGGCCGACGCTGGCGAAGGACGTCGCGTTGCGTTCGATATCGAGTTGAATGCCGTTGGCCGCGTAATCGAGGCTGCCGCCGATGAACAGGTAATCCGGCAGCACCGCACCGAACTGCCCCTGTATGCCACCGGCTGCTTGCAAGATGTCGTACTGACGGCCGAGCAGGCTTTGCGCCTCGGCGGTGCTGAGCAAGGTCGGGCTGTTTTCCAGCGACAGGCTGACCGTGGCGCCGCTGATATTTGCTGTGCCACCGGCGACGATGCGATCGCTGCTGGTCGGCGATAATTCAACGGCGTAGGTAGAGCCCGGCGCGAAGGTGACGTCACCGGCGACGTTCAAGGTACCGATGGAGTTGCCGGGCGCAACACGGCCGCCGCTGTTGGCGGTCAGCGAGCCGATCTGTCCGGAGCCACCCAGGGTGCCGCCGTTATTGACGGTAACAGCCGAAACCAGCGAGCCATTGACGCTTAACAGGCCGCCGTTGATCGTGGTCGGGCCGCGATAGGTGTTTTCCCCGGTAAGCAGCAAACGCCCTGCTCCGGACTTGATCAGACTGCCCTGATAAACCCGGGTTGCCGCAGCAGCATCGCGGGCCATACCAACGGCATAATCCGTCTGATCCTGCTGACTGGCACCGGCGGCAATACCGTTCTGCCAACCTTTGTCTTGCAAGGTCTGCTGCCAGGCGCTGTGTTCGGCGAGGTCTTCGCTTTGACGCTGGATCAGCGCCTTGTCGGAGATGTCATTGCTCCAGACATCGCTTTGCCCGGCCGCGAGATTGGCGTCAAACGCCCCGAGCAATTGCCCCGGCCCGCGCATCGCCCGGTTCAGGTTGGCCACGCCCCAGCCGACCCGCTCGGTGGGTGCATCGGTCACTGAGCCATCGAGTTGCGTGGCGGTGGTCAGCAGCACTTCGAGTGCCTGCTGATTGCTCATGTACGGGTAACGTTCCATCACCAACGCCAGTGCGCCAGTGGCGTGCGGCGCCGACATCGAAGTGCCGGACTTGATCGCATAACCGCCGCCAGGAATCGTGCTGTCGATCTTCGCCCCGGGGGTGGTGATGCACCAGTACTTGGCGATGCCGCACTGGTTGTATTTCTGCTGATTGCTCTGGTCGAGGCCGGAGACCGCCAGCCAGTGGCCTTCAAGATCCGGCTGAAAGTACGGCAGCGCCGAGCGTACGCTGGCGTTCGGATAACCACTGTTGCCGGCGCTGAACACGTTGATCACGCCGCGACGGGAAACATCGGCAGCCGCGTCGAGCCAGGTGCCTTTGTTGAAGTGCTGGGCGTAAGCGGCGTGCAGGTCGGCCAGTGTGCGGTAGCTGACATCCGGCGGCTGGCTGCCCCAACTGTTGTTGATCGCGCGCACGCCGGCATCGGCCAGTGCGTCGTACACCGCTTTGAAATAACGCGGATCGGGGTTGGGGCCGAACAGGAAACTGTCGTTCTTGTTGGTGTTGCCGACGTAGATCTGCGCGTTGTAAGCCACGCCGTGCATACCCGTGCCGTCACGGGACGCGCCCATGGTGCCGACCACGTGAGTGCCGTGGGAATCGTTGTTGGGGTTGAGGGTGCCGTCGACGTTGAACAGCGAGCCGTCAATGTAACTGCCGCTGGCCAGTACCGGGTGATATCGGTCAGTGGCGAACTCGGGATGGGCGGCATCGAAGCCGGAATCGAGAGCGCCGATTTTCACGCCTTTGCCGGTGATGCCCGCCGCGTAAGCCTGATCGGCCTGCATGCGCTGAAGGCCCCAGTCACGCAGGAACTCGGCGCTGCGCCAACTGGCGGGATCGCCGGGTTTACCGGATTCCAGGTATTGAGCCTGGGCCTGGGAAACGGAAACTGCGAGCAACAGGGTGCCGACCGATATCGGCTTGATGCGTACTTCCATGTTCACCACTCACTTTCTTATTGTTGTGTAAGCGCTGGGGCGCAGGCTGCGATCTGTTGATCTTCAATACACAAAGTCAAAAGATCGCAGTCTTCGGCAGTTCCTACAGGGATTTGCGGTGTTATCGGGTTTTCGGGCCTTGTCCGAAGGCCTCATCCACCCGCGCCAGATCCTGTTCGTTCAAGGTGCCGGCGTAGTAATGCAACTTGGTCCAGGCCATCAAATAGTCGTACCGCGCCTGTGCCAGATCGCGGCGGGTGGTGAACAACTGCTGCTCGGCGTTTAACGCATCGAGATTGGTCCGTTCACCGCCGAGAATGCTCTGCTTGGTCGAAACCACCAGCGCTTCCGCCGAGGTGAGGGCTTTCTGGTAAGCGCGTAATTTATTCACTCCGGACAGGCAGGCGCTGAACTGACGACGCAGTTCAATCAGCGTCTCGCGGGTCTTGCCATCCAGTTCGTACTCGGCCTGTTCCATGCTGCGGCTGGCCTGACGCGTCGAGGCCGACACCCCGCCGCCGGCATACAACGGCACGCTGACTTCCAGGCCGATGGTGTTGGTTTCGTAGCGCTGGTTGTAGGTGTTGCCGCTTTCCGATTCGTTCTGCCGCATCGAGGCATAGGCGTTGATTTTCGGCAGATGCCCGGCACGGTTGCGCTCTACCTCGTACCGCGCCACTTCCACGGCCTGACGTTGGGAGGCCAGGTTCGGGTTATTGCTGATCGCCATTTCGTGCCAGGTGTCGAAATTGGCCGGCATCAGCGCGAAGGTCTGGAAATTCTGATCCAGCGGCGCCAGATCGCTGATGTCCACGAAAGGTGCGCCAACCAGTGCGCCCAGTTCACGCAGCGCGGCATCCTGTTCGTTGCGCGCTTCGATCTCCTCAGCGGTCGCCAACTCATAGCGCGACTCGGCTTCGAGAATGTCGGTGCGCGTGCCTTCGCCCTGCTTGAACATGTGCTCGTTCTGCTGGAACTGCTGTTCGTAGGCCTTCTTCTTCGCTTGGGCGATATCGATCTGATCCTGGGCAAACAAGGCTTTGGTGTAGTTATCCAGCACCCGTACCAACAGTTCCTGGCTCTTGCCGCGAAAGTTCTCGTCAGCGAACAACGACTGCGCCACGCCCTTGCGATATGCCGCATAGGCTTCGTAATCGAGCAACGGTTGTTGCAGCGTCAGGGCCGAGCCGTAACTGCTGTAATTGCGCTCGTCCGTACGATTGCGCGCTCGTTCATCGAGGGACGTGGCCTTCGACGTATTGCGGCCCTTGTTATAGGTGTAACCGATTCGCGGCAGCAGCCCGGCGCGGCCAATGGCGCGGTTCTCCAGGCCGGCGTCACGCTCCTTGATCGCACCGAGGAACACCGGATCATTGCGCAACGCCTGTTCGTAGATCTCGAACGGCCCCATCGCCGCCACTGCCGAGTGACTCGCGAGCAGCATCAATGCCGCCCCGAGCATGGAAAGCTTATTCATACAGCCGGACATCCTTATTCTTCGGTCAACGCAGAGCCGGCCCGGTCGAGCAGCGGTTTGAACAGATAGTTGAGGAGTGAGCGTTCACCGGTGCGCACAAACATTTCTGCCGGCATGCCGGGCTTGATCACCAAACCATTGAGCTTTTCCATGGCTTGATCGCTGACGCTGCTGCGCAACACGTAGTACGGCACGCCGGTTTTCTCATCGACCATCTGGTCGGCGGAAATCAGGCTGACTTCACCGGGTACACGCGGCGTTTTACTCTGGTTGAACGCGGTAAACAGGATGTCGACCGGCAGGTGCGTGCCAACCTTGTCGATCAGGTTGATCGGCAAATGTCCTTCCACTTCCAGGGTGGTGCCTTGCGGAACGATCTCCAGCAGGGTCTCGCCCTGACGCACCACCGCGCCTTCGGTATGCACGCCCAGATTGACCGCCACGCCATCCGCCGTGGCGACGATTTCGCTGTGTTGCAGATCGAAACCGGCGGAGGTCAATTGTTCGGACAGGGTGACGCTTTTGAGCTGCGCATCGGCCAGTTGCGTGCGGACTTCCTTCTGATATTCCTCGCTGTGCTGTTGCAGTTTCAGGCGCGATTCGAGGATGCCCTGCTCCACGCGACCGCTTTCACCGGTGTTTTCCGCCAGTTGCTGCTGCACTTGCGACAGTTGGCGCTGATATTCCATCAAGCGGTTGCGCGGGATGTAGCCGTTGTCGGCCAGTGGTTGCAGGTTGCTCAACTGTTGTTGCAGCGAGTCCGCCTGGGCATTGAGGTCAGTGCGCGCACGGCGCATGCCGGCCAGTTGCGCGGTGGCGCCTTCGATACTGGCGCGCAATCCGGCCTGCTCGCGATAGAACGCTTCGCGGCGGCTGCTGAACAACTGACGCTGACCTTCAAGGACCAACGCCAGACGCGGGTCCGGGTCGTTGCTCAACTCGGCCGGAAAGGTCACTTGCTTGAGGTTGTCACGCTCGGCCTGCCAGCGCGCCAGACTGGCCCAGGCCATGCGGTATTGCGCTTGAAGCGATTGCACATCGGCGGCGACTTGCGTCTGGTCGAGGCGAAACAGCGGTTGCCCCTGTTTCACGATTTCGCCTTCGCGCACCAGAATCCGGCTGACCACGCCGCTGCTCATCGACTGCACCGCTTTACGTTTGCCCGAGACCACCACGGTACCCTGCACCGGAATGCCCTGATCCAGCGGCGCCAGAGCCGCCCAGGTGAAGAAACTGCCGGCGCCGACAATCGCCAGAATCCAGCCCATACGCGCGAAGAACTTCGCATCGCGTTCCGGGCGTTCGGTGATGTACGCGTGTTCCATGCTCGCTTCGTTTTCAGTGTTCATGCTGACGCTGCTCATACACCCGAGTTCCTTGTCGTGGGCTGGTACTGCCGACTCATGTTGAGCCCGCCCGGTGCTTGCGCAGTTTTTTCGCGAGGTTGTTCATTGGCGGCGCCAGACAGCGCCTTGAGCACGTCCTGACTGGCGCCAAAGGCTTGCAAACGCCCGTCGTTGAGCACCAGCAGCTTGTCGGCCTGGGCCAGCACCGAAGAACGATGCGTCACCAAAACCACGGTGGTGCCTTGAGCCTTGAGCTGGGCGATGGCGCTGGCCAATGCCGCTTCACCGACGGTGTCGAGGTTGGAGTTGGGTTCATCCAGCACCACCAGACTTGGCGTGCCGTACATCGCGCGAGCCAGTGCCACGCGCTGCTTCTGACCGCCGGACAGGCCGCTGCCGTCCTCACCCAGTTGCGTGTCGTAGCCTTGCGGCAGGCGCAGAATCATTTCGTGGACACCCGCCTGTTGCGCAGCGGCCACGACTTTCTGCGCATCGGCCTCGCTGAAACGCGCAATGTTCTCAGCAATGCTGCCGCTGAACAGTTCGATGTCTTGCGGCAAGTAGCCAATGTACGGACCGAGTTGGTCGCGATTCCAGCGATGGATATCCGCGCCGTCCAGTCGCACCGTGCCACCCAGTGTCGGCCACACGCCGACCAGTACACGGGCCAGCGTCGACTTGCCGGAGCCGGACGCACCCAGTACACCCAGCACTTCACCAGCGCCAAGGTTGAAGTTGACCATATGCAACGTCGCGGCACGCTGCCCCGGCGGGCCGGCGCTGACTTGCTCGAAGGTGATCTGGCCTTTCGGCGCCGGCAGCGCCATGGCGTCATCACTTGGCGGGAAGGCTTGCAACAACGCGTCGAGACGCCGGTAAGCCAGCTTCGCCCCGCTCCACTGTTTCCACACAGCAATCAATTGGTCGATCGGACTCAGCACGCGGCCCATCAGGATCGAACCTGCGATCATCATCCCGGCAGTCATGTCGCCCTTGATGACCAACAACGCGCCCAATCCAAGCACCAGCGATTGCAGGCATAAACGCAAGGTTTTACTCAGAGAACTGATCACGGCGCCGGTGTCGCTGGCCTGATTCTGCAGACCGAGAAAGCGCGAATGCACCTGGAACCAGCGTTTGCGCAGCGAACCGAGCATGCCCATCGCCTGAATGGTCTCGGCGTTGTGAAGGTGACTGGTGGCCAACTGGCTGGACTTCTGCGAGAAACCGGCGGCTTCACCCAACGGCTTTTTGGTCATGTATTCGTTGAGGCAGGCCAATGCGATCAGCAACAGCGCACCCGCAGTGGCAAGCACACCGAGCCAGACGTTGAACAGGTAAATCACGAACAGATACACCGGGAACCACGGCGCATCGAAAAACGCGAACAACGCAGGCCCGGTGACGAATTGGCGAATGTGAGTGAGGTCGCCCAGCGACTGGCCGGCGTTGCCTTCGCCCTTGAACAGGTTGCGTTCGAACGCCGCCTGATAGACCCGCAGGTTGAAACGGCGCTCCAATTGGCTGCCGATGCGGATCACGATAAAGCTACGCACCACTTCCAGCAGGCCGATGAAAGCGAAGAAACCGACGACCATCAGCGACAGCATCACCAGAGTGGTTTCGTTCTGCGACGACAGCACCCGGTCATAGACCTGGAGCATATAGATGGAGGGCACCAGCATCAGCACGTTAATCAGTGCGGTAAAGCAGCCGACGCTGATCAGAATGCTTTTATAGTCACCCAATGCCTTGAATAAGGGAGCGGTGGCTGGGGCCTTCGCCATCTTCATTGATTCTTCCTGGTCAATATCTCTCGCCAATTCTGGGCGAGACTTGAATTAGTTATCCGCGCGATGCCGGAACTTGCTTTTCAGGTGGCCGCTTACACTTTCATAACAACTTCCGTTATTTATTACGGTGCAGTTGCCATAAAAGAGCCTGCTTATAACCACGCAGCAGGGCCTTATATTAAAACTCGGTCAGCTACTTGATCATCACGACGATTGCGCAGTGCGTTGAAGTGTAATGACCAGGCCTGATTTCAAAGTCGTCAGATAAAGCCCATCACGTTGTCGGCTGAAGAACTGAATTCTTGAACCCTCCTTGCCGGTAATCGACAAACCGTCAGGATCCGGAAACCAACCGATCGGCACTTCCTCAAGCCATGCGCCCAGGCAGTCGGCGCCCTTGCCCAGCGTCTTGTTTGAAGCCAGTTCCACAAGGCAGGTATTCGAAGGCTTGTCTTGCATTTTTTGTGCTTCGGGCGAGTCGCCCCGAGCCGACAAGGTCGCCTGCCACTGACCGGCGAATACCGAGGGTTCTTCGAGTCTCAGGCTGCTTGCCATGCTTGTTTCTCCAGAAATCATAATCAGCGTTGCCATCAGCCACGCCAGCGTCTTGTAGGTAAAAGCGTTTCGACTCATAGGACATTTCACTCCGATGCCTAGCCTTGCCTACCGGGCAGGACGATGCAAGCGAGAAAGCGGCGCATCACGCGCCGCTCTCCTGTTTCACATCAAGCCGCGATGTCGCTGGTTATTGCCTGGCCAACGGTGCTGACCTGGAAGTCGGCCACGCCGTGCCCGGAGAAATCCACCGAGAGCAGGCTGTTGCCGCCCGACGAAGTCAGAACCGCATCGCCGGCTGCACCGGTGAAGCTGCTGACAAAGTGCAGGCCGGCGCCTTTGGTGATACCGGTCAGGTCGATTTTGTCGAGACCGCTGACAAAATCGAGGATCTGATCGATCGCACCCGGCTTGGAGTCCGAGCTGGCCGCGAACACAAACGTGTCCGAACCGGCGCCGCCCAACAGCTTGTCGGCACCGCCAGCGCCCCAGAGGATGTCGTTGCCGGCACCGCCCTTGAGCTCGTTGGCCACGCTGTTGCCGATCAGCAGATCGTTGCCCGAACCGCCGATGGCGTTCTCGATGATCGCGCCCTTGGCGATGGACACGTTGCCCACCAGGCCGCCCACGTCGGAGAACGAAGCGTCATTGAGGTTGATCTTCTGGTTCTGGGTGAAACCCGAGAAGTCCAGAGTGTCCTTGCCGCCCGCATCCCACACCGAGAACACCACTTTGTCACTCGACGACGAAGCGCTGAGGAAATCGCGACCGGTGTTGGAGTTGAAGCCGTAGGTGGTGTCACCGGTACGGGTGGTGGTGTTGGCACCGTAAAGCTTCTGGATCGCAGCGATATCGTCCATCAGCGGGCCGGAGGAATAGGCTTCTACGCCGCCCTTGCTGAAGTTCTGATTGGTGTTGCTCTCGCTCCAGTAACTCATGACGCTGTAGCCGCGGGTGTCTTGCCCGTAGGAAGCGTCGTTGTAAGTCGGGTTGCCATTGCCGGCGTTGTAGTCGCCAGGGTGGGCCAGACCGAGGCTGTGACCGATTTCGTGAGTCAGAGTCTGACGACCGTAGTTGTTCAACTCCGGATTTTTGTTTTGCGTGTAGCCACTGTTGATCAGGTACCACGAGGTGCCGTCGTAGCCGGCGCCGGTGCCTGGCAGATAAGCGAACGCTGCAGCGCCATCCTGACCACCGCTGTAGTTACCGAAGGTCATGTGGCCGTCGCCGCCCGAGGCTTTTTCGGTGAAGGTGACATTGGCCACATCGGCCCAGGATTGCATGGCGAGCTTGGCCTGGGCTTGTT
Source organism: Pseudomonas sp. LBUM1648 (assembly GCF_059716145.1). NCBI lineage: Bacteria > Pseudomonadati > Pseudomonadota > Gammaproteobacteria > Pseudomonadales > Pseudomonadaceae > Pseudomonas > Pseudomonas sp. LBUM1648. Next base: position 3,415,404 of record NZ_CP166808.1, read on the forward strand.
GCTGAACACTGAACTGACTGAACCCGCTGATCCCGTGCTTGTTCATCGTGCTGGACGATGCCGACGTCAGGAACGTGTAGGTAAGTTCAATCTTGCCGCTGCCGTCCTTGTCTTGGTAGGCAGCGCCGTCGCGCAGCAACTGGGTTGCGGCCTGGTCAACGGAGAAGGAGGGTTTGCCATTGACCGTGAGGTTGCCGCCACGATCATATTGATGGCTGAAGCTATTGATCTGGTTGTACGCCGAGCTGGCTGCGGCCAGAGGTTGCGGCGCCGCGGACAGCAGAAAAGCCTGTTCGGCAGTATCAATAGCATTCGATTTAACTTTCGACATAAACACACTTCCTTGTTTAGCAATGGAACAGTTTTTGTCAGATAGCGACAATCTCTGGCGAGATCGTCCTATCACTCGCCCAATGAAGGCGTAAGAAACCTGACACAATTCGAAATCTGTCGTAAAGGATTTTTTTGAGATCGAATCTGGCTGTTCCGGGAAACTCCCGTAAACAATGCGCGCGGGGGGCGAAGGAATGTTTTAAAGGGCGGGGCATTGCCTAATTGTCTGACGATTTTCTATTTAAATATTAAATATGGGTAAGTTGCTTTTTGTTGGATACGTCTCACTTTTCTGCACATTATTAGTGCGTGCCAGCGGATTGATATCAATCAATAACAGCCACTTAAAACTCATTGTGGGAGCGAGCAGGCTCGCTCCCACAGGATTTTTGTTGTGTTAGCTACCGGTGCGGATTTTGTTCCATACCCGCGTGCGAATCCGGTCGATATTCAGCGGCATCGCCTCCAGCGCAAACAGCTTGCCCATCATCTCCGGGCTCGGGTAAACCTTGGTGTCGTTCTTGATGGCCGGGTCGATAAGGCTGTCGGATTGTTCGTTGCCATTGGCGTAGTGCACGGAGTTACTGATGTCCGCCATCACGTCCGGGCGCAGCAGATAGTTCATGAACGCATAACCGGCCTTCTCGTCCGGTGCGTCGTTGGGCATGGCGACCATATCGAACCAGATCGCCGCGCCTTCCTTGGGAATTGCGTAGCCGATTTCGATACCGTTCTTCGCTTCTTTGGCGCGGCTCTCGGCTTGCAGGATGTCGCCGGAGAAACCGACGGCCACGCAGATATCGCCGTTGGCCAGGTCACTGGTGTATTTCGAGGAATGGAAGTAGCTCACGTACGGCCGCACCTTCATCAGCAGCGCTTCGGCCTTTTTATAGTCCTCGGGATTTTTGCTGTGGTGCGGCAGGCCCAGGTAGTTGAGCGCGGCCGGGAGCAGTTCCGGGCCATTGTCGAGGATGGCTACGCCGCACTTCTGCAGTTTTTCCATGTACTCGGGCTTGAAGATCAGATCCCAGGAATCCACCGGTGCGTCGTCGCCCAGCACCGCTTTGATCTTGGCGACGTTGTAACCGATGCCGGTGCTGCCCCACAGATAAGGAAAACCGTGCTCGTTGCCCGGATCGTTGGTCTGCAAAGCCTTGAGCAGTACCGGATTGAGATTCTTCCAGTTCGGCAACTGGCTCTTGTCGAGCTTCTTCAGCGCCCCACCCTGAATCTGCCGGGCCATGAAGTGGTTGGACGGGAACACCACGTCATAACCTGAGTTGCCGGTCATCAACTTGCCGTCGAGAGTTTCGTTGCTGTCGTACACGTCATAGGTGACGCCGATGCCGGTTTCTTTCTGAAAATTCTTGGTGGTGTCCGGCGCAATGTAGCTGGACCAGTTGTAGACCTTTACCGTGTCGGCGGCGTGACTGATGGAGGCGACCAGCAGCAGCGGCGCCAGGGCGAGGGTTTTCTGGATCATGGGTCGATTCCTGTAGAGGCTATTGTTGTTGGCAGGCAATCAAAGGATCAAACAATCAGAAAATCAGTACGTAGGTCTTGCGCACGGTCTCGTGGATATCCCAGATACCAAGCGTGTTGGCCGGCAACATCAGTGCATCGCCGCCTTGTATATGCAGGGTTTCGCCGCCGTCATCCGGGGTGAACGTGCAGCGCCCGGAGATGAAGTGACAGAACTCCTGAGCGGTAATCTGCCGGCGCCAACGCCCGGGCGTGCACTCCCAGACGCCGGTTTCGACGCCGTCTTCACGCTCGACGCTGGTGGTCGAGGCAATGGCGATCGGTTCGCCGAGCGGTACGGCCACCGGATTGGATTCTTCCAGTTGGAGCGTGGCGGTGTTTTTGAACTGGGTGATGCTCATGGCGTTACCTGTCTTGGGGCTTTCTTGGTGGCTTTTTTTGGATTGCGTTGACGCTCAGTGCATGAAACCTTCCATGAAACCGGCCACCTGACTGGCGAGCTTGCGCCGCCATGGCGCGGTCGCCGGGTTGGCCAGGGTCTGGTCTTCGTGGACGAAGCTTTTGATGATCGCGTTGTAGCCGAGCCAGCGGCACGGCTCCGGCTCCCACGCACGTAGCGCGTGAATTCCGCCATCCGGCAGCACCCACGGCTGTTTAACCAATTCGCTGTCGCGTTCCAGAATCAGATCCGCCAGAGTGCGGCCACCGAGATTGCTGGCACCGACGCCCTCCCCGCCATAGCCGCCGGACAGCGCAATGCCGTTGGCCCGATCGCAGAGCATGTGCGGTTTGAAATGCCGGGACATGCCAAGATTGCCGCCCCAGGCGTGGGTGATCTGTACGTTTTTCAGTTGCGGGAACAGTTCACCGAACAAGTAGCGACGCAGTTCGACCTCATCACGGGTCAGGTCAAAGTTGTGGCGCAGCTTGCCGGCAAACTGATAGCCGCCACGGGCGCCGAAGATCAAACGGTTGTCGGCACTGCGCTGGCCATACGTCACTTGGCGACTGAACTCGCTGAAGGCCTGGCCGCGACTGAGGCCGATCTCGTCCCAGGTCGCGGCGGACAACGGCTCGGTGGCGACGATCAGGCTTTGCACCGGCAACTGATAGCGCCCCAGCGGCGGCAATGTCACCGCATACCCTTCAACCGCCGGCACGATCCAGCGACTGCGCACACTGGCCTTGGCCGTGCGCACGCTACCCGACTGCCAGTGCGTGACAGGGCTGTTTTCGTAAATTCTCACGCCCATCTTCTGCACGGTGCGCGCAAGGCCTCGAACCAGTTTGGCCGGGTGGATGGTCGCCACGTGTGGCGCATAAATGCCGCCGTACGGTTTGGCGATGCGGATCTGCTGCGCCAGTTGCTCGGGGCTGAGCCAGCGGTAGTCGTTGTCGGTCAGGCCTTGGGCGTGCAGGCTGGCGAGGTATTCACGCAGACTGGCTTCCTGCTCCGGGTAACGCGCGGCGCAGTACAAAACGCCACCCTTGCGGTAATCGCAGTCAATGCCTTCGCGTTCGAGGACAACTTCCACTTCATCGGGGATGCTGTGCAGCAGATCGAACGAGGCGCGACGCTGCTCTGGCGACAAACCGGCCAGCAGACGATCTTCACCGAGCAGATTGCCCATCAGCCAACCGCCGTTACGGCCGGACGCGCCGAACCCGGCGGTTTGCGCCTCAATGATCGCGATGTCCAGGTCCGGGGCCTGTTTCTTCAGGTAGTACGCCGTCCACAGCCCGGTGTAACCGGCGCCGATGATCGCCACGTCGACGTCCAGATCCCGTTCAAGCTCCGGCCGCGCGATCAGCGGCTCGTCGAGTTGATCCATCCACAAACTGATAGTGCGCCACGCCGGCATGCAAGACTCCGCCACTGAAAACCTTCGATGGCGTCGATCCTAGTGCGCAAGCTCAGAGGATGTCTTGCGCGCGTGTCCGCAAAGAAATTTGTTTGGCGTAAGCCTTGGGCGACTGACCGGTGTGCTGCCGGAAACAGCTGTAGAACGCCGATAGCGAGTTGAATCCGGCCGCAAAGGCCAGCTCATCGATACGCACCGGCGGCGTGGCGGCGTCCAGGGATTTGAGCAAATGCTGTAACCGTGCCTGATTGACGTAGCGATAAAAGCTTTGCCCAAGCACTTGATTGAGCAGGTAGGAAATCTGGTTACGGCTGTATCCGCACTCCTTCGCCACCCGTTGCAGATCAAGCTCAGGATCAAGATACGGCTGTTGCCGTTCGAAATATTGCTGCAGATCGTCAGCCATGAAGCTCAGTTGGCGCGGAGAAAGTCCCAATCGACTGACGGCCGGACGCTGGCTCGGCGTTGTCTTGTCACTGGTTTGCCCACGCACCAGTGAGGCGTACTCGTTGACACGCCAGATCAAACCGTCCCTGACCGTGATCGCCTCACTGGAACGGAACGACACCAGACCGTCGCCACCGCGCAAGGTCACTTCGTATTGAATGAACGCTGTGTTGCCGTCGACACGGATCCGGTCGCAATGCTCCAGCGCTTCGTCGAATTCCCGCGGCATGCTGACGCGCACATACTCGCGCAACTCGTCGAGGCCCAGTACGCGGTTCTGGAAAAAATCGTTGTACTGGATATCCGGGTGATACAGCGCCATGACGCTGTCCAGCTCGCGGTGTTTCCAGCTCAAGTGGTAGCGCATGACCGTGGCAGCCGTGGCCTTGGTCTGTTCTGGGCCGTCGTCGTCGGCGTGCATAAGGAGCTCGGCGAAAAAGAACCGAGCTTGCCCAAGTTCGGCACGTGCATCAATGGCTAATCTGCAGTGGCACTGCGGCGATGATCGCGTAGGCCATGACCTACATCAAAAGATGCGAAGCAATCGCAAAATGAACTGAAAACTCTCACAGAAATTTCACATCGAGATGCTACTTTTAATGGCAAGTCACCGGTTGAGCCAATGAAGGCTCTTCCCACCTAACATGAGCAAACGGAAGCGCTCGATGAAGAAGGCGGGCAACATATGAATAAAGGTTCAAGCAAAGTCACATTCCCTAATGCCTGCCAGCTGATGCGCTGGCATTTTCATCCCATGGGTTTCGAGGCGACGATGGATGCGCCCGGCAGCATGATTGCCCGTCTGTTTGATCGCGCCAGCGGCGAAACCATGATCGCCATTGCTGGCATCCCGTGTGCCACGGTGATGAATGCGGCCGATGTCGAGCGAATTATCGAGGCTGTGGAGGATGAGCTTGAGACTTTCATTCCTCCAGAATCTCTCAGGAGTTATGCATAACCTCTTGATTTACAAAAAAGCCCGCACAGTTTGCGGGCTTTTTTTGTGGCTCATGCGGTGGACTTTTCCGTTCGATGATCGAGGAAGAACGGCTTGTCCTTCACCACCCGATCAGACGCCCGGGGCATATTCACCGCTTGCACTTCTTGCGGCTCGACATACCAGTAGCAATGGCTGACTGCCCTCGTAATCCCGACGTAGGCCAGGCGCAGGATTTCATCCTTTTGCGCAGTATCGTATGGCTCGCTGTCGCCATTCTTGCCCAAACCGGCCATGCGATACACCTGATTCTTGTACGGCGAACTGGTCAGGTGCTGGCAGTCTCCGAGCAGAAACACCGCGTCTGCCTGCAAGCCTTTGGCGCTGTGATAAGTCAGCTGTTTGAGTCTTCTGGCTTCGTACGGCAAGCTCGAATCAACATTAACTACCGACTGAATATGTTCTTCAATCAACAACTTATCGCTGCTTTTTCGATAAAGCATCAGGATTGAATGGCCCTGTCGATAGTGTTCGGCAAGGCGTTGCCCCAAGGCTTGATCGTCACGCTCCAGTACGTTGACTGGCTGCAAAACCTTGGGTTCGCCACTGGCCTTGGCTTTCTTGCCGGGGATCGCCGGCGCAGCGCGAACGATGTGTTCAGCCGCATCGATGATGTGCTGATGACTGCGATAGTTGTCGCTGAGCATTACCCGTGTGGTGCTCGGAGAGGGGAATTCCTTGTTGAACTCCATGAAATAGCTTGGTGAACTGCCGCGCCAGCCATAAATGGACTGCCAATCATCACCGACACAGAGCAGCGTTGAACGCTGCGCTCCCCGCCCGACATGCATCGCGGGGCCACGACTGCGGATTTCGTTGAGGCTTGCGCGGATCCAGGAAACGATCTGCGGCGAAACGTCCTGAAATTCATCGATCATCAGGTGCGACATCGGCCGGAGCAACTCATCGCTGAGCAGCTTGAGGTTCTCTGGCGAGTGCTCACTGAACAGCGCGAACATGCGGTTGTAGGTCATGATCGGCGGCTTCTGGTCGAGCAGATGATCTTCCAGAGCACGCCAGAACAGGCTCAGCGCCTCGAAGAAAAACCGGTCCGGATCGTCCTTGGCGAAACTCATACGTCCGACAGCGTCAGGCACATCCAGTCCCAGGTTCTCGATGAAGCCTGCTGCGGCAACGAAACAGTCGAGCAAAGGCGCGGAGGCCAGTTCGCCTTTGACTTTGTAATCGAAGCCCGGACCGGCGCTGGCATCCGCTGCCAATGTCGCGAGCACGCGCTTGGCCGACTCGTAACTATCTATCCAAATCAATGGCTTACGATAGAAAGCTTGAAACAGGGTGCGCTTGACCGCCCACTCTGCGCGAACGGAGAGCTTGGCATTGGGTCGGCTGAGCTGTGGGTTTTCCCGTGGATCGAAACCGAGCACCACCCAGGCGTCGAGGCTTGGGATATAGCCATGGCAATGGAATTTCGCCCCGTTGATTTCGAAAGTCTGCCGGTTTGGTTCGATGCCTTTGATGGGCCAGGCACCCGCACGAAACCACAAATCTTCAATGACATCGCAGAGTTCTTCGTCGCGTTTGGCCGCCAGCTCGGTGACAGCCATACGCTTTTGCACATCCGGGTGATCGCGCTCCAGCTCTCTGAGCTGCAAGCCCGCCTTGGCCATAGGCTGAATCAACTGGCGGAAACGCTCGTCCTGGCTGAATAAGCGGTGGTAGCAGGCATTGAGCTGCTGGCGCTGAGCATCGTTGATGCGCAGGTCGAATGGATTGCTGTCGACTTCCTCGTCAGCGCCCTGCGCGCGATGGCTGAGGTTCTCGAATGCCTGCAAACGTTCGAATCCCGGCAGGCTGCGCACCATCGGCAGAATGCGCGAGTGAAAGGTTCGCACCAGTTCCCGCGCCTGTTTCAAGCTCAATACTTGACCCCAAAGCGCAAAAATCTCGATCAGTTTGTTGATGAAGTCCTTGCGCGACTCGCGGGTGAAGGTCACTACGGTCATCGAATCGATTTCAAAGCCGAGATACTGGGTCAGCAGCAGAATGCGCAGCACCAGCGTGGTCGACTTGCCTGCTCCGGCACCAGCGACCACGGAAGTTGACGGAGTCTCGCTGAAAATCATCTTCCATTGCGCGGCACTCGGCTGAGCGTGTTCCGGCAACAATCTAGCGACATCGGCCTTGATGCGTTTCTTCAGCTCGGCGGTGAGTGGCAGGCGCCAATCGTCGAACAAGTGATTGTCGACGCTCGGCGGACGATGCTTGGTGCTGCGACTGTCGCGGATCAGCAACACTTGCCGGCCTTCCTCCAGCCCCTCGAGCTTGCCCTCTTTAAAGCCGTACTCGACGCCCGCAGTGTGACCGCTGCGAAAGCCGTCAGCCTGGCCGTGCAGCCATGACGCACGGTGCTGAGCCCGCAACCGAGTCAAACCATGACCAAAGAAACGTGCGGCCAGGCGCTTGAACCAAGGCATCTCAGCCAGCGGACGGAGTTCAGGAGGAAGATCGGGGGTGTGTTGCGCCACGCTAATGGGCTCCAGTGGGTAAGGCTGTTGCGGCTATGGTGTCTTTATTTACCGTTGAGTTCTAGCGAAATGCTTACGCGTCATTGGTTTAGGCGATGAATTGAAGGTGAGATGAAACGGTTTCGACGCCCTCTTCTATCAATTTATCCGATGATAATGCCGCATTTTTTACGCTTTTTATCGATGATTGACTGATAGATGATCGCCGTCATAAACCACCGGTCTTGCGCCGGGTGCGGCTCTCTCGCCCCGCGACAAACCTTTTGAGGAGACGATCATGCTTGAACTCAGACCTTTCAGCTCGCTGGGCGGCGCCCATCATGGCTGGCTGGATGCCCATCACCATTTTTCGTTCGCCGAATACTACGATCCGCAACGCATGAGCTGGGGCAATCTGCGGGTGTGGAATGACGACGTGATTGCCGCAGGCACCGGTTTCCCGCAGCACCCGCATCGCGACATGGAAATCATCACCTATGTACGTGAAGGTGCGATCACCCACCAGGATAATCTGGGCAACAAGGGCCGCACCGAGGCAGGCGACGTGCAAGTGATGAGTGCCGGCACCGGCATCGCGCACAGTGAATACAATCTGGAAGCCGCAGACACGAAAATCTTCCAGATCTGGATTTTGCCCACTGAAACCGGCGCACCGCCGTCATGGGGCGCGAAACCCTTCCCGAAAGGTCAGCGTGAAGGCTTTGTAACGCTTGCCAGCGGTAAGGATGGCGATGATCAAAGCCTGCGAATTCGCGCCGATGCACGCTTGGTCGCGGCGAACATCAAGGCTGGGGAAACTGCTGAATATCGCCTCGACGAAGGGCGCCGGGCTTATCTGGTGCCGGCCACTGGCGTAATTGAAGTCAACGGCCTGCGTGCTCAAGCACGGGACGGTGTGGCGGTGGCGCATGAACAGTTGCTGACGGTTACGGCAATTGAAGACAGTGAGATCGTGTTGGTGGATCTGGCTTGAGTGCTTGAATTGCAGTGTCTAGTCCTGAAATAGGTTTACACCTGTTTCAGCCTCAAAACGCCCGATGCACCGCATCGGGCGTTTTGTATTTCAGCGACAGATGAGGCCGCTCGTTGTTATAGATCTGCACCGACTCGTCCACCATCCGGATGGCTTCTGCCAAATCTTTGGGGCGATGCAGCAATAACTCGTTTTTCAAAATCCCGTTCACACGCTCAGCCAACGCATTTTGGTAGCAGTCGTAGCCATCGGTCATTGAGCAGGTGATGCCGTATTTGGCATGCAGCCGCTGATAAAGCTCGGAGCAGTATTGGACGCCTCTATCCGAGTGATGCACCAGGCGTTGCTCCGTTTTCCGCTGCCTGAGGGCTTTGTTGAACGCCTGGATCACCGATTCGGTGTGCAAGCTTTCATGGACATGGTGCCCCACGATTTTTCGGGAGTACGCATCGGTGACCAAACTCAGATAAGCCACACCCGTTTGCGTCGGTAAGTAGGTGATGTCCGCAACCCATACTTGCTCTGGCGCCTTGGCGACTACCTGAATCGGTCCATCTTTGAGCAGGTTTGGATGCCGGCGAAAGCGATGATGGCTGTCTGTCGTTTTGTGATACGCCCGTCTGCGGGGAACCAGTTCGCGCCGATCTCGCAAGATATCGAATAAACGGTCTCGACCAACCTTTACGGACACTTCTGGCTCAGTGCGCATTAGATTGTGAAGTTTTCGGGTGCCAAGGCGCGGCTGCCTAAGTCGCTTTTCCCTCACGAATCCCATCACTTCCTGGGCATGACGGGCCCGGGCATCACACGCCCGGTTGCGCTTGTAATAAGCCTGACGGGAAATCCCCATGAACTGGCAAGCCCTACTGATGCTCAGGCCTTGGATCTGCCCTTGGGAGAGGACTTGCCGGATCGCTTTTTTACGACAGAAACACCGAAGTCGTTCTTCAAAACGCCAACGACGGCCTCGAAAAACTGAGCTTTCTGGTTGGCTTGGGCAAGCTTTTCTTCAAGCTCTTTGATTCGCTGTTCGGGTGTCAGGGGTTTATCGGGCTCATCCATGGAACGGGGTCTCTTGGAGCGAATGGACGCGCCTTGACTCCAGTCCTGCCGACCATGCCTGCGTAACCAGTTCAGTACGGTCGTTTTACCCTGAATGCCATAGCGCTCTTGAGCCTCTTTATAACTCAACTCGCCTTTTTCGACCTGATCGACGACCGACAATTTAAAGGTCAGCGTGTAATCACGCTGACTGCGCCTTTCTCCCGTATTCATTACTCCCTCCTGAGAATGGGTCAGAAGGTGTAAACCTTATTCAGGACGGGACACAGACGTAAAAAAGGGCAACCGCGAGGGTTGCCCTTTTTTATGCTGCGTGTCAAGGAGCATCACTTGCTGGAAATAGCACCATCCACCAGGGTCTGCGCCTCGGCCACCAATTGCTTGAGGTGGTCGTCGCCGATGAAGCTTTCGGCGTAGATTTTGTAAATGTCTTCGGTGCCAGACGGACGTGCGGCGAACCAGCCGTTTTCGGTCATTACCTTCAAGCCGCCAATGGCCTGATCGTTGCCCGGCGCGTGGCTGAGAATGCTCTGAATCTTCTCGCCTGCCAGTTCTGTCGAGGTCACCTGCGTTGGCGACAGCTTGCTCAGCAGTGCTTTCTGCTCCGGATTGGCCTTGGCGTCGACGCGCACCGAGAACGGCTCGCCCAGTTCTTCGGTCAACGCGCGATAAGCCTGGCTTGGATCGCGGCCGGTACGAGCAGTCATTTCTGCAGCAAGCAATGCCGGAATCAGACCGTCCTTGTCGGTACTCCATACGCCGCCGTCCTTGCGCAGGAACGAGGCGCCGGCACTTTCTTCGCCACCAAAACCCAGCGAACCGTCGAAGAGGCCGTCAGCGAACCATTTGAAACCGACCGGTACTTCATACAGACGACGACCCAGACGCTTGGCGACGCGGTCGATCAAACCGCTGCTGACCACGGTTTTACCCACGCCAGCATCGGCACGCCATTGCGGACGGTTCTGGAACAGGTAATCGATGGACACCGCCAGATAGTTGTTTGGCGCAAGCAGGCCACCCGACGGCGTGACGATGCCGTGGCGGTCGTGATCCGGGTCGCAGGCAAACGCCACGTCAAAACGCTCTTTCAGACCGATCAGGCCTTGCATCGCGTGGCTGGACGATGGGTCCATTCGAATCTGGCCGTCCCAGTCAACGGTCATGAAACGGAAGGTCGAATCGACTTGCTTGTTCACCACGTCCAGATCCAGACGGTAGTGCTCGGCGATGGCCGACCAGTAGCGCACCCCTGCTCCGCCCAAAGGATCGACACCCAGATGCAGTTTGGCATCACGAATGGCGTCGAAATCGATCACGTTGATCAGATCGGCAACGTAGGTATTCACGTAGTCGTGGCGATGGGTAGTGCTGGCCTTCAGCGCCTGCTCGTAGCTGATGCGTTTCACGCCAGCCAGTTTGTTGACCAGCAATTCATTGGCCTTGGCTTCGATCCACTTGGTGATGTGGGTGTCGGCCGGGCCGCCGTTGGTTGGATTGTATTTGTAGCCGCCGCTTTGTGGCGGGTTGTGCGACGGCGTGATGACGATGCCGTCGGCCAGGCCCGAGGTACGGCCGCGGTTGTAGCAGAGAATGGCATGGGATATGGCAGGTGTCGGCGTATATTCATCGCCTTCGGCGATCATCACGGTCACACCGTTGGCTGCCAAAACCTCCAGCGCACTGGCCCCGGCCGGGGTCGACAGTGCATGAGTGTCGATGCCGACAAACAAGGGGCCGGTAATCCCTTGGGCTTCCCGGTACAGGCAGATTGCCTGGCTAATGGCCAGAACGTGCCATTCGTTGAAACTCAAGTCGAAGGAACTGCCACGGTGACCGGAGGTGCCGAACGCCACACGCTGTGTGGAAATGGAAGCGTCAGGTTGGCCGGTGTAATAAGCCGTTACCAGTCGCGGGATGTCGACCAACAATTCTGCCGGTGCCGGTTTGCCCGCAAAAGGACTGATAGTCATGCAAGACCTCTGAAATAGAGTGGTTCAGGAATAGAGCGCAGTTTACTGGCAGTTTGACCGCTATGCGAAGGGATCTATCCGGAACTCTTCCGATGTTTTTTAACGTTACTCATCCGGTGCCAACCGCAATGCATCGCCCAGCAGCCCGACGACGCTGACCAGATCGTGATCGCCATGAGTCAATGGGCTCAAGCGCAGATGGTGCGCATGCAAACCCTGCAGGCTGAACAACTCCCCGGGCGCAATGATGATCTGCTGTTTGAGCAGGCGATGGAACACGTTGCCCATGTCCACCGGGCGTAGCGAGCGCACCCACACCGTCGCCCCGCCCTGCGGCTCGATAATCTGCAACGCATCGCCCAGGCGCTCACGCAACAGCTGAATCAATTGCGTACGGCGCTCCTTGAGCATCCGCCGCAGTATGCACAAATGCTGATCCAGCCGGCCGCCGGCCAACAGCCTGGCGATCGCTTTCTGGCGGATCGGTGATAAACGGAATGCGCGCAACAGGAAATGGCGCTGCAGCTCACTGCGCCAATGGTGCGACAGGACAAATCCGAAAGGCGCTTCTGCACCGATGAATTTCTCGAACGTGGAAAACACCAGCAAACGATCAGGGTCGAGCCAGTCGCGCAGATGCCGAGAGTCGCCCCCTTCATCATCGAGTTCGCTGTAGCAGTCGTTTTCCAGAACCCAGGTGCCATGACACCCGAGCAAATGGGCGATGGCCTGACGATTGGCATGGGGCAACAGGCTCCCCTGAGGCATGCTCAACGCTGAAGACAACAGGATCAACCGCACAGGTTCGCTCTTGAGCAACGACTCCAGCCGTTGGGGATCGATCACTCCACCGGCCATTAGCGGCAATTCGATAACCCGTACTTCGGCGGCTTCCAGCAGGCGCAAGATTACCCAGTCACACGGCGATTCAACCACCACGGTGGCGCGCCGCAATTGGAGTACAGAAATCAGTATTTCCAACACACCGCGCAGGTCTGCGCCGATATAAACGTCATCCGCATGCCAGAAATTCACCGTTGACGAGGTATAGCGCGCAGCCAGTACGGTGCGCAACTCCAGTTCGCCGCAGGGCTGCACCGCCAATTGTGGCTGGCGCGGATATTGGCGAAGCAGCTCCCGTTCGAGCATCAACAATGGGCTGTCGAGCGGTTGCAGTGAAGCCGGCTCGTCGTCACTCAACACACACATGCCCGGTCGCCTGGCGTTGACGTAGACGGTTTCGAGCAGATCTGTGCCATCACCGGGCAGTTGCATGCTCGGTAGCGCTTGCGCGAAATATCCGGACTTGGCTATCGAATAGACGCGTCCTTCCTTTTCCAGCAGCGAATAAGCGTACTGGACGGTCGAGATGGACACATTCAACCGCTCTGCCAGTTGCCGCAGTGAGGGCAAACGCGCCGCCGAGCTGCTTCCCGCTTCGTCGATCAGTAATGTCAGATAACGGTAAACCGCCTGATAAATGAAGTCGTTTTCGCGCAACGCTTTCACGAACCCACATCCCGGGATACCGATTCATTTTCCGGTAAATAACTCACAATCAGCCTTCCGCCGACCGATCGGCTGCCGATCCGGAAACCGCCTTGTCCAGACTTCCGTCCTGCGAGACCAAGTCGCTGGATGCGATGATTCGAATCGGCCCCATTGCGTAGAGACGGACGATCAAACTGACGGGCAATCCGCTGACGTCCGTCACCCACTTGAGTACCTGTTCCGGAGCATGCAAGCCCTGCATCGCCCGATGCAAATCTGGCAGTGCCACCAACATGCCGGGATGGCAACTGCGTAAAAACCGTTCAAGACCGGCGCCGCTGTCAATGAACGGCGCAAACAACAGGCAGGTCAGCTGAATTTCGTTCAGATCGAAGTTGGCCATCAGGCAGCTCTCTGCCTGGTGTCGCAACTGTTCAGGTTCTTGCGGATTACCGAAACTGCATAGCAGTTGTTCACACACCGGCTCAGGCACTTGCTTGCGGCGCATCGCATTCAAGCTGCTTTGAAGGTAGTCACTGATTCCAGACTCGTAAGTGCGATCCTCGATGAATTGCGCCTGCATACCTTGCAGATGCGCAGCCACCAAGGGGTCCGCGTATTCATCGTCACCCTGATAAAGCGTCAGCTCATCCGTCTGAAATCCCAGGAAGTCGCTGAGCAAGGGCCAACGCTCTTCGAGCTTGCCGACAATCATGTCATTGATGTTAATGAAGCCGGTGCGCCGGCAGGTTTCAAATTGACCTTCGGGCCGCCACGCTACACGCTCCTCCTCCGTATAAAATTCGCGGTAATAATCCCCGCCCAGACCGTCAAGCAATGGGAACAAAATCTCAAAGCCTGAACCACCGACAATCGGTCCGGCAATTGCCGCTTTCTGCACTGCGCGACTCAATCCGTCGAGAAAGTGCTTTTGACGACGCGCAGACTCACTGCCGATCATTGCATCGACGCCATTGTTCCATCGGGCGATCTGACCGTAGAACTCGGCCGTGGCCAGATAAGCGTCATCCCACAATTCGAGCACTTCACTGAAGGTTCTACGATGGCCGATCAGCAGCAGGTTGACGCGGTTGGCTTCACGCCCCTCTTCGCAGATGGGTGCCTGATGATCGAAGGGCAAGACCTGGCGATGATCCACCATCAACAGTTCGACCCGAGGATCGTCATAAAGGAAGAGCGCGCTGTAGCTGCGGTGCATATTCTGCAGTGCCGTATGACTGTTGCCACTCCAGCGCAGGGTCGCCACCCGCAGTTGAAAAGTCGCGGGCGCACGCCCCGCAATACTCAGTTGCGCCGCCCGTAACAAGGCCAGCGTGTAACAGCTGTCGCGTGATCCGGACTGGTTTACCAGCACCTTGAAATGACCGATGTTCTCCATGCCGCCAGCCGCCACGACGAGTCGCTGGATCAACAACTGCAATGCCGTGCGTTCGGCGCGAGAGAAGAAACTCAGCAAACGTTGCAATACTTGCTGGTAGACATAATTCATTGCCTGATCATGGATCGTGCTCATCGGTATTTACCCGGTATCAAAAGTTTCATGCCGCGCAAACCGAAACATCAGTCACACGACAATTCATCAATAAGTAATAGACATTCAGATGCTAACACTTACAAATCTGTAGTCACTTGAAACACTTAAGCTATAAAAAAACCGCCAAATGCAGACGTGGCGCTTCAAGCGACTGTAATCATTGATGTTTTTCTTTTATTTTGGATTCCTAGGAAACTTCCCACAACGTCCCACGACAAATGAGTACAAGAAAAAGAGAAGCAGTTTCCGAATAAACCTACAACAATTAAACAGTAGTGGGCGCGACCAACAGAGTGGGTCGATTTATTGCGCGCAGGGCAAATTGAATGCACAGCCATGACTCATTCCTTGAGATGAAAGTAATCATTCAATTATCAGGGCTTATATTGCGATTAGAAGATACAGATCGAGAGTAAAAACCAGTTCAGTTACTGAACTGATACCCGGCACAGCACCGGGCGTTTTGTTCTTCAGGGGGGGGGATTAACACGCAAGAGTCCGTGGGGCCACGGACTCTGATTGCTGGCTTTACGCTGGTTCGACTTGAAGAGCGACCCGTTCGCGGCAAGGGCATTCGTCCATGTAACGATGTGCCTCGACGAACTCATTGAACGGGAACACACGGGTCTTGAGTGGCAGCAAAACACGATCAGCGGTCAACTGGTTGATGTCACGCAAGGCACGTTGCAAGGCGACGTGGTCCTGGGTGATGCCTAACTCCGGCTTACCGGTGAAGTTGCCGATGCAGTGCACGAAGAACTGGATGTTCTTCTGGAACGCTGCACACGCCGGAAACGGCGTCTGGTTGCCACCCTGCAGGCCGTAAAGAACCAGGCTGCCACGCGGCGCCAGAACATCGCCAAGCAGCGACATCTGCGGACCACCGAGACCATCGAAAACCACGTCCACGCCACGGTTCTCGGTGATCTTGTTGATTCGCATCAACAGATCTTCCTCTTCGGTGACAATCACCTTTTCTGCACCGAGTGAGAGCAGGTATTCACGCTCTTCCGCCTCTTTGGTGGCAGCAATCACCCGCACACCCATCGCCTTGCCCAGTTGAACAAACGAAGGGCCGGCGCAATGGCTGGCGTCAGTAACCAGGGCAAATTGCCCGGGTTTGACCCGCGCCAGATCGGCGTAAGCGAAATAGGCGATCAACAGCGGTGTGTAATGCACACTGGCTTCGATCGGGCTGAGCACATCCGGATAACGGGTCAGCGCGGTACGCGGCAGTACAATCGACTCACCGTAGACCGGATAGTCGTTCGGACTCTCGGCCGGAAAACTGGCGACCTTGTCACCGACGGACAGATCTTCGACATCAGCACCAACCGCCGTAACCACGCCAGCCATTTCATGGCCAAGCCCGGAGGGCAGGCGTGCCTGGGAAGACGCCAGATTCTGACGCCACAGCGTGTCATACCAGCTGATGCCGATAGCCTCGACACGCACCTGCACTTCGCCAGGACCTGGCTGAGCGGCCGCATGCTCTTCGCATTTGAGCACCTCGGCCGGACCAAACTTGTGAAAACGGATCGTGCGGGACATCGCAAACCTCGTCAAAGTAACCTCTAATGCCCTGAACTCTATCTGGGCTTTTGACCCAAGACTATCAGTGGCTATTAATAGTCGACATGCCTGTCATTGATTCCGCAGTATGGGCGGCATTCGCAAAATCCTTGAAAAAACTGCTCACACCGTCGCAGTAAAGCTGAATTTTCCGGTGCAGAGTACCAGCCTTTCCCCGTAAGATTCATGCCGGCCATTGTTCTCATATGGTCGCCCTCGTCAAGCTTGATGACTCTGCCAGGACTCCAGATGAATCGTAATGACCTGCGTCGTGTCGACCTGAACCTGTTGATCGTATTCGAAACATTGATGCACGAACGCAGTGTGACCCGTGCCGCCGAGAAATTGTTCCTCGGCCAGCCGGCGATCAGTGCGGCGCTTTCGCGCCTGCGCGGCCTGTTCGATGATCCTTTGTTCGTCCGCACTGGCCGGAGCATGGAACCGTCCGCCCGTGCCGTGGAAATCTTCGCCCTGCTCTCGCCTGCCCTCGATTCGATTTCGACAGCGGTCAGCCGTGCGGCGGAATTCGACCCGGCGACCAGCACTTCGGTATTTCGGATCGGTTTGTCCGATGACGTTGAATTCGCGCTGCTGCCAATGCTGCTCAAACGTCTGCGGGCCGAATCGCCGGGGATTGTGCTGGTAGTGCGTCGAGTCAATTACATTCTGATGCCGGGTTTGCTGGCATCCGGCGAAATCTCCATCGGGGTCAGCTACACCACCGACTTGCCGGCCAATGCCAAGCGCAAAGTCTTGCGACGCAGTGCGCCAAAGCTGCTGCGCGCCGACACCGTGCCCGGCCCGCTGAGCCTCGACGATTACTGCGCCCGGCCGCATGCGCTGGTGTCGTTCGCTGGCGACCTCAGCGGCTTTGTTGATGAGGAACTGGAGAAACTTGGCCGCAAACGCCACGTAGTGCTAGCCGTGCCGCAGTTCAATGGTTTGAGTACATTGCTCGCGGGCACTGACATTGTCGCCACCGTGCCGGACTACACCGCTGATGCACTGACGGCTGCTGGCGGTGTTCGCGCGGAAGATCCGCCGCTGCCGACGCGTACGTTTGAACTGCACATGGCCTGGCGCGGGTCGCAGGATAACGATCCGGGTGAGCGCTGGTTGAGGTCGCGGATTCAGATGTTTTTTGGGGATCCGGACAGTCTTTGAAAAGTCTTAGCGGAGCAGAGTGGCGTTACCCGTTAACGCCACTCTGCTCAAGCGTTCATCTTATTCAAACAACCCCAGCTCAAGCAGACCGAGTAAAGCGGTAGATCGACAGGCAGTAGAACAACAGCGCCGACGCCGCCAGCATGCCACCCACTATCCCTATGTAAGCAAACCCTAACTGGCCGCCTACCCAGCTTCCCAGCAGTGCGCCGCCGCCGATCCCGACGTTGTAGATCCCTGAAAACATCGCCATCGCCACATCGGTGGCGTCCGAAGCCAGCACCAGAACCTTCGACTGCAACGCCAGCCCAAATCCCATGATCGCCATTCCCCAGAACAGACTCAGCAGACCCAGGTACGACACCTCACCGCTCAAAGGCAGCAACAACATCAGGCACAACGCGAGTACCACCACGGTGACGATCAGGAAGCGCTGCGGGTTATAGCTGTGCAGCCAACTGAACAGCAGCGATCCGAAAATACCTGCACCGCCGAATAACAGCAGGATGAGCGTTACTGCATCGCCACTCAAACCCGCCACTCCTTCAACGAACGGCTCGATATAGCTGTAAGCGGTGAACTGGGCAGTCACTACCATTGCCGTCAGGATGTACACCGCCACCAGCGCAGGTCGTTTGAACAACAAAGGCAGACTTCTCAGGGAGCCTGAGTTTTGACTCGGCAGCAACGGTAGAACCTTGGCGAGGCACAACACCAGCGTGGCCGCCAAACCAGCGATCACCATGAAGGTCGTGCGCCAGCCCATGGCTTCGCCCAACAACCGACCGAGGGGTATGCCCAGCACCATCGCCAGCGAAGTACCGGTTGCCAGCAAACCCAAGGCTTGAACTTGCTTGCCCGGTGGCGCCAGACGCACGGCCAGCGAAGCGGTGATCGACCAGAACAGCGCATGTGCCAACGCCACACCGATACGGCTGACCAACAGGACAGCGAAGCTTGTCGCGAAACTCGACAACACGTGGCTGACGATGAACATCCCAAACAGCACGATCAACAATTTGCGCCTCTCGATGTTACGCGTGAGCAGCATGATCGGCAGCGATGTCAGCGACACTACCCACGCATAGATCGTCAGCATCAAACCGACCTGCGCCGACGACATGTCGAAGCTGCTGCCGATCGAACTCAACAGGCCAACAGGCACAAACTCAGTGGTGTTGAACACAAACGCTGCCAGTGCCAACGCAATCACCGCGTACCAATTACCATTAGTTGTAGCCGTTGAATTGCTCATTGAAGGGCGTATTACTCACTCGAAAATCGCGAACGTTTATGCTTACCCGTCGGCCAAAACCTCAGGCGACCGGTAGTTCGCTGGGGACCGCACTATAAAGAAAAAGTGAATCGATCGTCGACGACCAGCGTCCGCTGCTGGCCCGAAAAGAGTTCGATGGCTGAGCCAGAACCACTTTCGTTTCTGCGTCGCTTTTGCATTTCTGTGCGACAAATCCCGTTTCAGGGCTCCCGCGATGCTCTACAGCAGTGTTAGTTTGTAAGTGTATGTGTCTCATCGTTGAGACACTCCCAACTCACTGCCCTGCAAAGGAATGCCCTTCGTAATGAATTTCCCTTTCAAAAAACTCGCCGCAGCGACCTTGATGCTGGCGGGGCTGTCAGCTTTCACCGCACCGGCTCAGGCCAATATCACTCCACAGCAAAGCGCTGAAATCCTCAAAACCTTCAAGGCCGAATCGACCACCGATTTCCGCCAGTTCCTCGGCAGCCTGGCCAAAAGCGATCTGGCCAAGACTGCTGATATCGGTCCGGCCATTGGCGCTTTCCTCGGCAACAAAACGCTGACGGCTGAACAGCAGAACGAGATCTATCGCCTGCTCGGCATCTACGCACGCGTGAAATACAGCGCGGCTGCAACCGAGACTCTGCGCGAACTGGTCGAGATCCCGACTTATCGCAAGGACGGCGTTGCTCAGCACGAAAACCCGGAGTTCATCAAGATCGGCGAGAAGATCAAAAGCCTGGCTAAGTCGTTCAATCTGAATTTCCGCAACATCGACAACCGCGTCTATGAGATCTCTCTCGAAGGCACGGGCGATGAAGTGGTCGGCATTCATGCACACGCCGACGTAGTTCCGGTAACGCCGGAAAACTGGGTACTGAAGGACGGCACCCGCCTCGACCCGTTCAAGATCACCCTGATCGGTGATCGCATGTATGGCCGCGGCACCGAAGATGACAAAAACGGCATCGTGGTGACGATGTATGCCATGAAGGTAATCAAGGACGAAAAACTGCCACTGGCGCGCAATTTCAAGCTATTGGTGGACACCACTGAAGAAACCACCGGCGACGCGATCCCCTACTACTTCGAGCGCAATCCGACGCCAAACTACAACCTGGCGCTGGACGGTGGTTACCCGGTGGTGATTGCCGAGAAGGGCTACGGCACGGTCATGGCCAACTTCGCCAAACGCAAGGGCGAAGGCAAAGGTGCAGAAATCATTTCGATGACCGGAGGCCTGGCGACCAACCAGATTCCTTCCGTATCGGTCGCCACACTGCTGACCGACAAGCCTGCCGAACTGGCTGCCAGCCTGCAAAAGGCCGGCGCTGATTACGCCAAGCGCAACGGTGGCAATTTTGAAGTAGCGGCGAAGGTCGATGGCAAAGATGTCAAGTTGACGGTGACCGGTGTGTCCGCGCACTCCTCCGAGCCCGAGTCCGGGGTCAATCCGGTGGCGCGAATGCTCGACTTCATCAATAGCCTTGATGGCATAGTCGCGCTCAAGCACAACCACATTACCGATGCTGCGCGCTACGCCGCTGACAATTGGGGCCTGGATTACCTTGGCAATAAACTGGAGGTCGGTTTCTCCGATGCCTTCATGGGGCCGCTGACCACGTCGCTGACCTACGTCGGGATGGATGAAAAGACCTTCAAGCTTGCAGTCAACCTGCGCGTTCCGAAGGGCAAATCGCCTGAGAAGCTCAAGACAGAAATCGCCGAAAAACTGGCGGTCTGGAGCCAGAAGAGCCATGTGGCCGTAGCTTTCGACTATTCGATTGCCGAGCCGATGTACCGCAATCCTGAGGGTGAGTGGGTCAAGGCGCTGCTGGCGGTTGCCACCGAAAATCTGGGCATGAAACACGAATTCGGCACTTCCGCGGGAGCGACTTCGGTGCATGAACTGCCAAACGGCGTGCAGTTCGGTCTGGCTCGACCTGAGGTCAAGTACACCGGTCATACCGACGGTGAATTCAAGACCGTGGATCAGTTCCAGCTCGATCTGCAGATCGTGACAGAGATGATTGCGCGGATCGGTCAGTTACCGAAACTCTGATCATGAAATTCGAACCCGCCGCACTGGCGGGTTCTTCTTTTTAATCGCCACATAATCCCCTTCTCTCAACCTCAGCCCTGATCGTTGCAAAGCAGACAACACAGCATTGCCATCGACGAGATTGATAGCCACCTAACGAAAGGTGCATGCTAGAGGGCTCGCTCGAGTCTTATATCATTCCGAATGATAGTTACCTTTGCTTCATTCGATTCGTGCCATACCACCCCGCCGAGCATCATCCGCCCATCTTCAATACATTGGCGGATGCATCCATGGAACAGTCACTCAAACATTTGCGCTTCCCGTTGGCCATGTTGGCCGTACTGGTGATGAGCGCCTGCGGCAAGACTCCGGAGACTGCCGCCACCCTGCCCGCTGCCAAAGTCAGCGTGGCCAAAGTGCTGGAACAACCGGTCAACGAGTGGGACGAATTCACCGGGCGCCTTGAAGCGCCGGAAACCGTTGAAATCCGTCCACGGGTCTCCGGCCAGATCGACGATGTCGCTTTCACTGAAGGCGCACTGGTCAAGAAAGGCGACCTGCTGTTCCAGATCGACCCCCGTCCGTTCCAGGCTGAAGTTCGCCGCCTCGAAGCCCTGGTCGCCCAGTCCCGTGCCAACGCCACCCGCAGTGAAAACGAAGCCGGACGCGGTGAACGTCTGCGCGCCAGCAACGCCATCTCCGCTGAACTGGCCGACTCGCGCACCAGCGCTGCACAAGAAGCCCGCGCCGCCGTCGGTGCACTGCAAGCGCAACTGGATCTGGCCAAACTGAACCTGAGCTTTACCCGCGTCACTTCGCCGATCAGCGGCCGCGTCAGCCGTGCCGAAATCACCGCCGGCAACCTGGTGACCGCCGACACTACTCCGCTGACCAGCGTTGTTTCCACCGACAAGGTCTACGCCTACTTCGACGCCGACGAACGTGTGTTCCTCAAATACACCCAACTCGCCCGTAAGGGTCAGCGCGGTGCCACCACACCGGTTTACATGGGCCTGTCGAATGAAGACGGCAACCCGCACCTGGGCCAGATGAACTTCGTCGACAACCAGGTCAATCCGAAAACCGGCACCATCCGTGGCCGCGCGGTGTTCGACAACAGCGACGGCAACTACACCCCTGGCCTGTATGCACGCCTGAAACTTGTCGGCAGTGGCACCTACAACGCCATGTTGATCAACGACGAAGCCGTCGGTACCGATCTGGGCAAGAAGTTCGTGCTGGTAATGGATGCGGACAACAAAACCGCCTACCGCCCAGTTGAGCTTGGTCCGAAGATCGAAGGCCTGCGCATCGTGCGTACCGGCCTGAACAAGGACGACACGATCATCGTCAAGGGTCTGCAACGGGTTCGTCCTGGCTCACCGGTTACCCCTGAAGTGGTGCCGATGGCCAGCGAGCAAACCCTCGCGGCACTCGCTCAACAACGTCAAGCGCTGGAAGCCAGCAACCTGCCAAAAGTCGCCCCTGCCAAAGGCGCGTCCGGTTCGGTTGTGAAGCTGGCTGCTACGAACCCACGCGGTTAAGGGACGATAACTCCGATGAATTTTTCCCAATTCTTCATTTCACGGCCGATCTTCGCAGCGGTGTTGTCGCTGTTGATCCTGATCGCCGGTGCGATCTCGCTGTTCCAGTTGCCGATCAGCGAATACCCGGAAGTCGTGCCGCCAACCGTGGTAGTACGTGCCAACTTCCCGGGCGCCAACCCCAAAGTCATCGGTGAGACCGTGGCCGCTCCGCTGGAGCAAGCCATCACCGGTGTCGAAAACATGCTGTACATGTCCTCGCAGTCCACTGCTGACGGCAAGATCACGCTGACCATCACCTTCGCCCTGGGCACTGACCTGGACAATGCGCAGGTGCAGGTGCAAAACCGCGTGACCCGTACCGAACCGAAGCTTCCCGAGGAAGTGACGCGCATCGGTATCACCGTCGACAAGGCATCACCCGACCTGACCATGGTTGTGCACTTGACCTCGCCGGACAAGCGCTACGACATGCTCTACCTGTCCAACTACGCAATCCTGAACATCAAGGATGAGCTCGCGCGTCTGGGCGGTGTCGGTGATGTGCAGTTGTTCGGCATGGGCGATTACTCGCTACGTGTGTGGCTCGATCCGAACAAGACCGCTTCGCGTAACCTGACTGCGACCGATGTAGTCACCGCAATTCGCGAACAGAACCGTCAGGTGGCTGCCGGCCAACTGGGCGCGCCCCCTGCCCCGACTGCGCAAAGCTTCCAGCTGTCGGTCAACACTCAGGGCCGTCTGGTAACTGAGGAAGAGTTCGAGAACATCATCATTCGCGCAGGCGACAACGGTGAAATCACTCGGCTCAAAGACATTGCTCGCGTCGAACTGGGCTCCAGCCAATACGCCCTGCGTTCGTTGCTGAACAACCAACCAGCCGTGGCCATCCCGATCTTCCAGCGTCCAGGCTCCAACGCCATCGATATCTCGAACGACGTTCGGGCGAAGATGGACGAGTTGAAGAAAGGTTTCCCGCAGGGCATGGATTACAGCATCGTTTATGACCCGACGATCTTCGTGCGCGGCTCGATCGAAGCGGTGGTTCATACCCTCTTCGAAGCGCTGATCCTCGTGGTGCTGGTGGTGATTCTGTTCCTGCAAACATGGCGCGCCTCGATCATTCCGTTGGTGGCGGTGCCGGTATCGTTGATCGGTACGTTTGCGGTGATGCACCTGTTTGGTTTCTCGCTCAACGCGCTGTCACTGTTCGGCCTTGTACTGGCCATCGGTATCGTGGTGGACGATGCCATCGTGGTGGTAGAGAACGTCGAACGGAACATCGAACTTGGCTTGACCCCGGTAGAAGCCACAAAACGCGCCATGCGTGAAGTGACCGGCCCGATCATTGCGACGGCACTGGTGCTATGTGCGGTGTTTGTTCCGGCGGCTTTCATCTCCGGCCTCACAGGTCAGTTCTATAAGCAGTTCGCTCTGACCATTGCCATTTCGACAGTGATCTCGGCATTCAACTCGCTGACCCTGTCGCCAGCGCTGGCCGCTGTGTTGCTGAAAAGTCACGACGCGCCGAAAGACCGCTTCTCCAAGGTTCTCGACAAGATCTTCGGTGGCTGGTTGTTCCGTCCGTTCAACCGTTTCTTCGACCGTGCCAGCCATGGCTACGTCGGCACCGTGCGCCGGGTTATCCGCGGCAGCGGCATCGCCCTGTTGCTGTACGCAGGCCTGATGGTGCTGACCTTCTTCGGTTTCTCCAGCACCCCGACCGGATTCGTACCTGGCCAGGACAAACAATACCTGGTGGCCTTCGCGCAGTTGCCGGACGCCTCGAGCCTGGATCGCACCGAAGACGTGATCAAGCGCATGTCCGACCTGGCGCTGAAACAGCCAGGCGTGGAAAGCGCCGTAGCGTTCCCGGGTCTGTCGATCAACGGTTTCACCAACAGCCCGAACGCCGGCATCGTGTTCGTCACCCTGAAACCGTTCGACGAGCGTAAAGATCCGAGCATGTCCGCCGGTGCGATTGCCGGTGCCTTGAACGGCCAGTACGCGAACATTCAAGAGGCGTACATGGCGATCTTCCCGCCACCGCCGGTACAAGGTCTGGGCACCATTGGTGGTTTCCGCCTGCAAATCGAAGACCGGGGCAACCTGGGCTACGACGAGCTGTACAAAGAAACCATGAACATCATCAACAAGAGTCACAGCGTGCCGGAACTGGCAGGCCTGTTCACCAGTTACACCGTGAACGTGCCGCAGGTCGATGCAGCCATCGACCGTGAAAAAGCCAAGACCCATGGCGTTGCGGTCAGCGACATCTTCGACACCCTGCAGATCTATCTGGGTTCGCTGTATGCCAACGACTTCAACCGTTTCGGCCGCACTTATCAGGTCAACGTCCAGGCCGAGCAACAGTTCCGCCTCGAATCCGATCAGATCGGTCAACTGAAAGTGCGCAACAACAAAGGCGAAATGATCCCGCTGGCGACCTTCATCAAGGTCAGCGACACCTCGGGGCCGGATCGCGTGATGCACTACAACGGCTTCATCACCGCGGAAATCAACGGTGCGGCAGCCCCCGGCTACAGCTCCGGCCAGGCGGAAAAAGCCATCGAGAAACTGCTCAAGGATGAACTTCCGAACGGCATGACCTACGAATGGACCGACCTGACCTACCAGCAGATTCTGTCCGGCAACACCGCGCTGTTCGTGTTCCCGCTCTGCGTACTGCTGGCGTTCCTGGTACTTGCTGCTCAGTACGAAAGCTGGAGCCTGCCACTGGCGGTGATCCTGATCGTACCGATGACCCTGCTGTCGGCCATCACCGGTGTGATCATCTCTGGCGGTGACAACAACATCTTCACCCAGATCGGTTTGATCGTACTGGTGGGACTTGCGTGTAAGAACGCGATTCTGATCGTCGAATTTGCCAAGGATAAACAGGAAGAAGGCCTCGACCCGCTCGCTGCGGTACTGGAAGCCTGCCGTCTGCGTCTGCGGCCGATCCTGATGACTTCCTTCGCGTTCATCATGGGGGTGGTGCCGCTCGTGCTCTCCAGTGGTGCCGGTGCCGAGATGCGTCACGCCATGGGTGTGGCGGTGTTCTCCGGGATGCTCGGGGTGACCTTCTTCGGTCTGTTGCTGACACCCGTGTTCTACGTATTGATCCGTAACTTTGTCGAACGCAGCGAGCAGCGCAAAGCGGCCAAGGCGCACAATCTTCAAAAGCAACCGGAGGCGCAACAATGAGTCTGAAAGTCTTCCTGCCGAGTCTGCTGGTGCTGGCCCTCAGCGCCTGCGCCGTCGGCCCCGACTACAAGACCCCGGCGACGGAGGCGGCCAACATCACGACCGCCACCGACGGCGCCAACGGTCAGAAGAACTTTGACCGTTCGAAGTTCGAAGGCATCTGGTGGCAGCAGTTCGACGATCCGACCCTCAACCAGTTGGTGACACAATCGCTGCAAGGCAACCGTGAACTGCGCGTGGCCTTCGCTCGCTGGAAAGCTGCCCGGGCGATCCGCGACGACGCCAGCAACGACGCCATGCCGACCATCACCAGCCGCGCCTCCAGCGATCTGGCCAAGGGACAAATCCCCGGCCAGACCACCAATCGGGTCAACAGCGAACGCTATGACCTGGGTCTGGACATGGCCTGGGAGCTGGACTTGTTCGGTCGTATCCAGCGCAATCTGGAAGCCAGCGATGCCGACCAGCAGGCCGCCGAAGCCGACTTGTATCAACTGCAAGTCACCATGATTGCCGAACTGGTGGACGCTTACGGTCAACTGCGTGGCGCGCAACTGCGGGAAAAGATCGCCGTGGCCAACCTGAACAACCAGCAGGAGTCGCGCAAGATCACCATCAGCCTGCGTGACGCTGGTGTTGGCGATCAGCTCGACGTGGAACGTGCCGATGCGCGCCTGGCGTCGGTCGAAGCCAGTGTGCCGCAACTCCAGGCGGAACAGGTTCGCCAGAAAAACCGCATCGCCACTCTGCTGGGTGAACGCCCGGACAAGCTCACAGTGGACTTGAGCCCTAAAGACTTGCCGGCGATTGCCAAGGCATTGCCGATTGGCAACCCGGGCGAGCTGCTGCAACGTCGTCCGGACATCCTCAGCGCTGAACGCCAACTGGCCTCGGCCACGGCGCGCATTGGCGTGGCAAAAGCTGATCTGTTCCCACGAGTGAGCCTCAGCGGTTTCCTGGGCTGGACGGCCGGGCGCGGTTCGCAGATCGGTTCCTCGGCGGCCAACGCCTGGGCACTGGGCCCGAGCATCACCTGGGCAGCATTCGACCTTGGCAGTGTGCGGGCCCGTTTGCGCGGTGCCGACGCGGATGCTGAAGGCGCGCTGGCGACCTACGAGCAACAAGTGTTGTTGGCACTGGAAGAGTCGGAAAACGCCTTCAGCGACTACGGCAAACGGCAGCAGCGCCTGATCTCGCTGATTCGCCAGAGTGAATCGAGCCGAAAGGCTGCCGATCTCGCGGAGATCCGCTATCGCGAAGGCACCACTGACTTCCTTGTGCTGCTCGATGCGCAGCGTGAACGTCTGAATGCCGAAGACAGCCAGGCCCAGGCCGAAGTCGATCTGTACCGCGGCATTGTCGCGATCTACAAAGCCCTTGGCGGTGGCTGGCAACCAGAGACGGTCGCCAGTAAGTAAAAGTTGTTAATGAGCTCCTTTGGTTGGCCGCAACCAACCAATTTTTTTGCCCCGCGTATCATTCGGTCGCGGGGCTTTTTTTGCCTGATCCTTTTTGCTTTCAAGCACATTGACAGTGGATGTTGTGCCCGCCTGCAAGCGACACCTGCAAGCGTAGACACTGCATCGAAAATTTGACGGCCAACGGAGTCGACAGAACTTGTAGGCCGATTCGCTCGCGCGGGGTTTGACTCACGGCCCGAGCTGACCGAAGCTTGCCCCTCTGCTCAAGTACGCCAGTTTTCGGAAACCTGCATGCCTCAGTCCCGCCGCTACCTGCTTATCAGCCTTGGCCTTGTGCTTGTTGTCGTCGTCGCATGGCTGTTCCTGCGCAGCACCGCCCCAGTCATTCCGGACGCGATCAAGCATGGCTATAGCGAAGCGCTGGGTGCCGCCCGCACCGGTGAGCCCGGCGCGGCGCGCCAGTTGTATCAGCAATTGGGGCGGCCGGATTTGTCGGTCAAGCGGCGCGTCTGGCTGCATGGCGAACTGGCTAACTACCCCAGTCCACAGGCGCTGAAACTCGCCGACGCGGACTTGCAGAACGAAGCACCCCAAGTGCGGCTGGCAGCGATCAAAAGTGTGGTTGGACTGGTGCCGGGCGGGCAACGCAGCCTGTTGCTGGGGCCGATGCTCGATGATGAAGATCAAACGGTTCGCTTTGCCGCGATCAACGCTTTGCTCGGCCTGACCCCGGATGAGCTGGGCCTGTATTTCGCCCCGCTGCAGCAGGCCATCGATGGCTGGGAAGAAGCGCTCAAAGGAGAACCGGAAAGCGCCGCGGCTTACGCGCAACTGGCGCGACTTTATATCCATAACTCCGAACTGAAACAGGCGCAGCTTGCACTCGACAATACGCTACGTCTGGAGCCCGGCAACCTTGCGGCCCTGGTGATGCAGATCGATGTGCTCGACCGCCAGGGCCAGAGCGACGCCGCCCGGCAGTTGCTCGCCCAACAGCTTAAAGCCCAACCTGACTCCGCTTATCTGCAACATGCCCTCGGCCTGTGGCTGCTGCACCACGGTCAACGTGAGTACGCCCTTCTCGGCTTGTCCAAGGCGGTCGAGCTGGAACCTGACAACAAGGATTACCGCTACGACCTCGCCACCACTCTGCACAGTGCGGAGGAGCTGGAAGCGGCACAGAACCAGCTACAGGAAATCGTCCAGCGCCACCCGGCCGACCGCAAGGCGCGGGTTCTGCTGATCAACTACTGGAAAGAAAGTGGCCAGTTGCAAAACGTGCAGATCCTGTTGGCCCAACTCGAGCAGCTCAATCCGGATGACCCTGCTTTGCAGCAAGGGCTTTAAGCGCTGTCGGCAGCCTTCCTGACACATTGTGGGAGAAAAAGCGGAACCGCCATCAACGCGTGGGGTCAAGTAATTCAGGTCGCCGAACTCAGTCGGCGGCCTCGACCCCCGTAGTCATGAGAGGGCATTTTTTGTCTACATCTAACGAGTTGATCAGTGCGAAAGCCGCCACCGGCATTGTGGGCCTGGATGACATCCTCGCCGGTGGTTTGTCTCGCGGTCATGTGTTTTTGCTGGAGGGCGAGCCCGGTACCGGCAAAACCACAGTCGCCTTGCATTTTCTTATGGCCGGCGCAAAAGCCGGCGAACGCTCGTTATACATCACGCTCTCGGAAACCGAGCGTGAATTGCGCCAAGGGGCGCTGTCCCACGGCTGGGAGCTGAATGAAAACATCGAAATCTTCGAGCTGACGCCGCCGGAAAGCCTGCTCAATGCCGAACACCAGCAGAGCCTGCTGTACTCCTCCGATCTGGAATTGGGTGAGGCGACGAAACAGATTTTCGAAGTGGTCGAGCGCTTCAAGCCGACCCGCGTAGTGCTCGACAGCCTGTCGGAGATTCGTTTGCTGGCGCAAAGCTCTTTGCGATATCGCCGGCAGATTCTGGCGATAAAGCACTACTTCGTGCGTTACGACGCCACGGTTCTACTGCTAGATGACCTGACCACCGAGTCCCTCGATAAAACCGTGCACAGTGTGGCCCACGGCGTGATCCGCCTTGAGGAGTTGACGCCTAATTACGGCGCCGAGCGGCGGCGGATCCGCGTGATCAAGTATCGCGGGCAGAAGTACCGCGGCGGTTTTCACGACTTCACCATCATGGGGGACGGCGTACATGTGTTCCCGCGTCTGGTGGCGGCCGAACACCGTGGTAATTACCCGCGTTTGCAGTTGACCAGTGGCATTCCAGAAATGGACGCCTTGCTCGGCGGCGGCGTGGAAACCGGTTCCAGCACACTGATTCTTGGTCCGGCAGGTACCGGCAAGTCGCTGATCACGATGATCTTTGCGGCGGAAGCGGTCGCTCGCGGTGAAAAAGCGGCACTGTTTATCTTCGATGAAGAACTCGGCCTGCTGTTCGAGCGCATGAACAACATCGGCATTGATCTCAAAGCCCTGCAAGCCACCGGCAATCTGCTGATCGAGCAGGTGGATGCCGCTGAGCTGTCACCGGGCGAGTTCTCTCACCGGGTGCGTCGATGCGTCGATGAAGGCCAGATCAAGACGGTGGTCATCGACAGTATCAACGGCTACCAGGCGGCAATGCCTGAAGAGAACGCCCTCGTGCTGCATATGCACGAACTGCTGCTGTACCTCAATCGCAAAGGCGCTGCGACCTTTATGACCGTTGCCCAGCATGGTCTGGTCGGCGACATGCAGGCACCGGTCGACATCACTTATCTGGCCGACACGGTGATTCTGTTGCGATACTTCGAAGCCCTCGGCAAAGTCCGCCGCGCGATTTCCATCATCAAGAAACGCACCGGCAGCCACGAATCGACGATTCGCGAATACCGCATTTCTACGCAGGGCATGACCATCGGTAAGCCGCTGGAAGCCTTCCAGGGCGTGCTGCGCGGCGTACCGACCTACCTCGGCGCGAGCAATCCACTGCTTCGGGAAGAGGCTTCGTGACGGTTTCGGTAACACTGGCCGAACGGGCGCTGATTCTGGCGCCTGTGGGGCGCGACAGCCAAATTGCGCTGATGATCCTCAACGAGGCCGGTTACGAAGGGCTGGTGACGCCGAATCTCGGTTCGCTGTGCACTGAGCTGGAGCCCGGCGCCGGTCTTCTGTTGATCGCCGCAGAAGCGTTGCGCGGGCCAGAAATGGAAGCCTTGTTCCTTTACCTGGAACAGCAACCGGCATGGTCGGATCTCCCCATTGTTCTGCTCACCCATCACGGTGGACAAGAGCAAGGCCCCTCCTCGCACCTGAGCAGCCTGTTAGGCAACGTCACGTTCCTCGAGCGCCCGTTTCATCCCGCGACGCTGATCAGCCTGGTGTCTGCCGCCCTGCGCGGCCGACGACGACAGTACGAAGCCCGCGACCGTCTGATCGATCTGAGTGAAAGCGAACGACGTCTGCAATCGACATTGGAAACCCTTGAGCAACAGGTCGAGGAACGCACCGCGCAACTGCGCCACAACGAAGAAGCGTTGCGTCAGTCGCAGAAAATGGAAGCGGTCGGCCAGCTCACCGGCGGTATTGCCCACGACTTCAACAACATGCTGACCGGCATTATAGGCAGCCTCGAATTGCTGCGCCGGCGCCTGGCCCGTGGGCGCACCGAAGACCTCGACAGTCTCATCGATCTGGGTGTGACGTCTGCCAATCGCGCGGCCGGCCTGACCCATCGTCTGTTGGCGTTTTCCCGTCGCCAGTCGCTCGATTCCAAGGCGGTGCAGATGAACACCCTCGTCCTGTCCATGGGCGAGCTGTTGCAGCGCAGCCTCAACGAAAGCATTCAGTTGGACATGCGTCTGAACGAAAAACTGTGGGTGGCCGAGGCGGACCCCAATCAACTGGAAAGCGCCCTGCTCAATCTGGTCATCAATGCCCGCGACGCCATGCCCGAGGGCGGCAAACTAGTGGTCGAGACCAGCAACCAGGTGTTGCACAGTGAATTCACCGAGGCTTACAGCAATCTCGAACCCGGTGACTACGTCATGCTGAGTGTCACGGACAACGGTAGCGGCATGCCGCAGAGCGTGATCAACCGCGCGTTCGACCCGTTTTTCACCACCAAGCCGATTGGTCAGGGCACCGGTCTGGGCCTATCGATGATCTACGGTTTCAGCAAGCAATCACGCGGTCATGTCTCAATCGACAGCGAAATCGATCAGGGCACAACGGTCAACCTTTACCTGCCGCGTTTTCGCGGTGAAGAACTGGAGCAGCCTGCTCACGACATCCTGCAAACCCCGCACGCGATGGATGGCGAGACCGTGCTGATCGTCGAAGACGATCCGGCCGTACGTGTGCTGGTCAGTGCGGTACTCAGTGAGTTGGGGTATGCGTTCGTGGAGGCCGGGGATGCCGACGGCGCCGTGCCTATTCTCAACTCCGCGCAGCGCATCGATCTGCTGATCAGTGACGTCGGGCTGCCGGGCATGAACGGCCGCCAACTGGCGGAAATCGGGCGGCAATACCGGCCGGGGCTCAAGGTCTTGTTCATCACTGGATACGCCGAGCATGCGGCGGTACGTGGCGGATTCCTCGACTCGGGCATGCAGATGATCACCAAGCCGTTCACTTTCGATCTGCTCACCGCCAAGGTGCGGGAGATGATCCGGGGGTGATCGGTTGTATTTTTTTGGTGAACATCAAGTGGAGATGGCGTTCATTTCATCAAACGGCGCCATAACTTTGAATCGCTTTATCAGCAAGCGCCGGGCGATTCGTCGTCATCATTTTCTGAAGACCGGACTTTATGTCTCGTTTGTAGGCATTTCGTACCGTCTGAAACCCGGAATTCACAACGAAATTTACGACTTGCTGCCCCCCATCGCCAATCACTGCGGCCACGGCATCGGACTGCAGCCCCTGCGCCACCAGTCGAGGCACTGCGCTAAAAGCATCGCGGCCGGCCACATTGCTTAGCTGTTTTACAACCGAAAACTGCGATACGTCTCGAGACTCATGGTATGGCGCCTCCTCCGGAAAAAAACTGCGGGCAAAACTCATATTCATGGCAACGACTCCTTTGGTCGCTGCGGGGTACAGCACCTCTTGGGCAAGGCTTAACGCCAAGGATGGAGCAGGATCAAACAGATTGTACTTGAGGATTTGCGAGGCCCCTTTTGTCAACACCGTGGTGCCAATTTCAGCATTAATGCCTGCTCTTGGGGGCGCCCCTGCCCATTCATTGTTCGGCCAGCTTGATTCAAATTGAGAAAAGAACTCAAAACCGACGTTATCGCCCAATGAGCTGATCTGATCGATTGCCGCCAGATTCAAACCCGGGCTGAAAAAGTGTTCAACCGCAACAGGAGCAGCGGTTAACAGAGCGCCAGCGAAGGCTCCCGCCGAACGTTCAGCATAACGCCGCACGTTACCGATATCCTCAGCCTGATTCTGAGCGACCCACGCCGCTCCCGTGATAGCACCGTTGATCGCTGCCGAGGCCCCTCCTGCTGCCGTCAGCCCCCAACTCGCCGGACTCGAGACTTTCATGACATAGCCCACGGCGGCTGCGGGCAGTTTTGCCGCAAAGTCAAACACTCCGGCCCACATCATTGCCTTGGCCGTCTCCCATCGAGACAAACCCTGCAAATCGACATACCCCACCGGGTTACCACCGACCATACCGTACAGATTCAACCCGTCGTGGGTGCCTCCCGGATCGGCGCTCAACCATCGTTGACGCCACGGCATGTAGTAACGAAAACCGTAATGGTACAAACCTGTCGCATCGCGCTCCTGCCCTGAATAACGCAACGTCCGGTAACCCGCCTCGACCTTGTCGCGCCCCGCCCACCACGCCGTTCCACCATAGGCGTAGTAGCTTTCCTGGCTGATCAACCGGGCATCGGCGTCAAGCTCCAGGCTGCTGGAGCCCAGGTGATCGGTCAGGATGTACCGGTGTTGCTCCTCGGCGATGTGCGCGGGCCGACCCTTTTCCCACTGCAGGATCTGCACGGTGCAGCGGCCCGCCTGAATACTGATGACGTGCAGGACCTCTTCAGGCGTGGTACGGATTTCAAGCCCGGGCAGGTAGCGGGTTTCGTGGGTGCGGGTCAGTCCGGAGCTTTGGGCCGTGCGGACTTTTCGCAGGCGTTGACCGGCACTGTCGTAGACGTAGCGCTCACTGTCGTTGGGCCCATCTTCACGAATCACCTGATCAACCTGGCGTAATTGATTGCGCGGGTCCCAAAACAGATTCTGGCCTTCTTGCAGCAGGTTGAGATTGCCGGTGACGTCGTATCGCCTGGCGATTTCACCCTCGTCCGGCCTTTCACCTGCGGCGGTGTACGGCAAACTGCGATTGCTAGTCGCTGCCATAGCCGTGCGTTCGCAGCGCGAACCAAGGCCGGCGACGTGGTTCAAGGTGTGCAAGTTGCCACCGCAGTCGTATTCAAACGTCTGCCGGTAATTTTCCAGTTGAGCCGAATCCGGCGGCGACATGAACTCCGGCAACGGTGGCCCGCCCGGCGCGCAGATCCGCTGACGGCCAAAGGCTTCGATCAATCGGCCAAGCGTGTCGTAACGATAGGTGTTTAGAGGGGCGACCCGTTGGTTGCGGAAGTAGCGAATCGGCTGGGCACTGTCAGTGATGCTGATCAGATTGCCCACCGGATCGTAGGCATACGCCAGACCCTGCAACGGCGGCCCCCCTTCAACTTGCGCGAGTAAGGTGCTCAGTCGCCCGTTCGCGGGATCGAAGGCGCTGCGCGTGACGACACCGTTACCGGCGGTTTGCTGTTCTATCTGGCCAGAAGCGTTGCAGTGAATATCGCTGACCAGTGGGGTGTAAGTGTCAGTGCTGACTGACTTGAGGAAGATCCCGGACAATTCGCCGGCCAGCGTCTGGCGCAGCAATTGTTCATTGCGCAGTGCATCAACGTGATGTATCAGATCGCCTGAGGCGTTGTATCCCATGCGGGTCACGGCACTTTCACTCTCCAGCAAAGCGTCACGTTCGGTCTGATCCTGTGGCCAGTCTGATTCGTTCAGCGCCTTGAGAAATCGCCGGGCTTGTTCGATGGAAGCACCGCTCAGACTGAATTCACTGAGGTACGCCGACCCCGCCGTGTCGTCGTGACGAATCAATTGTCCGCAGCGGTTATGCCGGGCTGATTCGGCGCTGGCATCGCCGTAGCAAAGGCATTCACTGCGCCGCTCCAGTTCACCGGCCTCAAGGTCGAAAACAAACACCGGCCGCAGGCAGGCATCGTATTGCACACGGCGCCGATTGAGTTTTTGATCCCAGCTTTCAAGCGGCTGGCCAGACGCCCCCGTCAAACTCAAACGCCAACCGGCATCCACGTTGACCGACAGCAACGATGTCCCGGGCAGGCTGGTAATGGTGGTCTGATTGGCGGGGGTTGAGTCGTCTGTCTGAAAGAGCGCAAACAGGCGCGGGTCACGCGTGTGGCTGGCGCGACACTGAAGGTCATGCACCGTTTGCGAGACGTGTACTTGAAGATCGTCTATGCCCGACGACCGACAATACGCGACTGCGCGTACCGCAGCACCGCGAGGGTCGATTACGGCAAGCGTTGGCGTATGACGATGCATGAGCGGCGACCTCGACGTGGTTCACGAGGTCTTTATCAGCCGTGGAGGCGATCACGTCAACTGTCAGAAATTACAGGTCGGGCTTAGAAATAACGCGTTTTCAGGCCAGCAGCTCCTGAATCTTTTCCTGCAGCACGTCCAGATCGAACGGCTTTTCCAGAATAGGTGCCTTGAGCGTGATCGGGCTGCCGGTCTCGCGGATTTCCTGCGGGTAACCGCTGATGAAAATCACCTTCAAGTCGGGTCGCAGCTTTACGGCGGGCTCGGCGATCTGTACGCCGGAGATGCCGCCAGGCAAACGGAAGTCGGTGATCAACAGATCCAAATGTGGCTTGCTCGCGAGGATTTCGAACGCCTGCTCGCCGTTTTCGGCTTCGAGCACGCGATACCCTTGATCCTTCAGATAAATCGACAGAATCATCAAGATATTCGGTTCGTCTTCGACGATAAGTACTACATCTTGTGCATCTACGCTCATGGGAAGCCTTTGTTCGGTCAATAGCTGCTGATACGACCGTGTGGTCACTCAGAGGTTGCGTCGGATTTGCCGTTTTCCTCTATCGGCAGACAAACGCGAAACAGGGCGCCCTCGTTGATTTCACTCTCGACGACGATTGAGCCGCCATGGGCGGCGACGATCTGCTCGGAAATGAACAGACCCAACCCGAGCCCGGCGACTACCGTCTTGGCGGAAACCCGTTCGAATTGTTGGAAAATACGCTTTTGGTTCTCTTCGCTGATGCCGATCCCGTGATCCTGAACCTCGACCCGAGCTTCGTTGCCTTGGCGGTAGACGCGCACCTGAATCAAGCTTCTGCCGCCATAACGCAGCGCATTGGTCAGCAGATTGGAAATGACCTGCTCGATGCGGAACTCATCCCAGCAACCTTCCAACGGCATGTCCGCTTCGAAGCTGACCGTCGTTTCCGCTGCTTCGATCTGCTGCGCAAAGTTTTGCAGCAGATTGCCCACCAACTGCACCAGATCGAAACGGTTAGGCCGGATCGACAACTTGCCGGTACGTATCCGGGAGACGTCGAGCATGTCTTCGATCAGCCGGATGAGGCTTTTGATCTGGCGCTCGTCGCGATCGACCATCGCGTGCATCTTGTCGAGGGTGAACGCCGCGGCGTTATCCCGCGCCAAGTGCATCTTGCGCAATTGGGTTTCGAGTATCAGGCCATTGAGGGGGGTGCGCACTTCGTGGGCGACGATTGACATGAAGTCATCGCGCATCCGCACGGCTTGCTCAAGCTCCGACTGCGTACTCTGCAACTGTTGCAACAGCGCTTCCTGCTCGCGACGCGCCTGTTCCAGCGCTTCGACCTGTTGCTTCATGGCCTTGCTCTGTCGGTACAGATCGACGAAAACGTTGACCTTGCTCTTGACCGCGTGGATATCCAGCGGCTTGTGCAGAAAGTCCACTGCCCCGCTCTCATAGCCCTTGAACGCATAGTTCAGTTCACGACCGGCAGCGCTGACAAAAATGATCGGGATGTTCTTGGTCTTCTCGGTGCCGCGCATCAACTCGGCCAGTTCGAAGCCGTTCATGCCCGGCATCTGCACGTCGAGAATGGCCATGGCGAATTCGTGTTGCAGTAGCAGCGACAATGCTTCGTCTGCCGACAGCGCCTTATAGACGGTGCGGTCTTCGCGTTTGATCAGCGCTTCGAGCGCCAGCAGGTTCTCGGGCAGATCGTCGACGATCAGCAGTTTTGCCTGGATATTACTCAGCATGCGATTCGTTCCAGCTCGACAAGCAGACGGCCGATGCCGTGGATGGGTAAAACATGATCCGGCTGCAGGATTTTCAGGGCAGCCAGAGGCATGGTGGCGACTTGGGCGTCGGCGGGATCCTGGACGATGGTCAGTCCGCCGTGGCGTTTGACTTGTGCCAGTCCGCGCGCGCCATCTTGGTTGGCACCGGTCAACAGCACAGCGGCCAGTTTCGGGCCATAGGCGTCGGCGGCGGACTCGAACAAGTAGTCAATCGACGGCCGGGAATGATGGTTGCGATCCTCCTGGCTCAACGACAGGCTGCGATCCTGCTCCACCGACAGGTGATAACCGGGCGTGGCGAAATACACCGTGCCCGCCTCGATAACCTGCTTGTCCGTGGCCTCCTCGACTGGCAACGCCAGACGCCGGGCGAATACCTCGGCCAACTGGCTGCGGCGCTCTTCCGGCAGGTGCAGCACGATGATGATCGGCAGCGCAAAACCTTTGCCCAGCGGCCCAAGCAGGTTTAACAAGGCTTCAACGCCACCGGCGGAAGCCCCGACCACAATAGCCTCGATTCGAGGCAGATCCGCAATGTCGTTCATGATTTGCGGTAGATCCGTTCTTGTTTCACCAGCGGTTCGAACTGGTTTGCATAGCTGGAAAAATCCAGCGTCTCTTTGCTGCCGAGCACCAGAAAACCGCGATGACACAGGGACTCATGGAACAGCCCGAACGCTCGATCCTGCAGCTTCTTGTTGAAATAGATCAACACGTTACGGCAGGAAATCAATTGGGTTTCGGAGAACACGCTGTCGGTGGCCAGACTGTGGTCGGCAAACGTCACGTTCTCGCACAGACTCTTGTCGAAAATCGCATAGCCATAGGCCGCGGTGTAATAGTCGGCAAATGATCGCTGCCCACCGGCCTGTTGATAGTTGGCGGTATAGGCACGGACGTTTTCCATTGAAAATATCCCCTGCTTGGCCTTGTCCAGCGAGCGCGGATTGATATCGGTGGCGTAAATGATCGTGCGATCGAGCAGACCCTCTTCGCGCAGCAGAATCGCCATCGAATAGACCTCCTCACCCGTGCTGCACCCGGCGATCCAGATCTTGATCGAAGGATAGGTTCTGAGCAGTGGCACCACTTCCTTGCGAATGGCCAGGAAGTGCGACGGATCGCGAAACATCTCGCTGACCGGAATCGTCAACAACTGCAACAACTGCATAAACGCCGTCGGGTCGTGCAGGACTTTTTCCTGCAACGCCGAAATCGTCGCGCATTCGAATTGACCCAACGCGTGTTGGACCCGGCGCTTGATTGAAGCGCCGGAGTAATCGCGAAAATCGTAGCTGTACTTGAGGTAGATCGCCTCGATCAACAGCCGTAATTCGATTTCACTGTTTCGTTCCGCTGGATGATTGCGTTCCACTAAATGCGTTCCATCTTCGGTAACCACACGCGAATCAGCGAGAACAGGCGATCCAGATCAATGGGCTTGGCCAGATAATCGTTGGCGCCCGCCTGCAGGCAGCGCTCCTGATCGTCCTTCATGGCCTTGGCCGTGACCGCAATAATGGGCAGTTTGCGCCAGCGCGGGTCCTTGCGGATTTCGATGGTGGCTTCGAAACCATCCATCTCCGGCATCATCACGTCCATCAACACCAGATCGATGTCTTCGACTTCATTCAGTTTTTCAATCGCTTCACGGCCATTACGCCCGATCACCACGACTGCGCCTTTGGTCTCCAGGGCACTGGTCAGGGCGAAGATGTTGCGCACATCGTCGTCCACCAGCAGCACTTTGCGACCCTCGAAAACCTTGTCGCGGCTGCGCGCGGTCTTCAGCATCTCCTGCCGCTCATGGGACAACTGCGATTCAACTTTGTGCAGAAAGAGTGTGACCTCATCGAGCAGACGCTCCGGTGAGCGTGCGCCCTTGATGATGATCGAGCGCGAGTACTTGCGCAGGTCGGCCTCTTCATCGCGCGTCAGGTTACGACCGGTATAAACGATGACCGGCGGGAACGAGCAGATATCTTCGGTGGACATGCGCTTGAGCAGCTCATTACCGAGCATGTCCGGCAGCTTCAGGTCGATGACCATGCAGTCATAGATCGTCGTACGCAGTTTCTCCAGCGCGTCCTGCGCCAGACCGACAGCCGTGATCTCGATGTCGTCATCGCCGATCAGCCGCGCAATGCTCTCGCGCTGCAGATCGTCGTCTTCAACCAGCAACACGCGTTTGACCTTCTGGGTCAGCTTGGCTTCGAGACGGGCGAACACGTCCTTGAGCTCTTCGCGGGTGGTCGGTTTGACTGCATAGCCAATGGCGCCCATGTGCATCGCCGCTTCGACCCGATCCTCGACCGAAATCACGTGCACGGGGATGTGGCGGGTTTCGGCGTGTTCTTTCAAACGCTGCAACACAGTCAATCCGGAGTGATCCGGCAGACGCATGTCGAGCAGAATGGCATCCGGCACGAACTCGCGGGCCAGGTCATAACCTTCGTCCGCGCCATGGGCAACCAGGCACTGATAACCCAGTTCGTGCGCCAGATCGTAGAGGATATGCGCAAAGTTCGGCTCATCCTCCACTACCAGAATGCAACGGGTGGCGAACGGTGCCTTGTCGCGGTCGTCGGCAAAGCGCGGGATGTGA
This sequence comes from Pseudomonas sp. LBUM1648, assembly GCF_059716145.1. Lineage (NCBI taxonomy): Bacteria > Pseudomonadati > Pseudomonadota > Gammaproteobacteria > Pseudomonadales > Pseudomonadaceae > Pseudomonas > Pseudomonas sp. LBUM1648. Next base: position 3,454,245 of record NZ_CP166808.1, read on the forward strand.
ACCGGCGCCAGAGGCGAAACCACCACCGCAGGCGCTACGGTCGCCGTCACGGTTTGGACTGGCGGAGTGAAGGTCAACGGCGCTTTCGATACATCAGTGGACTCGTTGTACTGCTGCGGCAATACCAGCGTGAACACACTGCCCTGCCCCGGTGCGCTGCTGACGCTGATCGAGCCGCCCAGCAAGGTCGCCAGATCCCGCGAGATCGAAAGGCCCAGCCCGGTACCGCCGTATTTGCGGTTGGTGGTGCCATCGGCCTGACGGAACGCTTCAAAGATGCTTTCCTGCTGATCCGCGGCAATGCCGATGCCCGAATCGCGCACGATGAACGCAATGCGATCATTCGGCTGGCCGCTGATGGTCAGGCTCACCGTGCCCTGCTCGGTAAATTTCACGGCGTTGGACAGCAGGTTTTTGATCACTTGTTCCAGACGTTGACGGTCGGTAAACAGTGTCACCGGCGCATCCGGGAGCAGATCCACGCTGAAGGTCAGTCGTTTGTCGGCCGCCAGCGGTTCGAACACGCTGCGCAGGCCATCGGCCAGACGCGCCACGCTGGTGATTTCCGGGATCACTTCAAGCTTGCCGGCCTCGACCTTGGAAATATCGAGAATGTCGTTGATCAGGTTGAGCAGATCGTTGCCGGCGGAGTAGATCGACTCGGCAAACTTGACTTGTTCGGCACTGAGATTGTCCTGCGGGTTTTCCGCCAGCAACTTGGCCAGGATCAGCGAACTGTTCAGCGGCGTGCGCAGTTCGTGGGACATATTGGCGAGGAACTCGGACTTGTACTTGCTTGAGCGCTGCAACTCTTCGGCGCGCTCTTCGAGTTGCACCTGCGCCTGATTCAGTTCGGTGTTCTTCAAATCCATGGCATCGCGCTGCTCGGCCAAGGTCTGCGCCTGTTCAGCGAGTTGTTCGTTGGTCTGTTCCAGTTCGACTTGCTGGGTTTCCAAGTGCGCTTGGGATTCCTTGAGGATCCGCGACTGCTCCTCCAACTCTTCGTTGGCAGTCTTCAACTCTTCCTGCTGCACCTGCAACTCTTCGTTGAGCTGCTGGGTTTCGGCCAGCACTTCCTGCAAACGCTGACGATAACGCGCCGCTTCGATGGAAGTGCCGACGTTGCCGGCAATCAATTCAAGCAGCTCGATATCGCGGTCGTTGAGCGGACGCAGGAAACCCAGTTCGATCACGCCGTTGACCCGTTCGTCATCGCTGGTCGGCACGACCACAACGCTGCGCGGCAGGCCTTCGCCAAGTCCGGAGCTGACCTTGAAGTAATCCGACGGTACCGAATCGAGACGGATAAGCCGCGCCTGCTGCGCGACCTGACCGACAATACCTTCGCCGCTGTAGATCGACTGGTCCTGATCTTCCTGTTCGCGAGAAAACCCATAAGTCGCCACACGTTTGAGGCCACCGTGCTCTTCGCGCACGTACAACGCCGCTACGGCCGTGCCAAGGTATTGCGCGCAGAACTGCAGAATGTTGCGACCGAGCAGATTGAGCGTCAGTTGCCCCAGCACCTGTTCGGCCAACTCGGTCTGCCCGTTGCGCAGCCAGGCTTGCTGTTCCAGACGCTCGGCACTGGCCTGCTGCGCCGCCAATGTGGCGCCGTAGCTTTCGGACAGATTGACCAGGTCTCGCCGACCGATGTACGCCAGCAATGCGCTGATGCCTGCAACAAACAGCAGATAAAGGGTGATGCTCCAGATCGTGGTGCGCCGCACTTCTTCATTGCGCGTGGTGCGCAACTGCTGCTCCATATCGATGACGTCTTCGAACTGCTTGCGAATCTCGTCGGTCAGGCGCTTGCCACGTCCAGCCTTCACGGCACCGCGATAATCCCCGCTGCTGCGCTGCAAATCGATCATCGATTGTGCATAGGTCGCCCACTCGGTCTGCAACGCCTGGAGACGGCGCAAACGGTCGGTCTGCACAGGGTTGTCGGCGGTCAGTTCGAGCAAGGTATTGAGCGCCACGGCAATACGCGGCTTGGCCGTCTCGTAGGGATCAAGGAAGTGCTCGTCGCCGCTCAGCAGAAAACCGCGCATGCCGGTTTCCAGATCCACGGTGAGTTTCACCGCTTCGTTGGCGTTATTGATCACCCGGTCGGTGTGTTCAACCCACTGAATGACCGACAGCAGATACGTGATCAGCGAAACGAAGAACACGGCACTGAGCACACCAACACCCAGCGGCAGGCTGATGTTGCGACTCAGGAGTTTGCGAAACCGTTGCTCATCAACCGAAGACGGAGAGGACATGGGGCAGCCTTGTCGAACTGTTGAAAACCCGAGAGTTTGCCCCAACAAGCGGCGTGGATCCATTTTTCTCACAGCTTTGGCAGCAAATTCCTACATTTGCTCGCGTCTAGAGCCACGCCAACAGTTATCCTTGCCTGTCCATTTGCAGTGAATGTTTTTTGTATCAAACCGGGAACTTGTGGCCATGCGCCACTTACTCATGCATGAGCCCGGCAGATTCGACCGGCCGATACCCCTGAATTTCTATCTTTGAGAGCCTCTATTATGTCCACCCCAGCGTCCATCATCCTTGTAGTAGAAGACGATGCCATTGTACGCATGCTGATCGTCGATGTGCTGGAGGAGCTGGAGTACAAGGTGCTGGAGGCTGACGGCAGCGAACAGGCGCTGGAGTTTCTCAATGATAAGGACCAGAACATTGATTTGATGATGACCGATGTAGGTTTGCCGGGTATGGATGGTCGTGAGTTGGCGACTCAGGCACGCATCGTGCGCCCCGCGCTGCCAATCCTGTTTGCCAGTGGTTACGCTGAAAGTATCGAAGTGCCCGAAGGCATGCATGTCATCGGCAAACCCTTTTCGATCGATCAATTGCGCGACAAAGTAAAAAACATCATTCAATAAATAACTCAACGGACCGCCCCTTTCAAACAACTTCAAGGGGCAGTCCGGCCTCATATTCTTGCGAATAAAACTTAAGCTGGCGAGCTGTTGAAAAACACACTCACATAATGCTTCTTGATAAACACGCCCCAACAAAAGAGGATCACTCAAACATACAAACCAACATAAACGAATTTATTATGACCCTAAAACATTCAAACTCCCTGAATCAACGTTACTTATCCCGACCTGCCCCTTCTTCTAACCTCCACCGTGAATACGTTGCATGCGATAACCGCGAACGAGAGGAAGTGATATATAAACTCAAGCAGCGCTCAGAACATCTTGCTCCTTCGCAAAGAATTTCACTGGAAGGCGCAAAAATTTCTGTGGAGTCGGGATCGTCACTTGAAGACGCCCTGCTTCCCGGCAGGCAGCTGTTGCAACGGATGTCCGAACAAGATTCCTTCAAAAGACTGGTGGGCAAGCTAAGACTTACCGAGCACTCAGACTTTGAAGTGACCGCTGAAGGCGAAATAAATGCAAAGCACTCCGGTGATATCGTGAGTTTTGCTAACGCCTTCAAACTTTCCCCCGATCTGAAAGACGATCTGCAGATACTGGTTGAAATGGCCCATTTGACCGGTGGCAAAATTTCCACCGCAGACGAAGTTGATTTAGCACAATGGCTGGCTTTCCACGGTTACTTGATCCCTCACCATGCCGCCGACGTTTCCCGGTTACTGGCATTCATGCAAGCCGCCCCTCCTGCAAGCCCAGAGTTGAGCAACTATTGGGAAATGATAAAGACTGGAGAAGGCAACTCGGCGACGCTTTCTGCAACTGAGCGCAGTGAGTTCCGCAAACTCATCGCCAGTTACATCAAGGATAAATCGTTACTGGAGCATTTGTCGGAGAGCATTTTTGGCGGACGAACTACGCCCTTCACACGTGCCGAGGCTGAGGACATTATTAAGGCACTTGTTTCCAGCCCCATCGCTGCTGACTGGGCCGACGCTTACGTACGGGATCTTGGCTGGTACGGCGCGCGCGACAACCAACCGCAATCGGAAACGTCGCGCAAGCAGGTTGTCCTGACATCGCTGCTGCTCAATCTTCATCCTCAAGTCGGCGAAGATGTACCGCGAAATCATGTTGCTGGTTTCGATTTGTATGCTGCCAAGCATATGGAAAAATCCTTCGCCGAGATTCAAACCGATTTCGAGAATCACCTGATCGAGCACCACAGGGTGAGTAAAAAGAATGCAGCATTGGCCGCTCACTTACTGCTGGCGGAGCCTGCGCCGGAATTTCTGGTCAAAGGTCTACCTGCCACCCTGCTAGTGGGAACGCCGCAATGCGTGGAATTTTGCCGAATCGTGGCGGTGCAAGAAATCATAGCGCCAGGCTCGACTCGATCCATGACTTACGCGCAATTGCAGCAACTTTCGACACTGGAACCAGTGACCGAATCACGCAAGTTGCTCGACGCTTTGGCCGCCGTGGATCCTGTGATTGATTGGGCAGTGCTCAACAAAATAGTCACGCCTGAAGACGTTGAAAAATCAGTCACTGACTCACTGACAGTCGCCACGGACGCCTACGCCCGACATGCGAGGACGCTTGCCGAAAACGCTGAAACACTGACGCGTCAACTGCCAACCCGCAAAAGCGTCGCACTGGATATCCTCAAGCAGGTCGCCAAGGGCTGAACTTATCTTGAAAGCGACGTCCTTCAGCAAACGCGCAATCGACCGCTGGAAGACGCTTACATTTCGCTAAAAATGTCACCTGTCGAGTTGCATATGTCCAACGATCTGGCGACCGGCAATTGGGATTTGAAAAAAGGGGAAAGCATCTATACAGCGTTCCCCAACATGCGCCGTAATCTGGTTTCTCCCGACGATGAGTTCTACCGTCAGTTCAATCGGGCCTATCTGGCGCATGCGCAAGCGATGAATACGCATTTGAAGCAAGCATTTACTTCAATGCCATTGCTCGACCGGATTCGATTGCTCAAGGGCAAGGTGACGATGTTCACCGTCAGGCCCTCGGTCGCCAGACTCCAATCGATTACCGGTATCTCCGCCAATCCTATCGCGGCGACCCTTGACGCCATTCTGAAAACGACTGAGCGCAAACCGACGGAAAGTCATAAAGAAATAGATGAAGCAAAGGGTCGCTACGGCGTAGTGGTCTGCAGCGAGTTCGAAGGCCGGGTGACCTGTTACGAATTATTCACGCTGCACGGCGTCTGTCGCGAAAACACTGAGTTGGCCAAGCTTGTGCAAAGGGAAAACCTGTTAAGCGCTCCCGCTCGCAGCAATGAGACGAATTACTCTGCGCCTGCGAAAATTCATCAACTGCCGATGAACATCGAGTGTTATACCCATGGTGTAACGCCCGGTCTCGTGGACGTCAGTTCGGGGGTGATCGACAAAGTTGCCGAGTTGTCAGCCGTCGCGCCGCTGGAGCCAATAAATGGGTACTACCAGAGCTTCTACTCGACAGAGTTCGACCGTCTGGTGAACTTCGTACTCAAGCACAGACCCGTCGCGACTTACGATGAGTTGGTTAAAGAGTGCTGGGGCCAGACCCGGCTTGAAGCATTGCGTGCAAAACGGGAAAAGGACCTGGACACGCTTCTCAACTTTGTCGTGCCCTTCAAGTCATGCATCGAAGATCTCGGTTCAGGCGACATCGAGCGACAATTGGACGGAGCCAAGGCGTGCACCCTGGAAGCCGCGATGACCGTTCTGTTAGTGGTCGGAGCCATCGCAAAGATTGCCAGCCTGGCCGCCACGAGCATGAGTATCGCCACCAAGGCCAGCAAGATAGCTTCCACAGGCGCTGGATTGGTCAGCAACTTGCTCAATCCGCTGGATGGCGCAACCGATTTGCTTGTGAATGGTGCCAAACTTTTGCGCAAAGGTTGGCACAGCGGTGTGGCTGCACTCGAAAGCGCTATTTACGATGCACGCAAATGGTCGGGAAAGACGCCCTATCACGCACTTTCGAAGGCTGTCGATCCAGACACTATCCGCCTGGGCATCCGACAAACTGCGCAAGAATCCGCAGACGTGTTCCAGGTTTGGGGCATACGCCACAGTGATGAATGGTACGCGTTGAACCGTTTGGGCGAACCATGGGGAGCCAAAATGGACAGTCTGAATTACAAGTTCAAACTGCCTTCCCTACCTTGGCGCAAGCTCATGCCAAAAAGTTACACCCAACGGTATTTGAAAAAAGCAATCCCCGCCGCCAAAACCAAACTCAACAATGCCATCGCCTTGTTGGGCGACTCGGAATGGGAATTCGAAGTTCGCAAGATTCTTACTTATTTGTTTGGCACTGGGTCTGACGAAGCCGTAAAGCACATCGGGTCGAGACTGCAGGCAATGCGCAAGGATCTGGATGCTTTCACGCTCGCCAACGTATCATTCAAAAGGACCGATGTGCCTGCGGTGGCAGCCTTGCATGTGCCCGATTACAAACGATGGAAAAAGGCAGTCGTCAAGGGCACCGTACATCAGGAATCAATCAAAAGGTTCATCAAGATTTTTCCGGAACATCTGGATGATCTATATCGCACATCCAAATACGACGAAACCCGGATAGCGGATGTTCTGATCCATGAGATGTCCCATGGCGCACCCGGCACACTCGATCTGTATTACGGAAAGACCCTGGAACACGCGCAAACCGATGTGGCTTCCCTGATTGATCTCGCACGAAACCCGCGCATGGTCGATCCGACGTTCTCCAATCCTTACAGAACAGTGAGCACGGACAGCTTCACCCATCTGCATCAGTTTGATTCCATTCGTCCGAGTCTTCCGACTTTGATTCAGAAGCACCCGGCTCTGTACAACGCAGAATCTTACGAAGTAGCGGTTTCTTTGATTAATCAAATCAAATCCGATCCAGCTGGATTTGGCATAAACATGTCGACCATCGAATCAGCGCTGAAAAATTCCGCAGCCGAACCATTCCTCGGCACTCTGGGCCTCAACCTGGGCAAAGCGTAGGTCGTACCTGTATTTCCGCCACCGGGCCTGATTGATAACCGGGTGCAAGCAACCACCACTGTGGTTTAATTGCGCCCGTTTTTCGCCCCCGCTTTGCTGCACAGGATCACCGCTAATGACTCAGCCCGTCACCAAAGTCCTGGTCATCGGATATGTCTGGCCCGAACCGCGCTCGTCCGCCGCCAGTGGCCACGTCATGCAGATCCTCGAAACGTTTTTGCAACAGGGTTGGGACATCACCTTCAGCAGCCCCGCCGGCCCCGGCGAGCATAAGGCGGATCTGGCAGTGCTGGGTATTCGCGAAGTATCCATTGAACTCAACAACAGCAGTTTCGACGTGTTCATCAGTGAACTGGCGCCGGATATTGTGCTGTTCGACCAGTTCATGATGGAGGAGCAGTTCGGCTGGCGGGTTGAGAAGCACTGCCCCGTAGCCCTGCGTGTGCTCGAAACCTCCGACCTGCAGAGCCTGCGGCATGCCCGCCATCAGCGGCTCAAGGATCGCCTGAAAGCCAACAGCGATCAGGACGACTTCAGCGAGCTGTTTGCGCCTGCACTGCGCGAAGAGTTTGAATTGATGGCCGATACAGATCTGGCCAAACGTGAAATCGCGGCGTTGTACCGTTGCGATCTGAACCTGATGATCTCCGAAGTTGAAATCGAGTTGCTGGTCGAGCAATTCGGCTTGCCGCGTCAGTTGTTGCATTGGTGTCCACTGATGGTTGAACTCCCTTCGGCACCCGCGCGGGCATTTGCCGATCGCGAGCATTTCCTGAGCATCGGCAACTTCCGTCACGCGCCCAACTGGGATGCCGTGCTGTGGATGAAAACCACGGTCTGGCCACTCATTCGTCAGCAATTGCCGGATGCGCAGTTGCACATCTATGGCGCCTACACGCCGCCCAAGGCCACGGCTTTGCACAACGCCGCGCAGGGTTTTCACATCATGAACTGGGCCGAAGATGCGTTGCAGGTCATGTCGGCTGCACGGGTGTGCCTGGCGCCGTTGCGTTTCGGGGCCGGGATCAAGGGCAAACTGGTTGATGCGATGCTGTGCGGCACCCCAAGTGTCACGACGCCGATCGGCGCCGAAGGCATGTACGGCGACCACCCTTGGCCTGGCGCTGTCGCACACAACGCATGTGATATCGCCGACAGTGCCGTTCGGTTGTATAAGGATCAAACACTTTGGCAAGCGGCTCAGCAGGCAGGAACCATGTTGCTCAGCGAGCGCTATCAATACGCTGTACACGGTCAGGCACTTATTGAAAAACTGCGCTATTGCCAGCAGCATTTACAAATACTTAGAACCAGCAATTTTACCGGAAGCATGTTGCGCCACCACTTTCATAAAAGCACTCAATACATGTCGCAGTGGATTGAAGCAAAAAACCGCCATTCACCTACTGACTGAACAGATAACTTCACCCCGTACACGACTTGCATTAAAACAAGCATTGGCCAAACAAGTATTAAGCACTATAAACATCCTGCGCGCACAACTTAAATACTATTTAACGCAGGATAACCAAATGAATAACACCCAGTATGAAACCTCGCCTCTTCATCGGTGGATGACCGTAACTCCACAAATCAACAACTTGTCACTGTTCGAACTGACCATACCAGGGACTCATAATGCCGGCTGTGACTGGAAAGCCTCTTACGCATTGTTCCCAGGCAAAAACCTGACTGCATGCCAGGATGATTCTTTCTATTCACAACTCAATCTTGGCGCCAGAGCTCTGGATGTTCGACTGGTTTACAATGCCAAAGCACAAGGCTTTAATCAGTTTCGCTTTCAGCACAACGGGTTCCTTTCTTCTCGAAACCTTGAAGACCTTGTACGAGACGTCAACAAGTTTCTTGAGGACAATCCGGAAGAATTCATCATTCTGGACTTTCATAAACTGGAGAAAGGTGACGCCGAATTCAATCACGCCAAATTCAGGGATCTGATGCTCGAACATCTCGGCAAACGGATGATCCCTTCCCACAATATACATATGACGCTGGGGCAACTGAAACAAGCAAGCCCCCTGCAACGCATTCTGGTAGCGGCGTCCATGACGTGGGACACAAACGACAACAGGTTCAACTCGCCGATCGGCCACAAATGGATCGGTGAAAAAATCGTTACCACCAGTGATCTGCACGGCTACATTACAAAAGTGATGAGCGAACCTATGAGCAGGCTACGCCTCTGGTCTTTATCAGCGACGACTTTTAGTATTGGTCCCCAGCGAATTCTCAATGATCTGGACAACTGGTTCTCCCCTGCCAGATCGGACTGGGCCCAAAAGTGCAACATCATCAATTTCGACTTCATTAAAGACTCGAACATCGTGTTCTATTGCCAATCGGCCAGTATTATTAAAGCCAATAAGAAATCGCTGATAGCTCCTCGTGTGCAAGCAGATTAAATTCTCTGTGTGAACGCTCCTTTACGAATTGATGGACGACCAAACGGGTCGTCCATCCTCTAATGCCATTACGATTTCCAGTATGTCCACACAGGATTCAGCAAATGCATGATCTTGACCTTCAACACTTCCAGCCCAATCGATGGATGGCCGCCACACCGCAACTCGACAACTTGTCATTATTCGAGATGACTTTACCCGGCACGCATAATGCCGGTTGTGATTGGGAGGCCTCTTACAGCCCCTCGATCGCCGCAAACTGGGCGGTCTGCCAGGATGTGCCTTTTTATTCCCAGCTCAATCGCGGTGCCAGGGCACTTGATCTGCGATTGGTGTATGACAGCCACGCCACAGGGCTGGCAAAATTCCGATTCTTTCATGACAAGGTCTGGTCATCGCGCACATTGGAAGATCTCATTCGTGATCTCAAAGGTTTTCTCGAGCGCAGTTACGATGAATTTATCGTCCTTGACTTTCACGAACTAAGGGACGGTGACACGCCCTTCGACTTCAAGTACTTCAACGACATGATGTTGCAACATCTCGGCGAGTACATAATCCCTGAAAAAAACAAACATCTGAGCCTCGGCGAATTGAAGAACATCAGCCGAATGCAACGTTTGCTGGTAGCGACCCCCTTTCATTCCAACATCGACTGGCAGTGGTTTTGCCACCAGGTGATTCATAAGTGGGCGGGTAACGCCTATGTTCTGGAAACCCTGTTGCCGACGTTTACGCTACAAAACTACCTGACCGAGGTGATGAAGAGGCCGCCTTCGAGAACCTTGCTGTGGTCGCTTTCGGCAGCCATCTGGAATGCAACCGGCCCTCAACGGATTTATGAAAAGCTCGACGCCTGGTTTGATCCGGCGAACAGTGATTGGGCGCAAAACTGCAACATCATCAATTTCGACTTCATTAAAAATTCGAACATCGTGTTGTTTTGCCAGCAAGCCAATCTGCAGAAAGCGATTGCGAAGTCCACGGTAACGCTTCACCTGCAGCACGTTGGCTGAACCTGCGCAACGGATGTCCATCGCGGCAAACTGGCGCACGGCAGGACAAACGAGGCATGATCGCAAGGCTCCTACGAAAAGAAGCTACCCGCCATGACCCGAACTGCCCGCGTGACCGACCCTTCATACGAGTTGATGGATGACCACAACGGGTTGTCCATCATCTACCGCCAGCATGGTTTCCCCTGCCCACTGGTGCGCTGGCATTTCCACAAGGAATACGAACTGCATCTGATCGTCGCCAGCTCTGGCAAAGTGTTCATAGGCGACTACATCGGCAACTTCTATCCCGAGACCCTGTTTCTGACGGGTCCCAATCTGCCGCACAACTGGATCAGCCAGGTGGCCGAAGACGAAGTGGTGGAAAAGCGCGACATGCTCGTCAATTTTACCGATGAGCTGTTCGAGAGCGGCCATCAGGTATTCGCTGAACTCCGAACGCTTGCACCGCTCTTGGAGCGTGCTCAGTACGGCATCGAATTCCGCTGCAAGCGTACGATCCGTCAAGCCATGACGCTGATGCAGCGTATCGCCGATACTCAAGGCATCACCCGGCTCGGGCACTTCTTCATCCTGATGGAGTTGCTCGCCGCCAGCGATGATTTCCAGTTGTTGTCCGGCGCCACCACGCCGCAACTGGCCGATGAACACAACATCGATCGCACCAACCGCGCCGTTGATTACATCTTCAGCCACTACGCCCGGGATATTTCGCTGGAAGAAGTCGCCGAGCATCTGGGCATGACGCCGACGTATTTCAGTCGCGTGTTCAAACAGGCGACCGGGCGTAACTTCATCGAATTCGTCAATCGTTTGCGCATCAGTAAGTCCTGCGAGCTGCTGGCGGACGGCGATAAACCGGTGACCGATGTGTGCTTTGAGTCGGGTTTCAACAATATTTCCAACTTCAATCGGCGCTTTCAACAGCTCAAGGGCATGACGCCTTCACACTATCGGCGCCTCGCTGTGCAACGCCTCACCGAACAAAATCATATTTAAAGCCAAGATCAAAAGATCGCAGCCTTCGGCAGCTCCTACACCGATCCCTGTAGGAGCTGCCGAAGGCTGCGATCTTTTGATTTGTGCTTTGAACACCCTGAAAACCTGTACACATTCGATAGCTCAGTTTCGCTGTAAACCCCTTCCCTGTGTTTCTTCACGCAAAGCTCAGTGCAAAAAAGTATTGATAAAAGTGCGATGGATGATTTGTCAGTCTGTCGATTGAAGGCTGTAATCAGTGCACATTCTTCCTGCACAGGAAGACACAAAAACAATAACTGTCCTTCTGCCCCCTCTGGGTTCAGAAAAGGAGTGCACGATGCAACCCACTGCAAAAGCTCTGCTTGCCCTCACCTGCATGACCCTCAGCAGCGTCAGCCTTGGCGCCCAGACCCTGACCATCGCCACCGTCAACAACAGCGACATGATCCGCATGCAAAAACTCTCGAAAACCTTCGAGACCGAGCATCCGGACATCAAGCTCAATTGGGTGGTGCTGGAAGAGAACGTCCTGCGCCAGCGCCTGACCACCGACATCGCCACCCAGGGTGGCCAGTTCGATGTGTTGACCATCGGCATGTACGAAGCGGCACTGTGGGGCGGCAAGGGTTGGCTGGAACCGATGAAGGATCTGCCGGCCAGTTACGCCCTCGACGATGTATTCCCGTCAGTGCGTGAAGGCCTGTCGGTCAAGGGTTCGCTCTACGCCCTGCCGTTCTACGCCGAAAGCTCGATCACCTATTACCGCACCGACCTGTTCAAGGATGCCGGCCTGACCATGCCCGAGCGTCCGACCTGGGAACAGATCGCAGGCTTCGCCGAAAAACTCACCAACAAGGATAAAGAACAGTACGGCATCTGCCTGCGTGGCAAGGCTGGCTGGGGCGAGAACATGGCGTTGGTCACCACGGTCGCCAACGCCTATGGCGCACGCTGGTTCGATGAGCAGTGGAAGCCGGAATTCAGCGGCCCCGAGTGGAAGAACGCGCTGAATTTCTACGTCAACACCATGAAAAAATCCGGCCCGCCGGGTGCTTCCAGCAACGGTTTCAACGAGAACCTCGCCCTGTTCAACAGCGGCAAGTGCGCGATCTGGGTTGACGCTTCCGTCGCCGGCTCATTCGTGACCGACAAGACCCAGAGCAAGGTCGCCGATCACGTCGGCTTCACCTTCGCACCGCATCAGGTCACCGATAAAGGTTCGGCGTGGCTGTATTCCTGGGCGCTGGCGATTCCTGCCAGCTCCAAGGCCAAGGATGCGGCAAAAGAGTTCAGCGCCTGGGCGACTTCCAAGGAATACGGTGAACTGGTGGCCAAAACCGACGGCATCGCCAACGTACCGCCAGGCACTCGCGCCTCGACTTACAGCGACGCCTACATGAGCGCTGCGCCGTTCGCCAAGGTGACCCTCGAGTCGTTGAAAGCTGCAGACCCGAGCAAACCGACGCTGAAACCGGTGCCTTACATCGGCATTCAACTGGTGACTATTCCTGAATTCCAAGGGATCGGCACCCAGGTCGGCAAGTCCTTCTCGGCAGCGCTGATCGGCCAGACCACGGTCGACCAGGCGCTCACCGCCGCGCAGCAGACCACCGAACGCGAGATGAAGCGCGCCGGTTATCCCAAGTAACCCGTAAAGCTCGCTCCTGCCTCCTGTGGGAGCGAGCCTGCTCGCGAAGGCGTCTTTCCAGCCAATACACATGGCACTGACCCACCGCTTTCGCGAGCAGGCTCGCTCCCACATGGGATCTCCATAGGTCTGTATGACTCGGTTGTGATCACCATGAATACTTCAACTGCCAAAGCCCACATCGACCTCGCCAAGCCACAGCGCAAAAACCGCGTAGCCAATCCCGGCTGGTTTCTGGTCAGCCCTTCGGTGGCCCTGCTGCTACTGTGGATGATCGTGCCACTGGGCATGACCCTTTACTTTTCGATGATCCGCTACAACCTGCTCAACCCTGGCGAAAACGAGTTCGTCGGGTTTGAGAACTTCTCCTACTTCCTGACCGACTCGGGCTTCATGCCCGGCGCCACCAATACGCTGTTGCTGGTCGGCAGTGTGCTGCTGATCAGCGTGGTGTTGGGCGTGTTGATCAGCGCACTGCTGGAGGCCAGTGAATTCCTTGGTCGCGGCATCGTGCGGGTCATGCTGATCTCGCCGTTTTTCATCATGCCCACGGTCGGCGCGCTGATCTGGAAAAACCTGATCTTCCATCCGGTGTCCGGAATCCTCGCCTACATCTGGAAACTGTTCGGCGCGCAACCGGTGGACTGGCTGGCGCACTACCCGCTGCTGTCGATCATCATCATTGTCTCGTGGCAATGGCTGCCCTTCGCGATCCTGATCCTGATGACCGCCATGCAGTCCCTCGACCAGGAACAGAAAGAAGCCGCGCGCCTGGATGGCGCAGGCCCGATCGCGATCTTCTGGCACCTGACCCTGCCGCATCTGGCCCGGCCGATTGCCGTGGTGGTGATGATCGAAACAATCTTCCTGCTGTCGGTGTTTGCCGAGATTTTCACCACCACCAACGGCGGCCCCGGCTACGCCTCGACCAACCTCGCCTACCTGATCTACAACCAGGCGCTGGTGCAGTTCGACGTCGGCATGGCGTCGGCGGGCGGCTTGATTGCCGTGGTCATCGCCAACATCGCCGCGATCATTCTGGTGCGGATGATCGGCAAAAACCTGACTGACAAAGCCTGAGGCCCGCCATGACTCTTCAACAATCCCGCCGGCTGCAAAGCCTGCTGCTCGGCACCCTGGCCTGGGCCATCGCGATCGTGATTTTCTTCCCGATCTTCTGGATGGTGATGACCAGTTTCAAAACCGAAATCGACGCCTTCGCCACGCCGCCGCAGTTCATCTTCACGCCGACGCTGGAGAACTACCTGCACATCAACGAGCGCAGCGACTACTTCAGCTTTGCCTGGAACTCGGTGGTGATTTCCTTCAGCGCCACAGCCCTGTGCCTGCTGATCGCAGTGCCGGCGGCCTATTCGATGGCGTTCTACGAAACCCAGCGCACCAAAGGCACGCTGCTGTGGATGCTGTCGACCAAGATGCTGCCGCCGGTGGGCGTGCTGATGCCGATCTACTTGCTGGCCAAGAGTTTCGGCCTGCTCGACACGCGCATTTCACTGATCGTGATCTACACGCTGATCAACCTGCCGATCGTGGTCTGGATGATTTACACCTACTTCAAGGACATCCCCAAAGACATCCTCGAAGCCGCCCGCCTCGACGGCGCCACGCTGTGGCAGGAAATGATCCGTGTGCTGCTGCCGATCGCCAAGGGTGGTCTTGCCTCGACCGTGCTGCTGTCGCTGATCCTGTGCTGGAACGAGGCCTTCTGGTCGCTGAACCTGACCTCCTCGAAAGCCGCGCCACTGACCGCGCTGATCGCCTCGTATTCAAGTCCCGAAGGATTGTTCTGGGCCAAGTTGTCGGCGGTGTCGACCCTGGCCTGTGCGCCGATCCTGATCTTCGGCTGGATCAGCCAGAAACAACTGGTGCGCGGCCTGTCGTTCGGCGCCGTGAAATAGCCCTCAAAGAATAAGCACAAAAGGAGCGCCACCATGGCCAACCTGAAAATCAAGAATCTGCAAAAAGGCTTCGAAGGTTTTTCCATCATCAAGGGCATCGACCTTGAGGTGAACGATAAGGAATTCGTGGTCTTCGTCGGCCCGTCCGGCTGCGGCAAATCCACCCTGCTGCGCCTGATCGCCGGCCTGGAAGAAGTCAGCGGCGGCACCATCGAACTCGATGGCCGCGACATCACTGAAGTCAGCCCGGCCAAGCGTGATCTGGCGATGGTGTTCCAGACTTACGCGCTGTATCCGCACATGACCGTAAAAAAGAACATGTCGTTCGCCCTCGATCTGGCCGGCGTACCGAAAGCCGAGGTTGAGAAAAAAGTCGGCGAAGCCGCACGCATTCTTGAACTGGGGCCGATGCTTGAGCGCAAACCGAAGCAGCTCTCTGGTGGTCAGCGCCAGCGTGTCGCCATCGGCCGCGCGATTGTGCGCAACCCGAAAATCTTCCTGTTCGACGAACCGCTGTCCAACCTCGACGCCGCACTGCGGGTGCAAATGCGTCTGGAACTGCTGCGCCTGCACAAAGACCTGCAAGCCACGATGATCTACGTCACCCACGACCAGGTCGAAGCGATGACCATGGCTGACAAAGTCGTGGTGCTCAATGGCGGCAAAATCGAACAAGTCGGCTCGCCGCTGGACCTGTATCACAACCCGGCCAACCTGTTCGTCGCCGGGTTCCTCGGCACGCCGAAGATGGGCTTCCTCAAGGGCAAGATCGCCCGGGTCGATGGCCAAACCTGCGAAGTCGCACTGGACGCCGGCACCCGCATCACCCTGCCCTTCAACGCCGCCAACCTGGCCGTCGGCAGCGCCGTGACTCTGGGCATTCGCCCGGAGCATCTGGAACTGGCACAACCGGGGGACTGCACCCTGCAAGTCACCGCCGATGTCAGCGAACGGCTGGGCAGCGACACCTTCTGCCACGTCAAGACCAACGCCGGCGAAGCGCTGACCATGCGCGTGCGCGGTGACCTGGCCAGCCGTTATGGCGAGCAACTGAACCTGTATCTGGACGCCGCCCACTGCCACTTGTTCGATGCCGAAGGTGTGGCACTGACCCGTCCGCTGCGTGCTGCGGCCTGATTTTTCGAGACTTGCCCAATGAACCTGAATAAACAGAACCTCAACCGCCTCGCCGCCGAAGTGAAACTGCCAGCCTACGGCCTCAGCGACACCCGTCAGGGCATCGCGCACATTGGCGTCGGCGGTTTCCATCGCGCGCATCAGGCGTATTACACCGATGCCTTGATGAATACCGGCGAAGCGCTGGACTGGGCGATTTGCGGGGTTGGCCTGCGCGCTGAAGATCGCCGCGCCCGTGACGATCTAAAGGAACAGGATTACCTGTTCACTCTGTTTGAACTGGGTGACAGCGACGATACCGAAGTGCGCGTGATCGGCGCGATTCGCGACATGCTGCTGGCCGAAGACAGCGCTCAGGCGTTGATCGACAAACTCGCCGATCCGCAGATCCGCATCGTCTCACTGACCATCACCGAGGGCGGTTACTGCATCGATGACAGCAACGGCGAATTCATGGCGCATCTGCCGCAGATTCAGCACGATCTGGCCAATCCCGACGCGCCGAAAACCGTGTTCGGCTTTTTGTGCGCGGCCCTGGAAAAACGTCGGGCAGCGGGCATTCCGGCCTTCACCGTAATGTCCTGCGATAACCTGCCGCACAACGGCGCCGTGACCCGCAAGGCATTGCTGGCATTCGCCACACTGCGCGACAGCAATCTGTGCAGCTGGATCGACGCCAACGTCAGTTTCCCCAACGCCATGGTCGACCGCATCACCCCGATGACCAGCACCGCGCATCGCCTGCAACTGGCCGACAAACACGGCGTAGACGACGCCTGGCCGGTGGTTTGCGAACCGTTTGTGCAGTGGGTGCTGGAGGACAAATTCGTCAACGGTCGCCCGGCCTGGGAAAAGGTCGGCGTACAGTTCACCGACGACGTTTCGCCGTATGAAGAGATGAAGATCAAACTGCTCAACGGCAGCCATCTGGCGCTGACGTATCTGGGCTTTTTGAAGGGCTATCGCTTTGTCCACGAGACCATGAATGACCCGTTGTTCGTGCGTTACATGCGCGCTTACATGGATCTGGATGTCACGCCGCAACTGGCACCGGTGCCGGGCATCGATTTGACCGAGTACAAGAACACGCTGGTGGCGCGGTTTTCCAATCAGGCGATTGCCGATCAACTTGAGCGAGTGTGTTCGGATGGTTCGTCGAAGTTTCCCAAGTTCACCATTCCGACCATCAATCGGTTGATTGCCGATGGCCAGGAAACCAAACGCGCGGCGTTGGTGGTCGCGGCTTGGGCGCTTTACTTGAAAGGCGTGGATGAGAATGGCGATACGTATTCGATTCCGGATCCTCGGGCGGCGTTCTGTCAGGCGTTGGTGGCGGATGACGCGTCGATGACTCAGCGTTTGCTGGGAGTTGAGGAGATTTTCGGTACGGCGATTGCGCAGTCGGCGGAGTTTGTGGCGGCGTTCGAGTGGTGCTGTGACAGCTTGCGCGAGGTGGGGGTTTCGCAGACTCTGGAGCGGGTTCTGGTTTGAGTGATGCGGTGACTTTAATGACCCATTCGCGAGCAGGCTCGCTCCCACATTTTGAAATGCGTCCCCCTGTGGGAGCGAGCCTGCTCGCGAATCGCTTCACCGCGAAAGACCTGATCCCCTGAGGATATCCCAGTGACAACCCGACAACTCTTCCTCGGCATCGACTGCGGCACCCAAGGCACCAAAGCGATCATCCTCGATGCCGCCAGCGGTCAGGTGCTCGGCCAAGGCGCCGCCGCGCACACCATGATCAGCGGCGCCAACGGCCGCCGCGAACAAGACACGCAACAATGGCTGGAAGCCTTCGCACTCGCCACCCGTCAGGCACTGTTGGCGGCGAATGTCGACGGCCAGTCAATCCTGGGCATCGGCGTATCCGGCCAGCAACACGGCCTGGTTTTGCTCGACGATCAAGGCGAAGTCCTGCGCCCGGCCAAGCTGTGGTGCGACACCGAAACCAGCGCCGAAAACGATCGACTGCTCAGCCATCTGGGCGGTGAAGCAGGTTCGCTGGAACGCCTCGGCGTGGTCATTGCACCGGGTTACACGGTGTCGAAACTGCTGTGGACCAAAGAGCAGCATCCGGAGGTGTTTTCGCGCATCGTCCGCATCCTGCTGCCCCACGATTACCTCAATTTCTGGCTCACCGGCCGTTCGTGCAGTGAATACGGCGACGCCTCCGGCACCGGCTATTTCAACGTGCGCACCCGTCAGTGGGACTTGCAGCTGCTGCGCGACATCGACGCCAGCGGTCGCCTGCAAGCCGCGTTGCCTGAGTTGATCGATGCGCATGAAGCCGTGGGCACGATCCTGCCGGCCATCGCCGAACACCTCGGCATCAACCGCAACGCACTGGTCGCAAGCGGCGGCGGCGACAACATGATGGGCGCCATCGGCACCGGCAATATTCAACCCGGTACGATCACCATGAGCCTCGGCTCTTCCGGCACCGTCTACGCCTACGCCGACGCGCCGAAAGTCAGCCCGGACGCCTCGGTCGCGACCTTCTGCTCCTCCAGCGGCGGCTGGCTCCCGCTGATCTGCACGATGAACTTGACCAACGCCACGGGCGCGATTCGCGACCTGTTCGACCTCGATCTCGAGCAATTCAACGACCTCGTCGCTCAGGCACCGATTGGCGCCGAAGGCGTGAGCATGCTGCCGTTCCTCAACGGTGAGCGCGTCCCCGCCCTGCCCCATGCCACCGGCAGCCTGCACGGTTTGATGCTGGATAATCTGACTCAGGCCAATCTGTGCCGCGCCGCCGTCGAAGGCACCACCTTCGGCCTGCGTTATGGACTGGATTTGCTCCGTCAGAATGGTTTACAAAGCCGCAGCATTTGCCTGATCGGCGGCGGTTCGAAAAGCGCGGTGTGGCGTCAGATCGTCGCCGACATCATGAACACGCCAGTGATCTGCACTGAGCAAAGCGAAGCTGCGGCCCTTGGTGCGGCGATTCAAGCAGCGTGGTGCAAGTCATGGTCGAACGGTCACGAGGACACACTGGCCGGCCTGTGCCAGCGCTGCGTGAAGCTCGACCTGAACAGTGAAACCCTGCCGGTCGCCGCCAATGTCGCGGCGTTTCAGCAGGCTTATGAACGCTATCAACAGCATGTCGCAACCCTATAAAGAGCAAACAATTATGTATTTGGTGTGTGGCGAAGCCCTGTTTGATTTTTTCAGCGAAGACGACGCCAGCGGTCTGGCATCGAAAGTGAATTTCAAGGCGATTGCCGGCGGCTCGCCGTTCAACGTCGCCGTGGGTTTGCGCCGTTTGGGCGTGGATTCTGCCTTGTTCGCCGGCCTGTCCACCGACTACCTCGGCCGCCGCTTGCAGCAAGTCCTTAAGGAAGAAGGTGTACGCCCGGACTTTCTGGTGGATTTCGCCGCGCCGACCACTCTGGCGATGGTCGCTGTCGGTGCCAACGGCTCGCCGCACTACAGCTTTCGCGGTGAAGGCTGTGCGGATCGGCAACTGAATCCAAGCCATCTGCCGTCGCTGGGCGACGAGGTGCGCGGCTTGCACATCGGTTCGTATTCATTGGTGGTGCAGCCGATTGCCGACACCCTGCTCGCCTTGGTCCAGCGTGAAAGCGGCAAACGCCTGATCACCCTCGATCCCAACGTACGCCTCAATCCCGAGCCGAATATCGACTTGTGGCGCGAGCGAATCGCCACGCTGGTGCAACTGGCGGATCTGATCAAAGTCAGCGACGAAGACTTGAGCCTGCTCTATCCCGAACAGGATCCGCAGCGCGTCATCGGAGGCTGGCTGGAACATCGCTGCCAAGTCGTTTTCCTCACTCGCGGTGGCGAAGGCGCGACCGTGTTCAGCCGCGCCCATGGCTCATGGTCGGTGCCAGCATGCTCGGTGAAGATCGCCGATACCGTCGGTGCCGGCGACACCTTCCAGGCCGCGCTGATCACTTGGCTGACCGAGCACGGTCTGGACTCGGTTGAAGGCGTGCAGCAACTCGGTCGCGAGCAAATCGACGGCATGCTCATGTTCGCCGTGCAAGCCGCAGCGCTGACCTGCAGCAAGACCGGTCCGGATTTGCCCTATCGTCACCAATTGACCTGAGCGCGTAGACTGTCGCCCTTTTTCGCGCATGACGGATGACGGCTTTTGAATTCAGGGCAAACAGTTGGACTACTGGCACTCGCGGCGCTGTTGACGGGTTGCGGCACCTCGCCGCCCCGTTCGCCGGAAAACATCTGCGAGATCTTCCGGGAGAAAAGCGACTGGTACGACGCCGCGCAAGTCACGCAAAAGCGCTGGGGGGTGCCGATTCAGGTGCCCTTCGCGATCATGTATCAGGAATCCGGCTACCGTTACGACGCCAAGACCCCGCGTAAATACCTGCTCTGGGTAATTCCGTGGGGCCGGGTGTCGACCGCTTCGGGTTATGCCCAGGCCAAGGATGAAGTCTGGTCTGACTATCAGAAAAGCACCGGCAGAAACTGGGCAGACCGCGAAGACTTCGACGACGCGATCGACTTCGTCGGCTGGTACATGGACAAGACCACGTCGATCAATGGCGTCTACAAATACGACGCCTATGGCCAGTACCTCAACTACCACGAAGGCTGGGGCGGCTATCGCAACAAGACTTACGCCGCCAAAGCCTGGCTGATGCCGACGGCGCGCAAGGTGCAGAATCGCTCCGACATGTATGCCCAGCAATATGCCGGGTGCAAGGAAGATTTGAATCGCGGGTTCTGGAGCCGGTTCTGGCATTGGCTATAACACGGCCCCCTGTAGGAGCTGCCGCAGGCTGCGATCTTTTGACTTTGATTTTCACAAACAAGAGCCTGCGGCAGCTCCTACATAGGGTTGGTGTGTTAAGCCGTCCTCCTTGTGGGAGCTAGCCTGCTAGCGATAGCGTCCGTTCAGACGCAAAACGCCCAACGGCTTACAACACCGAAAAGTTGTAACTCACAATCAACCGGGTCTCATCCACATCCCGGGCAAACTTTTCATAGTTGGTGCGGTAAGTCGCATTACGCAAACGCACACTCACATCCTTGAACGTGCCGGTCTGAATCACGTACTTCAACTCACTGTCGCGTTCCCACTCTTTACCTTCCTGATCGCTGCCCAACACCTTGATGTGATCACCATTCACGTAGCGGGTCAGGAAGCTCAGGCCATTGATGCCGATCGCCTTGAAGTCGTAGTCATAACGCAACTGCCAGGAGCGCTCCTGCGCGGCAGCGAAGTCGTTGACCTGCACATAGTTGACCAGATACGGATTGCTGCCATCGAGGTACGGCATCGAGTTGTCGCCGTTCATGCGCTGCCAACCGCCACTGAACGTGTGGCCGCTGATGGCGTAAGACAGCATGCCGCTCAACGCGCGGTTATCGATGGAACCGGCCCGTTCTGCACCGCTGTCGGCACTCTTGATCAGGCGTACATCGGCCTTTAATACGCCGCCGCCCAAAGGCTGATTCCCCAACAGCCCGACGAAGTGCTGACGATAGATGTCCTCAAGTTCCGCGTAGTGATACTGCGCGGTCAGACGATCATTGATCTTGTAGTCAAAGCCGTACATGTCGAAATGGTCCGCAGTGGTGTTGCACGCGTAGCGCTTGTTCTTGCAGTGCACGCGGATGTCTTGGGAGTCGGTGGAATCACGCGCGGTGTACTTGTCCAGACGCGCGGCCATGAAGGTCAGGTCCTTCACCTCTTTTGAAGTCAACATCGCACCGTTGAACATCGTTGGAAGCAAACGCCCGTCGTTGTACTTGAGTAACGGCAGATCCGGCAGCAGTGCGCCGTATTTCAGCAACGTATCGGACACCCGCACTTTGGCGGTCAGCCCCAGTTTCGCGTACTGATCCTTCGAACCGCGCGGGTCCTGCCCGCTGGAAGGTAGCAACCCGCTGTTGCTGCTGTCGGCGCTGGAATCGAGCTTGAAGCCGAGCATGCCCAGCGCATCGATACCGAAACCCACGGTGCCTTCGGTGTAACCCGATTGCAGATTGAGAATGAAACCCTGAGCCGACTCTTCGCGCTTGGACGCGCCTTGATCGTTGGACGTGTGCCCATCACGGAAATCGCGGTTGAAATACACCGTGCGCGATTCGATTTTCGCCGTGCTGTCTTCAAGAAATCCGCTGGCCTGAACGGGCGCGGTAAATCCTGCGCACAGCACAACGGCGCCGAAGCCCAATGACAGGCGCGGGGTGATGAGGGGAAATGGGGGACGCATCAAAAACTCCAACAATGCAGCGTTTGCGCACAGGCGCAATAAGCCAGAAAAATAGCTCCCGTCCCGGGTCAGTATTGAGCCGAGAGGAAGTGAACACGCAGGGGTGAGTTGCAATGATGGCAGATGGCTTTGACGTGCCACAGGCGACTTTAGTCTGAAACTGACCGGCAATTCTTTAGCGCATGGCCAGTTGATTGCACCTGAACTTTTGTCGTAAAAATCCAGCAAACGCCCGGATTCATTAGAAAAAAAGGCCGGCCTAAGGGTTTTCCCTAGGGGTCACGGGGCGCCTTCCTACGGCATTTGCGCCTTGAATGAGGCGGTTTAATCCTCCATCATCCGTCTCCTGCTTATTCAACGGACGGAATTCAAGGCATGCTGGACGCCAACGCAACCCACATCACCCTCACGCTCGAAGGTGCCAACGCCGACCTGCAAGTCCTTAGCTTCACCGGTCGCGAAGCCCTCAACGAACCGTTCCGTTTCGACCTCGAACTGGTCAGCGCCCGTCCCGACCTGAAACTCGAAGAGCTGTTGCACAAGCCCGGCGTCCTGACCTTCGGCGCCACTGGCGAAGGCAAGATCCATGGCCTGGTGTACCGCATCGAGCAAGGCGATTCCGGCAAGACCCTGACCCGCTACAGCATCAGCCTGGTGCCGCAACTGGCGTACCTGCGGCACAACCACGATCAGCAGATCTTCCAGCAACTCACCGTGCCGAAGATCATCGCCCGGGTGCTGGAGGATCGCGGCATTCTCGCCGACGCCTACAGCTTCCAGCTCAGCGCCGAATACCCGGAACGCGATTACTGCGTGCAGTACGACGAGTCCGACCTGCACTTCATCCAGCGCCTGTGCGAAGAGGAAGGCATCCACTTCCACTTCCAGCACAGCAGCAGCGGCCACAAACTGGTATTCGGCGACGACCAGACCGTGTTCCGCAAACTCAAAGCCGTGAGCTACCAGCAAGACTCCGGAATGAGCGCCGACAAACCGGTGATCAAACGCTTCAACCTGCGCTTGGAAACCCGTACCACCCGCGTCAGCCGCCGCGACTACGACTTCGAAAAACCGAAGATCCTGCCCGAAGGCGCGGTCAAATCCGAGTTCGCCCCGGACCTTGAGGATTACGACTACCCCGGCCGTTTCACCACCCGCGAGCGCGGCAAGTTCCTCTCGACCCGCGCACTGGAACGCCATCGCAGCGACTACAAACTCGCCGAAGGCAAAGGTGACGAGCCGACCCTCACCAGCGGCCATTTCCTCACCCTCGCCGAGCACCCGCGCGCCGAGTGGAACGATATGTGGTTGCTTCTGGAAGTCTTCCACGAAGGCAAACAACCGCAAGTGCTCGGCGAAAACGTCACCAGCGACGTCACCGACAACAAAAGCGATTTCCACCAGGGCTACCGCAACAGCTTCCTCGCCACCCCGTGGGACGCGCACTACCGCCCTGCCCTCGAACACCCGAAACCAAAAGTCCTCGGCAGCCAGACCGCCGTCGTCACCGGCCCGAAAGGCGAAGAAATCCACTGCGATCAATACGGCCGCATCAAAGTCCAGTTCCACTGGGACCGCGACGGCCAGGGCGACGACAAAACCACCTGCTGGATGCGCGTCGCCAGCGGCTGGGCCGGCGCCGCCTACGGCGGCCTCGCCATCCCGCGCATCGGCATGGAAGTCCTCGTCACCTTCCTCGAAGGCGACCCCGACCAGCCACTCGTCACCGGCTGCCTGTACCACAAGGAAAACGTCGTCCCCTACGACCTCCCGGCGAACAAAACCCGCAGCACCTTCAAAACCCTCAGCTCACCGGGCGGCAAGGGCTATAACGAATTCCGCATCGAAGACAAAAAGGGTGTGGAACAGATCTACATCCACGCCCAGCGCGATTGGGACGAAAACATCGAGCACGACCAGAAGATTCGTGTCGGCAACGAACGGCACGACACCGTTGAAGCCAACACCCTGAGCGAGTTCAAGGTCGAAGAGCACCGGATTACGCATCTGGATCGCAAAAGCGAAATGCGCGCGGATGATCACCTGACGGTTGCGGTGACACAGCATGTGAAGGTGGGTACGGCGCAGTTTGTTGAGGCTGGGACGGAGATTCATTACCACGCTGGCGAGAAGGTTGTGATTGAGGGTGGCATGGAGCTAACCGCCAAGGCTGGTGGGAGTTTTGTGAAGGTTGATGCGGGTGGTGTCACGATCAGTGGCGCTGAAGTGAAGGTGAATACCGGCGGTGCGCCGGGGGTTGGTACGCCGGCTGCGCCGTTGCTGCCAGGGCCGATGAAGGTAGCGGATGCGGATAAGGCGGGTAAAGCCCCACTCCCCGTCCGCCTTAATGAATCAGGTATCACCCCGTTGTGCGGCAAACAGAGTAACGGCGCTTGCAGCCGTAAGGATTGCACATGCATGTAAAAGCGCTGAGCGCTCTGCTAGCAGAGCCTCGCTACAACTTTTCAGACCTGCCGGCGGCCAGCGAGTCGCTATGTTTCATCATCGACCGAGGTCTCCAGCCAGAAGCCTTGGTTTGCCTCTACCGAACAGGCGAACCGGTTGTGTCCCAAGGGCTGTTTTTCTCGACAGATTTCGCAGAGATACCTGATGGCCCCTTGTGGCTGGTAGCGCCCAAGGGCAGCAAAGTGGCCGTCGAAGCTGCCAAACTTTGTGAGGAACGCTTTTCGGGAATTGCGATCTCAACCCCTGATCCCGAAAAAGCCTTGGCTCACGCACGCTGGCTACTCAGAGCCAACGACGGCTCCGGAGGCCAGAGTTTGTTGAGCTTCCATAAACCGAGCCTGTGGGGAGCGTTGGTCTACACCGCCGATAAGGCCTTTGATCAATTGTTGGGTTGCTGGAGCGCCGTCTACTCCCCCGCGCCAATGCATTTCGGCCAACAGCGTGGACCATGGCTAGCCTGGATTGCCAATGAGAAATCAACATGGCTAGGTGACAGAGCGGCATTCAATCTTCCTGAGACCGCCGCGCAAGTTCAAGCGCGCCTGGGATGGGTTTATTGGGTGGATGAGGAATACGCGGCATTCGACGAGCCAGGCGATGAACGCTTGAACGATATCGCCGACAACCTTGACCTGCTGCTCAAAAGCAACATTTATGACGGTGATCACCTTCTCAAGCTTGGCCATGCCGTGAACGGACCGCTATTCGAAACACAGCCTGAGATCATGGCGATCCTGCAATCTAAGGACGAGTCGTTTATCAAAGTAGATCGGCTCCTGGAATCAGCCGCCGTCGCCCAACATTAAGGCGACGCGACAACAGAACGGAATCACCATGGAAATCACGAATCACGCCGTCATGCCCGGCGAAACCCTCGATCAGATCGCCTCGCGCTACAACAGCACCGTGGCTCAACTCCGCCAGCTCAACCCCTTCATTACCAATCCGGACAACGTCAAAGTCGGATGGAACTTGAGCGTACCGAAGAGCGCGCAAGCGACCGCCGCGCCAGCCTCGCCCGCTGCTCAGTCACCCGCTGCGCCTGAGGCCCCTGCACAGGCAAACTCAGAACCTGCAACTCAGTGCTCTGCTGAGGATCTGGTTGAACTGGATCCCGTCAAGGACGCTCCAGATAACGCCTCAAAAACCTTCAAGCCTCACGCACCTCCTTGCTCTAAAAAATTTGCCAGTGCGATTTATGCAACCGAGGAGCAAGAGTTCTGGCTGCTCCCTGAACGTGCAAAGTCCTCTATCAAAGAATCGATGTTCACGCTGGAGAAAATGATTGCCCCCAACAAACCACGTGATGAACGCCTGAACGGGTTGCAGGAATCGGGTTTGCTGGAATACTTCCTTGAGCCTAAGTTGAGCAACTTCCTCACGGGCGCGAAGCGTACGCGAATGGAAGAATTTGAAGCGATGGGAGATGAGATCGAAATCGATCCCGCCACCGCCAAAAAGAGGCAAAACGAAGCTAACGGAAACAAACCAGCAGCGGCTCCTGCACAGTCTCCACAAGAGGACACCCCGCAATCGCGCCTGGACCGTCTAACGGCAGACCTGGCTACTGACCAGGAAGTCCACAAAGCCTATACCGACTTTTACAAGCAGAGGGCTGAGTGGCATGCGCTGAAAAAAGAAGCGGTAGCAGCTGCGAAGCTGGAAGGCTACACCTACGAAAGTGGCTCGCTGTACTCCAAAGAGGCGATTGAAGCGCGCGCACGCGTGCAAGCTTATTTGGAGGCTCGCAAGAAACTCCTCAGCAACAAAAACTTCAAGCAGATTCCGCTGGAAGACGTTGCGAAAGCCTTGGCGGAAAAGAAAAAAAGTTACGAAAACATCTGCAGCGGCATGGATGACTGCACCGCCGATCTGGTCGGGTATGTATACACGCTCTACAAAAACGCTGATGCGCTTGATTACCATGCTTACACTGAATCCATCATCAAGGCGTCTGAATACGGCATCGCACTTCCAGAATTCGCTTTGATCAGTGACGGCCTTCCTTCCGGTATCGAGAAGTTCAAACTGTATCTGGATACCGAAAAAGAGCAGGCGGAAGTTACAGCGCAGCTTCAGGAGAAATACAAACGCTGGATCGAGGCAACAGGCCAGAATGCCCAAGCGCCGGCGGGTTTGGTTGATGTGGAACGTGCCAAATGGGATAGCCTGCAGAAAATCAAAGACGACCTTCAGACCACAGCCCAGAGTAATGTCAGCACCAGCAAACCCGGGCGTTTTCTGATTTGGGAACCGGAAGAGTTCCAGCCAAAGCCGGTCGACCGTATGGTGAAGCCGGGCTTTCCGCTGCGTGAAGTCAGTCTTTCGGATGCCAAGGGCACACCCTTGGGCTGGTTCAGCATGGCGAACCTGAAAGACGCAAAAAAGATCATGACAGAGGATTCAAAAAGTGCGGCCGGTGCGGTAAAAAAAGTCGCTAAAAGCGTGCCTGCCGATGCTACCGAAGGCTCCGATAAAAACAGTGAAATCAGCTCGTTCCGCCAATGGCTTCAAGATCAGGGCGCCATAAAGTTCAGTGATCAGGTTGGCGACTGTTTCGACAAAAAAGGCTGGTTTCAAGCTAAAGACTTTTACGCTTACTTGAAAAAACAAGGCTATGAGGTCACTGAACTTGAAGACGACGCAGCCCTGACGAACTGGGGCAATCACCTTCAGCAACTGGTGTTCCAGAAAAGTGTACGCGGCAAAGTTCGACTCTTTGATGCCAACCCTCAGGCACAATTCGTCCGCTGCCTGACACCTCCGCAGCCAAGTATTCACGGTGAAGTGAAGCTCGAAGGCCCGAAAATGTCCGCCGCCGAGGGCTTCCAGATATCTGGCGAGATGGGATTGAGCCTGGACCTCGCCCGCGGCGAAGTGCAATTGATGAAAGTCGACATGCCTGCCAAAGAAAGCGCTCAAGAAAGAACGCTGGATTATTTTCTGGACGGCGTCCCCCAGAAAATGAATTTCGGTCGGTTTTCCTTCCACTTCGGTGTGAAGGCCTGGGGCTACGCCGGAGCGTCTCTGCTGCTGGCAGGCAGCGTCGAATTGAACCCGATCTTCGGCAACGTCAAGTACGGTGCGTCACTGAGCCCTGTAAAACGCGCACAGCGTGAAGATGCCTCAGCCAAGGAAGAACGCGCGGATCACGAAGCCGCCAAGAAGGCCAAGACAGACAGCGGTGACAACAGCCCTACTCCCGATCTTGAACACAAGTCGAAATCCGGCACCTACACCGATTCCAAGAGCACAGATCAACTGCGAGGCGGCCGCTTCGCCAAAGTGCAAGTCGAAAACGGCGCAAAAGCCAACTTTAATGTTTTCGGAGGCTTGCAAGCCGCCATCGAACTCACCGGGGCACTGAACTGGGCACCGCCAAAAGACCTCGTCGCCCTGCGCACCACACCAACAATGGGCATCGGCAGTGACAAAGATGCCAAGAAAGCGAATCCATGGTTAACCCTCGCCAAGTTAAGTGGCTCTGTGGGTGTTGCGTTAGGTGCAGGCTTTCAGGGAACGGCGCAGGTGTCTCTGGATAAGGGGCGGTTTATTCTCAACTTGAAAGCGGCGGTCGTGCTGGGTCCCGGTGCTAACGGCAGCTTTAAGTTTGAAGTTGGATATGAGGCAGTGGTCGACCTTATCAACTTGTATCGCAAGGAACTGCACAAAGCGAAAGGCAGAAAAGTGGAGTGGATGGAGCCTGAAGCAGGAAAGTTTGCATCGGCTCTGAACGCACTAGGAGCAGCTGGACTTAGTGTGGAAATGTCTTATCTCATGGGCTGGGATTTAGTCATGAGCTTATATGACGCAATGACCAGTAGCGGAAAAGGTGGCCCGATTGCTCATGCGATTGTTGAATACCAAAATCCCGATGAGTTAAAAAAATGGGTGATAGAAGCCACTCCAGCAGCACTAGGACCAATATTAATGACACTAATGTCTACCCCAGAAGAGTTCACAATAGCTACAACAAAGCAAAGTAGCGCCAGCACATCAAAAGACGGCAAGAAAACATACACTAGACAAGCTTCGCATTTAGCCCAACAAACAGCGATTGAAATAATAATAACTTATATCACTACCAACGCCAGAGAAAATGGAAGTTTTTTAGAAGCTCAAAAACAATTTGAGTTAGCCTGCGCATGCATGAATAAATTTGGAGTAGTACCCGTCGACATCGGTCAAAAATACTGCGAAAACCGCTATCTTCTTGACAACTTCATGGGCGAACCCGTACTTACATTAAGTGACCCGATAGGAAACGTTACAAGAGCTCGATATAAGAAAAACGCCACCCTACTAGGCGAGCCGTTTGATGGATCATGTAAAATTTCCATGAATGAAAACAGTTATATTCCAAAGCCTTCGGTAAGATACTCAGGCCCAGCGGGAAAAACAAATTGAAAAATACAAAATTGTACTCAGCATCGTTCTGTATCTTCCTTGCCTTGTTCTGCACTACTGCAAATGCCGCACTTACACAAAAGCAAGAAGAAGCAAAGAAAAAAGGAATGGAGCTCTACAATCAATACAAAGCAATCTCCGCAATCGAATATCTGAAAATCGCAGCCAGCGGCGGGGACGATGAAGCACTTTATTATTTAGGTGAGTCAATAAGAAAAAACAACCGCTACATGACTAAAGATGCACAAAAAGCATACGAGGAGTCCGCAAAAAAAGGCAATATCTATGCGATGATTCGACTTGGAGGAGCGGACGAAGACTTGTGTGTAACTATGAAGAACTGCTCTCCTGCTGAGCAATCGCCCGAAGAGTGGATGAATAAAGCTAAAGACATTGCAACTAAACAGGCATCCGAGGGAAACGCTGAGTCAATGTACTTGTTATGGGAGATAACAGGTAACGATGACTGGTTAGAAAAATCTGCAGAAAGTGGGTTCGCTTTGGCACAATTTCGTTTAGCCACTAAGTATCAAGAAGGGGGCGGGACATTCCTACTGCCGTCCCGAAGATCTGATGCAATTGAAAAGTGGATGAAAGCATCTGCAGAAAATGGGTATCCTCCAGGCATGATGGGGTTTGCAGCAGCTAGGGTTGAAAAAAACGATTTGTCGTCGTTCAGAATCTGGAATGAGAAAGCTGCTGCTTCAAGCTATGTATCGGGAGTTTTTGGATATGCATATTACATTGGTGAAAAAGAACCAAAATACGGATTTACCTCGGACCCGGTTACATCATATGCGTTACTTTTAAATTTACTAGAGCTTGATGGTGGTGGGAACGTGATAAATAATGTCAATGATACATTGCCAGAAGTTGAAAAAAACATGTCTAAAGAACAAATAGATAGTGCAAAAGAACTCGCGAAAACGTGGAAGGCTAACCACCCACCCCTATCGTTTTTTCCTGACAAACTAGGTTATTAACGCCAGTGATGCGTCATAAAACATTCGCTCACAGTCAATGGGTAAAAGCATTCCAGACGAAGAATGTAGTCATCATTCTTTGGGAATTTTAATTGATAGACATTGCAGCGGACACACGCCGAAAACAAACATGGCGACGAAGGCGAATAGCGCTGAGTGTATTGGCGTTGCTGCTTTGCTATGCCACACCCAAAATCCTCGCCCTGCTCCGTACTCCCGGAGCCATGCTGACTTCCGCAAACTACACGGATCGGCCTATTTTGAGTTTCTGGGTAAATGATTTTTGGGGCGGAAACCTGGCTGCAATGGGTGGTGGTGGAACCGTGTGTTGCCAAAGAATTGAGGGCGAGACGGTTCGGGTTTCTTGGATACTCAGCCGTACAGGCGAGCAGTTAAGGCAAGGGGTCAAGAAAGAAGATCATGAGGTTACTTTGCCGCTGCCTCGCCGAGAACGCGGTGATGATTTTCTGCATGTGCGGTTTTTACCAGGAAATATTGTCGAGCTGAAATGGGCCCCTGATTTGATCAGTCCGCTTGAATCTTCTCTGGTTAAAGAATCTCGTCATTGACTCATCGAGTGTCACGAGCGTTAAGCACGGGCAGAAACTCTTCCGCCCGTGAATGCCAGAGCATGCAGCCAATCTTTAAACCGGCGCCTTCCAATTCAACATCTGCTGCTGCGCCACCTGCAGCAAATCATTGCCATCCTGCGTCAGCAGGTACAACGCATGGGTAATGTGCGGAATGTCCTGAACATCAGCGTGTTTGAAGCAGAGGCAGTGCAGGGTTTCGAGGAGATCGGCCGAGGCGCGGACTCGCTGGACAGCGGCTTCGAGGATGTCTTTGGGGTTGGCTTCGGTGTCGATGACCAGGGCCGCGCTTTCGGTGACGCCGCTGTTGAGGGGGATGTAGCGATTGGGGAGCGGATTAATGATAGGCATGGGTGATTACTCATAATGGGGCAAAAGTAACCGCCGGCACTGTGACCAAACAATGGGAGGCGGACTGTATACAGGCTTGGTCAACCGAGATAACCCCAACTCAGCTCGCTCGAAAGCGATCCTGCACACAGCCGCCACAACAGAGCACTGCGAGGACATAGATGTCCGCAGCGCAAATGATGGCACATTTGCAATGGGGTGAACGCTCAGGTGACCAAACCCGAATCGCTGATTTTGCAGCGACGCGAAACCATAACCGCCCCACTCCAGCCGTCGAAAGCAGACAAGGCATCTGTCCTTGTAGGAATCCGGCCTGCCTGCGCAGGAAATCGCCCCGCTCCCTGACAGCCGGCATTCAGCCTGGTTAACCATCGCTTAACGCTGCGGTCAAAAACTCTACTGAACCGCACGCCCTCAGCGCTTTTGGCTGACGCCCAGTGCGGCAGGTTTGGCTGAATCTCGCCGAACTCTAGAACCGTCACACGGGAGTCCTTTCATGAATATCCGTCCTTTCCTGCTCACCACTGCCCTCGCCTGCACCGCGTTCGCTGGGCTCGCCCAGGCCAATGACTCGTCTGCCACGTCCAACGCTGTGCCTTATGAGTACGGCATGCCGCTGCATGTGGCGAAGGTCGTTTCGCTGACCGAGCCGCCCACTCTGGATTGCAAGGTGATCACTGCCGACATGAAGTACATCGATAACAACGGCAAGCCTGCGGAAATCAGTTATCGGAAGTTGTCTGACGCTTGCAGTTATCAGAACTGACGGAAAGCTCTGATTTGCGGCTTTGCGGTAGGCGGGGAGTGTTTCGCGGGGTTATGCTCGGGGCCCTTCCTCACTGCCGCAAGGATTCGCCATGCAGTTGTCGTTTCGCACGTTGTCGACTCTCACTTCTTCATTGTGTTTTCTCTTGGCGTTGGTCTGGGGCTTTTTCCCCGACGTGTTGCTGGCGATCTGGAGCATCGCGTATTCCGACTCAGCCGGTTTTGTCGCACGGCGCAGTGCGGTGCTGTTTGCAGCGCTGGGGCTGATGTTTTATCTGGTGCGCAGCGCGCCGCCATCGCTTGGGCGCAACGCGCTAAGCAATGGGTTTATCGTTGGCTGTTTTGGTTTGGCGGTGCTGGGTTTTGCAGAATGGCTCAACGGTCACGCCGGCCCCGGGATTCTGCTCGCGGTGCTGGTCGAGTTCGCGCTGGGCCTTGGTTTTGTGCAGGCCCGGCGCGTGACGGTCGAACTGGGTGAAACGGTGCGTTAAACGGCTCTGGATCGTGGACTGTAGTGATGCGGCGTCGCCTGTCGCTCCAGGTCCGAGCGTAGCCCGGCGATCAGTTCGTTGATTTCGCGACAGCCGTTCAAATGACTGGCATCAATGCCGCTAACCAATAAATCGACCTGGTCGGTCTGGTGATCGCCGAAAACCTTGACGGTCATCGACAAGTCTGGCGACAGCGTGCATTGGCAGCGTTTAGGCAGAAAGCTGCTTTCAATGATATTGCGTAGTTCCAAGGCAGACAGAAACATGGTGAACCTCTCCTTCTAAATGAAACTGCCAATCAACGCTTCACGTTGACCGCTTTTGCTGCCCCTGCACGGGTGTGTCCCCGCTGGTTCCCTGGTGCGGCAAGCGGTTGTACTGCGAAATGCCTTTTGGAGTGTAGGCGCCCGAACCCGGTGCGCTGCACCAAACAGACGCATAAAGCGTGCCTTCCATCGGATCGTTTTGACCCTCGTAAAATCAAGCACTTGGCGATGAGGCCAGCATTTGGCCAGTTGCAAAATGCAAGAAAAGGACTTCCAGGCCCTGCAAATTGCAACTCGGCGTCGGTTTGCATTCGACGCGCGTGGGGGTAAGAATGCCCCTCAATCCACACTACACCCGCAAGGAGGCTTCCATGGGTTCTTTCCGTACTTACGCGACCACCGGCCTGATCGTTGCCAGCCTGTCCTCCCTCGCCCACGCGGCCAAACTGGAAGATGTTGCGCCGTATCCAAAGGCTGAAGCCGGTTTCACTCGTCAGGTCATTCATCTGCCCAAGCAGGATCAGGAAGAGAACTTTCAGGTCGAGATCCTCGCTGGCAAAACCCTCGAAGTCGATTGCAACCGCCAACGTCTGGGCGGCATGCTGGATGAGAAGAACCTCGAAGGCTGGGGTTACTCGTTCTACCGACTGGAAACAGTCATCGGCCCGATGAGCACGAAGATGGCCTGCCCACCCGGCTCTCAGAAGAAGCGCGCGTTCGTGCCCGTGGTCGGGGATGGCTTCATGCTGCGTTACAACAGCAAGTTGCCAGTGGTGGTTTATGCTCCGTCGGACGTCGAAGTGCGTTATCGCATCTGGTCCGCCTCGGACAAAGTCGGCACTGCCCTTCAGGAATGATCTGAGCAAGGAGCATCTTCCGTGATTACCTGCCACGTCAGATACGTGATCGATCCTTACCAGTTGACCGAGTTCGAGGCCTACGCCAAGGCCTGGCTCGGCATTGTCGAACGCTTGGGCGGTACCCATCACGGCTACTTTCTGCCGTCCGAGGGTGCGAGCAATATCGCTTATTGTCTGTTCAGTTTTCCGTCGCTGGCCGATTACGAAAGCTATCGGCACATCGCGATGACCGATCCGGAGAGCACCGCGTTGGTGGAATCACTGGTCGAGAAGAAGTTCATCATCAGCTACGAGCGCAGTTTCCTGCGCCCATTGCTGCCCTGATCGCCATCACGCAGCAAGCAGCAGCGCGACGAATACAGCTTGATCAAATAGCGATTGCCAACCTGGTTATACCTGTCAACTCTGACAGTTATGCAACTCATCCTGATGCCGTAGTTTGAGCATTCACCGGGAATTCACTCCCACCGTGTTCATGCATCAGGAGCATTGCGATGAGCCTTTCAAAATCAAACACTGCCAATGTATTTACTGCCGACGTAAATGGAGGCGAACGTCCTTTGTTCAGTGCAGACAATACGAAAATAATCGACAGGCTTTCTTCAATACCGACCCCACATTGGCAAGGTTTCGGTACTCAGGACATCTCCTCAGACCCATTTGATCCGGTGCAGGTACACCTGAGTGTCTTCGTCGCCGAGGGCGTGGCGCCAGGAATCTATAAGATTGGTGAGGGAGAAGTTTGGGCAAGTTATGGCATTCAGAGGTCCGGTAATATTGAGGCGTATCTATCCATAAGCGGCGAGGTCACGCTGAAAACTGTGCCGTCGCCTGACAATAAGCGGCTGGAGGGCACTGTTTCATTCACCGGCAAATACCAAGACAAGCACGTCAGGATCACCAATGGCCAATTCAATTTGACTGAACAGGCCTGAAATTACATCGGCACCGCTGCAAATGAAAACCCGCCTCTAGGGCGGGTTGGGTGCTGCAGTCGTGAGCTAGCCCGCCAAATGAGGAATGGCGGTAATAATGCTTGGCTGGCAGCGCAATACGGTGGAAGTCATGGGCTGGAAATTAGCCCGAGCGGTGCTCGCGCTTCAATGGCCAATTCCGCGCGACAAAGGTAGGCTGGCGATTCTGCTCATCACTTCAAGGAACGAATGCATGATGCCTATTGCCCTGCCCCTCACGGCTTTGCTCGCTTTTGCTGGTTATACCGTTTCGGTGATGCTTCAGGCCGAGCAGTCGCTGATCGACTTCGGGATCAGTCTGATGTCGCGCCCGGATACTGCGCAGGTGGTGATTGATCTTTATTTGCTGGCGACACTGGCCGGGGTGTGGATGGTCAAGGATGCCAAGGCGCGCGGGAAGACTGTGTGGTCGGTAGTGCCTTATTTGTTGCTGACGGCGGTTTTTGTGTCGGTTGGGCTGTTGTTGTATCTGGTGGTTCGTGGGGTTCGGGAGCGGAAGAAAGTTGTCGATGCGCCTCGGTTGAGCTGATCCGGATGTTGTGTAGATGCTGAATCCGCCTTCGCGAGCAAGCTCGCTCCCACAGGGAGACTCAGCCAAGTTTTACGGCGAAGAAGGCTGCGGTTTCGTAAGGTACTGTCACCACATCTTTACCGCGTAGCTCTGGCTCGGAGTTGATCAGCGCGCGAATCTGCTCATCGACCTGCGTCCGCTGCGCGTCCGGCAACGCGGCGATAAAACTGGTGGAGCGCACTCGATTGAAAATCACATCTTCCGGCGATCCGGTGTGGCCATGGTGAAACTGCTGGAGTTGCAACGCGCCGAACGCCGGATGCGGAAACGCCGCCCGCCAGGCACCGGTGTAATAGCGCGGCGTGTCGCCCTCCAGTGCGTTGACGATTGCATCGAGTTTCGGCACCCAACTGACTTGGGTATCGCGCAGGTTCCAGATCAACGCCAACTTGCCCCCGGATTTGAGCACTCGGGCGATTTCGGTCAGCGCCTCAGTGCTGGCGAACCAGTGAAACGCCTGGGCGCAGACCACCACGTCCACTGAAGCATCGGGCAATGGCAAGTCCGTTGCCGTCCCGCTCACCGCCAGTACCTGCGGCCAGGCATCAGAGAGTTTTTCCAGCATCTGGGCCACCGGTTCCACGGCAATCACTTGCGCGCCGGTCGCCACCAGCCGCCCGGTAAACTTGCCAGTGCCAGCGCCCAGATCAATCACGGTTTTATGACCATCCAGACCCAATGTGACGGTCAGCCATTCGCTGACCTGCGGCGGGTAATCCGGCCGTCCTTTGACGTAGGTATCGGCAGCGGTTTTGTAGCCGGCGGCGGCTGAGTGATGGACCTGATCTTTCATGGCAACTCCCCTTGCGGCAAAGCTTCGGATCAACGGCGGATGCCCACGAGCATAGCGCTTGAATTTACGCCTACCTTGAACAGTCACTGACAAAGCAATGAATAAAATTTCACCCTGTGGTGTTCAAAGTCAGACATAACCCTCTGTGGAGCCTTGCCCATGACTATCCGTTCCGTTATGTTCGCCGCCCCGTTGCTGCTGGCCGCTGCCCTGTCCAGCCATTTGGCGTTTGCCAATGGTGATGAAGACGAGCCGGTCAAGAAGCCCGAATGCCCCAAAGGCCAGGTCTGGGACAGCAAAACGCAGAAGTGCGTATTGCAAACCAGCAGCCTGTTGCCCGACGCTGATCGTGCTGACTACGCCTATCGCCTCGCCAAGGACGGTCGCTACGACGAAGCGCTGGCGCTGCTCGATACCCTGCAACAACCGAACACCGCCAAGGCCCTGAACTATCGCGGATATGCCACGCGCAAACTGGGCCGTACCGACGAAGGCATCAGCTATTACCTGCAATCGGTGAAACTCGATCCGCAGTATGCGCAAGTGCGCGAATACCTCGGCGAGGCCTATGTGATCAAAGGCCGCGTCGACCTGGCGCAGGAACAGTTGCAGCAGATCAAATCGATTTGCGGCACGTCCTGCGAGGAGTACCAGGATTTGGCTGAAGCCATCAACGATTCATCGAAAACCTGAGCATCAATCAACGGAGGCGATCATCGTCAGCGATCAGGCATTCAGAGCAGAACTCGGCCAGCATCTGGCGCGATTGTGGCGCTACGGCTTGCTGCTGTCGCGCAATCGACACGTGGCCGAGGATCTCGTGCAGGCCACGTGCGTGCGGGCGCTGGAGCGTTCTGCGCAGTACGCGACCGGCACGCGCATGGATCGTTGGCTGCTGAGCATTCTGCATTCGATCTGGCTCAATGAAGTGCGCGCTCGCCGCGTGCGCCACGGTACCGGTCAGGTCGATGCCGATGGGCAACTGGCGTTCGACGGTGAGCACGCGGCGCAGACGCACGTCATGGCGGCGCAAGTAATTCGTCGGGTCGATGCGCTGCCTGAAATTCAGCGTGAAACCGTGTACCTGGCGTATGTCGAGGGCCTGTCCTATCGCGAAGTCGCGGAGATTCTGCAGGTGCCGATCGGCACCTTGATGAGTCGTCTGGCCACCGCCCGCCTCAAACTCGCCGAATATCCGCCGCTGCAATCCGTGCCGAAACCTACCGAAGGAGACCGCTCATGAATACACCTTCGGACGAGCAACTGGTGGCCTATCTGGACGATGAGCTCGACCCGGATTATCGCCGCCGACTCGACAACGCAATCGCTGACGACCCGCTGCTCAACCTGCGCGCGCAGTGGTTGAGCCGCAGCAGCCTGCCGTTCAAGAACGCCTACGATGAACTGGCGCAACAAGCGCCGCTGGATCGTCTGCAAGCACGCCTGGATGCCATTCCTTCGCCACAAAAGCCGGGGCTGAGTCGCCGCTGGTTTATCGGTGCCACAGCAGCCACGTTGGTGGCTGGCGGGGTGCTGGCGGACCGATTGTTGCTCGGCTGGCAGGCGCAGCAATCACACAACTGGCGTGGGTTGGTTGGCGACTATATGGCGCTGTATGTGCCGCAGACACTGGAGCATTTGCCCACTGACGACGTTACACAGCGCGCACAGTTACGCAGCGTCGACGCACGCCTTGGCCTGAATCTTTCCGCTGCCGCGCTGAAACTGCCGGGCGCCGAATTCAAGCGCGCGCAAATGCTTGAGTACGACGGCGTACCGATTGCGCAGATCGTGTATCTGGACGCGAAACATGGGCCATTGGCGCTGTGCGCCAGGCGTTCGAACAGCGGCAGTCAACCTTTGGCGCACGAACGCCGGCAAGGGATGAATGTGGTGTATTGGACCGAGCGAGAGCATGCGTGGATGTTGATCGGCCATGACACCGCCGCTGGGCTCGAAGAAAAGGCAAATTTGTTGAGAAGTCGTTTAGCCGTATGAGAAAAACCACTTCTATGCTGGAAAAGTAATCTTCCAAGGAGTATTCCACCGATGCCGATTTCGTCTCGCACTGCATTACTGGTGATCGACGTTCAGAACGACTTCATTCCCGGCGGTCGATTGCCGGTGCCTGAAGGCGACCAGATTGTGCCGCTGATCAATCGCATTGCCGGCCACTTCAAACAGGTTGTCATTGCCCAGGACTGGCACCCGAAGGGACATGTCTCTTTCGCTTCCAGCCACCCCGGCCATCAACCCTTCGATGTCATTCAACTGCCTTACGGTGCACAGACACTTTGGCCCGACCATTGTGTGCAAGCCACTCCCGGTGCCCAGTTTCACCCGGAGCTGGATCTGCCCCACGCCCAGTTGATCATCCGCAAGGGCTGCAATCCCGACATCGACAGCTATTCGGCGTTTCTGGAGGCCGATCGGCGCACCACCACCGGACTGGCCGGTTACTTGAAAGAGCGCGGCATAGATACGGTCTACATGGTTGGTCTGGCATTGGATTTCTGCGTGATGTTTTCCGCTCTGGATGCGCGGGCGGCGGGGTTCAATACGTTTGTGGTGCTGGATGCCTGCCGGGCGATTGATCTGGATGGATCACTGGCGGCGGCGATGGACCGGATGCAGGGCGCAGGGGTCGGGTTGATTCAATCCACTGAAATCAGCTGATCGGCGACCATTCCCCTGTGGCGAGCGGCCGTCAGACTGACGTTGGCAGCCACAGTCGGAATCGCGCGCCCCCCAGCGGCGAAGACTCGACCGTCAACGTCCCGCCCTGCGCTTCCAGTGCGCGGCGGCTGATGGCCAGTCCAAGGCCGAACCCACCTGTGGCCCGATCACGGCTGCGATCAAGTCGATAGAACGGCTCGAAAATCCGCTCGCGCTCATCGTCGGGAATGCCGATGCCGTCGTCATCCACCCAGATCTCGCAACCTTTTGCGCAAACCTGTACGCCGATCTGAATGCGCTTTTCGCAGTACCGCATGGCATTGCGCACCAGATTCTGGATCGCCCGGGCAGTCAGTCGCGGATCAAGCGAGAAGCGCTCGAGCTGTCCGTGCAGCAGCACATCGATGACGATATCCGGCGACTCCAGTTCCTCGTCGACGCTGCCCAGAATACTGTCGATGAATTCGTCCAGCGACACTTCGACCTGCTCCGGACACTGCGCAGGGTTCTGCAAGCGGCTGTAAGACAGCAATTCCAGTACCAATTCATCCAGCTCACGAATATGTGCAACCAACCCTTGCAAACGCTCACGGCTCGCTGCTGGCAAGTCGTCGGACAGCGCCAGCGCCAGACCGAAATCCAGACGGGTCAACGGTGTGCGCAGTTCGTGGGAAACCGCATTGAGCAGGTCGCGCTGTTGGTTGAGCAAGTTCTCGATGTCACCGGCCATGGTGTCGAACACATTGGCCAGGCTGCCGATGTTCGAACTCGAGGCGATATTCGTGCGTTCGCTCAGATGACCTTTACCAAAACGCTCGGCAGTGCCCTTGAGGCGCTCCAGATCGCGCCAGTGTGGACGCAGCCACATCAACAGACAGGCGAGCAGCGTTGCGCCGATCAAGACGTTGATGCTCCAGTACAACAGATCGACGTCCATCGGGTCGGGCGGCACCACCATTTGCACCGCCATGGTGTCGTCCAGCGGCGTGACCGCGAGTGTGCGCCAGCCCCAATCGCCGATGCGCACCACGTTCTCGCCACGCCGCAGTCGCTCACGTTCAATGGCGGTGAAGTCGGCATCGTCGATGCGCGCCAGCACGATCTGCAGCGGCTGGAAGTCCTTGTCCATCGACGCTGCAACGGCGGGCCATTGTTCCTGCGGCACGGCGTGAAACTGTTTGGTGATCAGCGATTGCAGGCCACGGGAGTAGTCGAGGTTGTAGGTGACAAAGCGCTCCCGGAAAGCCATGACCACCAGATCCGGCACCAGATAGATGGCCGCGCTGTACGAGACAATCGTCACCAGATACAGACGAAACAGGATGCGAAACATCAGATCAGCATTCCCATTCGGAACGGCTGAACAGATAACCCTTGCCCCACACCGTCTTGATCTTGCGCGCCTCGCCAGCATGGTCATCGAACTTGCGCCGCAGCTTGGAAATCGCCACATCCACCGAACGGTCAGTGCCGTTGAATTCGATGCCGCGCAGGCGTTGCAGAATCTGGTCGCGGCTGAGCACTTCGCCGGCGTGTCGCGCCAGTACCACCAGCAAGTTGTACTCGCCGCTGGACAACTCGACCGGCTGATCGCGCCAGCTCACGGTGCGTTCGGACAAATCGATGCAAAGGTTGCCCATGACGATGCGGTCGTTGACCGTCAGCGGTTCGCCCAGGCTGCTGCGGCGCAGCAAAGTACGCACCCGCGCAAGCAACACGCGCGGTTCGCAGGGTTTGGTGACGTAATCGTCAGCGCCCATTTCCAGGCCCAGCACCTGATCGTGGCTGTCATCGCGAGCGGTGAGCATCAGGATCGGCAGCGTCGCCGAGTCGGCGCGCAGCAAACGGCAGACTTGCAGGCCATCAAGCCCCGGCAACATCAAGTCGAGGATCACTAGATCCGGCGGATTGACCCGCGCCCGTTCACGCACATGGTCGCCACGGCCGATCACGCTGACGGAATAACCGTTGCGCTCCAGGTAGCTGGAAATCAGTTCGGCGAGGGCGGTGTCGTCTTCGACCAGCAGGATGTTGGGCATGGGTGTTCCAGAAAAAGTGCTGTGGCGACTGCTCGGGCCTCATCGCGAGCAGGCTCACTCCTACATTGGTTCTATGTCAGCCACAAATTTTGTGACCGCCACAAACAC
This sequence comes from Pseudomonas sp. LBUM1648, assembly GCF_059716145.1. Lineage (NCBI taxonomy): Bacteria > Pseudomonadati > Pseudomonadota > Gammaproteobacteria > Pseudomonadales > Pseudomonadaceae > Pseudomonas > Pseudomonas sp. LBUM1648. The sequence continues at coordinate 3,494,813 of NZ_CP166808.1, forward strand.
TGTAGGAGTGAGCCTGCTCGCGATAGCTATTGAACTGTCGCAATAAATTTCAAGGGCTAAAGGATATACGCCCTCACCCACTCCTGAGTAAAACCCTTACACAATTTCACACAGCGCCTACAAAGCTTCACCGCTACTCTCGGCAACTGCCCGTAGGATGCGGGCATCAATATTGGGGGTGGTAAATGTCGAACAAACTGCTGGCCGGGCTCGGCCTGATCGCCATGGCGCTGACGCTGAGCGCCTGTGACTCGTCTTCGAACGCCGAAGAGCAGGCGCCGCCAGCCACCGTGCGCACCGAGACCATCGAAGCCCACCCCCTGTCGATCAGCAGCGAACTCAGCGGCCGTATCGCCGCGCCGCGCATTGCCGAAGTGCGTGCCCGGGTGCCCGGCGTGGTGCTGCAACGCACCTACCGCGAAGGCAGCGACGTGAAAAAGGGCGACGTGCTGTTCCGCATCGATCCGGCACCGTTCAAGGCTGATCTGGACAGCGCCGATGCCGCCTTGCGCAAGGCCGAGGCCAATGCCTTTCAGGCGAAGTTGCAAGAGCAGCGCTACGCCCAGTTGATCGACGACAAGGCCATCAGCGCCCAGGACTACGACAACGCCCGCGCCAATGCACGGCAAACGGCCGCCGATGTCGCCGCCAGCAAAGCCGCGGTGGAACGGGCGAAGCTGAACCTGGGTTATGCCACCGTCACCGCACCGATTTCAGGGCGTATTGGCCGTGCGCTAGTCACCGAAGGCGCACTGGTCGGCCAGAACGAAACCACGCCGTTAGCGCTGATTCAGCAACTCAACCCGATTTATGCCGACCTCACCCAGTCGACCCGCGAACTCAACGAATTGCGCCGCGCATTCCGTTCCGGGCAATTGCAGGAAGTCGGGCAGGATCAGGTCAAGGCCACGCTGATTCAGGACGACGGCAGTCTGTATCCGCTGCCGGGCAAACTTTTGTTCAGCGACATCACCGTCGACCCGGGCACCGGCCAGATCATTCTGCGCAGCGAATTCCCAAACCCGGATCTCGACCTGTTGCCCGGCAGCTTCATCCGCGTGCGCCTGGAACAGGGCACCATCCAGAATGGCATCACCGTCCCGCAACGCGCCGTGCAGCGAGACAGTGCCGGAGTGGCGAACGTGTTGACTGTCGACGAACAGATGCGCGTGGCCGAGCAACCGGTGCAACTGGGCGCGGTGCAGAACAATCGCTGGATCGTCACTGGCGGCCTCAAACCCGGCGACCGCATTGTCATCGAAGGCCTGCAGCACGCTCGCCCCGGCGAGAAAGTACAGATCGACGAGACCCCTCTTCCACTTGCCCAGACCTCTGGTCAGTAAGCAGGACGCTTTTATATGCCGCAGTTCTTTATCGACCGCCCGGTGTTTGCCTGGGTAGTCGCACTGTTCATCCTGTTGGCCGGTGCGCTGGCCATCCCGCAATTGCCAGTGGCGCAATACCCCGACGTCGCGCCGCCACAGATCGAAATCTACGCCGTGTACCCCGGCGCGTCGGCGCAGACCGTCGATGAAAGCGTGGTCAGCCTGATCGAGGAAGAGCTCAACGGCGCCGATCACCTGTTGTACTTCGAATCGCAAAGCAGCCTGGGCAGCGCCACGATCAAGGCGACTTTCCAACCGGGAACCAACCCGGAACTGGCGCAGGTCGACGTGCAAAACCGCCTCAAGGTGGTCGAGTCGCGCTTGCCGCAAGCGGTGAACCAGCAAGGTTTGCAGGTGGAGAAAGTCTCCTCCGGCTTCCTGTTGCTGATCACCCTGACGTCCAGCGACGGCAAGCTCGATGACGTAGCGCTCAGCGATTATCTGGCGCGCAACGTGATGAACGAAATCAAGCGACTGGATGGCGTTGGCAAAGCGCAGTTGTACGGTGCCGAACGGGCCATGCGCATCTGGATCGATCCGCAGAAGCTCATCGGTTTCAACCTGACCCCGGCAGACGTCAACGCCGCCATCGTCGCGCAGAACGCCCAGGTGTCGGCGGGCAGCATCGGCGATCTGCCTGCGCCGTCGACGCAGGAAATCACCGCGACGATTCTGGTCAAAGGCCAATTGTCGACGCCGCAGGAATTCGCCGACATCGTGCTCAAGGCCAACCCGGACGGTTCCACCGTTCGTATTGGAGATGTGGCGCGGGTCGAGATCGGCAGTCAGGAATATCAATTCGGCACTCGCCTCAATGGCAAGCCGTCCACCGCCGTTGGCGTGCAGTTGTCGCCGGGCGCCAACGCACTGAACACCGCGACGCTGGTGCGGGCGAAGATGGATGAGCTGGCGCGTTACTTTCCGGCCGGCGTGGAATACAAGATCCCATACGACACCTCGCCATTCGTGAAGGTCTCGATCACCAAGGTGGTCTATACCCTCGGCGAAGCGATGTTGCTGGTGTTTGCGGTGATGTACCTGTTCCTGCAAAACGTGCGTTACACACTGATCCCGACACTGGTGGTGCCGGTGGCGCTGATGGGCACGTTCGCGACCATGCTGGCGCTGGGATTCTCGATCAACGTGTTGACCATGTTCGGCATGGTGCTGGCCATCGGTATTCTGGTGGACGATGCCATTGTCGTGGTGGAGAACGTCGAACGGATCATGGCCACCGAGGGCTTGTCGCCGAAGGAAGCCACACGCAAGGCAATGACGCAGATTACCGGCGCCATCATCGGCATCACCCTGGTGCTGGTGGCGGTGTTCATACCGATGGCGTTCATGCAGGGTTCGGTCGGGGTCATTTACCAGCAGTTCTCGTTGTCGATGGCAACGTCGATTCTGTTTTCGGCGTTCCTCGCACTGACCTTGACCCCGGCGCTGTGCGCAACGCTGCTCAAGCCAATTGCCAAAGGCGAGCATCATGAGAAAAGCGGCTTCTTCGGCTGGTTCAACCGCCGCTTCGAGCAATTGACCCACCGCTATCAGGGTTGGGTCGGTTATGCGCTGAAACGTACCGGACGGTATCTGCTGATCTACGTCGTGTTGCTGGTTGGCCTGGGTATTTGCTTCATGCGTCTGCCCTCCTCGTTTTTGCCGGTGGAAGATCAGGGCTACACGATCACTGACATTCAACTGCCACCCGGAGCGACCAAGAACCGTACGGTGCAAGTGGCCGAACAGCTTGAAGCACATAACGCTGGCGAGCCAGGCATCAGTGACAGTGTGGTGATTCTGGGTTTCAGCTTCTCCGGTAGTGGGCAAAACGCGGCATTGGCGTTCTCCACGCTGAAGGATTGGTCGCAACGCGGTAGCGACGACTCGGCCAGCTCGATTGCCGACCGCGCCAACATCGCCTTGAGCCAGATCAAGGACGCCATGGCGTTTTCCGTGCTGCCGCCCCCCGTGGACGGCCTCGGTACGTCCAGCGGTTTCGAGTTCCGTTTGCAGGATCGCGGCGGACTCGGCCACGCAACACTGATGCAGGCGCGTACCGAGTTGCTGGCAGCCGCCGAGAAAAGCCCGGTGCTGATGAACGTTCGTGAAAGCGCGCTGGCCGAAGCACCGCAGGTGCAACTGGAAGTGGACCGCAAGCAGGCCAATGCCTTGGGCGTGTCGTTCGCAGACATCGGCAATGTGCTGTCCACCGCTGTGGGTTCGGCGTACATCAACGACTTCCCCAATCAGGGGCGCATGCAGCGGGTTGTGGTGCAGGCTGAAGGCGATCAACGCAGTCAGGTCGATGACTTGCTGAAAATGCATGTGCGCAATAACGCCGGAAAAATGGTGCCGCTGTCGGCATTCGTGCAGGCCAAGTGGATTCAGGGCCCGGCGCAACTGACCCGGTACAACGGCTACCCGGCGATTGCGATTTCCGGCGAGCCTTCGCCCGGTCACAGCACGGGCGAAGCCATGGCCGAAGTTGAACGCCTTGTCGCGCAAGGGCCGAAAGGTCTGGGGCAGGAATGGACGGGCCTGTCGTTGCAGGAGCGCTTGTCCGGTAGTCAGGCGCCGATTCTGCTCGGGCTGTCGCTGCTGATCGTGTTCCTGTGTCTGGCAGCGCTGTATGAGAGCTGGTCGATTCCGACTTCGGTGTTGCTAGTGGTGCCTTTGGGGGTGCTCGGCGCGGTACTGGCGGTGACGCTGCGCGGGATGCCCAACGACGTGTTCTTCAAGGTCGGCCTTATCACCATCATCGGTCTCTCGGCGAAGAACGCGATCCTGATCATCGAGTTCGCCAAGAGCCTGTACGACGAAGGCCACGACTTGATCGACGCGACATTGCAGGCCGCACGCCTGCGTCTGCGCCCGATCGTGATGACGTCGCTGGCGTTCATCCTCGGCGTAGTACCGCTGGCGATTGCCACTGGCGCCAGCTCGGCGAGCCAGCAAGCCATCGGCACCGGAGTGATCGGCGGGATGATCACGGCAACCTTGGCGGTGATCTTCGTCCCGGTGTTCTTCGTCGTTGTGATGAAGCTCGTAAAAAGATTCACCAAACCCCACTGACCCTGTATGAGCTGCCGCAGGTTGCGATCTGATCGTTCCCACGCTCTGCGTGGGAACGACGCTGGGGATGCTCTGCGTCCCAAGGCCAAAAGATCGTAGCCTGCGGTAGCTCCTACAAAAGCCCGGTGGCGTGCGCTATGGTGCAGGGATCGATCACTGATGTGAGCCTCCATGCGCTTTCTCGCCCGCACCCACCCTCGCCTCTCTGCCGCCGCCCTGCTTGGTCTCGCCACAGGTCTTCTGGCCCCCGCCGACTCCATCGTCAGCAAAATCCTGATCGGCTGGAACGCGGGCGTCTGGACGTATCTGATCCTGATGTTCTGGCTCACCGCCCGCGCCAGGGCACCGGACGTCAAACGCATCGCCGAAGTCGAAGACGAAAACGCCGGGCTGGTTTTGTTCGTGGTGTGCATTGCGGCACTGGCGAGCCTCGCCACCATCACCTTCGAACTGGCCGGCAGCAAGGATCTGGAAACCACCCGCAAGCTCATGCACTACGGTTTCACCGCATTGACCGTCATCGGCTCATGGTTGCTGATCGGGGTAATTTTCTGCGTGCATTACGCAAGGTTGTATTACACCTGGGACGGCAAGGAACCGGCATTGCGCTTTGCGGAGGGTCTGACAACGCCTAACTACTGGGACTTTCTGTACTTTTCGTTCACCATCGGCGTGGCCGTGCAGACGGCTGATGTCGGCGTTGCGACACGGGACATGCGCAAGATCGTGCTGGCGCAATCGTTGATCGGTTTTGTGTTCAATACGGCGATTCTGGGGTTTTCAATCAACATCGCGGCGGGTTTGTTTGGCTGACAGTCACCACGACCAACCAGCCAGCCGCGCAAGTCCGGCGCCGTTTGGATGCCCCTGACATACAGCTGCGGTATCAGCGCTCCTGAAATGCACGAATGCACATCCTCATACCCTGAAGATTTAAATCCAATATTAGCCTTTATATGAATGACGATGGGACCGTCAGTACATCTGGTTATAAAGTTACGTGTAAATGCTTTGCTCGCCATACAAGACAGCCATCGACGCTAAAACCTCCAACACATATTCCACACCTTGTATAGCTGCTATATCTGACAGTGTACAAAAGCAGGGCATTGGTCTTATATGAAACATCCAAGCAACTCACATCGAAAGATGCGGCCTGGACTTCCCTGTCACAAATATGGAGAGTTTAATCATGAGCAATACCGCCTTGAATGCTTGCGCCTCGACTCTGGAGGAAACCTTCAGCGCTAACCTGGAAGATGGCAAAAACTTTGTCGCAACGCTTACTGAGCTCAGGAGTTCGTCAACCCCGGGGCGGGGCGACATCTGGGTTGTCATCGCCACTGACCGAAGAGACGACAGTGCAAAAACATTCACCATCTCCTTCTCGAAAGACATTGAAAGTAATATCGGCAAAATCACCGACGGTGATGATGAGGTTTCGCTTTTCTACAATAACTATGAAGATATTGACAATCCAACCCTTCAACAAGCTAGAACAGGTACGATCCAATATACACTGGATCTTAAAGAAATGACGTTGAAGGGCTCATTCAACGCCGACATAGACAAATCTGATGGCTCCGGACAGTACCTGTGTAGAGCTCACTTCGATACGATACTCAGTCGTTCCAGCCCAGCGCTTGTTCGATAAAGTAAAAAAGGGCCTTGGTATTTGACCCAGGCCCTTTTACATCTAATTACACGACACAGTTGACTACCATTTGAATTGCACACCTAAAGTGGCACCCATTGGCATTTCAATATTTTTACCACTCATATACTCAATTTCCGCGTGCGCCTGCCAGCGTTCCGAAAGATTAATCGCGATGCCCGCCCCGACCTCAGCCCTTGAGCCAGAGAGGTTATTATTGAACACATTATTGTTGACTTCGACTTTGTTGTTCGATGAAAACTCATGGGCGAATGCTCCGCGAACATAAGGTTGTAACTTCGTCCCACCCTTCAACTGCACATCACGCCCAGCGGTCACCCCGACCTTGCCAAGCAAAGAGCGGGTGAGATCACCTTCAGCCTGCAATCCATTGTCCAGCTTGTAATCTTTACCTTGAATACCTACGGCGGACCATTGAGTAAAAGGTTCAATGAAATAACCTTCTTCCAGTTTGATATGTCGACCCACTTCCACAGAACCACCGATCCCCGTGTTGTCGTAATCGCCTTTGGATCGATTGCCGTCAGTCATACCGACCTTGGCATCGTTCTGGAACCGATTGAGTTTAAGCACGCTGTCAACATAGTAGCCACTTACGTCATCCATCCACGTCAGATATGTGCCCACGTAGTAACTTTTAATCGTGCCGGACGTGCCACGATGCAGATTCAGATCTGATGAACTATGGCCAGCCATCACACCCAATAGCCATTGCCCGTCACCCAGATGCAGAGGAGCATCGGCACCGAGCGTAAAACCTTGCTGGGTTTGTCGATATCCATCACCAAAAGCATCGTTGACGTTGTACTTGTTGCCATAAGCTCTGAGCCACACGCCTGATTTGTCCGGATTGAATCGAAGTTCGCCCATACGACTGCGCAACGACGTCAATTCGCCGTACCAAACAGTGGGAGCCGTATTGAACAGTGCCGTCACTGCACGTGTGGAAGGACTTATCGTGCGAGTCTCAGGGTCAAGAAACCAGTCGTTGCCGGTTCCGCCCTGTTTCAGTCCATAGGAATATGCCCCAAGATCGACTTGGCCCTCAGCATTGGCCAACGAAAATCGGGCATCTCCGCTTTCGGTGTGGACAACCTGAATTGGCTCGCCGCTGGCTGGTTCGGTGCCGGTGCTGGCAATCAGCAATTGATGGTCACCGGTGGCCGTACCGGTGACATTCAGAAAATCTGTCTGGTTTGTCGTGAAGTTGGTTCCCATCTCAAACAAACCGCTACCGGACAGATTATGAACGTTCAACTGGAAGTATTCGTTATCAGCCCCCAGTTTCACCGTGCCACCGCTCAACACCAAGTCACCAACCTGGCTGGTACCTGTCAGATTCCATCTGGAGGTGGCATCAATTCCAACTGTGGCAACATTACTCATTACACCACTTAATTGCGAACCTTGCTGAAGCGAGATAGTTGCTGTGCTGCCGGTATCTGCGCTCACATCTCCAATGAGCGAAGCCTGGGTAAAGCTCAATGTTGCGCGGCTGTTGTCCGACACTTGGAGATTGCCTGTCAGATCACTGCGTTCGACGTTAAACACAGCGTCGCCCGAGCCCTTCACGTCCAAAATTGTTCCATTGCTACTGGTCAGTGTTGATCCATTGAGTACATCAATTCGAGAAACCGGCACCGCATTACCAGCATTGTCAACAACGATAGCAGAGCCGTTTTTGCCTTCGACACTCGATTGATCCAGTCGCAATTGACTGGCCGTTAATTCCGTCCCCTCCAGGCCCAATGTCACGCCGCTTTGCGCGCCGACAATGTGTGAGCCGTTTACCGCGGACGCAGTCCCGCTGAGCAAAGTGAGGCCATTGCTGCCCGCCCCCGTGCCCTCCAGCGTCGAATTGTCTAACTCAAGCGTGCTGAAAGCCGTTACGCGCGCACCGCCGGTTACACCAGTGACATTGCTATCCGATAGCGCGGCACTCGACCCCGTAGTTGAGCCAACCAAATGCGCCACCTGCAAACCTAACCGATTACCACTGATGGTACTGCCACTGATAGACGCAGTGCTGTTGGTCAGTTCAAGACCCGCGCGTGCGTTGCCTCCCACGACGGTAGTGTTGACGAGATTGACTGTCGAACCCTGGTTAACAGAGATCTGTTGAGTCTGCGCACCATCAGCGTTCAACGTTGATTGAAACGCGGTGATAGCGAGTGTTTGAGCTCCATCGACATTCAAAGTGGCGTTTTGAGAAAGCGTCCAGCCCTCAACGTTGGAGCCATTCGTAATCGTTTGGGTGCCGCCCACCAATGTTCCGGCGTTAGCGGTCTGAGACATCAACAATGAAAAAAGACACACCGAGGACCCATCCGCCCACCTTCTCGCCATCATCGTTCGGGAGAGATTTTTTTTTGTCCACATAATAGAGTTTTCCGCTTTTTTCGCTCTTGGAGAAACGAGGAAGTGAAATGGGTGAGCGACCATATGTCGCTCATTAACGCCGGCACACTACAACTAAGCGTAACCCTGGTATGTAGGAATAATCCGAGACTCAACAGGGAAGTCTTACCTACTGCAATGGGAAAAATACCGGGAGAGCGTGCTCCCCCGGTAAATGCTCAGTCAGATTTAATTGGTTAGCGTTGCGTCACAGTAGTTTCCGCTATCGTTGAGCAAGGAAACCTCATTAAGGAATACCAACGACGGTGTCGGCGCACCAGAAATGGTGACCTCATACCAGATCTTGATATATCCATTCGGAAGACCGGAGCTGCGTGGCGGTTGAATGGGCTTCAACTTCGTCAAATATGGCTGGATATTATCTATAAACACACCACCTGTTTCAGTGCCGGTAATAGTGTAAGTCTTGCTGAACTCAGTACCTGGAATTTCTTTGAGGCCTAGTAAGTCCTCTGTGCCTACCGATTTTAATGTTACGGACGTGCCTGTCGGCATATGAGTCGGATCAATCGGAACTGTCACTGGCAACTCATAAGCGGGGCGAGTCAAGTACCGGCATGATACCAACAAGTTATACAATCGAACTGATGGTGGGGGCAGCGTAACCCGAACATTGTCAATAATCACCTCAGTATCAGGTGACTTCATTACATTGCGTCCACCCGTTTCCTCAATCGTCCAGTAAGCGATTTTTGTACCTGGGCCCGCTGCGTCAATAACAGCAGGAAGCATCGAAAAGGTTATTGGTGTTGTTGAACCGGCAGTCAGCAACTGGGTAGATACAGCAGTGCCATTGAACCAGAGTTTTGCAGTTTCGTCCCCTAGTGGCACCCATACTACGGGAGCAGTAATCATTGGTGTGCTGATGTCCGCATTTTTACCTCGGTCATCCGCAGTAATATGATTAGGTGTTAGAGAATCCCCTAGAACGGTGACCTTCGTCATATTTGGGTTTTCCCTACTAGGGAAGACCGGATTGACAGGGCCTCGGTAGGTAAAGTCCAGAGCGGAATCCGTATCGACTGAGTCAATCAACGGTTCAAGGCCACGTGAAAACTTGTAATTGGCGATAATCGGAACTTCCGCTGTAGCGTTGCCCCAAAGCGCCAACAATCTACTGGTAGTAATCTGGAACTGAAGTGTTCTTGGCGCTGTGCCCAAGGGTTGAGTGCCCAGTGAGATCGGCAATGTACCATTGGTGACCGATGTGATAATGCGGTCATTCTCATTACCATTGGTGGTATACGGCACATTCACAAAAACAGGACCTTCAATATCTTCAAGGTCGATGACATCCGGCGAAATGCCCTTGGGAATTACACAAGGAATCAAAGAAGGGGGCGGAAGGCGCCGAACATTAAACGATCCGGAAAGAGCGGGAGCACTTTCATTACCCACTACATCGCGCAATACGTACCAGATAAAGTAAAGTGAATCGAGTTTTGGAAGTTGGGCTTGTGGAATATTCACAGTGGCCGAGGTCAGCGGCTGACTATGGACAGGTGTACCCGCCCCATAATTTGTGTCGATATAGACATCAATCACATCATCAGGGCGATAAAACTCATAGCCAATATTGACACTCAAAGAAAGTTGCGAGTTATTCTTTAGCCACTCATCATCAATCAATCTGGGCGCTGGCAAGTTCAAGAAGGTAAATGCCTCCGGCTTGTACTTAGTACCGGAAGCTTTATCCTCTTCAGGCGCAGTGCGATCAATCTCCGCCGTCACCCACCCGGTATCGTCCGGATTGCCATCTATACCTCTGAAATGCGTAAACTGAAATTGATAAGTTGTCGAAATCTTCGTCACATCATCATCAACAAGCCCTGCTGTAGGTACCGGGATGTCTAAAAATTCAGGGCGAGTGGCTATAGGCCCAAAAACATCAGAGTCAACTATCGTTTCAGTCCCGGACGGTCCTTTGCGCTGCCAAAGTTCCCATTCATCGTTATCGTGAGGAAGCGTAATTGTTTTAGTGTCGAATCTGACTATCATCGGTCCTGGGTCTAGAATCGATTTTGGAATCAGATTGTCTACAATCTGCCCCACAATGACGGGTGCATCAGCGAGAAGGCCTACGTTAACGGTGGACGTACGCAACGCCAAACGAGAATTCGCTGATACTTCTTGGGCTGTTAGTTTCTTTCCTTTACCGATTTTCTCTTGGATAGTCATCTTTTTTCTCCGAATAAAACATCCAAGCCAAATCAATCCCGGCATGTTACGAAGTTTGACGAAACGGCATAAAAAGTACGTCAACACTCTCACCGGGCGACTGGCTACCTGTTTATGAAACACAACGGCACCGCAAAACGCAGGAAAACTTCAAACTTCTTCATATCCCAACGGAAATCCACCGCAGGGAATGGGTTCACCATTGGTAGTTCGATCTATCTTCACATATTCTTTAAAAGACCTTGCAAACGGCACACCATTTCTAACTATCGTGTATTGCGCCGCCCCCGAGTGCTTGTTAAACATCGGCCTTACATAGGGCTCAAAAGGTATTTCAAAGAAAAACCCATCTCTCGCGTCCGTTAAACTCAATGTTTTGGTTAACCGAAACAACTGGGTTAGCGGGGGCGGTTCGATGTTGAGATTCGGGAAGCCCTGCCACTCAAGGACAAACTCGTCAAACTCTCGAAAAACGAGTTCCGCCGAAATTTTTAATCTGATGCACTCCCAAACAGGCGGACTGTCCGGATATTCAGGAGTACATCCAATATATCCCGATATATTTGCGTCCGGAAAACCGGGCGCCTTAAGAGTTGGTGCCAAAGCGTGATCAATTGTCAGCTTCTTTATAGGAGAAGGATCATCGTTCCCATCATAGCCTTCAAGGATATAATAGATAAAAGCGACCCCATCCTCCCTCATTTGTTGGGGCGTCAATGGAAAAGTAAACTCTGGCTGGTCATCTACTTCGGTGTATGTCTCGGTATATATTTCCTTCTCAACATTGTTCTGTTTCCAGAAGATATGAAGGATCGAAAACCGTCCGGGTCGATCAGGGAAACGATCCCACCTGGGAACTCTGATGATCGTCCCATTAATCAGTTGCTCCAAAGGTACACGGCCTTCCGAATCGCTCTCGCTTACACCGTCAATTTTCAAACCTGCAGCGGTGACGTGTTCATTAGGCTCTGGCATCGCGGATTCTCGCTCTGTGAGGTGGTCTCAGCGCATATTCTTGTTGAATGACGCTTTCAGATATTGAGCGCCGATTCACTCCAACTGCCTACTGTCATATCTGACAGGTAATGCGACCGTCTGTCGGGAGTTAGAGGGAATTCTGCGCGAGAGTGGGTTGACGGGAGTGAGGTTTATCGTGTCTTCTGAAACCGGTTTCAGGCGTTTCCTACAAAAATAAGGTCAATCCCTTGAACGATTTCTCTGCCGCCCAACGCAGCCGCGTCACCATGCTAGATGTCGCCGAACGCGCCGGTGTTTCCAAGGCCAGCGTGTCGCGCTTCATCGGCGATGACCGCGCCCTGCTCTCCGACGCCATTGCCTTGCGCATCGAGCAAGCGATCAGCGCACTCGGCTATCGCCCGAACCAGATGGCCCGTGGCCTTAAACGCGGTCGCACTCGCCTGATCGGCATGCTGGTGGCCGATATCCGTAACCCTTATTCGATTGCCGTGATGCACGGGGTGGAAACCGCCTGCCGTGCGCACGGCTACAGCCTGGTGGTGTGCAACACCGACCGCGATGACGAACAGGAACGCCAGCACCTGGCGCTGCTGCGTTCGTACAACATCGAAGGGCTGATCGTTAACACCCTCGGCCATCACCGTGACGAACTGCATGAACTGCATCGCGAAATGCCGCTGGTGTTGGTGGACCGCAAAGTCGACGGACTCGACAGCGACATGGTCGGGCTGAACAACCCGCAGGCAGTGGAGATGGCCCTCGCCCATCTTGAACAGCGCGGTTATCGCGATGTGTTGCTGGTGACCGAGCCCTATGACGGGACCAGTTCGCGGATCGAGCGGGTCAGCAGTTTTCAGGCACAGATTGCGCAGCGCTCCGGGTTGACTGGCGCGGTACTGGAGACCGGCGATGAGCTGGCGACTGGTCTGCAGAATTTTCTAAACAAACCTGCAAATGGGCCAAAGGCACTGTTCTGCGCCAATGGCGTGGCGGCGCTGACCAGCACTCGCGCATTGCGTGAGATCGGCTGTCGGCTGTTCGAGGATGTCGGGCTGATTGCCCTGGATGATCTGGATTGGTATCCGTTGGTGGGCAGCGGGATTACGGCGCTTGCCCAACCGACGGAGGCGATTGGTGCGCGGGCGTTTGAGTGTTTGCTCAAGCGCTTGCGTGGGGATGCTGGCGAGGCGCGGGTGCTGGATTTTGCGCCTGTGTTGGTTGAACGCGGTTCGACCCTCGGGAATTTGCGGTGAATTTGCCGGCCCTCTTCGCGAGCACTCGCGAAGAGGGCCGAAAGAAAAGCACATCACTCACTGATATTTTTTTGAACAAAAATGAAACCGGTTTCAGAGGTAAAAAAACAATGAATAAACCTGCCGTTTCCATCAGCCTGTCCAGCTACGGCGCCGAGCTTGTGCGTCAACGCGGGCAAGACTTTTTTATTGACGTGCTAGCCGCCGCCGGTGCCGATCGCATCGAGTGGCGCGAGGAATTGCTGACCCGTGAAGTGCCCGCGCATTTGAGTGCCGCCACCGCCGCGCTTGGATTGCAAAGCATCTATTCCTCACCGACCGAACTGTGGCTCGCCGGCCAGGCACAACCCAATCCCGAGTTGATCACCGCCCTGCAGCACGCCGAGGCGTTCGGTTCGAAGTGGCTGAAAGTCTCCCTCGGCTACTTCACCGACAACTGTGATCTGTCAGTCCTCAAGCAACGGCTCAATAACAGCCCAGTGCAATTACTGGTGGAGAACGACCAGACCCTGCACGGCGGGCGGATCGAACCTTTTCAGCGTTTCTTCACCGCCGTCGAACAGCACAACCTGCCAATCAAAATGACGTTCGATATCGGCAACTGGCAGTGGCAAGACCAGTCCGCCACCAGCGCCGCACGCCTGCTCGGTCGCCACGTCAGCTACGTGCACTGCAAGGCCGTGGCCCGGCGTGCCGACGGCAAACTGGTAGCCGTGCCGCCTGCTGTCAGCGATTTGCATCTGTGGGAACAACTCTTGCGGCACATGGCCCAAGGCGTTATGCGCGCGGCCGAGTATCCGTTGCAGGGTGATGATCTGGTCGAGTTGACCACAGCACACGTCGCCACCCTCGCCCGTCTCGGCCAATCGCGTCTGGAGCCTGCCCATGTCTGAGATCGATATTCTGTCGTTTGGCGAAACCATGGCGATGCTGGTGGCCGAGCAATGCGGTGATCTGGCGGCGGTCGAGCACTTTCATAAACGCATTGCCGGCGCCGACAGCAACGTTGCGATCGGCCTTTCGCGGCTCGGCTTCAATGTGGCCTGGCTGAGCCGGGTGGGTGCCGATTCGCTGGGTCGCTTCGTGGTCGAGACACTGGCCAAAGAGGGTCTCGATTGCAGCCATGTCGATGTCGACACAGCGCACCCCACCGGTTTCCAGTTCAAGTCGCGCACCGACGATGGCAGTGATCCACAAGTCGAATATTTCCGTCGCGGCTCGGCGGCCAGTCATCTGTCACCACGCTCAATCACCGAAAGCCTGCTGAGCGCCCGGCATCTTCATGCCACGGGCATTCCGCCAGCGCTGTCGGCGTCAGCGCGGGAAATGTCGTTCGAGCTGATGAGCCGCATGCGCAATGCCGGGCGTAGCGTGTCGTTCGACCCCAATCTGCGCCCGAGCCTGTGGGCCAGCGAACGCGAAATGATTACTGAGATCAACCGCCTCGCCGCCCTCGCCCATTGGGTGTTGCCGGGGTTGAGCGAAGGTCGCTTGCTCACCGGTTTTGAAGATCCGGCGGACATTGCCGCGTTTTATCTCGATCAAGGCGCCGAAGCGGTGGCGATCAAACTTGGCCCACAGGGTGCCTATTACCGCACGCATCTGGATCAGGGCTTTGTCGCCGGGGTGCCAGTGGCCCATGTCGTCGACACGGTGGGTGCCGGTGACGGCTTTGCGGTGGGGATGATCAGTGCCCTGCTCGAACACCAGAGTTTTGCCGAGGCGGTGCAGCGTGCGAACTGGATTGGCAGTCGGGCGGTGCAGAGTCGCGGGGATATGGAGGGTTTGCCGACCCGCCTGGAGTTATCGGTTGAATTTGAGTCTGCCTTCGCGAGCAGGCTCGCTCCCACGTTTGAAATGCATTCCCTTGTGGGAGCGAGCCTGCTCGCGAAGAGGCCAGCCTAGTCAGCGAAAAATTTGAACCTGCTGCGACAAAAACAACAAGCTCAGGAGCAACACCATGAAAACCGCAACCCTCGCCGCCCGCCGCTGGTGGTACATCATGCCGATCGTGTTTATCACCTACAGCCTGGCGTATCTCGATCGCGCCAACTACGGCTTCGCCGCCGCCTCCGGCATGGCCGAAGATTTGATGATCACCCCGGGCCTGTCTTCATTGCTCGGTGCGCTGTTCTTCCTCGGCTACTTTTTCTTCCAGGTGCCGGGGGCGATCTACGCGCAAAAGCACAGCGTGAAGAAACTGATTTTTGTCAGCCTGATCCTCTGGGGCGGGCTCGCCACGTTGACCGGCGTGGTCTCCAACGCCTATTGGCTGATCGTTATCCGCTTCATGCTCGGCGTGGTCGAAGCCGCCGTGATGCCGGCGATGCTGGTCTATCTGTGCCACTGGTTCACCCGTGCCGAACGCTCGCGGGCCAACACCTTCCTGATCCTCGGTAATCCGGTGACGATGCTGTGGATGTCGGTGGTCTCGGGTTATCTGGTGCAGCATTTCAGCTGGCGCTGGATGTTCATCATCGAAGGTCTGCCGGCGGTGCTCTGGGCGTTTATCTGGTGGCGTCTGGCCGATGATCGTCCAGCCCAGGCCAAGTGGCTAAACGACCAGGAAAAGCAGGACCTGGAAAGCGCTCTGGCCGCCGAACAGGTCGGGATCAAAGCGGTGAAGAACTACGCCGAAGCGTTTCGCTCGCCGAAGGTGATCATCCTGGCGTTGCAGTTCTTCTGCTGGAGCATTGGCGTTTACGGCTTTGTGCTGTGGCTGCCGTCGATCCTCAAGGCCGGCGCGCAAATGGACATGATCGAGGCCGGCTGGCTGTCGGCGCTGCCGTATCTGGCGGCGGTGATTGGCATGCTCCTCGTGTCGTGGGGCTCGGACAAACTGCAAAAACGCAAACGCTTCGTCTGGCCGCCGCTGCTGATCGCCTCGATTGCTTTCTACGGTTCCTACGCACTGGGCGCGGAACATTTCTGGTGGTCGTACACGTTGCTGGTGATTGCCGGCGCCTGCATGTACGCGCCCTACGGGCCGTTCTTCGCGATCGTTCCGGAGATTCTCCCGGCCAACGTCGCCGGCGGCGCGATGGCGCTGATCAACAGCATGGGCGCACTCGGTTCGTTCGGCGGTTCATATCTGGTGGGTTACCTGAACAGCTCCACCGGTTCGCCCGGTTCCTCCTACCTGCTGATGAGCGGCGCGTTGCTGCTGTCGGTGGTGCTGACGATTTTCCTCAAGCCCGGCGCCAGTGATCGCGTCGTGGCCAAAGCCGTGGCCACGCGTCCCGTGCCGGCTCATTCCTGAAGAGATTTTTGCCATGAAAAAACAGGTCGTTCTTTACAAGAAACTCTCGCCCGCGCTGATGGCGCGCCTGCAAGAACAGTTTGATGTGACGCTGATCGAAAGCCTCGACGCCCAAGGCCTGATGCAACTGCGCGATGCCCTGCCCCGCGCCCACGGTTTGCTCGGTGCCAGTTTGAAACTCGACGCTGCGTTGCTGGATCTGGCACCGCAACTGGAGGCCATTGCCAGCGTGTCAGTGGGCGTCGACAACTACGATATCGACTACCTGACCCGCCGCAAGATCCTGCTGACCAACACCCCCGACGTACTCACCGAAACCACGGCCGACACCGGTTTCGCGCTGATCCTCGCCGCCGCCCGGCGTGTGGTGGAACTGGCCAACATGGTGCGCAGCGGCCAGTGGCACCGCAACATCGGCCCGGCGCATTTCGGCACCGATGTGCATGGCAAGACGCTAGGGATTATCGGCATGGGCCGGATTGGCGAGGCGTTGGCGCAGCGCGGGCATTTCGGCTTCGGCATGCCGGTGATTTACCACAGCCAGTCGCGCAAACCGGCGGTTGAGGAACGCTTCGACGCGCAATACCGCAGCCTGGAGGATCTGTTGCAGCAGGCCGATTTCATTTGCCTGACCTTGCCACTGACGGCACAGACTGAAGGCCTGATCGGCGCCGAGCAGTTTGCGTTGATGCGCCCGGAAAGCATCTTCATCAACATCTCGCGGGGCAAGGTGGTGGACGAGGCGGCGATGATCGATGCGCTGCGTCACAACCGGATTCGCGCGGCGGGGCTGGATGTGTTCGAGCGTGAGCCGTTGAATCATGACTCGCCGTTGTTGCAGCTCAACAATGTGGTGGCGACGCCGCATATGGGGTCGGCGACGCATGAAACGCGCGAGGCGATGGCGCGCTGCGCGGTGGAGAATCTGCTGGCGGCTTTGGCTGGGGAGAAGCCTTTGAATCTGGTGAACCGGGATGCCTGGCTGGGTTGAGATCTCCTGTGCCTAATGGGCCTCATCGCTGGCAAGTCAGCGATGAGGCCTGTGCGGGCAGTTCAAGATTGTCAGGCACTGCGCGCCTGCAACAGCTGCGCCGCACACAACGCAATCCGCGCACAGGCATCTGCCAGTTTCACCCGATCCACCACCAACCCGATGCGAATATGCCCCGCCGCACTCGGCCCGAACGCTTCACCGGCCAGCACCGAAACGCCATAACCTTCCAGCAATCGTTCGGCAAACGCCTGGGCACCGAGCCCGGTCTGGCGCACATCGACCATCACGAACATCCCGCCATCCGGGCGGATCGGCTGCAACCCCGGGCAACCACGCAAGCGCTCGCACACCAGATCCCGCCGTAGACGATATTCCTCGCGCATCTGCGTCACTTCCGGCAAATCGCTTTCCAGCGCCACCTGCGCCGCTTTCTGCACAAAGTCCGGCAGCCCGAACAACATGCTCAATGACAGATTGACCAGATGTTCGGCCAAGGATTTTGGCCCGATCATCCAGCCGATACGCCAGCCGGTCATCGCATGGGATTTCGACAGGCTGTTGATCGTTGCCGTCCGCTCGGCCATGCCGGGCAGACTAGCCGGGCTGATGTGCTCGCCTTCATAAAGCAGCTCGCTATAGACCTCGTCGCTGATCAGCCACAAGTCGTGGTGAATGCACAACGCCGCCAGTTCCTGCCAGATCAGCAGCGACAGGCTCGCGCCGCAGGGATTGTTCGGACTGTTGAGCAGCATGGCGCGGGTTTTCGGGGTGATGCGTGCGGCGACATCCGTGGGATCGACACGAAAGCCGTTTTCCGGACGCACCGGCACTGGCACCACGGTCGCACCGCAAGCGCCGAACACGCCTTCGTAGGTGACGTACATCGGCTCGGCGACGATCACTTCGTCGCCCGGATCCAGCAGGCATTGCGCCACTGAATACACCGCGCATTGTGCGCCGGGCATGACAATCACATGGTCGGCGTCGACCACCTGGCCACTGCGTCGGCGATGGCGAGCGGCAATCAACTGGCGCAGGGCCAAGCGACCGCGCACGTCGGAATAATGTGTATCGCCCGCCAGCAGGCTGTCGATGGCGCCGTGGACAATCGGCAGCGGTGTGTCGAAATCAGGATCACCCACGCTCAGCAGCAGAATATCGACACCCTCGGCGCGTAACTCCAGCGCTCGGTCATGAATCTGCCAGGCCGCTGCTCCCTCGCCGGCGATTCGTTGGGTCAAGGCTGAATAGCGCATGTACGTCTCCTGATTGCGCAGTCTCCAGCCTTCACCCTATCTCAAATCACGAAACGCGCCACCATGGCATTCAAGTCGACCGCCAGACGCGACAGTTCGTGGGTTGCTGCGCTGGTCTGGTTGGCGCCTGCTGCCGATTGCGTGGCCAGATCGCGAATGTTCACCAAGTTGCGGTCGACTTCGCGAGACACCTGCGCCTGCTCTTCGGAAGCGCTGGCGATGACCAGGTTGCGTTCGTTGATCTGGTGGATCGACTGGGTGATCTGCTCCAGTGCCACGCCAGCGGCGCGGGCCATTTCCAGGGTGGACTGGGTGCGCTGGTTGCTTTGCTGCATCGAGGAAACCGCTTCACCGGTGCCGTTCTGGATGCCGGCGACCATCTTCTCAATCTCTTGAGTCGACTGCGCGGTGCGATGTGCCAGTGCCCGCACCTCATCAGCCACCACGGCAAAACCACGTCCGGCCTCACCGGCACGGGCCGCTTCAATGGCGGCGTTGAGCGCCAGCAGGTTGGTCTGTTCGGCGATGGCGCGGATAACGTCGAGCACCTTACCGATGTCACGACCTTGCGTGGCAAGACCTTCGATCATTTGCGCGGTGTTCTGCACGTCGTGGGTCATGGTCTGGATCGCGTCGACGGTTTTCACCACTTGATCGCGGCCTTCACGGGCGGCGTGGGTCGACTGATTGGAGGCTTCGGAGGTCGACACGGCGTTACGCGCCACTTCTTCCACGGCAGCGGTCATCTCGTTGACGGCAGTGGCGGCTTGTTCGATTTCATTGTTCTGCTGTTGCAGGCCACGGGACGCTTCTTCTGTCACCGCGCTGAGCTCTTCGGCGGCGGCGCCCAGTTGCGTGGCGGAACCGGCGATCTGCTCGATGGTTTTGCGCAGGTTGGTTTGCATCGCCGCGAGGGCTTCGAGCAAACGGGCAGGCTCGTCCTTGCCGTCGACTTCGATGAGTTTGGTCAGGTTGCCGTCGGCAATGGTCCGCGCAGCCTCGACGGCACGGTTCAGCGGCGTGACGATGCTGCGAGTCAGCAAGAGCGCCAGCAACACGGTGGCCAGCGCAGCAACCACGGCGACGATGACGATACCGGTGATGGCGCTGTCGTAATGTTCGCCAGCCTTATTGGAAGCAGTTTTCGCATCGGCAGCGTTGATCGCGATGAGCTTGTTGAGTTGCTCACCCATCTGGTCGGTGCCGTCCTTGATCCGCGTGTTGATCAGGGTACGCATCTCGTCAACTTTGTCCTGACGCGACAGCTCCAGCATCTGGTTTTGCGCTTGCAGGTAGTTGTCCAGCGTCGTCGCGAACGTCTGGTAAATCGCGCGCTCTTCCGGGCCGGCCGGCAGCGCGGCGTACTTGGCCTGGCCGCTGCGAACCTTGTCCACCAGAACACCGATGCGGGTTTGTGCTTCTTGCAGGGCGGCCGGGTCGCGGTTCACCAGAACCCGGAACGACAGGATGCGCAGACGCAGGACGTTTTCCGTGACGATGGCAAGCTGGGTCACGCTGGGTAACTGCGTCGAGTCCATCTCGACTGACGCCTGACGGATGATCGTCATGCGGTTCACGGCGAACACGCCGAGCACGACTACCAGCAGGGCAATAAAGGCAAAACCGAGGAAGGCACGGGGCGCGATATTCAGGTTACGCAAGGACATAGTTGGACTCTCGGAAGATAGAAACTACGAGCGTCCATGCCGTGATCACTGACCCGTGGGGGGCGGGCTTCAGTCCGGCGTCACTGTTTTTGGGATTCTTGTGCGCGCCTATTGGCTGTATCGGCCAGGCTTTAGGAAGGTTGCGTGTAAAGAGCAAATATTTTTCTGGGTGTTACACCATTGAAACACCGCGCGCACGCCCCGTGCAGGAGGTTGGTCAGGGTTTGGTGGAGAGTCGCCAGACTCGAGCGATGTCACACGCTCGCTCGCGCAGCAGAAGCGGCGCTTGCGCGCAAGCCTGCTCCAGCGTCATCGGCCCGCTGGTCACGGCGAACGCGGCATCAATGCCATGAGCGTACAGCTCCTGATAACCCTCGCCCAATGTCCCCGCGATGACAATCACCGGGACGTTGTGTTGTTTGGCAATCCGCGCCACGCCGAACGGGGTTTTGCCGCGTAACGTCTGCGCATCGAACCGTCCTTCGCCGGTAATCACCAGATCCGCGCCTTTGATCGCCTCGGCCAACCCGACCAACTCGGCGACCACCTCGACCCCGGCCTGAAACTGCGCACCGAGAAATGCCTTGGCGGCAAAACCCAAGCCACCCGCCGCACCGCTGCCGGGTTCATCGCGAACATCTTTACCCAAGGCTTGCGCGCTCAGTTCGGCGAAATGCCCCAACGCTTGATCAAGTTGCTGCACTTGTGTCGGCGATGCACCTTTCTGCGGACCAAAAATCGCCGAGGCACCGTGTGGGCCGCACAGCGGGTTGTTAACGTCGGCGGCGATATCGAAACGCACCTGAGCCAGACGCAGGTCCAGTTCGCTCAAGTCCAGACGCGCCAATTGCGCCAGCGCCAGGCCGCCGGGCACCAATGCCTGACCTTGTGCGTCCAGCAACTTCACCCCCAACGCCTGCATGGCTCCGGCGCCCCCATCATTGGTGGCACTGCCGCCGATCGCCAGAATTACCCGTTGTGCCCCGGCATCCAGCGCTGCGCGAATCAGTTCGCCGGTGCCGAAGGTGCTGCTGATGCACGCATCGCGCTGCCCCGGCGGCACCAATTGCAAGCCGCTGGCCTCAGCCATTTCAATGATCGCGGTGTGGTTATGCGGCAACCAGCCCCAAGCGGCGTCAACCGCTGAACCCAACGGGCCACGCACGCGGGTGCGGCGCAACTCGCCTTCGCACGCGGCGAGAATCGATTCGACCGTGCCTTCGCCGCCGTCAGCCATCGGGCATTTGATGAGTGTGGCCTGCGGCCAGATTTGCGCCAGGCCCAGAGCAATGGCCTCGGCGACGCCTTGGGCACTCAGGCTGTCCTTGAACGAATCGGGGGCGATGACGATCTTCATGCGAATTCTCCAGTTCCAATGCTCATCATGCTGCCAGTCGGTCTGCGCATTGACGCCGGTCCGCTGCACAATGGGCGCAGGCGTTTATTGTTCATTTCTACAAAAGCCCTGGAGTGGATGCTGAATGTCCCGGCGCCATCGCTGGCAAGCCAGCGATGGCGTCTTCAAACACACCTCATGCAGAGGGATCAGTTTGCGGCAGCAATTGCACCCCAAGATACAGCGCCAACATCCCTTCCAGCCTCAACGGATCCACCCCACTGATCTCGGCAATCCTTTCCATCCGATAGCGCAGGCTATTGCGATGAATCCCCAGTGCATCGGCACACGCCTGACTCTGCCCATCGTGATCGCACCAACTGCGCAACGTCGCCAGCAACTGGCCGTTGCTGTCCTTGGCGATCACCTTGCGCAGAGGCTTGAGCAGTTCATCGAGCGCATCGTCGTTGCGATGCCGCCAGAGCATCACCGGCAAGCGATAGCGATTGAGGGTCAACAGACGTGAATGCGGCAATACCTCGCGGCCATAGGCAAGCAGATCGCCCACCCGGCGATAACAACGACGCAACCCGCTCAACCCGTCCGCCTGCCCACCCACTGCAATGCGCAGGACGTTCCAGCCCAGGCCGTCGAGCTTCTCCAGCAAGCGATCATGCTCGACGTTGTGGCTCGCCGGCCGACACCACAGCAGCGACGACTTTGCCGAGCTCACGCACCAACTGTCCGGATAGCGTGACATCAGCCAGGCACTCAGCGCCTCGACGGTTTGCCCCGGGCCATGTTCCGGCCCCAATTCGAGCAAATACGGGATCCGCGTCAATTGCGGTTTGAGACCGAGTTGCTGCGCTTCATCGACCAGCCGTGGTGAATCTCCCGCCTCGCTTAACAGCAGCGCCAGCAGATCATCACAACGTTGACGCCGCCATTGCTGCTCGGCCTGCTGATTGCGCTGACCTACCAACATTTCCGCCGTCATGCGCACCAGTTCGGCGTAGGTGCGCAGTTGTTCCGGTTCACCGGTGATGCCAAGCACGCCGATCAGACGCTGATCAAGCAGCAACGGCAGGTTGATCCCCGGCTGCACGCCTTTCAAATGCTGGGCTGTCGGCGCGTCGATTTCGACCACCCGACCGTTGGCCAATACCAGTTGCGCGCCTTCATGTCGGGTGTTGATCCGCTCCGGTTCGCCGCTGCCGAGGATCAGCCCCTGGCTGTCCATGACGTTGACGTTGTACGGCAAAATAGCCATGGCCCGGTCGACGATGTCCTGCGCGAGGTCGTGATCGAGTTCGAACATGGTGGGCAAGATCCTTAAAAACGGGGCGGACGGTTGTTCACGCGCACAGGGCTTGGCGGCAAACCCTGTGCTCAGGCACAAAGACAATCCGGCCAAAGGTGGCCGAGACTCTCAGGGCGATCAACGTTACCCTTTGCATCGCAAAAAATCATAATAAAGAGAGAGCCGCTATGTCGCAGAGCGCCGCAGCTACCCAGACCATCGATGACGGTAAAAACGCCGTTTATAAACGCATCACCCTGCGTTTAATCCCCTTCATCTTCATCTGCTATCTGTTCAACTACCTCGACCGGGTAAACGTTGGATTTGCCAAACTGCAGATGCTCGACGCGCTGAAATTCAGCGAAACCGTCTACGGCCTCGGTGCCGGTATTTTCTTCATCGGTTACGTGCTGTGCGGCGTACCGAGCAATCTGGCGCTGACCAAATTCGGTCCGCGGCGCTGGATCGCGCTGATGATGATCACTTGGGGCACGCTGTCGACCTGCCTGTTGTTCGTCACCACCCCCACCGAGTTCTACACCCTGCGCCTGTTCACCGGTGCTGCCGAAGCCGGGTTCTTCCCGGGCGTTGTGCTGTATCTCTCGCAGTGGTTCCCGACGTTCCGCCGTGGCCGGATCATGGCGTTGTTCATGTCGGCGATCCCGGTGTCCGGTTTGCTCGGCAGCCCGTTTTCCGGCTGGATTCTCAACCATTTCGCGGCGGGCCAGGGCGGTTTGGCCGGCTGGCAGTGGATGTTCCTGCTGCAAGGCATTCCGACCGTGATACTGGGTGCGCTGGCGTATTTCCTGCTGAGCGACAGCTTCGCCAACGCCAAATGGCTGACCCCACACGAGCGCGCCGTGCTCGAAGCGGATCAGGCCGAAGACTTGGCGAACAAGCCAAAAACCACATCTGATTCACTGCTGGCGGTATTCAAGAACCCGGCGATCTGGGCGTTTGGCTTGATCTACTTTTGCATCCAGAGCGGCGTGTACGCGATCAACTTCTGGCTGCCGTCGATCATCAAGAACCTCGGTTTCAGCGATAACCTGGTCATCGGCTGGTTGAGTGCGATTCCTTACCTGCTGGCGGCGGTGTTCATGCTGGTGGTCGGGCGTTCGGCAGACCTGCGCCAAGAACGTCGCTGGCATTTGGTGGTGCCGATGCTGATGGGTGCGATTGGTCTGGTGATTGCGGTGAACTTTGCGGCCAACCCGGCGATTGCGATTCTCGGTTTGACCATTGCGACCATGGGCGCCCTCACCGGCCTGCCGATGTTCTGGCCGGTGCCGACGGCGATGCTCAGTGCAGGCGCAGCAGCGGGTGGTCTGGCGTTGATCAACTCGATGGGGCAGATGGCCGGGTTCCTCAGCCCGTATCTGGTGGGTTGGGTCAAGGACAGCACCGGGTCGACCGATGCGGCGTTGTATCTGCTGGCGGGTGTGATTGTCGGCGGGAGCCTGCTGGCGTTGCGGATGACGCGGACGTTGCGGGTTTGATTTAGAAGATCAAACGATCGCAGCCTGCGGCAGTTCCTACAGTCGGTGTAGGAGCTACCGAAGGCTGCGATCTTTTGCTGTCAGGAAAACGCATCCAACTCAATTACTAATCCACCCGGCATCTGCACAAAGATCTGCCAGATCCCCTCGCCCGGCACTTGCGCCAACTGGTACGGCAATCCACTCTCACGCACCCGCCGCAACACAGTTTCCGCCGGCTCATCGGTGCGAAACGCAATGTGGCTGAGTTCAGTATCATCGAAAGTTGGCTGCTCGATCACATGCACCACGGCGTGCGCGTCCTGATACAGCCAGCGGCCGGGAAACGGAAACGGCGGCCGGCGCCCCGGCGCCAGCCCCAGCAATGCCGCGAAATTGTCCTGCAACGTCTGGCCGTCAGCGGTGTTGAAAGCCAGATGATCGAATGTCCACGTCATGCTCATCTCCTGCGGTTATTCACTGATTGCAGTATCCACACTTGCCAATCACGGAAAAATCCCGCTAAAACGCAAAGATCTTTAAAGGATTTTTACCAATGAGCTCGATTCTCGATCTGGAGATCTTCGTCCGCGTCGCCGACTCCGGGAGCATTTCCGCCGCCGCCCGCGCATTGGAGCTGACACCGGCCGCCGCCAGCATCGCCTTGAAGCGTCTTGAAACCCGCCTCGGCATCCGCCTGCTGGCGCGCTCCACCCGGAGCATGCGCCTGACTGAAGAAGGCCGGCGCTATCTGGAAAGTGTGCGCCTTGCCCTCGCAACACTGGCCGAGGGTGAGCAGGCGCTCAAGCGTCAAACCGAAGGCCTGAGCGGCGTACTGCAACTGGCGGCACCGTCGGACTTCGGGCGCAATGTGTTGTTGCCGTGGCTGGATGATTTCAAACGCGAACATCCGCACGTTCAGTTGCAACTGCTGCTGAACGACCGCCATGCCGATCTGTTTCGTGAAACCGTGGACGTGGCGCTGCGCTTCGGCGTACCGAGCGATTCGACGCTGGTGGCGTTGCCGATCCTGCCTGAGCATCGTCGCGTGGCTTGCGCCAGTCCAGCCTATTTAGCCCGTCATGGCACACCGCAAAACCCGAGCGAATTAACGAAGCACAGTGCCCTGCTCTACTTACGCAATGGTCGGCCTTACAACACCTGGCGTTTCAGTCGCGACGACGAAACGCTTGAAGTCGAAGTCCATGGCGACTATCTCAGCGACGACGGCGAAGTCGCCCGCCGTTGGGCACTGGCCGGGCATGGCATCGCTTACAAAGCCTGGCTCGATGTCGCCGAAGACGTGCGTGCCGGGCGACTGATGACCTTGTTCGATGACTGGGAAGGTGAAAGTGTGCCGTTCAATTTACTCTGCCCACATCGGGTGCAGGTATCGGAACGGGTCCGTGTGTTGCAGGCGTTTTTGCAGGCACGCTGCCGAGGCTTGGGCCGATAATTCACTTTGCCGCGTCGCACGCTTCTGGTATTTGATTAAGGCATTCCCACCGACAAAAGGATTTTGGCATGAGCTATCGCACACTGGGCCACTCGGGGTTGCAGGTGTCCACCCTCACCCTCGGCACGATGATGTTTGGCGAACAGACCAGCACCGAGGAGTCATTGCGCATCATCGACAAGGCCTGGGATCAGGGCATCAACTTCATTGATACCGCTGACGTGTACACCAATGGTCGCTCGGAAGAGATCGTCGGCGAAGCGATTGCCGGCAATCGCCATGAATGGGTCTTGGCGACCAAGGTGGGATTCGGCCCGGTGGACGGCGTACCAAACCGCAGCGGTTTAAGCCGCTAACATATCTTCAACGGACTCGATGCCAGCCTGACTCGGCTCGGCACTGATTACCTCGACATCTATTACCTGCACCGCGAAGACCACAACACGCCACTGGAAGTGACGATCTCGGCGATCGGCGACCTGATTCGTCAAGGCAAGATTCGTTACTGGGGCCTGTCGAACTATCGTGGCTGGCGGATCGCCGAGGTGATTCGCATCGCCGACAAACTTGGCATTGATCGCCCGGTGATCAGCCAGCCTCTGTACAACATCGTCAACCGTCAGGCCGAGACCGAGCAGATTACCGCTGCGCAGACGTATGGTCTGGGTGTGGTGCCTTACAGCCCACTCGCCCGAGGCGTACTCAGCGGCAAATACGCGCCAGACGTAACGCCAGACGCCAACAGCCGTGCCGGGCGTCAGGACAAACGCATTCTGGAAACCGAATGGCGGGTGGAGTCGCTGCGCATTGCCCAGCAGATTCAGCAATACACTGAGGGCCGTGGCGTCGGCATCGTCGAGTTTGCGATTGCCTGGGTGTTGAACAACAGCGCAGTCACGTCGGCAATCGTCGGGCCTCGTACCGAAGCGCAGTGGGACGCGTACACCAAGGCGCAATCGGTGAAGATCACGGCGGAGGATGAAGCGTTTATCGATTCGCTGGTGACACCAGGCCATGCCTCGACACCGGGGTTCAACGATGTAAGCCATTTTGTGTCGGGTCGCAAACCGCACCGGGCTTAAGATTTTTCCCTATCCCTGCAACAGCCGATACAATCGGCTGTTTTTTCATTGAATCGAGCACGATCAAACGGAATCAGTGATCGTTCGGACATCGCCAGGGATTAATCATGTTCAATCGCCCCGTTGAGGTATCAAAAAAGTCTTTGCGTGGGCTGCTGTTTAATCTACTCGGCGAGAAAAAGCAGTGGCGTCAGCCCGTTGCGGCCGTAACTGCCGGGGATCGCACGCCCTCCATTAATTACCGCGCTGATGTTGATGGACTTCGCGCAATCGCTGTTCTGCTCGTACTGATTTTTCACGGCGGACTGGCGCTTTTCCCCTCCGGTTTTATTGGCGTCGATATCTTCTTCGTGATTTCGGGGTATTTGACGACCTCGATCATCCTGAAGTCGCTGAACAACGGCACATTCACTTTTTCCGGGTTTTACACGCGTCGGATCTGGCGATTGCAACCTGCCGTCATCGCGTTGCTGGTAGCGACACTGATCGTCACAACGCTGCTGTACCTGCCCGATGACTATGTCGACTTTCTGAAAAGCGAAAAGTACACATCGTTAATCATCTCCAACCAGTACTTTTCCAAAGTGACAACGGGTTATGCCACGCCCGATGCGGCAAGCCTGCCGCTGTTGCACACCTGGTCGCTGGCTATCGAATGGCAGTGGTATTTGGTTCTGCCACTGGGGATGTGGTTGATCAACCGTTATGTGGCGAAAAAAGCCTTCAAAGCGGTGGTCTTCGCTTTGACCGTGGCGGCAATGGCACTCGCGTTGTATCTGTCTTACGCGCACCCCGAAAAGAACTATTACTTCTTCACCGCGCGAATCTTTGAATTGATGATCGGCTCCTGTGCCGTGATCTTCAGCACGGACAGGTTCAGACTCAATCGCCTCAGCGCGTCCCTGCTCTGTGCGCTCTCACTTGCCACTATTATCTACTGCGCTACCCGGGTAGATATCGTGTCGGGTTTTCCGGACTACTACGCCATTGCCGTGTGTCTCGCCACCGCAGCGCTGCTCTTTCAGGGCATAGGCGACGCCAGCATCACGTCAAAATTGCTGGCGTTCAAACCTCTCGTGTTTATTGGCACGCTCTCTTACTCCCTGTACCTGTGGCACTGGCCGATTCTGGCGGTGATGACTTACTTGGGCATCGCCCTCACGCCGATGATGACGGTCGTCTACTTCGTCTCCACCTTCGTGGTTGCCTGGCTGTCCTTTTTGCTGATTGAAAACAGATATCGAAAAGCCCGGGCTGGTTTTACCAAAACCCTGGTAGTGCTGATGATTTTGCCCGCCATCTGCCTGTCGATCCTCCACTCAGCCAGCGATAGACACGAGGGTTGGCCGAACCGCTTCAACGAAGGCTACACCAACCTGTTCAACGGTTTGAAAGCGGCTGTTCCGGTGAGCCGTGAGGGTTGCCTGGGTGTCAGCGATGGTGCCGATCCCGGCTGCTTGATTGGCAGCGCGCAGACAGCGCCGCAAGTACTACTGATGGGGGATTCGTTTTCAAATCACTACTGGGGCTTTGTTGAAACATTGGCGACGGATGCCAATCTTTCAGTTCTTGTTCAAGGTTACCCGGCATGTCTGGCGCTGCCCGGAATCTATTTGTACAACTGGAACAAATACAAGAACGCGCTTTATCAAAAGTGCCACGATGCCGCCCAGCGCTACTACGCCATGATCGCGAAGAAGCATTTTCAGTATGTGATTGTTGGCCAGTTCTGGGAGGCCTATCTCACCGATGCCATCGTCACCAAACTGGATGACCCGCGCAGTTATGAACTGTCGCAACAGCGCCTGGGCGTGGCGATCCGCGAAGCCCTGGATATCATCGTCAAATCGGGAGCTACCCCAGTCTTTTTGGAGAACACCCTGCCAATGCCGCCGGGTATCAACGAGTGTCTGTTAAAACAGGTCAAGTTGCGGGGTTTGATGGGGAGTACCGAGCAAAGCCGTCTCTGCGCTACGGTGCCATGGGCAGGCGATAAAGACCCCGTGCTGGAAAAACTCTTCAATGACCTGACGGCCGAATATCCGACGTTGATTGTGATCGATCCGAAAAGCACGCAGTGCAAAGACGGCACTTGCGTGACGATGGTCGACGGTTTGCCGGTCTACCGTGACATCGGCCACGTGACTGACTACGCCTCTTACCGGTTCGGGGAGATGTACCTCAAGCGCTATGGCAATCCGCTGAAGGCCAGGCCGTAAAAACTGACTACGCTTGTGTGTGTGTGGCAAATAATGAGCATCTGGCCAATATTCAGCACAAAAACCACGTATCCTTCGCGCCCCGTTTGATCACCCACTCGCGAGGACAGTTTGTCTAAAGGTATCGCTCTATCGGTTTCAGCCTCGGTGCTGTTTGCCGTCATGTATTACTACACCTCGCTGCTCACCCCGTTGAGCGGCGTGGAAATCTTTGGCTGGCGGATGCTGCTGACCGTGCCGTGCATGACCGTATTCATGCTGGTGTCCGGGGAATGGCGGCGGGTGCTGGAGTTGGTTCGCCTGATGGCGGCAAAGCCGAAATTGATCGGCGGACTGATTGTTTCGGCCGGCCTGCTCGGCGTGCAGTTATGGCTGTTCATGTGGGCGCCGCTCAACGGTTACAGCCTCGATGTGTCGCTGGGCTACTTCCTGCTGCCGCTGGCCATGGTGCTGACCGGGCGGATTGCCTATGGCGAGAGCCTGTCGTACCTGCAAAAGGTCGCGGTGTTCTTCGCGAGTCTGGGTGTGCTGAACGAGTTGTATCAGGTCGGTGGATTTTCCTGGGCGACGCTGGTGGTCGTGGTCGGCTATCCGTTGTACTTCGTGCTGCGCAAATACCTGAAAACCGACAACCTCGGCGGCTTGTGGGTTGATATGACCCTGATGCTGCCGGTGGCCTATTGGTTTGTTCAGGGCGGCGAGCAAGGCCTGGCCGTGTTCGACCAGTATCCGGCGTTGATGTGGCTGATTCCGCTGCTCGGCCTGATCAGTGCTTCGGCGCTGGTGGTTTACATTATTGCCAGCCGGTTACTGCCATTCAGTCTGTTTGGTTTGTTGAGTTACGTTGAGCCGGTGCTGTTGCTCGGTGTGGCGTTGTTGCTGGGTGAAAGCATCAAGTCCGGTGAATGGTTGACGTACATTCCGATCTGGTTGGCCGTCGTTGTGCTGGTTTTTGAAGGTTTCAAGCACTTGATGCGGCAACGCAGACCTTAAATCCAACACAAAAAAATCCCGGCCCTGCATCACTGCAGGCCGGGATTTTTCATTTCAGTAGCCGGTTACTCGGTCGCGAGTACACCACGACGCACCTGGTCACGCTCGATCGATTCGAACAGCGCCTTGAAGTTGCCCTCGCCGAAACCATCGTCGCCTTTACGCTGAATGAATTCGAAGAACACTGGCCCCATCAGGGTTTCCGAGAAGATCTGCAGCAGCAGACGCTTGTCGCCCTGCTCCGACGAGCCATCGAGCAGAATGCCGCGCGCTTGCAGTTGATCAACCGGTTCGCCGTGGTTCGGCAGGCGGCCTTCGAGCATTTCGTAATAGGTTTCCGGCGGCGCGGTCATGAAGCGCATGCCGATTTTTTTCAGGTGATCCCAGGTCTTGATCAGGTCGTCGGAGAGGAATGCGACGTGCTGGATGCCCTCGCCATTGAACTGCATCAGGAACTCTTCGATCTGCCCGGCGCCCTTCGAGGACTCTTCGTTCAGCGGGATGCGGATCATGCCGTCCGGCGCAGTCATCGCTTTCGACGTCAGGCCGGTGTATTCGCCCTTGATGTCGAAGTAACGAATTTCGCGGAAATTGAACAGCTTCTCGTAGAAGTTCGCCCAGTAAGCCATGCGACCGCGGTACACGTTGTGGGTCAGGTGATCGATGATCTTCAGGCCGGCACCGACCGGGTTGCGGTCAACGCCTTCGATGAAGACGAAGTCGATGTCATAGATAGAACTGCCTTCGCCGAAACGGTCGATCAGGTACAGCGGCGCACCGCCAATGCCTTTGATCGCGGGCAGGTTCAGTTCCATGGGACCGGTTTCGATGTGGATCGGCTGGGCGCCGAGTTCCAGTGCGCGGTTGTAGGCTTTTTGCGAATCCTTGACCCGGAACGCCATGCCACATACCGACGGGCCGTGCTCGGCTGCGAAGTACGAAGCAACGCTGTTCGGTTCGTTGTTGAGGATCAGGTTGATCGTGCCCTGACGATACAGGTGCACGTTCTTGGAGCGGTGGGTCGCGACTTTGGTGAAGCCCATGATCTCGAAGATCGGCTCAAGGGTGCCAGGAACAGGCGATGCGAGCTCGATGAATTCAAAGCCCATCAGGCCCATTGGGTTTTCGTATAAATCTGCCATGGTGGCGCCTCATCATTTCTTATCAATTAACCAGGGTTATTTGTCAGTAATGCTGAGACCGGTGGGTGGCGCGCAGGAGATGCCACGCACACTGCGGGCGAGGAAGTCACCGTAGATCAGTTGAAACCCGAATATCTTCATTGTCGACCCAAGGCTCTTGCGGGCGAGGCTTCTGCTGCCAGAAGACGATTATTATTGTATGCGTAACCCGATTCTACACAGCGTAAATAGGGTTGTCTGCCCTCTCTATAAAATCCGCTTTTTTGGCGCTGGTGCAAGGAGATTGTTGCTAACGTATATTGCCCTGCATTCCGCACATCCCCGGCAGATGGCCAGCGCGGCTACTTATAGAGTTGGCCTTACGCATAGCTGACGATGAGCGGCGCAAGCGTGAACGGCCATCTATCATCCCTTCTAACTGAGCAGTTTCTCAGTGATGCGCCGTTGCCCGGCCTGCATTCAAGATCCCACTTTCATGCGACAGGATGCGCTCATGCCTTTAACTATCAGAACCCGCCGCAAGCGCATGACCCGCATCGTCGTCACACTGTTCAGTGGCTTGCTCCCGGTTTTACTGGGCAGCTTAATTCTTTATATGCAGGCGGAACGAACGCTGCAGCAAAGTTCACAACAGACCGCCGAGGAGGCGTTGCGTCAGTTTGAGTTGATGCTCGACAACACCGCCCAAGCCGCTCAGGAACTGCTGCCACTGGCCGGCCAACGCTGCGAAGACGTCAAATTGGCCCTGCGCGAGCAAGTCACCCGCCGCCCTTTCGTACGCTCCACCAATCTGGTGTGGGAAGACAACCTCTATTGCAGCTCGTTGTTCGGAGACTATAAGGAAGCCGTCAATGCCGGCGACTACAACGATGGCAAGTTGTGGTTGATGAACGGCAACCCGGTGACGCCCAATACGGCATTGCTGGTGTATCGACTCAGTGAAGGTCGCGGCGGTGCATTGACGACACTGGATGGCTATCACTTGAGCAACATGCTGCGCCTGATCGGCCGGCAGACGCTGCTGTTGCTGCAAGTGGGCGACAACTGGTTGTCCGCCGATGGCAAAGTCCATCAAGGTGCCCTGCCCGCTTTCCCGGTAGCGCAAAGCATGCTGGACTCTTCCCGCTATGCATTCAACGTGTCTGCCGGGTTTCCCAGCGGTGAAACCTGGCGTTATATGGCCCACGAATACCCGCCGCTGTTCAGCCTGCTGATTTTTTTTGGTGTGGTCTCCGGCGCAATCGGGCACGTCTTGCAAAAGCGCTCCACTTCGCCGAGCCATGAAATGCTCCGTGCCCTGGAAGCCGGCGAGTTCATTCCGTACTTCCAGCCCGTGGTTCATGGCGATAGCAAGAAATGGTCGGGCGCCGAAGTCCTGATGCGCTGGAATCACCCCAAGGAAGGCCTGGTGCGTCCGGATCTGTTTATCCCGTTCGCCGAGCATTCGGGCCTGATCGTGCCGATGACCCGCGCCTTGATGCAGCAGACCGCAGCATTGCTCGGGCCACAGTCATCGACCTTCGCCACACCGTTTCACATCGGCATAAACATCACGGCAAGCCATTGTCAGGATCTGGTACTGGTGAAGGATTGCCGCGAGTTTCTCGCCGCCTTCGTTCCCGACAGCATCCACTTGGTGCTGGAGCTCACCGAGCGCGAGCTGATCGAGCCCACCGACACGACACGACAACTGTTCGAACAGTTGCGCGCGCTGGGCGTGATGATCGCCATCGACGACTTCGGCACCGGTCATTCGAGTCTTGGTTACTTGCGCAAATTCAATGTGGACTTCCTCAAGATCGACCAGAGCTTCGTTGCCATGATCGGCATCGATGCGCTCTCACGGCACATACTGGACTCCATCATCGAACTCTCGGCCAAGCTTGATCTGGGCATTGTTGCCGAAGGTGTCGAAACTCAGGCGCAAGCCGACTATCTGACCGCGCACAAGGTCAACTTTCTACAGGGCTATCTGTACGGCAAACCCATGCCGGCGGCAGACTTCATTAGTGCATTAAGTCACCATTAACTAAATTGACTTAAGCGTGACACGCCGACAAGGCGCACCAAATTGATACAAAAAGTCCACTGCTGTTACATGAAGACAACATCAGGATTTACTCCTGAGGGATTAACAACTACAATTTTTCTTGCCTGCGCAAAGATTGGCAGGTGAGCCAATTATCACCGAGTCGCTACAGGGCTCTTGGCTTATAGCTTTGTTTGCGGTTGGTATCAGCCAAATACACTATTGGAGTAAAGATATTGTCCAGACTCGCTGAATTTCGTGCAGCTGAAAAGGCCCTTCAGGAACAGCTCAAGCAGTTGGAATCGCTGAAGAACGATGCCGGGCTCAAGAAAGAAATCGAATTCGAAGAAAAGCTCCAGGGGCTGATGAAAACCTACGGCAAAGGCCTGAAAGACATCATCGCCATTCTCGACCCGAATCCGGCTAAATCCGGCCTGCAAACCGCTGCAGCAACTAAAACCCGCCGCGCTCGCGTGGTCAAGGTCTATCATAACCCGCATACCGGTGAACTGATTGAGACCAAGGGCGGCAACCACCGAGGCCTGAAAGCCTGGAAGGAACAATACGGTGCAGGCACCGTTGACTCCTGGTTGCGCGGTTAATCTGACGCCAACAAAAAGCCCTGCATACGCAGGGCTTTTTTTATTGACAATATCTAACAAATGAAATGAATTTCATCGTTAAAGTTGCGACTTTTCTGTAACGTTTCCGAGCCGGCGAGCTAAACATTTTGCTGCTCGATGTTGCGCCCTGGAGCAACGTTAAACTTTATGCTTAATCCCTTCGGGTATCTAATCCTGTCTTGAATAGAGCAGGCGTCTAAAGTTTTAGGCTGTTTTTCACTGCTGCTATTTCGTCTGAACTCGCCTTATAGACCTCAGCCTGACCGGCATACGAAAGGACATAAGCCTTATCCGCTTCGATGGCTGCGACGAGCGTTTGCGATAACACATGCCGACCGTTTTCAGTCACCGTACAAGTCGTCTCCAGAGCAGACAAAGAACCGAGCGTCGCAGGATGCACCTTGTTGCAGACACTTTGATAACCCCCCTGAAAAAAGTCCTTTTGTATCGACTTGCGCATTTCCAGCAACACGCCCTGCAAATTGACCTGGTGACCCGGCTCCACCTGAGTCATGGTCAATTCCATCACCATCACTTGATTGCCATCGGCATCATTCTTCACCGCCCGCTGCCGGAAAACCTGCGGCGCCGTATCAGCCAGCGCTTCGACCTCCCAACCTGCGGGCCAAGTGATGCCTGGCGGGTCGGCAAACACGGCCGGCGCGACAAACGCCAGGCCAAAGAAAACAAACAGGGTTTTGAACAGTCGGATCATTGCCGGCAACACTCGCAGATTGAACCACAAAGTCTGAGGCCCACCCGCACACAGAGCAAGCCCGCGCTTTGGGTTTGGCGATGCCGGCAGGCATGCGTATCATTGCGCCCATTCACTCGCCCCATTGTTACGGAGGGCCTATGAGCCTGCACGAACTGAACACTTTCCCTGGCGTCACTGCCACCCCGGACAGCGCAACCCACAACTTCGTTTTCAACCACACCATGCTGCGTGTGAAGAACATCACCCAGTCGCTGGACTTCTACACACGCGTGCTGGGTTTCTCGCTGGTCGAGAAACGCGACTTCCCGGAAGCCGAGTTCAGCCTGTACTTCCTGGCCCTGGTCGACAAAGCGCAGATCCCTGCCGACGCCGCCGCCCGCACCGAGTGGATGAAGTCGATCCCGGGCATTCTGGAATTGACCCACAACCACGGCACCGAAAACGATGCTGAGTTTGCCTATCACAACGGCAACACCGACCCGCGTGGTTTCGGCCACATCTGCATCTCGGTGCCGGATATCGTCGCCGCTTGCGCGCGTTTTGAAGAACTGGGCTGTGATTTCCAGAAACGCCTCACCGATGGCCGCATGAAGAGTCTGGCGTTTATCAAGGACCCGGATGGCTATTGGGTTGAGATCATCCAGCCAGCACCGATGTAAAAAGATCGCAGCCTGAGGCAGGCTGCGATCTTTTGTTACACCCACACAAAACCCCATGATCACTCATGGGGTTTTGTGCTTTAAGGCTTGGCGTTTACGCCGGAGCCGAAGTACGGATCAAGTGATCGAACGCGCTCAGCGAAGCCTTGGCGCCCTCGCCCACCGCGATCACGATCTGCTTGTACGGCACAGTGGTCACGTCACCGGCAGCGAAGATGCCCGGGATCGACGTTTCACCACGGTTATCGACAATGATCTCGCCGCGTGGCGACAGCTCGATAGTGCCTTTGAGCCAATCAGTGTTCGGCAGCAGACCGATCTGCACAAAAATCCCTTCCAGTTCGACGTTGCGCAGTTCGTCAGTCTTGCGATCTTTGTAACGCAGGCCGTTGACCTTTTCACCATTGCCGGTGACTTCGGTGGTTTGCGCGCTGGTGATCACAGTGACGTTCGGCAGGCTGTGCAACTTGCGCTGCAACACGGCATCAGCACGCAGCTGTACATCAAACTCAAGCAAGGTTACGTGAGACACGATACCGGCCAGGTCAATCGCCGCTTCAACGCCGGAGTTACCACCGCCAATCACCGCGACACGCTTGCCTTTGAATAGCGGACCGTCGCAGTGCGGGCAGTACGCCACACCTTTGTTGCGGTACTCCTGCTCGCCCGGGACGTTCATTTCACGCCACCGCGCACCGGTCGCCAGAATCACGCTCTTGGCTTTGAGGGTCGCGCCGCTGGCGAAGCGGACTTCGTGCAGCTCGCCGTTTTTGCCCGGGATCAGTTTGTCGGCGCGCTGCAGGTTCATGATGTCGACGTCGTACTGTTTGACGTGTTCTTCCAGTGCAGTGGCCAGTTTCGGGCCTTCGGTTTCCTGCACGGAAATGAAATTCTCGATGGCCATGGTATCCAGCACCTGACCGCCGAAACGCTCAGCCGCAACGCCGGTACGAATGCCTTTGCGTGCAGCGTAAATAGCTGCCGAAGCACCGGCCGGGCCACCGCCGACCACCAGCACGTCGAAGGCTTCTTTGGCGCTGATTTTCTCGGCCTGACGCTCGATGGCGCCAGTGTCGAGTTTGGCGAGGATTTCTTCCAGACCCATACGGCCCTGGCCGAAGTTCTCACCATTCAAGTAGATGCTTGGTACGGCCATGATCTTGCGATCGTTGACTTCGTCCTGGAACAGCGCGCCGTCAATGGCGACGTGGCGGATGTTCGGGTTGAGTACGGCCATCAGATTCAGTGCCTGGACGACGTCCGGGCAGTTCTGGCAGGACAGCGAGAAGTAAGTCTCGAAGCTGAACCCACCTTTGAGCGAGCGGATCTGCTCGATCACTTCAACACTGGCTTTCGATGGGTGGCCGCCGACTTGCAGCAGGGCCAGCACCAGCGAAGTGAATTCGTGGCCCATCGGGATGCCGGCGAAGCGCAGACTGATGTCGGCGCCCGGGCGATTGATCGAGAACGATGGCTTGCGCGCATCATCACCGCTGTCGATCAGGGTAATTTGGCTCGAAAGACTGGCAACGTCTTTCAGCAGTTCCAGCATTTCACGGGATTTCGCACCGTCGTCGAGAGAAGCAACGATCTCGATCGGCTGGGTGACCCGTTCCAGGTACGATTTCAACTGGGCTTTAAGATTGGCGTCCAACATACGGGCGATTTCCTTTATTTGAGGCGAAAAAAAGCCCGAGCGAATCTCGCCCGGGCTTTTCTATTGGGCGGTGCAGCTTACTTAAGTAGGTGCGGAGTTCCGCCCTGAGTTGCGTGTCACAGACTTAGATCTTGCCGACCAGGTCCAGGGACGGAGCCAGAGTGGCCTCGCCTTCTTTCCACTTGGCTGGGCAAACTTCGCCAGGGTGAGCGGCAACATACTGAGCAGCCTTGATTTTGCGCAGCAGCTCGGAAGCGTCACGGCCAACGCCGCCATCGTTCAGTTCAACGATTTTGATCTGGCCTTCAGGGTTGATCACGAAGGTGCCACGGTCAGCCAAGCCAGCTTCTTCGATCAGTACGTCGAAATTGCGGGAGATGGCGTGGGTCGGGTCGCCGATCATGGTGTATTCGATTTTGCCGATGGCTGGCGAAGTGTTGTGCCAGGCAGCGTGAGCGAAGTGGGTGTCGGTGGAAACGCTGTAGATCTCTACGCCCAGCTTCTGGAAGGCAGCGTAGTTGTCAGCCAGGTCTTCCAGTTCGGTTGGGCAAACGAAGGTGAAGTCAGCTGGGTAGAAGAACACCACCGACCACTTGCCTTTCAGGTCAGCGTCCGAGACTTGAACGAAGTCGCCGTTTTTGAACGCGGTAGCTTTGAACGGTTTTACTTGGCTGTTGATGATAGGCATTGATGACTCTCCGTCAGGGGTTATGAAGTTGATGGGGTGAATCCTACCCACTCACTCGACGGATGGCTCATTGGCAAACCTGATGCTGCTGATTTGTTTTCGCTATTAGCAGACTGTATTAATAGAAGAAAACGATATCTACGACGAAGCCGGTTTATCCGTAATCCGAGCCATCTCTTGAAAGGGGCTGGCTTCAACATAGCGCATGGCTGACTGCATATCCTTCCAGCCTACGTAACTCATCAGTGATTTGAGATCCCAGCCGCTTTGATGCGCCCACGTTGCGAAGCCGCGGCGCAACGAGTGGCTGGTGTAACGTTCGGCGGCAATCCCGGCACGCTCCAGAGCCTGGCGCAATAACGGAATGATGCTGTTGGCATGCAAGCCCTCCTCGCTCAAATTGCCCCAGCGATCGATACCGCGGAACACCGGACCGCGCACGAGCGCCACTTCGGTGATCCAGTCGATGTAAGCCTGCACCGGGCACAGCTTCAACAGCGCCGGGGTCTGGTAGGTCTGGCCAAGGTTTTCCCGGTCGCCTTTGCTGCGCGGCAGATACAACGTAATGCCACGCCCTGCGTGCGCTTGCACATGCTCAATCTGCAAGCGGCACAACTCATCACTGCGGAAGCCGCGCCAGAAGCCCAGAAGAATCAGCGCCCGGTCGCGATAAGCCTTGAGCAATAACGGACGATCCTGTTGTTCTCTGGCGGTTTGAATCTCTTGTTCCAGCCTATCGACAACCCGCTCCAGATCCTGCAATTGCAAAGGCTCGGCCTGTTTTTCCTGCGCCGGATGCAGCGCCCGAATGCCTTTGAACACCTTGCGCACCATCGGCGCCTTTGTCGGATCGGCAAACCCCTGACTGTTGTGCCATTGCGCCAGCGCAGATAAACGCAACTTCAACGTGTTGATCGACAGCACGCCCGCATGCGCCACCAGATAACGCGCAACACTTTCTGCTGTGGCCGGCAAGAAACCACCCCAGGTGATTTCGAAATGCTCGATGGCCGCGCGATAACTGCGGCGGGTGTTGTCACGGGTAGCGGCTTGCAGATAGCGATCGAGGTCGCTCATGGGCTGTTTTCTCACTGGCGTACTGATTCAAGGATGCAGAAACGCATTTTGCCGTCTGACACTGGGTAATACCAGTATATCCCGCCTCTTTAATTTCAAAGATTTACCTTTATTCCTCAGATGGTACACTGCGTACTTTAGTGGCATGTACCACAGTACGTAACCGTAGGAGTTCACATGGCCCGTGGCGGCATTACCAAAGCACTGGTTCAGATCGCGCGCACAGCGATCCTGGCCCGCGGCGAACACCCGAGCATCGATGCAGTACGCATTGAAATGGGCAATACCGGCTCGAAAACCACGATCCATCGTTATTTGAAAGAGCTGGATGACGGCGCCCCGCTCGTCGAAGCGTCGGCAGAGCCGATCGATGATGAGCTGACCGCACTGGTTTCACGCCTTGCACAGCGACTGAAAGAACAGGCACAAGAGCCTATCGAGCAGGCTCGCGAGCAGTTTGAAGAACAGCGAGAGACACTCGAATCCGAACTGAAACAGCTGCGCCAGACACTGGAACAACTGGAGCAACAGCACGAGATCCAACGCGCCGCACTGGAACGTGAATCCGAAGCGCTGAGCAACACCCGCTCAATGCTGCAGACCGAACAAACCCGCAACGCCGGCCTGAATCAGGCATTGGCCGATTTTGAGTTGCGCTTGCAGGACAAAGACGAGCAGATTCGCTCACTGGAAGAAAAGCATCTGCATGCACGCGACGCGCTGGAGCATTACCGCAACGCCACCAAAGAACAGCGCG
The DNA here is from genome assembly GCF_059716145.1 of Pseudomonas sp. LBUM1648. Taxonomy (NCBI): domain Bacteria; kingdom Pseudomonadati; phylum Pseudomonadota; class Gammaproteobacteria; order Pseudomonadales; family Pseudomonadaceae; genus Pseudomonas; species Pseudomonas sp. LBUM1648. Next base: position 3,534,162 of record NZ_CP166808.1, read on the forward strand.
AACAGGAACAGAGTCGCCACGAAGGGCAAGTGCAGCAGTTGCAGGCAGAACTGCGCCAGGCGCAACAGAGTGCGCTGGTACGTCAGGACGAGATCACTCAACTGCACCGTGACAACGAACGCCTGCTTACCGAAAACCGCGGCACCCAGCGCGAACTGAGCCTGATGCAGGATCAGCTCAAGCACAGCAACCAGCGCCAGGATCAACTGCTGGAGCAAGCGACCCGCGTCGACAGCGAGCGCACCCTCCTCCAGGAACGCTTGCGCGTGGCATCACTGGAAACCCAGACGCTCAAGCAGAACGTCGAAGAGCAAACGCAGCTTAATCAGTCACTCGAGAAGGCATTGAGCAAAGCTCGGGCGAGCCTGGAAGAGAGCCAGCGTCTGGCGGCTACCGTTGCGGCAGCGCCAGACTCGGCCAAACCGAAGGACGCTTAAGCGCCGACCGGCGTACGCATGGTGACAAACTCTTCGGCGGCGGTCGGGTGCACCCCGATCGTGTCGTCGAAGTCGCGCTTGGTCGCGCCAGCTTTCAACGCGATCGCCAGGCCTTGGACGATTTCGCCCGCGTCCGGGCCGACCATGTGACAACCGAGCACTTTGTCGGTCTTGCCGTCGACCACCAGCTTCATCAGCGTTTTCTCCTGACATTCGGTCAGGGTCAGCTTCATAGGCCGGAAGCGGCTCTCGAAGATCACCACATCGTGACCTGCATCGCGCGCCTCTTCCTCGGTCAAGCCGACAGTGCCAATGTTCGGCAGACTGAACACCGCCGTCGGGATCATCTTGTAATCAACCGGACGGTATTGCTCCGGCTTGAACAGACGCCGCGCTACCGCCATACCTTCAGCCAACGCCACCGGCGTCAACTGCACACGACCGATCACATCGCCCAACGCCAGAATCGATGGCTCGCTGGTCTGATACTGCTCGTCGACCTTGATGAAGCCTTTGTCATCGAGCTGCACGTCAGTGTTTTCCAGCCCCAGGTTGTCCAGCATCGGACGGCGACCTGTGGCGTAGAAGATGCAATCCGCCTCCAGCACGCGGCCATCCTTGAGCGTGGCTTTCAGGCTGCCGTCGGCTTGCTTGTCGATGCGTGCAATGTCGGCGTTGAATTGCAGATCCATGCCACGCTTGGTCAGCTCTTCCTGCAAATGCTTGCGTACCGAACCGTCGAAACCGCGCAGGAACAGATCGCCGCGGTACAGCAATGTGGTGTTCGCGCCGAGACCATGGAAAATCCCCGCGAATTCGACCGCGATGTAACCACCGCCCACAACCAATACACGCTTGGGCAACTCTTTAAGGAAGAACGCCTGATTGGAGCTGATCGCGTGCTCATGCCCCGGAATCTCCGGAATCTGCGGCCAGCCACCGGTAGCAATCAGAATATTTTTGGCGGTGAAGCGCTCGCCATTCACCTCAACCTCATGCGGGCCGACGATTTTGGCGTGCGCCTCGTGCAGGGTCACGCCACTGTTAACCAGCAGATTGCGATAGATGCCGTTAAGGCGATTGATCTCGCGATCCTTGTTGGCGATCAACGTCGACCAATCAAAATCCGCCTCACCCAGGCTCCAGCCGAAGCCTGCTGCTTGCTCAAAGTCCTCGGCGAAATGCGCGCCGTACACCAACAGTTTTTTCGGCACGCAGCCAACGTTGACGCAGGTCCCGCCCAGATAACGGCTCTCAGCCACCCCCACCTTCGCGCCGAAACCGGCAGCAAACCGCGCAGCGCGCACACCGCCGGAACCGGCACCAATCACATAAAGGTCAAAATCGTAGGCCATTTCTATCTCCTCGGCAGGGGATCAGCATACCTGTAGACATCCATTGGGCAAGCACTGCTATCCATATAAGGACGGAAAATGAAAAAGCCACCCGAAGGTGGCTTTTTCGTACAGACGGATCAAGCGCTATCAGTAAGCCTTGCCAGTCTTGTAGAAGTTTTCGAAGCAGAAGTTGGTCGCGTCGATGTAGCCTTCAGCGCCACCGCAGTCGAAACGTTTGCCCTTGAACTTGTAGGCCATTACGCAGCCGTTCTGGGCTTGTTTCATCAGAGCGTCGGTGATCTGGATTTCGCCGCCCTTGCCTGGCTCGGTCTGTTCGATCAGGTCGAAGATGTCCGGGGTCAGGATGTAACGACCGATGATTGCCAGGTTCGACGGAGCATCTTCCGGCTTTGGCTTCTCGACCATGCTGTGAACGCGGTAGATGTCGTCGCGGATCATCTCGCCGGAGATAACGCCGTACTTGTTGGTTTCCTGCGGATCGACTTCCTGGATGGCCACAATCGAGCAGCGGAACTGCTTGTACAGCTTGACCATCTGGGTCAGTACGCCGTCGCCTTCGAGGTTGACGCACAGGTCGTCCGCCAGCACCACGGCGAACGGTTCGTCACCGATCAGCGGGCGACCGGTCAGGATCGCGTGGCCCAGACCTTTCATTTCGGTCTGACGGGTGTAGGAGAACGAGCACTCGTCCAGCAGTTTGCGGATGCCAACCAGGTATTTCTCCTTGTCGGTGCCCTTGATCTGGTTTTCCAGCTCGTAGCTGATGTCGAAGTGGTCTTCCAGAGCGCGCTTGCCACGACCGGTAACGATCGAGATTTCAGTCAGGCCAGCGTCCAGAGCTTCTTCAACGCCGTACTGGATCAGTGGCTTGTTTACCACCGGCAGCATTTCTTTGGGCATGGCTTTAGTCGCTGGCAGGAAGCGAGTACCGTAACCGGCTGCTGGGAACAAGCATTTCTTGATCATATAAGTCCTTGAAAGGGCTGTGTGTACGAGTTTCGGCGCAGTCTAATCAGGCGGCGTGCACCTTACAATGCCCCGCACTGGCTAACCGATGCCAACATAGAGAAATATTCTCGCTGATAGTTCCATCGGCATATTTGCGCAACCAGATCAGCGTAGCTCAAAGATGCCGGCAAGCAGAACCACCATACGCTCATCGCCCCCCAATGCGAGCATTTGCCGGTATCATGGCGACTTTGAACCAGCGAACGAGACAGATAGATGGCCGCGGTAAAAATCATCAACGGGTATGTGATCGACAAGAAAGACGGCAAGTGGACTCTGACTACTACCAATGGCGAACATGTCGCCGGGCCTTTCGACAGCGAACAGCTGGCGACTGATGTAGCGTCGGTATTCACCGATACCCCAGCGTCGGCGAAGCGTCGCGGCAAAGATAAAGATCAGGATTGATCTCCAGCGGCGCAAGCAGAGCCCTGCCATCGTGCAGGGCTTTTTTGTGTCTGGCCAAACAACAGTCGCAAACAAGTGGCCAATCGCTATAACCTTTTCACACCGGCGCTGTCAGAGCGTCTAGTCCCCCCCTCGCTGAAGACGACAACTATGAACATGAAAGTATTTTTGCCACTGATTGCGGTACTGGTAATGAGCGGCTGTGCCACTTCAGAGCCTACCACCCTGAACAACGGCGAACAGGGCCTCACCATCGACTGCTCCGGTGAAGCCAACTCTTGGGCCACCTGCTATGAGAAGGCAGACGCCTCTTGCGCAGGCACCGGCTATCGCATCATCGGCACCGACGGTACGCCAGCGCCTAAGGAAAGCGACAAGACACTGGGCGTCGATGTCGGCAACTACAAGAACCGCAGCGTGGTGGTGGTCTGCAAATAGACGCTACATGTGAATTTCAGCGAATTTGATTCCGAGCCCGCGTACGACTTCGATCAGATCGTCGAGTCGACTGAATGACTCGACTTCGTCGTTCTCGTCCACCAGGAAGTAGCTGCGGCCGGCGCTTTTCTTGAAAAATACGATCCACTCGCCCGAGTTCGCCGGGTTCTGGATTACATGGGTGGCAGAGATAAGGCCCTCTACATGGCGCTCCCGCACTTGCTCTCGCTTCATCGCGACTCCATAAATGAAAATGCCGTCACAGCATGACTGTGACGGCATCGATGCTGATGACCCACAGTCTATCAGCCGGAAATACACGCATTGGCAGCGTTACGCACATCGTGCGGGCGAACAGGCACATTGGACATGCGCTCATGCAGCTTGATGCTGCTGCCGCCGGAGCGATCTTCGATATCGAATACGGCGGCCGGGCCTGAGGACAGTTTGCCCGGAACAATAACGCGAACCCCATCCTTGTGCGGTTGCACCTGCAGCGCGCCGCGGCTGTCAGCCAGTTTTTCGGTCAGGCACTGCGCGTACTCCTGGGGTTTCTTTCCGGAGATCACGCTCACAGTCGGCAGCGTTTCATTGATTTCGGAAACGCTCGCACAACCACCCACAGCCAAAACCAACGGCAGACACACCACACCCCACTTCATACAAAACCTCCGTTAAAGACCGTCCGACAGCAAAAATGCCGTTTTTCTCCGGGGCCTTCTGCATTTAACCCGCATCCAATCGCGAATATCTGTTCAAAATTGTCAAAGCAACGCCCGACGGCCCGATAATAACCCGTGCGGGCTGATAAACTGCGCGCAATTACAAGCTATCGTTTTGATTTAGTAGAAAAAGCCCTTCTGGAGGCGCCCATGAAATTCATTCACCAGCGCGAGCACCTCAACGAAGACGACATCGTCGTCATCCAGTGCTCGCAAACCTGCAACATCCGTTTGATGAGCGACGCCAACTTCCGCAGCTTCAAAAATGGCGGTCGTCACTCTTACCACGGCGGCGCTTTCGACACGTTCCCGGCGCGTATTACCGCGCCGAGCACCGGTTTCTGGAACATCACCATCGACACCGTCACCACCCGGGCAATCAGCGTTACACGCAAACCGACGCTGACGCATTCGATCAAGATCATCCGCCGCTCCAGCTCCAAACTCAGCTGAGCCGCCCCGCCCACACAGACAGGTATTCATGACCGTGGCCCAAACGACCAAATACGTCATCAAGTACAAACTCAACGGTGAACGCCGCTTCGAGTTCGCGCAGCTGGAAAACGGCACCGCCGAAGAAGCCAAAGCTGCGCTGGACGCGATCCACGACCAGAGCGAAGACGTGATCAGCGAGATCGCCGTCAGCAAAGCGCTGTAAGACTGCGGCAGGAATTCAACCGCAAGCGGCGGAGTGATCTGCCGCTGGGGCCTGCCTAGACTGACCGCCTCGACCTTGAGTCAAGGAGTCAGCATGTCGATGTCACCCTCCCGACTGGATGCGCTCGACTGGGCCAGCCTGGAACAGCAACTGGATCAGGACGGCTGCGCGATCATCCGTTCGCTGCTGCATGCCGAGAGCTGTGATCGCTTGAGCGGCCTGTATCCGCAGACCGAACCCTTTCGTTCGCAGGTCATCATGGCCCGCCACGGTTTCGGTCGCGGCGAATACAAGTACTTCCGCTATCCACTTCCTACGACCGTAGAACGTCTGCGCACTGCGCTCTATCCGCGCCTGGTGCCAATCGCCAACCGCTGGCACGAACGGATGGGCCTGCCCACTCGCTTCCCGCCGACCCACGCAGCATTTCTGCAGAGCTGTCATAGCGCCGGGCAGTTACGCCCTACTCTACTGTTATTGCAGTACGGCCCACAGGACTACAACTGCCTGCATCAAGACCTGTATGGCGAACGGGTTTATCCGCTGCAAGTGGCAGTTCTTTTGTCAGAGCCCGGGCACGACTTTACCGGCGGCGAGTTTGTGCTCACCGAGCAACGCCCGCGCATGCAGTCCCGGCCGCAAGTGCTGGACTTGAAGAAAGGCGACGCGGTGATTTTTGCCGTCAACCAACGTCCGGTCAAAGGCGTGCGCGGTGACTATCGGGTGACCATGCGTCATGGTGTCAGTCGCCTGCACAGTGGAAAAAGGCATACCCTAGGCATCATCTTTCACGACGCCACATAACCGCCATGCAGCCTCACACGTTCGATTTGTTCGCTGACAACGAACCCGCACAACAATCACGCGCCGAACAGATCGGCGAACAATCGTGGGTGCTTCGCGGGTTTGCCCTGCCGCTTATCGAGCAATTGCTGCCGGCGCTGGATGCCATTCTTGTCGCCGCCCCGCTGCGCCACATGGTCACACCGGGCGGCTTCAGCATGTCGGTGGGCACCAGCAGTTGTGGGGAGCTGGGCTGGATAACCGATCGCAGCGGCTATCGTTACTCGCGTGTCGATCCGCTCAGCGGATTGCCCTGGCCGCAGATGCCAGCAGTGTTTGCTGAGCTGGCGCATGCGGCGGCGCTGGAATCGGGGTTTTCCGACTTCAAGGCAGATTCCTGCCTGATCAACCGATATGTCCCCGGCGCGAAGATGTCATTGCATCAGGACAAAGACGAAAACGCCTACGCGGCGCCGATCGTTTCGCTGTCGCTAGGGTTGCCGGCGATGTTTCTGTTCGGCGGATTCGCTCGAAGCGACAAGAGCCAGCGAATTCCTTTGCTGCATGGCGATATGGTGATCTGGGGCGGCGTCGATCGTTTGCGCTTTCATGGGGTTTTGCCGATCAAGCAGGGTCGGCATCCACGACTGGGTGAACAACGGATCAATCTGACTTTTCGCGTTGCTGGATAAGCAGCAAAAGTTTGACCGCAAGGCCCGGAGTGTTGCGTCCACCCACGCTGGTTAACCTGAATCAAACAGGTCAACGGATTATCCACCATGAAAACGCTTTCAACCCGCGTCAACGCTGAAGACGATCCACGTTGGGCCGCCGTGGTAGCGCGGGATCCAAGGGCAGACGGGCAATTTGTCTATGCCGTGAAAACCACTGGCATTTACTGCCGCCCGAGCAGTCTTGCGCGGTTGCCGAAACCACAGAATGTCGAGTTCTTCGACACTGCCCAACAGGCTGAAGCCGCCGGTTATCGCCCCAGCAAACGAGCCAGCAAGGATCAGAGTGACGTGAGCGCTCAGCATGCCGCCACGGTGGCGACAGCCTGCCGCCAGATCGAGTCCGCCGAAACCTTGCCGGCACTCAACGAACTCGCTGAGAAAGCCGGGTTAAGCCCCTTTCATTTCCACCGTGTATTCAAAGCCGCGACAGGACTGACGCCCAAGGGTTACGCCAGTGCGCACCGCTCGCGCAAAGTCCGTGAACGTCTGGCGGACGGAGGTTCTGTGACCGATGCGCTGTATGACGCGGGTTTCAATTCCAACAGCCGTTTTTATGAAGCCGCCGATCAGTTGTTGGGAATGAAGCCCGGCGACTACCGCGCCGCCGGGCGGAACAACGACATACGTTTCGCCGTTGGGCAATGTTCACTCGGGGCGATTCTGGTGGCACAGAGCGAACGCGGCGTTTGCGCGATCCTGCTAGGCGACGATCCTCACCAACTGGTGTGTGACCTCCAGGACCAGTTCCGCAAGGCGAACCTGATTGGCGCCGACTCTGGATTTGAACAGTTGATCGCCAAAGTGGTGGGTTTTATCGAGACACCGGCCATTGGCCTGGATTTGCCGCTGGATGTGCGCGGCACGGCTTTTCAGGAACGCGTCTGGCAGGCGCTTCGGGAAATTCCGCTCGGCAGCACCGCCAGTTACACCGAGATTGCCCAGCGCATCGGCGCGCCGACCTCCATGCGCGCCGTGGCTCAAGCGTGCGGGGCCAACCGCCTGGCAGTGGCGATCCCTTGCCACCGCGTGGTGCGCAGCGATGGCAATCTCTCGGGCTACCGCTGGGGGGTGGAGCGCAAACGGCAATTGCTTGAGCGCGAGACGCAGCCTTAGCGACTTAATCAGCGATTGACGTCAACCACAACCCGTCCGCGAAGTTGTCCGGCCAGTAGTTTTGGCGCGGCTTCAATGACTTCGCTCAAGGCGATTTCATGACTGATCAATGGCAGCAAAGTGAAGTCCAGATCCCGGGCCAGACGATCCCACGCTTCAAGGCGACGCGCCTTGGGTTGGGTCACGCTGTTGATACCCGCCAAGGTGACACCACGCAAAATGAACGGCGCTACCGACGCTGGAAAATCCATGCCCTGCGCCAGACCGCACGCGGCGACGGTACCTTCTGCACGCGTACTGGCGCAGGCATTGGCCAACGTATGGCTGCCGACCGAGTCGATTACCGCTGCCCAGCGTTCCTTGGCCAGCGGCTTGCCCGGTTCGGAGAGGGTCGCGCGGTCGATGATTTCGCTGGCGCCCAACTGCTTCAGGTATTCATGCTCGGACACCCGGCCGGTGGACGCCACTACTCGATAGCCTAGCTTGCTCAGTAGCGCGATAGCGAAACTGCCGACGCCGCCGTTAGCGCCAGTGACGAGTACCTCGCCCTGCTCCGGGGTCACACCATTACGTTCGAGCGCCAGAATGCACAGCATTGCAGTGTATCCGGCGGTACCGACGGCCATCGCCTGTGCTGCCGTAAAAGCCTTGGGCAGTGGAATCAGCCAGTCACCATTGAGCCGTGCCTTCTGCGCCAGGCCACCCCAATGGCTTTCGCCGACGCCCCAGCCATTGAGCAGCACCTGGTCGCCCACTTTATAGTCAGGATGGGAACTGACTTCGACCGTGCCCGCCAGATCAATCCCCGGCACCAGCGGAAATTTGCGCACCACCGGGCTGCTGCCGGTAATCGCCAGACCGTCCTTGAAATTCAACGTGCTGTAGGCGACGTTGACCGTCACATTTCCCTCGGGCAGTTGTTCTTCGTTGATCTGTTGCAGGTTGGCGCGGTAACCGTTGTCGTCTTTATTGATCAAAATACCGTTGAACATGATGGCCTCTCATGGAAGGGTTTGCGGTAGTCATGCCATTCAAATAGCACATCGCAACAGGTTGCCACACTCGACTTTCCGCCAATCGGCGAATCCCCGCCAACAACTTTGGCAATCAGCGTACCCGAGGTTTTCACAGCGGCTCGCAATTCCTGAACCATTCATTTGGCGGAGGCAGATTCCGTCAACGCTGAAAATCTGAATGTGACGTTCTGTATTTCAGAGTGGCCCTTTATCCGGTTTTACTGTTAAAAAACCGGCTCTACCGTCCCTGCCCCGTTTTATCGTTCGGAGAACCGCTCCCATGAGCCCATGGCCAGATACCCGCATCGTCGACTTGCTCGGCATTGAACTGCCAGTCATTCAGGGCCCGATGGCCGGTGCCACGAACTCATCCATGGTGATTGCCGTTTGCAACGCCGGCGGCCTCGGGTCGATGCCGGCGGCATTGCTGAGCATCGAGCAGTTGCGCGAAGAACTGAAGACAATTCGTCAGCACACCGACAAGCCTTTCAACGTGAATTTTTTCTGTCACCAGCCGCCCGCAGCCGATGAGCAGCGGGCGCGCGACTGGAAGAATCTGCTGGAGCCGTACTATCGCGAACTGGGCGTCGACTTCGATGCGCCAACACCCGTGTCCAACCGGGCGCCGTTCGATGCGGCGGCGTGCGAAGTGCTGGAGGAATTCCGGCCTGAGGTGGTGAGTTTTCACTTCGGCCTGCCGGAAAAATCCTTGCTTGATCGAGTGAAGGCCACCGGCGCAAAAATCCTCTCTTCTGCAACCACCGTCGATGAAGCGGTCTGGCTGGAGCAGAACGGTTGCGACGCGATCATCGCCATGGGCTATGAGGCCGGAGGCCATCGCGGGATGTTTCTCAGTGATGACTTGAGCAGCCAGGTCGGTACGTTTGCTCTGGTGCCGCAGGTAGTCGATGCAGTGAAAGTGCCGGTGATTGCCGCCGGGGCGATTGCCGATGCCCGCGGTGTTGCGGCGGCGTTCATGCTGGGCGCTTCGGCAGTACAGGTCGGCACCGCGTATCTGTTCACCCCCGAAGCGAAAGTCAGCGCCTCGCATCACAAGGCATTGCGCACTGCCAAGGAAAGCGAAACAGCGATCACCAACCTTTTCACCGGACGTCCCGCTCGCGGCATTCTCAACCGCGTCATGCGTGAACTGGGGCCGATGTCGCCGAAAGCACCGGCATTTCCATTGGCCGGTGGGGCATTGATGCCATTGCGTGCGAAAGATGACGCGCAGTTCGCCAACCTGTGGGCCGGTCAGGCCTTCACACTGGGCAAGGACATCAGTAGCGCCGAGCTGACGCGGCAATTGGCCGAAGGTGCGTTGGCTAAGCTGACTCGTCGTTGACGTGTGAACAGCGTGAGGAAGCAAAGGTCTTTACCCTGATTTCCAGCAGAGCTTCCCGTTTGGCGGCATTTCGCTATATATTTCGCTATATAGCGATTTCACCTCTGCATCGGCGCAGTCCATTCCAATAAGAACTGCCCTCTGCACCGCCAATAACGGAGCTGTTACATGACCATTCTTGCCTCACGTTTTGCCCCTGCCTGCCTTGCATCCTTGCTGGCGGTCTTCGCCATTGGCGCAGTTCAGGCTGACGAAGTACAGGTAGCGGTTGCAGCCAACTTCACCGCTCCGATCCAGGCCATCGCAGCCGACTTCGAAAAAGACACCGGGCACAAACTGGTCGCAGCCTATGGCGCCACCGGCCAGTTCTATACCCAGATCAAGAATGGCGCACCGTTCGAGGTGTTCCTCTCGGCCGACGACACCACCCCGGAAAAACTCGAAAAAGAAGGCGACACGGTTAAAGGCTCGCGCTTCACCTACGCCATCGGCACTCTGGCGCTGTGGTCGGCGAAGGACGGTTACGTCGATGCCCAGGGTGAAGTGCTGAAGAAGAACGCATACCAGCACCTGTCCATCGCCAACCCTAAAGCCGCGCCATACGGCCTGGCCGCCACACAGGTATTGGAAAAGCTCAAGCTGACCGAAGCCACCAAAGCCAAAATCGTTGAAGGCCAGAACATCACTCAGGCCTATCAGTTTGTCTCCACCGGCAACGCCGAACTGGGCTTTGTGGCGCTGTCGCAGATCTACAAGAACGGCAAAGTCAGCAGCGGTTCGGCGTGGATCGTCCCGGCCAGCATGCATGACCCGATCAAACAGGACGCGGTGATCCTCAACAAAGGCAAGGACAGCGCGGCAGCCAAGGCACTGGTTGAATACCTCAAAGGCCCGAAAGCCGCTGCGGTGATCAAGTCTTACGGTTATCAGCTCTAAATGTCGCTGACGAGTGCTGATTTCGCGGCGATCTGGCTGACACTGAAACTGGCGTCCCTGACCACCGTGATCCTGTTGATTGTCGGCACTCCGATTGCCCTGTGGCTGTCGCGCACCCGCTCGTGGCTGCGCGGCCCGATCGGGGCGATTGTCGCCCTGCCCCTTGTGCTGCCGCCGACCGTCATCGGCTTCTATCTGTTGCTGATGATGGGGCCACACGGCTTTCTCGGCCAGTTCACCCAATGGCTGGGGCTCGGCACCCTGACGTTCAGCTTCACCGGACTGGTGATCGGTTCGGTGATCTATTCCATGCCTTTCGTGGTGCAACCGTTGCAAAACGCGTTCTCGGCGATCGGCACCCGCCCGCTGGAAGTGGCCGCGACGTTGCGCGCCAACCCGTGGGACACGTTTTTCAGCGTGATCCTGCCGCTGGCCCGTCCCGGCTTTGTCACTGCGGCGATCCTGGGCTTCGCGCATACCGTCGGTGAATTCGGCGTCGTGCTGATGATCGGCGGCAATATTCCCGACAAGACCCGCGTGGTCTCCGTGCAAATCTATGACCACGTCGAAGCGATGGAATACGCCCAGGCTCACTGGCTGGCGGGCGCGATGCTGGTGTTTTCGTTTCTGGTGTTGCTGGTGCTGTACTCCAGCCGTAAAACCCGCGCGGGCTGGAGCTGATCAATGATTGATGCACGTCTTCAACTGGCTTACTCAGGCTTTAGCCTGGATGTCGATCTGCACTTGCCGGGGCGTGGCGTCACCGCACTGTTCGGCCATTCCGGTTCGGGCAAAACCACCTGCCTGCGTTGTATTGCCGGGCTTGAGCGCGCCGACCACGGTTTTATCCGGATCAACGAAGAAGTCTGGCAGGACAGCGAAAACGGGATTTTCGTCCCGCCGCACAAACGCGCACTGGGTTATGTATTTCAGGAAGCCAGCCTGTTCCCGCATTTGTCGGTGCTGGCCAATCTGCAATTCGGCCTCAAGCGCATCGCCAAGTCGCAGCGTCGCGTAGACATGGCGCACGCCACCGAACTGCTGGGGATCGGTCATTTGCTCGAGCGGCATCCGCAGCATTTGTCCGGTGGCGAGCGTCAGCGTGTCGGCATCGCCCGCGCGCTGCTGACCAGTCCGAAATTGCTGCTGATGGACGAGCCACTGGCCGCGCTCGACAGCCAGCGCAAAAACGAAATCCTGCCGTATCTGCAACGCCTGCATGACGAACTGGATATTCCGGTGCTGTACGTCAGTCATGCGCAGGATGAAGTCGCTCGTCTGGCCGACCATCTGGTGTTGCTCAACGATGGCAAGGCCCTGGCCAGCGGCCCGATCGGCGAAACCCTCGCCCGTCTGGACTTGCCGATGGCAATGGGCGATGACGCCGGCGTGATCATTGAAGGTCAGGTCAGCGCCTACGATGCGGAATATCAGTTGCTGAGCCTGCAACTGCCGGCCACCGAAATGAACATCCGCGTCACTCATGCACCGATGGCCGTGGGCCAGGCCTTGCGCTGCAAGGTACACGCGCGCGACATCAGCCTGGCCCTGCACAACGACGCTTTCAGTAGCATCCTCAATCGCCTGCCGGTGACCGTGATCAGCGAGCAAGCGGCAGACAACGCCGCCCATGTGCTGATCCGTCTCGACGCTGGCGGCACTCCGCTGCTGGCACGCATCACACGGTACTCGCGCGACCAACTGGGTGTGCGTCCGGGTCAGCAACTCTGGGCGCAAATCAAGGCAGTCGCAGTGCTCGCCTAAATCCGTTGGCACGACGGCATCAGTGCGCGGTCAATCGTTTTACAGACCGCCGCGCCAACGAAGGAAGCCGCCATGCCCGACACCGTGCTGACCGATACACTGCCATCCGACCTGCATTACGTCGATGACACACAGCCCGGCATCACCCGCAAAAAACTGCGCGGCAAGTTCAGCTACTTCGAACCGTCGGGCCAGCGCATTACCGATCCCGACGAAATCAAACGCATCAACGCCCTCGCCGTGCCGCCGGCTTACACCGACGTGTGGATCTGTCTCGACCCACGCGGCCATCTGCAAGCCACCGGCCGCGATGCCCGTGGCCGCAAGCAATACCGCTATCACGCGCGCTGGCGCGAAGTGCGCGACGCCGACAAGTACTCGCGGCTGCGCGAGTTCGGTCTCGCGCTGCCGAAGTTGCGCAAACAGCTGGAAACCTTGTTGGCTGCCCCCGGATTCAGCCGCGACAAAGTCATGGCCACGGTGATCACCCTGCTCGACGCCACGCTGATCAGGGTCGGCAATACGCAGTACGCGCGCGACAACCGCTCCTACGGCCTGACCACCCTGCGCAGTCGGCATGTCGAGGTTAACGGCAGTGCGATCCTGTTCCAGTTCCGGGGCAAGAGCGGCATCGAACACCAAATCACCGTGAAAGATCGACGCCTGGCGCGGATCATCAAGCGCTGCCTGGAGCTTCCTGGCCAGAACCTGTTCCAGTATCTGGACGAAAACGGCGAGCGGCACACCGTCAGCTCCTCCGACGTCAACACGTACCTGCAAACCCTTACCGGTGCCGATTTCACTGCCAAGGACTATCGCACCTGGGCCGGCAGTGCCCTGGCACTAGCGGTTTTACGCGAGCTTAAACACGAGTCCGAAACGGAAGCCAAACGGCACGTGGTGGAAATGGTGAAGGGTGTCGCCAAACAGTTGGGCAACACGCCAGCGGTGTGCCGCAAGTGCTACATCCACCCGGCGGTGGTGGAAAAATTCATGCTCGGTGCCCTCGCCGAATTACCGCGCCCGCGCGTGCGCAAAGGCCTGCGCGCCGAGGAAGTGGCATTGGCGATGTTTCTCGAACGCATGAGCGAGATAACGGCTACACCTTGATCGATTGCGCGTCGTCCTCTAGGCTAGCCACCTTTCCCCTCCTCAGGACGACCGCAGAAGTGAACAACTCAGCCCTCTGAAAATGTAATCGCGACACGCCGCAAACGGCGCTTGTCAGTTTTCACGACATTTTTCTGGAGGTGCCGATGACTCACGTCTCGCGTACGCCCGCACTCGTCTCGCTGAATCAACTGGGTTTTCAATTCGCCAATGGCGAGACGATTTTCAACGACCTGAATCTGAAATTCGATCATCTGCCGACCGCTATCGTCGGACGGAACGGTGTCGGCAAAAGCGTACTCGCGCGGCTAATTGCCGGGCAGCTACGGCCCACAACCGGCAGCGTGGTGAGTTCTTTTACTGTGCATTCCGTCTCACAAAATTTCGTCGCACCACCGGGGCAAACCGTGGCCGACGCAACGGGCGCGGCCTCCCTTCTGGCGGCCCTGGGGCGACTCAACCTGGGGCACGCCAGTGCCGGGGATTTCGACATCATTGGCGAACGCTGGGATTTGCCGGAACGCTTGCGCCAGTTACTCGATGAGTGCGGACTGACCGACATCGCTGCGAACGATCTGACGGCCAACCTCAGCGGCGGCCAGCAAGCCAGGATCGCCCTGATTGGCGCGCTGCAGAGCCCGGCACAATTACTGGTGCTGGATGAACCGACCAATCATCTCGACAGCGCGGGCCGGCAGTGGCTGACGAAAAAACTCGAAGAATGGCGCGGTGGCTTGATCGTCGTCAGCCATGACCGGCAGTTGTTGGAGCAAATGCGCAAAATCGTTGAACTCACGCCTTTGGGCGCCAGCGTCTTCAGCGGTTGTTATTCGGAATTTGCCGAACAACGCCGAATCCATCAAGCCGCTGCGCAAGCTCAATTTGATCAAGCCCGGATCGAACGCCAGCGCGAGCGTTCGAGACTGCAACGCGAGCACGATGCGATCCAGCGCCATGCTGCCGGCAGCCGGCATAAAGCTGAGACTGCCAACGTGGCCAGCTTCGAACGAGTGGCCGCTAAAGCGGCTGCGCGAGAAATCATGGGCAAGGTGCGCCACGGGCATCAGGCTCGTAAATGCGATCTGGATACTCGTGTGCGCGACGCTTATGCGAACGTCGTGCCCGCCGACGGGGTGCTGATCAACTTGCCGGGCAGCGTCGTGCCGAGCAAGCGTCAGGTCTGCACACTGGTCGATGCGTGCCTGCCATGGCTGCCGATTGGTGCGCCTTCTACGCGGGTGAGCCTCGCCATCCACGGGCCGATGCGCATTGCCGTCAGCGGCCCCAACGGGTGTGGCAAATCGACTCTGCTGAACATCCTCGCCAATGAGCTGAGACCTGTGTGCGGTGAATGCCTGACCCACGTGCCTTTTGCGTTCATCGATCAACAATTGACGCTGCTGGATGAGCGGACATCCATCCTTGAGCAACTGAAGGCACAACAAACACCATTGGACGAAGGCACCTTGCGCAGCTATCTGGCGCATCTGCAACTTAATGCGCAGCGCGTCACCTTGCCCTGTGCCTCACTCAGTGGCGGTGAACGCCTGAAAGCCGCGCTGGCCCTGGCATTGTGGCGCCAGACGCCGGCGCAATTGTTGCTGCTTGATGAGCCGACCAATCATCTTGATCTGGCATCCGTGGAAGCTTTCGAGCGGGCATTGCAGACATTTCCCGGGGCGATCGTCGCCGTTTCCCACGATCAAACGTTTCTACGCGCCTTAAACCCGACCCACGATTTGATTTGGCATCCGCTAGGTTGGCACCTGCAACCGACGAGTTGACCTGTCTATTTTTTGCACGATCGCCGGGGGCTTCTATAGTTGATGTGACACGAATCAGCTGCGGTGGCGCCATGGAAGACATTTTCGTCGTGAAGCGTTGCAACAAGATCATTATTCACGGTCGACGCGCCGAGGACAGCCAGCATGATCCCGCCGAAGCCATTGGCTGGTTCCGCATTTGCGATACCCGAACAGGCGGCTTCATCGGCGATGGCTACGACGCGGAAGCAGACGCTCGGCGCGAATGCACACGTCTCAATGCAGTCAGTTCGCCCATTCCGGCCCGCGAGTCTTCCGGCTGATGCCGAGCAGAAGCGGGTCTATACTGAAACCAGCTGATGGAGCGGCGCCCCAACGGCAGAAGGCTCGCAAATAGCGGGCTTTTTGCTGCCGCTCAGCGGTTTCACGAACGGAGGTGTTCCATGTCCGAAAAAGAGTCCATCACCACCCTCCTCACCCTGCTCGACGCCCGGCAGGCGCGCCTCGCGGCCGCTTGCAAAGAGATCGCCGACTGGGTCGATCACCAAGGCGGACACCCGACCGCCCTGCGCATCCGCGATCGCCTGAACGACATCGAGAAAGACGCGCCGCTGATTCGCAACACGCTGACAGCGCTCAAGCCAATCGATCGGCCGCTACCTCGGTTCAGATAGCACAGGTTGGCAATAAGGCTTCATACGCGGTGACGCTTGTGCCACCGCGGCGTCGCCTGTGCGGCATTTATATTCTTCGCTCAGGGATTTGGTTCTTTTCACATAACCATCACATCTAAGCGCTTACAGTGAAATTACTCCTTTAGAAAGTCCCCCTCTCACCCGCCCGCATGCGGGTGTTTTTTTGCCTGCAGTTCCACTCACCGAACGGCGCTATCTACGAGTTGTCATAACCTGTACACGTCACGAAGGAGACGGTCCATGGTTATCCATTTCAACGTCGAAGGGCATCTGGCCTGCGGCCACAAAGGCAAGCAACTCACTGCGAGCAAGGAACTCAATCGCGTGAAGTGCCGCAGTTGCCGTAATACCGATGCCTACAAACAGGCGAGAAAAGATCAACGCAATGCAGCCCGACGTAGCGCACGGCACGCAAAAACCACTCATGGCGCAACAAACTGGCGCGCAGAATGGATCGAGCGGCTCACGGCGATGGCCGGGCTTCAACGCTTGCCTCGTGGATTTGCCGGGCAGGCATTTGTTTAGAGCGGGATAAAAAATGGGCCGAGCAAGTCGGCCCATTTTTGCGTTAGTTGTTACTCAGAAGACAGTTTCGCCAGGGATCTATCTCGCAGCGAGAATCTCCTCAAGAAAATCAATAAACACATTGATCCGGCTAGACCCCCGGTGATTGGGCAAATACAGCGCATTGATGCAACTGCTCGCACTGCCGGGATTGACCTCATAGTGTTCCAACAATCGGGTGAGTCGCCCTGCCGCGACGTCGTCGCGCACCAGCCAATCGGCCAGCAATGTCAAGCCGCCGCCCGCTATTGCTGCTTCGCGCAGAATATCGGCGTTATTGCTTTGCAGACGACCGTGAACGTTGAGCTGGATGGTTTCTTCGTCGTCCTGAAAGGTCCAGTGCAGGTGGGAGCCTGCATAATCAAAGCGCAGGCATTGGAGTTCGAGCAGGTCGCGGGGATGACATGGCGTCGGGTGCCGAGTCAGATAATCCGGGCTGGCCACGACCCAGCGCTGGAACGCCCCTACCCGCTTGCTGACGATATCGTCGCTGACCACCGAGGAGCCGAGGCGCACGGAAACATCGATCTGCTCACTCAAAAGATCACTGACCTGGTCGCTCAACGACAGGCTGATTTCCAGCCCCGGATGACGCTCCAGCAGGCGACTCAAATGCGGCGCAATGATGCGCCGGCCAAACTCGACGGGGACGCTGATTCGCAATCGTCCTTGCGCCTCGCTGCCACGATCGGCGACGACCGCGTCGGCCTCATCGATGGCATCGAGAATGGCCACGGCTTTCTCGAAATAGGTTTGCCCGGCGACAGTAACGCTGGTATTGCGAGTCGTGCGGTTGAGCAGGCTGGCGCCGAGCTCGTTTTCCAGGCCTGCCACCTGGCGCGTCAGCCAAGCACTTTCTTTGGTGGCGATCACCGTGGCTACGTGGATTACCCGGTTGCGCCGGCGACGCCACAAGAGTGACTTTCTTTGGGCCTACAAGGCAGGAGCCAATGGTGACGTTACAAAAAATCACGTGGGCTATGGCTCGACGAAGGATATGACTATTTGCGAGTGAATCGCGGTGCACAGTCCATATTATGGCGGGCAAAAAAATAAGGGCTCGCATGAGAAATCTCATGCGAGCCCTTGATATTCATGGTGCCCGAAGCCGGAATCGAACCGGCACGCCCTTACGAGCGGGGGATTTTAAGTCCCATGCGTCTACCAGTTTCGCCATTCGGGCGGTAGCGCGGTGTAGCTCATTTCAACTGCCGAGTCGCGATCCTGACAGGATGCACGCTAAGCAGCAGAGCGGGAAATATATACATCACTTCCCGGTGAAGCAAGTTCGCAATGGCCGTATTCAAGACAAAATCTTGCAGCGCACCGGAAATAAAAAAGCTCCGTAAATCATGGATCTACGGAGCTTGTTTATAGTGGAGGCCGAGGTCGGAATCGAACCGGCGTAGGTGGATTTGCAATCCACTGCATAACCATTTTGCTACTCGGCCTCAAAGCATCTGCTGTCAGTAGCACAACAACAAACACGTACAAATTGGAGCGGGAAACGAGACTCGAACTCGCGACCCCGACCTTGGCAAGGTCGTGCTCTACCAACTGAGCTATTCCCGCTTGGTGTGGCGCATTCTATAGATTTCAGAAGCCCCGTCAACCCTTTGATTCAAAAAAGTTTTATTTCTTTTCAACATCGGTTTTCAGATGTGGCCAGGCAGCGCGAAGGTATTGAACCATCGACCACAAAGTCAGACCTGCCGACACCATCAGCAAGGCATAACCGAGGATCACCCAGAAACTGAAGTCTTTCGGATTGGCCAGCAGAATGACCAGCGCCAGCATCTGCGCAGCGGTTTTCCATTTGCCTAGATTCGATACAGCTACATGAGCACGGGCGCCGAGTTCGGCCATCCATTCACGCAATGCCGATACGACAATCTCACGACCGATGATCACGGCAGCCGGCAGCGTGAGCCAGAGATTGCCGTGTTCTTGCACCAGCAGTACCAGCGCCACCGCGACCATGAGTTTGTCGGCGACCGGATCAAGAAAAGCGCCGAACGGAGTGCTTTGTTCCAGACGGCGGGCCAGATAACCATCCAGCCAGTCGGTGGCTGCCGCAAAGGCAAACACCGAGGCGGAGGCCATGTAACTCCACTGGTAAGGCAGATAGAACAGCAAAATGAAGATCGGAATGAGCAGGACGCGTAGAACGGTAATCAGATTAGGGATATTCATCGGCACAACTGGCTACGAGGTGAAGGGGCATTCTACTCGCTATGCAGGTTTGCATAAATCGACTCTGCGAGCTTTTTACTGATCCCCGGGGCTTTGGCGATCTCTTCGATGCTTGCACGAGACAGCTCCTGCAATCCACCAAAATGTTTCAACAAGTCGCGACGTCGGGTCGGCCCGACGCCGGCAACGCCTTCCAGTGTGGACGTGCGGCGGGTTTTCCCGCGGCGTGCGCGGTGTCCGGTAATTGCGAATCGGTGGGCCTCATCGCGGATCTGCTGGATCAAGTGCAATGCGGGTGAGTCGCCGCGCAAGGTGAACTCGTGCGCGGCATCATTCAGATACAAAGTTTCAAAGCCGGCCTTGCGGGTTGCGCCTTTGGCCACACCGAGCAAGATCAGATCCGGGACTGCAAGCTCATTGAGAACGTCACGGGCCATCGATAGCTGCCCCTTGCCACCGTCGACCAGCAGAATATCCGGTAACTTGCCCTCGCCGTCCTTGAGCTTACTGAATCGTCGCGTCAGCGCCTGGTGCATGGCGGCATAGTCGTCACCTGCCGTGACACCTTCGATGTTATAGCGACGGTAATCCGACTTGATTGCGCCCTCCGGGCCAAAGACCACGCAGGACGCGACCGTAGCCTCGCCGCTGGAGTGACTGATGTCGTAGCATTCCAGACGCTGTGGCGGCTCATCCAGGTTCAACACCTCAGCCAGTGCATCAAAACGCGCTGCCGTGTGCTGCCGATTGGCAAGGCGTGCGCCCAACGCCTGTTCTGCGTTGGTGACGGCCAGTTGCTGCCAGCGCGCGCGGGTGCCGCGCACCCGATGACTGATGGCCAATTCTCGACCGCGCAGCTCACTAATCGCCTCGATCAGTGTCGGGAAGTCCTCATGCACGACGTTAACAATCAGTTCGCTCGGCAGGTCGCGCTCCGGGCTGCTGATGAAATACTGCCCAAGAAACGCCGCCATGACTTCAGAAACGTCTTCTTCAATCCCGACTTGCGGGAAGAAATTCTTGCTGCCCAGCACGCGTCCGCCACGGACACTGATCAGATGCACGCAGGCACCGCCCGGGTTGACGAAGGCAGCGATGACGTCAATATCACCCGTGCCCCCTTCCATGCTTTGCTGGTCCTGCACGCGGCGTAGCAGCGCGATCTGATCACGCAGCTCGGCGGCACGCTCGAACTCAAGGTTGATCGCCGCCTCTTCCATTGCCGTGGACAGCTCATTGGTCAGCGCATGACTGCGCCCTTCAAGAAACATCACCGAGTGGCGCACGTCTTCGGCATAAACATCAGGCTCGACCAGCCCGACGCAAGGTGCCTTGCATCGCTTGATCTGATATTGCAGACATGGGCGAGTGCGGTTCTTGTAGTAGCTGTCTTCACACTGACGAACGAAAAACGTCTTTTGCAGCAAACTCAGGCTTTCGCGAATGGCGCCGGCACTTGGATAAGGCCCGAAATATTTGCCCTTGGCCTTTTTTGCCCCGCGATGGATGCTTAAACGCGGGAACTGTCCATCTGACAGAAAAACATAGGGATAGGATTTGTCGTCGCGTAGCAGGATGTTGTACGGCGGCCGCCATTCCTTGATCAGTGTCTGTTCAAGCAGCAGCGCTTCCGTTTCGTTGGCGGTGATGGTCGTTTCGACCTGAGCAATGCGACCAACCAATGCAGCCGTTTTCGGCGCCAGCCCGGTCTTGCGAAAGTAACTCGCCAAGCGCTTCTTAAGGTTTTTGGCCTTGCCGACATACAACAGGCGCGCATCGCTGTCGAACATGCGATAGACGCCGGGGCGCCCGCTGACGGTAGACAGGAAGGCGCTGGAATCGAATGTTTCAATCATGGTCAGAGGCTGGCATCAACCATGCCGTGACGAACCGCCAACAGTGTCAACTCGACGTCGCTGCTGATCGAAAGCTTTTCGAAAATACGGTAGCGATAGGTGTTAACGGTTTTCGGCGACAGGCACAACTTGTCGGAAATGATTTGCACCTTCTGACAGCCGACAATCATCAAAGCGATCTGGATTTCACGCTCGGATAAAGCGTCGAAGGGCGAATCGTTGGACGGCTGAAAGGACTTGATCGCCAATTGTTGAGCAATCTGCGGGCTGATATAGCGCTGACCGGCAAAGACCAGGCGAATGGCCTGAACCATCTCCGGCAAACCCGCGCCTTTGGTCAAATAGCCAGCAGCACCTGCCTGCAGCAACCGAGTAGGAAAAGGATCCTCCTCACACACCGTAACCGCGACCACTTTGATGTCCGGATGACTGCGCAACAGTTTTCGCGTGGCTTCCAGGCCGCCGATGCCGGGCATCTTGACGTCCATCAACACCACATCGGGTTTCAACTCTCGGGCCTTGATCAGGGATTCTTCCCCGGATTCGGCCTGGCCCACCACCTGCAAGCCATCAATATCGGCCAGCATCCGTGTAATGCCTGTACGAACGAGATCGTGGTCATCGACCACTAGCACCCTAATCAAGCAGACACCTCGCGATATGGTCTTATTGGGATGCCGGACACCTTAGCAAAAAGTACCGGACAGACCTAGCGGCAAGCATCATTTAAAAAGTTTCAATTCATCATTGAGGGCTTGCCCGCCGTGGGTTTCAGAGCACAGGTGTACCGATATCCAGCTGCATCCGCAGGAAACACTCGTCCTCGCCTTGCACGCGTAGTCCTTTTCTTTCATACAAATATTTCGCCGGGTTATTTTCAAACACGGTGAGTCGCAAAGCCGGGCGCCTTTCCTGATGAGCCATGCCAATAACCTGATCAATCGCCCAGGAACCTGCACCCTGCCGCTGAAAGGCTTCAGCAATCTGCAGTTCACGAATATACAGTGCGCGCGAATCTCGGCTGAGACTGAAAAAACCTGCCGGCACATCATCACGCAATATCAGCCAGTTCTCGCGCCCCAGCCATGCAACATCGAATGCCTCGTCCTGCCACAACAGGTCATGGTGAATGTAGTAACGCAGCATGTTCTGACAAGTAAGGTAGCGCGAAAACGCCAGGTCCTCTGTTGTCGCAGGGCGTGCCTGGAATGTCATTGAGCCTGTTCCACGTAAATGACTCGCCCCTGCCATGCACCGGCGTCACGCCGGGCGACCACGAGAAGATCACCCGACCCCGGCGCCGCAGCAATCAGTGAACCGTCCTCGGACCAAATCGCGCTACGCCCCGCCGACTGCCAACCGCCGGTAAGGCCACTATGGTTGGCCATCAGCACCGCCATCGCATGTTGTCGGGCATAACCCTGCAGCACCGCGGCGTCTGCGTCGTAGCCCTGCTCACTGATTAACACACCCGCAGCGTAAAGGTCGGCGCCTAGATCAGCGGCCGCAGCCGCATGGCTGGCATGAGAGAAATCGGCGCAGACCGCCAGCGCTACCTTATCGTTACCGATGCTCAGGGGTGACCCGCCGAACCCAGCGGCGAAGACCCGCTCCTCGCCCGAGTGCAGATGTTGTTTGCTGTACACCCCAAGCGATCCGTCGGCGCCCAGAACCAGCGCGCCAATCAATACCGCCGAACTGTGTTTCAGTCGAATCGGCATGCCGACGACAGCCGTCACACCCAGTGCGTGCGCCAGATCCCGTAGTAGCTGAAGCACAGCATCCTGTGGATCGATGGCCAATGCCGCAGCCACCTCGCCTTCGTACCCGGTCAGTGACAGCTCAGGAAACACCAGCAACTCCACACCCTGCTCCCCCGCGACCTCGATGAAGCGCATATGGCTGGCAATGTTTGCGGCAAGATCGCCGGCAATGGAAGTAGTCTGGGCGGCTGCAATGTTCAATGTCGACATGATTCAACCTTGGTCATCAGGCAAAACGCTGAGTGTGTCACAACTCATGCAGCGCTCAAGCAATAGGCATTTGGCTAGCCGCGCTATAGCATTTTCTGATTGCTGAGGCGTGTCGGCCTCTAGTAAGCTCGGCGCATTCATCGGAGACAGACCATGTTCAACGCCCTCTCACAGCTTCGTACCGCCAGCGCACTGCGCTCGGTTGCGGCTGCCCGGGCGAATGACGTTTGCGCTCCGGTCAGCTTTTATTTTGGGTATTGGTTTAGCCACTGGCGCGCCTGATACCCAAACGGCGCCCATAAAAACGGGTCGCCTACCAGAGATTTCTCAACCCCCGGTCGGCTTCCCGACCGGGGGTTTTGTTTTTTCAGGCCCAAAATTTTTCAGCAACACATCAGACACCTTGAGGATTTACGCAATGAACTACGCCACTTACTACCGTTACGACAGCTTTAGCGCCTGGCGATTTAGCAGCCTCCGCTCGGGACAGCCTGCCGCCTCCGATCGGTCACCTACAGGTGGCAAACATGCACACGTAGCCAATACGGCCAATTGTCGAACACCCCAGTAGGGCCGAGCGCGCGGGAAAAGCCCGCCGCCAGCCCAGGAAGACCGAATATGAACTCGTCAGTTTCTGCTCTGCCACTGCCCACCCTCGATTCTGCCAACGAAGCACTGACCCTGCGTCTGCCCAGCTCGTTGCAACTCAAACAGCAATTGCCATTGAGCAATGCCTTGAGCCAACAAGTCGCCGCCCACCGCCAAGCGGTTCGCGCGATCCTCAACGGTGAGGACCAGCGCCTGCTGGTAATCGTTGGCCCCTGCTCTATCCACGACCCTCAATCCGCTCTTGAATACGCCGGAAAACTCGCCCGCCTGGCAGAAGAAGTCAGCGATGAAATGCTGCTGGTGATGCGTGCCTACATCGAAAAACCGCGCACTACAGTCGGATGGAAAGGCCTGGCTTATGACCCGCACCTAGACGGTAGTGATGACATGGCCGCAGGCCTGACCCTGTCCCGTGGGCTGATGCTGGAAATGATCCGTCTCGGCTTGCCCGTGGCGACCGAATTGTTGCAACCCATGGCAGCTGGCTACTTCGACGACTTGCTCAGTTGGGTTGCCATTGGCGCACGCACAACCGAATCACAAATCCATCGCGAGATGGCCAGCGGCTTGAACATGCCGGTAGGATTCAAAAATGGCACCGACGGCGGCGCGGCCGTGGCTGTCGATGCCATGCGCTCGGCCTCACACCCGCATCGCCATTTCGGGGTCGACAGCCAGGGACACCCAGCCATCATCCAGACGCCTGGCAACCCTGACACCCATCTGGTGCTGCGCGGCGGACATAAAGGACCGAACCATGATCGCGAAAGCATTGCCAGAATTCACGCCGATCTGGACCGACTGAAGATCCCGAGCCGAATCATGGTCGATTGCAGCCACGCCAACAGCGGCAAAGACCCATTGCGTCAACCTGGCGTTTTCAATGAAGTGCTTGAACAACGCTTACACGGTGATCGCTCACTCATCGGCATGATGCTGGAGTCTCATTTGTTCGAAGGTTGTCAGCCGCTGAGTGCATCGCTGCGCTACGGCGTTTCGATCACTGATGGCTGCCTAGGTTTCAGCGCAACAGAGCGATTGCTGGTCGATGCTGCTAAGCGTCTTGGCGCACACGCCAGACGCTGATTGCGAGACAGGCCCTCCGGCTTATTCAAACTGGAGGGCCGTCAGCGTTACAGCTTGGCCTCTACCTGCACCCGCGTCACTGCGGACTCCTGACTGACATCGTCCAAACGTTCAACCGTGTACGCAACACGCACGGAAGATCCGTGGTGCTCGCGCCAGAAGCGATGTGGAACGATAAAAATCAGCGGCTTTCCTGCGGTTTCCCGGGTGATTTCGCGATCATCCCGATGATTGAAAAAGTCTCCGTCACATTTGAGATAAACCAGCTCACCCTCTTGCGCCTGAGCGTTGCCGATCACGACGGTTACGCCATCAATCGAGTCTTCCGCAAGCAGCACGCCGTCCTCAGCTTCAAGTACATCGGGTGCGTCCAGTTCGCCACGAAGAAACGGGGTGATGAGAATTCTCGTCGGCTCGGACTCACGTGCCACGCCATTGGACTGCTCGACTCGGTAGCGTACCGACACCTCACCACCGAGATTTGCTGCGATGTACTCGGGCGGAACCCAGAAAGACAGCAAATCTGAAACAGCAAAGGTTTCGACCTTCAATCTGTCGTGGAACGATGCGGATGACGCGTCTGCGCACCAGCTCAGTGACACCTGATCGCCTGCCGCCATTCGTGCGTAGGGCTGGAGAGTGACGAGTGCCCCTTCCACGACCCGCGCCGGATCCAGGGCCCCACCGATTGCACCTTCGACGTGCGGGGCAAGCAACTGAGGCCTTGAATCCCCCACTGTCAGTTGCAAGCGCGCAGACGATGCAGGTTCGGGCAGGGCCGCGCTGACAAGTGTCCAGTAGACCTCCAGTGAACCGCCATCCAGGGCCGCGACGTGCATGCCTTTGATAACGAAGACGACGTCTTTGCCTACCTGAGCTTCGCTGACAAAGCGGACCATTTCGTGCTGATAAACAAAACCCTCGACATCCAGCCCCTCCCAACTCATCAGCAACTGATCGCCACACGCCATGTTTGCATAAGGCGCGATACGAACGACGGCCTTGCTCAGGGCGGGATCGAGCACGCTCCCCTGCAGAGAATCAAGCGTTGCTGCTGGCAACTGTTCATGTGCCGTCTTGGGGCTGGCGGGGTGACGCATTCGATAGCAAAACTCGATTTCATGCATGTTCATTCGCAACTCCATTCCCTGGATAAAACGCTGTCTTCATGACGGCGTCGACAGCCAACATTGAACGCGATTGCTGGTGTTCTCGATATCAGCCCGATACACCGCAGCCATGGCGCAAACGCTACAAGCCCGGTAGGCAACCAACACTAAATCGACCTTCCCCAGGCGGAGGACGGCTAGAACTTCCGATTTGGATTTCGTAAGTATCTGAAAATTCGTACAGCCTCTAGTCCGAATTCAACGGCCAAGTGAAGCCTCTTCGTACTTCTTCAACGAGGTGTGTGTTTTAGAGTGGCCAACAGATTTCCCCGATGAACTTCTGCGAAAAAGGTAAGAACATGCAACGGAGTGCTACAACTCGTTATCCCATCCTGTTGGTACACGGCCTGTTTGGATTTGAGCGTATCGGCCATTTCGAGCTGTTTCATGACGTCAAGGACGCTTTGAAAACCGCTGACTGCCGAGTGTTCGTTCCACACCTCTCCGCCACCCACGACAATGAAGTCAGGGGTAAGCAACTGCTGACGCAGATTGACAGTGTCCTGCGGGGCACAGGTGCCAAAAAAGTCAATCTCATCGGGCACAGCCAGGGAGCTTTGGCAGCTCGATACGCCGCAGCGCTTGCCCCACACACCGTGGCCTCAGTGACTTCAGTCAGCGGCCCCAATCATGGCTCGGAATTGGCTGACTTTTTGCGCAAGGCGCTGGTTCCAGGTCGGCTGCCGGAAGTCGTCGCGCAGAACGTGGCGACGGTATTTGCCGATTTTCTTTCGTTGCTTAGCGGCAGTACCACGCTGCCGCAGAATGCATTGGCGGCGCTCAATGCACTGACGACCGAGGGAGTGGGTGACTTCAACGACAGGTTTCCACAGGGATTACCCGGCACTTGGGGCGGACACGGCCCCGAACAGGTCAATGGTGTACGGTATTACTCCTGGAGCGGCGTTCTTCCGGCCATTGGGCTAGCAACACTCGACCCGGTGCAGGGAGCCTGCCGGGCGCTGTCGCAGTATTTCATGACCGAGGGGGAGCAGAATGACGGCTTCGTCGGGCGTTTCAGCTCTCACTTGGGTCAAGTCATCCGTTCCGACTATCCGCTGGATCATCTGAGCAGCCTGCGCCATTGCGCCGGCAAGGTAACCGGTCAGTTCGACCCGATAGACCTTTACGTTGAGCATGCCGCGCGCCTGCAAGCAGCGAATCTCTGATCAGGCCATGACAACCGAACGGAACTTTGCCGAGAATTCGACCACTGAATCCGGTAGGCTCCGCACTTTATTGAAATAGATTGGAGAGTTTTCTCATGGCTAAAGCCACTGCCCGTCACATCCTGGTTTCCGATGAAGCCAAATGCAACGAACTCAAGGCCCAGATCGAAGGCGGCGCTGATTTCGCTGAAATCGCTAAGGCCAACTCCACTTGCCCATCCAGCCGTCAGGGTGGCGACTTGGGTTCGTTCGGTCCAGGCCAAATGGTCAAGGAATTTGACACCGTGGTATTCAGCGCGCCAATCAACGTCGTGCAAGGCCCGGTAAAAACCCAGTTCGGTTATCACCTGCTGGAAGTCACCAGCCGTCAGGACTGATCCGTCGCCTGAGCGCTGTCCAACGGCCCGCCTTCTGGTGGGCCGTTGTGTTTCAGTTACACATACGGCTGGCGACTGACGCGCCTCTCGCGTACAACTTGCGCTTATCGATTACCCGGTTCCAAGGCTGACAATGCGACTGGTTTTCCCCACATTGATGCTCACCGCCCTCGCCCTGCTGTCGGGCGCCGCCGGTGTGAACGCGGCACCGCAACATGCGTTGACCGTGTATGGCGAACCTGCCAAATACCCTGCCGATTTCAGTCACTTCGATTACACCAGCCTGCAGGCCCCCAAAGGGGGAACGATGCGCCGCTCGGCGATCGAAATCGGTCACTTCGACCATCTCCTTCCTTATATAGACAAAGGCATCGGCGTCACTCAGATCGATGGCCTGCTTTATTCGCCGCTGGCCCAGCGTTCGATGGATGAGCCCTACACCGTTTACGGCCTGGTCGCACAGAAGATGGAGCGCTCGGACGACGGCCTGTCGCTGCGTTTCTTCATCAATCCCAAAGCACGCTTCGCCGACGGCAAACCGATTACCGCCGAAGACGTGCGCTATACCTACGATTTGTTGATGACCCAGGGCAGCCTGCGCTACCGCACCCAATTCGCCGACGTCAAAGGCGTCGAAGTGGAAGCGCCGCTGACTGTGCGTTTCGACTTCAAAAGTAATGAAAACCGCACCCTCCCGCTGGATATCGCGACCCTGCCGGTGTTCCCCGAACATTGGTGGAAGAACCGCGATTTCGCCGGCGGTGGCGGATACGAGCCACCGCTGGGCAGCGGCCCGTATCGTGTCGGCAAAGTCGATTCGGGGCGCAGCATTACGTTTGAGCGTAATGCCGACTGGTGGGGCAAGGATTTGCCGGTCAGCCGCGGCCTGTACAACTTCGATCACTTCAGCATCGAGTATTTCGGCGACACCGACGTTGCACGTCAGGTGCTGCGCGGCGGCGCCTACGACTACAACCGAGAGTTCTCCGCCACCGGCTACTCGATCGGTTATGACAGCCCCGCCCTCAGCGACGGGCGCCTGCAAAAAGCCCACTTGGCCACCGAAGCGCCGCAATCGGCCCAGGGTTTTGTGTTCAACCTGCAAAAACCGATTTTCCAGGATCGGCGCGTGCGTCAGGCGTTGGCCATGCTCTGGGATTTCGAGTGGAGCAACCGGCAGATGATGCGCAACCTGTACATCCGCCAGCAAAGCTACTTTTCCAATACCGAACTCGCGGCTCGCGAACTGCCCGATGCGCAAGAGTTGAAAATCCTTGAGCCGCTGCGTGGGCAGGTTCCCGACGAAGTCTTCTCAAAAGTCTTCGAAGCGCCAAAAACCGATGGCAGCGGCCTGATCCGCGACAAGCAGTTGCAAGCCCTCGAGTTGCTGGAACAGGCCGGCTGGAAACCCGATGGCGATCAACTGGTCAACGCCGAAGGCGAGCCACTGAGTTTTACCTTCCTTGTCAGCCAGAACGGCATGGATCGTCTGTTGCTGCCGTACAAGCGCACGCTGAAACAGATCGGCATCGATCTCAATATCCGCCGTATCGACTCCTCGCAATACGTCAACCGCCTGATGAGCCGCGATTACGACATGATCGTCACCGGCTACCCCGTCACCACGTCTCCGGGTGGCGAGTTGCTCAACTACTTCGGCTCAGCGTCGGCCAACGATCCGGGCGCCAACAACTACATGGTGTTGAAAAACCCGGCGGTTGATACCTTGATCAACGGCCTGATGCGCGCCTCGACCCAATCCGACATGCTGCACTACGCCCACGCGCTGGACCGGGTGCTGCAATGGAATTACTACTGGATTCCCAACTACTATCCGCCGGGTACCTCGACTGTCTGGTGGAACCGTTTCGGCATGCCGTCGGTTCAGGCGAGCAATGACGAAGCCATCGAGAGCTGGTGGGAAATCAGCAGCACACCGCTGACCAATCAACAGATGACCGCTGAAAAAATCTCTCGCGGCAGACCCGGAGGACCGCACTGATGTGGGGTTACATACTGCGGCGCCTGCTGCTGATCATTCCGACACTGGTGATCATCCTGCTGGTGAATTTTGTGATCATTCAAGCCGCGCCGGGTGGCCCGGTCGAGCAGGCGATCGCGCACTTGCAAGGTATCGGCGGTGCCAGTGTCGGCGGCGGCGCGAGCGAAACCATGAGTGGCACATCCCGTGCCAGTCGTGGTCTCGACCCGCAGCTGATCAAAGACATCGAAAAACAGTACGGCTTCGACAAGCCCGCTCATGAACGTCTGTGGCTGATGCTCAAGAACTATGCGCAACTGGACTTCGGCAAAAGCTTCTTTCGCGGCGCGACGGTCACCGACCTGATCCTGGAAAAAATGCCGGTGACCATTTCCCTCGGTCTGTGGGCGACGCTGATTACCTATCTGGTGTCGATACCGCTGGGCATCCGCAAAGCCGTGCACCATGGCAGCCATTTCGATATCTGGAGCAGCACGGCGATCATCATCGGTTACGCAATGCCGGCGTTCCTGTTTGCGATGTTCCTGATCGTGCTGTTCGCCGGCGGCACCTCACTGAACTGGTTTCCAGTACGGGGGCTGGTGTCGGACAACTTCGAATCGCTGTCGACCCTGGGCAAGATCGCCGACTTCTTCTGGCACTTGGTGTTGCCGGTGACGGCACTGGTGATCGGCGGTTTCGCGACATTGACGATCCTGACCAAAAACTCGTTCCTCAATGAAATCACCCGCCAATACGTGGTTACCGCACGGGCCAAGGGTCTGAGTGAGCGTCGGGTGCTCTATGGCCATGTGTTTCGCAATGCAATGCTGTTGGTGGTGTCGGGCATTCCTCAAGCCTTCATCAGCGTGTTCTTCGCCGGCTCGCTGCTGATCGAAGTAATCTTCTCCCTCGACGGCCTCGGCCGCATGAGCTACGAAGCAGCGGTTTCCCGGGATTATCCGGTGGTATTCGGCTCGTTGTTCATCTTCACCCTCTTCGGCCTCCTGATAAAACTGATCGGCGACCTGTGCTACACCCTCGTTGATCCGCGCATCGACTTCGCCGCGAGGAACGCCTGATGTTCAAGCTCTCGCCTTTGGGCCGTCGTCGCTTCGAGCGATTCAAGAAGAACCGTCGTGGCTGGTGGTCGTTGTGGCTATTTATCGGGCTGTTTATTGTCACCTTGGGTGGCGAACTGATCGCCAACGACAAGCCGCTGGTGGTCAGCTATCAGGGCCAGTGGTACTTCCCGGTGTTCAAGCGCCACACCGAGCAGGAGTTCGGCGGACAACTGCCGTTCCAGGCCGATTACCGCAGCGATTATGTGCAGAACCTCATCCGCAAGGACGGTGGCTGGCTGCTGTTTCCGCCGATTCCCTTCAGCGACGACACACCGAACTACGACCTCACCAAACCGGCACCGAGCCCGCCCACGGCAGTCAACTGGCTGGGCACCGACGATCAGTCGCGGGATGTCTTGGCGCGGGTGATCTTCGGCGCGCGGGTATCGATTCTGTTTGCCCTGATGCTGACGTTTGTCAGTGCGCTGATCGGCATCGCTGCCGGCGCGTTGCAGGGCTACTACGGCGGCTGGGTCGACTTGATCGGGCAACGTCTGCTTGAGGTGTGGTCGGGACTGCCGGTGCTGTACCTGCTGATCATCCTTTCCGGTTTCGTCGAGCCGAATTTCTGGTGGCTGCTGGGAATCATGGCGCTGTTTTCCTGGCTGGCGCTGGTCGATGTGGTGCGGGCGGAGTTCTTGCGCGGGCGTAATCTGGAATACGTCAAAGCCGCGCGAGCCCTTGGTCTGACTGACCGCAAAGTGATTGTCCGGCACATCTTGCCCAACGCCATGAATGCGACATTGAGCTACTTGCCGTTCATTCTGACCGGGGCGATTTCCACCCTTACCGCGTTGGACTTCCTCGGTTTCGGCATGCCGGCCGGCAGCGCTTCGCTGGGCGAACTGATCGGTCAGGGCAAGCAGAATCTGCAGGCGCCTTGGCTGGGGCTGACGGCGTTTTTCACCCTGGCGCTGATCCTTTCTTTACTGGTGTTCATCGGCGAGGCGTTACGTGACGCCTTCGACCCTCGATCCTGAAGCGTGGCCATGACTGACAACCTGATTGAAATCCGTAACCTCAACGTTGCCTTCCATGGCCAGCCCGTGGTGCGCGACCTGTGCCTGGACATCCGCCCTGGCGAGTGCCTGGCGCTGGTCGGCGAGTCGGGCTCGGGTAAATCGGTGACTGCTCATTCAATCCTGCAATTACTGCCTGACAGTGAAGCGCAAACCATCGGCAGCATTCGCTATCGCGGGCAGGAACTGGTGGGGGCAGACCCCAAGGTCCTGCGCGAACTGCGTGGCAACCGTATCGCCATGATCTTTCAGGAGCCGATGACCTCGCTCAATCCGCTGCACACCATCGAAA
This sequence comes from Pseudomonas sp. LBUM1648, assembly GCF_059716145.1. Lineage (NCBI taxonomy): Bacteria > Pseudomonadati > Pseudomonadota > Gammaproteobacteria > Pseudomonadales > Pseudomonadaceae > Pseudomonas > Pseudomonas sp. LBUM1648. Next base: position 3,565,862 of record NZ_CP166808.1, read on the forward strand.
AACAGATCGGCGAAACCCTGCTGCTGCATCGCGGCCTCGGAGGCAAAGCGGCGCAAGCACGCATTCTCGAACTGCTCGGACTAGTGGGCATCCAGAAACCCAAGGAGCGGCTAAAGGCTTACCCTCATCAACTGTCCGGCGGACAACGCCAGCGGGTAATGATCGCCATGGCTCTGGCCTGCGAGCCGGAATTGTTGATTGCCGACGAGCCAACTACAGCGCTCGACGTCACCGTGCAACGCAAGATCCTGTTGCTGCTCAAATCCCTGCAACAGCGTTTGGGCATGTCGCTACTGCTGATCAGCCACGACCTCAATCTGGTGCGTAGCATCGCTCAACGCGTGTGCGTGATGAAGGCCGGAGAAATCGTCGAACAGGCACCGTGCGAAACCCTGTTTACCGAGCCGAAACATCCTTACAGTTGCGTCCTGCTCAATGCCGAACCGGAAGGCGAAGCACTGCCGAGGGACGAGCGTGAGAACGTGCTGGAAGTCGATAACCTACGGGTCGAATTTGCCGTCGGTGGCGGCCTGTTTCAGCGCAAACAATACCTGCGCGCGGTCGACGGCATTAGCCTGAACATTCAGCGCGGCAAGACGTTGGGCATCGTCGGGGAGTCCGGTTCGGGCAAGTCGACACTCGGTCAGGCGATTCTTCGTTTGCTCGACTCCGAAGGCAGTATCCGCTTCCAGGGCGAAGCGCTCGACGGCCTCAATCAGAAGCAGTTGCGACCCTGGCGCCGGCAGATGCAAGTGGTGTTTCAGGATCCGTTCGGCAGCCTCAGCCCGCGTATGTCGGTAGCACAGATCATCAGCGAAGGCCTGGAAGTGCATTGCGAATCCACCGCTGGCGAATGCGACGAGCAAGTGATCCGTGTACTCAAGGAAGTCGGTCTCGATCCTGAAAGTCGTCATCGATACCCTCACGAGTTTTCCGGCGGTCAACGTCAGCGCATCGCCATCGCCCGGGCATTGGTACTGAAACCGGCGCTGATCCTGCTGGATGAACCGACGTCGGCACTGGATCGTACAGTGCAGAAACAAGTGGTCGCCCTGCTCCGTCAGCTTCAGGAGAAACACGGTCTGACCTATCTGTTTATCAGCCACGACCTGGCGGTGGTCCGCGCTTTGGCCCACGACATGATCGTGATCAAGGACGGTAAAGTGGTCGAGCGTGGCGCCAGTCACGAGGTGTTTGATTCGCCGCAGCATCCTTACACCAAAGAGCTGTTGGCGGCGGCGCATCCGGGGTAGGCATAATCGGCGCTCGATTTGAAACCCGGTCGTGGCCATCGCTGGCGAGCCCGCGATGGCGTCGGCACTGACAACACAAACCTCGGACCAGCCTTCATGAACACCACCGAAAGCCTCAAGGACTACCAAAGGGTTCGCACTCTGGCGATCCGTTCGCTGTTCGAGATCATCGAGCAGTCGAGCGAAGGCACGGTGATTGTCGATCGTGACGCCAACATCGTCTGGATGAATGAGCGTTACGCCCGGCGTTTCGGTCTGGAATCCGCCGCAGGCGCCATCGGCAAGCCCTGTGAAAGGGTGATCCCCGGAAGTCTCCTGCGTGAGGTGGTGCGCACCGGTCGCCCCATTCTGCTGGACATGCAGGACACCCCAAAAGAACCGCTGGTGGTGATGCGCCTGCCGATCCACGACGACGCGGGCACGGTCATTGGCGCCATCGGCTTCGCCCTGTTCGATGAGTTGCGTACCCTGTCGCCGATGCTCAAGCGTTACCTGAGCATGCAGGAAGAGCTGGCCTCGACCCGCTCCTTGCTGCGCGCGCGGCAGACCAAATACAACTTCGCCCATTTCATCGGCACCAGTGCCGCCAGCCTCGACGTCAAACGCCGTGCGCGGCGCAGTGCGAGTGCCGAGTCTCCTGTGTTGCTGCTGGGTGAAACCGGTACCGGCAAGGAATTGCTGGCACAGGCCATCCACAGTGCCTCGCCCCGAGCGCACAAAGCCTTCGTCAGCATCAACAGCGCGGCGATTCCCGAGGCGCTGCTGGAAGCGGAGTTTTTCGGCACCGCCCCAGGCGCGTTCACCGGAGCCGACCGCAAGGGCCGTACCGGCAAACTGCAAATCGCTCAGGGCGGCACGCTGTTCCTTGACGAAATCGGCGACATGCCGCTGCCGCTGCAAAGCAAATTGCTGCGCGTGCTGCAGGAGAAGGAGTTCGAGCCGGTAGGTTCGAACGACGTGATCCAAAGTGATGTGCGGGTGATCGCCGCCACGTCGACGGATCTGCAAGCGGCGATCAAACGCGGCGAATTCCGCGCGGACCTTTATTACCGGCTCAACGTGTTGCCGATCAATGTACCGCCGCTGCGTGAAAGGCTCGACGATCTGCCGGCACTCAGCGAAGCCATTCTGGAAGAGCTTCGCAGTCAACATGAGCTGAACCGTGAAGCGTTGACGTTGCTTGGGCAGCATGCCTGGCCGGGCAATATTCGAGAGCTGCGCAATGTGCTGGAACGAGCAGCGCTGCTGAGTGATGACCTGATGCTCACCGAGAACGACATTCGCGCGGCCATCGGTACGTTTACGCCGGTGGAGCGTGCTTCTGCACAGATGATTGAGTCGTTGGCCGAGGAGACATTCGCTGAGGCGCGGGAGCGGTTTGATCGGCAGTTGATTCAGTCTGCCCTTGCGCAATGCGGGGGTAAGGTGCCGGAGGCGGCGGCTAGATTGGGGCTTGGACGGTCGACGTTGTACAAGAAAATGGTGGCGCTGGGGATCGTCTAGTCTCAATAAAGAGATGCTTATCTCTATTTCTGGATAAGACCTTAAAGATCAAAAGATCGCAGCCTTCGGCAGCTTCTACAGGGTGGATAGGCTTCAAATTGTAGGAGCTGCCGAAGGCTGCGACCTTTTTTGGCCGACTAAATCTCCCGATTGAGACAAAACTCTATCCACATATTCAAAATAGAGAATAATTTCCTTAAATTTCAACATGTTAACAACTTGGCACACATCTCGCTTTGCCCCTTCCCACACCCGTTTCAACCACAAAAATAACAATTCTGGAGAGACACACCATGAGTGTGATCATTGCCTTGGCAGCCCTGGCGCTGTTGATGGTCGCTGCGTATCGTGGCTACAGCGTTATCCTCTTCGCACCCATCGCCGCGCTCGGCGCTGTCCTGCTGACTGACCCGTCCGCCGTTGCCCCAGCTTTCACAGGGGTGTTCATGGAGAAAATGGTCGGTTTCATCAAGCTGTATTTCCCCGTGTTCCTGCTCGGTGCCGTGTTCGGCAAGTTGATCGAACTGTCGGGTTTCTCGCGCTCGATCGTTGCGGCGGCCATCCGTCTATTAGGCACAAAGCAGGCCATGCTGGTGATCGTGTTGGTCTGCGCCCTCCTCACCTACGGTGGCGTTTCGCTGTTCGTGGTGGTGTTCGCGGTTTACCCGTTTGCAGCGGAGATGTTTCGCCAGAGCAACATCCCCAAACGTCTGATCCCGGCCACCATCGCCCTCGGCGCGTTTTCGTTCACCATGGACGCCCTGCCCGGGACGCCACAAATCCAGAACATCATTCCCAGCACGTTCTTCAACACCACCGCGTGGGCAGCGCCGTGGCTGGGTGTGATCGGCACGATTTTCGTGTTCTGCGCCGGCATGCTGTTTCTGCAACGTCAACGCAACAAGGCTCAACGCGCCGGTGAAGGCTATGGCACCGAACTGCGCAACGAGCCGGAAACCGCCGAAGACCTGACGCTGCCGAACCCTTGGCTTGCGCTGTCGCCGTTGTTGGCGGTGGGCATCATGAACCTGCTGTTCACCCACTGGATTCCGCAGTGGTACGGCAAGACCCACAGCTTGGCGCTGCCAGGCATGGCCACACCGGTGACCACTGAAATCGCCAAACTGACGGCGATCTGGGCCGTTCAAGCCGCATTGCTGGTCGGGATTCTGATGGTATTGGCGTTCGGCTTTCAGGCGATTCGCAGCAAACTGGCCGAGGGCAGCAAAAGTGCGGTCAGTGGCGCGTTACTCGCAGCGATGAACACCGCTTCCGAATATGGTTTCGGCGCAGTGATCGCCTCGCTGCCGGGCTTTCTGGTGCTGGCCGACTGGCTCAAGCAAATCCCCAATCCACTGGTCAACGAAGCGATCACCGTGACCTTGCTCGCGGGTATTACCGGCTCGGCCTCGGGCGGCATGAGCATTGCGCTGGCGGCAATGTCCGAGCAGTTCATCAGCGCCGCCAATGCGGCGAACATTCCGCTGGAGGTGTTGCACCGCGTGGCTGCGATGGCCAGCGGCGGCATGGACACCCTGCCGCACAACGGCGCGGTCATCACGCTGTTGGCGGTCACTGGCCTGACCCATCGTGAAGCCTATAAAGACATTTTCTGTATTACGCTGATCAAAACCCTGGCGGTTTTCGTGGTGATCGGCACTTTCTACGCCACTGGCATTGTGTGAGGCATTCATGACGACTCTTACTGGCAAGACCGCACTGGTTACCGGCTCCACCAGCGGCATTGGCCTGGGCATTGCGCTCGTGCTGGCCAAGGCTGGGGCCAATGTTGTTCTCAATGGCTTTGGCGATGCGTCCAAAGTGATTAGCGAGGTGGCGCTGTTCGGCGGCAAGGTCGGCCATCATCCGGCGGACGTCAGCGACCCGGCGCAGATTGCCGAGATGATCGCCTACGCCGAACGCGAGTTCGGTGGCGTGGACATTCTTATCAACAACGCTGGCATCCAGCATGTCGCCGCCGTGGAAGAGTTTCCGATTGAACGCTGGGACTCGATCATCGCCATCAACCTCTCTTCGGTGTTTCACAGCACCCGCCTGAGTCTGCCGGGCATGCGCTCCAAAGGCTGGGGGCGGATCATCAATATCGCCTCTGTACACGGCCAGGTCGGTTCCACAGGCAAAGCGGCTTACGTTGCTGCCAAACACGGGGTGATCGGCCTGACCAAAGTGGTCGGTCTGGAAACCGCGACCAGCAACGTCACCTGCAATGCGATTTGCCCGGGCTGGGTACTGACGCCGCTGGTGCAGAAGCAGATCGATGACCGCGCCGCCAAGGGCGTCGATCCGCAGCAGGCGCAACATGATTTGCTGGCCGAGAAACAGCCATCGCTGGAGTTCGTTACGCCGCAGCATCTGGGGGAACTGGTGTTGTTTCTGTGCAGCGAAGCAGGCAGCCAGGTGCGTGGTGCGGCGTGGAATATTGACGGTGGGTGGTTGGCGCAATAAGCCGCGACACCTTCAGGAAAACAAGAGGCAAACAAATGTCCGACATCCTCTGGCAGCCCGACGCCAACCGCATCGCCAAGTCGCGCATGGATACCTTCCGACGCTTCGTCAATCAGCGCCATTCGCTCAATCTGGAAGGCTACCCTGCCCTGCACCAATGGAGCATCGAAGAGCGTGAAGCGTTCTGGCAAGCCATCGTCGACTTCTTCGACATTCGCTTCCATACCCAGCCAGACGCCGTGTTACGCGAAGGTGAATACATGCCCAGCGCCGAATGGTTTCCCGGCGCCTCCCTGAACTTTGCCGAACATTTATTGCGGCGCCGTGATGACGCCGTGGCGGTGGTAAGCCTGGCCGAGAACGGTCAGCGCGAGCAATTGAGCTGGGCCGAACTGGCTCGCCAGGTCGCCGGTTTCCAGGCAAGTCTGCAAGCCGTGGGCGTGGGTCTCGGCGACCGGGTGGCGGCGTGTATGCCCAACACCTGGCAGGCGCTGGTGGCGATGCTCGCAACCACCAGCCTTGGGGCAATCTGGTCGTGCTCTTCGCCGGATTTCGGCACCCACGGCGTGATTGATCGTTTTGGCCAGATCGAACCGAAAGTCCTGATCACCTGCGCCGGTTACCGCTATGCCGGCAAAGAGATAGACCAGACGACGAAGCTCAATGAAATCCTTGCGCAACTGCCATCGCTGCAACAGTTGATCATCGTTCCCTATGCACGTGCGCAAGCGCGCATCGAAGACTATCGCACGCAAGCCAATGTCACCCTGTGGGACGACTTTTATCAGCCCGGCGATGAGCCGCGCTTCGTCCCGGTGCCTTTCGCTCATCCGCTGTACGTGCTGTATTCCAGTGGCACCACGGGCGTGCCGAAATGCATCGTGCACAGCACCGGCGGCGTACTGCTGCAACACGTCAAGGAACATGGCCTGCACGTCGACCTCGGCCCAGGCGATCGCTTGTTTTACTACACCACCTGCGGCTGGATGATGTGGAACTGGCTGGTGTCGGCACTCGCGGTCGGCAGCGCCGTGGTGCTGTACGACGGTTCGCCGTTTCACCCGGGCCCGGAGCGTTTGCTGGATCTGCTCGAAGACGAACGTGTCAGCGTCTTCGGCACCAGCCCCAAATACCTCGCGACGCTGGAAAGCAACGGGCTCAGACCGCGCGAGAGCCATGACCTCAGCAGCCTGAGAACCCTGCTTTGCACCGGTTCAGCGTTGTCGCCGCAGAGTTATGACTTTGTTTACCGCGACTTCAAACCTGACGTGTGCCTGGCTTCAATGTCCGGCGGTACCGACATCGTTTCCTGCTTCGTCAATGGCAACCCGATGTCGCCAGTGCGTCGCGGTGAAATCATGGGCAAGAGCCTGGGCATGGCGGTTGAAGTGTGGAATGACGACGGGCAGCCCGTGATCGACGAAAAGGGTGAACTGGTCTGCACGCGGCATTTTCCGGCGATGCCAATCGGGTTGTGGAACGATGCCGATGGGGAAAAGTTGCGCAAATCCTATTTCAGCCTGTTCCCCGGTGTCTGGGCGCAGGGCGATTACGCCGAACAGTTGCCCCATGGCGCGATGATGATCCACGGTCGCTCCGACGCCGTGCTCAATCCCGGCGGCGTGCGCATCGGTACGGCGGAGATCTATCGCCAGGTCGAGAAAATCCCGGAAGTACTCGACAGCGTGGCCATCGGGCAACAGTGGCAAGACGATGTGCGGGTCGTGTTGTTCGTGCGGCTCAAGGACAGCGTGACACTTGATGAAACGCTGCAACAGCAGATTCGTCAGGTCATCCGCGCCAACACCACGCCCAGGCATGTGCCGGCAAAGATCGTCGAGGTCACCGACATTCCACGCACCATCAGCGGCAAGGTCGTGGAGCTGGCGGTGCGCAACGTGGTGCACGGAGAGCCGGTGAGAAACACCGATGCGCTGGCCAACCCGGAGGCACTGGAGCAATTTCGCAATAGAAACGAGTTGCGCAGTTGATCGTAAAGATCACAGCCTGCGGCCGGGGAGACTCGCCCGGCGCAGGCTGTGATCTTTTGATGCTGTCTAATCCACCAACCCCCACTCCCCCGAAGCGGCTGGCGGCAGCCCGGGCACCCTATCATCATGCAGTTTCAGGCGCAGACGCAGGTTGTTCACTGAGTCCGCATGGTTGAGCGCCTCCTCCTCGCTGATGACACCTTCCACGACCAACGCAAACAGCGCCGCATCAAAGGTCTGCATCCCAAGCTCGGCAGACTTTTCCATGATCGCCTTCAGTTCCCCCAACTCGTTACGGCGAATCAGATCCGCGACCGTCGGCGTACCCAGCATCACCTCGACCGCCGCTCTGCGCTGCCCGTCCAGGGTGCGTACCAGTCGTTGCGATACAAACGCTTTAAGGTGGTTACCCAACGCATGCAACAGCTGCGGGCGTCGCTCTTCGGCAAACATGTTGATAATCCGATCCAGCGCCTGATTGGCGTTGTTGGCGTGCAACGTGGAAAGCACCAGATGCCCGGTTTCGGCAAATGCCAAGGCGTGTTCCATGGTTTCGCGGTCACGGATTTCTCCGATCAGCACGACGTCCGGCGCCTGGCGCAGGGTGTTTTTCAGCGCTGCATGAAAGCTGCGGGTGTCGACGCCGACTTCACGCTGATTGATGATCGACAGCCTGTGCCGATGGATGTACTCGATCGGGTCTTCGATGGTGATGATGTGCCCGGTGCTGTGGCGGTTGCGGTGATCAATCAAGGCTGCCAGCGAGGTCGACTTGCCCGAGTCGGTGGCGCCGACAAACAGGATCAAGCCTTGTTTGAGCATCACCGTTTCGAGGAGTACCGGCGGCAGTTTCAAGTCTTCGAAACGCGGAATGTCGAGTTTTACATTGCGAATGACGATCGACACATCGTTGCGTTGCTTGAAGATATTGACCCGAAAGCGGCCAATCCCGGCTCGGGAGATCGCCAGATTCATTTCCAGATCCCGGTCGAACTCTCGGCGCTGCTCGGCGTCCATCAGTGAGGTCGCCATGGCGGCAATTTCACCGGATTTGAAGGGTTCGTCGCTTAATGCCGTCAGTACACCGTCTACTCTTACACTGGGCGGCGCGGCGGTAGACAGGAACAGGTCAGAACCCTGTAAGTTGGACAAACGAGATAACAGTGCATCGATTTCCATGGCAAAAAGCACCCGCGAAGCATTCAATGAGCAGAATTGGCCGCCGTCGTGACGCGACGAGCCATACAGCGTCTATAGCCTGCAACAATGATAGACGCCGTCTCACCGACCGACGCTCAGGATTGATGTGATGAACGCTGCACCGACCAACGACGACGCGCAGGCACTGATCGCCCGCACCGACTGGAGCCGCAGTCCACTGGGCGCGGCAGGAACCTGGCCGCAGAGCCTGCGTACCGCGGTGGATATCGTGATTCACTCGCCGATGCCGATGCTGTTGTTGTGGGGGCCGCAACTCACGCAAATTTATAACAACGGCTTCGCCCTGCTCGCCGGCAACAAACATCCCCACGCTTTCGGACAGCCTGCGCACCTTATATGGCCGGAACTTCGAGACTTCACTGACCCGATTTACAGCGCCGTCCTGCAAGGCCAGGTACGCACCTACAGTGAACGACGCTTCACCCTGCAGCGCGACGGTAAAGATACCGACTTCTGGCTGGATCTGACCTACAGCCCGATCCGCGATGAAAACGCGCAGGTCGCCGGTATTCTGGTTACGGCGATCGAAACCAATGAGCGCCGACGTATCGCCCTGGAGTTGCAGCAGCGCTCCGACGACAGCCTCAAGGCTCAGCGCGAAACAGAAGAGCGCTTGCAACTGGCCCTCGCCGCGACAGATGCGGTCGGTACCTGGGACTGGGATATCGGCGAAGACCGCTTCATTGCCGACGCCCACTTCGCCCAATTGCACGGCATTGATCCGTCTCGCGCCGCGCAATTGCCCATCAGTGATTACCTGCACGGTGTCCATCCTGAAGACCGTGCGCTGGTGGCTCGCAGCATCAAACATTGCATCACCCACGGCACCGAATATGCCGAGGAATACCGCTTGTTGCTGCCCGACGGTGAGCAGCGCTGGGTGTTTGCCCGCGGCCGCTGCTACAAGGATCACCATGGCCGGCCGGTGCGTTTTCTCGGTGCGGCGCTGGACTTGACCGAGCGCAAACACACCGAACAAGCGTTGCGCCAGAGTCAGACAGAACTGCAGCTGATCATCAACGCCATGCCGATCCTGATCAGTTATGTCGACCACGAAGAACGCTTTCGCCTCAATAATGCGGCTTATCTGGACTGGTACGGCCTCACACCCCAAGAGCTGTGCGGCCGAACCATTCGAGAAGTGATCGGAGAGGAAGCGTATTTCCTGCGCGCGCCGTATATCGCCGAAGCACTCGCCGGTCGATCCTGTTCGTTCAGCCTGTACACGCCCCACCGCGACGGCAGCAGCCGCCATGCCCTGATGAATTACCTGCCGCGCCACGGTGCGGACGGTTCGGTCAACGGTTTCTACATCTTTGTGATCGACGAATCCGAGCGCAAGAAAACCGAAGAAGCCCTGCGTAACCTCAATGAAACCCTTGAAGAGCGTGTCAGCGCCCGCACCGAGCAATTGGCCCAGGCCAATCAGCGTTTGCAGAACGAGATGTTCGAACGCGAGCGCGCTGAAGATGCGTTGCGCCATGCGCAGAAGATGGAGGCGGTCGGACAGCTTACCGGCGGCATTGCCCACGACTTCAACAACATGCTCACCGGGATCATCGGCAGCCTCGACCTGATGCAGCGCTACATCGCCAACGGTCGCGCCAGCGAGATCGGCCGCTTTACCGAAGCCGCCGTCGCCTCGGCGAACCGTGCGGCCGCCTTGACTCACCGGTTGCTGGCGTTCTCGCGGCGGCAATCGCTGGATCGCAAGCAACTGAACGTCAACGAACTCATTCACTCGCTGGAAGACCTGATCCGCCGCACCAAGGGCGATCCAATCGAACTCAAGTTAAAGTTGGCCGACGACTTGTGGCCGGTCAGCACTGACATCAGTCAATTGGAAAACGCCCTGTTGAATCTGGTGATCAACGCCCGCGATGCCATGCCTGAGGGCGGTGACTTGCTGATCGAAACGGCAAACGTCTTCCTCGACGGCAGCGACATCACCACCCTCGAACCGGTCAAGGCCGGCGATTACCTGATGCTGGCGGTCAGCGATAACGGCACGGGAATGACGCCATCGGTGAGGGCCAAGGCGTTCGATCCCTTCTTCACCACCAAACCGATCGGCCAGGGCACCGGGCTCGGCCTGTCGATGATTTACGGTTTTGCCCAGCAATCGGGTGGGCATGTCAGCCTCGACAGCTTGCCCGGCCAAGGCACCTGCGTGCGTCTGTACTTGCCGCGAATGGTTGGCCTGGAAGCGGAACGTCTGCCAGTCGAGCCCACCGAGCCGCAACCGGCCACGGCCACCGGTGAATCCGTGGTGGTGGTCGAAGACGACCCGGCGGTGCGCATGCTGGTGCTCGATCTGCTCAAGGAGTTGGGCTATCAGGCGCACGAAGCCGAGGACGCCCGGGTGGCCCTGCCGTTGCTCGAATCCGATCTACGGGTGGACCTGCTGGTTACCGACGTCGGCCTGCCGGGCATGAATGGTCGCCAACTCGCGGAAATCGCTCGTCAGCATCGCCCGGGCCTCAAAGTATTGTTCATGACCGGTTATGCGCAGAAAGCCGCCGAACGCCAGGGCTTTCTCGAGGACGGCATGGACATGGTGGCGAAACCGTTTTCCATCGAGCTATTGGCCAGCAAGATCCGCGCGATGATCAGCCAAACCTCTTGAGTTGAGGCATAATCCGCGCCCCGCCTTCACCCCGTTATCAGGTATCGCAAGATGAAAGCCCAAGCCCGCCACATTCTGGTGAAAACCGCCGAAGAGGCCGAACAGCTTAAACAACGTATCGCCAAGGGCGAAGCGTTTGATGTGTTGGCCAAGAAATTTTCCACCTGCCCGTCCGGCAAACGCGGCGGTGATCTGGGTGAAGTGCGACCGGGGCAGATGGTGGGGGCGATTGATGCGGTGATTTTCAAGAAGCCGCTGCGTACGGTGCATGGACCGATCAAGAGCAAGTTTGGTTATCACCTGGTGCAAGTGTTTTACCGCGATTAACACGTGCTCGACGTAAAATCGGGGCGACACTTGTGTTGCTGTTACGAGCGCTACCGGCCCCTGCACCTCGCCCCGCCACCAAGGGACGCGTCATTACCCTTACTTGACCTCAGTCAAACGGCGCTGGCGCCTATACCTTAAAAAGCAATGACCCGAAAATCGCCCAGTGATAGCATGCAGCCACTACATCAAGGAGTTTTGGTATGCAATGGACGATCACCCTGCCTAAGCACTTATCAAATTTTAGAAAGACTTTAATAATCACGGTACGCAACCCTACCTGGAATGATTTTTGGTTTAATTATCACGCCGTAGCGAACATTCAGTACAAATCTGAGTCAATCGATTTTGATCTGTATCTGCTTCCGAGCGACGAGCAAAGAAATATTTTTAATGAACTATCACAAGTCCCGCAAGGAGAAATCACTAATTACTTAAGTCTGCTCCGCAAGCCTGCTACGTATAAAGAACTAGCTTCACGCCTTGATGAATCTGACTACATCGAACTTTTGAAAGCATTGAATGAGCTTTCAGCCGCAAAACACCTAAAACTGATTACCCAGACACAACTACATTATATTGCTGCCCTTGAACCATTTCGCCAAGGCATCCTTAGAGCCACAAGCGCCTATCTATCTCTCACCCGCGGGTATGAAAACTCTTATATTGCAGAAACTTGCGGAGATGCCCGTATCGACTTCTCCTTTTCCATGCTCTTACCCGGAACAAATGAGTTTCTGCGATTAACTTTCGAATATAAAAATCACATCTTCTTTCAAGATAGGATCCACTGCCTGATTGGCGTTAACGGCGTCGGAAAAACCCAAGTACTCTCTGGAATGATCGGATCGATTGCACAACGCTGCGGCGAGATGAACAAAAACTTGCCAAAACCTCGAATACTTTACCCATCAAAAAGCCCGATAGAGCGCGCAGACCGGCGCATTGATCTTCCCGAAGGTTTTTATTTCAATCGGGTCATCGCTTATTGTTCGGACATGTCGACGACATTGCCGTTACCTGGCGAGCCTTCTTCTTTCGAATACCATATTTTCAACTCGGCAGATCAAAACTCGTCGAGTGCTTACGGTGAAAGCCTGTCACATTTGCTATTGAATATTTTGAGGGACGCGAGCACCGAATTTTCTCAGCGTGCGTGGGAGATTCTCAGCACTAGCCTGGAAAATCTGATTCCAATGGACTGTCTAGCTATTCCAGTTACAAGAGAATGCCCCCAAGAACATTATTTTGTCGATGAACTCGGGGACCGGTGGTGCTATATCAGCACGATCAGCGGAGAGCAAAACAGTCTGGACATCTACGGCACCGTAGATTCAAACCGGCCACCTGCAATTTTTTCATCAGCGCGCACTCTTCCCATAGCCCTCAGTAGTGGCCAGAGAGCAATGTTTCGATTCGCTCTGCACTTTTTGACTCATGCCGGCTATGGCTCCTTATTAATCATAGATGAGCCTGAAACCTATCTGCATCCCAATCTTGTCAGCGACTATATGATGCTGCTGTACAACATACTCACTGCCACAGGCTCAGTAGCAGTAATAGCAACCCACTCCGCCTACGTAGTGAGAGAGCTTCCCAAACATTGCGTTCATGTACTCCAGCGAGAAAATGACGTTGTTGTAAGCAGATCACCGTACCTGAATACCCTAGGTGCCAGCATTTCCGAAATATCCACAACCGTGTTCGGTGACAGCACAGCCAACGCCTACCACAGAAAAATAACTCAGCAACTGGCAAATTCGGATCTAACGTTCGAACAAATTATCGAAAGCTATAGCGACATTTTCAACTTAAATATGCTGATTGAGATAAATGATCGTATGGAGAACGCCGGCAGGCACGATTAGACATGAACAGCTATAAACAATATACAGCCAAGGATGACTGGAGCCTGTCTCAGGTAAGTGAAAGCTATGGGGCCTTGACGAGTGCCTACCATAAAATATCCAGCGCCTACGGCGAGTACAAACGCACTAGAGGTAGCCCGTACATGAGCCCGTTGGGTTTGAGCAAGAGTGAGACTTCCTGTCTACACTCGGTGTACGAGAACGCGGCGAAAATGTATGGATTGCACTGGATAGACAAAATAAAGGCCCACGTTGCCAGTTCATGTCCGATGTGTGGTAATACCGCACTGGGAACGGTAGAGCACTATTTGCCAAAGACACCGTTCCCTGAGTTTTCGATCTTCAGCCTGAACCTTGTACCCTCCTGCGTTGACTGTAATAGCAAGCGAGGAAATCGTCACATTTACACTGTTGCCGAGAAATTTATTCACCCCATTTTTGATGAATCTATTCTCTGTCGCCTTGAGCTTGTTACGCGATTCCAAATAGTAGGCCGATCCATAAAATTTCACTTGGGCTATAATGAAATCGTATTTTCGGCAGCAGAAAACAACAGAATCAAACTTCATATAAAAATGAATGTTCTGGATAAAGCGTATCGGTTTGTCACTCTAAACTATCGAAGTGAATTAGCGATCAGAGCCGAGGAAAAAAGCACCGACGTGGCCCTTGAAAAACTGATCAGCACAGAGTTGCGAGTCTTGATAAAGTCTGGTGGAGCGCGTTGCTGGCGAGGTGCGTTTCTTAGAGGCTTGTTGGAAATCAACCATTCTGAAAGGCTGGCCGTGCTCACAAGTCCCAAGATCTCTGTGTTAAAGACAAGATAAACAACACACCCTCAGCAGTGTTTAATGCGCTGTGCATTCGCGGAATGGAATGCACAGCAAGCGGCCATTCACCGTTTACTTCGGAATCAACGCACCCGGCACTTGAATCACCCGGCTTGCCAACCTATGCCCCGCGTCGGCCGCCTCAGCCGGGCTGCCGCCAGTCAGACGACTGGCCAGATACGCCGCACTGAAAGAATCCCCCGCCGCCGTGGTGTCCACGACCTTCTCGACCTTCTGCGCCGGCACTTCAAACGCTTCACCGTCACAGCGAATCAGGCATGCCTCGGCGCCGCGCTTGAGCACCACTTCCGGCGTGCCGATCTGCGCGTAAGCGTCAAACACCGCATCGCAATCGGCAAAACCAAACAGCGCCTGCTCGTCATCCACCGTCAGCAACGCCAGATCGATGTGCGGCAACACGCTGCGATAGGCCGCCCGCGCGTCTGCCAGTGACGCCCACAAACGTGGTCGGTAGTTATTGTCGAAGACAATCCGTGCATCCCGCTGACGCGCTTCGATCAACACCTGAATCAATCTTTCGCGGCCCTGCGCACCGAGCACGGCCAGGGTGATGCCGCTGAAGTACAGCACGTCGTAATCCGGCAACGCGGCCAGAATCGGCTCGGCGGCCGGGGTGGTGAAGCAATCGCGCACAGCCGCTTCGTTGCGCCAGTAGAGAAAGCGCCGTTCGCCGTTGGCGTCAGTCTGGATGCAATACAAGCCCGGCAAGCGACCGGGCAGGCGCTGCACCAGGTCAAGGCCAATACCTTCGCTGGTCCAGATCTGGCACATGGCGTCGCTGAAACTGTCATCGCCCAGCGCCGTGACGTAATCGACCTGAGCCTTGTCGCCCAAGGCGCGAGACAGGTAAACGGCAGTGTTGAGCGTGTCGCCGCCAAAGCTCTGCTGCAGGCTGCCATCGGCGCGTTGCTGGAGTTCGATCATGCATTCGCCTATCAGGGCGATGCGCGGGGCGTTGGGGCCCAAGGGGCTGAGGGTGGTCATTGTGTGGTGTCTCTGCTGATTCGCGGGTGTCTGGTCTGGCCTCATCGCTGGCAAGCCAGCGATGATCACTACTCGGTTTCGAGTCTTAGAAACAGGTTTCCATGCTCTCGATCACCGACAACTGCTCATCCACCAGCAACCCCACGCGCCACTTATCAAAGGTCAGGCACGGGTGCGAAGTACCAAAGGAAACGATGTCGCCGACGCGCAGTTCAACGCCCGGCGCCACGGTCATGAACGCGTGCTGATCCATCACCGCTGTCACCTTGCATGCACTGACATCATCGCCCTCCGCCGGCAACACGCCTGCCTTGTAACGCAGCAGCGGCACCGGCAGCCCGGCATCGAACGCCACATCACGCTTGCCCAGGGCAATCACCGCAAACCCCGGTTCCGGCATCGACTGTACGTGCGCCCAGACTTCCAGCGCCGGCCGCAGGCCTTCATGCAAATCGCTACGACGATCGAGCACGCAGCACTGCGCTTCTTTGTAGATGCCATGGTCGTGTGCCACGTAGCTGCCCGGACGCAACACACTGAGGAAGCGGCCTCCAGCGTTCTGCGCTTCGAACGATTCGGCGATCAGGTCATACCACGCCGATCCCGAAGCGGTGATGATCGGCTTGGGAATGGCAAACGCCCCGCTGTTCTGCAATTGCACCGCCAGACGCACCAGCGACGCGGCGAACGCGCGAATACCGCTGACCGCGTGATCACCGTGAATCACGCCTTCGTAACCTTCGATACCGGTAAGCGCCAACGAAGGTTGCGCGTTAATCGCTTTGGCCAGCTCAATGACTTCCTGCTCGCTGCGGCACCCGCAACGACCACCGACCACGCCGTACTCGATCATCACGTTGAGCTTCACCCCGCGCGAAGCAAAGTAGGCGCCGAGGTCGGCAACGTTGTCCGGATGATCGACCATGCAATGGAAATCGAACGACGGATCGACCAGCAGATCGGCAATCAGCGCCATGTTCGGCGTGCCGACCAATTGGTTGGCCATCAACACCCGGCGCACGCCGTGGGCATATGCCGCGCGGGTCTGGGTAGCGCTGGCGAGGGTGATGCCCCAGGCGCCCGCGTCAAGCTGACGTTTGAACAGGGCCGGGGTCATGCTGGTCTTGCCGTGAGGCGCGAGTTCGGCGCCGCTGTCACTGACGAACTTCTGCATCCAGCGAATGTTGTGCTCCAGCGCCCCGCGGTGCAGCACCAGCGCCGGCAGGCTGACGTCTCGTACCAGGTGCGCGCCGATGGCGGCATCGCCCTTTTCCACAGCAGTATTGATGGCAGTCGTCATGGTCAAACTCCTCGCATTCATTCGCGGCGCAGACAGCCGCGGTTATTCGTTGATTCGACGGGCGAGGCTGTTGGCACTCTCGATCAGAACCCGGCGATAGTCGTTGTAATTGTTCTTCGCGTCGGCCCGTGGGGCGACGATGCACAGGGTGCAGATTGCAACGCCGGAAGGGTCTTTGACCGGTGCCGCGAAGCAATGGGTGAAGGTGTCGGCAACACTGTCGAAGGAGAAAAATCCATCGATACCGGCCTGACGGATTTCTGCCAAAAACCGCTCCAGCGGCAGGCGTTCACCGTCGGGCAGGATGTAGTCGTCTTCGTCGATCAGGTCGATGATTTGCTGATCGCTCAGGTGCGCGAGCAGCAAGCGCCCGGACGCGGTCCATGGGATCGGCGCGTTCTCGCCGATATCAGAGGAAATGCGGAAGTGCCGCTCGCCCTCCTTCATCAGCGCCACGGTGTATTTGCGCCCGTTGAGCAGGCACATTTGCGCGGTTTCGCGAGTCTGGCTGACGATCTCCTGCAAGGCGTGATCGGCTTCGCGGCTGAGGTCAAAATGGCGCAAATGCGCCTGACCGAGGAAGTACAGCTGCCGGCCGAGATAGACGTGACCGTCCTTGCCCACCGGTTCCAGGATTCGCCGCTCCAGCAACGAGGCGACCAGTTCATAGACCGTGGATTTCGGGCTGCCGATGCCGTTGGCGATGTCATTCGGACGCAGCGGCTGGCCGACTTCCTTGAGGAAATCGAGGATATCGAACGCCCGGTCCAGACCTCGGGCCCTGCGTTTGATGGTGTCTTCGGTCATTTCAGTGGTTCCCATTCAAAGTCGCCGGGAGTTTACCGAGAGTATTGCATCGCTTGGTAGGCCGCTTTCGCGAGCAGGCTCGCTCCCACAGGGGATTGCATTTCAAATGTGGGAGCGAGCCTGCTCGCGAAGAAGTCAGCACAGATTTCAGGCCTTCTTCTTGTAAGCAATGCAATCAATCTCGACCTTGCAATCCACCATCATGCTCGCTTGCACACACGCCCGCGCCGGAGCGTGTTCCGGTTTGAAGTACTCGCCGAAGACTTTGTTGAAACTGCTGAAATCACGCGGATCGTCCAGCCACACGCCGGCACGCACCACATCTTCCAGGCCATAACCGGCCTCTTCGAGAATCGCGATCAGGTTCTTCATGGTCTGGTGCGTCTGCTCGACGATGCCGCCAACAATAATCTCTCCATCCACTGCCGGCACCTGGCCGGACACGTGCAGCCAGCCATCCGCTTCAACGGCGCGGGCGAATGGACGAGGCTGACCACCAGCGGCGGTGCTGCCGGTACCGTAACGCGTAATGCTCATGGGTGTTTCTCCTGATTACAAAAGTGAAAATTCAGAACCGCGTGCTTTTCAGAAACTCAGCCAGACGCGGTGATTGCGGGCGTTCGAACAGCTCCTTGGGAGGCCCCTGCTCTTCGATCCGCCCTTGGTTCATGAAAACGATTTTGTCCGAGACCTCGAAGGCGAAACGCATCTCGTGGGTCACCAGCAACATGGTCATGCCGTCTTCGGCCAGGCCCTTGATCACGTTGAGCACTTCGCCGACCAACTCCGGGTCGAGGGCTGAAGTGACTTCGTCGAACAGCATCAGGCTCGGGTTCATCGCAATCGCCCGGGCGATGGCCACGCGCTGTTGCTGACCGCCGGACAACTGACCGGGAAAGTGATTGCGCCGTTCCAGCAGGCCGACCCGCTCCAGCCATTTCTCGGCCAGCACCACGGCTTCATCCTTGTGCATCTTTTTCACCTTGAGCAGTCCCAGGGTGACGTTCTGCAATGCGCTCAGATGCGGGAACAGATTGAACTGCTGGAACGCCATGCCGGTCATGGCGCGATGGCGAGCGATGACTTTTTCACCATGGCGCACGCGTTTGCCGTTGACCTCGTCATAGCCGATCGATTCGCCCTCAAGCAGGATCTGCCCGCCCTGGAACTCTTCGAGCATGTTCACGCAGCGCAGCAGCGTGGTCTTGCCGGAACCGCTGGAGCCGATCAGCGTGACGACGTTGCCGCGTTGCATGCTCAGGTCGACGCCTTTAAGCACCTCCACCGTGCCGTACTGTTTGTGCAGGCCACGGATGTCCAGCAGTGGCTGGCCGTTTTGAACGTTGGAAACTTGAGCTTCAGTCATGGCAAGGCCACCCGCTTTTCAATGTGCCGGCCGAGTAATTCGATGCCGAAGTTGATGACGAAGAACAGAAAACCGGCGAACAGATAGAACTCCAGGGTCATGAAGTTCCGGGCGATGATCTGTTGAGTGCTGAGCAGCAATTCGGCGACGCCGATCACCGAAAGCAAGGTCGATGCCTTGACGATTTCGGTGGACGAGTTGACCCAGGTCGGCAGGATCTGCCGCAGTGCCTGGGGCAACAGCACATAGCCAAGGGATTGGTAAAACGTCAGGCCGATGGCCTTGCTGGCTTCCATCTGCCCTCGGGGCAACGCCTGCAACGCACCACGCACGATCTCGGCGACGTGAGAGCCACAGAACAGCGTCAGCCCCAACGCGCCGGCCTGAAACGCGCTGATCTGCCAGCCGAGCGCCGGCGCCATGTAGAAGCAGGCCAGGACCAGCACAAACACCGGGGTGCCGCGAATAAAGTCGACGTAAAAGCGGAACGGTGCGCGCATCCAGAACTTGCCGTAGGTCAGCACCAGACCGGCAAACACACCGAGAATCGTGCCGAACAGAATCGCCAGCGCCGAGGCCTGCACACTGGTCAGGAAGCCTTGCCAGAGTGGCTCGCGCGCCACCCACAATTCATGCAACCAACTGGGGGATTCGTACATCGCAGCCTCCTATCGGCGGATCGCCAGACGCTGCTCGAGATACCGCAGCAGCATGGCAATGAGGTAACAGGCCGCGACATACAGCGCCGTGGTCACCAGCCAGGTTTCGATCACCCGGTAGCTTTCGACGTTGATCTTGCGCGCGTAATAGGTCAGCTCCGGCACCGCAATCGCGGCGGCCAGCGAGGTGTCCTTGAACAGCGAAATGAAGTTGTTCGACAGCGCCGGCAGTACGTTGCGCAGCATCACCGGCACGGTGACGTAGGCTTTCACTTGCCACTCGCCCAGACCGATCGCCAGCCCGGCTTCGCGCTGACCTTTCGGGATGCTGAGCAAACCACCTCGGAACACTTCGGTCAGGTACGCCCCGGCATACAGCGACAGGGTGATGATGAACGACGGGATCTTGTCCAGGCGGATGCCCAGGCTCGGCAAGGCAAAATAGATCAACAGAATCAACACCAGAATCGGCGTGTTACGGACCACCGTGACGTACACCGAAGCCAACACCCGCAAGGCGCGATGCTTTGACAGCAAGGCAAACGCCATCAGCAGGCCGATCACGCAACCGATGGCGATCGACACCAGCGCCAGTTCGAGGCCCAGACCGAGCCCCGCCAGCAAGGTGTCGAAATCGCGCCACACGGCGGCAAAGTTCAACTGATAGTTCATGGTCAGCAGTACCTTGAGCGGGGCGCGTTATCGGCGCCCCACTCTCACGGGATCATTTGAATTCGACAGGGAAACCGATGGCTGGGGACGGCAGAGCCACACCAAACCACTGCTTGAACGACGCCGCGTAAGTCGGGAATTCAACGCCGGTCATGGCTTCATGCAGCGCGGTGTTGACGAAGTTCAGCCAGTCCTGATCGCCGCGTTTAACCGCGCAAGCGTAGGTCTGTGGGCTCCAGGCGTAGGCCGGGCTGCGGTAGCGGCCAGGGTTCTGCACCATCAGGTATTTGACCGAGGACTGATCGGTGGCGGCGGCATCGGCGCGGCCGGAGTTCACCGCCTGATACATCAGATCGACGCTGTCGTACTGATCGACCTTGGCCTTGGGCAGGGCCTGGTGCACCAGTTCCTCGGCATAGACGTTTTGCAGCACGGCCACAATGACGCTGTCGCCGGCAGCCTGCAGGTCTTCGATTTCCTTGTACTTGCTGTTGTTCGGCAGCAACAGGCCGACGCCTTCGCGGTAATACGGCAGGGTGAAGGCGACTTGCTGAGCGCGGCTGGCGGTCACAGTGATGAACTGGCAGCTCATGTCGACCTTGTCGGTGAGCAGATTGGGAATCCGTGCATCGGACGACTGAACGACGAACTCGACTTTGCTCGGATCGTTGAACAGACCTTTGGCCACCATCCTGGCGATGTCGATATCAAACCCCTGCAACTTGCCATCCGCGCCTTGGAAGTGCCACGGCGCATTGGTGCTGCCAGTACCCACAATCAGTTTCCCACGGGCCAGAACACTGTCGAGCTTGCTGTCGGCTGCCTGGGCCATACCCATGGCAGCGGACGAAGCCGCAAGAACAAAAACACACGCTTTGAACAAAGAAGGTCGGCGATGCATGGCAAGCACTCCAGGATGTTGTTTATTCCGCTATACCGGAACTCGGTTTGTTACTACGGAATAGACAGCAGAAAGTGTGCCACAGGAAACGCGAGGAATCTGCAACCGATTGAAATGTTCGGGGAATCAAAGGGATACAAGAGTCGCACAAGAAGGTGTCTAGCGAGGTGCCTCCACCGTGCGCTACCGCAGGCCACACATTGCGGGTAGCGGGGCCACATCTCGGTGCAACATTATTGAAAGTGCACACCGGGTTTGCGCTGTCACCTGTCAACTTTGACAGTAGATCAACGCCTTGCGGAGTATTACCGTCAACCCAGCCGACATCACCAGTGCAACGAGGTTGATATGCGCCCTGTAACACAGCGTCCAGACCTGCCCGACACCTACCGCAAAGCCCTGAAAACCTGGCGGCCGGTAATCCTGTATTTCGCCAACGAACACTGCCCTGCCTGCGAATGGGCCGGGCCGATTTTTCGTCAGATTGCCGAGCCGTACCGGCATCGCGCCAATATCTACATGCTTAACACCAGCGAATCGCCGCGCCATCCACAGGTGACTGGCACGCCGACGGTGCTGTTCTACCAGGACGGCAGGCTGGTGAAAAAACTCAAGGGGATTGGCACTGAAGAAACGTTGGCGGCTGACTTCGCCCGGCACATTGGCAAAACCAAGGCACCAATGGTGCTGCGTAAGCAGCGGCATGATTTGAGTTGGCTTCGACGCACCTTGAGAAGCTATTGCAGCATCCCGCGTGCGCAGTCACTTCGACACCACGCGATATCCCTGTAGGAGCTGCGGCACGCTGCGATCTTTTGATTTTGTTTTTTAAGATCAAAAGATCGCAGCGTGCCGCAGCTCCTACAAGGGAGATTCGTGTTTACGCGGCCTCACGCACCAACAACACCCGCGTCACCCGCCGCTCTTCCACAGCCTTGACGGTCATCTGCCAGCCCGCATATTCCAGACGATCACCCATCATCGGCAACCGATCCAGCAAGCTCATCACCAATCCGGCCATGGTCTGGTAATCCTCGGTCGGCTCGGCGCCAAAACCGGTACGCTGGCGAACACGCGCCAGGTTCAATGCGCCACTGACCATGAAGCCGCCCTGCTCCTCGACTACGTCCGGGCCTTCGATTTCGCTGGCATCGGGCAACTCGCCGGCAATCGATTCGAGAATGTCGGTCATGGTCAACACGCCGACAAAGTCGCCGAATTCATTGACTACAAAGGCAATGTGGGTCGACGCCGCGCGCATCTGTTCCAGCGCGTTGAGGATCGAGTAGCTGTCGAGCAGATTGATGGTCTTGCGCGCCAAGTGCTCCAGATTCGGCTCAGCGCCGGCCAGGTACTCCTTGAGCAATTCCTTCTTGTGCACGAAGCCTAAGGGTTCATCCACAACACCATCGCGAATCAGCGGCAGACGCGAGTAGGACGAGTGCATCAACTTCGTCCGGATCGCCTCGGCATCGTCAGCCAGATCGATAGTGTCGACGTCGGCGCGCACGGTCATCAGGCTGCGGATCGGCCGCTCGGCCAATTGCAGCACGCCACTGATCATCACCCGCTCACGACGGTCGAACAGCTCCGTGCTTGGCGCATCACCGTCGTCCAACAGGTCGGAAAGCTCTTCACCAACCTCCTCCACCGCCAGTTTGCGCCCGCCAAGCAAGCGCAGCACCGCGTGCGCCGTGCGTTCGCGCATCGGGCGCAGGCCCTGCATCGAGCGTTTGCGTCGGGCACGGGCGATCTGGTTGAACACCTCGATCAGGATAGAGAAGCCGATGGCCGCGTACAGATAGCCTTTCGGGATGTGGAAGCCCAAGCCTTCGGCGGTCAGGGCAAAACCGATCATCATCAGGAAGCCCAGACACAGCATGATCACGGTCGGGTGCGCGTTGACGAAGCGGGTCAGCGGCTTGCTCGCGACAATCATCAGGCCGATGGAGATGATCACCGCGATCATCATCACCGCCAATTCATCGACCATGCCCACAGCGGTAATCACTGCGTCCAGCGAGAACACGGCGTCGAGCACGACGATCTGCGCGACGATCGGCCAGAACAGCGCATAAGCGGTGTTGCTTGAGCGCTCGCCGACATGGCCTTCCAGCCGTTCGTGCAACTCCATGGTGGCCTTGAACAACAGGAACACACCACCGAACAGCATGATCAGGTCACGGCCGGAGAAGCTCTTGTCAAACACCTCGAACAGCGGCTGCGTAAGGGTGACCAGCCAGGAAATACTCGCCAGCAGGCCCAGGCGCATGATCAGTGCCAGCGACAGGCCGATGATGCGCGCGCGATCACGCTGATGCGGCGGCAGTTTGTCCGCGAGGATTGCGATGAACACCAGGTTGTCGATACCCAGCACCAGTTCCAGCACGATCAATGTCAACAAGCCTAACCAGGCCGTGGGATCCGCTAACCATTCCATAAAACGTCTCGATCTCTCTTCAGTAAATTCAGGCTGCCGGACACGGCAAAGCGCAACGCAAAGGCTCTGGGGCCGCGTTATCAACAATAGACGGGTGTCGGAAAACCGGATGCTGCGAGTGCGTCAAGACCGCGCCATAGCGCGAGGTGAATGGATAACTGGGAGGCTCCGAGAGGGTGTTCATGTAGATCCTGAATGAAAAAAGGCCTTGAAGCGTACAGGCTGAAGTGACTTTTCCTACAGTCTCAAATCATTTCAAAATCTGTATTACCTGCCAGGGCGACACTTCAACGTCCGGCAAAACGCAATCGCGACAACTGCCGCAAATCCCCATCGACGTAATAATCATGGGTCCAGCGATCATCCACCGCCAACGGATTCACTTGCTTCAACGCCAGTTTCTTCGCGAAGTAACGAAACCGGTAATGTTCGTAAAACCGCAGCAGCTCGAGGCCATAACGATCCGCCAGATCGGTGTCGCCGCGAATGATCAGGTAGTTTTCGTCATTGCCGTTGCTGGCCGAGGCACTGAAGTTGTGGCTGCCGCTGATAATAGTCGGCGTGTCCGTCGTGAAGTCGATGACCACCGCTTTGGTATGCACCAGCAGATTGCCCTCCTGGCCCTTCATGTTCTCGCGCAGCCAGCCTTCCAGCCCCGTGTTGAGCAATGCGGTGGCGGCGAATTCGGCGCTGCGGTCGGCGTGAAAACCGGTGATTCGGCTGGTGGTGTTTTGCAGGCCGTAACGCAGGATGTCGTCGTGTGGCTGGCCGAGCAAAGCATTGAGAATCGCGTCAGGCAAGACGAACGCAGTGACGAACAGGACATCCTTCTTCGCCGCTTCGATGATCTCGACGAACTCGCGTAGATCGCCGCCGCCGGTGCGTGGCGAGAACCCGGCAAACAGCGACTGTGCAGCGTCCATGGGGTTGTGTTCGGTGATCCAGTCGCGGGTGGCACCGAGATCTTCGGGATCGTCCCAGATCCGTTCGAAAATCCGCAGATAGCTCGAACTCACGGGAGCGTCATCAAGCACATGCACCACATTCGCCTGCCGATAAACGCCATTGGCGGTGAAATTGGTGCTGCCGCACAACACGGCTTGCGGTTGGCGCTGTCCCGCTGCGTCGAGTCGGCTGAGGACGATGAATTTGTTGTGGAAGATGTTGTGCGTCACCCGCCCACGTTTGCTCGTCGCCGGCAGTTTCGCCAGACTCGCCTCGTTGATTGTGGTGTCTTCGTCGTCGATTCGAGCGTGATACAGCACTCGAATCTGCACACCCCGCGCAAATGCCGCATTCACGGCATCGACGATGGCCTGCAACTGATATTCGTAAATGGCAATGTCCAGCGCCCACTGACCATCAACCGCCCGTTGGATAAAACCCAGCAAACGCGCGAGCAAGCCGTTCTCCAGCCATTGCCGTGGCGCATCCGGCCAGGCTTCGATGGGCATGTTTTTGTTGGCGCTGATCTGAGCATCAAGATCGGGAAATTTGCGCTGGAACGCCTGGCTGGCAGCGACCGCACGGTTGAAGATCACGCTTTGGTTGGCCGGGTGACCGTCGTCTGAACTGATCGTCAGCTCCAGCGACTCGCCCAGTTGCGGCGCATCGGGCGTGCCATAAGCCAGGTGAACGCGATAGTGAATCGTCATCCCCGGATTGACCGCGTAATCGGCCCAGCGGAATTTTTGCAGCGGGGCTTTATCGCTGGGCGTGGCGTGAAACTGCGGGAAAGTGTGGGCTTTGCCGGGGAACGTCAGGCTGTTGAAGAGGAACAGCCACGGCTTGGCGCCTTGCTGCTTTTCGATGGCGAACCCTAGCAAGCCTTTGCGACGCGGCTCCGCGAGGTCCATCGCCAACAGCACGCCATTGGTGCCGGCGTAGGCTTTGACGCGGAAATCGTCTTGAGCATTCTTGACCAACACGCGCATCGATCACTCCTTGTGATTGGGCTGGGTGCAGCATAGAGCAAGAAGCAAAATTGGCTAATCATGCCAAACACTGTAGGAGCTGCCGAAGGCTGCGATCTTTTGATATTGTTTTTTAAGATCAAAGTCAAAAGATCGCAGCCTTCGGCAGCTCCTACAGGTACCAGAGCTCAATCAGCTCATCGATATGCCGATACTGCGCCTCCAGCGCTCCCGCCAGATCCTTCGCCCGACCCAACCGGATCGGCCCACGCTCGATATCGATCAACAGCCCCGGACACCCCAGCGCCGGCAATCCCGACCACGCCTTCAAACGTCCATCCGTGACTACCAGCAACCGCTGTTGCTCGGCGGGAAAGCGCTTGCGCCGCACCGTCAGCCATTGCTGCGCCTGATTCAGCGCTGCCAGCAACGGCGTACCGCCGCCCGCGCCCAATTCATCCAGCCAGATGCGTAAACCGCTGGACGCCTTCAAACCCTGCACCTGCCATTGCGGCGCCGCACCGCTGGCGGTCAACAACGCCAAACGCGCGCGCTGGCGATAGGCATCATCAAACAATTGCGCAAGCAGGCCTTTGGCATCGCTCAGTGCGTTATGACGGCGCGTTGAGGCCGAGGCATCGACGATCACCAGCCACAACTCATGGGGCGAACGCGTGCGCAGTTGAAACAGCAGATCTTCACGGCTTTGCGGACGGCCATTGAGCAGCGTTCCCGGCCAGTTCACCGAGCCACTGCGGGCTGCATGACGTTTGCCCTGGCGTCCGTTGTCGAGTTGTCCGGCACGGGGTCTGGCATTCGCCCCCACATCAGACCGGGGGCGAATGCCTACATCTTTTTTGGCCAGCTCGGCACTTCGCGACGGCTGCCGGTGGCAAGCGCTGGAGCCGGCATGTCGCCCCACTGGCCCTGCCCTTCGTTCGGGTTGGCCTGCGCGTTGGCTGGGGATTGCGCGGGTTGTTGCTGAGGACTCGACGGGGTTTGTTCACGACGACGATGGCGCAAGGCAAATTCGGCCACCGCGTCGATATCTTCTTCGCCGATCACTTCAGCTCCTCGCCATGCCGCGTGAGCGCGGGCAGCGCGCAACCACACCAGATCCGCGCGCAAACCATCGACGCCAGCGGCAAAACAACGCTCGGTGATTTGCGCCAGCGCCGCATCATCCAGAGGAATATCGGCCAAGGTGACTCGGGCATGTTCACAACGTTCGCGAAGGGTTTGCTGCTCGGTTTCCCAAAGCGCGCAGAACGCTTGCGGGTCGCTATCGAAGTCGAGACGACGACGGATGATCTGCCCACGCTCGGTCGGTGCAGTGTGGCCACTGAGGGCGACATTCAGACCAAAGCGGTCGAGCAGTTGCGGGCGCAACTCACCCTCTTCCGGGTTCATGGTGCCGATGAGGACGAACTTCGCCGAATGCCGATGGGAGATGCCGTCGCGCTCGATCAGGTTGGTGCCGCTGGCAGCGACATCGAGCAGCAGATCCACCAAGTGATCAGGCAACAAGTTGACTTCATCGACGTAGAGCACGCCGCCATCGGCCTTGGCCAGCACACCGGGGGAAAACTGCGCGCGACCGTCGCTCAGGGCCGCGTCGAGATCGAGCGTGCCGACCAGCCGCTCTTCGGTGGCGCCCAGCGGTAGCGTGACGAACTGGCCGCTGGCGAGCAGATCCGCCAGGCCTCGCGCCAGAGTGGTTTTAGCCATGCCGCGCGGGCCTTCGATCAGCACGCCGCCGATTTTCGGGTCGATGGCGGTGAGGCACAGGGCGAGTTTCAGATCGTCGGCGCCGACCACGGCGGAGAGTGGGAAATGTGGGGTGTCGGTCATTTGGATTGATCTCTGTCGTGGTCGTCGGTGTTCTTGAGAGTTTTGGTGTGTCAGGTGGAGTTGCCCTCACCCTAGCCCTCTCCCAGTGGGAGAGGGAACTGACCGAGGTGCTCTTTCAAGGTCCACCGACCTGAACTGTCGAGTCGAACTCAAGTTTTGAACGCCCTGCAAATCGGCTCCCTTTCCCCCTCTCCCCCTTGGGGGAGAGGGCTGGGGTGAGGGGGTGGCTTTATTGAAGCGCTACATGTCTTCTTCTATATCCAGCAACAAATTCTCCAGCGCCTCTTTATAGGCCCCCGGCTCCTGCCACATCCCGCGCTGTTGCGCTTCCAGCATGCGCTCGGTCATGTCCCGCAGCGCATGCGGATTATGCTCACGAACAAAATCCCGCGTTGCCGGATCGAGCAGATAAGCATCGGCCAGCAGCGCGTACTGGTGATCGTCGATCAACTGCGTGGTGGCATCGAAGGCAAACAGGTTATCCACGGTCGCCGCCATTTCGAACGCGCCTTTATAGCCGTGACGCTTGACCCCGTCGATCCATTTTGGATTCGCCGCCCGCGAGCGGATCACCCGGTTCAGCTCTTCTTTCAGAGTGCGGATCTTCGGCAGATCCGGCTGGCTGTGATCGCCGTGATAACTGGCCGCCGCTTCGCCCCGCAAAGTCTCGACGGCAGCGAGCATGCCGCCCTGGAACTGGTAATAGTCGTTGGAATCGAGCAAGTCGTGCTCCCGGTTGTCCTGGTTTTGCAGAACCGCTTGTACCTGACTCAGGCGCTGGACGAATTGTTCGCGAGCATTGGTGCCCTCATCAGAACCGCCATAAGCGTAGGCGCCCCAGTTCAGGTAAACCTCAGCGAGATCTTCGCGACTCTGCCACAAACGACCGTCGATGGCGCCCTGCACGCCCGCGCCGTAGGCACCCGGTTTGGCGCCGAAGATTCGCCACCCGGCCTGACGCCGCGCGGCCTCTTCATCCAGACCCGATTGCAACAGAGCCTCACGCTCGGCGCGCACCTTGGCGGCCAACGGGTTGAGATCATCCGGCTCGTCCAGCGCAGCCACCGCTTGCACGGCCGCATCGAACAAACGAATCAGGTTGGCAAACGCATCGCGGAAGAATCCTGAAACTCGCAACGTCACGTCGACCCGTGGTCGGTCCAGCAAACTCAGCGGCAGAATCTCGAAATCATCGACGCGCTGACTGCCGGTGGCCCACACCGGCCGCACGCCCATCAGCGCCATGGCCTGGGCGATATCATCGCCACCGGTGCGCATGGTCGCGGTGCCCCACACCGACAGGCCTAGCTGACGCAAGTGATCGCCGTGATCCTGCAAGTGCCGTTCGAGAATCAGCGTGGCCGACTGGAAACCGATGCGCCACGCGGTGGTGGTCGGCAGGTTGCGCACGTCGACCGAGTAGAAGTTGCGGCCGGTGGGCAATACGTCGAGACGACCGCGACTTGGCGCGCCGCTCGGGCCGGCGGGGACGAAACGGCCGCTGAGGGCATCGAGCAATCCGCGCATTTCCGCCGGGCCACAGGCGTCCAGGCGAGGGGCGACAACTTCACGCAGGTTGTCGATGATGGCGCTGACTTGCCCCCAACCCGCTTCCTGTAGGAGTGAGCCTGCTCGCGATAGCGGTGTTTCTGTGGAAGAGATGTCAGCTGACATAACGCCTTCGCGAGCAGGCTCACTCTTACAGGGGTTGTGCAGTGTCTTTGCGATCAACTCAGTGGCGAACAACTCCAGGCGCTCGCGGGTATCGCCGGCAGTACGCCAGACTTCATCGCTGACCGCTTGCAGTTCAACAGGACGCGGGCCCGTCCACGGATCAGCCAGTGCGCAATCAAGCGGATCAAAACCCAACTCAAACGCCTTGGCCAACGCCCGCAGCAGACTCGACTGCGCACCTTTGCCGTCGCCCCGAGGAATGCGCAGCAGCGCCAGCAAGGTATCGATGCGCAACCGCCCGCTCGGCGATTCGCCAAAGATGTGCAGGCCATCGCGGATCTGCGATTCCTTCAGATCACACAAATAGGTGTCGAGACGCGGCAGCCAGATCGCCGCATCGGCGTCGCTGTCCAGCGCCGCGTCGAGTTGCAGTTCACGGTCGATCTGCGTGTCACGCACCAGTTGCAGAATGTCCCGTTGCAACTCGCGGGCACGACGCGGATCAAGCAGTTGCGCCTCGTAATATTCGTCCGCCAGCAGTTCCAGATTACGCAGCGGCCCATAGGTTTCGGCGCGAGTCAGTGGCGGCATCAGGTGGTCGATGATCACCGCTTGCGTGCGCCGTTTGGCCTGGGCGCCCTCGCCCGGATCGTTGACGATAAATGGGTAGATGTTTGGCAGCGGCCCGAGCAACGCATCCGGCCAGCAGTTTTCCGACAGCCCCACGCCTTTGCCCGGCAGCCATTCGAGGTTGCCGTGCTTGCCGACGTGGATCACACCGTGGGCGCCGTAGGTGTTGCGCAGCCAGAAATAGAACGCCAGATAACCGTGGGGCGGCACCAGATCCGGGTCGTGATAGACCGCACTCGGATCGACCTGATAACCCCGCGCCGGCTGGATGCCAACGAAGGTCAGGCCAAAGCGCAGGCCGGCGATCATCATTCGCCCGTCGCGATACATCGGATCGTTTTGCGGCGAGCCCCAACGCGCGACTACCGCAGCGCGATTGGCCTCGGGGAGCGCGTTGAACATCAACAGATAGTCGTCCATCGCCAGACTTTGCTGGCATGGACGCAGATCAATCGTGTCGAGATCGTTGCTGACGCCGCCGAGCAATTGCTGAATCAACTCGGTGCCGGTATCCGGCAACTCTGCCGTGACCGGATAACCCTCAGCTTGCAATGCGCGAAGGATATTCAGCGCCGCCGCCGGCGTGTCGAGGCCGACGCCGTTACCGATGCGTCCGTCGCGGGTCGGGTAGTTGGCGAGAATCAGTGCAATCCGTTTCTCGGCATTCGGCACCCGGGCCAGATCGATCCAGCGGCGCGCCAGTTCGGCGACGAAATCCATGCGCTCGGGTTGCGCCCGATAGCAGACCACATCGGACTGGCTGCGCTCGCTGCGCCAGGCCAGATCCTTGAAACTGATCGGCCGACTGATGATGCGCCCGTCAAGTTCCGGCAAGGCAATGTGCATTGCCAGATCGCGAGGGCCGAGGCCCTGCTCGCTATCACGCCAGCCGGGTTCGTTGTCCTGGGCGCAGATCGCCTGAATCACCGGAATGTTGCGACGAAACGGCCGCAGATCCGGTGCTTCAGGACTGGATTGAGCAAAACCGGTGGTGTTGAGAATCACCCCCGCCTCGACTTCATCCAGCCAATCCTCGACCACCGAGAGGCAGCCGGGCTCTTTCAAACTGGCTACCGCGATCGGCAACGGATTCAATCCCGCTGCTTGCAAACGCTGGCAGAAAACATCGATGAACGCCGTGTTCGCCGCTTGCAGATGCGAGCGGTAAAACAGCACCGCCGCCACCGGTTGCTCGGGCAGCCATTCGGCTTGCCAGTCACTCAGTGCGGCGGAGGTTTTTTGCGGATGGTAAATCGCCGTGCGCGGCAGGGTTTGCGGCTCGCCCCAGGTGTAATCACGGGCCAGCCAACGGTTGGCCAGACAGCTGAAGAAATCCAGCGCGTTGCCCATGCCGCCCTGGCGCAAGAACTGCCAGAGCCGGTCGCGATCCTCGGCTGCGACGGTGCTCAGATCGCTGAGTTCCGGATCGGGGCGATCGCAGCCCGGGACCATGATCACCTGCACGCCACGCTCGGCGAGCTCGACCAAACGCTCGACACCGTAGCGCCAATACGCAATGCCGCCGTGCAGCGAGATCAGAATCACCTTGGCATGGCGCAACACTTCGTCGACGTACAAATCGACCGAGGCGTGATTCTGCACCTGCATCGGGTTGGCCAGACGCAGGCTCGGATAATCCTCGGGCAACTGCTGCGCGGCTTCGGCGAGCAGCGCCAGGCTGGAGTCGCCGCTGCACAGGATCACCAGCTCGGCGGGGGTTTGGCCAAGGTCGGCAATGTTGTCATCCGACACGAAACCGCCGGGCTGGGTCCTGAGCAGGTGCATGGCTTAAACGCTAAGCGCAGCGCGCAGTTGCGCTTCGAGTTGAGCGGCGTCGAGTTCCTGACCGATCAGCACCAGACGCGTGACGCGCGCTTCTTCGGCGCCCCACTGACGGTCGAAATGCTTGTCGAAACGCGTGCCCACGCCTTGAATCAGCAAGCGCATCGGCTTGTTCGGGATCGCTGCAAACCCCTTCACGCGCAGGATGCCGTGCTGGACCACCAGTTGCGTCAGGGCGTCGAGCAGCAGGCTTTCGTCGGCTTGCGGCAGCTCGATGGAGATCGAATCGAAAGCGTCGTGATCGTGGTCATCATGGTCGTCGTCACCGTCGTGGTGGTGATCGTGATGGCTGTGGCGGCTGTCGATGTGTTCTTCGGAACCGGCGCCGAGGCCGATCAGCACGTCCAGCGGCAGGCGACCGTTGCTGGCTTCGACGATTTTGACTGCTGGCGGCAGTTCTTCGGCGACTTCAAGGCGTACGCGCGCAAGGTCTTCCGGGCTGGTCTGATCGGCCTTGTTGAGGATGACCAGATCGGCGCTGGCCAGTTGGTCGGCGAACAGCTCGTGCAGCGGCGATTCGTGGTCCAGGTTCGGGTCGAGTTTGCGCTGGGCGTCGACCTGATCCGGGAACGCGGCGAAGGTGCCAGCAGCCACGGCCGGGCTGTCGACCACGGTGATCACCGCGTCAACGGTGCAGGCGCTGCGGATTTCCGGCCATTGGAAGGCTTGTACCAGTGGTTTTGGCAGGGCCAGACCGGAGGTTTCGATGAGGATGTGGTCGAGGTCGCCGCGACGGGCAACCAGTTCGCGCATCACCGGGAAGAACTCTTCCTGAACGGTGCAGCACAGGCAGCCGTTGGCCAGTTCGTAAACGCGGCCGGTGGCTTCTTCTTCGGTGCAACCGATGGTGCATTGCTTGAGGATCTCACCATCGATGCCCAGCTCGCCGAACTCGTTGACGATCACCGCGATGCGGCGGCCCTGAGCGTTGTCGAGCATGTGCCGCAGCAACGTGGTTTTGCCCGAGCCGAGGAAGCCGGTGACGATGGTGACGGGGAGTTTGGCCAGTGTTTTCATCGGATGCCCTTTGGCAAGGTGGCGGGCATACGGGACGAGAACCGGCAACGCGAGCACGCGCCGGAAGCATTCGCCACCGGATCACCCCGCCCGGTTGTAGTGAGAATCTGTGACGAGGCAGGTCTCCTGGCTGACGGTGTTCAGGCGTTGGGGCCTGGCGTTTGCTGCGCCTTCCCGCTGGCGCCCTTTTGCAGGGGCTGGCAGTGGCGTGGCAGCGAACATCACCGTTCACAGTTGCGGGGGCAGCCGCGGCTTTGACCGCGTTCCCTTCTTAGCTTCGGCACGCGCCGAAGAACCTCGAAAGCGCAAGGCTACGCATGGCTTGCTTATGGGTCAATGTTTGGTTTGGGGGCATATCCGTTGCTGCGGGTGTTGCTGATTAGGGTTCCGCCCTTACGGCGGGTCACTTTTTCCAGACGCCGAAAAAGTAACCAAAAAGGCTGCCCCCTGACGTACGGCACTTCGCCTAGGCTCAGTGTTCCCTCGCTACGGTGTCCATCCGGGGGCATCGCCTACGGTTTGCTTCGCTGCACCTCCTCTCGATGGATGCGGCTTCGCCGCACGGCGCTGCGCGCCAACCCCCCGGATGAACACCTTCGCTCGGCCTGCCGATGGGCTGAAGAGCAAGATCAAAAGCCAAAGCCAAAGCCAAAGCCAAAGCCAAAGCCAAAACAGATCAAAAGATCGCAGCTTCGGAAGCTCGCAAGGAATGAGTACACCCACCAGAGCTTGGTCGGCTGTCAGGCCGCCATCGCTGGCAAGCCAGCTCCCACAGGGATTGGGTACATTTGATAGAGATTGGTCGGCTCGTAGGCCGCCATCGCCAGCAGGCTGGCTCCCACAGTTTCGAGCCGCGCGAACCCTGCGGCGCATGCCGCCCCACTCAACACAATGAGCGTTAGCTCGAGTACCGCTCTTGACCTAAAACGCCCGTCGGCAGGCTGAGCGGAGGGATTGATCCGGGGGTGGGAGCGCAGCGACCGTTTGGCGAAGCCAAACACATCGAAAGGAGGTGCAGCGAAGCAAACCGGAAGCGATGCGCCCGGATCAATCCCGGAGCGAAGGAACCCGAGCCACAGCGAGGGCCGAACGTCAGGGCACAGACCTTTGGTTACTTTGGGGCGTTTGCCAAAGTGACCCGCCGTAAGGGCGGAACCGTAATAAGCCATCACCGCAGCAACGGATATGCCCCCATTCAATTGACTCAAATCCCCCCAACATGCTCTCCTACGCAACTTGTTACGGGTGCCCTTCACAGGGTGAAACGGGAAACCGGTGAATCATGTGCTTTACTCTAAAGCCATGTCAGTCCGGTGCTGCCCCCGCAACGGTAAGCGAGAGAAGCGTCGAATCCACTGTGCCATGACGGCATGGGAAGGTGACGCTTGCAGGTCGGCCTGACGCCAACCCCTCGTGAGCCCGGAGACCGGCCCGCAACACACAGTGCGCACTTGCGTCGCTGAACATAACAAACCCGCGGTGGGCGGGCGCTGTTCGAACCCCTGCGTGCCCGATTCGCAGGGGTTTTCATGCGCTCTATTACCCCGCTGACATTCCAGAGGGAAGCGCCATGTCGATCATCAGCAGCACCGGCAGCAACACGGATAAAATCGCCAGCACCAGCACCCTGAGCCAACGCCTGACCGCCGCCATCTTCGCGTCGATCCTCGGCGCCAGCCTGGTTTACTTCGCCGGTTTCTCGCACATCGAAGCAGTGCACAACGCCGCCCACGATACCCGCCACAGCGCCGCGTTCCCGTGCCACTGAGACCTGCCGACATGATCAAGCGAATTGCGCAAACCGCAGGTTTCACCGGTCTTCTGGCCGCCCTGCTCCTTACGCTGCTGCAAAGTTTCTGGGTTTCGCCGCTGATTCTGCAGGCCGAGACCTACGAAAAATCCGAACCGGCGGCTGAGGTTCACGAACACGCTGCCGGTGCCACTGCCCATACTCACGATGCTGAAGCGTGGGAGCCGGAAGACGGCTGGCAGCGCGTGGTATCGACCACCGGCGGCAATCTGGTAGTGGCCGTGGGTTTTGCCCTGATGCTTGCCGGCCTGTACACCCTGCGTGCACCGACCAAAACTTCGCAAGGTCTGCTCTGGGGTCTGGCCGGTTACGCTACGTTCGTTCTGGCACCGACCCTGGGCTTGCCGCCTGAATTGCCAGGCACTGCTGCGGCGGATCTGGCTTCCCGGCAGCTCTGGTGGATCAGCACTGCCGCCTCCACCGCCGCAGGTCTGGCGTTGATCGCGTTCAGCCGTCACTGGCTGATGAAGATCCTCGGTGTGGCGATCCTTGCAGTGCCGCATGTGATTGGCGCCCCGCAACCGGAAGTGCATTCGATGCTGGCGCCAGAAGCCCTCGAAGCACAGTTCAAAATCGCTTCGCAGTTGACCAACGTAGCGTTCTGGCTGGCCTTGGGCCTGATCAGTGCCTGGTTGTTCCGCCGCAAAAGCGATGGCCACTACCACGCATGACGAATAACCGCGCAGCGCCGACTTTCGTGGTCGGTCTGGGCTGCCAGCGCGGCTGCCCCGCCAGCACGCTGCGCGCGTTACTCGATCAAGCCTTGCAGGCCCATCGCATCGAACTGGAAGCAGTCAAAGCCCTGGCCAGTATCGACTTGAAGCGTGATGAGCCGGGCTTACAAGAACTCGCCGCACAATTGGCCTTGCCGTTGCTGTACTTCAGCAGTGAACAATTGGCCAGTTACCAGCAACAGCTCAGTCACCACTCGCAGATCGCCTATGAACGCACCGGTTGCTATGGAGTAGCGGAAAGTGCGGCGTTGGCACTGGCTGAACAACTGATTCAGGCACCGGCCAAACTGCTGATCTCCCGGCAAAAGTACGCGCAGGCGACGCTCGCATTGGCCGGCGCCGCGTAAAATCCCGATAATCCCTGCCATCGATCATGAGCGATCTTCATCTGA
Organism: Pseudomonas sp. LBUM1648; assembly: GCF_059716145.1. Taxonomy (NCBI): domain Bacteria; kingdom Pseudomonadati; phylum Pseudomonadota; class Gammaproteobacteria; order Pseudomonadales; family Pseudomonadaceae; genus Pseudomonas; species Pseudomonas sp. LBUM1648. Next base: position 3,600,960 of record NZ_CP166808.1, read on the forward strand.
AGCATTGCTGCGCCTCTTTTCCAAAGGATTCAACGATGACTGTTTACTTCATCGGCGCCGGCCCCGGCGACCCGGAACTGATCACTGTCAAAGGTCAGCGGCTGATCCGCAGTTGCCCGGTGATCATCTACGCAGGTTCGCTGGTGCCGGCGGCGGTGCTCGACGGTCATCAGGCAGAAACCGTGATAAACAGCGCCGAGCTGCATCTGGAACAGATCATCGACCTGATCAAAGCCGCCCATGCCAAGGGCCAGGATGTGGCGCGAGTACATTCCGGCGATCCGAGCCTGTATGGCGCGATTGGCGAGCAGATTCGCTATTTGCGTGAGCTGGATATTCCGTTCGAAATCATTCCAGGGGTGACGGCTACCGCCGCGTGCGCAGCATTGCTGGGTGCCGAACTGACTCTGCCCGATGTCTCACAGAGCGTGATTCTGACCCGCTATGCCGACAAAACCGCAATGCCGGCGGGCGAGGAGCTGGGCAGTTTGGCGCAGCATGGCGCGACGATGGCGATTCATCTGGGGGTCAATCATTTGGAGAAGATCCTCGCTGAACTACTCCCCCATTACGGCGCGGATTGCCCGATTGCAGTGATTCACCGGGCAACATGGCCGGATCAGGATTGGGTGGTGGGAACAATCGAGGATATTGCCGAGAAGGTAGTGGCCAAGGGGTTTCGGCGCACGGCATTGATTCTGGTTGGGCGGGTGTTGGGGAGTGAGGTGTTTAGCGAGTCATCGCTGTATCGCGCGGGGCATGCGCATCTTTATCGACCCTGATTTGAAGGACTTTTGTGGCCAGACACAAAACCTGTGGAGAGGGGATTTATCCCCGATGAACTGCGCAGCAGTTCCAGTTTTGCGGCTGCTTCGCACCCGATCGGGGATAAATCCCCTCGCCACAAAGTCATTAGTCACTCATTAATCGCAGGCACAAAAAACGGCGCTCACGGGGCGCCGTTTTTTATGTTCGCAGTGAACACCTTACTTAGTAGTAGGCGTTTTCTTTCTGCGTGTGGTCGGTCACATCGCGAACGCCCTTGAGCTCAGGAATACGCTCGAGCAATGTGCGCTCGATGCCTTCCTTCAACGTCACGTCGGCCTGACCGCAGCCTTGGCAACCGCCGCCGAACTGCAGCACGGCAATGCCGTCTTCAACCACATCGATCAGGCTGACCTGACCGCCGTGGCTGGCCAGCCCCGGGTTGATTTCGGTTTGCAGGTAGTAATTGATGCGCTCGTTGACCGGGCTGTCGGCGTTGACCATCGGTACTTTGGCGTTTGGCGCCTTGATGGTCAGCTGGCCGCCCATGCGATCAGTGGCGTAGTCGACTACCGCGTCATCCAGGAATGCTTCGCTGAACGAATCGATATAAGCGGTGAAGCTTTTCAGCCCCAGCGCGGTGTCTTCAGGTTTTTCTTCGCCCGGCTTGCAGTAGGCAATGCAGGTTTCGGCGTACTGGGTGCCAGGCTGGGTGATGAAGACGCGGATACCGATACCCGGGGTGTTCTGCTTGGAGAGCAGATCGGCCAGGTAATCGTGGGCGGCGTCGGTAATGGTAATAGCGGTCATGGAAACTCCTCGCAGGCTTGTGGCGGAGTTTACGCCAATCGGCGCGCCGGACAAAGTCCCAGTATTTTTGTCAGGAAAGCGAACCAGACGCATCAGGCTGGCGACGGTCGCTCACGCCAATGCTGCAAGTGCCGATATCCGGCCCTTTCGATCCAGCGGTAACTGGCCCAGCTGCCGCCGGCGATCAGCACCAGACAAACCGCGATCACCCCGTGCGGGTTGAGCGAGTGACGCTGTGCCAGATAATGCCCAAGCATCAACACCAGCGTATGCAGTAGATAGACGGAATAGGAGCAGTCGCCCAACGCTTTGAGCAGCCGACTGTTTTTGGCAAAGCGCTCAAGGGACAGCGCCGCCGTCACCAGCACTGCACCCGGAACGCCCCAGGCCAATACCTGCGATTCGCCGAACCAGTAATAGATCGCCAGCAGTGCCATGGCGATTGCCAGAATCGGCAGCCAAAGACCCGGCCTGATCCAGCCGCGGTGATAAAGCATGCCAACGCCCATTCCCAGCAAAAACTCGAAGACCAGTTCCGAATGGTAAAACTCACTGATCCAGCCCAAGGCGGTCAGCCCATAGCAAACGCATAACAACAGAAACGCGACCACTGCTATCCGCGCATTGAGCGGGAACAGCAATGCGCCGGCAAACAGCAGGTAAAAAAGCATTTCGAAGTTCAGCGTCCATCCGACGTTCAACGTCGGGTAAACACCGAAGCCGCCGGGGTTTTCGCTGGCGACGAACAACAGCGACAACAGAAAATTCGTCCAGCCCAGCCGTTCATCGGGGAACGCCTCCGGAATTACCATCAGCAACAGTGCCGCCAGGAGCGTGTAAAACCAGTAAGCCGGCGCGATACGCATCAACCGCATTGTCATGAATTGCCTGGGTGTCAGGTCTTTGTCCGCCGTCGACAAATACATCACCAGGCCACTGATGACGAAAAATATATCGACGCCCGCCGCCCCTTGGTCGACAAACACTCGACCTACTGGCCCATCAGGCTCGAAGTTATAGAAAATCTGCATGACGTGATGCCCCACCACCATCCAGGCGGCCAGTGCGCGCAGCGCTTGCACTGAAATCAACATCGACGGCCCTCCATTGCAAAACTTTATAATTGACCACTTTGTAGGGGCTACGGGCGCCTCAAGAAGTTGGGACTGCCCGCGCACCTTAATCGATCAAAGATTCTCATAGCGGTTCATGTCCAGCACACCCTCTTCCACCGGTTCGGTCTCGTGCATGGATTGGCTCAGATCGTGGAAATAGAACCAGAATTGCGGATGACTGCGCCGAATTCCCCAGCGCTCGACGATTTTCTCGAAACGATTGGCGTCCTTGGCGTTTTCCATCGCATCGACAAACTCAGAGACCTGGTCTGCGGGAATGTTGAACATGAAGTTCGGATAGCTGCTCAGCACGCCGGGATAAATGGTCAAGGTGTCCAAACCTGGCTGATACCGCAGCGACTCACCAAGCAAAAACGCCACGTTGCTGTGCGCGCGATTGCGCAACAGGCTGTAGACCTCGCGTTTGCCGCTGGCAGTCTCGATGCGCAACATCGTCGCTTCCGGTAACTGTTCGATAACCTTCAGGCCAGCGGCCGGACGCGATGCCAGCCGACTCAGCGCTTGTTCGGCATTTTGCAGCGCAGGGTCGATATTTGGCCGCGAGCAGTAGGCGCCGTCGCAACGGTTGATCGGATCAGGCCGGGCATTGAGATCGCCATAGCGAGACAACAATTGCATGGCGAAATCGTATTTCGGGTTCTTCTCATCCAGTTTCAGCCCGGTCGGCTTGTCGTCGTCGATGGCTTCGTAATCGAGCCACATCTTGAACTGGCCGCCGCTCTGATACCAATCGTCGAGGTAGTCCTCGCGGGAGTCGGCTGGCATCAGGCGCAGGAAGTTCTGCTCGGCGCCGTTGCGGATCAGGTCGAAATACAGGCGTGTTTGCGCCTGATGTGAGACGTTGCCGAACACATCGAAGTTGACCGCCAACTGGTAATAAGTGCGCTCCAGCAGCGGATAGTCAAACAGCCACATGGTTTGCGGCACCTCGCCGATCAAGCCTTTGGTCACCGAGGCGCTGTCGAAGTGACGAAAAATGCTCAGCAGCGCGTTGTCGTTGCCGGCCCACAGGGTCGACCAGCTCGGCGCCGGCAAATCGGCATAGCTGTCGCGGCGCAGGGCTTCGTATTCGTTACGTTTGTCACGGTAATTGCGCCACAAGCCCAGGACGCTGCCGACATCGTCGTTCTGCCCGGGCATCGCCAGCAACGGTGTGGCCTGGCCGCGATAGTTCGGGTCGGTGATATAGAGGTCATGCTCCGGCGCCTGGAACAGCGCCCAGAAGTTATCGCGGATCACGTCGGTGGCGATCTGGCCACGGCACACCGGACCGCGAATAAACGTGCGGACGAAGTATTCGGCGTTATCGAGCATGAACTGATAGCGCGCCTGCGCCGGAATCGCCTCAAACGTGGCAAACGGATTGGCCCGGCTCTGTGGCCCATAGCCCGGCAAGGCGCTGACTTGCCAGTTGCCGCTGTAGAACAGGCTTTTGACCCGCGCCATCTTCGCCGCGCTCAGCGGATAAGTGATGTGGGTTTTGTGCACGATCACCCCTTGCACCGGCCACAAGCGGTAATACACCTGCGTCCCCGGATCATCGTTGGGGCGACGGGTGGCGATCAGGTCGATCGGCTGACCGGTCGGCGTGCGCGATCGCACCCACTGAAAGTAATGCCCCGGCTCGCCATCCTTGAAATAGATGTGCGCGAGATACCAGTGTTCGAACAACCAGCGCCCGACCAGACTTTGTCGGGCGCCGGGAGTGTTGAGCAGGTTTTCCCATTGGACGATTTGCATCGCCTCTTTGGCGCTCGGCGCCAGGCCTTGTTCGTCAATCGGCGCGCCGGACGCCAGCCAGCGTTGCAGGGTCTGGTATTGCTGATTGGTCAGCCCGGTCACGGCCAGCGGCATGCCCTCTTTCGGGTGAGCACCGGCATAGCCGTCAAACTCGGCGGGCATTGCACACATGTTTTCACGATTGAGGCCGAGCACAATGTCTTCCGGCAATTTGGCGTTGGGCGTCAAAGGAGTTTTGTGCCCCAGCTCCAACATGCGCGCCATCAGCGCGGCCTGACTGCCCTGGGCATCGAGCACCGAATAGAAGCCTTTCTGCTGCCAGGCACGTTTGCCGAAGGCGTCGTAAAACAATCGGGTAGTCGGCGCCGCCTCAGTGCGCTCGCCGTCGTAGACCGGCATCTTGCTTGCGCCACGGCCCACCCCTTCGCCACTGCCCAGATTGAGCTGACAAGCGGAGTCGTAGCACGCATGGCAAGCAACGCACTTCTCGGTGAATATCGGTTGGATATCGCGGCTATAAGAGATCGTGGGCTCTTGCGCAACGGCGCCCCAGCTTAAAAACAGCAACACAATGCTGATGACGCGGTACGACATGCCCTTGATCCCGATCCTGAAGAAAAACGCCGCGATTCTACAGTATGACGTTCGTACCAACATGAGCGATATTCATGAAAAACCCCTGCATGCTCTAAAAGCGCACAGGTTTGTTATGATCCCGCTCCTTCGTAATGGTCTTTCCGAGTAGTCCACATGTCCGATCGCAGTGTCCGCCTTCAAGCTCTCAAGCAAGCCCTCAAAGAGCGCATCCTGATACTCGACGGCGGTATGGGCACGATGATCCAGAGCTACAAGCTCGAAGAGCAGGATTATCGCGGCAAACGCTTTGCGGACTGGCCGAGTGACGTCAAAGGCAACAACGACCTCTTGGTGATCACCCGTCCGGACGTGATCGGTGGCATCGAAAAAGCTTACCTGGATGCCGGCGCCGACATTCTGGAAACCAACACCTTCAACGCCACGCGCATTTCCATGGCCGACTACGGCATGGAAGAACTGGCTTACGAACTCAACGTAGAAGGCGCGCGCCTGGCACGCAAGATCGCCGATGCCAAGACCGCCGAGAACCCGGACAAGCCGCGTTTCGTCGCCGGCGTGCTCGGCCCGACCAGCCGAACCTGCTCGCTGTCGCCTGACGTCAACAACCCCGGCTACCGCAACGTCACCTTTGATGAGCTGGTGGAAAACTACACCGAAGCCACCAAAGGTCTGATCGAGGGCGGCGCCGACCTGATCCTGATCGAAACCATTTTCGACACCCTCAACGCCAAAGCAGCCATCTTCGCGGTGCAAGGCGTGTTCGAAGAGCTGCACATCGAACTGCCGATCATGATTTCCGGCACCATTACTGACGCCTCCGGCCGTACGCTGTCGGGCCAGACCACCGAAGCGTTCTGGAACTCCGTGGCGCACGCCAAGCCGATTTCGGTCGGTCTCAACTGCGCGCTGGGCGCCAGTGAGTTGCGTCCGTACCTCGAAGAGCTGTCGAACAAGGCCAGCACCCACGTTTCCGCGCACCCGAACGCCGGCCTGCCGAACGAATTCGGTGAGTACGACGAACTGCCGTCGCAAACCGCCATGGTCATCGAAGAGTTCGCTCAAAGCGGCTTCCTCAATATTGTCGGCGGTTGCTGCGGCACCACGCCGGGGCACATCGAAGCCATCGCCAAAGCCGTGGCCGGTTATGCGCCGCGACAGATTCCGGACATTCCCAAGGCATGCCGCCTGTCGGGTCTGGAGCCGTTTACCATCGATCGCAGCTCGTTGTTCGTCAACGTCGGCGAGCGCACCAACATCACCGGTTCCGCCAAATTCGCCCGTCTGATCCGTGAAGACAACTACACCGAAGCGCTGGAAGTCGCCCTGCAACAGGTCGAGGCTGGCGCGCAGGTGATCGACATCAACATGGACGAAGGGATGCTCGATTCGAAGAAGGCCATGGTGACCTTCCTCAATCTGATTGCCGGTGAGCCGGACATCTCCCGCGTACCGATCATGATCGACTCCTCGAAATGGGAAGTGATCGAAGCCGGCCTCAAGTGCATTCAGGGCAAGGGCATCGTCAACTCGATCAGCATGAAGGAAGGCGTCGAGCAGTTCATCCATCACGCCAAGCTGTGCAAGCGCTACGGCGCCGCCGTGGTGGTGATGGCGTTCGACGAAGCGGGTCAGGCCGACACCGAAGCGCGCAAGAAAGAGATCTGCAAACGCTCCTACGACATTCTGGTCAATGAAGTCGGCTTCCCGCCGGAAGACATCATCTTCGACCCGAACATCTTCGCCGTGGCCACCGGCATCGAAGAACACAACAACTACGCTGTGGACTTCATCAATGCCTGCGCCTACATCCGCGACGAACTGCCGTATGCGCTGACCTCCGGCGGCGTGTCCAACGTGTCGTTCTCGTTCCGAGGCAACAACCCGGTGCGTGAAGCGATTCACTCGGTGTTTCTGCTGTATGCGATCCGCGCCGGCCTGACCATGGGTATCGTCAACGCCGGGCAGCTGGAAATCTATGACCAGATCCCTGTGGAGCTGCGCGACGCCGTCGAAGACGTGGTGCTCAACCGCACCCCGAACGGCACCGACGCCCTCCTCGCCATCGCCGACAAGTACAAGGGCGACGGCAGCGTCAAGGAAGCCGAGACCGAGGAGTGGCGCAACTGGGACGTCAACAAGCGCCTGGAGCATGCGCTGGTCAAGGGCATCACCACACACATCGTCGAAGACACCGAAGAATCGCGCCAGTCGTTCACCCGTCCGATCGAGGTGATCGAAGGTCCGCTGATGTCGGGTATGAACATCGTCGGCGACCTGTTCGGCGCCGGCAAAATGTTCCTGCCGCAAGTGGTGAAATCCGCCCGCGTGATGAAACAGGCCGTAGCGCACCTGATCCCGTTCATCGAACTGGAAAAAGGCGACAAGCCGGAGGCCAAGGGCAAGATCCTCATGGCCACCGTAAAGGGTGACGTGCACGACATCGGCAAGAACATTGTCGGCGTGGTGCTCGGTTGCAACGGCTACGACATCGTCGACCTCGGCGTGATGGTGCCGGCGGAGAAGATCCTGCAAGTGGCCAAAGAGCAGAAATGCGACATCATCGGCCTGTCCGGCCTGATCACGCCGTCGCTGGATGAAATGGTTCACGTGGCCCGCGAGATGCAACGTCAGGATTTCCATTTGCCGCTGATGATCGGTGGTGCGACCACTTCCAAGGCGCACACCGCCGTGAAGATCGAGCCGAAGTACAGCAACGACGCGGTGGTCTACGTGACCGACGCCTCCCGCGCCGTGGGCGTGGCGACGCAGTTGCTGTCGAAAGAATTGAAAGCCGGGTTTGTCGAAAGAACCCGTGCCGAATACGTCGAAGTGCGCGAGCGCACCGCCAACCGCAGCGCCCGTACCGAGCGCCTGAGCTACGCCGCCGCCATCGCCAAGAAGCCGCAGTTCGACTGGGCGACTTACGAGCCGGTCAAACCGACGTTCACCGGCAGCAAGGTGCTGGATAACATTGATCTCAAGGTGTTGGCCGAATACATCGACTGGACGCCGTTCTTCATTTCCTGGGATCTGGCCGGCAAGTTCCCGCGCATCCTCGAAGACGAAGTGGTCGGTGAAGCCGCCACCTCGCTGTACAAGGACGCGCAAGAGATGCTTGCCAAGCTGATCGACGAGAAACTGATCAGTGCCCGCGCCGTGTTCGGTTTCTGGCCGGCCAATCAGGTGCATGACGACGATATCGAGCTGTACGGTGACGACGGCAAGCCATTGGCCAAGCTGCATCACCTGCGCCAGCAGATTATCAAGACCGACGGCAAGCCGAACTTCTCGCTGGCCGACTTTGTAGCGCCAAAAGACAGCGAAGTGACCGACTATGTCGGCGGCTTCATCACCACCGCCGGCATTGGCGCCGAAGAAGTGGCCAAGGCCTATCAGGACGCCGGCGACGATTACAACTCGATCATGGTCAAGGCTCTGGCCGACCGTTTGGCCGAAGCTTGCGCCGAGTGGCTGCACCAGCAGGTGCGTAAAGAGCACTGGGGTTATGCCAAGGACGAAACCCTCGACAACGAAGCGCTGATCAAAGAGCAATACAGCGGCATCCGCCCTGCTCCAGGCTACCCGGCCTGCCCGGATCACACCGAAAAAGCCGCGTTGTTTGCCCTGCTCGATCCCGAGGCACAGGAAATGCGCGCCGGACGCAGCGGTGTGTTCCTCACCGAACACTACGCGATGTTCCCGGCCGCAGCGGTCAGCGGCTGGTATTTCGCCCACCCGCAGGCGCAGTACTTTGCCGTGGGCAAGGTCGACAAGGATCAGGTGGCGAGTTACACCTCGCGCAAAGGTCAGGAGTTGAGTGTGACCGAGCGGTGGTTGGCGCCGAACCTGGGTTACGACAACTAAAAAGATCGCAGCCTTCGGCAGCTCCTGCAGGGTGAACTCATTCCAGTGCAGGAGCTGCCGGAGGCTGCGATCTTTTTTTCAGGGGTTGGCTATGCTTGTCTGACACACACGGCAGACGAGGGATTTATGGACGATCCAGTCGACAACAAACCGCCGAGCTTCTGGCAGATGCTGCACAGCGTGATGGCGGCGGCGTTCGGGGTGCAGAGCGGAAAGAATCGGGCAAGGGACTTCACCCATGGCAAGCCCAGCCATTTCGTGATGTTGGGCATTCTGTTCACTGCGGTGTTTGCCTTGACGCTATTTGCCATCGTCAAACTGGTGGTGCATTTCGCCGGTGTCTGACGCGCTTCAGTGCATCAGGGTCTGCAAGCTGAACGGATAGCGGTACGAGGCCGGGCGCCCCTTGGCCGAGAGCTTGCGGAAATTCACGCCGTAATTCGGCGAGACCCCCATGGCCAGCATTCGCCGGGCGTGAGCCTTGTCGATCAGTTGCATCAATGGCAACTGACGATCGCGACCGCCGTACTGCTCCAGATCGACGCCCTGCTCATGATCATGCAGCTCTACCAGCGCCCAGCCACCCAAGGTGAAGTGTCCGCCCAGCAACGCGCTCAAGCGGCCGTCGATCAGTGCCTGCAATGCTGCGGGTGAGGAATTGACCGCGCTGAATAACGCATCTTTGCCTGGGTTCTTGCCAGTCTCGGAAAACGCCCGCATCGCACCAAACGCCATTTCATCATTGGCCGACCACACCAGTGACACGTTCGGATAGCGGGCGAACAACTGTTTCGCCTGTTCATAGGCACGTTGCTGCGTCCAGCCGCTGTAGACCAATTGGCGCAAGCGCACCTGCGGATGCTCGGCCAACGCGCGCTGCATACCGCGCTCCCGCAACTGCGCAGACGGGGTGATCTTCAACCCGGAAAACGCGAGCAGTTCGATAGGCTCATTCGGAGCCACGGGCGGGTGCAGACGAATCAATTCCTTCATCATCAAATACCCGCCCTCCTCGTCGTTCGGCACCAGACTGCCGACCCGGTCGCTGCGTTCGCCCACCAAAGCCTGCTGATCAGACGTCAGGGCGGCATTGACCATGAACAGCTTCACCCCGCTGTTATCGGCCAGACGCAGAATCTGCGGCGCGACATACTGTTCGTTGACGAATATCAGGTAATCGGGACGATTCGGCCCCTGCAACGCAACGCGGGCCTGAGCCAGCGTCAGTTCGGGCTGGCGCTGTGAATAGAGGATTTGTAGATCGATGCCCAGGTCCCGAGCGGCCGCCTGCATGAATTGCGAATAGCTGACCCAGAAGGCTTCCTGGGTCGAGCCCGGATTGAGGAACAGCACCGACTCCGCCCGTGCGCAGGTTGTGAAAAACGCGCCGAACAGCAGCAGACTGAGGTGAAGAAACTTGCACATGAAGCATCCGGGCCCGAGGAAAAATGGCCGCGCATTATAGCCATTCAATCACCGGCTATTGACGCCTGATCCCGTTTTTTGTCCGACAATCGTCGGGGCCGGGCCCGGACGGGTCGTTTACTGATGACTGACCCAGAATACCGCCGTCCCTACTACCAGAATGATCAGGAACAGAATTGCCCAGGCATCAACGCTGCTATCGCTTTTCCTTGCTTTGGTCGGATTGCTCATTGCATCGCCTCTTATCGGTTTTATCGGTGATTGCAGAAAGACTCGTCCACAGTTAAGACGATGATTGTCCGCACGACAAATGTGGATTAGCTAATAACCGTTCTCGTTAGGCGATTTGGTTCTTTACATATACTCAAACATCACTTTTGCGCATAACTGCAAACGGGTATATTGCCCCGGCTCCGTTAGTGAGTGCGCGGCCGTGCGCGCAGAATTGCAGAGGCAAAATCGGACTCCAGCAAGCGAAAACGCAGCGTTTTCCGAGTAGCCCAAGCCTGAGAACAGGACTTATATGTACGTATACGACGAGTACGATCAGCGGATCATCGAGGACCGCGTCAAGCAGTTCCGTGATCAGACCCGACGCTATCTGGCAGGTGAGCTGAGCGAAGAAGAGTTCCGCCCCCTGCGCCTGCAAAATGGCCTGTACATCCAGCGTTTTGCGCCGATGTTGCGTGTGGCAGTGCCTTACGGCCAGCTGACTTCGCGTCAGACCCGCATGATGGCCAAGATTGCCCGTGACTACGACAAGGGCTACGCCCACATCAGTACGCGGCAGAACGTGCAGTTCAACTGGCCGGCGGTGGAAGACATCCCGGACATCCTCGCTGAACTGGCCACCGTGCAGATGCACGCGATCCAGACCAGTGGCAACTGCCTGCGCAACGTCACTACTGACCAGTTCGCCGGTGTCGCCGCCGACGAGGTGATCGACCCACGCCCATGGTGCGAAATCGTCCGTCAGTGGACCACGTTCCACCCGGAATTCGCTTACCTGCCGCGTAAATTCAAGATCGCCGTCAACGGTTCGACCGCTGACCGTGCAGCCATCGAAGTCCACGACATCGGCCTTGAGCCGGTGCACAACGAAACTGGCGAGCTGGGTTTCCGCGTGCTGGTGGGCGGCGGCCTCGGTCGTACCCCGGTAGTCGGCGCGTTCATCAATGAGTTCCTGCCGTGGCAGGACCTGTTGAGCTACCTCGACGCGATCCTGCGGGTCTACAACCGCTACGGCCGTCGCGACAACAAATACAAGGCGCGGATCAAGATCCTCGTCAAGGCACTGACGCCTGAAGTGTTTGCACAAAAAGTCGATGCGGAAATGGAACACCTGCGCGGTGGCCAGACCACATTGACCGAAGCCGAACTGGATCGCGTCGCCAAGCACTTCGTCGACCCGGACTACAAGGTGCTGGAAAACCAGACTACCCAGTTGGCCGATCTCGATAAAGAACATCCAGGCTTCGCTCGCTGGCGCACCCGCAATACCCTGGCGCACAAGAAGCCGGGTTATGTGGCCGTGACCCTGTCGCTGAAACCGACTGGCGTCGCGCCGGGCGACATCACCGACAAGCAGCTTGACGCCGTCGCCGATCTGGCCGACCGCTACAGCTTCGGTCAACTGCGCACCTCCCATGAGCAGAACATCATTCTCGCTGACGTCGAGCAGAGCCAGTTGTTCACCCTGTGGGGCGAGCTGCGTGAAGGCGGTTTTGCCACGCCGAACATCGGCCTGCTGACCGACATCATCTGCTGCCCGGGCGGTGATTTCTGCTCGCTGGCCAATGCCAAGTCGATCCCGATTGCCGAATCGATCCAGCGTCGTTTCGACGACCTGGACTATCTGTTCGACATCGGCGAACTGGACCTGAACATCTCCGGTTGCATGAACGCCTGTGGTCACCACCACGTCGGCCACATCGGCATCCTCGGGGTGGACAAGAAAGGCGAAGAGTTCTACCAGGTGTCCCTCGGCGGCAGCGCCAGCCGTGACGCGAGTCTGGGCAAGATCCTCGGCCCGTCCTTCGCTCAGGAAGCCATGCCTGACGTCATCTCGAAGCTGATCGACGTGTACGTGGAACAACGTACCGAAGACGAGCGCTTCATCGACACCTATCAGCGTATTGGCATCGACCTCTTCAAGGAACGCGTCTATGCAGCGAATCATTAAGAACAACGAAGTCGTCGACGAAACCTGGCATCTGCTGCCGAAGGATTTCAACATCGACGAGATCAGCAACTGTGACGATCTGATCGTGCCATTGCAGTTGTGGCGCGAACATAGCCGTATGCTCAAGGCCCGCGACGGCGGCCTGGGCGTATGGCTGGACGCCGATGAAGAAGCCGAGGAGATTGGTGACGACGTCGCCGATTTCCAGGTGATCGCGCTGAACTTCCCGGCGTTTACCGACGGCCGCAACTACTCCAACGCGCGTCTGCTGCGTGACCGTTACGGTTTCAAAGGTGAACTGCGGGCGATTGGCGATGTGCTGCGCGACCAACTGTTCTACATGCATCGCTGCGGTTTCGACGCCTTTGCCGTACGTCCGGACAAAGATCCCTATGAAGCCCTCGAGGGTCTCAAGGACTTCTCGGTGACCTATCAGGCCGCCACTGACGAACCGCTGCCGCTGTTCCGTCGCCGCTAAGCCTGCGGTTTACTGGACACAAAAAAACGCCGGTCATTGACCGGCGTTTTTTATGCCTGACTGTTTACCAGAAGCGTTGCTGGGTCAAACGACTCCACCAACTCAACAGCACGCGGTCGACCGAACCGCTGGCCGCCATGCCAATGCGTTCCTGCAGGCTTTTGCGTTCGGCGTAATGCAGGTGATAAACCTCGGCCTGTTTGGCTTTCTGTGCGAGGTATTCATCGCTGGTCTTGAGTTCATCGACCAATTGCTTGTCCAGCGCCGCGACGCCGAGCCAGACTTCGCCGGTCGCCACGTCATCGATAGCCAGTTGCGGGCGGTAGCGGGCAACGAAGTTCTTGAACAGTTGATGGGTAATGTCGAGGTCTTCCTGGAATTTCTCGCGGCCTTTCTCGGTATTTTCGCCAAACACGGTCAGGGTGCGTTTGTATTCACCGGCGGTCAGCACTTCGAAATCGATGTCGTGTTTTTTCAGCAAGCGGTTGACGTTGGGCAATTGCGCGACCACGCCAATCGAGCCGAGAATCGCGAACGGCGCGCTGATAATCTTTTCGCCGATGCACGCCATCATGTAGCCGCCGCTCGCCGCGACCTTGTCGATGCACACGGTCAGCGGCACGCCGGCTTCGCGGATTCGCGCCAGTTGCGACGAAGCCAGTCCATAGCTGTGCACCATGCCACCGCCGCTTTCCAGACGCAGGACGACTTCGTCCTTTGGTGTGGCGAGGGTCAGCAGCGCAGTGATCTCATGACGCAGACTCTCGGTGGCCGAGGCTTTGATGTCGCCGTCGAAATCCAGCACAAACACCCGTGGTTTAACCTCAGGCTTTTTCTTCTGTTTCTTCTCGCTTTTTTCGGCCTTGGCCTCGCTCTTGCGCAAGGCTTTGAGCTGATCCTTGTCGAGCAGGGTTTGCTCCAGGCGCTCACGCAGGCCTTTATAGAAATCATTGAGCTTGCTGACCTGCAACTGGCCAGCCGACTTGCGCCGACCCTTGCTGCGCAATGCGGCAAAACTGGCGAGCACCACCAGAATGGCGATCACCAGAGTGACGGTCTTGGCCAGGAAGCTGGCGTATTCGGACAAAAACTCCACAGAGACTCCTTAAAACGATGCGTGGATGTAACACACACGCGGGATGGCTCCAGCATACCCATGCGCTGGCTCGTCGGCCAGCCGTGAAACCTCTGGCAACACGCCTGTAACGGGCATTTCAAACAAGCGTATGTTTTTTCATTGACAGCTCTCCATCATCCTCATAACCTCGCCAAACCTTCAACGTACCGGGATGACGCGGACGTGGGCAGCATCTACTTGATTCGACATGGCCAGGCCTCCTTTGGTGCAGACGACTATGACGTCCTGTCGCCGACCGGTGTGCGCCAGGCAGAAATCCTCGGTCAACACCTCGCCGAACTGGGGATCCGCTTCGATCGCTGCCTGGCAGGTGATCTGCGCCGCCAGCAACACACGGCCACCAGTGCGCTGGAGCAATTCACCGCCAAAGGCCTGTCGATACCGACCCTGGAAACCGATGCCGCCTTCAACGAGTTCGATGCCGACGCAGTGATTCGTGCCCTGCTCCCGGCGATGCTGGCGGACGAACCCGAAGCCCTCGATATCCTGCGCAACGCCGCGCAAAACCGCAGTGAATTCCAGCGCATTTTCGCGTTGATCATCGAACGCTGGCTGGCCGGCACCTACGACACGCCGGGGCTGGAAAGCTGGCTGGGTTTCGTTGAACGCGTCCAGGCCGGATTGCACCGAATTCTTGAACAGGCCGGCGATAAACAGAAGATCGCCGTGTTCACTTCCGGCGGCACCATCACCGCTTTGCTCCACCTGATTACGCAAATGCCTGCCAAGCAGGCCTTTGAACTGAACTGGCAAATCGTCAACACCTCGCTCAACCAGTTGAAATTCCGCGGTCGCGAGGTGGCGTTGGCCTCCTTCAACAGTCATGCCCATCTGCAACTGTTGAAGGCCCCGGAACTCATCACTTTTCGCTGAGTCCGGATTACTGTGACCCTTGCTGTAATCAACCAGCTCTTATTACCCAAGAAAGGATCGAACCATGACCTCCGTAGCTGATGCCGTACAAGCAATGAAAGCCAAGTTCAACCCAGCCGCTGCTGCCGGTCTGGATCTGGTCTTCGGTTTCCGCATCGACGAGACCAAAAACTTCTCGCTGATCGTCAAAGACAGCACCTGTGAACTGCAAGAAGGCGAGAACCCGGACGCACAGGTCACTCTGGTGATGGACGGCGAAACCCTGGAAGGCATCGTCGACGGTTCGACCGACGGCATGCAAGCGTTCATGGGCGGCAAACTGCGCGCTGAAGGCGACATGATGCTGGCCATGAAACTGTCCGAGCTGTTCCCTTCGTAAGACTGCAGTTCAGCTTCAAACAAATCCCGCCCTTGTGGCGGGATTTTGCGTTTGAGCGCCAGGGAAATTGGCTGACACAACGTTGATCTCGATCACTGGTGTGCGAGCGGTCACTGATTAATCTTCCGGCTCCATCGAAGGCCAGGGAAGGCTCACCGGGAGCCTGCGGCTGATCCCATTCAAGGAAGAATTTTCATGCGACCACTCAACATCATTCTGCTGTCGTCGGCGTTTAACGGATTGACCCAACGTGCCTGGCTGGACCTGCGTGAAGCTGGGCATTCGCCCAGTGTCGTGGTGTTTACCGACGAGGCTTCGGTGTGCGAGCAGATCGAACACAGTGGCGCCGATCTGGTGATCTGCCCGTTCCTCAAGGACCGCGTCCCGCAAGCGCTGTGGAGCAATACCGAACGTCCGGTGGTGATCATCCATCCCGGCATCGTTGGCGATCGTGGCGCCAGTGCGCTGGACTGGGCGATTACCAACGAGCTGACACGCTGGGGCGTGACGGCGCTGCAAGCGGTCGAGGAAATGGACGCCGGGCCGGTCTGGGCTACCTGCGAATTCAATCTGCCGCCCGGATTGCGCAAATCCGAGTTGTACAACGGTCGGGTCAGTGATGCGGCCATTCGCTGCATTCGCGAAGTGGTGGAAAAATTCGTTGAAGGCTTCGTGCCAGTGGTGCTGGACTACACCGACCCGACAGTACGCGGGCGTTTGCAGCCGAACATGAAGCAGGTTGATCGCAGCTTCAGTTGGCACGATTGCGCACGTTTCATCAAACGCAGCATAGACGCGGCGGACGGCCAGCCCGGCGTGCTGGCAAGCCTGGCCGGCGGGCAGTATTACGTGTACGACGCGCACCTGGACTCGCGCACTGGCATGCCCGGCGAAATTCTCGCGGTGCATGACGATGCGGTGCTGGTCGCGGCCGGTGATCAGAGTGTTTGGATCGGCTCGCTGCGGCGCAAACCGCAGCCCGGCGAAGAAACCTTCAAGCAACCGGCGCGGCACGTGCTGGCCGTGCAATTGGTCGATGTACCGCCGCTGGACTGGTCGATTGCCAGTCAGCCGTTCAGCGACGAGGCGTATCAGCCGATTCGCTACCGCGAGTCCGGGCATGTCGGCGAGCTGACCTTCGAGTTCTACAACGGCGCCATGAGCACCGAGCAATGCCGGCGCATGGTTGAAGCGTTGCGCTGGGCCAAGTCCCGCGACACTCAGGTGTTGCTGATCAAGGGTGGGCGCGGGAGCTTTTCCAACGGTGTGCATTTGAATGTGATTCAGGCCGCGCAGGATCCGGGCGCTGAAGCCTGGGCGAATATTCAGGCGATCGATGATGTCTGTGAAGAGTTGCTGAGTGCACGGCAACTGGTGGTCAGCGGCGTGACGGGCAATGCCGGCGCCGGTGGCGTGATGCTCGCTCTGGCTGCCGATATCGTGTTTGCCCGGGCCGATATCGTGCTCAATCCGCATTACAAGAGCATGGGCCTGTATGGCTCGGAAAACTGGACGTACAGCCTGCCCCGCGCCGTCGGCCCGGCAATGGCCGAGCAATTGGCTCAAGCGTGTCTGCCGGTGAGTGCCAGCCAGGCGCTGCAACTGGGCATGGTTCAGGAAATCGGCCCGCGTTGCCCTGATGAGTTTTCATTGTGGTTGTTGCAACGGGCCAACAGCGTTTTGAGCGATCCGACTTACGCCGCTGTGCGTGAACGCAAGTCACGGATTGATCAAGTGCTGATCCAGCAATGCCGCGAAACCGAACTCCAGGAAATGCAGGAAGACATGCTTTACAACCGCAACGGGTTTGCCGAGAAATGCCGCAATTTTGTTTATAAGCGCAAGGCGTGTGGCACCCCGGCGCGGCTGGTGGAGGATTGGGCGCGGGTGCGTTCGGTCGAGTTGGCCAGTTGAGTCGGTGGTGACCGCTTTCCCCTCACCCTGGCCCTCTCCCGAGGGAGAGGGAACCGAGCCGGTGATATTGGCGATCTAAACCGACCTGAGGGTCTTGCTTTGAATCCATAATCGATTCGATCTTTCAGGTCGATGTGTGACGCAAGACACCTCGGTCAATCCCCTCTCCCTCAGGGAGAGGGTTAGGGTGAGGGGCTTTTGCCTTTACAATGCTCGCCACCTCAAACACCGGCCCGCCCATGGACATCGACCTCGCCCGCACCTTCCTCGAAATCGTCCGCCACGGCAGTCTCGCCGCCGCTGCGCAGAAGTTGTTCGTCACGCAAACGGCGATCACCGCCCGGGTACAAAAGCTCGAAAGTCAGTTGGGCAGTACCTTGTTTGTGCGCAATCGCGCCGGGGCGAAATTGACGCCCAATGGTGAAGCGTTCGTGGTCTACGCCAATCAACTGGTGCAGACCTGGGAAGCCGCCCGCCGCGATTTGCCGCTGCCCGAGGGTTATCACAACGTGCTGCACATCGGCGGTGAAGTCAGCCTGTGCAACCCGTTGATGCTCAGTTGGGCGGCCCAATTGCGCGAGAAAATCCCCGGCCATGCCCTGCGCATGGAAATCCGCGATGGCGAAAACCTGCTGCGCCAACTCGAACTCGGTGTGCTCGACGCCGCATTGGTCTATCAACCGGAATACTGGCCGGGATTGCAGGTCGAGCAGGTGCTGGAAGAAAAACTGATTCTGGTGCGTGCGCCGGATCGGCCCGATCCGTACGTTTACATCGACTGGGGGCCGGACTTCCGCCGTCAGCATGATGCCGCTCTGCCGGAAAAAGCCAAAGCTGCGCTGAGTTTCAATCTCGGCCCGCTGGCCCTGCAATACATCCTCGAAAATGGCGGCAGCGGCTACTTCCGTACGCGCGTAGTGCGCACCTATCTGGAAAGCGGCGCACTGGAACCAGTGACCAAAGCCCCTGAATTCGGCTATCCGACCTATCTGGTGTACTCGCGCGATCGCGACTCGGCGACGCTGCAGCAAGCCTTCAACCTGCTGCGCGAAGTGATCCGCACCGATGACGACTGGTCACAACGCTGGAACCCGTTGAGCTGACGCTACCGATTTGCCGCGCAGCATGGCGCATGTGGCCTCAAGGTCTGGGCTGCACAAACGGCGGGATCGGCTAATCTGCCGGGTATAACAACAATACCCACAGGTGAACGCAGTGAGGCAGACCACCGAGGCATTTCGCAGCCGCTATCGCGCGGCGATCCATCCGTTTTACAACCCGTGGCTGCACGGCGTCTTCGTGCTGCTGTTCGGTGTACTGGCCATCGGTGCGTTCTGGAGCACCGTGCAACAGGTCGGTTGGCTGGAATGGCTGACCGTGCCGCTGACGCTGTTGTTGTTCAACTTTGGCGTGTACATGGTCCATCGCCATCTCGGCCACCATAAAAAAGCTTTCGCAAAAATGTTCTACGCTCGGCATGCGGGCGACCATCACAGCTTCTTCACCCCCGGCCACATGACTTACGACAGCGCCCGGGATTGGCGAGTGATTCTGTTCCCGGCGTGGTTGATCGTGATTCACACGCTGGTCATCACTCTGCCGTTGTGGTGGCTTTTCGCGCAGGTCAACGCCAATGTTGCCGGGTTGTTTGGCGGCTGCATGGTCCTGGGTTATCTGGCCTACGAGGTGTTTCACGCCGCTGAACACCTGCCGCCAGACAACCCGCTGACGCGCCTGCCGTGGATTCGCCAGATGCGGCGTTTGCACGAACTGCATCACCGTCGCGAGCGCATGCAGGAGCGCAATTTCAATATCGTCCTGCCACTGATGGACTACCTGTTCGGCACCCTGTACTGGGAGCCGGAAACCTCCCCTTCGAGCTATTCGAGAATGCCCATGACCCGCATGCAGCACACGATCGATATCGCCGGCGACCCGATTGCCGTGCTCGCCTATGCCGCCAGTGTCAGCCACTGGCCCGAGTGGCACCCGTCGTCATTAAAGATCGACGGCGCGCAAGGCCCGTTGCACGCCGGGTCACGGTTTGAAGAAGATATTCATGCCGGCGGACGTGCCGGTCACCTCAGTTGGGAAGTCACCGAGTACTTGCCCGGCCGACGCTGGTGCGCGCGAGCGCAAGGCGATCACGGTTTGTCGTTGCTGCTGACCTACGAGTGCTCGGCTGGAGGCAACGGCACACGGTTTTTGCGCACGCTTGATTATCGCTTCGACGGTTTGGGCATGCGCATTGCCAATCAGTTATTGCTCAAACGCCGCATCGAGCGGGAGTCGGCGGCATCGATGCTCGCGTTGCGCGATAGAGCGGCACAGCATCTGGCGTCCGTGAGGGCCAGCGCATGAGGTGGCGGCGGTTTTTATTGCTGCTGATTGTTGTCGTCATCGCGTATCTGCTGCTGATGCCCACCCGGGTGGAACCGGTCGCGTGGAAACCGGCGTCGGCGCCCTCCCTCAGCGAAGGCGTCTATGCCGACAACCAGCGTCTCAAAGCGACCGAACAGGTTGGGCCGAGTGATATCGAAGGCCCGGAAGCGCTGCTACTGGAGAGCGATTTCCTGATCACCGGGCTGCATGACGGCAGGCTGATCCGCACCAGTCTCGACGGCAAGACGCGCAAAGTTCTGGCTGATACCGGCGGAAGACCGTTGGGGCTGGCGCGGCATCCCAACGGGTTGCTGGTGATCGCCGACGGGGTCAAAGGCTTGCTCTCGCTGGATGCTCAAGGCCAGTTGATTCCCTTGACCACCGCTGCCAACGACCTTGAATTTGGTTTCTCCGACGACGTGGCGATCGACAAATCCGGGCATTATGCCTATTTCAGCGATGCCTCCAGTCGTTGGGGTTACGGCCATGACGGCGAGGCAATCATCGAGCACGGCGGCGACGGCCGTCTGCTGCGCTATGACTTCCAGACTGGCAAAACCAGCGTACTGCTGGACAAACTGGAGTTCGCCAACGGTGTAACCCTCGGCCCGGATGACGCCTACGTGCTGGTCAACGAGACCGGCGCCTACCGCATCAGCCGCTTCTGGCTGACCGGGCCGAAGGCTGGCACCCACGACGTGTTCATCGATAATTTGCCGGGGCTGCCGGACAACCTGGCGTTCAATGGCAGCAACCGCTTTTGGGTCGCCCTCTATGCACCGCGCAATGCGTTACTGGATGGCACTGCCGGATATCCGTTCGTACGCACGATGATCGTGCGGGCGCTGACCGTACTCCCCAAACCGGTGGAAAAGCGCGGATTTGTGTTGGGGCTGGATCTTGAGGGCAAGGTGATTGCCAATTTGCAGGATGCCAGCAGCGGCAATTATTCGCCGATCACCACGGTGCGCGAGTATGGGGACTGGTTGTATTTCGGATCGCTCAAGGCAACGCATATGGCGCGCTTGCCACTGACTGAAGCCCTGAAGTAAGCCTGCTGAATTTGCGCTGGATTGACTGACGCCATCGCTGGCTTGCCAGCGATGGAGGTCTGTCAATTAGAGGATTTATCGAACTTGTCGGGGTCTTCATCCTCCGGCAGTTCTTCAACCGGCTCTTCAGGGAATGCGGTGGTATGCGCCGGGCTATTAGGCTCGGGATGGGTCGGAACCGGGTCGAATGCGCCCTGCTCTTCACTGGGGAATTTGGGATCGTTCATAAGGCACCTCGCAAAGAGTCGATGATGGAAGACTCTGAACATTCGAGGTGCCGGGCGTGGCCGTCGTTCCAGTCAATCTGCAACCGTAGGTCGGCAGGTTAATCAGGGGTCAGGCTTTCGCCTGTAACTGCTGGACGATCTTGTCTTTGACCTGCAAGCGCTTCTCTTTGAGTTTCTTCAGTGCGTCGTCACTGGGGGCATCCGACTGGGCGGTTTCGGCCTTGACCACTTCGGCATCAGCTTCGGCATACTTGTTGATCAATGAATCCAGTAACGGATCGTTGGAGCGTTTGTGCTGGATCTCTTCCTTTGCAATCTTCAAGTCCTGTAACAGGTCATGGGGAACCGGCATGGAACACCTCCATCAGTTGATCGGGCGGCCAACGCGACCGATTGCGCTGGCCAGTTACCAGAATGGCCTCGGTTGAGGCGTTCTGTCGACCACCTGTCAGACCAGCGGTGGCCGTTCGTCGCCCTGTCGCAAATGCGATAAAACCTTTGTCCGTCGCCCTGCCTCCACTGCATAACGCTCACAACAAATTGCGTGGAGATACACAAATGGACGGATTCAAGCTGCGTCATCTGGTACTGGCTGTCGCTTTGAGCACTGGCATGAGCAGCGCCTTCGCTGCCACCGACAACAACTTCGTCGATAACGCCGCTGCCGGTGGCATTGCTGAAATCGAAACCAGCCGCCTCGCTCTGGAAAAAAGCCAATCAGCGGACATCAAGGCGTTCGCCACCATGATGATTACCGACCATGGCAACGCCAATGATGAACTGGCGACGATTGCCAAGGCCCATGACATCGAGGTGCCGGACACCACCACGCTGGTCAAGCAGGCCAAAGAGAAAATCCTCGACATGCGCGACGAGTCCTTCGACGCGGCCTACGCCAACAATCAGGTGAAGGCTCACGAAGACACCATCGAGTTGTTCAAGAAGCAGGCCAACACCGTGACGGATGACAAGGTCAAAGGCGCGACTGAGCTGAAAGCGTTCGCCCAAAAAATGCTGCCGGCGCTGGAAAAACATCTGGCAGCGGCGAAGGAACTGCAAGCCAAGCATCCGAGCAAATAAATGATCGGCTGCAAATAATGAGGCCGCATCCAATGGATGCGGCCTCGCTATTTGCGACCCTGATTAACCCCCATCCGTGTCTATATCAGCATCCGTCTCCTCACCCGGTTTCGCACGATCCGGCTCAGGCTCGAAACCCGGGCTGAACTCGTTGTCGTTATCGGTGTGCTGGTTCTTCTGATCCACCGCCGGATCAGCACTTTGCGCCTGCTCCGTATCACCCTGGCGTTGTGCAGGTTGCGTCGGCGCCGGTTGCCCCGGCACTTGCGGGTCGATGGCCGGATCATTGCGATTGATCGGCTGCCCCGACTGATTTTGCTGTTGCTCGTTCATAAGCACCTCGTTGTTCAAAGCCAGCGCGACTGAAACCAGTCGGGCCTTGAAAGTTCGAAGCCGGCGCCGCGCCAACGTTCAAAACATCGCACTCGCCAGCCGTGCCCATCGACGCGCGCGACTATCGGCTCAAGGCCCGGGCCAGAAACGGCGCTGTCCGGCTCTTTTTACTCGCTGCGACTTTCTGCGGTGTACCCGCCACAACAATCTTGCCACCCTGATCCCCCGCCCCCGGGCCGATGTCGATCACCCAGTCACTCTGGGCGACCACGCGCATTTCATGCTCGACCACGATCACCGTGTGCCCCGCTGTCACCAGCGTATCGAGCTGTTCCAGTAATCGATCGACATCCCGTGGATGCAGGCCGGTGGTCGGTTCATCCAGCACATACAAGGTCGCGCCGCGCTGGTTGCGCTGCAGTTCGGTGGCCAGTTTGATCCGCTGCGCCTCGCCGCCGGACAGTTCCGTGGCCGGTTGCCCCAGCCGCAGATAACCGAGGCCGATATCACGCAGCACCTCCAGCGAACGACGAATACCCGGCTGTCCGGCAAACACCGTCACCGCTTCATCGACCGTCAATTGCAGCACTTGGGCAATGCTCAAGCCTTCCCAGAGAATCGCCAGGGTCTGCGGGTTGTAACGCGCACCATGACAGGTCGGGCACGGCGCATACACGCTGGGCATAAACAACAACTCGACGCTGACAAAACCCTCTCCTTCGCAGGTCGGGCAACGGCCCTTGGCGACGTTGAAGGAAAACTGCCCGGCGTCATAACCGGCCGCCTGCGCCTCGGGCGTCGCGGCGAACAGCTTGCGCACGTTGTCGAACAGACCGGTGTAGGTCGCCAGATTGGAGCGTGGCGTGCGGCCGATGGGCTTTTGATCGACCTGCACCAGGCGCTTGATCGACTCCAGCCCGGCGACGACCTGACCGCTGCTGACCTGCGGCGCGTCATCCTCAAGGCTGAGTTCTTCAGGTTCGGCATCAACGCTCGGCCGCCCCAGTTGCGCGCCGACCAATTCCAGTAAGGCCTGACTGACCAGACTCGACTTGCCGGAACCGGACACGCCGGTCACCGAGGTGAAGCAACCCAAAGGAAATTCGGCGCTGAGATGACTGAGGTTATTGCGGCTGATGCCATCGAGTTTCAGCCAGCCCGATGGCTTGCGCGCCGCTCGTGTCGGACGCTGCTGCTCAGCGAACAGATAAGCGCGGGTCTGCGATTGCTCGATGTCGGCCAGACCCGCTGGCGGGCCGCTGTACAGGATCTGCCCACCCTTCTCACCCGCCGCCGGGCCAACGTCGATCAACCAGTCGGCGCGGCGCATGGTTTCCAGATCATGCTCGACCACAAACAGGGTGTTGCCGTCGGCCTTCAAACGCTGCAAGGCTTCGAACAGCGCCTCGCCATCAGCGGGATGCAGCCCGGCGGACGGTTCGTCGAGCACGTAGATCACGCCAAACAACTGCGAACCCAATTGTGTGGCCAGGCGCAAACGCTGCAATTCACCGGACGACAAGGTCGGTGTGCTGCGCTCCAGCGCCAGATAACCCAGCCCCAGATCGGTCAGCGTACTCACCCGCTCCAGCAGGTCCTCGGCAATGCGCTGCGCCGCCAGACGCTTTTCCAGCGACAGGTTCGGCGTGTGGCGCACATCCGGCGCGCCGGCATGGCCGCTCGCACCGTGGACGACGCGTTGTTGGCGCGCTTCGCGGGTCTGCGCATGGCTCAAGGTTTCGCCGCTTTCTTCGACGTGTTCCAGGTAACTGGCCGCCGCCACCGGTTTCAATACTTCGGCGACTTGCAGCAACGGCATCTGCGACAGTTCACCGATGTCGTAGCCGGCAAACGTCACTGACAACGCTTCGCGCTTCAGGCGTTTGCCATCGCACAGCGGACAAGGACTGCCAAGCATGTACCGCGAAACGCGCTTCTTCATCAGCGCACTTTGCGAGTGGGTGAAGGTGTGCAGGATGTAGCGACGGGCACCGGTGAACGTGCCCTGATAATTCGGCTCCATTTTGCGCTTGAGGGCGACGCGGGTTTCTTCTGGCGTCAGCCCGGCATACACCGGCACGGTCGGGGTTTCTTCGGTAAAGAGAATCCAGTCGCGTTGCTTTTTCGGCAGTTTGCGCCACGGGATATCGACATCAATGCCCATGGTCACGAGGATGTCGCGCAGGTTCTGCCCCTGCCAGGCCAACGGCCAGGAAGCGACGGCCCGTTGGCGGATGGTCAGGTCTGGATCAGGCACCATCAGTGCTTCGGTGACTTCATACACCCGGCCCAGCCCATGACACTCCGGACAGGCGCCCTGCGGGGTGTTCGGTGAAAAGGCCTCGGCGTACAACATCGCCTGATCCGGCGGATAACTGCCGGCGCGGGAATAAAGCATGCGGATCAGGCTCGACAACGTGGTCACGCTGCCCACCGACGAGCGTGTGCTTGGCGTACCGCGCTGCTGTTGCAGGGCCACGGCGGGCGGCAAGCCTTCAATAGAATCGACATCCGGCACACCCACCTGATCGATCAGCCGTCGCGCGTACGGCGCAACTGACTCGAAATAGCGGCGCTGGGCTTCGGCATACAAGGTGGAAAACGCCAGCGACGACTTGCCCGAACCGGACACGCCGGTGAACACCACCAGCGCATCGCGAGGGATGTCGACGTCGACGTTCTTCAGATTGTGCTCACGGGCGCCACGCACCCGAACCATACCGGCGGGTGCTTTGGAGGTGCGTTTGGAAGTCATCAGCCTGCCTTGGTGAGGGAGTTTTCAGCTCAGTCGTTAAGCACCGCACGAATCATCTGCAATAGCGCTTCGGGGCCATAGGGTTTGCCCAGCAAATGGGTGTCGGGGCTGAGTTGGTGATTGCGCGAAATGATGTCTCGGGTGTGCCCGGAGGTGAACAGCACTGCCACCTGTGGTGCCTGCACCTTGGCCCATGCGGCCAGATCGGAACTCTTGATCAGCCCCGGCATGACCACGTCGGTGAAAATCAGATCGACATCGACGCCTTCCAGCAGCATCTGCATGGCCGCATCGCCGTTGCCTGCGGTCAACACCCGGTAACCTTCTTCACGCAACAACTCTACTGCCGAGGTGCGCACCGCGTCGTTGTCCTCGACCACCAGAATCGTCTCGTGACCACCTCTCTGATGATTGTCGATGCTCGGTGACTCTTCGCGGATCGGCCGCAGGCTGCGCGGGAAATACAGCTGCACCCGCGTGCCCTCGCCGAGCGTACTGTCGATCTCGACGTGCCCGCCACTTTGTTTGACGAAACCAAACACCATGCTCAGGCCCAGCCCGGTGCCCTGGCCGTCGGCCTTGGTGGTGAAGAACGGTTCAAACACCTGCTCCAGCATCTGCGGCGGAATGCCTGGACCGGTATCGCTGACCGCCACCCGCACAAAATCGCCTGCGCAGATGCCTTTACCGGCGCAAAACGTGCTGTCGAGTCGGGTATTGAGGGCGCTGAGGACAATGGTGCCCTCACCCTGCATCGCATCCCGGGCGTTGATCGCCAGGTTGAGAATCGCGTTTTCCAGTTGATTGCGGTCGACGTTGATGTGCCACGGTTCTTGCGGCAACTGCATATCGATCTGAATGGTTTCTCCCAACGCCCGTTGCAATAACTCACCCACGCCGTCGAAGATCTGCTGCGGTTTGCACACTGCCGGTGATAGCGGCTGACGCCGGGCAAACGCAAGCAATTGCGAGGACAGCTTGGCACCGCGCTCGACTGCCGCCAGCGAGGCACTGACGCGCCGTTGCACGTTGGCATTGTCCGGCTCATGGCGTGCCAGCAAGTGCAGGTTGCCGGCGATCACTTGCAACAGGTTATTGAAGTCATGGGCCACGCCGCCAGTCAATCCGCCGATCGCTTCGAGCTTCTGCGACTGACGCAATTGCTCCTCGGCGGCCAGCCGCGCACCCACTTCACTGGCCACCCGTTGTTCAAGGTTGCGGGTGAATTTGAGCAGCGACTCTTCGGCGATCTTGCGCTCGTGGATGTCGATCAATACGCCGGGAAAACGAAACGGTTCACCCTGTTCATTGAACTCGCAGGCACCGCTGGCCAGTACCCACAGATAACTACCATCGCTGCGCTGTACACGGTATTCGGCGTTGTAGGGCTCACCGGTCTGCATTGAATGGACGACCCGCTCCTGCACCCAGGGCAAGTCATCGGGGTGGATGCGCGAGCGAGCGACGTCTTGCGCCAGGTTGCTCAGATCCTGGTTCGGTGGATAAGAGAACGTCCGGGCGAAACGTTCGTCTGCCGACATCGTGTTGCTTTTCACATCCCAGACAAACGAGCCGAGCAAGGCGCCGGCATTCAATGCCAGACGCACCCGTTCGTTATCGGCGCGGTAGGCATCTTCGGCGGCCTGACGCAGCTGTTCGGCAACCACCCGTTCAGTGGTTTCCACCACCGTCGCCATCACACCGGCAGGCGCGCCCGTGTCGTCGGGTACGGGGTTGTAATACAGATCCATCCAGACGTCTTCGGGCACGCCATCGCGCAGTAATACCAGTTCCTTGTTGCGGTAAGACAAGGTGCCACCGGCCAGACACGTATCCACCACATGCCGGTTGAACTCGGCGACTTCCGGCCAGCCCAGTTCCACCGGTGAACCCAGCAGGTAGGGATGCCGGCCACCCGCGAACTCCGAATAACCGTCGTTGTAGATCATGTAGCCAGCACGCCCCCACAGCATGACCATCGGCAACGGCGAAGCGAGCAGCATCTGCACGGCGCTGCGCAAGCTGGTGGGCCAGGTATCCAGCGGCCCCAGGTCAGTCTGGCTCCAGTCGAACGCACAAATGCGCCCGGCCATTTCGCCTTTCCAGCCGTCACAACCGTGGCTATCGGATAAAAACTGCATCGGTTGACTCGGTGTCCTGTGCTGATTGCCCGATAAACCGCGACGCCGTAAGGACGCGATGCCCGTCTGTTTCGAGCATCGCCGAGCGTATTGGTTTCATTAGATGTATAGCCGATTTCAGACGCCGTTCAGGTTTAAACACCGATCAGATGTTTGAGCGGATGGTAGCCAGTTTTCATTTTGGCGGCGACGTCGAGAATGGCCTTCTCGATACCGTTCAGGTGCACGCAGGTCAGTTCGATGGCGGCGCTCTGATTGCCGGCCTCGATGTACTCGATCAAGCGCAGGTGCTCATTGTCGCGGCAGGCTTCGTGGCTGTCGTCATCCAGTGCGGCAATGTACAGCGAGGCGCGGGAAATCAGCTTCTGGAACCAGTCGAGCAGCACCGGATTATTCAGGCTGCGGGCAAGCTTGAGGTGGAACTCCCCGAGCAGGTAGATCAGTCGCTCGTGATCGCCGGCCTCATGGGCTTGATCTTCCAGCAGCAAGTGTTCGCGCAGGACCTGCATGGCGGCGATGTCTTTGCGTCGGCATAGCTCGGTGACAATGCCGATCTCGATCAGGCGCCGGGTTTCAAACAGCGAACGAATCTCTTCGTTACTGGGCAACGAAACCGATGCGCCTTTATTGGGCTCGGTAGTCACCAGTCCGTCGGCCTCCAAATGCTTGAGCGCGGCGCGCACCGACGTGCGGCTGACATTAAACAACTCCGCCAGCGAAGCCTCGCCCAGTTTCATCCCCGGACGCAGCGAACGCTTGCTGATCGCCTCGTAAACCCCTTGGTAGACGCGGTCGACGGTGGTTTCCGGTTTCTTCTCGGTCACTCGAAAGCTCCTTCCGTGCTGGCAACGTTGCCGTGGCGCATGAACTGTCGCGCAGGATATCGCCTTCGGCCGCAAGATGCAGGGTCTTGATTGCAAGTCGATATCGAAGAAAGTCGAGAAGTGTTCAGGCAAAAAAAATCGCAGCCTGTTGCCGCTTCTCGCAAATGTATTTACAAGAAGCGACCCCAGGCTGCGATCTTTTTATCTTCGCTGTCAGTCCGTGCCGTATTTCGGCGAACGTGGCCCGTACAGCAGGCCCGCCGGATGTCCGGCCGACAACAGACGATTGCTGGCGACACCGGCAATCGGATAACCGGCGTCGGTAGAACTGTTGATGATCTGCTTCACCGCTGCGGTAATCAGCATGCCAACCAGGCCACCCGCGTTACCGTTGTTACCCTCTTCGCTCGAGGCTCGCGCCGAACCGGTCCACAGCGTGGTGCCGGATTTCAGATCGACCAGTCTTGCGGTAGCGGTCACTGCGGTTTCGCTGCTGATCACCATGTAACGCGTACCGTACTCGGTCACGGTGATGTACAGCGCCGCATCCGCGCCGAAGATTTCCTTCAGTTTGTCGGGCGGTGCCTGATGGATATCATCCGGCGTGGTCAGGCCGTTCTGGCGGAACGTCTCGTCAACCAGCGCGATCGGCAGCACGTAATAACCGGCCTCGGCCAGCGGAAACGTCACTTGCGACAACAGGCTGTAGGAGGCCTTGACGTCCGGCGAGGTGTTCAGCGGCGGCAGCACCAGAATGGTCTTCGGACGCGCTTGCTTATACGCCGAGTAATCCACGGTCTTGGGTTTTACGCAGCCCCCCAGAAGGGTCAGTGCCAGCACGCCCACCAGCAGTTTCACTGCACGCGGGATCATTTGGCGTCTCCGGTCTTGGCGTTTTTAAGCAGGAAATCCATGTACGTGCCGGACTCGGGAAACAGGGTCTTTTCGGTACGGAACTGCTGCACCATCTGATCGTCCTTACCCATGCTCAGGTACAGCAGACCGAGGTGCGCGTGGTAACCCGGTGGTACGGCCTTACCCGTGGAGCGGATCTTCTGCAGGTCGGCTTCCAGTGCTTCAGCCTGGGCTTCTTTCGGTGTTTCGCTTTTGAAATACTCGTAGACCTGGGGTTCGTAGCCTTCCCACTGGTACAGGGTTTGCGGGCCGGCGCAACCCGCCAGCAAGGCGCTGGCGGCCAGCGTCAGGGTCATCAGCGACCGCGACAGATTCAAATTCATGGGTTGTTGCTCCTTGCAATGGGCGTCGATCAGTTGCCCGGTTTCCAGGCACCGGCGTTCATGCCATCAACCAGGCGATTGATCGCCTCGCGCATGGCCAGATCCAGGACTTTGCCGTTGAGGGTGGAGTCGTAGGCAGCGGTGCCGCCGAAGCCGATGATTTCGCGATTGGACAAGGCGTATTCGCCGGCGCCCTGGGTCGAATACACCACTTCCGAAGTGCTGATGTTGACGATGTTCAAGTTGACCTTGGCGTAGGCCACTTGAGTTTTGCCGCGACCAAGAATGCCGAACAACTGGTGGTCGCCGGTCTCTTTGCGGCCAAACTCGGTGACATCACCGGTGACCACATAATCAGCGCCCTTGAGGCGTTGGGCCTGGCCCTTGATCGCCGCTTCCTGCTGGATTTCGCCCATGTTGTCGCGATCCAGCACGGAGAAACGGTTGGTCTGCTGCAAGTGCGTGATCAGGATGGTCTTGGCCTGACCACCGAGACGGTCGACGCCGTCGGAGAAGATCCCGCGCATATAGCTGGAGCGGTTATCGAACTTGCCCACGGCCATCGGCACGCGAACGCCAGTCCAGACTTGCGTGGCGCTTTCAACCTTGGCCACCGGCAGCGCGCGGGAGCTTTCGGTCGCGCAACCGGCGAGCGTGCCGGCGATTGTGCCCAGCACGGCAATCGCAACACCTGAGACCAGCATCCGGGAGATCATTCTCACTGAGTATTTCCTTCTTGAAAAACGGGGGTGTCCCGGCACAGCAACGCGGTGGGGAGCGGAAAAGGGGCGGCATTATGACAAAGTGCCATCATTGATGACAGATTTTTTTTGACGCCAATGGATTGGCTGCTCTGGGAACGATCAGACAGAGAATTTTGTGATGTCAGTGGAAATCGCGGCTCTGCACGCGGATGCCGTTGAGCAGCGGACTCAGGTCGCTCAGGCGGCCGGCGATCAAGTGGCGCACGTCGCCCTCGCGCTCCCAGCGGCCATCGACCTTGAGCAATTGCGAGCCGACCAGTACCTGGCGCTGACGCTCGGCCAGGTCGCGCCAGACCACCACATTGACGTTGCCGAACTCGTCTTCCAGGGTGACAAACGTCACGCCGCTGGCAGTACCCGGTCGTTGCCGGCCTGTCACCAGTCCGGCAATGCTGACCGGGCGACCATGCTCAATGTCGAGTAATTCTTGCGAACTGCGGCAACGCCGCGCCTTCAGTTCGTCGCGCAACAACGCCAACGGATGCGGCCCCAGGGTGGTGCCGACCGTCTTGTAATCAGCGTGCAGATCTTCACCGACACTGGGCTTGGGTAGCACCACGTCAGGCTCTTCCTGACTCGGCAAACCGGCAAACAACCCCAGCTGTTTCTGCACCCCGGCCACCTCCCAGCGCGCCCGATGCCGATGACCGGCCAGGCCGCGCAACGCTCCGGAATCTGCCAGCAGCGCCTGCGCCCGACTGTCGAGTGCGGCCCGCTCGCCCAAATCGGCAACATCGGCAAATGCCCCGCGCATCCGCGCCGCTTCAATGCGTCGGGCATCGTCCTCGCGAAAACCCTTGATCATGCGCAGCCCCATGCGAATCGCCGGTTGTGCGCCGCTGATCGGTTCCAGGCTGCAATCCCAGTCACTGGCGCGCACGTCCACCGGGCGGATCTGCAGCTGATGCCGACGGGCGTCCTGAAGAATCTGGTCGGGGCTGTAGAAGCCCATCGGCCAACTGTTGATCAGCGCACAAGCGAACGCCGCCGGTTCGTGGCACTTGAGCCAGCAACTGGCGTAGGTCAGCAAGGCGAAACTGGCCGCGTGGGATTCGGGAAAACCGTAGCTGCCGAAGCCTTTGATCTGCTCGAAAATCTGCGCGGCGAACTCCGGCGTGTAGCCGTTTTTCTTCATGCCGGCGGCGAGTCGCTCCTTGTGCGGCTCAAGCCCGCCGTGGCGTTTCCACGCGGCCATGGAGCGGCGCAACTGATCGGCCTCGCCGGGGCTGTAGTCGGCGGCGACGATGGCGATCTGCATTACTTGTTCCTGAAACAGCGGCACACCGAGGGTTCTTTCCAGTACGACCTTGAGTTCTGGCGACGGATAGGTTTCCGGCTCTTCCTTGTTCCGCCGGCGCAGGTACGGATGGACCATGCCGCCCTGAATCGGGCCCGGCCGGACGATGGCCACCTCAATCACCAGATCGTAGAACTTCGCCGGTCGCAGGCGCGGCAGCATCGACATCTGTGCACGGGACTCGATCTGGAACACGCCGATGGTGTCGGCGCGGCTGATCATGTCGTAGGTCGGTTTGTCTTCGGCCGGAATCGTCGCCAGTGTCAGATCCAGATGGCGATGACGGCGCAGCAGATCGAAACAGCGGCGAATCGCGCTGAGCATGCCCAGCGCGAGGATGTCGACCTTGAGCAGCCCGACCGCGTCGAGGTCGTCCTTGTCCCACTGAATGATCGTGCGGTCGGCCATGGCGGCGTTTTCCACCGGCACCAGACTGTCCAGCGGTTGCTCGGAAATCACAAAACCACCGGGGTGCTGCGACAGGTGCCGGGGGAAACCGATCAGTTGCCCGGTCAGGCTCAACACCCGGCGCAGCACCGGGCTGTCGGGATCGAATCCGCCCTCAATCAGGCGTGCCACTGGCGGTGTTTCATCGCTCCAATGGCCGCAGCAATCGGCTAGCGCGTTGATCTGATCCGGCGGCAGGCTCAACGCCTTGGCCACATCGCGCACCGCACCGGCGGCGTGGTAAGTGCTGACCACCGCTGTCAGCGCCGCGCGATGGCGGCCGTAACGGCGAAACACGTATTGCAGGACTTCCTCGCGGCGTTCGTGCTCGAAGTCGACGTCGATATCCGGCGGCTCGTTGCGCTCTTTCGACATGAAGCGTTCGAACAGCAACGTAGTGCGATCCGGGTCGATTTCGGTGATGCCCAAGGCAAAGCACACCGCCGAGTTGGCGGCCGAACCACGGCCCTGACAGAGGATGTGCTGCTCGCGAGCGAAGCGCACCACGTCATGCACGGTGAGGAAGTAGCTTTCGTAGCCGAGTTCGGCGATCAACTCCAGCTCATCGTCGATCTGCTTGAGCACTTTGGCCTGTGGCCCTTTCGGCCAGCGCCAGGCGATGCCTTCTTCGGTCAGGTGGCGCAACCAGGAACTGGCGCTGTGCCCCTCCGGCACCAGCTCTTTGGGATATTGATAACGCAACTGGCCCAGATCAAAGGTGCAGCGCCGGGCCAGACTCACCGACGCCTCCAGCAAGGCCGGCGGATACAGTTCGCGCAACACCTCGACACTGCGCAAATGCCGCTCGCCATTGGGGTGCAGGCGCAATCCGGCTTCCGCCACCGGGACGTGATGACGAATCGCAGTCATGGTGTCCTGCAAGGCGCGTCGGCCTCGGGCATGCATGTGTACATCACCACTGGCCACGGCAGGAATCCCCAACTCACCCGCCAGACTCGATAACGCCGCCAGCCGCCGCTGATCGTCCTGCCCGCGATGTAACTGCACCGCCAGCCACAGCCGTTCGCCGAAGGTTTGTTTCAGCCAACGGCCCTCTTGCACGTCATCAACCGAGTCCGGCACCCACAACACCAACAACCCGGGCAGCGCTTCGTTGAAGTCCTCGCGCAGCACCTGATACTGGCCCTTTTGCGTGCGCCGCCGGGCGCGGGTGATCAAGCCGCACAGCGCCTGATACCCCTCAAGGTTCTCCACCAGCTGCACCAGTTTCGGGCCGTTGTCGATGCGAATCTCGCTGCCGATAATCAGCGGCAATTCAACGGATTTCGCCGCTTGCCAGGCCCGGACAATCCCCGCCAGCGTGCATTCGTCGGTGATCGCCAGCGCCTGATAGCCGTGCTTTTTCGCCCGCTGGAACAACTCCAGCGCACTGGACGCACCGCGCTGGAAACTGAAGTTCGACAGGCAATGCAGTTCGGCGTAGCCATCGTTCATCCGAACCAGCCCTGCAGCCACAGCGGACCACCCTCGCCCACCGCCCGATAGGCCCAGCCTTGCTGACCGGCGCGGTTCTGGATCAGGTAGTAATCGCGGCGCACATCGTCACCGTCCCACCAGCCGGATTCGATGCGCTCAGGGCCCATGAGGATGCGTGCCGAACCTTGCGCCACGCTCTGCGGTTCACCGAGCAACCAGCCCGGGCGGTAGACACTCGGCAAACCGGCGCAACGTTGTTTGTCGACGCCGTTCTGCCACGCGCACTCGGGCCGATGATCGGCCTGAAAGCGCAGGCCTTGCACGGCGTCATCGCCCAGCCGTGCGCGCAGGCGTTCGCGCAACTGCTCCCAAGGCAAGGTCTGCTGCGGACGGTCATCGAACAGTTCCTGAAACTGCGGCACAAAACTCGGCAAATCTTCGGCACGCAGACGGAACCCGCGCACTGGCGCCTCAACCTGCACCTGCTCCAGCCGTCCACGGGCCAGTTCGAAGAGCATCGCCGGGTCGCGTTCGGCGCTGAGCAGGCCGACCTTGATCAAGGTGTCCGGCAACCCGGCGTGTTCCAGATGCAGGTCGAAACGCTGCACGCCGCTGTCGCGCCCACACAGAAACGCCGACAGATCGCCGGTCAAGCGTCGTAAAGGGAACAGCAGCGCCTGATGGGATTGCACATCGAAATTGAGCTCGATGCGCACATCGAAACGATCCGGCGGCAGGTAGAACGCCAGCGCCAGCGGCCGCGCGCCGAACAAGGTGTCGAGATGTTTGAGCATCGGCGCTTCGAAGCGTCGGGCCAGTGCCTGACGCGGCAGGCTCTGCACCTGACTCAGGTTACGCAGGCCCATGCGCGACAATGCTGTGGCCACGCCCGGCTCCAGACCGACCCGGTCGATGGGCAATTGCCCTAGATGATGCTGCAAGGCTTCGCCGTCCGGCACCACCAGTCCGTCATAGGCGTTGGCCAGAATGCGTGCCGCCACCGGGTTGGGTGCAGCGACGATGCGATGACGGAAACCCAGATCGGTCAGTTCCTTGCGCAACCGCGCTTCGAACTGCGCCCAGGAACCGAACAGGCCAAGACTGGACTCGATTTCGAACACCACGGTGCGCGGGTAATGCACGCTGACCTGCGCGCTGAAGCGGTAGGCCCACGCGGCCAGAAACTGCTGCCGGTGTTCGACCTCGGCCACTTCATAATCGGCGGTGGCAAAACCTTTGCTCAGGGCTTGCGCAGCGGTCATCGACTGGCCGGGACGCAAGCCGAGTTTGCGCGCTGCCGGGTTGACCGCTTGCAGCACCCGGCGCTGGGCCGGGCCGCTGAGCAACACCAACGGCTCATCGGGATCGGGCCGCTGACGCAACACGGCGTCGAGGGCCAATTGCGGGAACAGAATACACACCCAGCGCATGACGACCTCAGTGACCCACGGCAAAGGCAATCGGCGCCGCGCGCGCCAGTCCGCCACGGCACTTGAGTACACGCAATTGGGCCGGTTTTGCGTCGATGGCGATGCGCAACGCTGCCGGTGACGGATTGATCGCTTCGCTTAAGGGGCGCCACGCAAAGGCCAGGGTCTGGCCGGTTTCCGCCGCCACCTGCAAACGCCGCAACGCTCGGTCATCAGCCTTGTGCGGCCAGCACAGCACGGCGCCGCAACTGCCTGAACGCAGGCATTGTTCCGCCGCCCACAAGGCATCGCGTTCACTGGCCTGAATCACCGACAACTGACGCAGGTCGACCCCGGCGTTTTCCCACGCCTGCGGGTACGGCACGAAAGGTGGCGCTACCAGCACGATGCGCTCACCCGCCGCCGACAACCGCGCCAGCGTCGGCCACACCAGTTGCAGCTCACCGACACCGGGGCCGGCCAGGAGAATTTCGCTCAATGCCGCTTCCGGCCAGCCACCGCTGGGCAATGCTGCATCCAGCGCGGCATGCCCGGTCGGTTGTGGGCTGGCGGCCGGTGGCGCAGGACGGCCCTTCCAGACCTGGCCGCCATTGAACAGGGTATCCAACGCAACGACGGCGCCCATCAGCCTTGCCTCACCAGACCGCAGAACACCCCTTCGATGGCCAGATCCTGATCGTCACGCACGACAATCGGCTGATACGCCGGGTTGCGCGGTAACAGCCGCACCACATCGCCGACGCGCTCGAAACGCTTGATGGTGACTTCACCGTCGAGCCGCGCCACGACGATCTGGCCGTTGAGCGCCTCGGGATTGCGCCGCACACCGACCAGATCACCATCGAGAATGCCGTCCTCGATCATCGAGTCGCCTTGCACTCGCAGCATGTAATCGGGTGTGCGGGAGAACAGCGCCGGGTCGAGCATCAGGCGGTTATGAATGTCGGCATCAGCACCAATCGGCGCACCGGCGGCAACCCGGCCGAGTACAGGAATCTCCAGCAACTCCGCACGTGCCGGTTGCCCGAGCAAGCGAATGCCCCGGGCCTGATGCGGGTTGACCTCGATAAACCCGGCTTCGGTGAGCGCCAGCACATGCTTGCGCGCCACGCTGCGCGAGGCAAAACCAAAAGCCTCGCTGATTTCAGCGAGGCTTGGGGGCTGACCGTGTTCGGCGATGCGTTCGCGGATAAAGGTCAGGATGGCGGTACGGCGGGGAGTCAGGTTCGTCATGGAGTACATTTGTACTCCTGTGGGATTTTTCTGACAAGCACCGCCAGTCAGCTCAAACCACGCTCGGCCAGAAACCCTGCGATGTAATCGATAAACGCCACGACTTTCGCCGTGGCGCGCCGATGGCTCGGGTACACCGCCAGAATGTGCGGGCCGAAGCTGTCCGGGTCGATCTCGTAGTCAGCCATGACCCGCACCAGTCGCCCGTCAGCGATAAACGGCGCAGCGCTCCACAACGGCGTATGCAGCAAACCGCGCCCGGCCAAAGCGCTGGCCAGCAGCAAGTCGTAATTGTCACTGCGCAAGCGTGGCGTTGCCGGTTGCGGCAGGCTCAGGCGCTGACCGTCACGCTCGGCCCACCAGAACTCACGGCTGAGCAACGGGTGCCGGTACAGCAGCCATTCATGCTGATCTAGGGTTTGCGGATTCACCGGCAAGCCCTTGCGCGCCAGATACTCAGGGCTGCCGCACAGGGCCAGGCGATTGCTGCCGACCACCCGCGCGATCAGCCCCGGCAAGTCATCGTGACCTTCGCGCAAGGCCAGGTCGTAGCCGCTTTCCAGCAGATTGACGAACTCGTCGCACAGATCCACTTGCAGGCTGATCTGCGGGTATTGCTGCAAAAAGCCGTCGCACACTTGATCGAGAAACGCCCGCCCGTACGCCAGCGGCGCGGTGATTTTCAGGCTGCCGCGCAAACCGTGCTGCAGTTGCTCGATTTCCTCGCTGGCCTCTTCCAGGCGCTGCAGCACCAAGCGTGCGGTTTCCAGATACACCCGGCCGATTTCGGTGAGCAAAATCCGCCGGGTACTGCGCTCAAACAGCCGCGCCCCGAGTTCGGCTTCCAGGTGGTTGACCGCTTTGGTAAGCGCCGACGGCGTCTTGCCCAGTTGCTCGGCGGCGCGGCTGAAACTGCCGAGTTGCGCGGTGACCACGAACATTTTCAATGCACCCAACTTGTCCATGCTTTTTCCATTCAGGCAAAAACGTTTTTCGTGAGGGAGGCGTTCTGTCGGTCGTTGCCAGCCACTAATCTGGCCATCAGACGCAATAACAAGGAAATCTTCAATGAAAAGATTCATCCCGAATCTGCTTGTCGCTGCAGTAAGTTTTGCCTCGATGGAAGCCATGGCCGCTGCCGATCTGGTGTTGGTCAATGGCAAGATTTTCACCGCCGACCGCGCTCAACCCAAGGTGCAGGCGCTGGCCGTAGAGAACGGCAAAGTGTTGAAAGTCGGCACGGATGCACAGATCAAAGCGCTGATCGAACCCGGCACAAAAGTTATCGATCTAGGCGGCAAAGCGCTGATGCCCGGCCTGATCGATAGCCATTCCCACGCGATTTTCGGTGGTCTGGAAATGGTCTCGGCGAACATGGAAGACGAAGTCGTTGCCCTCGACGAACTGGAAAAAAACCTGCGCAACTGGCGGGACGACGGCACGGCCAGGCATGGCGATGTGCTGAGCATTGCCGGCATGAGTTCGAAGTATTGGGCGCAGGCTGAAGCCTTGGGCAAAACCTTCAACAACGGTGAATGGGCCAACGTGCCGGTGGTGTTCACCGGCAGCGACCACCACACCGCGTGGGCCAACAACGTGATGCTCAAACGCGCAGGTATCGACGCCGCGCTGCTGAAAAGCCTGCCAGACGCGGAAAAAGATACGATCGGCAAACTGGCCAACGGCGAACCCAACGGTTTTCTGGTCGACGCCGGTTGGGATCGGGTCGCTTCGAAAATGCCGGTGCCGAGCCCCGCCGCCATGCTCAACGCGGCGAAGTCCGCCGTGCGCTACAACAACAGCCTCGGCATTACGGCGTGGATGGACCCCGCCGCCAACGCCGCACCGGGCGAGCCGGTGTTCGCTCTCAAACCCACCGAGAAAACCGTCGGCGTGCTGCCGGCCTATAAGGCGCTGGCAGAAAGCGGCGAGATGAGCGTGCACGTCGCCGCGCTGCTGGTGGCCAATTCGAAAAGCGTACCTGCCGATCTCGATACCCTCGACAAGGTTCGCCAGCAGTTTCAGGGCATCCCCAACCTCACCCTGCCCGGCATCAAAATCTTCGCTGACGGGGTGATCGAATACCCGGCGCAAAGTGCGGCGATGATCGACCCGTACAGCAACTCGCACAAACAGGGCGAACTGCTGATCGACCCGCAGCATTTCGGCGCATTGGTCAGCGCCATTGATCAACGCGGTTGGCTAGTGCACATCCACGCCATCGGCGACCGTGCGGTGCGCGAAGCGTTGAACGGCATCGCCCAGGCGCGCCAGGATCGGCAAAGCGGCGTGACGCACTCGATCACTCACTTGCAAATGGTCAACCCGAAAGAATTCGCCCGTTTCAAACCACTGAACGTGATCGCCTCGATGCAGCTGCTGTGGGCCAGTGCCGACGATTACACCACCGACATGATCAAGCCCTACGTCAGCGCACTCGCCTTCCGTTATCAATACCCGGCGCACTCGCTGCTCAAACAGGGCGCGACGATTGCCGGCGCCAGTGACTGGCCGGTGTCGTCAGCGAACCCGTTCAACGCCATGGCCCAGGCCATCACCCGCGTCGGCCCGCTGGGCGTGCTCAATGCCGAGGAGCGTCTGGACCGCGAAACCATGTTCTACGCCTACACCGCCAACGCCGCGCGAACCATTGGCCTGGACAAGCAGATCGGTTCGCTGACGCCGGGCAAACAGGCGGATTTCATCGTCCTTGATCGCGACGTGTTCAGCGTCGACGACAAAGCCCTGCATGACACCCAGGTCCTGCAAACCTGGTTCGGCGGCCGTCAGGTCTATACCGCCGCTCAATAACAACACCGCCCTTCCCTGTAGGAGCTGCCGAAGGCTGCGATCTTTTGATGTTGATTGTAAAAAACAAGATCAAAAGATCGCAGCCTTCGGCAGCTCCTACAGGTTTCTCTTTCTGCCCCCATAACAATCACAACATCGGGACTTCACATGAAAGCCTTGCCCCTGTTCGCCCTGAGTTTCTTGAGCCTGCTGCCTTTAAGCAGCCACGCTATCCCCTTGAACGACGACTTCGCCGTGCTGGTGGATTTGACTGTGGCCAGCGATTACCGCACTCGCGGCATCTCGCAAACCCAGAACGACCCCACCGTGCAGGCCGGTTTGACCCTCGCCCACAGCAGCGGCCTTTACATGGGGGCATGGAGCTCGAACGTCGATTTCGGCGCAGGTCTGAAAACCCGTCAGGAAGTCGATTACTACGCCGGCTGGCTGTGGCAGGCGACCGAAGAGGTCAGCCTTGATCTGGGCTACCTCAAGTACGCCTATCCCGGGGAAAGTCAGTTCAACCAGAGTGAGGTGTACGGGATTCTCGGTGTGTACGGGGTGAAATTCGCGGCGTATTACTCAAGCGATGCGCCCGGCATCGATAGCCAGCAGAGTTCGCTTTACAGCTACGTCAGCTATGAAACCGAACTGCCGTTCGATTCGGGCCTGAAGTTGCGTTACGGCCATATGGATTTCAAGGATCCGCATGTGTATTCGGCCTCCGGGCATGGCGAAGCGTCGTACCGCGAATGGGAAGTGAAAGTCACCCACAATCTGGCCGGAGTGCTGCTGGGTTTGAGCTACATCGACACCGATCTGTCGCAAACCCAGTGCTTGAGCAACTGGGGATTCAAGGACGTGTGCACCGCGACTGTGGTTGCCAGCGTCAGTAAATCTTTCTGACACACCACACTCCTACATTGGGCTTTTGGTGGGTTCAGGAAGTGAGCTGTGCGAGATATTGCCACGGGTAGATCCCGCGCTGGTGCCCGTCGCTGAACACCAGCTGCACGCCATAGCCTTGGGGGTTGATTTCGATGAGGCGCACGCGTTCATCCACCAGCGGCGTCAAGCCGCGCAGACGAAAAGCGCGGCATTGCGAGCAGGGGCATTGGCGGCGCAGTTCGGCGTGATCGAGCACCGATTCGCTGCCATCAGGCCAGCTTAGTCGCAGGGTCTGCTCACTCTGCGAGTTGCCAACAGATACCGGACTCATTGCAGCTGACTCAGGGCTATCCGCACCGCTTTGCGCACTTCCGGATCACCATCGTCTTGCGCCGCCTGCAACGCCGCCACTGCACCGCGATCATTCAACTCGCCCAAGGCCAACGCGGCTTCCTTGCGCAGGTTGCTGATGCGGTGACCAAGGGTTTCGATCAAGGCGTCGAGCGCAGGAGCGAAACGCAAGCGACCGAGGCTGCGGGTGGCGCGCAGGCGAACTTGCCAGTAATCGTCGCCCAGCGCTTCGATCAATGCCGGGCCGGCGTCGATGTGACCGACTTTGCCCAACGTAGTCGCCGCTTCCTCG
This sequence comes from Pseudomonas sp. LBUM1648, assembly GCF_059716145.1. Lineage (NCBI taxonomy): Bacteria > Pseudomonadati > Pseudomonadota > Gammaproteobacteria > Pseudomonadales > Pseudomonadaceae > Pseudomonas > Pseudomonas sp. LBUM1648. The sequence goes on from NZ_CP166808.1 coordinate 3,641,222, forward strand.
CGCACTTGCCAGGCGTCGTCCTGCAAGGCTTGGCGCAGGGCCGGCAGCACATCGGCGCCAGAGGCCAGACCGAGAGCGCCGGTGGCGCCGCGGCGCACCTCGGTGTCAGGGTCAGCGCTGGCCAGTCGCGCCAATGCCGGCAGCGCGTCGAGTTGTTTGAGCCAGCCGAGCACGCCCACGGCTTCGCGGCGTACATGGGCGTCGGCATCCTGCAGTGCGGCGACTGCAGCGGGCGCGGCAGCGACAAAACGCAACTCACGTAAAGCACGGAACGCGGCGATCCGTACACTGACTTCAGCGTGATCAGTCCACGGCAGAATCACCCGCCCGGCGGCTTCGGTCTTGAGCAGACTGAGGCTCTGTGCGGCGGCAGATTGCACGGCCGGCGACGGATCGGTCAGCGCGTCACACAAGGCGGCGACCACAGGCTCGTCTTCCCAGGCCTCCAGCAGCCGCGCGGCTTCGGCGCGGACTTCTTCGGCGGGATCATGCGCGAGGCGCTCCACCAGCCAGAGCAAGCCATCCGGTTCTTCGAGATCCGCCAGATCAATCAGGGCGATGCGCCGCACGCCAGCGTCTTCAGCGGTCAGTCGTGGTTGCAGGTCGAGAATGTCTTGGTTATCGGTCACAGCAAAAATAGAAGTCATAGGGCAAATCGCGGCAAAGGGTTTTCGGGAGGCAGGCCGAGCGGATTGAGGCGCGGCAGCGGTCGGTCGTTGTCGTGGCGTAACAGGTCGAGACAGTGGCGCTTCAGACACGAGAATTCATGGCTGGTGACCAGCTCAGTAGTGCGCGGACGCGGAAAATCCAGGCGCATATCTTCGATGATTCGCCCCGGCCGCGCGCTCATCACCAGCAAGCGGTCGGCAAGAAACAGCGCCTCGTCGATGTCGTGGGTGACGAACACCACGGTGGTGCGGATGCGCGTCCAGATGTCCAGCAACAGTTCCTGCATGTTCAGCCGGGTCAAGGCGTCCAGCGCGCCGAACGGCTCGTCCATCAGCAACAGCCGTGGACGATTGACCAGCACCCGGGCGATCTCCACCCGTTGCTGCATGCCGCCGGAGAGTTGGTCGGGCCAGCGTTCGGCGAAACCGTCGAGGCCCACCAGTTTGAGAATTTCGTCGGCGGCGCGATGACGTTCAGCCTTGCCGATGCCCTGCATTTTCAGGCCGAAGGCGACGTTTTCGCGCACCGTGCGCCACGGGAACAGCGTGTGATGCTGGAACACCATGCCGCGCTGCGGCGACGGGCCGGACACCTCGGCGCCATCGACTTTGAGGCTACCGGCATGCGCGTTCAAGTGCCCGGCCAAGGCGCCGAGCAAGGTCGATTTGCCGCAACCGGACGGGCCGAGAATGCACACGAACTGGCCGGGTTCGATCTGGCAATCGAGGCCCTGCACCGCTTCAAACGCGTGCCGACCTTCGCCGAGGACGATGGACAACTTGCGGATATCAATCCGCCCTTCCGGGGTTTGCATCATGCTCATCAGGCTTTACCTCGTGGACGATGCCAAGGCGTGAACAACCCACCCAGACGCTTGATCAACAAACTGCTGCCCATACCCAGTACGCCGATCAGCAACATGCCGACGACAATGTCGGCGTAGTTCTGAATGGTGTAGGACTCCCAGGTGTAGTAACCGATGCCGAACTGGCCAGAGATCATTTCCGCGGTCACCAGACAGAACCACGACGTGCCCATGCCGATGGCGAGGCCGGTGATGACACTTGGCGCAGCACCGGGCAGGATCACTTCCAGCAGGATCGCCCGACGCCCTGCTCCGAGGCTTTTCGCCGAAGCGATCAGGCGCGGATCGACACCTTCGACGCCGTGCACAGTGTTGAGCAGGATCGGGAACAACGCGCCGGTGAAGGTGATGAAGACCATCGACAACTCCGAGGACGGGAACATCAGGATCGCCAATGGAATCCATGCCACGGCCGGGATCGGGCGCAGGACTTCCAGCGGTGGAAGCAACAGGTCTTCAGCCCATTTAGAACGGCCGATGGCCAGGCCCAATGCGATGCCGACGACCAGTGCAGCGAGGTAGCCGGCGAAGACGCGGCTGAGGCTGGCGGTCAGGTGTTGCAGGAGCTTGCCGGAGTCGCCCAGACCGAGTGCGGCTTCGATGACCGCCAATGGCGTAGGCACATTGGCGAAGGTGACGAGGCCGAGGTTCCAGTGGTGGCTGGCGGCGAGTTGCCAGAATAGAAGGCAGAGCAGCAGTGAGGCGGATCTTGATGTCCAGCGCAAGGCGGAAGGTGTTTTCATGGAGCGGGTTTCCAGTTCCGGATCTGTGTGACGGCTAAGATTTACCCCCTCACCCCAGCCCTCTCCCCCAAGGGGGCGAGGGGGAAAGGGAGCCGATTTTGTGTGTTTCAAACCTGAGTTCGGCTCGGTATTCCAGGTCGGCGTATCTCGCCCAAACATCCCGGTCAGTCCCCTCTCCCTCCGGGAGAGGGTTAGGGTGAGGGGCTCTTGATCTGCCCTTAACGAGCGACCACAGCCTGGGTCGTGGCATCAGTAAAATCGAAAACCTTCCCACCCCGCGCCGCCGCAAATTGCTGGGCCTGGCCCTTGAGCAGGAATGCACTCAGACGTCCCTTGGCATCACTGGCAAACCACGCCTGATCCGCCAGCAACTTGATCCCGCTGTCACTGGCCTGCGCATACACCGCACGGATGTTTTTACCTTCCTGTTTCAAAGCCGCTAACGCGGTGAACGCGGCTTCGGCCGAGGCGTACTGGCGTACCTTGTCTTCACCGCGCACCCAGATTTCGGCGACGTGGCTGAAGTCCGTGATGGCTTTACCCGTTGTGGCATCCACGGCTTTCAAAGGCGTCTGCGCGTAGTTGGCGAGTTGCGCGGTGTAATCCAGGTTCGAAGCCTTGAATGCGGCGCGGATGTACTGGTCGTCGATGAAGTTGTTCAGATCGAGTCCACGATCAGCCTTTTTCAGCAGTTTCAATGTGTCGATGGCCGTTCCGACTGCCTGGCGATATTCCGGCTTCCAGCTCAGATCTCGGGTCTGCACACCAAGCGGACCGTGGAACAGGTAATTGACCTCGGCATCGACGCCAGTGACTTTGGCGATCAGCTCGCTGTACCTCTCAGGCTCGGCGGCCAGCAACTGATTGGCCTCGATGCTTGCGCGCAGATAAGCGACGACGATTTCCGGGTACTTTTTCGCGTACGCCTGATCGACCAGAGCACCGTGAAAGGTCGGCGAATTGGCCTGGGCGCCGTCGTAGATCTTGCGAGCGAAACCACGGCTGGGGAACAGTTCGGCGAACGGCACAAAATCAGCATGGGCGTCGATCTTGCCGGCCTGCAACGCGGAGCCGGCGACTTCTGGCGGCTGAGCGATGATGTTCACGTCTTTGAGTGGGTCCCAGCCCTGCTCCGCCACCGCACGCAGCAACATACCGTGCGCCGTGGAAGCGAACGGCACGGAGATGGTCTTGCCCTTGAGTTCGCTCAGCGACTGCACGCCCGACGCGCTCGGCACGACGATGCCGTTGCCGCTGCCCTTGGTGCTGCCCGACAACACGCTGATGAACAGGCTGTGCTTGCCGGCGGTTTCGAATGCCACGCCATTGAACGCACCGGGGAAATCGGCCATGGCGCCAAAGTCGAGTTTGCCGGCGACCATTTCGTTGGTCAGCGGTGCGCCGCTGGTGAAGTTCTTCCACTGCACGTCATATTTCGCGTCTTTATAGGCGCCGTCGTGGGGCAGGTACTTGTCGAGCAGGCCGAGCTCACGAATCAACAGACCGCCGGCGGCGCAGTTGATGGTGGTGTCTTGGGTGCCGATAGCAATACGGATGGTTTCGGCCGAGGCCGAGAAGGTGAACGAGGCCAGTACGAGACTGGCGATTGCTGCACGCAACATGAGTGTTTCCCCTCGAATCATTTATAGGATGTTCGTCTCCGCCGCGATCAGGGCGCGGTGGGAAACGAGGGGTGTTTTTGAATCCAGCGTCCGGGGTTTCCGGATGGCTTTGTGTTCTCACAGTTCCAATGTGGGAGCGGGTTTCAACGCAGGAGATAAGGGATATCGACTTTCACCGCACCGGTCGGACAATCCTTCTCACACGGCATGCAGTACCAGCATTCATCGAACGCCATGTAGGCCTTTTGCGTGGCCGGGTTGATCGCCAGCAGATCCATCGGGCAGACGTCGACGCACACGGTGCAGCCCTTTTCGGCGATGCATTTGTCCTCGTCCACGGTGACGGGGGCGTTGGAGCGGAAGAAGATTTCCTGGGCTTGATAGGCCATGGTTCGGGTTCTCTATGGGTGATGCATCACGCGGCAAAAGCGCCGACCCGCAAGCGGTCGTAAGCCTGCATTTCTTCGGCATCGAGCGGGATGATGTAAGGCTCGACGGCTTTTTTAAAACTGGTCATCTGGCCGTCGTCGCCCTTCTTCAGGTGGCAATGGCAGAACCATTCAGCGTCGTTGCGCTGCGGGTGATCGACCCGGTAGTGGTAAAGCCCCCAGCGGCTTTCGGCGCGGAACAGCGAAGCGCGGGCAGCCATTTCGGCGCAGTCGCGGATCACGCTGGTTTCCATGGCGCGCATCAGTTCGTGGGCGTTGCTGGCCTTCATCTGGTCGAGATCACGTTCGATGTCGCTGAAGCGTTGCAGGCCGATCTGCATTTTCTTTGTCACTTTTGGCGGTTGCAGGTAGTCGTTGACGAAGCGCCGCAGCTTGTACTCGACCTGCGCCGGCGGCAGGCCGTGTTCGCGATCCAGCGGTGCGTAGACCCGCGCTTTCTCTTTCTCGATCTGCCCGGCATCCAGCGCGGAGAACTCGCGCCCGGCAACAAACTCCGCCGCGTTGTGCCCGGCGAACCAGCCATAGGTAAACGCGCCGAGCATGTAGTTGTGCGGCACGGCAGCCATGTCACCAGCGGAGTACAAGCCTTTCACCGAAGTTTCGGCACGCTCGTTGACCCACACACCGGACGCCGAGTGACCACTGCAAAACCCGATCTCGGAAATGTGCATCTCGACCATTTGCGTGCGGTAATCGGTACCGCGATTGGCGTGAAACTGGCCACGGCTCGGGCGTTCGTTGCTGTGCAGGATTTCCTCGATGTTCTGGATGGTTTCCTCTGCCAGATGATCGAGTTTGAGGAATACCGGGCCGTTGCCGCTTTCCAGTTCCTGGTGGAACTCCCACATCATCTGCCCGCTCCAGTAGTCGCACTCGATGAAGCGTTCGCCCTTGTTGTTGGCGGTGTAGCCGCCCAGCGGGCCGGTGACGTAGGCGCACGCCGGGCCGTTGTAATCCTTGATCAGCGGGTTGATCTGGAAGCATTCGAGGTTCGCCAGTTCGGCCCCGGCGTGATAGGCCATCGCGTAGCCGTCGCCGGCATTGGTCGGATTTTCGTAGGTGCCCATCAAATAGCCCGACGATGGCAAACCGAGGCGCCCGGCCGCGCCACAGGCAAGGATCACCGCTTTGGCCTTGATCACATGGAAGTCGGCGGTGCGGCAATCGAAGCCCATCACACCGTTGACCGCGCCCTCTTCGTCGGTCAGCAAACGGGTGCAGACCAGTCGATTGGTGATGCTGACCCGCGCGCGCTTCAACTGGCGATAAAGGACTTTCTTGATGTCGTGACCTTCCGGCATCGGCAGCACGTAGGCGCCCATGTGGTGGACTTTTTTCACCGCGTAATCGCCGGTTTCGTCCTTCTCGAACTTCACACCCCAGCGGTCGAGTTGCTCGATGGTTTCGAAGCTGTGGGTGGCGTAGGCGTACACCGCCGCCTGATTGACGATGCCGTCGTTGGCGATGGTGATTTCCTTGGTGTACTGCTCGGGCGTCGAGTGGCCGGGGATGATCGCGTTGTTCAGGCCGTCCATGCCCATGCTGATCGCGCCGCTGCGTTTGACGTTGGCCTTGTCGACCAGCAGCACGCGCAGATCACGGTTCTTCTCTTTGGCCTTGATCGCGGCCATCGGGCCGGCAGTGCCGCCGCCGATCACGACGATGTCGTATTCCTGCTCAAGCGTGCTGCGTGTCATGCCTGCTCCCCTTTTTGCCGGTCGATCCGCAGGCGGTACTGGAACGCATCGCCACGGTAGTAAAGGTGTTCAAAGTCCAGCGGCTGCCCCTGCGCGTCGTGAGTCAGACGTTCGATACGCATGATCGGCGAGCCGGCCTCGACGTTCAGCGCCTGAGTCAGGTCGCTGTCAGCGAGCACCGCGTCGATGGCCAGATCGGCGTGGCCAAGGGCGATGCCGCAGTCGTTTTCGAGGATCAGGAAGATGTCGCGAGTAACCAGATCAGCCTTCTCCAGCCGCTCGCCGACGGCTTTGGGCAGGTAGGTGATTTCCAGCGAGATCGGCTCACGGTTGATCAACCGCACGCGTTTGATCTGCGCGACGATCTCGCCCTCGGCGACCTGCAAACGCTCGGCGACGCGCTTGTCGGCCGGGATGAATTTGAAGCTGCGCAGGCGGTTGATCACCTCGTAGCCGCGACCGGTCATGGACTCGGCGAGACCTTGCAAGCTGCTGACGTTCTGGAAGGTTTTCGGCTTGGCAACGAAGGTGCCTTTGCCGTGGATCTTGAAGATCAGCCCTTCCTTTTGCAGATCACCCAGCGCCTGGCGCACGGTGATGCGGCTGACTTTGAACAGCGCGCCGAGTTCGCTTTCGGACGGCATCTGGCTGTCTTGCGGGTATTCGCCATCGAGAATGCGCGCGCGGAGGACGTCGCGCAGTTGGGTGTGCAGAGGAACGCTGCTTAGGGAGAGAACGTTATCGGTCATCTTCGGATCACTTGTTATAACGAGTTATGACGTGATCTTAGAGTTGTTATGACAAGGTTGAGAAATATTGTTTGGGCATATCCTTAGATGCGACAACACAGGAGCAAATGTGGGAGCGAGCCTGCTCGCGAAGACGGTGTGTCAGTATTCGAATGGGAACCTGACACGACGCCTTCGCGAGCAGGCTCGCTCCCACAGGGGATGTTGTATGTCAGGGGGATCAGTAACGCTTGAGGATCTGATCCATGACCCAGTCGGTTTTCACGGCCTGCTCGGCCACCGCCGGATGCTGCGCGTCACCACGGATATGCGCATTCATGCCCAATACGTGATGCCACTGAATGTGCGCGTGATGCGGGATTTGCAGGCTGATCTGTTCGTCGGCAAATAACTGCACCGGGTGCTCATCAAACACTGAAAAACTGATTCGCCCTTCGCTGCCGATGATCTCGACCCGATCTTCACGCCGATCCGCAACAAAGCTCCAGCAACCCATGCCCAGCGCTCCGGATGAAAACCGCCAACTGGCGCTGACCGCATCTTCCGCCGCATACAAGCCAGCCTGTCGTGCGGTGAATCCGGCGACTTCAACGATGTCGCCGAGCAGGTACTGGAACAGGTCGAAACCGTGGCTGGCCAGGTCGGCAAAGTAGCCGCCACCGGCCACAGCGGGGTCGGTTCGCCAGTTGTTGCTGCCCTCCAGGTCCGCCGCCGACGGCGCCTTGGTCAATGTCCAGCTCAGGTGCCGCACCGCGCCGATGCGCCCTTCCTCCAGCCATTGGCGCACTTGTTGAAAGCGCGGCAACGAACGGCGGTAGTAGGAAACGAACAGGTGCAAACCGGCGTCGGCAAACGCCTGCTGCATCTGGCTGCTTTGCCCGGCGTTGAGTGCCATGGGTTTTTCCACGCAGCAATGCTTGCCGGCGGCGGCGACTTTGAGGCTGTAGGCGTGGTGGCTGTCGGGTGGCGTGGCGATGTACACCGCGTCCACCTCGGGATCGTTGATCAGTGCATCGACGTCGGTGTAGACCCGGGCGATACCGTGGCGCGCGGCGTAATCGCTCACCGCTTCAAGACGCCGCCCCATCACCGCCACCAACGCCGAACCGGGGGCCTTGTAGAAGGCCGGCCCGCTCTTGCGCTCGGTGACGTCACCGCAACCGATCATGCCCCAACGCACCACGTCCATTTGTTTTGCTCCTTAGCCGATGCGCAAAGCGCGCAGATCCAGATGCCCGTCCTTGAGTGGTGGACACCAGTAGTAACCGCCGGTAATCGGACGGCTGATGCGATAGAGACCATCGGTGATGCCATCTTCCAGACCGCTCATGCGCCGCAGTTGCGCTTCGAACGCATCCAGCGAGAAGCCGAAGGCGAGGAACATCAAGCCCGCGCGATCGCCTTCGATCCACGGCATCGAGCGGCGCACGACGAACGCCTCAGGCGCGAAACTTTCCTGCGCGGTGCGTTTGACGTGGGCGGAAACCGGCGCGTCGTCAATCTCTTCGTTGTCGCTGAGGCGACGGCCCATGATGTTGTCCTTGTCTTCGGCGGACAACTTATGGAAACCCTTGAGGTCGTGCTGCCACTGCTGGATCGCGGCGAAGCTGCCACCGACCAGACCGTCGGCACCCGCGCTTTGCAGGGCGGCGGCAACAGCGGCGTCATCGTGGGGGTTTTCGGTGCCATCTTCGTAGCCGGTCAGGTCGTGGCCGTCCTTGTGGCGGAAGGCTTCCTGAGCCTCAACCAGACGCAGGGCCGGGGCCAGTGCGGCTTCGAAAGCATTGCAGCGGTTGAGCAGTTCACCACGGTCGACGCCGTGCAGCCAGACCCACAGGGCGTGCTGGGTCGACGGGTTCTCCACACCGACGCCGGTCATGGCCGGGAAGCTGCGCAGGCCGTCGATTTGCACGTTGAGTGCCTTGGCCAGGGATTCACCGAAACCGACCACCGCCGACTTGCCGTCCACCAGATTCATCAGGTTGTCGATCGCCTGCGGCAGTGCTTCAACCGACACAAGGGCGAAAAACAGATGACGTGCTTGCGCAGGAACAGGGGTGGCGAGAATGCCCGGCTGGTAGTAACTCATGTGAACTCCTTGGGAAAGTGCGCGGAGTTTACCTGTGGCCGGAGGGTTTGTGGGGTTGAAACGCCGATGTACTGAGCACGAAGTTCCCTTGTGGCGAGGGGATTTATCCCCGATCGGCGGCGCAGCCGTCGCAAAACAGGTATATGCCGCCTTCCAGAAAAACCGCGCTTGCAGGTTTTTGGGGCCGCTTCGCTGCCCATCGGGGATGAATCCCCTCGCCACAGGGTTCATCTAAACCGTTGCGGTACTCTCTTGCCGCCACGCACTCGGGCTCATCCCCGTCCAGCGCTTGAACGCTCGGCGAAAGCTGCGCACATCGCTGTAACCGACCTCTTCGGTAATGCGCTCGATCGGCATGTCGGGATTGGCCAGCAGACTCATCGTCCGCGCCTGGCGCACTTGTTCCAGCAACGCCTCAAAGGTCAACGAATGCTCGGTCAGGCGCCGGCGCAAGGTGCGGCTGCTCATGTTCAGGTCGCCGGCAATCTTCTCGATATGACTGCCCCGGCTCAGATCCCGGGCGATCGCCCGCTCCACCGCTTGAATCAGGTCAAGCTTCTGGTGCACCTGCGCCGCTTCCAGCTCCAGCAAGGCCACCGCCTGACGCAACGCCAGCGAATGATGATTGGGCAGGCTTACGTCCAGCCATCGCACATCAATCAGCATGCGATTGTGCAGGCAACCGAAGCGCACGTCCGGGCCGAGCAACCGGTGATATTCGCTGAGGTAATCCGGCGTGGCATGCACGAATTCCACGGCTATCGGCTTGAAATCGGCACCGGCCAACGCCCGCCCGTACACCAGCAGACTGGCAAAAAACTCCTCGACCGCGAACACCTGCACATCGGCGAACGGCAAGCGGCATTCGGCATCCAGATGCACGTGCTCGCCGACCACATCGACGCTGGAAACCACAATCCCGCCGGTGGTGTGCTGATGGCGAATGCCCAGAGCAAAGGCATCGCGCAGGGTCTTGCACAGCGACAGCACATGGCCGAGCAAACCGAGCGTGCCGAGAACATTCTGTGCCCCGACCCACAAACCCAGGCCCTGATTGGGCAGCACTTTGAGCGCACGCTGAATCATCGCCACAGCCTGCCGATAGGAAATCCGCTGCGTCGGGTCCTGCAAGTCTTCGAGGGTAAATCCCAGGCCACGACACAGGCTCTCGGCCTCGACGCCCTTGCGCTGCGCGACTTCGGCGAGGGTTTGCAGAAGAAACGGCGAGACCAGCGCCAGCTCAAAGGTCGGGTCTTGGACTTTTACATTCATGGGGGCTAGACATTCCGGAGCACGCTTGATTGTTATTTTTGTTACCGGTTATGTCGAAGGAAGTTAGCACAGGGTTTGTCGACTGTCCGCAGAAGCCCCCCTCAGTGTCCGCCAATACCCTGCCCCGTCGGGCGCCAAGCGCTTATTTCTAGAGTGCCGGGCGTTCTGCGTGCCGGCGTTGCGCCCCACCACAATAATAATGAGGACGGATATGCACCCGAATCGCGCGACATCGCCCTTGCGCCTGGCCCTGACTTTGCTTGGCTGCGCCGCAACCCTGCCGGCCCTGGCCACCGAAGCCGGCGTCGACAACATCGGCACCGGCACCGACGGCTTTTTCATGCTGCCGATGGAGGTCGACAGCCTTCCTGAGAACATGGTCGCGTTCAACCTCTACTACAACCATTACAAGTCGCGAAAGCTCAACATCAGTTCGCTCGGCGGCAAGGTGCCCAATGTCGAGATCGAGTCGACGGCGGTGATCCCGCGCATCGACTATTTGAGTCCGGTGCGCGTATTCGGTGGTCGTCTGGCCGGCTATATCGCCCAGCCGTGGCTGAAGCAGGAAGTCTCGGTATTCGGCTTGAGCGACACCCGCGAAGGCATGGGCGACACCACCATCGCACCGATCATTCTGTGGGACATGGGCAAGAATCTGACCCTCGGCGCGGCCGTGGAAATCACCGTGCCCACCGGTGAATACAGCGTCGATCGGCTGGCCAACACCAGCAACAACTTCTACACCTACAAACCGCTGTTCTCCTTCACCTGGCTGCCAACGGACAAGACCGAGGTCTCGATGAAGACCACCTACAGCTTCAACGAGAAGAACAAGGACACCGATTACAAGTCCGGGCAGATCTTCCACTTCGATTATTCGGCCAGTTACAAGCTCACCGACGACCTGATGCTCGGCATCAATGGCTACTACCTCAAGCAAACCAGCGACGACAAACAGTTCGGCCACACCGTGCAGTTTGCCGGCGAAGACGTGAACGATGGCGTGCGCGGCAAGGTATTCGCCATCGGCCCGGCGCTGCACTTCACCTTCCTCAAATACGCCAGCGCGGAGATTCGCTGGGCCAAGGAGTTTGACGTGGAAAATCGGCCTGAGGGCGAGATGCTCTGGGCCAAAGTCAGCATTCCTTACGCCTTTTGATCGACAACGCCCCCCTGTAGGAGCTGCCGAAGGCTGCGATCTTTTGATCCTCAAAAGCAAGATCAAAAGATCGCAGCCTTCGGCAGCTCCTACAGGTAGCAAGAAAAAAAAAGGGCGACCACTGGCCGCCCAAACGTACTACACGAGAGTCTTTTACAAGGTCAGTTGCCCACGTTCCTCCTCGGTCAACTGCTGTTTCGCCTGTTCATCCAGCGCCCCCGCCCCCAGCACTTGCACCGGACTGTTCGGGTTGTAACCCGGCGCCTGTGTGCGGCTGGCGCCATCGCGGGACGGGGCCAGTTGTTCGTTGCCGAAACTCAACACCTGCACGGTGAATACCGACGCCTGGTTCTGCCGCGCTGCCGCTTGTTGCTGACGCGCGACATCTTCGGCAGCCTGGGTGGCGGACGACGCGGCGGAACTGGCCGAGGTGATCGCGCCCGTGTTGACCGCCGAAACCACCGGCACGCCGGTCGCCTTGCCCTGCACCGAGATGTTGGCGGCGTTGACCACCGTCAGCGCGGCGATGTTGACGTTGCCCGACACACGAATGCCCGCCTCGCCCGCATCGATGGTACCCAACGGCGCGATCAGATCGATGTCGCCCGGCTTCACTTCCGCAATCGGATTAAGCGTGGCGATACCGGCACCGGTGCTCGGCACCGATGGCGACAGCGACACGTTGCCCCAGGTGTCGTAAACGCGTTTGGGCGGTGTGTAGACCACAGTAGTTTTCGAGCCGCGACCGGCGTTGATATCACCCTCGGCCGACCAGCCGAGAATCGAGCCACCAAACGTCGTCATGATCCGGCTCTGCCCCAGCAAAATGCTGCCCTGCGAGTAGAGCTGAATATTGCCCGAGCCCTGAGTGATGATCCCCGCCGTCGAGGGCGGCGCCGCGCCTTCGATGCCGAACACCTGACCACCGCCCGGCGTAAGCATCTGGATGTCGCCGCCGAACAGGGTCTTGACCCCGGCGCCGCCGTACAGGGTGATATCGCCGTCGTAGCGGATCGGATTGCCCGCCACATCAACCGTCGGGAACAACGACGCAATGGCGTTGCGACCACGCAGATAACTGCCCTGACGCGGCCCATCGACATCGTTGTATTCCAGGCCACCGGCACGCAGTTCGGCGAAGTACACCTGGCGGGCGAAGATCGCCTGCTCGGCGCTCGGCAGTGCGGAGAAGAAGGCTTGCGCCTGTTCTGCGTCACCACTGAAGTCGTAGCCGAGGGTCAGCCAGCTCTGCAATTCGTCCACGTAGGTCTTGACCACTTTGCCCGGTTGAGCGCTCAACGAGGTATCCGGATTGGCGAGATTCTGCGTGTTCAGATACCGGGCGATGAAGCGCGAATAGTCCGGACCTTGTGCGCCCGCGCCAGCCTGTAACACCACGCTCGCACCCGGCCGGTTATCCCCCGCCACCACCGGCCCTATGCTGTTGATGCTGGCGCGATTATCCATAAGGATGTTGCGCCCGGCATTCACGTCCAGAACCCCTGGCCCCGCGATGTCGAAATTGCTGTAAAGGATGTCGCGCCCGGCCGAAACCCGAGAGATATCGCCTGGCCGACTGTGCACGAACAGATTGCCCGTAGACTGGATCTGTTCGTTGTTGCGCCCCATGCCCCCGGTGGGCGCAAACGTGGGTTGCCCCAAGTTGGTACCGGACGCCACGATGTCGCGCCCCGCCACCATCCAGACCGGGCCTGCCGATTCATACCAGGTGCGTTTCGTGGTCGCGAACGCCAGCGTTTCACCCGTGCGAATACCCACCAGATCACCGGTCAAGGCATAGAAGCGCGCCGGCCCCTGAACACTGCTCAAACCCGAGTAGCTATCGGGACCAAAAGCAAAGAGTGGATAGCGCGAATTGGTCTCCGCCAGCACACCGTCACTGCCGGCGTTGGTCATGATCGGGCGACTGAATGTGTTGTTGCCGTAGCCATTGAACGCAGGCGTAAACGGTGTGGCGAGCGCCGATGGGCTGGCACCCGACTGGTTGATGGCGTAGCCCCCGGCATAGATCGAATCACCGGCGATCAGTTCGAGCTGCCCCGCGTTCGAAGGCGCCAGCAGCAGCGAATAGGTCAAGGCCGGTGCTGCGTTGCCTACACCGTAAGCCGCTGACGGCCCGAGATAAATCGAACCCTGGCCAGCGACGGCGCGCAGTATCGACGGGATCACGTAGCGATCATCGGTGGGCGAAGTGTTAAGCCCGGCGACAGGACCCTGCCCAGTGGTTTCCAGCAACTGGGTGTTCGGCGTCAGGTTGCCGCCCGCCGAGAACAAATCGATGGCGGTGTGATCGGTCCACAGCGAAAAACCAGTCAAGCCGCCACCGGCGTGGTAAACGCCATCGGCCGTGGTAAACGGTGTGGAGTTCTGCAAACGCACACGGCCTGGGTCAGTCGCACCACCCAGTACCAGATCACCTCGGGTATTGAGGCGCATGCCCGAGTCGCCGGGAATCAGCACCACCCCGCCACTGGCATTACTGGCCGTCGAATTGAACGGATCGAAGGCACGCGTTTCCCGTGGATCGTGAAACAGCGCGGACGCGCCGTACTGCAGATTGATCCCGCCCAATGCGGCGCCCGTCAGTTGTGCTGCACCGCGCAGGTTGATGATCGCGCCCTGCAAGTCATGCGTCGGCGTGCCGCTGCCCGACAAGCCGGCACGTGCTTGCAGAGAGGGATTGAGGGTGCCACCCAGACGAATATCCAGGTCGCCGCCGCCGGTCAGTTGCAGGTTGCCGTCGCTGTCCACGCGCCCCGTGCTGCCGACAGCCACGATCAAACCCTGACTGCGAGGGTACGACGCATACTTGTCGTCCCCCATGGCCTTGAGCATGCCGGCATCCCCGGCGGCACTCAGGCTGAGGTTACCGCCGCCCAACGTGCCGAATCCGGTAAAGCCCACCAGATACGGTTTGCTTTCCACGCCCTGTTCTGGCAATGGCTGCGCTGCGTAGCTGCCGAAATTGATCCACCAGGCCGTCGGCACATCGTTGTTGCCGGTGCCCTGGCGCCACAGCCAATTGCCCACCGCGACGCTTGGAACCTGCTCACGGGTACCGTCGCCCGTGCCGACCGCACGACGACCGAGCACATCACCGGACACCGACCCGCCGGCATTGATCGTCAGATTACCGCCCATCTGCGGATACCAGGCCTGGTAAAGGCTGGCAGTGCCGCCATCGACCCATTTTTCGGCATCGCTGCCGGCGCTGCCCAACACCGAACCATCAGCCGACAAGCGCCCTCGCGCCTGGTTGTAACGCGCATCGACGTTGCTCGATTGAGTGCCGGCGGTGTACACGCCAAAAGGTGAAGCCATGCTCACGTTACCGGCAGCCATCAGATCCAGGTCGCCGGTGCCGGTGCGCAAAACGCTGAACATCTGCGTATGGGCTTCGGCGCTCTTGCGGGGATTGTTTTCAATGCACAGCGCCGGATCGATGGTGCACCAGAACAATTCGTCATCGTTCATCGGCGTGTAATCCGGCATGCCCATCCAGTTACCCGGCGCCCACACCGTGCGCGCCATCGGCGCACAGGAGGCTGGCGCGATGTCACAGAGCACGAGGTATTCCTCGGGAACCGGCTCGTACGGTGTAAAGCCATACTCGTTACCCACGGCCCAGACCAGTTTGCCGGCCACCTCGACCATGGTCAGACCGTAATGGGTGTCCGCCAACTGCAAATGACCGGCGCTGGCCTGAGGCCTCACGGAACGGCTGTCGGCCGCCGAGAGATCAGCCCCTGCCACCATGCGCATCGACCACGACGCACTGCCCGCCGGCAGCATGCTGGCGATGGCCCAGTTGCGACCTTGTTGTGTGCCGTTGGAGGGACGCAGATCCAGGAACACAGTGCCATCTGCCAGCTTCACATCGGTCATGGAGGGAATCAGCGAACCACGCAACAGCTCCAGCGTGGTGCTCAGCATGACACCGACCGTTTTATTGTCGGCATCAACAGCGCCCGGCAGCGGCACGCCTTTGGGCCAGAGCAGGGCCTGCAATGCGGTGGCGTTGTTCAGGCGGATACCCGCGCCCAAACGACTGCCGGCCGGCAGGGTCACACCGTTGTCGAGCAACGTGCCGGCGGCATACAGCAGATTGCCCGCCGCGTCATGCACATCACCGGCCAGCACGGTTCCGGCCAGAAGCGTATAGGCTGCGGTCAGCGTGCCCTGTGCGGGTAACACCGTGCCCGCTGCCAGCGTGGCGGCCTGAATCGGCAAGTCGTAGTTCAAGGTGGCGCCGACCGGGAAAAGCGTACCAGGGGCAAGACTGACCCCGGCGCCCGGCACGATGAGATCACCACCGAACGGCTGTATCCCCGGCACCAGTTTCCAGCCGGCGTCGTCCACGGTTTCCGGCGGCGGCGCGAAACCGTCGTTGATGCTGCCGTAGATATCGAGGTTGCCGCCGGCACGAATCAACAGGCTGCCCGCTTCGCCGCTGCCATACACCGAAGTGCGGCGAGTGTGCGGGTTGAGGCTGGCATAACGATAGCCGGACAAGTCGAGGTCGCCCTGCACCACCAGATCACCCTCGGCGGTTTTGCTGACGATTTCGACACCCGGGCGCAAGTGAAACACATCCGTATAGGCCGCATTGTTGAGGCCGGCCAGTTTGCGTTGCAGCAGATCACTGTTGTTCAGCGCCGCATTGATAAAGCCGTCGCTGTCCGTGTGAATGCGGTCCAGGTAGGCCTGATCGATCACTTGATACGGACGACCGCTGGCCGCCGGTTCGGTGCCGTCGGCGGCATCGCTGTAGCGACGCACGGCGTTCAGCCCAATAGAGCGGGCACCTTGAATATTGACGGCACCGCTGGCATCGATGGCAATGTCATTGCCACCCAGGCGTGGTGCATTCAGCTCCAGCGTTCCCCGCGGCAAGCCATCGCGTTGTCCCGCCAGGTTTCCAGTCAGCGCATCGGTGCCGTGGCGCAGGTCGATTCGTGCGCCGGCCGCCAATGTCAGCACGCCATCACCGGAGTTGAGTTCGACCATGGCCCGGTTCGGGGCGTCGATGATCTTGCCGTAGCTGTCGACACGCAGTACGCGACCATGGGCATCCAGCACCGCGTTGCCCGTCAGGCTCAAACCGTTTTTGCCGGCCAGGCGAATGCTGCCGACCCGCTCTCCACTGGCATCGATCAGCCCGGCCACGGTCAGGCTACCGCTGTCCACCGAGACATTGACCTCGCCTGCTTTGAGCTCGTTACCGATGACCAGATCACCCTGCTTGAACTGAAAGCTGCGACTGCCGGTCACCCCTCCCGAATTAAGGCGCTGGTTGAGGCTGGCAAAGGCCGGGCTCAACTCGCCGTCCAGGCGCTGGGCACGAATGTCCACCCCCCCGGCCTTGTACGGTACCCACGTGCCGCCGGCATCGTAGTAGCCGCTGCTGGTGCCGACAATCTGCCCTTGCAGATCAACCTGTCCGGCGCCGCTGGCCAGGGCCACAACGCTCAATTGACCGGCCTGATTATTGACGGCCGACAGATCGATTCGCGAACCGGCCGACTGACGAATATTGCCGTTGTTGCTGTGCAACGACACATCGCCGCCCCAACTGTATTTCTTCACATCGTTGAACGGCAGAACCCGACCCGCCATGTCCACCTGCGCGCCGTCGCCAAGGATCAGATCATCCTCGGCATTGACCAGCAGTTTGCCGCTGGCCAGGACGATGCGGCTGTCGAGCACGACGCTGCGTGCCGTCAGACTCAGTTGCGCACCGAGGGCATCCGCCGCGGCCGTTGTCGCGGTGCCGCTCAGGGTCAGGAGGTTGCCGGCCTTGAGTTCACTGACCGAGGCGGCTTCCCCGGTCAACAGTGGCGTGCGCAGATTGAGATTGCCACCGCTGTAGCTCAAACCCGTGACCGCGTCGTAAGCCCCTTGGGACTCGTACACCGCCAGGCTGCCCTTGTGGTTGGCGGTGATGCGCTCGCTGGCATTGAGGTTGACGTTGGCAAAACCCAAGGTCAGGCGGTTGTTGAGATCCAGCCCGTTGGGTTGCGGATTCGGGCCATAACCCAGTTCGATCCGTTGCGCTTGAATATTCAGCGTGCCGTGCCCGTTACCGGCGCCATCCGTGACCACCGTTCCCGGAGCCTGAGTCGCCCCGTTCCAGATCAGATTCCGGGTGCGGATCGTCGCCACGTCACTGGCCGCACCCGAACCGTAAATGGCCGGGGTGCCCAGCACCAGATTCTGCAAGCGGCTCTCGCCGGTCTGTGGGTCGAGTGTGTCGAGGGTAACGCTGCCGAAAAAGTTGAAGGCATCGCGGGCCACCAGATTCAGGGTTTCCAGGGCGGGTGCGCCAAATTGCGTGTCGCCCTGCAACAGCCGATCCAGCACGTTCTGGTTAAGCGTCAGGCCCGCCGGCATACGGCCGCTGGCCGCTGCCAGTGCTTGCGTACTGCCGGCATTGACCACGCCAACCGACAGTCCGAGTTGGCGGGTGCCGAAGCGCACGCTCTCGCCCAGTTCGAAGTCTTTGTCGGTGGCGGCGATGATGCTGCCGTTGGAGTACAGCAACGCCGGGGCGGTGCACTCAGCCGTCGGACAGTTGCCGATACGAATGCTGCCACCTCCGCCCCCGGCAGGCGCAAGCACCGGCGTCCAACCGTTGGAGACCACCAGCAGGCTGGAACGCTCCGGTACATAGACGAAACCGGCCGCCGCATCGTACGGGACGGCACCTCGCCCCAAGGTATTGATGCCCGCTCCCGCATCAATGGTGATGCCGCCACTCTCGCTGTTGGTGCTCAAAACAACTTCCGGCGCTGACAGGATCGCGCCCTCCCGCAGGCGGATGGCGGAGGTATTGCTGAGCACCTTGATCGAGCTGCCCTCCGAACCGTAATACACGGTCGGGGTGCCACCGATGGTCAGACGTCCGGCATTCAACCCGTTGAGGGTGTCGGCGTACAGCGATACACCGGCGAACCCGGCCGTTCGCGTATGCCCGGCGCCGAGAATCTCGAACTCACCGCCGGTATAACCGCCCTGGACAACCGCAGTGCCGATGACCCCGCCGTCGGCAGGCTTGAACAGCACTTGCCCGTTGAAGTCCAGTGCCGAGTCATGGTCGCCACCGCTGACCATGCGCAGGTGCAGCGTGTTGCCGTCCAGCGGGGTGCGGGCGCGCGGCAGACCGCGTCGCGCAGCATCGTTGAGCACAAATTGGGTGAACCCGGTTTCGTTGTACTGCGAATAGCGCCGCAGGACATCGGCCGACGTCACAGTCACCTGGCTGGGCAGGCTGTCGCGAATACCGGTGTTGGCAATCGACATCTGCCCGGCCGTGGTCCACGAACCATTGCGCAACTTCAACGCACTGCCCATGGGACCGGCAATCGCCTGAGCATTGATTTCGACCCGCAAGGCACCGGGTAACAAGGCAAAGGTCGATGGCAACAAGGTGTAGGTGCCTGGCGCCAGCCCTGCGATACCCGCCCCGAGAGTGATTTGCTGGCCGATACGCGGATCGACTGCACCGGCCTCGGCCAGCATCGGCGCGTAGCGGCTCTGGTCACCGGCGACGATGGCATACACCGGGTTGCTCGCCAGCCCCGGCAGACTGAAGGTGCCATCGGTGGCATTGCGTACCAGCGGATTGAAACGCGCGTCGGTAGAGCCGCCTCGCCCGGAAACAAAACCGGCCCCGCGCAAATCGCCGCCACCCGAAAGATCGATCAGCGCTCCGGCCTGCACATCGGTGTATTGCGCATCGAGTATGACCCCGGAGGCCGCACCGGCGATGCCATTCAGAATCACCGATTTGCCGTTGTATTGATAGTCGATGCCGTCGGTGGTGCCACCATAAGGCATGACCAGTCCGGCGGCGCTGACAGACGTCACGCTCCCCGGCAGCAGATGAAGCTCACGGGTTTTGACAAGGATGTCGTCACCCAAGGAGATCAACCCCAAAGGCGCACGAATGACGCCACCCTGCTCGATCTGACCTGCACTGAGTGTCAGGCTGCCGAACACCGAATAAGGCAGTGTGGTCGGCGCTGGCCCGTGGCTGCCGATACGCAACGTATGCTCCGGCACCGATCCGGCCTGACTCTGATAGCCCACTCGCACTTCAGCCGAGACCCCGCTGGCCGGGTAGATTTGCGCAGCCCGCAACTGCATGTCACCCGGAGTCCACAGACGGCTTCGCTGCTGTTCATCGGTCGGCGCGAGGAATCGCATATCACCCTGGCTGTCGAGCGTCACCAGACCAAAGCCACTTCGGCTGACCGCAAGCGCGGGTGCGCCCGATTGCACGAGGGTCCCCTCGGTACCGAATGAAAGCGAGTTGCCCAGGTCCAGCAGGTTCGCGCTGGCATTGAATTGCGCGCTGGACAAGTGCGCGGTCGGGTTGCTCAGGACCCGTGGACGAATCTTGGCGTCCGAACTCAGGTAAGTGCCCGGCCCTGACAGGCGCAGATAAGGTGCGCTGAGATTGATCCGGGCGCTGTCTTTCGCCGACTCGGCCAGGGACAGGGAACCGGCGAACAGACTCAGGCTCTGCCCCATGTGCAGGTCGACATCGCCATCGAATGTCATCAGTCCATTGCTCAGCAGACTCACGCTATCGAAGCCGCCGCTCATCAACTGATCAGCACTCAAGCGCGTACGTCCGTAGCGCAAAAGTGGCGAGGCTTGCCCCGCTTGCAGCGCCTGCGGCAGTGCCTGTGCCGGCCCTTGGCCGATGATCAGTTCCCGTGGCACCCGTACCGCATTGCTCAAGTTCGCAGCACCGTACGCCGGTGTATCCAGAGCAATCTCCAGACGCCCGCCCGCCGCCCCTGCACCACCGGCATTGGCCTGCAGGCTGCCCTCGATGAACAGGCCATTGTAGGAACTCAGGGTGATCCGGCCGCCATCGGTGGCTACGCGAGCGGGACCTTGTCCGCCGTTGTCGAGGACGGCTTGCGTACCGGACGCGTCCAGGCGCGCACCCTGACGGACGATGACATAAGCGTCGGCGGCGGTCGCAGTGATCTTCTTCGCATCAATCTCGCCACCGAGGATGATCGAGCCACCCTTGCCGACCTGGCCGTAAACGCGGCCCAGCGCATCAACAGCAGTCGCTGCCCGGCCGGCCACGTCGAGCACGGCATGTTCACCGATCCAGATCGAACGGTTGTGTGCCGTCGGATCGGCCTCCTGCAAGGACGTCGCCACATCAATCGAACCGAATTGCTGTTGACGGATATCGATGGCGCCGCCCCAGGCGTTGAGTTCCCCGTCAACCGTGATCTGACCGGCCCCGCGCACGCTGATGCGCTGGCCGGGATCGACGCTGATACGTGCGCCCTCGCCAATCGACAACGGGCTGTTGGCGGGATCAATCAAGCCCACTAGCGTCCCGCCTGCCTGTAAGGCGACAGAAGCGCCGGCCCTTTGCGTCAATACGCCCTTGAGCGGGTTTTCCTGGAACAGCGAAGGCGTCCACAGCTCAAACGCCGTGCGCGGCGACGTACCGGAGGCAAGGGTCGAGACGGATTCGCCGAATCGATAGACCGGCATCAGCACATCGACGGCGGTTTGATCGGCCACTTCCAGGCCCTTCAGACCGATGATGTTGTAGGCGCTGAACCCCGTGCGGAACAGCTCCGGAGTCAGACGCAAGGTCTGTTCATCGGTAACGTTGCCGGAGGACCCGATCAGGACCTTGTTGGCCTGCACGGTCAGCGTACCGCCGCCACTCACGCCATAACCCTGCACATCGCCATCGAGCACCATGCGTGACTGGCCGGGCGCACTGTTGGCGCTGGCTTCCAGGGTCACGTCGCCGCCCTTGCCGCCCCGTGTCTTGCCGTTGGCCAAGACAGCGCCGCCCGAGGTGACATCGACCAGACTGCCGCCGGCCAACTGAATGTCGCCGCTGCTGCGGATCGACACCGTCCCGCCATTGAGGTAGGCCAGGCTGGCAGCGTCGTCCGGGCTACTCAACAGGTTGCTCCACAGGCCGCGAGTCTGCAGCTGCACACCTCGCGCAACCGTGACGCGAGCCTGCTGGCCTGCTGGCACCTGGAGAGCGGTGTCATCACGCCGATCCGTGGCGAGCTGGTTCAAAACGTTGCCCAGATGCAGGCTGCCGCCCTGCGCAACCAGATCGGCATTGATCTGCACGTCAGGGCTGAACAGGGTGATGTCTGCCCCGTGATCCACCGTCACGCCGTCATTGACTTCAATCGTGTTTTTGGCCGAGATCTTCAGCGCCCCCAGCTGGAAACCATTGAGCAGCCCGGCATCGAGAAACAGTTTGCCCTGACGCTCTTCAGCAACCGCGTCTGTCAGCCCTGCGCTCACAGCGCTGGCACGCTCGCCACCCACCTGCACCTGATCGAGCAACGGGTTGAGCTGATAGAGCACGCCCGCACTGGCGGCAACATAAGCGGCGTCGTAACTGCCAATGACCAACTGCCCGCGCCGCGCCCGGGCGGTTTGGGCCTGGGCATAACCGTCCAGGCCTGCGCGCGGTGCCTGGTTCTGCCGTTCGCCCTGAAACACCTCACCCAACAACTGGCCGTCCAGCACGGCGTTGCTCGTGGCGATCACCAACTGTCCGGCGTCACGGCCCACGGTGTACCCGGCTTCCTGACGACGTGTCGGCGCGATCAGCGGACTATAGAAATATTCAGTCTGGCCCCAGCGCTCGCTGTGACTTTCGTAACCTTTGTAAAGACCGCTGTAGAGAATATCGCCCGGCGCACGCGACACTTCGTATAACCGCCCGTCCGTACCGCGCAGCCAACTCTGGCGAATCTCGCCGCCTTGCACATCGAGCGTGCCGCCGGACACATTGATCAGCGAACCTTTTTCGCTGATCACGTCATTCCCGGAAAAACGCACCTCGCCGCCCTGAGCCATCCATTCACCGATGCCATGGCCCTGAGTGCCAAGGTATCCGCCGACCTCCAACAAGCCACCGGCGGTGTACCAGCGGTCGGTAGCGTAACCGTTGGTGCCGGCCGGCACGAACACCAGTTCGCGGACATCGACCCAGATATCGTTACTGTTGAGCGCACCCTTCTCGCGATTGACCGGCGCATCACGCTGCTCGTTGCCCTGCACATTGATCTTGATGTTATTGGCGTCCATGGCCACTTTCACGCCCAGCGCGCCGGACACGTCGACCACCGCCCCCTCGCGCAACAGACTGCGTCGTCCGGCGGCGACCGCCACCTGCCCGCCGGTGGCGAGCGTGATCGAGCCGCTTTTGAATTCGACGGTGCCGCCACTGCCGATATCAATCCGCGACTGGTCGCTGCGAATCCGGTTATTGGCATTCACACCGATCAACGCCGCCTCGCGCTGACTGTCCAGCGCAGTCAGATCGCTACTGTCGAGCAAGATCGCACTGACGCTGCCTTCACCCAGCGTCACACTGCCTTGAGCATCGCTGGCTGGATTGAGCAAATGCACGGTGCCGCGCGTCGCGACCGAGGTGCTCGCCAACAGCACGCCGTTCTGCCGAACGTCGCGGCCGGTCAGGGTGATATCGCCGGTAGACGCCTGAATCAGACCGGTGTTGCTGACCTTGCCAGTGCTGTCAGCCTTGAAACCGGGAATGACTTCGCTGCCCAAAGTGGTGGAATAACCATTGCCTTCGGTGCCCGAGCCCTTGCGGATGTAGAAACGGTCGCCCGCGCCCAGCACTGTCTGACCTTTGGCCGTGCTGATAGAACCGTCGTTGTGCACTTCCTGGCCAAGCAACAAGGTGTAGCCACCGGAGTCGGTCGAGAGCGCAGGTTGATGCGTTTGTATCGACGCGCCACGCTCCACCAGGACATTGCCAGCGGCGTCGGTAAACGTCGGCTGACTGCCGGTGCTGTCGAAATACAGACCCCGATCGCGAAACTGTGCATCGCTCATGTTCGCGGCTGCCGCCACCAGATTGCGCACATTGACCTGACTACTGCCGCTAAACACGATGCCGTTGCGGTTGATCAGCATCACCGTGCCGTCCGCTTTGATCTGCCCCTGAATCTGGCTGGGCCGTGCGCTCGGATCGTTGACGCGGTTGAGCACCGCCCAGTTGGACTGCTGGGCAAACTCCACCGTGGTATTGCGCCCGACGTTGAAGGTTTCCCAGTTGAGAATCGCCTTGTCGGCGGTCTGCTCGATCTTCACCGTGGTCTTGCCGTCCGCCTGGGTTTGTTGCGGGCCTTTGGCGTTCATCCAACCCTGAGACAGGCTGTTATCGACCTTCAGGCCGCCCTCGCCCAATCCATCCGGAACGACCTGCACGCTGCCCAACGCGGCGGCACGCCCAGCGGCTTGTGCCGCCTGCTGAGCGGCGATCGCCGCCACGGTGTTATTGAGTGTCTGCAAAGAACGCTGCAGCTGCTGGCTGGCCCGTTGCTGCTGCGCCAGCGGCGGGGTCATCCCCGGCAGACCGCCCACACCCGGACGCGATGCCGCCGCCTGCTGCGCCGCCCCCTTGGCGGCAAACCAACCGGAACTGAACGCCGTCGCCGCTTCGGCACTGCCCGCCACCAGACACAAGGCGACGGCTTGCGCCAATGGCTTGAGCAGCCACTGTGCGGGATCGCCCACGCCACGTTTGATCGGCTGGATACGGGTACTGCGACGGGAGGTGCGAGCAAGCATCACTACAGGTCCTTTTGGGTGGCAGGTCGGATCAGCCCTGCTGTTACGACATAGGCGGTTGGCGAGCCTCACGACCGAACGGATGTCACACAAACTTCATGATCAAGGTGTAAATCGGCAAAAAAAAGCAGCAGCCCGAAGGCTGCTGCCGTTTTATTGCGCTTGAAACGAGGCTTACTGAGGACGACCAATGCCGTTGCAGGCGTTGGCGTTGTTGATGTCCAGGTTGTTGCCCGAGGTGTTGGTGATGAAGTTGGCGGTCACAGCGGTTTTCCAGTTGTTTGGAACCGGCGTGAAGCTGTGAGCGACGGTGGCAACGTTGTTGCCCGGGTTGCTGTAGTGAGTGGTCAGGAAGGCTTTGACATCAGCGGCCACGGCTGCGTCCTTGTAGCACTGGCCGAAGATGAAGTTGGTGTAAGCCACGATTGGATAACCGCTGGCCGGGTTAGGCACGACTGGCGCCCACTGTGCAGGGTTGGAAGGCGCGGTTGGCAGGGCTGCGGTGCTCAGCGCCAGCGTCACGTTGGCGTTGGTTGGCTGAACGCCATTGATGCGGGCAACCACGGCATTGCTGGTGGCATTCACGCCGTCCGGACCGACATAACCGATGGAACCGTCTACAGCGTTCACGGCAGTCGCCACTTCAGCGGTGTTGGCTACGCCAACCCAAGTCGATGGCAGTGCAGAACCGGCTGGCAGACGAGCGTTGGTGAAGGTGGAGTTGACGGCGAATTTGCCTGGGCAGACGGCATTCAGGTGGCGGCTGAGGATTTCAGTGGTGCCACTGGAAACGCTGCGGTAAACCACACGGATCGGCGTGGTGTCGGCGGTGCCCAGCAAAGTGCCCCAAGTGGTCGCGGTGCCCGAGAGCGCATCGCACAGTTGAGCGCTGGTCAGGTTAAGTGCGGTCTGACCGGTTTTTTTGTAAGGAATGGCAACCGACGTGGCCACCGATGGCAACTGGATCAGCGGACCGTACGAAGTACCGAAGTTGGTGGTGTAGGTGCTCAGTTCCGAAGCGCTGAGGATCGAGTCGCTACCGGCGAAATGCACAGTGCCGGTGGTGCTGAACTGTGCAGCGTTGTTGGTAAGGAAAGCACTTTTGCCGACGCCGCTACCGGTCACGGCGTAGCTGAAGTTGGCAGGCAGGATGCTGTTGGCAGAGCCTTTGTACAGAGCGGCAGGCAGTGAAGCGCCACCACCGGTAACGGCCATGGCTTGAGCGGAGGCCAGGGCGGCGACGGTCAGGGAAGCTGCGATCAGAGTGCGCTTGAACATGAAGAATCTCCTTTTCAACGTTGGTGTTTGAACACAGGTTTTCAGGGAACTTGCATGAAACCGGGAGGACTCACCGGGCCCTCGCTAGCGCTGGCCTTGGTTAAGTCGCACTGAGAAATTCGCAGCTTCCGGTGACAGATAAAGGAAAAAACCTCGGGAGGTGCGCGGTGATTTTCGGGGGGATTTCTCGGGTGTTCAGGGGGATATGCGCAGCGTCTGGATCAAGGCTTTGGCTGAATCGGGCTGGAGCCATTGACGGGTCGTTGCAGATGACAGAAAGGAGAACCCGAGGATGGTTGAGTCAACGGTCGGGTGATGCTGAAGTCCTGGGAAAAAATCTGGATTATTTATTGCCCTGACTGGCCCCTCAAAACATCAGCCCGACTACTGAACCAACTGATTGATCTCAATGATCGGCAACAACACCGCCATCACAATCACCAGCACCACCCCGCCCATCACCACAATCATCAGCGGCTCAAGCAACGCCGTCATGCCCATCGCCCGGCGCTCGATATCCCGGGACAAGGTCTGCGCCGCGCGTTCAAGCATCGGTGGCAGCGAGCCGGTTTTCTCGCCGCTGGCAATCAAGTGAATCAACACCGGCGGGAACACATTCTCCACCCGCAACGCCGCCGCAAGGTTCACGCCTTCGCGCACCTTGGCCGTGGCATCGCTGACGCTCAGGCTCAAGCGGTCGTTGGACAAGGTTTGCCGCGCTGCTTCCAGCGCCCGCAGCAACGGCACCCCGGCGCCACCAAGAATCGCCAGGGTCGAGGCGAAACGCGCGGTGTTCAGGCCCAATATGAAACGCCCGAACAGCGGCAACTTCAGCACCCGATGATGCCAACTCAGGCGCGCCGCCGGATTACGCAGATACAAACGCCAACTCCAGAACGCCCCGGCCATGACCGCAGCGCACAACCAGCCCCACGCCCGAATGAAATCACTGGCGGTGAGCATCGCCAGCGTCAGCCCCGGCAGATCCTGCCGCGCCTGGGAAAACGCACTGACCACCTGCGGCACCACGTAGCTGAGCAGGAAAATCACAATGCCGATCGACACCAGCCCGACCACGCCCGGATAGATAAACGCGGTGAGAATCTTGCCGCGCAGGTTATTGCGCTCCTCGATGTAATCGGCCAGCCGCTCCATCACCTGCGCCAGATCGCCGGACTCTTCCCCCGCCGCGATCAACGCCCGGTAGATCTCGGGAAAATCCCGTGGCCGCGCCGCCAGCGATTCGGCCAGACGCATGCCGCTGCGCACGTCGGCACGCACGGCGCTGAGGGTGTGGGCGATGTGCTTTTTCTCGGCCTGCTCGACCGTGGCGCTCAACGCCGCTTCCAGTGGCAGACTGGCGCCGAGCAGGCTCGCCAGTTGCCGCGTGGCCCACGCCAGATCGTTGTCCGAGAGTTTCGCGCTGAACAATCCGCCACCGCCGTGGTGGGCGACGTTGCTTTCCTTTTGCACCGACAACGCAGTCAAGCCGCGCCCACGCAAGGCACTGAACGCGGCCGTCTGACTCTCGGCCTCCAGATGCCCGGACTCGATCTTGCCGGTCACGTCGGCGGCTTCAAAACGATAGCGATTCATCAGGCGTCCCGTGTCACACGCAGAATTTCTTCAGGCGCGGTGGCGCCGCTGCGAATCCAGCGCTCACCGTCCTCGCGCAGGCTGAACATCCCGGCCTTGGCCGCGGCCGCGCGCAAGGCCTGCTCCCCTGCCCCTTGGTGAATCAGCGTGCGGATGTCGTCGTCGATGCAGAACAATTCGTGGATGCCGGTGCGGCCGCTGTAACCGGTGTGATTGCACGCTGCGCAACCGACCGGGCGCCAGGTGCCGGGGCTGGCCGGGTCTTCCTGTTTGCACTGGTTGCACAACCGTCGCACCAACCGTTGCGCGAGCACGCCGAGCATCGACGAAGCCAAAAGAAACGGCTCCACGCCCATGTCGATCAAACGGTTCACCGCCGACACCGCGTCGTTGGTGTGCAGCGTCGCCAGCACCAAGTGGCCAGTCAACGAGGCCTGCACGGCGATTTGGGCGGTTTCCAAATCGCGGATCTCGCCGATCATGATGATGTCCGGGTCTTGCCGCAGAATCGCCCGCAGCGCCAGGGCAAAGGTCATGTCGATCTTGGCATTGACCTGAATCTGGCTGATGCCCGGCAAGTCGTATTCCACCGGGTCTTCCACGGTGAGGATGTTGCTGGTGCTCGCATCCAGCCGCGCCAGCGCCGCGTAGAGGCTGGTGGTCTTGCCGCTACCGGTCGGCCCGGTGACCAGCACGATGCCGTGGGGCTGGCGGATCAGGTGATCGAGCTTGGCCAACACCTGCGCGTCCATGCCCAACGTTTCCAGATGCAAACGCCCGGCCTGTTTGTCGAGCAGCCGCATGACCACCCGTTCGCCGTGGCCGGTGGGCACGGTGGAGACGCGAATATCAATCGGCCGCCCGGCCACACGCAAAGCAATCCGCCCATCCTGCGGCAGGCGTTTTTCGGCGATATCGAGCTGCGCCATGATCTTGATCCGCGACACCAGCGCGCCGTGCAGCGCCTTGCGTGGCGAGACCACGTCACGAAGGGTGCCGTCGACGCGATAGCGCACCACCGAATGGGTTTCGAACGGCTCGATGTGAATGTCGCTGGCCTCGTCGCGGGCGGCCTGGGTGAGCAAGGCGTTGATCATGCGAATCACCGGCGCGCCGTCCTGGGTGTCGAGCAGGTCGGTGATCTCCGGCATGTCCTGCATGAGGCGGTCGAGGTCGACTTCGTTTTCGGCGGCACCGACCACAGCGGCGGCGCTGCCGGTGTCGGCGTAAGCGCTGGTGAGCAACCCATCGAGTTCATCGTCGCGCACCCGCTCGACCTTGGCCGCACCGAACTGCCGGCGCACCTCGCTGATCGACCACCCCGGTGTCGACGGGCACACCGTCAACACCCCGTCGCGCAGCAAGATGCGTTGGGCCTTGGCCCAGGCGTAAGGCAACGAACTCATCTAGGCACTCCCCCACAATCCCCGGTGGGAAAAGATTTCTGTTGGGCAGTGATTTTCCCTGTGGCGAGGGGATTTATCCCCGATGGGCTGCGCAGCAGCCCCAAAACCTGCAATTCCGTTTTGCCAGATGCACCGCGTCTACCGGACTTACGACTGCTGCGCAGCCGGTCGGGGATAAATCCCCTCACCACAGGATTCACTGCAACTTTGGGATCGGCGCTCATAACCGTGGGCCTGCTTTGATCGGCACGGCTTTGATGGTCGCACGGGGTCCCGAAGCCGGAACCGAATCAGGAACCCCTTGCGCCGCCGCAGGCAATTGTGGCGCCTGCATATCGGGCATCGCCCAGCTGCGCTCCGGCTGCAAACCACCCTGTGCGCGGCGCATGAAGTCGTAGCGATTGAGGGTGATGCTGCGCCCCGCTTCGCTGTCGCGAATGATGTACGGGCGCAGGAACACCATCAGGTTGGTCTTGCTGATCGCTCGCCGTTCGTTGCGAAACAGCGCGCCGATGCCCGGAATGGTCGACAACCACGGCACCGCGTCATTGCTCTGGCTGTAGCCATCCTGCAGCAAACCGCCGAGCACCATGATCTGGCCGTCGTCGAGCAGGATGCTGGTGTCGATTGCACGTTTGTTGGTGACGATACCCGCCGAGGTCGAACTGGCGGAGGCACGTTCGTCAATGCTGCTGACTTCCTGATAGATGTCGAGCTTGACCGTGCCGCCCTCGGAAATCTGCGGACGCACGTTGAGCTTCAAACCCACCTCTTCGCGGGTCACGGTCTGGAACGGGTTGTTGCTGGTGCCGCCACCGCCGGTGACATAACTGCCGCTGACAAACGGAATGGTCTGGCCGACGAAAATACTCGCCGCTTCGTTGTCCAGCGTCAGCAGGTTCGGCGTCGACAACACGTTGGTGCCGCCCTTGCTCTTCAGCGCTCGCGCCAACACTTTCAGATCAAGAATCTTGCCGATGCCGGGAATATCGACCGTACCGTTGACGTAGCCGAGGTTCAAACCCTGCGGCAGCGCATCAATGCTGGTCTTACCGCTGAGATTGAAGCCGGAACCACCAAGATTCGCGCCACCAATCACGCCATTGCCACCCAGGTTGCCGGTCTGCCACTGCACACCGAACTCACTGGCATCGTCCTCGCCGACTTCGACGATCAGGCTTTCGATCACCACTTGCGCACGGCGCTGGTCGAGCAAGTCGATGACTTCACGCAGGTTGCGATACAGCGGCTCCGGCGCCGAAATCAGCAAGGTGTTGGTGGTCGCGTCAGCCTGAATCGTCACGCCGCCGGCGCTGAAGGCGACGTTTTGCTCGCTGGTCTGGGTGCCGCCGCTGCTGGTCGGGCTGCTGCCCTGCGCATAACTGCCGCCAGTGCTGCCATTGCTGGAAGTGGTCGAGGTCGTGCCGCTGGTTTGCGTGCCGCTCTGAGCACTCGAACCGCCATTGCTACCGTTGCTGCCCATCGCACTGAGCACCGAACGTGCACTGTCGCTGGTGCCGCTGTCGCTCTCGCCAGTGAGCAAACCGCGCAACGCCTGCGCCAGTTTCGCCGCTTGCGCGTTACGCAGATACACCACATGCAAGTTGCTCGGATTGCTTTGCGCGTTGTCGAGTTTGTAGATCAGGTTGCGCGCCAGCTCGGTACGTTCAGGGCTGCCGGCACGAATGATGATGGTGTTCGAACGCGGATCGCCAATCACGGCGATTTTCTGCGTCGGGTCGTTGCCCGGCGCGTCCAGCAAATCGGCCACCATTGGCGCGATGTCAGCGGCAATGCCGTTCTGGATCTGCACCACGTCGGTGTCGATGGCGCTCTGTGTGTCGATGCCCGCGATCAACTGCGCAACACGATTGAGGTTCTCGGCGTAATCGGTGACGACAATGGTGTTATTGCCGGGGTAAGCGTTGATCGGGTTGTTCGGCGAGACGATCGGCCGCAGCACTGGGATCAGGTTCACCGCGTTCTCGTATTGCAGGCGGAACGTGCGCGTGAGCATGCCATTGCCGGCCGGTTTGTCCGCGTTATAGATCGGCCCGCCAAGCAGTTTCGCGTCGGCCTCCGGCACCACCTGGGCGACGCCACCGACATCGACCACGGCGAAGCCTTGCATGCGCAGCGCCGACAGCAGCATGTCGTAGGCCTGACGCGCCGGCACCTGCCCCTCTGAAACCAGCGTCATGTTGCCTTTGACCCGTGGATCGACGAGAAACTGCTGGCCGGTCGAGCGCGATAACGCGCGCACCACCGCTTGAATATCGGCATCGACAAAATTCAGCGTCACCGGTTGCTCGCCCAACGGATTGCTCGGCAATGTGGTTCCACGAGCAACGCCACCGCCACGGCTGCGCTCGGTGATGTTGTGCAATTGCTTCGGCGCCGGTCTGGCTTGGGCCTGCGCGCGCTCCCGATCCAGTACCGCGTCACCGCTGCGCTGAGTGTTGGCCAGCGGCCGGCCGAGTTCGCTGTCGACCAGCAACGGCGGCTGATTCGGCGGTGTGCTGGTGTTGCTGCACGCGCTCAACGCCATCAGCAGCATCGGCAGTGCCATGCGTGCCGGTTTGGACCTTGACTCCTTCATGAAGCTTCCTTAGCGCCCAGCGCCTGATCCATGCGAACGGTGCCTGACAAAGTGCCGGCAGTGACTTCGGTCGAAGCGTTTTCCGCGCGTTGCAGACGGGCCTCGACCACTTGCAGAGAAAGTTGCGACGGCTGACTCAGCAGCCAGTCGAGTACTGCGTCGGCTGGCGCGGCGTCGAAGGTCAACTGCCATGAACCGGCATCCGCCGCCTGTAATTGATAGTGCCCGGCCAGACCACTGGCCTGCAGGGTTTGCTCCAGTGACTGGCCAACGCTTTGCCCATTCGGGCGCACGCTGACGTCACGCAGCAGCACTTCCAGCGCTTCGGTCTGGGCGCGCAACTTCGGGGTTTCGGTTTGCCAATAGCTGATTTTTTTCAGCGGTGGCTGGATCAGCGCAACCCAAATCAGCAAACCGAGCAGCGCGACTGCCATGCCGCCGACCATGCGTTTCTCACGCAACGCCAACGGCTGCCAGCGCGCCTGCAACTGACGGTTGAAGCCCTGCCAACGGGCGCGGTACATCGCAAGCGCGGCCTTATTCATCGTCTGCCTCGCTGCTGTTGTCTTGGTTTTCACTGGTGCTGGTTTCAGCGGCCGGACGTAAGGTCCAGCCATCGTCATCGGCCGTCACGCTGATCCCGGCCTGGGTCAGGGTGCTTTGCCAATCCTTGTCATTGCCGGTGCGACGGGCATCGCTCAACAGGCTCAGTTGCAACGTCCCGTCGACATAGGCCAGACGCTCGACGCTACCGGCCATGAACGGCATGCCGGTGCCCGCCTGCAACACCAGGCGACTGAAGTTCTGCGCCGGATCATCGACCGCGCCTTGCTGCCGCGCCGCCAGTTGCTGGCGGGCCTGCTGCAGCGGGTTGAGGATCACCGGCAACTCGGGGAACGTCTGCTTCACCCGTAGACTCATTTGCGTCTTGAGCTGCTGCCCCTGACTGGCTTCGCGAGCCGCATACAGATTCAAACCGATCACCCACACCGCCACGGCCAGCGCCGACAACCCGAGCGCCCGCCCCCAACCACGATGTTCAGTGACTTGCTGTTGCAGCACGCCGTGCAAGCCCCAACCCGGTACCGGCCCGGTCCAGCGCTGGGCTTCGCTCATCGGCAGTTCGGCACCCGGTGGCGGCTCAGCGCCGATCCAGTGCAGCGTTACGCCCGGCTCCCACAGCGTGTTGTCGACGCCTTCATCAAACAACGGTTGCACCCGCGCCGATTGCAGACTTTCGCGCAGCAACAGATGGCCGTCCTGCACGCACGCGACCATGCCCGGCAGCACCGGCAAGCTGTACGCCGCCGGGTACAAACCGCGCAGGTTCAGGCCGGATTGCTTGAGTAGCTGCGCAAGGTGCAGCAAGTGTTGACGCGGCGCCCACGCAATCTGCACCCGCCCCGCTTCATCACGCGGACTGTGGGCGATGTGCATTTCGCTGCTGTTGCCGAGCATCAGCGCCTGCGCCGCACACTGCACCGCTGCCGCCGTTTTGTTGGCCGGCAGCGGCGGTAAATCGATACTCGCCACGAGGCTGTCCGCCGGGTGCAAAAAACACAGCAGTGGCGGCAGTTTCGGCAGCTGAATCAACTGCGCCAACGTCAGCCAGTCTTCACGGCTGACCTGGCCCTGACGATCCAGCCAGGCGCAACTCAACGTACTGTCCAGTTCCAGCTCCGCCAATGGCGGCAGCGCAACCCTTAGTTGAGTCATACGCCCACCCGCGACCAGATCACCTGCGGCAACCGATCCTGGCTGCGATGCAACAACGCCTCGAGGCTGACCCGGCGCTGCTCGCGTCGCGCCTCACCGCGCAGGCGAAACCAGTCGCTGGTGATGCCGATCTTGACGCTGCTGACTTCCAGATTCGGCATGCGCAAGCGGTTGACGAAGTCGCCACGGTTGATGAACCAGCGCCCGGCGTCGCGCTCATTGATCAACGCCTGCGCACGCTCCAGCGACAGCCCCGGCACATACGCCGCCAGCACCGGCGCGGTGGCCGTGTTGCCGTTGACCCAGGTGGTCGCGGGAATCACCGTCAGGTAAGGCGCCAGTTCGCCAATCACCGCGTCATTCACGCCGTCGACGCTGCGCAAATCATCAAGACTGCGCAGCATCGGCAACGTCGGATTTTGGGGTTTGCGCGAGGCGTTGGGCAATGTGGCCCGACCGCTGTCGACGCCGTTATTGTTCTCGGCCATCTGCGGATTCAACAGTCGCGGGTACGACTCGATCACCCGCTGACGGATGCGCTGACTCAAACCGGCGCTGATCCCGATCAACTCGCACAAGCGCTGAAACGCCTGCACCTGCGCCTCATCAATACGCTCGTTGGCCACCAGATTGCGTAGGTTGAACTTGCCCTGCTCGTCTTCCAGCCGCCCCTCGAAACCCTGCGCCACCAAGCGCTGCGCCCACGGCTGATCGAGCCGGGTCAGCGGATCGCGCTGGCGAGCGTCCCACAATAATTGGCGACTGATCTCCACGCCGCCCTGCACAATCCAGCGCCCCTGCACGCGCTGCTGATCGGCCTCCAGCGCACGGGTCGAAACGCTCTGGCGCGTCAACATACCCGCCGCAATCACCGCCACCACGGCCGCAATCAGCAACGCGCTGATAATCGCCATGCCTTGTTGCTTCGCCAGATCAGGCGAACGTCTGTTCATGGCCGGCCTTACAGCTGCCAGGAACCGATATCGGCATTCACGCCGTCGCCGTCCGGCTGACCGTCGGCACCGAGCGAGAAAATGTCGATCTCGCCGTTGGCACCCGGGTTGAGGTACTGATAAGGACGGCCCCACGGATCATTCGGCAAACGCTCCAGGTACGAACGCCAGTTGCTGTTCTTCGCATCCGCCGGCCGCTCCACCAGCACTTTCAAACCCTGGTTCATGCTCGGATAAGTGCCGTGATCGAGGCGATACAACTTCAAGGCCTGCATCAACCCGCCAATGTCCTGCTTCGCCGCCGTCGCCCGCGCCTGATCCGGCCGGTCGAGCACCTTGGGCACCACCATCGCCGCCAGAATCCCCAAAATCACCACCACCACCATGATCTCGATCAGGGTAAAACCCTGCTGCCCACGGGGCTTGCGCGGCAACTGCTCAGGCGGTTTGCACGGTGCGATATCCATCTCGACATTCCTTTGGCTTGATTCGATTCGACGCGCAGTGTTGCAAGAAGATATGTCAGGGATGTTGAAAATCCTCGGGAGTTTTCGTCGTCAAGCCGTCAAGGACGGGGGTTAGCGTCGAGGGCTGTGCTTTGGTTTTGGGCCATTTATGCGTGCGCGTTCGCAAGAAGCGGGTTTCACCCTGATTGAAGTGCTGGTGGCACTGGCGATTATTGCCGTGGCGATGTCAGCGGCCGTGCGCGTGGCGGGGTTGATGACGCAGAGCAATGGGGTGTTGCGGGATCGGTCGATTGCCCTGATTGCGGGGCAAAGCCGTATGGCGGAGTTGCAGTTGGAGGGGCGATTGCCGATGGGGATGAAAGCGGTGGAGTGTGATCAGGGGAGACTATTGCTGCGCTGCGAGCAAGTGATCGCAACGGTGGAGAATGGGCGGTTGCTCAAGGTTGGCGTGCAGGTGTTTGACCGTAGTCAGGTTGCGCCGCCGTTGGCCAGGCTTGAGACGTTGCTGAACAGGCCCCAGGACTGAGGCCATTAGCAATTCGGGTGTCCATCGATTTCCTGAAAGCCTGTTTTCTGAAAGTATATAGGGCCGCGTTTTACGTGCCCTATCGACACCTTTTGGATCAGGACGAACCTCATGGATTTTGATCACGACTTGCCTCAGCTTGGTGACATCCTGCTACTGAGAGGAAAGAGTCTGTTGACCAAGCCCAATATGACGATTCAGTCGATCACACGGTTACAAAGATCGAGCTATTCACATGTCGCCGTAGTGACCGGGCAAAACCTGATCATGGATGCAAATCCACGCATCGGAATAACCCTGCGTCAATGGGATGATGTGCATCACACCTACGACGTTGCCAATTCTTTGTTGGTCAGGCATAAAACGGTAGACCAAGCGGCGATTAGCGATCTGATTCAGCGAGCAAATTATTACTATGGGCAGAAATACAAACTGACTGCGTTGATAGGTAACGAATCAACATTTTCAGATAACGAAGGCATGGTTTGTTCTCAGTTCATCGCGCAAATTTTTCAAGACTGCAAACTACAATGCTCAGAAAAATCGAGCCGTAAAACGCTCCCAATAGATATCCACACCTTTACCAGGTCGAGCCCAGATTGGATTCACCGCCCGCTTTCCGAAGTCGAAATTGGAATAAGTCACTACTCTGATGAGACGACTTACCCCATGACTCTCGCCGCCCATAAAATAGATAACTATGTCGCTGCAACAACTAAGCAGGCGTTCGATGCTAGCAAACAGTTTCATAAGTTAATTGACCAATTAGAGGGCATGACGAATTTCATTGACGCTGCAAAGGGAGACTTGATGCCTATCACCCAGCGGATGGTCGACTCTCCCAAGACCGACATTTCCATCGAACATATCAGCGCCTCATGGCGCCATTATTTTCTGGAGCCGAGAGCCAAGTCCACATTCCTTCACGAGGACGGCCCCGCCGCTGACAAGCAGGTAAAGCTTTTCGTTAAAACCTGCGAAATCATAAAGCATCATTATAATGCTGCAGATGAAGCGTCGAACCAGCTGCAACTTGTAATGAAAAAAACTGAAGAACTGGTGAGGTCTTTACCCGTCACTCCAACAGAAATGGAAATTAACACATGGCTTGCTAACCATCTTGAGCTCAGGAAAGATGCACAGCATCAAATAGACATTCTTGACTGGGTCTTAACCTCAAACCCAAGCAACACCGAATTCGCTCAAAAACTGGACCTCCAGGCACTTATGGAGGAATACGACAAGGATCCAAGACCTGACTTCAATGAAGCGCTAGGTACACTTTCCATCATTGCCAACTACTGCCAACTGTGCGATTGCTGGATAAAGCAGCGCCCCTACTATGAACAAGTAATGAGCGCTCACAGTGCTGCGGAGAATCTGACGAAGGAGTAGACATACAACTTTCAAGGTGTACTTGAAGATAATTTCCCTTTGGGGGCGCGGCTGGAGGAACTGTCAAATGAAGGCTTCGACCCTCGTACTTGTCGCACTTTATTGCATGGGTATCAGCGCCGCGTTTGCCGATGGCTCACAGGCGCCAAACGACAAGCGCGGCCCAGCAGGCATCGTCATCGGTGAGCGTTTGGTGGCGGCCAAGTCCAAGCTAGTCAAACAAGCATGGAAGCCGACGCAGATGCATACCACCGACGGCTATGAATACAGTGGCGTGGAGCGCGAGCTGGCTGTACGCAAGTTCTTCGAACTGGATACCTGCTCGTTTGATAGCTCGCGCTGCATCTTGTACTACGCGAAGAAAGGAACTTGCCTACGCGTCGATACCATCG
Organism: Pseudomonas sp. LBUM1648; assembly: GCF_059716145.1. Lineage (NCBI taxonomy): Bacteria > Pseudomonadati > Pseudomonadota > Gammaproteobacteria > Pseudomonadales > Pseudomonadaceae > Pseudomonas > Pseudomonas sp. LBUM1648. The sequence continues at coordinate 3,677,503 of NZ_CP166808.1, forward strand.
GTGAGCAATTCAATGACATGACGGTGACGCGATGGACCCGTGAATGTCCCGAGGCGTCTCAATAGCCACACGAAGACGGCACGGTAATAATCAACTGCTCCCAAAGGTTTCAGCGTCGTACACAGCATCTGCAATCAGCACAAAACCCTGTGGGAGCGAGCCTGCTCGCGAAGGCGCCAGAATGAACACCCGATCAATCAGCAGGTGATCCCGGCACCCGCATCACCCCGGCAATTGCAAATTATCCAACGCCCGATTCACCGCCAGCTCCCCCAGCATGATCAACTGCGCAATCCCCAACAACGCCCGACGCTGCGATGCCGGCAACAGGCTGGCCACGTTCTGGGCGATGGTTTGCGCCGAAGCGAGTGTTTCACTGGCATCGATCAGCAGTTCTTCATTCTTGTGGTCCGCCGTCACCGCATACATCCCACGGGTTTTACGTGGAGGCGGCGTGGAACCGGGCGGACAGAGGTAATGGTCGAGCGCGCGGTCGGCGGCTTCGTGGAGTTTTCTGGAATCGAGGGATTCGTAAGGGGAAACCGAGTCGGTTTCGGGCGGGTTGGGTGTTGGTTTGATCATGGTGAAGCTCCTTGATTGTTGGAGCCGCCACATTTCGCTGCGAAACGAAGGGAGGTGGCAGCTGTACGCAGGTTCGCAGACCGGGAATCAAGGCACCCGGCATACCCGAAGGTATCCCGCGCACAGCCGCCATAAAGCAACATTGCCGAAAATGGCAACGAGATTGGGAGCGCTGTGCGCCTTGATTGATCCGGGCTGCGAAACCCGATCGCTGATTCGTCAGCGACCGAACCACAATAGAACCCGCCCCCAAGGCGCACAAGCCGGCGGATTCTGGCGTAGCTGTAGGCAAAGGCGCAAGGATGTGTAGCCTGAGAGAGTGTCTGGAGATGTCTTTTTAAACGTTGGTGTTTATCGGAATCCTCATTGCGTCCGTCCACTTGCCCCAACGCGAATACATCCCCCTGAAGCTGATAGGGAGCCATCGCCCCCATTCAACCGGGGCAGTAGCAGTTATGCGGATTCTGTTCTCTATAATCACTCACCGGCCATGTTTAGGGTGCTTGTTATGCCAGCCTCCGCTGATCAAAACTCCGCTGTCGTTTTATGCGCAGCTTCCAATAACGACCTGGAAGATCTGGTAGCCATCAGGATTGAGGCCATGCGCGAGAGCCTTGAACGGCTTGGACGATTTAACCCAGATCGTGCGCGCGAACGATTTCTTGATGGGTTCGACGCTAACAGCACACGCCGCATAGAAGTATCAGGTGATCTGGTCGGTTTTGTCGTAATCAAAGACCATCAGAGCGAACTTCTGCTTGACCACTTGTATGTGATACCCAGTGCTCAAGGAGCAGGAATCGGCTCTGAAGTGCTTACTCGGATTTTCAGAGAGGCTGATGAGATCGGGCGTCCCATCAAGGTGGGTGCTCTCAAGGAAAGCGCGTCAAATCGTTTTTACACTCGCCATGGCTTCGTGTTCGTCGAAAGCGGTGAATTCGATAATTATTATGTCCGGGCTAAGGGTAATGCCGTTAATTTTGGCGACTAGGCAGATCTTGTTGCGGTGCCCCGTCAGAGGTTGCACCGTTAGATGGGCATCCACCTGTGCGGCAGTAGTTCGGTAATCTCATTCGCCCGCTGCGTCGGCAGGAGCGTGAGAACATCCTTCAGATACGCGTACGGATCATGACCATTCAACCGCGCAGACTGGATCAAGCTCATGATCGCCGCCGCTCGTCGGACGCATCCGAATCGACCAGCCCCACCACCGGAACCTGCCAAGAAGGCTTTTTCCCACTCTGACTATCAAACGCACGACGCGCCTCGCGAAAATCATCGACGTGCTCCACAACCCACGTCCAAATCGGCGACATACGGACCAACAACTCCATACCCAACGGCGTCAGCTCGTACTCGACATGGGGCGGCACTTGATCCAGCTCTCGCCGTATCAGCAAACCATCGCGTTCCAGCGCACGCAGCGTCTTGGTCAACATGCGCTGAGTCACGCCGGTCATTTGCCGTTTGATCTCGGCATGGCGCATCGTGCCGTACACACCCAGGGCATGCAGGATGCCCAGTGACCAGCGGCTACCGGCGTGAGCCAGGACTTCGCGCCGCACGCCATCATCGTCTCGTCTTAGCGTCTGGCAGATCGCTTCTGCCTGGCTAAGGGTTTCCTCATCGGTCATGTGTCCCCCTGGTATCACGCGTGTGCCTTCTTCTGAGCGCTGCGCATTCGTGCCAGCATCGGCAGATCATACAGACGACGGATCTCAGGAGACATCATGACCGCAGCGACCCACCCTTCCCCACAATCCATTCTTGTACTCGGCGCCGGCGAACTCGGCCTGCCGGTGCTGCGCAATCTTGCGCGGGTAGCCAAGCGCTCGCCCGGCAGCACCATCAGCGTCTTGCTCAGGGATTCGACCATCAACACGCAAGCCCCTGAGAAAAAGCGGGAAATCGATGAACTGCGCGGTCTGGGCATCCAGATGGTCGCTGCAGACCTGGTCAACGACTCCATCGATCAACTGGCCGAAGTGTTCGCGGCATTCGATACCGTCATAGGCTGCGCAGGCATGGTCGCGGGCCGTGAAACGCCGATGAAACTGGCGACAGCAGCGCTCAGGTCCGGCGTGAAGCGCTATTTCCCTTGGCAGTTTGGCGTCGATTTCGAAGTGATTGGCCGGGGCAGCCCGCAGGATTTGTTCGATGCGCAACTCGACGTGCGCGAGTTGCTCCGCGCCCAGGATAAAACCGAGTGGGTGATCATCTCGACCGGCATGTTCACCAGCTTTTTGTTCGAGCCGGTATTTGAGGTCGTCGATTTTGAGAACGACACCGTCAACGCCTTGGGCAGCCTGGAAACCAGCGTGACGCTCACGACACCGGAGGACATCGGTAAGCTGACAGCGGACATCGTTTTCTACGAACCGCGCTTTCGCAATGAGATCGTGTACCTGTCTGGCGACACGGTGACGTACGGGCAGGTGGCGAGCCTGCTTGAACGCGTGCTGGGGCGGCCGTTCAAGCGTAACGTCTGGACGGTTCCGTACCTGATGCAGGAACTGGAAAAAGACCCCACTCACCACATCAAAAAATACCGCGCCGTATTTGCACAAGGCAGAGGTGTGTCGTGGCCTAAAGCGGGGACTTTCAACGAACAGCAGTCGATTCAGGTCACTACGGCTGAACAGTGGGCCCGGGATAACCTGACAGTCGATTGAGGCAAAGAAAGCAGCCCGCCATTCGCGGGCACAGATAGGCGTACATCGTCGCGAAACTTATCGCGGCTGAAGAGCCAGCGCACTCCCACCCTGGAACACACTCAAAGGTGGGAGCGAGCCTGCTCGCGAAGGCGCCAGAATGAACACCCGATCAATCACCAGGTGATCCCGGCACCCGCATCACCCCGGCAACTGCAAATTATCCAACGCCCGACTCACCGCCAGCTCCCCCAGCATGATCAACTGCGCAATCCCCAACAACGCCCGACGCTGCGAGGCCGGCAACAGACTGGCCACGTTCTGGGCGATGGTTTGGGCCGAAGCGAGTGTTTCACTGGCATCGATCAGCAGTTCTTCATTCTTGTGGTCCGCCGTCACCGCATACATCCCACGGCTTTTACGTGGAGGCGGCGTGGAACCGGGCGGACAGAGGTAATGGTCGAGCGCGCGGTCGGCGGCTTCGTGGAGTTTTCTGGAGTCGAGGGATTCGTAAGGGGAAACCGAGTCGGTTTCGGGCGGGTTGGGTGTTGGTTTGATCATGGTGAAACTCCTTGATGACTGGAGCCGCCACCGTTCGCGGTCAAACAAACAAGGTGGCAGCTGTACGCGGGTTGACCGACCGGACATCAAGGAATCCGGCACACCCGAAGGTGTCCCACGCACAGCCACCGCGACATGATTTCAGACAATGCCTGAACACGTGCAGAACGCTGGCGCGCCTTGATATTGGGCGGACGGTCAAATCCGATCGCTGATTCGTCAGCAACCGAACCACAATAAAACCCGCCCCCAAGGCGCACAAGCCGGCGGATTCTGGCGTAGCTGTAGGCAAAGGCGCAAGGATATGTAGCCTGAGAGAGTGTTTGGAAATGTCTTTTTAAACATTGGCGTTTATCGATGCCTCATTGCGCCACGACTTCGCAAGTAGATCCGCATCGACTCCCAACCGGTCCTTGCAGTATTTCCTCAAGGGCTTCGTAGCAAACCGACTTAAAGTTTGCTCACAGCAGAAGGACGCCCATTTCCGTATCTACCGTCTATAGTCATCCGTGATCACTTTGTCTGGAGATATTTTTGTGCGTCCCAAGACTCCTCCCAAGACTCAATCTGGCGATTCCGATGATGACAACTTTGCATCTTTCTCGCTCTTCGGATTCGATTCACAAAGTAGCGCGCATGAAGAGAAAGAGGCCCGAGAAGGTCGTAACTTCTGGGATCTTCTCAAGAGCAGCGACACACGGGGCGCGATCAAAGTCATAGCGTGTGACGATACTTTGAAAAGGGGCAATGTGGCTTACGGAATGGGCACCACCTTGCATATTGGTGCCACGGGACAGACTACAGGCCAATGGCAACTGGATGTCCTGGCCACCGGCCCCTCTGGTGTTACCGGCCCAACAGCGCAGCGGGTGTTTCTGCTCAACTATAAAGCCTTGTCAACTAAATGGGTCGAGCGTTCAGTGTACGAAAACGATCATGATTTTTTCATGACGGTCGAACTGAGTGGGTGTCGTTTCACTCTCACAGAGGACCACGTGATGCATGTTGCATGGGACGCCAGAGCCTCGTCTGACACTGGCAGCACACCTCCCTCTACGTCCACACGGAACGCTGCTGCAAGGGAGGCTATCTCCCTCCCGTCGGGAACACGCGCCAGAAGCGTGTCCATAACAGAAAGCCCGAGTTCCATTTTCTATGCGCAGACGCACACCGATGCCTACGGTGTCCTCTTGAAGGGGCATGCATTACGTACAGTTCCTACGCTGTTAATTGGAAAGTTGAAAGCCGGGACAGATGCGTTAGCCATTGCGCGAGAGGTCGAGGACGTTTTATCGAATATTGCAACTCCGTATGCACCCACGAGAGTTCAACTCGCGACAGTTAAACTAGGGGAACTGATTAAAGGAAAGTTAGACATAGCGTTAGTGGAAGACCGTACGATTGAGGCGATCAAAGATAAATTCGAGGAAACTTGTTATGTCCATGCGCGCGAAGCGCTTAACAAAAAGCCCTTTGGGGCATTTGTCGTTGGTGTCAGGGAAATCGGTGGGTGGCGCTATTACGTGCTGAGCGATAAGGTTTGGACACAAATACTACCCGGATAGCAGTGGGTTCCTGGCCAACACGACCTACGACAGCGACTCCCTGCTGGGCAACGCAAGCGAATCGCTTAGCCCAGTGACAGAAATGCTCCACAACTTCGCCGCCACTCTACTACTCGAAGAAAAAGGCTTGCCCGCGCGTCGATGCCATTGGAGAGCAGTTGAATGACATGACGGTTACGCAATGGACCCGTGAATGTCCTGAGGCGCCTCAATAACCACATGAAGACGGCACGGGACAGTAACCGACCCGCTTCCACAGCTTTCAGCGCCGAACACGATGTCCGTGACCAACACAAAACCCTGTGGGAGCCAGCCTGCTGGCGATAGCGGAGTATCAGGCAGCAGAAACAGCGCATGTGCCATCGCTGCCAGCCCTACTCCGCATCACCCCGGCAATTGCAGATTATCCAACGCCCGATTCACCGCCAGCTCCCCCAGCATGATCAACTGCGCAATCCCCAACAACGCCCGACGCTGCGACGCCGGTAACAGACTGGCCACGTTCTGGGCGATGGTTTGGGCCGAAGCGAGTGTTTCACTGGCATCGATCAGCAGTTCTTCATTCTTGTGGTCCGCCGTCACCGCATACATCCCACGGCTTTTACGTGGAGGTGGCGTGGAACCGGGCGGACAGAGGTAATGGTCGAGCGCGCGGTCGGCGGCTTCGTGGAGTTTTCTGGAGTCGAGGGATTCGTAAGGAGAAACCGAGTCGGTTTCGGGCGGGTTGGGCGTTGGTTTGATCATGGTGAAGCTCCATTTTTATACCTGGTGGAACCACCAACACCTGTCGCTAAACAAGTAAGGGTGGCAGCTGTACGCGGGTTAGCGAACCGAGAGGTATAAGACCCGGCAGACCCGAAGGTCTCCCACGCACAGCCACCATATCTTCATCGCAAACGGCTGCGACAAACTGGAGCGTCGTTGTACTTATACCTGGTCAGGTCGCTAAACCCGGTCGCTGGGTTGCCAGCGACCCGTAGACAATAAAGACCAGGTACAAAGCGCACAAGCCGGCGGATTCTGGCGTAGCTGTAGGCAAAGGCGCAAGGATATGTAGCCTGAGAGAGTGTCTGGAGATGTCTTTTTAAACATTGGTGTTTATCGAGGCCTCATTCCGTTACGTATCCCTAAATAGATCACCCCCACATACGAAAGAAAATGGACGAGGTTGTCAGTCGAAACTGACAACCTCGGCCAAATGAACAGTGCTATTTCTTCCGGCACATTTCGACGTCATCCTGAGTTTTCAGGTCTGTATCGATTCCCAACCGGTACCTGCAGTAATCAATAATCCACCCCCGCTCCTTCGCCGTCAGGCGCTCTACCTTCCTGATCTCTCCATCATTGGCGTGGATGTTGTAGAACTTCATCTGGAACGTAAGGTGCTTCTTGATGAAGGCAATTGTCTCGATGTCACCATCCTCAAGGGCTTCGTAGTAGCCGACGTAGAGCATGGTCACTACGGCGAGTATTGCTGCGATTAATAGCTTCTTCATTCCTTTGCCGTCGGTAGTGGAACCAGATGGGTTTTGGCTCTGATGTTTCCGACCAGCTCAGGCCTTAGGTTGGACGGTTACTTGAGTATTCCTGATTTCCCCAAAGCAACCAGTACAACCATCGCAGAAAGCAGCGCTATTGCGCTCCATTGCATCAACACAAGTCTCTGCTTGAGTGAGGAAGGAAAATTCTCTACGTCATCGGCGCTGAGCGTGCCGCGTCTCATGTAGAAATTCGTGAACGTAACGAGACCAGAGGCACCACCTACTAGAAGCAATCTTCCCCACGCACCTCCGTGCTTCAGCGCAGCTAACCTCGTGCCGGCAGAGCTGTTTTTGAGGTGTTCAAGGATCACGTCCATCTTGATATGTGCAATGTAGAGAGCAATCCCGATCCAGATGATCATCGAGATAATCACCACGCCACATAACCCTCCGACTATCAGTTCAGCGGTATTCATTTAGTCACCTCGTAAATCACTTCGCCGAACATTTCACCGCCGGCCCCTCCTACCGCCCCGCCAGCATATGAGCCTGCCGCTACAACTACCACGCCGCAAGCGAGGGTACCCAATCCACCAGTAGGTACGCCAAGTCCGACACAGATTGCACCTACCACTGGAGCCGTTAGTGCTGCTCCTGTCATTGCGCCACCGGCCACGCCACCAATGAAACTACCTCCCTCGGTGTATTTAATCTTTTCACATGCGTCTTCATTACCAGCCGCACAGACCTCTTGAACCTTCATGTAAGACGCCCCGCCCCCTACAGCTGTACCAATCCAGCCACCGTACTTCACAACCTTGGCTGCTCTGGCGACACCTTCTGCGTGAGTGGCGTGTAGTGGTCAACTAATCCCGGACACGACGTTAAGTTTTTCCTCGGCCCGCGCTGGTGCCAACCCCTTGTTGAACTGGTGAGGCCGAATCCAGTTGTAGCGATGCATCAAAAAGTTGCTGATATCGCGCTGTGCTTCCTGCGCAGTTCGATAGCCCACGGTCGGTATCCATTCTGTTTTCAAGCTACGAAATACGCGCTCCATCGGTGCGTTATCCCAGCAGTTTCCTCGTCGACTCATGCTCTGACGCATGCGGTATCGCCACAACCGCTGGCGAAAGAGTCGGCTTGCATATTGCGATCCCTGGTCCGAGTGGAATAGCAGATCCGAAGGCCTGCCACGCTGCTCGTAAGCCATATCCAGCGCTTTGATCACCAGCTCAGCGTCTGGCTTTTCCGACAGCGCCCAGCCCACGATCCGACGCGTACAAAGATCCAGGACGACAGCCAGGTAATGCCACTTTCCTTGTGCCCAAATGTAGGTGATATCGCCGCACCAGACTTGATTGGGCGCAGGCACGTCGAACTCGCGGTTCAATGTGTTCGGGATATCCAGTCTTTCTACTGTTGCTCGTTTGTAGGCATGGGAGCCGGGTTGTTTGCTGACTAAATCAAGCTCGCGCATCAAGCTACGCACTTTGAATCGACCGAGTTGCTCACCGTCTTCACGCATCAGTGACAGGATGCTGCGACTGCCCGCAGAGCTGCGACTTTGCGAGAACAGCTCACTTACGCGACTACGCAATCGAAGCCGTTCGACATCCGGCGTGCGGCGCCGCGGGCGCTGGGCGTAGTAACACGAGCGAGTGACGTCAAACACCTTGCACAGCCAATCAACCGGCTCATGTGCCCTCAACTGGTCAATCAGCGCGAACGCTCGTGATCTTCCGACATCAAGAGCGCGGTAGCCTTTTTTAGTATTGATTTCTCTCGCTCAAGCCGAGCAATCCGGGCTTCCAGCTCCTGAATTTTTTGCTGTTCCGGAGTCAGTGCCTTGCTCTGCGGAGTGACGCCTTTATGTTCTTTCTGAATCTGGTCAACCCAGCGGCGCAATGCCGACTCACCAATGCCGAGCGAACGGCTGGCTTCGATGTAGCTGTAGTTTTGTTTGAGCACAAGGTCAGCAGCCTCGCGCTTGAATTCAGGAGTAAAGGAGCGGCGTTGTTTAGTCATCTGACACCTCGATCTGGCGAGCATTCTCGCCTAAATGGGTGTCCGGTTTCATTAGACCACTACAGCGTAACCGGGAATCTGCCCCGGAGCACCGGCCAGGGTCCAGTGATGCACCAAGCTTTTGCTTGAGATGCCGAGCGCTGATTTCAGACTTGGGTGATCAGGGAAACCGATACCCTTTCTGGTTAGCCCGGTGAGCTGTCTATCAAGCTTGGCAAACAGTCGTGCACGCTCATCAAAGAACTCTGAGCTACGCAAATGACCATCACGCTGAAAACTTTTCTGGTGCAGGTTTTCGATTTCCTTCAGCGAGGTTTTCACATCTTCCAGATTCTTGGCAAAGATCGATTCACCCACGCCAATGGATGTTGAGCCTTGCGAAAGAATGGATTCTATCTGGCTCTGATAGCGAACCATGAAGCTGGCCTCTTCGTCGCTCATGGGCTTGAGTGCCGCGTCGACTTTCTGAGCCGCCTCCATGAGCATCGCTTCTTCAAGTGTGCACTGGGGATTATTCGGATCGCTCAACACAATGAGCTGACCGGGCTTGGCGTAGCCAGTGATGTGAGGGTTGAGCCGCGTGAATTTCTCAAGCGTTGCTCCATCCGGCTTATCGAACAATGCTGCTTCCAGCGCAGAGCGCGGCATAACTTGCTGAACGATGTAAAAACCGGGTTCCGCTGGTTCCTTCGCAGCAGCCGGTTTCTCGGCTGGAGCTTCTGGATACTCTGCCCAGTGTTTGGCGTGCAGGTCGGTCGGTTCTACGCCACGGTAGACCTTGTTTCTTGGTGGGTTAGGTTGCGCGGGCCTTGGTACGTTTCCATATTCACTCATGCATCATCCTTGTTCATTCCGGGAATCCCGACTTGGGTTCTGACAGTCTGACGCTATCGAAAAGCCCAAATGCTGGCTGTAGGACAAAGCCTAAAAAGCTGTGCCCAAACGACTGATTCCTGTCATTCGCTGGGGGCGCAGGATAACTGGTGAGGGGAGATGGTTGTATGGCAGCAGATGGCCACCCATAGCGTTACCAGCTGAATTGCGTGCGTTGAGCTATCTTTCACACTCGATGGCTGCTTTCGTTCAAAAGCGGACGTTCGCACGCGAATGTTACCGGCCAGAACCCATCACTACTGAAACGATGCTTTGGGGCAGATCGGAGGTCGATAGCTTATGGAAATGGCTTCGTGTGCGAATCGATGATTGGATGTATGTCGGATCGGGCCCACCACTCACACATTCAACCGACAGCTCAAACTGGAATTCTCACCATCTATGACTATGGTTTCTGGAGGAGAAAGCTGGTCCGAGCTAGCGCAATGACCATTCGCCTATCGCCGTATATTAAAAATATGTAGGTAGCATTAAGGGTGATGAGGATGGCAGCAGAGAAAAGGGTGCGATCCGTCGGTTCAGTAGCCGGAGAACTTATAAAAAAATCGAGGGAAGCGGCGCTCGCTTCAGTTCAGATATTCAACAATCCTGCACTCACCTTCAAGTCCGAAATATTTATAGTTCTGATGATGATTTCTTGGACCTATCTCCTCCACGCGTTCTATCGTAAAAAGGGGATTGAATACCGCTACTTTAAAATGGTAGGCACGCGAAAAAGATTCCACAAAACCGCTAAAGGCGCTGTAAAACATTGGGAGCTAGAGAAATGCTTGAATCAGCCAGAATCACCAGTCGACGTGAGTGCCGCGAATAACCTCAGATTCTTAATCGGATTGAGGCATGAGATCGAGCACCAGATGACGACTAGAATAGATCAGTTATTAAGTGCTAGATTTCAAGCATGCTGCCTCAACTATAATGAGCTTGTGAAATCGTTATTTGGAGACATCCATGGCATTGATAAGCATCTATCTTTCAGCCTGCAATTCTCCTCGCTAAGCAAGGACCAAGTGGACAGGCTATCCCAGGCAGACGGCCTTCCTGAAAATATCCGAGCATATATTACTTCATTCGATCTAACTTTGACCGAAGAAGAATTCAATGATCCGAAATTCTCTTATCGTGTTTTCTTTGTTCCTAAAACTGCGAATCATAAGGGCCAGGCCGACCAGGTTATTGAATTTATTAGGCCGGGTTCTGAAATGGCTCAGGGAATGAATACCAAGTACATACAAATCAAAGAGATCGAGCGCCCCAAATTCCTACCATCAAAAGTTGTTGAGAAGGTTAAAAAAGCGGGTTATCCACGATTCAATATCACACACCATACGCAAATGTGGCAATTCCACGATGCAAAGAAACAAGGTAAAGGTTTTGGTGTCACCGTCATGAACACATGGTATTGGTATGAGTCATGGCTAGAACATGTACTAGCCGAGTGCGAGATTCGAAAACAGGAATTCACTTAACGTACACGCAGCCTAGTGTTCCTGAATCGAAAAATCATGCTTAGCGGGAACTATGATCGCTGAGCAGGTCAACTGCCGCCAGTTTCCGTCAAAATCTGCTGGATCGGAGAATGATTGCGATCGAACAGCTGGACAATGGTTTGGAGAGAGTCTCCCGCAAGCCAACGGCGTCACCTCAGGGCCTTCTGCGTGCCGGTGTAGTAGATCCGAAGCCGTTGCCTTATTAGAACCTCTAGTGGGGTTACCTTTATTTTATACCGTTGCATCGACCGTTGAATTCGCAGTCGAGAGTGGCCTCTCGCACGCAGGCTAACCGGTGTCAGCATTGGCCCAATAATTGGTGACTCTTCGCCAAGTTTTGAATTGTTGGATTTGAAATCGCATTTCGAACGGCAGACCAAAATAACTCTTGATTGAATGGCATTCGATCATAAGGATATTTATTGTCTCCATTCTCACCTAATACAAGTGGAGCTTCGCACGATGATTCAGTGAGGGCTACAAAGGTCACGGCAGATTCAGAAAGCCTTACCACGCTCTGATGAAAAACGCCGCGCTCGACACGATATTGCTCGCCTTCGATTCGCGTTTCCGAAACATATTTCAATATGCCTGTCCTTTCATCTGTCTTTGTTATCTCAGAGTCACCATTACAGTATGAAACTTTATATATAGAAAATTCTTCCCCGCCGGTTACTTCGCACTGAATGTCTTCGATATTCCCGTGCAGGACTAGACTGGATAGAGCGTATGAGTGCGTATGCACAGGCCAGTCCGGATTTTTGGTGCGCCGCTCATTCGGTGGCCAATAATGCACCCGCAATATGAGTTTGCCAGGATTATCTCTTATCACACAAGAGATAAATCCGAGAGGATGCCACAATGGTTGAATGCTAGCCGCAAACTCATCGATATTATCTAGCAGGACATTTATATGGTCGAGAGCATTAGTTTTCATACGGGTTTTTCGATACTCTACATGCCGTAGTGATTGATTGGGCTGTAATCTGCCTGCAAATATCCGCCAATCCAGCTATTGCTAGCACATTCTCAACATCGTTGGAGTCAATTTCCGCAAGCTGAATGCCATGCCGCATCCCGCCCAAATTGATCTTTCGGGCTTGGTCGCGCGCGGTTTGCATTTGGAGGTTGAAATGATTCACCGTAAAATGCTTTTGGGTAATCATTAAGGCAGGGCTTCGGCGATCCTCTACGGTTAAAATCATCGCTTCATCGCTGCCATCAATTCGAATGGGATCAAATTTTCCAGAAAGGAATATGTTGATGTCCATTCCCTTATTTCTTGCATACCACGCAGCGATAACAATGGTAACCATTACCTCAAGTGAGACTGCGGCAGAGTCGTACTTCTTTCCCTTGTCAATTGCGTTGATATTCCCCCTGTATTCTGCATGCTTTGCACAAAGGTCTTGATTGGCCGGATCAATTAGGCAAACTAGAACTTGAACGTTGGTCTTGGAAGCTAGCGTGGGAAGTACTTTTCCTCTAAGATAGCGACCGAAGTTTCCTTGATATCTCCAGCGAGCAGCGGAACCTAACAACTTCTCAAATTCAGCTGTTATCTCTTGCGCAGGAATCTCGACAATTTCCCCTTTTTCCTTGCTTGGGATAAAAGGCATTATTATAAGTAGTCCAAATAACGCTGTTATAAGAGCTGATGCAATCGACTTCACTTGGTCAAGGACTATATCGCTCAATGACTGATCGAGTTGATAGCGCGCTATAATTAGCGATATCAAATATATTGAAATCAGTAGCGCGACAAAAGTTTTTTTGTGATGTCGCGGTAAGTTTATTATTTTCTCTGCGTCCATTTTTTATCACTGTATTATTGTTAAGCGTATAGCTATTAAGTTAGTAATTAGGCAAAAGAAGATTCGAATATTCCAAGATTGTTGGCTCGTCTGAGCCAGCCCGCATGGCTTTCATCCTAGCCTTCTGTCGCTGGGACCCAGCATCAGCACTGGATTGCGCTATCTGCGCTAGTCCTTTTGCCAGCATGCTGGCCGGGTTGAACATTAGCCCCTAACGGTCGAGCTGTACAAGGAGCGTACGGACCAGAATCAGTGGAACGCATCACCTACGATCGGGGCTAGGAGCTTGTTCCAGATTTTTAGATTCGATTGAGTGGCCGCTTCTGGCCGATAGCGGACATTCTCGACTACCCGCTATCGGCCTCGGGCATAACATGCTGCAGAGGTGCATATATGCCAACCAAAAAAATCAGGGTCTCATAAGGCTCGGCAACACCACCCCCTCCCCCAACCTCTCCACCCCCAACCTTACCCTCTCCCCACCCTGCTCAATCACCACCCCATCCCCCTCCACCGCCAACAACTTCACCCCGGGCCCAACCTTCTCCCCCTGCAAAAAACTTCTCGGCGGCCCATCATTCAAACTCAGTATCGCCACCGCCCCCCGACTCCCCGCCATCACCCCGCTCACCTTGATATCCACCGGCGCCGTTTGATTGGAAAACCACTGCAACGCCGGGCTGTCACTGCGTACTGCGAGCAATTGCGGGGCTGCCGGCGGGGTGTGGGATTCGGCGGTGGTCAGCAGCAGCGACGACCAAGTCGCCACGCCAACCAGTGCGGCGAGCAGCGCCACGGCCTGAACCATTTGTGGTGGGGAAAAGCGTGCGGTGAATATCATGGGCTGAATCTCCTTTTAGTCCCTGCCCACAGACTACGCGGCAATTCTCACGGTTTTATTTCACACGTCTTACATGTTGGCCGTGCAGGATGTTCCTCAACGCAAAGGAGCGCGCAATCGATGAACAGGCAACGGGGCTTTACCCTGATCGAGTTGATGGTGGTGCTGGTGATCATCGGTATCGCCAGTGCGGCGATCAGCCTGAGCATCAAGCCCGACCCGCTGCAATTGCTGCGCAAGGACGCCGAGCGTGTGGCGCAGTTGCTGCAGGTAGCGCAGGCGGAGGCCCGGGCGGATGGTCGGCCGATTGTGTGGGTCAGTGATGCCAAGGGGTTTCGCTTCAGTCGGCGCAGTGACAGCGGCAAGGGTTTCGAGCATTTCAGTCAGGACCCGCAATTGCGCCCACGGCCGTGGCAGAGCCCGAAGATGGAGGTTCGCGTGGAGCCGAAACAGAAAGTCGTGCTCAACGCCGAATGGATCAACCCGCCGCTGCAATTGACCTTGTCTGATGGTTTCAATCGCCTGAGCGTGTTGCGCGATGGCGCCGGCCGGATCAGCGTGCAATGAAAGACCAACAAGGTTTTACCCTGATTGAGGTGATGGTCGCGATTCTGCTGATGGCGGTGGTGAGTTTGATTGCCTGGCGTGGGCTTGACAGCGTGACTCGGGCTGACAGCCATTTGCAGGCCAGCAGTGAGCAGAGTGACAGTCTGTTGCGGGCGTTGAATCAGTTGCAGCGGGATGTGGACATGCGCGCGGGGATTGAATTGACCGAGCCGAAGAAAGTCGGTGTGGATGATGAGCCGCCTAGCGCCCCGCCCGCGATTACTGTGCGCAGCAGTGACAGCAAGGGCTTTCGCCTGGACATCATTCGCACGGCGGCGGATCAGCCGGGGGCGTTGCAGCGGGTACGTTGGTGGGTCAAGGGTGACACGCTGTATCGGGCGGTGGCGGCGGCGCGCAGTCGGTATCCGTTGCCGGCGCCTACTGACGGGGTTGCTGTGCTGAAGGATGTGAGCGATGCACAGGTTCGGGTATGGGAAACGGATAAGGGATGGCGGCAGTTGAGTGGTAATCGGCGGGAGGATCCGCAAGGGCTGGAGATACGGTTGACTCGGCAGACGCCGCAGGGGGTGGAGAAATATCGGCAGGTGATTGGGCCGTTGGAATGAGTCCCGCCTGATATCCCCAACCCCTTCCCCCCTGTAGGAGCTGCCGAAGGCTCGGGCCGCGTTCGGACGATCTTTTGATTTTGCTTCTGAAAAACAAAATCAAAAGATCGCAGCCTTCGGCAGCTCCTACATTGGGATTGAGTGCCCCCGCACGCGGCGCATGCCGCCCCACTCAAAACAATGAGCGTTAGCTCGAGTACCGCTTTTGATCTCAGAGCCCGTCGGCAGGCTGAGTGGAGGGATTGATCCGGGGGTGGGAGCGAAGCGACCGTTCGACGAAGTCGAACACATCGAGAGGAGGTGCAGCGCAGCAAACCGGAGGCGATGCGCCCGGATCGATCCCGGAGCGAAGGAACCCGAGCCACGGCGAGGGCCGAACGTCAGGGCAAAGACTTTTTGGTTACTTTTGAGGCGTTTGTCAAAAGTGACCCGCCGTCAGGGCGGAACCCTAAGCAGCCATTACCGCAGCAACGGATATGTACACCATCCGCCCCACTAGCTAAGGACGACGACACCACCCGGCAACTCGGTGCACTTAACCCCATAAGCATCCCGAATCAACAACGCGACGCCCGCGAGTTGATCAAGACTGAACCGCGCCTGAACCCGGCGCTGGCCAAGCTCACGGTTAAGCAGCAGCAACATGCCGGGGCGGTAGCGATTAATCTCGTCAATCATCTGACTCAACGTCGCCCCATTAAACACCAACACCTGCTGCCGCCAATTCATCACCGCCGCCGTGTCAACGCTCTGCACACTGCCAACCTGCCGCGCGTCATAAGTCACTTGCTGCCCCGGCTCCAGACGCAAACGGCGCCCTTCAACATCCACTTCCACCGCACCATCAAGGCAAGTCACACAGACCTGCTGATCGGTATTACGCAAATTGAACCGCGCCTGACTCGCCCGCAACCACCCGCCCCCGGCCTGCATCGCCAGCGGCAACCGCGCCGTCTGCACCTCAACTTCACCACTGACCAACTCAAAGCCCTGCACACCGTCATCCACCGCGCGCTGGTTGATCCGGGTCTGCGTATTCAGCTCAAGGCTCATACCCTCCACCGGTTCAAAACGCCGCTGCTGCCCGACCTCGGTGATGAAATCGGCACCCAACCCGCCGAAGCCCCCGGGTATCGTCCCGCGCACCAAAAAGAACGCCGCCGACGCGGCGATGGCGCCACCCAGAAACGCCCGCCGCCCAAACCCACGCGACGCCTGCAAACCTTCTGCCGCCGGTTGCAGCAAATGCCACAGGGCTTTGGTCTCTTCGAATGCGCTCGCGTGTTCAGGACTCTGCGCGCACCACTGGCGTAACGCCCGGGCGTCGGCGACGGTGGCGCGGCCCGAGGTCAGCAGGATCAGCCAGCCGCGGGCTTCGCTTTGCAGGCGCTCGGCGGCCGAAGGCTCGGCAGGTGTCAGTCGAAAGATGTTCAAGACGCGCAGATTCTCAACGGATTAATCGGGCACTACTCTGAAGACGGTTTTCCGGCCCCGCGACCGAACCGCTGAAACACTTTTCTTTCAAGTTTGGCGGCGCAATGGCCCAAGGCAGCCTTGATTTCCTTCTCGACCATGCGCGTGGAAATGCCAAAGCGCTGGGAGATTTCCAGGTGCGGCGCCTCTTCCAGACGTGCCGCGATGAAGATCCGCCGTCGCCGCGCCGGCAGTTCGTATAGCGCCTTGAGCAACGACTGAATTTCCTTTTGCCCACCGACCACCCGAGCCGGGTCGAGCGCCTCGTCACCGATTTGCAGCAGCTCTTCGACCTCGGTGCCGGTGAGCAGGCGCGCATCGGCCTGGCGCCGGTCGGCGGCGATGTTCAGGGCCATGCGATAGAGGTAGGCGTTGGGCCGGGCGATATTGGCCGGCGTCTCCATGCGATCAACGCGCAGGTAGGTTTCGTGCAGCACGTCGTTGGCCAGATCCTCCGAGCCCAGACGCCGACGCAGGCGCACCCGAAAGTCCTCGTAGGACGTCAGGAACAATTGGACCAGCGAACCTTGTCCGGTGTCTTTCATCCCCCGGAAACTCCTTCCCATGTGGTGCATTCCATGCGTTTTCCTGACGACTCCGGTAACAACAGGAACGTGACCGGCTGACGCAAGGCACTGGGCGTCGGCCGGTCGATCCTGAGATTGCGAAAGCTTTCCACCAGCGCGGTATCGCGCCGTACATCGCCGGTCGAAGTGACCAACCGGTTGTGTTGCACCAGGCCATCGCGCCCGACCCAGACCTGCAACACCGCGCGATAACTGCCCGGACGGGTCAGCGGCGACCGGCACAGGTTGCGCTCGATCGCCGCTTGTACCGCCGTGGCGTAACTGCGGCTGACAGCCACGCTTTCGGGCGACTGTTTTTGCGGCGGCGCTGGCACGTCTTCGACCTGCGCCACTTGCAAAGTGAACGCATCGTCACGGGCATAGCGCGCCATCAAACCACTACCACCGAGCAGGCGGCGCAGCGCGTCTGCAGCGGTGTATTCGCCATCCACCGCCAGGGAGCGTCTACCGCGACTCAACTGGCTGTCGACCAGCACCGCCACACCGGTGGCGTGGCTGTACTGATCGAGCGCCCGGGCCAGATCCTGCGCAGGAATGTGCAGCGTCATGCGCATATCTGCCGGCACCGGGTCCGCTGTCGCAGTGCCCGTCAGCCAGGCAAGCAGCACCCCCAGACCCAGCCGGCGCACAAGAGTCGTTGAACGCTGAAGACCGTCCCTGGAACTGCCTCGCTGCACGGCTGACGTATCCCTGAAAATCGTCATCCTGAGGGCTGTTTATGAATCTGGTGTGACGGCCACTGCAAAAAAACCATCACGGGATTTGCGCACGGCGTGCACTAGACTTCTTGCATAGCGCGGCCCCTTCGGGCCGGCCAGGAGGCCTACATGAAATCACTGTGGAAAATCGCCCTTGGCGGACTGTTGCTGAGTGCATTCGTCAACGCCCAAGCCGAGCAACCGCTGGGCTGCGTGGAAGTGACGGTCGGCGGCTACAAGGCGCCGAATTACGACTGCCTGAGCCAGCAGATGGGTAACAACCCCGAAGGCGCGGCGGCGGCGGAAAAGAATCAAGAGGCGCTGAACGTGCCGGTGAACAAGCGACCGCCGAATCAGGTTGGCCTAGCGACACCGGCCGCGACCAGCACGCGGATGGGCAATACCTTTGGCACCTCGGTGAAACCGCAGCGCCCACCAGCCAACACTGCAACCTCACCAATAATCAATAAATGAATCAAACACCTGTGGCGAGGGGATTTATCCCCGATCGGCTGCGCAGCAGTCGCGAACCCGTTACACGGGATGTGCCTGATGTACCGAGTCGCAACGTTTTGGGGCTGCTGCGCAGCCCATCGGGGATAAATCCCCTCACCACAACGAATACCTCAATCACTGGAAATACCTCAGTCACAGGGTTATACGTCAGTCACAGAGTTATGCGTCAGTCAGTCGCTCGGGGTTTGGCGAAAGCTCACCGCCAGCCGGTTCCAGCTGTTGATGGTGGTGACGGCCATCGTCAGGTCGACCATTTCCCCTTCGTTGAATTGCTCGCGTGCCTGCTGATAAACATCATCCGGCACATGACTTTCGGCGAGCAGCGTTACCGCCTCGGCCCACCCCAGCGCCGCACGTTCGCGGGGATTGAAGAAGTTGCTGTCGCGCCACACCGCAATCGCATACAAGCGCCGGTCACTCTCCCCGGCCCGTCGCGCGTCCACCGAATGCATGTCGGTGCAGAACGCGCAGCCGTTGAGTTGCGAGGCGCGGATCCTGATCAGTTGCAGCAGCGGCTGCTCGATGCTCAGGTTGCTGGTCAGCGCCTCCATGGCAATCATGGCTTTCATCGCCTTGGGCGAAGCGTTGTAGTAATCCAGGCGCGGGGTCATGGCTGTTCTCGGTAGACGGAATAATGACTTCACCGTAAACGCCGACAGCGACGCATTACAGCCCCAATTGCACGGAAAACCGGCACACCACTGCATCCCGGCCAAACACAAATCCCGTGTAGGAGCTGCCGAAGGCTGCGATCTTTTGATCTTGCTTTTGTTTATAAAAAACCAAAGTCAAAAGATCGCAGCCTTCGGCAGCTCCTACAGGGATTGGGGCCAATTTTGGGATTTTCGGCTGCGCAACTACTGCCGATCAGGCAACAGCGGTAATCTGGCCGACACGTCAATTCGCCCCCCGGAGCCGCGTCGGTATGGAACTTCACGTTGTGATCAACGGCCGCAAGGATCTGGCTGGTCAGTTGTATCAACAACTGCGTGGTGCCATCGAATCCGGGCGTCTGGCCGCTGGCACACAGTTGCCGCCCAGCCGCTTGCTGGCCGAGCAACTGGGGATTTCGCGCAAGACCATTTCCGACACCTACGCCCAACTGACCTACGAAAACTTCCTGACCGGCGTGATCGGCAAAGGCACCTACGTCAACGCACGCCCGGCGCAAGTCCAGCGCAAGCAAAGCCACACCGAGCTGGCCAGCGCCGAGGTGATCGAGCGCTGGAGAAACCTGCCGGTGTTCCTGCGCCACCCGACGCTGGAAGGCTCGTTGCGCTACGACTTCATTGGCGGTGCCACCAGCAAAGGCCAGTTTCCCCATGACGACTGGCGCCGCTGTGTCTCCCACGCCATGCGCCAGATGGCCGGTTCAAAAGGCTTCTACAGCGCGCCCGAAGGTTTGCCGGCGCTGCGCAATGCGATTGCCCGGCACATCGCGTTTTCCCGTGGGGTGAACTGCCAGGACGAAGACATTGTGGTGTGCAACGGCGCGCAACAAGCGCTGGATCTGATCACTCGTGTACTGATCAGCCCCGGCAGCCGGGTGGCGATGGAAGACCCGGGCTACCCGCCGGCCCGTCTGCTGTTTGGCACCCACGGCGCGGAAGTGGTCGGCGTGCCCGTGGATGCCGAAGGCATTGTGGTTGAGCACATTCCCGAGGGCACGCGGCTGATTTACGTCACCCCGTCGCACCAGTTTCCCCTGAGCATGCCGATGAGTCCGGCGCGTCGCGAAGCCTTGCTGGCCCGCGCCCATGAACTGGGCGCAATCATCATCGAGGACGACTATGACAGCGAGTTTCGCTACGAGGGCCGGCCCACCGACTCACTGTTCAGTCTCGACCAGCGCGGCATCGTCGCCTACGTCGGGACCTTCTCTAAAACACTGCTGCCGGAGCTGCGGCTGGGTTATGCGATCCTGCCGCCGGCGATTCTTGAAGCGGTGATCCGCGCCAAGCAACTCACCGACCTGCACGCCTCTACCCTGCCGCAATGGGCGCTGGCGAAGTTCATCGCCGAGGGCTGCCTGCTCAAACATATCCGGCGCTGCCATGCGATTTACGCCCAGCGCCGCGAGCGGATTCTGGCGCGCATGGCCAGCGATCTGTCGCCGTGGCTTGAGGCCGTGCCACCCAGCGCCGGGTTCCACATGGCCGCGCTGTGCAAGAAGCCGATCGACCTGCCATTGGTGATTGAGCTGGCGAAAAAGGTCGAAGTCGGGCTGTACGCCATCGACGGTTTCTATTATCAGCAACCGGTGAAAAGCGGTCTGTACTTCGGCTTTGGCGCCATCGAGACGCTGGACATCGATATCGCACTGGATCGCCTGCGCGACATCCTTCAGCAAGTCGCTTGAGTGATTGGCCTAACGGATTAACCGCCGATTGGTTATTGGTGATACGGGGTGGCCGGCCTATCCTGCACAGGCGTTATCCCTCAATGAGCAGGATTCGTCCGGCCTGATTCAGGAGTGTGAGCAATGTCCAACGAAGTGATCAACACCGTCCAGGTGCAGGCTGCCGCCGGCCGCTCGGATGAACTGGGCAGGCAACTGCAGAAGATCGTCGAAACCC
Source organism: Pseudomonas sp. LBUM1648 (assembly GCF_059716145.1). Taxonomy (NCBI): domain Bacteria; kingdom Pseudomonadati; phylum Pseudomonadota; class Gammaproteobacteria; order Pseudomonadales; family Pseudomonadaceae; genus Pseudomonas; species Pseudomonas sp. LBUM1648. Next base: position 3,698,429 of record NZ_CP166808.1, read on the forward strand.
TGCGCGAAACCCCGGGCTGCGACTCCTATATGGTCGACCGCTGCCCCGATGACAGCCACCGCTGGACGGTCAGCGCCCACTGGCAGTCGGAAGCGGCGATGCAGGCGCATTTCAACCGGCCCGAGGCGCAGGGCTTTATCGACTTGATCGACAGCCGTCTGGCCAATAGCGTGGATTTCAACAGTTTTCCTATCGTTTAGAAGCAAGGCTGCGATCTTTTGCTTTTGATCACCCCGCAGATCAGGTTGGTCACCCGATCTTCCCGAATATTGGCCGTTTGAATGCGCCACCCCGCGCACTACTGTGATCACCTAAATCCCCACTTCACAGGTGATCCGCCATGAAAGCCCTGCACGTCCTCGCCGCCGCCCTCGCCTTGACGATTTCCGCCTCGGCGCTCGCCCATGACTCGTCCGAGAAAGTCACGGTGCTGCAAGACCAGATGCTGAAAAACGCCCCCGGCAAAAAGGCCATGATGATCGAAGTCGACTACAAGCCCGGCCAATCGTCCATCGCCCACAAACACGAGGGCACCGCCATGGCTTACGTGCTGGAGGGCGAAGTGATTTCCCAGGTCAAGGGTGAACAGCCGACAACTTACAAGAAGGGTCAATTCTGGTACGAACCGGCCGGCTCCGAACATCTGGTGTCGAAAAATGCCAGTAAGAGCAAACCGGCGAAGTTGCTGGTGTTTATGGTGTTGGCCCCGGACGAGCAGGTGTTGATCCCCCTGAAAGACTGATGGCTGTCTGGCCAGCCATAAATAAAAAGGCTCAAATCACTGATTTGAGCCTTTTTATTGCTCGGCGCAATTAACCGATGCCGTTTAAAGCAAATGAAACTATCCACGCGCTAATAAACCGACAAATTGTCAGCTGCCTTACAGGTTCTCCGGTTTAGTCTGAATTAACGCCGAGCGCCCTTTTAAAACTCGGCAATTGTAACTTTCCGACTGAGGTTGTTTCACGGGAGATCCACCATGAAACTTGCGTTGGCCAGTACGTTGGTAATTTCCGTTTTAGCCCTCTCCGCCTGTTCCGTACCCACCGCTCCCCAAGCGGTCTCATCCCTTGACACGCTACTGCCCCATCCGACCGGCCGCAGCAGCGCTACTCAGGTGAAAAGCGGTCCCGGCGTCGCGCTCGGTGTCGTTTACAGCCCAAGCACCCAAACCAATCGTGAATACCTGCGCGACTATCAGGCCAATGCCGGCACCGGTTTCGGCCAGAGCCTGCTGGTGCAACCGATCCATGACGCCTATGTCGCGACGTCAAAACCGGACATGGCGGTGGAATGGGTCAACGCCTCGTTACAGCGCCAGTTCGGCTCGGTAACGGTCTACCCGGACATGCAAAGCCTGCGTGCGGCCAGACCGGATGTGGTGGCAATCATTGGCACCCACAGCCAATTGATTACCTCGCGCAGTTCCGATATCAAGGCGGACGTGAGTGCCGATTTTTATGATGCACAACTCAACTACATCGGCACGGCTAAAGGCTCGGAAGCTAAAGAACTGACGCCGATCTGGGCGGACTTCAAACGTTCGGAGGAGATTGTTGCTGACATCAATCAACAACAAGACGTTCAAGTAAGGGCATTGCAGAAGTTTGACCAGTCGCTCAACAATTTAGTGGCCAGACCGGCGGACAAAGTGTCGATGCTGGATAGTAAACAAGGTCAGAAGTTGTATTGAATGTAAGGGCCCTTTCGCGAGCAGGCTCGCTCCCACAGGGGACTTGTGTCGATCACAAAACCAATGTGGGAGCGAGCCTGCTCGCGAAGGGGCCAGACCAGACACCACAAAACCTTCAGACATAAAAAAGCCCCGGCATCTCACGATACCGGGGCTTTCTCATTCAGCCACTACTTACGCCAATTCAGGCTCGGCATTCGCAGCAACCGCAGGCACCACCGCTTGCCCGCTCAATGCCAGATCCAGCAGCTCGCGGTTGGCAACCGCATACATGGCGTAGTCAGTGCCGCTCGCAGCACGGATTTCCACCAGCATGGCGCGCCAGCGCGAGATCATGCCTTCGTGCTGTTCCATCCACAGCGCCAGGCGTGCTTCCACGTCCTGAGTGCCGTCGCCCTGTTGCAGGACCGAGATGGTGATCGCACGTTGCTGCCAGTCGACGTCATCACGGAACGCTTCACGGGCCAGGGCCTGCCAGTTGTTTTCAACCGGCAGAGCGCTGATCTGTTGCAGGTACCAGGTGACATCCAGCGCACTGCCCACGGCGAAGTAGGCCTTGGCCACTTCGGCGGGGTTCTGGCCGGTCACGTCGGAGGCTTCGATGATCGGCAGCAGGGTGTACAGGTGCGAGGTACCCGCGACCATACGCGCCAGCAACTCCGGCACACCGGCTTCGACGTACGCCTGATAACGCGCCTGCCAGTTTTCACGGATTTCGCCGCTCAGCAGTTCGTCGAGCTTCAGACCCAGCTCTTTCAGGTGCGGACCGAAGTGCGCGGTGTCACGGGCAGCGTTCTGCTCGTTACGACGGGCACGCAGGAACCAGCGCGTAGCACGGCGACCCAGACGCATCAGCTCGTCCATCAGCTCCAGTTGCACGTCAGCGCTGACTTGGTAGTCCAGCGCTTCGATCTGACGGAACCAGTGCGGGAGGTGGAAGATGTCACGCACGATCACGTAGGCGCCAGCCACGTTCGCCGGGCTCATGCCGGTCGACTCTTTGAGTCGTTGAACGAAGGTGATGCCCATGTGGTTGACCAGATCGTTGGCGATCTGGGTGCTGACGATCTCGCGCTTCAGGCGGTGACGACGCATGGCTTCGGAGAACTTGCTGACCAGGGTCGGCGGGAACGCCGTTTCCATGTCGCGGGTCAGGTAATCGTCGTCCGGCACCAAGGAACCCAGCAGCTGTTCCTTGAGGTCGATCTTGCTGTACGAAATCAACACCGACAGCTCAGGACGGGTCAGGCCATGGCCTGCCGCAACGCGCTCGTTGATCTGCTCTTCGGTCGGCAGGAACTCGATGGCACGGTCCAGCTTGCCACGGCCTTCCAGATCGCCCATCAGACGCTTGTACTCGGCGATGCGCTCGTAGGCACGACGCGCCGCCAGGGACAGGGCCTGAGTCTGCTTGTAGTTGTTGCCCAGCACCAGACCACCGACTTCGTCGGTCATGCTCGCCAGCAACTGGTTGCGTTGCTTGTCGGTCATGTCGCCGGCCTGAACCACTTCGTTCAGCAGGATCTTGATGTTTACTTCGTGGTCGGAGCAGTCCACGCCACCGGCGTTGTCGATGAAGTCGGTGTTGGAACCGCCGCCATTGAGACCGAATTCCACACGACCCAGTTGGGTCATGCCGAGGTTACCGCCCTCGCCCACAACCTTGCAGCGCAGTTCGTTGCCGTTCACGCGCAGTGCATCGTTGGCCTTGTCGCCGACATCGGCGTGGCTTTCGGTGCTGGCTTTGACGTAAGTACCGATACCGCCGTTCCACAGCAGATCCACCGGTGCCTTGAGCAAGGCGTTCAGCAGTTCGGTCGGGGTCAGCTTGTCCGCCTTGATGTCGAAGCGTTCTTTCATCTGCGGCGAGATGGCGATGCTCTTCGCGCTGCGCGAGAAGATGCCGCCGCCTTCGGACATGATGCTGGTGTCGTAGTCGGTCCAGGCCGAACGCGGCAGATCGAACATGCGCTGACGCTCGACGAAGCTGGTCGCCGGGTTCGGGTTTGGATCGATGAAGATGTGCAGGTGGTTGAACGCGGCAACCAGTTGCAGCTTGTCGGACATCAGCAAGCCGTTACCGAACACGTCACCGGCCATGTCGCCGACACCGACCACAGTGATGCTGTCTTCCTGAACATTGATGCCGCGCTCGCGGAAGTGGCGCTGTACGCCAACCCACGCGCCTTTGGCGGTGATGCCCATTTTCTTGTGGTCGTAACCGGCCGAACCACCGGACGCAAATGCGTCACCCAGCCAGAAGCCGTAGTCGATGGCGATGCCGTTGGCGATGTCGGAGAAGGTTGCAGTGCCCTTGTCCGCTGCCACCACCAGGTACGGGTCATCGTCGTCATGACGCACGACGTTGGCCGGCGGTACCAGCGCGCCGTCTTTCAGGTTGTCGGTGATGTCCAACAGACCGGAAATGAAGATGCGGTAGCAGGCGATGCCCTCGGCCGCGATCTCGTCACGGCTGCCGCCCAGTGGCAAGCGACGCGGCAGGAAGCCGCCCTTCGCACCCACTGGCACGATGACCGAGTTCTTCACTTGTTGAGCTTTAACCAGACCGAGGACTTCGGTACGGAAGTCTTCTTCACGATCGGACCAGCGCAGACCACCACGCGCCACGTTACCGAAGCGCAGGTGCACGCCTTCAACGCGTGGCGAGTAAACGAAGATTTCGAACTTCGGTACTGGCTTCGGCAACTCAGGAATGGCGTGCGGGTTGAACTTGAAGCTGAAGTACGACTTGTTCTGGCCGTTGGCATCAGTCTGATAGAAGTTGGTGCGCAGGGTGGCTTTGATCAGGTCGAGGTAACGACGCAGGATGCGGTCTTCGTTGAGCACTTGAACGTCGTCCAGTGCGGTCAGAATCGCTTGCTCCAGACGCTGCTGCTTGTCTTCCAGATCATCGCTGCCGAGCTTGCGCGCCAGGTAGAAACGGGTCTTGAACAACCGGGTCAACTCGCGAGCGATGTCGGTGTGGTTGTTCAGGGTGCTGGCGATGTAACCCAGATCGAAGCCCAGACGGATCTGCTTCAGGTAACGGGCGTAAGCGCGCAGCAGCGCCACGTCGCGCCATGGCAGGCCGGCAGTCAGTACCAGACGGTTGAACGCATCGTTCTCGGCATCGCCGCTGACGATGTGGATGAACGCGTCCTGCAGGGTGTCGTTGAGTTGCTGGATGTCGAGGTCCAGGCCTTCAGCGGCAGTGAACGCGAAGTCGTGAATCCAGAACTCGCGGCCATTGGTGTGACGCAGGCGGTACGGGAACTCGCCCAGTACGCGCAGGCCAAGGTTTTCCAGAATCGGCAAAACGTCGGACAGCGCCAGCGGGGTGTCAGCGTGATACAGCTTGCAATGCAGCTCGCGTTGACCAGATACCTGGCCCAACGGCTGATAGAAGCTCATCACCAGCGGATTTTTTTCGTTCAGGCTCAGCAGGTGCTGCATGTCGACCACGGCCGAATGCGCGGCGAAACGCTCGCGGTAGCCGGCCGGGAAGCCTTTCGGGAAGTCCGCAAGCACGTTGGTGCCGTGGGCTTCGCCGAAGCTTTCGACGGTCAGTGCGGCGTAGTCGTCCTGCCAGCTGCGGCAAGCCTGTACGACTTCTTTTTCCAGCAGCAGCGGGTCCATGTCGATGCGGTTTTTCGGGTCGACACGCAAGATCAACTGCACGCGGGCCAGCACGGACTCGGAGAAGAACGTCCAGAACTCGCAGTCGGTGGCCTTCAGGCGCTCCATCAGAACCTGCTGGATCTTCTGGCGCACTTCGGTGGAATAGATGTCGCGCGGCACGTAGGCCAGGCAGTAGCAGAAGCGACCATACGGGTCTTTGCGCAGGAACACGCGGATCTTGTTGCGTTCCTGGATCTGCACGATCGACATCACGGTGGTGAACAGTTCGTCGACCGGAGTCTGGAACAGGTCATCACGCGGCAGTACTTCGAGAACCTGCGCCAGTTCCTTGCCCAAGTGAGCCTTGGACTGGAAGCCGGAACGGCGCTCGATCTCTTCGACCTTGCGGCGGATGAACGGGATAACCCGCACGCTCTCGCCATACACCGAGGAGGTGTACAGGCCCATGAAGCGGTGTTCCTTGATGACTTTGCCGTCAGCGTCGATTTCACGGATCGACACGTAGTCCGGGTAGGCCGGACGGTGTACGCGGCTCGGGTGCGCAGCCTTGGCGAACGACAGCAGGGTCGGCTCGCGCAGGTAGTTCACCGCGTAGTCTTCGATGTGACGGTCTTCGTTGGTCAGACCGGTGCGCAGCAGTTTGGTCAGGCCGAGGAAGGAGTTCTGGTCGTACTCGATGTGGCCACCATCGGCCTGATCGGTGACCACGAACTCTTCGTAGCCGAGGAAGGTGAAGTGGTTGCCCACCAGCCATTCCAGGAAGCTTTTGATTTCGGTCTTTTCGTCGGCATCGACGGCGAAAGCGCTGTTGTCGAGCTTGGCGAGGATTTCCTGCACCTTGGCTTTCATCGGCTCGAAATCGGCGACCGCGACGCGGACCTCACCGAGAACCTGTTCCAGCTCTTTGCTCAGCACATTCAATTCGGCCGCGTTGGCGCAGCGGTCGATTTCCAGGTACATCAGCGACTCATGCAGGACGCCTTCGCCGGTGCTGCCTTTTGGCAGGACTTCCAGCAACTCGCCCTTGCTGCCACGACGCACGCTGAGCACGGTGGTTTGCAGGGTGTGGATGCTGTAGCCGCGGCGGTTCAGTTCGGTGCGGACCGAGTCGACCAGAAAAGGCAGGTCGTGGTGCAGCACTTCGACCGCGGTGTGGGTCGACTGCCAGCCATGACGCTCGTAATCGGGGTTGTAGACGCGCACTTGCGGTTGCGCGTGATCGAAGCGCTCAAGCAGGCGCCACGCAGAAAGAGTACAGCCAGCGAGGTCGGAGAGGCGACGTTGAGTCAGCTCGTCCAGGGAAATGATGCCGAAGAATTGTTCAGCGAACAGCGCCACTTGTGGCAGTGCCTGTTCACTGATGTGCTGCGCCAGTGCCGCTTGCAGTTGGTGCTGGAAGTCGGCTTTGCTGGCTGCGGTGAAGAACGCCATCTGTGGTACTCCGCTTAAGCTTGTTATTGATGGAAAGCGTCGCGTGCAACACCCCTTCCGGGGCTTGAGTCACCCTGCTCCTGATTCTCGGGCAGAGGAAACAGGGGGACAGGTGGGTGAAGCTGGACGAGACACTCAGGTCACATTCACCTTCCATTGAATGGGCATCTGCAAAAACGACTGTCAGGACCGCCGACAATGCCTTTACGGGTGCTCATCCGATGCGCAGCTTAATGGGTGCGACAATGTGTCTGCTTGCGGTGCTGCGACATATTCGGTCATTGGCACGTAAACCGAGGCTTTGGCACCGATAAACACTAGCAGTCAGGGCGAAAAACGCTGGTCTGAATGCCCGTATTTACGGGACATTCGTGCCAGGTGCAGACCTTTTGCCGCTACATATCCAGAAACGAAAACGCCCAAGGCCGTTCTATCGACCTTGAGCGTGACATCGGGTTCAGCGCCAGCGGTTGACGCGGGTCAGTCCGGCAACTCTTCGTAAGCCTTGAATTTGCTCACGGTAGCGCAGTCGTAACACATCATCTGCAAGGTCATCTTGTCCATGCTGGCGTCGATATTGCTCGAGTCGCATTCGCGGCAGAACAGTTGCAGATGGCCGACCAGATCAGCATCGAAAGCTGTGCCAGAAAAGAACTGTGGCACCAGCTCATCACGCCAATACATCCCCGGGGATTTGGAAAACCCCGCTCCGCTGTCTTTGAGCACGACGTCATACAACAATCGATGCAGGGCTGATTGCGGCACTCGCGAGTCGCGGTGAGCGTTTTTGCGCCAGTTTCGCGCCAGGGCATCCTGTGCCGTCCCGAGCATGTTACGCGGGATGGTATTGGACGCGTGGTTGCGCCCCTTGGAGTTACCGGTTGCGTAGAAATGCGCGGCATTTTTTACCGCCAGGCGCGCGAAGTAATAGAGCTGGCTCACCGAAAAGTCTTGCAACAGCTGCCCCACGACCGTTTCGGCACGGGCTTCGGCGGTGAATGCAAAACTCACTTCATTGGCCAACACATGGATGTATTGAATCGACTCCTCCCGGGCCAGATTGAAGATCAACGAATAGAGCTCGGTTTTCCACGCTGGCTGAACGCTCCCGGACAATTCCTGATACAGCGCCAGGTACAAACTGTCGCGCGTACTGCGTACATCCCCCTCCACCGCAACGTTAGTTCGCCAGCGCACGGCTGAATAATCGCTGATAGAGCAGCCATCCGTTCGATCAAAGGCTTTGATATCGGAATCCGTCGCAACAGCCAATACGCCGGTCTCGTGAAGATCTTTCAGCAGTTCCTCACTGGCTTCGTCGGTCGGCGCAAGGGATTCGCCTCTGGATGGCGCGCTCAGCGGCGCAATCCATTGAACATTGGCGCCATTGCCGTCGTCGAGCAAGGCCAGCAATGCCAGCTTTTGTACAAAACCCAGTTTTGTGTAAGGCACTGTGGGGCTTGACGCTCCGTAGCGAACCTCAAGCTCGAGACGATCGCGCTCTGCCTGAGCCGCCAATTGCTGCTGGCGAACCTTGAAGCATTCCTTGCACGTACAAGGTGTGCGTCGAACATTCACGCCTGTCGCAAAATAACGATGCTCGCAACGTACGCACTTGAACGGGTTGCGCAGCGTTACAGGGGTGCCCCTGGCATGCCGACGAACCCACATCGGCAGATCGCAATAGGGGCACGTGAGGTCTTGGCTGACGATTGGCGGCAGCACTTTCAACAAGCTGCGCACAGTCGAGGGGATTCGGAATTCGGCCATGAGTGCGGCACTTTTTTCCCCCTCCAGATAACGCTGATAAACCTGCTCGATCTGTTCTTCGGTCAAGTGTCTGACTTCTTCGGCGAGCTCAAAATATTGGTGCATGAAAAGAGGTCCTTTTCTTTCAGTTTTCGTTAAGCACTCCTTTGCGTTCGAACGGCGAAACTAATCGCTAAAGTGCCGCGAAAACAAGCGAAAACCCATAAAAACACCGAAAAACCCCGTCAAAACAAATGCCTTACAATGCCGTCGGATATTTCTCTACCGGTGAGCGGAAGTGGATGAAGGAACACCCCTACATTTTTCATCCACTGAGCGTCAAACGAGCTCTTCAGTCAGCTTTTCAATTGGGTGGTGCAGGTTTTTTTCCAAAAGCAATTGAACATGGCAGCAGCGTAAATGCGCCGTGACTGGCAAAATCGCGTTTTCCCTTGCACTCATTACGCCGCCCACCAGGAATACCCCCATGCAAATGACCACCGCCCTACTGATCGTCAACCCGTGCGACGACGAAGAAGACAACATGGCCATGCTCTGCTGCCACAGCGACAAGGGCGACATGTTCCTGATGAGCCGCTACCCGGACGAGGATGAGCTGGAGATCACGCTGGATGGCGAGCCTTCGACCCTGGACGGCGTCAAGGTGACCCTGACTCCGACTCTGCTGAAGATCGAGATTGCCGCAGGGGATGCCGATGCTTTGAATGGGGATGATGTGTTGGAGATCACCCACAGCACCGGCGCGGATGATCTAGCCGAAGTTGAGGAAACCCTGAGGAACATCCTCGATGGTACTGGCACCTATATCAGTGAGCTCAACTGATCAGGCCATCTCCCTCACTCGGAAAATGGATGGCGATGGCGCTCAAATAAATTGCGTCGCGCCATTGTCAGTCCTGTAACGAACGTCTCGCATCAACCTTCGCTGAAAGCCTTAAACACTCAGAGACCATCAATCTCACCAAGTGCGCGAGCGCACTACCTTTCACGTTTACTCCCGCAAAGTTCCCTCCTACTTCCCAACCAGAACTGCCCTACGCAACCATCGGAAGTCTTACGCCGTCATCTGATTGTTTGGCCGTGCGTTCATTGCTATTAATAAACCCACTTGCGGACAACCTCGCAAGTTCGGCGCTGACACAACAGCATCGAAAATTCAATATCAAATGGAGTTACTACCATGGGTAAAAAACGCTCTGAAATAAACACCTTCGATGACATGTCACAGATCACAGGTCTTTCAGAAGGTTTCCTCGCAACCGAGTTGAAATTCTTCGCTTCATTAACCCGCTGATTGGATCTACCAACCAGCCCACGATAAATGCCGAAAGTTTGGCTTTCGGCATTTAAATCCGATGAGGCATGCAATGTCCGAGCGCGAACTAACACCCAGCAGAGCACTGACAGAAATAACCAACTCCATCCAGGCGTTAGGACTCAAAGCACTTGTTCGTTATGTCGGCGCTGGCGATATGGTTGCAATCGCTGAACTTTACGACAACGACAAAAAACTGATTGAGTCTGGAGCAGGCAAGGGACCTGATGCCCTCATCGGCGCGCTGGCCGAGAGCCTTGAACACTACGGCACCTTCCACTGCAAGCAGTCGCAGCGATCAGGTTTAAGCTGCGATGTGATCGCCGCTCAGCAGGATGCTCAATGCGACGGCTTACTTGCAAGCCTGCCAAGCACCGGCGAATCTCTGGAGTGTTTTCGCCTTACAGCCCTTGATGACGAGCACGAACTATTTGTGCCATGCATTCTCCTGCATCCAGATGCCGGCAAGAACGAAACAGTTGCTCAAGAAACCCGCTTCTTAAGCCGCTATGCCTCAAACTCCGGGATCGCATTCGGATGCACCAAGGCAGAGGCATTGCTCCATGGCGCTCTTGAAGTCATAGAAAGACACTTGTTGTCGTGTTTTTTTCTCGCCGTTTGCGCGATACGGCCTGCAATGGACCTTTACACGCCTTCCAAAGCATTACTCGCTCAAGCATTGCTGCATCGCCCGTATGCTTTAGAGGCAGCAAGCAAGTTGCAAATTATAATTATCAGAGATGAGTCCGGTGTCTATTTTTCGGTTGCGTTCCCCAAGATGGGACCAGGTGACCTGCATATTTCCCCCATTGGCTCTGGATGCTCATTGGATATCTGCATTGCTGTTCAAAGGGCAGTCACGGAACAATTCCAGTCAAGCACACTATATGACGTCAGTGAAGAAGCCTCTGACCGCAAAACATTTGACATGCTTTCAAGCTGTGACGCCTTAAAAAACCTAATAGACTTCGCCCCGGTGAAAAACCTGAAACTCCGAGTTCTTGAACCCTTCTCAAAAAAATTGACCAGTTCCGTCACACAACAAATAGAATTACTGCAGCGAAAATTGAAAGCCATCGACAGAGCAATTTTCCATAGAACTGTCGCACAGTACTCAAACACAAACATCGTCATCCAGACATACATACCCGGCCTTGATAGATTCAACATCATCAGAAACGGTCAATTGGTAGCACCGCAGCACATCCTGCTAAATAAGACTAAGACTTCCGCACCTGATAATTAACAAACACGACCAACAGGTAGATCTCCATGCGGATACTCATTAGTACAGCTTGCAAAAAGCATCGACTGCTATTGGTCACAACAATCACCGCCATTATTTCGCTAAAGCTGCTAGCCCTTGCGCCTCCATTGCTTCTGGGCGCCATTGTCGACTCGCTGAGTAACGCAGACCACACCACCCTCAACACACTGCTTATCTTTACGGCGGCCTTTACCTTGGCCGGATGTGCTCAGTCGATTATTGCGCCCCTGCAGACACTGCTTCTTTCAAAACTCGTCCAACGGATTGTGATGAACGCGTCGATTACATGGTTGGCGCAATTGATGGGAAAGGAGTTCTGTCGATTTAGCACCTGGCGCATCGGTCACTTCATCAAATCGGTAGAGCGCGGAATCACCGCCCACGAACAACTGCTGACATTCTTCGTCACAGTGGGGTTTCCACTGTGCCTGGAGTTTCTGATCGTTGCCGCCGCATTTTGGTACATGGGCGGCACCTGGATTTTTCTTGCGATGGCGAGCCTTGGGGTCCTTTACCTGTTTGCCACCCATCGAATCATCAGGTGGCGCAGAAAACATATTGATGCCGTGAATGAGCAGGAAGATGAACTGAGCGCGGTTCTGTTCAACACCTTGAAGGCAGGAAAATCGATAAAACTGGAGCGCGCTGAGCACACTGCACTGCAACCATTGAACAGGGCCTTTAATCAATATGCCGAAGCGGCAGTGACCGTCGCAGGATCCGGCGGTTTGTTGAGCGGGGCAAAAGTCTTGTTTATCAGCCTTTCCACAGGAGGGTTGCTAAGTTGGGGAGTTGTCGATCAGTTGTCAGGGTCAGCGAGCATCAGCGTCGGGCAATTAGTCGCGATTTTTTCCATCGCAGGGACCTTCCTGCTCAACATCTCAGCCCTGACCGAAGGCTATCGAGTGCTGGATCAGTTTTTAGCGGATCAACGCCGCCTCCAGCAGCTGCTCAAATCAGCCGATTTTGATCACGAAGGCCGTGAAAGCGAACTGACCGAGCACGAAGAATCAACGTTACGCCTGGAACCCTGCGTGATCACCGACAATGGTGCCGTCCGGCTATCAATCGCAAACCCGATCGACTTTAAACAGGGGCAATCCGTTGCGATCACCGGCCCCAGCGGCGCTGGCAAGTCCACTCTGCTGGAAGCACTGGCCGGACTGAACACTTCAGTGAGGAGTCAACTGAACATTGATGACATACCCGTTGATCGTTTGAACGCTCGAAGCCATCTGCAAATACTGCGTTACTGCCCTCAATCCCCGCAATTCCTTGAGGGCAGCTTCGACAGGTCAGTCCTGTTCGGCGTTAATCCTGCGCTGCATTTGCGCAGAGCGATCCAATGCTTACAGCTTGAAGAGATCGTCAGCCACCGCGACATCAGCGAAAATGCCACCAATATTTCCGGCGGTGAAGCCAAGCGCCTCTCGCTGCTGCGACTGATTAATCGGCCGGGTAAATTTAACCTGTTTGACGAACCGAGCGCTTCAATCGAGCCGAGGCTCGCCTCACCGGTTTGGGATTTGCTTTTCGAGACGTTTGCCGGGCAAGGTTTGATTTGTGTTACGCACGATGTCAGCCATCTACACCGATTCGACCGTGTCATCGTTATGCATAACGGCGAAATCATTGAAGATGGCCCTTGGCATGATCTGATCGACAGGGCAGCGATCAAGTTGCTGCTCAATGAGCTTCAAACTACCGAGCAATAAAAGCGCGAAAAGATTGCAACCTTCGGCAGCAACCACATTGGAATGCAATCTGCTGTAGACGCTGCCGAAGGCTGCGATCTTTTGATCTTCGCTCTCCTCCACACATTTCTGCAAAATGCCGTTAGTCGCCACCCCCCGCGATGGATTAAAGTAACGCCCCCAGCCCCGGCGTTATCCGAACGCCCGTGGCCACCCTTTCCAGGAACAGTCACCGATGGAACATCGTGAAGCGCTGCTGGCGCTGCGAACCTTTCTTTCAACGCAGATTCTCGGCCAGGAAAAACTCATCGAGCGTTTGCTCATCGCCCTGCTCGCCGACGGCCACATGCTGGTCGAAGGCGCACCGGGTCTGGCCAAGACCAAAGCGATCAAAGAGCTCGCCGAGGGCATCGAAGCCCAGTTCCATCGCATTCAGTTCACCCCTGATCTGTTGCCCGCCGATATCACCGGCACCGAGATCTATCGCCCGGAAACCGGCAGTTTCGTGTTCCAGCAAGGCCCGATCTTCCACAATCTGGTGCTGGCGGACGAAATCAACCGCGCCCCGGCCAAGGTGCAGTCGGCCTTGCTCGAGGCCATGGCCGAGCGTCAGGTCAGCGTCGGACGCAGCACTTACGAGCTATCGCCGCTGTTTCTGGTAATGGCCACGCAGAACCCGATCGAGCAGGAAGGCACCTATCCGCTGCCGGAAGCGCAGCTCGACCGCTTCCTGATGCACGTCAAGATTGGTTTCCCCGATGCCGCCGTTGAACGCCGGATCCTCCAGCAGGCCCGCGGAGAAGCACTGAACGGCGAGACCAAGCCCGAGCGCCGGGTCAGCCAGCAGGCGATCTTCGCCGCGCGCAAGGAAATCCTCGGTCTGTACATGGCCGACGCCGTGGAGGAATACCTGGTGCAACTGGTCATGGCCACGCGCACGCCGGCCAAGTTCGATCCGGAAATGGCCGAGTGGATCGCCTATGGCGCCAGCCCGCGCGGCTCGATCGCCCTCGACCGTTGCGCCCGGGCCCACGCCTGGTTGGCCGGGCGTGATTTCGTCAGTCCGGAAGACATTCAAGCCGTGCTGTTCGACGTGTTGCGTCATCGCATCATTCTGTCGTTTGAAGCCGAAGCCGCCGGCATCGATCAGGATCGGGTGGTGCAGCGGATTCTCGACGTCGTAGCCGTCGCTTGACCCCCATGAACGCCCCCCTGCCGTCCGAACCGGGCATCCGCATCAGCCTCGCCGAGCTGATCGAGATGCGCCACCGTGTGCGCGAAGTGCAGCTGTTTTCCACGCCGAGTCAGCGCAGCCCGCTGATCGGCCTGCATCACTCGAAATTCCGCGGGCGTGGCGTCGACTTCGATCAGGTGCGGGTCTATCAGGCCGGCGACGACGTGCGCACTATCGACTGGCGCGTGACGGCGCGCACGCAAGAGCCGCACACCAAGCTGTTCCATGAGGAACGCGAACGGCCGATCTTCATCATGGTCGAGCAAAGCACGCGGCTGTTTTTCGGCTCCGGGCTGATGTTCAAATCGGTGCTGGCGGCGCAAGTGGCGGCGCTGATTGGCTGGGCCGCGCTCGGCCATAACGACCGGGTCGGCGGGCTGGTGTTCGGCGATAACGAGCATTACGAAATCAAGCCACGGCGCAGCAAGCAAAGCCTGCTGCAATTGCTCAACCGTTTGGTGAAGGTCAATCAGTCGCTGCACAGCGAGCGTGTGCCGGATCGCGATTCCTTTGGCGTCGCCCTGCGCCGTGCCCGCGAAGTGCTGCGCCCGGGCAGTCTGGTGATTGTGATTTGCGATGAGCGTGCGCTATCCGACAGCGCCGAACAGCAATTGAGTCTGTTGTCGCGCCATTGCGATCTGTTGATGCTGCCGCTGTCCGATCCGCTTGATCACGCCCTGCCTGCCGCCGGGCTTTTAAGATTCGCCGAGCGCAGCGCACAACTCGAAATCGACACCCTCAACTTCGACCTGCGTCAGACCTATCGCGCTCAGGCTGAAGCACGCATCGCCCGCTGGGAATTGCTCGCACAAAAGCTGCGGGTGCTGCTGATGCCATTGAGCACGCAGAGTGAAATGGTCGAGCAGATGCGCGAGTTCCTCAATCCGCAGCGTCCGGGGAAAGGTCGATGAACGGCCTCGAACAACTGCAACCACTGATGTCCCCCCCGCCGATAGCCTTCTGGCCGCCGGCACCGGGCTGGTGGTTGCTGCTTCTATTGCTACCGCTGCTCGGTTTCGCGGTATGGCGTCTGCGCCGTTTCATCCCGATCAAGAAACGCCCGATCGTGCGAGCCGAACAGCCCCTTGATCCAGTGCGCATCGCCGCCCTCGCTGAACTGGCGCAGATGCCCAAACCTTACGACGGCGCGCCGGCCGGGGCGTGGCTGCAACAACTCAACGGTTTGCTCAAACGCCTGTGCCGCAACCACTACCCCTATAGCCAGAGCCACACGCTCAATGGCCGCAAGTGGCTGGCGTTTCTCGACAACCGCTGCCCGGCGGCGGGCCTGACGCGCTGGATGGTGTTGGTCGAAGGCGCCTACAAACCGGAATGCAAACTCGACGACAAGGCCATCGCCGGCCTGACCCAAGCGGTCGACACGTGGATTCGCAAGCATGTTTGAATTCGCCTGGCCGTGGATCTTTGTCCTGTTCCCGCTCCCTTGGGTGATGCGCCTCGTGCTGCCCGTGGCCGACAGCGGCGAGCCGGCGCTTAAAGTCAGTTTCCTGTCTGATCTGGAAGGTCTCGCCCGCCGCCGTGCTCGGGCCAACCTGCCGGCGTGGCGTCAGCAGGCACCGTTCATGCTGCTATGGCTGTTGCTGTTGACCGCCGCCGCGCGTCCGCAATGGCTCGGCGAACCGTTGCCGATTGCCGCCAGCGGTCGTGATCTGTTGGTGGCGGTGGACGTGTCCGGCTCGATGGATTTCCCCGACATGCAATGGCAGGACGAAGACGTCAGCCGACTGACTCTGGTGCAACACCTGCTCGGCGACTTCCTCGAAAGCCGCGACGGTGACCGCGTAGGCTTGATCCTGTTTGGCAGTCAGGCCTACCTGCAAGCACCGCTGACCTTTGACCGCCACACCGTGCGCGTCTGGCTCGACGAAGCGCGGATTGGCATCGCCGGCAAGAACACCGCCATCGGCGATGCCATCGGTCTGGCACTGAAACGCCTGCGCATGCGCCCGGCGCAGAGCCGCGTGCTGATTCTGGTCACCGACGGCGCCAACAATGGTGGTGAAATCGATCCGCTGACCGCCGCAAGACTGGCCGCCAGCGAAGGCGTGAAGATCTACCCGATCGGCATCGGCGCCAACCCTGAAGAAAGCGGTTCCACCGCGTTGCTCGGGGTCAATCCGAGCCTGGATCTTGACGAGCCTTCACTCAAAGCCATCGCCGAAGTCACCGGCGGCCAGTATTTCCGCGCACACGACGGTAAAGAGCTGCAAGCGATCAAGGAAACCCTCGACCAGCTCGAGCCGGTGACCCAGCAACCGACCCAGGCGCGGCCGGCGCAAGCCTTGTATCAGTGGCCGCTGGCGCTGGCCCTGTGGCTCAGTTTGTTACTGGTCGCCCGCGAATTGTGGCCGGACAACCCGTTGCAACGCCTGTTCACCAAGCAGCTATATCTGCAAAGTCCGCTGCCTGACTGGCGCGAGCGTCTCAAACGCCTGCGTCTGCGGAGGCGCCGATGATCGCCCTTTGGCCGCACTGGTTCCGTCCGTGGTGGTTGTTGCTACTGCCGCTGCTCGGCTGGTTGATCTGGCAGCTCTGGCACCGCCAAAAGCGCGCCGGACGCTGGCAGATGATTCTGCCGCCAGCGTTTCACGCCACTCTGCTCAGTGGCGGTAACGGTCGTGAAAGCAAATTGCCGTGGGTCGCTCTTGGCGTTGCGTGGTTGCTGACGATTCTGGCGCTGCTCGGCCCGAGTTGGGAGCGCGTCGAACAGACCAGCCAGAAACCCGCCGACCCGTTGGTGGTGGTGCTGGAGCTGACCCCGGAAATGCTCGCCACCGATTCACCGCCGACGCGACTGGAACAGGCGCGGCGCAAGCTGTTCGACCTGTTGCAAGCGCGTAGCGATGCGCAAACCGCTATCGTCGTTTACGCCGGCAGCGCCCACACGCTGGTGCCGCTGTCAGATGACCTGGCGACCAGTCGCAACCTGCTCGATGCACTCAAGCCGTCGTTGATGCCGCAAAGCGGACATCGTGCGGATCTTGCGGTGGACAAAGCGCTGGCCTTATTGAAACAAGGTGCGCTGGGTCAGGGCCGGATCCTGTTGATCGGCTCGTCGCTGAGCGAGGAAGAACGCCAAGGCATTCACCGCGCACTGAGCGGGCAATCGGCGCAATTTTTGATGCTCGGCATCGGCACCGCCGAAGGGGCACCGATCGCTCAGGAGGACGGCAGTTTCCTCAAGGACGAACAAGGCGCGATTCGCGTGCCGCAACTCGACAGCCCGGGCCTTTCGGCGTTCCTCAACAGCGTCGGTGGTGAATACCAGCCAGCCCGCCTGGACGAAGGTGATCTGGGTGCGCTCGGTCTGCTCAACGGCCCGCGCAGCTTGCGCGATGACGGCCAGACCGTGCGTCTGGATACCTGGGCCGATCAAGGTTACTGGCTGCTGTTGCCACTCTTGTTGCTGGCTGCGTGTGCGGGGCGACGCGGCTGGTTGTTCTGCCTGCCGTTGCTGTTCTGCCTGCCGCAACCCAGCTACGCTTTTGACTTCGAAGACCTGTGGCTACGCCCCGATCAACAAGGCCTGCACTTGCTCAAACAAAAGCGCCCGGCCGAAGCGGCGCAACATTTTGACGATCACCAGTGGCAAGGGGTGGCGTTGTACGAGGCCGGCGACTACAGTGGCGCCGCCCAGCGTTTCGCCGAAGGCAGCGATGCTCGCGCCCACTACAATCGTGGCAATGCCCTGGCAAAAAGCGGTGAGCTGGAAGCGGCAATTGATGCTTATGAGCAGGCACTGGAACTGCAACCGGACTTGCGCCCGGCGCAGACCAACAAGGCGCTGGTGGAAAAACTGCTGAAGCAGCAGACCACGCCGCCGCCCAGCGAGCCGGAGACCCAACCGTCGGAGCAAAATCTGCCTGGTGATGAACCGCCGCCAGCGACTACGCCACCACCGGCAGTAAAAAGTGAAACCCAGAGCGAGGCCCAGCCCGCCGAGTCGGCCAACGAACCGCCGCCAACTACCCCGCCGCAACCGGGCCCCAATGAAGTGCCGGGCAGCGAACCGGACGAAGAACAGAACGAGGTGCCGCTGCTGCATCCCGGCGAGGGCAACCTCGAAGGCGAACAACGCCAGGCACTGGAGCAATGGCTGGGCAAGATCCCGGACGACCCGGGCGAACTGCTGCGACGCAAATTCTGGTACGAACAGCAACAACATCAGGATCAGGAAAACACTCGATGACCCGCTTCACCGCTCTCTTGCTGCCACTGCTGATCTGCACAGCCACCGCCCAGGCGGCCGAGCTGACGGCCAGTGTGGATCGCAGTCGCCTGAACTCCGGCGAGACGGTCGAGCTCACCCTCGAAACCAGCGATGTCACCCAGTTCGGCAAACCCGACCTGACGCCGCTGGAGACACAGTTCGAAGTGCGCGGCACGCGGCAAGTCAACCAGCTCAACACGCTCAATGGCGCCGACCGCGCGACCACACGCTGGATTATCACCCTGCTGCCGAAAGAGAACGGCAGCGTGGTGATCCCGCCATTGCAAATGGGTGACGCACAGAGCCAGCCCATCACAGTGCAAGTGGTCGAGAGCGATACCCGCGAAGACAAGAACAGCCTTGATCCGGTGTTCATCGAGGCCAGCCTCGACCAGTCCAGTGTCTACGTGCAGGCCCAGGCGATCCTGACCCTGCGCATCTACCATTCGGTGTCGCTCTACGACGACAGCAGCCTGACGCCGCTGCAACTCGCCGATGCGCGGGTCGAGCAACTCGGCGACACCCGCACCTACGAGAAAGACATCAACGGCGTGCGCCACGGCGTGATCGAGATGCGCTACGCGATCTATCCGCAGCACAGCGGTTTGCTGACCATCGCCCCACAGACGTTCAGCGCGACGCTGGTCGACACTCAGCCCTCCCAGGACGCGACCGCGCAAGGGCCGAAACCGGGCAAGCTGCTGCGGGTCAGCTCCACGCAAATTCCGCTGACGGTCAAACCCAAGCCACTGACCTACCCCGCCGATGCGCCATGGCTGCCAGCGCGCGCCCTGAGCCTGAGCGAAAACTGGAATCCCGAGCCGGAACACATGCAGGTCGGCGACTCCCTTACACGCAGCCTGACGCTGAAAGTCGAAGGCCTGGCCAGTTCACAACTGCCCGCGCTGCCCGCCACCGAAGTCAACGGCCTGCGCCGCTACCCGGATCAACCGGTGCTGAACAACCAGAGCAGCGACCGTGGCCTGATCGGCAGCCGCGAAGAACGAGAAGCACTGGTGGCCAGCCGCAGCGGCTCGATTGAATTACCGACAGTCGATGTGGTGTGGTGGAACACCTTCGAAGATCATCTGGAACACACCAGCCTGCCGGCGCGTACCCTGCAGGTGGCGAACAACCCGAGCCTGCAAGTCGATACCCCGACCGGCAGCCTGCCGGTGAGCGCCGTCGATAACGACGTGTTGTGGTGGTGGAAACTCAGCACCCTGATCCTCGCCTGCACTACCCTCCTCGGCTTCGGCCTGTGGTGGCGCGCGCGCTGGCAACCGGCAGTCCATCGCGCCGCACAAACCGGCCCGAGTCCACGCACCTTGATGGACGACATCAAGCGTGCGAGCCAGGCCAACGACCCGCAGGCGACTCGTCAGGCGCTGGACGCATGGGCGCGTCAGCAGCCGGAAACGCTGGCGGATATGGCGGCGCGGTTTGTACCGTTGTCGGATGCGCTGGATGGGCTTAATGGTGCGCTGTACAGCGAGACGGGCCAGCATTGGCAGGGTGAGGATTTGTGGCGGGCAATCCGCACGATTCCGGCGGCGGAACGGGTGCAGGACCCGGTGGGTGACAGCGGGTTGCCGCCGCTTTATCCGAAGTAAAAAGCAAAAGATCGCAGCCTTTGGCAGTTCCTACACTTAATCCCTGCAGAAGCTGCCGCAGGCTGCGATCTTTTGATTCTGCTATCGATTAAAAGTCACAGCTGAAACCTCACCAGTCTCCAGACCCACTAAATAATCGATACCTATCCAATTCCCCGCAATGAGCCGCCCGTCTTTGTCACACGTGATATTCATATACGGCTTATCTAACTGCGCTCCGTGCGGGCTCTCGGCAATTTGCCAACGGGTCACGCCATGCGTAGCAACGGCAAATACGTTTCTATTGAAAACGACACTAGCAGGGGGCTCAACTCTGACCACACATAGGTCTGCCAGCCGTAAAATCTCTACCACCGCATAGGGAAGATCAACGGGAGTTCCTCCAGCAAACAACCTCCCACTCTCGGCGTAAAAATCAATTTCGCTCACTGAACTTGCCTCAATCTCTACAAATCAGCCAGTGTAATGGCGGCCAGGCCTACATGTTATCCAATAGGTCACCAAGCTCCGATCCTTCAGAGGTAGCCAGCAATACCGGACCATCATATTGGTCCAAATCATCAACCAGCCAACACTCACCATCGCGCACGATATGAGCTTTTACCACCGCACCAAACTCATCACTTGACACAATGACCTCTAGTATTTCGGCATCCGAAGTTACTGACCAAGCCTCAAGCAGCTGGCTGGCAAATTGAAGCGCGCTACTCAACCATTCCGATTCAACGTAGTCATCGACATGCAGCGAATTGACAAAGCATTCATAACCCGTGCGATCTGGAAAATGTCCCAAACCAACATTGGTACTTGTTGCTTCGAAGTGCTTTAAAAACTTACAACCATCCTTATGGAAAAATCCTTTCCCGGCTACTAAAGTCAGTTCGGCAGCAAGTGTATTCAATGGCTGCAATGTAGATAGCGCTTGGGCCATTGCTTTGTTGTATTTCAGCATTCCTATCACTCATCGTTTCAATTGAAAGAACGTAACAACGGGGCCGTAACCCTGTTCTGAATTCGAAACGTCTACGAAAAATGACTTTTCCGGAAATTTTTCCTTCAGCACCATGCGCCACGAAAATCCGATGACGGCGCGCAGTTGAAGAAATACGCTTGGCGACACACCATTTCCGTATTGACCAAAAACGTCATATACCTTCACATAATTTAAAAGCCGCTCAGTTCCTGAGATGTCGTGAGAAGCCAGTTCAAACCGAATCGATATCAATATAATGGCTCAATACTAGATAGCGGCTATTTGGGCGTCAATTAATGGATTCACCGAAATAGCCAGCCCCTCCCTCCACCGACAAGCCCTCCCGCCGCAATAATCTGTAAACTCTCCCCTCTTTCGCCGCCCCATCATTTCCCAGGCGGCCATCACCTCTTTATCTGTAGCGGAGTCCGCCTTGCGTCTGTTTCACACCTCCGACTGGCACCTTGGGCAAAACCTGCACGGCCAGGAGCGCGATTTCGAGCATGCGTGCTTTCTCGAATGGCTGCTGCGCCAACTGAAACTGGCGCAGCCGGATGTGCTGCTGATTGCCGGGGACATCTTCGACACGGTCAACCCGCCGGTCAAAGCCCAGGAACGCCTCTACGATTTCATCGTCAGCGCCCACGAGCAGCAGCCGTTGCTGACCATCGTGATGATCGCCGGCAACCACGACTCCGGCTCGCGGATCGAACTGCCCGCGCCGCTGATGCGGCGTTTGCGCACCCATGCGCTGGGTCGGGTGTTGTGGCTGGATGACGGCCAACTCGACTCCGAACGTCTTTTACTGCCTTTGCCGGACGCATCGGGCGAAATCGCCGCGTGGTGCTTGGCGCTGCCATTCCTGCGCCCGGCGGAGGTGACTGGCGTGCATTTGGGCGATAACTATTTGCGCGGTATCGGTCAGGTTCATGAATGGCTGATCGAGGCGGCGAATGCCAAGCGCCAGCCGGGTCAGGCGCTGATCGCCATCAGTCACGCGCACATGGCCGGCGGTTCGGTGTCGGAGGATTCCGAGCGCAGTCTGATCATCGGCAATGCCGAAGCGCTGCCCGCCAGCCTGTTCGGGCCGAGCATCAGCTATGTTGCCCTCGGTCATTTGCACAAGCCGCAGAAGGTCAACGGTGAGGAACGTATCCGCTACAGCGGCTCGCCGATTCCGCTGTCGTTTTCGGAGATCGGCTATCAGCACCAGATTCTCGACGTCACCCTTGATGGCGAAACCTTGGTCAGCGTCGAGCCGAAACTGATCCCGCGCTCGGTCAACCTGCAACGCATCGGCCCGGCGCCGCTGGCGGAGATTCTGCTGCAACTGGCGGACTTGCCGAACATCGATCTACTGGCTGAAACCCAACGCCAGCCGTGGCTGGAGGTGCGTGTGCGTCTCGATGAGCCGCAACCGGATCTGCGTCATCAAGTGGAAACTGCCCTGCAAGGCAAAGCCGTGCGGCTGGTGCGTATCGCCGCTGAATACGCCGGCAACCGTGGCGCTGATGGCGTGGAGGACGGCACGGCGTTGATCGAGCTGGATCAACTCACACCGCAGGAACTGTTCAGCCGCGCGTGGCTCGACAACTATGGCAACGAAGTCGATGAACAGACGCTCAAGGACTTCGCCGAACTGCTGCAAGACGTGCAAATGGAGGGCGAGCAGCCATGAAGATTCTCGCCATTCGTTTGAAAAACCTGGCCTCGCTGGCTGGCCCGTTCGAGATCGACTTCACCGCTGAACCACTGGCCAGCGCCGGTCTGTTCGCAATCACCGGCCCCACCGGCGCCGGCAAAAGTACCCTGCTCGACGCCTTGTGCCTGGCGCTGTTCGGAACGGTGCCACGACTGGTTGAGATTCCTCTGACCGTCAAAACACCAGAGATTGACGGTGATATCAACACTGGGGATCCGCGTAACTTACTACGTAGAGGTACAGGTGACGGTTTTGCCGAAGTCGATTTTGTTGGCGTCGACGGACGGCGGTACCGTGCTCGCTGGGAGACTAACCGCGCGCGTGAGAAGGCTAACGGTAAACTGCAAGTAAGCCGTCAGAGCTTGCGCGACATCGATCAGGATCAGCTGCTTGCTAGCCAAAAGACAGAGTTTAAGGCTCTGATTGAAACTGTACTTGGCTTGAACTTCGCCCAATTCACTCGTGCGGTGATGTTGGCCCAAAGTGAATTTAGTGCCTTCCTAAAAGCGAATGACAACGACCGCAGCGAACTGCTGGAAAAACTCACCGACACCGCGCTGTACACCCGCCTCGGCCGTCGCGCCTTCGACAAGACCAAAGAAGCCCGCGAAGCGCACAAGCTGTTGCAGGATCAGGCCACCGGCGTCACGCCGCTGGCTCCCGAAGCACGCGCCGAGCTGGATGAGCGCTACAACGCCGCGCAGCAACAGATGAAGTTGCAGCAGGCGCAACTCAAGCAGCTTGAGCAGCAGCACAGCTGGCTCAAGGATTTACGTCAGTTGCAGGACGCGCAGCAAGCCGCTGCCGAGCAACTGCACGGCGCGCAACAGCAAAGGGAAGGTCTGGCCGGTGAACGGGTAAAACTGACGCGACTGGAACAGCTCGGCCCACAGCGGCACCAGTTCGCCCGCAAGACTGAACTCGACGCGCTCTTGTCCCCGCTGGGTGCGCAGATTGCCGCGCACACCCGGCAACACGCTGAACTGACTGAGCGCCAGACGCAACTGGAGCAAAACCTCGAGGCCGCGAAACTCGCTTTGAGCGAAGCACAGCAACGGCAAACTGAAGGTGCCCCGCTGCTGCGTCAGGCCTTTGAAGAGCAAAGCACCCTCGCCCGTCTGGTCAAGGACGTTGCCCTCAGTGCCGAAGCGAAACAGAACGCAGAGCAGGCTTGTACTCAAGGCCAGAGCGCCATTGCGGCGCTGCTGGAAAAGCAGACTCAAGTCGCTGAACGCCTGCAAAAGATTGCCGCCGAACTGGAACTGAGCGCACATCTCGCGCCGTTGAGCGATGCGTGGAATGCCTACCGCGATCGTCTGCAACAGCTGATGTTGATCGGCAATCGCTTGAACAAGGGCCAGACCGAACTGGCCTCGCTGGAAGAGAACGCCACTCGCAGCGCCGAAGCCTTCGCCACGCAGAAACAGCAACTGGAAGTGCTGTTCAAAGAGGCTGGCGCCGAGCCGGATGCCGTCGCCGAGCAGATCGGCATCCTCGGCAATTTGTTACAGGACAACCGCAAACAGCTGCGAGCCATCGAAGACCTGTCACGCCTGTGGGCCACCCGACAGGATCTGGATAAACGCAGCACCGACCTGCAACAACGCCAGCTCAGCGCTCAGCAAGAACGCGAGCGCCTGACTCAGGACGGGGTGAAAACCAAGGCCGAACTGACCGTCGCCGAGCAAACCCTCAACGTCACCCGCGAGCTGCTTGAGCGTCAGCGTCTGGCGCGCAGTGCCAGTGTCGAAGAGCTGCGCGCGCAGTTGCAGGACGATCAGCCGTGCCCGGTGTGCGGCAGCAACGAACATCCGTATCACCAACCCGAAGCGCTGCTGGAAAGCCTCGGCAAACACGATGAAAGCGAACAGGCCAACGCCCAGCAAGTGGTCGATCAGCTCAAGGAAAAGCTCATCGAACTGCGCGCCGAAGTCGGTGGCGTCATCGCACAGCAAAAAGAACTGCTGCAACAACAGGAGCAACTGGCCGCCCAGCAACAAGCGTTGGCGCCGAGTCTCGATGCTCACCCGCAAGCGGCGCAGTTGATGAACCAGGACGCCGACAAACGCGACGCCTGGCTGACCCGGCAAAACGAGCAGTTGAACCAGAGCATCACGCAGGATGAACAACGGCAAAACGCCCTGCTCACCCTGCAACAGGACGCCGCGCGTCTGACCCAGCAGTTGCGTCAGGCCGAAACAGCTCATCAGCAAGCGGCGCAGCATCTGAGCAATCAGCAGCGCGAGTTGAGCAGCGACCGCCAGCGCCTCGATGAAGAACTCAGCGCGTTCGGTAACCTGCTGCCGGCCGACACAGTTGAGGCTCTACGCCATGAGCCGGCGGCGACGTTCATGCAGCTCGACCGGCAGATCGCCGAGCGTCTGACGCAAGTCGATCAGCAGAAAGAAGAACTGGCCGAACAGCTGCAACGCCAGCAGACGCTGGAGAAAGAACAGGATCGCCAGCAGACCCGCGTCCAGCAATTGCAAAACGCCGAACAGCAGTTCAATGCCCTGGCCGAACAGCAGCAAACCTGCCAGCAACAACTCATGCAGTTGCTTGGCGAGCACAGCAGCGCCGAACACTGGCAGCAGCAACTGGAACAGGCCGTGGAGCAGGCGCGCAACGCTGAAACCACAACCGCTCAGGAACTGCAAAACGTGCGCACGCAACGCGTGCAAACCGCCGCCGAACTCAAGGCGCAGCAGGAGCGTTTGCAGGCGCTGGAAATTGAAGATAAGGAGCTGGCCAGCAAGATTGCCGACTGGCGCGCCCGTCATCCGGAGCTGGATGACGGCGGCCTCGAAGATCTGCTGCGCGTCGACGATGGGCAAGTCGCTGAGCTGCGCCAACGCTTGCAGCTCAATGAAAAAGCCATCGAACAGGCCATGGTGCTGGTGCAGGAGCGCGACCAGCGCTTGTTCGATCATCAGGCCCAGCACAACGGCAATCTCGATGCCGAGCAACTGGCCGGCGCCCTCGCCGATGTGCAAAACCAATTCAACGTCAGCGAGCAGCAATGCGCTGAACTGCGTGCCGAACAGGCCGAAGACCAGCGCCGACAGAACGCCAATCAGGCACTGGCGCAGCAGATCGCCGACGCCTATGCCGAGTACCAGCGCTGGGCACGCCTGAGTGCGTTGATCGGTTCGGCCACTGGCGACACCTTCCGCAAGATCGCCCAGGCCTACAACCTCGACTTGCTGGTACATCACGCCAACGTGCAACTGCGCCAACTGGTCAAACGCTATCGTTTGAAGCGCGGCGGCAGCATGCTCGGCCTGTTGGTGATGGACACGGAAATGGGCGATGAGCTGCGCTCGGTGCATTCGTTGTCCGGCGGCGAGACGTTCCTCGTATCGCTGGCGCTCGCGTTGGGCCTGGCGTCGATGGCGTCGAGTACGCTGAAAATCGAATCGCTGTTTATCGACGAAGGCTTTGGCAGCCTCGATCCGGAATCTCTGCAACTGGCGATGGACGCCCTCGACGGCTTGCAGGCCCAGGGCCGCAAAGTCGCGGTGATTTCCCACGTGCAGGAAATGCACGAGCGGATTCCGGTGCAGATTCAGGTGCAGCGTCAGGGCAACGGTTTGAGCACCCTGGAGGTGAAATGAATACGCTGTATTCTTTCCGCCGCTGCCCTTACGCGATGCGGGCACGGATGGCGCTGCGTTATTCGGGCGTGCCGGTGAACATCGTCGAGGTCAGCCTCAAGGCCAAACCGGCCGAGATGCTGGCGATCTCGCCCAAGGGTACGGTACCGGTGCTGGATGCGGACGGACGGGTGATCGATGAGAGTCTGGAGATCATGCGCTGGGCGTTGGCACAGAATGATCCGCAGGATTGGCTGCTGGAGGGAGATGCTAGGATTACCGACTTGATCGAAGCCAATGATCAAGTGTTCAAGGTTCATCTCAATCGCTACAAGTACGCTGAGCGTTATCCCGAGCAGCCGATGGAGGTTTATCGCACGCAGGGTTCGTTGTTTCTGCAGAAGCTGGATGAGTTGCTAACGGACCGCGATTACTTGCTGGCTGATCGCCCATGTCTGGCGGATATCGCACTGCTGCCGTTCGTTCGCCAGTTCGCCCACGTTGATCGCGATTGGTTTGCGCAGACGCCTTACGTACGCTTGCAAGCGTGGTTACAACACTTTCTGCAATCCGAGCTCTTCACCGCAGTCATGAAGAAGTAAGGCCAGTTCTCCTGCAAGAGGGGTAACCCTGTGGCGAGGGGATTTATCCCCGATGGGCTGCGAAGCGGCCCTGAAATCATTCACCTCGGTGTATCAGAACAATCCGGTGTCTCGGGTTTGGGGCTGCTTCGCAGCCCATCGGGGATAAATCCCCTCACCACAATAAATCGCGTTGTCTACGCCAGCGCGCCGCACATGCCAAGTGCCATGCAATCCACTTCAAACGGCCCGAGAAAATCACCGGCAACTTTCACCGGTGGATTACCGGCCATCAGCCCCAGGGTATTGGCCCGCTCAATGTTGTGCGCGATGTTGTGGTTGGCCTCTATGGCTCGGGCCAGGCCGCCGACCGAGCCCTGCCCTATCCCCAGCAATGAAGCGCCGTTGGTCATCAGCGCTAAACCAGCAATTACCCAAAGTCTGTAACCTTTCATGCTCCGCCGACTCCTGCGAGTTCAGCCCGATCGACCATCACGCTTTGCGAACGGTGTTCAAACTGGATGCCGGGGTTGGCGACTTGAATCGGTGCGTCGAAGTTGTGTTCCATCTGCGATGAGACGCTGACGATCAGCACCAGAGCCAGGTAAAGACCGATGGCCAGGTAGGCGCCGCGTTTGGCAGAAGAGATGATTGCGCTGGCCATGGTGTTCTCCCGTGGGCATGTTTCAGAGCCCACAGAATCGATCAAAAAAGCCACGGTAACCACTCAGGGTTTCCCATAGTAACCATCAGCTTCGTTGATTATTTAGCCAGTCTATCCGGGTGCTTGAAGAAACCTATCGTGGTGCTTTATGCACACGTGTAGGAGCTGCCGAAGGCTGCGATCTTTTGATCTTGAAAGTCAAAAAATCGCAGCCTTCGGCAGCTCCTACGGGGAGTCGCGCGAGTCGGGCATTTCAGTGTTGAACTTTGTGATCCAGCGCGGCGTAGAAGTTGGCGCTCTGTTGCAGGTATTTCTGGGTGTAGCTCTGGGTGTGGGATTTTTTGCTGTTGATTTCAACGTTGGCGCTGGCTGGCAGAACCACGGTAGCGGAGATGGCGGAAGCGGCAATCACGGAGAAGAGATTGAAGTTCATGGCGGTAACCCTCGTGTTCGGTTGGCTTGCTTGCCCGGTTGGGCTGTGGAGCAAACTTAACGCTCGAGGGTTGATCGCTTGAAATACTTTGTAGCACTAGCAGTTATCAGCGCGATTAATACAAAGAGGCAGGCCCCGTGAACCGGGGCCTGTGGCTTATTGTCGCACTAGAAACTTGAGGTCGCTCGGGGCGTCCATCGGCAGTTTCTGCACCGTTTTGCCGAGCAGACCAGTCTTGCCATCGCGTTCGACGACGACAATCTCGTTGCTCTTCTGGTTGGCGATCAGCAGGAATTTACCGCTTGGATCGAGGCTGAATTCCCGTGGGTGATCACCTTCCACTGAACGTCGCTGCAGCTCTTTGAGCTGGCCGGTCGCCGGATCGATAGCGAACACCAGCACCTGATTGGCAGTGCCACGGTTGCTGACGTAGAGGAATTTGCCGTCGGCGGACGCGTGCAGCGCAGCCGCAGCCTTGTCTGAAGTCGGCTGGCCGGCCGCCAGATCGATCATTTGCGTCTGGGTCAGCACGCCGTCGTTGTAATCGAACACCGCAACCTGGGCGCTCATTTCCATGGTCAGCCAGGCGTGTTTACCGTCAGCGCTGAACAGCAGGTGACGCGGGCCGCTGCCTGCCGGCAAGGCCACTGCGGCCGTCATCGCCGGGGTCAGTGGCAGGTCCGGGTTGGCCTTCGGATCGAACAGATAGACGAAGACTTTGTCCGCGCCCAAATCATTGGAGAACACGTAACGGCCGTCCGGCGAAGAAACCGTCGAGTGCACATGGTTCGACGCCTGACGCTCGGGATTGATCCGGCTCGCCGGGTGGGCGCTCATCTGCACCACCGGTTTGAGTTTGCCGTCGGCGCCGACCGGCAACACTGCGAGGGTGCCGCCCGGATCTTCCATCACCGAATAGTTGCTGACGAACAGATGGCTGGCGTCACCGCTCAGGCTCGAATGAGTCGGCTCGTTGCCCAGGCTTTGCACCTGATTGATCAGGCTCAGGGCATGGGTTTTCGGATCGATCGCGTAACTGCTGACGCGACCGACCGGGTCGGTCTGGCCCGGGCCGTTTTCGTTGACCACGAACAGACGTTTCTGGTCTTTGGACAGGGTCAGCCACGACGGGTTTTCGCTTTTGACCACTTGCAGCGGCTTGGCGGCAATCTGGCCGGTGGCACTGTCGAAGTTCATTCGATAGATGCCTTGGCTGGTGTCGGCGGTGTAGGAGCCGACCAGCAATTGATAGCTTTCGGCAGATGCCGTGGAAAGGCCCATCGCGCCGACACTGCCGGCCATCAACAGTGGCCAGAATTTACGCATTGTCATCAGTTTCTTCCTCGTCGTTGCTGCCGCCAAAGGCTTCGCTGCAGACCAGGCGGTGTTCGCCGGAATCGCCAACGATCAACCAGCTCTGCAGCGTCACATCAAACATCGCTGCGTCAACCTGAGCAGGCGTGAATACCCAATGCTTGGCCGCTCGGCCATCAATGCATTCGATGTGCAGATTGTCGTCTTCGTCGAGGGAGAATTCGAAGGCGTGCAGGCCATCGATTTCGACCATATCGCTGTTTTCGAGGACGTCGAGAAGGGTTTGGGCAGTCATGGCAAACAGTCTTTCTAGGGGGGAAAGCGCCAATGATAGCTCATTGTCGTACCCGGCCCCTGTAGGAGTGAGCCTGCTCGCGATGGCGGTGTGTCAGTTAACAGAGAGGTCGACTGAATGACCGCGATCGCGAGCAGGCTCACTCCTACAGGTAATGACGGCGTGAGTTACAGAGCATCGCGCGACGGTTTGCCGTCGACCAGTCGCTGGATACGCAGCGGATTGGCGTTTTTCAGCGGCTCGGGCAGCAAGCTGTCGGGGTAATTCTGGAAGCACACCGGGCGCAGGAAGCGGTCGATGGCGAGTGTGCCGACGGAAGTGCCGCGCGCATCGGACGTCGCTGGATATGGCCCGCCATGCACCATCGAATCACACACTTCTACACCAGTCGGATAACCGTTGAGCAGAATTCGTCCGACCTTTTGTTCCAGCAACGGCGTCAGCTCCGCGAACTGCTCAAAGTCCGCCGGCTCGCCGATGATGGTCGCAGTGAGCTGGCCATGCAGCCCATTGAGCGCAGTGCTGAGCTGCGCCTGATCAGCGACCTCGATAATCACCGTGGTCGGGCCAAACACTTCTTCCTGCAGCACTTCATCGCCATCGATCAACAGGCTGACATCAGCCTTGAACAACTGCGGCTGGGCCTGATTGCCCTGCTGTGGATGACCGGCCAGATGCTCGATGCCGGAATGCGCCAGGAGTTTCTGCAAGCCTTTGCCGTAACTGCCGAGGGTGCCGGCGTTGAGCATGGTTTGCGCCGGCTGATCGCCGATCAGCCCGGCGACCTGTTGCACGAACGCAGTGAATTGCGGCGAGCGGATACCTATGACCAGGCCCGGATTGGTACAGAACTGACCGCAGCCCTGCACCACCGATGCGGTGAGGTCACGAGCCACGGTTTCCGAACGCGCAGCCAACGCCTGGGGCAGGACGATCACCGGGTTGATGCTCGACATCTCGGCAAACACCGGAATCGGTTGCGGGCGAGCAGCGGCCATGTCGCACAACGCCCGACCGCCCTTGAGCGAGCCGGTGAAGCCCACCGCCTGAATCGCCGGATGCTTGACCAGCCACTCGCCGACGCCACCGCCGTAGACCATGTTGAACACGCCAGCCGGCATCTCGGTTTTTTCCGCCGCGCGAATCAGCGCATCGGCGACCAGTTCAGCCGTGGCCATGTGGCCACTGTGGGCCTTGAACACCACCGGGCAACCGGCCGCCAGTGCCGAAGCGGTGTCGCCGCCTGCGGTGGAGAACGCCAACGGAAAGTTGCTCGCACCAAACACGGCAACCGGGCCGAGGCCGATGCGGTACTGACGCAGATCCGGACGCGGCAATGGCTGACGATCCGGCAGCGGCAGGTCGATGCGCGCGCCATAGAAATCGCCACGGCGCAGCACTTTGGCAAACAGGCGCATCTGGCCGCTGGTGCGACCGCGCTCGCCCTGGATACGCCCGGCCGGCAGCGCGGTTTCGCGGCAGACTACAGCAACGAAATCATCACCAAGCGCGTCCAGCTCATCGGCAATCGCATCAAGGAACTGCGCGCGACGCTCAGCGCTGAGGCTGCGATAAGCCGGGTACGCGGCAGCGGCGGCCTTGGCGGCGGCGTCGACTTCCTGCTCGGTGGCCTGAATGAAATCGTGGGGCAGTTGCTCCCCCGTCGAGGCGTCAACGCTGTGCAGTTTGACGTTGCCGGCAGCGCTGCGCTGACCGCCGATGTAGTTGTGACCGAGAATCTGAGTCATGGGATCTCCTTAAAGGGTGCCGATGCTGCCCGGTTCGAAAGCCGCTTCGACCGGAGCAATGCCGTTGACCAGTGGCGCGCCGAATTCGGCCTGACTGATTTCAAACACATCACCCGGCTGAGTGCGGATGCCATCGGCGAACGACAGCGTCGCGGTGCCGAAGAAATGAATGTGCACGTCGCCGGGACGCAAAAACTGGCTGTACTTGAAGTGGTGGTATTCGAGGTTCGCCAGGCTGTGGCACATGTTGGCCTCGCCGCTGAGGAACTCGTTCTGCCACAACACTTCACCGTTACGCAGGATGCGACTGGTGCCTGCAAGGTGTTGGGGTAGCTCACCGACGCGAAGTTCCGGGCCATAACTGCAACTGCGCAATTTCGAGTGGGCCAGGTACAGGTAATTCTTGCGTTCCATGACGTGGTCGGAGAACTCGTTGCCGACCGCGAAACCCAGGCGGTAAGGCTTGCCGTCGTGACCGATGATGTACAGGCCGGCCATCTCCGGCTCTTCGCCAGCGTCTTCGGCAAATGGCGGCAGCGGGAACGATTGGCCCGGACGCACGACGATGCTGCCGTCGCCCTTGTAGAACCATTCGGGCTGAACACCGGCCTGCCCTGTTGCTGGTTTACCGCCCTCCACGCCCCACTTGAAGATGCGCATGGTGTCGGTCATCGCCGCTTCGTCGCCGGCCTGCTGGTGCATTTTGTCCCGCGCCGAGGCGCTGCCCAGATGGGTCAGGCCAGTGCCGCTGACCAGCAGGTGCGCGGGGTCCGGGTGATCGAGCGGCGGCAGGATGCGCAGGTCTTTGAGCAATTGCGCATAGTCATGACTGTTGCCCAGGCCGAGGGTTTGTACTTGCTGCTCCAGAGTGCCGCCAGCTTCGATGGCGGCCAGCGCCAGATCGCGTGTGGTGCGAGCGTCTTGTACTTCGCGCACCAGACCGTCCTCGACCACGCCGACGCGGCGCTCGCCGTTGCTTAATTCGAATTGCACCAGATGCATATTTTTCTCCTATTCATCAAAAACACCGCAGATCCCTTGTAGGAGTGAGCCATTCAGGTTCGGGTCGCGCCGCGTGCACTGGCAGCGAACTGGTCGACCGGCAGCACGTGTTTGCGCTCAAGCACGCGGTAGACGATCCCTGTGAGAATCAAGCCGAACACCATCACGCCCGACAGGAAGTACAACCCCGACGCCAGATTCCCGGTGTACTCCTTCAACGCCCCGATCACGAACGGTCCGATGTAGCCACCGAGATTGCCCACAGAATTGATCAACGCGATCCCCGCCGCCGCACTCGCGCCGGCAAAGAACCGCCCCGGCAAGGTCCAGAACACCGCCGTGCAGGAAAACAGCGCGAACGCCACCAGACACAGCGCTGCCAGTTGCGCCACCGGCAGCGACAGCCAGGCACTCAGGAACAGACCAATAGCGCCCAGCACATACAGCACCGCCAGATGGCCATAGCGATCGTTCAAGCGGTCGGAACTGCGCGGAACGATCAGCAAACCGATGATCCCGAAGATGTACGGCACCGACGACACGAAACCGGTCACCAGATCAGTGCCGCCAAACTGTTTGATCAAGGTCGGCAGCCACAGGCCCAGGCCATAAATGCTCAGGGTCACCGGCAGATAAAACAGCGCCAGCAGCAACACACGCTTGTCTTTGAGCGCATGCAGCGGATTGCCATGGCGGGTCTGGCCGTATTCCTGCAGATCCTTTTTCAGTTCGCCGGTCAGCCAGTCCTTCTCGGCCTGATCCATCCATTTCACTTGTTGCGGGCCATCCGGCAGCCAACGCAGCACCGGCCAGGTCAGCAGGATCGCCGGGGTGCCGATGACGATGAACAGCCACTGCCAGCCGTGCAGACCGAGGATGCCGTCCATGCCCAGCAAACCGCCGGACACCGGGCCAGTAATCATCATCGCGATGGGTTGGGAGAGGATAAACAGCCCGAGGATCTTGCCGCGATGGCGCACCGGGAACCATTGGGTGATGTAGTAGAGAACGCCGGGGAAGAAGCCCGCCTCCGCCGCGCCGAGCAGAAAGCGCATCACGTAGAAACTGTGCGGGCCCTGGACGAACGCCATGCCGATGGTAATGGCGCCCCAGGTGATCATGATCCGCGCGAACCAGCGCCGCGCGCCGAAGCGTTCGAGCATCAGGTTGCTGGGAATCTCGAGAAGAAAATAGCCGATGAAAAACAGCCCGGCGCCCAAGCCATAAGCCGCATCACCAATGCCGATGTCAGCGCCCATGTGCAGCTTGGCGAAGCCGACGGCAGAGCGATCCACATAGGCGATCAGGTACAGCAGGATCAGGAAGGGAATCAGTTTCAGTGTAATGCGACGAATAAGCCGCAACTCCTGGCTCATGGGATCGGTCTCCGATTGTTGTTTTTATAGAACCTCGGGGGACGCCTCTCGCGGAAAATCGCCAGGGCCATCCCTCCGTCGAAAACGACTATATAGTAATACTATTTACCCAACAACCACTTCCAAAGCGGCAAATTTGCGCTTATGTTAGGCCTTAGCTCGAACACTATAGTCATACAATAAGAGAATCGATCATGTCTGAGAAGAAACCCACCCTGCGCTCGGCCCAATGGTTTGGCACTGCCGACAAGAACGGCTTCATGTACCGCAGCTGGATGAAGAATCAGGGCATCGCCGACCACCAGTTTCATGGCAAGCCGATCATCGGCATCTGCAATACCTGGTCGGAACTGACCCCGTGCAACGCGCATTTCCGCCAGATCGCGGAGCACGTCAAACGCGGGGTGATCGAGGCCGGTGGCTTCCCGGTGGAATTCCCGGTGTTCTCCAACGGCGAATCGAACCTGCGCCCGACCGCCATGCTCACCCGCAACCTGGCGAGCATGGACGTTGAGGAAGCGATTCGCGGCAACCCGATTGACGGTGTGGTGCTGCTGACCGGTTGCGATAAAACCACCCCGGCGCTGCTGATGGGCGCAGCCAGCTGCGACGTACCGGCCATCGTCGTCACTGGCGGCCCGATGCTCAATGGCAAGCACAAGGGCAAGGACATTGGTTCCGGCACCGTGGTCTGGCAGCTCAGCGAGCAGGTCAAGGCCGGCACGATCACCATCGATGATTTCCTCGCGGCCGAGGGCGGCATGTCGCGCTCAGCAGGCACCTGCAACACCATGGGCACCGCGTCGACCATGGCGTGCATGGCGGAAGCACTGGGCACTTCCCTGCCCCATAACGCGGCTATTCCGGCGGTGGATGCGCGGCGATACGTGCTGGCGCACATGTCCGGCATGCGTGCGGTGGAGATGGTTCGTGAGGATTTGAAACTGTCGAAGATCCTGACCAAGGAAGCCTTCGAAAACGCCATTCGCGTCAACGCTGCCATCGGCGGTTCGACCAACGCGGTGATTCACTTGAAGGCCATTGCCGGACGCATCGGCGTCGAGCTGGATCTGGATGACTGGACGCGCATCGGTCGCGGCATGCCGACCATCGTCGACCTGCAACCGTCCGGACGTTTCCTGATGGAAGAGTTCTACTACGCCGGTGGGTTGCCTGCCGTGCTGCGCCGCCTCGGGGAGGCCAATCTGATCCCCAATCCGAATGCACTGACGGTCAACGGCAAGTCCATCGGCGAGAACACCAAAGACGCGCCGATCTACGGTGAGGACGAAGTGATCCGCACCCTCGACAATCCGATTCGCGCCGACGGCGGCATCTGTGTGTTACGCGGCAATCTGGCGCCGCTCGGCGCTGTGCTCAAACCGTCTGCTGCCACGCCCGAGCTGATGCAGCATCGCGGGCGTGCAGTGGTGTTCGAGAACTTCGACATGTACAAGGCGCGGATCAATGACCCGGAACTGGATGTCGATGCCAACTCGATTCTGGTCATGAAAAACTGTGGGCCGAAGGGTTATCCGGGCATGGCCGAAGTCGGCAACATGGGTTTGCCGGCCAAGCTGTTGGCCCAAGGCGTGACGGATATGGTGCGCATTTCCGATGCACGGATGAGCGGCACCGCTTACGGCACCGTGGTGTTGCACGTCGCGCCGGAAGCCGCTGCGGGTGGGCCTTTGGCGACGGTGAAGGAAGGCGACTGGATCGAACTCGATTGCGCCACTGGCCGGTTGCACCTGGATATTCCGGATGCCGAGCTGGCGGCGCGCATGGCTGACCTGCAACCGCCGCAGCAACTGTTGGTGGGTGGTTATCGTCAGTTGTACATCGATCATGTGTTGCAGGCGGATCAGGGCTGTGATTTCGACTTCCTGGTCGGCTGCCGTGGGGCTGAAGTACCGCGTCACTCCCACTGACAACACAATTCCCCTGTGGGAGCGAGCCTGCTCGCGAAGAGGGAGTGTCAGTCGACACCTATTTGACTGATATACCGCCTTCGCGAGCAGGCTCGCTCCCACATTTGATTTCTGTGTCTGCCTCAAGATTGTCTGGTGCCTGCTATGATGCGCGGCATCTCCATCGCTCAGGATCGCGCCGCTCCCCATGGATTACCGCAAACCTTCCGACCGCAAAAGCATGCACTCGCGCATCGTCCAGGAACTGGGCATGCAGATCGTCTCCGGACGCTTCAAGCCCGACGACAAACTGCCCGCCGAAGCCTTGTTGTGCGAGGAATACGCGGTCAGCCGGCCGGTATTGCGCGAAGCCACACGGGTGTTGGTGGCCAAGGGACTGGTGTACTCCAAGCCGCGGGTGGGCACGGTGGTCAAGGCGCGCCGCGAATGGCACATGCTCGACCCGGACGTGCTGCACTGGCTGATGCAAAGCAGCCCGCAGAATGAATTCTTCAATGTGCTGACCAGCGTGCGCAGCATCATCGAACCGGCCGCCGCTGCCCTCGCCGCTCAGCATGCGACTGATGCCGACATTGCCGCCATCGGTGAGGCTTACCAACGCATGGAAGCTGCGCCGACGCCGGAAGCCCTGCTGCAACCGGATCTGGATTTTCACAGTCGGATTGCCGATGCGACCCACAACGACTTGCTGGCGAATCTGTGCAACATGCTCTCGGTGGCGATTGCCGAGGCGTTGAAGCATTCGAATCAGCGACCGAATCTGCATGAGCTGGCGTTGCCACGGCACAAGGCGATTTTGACGGCTATTGAAAATCGGGATGCCCTCGGCGCCCGGCATGCGACGCTCGTGCAACTCGATGATGCCCGCAGTGCGTTGAGTGTCGTGCTTGGCACTGAACTTTCTTAGGGCAAAGTCAAAAGATCTTGACCCACAAAAAAGCCGCAACCCTTGGGTTGCGGCTTTGTCATTTCAGGCACTCAACTCAGTGAGCAAACAACGAATTCCCCTTCTGCCCCGCCAGTTTCTCCGGCTTGATCAGGAACTTCGCCAGTGCCGGCAGTAGCCACAGCGCACCGAACATGTTCCATAGCAGCATGAAGGTCAGCATCAGGCCCATGTCGGCCTGAAACTTGATCGCCGAGAAGATCCAGGTGCACACGCCGATGGCCAGGCACAGACCGGTGAACAGCACCGCTTTACCGGTGGACTTCAGGGTCTGGTAATAGGCTTCCTGCAACGGCAGGCCGGCCCGCAGGAAACTTTCCAGACGGCTGTAGATGTAGATGCCGTAGTCAACGCCAATCCCCACGCCGAGCGCCACCACTGGCAAGGTCGCGACTTTGACGCCGATGCCCATGAACGCCATCAGCGCGTTGCCCAGTACCGAGGTCAGCACCAGCGGCAGGACGATGCACAAAGTCGCCGCCCACGAACGGAAGGTGATCATGCACATCACCGCCACGCAGATGTACACCAGAATCAGGATGGTCAGCTCAGCCTGTTTGATGACTTCGTTGGTGGCCGCTTCGATCCCGGCATTACCGGCAGCAAGGATGAATTCCAGACCGTCCTTGTTGTTGTCCTTGGCGAATTCCTGCACCGCCTGCACCGCACGATCAAGGGTTTCCGCCTTGTGATCGTTGAGGAACACCAGCACCGGGGCCAGCGAGCAGCTGTTGTTGTACAGACCGTCAGCGCGGGCAATCGAGTTGTTCAGCACGTCGGGGTTGCGTGACAGGGTTTCCCATTTCAGGTTGCCCTCGTTCATGCCCTTGATCATTTGCTTGGACACGGTCACCAGCGAGATCGCCGACTGCACGCCCTCGGTGTTCTGCATCTTCCACATCAGCTCATCGATGGGCGCCATGGCCTCAAAGCGTGAGCAACCTTCAGCCTTGGTCTTGACCATCACCACCAGTACGTCGGAACTGGTCGAGTAGTTGCTGATGATGAAGTTGTTGTCCTTGTTGTAGCGCGAGTCCGGACGCAACTCCGGCGCGCCCTGGTCGAGGTCGCCGATTTTCAGGTTCTGGCTGTACCAGAGGCCGCCGCCGAAGGCGATCAGCGCCAGAGCCACAGAGATGGGGGCAACTTTCGGGCTGGCAAAGTTCGACAGCAGGCGCCAGAACGGATGTTCGCGGTTTGCGTCCTTCTTGCTCTTGTCAATCGCCCGCTTGCTGATGCCGACATAGGAAATCGCTACCGGCAGCAGGATCAGGTTGGTGAACACAATCACCGCCACGCCAATGGACGCGCCGATGGCCAGTTCGCGGATCACGCCGATGTCGATGATCAGCAGCGTGATGAAACCCACCGCATCCGCCAGAATCGCGATCATCCCCGGCAGGAACAGTTGCCGGAACGTGCGCCGCGCGGCAGTCAGGGCGTTGTCCGCCTCACTGGATTGCAGGGCGATACCGTTGATCTTCTGCACGCCGTGGGAAATGCCGATGGCGAAGATCAGGAACGGCACCAGCATCGAATACGGATCGAGGCCAAAGCCGAAAAAGTGCATCAACCCCAGTTGCCAGACCACCGCCACCAGCGTCGTGCTCAACACCGCGATGGTGCTGCGCACGCAGTTGGTGAACCACAGCAGCAAAATCAGGGTGATGACGAAGGCGATGCCGAAGAACAACACCACCATCACCAGGCCATCGATCAAGTCGCCGACTTTCTTGGCGAAACCGACGATGTGAATTTTGACGTTGGGGTTCTGCGCTTCGAACTTGTTGCGGATCTTGTCTTCGAGCTCATGGGAGAACTTGCGATAGTCCAGCGCCAGCAACTTGCCCTGATCCTGCGGGTCGGGGTAGGACTCCAGCAGCGGGATGTCGACGATGCTCGATTTGAAGTCGTTGGCCACCAGACGCCCGACCTGACCGGACTTGAGCACATTGTTGCGCAGCAGATCGAGGCTGTCCTGCGAGCCGTTGTAGCTCTGCGGGATCACTTCGCCGCCGGCGAAACCCTCTTCGGTCACTTCGGTCCAGCGCACGCTCGGACTCCACAGTGACTTCAGACCGGAGCGGTCAACACCGGAGATGTAGAACACCTCGTCGTTGATCTGACGAAGGGTCTCCATGTACTCCTTGGAGAAGATGTCGCCATCGGTGGCTTCCACCGAAATACGCACGGTGTTGCCCAGGTTCGCCAGATCGTTGCGGTGCTCCATCATCTTCTCGATGAACGGATGCTGCAGCGGGATCATTTTTTCGAAACTGGTGGACGGCCGGATCAGCGTGGCCTGCCAGAACAGGAAAATGCTGACCACCAGACAGATCAGGATCACGGCCGGGCGGTTGTTGAAAATCAGACGTTCGAGGAGCGTCGCTTTTTCCTGCTGAGGAGTAATCAAGGAAGTCATAGCCCCGCCTTCTTATTGTTGATCTCGGCGCCGTTTGGCTGTGTGGTGTGGACGCCACCCTGCCCGGTCAGAATCAGGTTGCCGTCGCCGGCAGCAGTGACCGACGACAGGGAAATGCGATCCGGGCGGTTGAACACGCTGAAAGTTTCGCCGTTGTCGCTGCTGCTGATCACCGAGCCGCCGTTGCCGACGATGACGATGGAGCCGTCCTCAAGCAGCGTGGCACCGGACAAACCGAACTCCAGCGAACCGCGTGCAGCCTTCAATTCAACCTGTTCCCAGGTGCTGCCGAAATCAGTGGAGCGGTAGAGGTTGCCGCGCAAGCCGTAGGCCAGCAGCGTCTGCGGTTGCGCAGTGCCGATCACGCCGAACAGCGAGCCTTCGTAAGGGCCTTCGAGTTTTTCCCAGGTCTGGCCCCAGTCGGCGGAGCGAAACATGCTGCCCGACTCGCCGACGATAAAAAGCCCAGCGTCTTTTACCGCCGCGATGGCGTTGAGGTGGAACTGGTCTTCGTTGTCGAGGCGGTCGCTGACGTCTTCCCAGTTCTTGCCGCCATCGGTCGTTTCCAGCAGTGCGCCGTAAGCACCCACGGCGAGGCCGCTGTTGACGTCCTTGAACCAGACGTCGAGCAGCGGCGATTCGCGTTTGAGGTCCTCGAATTGCTTGGTCCAGGTCAGACCGCCGTCCTCGCTGGCGAGAATCTGCGCGTCATGGCCGACCGCCCAGCCGTGTTTGTCATCGACGAAGTAAACCGCCGTCAGCAACTGCCGGCTCGGCACCTTGGCCTGAGTCCAGGTCTTGCCCTGGTCATCGGAATAGAGAATGTGCCCGCGATCCCCGACCGCCACCAACCGTGCTCCGGCGTGGACGACATCGAGAATCAGGCTTTTCGCCGCTTTGGCGGATGCGCTGGCATAGACCACGTCGGCCGGAGCCTCGGCGGCAATCACAGGTGCCGACAACGTGGCAAAGCCCAGCAGCGCGAGTGCTGTGGTCAGCAACGCGGTGTTGCGTAACGCCGGCGGGCGGCAACGACTCATAGACCTTCCCCTATTTATTATTGTTAGGCCATTGGCCTTCAAGGGCGCCGCAAGGGTGCTCCGCCAATCGCTGGTAAGAAGCATAGTCCTCAAACCCGCAATCCAGAGCCCCTTCGGAAGCTGGCTCATCCTATCGGGCTTTAGAAACGTCTGACAATCGGCGCCACGTTATCTTTTGTTAACCAAAAGCGGCCCCTTGTAACCAAGCAATTCCCCTGTGGGAGCGAGCCTGCTCGCGAAGGCGGCGTAACAGTCACCCTCTTTGTTGGCTGACCCACCGCTTTCGCGAGCAGGCTCGCTCCCACAGGGGCCGGAGGTGATCTTTGGATTTGCGGTGGCGGGTGAATGCATGGCCATTCGCCGGATGGATAAGGCAAAACTTGCGAGGGGGACTTGCGCGATCGGTATTATGGTATACCATCAGACGCACAGACACTCTTAATCCCCCAACGGAGCAGCTCATGAGTTTCGAAATTCGCAAGATCGTCAGCTATGTCGAAGAAACCTTCATCGAAGGCGGCAGAGCCACTGATAAGCCAGTGACCATGGTCGGCCTCGCTGTCGTGATGAAAAACCCTTGGGTGGGTAACGGCTTTGTCGAAGACCTGAAACCGCAGATCCGCGCCAACTGCTCCGACCTGGGCGCCATGATGGTCGAGCGTCTGGTCGGCATCATTGGCGGTGCCGAGAAGATCGAGGCTTACGGTAAAGCGGCAGTGGTCGGTGCTGACGGCGAAATCGAACACGCCTCCGCCGTGATCCACACCCTGCGCTTTGGCAACCACTACCGCGAAGCGGTCAAGGCCAAGAGCTACCTGAGCTTCACCAACAAGCGCGGCGGCCCGGGCACTTCGATTCAGATCCCGATGATGCACAAGGACGACGAAGGTCTGCGTTCGCACTACATCACTCTGGAAATGCAGATCGAAGACGCGCCGCGTGCCGACGAAATCGTCGTGGTGCTGGGTTGCGCCGACGGTGGCCGCCTGCACCCGCGCATCGGTAACCGCTACATCGATCTGGAAGAACTGGCCGCCGAAAAAGCCCAGTAATCACAATAAAAAGGCATTGCAGGAGCGCTCCATGATTCGGCTCACCGCTGAACTAACCCCGGCGGGCACCAGTTACCTGGCGACCGGCCAAGGCCAGCCCGTGGTTTTGATCCACGGCGTGGGCCTGAATAAAGAAATGTGGGGCGGCCAGATCGTTGGCCTGTCGACCCAGTACCGGGTGATCGCCTACGACATGCTCGGCCACGGCGCCAGCCCGCGACCGGCCAGTGGCACCAACCTGCTCGGTTACGCCGATCAGTTGCTGGAGTTGCTCGATCACCTGAACCTGCCCGAGGCAGCGGTGATCGGTTTCTCCATGGGCGGGCTGGTGGCGCGGGCGTTTGCCCTGCATTACCCGCAGCGCCTGCAAAGCCTGGTGGTACTCAACAGCGTGTTCAACCGCAGTGAAGAACAGCGTGCCGGGGTCATCGCGCGCACCGCTCAGGCTGCCGAACACGGCCCGGATGCCAATGCCGAAGCGGCGCTGTCACGCTGGTTCAGCCGCGAATATCAGGCGGCCAACCCGGCGCAGATCGCCGCGATCCGCCAGACACTCGCCGGCAATGATCCGCAGGGCTACTTGACCACTTACGAATTGTTCGCCACTCAAGACATGTACCGCGTCGATGATCTGGGCAGTATTCAGGCGCCGACGCTGATCGCCACGGGTGAACTCGACCCCGGTTCGACCCCGGAAATGGCCGAGCAACTGGCCCGACGCATCCCCGGCGCGAAGGTTGCCGTGCTGCCCGAGCAACGGCATATGATGCCCGTAGAGTCCCCGCGACTGGTCAACCAGACGTTGCTGGAATTTCTCGAATTCGCACACTCCCGACAAAACCATATAAAGGGGATCGTTGCATGACACTCGCACGCTTCCAGATGTGCATCGGCGGAGAATGGGTCGATGCCCTCTCCGGCAAGACTTTCGAAAGCCTCAACCCGGCCACCGCCCAAGCCTGGGCCGAACTGCCCGATGCCGATGAGGCCGATGTCGAGCGCGCCGTTCAAGTCGCCCAACAGGCCTTCGACAGCCCCGCGTGGCGTGGCCTGACCGCCACCGCGCGCGGCAAACTGCTACGCCGCCTCGGAGACTTGATTGCTGAAAACAAAGAGCATCTGGCGCAGCTGGAAAGCCGCGACAACGGCAAGCTGATCCGCGAAACCCGCGGTCAGGTCAGCTATCTGCCGGAGTTCTTCCACTACACCGCCGGTTTGGCCGACAAGCTCGAAGGCGGCACCCTGCCGCTGGATAAGCCCGACCTGTTCGCCTACACCGTGCACGAAGCCATGGGTGTGG
Source organism: Pseudomonas sp. LBUM1648 (assembly GCF_059716145.1). Lineage (NCBI taxonomy): Bacteria > Pseudomonadati > Pseudomonadota > Gammaproteobacteria > Pseudomonadales > Pseudomonadaceae > Pseudomonas > Pseudomonas sp. LBUM1648. Next base: position 3,740,688 of record NZ_CP166808.1, read on the forward strand.
TTGCCGCGATCATTCCGTGGAACAGCCCGCTTTACCTGACCGCCATTAAACTGGCCCCGGCCCTCGCCGCCGGCAACACGATTGTGATCAAGCCGTCCGAGCACGCTTCAGCGACGATTCTGGAGCTGGCGCGGCTGGCCCTTGAAGCCGGGATTCCGCCGGGTGTTGTCAACGTTGTCACCGGGTACGGCCCGAGCACCGGCGCCGCTCTCACCCGCCATCCGCTGATCCGCAAGATCGCCTTCACCGGCGGTGCCGCCACCGCGCGGCATGTGGTGCGCAGCAGCGCCGAGAACTTCGCCAAGTTGTCGCTGGAACTGGGCGGCAAGTCGCCGAACATCATCTTCGCCGACGCCGATCTGGACAGCGCGATCAACGGCGCGATTGCCGGGATCTACGCCGCCTCCGGACAGAGCTGCGTGTCGGGTTCGCGTCTGTTGGTGCAGGACGAAATCTATGACGAATTCGTCAACCGACTGGTGGAACGCGCCAAACGCATCCGCATCGGCAACCCGCAGGAAGACAACAGCGAAATGGGCCCGATGGCCACCGCGCAGCAATTGGCGGTGGTTGAAGGCCTGGTCGCCGATGCCATCGCCGAAGGTGCGCGTTTGCGCACGGGCGGCAAGCGTCCTGCAAATCTCGGCGAGGGCTGGTTTTACGAGCCGACGCTGTTCGAGTGCGACCGCAACTCGATGAAAATCATGCAGGAAGAAGTCTTTGGCCCGGTGGCATCCGTCATCCGTTTCAAGGACGAAGCCGAAGCGCTGGCCATCGCCAACGACTCGCAGTTCGGCCTCGCCGCTGGCATCTGGACGCGGGATCTGGGCCGTGCCCATCGCCTGGCCAGGGATGTGCGTTCGGGGATTATCTGGGTCAACACTTACCGCGCGGTGTCGGCGATGGCACCGATCGGCGGCTTCAAGAACAGTGGCTATGGACGCGAAAGCGGCATCGATTCGGTGCTGGCCTACACCGAACTGAAAACGGTGTGGATCAATCTTTCTCAGGCGCCAATGCCTGATCCGTTTGTGATGCGCTAGGAGTCCTGCGAAATGATCGAACCCGGCATTTACAAAGACGTCATGAGTTCGTTCCCGTCCGGCGTCACGGTGGTCACCACCCTTGACCCTGCGGGCGGCATCGTCGGCATCACCGCCAGCGCCTTCAGCGCGCTGTCGATTGATCCGGCGCTGGTGCTGTTCTGCCCCAACTACGCCTCCGACACCTACCCGGTGCTGCGCGACAGCAAGCGTTTCGCGATCCATTTGCTGTCCGCCGAGCAGACCGCCGAGGCCTACGCCTTCGCCGGTAAAGGCAAGGACAAAGCCAAAGGCATCGAATGGCACTTGAGCGAACTCGGCAACCCGATCCTGGCCAAGGCCACGGCGATCATCGAGTGCGAATTGTGGCGCGAATACGATGGTGGCGATCACGCGATCATCGTCGGCGCGGTGAAGAATCTGATCCTGCCGGCGCAACCGGTGACGCCGATGATTTATCACAAGGGCAAGTTGGGCGCCCTGCCCACCCTGACCTGATTAACGCGCTCCCTGTGTAGGAGCTGCCGCAGGCTGCGATCCTTTGACTTTGATTTTTAAAGACAAGATCAAAAGATCGCAGCCTTCGGCAGCTCCTACAGGGGAATGTGTGTGAGGAGGAATGATGAATAACGAAAAGTACGAAAAAGGCCTGAAGATTCGCACCCAGGTGCTCGGCGAAGCCTACGTGCAACGTTCAATCGACAACGCCGATGACTTCACCCGCCCCCTGCAGGAAATGGTCACCGAATACTGTTGGGGCCACGTCTGGGGTCGCGAGGGCTTGTCGCTCAAGGAGCGGAGCATGATCAACCTGGCGATGATCTCGGCGCTCAACCGCCCGCACGAACTCAAGCTGCATGTGCGTGGCGCCTTGCGTAACGGCCTGAGTCGTGAGCAAATACGCGAAATTCTGCTTCAGGTCGGCATTTATTGCGGCGTCCCGGCGGCCGTGGACAGTTTCCGGCTCGCCCGTGAAGCCTTCGCCGAAGCCGACGCCGAGGCCTCCAGTTAACCCCTCGGCTGTTTTGATGCCCGTCTGGCATGGACAGCCACAGTAAAGAGCGGACCCCATGAAACGCCAGCCACTCGACGACAGCTTCAAGGTCAATCGCAACCCCGTTACCCTGCGCGAAATCGTGCTGGATAAACTGCGTAGCGCGATCATGAATTTCCAGCTCATGCCAGGGGATCGTCTGGTCGAACGCGATCTGTGTGATCGCCTGGGCGTCAGCCGCACCTCGGTTCGCGAAGCCTTGCGTCACCTGGAATCTGAAGGTCTGGTCGAGTTCGCCGATGCCAAAGGTCCACGGGTGGCGATCATCACTCTCGCCGATGCCGTCGATATCTACGAATTGCGTTGCGTGCTCGAAGGCCTGATCGTTCAGCTGTTCACCCTGCGCGCCAAAGCCAAGGACATCAAAGCCCTGGAAAAAGCCCTCGATGAGAACCGCAAGGCCCTCAAGGACGGCGAGTTGCAACAGGTGATCGACTCGGTACAAGGCTTCTACGACGTCCTGCTCGAAGGTTCGGGCAACCATGTCGCGGCCACTCAGTTGCGTCAGTTGCAGGCGCGCATCAGTTATCTGCGCGCGACCTCGGTGTCCCAGCAAAACCGTCGCGGCGCAAGCAATCAGGAAATGGAAAAAATGGTCGCGGCGATCAAGAGCGGCGATGCGCTGGCGGCGCATCAGGCGTGCGTCGATCACGTGCGTGCCGCCGCTGCTGTCGCCCTCGACTACCTCAAGCGCAAACAGGAAGAAACAGGCGACGTGCCTGCGATCACCCTGCCCATCGCGCTGAAAGAACCCCGTATAGGTCACTGACATGTCCAGCCCGAGCTATTGCCCGAAATGCGGTGGCCCTGACCTCGGTCAGCAGGTGCCGCCGGGCGATACGCACGAGCGCCTGATGTGCCGCGGCTGCGGCTACATTCACTACGTCAATCCGAAGATCATCGCCGGCTGCATCATCGAGCAGGACGGCAAATACCTCTTGTGCCAACGGGCGATCCCTCCGCGTCCGGGCACCTGGACGCTGCCAGCCGGTTTCATGGAAAGCGGCGAGACCACCGAAGAGGCGGCCTTGCGTGAAGTCTGGGAAGAAAGCGGCGTGCGTGCAGAAATCGTCTCGCCGTATTCGATCTTCAGCGTGCCGAAGATCAGCGAGGTGTACATCATCTTCCGCGCCATCGCCCTGGAGATTACCGGCCAGTACGGCCCGGAAACCCTCGACTACAAATTCTTCGCCCCCGAAGACATCCCGTGGGAGCAGATCTACTACCCGGCGATCCGGCAGATCCTCGAACGCTATATCGAGGAACGCCAGGCCGGGGTGTATGGGATCTACATGGGCAATGATGACAGCGGCAAGATCCACTTCATCCGCTGATTACGGCGCCATGCCTTCGACAATGATGATTTCCGCCCTCGCCCATTCCTCGCGATAACGCTTCGCCTCTTGATACGCCGCCGAGCGGTAGCAGGCGACCGCTTGCTCGTAGCTATCGAACTCGATCACCACGCTGCGCTGTGGCGTCTTGCGCCCTTCCATCGCTTCGCTGCGCCCGCCTCTGGCCAGAAACCGCCCGCCAAACTCAGCGAACGCCTTGGGCGCGCGCTGGGTGTATTGGCTGTATTGGTCAGGATCGGTGATGTCTACGTGAGCAATCCAGTACGCCTTCATAGTGACCTCTTTGTTGATTTTGTATTATGGTATACCAATATATTTCCAACGAACCCTGAGAGTCCAGCATGGCCTTCAACAGCATCGAAGAAATCATCGAAGATTATCGCCTCGGCAAAATGGTTCTGCTGGTCGATGACGAAGACCGGGAAAACGAAGGCGACCTGTTACTCGCCGCTGATTGTTGCACGCCCGAGGCGATCAGCTTCATGGCGCGTGAGGCACGCGGGCTGATTTGCCTTACGTTGACAGACGAACACTGCCAGCGTTTGGGTCTTGAGCAAATGGTGCCAAGCAATGGCAGCGTTTTCAGCACCGCGTTCACTGTGTCGATTGAAGCGGCAGTTGGCGTCACCACCGGGATTTCCGCCGCCGATCGTGCCTGCACGGTCGCCGCCGCCGTGGCCAAAGACGCCCGCGCCGAAGATCTGGTGCAACCCGGGCATATCTTTCCGCTGCGCGCCAAGGAAGGTGGCGTGTTGACCCGCGCCGGTCACACCGAGGCCGGTTGCGATCTGGCCAGGCTGGCCGGTTTCACCCCGGCGTCGGTCATCGTCGAAGTGATGAACGACGACGGCACCATGGCCCGTCGCCCGGATCTGGAAGTCTTCGCGCGCAAGCACGGGATCAAGATCGGCACCATCGCCGACCTGATCCACTATCGCCTGAGTACCGAACACACCATCGAACGTATTGGCGAACGTGAGCTGCCGACGGTGCATGGCACTTTCCGTTTGATCACTTTCGAAGACCGTATCGAAGGTGGGGTTCACATGGCGATGGTCATGGGCGATCTACGCCGTGAGCATCCAACGCTGGTGCGCGTGCATGTGATCGATCCGCTGCGAGATCTGGTCGGCGCCGAATACAGCGGGCCGACAAACTGGACGCTGTGGGCGGCGTTGCAACGGGTCGCGGCCGAGGGCCATGGAGTTGTCGTGGTGCTGGCCAATCATGAATCGTCGCAGGCGTTGCTGGAGCGGGTGCCGCAACTGACGCAGCCGCCACGGCAGTTCAGTCGGTCGCAGTCACGGATTTATTCGGAGGTGGGGACCGGAGCGCAGATTCTGCAGAACCTTGGGGTTGGCAAACTGCGGCACCTTGGGCCGCCCCTCAAGTACGCCGGCCTGACCGGGTATGACCTGGAAGTGGTCGAGAGTATCCCCTACACCGAATAACCCACAGTTATCGATGAGCCCCTGTGGTGAGGGGATTTATCCCCGTTGGGCTGCGAAGCGGCCCCAAATCCTGCCAACGCGATCCTTCAGGAATAGCGCGTTTTCCGCTTTCAGGGCTGCTCCGCAGCCCAACGGGGATAAATCCCCTCGCCACAATTTCATCCACTGCACATTTTCGGTGCCCCCCAAAAAACTACTTCGCCAGATAACCGGTAAGGCAAAGTGCTTGCACAAAGTTTGGAATACCATAATATGATATTCCATAGACCGGACACTCCCACGAACGTCCATCTACTGCTCCCGACAGGCGGGCAACAACGCAAGGCCCGCTCAAAAACACAACAATGAGGGCGTGAAAATGGTGTTGAACAAAGCTGCAACCGCAATCTTTTTTGCGGGACTGCTCAGCGTGACCGGCCAGGCTGCAATGGCCGCCGAAAGCGTGAATTTCGTCAGCTGGGGCGGAAGCACCCAGGATGCGCAGAAACAGGCTTGGGCTGATCCGTTCAGCAAGGCCAGCGGCATTACCGTCGTGCAGGATGGCCCGACCGACTACGGCAAACTCAAGGCCATGGTCGAAAGCGGTAACGTGCAATGGGACGTGGTCGACGTCGAAGCCGATTTCGCCCTGCGCGCTGCCGCTGAAGGCCTGCTCGAACCCCTCGATTTCAAAGTCATCCAGCGCGACAGGATCGACCCGCGCTTTGTCAGCGATCACGGCGTCGGCTCGTTCTTCTTCTCCTTCGTCCTCGGCTACAACGAGGGCAAACTCGGCGCCAACAAGCCGCAGGACTGGAGCGCCCTGTTCGACACCAAGACCTACCCCGGCAAACGCGCCCTCTATAAATGGCCAAGCCCCGGCGTGCTCGAACTGGCCCTGCTGGCCGATGGCGTAGCGGCCGACAAGCTCTACCCGCTGGATCTGGATCGCGCCTTCAAAAAACTCGACACCATCAAGAAAGACATCGTCTGGTGGGGCGGCGGCGCGCAGTCGCAGCAACTGCTGGCATCCGGTGAAGCGAGCATGGGCCAGTTCTGGAACGGCCGCATTCACGCCCTGCAAGAAGATGGCGCGCCGGTGGGCGTGAGCTGGAAACAGAACCTGGTCATGGCCGACATTCTGGTGATTCCAAAGGGCTCGAAAAACAAGGACGCGGCGATGAAGTTCCTGGCCAACGCCAGCAGTGCCAAAGGCCAGGCCGACTTCTCCAACCTGACCGCTTACGCCCCGGTCAACCTCGACAGCGTGGAGCGTCTGGATTCGACGCTGGCTCCCAACCTGCCGACTGCTTACGCCAAGGATCAGATCACTCTTGATTTCGCGTACTGGGCCAAAAACGGCCCTACCATCGCGACACGGTGGAACGAATGGCTGGTCAAATGAAAATGGCGGCCACCGCGCCCCGTCCATCCACTGCCACCGGGAGCGCCGCAAGCGCTGCCGGTTCGGCCGAAGGAAAACAGGCGATCGCGATGTCGCAAACCCCGTCCCTGAGACAACGCTGGCGCGGCGCCGGCAACCTCGCTCCGGCGCTGCTGTTCCTCGGCCTGTTCTTTCTCGCGCCGTTGATTGGCCTGCTGTTGCGCGGCGTGCTGGAGCCGACACCAGGCCTTGGCAACTATGAACAACTGTTCGCCAACTCGGCCTATGCCCGGGTGCTGCTCAACACCTTTTCGGTGGCCGGGCTGGTGACGATTTTCAGCCTGTTGCTGGGCTTTCCGCTCGCCTGGGCGATCACGCTGGTGCCGCGCGGCTGGGGTCGCTGGATTCTCAACATCGTGCTGTTGTCGATGTGGACCAGCCTGCTCGCCCGCACCTATTCGTGGCTGGTGTTGCTGCAAGCTTCGGGCGTGATCAACAAGGCTTTGATGGCGATGGGCATCATCGATCAGCCGCTGGAAATGGTGCATAACCTGACCGGCGTGGTGATCGGCATGAGCTACATCATGATCCCGTTCATCGTCCTGCCGTTGCAGGCGACCATGCAGGCCATCGACCCGATGATCCTGCAGGCCGGCTCGATCTGCGGCGCCAGCCCATGGACCAACTTTTTCCGGGTGTTCCTGCCGCTGTGCCGGCCGGGTCTGGCGTCCGGCGGGTTGATGGTGTTCGTGATGTCGCTCGGTTACTACGTCACCCCGGCGCTGCTCGGCGGGGCGCAGAACATGATGTTGCCGGAGTTCATCATTCAGCAGGTGCAATCGTTCCTCAATTGGGGTCTGGCCAGTGCCGGCGCCGCGTTGCTGATCGCGATCACTTTGGTGCTGTTCTACTTCTACCTGAAGCTTCAGCCGGAATCCCCGGTTGGCGCCAGTAACGCGAGGTAAGCCGACATGCTCCTGACTCCCAATGCCATGAGCCGCCGGATGCGCTTCGGCCTCTACGCCACCACCGGGTTGATCGGCTTGTTCCTGCTGTTGCCGATCGTGTTCATCGTCCTGCTGTCGTTCGGTTCTTCGCAGTGGTTGGTGTTCCCGCCACCGGGCTGGACGCTGAAATGGTACGGCCAGTTCTTCTCCAACCCGGACTGGATGAACGCCGCAGCGGCCAGCCTTAAAGTCGCCGTGTTGACCACGATTTGCGCTGTGGCCCTCGGTTTGCCGACCGCATTTGCGCTGGTTCGCGGGCGTTTTCCCGGCCGGGAAATGCTCTACGGCCTCTTCACCCTGCCGATGATCGTGCCGCTGGTGATCATCGCCGTGGCGGTGTACGCGCTGTTCCTCAAGCTCGGTTACACCGGGACGATGTTCGCCTTCGTCGTCAGCCATGTGATCGTCGCGCTGCCGTTCACCATCATCTCGATCATCAACTCGCTGAAGCTGTTCGATCAGTCGATTGAAGACGCGGCGGTGATCTGCGGTGCGTCACGCCTGCAAGCAGTGTTCAAGGTGACGTTCCCGGCGATTCGTCCGGGCATGGTTGCCGGCGCCCTCTTCGCCTTTCTCGTTTCGTGGGACGAAGTGGTGCTCAGCGTGATGATGGCCAGCCCGACCCTGCAAACCCTTCCCGTGAAAATGTGGACCACCTTGCGCCAGGACCTGACTCCGGTGATCGCCGTCGCTTCGACGCTGCTGATCGGCCTGTCGGTCTTAGTCATGGTGATCGCCGCCGCCCTGCGTCGGCGCAACGAAATCAGCGCCTGAGCGCCCAGGAGTACGACATGAGTGCCGTGATCAAAGACGCATCCCAGCAGAACGACAAACCCCTGGTCAGCCTGCGCAACCTGAACAAGCACTACGGCGACTTCGCCGCCGTGGACAACATCTCGCTGGACATCAAGGACGGCGAGTTCCTGACCTTCCTCGGCTCCAGCGGCTCCGGTAAAAGCACCACGCTGTCGATGCTCGCCGGTTTCGAAACGCCGAGCAGCGGCGAGATCCTCGTCAACGGCCAGTCGCTGGTCAACGTACCACCGCACAAGCGCGACATCGGCATGGTGTTCCAGCGCTATTCGCTGTTCCCGCATCTGTCTGTACGCGACAACATCGCCTTCCCGTTGGCGATCCGTAAACTGGCGGCGGCCGAGCGTAACAAGCGCGTCGATGCGATGTTGAAACTGGTGCAACTCGAACAATTCGCCCATCGCCGCCCTTCGCAACTGTCCGGTGGCCAACAGCAACGGGTCGCCATTGCCCGAGCGCTGGTCTACGAGCCACGCATTTTGCTGATGGACGAACCGCTGGGTGCGCTGGATAAAAAACTGCGTGAGGATTTGCAAGATGAATTGCGCCAACTGCATCGGCGCCTGGGCATCACCATCGTCTATGTGACCCACGATCAGGAAGAGGCCATGCGTTTGTCGCAACGCATTGCGATTTTCAGCCACGGCAAGATTGTCGGTCTGGGCAGCGGTTATGACCTTTATCAGAATCCGCCGAATGCCTTTGTCGCCTCGTTTCTCGGCAATTCGAACTTCCTCAAGCTCAAGGCGCAAGGTAACGCGGCGGCGAGTTTTGAAGGGCAGTCGCTGTCGATTCGACTGACCTCGGGTTTGCACACCGATCAGGATGTGTTGCTGATGGTGCGTCCGGAAAAAGCGCTGGCATTGAGTGTGCAGCAGGCGACTGATGAGCCATTGGCGGCGGGTTGGAATCAGGTGTCGGCGAAGGTGGTGGAGGTGCTGTTTCTGGGTGAGAGCCAGACGTGCAGCGTGGTCACTTCGGGCGGGACGTCGATGACGGTGAAGGCGCTGTCGGCGGCGGGCATGCCGCTCAAGGCTGGCGATGAGGTGCGGGTGCGTTGGGCTACGGCGGATGCCTGTGTTTATACCGAATGGACTGAAAGCGACCTCAACAAAGCCGCCGGGGCCCACTGATAGTAGGGTGTCAGTTGGATTTACCCCCTCACCCCAGCCCTCCCGAAACGTCGGACCGCCCCCAAGGGGGCGAGGGGGAAAGGGAGCCGATATTCATGTTCTTCAAGACCTGAGTTCGGCTCGGAATTTCAGGTCGGTGTATCTCGAACGTTCACCTCAGTCAGTCCCCTCTCCCCCTGGGAGAGGGTTAGGGTGATTGCAACAGACGACGCGGTATCACTTAATAGCCGCAAAACCCTCTATCTGATCCGGCCACGCCGTCAACACTTCAAACCCGGTCTCCGTCACCGCCACCATATGCTCCCACTGCGCCGACAGCGACCCGTCCCTGGTCAGCACGGTCCAGCCGTCCGGCATGTTCTTCACATGACGCTTGCCGGCATTGAGCATTGGCTCGATGGTGAAGATCATCCCGGCCTTGAGCTTCATCCCCTGATTCGGGAAACCGTAATGCAGGATCTGCGGTTCATCGTGGTAGATCTTGCCGATGCCGTGCCCGCAATACTCGCGCACCACGCTGAAGCCTTCCTTCTCCGCCAGGCTCTGAATCGCATGGCCGATATCCCCCAGCGTCGCACCCGGGCGCACGGCGCGGATACCGGCGCACATGGCGTCGTAGGTGGTCTTGATCAGATGCTGTGCCTCAGGCGTAGCCTCACCGACCACATACATGCGGCTGGTGTCGCCAAACCAGCCATCCTTGATCACGGCGATGTCGAGGTTGACGATGTCACCGTCCTTCAACGGTGTGCCTGACGGAATGCCGTGGCACACCACGTCGTTGACCGAGGCACAGACGGTTTTCGGGAAGCCGTGGTAGCCGACGTTGGCCGGGATGGCTTTTTGCACATTGACGATGTAGTCGTTGCACAGCCGATCCAGCTCATCGGTGGTCACGCCAGCCTTGACGTGGGGCACCAGCATCGCCAGTACCTCGGCGGCGAGTTGGCCAGCGGCGCGCGATTGCGCGATCTCGGCCGGGGTGTTGATCTTGATCTGGTTTCTCATGCGCTGACGGCTTCCTGAGTCAGTTGTTGCAAATCCAGCCCACCGTTCTGCTCGGCGCGGATCAGCAAGCGGCAAATGGCACTGTGGTCGAGGTTGGGGTGCAGCTCGGCGAGCATGCCGATGCGCATCCAGTGCTCGGCCTGCGCGTTGATCGAGCGGCTGAGTGCATTGCTGGAGATGCGCAGATTTTCGTGCATGTCCTCTGAAATCTTGACGATGCCCATTGTGGCTTCCCATACGATTCATATATGTTTTATATATTAATCGTATATTGCAGAAAAAGGCAAACCGCTCGCCACACCACCCTTGGGTTACGTCAATACCGGCGCTCGTCAGCCGCTCGCCACCATCGGCAAAACCTTCTGCAACCCATTGCGGGGAAGATCCTCAAGCCCATCGATGCCAAAAGCCAGATAACGGCTGCGCCATTTGAATACCACCGGGGCCGAGATATTCAATCGGAAGCTGACTTCCTTGGGGGACAGTCCGCTGTCCAATAACAGCAGGATCGTCGCGCGGGTGACGCTTCTATACGGCAGAAGTCCGGAGCGAGCGATTTTCTTGAGTCGTTCGCGATCTTCGTCCACCAGTAAAAAGTGGATCGCCTTCTTGGCCATGTTGCCTCCGGATCAAATAATTCAGTCGTTTTACTTACTGGTCGAAGCCATAAGCACGCCAAAGCAGAAAAAGGTGATACCCGACAGTTTGCCGACAATTCTGGCGCCCTTGTTCGTCGACAGCCAGCCCCGCGCGCCGTTGGCCATCAGCGCGTAGCCACTGTGCACAAGCACGACGAGCAGGCTGTAGGAGGACACCAGCAAGAAAAACTGGCTGTAGTAATTACCTTCCGGCTTGATGAACTGAGGGAATACGGCCAGGAAGAAGAAACCGGCCTTGGGGTTCAGCAACTGAATCGACAGCGCCTCGACATAACGACGCCACGGACGTGGCGACGTGAGTTTGAGTTCGGGGATGAAGCTCTGAGTACGCCACATCTTTATCCCCAGGTACAACAAATACAGGGCACCGATGTATTTGAGGATCGTGAATGCAACGGCCGAGGTCGCCAGGATCAATCCGACGCTGCTGGCGGAAATACCCGCCACCAAAAAGGCACCTGTCGCAATGCCGAGGATGCCGGGCAGCGAACCGGTCCAGCCATGCCGCAGCGCATTGGAAAGCGTCAGCACCACCCCGGGACCGGGGCTGAGAACAGTCAGGGTTGCCAGAATCAGAAACAGTCCATAACTAGCCATAAATCACTCCACCAAGCAGGACATTCAGGAGGCCGTGAGTGGCCCATATCATGTATTGGTTCAATAAACCCGTCAGTAACAAACCGGCACCGATGACATAGAGGCAAGGCTGAATTTGCTGAAATTCATTCCACAGCCGATCGCTGCTCAGGGCCCGAATACAGGTCGCGCCGTCCAGCGGCATGACGGGCAGCAAGTTGACCACGCACAGGAAAAGATTGAACGACACACAGGTCTGCAGAAACGTGCTCATCCCGGCAGAGTCCTGTACGTGACCGAGCAAACCGAGGCACAGCGTGGCCAACACCAGATTGGCCAACGGCCCCGCCAGTGCAGTGCACAGCAGGCCGACTTTGCGTACCGTCAAATCCTCACTGATCGGCACGGCCTTGCCCCACCCCACCAGCGTCAAGGGCAGCGCCATTAGGGACGTCAGGACAAGTAGCGAAATCGGTACCACCGCCGTCCCCACCAGCGAACAGTGCCTGAGCGGGTTGAGGGACACCCTGCCGCCCTCTCGTGCCGCTGGGTCGCCAAACAGCGCAGCAACCAGCGCGTGACCCGCTTCATGCACGGTCACCGCCGCCACCAGCGCCGGGAATACCACCCATAATTCCACCAGCCCGTCAGCCATGCCGTGCGCCCCTACTCTGCCTGCTGCTCAAGCGCAGCCAGCCCGGGCGCAACGGTTTCGCGTGCCACGATGAGTGGCTTGATCGCCTCCATGATCGGCTGCACCGCGCAGCCGAAATTCAACACGTACTCGGCGCGAAGGGCGCGAATGTTGTGTTTGTATCGCTCGTCCTGAGTGAGGCTCGGCAAGTAGTCCGCCAGCCGCTCGACATCCTGCTCGGTCAGGCGCAAACCGATGTCGTTCAACACGGTCAGCTCCCAGGGATCGTAAGGCAGGTCACTGGCTTCGGTGCCTTCGCGCACAGGTTCTATACCTACTGTGATGACCGGCTTCTCGAACAGGAACGCGTAGTCGAAAATCACCCCCGAGATGTCCGAGATCATCACGTCGCTGCTGGCCATCGCGTCGAAAGGAATCGGCGAAAAGTCCCACTGCAGGCGCGGGCTGTTCGGGAACTGTGCCTGCAACCCTTCGATCAATGCCGGCTCCGAGACCAGGCTTTGCGGGTGAGGACGAATGATCAGGTTGATGTCTTGCTGCGCCAGGCTTTGCAGCAGTTGGCTGCCGTGCAGTTTCAACAAACTGTTGCGCCCCCAGGTGGGTGCGAGCAGAACGGTTTTGGTCGTGCGGGCCTGCTCCGGTGTCAGGTTGCGCAACTGCTCGACCAAATCATCGTAATAGAGGCACCCGCCCATGATCAGTTGCTTGGGTGCCGAACCCCGCAGGTTCTCGAGGAAACGCAAGGTGCGTTGCTGATGCGGACCGTTGATCACCACGGAATCGAAGTAATCAAAGGAATACGGTCGATTGAACGCCTTGTCAGTCGGCGCGTGCACCAAGTGCATGTAGTGTTTCACCTGTTTGGAACGCTTGAACTGCATGACATCCAGACCGGGCGTGGTCGAGATGCACACATCGGCCTTGAGCCTGCCGAGCAGAGCCCAGGCCTTGTGACCGTCGCCGATGAAGCAGGCATTCACACCAGCATGCCCCGTCAGGCCCGGATCGTTGCTGTTGGAAGTCAGGTACAGCGTTTTTATGCGGGCGTTGGCCAGTTGCGCCAACAGCGGCTTGAAGGTGCCGTAATAGCGCGTCCCCTCGGAATAAATCACCACCGACCAGTTATCGAGCACGCTGCGCTCGGCGCTGCCGACTGTGCCCTTGGCCGAGCCACTGAACTTGTAGTAGAGGCCTTTGGCGGAGTAAAAAACCGTGGTGACCACCCCGGCAATCAACGAGAAAAGCAGACTGCCAGTACCCGGATCAAGATACAGACCGACATACGGAATCGTCACGGCGTGCTCCAGCAGGATCGTCATTGCAACTTGCTCCAGTTGGCCGGAATCGATACGTCTTCCTTCACTTCATAAATGCTGAGAATCTTGTAGGAATCGGCGTTCTGGCCTTGGGGTTGCCACGGGGTTTCATACAGTTTCACCGGCTCGGTCAGTGGCTTGTAAGTGATGCGGTTGCCGGTGTGACGGTCCACACAACCGCCGATCTCCTGACAGACAATGCCCGGAACGCTGGCATTGGCAATGAACTCACGGCTCTCTTTCGGCGCCCCCCGCGCCCCGAACGGTTTGATTAACAGCAAGTTCTGAAACTGCGAATACACTTCCTGTTTTTCCGCGTCGTGGAAGCCGTCCAGAAGTGGATTGCGCGAAGGCCAGCCGTGGTCCGAGACCAGCACAAACATTGTGTTGTCGTAGATCCCCTGCTGCTTGAACCAGTCCAGGTATTGGGTCACGCCCTTCATCGCGCAATAAAACGTATCGTAGATTTCGGCGGTGTCTTCGCTCTTGAAGGTCTCAAGTTCCTGGGGCGTGGTTTTCAGGCTTTTATTCGGCACGCAGCTCTCATCGAGCTTGAGCACCGCGCGGGTGATGTTGTTGGCCATGAACGTGAAGGTCGGCCCTGGCGCCTGGGTATCGGAAATGCCCGGAAGTGCCAACAGCGAGAAGTAGTTCTCGAGAAACTTGTCTTCACGCTTCCACCAGGACAGTGAGGCACCCTGCCAGTTTCCGCCGTCGTACACCTGCTCCTTGAGGGTATTGGGCACGGCCTTGTAAATCGAAATGGCCAGGTACTGTTTGAACACCCCCCACAAGTACTCGGTGTGTTTGCTGTACATGTGCTTGTTGGTTTCAAGGCGACCGAGGGTGTCAATCACATGAATGCAATCGCCGATGCGACCTTCGATGAATTTCTTGCAGTCACCACGGCGGGCGAAGCCATACCAGAACGGGTCAACGTATTTAACGCCGTAGCCTTTGGCCGCGAAGTTTTCCGGGTATAGCATGTAGGCCTGGTTGACCTTTTCTTCCAGACTGCCCGGCCGATCATTGATGTTGGCGGCGGTGTAATCGAAGCCGCCAAACACCGCCGGTAGCGCGTTGAACGTCCGGTTGCCGGTGGACACCACGTTGGAATACCAGGTGAAGCCACTCAGGCGTTCAGCCATACCGGCATCACTTTTCAGCAGCTTGGGGATGTAGCCGGCCATGGAGCCGTCAATCATCAACAGCACAATGTTTTTCTCGGTTTTCGAGAAAGAAATCTTTTCTTTGCCGTCGTTGCCCGGCGGGGGAATCGCCGCGATTTTCGAGGCCAGCGTGTACCCCGAGAACACTGCGTAGGCTGCGCAGATCAAGACAAAAAGCGTGAGAAACTTGCCCACCTGCTCAGCGAACACTTTCAACACGATCAGCGCCGCCAGCAATGCACCGGCACACACCGCAAAGTCGACGATCACGTGCTCCCGGGAAAACACCAGGGCCTTGGGATCAGAGAACTTGAAGTTGTCGATCATCCCCGCATCCAGGGGCAGGAAGAAGCTGTAGACGATACCCACGATCAACGCCCACACCCCCAGTACCGTCAGGCAGGCCAGGAACCTGCGATGGGCGACCACGCCGATGACAAAGATCAGCGCCAGCCAGGCCAGAAATACGACCGCATGGGTCGCGGCATAGATCGTCAAATAGCCATTGAGGCCGGTGACGTCATCTTCGAAACTGATCAGTGCCAGAGGACTGGACAGAAACACCAGCAGATAAAGCGCCGAGTACGCCAGAAGGAAAAGCTTCAGCGGTTTTTCCCCGGATTGCGCCACGGCGCTCGCCCTTGCGGCATAGGCAGGGCTCGTCGAATTAAGCATTGGTCATCCTTGGAAGTGTCGAGCCGGACCGGGCGACCCGATAGACAATATTTTTCATCAGGGAAAACAGGTTGTTGCAGATCCAGTACAGCACCAGCCCCGCCGGCGAGGTATACAGCAGCACAAAAAACAACATCGCCACCAGCCACGTCTGCATTCGTTCCTGAGCCGAAAGATCACGGCTATACACATAAGCGGAGATCAGGTTGATTACCGTCATGATGATCGGCAGCACATTGATGCCGTTCACCAAACCATCCGGCGCACCGAGATTGGCGATGCCCAGGTAGCTCTGCTCCCAGATCGGCGGGTAGTCGCTCAGCAACCCGTAAGCGGCAATGAACACCGGCACCTGGATCAGCAATGGCACAAATCCGCGTAACGCAAAGACCGGGTGGTAATGATGTTGGCGGTACAGCGCCGAGATCATCATGTGCCGCTCGTAACCGCTGAAGCAGCGCTTGAATTCCTTAACTTTCGGCTCCATTTTCGCCCGGGCTTCACGCTCCTTGTTCTGCACTTTTTCTGCAAAGTGATAGATCGGCAGTAACGCGAAGTTAAACACCAGACTGAGGATGACGATGGACGCGCCGAAGCTCTGGGTGTGTGTGTAGCTGGTGTCCAGCACCCATTGAAAACAATGGGCGATGGGCAGGATCAAGACCTCATAGAGAACAGCAAACATGGTTCACCTCAGGCCGGAGCCAGCGCCGGGGTGCTGAAAATGTCATTGGCGATTTCCAGGTCCTCGGCGGTATCGACTTCGAACCACTTCTCGTGGGTGACCACGACGGGCTGAATCACAAAGTCGTTCTGGATCAGACTGTCCATCGCGTACTCCAGGGGCGCCTTGACGCCGTGACGCTCGATGGTGGCCTGGATATGTTCGGACAGTGTGCCCACCGCCTGCGCAGTCATCGCAGTGATGTTCACCGTCTTGAACGACGTCAGCAGTGGGAAGTCGGCATCGCGTACCGACTCATGCCGCCACGCGGTGACTTTCTGGCTGTCGATCAGGGCAAAGGTGCCCGTCAGCTCGGGCGAGTAAGGCGCCAGTACTGTCGAGAACTCTTGTTCGCCCAACGTCTGCAATGACGCCAGCGACCGCGTAACCAGCGAATCCTCGACCACCACATCACCCTCGAACACCACCACGTCATGAGCTTGTGGCACGGCATTCAGGCACAGCTTCAGGGAGTAGACCGAACCAGTGCGCGCATAAATCGGGTTTTGCACGAATACCGTCGAGATCTCGGGATGGTTGCTGCGGATATAGCTTTCCAGCACATCGGCCAGGTATCCGACGCCCATGATCACGTTCGCCACGTTGTGCGACTGCAGTTGCGTCAGCAACCGGGTAATGATGGTTTTACCGGCGACTTCGATCAGGCATTTGTTTTTGGACAGGGTCTGATCTTCCAGCCGAGAACCCAGGCCCGCTGCCAGAACAATCACTGAAACAGGGTTTTCCTTTTTCATCTCGACGCTCTCCTTAATTAAATTTGCCGAAAAACTCGGCCAGCCGCTGCATACCCGTTTCCACATCGGCATCGCTCACCGCATAGGAAATCCGAATGCCGCTGGCGTCGCCAAAGCCCGCACCGGACACCACGGCCACCTTGGCTTCAGCCAGGATCAGTTCGACCAGCGCATCGGTGTTCTCAACCGTCTTGCCGTTGTATTGCCGGCCGATAAACCACTGGATGTTGGCGAATACGTAAAACGCACCTTCTGCCTTGACCGCTCCGAGATGTTCGATAAGTGGCAGCGCGTTTTGAATAATCTGCAGACGACGATCAAGGATCGCATTGGCGGTGCTGATGAAGTCCGCAGACTGGTCAAGCGCCTTGGATACCGCCACCTGGGCAACCACGTTCGGATTGGAAGTGGTGTGCCCCTGCAGGTTTTCCATTGCCTTGATCACGTCCGCCGGACCACTCGCGTAACCCAATCGCCACCCGGTCAATGCCATGCTCTTGGAGAACGAGTTGATAATCACCGTGCGCTCTTTCAACGCCGGAATGAGCGATACAATGTTGTGATGCTCCCCGCCATTGCGGATCAGTCGGGAATAGCACTCGTCATAGATAATCCACAGGTCGTGACGGATCGCCAGTTCACCGATCCTGCGTAGCTGGTCCTCGTCATACACGGCGCCGGTCGGGTTGTTCGGCGTATTGATCAGGATGGCCTTGGTGCGCGGGGTAATCGCTGCGCCGATCAGCTCGGCCGTCAACTTGTAAGCATCCGGTTTGGTGTCGACCAGGACCGGCTTGCCACCCGCCAACTCGATCTGGGTCGGAAACGTGACCCAGTAAGGGATCGGAATGATGACTTCATCACCCGGATTGATCAGCACCATGGCGGTGTTGTACAGCGCCTGCTTGGCACCCGCCGTCATCCCCACTTCATTCCAGGCGTAATCGACACCCAATTGTGCCGAAATATGCGCGGCCAGTTGTTCGCGGATTTTCTTCTCGCCCAGCGCCGGGGTGTAGGCGTTGCACTTGCCCTGAATCGCCGTTATCGCAGCTTGCTTCAGGCTGTCGAGGGTGTCGAAATCAAGTTCGCCAGCGGCGAAGTTGATAATCGACTCACCCTTTTCTTTCAGCTCATTGGCGATGCTGCGCATGCGTGAGGTACTGGGTGAAACAACCTGAGCGTTGCGATCGGCCAAAGACAATTTCTTCATTATTTAGTACCCGGAATGAGTTCAAGGATTTCTTTGATCGACAGACAGTTCGGCTCAACTTCAAGCGTACGCCCCGAAAACAAAATACTGTCAGCCACCGTTCTCATTGCCATGTAAGCCGAACGCAACATATGGTTCGCATAAATAACCACGTTAAAACCTTCGGCTTCCAGCGCCTCGAACGAAATACTCGAATAACTGGTGGGTACGCACACCAGTGGCACCGTTGGATGCTGCTGTCTAAAACGCTTGGCGAATTCGAATATTTCATCGGGTGATTCTTTGCGACTGTGAATCATCACCCCATCGGCGCCCGCTGCAACATACGCATCGGCGCGAGTCAGCGCATCTTCGATACCGGCATCGAGAATCAAACTTTCGATGCGCGCAATAATCATGAAGTCTTCGGATATTTGTGCTTGCTTGCCGATTTTGATCTTGTTGCAGAAGTCCTCGATACTTTCCTGCTGCTGGAATACATCGTTGCCGAACAGCGAGTTCTTCTTCAGCCCGGTCTTGTCTTCGATGATCACCGCCGAGACGCCCAGTCGCTCAAGCGAGCGCACGTCGTAGGCAAAGTGTTCAGGCTTGCCACCGGTATCACCATCCATGATCAACGGCTTGCGGGTCACTTCGAAAATATCGTTGACGTTGCTCAAACGGTCCTTGATCGCAAGCACTTCGATATCCGGCTTGCCGCGAGCGGTGGAGTCCGTCAGCGAGCTGGACCAGAAACCGTCATATTCGCGCGTCTGGCCGGCAACCGTTTGCGATGCATTTTCCGCCAGTATCGCGGAGATCGGATTGTGGGCTTCGAGAAAGCGCAAGCAGCGCTTGTCAGCCAACAAGTTTCTTAGTGTTGCCCTTCTATGATCAGCAGAAACAAACTTCGACACGGATTCACGGCTCATTACTTTTCCCCAGGCAATAGTTGGCAGCAGCATCGAAAAGAAAGTTCGACACTTGAAGCGTACGTTGTTACTTAATTCAAGCCTGGCTAATAACTAGGATACTTATTCATATGATTCCCTTCATCACTGGCCAATCTCATTGAAAGTGCACTAGACACCACCACAAAAAACCACAATCCCCGGACGAGCGCAATATTTTATTACAGTTTTATTAAAACTTCCCCAGCAGCGTTAATCATGTTCTTTCTCCGCCAAGAAGGTTCGTTTACTTATTATTTCCTGGAACCTCGCTAGAGGCCGCTGCTGCATCCCGCGACCTACGCGGCGGTGTCGGTTTTTTTCACAACACAACATGGCTTAACTTGAGTAGTCGCACCGCGTTGAATAGCTAAACTTGCAAGTCACGCCCTGACTGCTGCGTAATAGCTATCTCTCCCTTGTTACGTTGGGCGCAAGCCAGTGCGCTGAGCGCCAGGCACAGTGCTGCCAACGAATACACCCACACCGGCGGCAGCCATGGCAGCACCAGGCCTGCCAGCAGAGGACCCACACCCGCGCCGATGTCCCGCCAGACGGCATTCGCAGCCAATGCCCGTACCCGTCCAGCTCCGGGATGGCGTTGCGCAACGACCGTCACCACCAGCGGCAACTGCAGCGCGCGCAGCAACAGCACCAGGGCTGCGCCTACCACCAACCAGTGACTGCCAAATCCGACGAGGGCAATCGAGGTCAGCAGCGAAAAGACAATCAACATCCGCGTCGCCCCCCACCGCTGCGCAGCGACCCCGCCCAATGGACTGAACAGCATCTCCGAGACGTAACGCAAAGCCAGAAGTACGCCCGCCACCATCACCGCGTCGCCGCCCGCCATCACCTGTTGCGCCAGTAACGAAAGGCCGATGATAAAAAGCCCGTCCAGGGTCAACCCCTCGATAAACGACCACACCGCCACGCTGTCGGGACGCTGGAATCGACGTGTCGGGCCCGACATGGCATGCGCCGCCGACGGCAACCCGCGCGCCAGCCACAACCCGATCAATGACGTCACGACCATCAGGTAAAAAATCACCCGTGGCCCATAGGCCAGGCAGAGCAGCGCGCCCAACGGCAGGGCCAGCATCGGGCCGGCGGCAATCAGCGCCCGCGAACGCCCGGTGCGGCGCGCGGCGCCTGTGGGTTCGGCGGTTGCCATGACTTGCGTGGACAAGTTCAGTGCGGCGTAGGACAACCCCCAGCCCAGGCGCAACAGCAACAATGCCCAGAACCCGGAAAGCGTCGCATAACCCAATGCACATATCGCCGCTACGCCGGCGGCCAGCATCGACGCCGGGCGATCACCGCGACTCGCATAAAACGCCATGACATAGCGGTAACCGAAAATTCTGACCAGACGGTTGGCTGCCAGCAACACGCCCGCCTGCGCCAGGTTGACGCCAAAGGCCTCAGGCTGCATCGGCAACAGCAGATACAGCAAGGTGTCGGCGGGCAGGCACAGCCCCAATATGGAGGCGGCACGCATCGACGCTCGATCAGTTGCAGGGGTATTTGGGACTGACATTTCATCAACGGCCGGCAAGACAAAGAGCGGCCTTCAGATTGGCGTGAAGCCGTAACGCTGACAAACACTTTAATTGCACCGCAGATGTGACTAAATTAGACACATGATTTCAGACCTCCCCCCCTTGAACGCCGTTCGTGCCTTCGCCGCTGCCGCTCGTTACCAGAGTTTCAGCCGTGCAGCCGAAGAACTGCATGTCAGCCACAGCGCCGTCAGCCGTCATATCAAGCTGCTGGAGGAGCATTTGGGGGTATTGCTGTTCGAGCGCCGAACCCGCCAATCCTTGCTCACGCCCGCCGGCCAGACGTTTTATGAGCACATCAGCGTAGCCCTGACGCAGATCGCTAACGCCGCCACCGCGCTGACCCGTGGCGCTTCATTGCGCAAAGTCATCATCAACGTACGTCCGTCCTTTGCGGTGCGATGGCTGATCCCGCGCTTACCCAATTTCATGGCGCTGTATCCGGACATCCAGCCCGAAGTGGTCACCAGCACCCTGCCGCCTGATCAATCGCGGGAAAAATTCGACGTCGTCATCCGTCGGGGAGATGCCGGATGGTCATCCAATGTTCAACCGCAAATATTGCTGGAAGATGACATGATGCTGGTGGCGGCGCCGTCACTCCTGCAAACGGTGCCGTTGAACAGTGCGCAGGACGTTGCTCGCCACACCCTTCTGGCTGGCAAGACGCGCGCGATGGACTGGAAGAACTGGGCCGAGCACGCCGATATCGCGATGTTGCGCCAGCAACCCATCCTGCAATTCGATCACATGCACCTGGTGTTGCAAGCCGCCGTCGATGGCCTCGGCCTAGCGCTGTGCCCGGCGTCCCTGCTCGGCAAGGACCTGGCGACTGGACGGTTGATCTGCCCGCTGCCTTCCCTGCGCTTGCCACTGACCCGTTATTACTACGGTGTCGCCCGGGAATCTGCGGCCGAAACCCGGATTTTTATTGACTGGATGCTTTCCCTCGCTCATGAAGACACGGCGGGCGTTTCGTCATGAACCTGCGCCCGCCCCTTGCCTCGGTCACCCGGTAACGCCAAATCGCAGGCAAAAAAAAGCTGCCAAAAACGGCAGCAGAAACTTTAAGAACACGCGATGTGTTGACCCAAGCTTAGTCGGCGGATAATGACAGTGTCATGACAGGTCTGAATTCAGCCAGTCGCCCCCGCGCCGTCATCAGGATGTCATCAACCCCACGGCAGAATCCTCGCAAACCGTCTCCAGCCTAGACGGATGCTTTGCAAGGATTCCCATGAAAGAAGATGCCTCGCTGTTTGCCGCCATCGACCTGGGTTCGAATGCCTTTCGCCTGATGATCGGCCAGTCGGTGCGCAGCCGGAAGGGCTTGATGATTCAGGAAGTCAAAACCTTGCGGGAACCGGTGCGGCTCGCCGAGGGTTTTGAGGGCGGTGCGCTGGACACTTCGGCTCTGGATCGCGGCTGGCAGGCGCTGGCCCGCTTCGGCAAGAAATTACGCGGTTTCGAGCCGGGACGAGTGCGAGCGGTGGCCACCAGCGCGGTGCGTGAGGCGGACAATGCGCAGTTGTTTCTGGCCAGCGCAGAGCGGCATCTGGGTTTTCGCATCGATGTCATTTCCGGGGATGAAGAAGCGCGACTGGTGTATGCCGGTGTGGCTCACACCTTGCCCGGGGTCGAGGACATGCGCCTGGTGGTCGATATCGGCGGCGGTTCCACCGAACTGATTCTCGGCCAAGGTTCGCAACCGTTGCTGACCGAAAGCATTGCCATTGGCAGCGGCACCTTGAGTACGCGGTTTTTTCGCAACGGCGCTGTTTCCCCCGGTGCCCTGCAAGAAGCCGAACGCTTCGCCATCCTGCAATTTGAAAAAGTCGCTCGGCGCTATCGTGCTCAGGGCTGGCAACAGACCATTGGCTCTTCCGGCACCGCGCGCATGCTGGCGAAGGTGCTCAAGGCCAATCGCCTGAACGACTTCGGCCAGGACGGCATTACCTACGCCGGACTCTTGCGTCTGTCGCTGCTTCTGCTGAAAGTGACCAATGTCCAGCAACTCAAACTCGCCGGTCTGCAACCCCACCGCCAAAGCATCCTGCCCGGCGGGCTGGTGCTGATGCTGGCGGCGTTCAAGGTGTTCGGCATTGCGCAGATGGTGCCGTCCGAGCCAGGTCTGCGCCTCGGTGTTTTGCACGGTTTGATGAGCAAACACTGATCCTGTCCCACATGCACCGCCCGCCGCACGGCTTTTGTTCGGCAACACCGCCGATCCCCGTCCAGATCCCCTCGCCAATTCAGTTCTATAGTTAGATCAAAATCGCTGGCCTTTTCCGCCCGTCGGGTGGTTGCGGCAGCCCCCTTCACAGCCTATGTTGCTTGCGAGCTTTTCCCGCGAACGGAACGCGATCCATCACCAACAAGAGGTGAAGAATGTCAATGGAATCCCGCCCTGCTGTCCTGGGGCTGATAGGAAATACCCCGCTGGTACAAGTCACCCGCTTCGATACCGGCCCCTGCACACTGTTCCTCAAACTCGAATCACAAAACCCTGGCGGTTCGATCAAGGATCGTATCGGTCTGGCGATGATCGACGCCGCTGAACGTGATGGTCGCCTTAAACCGGGCGGCACCATCGTCGAGGCCACTGCCGGCAATACCGGCCTGGGTCTGGCGCTCGTTGGCCGTGCCAAAGGCTATCGCGTGGTGCTGGTTGTCCCGGACAAAATGTCCACCGAGAAAGTCCTGCACTTGAAAGCCATGGGCGCTGAAGTGCACATCACCCGCTCGGATGTCGGCAAGGGCCATCCCGAGTACTACCAGGACGTCGCCGCACGACTGGCGAAAGACATTCCCGGCGCGTTCTTTGCCGATCAGTTCAACAACCCGGCCAACCCACTGGCCCATGAATGCAGCACCGCGCCGGAGATCTGGGCGCAGACCGAACATGACCTGGATGCGATCGTGGTCGGCGTTGGCTCGGCAGGCACCCTGACCGGACTGACGCGGTTCTTCAAGCGCGTGCAGCCGGATCTGGAGATGGTCCTGGCCGATCCGGTTGGCTCGGTGATGGCGCAATACAGCCGTGACGGCTCGCTGCCGACCCCCGGTTCGTGGGCGGTCGAAGGCATTGGCGAAGACTTCATTCCGTCGATCACCGATCTCTCCAGCGTTCGCCACGCTTACTCGATCAGTGACGAAGAAAGCTTCGATCACGCTCGCCAATTGCTCAAAGCCGAGGGCATTCTGGGCGGCTCATCCACCGGCACCCTGCTCGCCGCAGCATTGCGTTATTGCCGCGAACAGACCGAGCCGAAACGCGTGGTGAGTTTTGTCTGCGACACCGGCACCCGCTACTTGTCGAAGGTTTACAACGACCAGTGGATGACCGACCAAGGCCTGTTACAGCGCAAGGGCTATGGCGACCTGCGCGATCTGATCGCCCGGCGTTTCGAGGACGGCCGCGTCATCAGCGTCGGTCCAGACGACACGTTGCTGACCGCGTTCCAGCGCATGCGCCTGGCGGACGTTTCGCAATTGCCAGTGCTGGTTGAAGGCAAGGAACTGGTCGGTGTGATCGACGAATCAGACATTCTGCTGGCCGTTCACGAAGATGCCGCCCGCTTCAGTCAATCGGTCTCCAGCGTGATGACCGACAAACTGCAAACCCTCGCCCCCGGCGCGCCTCTCGCTGAACTGGAATCGGTGCTCAGCCGCGGCCTCGTCGCCATCATCGCCGACGCTTCAGGCTTCCATGGCCTGATCACCCGCACCGACATGCTCAACCAATTACGGAGATCCCTCGCATGAGTCAGCACGACAAAAACACCCAAGGCTTCGCGACCCGGGTGATCCATGCCGGGCAAGAGCCTGACCCGACCACTGGCGCGCTGATGCCGCCGATCTACGCCAACTCCACCTACCTGCAAGACAGCCCCGGTGTGCACAAGGGGTTCGATTACGGACGCTCGCATAACCCGACGCGTTTTGCCCTTGAGCGCTGCGTGGCGGATCTGGAAGGTGGCACCCGGGCGTTTGCCTTCGCTTCCGGGCTGGCGACGATTTCCACGGTGCTGGAACTGCTCGATGCCGGTTCACACATCATTTCCGGCAATGACCTGTACGGCGGCACCTTCCGGTTGTTCGACAAAGTGCGCCAACGCAGCGCCGGGCATCGTTTCAGCTACGTCGATCTGACTGACCTGTCAGCGTTCGAAGCATCGCTGCAGGACGACACGCGCATGGTCATGGTCGAGACGCCGACCAACCCCTTGTTGAGCCTGTCGGATCTTGCCGCCATTGCACGCATCTGCCGGGCGCGCGGCATCATCACTGTCGCCGACAACACCTTTGCCAGCCCGTATATCCAGCGGCCGCTGGAGTTGGGTTTCGACATCGTGCTGCACTCGACCACCAAGTATCTGAACGGCCACTCCGATGTCATCGGCGGTATTGCCGTGGTCGGGCAGAATGCCGAGCTGGCGGAGCGCCTGGGCTTTTTGCAAAACGCGGTCGGCGCGATTTCTGGGCCGTTCGATGCATTTCTGACGTTGCGCGGTGTAAAAACCCTGGCGCTGCGCATGGAGCGCCATTGCAGCAATGCACTGGATCTGGCGCAGTGGCTCGAGCAGCAGCCGCAGGTCAAACATGTCTACTACCCGGGTCTGGCATCACACCCTCAGCATGAGTTGGCCAAGCGGCAGATGCGCGGTTTCGGCGGGATGATTTCCGTGGACTTGAACACTGATCTGGCCGGCGCGCGACGCTTTCTTGAGAACGTGAAGATCTTCGCTCTGGCCGAAAGCCTGGGCGGCGTCGAGAGTCTGATCGAGCACCCGGCGATCATGACCCACGCCACGATCCCCCCTGAAACCCGCGCAAAACTGGGGATCGGCGATGGGCTGGTGCGTTTGTCCGTGGGTGTCGAAGACATCGAAGACCTGCGCGCCGATCTGGCCCACGCACTCAAGCAGATCTAGTCCTGCAAGAACGACAAAGCCCGCACGATGCGGGCTTTGGTGTTCGAGTAGGCGGCCAGCGCTGGTCTCTGGCTTACAAGGTTTATCAGGCTTCTCACAGTACCGGGCTAATTTGAAAAAGTAGTGCCTCGGCTGCTTCACACGGCGTAAGGGCTGGATCTCAGCGCGGAGATCTTTCTAACCGTGTACCCTTCGGAACGCGCCCCGCGCCCCCTTGCTATCCGATTGCGCATCAGTCTGCGTCTTCACCTACATCTTTGAGCCTAGCAAACGCACGGAAAACCGGGTCGGCGTTTTTAGACTGATTTCCTTCTTGCCCCTGCCTGCAAGGAAGTGAAACGACTATCGCCCATATCCTTGTCATCCCGCAGGAAGGGCAGCGAATGCCGATCTATACTTCTCCAGTTGCGTTTCCAAGTGCGATCGAAATCATCGACACCCGTGCGCCAGTCGGTGCACCCGTGCCAATTGCCAAACAGCTTGACCCGAGTCAGTGAGTCGAACGCCAAAAATCTAACGGCGGGCATTGCTCAATTGCGGTGTGGCTGATGGGTCGTGGAGAAGATCATGAAACACAAGCTTTTGTCAGGCGTTGTATTAGCGGTAGCGACTACGATTGCGGCGCCCGGGATCTGGGCAGCACAGCCGCAAGCAGTGGCTGCGGATGGGTCGGATCGTGTCGGCGCCGGAGCTGTTGCGGCGGACGGCGCTGACCGTGTCGGCGCCGGGGCTGTTGCGGCGGACGGCGCTGACCGTATCGGTGCCGGGGCTGTTGCGGCGGACGGCGCTGACCGTGTCGGTGCCGGGGCTGTTGCGGCGGACGGCGCTGATCGGGTCGGCGCCGGGGCTGTTGCGGCGGACGGCGCTGATCGGGTCGGTGCCGGGGCTGTCGCGGCGGATGGCGCTGACCGTGTCGGTGCCGGGGCTGTTGCGGCGGACGGCGCTGACCGTGTCGGCGCCGGGGCTGTTGCGGCGGATGGCGCTGACCGTGTCGGCGCCGGGGCTGTTGCGGCGGACGGCGCTGACCGTGTCGGCGCCGGGGCTGTTGCGGCGGATGGCGCTGACCGTGTCGGTGCGGGTGCGGTTGCGTCTGATGGCGCTGATCGAGTCGGCGCCAATCGCCTCGCCTATTCCCGCGTGGGTGTCGGCTCGGATCGAGTCGCCTCAGCATTGATGACGGGCAGTTATTCCGACCAGTTCAACAGCCCTCAATAAATTCTCCCTCGACCCAACGGTCGGCTCCGATGAGCCGTCCGTTCGGCGCCGCACTAGCACATTTGTGCTAATCGACCGCTCTGCCGCCCGGCGCTATATTCCCCCGCAACCCCCAATGTTCCTAAACACTGCCGCTTGGCGGTGCTCAGGATCGTTGTGCTCGGAAATCAGAACAACACCAAGGAAGAAACACCATGAAACTGCATGCACACCTCAGCAAAATCGTCGCCGTCGGTGCCCTGCTCCTGGGCACCACCGGTTGCCAGAACATGAAACCCACCGAAGCCAGCATGAAAGAGCGCGCCCAGACCGTCATCGGTAAACCGGTCTCGAAAATCGACAACATCCGTAACGACAGCACCCTCACCTACTACACCGCCCACACCCCGGCCGGTGAATACAACTGCCAGTTGCCCAGCGGCGCAATCATCGCCGTGGCGAGCATGGGCATCATGAAGCCACCGCTGTCATGCCTGCCGAAAGGTGCCTCGCCGCTTCCATTTCAATAATGCCTCTTCCTCGGTAAAGGACTACGTTCCGTCATGAAAACCCTGATCGCAACTCTCACCCTCGCCTCCCTTTTTTTGACCGGCTGCGCCACACCAAAACAATGGGAAGCCACTGGCGGCAGCAAGAACGATGGTGTCGTCCAGGTCTCCTACGAGCTGGGCCAGTTCGAAAGCGGCCAGACCAGCGCCGAACAAGGCCTGACCGTCGCAGCACAGCGCTGCAAGACCTGGGGCTACAAAAACGCCGAGGTCACCGGTTCGGAGAAAAACATCTGCCGCACCATGGGTCAGTACAACTGCCTGCAAACCACCATCACTCAGGATTACCTCTGCAAGCGTTGACTCAAACCTGCTCGACCGGCTCGGTTTGCCGGTCGCGCAGGGCACGCAAGGTCGCGCGCAACTCGACCGGGCGTACCGGTTTGGACAGGATGGCAATTTGGCGGTCGTGCAAGGCCGCCTGTATTTTTTCAATGTCATGCCCGCTGATGATCACTGCCGGCACCACCCAGCCGCGTTGGCGGCGCACCTCGTCAATACACTCGATACCGGTGGCATGGGCGCCAAGATCATAATCGGCAACAATGATGTCGCAATCGGTGGTCAAGTCCTGCCCCGTCAACTCGGCCTGCACCACGCAGCCCCAGCGCTCCAGCAACGCCGATGTCGCCATAAATACGTTGCGATCGTCCTCCACCAGACACACCTTCAGCCCGGTCAACAGGCCGACCTGGCGCGCTTCATCGCGATTGACCGATAGCTGCGACGGCGCAGTCGTGGGCAGCCCCGACATGATGACAGCCGTACCCCGACCGATTCGCGAGCGCAACGCGACATCTAGATCAATCAACTGCCCCAGGCGCTTGACGATCGACAGGCCCAGCCCCACACCTTCGACATCTTTGTCACGCACTTGGCGAACCCGGTAGAACTCCTCGAATACCTTTGGCAAATGCTCTTCGGCAATGCCGCTGCCCTGATCGTAAATCACGATAGCCAGCCCTGCTCCGCGCGTGCGCACACCGATCAGCACCGGCCGCTGCGCACCATATTTGAAACAGTTGGAAAGCACGTTCTGCACCATGGTCGCGAGCAGCGACGGATCGGTTCGAACCCAGTAACGACAGGGTCGCAAGCGCAGTTCCACGCCAGCCCAACGCGCGGCTTCGGCATTCTCGCGGATCAGATCGGCAAGCCACTCGCCCAGATTCAGGGTTTGCAGTTTTGGCAGAATCCGCCCGTTATCGAGGGTGTACAGGTCGAGAATCGAGCGGAACAACTGCGACACGTTCAGCAGCGAACGGTCGATGTTGTCGACCAGCCGCCGCTCCTCATCCCCCAGCCTCGACTCACGCAGGCACGCGGTAAACAGGCCGATGGAGTGAATCGGCTGACGCAAATCATGGCTGGCCTGGGCGAGAAACCGCGACTTCTCCAGATTGGCCGCGACCGCTTCCTCGGAGGCCTTGCGCGTGCGTTCCAGCAGCAGGTGCGCGTAGAACGGGATCACCGTGCTGGTGATCATCAGCATCAACACCATGAACGGTTGCGCCTGCCACACCGGCGTCAGGCGATAAACGCAGAGCAGCGCCAGCAACGCCAACACTGTGGCAATCGCCAGATAGCGCGAGCCGTATCGCATGCCGTTGCCGAGGTTGACCCAGATGATCACCGCATAAAGCGGCAACGCCGCTTCGCCGCCAACCACCAGCCCGAAACAGGTGCCGGTGTAATCGTGAACCATGGCGAAAATCCGTCGTGCCGGGTAATGCCCCGGCCAGCGCACAATCGTCTGACGCAGCACAATCGAAGCCAGCAAAAACAGACAGATATACGTGACCACAGGCAGGTAAGTATCGAAGCGTTGGCCCGGCAAAAAACCCAGTACACCGATATAAACCACGGCAATGCCAGCGATGATAATGCGCAGGTTGGCCTGGTCGAGTTCGGTGTTTTTCTCGAACTTCATCGTTAACGTCCTTGTGCCGCAATCGTCATATTCGGAATGAGCCTACAGGCAATCCAAGCGCCCAATGCTAAGGTGTTTGCCAAGAACAAGCCTGACCCAGGGAGGGTCACGCCATGACATGCCGAATTATCATAGCCGACGATCACCCGATGTTTCGCGAGGCCATGCTGCGCACTGTCCAGCGCCTGCTGCCCGACGCGAGTATCGAAGAGGCTGGCGACCTGGCCAGCGTAATGGCGCTGCTGCCCTGCGGTGGCGAGCCGGACACGCTGATTCTGGATCTGCGCTTTCCCGGACTCACCTGCGTCAGCCAGTTCGCTGAACTGCGCCGACGCCTGCCGCGTACCACCCTGATCGTGGTGTCGATGGTCGATGATGAAACGTTGATCAGTGAAGTCATGGCCGCCGGCATCGACGGTTTCATCGGCAAGAACATTGCCCCGGGCGAGATTGGCCAGGCGATCCTGGCGATTCGTGAAGGCGAAGTGTTGGTGAAATTCGCCCCGTCAGGCCTGTTGCCGCTGGAGACCGGCACTGCCCTCACGCCCCGTCAGCAGGACGTGTTGCGATTGATCGCCCAAGGCAAGACCAACAAGGAAATCGCCCGTGAACTGGATATTTCACCGTTCACGGTGCGGATTCATGTCTCTTCGTTGCTGCGCACGCTGAACGTGCCATCGCGGGCGGCTGCGGCGGTGCGTTATTCCGGGGTGGGTGAATGACCTTTTATCGATTACTGGCGTTTGGCATGGAGTTCGCAATCACGACCTGACAGGAAGTCTCGGCCATAACCGTAGTTTCAAGCGCGCGCAACGGCTGCACCGGACTACCGCTGGAGCAGATGCGCCAGCGCTCCTTCAGAATTTTTCCGGCACACGTTTGAAGGGGTGATCCAGCTCCTGATAGTCACCGGGTTTTTGGCGTTTGGGCAGAATCACGGGCTCACGCTCGACTTCCTTGTACGGGATGCGGCTGAGCAGATCGGTGATGATGTTCAAGCGTGCCCGGCGCTTGTCGTTCGAATCAGCCACTCTCCACGGGGCGTGTTCGGAATCCGTTGCCGCAAACATGGCATCACGAGCCCGTGAATAGTCGTACCAGCGGCTGTAGGACTGGAGGTCCATGGGCGTCAGTTTCCAGATCTTGCGCCCGTCCTGGATACGCGCTTGAAGGCGTCGGGTCTGCTCCTGCTCACTTACCTCCAGCCAGTACTTGAGCAGGATCACGCCGGAATCGACGATGGCACGCTCCACCGCCGGGACAGCATTGAGGAAACCGTCCACCTGCTCTTCACTACAAAATCCCATTACACGTTCGACGCCGGCACGGTTGTACCAACTGCGATCAAAAATCACCACCTCGCCGGCGGCCGGCAAGTGTGGAAGGTACCGTTGAATATACATCTGACTTTTTTCGCGATCAGTCGGTGCCGGCAGCGCTACGACACGGAAGACCCGCGGACTGACACGTTCGGTCAGCGCCTTGATCGTACCGCCCTTGCCTGCACCATCGCGACCCTCAAAAACGATGCAAATCTTGATGCCCTTGGCCTTGACCCATTCCTGAAGCTTGACCACCTCGATATGCAGGCGGCGCAACTGCTCGAGATAATCCTTGTTTTTCAGCTTTGCCGGTGCAATGGCGCGGTGTTTGGCGGTTTTTTTCTTGTCCTTGTCTTTTACCTTTGCCATAACCCAACACCTCATTTAATCGTCGGTAGCTGAACAGCGTAGGTGCAGAGGCGGTTTTAGGCCAATGACGCCGCTCTTCTCGCCCTCTACGACCTATGGGTCTACCTGCGCCATCAGTTCCGGCACCGATTCCTTCCGTTTGGCATAACGCTGCGCCAGCACCGCACAGACCATCAGTTGAATCTGGTGGAACAGCATCAGCGGCAAAATCAGCACGCCGATGGTACTGCCGGCAAACAACACCTGAGCCATCGGCACGCCGGTGGCCAGGCTCTTTTTCGAGCCGCAGAACAGGATGGTGATGCGGTCTTCCTGGCTGAAGCCAAACGCCTTGCCCAACAGCGTCGATGCCACCAGCACCAGTGCCAGCAAGATGCAGCAGACCAGCACCAGGCCCAACAGATCAACGACTGGAATCTGACGCCAGATACCCTCGTTGACCGCCTCGCTGAACGCACCGTAGACCACCAGCAGAATCGAGCCCTGATCGACAAACTTCAGCCAATTCTTGTTACGCCCCACCCACGCGCCAATCCAGCGACGGGCGATTTGACCGGCAATGAATGGCAGCAGCAGTTGCATGCTGATTTTCAGGATCGCATCGAGGGTCGAACCGCCGTCGCCATGCACATTGAGCAGCAGTGTCACCAGTAACGGCGTCAGGAAAATCCCGAACAGGCTGGACGCCGCCGCGCTGCAAATTGCAGCCGGAATATTGCCCCGCGCCAGCGAAGTGAAGGCAATTGCTGACTGCACAGTGGCCGGCAATGCACAGAGGTAAAGCATGCCCATGTACAACTGGTCGCCGATCAATGGCGACAGCAGCGGTTTCAGCGCCAGCCCCAATAGCGGGAAAAGGACAAAAGTCAGGCCGAACACCAACAGGTGCAGGCGCCAATGGCCGGCACCGGCGATGATCGATTCCCGCGACAGTTTGGCGCCGTGCAGGAAAAACAGCAGCGCGATGGCAATGTTGGTCAGCCAGCCGAAGCCGACCGCGACCTGACCGCTGGCGGGCAGGAAGCTGGCTAGCAGCACGACGCCTATCAGCGTCAGGGTGAAATTGTCGGGGAGGAATCTTGGGCGCGTCATGATGTGTTTATCCGGGGGTTGCCAGTGCGTGACGACGACTCTAACGTGACAGCCAATTACCGACTAACGCCGAAGAGCCTTCAGATGCCGCCTAAAGGACATGACAAAAGTATCCGGCGCAGTATTCCCGGGCTGCCAAGCCTGCCACGCCCGCTTTACGGACGCACCGAATCGCTGCCCAATCGCGCACTGACCCGGCGCCACAGTCATCCTTGGGTGCAGCTCTCCTACGCAATTCAGGGTGTGCTTGAGGTGCAGACCAGCGCCGGGCGGTTCGTTGCGCCGCCGGAGCGCGCGGTGTGGATTCCGGCCGGCGTACCGCATCGGGTATTCAGCTCGCCACATACCGAGATGCGCAGCCTGTACATCGATTGCAGCGTCGTCGGTTGGGCGGTTGAGCATTGCCATGTGCTCGGCGTCAGCGATTTGCTCAGGGAACTGATCCGTGCGTTCAGTCAGGTGCCGGTGGAATACGACCAGAACGGCGCGCATGGGCGCCTTGCGCAGGTGATCCTCGATCAACTGGTCGATGCCCCGCACATTGACCTGATGCTGCCGTTGCCGCAGGACCCGCGCTTGCGGCAGATCTACCAAAGCCTGGAGCAACGCCCGGAACAGCAAACCACGCTGAGCCACTGGAGCGAGAAACTCGGCGTCACCGAAAAAACCCTCACGCGTCTGTTTTTGCGCGACACCGGCCTGACCTTCCGCGCCTGGCGCCAGCGCCTGCGCCTGCTCGGCGCCCTGACACCGCTGGAGAAAGGCGAGCGCGTCACGGACGTCGCGCTGGCCTGTGGTTATGACTCGACGTCGGCGTTTATCGCGGCGTTTCGTCAACAGTTTGGTGAAACGCCGGGGGAGTTTTTTCGTTGAGGCGCCAAACATGTTTTCCAGAAAACGAGCAAGCATCGGGTTGCCACTTTACCCTCCGACACTTCGGTTTTATCGAACTCTGACCAAGAAATAAACGATTTTTCTTTGCCACAAACTCGTCGTTAGCATGGCCTCGTCTGACCCTCTTACAACCAAAGACAGGGAGCGTGACATGCCAGCCACGAACATCAATATCGGCGAACCCTGGATGTGGGGTGCCTTCATCGTCTTCGTTCTTGCCATGCTGGCATTGGATTTGTTTGTGTTCGGGGGGCGCAAGGCGCATCGAGTATCCGTTCGCGAAGCCTTGGCCTGGGTCATTGCCTGGTGCTTGTTGGCCCTGTCGTTCGCAGCCCTGCTGTGGTGGTATCTGCACGGCACGTTCGGCGGCGAAATCGCCCGACAGAAAACCCTGGAATTCCTCACCGGTTATCTGATCGAGCAATCGCTGTCGATCGACAACATGTTCATCTTCGTAATGATCTTCAGCTACTTCGCAGTGCCGCCGGAGTTGCAGCGCCGGGTGCTGCTGTACGGTGTGCTTGGGGCAATCGTGATGCGCGCGGTGATGATTTTCGCCGGTGTGTGGCTGGTCTCGCAGTTTGAATGGCTTCTGTATGCCTTCGGCGTGTTCCTGATCATCACCGGGATCAAGATGCTGGTGTTCGCCGATCAGCAGCCGGATCTGGAAAAAAATCCTTTATTACGCTGGGTGCGCGGGCATCTGCGCGTCACCAGCGGTTTTCATGGCGAACGGTTTTTCGTGTTGCAGAACGGCGTACGCTGGGCGACGCCAATGTTCCTGGTGCTGGTGCTGATTGAGGCCAGCGATCTGATGTTTGCGGTCGACAGCATCCCGGCGATCTTCGCCGTCACCACTGACCCGTTTATCGTCTTCACCTCGAACATCTTCGCGATCATGGGCCTGCGCGCGCTGTACTTCCTGCTGGCGGACATGGCCGACCGCTTTCATCTGCTCAAGTACGGTTTGGCGATTGTGCTGGTATTCATTGGTGGCAAGATGACCCTGATGCCGTGGTTTCACATGCCGGTGGAGTGGTCGCTGGCGGTGGTGGGTGGTGTGATCCTGGGGTCGGTGTTGTTGAGTCTGCTGCTGACCAGAGACAAAACGCCGGAGAACCAGTCACCATAAGCACCTGTGCGAGTAAGCCTGCTCATTTCCCGGCAATCAGCTCTGCTTGTAACCGCGCACTTCATCAACGCCACGGTTAGCCAACTGGTCAGCCCGCTCGTTGCCGTGATGGCCAATGTGTCCGCGCACCCACTTCCACGTGACCTTGTGGCGGTTGACCTGCTCATCCAGCTCTTTCCACAGATCAGCGTTCTTCACCGGTTCCTTGGCAGCGGTTTTCCAGCCGCGCTTCTTCCAGTTGGCCATCCACTCGTTGATGCCCTTCATGACGTACTGCGAGTCGGTCACCAGCAGCACTTCACATGGGCGCTTCAGAGCTTCAAGGCCGCGAATGGCGCCGAGCAGTTCCATGCGGTTGTTGGTTGTGTTGGCTTCGCCGCCCCACAACTCCTTCTCAACGCCCTTGCACACCAGCAAAGCACCCCAGCCACCCGGGCCAGGGTTGCCCTTGCAGGCGCCATCGGTGAACAGTTCTACGTTATCGACGCTTTCGCTCATGCCAATCTATCCAGAAAAAATACATGCCTCGCCAATCGCGGATTGACGATGACCGCGGCCGGAGCAGGTCCGGCCACTGTAAAAAAGAAGGTTTACGGTTCGATACGGCGGCGGTTGACCTTGGCCATCGGCAGCGGAATCAGTTTGCCCATCGGCTCGCGACGCTCCTGACGCAGGGGCCGCAGCCCGACCACAATCTTGCGCGCCACCAATAAATAGAAGCCGCCGCCCGACAGTTGCCAGTCACCGGCCTTGCGTTCCCAGCCGGCCAGTCGGGCCTGCCACTTGGGCGAAGCAAGCGGCGGACGATAGCACCCGAAGCGGCGTTTCTCCAGCGCAAAACCCAGCAGATTGAGCCAGTCGGCGACCCGCGACGGCGAGATGCAACGGGCCTGGCGCAACGCATCATGGGCGAATACATGACGCAGGCCCCAGGTGCTCCATGGGTTGATTCCGATGATCAGCAGGTGCCCGCCGGGGCGCACGCTGCTCGCGGCTTCGCGCAACAGACCATGGGGCGACAGGCAGAAATCCAGACCATGCTGCATGACCACCACATCGGCGGCGTGTTCGCTCAATGGCCACGCCTGCTCTTCGCAGACGATCTCGACACCCGGCAGCGGTGCACCGAGCCGCACGTTGCGCTGCACTTGCGGTGCCGACGGCGGGGTGTCGGCCGATGGGCCGTAATGCACGAGATAGCCGCCAAAGAAGCGGCCCAACTCGTCTTCGAGCATGCGCCGCTCTTCATCCAACAGAAATTGCCCGAGCGGGCCCGACAGCCATTCACGGGCGGCGCTGATCAACGCCAGCCAGTCCGGATCAGCCTGAGCGAACGCTTTATCGGTCATGTCATTCTCCAACGCGCCAGGAACTACTAAGATGCGCCAATGTTTTCCGCTTGGCGAATTCCGACGATGATACAGATCAGTGCCCTGCCCGCGTTCACCGACAACTACATCTGGTTGTTACAGGATCACCGTACCCAGCGCTGCGCCGTGGTCGACCCGGGCGATGCCGCACCCGTACAGGCTTGGCTAGCGGCGCATCCAGGCTGGGTGCTGAGCGACATCCTGATCACCCACCATCATCATGACCACGTTGGCGGCGTCGAACGCCTGAAGCAGGACAGCGGCGCGACCGTTTATGGTCCGGCCAGCGAAAACATCCCGGCGCGCGATATTGCCCTCAAGGACAACGACAAGGTCAGCGTGCTCGGCTGGGACTTCGATGTCTATGCCGTGCCCGGTCACACCTTGGGACACATTGCCTATTACCACCACGGCCTGCTGTTCTGCGGCGACACGCTGTTTGCCGCCGGGTGCGGCCGGTTGTTCGAAGGCACCCCGGAGCAGATGCATCATTCGCTCGGCCGTCTCGCCGCCTTGCCAGAAGATACGCTGGTCTACTGCACCCATGAATACACCCTGAGCAATCTGAAGTTTGCCGCAGCGGTCGAGCCGGGCAACCCGGACATTGCCGCCCGTCTGGAAAAAGTCACCCAGCAACGGCAAAACGGTGTCATGACCCTGCCCTCGACCCTGGCCCTGGAAAAGCTTACAAATCCGTTTTTGCGCACCACTGAAACATTAGTTACACAAAAAGTGGACGAACGGGCAGGCGCTCAAAACCGGGCGCCGAGTGAGGTTTTTGCGGCTCTGCGGGCATGGAAAGATACGTTCTAAGTGCCTCGACGCCGGGTCCAAAAATTCTGAATGGTTGACCGCAGGGGGTGCGCTTTCTAGAATCGCCCGACATTTTTGCCCGGAACTTACTTCCAGCCAATGTCGTCATCCATACGTAAGTCCGTCAATTCAGACGCATTGACCCGCTTGGCGCAAGCCATCGCGGTGGCTGTGTCCGCCACGCTGGCGGGCTGTTCCAGCCATGCTCCGCAGACTGAAGCGACGCATACGCCGAACATCGCTGCGCGAGCCAAGCAGAAGCCGATCTGGCTGACCGAGAAGCCCAGCCCACAGGTTCCCCAGGACATCTGGGAACGCATGCGCCAGGGTTTCCAGCTGCAAGAAGGCCTGGGCGTGAACCCGCGTATCGAGCAACAGCGCCTGTGGTTCGCCAGCAATCCCTCTTTTCTCGAGAATGCCGGTGAACGCGGCAGCCTTTACATTCACTACATCGTCGAACGCCTCGAAGAACGCAACATGCCGCTGGAACTGGCCCTGCTGCCAGTGATTGAAAGCGCCTACAACCCAATGGCCTATTCCCGAGCCAACGCGGTAGGCCTGTGGCAATTCGTTCCGGCCACCGGGCGTTACTTCAACCTGCGCCAGACCCGCTTCTACGATGGCCGGCGCGATATCACCGCTTCGACCACCGCAGCGATGGATTACCTGACCCGCCTGCACGACATGTTCAACGGCGACTGGCTGCTGGCCCTTGCGGCCTACAACGCCGGTGAAGGTACGGTCAGCCGCGCCATCGAGCGCAACGAGAAGCTCGGCCTGCCAACCGACTACTGGAACCTGCCGCTACCGGCGGAAACCCAGGCCTACGTGCCGAAGCTGCTGGCGCTGTCGCAAGTGGTATTGGCGCCGGAAGCCTACGGCGTGAACCTCAACCCGATCGCCAACGAACCGTACTTCCAGGTCGTCGAAATCAACCAGCGTATGGACCTGTCCAAGGTCGCTGCGGTTGCCAACATCGATGAAGACGAACTGTTCCAGCTCAACCCGGCGTTCAAACAGCGCACCACCATCGACGGCCCTCAGCATTTGCTGGTGCCGACGTCCAAGGCGCAACTGCTGACCGCCAGCCTGCAAACCATGCGTCCTGAAGAGTTGATCAGCCCACGCTCGCTGAAACCGGTGTTCGACGGTGCCGATCCAAGCGAAGTGGCACAGCTCAAGCGCGCCTATCGTGTGAAGCGTGGCGACAACCTCGGCTCCATCGCCAAGGCCAACAAGGTCGAAGTGAAGGATCTGCAACGCTGGAACAAACTGAGTGGCAAAAACCTCAAGGTCGGCCAGACGCTGGTGATGCAGGACACCACCAAACGCAGCCCTTCGCGCAACAGTGGCCGGGTCAACACCGTGATCGCGGCCAACAGCAAGACTAAAGGCAAAGCCGACAGCGCGCAGCAGACCCAGTACAAGGTCAAGCGCGGCGACACGCTGTATGTGGTCGCCAAGCGCTTCAACGTTGAGATGCAACATCTCAAACGCTGGAATCCGGGTGCCGGAAAAGCGTTGAAGCCTGGGCAGATGCTCACGGTTTATCAGCCGCACTGAGTAGAAATCAAAAGATCGTCCGATCGCGGCCCGAGCCTTCGGCAGCACCTGCATTGA
Source organism: Pseudomonas sp. LBUM1648 (assembly GCF_059716145.1). NCBI lineage: Bacteria > Pseudomonadati > Pseudomonadota > Gammaproteobacteria > Pseudomonadales > Pseudomonadaceae > Pseudomonas > Pseudomonas sp. LBUM1648. The sequence continues at coordinate 3,778,387 of NZ_CP166808.1, forward strand.
TCCGTGTAGGAGCTGCCGAAGGCTAGGGCCGCGATCGGACGATTTTTTTTGCATTAACACTGCATTAACCGCCTATCTTTTTCCTGTCCATACAAGCTGTTACTGTACGGCCCACAAAGCCCAAGCCGCCTGGATCGGATCTGACTTGAAGCGTCCCCTCCTCCTGTTCCTGATCAGCCTGGCCTTGAGCTCACCCGCAAGCGCGACGATTACCGAAAGTCACGGTTATGCGCAGTTCGGCACGCTCAAGTACCCGGCCAGATTTACCCATTTCGACTGGGTCAACCCGCAAGCGCCCAAGGGCGGTACGTTGCGGGTGATGGCGTTTGGCACCTTCGATACGGTCAATCCGTACACGTTCAAGGGCAGCAGCCCTGTATCCACCGGGAATTTTCTTCAGTACGGCATCAACGAACTGAACGAGCCGCTAATGGTCGGCACCGGCCAGTACTCGCCGTCCGGCGATGAACCGGCCTCCAGTTACGGCTTGATCGCGCAATCGGTGGAGTACAGCGAGGATCGCAGCTGGGTGGTGTTCAATCTGCGCCCTGAAGCACACTTTCACGATGGCACGCCGATCACCGCCTACGACGTGGCGTTCTCCTATCGCCTGCTGCTCAAGGAAGGCCACCCGCTATACCGCACGGCGCTACAGGAAGTGCTGCGGGTCGACATTCTCAACAAACAGCGCATCCGCTTCGTGCTCAAGCGCTCCGGCAATCCCCTGTTGATCCTGCGCCTCGGTGAGTTGCCGGTGCTGGCGCAGCACTATTGGAAGGATCGCGACTTCAAGGCCACGACCTTCGAGCCGCCGCTGGGCAGTGGGCCGTATCGCATTACCTCGGTGACGCCGGGTCGCCAATTGATCTTCGAACGGGTCAAGGACTACTGGGGCAAGGACTTGCCAGTCAATCGCGGCAAGTACAACTTCGATCGCATGGAGGTCGAGTTCTACCGCGACAGCGACGTGGCATTCGAAGCGTTCAAGGCCGGTGAGTTCGACATCTACATTGAGCATCAGGCCAAGAATTGGGCCAACGGCTACAACTTCCCGGCCGTGCGCCGTGGCGAGGTGATCAAAGCGCAGATCCCGCATCAGATTCCGACCCAGAGTCAGGGCCTGTTCATGAACACCCGGCGTGCAACCTTCGCCGACGTCAAAACCCGCGAAGCCCTGGGCCTGATGTTCGATTTCGAGTGGACCAATCGCGCGCTGTTCAGCGACGCCTACAAACGCACCACCAGTTACTACCCCAACAGCGAATTCAGCGCCAGCGGCGTACCGGTCGGACATGAATGGCTGATGCTCAAGCCGTACAAGGACCAATTGCCGGCCAAACTGTTTACCGAACCGTTCACGTTGGCGCAGACCGACGGGCGCGGTATCCCGCGGGAAACCATGCGCAATGCCCTGGCGCTGCTGGCAGAGGCTGGCTGGAAGCTCAACGGTCAGCGCCTGCGCAACGCCGCCGGCCAGCCACTGAGTTTCGAACTGCTGCTGGTCAACCCGAATCTGGAACGTATCCTTCAGCCGTATATCGAGAACCTCAAGAGTATCGGCATCGACGCCCGCCTGCGCACGGTAGACCGCGCACAGTACAAACAACGTCTGGACCAGTTCGATTTCGACATGATCCTGATGACGCTCAACCAGACACTCAGCCCGGGCCTTGAGCAATGGCAGTACTTCCATTCCAGTCAGGTCGGGGTCAAGGGCAGCAAGAATTACGCTGGCATCGCCAACCCGGTGGTCGATCACCTGCTTGAACAATTGCTCGCCGCGCAAACCCGCGATGAGCAGGTCGCCGCCGGCAAGGCACTCGACCGCGTGCTGCTCTGGCAGCACTACATCATTCCCAACTGGTACATCAATTATCACCGTCTGGCCTACCGCAACCGGTTGGCCTTCGTCACTACGCCGCCCTATACCCTGGGCCTGAGTGCGTGGTGGCTGAAGTCTTCGGAGAAAGATCAATGAAGCCTATCCGCGCCCTGCTCCTGCAGGCCAGCGGCATGCTGTTCGCCGGGCTGGCCTTGGCCGCCCCGCAACACGCCGTGACCCTGTACAACGAGCCGCCGAAATACCCGGCCGATTTCAAGCATTTCGATTACGTGAACCCCGACGCGCCCAAGGGCGGGATCTTTCGCCAGGCCGGGTTCGGCGGGTTCGACAGCCTCAACCCGTTCATCAGCAAAGGCGTACCGGCCGATGACATCGGACAGATCTACGACACCCTGACCAAGCACAGTCTCGACGAGCCCTTTACCGAATACGGCTTGATCGCCGGCAAGATCGAAAAGGCCCCGGACAACAGCTGGGTACGGTTTTACCTGCGACCCGAAGCACGCTTCAACGATGGTCACCCGGTGCGCGCCGACGATGTGGTGTTCAGCTTCCAGACCCTGACCAAGGAAGGCTCACCGCTGTTTCGCGGCTACTACAACGACGTCGCCGAAGTTGTCGCTGAAGACCCGCTCAAGGTACTGTTCAAGTTCAAGCACACCAACAACCGCGAACTGCCGCTGATCCTGGGTCAACTGCCCGTGTTGCCAAAACACTGGTGGGCCGATCGTGACTTCAGCAAGGGCAATCTGGAAATTCCGCTGGGCAGCGGCCCGTACAAAGTCACCGAAGTGAAGGCTGGCCGCTCGGTGCGCTACGAGCGAGTCAAGGACTACTGGGGCAAGGATCTGCCGGTCAATCGCGGGTTCTACAACTTCGACACGATGACCACCGATTACTACCGTGACAACACTGTCGCGCTGGAAGCGCTGAAAGCCGGACAGTTCGACTACTGGCTGGAAATGACCGCCAAGAACTGGGCCAACGCCTACAACGTCCCGGCGGTGACTGAAGGTCGCCTGATCAAGGAATTGATCCCCAACAGCAACCCGACTGGCATGCAGGGTTTTGTCTTCAACCTGCGCCGCCCGGTGTTCCAGGATGTCCGAGTACGTCAGGCGCTGGGCCTGCTGTTCGATTTCGAATGGACCAACAAGCAGTTGTTCAACGGCGCGTATACACGCACGCGCAGCTACTTCGAGAACTCGGAAATGGCCGCCACCGGATTGCCCGACGCTGACCAGGTGGCGATCCTCGACCCGTTCCGCAGCAAACTGCCAGCGCAGGTATTCAGCGAAGCCTTCGAGAACCCGAAGACCGACGCCAGCGGCATGATCCGTACCCAACAACGTGAGGCCTACCAACTGCTGCAAGAGGCTGGCTGGAAGATCGTCGACGACAAAATGGTCGACGCCACCGGCAAACCGGTGGTCATTGAGTTCCTGCTGGCGCAGACCGATTTTGAACGCGTGCTGTTGCCGCTCAAGCGCAACCTCAGCGACCTTGGCATCGAACTGGTGATCCGCCGCGTCGACGTCTCGCAGTACATCAACCGCGTGCGTTCGCGGGATTTCGACATGATGGTCGGCAGCTTTGCGCAGTCCAATTCGCCGGGTAACGAACAGCGCGAATACTGGATGAGCGCCGCCGCCGACAAACCGAGCAGTCGCAACACCATGGGTCTGAAAGATCCGATCGTCGATCAACTGGTCGAGAACCTGATCAACGCCGACTCGCGCAAAAGCCTGGTGGCCCACGCCCGTGCGCTGGACCGCGTGTTGCAGTGGGGCTATTACGTGATCCCCAACTGGCACATCAAGACCTGGCGCGTGGCGTACTGGAACCACATCGGTCACCCGAAAGTCTCCCCCAAGTACGACATCGGTACGAATACCTGGTGGATCAAGCCCGATGCCAAACCGGCAATAGAAGTCGAAACCAAACTGCAAGCCGACCCTGCGGGCACGGAGTAATCAGATGCTGGCGTATATATTTCGGCGACTGCTGCTGATCATCCCGACCCTGTTCGGCATTCTGCTGATCAACTTCGTGATCATCCAGGCTGCGCCTGGTGGCCCGGTAGAGCAGATGATTGCCAAGCTGGAAGGCTTCGAAGGCGCCACAAGTCGCATCGCGGGCGGCGGTGCCGAAGTCTCGGTGGCCGGTTCCTCTTATCGCGGCGCGCAAGGGCTGGACCCGGCGCTGATCAAGGAAATCGAGCACATGTACGGGTTCGATAAATCGGCCCCGGAACGTCTGTGGATCATGGTCAAGAACTACGCCTCGCTGGACTTCGGCGACAGTTTTTTCCGCGACGCCAAGGTCATCGACCTGATCAAGGAAAAGATGCCGGTGTCGATCTCGCTGGGCTTGTGGAGCACGCTGATCATGTACCTGGTGTCGATCCCGCTGGGGATCGCCAAGGCCACACGACACGGCAGCCATTTCGACGTCTGGACCAGTTCGGCAATCATTGTCGGCTATGCGATCCCGGCGTTTCTCTTTGCGATTCTGCTGATCGTGGTGTTTGCCGGCGGCAGTTATCTGGACTGGTTCCCGCTAAGGGGCCTGACCTCGAACAACTTTGATGAGTTAAGCCTCGGCGGCAAGATCCTCGATTACTTCTGGCACTTGGCACTGCCAGTGACCGCACTGGTGATCGGCAACTTCGCGACCATGACCCTGCTGACCAAAAACAGCTTCCTCGACGAGATCAACAAACAGTACGTGGTCACCGCCAAGGCCAAGGGCCTGACCCGCCATCGCGTGCTCTACGGTCACGTGTTCCGCAACGCCATGTTGCTGGTGATTGCCGGTTTCCCGTCGGCGTTCATTGGCATCTTTTTCACCGGCTCGTTGCTGGTCGAAGTGATCTTCTCCCTCGACGGCCTGGGCCTGATGAGTTTCGAAGCGGCGATCAACCGCGATTACCCGGTGGTGTTCGGCACCCTGTTCATCTTCACCCTGCTCGGGCTGGTGGTGAAACTGATCGGCGACCTCACCTACACCCTGGTCGATCCGCGCATCGACTTCGAAAGCCGGGAGCATTGAGATGAACCTGTCCCCTCTCAACCGCCGCCGCTTCGAACTGTTCAAGGCCAACAAGCGTGGCTGGTGGTCGCTGTGGCTGTTTCTGATCCTGTTCGGCCTGAGCCTGGGCGCCGAGCTGATCGCCAACGACAAGCCGCTGGTGGTGCACTACGACAACAGCTGGTACTTCCCGGCGGTCAAGCGCTACCCGGAAACCTCTTTCGGCGGCGAATTCCCGCTGGAAGCCAACTACAAGAGCCCGTACATCCGTGAACTGCTCAAGGCCAAGGATGCGTGGGTGTTGTGGGCGCCGATCCCCTACAGCTATCAAAGCATCAATTACGACCTGAAAGTCCCGGCCCCTGCCCCGCCCTCGGCGGACAACTGGCTGGGCACTGACGATCAGGGCCGCGATGTGTTGGCGCGGGTGATTTACGGTTTCCGCATTTCGGTGCTGTTTGCCCTGACGCTGACCGTGCTGAGTTCGATCATCGGCGTGATTGCCGGGGCCTTGCAGGGTTTCTACGGCGGCTGGGTCGATCTGGCCGGTCAGCGGTTTCTGGAGATCTGGTCGGGTTTACCGGTGCTGTACCTGCTGATAATTCTCGCCAGTTTCGTCCAGCCGAATTTCTGGTGGCTGCTGGGGATCATGCTGCTGTTCTCGTGGATGAGCCTGGTCGACGTGGTGCGCGCCGAGTTCCTGCGTGGCCGCAACCTTGAATATGTGCGAGCTGCACGGGCGCTGGGCATGCAGAATGGCGCAATCATGTTCCGCCACATCCTGCCCAACGCCATGGTCTCGACCATGACCTTCATGCCGTTCATCCTCACCGGCGCCATCGGCACCCTCACCGCTTTGGACTTCCTCGGTTTCGGCTTGCCGGCCGGCAGTCCGTCGCTGGGTGAACTGGTCGCGCAGGGCAAATCCAACCTGCAAGCGCCGTGGCTGGGCATGAGCGCGTTCGCTGTGCTCGCGCTGATGTTGAGCTTGCTGGTGTTTATCGGCGAGTCCGCTCGCGATGCCTTCGACCCGAGGAAGTGAAATGAATCAGGACAATCTGATCGAAGTGCGCGACCTCGCCGTCGAATTCGGCTTTGGCGAGCGCATACACCGGGTGGTCGAGGGCGTCAGCTTCGATATCAAGCGCGGCGAGACCCTGGCCTTGGTCGGTGAATCCGGCTCGGGCAAATCGGTGACGGCGCACTCGATCCTGCGCCTGCTGCCCTACCCTTTGGCGCGGCATCCGGCCGGCAGCATCAACTACTCCGGGCAAAACCTGCTGGGCCTGAGCGAAAAGACCATCCGCCACATCCGTGGCAACCGTATCGCGATGATCTTTCAGGAGCCGATGACCTCGCTCAACCCGCTGCACTCGATCGAGAAGCAGATCAACGAGGTGTTGGGCATCCACAAGGGCCTGACCGGCAAAGTCGCGACCAAACGCACGCTGGAACTGCTGGAGATGGTCGGCATCCCCGAGCCGCACAAGCGCCTCAAGGCCCTGCCCCACGAGTTGTCCGGCGGCCAACGGCAACGGGTGATGATCGCCATGGCCCTGGCCAATGAGCCGGAACTGCTGATTGCCGACGAACCGACCACCGCACTGGACGTGACCGTTCAGCTGAAAATCCTCGATTTACTCAAGGAACTTCAGGCTCGATTGGGCATGTCACTGCTACTGATCAGTCACGATTTGAACCTGGTGCGAAGAATTGCGCATCGCGTATGTGTCATGCAGCGCGGTTGCATCGTCGAACAGGCATCGTGCGAAGAGCTGTTCCGTTCGCCGCAGCATCCGTACACTCGGGAATTGCTCGGCGCGGAGCCCAGCGGAGGCCCGGCGACCAATAAAATCGGGGCGCCGCTGCTTGAGGTCGAGGACCTGAAAGTCTGGTTCCCGATCAAGAAAGGCCTGCTCAAGCGCACGGTGGATCACGTCAAGGCAGTGGACGGCATCAATTTCAGCCTGCCTCAGGGTCAGACCCTGGGGATTGTGGGGGAAAGTGGTTCCGGCAAATCCACGCTGGGTCTGGCGATTTTGCGGCTGATCGGCAGCAAAGGCGCCATCCGCTTTGAAGGCAAGCAGCTAGACTGCCTGACGCAGAACGAGGTGCGCCCGTTGCGTCGGGAGATGCAGGTGGTGTTTCAGGACCCGTTTGGCAGCCTGAGCCCGCGGATGTGCGTGAGCGACATCGTTGGCGAAGGCCTGCGGATTCACAAGATGGGCACCGCCGCCGAGCAGGAAGCGGCGATTATTGCGGCATTGAAGGAGGTAGGTCTGGATCCGGAAACCCGGCACCGCTACCCCCACGAATTTTCCGGTGGGCAACGGCAACGAATCGCCATTGCCCGGGCTTTGGTGCTCAAGCCGGCGCTGATCCTGCTGGACGAGCCGACTTCGGCGCTCGACCGGACGGTGCAGCGGCAAGTGGTGGAGCTGTTGCGTTCACTGCAAGCCAAGTACAACCTGACGTATTTGTTTATCAGCCATGACCTGGCTGTTGTTAAAGCGCTGAGCCACCAGTTGATGGTGGTAAAGCATGGCCAAGTGGTCGAACAGGGAGACGCGCAAAGTATCTTTGCCGCCCCCCAACATCCGTATACACAGCAGTTGCTGGAAGCCGCTTTTTTGGCACCAGCCACTGCGCAATAACCTGAAAGAGGAGCAACACATGGGTTTTCTCGCCGGTAAGCGCGTACTGATCGTCGGTGTCGCCAGCAAGCTGTCCATCGCATCCGGCATCGCTGCCGCCATGCATCGCGAGGGCGCTGAGCTTGCCTTCACTTATCAGAACGACAAACTCAAAGGTCGTGTCGAAGAGTTCGCACAAGGCTGGGGTTCGAGCCCTGAGCTGTGCTTCCCGTGCGACGTGGCCAGCGATGAAGAAATCGCCAAGGTCTTCGAAGAGTTGAGCAAGAAGTGGGACGGCCTGGACTGCATCGTCCACTCCGTCGGCTTCGCCCCGGGCGACCAACTGGACGGCGACTTCACCGAAGCCACCACCCGTGACGGTTTCCGCATCGCTCACGACATCAGCGCCTACAGCTTCGTGGCCCTGGCCAAAGCTGGCCGCGAAATGATGAAAGGCCGCAACGGCAGCCTGCTGACCCTGTCGTACCTGGGCGCCGAGCGCACCATGCCGAACTACAACGTCATGGGCATGGCCAAGGCTTCGCTGGAAGCCGGCGTGCGTTACCTGGCCGGCTCCCTGGGCCCGGACGGCACCCGCGTCAACTGCGTATCGGCTGGCCCGATCCGTACTCTGGCAGCCTCGGGCATCAAGAACTTCCGCAAGATGCTGGCCGCCAACGAAGCGCAAACCCCACTGCGCCGCAACGTCACCATCGACGAAGTCGGCAACGCCGGCGCCTTCCTGTGCTCCGACCTGGCGTCGGGCATCAGCGGTGAAATCATGTACGTGGACGGCGGCTTCAACACCACCGCCATGGGCAACATCGAAGAGTGATCTTCGGTTAGCCGATAGAAAACCCGCCGATTCAGGCGGGTTTTTTTTGCTCGCAAAAAACTCATTACTCAACGCATACATATGTACCGCCAGCCGCTTTCCTTGCCGCTCGACAATCCACTCCAGCAAGTCTTTTTGCTGCTTACTGGAGAACACCCATGCCCCCTCAGCCAGCCCTTGCACCTGACGAAAAGCACGAACCTGCCATGGTTCAGATCGTGATCAAAGAGCTCTCGGCGCTCCCGACCGCAACGCCGGAGGTCGCACTCGCGCGAACCCTCGATATCCCTCGCAACAGCCTGCTGCGTGAATGGATGGAGCTCTACTGGGTCAGCCTTGATCGCTCGAGCTTTCTCGATTGGGCCAGCACGTTCGACATCGACCTGGACACCCTCAGCCTCAAAGGTGACACGCTGCACGCCTCGACCCTCAAGGACGGCGTCCTCACCACGCGCACGTTCACCCAGCAAGATGACTCCCTGTGGTGGAAAGTCGCGTTTCCGCCCTTGTCCATCGCCCGCAAAATCGACCCCGCAGGACTGGGTCTACCCTCCGTCGGCGGCAAATCCGCCAACCCGCTTTGCCTGATTCCCCGGGCGCTCGTGCTGGCGTTTTACGGTTATCCCGAGCCGGAAAACCGTATGCAGGCTCAGGTGATCATCGATGAGCTAAAAGCCAGCGGATTCGCGCCGATCGCAAGCGACGCGCACACGACGTCGGCAGTGGTTGCCGAGCGCAACGCGCAAACGGCCGACTACCAGGTTCTGGCTACCGCGCTCGAGCAGTCGATCAATACCCTCAGACAGAACCAGCCCTTGCAGTTGGACCTTACACTCGTACGTCTGCGTCACGGATCCTGGCTGACCACCCTCATGCACCGTGGGACGACGGCCATGATGGCACTGGTTCACAATGAGGCGTTTCTGACCTTGGCCGCAGATGCCACGCCCTTCGTGACCTGCCGTTACTCATTGAAGGAGCAGATCTTTTCGTTCACTTGCAACGATGGTTCGATCATTGAACACCCACAAAGTCTGTTCGATGACGGTCTGCCAGACGACTCATTGGCTGAGCTGATAAGCGCAGCAGGAAAACTGGGTTGCGTCATCGCCAGCGATGAGTTTTTCAACCTCGATCAACTTCTTGAGTGTTATGGGTTTGAGATACCCGCCACCCTCGACGCCGCCCGCGACTTGCTCACTCGACTGCGACAGCACAAATGGCCGCCCCTGCCCTACGTCAGTGAACACATCCAGACGCGCAAGCTCATCCAACGTTACAAGCGTGCTTTTGCAAATGTTGAGGACTTTCGCAATATCCATTTGCTCCTTGAAGTACTGGCCTGGAACAAGGAGGCAGGTGCCGAAATCGACCTCTACTACCTCAGTGCGCCAGACCCGGAATCCGCATTGGGCGAAAAGACAGTGACGGGCAAACAACGATTGCTGAGTTTCAGAGATAGCAGCGAATTTCAGCGGCTCTTGAAGGCTAACCAACTGCCCGCCGACAGCCCGCTGCTTCTGAACCGTTCAGGTCATGTCGGCACACCAGGGAAGAAAAAGAACTGGGAGGACCTGACGACGCAGGTAGAACAAAACAGCACGCTCAAAACCAAACGCGATGAACTTCGGCTGTTGGCCGACAAGGCCGGCGGCGCCTTGCGTACCAACGGACTGGTGACACTCAAGCAAATGATGGGTTTCTACGAAATCCCGCTGCCTGCAAACGCGCAAGTCGCCGGGATCATCGCGCAGTGGATGAAACCCTACCAGTTGCTCCCCCCAGGCTTTACGAATCACTGGTACATGCTCGGCTCCCCCGGTAGCGGCTCGCCGGGCCTCACCGCCGAGCGACGCAAGTTGATCATCGACGCCAGCGCAGCATTCCTGGCGCACACTTGCGTTGCATTGATCGATTATCTGAGCGAAGGCGTGGTACCTGATCTGAGCGCCACAGTGCTGCAAGCCAAAGCCGATTCGCTGCTCAGCCAGATACTGATTTCGCCACGTGCGCATCAATTGGGCAATCGTCTGCTGGAAAAGCTTGATCCTGAAAAATGGAAGAGAATGGAAGACATAGCCACCAATCGTGAGTATCTGTTACTGACTGCCTTGATCCTCAGTCTCGATCCTCTGGCAGGCCAGCAGCCAGGCAAGGTGATCGATCAGCCGCTCAATGACAGCTTTTTTTGGGGTGAGTCGTACAAGGATGTCCGACGCTTTATCGATGGGCAATTCGCGCTGCATCGCATCAAGCAGAAAACCCTGGCGACACATCTACTGCTCTCAGGTATCGCTCCGGAATTTCTAGTCCGCGGCATCCCCGCTTCACTCGCCTACATGACCGCGCACTCATGGGTGAAGCTCAAACAAGTGGTGCTCTTCATCGAAAACCACGCCCCCGGCATGACCCGTTTGATGAGTTACAACGAAATCATGACACTGTCCGCCCTGCCCATGATTCCCCACCTGCAGGAGTTCCGCTCGAAGAAAGCACCCGTCTCTCTGGTAGCCGGTTGGGCCATTGCCAGAGGCGTGATTCAACGCGACTCGGTCCAGACGGATGCGCTCTATGATGCCGCCACACTCAATGCAGCCGACAATGCGTTTGTCCTGCATGGACAGAGGATGTTCACCCATACCGAGCTGGCCTTTCGCGCACCCTTCGCAACACCGTACACCGTTGCCCTGCAAGATCTGCGCAAGGTGTTTCCTGACGCGTTGTACCTGGAAGAAAGGTGCCTGATATGGCTGCCCAAATGCAGGAAAGAGTCAGCCACACCGACCGCGCCTGACGCGGCGCCGACCGAAAAGTATTCGCTGGTCGAGTTGCACATGGCGCAGAAGCTGACCACTGAATGGAGCAATTGGAGCTCGACACTCCCGCAAGTGCAGCTATCGCTGCTGGCACCGTCGTTTGACCAGCTCACATCGGTTGCCGGCGCGTTCCTAGTGCAGCTCAAAAGCCGACTGGAACGAATGAAGGATGCCTACGTGGCCCTGATCAAGGAATCGTTCTGTGAATTACCGCTTCAGCAACGACTCGATCTGGAGACCGGCCCACTGGGATTCTTCGCCCTGCATCCGGTAACAGCACAACCCCCGGGCCAGGCTGTCGCAGATAAGCAGAATCCGGCGGCTGGATTGTTTGCCATGATCGTCTCCTGCCAAAGTGAGCTGCCACGAATTTACGAGATATTCATTCGAGAGCGAGCCGTTCATCTACGTCAGGACATCAACTATTCCACGCTGGTGTCGGCATCCGCGAAAACGACCAGCACAAGCCTGCCATTCGACGCAGAGACGTACCTGCAAGGCGCAACGGCAAGAAGCCCAGGCACCTGTCGTGGCCAGATCAAAAGAATCGAAATCGAGCAAGAACAGTTGGCAGTTGGCGCCTATCAACAAATCCCCGCAACATTCACGTCATCAAGAATCCAGACGATTGCCAGCACAGCAGTAGAACGCCTGTTCGCCGTTCAACAGGCCTCGGCCCTGGAACGGGCCAACCGTGCGATCGAGCTCCAAGAAGCTGAAGGTATTCATCAGGCCTGGATGGCGTTTTTTCAATCCATCCAGGCATCGACCGTTTGACTTTGAACCACAAAGCCCCGATCAGATGCGCTTCAAGGCCTGTTTATGGGCATACATCGCCCCATCTGCATCTGCCAGCAGTCGATCCACCGTGTCATGCCGCTGCGGGTCATATTCGATCTGGCCGACGCTGAAACGAATGGCATAACCACGGTGCAACGTAGCGTTGCGCTCTTCGAGGATTTCCTTGAGCCGCGCCATGATCGCCGTGGTTTCGATATGACTGGAGCCGGTCAGCAACGCCACAAACTCATCGCCGCCCAGACGCCCGACCACATCACTTTCGCGAAAGGCAATGCGCAGCACATCAGCGAAGGTCTTCAATGCACCATCGCCCTCGGCATGGCCATAGAGATCGTTGATCTGCTTGAAGTCATTGAGGTCGAAAAACAGCAAAGTGGCCGGCCGGTTCAGCCGCGCGCAGGCGTCCAGTGCATGCTGGGCCAATTGCTTGAAACCGCGACGATTGGAGAGCAGCGTCAGCTCGTCCATGCTCGCCATTTGCACGGCCGTCAGCTCTTGCTCGGCCATCTCTGCCAGATCACGCAGCAGCGCGCGCTCTTCGTCGTCGAGTTCGCGGGGTTTGGTGTCGATCAGGCACAGCGTGCCCATTTTGTTGCCAGTAGGCACGGTCAGTGGATAGCCGGCATAGAAGCGAATGTGCGGCTCGCCGGTCACTAGCGGATTGTCGTGAAAGCGCTCGTCCTGGCGGGCATCAGGCACCAGCAACAAGTCATTCTTGAGAATGGCGTGGCCGCAGAAAGACACGTCCCGCGAGGTTTCAGTGACATTCAGCCCGACACAGGACTTGAACCACTGACGATCCTTGTCCACCAGCGTCACCAAGGCGATCGGCACATTGAACAGACGCTTGGCCAGTCGCGTGAGTCGGTCGAAACGCTCTTCGGGAGCCGAATCGAGAAGGTCGAGGCCGTGCAGCACTTGAATTCGCGCGGCTTCATTGGCGGGTTTTCCGGGAACCAGCATCACACACTCCATCGAGGTCAGTGGCCCTTAGAGTAGCCTGATTCGCCGCCCGGTCACACCGTCAACTCCCGGCCACCGGACATGGCCCGCCAGCATCAGCCCAGAGCTTGAACTGGTTCACGAATAGGTCGTGCGGCACCGGCACCGGCGCACGCCCTGTTCCGGGATTCCAACCCCAGAGCACCAGTTTGTCCTCGCTGACGTGTTTGATCAGCGCGGCAAAATCGCGGTCACCGTTGCTGGAACGGTCCTTGATCATTGCGCACAACTTGTCCGGCGGCAGGCCGATCCAGGCCATTTTGTGCGCGGCCGGTGGCAGGCTCCAGTGCGGCGCGCCCGGTGGTGCGTGGGGGCCGTAACTGGCCGGCGGATTGCTTTCGGCATGACAGGTCGCGCAGGGCAAACCGGCGGCGCCTTTGCCGTCCATGCCGCGCACCACGTTCATCGCGTGTGGCGTGCCGGCATCGAACTGCAGCGGTGAGTCCCCGGGGATGTGGCAGTTCTGGCAGCGCGGGCTCTGGAAAACTTTCTGAATCGTGCCGAACGCCTTCAAGGCTTCCTGATCCTCGGCGAACAAGTCTGAGGCGTAGCCGCCCAACCCAAGCAAAACCACCGTTCCCAACAGCAGATGTCGTTTCATCTCACACCCCCGACAGTTGCAGCGGCAGCTCGCGCAGGCGTTGCCCGGTCAAGGCAAACAGCGCGTTGGCCACCGCCGGCGCGGTCGGCGGCACACCGGCCTCGCCGATGCCGCCGGGTTTCTCGCTGCTGGGCACGATATGCACCTCGACCACCGGCATCTCGTTGAGCCGCAGCACCTGATAATCGTGATAGTTGGACTGCACCACCCCGCCGTTCTTCAGCGTGAGCTTATTGTGCAACGCCATGCCCAGGCCGAAGGTGATGCACGACTCCATCTGCGCGGCGATGCTCTGCGGGTTGACCGCGATCCCACAATCCACCGCACACACCACCCGATGCACACGAATGGCCAGATTGTCCTGCGAGACCTCGGCCACCTGCGCCACATAACTGCCGAACGACTCGTGTACCGCCACGCCCAAGGCATGGCCGTCAGGCAACGGCGCTTTCCAGTTGGCCTTCTCCACCGCCAGATTGAGCACGCCGAGATGCCGCGGATGCGCCTTGAGCAGCGTACGTCGATATTCCAGCGGGTCCTTGCCCGCCGCTGTGGCCAGTTCATCGATCAGCGATTCCATGACAAACGCGGTATGGGTATGCCCCACCGAACGCATCCACAACACATTGATGCCGGTCTGCGGCGAGTGCAGCTCGACCTGATGATGGGCCAGGTCTTTGACGTAAGGGCTGTCGGCGACGCCCTCGACCGAGGTCGGATCGATGCCATTTTTGACCATGGTCGCTTCCATCAACGTGCCGGTCATGATTGACTGGCCGACCAGCACATGCTGCCAGGCCAGCGGCAGCCCATCGGCACCAAGCCCCACACGCGCCTGGTGCAGGAACATCGAACGGTAGTAACCGCCACGAATGTCATCCTCCCGCGACCACACGGTTTTTACCGGCATGCCTGCCGCTTTCGCCACCTCCACCGCTTCGGCGACAAAGTCCGAGGTCGGATTGGCCCGCCGGCCAAAACCACCGCCGAGGAATTCTGTGTGGATTTCCACTTGCTCGGGTTTCAGCCCGGTGATTTTCCCGGCGACCATCTGATCCAGCGTCTGAAACTGCGTACCCGTCCAGATCTCACACTTCTCGGCGCTGATTTTTACCGTGCAATTCAAGGGTTCCATCGGCGCATGGGCGAGATAAGGCACGCTGTATTCGACGTCGACTTTCTTCGCCGCTTTGCTGAAATTACCCTTGGCATCCCCGGCCTGACTGGCCGAAGTGCCCGGTGTCGCGGCCAGTTTGCGAAAGCTCTCGAGCAGTTTTTCACTGTTCAGATCCGCGTGCGGCCCCAGATCCCAATCAACCTTCAGCGCGTCGCGACCCAGTTTCGCCGCCCAGTAATGGTCAGCGATCACCGCCACACCGGTCGGCACTTGCAGCACTTTATGCACGCCCGGCACCGCCAGCGCCTCGGCGCCTTCGAAGGATTTGACCGTGGCCCCGAACGCTGGCGCGCGGGCGACCATGGCGGTCATCAACCCTTCAAATTGCACGTCCATGCCGAACTTGGCGCGACCGGTGATTTTCTCCGGGGTGTCGAGGCGTTTGGTGGGTTTGCCAATGACTTTCCAATCCTTGGCCTCTTTGAACGTGATGGATTTAGGGTCCGGCACTGGCAGTTGCCCGGCGGCGTCGGCCAATTCGCCATAAGTCGCGCGTTTATCACCCGCGATCACCACGCCCGATTCAGTGCGAATCGTCGAAGGCGCCACCTCAAAACGCTTGGCCGCCGCTTCCACCAGCATCTGCCGCGCCGTAGCACCCGCCAACCGATAGCGGTCGAACTCCATCCAGGTTGACGTCGAGCCACCGGTAATCTGCATGCCGCCAAAACCGGGCATGCCGTAATCCGCTGCCGAAGCCGGCGAATGTTCGACACGTATTTTCGACCAGTCGGCATCCAGCTCTTCGGCGATCAGCATGGTCAGGCCAGTCCAGATGCCCTGCCCCATTTCCGAATGGCCAAGCAGCACGGTGACGCTGTTATCAGCGGCGATACGCAGGAAAGCGTTCGGCGCGAAGACCTTGCCTTCATTCTCTGCCGCCAAAGCAAAACGATGGGCACCGGGCACGACAAACGCCACCACCAGACCGCCGCCCAACATGGCGCTGCCCTTGAGAAAACCCCGACGCGATACGGGACTGTTCATGGTCTACCTCCCCGTCAGGTTCAACCGATCTCGGACGCACGTTTGACCGCGGCACGAATTCTTGGGTAGGTGCCGCAGCGGCAGATATTGCCGGAGAGCGCCTGATCGATATCGCTGTCGGTGGGTTTGGGAATCTTCGCCAATAAAGCAGCGGCGGACATGATCTGCCCGGACTGACAGTAACCGCACTGCACCACATCAAGTTCGGCCCAGGCTTGCTGCACCGGGTGCGAACCGTCCGTGGACAAGCCTTCGATGGTGAGAATTTTCTGCCCATGGGCGACGGCGGTGGCCGGGGTGATACAGGCGCGCAACGGCGCACCATCGACATGCACGGTACAGGCGCCGCACTGGGCCATGCCGCAGCCGAATTTGGTACCGGTCAGGTGCGCGACATCGCGCAGGACCCAGAGCAACGGCATGTCCGCGGGGACATCGAGCTCCTGATCCTTGCCATTGATATTCAAGGTCAGCATCGGGAAATTTCCTCAGACTCACGGTGTTCTGAAGGGGCGTTGCTGCGGCCATCAATGCCTGCGCGCGCCTCGGCTTATCCCATTCAGCTAAGCGCAATTTGCGTTTTAGGCCAGATGCGGCGACCGCCGGTCATGCAGATGTCGGCTTTAATCCTACAGTTGATAACGGCTCTCACCCGAGTGAGCGCGCGGGCACGCTCGTCATGCAAACCGATCCTCCACACTGGTCAGGAGTAGCAAACATGGGATTTGTCACCACCAAAGACGGCGTCGAGATTTTCTACAAGGACTGGGGGCCGAAAGACGCCCCGGTCATCCACTTCCACCACGGCTGGCCACTGAGTTCGGATGACTGGGACGCGCAGATGCTGTTCTTTCTGGGGCAAGGCTTTCGGGTGATTGCCCATGATCGCCGGGGCCATGGGCGCTCCAGTCAGGTCTGGGATGGCCACGATATGGATCACTACGCCGATGATGCCCTGGCCGTGGTCAACCACCTGGGCGTGAAAAACGTCGTGCATGTCGGCCACTCCACTGGTGGCGGCGAAGTCATCCATTACATCGCCCGCCATGGTCAGGACAACGTCGCCAAAGGGGTGCTCATAAGCGCCGTGCCGCCATTGATGGTGCAGACCGAGAGCAATCCGGGTGGTTTGCCGAAATCAGTGTTCGATGATTTGCAGGCGCAACTGGCGGCGAATCGGGCGCAGTTTTATCGCGATATTCCGAGTGGGCCTTTTTATGGCTACAACCGGCCGGGGGCCACGCCGTCGGAAGGCATCATCGCCAACTGGTGGCGTCAGGGCATGATCGGCGGCGCCAAGGCGCATTACGACGGCATCGTGGCGTTCTCGCAGACGGATTTCACCGAAGACTTGAAGAAGGTAACCGTGCCGGTGCTGGTGATGCATGGCGAGGATGATCAGATTGTGCCGTATGCGAACTCGGGGCCGTTGTCGGCCAAGTTGCTGCCCAATGGCACGTTGAAGTCGTATCCGGGGTTTCCGCACGGGATGCCGACGACTGAGGCGGAGACGATTAACGCGGATCTTTTAGCCTTTATTCGCGGCTGAGTTGAACAGCAGCCATCCACTTCCCCTGTGGGAGCGAGCCTGCTCGCGAAAGCAATCTGTCAGTTGCACTTGAGCTGAATGACCCACCGCTTTCGCGAGCAGGCTCGCTCCCACAATGGGTCCACTATTGCTCTGTGCGCTCTGTGCCTTCACGGTCACGTTCGTAATGGTGAGCCAGTGGCAGCGCCGGTAGCCACGCCTCACGGCGAATGGTCCAGAGCTCATAGGTGGGCTTGCACTGGTTCGGTTCATCGAGCGACCCGACGTTGACTTCGACTTCATCTGCCGAACGCGTGAACACCGGTGAGCCGCAGCGCGGGCAGAAAAAGCGCCCGTTATAGTCACGGGTTTCGCCGATGACCTTCAACGCATCCTCGGGAAATATGGCCGAGGTACCGAACAGCGCGCCGTGGCGCTTGCGGCAGTCGAGGCAGTGGCAGATGCCGACGCGGTAGGGCTGGCCTGTCACTTCGAAACGGACATCGCCGCAGAGGCAACCGCCGGTGAATGGGTTCATGTTGCACCTCCTCCTTCCGCCATCCGACATTTTTCATGCATAAACATCATTCTCTGAGCGCGTTTAAATGACACGCCGCGTTACGCCATACAGGCTACAACACCTTGCGCCGTTACCTACGCGTACGCCAGAATCCGCCGGCTTGTGCGCTTAGTCCTCGACCTCTATCGTTTCCCTGCCACTGCCGATCAGTGGTCGGGTTTAGTAGCCCGATTGGTATTAGTAAGTGCATGAGCACCATTCAGTCAGGTAGGTCGTTTTCCTGCACTTGATGGTGGTTGTGCGCAGGGCGCTCTCGGGCGCGCCGGTCTTGCTAATTCCACCGGTCTACTAACCTGCGCACAGCCGCCACCCTTCTTTTAGTAGAGAACGGTTGCGGCCCTACTTTAGGAATTAGATATATGTTCAAAGTTACGCCTAACCCACCACACACCGATCCAATCCCCCACGACCCCGCGCTTGACCCGCAAAAGGTAAAAGAGGCGACCGATCGCGCCCTCGACTACTACCTCAAACCCGAAAACCTGGCGGCTCCGCCAAGTTCGCCCAAGCCTCGCCCCGTCTTTCTCGTCGACCCCACGCTGGATGACGAAACCCTGCTGGTCGAAGCCTGTGAATCGCTGTCATACGCCCATGCCATGGCCGGTAACATCGCCGACTCGGTGGGTGGCCCGGAGCGTAAACCGCTGCTGGCGCTGCAACAGGTGATCATGTTGAACGAGCTGTTGGTCAACCGATTGCTGGATAAGCTGCGCCTGCCGCGTTAGGTACCCGACGGATCGCCATGCAGGGCCAGTGCATCCTGCATGGCGATCTTGAGTCCGGCGTCCATACTGATTTTTTGCAAACGGCATCCTCCACTCAACTGTCCGGACACCGACATGCCCTCCCTCGAATCCACCCTTTTGCAGAGCTGGCACGACAACGCCCACGCCTGGATCGAAGTGATCCGCAGCGGCGCCATCGAAAGCCGTCAACAGGTCACCGATCAGGCGATTCTGTTGGCGATCATGGGCCGTCAATCGCAGCGGGTGCTCGACCTCGGTTGCGGCGAAGGCTGGCTGTTGCGGGCACTGGTGGATCGGGGCATTGAGGCGACGGGCGTGGATGGCGATGCGACGCTGGTGGAAGCGGCGCGTCTGGCCGGTGCATCGCAGGCGCATGTCGCCAGTTATGAAGCGTTGGTTGAGGCTACGGTGGACATCGGTCGCGACTATGACCTCATCTGTGCGAATTTCTCTTTGCTGCAACAGGACATCATCCCGTTGCTCGCCGCGATGAACGCGTTGCTGGTGCCCGGCGGCGCACTGGTGATTCAGACATTGCACCCTTGGGTCGTCGCGGCGGGTGATTATCAGGACGGCTGGCGGGAAGAGACGTTCGCCGGGTTCAAGGGCCAGTGGCAACCGATGCCCTGGTACTTTCGTACGTTGTCGAGCTGGGTCAACGCGCTGGACATGGCCGGATTTCAACTGGCCGCACTGCAAGAGCCACAGCATCCGCAAAGCCCTGTGCCGCAGTCTTTGCTGCTAGTGGCTGAGCGGTGCTAGTTTCAGAGCCTTTGCCGGCCAGAGCTAATACACTCGGCCACTGGCCCGCCGGGATGACTTCGATGAAACACGCTGCCGCGAAAAACCCTGAAAAAGCCCCACGCTTCTGGCGCGACGACGCCCTGCCCTTTATCGAGGCGCGGGCCATCGCCGATGGTCGCGAGGTTTGTTATGCGCGGCATTCTCACGCGCATTTTTCTATCGGTGCGATCACCGCCGGGCGCAGCACGTATGTGCATGAACAGGCACAGTTCGAAGTGGCGGCGGGCACCGTGGTGCTGATGAATCCCGGTGATGTGCATGCGTGCAATCCGATCGATGATCAGCCGTGGTCATACGTGATGCTGTACGTGGAAACGCCATGGCTGACGGATTTGCAGCATCAACTGGGGTTTGCCGCCGACGTGGAATTTCGTCGCTTCGCGACCACGCATCTCGACGACGCCAGGCTGTTCAATGATCTCAACGGGTTGTATGAGGTGCTGGTCAATGACCAACAGGATGTCTTGCGCAAACACAGCGCCGCGGTGGAGTTTTTCACCGATCTGCAACTGCGCTTGAACCCGGCGCAAGCGCCCGTGCGAGAACCGAATTTCAAGCTGGAACGCGCCGCCGATTTCATCCGCGAACACTGCACCGAGCTGCTGAGCCTCGACGACATTTGCAGCGCGGCGCAGCTGTCACCGTCCTACCTGATCCGCGCTTTCAAACAGCATTACGGCATGACGCCGCACGCGTTTGTGATCAACCAGCGCATCCAGTTCGCCCGCGAGCGTTTGCGCAGTGGACGGTTGATTGCCGATGTGGCGCTTGAAGCGGGGTTTGCCGATCAGGCGCACTTTCAACGGGTGTTCAAACAGCATCTGGCGGCAACCCCCGGCCAATATCGCGGCTGACTTTGGGAGAAGCTACGATCTTGTTCATGCCCGTATTTCCATCTTGCGCTACGTGCGTCACTGATAAATAAAACCGATAGGTTGTTCACACTTTAAGTATCAGGATTTAAAACACAGAACAGGAAATCTGTTTGTGCCGCCGGTGTACCCTGACCACCATTTTGAAGGACTAGAAGAATGCTCTACACCCTGATAAAAAAAACAACTGCTATCTACAGATGGATTTCCGCAATAATATAAGTAACCAACAATATAAGAATACTTCCTTGAGATAATAAGTATACGAGCATCAGTTTCCTGCTGCGGTATGACTGTTCCACCCATATTGCGAACCCATTGCACTGATTCTGTATGGGTCATAAGCGTTGAACTAAACAAAACACGCGTAACATTTTCGCAGAAAACCTCTACCGATCTTCTTTGTAGCGCACTATCCGTCACCGTGATTATCGCCTCGCCATTTCCCTGACTTTCAATAAATCCCTCAGAGTTGACAGACACGATGAGCGCGTCTGATGTTGCAAACGTGTAAGGGCGAACGCCGCCAGACACGTTAATTTTTGCAGTGGCGCCCGCAGGGTAGTCGCCAGTGAGAACCCATTGGTTCTCCAATTCCGAACCTGCGATCGAGACATTGGGACCGGAAAGCCTGACAGGGGTATCGACGATAAATTCAGGCACGCCTGTACCTGTCACTTGAGCCTCGGCTGCACTCGAAATCCCGATCACCTTGCCGTCTTTAAGTTGCTCATATACCACCCTCACCTTGGCATCTTCAATGACCTTGGCATTGGGGATATCCCATGAAAATTGTCCAGGGACTTGGGTTATGGGCAATGTCGCCTCATGAGTGGCGACTTGTTTACCCTCAAGCATAGCCGTGAATACCAGGTGGATCTCATCACCGGTGGCCCAGATTTGCGTAACCAGATGGATCAACGCCCATAACGGCCCGCCATTCATTTTACCCAGATCGACTTCGGCTGATTCATCGTTGTTCTCAGTCAGTATTTCCCGAAGAATTGCTGGTTGCAGCGTGACAAGTTCGGTGTCGACATTCGCCTCGATGGTTCTTGACCAACGGCGCTTGTCCGTCGGGTTGTTGACCTGATCGACCACGGTGTAGGCGATCGGAAACCGCACATTGCTACCCGCCAGTTCGAACATCGCCCGGGTCACGGTAATCACGTAAGGCCGGCCTTCCTGGCCGGGTTGTACGGTGTAAGTGAAGCGCTCCCGGCTCAACTCAAGCGTGATCAGGTCATACGCTCTCATGAATGGATAGGACAACGTCATGGGGACCCCCTTGTCGACCTCGTCCTTGCCGATCTGCGGGGGATCGCCCAACTCCGCCGGCAGGCTGAGCGTCAGGTCGGGGTGAGCGCCGCTGCCGGGCACATCGTTGCCACCGGGAAGGTCTCGGTAGTAAAGCGCCCATGATTCCGTCGAAGTGGAGGCATTCCCGCTCACGCGCTCGACGTCATACGTGAACACGTGCACACCGTCATTGAGCGATGACTGGAAGACGTTGAACGACGTCTGCTTATTCTGATCAGCCGTTGGCACCGGTTTGCGTTCCAGCAACTGCCGTTGTGTATCCCGGGGCCCCTTCACATACAGCGCAATATTGAGATAACTGCCGCCCGTCGGCGGGTCTACGATAGCCTGCACCGCCCCTTCCCGACTGCCATCACGCCTGATGACTTCCTTGAAACTCGATTGCGGCAGCCCTTCAACCGGCGTCCCGGCCGGCGGTGCGGGATCGACAATCACGCCAGAGGTCGCCCCGGCGAATTTCAGCGGATAGAGCACGAGCACGCCAGGGATTGCTTGATCAGATGTCATGAGGAACCGTCCTTGATAATGGGGCCGCAAGGCGGCCGCTATACAAGGGATTAAACACCCGGAGCAAATGTGTCGCCCACTGTCAGAAATTACAGGTAGACAGCGTTTTCTGACGGACGGTCAGCACCAAAAAGTCTGCAATCGGGTGACCTTGCCTGGCTGCTACGGCAACAACAGATAAATCGCACTCACCACCAACAACCCCGCCATCAGCCTGTTGAACAGGCGCATCCCCGCCGCGTTGCTCAGATAGCCGCGCAAGAACGTCCCGGCATACACCCAGCAGCCCACCGACAGATAGCAGATCACCAGATACACCGCCGCAAACTGCCAGACCAACCGGGCCTCGCCATCGGCGACAAACGCGCCCATGCCGGCCACGCAGGCCAGCCAGGCTTTCGGGTTGAGCCACTGCATGACCGCGCCATAGAGCATCGATGGCGCGCGGCCCGAGTCGCCGGCGTTCAACTGCCCGTTGTCGGTCGCCAGCTTCCAGGCCATGAACAGCAGAAACGCCACCCCGGCCAGTTGCACCACGCGGGTCATGAACGGCCAGAGCTTGAGGACTTCATGCAGGCCCAGCCCCATCAGCACCAGTAGCAGCACAAACCCCAGCGTCGCACCGAGGACATGCCGCTGGCTGGCGCGAAAGCCGAACTGCGCGCCGGAACTCAGCGCGACGATGTTGACCGGGCCGGGGGTAATGGACGCGGCCAGGGCAAACGCCGCCATCGAAACAATCAGACTCATCGCACACCTGCTTCAAATCGGGGAACAAGGCGCTCACGGTAACCAGCGCCCCGCCCCCGGTATTGAAGAAAATCACCCTGCCAACAACACACTTTGTAAAGGAGCTGCCGCAGGTTGCTCCTACACGGGGTTCAGGTGTTTCGGCGATCAGTCCAGGCGCGGCACGGTGAAGCGGAACTCGCTGCCCTGCCCCACCTCGCTTTCGGCGAAAATCCGCCCGCCATGGGCTTCGACAATGCCTTGGCTGATGTACAAACCCAGGCCGGTGCCGGTCGGGTTGCCCTCTTTCACAGTCCAGTAACGGTCGAAGACGCGGGCCAGGTTTTCCTTGGGAATGCCTTCGCCACTGTCGCGCACGGTGAAAACAATATCGCTGCCCACGGATTTGGCCAGCACATCGACTGCGCCCAGGCGCGGGGTGAACTTGATCGCGTTGCCGACCAGATTCGACAGCACCTGAAACAAGCGCTCGGGGTCGGCATGGATACGCAGGCCGGGATCGGCCTCAAAGGAAATGCGGATGTCCTTGTCCTGCGCCAGCGGCCCGAGCAAGGCTTGAGCTTCGTCGAACATCTGCCCCACGTCGAGCCGCTGCGGCGTAATGGTGTAGCGTCCGGCATCGATTTTCGAAGTATCGAGCAAGTCTTCCAGCAGCGTATTCATGCGTGCGGCGGCCTGTTGCATGGTGTCGATGGCCGTGGAGATGCGCCGCGAGGGATGGTGACCTTCGGAGCTGAAGTCCTTTTGCAGCAGACCGCAGAGCATCGAAATGACCGTCATCGGGTTACGCAGGTCGTGCGAGACCACCGCCACCAACTCATCACGGGCGTGCACCGCATCCTGCTCGCGGCGCACCTGGCGGGCCAGATCGTTTTCCAGCGCCGAACGGCGCAGGTCGTTGGCGGCGAACAGGTCGCCGTGGCTCCACTTGGTGGAGATCCCGGCCATCTCGACTTTCCAGATTTCGAACGACGTGCGCGGACGCAGATGCAACCCGGCGTCGGAATTTTCCAGCGCCAGCGGTTTGCGCGGATCGCCGCTCCAGTTGATGTTTTCTTTCACCTCGGGACGGAACCACAGCACGCCGTTTTCCACCGGTTTGGGCAGACTCATGGCAAGCACGCCGCTGGTTACCTGCTGATATTGCGCGGCCGGCGGATAAACGCTGGCCAGGTGATGACTGGCGAACACCGACTGGCCGCTCTCTTGCAACCATTTGTGCAGGGCGCGGATCTCATCGGGTTCCGGGCAGATACCGTAATGGTGCATCTGCTTGCCTTCAATGATCGCGACACCGCCCGCATTGGTCAGCGCCATGAGGGTTTGCGGCAGGTTTGCCAGGCCATCGAAAACGTTTTGCGGCGAATCGATCATCGCTTGGTTGAGCAGCGCCAGCGCATCGAGCTTCTCTTCTCGCTGACGGCTGATTTCCAGAGATTCCATCGCGCTGATCTGCAACGACAGCACCTGGCCGATGGTCTGGCATGCGCTGCGCAATTCATGCGGCACATGCAACGGCTGACGGTTGCCGCAACTGATCAGGCCCCACAGCTTGTCGCCCTTGAGCAGGGAAATGCTCATCGACGACAGCACGCCCATGTTCTTCATGTATTGGCAGTGAATCGGCGACACGCTGCGCAGCGTGGCAAAACTCAAATCCAGCGGCGTCTGCGTATCAGGACGCAGCTTCGGCACCAGCGGCACCGGTTGATAGTCGGCATTGGGGATGATCCGCAGCCAGTTGGTGCGGTACAACTCGCGGGCCTGCTCGGGAATGTCCGAGGCCGGGAAGAACAGGCCATTGAACACTTCCATCGACGGGGAGGAGGCTTCGGCGATGACCTGACCGTGACCCTCGTCCTCGAAACGGTAGATCAGCACCCGGTCGTAACCAGTCAGGGCCTGGATTTCCTGGACGCTGATGTCGTACAGCGCCTGCAACGTGGTCGCCGCGTGCAGGCGCTGGAGCATCCGCCCCAAGTGGGTTTGATTACCGGCAACGTTGCGTGGCTGGAAGTTCTCCGCGTGGATTTCCAGCTCCAGAATCAACACGCCTTGATGGCGATGCAGCAAACCTTCGAACGCCGTGCCATTGAGCTGAAAACGCAGCGGTGGCACATCGAAGAGTGCCGGTTGCAGCAACGCCACGCGCACGGCCTGGGCATCCACGTCGCCGATCAGGCGCTCCAGCGGCTGACCAATAAGCTCTTCTGGCGCGCGGGCCAGCAGGGTTTCGACGTTGGCGCTGACTTGAATGATGTCCAGCGCAGGCTCGCTCAGGGTCAGCAGCAAGCCGTGGGGCTGGATCGCGCCGGGGAAACGAATCGGCTCGTCGGCACAATTGCTCAGCAGTTGTTCAAAAGTCGCTTTTTCTTGCTCGGTCACGCCAGCACCTCCTG
This sequence comes from Pseudomonas sp. LBUM1648, assembly GCF_059716145.1. Classification (NCBI taxonomy): domain Bacteria; kingdom Pseudomonadati; phylum Pseudomonadota; class Gammaproteobacteria; order Pseudomonadales; family Pseudomonadaceae; genus Pseudomonas; species Pseudomonas sp. LBUM1648. The sequence goes on from NZ_CP166808.1 coordinate 3,803,618, forward strand.
GCTTTCGAGCCAGCGCTCGAAACAGCTGAATGTAGATTGGGCGGCACACACGACGGCCTCACGCTCGGCGGCGTCCATCGGGCGACTGCCCAGGTATTCGATGAAATCACGCCAGCGCCGACCGGTCGCGGCACCGTAAATATCCAGAAACGCCGCGCCGTTGTCGGCATCCACAGCCAGACGCGCGGCGATTTCCCGGCGCAGGATCTGCCCGCCCAAGGTTGCGCCTTCAAGCACGTACAACACGCCAAGGCAGGCAGCGCTGGAGTCGATCAGCGGCAACTGCTGGCAGATCGGCACGCTTGCCAGCGCGGCGTCTGCCATACCCAGTGCACGCAGGTCGCCGCGCAGCGTGTGGGTCTTGAGACGTGGCGTCAGATCAAAATCGTCGGGGACTGAACCGCTGCGCTGCAATGCGTTTTCCAGAGGCGCGTAGAAGCCGTAATAGGCCTGCATCAGGCGCCCAAAAGCTTGCGCATCGAGGGTATCGGAGAAAAAAGGAAGGCGTTTTTCCAGTGCGATGTGCAGTTCGGCAGTGCCGGCTCGCAGATCTTGCAGCACGGGAGGCACATAAATTTCACGGGCCTTTGCTGGCATGTATATCGCTCTTGGTGGGGCCGCCTGGGGCCATTCGGGTTCGCAACACAAGGGCGGAACTTACATGGCTTACGCCTATGCTCGCCGGATAGATAGCGTTATCTGGCGCAACCATCACCCTCAGATCCGTTCAGACTCGGCTCGTGTCCGGAAAGTTCGACTTGTCTGGGGACGGGCCTTTGAGTTCGACCTGATTGCCATCCGGATCAAAACAGTACAGCGACAGGCCGTTGCCCTCGGCGCCGAAGCGGGTGGCGGCTTTTTCGACGCTCAGGCCGTGTGCCTGCAAGTGGGCGATCAGCGCCGCTTCATCGAACGGCTCGATGCGCAGGCAGAAGTGATCAACGTTGCGCCGCTCGGCACCCGCCGCCCCGCCGCCCTTGCGCCCGAGTTCGCCGGCGAGATCAATCAGGTCGATCAACGAAGTGCCGGCGCGCAGGTGCACCAGCCCCAGCGGCTCGTTGTATTTGACCACTTCGGCGCCGAACACACGGCCGTAGAAGTCGATGCTGCGTTGCAGGTCCGCGACGCGCAATACGATGTGATCGATGTGTTGAATGACGAACGGTTGCATGGGTTGGATTCCTTACATTCAGCGACCCGTTGATTGTGGTGCAAATACAAAAAAATTCACTGTCGATTTTTCGGTGGAGCCATCGACAAACCGGTTTTACTCTGACGCCATGAACATACAAACCGCTGCCCTGCCGCCCCACGCCGAAATGGTTCGCGCCATGCTCGAAAGTGACACCGCCTATGAAGGCGTGTTCTTCACGGCCGTGAAAACCACCGGGATTTTCTGCCGCCCCAGTTGCACGGCGCGCAAGCCGAAACCGGAAAACGTCGAATTCTTCGCCCATGCCGATGAATGCATGTCTGCCGGCTATCGCGCGTGTTTGCGCTGCAAGCCGCTGGACGCGGCGGCCATTGCGCCGGACTGGGTGCAGCGCCTGCTCAACGCGGTAGAGGCCGATCCCGAGACGCGCTGGAGCGATGCGCAATTGCTCGCCGAAGGCATTGAGCCGCTGAAACTGCGGCGCTGGTTCAAGCAGCATTTCGGTATGACTTTTCATGCGTGGTTGCGCACCCGTCGGCTCGGCATGGCGCTGGGCGGGATCAGGCAAGGCACCTCGATCGATCACGCGGCGTTCGACTCCGGCTACGAATCCCTCAGCGGCTTTCGCGACGCGTTCCAGAAGTCGTTCCACATCACCCCGGGCCGTGCGGCGGCCAGCGAGCCGCTGTTGTTCACGCGTCTGACCACGCCGCTGGGGCCGATGATTGCCATGGCCGAGCGTCGTGGACTTGTATTGCTGGAGTTTCTTGATCGGCCGGCGCTGACCCGCGAAGTAGAAGAGCTGCAGAACCGTTACGGCTACGCAGTCGCCCCGGGACACAATGCGCATTTACAGCAGATCGAAGGCGAACTGGCGGAGTATTTCGCCGGCCGACTGACCGCGTTTACGGTCGCCCTGCACTTGCCCGGCAGCCCGTTCGACCGTCAGGTCTGGGCGCATCTGCTGCAAATCCCCTATGGCCACACTGCCACCTACGGCGCGATTGCCGCCGGTTTGGGCAAACCCGGCGCCAGTCGCGCAGTCGGCCTGGCCAACGGGCACAACCGATTGGCGATTGTGGTGCCGTGTCATCGGGTGATCGGCGCGGATGGCTCGCTCACCGGCTATGGTGGAGGACAGCCGCGCAAGGCGTTTCTGCTGAGGCTGGAAAACGCCGCGATGCAAATCACGCAACAACTGGCTTTCTGACGATTCGACACAACCGACAAGAAGGGATTTCGATGAACGCGCTCGACACGCAGTTTCACCAATTGCACCAGCAAGGCCTGCTGATCCTGACCAACGTAGGCGACGCCACCGGTGCGCGACTGGTCGAACATCTGGGCGGTAAAGCCGTGGCCACCAGCAGCGCCGCCGTGGCCTGGGCGCACGGTTATCCGGACGGCAACACCCTGCCCCTCGAACGCCTGGTTTCCACCGTGGAGTCGATTGCCCGGGTGATCAGCGTGCCGTTGACCGTCGACGTCGAGGCGGGTTACTCCGATGACCTCGGGCGCGTGGCCGAAGTGCTCGACGCGGTCATTGCAGCGGGCGCCGTCGGGATCAATATCGAGGACGGATCGGCTGATCCCGAATTGCTGGCGCGCAAGATCGAACTGGCGCGGCAAGTCGCCAATAAACGCGATGTGAAGCTGTTCATCAATGCCCGTACCGATGTTTACCTCAAAGGTCTGGTGCCAGCCGAAGACCGCGTCGCCGAAACCCTGCGTCGTGCCGCGTTGTATCAGGCCGCCGGCGCCGATGGTCTGTTCGCTGCAGGCGTCACCGCTGCCTACGAGATTGAAGCCATCTGCAAGGGCACTGCGTTGCCGGTCAACGTGCTGGGCTTAGCCGGCCTGCCCTCGCCTGCCGAGCTGCAAGCACTGGGCGTACGCCGCTTGAGCGCCGGTTCCGGGATCGCCGAGTTCATGTATGGCGCCATGGCAGGGCTGGTGAAAAGCTTCCTCGACAGCGGCAAACTCGATACCCACGACTTGAAGGCGTTCTCCTACGGCGAAGTCAACGGCTTGCTGAAATAGCATGGCCGAGGTCTATCAGGCTGCAACTGAATTTCTGGCCGCGCTCGATGCTGATTGGCAGCGGCACGTCGCGGCTGTCGGCCCCTGCCTGCACCAACCGCATCCGGCACGCGATCCCTACGAATCGCTAGTGCGGGCGATTGCCTATCAGCAACTGCATGCCAAGGCCGGGGATGCGATTATCGGGCGGCTGGTCGGGTTGTTTCCCGGCCAGTCGTTTCCTCGGCCTGAGCAGATTCTTGCGACCGACTTTGATCGAATGCGCGGCTGCGGGTTTTCGGCGGGCAAGATCGCGACGATTCAGGGCATTGCCCAAGCCACGCTGGACGGCGTGGTGCCGGATTACGCCACGGCGCTGGCCATGGACGACGAAGTGCTGATCGAGCGGCTGGTCAGCTTGCGCGGCGTCGGGCGCTGGACTGTCGAGATGCTGCTGATTTACAGCCTGGAGCGGATGGATGTGTTGCCAGCAGATGATTTCGGTGTGCGTGAGGGCTATCGGCGGCTGAAGGGGCTGGAGGTGCAGCCGACGCGCAGGCAAATGGTCGAGATTGGGGTGGCGTGGAGTCCCTATCGGACCGTAGCGGCTTGGTATTTGTGGCGGGTGGCCAAGCCGTAGACCGCGTTATCGTTCTTCGCGAGCAGGCTCCCACATTTGAAATGCAGTTCCCTGGGGAGCGAGCCTGCTCGCGAAGGCGTCAGTCGATTTAACACCCATTTACAGGCCAGACTTCAAGCGACTGAACGCCCGAATCAACGCCCGATTGAACGCTTTGCCGTTGTCGTTCTTGCTGTACAACGAAGCCCTCACCTCGGCCGACGGATACGTCCCCGGATCATTGCGAATCGCCGCCTCCACCAACCCGTCCGCCGCCGTGATCGCATTGGCGTAGTGAATGGTGTCGGTGATTGGCGCGATCACCTCCGGCGTCATCAGATAATCCATCAACGCCAGCCCTGCCTGCGGATGCGGTGCGTCCTTGGGGATGACCATGGCGTCGAACCAGATCAGCGTGCCCTCCTTCGGTATCCGATAACTGAGTTTGAACGGTTTGCCGGCCGCCTGCGCCTGCCCGCCGGCGATGGCGACGTTGCCATTCCACGACATCGCCACGCAGGTGTTGCCGTTGGCCAGGTCGCTGATGTTCAGGTCGTTGTCGAAGTAGCGAATATACGGACGGATTTTCGCCAGTTGCTGCTCGGCAAGTTTCAGGTCATCGAGGTTCTGCCGGTTGATGTCCAGGCCCATGTACTTCATGACCGCAGCAAACACTTCATTGGGATCGTTGAGCAGGCTCACCCCACAATCGGCGAATTTCGAGACCACCGCCGGATCAAACAACATCGCCCAACTGTCCGTCGGCGCGTCAGGCAAACGCTGCTTGATCGCCTGCTCCTGATACCCCACACCGGTGGTGCCCCAGGCGTAAATCCCGGCATAACGGTTGCCGGGATCGAACACCGCCATGTGCTGACGAAACTCCTCACCAACCCCGGCGAAGTGCGGCACTTTCGCCTTGTCCAGCGGCTGGATCGCACCGCTCTCGATGGCTCGCGACAGGTGCTGGCCAGCGGTCAGCACCAGGTCGTAACCGCTGCGCCCGGTGAGCAGTTTGGTCTCCACCGTTTCCAGCGAATCAAAGTGATCGGCGACCACATGAATACCGGTTTTCGCCTCGAAATTCTTCAGGGTATCCGGGGCCAGGTACTCACCCCATATATACAGATTGACCACCGGTTTGGCGGTGTCGGCGGCCTGCACACACAAGGGTGCAAGCACCAGCATTAACGCTTGAGTCAGTTTGTGCAGGCCCATGCTCAGGCTCCCTTCTTCAGGCCGGCGTATTGCGGCATGGTGATGCACGCGACGTTGCCGCCGCCGAGGAGGATTTCCCGGGAGTTTTCGATGCCGAAGATTTTGTGCTGCGGGAACAGTTCGGCCAGGGTCGCCAAGGCGATGTTGTCCTGGCGATCACCAAACAGGGGAACGACAATCGAACTATTGCCGGCGTAGTAGTTGATGTACGACGCGCAGATTTTCGTACCGGCCTGCCGGGTGTGGGTGCTGTCTTGCTGATCGAGACCTTCGGCCTCCTCGGCGGTCCACTCCAACACGTCCGGCTGCGGCAATTTGTGCACGATCAACTCGCGGCCACGGCTGTCGCGGGTGCTACGCAGGATGTCGTAGGCCTCCTGATAGATTTCCCACTGCGGATCATCGCGGTTGTCGGTCCATTGCAGGACCACTTCACCGGGACGAACAAAGCAAGCAAGGTCATCGACATGGCCATCGGTTTCATCGAACTTGCAGCCCCGTGGCAGCCAGATCACTTGCTCGGCACCGAGATAATCGGTCAAGCGGCGGGTGACTTCGTCCTTGCCCAGATGCTGGTTGCGATTGCGGTTGAGCAGGCATTGTTCGGTGGTGAGGATGCTGCCCTGGCCGTCGCTCTGGATGCCGCCAAGTTCGGCAATCAACGGCGCGCGATAACGGTCGAAGCGTTCGATCTCAAGGATCTTGCTGGCGATCTGATCATCCTTGTCCCACGGGTAATACAGGCCGCCGTCGAGACCGCCGTAGGCATTGAATTCGAAGTCGACACCGCGCACTTCACCGCTCTGATCGTTGACCACAAAGCATGGGCCGCTGTCGCGGAACCAGGTGTCGTTGCAGGTCATTTCCACCACGCGCACTTGCGGCGGCAACTGCCGGCGGGCGGTAGCGAATTGCGCGGCAGAAGCGCACACGGTGACCGGTTCGCTTTGCGAAATGGCCGTGACGATCTGCACCCAGACTTTCTGCGCTGGCTTGGCGCCGTTGCGCCAGACATCGGTGCGCTCTGGCCAGCCGAGCCAGCAACCAGACTTGGCTTCGAATTCGCCGGGCAGACGAAAGCCGTCGTGTTTGGGGGTGGAGTCGAGCAAACGTGCCATGGTCAAACCTCGTCTTCGGGATGGGAATGACCACAGGCTAAGGTCGTCCGCAGCACGCCCGCCAACGATGATTATTGCGGAACAGTTGAATTCAACTCATCAATCAGCCAGTTGATCGTTGAACCATTCAAGCATCTGCGCCACTGCCGGACGCTCCAGTCGCACCCGTTCGCAAACCAGCGCGTATTGGCCCAGCGCCGTCATGCTGGAAGTGAATGGCCGCACCAGCCGACCGTTCTGCAAATCTTCCTGGGCAGTAAGATTGTCGCCCATCGCCACACCCTGCCCTTGCGCCGCCGCCTCCAGCGCCAACCCGGCGTGGGCGAAATACAACTGACGTTGCGGACGCTGATCGCCGGCATGGCTGGTCAGCCACGCGGTCCAGGTCTTGCCGTCCTGATCGTCGTGCAGCAGGCAGTGGCGCGCGAGATCCTTAGGGGTTTTCAGGGTGCCTTGGTTGAACAGTCCGGGGCTGCACACCGGGAAGAATTGCAACGCAGGCAAAGGGCGAACGAAATAGGCGCTGCTGTCCACCGGGCCGGTGCCGTAGGTGATCGCCAGATCGATATCCTCGCCCGGCGCGCTGGCGTCGATGGGTTGTTCGTAGAGGTGTAAAGTGATGTGCGGATAGCGCGCGTAAAAATCGCTGAGGCGACTCATCAACCACTTCTGCGAAAGCTCAGCGGTGACGGCCAGGCGCAGTACCGCCAGCGAAGACGGGTCGCGCAGTTCATCGCAAGCATCGCCGATCAGTTCAAAGGCCTGTTGCAGGCTTTGCATCAGACGCCCGGCGGCGATGGTCGGGCGAATCTGCCGGCCTTCGCGGATGAACAGTGAGACGCCGAGCTGTTCTTCGAGCTGGCGGATCTGATGGCTGACGGCGCTGTCGGTGACACACAGCTCGGCCGCCGCCCGGCCGAAATGCGCATGGCGGGCGGCGCATTCGAAGGTACGCAGGGCGGCCAGTGAGGGGAGTCGTCGCATGGGGTTTGATCCGTTTTTTCGGCCATGCTGACCGGACAGGTGATGCGCGTCCAGCGTGCAGACTGTATCGCACTGTATATCGCCCCACCGCAGACACACCCACCGCACAATTCCCCACCCCGACGACACATCACCGATACACCCCAAGGCTCAAATGCACCGGTCGATTCAACTTCCAAAATCCACCGGAGAACTGCCATGACCTCGACCCTTTCCGCCGCCTTCAAAGGCTTGCACCTGAACCTCGACCGTGCCGGCACCTGGCTCGCGCCGCTGACTTTGCGCCTGTTTATCGCCTGGGAATTTTTCGAGTCGGGGCTGGAGAAATTCAACGGCCAGAACTGGTTCGAAGACATTCAGGAGCGCTTCCCGTTTCCCTTCGACCACCTGCCGGCGACGCTGAACTGGGAACTGTCGATGTGGGCCGAGCTGATTTGTGCCTTGGCGATTCTGATTGGCTTCGGCACACGAATTTCGGCCATCGCGCTGATCGTGGTGACTGTCGTTGCCACCGCCGCCGTGCATTGGCCCGCCGACTGGTCGTCGTTGAGCGAGCTGGCGCAGGGTTATGCGATCACCAACAAGGGCTTCGGCAACTTCAAGCTGCCGGCGATTTACCTGGCCGCTTTGGTGCCGCTGGTCTTCGCCGGGGCCGGCAAGTTGAGTGTCGATGCCTGGCTGGCGCGGGTGTTCTGGAAGCGAAGCACCCGCTGAGACTCAATGCGCGCGATCCAGCCCAACCAACAACGCGTTGTCACGGCTGTAGATGTCCGGCGCGTAGCGCACGTGGCCGGCGTTGTCGACTTGCGCGGTCCAGTAGGTCATCAGGATCGGCACCGGCGCCGACAAGCGGAATTCATGGGTGGTGCCGGTCGCGAGCAAGGTCTCGGTGCGGGCCTTTTCCGCCGGTGTGAGCAGCAGATCGCGCAGTTGCATCGGGTGCTCGACCCGCACACAACCGGAGCTGAATGCCCGAGGCCCCTTGTCGAACAGCGCCTTGCTCGGCGTGTCATGCAGGTACACCGAGAACGGATTGGGAAAGCGAATGACCATCTGCCCCAACGGATTGCGCGGCCCGGCGTCCTGACGCAGGAGAATATTGCCGGGATTGTCCCAGTCGATGTCCGCAGCGGCCAGCGGCTGGCCGTTGGCATCGAGCACTTGCAGGTTCTGGCGGCTGAGGAAGGTCTGGTCCTTGCGAATCTCCGGCAGTTTGTCTTCCTTCCAGATGGTCGGCGGCACCGTCCACGTCGGGTTCAGGGTCAGACGCGTGACGCGGGATTTGAGCAACGGTGTCTGGCGCTCGGCACGGCCAACCTGGGTGCGTGTCTGCCAGACTGGCTGGCCGCCCTGATACAGCATCAGCTCGGCCGCAGCGACGTTGACCAGCAGCCCATCAGGCTCCATGTCCTGGGCCATCCAACGGAAACGTTCGAGGTTGACCCGCAGTTGGTCGCGACGGGTCAGCGGGCTTATGTTCAGTTCGGCAATCGTGCCCGGCCCGACCACACCGTCAGCCTGCAACGAATGGTTGGCCTGGAAGCTTTTCACCGCCTCCACCAGCAAGCCTTCGTAGGCATTGCCGGGCGTGGCGATGTAATCGGTCAGATAGCCTTCGCTGTGCAGACGCAGCGCCAGTTCCGGCACGCGTTTGTCTTCCATGGACGGGCGCAGCAGCGGGCCGTTGCCGACCGACTGCCATTGCGGCAAGGCTTTGATCCTTTGCGCGGCATAGAGCTGACGCAGATTCTGGTATTGCGTCAAACGCGGCCGGGCGAGATCGAACGCCGCCGGAATGTCATGCATGCCCGGTACGGCAATCGACAACAATTCCGCCTGACGGTCACGCGGCGCTTCGTCGGCGTGCCACAGCGGTTCGAAGTGCGATTGCAGCAGACGGCCGTAATGCAGATCCTGCAGCGCTTGCAGGTAATAGCGGCTGATGTCGATGTCAGCGCACAACTCGCCGTCCTGCGGTGCAGTGGTGGCGACCGGATAGCGTTTTGGGCTGAGGCCATCGTCGGCCAACAACTGCAATTGCCCCTGTAACGCCTGCAATCGTCCCGACTCACTGGCCCACACCGGCATCCAGTCCTGCTGTTGGTAGAAGCCTTTTAACTGTTCCAGCGCCGGGCCATTGAGCTGCGTTGCAATCGCCGGGCATGACTGTCGCAGACCGATCATCACGGCCTGCAAAGGGCTTTGCGGCTCGACCGGCATTTCGGCCGGTGGCGTCGGCAGCGTCTGCAAGGGTGGCAGCGGCTCATCGGCACAAGCGACAAACGGCGCAGCGAGCAAACAAATGCTCAAGTAGCATGCGTACTTTTTGAACAACTGCTTTACTCCAATCCATGGCCATCCAGATGATGGCCAACCTTACATCAGGTGCGCTGAACAGTCAGGCTCGAATCTTCCGGCCTGCAGGTTACGACTGGACGTCAGGAGCCAAAGTGCCAAATAAGTAGCAAGCTGAGGACACTTTATAAATGTTGACGTTTTTGCGCCGACTTCTGCTGAGCACCGTGACCCTTGTCGCCGTGACCAGCCCAGCTTTCGCCGCCGGCAAACCATCGCCGGTTTTGTTCACCAGCCTCGCGCACGCCGCGCCAGAACTCAATGCCCAAGCGCTGAAAGGTGCCTTGAGCGCCATGCAATGTGCGGTCAACAACGGCGCCAAACCGTCCCGCCACCTGGCAATCATCGATTATTCGCAACCGTCCACTGAGCGCCGACTGTGGATTTTCGACCTCAACCGAAAAAAACTGGTGCTGCGCGATCTGGTCGCCCACGGCTCCAATTCCGGTGAAAACTTCGCCACGCAGTTTTCCAATGTCGAAGGCAGTTATCAGTCCAGCCTCGGCCTGTTCCGCACTCAGGAAAGCTACAGCGGCACCCACGGTTATTCGTTGCGCATGGACGGCCTGGAACCGGGCTTCAACGACATGGCCCGCGACCGCGCCATCGTCATCCACGCCGCCGACTATGTGAATCCGTTGTGGAGCAAACGTCAGGGTCGCATCGGCCGCAGTCAGGGTTGCCCGGCGGTTCGGCCGCAGATTGCCAAGCAGGTGATCGACAAACTCAAGGACGGCCAGTTCATGTTTTCGTGGTACCCGGATCAGCGCTGGCTGAAAAAGTCGCCGTACCTCAATTGCCAGCCGCAGCAGGTGGCGAGCATTTTGAGTACTCACGCCAGCTAAACACCGCAAAACCCTGTAGATACCGTCTTGCCCCTCATCGGGCAAGGGCAATTTTCGGGTCAAATGGTTGGCCCGATTTAAGAACGGCGTAGACAAAATGTAGGAGTTTGCGCATCGCTGCACAGATGATTTGCTTGGGGGCCTTGCCGTTGGCCTTCAAGCGGTCCTTCATGGCGATGATTGCCTTGTTGTGCTTCAGTGCAACCAACCCAGGCATGTATAGACCCGCCCGAACGCGAGCCGATCCGATCCTCGAAATCACTGTTCTGCCTTTGAATTTTCCCGAGTCCTGCAGCTTTGGGTTCAACCCGGCGGCAGCGACCAGCTTGCGAGGGTCGTCATATTTACGCAGGTCGCCCAACTCGGCCAGCAGCCGCTCAAGGGTTTTCTGGCCGATACCGTCGATGGTCACGATCAAGTCGCGCATTTGGCGCATGTCTGGATCATCGTCGATGTGTTTTTTGATTGCTTTGTGAGTTTCAACGATCTCTTTCTCGATGTGACGCAGCACAGAGTTGATCGAGTCTTTGACCTTTTCGTCGGACACATCCAGGCGATTGAGCTCCATTTGCTCCATTTCCTGAAGGTCATCCAAGCGACGTACCATCGCCTTTAGCTGACGATATTTCAGCGGCTCCGGAGCCCAAAGCTGAAGCTTTTCAGCCTTTTCCCGAGCAAAGTCAGCGATCAATTTGGCGTCGCTTTTGTCGGTTTTTATCCGGCGCAGCTCGCTGTCGGCGTAAGCGTGGGTCGTAGCCGGATTGACGACGCAGACCCGGTAACCCTTGTTGTAGACGAACTCGGCAAGTTCCAGGTGATAAACGCTGGTGGCTTCCATCACGATCAGGGCTGTAGGCTCGACCTGCTTGTTCAACCAGGCGTCAAACTCTTTGAAACCTTTTGAGTCGTTAGCCAGTTTGGCTTTGGTTTTGTGCTTGCCGTTTGGCAGGTGAGTAGCGATATCAAAGGTGTTTTTAGCGACATCGACGCCGACGAAATTGGACATGACCGTTTCTCCATTAATCCGTTTTCGATCATCACTGCACTCTGTCCAACCTTGCGAATGCGGGCTCTCGCCAGAGACGGGCCCAAGATACCGTTCGAACTATACGAGTGAGTGTGGAGGGCTGGAGCACGATCTACATCACAGGCAAAAAGCCTAAGGAGCTGCACGGCTTCCAAGTCCCTCCCTCGATGATCAGTCGAGAACTATCGCTCCTGACGGAGCGATAGTCGAGATACAAGGAGCTGCCGAAGGCTGCGATCTATTGATCTGTTTTTTTTGAAAAAATCAAAAGATCGCAGCCTTCGGCAGCTCCTACAGGGGTGACGTTGTGCAATTCGTTTCATTACAACTTTGTCATTCAGTTGTCGGTTTGCCGTGCGGATCGCTCGGTAGCCTGACGTTGTCCCGGCGCCAATGCCGATCAACTTCAGCCACTGAGTGACTCATCATGAAAACCCTGATCCTCGCCTTCTCCGCCCTCCTCGCCACCGGTTCAGTATTCGCCGCCGATACGCCTGCCACCGCCGTGATTCATGACAAAACCGGCTTCTTCGTGCACCTGGATGTCGACAAAGTACTGTCCAGCACCGATATTTCACAGGCCTGCGGCGTGATTCCGGCGCAACTGAACTACCTCGATCATCAGGGCCGTGAACATGTGCTGGACTATCAAGTACAAGGCACCGGCTGCACCAACGACCATTGAGACTGATCGCCCATGAATATTCTGGTTGTCGAAGACGAACCCAAGGCCGGCAATTATCTGCTCAACGGTTTGCAGGAACTGGGCTACAGCGTAAGCCTGGCCCGGGATGGCGCCGACGGACTGCATCTGGCGCTGGAGCACAGCTTCGACGTGATCGTGCTGGATGTGATGATGCCGAAAATGGATGGCTGGGAAGTCCTGCGCCGGCTGCGCAAGGAAGCCGACACGCCGGTGCTCTTCCTCACCGCCCGCGATGACATTGCCGACCGGGTCAAGGGCCTGGAACTGGGCGCCGACGATTACCTGATCAAGCCGTTTTCCTTCGCCGAACTGGTGGCGCGCCTGCGCACCCTGACCCGACGCGGGCCGATTCATGAAGACGAACAACTGCAAGTGGCCGATCTGCAGATAGACGTGCTCAAGCGCCGCGTGACCCGCGCCGGGGTGCGGATCACCTTGACCAACAAGGAGTTCGCCCTGCTGCAACTGTTCGCCAGCCACACCGGGCAAGTGCTCGCGCGCTCACTGATCGCTTCACGGGTGTGGGACATGAATTTCGACAGTGATACCAACGTGGTCGACGTCGCCGTGCGCCGCTTGCGGGCGAAGATCGACGACCCGTTCCAGCTCAAGCTGATCCACAGCGTGCGCGGGATCGGCTACCGCTTCGATACTCAGCCATGAGCACGAATCGCCCGTATTCCCTGACCCTGCGCCTGGCACTGGTGTTTGCCCTGCTCGCCTTTGCCTCACTGGCCGGGCTCGGCGCGGCGCTGTACAGCGAGCTTGAAGAACAACTCATCCGGCGCGACGACACGGCGCTGGTCAGTCGCGTCGATCAGTTGCGCAGTTTCCTCAACGACAGCAACACCCTTGAGCTGATCAAGAACAAACCGGCGCTGTTCCAGAACATGCTCGGCAACCACGAAGCGCTGCTGACCATCGGCGCGCCAGGCCAGCCGCCGCTGTTGGTGGTCAATCCCGGCAACCTGGCCACGCCAAATTTGCCGGCGGTGCCGATTGACCGGCCGCTGTCGCTGAACGATGTGCAGCATCTGCCCGACGTCAACGGCGTGCCGTTTTCGGCCGTGGCGGCAAGCATCGATTCCGGCGATCTGGGCAATCTGCAAGTACAGTCCGGGCGCCTGATGAGCGAGCGCACGGCGATGCTCGCCAATTATCGTTTGAGTGTTTATGGCTTCGCGTCGCTGGCGGCGCTGATGTTGGCGGTGATTGGCTGTCTGCTGGTGTATCGCGGACTGTTACCGTTGCGGCGCTTGGCCAACCACGCCCACGGTATCGGCGTCGGCAACCTCGGTGAGCGTCTCGGCAGCCATGGCGCACCGCGAGAGTTGCAGCCGATGATCGAGGCGTTCAACGCCATGCTCGACCGCCTCGCCAAGGGCTTTGCGCAGTTGAGCCAGGTGTCCACCGACATGGCCCATGAACTGCGCACACCGATCAATAACCTGCTCGGCGAGACTCAGGTCGCGCTGCATCAGAACCGCAGCGTCGAGGCGTATCAGCAGTTGCTCGCCTCCAATGTCGAGGAGCTTGAGCGGCTGACGCGCATGCTCGACAACATGCTGTTTCTGGCGCGCACCGATCCGGCCAGTGCCTTGAATCAACGTCAGGAGCTGGACGCGGCCGATGAGATGCAGCGCATCGCCGATTATTTTGAAGGCTTGGCGGCGGATGTCGGCGTGTGCATCGAGGCGCGAGGCAGCGGCGTGATCTGGGCCGAGCCGATGTTGCTGCGCCGGGCGCTGGCCAATCTGTGCGCCAATGCGATCAAGTACGGCGCGGCGGATTCGACGGTACAGGTCGAGGCGTTTGCCGAGGCTGACGGCAGTTATCTGCGGGTGCGCAACCGGGGCGTGACGATTGCGCCGGAACATCTGGCGCGACTGTTCGAACGTTTCTACCGCGTTGACCCGTCTCGCGAGCGCTCTGCGCAATCGAACGGGCTGGGCCTGTCGATCGTTGCGACGATCATGCAGTTGCATCACGGTCGTTATGCTGTGAGCAGCGTCGATGGCGAGACGTGCTTCGAACTGTTTTTCCCCGCCCGCGAATCCCGGGGCTGACATCCACCACAAGTCCCTGTAGGAGCTGTCGAGTGAAACGAGGCTGCGATCTTTTGATCCTGATCTTTGCAATCAAAAGATCGCAGCGTGCCGCAGCTCCTACAGAAAGTGGTGGTGGGTCAGTCACCTGAGATTTTGACTGTGCCGCCGCTGTCGCGAGCAGGCTCGCTCCTACAGTTGATCTGCGCTCGGCTGATGATCAGGGCCATGACCATCAGGGCCGTGGCGACGCCGAAGGTGATGTGCAACCCAGTGGCAATAACGGCAGCCGGGGCTTGGGTCGGATCGCCGGTGGCCACGGCAAACACCGCGCCCATCGCCGCCGCCCCGGTGATCAAGCCCAGATTGCGCGCCAACCCGAGCAGTGCCGACACCACGCCGCGCTGATCCTGGCTGACCCCAGCCATCAAACCGGTATTGTTGGCTGCCTGGAACAACGCATAACCAGCGGCGATCACCGTCATCGGCAGCAGGTACGCAGGCAGGCCGAAACTCATCGGCAACAGCGCCAACAAGCCACAACCGCCGACCATCCCGAGCAACGCGCCGGGCACCACTCTCCGCGCGCCGAAGCGATCCACCAAGCGCCCGGCCGGTACGCCGCCGAACGCCGCCAACAAAGGCCCGACCGACAACACCAATCCGACCACCGTGCTGGTCAGGCCCAACCCTCGGCTCAGGTAAAACGGCCCAACCACCAGCGTGGTCATCATGACCGTCGTCACCAGCAGCGTCAGCGCCAGACTGCCACTCAGACGCAGGTCGGCGAACAGTGACAAGCGAATCAGCGGTGCCTTGGTCTTCATCTCGACCGCAATGAACAATCCCGCGCCGCACAGGCTGATCAGCAGCAACGCCGGGGTGAATCCGTCAAGGGTCATCGCCAGCGCATAGGCCGCCAGCGTCAGCATCAATAACCCGGTGCCGAAATAATCAAACGCAATACGCACCCGGACTGGCCGATCCGCCGGCAGATAGCGATACACCAGCCACGCATTGAGCAAGCCCAACGGCACGTTGAGCAGAAAAATCGAATGCCAGCCGGCATGCGTCATCAACAACCCGCCCAGCGACGGGCCGAGGCTGGTGCCGGTGGCCGACATGGTCGCCAACAACCCCATCGCACTGCCCGCCCGGGACTTGGGCACCGCATCGGCCACCAGCGCCACCGTCAAGGCGAACATGATCGCCGCGCCAAGGCCTTGCACCGCCCGTGCGCCGATCAGCCAGCCCAGCCCCGGGGCCAGCGCGCAGGCCAACGACGCGGCAGTAAAAATGCCAATGCCGATCAACAGCAATCGCCGCCGCCCGAGGCCATCCCCTAAACGCCCGACACTGACAATCAACGTGGTGATCGCCAGCAAGTAGGCCAGAACGATCCACTGCACCTGTGGAAACGTCGCCTCAAACGCCGCCGCCAGTATCGGCAACCCGGCGTTGGCAATGCTGGTGTCCAGCGACGGCATCAACATCGACAGCGCCAGACTGGTCAGGGCCCAGCGGGCTGTGGTGTTCAGGGGTGGTCGAGGCATGGCGCATTCACTGTGCAAAGTTAATGTGTCGTAGCCTGAGCCTCGACAATACAAGGCGCAAGACGCATGCTTTGCACTTAATACCTGCACAGAACGCCATATCATGACTGCACCGGATCTGAACCTGCTGATCACCCTCGACGTGCTGCTGCGTGAAGGCAGTGTCGCCCGCGCCGCCAAATGCCTGCGCCTGAGCCCGTCAGCCATGAGCCGTGCTCTGGCCCGTCTGCGCGAAACCACCGGCGATCCGTTGCTGGTGCGCGCCGGTCGTGGCCTGGTGCCGACCCCGCGCGCGCTGGAGTTGCGCGAGCGGGTCAGTCATCTGGTGCAGGACGCCGAGGCGGTCTTGCGTCCCGCCGAAGTGCTTGATCCCGGCCAGTTGCAGCGCACGTTCACCCTGCGCAACACCGACGGTTTTGTCGAAACCTTCGCCGCTGCCCTGCTCGCCCGCATCGCGCAAGAAGCGCCCGGCGTGCGCCTGCGCTTTGTGCAGAAAGCCGACAAGGACAGCACGCCGCTGCGCGAAGGCCGGGTGGATCTGGAGACTGGTGTGGTCGACGACAGCACCGACCCGACGCTGCACAGCCGCATCCTGTTTGAAGATCACTGGATCGGGGTGGTACGTGAGGGGCATCCATTGGGTTCGGGCAAGATCAGCGCCAAGCGCTTTGCCGGCGGCCAGCACATTCTCATTTCACGACGCGGACGCAGCAGCGGCCCGGTCGATGAAGCGTTACTCGCCTTGGGCCTGACGCGGGACATTGTCACTTCATTCGGCGGATTTTCAGCGGCACTGACTTTGGTCCGTGAATCAGACCTGATTGCCACTGTGCCGGAACGTCACACCAGCAAACTGCGCACCGGCCTGCACAGTTTTGCCTTGCCCTTCCAGATGCCACCAATCAGTGTGTCCATGCTCTGGCATCCGCGCATGGACGCCGACCCGGCACACCGCTGGTTGCGCAGTTGCGTGCGGGAAGTCTGTGCCTAACGCGCGTCACCGCCAGCGGGTTTGTAGAACAGGAATTTTTTCGTCTCGGCGGTTTTCCGGTATTCCTTGGCCCAACTCGGATGCACGTTGCGGTCATGGAAATACAACGCGCCGTTGGTGCGATCCTTGAGCTGACGGTTCAACGCCTTGCCGGCGATTTCCTTGGCCAGCGCGTATTCGGCATCTTCTTTGACCTGATCCGGACGCCCGTCACACCACCAGGAAAACTGGCAGCTTTTGGTTTCCGAGCCTTGCTTGACCACGGCGCAAACGGTGTCGGGAAAACCTTCATGGCCGAGGCGATTCATTACCACGCTGGCCACGGCTTCCATC
Source organism: Pseudomonas sp. LBUM1648 (assembly GCF_059716145.1). Classification (NCBI taxonomy): domain Bacteria; kingdom Pseudomonadati; phylum Pseudomonadota; class Gammaproteobacteria; order Pseudomonadales; family Pseudomonadaceae; genus Pseudomonas; species Pseudomonas sp. LBUM1648. The sequence continues at coordinate 3,820,584 of NZ_CP166808.1, forward strand.
TCCGGTGTGTCCCTGCCTTTGGCTTCCCAGTAGATACTGCGCGCCAGACAGGTGATTGGATCATCCAGCGGTGCGGCGCCTGCCGGGTCCACCGCTTGCACTTCGGTCGGGGTGATGGCTTCGGATTTAGGCGCCGGTGCCGCGCTGACTTTGTCCGCCGCTTTCTCTTCCAGCACCTGGGCTTTCTCTTCGGCTTTTGCCTTGATCGGCGTTTGATCGGTGGCCATGGCAGTGCCGGCCAACAGGGTTAACGCAACGCATCCAATCAACCATTTCAATGCCATGTCAGCTCTTCCGGCAGGGCCCGAGTCGGGCAAGGTGTTACGTAGGGGAGACGCCCGCATCCCGGGGTCTTGGCTGAGTGTAGACGGCAAAATCGCGGGTAACGTTCCGCTGAAAAATCCGCCAAATCAAGAAAAAGACATTGCACCCACCGGGGGCGTTTCGCGCATCATGGGCGCATTCAGCTCAAGGGAGATCTCCATGCGCTTCATGCCATCCGTTTTGCGCTTTGCCGCGTTGTCCGCCGGCCTGGCCTTTGCCGCCTCGACCATGGCCAGCGACGAGTCGCAACTGATCGAATCGATCAACAAGTACCGCAGCGAACCGCAACGTTGCGGTGCTCAGGCATCCAGCGAACTGCCACCGCTGTCGGCCGATCCGCGACTGCGGCTACCGGCCAGTGGGGCTGTCAATTTGCAGCAAGCCATGGCCAGCGCCAGTTACCCGATGGTCAACGTACAGGCGATCACCCTCAACGGCCCGCGCGATGCGGCGTCGGCGATGCAGGCGATTCAAGAAAGTTTCTGTCAGGTGGTGCTCGATCCGCAGTTCGTCGATGTCGGTGTCAGCCGCGCTGATCGTGATTGGCGCGTTGTGCTGGCGCGGCCATTGTTGTCGGCCAAACTTGGCGATGCGCAGGGTGAAGGGCAAAAACTGCTTGAGCAGCTCAACGCCGCACGCAGCCAGCCACGCCAGTGCGGCGGCCAGGCCTTCGCCGCTGCCGCACCGCTGGCCTGGAACGCGACGCTGGGCACGGTCTCCCAGGATCACAGCCGCGACATGGCCAACAAAAACTACCTCGACCACAAGGACCGCGACGGCCGCACCCCCGGTGACCGCGCCGAACTGGCCGGCTACAGCGGTCAACTGGTCGGCGAAAACATCGCCGCCGGCCAGGACACTGTGGGCAAAGTCGTCGACGGCTGGCTCGCCAGCCCCGGCCATTGCGCCAACCTGATGAACCCGCAGTACAAGGAACTCGGCGCCGCTTATGCGACCGACCCGAGGAGCGATGCAGGGATTTACTGGACGGCGATGTTTGGGGCGCAGTAAATCTCAAGCCCACAGTCTTTTTGTGGTGTTCTGCTGATCATCGACGGCATCAATCACCCGGTCATTAAGAGTGATTGGACGCTGTTCGACATTGCCCATACCCTGCGCCGTCCAGATCCGCGGTTAGCGGTTTTCCCCACAGCGAGGCTGTCATGTCAGAGCGCGTCTTGATCGATGGCTTCAATCGCCGCGTCGACTACCTGCGCATGTCGGTGACCGACCGTTGCGACTTTCGCTGTGTGTATTGCATGGCTGAAGACATGCAGTTTCTGCCGCGCCAGCAAGTGCTGACGCTGGAGGAAATCTACCAACTGGCACAAAGCTTCGTCGCACTGGGCACGCGCAAGATCCGTCTCACTGGCGGCGAACCGCTGATCCGTCCCGGCGTGGTGCAACTGTGCGAGCAGATCGCCGCCCTGCCCGGCCTGCGCGAATTGTGCCTGACCACCAACGGCTCACAACTGGGCAAACTCGCCGCACCGCTGTTCGACGCAGGCGTTAAACGCCTCAACGTCAGCCTCGACAGCCTCTGCCCTGAGCGCTTCAAACAGATGACCCGCACCGGCGATCTGGCACAGGTCATCGAGGGTATCGATGCCGCGCGCAAGGCCGGTTTCACTCGCACCAAACTCAACTGCGTGGTGATGCAGGGCCGAAATGATCAAGAGATCAATGATCTGGTGAGCTTCGCCATCGACCGTGAGCTGGACATTTCTTTCATTGAAGAAATGCCGCTGGGCGTGATTGACGAACACAGCCGCGCCGAATCGTTTTTCTCTAGCGCACAAGTGCGCGAACGGATCGCCGAACGCTACGCCCTGATCGACTCGGCCGAATCGACCCAAGGCCCGTCGCGCTACTGGCGGCTGGCCGAAGCCCCGCAGATTCGCCTGGGTTTTATTTCTCCGCACAGCCACAACTTCTGCGCTACCTGTAACCGGGTGAGGCTGACGGTGGAGGGGCGTTTGCTACTGTGTCTAGGTAACGAGCATTCGCTGGACTTGAAAGCCGTGCTACGCGCCCATCCCGGGCAACCGGAACGTCTGGAGAAAGCGATCATCGAAGCGATGAAGCTCAAGCCCTACAGGCACAACTTTGAAGTGAACGATGACGTACAAATCGTGCGATTCATGAACATGACCGGCGGTTGATGCGTCACGTCCACGCGTAATCGGGATCACCCAGCATGATCATCAGACCCAAGGTCAGTCAGTTCGCCATCCTTTTTACCCTCAAGGGTTCGATTGCCAAGCGAATCGCCTTGCGCACCCTGATGGTCACCCTGCTGGCGTCGGCGATTGTGCTGGTGGAAACCCTCCATCCCAGCAGCTTCACCAAGGTCAACGCCACGCCCTTCACGCTGCTGGGCTTGTCGCTGTCGATCTTCATGAGTTTTCGTAACAACGCCTGCTATGACCGCTGGTACGAAGCGCGCAAGGCCTGGGGCGAAGTGATCGTCCATGTGCGCTCGATCATTCGCGAAACCCACATCATCCGCGAATCGGAGCAACGCCGGCCGCTGCTGCTCAATCTGTGCGGCTTCGCCCACTCCCTCAACGCGCGACTGCGGCGTGAAGACGAGGCGGCGGCCAGCGGCGCGTGGGTCGACCCGAAACCCGACGCTCAGGTGCCCGACTACAGCGCACAGATCCTGCACCGGATCGGCGAACAATGCTCCGATCTGCAACAGGCCGGCGCACTGAGCGAATGGCGCTACATGCTGCTGGCCAATCACCTGACCAGCCTCACGCAAGCTCAAGCCGTGTGCGAGCGGATCAAGAATACGCCGCTGCCCTTCCCCTATACCTTGCTGCTACATCGCACGATTTACCTGTTCTGCATCCTGTTACCGTTCGCCATGGCCGAGCCACTGGGCTGGCTGACGCCGCTGTTCACCGCGATTGTCAGTTACACCTTTTTCGGCCTGGATGCGATTGCCGATGAGTTGGAAGACCCATTCGGCCGCGATGAAAACGACCTGCCAACCGATGCCCTGGTCCGCACGATCGAGCGCGACATTCTGGCTGAACTGGGTGTTGCGCAACTGCCACCGGCGTTGACGCCCGTCGATTACGTCCTGAGTTGATCGGCCAGTCACAGCCTTGTCTGAGCACTATTGGATTTAACAAAAGCCTGATTAGATAGCGGCTCCGCCAGAATTCGACTCAGGAGCCGCACTTGAGTACACCGCCGCAGGATCTTCCCCGCCCCGATCCCGTCACCCTGCGTCAGGCCTGGCGCTTCTGGCTCAAGCTCGGCTGTATCGGTTTCGGCGGCCCCGCCGGGCAAATCGCGATCATGCATCAGGAGTTGGTCGAACGCCGCCGCTGGATCTCCGAACGACGTTTTCTCCACGCCCTCAACTACTGCATGTTGCTGCCCGGCCCCGAGGCTCAACAACTGGCGACCTACATCGGCTGGTTGTTGCATCGCACCTGGGGCGGCGTGATTGCGGGCGTGCTGTTTGTGCTGCCGTCGCTGTTTATCCTGATTGCGCTGTCATGGCTGTACATCGCCTACGGTGACGTGCCGGCGGTGGCCGGGGTGTTTTACGGGATCAAACCGGCGGTGACGGCGATTGTGCTGCACGCGGCGCATCGCATCGGCTCACGGGCCTTGAAGAATGGCTGGCTCTGGGCGATTGCCGGGGCCTCGTTCGTGGCGATTTTTGCGTTCAATGTGCCGTTCCCGCTGATCGTGCTCGGCGCCGCGTTGATCGGTTATCTCGGCGGGCGTCTGGCGCCGCAGCGATTCGATAACGGCGGCCAGCGCAGCAGTGAAAAATCCTTTGGCCCGGCGTTGATTGATGACGACACCCCGACGCCCGAACACGCTCGCTTCAGTCTGTCGAAGCTCTCGCGGCTGGCATTGGTCGGCGCGGCGCTGTGGTGTTTGCCCATGGCCTTGCTGACGGCGTTGTTCGGCTGGGACGGCACTTTCACGCAGATGGGCTGGTTCTTCACCAAAGCCGCATTACTGACCTTTGGAGGGGCCTATGCGGTGTTGCCCTATGTCTATCAGGGCGCGGTGGGGCATTACGGCTGGTTGACGCCGACGCAGATGATCGACGGCCTGGCGCTTGGCGAAACCACCCCGGGGCCGTTGATCATGGTGGTGGCGTTTGTCGGTTTCATCGGCGGTTATGTGCAACCGGTATTCGGCGCGGAACATGCGTTCGCCGCCGGCGCAATGGCAGCGACGCTGGTGACGTGGTTCACCTTTCTGCCTTCGTTTCTGTTCATTCTCGCCGGCGGGCCGTTGGTGGAATCGACTCACAATGAACTGAAGTTCACTGCGCCGCTGACCGCGATCACGGCAGCAGTGGTCGGGGTGATTCTCAACCTCGCGTGTTTTTTCGCGTATCACGTGTTCTGGCCGAGCGGTTTCGTCGGGCAACCGGATGTTTTTTCGATAGCGCTGGCAGTCCTGGCGGCACTGGCGCTGTTCGTTTTCAAACGTGGTGTGATTGAAGTGTTGATCGTTTGCGCCCTTGTCGGGCTGGGCTTTCACCTGTTGCGCTAAACAACCGTCGCATCGCCGATGCGCAATCAATCGTTTACACGCCCGAGGAATGCCCCTTACTATCCGGGCACACCGGTCGGCGGGTCAGTCCCGCCACCGAAGTTTTCCGCCAACGGAAACACGCGTCATGAGTACGTCACTACAACAACCAAAATCGTTGAACGTCTCCGCTGTGTGCGCCCTCTGTCAAAGAGGCCGCGCATGAATCGCATCGTCAATCTCCCCATGGCCCTGCGCCGTTCCAAGCTGCGTCACTCCGCACGCCCGCCGGATATCGCCTGCTGATTTCCTGATTACCGTCAGTCAACAACACAAACTGGATGATGGCCTGTGGCGAGGGGATTTATCCCCGATGGACTGCGTAGCAGTCACGCCTTTTGGGGGCCGCTTCGCGCCCCATCGGGGATAAATCCCCTCGCCACAGGTTCATCGTCGCGTCTGACTGACTGAAGACCTTTTTGAAATCCCTGCCAGGACGCCATCCATCGCGTCCGGCCCGAATCTGCGCGCCTGTGCGGCGCCATTTGAGTGATTGATTATGAAATTCGCAGCCATTGAAGACGCACGCCTTTTCCTTGAACAGAACCCCGATATCGACATGATCGAACTGTTCATCCTCGATGCCAACGGCGTACCGCGCGGCAAGCTGTTGCACCGTGAAGAACTGCTCGCCGTGTATGAAAGCGGCCGCCCACTGCCCAGCACTATTCTCGGTCTGACCGTACAGGGTGAAGACGTCGAAAACTCCGGTCTGGTCTGGGATGTCGGCGATATCGACTGCCGCGCCTATCCATTGGAAGGCAGTCTGGTGCGCCTGCCGTGGCGGCAGATTCCGACCGCTGCGGTGCAGGTCAGCATGCACCCCACCGAGGGCATGCCGGCGAGCATCGCCGACCCGCGCCACCTGTTGATCAAGGTGGTCGACGCGCTCAAAGCCGAGGGTTATTACCCGGTGATGGCCTGCGAACTGGAGTTCTATCTGCTCGACGCCAAACGCGATCACAACGGCCGCCCGCAACCGGCGCTGGATGCTGACGGCGGTCGACCGCGACACACCCAGGTCTACGGTTTGCGTGAACTGGAGCAGATCGAACCGTTCCTCGCCGACCTCTACGGCGCCTGCAAACTGCACGGCATTCCGGCGCGCACAGCTATCTCGGAATACGCGCCGGGTCAGGTAGAAATCACCCTCGAACATGGCGATGCGCTGGAGGCGATGGATCAAGCAGTGCGCTACAAGCGCCTGGTCAAAGCCGTGGCGCACAAGCACGGCATGCAAGCGACATTCATGGCCAAGCCGTTCGATGATCTGGCCGGCACCGGCATGCACATGCACGTCAGCCTCGCCGATGCCGAAGGCCGTAACCTGTTCGCCTCCGAAGACCCGGCCGGTACCCCGCTGCTGCGCACGGCGATTGGCGGGATGCTCGCGTCCTTGCTCGATTCGCTGCTGCTGTTCTGCCCGAATGCCAACTCTTATCGCCGTTTTCAGGCCAACAGCTATGCGCCACTGGCGCCGACCTGGGGCGTCGACAACCGCACCGTCAGCCTGCGCGTGCCCGGCGGCCCGGCCAATACCCGACACATCGAACACCGTATCTGCGGCGCCGACGCCAACCCGTATCTGGCGGCAGCGGCAATCCTTGCCGGCATTCATCGCGGCATTCGCGAAAACCTTGATCCGGGCGCACCGGTCGAGGGCAACGGCTATGCGCAAGCGAAGGAATTACTGCCGACCGATTGGCTGACTTCGCTGCAGGCGCTGGAAAATTCAAGTTGGGCACGGGATGCGTTGGGGCAGGAATTTCTTGGGGTTTATCTGGCGGTGAAGCGCGCTGAGTACCGGCAGTTCATGGCTGAAGTGGGTGAGCAGGATTGGCGCTGGTATCTGACTGAAGCCTGAATATTCACATCTCCCCTGTGGGAGCGAGCCTGCTCGCGAAGGCGTCGTCACATTCAACATTTGGGTGACTGACGAACCGCTTTCGCGAGCAGGCTCGCTCCCACAAGGGACCGCGTACCGAACTCGAATTTTGTGTGGACACTGACATGACCAATCGCTGCAATTCCTACTACACCGCCACCCTCAACCAGGACACCGACTACCCGACCCTGCAAGGCCGGCACAAAGTCGATGTGGTGATCATCGGCGGCGGTTTCACCGGCGTCGCCACCGCTGTCGAACTCGCCGAAAAAGGCCTGAAAGTCGCCATCGTCGAGAGCAACAAAATCGGTTGGGGCGCCACCGGGCGCAATGGCGGCCAGGTCACCGGCAGCCTCTCTGGCGATGGCGCGATGCGCAAACAGATGCGCCCGAAACTGGGTGATGAGGTCGACGATTTCATCTGGCATCTGCGCTGGCGCGGGCACGAGATCATCAAACAGCGCGTCGAGAAATACGGCATCGCCTGTGACCTCAAACACGGTCACCTGCACGCCGCCTACAAACCCAGCCACATGACCGATCTGCGCAGCGATTACGAAGAAGCCGTGCGACGCGGACTGGGTGATGAAGTCAGCCTGCTCGACCGCAGCCAAGTACGCGACCTGCTGCAAAGTGACCTCTACCACGGCGCGATCAAGAACACCCGCAACATGCACCTGCACCCGCTCAACCTGTGCATCGGCGAAGCGCGAGCGGCGGAAAGTCTGGGTGCGCTGATCTTCGAAAACAGCGAAGTGCTGGAGATCATTCACGGCGATACGCCCGGCGTCAGAACCGCCCACGGCCAGATCGACGCCAATCAGGTAATGCTCGCCGGCGACGTCTATCACAAACTCGAACCGGGCCAGCTCAAGGGCAAGATTTTTCCGGCCATGGGCGGCATCGTCACCACGGCCCCGCTCGGCGATCTGGCGCGGCAGATCAACCCTGAAGATCTAGCGGTGTACGACTGCCGTTTCGTCCTCGATTACTACCGCCTCACCGCCGACGGCCGCTTGTTGTTCGGCGGCGGCGCCAACTACAGCGGCAAGGACTCGCGGGACATCGCCGCCGAACTGCGCCCGTGCATCGAGCAGACTTTTCCGGCGCTCAAAGGCGTGCAGATCGACTACCAGTGGAGCTGCGCGATGGGCATCGTGATCAACCGCATCCCGCAACTGGGCAAGCTTTCGGACAATGTCTGGTACTGCCAGGGTTACTCCGGGCACGGCATCGCCTCGACCCACATCATGGGCGAAATCATGAGTCGGGCGATCACCGGGCAGATGGAGCAGTTCGATACGTTTGCGGCGTGCCAGCACATTCGCGTGCCGATGGGGGATTTGCTGGGCAATCCGTTACTGGCGGCGGGGATGTGGTACTACCAGATGCTTGAAAAGTTGCGTTGACTGGACTGACCCCATCGCGAGCAGGCTCACTCCTACAAGGGGAATGCATTCCAACTGTAGGAGTGAGCCTGCTCGCGATGAGACCCTAAGCCGCTATACAAATCTCAGTCAGGCAACTGCTCCACCTCAATCCCCAACCGTTGATAATCCTCGACACTCCCCGACGCCAGGTGCCGCTCGGTAATCAACGTATGCACCCGCGTGCACGGCGCCACCACAAACGGCTCCACCGCGCCCAACTTGTCCGCCGTGGTCACCGCGATCACCTGCGCGGCGCTCTCGAACAATGCCTGCTTCACCGGCACCTCATCGAAATACAGCGAACTCAACCCCACCTCCGGATGAATCGCACACACCCCGGTAAACAGCAGATCAGCCTTGATGCTTTGCAGCAGGCGCACGGTCTCGTGGCCGCTGACCGACATCGTCGCCAGGTTCAACTGCCCGCCCGCCAGGATTACCTTGATGCCCTTGTATTCGGCGAGGGTGATGGCGGTCATCGGCGAGGTGGTCACCGCTGTGATCTTGATATCCGCCGGCAACGAACGCGCGATCTGCAACGTGGTAGTGCCGGAATCGAACAGCACGATCTGGCCATCCTTCACCCGTCCGGCGGCGAGTTGCGCCAAGCGGGTTTTCACCTCGTCGGTCTCACTGATGCGGGTGAAGTAATCCTTGCCGGTGTCTTTCGGCCTCGGCAACGCACCGCCGTGTACCCGCTGCACCAGGCCGGCGTTATCCAGCTCGGCGAGGTCGCGGCGGATGGTGTCCTCGGACACGGCGAAATGCTGGCTCAACTCGGAGGCCATGACCTTGCCGTCACGCTCAAGAATCAGGAGGATTTTCTGCCGGCGCAGGGAGGGAAGTTCGGTGACCGAATGATCGTGCATGGATCTGCCTGTTTATGCTTGTAGTTGCAGGTTTTCGCCGAGACTAGCGAAAGCCTCGGGTAAACACAAATCGGCGGATATCAATTGTTTCGATCATTGGAATCACAAAGCCGAATTTTTCCTTTGCATTCAGCCTGTTCAGAATGGCCCCACTCTCAACAGGCTCAGGATGACCACCTTATGAATCTCAATTTCGCGTTTGCTTGCATGATCGTCGTGTCGTTCGCGATCGCTTTGGGCCACGCCTGAGGCGTCAGGCCGATACCACCCGCGCCTTACGCACAAACAGCGCGTGGGCCTTCTCCCAGAAGTTGCCGCCCAGCACAAAGAAACTGCCAACGAACATCAGATCCCCAAGCAATTGCAGCTGCCACAGATTGGGCCGCAACCCCGGCCAGAAGTTATCGAAATACGGTTCCAGAAACGAGACAAGCAACGGCAGGCAAAACATCACCACGCCGATCCTGTGCCGCAGCGGCCCGACCTCGTCGACCGGTGTCGGAATCATCCCCGAGACATACCCGCCGATCTTGCGCTTGAGTTCGGCGAATCCGGCCTTGCCCATCACCGCGATCACCAGCAGCAACAGCACTTTGTTACTGATAAACAGCACACCGGTCAGCGCCGCCACTTTCGAGCCGGGCACATCGAGGGCGGCGGCCAGTGGCAACATCAGCCACGAACCGAGCATCAGGCAGATGATCGCCACACCGACCTTGAAGCGCCAGTTGGCGGTGGTGGTCGGCGTTACCGGATCTTGGGCAGTGTCCATGGTTTCGTACCTGTTTTGGCGGGATGCCGTGCCTGAAAAGCGTAGCAGCAGATTCGCCCGAACAACCTGCAATTCGCGGTCTATGCTCCAGTGATATTGGCGATTGGGGACACACGCAATGCCTGCACCGACAGCCCTGCTGACGCGGCCCGGTCACCTGTTGTTGCTCGGCGCGCTGAGCTTCAGCGGCTGTGTGCGTCTGGGGCCGGATTTCCAGCCGCCGGCCGAAGCCTGGAGCAAGCAATGGAACAGCGCAGCGCTGGAGCAGGCCAGCGAACGTGCGGCCCAGCCAGACCTGCGCCAGTGGTGGCAGGTGTTCGCCGACCCGGTGCTGGATCGCCTGATTGCCGAAGCGGATGCACATAACAGCAGCCTGAAAATCGCCGGCCTGCGGGTGCTCGAAGCCCGCGCCCAACTGGGCATCGCCGAAAGCGGCCGCTACCCGCAACTGCAACAGGTCGGGGTCGACAGCCTCTACATCGACCGCCACCAGTCCGGCGGCAGCAACCCGCAGGATCTGCACTTCTGGCAACACAGCGCCGCGTTCGATATCGGTTGGGAGCTGGATTTCTGGGGGCGCTTCAGTCGCGCCATCGAATCGTCCGATGCCAGCTACTTCGCCGCTCAGGCCAACTACGAAGACGCCCTTGTACTGCTGCGCGCGCAAGTCGCCGACACCTATTTTTCCCTGCGCACCACCGAAGCACGACTGCGCGTCGCCCGGGAAAACGCCGTCCAGCAAAAACGCAATTTCGAGATCACCGAAAAGCTTTTCACCAGCGGCCAGAGCGCCGAACTCGACCTGCAACAGGCGAAAACCCAATACCTCGGCACGCTGAGCAGCATTCCGGCATTCGAAGACCAATTGCTGCGCACGCGCAATGCGCTGGCGGTGCTCGTCGGCCAGCCGCCCGGTGGCGCGGCGATGCTGGCCGAACAAACCGGGCTGATTCCTTTGCTGGATCGCGCCGTGCTGCAAGACGTCCCGGCCAACCTGCTGCTGCGCCGCCCGGACGTGCGCGCGGCGGAGCTGAATGTCGCCGCGCAATCGGCGCTGGTCGGTGTTGCCGAGACTGATCTGTACCCGTCGCTGACCTTGCTCGGCAGCATCGTCTGGTCGACTGATTCCCTCGGCGCTACCCCACGCAGCCTCGACTTGATCGGTGGCCCGAGCCTGCGCTGGAACATCTTCGATTACGGCCGCATCCGCAATAACGTGCGGGTGCAGGACGCACGCTTGCAGCAACTGATCGAAGCCTATCGCGACAAGGTTCGGCAAGCCGCGCGCGAGGCTGACGACGCCGCCAGTGGCTTGAGCAAGGCGCTGGAACGCGAACGCATTTTACGTGAGGCCGAAGGTGCCGCACGGCGTTCGCTGGTGCTGGCCAACACGCAATACCGCGAAGGTTATTCGGACTTCCAGAGGGTGCTCGACGCCCAGCGTGCGTTGCTGGAATTGCAGGACAACTATCTGGTCAGCCGCAGCAACGCCGTGAGCAATCTGATCGCTCTGTACAAATCCCTCGGAGGCGGCTGGCAGAGCAACGCGCCGCAGATCGACGAGCCGACCCGACAACAGATGCAACAACGCACCGATTGGGGCGATTTGCTCACCGCGCCACCCGCCCAACCGGCGTATCCCCTTCCATCGCAGGAAAGCCGCCATGACTGAAAACACGACGCCCGCTCCTGCCCCTGTCCAGCCCGACGCAGCGAAAAAAGGCATCCGCTGGGTGCTACTGCTGATCGTACTGAGCCTGGCCTGGTATCTGCTCGCCGACCGCTACACGCCCTACACCCAGCAGGCGCGGGTCGGTGCGTTCGTGATTCCGGTGGCGGCGGAAGTCGCGGGTCGGGTAATCCGGGTTAACGTGCGCAACAACCAGGATGTGAAAGCGGGCGACACCCTCTTCGAACTTGATCCACAGCCGTTGCAAATCGCCGTCGATCGAGCAAAAGCCGATCTGGAATCGACCCGTCGGCAGGTCGGCGCCAGCACCGCCGGAATCGCCTCGGCACAGGCTTCCTTAAGGGCCGCACAAGCCAACGAACTCAAGGCACGACAGGACAATCAGCGCCTCGAGGGTTTGTACAAACAAGATCCCGGCACGGTCTCCGTTCGCCTTCTTGAGGTGTCGCGAGCAAACCGTGAACAAGCGGTCGCCCAAGTTGCCGCCGCCCGCGCCGAAGTGCAACGGGCGCAGGAACAGGAAGGTGGCAATACCGACACCAACGCGCAGTTACGCAGCGCCGCCTCGGCACTGGCCAAAGCCGAGCTGGATCTGGCCAACACCCGCATCGGCGCACGCTCGGCCGGGTTGATTACCGACCTGCGCACTGACGTCGGCCAGTTCACCGCCGCCGGCAGCCCGCTGATGACCCTGATAGCGATCCACGACGTATGGATCAGCGCTGACCTGACCGAAAACAACCTCGGCCGCGTGCAACCTGGAACCCCGGTGGCCATCGTCCTTGACGCACTGCCCGGCGAAGTCCTCGACGGCCGGGTGCGCAGCGTCGGCTATGGCGTCAGTGTCGGCCAGACGCCGGCGCCCGGCACCCTGCCGAGCATCCAGAACAGCCGCGACTGGCTGCGTCCGGCGCAACGTTTTCCGGTGATCATCGAATTCACTGAAGAGGCGAAAAAACGCCTGATCGACAGCCGCGCCATCCGTGCCGGCGGTCAGGCGGAAGTCATGGCCTTCCCCAGCGAAGGCAATCCGCTCAACCCGTTGGGGCGCTTGTTTGTCGGGCTGATGAGCTGGCTGTCGTATGCCTACTGAGCGCAGCGTCCCGGCGCAACGGGCCTTGCGCCTGGCGTTCGGCACCGCGCTGTGTACCGCCGCCAGTTATGCGCTAGCGCTTCCGCTGGCGTTTATTTCGCCCGTGCTGGCGGTGTTGTTGCTGGCCAGTCTGCCAAGGCCATTACCGCTCAAAGGCGCGATAGTGTTGGCACTGGTTGCCGCGCTGACAACGAGCATCGGCCTGCTGCTGGTGCCGTTGCTGCGCTATTACCCGGTGAGTGGTGTGTTGTTGATTGGGCTCGGTTTGTTTGTGGTGTTTCGCTTTGGCCTGCGCGGCGGTAACCCGTTGATCGTGACCTTTCTGGTGATCGGCATGACCATGATTTCTGCCGCCGGATTTGCCGAATTCGATCTGGCGATGGCGGTGATCGGCGCCCTCGTCAAAGGCTTGTTGCTGGCGGTCGCGGTAGTGGGCATCAGCCATACACTGTTTCCAGAACGGCCCGACAGCCCTGTCCCACCGAAACCGCCCGCCTTACCCGCCGATGAAGTCCCGCGTGTGGCACTGCGCGCCACCCTGATCGTCATGCCGACATTCTTGCTGGCCCTGAGCGACCCGGCCAGTTACCTGCCGATCATCCTCAAAGCCGTCAGCCTCGGCCAGCAAACCTCCACGCCCAACACCCATCACGCCGGGCGCGAACTGCTCGGCTCGACCCTGCTCGGAGGCTTGCTGGCCGTGCTGCTCTGGTGTGGCTTGAGCCTGTTCGTGCATGTGTGGATGTTCTTTCTGTGGACGCTGCTGTTCGGGCTGTGGCTGGCGCGCAAACTCTATCGCCTCAGCCCGACAACCTTCAGCCCCGGCTTCTGGCTGAACACCCTGGTGACGATGATCATCCTGCTCGGCCAATCGGTGCAGGACAGCGCCGCGGGCAAAGACGTCTACAGCGCGTTCGCCGTGCGCATGGGTCTGTTCATTCTGGTCACGCTCTACAGCGCGTTGATGATGCGCCTGCTCGAAGCGCACAAACCCAGCCGTCAAGGCGTGACCTGATAGCCGCGCCCTTGCAGACACCCGGTGTAAGCACTGGAACTGGCTGCTGCATCAGTCTTGCTCTGCGCACGTCGATCCTGACGCTGTCGCGCACCACCCACCACCGCGCCGACGGCAGCCGATTGCCCGGCGCGGTTCTGCCGGTAATCCTGCTTGCGATCATCGTCGACCGCATCATAAAACTCGTCGTGCTGGCGACCGCGCACCTCAGCCGCTGTTGCACCGGCCGCAGCACCGACGGCAGCGCCCCTCAGGCGACCACCGGTTTGCGGGGTTGAAGTGGTGGAACTGGCGGCGACCGAATGGCAGTCGTTCATGTCGATCTGGGTTTGTTGCGAAGTCTGGCCCTTTAGCGGGACGATGGTTTGCGCATTGGCTTGCGTGGCGCAAAGAGCGGCGATCAAGAGAGCGGTGGACGACAAACGATTCATGATTACCTCCGGCGGGGCCTGGGGTTGGCTGTGATGCGGGGTAATCAAATAGTGTAGTTCACCAGTGGCAAACTCATTTAAGTGGTGAAGGAGCAAACTCCCTCACCGCGACGGATGATGTGTAATCAGGACTCTTCCCGCACCCGCCGCACCTGCACCAACAACGCCGGCGCAAAATGCAGCAGCACCATCCGCGCCAAGTGGTGAGTGAGGATAAACACCACATTCAGCCCACCCCCAAACGCGACAATCGCAATCGTCTCGATCGCCCCCGGCATGTACGCCAGCCACAGAGACAGCGGATCGCTGCCCAACCATCGCGCCGCCCCTTCGGCAAATGCCGCCGCCACCACGATCATCAACCCGACCGACACCAGCGCCGTACGACCATGCAGCCCCAATTCCTTGAGGCCCAAACCCTGGAACCGCGATCCAATCCGTACGCCGAGCACCAGGGCTGCCAGATTCAAACTCCAGTCCGGCATGTGAAAGCCCTGCAGCCATCCCGACTTCACGAACACCGCAGTCAGCAGAATCGCCGTCAGCATGAACGGCGCCGGCACGCCGATTACCAGCAGCAATCGACCGAGCACGACGCTCAAGCCGATTACCGAGAAAACCGTCAACGCCATGCCGGTGGTCAACGGATCGCTATCAACAGCAGCAACCGACACCTGCCCCGGAATCAAAAAGCTCACCAACACCGTGATCAACAGCAACCGCATCAGGTGCACGATGATTACCTTGCTCGACGCCTTCTCCGACTCAAGCAAATCAAACACCGCCGCCAAAGCCCCCGGATACACCGCCAGCAGTGCATCCGTGCGATTCCACCCTGCCCCGCGCGTCAGCCACCATCCGGCAAGGGCAATCTGCACCGTCAAGCACAGCAGCAACACGCCAAGGCTCGGCAACATCGTCGACGCCGTCGCACCGTCCCACGCTTCGAACATCAGCCCGGTGGCGATGCCCAGCGTGACCTGGATGTAGCCCAAACCATAAGGTGTCGCGGGTGCAAAACCGGATTTAGTGACGACCAATGCCGTGACAAGGATCGACCCCAGCAGCAACCCATGAGGCACACCGAGGGACTGCAACACGGCGCCAAAACCGGCGGCGATCAACAAACATAGAATGGATTTCATATTCGCCTTCCTGGCTATTCAACTGACCCGACACGATCCCGTGTAGGAGCTGCCGCAGGCTGCGATCTTTTGACTTTGAATCTAAAAAACAAGATCAAAAGATCGTCCGATCGCGGCCCGAGACTTCGGCAGCTCCTACAGGGGCGTGTCCATTTTTATGAGCGCAACCGACCGATTGCGCGACGGTATTTTTCGACTCGTTCCAGATCCTCCCAACTCGGCGAGGCGATCCGCGACAGGTCGCTGTTCTCTTCCAGATCCGCCAGTTTCACGACCCGGCCGATCGGGTTTTGCGCCGCGCGCTCGACGAAATCCTCATAGGACTCGCCCGGCACTTTGGTCACCGAGGCAATGGCCGTCAGCACCTCTTCGCTGAAGCCCTCTTTGCGCAAGTCATTCAGGCTGATATCGCAATCCTCGACCACGTCGTGCAGCACCGCGACGATGCGTTCCTCCAGCGTGGTCATGCGCAGCATCACCTTCAGCGGATGCAGAATGTACGGCGCCCCGCCCTTGTCCACCTGCCCCGCGTGCGCAGTGGCGGCGATGGCGGCGATGGCGATTGCGCGTTCCAGTGTTTGCGTCATGGAAGTCTCCGAATGCGCGAAACGGATGTGCCATTGCGGCTACAGATTTCAATCATGGGCAATATTCCAATCCTTGGGGCGCTAGATGTGTCCGATTGTTTCTCAGTCTACGCGAACAGCGCAAATCAAAAACCTGATTGAACCTCCTTCCCCTGCGCTATCTCGAAACCATAAGCGCCCACTCATTGATCAGAACCGGCGCCATTGAAGAGGAAAGCCCGATGAACATTCGATTCCTGCTTCTGATCGCCACTTTCAGCGTCATCCCCACCTGCGTCATGGCCGAAGGCTGCGACGTCGAAACCCGCTCCTCCAGCGCCTCCGTGCCCACCGTCTCCAGCCACAGTTGCTACGAATATGAGGGTGTGCCCGTCAATTCCATCGACTGGTCGTGCAGCAACGAAAGCAAAGACATGGTCAACGCCGTCAAGAAAAAGGTCCAACAGTGCGATGACCATTACCAGGCCACCTGCATCGCCACGCTCACCCAGGAATCCCTGGCCAACCCGCACTCCACCAGCAAGGACAAAAACGCCAAAGCGTTGAATATTCCTGATGGTGCGCAGGTGACTACTTATTACTACGGTGCGGAGAATCTGGGGCAGGCGAAGATTGATTGCGAAAGTGGGGGTGGGGATTGGAAGGCGAAGTAACGGCTGTTTAGCGCACATAAAAAGGGACACCGCTGGGTGTCCCTTTTTAAATATCGATGCAATCACCGTGGCGAGGGAGCTTGCTCCCGCTGGGCTGCGAAGCGGCCCTTGTACCAAACATACAAAGCCATGACTTGAGATCGACCGAATTTGAAGTCTGAAAAACTCGTAGGAAAACACCCCTTGTGGCGAGGGGATTCATCCCAGATGGGCTGCGAAGCGGCCCCAACCCGGCGAGTTCATTTCTCCAGACACCCCGCACGCCCCGGATTACGACGACTGCGTCGCCGATCGGGGATAAATCCCCTCGCCACAGTGTATTTCCGCCACCACACTTGTTTATTGCCTAAACTCGACAACCCCGGCAGTAACCAGTCGCCAATATCGGCCACGGGGCATTATCAAAAATTCGCCGGCGTATTCGCACTAATAATCTCAGCCTCATCCGCCCCGATATTCCGGAACTTATGCGGCAGCGTGGTCGGAAAGTAATACCCATCCCCCGCATTCAAAACACTCACCGAGCCATCCACGGTCAACTCAACAGTCCCGCGCGTCACCAACCCACACTCCTCACCTTCCGAATGCACAATCGGCTCTTCCCCGGAGCTCGCGCCCGGTGCGTATTGCTCGCGCAGCAAGCGCATCTGCCGGCTCGGCACGGAGGCGCCGATCAGCAGCAGGCGCAGGCCATGGCGGCCAAGATCCGGTTGTTCGTTGGCGCGGAAGACGTATTGGTGTTCGCGTGGCGGCTGGTCGAAGGTGAAGAAGTCGGCCAGGGACATCGGGATGCCTTCGAGCAGCTTTTTCAGGGAGCTGACGGAGGGGCTGACGCGATTCTGTTCGATCAGGGAGATGGTGGCATTGGTCACGCCGCTACGCCGGGCCAGCTCGCGCTGGGAGAGTTTGTAGCTTTCGCGTACTAGTTTGAGTCGAGAACCCGTATCCATGACTGCCTTATGTTGAGGTACTTAAGGGTAATGGGGGTGGGTGGCGGGTGACGCGCCGGGGCGCGGATCACGTTGCTCCCGTGTCCCGGAACCGTGAAAGGCGGCTATTAAATCACGTTTGATGGTGTAGCTCAGCAGGTTCGATGGATGGTGGGGGAAAAGTCTTTCCTGCCTTGGTAGTAGAGTCACTGTGGGAGCGAGCCTGCTCGCGAAAGCGGTGTGTCAGACGACGGCGATGTTGGCTGAATGACCTCTTCGCGAGCAGGCTCGCTCCCACAGTTGGATCTCTTTTGTGTCAGTTGGCTTTGTGGAGGTTGTCAGGCCGTCATCGCTGGCAAGCCAGCTCCCACATTTTGAACATTGCTAACTTAGAGGCCGAAGCGGTCGCGTAGCGAGTAGTAGACCGCGCCGAGGGCTGTCAGCGGTGCGGAGAAGGTGCGGCCGCCGAGCATTGGCATGTGTGGGAGCGAGGCGAAGGCGTTGAAGCGTTCGGCGTCGCCGCGGATCATTTCCGAGATCAGTTTGCCAGCCAGGTGCGAGCAGGTGACGCCGTGGCCGCTGTAGCCTTGCATGTAGTAGGCGTTTTTCTCGATGCGGCCGAATTGCGGCATGCGTGACATGGTCAGCAGGAAGTTGCCGGTCCAGCGGTAGTCGATTTTCACGTCTTTGAGCTGCGGGAAGGTCTTGAGGATCTTCGGGCGGATCAGTTGTTCGATGTCGTCCGGTTCACGGGCGCCGTAGACCACGCCGCCGCCGTAGAGCAGACGGTTGTCTGCGGTGAGGCGGTAGTAATCGAGCAAGTAGTTGCAGTCTTCGACGCAGTAGTTGTTGGTGATCAGGCTGCGCGCCTGTTTTTCGGTCAACGGTTCGGTGACGACGATCTGTGAGCCGCACGGCATGCTTTTCGCGGTGACGCGGTTGTCGAGGCCTTGCGGCAGGTAGGCGTTGCCGGCGATCAGCAGGTACTTGGCGCGTACCAGGCCTTTGGCGGTGCGCACGATGTTTGGCTCGCCGTAGGTGATTTCCACGGCAGCGGATTGCTCGTAGATCTTGCCACCCAGACGCGTGATTGCGGCGGCTTCGCCGAGGGCCAGGTTCAGTGGATGTACGTGGCCGCCCTGCAGGTCGAGCAGGCCGCCGACGTAGGCGTCGGAGCCGACTTCGCGACGAATGTCCGCCGCATCGAGCATCTTCAGGTTGTGGTTGCCGTAGCGTTCCCAGTTGCGCTTCTGCTCGGCCAGGCCGTTGAGCTGCTTCTTGTTCATCGCTGCGAAGATACCGCCCGGGCGGTAGTCGCATTTGATGTCGTAGTCCTTGATGCGCGAACGGATGATGTCGGCGCCTTCGAAGATCATGCTGCCGAGGATTTCTGCGGTCTTGTCGCCGTAGCGCTCTTCGATCACATCGACGTCGCGGCTGTAGGAGTTGACCAGTTGACCGCCATTGCGACCGCTGGCGCCGTAGCCGACTTTCGCCGCTTCAAGCACGGTCACTTTATAGCCGGCCTCGCTGAGAAACAGTGCCGAGGACAGGCCGGTGTAGCCGGCGCCGATGATGCAGACATCGCAATCCACCGCTTCTTCCAGAACCGGGAAGTCGATGACTTCGTTGCGGGTGGCGGCGTAGTAGCTGTTGACGTGTTGTTGTTTCATTTTATTGTTCTCCGAGGGTCGCCCATTGAAGGCGACCACCGCTTTAGAAAAATCAGAGCTTGATCCAGGTCGCTTTCAGCTCGGTGTACTTGTCGAACGCGTGCAGCGATTTGTCGCGACCGTTACCTGATTGTTTGAAGCCACCGAACGGCGCCGTCATGTCGCCGCCGTCGTATTGGTTGACCCACACGCTGCCGGCGCGCAGGCCTCGGGCGAAGGTGTGCGCCTTGCTCAGGTTGCTGGTCCAGACCCCGGCGGCGAGACCGAAGATGCTGTCGTTGGCGATTTGCAGTGCTTCTTCAGCGGTGTCGAAGGTGATCAGCGACAGGACCGGGCCGAAGATTTCTTCCTGGGCGATGGTCATGGCGTTGGTCACGCCGTCGAACAGCGCCGGCTCGACGTACAAGCCACCGGTTTCTTCGAGAGTGCGTTTGCCGCCGGCGATCAGTTCAGCGCCCTGCTCGCGACCGATGCTGATGTAGCGCAGCACGTTGTCGAGTTGGCGCTGATCGACCACGGCGCCGACAGTGGTGGCCGGGTCGAGGGCGTGACCGGGTTTCCACGCTTGCAGCGCTTCCACCAGCATCGGGATGAACTGCTCGCGAATCGAACGCTCGACCAGCAGGCGCGAACCGGCAGTGCAGACTTCGCCCTGATTGAAGGCAATGGCGCCGGCCGCCGCTTGTGCTGCCGCGCGCAAGTCCGGTGCGTCGGCGAACACCACGTTAGGGCTCTTGCCCCCTGCTTCGAGCCAGACGCGCTTCATGTTGCTTTGGCCGGCATAAATCATCAGTTGCTTGGCAATCGCCGTGGAGCCAGTGAAGGCCAGCACGTCGACGTCCATGTGCAGCGCCAATGCTTTGCCGACGGTGTGACCGAAGCCTGGCAAAACGTTGAACACGCCTTTTGGAATGCCTGCATCCAACGCCAACTGAGCGATGCGGATGGCAGTCAGCGGCGACTTTTCCGAAGGCTTGAGGATGAACGAGTTGCCCGCCGCCAGCGCCGGAGCGAATTTCCAGCTGGCCATGATCAGCGGGAAGTTCCACGGCACGATCGCGGCGACAACACCTGACGGTTCGCGAGTAACCAGACCCAGTTGGTCGTGCGGCGTGGCGGCAACTTCGTCGTAGATCTTGTCGATGGCTTCGGCGCTCCAGCGGATCGCGTTGGCGGTCGCCGGGATGTCGATGCTCATCGAGTCGCTGATCGGTTTGCCCATGTCCAGGGTTTCGAGCAGCGCCAGCTCTTCCTGGTGTTGCAGGATCAGATCGGCGAAGCGGATCAGGATGCGCTTGCGCTCGGCCGGGGCTTTTTTCGCCCACACGCCGGATTCGAAAGACTGGCGCGCGACCTCAACGGCGAGGTTGGCGTCGGCTTCGTCGGTGCTGGCCACGGAGGCGAGGAAACGGCCGTCAACGGGGCTCAGGCATTCGAAGGTGTCGCCGCTGATCGCAGGGCGGTATTCGCCGTTGATGAAGGCGCGGGATTCGATGCTCAGGGACTGGAAGCGTTGTTCCCAGTCGTTGCGGGTTGTAGTCATTGTTGTGGCTCGACAAGGGGGAATTGGGGGGGTTGTCTGGCTTGAGATGGCTGCCCTCACCCTAGCCCTCTCCCGGTGGGAGAGGGGACCGATTGGGGGATGCTCAGAATCTCCGCCGACCTGAAAAATCTTTGCCGAATCCATAATCGACTGGATCGTTCAGGTCGCTGAATATCTCAAGACAACTCCGTCAGTCCCCTCTCCCTTTGGGAGAGGGTTAGGGTGAGGGGCTTTTGGGGCCCTCAAACAATCACACCGTATGCAGATACCAGTTGTACTCAAGGTCAGAGATCGAGTTTTCGAACTCGGCCAGCTCGCTTTCCTTGCACGCGACGAATACGTCGATGTACAGCGGATCGATGTAGCGGGCCATGACTTCGCTGTCGTCCAGCTCGCGCAGGGCGTCGCGCAGGTTGTTAGGCAGGCTCTGCTCGTTCTGCTCGTAGCTGTTGCCTTCGACAGGCGCGCCCGGTTCGATCTGGTTGGTCAGGCCGTGGTGAATACCGGCCAGCACCGAAGCCATCAGCAGGTACGGGTTGGCGTCAGCACCGGCTACGCGATGCTCGATACGCACGGCGTCGGCGGAACCGGTTGGCACACGTACCGCAACCGTGCGGTTGTCGATGCCCCAGCTCGGCGAGTTCGGCACGTAGAACTGTGCGCCGAAGCGACGGTACGAGTTGACGTTCGGGCAGAGGAACGCCATTTGCGCAGGCAGGGTCTCCAGCACACCGCCGATCGCGTGTCGCAGCGCGGCGTTCTGCTCGGGATCCTCGCTGGCGAAGATGTTGTTGCCTTCTTTGTCCAGAATCGAAATGTGCACGTGCAGACCGTTGCCCGCCTGGCCAGGATACGGCTTGGCCATGAAGGTGGTGTCCATCTCGTGGTCGTAGGCGATGTTTTTCACCAGACGCTTGAGCAGGACGGCGTAGTCGCACGCCTTGATCGGATCGGAGACGTGATGCAGGTTGACTTCGAACTGCGCCGGGGCGCTTTCCTTGACGATGGCGTCAGCGGGGATGCCCTGCTCTTTCGCGCCTTCGAGGATGTCTTGCAGGCAGTCGACGTACTCGTCGAGGTCGTCGATCAGGTAGACCTGAGTCGACACCGGGCGCTTGCCCGAAACCGGCGAACGCGGCGACTGCGGACGGCCGTTCACGTTGTCCTGGTCGATCAAGTAGAACTCCAGTTCGAACGCGGCGCAGATGGTCAGGCCCATGTCATCGAACTTGCGCACGACGTTGGCCAACACTTCACGCGGGTCAGCAAAGAACGGCTGGCCTTCAAGTTCGTGCATGGTCATCAGCAATTGCGCGGTTGGGCGCTTCTGCCACGGCTCGATGCTCAGGGTGCCGGGGATCGGGTAGCAGATACGGTCAGAGTCGCCGATGTCCAGGCCCAGGCCGGTGCTTTCCACTGTGGAGCCATTGATGTCGAGGGCGAAGAGCGAGGCCGGCAGGTTGATGCCTTTCTCGTAAACCTTATGAAGACTGGTGCGTTCGATGCGCTTGCCGCGCACCACACCGTTCATATCCGCAATCAGAAGGTCGACGTACAAAACCTCAGGATATTTCTTAAGGAATGCGTTTGCTTCGTTGAGTTGAACGGTACGCAGAGGGACCGACATGATGCACCTATTTAGCTGTTAATTATTATGTTCACTGCTGTTTCGCCGAGCCAGTCAACCCGAACGGCAAAGTGAAGTCAATAGCGAACAGCTTGCCGCTCAGCCTTTATTTTTAGGGCTTTTTTTAACACTTGCGTGCCAATACGAGCGCCAGACGCCCAGAAACCCTGACGATTTGATGAGCGGCGTTTAGAATTTTTTACATGGCGGTTGTTAATTAAAATCAACGAGGCTAAGCTCCGGACAAGCTCGTTCAAGTGTCAAACTTCGAGGTGAATAAAAATGGCATTCAAGCCATTGATCGGCGTTACAGCGTGCGTCAAACAGATTGGCCTGCACCCCTATCACATCAGCGGCGACAAGTACGTTCGCGCTGTCAGCGTTGCGGCGCTGGGGTTGCCGGTGGTCATTCCTTCCCTTGGCAACCTGACTGAAATCGAAGACCTGCTCGGTCAACTCGACGGTCTGATGCTGACCGGCTCTCCTTCGAATGTGGAACCTTTCCACTATCAAGGCCCGGCCAGCGCTCCCGGTACGGATCACGATCCGGCGCGGGATGCCACCACCCTTCCTTTATTGCGTGCAGCCATTGCGGCGGGCGTTCCGGTGCTGGGCATTTGCCGTGGCTTCCAGGAAATGAACGTGGCCTTCGGCGGCAGCCTGCATCAGAAGGTGCATGAGCTGCCGGGCATGCTCGATCACCGCGAAGCCGACAGCCCGGACGTGGCTGTGCAATACGCACCGGCTCACGCCGTCACGGTGCTTGGCGGCGGCGTGTTCGAAGCGCTGGAGTTGCCGGGCGAGTTCCAGGTGAACTCGATTCACAGTCAGGGCATCGACCGCCTCGCTCCCGGCCTGCGCGCCGAAGCGGTGGCGCCGGATGGTCTGATCGAGGCGATCTCGGTGGAGCACAGCCCGACCTTCGCCCTCGGTGTGCAATGGCACCCGGAATGGCAGGTGCTGGACAACCCGAACTACCTGAAGATTTTCCAGGCATTCGGTGAGGCTTGTCGGCAACGGGCCGCGCGACGCAACAAGCGCTGACACAACCCAGGATTCAATAACTGTTGACTGCCCCCACGGGGTCGGCGGCTGTGCGTGTGCGCATCCGTCATCCGTGAAAACAACAAACCGTAATAACAACAAGTACGACCCAGGCAGCCAGGACGGCGGCGCCGAACAAGCAATGGGCAACCCGCTGCCGTGTGGTGACGGGGATTGTTGCCCTGGGCTTGCAATCCACTTAAGCCAGGCCACATTGGCCCGGCGACTGAAATCTGTTGGGAGTTTCACATGGCAAACGCCTCCAGCACTTACAGGAAGGCTCTTGAAGGTCATCAGCAACCGAAAAAGGTTCTGGTGAAAGTCGATCGCGTGACCAAGAAGTTCGACGAAACCACCGCCGTGGACGATGTGTCCCTGGAGATCCATCAGGGTGAAATCTTTGCCCTGCTCGGCGGCTCCGGTTCGGGCAAATCGACCCTGCTGCGCATGCTTGCCGGTTTCGAGCGCCCGACTGAAGGGCGAATTCTGCTCGACGGCGTGGACATCACCGACATGCCGCCCTATGAGCGGCCGATCAACATGATGTTCCAGTCCTACGCGCTGTTCCCACACATGACCGTCGCGCAGAACATCGCCTTTGGCCTCAAGCAGGACCGTTTGCCGGCCAGCGAAATCGACGCCCGCGTCGAAGAAATGCTGCGTCTGGTGCACATGACCCAATACGCCAAACGCAAACCGCATCAGTTGTCCGGCGGTCAGCGCCAGCGTGTCGCCCTCGCCCGCTCTTTGGCCAAGCGTCCGAAGTTGCTGTTGCTCGATGAGCCGATGGGGGCGCTGGATAAAAAGCTGCGTTCGCAGATGCAGTTGGAACTGGTCGAGATCATCGAACGCGTCGGCGTGACCTGCGTGATGGTGACCCATGACCAGGAAGAAGCCATGACCATGGCCGAGCGCATCGCGATCATGCACCTGGGCTGGATCGCCCAGATCGGCAGCCCGGTCGACATCTATGAAGCGCCGGTCAGTCGCATGGTCTGCGAGTTCATCGGTAACGTGAACGCTTTCGACGGCACCGTGGTGGAAGACCTTGAAGGTCACGCGATCATCCACAGCCCGGACTTGCAGCAGAAGATTTACGTCGGCCACGGCGTCAGCACCTCGGTGCAGGACAAGTCGATCACCTACGCGATTCGTCCGGAAAAAATGCTCGTCAGCACGATCAAGCCAGAGACTCGCTACAACTGGTCCGAAGGCAAAGTGCATGACATCGCCTACCTCGGCGGCCACTCGGTGTTTTACGTCCAATTGCCTGGTGGCAAGATCGTCCAGTCGTTCATGGCTAACGCCGAACGCCGTGGCGCGCGACCGACCTGGGACGACACGGTCTACGTCTGGTGGGAAGACGACAGCGGCGTGGTACTGCGCTCATGAGAACCTTCAATCAGCAATTCCTGCGCCTGGTGCCCAGCGGACGAAAACTGGTAATCGGCATTCCGTTCATCTGGCTGTTCCTGTTCTTTATGCTGCCGTTTTTCCTGGTGATGAAGATCAGTTTCTCGGAAGCCGCGCTGTCGATCCCGCCATACTCGG
Source organism: Pseudomonas sp. LBUM1648 (assembly GCF_059716145.1). Classification (NCBI taxonomy): domain Bacteria; kingdom Pseudomonadati; phylum Pseudomonadota; class Gammaproteobacteria; order Pseudomonadales; family Pseudomonadaceae; genus Pseudomonas; species Pseudomonas sp. LBUM1648. The sequence continues at coordinate 3,845,417 of NZ_CP166808.1, forward strand.
AGATCTACACCTATGCCGAACAGAAATTCCAGCTGCTGCTGAACATCGGCAACTACACCATGCTCGGCGAAGACGAGCTGTATCTGTCCGCCTACCTCGGCTCACTGAAGGTCGCAGCACTCAGCACGTTGATGTGCCTGGTGATCGGTTTCCCGATGGCCTACGCGATCACCAAAACCGGCAAGGAAACGCAAAACGTCCTGCTGCTGTTGATCATGATGCCGACCTGGACGGCGATCCTGATCCGCGTTTACGCGTGGATGGGCATCCTCAGCAACAACGGTTTGCTCAACGGATTTCTGATGTGGACCGGGCTCACCGATCACCCGATCGAGATCCTCAACACCAACACGGCGGTGTACATCGGCGTGGTCTACGCCTACCTGCCGTTCATGGTGTTGCCGCTGTACGCCAACCTTGTGAAGCACGACGGTAGCCTGCTGGAAGCCGCGTCGGATCTGGGTTCGAGCAACTTCAACAACTTCTGGAAAATCACCGTGCCGCTGGCCAAGAACGGCATTATTGCCGGTTGCATGCTGGTGTTCATTCCGGTGGTCGGTGAGTTTGTGATTCCGGAACTGCTGGGTGGCCCGGAGACGCTGATGATCGGTCGTGTGCTGTGGCAAGAGTTCTTCAATAACCGCGACTGGCCGGTGGCGTCTGCCCTGGCGGTGGTGATGCTGTTGATCCTGATTGTGCCGATTCTGCTGTTCAACCGCAGCCAGGCCAAAGAGATGGAGGCACGGGGATGAAACGCTTCGGTTTTGCAAAATTCATGCTGATCTTCGGCCTGGCGTTTATCTACCTGCCGATGCTGATCCTGGTGATCTACTCGTTCAACGCCTCGAAACTGGTGACGGTATGGGGCGGCTGGTCGGTGAAGTGGTACGTCGGCCTGCTCGACAACACGCAACTGATGGGCTCGGTGCTGCGCTCGCTGGAAATCGCCTGCTACACGGCGATTGCCGCTGTCGCGCTGGGTACGTTGGCGGCGTTTGTGCTGACTCGCGTGACTCGCTTCAAGGGCCGCACGCTGTTCGGTGGTCTGGTCACCGCGCCGTTGGTAATGCCTGAGGTGATCACCGGTCTGTCGCTGTTGCTGCTGTTCGTGGCGATGGCGCAGTTGATCGGCTGGCCGCAGGAGCGTGGCATCGTCACGATCTGGATCGCCCACACCACGTTTTGTGCAGCCTATGTGGCGGTGGTAGTCTCCGCCCGCCTGCGTGAACTGGACCTGTCGATCGAAGAAGCGGCGATGGATCTTGGGGCCAAACCGTTCAAGGTGTTTTTCCTGATCACCATCCCGATGATCGCGCCGTCGCTGGCGGCGGGCGGGATGATGTCGTTCGCCTTGTCGCTGGATGACCTGGTGTTGGCGAGCTTCGTGTCCGGCCCGGGTTCGACGACGCTGCCGATGGAAGTGTTCTCGGCGGTGCGTCTGGGCGTGAAGCCTGAGATCAACGCCGTGGCCAGCCTGATTTTGCTGGCGGTGTCGCTGGTGACCTTCCTCGTCTGGTACTTCGGTCGCAAGGCAGAAGCCAACCGCAAGCGTGCGATTCAGGACGCGATGGATCAGACGGCGAACGAGTCGTGGCAGCAACCGCCACGCGCCGCCACCGCATAACCCTGCAGGAACTGGAATCAGCCCCTCGGTCAGTCCCCTCTCCCTCTGGGAGAGGGTTAGGGTGAGGGGCTTTGCGTAATGTGAATAAAAAGAATGGAGTTGTACCGATGAAAATGTTTGGCAGGACTCTGCTGACACTGTCCTTAATGGGCGCAATGGTCATGGGCGCCCAAGCCAACGACAAGGTGCTGCGTGTTTACAACTGGTCCGATTACATCGCGCCGGACACCGTCAAGAAGTTCGAAGACGAGACCGGCATCCGTGTGACCTACGACGTCTTCGACAGCAACGAAACCCTTGAGGCGCGCTTGCTGGCGGGCAAATCCGGCTACGACATCGTCGTGCCATCCAACAGTTTCCTGGCCAAGCAGATCAAGGCTGGCGTCTATCAGCCGCTGGACAAATCGAAGCTGCCGAACTGGAAAAATCTCAACCCGGTGCTGCTGAAGAACGCCGCCGCCAGTGATCCGGACAACGCTCACGCGTTCCCGTACATGTGGGGCTCGATCGGTATCGGTTTCAACCCGGACAAGGTCAAGGAAGTGCTCGGCGCCAATGCCCCGACCAACTCCTGGGACTTGTTGTTCAAGCCCGAGAACGCTGAAAAGCTGAAAGCCTGCGGTATCAGCTTCCTCGATTCGCCGACCGAAATGCTCCCGGCCGCCCTGCACTACCTGGGTTATCCGGTGAACGACAAGGACAAGGCGCACATCCTCGAAGCCGAAGCGCTGTTCATGAAAATCCGCCCATCCGTGGCGTACTTCCATTCCTCGAAGTACATCTCGGACCTGGCCAACGGCAACATCTGCGTGGCGGTCGGTTACTCCGGTGACGTGCTGCAGGCCAAGGCCCGCGCGGTGGAATCGGGCAACAAGGTGAAGATCGACTACAGCATTCCGAAGGAAGGCGCCGGCAGTTTCTACGACATGGTCGCGATCCCGCGCGATGCGGCGAACGTCGACAACGCGTACCTGTTCATGGACTTCCTGATGCGTCCGGACATCATCGCCGAGATCACCAACAGCAACGGCTACAGCAACGCCAACTCGGCGGCCACGCCGCTGGTGGACGAAGCGATCCGCAACGACCCGGGCTCGTACCCGTCGCAAGCGGTGATGGCGACGCTGTACGCGGTGCCGGATCAGCCGATAGCGACCCAGCGCATCATGACCCGCGGCTGGACCCGGGTGAAGCTCGGCAAGTGATTCAAGCGCAAATCAACTGTGGGAGCGAGCCTGCTCGCGAAGGCGTCGGCACACTTAACCCATTCATTGCCTGACCCACAGCTTTCGCGAGCAGGCTCGCTCCCACACTGGTTGTGTGCAGTGCTTTCCCGTTCAAGCAGCGCCTTACCACCGCTGCACCCTGCAAATGAACGGCCTCACCTGGCTCCCTCGGCTCAGGTGAATTTCAGGCGCCCTCGGGCGCCTTTTTTTGTCACTCAGGTCATCGGCCATTCCTGCACAATCCGGTAACGGCCCTTGTGCGATTCGAACAAGGCAAAGCGCTCGGCACGCAGCAAGAACTCAGGCGGCGTGGCGGACTCCGGCTCTGGCGCGCGATAGTCCCGGGCAAGCGTCAGGTGCGGGCGAAACTCGTGCGACGGCTCTTCAAAACCAAATGGCAGCATGGCCTGTTCCAGCGCATAGACCAGGCGCAGCAACGCCTGCGGTGCCTGCTCGGGCGCCAATGACAACACCCCGGCACGGTGCCAGACCTGCACGCGATCCAGCGAAATTTTCAACGCCTCCCCCGGCGTGCGTACCTTGCTTGCGGCCTCGCAGACCTCGCCAATCTGCGCCAACGGCACTGCGCCGAGAAACAGTAACGTCAGATGAAAGTTATCCGCAGGCACTGACTTGCCGGCTCGCAGGCTCAACTCGCTGCGCCACTGAGCAATCGCCTTGCGCTGCGCCGGTGGGCAGTCGAGGGCAAAGAACAGCCGCTTTTCATCCGTCATGGCCTGACTCCTTTAAGGTTCGTGATCGCCGATTCTACCCGTCCCTTTCTGACGACTCGCCACACAAGTCTATAGTTCAAGGATTGCCATCAACCGGAGGCCGCCATGCGCGAGATCCTCAGCAAAGAACCGTGGTGGGCCAGACCACCGAGCCCCGGGCAGGATGAAGCCGAACTGGAATGGGGCTGGCTGGTGCATTACAGCGAAGGCGAACCGCGTTTTGAGTTCGTCCGCGAACGGCCAACGGACGAGCAGATACGCAACCGCAAGGGCTGCCGGATCACCCCCTCCTCCGAGTGACCCCGGTTACCCGTAGGAGCTGCGGCACGCTGCGATCTTTTGATCTTGATCTTTCATAACAAAATCAAAAAGATCGCAGCCTCGTTTCACTCGACAGCTCCTACAAGGGAATCAAGGTTCAATGAGGTATTTGAACCCGGCGAAGATCATCCGCTGCCCATCGAACGGCATCGGGTTGACGTCCGGTTGCATGCGGGGGTCTTCCATCATTTTCGCCATGCCCGCATCGCGGGTGGCCTTGTCCGGCCAGATCAGCCAGCCCGACGCCACGGTTTCACCGTCCTTGAGTTTGACCGCCATCGGGAACGACGTAACTTTGCCATCGGGGACATCATCACCCCAGCATTCCGCCACACTCAGGACGCCGTACTCCTTGAAGATTTTTGCCGCGATTTCGGCGTGTTTTTTGTACTGTTCACGATTGGCAGTCGGGACAGGTGCTACAAAAATATCGATGTAAGCCATGTTCATTCTCCTTGTACGGTGGGTTCGATCTGCTGGGTAGTCGATTGCGGCGGCTGCCATTCGACACGATTCGCCCCCAGCCCGACCGACGGCTCTTCTCCCCCACCCAAATTGCGCTCGACCTGCCCGGCCATGTGCAGCGTGCCGGCCATCACGCCGGTGGTCGGGTTTTGCACCAGTTTCAGCCAGGCCTTGTCGAAAGTGTTGCCCAGGCTGCTGCGGATCAGCGCTTCACTGTCGGGGCGGTCGTTGGCCTGGATAATGGCGCGGATGCCCATCACCCCCACGGAAATCATCGCCCCGGCCAGTTTGCCCGCCGCTGCGGCCACCGCACTGGCCGCGCCGCGCGGGGCCATTTCCGCTTCGATGCGTTGGCTCGCGCGTTTGGCCACGGGCGCCATGCCGGCATCGGTCGAGGCGATGCCTTTGGCGCCGCCGTCGGTGTGAATCTTGTCGATCAACGCGGCGTAGGCCGGCAGCGTGTTCAACGGCTCTGTGCTGATGACCTTATACAACGAGGCATCCCGCGCCGCTGGCGGGCCGAGGGCGATGGCCGGGACTCTCTGCAAGCGATCGTTGAGCTGGGCAACCGGCACGCCGTGACGCTGGGCGATGAGCGGCATTTGCTGGGCCATCAGTTGCGCATAGAACGCCGTGGCCTGACTGAGGATAGCGTCCGGATCGATCTCCACGGCGACCGGCGCCAGCACCTTTTCCTGATATTGATCAAGCAGATACGCCGCCAGCTTTTTGGCCGAAGCGTCCTGCTCACCGCCGGCACTGATCGTGTACCAACTGACCTTCATCGACAGCCATTCCTGGGTCCAGTAGCTGCTGAACCACGGGATGAAATTTTCTTCAGTTTGCTGATAGACGCGAGTGCGCCAATGTTCCATCGAACCACGGGCGAACAGCTTGACCTGCTCGGTGGATTGTTGCGAAGCGCTGACGATCTCGCGGTCGATCCGCTGCCAGGTCGCGGGCGACACCACCACGGCAGGCGCCGTTACCGGGGCCCGCGCCGTAGAGGCACAGCCGGCCAACAGACACAGTGCGGCGACGACCAGCGCGCGCAGGTTCACGGTGGGATGTCCTTGAAACAGGAGAGACAGATTTGAGTATAGGTGCCGGTGGTGGGCCGTTTGTCTGGTTGTGGCTGGGCTGGCCCCTTCGCGAGCAGGCTCGCTCCCACAGGGGAATGCATTTCAAATGTGGGAGCGAGCCTGCTCGCGATGGGGCCGGCAAACCCAGTGAAAATCCCGACCATCAATACCGTCGATATTCACCATCGCGACGATTGCCTTCCGCCCACCGGCCGGCGAAGGCACGATTGCGTCATCCGAACCACAACGAGGAGTACACATCATGATTCACACCATCGCACTCTCCGTGAGTTTTCCGGTGTTCGGCAGCAACTACTACGAACAACACGTCGTAAACCGCAAGGCGCAGACGTTGGTGTTCAACGAAGATTTCGAAGATCTGCTGATGCCCGCCGCCACTAACCATTTCAGCAATGAAGTGGTCGGCATCAACGATCAGTTCCGTTTTCTGAGCGACATTCTCGCCACCCATTTGCTGGACATCGAGGCCTCAGTGCCTGCGCGATCCCGCGTCCAGGCGAGCGCTCATTTTTCTTGAGAACCGAGGGCGCTCCTTTGCGGGAACGCCCTCTCTTGTTCGATCAGTCGTCATCCCGATCGCGGTGATAGCGACGGCCATCGCGGCGGTCATCGCGGTCATCCCAACGGTTATCCCGACGATCATGGTCGTAATTGCGCCCATGGTCGCGGTCGTAATGCCGGCCATGGCGGTGATCATCATCAAAGTCCGCAATACAGCCACTCAGCAGTACGGCGGCAGTCACGGTCAACAGCATCGTTGTAGCGCGCTTCATTCAATACTTCCCTAAAACCAAGGTTTTGACGACGGAATCGGCCAGCGCTGCCCTCGCCTCCGGGACTCGGTGCGCGCTGCCGCAAATACGACCGGGCAAATCGGCTTTGATTCAGTGCCCGCCCACGACCGTTTATCGCCTCGTCCTGATCGGCCAAACGACGGCGTAATGCCACCTATACTGCTCCCAACCCATCACCACGCAATGGAACTGCGCCCTCAATAACAAAAAGCAGAGGTGCACCATGGTTTGGCAGCAGATTTACGACCCGTTCGGCAACCCGATGATCTCCACGCTCATGGCCGCGGTGCCGGTGGTCGTGATGCTGGCGGCGCTGGCGTTCTTCCACGTCAAGGCGCATCTGGCCGCCCTGTTGGCGCTGGCGTCGGCCTTGTTGATCTCGATCTTCGCCTTCGGCATGCCGGCGAGCATGGCCGGTTCGGCGGCGTTGTTCGGCGCGGCCAACGGTCTGCTGCCGATTGGCTGGATCGTCCTCAACATCATCTTTTTGCATCGCCTGACCACCGAGAACGGCTCCTTCAAAGTGCTGCAGGATTCACTGGCGCGGATCACCGATGACCGACGCTTGCAGTTGCTGCTGATCGCCTTCTGCTTCGGTGCGTTTTTCGAAGGGGCGGCCGGTTTCGGTACACCGGTGGCAGTGACCGGGGCAATTCTGATTGGTTTGGGCTTCTCACCGCTGGCGGCCTCCGGTCTGGCACTGATTGCCAATACCGCGCCGGTGGCTTTCGGCGCCCTCGGCACGCCGATCATCACCCTGGCCAAAGTCACCGGGCTGGATGAGATGGAGCTGTCGATGATGGTCGGTCGGCAGTTGCCGTTCTTCTCGGTGCTGGTGCCGTTCTGGCTGATCTGGGCCTTTGCCGGCTGGCGCAAGATGCTCGAGATCTGGCCGGCGATTCTGGTGGCCGGTGTCAGTTTCGCCGTGCCGCAATTCCTGGTATCGAACTATCACGGGCCGATGCTGGTGGATGTGATTGCTGCGCTGATTTCCATGGCCAGTCTGACGCTGTTTTTGAAGGTCTGGAAACCGGCGACGATCCATACCTCGGCGGCGCTGTCCGGGCGGGTCGACAATTCCAAAGTCGACGAAGAGAAAGTCACCGCCAGCGCAGCGTTCAGCGATCAGGCGCGCCCGGCGGTGATGCGCGCGTGGATGCCGTGGATCATCCTCACCGTGTTCGTGTTCGCCTGGGGCACACAGGGCTTCAAGAATATGTTCGACACCCGCCCTGCCATCGATCCGGTCACGCAATCGGCCAAGCTTGATCCGCAGGGCAAACCGCTGCGCGAGGCCAATCCGATTTTCGCTCCAGCCATCACCTTCACCAATCTGCACCTGCAAATCGAAAAAGTCCCGCCGGTGGTGGCGGCGCCGAAAGCTGAAGAAGCGGTCTACAAGTTCACCTGGCTCACCTCCACCGGCAGCGGCATCCTGCTGGCGGCGATTGTCGGTGGCTTGCTGATGGGCTATTCAATCCCGCAACTGATCAAGCAGTACCTGCGCACGCTGTGGGTGGTGCGGTTTTCGCTGATCACCATTGCGGCGATGCTGGCGCTGGGGTTCCTCACGCGCTACTCGGGGCTGGACGCAACCATGGGCCTGGCGTTTGCGGCGACGGGGATTTTCTACCCGATGTTCGGCACCTTGCTCGGCTGGCTTGGCGTGGCGCTGACGGGCTCGGATACCGCGTCGAACGTGCTGTTTGGCGGCTTGCAACGGGTGACGGCGGAACAGCTCGGGATCAGCCCGGTGCTGATGGCCGCCGCCAACAGCTCCGGTGGGGTGATGGGCAAAATGGTCGATGCGCAGTCGATTGTGGTCGCCTCCACCGCCACCCGATGGTACGGGCATGAGGGCGAGATTCTGCGCTATGTGTTCTTCCATTCGATTGTGCTGGCGATTCTGGTGGGCGGGTTGGTGACGCTGCAGGCGTATGTGGCGCCGTTCACCTACATGGTCGTCGGCGGGCATTAGTTGCACATAACAAAATTTCCAATGTGGGAGCGAGCCTGCTCGCGAAGATGTTCGATGTTCCGACCTCTTCGCGAGCAGGCTCGCTCCCACAAGGGATACTCAGGCTCTGTTGATTCATGAGCCATGCGCATAACTCTATAGCGCAAATCCGCAAAAACCTTTTCCTCCCTCCAGCGGTCACTCCTAGAACGAGACTGGCAAGCATGCCGGCGCGCCCTTATGGGCCATTCGCAACCCTGCCGCCTGATTGAGAGAAAAAGGAATCGAACCATGCCGATTTCCCGACGTAAATTTCTGATCCTCGGCGCCGTGACCGCGACGGCGTTCGCGATGCCCCCCTTCATCAGCCTCAAGGCCTACGCGGCCAATCTGGAGCAACCGGCCATGAGCAAAGTGACCATTCAAGTCAATGGCAAGCCTCAGGCCCTTGAAGTCGACAACCGCACCACACTCCTCGACGCCCTGCGCGAACACCTGCACCTGACCGGCAGCAAAAAAGGCTGCGACCACGGCCAGTGCGGCGCCTGCACCGTGATCGCCGATGGCCGGCGGATCAATTCCTGCCTGACCCTGGCAGTGATGCACGAAGGCAGCGAGATCACCACCATCGAAGGCCTCGGCATGCCGGACAACCTGCACCCGATGCAAGCCGCGTTCATCAAGCACGACGGTTATCAGTGCGGTTACTGCACGCCGGGACAGATCTGTTCGGCGGTGGCGGTCATCAAGGAAATCCGCGATGGCATTCCCAGCCACGCCAGCGCCAGCCTGACCGAGCCACCGCAACTGATCGCCGCTGAATTTCAGGAACGCATGAGCGGCAATATCTGCCGTTGCGGCGCCTACTCGAACATCATCGAAGCCATCACCGAAGTCGCGGAGGTGCCGGCATGAGAGCGTTCAATTACAGCCGCGCCGACTCCCCCGCCGCAGCCGCAGCACAAGCTGCGCAAGTGGAAGGCGCAAAGTTCATCGCCGGCGGCACCAACTTGCTGGACTTGATGAAACTCGACATCGAAACCCCGCTGCACCTGATCGATATCAATCACCTGGGGCTGGACCAGATCGAAGCCACGCCCGAGGGCGGTTTGCGTATCGGCGCCATGGTGCGCAATACCGATCTGGCCGCCGACGCGCGCGTGCGAAAAGACTACGCCCTGCTCTCCCGCGCCTTGCTTGCCGGTGCTTCCGGGCAGTTGCGCAACATGGCGACCACGGCCGGCAACCTGCTGCAACGCACGCGCTGTCCGTACTTCTACGACACGAATCAAGCCTGCAACAAACGCAATCCCGGCAGTGGCTGCTCGGCGATTGGCGGGGTCAGTCGACAACTGGGGATCATCGGCGTCAGCGATGCCTGCATCGCCACCCACCCGAGCGACATGGCGATTGCGATGCGCGCTCTCGATGCGCAGATTGAAACGGTCAGACCCGATGGCAGCACTCGCAGCATCGCCATGGTCGATTTCCATCAGTTGCCGGGCAACACGCCCAATATTGAAACCAGCCTTACGCCCGGCGAGTTCATCACTGCCGTGACGCTGCCGGCGCCCGTGGGCGGCACCCACGTTTATCACAAGGTGCGCGATCGTTCGTCTTACGCGTTTGCCCTGGTTTCCGTCGGTTTGATCCTGCAAAAGGACGGCAGCGGCCGCATCTCCGTCGGTGGCGTCGCGCCGAAACCATGGCGGGTGGAAGCCGCCGAGGCGTTGCTGCCCAAGGGCGCCAAAGTCGTGAGCGAACGCCTGCTCGACGGCGCCACGCCGACCCACGACAACCAATTCAAACTGACCCTGGTCGAGCGCACACTCGGCTCGGTGCTGGCCCAAGCGAGGGACGAAGCATGAAATTCGACACGCCCGCCACCACCAACCCGATCGACCAATTGAAGGTCATTGGCAAACCCACCGACCGCATCGAAGGCAAACTGAAAACCTGCGGCCAGGCGCCGTACGCTTACGAGCAGCATGAGGCGGTGGCCAATCAGGCTTACGGTTTCATGGTCGGTTCGGCCATCGCCAAGGGCCGCATCAACAACATTGATCTCGACGAGGCGAAAGCCGCCCCCGGGGTTCTGGCCATCGTCACCGCCGCCAATGCCGGCAAACTCGGCAAGGGCCAATACAACTCGGCGCATCTGCTGGCCGGGCCGGAAATTCAGCACTATCACCAGGCCGTTGCGCTGGTCGTTGCCGAGACTTTTGAACAGGCCCGCGCCGCAGCGCAACTGGTCAAAGTCGATTACGTCACGGCCAAGGCCGAGTTCGATCTGGCCAGCGTTCGCGATCAGGGTGTCGAACAGAAAGAAGAACTGCCAGACGTCAAACACGGGGATTTTGCCACGGCGTTCGCTGCCGCCCCGGTGCAGTTCGACCAGACCTACACCACCCCCGATCAGTCACACGCGATGATGGAACCGCACGCGACACTGGCCGCGTGGAAAGGCGATCAATTGACCCTGTGGACGTCCAACCAGATGATCGCCTGGAGCGTCAGCGACATCGCCGAAACCCTCGGCCTGCCCAAGGAGAAAGTCCGCTTGATTTCGCCGTACATTGGCGGCGGTTTCGGCGGCAAACTGTTCATCCGCGCCGACGCGATCCTCGCTGCCCTCGGTGCGCGCATGGCCAACCGACCAGTGAAAGTCGCCCTCGCGCGGCCGCAAATCGCCAACAACACCACCCATCGCCCGGCGACCATCCAGCGCATCCGCATGGGCGCCACGACGGACGGCAAACTCACGGCCATCGCCCACGAAGGATGGTCGGGCAATCTGCAAGACGGCAAGGTTGAAGTCGCGGCGCAACCAAGCCAGTTGCTCTACGCCGGCGAAAACCGCCTGGTGACCATGCGCCTGGCGCCGCTGGATCTGCCCGAAGGCAACGCCATGCGCGCACCGGGCGAAACCCCGGGCCTGATGGCGCTAGAAATCGCCATGGACGAAATGGCCGAACAACTCAAACTCGACCCGGTGCAGTTCCGCATCCTCAACGACACTCAGGTCGACCCGGTGAAAACCGAGCGGCCGTTCTCCCAGCGACAACTGATCGAATGCCTGCAAACCGGTGCCGAGAAGTTCGGCTGGGATAAACGCAACGCAAAACCCGGTTCACGTCGCGAAGGTCGCTGGCTGATCGGCATGGGCGTCGGCGCGGCGATCCGCAACAACCTGCTGTTGAAATCCGGCGCGCGGGTGCGACTGGAACGCGACGGCAAGATCACCGTTGAAACCGACATGACCGACATCGGCACCGGCAGCTACACGATCATCGCGCAAACGGCGGCCGAGATGATGGGCGTTGGTATCGATGATGTCGTGGTGCGACTGGGCGACTCGAACTTCCCGGTATCGGCCGGCTCTGGTGGGCAATTCGGCGCCAACTGCTCGACGGCCGGGGTGTATGCCGCGTGTGTGAAACTGCGTGAGGCGGTGGCCGGCAAATTAGGCATGGCGGCCGGTGAGGCCGAGTTTGTCGACGGTCAGGTACGGCTCGGCAGCAAAAGTGTGCCGTTGCGTCACGCCGCAGAAAATGGCGTGGTGCAAGCGGAGGACAGCATCGAATTCGCTGACCTTGCCAAGCAGTATCAGCAGTCGACGTTTGGCGCGCATTTCGTTGAAGTCGCAGTGGACGCTGCGACCGGTGAAGTGCGCGTGCGACGGATGCTGGCGGTGTGCGCGGCCGGGCGGATTCTCAACCCAAAATCGGCGCGCAGCCAGGTGATTGGTGCGATGACCATGGGTGTTGGTGCGGCTCTGATGGAAGAGCTGGCAGTGGACAAGAAGCTTGGATTTTTTGTCAATCACGACCTGGCCGGGTATGAGGTGCCGGTGCACGCCGATATTCCGCATCAGGAGGTGATTTTCCTCGATGAGACGGACCCGATTTCTTCGCCGATGAAGGCCAAGGGTGTCGGTGAGTTGGGGATATGCGGGGTGAGTGCGGCGGTGGCGAATGCGATCTACAACGCCACCGGGGCCAGGGTGCGGGAGTATCCGATTACGCTGGACAAGATTCTTTCGTCGTTGCCGGAGATGATCTGACATCTCACCCTGTAGGAGCTGCCGAAGGCTGCGATCTTTTGATCTTTAAAAAGCAAAAGATCGCGGCCTTCGGCAGCTCCTACAAAGGGGTTATTCAGCGCGGGGATACTGCGCCTCGCTGACCTGCTCCATCCACTCCACCACCTTGCCATCCAGTACTTCAGCTATCGCGATATGCGTCATTGCCGTGCTCGGCGCCGCGCCATGCCAATGCTTCACATCAGGCGCAATCCACACCGTATCCCCAGGACGAATCTCACGTACCGGCTGCCCCCACTCCTGCACATAACCGGCACCTGCGGTGACGATCAACGTCTGCCCCAACGGATGGGTGTGCCACGCTGTGCGCGCACCCGGTTCGAACGTCACCGTGGCGCCACTGACCCGCGCCTGATCCGAACCTTTGAACGGCGCGTCGACCCGCACAATTCCGGTGAACCAATCCGCCGGGCCGCGGGCCGAAGGTTGTGATCCATTGGGCGTGACGGTCACTCGCGGCGCTTCATTGGCCTGAACATCGCCAGCCAGCAAGGAAAGGGTCAGCGCAGAAGCAGCAATCGGGTTCATGGCGATATCTCCAAAAGTGATGCCTGAACTTTACCGACGATGACTCTTCAGATAATCGACTAGAATTCGAAAAAACTTATGCAGGAAACTCATTAATGCTTCGGGAAAACGCCAGTGACCTGCTCGCCTTCCTCGCCGTGGCGCGTGAGCGCAGCTTTACCAAAGCCGCCGCCAAACTCGGCGTCTCGCAATCGGCGCTCAGCCATACCATCCGCGCCCTCGAAGCACGCCTCGGCCTGCGCCTGCTGACCCGCACCACCCGTAGCGTTTCCCCCACCGAGGCCGGTGAGCACCTGCTGCAAACCGTCGGCCCACGCTTCGAAGAGATCGAGCAGGAGCTGGCGGCCCTGAGCAATTTGCGCGAAACCCCGGCGGGCAAGATCCGCATCAGCGCGACTGACCATTCGCTGGACTGGCTGCTGCGCCCGGTGCTCAAAGAGTTTTTACCGAAGTACCCGGACATCGCCGTCGAAGTCTGTTGCGATTACGGTTTTGTCGACATTGCAGGCCAAGGCTTCGATGCCGGTATACGTCTGGGCGAAGACGTTGCCCAAGGCATGATCGCCACCCGCATCGGTCCGGACATGCGTATGGCCGTGGTCGGTTCGCCCGCCTACTTCGCCAGGCATCCGGCCCCACAAACTCCCCGCGATCTGACCGAACACGCCTGCAACAATCTGCGCCTGCCCACCAACGGCGGGCTGTACACCTGGGAATTTGAAAAGGATGGTGAAAGCCTCAAGGTGCGGGTTTCCGGCCAGATCACCCTGAACGGAGTCTACCCATTGCTCGACGCCGCACTGGACGGCTTCGGCCTGAGCTATATCCCGGAAAACATCGTCGCGCCGTATCTGGCGGAGGGTCGGCTGGTGCAGGTGATGGAAGACTGGTGCCCGACCTTTGCCGGTTATCACCTCTACTACCCGAGCCGACGCCAGGCGGCGCCGGCATTTGCGCTGTTCCTGGAGGCGTTGCGTTATCGCGGTTGAAATCGGCCTAGCCCACTAACGCAATCAACTGATGACGCTGCGCATCCGTCAACATCGGCCCGAACCCTGCCTTGACGTTATCGGCCATATACCTTGGATTACCGGTACCCGGAATCACACAAGTAACGGCCGGGTGCGCCAGCAAAAACTTCAGCGCCAGTTGCGGCCAACTGTTGACCTGCACGTCCGACACCCACGCCGGCAGCGGCTTGCCTTTGAGCCGGGCGAGCAAGCCACCGCCGCCGAATGGCCGGTTACAGATCACCGCCACACCGCGCTCACGGCATAGCGGCAGAATGCGTTTTTCCACGCCACGGTCATCAAGGGCGTAGTTGATCTGCAGGAAATCCAGTTGTTCAGTCTTCAGCACCGCTTCAACTTCTTCGTACGCCGAGGGTGTGTAATGGGTGATGCCGATGTAGCGAATGCGCCCTTGCTCCTTCCATTCCCGCAGCGTCGGCAAGTGGGTTTGCCAGTCGAGCAGGTTGTGGATCTGCATCAGGTCGATGCGCTCGGCGCGCAACAGGCTGAATGACTGTTCCATCTGCGCGATGCCCTCCTTACGTCCGCGCGTCCACACCTTGGTAGCCAGAAAGGCCGGTGAGCGCGGTTCGTGGATCGACAGCAGTTCACCGGTGGTTTCTTCGGCGCGGCCATACATCGGCGAGCTGTCGACCACGGTGCCACCCTTGGCGAACAGTTCGTCGAGCACCGCTGGCAGTTGCTTGTAAGCCGGATCGCCAGGGGCGACGTCAAAGCCGCGATATGTGCCCAGCCCCACCATGGGCAGTGGCTCGGCGCTTGATGGGATGACACGAGTCTGCATGGCTTGGCCTCCGGTAGCGGCGGACGATGTGGCAGTGGCCAGCGCCCGATCAAAGGTGAAGACCGCCGACACCCCGGCAGCCAGCGTGAGCAATCGGCGACGGGAGTAACCCTCAGTGTGGCTCATGCTGGTTCCCCTGCTCCGTGGATCTGTTGCACGTTGTGTTCGAACGCTGGCCGCGTGAAGCGCTGGACTACACTGCGACAACGAACCCGCACACCCCGTTAAAAGTAGCCGAATGTCCCGAACCCTGATGTCACTCGTCGCATTGATCGTCGCCGTTTACCTGGCGCTGTGCGCGGCACTGTTCTTTTTTCAGCGCTCGTTGATCTGGTTTCCGCAGTCCAGTGCGGTCAGTGCCACCGATTCGCGGCTGAAACTGTCGATGCCGGATGCCGATATCTGGGTCAACACCCGCGAGCGCGACGGGCCGCGGGCGCTGATCTATTTCGGCGGCAACGCCGAGGACGTGTCACGCAACCTGCCGGAGTTTGCCCAAGAGTTTCCTGATTACGCGCTGTACCTGCTGAACTACCGGGGGTTTGCCGGCAGCGGCGGCTCACCCTCCGAAGAGGCGATTGCCGAGGATGCGCTGGCGTTGTTTGATCAGGTATCTGCCAGCCACCCGCAGATTGCCGTGGTCGGGCGCAGTCTGGGATCGGGCGTCGCGGTGCGTCTGGCCAGTCAACGGCCGGTGCAGCAGTTGATTCTGGTAACGCCCTACAACAGCCTCGAAGAAATCGCCGCGCGGCAATATCCATGGGTGCCGGTGAAGTGGTTGCTCAAGGATCGCTTTGAGTCGGGCAAGTACGCCGCGCATATCCGCGTGCCGACGTTGCTGCTGGCGGCCAGTGATGACGAGGTGATTCCCCGGGTCAGCACCGAGCAGTTGCTGGGCAATTTTCCCAAGGGGGTGGCCGTGCTCAAGGTGGTGCCGGATTCGGGTCATAACTCGATTTCCGAGCGGGTGGAATACTTGCAGTGGATGGGAAATGTGTTGAATCGGTGAGCCTTGTGTGGGCAGAACGGCCCTCATCGCTGGCAGGCCAGCTCCCACAGGGTTCTGCGGTGTAAACAAATGCTGTGAACGACATCTGACCTGTGGGAGCTGGCCTGCCAGCGATGAGGCCAGTACAGGCAACATCAAATCCAATGCTAAGCAATCGTCCGCCTCTTGAACCAAGTCAAAAAACCCCAGTCCTATTCGCGCCGCGTTCTGCGACTAACCCACTCAAGCACCGTCCCTCTCCAGAGCTGCCCGTCCCATGCGCCACGCCGTTCGTTCGTCTCGCTTCGTTTCGCTGTGCCTGCTGATCCTTTCGCCCCTGCTCGCCGAAACTGCCCATGCCGGCGCCGAGCGCCAATTGGTGGCGGCCATCAACGACTACCGTGCCCACCCGCAACGCTGCGATCGGCGTCCCGCGCAACGGCTGGCACCGTTGGCGTTGAAGTCGAACCTGGCCTTGCCGGTCGGCTATCGCTATGGCGGCGGTTTGCGTGAAGCGTTGAAGTCTTCCGGATACTCGGCCGTAGCGGTGCGCAGCATTCGCATTGTCGGGGCGCAGGACGCCGAAGAAGCATTCGACATGCTGCAAAGCGACTACTGCGGCGCGTTGCTGGACACTCAATACGCCGACATCGGCATCAGCCGTGCGCGCAGCGAATGGCAAGTGGTGTTGGCGCGACCGGTGCTCGACAGCCGTGTAGGCGATAACCGCAGCGTCGGCAAAGCCCTGCTGGCCGAAGTCAACGCCGCCCGCGCCCGGCCAAGAATGTGTGGACGCCAGCGCTTCGCCGCTGCCCGGCCCTTGAGCTGGAATGCCGCCCTCGGCGCCGCTGCCCAAGGGCACAGCAAGGCCATGGCCTACGGCAACTATTTCGCCCATCGCGATCCGGACGGTGACCTGCCTGCCGATCGCGCCCGCGCCGCCGGCTATCGAGGTCGGCAAATTGGCGAAAACATCGCAGCCGGACAGAGTTCACCGGGCAAAGCCATGGCCGGATGGCTGGCCAGCCCTGGCCATTGCGCCAACCTGATGAGCCCGATTTTTACCCAAGTCGGCGCCGGCTTCGCCAGTGAAGCGCGTAGTGATGAAGGGGTTTACTGGACGATGCTGTTTGGTGCGCCTTGACGGCCAGCGCCAAGGCCCAGTTTCAACAGTTCCTTGCGCAGAATTGACGGCTGCAGAACAGCCACTCCAGCCTGCCAGTCAAGCGCCAATAGGCTATTAAGCTTTTGCTGACTGACCTCAGGTTGAGCCAGCAAACAGCTTTTGCCGTCACGGATGCCAATGATGTTCAGTAGCCAGTCATCGCCCTGCCCGGCCATCCAGCGATTGATCGCCGGGCGGTGCTGTTGCACAAACGCGTCGGCATCCCACAGCGTCATTTGCGCGAAGATCTGTGGCAGATTGCTCTCGTGCTGCATGCGCTTCAAGTCGGCCGCCAAAGCACCGGCAAGATCTGCTTCGATGCTGGCCTGGCATTCAAGGAAATACTGTTCGGGCCAGTCGGCGCTCAGTTTTGCTCGGGAGGTGAGTTCGACATAGGCGTCGAAGTCTTGCGATGTAGTCATCTGCCCGGTGAAATTCAGCGTGTTATCCAGAATCGCCGTGGCCAATAACGCGGCGCTTGGTTCGCTGATCTGCGTTAACAAACCAGCTGCCAGCCAACGCTGGAAAACCTGAGTAGCGGCGGCGCCTATCGGACGGATATCAGCGGCAGTACCCAGTTTCTGCGCCCAGTAACTTTCGTACCCCGGATGATGGTCGATCACCTCAACCACCTGATCGAGCAACACCAATGGGTCGAAATGGTGATAGTCGGACACGTCGACCAGAACAAATTCGTCGTGCGATTTCGGGGCATAGTCATGCAGACCGGAACCCCAACCGAGTACGGTTTTCGACACGCTGGCGTTGGGTTGCGCGCTACTGACCGCGCGGGCGGGAATGCCTTGCAGGTTGAGCAATTCAGTGTAGGCAATGCAGCAGGCGTAGGCGTCGATATCCAGATAGGCCGCGCCTGAGGTGATGATTTTCATGGGCGGCAACATCGCACGGTTTCATTGCATTTTGGTGACGTAAAAGATCGCAGCCTTCGGCAGCTCCTACACGGGATGTGCATTTCCCGAAGGCTGCGATCTTTTGATCTTCAGGCGGCGACCTTACCTCCCGCCACAGCCGCCGAAGCCGCCAGCATCGCGCGCAACAAAACCGCACATCCCGCTGCCAAATCATCCGGCGCAGCGTTTTCGATTTCGTTGTGGCTGATGCCGCCCTCGCACGGCACGAAGATCATCCCGGCCGGGCCGAGTTCGGCGAGGAAGATTGCGTCGTGGCCGGCGCCGCTGACGATGTCCATGTGCGACAGGCCCAGGCCTTTGGCGGCGCCACGCACAGCGTCCACGCAGCCCTTTTCGAAATACAGCGGTGGGAAGTCGGCCGTCGGCGTCAGTTCATAGGTCAGGCCATGCTCTTCGCAAGTCGCGTCGATGACCTGCTTCACATCGGCGATCATCGAGTCCAGGCGTGCCGGTTCCAGATGACGGAAGTCGAGGGTCATGCGCACCTCGCCGGGGATGACGTTGCGCGAGCCGGGATAGGCTTGCAGGCAACCGACCGTGCCACAGGCATGGGGCTGATGGCCGAGGGCGGCGCGGTTGATCGCACCGACGATGACTGAGGCGCCGACCAGGGCATCTTTGCGCAAGTGCATCGGGGTCGGGCCGGCATGGGCTTCGACGCCGCGCAGCTTGAGGTCGAACCACTTCTGCCCCAATGCGCCGAGCACCACGCCGATGGTTTTCTGTTCGTCTTCGAGGATCGGGCCTTGCTCGATGTGCGCCTCGAAATAAGCGCCGACCTTGTGCCCGCTAACCTTGCGCGGGCCGGCATAGCCGATGGCATTGAGGGCTTCGCCAACGGTGACGCCATCGGCATCGACTTTGGCGAGGGTTTCTTCGAGGGTGAATTTTTCCGCGAACACGCCAGAGCCCATCATGCACGGGGCGAAGCGCGAGCCTTCTTCGTTGGTCCACACCACCACTTCCAGCGGCGCTTCGGTTTCCACGCCGAGGTCGTTGAGGGTACGCAGCACTTCGACGCCGGCCAGTACGCCGAAGCAGCCGTCGAATTTGCCGCCGGTGGGTTGGGTGTCGATGTGGCTGCCGGTCATCACCGGCGGCAGGTTCGGATTACGCCCAGGCCGGCGGGCGAAGATGTTGCCGACTTCGTCGATCGTGACGCTGCATCCGGCGTCCTTGCACCATTGCACGAACAGGTCGCGGGCCTGGCGGTCGAGGTCGGTCAGGGCCAGGCGACAGACCCCGCCCTTGACCGTAGCGCCGAGTTTGGCCAGTTCCATCAGCGACGCCCAGAGGCGGTCGCGGTTGATGTGCTGATGGGTCGATTGCAGAACGTCTACGGCTGCGTTCATGGGGATCTCCTCAGTGTTGATGCCGATAGTTCCCACGCGCTGCGTGGGACCTCATCCATGGACGCTCTGCGTCCGCTGTTGGGACGCAGAGCGTCCCGGGCTGCATTCCCACGCAGAGCGTGGGAACGATCATTACGAAGGCGCTTTAGCCATCGCCGGGTTACCGCGCATCACGCACAACCCGTAATAAATAATTCCGCCCAGCGCCGAGCCGGTAAACCAGCCGTAGCTGTAGAACCAGCTGAACGCATCGCTTCCAAGCGACAGCAAGGTCAACACCACCGGCACGCCGAACGCGAGAAAACCGGCCCAGTTCCACGCCGGATACACGTCGTCGCGGTACAACCCGGCCAGATCCAGTTGCTGTTTCTTGATCAGGAAATAGTCGACCACCATGATCCCGGCAATCGGCCCGAGCAGACTCGAATATCCCAGCAGCCAATTCGAATACACGGTTTCCAGACTCACATCGGAGACGATCAGCCCGAGCTTTTTCAGTAGCTCATGCCCCATCAACACCAACCCGACAACGCCGGTCAGCAGCACGGCTTTGGTGCGGTTGATGACCTTGGGCGCGATGTTCTGGAAGTCGTTGGTCGGCGAGACAATGTTGGCGGCGGTGTTGGTCGACAGCGTGGCGATGATGATCAGCGCCATGGCCACCGCGACCCACACCGGGCTCTGAATGTGGCCGATCAGGCTGACCGGATCAGAGACGGTTACGCCCACCAGTTTCACTGACGCTGCGGTCATGATCACGCCGAGGGAGGCGAACAGGAACATGGTCAGCGGCAGGCCGAAGATCTGCCCGAGGATTTGATCCTTCTGGCTTTTGGCGTAGCGACTGAAGTCGGGAATGTTCAGCGACAGCGTGGCCCAGAAGCCGACCATCGCCGTCAGCCCGGCAGCGAAGTAACTGACCACGCTTGCGCCTTCAGGACGTTTGGGCGGGATCGCCAGCAATTCGGTCATCGACACATTGGGCATCGCCCACACCAGCAACCCGATGCCAACCGCCACCAGCAATGGCGCCGACAGGGTTTCGAGCCACTTGATCGACTCGGCGCCGCGAATCACCACCCACAGGTTCAGCGCCCAGAAAATCATGAAGCCAATCACCTCCCCCGTGCCGCCAAGGGATTTCCAGCCATCGAAAATAGAGCCCAGAAACAGGTGAATCGCCAGCCCGCCAAACATCGTCTGAATGCCGAACCAGCCACACGCCACCAGCGCGCGAATCAGGCACGGCACGTTGGAACCGAGAATGCCGAACGATGAGCGCAGCAGAACCGGGAACGGAATGCCGTATTTGGTGCCGGGAAAGGCGTTGAGCGTCAGGGGGATGAGCACAATGAGGTTGGCAAACAGAATCGCCAGCAGCGCCTCGCCGACGGTCAGGCCGAAGTACGCCGTCAGCACGCCGCCGAGGGTGTAGGTCGGCACGCAAATCGACATGCCGACCCACAGCGCGGTGATGTGCCATTTGTTCCAGGTTCGTTCGCGCACCTTGGTCGGTGCCATGTCGTGGTTGTAACGGGGACTGTCGAGGACGTCGCTGCCGGCTTCAAGCTCAAACAAGCCGTCGCGCTCGGTCACTTGCGATCTGATCTGTTGCATGGCCGCTCCACTGTTCTTCTGATTATTTTTTTGCTCATCAGGCGGCTGCACATAACGGTGCGAGCCGGACGATGGCCGGAGGAACTGACAACTTTCATGCCCCGGCCATGGTGTCAGCGGCGGCATCAATAAACGTGCCGGGTGCCGCGCTGAACGCTTGGGCCGTGCATTAAACGCTTTGCAACTTTCTGATATTTATCAGTTTTAATTATTGACCGAATGAGTCTTCGAAAACTTGTCTGAACGCTCAGGCTTAACGCCGGGCAAGTTGTCCGAACTGTCAGGACTCAAACTGGTGCACTGCACTTTTTTTCTTCCTTGGCGATCGACCGCAGCTCAACTTCAAGCGGCTGATTTCACATAGGAAATCTTGCTCATATTTCCATCCTGTCAAGTGCGTCAAAATGGTGAGCAGCCTCACCATTTTGGTGATTTTCTATTTTTATCTTTATTTTTCAATAACTTAAAACAGTCATAAGCTTATAAAAAATAATCTTGATCTATTGCAAAACTGCGACTAGTTTCTATTCCTGACAGCGCTGACAGGAATACGCCCTTCACCGCCGTACATCAATAAAACATTTAGAACCGACACCAGTCGGTCATGCCTGCGAGGAACTCGGAATGTCTCTGTTGATCCGTGGCGCCACCGTTATTACCCATGATGAAAGTTATCGCGCCGACGTCTATTGCGCCGACGGCGTGATCAAAGCCATTGGTGAAAACCTCGATATTCCCGCTGGTGCCGAAGTGCTCGACGGCAGCGGTCAATACCTGATGCCTGGCGGCATCGATCCACACACTCACATGCAACTCCCGTTCATGGGCACCGTGGCCAGCGAAGACTTCTTCAGCGGCACCGCTGCGGGTCTGGCCGGGGGCACCACATCGATCATCGACTTTGTGATTCCCAATCCGCAGCAGTCGTTGATGGAAGCGTTTCATCAGTGGCGCGGCTGGGCGGAGAAATCCGCATCGGACTATGGCTTTCACGTCGCGATCACCTGGTGGAGCGAACAGGTGCGCGAGGAAATGGCCGAACTGGTCAGCCATCACGGCATCAACAGTTTCAAGCATTTCATGGCCTACAAGAACGCGATCATGGCCGCCGATGACACGCTGGTAGCGAGCTTCGAGCGTTGTCTGGAACTCGGCGCCGTACCGACGGTGCATGCGGAAAACGGCGAGCTGGTTTATCACCTGCAACGCAAATTGATGGCCCAGGGCATCACCGGGCCGGAAGCGCATCCGCTGTCGCGTCCTTCGCAGGTTGAAGGTGAAGCGGCGAGCCGGGCCATTCGTATCGCCGAAACCATTGGCACGCCGCTGTATCTGGTACACGTTTCGACCAAGGAAGCTCTCGACGAGATCACCTACGCGCGCAGCAAGGGTCAACCGGTTTACGGCGAAGTCCTGGCCGGGCATCTGCTGCTCGATGACAGCGTCTACCAACACCCGGACTGGCAGACCGCCGCCGGTTACGTGATGAGCCCGCCGTTCCGCCCGCGCGGACATCAGGAAGCACTGTGGCACGGTTTGCAAAACGGCAATCTGCACACCACCGCGACCGATCACTGCTGCTTCTGCGCCGAACAAAAAGCCGCCGGGCGCGACGACTTCAGCAAGATTCCCAACGGCACCGCCGGCATCGAAGACCGCATGGCGGTGCTGTGGGATGAAGGCGTCAACAGCGGTCGCTTTTCGATGCAGGACTTCGTCGCCCTCACCTCCACCAACACCGCGAAGATCTTCAACCTCTATCCGCGCAAAGGTGCGATCCGGGTCGGCGCCGATGCCGATCTGGTGCTGTGGGACCCGCAAGGCACCCGCACGATTTCCGCCAAGACCCACCATCAGCAGGTGGACTTCAACATCTTCGAAGGCAAGACCGTGCGCGGCGTGCCGAGCCACACCGTCAGCCAGGGCCGCGTGGTCTGGGCCGATGGCGACCTGCGTGCCGAGCGCGGGGCCGGACGCTACATCGAACGGCCGGCGTATCCGGCGGTGTTTGATTTGCTGAGCAAGCGGGCTGAATTGCACAAGCCTACTGCTGTGAAACGCTGAAATCCCGGCCTTCGGCCTTCGCGAGCAGGCTCGCTCCCACATTTGAAATGCATTCCCCTGTGGGAGCGAGCCTGCTCGCGAAGAGGCCCTCCCTAACGACACAAAAACCACTGCCCATCAGAGGCAGAGAACCTCAAATTACCGTGAGGCAAAAAACCGTGATCGAGACCCTGAACCATCTCCCCCACCCGCACGAAAGCGCGGCCGCTCTCGCCGGTCATTTCACCGATCTGGCACCGCCGCTCAACGCTCGGCAGGCGCATCTGGAAGCCTCGCGCTGCCTGTATTGCTACGACGCGCCGTGCGTCAATGCGTGCCCGAGCGAGATCGATATTCCCTCGTTCATCCGCAACATCCATCAGGACAACGTGCCCGGTGCTGCGCAGAAAATCCTTTCGGCGAACATCCTTGGCGGCAGTTGCGCGCGAGTCTGTCCCACTGAAATCCTTTGCCAGCAAGCCTGCGTGCGCAACAACGCCCAGGAATGCGCGCCAGTGCTGATCGGCCTGTTGCAGCGCTACGCCGTGGACAACGCGAATTTCACTGAACACCCATTCCAGCGCGCCGCTAACACTGGCAAACGCATCGCCGTGGTCGGCGCCGGGCCGGCGGGTTTGTCCTGCGCTCACCGCAGCGCCATGCACGGGCATGACGTGGTGATTTTCGAAGCGCGGGAGAAGGCTGGCGGCCTGAATGAATACGGGATCGCCAAGTACAAACTGGTCGACGACTACGCGCAGAAGGAGCTGGATTTTCTCCTGCAAATCGGCGGTATCGAAATCCGTCACGGACACAAACTCGGCGACAACCTGACCCTCAGCGAATTGCATCAGCAGTTCGACGCCGTGTTCCTCGGCCTCGGTCTCAACGCCAGCAAGCAACTTGGTCTGGCTCACGAAGACGCTCCCGGACTGCTCGCCGCCACTGACTACATCCGCGAACTGCGCCAGGCCGATGACCTGACGCAACTGCCACTGGCCGAGCGCTGCATCGTCCTCGGCGCCGGCAACACCGCGATCGACATGGCCGTGCAAATGGCGCGCCTGGGGGCCCGCGATGTCAATCTGGTGTATCGCCGTGGTGTCACGGACATGGGCGCTACCGGCCACGAACAAGACATCGCCAAGGCCAATCAGGTACGCCTGTTGACCTGGGCACAACCGGAGGAGGTTTTGCTCGACGAACAGGGCAAGGTCCGCGGCATGCGTTTCGCCCGTACCGATCTGGTCGACGGTCGCCTGCAAACCACCGGGGAAACCTTCGAGCTGGCTGCTGATGCGATCTTCAAAGCCATCGGCCAGGCCTTCGACGGCAGCGCTCTCGCCGACCCGTTGGCGCGTGAACTCAAGCGTCAGGGCGAGCGAATTCAGGTCGACGAAAATCTGCGCACGAGCATCCCCGGTGTGTACGCCGGCGGTGATTGCACCAGCCTCGATCAGGACCTCACCGTGCAAGCGGTGCAGCACGGCAAACTGGCCGCCGAGGCCATCAACGCTCAACTGATGCTCAACGTGGAGGCTGCGTAAATGGCCGATCTCTCGATAGTCTTCGCCGGCATCAAAGCGCCCAATCCGTTCTGGCTGGCCTCCGCGCCGCCGACCGACAAAGCCTACAACGTGGTTCGTGCCTTCGAGGCCGGCTGGGGTGGCGTGGTCTGGAAAACCCTGGGTGAAGACCCGGCGGCGGTCAACGTCTCTTCGCGCTACTCGGCGCACTACGGTAACAACCGAGAAGTGCTGGGCATCAACAACATCGAGCTGATCACCGACCGCTCGCTGGAGATCAACCTGCGTGAAATCACCCAGGTGAAAAAGGACTGGCCGGATCGCGCCCTCATCGTTTCGCTGATGGTGCCG
Source organism: Pseudomonas sp. LBUM1648 (assembly GCF_059716145.1). Taxonomy (NCBI): domain Bacteria; kingdom Pseudomonadati; phylum Pseudomonadota; class Gammaproteobacteria; order Pseudomonadales; family Pseudomonadaceae; genus Pseudomonas; species Pseudomonas sp. LBUM1648. Next base: position 3,870,060 of record NZ_CP166808.1, read on the forward strand.
TGCGTCGAAGAGTCGTGGAAACACATCCTGCCGCTGGTGGAAGCCACCGGTGCCGATGGCATCGAACTGAATTTCGGCTGCCCCCACGGCATGCCCGAACGCGGCATGGGCGCGGCGGTCGGTCAGGTGCCAGAGTACGTCGAGCAAGTGACGCGCTGGTGCAAGACCTACTGCTCGCTGCCAGTGATCGTCAAACTGACGCCGAACATCACCGACATCCGCGTCGCGGCCCGCGCCGCGCATCGGGGTGGCGCCGATGCGGTGTCGCTGATCAACACCATCAACTCGATCACCAGCGTCGACCTGGAACACATGGTCGCCCTGCCCACCGTCGGCAGCAAAAGCACCCACGGCGGTTACTGCGGTTCAGCGGTCAAACCGATTGCGCTGAATATGGTCGCGGAAATCGCTCGTGATCCGCAGACCCAAGGTTTACCGATCTGCGGGATCGGCGGCATCGGCAGTTGGCGCGATGCGGCGGAATTCATGGCACTGGGCAGCGGCGCGGTGCAGGTGTGCACGGCGGCGATGCTGCATGGCTTCCGTATTGTCGAGGAGATGAAGGATGGCCTGTCACGCTGGATGGACAGTCAGGGCTACGCCAACATTGCCGAGTTTTCCGGACGCGCCGTGGGCAACACCACGGACTGGAAGTATCTGGATATCAACTATCAGGTGATCGCGAAGATTGATCAGGAGGCGTGCATCGGTTGCGGGCGTTGCCACATTGCCTGCGAAGACACTTCACATCAGGCGATCAGTAGCCTGAAGCAAGCAGACGGGACGCATAAATACGAAGTGATCGATGACGAGTGTGTGGGCTGCAATTTGTGTCAGATCACCTGTCCGGTGGCTGATTGCATCGAGATGGTGCCGATGGAGACGGGCAAGCCGTTTCTGGATTGGAATCATGATCCGAGGAATCCCTACCATGTAGCTCTCTGACTGATCGTTCCCACGCTCTGCGTGGGAATGCCTCAAGGGAAAGGCTCAGGGTTCCAAGCCGATCCCGCGCAAAATCACACTGGTCACCGTCTGCACCGCCCGCTCGAACTGCATGTCCGACAGCGGCTGGTGATCATTCAAGATATTCACCTGATGATCGAAGTCGGCGTAGTGCTGGGTCGAGGCCCAGATCATGTACAGCAGGCTCGACGGTTCCACCGGCAGGATGCGCTTGTCCTCGACCCACTGGCGGATCTTCGCTTCTTTCATCTTTGCCCAGTCATACAGGCTGGCATCCAGCGCCTCGCCCAGGGTAGGCGCGCCATGAATGATTTCATTGGCCCAGACTTTCGAGCCGTAAGGTCGGCTGCGCGAGTGGTTCATCTTGGCGCGGATGTAGCTGCTCAGCACCACACGCGGATCGTCGAACATCTCGAAGCACAGCGCGTCCTGTTTCCAAACTTCCAGCAGATCGAACAGCACCGCGCTGTACAGCTCGCTCTTGGTTGAAAAGTAGTAATGCAGGTTGGAGCGCGGCAGTTGCACTTCGGCAGCGATGTCGGCCATGGCGGTGCTGCCGAAGCCTTTTTCGGCGAAAACCTTTTCCGCGGCGAGGAGGATTTTTTCGACGTTACTGCGACGAATCTCGATCTTGTGATTGCCCATGTGGGCTCCCTGACAACAACGTTGCGCAAGACTAGCATCCGCTCTGCCACCGGGGCGACCGCTGAAAACAAAACTTCGTACCGGCAAGGACGGATGGCTAAACTGGCGGCTTCTTCGATTCTGCCTCAGAGGTACCCGCGATGCTGTTCAAGAATGTCCTGACCACCACTGCCCTGCTCGCCTCGCTGTTGGCCGCATCCTCGGCATTTGCCCACGCCCACCTGAAAAGCCAGACCCCGGCGGCCGACAGCTCCGTCGCGGCACCGGCGGATCTGCGCCTGAACTTCTCCGAAGGCGTTGAAGCAACCTTCACCAAAGTCACCCTGACCAAGGATGGCGCGCCAGTCACAGTCAAACCGCTGACCACCGAAGGCAAAGACAAGAAAACCCTGATCGTCACCCCCGCCGCACCGCTGACTGCCGGCGAATACAAAGTCGAATGGCACGCCGTGTCGGTCGACACACATAAAAGCGAAGGCGCCTACCAATTCAAGGTTGGCCAGTAATTCATGAGCGAAGCGCTGGTGCTGTGCCGGTTCCTGCATTTCACCGTGGTGTTGATGCTGTTCGGGGTGTGGTTGTTCAGGCCATTGCTGCTCAAGGGTGGAGCGCCAGCGCTGGACGTTGGTATTTCGCGGCTGGCACCTTGGCTTGCTGCCGTTGCGCTGGCCAGTGGCATGGCCTGGGCGTTGCTTATCACCGCGAGCATGGCCGGTTCGGCGGCGGCAGCTTTTGATCCGGACACGGTTGCACTGGTGTTGGGCAATACCTTTTTTGGTCAGGTCTGGCGCTGGCACCTGTTGATCAACGCAGTGTTGCTGGCGTTGCTGTTTACGCCATGGCGTTCGAACCTGCCGTTGCGCCTGGGCTTGAGCGCGCTGCTGTTGGCGACACTGGCGCCGGTCGGACATGGCGCGATGCTTGATGGTCTCAGCGGCCAACTGTTGATTCTCAACCAGATCATCCACCTGACCTGCGTGGCGGCGTGGCTTGGCGGGTTGTTGCAGCTGATGATGATTTTGCGCCGGCCCAGTGAACCGATGCGCGAGATTCTGCGACGCTTCAGCGGGATCGGATATGCGCTGGTTGCAGGCCTGCTGATCACCGGGTTGCTCAACGTTCGCGTGCTGACCGGCCAGTGGTGGCCGACACCGCTATTCACGGGGTTTGCGCTGATTCTGTTGATCAAGGCGATGATCGTGCTGGGGATGCTCGGGCTGGCGCTGTTCAATCGTATGCGGATCGACGACTGCGAACAGCGGATGGCCGCGCTCAGGCGCAGTGTGGTGCTGGAGTGGTTGCTGGGGATTGGTGCTGTCGCGGCTGTGTCGTTGCTCGGCACCCTGCCCCCGATGATCACAGCCTGAAAAGCAAAAGATCGCAGCCTTCGGCAGCTCCTACAGGGGATTGCATTTCAATGTAGGAGCTGCCGAAGGCTGCGATCTTTTGATCTTAATGTGGTTGGGTGTCGCCCGCTGCGGTATCGATACTCACCACCACCGACATCCCCGGCCGTAGTCGTTCCTCTTCCTGCTGGCCCTCATCAATGGTGATCCGCACCGGCACCCGCTGGGCGATTTTGACGAAGTTGCCGGTGGCGTTGTCCGCCTGCAACAGGGCAAATTCAGAACCGGTGCCCGGCGAAATATGCTGCACATGCCCGGTGAATTTACGGTGGTTCAACGCATCAACGGTGAAGCGCACCGGTTGCCCGACCCGCACGTTGTCCATTTGGGTTTCCTTCATGTTGGCGATCACCCATTTCTGGTTTGGCACCAACGCCATCAGCTGCGCCCCGGAGTTGACGTAGGCACCAAGGCGCACGCCGATCTGCCCGAGCTGGCCGTCGCGCGGGGCGACGATGCGTGTGTTCGACAGGTCGATGCGCGCCAGTTGCACTGCCGCTTCGGCGCTGGCCACCGCCGCTTCCAGCGAACCGCGATTGACGATCACTGTTTGCAGATCCTGCCGAGCGATTTCCAGATTGGCCTTGGCTTGCGCTACCGCAGCAACGCCTTGCGCATTGGCCGCCAGCGCCACGTCCATCTCACGTTTGGACACCGAGCCGTCACGCACCAGCTCCTTGTTACGCCGCAAGTCCGCCTCGCTTTTACGCAACTGCGCTTCGCTGTCGGCAACAACCGCCTGACGCAATTTGATCGTCGCTTCAGCGCTGTTACGTTGTTGCACCACGTTGGCCAGGGAGGCTTTCTGCACCGCCAGTTGCGCCAGTGACTGGTCGAGGCGCTGCTGATAGATGCGGTCGTCCAGACGCACCAGCAAATCGCCGGCCTTCACAAACTGGAAATCCTGCACCGGCACTTCATAGACATAACCTGCGAGTTGCGGGCCAATGATCGTCACTTGTCCGCGCACCAAGGCGTTTTCGGTGGTTTCGACCGCGCTGCTGAACGGCGGCAGTTGCCAGGCGTAGAGCACGATCAGCACACCGACGATGGCAATCGCGGCAAAACCCAGCGACGAGATAATCCGCACCCGCAGCGAGCGCGGCTCGGTGTTCGGTGATGACGGCGGCGCGACACCCTCGGGCGTGGCGGCGATGGCGTTGGTGGTGGTCGGGGTCGGCTCGGTCATGAAGAAATGGCACCGCTATTAGTTACGGAAGGCTGAACGGGGGGAGCGGCGACGGCTTTGGTGGTGCTCATCAGCCACAGCGCACGAATGGAAATCCAGATCATGGTCAGCACCGCGATCACCGCGATGAGCATGAACACATCGTTATAGGCCAGCACATTGGCTTCGCGAGTCGCCGCGTTCGACAGACTGCGAATGCCCGCCAGATTGCGCAAGCTCGGGTCAGCCAGCAGCGAACCGTAAGCCGATCCACCACTCTGCACGCGCGCCGCCACCAGCGGATCGGACAACGTCAGGTGCTCGACGATATGGCTGGAATGAAACTTCTCACGCACGATCTGGAAGGTGCCGAGCAACGCCGAGCCGAGCAGTCCGCCGAGGTTATTGCAGATCCCGAACAGCACGGAAAAACTCACCAGATTGCGCGGATTGGTCAGCACGTTGCGCGTGCCCAGCACCATGGTTGGCCCAAGGAAGAACGTACTGCCGAACGCCAACAGGAACTGGCTGAAATACAGGTTTTCCGGGCGAGTCAGGTTGTTCGAATAACTGTCCATCACCGAGCCGGTCGCCATCAGCGCCAGCGAGATGATCAACGGCAGGAGCAAGTGTTTCGGGTCGATGGTCAGCGCACTGGTGAGCAGGCCGGCGACGCTGCCGATCATCATCACCACGTACAGGCTGTGCAACTGCTGATTGCTCATGTTGAGGTACTGCATGAAACCCACGGCGCCAGTGGATTGTTCGGACGTGACCATGCGAATCAGCACCACCGCCAACGCCAGACGAATCATCACACCACTGCCGAGCCAGCGGGTCATCAGCAGCGGGTTGCTGCGATTATGTTCGATGGCGAGTCCGGCAAGAATCAACACAATCGAGGCGGCCAGCGCGACACCGATCCAGTCTTGCTCAAACCACCAGTCGATGCGCCCCAACGACAACACCGCACAGAGCAAAGCCACGCCGCTGGCGAGAATGGCAAAGGTCAGGAAATCGAGTTTTTCGAAGGTTTTGAAACGGTCGCCGGGCGGCAACTTGAGCAGCAACACGCAACCCAGCGACAGCAGCGCCATGCCCAATTCGAACAGATACAAACCGCGCCATTCGGCGATCTGCAACAAGTCTTCGGAGAACAAACGCGCCAGTGGCAAAGCCAGTTGCGAAGCCCCCAGACCCAGCACCAGCGCCTTCATCCGCCACTTGGCCGGGAACGCCTGCACCATGTAATACAAGCCCAGTGAACTGAGCGCCGCGCCGACCATACCGTGAGCCGCCCGCACGGCAATCGCCGAGTTCAGGTCGTTGACGAACAAATGGCCGAAGGTCACCAGCGCATACAGCACCAGAAACACCTCGGTGAATGCGCGTAAACCGAACTGTTGGCGGAACTTCACCAGCAGCAGGTTCATCGACACGTTGGTCATCACATACGCCGCCGGCAGCCAGGCCATTTCCGCCGTGGTCGCGCCGATCGCGCCTTGCAGGTAAATCAGGTTGGCGACCACCAGCGAATTACCCAACCCACCGGTCAACGCCACCAGCAACCCGACCAGCGCATAGGCCAGGCGCTTGGGGTTGGAGTGCAGCGGCGTCGAGGGGGAACCGGGCAGACTGGGCTTCTCGTGAGGCTGCCAGTCGCGCGGGGCGTATCGATCCATTAAAAGGCCTTGAGCTGGAAGTTGCTGAAGTTTGCCGCAAAACTGCCGGTAAACCCATATCCCTGTGGGAGTTGGCTTGCCAGCGATGAGGGCATTGAGGGCTGCCAGGCCCGCGAAGTCATCGTATAACTTCCAGTTGACATTCCCCGTAAGCTCCGTAAATATCGCCTCCGATGTTGTACGACAACGCACAACACTAATAAAAACAAGAACAATAAGGGAGCGTTACAGTGAGCACATTCGTCTGCAATTCCGTCCGCCATTCCCGCTTCTCAATCACCCGCCCATGCTCCACGCTAAGCCTGATCGGTTGCAGCAGCCTTGCCCTCGCCTTGCCGATGAGCGCCGATGCCGAAGGCTTTCTCGAGGACAGCAAAGCCACGCTGAATCTGCGCAACGCCTACTTCAATCGCAACTTCGTCAACCCAGCCTACCCGCAGGGCAAAGCCGAAGAGTGGACGCAGAGCTTCATCCTCGATGCCAAATCCGGCTTCACCCAAGGCACCGTCGGTTTCGGTCTGGACATCCTGGGGCTGTATTCGCAAAAGCTCGATGGCGGCAAAGGCACCGGTGGCACGCAGTTGCTGCCGATCCACGATGACGGGCGTCCGGCCGACAATTTCGGACGCATGGGTGTGGCGCTGAAGGCCAAGGTTTCCAAGACAGAACTGAAGGTCGGCGAATGGATGCCAGTGCTGCCGATTTTGCGCTCGGACGATGGCCGCTCCCTGCCCCAGACCTTTCGTGGTGGGCAGATCACTTCCACCGAGATCAACGGCCTGAGCCTCTACGGTGGTCAGTTCCGCGGTAACAGCCCGCGCAACGACGCGAGCATGGAGGACATGTCGATGAACGGCCGCGGTGCGTTCACCTCGGATCGTTTTAATTTCGGTGGCGGCGAATAAACCTTCAACGACAAGCGCACGATGATCGGCGTGTGGTACGCCGAACTCACCGACATCTACCAGCAGCAGTACTTCAATCTGAGCCACAGCCAACCGCTGGGCGACTGGACCCTGGGCGCCAACCTCGGCTTCTTCACCGGCAAGGAAGACGGCAGTGCCCAGGCCGGCGACCTCGACAACAAGACCGCGTTTGCCATGCTCTCGGCCAAGTACGGCGGCAACACCTTCTACGTCGGCCTGCAAAAACTCACCGGCGACAGCGCGTGGATGCGGGTCAACGGCACCAGCGGTGGCACCCTCGCCAACGACAGCTACAACGCCAGTTACGACAACGCCAAGGAGCGCTCCTGGCAGTTGCGCCACGATTACAACTTCGTCGCGCTTGGCATTCCCGGGCTGACCCTGATGAACCGCTACATCAGCGGCGATAACGTGCACACGGGAACAATCACAGACGGCAAGGAATGGGGCCGCGAATCTGAACTGGCCTACACCGTGCAAAGCGGCGCGTTGAAAAACCTCAATGTGAAATGGCGTAACGCGACGATTCGCCGGGACTTCAGCACCAACGAGTTTGATGAGAACCGGATCTTTATCAGCTATCCGATTTCGTTGTTGTAACAGTTAGTACAAGCGCAAACCTCTGGCAAACCGATGACCTGTGGCGAGGGGATTTATCCCCGACGGGTTGCGCAGCAGCCCCCTTGGTTTTTCAGAAAAAACGCTGACGACTGCTGCGCAGCCGATCGGGGATAAATCCCCTCGCCACAGAAGCGCGCAGCAGGAGAATGGATCAGCCCTTCCGTCATTTACACCAAAAGTCGCGTTGACAAGATCCAGAAACCCTACCGATACTTCAGCTCAGTCATACGACAACCTACAACAAACCTAAAAACAAAACGTGTAAGGGATTGCCATGACGTCTACCTCTACTCCCCGCGCCCCGTTTAATCGACTGCTGCTTACCGGCGCCGCCGGTGGTTTGGGCAAAGTTCTGCGCGAACGCCTGCGCCCCTACGCCAACGTGCTGCGACTTTCAGACATCGCCGCCCTCACCCCGGCCATCGATGATCGCGAAGAAATCGTCGTCTGCGACCTCGCCGACAAACAGGCCGTGCATCAACTGGTCGAAGGCGTCGATGCCATCCTGCATTTCGGCGGAGTGTCCGTTGAAAGGCCGTTCGAAGAAATCCTCGGCGCCAACATCTGCGGCGTCTTCCACATCTATGAAGCCGCACGCCGCCATGGTGTGAAACGGGTGATCTTCGCCAGTTCCAACCATGTCATCGGCTTCTACAAACAGGACGAACAACTCGACGCCAGCTCCGCCCGCCGCCCCGACGGTTACTACGGTTTGTCCAAGTCCTACGGCGAAGACATGGCCAGTTTCTATTTCGATCGCTACGGCATCGAGACCGTCAGCATCCGCATCGGCTCTTCGTTCCCCGAACCACAGAACCGCCGAATGATGCACACCTGGCTGAGCTTCGACGACCTCACCCAACTGCTCGAACGCTCCCTCTATACCCCAAACGTTGGCCACACCGTTGTGTACGGCATGTCCGACAACAAGGACGTGTGGTGGGACAACCGCTTCGCCAGCCACCTCGGGTTCGAAGCAAAGGACAGCTCAGAAGTGTTCCGCGAAAAAGTCGAAGCGCAGCCGATGCCGGCGGCCGATGACCCGGCGCGGATCTATCAGGGTGGTGCTTTCGTTGCGGCTGGTCCGTTCGGCGACTGACGCTCTGCTGTCCACTTGATCCCCCTCCAATAAAAACCAAGGGAATGAGTATGCAAGCCGAATTGATCGTCGACGCCCGCAACGCGGTCGGTGAGAGCCCGGTCTGGGTCGCGCAGGAAAACGCCCTGTATTGGGTGGATATTCCCAATGGCGGCCTGCAACGCTGGAGCGCCGACACCGGCCATGTCCACGCCTGGAAAGCTCCTGAAATGCTCGCCTGCATTGCTCGCCACAGCCGTGGCGGCTGGATCGCCGGCATGGAAAGCGGTTTTTTCCATCTGCACCCGCACAACGATGGCAGCCTCGATACCGAACGGCTCGCACGGGTTGAACACCGCCGAGACGACATGCGCCTCAACGATGGCCGCTGCGATCGTCAGGGACGGTTCTGGGCCGGCAGCATGGTGCTGAACATGGGCCTGAATGCGCCCGAAGGCCGGCTCTATCGGTATAGCGCAGGTCAGTCGGGGCCGGTTGAAGCGCAACTCGACGGTTTCGTCGTGCCCAACGGCCTCGGCTTCAGTCCCGACGGCAAGACGATGTACCTGTCCGACTCGCACCCCAACGTGCAATTGATCTGGGCTTTCGACTACGACACCGCCAGCGGCACACCGTCCAACCGCCGCGTCTTCGTCGACATGAATCACTACTGCGGTCGCCCCGACGGTGCGGCCGTGGACGCCGACGGTTGCTACTGGATCTGCGCCAACGACGCCGGTCTCATCCACCGGTTCACCCCCGACGGACGACTCGACTACTCGCTGGCGGTGCCAGTGAAAAAACCGACCATGTGCGCCTTCGGCGGCAGTGGAATGGACACCCTGTTCGTCGCCTCGATTCGCCCCGGTGACGATCATGATCCGCAGTCTCTGGCCGGCGGCGTATTCGCGCTGACACCCGGCGTCAAAGGCCTGCCGGAACCCTTGTTTGACGATTTGCTTTAACCCGCCTCTGCTGCACCGCTGTGCCTTGAACACAAAAATAACAAGACTGGAGACACCCCCCATGGACTTCAAACGCACGTTGCTCGCCGCTGCACTCCCGCTGATGTTTACCTTCACCAGCGCTGCCCAGGCGCTGGAAATCAAGTTCGCCGATATCCACCCTGCCGGTTATCCGACCGTGGTTGCCGAGGAAAGCATGGGCAAAGCCCTGACCAAGGAAACCAATGGCGATCTCACCTTCAAGTATTTCCCCGGAGGCGTGCTCGGCTCGGAAAAAGAGGTGATTGAACAGGCACAGGTCGGCGCAATCCAGATGACCCGTGTCAGCCTGGGTATCGTCGGCCCGGTGGTGCCTGACGTGAACGTATTCAACATGCCATTCATCTTCCGCGACCAGGCGCACATGCGCGCGGTGATCGATGGCGAAGTCGGCGATGCGATTCTCGACCGGATCACCAACTCTGAATTCGGCCTGGTGGCCTTGGCGTGGATGGACGGGGGTACGCGCAACATCTACACCAAAAAACCAGTGCGCAAACTCGAAGACCTCAAGGGCATGAAGATCCGCGTGCAAGGCAACCCGATGTTCATCGAGACCATCAACGCCATGGGCGGCAACGGCATCGCCATGGACACCGGCGAAATCTTCAGCGCCCTGCAGACCGGGGTGATCGACGGCGCGGAGAACAACCCGCCGACCCTGCTTGAACACAACCACTACCAGAACGCCAAGTTCTACAGCCTGACCGGGCACCTGATCCTGCCCGAGCCGATCGTGATGTCGAAGATCACCTGGGAAAAACTCACCCCCGACCAACAGACGCTGGTGAAGAAAGCCGCCAAGGCTGCCCAGCTTGAAGAGCGCGCACTGTGGGATGCGAAATCCGCCAGCAGTGAAGAAAAACTCAAGGCCGCCGGCGTCGAGTTCATTACCGTCGACAAGAAACCTTTCTACGAGGCCACCGCCTCAGTCCGCGAGAAGTACGGCGCACCCTACGCCGATCTGATCAAGCGCATCGAAGCCGTTCAGTAACCCTCCCTGCCCTCAACGAAAGGCCCGGCAGCACAGACCTCGCTGGATGTCTGTGCCTGCCCGGTTACGGTGGAACCCGATGAAGAATTTGCTGCTGAGCATCAATGACCGGATCTACATGGCCTGCATCTGGGTCGCCGGTCTGTCGGTGCTGACCATTTCCCTGATCATTCCCTGGGGCGTTTTCGCCCGTTACGTCCTCGGCACCGGTTCGAGCTGGCCGGAGCCCACCGCCATCCTGCTGATGATGGTCTTCACCTTCATCGGCGCCGCCGCCAGTTACCGCGCCGGTGCGCACATGGCCGTGGCGATGGTCACCGACCGTTTGCCACCCAACCTGCGCAAAACCATGAGCATCGTTTCGCAACTGCTGATGGCAACCATCTGCCTGTTCATGACCATCTGGGGCACCAAGCTGTGCCTGTCGACCTGGAACCAGTTCATGAGCGCCCTGCCCACTTTGCGCGTCGGCATCACCTACATGCCGATCCCGATTGGCGGCGCGTTGACGCTGATTTTCGTGCTGGAAAAACTCATTCTCGGTGATCAGAGCAATCGCCGCGTGGTGCGGTTCGATCTGGTTGAAGAAAACGAAGGGGCTGCCTGATGGACGCTTTTATTCTGCTGGGCAGTTTTATCGCATTGATCCTGATCGGCATGCCGGTCGCCTATGCCCTCGGCCTCTCGGCGCTGATTGGCGCGTGGTGGATCGACATCCCGTTCCAGGCCTTGATGATTCAGGTGGCCGGTGGGGTGAACAAGTTTTCGCTGCTGGCGATTCCGTTCTTCGTATTGGCCGGGGCGATCATGGCCGAAGGCGGCATGTCGCGCAGGCTGGTGGCGTTCGCCGGGGTGCTGGTGGGGTTTGTGCGCGGTGGCCTGTCGCTGGTCAACATCATGGCCTCGACGTTTTTCGGCGCGATTTCCGGCTCCTCGGTGGCGGACACCGCCTCGGTCGGTTCGGTACTGATCCCGGAAATGGAACGCAAAGGCTATCCACGGGACTTCTCCACGGCGGTAACCGTCAGCGGTTCGGTACAAGCGCTGCTGACGCCGCCGAGCCACAACTCGGTGCTCTACTCGCTGGCGGCCGGCGGCACGGTATCGATTGCTTCGCTCTTCATGGCTGGCGTCGTGCCGGGCCTGCTGATGAGCGCGTGTCTGATGGTGTTGTGCCTGATCTTTGCGCGCAAACGCGACTACCCCAAAGGTGAAGTTATCCCGCTGCGTGAAGCCCTGAAAATCTGCGGCGAAGCGATGTGGGGCTTGATGGCGATGGTGATCATCCTCGGCGGCATCCTCTCGGGGATTTTCACCGCGACCGAGTCGGCAGCCATTGCCGTACTGTGGTCATTCTTCGTCACCATGTTCATCTACCGCGACTACAAGTGGAGTGAACTGCCAAAACTGATGCACCGCACAGTGCGCACGATTTCGATCGTGATGATCCTGATCGGCTTCGCCGCCAGCTTCGGCTACATCATGACCCTGATGCAGATCCCGGCGAAGATCACCACGCTGTTCCTGACCCTGTCGGACAACCGCTACGTGATCCTGATGTGCATCAACGTCATGCTGTTGTTGCTCGGCACGGTGATGGACATGGCGCCGCTGATCCTGATCCTGACACCGATCCTGATGCCGGTGATTCTCGGCATCGGCGTCGACCCGGTGCAGTTCGGCATGATCATGCTGGTCAACCTGGGGATCGGGCTGATAACGCCGCCGGTAGGTGCGGTGTTGTTTGTCGGTTCGGCGGTGGGCAAGGTCAGCATCGAAAGCACCGTGAAGGCGCTGCTGCCGTTCTATGCCGTGCTGTTTCTGGTGTTGATGCTGGTAACTTACGTTCCGGCGATTTCGCTGTGGTTGCCGCATTTGGTGTTGTAACACTGTAACTGTGGTGAGGGAGCAAGCTCCCTCACCACAAGGTTTACCTCACGCCCGCAACAACATATACCCCGCCACCACCAGACACACGCTGGCAAACCCAACCTGTAATGCCCGAGCCGGCACCCGCGCACAAAGCTTGCGACCGATGATCATGCCGACGACGCTGGCAACAATGAATGCCGCGCCCTGGCTGTCGATCCGCACCCCGGCATGAAACGCGCCGATCACCCCGATTGCCGAGATCAAACTGATTACCATCAGCGACGTTGCAACGATGCCGCGCATTTGCACGTCGGTCAGTTGCTTGAATGCCGGCACGATCAGGAAACCGCCACCAACACCAAGCAATCCGGACACCACCCCGGTGACCGCACCTAACGCCGCAAGGGTCGCGGTGCATTTGGCGGTCCAGTCGAAACGCCCGGTCTCTTCATCGAGCATGCAGTTCTTCTGCCCCCAACTGGCGTGACCGTGGTCACTCGGGCCTTGCGCCTGACGCTCACGCCGCAGCATGCGCCAGGCAACCATGACCATCAGCAGGCTGAACAGAATCATCAGGATCTTCTCGGGCAACTGATGCGCGAAGTAGATCCCCAGCGGTGAAAACACTGCACCGAGTGCCGCAATCAACAACGCCGCGCGATAACGCACCAGACCATGGCGCAACCCATCGATGGCGCCGACAGCCGCCGCACTGCCCACAGCGAACAGCGCCACGGGAGCGGCCTGCGTCATCGTCCAGCCGAGCCCGAGCACCAGCGCCGGCACCGCGAGAATTCCGCCACCGGCCCCGGTCAGCCCAAGAAACAGCCCCATCACCACGCCAAACAGACTTGCCAGCAACATAGGGAGTTCTCAGTCAACCTTCGACAAACCGGTCAGCCATTCGCGGCCCTTGAGCATGCCGTTCCAGTAGAACCACGGTAGCAGCGTCGCCTTCAGCCACCAGGCCGAACGGCGCGGTACGGTCGGGTCCAGAGGAAAGGTCGGCAACAACTTCCCGGCATAACCGAACTCGGCAAGGATCACCTTGCCCTTCTCCACCGTCAGGGGGCAGGAACCGTAACCGTCGTACTTCAGCGGCAGCGGCTGGTGATTGCGCAGGGCCAGCAGGTTTTCCGCCACTACGACGATTTGCTTGCGCACTGCCGCAGCGGTTTTCGCATTGCTGGTGCCGCAGATATCGCCGAGCGCAAACACCTCTGGATAACGCGGATGCTGCAGGTTATTCGGATTGACTTCGCACCAGCCGGCAGCGTCGGCCAAAGGGCTTTGCGCGATGAAATCCGGCGAAACCTGGGGCGGCACGACGTGCAGCAGATCGAAGGTTTTCGCCTGGCGAGTGACGTTGCCATCAGCGTCCTTGACCTCGAACCACGCAGTTTTCGCCGGGCCGTCGACCTTGACCAGATTCGAGTTGAAGGCCAATTGCGCGTTGTATTTTTCGATGTATTTCATCAGCGGCGGTACGAACGTCGCCACGCCGAACAGCGCAGCACCGGCCAGGTTGAACTCCACCTCGACCTTGTTCAGCACGCCGTTTTTTCGCCAAAAATCGCACGACAGGTACAACGCCTTTTGCGGCGCCCCCGCGCATTTGATCGGCATCGAGGGTTGGGTGAACAGAGCCTTGCCGCCGCGCAGTTTCTGCACCTGATCCCAGGTGTATTGCGCGTGCTGATAGCTGTAGTTGGACGTAACGCCGTACTGGCCGAGGCTTTCCTGCAAGCCTTCGATTTTTTCCCAGGCCAGGCACAGGCCTGGGCAGACGATCAGATTTTGATAGCTGACCGTGCGCTGATCATTGAGGGTGAGTTGGCGGTTGTCGGGATCGATTGCGGTCACCGCTGCCTGAATCCAGGTGGCCTGACGCGGCATCACTTTGGTCATCGGTCTTACGGTGTCTTTTACGTCGTAGGCGCCACCACCGACCAGCGTCCATGCCGGTTGGTAGTAATGCTGGGCACTTGGTTCGATCACAGTGATCTTCAAGTGCGGATCGCGCTTGAGCAGACTGGCGACGAAGCCGATGCCGGCAGTGCCGCCGCCGATGACCACGATATCTGCACTGATGGATGGGCCCCAGTGTTGATCGTTCATTGCTTGTTCCTTATGGCTGCGCGCACGGATTGTTCTTGCCAGCACTCCTGCAATTGAATGGTGTGCTGGCTGACATTTATTGGTGACCCAGGCTTTTCAGCACGGCACCGCAATACAGCCCGGAGAGGGTTTTCATCACCTGGATGACTTCAGGACTGGCGAGGCCGTAAAAAATGTACTTGCCGTCACGACGGGTCGCGACAAGCCCTTCATCGCGCAAAATACCCAATTGCTGAGACAGCGTCGGCTGGCGTACACCGGTCATTTTTTCCAGCTCGCCGACGTTGCGCTCGCCCTGTGTCAGCTGGCACAGAATCAACAGGCGATCCTCGTTGGCCATGGCCTTGAGCAACGCGCAGGCCTTGGAGGCCGAGGCGCGCAATTGGGCGACTTCACATTCGGTCAGACTGGATTGCATTTGCAGGATGCCTTCAACGTCACTTAAGCTGCGAACATTATGTTTTTACATAAAGTGTTGCAACCGACTTTTCTACCCCTGCACAGGTTCATGTCCATGCCCGCGCTGATTGAAGCTTTCCTCGACCCCGCCTCCTCGACCTACAGCTACGTGGTCTATGAAGACGACGGCGGACAATGCGCAATCGTCGATCCGGTGCTCAATTACGACGGCGCCGCCGGCCGCACCGGCACGGCGCAAGCTGACAGGATCATCACGTTCGTGCGCGAGCATCACCTGCAAGTGCAGTGGCTGCTGGAAACCCACGCTCATGCCGATCACCTGTCTGCTGCGCCGTATCTGCGCCGGGAACTGGGCGGCAAGATCGCGATTGGCGAGTCGATCAGCAAAGTGCAGAACGTCTTCAAGGCACTGTTTAATCTGGAGCCGGAGTTTTGCGTCGATGGTTCGCAGTTCGATCATCTGTTCGCACCCAACGAATCTTTCAGGATCGGTAATCTCAAGGCCACCGCCCTGCACGTCCCCGGCCACACTCCGGCAGACATGGCGTACCTGATCGACGGCGAACAGATCCTGGTCGGCGACACGCTGTTCATGCCCGACGTCGGTACTGCGCGCTGCGACTTCCCCGGTGGCAACGCTCATCAACTGTTCAACTCGATTCAGAAACTGCTGGCCTTCCCTGCCAGCGTCAAACTCTACGTCTGCCACGACTACCCGCCTGAAGGTCGGCAGGCGCAATGCCAGACTACCGTCGGCGAGCAGCGCAAAAGCAATATCCATGTGCATGACGGCATTGATGAGGCGACGTTCGTCGAGATGCGCACACGCCGCGATGCTGGGCTAGGCATGCCGACACTGCTGCTGCCGGCGGTTCAGGTGAATGTGCGGGCGGGGAACTTTCCCGCGCCGGAGGACAACGGTGTCGTCTATCTGAAAGTGCCGGTGAACAAGCTTTAAAAGCAAAAAATCTTCAGACTCCCAACGTCAACCCATTCGCCGGCAACGGCAGCGCCGTCTTGTAACGCACCTGTTTCAAGGCGAAGCTCGAGCGGATATTCGCCACCCCTGGAACCTTGGTCAAAAAGTCCATCATGAAGCGCTCCAGGGACTGAATGGTCGGCACCAGCACCCGGATCAGATAGTCCGGGTCGCCGGCCATCAGATAGCACTCCATCACCTCGGGGCGATCGGAAATCGCTTCCTCGAAATGCTGCAACGCCTCCTCGACCTGTTTCTCCAGGCTGACGTGAATGAACACATTCACATGCAGCCCCAGCAGATCTGCGTCCAGCAGGGTCACCTGTTCGCGAATCAGGCCTAATTCTTCCATCGCCTTGACCCGGTTGAAGCACGGCGTTGGCGACAGGTTCACCGAGCGCGCAAGGTCAGCGTTGGTGATGCGTGC
This sequence comes from Pseudomonas sp. LBUM1648, assembly GCF_059716145.1. Classification (NCBI taxonomy): domain Bacteria; kingdom Pseudomonadati; phylum Pseudomonadota; class Gammaproteobacteria; order Pseudomonadales; family Pseudomonadaceae; genus Pseudomonas; species Pseudomonas sp. LBUM1648. The sequence continues at coordinate 3,886,366 of NZ_CP166808.1, forward strand.
GTTCTCCTGAAGGCTGTTGAGAATGCCGATGTCGGTACGGTCCAGTTTGCGCATGAGACAAAACCACCTGTTTTTTATGTTTATGCAGAATTTCTATCTGCAAATGATCGCCAGCGCAACGAAACAGAGATAAATATTCTTCTTGCCCGGGCCTATGATTGTTGTAGGACAAGATTTCTTTCATCGAAGAATGATTGCCAGCTCACTACAAGAAATTCACAAGATCGAGCGTAGAAGCCATGACCCAAGCGTATGAACCGCTGCGTCTGCACGTCCCTGAACCTTCGGGCCGCCCAGGCTGCAAAACCGACTTCTCCTACCTGCATCTGACCGATGCAGGCACGGTGCGCAAACCTTCCATCGACGTAGAACCTGCCGACACCGCCGACCTGGCCCGTGGCCTGATCCGCGTGCTCGACGATCAGGGCAACGCTCTCGGCCCTTGGGCCGAGAACGTTCCGGTCGAGATCCTCCGCAAGGGCATGCGCGCCATGCTCAAGACGCGCATCTACGACAACCGCATGGTGGTCGCCCAGCGCCAGAAAAAAATGTCGTTCTACATGCAAAGCCTTGGCGAAGAAGCCATCGGCAGCGCCCAGGCCCTGGCCTTGAACATCGACGACATGTGCTTCCCGACCTATCGCCAGCAAAGCATCCTGATGGCTCGCGACGTTCCACTGGTCGACTTGATCTGCCAACTGCTGTCCAACGAGCGCGACCCGCTCAAGGGCCGTCAGTTGCCAATCATGTACTCGGTCAAGGACGCGGGGTTCTTCACCATTTCCGGCAACCTCGCCACCCAGTTCATTCAGGGCGTGGGCTGGGGCATGGCGTCGGCGATCAAGGGCGATACCAAAATCGCCTCTGCATGGATCGGTGACGGCGCCACCGCCGAATCGGACTTCCACACCGCTCTCACCTTTGCTCACGTCTACCGTGCGCCAGTGATCCTCAACGTAGTCAACAATCAATGGGCGATTTCGACCTTCCAGGCCATTGCCGGGGGTGAAGCCACCACCTTCGCCGGACGCGGTGTTGGTTGCGGTATCGCCTCGCTGCGAGTCGACGGTAACGACTTCTACGCGGTGTACGCCGCGTCTGCCTGGGCCGCCGAACGCGCCCGCCGCAACCTCGGCCCGACCATGATCGAATGGGTCACCTACCGCGCCGGCCCGCACTCGACCTCCGACGATCCCTCCAAATACCGTCCAGCCGATGACTGGAGCCACTTCCCGCTGGGCGATCCGATTGCCCGCCTGAAACAGCACCTGATCAAGGTCGGCCACTGGTCGGACGAAGAACACGCCGCCGTCAGCGCCGAGCTCGAAGCCGAAGTGATTGCCGCGCAGAAACAGGCCGAACAGTACGGCACCCTCGCCGGCGGTCAGATTCCAAGCGCCGCGACCATGTTCGAAGACGTCTACAAAGAGATGCCGGAGCACTTGAAGCGCCAGCGTCAGCAGTTGGGGATCTGACATGAACGATCACAACAACAATATTCAGTTGGAAACCGCCATGACCACGACCACCATGACCATGATCCAGGCCCTGCGCTCGGCCATGGATGTGATGCTTGAGCGTGATGACAATGTGGTGGTGTTCGGTCAGGACGTCGGTTATTTCGGCGGCGTGTTCCGTTGCACCGAGGGCTTGCAGACCAAGTACGGCGCCTCGCGAGTGTTCGATGCTCCGATCTCCGAGAGTGGCATCGTCGGCGTTGCCGTCGGCATGGGCGCTTACGGTCTGCGTCCGGTGGCTGAAATCCAGTTCGCCGACTACGTCTACCCGGCCTCCGACCAGATCATTTCCGAAGCGGCGCGTCTGCGTTATCGCTCGGCTGGCGAATTCACCGCACCGATGACCCTGCGCATGCCTTGCGGCGGCGGCATCTACGGTGGCCAGACCCACAGCCAGAGCATCGAAGCGATGTTCACCCAGGTCTGCGGTCTGCGCACCGTCATGCCGTCCAACCCCTACGACGCCAAAGGCCTGCTGATCGCCTCCATCGAAAACGATGATCCGGTGATCTTCCTCGAGCCAAAACGCCTGTACAACGGCCCGTTCGACGGCCATCACGACCGTCCTGTTACCCCGTGGTCGAAGCACCCCGCCGCACAGGTTCCGGACGGCTACTACACCGTGCCGCTGGACGTCGCCGCGATCACCCGTCCGGGCAAGGACGTGACCGTGCTGACCTACGGCACCACCGTTTATGTGTCGCAAGTCGCGGCTGAAGAAAGCGGCGTCGACGCCGAAGTGATCGACCTGCGCAGCCTGTGGCCGCTGGACCTGGAAACCATCGTCAACTCCGTGAAGAAAACCGGTCGTTGCGTGGTGGTGCACGAAGCCACCCGCACCTGCGGTTTCGGCGCCGAACTGGTATCGCTGGTGCAAGAGCATTGCTTCCATCACCTGGAAGCGCCGATCGAACGCGTCACCGGTTGGGACACCCCCTACCCGCACGCGCAAGAGTGGGCGTATTTCCCTGGGCCGTCCCGAGTGGGCGCGGCGTTGAAGCGGGTCATGGAGGTCTGAATGGGCACGCACGTTATCAAGATGCCGGACATTGGCGAAGGCATCGCAGAAGTAGAACTGTCGCAGTGGCACGTCAAGGTTGGTGATCTGGTCGTTGAAGATCAGGTGCTGGCGGACGTGATGACCGACAAGGCGATGGTCGATATTCCGTCGCCGGTCCATGGCAAGGTCATTGCTCTGGGCGGCCAGCCGGGTGAAGTCATGGCAGTGGGCAGTGTGCTGATCAGCATTGAAGTTGAAGGCGCCGGCAACCTGAAAGAGTCTGCCGCGCCAGCGCCTGTTAAAGAGGCGCCTGCTGCACCGAAAGTTGAAGCCGTTGTAGAGAGCAAACCTGTCGCCGCCGCGCCGCGTCCGGCGACCGTTTGCCAAGGCCCGATGGTTGCTCGCGAAGCGGATGAACGTCCACTGGCCTCCCCGGCCGTGCGCAAGCATGCGCTGGATCTGGGCATTCAGTTGCGTCTGGTACGCGGCACCGGCCCGGCCGGTCGCGTGTTGCACGAAGATCTCGACACCTATCTGGCGCAAGGTCAGTCGAACGCCTCTGCGCCTGCATCCGCCGCATACGCCGCATACGCCCAGCGTAATGACGAAGAGCAGATTCAGGTGATCGGCATGCGCCGAAAGATCGCCCAACGCATGCAGGACGCCACCCAGCGTGCTGCGCATTTCAGCTATGTCGAAGAAATCGACGTCACCGCGATTGAAGAGCTGCGCGCCCACCTGAATGAAAAACACGGTGCGAGCCGTGGCAAGTTGACCCTGCTGCCGTTCCTCGTGCGCGCTCTGGTCGTTGCCCTGCGTGACTTCCCGCAAATGAACGCCCGCTATGACGACGAAGCCCAGGTCATCACCCGTCTCGGCGCGGTACACGTAGGCGTCGCCACGCAAAGCGATGTCGGTTTGATGGTGCCAGTGGTTCGTCACGCCGAGGCACGCAGCCTGTGGGACAGCGCCGCCGAGATCTCACGTTTGGCCAATGCCGCGCGCAATGGCAAGGCCAGCCGCGATGAGTTGTCAGGCTCGACTATTACCCTGACCAGCCTCGGTGCGCTGGGCGGCATTGTCAGCACGCCTGTTTTGAACCTGCCGGAAGTGGCGATCGTCGGCGTGAATAAAATCGTCGAACGCCCGATGGTCGTCAAAGGCCAGGTGGTGATCCGCAAGATGATGAACCTCTCCAGCTCCTTCGATCACCGCGTGGTCGACGGCATGGACGCGGCGCTCTTCATCCAGGCCATTCGTGGCCTGCTCGAACAACCCGCGACCCTGTTTGTGGAGTGATGGCATGCAAACTCTGAACACCACGCTGCTGATCATCGGCGGCGGCCCCGGCGGTTATGTCACGGCGATTCGCGCCGGGCAGTTGGGCATTGCGACCATTCTGGTCGAAGGCCAATCGCTTGGGGGCACCTGCCTCAACATCGGCTGCATTCCGTCCAAAGCGCTGATTCATGTGGCCGAGCAGTTTCACCAGACTCAGCATCACAGTCAGCATTCGGCGCTGGGGATCAGCGTCTCGGCGCCGACGCTGGACATCAGCAAAAGCGTTGAGTGGAAGGACGGCATCGTTGATCGCCTGACCACCGGCGTCGCCGCGCTGCTCAAGAAGAACAAGGTTCAGGTCATCAATGGCTGGGCCAAGGTCATCGACGGCAAAACCGTGGAAGTCGGCGACACCCGCATCCAGTGCGAGCACCTGGTGCTTGCCACCGGTTCCACCAGCGTCAATTTGCCGATCCTGCCGATTGGCGGGCCGATCATCTCCTCCACCGAAGCGTTGGCGCCGAAAAGCGTACCAAAACGCCTGATCGTGGTTGGCGGTGGTTACATCGGCCTGGAATTGGGCATTGCTTACCGCAAGCTCGGTGCCGAGGTCAGTGTGGTCGAGGCGCAGGATCGCATCCTGCCCGCCTATGACGCGGAACTGACCCAACCGGTGCATGACGCATTGAAGCAACTGGGCGTGAAGCTGTATCTCAAGCACAGTGTTTTGGGCTTCGACGGTACGTTGCAGGTGCGTGATCCGAACGGCGACACCCTCAATCTGGAAACCGATCAGGTGCTGGTGGCCGTTGGTCGCAAACCCAACACCCAAGGCTGGAACCTCGAAGCACTGAGTCTGGAAATGAACGGCTCGGCGATCAAGATCGACAGCCGTTGCCAGACCAGCATGCGTAATGTCTATGCCATCGGCGATCTCAGCGGCGAGCCGATGCTGGCTCACCGCGCCATGGCTCAGGGCGAAATGGTTGCCGAGTTGATCAGCGGCAAAACCCGCGAATTCAACCCGACCGCCATCGCCGCCGTGTGCTTTACCGACCCGGAACTGGTGGTGGTGGGCAAGACGCCGGACGAGGCCAAGGCTGCCGGGCTCGACTGCATCGTTTCCAGTTTCCCGTTTGCCGCCAATGGACGGGCGATGACGCTGGAGTCAAAAAGCGGCTTCGTGCGGGTGGTCGCTCGTCGGGACAATCATCTGATTGTCGGCTGGCAAGCGGTGGGTGTCGGGGTTTCGGAATTGTCCACGGCGTTTGCGCAGAGCCTCGAAATGGGCGCGCGCCTGGAAGACATCGGCGGCACCATTCATGCGCATCCGACTTTGGGTGAGGCGGTGCAAGAAGCGGCGTTGCGTGCTTTGGGGCATGCGTTGCATCTGTAATTCAGGACTTTTGCGGATGGCCATGAAGGCCCCTTCGCGAGCAGGCTCGCTCCCACATTTGAAATGGGTTCTACCTGTGGGAGCGAGCCTGCTCGCGAATTCCTGAGGGCAACACGAATTATCTGTCTGTCATCCGATAGTCCGGGCTGCGAAACCGCTCAAGAATGAAGTATTGTTGTGACCATCCAAAAAACGTCAGAAGCCTTGAACCGTTTCGACGGTTGTTCAGTGATAGAGGGTGTCATGGGTAACGAAAGCATCAATTGGGACAAGCTGGGTTTTGACTACATCAAAACCGACAAACGCTATCTGTCGTACTTTCGCGATGGCGAGTGGGACAAAGGCACCCTGACCGAAGATAACGTGCTGCACATCAGCGAAGGCTCCACTGCCCTTCACTATGGCCAGCAATGCTTCGAAGGCATGAAGGCCTATCGTTGCAAGGACGGCTCGATCAACTTGTTCCGCCCGGACCAGAACGCCCTGCGCATGCAACGCAGCTGCGCGCGTCTGCTGATGCCGCTGGTCGACACCGAGCAGTTCATCGAAGCCTGTAAAGAAGTGGTTCGTGCCAACGAGCGCTTCATCCCGCCATACGGCACCGGCGGCGCGCTGTACCTGCGTCCGTTCGTGATCGGGGTGGGTGACAACATCGGCGTGCGTACCGCCCCCGAGTTCATCTTCTCGATTTTCTGCATTCCGGTTGGCGCCTACTTCAAGGGCGGCCTGACCCCGCACAATTTCCAGATTTCCAGCTACGACCGCGCCGCCCCACAAGGCACCGGCGCCGCCAAGGTCGGCGGCAACTACGCTGCCAGTCTGATGCCGGGCTCGAAAGCGAAGAAAGCCAACTTCGCCGACGCGATCTATCTGGACCCGATGACCCACACCAAAATCGAGGAAGTCGGTTCGGCCAACTTCTTCGGGATCACCCACGACAACAAGTTCATCACACCGAACTCGCCATCGGTATTGCCGGGTATCACCCGTCTGTCGCTGATCGAACTGGCGAAATCGCGTCTGGGCCTGGAAGTGGTTGAAGGCGACGTGCTCATCGACAAACTGTCGGACTTCAAGGAAGCCGGCGCCTGCGGTACTGCTGCGGTGATCACCCCGATCGGCGGCATCAGCTACAACGACCATCTGCACGTGTTCCACAGCGAAACCGAAGTCGGCCCGGTCACCCAGAAGCTCTACAAAGAGCTGACTGGTGTGCAGACCGGCGACATCGAAGCGCCAGCGGGCTGGATCGTCAAGGTTTGATCTGACGGCCAGACGCACAAAAGCCCCCATCGAGTAATCGATGGGGGCTTTTTATTGTCCGCTCCGTTCGCTGTCCTTCAGGGCAATGCGTTTACCGGTGCGCCCGGCGATCCCGCTCGCCTGCCCGTTCTGCTGTTTACCCATCCGCGCCTGAGTAATCAACCCGGGGATCAACTCCCCCTCCGGCAAGTTCTTCCAGAATCGCACCGGCAAATGCCCTTGCATCACTTTCGGATTCAACCGCGCCGGATTGAAGATGTGGCTGTAATAGGTCAACCAAAGGTCGCCATGCGGGTCATCGACGTTCTGCGCCATTTGCTGCCATTCAACGGGGCATTGGCGCTCATGGATCAGTTGTTCGCCGTCGTAATAAACCCCGTCGCGCGGTGTGGCGATCAGCCAGCGGTGACGGCCCATACGGGCGACGAAATGCTCGCTGGCGCTGTGCAGGATGTCGTGGGCGGGTTCGTGCCATGCCACATATTGTGGGCCTGGCGAATCTTTAGGGCGTTCGATGAAACGCACGAATGCATGCAGATGATGGGCTTCGCGGCTGACTTGTTTGATTCGCCGCTGCAATTCGCTGCCCAGTTTGTCGCCGGCCATCATTGCCGTGCGGTCGCCGTGACTGACTCGCCACAGCACTTCATACAGCAGGCTCCAGCGTTGATCGCCTCGATAGCGCGCGGCTTGCTCCAGGGTGTCGAGTAACGCACGCGGAATGCGGGCCTGAAACGGGCCGTGCCCCTCGGGCACTTTATGGTCGCTGGCAAACAAGTCGCTGACGCCCTCCGAAGCCCAACTCACCAGACTCGGGTCGACCTCATGACTGAGTAGCCAGCGTGCCTGTTGGCGCCAGGTATCGAACAGGTCGTCGCAATCAAGATTGATCATCCCCACAACCCCATCTGCTGCGGCTGCGGCCGGTCGCGCAATTGCTGATAAAGCATATGGCTGGTGACCTCGGCCTGCTGCGGGTGGTAGTCGCTGGTGATGATGAACGGCTTGGCCTTGGCCAGCACACAGCGCATACGTGCCACGTCTTCGTAGCGGATCCGCCGCTGTCGACGCAGTTCCACCAGACGTTCGGTGGTACGCAGGCCAATGCCGGGGATGCGTGCGATCAGTGCGGGCTCGGCGCGGTTCAGATCCAGCGGGAACACCTCGCGATTCTGCAGTGCCCACGCCAGTTTCGGATCGATATCCAGCGCCAGATTGCCAGGCCCCTTGAGCAGCTCATCGGCGCTGTAGCCGTAACTGCGCAAGAGAAAATCGGCCTGATACAAGCGGTGCTCGCGCATCAGCGGCGGTGCGGCCAGCGGCACGCTTTTCGGGCTGTCGGGGATCGGGCTGAACGCCGAATAGTAGACCCGACGCAGGCGAAAATTGCCGTACAAGGCCTGGGCGCCATGGAGGATTGTGCTGTCGTCGGTATCATCGGCGCCGACGATCATCTGAGTGCTCTGCCCGGCCGGCGCGAACTTCGGCGCGCGTGGCTCGTTGAGCACGGTCTGCTCGCCGGTGTAGATGGTCTGCATGGCCTGCTTGATCGAGCCGATCTGTTTCTCCGGGGCCAGGGTTTGCAGGCTGGCATCGGTGGGCAGCTCGATGTTGACGCTCAGGCGATCGGCGTAACGCCCGGCCTGCTCGATCAACGCAGGATCGGCTTCGGGGATGGTCTTGAGGTGAATGTAACCGCGAAACTCGTGTTCTTCGCGCAGCAACTTGGCGACCCGTACCAGTTGCTCCATGGTGTAGTCCGCCGAGCGAATGATGCCGGAGCTGAGAAACAGGCCGCTGACACAGTTGCGTCGGTAGAAGTCCATGGTCAGCGCCACGACTTCTTCGGGGGTGAAGCGTGCCCGTGGCACATCGCTGGAGCGGCGATTGACGCAGTATTGGCAGTCGTAGAGGCAGAAATTGGTCAGCAGAATCTTCAGCAGCGAAACGCAGCGCCCGTCCGGTGTGTAGCTGTGACAAATACCCATGCCATCGGTCGAGCCCAGGCCGCTCTTACCCTCGGAGCTTCGCTTGGGCGCACCGCTGCTCGCGCAGGAGGCGTCGTACTTGGCGGCGTCGGCGAGAATGCTGAGCTTGTCGATGATTTGCATGGCGCGGACTCTGTACTGGTTGCATATACAGTAGCGAGTCTATCGAATCGACACAAGGTGCAAAGCCAGATCAAAAGATCGCAGCCTGCGGCAGCTCCTACACGGTTCGGTTACACCCCACTCCTGTAGGAGCGGCAGCAGGCTGCGATCCTTTGATCTTCACCTCACCGGGCAACTCGACACCAAACCGAACGCCGATTTCTTTGCGCCCCACCGCCGTCAGCGCCAACGCCCGACTGTCCAGATCCTGCGTCACCCACTTACGCTTCAACGCCGTTTGCAGCAATGCCGCGCCCAGCGAACCCCCCAGATGTGGCCGACGCATGCTCCAGTCCAGACACGGGCAGGCGAACTTGCGGCGCAAAGTGCTCAAGTCCTGCACCTCAATACCCAGCCCGGCAAACAAGGCCTCACCACTGTCACTCAGGCGATACGCCTGCTCGTCGGTCTCCAACAACCAGCCCGCGTCGATCAAGCGGTCATGCAGCAACACCGCCAGTGTCCCGGCCATATGGTCGTAGCAGGTGCGGGCGAATTGCAGGCGATCCGGTGTCTGCGGCTTGAACGTCGGCGCGGCGCTCTGGCCGATCACCATCAAGGCTTCCAGCGCTTGAGCCACACGCTTGTCGGCCAGGCTGTAATAACGATGGCGGCCCTGAACGTGCAAACGCACCAGCGCCAGGTCCTTGAGTTTGGCCAGATGCGCGCTGGCGGTGGAAGCGCTGACTTCGGCAACGGCTGCCAACTCGGTGCTGGTGCGGGCATGGCCGTCCATCAACGAGCAAAGGATTTTTGTGCGTGCCGGCTCGGCGATGGCTGCCGCCACTTGCGAGACGCCGATATCTTGATGTTCTGCGTGCATATTTCGCTCCCGGACGAATCGTCGCCGCTACGGACTGGAGATAGTAGCAACACTTTCCCCATCGACAAGGCTGCGAACCATGGACCCGATCACCGCTGCGACTCACGCCAATCCCTACCCCTATTACGAAAAACTTCGCTCTGAAGGTGGGCTGACGTTTCACCCCAAACTGAAAATGTGGGTAGCCAGCAGCGCCCGCGCGGTTTGTGCGGTACTGGCGCATGCCGACTGCCGAGTGCGTCCAGTCCAGGAGCCGGTGCCCAAGGCGATTGCCGAAGGCATGGCCGGCAATGTCTTCGGCCAGTTGATGCGGATGAACGACGGCGAACGCCAGCGCTGCCCGCGCTCCGCCATTGAGCCGTCACTGACGTTGATCGATCAGAACGAAGTCCGCGAGCACGTGAATGCACGACTGATCACTGCGGATGCGGACGGCTTATACAAAGCCATGTTCCGCGGCCCGGTATGCGTGGTCGCCGCGTTGCTCGGATTCAGTCCGGCACAGAGTCGGGCCATCAGCGAGCTGACCGCTGATTTCGCGGCGTGCCTGTCGCCGTTGAGCAACGACCTGCAATTGGCCGCAGCCCACGTCGCAGCGCAACATTTGCGCGGTCAGTTCATCGAGTTGTTGGCCGATGCTGATGTGAACAGCGCTTTGCTCGCGGGTATCAGGCAGCGTTTTGATGGAGATGACGAGACCCTGATCGCCAATCTGATCGGCCTCTGCTCGCAGACCTTTGAAGCCACCGCAGGGCTGATCGGCAACGCGTTGGTGATGCTGCGACACCGCCCCGAGCTAAGTGGCGCGTCGATGGAAGCCCTGCTGAACGAAGTCCAGCGCTTCGACCCGTCGGTGCAGAACACCCGACGCTTTGTCGCCGCATCCTGCGAAATAGACGGTGTGCGCGTCGAGGCCGGCGCTGTGATTGTGCTGTTGCTGGCCTCGGCCAACCGCGATCCGGCGCTGAATGACAATCCCGAGCACTTTCTGCTGGATCGTCCAAACCGCCGCAGTTTCAGTTTTGGCAGCGGTCGGCATCAGTGTCCGGGGCAAGCGCTGGCAATGAGTATTGCCAGCGCGACGGTGAGGAAAATGCTCGATCATGGCATTGAGCTTGATCGCCTGAACTGGCGTTACCGGCCTTCGCTCAACGGGCGTATTCCACTATTCAGTTTTGTGGGGGCCTGACCGACCCCAAAAATTATCGGTTAAACCGCCAACTGCAAAATCAACCAGCTATTGGCGCCGCTGATCAGCACAAACAACCCCCAGGCCAGCACCCGGGTCGGCCAGCGGTTCACGAACGGCCCCATCAGTTGCTTGTCGTTGGTCATGCGGATCAGCGGATACAGGGCAAACGGCAGTTGCAAACTCAACACCACCTGACTCATCACCAGCAGCTTGCCCACAGCGTTATCGCCCATCAGCCACACGCCGATAAACGCCGGAATCAACGCCAGCCCACGAGTGATCAGGCGCCGTTGCCAGCAGGGAATGCGCAGATTCAGATAGCCCTCCATGATCACCTGACCGGCGATGGTGCCGGTGAAGGTCGAACTCTGCCCTGACGCGAGCAACGCCACGCCGAACAGCACGCTGGCCAGCGCGCCACCGACCAGCGGATCAAGCAAGTGGTAAGCGTCCTGAATCTCCACCACGTCGGTATGCCCGGACTGGTGAAACGCAGCCGCCGCGAGGATCAGGATCGCCGCGTTGACCAGCAGCGCCAGCGCCAGCGAGCCGATGGTGTCGATGCGCGCCAGCTTCACCGCGTCCTGTTTGCTCGCCAGATCCTTGCCGATCATCCGCGTTTGCACGATGGACGTGTGCAGGTAGAGGTTATGCGGCATCACCGTGGCCCCGAGAATGCCGATTGCCAGGTACAACGGCGCGGCATCGCTGATAGCTGACAGGGAGGGTTTGAAGCCTTGGGCGACGTCCGGCCAGTACGGTTTGATCAACACCAGTTCAACAAAAAAGCACACGCCAATGGTGGCGACCAGCACCAGCATGATTGCTTCCAGTCGACGGAACCCTCGGTTCTGCAGCGCCAGCACCAGCAATGTATCGAACGCCGTGAGGGCAATGCCGAAGGTCAGCGAACAGCCAAGCAACAAGTGAAACGCCAGCGCGCAACCGAGGACTTCGGCAAGGTCGGTGGCGATGATCGAGATCTCCGCCAACACCCATTGCAGCCGCGCGGTTGGAGTGCTGTAGCGTTCGCGGGACAATTGCGCCAGATCGCGCCCGGTGGCAATGCCCAGCCGTGAGCACAGACACTGCACAACCATGCCCGCCAGACTCGCCAGCAACACCACAAACAGCAGGCTGTACCCAAAACGCGAGCCGGCCTCGATGGCCGTCGCCCAGTTGCCCGGATCCATATAGCCGATCGCCACCAGCAAACCGGGGCCGGCAAAACGCAGCACGCGCTTGAAAAACGCGGCATTGGGATCTACCGCAACACTGCCTGCCACTTCCGGCGGGCAAAACGGCGCGGTGGCGATTTTGGGCAAACTGAATTTCACGCACACATCCAGAAACAAGTCGAAAGACGCAGCTTAGACGTTTCAGCCCCTTTGATGAAAGTTCAAGACCCTGTCACACCCAGCAACTGCTGGCGCAACTCGGGATTGCGCGTACGTGGATTCAACCAGATATCAAAAAACGCCCGGGCGAACTGCGGGTCAGCGATCTCATGCTGCAACTGCTGGCCGACAAAAAAACGTGCGCCCTGCCCCGGTAAATACACCCCGGTAATGCGGGTGCCCGCCTGGACATCGACGAACGCCTGCTGCATCTGCTTCTGCCAGCCGGCCAGTTGTGCCGGCGTGACGGAGGCTCCATTCAGACGCTTGATTTCATCAACGCTGGCTTCGACCAGATCGTCGCGAGAAATCTGTCGGCGATAAATCAACTCCAGCGCGAAAGGCTGCCCGTCCGCCAGAGGCTGCGCCGTACTCCACAACCTGGCGTTATAAACATCGAAACCAAACACACTGAAATCGCCGCTGCCGATGATCCTGGCGCCGGGCACCTCGGCCTGCCAGTTGGCCCACGCTGGCGCAACCAGCAAGGCCCACAAACCGATGGCGCAGCACCCACGCAAGACACTCTTTGTTCTGTTCATCACACCATCGACTCCGGTAAACCCTGACAGGCAAAGCATAGCCTGTATGGCTTCGATACTTTGTATACAAAAATCACTCATATACGCAGCAAAACGTTCATAGCAATGCTACCGTTGCCGTCTCTCACCCGACGGAGACACTTGCGTGCTGATCCTCAAACTGCTGCTGATTCCCGGTTTTCTGCTGCTGATCTCACTGGCCGGCAAGCGTTGGGGGCCGAGCGTGGCCGGCTGGTTGTCGGGGTTGCCTGTGGTCGTCGGGCCGATTCTGTTTTTCCTCGCCATCGAACAAGGGCCACAATTTGCTGCGCAATCGGCCGTGGCCGCATTGTCGGCGATGTTCGCGATGATTGCGTTCTGCATCACTTACGCGCAGGTCGCGCAACGGGCGAACTGGCCATGGGCGCTGAGCCTTTCCCTGGCTGTCTGGGCCGCGCTGGCGCTGGTGCTGTCGTTGATTCCGGCATCGCTGCCGTTCTCGGTGGCGGCGGCAGCCGTTGCTTTGCTGGCGGCACCCTACTTGTTTCCCAAGGTGCAACCAGTGCTGAACGGCCCGGCGCCGAAGTCGGACAAACTGATCTGGCGGATGATCGCCGGCGCTGCGTTGACGCTGGTGGTGACGATGCTGGCCAGCACTGTCGGCGAACGCTGGAGCGGCCTGTTGGCGGTGTTCCCGGTGCTCGGCAGTGTGATGGCGGTGTTTTCCCAGCAGACCCGCGGCCCTGAGTTCACTGCCGCGTTGTTGCGGGCGACGGCGACCGGAATGTATTCGTTTTCGGCGTTTTGCCTGGTGTCGGCGCTGACCTTGCCGAGTCTGGGCCTCAGCGGATTTGCCATGGGCGTCGCCGTGTCGGTGGCCATGCTCGGCGTGACCCGACAGTTGCTGGCGCGCCCCGCAGTGAAACAGCAACAAGCGCAGTAACCCGGACGAGCCGCGCTGGAGTGCCACGGCTCTGCATGGGATGATCGCCCGCCTGCCCCGACCATTCCCCGGAGATTCGAATGACATTGTTGAGCAAGAAAGCCGTCGTCCTGTTACTGGCGGCCGTGGCCGGCCTCGGCGCCATCAACGCTCAGGCGGCCAAGGCCAAGGAAAAAGCGGCCACCGAGAAGGTCTCGATGCTGGGCGGCAAGTTCACCTTTGTGCTGCCCAAAGGCTTCGTCGCCGATCCGCTGCCGGCGAGCCCGACCGGTGCCACCGGCACGATGTACACCAACCAGACCACTAAAACCGTGGTCATCGCCGCCGAAAACCAGATTCCCGAAGGCAACAACGTCAAGGACAACGACAGCGAGTTTCTCGACGGCAGCGTCTCTGACTTCATCGAGGCGCAGCGCAAAGCATTGCCGGACTTCAACAAACTCAGCGAAAAAAGCCTGACCCAGAAAGGTACCGGCCTTGGCCTGCGTCAGGTCGACAGCACTGCCACCCAGGGCGGCGGCCAGACCCTCAACACGACCTTGATGGCCGGTTCGGGAACGCGCATGGCGCTGGTCCAGGTGATCTCCCGGGTCAGCGACAAGGCCGGTCACGATGCGCTGGTGAAAACCATCCTCAAGGAAAAATGATCTTCAAGGGTTGAGTTGCTGCAGCCAGGCGTTCAAGTCGCGCAATTCGGCTGCAGTGATGCTGTGGCCGATGCCGGGATACGCGTGAAATTGCGGTTTGTAAGCCAGTTTCTGTAGCAACGCATTGGCCTCGGTGCCGTCGCGATACGGCACGCGATCATCGGCGGTGCCGTGACCGATAAAGATGTTCAGTGGCAACGGTTGTTGCTCGGTCTTGAGCTCGCTTTTCAACACCGGCAATAAACGCCCGCTCAACGCCGCAATGCCGCCCACCGCCACCGGTGGTCGCAGGCCTACCTCGTAGGTCATCATCGCGCCCTGGCTGAAACCGATCAGGTACACCTTGTCCGGGGCCGCGTGATATTTCTTCGCCGCTTGCGCGACAAAATCCCGGAGCTTCTGGCCGCTGGCCTTCAGATCATCGGTCTCACCGTTGTAGGCGCCTTCGCCTTTCTTGCGAAACCACTGGAAACGCCCTTCGCCCAACGCCAGCGGCGCCTGCACCGACAGGTAGTTGTACTGCGCCGGGAGCTGAAATTTCATGCCGATCAGATCGGCCTCGTTACTACCGTAGCCGTGCAGGAAAATCACCAGCGGACGCGGATCGGCATCCGGGTGAACCTGTTCGATGTACTTGAGTGGCAGATCGGATTGCAGAGTAGTTTGAGCATGGACGGCGGTGGACGCCAGGAGGGTCAACAGAGCAAACACCTTCAACATAAGTCTTCCTTCACAGGGTGTCGGGTTCGGGGGGAGCCTAACACTCTGAAGCAGGGATCCAAACATTGAGGTACTGCCAGCGATGAGGCCTTCAGATCCGCCGCAGAGCTGTCAGTCGTTAGTCAGCTTGCCCGTGCGAAACGGCACCCGCCCCGCCACTTTCGCCTGCCAGATCCCCGGCTCGGTATAACGCCCGCGATCCAGCGCAAACAACACCCCGCTGGTTCCGGCACGCACGGTGGTCAACTGATCCTTCAACGGATCCACCACCTCAAAAATCGCATCGCCCTTCTCGACCCACTCGCCCGCATTGCGCAGGAAACTCACCACGCCATGGTGCGGGGCAAACAGGTATTCGGTGCCGGCGAACGGCATGCCTTCACAGCACTCACTCGGCGCCGCCGGCCATTCACCGCTGATGAAACCCTGCTCCGCCAGAAACCCGAGAATCGCCTCGCAATTGGCTTGGGCCTGATCAACCCGAGTGTCGCCCATGCTGCCCAGCTCCAAAGTGGTCGCGAGGTTGGCCGCCGGGATCGCCGCGTCCGGGAAGGCGCGCGCCAGACGCAGCCACGGTGTCGAGCAAGACTCGTCAAACGAACTGCCGCCGGAATCTTCACACAGCAACGCCACGCCCGCCTTGATCCGCGCCGCCAGCGATTGCCACTGCGGCCAGTGTTGCGGCAGCGCGTAAAGATGAATCGACGCCTCGAAATCGCAATGCAGGTCGAGGGTAATGTCGGCGTCGCAAGCATGGCGCAGGAGCAAGCGATGCAGCGCTTCCAGTTGCGAGGCCGGTGCTGGCAGATCATCGAAGACCCGGCCCATGGTCTGACGGATCAGCGCGATGTTGGCGTCGGCATCGACGCCCAATTGATCACCGATCAACGCCGCCACCGGCGCGCTGAGTTCGACAAACCCACGGTTGAAATTCTTGCCGCTGCCCAGTTCGAAGCGGCCCATGTGAGCGCTTTGCAGATGCTGGTCCAGGCCAATCGGGTTGGCCACCGGCACCAGCTCGATCACGCCTTGCAAACGACCTTGTGCTTCGAGTGCGTTCAGGCGTTGTTTGAGTTCCCAGGCGGTGCGCATGCCCGGCAGTTCATCGGCGTGCAGGCTGGCCTGGATGTACAGCTTGCGGGTGCCGGCGCCGTAACGGAACACGCTGAGGGAGCGCTCGCTGCCCAAGTGGCTCCAGGGCAGAACATGGTCGATGCGTTGCATAAGAAAACTCCGCGAACTCTGTAGGAGCTGCCGCAGGCTGCGATCTTTTGATCTTGTTTTTCAGGATCAAGATCAAAAGATCGCAGCCTGCGGCAGCTCCTACATTGGAAAGGTGTGATGCAGGATAAATCATGGGCACAAAAAAAGTGGCCACCGCGTAAACGGGGCCACTTTTTTCTACAGCCTATTAATGGCCGTACACGTCAAAGTCGAAGTACTTGTCCTGCACTTGCTTGTACTTGCCGTTGGCGCGGATTTCGGTGATGGCCTTGTTGAATTGCTCAGCCAGAGCGGTATCGCCCTTGCGCACTGCAATCCCGGCGCCGCCGCCGAAGTATTTGGCGTCTTCGTAGGTCGGGCCGACGAATTCGAAGCCTTTGCCCGCGTCGGTTTTCAGGAAACCGTCGCTCAAGTTGACCGAGTCGGCCAGCATCGCGTCAATACGACCCGAGACCATGTCCAGGTTGGCTTCCTGCTGCGAGCCGTAACGTACCAACTGGATCCCGGCCGGCACCAGCACTTCGGTGGCGTAGCGGTCGTGGGTACTGGCACGCAGTACGCCGACTTTCTTGCCTTTGAGTTCGGTCAGAGGGTCTTTGACGCCGGAACCTGCCTTCATCACGAAGCGAGCCGGGGTGTGGTAGTACTTGATGGTGAAGTCGACGTTTTTCTTGCGGTCGTCAGTGATGGTCATCGAAGACAGGATCGAGTCGATCTTCTTCACTTTCAACGCCGGGATCAGGCCATCGAATTCCTGCTCGACCCAGATACATTTGACTTTCATCTGCTCACAGAGCGCATCGCCGATATCCACGTCGAAACCGGTGAGTTTGCCTTCAGGGGTTTTCATCGAGAACGGCGGGTAGCCGGCTTCGATACCGATGCGGATCGGCTTGGCGTCTTCGGCCACAGCGGTCAGGGACAACATCGACAGTGCCAGGGCACCAAACATCACTAGCTTCTTCATTTATAACTCCTGTGTGCGGAGGCTTTTATTGGCAGCTTTCGAGTCAGCGTCCGGTCATGGCCATTTTCAGGCAAAAAACCGAAGTGGCCGGCAGTCTATGGCGGCGCGCACAGGGCAGATTGTTTTTAAGCGACAAATACTTACAGAAGATCGGCGCACCAGCTGAGCGGTGTCAAACGGTGCGCCGTCGTGGTGCAAAGGCTGTAGGACAAGCCCTCAAACTGTACAAAAAAACCCGTGTAGGAGCTGCCGGAGGCTGCGATCTTTTGATTTTGATTTTAAGTGCAAGATCAAAAGATCGCAGCCTCCGGCAGCTCCTACACAGGGTTTGGGTTTTAGCAGTTGCAGCCGATGGGTGCCTTGGCAGCTTGCTCCACGCTTAATTCAAACCCTTCGTCCAGCCATCCGGTCACGCCGCCGATCATCTCCTTGACCGGGTAACCCAGTGCTGCCAGTTTCACCGCGGCCTTGTTGGCGCCATTGCAATGTGGGCCGGCGCAATAGACCACGAACAACGTGGTTTTCGGATAACTCGCCAGTGCTTCAGCCTTCAGCAAACGCCCCGGCATATTGATCGCGCCCGGAACATGTCCACGTTCGAATGCCAGTGGCCCGCGCACATCGACCAGCACAAAGTCGACCTCACCGGCCTCTTGGCTGCTGAATACGTCGGAACAATCGGTTTCGAAGGTCAGACGGTTGCTGAAATGCATCAGGGCAATCGCCGACGGGGCGGCAGGAATTTCGCGAACCAGACTGGTCATGGGGTGTTGCTCCTAAATCTGAACGGGTGTGGACAGACTTTATCGAGCCGCCGCTTGCCGCTACAGTGGCGCACAAGACACTCACCGGGAATTTTCCGCCAAATGCCCTTATCACCCAATCTGGTCGCGATTCTGGCCTACGACGGGCTCTGTACTTTCGAGTTCGGCATTGCCGTGGAGATCTTCGGCCTGGCCCGGCCGGAGTTCGATTTTCCTTGGTACGAGCATGCGATTGCTGCGGTCGATCAAGGGCCGATGCGCGCCATGGGCGGGATTCAGGTATTGGCCGATGGCGGTCTGGAACTGCTGGCCGAGGCCCGCACCATCATCATTCCCGGCTGGCGCGACCGTAATGCTGCGGTGCCTCCCGAATTGATCGACGCACTGCGCCAGGCCCATGCCCGGGGAGCGCGACTGTTGTCGATCTGCTCGGGGGTATTTGTGCTGGCAGCCACCGGCCTGCTCGACGGCCACGGCGCCACCACTCATTGGCGTTACACCACTGAACTGGCGCAACGCTTTCCGGCGATTGCGGTTGATCCCGATGTGCTTTATGTGGATTCGGGCCAGTTGATCACCTCGGCCGGCAGCGCGGCCGGCATTGACGCCTGCCTGCATCTGGTGGCGCGGGACTTCGGCACGCAAGTGGCCAATTCGGTGGCGCGACGACTGGTGATGTCGCCGCAGCGTACCGGCGGTCAGGCGCAATTCATTCCGACACCGGTGAGCGCGACGCCGCGCAATGACCTGTCGCGGGTAATGCAGTGGGCGCGCGAGCGCTTGCATGAACCACTGGAGGTGCGCGATCTGGCCAGTGAAGCGGCGATGAGTGAGCGCACTTTTTTACGACGGTTCAGCGAGGCCAGCGGTCAGTCGCCCAAGGCGTGGTTGCAGCATGAACGCCTGGCCCGGGCGCGAGAATTGCTGGAAAGCACGGATCAGCACACCGAACAGATTGCCGAACGCTGTGGTTATCGGTCGGTGGAGAGTTTCCGGGTGGCGTTTCGTGGCGTGGTCGGGGTACCGCCGTCGGTGTATCGGGAGCGGTTTGGGCGTGGGGTGAAGGTCAGTTCTTGAGTGAATTTTGAAGGCCCCATCGCGAGCAGGCTCACTCCTACATCTTGGAATGCGTTCCCCCTGTAGGAGCGAGCCTGCTCGCGAAGAGGCCCGGTAAAACGCAGCATCATTTTGGCATCAGCCATGAGGCTACAGCGCCTTGCGCCTTTGCCTACAACTACGCCAGAATCCGCCGGCTTGTGCGGCTTGGGGGTCGCCGGTAACTTGGTTCGCGTCACTGAAGGGTCAGTGATCGGGTTTAGTCGCTCGGTGGTTTGTAAGCAGCATACAGTCCGTTCTGTCAGGCACTCTAACGCCTGTGCTTAATGGTAGTTATGCGTAGGGCATCTTCGGGTGCGCCGGGACTGCTTAGAACCACCGGTCGACTAACCTGCGCATAGCTGCCACCCATTTGTTTAGTCGCAATGGACGTGTCGGCCTCATTAAAAGGTTCTAAGAAATGTTCAAAATAACGCCAAATCCGCCTGAAACAGGCGCGGAAATCGATCCAAATCCAACGTCCCCCTATTCCACCCCGGGCTCCAGAAAACTTCACGAAGCCGCCGAACGCGCCCTCGATCACTATCTGAAACCCACACCGCCTTCACCACCACGCAAACCCAGCACCATGTTCCTCGTTGACCCGAACACAGGCACCGAAGACCTCATGGCCCACGCCTGCGAATCCATGGCTTCGGCCAGCGTCATGCTCAGCGACTTTGCCGCCCTGCTCGACTCGCCCTACCGCAACACCGTTCTCGGTATCCAGCAAATCGTCATGCTCGGCGAACTCGCGGTCAACCGCGCCCTCGACAAACTCGATCCGAGGCAATGACCATGACCCATAAAACAGATGCACAGGTCGTCGCGGCATTGATAGCCATGGGCTTCAACGAACGGGACAGACGTTGGGCGCAGAACGCCTGCCTGGTGCTCTTCGAAAGCGAACGAGAAACCATCGTCGCCTCCGCCGTCACCGCCCTCGCCCAACTCGATGAGCTGGAAGTCGACGCCGTGCTGCCCGCACTGCACCGCGTGACACGCCGCTTCCCATCACTGCAAAGAACCGTGGCCGACACACTGGCCGAGATGGCGCACGCGGCCTGATTGACCGCGTGATCGTTCTTCGCGAGCAAGCTCGCTCCCACATTGATCTGCGGTGTACTCAACCGCAATCAACTGTAGGAGCGAGCCTGCTCGCGAAGGCTTCCTTTCTGCTCACGAATATCTGAAAGCCAGACTCCAGGAAGGCTTAAGTCATGAAGGAACATCATCCGCGCCTCCAGCGCTATTCAAATGTCTGGGATGCACTGGAAGACACGCCGCAAGATGCCGCCAATATGCGCCTGCGGGCCAAGCTTATGCGCACGCTTTGCGAGACCATTCGAGCGTGGGAGCTGCCTCAAAAAGAAGCTGCTCAACGCTTGGGCATTACTCAGCCGCGACTCAACGACGTACTCAATGGCAAAATCGACAAGTTCTCTTTGGATGCGCTGGTCAATCTGTCAGCCGCAGCAAAGCTGGAGGTAGACATCTGCTTCCCGATGGGCCAACCGCTGCAATGGGCCTGAAAGAACGCTGACCCGCCGCCAGCACGCTCAACCAAATGATGAGGGGCTTCGCCCCTCTCACGGCCAAAACGGTCCCCGCCCACCTCAATCCTCCCGTGTCAGCACTTCCAACAACTCAATCTCAAACACAAGATTCGAATTCGGCGGAATTTTGCCCATCGTCCGCTCGCCGTATCCCAAATGCGCCGGCACCAACAATTTGCGTTTGCCACCGACCTGCATGCCCATCAAACCCTGATCCCAACCCTTGATCACCCGCCCAGTACCGATCACGCACTGAAACGGTTTGCCACGGCTGTGGGAAGAATCGAACTCGGTGGCGTCTTCCAGCCAGCCGGTGTAGTGGGTGGTGATCAGCGCGCCTTTGACGACGGCTTTGCCCTCGCCCACCTCAAGATCGATTACCTGCAGTTCATCATTCATGACATTCACTCTATATGTTCGGCCGGCCGCCGTTTTCCCAGAATTGCCGGTAGTTCGCAACCCATTTACGAAGATAGGCGCTGTATCCGAACCCGTATCAGAACTATTAAGATAGCCAACCGCCATTACTTCACGGATCGCTTCGCCATGCCGGCAGCTCCCGAATGACCCAACTCTGGATAAGTCTTGCAATCGGCACGGTGATGCTTGCCGTCATCGTCCTGCTAATCTGGCGCGAGCGCGGTTTGTGCAAGCAGCTCGACGAGTACCGTGAGCTGCTGACCCGCGCCGCCGATGGCCAGAACATTCATCAGGACGGCGACGTCGAGCGCTTCAAGCGCAGCCAGTATTTTGCGCGCATCGGCACCTGGGACTGGGAGGTCGACACCGATCGGTTGTATTGGTCGGACGCGATCTACGGCATGTTTGGCTTCAAGATCGGCGAAATCACTCCGTCCTATGCATTGTTCTGTTCCTGCGTACACCCGGACGACCGCGTCAGGGTTCGCGCCGGTGAATTGCGCTGCCTGGAAACCGGGGAAAATCACGACGAGGAGTACCGCGTGGTCTGGCGCGACGGCACGATTCGCTGGCTAAGGGAAACCGGCAATGTGGTGAAAAACGACCACGACGCAGTGATCAAAATGATGGGCGTAGTGCGCGACATCACTGAAGAAAAAGCCTCCGCCAGTTACCTCCAGCATCTCGCCCATTTCGATCCGTTGACCGGCCTGCCCAATCGTCTGGTGCTGGAGGAGCGGCTGTCGGAAGCGCTGGATCAGGCGCGCCAGAGCAGCACTCGGGTGGCGCTGGTGTTTGTCGATCTCAACGGGTTCAAAAACATCAACGACCGCTACGGTCACGCCGCTGGCGACCGCGTATTGATCACCACCGCCACACGCCTGCAACGCATCCTGCGCGCGACCGACACCGTCGCGCGTATCGGCGGCGACGAATTCGTGGTGGTACTGCAAGGACTGATGCCGGGCCTTGACCTGCAGGATGAAGCCCGCAGTATCTGTCAGAAAATCTTCATCGAACTGTCCCCACCGATCAGCATCGGCAACGACCAGCGCCACATCGGAACCAGCCTGGGCGT
Organism: Pseudomonas sp. LBUM1648; assembly: GCF_059716145.1. Taxonomy (NCBI): domain Bacteria; kingdom Pseudomonadati; phylum Pseudomonadota; class Gammaproteobacteria; order Pseudomonadales; family Pseudomonadaceae; genus Pseudomonas; species Pseudomonas sp. LBUM1648. The sequence goes on from NZ_CP166808.1 coordinate 3,908,320, forward strand.
CGCGGTGTTTCCCGATCATGCGTCGACCATGGACAGGCTTTTGCACATCGCCGATCTGGCAATGTATGAGGCCAAGCGCAGTGGGAATAATCAGTATCGGTTGGGAGGGCAAAGCCCTGCGCATTTAAAGGCGCAAGGCTTTTGAATCGCGGACTTAACGCTCGACCGGTTGCATCTCGACAATCGTCCCGTTGGTGATCATCACCATCACGTACTTGTCGTTGATTTGCACCCACTGCGCCTGTTCGACCGGTGCTTTCAAGCCTTTCTGCTTCCAGTTTTTCAACGCTTTCTCGCTGCGCTGATAAACGTCGGGAGCACGGTCATTGGCCTTCAGCTCACGGTCGCTGACCGGGGATTGCACGGCGGGTTCGCTTGAGGTTTGCGCCGCTTGAACAAGTGGGCTGATCCCGGCAATGCCGGCGACGAGGGCCAGGCTGGCGATTAGGGTTTTGCTGTTCATCGGTGAACCTCTTGAGATGGCTGATACCTGAACTCCGACTGCTGAGATCTGGAAACATTCCTTGTTTTTGCGCGTGTGGATCAGAAGATAGCCGTCGTCAGCCACGCCGCCATCGCCAGCAGGCTGGCTCCCACAGGTTTATCAATTGCCTGAAGGGATTGATCCGCTTTGCACATCAATCCATGCCAACAATGCAATTAACATATTGTTACACCTGCGCCACCATCCGCCTCAATAAAAACCGTGCGCCGCCCTCCCGTAGCGCACGTCATAAAAGCGGTGGAGTACTTTTCTATGACAGCCTCAATCCCACACGGTGGCTCGTGGGCCGGCGCCATTTTCCGGGTGACCTCGGGCAACTTCCTCGAACAGTTCGACTTCTTTCTGTTCGGTTTCTACGCCACGCAGATCGCGGCGGTGTTCTTTCCGGCGAGCAGTGAATTCGCCTCCCTGATGATGACTTTTGCAGTGTTCGGCGCAGGCTTTTTGATGCGTCCGCTGGGGGCCATCGTGCTGGGTGCGTACATCGATGACGTCGGTCGACGCAAGGGTTTGATCGTCACCCTGTCGATCATGGCCAGCGGCACGATATTGATTGTGCTGGTGCCCGGATACGAAACCATCGGTTTGTTCGCCCCGGCGTTGGTGTTGATCGGGCGCTTGCTGCAAGGCTTCTCGGCCGGTGCAGAACTGGGCGGGGTTTCGGTGTATCTCGCTGAGATCGCCACGCCCGGTCGCAAAGGTTTTTTCACCGCTTGGCAGTCCGCCAGCCAGCAAGTGGCGATCATTGTCGCGGCAGGCTTGGGCTACGGCCTGAACGCCTGGATGGCGCCGGACGTGATTGCCGATTGGGGCTGGCGCATTCCGTTTTTCGTTGGTTGCATGATTGTGCCGTTCATTTTTTTCCTGCGCCGGAATCTGGCGGAAACCGAAGAGTTCGCCGCACGCAAACATCGTCCGAGCATGAAAGAAGTGTTCCGCACGTTGGGTCAAAACTGGGGCGTGGTGCTCGGCGGGATGTTGATGGTCGCGCTGACCACCACGGCGTTCTACCTGATCACCGTGTACGCGCCGACCTTCGGCAAAACCGTGCTGCACCTGAGCACGTCCGATGCGTTGCTGGTGACCCTGCTGGTCGGTGTATCGAACTTCTTCTGGTTGCCGATTGGCGGCATGTTGTCCGACCGCATCGGCCGTCGTCCGGTGCTGATCGCCATGTCGCTGCTGGCGCTGGCCACGACTTACCCGGCGCTGTCCTACCTGGTGCAGGCGCCGAGCTTCAGCCACATGTTGCTGTCGTTGCTGTGGCTGTCTTTTATCTACGGCCTGTACAACGGCGCGATGATTCCGGCGCTCACCGAGATCATGCCGGTGGAAGTCCGGGTCGCGGGTTTCTCGCTGGCCTACAGCCTGGCCACGGCGATTTTCGGCGGGTTCACGCCAGCAATGTCGACTTTCCTGATCCAGTACACCGGCGACAAAGCCGCGCCGGGTTACTGGATGAGCATCGGTGCGCTGTGTGCATTGCTCGCCACGCTGTACCTCTATCGCCGCGCGGGCGGCCGTCTGCAACCCGTTGCGGCATAAGGAGCCTTCAACATGAAAAAACTATTCAACCTCACCGCCCTCGCCCTTTTGGCTTTCAGCGCTTTGGCGCACGCCGAAGAGGTGCGGGTGATGACCTCGGGCGGCTTCACTGCTGCCTATAAAATCCTCGGGCCGAAATTCGCCGCCGCGACGGGCAATACGCTCGACACCCAGCTCGGTCCATCGATGGGCAAGGCACCGGAGGCGATCCCCAATCGTCTCGCACGCGGTGAACACGCAGACGTGGTGATCATGGTCGGCTACGCCCTCGACGATCTGATCAAGCAAGGCAAAGTCGATCCGGCTTCGCGGGTTGAGCTAGCTGATTCGCGGATCGGCCTGGTGGTGCGCGAAGGCGCGCCGAAGCCAGACATCAGCAACGTCGAAGCCTTGAAGAAAACCCTGCTCGACGCGCAGTCGGTGGCCTACTCCGACAGCGCCAGCGGCGTGTACATCGAGCAACAGTTGTTCAAGAAACTCGGGATCGAAGATCAACTGAAGCCGAAGGCCAAGATGATCGCGAAAATCCCGGTGGGTTCGGTGGTCGCCACCGGTGATTATCAATTGGGCTTCCAACAGGTCAGCGAATTGTTGCCGGTGCCGGGGGTGAGTTTTGTCTCGAAGATTCCGGAATCGGTGCAGTCAGTGACGCGCTTCGCTGCCGGGATTCCGGTGGGTGCGCAGCATCCAGCCGAAGCCAAAGCGTTGCTCGCCTACCTCGCCGCACCCGCCGCCCAGGCTGACGTGCAGGCTACCGGGCTGGATTCGGTCAAGCACTGATCGTTGGCGGCTGGACTTTCATTTCCACCACCAGCCGCTCCAGCTCCAATGCCGCCGGGGTCAATGTGCGACCCCGGCGCTTGATGATGCCGACACTGCGCATCACTTGCGGATCGGTCAGCGGCACGCGCGTCAGGATCGGATGATCCGGCCCCGGCAGCGCCATCAGCGGCACAGCTGCCACACCCAACCCCGCCTCCACCAGACCAATCATCGTCGTCACATGCCGGGTTTCGCAGATGCTCTGGCGCTGCGGCACCACGCTGCTCAGCGCCTGATCGAGCAAAAAACGATTGCCCGAAGTCTTGTCCAGCGAGATGTAATCCTGCTGATAAAACTCGTCCCACGTCACGCTGCTACGCCCGGCCAACGGATGATCACGGCGGCACGCGACGACGTAGCACTCCTGCACAAGCGGTTCGAAGTCGACTTTGGCATCCTGTGTGCCCAAAAAACTCAAACCGAAATCCGCCTCGCCATTGACCACGGCGCTCAGTACATCGTGAGCGCTGGAGTCGAGCACTTTGACTTTGATCCGCGGGAATTGCCGGTGGTAATGGGCGACCACGCGCGGCATGAAGTAATACGCCGCCGAGGGTACGCAGGCGACCGTGACGTGACCCAAGCGGGTCGAAGCCACTTCGCTGATACCGAGCAACGCCACGTCGAGATCATCCAGCAAGCGCTCGACACTCGGCATGAATCCCCGTCCGGCCTGGGTCAGGCTGACCTTGCGCGTGGTGCGTTCGAACAGCTTCACACCGAGGGCGTCTTCGAGTTTCTCGATGCGTCGGCTCAGTGCTGGCTGCGACAGGCGCACGGTGTCGGCGGCCTTGCGGAAACTGCCCTGCTCGACCACCGCGCGAAAGGCTTGCAGGTCGTTGAGGTCGAAGTTGATGGCCATGGCGGAGACTCGAAAGATTGATTCGCTGAGGCTATAAATGTAACCAATTGATGCAATTTATTACAGGCTCGATGAAGATCGCCCTTATCCTTGTCACCCCCGCCGTACCGCTGTCAGGAGTCAATCAATGCCCCATGAAGGCAATCTGTTACAAGCCGCTGTCGTGTTTCTGTTCGCCGCCGTGCTCACCGTGCCCTTGGCCAAACGTCTGCAACTGGGCGCTGTGCTCGGTTATCTGTTTGCCGGGGTCATCATCGGCCCGTCGGTGCTGGGCCTGATCGGCAATCCGCAGAGCGTGGCGCATATCTCTGAGTTGGGCGTGGTGTTGCTGCTGTTCATCATCGGCCTTGAGCTGTCGCCGCGACGGTTGTGGGTGATGCGCAAGTCGGTGTTTGGCGTGGGTCTGGCACAGGTGCTACTGACCGCCTCGGTGATCGGCGTGCTGGCGTTGTCGGTCTTCGGGCAGCCGCTGAACAGTGCGATTGTGCTGGGCCTCGGTCTGGCGCTGTCGTCCACCGCGTTCGGCCTGCAAAGCCTGGCCGAACGCAAGGAGCTGACCAGCCCCCACGGACGTCTGGCCTTCGCGATTCTGCTGTTCCAGGACATCGCTGCGATACCGTTGATCGCGCTGGTGCCGATGCTCGCGGGTGTCGATCACCACACCAGCACCGCTGACGATGTGCGTCACAGTTTGCAGGTGCTCGGCGGCATTGCCGTGGTGGTGGTCGGCGGGCGCTATCTGTTGCGTCCGGTGTTCCGCGTGGTGGCGAAAACCGGCTTGCCGGAAGTGTCGACCGCCACGGCGTTGCTGGTGGTGATCGGCACGGCGTGGTTGATGGATCTGGTCGGTGTGTCAATGGCGCTGGGGGCGTTTCTGGCCGGTTTGCTGCTGGCGGATTCAGAGTATCGCCATGAACTGGAAGCGCAGATCGAACCGTTCAAAGGCCTGCTGCTCGGGCTGTTTTTCATCAGCGTCGGCATGGGCGCCAATCTCGGTCTGTTGCTCAGTGCGCCGATCACTGTGCTCGGGCTGACGCTGCTGTTGATTGGCTTGAAGCTGCCGCTGTTGTTTTTGGTGGGGCGTCTGGCCGGCGGGCTGAACAAGATCAGTGCCATACGCCTCGGCATCGTGTTGGCAGCGGGCGGTGAGTTTGCCTTTGTGGTGTTCAAGATCGGTCGCGATCAGGGTCTGTTCGAACCGCGTTTGTACGACTTGCTGGTGCTGACCATCACTCTCTCGATGGCGGTGACGCCATTGTTGCTGTTGATCTGCGCGCGACTGGTCAGCCCCAAGGTGCAACCGGTGGAAGTGCCGGAGAAGTTCCGCGAGATCGACACCGACGCCCCGCGCGTGGTGATCGCCGGCATGGGGCGGATGGGCCAGATCGTTGCGCGTATTCTGCGCGCGCAGAACATCAAGTTCGTGGCACTGGACACCTCGGTGGAAACCATCGAACTGTCGCGCAGCTTCGGTGGCGTGCCGGTGTTCTACGGCGACCCGATGCGCCCGGAAATCCTCAATGCGGCCAAGGTCGGCGAGGCGGAATATTTTGTGATTGCCACGGATGATCCGGAGACCAACATCAAGACCGCCGAGATTGTCCGCAAGCTTTACCCGCACATGAAAATCATCGCCCGGGCACGTAACCGTCAGCACGTTCACCGCTTGGTGGATGTCGGCGCTGAAGCGATTCGTGAGACCTATTACTCCAGTCTGGAAATGAGCCGGCGCACACTGGTCGGCCTCGGCCTGACCCAGGCGCAGGCCGATGCGCGGATCAAGCGCTTCAAACACCATGACGAACAGGTGCTGGAGGCACAACACGCGGTCTACGATGACGCCGCCAAAGTCCTGCAAACCGCCCAGGAAGCCCGGGCGGAACTGGCGCGGTTGTTTGAGTCGGATCAGCTGGAAGAGGAATCGCGCAAGGCCTGAGTCTTACTCAAATCCCAATGTGGGAGCGAGCCTGCTCGCGAAAGTGCTGTGTCAGCCAACACTTCGACAACTGACAGATTGCCTTCGCGAGCAGGCTCGCTCCCACAGGGGATGGTGGACTCAGGTCAGGCCATTTCCAGCTCGAGTTCCTGCTTGACCGGGGCAGTCTCAAACCGATCCGCCAGAAACGGCGTGATGTCCAGCGGCAACGGCTCGTCGTTGACCAGTTTGTCCAGCAGCACGCCGGTAATCGCCGAGGTCAGAATCCCGGTGCGGAAGTGCCCGCAGGCATTCAGATAACCCTCCACCCCACGCATCGGCCCGAGGATCGGCAACTCATCCGGCGAGCCCGGACGCAACCCGGCCCAGGTGCGTTTCAGGTTGACGTATTTGAGCTCCGGCAGACAACGCACCGCGCCCTGCACCAGCCCGGCGATTTCCGGGTAGGTGGTGGTGACGTCGAAGCCTTTGTCTTCGGTGGTGCTGCCAATCAGGATCTCGCCGTTGTCCTTTTGCGCCACGTAGCAATCGCTCGTGGTCAGGCAGCCGTTGAGGATTTTCGGCATGCGCTCGGTCAGCAGAATCTGGCCTTTCACCGGCTTTACCGGAATGCGAACGCCGGTGGCCCACTCGCTCAAATCCGCCGCCCAGGCACCACCGGCGTTGATCAGCGTCTTGCAGTGGAACACGCCCTCCTCGGTGGTCTGTACGCCGGTCACACGAGTGCCGTGATGCAACACGCCGGTGACGTTGGTGTTGACGAAAATGTCGACGCCATTCTGCCGCGCCCCTTCCATGTAGGCATCGGCGAGGCGGAACGGGCTGACCTGGTGATCGCAGAGAAACTCCAGCGCCCCGCGTGCTTCATGGCTGACGCTCGGTTCGGCTTCGCGCAGCGCGGCTTGATCGAGCCAGCGCACCTGATCGGCCAGATGCGGAATGCAGCCGACGATGTGCTCGGCGTAGAGCCGATCCTCGTCGTCATAAATCACGAATTTCAGCCCGGTCTTTTCGAACTTGAAATCCATGCCGTGGTTGTCTTTCAACTCACGGTGCAGCGCCGGGTACAGCGCGTTGGATTGCAAGGCGAAATCGAAAAACGACTCCGGCAGAATGTGCGGTGTGCTGGCGTCCACCGCCACCGCCGCGCCTTGGGTTTCACGCTTGCGGTTAGCCGACATCATGCGAAAGAAAATCACCCCACAGCCAAGCCCTACCGACTCGCCGATCGCCCATAACCCACCGGCCGACGCACGGGTCGCGTTGCCCGGGCGCTTGGCGTCGATCAGTGCAACCTTGAGCTCTTTGCGTTTGGACAATTGATAGGCGCAGGACGCCCCGATCACACCGCCGCCGGCGATGATCACGTCGTAGAACTTACTCATGGGAAGCGGCCTCCGTGCCGACATTCTGGAACGCGGAAAAAGGGATCGGATCAATCGGGAAGCGCGGGCGCAGCCAACCGACATCTTTGCGCCCGGTGGCCTGGCGCAAACGGTCGCTGCAATAGCCGACGCACATGCGACCCTGGCAATCGCCCATGCTCACGCGGGTACGCATTTTCAGGCTGGCGATGTCTTGCACGCCTTGCTCCAGCGCCCGGTCGATATCGGCGCGGGTCGCGTGTTCGCAACGGCAGATCACCGTGTCGGCGGCCGGCAATGCAGTCTGGCCGACGCCGCGTTCGGTGTAGCGATCGACTGCCGCGCGGAAACGCACGATGGCTTTCAGTTTGCCCAGATACCGGTCGCGGCGTACCCGCGCCAGCTCCTCTTCAAGCACACCACGTTGCAGCAGGATCGACGTCGCCGCGATCTTGCCCGCGAGCATCGCCGCTTCACCACCGCGAATCCCGCCCATGTCACCGGCAAGATGCACATGCGGCTCGTTGCTTTGCTGCCAGATGTTCGAATTGGCGCGCAGATAACCGTCATCGCTGAAGCCATGATCCAGGCCCATCTGCTGACTGAGTTGCGTGCGCGGAATGAAGCCGTAACCGACCGCCAGCGTCTTCGCTTCAAAGCGTTCGACGCGGGACAGGTCCGGCTCCCAGGTGGCCGAGTACGGTGCGACGCTGACGCTTTTCAGCTCGCCCTCACCGCGGGCTTCGACCACGCCCCAGCCGTAGTTCATCGCGATGCCGTGCAGTTTCAGGTAGGCGAGCATGCTCAAGCCATCGAGGAACAGTTGCGGCTTGTTCAGCAGCGCCAGGCTTTCGCGGGCGATCTTGCCGAACGCGCAGGCCTCATACACGCCCGCGACTTTGACGCCTGAGGCATGAAGCTGTGTCGCCACCAGCGGCAGTAACGGCCCGGTGCCGGCAATGATCACCGGCCCTTGCGGCTTGACCACGCCACTCTTGATTTGCAGTTGCAAACCGCCAAGCAGAATCACCCCCGGCAAGGTCCAGCCGGGAAACGGCACGCTGCGTTCGTGGCAACCGGCAGCCAGCAGCAATTGCGGATACTCGATTTCGTGCAGTTGCTCGTCGCCGTCCAGCACCACCAGCGCACGGGTGCCTTCGGCGCCGACCACGCGATGGTTGAGGTGCACGTCGATCAGCCCGGATTGTTCCTGGAATTCGCCGTGCAGTTTGCCCAATGCTTCGGAGTAACGCGGCCCCAGATAATCCAGCTGCACGCCGTCGCGCAACGGCCCGCGATAGACCACGCCGCCGAGTCGCGAGGCTTCTTCCAGCAGCGTACAACGTACGCCGTGGCGCGCCAGTTCGATGGCCGCCGCCATCCCCGCCGGTCCACCGCCGACGATGACCGGTTGCAGGCTCATACAACCTCCTGCGCGGCGACGCGGTTGACCTGGGTTTCAATCTGCATGCCGTCACGCACGACGGTCTGGCAGGCGCGGCGTTTGTGGCGACCGTTGATTTTCACCAGGCAGCACTGGCACACGCCCATGCCGCAGTAGGCGCCGCTGATCTGGTCATGATCGTTGCGTGCAATCTGGCGCACACCGAGGGATTGAATAACGCTGAGGACGGTTTCGCCGATGGCGGCGGTGACCGGTTGACCGTTGATGTGGACGGTCATATCCGCCTGCGCCAAAGGCTGGATATCGAAGGTTCGTTCTAGGCAGTGCATTGCGGTGTTCATCCGTGAAGATTCAGTTGAGGTTGTGTCAGCTCCTTGCTGCACTACGCCTCGTCGACGCATTTTTTACTGTGATTAGCGCGTCGGCGCGGGTACTTCGTCAGCGCAACAAGGTGCGCGAGAAGCACTGTAGTTCATACCTCAGCAAAGGCCTGGAACATTTACGTTAGGTGATAGCGCCAACGGAAATATTGATCCAGGCCAGTGAAACAGCCGGATTGTTAAACGATCAGTTGGAGAAAACGAACTGGCCTTTGATCTTTTTCGCGCCAATCAAGGCGAGATCCGGGAACAGCAGCGATTTGACCCAGGCGGCGTAGAACATCATAGCCAGCGTGAAAACCACGCCGAGCACAGTCGACACCGGCTCTTCGCTGTAGCCTACAAACATGCGCGGAACCTGGCTGATCGTGAAAGTGACATAGATCGTGTAAACCACCGCGATCCCCTTGTAGAAGCCCCACGCAAACAACAGCGGAATGACGCCGATAATCAGCATCATGGCCAAAGCCATAGCGATGCCACCATCGTTGATTTGAACAAATCCAGCCAGCATACCGATCAGCCCCAGAATGCCCGTCAGCACCACCAGGAAGGTCACTTTGCCTGAATGTCGTTTTCTAAGGGTCGGGTCCGGGCGCCCCCCGATCCACGCCGCCAACACTCGATCCTTGACCTTGCCACCGGACAGCGCGTTGAAGGTTTCAGTCTTGGACCGGCCGGCGTCGAGCATCTCGATCAGTTGCCGCTTGATTTCCCGCTTGTTCAACTCATTCATCCTTAAACGTGCGAGCAACGGCCGACCCGTTGCCGCCGGCGATTCTCGCCGCTGGCCCCGCAGAAAGCAAAAAGCCGCTACCACCTGAAGGTGGTAGCGGCCGAGGCAAAAGCCCCAATAGAGCAATCAGTGCACGAACAGGGCGATCAGGATAATGATCGGGATCGGTACGCCGAGGAAAAACAGCAGTAATGAGCGCATGGTGATTCTCCCTTTTTAACGGACTGGAGGCACAGTGGTGGTAGTGGTGTAGGTATCGACTTCAACGTACTCGACCGCATCCCGACGACGACCGCCGTAGGTTGCCGCGAGACTGGCGAAGAAGGCACCGGCCAACAGCGCGATGAACATCCACAGCGAGGTCAAGGCTGCAACTTTGGCGGCGGTGTCGGCAGCTTGTTGGGCTTTCAGCTTGGCGTCGGCGATGGCTTTCTGGGTGCGGGCATACACTTCGTCGACACGACGCTCAGCGTCCGCCTGACTCAGGTTGGTACGTTGCGCTACCAGTTGCGCGAGGTAGGTGCGGTCTTCGGCGCTGAGCTGACCGTTGGCCAGGCTTTGGGTAAAGATTCGCGCTACTGCACCATGGGCGGCGTCATCACTGACAGACGCCGGACGGTCATCGCGGAACAGGTTGTCGATGTAATAACCGTACTGGTTGCTGTCAGTGTTCGCCGCTGCGGAACCGGCTGCCTGGGTCACAGCGCTTGCTGCACCACCGACCACACTGGCACCGGCCTGAACGCCACCGCTGATTACGCTGCTGACCGAGCCGACCACCAGAATCGCGGTTACCAGTGTGGCCACGCACCACGCCAGGAACCCATGAGCGGTGTCGCGGAAATACACTTCGTCACCGTGCATGTTCGCCCATTTCACTCGCAGGCGACCGGCAATATAGCCACCCAGACCGGAAGCAATGATTTGCGTCGCCGCCAGCCAGACAATCGTCGTAATACCCAAGCCCTTGGCGCTGATGCCCTCACCGGCCCATGGTGAAACCGCAGAGAATCCCAAACCGAAGCCGAGCAGCACCAAAATCATCGACAGTGCTGCGGCCGCCGCCGCACCCGCGAAAATCGCGCCCCAGGACACGCCTGAGACGTTGCTCGACTCTCCTTCGTAGGCAGGATAAAACCCATCAGAGGATCTATTCATTGTTGTAGTGCTCCAGGCATGAAAAATGGTGTTACAACTCGTCGAAACATGAATTGCAGTGACCGTGCCAGTCGCCAAGAATTAATAAGTCATTAAATTTCAACAAGTTAAAAAAGATGAACTTCTTAGGACGTTGCAATTTGCAAAGTGCAGCCGATTTCAGCGGGTTTTATGCATTGGCATCGATTGCAGCAGGCGTCGACATTTGCATGTGCCATAGCCCGAAGATGAAAGTTAATTTAAAGCGCCGCGGAAAATTCTTGGCAAAATGCTGCCATTCCGTTTGAACCGATCAAGGCCTGCCCTATGACTCGCATATTGACCATCGAAGACGACGCCGTGACCGCCCGGGAAATCGTCGCCGAACTCAGCAGCCACGGCCTCGACGTTGACTGGGTCGACAATGGCCGCGAAGGCCTCGACCGTGCCGTGAGCGGCAACTACGACCTGATTACCCTCGACCGCATGCTGCCGGAGCTCGATGGTCTGGCCATCGTCACCACCCTGCGCACCATGGGCGTGGCGACGCCGATCCTGATGATCAGCGCCCTCTCCGATGTCGACGAGCGCGTGCGCGGCTTGCGTGCCGGTGGCGACGATTACCTGACCAAACCCTTCGCCACCGACGAGATGGCCGCGCGGGTCGAAGTGTTGCTGCGCCGGCAGAACAGCGGCGCCACTCAAGCGACGACGTTGCGGGTGGCGGATCTTGAGCTGGATCTGATCAGCCACGAAGCACGCCGCGCCGAGCAGGTGCTGACGCTGCTGCCGACCGAATACAAATTGCTGGAATTCCTGATGCGCAACAGCGGACAGATTCTGTCGCGGATGATGATTTTCGAAGAAGTCTGGGGTTATCACTTCGACCCCGGCACCAACCTGATCGACGTGCACATCGGCCGTTTGCGCAAGAAGATCGACGCGGCGGGCAACGTTCCGCTGATCCGCACGGTACGGGGCTCGGGTTATGTCATTGCCGAACCCGTCTGACGGCTGGCGCTCCTCCAGCAGCCGCTTGCTGGCGCTGTACAGTTCGCTGTTCGTGGCGTGGAGCGCGATCCTCATGGGGGTCATGTACTACGAGGTTTCCGGCTACCTCGACAACCTCGCCAAACATTCGCTGATGCAACGTCAGCACCTGTTTTCGCACTTTCGCGGCCAGCAACTCGATGAAGCGCTCGCCGCGAGCATGACCTTCGATATTCGCGGCATCGACGCTTACGGTCTGTTCGACGCCGAGGGCCGCTACCTCGGTGGCGCCTTGCAACAACTGCCGGAAGGCCTGCCGCTGGACGGCAAGATCCACATGCTTTCCGAGTGCGCCGACTCCGACGATCCGACCCTGCCCGCCGACAGCTGCGATGCTGTCGCGACGCAAACCCGCGATGGTCGCTGGCTGGTGCTGCTGCGCGATAACGGCTCGCTGTTCGCCGTGACGCGGATCATTTTGCATGCGTTGTTCTGGGGCGTGTCGCTGACCATTCTTCCGGGGATCGCCGGTTGGCACTTGCTGCGGCGCCGCCCGTTGCGGCGCATTCGTGCGATTCAGGACAGAGCACAAGCCATTGTGGCCGGCGACCTGACCCAGCGTTTGCCGCTATCCAACCGCCGCGATGAACTGGACATGCTCGCCGCCATCGTCAACGCGATGCTGGAGCGCATCGAGCGCCTGATGAATGAGGTCAAAGGCGTCTGCGACAACATCGCCCATGATCTGCGTACCCCGCTCACCCGCTTGCGCGCGCAGTTATATCGCATGCAACAACAGGCCGGTGAAGGTTCCCAGGAAGCCGCGCAACTGGATCTGGTACTGGCCGAGGCGGATACGCTGATGGCGCGGTTTCGGGGTTTGTTGCGGATTTCCGAGCTGGAGGATCGTCAGCGCCGTTCAGGGTTTGTCGAACTGGACCCCGTGTTGCTGCTCGAAGAACTTCACGAGTTTTACCTGCCGCTGGCCGAGGAAGGCGAGCTGCGCTTCGAACTGAACATGCCGGAGACCTTGCCGCCGCTCAATGGTGATCGGGCGTTGTTGTTCGAGGCCTTGGCGAATCTGCTGAGCAACTCGATCAAATTCACGCCCGCCGGCGGCACGGTGATTTTGCGTGGAGTGAATGATGCCGGGCACACGCGGATTGAAGTACACGACTCAGGCCCGGGGATTCCCGAAGCCGAACGCGAGGCGGTGTTCCAGCGTTTCTATCGTGCCGAGGGCGGGCAGCCGCAAGGTGGTTTTGGCCTGGGATTGTCGATTGTCGCGGCGATTGTCAGCTTGCACGGCTTCAGCCTGGAAGTGCGCAGCAGTGACTTGGGTGGGGCGAAACTGGTGCTGGATTGTCGGCAGAGCCTGATCGCCAACACCTGACCGCTCCTTGGAATGCAATCCCTGTAGGAGTGAGCCTGCTCGCGATAACGGTGTATCAGTCAAAGAAGATATCGACTGACCATGCGCCATCGCGAGCAGGCTCGCTCCTACATTGGATTGTGGCGTTCTTCAGGCCGGGTAATTGGCCCGAAGGGCCTCTAGGCCGCCCTGGTAGATGCCGCTGAACAACGCCACCACTTCCTCATCGCTCACGCCTTTGGCGGTGAAACGCCCCGACCACGTGACCCGTGCGCCCTGCCCTTGGGCTTCAACCTTGATCGTCGCCAGGTAATCGGTGGCCGGGAACGGTGCCTGTTCAATCGAATAGCTGTAGGTCCTGGCGGCGTTGTCGAACGTTTGCAGACGTTCAATCACCACGGCGCCATCGGCGGTTTGCAGGGTGCGTACACGCCCGCCGTCGCTGAGTTCGCTGTTGGGAATGAACGGCAGCCAGTCCGGCAGCGTGTTGAAGCCGCCGATCAATTGCCAGACCTGATCGGCCGAAGCCGGGATGTCGATGGTTGCGGATGCAGTTGCCATAAAAACGTCTCTCGTAAGGAATTCAGATTGTCAGGCTGTCGACCACACCACCGTCGACCCGCAAAGCGGCGCCGGTCGTGGCCGAGGACAGCGGTGAAGCGATGTAGGTCACCAGATGTGCGACCTCTTCGACATCGGCCACACGCTGGATGATCGAGGTCGGACGCGCCTTGCGCACAAAGGCATCGGCCTCATCGCGCAGGTTGCGGCCGGACTCGGCAGCGGCGTCCTTGAGCATCTCCTCCAGGCCATCGGTGAAAGTCGGCCCCGGCAGAATCGCATTGACCGTCACGCCGGTGCCAGCCAGACGTTTGGCCAAGCCATGGGACACCGCCAGATTGGCGCTTTTGGTCACGCCATAATTGATCATGTCGGCCGGCGTCGCCACCCCGGATTCCGAAGACAGGAAAATCACCCGGCCCCAGCCCTGCTCGACCATCGCCGGCACATAATGCCGCGACAGACGCACACCGGAAATCACGTTGACCTCATAGAAGCGCGCCCACTCGCTGTCCGGCGCGTCGAAGAAGTCGACGTCATTAAAGATGCCGAGGTTATTCACCAGAATGTCGGCTTTCGGTTCTGCGGCGAAGAGTTTCTCCGCGCCTTCGGCGGTGCCCAGATCCGCCGTCAAACCGCGCAACTGGGCGCCAGGCACCTTCTGACGAATGCTCGCCAGTGCCTGCTCGACCTTGGCCGTGTCGCGGCCGATCACCACCACCGTAGCGCCGGATTCAGCCAGCGACTGGCTGATGCCCAAACCGATACCAGCGGTGCTGCCGCTGACAATGGCGAGTTTTCCACTCAGATCAATCTTCATGCTTTCACCTCATCGATTGGCAATGGTGCACGTTCGGACACCAGTTTTGCGTCACGCATGGCCTGCCAGAAACCAGCAGGAATGGTCGCCGACAGTGCGGCCACGTCTTCGGCGATGCGACCCGGTTTGCTCGCACCGGGAATCACCGCTGCAACCGCTGGATGAGCCAGCGAAAATTGCAGCGCGGCGGCTTTCACATCAACGTTGTAAGCCGCAGCAATGCGTTTGATCTGCTCGACCCTGGCGACGATTTCGGGGTTGGCCTTCTGGTATTCGAAGTGCGCGCCACCGGCCAGGATGCCTGAGCTGTAAGGGCCGCCAACGACGATTTCAACGTTTTGCGCCAGCGCCGCCTCCATCAGGCGTTGCAATGGACGTTCGTGGTCGAGCAGCGTGTAGCGCCCCGCGAGCAGGAAACCGTCCGGCTGCGCCTCGGTCAGATCCAGCGTCAACTCGCACGGCTCGACCTTGTTCACGCCCAGGCCCCAGCCCTTGATCACGCCTTCTTCACGCAAACGGGTCAGCACTTTGAACGCGCCGGTGCGGGCCTGATTGAAATATTCCAGCCATTGATCGCCGTAGAAATCCTGAGCAATGTCGTGCACCCAGACAATGTCGAGACGGTCGGTTTGCAGGCGCTTGAGGCTGTCCTCGATTGAACGCAGGGTTGCGTCGGCGCTGTAGTCGTTGACGATCTTGTTCGGGCGACCGTGTTCGAACACCCCGCTCTTCTCGCCCAGATCGCGGGCAGCGGCGTCTTCGACTTCATCGAGAATCACCCGGCCGACTTTGCTGCTCAGCACATAGTCGTCGCGCTTGTATTGTTTCAGTGCTTCACCGAGGCGGATCTCCGACAAACCCGAGCCGTAGAACGGCGCGGTGTCGAAGTAGCGCACACCGGCATCCCATGCGGCATGCACGGTGGCCTGCGCTTCTGCTTCGGGGATGGCGCGGAACATGTTGCCCAGTGGGGCGGTGCCGAAGCCCAGTTGGCCGGGCAGTTTGTCTTTCAAGCTCATTGGATTGTCCTCATTCGTTGCGTGGTCTGCGTGACCGTTGAGCAGATCCTAGATTGCGACACCGAGACCGTCCAAGACATAATGCGCAGCACTTGAGTCCCTAGAGGTCTAACATGATCGACATTCGCCAATTGCGCTACTTCGTCGCCGTCGCCGAGGAAGAGCACGTCGGCCGTGCTGCCGAGCGGTTGCATATTTCCCAGTCACCGCTGAGCCGGCAGATCGCCCAGCTCGAAGAGCGACTGGGCCTGACGCTGTTCGAGCGCAGCCAGCAACGCATTCGTCTGACCCGCGATGGCCAGACCTTCCTCGCTGAAACCCGCGCCCTGCTGACCCACGCCAATCGCCTGGAATCCCTCGGCAAGCGACTGGGCCGGGGCGAAGAAGGCGGGTTGTGCATCGGCTACATCGAAAACGCCATGCACGCCGGCGTCCTGCCCAATGCCTTGCGCGTGCTGCGGGTGGACCGGCCGAACGTACATGTCGCGCTGTACAACCTCAGTTCCGCCGAGCAACTGGAAGGCTTGCGACAGCGTAGTCTCGATATTGCCTTGGTGAGTGAGCCGCCGACCGATGACGATCCGGATCTGCTCGGATTTCAGGTACTCGATGATCCGATGCTGTTGGCGTTGCCGGAACAGCATCCGTTAGCTGGCAAGGTCTCATTGAGTCCAGAGGATCTGGCCGATCAGGAATGGATCGGCGTGCAGCCACGGCAGGATGCGAGCGATGAGTTCGTCAGCGCGTGCATCCGTGCAGGCTTCACGCCAGATGTGCGGATGCAGGCGACCGAGCCGTTCACCGCGCTGGGGCTGGTGGCGTCGGGGTTGGGGATTGCCATGATCCAGAAGGGTTTGAGCCATAACGCCCCACCGGGAGTGGTGCTGCGCGAGGTGCCCTGGCTGGCGTTTACTACACCGCTGTGGGCGGCGTGGCACCGGATCAATTTGCGGCCGTTGGTGGAGACGTTTCGCAAAGTGCTGACAGGCACCGCCCCCTGACTTCAGGAATGACTGGTTTCACTACACTGAAGAATCCGCACATCGGAGGCTTTGGGCATGAACCGTAACGACCTGCGCCGCGTCGACATGAACCTGTTGGTGATTTTCGAAACGCTGATGTTCGAAAAGAACCTGACCCGCGCCGGGGAAAAACTGTTCCTCGGCCAACCGGCGGTCAGCGCTTCCCTCGCCCGTCTGCGCGATCTGTTCGACGATCCGCTGCTGGTGCGCAACGGCCGCACCCTCGAACCCACGCAACGGGCGCTGGCGATCCTCAAGGAGCTGCAACCGGCGATGGACACCATCTCGGGTGCCGTCAGCCGCGCCAAGGATTTCGACCCGCTGGCCAGCCGTGACGTGTTTCGCATCGGTCTGACCGACGACGCGGAATTCGGCCTGCTGCCGCCGCTGCTCAAACAGCTGCGCGAAGAAGCACCGAACGTGGTGGTGGTGATCCGCCGGGTGAATTTTCTGTTGATGTCGTCAATGCTCGCCACCGGGGAAATCTCCGTGGGCGTCAGTTACACCACCGAACTGCCGGCCAACGCCAAGCGGAAAAAGCTGCGCGATTTACGCTGCAAGATCCTCCGTGCCGACGACCGTCCCGGTGCGCTGACCCTCGACGATTACTGCGAGCGCCCGCATGCGCTGGTGTCGTTTTCCGGGGACCTGGGCGGGGCCATCGACAACGATCTGGCGCGGGTCAATCGCAGCCGTCGCGTGGTGCTGGCAGTGCCGCAATTCGCCGGGTTACGGGCGATTCTCGCCGGCACCGACATGCTCGCCACCGTGCCGGACTTTGCGGCGTGTGCACTGGTTGAAGGCAGCAACGGTTTGCGTGCCGACGACCCGCCGTTCGACATCGTCCCCTCGGAGCTGTCGATGGTCTGGAACGGTGTTAACGACAACGACCCTGCGGAACGTTGGTTGCGCTCGCTGATTGCCCATCACATGTCGGCTCCGCTGCCGCTGGAGGCGCACTGAACGCTTTGAAATTCGGGTCGACCTCGCGCAGATACACCGGCAGATCGGTCATCGGCGGCATCTGCGGAATCTCGAAATACATCTGGATCACCCAGCCACGGTGATAGCTGTTGTGGTTGATCACATGCAGGAAAATCGCCCCGGCGTTCATGCTGCCGCCGTCGCCGGAGACGAACTTGAAATCGATCTCGCGATTGAGTGAAGCCTCGGTCTGTTGCTGGCTCCAGGTGCTATACCAGCGATCGACGTCCTGCTGGGCCTGGCGCAATTCGCCGAGATCGGCGTGCACCAGATCATGGGAAGACTGAAAGCCATGGTCTCGCCCCTCAAGGTGCGCCTGCCAGATGCGGTCAACCACGTAGATGTGGTTCAAGGTGCCGATCAGGTTCTTGAAGATCGTTTTGCGCTCCTTGGTGATTTCCTCAGGAGGCAGTGCTTGGAGGCTGTCGAACAGGCGTTGATTGGCCCAGGATTTGTAATCAGCGAACAGGTGGGCAGTGGCCAGGTTGATCATCATTAGGCTCCGCAGGCACAAAAAGGCTGAGCCTAGGATAGCCCGAGTTGGCGCGGGCGCCGTGGGGCCTGATCGTCGGTCACGATCTACCCCACAGCAATCGTGGTGTGTCAGGTCTTGTGCAGGTGAAGCTGACCGGCGCTGTCGACTTTGACGCTGATCGCCTCGTAACTGGCCAATGTCGCATGCGACGTTTCGAGTGGATGCTGGTGCGTCGTGGTGATGATCATCAGCGGCGCGCCGGCGGCTTCGGCGGCCTGGATGCCGACGGTAGCGTCTTCGAAAATCAGGCAGTCGCGCGGTTCAAGTCCCAGGCGTTTGGCGGCCAGAATATAACCGGACGGATCGGGTTTCCCGGCCTTCACATCCTCGGCAGTGATCATCACCGCAGGCTCGGGAATGCCCGCCGCTGCCATCCGCCGCAAGGCCAGATCCCGCGGCGCCGAGGTGACCATGGCCCAGCGCTCGGCGGGCAGGCGCTTGAGAAACGCTGCCGCACCGGGAATCTCGACAATGCCTTCAACGTCGCCGATTTCCGCCTCGGTGATGAACGCCGCTTGTTCTTCGGCATTCACTCCCGGCAAGTTCAGGCGATTGATGGTGTCGATGGCCCGCGCGCCATGAATGGTCGGCAAAAACGATTCGACGTCCACGCCATGCCGCACGGCCCAGGCTGACCAGATCCGCTCGGCGGCGGCGATGGAATTGAGGACGGTGCCGTCCATGTCGAACAGGAACGCGCCGAACGCGCGGTCAAAAACACAATCGTGAGCAGACAAAGGGTCGCATCCTCTGGCAATGGCAGTCAGGTTGGTCGGGCAATGTAGCATCTGCCTGACCGACGAACCCAGTGCTTCAGTGCAGAAGCGGCGCCTTGGACTTCAGCGCACCTACCACGCAGTCGAGCAATTGACCGATGGCCCAGGGCTTTTTGATAAACGCCACGGGGTACTTGACCCCGGACGTCTCCGGCGTTTCATAGCCGGACATGACCATCACCGGTTTGTCCGGCCAGCGGTCGCCAACCAGATTGGCCAGATCCGCACCATTGAGGGTGCCGGGCATGGTGATATCAGTCAGCAGCAACGCCACTTCCGGCGCATGCTCCTCCAAATATTGTGATGCGGCGTCAGCACTGGTCTGCGGCGCAACCCTGAAACCTTCCTCCTGAAGAATTTCGCAGAGAAACTCCAGAATCAACGGATCATCCTCGACCACCAGAATCAATCCGTCAGGAAGGTGCGTGTCCGCCGTCGGTGTTGGGCACATGGAACTGCACTCCCTGAATTGCATTAACGATTTAGCGGCTTGAATCCGCTGCTTATCTGGTATGAGCGGCGGGTTCTGCAGAAATTCATTTTTGATACAGGTGTTTTCCGAAAAGTCGTTTTTGCCCATTGGCGACAGGCGTTCGCGAGAGCGTAATTGTGGTTAAAATGCCCGCCCTTTTGCTTGCCGACCGTGACCGATGAACCCTGAAGCCCTCGCCACCCTCCACGCCCATTTGCTGCCCGCGCTCGCGGCGGCACCGAGCGAGACCCGCCGTCTGTTCCACGGCCGCGGACGTTGCTGGCCGGGGCTGGAGCAGTTGACCGTGGACTGGCTGCAAGGCGTGGTGCTGGTGTCGTTGTTCAAGGAGCCGGCGCCTGAACAGCTTGAAGACCTCAAACGTTTACTGCTGGACATCAGCGGTTCGAATGAGTGGCAACAGGCCGGCGCGCATACCCTGTTAATCCAGCACCGTTATCTGCCGCAGAGCACCGCACAATGGCTGGTCGGTGAAGAGATCGACGAAATGACCGTCGTCGAAGGCGGCTTGCAGTACCGCGTCGATCTCGGTCGCAAGCAGAACGCCGGGCTGTTTCTCGACATGCGTTACGGGCGCAATTGGGTGCGCGAACAGGCAACCGGCAAGCGCGTGCTGAACCTGTTTGCCTACACCTGCGGTTTTTCCGTCGCGGCTATCGAGGGGGGCGCCAGCCATGTGGTCAACCTGGACATGTCGCGCGCAGCGTTGAGCCGTGGACGCGACAATCATCGGTTGAACGGGCATGACCTGAGCAAAGTCAGCTTCCTTGGCCACGACCTGTTCAAGTCCTGGGGCAAGGTGATCAACAGCGGCCCGTATGACCTGGTGATCATCGACCCGCCGTCGTTCCAGAAAGGCAGTTTTCTGCTGACCAAGGATTACCAGCGCGTACTGCGCCGTTTGCCGGAACTGCTGACCGCTGACGGTGTGGTGCTGGCGTGCATGAATGATCCGGCGTTCGGTTCAGACTTTTTGATTGATGGCGTGACGCAGGAAGCGCCGAGTCTGCGCTTCGAGCAGCGGTTGGAGAACCCGCCGGAGTTTCCTGACATAGATCCCGAAAGCGGCCTGAAGGCCCTGGTCTTCCAACGCACTCACTGACACAACAATATCCCCTGTGGAGCTGCCGCAGGCTCGGGCCGCGATCGGACGATCTTTTGATCTTGCCCCTTTAAAAACCAAATCAAAAGATCGCAACCCACCGCAGCTTCCTGCGTATTTCAATTCGGGATGTTTAAAGGTTGTTTCGAATTTGCAGAACCTTCCCACAATGTTTTCAGGTTGTCCGTCGGACGCCAGGTCTCTAGCCTGTGCTCGTCGCTGCCAATTCAGCGACCGGGACTGGAAACCCCGTGGGACTGCAGAACGCAAAAGCGCCATTCATGACGTATGATTGCGCACCTTTTTGGTGTGCACTTTGTTATGGCGGCTGTGCGTGGGGGACCTTCGGGTCGTCCGGGTTTCTCTGCTCCCCGGGTTTCCAGCCTTGCGTACAGCTGCCACCCATTCGACCGGAAGCCGAATGGACCAGCTCCACAGCTTAGAGAGAGAAGAACACCATGAAAAAACCAACACCCAACCCGCCAGAATCAAAAGCCACCACCGACACCACATCTCCCTACGTCTCAGTCGACAGCAAAAAACTCCACGAAGCCGCCGACCGCGCCCTCGATTACTACCTCAATCCCGGTGCCGGCATCATCTCCAACGCCAACGAGCCGGAGTCCATGTACTTCGCCAACCCCAGGTACAACACCGAATCCCTGCTGGCCAACGCCAGCGAAACCCTCGGCTCGGCCAGCGAAATGCTCAACAACTTCGCCGCCGCGCTGCCGCCCTCACATCGCAAAACCGCTCTGGGCATCGCCCAAATCGTGATGCTGGGTGAACTGGCCGTCAACCAGGCCCTCGATCACGTAGAACTGCAACCCTAAGCAACCCCTGTAGTGAGGGGATTTATCCCCGATGGGTTGCGAAGCGACCCCAAAACCGGTGAATGCGGTTTGCCAGACAAACCGCATTCACCGGTTCTGCGACAACTGCGTCGCCGAGCGGACGGTGCGACGATTCCACAAGCTCCCTCGCCATAATTGATTCACGCCAACTCAAGAGTGCTGTCCAGGAAAAGGATGTGGCCATTTGGGTGCCGAGCTCTCGAGCGACATTCAGTTGCTGCCCGGGATCACGCAACTCCGACTCCGGCAGCAACGTCGAACTCAGAACCTTCGCCCCGCTGTAATCGAAAATCAGCGCGAAGGTTCGTTGTCACTGCGAATAGACTGCCACGCCGCTTGCGCCAGCAACTCGCGATACGCCGTTGGACTGCCCTTCACCCTTCCTGCCAACCAGGCTCGGCAATAACTGTCGGCCTGGCCGATGATCAGCGACGGCAACAGTTCGGCAGGCAGCGCCTTGAGTTCAGCGGCGCGCCCGGACTCGGCCAGCCACTCACGCAGACGCACATTGCGCGTCTTGTTGCGCTCGGCCAATTCTTCCTTGAACGGGCCCTTGGTCACGGCAAACCGCGCGTGGTACTGAAACCGCGCCCATTCCGGTTGGCGCTCGACCCAATCGACATAGCTGAATACCAGCGCCTGCACGCCTTCTTCAGTGGTGTTTGCCGCCTCCAGATAGGCGTCACGCAGGCGCGCCTGATCCTCAAGGGCGGTAAAGAACAGCGCCGCCACCAGGCCTTCCTTGTTGCCGAAATGGTGGTAGATCGCACCGACGCTGGTATCGCATTCGGCGCGGATCATGTCGATGGTGGTGGCTTCGATGCCCTGCTCGTTGAACAGGCTCAGGGCCTTGCGAAAAATATCGCGCTTGAGTTCGGCCCGGCGGCCCGGGTAGCTGCGTTCAAGTAAATCTGCGGTGTCCATGCGGCTCAAGCCTGAAATATGGAGTTGAAAAGGCACGCCGTGCCTATGGCAAAAACGCGCCTAGGTTGACAGATTTCCCACAGACAGAATACCGTTCCGTTACAGAACTATATTCTGTAACGGAACATAATTCCGCAAAACGCTTCCATTGAGGTTTCTCCATGAGCCAGTTTCTCAGCATGTTCAACAGCGCAGGCCCTCAGGCCTTCAGCCAGATGGCCTGCCAGGTTGCGCCGTACTTCAGCAGCATCAACCCGCTGGTGACCGAGTTGCGCGCGAATGCCGCGACAGTGCAAGTGCCGTTTCGCCGCGAGATCACCAATCATTTGGGCTCCGTGCATGCGATCGCCATGTGCAACGCGGCGGAACTCGCGGCCGGGATGATGACTGACGTCTCGATCCCAGCCGGCGCCCGCTGGATTCCCAAAGGCATGACCGTGGAATACCTGGCCAAGGCGAAAACCGATGTAACGGCTGTGGCCACTGGCGACGGCGTCGATTGGCAGAGCGAAGGCGACAAGATCGTCACCGTGGACATTCACGATACCGAGGGCAAACACGTGTTCACGGCGCGGATCACCATGAACGTGAAACTTGCCTGAACACTGCGGCCACAAAAAAGCCCCTGCTGCCGGACTCGCAACAAGGGCTTTCGGGATGCCTATGGCTGATCAGTGAACGGTCAGCCGTTGGCGGACAAATTCCTCGGTGTGACGGGTGGTTTGATCGAGATGCCTGTCGCGCTGCTTCTCGGCATCGAGCATGGCGCGCTTGCCGTTTTTCTGTAACAGATAGGTGTGGATCTGCTGCACCTCCAGCGAACGGTAGATCGGCATGGTGTCGATGAACCCATGCAAGCCGTTGCTGCGGTAATGCCGCGTACTCATCAGCACTTGCGTCTCGCGCTGGCCGATCACTTCAAAGCCCAGTGCCTCGAAATACGGGACTTTGCCGACAGTGCAGGCCAGTTCGGTGTGGGGATAACGCCCGACCATTTCAGCGATCATTGCCCGCGCCACGCCCTGACGCCGACGCCCTTCGCGCACGGCCATGTAAGCGACGCTGCACGCCTCCCAATCGCCCTGCACCGGCAGGTACAACAGGAAACCGACGACTTGCTCCGGGTCGTCGTCATCGGTGGCAACCAGCAATTCCACATCAGTGCCCTTCTCGCCATTCAACGCTTCCAGATACAGATGCACCTCATAGCCGACCGCGTACTGATAGACGTTGTACAACAGGTTGCTCGGGCCGAGCCCCACGGCGCTGATGTCGGTCAGGTAGTCGACGACCATCTGCAGAATCTGGCTGTTGACGCCTTCGGGGCATGGGGTTTTGTAGTGGGTGATGCGTGGCATGACGAGCGACCTCCGGCGGAAAACCGCGACATCATACCTTGTGGGCTGACTTCGCCTGTATCGGCAACGACAAATCGAATGTGGCCGAGCCCTTACGTTCCCGCAGGGTTGTGCCTGAAAAAAATTTCATCTACGGCAAACAGGATTTTTTGCGGATTTGGCATCCAATTCTTCAGCTGCGTTCACTTTCCGACGCAGGCCTTGAGGAGTTGTCATGAGCGTTTTGCGTTCGCTGTCCAAATGGCGAAAAACCTGGCTGCTGGTGCCGTTGACCCTGGCAGCGCTGGCCAGCGGCCCGGTGTTTGCCCAACAAGTGGTGATCGTCCAGCAAGCCCCACCGCCTATGCGCATGGAAGTGATGCCCGGCCCGCGTCACGGCTATGTCTGGGACCAGGGCCATTGGCGCTGGCAAGGACGTGGTTATGTGTGGATGCCCGGTCACTGGCAACCGGTGCGGTACAACGCGCACTGGAAACCGGGGCACTGGCAGGCACGAGGGCCGAACTGGTTCTGGGTTGAAGGGCACTGGGTGCGTTGATTGCCACGCGCCTGCACTGATCACTTTGCGGGAACACCATCATGTCGAAAACCGTTAAATCCCTGCTCGCCGCCACGCTGGTCGCCATCACCCTGTCCGGCTGCGTCGTCGCGCCGGCCCGGCCGCATCGGCCACCGCCGCTGGTGGAAGTCGTGCCGGTCATGCCTGCACCGGGTTATCACTGGGTCGCCGGCCACCACCGCTGGACCGGTAATCAATGGCGCTGGGTACCGGGGCACTGGCGGGCGTATTGATCGTTGAGGACTGGCGTCACCGCGGTGGCGCCGCCGCATTCACTTGATCCGATAGTGAAAGGTATTGCGCACCGCCGGCACTGACACGGCGACGCCGTCGATGATCCGCGGCTGATAACGGAAGGTTTGCGCCGCGGCCATCGATGGGCGAATAAACAACGGATGGCAGCCGTCCAGCACCTTGGGGTTTTCGACCCGGCCTTGCGGGTTGACCGTGTATTCCACGGAGCAATCACCTTCGATGTTTTTATCCAGTGCCCGCTCCGGATATTCCGGCGCTTCTTTGCTCAGCGGCAGGTATTGGCGGCTGTCGGCCAGCGCTTGCTGGCGCGCACGTTCGGCCTGCTGCGCCTGCTGTTGGGCCTGGGCGGCCTGTTGCTGCGCAGCCTGTTGCTGCGCCAGACGTTGCCGGGCGGCGTCATCTTCACGCTTGCGCGCTTGCTCGCGTTGTTGCTCGGCCAGTTGCTCGCGTTTGCGCTCTTCCACTCGCTTGCGCGCCAAGGCCGCCTGTTCGATTTTTTGCGTTTGCGGTGCTGGCTCGACCTTTGGCTTGACGGGTTCGACCGGCGCCGCCGCCACCGGCTCTATGACCGGTGCAGGCGTCGGTTCAGGCGCGGGAGGTTGCGCGACGGGCGGTGCCAACATCACTAATTGCGTGGTCAGCACCCGAGGTGGCGGAACCTGCGGGATCGGCGGCGACCAGGCGTTGATCAGCAGCACTAGCACCACGACGTGCAAGGCCACCGCCAGCGTCGCCGCGAGGCTGTGTTGCCAGAAAGGGTTGCGCGGCATCGGCACTGAAATCGTTGCAGGACTGTGCATGATCATCGCCGTCATTGCGGGGCCTCGGTCACCAGCCCGAGGTTAGTGACACCACCCTGTTGCAACGCCGCCATGGCCGCCACAACACTGCCGTAACCGGCGTCCTTATCGGCGCGGATGTACACCTGCGTGTCAGCCCGCAGCGCAACGATCTGCTCGACCTTGGCGCGCATTTCATCAAGGGCCACGGCGCTGTCGGTCTGATGTTGGGTGTCGAGTTCGCCGCCCAGATTCCAGTAATAACCACCCTCGGCTTTCACCGACAACGTCAGGATTTGCTGGCGCGTGTCGGTAGCCAGGGCTTCGCTGGCGATCTTCGGCAGTTCGACTTTCACGCCTTGGGTGAGCATCGGCGCGGTGACCATGAAAATCACCAGCAGTACCAGCATCACGTCGATGTACGGCACCACGTTCATTTCGGCCTTTGGCCCGTGCTTGCGTTGCGGCCTGACTAGCATCGTGTTTCTCCTTTCAAGCCGCAGCGGCGAGGTTCAACGGCGAGCCGTGCAATTGCCGATGCAGGCGCACTTGCAGCTCGTTGCCAAAGGCGTAGTAACGGGTGAGCAAAGTCTGGCTGCGTGCCGAAAAGCGGTTGTAGGCGATGACCGCCGGGATCGCCGCGAACAGGCCGATGGCCGTGGCGATCAACGCTTCGGCAATGCCCGGCGCCACCGTCGACAGCGTCGCTTGTTGCACCTGAGACAAACCGAGGAACGAGTTCATGATCCCCCACACGGTGCCGAACAGGCCGATGTAAGGGCTGACCGAACCGACCGTGGCGAGAAACTGCAGGCCCTTTTCCAGTTGCACTTCCTGCTCGCTGATGGCGACGTGCAGCGCGCGTTCCACGCCTTCCTGCACCGCACCGGCGTTGCCGTCAGCGTGCCGGTTGAGGTGATTGAACTCGGCAAATCCGGCATTGAAAATCGGCTCGATCCCAGCCTCGGCCACCGACACCTGCGCCGACTCGCGATACAGCGGCAACAACTCCGGGGTGTGGCGGAAACGCTGGACGAAATCATTCAGGCGTCGCTCGCGTTGTTGCAGCACGCGACTGCGCAGCACGATCAGATACCAACTGAGCATCGACGCCAGCAGCAGAATGAGCATCACGGCCTTGACCAACAGGCTCGCATCGCTGATCAGCCCCCAGATTGTCATGTGTTCGAGTGTGGCCTGCATGGTGAAACTCCTTGTGGGCAATGGCGGTCGCCGCCAGAGACGTCGACCGCGTCGCTATTCGATGAAAAACAAATGACCGATTGATGACGGATCAGGGCAACTTCAGCGCCTGGGTGACTTCATCCCACGGCACGAACTTGAAATTCTGACTTTGCTCGGGCATACGCTTGCGGCCGTCCTGCACCACCAGCAAGCCTTTGCCCCACGGCCCGCCGAGGTTGGCTGAAGTGACTTCCAGACCGTCGGTTTCCGAGGCACCGTCTATCCCTGCATCCGCGTTGAGGCCAACCCGGAACGCACCGCGCACGGCGAATGGCGGTTCGGCATCCAGCAGCAGATAGCTGTCGTTGCCCTGGCTGGACACCACCAGATAGTCGCGCGCCGCGCTCTGATACAGCGCCAGACCTTCGACATCGGCATGCAACGGGCCACCGACCTTGATCACACTGGCGAGGGTCGCAGGCTGATCGGCGCGGGCATCCACGGCCCAGACGCCGACGTCCTCTTCACCGAGAAACAGGCGCTGACGCTGGTCGTCGGCGACACACCCTTCGGGCTGGCTGTCGACTTTGAACTGGCGCACCAACTCACCCTGCACCTTGCCGTTCGGCGCATCGAGGCGGTATTGCAGGAAGGTGCCGTCCTTGTCGTTGGCGATCGCGTAGATCTCGCCGCTGGCGGGCTGGAACAGGCAAATGCCGTAGATGTCTTTGAGTGGCGTTGGCACTTCGCCGATGTCGCGCAACTCGCCACTGCGGCGGTCGATGGCGAACAGGCTGAGGCTGTTGTGATCGCGATGGCTGGCCACCGCCAGATCGACGGTCTGCTCGCCGAGTTTGAAGTTCGGTCGCACGTCGACGTTGTTCAAACGCCCGACCGGCAACTCCTGCACCAATTTGCCTTGCAGGTCATACACCAGCAGACCTTGCTTCTTGTTGGTGCCGAGCACGCGGCTGAGGGATGGCTGCTGCGGATGCACCCAGATCGCCGGATCGTCCGCCGCATCGCCCTGGCGTGCCACCGGGTCGCTCTGCACTTGCGCCGCGACGCTCGGCAGCACTGGCGGCAATGCCAACGGTGTCGCGCGCCAGTCGAGATCGCCTTGATAGACACGGCCATCATCATCGTCGCGGATCAACACTTGCAGGCCTTTGGCGGTTTCGCGCAGGGCGAGGTTTTCCGGTTCTTTCAGGCCAGGCACAGGCAACGTTGCCTGCACCGTCCAGCGCTCACCCTGTTGCTGAAACAGATGCAATTGCGCGGCTTTCGGATCGAGGCCGACAATGCCGCCAGGCACCAGCGCGACGGCGCCCGCCTCGGCTTTGATCTGGCCGAACGGTTCACGCATGGCCACTGGCGAACGCGTTACATCGCCTTCAGCCTGCGCCGGGTAAGTCCACCAGCCGACATTCTCTTCATTGACCACCAACTGATGCGCGGCGTCATCGACCCGGCAGAACTTCGCCGACGGTGGCAGCGGCAAACCGCGCACCCGTTGCGCCTGCGCGTTCAGCTTCGCGCCCTTGCCCACCAGCCATTGCTCGCCCTTGCCCTCCTCGCCCACCAGAAACACGAACAGGTTGTCGGCGTCATCGCGATACAGGCACACGCCGTTGACCGCAAAATCCCGCGCGGGCAAATGCAGCGGCGTGCCCCAGGTGCGCTTGACCGGATCAAGTCCGACCACCAGTGCCTGCTGGTTGGCGTTGTCGAGGCTGGCCACCCACACCCGGCGATCATCGGCGCGGCTGTCCAGACTGCTGAAAGAGCCCTTCAGGTGCGCCAGCTCCGCGCCTTGGTCATCAAGTAACAACAGGCCGTTGACGGGACTGACGCCAAGGCGCAGGTCACCCGGTAAAAAACTCAGTTCTTCAAGCTTCAGTTTCGGCGCCCAAGGGGTGAGCGTCAGGCTTGGTGTGGCGGCCAGCGTCTGGCCGGCAGCCAGCGCGATCAGTGCGCCCAACAGCCAATTTTTATGTCGCAAAGAAATACTCATGAACCGGCAGAATCCTTGTCGTGCATGGATCGACGGCGGCACCCGGCCGCCCTCCGAGGCTTAGAAGTGGGTGAAGGTCAGACCGAGCTTGTAGGTCGGGCCGTACTCTTCGTACTGGCCGTTGTAGGAGCGGTGGCCGGTGGATACGAAGTACGGCTCGTCAGTGAGGTTTTGCGCCTCGAAGCTCAGTTGCAGGTTTTTGCTCAGCGAATAGCGCGCGCTGAAATCGACAAAGGTTTGCGCATCGACATGCAGGTCGTGGGCCTTGTCGTTGATCGAGGCCAACTCGTAGAGGTAGTCGGATTTGTAGTTGGCCGACAGGCGCAGGCTGACCTTGTCGTTCTCCCAGCCGAGCATCAGGTTGCCCACGGTGTCGGACTGGCTCGGCAGATCAATGCTGCGTTTGCGGTTGCGCCCGCTGGCCGCGTCGAAGCCTTCGATCTCGGCGTCAGAGCGGCTGAAGGTGGTGTTGGCACCCAGCAGCAAGCCGTTCCACGGCGCCGGCAGCCAGTCGAATTTCTGTGAGTAGGCCAACTCCAGGCCATAGAGTTTGGCGCTGTCGCCGTTGGCAAAGGTGTTCGCTTCGGAGAAATCGGTCCAGGCGCCCGTGCCGGCCAGGTCGGTGTTGTAGACGAAGTTCTTGATGTCTTTGTAGAACACGAACGCCGACACCGTACCGGCATGCCCCATGTAGTGTTCGATACCGAGGTCGAGGTTGCTCGACTCCAGCGGTTTGAGGTCCGGGTTGCCGAACGTTGCCTCGTCGTCATCAATGACAAAACCCGGCGCCAGTTGGCCAAAGGTCGGGCGCACCACGGATTTGGTCCACGCCGCGCGAACCTGGGTGTTTTTGTCCAGTTGATAGCGTGCGTGCAGGCCCGGCAGCCAGTGGTGGTAACGACGCTTGGTTTCGGTCGCCTCGAAGTCGTCGTCAGTGGCGCCAGTGCCTTTGGCTTCGAACTCGGTGCCCTCGTAACGCAGACCTGCGATGAAGCGCCAGTCGTCGATGTCGATCGTGTTCATCAGGTAGCCGGCGTTGATGTCCTCACGCATCTTGAAGTCGTTGACGGTCGATTCGGTCTCGTCATAGAAGTCGTCGCGGTTGAGCCCGCCGATCAGGTTCTTGATCGCGCTGCCGCTGATGCCCGGTCCGAACTGGCCGAGACGATAATCCACCGAGCCCTTGGCGAAGCGGCTGAGGTTGAGTTGATCGTCGCTAAAGCCGAGGTCATCGAAGTCCTCGTAGACCCAGGCGTCGAGGTCGTTGTCCTTGTTGCGGCGGCTGACTTTGCCGCCGAACTTGACCTGAGACGCATAGCCGCTCAAGTCATAGTCACGGGCCAGATCCAGGCGCAGGTTTTTCTCGGTGTCCTTGGTGTTCTGCTTTTCCCAGTCGACCTTGTCGAGGCTGAAGTTGTTGGCGTCGTAGAAGCCTTGGCCAATGATCGGCCGTGGCTTGTCGTTGCTGTAGAAACCGCTGTCGCTGAAATCGTCATTGCCCGCGAACGCCGCATTGGCGATGTGGCCGGGGCTGTCTTCGCTGGAGCGGCTGTAACCGGCCTGGCCGCTGAGAGTCCACAGACCGAACATGCGCTCGCCGCCGAACACGTAGGACTGAATTTCCTGGGTTTCTTCACGCTGCTTCAGTTTGCGTGAGCCTTCCGCGTCGCCCAGTATGCCGGCGGCTTGCGGCTCGGCGAATTCGAGGCTGGTGGAGTTGCGGGTTTCGCTGTCCTTGTAGCGGCTGTAGAGGGTGCGCAGGTAATAGCTGCTCAGGTCGTCGGGCTTGTAATCGAAGTTCAGGCCGCCACCGGTGCGTTCGCGGCTGATGTCGTAGTCACGCTGTTCGAACTCTTCCAATTGCGCACCGCGCTGGAAATCCCAGGCGCCGCCGGTTTCGACGTTGTCGGAACCGAAATCGCGCTTCTGCCAGCTCAGCGCGGCAGCCACACCGAAGTTGTCGATGCCGTCGCCGAGGCTGAAACGGTCACTGATTGCGCCGGAAAATTTCGGGCTGGTCTGGTGGCTGTTCTTGTCGTAGCTGGCTTCGGTGCCGCCGGTATAGAACAGGCCTTTGTGATCGAAGGCCGAGAGGCTTCTGACGTCGACCGTGCCACCCAGCGAGTTGGCGTCCATGTCCGGGGTCAGGGTTTTGATAACCGACAGCGACTGCACCAGCTCCGAGGGCAACACATCGAGGGCTACGGCGCGGCGTTCGCTTTCCGGCGACGGCACCAGCGTGCCGTTGATGGTCACGCTGTTCAGGTCCGGCCCCAGGCCACGCACGCTGACAAACCGTCCTTCGCCCTGATCACGTTCAACGCTGATGCCCGGCAAACGCTGCGCCGCTTCAGCGACGTTTTCGTCCGGCAACTGCGCCACGCCGTCGGCATGCACCACGCTTTCGATGCTGTCGGAGCGGCGCTGCTGCTTGAGCGCCGAGTCAATGCTGGCGGCCTGGCCGACGACTTCGACGTGCTCGACATTGGCGGTGGCGTCGGCGGCGTGCAGGCGCTCACTGGCCATCGCCATGGCCAATGCGGTCAGGGCGAAACTGAAGAGCCCGACGGTGCCGCTGCGCGGATGACTGCTGCGCTGGTACATGATTGTTCTCCCCCAAAGAGTCCGGTCAGGCCAGGCAAATGGCCCAGCAACTGAGAGGGCAAGCTAGGGGCGACGGATGACGCTTCTGTGACAGGACGTGGCGGCAGAGCCCGTAAACCCGGGGTTTCGCGGGTACTGCGGGGACAAATGAGCTGAAATGACCTCTTCAAACCACCATCGTCTCCTGTGGGAGCGAGCCTGCTCGCGAAGGCGGTGTGTCATTCACAATGCGTTTGCTGACCCACCGCCTTCGCGAGCAGGCTCGCTCCCACAGGGTCGGTGGTGTTTTGCGAAAAAAATCACCCGCCTCGATGAGCTGATTCGACCTCCCCACGGCGTCACCCGGCTGTCACAAACATCTGCTGTGCTGACGCGCATTGCTTCTTCGCCAAAGGATCGCGGCCATGTTCTCAGTGCTCAAACCTCACCGTTGGAAACTCGCTGCACTGCTGCTGGCGGCCAACCTCGGTCTGCTTCTGCATCTGGCCTGCGGCGACCTGAAGTCATTCAGTGAATGGGTCTGGCTGGACATCATCGGCGAAGGCGGCTCGGCGCTGTTGGCACTGGTCTGGCTGGGGCTGGTACTGAAAAGTCGTCCGGCCGGGCGCGTGACCAATTACCTGGCGCTGGGCCTGAGCTGCATCTTCTTTTCCTGGTGGATCGACAGCCTCGACGAGTTCATCCGCCTGCCCGACAGCATCACCTGGGATCACTGGCTGGAGTCGGGGCCGATGCCGGTGGGCATGATTCTGCTGACCATCGGTATCTATCACTGGCACCGCGAGCAACTGGCGATCAGCGCGCAAATGGAAAAACGCGAGCGGCTGTTCCGCGAGCATCGGCTGTTCGACAAGCTCACCCCGCTGGGCGGTGCCGACTATCTCAAGCGGCAACTGGCCGACAGCCTTGGCGAGAGCATCGCGCACCAGCAACCGCTGTCATTGCTGGTGCTGGATCTGGACAACTTTGCCGCGATCAATCAGGCCTACGGACATGCCGAGGGGGACGCGGTGTTGCAGGCCCTCAGCCATTTGCTGCTGCTCAATCTGCGCCGTCAGGATTTGCTCTGCCGATTGGCCGGTGATCGCTTTGTGGTGTTGCTGCCCAACACCGGCGAGCGTCAGGCGCAACTGCTCGCGCAAGAGCTGCAAGCCGCCGTACACGCCCTGGCGCACAAGACCCGACAGCATGGCGAACGCCTGCAACTGGCGGCCAGCACGGCGGCGGTCATGGCCTTGGACGAGACGCCCGAAGTGCTGCTCAAACGCCTAAACCTGGCACTGGCCCGCGCCAAGTCACCCTTAGCCAAAAGCGCCTGAGGCCGACCATGACCGTTAAATCCACTTGGTACGAAGCCGACAGTCGCTTCATCCCCGGGCATTACCAACCCGCGACATTGATCGATCTGGCCCTGTCTCGCGATATCGACAGCCATCGTCTTTTGCGCGGTACAGGCCTGTTCCATGAAGACATTCTGGCCGGCCAGACGCGCCTCAGCCCGCAGCAGTTTCTCGGCCTGATCGACAATAGTCGCCGCTTGCTCGACGCCGATGACAGCAGCTTCCTCTTCGGCCAGCGCTTGCTGCCCGGTCACTACGGCGCCGCCAGCCACGCCTTGCGTCACGCGCAAAACCTGCATCAGGCGCTCGATACGCTGGTCCAGCAACAAGCCCTGCTCAGTCCGCTGATGACGCCGCGCCTGCTGCTGGATGAGCGCTTTGCGTACGTCTATTGGCTGGACAGTTGCGGTGCCGGCGAACAATGGCGGTTTTTGCTGGAAGCGGGCATGACGTCACTGGTGGCCATGAGTCAGTGGCTCAGCGGCGAGCGCCTGCCATGGGAATGCAGTTTCAGCCATGCCGAGCCGCGTTACGTCGAACAATATTGGGTGCATCTGGGCGAGCAGACTCAGTTCAAACGCCCGCTGGACTTGATGCGCATTCCCCGCGAGTTTCTCGCCCGGCCCTGGCCCGACGCCTCGGCGACTGCCGGCCAGGTCGCCCGTCAGGAAGCCGTGCGGCAGATCGAGCAACTGGGGTTTGCCGAAAGCTTCACCGATTGCCTGTACCGCCACTTGCAAGATCAAGTCCGCCAGCCGCCGAGTCTGGAACAAGCCGCGCAGGCATTCGCCATGAGCCCGGCCACCCTCAAACGCAAACTGCAAAAACACGACACCGGGTTCCAGCAACAAGTGGATCTGGTGCGCAAACACGTCGCGCTGTACCTGTATCAGGTCAAAGGGCTGAGCAACGAGGAAGTGGCCGATTACCTGAGTTTCAGTGATCCGGCGAACTTCCGGCGCTCCTTCAAGCGCTGGACCGGCAGCACACCGAATCTCATCCGCCAGTTGTTCGGCAGCCATTGATTCTGTGCATAACCTGAAGTCACTGCTGGGGCGCCACGACCCGAAACTTGATGGCGATGTCCTTGGACACCACCGTGTCCGCCCACTCCCCCGCGCCGAGGCCAAACTCGTCGCGTTTGAGCAGCAACTCACCGTCGAAAATGCCGATGGCGCTGTCCGGCTTCAGCTCCACCGGCACTTGCACCTCACGGGTGATGCCTTTGAGAGTGAGCTGGCCGGCGACCAGGTAGCGGTTTTCGGCCACTTGCGTGAAATGACTGGATTCGAATAGCGCCACGGGAAATTGCTGCGTGTCGAACCACGCCGGTTTCACCAATTCAGTGTTGGCGTCTTCACTGCCGGCGTCGATGCTGCTGAGGTCGATGCGCAACGTTGTGCGGGCGCTGGCGAGGTTATCGGTGTCGAAGTCCAGCGTCGCATCGAACTTGCCGAAGGTGCCATACATCCGCGAGCCCATCTGGTTGTAGGTGAAACTGATCTGGCTGGCGGTGGTGTTGACGCGGTTGTACTCGACAGCCTGCACGGCAGGGGTGGCGCACAGATAAAACGCGACAGCCAGCAGCAATCGGATCGACATGGAATTTCTCCGGGCAGCGCTGCCGTCGAGGGACTTGGTTGACTTAAGCAAACAACCGGCGGTTACGCCACCTCGCCGCCGTGCGAGGACGTCGCGCCATACCTGACACCGCGTCGCAGCCGGTGACGAAGCGCCAGCACCGGGCGCTCGACGTAGTAATACGAAACGCAGCTCAACAGCAACGACAGCATCAACACCGTAATAACCCTTTGAGCGTCGTAATCAGCCGGCCAGAGAGCATACAGGGCGTACATCACCACAAAGTGGTTGAGAAACACGCCGTAGCTGATGTTGCCGAGAAACTCGTCCATCCAGCGGGACTTGAGCCTGCTCAACAGGTAAACGGCCGGGACACCCAACGCTATCCCCAGAGTCACCTCTGCGTTGTTGGGTCGGCGCTCGATCACTCCCGCCATGATGGCCACGAATATCAGGGCGGCCACCCCAGCGGTGCTGGCAGCGATGACCATGCCCCTGGCCCGCGCGCCATACAAATAACTACCGCAGAGAAACATGAACAGTGCGCCCGGCAACAATCGATAGCCGTAGATATCGGTGTCGATGTAGCCGAGGCACGCCACTAGAAAAACGCTGACAGATAAGACGAACGCAACGCCTCGCAGCCTGAAGATGAGCAGAAACGGAATCAGCAGGTAGAAACAAACCTCCAATCCCAACGACCACGCTGGAGGCAGAATCCATGTGCTGGCAACTCCGAACATATAGAAACCCAGTGGCACGATGGCAAGACTGCTGGCGATCCGCGAGAACGTCAGTTCAGCCGCCTGCCCGGTTCCGGGCAAGAGCCAGTAAATGACCGCGCAGGACATGCCGAAATACAACAGGAACTGGGGATACAGTCTGAGCGCTCTATCCAGATAAAACAGGCTGATTTTCTCTGGCGTGTGGTAATTGCGCTCAATCAGCGAAGTCATCACAAAACCGCTGATGATCAGGAAAGAAATGACGGCGACCACCCCGGGATTAAGCCCAGCGATGGTCTTGCCCATATGAGACACGGCGACCAGAACGGCCAACAGCAGTCGAAAAGCTCCCACCTACAACCTCGAACGCTCTTATATTTGTGCTGCGTAACCTACGACGCTTTGCTCCGCGAAAACAGAGTTTTCTGCTCCCGCATGGATCAAACCAGCCGCTCGATCTTCTGATGCTGCCAGACCAGTTTGTAATACAGAGTCTGCAACACCAGCATCCCGAGATACGCCACCGGAAACGCCATCCACACACCCTGCAAACCATACTGGCCATCCAGCCAATACGCAGCCGGCAACTGCACCCCGACTACACAAATGATCGCAATCACCACCGGCACCAACACCGTGCCGCTGGCGCGCATGATGCCGCCGATGATCGCCTGGAAGCCGAACACCAACAGACTCCACAACATGATGTGCAGTAGATGCTCGGCCATCGCCCGGGTCGACTCTTCGGTCAGGAACAGGCCGAGCAACCAGTGCGACAACAGATAGCCCAGCACGATCAGGCCGCCGGTCAGGCACACATTGATCAACAGACCGGTGCGCAGAATCGGCCCCATCCGTTCCAGCCTCCCTGCCCCGATGGCCTGCGCCCCGAGGATAGAAGCGGTGATCGCAATCGACAGCGCCGGGAACTGCACATAGTTGACGATCTGCGTCACCGCGCCATACGCCGCTGTCGCTTGCGAGCCGTGCTGGTTGACCAGGGCCAGAATCACCAGCTCTGAAAGCGACAAGACAATCATCTGCACGCCGGTCGGCAGGCCGATGCGCAGCACTTTGCCAAGAATCGCGCCGTCGAAGCGCAGCGCCGCAAAAAACTCCCGGTCCGGCGCCAGCGGATGGCCCTTGCGAATCAGCCGCCACGAAAGCCACGCCATCGCCGCCAGGTTACCCGCGAGCCCCGCATACGCCGCACTCTGAATCCCCAGTTGCGGCAGGCCGAACCAGCCGCGAATCAGCGCCGGCGTCAGTGCCAGCCCGACGCACGTCGACACCACCAGCGCCAGCAACGGCGACAGCGTATCGCTTACCCCGCGCAGCAACTGCGTGAACAGCACGAACACCAGCAGCGACGGCAGAATCCACATCATCACATGGGCATACGCCACCGCATCGTCCAGCACATCCGCTGGTGTCCCCAGCCCCGCCAGCGCCTGCCGCGCGAACACACTGCCCAATACCGCCGCCGCCAAGCCGATCAATACCCCCAGCAACAGCGTCGCCCCTGCAATCGCCTTGACCAAGTGCGGCTCGCGCGCGCCCCACGCCTGACCGATCAACACCCCTGCACCCGCGCCGAGACCAATCACCAGGGCGATGAAAAAGAACACCACGGGAAACATCCCCGATACCGCCGCCAGCGCCTGGGTGCCAAGCATCTGGCCGATGTAGATGCTGTTGACCGTGCCCGACATCGATTGCAGAAAGTTGGACAGCACCATCGGCGCCAGGAACAGCAGGTAGGTGTGCCAGAGGGGTTTGGTGACGCTGGGGGTTTGCATTGAATAGAGGTCCATCTCGACGGCGGGAGGGCTTATGAAGGATAGCTTCGGTGAGTTGGGGACGGGGTGCAATTAACATTTCAGGTGGGTGTTGATTGTTGCGTTCATCGTCTGTGTGACGGCCATGGTTCTGTAGGTGACCGTTCGTAGCTGTGGTAAACAACAGCCCATTACAATCTCAGCCATTGAGGCTCTGTTCATGCCCCACTCTCGAAAACTACTGACCAGCACCCTTCTTGCTTTGTTCGCCTGCACCGCTCAAGCCGCCTCGCCTCCTCCAGCACCTGAGGCGCTGAAACCGCTGCTGGAAACACTGAACGAACGCCTGAACATCGGCGATCACGTCGCGTTGACCAAATGGGACAGCGGCAAGCCGATCCAGGACAGCCCCCGCGAGGCGCAAGTCATCGCCAATGCCCGCACGCTGGCCGCCGAGCGCAAGCTCGACCCGGAAGATGTAGCGCAATTGATCGCCGCGCAAATGGAGGCCAACAAACTGGTGCAATACGGTTTGCTCGCGCAGTGGCAAGCGGCGGGCGCCGCACCCGACACGCAGCGTCCTGATCTGGGCAAGCAGATCCGCCCGCGCCTGGATGAGCTGCAAACCCGGTTGCTTGCGCAATACGCCGACTTCTTGCCTTATCGCCATGACCCGAATTGCCCGGTCTGGCTGGCGAAGGCGCGCACGGGTCTGACCCACGATGCGTTGCATGAGCTGGCCTTGACCCGCGCCACCG
Source organism: Pseudomonas sp. LBUM1648 (assembly GCF_059716145.1). Classification (NCBI taxonomy): domain Bacteria; kingdom Pseudomonadati; phylum Pseudomonadota; class Gammaproteobacteria; order Pseudomonadales; family Pseudomonadaceae; genus Pseudomonas; species Pseudomonas sp. LBUM1648. The sequence goes on from NZ_CP166808.1 coordinate 3,945,397, forward strand.
GTGAGCTTTGCGTTCGCGCGACGGCCCCGTAATCCGGCGTTCGGGCAAACATTGCTGGCGTCGATAGTCACCATCACGTCAATGAAGTTCTCATAAAAAATCCGCGGCGTAAGATCGGCTCCATACCAACCAACAACACCCCGGAGCACACGATCATGAAACGCCAAACCCTTCTCAGCATCGCTTTCTCGGTTTTCGCAGTTAACGCTTTTGCCGCAACCCCGACTCACACCATGGTCGCTGAAGGCGGCTCGGATCGGTTGATTGAAAGTCGTGTGGCTGAGGGCGGTTCGGATCGTCTGATCGAACGCCGTGTTGCCGAAGGTGGCTCCGATCGTCTGATCGAACGCCGCGTTGCCGAAGGTGGCTCCGATCGTCTGATCGAACGCCGCGTTGCCGAAGGTGGCTCTGATCGTCTTCAAGAACGCCGTGTTGCCGAAGGTGGCTCTGATCGTCTGATCGAACGCCGCGTTGCCGAAGGTGGCTCTGATCGTCTGATCGAACGCCGCGTTGCTGAAGGTGGCTCTGATCGTCTGCAAGAACGCCGTGTTGCCGAAGGTGGCTCTGATCGTCTGATCGAACGCCGCGTTGCCGAAGGTGGCTCCGATCGTCTGATCGAACGCCGTGTTGCAGAAGGTGGCTCCGATCGTCTGCAAGAGCGCCGCGTTGCCGAAGGTGGCTCCGATCGTCTGATCGAGCGCCGCGTCGCATGAATCAATAGCTCTACCGCAGTCCCCCAGAAAAGCCCGGCCTGATCAGCCGGGCTTTTTTGCGCCCGCAGTTTCGACGCGTTTCATGAACTACGTCGCTGGCAGCCCATCGACAATGTCGCATACCATGGCGCCACTCAAATAAAGACAGACATCGCCCATGCTCAAAGCCAGTCTGCGCAGCCACCTGACCCTGTGGTTCGCCGGTTTGTCCCTGCTGACGCTATTGAGCGTGGGCTTCTATGTCGGGCATATCGCCACCGAACAGATGAAACAGGCCAGCGGCAATGCGCTGTTGAATACCGCACGGTCGGCGGCGACGCTACTGGGCGAGCAGTTACGTGAACGGCAGCTTGAGGTTTATATGCTCAGCCGGGCGCCACATCTGGAGCGTGGCGATCTGGATAACCCGGCGATACTGAAGTCGATGCAACTGCGCACCCAGGCCCGCAACGAGTATGCGTGGATGGGGGTGACCGATGCCAAAGGCCAGGTGCATCAAGCGGTGAATGGTTTGCTGGTTGGTCAATCTGTACAAGCGCGCCCCTGGTTTCAGTCCGGATTGCGCGGCGAATACACCGGCGATCCCCATGAAGCCGTGCTGCTGGCCAAGTTGTTGCCGGGTACGCCCAATGGCGAGCCGTTGCGTTTCATCGATTTTGCCGCACCGATTCATGACGCCGAAGGTCAGGTGATCGGTGTGCTGGGCGCACACGCGCACTGGAGTTGGGTGACACGTATTGTCGAATCGGCAGCGTTTTCACATAAAAACTCCTCGCCGGATATCGAGGCACTGATCATCGATCACGACGGCAAGGTGCTGTACCCGGAAGCAATGATGGGCCAGCAACTGGCGGCTGGTGATTCAGCGTTGCCGGGCTGGTCGGTGGGTAACGGCTATCTGACCAGCATGGTGACCGTACCAACGCCATCGGGCACCGCGCTATCGTGGTCGATTGCCGTCCGTCAGCCACTGGAAACCGCGCTGCAACCGGCGCGACTGCTGCTCTATAAATTGCTGTTCCTGGGCGTGTTCGCAGCGGTGGTATTCGCCTTGGTGGGGTATTACCTGGCGCTGTACCTGAGCCGTCCGATCGAACAACTCGTCCGCTCGGCCAGGCAGGTTCAGAACAATCAGCCCGGCGCGCACTTCCCGCTTCAGCATCCGGTGCGGGAAATTGCTCAGCTCGGCCAGTCGATTGATGCGATGACGCAATCGCTGCTCGGCAAGGAACGCGAACTGCAAGAAGCCAATGCTTCGCTTGAGGCCACTGTGGCGCAACGCACCGCCGCGCTCATGCAGGCGAACGCAGAACTGTTGAGTCTGGCGACTCACGATGCCTTGACCGGCGTCTACAACCGCCGTCGCTTCGACGAAAAACTCACAGAATACAGCCTGCTGTCCCGGCGCACGGGGCGCCCTTTTGCCCTGCTGCTGATCGACGCCGACCACTTCAAACGCATCAATGACACTCACGGTCACGCGGTGGGTGATGATGTACTGCAACAGTTGGCGCAGTTGATTCAAACCAACCTGCGCACCACCGACTTCGTGGCGCGCTACGGCGGTGAAGAGTTCGCCGTACTGCTGCCGGAAATCGCCCAACCGGATACCCCGGAAGTGGTCGCCGAGAAGATTCGCTCAGCGGTTGCCGATGCGAACTTCCCTGGCATCGGTCAGGTGACGGTGAGCATCGGCGTCGGCCTGGCGGATCCGGCGGACAACAACCAGACAGCGCTGATCAAACGTGCCGATCAGCAGCTGTATCAGGCGAAAGCTGCGGGTCGTAATCAGGTGGCTAGCAGCGTTTAACGTGCAGCGCCGCCCCCTTGGAGCTGCCGCAGGCTCGGGCCGCGATCGGACGATGTTTTGATCTTGATTTAAAAAAACAAAGTCAAAAGATCGTCCGATCGCGGCCAGAGCCTTCGGCAGCTCAGGGACCGTCAGGTGTTGGTTTTGAGTTTGGTCCACAACCGCGTCGTCAGCCGCGCAATCTTCGCCGGCAGTTCTTCCACGGTGAACAACTTTTCCATCACCGCTTTCGGCGGATAAATCGCCGAATCGCCCTTCACGTCCGGGTTCAGGAACTCACTGGCTGCCGCGTTAGGGTTGGCGTAGTGGATGCTGTTGCTGATGTTGGCGATTACCTTGGGTTCGAGCAGGTAGTTCATGTAGGCGTAGCCGTTCTTCTCATGGGGCGCGCTTTTTGGCATGACCATCATGTCGAACCATAAGGTCGTGCCTTCGTCCGGGATCGAGTAAGCGATATCGACGCCGTTCTTCGCTTCTTTGGCACTCGCCGCAGCCTGGACAATGTCGCCGTTGAAGCCGATCACCGCGCAGACGTTGCCGTTGGCCAGATCGCTGATGTATTTCGAAGCGTGAAAGTACTGAATGTACGGACGGATTTTCAGTAAGGCCTGCTCAGCCTTTTTGTAATCGTCCGGTTCGTGACTATGCGGTGGCAGGCCCAGATAGTTGAGGGTGATCGGCAGCACTTGGGTCGGGTTATCAATGAATGCCACACCACACTGACTGAGTTTTTTGATGTTCTCTTCATCGAACAACATCTTCCACGAGCGGGTGATATCAGTGTTGCCGAAAATCGCCTTGATCTTCTCGACGTTGTAACCAATGCCGGCGGTGCCCCACATGTAGGGATAGCCGTATTGATTACCGGGGTCGTTGACTTCAAGTTTCTGCATCAACAACTGATCGAGGTTTTTCCAGTTCGGCAGCTGCGCCTTGTCCAGTTTCTGGATCGCTCCGGCCTTGATCAGGCGCGAGAGAAAGTGGTTCGACGGACTGACCACGTCATAACCGGTATTGCCGGTCATCAACTTCGACTCCAGCACTTCGTTACTGTCATGGATGTCGTAAGTGGTCTTGATGCCGGTGGCCTGGGTGAAGTTGGCCAACGTGTCCGGGGCGATGTAGCTATTCCAGTTGGAGATGTTGATGGTTTCTTCGGCATAAACGGATACCGATGTAGCCGCGAGTACGACCGTCAGAGAAAGTGGATGGATGCGCATGTTCTATCACCTGTGTTGAGTGGCTTTTGTTCTTGTGCGATATGCGGAAAATTCAGATTTCAGTTCTGGCACTGACCGCCTCCACGCGCATGCGAAGCATGGCACCGATATCGAAGAAGGGTCGCGGCGGTAGCCAACCGGGCTCGGCCCGCTGCATCACCGATTGCAGCAATGGCGAATCGACGCCCGAGGCCAGCTCCGCCAACAACCGGCCCCACAACGTCCCGCGCGCCACGCCGGAACCATTGCAGCCCGCCACGGCAAACACGCCCTCTTCGACCCGGTCGAAATACGCCTGGCCACTGCGGCTCGCGCTCAAATGGCCGGTCCAGGTGTACTGAATGTCTTGCTCGCCGAGGAACGGAAAACGTCGTTGCAGTCCGCGAACATGGTGCTGACGGCGTAGCGCGAGTTCGCTGTTGGAAAGATCGCGAGTGCGGTATTCGGCGGTGTTGCGGATCATCACCCGGCGATCCGGAGTCAGCCGCACCGTGGCGCCGAGGGGCCGGGTCGACAACACACCCCAAGGCTCCACCGCGCCGATGGCCTGAAATTCCTGATCGCTGAGCGGCCGCGTGAGACTGGCGCTGAGTTCCATCGGGAACGTCGCACTGTCGGCAATGCCGACCCGGGGAATGAACGCGTTCAGGCAGACCAGAATCTGTTTGGCTTCGATGCTGCCATCCATCGTATGGGCGCGCAGCCGTCCCTGGCTCAGGCGCTCGATACCGGTGATGTCCGTGTTTTCGTAAACCGTGATGTTGTCCGGCAATGCGTTGAGCAAACCTTTCACATATTTGGCCGGTTGCAGCAATGCGTTGCCGTGGCCGCACCAGATCGCCGCTTCGTAGTGGCGAGTGCCAAGTTTCTGCGCAAGGGCCGCGCCTTGCACAAACTCTGCGCGGGCGCCGAGGGCGCGCAGCGTCGCCAATTTGGCATCGACATGGTCAAGCTTGGCCCGGTCGTTAACGGCGAAGTAGTAGCCGCTGTCGCGAAAATCGCAGTCGATCGCATGGCGAGTGATCCGCTGGCGCACTTCTTCGCTGGCCGCACGGGAAATCATTGTGTCGACTTCAAACCCGGCGAAACCCTGAGCACCAATCAACTCGCTGTGCGCGGGATGTTCGTGGGCCACGACAAAACCCGAATTGCGCGCCGAAGCACCTTGAGCTGCCCGCTGCCGATCAACCACCACAATGCGCGCCTGAGGATGCATTTCGGCGAGGGTATGCGCGGCACTGAGGCCGGTGATTCCGGCGCCGATAATCAGCCAGTCGGCTTTTTGCGCACCACTCAGGCGACCGCGCTCCGGCGAGCTGCCAGCCTGCGCGATCCAGCCACATACGTTTTCCATGCACCACCTCATTCGACTGTCGTTCTGCGCCTTGCTTCTGCCTGGCGTTCATGCGTGAATCGCATGCGCCGATGGAGAAATCTGCCGCCAGAGCTAGAATCTATAAGGTATTTGCCGGACCGACCAACGCTATAAAATCATCGAGCCATTCTGAAAACGCATGGATAAAATTCGCCACGTTCCCTCACTGCAAGCCATGCAGGCGCTCGTGGAAGTCGCCAGTTGCGGCAGCTTCACCACCGCCGCGCAAAAGCTGTGCCTGACCCAAAGCGCCGTGAGCCGACAGATCCAACAACTGGAAAGCCACTTCAATGTCGCTCTGTTCATCCGCACCAGCCGCAACCTGCACCTGACCCCGGAAGGCGAACAAGTGCTGGCCAGCGCCCGCAGCATCCTTGATCAATTGAAAACCCTTGAAGAACGCCTCGCCCCCCAAAAGCGCCCATTCCGCATCCGCATGCATGTGTCACTGGCGGTGCGTTGGCTGCTGCCGAAACTCAGCGACTTTTATCTGAGCCATCCCGAGGTGTCGCTGGCGATTGAAACCGTCGCCACCGAAGTCGTCGAACCGGGCAATGACAGTGACGCCTACATTCTTTATCTGCCGCAGCCGTCGACCGACCCGGACTGCCTGACGCTGTTCGAAGAAACGCTGGTGCCGGTGTGTTCACCCAACCTGGCAAACGCGCCGCGCTCGGTAGAGGAGTTGCTGCGTTTTGCCTTGCTGCATCGTTCGGCGGATCGCCAGGCATGGATCGAATGGCTGGCCGCGAATGACGGCAAACCGCTGGAGGATTACCGGCACATCCCGTTCAACCTCGATGAGTTGGCGCTGGATGCGGCGGCGCGGGGATTGGGCGTGGCGGTGACGGACATGACGCTGGCGGCGGAGTCGCTTGAGCGTGGGGTGTTGGTGGTGCCGTTTGGTGAGCCGTTGAGGACGGGGGGGATTTATTCGTTTTGTCCGCAGCCTTCGGCGGCATCGCACCCGCAATGCACACTGGTGATGCGCTGGTTTGCCGAGCAGGCCATGAACCCAATTGCCCTGTAGGCGCTGCCGCAGGGGATCGAGCGGGTTGTTATTGCGGGAACGTTTGCAGATACGCCAACAGATTTTCGAGTTTCTCCTCATCACTCAGCCCCCAGAAAATCATCCGCGTGCCCGGCACCACGCCTTTTGGATCTTTCAGGTAAGCCTTCAGCGTTTCGTGATCCCACGTCACTCCTGAATTCTTCATCGCATCGGAATACACGTAGTTCGCCGAGATCCCGGCTGGCCGACCGATGATGCCGTTGAGTTGCGGGCCGAACCCCGGACGCGCGGACTCGCCGACTTGATGGCAGCCGCCACACAGACGCGGAAAGATTTTTGCGCCAGCCTCAGGGTCACCTGCGGCGTTCACGGCGGTGCTGACCAGGCCAGTAGTGAGGATCAGGGCGAGGGACAGTGAAGCGGTGTTTTTCATTTAGGGTTCCGGAACGGCAGGAATCGGGCGGCGCAAGAGTAGCACTTTGTTTTTACAGGTAAGCGCCGACAACCCTTCTGACAGTGATCAACGCCTGACGCAATACCTCCATGTCCACCGACCCCAACGCCAGCCGAATCGCATGCGGTACGTACGTCGCCACCGAAAACGGTTCGGCGGTGGTGACTGAAATCTGTTGCTGCATCAGCTCCACGACAATCTGATCGGCGCGCACGTCTTCCGGCAGCGGTAGCCACAAAAAGTACGAGGACGGGTGAGTGATGCAGGGCAATCCGTGGAGCAATTCGGCGGCCATTGTCTGACGGGCTCGCGCATCATTACGTTTTTGCTCCTCAAGCTGAGTGACGGTGCCATCATCGAGCCAACCGCAAGCAATCGCCGTCATTATTCCGGGAGTGTTCCAGGTGGTGGCACGGATGATGCGCTCCAGCGCCGGCACCATGAGCGCAGGCGCCGCGATGAAACCGACGCGCAGACCAGTGGCGATATTCTTGGAAAGTCCCGACACGTAAACCGTGCGCTCCGGTGCCAGGTCGACCAACGTTCGCGGTGGGTTTTCCGCCAGAAAGGCGTAGGCCGCGTCCTCAATGATCGTCAGATCATGCCGACGGGCAATCGAGACCAGTTGCTCGCGCTGCTCAAGAGGCATGACCCAGCCCAGCGGATTGTGCAGAGTCGGCATGCTGTACACGGCGCGCACCGAGCGGCTGCAGCAGAGTTTGTCCAACGCCGCCAGATCAGGCCCTTGCTCGTTGATCGGGATTGCCACCACTTCCAGATGAAGCGCTTCGGCCAGCACTTTGAACCCGGAATAGGTCAGCGCATCCGCCGCAATCACATCACCCGGTTTGAGCAGCGCCATCAACGCAACCGCCAGCCCTTGCTGGGCGCCGTTGACGATGAGCACTTGCTCGGCCTCGACGCTAACGCCGCGGCTCAGCAAATGACGCGCGACCGAAGCGCGCTCATGCTGGCGGCCGGCGTGGGGTTGATAACGCAGCAGCGATTCCAGGTCCCCGGACAACGCCAATTGCCGCAACGCCGTACGCAACAGATCAGCCTGCCCGGGCAATGACGGGTAGTTGAAATTGAGATCGATCATGCCGACCGCCACGTCCTTCTGATCAATGCCCTGCCCTGGCAACAACGAGGTTTCCCGCACAAACGTGCCGCGCCCGGTTTCGCCGCTGACCAGGCCCATCGCCTCCAGCTCGGCGTACACCCGCGAGGCCGTGACCAACGCCAGCCCTTCCCTTGCCGCCAGTTCTCGATGAGTCGGCAGTCGCGTGCCGGGCGCCAGGCGTCCAGCGCGAATATCTGCCGCATAGGCATCGACAAGGTTCTTGTAGCGGGAGCGCGGCATGTCGGGATGTATCCATGACAATTTTTTGATTGTGCTGATTCTCGGCCGCAGGATGGCGGCAACGCAACCCCACCTTTGAGCGTGACCTCGTATGGAACGGACATCAAACCTGACAAACCCGGCTCTCGAAAAAACCAGCGGCTGGATCAACGGCTTTATCGGTGTGGTGATCTTCAGCGGCTCGCTGCCGGCCACCCGTCTGGCGGTGCTGGAGTTCGACCCGGTGTTTCTCACCGTTGCGCGCGCGGCTATCGCCGGGGTGTTGGCAGTGATTCTGTTAGGGCTGTTTCGTGAACGGCGTCCGGCGCGCGGCCAGTGGCTGTCGTTGTTCATCGTCGCGATGGGTGTGGTGCTGGGTTTTCCATTGCTGACGGCGTTGGCGCTGCAACACGTGACGTCGGCACATTCGATTGTGTTTGTAGGATTGCTGCCACTGGCGACGGCGATTTTTGGCGTGTTGCGTGGCGGTGAACGTCCGCGAGCGGTGTTCTGGTTTTTTTCGGTGCTGGGTAGCGCATTGGTGGTTGGGTTCGCCTTGTCGCAGGGGCTGACCGCTTCGCCCACCGGTGACTTGCTGATGCTCGCGGCGATTCTGGCCTGCGGCCTCGGTTATGCCGAAGGCGCAAAACTGTCGCGCACTCTTGGTGGCTGGCAGGTGATCTGCTGGGCGCTGCTGTTGTCGCTGCCGCTGATGGCACTGCTCAGCCTGTGGCTGGCGCCCGCCTCGTTCAGCCACATCAGCCTTTCGGCATGGCTGTGCCTGGCCTATGTGTCGCTGTTCAGCATGCTGATCGGATTTGTGTTCTGGTATCGCGGCCTGGCGCAGGGCGGGATCGCGGCCGTCGGGCAGTTGCAATTGCTGCAACCGTTTTTCGGCCTGGCGCTGGCGGCGACGTTGCTGCATGAACAGGTCAGCGTCGGCATGCTCGCGGTAACGCTGGGGGTAATTCTGTGTGTGGCGGGAGCGAAGAAATTCGCCAAATAAAACTCAGGCTCCTGCCTTCCACTCCCGAGGACTGAGCCCGGTCTTGCGCCGAAATGCCCGGGCCAGCGCCGAAGGGCTTTCGTAACCGACTTCTTCGGCGATCAGCGCAATCGGCTTGCCCTCGCGCAGGCGTTTTTGCGCGAGGCTGACCCGCCAGCTCAGCAGATAATCCGCCGGGGGCTGGCCGACGACGCGACGAAACTGTTCGGCAAATCCGGCACGTGAAAGGTTGGCCGCTGTCGCCAGATCGGCCACGCTCCACGCTTTCGCCGGTTGTTCATGCATCAGATTCAAGGCGCGAGACAGGCGTGAATCGGCCAGCCCGGCCATCATTCCCGGTTGTTGATCACGACGGCTGATGAGATGACGCAACAGCAAAATCACCAGCAATTCGAACAGCCGATCCATCACCGCCACGCGCCCGCAATGACCTTCGAAAGCTTCCTTGAACAGCCATTCCAGGGTGCTGTTCAATTCCGGGATTTCGCTGAGTTTGAGCACCAGATAATCCGGCAGCGCCGCCGCCAGAGCATTGCCCGAACCGCCATCAAACGTCAGCGATGCGCAGACCAGTTTCGTCTTCATGGTCTCATCGGCCACCATGCGATGGGCAAAGGGTCTGGGGAAGAAAATCAGTGCGGGCTCATCAAGTCGGATCTCGCGCTGATTGCCCGGCTTGAGCAGCAACTCGCCAGCTTGCAAGAGATGCACATGACCATTCTGCTCGCCCTCATGAACGCTGACGCCGCAAAAGTCGCCGCTGTGAAAAGTGCCTGCATGTACAGCGAAATGGCTGAGCAAGGTGGAAAGGCGATCCATGGGCGACTCCCGAGCGAATATCTGGACGATCTGTCGCATATCCTCGACGATCCGCAGCCAAAGCACCAGACGCGCTGATTAACATTAACTCCATCGCCGGCGCACTTCGCGCCCGTCTTTCGGAGAATCACCATGAGCCGCATCAACGCTATCAGCCTCGAATCCGCCACCGACGCCACCCGCCCAGCGCTGGAAGGCGTGAAGAAGAAAATCGGCTTCCTGCCGAACGTGTTCAGCACACTGGCCAAGGCACCGGTCGCCCTTGAAACCTACCTGCAAGCCTCGACGATACTCGGCAAAACCTCGCTGAACGCCAAGGAGAAAGAAGCGGTTTACCTCGCCACGTCGCAGGTCAACGGTTGCGATTACTGCCTGTCGGCCCACACGTTCTTCGCAAGCAAGGCCGGGCTATCAGCGCAGGACATCGTCGCGGCACGTCAGGGCGAACTCAACGCCTACGCCGCACTTGCCCAGCAAATCACCCAAAGCCGCGGCCACTTGAACGACGAGCAGATCGCCGCCGCCCGCGCTGCCGGGATCGATGACACGAAGATCATTGAGGTGATAGCGCTGGTGGCGGTGCAGTCGCTGACCAACTACCTGAACAACGCGGCGCTGACCGATATCGACTTTCCGGCGATTTGAAACCTGGCCACACACAAAACCAATGTGGGAGCTGGCTTGCCAGCTCCCACAGGGATTAGGTTGCTACTGCAAAGGCGTTTAATCGTGATCAACGCCCGCGCGTTTTAACAACTTCTTGCAACGTTCCGACAGATGAAACACCTGCAAATGCTTGCCAGCCTTCTCATAGCGTTCACGCAAGGTTTTCAGCGCGGCAATCGCCGAATAATCGACAAAGCTCAGATGCCGGCAATCCAACGTCACCCGCGCCGGGTCATTGGCCGGGTCAAACCGGTTGAGAAACGGCGTGGTCGAGGCGAAGAACAACGTGCCGTGCAGGCGATAGAGTTTGCTGCCGTCGGTTTCCAGATGCTCATCGGCATACAGTTCACGCGCCTGTTGCCAGGCAAAATTCAACGCAGCGATGATGATCCCGCACAGCACAGCCGTGGCCAGATCGGTGAACACGGTGATGGTGGTCACAGCGATGATCACCAGCACATCGTTGAGCGGCACTTTGTTCACTACCCGCAACGAGGCCCAGGCGAAGGTCTGTTGCGACACTACAAACATCACGCCCACCAGCGCCGCCAGCGGAATACGCTCGATCAGCGGTGACAGAAACAGGATGAACAGCAGAATCAGCACACCAGCCACCACGCCGGACAGACGCCCGCGCCCGCCGGAACTCAGGTTGATCACGGTCTGGCCGATCATTGCGCAACCGCCCATGCCGCCGAATGCGCCGCAGACCATGTTTGCCGCGCCGAGCGCCACGCACTCGCGATCAGGGTAGCCACGGGTTTCGGTGATTTCGTCGGTGAGGTTGAGGGTCAGCAGGGTTTCCAGCAGACCGACCAGCGCCATCAGAATCGCGTAAGGCGCGATGATGCCGAGGGTTTCCAACGTCCACGGAATGTCCGGCAAGGCGAAAGTCGGCAAGCCGCCGGCAATGTGCGCCATGTCGCCAAGGGTGCGGGTCGGCAGGCCGAACAGGTAGACCAGCAGACCCACGCCAAGAATCGCCACCAGTGCCGGCGGCACCGCGCGGGTCAGGCGCGGCAGGATGTAGACGATGGCCATGGTCAGCAGCACCAGCCCGGTCATCAGGTACAGCGGCGTGCCGCTGAGCCAGTCTTCACCGTTCTTGAAATGCTCCAGTTGCGCCAGCGTAATAATAATCGCCAGACCGTTGACGAACCCGAGCATCACCGGGTGCGGCACCATCCGCACCAGTTTGCCCAGACGCAACAACCCGAACGCCATCATGATCAAACCGCCCAGCAACACGGTCGCCAGCAGGTATTGCACACCGTGTTGCACCACCAGCGCGACGATCACCACCGCCATCGAACCCGCCGCACCGGAGACCATCCCAGGCCGGCCACCGAACAGCGCGGTCAGCGTACAAATGATGAAGGCGCCGTACAGGCCCATCAGCGGATTGAGGTGGGCCACCAGCGCAAACGCAATGCATTCGGGCAACAGGGCAAACGAGGTGGTGAGTCCGGCCAGGACATCGGCGCGCAGACGAATCGGTTTCATGGTGTACCTGACTGAGCGGCCGAAGAGTGTGGCCGCAATGTTTTGCGGAAAAAGAGGGCTGCGGATGTTACGGAATTGTCCGGGATCGGGCCAGTGATCGCTGACACCGATCGACTCGCGCATTATGCTGGCGCGCTCCTGCACTCATCGAGTTCGAACATGTCTTCATTGCTGACCGCCCGTGAGGTTTGCCAGCGTTTGCGCGAGGCTGCACTGGGCGTGCTCGCATTCAAACGTTGCGAGACACCCTCCGAGGCCGTACTGGTCGCAGTGGATATCGAAGGCTGGCATCTACTGCTGGATTTTGAGGGTGAACGGTTGCATCACTGTGAATACGCCCGCAGCGCCGATGGCCATGAGGGTGCGCTTGAGACGTGGCAGCGTTATGGCACCGATCCGGTGAGTTTGCTGAGCACTTGGGAATTGACACAGATGGAGAGGTTATTGGCGGGGATAATAAACACGGTTGATCAATGATGGCACTCTGCCCATAATTCGCCCCCCTCTATTCCCACGCAAGGAACTGCCGTGAAGAAGTCGCTGTTGTTGATCCCGATGTTGGCGCTGTTGCTGCAAGGCTGTGGCATGACCATGACCCGCTACGAGCCGAGCTTTGAGAACGTCCAGAAGCTAAAGCAAACTCCGCCACTGCATGCGATCAGCAATCCTCAGGTCACCGCCGAATTCGGTGAAGGTTCGCTGGTGGTACGTGCCAACCCTGTCCGTTCGCCGTCCGGCAGTATCCCGGCGCACATTCAGGACGCGATAACCGAAGAATTGCGCAAGGCCGGCCTGCTCGATCCGCAAGCCCAGCGTCAGCTGAAAGTGCTGGTGGTGAAGAATGAACTCACCGCTGGAATGGGCACGGGTACCGGCAAGCTTGCGGCGCGCTTCACCTTGCTCAACGGCAACGATGTCGTGTACAACGCGACCAAGGATGTCAGCAGCCAATGGAGCAGTAGCTTCTTCGGTTTTATTGCGATCCCCAACGCGGTCAACGCTTACAACCCGATGTTGCGCGATCTGCTGAAGGATCTGTACAGCGACCCGCAGTTCATCCAGGCATTGAAGTAACAGACAAAAAAAGAGCCGCAATCGCGGCTCTTTTTTTGGCTTCAGGCCCGTGGAGTAAGGCTTTCGAGTGCCGAGTACTTCAGGTTTTTGTTATCAACCATTTGTTTGAGCAGCGCATTGACCTGACGGGTGAACGTGTCATTCACCGCCTCTTTTGGTGTGTTGGCCATCAGCGGGATAAACCAGATGCCGATCCAGGTACCGACCGCGTCGTGATTGCTTGCGGTGGGCAGGGCCTGCCCTTGTCCATCCACGCTTTCCAGGCTCAGGGTGTACTGATCGGTGCCATAGGCCGGGATCACCCCCATGCTGAAACCACTGATGAACGCCAACACCATGGAGCCGGCGTTCGGCGGATGGTTGTACATCTTCAGGCGCAGGCTGTAATCGCCCGGCTGCTTCTGGAATTCATCCAGGGTGACACGGCCGAACAGGCCGGAATCAGCGAGTATTTTTTGTAGCTGTGGCTTCAGTTGATCGCGCGCTTGCGGTACTTCCACAGCGGAAGCACTTTTCGGCTCGCCCTGATAGAAGTCGAAATCGACATAGACGTTTGGCTTGTTGGCGTAGTTGGCCATCGAAGGCAATGTCACCGGCGCCACTTCGTCCTTGGTGAAACTGGCACAACCGCCCAGCGCGAGCACCAGGCCCAGCGCCAGAATTTTCCCGAATTGCATGATGTCCGTCCCTATATGAACAATGCCAAATGATGGCAATGAGCCTTCATGTCGAAAGCCGGGCGGATTCTAGAGACAGTGATCGTCTGGGGAAAGACCGAATTCGGGAAAATGACAAAAATATTTGCTCAGCCCTGCCGTAAATCGAGGAGATAGGTGTAGTAACCCGTATCTCGCACATACCCCAGTGACTCGTACAAACCTTGCGCGGTGAAGTTATCGGTTGCTGTTTCCAGCACCAGACTTTTCGCGCCTGTCTCCACGGCGAAATCGCGTGCAGTGTTCATCAGCAATCTGCCAACACCATGTCCACGGGCGGCCGGCGCAGTGAACAGATCGCTGAGCAGCCAGGTGCGATGGGCGTCGATGGACGAAAAGGTCGGGTACAACTGGACGAAACCCAACGCCTCGCTGCTCTCATCCTGAGCAAGAAAAATCGCTGATTCGTTGCCGGCCATGCGCTCGGCAATGAACGCTCGCGATTGCTCAAGGTTCGACGGTTGTTCATAGAAACCGCGATAGGCGTCGAACAGTTTTGCCACCGCGTCCAGATGCGTGGCATTGGCTCTTAATACATGAATAGTCATTTCAACACCCTGCTTTCACATTGATGCTCGAACCAGCATAGCGCTGCCCGTCGAATATGCCCCGGTGGATCCTCAGCACTTGATGCAGTTCATTTGGTCGGCGACCCACCGGCGGGTAGATGAGAGAGATTAGTGGGGGTTTGTTTGTGATTTGTGTCGCAGTTCAGGGCATGAAGTCCACGGGGAGTTCAAGCTGGTTTTTCATACGTTCATTCCAGGCTTGCAAGGCGTCAGGTAGACGAGTTTTCCATTGCCGCACGTTGGTGTAATAGCGCAGGCGCGCGTGGCCTGTATTGTAAGTCACCAACAACACCCAGAAGCGCGCGTCGCTTGCCCGCATCACGACGCCAGTGCCGCCCAGACCACGCATCCACATCTCCGCGACCTCACTACCTGGCACGTCGGTTGAAGGCTCGCCCGTCATCAAAGAGCCGGACACTTCCACCAGCCTCTGATAATCGTCTTTGAGCAGTGTGTGCAGTGCCTGGTTTTCCTCTGGCGTTCGTGCCAGGCCAAGGCTGAGCATGTCGTAATCCAGTGCCAACGGTTGCTGCGAGGCAATAAAACGGCCGGTGTAATACACGCCCATACCACCTCCGCAATCGCCACCCGAACTAACGTTCGAGATATCGAGCACGCCATTGATGGGCGTGAAACTCAGCCTGCATTCGCCTTCTTCATATAGGGCTTCACTGCCATTCAGTGTGGCGACTCCATCCAGATCACCGGAGTTGGCTCCCTCACCCGCCGTGATGTCGAAGTTTATGTGCGTGGCATCAATACGTTTAGTCATCACCGTGGCCGATGTCGAAGAACTTGGCGGAATCAGTTGCCAAGTCGCATTCCAACTGAAGGGCTGAGTGGCGTGTTCGAGCTCGGACAGACGCATCAAATACTCCCGGCGTAAACAGGCAGCCGAGTCACCACAGGCGTTGCGACTTTTCAGCCACTGCCGTTGATCTGTCTTTAGGGCTTTGGGATCGGGGACTTTGGCCAGGGTCGAGCGCCAACGCTCTGCGAGTTTCTCGTCAAGGACTGAAATATCCGGATTGCCACAGATGGCTTTTTCAGTCTTGCTGATGGCACTGGCGCAATCAAAACTGCTGGCGTGGGTAACGGAGGTAAACGCGAGGACGGTCAGCGCCAGGGCATGACGGTGAGTGAAAGCGAGCATCGAGAGATTCCATTCTTCAGGCGACGGGCAGTATGCCAGTGCTGCTGCCGGAAATCCTCGGTGTACACAAAACGCGCCCCCTGTAGGATTTGTGATCAGAACACGATATCGGCGGCAGGTTTTACATCGATCCGCGCCACGGAACCGGTCAGGTGTGCCAGATCCTTGTTGTGTTCGGCAATGATGTCTTCGGCGCTCATGTTGCCGTTGTCGACGGTGGAATGTGCATCTGACACGAGCACCACGTCGTAGCCCAGTTGATGGGCCTGGCGCACGGTAGCGTTGACGCAATAGTCGGTTTGCAGGCCGCAGATCACCAGTTTTTCAAAGTCTTCGCTCGGCAGCAGTTTACGCAGGTCGGTCTGGTAGAACGAGTCCGGGGTGGTTTTGCGTACGCGCAGATCTTTGGCGGACGTCTCAAGCCCTTCGGCCAGTTGCCAGCCTTCAGCGCCGTGGGCCAGCGGGCTGTCCTTTTCCTCATGCTGAATCAGCACCACCGGAACCCCGGCCTTTCGGGCGCGGGTGCTGAGGTCGTTGATGGTGCCGATCACGCGCTGGATGTCGTGGCACTGGTATTCGCCCGAGCAAAGTGCGCGTTGGACGTCGATGATCAGTAATGCGGTGGTCATGGTGGGCCTTCCTTGATCGATCCTTGAGACAGGGGCGGACGTGCGCCCGCCCCCTTTTTACGCCTCTCAGTAACCCAATGACAACCCGGTGTTGCGCCGTGGATCGTTGGCACCGTAGAAGCGGTTTTTGCCTACCGGCTTACCCTCCAGTGATGGCGCACCGACCAGAATCGCGGCGATATGGTTGGCGTCCTGCGGGCCGGCAAACTTGTGGCCCCAGCTCTCGAGGAGCTTCTTCGTGTCCGGGCTGGCGGCGAAGTCTTCGAGATTGGTTTCTTCCGGCATCCACTGCTGGTGAAAACGCGGCGCATCCACCGCTTCCTGCAAGCCCATGCCGTAGTCGATGACGTTGAGCATGGTCAGCAAGGTGGCCGTGATAATCCGGCTGCCACCCGGCGTGCCGACCACCATCACCACTTTGCCGTCCTTGGTGACGATGGTCGGACTCATCGACGACAGCGGCGCCTTGCCCGGCGCGATGGCGTTGGCTTCGCCCTGCACCAGACCGTACATGTTCGGCACGCCAACTTTCGAAGTGAAGTCATCCATTTCGTCGTTGAGAATCACCCCGGTCTTGCTCGCCATCACACCCGCACCGAACCAGTCGTTGAGCGTGTAGGTAACCGAGACCGCGTTGCCCCACTTGTCGACAATCGAATAATGAGTGGTGTTGCTGCCTTCATGGGGCGCAACGCCGGGTTTCAGTTCAGCGGAGACCCCAGCCTTTTGCGGCTGGATGGCGTTACGCAGTTTGGTCGCGTAATTCTTGTCGAGCAGATGCTCGATCGGGTTCTTCACGAAGTCCGGGTCGCCGAGGTAACTGTTGCGATCAACATAGGCGTGGCGCATCGCTTCGATCTGGTAGTGCATGCCCTGGGCCGAATGGAAGCCCAGATCCTTCATCGGATAGCCTTCAAGAATGTTCATGATCTGGCAGATCACCACCCCGCCGGAGCTTGGTGGTGGCGCCGAAACGACATGGTAGCCACGGTAATCGCACTCCACCGGAGCCAGTTCGCGGGTCTTGTATTTGTCGAGGTCGGCCTGGGTGATGATGCCCTTGTTGGCCTGACTGGAGGTGACGATGGCATCGGCCACCCAGCCTTTATAGAAACCGTCGGCGCCCTTTTCGGAAATGGTCCGCAGGGTTTTGCCGAGATCTTTCTGCACCAGTTTTTGCCCGACCTGCATCGGCTCGCCGTTGCTGAGGAAGATCGAACCGGAATCGCGCATGTCCTTCTTGAACACGTCCGTGGCGTACTCCAGCAACTCCACGTCACCCTGCTGCAACTCGAATCCGTCTTCAGCCAGTTTGATCGCCGGGGCGATCATCTCCTTGCGCTGCTTGGTGCCGTACTTGCTAAGCGCCAGCTCCATGCCGGACACAGTGCCCGGCACGCCGACCGCCAAGTGGCCACGGGTACTCAGATCCGGAATGACGTTGCCATCCTTGTCGAGGTACATGTTGGCGGTCGCGGCCAGAGGGGCCTTTTCGCGGAAATCGAGGAAGGTCTTGCGCCCGTCCGCCAGTTGAATGGTCATGAAACCGCCGCCACCCAGGTTGCCCGCTGCGGGATAGACCACCGCCAGCGCATAACCCACCGCGACCGCCGCGTCGACGGCGTTACCACCGCTTTTCAACACATCGACACCGACATGAGTGGCCAGATGTTGCGCGGTGACCACCATGCCGTTTTCTGCGGCAACCGGTGCCACCGAGGCGGCGTGAGCCATAAGGCAGCTGAGTGCCAGTGAGGTCGCTATCAGCGATTTGGCCAAAGGTTCGTACTTCATGAGTCGATCTCTTTTTTGTTTTCAGGGTCTGTGCAAAACAGAGGCGAACGCTTCAAAAGCAACAAGCAGTATGGTCGGGTTTGCGGTTTGCGCCTTCCCGGTCAGGCAGTATGCTGGGCGCTGTTGCCGTGCTGATCCGGAGTTCTTCCCCATGCCCTACACGTTCATCACCCTGCCCTCGCCGGTCGGCGAGTTGAAGCTGGTCGCGAACGGTTCACGACTGGCGGCCATCCTCTGGGAAAACGATAAACCCAACCGGGTGCGCCTTGGGCCGATGAGTGAAGCGCCGGACAATCCGATCCTGCTGAAAACCGCGCGGCAACTTGAAGAATATTTTGCCGGGACGCGAGATCGCTTCGACCTGGAGCTGGATTTTGCCGGCACGGATTTTCAGAAAAAGGTCTGGGCGGCGCTGCTGACGATCCCGTTCGGCGAGACTCGCACGTATAGCCAGATCGCTCTGCAAATCGGCAATCCAAGTGCCGTGCGGGCGGTGGGCGCGGCAAATGGACGGAACCCGATCTCAATCGTTGCGCCGTGTCATCGGGTAATTGGCGCATTGGGGAAATTGACCGGGTTTGCCGGGGGGCTTGAGGCTAAAGAGCGATTGTTGACGTTGGAAGGTGGTGACTGGTCAGAGGTTGGCAAAACTGGTGAGCTATTTTAAAGATCAGAAGATCGCAGCCTTATCGATCGAACAGGTTATTCATCGCCGCGTACTGCAACAGCATGATGGTCTTGGCGTCGCAGATCTCGCCGCGCTGGAAGGCCGCCAAGGCTTCATCGAATGACCACTCCAACACTTCCAGCTCTTCGGTCTCTTCTTCCAGACCGCCGCCTTCGCTGACCTTCGACGCCGAGTCGTACTCGGCAATAAAGAAGTGCAGCTTCTCGGTGACCGAACCGGGGCTCATATAGGCCTCGAAGACTTTCTTCACGTCATGCACGCGATAGCCGGTTTCCTCTTCGGCTTCGTCGCGAATGCGCTGCTCTGGCGCCGCCCCCTCCAACAACCCCGCCGCCACTTCGATCAGCAGACCGTCATGACCATTGACGAACACCGGCAAGCGGAACTGACGGGTCAGCACCACCGAGCGCTTCTCGCGATTGAAAAGCAGAATCGCCGCGCCATTGCCGCGGTCATACACTTCGCGCGTCTGGCGCTGCCACTCGCCGTTATTGCGGTGGTAGTCAAAAGTGATTTTCTTCAAGAGATACCAGTCGTGGGACAACACCTGAGTCTCGATGATATTGACCCGTTCGGCTGTGTTAGCCATGACGCCTCATCCTTTTGTCATCAGAAAGCGTTCATAGTCGATTAATCGAACCGACAAAAAAAGCCCGGCAGCGCTACCGGGCTTTTTTATTCACAACTAACGGGCGACGTGCAGCACCGTTTCATCCACCTCTTGTGCGCTTGCCTGCACTCCGGTGATCAGCGGCCCATAACGCCGACTGAACTCCCAGTTGTATGGCACACGATCCTTGCTGACGCCGTTGTCCCAGTTTACCGACCACGTCATCAGGCCCTTGATCGGGTGTCCTTTGATCGCCAACCGTTTGAGCACATTGCCTACAACGGTCTTGTCGATCACATAACCGGTAGCAGCCGCGTCGACGTTGGCGGGCAGACCAATGACGAACTTGTCCGCCGCGATCTTCGTGAAACCACGCGTGCCGGTCACCAGACTTTCCGTCAGGTAATAGAGGAAATCCTCTTTCAGCTCATCGTTGTTCTGCGCGATCCACGCGCCGGCACCGTTGTTGGCCTCCGGCACCCAGACCCCGTCGCCACCCTGGTTGTAGAACTGCGGGGCGATGAAGTCGTAGTAGCCTTCCAGTGCCTGCAAGTAACCGACGTACTTGCCGCTGCTGGTGAGGTACGGAAACTCCGGGGCCATGCTGATGATGAAGTGCTTGCCCTGGCCCGCGTAGTGATCCTTGACCAGTTTCAGCGCAGCCGGCAGGACGGTCTTGTTGGCAGCGAAATCAATCGCGCTCTGTTCAAGATCGATGTCCAGGCCGTCGAAGCCAAAGGTTTCCACCAGACGGATGATTTCATTGGCCAGTGGTTGTTCCTGGCCGCTGTGCAACTCGATGTGCGCATCCGCGCCACCCAGGGAAATCAACACCGCCCGCCCCTGACTGTTGAGCACGCCGACCTGACGGCGGAACTCGGCATCGGTCACGTTGAACGGCTTAAAGGTCGGAATCCCGCTGCCCTTCATGAAGGCCACGGCGACCACGTTGTACTCCTTGGGGACCTCCTCCAGCGCGATGTTGGCAAAGCGGCCTTGGCGATATCCGTCGCTCGGTCCCGCCGGCCAGTTGTGCCAGAAGCCCATGAGGATCTTTTTGTCGGCAATGCTCGGCATCAATGACGCCGCATCGCTCGCCGCGTTTTGCATTAAAGAGAAGTCGATATTTGACATGTTCTAATCCTTCAGAACGTGTGGGTTTTGACGACGCTGCGTCGTTATTTGAAGTCGACGTCGAAGGCCTGATAGAACGCGTTGCCGGTGTTGGCGACGATCCACATCAAGACGATAACGTGATGACCTTGCTTGTTCGCCGGAAGTTTCACCGAGTGATTGACCTTGGCCTTCAGCTCCGCTGAATGGCTGTAGTAAGGCACCTGAGTATAGAAGTCCTCGAAGAACGGCTGCGCTTCCAGTTGCGCACGGGTGATGCGTTGTTTCGGGTCCCAGCCATCCTTGGTGATCAGCCAGCGATAGCCGCGGGTGGTGTGCGGCGCGGTGTATTCCCATTTGACTTCGAGGGTCTGACCCGGGGTGACATTGAGCAGCGGCCAGGTGAACGGACGACCGAGCTTTTGGCTCATCTCCTCATTCGTGAAGTTCACGCAATCACGCGGATCGGTTTTGCCGCCACTGAGAATGTAGCCGTCGGCCGGCGGCGCGACACTGGCAGAGTCGGATTCGTAGGGCGCTGGAAACGGCCCGGCCACCAGCGCCGGGAAATTCTTGCCGCCTTCCATTTCGTTGACCTGCCAGGCACCGAGCAATCCTTGCTCAATAGCGACCGCACCACGACTCGCCGGGGAGGTGACGCGACCGTGTCGCAGTTGGGTTTGTGCTTGTGGTTGATTCATGTTTTTCACTCCGTTGATTTAAGAACTCTCCTTTCCGAGGAGAGGCCTTCAAGCTAACGGAGGTGATTTTTTTGTCCATCGGCGGTTTTGTCGCAGATCTGTCCGACACAATCAGTAAAACAGCGAAAACACTGGATATAAACACAGTATATTGTGGCGAATCGCACTCGACGCATAGCCAAAGGCGTACACGTCGAAGTTACGAAATCCCGCATGGGTGACTCACGGTAACTGCGCCTGAAACTCCTTTTCGTACTGTCCGGCGAGCTGTTCTTTCTGTTTTTCGTCGAGTAATTTGCCGGCCATCTGGAAGAATTTGTGCTCCTCTTCCTTGAGGTGGTGATGAACCTTGTCCGAGAGCTTTTTCGCAGTGGCCAGCCATGCCGGGCTGGACATCTCGGTCTCGTCGAGCTCTTCCATCATTTCGTCCATTTCGTGGTGTTCGGAAATGGCATGTCGGCTGAGGTCGACACCGTCGTCGAACTTCATCAGGGGGATATAGAAGTGGCGCTCTTCGGCGGTTTCGTGGGCTTTCAGCTCGGCTTTGAGCTGCTTGTAGGCCTCGACGCGCTCCGGCGTATCGCCGCTGGTTTCGATCAGGGCTTTGGCGTAGGTGCGCTGGCGGTCGTGGCTTTCGCGAAGGGCTTCAAAAATGTTCATGGGGTGTCCTCATCAACCGCGTGCTGGAATGACGCTGTTAAGGCTAGACCGCAGCGCGTGAACGGCGGTTCCACCAGCGTTGCTTCAGGGCTTGGAACACGACCACCGGGCAGGATAATCTGGCACCTCAGACCACAAGGAAGTCATCCATGAACTTGCGTATCGAGTTATCGCAGAACCCCAACGAAGAACAACGCAACGCCATTCTGGCGCCACTGCGTGCCCACAACGCAGCCAAAGCAGGCCCCTCGACATTGGAGCCGATTGCCCTTTTGGTTCGCGACGAGCACGACGCGATCCTCGGCGGCCTGTACGGCCACACGTTCTATCGGTGGTTGTTCATTGAGTTGTTGGCGGTACCGGAGCAGGGGCGCGGTCAGGGCATCGGCTCGAAATTGATGCAGATGGCCGAAGAGTTTGCGCGGAAGAAAGATTGCGTCGGGATTTGGCTCGACACCTTCTCATTTCAGGCGCCTGAGTTTTACCGGAAAGTCGGCTATAGCGAGTGTGGCGAGATTGTGGATTATCCGCTGGGGCACAAGCGGCATTTTTTCCAGAAGCGCTTGATTGATTGAATTTGATAGCCCCTTCCCGAGCAGGCTCGCTCCCACATTTGAAATGCATTCCAATGTGGGAGCGAGCTTGCACGCGAAGGGGCACTCGCCTCAATACATGATCAGAGACAGGTCGCCAACGCCGCCAACCGGCGCTTGGCCACGAAATCGTCCTTCTGCGCGTAGTAACTCAACGCCGTGCCCGACGCCTCCGTGCTGACATCGACAAACGATTCTGCCGAACGCGTGTAGACCGTCGAACCGGACTTTTTGCCCGGTTGCAGATAAGCCCCGGCGTCCACTCCGAACACCGCTTCGTCCTGCCAGGCAAATTGCACACACTGGGCGACGACTTTCTCGGGCTTGTTCGAGGTCAGGGTTTTGTAGGGCGTTTTAGTGCGAGCATCGTCCATCATCGAACCCGCGCAACCGGCCAGCACCGTCGCGGCCAGCGCCACCATCAGAATTCGCATTGCATTCGCTCATTCAGAAAAAAGCGGACTGTATCACCGCAGCAGCCCGAATCGTTCTGCTTTACTGCATTTATAGCGCGACACACGCGAGCCGCTGCGGCAACCTAAGGTCATCAGCCTCACAAGGAAAACACATGGCGCCTACCGAGCAGCGACATGAACACGCCCTGAAACTGTTTCTCGACGCACGCCCCGAACTGCGCGAAACCCTCGACCATCTCAATCCGCTGTTGGCTCAGGCCAAGGGTGAAACCCAGGCACAGTATCGCGAAGAACGCCTGCATGAAGCGTTCGAGGCCGAGGCGGAAAGCCTAGGGTTGTTTGCCTGGGAACTGACCTTGCAACTGACGGCAGCAACGCCTGATGAATATCAGGCCCAGCGTCTGAACGTTCATCGCGAGGTGGCGGAAATGGCCGGCATGGACTGGCTGGAGTATTGCGACTTGTATGGAATAAAACCGTAACCGCCGCTCAAGGAAACAATCGACGATGCTGCCTTCCGCCTCGACTCACCGCGCCAGTCCCGGCCATCTGCATTCGAAAAAATGGCGTGGGCGCGTGGGACTGGCGCTGGTGGCCAGCCTTTCGGTGCTGGCGGGGATGACGGACGCCATCGGTTTCATGGCCAGCGGCGACTTCGTCTCGTTCATGAGCGGCAACACCACGAGGCTGGCGGTGGCGATCAGTGACGGCGATCTTGGGCTGACCGTGCGCCTGGTGATTCTCGTCGCAACCTTTATTGTCGGGAATGCCTTGGGCGTTCTCGTCGCGCGTCTCGGCGGACGACGGGCGCTGCCGCTTCTACTGTGTATCGCCACCCTGCTCTGCGCGGCGGCAGCCTGGCCGTTTGACTCGCAACTGCCGGCACTGCTGGCGGCGATCATTGCGATGGGCATGCTCAACGCGTCGGTCGAGGAAGTGAATGGTCTGCCGGTCGGGCTGACGTATGTCACTGGCGCACTGTCGCGGTTCGGCCGAGGACTGGGCCGCTGGATGCTCGGCGAGCGGCGCAGTGGCTGGCGCGTGCAACTGGTGCCGTGGAGCGGGATGTTCGTCGGCGCCATTCTGGGCGCAGTGCTGGAGCATCATCTGGGACTGAAGGCGATGTTTGTCAGCGGTTTGCTGGCGGCATTGATCGGGCTGCTCTCGCTTAAAATCCCCCGACGCTGGCAGTTGGGTTACATGCCGCGCTGACCGATGTCTGCCTCCCCGTGGGCGGGTACGCAACTTGGGTTTCGCGACCGCCTCGATAAAGCTTTATCATGGCCGCAGTTTTGCTGACCGAGTCCGTCATGAAGTTCGCCATCGCACTGTTTTCCGCCGCCCATGCGCCCTCCTCGCGCCGTGCCCTGCTGTTTGCGCAGGCTGCACTGGCCGGTGGGCATGAGATTGTCCGGCTGTTTTTCTATCAGGATGGCGTCTACAACGCCTCTGACGCGGTGGTTACTCCGCAGGACGAACTGGATCTGCCCAAGCAATGGCGCACCTTCATCAACGAGCAGCAACTGGATGGCGTGGTGTGCATCGCCGCCGCTCTGCGCAGGGGCGTGCTGAATGACGAAGAAGCCAAGCGCTATCAGCGTGACGCCGTCTCCGTCAGCGCGCCGTGGGAGTTATCCGGCCTCGGCCAGTTACATGACGCGGTGCAAGACGCTGACCGCCTGATCTGTTTCGGAGGCGCGTGACATGGCCAAATCCCTGTTGATCATCAGTCGCCAATCGCCATGGTCCGGCCCCGGTGCCCGCGAAGCGCTGGACATCGTGCTGGCCGGCGGTGCCTTCGATCTGCCGATCGGTCTGCTGTTTCTCGATGACGGCGTGCTGCAACTGGCCGCCGGGCAAAAGGCCAAGGCCCTGCAACAGAAAGACCTGAGCGCCAACCTGCAAGCGCTGCCAATGTTCGACGTTGAAGAGCTGTTTTATTGCATCGACAGCGCCACCAGCCGTGGCCTGAACACGCTGTCGCTGGACGAAGCGCAACCGCTCGCAGCCGAGCAAATCACCGCCCTTATTGACCGTTACGACCAGGTGATCACCCTCTGATGTCGACTTTGCATGTGTTGTCTCATTCCCCGTTCGGCGACGATCGCCTGACCAGTTGCCTGCGAGTGATCGGCCATGCCGACGCTTTGCTGCTATCCGGCGACGCGGTATATGCCCTGCAACCGGGCACCGCTCCTTTCACCGCACTGCAAACTCGGCGGGTGAAACTGTACGTGCTGGCCGAAGATGCAGAGGCCCGCGCTGTACAGGTTCCAGAATGGGCAGAAACCATCGACTACCCGGCCTTCGTCGAACTGTCGATCCAACACGACAAGGTCAACAGCTGGCTATGAATTGCATGACCGTCGGCGCCCGCGCCATCGAACTGGACAAGGACGGCTTCCTTGTCGACCTCAGCGACTGGTCACACGACGTCGCCAGTGCCCTGGCCGCCGCCGAAGATATCGAGTTGACCCCCGAACACTGGGAGGTGCTCGAACTGCTGCGCTGTTTCTACGATGAGTTCCAACTGTCCCCGGCCACTCGACCGCTGATCAAATACACCGCGCTGAAACTCGGCCCGGACAAAGGCAACAGCCTGCACCTGAACCGACTGTTCAAAGGCACCCCTGCCAAACTCGCCGCGAAACTGGCGGGCCTGCCCAAACCGACGAATTGCTTATGACCGATTTCCCAGCGCTGACCCTCGAAACACCTGCCGAGCACCCGTTCGCTCAATTCGTCCGGATCCTCGGCAAAGGCAAGCGCGGCGCCCGCGATCTGACTCGCGAAGAAGCCCGGCAAGCCATGGGCATGGTGCTGGACGACGAAGTCGAAGACACCCAACTCGGCGCCTTTCTGATGTTGCTGCGGCATAAAGAAGAAAGCGCCGAAGAGATGGCCGGTTTCACCGAAGCCCTGCGCGAACGTTTGGAGGCGCCAGCCTTGAACGTCGATCTGGACTGGCCGACCTATGCCGGCAAGAAGCGCCATCTGCCGTGGTATCTGCTGGCGGCCAAGTGTCTGTCGCAAAACGGTGTGCGCATCTTCATGCACGGCGGCGGCGCGCACACCGCCGGGCGCTTGTATACCGAACAGCTGTTGGCCGAGCTGAATATACCGCTGTGCCGCAACTGGCAGCAGGTCGGCACGGCGCTGGACAACGGTGGCCTGGCATTCATGCCGCTGATCGACTGGGCGCCACAACTGCAAAAGATGATCGACCTGCGCAATACCATGGGCCTGCGCTCGCCGATCCACTCGCTGGCGCGAATTCTCAATCCGCTGGGCGCGCGTTGCGGGTTGCAAAGCATCTTCCACCCCGGCTATCAGGCCGTACACCGCGATGCCAGCGGTTTGCTCGGCGACACGGCGATTGTGGTCAAGGGTGACGGCGGTGAAATCGAGATCAACCCCGATGCCGACAGCCATCTTTACGGCACCAGCGGCGGCGAGAGTTGGGACGAGGAATGGCCGCAGTTGTCGGCACAGCGCCACGTCAAACCGGCCTCGCTGGACGTCGAGCATTTGAAAGCCGTTTGGCGCGGAGACGCGGTCGACAGCTACCCGCAAATGGCGCTGATTTCGACCATGGCCCTGGCACTGCGCGGTCTCGGCCAGAGCCGCGAGCAGGCTTTCGAAACCGCCGAACAATACTGGGCCGCGCGGAATAAATCGATTTAACCGATCATTCGCGCCCGATCTTTGCGCTTTTTGTTCGAACTCATCGGAATAGACTCGACTCCAACGATTATTGGTTTCAGGAGTCTTGAACATGGGTTTGTTAGTCGATGGCCACTGGCAGGACAAGTGGTACGAAAGCAGCAAGGACGGTGCGTTCCAGCGCGAACAGGCGCAACGCCGCAACTGGGTCACCGCTGACGGCCAACCTGGCTCTAGCGGTGAAGGCGGTTTTGCCGCCGAAGCCGGGCGCTATCACCTCTACGTTTCGCTCGCCTGTCCGTGGGCGCATCGCACGCTGATCCTGCGCAAACTCAAAGGCCTGGAAAGTCTGATCGACGTTTCCGTGGTCAGTTGGTTGATGCTGGAAAACGGCTGGACCTTCGACAAGGCTCTCGGCTCGACCGGCGACAAGCTCGATCACTTCGACTTCATGCACCAGCGCTACACCGCCGACACGCCCGACTACACCGGCCGCGTCACCGTACCGGTGCTGTGGGACAAAAAGCTCAAGCGCATTGTCAGCAACGAATCGGCTGAGATCATCCGCATGTTCAACAGCGCGTTTGATGATCTGACTGGCAATGATCTGGACTTCTATCCTGCTCCGCTACGCGGTGAGATTGATGCGCTGAACGAGCGAATCTATCCAGCCGTAAACAACGGCGTCTATCGCGCCGGGTTCGCCACGTCACAACAAGCGTATGAGGAAGCGTTCGATGAGGTGTTTGCCGAACTCGATCACTTGGAGCGGATGCTGGGTGCCAACCGTTATCTGAGTGGTGAATACCTGACTGAAGCGGATATTCGCCTTTTCACCACGATTATTCGCTTCGACGCGGTGTATCACGGGCACTTCAAGTGCAACCTGCGGCGCATTGCCGATTATCCGAACTTGTCAAACTGGCTGCGTGAGTTGTATCAGTGGCCGGGGATTGCCGAGACGGTGGATTTCCAGCACATCAAAAATCACTACTACGGCAGCCACAAGACCATCAATCCGACGGGGGTTGTGCCGAAGGGGCCGGAGCAGGATTTCACTGTGGCTCATGATCGCGCGCGGCTGGGCGGCAAAGGAGTTTGGCAGAGGGGTTAACAGCTAAAAGCAAAAGATCGTCCGAAGGCTCGGGCCGCGATCGGACGATCTTTTGATTTAGCTCAGACCTGCGCCTGAGCCCCTTCAAACCACGCCAGTTTCTCGCGCAGTTTCACCACTTCGCCGACGATCACCAGCGTCGGGGCATGCACTTCATGCTCCGCCACCATTCGCGGCAAATCGGCCAGCGTGCCAGTGAAGACCCGCTGATTGACCGTGGTGCCCTGCTGAATCAGTGCCGCCGGGGTATCCGCCGAACGGCCATGCTTGATCAACTGCTCACAGATCACCGGCAAACCCACCAGTCCCATGTAGAACACCAGCGTCTGCGCCGGAGCGACAAGGTCGGCCCATGGCAGATCGGTGGAACCGTCCTTCAAGTGCCCGGTGACAAAGCGCACTGACTGCGCGTAATCACGGTGGGTCAGCGGAATCCCGGCATACGCCGCACAACCGCTGGCTGCCGTAATACCCGGCACCACCTGGAATGGAATTCCGTGGGCTGCCAGCTCTTCGATCTCTTCGCCGCCCCGGCCGAAGATGAACGGATCACCGCCCTTCAACCGCACCACACGCTTGCCGGCCTTGGCCAGATCGACCAGTTGCTGGTTGATCTGATCCTGAGGCACCGCGTGATCGGCGCGACGCTTGCCGACGTAGACCCGCTCGGCATCGCGACGGCACAGGTCAAGAATGGCCGGCGCGACCAAACGGTCGTACAGCACCACATCGGCCTGTTGCATCAGGCGCAATGCACGGAAGGTCAGCAGATCCGGGTCACCCGGCCCTGCTCCCACCAGATACACCTCACCTGTGGTGATGTCGGCTTCGCCATCAATCTTCGCTTGCAGCAGACGCTCAGCCTCGGCGCCCTGCCCGGCCAGTTGTCGATCGGCAATCGGCCCTTGAAAGACGTCTTCCCAAAACCCGCGACGCTGCTGCACATCCGGAAACAGGCTTTTCACCTGATTACGGAAACGCGCGGCCAGCCCAGCCAGTTGGCCATAGGTGGAAGGAATCCAGGTTTCAATCTTGGCGCGAATCAAGCGCGCCAGCACCGGCGCATCGCCGCCACTGGAGATTGCGACGATCAGAGGCGAGCGATCGACGATCGCCGGGAAGATCACGCTGCACAGGGCAGGTGCGTCGACCACGTTGACCGGCACGCAACGCCGATGAGCATCGGTGGAAACCTGGGCGTTCAGCGTTTCGTCATCGGTGGCGGCAATGATCAGCACGCAACCATCCATATCCGCCTCAACGTAACCGCGCAACAGACACTCGCCACCACTGGCGACAACCAATTCACGCAGTTGCGTTTCGATTTCAGGTGCGACCACCCGCAGCAGCGCACCGGCTTCGGCCAGCAGGCGGGATTTGCGCAAGGCAATTTCCCCCCCACCGACGACCAACACACGACTGCCGCGCAGGTTGTGAAACAGCGGCAGATATTTCATTTAGCCGATGACCTCAAGGCCACCCATGTACGGCTTCAGCACGTCCGGCACACGGATCGAACCGTCCGCCTGCTGGTAGTTTTCCAGCACCGCAACCAGAGTACGACCGACCGCCAGGCCGGAACCGTTCAAGGTGTGTACCAACTCAGGCTTGCCGGTTTCCGGGTTGCGGAAACGCGCCTGCATGCGGCGGGCCTGGAAGTCGCCACAGTTGGAGCACGACGAGATTTCGCGGTATTTGTCCTGGCTCGGAATCCACACTTCGAGGTCGTAAGTCTTGACCGCACTGAAGCCCATGTCGCCGGTGCACAGTGCCAGGGTGCGGTAAGGCAGGCCAAGCAGTTGCAGAACTTTCTCGGCGTTGGCGGTCAGACCTTCCAGCGCTTCCATCGAGGTCGATGGCTCAACGATCTGGACCATTTCAACCTTGTCGAACTGATGCTGGCGGATCATGCCGCGAGTATCGCGACCCGACGCGCCGGCTTCACTGCGGAAGCACGGTGTGTGCGCAACGAACTTGATCGGCAGCAGTTTCGAATCGACAATTTCGCCAGCGACGATGTTGGTCAGCGACACTTCGGCGGTCGGGATCAGGTACAGATCGGCTTCGCCTTCGCGAGCGATCTTGAACAGGTCTTCTTCGAACTTGGGCAGTTGACCGGTGCCTTGCAGTGCTGGCGCCTGAACCAGATAAGGCGTGTAAGCCTCTTCGTAACCGTGCTCGTTGACGTGCAGGTTGATCATGAACTGCGCCAGGGCGCGGTGCAGACGGGCGATCGGGCCACGCAGCAGGGCAAAACGTGCGCCGGACAGCTTGGCGGCGGTTTCAAAATCCAGCCAGCCGAACTTCTCGCCCAGTGCAACGTGATCCTGTACCGGGAAATCGAAAGCAGTCGGCGTGCCCCAGCGGCGTACTTCGACGTTGTCATCTTCGTCCTTGCCGACCGGAACGGACTCGTGCGGCAGGTTCGGGATGCCGAGCAGGATCGAGTCCAGTTCGGTCTGGATCGCGTCCAGCTCGACTTTGCCGGCGCTCAATTCGCCCGCCATGCGCTCGACGTCCGCCATCAGCGGCGCGATGTCTTCGCCGCGCTGCTTGGCCTGACCGATGGATTTGGAACGCGCGTTACGCTCAGCCTGCAGTGCTTCGGTGCGGGTCTGGACGGTCTTGCGCTGTTCTTCCAGCGCTTCGATGCGCGCGGTATCCAGGGCAAAGCCACGGGAAGCCAGGCGGTCCGCTACGTCCTGAAGGTTGCTACGTAACAGTTTGGAATCGAGCATGTCGGTTTCTCGTTATCAAAGTTTGGTCAAGGACAGGCCGGCCCACGTCGCGAGCAGCCCGCCGAATACGCTGAGTGCCGCATAGCCCAGGGCCAGCAACACTTGCCCGCTTTCCAGCAGACGCACCGTATCCAGTGAAAAGGATGAAAAAGTCGTCAGCCCCCCGAGGAAGCCGACCATCAACCCGGCACGCACCTCGATCGGTACTTCCGGGCGTATCAAAAACAGGCCGTACAACACGCCAATCAACAGACAGCCCACGATATTAACGGCCAGCGTCGCCGTATAGAAGTGCCGAGGCCAATTGGCGTTGACCCAATTGCCGGTGGCGAAGCGCAACAAGGTGCCGGCGATCCCGCCGACGGAGACCGCAACGATCAATGGAATCACTATTTTCTCCGCTGCCGAGGGCTTAAACGGTCAAGTTGGGCGAGGTGGTTGAGTTTCTCACCGATCTTCAATTCCAGGCCGCGTGGCACTGGTTGATAGAACGGAATCGGCTCGAGCTCTTCCGGGAAATAGTCTTCGCCGGCAGCATAAGCATCCGGCTCATCGTGGGCATAACGGTATTCGTCGCCGTAACCCAGTTGTTTCATCAGTTTGGTCGGCGCGTTGCGCAGGTGTAGCGGGACTTCCAGCGAGCCATTTTCTGCGGCGGCGCGCAATGCAGTCTTGAACCCCATGTACACCGCGTTGCTTTTTGGCGCGCAGGCCAGATACGTGATGGCCTGCGCCACGGCCAACTCGCCTTCCGGGCTGCCGAGGCGCTCCTGCACTTCCCACGCAGCCAGACACAGGCTCAGCGCACGCGGGTCGGCGTTGCCGATGTCTTCGCTGGCCATGCGCACTACGCGCCGGGCCAGATACAGCGGATCGCAACCACCATCGATCATCCGCGCGAACCAGTACAGCGCGCCGTCAGGATTGGAGCCGCGCACCGATTTGTGCAAAGCGGAAATCTGGTCATAGAACGCTTCGCCGCCCTTGTCGAAACGCCGACGCGTGTCGCCGAGTAGACTTTGCAGAAGCTCGGTACCGATCTCGCTATCGTCTTCGGCCAGGTCCGAGGCGTTCTCCAGCAGATTGAGCAGGCGCCGACCATCGCCATCGGCGGCGGACAGCAGCATCTGAAAGCCTTCGTCGTTCAACGTCAGGTTGCGCTTGCCCAGGCCGCGCTCTTCGGTCAGCGCGCGATGCACCAGTTTGCGTAGCGCCGCTTCGTCGAGGCTTTTCAGCACATAGACACGGGCTCGCGACAGCAAAGCGTTGTTCAGTTCGAACGAAGGGTTTTCGGTGGTCGCGCCGATGAAGATCAGCGTGCCGTCTTCAACGTAGGGCAGGAACGCGTCCTGCTGGGATTTGTTGAAACGGTGCACTTCATCGACGAACAAAATGGTGCGTTTGCCGTACTGGCCGGCCTGCTGCTTGGCGATTTCAACGGCCTGACGGATCTCTTTGACCCCGGCGAGGACCGCCGAGACCGTTTCGAAGTGTGCATCCGAGACTTCTGCCAGCAACCGCGCCAACGTGGTCTTGCCCACGCCCGGCGGCCCCCAGAAGATCATCGAATGCAGGGCACCCTGCTCCAGCGCCTCACGCAGAGGCTTGCCGCGAGCCAGCACATGCTCCTGACCGACGTACTCATCCAGATTGGTCGCACGCAAACGCGCGGCCAGCGGCTGGGCTATCGGTGCACTGCGAAACAGATCCATCACGTACCGTTGAAACCTCGGTTATTACGATTTTTCAGACATGTAGGAAAACCTGTGGTGAGGGGATTTATCCCCTCACCACAAAAGCCCCATCACAGAGCCTATGCGTTATTCCTGGATAACGTCAGCGCCCTTCGGGATATCGAACTTGAACTTCGACGCTGGAACCGGCTCGTTGGCCTTCACCCCGGTGAACAGGATGTTGGTGCGCTGACCGACGCTGTCGATCAGTTGCATGTCATTGAGCAGACCGTTGCGGAACGACAGGCGCAGGTTGTCGAACAGGGTGTCCTTGGTTTTCGGCTTGAGGGTGAAATCGATCACGCCGCCCGCCTCTTTCGCGCTGATGTCGAAGCTCTGGCTGATCTTCGACACATCACCGGACAGCAGCAGCGCCGGGGTCTGGGTCAGACGCTCGTCGAGCTTCTTGATGGTTGCCTGTTCCAGATCCGGGTCCCACAGGGTGACTTTCTTGCCATCGGAAACCATGGTCTGCTCGGCCGGCGCATTGGTGTGCCAGTAGAACAGGCCCGGACGCTGCAAGGTCATGTCGCCAGTGGTTTCCTGCAACTGAGTACCGCTGCCGTCGAGGGTCAGCTGCGAGAAGTTCGCGCTCAGGGTCTTGGATGTTTCAAGCAATTGCGTCAGACGAGCCACGTCCTTGTCATCGGCGTGGGCCGTGAGTGTGGTCAAAGCCAGTACTGGCAGCAGCATGCGGATAAGACGCATGGGAGTCCTCTTGAATACTCGTGGGAAAGCGGCGGCACATCATTGTCCCGCCTGTTGCTTTTGGGGTCAGTCGCGTACCGGGCCGGGAGCCAAGACTTCACGCGAACCGTTGGTGTTCATTGATGTGACGACGCCAGCCATTTCCATGGCTTCGATCATCCGTGCGGCACGGTTGTAGCCGATCTTCAGCTTGCGCTGCACCGCAGAGATCGAAGCCCTACGGCTTTCCAGTACAAACTGCACGGCTTCGTCATACAGCGCATCGGCTTCAGGATCATCGCCGTCGCCGCCACCGCTGCTGCCTTCAAAGCCGCTGCCTGCCTCTTCGACACCGTTAAGAATGTCATCGTTGTATTCCGGTGCGCCGCGCAGTTTCCAAGCCTCGACTACACGGTGAACTTCTTCGTCGGAAACGAACGCGCCGTGAACCCGGATCGGCAGGCTGGTGCCCGGTGGCATGTAGAGCATGTCACCGTGGCCGAGCAATTGTTCGGCGCCACCCTGGTCGATAATGGTCCGCGAGTCGATCTTGCTCGACACCTGGAACGCCATTCGGGTCGGAATGTTGGCCTTGATCAGACCGGTGATCACGTCCACCGACGGCCGCTGGGTCGCAAGGATCAAGTGAATACCCGCCGCCCGCGCTTTCTGTGCGATACGGGCGATCAGTTCTTCAACCTTCTT
The DNA here is from genome assembly GCF_059716145.1 of Pseudomonas sp. LBUM1648. Taxonomy (NCBI): domain Bacteria; kingdom Pseudomonadati; phylum Pseudomonadota; class Gammaproteobacteria; order Pseudomonadales; family Pseudomonadaceae; genus Pseudomonas; species Pseudomonas sp. LBUM1648. The sequence goes on from NZ_CP166808.1 coordinate 3,978,673, forward strand.
GCCGACGATCATCATCATGTCGGCGAATTCGTCGACGACCACGACGATGGTCGGCAGCTTCTGCAACAGCGGCGCTTCGTCGTGAATGCTTTCGCGTTTGTACAGCGGATCGCTCAATGGCTCGCCGGCGTCCTGGGCTTCCTTGACCTTGGCGTTGAAGCCGGACAGGTTACGCACGCCCATCTTCGCCATCAGCTTGTAGCGACGCTCCATCTCGGCAACGCTCCAGCGCAGGGCGTTGGCGGCGTCCTTCATGTCGGTCACCACCGGGCACAGCAAGTGCGGAATGCCTTCGTAGATCGACAGCTCCAACATTTTCGGGTCGATCATGATCAGCTTGGCGTCTTCCGGGCCGGACTTGAACAGGATCGACAGGATCATCGCGTTCACGCCCACCGACTTACCGGAACCGGTCGTACCCGCCACCAGCAAGTGCGGCATCTTCGCCAGATCGGTAATAACCGGTTTGCCGCCGATGTCGTGGCCCAAAGCCAAAGTGACCGGCGACTTGAAGTTGTCGTACTCGGGGGTCGACAGCACTTCGGAGAAACGCACGATCTGCCGGTCTTCGTTCGGGATCTCGATACCGACCGTGGTCTTGCCCGGAATCACCTCGACCACACGCACACTGGTCACGGCCAGGGAGCGCGCGAGGTCCTTCGCGAGGTTGGAAATGCGGCTGACTTTTACGCCGGCGGCAGGCTGGATTTCGTAACGGGTAATCACCGGGCCCGGGTGAATCGAATCCACCGTGACCTCGACACCGAACTCCTTGAGCTTGATCTCCAGCAAGTGGCCGACCGCAGCCAGAGACTCCGGCGAGTAATTGAGTTGTTTCTTTTCCGCAGGATCGAGGATCGAGATCGGTGGCAAGGTACCTTCCACAGCGCTGTCGACGAACAGCGGTGCCTGCTTCTCTTTCTGTACGCGCTTGCTCGGCTCCGGCGCCTTGACGGGAGCCGGTGCAATAACCGGCGGCACCTGCTTCTCGCGGTCGGACATGTGCTTGCTCAGGGCTTGCTCACGTTCGATCAGGCGTTCCTTGACCTTGGCTTGCTCGCGCTTGTCGGTGACGGTCGGTGCAACCACATCGTGTACGCGGTCATCGACCTCACGCAGTTGCGCCACCAGTTGCTTGCGTTCGGTACGCGCTGACCACCAGCGGTTGAGCGCGCCCTGGAACAGTTCGAACAGATCAAGGGTGATCTTGCCGGTGATGTCCATCACCTTGAACCACGACAGATCGGTGAATACGGTCAGGCCGAACAGGAACAGCGCAATGAACAGCAATGTGCTGCCCTGAATATTCAGCGCGTTTTTGGCCAGATCGCCAAGACTTTCGCCCAACGCACCACCCGCGCCGGCCGGCAGACCGGTGGCGGCGTGAAAATGAATATGCGCCAGCGCAGCGCCAGACAGCACCAAAAACACCAGACCGATCAGGCGCCAGGAAAACAGCCAGCCGCTCCACTGCCACGGTTCGTGGCGTTGGCGGAAGATCTGGTACGCCTTGATCGCCAGCAGCAACGGGAAGATATAGGCGAAATAGCCGAGCACCATGAACAAAATGTCGGCGCTGTAGGAGCCCGCCGGGCCGCCGAAATTCTGCACGTCGTCGATCTTGCTGTTGTGGCTCCAGCCCGGGTCGTCCTTGCCGTAGGTCAGCAAGGCCATCATCAGGAACAGGCACAAGGCGCCGATGGCGATCAATGCACCTTCCTTGAGTCGGTAGTGCAACTGCTGCCGCCAGAGCGGAACGACTGTTTTTGGTGCTTCGGTGGATTTCTTCAAAACGCTACTTTTCCTGCGCCCGAGGCGCGTCCATCTATTGAATGACGATAAAAAACTGCCCAATCCAGGCAGGTAAAAAAGTTGAAGGGCACAACAGAGACTACTTTTAACACTGTGCTGCCGATTTTATAAATACAGCTATAAACACGGCGCGCAGCGAATATTCTGTAACAGCCCGGCATTGTACGGGTTTGTGCGTCTGATGCCATGCTTCAAAGCCCAGTGTTGAGCATAGCCAAGCGTACAAAACCTGTGAGGCAATTTGAGCATGCATTACCTTTTGTGACAAAGGCTTATGAGGTGTATTTGATGAACGTAGCGAAGCATTGCCAGGCCGGTTGCAAGCCAGCCCGCAGCGCTCGCTTACGACCGCAACAAGCTCACCAAGTTGCAGCCCTGCCTGCGTCAAGCAGGATCGGCACGACATTCGTGTCATTTAACGGCACACTTTAGCGCGGGCCGAACAGCCCGCACCGCCCTCCCCTTCCGCAAGCCTGGATGCCATGCTGACTTGGTTACAACGCAACTCCCTGACTTTTCCGCCGCTGGAAAAGGCCATGCGCGACCCCAATGGATTGCTCGCCGCCGGCGGCGACTTGTCCGCCGATCGCCTGATTCAGGCATATCGCCATGGCTGCTTCCCCTGGTTTTCCGAAGGCCAGCCGATTCTGTGGTGGTCGCCTGACCCACGCACCGTACTGTTTCCCGACGAACTGCATGTTTCGCGCAGCCTGGGCAAATTGCTGCGCCAGCAACGCTACCAAGTAACCTTCGATCAGGACTTCGACGCAGTGATCCGCGCCTGCGCGGCGCCACGGGATTACGCCGACGGCACCTGGATCACTGAAGCCATGCAGGATGCTTACGTAGAGTTGCACCGGCGCGGCTTCGCCCATTCTGTGGAAGTCTGGGATGAGGGCGAACTCGTCGGCGGCCTGTACGGGCTGGCGATGGGGAAGTTGTTTTTCGGTGAGTCGATGTTCAGCCGGGCCGACAATGCCTCCAAATACGGCTTTGCCACGCTGGTGCGACACCTGCAAGACTCGGGCTTCGTGCTGATTGATTGCCAGATGCCGACCGATCATCTGCACAGTCTCGGCGCCCGGGCGATTCCCCGCCTCGAGTTCGCCGACTATCTGGCCCGACACCTGGATCAACCCAGTCGTGCCAACTGGGTTTGCTGAGCGACTTTTGCGCGCGTGGCTTACACTTAATTCACCAGCTTATCCCGAGGGTTGATCATGACCGAGTTGGCGCGTTTGAAGTTCTATGCCACTCAACCTCACTCTTGCAGTTATCTGCCCGAGGAGCAGGCCACGACCCTGTTTCTCGACCCGAGCCAGCCCATGGATGTGCATGTCTACGCAGACCTGTCGGAAATGGGCTTTCGTCGCAGCGGCGACCATCTGTATCGGCCCCATTGCCAGAACTGCAATGCGTGCGTGCCTGCGCGCATTCCGGTGTCGCAGTTCATTCCCAATCGCCAGCAGAAGCGCATTTTCAGGCGCAACACCGATTTGCAGGTGCGCCCGGCGAAACCCCAGTTCAGTGAAGAATATTTCGATCTGTACCAACGCTATATCGAACAGCGCCACGCCGACGGCGACATGTACCCGCCGAGCCGTGATCAATTTTCGACCTTTCTGGTACGCGACCTGCCCTTCTCCCGTTTCTACGAGTTCCGTCTCGACGGACGGTTGCTGGCCGTAGCGGTGACCGATTTACTGCCTAACGGCTTGTCGGCGGTCTACACGTTTTACGAACCGGCCGAAGAACGCCGCAGCCTGGGACGCTTTGCCATTCTTTGGCAAATTGCCGAGAGCCAGCGCCTCGGGCTTGAGGCGGTTTACCTGGGTTACTGGATCAAGAACTGCAAAAAGATGAACTACAAGACGCAATATCGCCCCATCGAACTGCTGATTAATCAGCGCTGGGTGATCCTGAACTAAACCCAAACCCTAAACCCCTTGGCGTAAACCCCATTTTTCGGGCACAATGCACGCCGCTTTTGCCTGGCGCAGTTGCACCGGGCCATTCATTGGATACCGAGGGCTTTACTGCATGTCGAAAGAAGACAGCTTCGAAATGGAAGGCACTGTCGTCGACACCCTGCCCAACACCATGTTTCGTGTGGAGTTGGAAAATGGGCACGTCGTAACCGCGCATATTTCCGGCAAGATGCGCAAGAACTACATTCGTATTCTTACCGGTGACAAAGTGCGCGTCGAGCTGACGCCCTATGACTTGAGCAAAGGGCGCATTACTTACCGCGCTCGTTAATCAAGTCAATACAAGACGCCCGGCTTTGCCGGGCGTTTTTGTTTGTCTGCGGTTTAGGGGTTTGGTTTTTTTTGGGGGGGGGCATATCCGTTGCTGCGGGTGCTGCCGCTGGCGGTTTCGCTCTTACAGCGAGTCCCTTTTTCAAACGCCAAAAAGGAACCAAAAGGCTTTTGCCCCGGCGTACGGCACTTCGCTGAGGCTCAGTGTTCCCTCGCTACGGTGCCCATCCGGGCGCATCGCCTACGGTTTGCTGCGCTGCACCTCCTCTCGATGTGTGCGGCTTCGCCGCACGGCGCTGCGCGCCTACCCCCCGGATGAACACCTTCGCTCGGCCTGCCGATGGGCTGAAGATCAAAAGCCAAAGCCAAAGCCAAAGCAGATCAAAAGATCGTCAGATCGCGGCCCGAGCCTTCGGCAGCTCCTACAAGGAGTGAGTACACCTACCAGAGCTTGGTCGGCTGTCAGGCCGCCATCGCTGGCAAGCCAGCTCACACAAGAAATTGAGTACACCCCGCACGCGGCGCATGCCGCCCCACTCAACACAATGAGCGTTAGCTCGAGTAAAGCTCTTGATCTGAAGGCCCGTCGGAAGGCTGAGTGGAGGGATTGATCCGGGGGTGGGAGCGCAGCGACCGTTTGGCGCAGCCAAACACATCGAGAGGAGGTGCAGCGAAGCAAACCGGAGGCGATGCGCCCGGATCAATCCCGCAGCGAAGGAACCCCGAGCCTCAGCGAGCGGGCCGTACGTCAGGGCAAGCCTTTTTGGTTACTTTTTCGGCGTCTGGAAAAAGTGACCCGCCGTAAGGGCGGAACCCTAAGAAGCCATCACCGCAGCAACGGATATACCCCCAAAAACACCAGACAACAAAAAGGCGCCCGAAGGCGCCTTTTACTTACAACCAGCCGTCAGGCCATTTCAGCAGTAGTCTCGAAGTCGAACGTCAGCTCCCCGTCCTTGATGTCGATGTGAACCACACCGCCATGCTCGGCCAGCTCGCCAAACAAAATCTCCTCCGCCAACGGACGCTTGATCTTGTCCTGAATCAGACGCGCCATCGGACGAGCGCCCATTGCCGCATCATAACCACCCGCCGCCAGCCAGCTACGCGCCGCATCGGTGACTTCCAGGAGTACCCGCTTGTCTTCCAGCTGCGCCTGAAGCTCGGTAAGGAACTTGTCCACCACACTTTTGATGACCTCATGACTGAGGCGACCAAACTGGATAATGGTGTCCAGACGGTTGCGGAATTCCGGCGTGAAGCTCTTCTTGATCACTTCCATCGCATCAGACGAGTGGTCCTGATGGGTGAAACCGATCGAAGCGCGTGCTGCCGTTTCGGCACCGGCGTTGGTAGTCATGATCACGATTACATTGCGGAAGTCCGCCTTGCGACCGTTGTTGTCGGTGAGCGTACCGTGGTCCATCACCTGCAGCAGCAGGTTGAAGACTTCCGGGTGCGCCTTCTCGATTTCATCGAGCAGCAATACGCAGTGCGGCTGCTTGGTGATCGCTTCGGTCAAGAGACCGCCCTGATCGAAGCCGACATACCCCGGAGGCGCACCGATCAGACGCGATACAGTGTGGCGCTCCATGTACTCGGACATGTCGAAGCGAACCAGCTCGATCCCCAACGCCTTGGCCAATTGGCGCGCGGCTTCGGTTTTACCGACACCGGTCGGTCCGGCGAACAGGAACGAACCAACTGGCTTGTCAGGCGACTTGAGGCCGGCACGGGACAGCTTGATCGCGGTAGAAAGCGAATCGATCGCCGCGTCCTGACCAAACACCGTCAGTTTCAGGTCACGCTCCAGGTTACGCAGCAGTTCCTTGTCGGAACTGGTCACGTGCTTCGGAGGAATCCGCGCGATCTTCGCCACAATATCTTCAACCTGTGGCACTTCAATGCGCTTCACGCGTTTTTCGACCGGCTGCAGACGCTGATAGGCACCCGCCTCGTCGATCACATCGATGGCCTTGTCCGGCATGTGCCGGTCATTGATGTAGCGCGATGCCAGTTCTGCGGCAGCGCGCAACGACTCATCACTGTATTCGATGTTGTGGTGCGCTTCGAAACGCCCTTTCAGACCGCGCAGGATACCGATGGTGTCTTCCACCGACGGCTCGACGACATCGACCTTCTGGAAGCGACGCGCCAGGGCTCGATCCTTCTCGAAGATGCCACGGAATTCCTGGAACGTGGTCGAGCCGATGCAACGAATGTCGCCAGACGACAGCAGCGGCTTGAGCAGGTTCGAAGCATCCATCACGCCGCCTGACGCAGCACCCGCACCAATGATGGTGTGGATCTCGTCAATGAACAGGATGGCCTGCGGACGTTTTTTCAGCTCATTGAGCAGCGCCTTGAAGCGCTTCTCGAAATCACCACGATATTTGGTGCCTGCGAGCAGAGCACCGAGATCGAGCGAGTAGACAACGCTGTTGGCCAGCAGATCAGGCACCTGGTTGTCGACAATGCGCTTGGCCAAGCCTTCGGCAATCGCGGTTTTACCCACGCCTGCCTCGCCGACCAGCAGCGGATTGTTTTTGCGCCGACGCGCGAGAATCTGCGCGACACGCTCGACTTCCGATTCGCGGCCGACCAGCGGATCAATACGACCCTGGCGCGCGAGTTCGTTGAGGTTGCTGGCATAAGCATCCAGAGGATTGCCTGAAGAAGAAGACTCACCGCCCTCATCGTCCTGCATATCTTGTTCACCTTCAGAGTGATCGCCATGCCCCGGCACTTTGGAAATGCCATGAGCGATGTAGTTGACGACATCAATGCGCGCAACGCTCTGCTGTTTCAGCAGAAACACTGCCTGACTCTCTTGCTCACTGAAGATTGCAACCAGCACATTGGCGCCAGTCACTTCACGCTTGCCCGAGCTCTGTACGTGGAAAACAGCACGTTGCAGTACACGCTGGAAGCCCAGGGTTGGCTGGGTTTCGCGATCTTCGTCATGAACGGGGATCAAAGGCGTGGTGGAGTCGATGAACTCCTGCAGGTCGTGCTTGAGTTTGTCGAGGTTTGCGCCGCAGGCACGCAAAACGGTGGCGGCAGCCTCATTGTCCAATAGGGCCAGCAGCAGGTGTTCGACGGTCATGAATTCATGACGTTTCGAACGAGCCTCCTTGAAGGCTAGATTGAGGGTGACTTCGAGCTCGCGGTTTAACATAGCTTCACCTCATACCCAAGTGGTCGGCGATTAACCGTCCTTCTCGATTTCACAGAGTAGCGGATGCTGGCTTTCCCTGGCGTACTGGTTGACCTGCATGGCCTTTGTCTCGGCGATGTCGCGGGTAAACACTCCACATACTGCCCGCCCTTCTGTGTGGACGGCCAGCATGACCTTGGTCGCCAGCTCGCGATTCAGGTTAAAAAACACCTCGAGCACTTCGACGACGAAATCCATCGGTGTGTAGTCATCGTTGAACAAAACCACCTTGTACATCGGCGGCGCCTGTAACGCAGGCTTTGCTTCCTGAACAGCAACGCCTGCCGAATCGTCGTCGTGCTCCTCTGGAAGATCCTTTTGGAGAAGCGGGCGATCCTGATTGAATGTTAGTCGAATCTGGCTGATTGCATGCATGGAAAGAAAGGTTCGTCAGTTGTGCAAATACAGTGGTGGGGGCGGCAGCACACGTTTTCAACTCCGACTGCCCGGTCACCTTGACTATCGGGAAAACGGTGTTACAACCAATAGAGCCCACAGTGGGTAAAAAAGATCCGCGGAGTCAATCCTTTTAACGGATTAGATTGCGGATGACTTGGATGATACTCCAGCGATGGAGTCTGTTGCAGAGGGATTTGAGCATGGCTGTCGGCAAGGTGAAATGGTTCAACAATGCCAAGGGGTTCGGTTTCATTAATACCGACACCCACGAAGGTCGAGACGAGGACGGCAAAGAGATTGATTTCTTTGCGCATTACTCCGCTATCCAGATGGACGGATATAGAACCCTCAAGGCCGGGCAAACCGTGAGTTTTGATATTGTGCAAGGCCCCATAGGCCTGCATGCGCACAATATTGTACCTACCGAGACCGTGAAAGAAGCCGCTCCGGCCACCGCTCAGCAGCAATCAGTCACCAGCTGACGCAACAAAACCGCCCGCCATAAAAAAGCCGCCCGACTCGATCACTCGAGCCGGGCGGCTTCGTTACAACTGTTTTTATTACATGTGCGAAATCAGCGCATCACCGAAGCCAGAAGACGAAACCAGCTTGGCACCGTCCATCAGACGTTCGAAGTCATAGGTCACGGTTTTGGCACTGATGGCGCCGTTGGTGCCCTTGATGATCAGATCCGCCGCTTCGACCCAGCCCATGTGACGCAGCATCATTTCCGCTGACAAAATCAATGAGCCCGGGTTGACCTGATCCTTGCCGGCATACTTCGGCGCAGTGCCGTGGGTCGCTTCGAACATCGCCACGGTGTCGGACAGGTTGGCGCCCGGCGCAATACCGATACCACCCACTTCTGCCGCCAGGGCGTCGGAGAGGTAGTCGCCGTTGAGGTTGAGGGTCGCGATCACATCGTATTCGGCCGGGCGCAGCAGGATCTGCTGGAGCATGGCGTCGGCGATGGCATCCTTGACGACAACGTTCTTGCCGGTTTTCGGATTCTTGAACTGCATCCAAGGGCCACCGTCGAGCAGGGTCGCGCCGAACTCTTCGGCCGCCACTTCGTAGGCCCATTCCTTGAAGGCACCTTCGGTGAACTTCATGATGTTGCCTTTGTGCACGATGGTCAGCGAGTCGCGATCGTTATCGACCACATATTGCAGAGCCTTGCGCGCCAGACGCTTGGTGCCCTCTAAAGAAACCGGCTTGACGCCGATGCCGCAGTTTTCGTCGAAACGGATCTTGGTGACACCCATTTCTTCTTTAAGGAATTTGATGACCTTGGTGGCTTCCGGCGAACCGGCCTTCCACTCGATACCGGCGTAAATGTCCTCGGAGTTTTCTCGGAAGATGGTCATGTCGACGTCGCCAGGCTTTTTCACCGGGCTAGGCACACCTTCGAACCAGCGCACCGGGCGCAGGCAGACGTATAGGTCGAGTTGCTGACGCAGGGCCACGTTCAGCGAGCGAATGCCCCCACCCACCGGAGTGGTCAGAGGGCCTTTGATGGAAACCACGTAATCCTTGACTGCGTCCAGCGTTTCCTGAGGCAGCCAGGTGTCCTGATCGTAAACCTGAGTGGCTTTTTCCCCGGCATAGACTTCCATCCAGGAAATCTTGCGCTTACCGCCGTATGCCTTTTGAACTGCAGCATCGACAACCTTGATCATCACCGGACTGATGTCGACACCAATGCCGTCACCTTCGATGAAGGGGATGATCGGGTTATCAGGAACATTGAGAGAATGGTCTGCATTGACGGAGATTTTGTCGCCGACGGCTGGAACCTGAATCTTCTTGTAACCCATGCTGAACTCCATTGTTTGGATTGAACATCTGGCTTGGTTCGAGCGTAACCCAGTTAAATCAACACGCAAACCCTCTGTTCACGGCGCGAGCACATCTGGTTTCGTACAAGCCTGAAAGCAAAGGGAAAAGCGCCAAACTCAAGCATTCGCGGCGACTCTACGCCTCACCCTGCCCTGCGACCTTTAGACCAATGGACGAGAATCGTTGCATATGAACCATCGGCAGATTGCCAGCTACCTATGTATAATGCCGCCCGCTGACCAAAGGGTCACGACGGCTGGCCTCTCTAGAACGAGACTTTCCGCCTGATTGGTTGAGCTGTTACCGCAGCCCGACCGCTTGACGCTCTACTGATGCACCCAACATCACCGCGAAGAATCTCGACATTCGGTTCATGGATGACTTTGAACGAACGCGCTTACCCGGCGCCCCTCGAGTTTCTGCGCACGCTTTAGCAAAGAAGAGAGAGTTAATCCGAATATGCCCACCCGCTCGAAGATCATCTATACCTTCACCGACGAAGCCCCAGCCCTCGCCACCTATTCCCTGCTGCCGATCATCGAGGCTTACACCGCCTCGGCCGATATCGCCGTGGAAACCCGCGATATCTCTCTTGCAGCGCGCATTCTGGCCAGCTTCCCCGAGCAACTGGGCGAAAAAGCCGTAGCCGACCACCTCGCCGAACTGGGCGACCTGGCCGTTACGCCTGAAGCCAACATCATCAAGCTGCCGAACATCAGCGCTTCGGTGCCACAGCTGCAAGCCGCAATCAAAGAGCTGCAAGCTCAGGGTTACAACCTGCCGGATTACCCGGAAACCGTGACCAGCGACGCCGACAAAGACGCCAAGGCGCGTTACGACAAGGTCAAGGGCAGCGCCGTGAACCCGGTTCTGCGCGAAGGCAACTCCGATCGTCGCGCTCCGCTGTCGGTCAAGAACTACGCACGCAAGCACCCGCACAAAATGGGCGCCTGGGCCAAAGACTCCAAGTCCCACGTCGCGCACATGAGCACCGGCGATTTCTACGGCAGCGAAAAAGCTGCCCTGATCGACGCCGCTGACGCTGTGAAGATCGAACTGATCGCCAAAGACGGCACCGCTACCGTCCTGAAAGAAAAAACCAGCGTTCAGGCTGGCGAGATCCTCGATTGCGCCGTGATGAGCAAAAACGCCCTGCGCGCATTCATCGCTGCTGAAATCGAAAGCGCCAAGGCTCAAGGCGTGCTGCTGTCGGTTCACCTGAAAGCGACCATGATGAAGGTCTCCGACCCGATCATGTTCGGCCAGATCGTTGCCGAGTTCTATAAAGACGCGCTGACCAAGCACGCTGACGTGCTGGCCCAGATCGGCTTCAACCTGAACAACGGCATCGGCGATCTGTACGCTCGCATCAAGGCCCTGCCGGCCGAGCAACAGGCACAGATCGAAGCTGACATGGCAGCGGTCTACGCCGCACGTCCGTCGTTGGCGATGGTCAACTCCGACAAAGGCATCACCAACCTGCACGTGCCGAGCGACGTTATCGTCGACGCCTCGATGCCAGCGATGATCCGTGACTCCGGCAAGATGTGGGGCACCGACGGTCAGTTGCACGACACCAAGGCTGTGATCCCGGATCGTTGCTACGCAACCATCTACCAGGCCGTGATCGAAGATTGCAAAGCCAATGGCGCATTCGATCCGACCACCATGGGCAGCGTGCCAAACGTTGGTCTGATGGCGAAGAAAGCCGAAGAGTACGGCTCGCACGACAAGACCTTCCAGATCAAGGCTGACGGCGTGGTTCGCGTGACCGACAGCAAAGGCACCCTGCTGATGGAACAGGCTGTTGAAGCCGGCGACATCTTCCGCATGTGCCAGACCAAAGACGCGCCGATCCAGGACTGGGTCAAACTGGCCGTCAACCGTGCTCGCGCCAGCAGCACTCCAGCTATTTTCTGGCTGGACCCAATGCGCGCTCACGACGGCGTAGTGATCGAGAAAGTTCAGGCTTACCTGAAGGATCACGACACTGCTGGTCTGGACATCCAGATCATGGCGCCGGTCGACGCAATGAAGTACACCCTGCAGCGCACTCGCGAAGGCAAGGACACCATCTCGGTGACCGGTAACGTACTGCGCGACTACCTGACCGACCTGTTCCCGATCATGGAACTGGGCACCAGCGCCAAGATGCTGTCGATCGTGCCGCTGATGAACGGTGGCGGCCTGTTCGAAACCGGCGCCGGCGGCTCGGCTCCGAAGCACGTGCAGCAACTGGTCGAAGAGAACTTCCTGCGCTGGGATTCGCTGGGTGAATTCCTGGCTCTGGCGGCATCCCTCGAGCATTTGGGTGTGAACTACAACAACCCGAAAGCGCTGGTTCTGTCCAAGACTCTGGATCAGGCTACTGGCCAGTTCCTCGACAACAACAAGTCGCCATCGCGCAAAGTCGGCAACATCGACAACCGCGGCAGCCACTTCTACCTGGCGATGTACTGGGCTCAGGCCCTGGCAGCCCAGACTGAAGACGCTGCACTGCAAGCGCAGTTCGCGACTCTGGCCAAGACTCTGACCGAGAACGAAGCAACCATCGTTGCCGAACTCAACGCCGTTCAGGGCAAGCCAGTGGACATCGGCGGTTACTACCACGCCAATGCCGAACTGATCAGCAAAGCCATGCGCCCAAGCGCAACCCTCAACGCGGCGATTGCTGCGCTGGTTTAAGGTTGTAAAGGGAACATCACAAACCCCGGCCTGGTGCCGGGGTTTGTGTTTTCAGGCAAAGATACACAGAAGACAGAGGAATCCCTATGGACTGGCTCCCCCACATCACCGTCGCCACCATCGTCGAAGACAACGGCCGCTTCCTGATGGTCGAAGAGCACAAGGCCGGCCGTAACGTGCTCAACCAGCCCGCCGGCCACCTGGACCCGGATGAAACCCTGATCGAAGCCGCCGTGCGCGAAACCCTCGAAGAAACCGGCTGGGACGTCGAACCAACCGGCGTGATCGGCATTTACCTGTATACCGCGCCAAGCAACGGCGTGACCTATCAACGTGTTTGCTTCTCCGCGAAGGCCATAAAACACCATCCGGACTACCCACTCGACGACGGCATCCTCGGCGCCAAGTGGCTGACTCGCGAAGAATTAATCGAGCAGCGCGACAACTGGCGCAGTGAGCTGATCATCCGCTGCATCGATGATTACCTGGCCGGCCATCACTTCGGCCTCGAACTGATCCGCCCTTCTCTTTAGCCTTGAGGCCGTGAGCCTGATAGAATCGCGTCCTTTTTCAAGACACTCATTGAATCCCTATGCGTGATCCAGCCCCTTCTGACACATCCAAGAAGCGCGTCATTGTCGGCATGTCCGGCGGCGTGGACTCTTCCGTTTCCGCTCTCCTGCTGATCGAGCAGGGCTATGAAGTGGAAGGCCTGTTCATGAAGAACTGGGAAGAAGACGACGGAACGGAATACTGCACCGCCATGGACGATCTGGCGGATGCCCAGGCCGTGTGCGACAAGATCGGCATCAAGCTGCACACCGCCAACTTTGCCGCCGAGTACTGGGACAACGTGTTCGAGCACTTCCTGGCCGAATACAAGGCCGGGCGCACGCCGAACCCGGACATACTGTGTAACCGCGAAATCAAGTTCAAGGCGTTCCTCGACTACGCCATGATGCTCGGCGCCGACCTGATCGCCACCGGCCACTACGTGCGCCGCCGCGACATCGATGGCCGCACCGAACTGCTCAAAGGCCTTGATCCGAACAAGGATCAAAGCTACTTCCTGCACGCCGTCGGCGGCGAACAGATCGCCAAGACGCTGTTCCCGGTCGGCGAACTGGAAAAACCGGATGTGCGCGCAATTGCCGAGAAATACGAGCTGGCCACCGCCAAGAAGAAGGATTCCACCGGGATCTGCTTTATCGGCGAGCGGCGTTTCAGCGACTTCCTCAAGCAATACCTGCCGGCACAACCGGGCGAGATCAAGACCACCGAAGGCGAAGTCATCGGCCGTCACCACGGCTTGATGTATCACACCATCGGTCAGCGTCAGGGCCTGGGCATCGGCGGCTTGAAGGATGCCGGCGACGAGCCGTGGTACGTGCTGCGCAAGGATCTGGACAACAATGAACTGATCGTCGGCCAGGGCAACAACCATCCATGGCTGTTCTCCAGCGCCCTGCTCGCTTCGGAAATCTATTGGGTCAACCCGATCGACCTGAGCCAGCCGCTGCGCTTGACCGCCAAGGTGCGCTATCGCCAAAGCGATCAGGCCTGCACTCTGGAAAAAACCGCGAGCGGTTACCGCGCCGTGTTCGACGAGCCGCAGCGCGCGGTCACGCCGGGCCAGTCGGTGGTGTTCTATGACGGTGAAATATGCCTCGGTGGCGGCGTGATCGAAGTCGCCGAGCCGTGGAGCGGTCAGGCATGAGCCCGACTCAGGAGCAACTGACGGCGCTGGGCGGCGTGTTTCTCGCGGCCGTACTGGTTGACCGGATCGCCAAGACTGGCCAGACCAACGAGGCCGGCCTGAGCTGCATGCTCGGCAGCCTGCTGGTGCGCGACCCGAAAGACACGCTGGACGTGTACGGCGGCGACGATATCAACCTGCGTGAAGGTTACCGGGCGCTGATCGGCGCACTTGAACGCGACCCAAGCACTTTGCAGCGCGAGCCACTGCGTTATGCCCTGTCGATGCTCGGTCTTGAGCGCCAACTGGCCAAACGTGGCGACCTGCTCGACACGATCGGCAAGCGCTTGCCGCAGATCCAGTCGCAGGTCGAGCACTTCGGCCCGGCCCACGAAAATGTGGTTGCCGCGTGCGGCGCACTTTATCAGGACACTTTGAGCACTCTGCGCCAGCGGATTCAAGTGCATGGCGACATGCGCAACCTGCAGCAGCCGAGCAACGCATCGAAAATCCGCGCCTTGCTGCTCGCCGGCATCCGTTCGGCGCGCCTGTGGCGTCAACTCGGCGGGCATCGCTGGCAGTTGGTGGTCAGCCGCCGCAAGCTGCTCAAAGAGCTGTACCCGTTGATGCGCAGCGAGTAAATCGCCGCGCAATAAAAGCTTTGTAGTCTGTAACGCGTAATACGCCGGTCAGTTGGCAACGGACCGGCGGATTTTTTCATGTATGATACGCGCCCCATTTCGTTGCCCGACTGTCCGAGAACACCCCATGCAGCTCTCTTCGCTCACTGCGGTTTCCCCTGTTGACGGCCGCTACGCCGGCAAAACCCAGGCCTTGCGCCCGATTTTCAGCGAGTACGGCCTGATCCGTGCCCGCGTTCTGGTTGAAGTGCGCTGGCTCCAGCGCCTGGCCGCCCATACCGGTATCCCGGAAGTGCCAGCCTTCTCCGCCGAGGCCAACGCCGTTCTCAATGAACTGGCTGAAAACTTCGCGCTGGAGCACGCCGAGCGCGTCAAAGAGATCGAGCGCACTACCAACCACGACGTCAAAGCGATCGAATACCTGCTCAAAGAGCAGGCGGCCAAACTGCCGGAGCTGGCCAAGGTCAGCGAGTTCATCCACTTTGCCTGCACCAGCGAAGACATCAACAACCTGTCCCACGCCCTGATGCTGCGCGAAGGCCGTGACGACGTGATGCTGCCGCTGATGCGCCAGACTGCCAACGCCATCCGCGAACTGGCCATCCGTTTCGCTGACGTGCCGATGCTGTCGCGTACCCACGGTCAACCGGCTTCGCCGACCACTCTGGGTAAAGAACTGGCGAACGTGGTTTACCGTCTCGAGCGTCAGATCGCTCAAGTCGCTGCCGTACCGCTGCTGGGCAAGATCAACGGCGCTGTCGGCAACTACAACGCTCACCTGTCGGCCTACCCGCAGATCGACTGGGAAGCCAACGCCCGCGCCTTCATCGAAGACGAGCTGGGTCTGGGCTTCAACCCGTACACCACGCAGATCGAACCGCACGACTACATCGCCGAGCTGTTTGACGCCATTGCGCGCTTCAACACCATCCTGATCGACTTCGACCGTGACATCTGGGGCTACATCTCCCTGGGTTATTTCAAGCAGCGCACCATCGCTGGCGAAATCGGTTCGTCGACCATGCCGCACAAGGTCAACCCGATCGACTTCGAAAACTCCGAAGGCAACCTGGGCATCGCCAACGCGCTGTTCCAGCACCTGGCGAGCAAACTGCCGATCTCCCGCTGGCAGCGCGACCTGACCGACTCCACCGTACTGCGCAACCTCGGTGTCGGCTTCGCCCACAGCGTGATCGCTTACGAAGCCAGCCTCAAAGGCATCAGCAAACTGGAGCTCAACGAGCAGAAGATTGCCGCTGACCTCGACGCTTGCTGGGAAGTCTTGGCTGAGCCGATCCAGACCGTGATGCGTCGCTACAACATCGAAAACCCGTACGAAAAGCTGAAAGAACTGACCCGCGGCAAGGGCATCAGCCCTGAAGCATTGCAGACTTTCATCGACGGCCTGGACATGCCAGCCGCAGCGAAAGCCGAGCTGAAACAGCTGACCCCGGCCAACTACATCGGCAACGCTGTAGCGCAAGCCAAACGCATCTGATCGACCGCTTGAACCGTTTGAGACGCCCGGCCGCGCCGGGCGTTTTTATTCCCGTCTGAAAAGTGCTTTTTTTCAATAGGTTACATATGAATTCCGATATTCCTCTTCAACTTCTGGGCGGCATCACGGCGCGCGAATTCCTGCGCGACTACTGGCAGAAAAAGCCACTGCTGATCCGCCAGGCGATTCCTGACTTCGAAAGCCCGATCGACGCCGACGAACTGGCCGGCCTGGCCCTGGAAGAAGAAGTCGAATCGCGCCTGGTCATCGAGCATGGCGAGCGCCCATGGGAACTGCGTCGCGGCCCGTTCGCTGAAGACGAATTCAGCAAGCTGCCGGAAAAAGAGTGGACTCTGCTGGTTCAGGCAGTCGATCAATTCGTACCGGAAGTCAGCGAACTGCTGGAAAACTTCCGCTTCCTGCCGAGCTGGCGCGTCGACGACGTGATGATCAGCTTCGCAGCCCCAGGTGGCAGCGTCGGCCCGCACTTCGACAACTACGACGTGTTCCTGCTGCAAGGTCACGGCAAGCGCAACTGGAAAATCGGCCAGATGTGCGACTCCGAGAGCCCGCTGCTGCAACACGCGGACCTGCGCATCCTCGCCGAATTCCACGAAACCGAAGAGTGGGTTCTGGAACCGGGTGACATGCTTTACCTGCCACCGCGTCTGGCCCACTGCGGCGTCGCCGTGGATAACTGCATGACCTACTCGGTAGGCTTCCGCGCCCCGAGCGCGTCTGAAGTGCTGACCCACTTCACCGACTTCCTCAGCCAGTTCCTGACCGACGAAGAGCGCTACACCGACGCCGACGCGCAGCCAGCGGCCGATCCGCATCAGATTCAGCACGATGCGCTGGATCGCCTGAAAAGCCTGCTCGCCGAACACATGAGCGACGAGCGTCTGCTGCTGACCTGGTTCGGCCAGTACATGACCGAGCCACGCTACCCGGAACTCGTAGCCGGCCCGGAAGAAGTCGAAGAAGAGGACTTCCTCAGTGCTCTGCAAGATGGCGCCGTGCTGATCCGCAACCCGAGCGCGCGCCTGGCCTGGTCGGAAGTCGATGACGATCTGCTGCTGTTCGCCAGCGGCCAGAGCCGTTATCTGCCGGGCAAACTGCGCGAGCTGCTGAAGCTGATCTGCGCCGCCGACGCCCTGCACACCGACAACCTTGGCGAGTGGCTGAACGACGAAGACGGTCGCGGCCTGCTGTGCGAACTGGTCAAGCAAGGCAGCCTGGGGTTCGCTGATGAATAAAATTCGCGTACGTGTCGCAGACTGGCAGAAGGACATCGCCGAGATCCGGCGCATTCGTGAAACGGTGTTCATCGCCGAACAATCGGTGCCACCCGAGCTGGAATGGGACGCCGATGACGCGACCGCTGTGCATTTCCTGGCATTTGAGGGCGACTTTCCAATCGGCACTGCGCGCCTGTTGCCCGATGGGCACATTGGCCGGGTTTCCGTGCTGAAAGACTGGCGCGGCATGAAGGTCGGTGACGCGCTGATGCAAGCGGTCATTGCTGAAGCAGAAGAGCGCGGACTGAAGCAGCAAATGCTCAGCGCTCAGGTGCAAGCCACGGCGTTCTACGAGCGCCTGGGTTTCAGCCTGGTCAGTGAGGAGTTCCTGGAAGCAGGGATTCCGCATGTCGATATGGTTCGCCATTCGGCCCAACCGCTAGCTGAATGAAACCTTGTGGCGAGGGGATTTATCCCCGATGGGGCGCGAAGCGGCCCTAAAATTTTGGGTCTGCTGCGCAGCCCATCGGGGATAAATCCCCTCGCCACAAGAGCAATATGCAAACTTCAGCAAACGCCCCGACATCGAACGATGCCGGGGCGTTTTGCTGTCTTGGATTCAACTTGCCCCACCCGGGGCCGACAAACTGGCAATATCAAGCCTTTCGAAAGCGGAGATAACGGACATGTCCCTACGCACCCTGCTCACCACCCTGCTGCTCGGCTGCAGTTTTTCGGTGATGGCAGCCACAGAAATCGTCCCCCTCAAGTACCGTACGAGCACCGACATGCTGCAGATGGCGCAGGATTTCCTCGGCAAGGACGGCCAGGTCAGCGCCTATGGCAACCAACTGATCGTCAAGGCGGAGCCGGACAAGATTCAGGAACTCAAGGCGTTGCTGACCCAACTCGACACCTCGCCGAAACGCCTGCTGATTACCGTCGACACCAACGAAAACAATGGCCGTGGCGACGAAGGTTATTCAGTCAACGGTGCGCAGACCCGCATCATCAGCCGCAGCACCGCCAGCCGTGACGGCGGCATTCAGCAAGTACAGGCCAGCGAAGGCGCTCCGGCGCTGATCCAGGTCGGCCAGAGCGTGCCGATCACCAACAGCCAGACAAACTCCTACGGCGATTACAGCAGCCAGACCCAGTACCGCAACGTCACTCAGGGTTTTTACGTCACCGCGAGCGTCACCGGCGACATCGTTCATCTGGCAATCAGTACCAACCGTGACCGCATGAGCCAGGAACGTCCCGATGTAGTGAACGTGCAAAGTACCGACACAACCGTCAGCGGGCGCCTCGGCGAGTGGATCACTCTGGCCGGCGTCAATCGCCAGACTCAGGCTGACAAACAGGGTCTGGCCCGTAGCTACTCGACTCAAGGCCGGGATGACATGACCCTGCGGGTGAAAGTCGACAGCCTGGACTAAAGCACCGAAAACTGACTGATTAGTCGTATTAGACGACAGATGTAGTGCTTTAAAAAAAGCACTACAAAACGTTTGACGAGCCAAAAAAGCGAAGGCATGATGGCCTCGCTCCCGCTAATCAGAGGCCCTGGCAAGGGCCTTCGAAACGCTGTTCGCATCTACCCCGCGAACCGTTTCGTGTCTGTACCGCCCACAAGGTGTGTTTGACGAGGTTGCCGACTGGAACGAAGTTGTCCCGAGGGACGGAAGCGTAATTAGGTAACCCGGCATCACACTGTAGTTCGTATAAAGGCCCACGACGCCCGAATGCGCCCGCCAGTTTCGCCTTTACCTGCTCACTTCCTCTCGAGCTCATCGTTCATCCCGTCGCCTACCCCGCCGAATCCGACTTGACCACCTAAGCTTCTGGTCAGCGAGCGCAGGAATTTTCCACCGCAGAACAACTTTTCATAAAAGACGCGACGAGGTTTATCTCCATGGCACTGACACGCGAACAGCAAATTGCAGCCCTTGAAAAAGACTGGGCTGAAAACCCGCGCTGGAAAGGCGTGACTCGCACTTATTCCGCTGCTGACGTCGTCCGTCTGCGTGGCTCGGTTCAACCTGAGCACACCTTTGCGAAAATGGGCGCCGAGAAGCTGTGGAACCTGGTAACCCAGGGTGCCAAGCCGTCCTTCCGTCCAGAGAAAGATTTCGTCAACTGCATGGGCGCCCTGACCGGCGGCCAGGCTGTTCAGCAAGTCAAAGCCGGTATCCAGGCAATCTACCTGTCGGGCTGGCAGGTAGCTGCGGACAACAACTCCGCCGAATCGATGTACCCGGACCAGTCGCTGTACCCGGTGGACTCGGTGCCAACCGTGGTCAAGCGCATCAACAACTCGTTCCGTCGCGCTGACCAGATCCAGTGGAAAGCCGGCAAGAACCCGGGCGACGATGGCTACATCGACTACTTCGCGCCGATCGTGGCTGACGCTGAAGCCGGTTTCGGCGGCGTACTGAACGCTTACGAACTGATGAAGAGCATGATCGAAGCAGGCGCCGCCGGCGTTCACTTCGAAGACCAACTGGCTTCCGTGAAGAAATGCGGCCACATGGGCGGCAAGGTTTTGGTGCCAACCCAGGAAGCCGTACAGAAGCTGACCGCAGCGCGTCTGGCAGCTGACGTTGCCGGCACGCCGACCATCATTCTGGCGCGTACCGACGCTAACGCCGCTGACCTGCTGACTTCCGACTGTGACCCGTACGACCAGCCGTTCGTGACTGGCGAACGCACCCAGGAAGGTTTCTACAAGGTACGTGCAGGTCTGGATCAAGCGATCGCCCGTGGTCTGGCTTACGCCCCTTACGCCGACCTGATCTGGTGCGAAACCGCCAAGCCGGATCTGGACGAGGCTCGTCGCTTCGCTGAAGCGATCAAAAAGGAATACCCGGACCAACTGCTGTCGTACAACTGCTCGCCTTCCTTCAACTGGAAGAAAAACCTGGACGACGCGACCATCGCCAAGTTCCAGCGCGAACTGTCCGCCATGGGCTACAAGCACCAGTTCATCACCCTGGCCGGCATTCACAACATGTGGCACAGCATGTTTAACCTGGCGCACGACTACGCCCGTAACGACATGACTGCCTACGTGAAGCTGCAAGAGCAGGAATTCGCTGACGCCTCCAAGGGTTACACCTTCGTGGCTCACCAGCAGGAAGTGGGCACCGGCTACTTCGATGACATGACCACCGTGATTCAGGGTGGCTCGTCCTCGGTAACCGCACTGACCGGTTCGACCGAAGAAGAACAGTTCCACTGATCTGCTTCACCTGAGCAAACGGCCTCTGCGGATCGAATAGAAAGCTAACCGCAGAGCCGAAAGACTGACGCCCCGACTGGTTCGGGGCGTTTTTTTGCCTGTGATGTTCCTCACCACACAAATCCCAAAGGTTCTGTGTCAGACCTTTCTGAAAAAACATTGATCCATAGCGGTATAGGCGTCAGAAAAATCAGTTAAAACAGGCGCCACCGCTACTTGCAGTAACGGGCATATAAGACAACTTCCCAACTACTGCACCGCTAAACAGTTACAAAATCACCTCAAACGATATTAATTATCATTTAGCCGCAACTATGCTCGTTACATTTCCCACAAAACATAATTCGCAGAAAACCGGCTAATGCCCGCTATGCTTGGGCTACGGGGCATCGGAGGCGCGCTATGTCCTTATTCCAATAAATAATTTCGCTATAGGAATTTTACTTGCAGGGTGTTTAGCCATAAAATCAGCGCGATTGATTGCTGCGACATATCGTCACTGCCTATTTCTTTATCAAGCTCAGAGACCTTTGCTCTCTGTTAAGGATTACCAGCATGCCCGAAGCGACAGGACTCATGGCCCACAACTGGGGCTTTGCCATTTTCCTGCTGGGTGTCGTCGGCCTGTGTGCCTTCATGCTTGGCGTCTCCAGCCTCCTCGGGTCAAAAGCCTGGGGCCGCAGCAAAAACGAACCGTTCGAGTCGGGCATGCTACCTACCGGTGGCGCCCGCTTGCGGCTCTCAGCCAAATTCTATCTGGTCGCGATGCTGTTCGTGATCTTCGATATCGAAGCCCTCTTTCTCTTTGCATGGTCTGTGTCTGTCCGCGAAAGCGGCTGGACCGGATTCGTCGAAGCTCTCGTTTTCATAGCAATTCTGTTGGCAGGTCTTGTCTACCTGTTCCGAGTGGGCGCCCTTGACTGGGCTCCGGAAGCTCGTCGCAAGCGGCAGGCGAAGCTGAAACAATGAGGCTTTGGCAATGCAATACAATCTCACCAGGATCGACCCCGATGCTCCTAACGAGCAGTATCCGATTGGCGAACGGGAAACCGTTTCCGATCCGTTAGAAGATCAAGTTCACAAAAACATTTTCATGGGCAAGCTGGAAGACGTGCTGAGTGGCGCGGTCAACTGGGGACGTAAGAACTCCCTGTGGCCGTACAACTTCGGCTTGTCGTGCTGCTACGTGGAAATGACCACTGCCTTCACGGCGCCCCACGACATCGCGCGCTTTGGCGCCGAAGTTATCCGGGCATCACCGCGTCAGGCCGACTTCATGGTTATCGCCGGTACCTGCTTCATCAAGATGGCGCCGATCATTCAGCGTCTCTACGAGCAAATGCTCGAACCGAAGTGGGTTATCTCCATGGGTTCGTGCGCCAACTCCGGTGGCATGTACGACATCTACTCCGTTGTTCAAGGGGTGGACAAGTTCCTGCCGGTGGACGTCTACGTACCTGGCTGCCCGCCCCGTCCGGAAGCATTTCTGCAAGGCTTGATGCTGTTGCAGGAATCGATTGGACAGGAGCGTCGTCCGCTTTCCTGGGTCGTTGGTGATCAAGGCGTTTATCGCGCCGACATGCCTTCGCAAAAGGAACAGCGCCGCGAACAGCGAATCGCAGTCACCAACCTGCGCAGCCCTGACGAAGTCTGATCCAGATCTGTTCTTACAAAGAAACGAGAAGCTGGCTTCATTCTTTACGTTGACCGAAAGCGAAAAAATAACCATGACTACAGGCAGTGCTCTGTACATCCCGCCTTATAAGGCCGACGACCAGGATGTGGTCGTCGAACTCAACAACCGTTTTGGCGCCGAAGCGTTCACCGCTCAGTCGACCCGCACCGGCATGCCGGTGCTGTGGGTGGCTCGCGCCAGACTCGTCGAAGTCCTGACTTTCCTGCGCAACCTGCCCAAGCCGTACGTCATGCTCTATGACCTGCACGGCGTGGACGAGCGTCTGCGCACCAAGCGTCAAGGGCTGCCGTCGGACGCCGAATTCACCGTGTTCTATCACCTCATGTCGCTTGAGCGTAATAGTGACGTGATGATCAAAGTCGCCTTGTCCGAAAGCGACCTGAGCTTGCCGACCGTTACCAGCATCTGGCCGAACGCCAACTGGTACGAGCGTGAAGTCTGGGACATGTTCGGCATCGACTTCAAAGGCCACCCGCACCTGTCGCGCATCATGATGCCGCCGACCTGGGAAGGTCACCCGCTGCGCAAGGACTTCCCGGCGCGCGCCACCGAATTCGATCCGTACAGTCTCAACCTCGCCAAGCAACAGCTTGAGGAAGAAGCCGCGCGCTTCCGTCCTGAAGACTGGGGCATGAAGCGTTCCGGCACCCATGAGGACTACATGTTCCTCAACCTGGGCCCGAACCACCCTTCGGCGCACGGTGCGTTCCGCATCATTCTGCAACTGGACGGTGAAGAGATCGTCGACTGCGTGCCAGACATCGGTTACCACCACCGTGGTGCCGAGAAGATGGCCGAGCGTCAGTCCTGGCACAGCTTCATTCCGTACACCGACCGTATCGACTACCTCGGCGGCGTGATGAACAACCTGCCGTACGTGCTCTCGGTCGAGAAGCTCGCCGGCATCAAGGTGCCCGAGAAGGTCGACGTCATCCGCATCATGATGGCCGAGTTCTTCCGGATCACCAGCCACCTGCTGTTCCTGGGTACCTACATCCAGGACGTCGGCGCCATGACCCCGGTGTTCTTCACCTTTACCGACCGCCAGAAGGCGTACACGGTGATTGAAGCCATTACCGGTTTCCGTCTGCACCCGGCCTGGTACCGCATCGG
Organism: Pseudomonas sp. LBUM1648; assembly: GCF_059716145.1. Classification (NCBI taxonomy): domain Bacteria; kingdom Pseudomonadati; phylum Pseudomonadota; class Gammaproteobacteria; order Pseudomonadales; family Pseudomonadaceae; genus Pseudomonas; species Pseudomonas sp. LBUM1648. The sequence continues at coordinate 4,002,006 of NZ_CP166808.1, forward strand.
TGGCGTCGCGCACGACCTGCCACGCGGCTGGGAAAAACTGGTGAAAGATTTCGTTGAGTGGCTGCCAAAACGCCTCGACGAATACACCAAGGCTGCCCTGCAAAACAGCATCCTCAAGGGTCGTACCATCGGCGTCGCTGCCTACAACACCAAAGAGGCCCTGGAATGGGGCGTCACCGGTGCCGGCCTGCGTTCGACCGGTTGCGACTTCGACCTGCGTAAAGCGCGTCCGTACTCCGGCTACGAGAACTTCGAGTTCGAAGTGCCGCTGGCCGCCAACGGCGATGCCTACGACCGCTGCATGGTTCGCGTCGAAGAGATGCGCCAGAGCATCAAGATCATCGACCAGTGCATGCGCAACATGCCGGAAGGCCCGTACAAGGCGGATCACCCGCTGACCACGCCGCCGCCGAAAGAGCGCACGCTGCAGCACATCGAAACCTTGATCACGCACTTCCTGCAAGTTTCGTGGGGCCCGGTCATGCCGGCCAACGAATCCTTCCAGATGATCGAAGCGACCAAGGGCATCAACAGTTATTACCTGACGAGCGACGGCGGCACCATGAGCTACCGTACCCGGATCCGTACTCCAAGCTTCCCGCATCTGCAACAGATCCCTTCGGTGATCAAAGGCAGCATGGTCGCGGACTTGATTGCGTACCTGGGTAGTATCGACTTCGTTATGGCCGACGTGGACCGCTAAGCATGAACAGCACGCTTATCCAGACAGACCGTTTCACCCTGAGTGAAACCGAGCGCTCGGCCATCGAGCACGAGCTGCATCACTACGAAGACCCGCGCGCGGCGTCGATCGAAGCCCTGAAGATCGTTCAGAAAGAACGCGGCTGGGTGCCGGATGGCGCCTTGTACGCAATCGGCGAGATCCTCGGCATCCCGGCCAGCGACGTTGAAGGTGTGGCGACGTTCTATAGCCAGATCTTCCGTCAGCCGGTCGGCCGTCACATCATTCGCGTCTGCGACAGCATGGTCTGCTACATCGGCGGCCACGAGTCGGTGGTCAGCGAAATCCAGAACAATCTGGGCATCGGCCTGGGTCAGACCACCACCGACGGTCGTTTCACCCTGCTGCCTGTCTGCTGCCTCGGCAACTGCGACAAGGCACCCGCGCTGATGATCGACGACGACACCTTTGGTGATGTGCAGCCTGCTGGCGTTGCCAAACTGCTCGAGGGCTACGTATGACCCTGACATCTTTCGGCCCGGCCAACCGCATCAAGCGTTCGGCCGAGACACACCCGCTGACCTGGCGCCTGCGTGACGACGGTGAAGCCGTGTGGCTCGACGAATACCAGGCCAAGAACGGTTACGCCGCAGCGCGCAAAGCCTTCGCCGACATGGCCCAGGACGACATCGTCCAGACCGTGAAAGACGCAGGCCTCAAAGGTCGCGGCGGTGCAGGTTTCCCCACGGGTGTGAAGTGGGGCCTGATGCCCAAAGACGAATCCATCAACATCCGCTACCTGCTGTGCAACGCGGATGAAATGGAGCCGAACACCTGGAAAGACCGCATGCTGATGGAGCAACTGCCCCATCTGCTGATCGAAGGCATGCTGATCAGTGCTCGCGCGCTGAAAACCTACCGTGGCTACATCTTCCTGCGTGGCGAATACACCACCGCCGCCAAGCACCTCAACCGTGCCGTGGAAGAAGCCAAGGCTGCTGGCCTTTTGGGCAAGAACATCCTGGGTTCGGGTTTTGATTTCGAGCTGTTCGTCCACACCGGCGCCGGGCGTTATATCTGCGGTGAAGAAACCGCACTGATCAACTCCCTCGAAGGCCGCCGCGCCAACCCGCGTTCCAAGCCGCCCTTCCCTGCCGCCGTTGGCGTGTGGGGCAAGCCGACCTGCGTGAACAACGTTGAAACCCTGTGCAACGTGCCGGCGATCATTGCCGACGGCGTTGACTGGTACAAATCGTTGGCCCGCGAAGGCAGCGAAGACATGGGCACCAAGCTCATGGGCTTCTCCGGCAAGGTCAAGAATCCGGGCCTGTGGGAACTGCCATTCGGCGTCACCGGTCGCGAGTTGTTCGAAGACTACGCCGGCGGCATGCGCGACGGTTACAAGCTCAAGGCCTGGCAGCCAGGTGGCGCCGGTACCGGTTTCCTCTTGCCAGAACACCTCGACGCACAAATGTACGCCGGCGGCATCGCCAAAGTGGGCACCCGTATGGGTACCGGCCTGGCAATGGCGGTGGACGACAGCGTCAACATGGTCTCGCTGCTGCGCAACATGGAACAGTTCTTCGCCCGTGAGTCGTGCGGTTTCTGCACACCGTGCCGTGATGGTTTGCCATGGAGCGTCAAGCTGCTGATGGCCATCGAGAATGGCGAAGGCCAACCGGGCGACATCGAGACCCTGCTGGGTCTGGTCGGCTTCCTCGGCCCAGGCAAAACCTTCTGTGCTCACGCACCGGGTGCCGTGGAGCCGTTGGGCAGTGCCATCAAATACTTCCGTCCAGAGTTCGAAGCCGGTATCGCGCCTGTCAGCGCCGCCGTCCCGCCTCTGGCAAGGCCGATCGTAATCGGCGCGTAAACGCTTAATAAGGTGAAGGGCCCGTGCCCTTCGCCTCCTGCGATGACGCCTTTCGAGGCTGGTTTGATTCGCACGGATAACAAGATTCCATTAGCCACGCCCGCTGACACCGGGCCAACGAAGACCTTTGAACCATGGCCACTATCCACGTAGACGGCAAAGCGCTCGAAGTCGACGGGGCAGACAACCTGTTACAGGCATGTCTGTCGCTGGGCCTCGACATTCCATATTTCTGCTGGCACCCCGCGCTTGGTAGCGTCGGGGCTTGCCGCCAGTGCGCGGTCAAGCAGTACACCGACGAGAACGACACCCGTGGTCGCATCGTCATGTCCTGCATGACCCCAGCCACCGACAACACCTGGATCTCCATCGAAGATGAAGAATCCAAGGCGTTCCGCGCCAGTGTTGTCGAATGGTTGATGACCAACCACCCGCACGACTGCCCTGTGTGCGAAGAAGGCGGTCATTGCCACCTGCAAGACATGACAGTGATGACCGGCCACAACGAGCGCCGTTATCGCTTCACCAAACGTACCCACCAGAACCAGCAACTGGGCCCGTTCATTTCCCACGAAATGAACCGCTGCATCGCTTGCTACCGCTGCGTGCGTTTCTACAAGGACTACGCTGGCGGCACCGACCTCGGTGTATTCGGCGCCCACGACAACGTGTACTTCGGTCGCGTTGAAGACGGCACCCTCGAAAGCGAGTTCTCCGGCAACCTCACCGAGGTCTGCCCGACCGGTGTGTTCACCGACAAGACTCACTCCGAGCGCTACAACCGTAAGTGGGACATGCAGTTCTCGCCGAGCATCTGCCATGGCTGCTCCAGCGGTTGCAACATTTCCCCGGGTGAGCGTTACGGTGAACTGCGTCGCATCGAAAACCGTTTCAACGGTTCGGTGAACCAGTACTTCCTGTGCGACCGTGGCCGTTTCGGTTATGGCTACGTCAACCGCACCGACCGTCCGCGTCAGCCACTGCTGGCCGACGGCACCAAGCTTGGACTGGATGCTGCGCTGGACAAGGCTGCCGATCTGCTGCGCGGTCGCAACATCGTCGGTATCGGTTCGCCGCGTGCCAGCCTGGAAAGCAACTACGCGTTGCGTGAACTGGTTGGCGCCGAGCACTTCTACTCCGGTATCGAAGCGTCCGAACTGGAACGCATCCGTCTGGTCCTGCAAGTGCTCAAAGACAGCCCGCTGCCAGTGCCAAACATGCGCGACATCGAAGACCACGACGCCGTGTTCGTCCTCGGTGAAGACCTGACCCAGACCGCCGCCCGTATGGCGCTGTCCTTGCGTCAGTCGGTCAAAGGCAAAGCCGAAGAAATGGCCGACGCCATGCGCGTTCAGCCATGGCTCGACGCTGCGGTGAAAAACATCGGTCAGCACGCGCTGAACCCGCTGTTCATCGCCAGCCTCGCTGAAACCAAGCTCGACGATATCGCCGAAGAATGCGTTCACGCAGCTCCCGATGATCTGGCGCGCATCGGTTTCGCCGTGGCTCACGCTCTGGACGCCAGCGCACCGGCCGTTGAAGGTCTGGACGCTGAAGCACTGGAACTGGCCAAGCGCATCGCCGACGCCCTGCTCGCGGCCAAACGTCCGCTGATCATCGCCGGCACTTCGCTGGGTTCGAAAGCGCTGATCGAAGCGGCGGCGAACATCGCCAAGGCTCTGAAGCTGCGCGAGAAAAACGGTTCGATCAGCCTGATCGTGCCGGAAGCCAACAGCCTCGGTCTGGCCATGCTCGGTGGCGAATCGGTGGATGCTGCGCTGCAAGCCGTCATCGATGGCAAAGCCGACGCCATCGTCGTGCTGGAAAACGATCTGTACACCCGCACCGCCAAAGAGAAAGTCGATGCTGCGCTGAACGCCGCGAAAGTGGTGATCGTTGCTGACCATCAGAAGACTGCTACCAGCGACCGCGCGCATCTGGTACTGCCAGCCGCCAGCTTCGCTGAAGGCGACGGTACGCTGGTCAGCCAGGAAGGTCGCGCCCAGCGTTTCTTCCAGGTTTTCGATCCGCAATACCTGGACGCGAGCATTCTGGTTCACGAAGGCTGGCGCTGGCTGCACGCCCTGCGCGCCACCCTGTTGAACCAGCCGATCGACTGGACGCAACTCGACCACGTCACCGCTGCCGTTGCTTCGAGCACCGAGCAACTGGCGCGTATCGTCGACGCTGCACCGTCTGCTGCGTTCCGTATCAAGGGTCTGAAACTGGCGCGTGAGCCGCTGCGTTATTCCGGTCGCACCGCGATGCGCGCCGACATCAGCGTTCACGAACCACGCACCCCGCAAGACAAAGACACCGCGTTTGCCTTCTCCATGGAAGGTTACTCGGGCTCCGCCGAACCGCGTCAGCAGGTGCCATTCGCCTGGTCGCCGGGCTGGAACTCGCCGCAGGCCTGGAACAAGTTCCAGGACGAAGTCGGTGGTCACATCCGCGCTGGCGACCCGGGCACCCGCCTGATCGAAAGCACCGGTGATTCGCTGAACTGGTTCGCTGCCGCTCCGCGCGCATTCAACCCGGCGCCGGGCACCTGGCAAGCTGTGCCGTTCTACCACCTGTTCGGTAGCGACGAGAACTCTTCGAAAGCCGCTCCTGTGCAGGAACGCATTCCAGCGGCCTACGTTGCACTGGCCAAGTCTGAAGCGGATCGCCTTGGGGTCAACGACGGTGCACTGCTGAGCCTGAACGTGGCCGGCCAGACCCTGCGTCTGCCATTGCGTATCAATGAAGAACTGGGCGCAGGTCTGGTGGCATTGCCTGCGGGCATCGCCGGCATTCCACCGGCATTCGCCGGCGTATCCGTCGACGGTCTGCAGGAGGCAGCGCAATGACCTGGTTCACCCCTGAAGTGATCGATGTGATCCTGACGGTCATCAAAGCGATCGTGATTCTGTTGGCCGTAGTGGTCGCAGGCGCGTTGCTCAGCTTTGTCGAACGTCGCCTGCTGGGCTGGTGGCAGGACCGTTATGGTCCGAACCGCGTTGGCCCGTTTGGTATGTTCCAGATCGCCGCCGACATGCTGAAGATGTTCTTCAAGGAAGACTGGACCCCGCCGTTTGCTGACAAGGTGATCTTCACCCTGGCACCGGTTGTGGCCATGTCCGCCTTGCTGATTGCGTTCGCAATCATCCCGATCACCCCGACCTGGGGTGTGGCGGATCTGAACATCGGCCTGCTGTTCTTCTTCGCCATGGCCGGTCTGTCGGTCTACGCGGTGCTGTTCGCCGGCTGGTCGAGTAACAACAAGTTCGCCCTGCTGGGTGCCTTGCGTGCCTCGGCGCAGACCGTGTCCTACGAAGTGTTCATGGGCCTGGCCCTGATGGGCATCGTGGTGCAGGTCGGTTCGTTCAACATGCGCGACATCGTCGAGTACCAGGCGCAGAACCTGTGGTTCATCATTCCGCAGTTCTTCGGCTTCTGTACCTTCTTCATTGCTGGCGTCGCCGTGACTCACCGTCACCCGTTCGACCAGCCGGAAGCGGAACAGGAACTGGCTGACGGTTACCACATTGAATACGCCGGTATGAAATGGGGCATGTTCTTCGTCGGTGAATACATCGGCATCATCTTGATTTCGGCGCTGCTGGTCACCCTGTTCTTCGGTGGCTGGCACGGTCCGTTCGGCATCCTGCCGCAACTGTCGTTCCTGTGGTTCGCACTGAAGACCGCGTTCTTCATCATGCTGTTCATTCTGCTGCGCGCTTCCATCCCGCGTCCGCGTTATGACCAGGTGATGGACTTCAGCTGGAAATTCTGCCTGCCACTGACCCTGATCAATTTGCTGGTGACCGCTGCGGTTGTGTTGTGGAACACGCCCGCGGTTGCGGTTCAGTGAGGATTTGACCCATGTTCAAATATATTGGCGACATCGTTAAGGGTACTGGTACCCAGTTGCGCAGCCTGGTCATGGTCTTTGGCCATGGCTTCCGCAAGCGCGACACCCTGCAATACCCGGAAGAAGCGGTCTACCTGCCACCACGCTACCGTGGTCGTATCGTCCTGACCCGCGACCCCGATGGCGAAGAGCGTTGCGTAGCCTGCAACCTGTGCGCCGTGGCTTGCCCGGTGGGTTGCATCTCGCTGCAGAAAGCTGAAACCGAAGACGGTCGCTGGTACCCGGACTTCTTCCGTATCAACTTCTCGCGCTGCATTTTCTGCGGTCTCTGCGAGGAAGCCTGTCCGACCACCGCAATCCAGCTGACCCCGGATTTCGAGATGGCCGAGTTCAAACGTCAGGATCTGGTGTACGAGAAAGAAGATCTGTTGATCTCCGGCCCCGGCAAAAACCCTGATTACAACTTCTATCGTGTTGCAGGTATGGCAATCGCTGGCAAGCCGAAAGGCGCTGCGCAGAACGAAGCCGAACCGATCAACGTGAAGAGCTTGCTGCCTTAAGGAAGAACGATGGAATTCGCTTTCTATTTCGCATCGGGTATCGCTGTTGTGTCCACGCTTCGCGTGGTCACCAACACCAACCCTGTGCACGCCCTGCTCTACCTGATCATCTCGTTGATCGCCGTGGCCATGACCTTCTTCGCACTCGGCGCACCGTTCGCCGGCGTGCTGGAAGTGATCGCCTACGCCGGCGCCATCATGGTGCTGTTCGTGTTCGTGGTGATGATGCTGAACCTGGGCCCCGCCGCCGTTCAGCAGGAACGCGTCTGGCTCAAGCCCGGTATCTGGGCGGGGCCGGTGATTCTCGCCGCCCTGCTGCTGGCCGAACTGCTGTATGTGCTGTTCGCTCACCAGAGCGGTCAGGCCATCGGCCACACCACCGTAGACGCGAAAGCCGTGGGCATCAGCCTGTTCGGCCCGTACCTGCTGGTGGTCGAACTCGCCTCGATGCTGCTGCTCGCCGCAGCCGTCACGGCGTTCCATTTGGGCCGTAACGAGGCGAAGGAGTAAGACATGCCTGCTATCCCTCTCGAGCATGGACTGGCGGTTGCCGGCATCCTGTTCTGCCTTGGTCTGGTCGGCCTGATGGTCCGCCGCAACATTTTGTTCGTGTTGATGAGTCTGGAAGTGATGATGAACGCCGCGGCACTGGCCTTCATCGTTGCAGGCGCCCGCTGGGGCCAGCCGGATGGACAGATCATGTTCATCCTGGTGATCAGCCTGGCAGCCGCCGAGGCCAGTATTGGCCTGGCGATCCTGCTGCAACTGTATCGCCGCTTCCACACGCTCGATATCGACGCTGCCAGTGAGATGCGCGGATGAACTTAATCTTTCTGACTTTCGTATTCCCTCTGATCGGTTTCCTGCTGCTGTCGTTCTCCCGTGGACGCTGGTCGGAAAACCTTTCGGCGCTGGTCGGCGTGGGTTCCATTGGCTTGTCGGCGATTGTCACCGCCTACGTCATCTGGCAATTCAACGTCGCGCCTCCCGAAGGCGGTCACTACACCCTGGTGCTTTGGCAGTGGATGGCGGTGGAAGGCTTCAAGCCTGACTTCGCCCTCTACATCGACGGCCTGTCGATCACCATGCTCGGCGTGGTGGTTGGCGTAGGTTTCCTGATCCACCTGTTCGCCTCCTGGTACATGCGCGGTGAAGCGGGTTACTCGCGCTTCTTCTCGTACACCAACCTGTTTATCGCCAGCATGCTGTTCCTGGTCCTGGGCGATAACCTGTTGTTCCTGTACTTCGGTTGGGAAGGCGTAGGCCTGTGCTCGTACCTGTTGATCGGTTTCTACTACAGCAACCGCAACAACGGTAACGCCGCACTCAAGGCCTTCATCGTGACCCGGATCGGCGACGTGTTCATGGCCATCGGCCTGTTCATCCTGTTCCAGCAAGTGGGCACGCTGAACATCCAGGAACTGCTGGTGCTGGCACCGCAGAAATTCCAGGTCGGCGATTTCTGGATCACGCTGGCGACCCTGATGCTGCTGGGCGGCGCTGTCGGTAAATCGGCACAACTGCCGCTGCAAACCTGGCTGGCAGACGCGATGGCCGGCCCTACCCCGGTTTCGGCACTGATCCACGCTGCAACCATGGTGACCGCAGGCGTTTACCTGATCGCCCGTACTCACGGCCTGTTCACCCTCGCGCCGGACATCCTGCACCTGGTCGGCATCGTCGGTGGTGTGACCCTGGTTCTGGCTGGTTTTGCGGCACTGGTACAAACCGACATCAAACGTATCCTCGCCTACTCGACCATGAGCCAGATCGGCTACATGTTCCTGGCGCTGGGCGTTGGTGCCTGGGATGGCGCGATTTTCCACCTGATGACCCACGCCTTCTTCAAGGCCCTGCTGTTCCTTGCTTCCGGTGCGGTGATCGTTGCCTGCCACCACGAGCAGAACATCTTCAAGATGGGCGGCCTGTGGAAGAAACTGCCACTGGCTTATGCCAGCTTCATCGTCGGCGGCGCGGCACTGTCTGCCCTGCCACTGGTCACCGCTGGTTTCTACTCCAAGGACGAAATCCTTTGGGAAGCGTTCGCCAGCGGCAACCACGGTCTGCTCTATGCAGGTCTGGTGGGTGCGTTCATGACGTCGCTGTACACCTTCCGCCTGATCTTCATCGCGTTCCACGGTGAAGCCAAGACCGAAGCCCACGCCGGTCACGGCATCGCTCACTGGCTGCCGCTGTCGGTGCTGATCGTGCTGTCGACTTTCGTCGGCGCCATGATCGTTCCACCGCTGCACGGCGTACTGCCTGAGAGCGTTGGCCATGCCGGTGGCGAAGCCAAGCACAGTCTGGAAATCGCGTCGGGCGCCATCGCCCTGGCCGGTATCCTGCTGGCGGCCCTGCTGTTCCTCGGCAAGCGTCGCTTCGTGACGGCAATTGCCAACAGCGGCATCGGCCGTTTCCTTTCGGCCTGGTGGTTCGCTGCCTGGGGCTTCGACTGGATCTACGACAAACTGTTCGTCAAGCCGTACCTTGCGATCAGCCACATCCTGCGCAAAGACCCGCTCGACCAGACCATCGGTCTGATCCCGCGTATGGCCAAGGGTGGTCACACTGCCCTGAGCCGCACCGAGACCGGTCAACTGCGTTGGTACGCTGCTTCGATGGCTGCTGGTGCCGTGCTGGTTATTGGCGCCATCGTGCTGGTAGCGGTCTGATATGAACCTTGCGAATTTGCGAAAGGAAACGAGCCCGTCATGATTCTGCCTTGGCTAATCCTGATCCCCTTCATCGGCGGCCTGCTGTGCTGGATGGGTGAGCGCTTCGGCGCTACCCTCCCCCGCTGGATTGCGCTGATCACCATGTCCCTGTTGCTCGCGATCGGCCTCTGGCTGTGGGCGACCGGCAACTATTCATTTGCCCCGGCGCCTGGCGCCGATCCGACCTGGGCGCTTGAGTTCAAGCACATCTGGATCGAACGATTCGGCATCAGCGTGCACCTGGCCCTCGACGGCCTGTCGCTGTTGATGATTCTGCTGACCGGTCTGCTGGGTATCTTGTCGGTACTGTGCTCGTGGAAAGAGATTCAACGTCACGTTGGCTTCTTCCACCTGAACCTGATGTGGATCCTGGGCGGCGTTGTCGGCGTGTTCCTCGCCCTCGACCTGTTCATGTTCTTCTTCTTCTGGGAAATGATGCTGGTGCCGATGTACTTCCTCATCGCGCTCTGGGGTCACAGTTCTTCGGACGGCAAGAAAACCCGGATCTACGCAGCGACCAAGTTCTTCATCTTCACTCAGGCTTCCGGCCTGATCATGCTGGTGGCGATCCTCGGTCTGGTGCTGGTCAACTTCAACAACACTGGCGTGATTACCTTCAACTACGCCGACCTGTTGAAAACCAAGATGTCGATGACCACCGAGTACATTCTGATGCTCGGCTTCTTCATCGCCTTCGCGGTCAAGCTGCCCGTCGTACCGTTCCACTCCTGGTTGCCTGACGCTCACGCCCAGGCGCCGACCGCTGGTTCCGTCGACCTCGCCGGTATCTTGCTGAAAACCGCTGCCTACGGCCTGCTGCGTTTCGCCCTGCCGCTGTTCCCGAACGCTTCGGCCGAGTTCGCGCCGATCGCCATGACCCTCGGTCTGATCGGGATCTTCTACGGTGCGTTCCTGGCGTTCGCCCAAACCGATATCAAGCGTCTGATCGCCTTCTCGTCCGTTTCCCACATGGGCTTCGTACTGATCGGCATCTACTCCGGTAGCCAACTGGCGCTGCAAGGTGCCGTGATCCAGATGCTCGCGCACGGTGTGTCGGCAGCAGCACTGTTTATCCTCAGCGGTCAGTTGTACGAGCGTCTGCACACTCGTGACATGCGTGAGATGGGCGGTCTGTGGTCGCGTATCGCTTACCTGCCGGCGATCAGCCTGTTCTTCGCAGCCGCTTCGCTGGGCTTGCCAGGCACCGGTAACTTCGTCGGCGAGTTCCTGATCCTGATCGGTTCGTTCGCCAGTTGGCCTTGGATCACCGCGATTGCCACCTCCGGTCTGGTGTTCGGTTCGGTCTACTCGCTGATCATGATCCACCGTGCGTATTTCGGTCCGTCCAAATCGGATTCGATCCTGCACGGCATGGACGCTCGCGAACTGATCATGGTGCTAGGCCTTGCGGTGCTGCTGATTTACCTCGGCGTCTACCCGCAACCGTTCCTCGACACTTCTGCCGCCACGATGCATGGCGTACAGCAGTGGCTCGGCACCGCCTTCACTCAACTCGCTTCGGCCCGGTAAGAGCGCTATGGAATTCACGATTCAACACTTTATTGCGCTTGCGCCACTGTTGATCACCAGCCTCACCATTATCGTGGTGATGCTGGCAATCGCCTGGCGCCGCAACCACTCGCAGACGTTCCTGATCTCGGTGGCCGGTCTGAACCTGGCCTTGCTGTCGATCCTGCCAGCCCTGAAAGTCGCGCCTCTGGCCGTGACCCCATTGCTGCAGATCGACACCTTTGCCTGCCTGTACATGGCGCTGATCCTGGTCGCCACCCTCGCTTGCGTCACCCTCGCCCACGCCTATCTGGGCGATGGCGGTTCGGGTTACCCGGGCAACCGTGAAGAACTGTACCTGCTGATCCTGATGGCCGCTGCCGGTGGTCTGGTTCTGGTCAGCGCGCAGCACCTGGCCGGCTTGTTCATCGGTCTGGAACTGCTGTCGGTGCCGGTCTACGGTCTGGTGGCTTACGCCTTCTTCAACAAGCGTTCGCTGGAAGCCGGTATCAAGTACATGGTGCTGTCGGCCGCCGGTTCCGCGTTCCTGCTGTTCGGTATGGCGCTGCTGTACGCAGACGCCGGTTCGCTGAGCTTCGTCGGTATTGGTCAGGCACTGGCTGCCACTGGTCTGCCTAGCCCGCTGGCACAATTGGGCCTGGGCATGATGCTGATCGGTCTGGCGTTCAAGCTGTCGCTGGTACCGTTCCACCTGTGGACGCCGGACGTGTACGAAGGTGCTCCGGCACCGGTCGCAGCGTTCCTCGCGACCGCGTCGAAAGTGGCCGTGTTTGCGGTGATGGTGCGTCTGTTCCAGATCTCCCCTGCTGCAAGCAGTGGCGTACTGAGCGACGTGCTGAGCGTGATCGCCGTCGCCTCGATCCTGTTCGGTAACCTGCTGGCCCTGACCCAGAGCAACCTCAAGCGTCTGCTCGGTTACTCGTCCATCGCGCACTTCGGCTACCTGCTGATCGCACTGGTGGCGAGCAAGGGTCTGGCGGTAGAAGCCATCGGCGTCTACCTGGTCACCTACGTGATCACCAGCCTTGGCGCGTTCGGTGTGATCACTCTGATGTCCTCGCCGTACAACGGCCGTGACGCAGACGCCCTGTACGAGTACCGCGGCCTGTTCTGGCGCCGTCCGTACCTGACCGCCGTACTGACCGTGATGATGCTGTCCCTGGCCGGTATCCCGCTGACCGCAGGCTTCATCGGCAAGTTCTACATCATCGCCACCGGTGTCGAGTCGCACCAATGGTGGCTGGTCGGGTCCTTGGTACTGGGCAGCGCCATCGGCGTCTTCTACTACCTGCGCGTGATGGTCACCCTGTACCTGATCGAGCCAAACCTGCGTCGCCACGATGCGCAACTGCACTGGGAACAGAAGGCAGGCGGCGTGATGCTGCTGGCCATCGCCCTGGTTGCGTTCTTCCTCGGCGTTTACCCGCAGCCATTGCTGACTCTGGTTCAGCAGGCGGGTCTGGCGGGCTGATTGCTCGGCTGGCTACACATGAAAACGGCACCTTCGGGTGCCGTTTTTGTTTTTGTGGGATTTAGCATCTCGAGCGCTTGCGCTGGCCTCATCGCGGGCAAGCCCGGCTCCCACAGGTTTCGATGGTTTCACAAAGTCTGTAACCACTCTGGACCATTGTGGGAGCGAGCCTGCTCGCGAAGGCGTCGGCACATTCAGCCTCTTCATACCCTGCCCCCCGTCGCTATCGCGATTCGGCGTTGGACACTGCTGCGGGATTGTTCCGACACGGCAATTGCGAAGTCTCTTCATAGATCAATCGAACGTTCTCACCACACGCGGCGATTCGTCCTACAGGTGTTTTTACGACCGGCGTCTACCGTTGAAAAAGGGACGAAAAGCAAGGCCAGGAAGCCTTGACCGATTCGATTTTCGAGACAACACTATACGTAGGTAACGTACAGAACATGGATGCTCTATTTATCGAATTACCTGTGTTTCAGAAGCACCGAGACGACTATCTGGATGACGATCTGTTTCGCAGCTTTCAACTGGAGTTGCTGAAAAATCCGGAAGCAGGCGATCTCATCGAGGACACAGGCGGGCTTCGTAAAATTCGCTTTGGCGACCAACGAAGAGGGAAAGGTAAACGCAGCGGATTACGAGTGATTTATTACTGGTGGTCAGGCTTCGATCAGTTCTGGCTCTTTACCGTCTACAACAAAAACGAGCAGGACGATCTGACGCCTGCCCAGAAAAACTTTTCAGAAAAACACTGGATAGAGAACTCAACGCGAGAAGCCACTATGAAACGTGACATTTTTTCCGAACTGATGGATGGACTCGAAGCACTGGCTGATGAACGCCAAGGCAAAATCACCTTGCGTACCCACAAGGTTCAGTTGCCAAAACTGATGCCAATCACTGCGGAGGAAGTGGTAGCCATCCGTCAGCAACTTAATCTTTCTCGGTCAGTATTCGCGATGTATCTACGCACCAACACGCGAACGCTCGAAAACTGGGAGCAAGGACGAGCAACACCCAATGCTCAGGCCACGACCCTGATCCGTCTGGTCCAGCGTTTTCCGCAGACAATCGAACAACTCGCAGCCCTGACCTGATATCCAAGGCCTTCGCTCCACCCATATGACGAAATTGTAATTCCCTCATCACCTTGGCGTTATCCGCAGCTTGCAACGATGTCACCCGGCGACCATGCCGGCGGGCGCTTGCCCGTCGAACAATAAAACCCACGCCGAAGCACGTTCCCGTTCTGCCGAACCCAAGGAGTGTTTGATGGTTAACAATACAAAAATGTCGATGGCCGCTTTAGCGGTGGTGGTCGGCTCCGGGCCGTCCATGGTGTTTGCAGAAGAAAAAGCCGAAGGCTTTATCGAAGGCAGCAGCCTGACGGTGCTCAACCGCAACTTCTACTTCAATCGTGATCACCGCAACGGCGAGTCCAGCCCGACCGGCAACGGTTATTCCGAAGCCTGGTCGCATGCGGTGATCAGCAAGTTCGAATCCGGCTTTACCCAAGGCACCGTCGGGGTCGGTGTCGATGCGTTTGCGATGATCGGCTTGAAACTCGACACCGGTGGTGGGCGCAACGGTGGCCGTAGTTCGTTTGATGTGCTGCCGGTCAACAGTGACGGCGAGGCGCGGGATGAATACACCAAGGTCGGAGGCGCCGCGAAAGTGCGGGCATTCGATACGGTGGTCAGGGTCGGCGATGTATTCCCGGCCAACCCGGTCGTGGCGGCCGGCGACTCGCGTTTGCTGCCGGAAAGCTTTCGCGGCGTGACAGCGACCAACACCAGTATTGAAGGTCTATCGGTTCAGGGCGGTCGACTGCATGCGATGAGCCAACCGGTGTCCAGCGACATGCGCGAGAACTTCGCGACCTTCTATGCCGGCCCCGTCAATTCGCCGTGGATCGCTTACGGTGGCGGCGACTATGTGCTGAACAAAAACCTCAGTTTCAGCCTGTATTCCAGCCGCCTCAAGGATGCCTGGAACCAGTACTACGCTGGCACCGCGTGGACATATCCGCTATCGGATGACGTGTCGCTGTTCGGTGGTCTGAACTATTACAAGGCTGTCGACGAAGGCAAACAACTGCTCGGGGAGTTCGACAACAACATCTGGAGCGGCCGTGCCGGGGTGAAATTCGGCGCGCATTCCTTCGCCCTCTCGCATCAGCGCAACAACGGTAACGACGACTTCGATTACCTGCGCCAGTCCGATTCGATCTTCCTCGACAACTCCATCCAGTACAGCGACTTCAACTCGCCGAAAGAACGTTCATGGATGGTGCGCTACGACCTCGACATGACCACCTACGGCGTGCCCGGTCTGTCGTTCATGACCCGTTATGCGCGCGGTACCGACGCCGACTATTCCAACGCCAACGCCGTGTACATGCGCCGCGATGGCGACGGCAATCCATTGACCGACCAGAAGCGTTGGGAGCGGAACATCGAAGTGAAATACGTGGTGCAGAGTGGTTCGTTGAAGGACATGTCGTTGCGCTTGCGCCAAGCCACCACTCGCGCCACGGCATTCGAGTCGGACCTGGATGAAGTGCGGGTGATTGTCGAGTATCCGTTGGCGATTCTCTGAGTTTACGAGCAATGCACATTCACCTTTAGAAGCTCCTTGCTCCTTTGGAAAGAGGTGAATTTTTTGGCGTCCTTTGGGGCGCCTTTTTTATGTCCGCTTGAAACGCAGTCCCCTGCAAATGCCGAAGGCTGCGAACCTTTAATCATGCCTTTAGAGATCAAGATCAAAGGCTCGCAGCCTTCGGCAACGCCTGCTGAGTGGGTATCCGGGTCAGGCACTGCTTCCGTCGTAACGATTGCGAATGGTCAAACTTGCAGATTGATCATCATTGTAATTGACGTATATCCAGCCATCTGGCCCTGTATTACGTTGCGAAGGAGTCCCGGAAATAGTGACCGTCACCGGGACGCCCCCCGCAGGCTGGCCCGTGAATGTTGACGTCGCTCGCTTGCCATACCTCCAATAACTGGCCGACCCTCCCATTTCCTGAGGGCCAAACGTTTCCGTTATCTCGACCTTGTTATGCCCCAGAGACATCGGCATTTCCGGGGACGTGAACTCCCACCCCACTAAATTCAACCGCACTGCAAAGTTGCCGCTTTTACTACTGTTGACGCAATCCAGCGACCAACTCACTCCATTCTCGTTCATTCTTTGAGGGGAACTCGGACTCACGGTCACCCCGAGGTCTGCTGCTTCCTGGGTCAACTGCAGCGTTACGGGCAGGCCAAGCAAAAGACTATTGAGTTTGGGTCGCACATTTACCGTATGCGTCGCACCCAGGCAGGGATATGCCGGTTCGCCTCCGAAAACCTGTGGGAACGTATCGAGATCGACGTCCACGAATTCAGCAAAATCTCCCGTTACCACATGCCCAGGCAATTGCCAGTCAGGCATTACCGGACTGGTCAGGTTCAAACCAAAAATTCCGCTTTGACCCTCCTCCAAAGAAATGGACCAAACCAAGGCCTGTACTTTCTCTACCACCTGCGCCGTTCCCAGCTCTGGAACAAAGGTCAGGCCATGTTCCGTAGCCCCCCATAGGTCTTGCAAGGTGACGGAAGAGCCAATCAACTTACTGCCTGCTTTGACTTCGATTTGCAGCCTTGAGGGTTTGCCTTTCACCAGAACGAGGTCACTCTTAGCCAAGCCAACGTGACGACCGTCCAGATAAAGCGTGATCTCCCGCGCCCAGTCATCGTGCAACAAGGCGTTGACCTCGTAGAGTTCGGTCATGACGACGCCGGCATTATCGTTGGTGATATCCGCCACGATTTCACTTTTGCCGGCAGTTTCAGGGGTGTAGGCATAATGCGCCCAACCGTCACGGCCGGTCTCAGTCGTCGCCAGGACATCCTGCTCACCTTTGATACGCCATTCCACCTTCACCCCTTCGGCCGCCTCCCCGCTGTCACCGGACAAAACCTGAACCCGCAACATGACACTCTGCCCGGTGCCCACCACCGGATTGCCGAGCACCGGCGTGGCATCGCCAATGCCGTAGCGGGCATCAACCACCGTGAAGGAGCGGGTTTCTGTCCAATCTGAACTGTCCCCGTCTTCTGTCTGCTGTGCCTGAATGGCGTAGTCGCCGAGGGGCCACATCTCCTTGGCGGTCCAGCGCCAGGACGTTAACCCACTGATCGTGGCAATCAGGTTCTCGGGGTCATCCTCATGACGCAAAAGTATCTGTCCTCGGGTTTCGCCTTTACCTCTGATCACGGGTGTACGCGGGACAAGTGCGGCATCCAGCGGCACCTGAATGATGGGGGTTTTCGGCAGTTCTTTTACCGTGAACAGATGCGGCTCACTCCAGTCGGACGCGGGCCCATTAGCTTTCTGTTTCACTTGGAGGCGGTTCGTCCCGGGAGTCAAAGGTGTCTGGATCGTGAACTCCAAAACGCCATCGGCGTCCGCGTTGTTCTCATGCAACGTTCCCCCGTCCTCAAGCCGCACGGTATGCAGGGCACCGGCCAGGCCGCTGACCTTGATGACCGGCCGTGTCGAGGTTTTGGCACCCGCCATCGGTAGCAGAAATTGTGGTGCTTCAGGCTTTTCCCCAACCTCCACGGTGAACGTGCACCCATCACTTGGATCGGAGTCCACAGCGTTGACGGTCTGCACGACCGTGACGGTGTTATCGCCCGGGGTCCAATCTTCCGTCGGTGTGAAGCTGCGAGTGGTACCGCTGGCGCTGAAGCTGCCAGCAACCGTAGTGCCTGCCTCGTTCAGCATTTGCAGGGTGACTGCACCGGACCAAACGTCGGTAATGTTCAGCACCTCTCTCGCCGCCGCCGGCCTGGGTGGCGGGCTGATCGTCGGCTTCGGTGGCTTTATTTTGAAGTTGATGACCGCACTGTCATCAGAGGTCTGCCCTGCTACCGTTTGCCTCGCGTGAACAACCTTCGGACCTGGCGTCCAGGGCCAGCGGTTTATCCAACTCGTGCCCGTTACCTCGGTAGCACCAAGGTCAGTTCCGCCACTCCATACCTTCACCGTAGCGCCGGGCTCACAGGTGCCCGTCACCTCTACCGCAACATGGCTTTCACCCTCTTTAGGGGTCGTGATGTGCGGCGCCAAAGGTTTAACCACGACGGACACCAGATTGCTGGGATCCGAAGCCACGGCGTTCACCGTCTGTACGACCTTGACCGTGGTGGTGCCGAATGCCCAATTCGCCGTCGGAGTGAAGGTACGGGTGGTTCCGCTGGCGCTGAAGGTGCCCGCAACCGGTGTGCCTGCCTCAATCAGCATTTGCAGGGTGACAGCACCGGACCAAACGTCGGTAATGCTCAGCTCCTGTTTCGCGGCCGCCGGATTGGGTGTCGGACTGATCGTCGGCTTCGGTGGCTTTATTTTAAAGTTGATGACCGCACTGTCATCAGAGGTCTGCCCTGCTACCGTTTGCCTCGCGTGAACAACCTTAGGACCTGGTGTCCAGGGCCAGCGGTTTATCCAACTCGTGCCCGTTACCTCGGTAGCGCCAAGGTCAGTTCCGCCACTCCATACCTTCACCGTAGCGCCAGGCTCACAGGTGCCCGTCACCTCTACGGCAACATGGCTTTCACCCTCTTTAGGGGTCGTGATGTGCGGCGCCAAAGGTTTAACCACGACGGACACCAGATTGCTGGGATCCGAAGCCACAGCGTTCACCGTCTGTACGACCTTGACCGTGGTGGTGCCAAATGCCCAATTCGCCGTCGGTGTGAAGGTGCGGGTGGTTCCGCTGGCGCTGAAGGTGCCCGCAACCGGTGTGCCTGCCTCAGTCAGCATCTGCAGGGTGACTGCACCGGACCAAACGTCGGTAATGCTCAGCTCCTGTTTCGCGGCCGCCGGGTTGGGTGTCGGACTGATCGTCGGTTTCGGTGGCTTTATTTTGAAGTTGATGACCGTACTGTCATCAGAGGTCTGCCCTGCTACCGTTTGCCTCGCGTGAACAACCTTCGGACCTGGCGTCCAGGGCCAGCGGTTTTTCCAACTCGTGCCCGTTACCTCGGTAGCACCAAGGTCAGTACCGACACTCCATACCTTCACCGTAGCGCCGGGCTCACAGGTGCCCGCCACCTCTACGGCAACATGGCTTTCACCCTCTTTAGGGGTCGTGATGTGCGGCGCCAAGGGTTTAACCACGACGGACACCAGATTGCTGGGATCCGAAGCCACAGCGTTCACCGTCTGTACGACTTTGACCGTGGTGGTGCCGAATGCCCAATTCGCCGTCGGTGTGAAGGTGCGGGTGGTTCCGCTGGCGCTGAAGGTGCCCGCAACCGGTGTGTTCGCACCGGTGAACATTTGCAGGGTAGGAGCATCAGGCCAAACGCCGGCAATAGTCAGCACCTGTTTCGCCCCCGCCGGGGTGGGTGGCGGATTGATCGTCGGCTGAGGGGCCTTGGTGTAGAACGTTCGTATACCGGTCAGGCCGGATTCCTCTCCGTTCAACGTCTGCTTCATCCGGAACTGATGTCTGCCAGGCGCCCATGAGTAGTTGTATGCCCATTCAGTCACGTTCACATAGACATCTGCCTCCGGTGGGTTGCCGTTGATGAATATCGCCGTTACTTTCGCCCCTGCCACGCAGGTTCCGTTGAGCTGACCGGCTCCGATGTGCGAGAAGCCTTCTGCCGGAGCGCGAATCTCCGGCAGGGGCGGGGGTGCTTGAATTATTCTAAAAACACGACTGGTAGCCCACGGACTGTATATCGTAGTGAGTAAGTCCCGGTATTCAATCTTGAAGTAAAGATTCTCTCCAACGGGTAATTCATCGGGCACTACGAATTCAATAAAAGCGATACCAGGTCCACCGTCGTATCTTTTCAATCGGCCACTTTGGCCGACCTTGAAGAAATCCAGATTCCACTTGGAGTGAGGCCGCGGCGATGTGATTGCATGAACATTAAATCGACGACTGACAACACTTGCGGTAGGCGCAGTAATAATGGGTGTTGGAACTAAGAATTTCCCCGACAGTTCGTCTTTATTGTCTTCAACTTCATTTTCGTCAGACATGATTTATCTCCTGGAATGCGCAGCCTCATCGCGCGATATCCTCCCGTTCTACCTCCAAAAAAGAACGGCGACACCTGTCAAACCTGACAGTCCCGACGAACGAACGCGGATTATTTGCCCTTTCGATAAAGAAATAAAAAACATAAAAACCATATTAATTTGTTCTAAAGATACGCTATTCACCTGTCAGGTCTGACAGGTTACGTCGCCCCTGTTTATCGTTAGCGTGATCCTGCCGGGCATTGCATTAGTCGATGCCTTCCCTTTTTCTGGCAGGAGAATCACCGTCATGGCCGATGACAACAATTCACTGATGACCTCACTCGTCAAGACTGAAGGTTCGTTGAAAAAGGGACGGAGCGATTTTGCATCGGCCATGCAAAAAATGGCGTTCACGTCAGTCTTCGACATCATTCGCCTGCCCAAAACCGCATTTGCGCGGCAACTTGCCAAACACAGTGACGCCGACGCCGACCTCGCCTACGACAACGCCATGGGCTACGCCACGCTGATTGCGCGCCTGTACCGTGAATACCAAACTTCTTCCGGCACGTTCCAGCAACTCGCCCAACGCAGTGGCGTTCGCGCGCTCATTCCGTTGGGGCCGACTTTTCCCAATCTGTTCAAGGAAAACTGGGATAAGTTCTGCAAGGTCGGCGCCCTCGCCGCCATCGATTCGCCAGTGGCCTACCTGAGCACGCTACGGGCGTTCATTCAGGAGCTGGAAGGCACCAGCACCGACTCAAAACGCATCTTGCTGGATCACCGCCGCCCGGACCTGAAGGATCTGTTGATCACCCACGAAAGCACCTTTACCCCAAAACCGATGCTGGAAATTGTCAATGAGGTGCTGGGGAGTAACTTGCGCATTTACCTGGATGGCAATCCCACCGACCGCACCAAGTCCACCCATCAGGTATTGGCCGAGCGGCGCTATCCCTTCGAGCTGCCCTACAACTTCTATCACCATCAATGCCAATTGGGTTTGGCTGACAAGAAACCCCAACTGGGGGAGTTGAATTACCGAGCCAGCCTGGTGCTGCCGATTGGGCAGAAGGCAACCAACCAATTTGGCCAAGTGTACGAGCAGCCGGTGCTGCAAGCGCAACGGTTATTGTCCGGGTTGAGTCCACAGCAACAGGCATTGCTGATCGAACCCTCGGTATTCAGCAATTTTTATCTGACGCGTAATGAGTTGATTAATGGCTGGAGGAGCGCCGGGAGCACCTACCTGGGTTCCCACACGCCAATGCGAGAGTGTTTTTCATTGCCCCCGGGGCAGGACGACGTCGGTGCCGCAGATCCCCAGGCGAATATTCCTGTCGATGTTACGGCCGGCACCAACACGGTGCCCGTGACCTTTAAAAAGGACGGCGCAACAGTAATTCCCGAGGTGAAACTGTCACTGGGTTCTGCCACACCTGCAGACGCTAACGGAGTATGGCTGCTGAACGCTATGCACCTCCCCGGCGAGCGCACCATCACTTCATTCATCCAAGCCAAGGACCCCCTTCCAGAGCCAGAGGAGAGCGGCTACACCGCCCACTTCAATCTGATCACCACCACGGGCACCGACGTCGCGCCGATAAGTCTGGCTAGCCAGCGCGTCACCCTCACCCTCGATGAGCAGTACATCCTGACGGCGCCAGAACAGGCGTTTTTCAAACAGTCCTACGGTGTCGACGTCACACACGACTCGCCACTTTGGACCTTGGCCATGCTGACCGACTTTATGGCGCACACCGGCCTGAACGCCGAACAGGTGGAAATGCTCCTGGCTCGACGTACATACGCGGTGCGCCTGTCCCCCAACTGCCCAAGCCTGAACCCGCAACATGCCGGTGTGGTGATCGGTGGCATTGTCGGCAAGGTTTTGCCCTTTCCCCACCCGAACCACTATGGCGCCTGCTACGTCAATGGCACCGGCACGGGCGCGGACCTATATGACAGTGAACAAGGCCCGACGCCCGAATCCATCATGCGCGATCAATTCGACAATGCCATGGGGCTGGAGCAAGTCTGGCTGGGCGAGTCCAGGCAGTGGCGCCTGACCAAGACCTCACTCAATCGACTGGATCGCCTGCAACGCATGGTCCGCCTGCAACGCTGGAGCCAGATCCCCTTCGCACAACTGGACACGTTGATCATCAGCGCTATGCGGGCCGAGGGCGATGCCAATCTTGCAATGGAGCTCAATGAAAACACCTTGCGCGCAATCGGCATCTACCGCCATCTGAACCAGCGTCACGGTATTGATCCCCAGGAATTCGCGGCGCTGATGCACGATCTCTCGCCCTATGCCAATAGCCAGGATGAGGTGCCGTTGTTTGACCAAGTGTTCAACACGGTAAAACTGTTCGACACCCCGCTGATCCTTGATCAAACGGAAATCGATCTTTCCACCACTCATGCGGCTACGCAGAAAACCCTGCTGCAATTGTGTGCCGGCCTCGGCCTGCAACCGACCGCAGATTCTCTGCTGCTGATTGTCAAACAGACCCAAAAACACCTGGGCGGGCTCAAACGCGACTTGCCCACCGTCTCGTCACTTTACCGTCAGGCGCGGATCGCCCGGCTCTTCGGTTACTCGGTCGCCGACCTGTTGACGCTGACGGGGTTGCTCGGTGGTCAACGCTACAAGACTGCGCTGGCCAGCGGCCGCTTGAGTCCACGGACGACACCTGCGGAGCCGGACATTCTTGATGTGCTGATGCAACTGGACTGGGCTGTTGACTGGCTCAAGGACAGCCAACAGACGGTTGCGCAATTGCAGCAGCGTTTAGGTCCGGATGTCCCCTTGGCGGCTGAAGGTCTGGATGACATCCCGCCAACGCGAGTGGCTGAACCCGCAGCCCTGCCCGACGATCTGCTCAGCCGATTGACCCGGTTGTGTGAGGACACAGACCGAAGCGTTGTGACCAAGGAGCAAGTAAATTCGCTGGGCCTGCCTCTTGTCGACGATGGCACAACCAACCCGGCACAACTCGAATGGTTCGAGTTACTGATCAGCCACAAACTGCTTGATGATGGGGGACTGTTACCAGGCCTTGAGCGTTCACTGAGCCTGGTGGACGCGCCGATCACCTGGCTTCAGGCAGGGGTTGATGACCTGCTCAAACTGCTCAAGCTGACAGAGCCGGTCAAAGAAATGTGCGCAGCGAAACTCGTCGAGCTTTTACTCGGCGCGCACGACCGGCAAACACAGTTGCTTGAAGGGCTGTTTCAGGAAACCACCAAGCTGCCGCCGGAGCGCTGCGTTGCCGTCATCCACTGGGCGCATTCCTCGGTTTACAGCATTTTGCTGGAAGCCCTTGAGCGAGAAGTCAACCCGGCACTGATCGAGCATTTCCAGCGTGTGTCGCGCCATGCCGAGATCGCCGTGCAATTGCGGTTGAGCAACAGCGCATTGCGCCTGTTCCTGATCAATCCGGCCTGGCTGAGCGCAGACCTGTACCCGGCGAGTAGCAGCGAACCCTCGCTCAGCGACCTCTATCTGTTCGAACGTTTCAGTCATTGGTTCCACGGCCAAAGCCAATCGGAAGACAGCCTGTTGAGCTATTTCAGTTGCGCCAACCCGGCCAAGGCCAAGCTGAAAAACAAAGCCCTGCGCCAGGTCGCCAGCGAAACAGCCAACGCTGCCTTGGCCCGGTTGCTGGAATGGTCGGAGGTGGAAATCGCTGCGCTGACCGGCACCCTCAGCGAAAAACGTGCCTGCTCGATGGCAGAAGTGGATTGGGTACGTCGCTGCCACGCGACCTGCCTGTCCAGCGGACTGTCCGCCACGGCGCTGCTGCAAGCCACCGGGCTGAATGATCAAAGCACGCTGGATGCCTGGAAAACCGTAGGTGACGCGGTCATGGCCGCCCGCCCTGCCTCAGCCTCATCACCTGCCAATGGTTAAGGAACGATCATGACGACTGCTTTCGATGCCCCACTGAATGAAGCAATGCGTGACGCGATGCTCGCCCTGTACTTGCACGAAGCTGTGCCTAACGATCAGTACCTGATCGAGCAGGGGCTGGTGGAGCTGATCAAGACCGCCAACGACCTTTTTCAGTTCTGGTTGCTGGATGTCCTGGTTAGCCAGAATGTACCGACCAGTCGGGTGGCCTGCGCCATTGCCAGTCTGCAACAACTGATCAACTCCATGATGCTGAACATGGAACCCGGCTACAGCAATGACAGCCTCAACCCCAGCCAGATCAAGCGCTGGCGCGACAGTCTGAACCGCTATCCGGTCTGGGCCGCTACCCAGCAACTGCATTACTTTCCAGACATCTATCTGGACCCGACCCTGCGGCTGACCAAGACCGACAGTTTCAAGCAGTTGGAGAACGACCTCAATCAAGCACAGATTCAGCCCGACACAGTGCAGTCGGCAGTATTGGCTTACCTGGGGCGTTTCGAAGAAGTGGCCAACGTCAAGGTCTGCAATGGCTACATCGACGGCGAAGATTTCGCCAACAGCACTTACTACTTCATTGGCAAATCCCCGGCCGAAAACGCCTATTACTGGCGCTCACTGGACATGCGCCAGCGTCCGTTGCGGGAGCAGGCAGAGACGCTTGGCGACACTCCCCCCAAATACGACAAGCCTATGCCCAACGCCTGGACGGATTGGCAAAAAGCCAATGTGCCGATCTCGGAGGCGGCCCTCGAGCACACGATACGGCCGTGCTGGTTCAATAATCGCTTGTTTGTGATCTGGGCCGAGGTGGAAATCCAGAACAAGAATGCCATCGAAAACGAGAGCGCAGATGACGCAAACCTCAAGGTACATCCACGGTTCCGTTTATATGCCAGCTACAAGAAATACGATGACAGTTGGAGCACGCCTCGGGTCTACATTGACAGTTATTGTAAAACGCTGGGTACCGATATAACGCCGGAAGAAGTCATGCGGGAAACGCACACTATCGTGGTGTATGACCACTCGACGTCACCGGAGTCGATGTTTATCGCCCTGTACTGCCATTACACTCAAGGCGATGGTGCATCTGGCGAGAAGGATGGATACAAGTTCCTGAGAACCCTGCGAATCGACAAAAACGCCAAGGCCAGTTCGCTGTTCCCTGTGGAAGGTTTTGTCATCGGGACGCCCCCCGGCGACACGAGGAAGGTTGTGCCCGAAGCTGACGACCGTGGGCATGTGCTGTTGATCGGCTACATATTCGCCAGTTCCAACCGCAATGCCGGCCGCCTTCAGTACTGGCTTCCCAGCGGTATGCCTGAATTCGGCGGTGTCACGCACTTCACCCCGGATAAAGATCCCCTCACCTGGAACTTCGGAGGTTGGCAGCGGCGAATCAGACAGAGCCAGAAAGACATCGACCTGATTTACGATCAAAGCAAAGCCAACATTGAGCTGACCGTAAGACTGGATGAGGATTTTAACGAGGATCGTACTATTGAGGTTTCTATCTTTGGTAGAAATGATCCAACAGAAGAACTTTTCAAGTTGGTTTTAGTTGTCAATGAATCCAGCTTCTACAGCCAGCGATATACATTACTCGAGGGATCGACCATTACGGCCACGACGGACTGGCTGGACCGACAGAATGCTACACATATGTTCACCAATAACTTGGGCATGAAAAATCTGATCATAGACGGTTCAGGAGGCGACACATTCTCGTTGCCCGCTACAAAGCCGGGGCAAGCAGCGTCGCTCAGAGGCAAGCGTCTCTATAAAGCGATGTTGGAAATGATATTGGATCCGTCAGGAATGAGCTTTATTACAGAATGTAGAACTTATTCTGGAGGATGGCATAAGTTACTCCTCAATAAAACCGTGAAGAGCACACAGTCCGGGCCATACACTTACCAGTTTTTCATCGCTCATCCTTACGATGTCATTTCCAATGCACAACCCGAAACATTTGTTCAAATGCGTAAGCTTAACGCGTCGAATTTCGTCAGTCGTCTGAGCAAAGACACCAGGCTAAGTTATACGTTCTCGATCGACCAGACGACTAACCATCCCGAGGGTTGGCCCGTAACCTGGCCCGAGGCAAAAGACCTCAAAATCCCGCTGATTTATGGCGTCTTGGTTTACGAGGGGAACGCCTTTACCGGCTGGAATATCAAGGGCGGCGCCTTGAAGGCCCTGAGCGTCGGCTGGAGCGAGGTGCTCCCGGCTTCTCCGCAAACGGCTCCCAGCATCGACAATGTGACAGATTCAGCCGTGGGGGACAGTCCGTCCCTGGGCAAGGCGCAATTCATTGACTTCACGGGATCAAGCATCGCGAAAAATGACGATGAAACGATAGCGCGGGCGCCGATCCGCATGAATACCGTTTTCGCCAGACAATTGATCAATCGTGCTGAATCCGGCATGGAGTCACTGCTGAGCTGGGACACCCAGCAGATGAAGGAACCGCCGATCCCCAACGGTCTCGGCGCGCAATCGATGGACTTCTCTGGCGCCTACTACCTGTATTTCCTCGAACTGTTCCTCTACCTGCCGTGGCTGGTGGCTTACCGTTTGAACGAAGAACAGCAGTACGAAGAAGCCAAACACTGGCTGTCGTTTGTCTTCGATCCTGCACGCCAAAGCAGCGACTCGGGACACCCCGGCTACTGGCAGACAGTGCCGCTGGAAGAGCCGGTTTGGCCCGCCCCGGCGGACCCCAGCCAGGCTATTTTGTACCCGGATGACCCGCATCAGATCGCCCTCAGTTTTCCAGTGCACTTTCGCAAGGCCTTGTATGGGCTGTATATCGATATAGAAAGCAATCAGGCTGACCAGGCCTATCGGGAACTGACCCCGGACGGGTTGGCCGAAGCCAAGTTACGCTACGTACGCATTCTGGATTTGCTCGGGCCGCGTCCGGACGTTCGGCAGGCTGACGATTGGGCACCGATCAAGCTGGATGAACTGAGTTTTGCGAAGAATGAGGAGCTGCGTGAATTTGAACGGCAACTGATCGCCGCGCAACGCCAGTATCAACAACAGCCACCGTTGCGCATCGGCAAAGCCCCGGACTCGGAGGCCGCCCCGTTGCTGTGCCTGCGGCCATACCGCGACGACCCGTCGTTGCCCGGCGTCGATAATCCTTACTTGCGCCGCCCCTTCAACCCTGAGCTGATCCAGCGCTGGGAACGGGCCGAGAGTCGGTTGCACAACCTGCGGCATCACCTCGACATGGCCGGTAATGCCTTGAACCTGCCGTTGTTCGCCACGCCGCTGGATCCGCGCGCCCTGCTCGCCGCTTGGGGCCAGGGCTTGTCTGGCGCCGCGCTTAGCCGCTTGTTGAGTCCGCAAATTCCGCATTACCGCTTTACGTTCATGTTTGCCCTGGCCCAGAACGCGGTGGACAGCGTGATTCAGTTTGGCTCGACCTTGTTGTCACTGATCGAGCGCAAGGAGTCGGCGCAATACCTTGAGCTGCAACAGCAACAGGCCTGGAATATGGCGAAAGTGGCTGTGGATATACAACTGCAGGCCGGGAAGATCGATGAGGCTAACAAGAACGCGCTGCAAGCCAGTCAGGCATTGATCGCGGGAAGGGTCAGTTATTACGAAAAACTGGTGAACGATGGCGTCAGCGAACTCGAGATCGCCGCGGGGGCCACTCACTTTCTGGGCGGCGCGGCCCAAGTCGGGGCTTGCGTCGCTCAAGCCTTCGGCGAAAGCTCAAAGGCCCCACCTAATATCATCGGCTTTTCAATAGGTGGACATCGCCTTGAAGCGCCGGCTTACAGCGTGATGGCCACACTTCATGCAGAGTCAGCATGGCTAAACAGCGCTGGTCAACTCATGGATCGCATCGAGAGTTATCGCCGCCGCGCCCAGGAATGGACCCAGGCCCATGACCAGGCAAAACTCGAAGCCGAACAAATCAAGGCGCAACTCGCCGTCTGTGACGAACAACACAAAGCCACTCAACTGCAACTGCGCCAGGCGCAAACCGCGTTGGATCACGTCAGGGCGACCCATGATTTTCTGCTGAGCAGCAACCGCTTCAGCCGATCCCAGACCTATGACTGGCTCAACAGCAAGTTCGCCAGTTTCTACAGCACCGCTTACACCACCGCTCAATCCCTGTGTCAGGCAGCCGAGGCCTGCTGGCAATACGAAATGGGCGACTTCAGCCAGACCTTCATCCGTCCCGGTGCCTGGAACGCCACCTACCGCGGCCTCGGTGCCGGCGAAGAGCTGAAAATGAGCCTGCAACGGATGCATGCCGATTACCTGAAAAACAGTAAGCGCGACCTGGAAATCCGTAAAACCGTCTCGCTAAAAGAGCTGAAGGACAAGGATCCGGCCTCAACCGTCAACAAGACCTGGGACGCTATCAAGAACGACCTGGAGACTAACGGCACCTGTGAATTCGAACTGACGCAACCAATGTTCGACGATGACTTCAAAAATCAAAACCACTACCTGCGACGGATCAAGACCCTCAGCGTGACCCTCCCGGTCAGCATTGGCCCCTATAAAGATATCTGCGCGGTGCTGAGTCAGACCTATAGCAAAGTTGAAATGGCCGCCACCCCCGGCACCACCAAGGAAAACCTGCGAGTCAGCCAACAGATCGCCCTCTCCCACGGCACCGATGACAACGGCATGTTCCAGCTCAACTTCCAGGACGAACGCTACCTGCCGTTCGAATACACCGGGGGCATTTCCCGCTGGACCCTGACCTTCACCAACCTCGCGGATCGGGAGGCCCAGATCAAATCCCTCACCGACATCATCGTGCACGTGAGCTACACGGCCAGACGCGAGGGTGGTTCGCTATGAACGAACAACAGCCACAGCAACAGTCGACGATGCAAATCAACACCCCTTCCCTGCCAAAAATGGGCGGTGCCATTCAAAGCATCGGCAAGGGTTGGGGGGGCGTTGGCACCACCGGGGCGGCGTCGCTTGAGTTACCCCTGCCGATTTCTCCCGGACGCGGTTTTGCCCCTGCGCTGGGTTTGGGCTACAGCAGCGACGTGGGCAACAGCCCGTTCGGCATCGGCTGGCGGATGACAGTCAATGCCATCACCCTGCGCACGACTCAGGGCGCGCCGACGTACGACGGCACCGACCAAGTGGTGGGGCCTGGCGGCGATGTGTGGATGCCCGAGCGCAACGAAAGCAACGGTGAGCTGATCTCTCGTACCGAGAAAACCTACAACAACGAACCCCTGACAAGCGAATACAAGGTGGCGCGCCACTGGCCGCGGGTCGAGGGAGAGTTCGCCCTGATCGAACATTGGTCCACCGTGGCCGACACCGTGGGTTTCTGGCTCATCCACGGTGCCGATGGCAGTCTGCATGCCTATGGCACCACCGATAGCTCGCGCCGCAGCGACCCGAACAACCCGCAGCATGTCGGCGTGTGGATGATCGACGAAAGCCTCAACACCCGGGGTGAGCACATTGTTTACGAGTACAAGGCCGAAACAGATCCGCCTGCCGCACCACAGTGGCGTGACTACCGTGCCCAGCGCTATCTGACCCGCGTGTGCTACGGCAACGCCAAGGCCCATCCGCACCTGTACGCGTGGGCCACCGACAGCTGGAAACAGGAACAATGGCACTTTCATCTGGTGTTCGATTACGGCGAGCGCTGGATCGAACTTGAAAAGATGCCAACCTTCGCTGAACAACAACCATGGCCCGCGCGCGACGATCCATTCTGGAACTACAGCTATGGTTTCGAACTGGGCACCCGTCGCCTGTGCCGGCAGGTGTTGATGTTCCATCATTTCCCTGAGGAGCTGGGTCAAATACCCGTCCTGGTGCAGCGCCTGCTGCTGGAGCACCGGACCAGTCCGTTGGGTTACAGCCAACTGACCGCAGCGCACATCCAGGCCTGTGACGGGCTGGGTCAGACCGAAAGTCGGCCGCCGATGGAGTTCAGCTATAACGCTTTCGCACCCGATCCGCAGCCTCAGGGCTGGACTCGATTCCCCGACATGCCCGGCCTCAACGACGGCCAGCGTTATCAATTGGTCGACTTGTACGGCGAAGGCATGCCCGGAATCCTGTGTCGTTACGACCAGGCCTGGTATTACCGCGAGCCGTTGCGCGGCGAAACAGGTGGCGACGAGGTGTGCTACAGCGACTGGAAACGCCTGGACCATATTCCGGTGGCCGACAGCCGCAAGCCGATTCACCAGTCGCTGACTGACCTGACCGGAGATGGCAAGCTCGACTGGGTACTCGCCATGCCCGGAATGTGCGGTTTTTTCACCCTTGATCCGGACCGCAACTGGTCGACTTTCGTACCTTTCGATGCCTTCCCCAGCGAATTTTTCCAGCCGATGTCGCGCCTGACCAATCTGGTCGGTGACGGTCTCAGCGACCTGGCGCTGATCGGCACCCGCAGCGTGCGCCTGTACGCCAACCGGCGCGAGCAAGGGTTCGCCGACGGCATCGACGTGCCCCATCTGGATAAAACCCCTGAGGGTGATGACGATGACCTGCCGCCGCTGAGGGATACGCCCACCGAACTGGTGGCGTTTGCTGATGTGCTCGGCAGCGGGCAGCAACATCTGGTGCGCATCCGTCACAACGAAGTCAAATGCTGGCCGAATCTGGGACGTGGGCGGTTCGGCAAAGGCTTTGTGCTGTGTGCCTTGCCGTTTGCGTACAGCGAGTTCAACGCCGCCCAAGTGTTGCTGGCCGACCTGGACGGCTCGGGGGCCGCCGATCTGATCTATCTGGAACCCGACGGCCTGCGGGTATTCATGAACCATGCCGGTAACGGCTACGAGCAAACCAGGCGCGAACTGCGCTGGCCCGATGGCGTACGCTACGACCGGCTCTGCCAGGTGAGTACCGCCGACCTGCAAGGGTTGGGTTGCTCGAGCCTCATCCTGACCGTGCCGCACATGGCGCCGCAACACTGGCGCTACGATTTCGTCAAAGCCAAACCCTATCTGGTCAACGGCACCTGCAACAACATGGGCGCCAGCACCGGCGTGACCTATCGAAGCTCGGCACAGGAATGGCTGGACGAAAAACAACAACAGCACACCGCCGGGGTCGAGAACCCTGTATCCAACCTGCCGTTTGCGATGCACCTGGTCAGCCGGCAAACGCAGCTCGATGAGATCACCGGTAACCGCCTGACACAGTGTTTCAGCTACCGTGGCGGTTATTACGACCGCCGTGAACGCGAGTTCAGGGGCTTTCGTCTGCTGCTGCAAAGCGATACCGAAGCCTCGGCGACTGAACGCGCGACTGTCGGGTTCACCGCCCCGATCCTGAACAAGACCTGGTTCCACACGGGTGATGCCATCGACCCCTCACGGGACGGTTATTACGCACTCGATCCGTTGGCGGTTGCCCTCAAACCCACGCTTTTGCACAACTACCATTTCAACGACAGGGCAACGCAACCTTTCACCGCGGCCGATGAAGACATCGTCCATGAAATCGCCCGCGCCCTGAGCGGCAAAGTGCTGCGCTCGGAAACCTACGCGGCAGACGATGAGCCGGCCACTGCCGTGCCCTACGCGGTTCAGGAAAATAGCTATCTGGTGCGGGTGCTGCGGCCCAAAGGCGAGCATCAGCCCTACGCCGTGGTGCAGCCCATGGACCTGGAGTCCATCCGTTACCAGTATGAGCCGAACATCCCGGACGACCCGTTGTGCCAGCATCACATCAACCTGGAATGGGACGAATATGGCGTCTGCCTCCATGGTTTCGACGTGCACTACGCACGCCGTAAAACCGTCGACGATACGCCGCCCTTCAGTGACGAGTATCAGCAGACCTGGTGGAAGGACGCCCATGACGATGCGCAGCAACACTGGTATCTGACGCAAACCCGGTCGCAGCCCATTCACATGCCGGCTCCACAGGCGTGGCGCCTGGGCCTGCCTTGGCGAAATCGCAGCAATGTTCTGGTTCTGGACAAAAAGGCTCTGACTCCCGCCACGATCCACCATGAGCATTTTCTTGCAATGAGCAAGGACGACGGCGAGTGGGCCAGACAAGCGGTGCTGAGCGGTTTGAGCATGCAGCACTACATCAACCCCGAGAACGGTCAGACCCTTGCGCCCGGCGCAGCGACCTTCGAAGGCTTGCCTGCCCATGTCGAAATGGCCGAACTGGACGCGATTGCCCTGAGCGCCTACGACAAACTCAAGGACGAGCAAGGCAACATGCCCTTCAACCTCAAAGAAAAACTCGAATCGCCTGAGGTGGGCTACCACATCATGGATCTGTTTCTGCCCGAGTTGGCCCGGCAAACGGTTGCAGACCCCACAGACGCGAAAAACTATTTGTGGTCAGTGCACCGTGGCTTTCCCACTTACCACAAGCTGGACGGTTTTTTTAACATCCAGAAGTACCGGGAAACCCGCAGCCATGGCGAAACGCAGATTACCTACGACGACTACGGATGTTTGACCATCGCAGTCACCTTGCCGGACCTGTGTACCACACGCAGCCTTGACGTTGATTACCGGACTTTCCTGCCGGCAACCATCGAGGATGCCAACCGCAACATTCAGGAAGCCCGTTACAACGCCTTCGGCGAACCGCTGATCACCAGTTTCTGCGGTACGGAACTGGGAGAACCGGTGGGCTTCCATCGTCTGGAAACCTACGTCCCCCCAGCAGACCGTGACCCTGCCATCGCCATCGCCGACCCGAAAACAGCCATCGGCAACTTCGCCAGCGCCGGTTTTTCCGATCCATTCAGTTGGATGGGGCGTATCTCACGCACCACGCCACCCTCCCCGACATGGTTTGCGTGGGCCAGGCGTGAAGGTTTTATTCTGCCCAGCGGGCACCTTTGCGACAGGGCGCGGCAGCACGTGGCCGGTCTGGAGAATCCCGACCCGGACGAGACCATCCTCAAGCAGCAGATCGACGCGGCACAGCGTGAGCCGGTGTACGCCGTCGCCTTGTTGGCCGACCGCTACCCCGGTGATGAAGCGATGCAAGTGCGGTTAAGCATCATCTGCTGGGACGGCTTCGGCCGAGTGCTGCAAACCAGACAGGAAGTCGAACCGGGCCTGTCATGGCGGGTCGATGCAAACGACGAACTGATTCTCAAGCCCGACGGCACGCCCGAGGAGTTTGAAGTGCCGAGACGCTGTCGCGTCAGCCAACCCGTGGAGTACAACAACAAGGGCCAGATCGTGCGGACTTATCGCCCCTACTTTCTCGAACCGTTGCGTTACATCACTGCTCGGTCAATGCGTCAGCACACCTATTTCGATCAACAGTTCTACGACGCGGCAGGCCGACCGACCGAAACGGTGCTGGCGAAAAAAATGTTGCAAGGCAATCCGCCGCAACTGCAACCGTTACGCCGGGAGCAGCAATACTGCATCTGGTACACCGTGACCTTTGATGAAAACGACCTGTTTGATCCGCCTCCCGAACAACGGCGAACCAACTGGTGGAAAAACACGTGAGTATCGACTCACAGACTCCTCACCTGACAGTCATCGACGGCCGTGGCTTGCCGGTCCGACAGGTCGCGTACTGGCGCCAGGCGGTCGATACCGAGGCCCGGATCACCGTTCAGCAGCATGACGCCGCTGCACGTCTGGTGGCACAGCGCGATCCACGACTGATGACCGACGCTTCGGCGCCCGCCAACCTCGCCACGATCTATTCACTGTCCGGCCAGGTTCTGAGCACGCTCAGCGTCGATGCCGGGTGGCGCGCCGCCCTCTTGGGCGAAGCGAGTCAGACGGTGTTTGGCTGGGATGATCGGGGCAGTCAGCGGCGGATTGAATACGACAAGTTGATGAGACCGCTGACGCTATTCGAGCAGGCAGTGGACGGCGCGCCATTGTGCACGGAGCGTTATGCCTACGGCGGCAGCGATCCGGCATTCGCCGCGCACAACCAGTGCGGACAACTGATTCGGCACGATGACCCGGCAGGCACCCAGTTGTTTGCCCGGTTCGGTTTGACGGGAGGGGTTTTAGAGCAGACCCGGCATTTTTTAAGCGCACTGGACTGCCCCGACTGGCCCGCACTTGAGACCGAGCGCGACACGTTGCTTGAAACCGGCACCGGAGCCACCAGCCGTTCGATTTTCAATCCGCCAGGCGAAGCCATCGAGCACACCGACGCCAAAGGCAACCGCCAGTTTTTCAGTCAGACCTGCGACGGCCAACTGCGCGAGGTGCGCCTGCAACTGAAGACGGATACCACGCCGAAGACCCTGGTCAATACCATCGAGTACAACGCCCAAGGCCAGACTGAGCGGGAAACCGCCGGCAACGGCGTCGTCACCACGCTGCAATATGCCGCCGAAGACGGCCGCCTGACCCGGCTGCAAGCCAAACGCAATAACGACCTCCTGCAAGACTTGCGCTATGCCTACGATCCGGTGGGCAACGTGCTCAGCATCGAAGACGCCGCCCTGCCGATTCGCTACTTCGCCAACCAGCGGATCGAACCGATCAACCGTTACGCGTATGACAGCCTGAATCAGTTGATCAGAGCGGCCGGATGGGAGGCCGGTGGTCCCAATCAAGGACCACTGTTTTCGGCGTTCGACGATCCCGTCGCATGCGCCAACTACACCCAGACCTACCGCTATGACCGCGGCGGCAACCTGCTGCAATTGACCCACGAAGGTCCGCAAAATCACGGCCATCGCTTGATCGCCGCCGCACAGAGCAACCGCTGTTTGCCAGTGATTGATGGCGTGGAACCTGATGAAAAGGACTTTCGCAACAGCTTCGATGCCAACGGCAATTTGCTCCACCTGCAACCGCGACAATCGCTGCACTGGGACCTGCGCAACCAGTTACGCGAAGTCCGACCGGTTGAGCGTGACACGGCGGCTGACGACAGCGAGCGCTACGTTTACGGTGCTGACGGCATGCGCCTGCGCAAAGTGCGCTCGACCCAGAGCAATGCCCGCACGCTGGTCGCTGAAGTTCGTTATCTGCCGAACCTGGAAATCCGCACGCGCAATACGGGTGAAGTGTTGCAGGTCATCAGTGTTCAGGCCGGGCGCAGCAGCGTGCAGGTTTTGCACTGGGAATCCGAACCGCCCAAGGACATCGCCAACGATCAACAGCGTTACAGCCTGAGCGATCATTTGGGCTCCTGCACTCTGGAACTCGACGGCACAGGCCAGGTAATCAGCCATGAGCGTTATCACCCGTTCGGCACCACTGCGTGGTTTGCCGGGCGTGAGGAAGTCGAGGCGAGTTACAAGACGCTGCGTTATTCGGGGAAAGAGCGCGATTGCACGGGGCTTTATTACTATGGGTTCAGGTATTACGTGGCGTGGATGCAGCGGTGGTTGAATCCGGATCCGGCCGGGGCGGCTGCCGGGTTGAATTACTTTCAGTTCGTCGACGGCAATCCAATCATCAACATCGACCCTGACGGGCTGGACTCAAAAAGAGCGCGAGGACTTTGGCAGTTTGCTTTTGACAGCCTCGCGCAGCGCCGTGAGGATCGAGATATTGTCACGATTGCCCCCGGCATCATCGCTGTTGCCCTAATGGGGAATGCCGAGGTTTTTGAACAGGCTGGTATATCGCTATCGCGAGATTTCAAACGTGAACGAACACTTTTCTATCTCTCGATTGACTCGAGTTATGAAGGCCGGATTGTGGGCGGCGATCAACCTGTGTCTCTTAAAACAGCTTCTGCGTCCGGTTTGAATGCGGCTATAAGCACACCGGAATCAAAATGGACGGCTTATCTGAACGGCGGATTTTACAATCTGGCTCGGCGTGCCGATGCGCACGCACCCTCATGGACTTCCATCGGGGCAAGCTTCATTGATGGCCAATATAAACAGTCCTTGCCGGTTCCTATTGATTACGCCGATAGCTATGTCGACCTGAAAATGAGCAATGGGTCGTTCATTCAGACAGGACCGGTACTTGCCCGAGAAGGACAGGCTGTTTTTACCGAAGGGCATCTGGAGGAGCCCAGATTCCAGTTCAATCCTGACGCCAACCTGCCGGGACACCTTGGGCATGCCAACAGACCTAACAATCGCTCCGCCATCAGTCTCCCCTCTGAGCATGGTGACGCATCAGCTCGTACAAGACTGGTGATTGGTATCGGAGACAGTCGTCGTGGTGATGACTCGTCTGGATTTACCTTGCCGGAATGGGCACAGGTCATGGCTAGAATCGATCGTTTGAATGCGGTACCCGGCTGGTCGGTCAACCTCGACGGCGGAGACTCAAGCGCCCTGGGTGTGATTGATCAGTCGAATGTTGTTCTGATGGATGCAGAGGCTCCCGGCAACAAGGGGCGATCCACGGGCAACTTTATTGCGTACTCAAAAAAAGCTTCGTAAATGTATTCAAGATCGGCAGGAACCGCGAAAAAGTGTAGGAGCGAGCCTGCTAGCGAAGGCGTCGGCATGGCCAATATCTTCATTGGCTGAACCATCGCTATCGCGAGCAGGCTCGCTCCTACAGGGCTATGCGGCAGGCTCGACGTTATCCAGTGCCTTGTTCACCGCCAGTTCACCAAGCATCACCACTTGCGCGATCCCCAGCAGCGTCTTGCGATGCGTGCCTTGCAGCAGCGCGGCGAAGTCGCCAAGCATGACACTGGCCGAGCCCAGGGACTCGCTGGCGTTGGCCAGCAGGGATTCGGTGTCGGCGGTGGGATTGACCTGGAACATCTGGTTCTGGACGTAGGGCGTGGCCATGATGGCGGCCGTGGGTTTGAGGTAGAAGTCGAGGGCGCGGTCGGCGGCTTCGTGGAGTTTGCGGGTGTCTTCGCAAACGTAGGGAGACGTTGTAGTGGCGTCCGCAGGAATGGTTTTTTCGGGCGGATTGGGTGTTGGCTTTTTCATGGTGTAACTCCGGTGTGGTGATGGAGCTGGCCCATTCGGTTCCAATCGAAGGGGTGGCAGCTGTACGCAGGTTGGAACCCGGGCCACCAAAAAACCCGACAGACTCGAAGTCTCCTGCGCACAGCCGCCATAACGGAGTGCACACCATCAAGGTGCGCAAGCATACGTCATGAAAGCCGATTTTGCGCTTTCGGGGGTTCCGGGGTTCCAATCCAGATCGCTGAATTGGCAGCGACGTTCACAGCCTAGAGAGCCGACGTCCGACGGACAACCTGAAAACATTGTGGGAAGGTTCTGCAATTTACCTACACACTTAAACATCACGAATTGAAATACCAACTGTAGCCCTCACCCACCGCGCTTACGGCAATCCCCCGCCACGGTGTATTTAATGGTGTTGAGCTGGCCTTTGGAGTCCTCATAAGTCATCGCCGCAGGCACTACCGCGCAAGCCACGGGCGAACGCACAACACTCACCACGTTCACCACATCCAGCTTCATCCCGTACGCGTACTCCTTGACCACCGGCGCTGCTTTACCCTGGTTGGCGGCGTACTCTTCCATGGCTTTGCCGTTGGCACTCAACGCCCTGTCAAACGTGCGATCACCGCCGCCTTCAGCCAACACATTCAGCGACGTCGCCATCACCCCGACAAACGCCATCCACTGGATCAACTTCATGTTTATTACCTCCATAAAAAAGCCCGGCATCGATGCGCGATGACGGGCTTGATCAAGTGCGACACGCTTACAGGTCTTGGGTTTTTTCATCTTTCTTATCGTTGACGACGACCGGGTCGCGAGCCTGTTCCCGGGCGACAAACAGCTCTACAGAGCGGTCGTTGGCGGTCATCATTTTTTCGAAAGTGCGGTCACCGCCACCTTCGGCCATGGCCAGAGAAGACATCACCAGAGCGGCTGCAAAGGCACTGATTTTTACCAATTTCATGTTTGATTCCTCGTTTAAGTAGCTGACGGGATCAAGGTAACAATCCGAACCTATCGTGACGGTGGCGAGGGGATTACATATTCGTAATGTCAGCGCACCAGAGAAGCTGCCGGCCTGAAAAGTAATTTGTGGTGAGGGGATTTATCCCCGATGGACTGCGCAGCAGTCCCCTGCTTTTCAGGAGAAGAGCGGGGCCGCTGCGCGCCCCATCGGGGATAAATCCCCTCACCACAGGGTTGTGTTCACACATCAGGTGGGGGTTGTAGCCACCATTAAGTGGGGACTGCGTCCTCATCCCGGCGATGGGCAATCTGATACAGCGCCGGCAAGATCAGCAGCGTGAGGATCGTTGAGGACAGAATCCCGCCGATCACCACCGTTGCCAATGGCCGCTGCACTTCCGCGCCAGTGCCGGTCGCCAGCGCCATCGGAATGAAACCGAGGGACGCCACCAACGCCGTCATCAACACCGGCCGCAGGCGAGTCAGCGCTCCAACATTGATCGCATCAGTGAGCGAACGTCCCTCCTCCCGCAGATTGCGGATGAACGCAATCATCACCAAGCCGTTGAGCACCGCCACCCCGGACAACGCGATAAACCCGACACCCGCCGAAATCGACAGCGGAATATCCCGCAGCCACAGCGCCATCACGCCCCCGGTCAGCGCGAACGGAATCCCGGTAAACACCAGCAAGCCATCCTTCAAATTGTTGAACATCATGAACAACAACCCGAACACCAGCAGCAACGCCACCGGCACCACAATCTGCAAGCGCTTGGCCGCCGATTGCAGTTGCTCGAACTGCCCGCCCCAACTGGTCCAGTAACCGGCCGGCACCTGCACATCACGTTCGAGCACTTCGCCCGCCTCTTTAACGAATGAACCGATGTCACGCCCACGCACGTTGGCGCTGACGATCACCAGGCGCTTGCCGTTTTCGCGGCTGATCTGATTCGGCCCCAGCACCAGATCGAGGCTGGCGACGTCTTGCAGTGCGATGAAGCCAATTTGATTGGCCGAGCCGTTCACGGCAGGCACTGGAATCAGCAGCGCCGACAAGCCTTCGATGTCCTTGCGCATGTCATCTGACAAACGCACGACCATGTCGAAGCGTCGGTCGCCCTCATACAACGTCCCGGCCTGACGCCCACCCACGGCAACGGCAATCGTGTCTTGCACATCACCGACGTTGAGCCCGTAACGCGCCGCCTTGTCGCGATCAATGTTGATGGTCAGCACCGGCAACCCGGTGGTCTGCTCGACCTTGACCTCGGACGCGCCGTTGACCTTCTGCATGGCCGCTGCAATCTTCGTCGCCGTGGCGTTCAGCACATCCATGTCATCGCCAAACACCTTCACTGCCACGTCACTGCGCACGCCGGAGATCAGCTCGTTGAAGCGCAGTTGAATCGGTTGCGACAGTTCATAGTTGCTGCCCGGCAAAGTCGCGGCGGCGGCTTGCAGTTCGGCCATCAGGGTGTCGCGGGACTTGCCCGGGTCTGGCCATTGATCCTTGGGCTTGAGCATCACGTAGCTGTCGGAGATGTTCGGCGGCATTGGGTCGGAGGCGATTTCGGCAGTGCCGGTGCGGGCGAACACGCGCTCGACTTCCGGCATTTTGGCCAGAATCAGCGTTTCCAGGCGCTGCTGCATGTCCACCGATTGCGTCAGGCTGGTGCCCGGTACGCGCAAGGCTTGCAGGGCGAAATCACCTTCGCTGAGGCTCGGCACAAACTCGCTGCCCATGCGGCTGGTGAGCACACCACTGAGCACGATCACGCCCAACGCAGCGCCCACGGCAACCGCGCGATGGGACATGACCCAGGCCAGCGCCGGCGCATAAAGATTACGCGCGCCGCGCATGACTGCGCCCTCCTCTTCCTTGACCTTGCCAGTGACGAACAGCGCAATCGCCGCCGGGACAAAAGTCACCGACAACAGCATGGCACCGAGCAACGCGATGACCACGGTGAACGCCATCGGGTGGAACATTTTCCCTTCGACGCCGCTCAGGGCGAAGATCGGCAAGTACACGACCATGATGATCAACTGGCCGAAAATCAGCGGTCGCCGCGCCTCTTTGGCCGCCGCAAACACTTCTCTGAAACGCTCGGCCCGGGTCAACAAGCGCCCGTGATGTTGCTGGGCGTGAGCCAGTCGACGCAGGGTGTTTTCGACGATCACCACCGCGCCGTCGACGATGATGCCGAAGTCCAGCGCGCCGAGGCTCATCAGGTTGGCGCTGACCTTGTTGCTGAACATGCCGGTGAAGGTGAACAGCATCGACAGCGGAATCACCATCGCGGTAATCAGCGCGGCGCGGATGTTGCCGAGGAACAGGAACAGAATCGCTATGACCAGAATCGCGCCTTCGATGAGGTTCTTTTTCACCGTGGCGATGGCTTTGTCGACCAGGTGCGTGCGGTCGTAAACCGGCACCGCAATCACACCTTGGGGCAAGGATTTGTTGATCTGCTCAAGCTTGCTGGCGACGGCTTGCGAGACGGTGCGGCTGTTTTCGCCGATCAGCATGAACACCGTGCCGAGCACCACTTCGCGACCGTTTTCCGTGGCCGCACCGCTGCGCAGTTCACGACCGATTTCCACGGTGGCGACGTTCTTGATGCGGATCGGCGTGCCGTCGACATTGGCCATGACGATGTTGGCGATGTCCTCGGTGCTCGCCACTTGTCCCGGCGCACGAATCAGCAACTGTTCGCCGCTGCGCTCGATGTAACCGGCACCGACGTTGGCGTTGTTGCGCTCCAGCGCCGTGACCAGATCGGTGAGGGTCAGCTTGTACGCGGCGAGGCGTTTCGGGTCCGGCGCAATCTGGTATTCCTTGGCGAAGCCGCCGATGGTGTTGATCTCCGCCACGCCCGGGACGTTGCGCAATTGCGGCTTGATGATCCAGTCCTGAATCACCCGCAGATCGGTCGGCGAGTAGGCCGTGCCGTCCTCCTTCAACGCACCTTCCTGCGCCTCGACCGTCCACAGGAAAATCTCGCCGAGACCGGTGGAAATCGGCCCCATGACCGCTTCCGCGCCTTCGGGCAATTGCTCCTTGGCGATCTGCAAGCGCTCGTTGACCAATTGGCGGGCGAAGAACAGGTCGGTGCCGTCCTTGAAGATCACCGTGACCTGCGACAGCCCCGAGCGCGACAGCGAGCGGGTCTGCTCCAGCGCCGGCAAACCGGCCATGGCGGTTTCAATCGGGAAGGTGATGCGCTGCTCGGTTTCCAGCGGCGAGAACCCGGCGGCGCCGGTGTTGATTTGCACCTGGACGTTGGTGATGTCGGGCACGGCGTCGATCGGCAGTTTTTGATAACTGGCGATGCCGAGGCCGGCCATGAGCAGAACGGCGAGCAGCACGATGATGCGCTGCTCGATGGCAAACTGGATCAGGCGTTCGAACATGGGGACCTTCCAGAATTAATGACTGTGCTCGGCTGAGGCTTTGCCCAGTTCCGACTTGAGGACGAAGCTGCCGGCGCTGGCGACTTGCGCGCCCGCCTCCAGCCCTTGAGTGATTTCCACCTGCCCCGCCGCGCGACTGCCCAACTCCACCGCTTGCGCCTTGAAGCCGTCGTCGGTGCGCACGAACACCGTGGGTTTGTCCTCGATGGTCTGGATCGCGGTTTCCGGCACCGCGACTTGCGCCTGACGGCTGTCGGTGGCCACCAGCGCCGTGACGAACAGCCCCGGACGCCACGAACCCTGCGGGTTTTCCAGAGTGACGCGCACGGTTGCGGTGCGAGTCTGCTCGCCCAGCAGGCTGCCGACATAAGCCACGCTGCCGGTGACTTGGGCGTTCAGTTCCGGGGCGCTGACGGTGACTGCTTTGCCCACTTGCACCTTGCTCAAATCCTTGGGTGACACGCCGAACGTAACCCAAACCCGCGACAAGTCCGAGAGCGTGAAAGCCGCCGTGGTTTCATCGACCACCTCCCCCGGCGTCAGGTGTTTTTCCACTACCACACCGTCGAACGGTGCACGCAGTTCATAGCGATTGCCGCCGGTAGCGACCACGCTGCCGCTGAGTACGCTGATTTTTTGCCGGGCGTTGCTGACGGCGATTTCGGCTTCTTCCAACGCTTGGCGCGCCTGAAGGAAGTCCTGCTCGGCGGAGATCTTGTCTTGCCACAGCTTTTTCTCGCGCTCGTAGGTCGTGCGAGCCAAGGCCAAACGACGTTGCGCGGCGGCTTGCTCGCTGCGCTGATCGGAGATCTGCTGACTGGCGATCACTGCCAGCAACTGGCCCTTTTTCACCGGTTGCCCGAGGTTGACCGCTACCGACTCGACCACGCCCGGCACGCGCGGCACCACGTGGGCGGTGCGGTCTTCGTCAAAGCGCACTTCGCCCGGGAACGGCAGGCCGAGGCTGATGTTCTGCGCCTGTGCCTGGGCCAGTTGAATGCCCGCCGCGGTGATCTGCTCGGCGCTCAACTCGATATGCCCTTCTTCGGCGTGGTCGCCGTCAGCGGCTGCGCCTTCTTCAGCGTGATCGGCATGTTCCGCTGCTTCATCGGCGTGGGCGTCGATGGACGCATTGCCCGACCACATCGAGCCGATGCCGATGCCTAATGCCAAGGTCGCCGCAGCAACCACAATCAGTTTTTTATCCATGGAAACTCCTCTGCGCCAAACCATCGCGCAGTGATCAAAAAGATGAAATTCAAGGGCTGACGGCGAGGTCGCCGAAGATCCGTTCGATGCGTACCCGGGCGTCCGTCGCTTCGCTGACAGCCTGGATGTATTGGCTGCGCGCACTGATCAGCGTGCGCTGGGCGTCGAGCACATCGAGGAAACCGAACTTGCCCATTTCAAAGCCGCGCGTGGCGCTGTCCACCGCACTTTGCGCGGCGGGCAGGATGGTCTGGTTGAACGCGGTGACTTCACCGTTGGCGGTCTGCCATTGCGCCAGTGAAGTCTGGATTTCCGTGCGCAAACGCAGCTCGGTGGCATTGCGCAGGTCCCGTGCCTGATCGCTGCGCCGCGCGGCCGCGAGCACGTTGCCCTGATTGCGGTTGAACAGCGGAATCGGCATCGACAGCCCGACCACGTTGACCCGCTCGCGATCGGTTTCGCTGTATTGGCTGCCGATGCTCACCGTCAGGTCGGGGATGCGCTGGGACTTTTCCAGGCCCAACGAGGCTTCGCGCTGATCGATCTGTAATTTGGCCAGACGCAGCTCGGCGGTTTCGTTAAGACGATCAAGCAAACGTGTGGGTGGCGGTACGGCGGCGAGGCTCTGCGTGGCGGCTTGCACGTTGACCGAAGTGGGCAACGGTGCGCCCATGACCTGCGCCAATTGTTGATAGGCGTTGGCCTGATCGCGTTCGGCGCGGCTCAGTTCCAGGCGCACTTCGGAGAGCTGCACTTGCGCGCGCGTGCCTTCAACGGGCGATGATTTGCCAGCCTCGATCCGCCCTTGCGCCACACGCAAACCGTGCTCGGCCAGTTGCAGCGACTGACGGGACAACTGCAAGCGCTGCTGGGCAGTCTGGGCGCTGTTGAACGCTTGAATCACATCGGCGCGCAATGTGTTGCGCTTGCGTTCAAGCTCGATGCCGGCGGCGTCCTGCGCGCGGCTGGCGACATCAATGCGCGCGCCTCGTTTGCCACCCAGTTCGATCGGCTGGCTGAGCATCACCGTGGTGGTGCGGGATTCGCGGCGGGTGTCCTCGGCCTCCCATGACACTTCGGGGTTGGGGATCAGGCCAGCCTGTTTGCGGTCACCCTCGGCGATGCCGATTTCCCATTGCGCGGCCGCCAGATCCGGGTTGCCGGCGAATGCCGATTGCAGGGCTTGTTCGAGGGTCAGCGTCGAGGCTTGCGCAAGCCCCGCTGTGGTCAGCCACAAAACGCTGCTGGCCAGTACCCACCTTTTTTTCAGGCGTGATCGCGCCGTCAGTTCTATTAAACCGGGCAATGGAATGCTTCCTTTAATCAAGAATCTTCGATGGCGCCACGGTAGAGTTTTGAACTTATCGACAAGGTGACTGGAAGATTACAAATCCGTTATCCAGGGTTGCAGGAAGTTGTTTTGCACTAGCATGCGAAGTGCGACATTCAATTATGTAATACACGGAAACAAATACGCCGAAGTTATCTGCCGAACAGCACTTGCCTGAAACGAGTTCTCATGAAGGATGCCTTATCGCCCTGCGACAGGCTGCCGCAGTGGCTCTATTCAGGGCTTCATCGAGAGGTTTTTCGTTGACTCTGTAGCTACTACAGCCTTTACCTTGCACGCCTGCACGCAGAGAAATCTCTGTAGGAATATTTTTAGTCGTTAATAAAACCCGCCCGGAAGCCCTTACAAAAACAATAACTTTCCCGGCCACCCTTAATTAAATATCCATTAAATAAAAGTGGTGATAGATCATGCGAATCCTTGTCATCGAGGACGAGCTTAAAGCTGCCGAATACTTGCATCAGGGTTTGACCGAAAGTGGTTATATCGTCGACCACGCGGCCACCGGCGCCGATGGACTGCATCTGGCACAACAGCAGGCCTACGACCTGATTATTCTCGATGTGAATCTGCCGGAACTCGACGGCTGGGGCGTGCTGGAACAACTGCGCCGTACCCACGCCACGCGGGTGATGATGCTCACCGCACGCGGGCGTCTGGCCGACAAGATTCGCGGTCTCGATCTGGGCGCCGACGACTATCTGGTCAAGCCATTCGAGTTCCCCGAGTTGCTGGCACGGGTCCGTACACTGATGCGCCGCAGCGAAAACATCCCGGTGCCGCAGGTGCTGAAAGTCTCTGATCTGGAACTTGATCCCGGGCGCCATCGTGCGTTTCGTGGCGAGCAGCGCATTGACCTGACCACCAAGGAATTCGCCCTGCTGCATCTGTTGATGCGCCAGTCCGGCGAGGTGCTGACCCGCACGCAGATCATCTCGCTGGTGTGGGACATGAATTTCGACTGCGACACCAATGTGGTCGAAGTCTCGATCCGGCGGTTGCGGGCGAAGATCGACGACCCGTTCGACCACAAGTTGATCCACACCCTGCGCGGTGTCGGTTATGTGCTGGAGGCGCGCGAATGAAACCGGCCAGTCTGTCGATGCGCCTGGGTTTGACGGTGAGTATTCTCGGTGCGCTGCTGGTGGTGTTTCTGGCGATCCTGGCGTATTTCGCCCTGACCCATGAGCTCAATGCGCTATCCAGAGACAGCTTGGAAAAGAAGGTGGAGCAAGTCGAACACAGCCTGTCGCTGTACGCCGATGCTGGTGAGATTCGCTCGAAACCGCATATTTTGCTCGATCAGGTGATGGGCCATGACAACCTCACGTTGACCATTTACGACCGCGCAAATCTGCGTACGCCGCTGCTGAAATCCGGCTCGGGACTGGCCGATCCACGGGTTGAAT
This sequence comes from Pseudomonas sp. LBUM1648, assembly GCF_059716145.1. NCBI lineage: Bacteria > Pseudomonadati > Pseudomonadota > Gammaproteobacteria > Pseudomonadales > Pseudomonadaceae > Pseudomonas > Pseudomonas sp. LBUM1648. The sequence goes on from NZ_CP166808.1 coordinate 4,046,824, forward strand.
TGAAAGCCGTTCGGGCGACCACCGAGCAGTTGAGCTACAGCGATAGCACTGATGCTGAAGGCGCAAAGTTTCTGACGGTGTCGAAGCTGATCCGCCTCAAGGATGGCAGCAGCGTACCGGTGTTGCTGTCGATGGATAACGCTCACGATCAGGCCTTGCTCAGTGCCTATCTGCGCTCGACGCTGATTGCCTTGCCGTTGTTGCTGATCTTCATTGGCCTGACTGCCTGGGGCGCGGTGCAGCGCGGGCTGGCGCCAATGCGCGAGTTTCGCAAAGTGGCGGCGATGGTCTCGACTCAGGATCTGGATCATCGGCTTTCAGTGGTGAACATGCCGCAGGAACTCAGCGAACTGGCGCAAGGCATCAACTTCATGCTGCATCGGCTGGATGCCGGGGTGCAGCAGTTGTCGCAGTTCTCGGATGATCTGGCCCATGAGCTGCGCACGCCGATCAACAATCTGATGGGCAAGGCGCAAGTCACACTGTCACGCGAACGCAGCGTGGATGAGTACAAGGATGTGCTGGTCTCCTGCACTGAAGAACTGGAGCGCGTGGCGCGGATTGTCTCGGACATGCTGTTTTTGGCGCAGGTCAGTCATCCATCGGCACTGGCACCGTTTGAGTCGGTGGCGCTGGAGGTGGAAGCATTGAAGGTGGCGGAGATGTTTTCGCTGTCGGCGCAGGACAAGCAGATTCATTTGAACGTGCTTGGCAGTGCGTCGGTGATGGGGGATCGGTTGATGATTCAGCGAGCGATTTCCAATCTGCTGTCCAACGCGCTTCGGCATTGCCCGGCCGGGAAAACCGTGACGCTGCTGATCGAGCAAGGCGCGACGCAGACTTCATTGCTGGTCAGTAATCCTGGCGCGGGGATCGAGGCGCAGCATCTGCCGCATCTGTTTGATCGCTTCTACCGGGTCGACAGCAGCCGCTCGCGCTCGCAGGGCAGTACCGGGTTGGGGTTGGCGATTGTGAGGTCGATCATGAGCCTGCATCAGGGCGTGGCCGACGTGAAAAGCCTGCCCGGTGCGATGACCGTGTTCCGATTGGGTTTTCCTGCGGAGGCGTGAACGGCCCTATCGCTGGCAAGCCAGCTCCCACAGTGATCTACGGTGACTCCGGATTTTGTGAACACCACCGAAACCTGTGGGAGCTGGCTTGCCAGCGATAGCGGTGGGTCAGTCGATAGCAATGTTGAATGCCTGAGCGGAAATCGAGCGTTTTGTGCGATTTTTTACCGAAACGCTCGCGTCCCCGCACAAACTCCGAAAGCTCTCGCTTTAACCTCCGTTTCGTCCTACAGCCAGCCTTGAGTGGATAGCTCTAAGGTGAGTGCCCAGGCAGGTCGAATATCGAAACGAGGCAAATAATGAAACGAGATGTCTTTTGTGAGTTGGTTGGGGGCGTCGATGCTTTGGCAGCCCGGCATCAAACTCATGTCACGCAACTCCCCTATCGGCGAAGCCCCAATGATCAACCCGTCATTTGCACGGAGCATGGGCGTGATTTTGCAGCTCTAAAATATTCTGGCTATATTTGTCCAGAATACAGGAGTGAACTGATGATCATCGTTCCGCTGGCTGAAGCAAAAAACAATTTATCCAAACTCGTTGATGACGCCGCTGCCGGGCAAGTCATCACCATTGCCAAGCATGGTCGGGCGATGGCTCGCCTTGTTCCGGTAGGAAAACCCAGCACGCAGCGCATCGGTGCGATGAAGGGCAAACTGGTGCTGCCCCAGGATTTCGATTCACCAATACCCGATGACATGCTGGATGCCTTTGAAGGCACTCAAGCATGAGGCTGCTGCTCGACACGCACATTCTGCTCTGGACACTCACTGATGACGCCAGACTGTCCGGCAAAGCCAGAAAGCTGATTGAAAACGCTGCCGATATCTACATCAGTGCCGCCACCTTCTGGGAGATGGCTATCAAGGTTGGACTCGGAAAACTGAACGTTGATCTGGAAGAAATCCGCCAATATTGCCTCGATAGCGGATTTATCGAACTGCCGGTGACTTCCGAACATGCCATTGCTGTTAAGGATCTTGAGCACCACCACCGAGATCCTTTTGATCGCCTCATCGTGGCAACCGCAATGACCGAACCGATGAAACTGCTTACGGCTGATCCATTGGTTGCTCAGTACACAGATTTGGCTGTCCTGGTTTAACCCAATGCTCCCACAATGATCTGCGGTGACTTCGGATTTTGTGAACGACACAACACCTGTCGGAGTGAGCCTGCTCGCGATGACGGTAAATCAGCCACAAAAGAAAACGGCACCTTGCGGTGCCGTTCTCTTTTCACAGTTCAGCCTTTACTTGCGAGCATCCGCCCACGATTTCAGCAGTTCGTTGTAGCTCACGGTCTCGCCCTTCGGCTTCTCGTTAGCCAGTTTCGGTTTCGGCGCGCCTGGCTGATCAAACCAGTATTGCGCGTCGCGTTCCGGGTTCATTTTCGGTGCGCAAGTGGCTTGGGCCTTGGAGCGTTCCAGTCGGGTCATGATCGCGTCCTGATCTTTCGCCAACCCATCCAGCGCCTGCTGCGGCGTTTTCTCGCCGCTGGCCGCTTCGGCGATGTGGCTCCACCACAGTTGCGCCAGGCGCGGATAGTCCGGCACGTTGGTCCCGGTCGGGGTCCATTGCACACGGGCCGGGCTGCGATAGAACTCGACCAGACCGCCAAGTTTCGGCGCCAGGTCAGTCATCGCTTGCGAGTTGATGTCCGACTCACGAATCGGCGTCAGGCCGACGATGGTTTTCTTCAGCGATACGGTTTTGGAAGTCACGAACTGCGCGTACAGCCACGCCGCGAGTTTCTGTTTCTCGGGAGTGGATTTCATGAACGTCCACGAACCCACGTCCTGATAACCGAGCTTCATGCCCTCTTCCCAATACGGCCCGCGCGGCGACGGTGCCATGCGCCATTTCGGCGTACCGTCGGCGTTGACCACCGGCAGGCCCGGTTTGGTCATGTCGGCGGTGAACGCGGTGTACCAGAAAATCTGCTGGGCGATGTTGCCCTGCGACGGCACCGGCCCCGACTCGGAGAAGGTCATGCCCGCCGCTTCAGGTGGCGCGTAGGCCTTGAGCCAGTCGACGTATTTGGTCGTGGCAAACACTGCCGCCGGGCCGTTGGTGTCGCCGCCACGGGTCACGCTGGAGCCGACCGGGTGGCAATCCTCGACACGAATCCCCCACTCGTCCACCGGCAGACCGTTAGGCAGGCCCTTGTCGCCGCCACCGGCCATGGAGAACCAGGCATCGGTGAAACGCCAGCCCAGCGACGGGTCTTTCTTGCCGTAGTCCATGTGCCCGTAAACACGTTTGCCGTCGATTTCCTTGACGTCTTCGCTGAAGAATTTGGCGATGTCTTCATAGGCTGACCAGTTCACCGGTACACCCAATTCGTAGCCGTACTTTTCCTTGAACTTGGCTTTCAGATCCGCCCGTTCGAACCAGTCGGCGCGGAACCAGTACAGGTTGGCGAACTGCTGGTCGGGCAGTTGATAGATCTTGCCGTCCGGCGCAGTGGTGAACGAGATGCCGATGAAGTCCTTGAGGTCGAGGGTCGGCGAGGTGAAGTTCTTGCCTTCGTTGGCCATCAGATCAGTGATCGATTCGGTCTTGCCGTAGCGGAAGTGCGTACCGATCAGGTCCGAGTCGTTGACCCAGCCGTCATAGATATTCTTGTCGGACTGCATCACCGTCTGCATTTTTTCCACCACGTCGCCTTCTTGCAGCAAGTCGTGGGTGAGCTTGATCCCGGTGATTTCGCTGAAGGCCTTGGCCAGCACCTTGGACTCGTATTCGTGAGTGGTCAGGGTTTCCGAAACCACCTTGATGTTCATCCCGCGAAACGGCTCGGCGGCCTTGATGAACCACTTCAATTCTTCCAACTGCTGTTCAGCCGTCAGGGTCGACGGTTTGAATTCGCTGCCGATCCACTTTTTCGCGGCGTCTTCGTAGGCATCGGCCCAGGCAGATGCGCTCAGACCGCTGAGTGCCAGCATGGCTGCCAATGAAATGCTATGTCGCAGCTTATTGTTTTTGTCGAACATAGAGACCTCCTGTTTAAGTTGTGGAGCTGACTTTTTACACAAGCCCGCCGAGCGAACGTTGTAAAGAACCTAGCCCCAACGCATCACAGCCAACAGCCACACCAGGGACAACGCGGACGCGACCCAGATGCTCCAGTCGGTGGCGCCGATTACCAGCAGATGCAGGTAGGCGCTGCCGAGAAGACCGATAAACAAGCGATCGCCACGGGTGGTGGCAATCGGCAGAAAACCTCGCCGCAGGATGCTCGGCGAGCGCAGCTCCCACGTCGTCATCCCCGCCAGGATCAGGCCAATGACGATAAAGAATGCGGCTGTGGGTGTCGTCCAACTCATCCATTCCATCATCAGCTCCTCAGACCCGACCGAGGGCAAAGCCCTTGGCCACGTGGTTGCGAACAAACCAGATCACCAGCATGCCCGGCAGGATGGTCAACACCCCCGCCGCTGCCAGCACGCCCCAATCGATACCCGAAGCCGAGACGGTGCGGGTCATCACGGCGGCAATCGGCTTGGCGTTTACCGAGGTCAACGTGCGCGCCAGCAGCAATTCGACCCAGGAAAACATGAAGCAGAAAAACGCCGTGACGCCGATACCGGAGCCGATCAACGGGATGAAAATCTTCACGAAGAACTTTGGAAAACTGTAGCCATCAATGTAGGCGGTTTCGTCGATTTCCTTCGGCACGCCAGACATGAAGCCTTCCAGAATCCACACCGCCAACGGCACGTTGAACAGGCAGTGCGCCAGCGCCACGGCGATGTGCGTGTCAAACAAGCCAATCGACGAATACAACTGAAAGAACGGCAACAGGAACACCGCCGGCGGCGCCATGCGGTTGGTCAGTAGCCAGAAGAACAGGTGCTTGTCGCCGAGAAAACGATAGCGCGAAAACGCATACGCCGCCGGCAACGCCACACTCAGGGAAATCACCGTGTTCAGGCTGACGTAGTACAGCGAGTTCAGATAACCGGTGTACCAGCTCGGATCAGTGAAGATCACCTTGTAGTTCGCCAGCGTGAAGTCCTGTGGGAAAAGCGTCAGGCCGCCGAGGATTTCGGTGTTGCTCTTGAAGGACATGTTCAGCAGCCAGTAGATCGGCACCAGCAGGAACAGGATGTAGACCAGCAATGGGATAAGCTTTCTTTTGCTCATGGCCGGGCCTCAGCGGTTGGCGTCGGAGTGCGTCATGGCGGTGTAGAACAGCCAGGACACCAACAGGATGATCAGGAAGTACACCAGCGAAAACGCCGCTGCCGGACCCAGGTCGAATTGCCCTACAGCCATTTGCGTCAACGTCTGACTCAAGAAGGTCGTGGCATTACCCGGCCCGCCGCCGGTGAGCACGAACGGCTCGGTGTAAATCATGAAACTGTCCATAAACCGCAGCATCACCGCGATCAGCAGCACACTTTTCAACTTGGGCAACTGGATGTGGCGGAACACAGCCCAGGCCGAGGCCCGGTCGATCCGCGCGGCCTGGTAATACACGTCGGGAATCGCCCGCAACCCGGAGAAACACAACAGCGCCACCAGCGAAGTCCAGTGCCAGACGTCCATCACCAGCACCGTGACCCAGGCGTCCATGGTGTTGGCCGCATAGTTGTAGCTGATGCCCATGGCGTTGAGGCTCGAACCGAGCAAGCCGATATCGGCACGGCCAAAGATCTGCCAAATGGTGCCTACCACGTTCCATGGAATCAGCAGCGGAATCGCCAGAATGATCAGCACCAGTGACGACCAGCGGCCCTTGGTCGGCATGGTCAGGGCGACGGCGATGCCCAGCGGGATTTCGATCAACAAGACGCAGGCCGAGTAGATGAACTGGCGCAGCAGCGAGTCGTGCAAACGCGGATCGAGCAGCACTTGCTTGTACCAGTCGGCACCGACGAAGTAGCGGCTGGACTGGTCGAAGATGTCCTGCACCGAATAGTTGACCACGGTCATCATCGGGATTACCGCACTGAACGCCACCAGCAGAAACACCGGCAACACCAGCCACCAGGCCTTGTTGTTCTGCACCTTGTTCATGGCTGCACCTCGTTTTCTTCTGGGGCTTCAAGCAGAAACTCATCGGCATAGACCATCAGCCATTGCGCCGGAAAACTGATGTACGCGGTGCCCTGCGGCACTGGTTTGTCTTCGGCCAGGCGCACTTTCAGCGGCGCACCGTCGAGGTCCAGGGTCATGATCTTGTAGGTACCGAGGTCTTCGACGTGTACGACCCTGGCCTGCATCGCGTCGTCAAACGGCTCGTCCCACACATGAATGAATTCCGGGCGAATGCCGACCTTCAGATTTTTCCACTGGCCGTGTTCGATATGGCGCTGCAAGGCGTCGGACAACGGCAGGTGGGTCGAGGCGAAACCGACGCCGCCGGGTTGCGGCTGCACCTCGATCAGGTTCATGCCGGGGCTGCCGATGAAGTAGCCGACAAAGGTATGACTCGGCCGCTCGAACAATTCCCGTGGCGTACCGAACTGGACGATCTGGCCGCCGTACATCACCGCGATTTTGTCGGCGAAAGTCGAGGCTTCCAGTTGATCGTGGGTCACGTAGACCATGGTGATGTTGAACTGCTCGTGGATCTGCTTGAGCTTGCGCCGCAGTTTCCACTTCAGGTGCGGGTCGATCACCGTCAGCGGTTCATCGAAGAGGATCGCCGAAACGTCGTCACGCACCAGCCCACGGCCCATGGAGACTTTCTGTTTTTCGTCGGCGGTGAGGTTGCGGGCCTTTTTGCTCAGCAGGCTTTGCAGATCGAGGACCTCGGCAATTTCCTGCACCTTGCTGTGTACTTTCGCCTCGGCCATGCCCTGATTGCGCAGGGGAAACGCGAGGTTATCGAACACGGTCATGGTGTCGTAAACCACCGGAAACTGGAAAACCTGAGCAATGTTGCGCTTCTCCGGGGTCAGGTCGTTGACTGCTTTGCCGTCGAACAACACATGACCCTGCGAGGGGCTGAGCAGGCCGGAAATGATGTTGAGCAAGGTCGACTTGCCGCAACCCGACGGCCCGAGCAACGCATAGGCGCCGCCCTGCTCCCAGACGTGATCCATCTCGCGAATCGCATAATCTTCCGCGCCGCTGGGGGTTTTGCTGTAGCTGTGGGCGAGGTGTTGCAAACGGATTTCGGCCATCAGGCAACCCTCGCGACACGCCGACCCGGTGCTTGCACCAGACGGCCCTGCGCATCGAAAACGAACAGTTTGTGGGTCGGGATATAAATGCGGATCGGCGCATCGACGTCGTATTCGTGAACGCCGGGCAGGTGCAGCACCAGCAGAAAATGCTCGTTGCGCACGTGCAGGAAGGTTTCCGAACCGCTGATCTCGGCGACTTCGACGGTCACTGCCAATTCCAGATCGTCGTCGTTGCTTGGCACCAGCGAGATATGGCTGGGGCGCACGCCGAAGCGGAACTCGCCCTCGCCCACCGGGCGCAGATCGACGTTCAACGGGAAGTGTACGAAGTTGGCGAAGCTGACTTCGTTGCCGGCAATTCGCCCCGGCATCAGGTTGATCGGCGGCTCGGAGAACAACTCCGCCGCCAGCACGGTTTGCGGCTGGTGGTAAACCGAGGTCGAAGGGCCGCTCTGAATCACCCGCCCCTCGTGAAGAATCGTGGTAGTGCCGCCCAGCGCCAGCGCTTCGTTGGGCTCGGTGGTGGCGTAGATCGCAATGGTGTGGCGCAGCTTGAACAGCTCGCGCATTTCCTGACGCAGCTCTTCACGCAGTTTGTAGTCGAGGTTGACCAGCGGCTCATCGAACAGAATCAGCTCGGCATCCTTGACCAGCGCCCGGGCCATGGCCGTGCGTTGCTGCTGCCCCCCGGAAAGCTCCAGCGGATAGCGCTGCAGAAACTTCTCGATGCGCAGCATCTTCGCCGTTTCCTGCACCTTGCTGTGGATGATCTCTTTCGACACACCAGCCTGCCGTAGCGGCGAGGCGATGTTCTCGAACACGGTCATGGTCGGGTAGTTGATGAACTGCTGATAGACCATCGACACGTTGCGCAAACGCACCGGTCGTTGGGTGACGTCCACGCCGTTCATCAGGATGCGGCCGCTGTCGGGCTTGTCCAGCCCTGCCATCAGGCGCATCAGGCTGGTCTTGCCGGACAGGGTGCGCCCGAGCAAAACGTTGAAGGAACCGGGTTCGAATTTCAGGCACGCATCGTCGATCCAGGTCAGGCCTTCGACGGTACGGCAGACGTGCTCCAGGGTGAGTGACATGGCTCGGCCTTTTTATTATTGGAGTCAAGCGACCTGTGCACTGGAGCGACTTTCGTGCCAAAAATGGCAAGTGATTGATTTGTCGTGAAAATCGTTGAAAACGCGGCTAAACGGCGTTCAGAGCTGAACACATTTGAACAGTTGGGCGATTGACAATGAACAATAGTGAACAACACTCTATGAACGCTTTCGCGACCCGATTCCCTGTAGGAGCTGCCGAAGGCTGCGATCTCTTGATGTTGTTTTTTAACGATCAAAATCAAAAGATCGCAGCCTTCGGCAGCTCCTACAGGGGGCCTTATAACAATAATAAAAATGCCCTTCAGAGGCTGACCGCCATGGCCGCACCTGCCCCGCCGCTGTCCCACGACGCGATCATCCAGAGTTCCTGGCAACGTTGCCGTGCGTTCGGTCTTGATCATCAAAGCACCCCGGCCTTCGACCAATTGCCCGCCGCCGGCATTGCGCAATTGCTCGACAGTCAGCACTCGCTGGTGCAGACCACCCATCAGGAGGTGCTGCCCTACTACGAGAACATCCTCAGTAATTCCAATTGCCTGATCATGCTCGCCGACCATCAGGGCCAGGTGCTGACGTCGTGGGGCACGCAACGGTTTATCGAGCCGAATCTGGCGCGGGGCTTTCAACCCGGCGCGAGCTGGATGGAGCGCTGCAGCGGCACCAATGCGATCGGCACTGCACTGGCCTGCGAGCAGGCGGTACACATTGAACACGACGAGCATTTCCTCAAGGCGAACCGCTTCATGACCGGTTCCGCCGCACCGATTTTCGACGCCGAGCGCAAAGTCATCGCGGTGCTCGATGTGTCCAGCGACAGCTACCTGCCGCCCTCCCACACCTTGGGCATGGTCAAGATGATGAGCCAGACCGTGGAGAACCGGCTGATCCTCAACCTGTTCCACGGCCAGCACTTTCAACTGACCTTCAACACCGGTTTGAACAACCTCGACAGCCAATGGGCCGGCTTGCTGATTTTTGATGAGAGCGGTCAGGTGCTGTCGGCCAATCGCCGGGCGGACAATCTGTTGGGCGTGCGCTTGTCGCGGGTCAGCGTTGAAAGCCTGTTCAAGGTGTCGCTGCTGGAGTTGATCAATCAGCCGGACGGTTTGCCGTTCGCCTTGCAGACCTCCGGACGTAACCGCTTTCAGTGCTTGTTGAAGCGGCCGAAACAGGCACCGATTCAGGCGCGGGTGTTTGCAACTGAACCTAAACCCGTCGCTGCAACCGCGATCAGTCTCAACACTCTGCACTTTGGCGACAGTCGGGTGGAAAAAGCCGTGCGCCAGGCTGAGCGTCTGCTGGAAAAAGACATTCCGTTGCTGATCCACGGCGAAACCGGGGTCGGCAAAGAGGTGTTCGTCAAAGCCTTGCATCAGGCCAGTTCGCGCAGCAAACAGGCATTCATCGCCGTCAACTGTGCGGCGATCCCCGCCGAACTGGTGGAGTCCGAACTGTTCGGCTACGAGAAAGGCGCGTTCACCGGCGCTAACCAGAAAGGCAGCATCGGCCTGATTCGCAAGGCTGACAAAGGCACGCTGTTCCTCGATGAAATCGGCGACATGCCGTTGCCGACCCAGGCGCGGTTGTTGCGGGTTTTGCAGGAGCGCTGTGTGCAACCGGTGGGCAGCAGCGAGTTGTTCCCTGTGGATCTGCGGATCATCTCGGCGACCAACCGCTCGCTGCGGGAACAGGTGCAATTGGGGCGGTTTCGTGAGGATTTGTATTACCGCATCGGTGGGCTGACATTGGAGCTGCCACCGTTACGCGAGCGCAGTGACAAAGAGGCGTTGTTCAAACGGCTGTGGGAACAGCATCGCGAGCCGACGCAATGGGCGGGTTTGAGCCGTGAGGTATTGGAACTGTTCGACAAGCATCCGTGGCCGGGGAATTTGCGTCAGGTCAGCAGCGTGATGCAGGTGGCACTGGCCATGGCTGAGGAGCAACCGGTGCGGCCGGAGCATTTGCCGGATGATTTCTTTGTCGATCTGGAGATGGAGCCGGTTGAGAGCGCGCAGCCACTGGGGTTGGATTTGAATGACGTTGAAGCGCTGAACCGGGAGTTGAAGGCTGCGGGGGGGAATATTTCGCACTTGGCGCGGCGGTTGGGGGTTAGTCGCAATACGCTTTACAAGCGGTTGCGGCAGATGGGGGATTGAGAGGATGGCCCTTGCCCCTCACCCCAGCCCTCTCCCCTTGGGAGAGGGGGCTGACCGAGGTGTCTGGCGTGGTACATCGACCTGAAAAATCGTGTCGATTATGGATTCAGTACACCTCGTTCAGGTCGGCGTATCTCTTGAGCATCCCCCAAACAGTCCCCTCTCCTGGGGGAGAGGGTTAGGGTGAGGGCGAAAAGGCCGGCTCAACATGCGTAGCAGAAGCAGCACCCAATGTACGCAGTCCAACCAGCACAACCACCATCATCATCACCCCGGCACCAATCGCCACGCCGAACCCTGCTCGCGCGCCGAACGCATCAATCACCAACCCCGCCAGCATGCCTCCCAGCGCTACGCCGATGCTGATGCCAGTGGTCATCCACGTCAGCCCTTCTGTCATCCTGGACGCAGGGATGATGATCGTCCCCAGCTTCATGACCACGACCATCGTTGGCGCAAACGATATACCAGCGATAAACAGCATCCCTGACAGGACATAAACATCTGTTGAGAAAACCGGTAGTACGCCGGTAACGGCCGTGACCAATATGCCAATGAAGAACTGTTTTTCGATCGGCAGGGAAACCCGCATTGCACCGAAGGTCAGGCCCGCCACCAGTGAGCCGAACGCGTAGGCGGCGAGGATGAACGTGGCGGACGCTGGCCAGCCTTGTGCATTGGCGAACGCCACAACGGCGACATCGATTGCTCCGCCAATGACCCCCATCGCCAACAGCGCCAGCACGATGGTGCGAACGCCGGGAATCAGCAAGGTGGAACCGGTGTGGCTCTTGTGGCCCAAGACCACTTTCGGTTCGGTCTGGCGCTGCAACAGAAACGCCGTCACCCCGATGGCCAGCAGCGCCACAGCGACAAGCGGCCCGGCTTCGGCGAAAAAGCTCACGCTCAAACCGATCGCCAGTGGCGGACCGATGATGTAAGCCAGTTCGGTCAGCACCGTATCAAGGGAGAACGCCGTATGCAGCTGAGGCTTGCCACGGAACAACTGCGTCCAGCGTGCCCTGATCATGGACGGCATGCTCGGCATCGTCCCCGCCAGTGCAGCGAGCACAAAAAACAATGCGGCGGGAGCCCTCATGTAGACGGCGAAGATCAGCGCCAGCAACATCACAACGCTGAAAGCCGTGACGATGGGCAGCACTCGACTCTGACCATGCCGGTCAACGAGTTTCGAGATGCGCGGGCCGAGCAGTGCATTGGCCAGGGTAAACGTACCGGCGACTGCGCCGGCCAGCCAGTACACGCCTGTTTGCTGTACCAACATGGTGATGATGCCGATGCCGATCATTGCCTGCGGTAATCGGGCAATAGAGCTCGCGAGCACTAACCCGGTGGCGCCTGGGGTTGTCAGCAGTTCGCGATAGTGATTAGCCATGATTTCTCCCTCTATTCGTCGCTGAGCAGCATCCCGCTGCCGCGTCAGACATCAAGACCTAGGCGGACACCAAAAGCAACAGCAAAAAGATCCCCTCACCCCAGCCCTCTCCCGGAGGGAGAGGGAGCCGACCGAGGTGTCTGGCGTTGTACATCGACCTGAGAGATTGCGTGGATTATGGATTCGGAGAAAACCTTTCAGGTCGGCGTATTTCTTGAATATCCCCCATTCAGTCCCCCTCTCCCTCCGGGAGAGGGTTAGGGTGAGGGGCTCTTCTTCGCAGCCAAACAAAAACCCGCACCAGGCGGGTTTTGTTTTAAAGCAGATCAGACGATCAGTCAGCCAGACGCCAGGTCGTGCCGCCCTTGCCATCTTCCAGCACCACGCCCATGGCGGTGAGCTGGTCGCGGATGCGGTCGGACTCAGCCCAGTCCTTACCGGCCCGTGCCGCCAGACGCGCCGCAATCAGCGCATCGACTTCAGCCGCATCGACACGCCCTTCAGCGCCCGCCTGCAAGAAATCATCGGCTTCCAATTGCAACACGCCCAGCACACTGGCCAGTTCTTTCAGACGCGCCGCCAGACCGGCCGCTGCATTGAGATCGCTCTCACGCAGACGGTTGATCTCACGCACCATCTCGAACAGCACCGCGCAGGCTTCCGGCGTACCGAAGTCGTCGTTCATCACCGAGGTGAAACGCTCGACGAACGCTTCGCCGCCGGCCGGCGCCACAGTCGGCAGGCCTTTCAACGCGTGGTAGAAACGCTCGAGGGCGCCTTTGGCGTCCTTGAGGTTGTCTTCCGAGTAGTTGATCGCGCTGCGGTAGTGGCTCGACACCAGCAGGTAACGCACGACTTCCGGGTGGTACTTGTCGAGCACGTCGCGAATGGTGAAGAAGTTGTTCAAAGACTTGGACATCTTCTCGCCATTGATGCGAATCATGCCGCAATGCATCCACGCGTTGGCGTAGGTCTTGCCGGTGGCTGCTTCGCTCTGGGCGATTTCGTTTTCGTGGTGCGGGAATTCCAGATCGCTGCCGCCGCCATGAATGTCGAACGTCTCACCCAGGCAGCAGGTGGACATCACCGAGCACTCGATGTGCCAGCCCGGACGCCCGGCGCCCCACGGCGATTCCCAGCTCGGCTCGCCCGGCTTGACGCCTTTCCACAGCACGAAGTCCAGCGGATCTTCCTTGGCTTCGTCGACCTCGATCCGCGCACCGATGCGCAGGTCTTCGATCTTCTTGCGCGACAGCTTGCCGTAACCCATGAACTTGCCGACGCGGTAGTACACGTCGCCATTGCCCGGGGCGTAGGCGTAGCCCTTGTCGATCAGGGTCTGGATCATCGCGTGCATGCCCGGAATGTGATCCGTGGCGCGCGGCTCCATGTCCGGCTTCTTGATGTTCAGGCGCGCTTCGTCTTCGTGCATCGCCGCGATCATGCGCTCGGTCAACGCTTCGAACGATTCGCCGTTCTCGTTGGCCCGGTTGATGATCTTGTCGTCGATGTCGGTGATGTTACGCACGTAGGTCAGGTTGTAACCGCTGAACCGCAACCAGCGGGTCACCAGGTCGAACGCGACCATGCTGCGGCCGTGGCCCAGGTGGCAGTAGTCGTACACGGTCATCCCGCAGACGTAGATGCGCACGTTGTTGCCATCGAGCGGCTTGAAGACTTCTTTGCTCTTGGTGAGCGTGTTGTAGATCGTCAGCACTTTAATTTCCTTGACGCTGAATCACTGGCCCCACGAATCACGCAGGGTCACGGTACGGTTGAATACCGGCTGACCTGGTTTCGAGTCCTTGATGTCCGCGACGAAGTAGCCTTCGCGCTCGAACTGGAAACGGTCTTCCGGCTGTGCATTGCCAAGCGATGGCTCAGCACGACAACCGGTCAGCACTTGCAGTGAGTCAGGGTTGATGTTGTCGAGGAAACTCGCGCTGTCTTCGGCCTTCTCAGGGTTGGCCGAACGGAACAGACGATCGTACAGACGCACTTCGCACTCGACGCTGGCAGCGGCCGGCACCCAGTGCACCACGCCTTTGACCTTACGGCCCTCAGGGTTCTTGCCGAGGGTTTCCGGGTCGTACGAGCAACGCAGTTCGACGATGTTGCCGTCGGCGTCCTTGATCGCTTCGTCGGCACGGATCACGTAGCTGCCGCGCAGACGCACTTCACCACCGGCTTCCAGGCGCTTGTAGCCCTTCGGCGGCTCTTCCATGAAGTCTTCACGGTCGATGTAGATTTCCCGGGCGAATGGCAGAGCGCGCACGCCCATGTCTTCTTTCGGGTGGCGCGGCAGTTCGAGGTTCTCGACCTGGCCTTCCGGGTAGTTGGTGATCACGACTTTCAGCGGGCGCAGCACGCACATGGCGCGCGGTGCGCTGTGATCAAGGTCGTCACGGATGCTGAATTCGAGCATGCCGAAGTCAACCACGCCGTCGGAACGGTTGGTGCCGATCATGTCGCAGAAGTTGCGGATCGATTTCGGCGTGTAGCCACGGCGGCGGAAGCCCGACAGCGTGGACATGCGCGGATCGTCCCAGCCATTGACGTGCTTTTCATCGACCAGTTGTTTCAGCTTGCGCTTGCTGGTGATGGTGTAGTTCAGGTTCAGGCGGCTGAACTCGTACTGACGCGGGTGCGCCGGCACTGGCAAGGCGTCGAGGAACCACTCGTACAGTGGACGATGGCTTTCGAACTCCAGGGTGCAGATCGAGTGAGTGATGCCTTCGATGGCGTCCGACTGACCGTGGGTGAAGTCGTAGTTCGGGTAGATGCACCACTTGTCACCGGTCTGATGGTGATGAGCGTGGCGGATGCGGTACATGATCGGGTCGCGCAGGTTCATGTTCGGCGAGGCCATGTCGATCTTGGCACGCAGCACACGGGCGCCGTCCGGGAACTCACCGGCGCGCATGCGGGCGAACCAGTCGAGGTTCTCTTCAACCGAACGGTCGCGGAACGGGCTGTTCTTGCCCGGCTCGGTCAGGCTGCCACGGTATTCCTTGGCTTGCTCAGGGGTCAGGTCGTCAACGTAGGCCTTGCCAGCCTTGATCAACTCGACCGCCCAGTCGTGCAACTGGTCGAAATACTGCGAGGCGTAGCGCACTTCGCCGGACCATTCGAAGCCCAGCCATTTGACGTCGCTTTCGATCGCGTCGATGTATTCCTGATCTTCCTTGGCCGGGTTGGTGTCGTCAAAACGCAGATGCGTGACGCCGCCGAACTCCTGGGCCAGGCCGAAGTTCACGCAGATCGATTTGGCGTGGCCGATGTGCAGGTAGCCGTTGGGCTCAGGCGGGAAACGGGTGACGATCTGAGTGTGCTTGCCCGAGTCCAGGTCTGCCTGGATGATCGGCCGCAGGAAGTTGACCGGCACGGCGGGGCCGGACTTGGCATTCGAGGTAGGGTCGACAGTGGGCTTGCTCATAGGATCCTTGACTTACATGTGCGCGGCCGCAGAGAGGGGCCAGACAAAACAAAGCCGCTATCATAGCCGATGCTGTCAAGGGGCTGACAGAGCAGGCCCTATAAAGGAACGCATTTAATCGCCGGGAATTGAAAAACAGCCTCGAAATTCGCGCCTGTCACGCTAAACTGCGCACCTTGGCCAAAGCAGGCTGAACCGGTTTTGGGGCTCAATGTCCGATAACCACGAATTCCTTATGAAGAGTAATGACCATGACTCAAGTCAAACTGACCACCAACCATGGCGACATCGTCATCGAACTGAATGCTGAAAAGGCGCCGACCACCGTCGCCAACTTCATCGAGTACGTTAACGCCGGTCACTACGAAAACACTGTTTTCCACCGTGTAATCGGTAACTTCATGATCCAGGGCGGCGGTTTTGAGCCAGGCATGAAGGAAAAGAAAGACAAGCGTCCAAGCATCCAGAACGAAGCTGACAACGGTCTTTCCAACGACAAGTACACCGTTGCCATGGCGCGCACCATGGAGCCGCATTCGGCTTCCGCGCAGTTCTTCATCAACGTGGCTGACAACAGCTTCCTGAACCACAGCGCCAAGACCACCCAAGGCTGGGGTTACGCCGTGTTCGGTAAAGTGACCGCCGGTACCGACGTTGTCGACAAGATCAAAGGTGTTTCGACCACTTCCAAGGCCGGCCACCAAGACGTACCAGCAGACGACGTGATCATCGAGAAAGCCGAGATCATCGAAGCGTGATATTGCTGATTTCAGACTTGCATCTGGAAGAGGAGCGCCCGGACATAACCCGGGCGTTTCTGGATTTGCTCGCCGGACGCGCCCGCTCGGCGAGTGCGTTGTACATTCTGGGCGACTTCTTCGAGGCGTGGATTGGCGACGATGCCATGACGCCCTTCCAGCGCTCCATCTGCCAGGCCCTGCGCGAATTGAGCGACAGCGGCACGGCCATTTTTCTGATGCACGGCAATCGCGACTTCATGCTCGGCAAGGCCTTCTGCAAACAGGCCGGCTGCACGTTGTTGAAGGACCCGAGTGTCGTGCAGTTTTACGGCGAACCGGTGCTGTTGATGCACGGCGACAGCCTCTGCACCCGCGACGTCGGCTATATGAAGCTGCGTCGTTACCTGCGCAACCCGATCACCCTGTTTATCCTGCGGAACCTGCCTTTAAGCACCCGCCACAAACTCGCGCGCAAGCTGCGCAGCGAAAGCCGGGCGCAGGTGCGGATGAAGGCCAATGACATTGTCGATGTCACGCCGCAAGAGATTCCGCGGATCATGCAGGCATTCGGCGTGAAAACCCTGATTCACGGGCACACCCATCGCCCGGCGATCCATAAGCTGCAGCTCGGTGAGCAAGCGGCGAAGCGGATTGTGCTGGGGGATTGGGATCGTCAGGGTTGGGCGTTGCAGGTGGATGAGAACGGCTATGCGTTAGCGCCATTCGACTTCGCCCCGCCGCTGGCTTTGCCGCACGGCTGAAGATCGCTACCCCCTCACCCCAGCCCTCTCCCCCAGGGGGGCGAGGGGGAAAGGGAGCCGATCTCTGTGCTTTTCAAAACCTGAGTTCGACTGAAGTCTGTCAGGTCGATGTATCCCGAACATCCACCACGGTCAGTCCCCTCTCCCTCCGGGAGAGGGGCTTTTGACCTTAATGCCCGGAAGCAGCCGGCCCTGCCTTCGCCGCAAACGGCGGCTTCGCCAGCCACACAATCAGAATCAACCCCATGAACCCCCAACCCAGCAGCGTGAAGTAATCCACGGTGGAGAGCATGTACGCCTGGCTGGTGAGGATCTGATCCATCTGCGCATAAGCCGATTGGCTCGCGCCGCCTAGATGATTCAAGGTCTCGCGCGTCGCCGGCTCATACGTACTGATGCTTTCACTCATGTACGCGTGATGCTGATCAGCCCGGCGAATCCAGATCCACGTGGTCAACGACGCGGCAAAGCTGCCGCCCAGTGTCCGCAGGAAGGTCGCCAGGCCCGCACCGTCGGCAATCTGGCTCGGCGGCAAGTCCGACATCAGAATGCTCAAGGTCGGCATGAAGAACAGCGCCACACCAATGCCCATGAACAGTTGCACCAGAGCGATGTGCTGGAAGTCCACTTCATTGGTGAACCCGGCGCGCATGAAGCAGCTCAGGCCAATCGCCAGAAACGCCAGCCCGGCGAGCAAGCGCAGGTCGAACTTGTTCGCGTACTTGCCGACAAACGGCGACAGCAGCACCGGCAGAATGCCGATCGGCGCCACAGCCAGACCCGCCCAGGTCGCGGTGTAACCCATTTGCGTCTGCAACCACTGCGGCAGGATCAGGTTGATGCCGAAGAACCCGGCGTAACCCAACACCAGCACAATCGTGCCGATACGGAAGTTACGGTGCGCGAACAGCCGCAGATTCACCACCGGATGCTGGTCAGTCATTTCCCAGATGACGAACACCGCCAGGGCAATCACCGAAATCGCTGCGCCGATGATGATGAAGTTCGATTCGAACCAGTCCAGGTCATTGCCTTTGTCGAGGATCACCTGCAAGGCACCGACGCCGATGATCAGCGAGATCAGCCCAACGTAATCCATCGGCTGACGACTGGTCACCACCGGCCGCTTGGCCAGTTGCGAACGCACCACCATCACCGCAAAGATCCCGATCGGCACGTTGATGAAAAAGATCCACGGCCAGCTGTAACTGTCAGTGATCCAGCCACCGAGAATCGGCCCGGCAATTGGTGCGACCACCGTGACCATCGCCAGCAACGCCAAAGCCATCCCCCGTTTCGCGGGGGGATAAACGGCGATCAACAGGGTTTGTGTCATCGGATAAAGCGGCCCGGCCACCAGGCCTTGCAGCACGCGGAAGCCGATCAACTCGGGCATCGACGTCGAGATACCGCAGAGAAACGAGGCCAGCACAAACAGAATGGTGGCCCAGAGAAACAGCTTCACCTCACCGAAACGCCGACTGAGCCAACCGGTCAGCGGCAGCGCAATGGCGTTGCTCACGGCAAACGAGGTGATCACCCAGGTGCCCTGCTCCGAACTCACCCCCAGGTTGCCGGAAATCGTCGGCAATGCCACGTTGGCGATGGTGGTGTCGAGCACTTGCATGAAGGTCGCCAGCGACAGGCCGATGGTGCTGAGCAACAGGCTGGGCGGCGTGAAAGAGGCGTTATTGCTCATTGTGAATCCTTTGGAACAAAGTTGACGCTGCGTCTGTTACAGACACAGCAGCCCTTGTGGGAACACGCTTTTGTGATGAGGGAGCTTTTGTGGCGAGGGGATTTATCCCCGATGGGTCGCGAAGCGGCCCCTCTTTTGGTCCTAAAAAGACGGGCCTGCTTCGCAGTCCATCGGGGATAAATCCCCTCGCCACAGATGCATCCTTTCTCTACAGAAGAATCCCTTCTTCCCAGATGAATCTCTTCACCACAAAGACTGCTCCCACAGGGTTAGCGGTGAATCAGCGTTGCGCGGTTTTGCTGGCCGCAGCGCTGTTGTCGTGGATCAGCTGAGCGATCATCGCGTCGGCTTCGGCCAGTTGACGGTCGTAGACGTTGGTGCTGAACGAGGCTTTCTGCGGTGGTTGCTGAGCCAGTACCGGGCCGCTCTGGTCGTGCAGATTGACTTCGACGTTGGTCGACAGGCCCACCCGCAGCGGGTGCTTGGCCAGTTCTTCGGCGTTGATGTGAATCCGCACCGGCACACGCTGAACGATCTTGATCCAGTTACCGGTGGCGTTCTGCGCAGGCAACAAGGCAAACGCGCTGCCGGTGCCGGCGCCGAGGCTGTCGACGGTGCCGCTGTATTTCACGTCGCTGCCGTAGATGTCGGACTCGATGTCGACTGGCTGACCGATGCGCATGTCACGCAGTTGGGTTTCCTTGAAGTTGGCATCGATCCACAGTTGATCCAGTGGAATCACCGCCATCAGCGCGGTGCCCGGTTGTACGCGCTGACCGAGTTGCACGGTGCGTTTGGCGACGTAACCGGTGACTGGCGCGATCAAGGTGCTGCGCGCATTGGTCAGGTAGGCCTGACGCAGATCCGCAGCAGCCGACATCACGTCCGGGTGCGACGACACCACGGTGTCATCGACCAGCGCGCTGCTGGTTTTCAGTTGCTGTTTGGCGTTGGCCAGGGCGTTTTGCGCCGAGGTCAGGTCATCGCGAGCGTGGGACAGTTCTTCCTGGGAAATCGCCCCGCCAGCGGCGAGATTCTTCCGGCGATTGAAGTTGTCCTGCGCCTTCTGCACTTCAGCCTGTTGCGCATTGACCTGGGCTTTCATGCCATCGACGTTGCTGTACAAGCCACGCACCTGACGCACGGTGCGCGCCAGTTTGGCCTGAGCACTTTGCAGGCCGACTTCAGCGTCGTTAGGGTCGAAGTTGATCAGCACCTGACCTTCGTGAACCAGGTCGCCATCGTCAGCGCCGATGCTGACCACGGTGCCGGTCACCAGCGGAGTGATTTCCACGACGTTGCCGTTGACGTAGGCGTCGTCGGTGCTTTCGTTAAAGCGCCCGATGAATTCGTGATACGCCCAGACGCCGCCAACAGCGAGGAGGACGATAACCGCCAGCACCAGCAGCATCACTTTGCGTTTGCGCGGATTGCCGGTGTCTGGGGTGTTGTCTGGAGCTTGAGTGTTTTCGGCAGTGGCCATGACAAATACCTTGAATTAGTTGTGCGACGTGGCTGGGGTGGCGTTGGCTGCGGTCAGGGTCTGCCCCTGGAAGCCGCCGCCCAGCGCTTGCATCAGTTGAATCGACAGGTCGATCTGCTCGGCATTGAGGTTGGCCAATTGACGCTGGGCCTGGAGCAATTGCTGCTCGATGCTGAGCACGTCCAGGTAGTTGCCGATGCCGGAACCGTAACGCTGGACGACGGTGTTGTAAGAGTCCTGAGCAATGTCGGTGGCGTGTTGCTGCGCGCCGATCTGCCGGCCGATGTCACGCAACTGATTGATCGTGTCGCTGACATCGCCCAGTGCTTTCACCAGACTTTTGTTGTACTGCGCCACCGCCAGGTCGTAATCGGCGTCGCGCGCATCGAGGTTGGCACGCAGGCGTCCGCCATCGAAGATCGGCACCGAAATGGTCGGGGCAATATTGAAGAAGCGACTGGCCGAACCGAACATTGCGTCACCCAAAAGGGATTCGGCGCCGGCCGAGGCCGTCAGGTTCAGGTTCGGATAGAACTGGGTCTTCGCCGAGTCGATGTCCTTGCTCGCCGCTTCTACCCGCCAGCGGGCGGCAACCAGATCCGGGCGACGACCGAGCAGTTCCGCCGGTAACACCGACGGCACCGCCACGGCGCTGGCCTGCAACACTTTTGGCCGGGCGATTTCATTGCCGCGATCCGGGCCTTTGCCGAGCAACACGGCCAAGGTGATTTTCGCGCTGTTCAGGCGTTTTTCCGCATCGATCAGGCTGGCTTCGGAACTGGCTTCCAGGCTTTGCGTTTGCTGGAACTGATACTGGCTGTCGATCCCGGAACTCAGGCGACGCTGGCTCAGATCGAGCATCTGTTTGGTGCGCTTGAGGTCTTCGTTGGCCAGGTCATAGACGATGTGCGCCTGACCGAGATCGCTGTAAGCCCGGGCCACGTCGGCGGCGAGGGTCAGCTGTGCAGCCTGACGATCGACTTCGGCGGCACGGGCCTGACCGAGTGCGGCTTCCCAGGCGTCACGCTGACCGCCCCACAAATCGAAGTTGTAATTGAAGCCGGCGCTGACATTGCGCACGGTGGCGTAGGCATCGCCCTGCCCTCGCGGATCCTGATCCTTGGCCAGACGCGAACGGCTGATGCCGGCGCTGGCGTCGAGGGTCGGATAACGCGCGGCATCGGCGGCATACGCAGCGGCGCTGGCCTGATGGGCGCGGGCTTCAGCGATCTGCATGTCCGGGCTGTCGTGCAGCGCTTCGCGGATCAAACCGTCGAGTTGCGGATCGCCGAGGCTGGTCCACCAGTCGCTTTTCGGCCACGCGGCGGGCGACAGGGTTACGCCGTTGAGGGATTGGCCGACTTTCAGGCTTTGCGCATCAAGATTTTTGCCTTGGGTGTCGAGGCCGCTGTAGTTGGCGCAACCGGCGAGGATCATCGCCGACAGCACGAGTGTCAGGCTGCTGCGCAAGGTTTTACCGCTCATTGTGTTCACCTAACCGCTGGATGGTGATCGGGTCACCGGCTGCCAGCAGAATTTTCTTGAGGATGTATTCCAGGGTCTTCAACTCGTCCGGAGTGACGGCGCCGGCCAATTCATTCATTGCATCGGCGCCGATGTGCGGCAGGCGATCGGCCAGTTGCTGGCCTTGCTCGGTCAGTTTCAACTGCACCTGACGGCGATCGCCTTCGCTGCGTTGGCGAACCAGGAAACCTTTCTGCTCCAGACGATCGAGCATGCGCGTCATCGAACCGCTGTCCAGCGACAGGTGCCGGCACAGCTCGGCCGGAGTGTCGACGCCGAACTGGGCCATGATGATCAACACCTTGAACTGCGCGGCGGTGATGCCGTGGGGTTCCATGTGGGTGTCGATGATCCGGTCCTTGAGCAGCGCAGCACGGCCAAGCAACAGGCCGAGATGGCAGTGTTTGAATTCGTCCGGGGTGAAATGCTTCATTTGCTCACCTAATAACTGCCTAGGCAGTGAATGTATGTCGAGATGTTACTGCCTAGGCAGCGAATGTCAAACAAATAGTTAGGAGGCTTTGTAATTGGCGGATAGGCGGTGGTGCTTCAGAAGCCAAAAGCAAAAGATCGCAGCCATCGGCAGCGCCTACAGGGATTGAGTAAACCCTTGTTGAAGCTGCCGATGGCTGCGATCTTTTGATTTTTCAGAGGTGAATCAGAAATCGCGCTTGTAGAAGATATCCAGCGAACTCGCGACGCCACTGGCCGCTTCGAGGTAAACCTTCTTGCTCAGTTTGTAACGCAGGGCAATGGTGCTGGCCGGTTCAAACACGCCGACGCCATAACGCAAACTGAGTTTTTCGGAAATGTTGCCGCTGGCCACCACGCTGGTGGTGTTGCCGCTGCCCTGGGTGTCGAGCTGGAAATCCTGAATGCCCAAGTCCTTGGCCAGACTGCTCGTCACCCCGGAGCTGCCCATCAAGCCGAGACCCAACGCCGCTTGCGCGAGCATGTTGTTGTCTTCGCCGCTGGTACTCAGCGGACGACCAAGAACGAGGTAGGACAGCGCCTGTTCCTGGCTCATCGCCGGTTCCGAGAAGATCTGCGTAGTCGGCTGCTCGGCACTGCCGCTCAGGCGAATACCGGCGATCACGTCGTCAGTCTGGCGAATCGCCTCGATGTCCAGATACGGCTGATCGAGGGGGCCTGCAAACAGCAGACGTGCACGCCGCACCGTCAGACGCTGGCCGTAGGCGCGGTAACGTCCGTCGTTGAGCCACAACTCGCCACGGGTGTCCATGTTGTCGCCGATGTGCACCTGACCTTGCAGGTTGGCGGTCAGGCCGAAGCCGGCGAAGCTGAGTTTGTCTTCGCCGACGACTACATCGATGTCCATTTTCATGGCCATCGGTGGTTTGCCCTCTTCGGTCTGCGCGCCGACGATGATCGTGTCATCGGAGACTTTCACCGTCGATGGCGGCAATTCGCGCACGGTGATTTCGCCTTTGGGCACCAGCACTTTGCCGGCAATCTTCAGCTCATCACCGGCCATGGAAATCTTCAGGTCGGGCGCCACTTCAAGGTTGGCGTATGGCTCGACGGTGACCGGCAGTTGCGTACCTTTCAAAGCGAGATCAACCACCAGCGCCTGACCCCAGGCGACGTTGCCGTTCAGACTGCCCTGCCCGGCCTTGCCACTTTTCCAGCCGCCGTCCAGACGCACCGACTCACCGGCAATCACGGCTTGCAGTTGCAGATTGTTGAGTTCCATCGGCAACTCGGCACCCGACACTTCGCCGTCGCTGAGCTGCACCGTACCGTTGACCAGCGGTGCCAGTAGCCCACCGGAAATCGTGCCGCTACCGTTCAAGCGCCCGGTGAGTTTCTCGACCATCGGCACAAACGGCCGCGCCACCGACAGATCCAGCCCACTCAAGCGGAACGAGCCGCTCAGCGGCTTGTTCTTCGGCAACGGATTGAGTTGCGCCTGCACCATCAATTCGCCGAGTTTGCCGCCGACGAAGTTGAGGTCGGTGTCGATACGCTTCGGCGAGAGTTTGCTGGTGAGCTTGAGGGTCTGGTACGGGAAATCCAGCCACTGATCTTTCTCACGCATGCGCAGCGTGCCGCCACTGGCATCGACGCTGATCACACCGTTCGGGCCGCTGGCCGGCACGTCCAGTTGCAGATCGGCGTTGAGCTTGCCCTGCCAGGCGAAATCCTTGGGCAGCCACTGCGCCAGACTCTCAATCGGGAATTGCTTGAGGTGGTAGCGCAGTTTCGGATCGGGCATCAGCCGTTGATCTTCACCGCAGAGGCTGGCGCTGCCGGACATCCAGCAGTGGGCGCCAAAGTTGATTTTGCCGTCGGCCAGACGTTCGAGTTTCGCTGGGTTTTGCAGCTTCCAGTCCTGGCCACCGGCCTGAATGTCACCGCTGGCCAAGCGTCCACGCCAGTTGCCCTTGTCGAGATTGCCGTCCAGGCCCAACGCCAGTTTCAGTTTCGGCCCGAGCAGATCGAGGTTGAGTTTCTGGCTCTTGATGTCGCCTTGGGCACTGGCGGTCAGTGTACCCAGCGACGTGTCGCCGGCCTGAATGCCAGAACCCTTCAGATCGATCTTCGCCCGTTGCGCACTGTCGAGGGTGGCGTCGAGGTTGAGGCTTTGCAGGCGATTGTCCTGGAAGGCCAGTTGCGAACCTTGCAGACCTAGCTTGCCTTGCGGCGCTTTCAGCGTACCGGCTACGTTGACCTGGCCGTTGATCTGCCCGCGCAATTGCGGCCAGAGCTGGGCCAGACGCGACAGTTTGATGTCGATCTGCCCGGTGAGTTTCTGTTGCAGGCTGCCCTTGCCGATGATGCTGTTGTCGCCGAGGCGGATTTGCAGGGCGTTGAGATTCCACTGCTCGCCCGCACCGTCAGCCTTGGCTTGCAGGATCGCCGGTTGGCCGCGCAGTTTGCCTTTCAGATCGAGGTCGGCGGTGAGGCTCAAGCGCTCGTTCTTCATTTCGCCTTTGCTTTTCAGTGGCCCGGCCAAGGTGCCCGGCAGCTCCGCGACCCAGTACGCCGGGTTGAGCGCTGACAGATCCAGCGCCGTGTCCCAGGCGATGCCGTCGGCGAACTGCACGTTCACATGCCCTTCGGCCTTGCCCTGCCCGGCTTCCATTTTCAGTTGCGGCAGTGCGATCTGTTTAAGGCTGCCACTGAACGGACTGCTCAGGCTGAACGCCCCCGCCGGGCCATCCAGCGCGGCGGCGAAGTTACCGATGTACTGACCGTCGGTGTAGGAGACTTCGCCATTGAAGGTGCGCAAGGCGACTTGCGGCTCGTCGATTTCGTTGTAGAGCCGATGCCACGGGAAGTCCTGCCAATTGATGTTGGCTTGAGCCGTGATGCCTTTGCTCCAGTCGACGCTGCCGGTGAGCTTGAGGCTTTGCTTGTCGTTGGCGCTCAGGTCGAGCCCGGCGATTTGCGCGCCGCTGGCGTCGACCTTGCCTTTGAGCAACAGCGCCACCGGGCCTTTTTCCGCCGGCAGCGTGGCGTTACCGAGCAACTGGTAACCGTTTTTCAGGTCGCCTTCGCCGGTCAGCACCAGTTGATTGAGTTGCAGGGGGTCCGGCAGGTCGGCGCTCGGCTTGAACGCCTCGGAAGTGATGCGCACCTTGGCCGGCAGGTTCTCCGCCAGCGGTTGCAGTTCGCCGCTCAACTGGCCATCGAGGTAGCCACGGCTGTCGGCGTGCAGGTTGAGGGTTTTCAACAGGTCGCCGTCGATCTTTAACGCCAACGTCCATGGGCCGGTGCCCGGCGACGGCAGGGTCAGATCACCGGCGATGTTCAGTGGCCAGTTACCGGAGGGTTGCAACAGACCGGACAGATTCAGGCTGAGCTCGTCGCGCTGCAATTGCACGCTGTCGATCTGCATGCCCTTGGCGGTCCAGTGCGCCGCCAGTTTCAGGCCTTTGAGTTGTTCGCTGCCGTTAAACAACAGGCTGCCGACCTGCACGTCGCCCAGCTCGAGGGCCACCGGTAATTGCAGATCCGGCAGTTTGATCGGACCGCTTTGCGTAGTTTCTTCGCTCGGCGGGAATTGCAGAATGACCTGATCAGCCTTGAGCTGGTCGATGCACAAGGTCATGCGCGTCAGGCACAGCGGCGACCAGGCGAAAATCGGCTTCTGCAACTCGACGCGGCTGCTGTCTTGCTGCCACAACAGGTGATCGGCGCTCCATTGTCCGCCGAGGCGACCCTGGAAATTTTCTACGCTCAAACCCGGCACCAGACCCAGCGCCCAACGGCTGCCAGCCTGCGTACCCAGCACCGCAGCGACGCTCAAGACAATCAACAACACCAGCGCCAGAAGCGTCAGTGCCGTTATTTTCAAACCACGTTTCACAGCTCAGGCCCCATGGAAAAGTGCAGCCGGATGCCGCCATCGTCGTCCAGCGCGTGGGCCAGGTCGAGGCGGATCGGCCCCACCGGCGAGACCCAGCGCACACCAATACCGACCCCGGTCTTGAGGTTCGGCAGTTCGAGTTTGTTGAAAGAGTTGCCCTGGTCGACGAAGGTCGCGACCCGCCACTTCTCGGCGACCGAGTATTGATACTCGACGCTGCCGGCAACCATGTAACGGCCACCGATACGTTTGCCGTCGGAGTTCTCCGGAGACAGGCTCTGGTAGTCGTAACCACGCACGCTCTGATCGCCACCGGCGAAGAAACGCAGCGACGGCGGCACCGACGCGTAACCGTTGGTGGCGCTGCCGCCGACCTGCACGCGGCCGAGCAAACGGTGTTTGTCGAACACCGTGGTCAGGCCTTTGACCAGCGCGGTGCCATATAGAAGGTTGTTGTCCGAGCCGAGGCCTTCCTTCGCGACTTTGCTTTCAAAGGTCAGGCGATAGCCGTTGTGCGGGTCGATGCGGTTGTCGCTTTTCAAGTACGAATAACTGATGCCGGGCATCAGCAAGGTACTCAAACCCGAGTCATCACCGAGCTCGTATTCCTCGCGCTGCCATTTCAGCGAGATCACCCGTTGCCAGCCACTGGGCAACTTGCTGTGCCATTCCGGGCCGAAGGTCAGCAGCTTGCTCAGGGTGTCAGAACCCTCGATGTCTTCGAATTGATAACCACCGGCCCAACGCAATTTGTCGGTCAGCGGCGGGTCGAGCGGAATGTCGTAGAAGAGGCCGACGTTCTGCCGTGGCGCCGAGAGTTCGGCTTCCCAGCCATAACTGTCGCCCTGCGGATTGACCCAATGGCGCGTCCAGTTGGCCTTGATCCGTGGCCCGACGTCGGTCGAATAACCGAGGCCCAGGCCCATGGTGCGCGGCTTGCGCGTGTCGAGTTTGACGTCGACCGGGATCACCTCGTTTTTCGCGGTGGTCGGTGCGGCATCGACGCGCACACCTTCGAAATAGCCGCTCGATTGCAGGTCGCGGTTGAGTTCGGCAATCAGCTCGGAGTCGTAGGGCTCGCCTTCCTTGAACGGCACCATGCGTTGCAGCAGGTCTTCGTCGAACGGCGTATCACCCTCGAAACTGACTTTGCCCAGCGCATAACGCGGGCCGCTTTCGTAGATCAATTCAACATCGGCGACACCGGCACGCGGGTCGACCATGAGTTTCTGGCTGGTGAAATGGCCGCTGAAATAACCGAAGCGCGAGGCCTGATTCTGGATCAGCCGCTTGGCGTCTTCGTAGCGACCATGGTTGAGCACCGCGCCGGGCTTGAGCACGTCGGCTTTCGGCACGCGAAAGGATTTAAAGGAGGCAGCCGGGCCGTCGACACGGATTGTGACGTTGCGCAGACGAATCGGTTCGCCGGGATCGATGTTCAGCACCAGACGCGGTTTTTCGCCGCCCTTCACGTCGCTGTCGATCTGCGGCTGATAGTAGCCCAACGCCTGGGCCGCCTTGCGCGCCTGCTCTTCGGCACCGCGACTGAAGCGCAGCAAGGCTTCTTCGTCACGGTCACCGAGGCTGCCGATATAGCCTTCTATATTGGCCTTGAGTTCATCGTTGGACGGTTTGATCCGCACATCCAATTCACTTTGCGCCAGCGCCGCGCAGCTGGATAACAGCATGAGCACGCCACTGGTAAATCTTCCTGGAAACTTCATGGCGCGAATGCTATCACGGGCTTGGGAGCGTAATAGAAGAGGAAATTTCCCAAGAAGTTCGATTGCTATGCTGTTGCAGTTTGTAACACCTGAGGGTTGGCGTGGAAAAATACGTGTTCGCGCACCGGGCCGACGGCAACTTCGCCAATCTCCTGATAACCCTGACGTTTATAGAATTCCAGGTAACGCGGGTTGCCGGTATCGAGCACCACGCCTTGCGAGGTTTCGTCCACCGCGCACCAGTTGTGCACGGCAGTCAGCAGTTGCTCACCGAAGTGTTTGCCCTGGAACTGCGGGTGAACACCCAGCAGCGGTAACATGTGCACCGAATCGCTCGGCACGCACGCGGCCACCGCATCGTGATATTCCAGGTAGCGGCGAGTACAGCGGAAACCGGTGCTGAGCACCATGCGCAGGCGCCACGCCCAGCTCTCGGTGATGCCCAAACGGCGTTGCGGCGGTGCGATCAGGGCGATGCCGATCAGGCGGTCGTTGACCAGCAGGCCGATGGCCGGCAGATCCTGCAGGAAGTGTTGCTTTACCAATTCGCGCACCGTCGCCCGCACCCGCTGCTCGTAGCCGGGACGCTCGGCTTCGAACAGGTAGCCGAAAGTCGGCTCGTGGCGGTAGGCCTGATACAGCAGGGATCGTGCTTCGCGGGAATAGCCGCGGTCGAGCATATGAATGTCAGCGATGGCGGTCTGGGTTTCAGGCATGACGGTGATTCTCCCCGGGGCGCGGCTAAAATGACTGCGCTCTTGTTGGTACGAACCTATTGCCGTTGGCACAGTTCCCCACAGGTATAGACCAACCTTGGATCTTCATCGAACGGGCGACCGCCAATCGCGAGCAGGCTCACTCCTACAGGGGTACGCATTTCAATTGTAGGAGTGAGCCTGCTCGCGATGACGCCGGTTCAGACAACATTTATCTGGCAGGCAAAAGCGATTTCCCCTACCCCACACTGGCCCCCACCCCACATGTCAGCTAGCATCGCCCTTTTGCCAGGACTGCCGACCATGAAGATTGTTTCCTTCAACATCAACGGACTGCGCGCGCGTCCGCATCAGCTGGCAGCGCTGATCGAAAAACACCAGCCGGACGTCATCGGCCTGCAGGAAACCAAAGTCCACGACGACCAGTTCCCGCTGGAAGAAGTACGTGCGCTGGGCTATCACGTGTATTTCCACGGCCAGAAAGGTCACTACGGCGTCGCCCTGCTCTCGCGTCAGGAGCCGATCGCGATTCACAAAGGTTTTGCCACCGACGAAGAAGACGCCCAGCGCCGCTTCATCTGGGGCACTTTCGCCGACGCCAACGGCGTGCCGGTGACGATCATGAACGGCTATTTCCCACAGGGCGAAAGCCGCGACCATCCAACAAAATTCCCCGCCAAGCAGCGCTTTTACAGCGATCTGCAAGCCTTGCTGGAAAGTCAGTTCCACAATGAACAGCCGCTGGTGGTGATGGGCGATGTGAACATTTCCCCGGAAGACTGCGACATCGGCATCGGCCCGGACAACATGAAGCGCTGGCTGAAAAGCGGTAAATGCAGCTTCCTGCCGGAAGAGCGCGAGTGGATGGCCCGCCTGAAAAACTGGGGCCTGACCGACAGCTACCGCCACCTGAACCCGGACGTGACCGACATGTTCAGTTGGTTCGATTACCGCAGCCGTGGGTTTGAAGACGAGCCGAAGCGTGGCCTGCGCATCGACGTGATCCTCGCTTCCCACGGTTTGTTGCCTCGGGTGAAAGCGGCGGGTGTCGACTATGAACTGCGCGGGATGGAAAAGCCTTCGGACCATGCGCCGATCTGGCTTGAACTGAGCTAAAAACAAAAGATCGCAGCCTGCGGCAACGCCTACAGGGGAATGATGGGTTTGCTGTAGGAGTTGCCGCAGGCTGCGATCTTTTGACCTGTAATCTTTTGGTCATGCGCCTGACTTAATCTCCCCGGCAATCCCCTTGGCTTGATTCGGTGCCGGCATGACCCTGCGTGTTCTGTGCGTTTTTCTCTTGAGTGGATGGCTGACGGTCTCCGCCGCTGCACTGCCCATCCCTGAAAACGGCCCGGCATTGCGCATCCAAGGCTCGAACACCATCGGCGCCGAACTCGGCCCGGCGTTGGTCGAAGGCCTGTTACGGGAACAAGGGCTGCTGAAGATCCACCGCGAAACCCCGGACAGCGCCAACGAACTGCGGATCGTCGGCCAGTCTGCCCAAGGTAAAAGCGTCGTGGTGGAAATCGCAGCCCACGGTTCCAGCACCGGCTTCACTGCGCTCAAAGCCGCCGCTGCCGACCTCGCCGCCTCCTCCCGCCCGATCAAGGACAGCGAACTGCTCAGCCTGCAATCGCTCGGCGACTTGAAAAGCCCCGCAGCCGAGCAAGTCATTGCCATCGATGGCCTGGCAATCATCCTTCACCCCGACAACCCGTTGCAGCAACTGGACACCGAACAACTGGCGCGGATCTTTGCCGGCGAGGTGAAAACCTGGGAAGACCTCGGCGGCCATGGCGGGGCGATTCATTTATATGCACGCGATGATCAGTCCGGCACCTACGACACGTTTAAGGAATTGGTCCTCAGTCGTCGTGGGAAAAATCTGAGTAGCGTTGCGAAAAGGTTTGAATCCAGCGAGCAATTGTCCGATGCCGTCAGCGCCGATCCGCAAGGCATCGGTTTTATCGGTTTACCTTACGTGCGCCAGGCCAAAGCGGTGGCGATTGCCGATGGTGCGTCGCAGTCGATGCTGCCGCTGAGCAGCTTGATCGCCACCGAGGACTATCCCTTGTCCCGCAGGTTGTTCTTCTATATGCCGCCGAATAGCAAGAATCCTTGGGCGAAAGCATTGGCGGCGTTCGCGCAAAGTCGTCAGGGCCAGGCGATCGTGGCGGCCAACGGGTTTATCAGCCAGACCGTTCAGGCCA
The DNA here is from genome assembly GCF_059716145.1 of Pseudomonas sp. LBUM1648. NCBI lineage: Bacteria > Pseudomonadati > Pseudomonadota > Gammaproteobacteria > Pseudomonadales > Pseudomonadaceae > Pseudomonas > Pseudomonas sp. LBUM1648. The sequence continues at coordinate 4,077,326 of NZ_CP166808.1, forward strand.
TGACGGTCGCACCGAATGCGCTGATGCCCGAGGGTTACCAATCACTCAGCCGTCACGCCCAGCGTCTGACAGTGAACTTCCGTTTCGAGGAAGGCAGCGCGAGCCTGGATAACAAGGCGCGACAGGATCTGGCCCGGGTGCTCGACTATATAAAGCGTCAAAACAAGACTGATCGCACGGTGACGCTGATTGGGTTTGGTGATGTAAAGGACGACCCGGCGCGCGCGGACTTGCTATCGAAACTGCGAGCGATGGCGGTGCGGCGGGAGCTGGTGAAGAACGGCGTGGTGTTGCGTGAGGTTCGCGGGTTTGGAGCGCAGATGCCGGTGGCGGCGAATAGTGCGGATGAGGGGCGGATCAAGAATCGACGGGTTGAGGTTTGGGTGTATTGAATTTGATGATTGATCGTTCCCACGCTCCGCGTGGGAACGATCACCGCTGTGCTGGATCAGCGCTCGCTACGCAGCATCTCCTTCGGCACATATTTGCCGATCTCGAACTTGCCGATTGCCGCGCGGTGTACTTCGTCCGGGCCGTCGGCCAGGCGCAGGGTGCGTTGCATGGCGTACATGTAGGCCAACGGGAAATCGTTGGAAACCCCTGCCCCGCCATGGATCTGGATCGCCCGGTCGATCACACGCAGTGCCACGTTGGGTGCGACGACTTTGATCTGCGCAATCTCACTCTTGGCCACTTTGTTGCCGACGGTGTCCATCATGTACGCCGCTTTCAGCGTCAGCAGGCGCGCCATGTCGATTTCCATCCGCGAGTCAGCGATCTTGTCGATGTTCCCGCCCAAACGTGCCAGCGGTTTGCCGAATGCAGTGCGGCTCACCGAGCGTTTGCACATCAATTCCAGCGCACGCTCGGCCATGCCGATCGAACGCATGCAGTGGTGAATCCGGCCAGGGCCAAGGCGACCCTGAGCGATTTCGAAGCCGCGTCCTTCACCGAGCAGAACGTTTTCGTACGGCACGCGCACATTGTCGAACAGCACTTCGGCGTGACCGTGCGGCGCATCGTCATAGCCGAACACCGGTAGCGGCCGAACGATTTTCACGCCCGGGGTGTCGACCGGTACGAGGATCATCGAGTGCTGGGCGTGGCGCGGTGCATCAGGGTCGCTCAGGCCCATGAAGATCAGGATCTTGCAGCGCGGGTCGCAAGCGCCGGAGGTCCACCACTTTTTGCCGTTGATCACCCACTCGTCACCATCGCGCACGGCGCGAGCGGCCATGTTAGTGGCGTCGGAGGAGGCAACGTCCGGTTCGGTCATGGCAAACGCCGAGCGGATCTCGCCGCGCAGCAGCGGTTCGAGCCAGCGTTGTTTCTGTTCTTCGTTGGCGTAACGCACCAAGACTTCCATGTTGCCGGTGTCCGGCGCCGAGCAGTTGAACGGCTCTGGGCCCAGCAAGGAACGGCCCATGATTTCCGCCAGCGGTGCGTATTCAAGGTTGGTCAGGCCGGCGCCGAGTTCCGACTCAGGCAGAAACAGGTTCCAAAGGCCTTCGGCTTTGGCCTTGGCTTTGAGCTCTTCCATGATCGCCGTCGGCTGCCAGCGATCGCCTTCGGCAACCTGGCGCTCGAACACGGCTTCGGCCGGGTAAACATAAGTGTCCATGAACGCGGTCACGCGCTCACGCAGTTCTTGCACCTTGGGCGAATAAGCGAAATCCATGAGCAGCTCCCGATGGTTAAGGCAGTTCTTGAGCAGAGGTTGTTTAAGTCATGCAATCGATGCTAGAACAGCGCTGATAATTTACCTAGCCTATTCTCGGCGTGTATAAACATTCATCACCGATATATGATCCAGTGATCGTCAGCCCTTAAAAACAAGAGAAGCCGCGTTATGAATCTGAGCAAGGTCGACCTCAACCTTTTCATCGTCTTTGACGCGATCTACACCGAAGCCAACCTGACCCGCGCCGGGCAGATTGTCGGCATCACTCAGCCAGCGGTGTCCAACGCATTGGCGCGGTTGCGCGAAACCTTCAACGATCCGCTTTTTGTGCGTACCGCCCAGGGCATGGTGCCGACGCCGATGGCGCAGAACATCATTGGCCCGGTACGCAACGCACTGTCGCTGTTGCGCGTGTCGGTGCAGGAAAGTCGCATTTTCAACCCGGCGCAAGCGGTCAAGACCTACCGCATCAGCATGACCGACCTGACCGAAGCAGTGATTTTGCCGCCGCTGTTCCAACGCCTGCGCCGTCTGGCGCCAACAGTGATCATCGAAAGTTTCCTTTCCAAACGCCGGGAAACCACCAAGGAACTGGCGGCCGGGCGTCTGGATTTTGCCGTGGACGCGCCGCTCAACACCGACCCGCAGGTGCGCCACGTCAAGTTGATGGAAGACCGTTACGTGTGTGCGATGCGCAAGGGCCATCCGATGGCGGGCAAGGAAAAGCTTTCCCTCGATGACTATCTGTCGCTGACCCACATCCATATTTCCAGCCGCCGCAGCGGTTTGGGTTATGTCGATCTGGCGCTGGGCAAAATGGGCATTCAGCGCAAGATCGCCCTGCGCTCGCAGCATTACCTGATGGCGTCCCAGGTGATGCAGCAGACCGACATGGTCATGACTGTGCCGGAGCGTTTCGCCCGGCGGCATGAACTGCATGCGTTTAATCTGCCGGTCAATGATGTGCCGCCGGTGGAGACTCACCTGTACTGGCATGAGAGTACCGACCAGGACCCGGCGAATCGCTGGATGCGCGAGCAGATGATCGAGTTGTGCCAACAGGTAACGGCGCATGAGAAGAAGCTGGATAAGGCGTAAGCAGTCCACGCTTGACGTAAACGTCAACCTGCCATTAGCTTAGCGCCAAGACCTTTTTTCGAGCGCTTTCATGAGCAGCCAGACTTACAGCATTTCCGACCTCGCCCGCGAGCTGGACATCACCACCCGGGCGATCCGCTTTTATGAAGAGCAAGGCCTGCTCAGCCCCGAGCGCCGAGGCCAGGAACGCATCTATTCGCCCCGCGACAAAGTCAGCCTGAAGCTGATCCTGCGGGGCAAGCGCATCGGTTTCTCGCTGGCCGAGTGCCGCGAACTGATCGAACTCTACGACCCGTCCAGCGGTAACACCAAACAGCTCAACAGCATGCTGGCGAAAATCAGCGAGCGGCGCGAGCAGTTGGAGCAGCAGTTGCTCGACATCGAACAGATGAAGCTGGAACTCGACACCGCCGAAGAGCGCTGCGTGCAGGCGCTGGAGCAGACGCTCAAGAGCCAGCAAGCGGTTCAGTAAACCCACAAAAATCCCCTTGCATTCAGATAATCAGCAGGCTCAGCCCATGTCCCTCCCCTCCCAAGTACGCCTGATCGAAGTCGGCCCGCGCGATGGCCTGCAGAACGAAGCGCAACCCATCAGCGTCGCCGACAAGGTGCAATTGGTCGACGCATTGAGCGCCGCCGGTCTTGGCTATATAGAAGTCGGCAGTTTCGTCTCGCCGAAGTGGGTGCCGCAGATGGCCGGTTCCGCAGACGTGTTCGCGCAGATCCAGCGCAAACCCGGCGTGACCTACGGCGCATTGGCACCGAATCTGCGCGGGTTTGAAGACGCCATTGCCGCCGGGGTCAAGGAAGTCGCGGTGTTCGCCGCTGCCTCCGAGGCGTTCTCACAGCGCAACATCAATTGCTCGATCAGCGAGAGCCTGGCGCGGTTTGCGCCGATCATGGAAGCGGCGAAACAGCATGGCGTTACCGTGCGCGGTTACGTTTCCTGCGTGCTCGGCTGCCCGTATGAAGGCACGGTCGCGCCGGAGCAAGTCGCCATGGTCGCCCGCGAGTTGTACGCGATGGGCTGCTACGAAGTGTCTTTGGGCGACACCATCGGCACCGGCACCGCCGGCGCCACTCGCCGTCTGTTTGAAGTAGTGTCGGCAAAAGTGCCGCGCGACAAACTCGCCGGGCATTTCCACGACACTTACGGCCAGGCCATGGCCAACATCTACGCCAGCCTGCTCGAAGGGATTGCGGTGTTCGACAGCTCTATCGCCGGCCTCGGCGGCTGCCCATACGCCAAAGGCGCGAGCGGTAACGTCGCCACCGAAGACGTGGTGTACCTGCTCAATGGCCTCGGCATCGAGACCGGTATCGATCTGGACGCCTTGATTGCTGCGGGTCAGCAGATCAGCGCCGTGCTCGGTCGCCCAAGCGGTTCGCGCGTGGCCAAGGCCCGTAGCGCGCAGTGAGGGAGATGGTGTTACCGCTGCGTCCAGAGTGTGGTCGCAAGCGAGTAACACGGAAACAAATTGTCTGGTTTCGGCTGAGCGAAAAACTCACCAAAAATATCAAACCATTGATTTATAAGGATTTTTAAAAGTTGGCACGCGTTCTGCTATCTCTATGGCATAACAAGAATAAAAAGCAGCAAGCCAATAAAAATAAGACGTACCGACTCTGACATAACAAAAACAACACGACAGAGACGCAGCTAACAGATTTTTTTGGAGAAGGTGTGCTTTTCAGGGTGCTCTCAGGAGTGACCCGCAACCGGGCAGAGAACAATAAAACTACCTTCAGGTAGCTCCCGAATCGGTTGGATCGTTTAACGAGAAAGCAGATCAGCGCTCAAAAAAATACGTTTGCTCTTGACCCCGGATGGGGGTCGCCAAAAACAGCGGTAAAGGGCCACGGTTACCAAAAACAACAACAGACCGACCCTCAATAATAAAAAAGAGCACGCGACGACAAAATTAAAGGGGAGCCTCGGCTCCCCTTTGTGCTTTCTGTGTTTTGTGTGTCCCGTCCTGAATAAGGTTTACACCTTCTGACCCATTCTCAGGAGGGAGTAATGAATACGGGAGAAAGGCGCAGTCAGCGTGATTACACGCTGACCTTTAAATTGTCGGTCGTCGATCAGGTCGAAAAAGGCGAGTTGAGTTATAAAGAGGCTCAAGAGCGCTATGGCATTCAGGGTAAAACGACCGTACTGAACTGGTTACGCAGGCATGGTCGGCAGGACTGGAGTCAAGGCGCGTCCATTCGCTCCAAGAGACCCCGTTCCATGGATGAGCCCGATAAACCCCTGACACCCGAACAGCGAATCAAAGAGCTTGAAGAAAAGCTTGCCCAAGCCAACCAGAAAGCTCAGTTTTTCGAGGCCGTCGTTGACGTTTTGAAGAACGACTTCGGTGTTTCTGTCGTAAAAAAGCGATCCGGCAAGTCCTCTCCCAAGGGCAGATCCAAGGCCTGAGCATCAGTAGGGCTTGCCAGTTCATGGGGATTTCCCGTCAGGCTTATTACAAGCGCAACCGGGCGTGTGATGCCCGGGCCCGTCATGCCCAGGAAGTGATGGGATTCGTGAGGGAAAAGCGACTTAGGCAGCCGCGCCTTGGCACCCGAAAACTTCACAATCTAATGCGCACTGAGCCAGAAGTGTCCGTAAAGGTTGGTCGAGACCGTTTATTCGATATCTTGCGAGATCGGCGCGAACTGGTTCCCCGCAGACGGGCGTATCACAAAACGACAGACAGCCATCATCGCTTTCGCCGGCATCCAAACCTGCTCAAAGATGGACCGATTCAGGTAGTCGCCAAGGCGCCAGAGCAAGTATGGGTTGCGGACATCACCTACTTACCGACGCAAACGGGTGTGGCTTATCTGAGTTTGATCACCGATGCGTACTCTCGAAAAATCGTGGGGCACCATGTCCATGAAAGCTTGCACACCGAATCGGTGATCCAGGCGTTCAACAAAGCCCTCAGGCAGCGGACAACGGAGCAACGCCTGGTGCATCACTCGGATAGAGGCGTCCAATACTGCTCCGAGCTTTATCAGCGGCTGCATGCCAAATACGGCATCACCTGCTCAATGACCGATGGCTACGACTGCTACCAAAATGCGTTGGCTGAGCGTGTGAACGGGATTTTGAAAAACGAGTTATTGCTGCATCGCCCCAAAGATTTTGCAGAGGCCATCCGGATGGTGGACGAGTCGGTGCAGATCTATAACAACGAGCGGCCTCATCTGTCGCTGAAATACAAAACGCCCGATGCGGTGCATCGGGCGTTTTGAGGCTGAAACAGGTGTAAACCTATTTCAGGACTAGACAGTGTTTTTAAAAGATCGCAGCCTGCGCAGCTCCTACACCGATCCCCTGTAGGAGCTGCCGCAGGCTGCGATCTTTTGATCTTCAATGCAGCGCCTTCAACTCCTCGATACTGATCTCACGCATCCTGAATTTCTGGATCTTGCCCGTCACCGTCATCGGAAACTCTTCGACGAACTTGAAGTGTCGCGGCGTCTTGAAGTGTGCGATGCGCTCCTTGCACCAGGTTTGCAGCTCCAGCTCGGAAGCGCTGTGGCCGGGGTGAAATTTGATCCAGGCAACAATCTCCTCACCGTAACGCGAACACGGAATGCCGATGACTTGCACGTCCGCCACCGCCGGATGGGTGAAGAAAAACTCTTCCAGCTCACGCGGATAAATGTTCTCGCCACCACGGATGATCATGTCCTTGTTACGCCCGGCGATGTTCACGTAACCCTCGTCATTCATGCTCGCCAAGTCGCCGGTGTGCATCCATCCGGCCTCGTCGATGGACTCGGCGGTGGCCTGCGGGTTGCTCCAGTAGCCGAGCATCACGCTGTAACCGCGGGTGCAGAGTTCGCCGATAGTGCCGCGTGGAACCAGGTTGCCAGCCTCGTCGATGATCTTGCTTTCGAGTTGCGGCTGGGTGCGGCCGACGGTGGTCACGCGCAGCTCCAGTTCGTCGTTCGGCCCGGTCTGGAGGGAAACCGGACTGGTTTCGGTCATGCCATAGGCGATCTGCACTTCGCTCATGTGCATCTCGCTGATGACCCGGCGCATCACTTCGATCGGGCAGGTAGCACCGGCCATGATCCCGGTGCGCAGGCTCGACAAGTCGAATTCGGCACGCTGCGGCTGATCGAGCATGGCAATGAACATGGTAGGTACGCCGTACAGTCCGGTGGCTTTTTCCTCGGCGACGGTTTGCAGGGTCAGCAACGGATCGAAGGCATCGTTGGGATAAATCATCGTGCTGCCGTGGGTGATGCACCCGAGGTTGCCCATGACCATGCCGAAGCAGTGATACAGCGGCACCGGGATCACCAGTCGATCAAGCGGGGTCAGGCCGATGCTTTCGCCGACCATGTAACCATTGTTGAGAATGTTGTAATGACTGAGGGTCGCGCCCTTGGGAAAACCGGTGGTGCCGGAGGTGTATTGAATGTTCACTGGTTGATCAAAGTGCAGGCTGTCGCTGCGTTCGCGCAATTGTTGCGGGGAGATGCTGACGGCCAGATCGGCCAGTTGCGACCACGGCAGAAACCCTGGCGGCGGCTGGGTGTCGAGACTGATCACCCCGCGCAGATCCGGCAGGCGTTCGCTGCGCATCTGGCCGATGGACTGCTCGGCCAGTTCCGGTATCAGCCCTTGCAACATGCCGTGATAGTTGGAGGACTTGAACGCGCCGGAGCAGACCAGCCATTGGCAACCGGATTGCTTGAGCACGTATTCCAGTTCGGAGCTGCGGTAGGCCGGGTTGATGTTGACCAGAATCACGCCGATCTTCGCGGTGGCCACTTGCGTGATACACCACTGCGCGCAATTCGGTGCCCAGATACCGAGCCGGTCACCGGCCTGTAAACCCAATGCGAGCAGGGCTCTGGCATGCAGATCCACCGCGTCGGCCAGCTGTCGCCAGGAATAGCGCAACTGCTGATGCCGCACCACTAGCGCCTCGCCATCGGGGTATTGCGCAACGGTCTGGTCGAACTTCTGCCCGATGGTCATCGCCAGCAAGGTTTTGTCCTGGGAGCCACGGTTATAGCTGCGCTGCGGGTTTGCACTGGGTTGATCCATGACGACCCCTATTGTCTTTATTAGTGGGTTTAGCAATCTTGAACTGCCCCTACTCTCGCTCAAGTTGACGTTAACGTAAAGGGTGATTGACAGTCATTCCTCACAGGCTTACGTTAACGTAAAGGTGAGAGCGGCACGACCGCCCTCCCCACCCTACAAAAAAGCCAAAAGGTGACCCATGAGCTACCCATCCCTGAACTTCGCCCTCGGTGAAACCATCGACATGCTGCGCGATCAGGTTCAGTCCTTTGTCGCTAAAGAGATCGCCCCACGTGCGGCGCAGATCGACAGCGACAACCTGTTCCCGGCCGACATGTGGCGCAAGTTCGGTGACATGGGCCTGCTCGGCATCACCGTGCCGGAAGAGTACGGCGGCGCTGGTTTGGGTTATCTGGCGCACGTCGTGGCGATGGAAGAAATCAGCCGTGGCTCGGCCTCGGTGGCGTTGTCCTACGGCGCGCATTCCAACCTCTGCGTCAACCAGATCAACCGCAACGGCAACCACGAACAGAAAATCAAATACCTGCCGAAGCTGATCAGCGGCGAGCACGTCGGCGCGCTGGCCATGAGCGAGCCGAACGCTGGTTCCGACGTGGTCTCGATGAAACTGCGCGCCGACAAACGCGGCGACCGCTACGTCCTCAACGGCAGCAAAACCTGGATCACCAACGGCCCTGACGCCAATACCTACGTGATCTACGCCAAGACCGATCTGGAAAAAGGCCCCCACGGCATCACCGCGTTCATCGTCGAGCGCGACTGGAAAGGCTTCAGCCGCAGCAACAAGTTCGACAAACTCGGCATGCGCGGCTCCAACACCTGCGAGCTGTTCTTCGATGACGTCGAAGTGCCGGAAGAGAACATCCTCGGCGTGCTCAACGGCGGCGTGAAAGTGCTGATGAGCGGCCTCGACTACGAACGCGTCGTGTTGTCCGGCGGCCCGACCGGGATCATGCAGTCGTGCATGGACCTGATCGTGCCGTACATCCACGACCGCAAGCAGTTCGGCCAGAGCATCGGCGAATTCCAGCTGATCCAGGGCAAAGTCGCCGACATGTACACCCAACTCAACGCCAGCCGCGCTTACCTCTACGCGGTGGCCCAGGCTTGCGAACGTGGCGAGACCACCCGCAAAGACGCCGCCGGCGTGATCCTCTACACCGCCGAACGCGCCACGCAAATGGCCCTCGACGCAATCCAGATTCTGGGCGGTAACGGTTACATCAACGAATTCCCTGCGGGTCGCTTGCTGCGTGACGCCAAGCTGTACGAAATCGGCGCCGGCACCAGTGAGATCCGTCGCATGCTGATCGGTCGCGAACTGTTCAACGAAACCCGCTAAACGGAGCTGGCCATGGCAACCTTGCACACTCAGCTCAACCCGCGTTCAGCGGAGTTTGCCGCCAACAGCGCGGCAATGCTCAAACAGGTCGACGCTCTGCAAAACCTGCTCGCCCAAGTGGCGCAGGGCGGCGGCGCGAAAGCTCAGGAACGGCACACCTCGCGGGGCAAACTGCTGCCGCGTGAGCGCATCAACCGCTTGCTCGATCCGGGTTCGCCATTTCTGGAAATCAGCCAATTGGCCGCCCACGCCGTTTATGGCGAAGACGTGCCGGCCGCCGGGGTGATTGCGGGGATTGGCCGGGTCGAAGGCGTTGAATGCATGATCGTCGCCAACGACGCGACCGTGAAAGGTGGCTCGTACTATCCGCTGACCGTGAAAAAGCACCTGCGCGCGCAGACCATCGCCCAACAAAACCGTTTGCCATGCATTTATCTGGTCGACTCGGGCGGCGCCAACCTGCCACGCCAGGACGAGGTGTTCCCGGATCGCGAGCACTTCGGGCGGATCTTCTTCAATCAGGCCAACATGAGTGCGATGGGCATTCCGCAAATCGCCGTGGTCATGGGCTCGTGCACCGCTGGCGGCGCTTATGTCCCGGCGATGGCCGACGAAGCGATCATGGTGCGCAATCAGGCAACGATTTTCCTCGCCGGCCCACCGCTGGTGAAAGCCGCGACCGGTGAAGTGGTCAGCGCCGAGGATCTGGGCGGCGCCGACGTGCACTGCAAGATTTCCGGAGTCGCAGACCATTACGCCGAGAGCGACGAACATGCCCTCGCCCTCGCCCGCCGCAGTGTCGCCAACCTCAACTGGCGCAAACTCGGTGAAGTGCAACAGCGCGCACCGATTGCTCCGCTCTACAGCAGCGATGAGTTGTACGGCGTGGTGTCGGCTGACGCCAAGCAACCGTTCGATGTGCGCGAAGTGATCGCGCGACTGGTCGACGGCTCGGTGTTCGATGAATTCAAAGCGCTGTTTGGCACCACGCTGGTCTGCGGGTTCGCTCACCTGCACGGCTACCCGATCGCGATTCTGGCAAACAACGGCATCCTCTTCGCCGAAGCCGCGCAAAAAGGCGCGCACTTCATCGAACTGGCCTGCCAGCGCGGCATCCCGCTGCTGTTCTTGCAGAACATCACCGGCTTCATGGTCGGTCAGAAATACGAGGCCGGCGGCATCGCCAAGCACGGCGCGAAACTGGTGACCGCCGTGGCTTGCGCCAAGGTACCGAAATTCACCGTGATCATCGGCGGCAGCTTCGGCGCCGGTAACTATGGCATGTGCGGTCGCGCCTACGATCCGCGTTTTCTGTGGATGTGGCCGAACGCGCGGATTGGCGTGATGGGCGCCGAACAGGCCGCCGGCGTGCTGGTGCAGGTCAAGCGCGAGCAGGCTGAGCGTAGCGGCCAGGCGTTCAGCGCCGAGCAGGAAGCCGAGATCAAGCAACCGATCCTCGACCAGTACGAAGAGCAGGGTCACCCCTACTATTCCAGCGCACGGCTGTGGGACGACGGCGTCATCGACCCGGCGCAGACCCGCGATGTGCTGGCCCTGGCCTTGTCCGCGTCGCTGAACGCGCCTATCGAACCGAGCCGCTTCGGCGTGTTCCGGATGTGATCGGGAGAATCTCATGAGCGATTTCAACACCCTCGAATTGCAAAGCGACCCACGAGGTTTCGCCACCCTGTGGCTCAACCGCGCAGAAAAGAACAACGCCTTCAACGCCGAAATGATCCGCGAACTGATCCTCGCCCTAGACAAGGTTGCCAGCGATGCCAGCCTGCGTTTCCTGCTGGTGCGCGGGCGTGGCAAACACTTCAGTGCCGGCGCCGACCTCGCCTGGATGCAGCAATCGGCTGAACTCGACTACCACACCAACCTCGACGACGCCCGCGAGCTGGCGGAGCTGATGTACAACCTCGCCAAGCTGAAAATCCCGACCCTGGCCGTGGTGCAAGGCGCGGCGTTCGGCGGCGCGCTGGGTTTGATCAGTTGCTGCGACATGGCGATTGGCGTCGATGACGCGCAGTTCTGCCTGTCGGAAGTGCGTATCGGTCTGGCACCCGCAGTGATCAGCCCGTTCGTGGTGCAGGCCATTGGCGAGCGCGCGGCACGTCGTTACGCACTGACGGCCGAACGTTTTGGCGGTCAGCGGGCTCGGGAAATAGGTTTGTTGTCCGAGAGCTATCCGGTCGCGGAGCTTGAGCAACAGGTCGAACAGTGGATCGACAATCTGCTGCTCAACAGCCCCGCCGCCATGCGCGCGAGCAAAGACTTGCTGCGTGAAGTAGGGAACGGAGCGCTGACCCCGGCGCTGCGCCGCTACACCGAAAACGCCATCGCCCGTATCCGCGTCAGCCCCGAAGGCCAGGAAGGTTTGCGCGCGTTTCTGCAAAAACGCCCGCCGAACTGGCTAGCCGCAACTACTACCAAGGAGCCGCGTTGATGAGCGCACCTGTTCTCACCACCGTGCTGGTGGCCAACCGTGGCGAAATTGCCTGCCGGGTCATGCGTACCGCCAAAGCGCTTGGCCTGACCACTGTCGCCGTACACAGCGCCACCGACCGCGAAGCGCGGCACAGCCGTGAAGCAGATATTCGTGTTGATCTCGGAGGCAGCAAAGCCGCCGACAGTTATCTGCAAATCGACAAGCTGATCGCGGCGGCCAAGGCCAGCGGCGCACAGGCGATTCACCCAGGTTATGGCTTTCTTTCGGAGAACGCCGGTTTCGCCCGCGCCATCGAAGCGGCCGGCCTGATTTTCCTCGGCCCACCTGCCTCGGCCATCGACGCGATGGGCAGCAAATCCGCGGCCAAAGCGCTGATGGAAACCGCCGGCGTGCCGTTGGTGCCGGGTTACCACGGTGAAGCGCAAGATCTCGAGACCTTCCGCGCTGCCTGCGAACGCATCGGCTATCCAGTCCTGCTGAAAGCCACAGCTGGCGGCGGCGGCAAGGGCATGAAAGTCGTCGAGGACGTCAGCCAACTCGCAGAGGCCCTGGCCTCCGCTCAACGTGAAGCACAGTCGTCGTTCGGCGATTCGCGGATGCTGGTGGAGAAATACCTGCTCAAGCCACGCCACGTGGAAATCCAGGTGTTCGCCGATCAGCATGGCAATTGCCTCTACCTCAACGAGCGCGATTGCTCGATCCAGCGCCGTCACCAGAAAGTCGTCGAAGAAGCACCGGCACCGGGCCTGACGGTGGAACTGCGCCGTGCGATGGGCGAGGCGGCCGTGCGTTCGGCGCAAGCAATCGGCTACGTCGGCGCTGGCACCGTGGAGTTTTTGCTCGATGCGCGTGGCGAATTCTTCTTTATGGAGATGAACACGCGACTGCAGGTTGAGCACCCGGTGACCGAAGCCATTACTGGCCTGGATCTGGTGGCCTGGCAGATTCGCGTTGCCCGTGGCGAAGTATTGCCGATCACTCAGCAGCAAGTCCCGCTCAACGGCCACGCGATTGAAGTGCGGCTGTATGCCGAGGATCCTGCGAATGACTTCCTGCCCGCGACCGGGCGCCTGGCGTTGTACCGTGAATCGGCTGAAGGGCCGGGACGCCGAGTCGACAGTGGAGTGGAAGAAGGTGATGAGATTTCGCCGTTTTACGACCCGATGCTCGGCAAGCTGATTGCCTGGGGCGAGGATCGAGAACAAGCGCGATTGCGTTTGCTGAGCATGCTCGATGAGTTTGCGATTGGCGGATTGAAGACCAATATCAATTTCCTGCGGCGGATCATCGCTCATCCGGCGTTTGCCGCGGCGGAACTGGATACCGGGTTTATTCCGCGTTATCAGGAGCAACTGTTGCCGGCTCCGGGTGAGTTGAGTGATGCGTTCTGGAACGTCGCGGCGCAGGCGTTTGCACAGAGCCTGCCGAGTATTGCTCGGGCGGATGATCCGAGTTCGCCGTGGACTGCAAACAGCGGTTTGCGTGCAGGTCTGCCGCAGGAGATCACCCTGCATTTAAGTTGCGAAGGCCAGGATCGGGCGCTGACACTGGATGCAGGTGGCAACGCCAAACTGACTGGTGAAGCACTGGTTATCGAGCACGACGGTGTACGTCGTAACTTGCGCGCGATCCGCCAGGGCGATTCGCTGTATCTGCAATGGGAAGGCGAGTTGCGCCGTATCCAAACGTACGACCCGATCAGCGCCGTCGAGGCCAGCCATAGTCATCAAGGGGGGCTGACTGCGCCAATGAACGGCAGCATCGTGCGAGTTCTGGTGGAAGCAGGCCAATCGGTCGAAGCAGGTGCGCAACTGGTGGTGCTGGAGGCGATGAAGATGGAGCACAGCATCCGTGCGCCACATGCAGGAGTGATCAAGGCGCTGTATTGCCAGGAAGGTGAAATGGTCGGCGAAGGCAGCGCTTTGGTCGAACTGGAAGAGGTGTGAATGGAGGATCGATCCTACGCCGGGCGAGGATCGATCTGACTAGAATCGCGCCGTTGCCTGAACCACGACACCGATGATTCGACACTCATCGGTGAACAGGGCCTTCGGCCAGGTCGGATTGAGCGGCACCAGGTAACGCTGGCCGCCCTCTTCGTCGAGCTTGCGAAATATCGCTTCTTCGCTGCCCTGCCACTGGGCAATCACCAGCTTGCCGGGCACAGCTTCCACCTCCGGATCCACCAGGATCAGCGTGCCTTCGGCAATACTCGGGCCACTGGGTGCGGTCATCGAATCCCCCGCCACCGCCAGCCAGAACGCAGCACCTCGGGCGTGGTAATCCGTCAGTTCGAAGCGCTGTTTATCCGTTGTCGGCACATAGACTGCCGAACCGCTCTCACGCACCTCGCACGGTGCGCGCCAATCGCTGACCGGGTATCGGAAGTAAGGGTTGTACTTCTGCGCCAGCGGCATGTCATCGTCCGGCGCTTCCTGTGGCTCGCGGATCACCAGCACCACTTCAAGGAAGTCCATACCCAGCGCCTGCAGCACGCGGTTCATTTCAGTGATGCCCGGTTCCCGGCGTTTGTTCAGCCAATGGCCAATCCCGCCCTGGGACATACCGACGCGCTCTCCGAGCTCTGTTTGAGTGATTTTGAGTTCACTCATCTTGGCCTTGACCAACTCAATCCATTTATCCATGTGCGGCACCTTACGCGGACGCCTTCGGCCGGCAAAACACATATTGTAGTATTTAAATTCTAGTCACAACTACACATCGTATTATCCTGAAGGCACGGATTTCCAATCGAACAAGGAGTGGCTCTTCATCATGAATATCAGCAGCAAAGACTTGCCCGATCTGCAAATGGACACCACCTTCACCTCGCCACAAGGCAACGCGGCGGCGCAGCGAGCCCTGGATTATTACTTGAAACCAGCTGTGTCAGAACCTGAGGTGGATGAACGCTTTTTCAATGTCAGACGTCACCTCAGCGGCGAAGAAGCTCTGGTGCACGCTTCCGATCTGTTGCGCTGCGCGGCCGCCACTGCCTTCAAAGCAGCAGAAAACCTGCAAGGCGCGAGTCGCGATCTGGCCTTTTCGGTGGTGCACATGGTGGATATGGCGCGGGCGATGGTCGACCATTCGATCGATGGCGATGACGTCTGAGGAACAGGAATTCGGACGGACAGGAAAGAGTTTTCCAATCGCGCAGATAAAAACATTTGACTTGCAAATGATAATGATTATTATTGCAAGCAGCTGGTCGCGAGATCAGTCGATGGGCCAGAGACCTTAGGTCGGTCTTCTGGACTATCTCCTCATCAGGCTAATCACGGTTTTTGACCCGGCTTTTTGCCGGGTCTTTTTTTGCCCGTTTTTCGGGCTTATGGCTTCAGGCTAATGAAGTCTTTAGGTACTGCAAATTCGATGGCGCGGATAATATCAAAAGAATATCGGTTGGCAAGCGAAGCCCGGCCACATTGGGGCAAACTAATGACAATTAGCACTTGAGAATCAATCGCATAGCTTCTAAGCTGCGTCCGCGTCATGGAGGACGCCCCCCGCCAACATCCGTAATTCCCCTCGGTTTCACCGCTGTCTTGCGTGTAAAGTAACGGCCATAAAAATCATATTCAGGAATCGACTATGACCGTGGCCAAATCTTCGTTCGACATCAGCGCCAACTTCGATAGCGGCAATATCCAAGTCATCGACATCAGCAATCCGCTCAACCCGGTTCTGGCCATCCGCCCAGACACCCGCAGCGCGCATTTCCAGTGGTTCCATTTCAAGGCCAGCGGCCTGCACGTCGGCCAGGAACACTGGTTTCGCCTGAACAACGCCAGCCAGTCCACCTACGCCAAGGGCTGGCCCGGCTATCAAGCCGTAGCGTCCTATGACCACGTCAACTGGTTCCGCGTACCAACGATTTTCGAAGGCGACTGCCTGCGTTTCTCCCTTGAAGCCACCCAGACCCACGCCTGGTTCGCCTA
This sequence comes from Pseudomonas sp. LBUM1648, assembly GCF_059716145.1. Taxonomy (NCBI): domain Bacteria; kingdom Pseudomonadati; phylum Pseudomonadota; class Gammaproteobacteria; order Pseudomonadales; family Pseudomonadaceae; genus Pseudomonas; species Pseudomonas sp. LBUM1648. The sequence continues at coordinate 4,092,896 of NZ_CP166808.1, forward strand.
TTTCGAACCCTACAGCCGTGGCCGTCATGACTGGCTGATCGAACAAGCCCTGACCAAGGCCGGCACCGAGTTGCTGGCGACCGGCAAGAGCGTCGAAGGTCGCGACATTCAACTGTTGCGCAAAGGCAGCGGTGCCGAAGGCCAGCGCAAAGTCTGGATCATCGCCCAACAGCATCCTGGCGAACACATGGCCGAATGGTTCATGGAAGGCATCATCGAGCGTCTGGAAAGACACGATGACCCGGTGCTGAACAAATTACTCGCCAGCGCCGATCTTTACCTGGTGCCGAACATGAACCCGGACGGCGCCTTCCATGGCCACCTGCGCACCAACGCGATGGGCCAGGACTTGAACCGTGCCTGGCAGAATGCCAGTCAGGAGATCAGTCCTGAAGTCCTGTTCGTACAGCAGCAAATGGAAAAGTACGGTGTCGATCTGTTTCTGGACGCCCATGGTGACGAAACCATTCCCCACGTGTTCACCGCCGGTTGTGAAGGCAATCCGGGATACACACCGCGGATCGAGAAGCTCGAAGAGCATTTCCGCAGCCACCTGAAACACACCACCAAAGAGTTCCAGACCAAGTACGGCTACACCCGTGACGAACCGGGCCAGGCCAACATGACCCTGGCGTGCAACAGCGTCGGCCAGAAGTACGATTGTCTGTCACTGACCCTCGAAATGCCGTTCAAGGATCACGACGACGCACCGAATACGGAAACCGGCTGGTCGGGCAAACGCTCGAAACAGTTGGGCAAAGACGTGCTGACCACCATCGCCGACATGGTCGATACCCTGCGCTGATACCCTTCCCCGCGTTACCAAAAGATCGCAGCTTGTCTGCGATCTTTTTCTTTGTGCTGTCCATGGATTCGACATAGGTGGTTGCAAATCAAAACCAGAGTGCATACCTTGATTCTGGTTTTAATTTGAAACCCAAAAGGGAATCCGGGTATGAAATCTCAATCACTTAACAGCAGTGTCGTGCTGCTTTTCGCCGTCGCCTGCGGCTTGGCCGTGGGCAACGTGTATTACGCACAGCCGCTGCTGGATGCCATGGCCGAGGCGTTTGCCATGTCGCCGGCCTCCATCGGCATCGTCATTACGCTGACTCAAATCGGTTACGGCGTTGGGCTGGTATTGCTCGTGCCGCTCGGTGATTTGCTGAATCGACGACGGTTGATCGTCACGCAAACGCTGTTGTCAGCGGCGGCGTTATTGATTATCGCGCTGGCCCCCACCAGTCTTTGGTTATTGCTTGGCATGACGCTGACCGGTTTGCTCGCGGTGGTCACTCAAGTCTTGGTGGCTTACGCGGCGACACTGACAGATCCGGCACAACGCGGTCGCGTAGTCGGCGTCGTTACCAGTGGCATCGTTGTCGGCATCCTGCTGGCGCGCACGGTCGCCGGAGCCATGGCCGATCTGGCCGGATGGCGAGCCATCTATTGGTTGTCGGCGGGACTGACATTGGTGATGGCTTTGCTGCTGTTTCGCGTGCTGCCCAAAGCAGAAGCGCCGCAACCGGCGACACGTTACAGCGCACTGATCGCCTCGGTATTCAGCCTGTTCAAGGAAGAGCCGGTTCTGCGCCAACGCGCACTGCTCGCGCTGCTGACCTTCGCCAGCGCCATGGTGTTGTGGACGCCGATGGTGCTGCCACTGGCCGCCCCGCCGCTGTCGCTTTCCCACAGCGAAATCGGATTATTCGGACTCGCCGGTGCAGCAGGCGCACTGGCCGCCGCGCGCGCCGGACACCTGGCCGACCGAGGCTTGGGCCAATGGGTCAGCGGGCTTTCGCTGCTGTTGATGCTCGGCTCGTGGCTGCCGATCGCCCTCACCCAATCCTCGCTGTGGGCGTTGCTGCTTGGAGTGATTACTTTGGATCTAGGCCTGCAAGCCGTGCACGTCACCAGCCAGAGCATGATCTACAGCGTGCGCCCTGAAGCGCAAAGCCGCCTTACCGCCGGTTACATGCTGTTTTATTCGATCGGCAGCGCGTTGGGCTCAATCGGATCAACCGCCATGTATGCGTGGGCCGGTTGGACTGGCGTGTGCCTGCTGGGTGCAGGCATCAACGCGGTCGCGCTGGGCTATTGGTGGCTGACCCTGAAAAGCGGCGCACCTGAACGATGCGCCACCCAAACGGGCTAACTGCGGTCCCGCCCACGCAACATACTGTCGAGTACCTCGTCGCGGCGCACCCAGCCATGGAACAACGCCGCCGCCAGGTGCAGCAGCACGGTCAGAAACAACAGATACGCCAGATACCCATGGGCTTTGCGCAGAAACGCAAATACCTGCGCATCGGCCGGCACAATCGACGGCAACTGCAACGAACTGCTGAGCATCACCGGCTCCCCCGAGGCACTGATCATCGCCCAACCGAGCAGCGGCAACACCAGCATCAACGCATACAACAAGACGTGCGAAGCCTTGGCGGCCAGCACTTGCCAGTCCGGCAGATCCGCCGGCAATGGTGGCTGGCGCGTCGAGAAACGCACCAACAAACGCACGATCACCAGCGCCAGAATCGCGATACCCAACGGCTTGTGCAGATTGATCAGCCATTCATGCCGTTCTGAGACCGAGGTGACCATACCGGCACCAATAAACAGCATCGCGATGATCATCACCGCCATCAGCCAGTGCAGCAGCCGCGCCAACAGCGCGAAATGAGTCGGTTGCGTGCTCATGGGCGAGCCTCCTGTTTGGCGGCGGGCAATTGGCTGACTTCGCTGGTGCGGCGCAGGTAGGAATCGGCGTAACCGGCGGAGCGAGCGGCCAGCAATGGATCGTCGGAACCTTGAATCCCGGCCGGTAAAACCAGTGGGTCGTAGTTGATGTCACGGCACTCGCCGCTCAGTTGCGGCTGTGTTTTCTCCAGCACCAACGTGCCGGCATTCAACACCTTGCGACCCTCGGGCCAGGTTTTGCTGGCGTCGTTCACCGGATCATCGGCGTTAGCCAGGGTGATATTCAACTGAAAACGCAGTGGTGCAGCAGCCATGCGTTGCACCAGGTCTTTCTCCAGAAAGTCGCCGCCCTCGGGAGCGGTGGCGCCTGCAGCGTCCTGAGCCAAAGGCTTCATGCTCCAGCGCACGGCCTGTTTTTTCCCGCTGGCATCCACCAGATAGAAGGCATTGATGCTGTTATAGGTTTCAGTGGCGTAGCTCGCCGATGGTTTGGCGGTCTTCACCCAAGTGAGAAACGGCACGGCTTCCGGGTGCGATGCGAAGAATGCCGGCACCTTGGCCGGGTCCGGTTTGCCGGTGGCCGGATCCGGCGACTGCGCCTGTTGCAGTTGATAGAACGCCTCGGGCGTACCCACCGGAAACACCGGCATGCTGTTCATCCCGGTGCGCCACTGCTGGCCGTTGGCCTGGGTGAAACGCAGCGCCAGACTGCGAATCGGTACGCTGCTGTCCGGCGCATAAGGATTGCCCGCTGGCAACGCAAAACGCCCCACCACCGGGGTGCGTGGCTCGTTGAATACCTGCGCGGTCGAGAACGCTCGCGCCTCGCCGCTGCTCTCGAAATGGCCGATGACGCAAACGCCCTTGCCGTGATTGCGGCGGAACCCGGGATGCACACCGTTGTTCTTTTCCAATACATCGACCAGCGCCTTGGGCGTCAGACGTTGTGGGTCAAAGTTGCCATGCACGTAGGCAAACGCCCCGGCCACTGCTGCAACCACCACGGCTATGCCGCCAAGACGCAAAATCAGGCTCGCGGCACTCAGTGGCGGGCGCTGCGGCCCGCCTGTGGGTGAAGTGCGATCAACCATGAATAACTCCAGGGCCATCGGCCACAAATAGGAAGAATCAGCAAGACGCACCCCGTCAGGGTTTATTCCACGGCCCGGTATTTATTTTTCCGAACGTGGAATAACCTCCAACGACGGACGTCTCCCTAGTCCACAGCGTAGTGACTAGCAGAAACTCATGAGCGAATTCGACGAACAGTTGAGAGAAATCATTCCCAGATTGCGCCGCTTTGCCGTGTCGTTGACGCGCAACAGCAGCAGCGCCGACGATCTGGTACAGGCGAGCCTGGAGCGGGCACTGTCGAGTTGGGGCGATAAACGCGCCGAGGGCGACCTGCGTGCCTGGCTGTTTGCGATCCTGTATCGACAGTTTCTCGATGCTCATCGCCGCTCTCGCCGCTATGCACGGATGCTTGAGTTTTTTACCGGTCGCGACGACGTCGAGCCTTCGGTGGAGCGCACGGTGATCGCCCAATCGACCCTGCAAGCCTTCGACCGATTGCCCACCGAGCAACGCGCCCTGCTAATGATGGTCTCGGTTGAAGGCCTTTCCTATAAAGAGGTCGCCGAGATCCTTGGCGCCCCGATCGGCACCGTGATGTCGCGCCTGTCCCGCGCCCGCCAGGCCTTGCGCCAACTCAGCGACGGCGAAATCAGCAGCCCTTCTTTGCGGATACTCAAATGATCAGCCTGCCTCCCAGCGAGCGTGACCTGCACGCTTACGTCGACCACCAGCTCAGCGACGCCGACCGGCGTGTGCTGGAAACCTGGCTGGCCAGCCACCCGGATGAAGCCGCGCAAGTGCGCGGCTGGCAACTGGACGCCCAGCAACTGCGTGCGGCGCTAAGTGGCGCGCTACAGCAACCGGCCAATCCGGCGCTTGATCCGTCGATGATTCGTCAGCGCCGCAAACTTCAGTCGCGCCGCCATCTGGCCAGCGCTGCAGTGTTGCTGATCGCGGTCAGCGTCGGCGGTTTCAGTGGCTGGCAGGCGCGGGAAATGACCCTCGTGCGCGCCTCCATATTGCCGATGACCGATGCGTTGCAGGCCTATCGACTGATTGCCCAGCAAGGCATATTGCCGGCCGATTACAAGGTCGATGGCGACGGCGATATGCAGCGCTGGCTCGACCGCTACTTCAATCAGGCGGGGCGCTTGCCAGACCTGAAGTCGGCCGGATTTGAACCGGTCAGTGGTCGCCTGCTCAGCACCGATGAAGGTCCGGCAGCGATGGTGATGTATGAGGATCGCGGTGGGCACAAGGTGAGTTTTTATGTGCGACCGCCGGGGCCGAAAAACACCTTTTTGCCCCGTGGCAGCCGAAGTGATGGGGATTTGCAGGCCGAGTATTGGTCGGGTGGCGGGTACAACTATGCGATGGTCAGCCCGGTTGATACGCCAGCGGCGCAACAGCTCAAGCAATCGCTGCAATTCTGAAACACGCGTGCTCAGAAACCGACATCCAGCACCACATTGTCCAGATACGTCCCCGCCGGCGGTGTGGTCTGGTCGGTGTAGATCTTTGCGTTGTAATTGAAAATCTGGCTGCCGGTACCCAAGCCGTTACCCGGATTGACCTCGGCATCGGTACTCGCCCGACGCGCAGTGCCGACACTGCCCCAACGCGTCGTGCCGGCGCTTTTGAAAATGTCATAGGCCAGGTAATTGCCGCCGGAGATCATCCGCCGTCGCCCACCCATGCTTACCGGGTTCTGACCGTCGCTCAAGCCCACGGTGTAGGCGCTGCCCTTGGTGCAAGCCAGATTGATGGTCTGCCCGGTTACCGGCGTAAAGGCACTGACCACCGGCGCACTGCCAAACGCGATGTTCGGCGCGGTAATCGTGCAATCATTGGACACGGTAAGGTTGACGGTCAACGTGGTGGTTCCATTGTTGATATCGCGCCCGAGGCAGATGGCACCGATGCCAATCCCCGAGCAGTAATTCCAGTTCCAGAAAATACTCAGGGTCTCGGTGTACACCCCGGCAGCAACGTTGCTGCCGATGGTCGTTCTCAGATAGAGCGGCACGGTTTTCGGCGTCGTCCCGTTAAGCAGCCCCAAGGCATCAATGATGCCATTGCGGGCGAAGTCATAGGCCGTGCCCCGCGTCAGCGGGTAACTGGTGCTGTTGTTGGCGTAGATCGTGTAACCGATGACATCACCTGTCGGCCCGACCAGGCCACTTTGGGTCGAGGAGACGGTGGCCCAGAAGTGGTCGCTGTTGCTCAACAACGTCAACAGGGAACCCGTACAGCTTAAACCACCATTGAGGGTGGAACTGGGCTGCGACGTGGTGCGTACGGCAATCGAACTGAGCGTACCGAAGGCCGCCGGCGTGGTGCTGACCACTGAACACAAGGCCTGCGCCGCCCCCGGCAGCATCAGCGCCAGCCACAGACACAAACGGACGCCGATCATTGGCACACCAACGGACCAATCAGCGGCACCTGGCTCTGATTCATGTCCACGCTGAACTGCGCCTTGCAGGTTTTGCCATCGGCCAGCGTGACCTTTAAAGAGTTATGCGCCTGAAGGTTTTCCAGATAGACCAGCCCGTCCCACCCGACCACCGTGTTTGTGCCGCTCTGTTCATGCAACACACCTGCGCCCAGCGGCAATTCACGCTGTTGTGCATCGACTAACACAATGCTCGCCGCGATCACCCGGGCCAGCGGGAATTCCAGCAAGTACCCGCTGCCACGCCGAACCGCGATACGCTGCTCGACATTCGGACTACGCACGTTGGCCGGCAGATTCAGCGGATCGATTTCGTATTTGCCACGGTAATAAGCACTGCTCCACGGTACTAACAGATGTCCGTTCTTGTCGGTCTGACCCACTTGCTGGTTTTCATAGCGCACCGGAATGTCGGCAAAACCATCGGTACTGACCACGACAAACGCATCGTCGATGCGGTTGGCGGCGAACACCTGCTGATCCATCCACACCAGCGAGCCACTGGCATCGGCCCAACGGGTTTCGGCGTCCGAGGTACCATAAACCCCGGCCTGCAACTGCACCGATTGCAGACGCCAGGTCACGTCAGCCTGACGGTAATCGGCGCCGTCCCCCTTGGCGTAACCCAGATTGAAGCCCACCCCGCCCTCGGATGGCACCGCGCGGCTGTAGTTGATCCGCTGCTGGGTCTGCCCGGTATTGCTGCGTTCACTGCTGATCGCCAGGCTGCCACGCAAGTCAAACGGAATCACCAGTTGCGCCTGCACCGCCCAGTTGCTGTCGCCGATCTCGCGGTTGGCAGACAGGTAGAAACTGCTGTTGCGCCACAGCGGTTTGCTCCAGCTCAGATTGAGCAGGCGCGTGCGCGAATCGTCAGCCGCGCGCACATCGAAATACCCGGCACCGAGGCTGCCCCAGCGCTCGAGATTGAGGCTCAGGGTGGCCTGTTCGCTGCGGCGGCTGAGGCTGATGTAGGGGCTGTCGACCACGGTCAGGTCGGCGTATTGATCGTACCGTTGCAGGCGTTGATAAGAAAAACTGAAGCGCTGGTTGCTGTACTGATAACCCAGGCTCAATTGCTCGCCACCGTCGCCCTCGAAACGGCTCTGGCTGATCGCACTGTTGAGCACGCCGAAATTGCCGAGCCGCAGGTTCCCCCCGAGCCCTGCGAGGGTCAGGCTATCAGCGGCTTCGGCGTGGCTCTCGAGGGTGAAAGTGTCGCTGACGCCATAACGCAGGCTGCCGGAGGTCACGCCCGGCCCGTAACTGAAATCCTTCAGGGCGTAATCGCGACGCAACGTACCGGCGGCCACGGAGAAATCACTCAAACCCTTTTGCAGCAAACTGCTGGTGACATAGAACGGCACTGTGGTCGAAACCTGCCGACCCAGCGCATCCGTAGTCACCACCACCGCTTCGCCAGCGCCATTGATGAACGGAATGTTGGTCAGCGTATACGGCCCAGGTTGCAGGTCGGCGCTGCTGGATTTGTAGCCATTGATAAACAGATCCACCGAGGACGGCACCGCCGCTTCGCCGGCAAACTGCGGCAGTGGATAGGTGACCAGATCCGGGCGCACCGCGAAGTCCCGGGAGAACTGCACGCCGCCCAGCCGAACCGAACTGCTCCATGGCAACGCGCCGCTGATCACGTCGCCGGCTTCGTAGGTGAGCATCCGCTCGTCATCGGAGTAACGCCAGGTGGTGTCGTAACGCAGATAGCCGTTGTTCAGTGTACTGAGCGAATCACCGGACAAGGTGCGCCGATACTGCCCGGTATTGGACAAGGTGCCCCAACTGTCGAACAGCCGCACTTCATTCCAGGCCGCCAGATACGTGCCGGCATCGTCGGTGTCGTTGAGGTACAGGTCATAGTTGAATAGCGCGCCGAAACTGCTCAATGCCGGGGTTCGTGGATAAGCCTGGCGATTGCCGATCAATTGCTCCGGCAGCCAGTCCGGCGGTACGTCGAGAAGCAAGCGCTGACCGACGCTGTCGTAATCGCTGTGCAGCCCCGGCAGACCGTCGAGGTCGACTTCTACGCCGAGGTTATCGGGCAGTTTCATACCGGTTTCGCGCAACGCCGTGGCCGGCAGATACAGTCGCCCACCGCGCTGCTCCACCGCCACCACGCGGCCGGTATTCATCTGGTTGACCACCAGTTCCAGAAACAACTGTGCATCACTTACGGCCTCCATGCCGCTGGGCGGTGGCGGCAGCTCGCCGGCCCCGGTTGGTTGAACGAACACCAGGCAACAAGCGCCGGTCATGAGCCACAACGGACGCTGAATACGGCGAGCCCATCCTGGGCTCATACGCGCTTTACGTCCGTCAATGGACTCAATCCTCCTGATACTGCTTTAACCGACGCCAGCTATTGAGACTCGAATCCTCAGCGTGCCGGGGTGATGCTCTGCACTTGGGGCGCACCATTGACCCGCACCTGCAACGCCGAATCACCGGCCAGCGAACCCGGTGCCGGCCAGCGCATCACCGCCCCCGGCAGCACATAACCCAGCAGGCCTTCAGCCACAGGTTTGCTCTGCCCACCCTGTTTGATAGCCACGTCGGTCAGCCGCGCATGGACCGCACCCTGATTGCGCACTTCCACGTAAGGCCGGCCGTCGACCGCCACTGTGCGCCAGCTCAACTGCGGCAGGCCGATGCCTTTGGGATCACGTGGGCGCGTGCTGTCCTCTTTGCTCCACAGCCCCGCACCGTAGGCAAACAGCGGGACCGAGTAACGCATCTGGAAACGAATGGCCGCCGCCGTTTTGCCACCGTCAGCGGAGGCCGGTTGTGCAGAAGGGATTTCGTCGATGATGATGCGGTAGGCCAGTTCCTGCCCCGGCGGTACGTCTTTGGTTCGGGTCAGGCGCACCAATTGCTTTTGCCCCGGTTCGATCTTCGCCACCGGCGGGCTGCCAATCACGTCGCGCTGATTCTGGTACTGCTCTGCAAAACCGTTCTGGCTCCAGGCGAAGACGCGAATCTGCAGATTCGCGGTTTCATTGCCACGGTTTTCCAGCCACAACGCGCTGGCCTGTTGGTCGGCCTCAAGCACCGGATCAATCGGCCAGATCAATACCGAACTGGCCGCCTGCGTATGGCCTGCTGCGAACATGGCCAGCGCCAACATTGCGCTCTGAATGAACAAGTGCCGAGATGTAACTGACCCCATAAAACCGCTCCCTGTCGAACAACCTTCGCCTCACCACGACAGCTGCACCTGCAGCACGTCGCTGTACGTCCCCCCAGGCTGATTGCCCGGCAATTGCACCTGACCGTAAATCGGCAGGCTGATGTTGTTCGCATCGCTGTAGGCCACCGCTACGCTCTGGCCGATGCCCAGGCTCTGGCTGTACGCGGCATCGCGAAACAGCGAATACGCCACCCGCGCACTTCCACTGTTGACCTGCATGTGCCGGCCACTGCTGTTGTACTGGCCGCCATCGACGCTCATGTTCAATGTCACCCCCGGCGTGCATTGCAATTGCACGCCACCGGTCAACGCGACCTGCACCGTGCCGGTGGCCAGGGCTGAACGCGAGCCGAAATTCAGCCCTCCATAGTTCGACACCCCACCCACCACCAGACACCCCGCCGTGACCGTGGCGCTGACCTGGAAGCTCTGACTCGTCGCCGCCGTCAGCGGCAGCGGCGCACTGCCCGCACAAAGCAGGAGCAGCGCGATGCAGCCATGCCGGCGCATGGCATCAGAACGTCAGTTCAACAGCGACAGTGTCGGTGTAGGTCCCCGCCGGTAAACCGGCCTTGCCCACTGCCTGACCATAGATGTTCACCGTTTGTGCTACGCCAGTGCTGGCGGCCAGATTGATCGTGCCGTCAATCGCCAACAGCTGCGAATGCCCGGCATCGGTGTACAAGTCGTACGGCACGTAGTTGGCGACACCGTCGTACAGCGCGCGCGTGCCGCCCGGGGACATGCCGTCATGGGAGCCGGCACGAACCTTCACCGTCGGCGTGGTGCCGCTGGAACAGAGAATCGACAGCGCCCCGCCGCCACCACCCAGCACTTGCCCGGTGGCAGTGGTGAACAGGCTGTTGGCAGTGCCGAAGTTCAAGGCACCGAAGTTCAGACCGGTGGAGCCGCCAGCGCCGTTGACCTGACAGCTGCTGATCAGGATCAGGCTGGAGGTGATCTGGCCGGTGACAGTGGTGGCGGCATGGGCACTGGAAACCAGCGTCAGGCCGAGCAGCGACAAACCTATCCTTGATGCAAACGTACGCATGGTGTCCGTCCTCTACGGGGTTACCAGTCGAGCGTCACCGTCAGGGTGTCGGTATAGACCCCTGCCGGAACCGCGCGGGTATTCGCCACCACCGAGCCAAATACCGGAATGGGTATCTGTGCACCGCTGGTGACAGCGAAATTGTGTTGTTGGCCGATGCTGTAGCTTTGGTTGCCGGAGGCATCGAGAAACAGCTGATAAGGGATGGTCTGGCGGCCGTTGCTCAGGCGCCGGGTATTGCCGTCACCATGGGCGCCACCGTCGATGGTGACGGTGAAACCGGTGACCGAAGGGTTGCACGCGACGTTGAGTTTGCCGCTGCTGTCGCTGTCGAGGCTAGCGTTGATCGGCGCGTTCCAGGTCGGGCCCTGAAGGCCGAAATCAAGCTTGCCAAAATCGCTGACCGGGCTGGAGGGATTGCTGGTGTTGGTCACTTCACAGCCGGCAATCAGGATCAGCCGCGCATGAATCTGCCCGCTCACCGCCGCTTGCGCGTCGTCAGCGAGTAATGCGAGCGTACCTGCCGCCACGACCACCCAGTGCTTGCCTGCCATTTCGCCCTTCCCTGCTCCCTGAGGATGACTCAACCACCGCGCTCATCATTGAGCGCCTTCCCTGCGCAACCCGAATCCGCTGGATTGCCGACTAAAACCCTGCGATCACCAGGTGACCGTGACTTTGACCAGATCCGAGTAACGGCTGACCCGGGGGACTTGCGCCAAACGCTCGATCCGCGCGTACAAAGGCAACTCAACGGTGCCGCTGTCCGGCACTCGACCGCTGACCGGTACATCCACCACCAACGGCACGCGCCGCGCGGCGTCCTGATACAACCGGTAAGGAATCGGCTTGCTGCCCGCATCGCCAACCATGTAACGCACTTCGCCGACACCGCCGTGCAAACCGCCATCGACGCGCATCTGATACGGCGTGTCCGGATTGCACTCCAGACGCGGCAGCCGCTGATTGGTCAGCGCCGCCGCCAGTGGCCCTGCCGGATCGTCGAGACGCGCTGTGCTGCCGAAGTCGAGCACACCCAGTTGCTCGATACCGGCCTCGCGCTGCTGGCCGATCAACTGGCAGCCGCGCTGCACATCGACCCGTACTTCGACCTGAAGATCCGTCGCGTATGCGGGTGCAACAAGCACACCCAGCAGGCCCATGACCACACGTGCATTCACTGTCCCATTCCTTGTCAGGGATCACCCGAAGGTCGTTACTGTGTTTCAGATTAGCAACGGACGACGATTGCGCCAGTCGATTGGATCCACGGATAGTCGGGGATATGTTTCGAAAGGTTGGCAGCACGTCGGATCCTGTCGCTGAAAATAGCTGTACGAACCGCACAATATTGTTCAATGACCGCCCACTCTCGACCGGCTGCGGTGGAAGGCTGACTCCGCGTCTGGTTACACTACGCCGCCGCGCTCCCGGGAGCCGGTTTGACGAACACGGAGTGACCGCAGAGTGAGCGCCCAGCCGCCGAAACGATCGCCACTGACCCAGCGCTGGCTGGCGTTGCGCCGTTTGTTCGGCAAAGGTCTGCCTGCCAGCGCAGGCCATGACGCCAGTGCCCGGTCGATCCGCGATTACTTCCGCAACAAGGCTCACGGCCAGGGTTACACCCTCAGCCAGAGCCAGCAGCGCGTGATCGACTGCATGGCGCAGCAGGCCAGTCTGCTGTTCGGTGCATCACGGCAGACGCCGCCGAGTCTGTACCTGTACGGCGCCGTCGGGCGCGGCAAGAGTTGGTTGCTCGATGGTTTCTTCCAGGCGCTGCCGATCACGCAGAAACGCCGCCTGCATTTCCATGAGTTCTTCGCGCAACTGCACCAGGGCATGTTCCGTCATCGCCAGCATGACGATGCCCTCACCCTCACGCTCGATGAGTTGTTGCAGGATTGTCGAGTGCTGTGTTTCGACGAGTTTCATGTGCATGACATTGGCGATGCGATGCTCATCACACGGCTGTTCAAGGCGTTGTTCCAACGCGGGATTTTGTTGTTGGTGACATCCAACTATCCGCCGGAAGGCTTGCTGCCCAACCCGCTCTATCACGCTCGTTTCAAACCGGTGATCGAGCTGATCAACTCACGCATGCAGGTTATGGAAGTGGGTGGGGCTCACGACTATCGAAGTCTGGCGCGCAACCATTTGCATCAGGTATTCACCCAAGGTCATTACGTGTGGCCAGCCACGCCAGCCCAGCGCCAGGCCCTCAACCTGCCGCCCGAAGATGCGCCGCCCCTGTCGTTAGCGGTTGGCACCCGACACTTTCAGGCACGCCTGTGCGAGGAGCGGCGTGTCGGCTTTACCTTCAATGACCTGTGCGAACAGCCAACGGCGGTGATGGATTTTCTGGAAATGTGTCGGCGATTCGATCAATGGGTCATCGATGACTTGCCCGAACTCGCCGAATGCTCGATCGCCGCGCAACAGCGCTTCATCAACCTGATCGACGTGCTTTACGACCAGGACAAACACCTGACGCTGCTCGGTAGGCTGCCGCTGGGCGAAAGCCTGGCGGGCAACGCTATCGACCTGGCCCGCACGCGGAGTCGGTTGGGACAGTTGCAAGAAGTGCACGCCTGATAACGTTCCAAAGATCTGGAGCAGCCTGCAACTACAGCTTTGCCGCTATCATGTCGCCCATTCCCAGCGACCCCTCTATTGCGAAGACTTTCATGCACACCCTTGCTCAATTGCGCGCCGGCGAACTGTCGGGCATCACGCGGCTGGATCTGTCCTGCGGCCTGACCGAATTCCCGCCGGAGATCTTCGATCTGGCCAAAACGCTGGAGGTGCTCAACCTCAGCGGCAACGCCTTGAGCAGCCTGCCGGATGATTTGCATCGGCTGACCCGCCTGCGCGTGCTGTTCTGCTCCGACAACCAGTTCAGTGAACTGCCCGCTTGCCTCGGCCAATGCACCGCGCTGACGATGATCGGCTTCAAGGCCAACCACATTGTCGATGTGCCCGGTGCCGCCCTGCCCCCGCTGCTGCGCTGGCTGATCCTGACCGACAACTGCATCGAAACCCTGCCAAATGAACTGGGCGAACGTCCTTACTTGCAGAAACTCATGCTGGCGGGCAATCAGTTGCAATCGCTGCCGCAATCCCTGGGCAACTGCCATCGACTGGAACTGATCCGCATCGCCGCCAACCGCTTGACCGAGTTACCGCAGTTTCTGCTGACGCTGCCGAGCCTGACGTGGCTGGCCTACGCCGGTAATCCGCTGGAAACCGAAGCCGACGCCGCCGCCCTTGAAGCCACGCCGCAGATCGACTGGTCGGCGTTGCGTCTGGAGCAACAACTCGGTGAAGGCGCCTCCGGGGTGATTTTCCGGGCGATCTGGCAGCGCGCCGATGGCTCGGCGCAACCGGTTGCGGTCAAGCTGTACAAAGGCGCGATGACCAGCGACGGTTCGCCGCTGCACGAAATGAACGCCTGCATCACCGCCGGATTGCACTCGAATCTGATCCGGGTGGAAGGCCGTATCACTGGCCACCCCGACGGACAGCAGGGGCTGGTGATGCAATTGATTGACCCGAGTTTCCTCAATCTGGCGGCTTTGCCGAGCCTGGCCTCCTGCTCACGGGACGTGTATGCCGATAATTGCCGGTTCAGCGCCGATGTGGCGCTGCGCATTGCCAAGGGCATCGCTTCGGCAGCCGAGCATCTGCATCAGCAAGGCATCACCCACGGCGATCTCTACGGGCACAACATTCTGTTGAACGATCAGGGCGACTGTTTATTGGGGGACTTCGGTGCGGCGTCTTTCCATGCCACCACGGACAACTTCGAAACCCGCGCGCTGCAACGCATTGAAGTGCGGGCGTTCGGGATTTTGCTTGGAGAATTGCTGGCGCGCATCGACTCGGGGTTGAGTGATGATCGCCGTGGGGTACTGGAAGAACTGCAGCGGCGCTGCTGTCAGGCGGACGTGCTGGGGCGGCCGGGGTTCAGTGAAGTGATTGAGGTACTGGAGAAGCAGTGACCGCTACGCGGTCAATCGCCAGCAGGCTGGCTCCCACATTGGAATGCATTTCAACTGTGGGAGCCAGCCTGCTCGCGATGAGGGCATCACTGACGAAGCAAATCAGCCAGCCAGACCGACAAACATATCCTGCACGTCATCATGGTTGTCGAGGCCTTCCAGGAACGCTTCAACCTCAGCCATCTGCTCATCACTCAAACCGCTGACCGGGTTTTTCGGCTGGTAGCCAAGCTTGGCCGACAGCACGGTGAAACCTTGTTCCGGCAGGGCTTTCTGCACCGAATCCAGATCGGTCGGATCAGTCAGGAACAGGGTTGCGCCCTCTTCACCTTCTTCAAAATCCTGAGCACCGGCTTCGATCGCGGCCATTTCCGGATCGGCGTCCGGGGTGTCCGGCGAGGCTTCGATCATGCCCACATGGTTGAAGTCCCAAGCCACGGAACCGGAAGCGCCCAGTTGGCCCTTGCGGAATGCCACGCGGATTTCCGCGACGGTGCGGTTGATGTTGTCGGTGACGCACTCGACGATCAGCGGCACCTGGTGCGGGGCGAAACCTTCGTAGGTCACGCGATGGTATTGCACGGTTTCGCCCAGCAGGCCGGCGCCTTTCTTGATGGCGCGATCCAGGGTTTCCTTCGGCATCGAGGCTTTCTTGGCCTGTTCGACCACCAGACGCAGGTGTGCGTTGGTGGTGGTATCGGCACCGTTGCGAGCAGCAATGGTGATTTCTTTCACCAGTTTGCCGAAGATTTTGCCCTTGGCGTTGGCTGCCGCTTCTTTGTGTTTAACCTTCCACTGTGCGCCCATTACTCACTCTCTTGATCTGTGGCGCCGAGACATCTATTGGCCGACGCGTGGCGGCAAGTTTATACGGCCTAAAGTCGGCAATCGACCAAAAAAATCCAATGCGGAATCGACTTCTTCACCAGTGCTTGTAGGGCAATTCTGAAAAACGCCTTTGACATGACCATTCAGCGCTGGGGTTTCGTACCCTCTGAGGCCCGTATTGCCTGACAGAGCCTGTTCGAATGCTCAATGACAAGGAAAGTCCGTTCACCCTTACCCTGACCGCCAGCGGGTTATGCCTGCCGGTGCTGCGTTTCAAAGGCGAGGAAGCGCTTAACCAGCCCTACCGTTTCGACATTGAGCTGATCGGCCTGGCACCCGCCGTGGCGCCAGGCACGCTGTTGCAGCAACCGGCATTTCTGCGCCTGGACGATCATCACGGGGTTCACGGCATCATCCACAGCGCCAGTTGCGAACATCGCGGAACGCACCGGATCGGCTATCGCCTGATAGTGGTGCCCCACCTGCAAAGCCTGGCCCGGCGGAGTAATCGGCGCGTGTTCGTGCAACTGAGCGTGCCGCAGATTCTCCAGCAGTTGCTCACTGAAAATGCGCTGCCCGGCGATAGCTACCGGATTGAAATGACCGTGGGGCAGTACCCGGTGCGGCCGTTCTGCATTCAGTTCGAGGAAAGTGATCTGGCGCTGCTGCACAGACTTTGCGAAGAGGAAGGCATCCACTATCACTTCGAACACCGGCCCGACGGGCACGTTGTGGTGTTTGCCGATGACAGCCTGAGCCTGCCGCAAGAACCGGCGCTGCTGCCGTTCAAGGCTGATGAACAAGCGCCCTCACCCACTATCAGTGAGCTGTTCCAGCATCACCACGCCGCGCCGATTCCGACGCTCCACGCCGTACGCAATCGAGGGCAGCAAACTCTCGGCGACGATGCCGCCAATCAGACCCCGTCAAATCCACCCACACCGCTACCCTCGCTGGAGCAGCGCTACAGTGAACAGCGCAGTCGTCGGCATCTGGAGCGACAACGTTGCCAGCATCGCTCGATCAATGGACGCAGCGACTGTATCGGCTTGCTCAGTGGGCATTTGTTGCAGGTGACGGAACATCCGATCAGCCACTTCAACGAGCAATGGCGAATCACCTCCATCCGCCATCATGGACAACATCCATCGATCCTTGACCCTACCCTGACCGTGCACCGTTATTACAACGATTTCAGCGCCCAGCCCTGGTCCACCGACTTTCGCCCGCCGCTCAAACAACGGCGCCCGAGTGTCGCCGGCTATCATCTGGCGGAGGTCATTGGCACGCTGGGGCAAACTGCGCGGTTCGACGAACTCGGCCGGATCGCCGTCAGGCTGTGGCCCTCGGAACCATCACCAACCACCGACACCGAAGCGATCTGGCTGCCGATCGCCATGACCCGAGCCAATGGCCGAATAAGGCCTGATGAGTTGCCCGGCGCCGGCAGCGAAGTATGGGTGAGCTTCCTCGACAGCGATCCCGACCGACCGATTCTGTGCCTGGGCTACACCCGCAATCCCAAACCCCGGGCAACACAACCCGCGTCCGACAGCGGTTTGTTGCTCGACTGGTTGCTCAATCGCGCGACATAACCTGTAGAAGCTGTCGAGTGAAACGAGGCTGCGATCTTTTGATTTTGCTTTTAACCATCAAGATCAAAAGATCGCAGCCTTCGGCAGCTCCGGAGGTAAGTGGTGTGCTCAGCCTTTGTCCGCCTTGCCCGCCGCCGCAGCAAATTTTGCCAGGCGCACGTCCAGATGTCGGGGCCGGCGCCCGTGGTCTTCGGCGCGCTCCTTGCGGCGGATGGCGTTGCGCACCATCAACGATCCGAGATAGCGGATCGGCTCCGGCGGGAAGTAACCCAGCGGCCCATTGACCAGTGGCGAGCGCGTCCAAGGGTTATCCAGCCCTTGCACCAAGGAGGCGAGAATCTGCCCGCCCATGTGACACGGCCCCACGCCGCTGCCGGAATACCCAAAACCGTAAAACACATTACCGCTGTTGCTCATCTGGCCGAAAAACGGCAGACCAGTCACCGAGCGATCGGACGGCCCGTTCCAGGTTGCATCGACTTTGACGTCAGCGAACGCTGGAAAGAAATCGCCAAGACTGCGCTTGAGCAATCCGGCATACGGCGATGGCTGATCGAATACCGGCAGCATCCGCCCGCCAAAGGCAAATGTATTGCCGCCCTTGCCGAGCATGATCCGGCCGTCGGGAGTGTTGTGGTAGTAGTGCACGAAAATCCGCGAATCGAGCACGGTAACGCCACTGGTCAAACCGATTTCCTGCAGCAGATCCGGGCGCGGCTCGGTGATCAGCATGTCGCTGGAAACGATCGCCACGCTGCGCTCGAACTGTGGAAACGCGCGGGCCATCCACGCGTTCATCGCCAGCACCACGCGGTCGGCGATCACGCTGCCGTTCGCGGTGTGAATACGCGCTGGGCGGCCCTCCTCCAAACCGGTCATTGCGGTGTTCTCGTGAATCTTCACCCCAAGTTGCAACGCCACCCGCCGTAACCCGCGCACCAGTTTGCCCGGTTGCACACTGGCGGCGGCCGGGGAAAACCAGCCTTCCAGATGCTTGCTCGACCCGGCCATGCATTGTACATCCGCCACCGGGCGCTGGCTGAACGAGTTGATGCCGTTGCGCTCCAGCGCCGCGATCACGGCGTCGGTCGAGCCGACCTGCGCGCGGTTGGTGGCGGTGTACAGCGTGCCGTCGAGGCGGTAATCGGCATCGACGCCAAATTGCTCGCAGAACTCGCCGATGGCGTGGATGCTGCGCTCCGATTCCTTGACCAGCCGCACCGCTTCTTCGACGCCGAACAAACGCTCGAGGGTGAAGTACTTGGCCGACCACGACAGCGCGCAACCGCCGTTCCGCCCACTGGCGCCAGCGCCACAGATGTCGGCTTCGATCAACAGAACATCGAGTTCGGGGTTCTGTTGCTTGAGCATGATCGCCGTCCACAACCCGGTGTAACCGCCGCCGACAATGCACACGTCACTGCGCACTTCGCCTTGCAGCGGCGGGCAGGTTGCGGACGCATCGGCCTGCAAGGCCTGCTCCAGCCAAAACGGTCTCATGGGATTCTCCATTCAGTTGGCCACGACACAGCCTGCCGCGAACGCCGCAGCAGGCCGCGAGGCAAAGGGTTTCAGGAACGCAGAGGTTTGATCGTCAACGGGCAATTGGGGATGGACGCGCGCGGCTCCATCACGCCGACCGGACGGCTGTTCCAGTGCGGGATCAGCACCAGCGCCGAGAACAGCGCGCAACCGGCGAAGACGATGAACACCGTCACCGTATCGAAATAACCCGGCAGCAAACCGCCGAGCACCGCGCCGACCGAGCCGCAGCCGTTGACGAATCCGGCAGCGGTAGCGCCAGCCTTGGCTTTACCGAAGTCGATGGCGGCCGCGCCGCTGATCATCGAGTCCGGGCCATACAGGGTCAGGCCCATGACAAACAGCAGCGCCACCACCAGCAATACACTGCCGGTTTGCAAGGCGCCCATGAACAGCGCCAGGGTTACGGTCAGTGCCAGCAGACTGAGCACACAGGCCGGCATGCGCCGGGCGCCGAACAGTTTGTCCGAGGCCAAGCCGATCATGATCGGCCCGAGCAACCCGGCCAGTTCGAACGAGGTCGGAATGATCGCTGCCCCCACCTTGCCGACGCTGGGCATCTGCTCAAAGACAATCACCGGCCCCCACAACAGAATCGCGTAACGCGCCGGTTTCAACATGAAGTAAGCCAGCCCCAGCACCAACACCGTGCGGTTGCGCAGGATCTCCTTCAGCGGCTCCCAAACGCTGAGTTTGCTGTTGGCTTCGATCTCTTCAGCACTCAGTTCAGGCTCCGGTTCCACCGCCGGCAGACCGACGTCTTCCGGTTTGTTGCGCTGGAAGATAAAGAACAACACCGCCACGACCGCAACCACCACCGCACTGGAAATAAACGCCGCGTGCCAGGTGCCCACCAGCGTGTACGCCCACCAACCGGCGAACGGCGACGCCACCAGACCGCCAAACGCATAGCAGGAACTCCACAACCCAAGCACTCGCCCACGTTGTGCAGAAGGGAAAAAACTGCCGAGGTTCTTGCACAACCCCGACCAACCGGTGGACTGCGCCAACCCCTGGATCAACATGCAGGTGGCGAAGATCGGCAACGTTGCAAAACTGCCCATCACCAGCGCCGCCGCAGCGGAAATCAGCAAACCGCCGAGCACCACAACCCTTGGGCCAAAGCGGTCGGCAAGCATGCCCCAAGTGAATTGGCCGATCGCGTAAGCCGCCAGATAGATGGCATCGAGATTGGCCATGGTCATTTTGTCGAGCATGAAGTTCGGGTCTTCACCGATGCCGAGTTTGGCCACCGAAAACGCTTTGCGGGTGAAGTAGAAAGCGGCGTACGCGAGCCAGGTAATAGCGAAAATCTGCATGCGCCAACGCGCAATGGTGCCGATGTGCTTGTTCATTGTGGTTCTGACCTCAGGGTGTGAGTGTGCCGGCAGAATCGTTAAGTAAACGCCTGTGTTTTTATTGTTGAGCACTGCGATATCACCCCATCCCTAAAGCGATACCGGTCAGATGAGTCCTGCTGTTGCACGCACAGGCTCATCGCCAACGCTGCTGTCCGATCGGGCAGTCATCGATGGCGTGAGCGGATCAAAGCAATTACTGTTTAATAAATAAAATCGATTTATCGTATTTCACACATAAGCTCAGCTTGTTACTGGAGGCTACATGTCGGTGTCCCACGCCCAGCTCAAAGCCTTCCATGCCGTGGCCGTACATGGAAGCTTCACCAAGGCCGCCGAGCGGCTTTTCCTCACGCAACCGGCGATTTCCGACCAGGTGCGCAAACTCGAAGAACGCTTCGGCGTTTTATTGTTTCATCGCAATAAACGTTCCGTGCGTTTGACTGACCTCGGCGAACGCTTGCTGGCGATTACTCAGCGCCTGTTTGTGATTGAAGCCGAAGCGCAGGAGCTGCTTCAGGAATCCCAGGCCTTGCAGACCGGCAGCCTGATTCTGGCGGTGGATGCGCCGGTGCATGTGCTGCCGCAGATTGCGCGGTTCTGCGAGCGATATCCGGGGATCAGCGTGAAGATCGAGACGGGCAACACCGATGAATCGCTGTTTCGGCTGTTCAACTATCAGGCCGATCTAGCGCTGCTGGGTCGGGATGTCAGTGATGAACGTTTGCTCAGCGTGCCGTTGCGCAACGATCCGATGGTGGCATTCGTTTCGCGCAATCATCCGTGGGCGGAGCGTGAATCGATTTGCCTGGCGGACCTCGACGACACGCCGCTGGTGTTGCGTGAACACGGTTCAGTGACGCGGCAGACACTGGAAGAGGAAATGGCCCGGGCCGGGTTTCGCATTCGCCCGGCGATTCAGGTTGAGGGGCGGGAAGCGGCGCGGGAAGCAGTGGTTGTCGGGATTGGTGTGGGGGTTGTTTCGGCGGCGGAGTTTGGGGCGGATTCGCGGGTATGCGCCTTGCCGATTACCGATTGCACCCGCAGATTGACCGAAACCTTGGTCTGTTTGCGTGAGCAGAGTTCGCGGCGGGTGGTCGCGACGTTTCTCGATATGGTTCGCGAAAGTCTTGTGTAGCCAGTGATGAGTGCGTCGCGGTGTATCAGACTGGCGCCAAGCCAAAGAACGCCTGAATCAACCGCAACTCCCGCCGCCGCTCCATGCAGCCAATCATGTGCCGGTTCACGAGCCCCTCGCCGACAATCGGAATCGCCACCACTCGCGGGTCATGACTGACCTCCACCGACGACACCACGCCAATCCCCAACTGCGCCGCTACGGCCTCCGTCACCGCTTCGCGGCTGTCCAGTTCGAGCAGCACACGCGGATGGATCGACGCCTGCGCACACGCCAGATCAAACGTGCGCCGGGTAATCGAACTCGGCTCGCGCAGCACCATGATCACCTGATCAAGTTCCTTGAGCTTCACCTCTGCGACGCGCTCTGCCCAAGGGTGTCCGGCCGGCACCAGCGCGCAAATCCGAGATTCATTCAGTGCTTGCAGATGCAGTCCCTTGCGCGGCTCGACTTCAGTCAGCACCGCGACATCGGCGTGCTCCGATAACAGTGCGGCGAGGGTTTCCTGCGCATTGCCCAGACGCAGATTCACGGTAATCCCCGGATACCGCGCGCGCAGGCTGGCGAGCATCGGCATGACCATGTGCGGCCCATCAGCCGCCACTTCCAGGCGCCCAGTGAGCAGCTGACGGTTGGCTTCGAGCATCGTCTGCGCTTCTTCCGCCAGACCGAACATGGCCCGGGTGATCGCTGCGAGTTTGGTGCCCTCCTCGGTCAGTTCCACCCGTCGCGCGGTGCGCCGCAACAGGGTGATCTGGTAGTGCTCCTCCAGCGACTTGATGTGCCCGGTGACCGCCGGCTGGCTGATGAACAACCGCGCGGCGGCGCGGGTGAAGCTGCCTTCACGGGCGACGGCGTCGAAGGCGCGCAGTTGGAACAAGTTCATGAATAACCCTCACTGATGGCTAGCATAACAACAAACAATTTGATTGATGCAACGGCGAATTGCAACGTATGCCCCGTAGCTTCATCCCACAGCGCTTTCCGAGGACACACGAATGAGTATTGCCGAACCCATCCTGCTCACTCCCGGCCCGTTGACCACTTCGGCCCGCACCCGCCAGGCGATGATGGTCGACTGGGGGTCATGGGATGACCGCTTCAACCAACTGACCGCCAGCCTCTGCGAGCAATTGCTGGCGATCCTCAACGGCGCCGCCACTCACCATTGCGTGCCGTTGCAGGGCAGTGGAACCTTTGCGGTCGAAGCGGCCATCGGCACTCTCGTACCCCGCGACGGCAAGGTGCTGGTGCTGATCAACGGTGCCTACGGCAAGCGTCTGGCGAAAATCTGCGAAGTGCTCGGCCGTTCGTTCAGCACTTTCGAAACCGCTGAAGATGAACCGACTACTGCTGCCGACGTTGATCGTCTGCTGCGCGCCGACAGTGATATCACCCACGTCGCGCTGATCCACTGCGAAACCAGCACCGGCATCCTCAATCCGTTGCCGGAAATTGCCCAGGTTATCGAGCAACACGGCAAACGCCTGATCATCGATGCCATGAGTTCCTTCGGTGCCTTGCCGGTGGATGCGCAGCAAGTGCCTTTCGACGCACTGATCGCAGCGTCTGGCAAATGCCTGGAAGGTGTGCCGGGGATGGGTTTTGTCTTCGCTCGTAAAGAGTCGTTGGCCGCTGCCGCCGGTAATTCGCAGTCGCTGGCGATGGATCTGTTCGACCAGCACACCTACATGCAGAAGACCGGCCAGTGGCGCTTCACCCCGCCGACCCACGTGGTCGCGGCGCTGCACGAAGCCTTGCTGCAATACAACGAAGAAGGTGGGCTGCCGGCGCGGCATGCGCGCTACGCCGCCAACTGTCAGGCGCTGATGGAAGAGATGGCCAAACTCGGTTTGCGCAGCTTCCTACCGGCAGCGATTCAGGCGCCGATCATCGCCACGTTCCACGCGCCGACCGATCCTCGTTATCAGTTCAAGGACTTCTACGAACGGGTCAAGGCCAAGGGTTACATCCTCTACCCCGGCAAACTGACCCAGGTCGAAACTTTCCGCGTCGGCTGCATCGGCCACGTCAGCCCGGCGCAGATGCGCGAAGCGGTCGCGGCGGTAGGTGAAGTGCTGCGCGAGATGGAAGTCCTCGAAATCTGATTCACCACAAATCCCACATTTTGAATTGCATTGCCAACTCAGGAATTTTCGCCATGAACTACACCAATCCAACCAAACTGCAAGCCGCCATCCTCGACTGGGCCGGCACCGTGGTCGATTTCGGTTCTTTCGCCCCGACGCAGATCTTCGTCGAAGCGTTCGCCGAGTTCGACGTCCAGGTCTCCATCGAAGAAGCCCGTGGGCCGATGGGTATGGGCAAGTGGGATCACATCCGCACCCTGTGCGATCAGCCGCAGGTCGCCGAGCGGTATCGCAAGGTGTTCGGCCGCACCCCGACCGACGATGACGTCACCGCGATCTACAACCGTTTCATGCCGTTGCAGATCGAGAAGATCGCCGAACACTCGGCGCTGATTCCCGGCGCCCTGGAAACCATCGCCAATCTGCGCCAGCAAGGGATCAAGATCGGCTCCTGCTCCGGCTACCCGAAACCGGTGATGGATAAAGTCGTGGAACTGGCCGCCACCAATGGCTACGTCGCCGACCACGTGGTCGCCACCGACGAAGTGCCAAATGGCCGCCCATGGCCGGCCCAGGCACTGGCCAACGTGATCGCGCTGGGCATTGATGATGTCGGCGCTTGCGTGAAGATCGACGACACCGTACCGGGCATTCTTGAGGGCCGTCGCGCCGGAATGTGGACAGTGGCACTGATCTGCTCGGGCAACGCGCTGGGTCTGGACTACGAGGGTTTCCGCGCATTAGGCAGCGATGAACTGGCCAGCGAACGCAAGCGCATCCACGCGCTGTTCGAAAGCTCGCGCCCGCATTACATGATCGACACCATCACTGATCTGCCGGAAGTGATTGCCGACATCAATAAGCGTCTGGCCAATGGTGAGATGCCGCAGTCGAGCTGATCTACCCCGCGCCGTATGAAAAAACGCCCCTGTCTTAGCGACAGGGGCGTTTTTTTGGCTGCACCTTGATTCAGCGCATTGAAAGACCGATCAGCCTCAGGCAAATCCGTCAAAGCGGATTACAGTTAAAACATGCCGTCGCCCAAGAACGGCCCGTTTCGACCCTGATCTGTGAGGAAACACCGTATGCCGTGGACAAGTTCCGAATCTCGCTACAGCACCGTATCGGTCCTGCTGCACTGGTTGATGCTGGTGTTGTTGGTGCTGGTCTACGCCAGCATGGAATTTCGTGGTCTGTTCCCCAAGGGCAGTGGCGGACGCACGCTGATCAAAGAAGCCCATTACATGCTGGGCCTGACTGTGTTCGTGCTGGTGTGGTTTCGCCTGCTGGCCCGCAGCGTCGGCGCGGCACCAAAAATCTTCCCGGCTTCGCCGCAATGGCAAACCCTGCTGGCGCGTTTGATGCACTGGGCGTTGTACTTGTTCATGATCGGCATGCCGATTCTCGGCTGGTTGATCACCAGCGCCGAGGGGCATCAGGTGATGTTCTATGGTTTCGATCTGCCACTGCTGGTAAGCGAGGACAAGGCGTTCGCCAAACAGGTTGAAGGCTGGCATGTGTTGATCGCCACGGCAGGTTACTGGCTGATCGGGCTGCATGCGCTGGCGGGGATTTATCACCATTACGTGGTGAGGGATAACACGTTGCTACGGATGATGCCAAAACGGGCGGATCGCTGATTGTCCGGAATGGAAACGCCATCGTGGTGAGGGGATTTATCCCCGACGGGTTGCGAAGCAACCCCATCAAGCCGCGGGACTGCCAAGCAGTCCATCGGGGATAAATCCCCTCGCCACAGGGTGCTCGCTTCTACTCAGGAATTACGGTTGAAGCCTCGGCGTCCTTGGAGTCCGCCGGTATGCACGAAGATCAGTCGCGTGCCGCTGGCAAACCGGCCCGCTTCGACCTGCTGCTTGAGCGCCAGTAACGCCTTGCCGGTGTACAACGGCTCCAGCGGCACACCACTGAGCTGTTCGGTCTGTTCGATGAAGCCAAGCAATTGCGCATCGACCTTGGCGAAACCGCCTCGGCTGGCGTCGAGCAACTGGTAATCCGCTGTGGCCAAGCCTGCCTCGCGAACGATCGCCTCGACGTGTGGCGCGACCCCGTGATCGTCAGGCACGGCCAACGCGCCGTACACCGGACGCTTGCCGGCCTCGACCAGCGCCAGCCCAGCCAACGTCGTTCCCGTGCCGCAAGCCAGCCACCAACCGTGGTAATCGATCCAGCCCAGATCGCTCAACTGCGCATCGACCTGAACCTTCAGTGCTGCGCAGCCCAGTGCTCCAGGCAATCCCCCACCGCCCTCCGGCACCGCATGCAGCGTCGGATATTGCGCCTGCCACGGCAGCCAGAAACCCGGTTCATGCCGCGCCCGATAGCCGCCATAACCCAGCCAATGCAGCTGCATGCCGAATGCTTGCAGATCCTTCACCGTCGGCGTTTCCTGCGGATGGCCGCGCAACAGCCCCACGGTTTTGAACCCCAGACGCTTGCCCGCCGCGGCCAAGGCATGCAGATGATTGGAATGCGCCCCGCCGAGGCTGATGATGCCGTCGGCGCCTGCGTGGTCGGCGGCTTTGAGGTGTTCGACGAGTTTGAACCACTTGTTGCCGCTGATCAGTGGGTCGATCTGATCGAGGCGCAGGATCGCGACTTCGATGCCGGCGGTGGTGAGCCAGTCGAGTTGAAGAAGGTTGAGAGGGGCTTGGGGAAACATAAGCACGGCATGATCTGAAAAAGACCACAGTCTACCAGCCAACAAAAACCCTTTAGGAGCTGCCACAGGCTGCGAGCTTGATCGTTCCCACGCGGAGCGTGGGAACGATCAACGATCAATCACAGTGGAGATGTGTGGTTTTAGAGTTCGGCGGCCAGACGCGAACCCTGATTGATCGCGCGCTTGGCATCCAGCTCCGCCGCCACGTCGGCACCGCCGATCAGGTGCACGTTCTGCCCGGCGGCCACCAGCCCGTCATGCAGTTCACGCAGCGGATCCTGCCCCGCGCAGATGACGATGTTGTCCACCGCCAGCAGCTGTGGCTCGCCGCTTTCGCCGATGCGGATATGCAGGCCTTCATCGTCGATGCTCAGGTATTCGACGCTGTTGAGCATCTGCACCTGCTTGTTCTTCAGCCCCGTGCGGTGAATCCAGCCGGTGGTCTTGCCCAGGCCATCGCCCACTTTGGTTTTCTTGCGCTGCAACAGGAACACTTCACGGGCCGGCGCATGCGGCGCTGGTTTGATCCCGGCCACACCACCACGGGCCTCAAGATGAGTGTCAATGCCCCACTCTTTCCAGAACGCGGCACGATCCAGACTGGTGGCCACGCCTTCATGCACAAGGAATTCCGACACGTCGAAACCGATACCGCCGGCACCGATCACCGCCACACGCTTGCCCACCGGTTTGCGCTCGAGGATCACATCCAGGTAGCTCAACACCTTGGCATTCTCGACGCCCGGAATCGCCGGCACACGCGGCGCAATGCCAGTGGCGAGGATGATCTCGTCGTAACCACCCTCAACCAGTTTGGCCACATCGACGCGGGTGTTCAGGCACACCTCGACGTGGGTGGTCTGCAACTTGCGCTTGAAGTAGCGCAGGGTCTCGAAAAACTCTTCCTTGCCCGGTACGCGCTTGGCGATGTTGAACTGGCCACCGATCTCGCTGGCCGAATCGAACAGTGTCACTTGATGCCCGCGCTCGGCGGCCACGGTGGCAGCGGACAACCCGGCAGGCCCGGCGCCGACCACGGCGATTTTCTTGATCTGCTGCACCGGCAGATAATTGAGCTCGGTTTCGTGGCAGGCACGCGGGTTGACCAGGCAACTGGTGAGCTTGCCGCCGAAGGTGTGATCGAGACACGCCTGGTTGCAACCGATGCAGGTGTTGATTTCATCGGCACGCCCTTCGGCAGCCTTGTTGACGAAGTCGGGGTCGGCAAGGAACGGCCGCGCCATCGAGACCATATCGGCATCGCCTTCAGCGAGAATCTGCTCGGCGATTTCCGGCGTGTTGATACGGTTGGTGGTGATCAGCGGAATGCTCACCGAGCCGCGCAGCTTGGCCGTAACCTTGCTGAATGCCGCACGCGGCACCTTGGTGGCGATGGTCGGGATCCGCGCTTCATGCCAGCCGATGCCGGTGTTGATGATGGTCGCACCGGCCTGCTCGATGGCTTTGGCCAGGATGACGATTTCTTCCCAAGTACTGCCACCCTCGACCAGATCGAGCATCGACAGACGGAAGATGATGATGAAATTCGGCCCGACCGCTTCCCGGACGCGACGCACGATTTCTACCGGCAGGCGCATACGGTTTTCGTAGCTGCCACCCCAACGGTCGGTCCGGTGGTTGGTGTGCGCGGCGAGGAACTGGTTAATGAAATACCCTTCCGAGCCCATGATCTCGACGCCGTCGTACTCGGCGGTTTGTGCCAGTACCGAGCAAGTGACGAAATCGCTGATCTGCTTCTCGATGCCTTCCTCGTCCAGCTCTTTGGGCTTGAACGGGTTGATCGGCGCCTGAATCGCGCTCGGCGCTACCTGTTTCGGACTGTAGGCATAACGGCCGGCGTGAAGGATCTGCATGCAGATCTTGCCGCCCGCCTCGTGCACCGCGCGGGTGACGATGCGGTGTTTGAGCGCTTCTTCCTCGGTGGTCAGCTTTGCCGCGCCGGAATACACACCGCCCTCGTCGTTCGGGCCGATCCCGCCGGTGACCATCAGGCCGACGCCGCCTCGGGCACGTTCGGCGAAGTACGCCGCCATGCGCTCGAAACCGCCCGGTTTCTCTTCCAGGCCAGTGTGCATCGAACCCATCAGGGTACGGTTGCGCAGCGTGGTGAATCCCAGGTCCAGCGGGGCCAGCAGGTGCGGGTAATGAGCGGCGGTCATCGGTAACTCCACAACGAGCAATCACGGAAATTGCGGGAGCTCTGTGTCCCCCGTCAGTCATGTTCGACAGACTAAGAGTCGCACCGCTGTCACTCAATGACCGTAACTGACAAGTTAATGATCAAAATGCGCAGCGCCCCTTGGCAAGCGCGGACAGGCGCCCTACCCTAGTCGCCACACCCTGTACCCGGTTGTTGTTGGTTTTCATGCGCAAACTTCTGTACCTGTTTTTCTCCATGGCCATCGTGGCCGCCCTGACCACCTACGCCATGTGGGCGGCGGATCGGCCCGCCGGGCATTATCTGTCGGATCTGCGCATCAAACTCGCGGTCGATGAGGGTACGCCCGGCGACCGTGGCAATCTGCTCGGCATCCAGCCCGAACTGTTTCCCACCGACTATCAAAGCTCAGAGCGCTTGCACCGAAAACTCGCCGCGTATTTGCAGCAAGCACAGGATCAGGGCTTGTTGAATGACAAGACCGTGGTGGTGTTGCCGGAACATGTCGGCACCTGGCTGATGATCAGCGGCGAAAAAGACGAGCTGTACCAGGCCCCGACCCTCGTCGAGGCGATGAACTGGATGGCCGCCAGCAATCCATTATTGTTCGCTCGCGCCTGGCTTGGCGCCAAAGGTAGCGATCGGCTGAACGACGCCCATCTGCGCATGAAATCGCGCGCCATGGCCAAGGATTACCAGGCGCTGTTCGGCGGTCTGGCCAAGGAATTCCATGTGACGCTGGTGGCCGGCTCCATCGTGTTGCCCGAGCCGAGCATCCGCGACGGCCAGCTCAAACCCGGCAGCGGTGCGCTCTACAACAGCAGCGTGGTCTTCGGTCGCGACGGTGCGCCGCTCGGCCAGCCGCAGCGGCAAATGCACCCGATCTTCGATCAACGTGAGGTCATTCAGGCCAGTGAACAGACAATCAACGTCGTCGACACCCCGGCCGGACGCCTCGGCGTGCTGATCGGCAGTGACAGCTGGTATCCGGACAACTACCGCAAACTCGACGAGCAAGGCGCGCAATTGATCGCGGTACCGGCGCAAGTGTTCGGACATGGCGCGTGGGATAAGCCGTGGCGTGGCTACAAGGGTTCGAGTACACCGAGCTCAGTCAGCCTCAAACCCGGTGAAGTCAGCGAAGGCCAGGCCTGGCATCGCCTGACCTTGACCGCGCAACCACCCAGCAGCCGCGCAATTGCCGGTATGAGCGTGTTCCTGCGCGGCCAGTTCTGGGACAAATCCAGTTCCGGGCAGAGCTTTCTCAGCAGCAACGGCCAGCAGTTCGCCGACGGCGACGCCCGTGGCGCACGCTTGCTGAATATCTGGTTGTAAGTGATGAAGCCGCTGCCGATGCGCCTCGGGGATCTGTCGGTGGGTTTCGTCCATAGCCTCGCCGATGCCGTCCGCAGCCATGGCGCCGATCCCCAGCCGTTACTGGAGCAGTACGGTCTGGATGCCGCTCGCTTGGCCGAGGCCGGGGCCCGGTTGTCGATTCCGCGTTATATGCGTTTGGGGCACAGTGCGATTCAACTCACGGAAGATCCGGCACTGGGCCTGCGCATGGGTCAGCTCAGCCGTTTGAGCCAGGCCGGATTGGCCGGCGTCACCGCATCGCAGGCGCCCACCGTGCGTGAGGCGGCACGTTGTTTGATTCGCTTCGAGCCGCTGTACGGCTCCAACTATCGCGGCCAGTCGAGCTTTCACGAAGACGCCAATGGCGCCTGGCTGCGCTTCTATTCGATCAGCCCGTACAACGCCTATAACCGCTTTGTAGTGGATTCGATCATCGCTGGATGGCTGCAGCAATTATCCAGCGTCAACCGCGAACCGCTGCGCGCCGAACGCATCGAAATCGAGTTCGAAGAGCCGGATTATCGTGAAGCCTACAACGCATTGGGAGATGGCCCGATCCAGTTCGGTGCCGAGCGCAACCAGTTGCGTTTGAGCCTGAATAGCCTCGCCCAGCGCAACCCGGAGCATTGCCCAAGCACGTGGAAGCATTTGATCGGGTTGTGTGAGCGGGAGCTGGAACAACTGACCCGCACCCGCAGCCTGCGCGAACGGATTACGCAATTGCTTGGGCCGTTGCTTAATGGCGGCCGGGAACCCGACCTGGAAGAAGTGGCGGCGCGCCTGAAGCTGCCGACGTGGACCTTGCGGCGCAAACTGGCCGAGGAAGGCACGCAGTTTCGCGCGATCCTCAATGACACTCGGCGTGATCTGGCGATGACCTACATTCGCGACACCGAACTGGCGTTCGGCGAAATCGCCTACCTGCTGGGCTTTGCCTCAGCCGAAGCATTCCAGCGCGCATTCAAACGCTGGAGCGGTCAGACACCCGGCGAGTTCCGCCGTAGTCATCGCAAAACTGCTTGAGGTTTTAAAGCTCGGTGGCGTCTTCTGCCGGCTCAGGCGAGTCGAGTTCATAAGCCTGGAATTCGAGCAGTTCTTCTTGATAGTCATCCATTGTGTAATCCCCCTACTGCTCTCTTCGATAATGTCCCGAGCATAACGTGCCCGTGTGAAGGAAAAATGAAACACGGCCTTCATGAATAAAACGTAGCAGGCGGTCAGGAATTTATCGCGGGGATTTTGTCAGGGGAATGTAACGACATTTCACCTGTAGGAGCTGCCGAAGACTGCGATCTTTTGATTTTTTTAAGATCAAGATCAAAAGATCGCAGCCTGCGTCAGCTCCTACAGGGAGCAGCGGTTTACTGGCCGGAGGATGGCATCGCCGGAATCGGCTCGGACGGCGGCGGAATGTCCGTCGGATTGGCCGGTGGCGTGATGGTTTCTGTGGCCGGCGCAGGGTCTGCACTCGGCGCCGGTGTGATCGGCGTGGAATCCGCTGGCGGCGCAACAGGCTCTGAACTGACCGGTGCGGTCTCAACAGGTGCAGGTGCGGTCACCGCTGGTGCGGGTGCCGGAGCGGGCTCCGCCGATGGAACCAAAGGCGCTGGAGCCGCTTTCGGCTCAGGCACGCCGAGATCGGTCTTCGGCTTCTCTTCGATATGCGCCGCTTTCTTCGTTTCTGCCGGCAGGAACTGCTCGACCAGCGTAAAGAAGCGCTCATAGAACTTTTGTGCCGTCACCGTCTCGCTGGCGACCTTGACCATCGAATCGTCCGAGGAACCGATCGGCATCGACACCGAACCCAGCACACCGACACCCAGGCTGGCCGAGTTGTTGGTCTTCTTCAGAGCGTAACGATCCTGCAGGGCGTTGGCGAACATCGTGGCATGGTGCCCGGCAGTGCCGTCATCTGCACAGACCACGTTGAAGCTGATCTCCATGTGGGTATCGCCGGTTTGCTGGAAGCTCTTGTGGCCGCTGACCAGTTTCGGATCGCTGCTGGTGATGATGTAACCCTGGCTGAGCAAAGCACGACGGGCCGCTTCACAGCTGACCGAGTCGGTCACTGGATAATTGCGCGAAAACGTACCGGAGTCATCGAAGTTCTCATGCTCATACATCGGCTTGTCTTTCGAACAGCCGGCAACAGCAGTCAACAACAGCGCCAACCCGACAACACGCAGGGGAGTGAAAATCAACATTGAACATCCTGAGAGAAAACAGTCCAGGGCGTATTGTGCAACAGATCGCGGCCCCGCGGCGTATGGATTAGTGTCTTAAAACGGTTACAACTCTAACGACTCTCGATTGCGGGAAAAAGTCGCGTCGATAAATGATCAATGAACACCCGCAATTTCGCAGTCGCGTGGCGGCTCGACGGCCACAGAATCCAGAACTGCCCGGTGTGTTCCAGATACCGATCCAGCACCCTTTGCAGGTGCCCTGCGGCGACTGCCTCATGGGTCATGAAGTCCGGCAGGCAAGCGATTCCCATCCCGGCCAACGCCGCGTGGTTAACGGCCTCAATGGATGTGCTGACCAGTCGCACCGGCAATATTGGCTCAGCCGCAGACACCTCTCGACGCAGGGGCCACGGCTCCATTTTGCCGGTGGCATGGAAGGTGTGGCGCAGACACGCGTGAGCCGCTAGATCCGTATCGATCAAGTACTGCTGGTATACGGCGTGGCCTCGGTGCTGAGCCTGTGGAGTCGGCAGCTTGATTGATCGCTGGCTGCGCGAACGGGTGCTGATCAGCGCACTGCTGTTCATCCTCTCGGCCATTGCACTCGGCCTGTGGCGCGAATTGCCGAGCGTGGTCTACCTCGCCACCGCTGTGTGGGGGTTGGCATTTGGTGCCATGCCATCGTTGCTGCAAACAGCCTCGGCGAAAACTGCAAAAAACGCCGCCGATACCGCGCAGTCGATGTTGGTTACTTTGTGGAATGTCGGCATTGCAGGGGGTGGGTTGGCAGGAGGTCTGATGTTGGGCAGCGTGGGCGTCGAGCACTTTCCGTGGATCGTCGCGGCGTTGCTGGTTTCGACCTTGTATGCGGCCATCAATGCGAGAGCACATAGATTTCCGCGCGCGGGATAGTACCGATTGATGAGCGACGCTATAACGACTGGCGCCTTCCAGCTGTGGATCAAGTGCTTCTGATAGAGATTGGTCGGCAGACAGGTCGCCATCGCTGGCAAGTAAGCTCCCACAAAAAAGCCCCGGCTGATCGGCCGGGGCTCTTGTTTCGCAACTCAATCAAACATCAAAAACGCTTGATCTCTGCCTGAGCTTCCAACTGCTTGCGATACGCCGCAAAGTCCTGCTGACCTTCACGCGACGCGAGGAAGCGACGGTACTGCGCCTTCTCTTCATCAGTCGGCGCAGCCGCTTCGTTGACGCCGTTCAGACGCACGATCATCAGACTGCCATCGGGCAGAGTAACGCTGCTGAACGTTGGCTTGTC
This sequence comes from Pseudomonas sp. LBUM1648, assembly GCF_059716145.1. Classification (NCBI taxonomy): domain Bacteria; kingdom Pseudomonadati; phylum Pseudomonadota; class Gammaproteobacteria; order Pseudomonadales; family Pseudomonadaceae; genus Pseudomonas; species Pseudomonas sp. LBUM1648. The sequence continues at coordinate 4,125,604 of NZ_CP166808.1, forward strand.
CTTGGCAGCCGGCTTCGGCATGCGGAACAACGCTTGCAGCACCGCAGGATCAACACCTTCCTGACCACGGGTGGCCGCTTCGGTGGTTTTCCAGTTCTGACCGTCAACCGCCTTGTCCAATGGAGCCTTGCCATCGCGCAGATCAGCGATCAGCTTATCGGCCTTGGTCTTGGCAGCAGCGCTCGCGTGCTCTTTGGTCAGTTGGGTGCGGATAGCCGCACTCACACTTTCCAGAGGCAATTGCGCAGGCTTCAAGTGATCCTTGGCGCGCAGGACGACCACCGTTTCCGGATCCAGCTCGATGGCGGTGCTGTTGGCGCCCTCATCGATCACTTCAGTGCTGAACGCAGCAGTAACCACGGCACGGTTGGCCGCAACACCTTCGCCACCTTCACGGCCAAACGGCTTGGAAGTGTGCACTGTCAGTTTCAGATCCGCCGCTGGCTGTGCCAGGTCGGACGCCTCGAACGCAGAGTCTTCCAGTTGCTTGGTCGCCTCGACGAAACGCTGCTCGACCTGCGCGGCTTTCAGCTCGCGGGTCAGCTTGTCTTTCAGGCTGGCCAGGGTCGGTACTTCAGGTGCTTCAACACCCAGCAGTTTGATCAAGTGGTAACCGAAATCGGTGCGAACCGGCTCGGAAACCTGATCTTTAGCCAACGAGTACAGGGCTTTTTCGAAGGCCGGATCGTAAACGCCAGGACCTGCATAACCAAGGTCACCGCCAGTGTTGGCCGAACCCGGATCCTGCGAGAACTCTTTGGCCAGCGCTTCGAATTTCTCGCCCTTGGCCAGACGCGCCTGGACTTCTTCGATCTTCGCCTTGGCCTGAGCCTCGGTGGTCTTGTCGTTCACTTCGATCAGAATGTGCGCCGCGCGACGCTGTTCCGACAGGTTGGCGATCTCTTTCTGATACGCCGCTTGCAGGTCTTCGTCCTTGACGGCTACCTGATCAAAGAACGAAGCCTTCTTCAGCTCGATGTAATCGATGACCACTTGATCCGGGGTCATGAATTCCTTGGCGTGCTCGTCGTAGTAAGCCTTGACCTCATCGTCGGTCAGCTTGACCGCGGCCGGATCAGCCTTGACGTTAAGGGTCGCGAAATCGCGGGTCTGTTTTTCCAGACGGGCGAATGCCAGCACTTCGGCGTCGGTGACGAAACCGCTGCCCGCCACACCGGCACGGACTTGGCCGATCAGCATTTCCTGAGCCAGCATCTGGCGGAATTGCATACGGCTGTAACCCAGTTGACGGATCACCTGGTCGAAACGCTCGGAGCTGAACTTGCCATCAACCTGGAATTCAGGCGTCTGCAGGATCACTTGATCCAGTGCACCTTCGGAGAAAGCGAATTTCGCTTGTTCGGCACCTTGCAGCAACAACTTGCGGTCGATCAGACCCTTGAGGGCAGATTCGCGGAGCATTTTTTCATCGAGCAACGAAGCGTCGAAATCCTTGCCCAGCTGTTGCATCAGCTGACGTCGTTGCATATCAACGGCCTGGCTGAGCTCGTTCTGACTGATGTCTTCACCGTTGACCGTGGCCGCATTCTGGCTGTTGGTCGTAGCCTGGAAAATGGCTTCGATACCCGTGAACGCCATCAATACAACGATGATCCCGATAATGGTCTTGGCAATCCAGCCTTGTGAATTGTCCCTGATATTCTGCAGCATGCGTCCCCCAGAAACGGTTGAACTTCAAAATTAGGCAACCGTGGAGCGTGGGTAGAATCCGGATAGAAGAAAGGCGCATCCGAGGATGCGCCTTCTCGTAACTGGCGGAGCGGACAGGGCTCGAACCCTCGATCCCGGCGTTACAGATGTCTATTCAAGCCACCTGCTCTACCGCTCCGCTGCCAAGTCAGGCATTACCCCGACCCGGATGGGTAAAAACTGAAACTTAGTTAACGGCTTCTTTCAGTGCTTTACCGGCTTTGAAACCTGGCTTTTTGGCAGCCGGGATTTCCAGAGTCTTGCCGGTCTGAGGGTTACGACCGGTACGAGCCGGACGATCAGTCACGGAGAAAGTACCGAAACCAACCAGAACAACGGAGTCGCCAGCCTTGAGAGCGCCAGTGACGGATTCGATTACAGCGTCCAGCGCACGGCCAGCAGCAGCTTTCGGGATATCAGCGGATGCAGCGATAGCATCAATCAGTTCCGACTTGTTCACTCTAAGTCCCCTTATATCTATTTTGAGATGATTCTAAGTTTTTTGGTGAAAGCAAAAACGAGTGCTGAATGGCCTACAGACACTTAAGAGCCGCTTTATAACAAGGGCTCTAAAAAGCTGTCAAGGAAGCCACCCAGTCAAAAACGTATTAATGCGTGCTAATTCTTTCCTTAGAGTCAGACTCACGTTTTTCGTCCTTGGCAACTATCTCCGGAGCCACATCCGGCAAGGGCTCCGGCGCGTATTGCAGCGCAATTTGCAGGACCTCGTCAATCCATTTAACCGGTTTAATCTGCAGATCCTGCTTGATATTGTCAGGAATCTCCTTCAGATCGCGCACGTTCTCTTCCGGAATAATCACAATCTTGATTCCGCCGCGGTGTGCCGCCAACAGTTTTTCCTTCAGACCGCCAATGGCCAGCACCTGACCACGCAGGGTGATTTCGCCAGTCATGGCGACATCGGCGCGCACCGGGATCCCGGTCAACGCCGACACCAACGCCGTGCACATGCCTACACCGGCGCTAGGACCGTCTTTCGGGGTAGCCCCTTCCGGCATGTGGATGTGCGTGTCGCGCTTCTCGTGGAAGTCCAGAGGAATGCCCAAACTCTTCGCGCGGCTGCGCACCACGGTCAGAGCTGCAGTAATCGATTCGACCATGACGTCGCCCAGCGAACCCGTCTTGATCAACTGACCTTTACCCGGAACAACTGCCGCTTCAATGGTCAGCAATTCGCCGCCAACCTGAGTCCAGGCAAGGCCGGTGACCTGACCGATCTGATCCTGTTGCTCAGCCAGGCCGTAGCGAAACTTCCGCACGCCGAGGAAGTGCTCCAGCAATTCAGCTGTCACTTTCACCGAGAAACGTTTTTCCAGCGCATGCTCTTTCACTGCCTTACGGCAGACCTTGGCAATCTGACGCTCGAGGCCACGCACGCCGGCTTCGCGGGTGTAGTAACGAATGATGTCGCGGATCGCTTCCGCGTCGAATTCCAGCTCGCCTTTCTTCAGACCATTGGCTGCGATCTGTTTTGGCGACAGGTATTTGACCGCGATGTTGATCTTCTCGTCTTCGGTGTAGCCCGGCAGACGGATCACTTCCATCCGGTCGAGCAGCGCCGGCGGGATATTCATCGAGTTCGAAGTGCACAGGAACATCACATCCGACAGGTCGTAATCGACTTCCAGATAGTGATCGTTGAAGTTGTGGTTCTGCTCGGGATCGAGCACTTCCAGCAATGCCGACGCCGGATCGCCACGCATATCGCTGCCCATTTTGTCGATTTCATCGAGCAGGAACAGCGGGTTGCGTACACCCACTTTTGTCATCTTTTGAATCAATCTTCCCGGCATCGAACCGATGTAAGTCCGGCGGTGACCGCGAATTTCCGCTTCATCACGCACACCACCAAGGGCCATGCGCACGAATTTGCGGTTAGTGGCGTGGGCAATCGACTCCGCCAGCGAGGTTTTACCCACACCTGGAGGACCGACCAGGCACAACACCGGGCCACGGATTTTTTTCACGCGTTTTTGCACGGCGAGGTATTCAAGGATGCGCTCCTTGACCTCTTCGAGACCGTAGTGATCGGCATCGAGAATGTCTTCTGCGCGCGCCAGATCCAGACGCACCTTGCTCTGGGCCTTCCACGGCACCTGCACCAGCCAGTCGATGTACGAGCGCACCACGGTGGCCTCGGCGGACATCGGCGACATTTGCTTGAGCTTGTTCAACTCGGCAGTGGCCTTGGCCAGCGCATCTTTCGGCAGACCGGCAGCGTCGATACGCTTTTTCAGATCTTCGATTTCATTGTGGCCTTCGTCGCTGTCGCCGAGCTCTTTCTGAATGGCCTTCATCTGCTCGTTCAGGTAGTACTCGCGCTGACTGCGTTCCATCTGCTTTTTGACGCGACCACGAATGCGCTTTTCGACTTGCAGCAGATCGATTTCGGCGTCGAGCAACGCCAAAACGTGCTCGACCCGGGCCGACAAATCGATGATTTCGAGGATTTCCTGCTTCTGCTCGATCTTTAGCGCCATGTGTGCGGCCATGGTATCGACCAGGCGACCCGGCTCATCGATGCTGTTGAGCGACGACAGGACTTCAGCCGGGACTTTCTTGCCCAACTGCACATATTGTTCGAATTGCGACAGCAGCGTGCGCACGAACACTTCGGATTCGCGCTCGGCAGCGTCGACTTCTTCGATCAGCGACACTTCGGCGCGGCAGTGGCCGTCGACTTCGCTGAAGCGCTCAACGGTACCGCGCTGCTCACCCTCGACCAGCACCTTGACGGTGCCGTCAGGCAGCTTGAGCAGCTGTAGAACAGTGGCGATGGTACCTACGCGATAGAGAGCGTCTTCACCGGGATCATCATCAGCCGGGTTTCTCTGGGCCAACAGCAGGATCTGCTTGTCGCCCGTCATCGCTGCCTCGAGGGCTTCGATGGATTTCTCGCGCCCCACGAACAGCGGGATAACCATGTGCGGATAAACCACGACATCACGCAATGGCAGGAGAGGCAATTCGATGGTTGTCTTCATGATTTCGCCTCTACGGCGGCCATATGGCCGTAATCAGATGGAATTAAGCTTGAAACCAAGATGGGGGCTGCCTTGAAAAAAAACAAGCGCAAAGCAGATGTAAAAAACGACATAAAAAAAAAGAGGCCCGAAGGCCCCTTCTTTATTCCGGCAGAGTGGACGCTTAAGCGTCCGGCGCTGCCTTGGCTGTCGGCTCACTGTTCTCGTAGATATACAGTGGCTTGGACTTGCCTTCGATCACACTTTCATCGATCACGACTTTGCTCACCTCGGACTGCGAGGGGATTTCATACATCGTGTCGAGCAGTACACCTTCGAGAATCGAGCGCAGACCACGGGCACCGGTTTTACGTTCCAGGGCACGCTTGGCGACCGATTTCAGCGCGTCGGAACGGAATTCCAGATCCACGCCTTCCATCTCGAACAGCTTCGCATACTGTTTGGTCAGAGCATTTTTCGGCTCGGTGAGAATCTGCATCAGCGCAGCCTCATCCAGCTCGTCCAGCGTCGCGAGGACCGGCAGACGACCGACGAACTCCGGGATCAGACCGAACTTGACCAGATCGTCAGGCTCGACTTCACGCAGGGATTCACCGACTTTCTTGCCCTCTTCCTTGCTACGTACTTCTGCGTTGAAACCGATGCCACCCTTGGTGGAACGGTTCTGGATGACCTTCTCGAGACCCGAGAACGCACCACCGCAGATGAACAGGATGTTACGGGTGTCGACCTGCAGGAATTCCTGCTGCGGATGCTTGCGGCCACCTTGCGGCGGTACGGAAGCGACCGTGCCTTCGATCAACTTGAGCAAGGCCTGCTGCACGCCTTCACCGGATACATCGCGGGTGATCGACGGGTTGTCGGACTTGCGGGAAATCTTGTCGATTTCGTCGATGTAGACAATACCCATCTGGGCTTTCTCTACGTCGTAATCGCACTTCTGCAGCAGTTTCTGAATGATGTTCTCGACATCTTCACCCACGTAACCGGCCTCGGTGAGGGTGGTTGCGTCGGCGATGGTGAACGGAACGTTCAGCAGGCGGGCCAGTGTTTCGGCCAGCAGGGTTTTACCGGAGCCTGTCGGGCCGATCAGCAGGATGTTGCTCTTGCCGAGTTCGACGTCGTCAGCCTTTTTGTCACGCTGGTTAAGGCGCTTGTAGTGGTTGTACACCGCTACGGCCAAAACCTTTTTCGCACGCTCCTGACCAATTACGTATTGGTCAAGGATGCCGCTGATTTCTTTAGGCGAAGGCAATTTATGCGCGCTGCTTTCGGCCTGGGCTTCCTGCACCTCCTCGCGGATGATGTCATTGCACAGGTCGACGCACTCGTCGCAGATAAAGACCGAGGGGCCGGCAATCAATTTGCGCACTTCATGCTGGCTTTTGCCACAGAAGGAGCAATAGAGCAGCTTGCCGTTGTCCTCGCCGTTGCGGGTGTCAGTCATTCGTTCGATCCAAATCCGATAGGCTTGCAACACAAGATGAAGGCTATTGCGGGCTTTTTCAAGCCCGCCGCTGATCAGACGCGCCGACCAAGCCTATTTTGAGCTGCTTATTTTAAGCTGGGCGCTGGTTGATGACTTCGTCGATCAAGCCATATTCCTTCGCAGCTTCTGCACTCATGAAGTTATCGCGGTTGGTATCGCGCTCGATTTCTTCCAGAGTGCGACCGCTGTGCTTGGCCATCAGCGTGTTCAGGCGCTCGCGAATGAAGAGGATTTCCTTGGCATGGATTTCGATATCCGACGCCTGGCCCTGGAACCCGCCCAGTGGCTGGTGAATCATCACACGCGAGTTCGGCAGGCAGAAACGCTTGCCTGGAGCACCTGCGGTCAGCAGGAAAGCGCCCATGCTGCAGGCCTGGCCGATGCAGGTGGTCGATACGTTGGGTTTGATGAACTGCATGGTGTCGTAGATCGACATGCCCGCTGTCACCGAACCGCCCGGGGAGTTGATATAGAGATGGATGTCCTTGTCCGGGTTTTCCGCTTCAAGGAACAGCAGTTGCGCGCAGATCAGGTTGGCCATGTAGTCCTCTACCGGACCAACCAGAAAGATCACTCGCTCCTTGAGCAGGCGCGAGTAGATGTCATAGGCGCGTTCGCCACGAGCAGATTGCTCGACAACCATCGGAACCAGGCCGCCTGCGGCCTGGATATCAGAGTTCTGCTGAATATACGAATTACGGAACATGCTCTGCAGTCACTCCCAAATAGTTATGTCTTGAATACGCATAAGCCAGCTCGAGAGCTGGCTTATGTGAGCACTTCTTAACGCAAAAACAATCAGTCGGCTTGTGGAGCTTCTACCGGCTTGACCGCTTCTTCGTAAGAGACCGATTTGTCGGTCACGCTAGCTTTCTGCAGAACAGTATCCACAACTTGTTCTTCCAGCACAACCGAACGAACTTCGTTCAGTTGCTGGTCGTTCTTGTAGTACCAGGACACAACCTGCTCAGGCTCTTGGTAAGCCGAAGCCATTTCCTGAATCATTTCACGAACGCGGGCTTCGTCCGGCTTGAGGTCGAACTGCTTGACCACTTCAGCCACGATCAGACCCAGCACTACGCGGCGCTTGGCTTGCTCTTCGAACAGCTCGGCCGGCAGTTGGTCAGGCTTGATGTTGCCACCGAACTGCTGAACAGCCTGCACGCGCAGACGGTCAACTTCGTTGGACAGCAGAGCCTTAGGCACTTCGATCGGGTTGGTGGCCAGCAGACCGTCCATTACCTGATTCTTGACCTTGGATTTGATCGCCTGACGCAGTTCACGCTCCATGTTCTTGCGAACTTCGGTGCGGAAACCGTCGATGCCGCTTTCCTTGATGCCGAATTGAGCGAAGAACTCTTCGTTCAGCTCTGGCAGTTTTGGCTCGGAAACGGTGTTTACAGTCACGGTGAACTCGGCGGTTTTGCCAGCCAGGTCCAGGTTCTGATAGTCCTCAGGGAAGGTCAGGTTCAGAACGCGCTCTTCGCCAGCTTTAGCGCCTACCAGGCCTTCTTCGAAGCCTGGGATCATGCGACCGGAACCCAGAACCAGCTGAGTACCCTTGGCGGAACCGCCAGCGAACACTTCGCCGTCAACCTTGCCAACGAAATCGATGTTCAGCTGGTCTTCGTTCTGGGCAGCGCGATCGGCCACTTCGAAACGGGTGTTCTGCTTGCGCAGGATGTCCAGCATTTTGTCCAGGTCAGCGTCAGCCACTTCAGCGCTCAGGCGCTCAACGGTGATGCCGTCGAAGCCGGCAACGGTGAACTCAGGGAACACTTCGAATACGGCAACGTATTCCAGATCCTTGCCAGCTTCCAGCGACTTGGGCTCGATCGAAGGCGAACCCGCCGGGTTCAGCTTCTGCTCAACCACAGCTTCGTAGAAGGAGGACTGGATAACATCACCAACAGCTTCCTGACGAGCATCAGCACCGAAACGGCGCTTGATTTCGCTCATTGGCACTTTGCCTGGACGGAAGCCAGCAATCTTGGCCTTTTGGGCAGTCTGCTGCAGACGCTTGTTGACCTGAGTCTCGATGCGCTCTGCCGGCACGGTGACGCTCATGCGGCGCTCGAGAGCAGTAGTATTTTCAACAGAAACTTGCATGGATATTCCTCGTTGCACAGACGTTAGCCGGCCGTTTCCGACCCCAGAATCAAGGGCATGCATTCTAGTGGGTCAAACTCAAGAAGTCACCCTACTGAAAACGGGTAAAAAAACAGCAGGCAATTTGAAGGCGGGGACAAACGGTTATAACCCGCCCTGTTCGCAAATACAGCTAATCTCGCCAAGGCTCTGCGCCGACCTCTTCTATATATAGAAGCGCCGCTGCATCACCCTTCCTGCGACCCGAGCCGGCGGTCGCCGAAAATTCGAATCCGTAAAACAAAAAAGGCGCCAGACTGTTAAATCTGGCGCCTTTCGAAATATGGGGTGGACGATGGGGATCGAACCCACGACAACGGGAGTCACAATCCCGTGCTCTACCAACTGAGCTACGCCCACCATATTGCGTAACAAAAAAGCCAAACAACTTCTTTGTTGAACCTCACCAGCCCGAAGACATGAATGAAGCTTTAATTGGTGCGGATGAAGAGACTCGAACTCTTACGCCTCGCGGCGCTGGAACCTAAATCCAGTGTGTCTACCAATTCCACCACATCCGCGGATGAAGCTTTTAAAGCAAAGGCGCCAGACCGTTAAATCTGGCGCCTTTCGAAATATGGGGTGGACGATGGGGATCGAACCCACGACAACGGGAGTCACAATCCCGTGCTCTACCAACTGAGCTACGCCCACCATATCGCGCTACTTGTGCCAAAGCTGCCTAATGGCGCACCCGGCAGGACTCGAACCTGCGACCATCCGCTTAGAAGGCGGATGCTCTATCCAGCTGAGCTACGGGCGCCTTATTAATCTGTACTCTTAAAGGACTACAAACTAAGTGCTTTCCAGCGTCGCAGAACCTTGATTCCGCTTCACCTTCTTAACCAGTGCTAGGCTGTGCCCGACAAGTGCGACGAATAGTATAGAGCGCTCCCAAGGTCGTCAAATCCTTTTTGAAAAAAATTCATTTAATTAAAGGAGTTAGGGGAATTTGCTGACCAAGCGCCTTTGCCCTCACCGCACGACATGCGAGAATGCGTTCTCATTTTTTCCCCTCTCGATGGTTAATCACGCGCAATGACTGCACAACTAATCGACGGCAAATCGATCGCCGCCAGCCTGCGCCAGCAGATCGCCCAACGAGTTGCCGAGCGTCGCCAGCAAGGCCTGCGCACTCCCGGCCTCGCGGTGATCCTGGTCGGCAGCGATCCTGCCTCTCAGGTTTATGTCTCGCACAAGCGTAAAGACTGTGAAGAGGTCGGCTTCCTCTCTCAAGCCTACGACCTGCCCTCTGAAACCACTCAGCAGGCGCTGACCGATCTGATCGATCGTCTCAATGACGATCCGGCAATCGACGGTATCCTGCTTCAACTGCCATTGCCCGAGCACCTGGACGCTTCCAAGCTGCTGGAACGCATCCGCCCGGACAAAGACGTTGACGGTTTCCATCCTTATAACGTCGGCCGTCTGGCCCAGCGGATTCCACTGCTGCGTCCGTGCACCCCAAAAGGCATCATGACCTTGCTGGAAAGCACGGGCGCTGATCTTTATGGCATGGATGCAGTGGTCGTCGGTGCTTCCAACATCGTCGGTCGCCCAATGGCGATGGAGCTGTTGCTGGCCGGCTGCACCGTGACTGTGACCCACCGCTTCACCAAGGATCTGGCTGGCCATGTCGGTCGCGCCGACCTGGTGGTCGTGGCCGCCGGCAAGCCGGGACTGGTCAAGGGCGAGTGGATCAAGGAAGGCGCGATCGTGATCGACGTCGGCATCAACCGTCAGGAAGACGGCAAACTGGTCGGTGACGTCGTGTACGAAACCGCCCTGCCCCGCGCCGGCTGGATCACTCCGGTACCGGGCGGCGTCGGCCCGATGACCCGTGCCTGCCTGCTGGAAAACACCCTTTACGCAGCAGAAACCCTGCACGTCTGATCGGTATTTACGGCAGTACAAGGACCCCGCCTTGCGCGGGGTTTTTCATGCCTGAGAAAAAACACTAACCGTTCGCCGGAAACCCCTCTTTTTACAGGCCTTTTCACGAGATTTTCAGCTCGTTCAAACAACCATCGACAGATCTTCAGCCATACTTCTAGAATGCGACGCTTTGAAGAAATAACCCGTTACAAACTAACGGAATATCCAACCTTTATGAGTTCGCCCGCGTGAAAATTCGTCTTTCGATACTGAGCCTGTTTTTTGCATTTACAGGCACATTCATCACGCCAACGATCAACGCTGCGGAAACCACCGCTGCCCCTCGTGACGCTTCGCAACTGAAGATCGCCTCCGGCAGCGCCCTGCTAATGGATATGCAGACCAATAAAGTCATCTACTCCAGTAACCCTGACGTGATCGTGCCGATCGCTTCCGTCAGTAAACTGATGACTGGCCTGGTCGTGGTTGAAGCGCGACAGAACATGGACGAATGGATCGATGTCGATATCAGTCAAACGCCGGAAATGAAGGGCGTGTTCTCCCGAGTCAAACTGAAGAGTGAACTGCCGCGTCGCGAGATGCTGCTGATCGCACTGATGTCCTCGGAAAACCGCGCGGCCGCCAGCCTCGCGCATCACTATCCGGGTGGCTACGCAGCGTTTATCGCGGCAATGAATGCCAAGGCGAAAGCGCTGGGCATGACCAGCACTCATTTTGTCGAGCCCACCGGCCTGTCACCGCGCAACGTGTCTACCGCCCGCGACTTGAGCAAGTTGCTGGTAGCCGCGCACAAACAACCGCTGCTCACCCAACTGAGCACTACCAAGGAAAAAACCGTGGCGTTTCGCAAACCCAACTACACCTTGGGTTTCCGTAACACCGACCATCTGGTGAACAAGGACAATTGGGACATCAAGATCACCAAGACCGGCTTCACCAATCAGGCCGGGCATTGCCTGGTGCTGGTAACGAGCATGGGCAACCGTCAGGTTGCCCTGGTGATTCTTGATGCATTCGGTAAATACACGCACTTTGCCGATGCCAGCCGTATCCGCAGTTGGGTCGAGACCGGCAAGAGCGCCGCCGTTCCAGCGGTGGCTCAACAGTACAAGGCCGAGAAAAACCTGAAGTCGCGCCAGAGCGGCGTAGTTGAAGCCTCAAAGTAAATAGCAGCACAAAAAAAGCCCCGAGTGATCGGGGCTTTTTGCTTTCTGCGAATCAATCATTAGGCAATGGCATTTGGTCATCGTCGGGAATGCCATCGCCCTTACTCGGATCTGGCGCAAGCCCTGGCGCCACCAACGGCCGGGCCATTGGATCGCGCAATGGACTGTCCGGATCCAGCACCGGATCCACGCCCTCTTCAGGCGTAGTCGGCACGCTGTCCGGCTTTTGGTCATCGAAGCTTGAATCGGTACTCATACGCACCTCGCATCAAGGTTTCAGATCGGCTAACGGATCATAGGGTTTGGCCGGTTTTTGGTCGTCCTCGCCTGGCTTCACATCTTTCGGCGCCTTGGCGGGACCGATCGGGTCGACTTGCGGATCGGCGACATCCGGCGAATCCGGATCAAATCCCAGATCATCACCTGAGGAATGCTCGGAAGAATGCGGGCCTTGAGGGGATGGAGAATCTGTCATGTCGCCTCCTGATTTGCCCGCGAATTACGGGCTATAACCGTGAGAGGCCTGCCGGGTGCAGTCGTGCCCGGCAGATGACGAACGGAACTCAGTGCGCAGTCAGCGCCTTGCGCGCCTGCGCCGCTTCCGGCTCCTGACCCGCCCGGGATAGCTCATCGGCAGCCTTGAGCCAGCGCTGACGATCAACCGATGCCGGAATCTGCGAAGGCTTCTGGATCAATATGGCCCAGCCGCCGGACTTTTCGAATGCCGATTCAAAAGCACTGAAACTCATCAATTCGCGACGGTTCATGCCCGCACGCAACAGCACGTTCTGTTTATTACGATCGTAGCCGGAGAGAATCGCGTAGCGCGGTTCAGCCCAGAACGCCGAGCCCTCGCTGAAGCGCACCATCACTGGATAACCCGCCGCGACCTGAGTCAGCAACGCTGGCAAGCTCTTGTCCAACGGATACACGACCATGCCGTATTCCCAAGCCAGGTTCTGGATATTTTGCTGCAACTTGTCCTCGCCGCCGGGCAGGTGCAGCGGTTTTTCCAGCAAACCCGGGGTAATCACGATGCCCTGCTGCGACAGCAGGCTGGCCAACACTTGCGGCCCGGACTGATTGGCTTCGCCGCGATAGAACGTGCCGCTCAGCTCGACCCGCTCCGGCAATCGCTTGACCTCGGGCGCAACATTGCCTGCACACCCGACCAAAAGGGCCGCGCAGCCAACCGACAACAGCGCTGCACGAATTCGAGAAAATACCTGCACCATTGTCACTCTCTGTTCAGACGCCGGTCATCGTGTTCCGGCAAGGTTCACGATCATAGGGTGGTGCAAGGCTGCGGTATAGCCTTAAACCGTAGAGACATCGATTGCATAGAGCGAACTGATTGGTCACCACCGACCTTTGGTCAATAGCCTGAAACACCTGGTTGACTAGACTGTCACTGAAACAGAACGAATTGAAAAAGCGTGTGCCCGATGCAGGGCGAAGAGGAGGCACTGATGAGCCTGACCATGACTATCGTAATGTTGATTGCCGGTTGGCTGGCTGTTGCCGCCGCCATGTTGTGGGGCGTGTTGCGGATTGCGCGGCGTCATCACCACCCTGTTCAGTCCTCACCCGCTGAAAAAGCCGTGAAGCATCGTGTACGTCACGTAACTGCGCACTGACCGCCTCTAAAAGCCACCAACAAAAAGGCCGCCTGAACTCCGGGAGTTCAGGCGGCCTTTTGGCTTGTCAGCGTTTACGCTTGCACAGCCAACTTCTTCTGCCGGGCCCGGCGCGACAACATGTTCAGCACTTCAATCCCCGCCGAGAACGCCATCGCTGCATACACATAACCTTTCGGTACGTGGGCACCGAAGCCTTCGGCGATCAGCGTCATGCCGATCATGATCAGGAAGCCCAGGGCCAGCATCACGACAGTCGGGTTGTCGTTGATGAACTTGGCCAGCGGATCAGCCGCCAGCAACATCACCAGTACCGACACCACCACCGCGATGATCATGATCGGCAAGTGTTCGGTCATACCGACCGCAGTAATGATGCTGTCGATCGAGAACACCATGTCGAGCAGCAGGATCTGGCCAATGGCGGCGGCAAAGCCCAAGGTCACTGTCGAGGTGGCCGATTTCGGGTCTTCCGGCGACGGATCCATGCTGTGGTGAATCTCGGTCGTCGCTTTCCAGACCAGGAACAGACCACCGGCGATCAGGATCATGTCCTTCCAGGAGAAGGCCTGGCCGAGGATTTCGATGACTGGCTCAGTCAACTGCACGATGAAGGCAATGGTGCTCAAAAGCGCCAGGCGCAGAATCAACGCCATGCCAATACCGATGCGACGAGCTTTCTGCCGATGCTGCTCAGGCAGTTTGTTGGTCAGGATCGAAATAAAGATAAGGTTATCGATGCCGAGCACGATCTCCATCACTACCAATGTGGCCAAAGCAACCCAGGCGGTGGGGCTGGCGGCGAGTTCCAACAGATATTCCATGATTCAGTCCTGACTCTGTGTAATACGGTTTAGATGGTTTTGGAGGACGATTCGGATTGTTCCGCATCTTTTTCCGTTGATTCTTTTTTCTCGATCAACCCGCCAGTGGCATCACTGAGCGCCTGTTCGGCGGCTTTATGGGTATCGTCGATAGCTTGCTTGGCGCTTTCAGCCGCCTTGCCCATCAACTGCTGGGCGCTTTTCTCGGCCTGATCGCAACCGGCCAGAACCAGTAAAGACGTAAACATCAGGACAGGGAATGTGTATTTCATGAGGTTTCCTTCGAATGAACAGACAGGGTCGCAGACCGGCCGTCGATGGCTGGGCATTCTAGGGAGGCAAACACTTCAGGAAAATTCGTATTTTTAGCGGCTATACTTCGGTTTTTACGAAATGAAGAACACCATGCTCAATTACCGACAGCTGCACTACTTCTGGGTTGTAGCCAAAACCGGCAGCATCGTGCGCGCCTGCGAGCAACTGAACCTGACCCCGCAGACCATCAGCGGGCAGATTTCCCTGCTCGAACAGACTTACGGCATCGAGTTGTTCAAACGGGTTGGCCGGCAACTGGAACTCACCGAAGCCGGGCGTCAGGCCCTGCCCTACGCCGAACAGATGTTTCAGCTCGGCGGCGAACTGGAACTGATGCTGCGCGCCCAGCCCAATGAACAGCAGATCCTGTTCCGCGTCGGCGTCGCCGATGTGGTGCCGAAATCCATCGTCTATCGCCTGATCGCACCGACCATGGAGTTGAACGAGCCACTGCGCATCACCTGCCGCGAAGACAAACTCGAACGATTGCTGGCAGACCTGGCCATCCAGCGGCTGGATCTGGTGATCTCCGACAGCCCGATGCCATCGCACCTCGACATCAAGGGCTACAGTCAGAAACTCGGCGAATGCGGGATCAGTTTTTTCGCCACCGCCGAACTGGCGGCGCGCTACGGGCAGGATTTTCCGCGCAGCCTGCACGGTGCACCGCTGTTGATTCCCGGGGCGGAAACCGTGGTGCGCAGTCGTTTGCAGCGCTGGTTCGCCGAGCAGCAGATCCAGCCGCAGATCGTCGGCGAGTTCGATGACAGTGCCTTGATGCAGGCATTCGGCCAATCCGGCAGCGGGATTTTTATCGGCCCGAGCGTGATTGCCGATGAGGTGAAGCGCCAGTACGGCGTTCAGTTGATTGGCCAGACGGACGCGGTGACCGAGTCGTTCTACGCCATTTCGGTGGAGCGCAAGGTCAAGCACCCCGGCATCGTTGCGATTACCGAAGGTGCCCGACGCGAGTTGTTTACTACCTTATGAGGCGTCTGTGCACATTTCGCGCGGCTTGAGCGTCATCAACACCATGGCGAGGAATACCGACAGCAGAATAAACCCTGCAGCGGCGAATCCGAGAAAGCCCAGACCCGCGCTGTCGATCACCCGACCACCGACCATGGCGCCCAGGCCAATCCCCAGATTGGCCCCGGCAATATTCAACGAGGCGGCGAAGGCCGGCGCTTCTGGCGCGGCTTTCATCAGGCGCACGTGGCTGACCAGGAACAACGCCGCCTGGGTCACGCCCCAGATGCCCATCGCCACCGTCAGCCCCAGCGGCGAATGAATGTTCGGCACCAGCGACACCATGCCGGCAATCATGAACGCACAGAACAATACCGACGCCCCCAGCGGATGCCGATCCACCGCACGGCCGCCCAACGAGTTGCCGATCAGACCGACTGCGCCAAAGCCCATCAGGCACCAGCCAACCACCGTGCCGTTGAAACCCGCCAGACGCTCAAGGATGTCCGCCAGATAGGTGTAAACGGTAAACATGCCGCTGAACACCAGGATCGACAGCACGATGTGGCCGATCATCAACGGGCTGCGCAGGATCTTGAACTGCGAGCGGAAGCTGACCTGATGCTGGTGCAGATTGGTTTTTGGCAAATAAACAAACAGCAACAGCGCCTTGGCAAACGCGATCACCGCGAGGATGCCGAACGCGCTGCGCCAGCCCAATGCATCGGAAATCAGCGTGCCGACAGGAATGCCGAACACCGTGGCGCAGACGATACCGAAGCCGATCTTGGCGATGGCACGGCCGGCGAAGTCCGGGCCGACGATGTCCACGGCCGTCTCGCTGGCCAGTGCCCAGAACACTGGAAGACCCAGCGCCGGGATCAATCGGGCAATCGCCATCACCCAGATGTTCGGCGCCAGTGCGGCAACGGTATTGGCCAGGCCGAACATGATCAAAATGCTGATGAACAGCTTGCGGCGCTCGAAGCGGGCGAAATACGCGGTCAGGAATGGGCCGAACATCGCCACAGTAAAGGCGAACAGCGTGACCAGCAGCCCGGCCTGCGGGATGGTGACCGCAAGGTCGCGGGCAATCGCCGGCAGCAGGCCGACGATGACGAATTCCGTGGTCAGTACCGTGAATCCGGCGGCAGACAACAGAAGGATGGGCAACAGCATGGGGAACTCCAACAAAACGACGACACCAGCGATGACCGGAGGGCCCGCTGGCAGAACTTGAAAATGAGGATGGAGAATCTTAACAGAGTGTTTCCAGCCTGACTTGCACAAAGCTGCCGACTTGCCGATCAATCGAGTGGCAGATCGTCACAGGCCTGAAGGACAAAGCCTACGCTGTGATAAAGTCCGCGCCCTGAAAAACGTACAGCCTGTTCAACACCAAGTTTATTGGCGTTGATACAGCGTCAGCCCTTTCGGCTCGTGACGGTGGCCTGCCCCCGATTTTGTCACCGTTTTCACGCAGCCTTGCACCCTATAAAAAATCAGAGATGCCGTTATGACCGCTTCTTCACCTTCTCTATTGCACCGCCTCAAGAACCTGAGCCTGGTCACGCAGATCCTGATCGGCCTGATTGCCGGTATCGCCCTGGCGATGTTCGCCCCGGACGCGGCGAAAGCCAGCGCCTTTATCGGCAAGGTGTTCGTTTCGGCGCTGAAAGCCGTGGCACCGATTCTGGTGTTCGTGCTGGTGATGGCCTCGATTGCCAACCACAAGCACGGTCAGGAAACCCATATTCGGCCGATCCTGTTCCTTTATTTGCTGGGCACCTTCGCAGCAGCGGTGGTGGCAGTGGTTGCCAGCATGGCGTTTCCGTCGCACCTGGTGCTGTCCACCGACAACATTGCGGTGAGCGCACCGGGCGGTATCGCCGAAGTGCTGCAAAGCCTGCTGTTGAGCGTGGTCGACAACCCGGTGAGTGCGCTGATGAACGCCAACTTCATCGGCATTCTGGCGTGGGCGATCGGCATGGGCGTCGCGATTCGCCATGCCGGTGATACGACGCGCGAAGTGCTCGGCGATCTGTCCAACGGCGTCACCGTGATCGTGCGGGTGGTGATCCGCTTTGCACCGCTGGGTATTTTCGGTCTGGTGGCTTCGACTCTCGCCACCTCAGGTTTCGGCGCGCTGATCGGTTACGCACACCTGCTCGCTGTGCTTTTGGGCTGCATGCTCTTCGTAGCACTGGTGATGAACCCGTTGATCGTGTTCTGGAAGTTGCGTCGCAACCCGTACCCGCTGACTCTCAAGTGCCTGCGTGAAAGCGGTATCACCGCGTTCTTCACCCGCAGTTCGGCGGCGAACATTCCGGTCAATCTGGAGTTGAGCAAACGTCTGGGGCTGCATGAAGACACGTATTCGGTGTCGATCCCGCTGGGTGCGACCATCAACATGGCGGGCGCAGCGATCACCATCACCGTGCTGACCCTCGCGGCCGTACATACCTTGGGCATTGCCGTGGACATTCCGACCGCAATCCTGCTCAGCGTCGTGGCGGCGATCTGCGCGTGCGGTGCGTCGGGTGTGGCCGGTGGTTCGTTGTTGCTGATTCCGCTGGCGTGCAGCCTCTTCGGCATTCCAAGCGAGATCGCCATGCAGGTGGTGGCGGTCGGTTTCATCATTGGGGTGTTGCAGGATTCGGCAGAGACCGCACTGAACTCGTCTACGGATGTGCTGTTTACCGCAGCGGCTTGTTTGGGTGAGGAAGAGAAAGCTCAACGTACCGCGTAATCATCGCCGCAATGAAAAGCCCGCCGAGTTGTGAACCTGGGCGGGCTTTTTTGTGCCTGAGATCTTTCCCCCCTCACCCCAACCCTCTCCCCCCAAGGGGGCGAGGGGGAAAGGGAGCTGATTTGTGTGCTGTTCAAAACCTGAGTTCGACTCGATAGATCAGGTCGGCGTATCTCGAACAAACAACGCGATCAGTCCCCTCTCCCCTGGGAGAGGGTTAGGGTGAGGGGCTTCTGGCGATTTAGAACGCGCCCATGTAATCGCGCTTGCCCAATTCAACACCGTTATGGCGCAACAGCGCATAAGTGGTGGTGACGTGGAAGAAGAACTGCGGCAAACCGTAAGTCAGCAGATAAGCCTGACCGCTGAAGCGCTTCTCTTTTGGCGTGCCCGGACGGGTGACGATTTCGATGCCTTCCTTGCCATTGATCTGCTCAGGCTTGATCTCGCCGATGTAGGCCAGAACCTTGGCGATCAGCGCTTGCAGCTCGGCGAAGGTGGTTTCAGTGTCGTCGTATTTCGGCACTTCGACTTCAGCCAGACGCGAGGAAACACCTTTGGCGAAATCGACGGCAATCTGCACCTGACGCACCAGCGGGAACATGTCCGGGTACAGGCGCGCTTGCAGGAAGGCGTTCGGGTCGATGTTTTTCTCGGTGGCGTGGGCTTCAGCCTTTTTCAGCACATCGCTCAGGGCGTTGAGCATTTGTTGAAAAACCGGGACAGATGCGGCGTACAGGGAAATAGTCATGGCAGTCTCGTGGTAGTGGCTGGGTGGAACGTGGGGGCGATTATAGCCATGCTTGATGACCACACGGCTTGCCTTTTGTTTGGCAAGGATTAGGCTAGGCGCCTTCGACTGCTGAGGGAACGCGCGATGACCACTGAACAAGAATCCACCTTCGACGAGCCACGGCTCAATGCCACGGAAATCCGCATCCTGGGCTCGTTGATCGAGAAACAGGCCACCAGCCCGGAAACCTATCCGCTGACCCTCAACGCACTGGTCACGGCTTGCAATCAGAAAACCAGCCGCGAACCGGTGATGAACCTGACCCCAGGCCAGGTCGGCCAGAGCCTGCGTGCTCTGGAAGGACGCGGTTTTGCCAAGCTTGTAATGGGAAGTCGCGCCGACCGCTGGGAGCACAAGGTCGACAAGGCGCTGGAACTGGTGCCGGCACAGGTGATTCTGACCGGGCTGATGTTTTTGCGCGGTCCGCAGACCGTCAATGAATTGCTGACCCGCAGCGGACGCATGCATGAATTTGAAGATGCCGAGCAAGTGGTGCATCAGTTGGAGCGTCTCATTGCGCGCGGATTGGCTGTGTTGATTCCGCGTCAGGCCGGGCAGCGCGAAGATCGCTACACCCATGCGCTGGGCGATCCGGCGGACATCGAGGCGATTATGGCGGCGCGGCAGAATCCGGGCGAACGCGCGAGCGGCGGTGTTTCCGTCGAGCGCATCGAAGAGCTTGAGGCGCGGATTGCAGCGCTGGAAGAGCGCCTGGCCCGACTGGAATAATCACCACCGCCCCCTGTTGGAGCGAGCAAGCTCGCTCCAACAGGTTATGCGCCTGCCTGCAAACTCGCCGTTTCACTCACCATCCCAGTAATCAACCCCGTCCGCCTGCCGAGCCACCGCGACAAAGCCTGAAGCATTGCCCTGGGCATCAACCTTGAAGTTGTCCATCACCGCATATTTGTTCGAATCCGGGTATTCACAAATGTCCGGCTGCTGCTGAGTGCTGACCGCCAGATAACGCAGTTCAGTCAAGCTGGTGTTGATGATCTGATGCGCCATTTCCGGGCCGCCCGCTGGGCAGGCGATGACATCGCCGGCGCGGATCGGAAAACGCTCGGCGCCCAGACGCACCTCGCCTTCCCCGGCCACTACGTAAAACATCTCCTCATTGACCCGATGACTGTGAAACGGACTGCCGCGCATGCCCGGCGGCAGTGCATACAGTCGATAACCGAGTTTCTGCGCGCCGAGTTGCTGGCCGATCCGGGCCATGCGCTGCTGATAACGTCCGGCAGTTTCGCCTTCGGGGGCCAAGGCTTCGGGCAGGGATTCGAGTTCGACCTGATGCAGATTGAGGATGGGCGGATGCATGCTGAACCTCGGTTTTTTTTTGTGGATGGACAAGTCTGTGCTTGCTGGTCGAGCAGTATAGGCAACCGGATAATCGTGCCAGCGATGAGGCCCGACCAGTCAGCGCAACAATTCAGCTCCGGGCAAACGTCACCGCCGCCTGAAACTGCTCTTCGGTCGGCCGCACGCCGGTGTACAACACAAACTGCTCCAGCGCTTGAATCGCGATCACTTCCAGCCCGGCAATCACCCGCTTGCCTTCTGCTCGTCCACGCACAATCAGTGGCGTTTCCGAAGGAATCGCCACCACATCAAACACGGTCTCAGACGCTTGTATCACCTCAGGCTCAAATGCCAGTTGCCCCGCCTCCGGGCCGCCGTCCATGCCCACAGGCGTCACGTTGATCAGCATCTGCGGGCGCTCATCGCCCAGCTCAGCCTGCCAGCGATACCCCAGCGAATCCGCCAGCGCACGTCCGGCGCGCTCATTGCGCGCGACGATCAAACCGTTTTTATAACCGCCATCACGCAAGGCACTGGCCACCGCTTTGGCCATGCCGCCACTGCCGCGCAGGGCAAAGGTCGAATCCTTGGGCACCGCGTGGGTTTCCAGCAGTTGTGCGATGGCGATGTAATCGGTGTTGTAAGCCTTGAGGTGGCCCTTGGTATTCACAATGGTGTTGATCGATTGGATCGCCGCCGCCGACGCATCCAGCTCATCGACCAGCGCAATGCAGGCTTCCTTGAACGGCATCGACACGCCGCAACCACGAATGCCCAACGCCCGGATTCCGCCGACCGCGCCGGTCAGATCCTGGCTGCTGAAGGCCTTGTAATAGAAATTCAGGCCCAGTTGCTCATACAAATGGTTATGAAAACGCAGACCGAAATTCCCTGGGCGCGCCGACAGGGACATGCACAGCTGGGTGTCTTTGTTCGGGTTCATCTGCATGAAACTTCTCCTTCAAACGCACTTTCGGATGGACGGGATTAGCCAGCCCATCGGGTTCTGTTCGATGATATCGCTCGTCTGCACCGGGCCTTGGCGGGCCGGTAAAGATGGCGGTACAGACCTTACACAAAATTTACTCAGCGGCCGTGCTGTTTTTCAAAATGTTGCTGTCTTAGAAGTATCCCCGCGACAACTTTGGGCCTGGTGCAGGCCCGGACGCCGGGTCGAAGAACCGAGGAACTATCATGATTCGTAAACTCCCCATTATGGCCTTACTGATTGGCGCACTCGCTGTCACAGGCCAGGCAGAAGCCGGTGGTGGCCATGGCTGGCAAGGCCCTGCGGTGTTTGGCGCGATCGTCGGCTCGGCCATCATCGGCTCGGCGCTGATCAACCAGGACCGACCGGTGTACGTGCAGCAACAGCCGGTTTACGTTCAACCGCAACCGGTTTACGTGCAACAGCCGCCACCACCGGTTTACTACCAGCCGGCGCCGGTTTATGTGCAGCAACCGGTTTACGTGCAACCGGCCCCGGTTTACTACGGCCCTCCCCGTGGTTATTACGGTCGCCCTCATGGCTACTACGGCGGCCCACGCTGGTAACAGAAACACAGAGCCCCGCTTTTATAGCGGGGCTTTTTTATGACCGTCGGTCGGCAGGCGTCTGAAAAAATCTCGCCAAGGTCGCTGTGAGGACAGTTTCAACAGCTAAAGTCGGCATGATGGATTTGACCGTTGGGAGCCAAACATTAAACGGTCATCTTTTTGTCATGGCGGAACTGCAATCTGAATCCGTCCGCAAACAACAGGTTGATAACAACAAGGACGACTCTATGCCAACACAAAACCCGCACCGCATCGTCGGCCTGTGCACCTCAAGCAAGGTGTACAGCGCGCTGACCGAACTCAAGCACCTTGAAGGGCACCGCTGCGCCAAGTTTCTTTCGCTATTGGCGGAAAACCTTGTGCACAAGGGCCTGCTCAATGAGCGTGAAGTCATGCACATGCTTGATCAAGTGGTCGATTGAAGCAGCCCTCACTGTTATCAATGACCACTATCAAAAGCGTTGATTGTCCCTGAGAACGGCAAATCCCTAAGGTAGCCCCATCGTTTGATGGAGGTATTTGTCATGGCTCAGGTTCAAATCATGTCGGTAATCGGCAGCGCCGTTCCCGCACCACTCAGAGAGCTGGGACTGCTCGCCTGTTGGTATGTGGTGCGCGACGGCGAAGCAATCAGCGGCCCGCTCACCTCATTGCCGGCGGCGCAGGCCTTGTCACAACAGTTCATCAGCGCTCCGTTTCACGCCTAAGGCAGTTGCACCTTGGGTTTGGTCTCGACGAACAGCGCCCAGCTGGACATGAACAGCGCAGCGATCAACGGCCCGATCACGAATCCGTTCAGGCCGAACACCGCCAGACCGCCCAAGGTCGAGATCAAAATCATGTAGTCGGGCATCCGAGTGTCCTTGCCCACAAGGATCGGCCTGAGCACATTGTCCACCAAGCCAATCACGAACACCCCGAACAAACCCAGCACCACGCCCTGCCAGATCATCCCGCTGAGCAGGAAGTAAAGCGCCACCGGCGCCCAGACAATCCCCGCCCCCACCGCCGGCAACAGCGACAGAAACGCCATCAACACCGCCCACAGCAACGCGCTGGGGATGTCGAGAAACCAGAAAATCGCCCCGCCCAACGCGCCCTGTGTGATCGCCACCAGCACATTACCCTTGACCGTCGCGCGCACCACCCGGTTGAATTTCAATTGCAAACGGCGCTTGTGATTTTCCTCCAGCGGTAAGGCGGTGCGCACCTTGCGCGCCAGTTCGGGGCCGTCACGCAGTAAGAAAAACAACAGATAAAGCATGATGAAAAAACTCACCACAAACTCGAACGTGCCCTGGCCAAAACTGAACGCCTGACTCGCCAGCACCTGGCTGCCCTGCATGGCTGCCTTGACGATTTTTTCGCGCAGCGCATTGAGTTCGCCCATGCCGAACCGGTCGAGCAGATGCTGAAAGTATTGCGGCAGGCTGTGTTTGAATTGCGCCAGATACGCCGCGATATCCAACTCGCCGCTCTCGATATTCTTGTAAACCGTCATCCCCTCCTGCACCAGCAACAAGCTGATGATGATCACCGGCAGAATCGCGATCACCAGACAGATGCTTAACGTAAAAAAAGACGTGAGGTTGCGCTGCCAGCCGAATTTCGCCTGCAAGCGACGCTGCATCGGCGCAAACAGAATGCCGAGAATCACCGCCCAGAACACCGCGCCGTAGAACGGCAACAGAATCCAGATAAAGGCCACCGTGACCAGCACCAGCAGTACCGTCAGAGATTTGAATTGAAGACTTTTTACGTTCATGTCCGATCCATGTCAGTCGGGCGTCAAACACGCCCGGTGCTTAGTCAGCCGTAGCGTGCACGAGTGCCATCTTTATTCATGGAGCATAGTTGCGGATCGGCGCGAGCCACGCAGCGAACGGGCAATTACACGATTGCGCGGCGGTGAGGACGTCGCCTGTTTCTACACAGACCCACATCGCACCACTCGAACGTAGACCCAGATCAATAAACCCTGCCGGCAACCGCACTACCCTGCTGCGCTTTTGCGACAGATGCCGCCATGACCCTCACCGCCACCCTCGCCCCCCCCGAACTGCTCGCCCCCGCCGGTACTTTGAAAAACATGCGTTACGCCTTTGCCTACGGTGCCGATGCGGTCTACGCCGGTCAGCCGCGCTACAGCCTGCGAGTGCGCAACAACGAGTTCGACCACGCCAACCTGGCACTCGGCATTCGCGAGGCACAGGCGCAGGGCAAGCGCTTTTACGTGGTAGTCAACATCGCGCCGCACAATGCCAAGTTGAAGACTTTTCTCAAGGACCTGGCACCGGTCATCGAAATGGCCCCGGACGCGCTGATCATGTCCGACCCGGGGTTGATCATGCTGGTGCGCCGGCATTTCCCGCAGATGCCGATCCACCTCTCGGTACAGGCCAACACGGTGAATTGGGCGAGCGTCGAGTTCTGGCAACAGCAGGGCCTGAGTCGGATCATCCTGTCGCGCGAACTGTCGCTGGAGGAGATCGGCGAAATCCGCGAGCACGTGCCAACCATGGAGCTGGAAGTATTCGTTCACGGCTTGTTTTCCAACTCGTAAAGTTGTCAAAATTCTTTATTTGTTTATGACGAACGGGCTTGAGTATGGCGGCACCTGGCCTATGCTGCCAGCAGCCAACGTGTAAATCTTGACAAATTAAAACTGATAACTTGCAGGACAGATCATGGGAATCTCCATTCTAGTCGTGGAAAACCAGCTGTTTTGTGTTTACGAGAACACTTTAGGAAGGACAACTAGATCCGATCTTTCAACCTTGTTGGTGCTAGGTGATGATCTTGATAAAATACTAAAAATTATTACTGACCCATTACGCTTGCTGCGACCATCAAGTATTCAAAGTCATATGCCGCGACTACGTTTACTAGGGGAAACACTGGCCCATTTAAAAATAAAAAAAATACCAAACTCCCCAAAAGCTTGGCAAAATCTTGTAAATGATATACATCGCTACATACTCACGCGTTTGAACAGCAAGGCTAAACTGCTAACCCGCTCTGCGGTGGAATGGGGCGCAATACGATCTTACCTAAAATCTCTTGTCGAAGCTGGAGTAATTCCGATATCGACCTATCTTCCTCCAGTACGAGAGGAGTTGGACTCAATAGACATCACTCCGTATAGTGATCGTTTATTAGGGCAATCACCACTGGAGCCCAGCAGTTCAAACCCAATTATAAACAAGCTAATTTGTCCTATCAGCATATCTAGAACTGACGCTGCTTATCTAGAAGAGTTGCGCGACGAACTGTCCCAACGCCGCCATCTTTTATTAGAAACACTTACCAAGCATTGGAACTACATAAAGACCAATATGGAGTTCGGCAAAAAACTAATAGAGTCTGTCAATTGGGATTTATTACAGGAGCAGATAAAAAACCACAAAATCAATGACCCACGCCTTCATCCAGCATACCCAGACTCTTTGAAAGGGTTAGCTAATTATCTAGCCGTGATTCATTACCATCACCACGGGATCGCGCCATCTGACGATAGTTACCGTGGTCTCGAAATCGAACTAATTCCTAAAATGTCGACATTTGGCTTTATTCCGATTATTGCGGAAAAACTAAGAGCCCCTGCTTCACCATATACTCAAGGAAATGGATCAAACCGAAACACACTCTTATGGTGGCAGAGCAAAATCAGCCATTTCGACGTCAGCGTATTAACAGCACTTTTAATCATGCTCGAAGCGTCATGGACTCCTCATTCGATAATGCTATCCAAGGTAGTAAATCGCAATAACAAACGATATCTTGACATGACTGACACAGGAGACAGCTATGAAATTTCGAAGCACCGCGCAAAAAAAAATAAACATGCAGTACTAGATCCCCTTGCATACGAAATCATCTCAACGTTAATTGAAATGTACGAACCAGTTCGAAAAAAACTATTATCTAAAAATGACCAAAAAGCGTCTCTATTATTCCTTCCTTGCAACTTTAAAACCATCACCTCTCCGCAGCCGAGCGCTGGAGCTAGCTTCCTCAGCGGCAAAAAAACTTCTATATGGCTCGGCTCTCTCTACCCCGAACTTGGCACTCTTGGGTTGACCCTCAAAACGATGTCTTTTGCAAAAATCAGAAACACTGAAGGTGTATTAGAGTGGTTTAAGACAAAAAGCATACGTGCTGTGGCGCGAAAACTCGGTAATACAGAAAAAATTGTACTTCAGCATTACATCCCAAAAGCGTTATTAAATGCTTGGAATACCCGGATGATCCGACGTTTCCAAAACCTTTGGCTTTCTGTCGCTGCAGCTAATGAAGATTTTTTGCTAGACGTCACAGACTTCAGCAATTTAGCCGATCTTCATGCATTCCTAAGAGACATGCTCATGTTGCATGGTGCAACCGACTCGCCCTTATCGGAACTACTTCATAAGAGATTCGGAGTTTTATCCAGTGAGGTGTCAGATACTAAAAATAACGACTCACACCTGCACATTGCCATAAGCAAGATAGGGTTGTCTGTTCTTTACTCGTACCAGGGCGCCGCCATTGATATAGGCCTTTCCAGTATAGCCTTGGACAAGACCGACGCAGTTACTGGCCTGTCGCCAAGGCACTTCATATCACTTGCAGACCTTCTTCAATCGCAACTTCCCCTGGATAAAAACACCGAATATGTTACGTGCCACAATGAAGCTTTAGAGTTTGCAAGCGATTCAAATAATCGCAAGAAATGGGCTGCGCTAATGGTTTAAATTAAAATCCACCAAAATGACACTTTAGCCCGTGTCTTCGTTACTCTCACCCTCGCGAGGTCGCCATGGCGAGCATTGAAACAACAGTTTTCCCGGAAGTATTTTCAAATTTAGAGCGATGCCAGTTACTTGCTCTTCTAGATGAAGCAAGTTCTACTATTCGCATTTACGACGGGGACTACACAGCACCATGGTTATTATCTCCAATTCATGCCAATGAATGGATCATCAGCAAAGGCGAGGAAACGAGATATGTAGATACCCATCTCTTAGGACACTACACATACAATTGGTCTACCAAACTACATGACGAAACAAACTTAACCGAACCAATAAACAAAGAGTTACTTCAAAAAATACAACGCCTTGCATTTTTAATCAGAGACCTACCAGGAGGCCCAAGGAAGCTTTCAACATTTAAAAACTTCCTATGGAGTTTGAAGTTTTTCATACGATGGATGTTTGTTCATGGCAACGAGCTCGATCCTCGAAATCATGCACTAACACAAATAACACAACAGCACCTAATTGAATTCCTCATGGACTTAAGCAAGGGAGGGGCCGTATTTGCTCTTCGATATCCAGAAAAATTCCTTCAAGCCGTTATTCCTTTAGCACTTTACAGGAAACCCTCCCGAAAAGAGTTAGAAAATCCATTGGATCTTGACTTAGAAACGCGCAATAAAATTTCTTGGTGGCTCAAAAGTTCAGGGTATATGAAAAAGAAGGATCGCTCCACGAATGGCGAACTTGAACTGAACCCAAATTCTTTTTGTGACCTTATAAAGGTCGATCCCGGAACCGTCTCCGGAGGCCCAAAGTGGCACGCTTTTCTGCATCAATTCGACTTTAACGATAGCATCCCAAATAGCTCAAAAAATCTTGTATCGGGCGCATCATCATGTCGTAGAGAAATGCCAACGCAACGCCTCCTCACTAATGCAGAGATTAAAGAAAGCTTAATGTCAGAGAAATCACTAAATAAATATTTATCTGACATGAAATACATAGTAGGTCTTTACCGACACCTCCCTGACATTTGCCCGAATCCTGAATATTTCAACCCGAAAGAGCTTAGTCAAGTAATTTGCAACATTACAAGCGAAGCCAAGCATACACCGTGGATCCCATTAACAATCGCGATGACATATACTACCGAAGCACTTCGATGGGTTCATATGTATGGAGAGGATCTAGTATCATTTTTCCTGAAAGCATATGAAAAATTGTATGAGCAAGGACTTTTAATATCCGCACCGACGCCAGACAACGAAAATCCCATTAAGGTGGATAAAGCCACTCTCTATAGAACGTTATCGAAACGACGAGATGCGGTAATAAATTCTATCCCTCTCCCAAAATCGATCATGCTGTTAAAGATTAAAGGAATTGGTTGTTATGGAAGCTTAAACGGGAAAAAGGCGTTCGAAAAACTCCGATCTTCACCCTCATTAATGGACGCAATAATGGTATTAATTGGGGCTATTAGTATCGTAGTCACAATGACGAAACCAATGCGTGAGTCGGAGTTCCGTTCATTAAAACGCGAGTGTTTATACTATGCAAAAGGCGATGGCTACTGGCTATATCAGGATGTGCGAAAAAAACCTTTAGAAGGTTCTCTTTCACGTGATGCTAGACCTATTCCAGTCATTTCCGCACAAGCAATTAAATTACTTCTTAGACTAACAGATGGTATAAAAAAAATAATTGGCACTACCGATCCATGGCTTCTTTCCTCACTTATGGCCTTACCCCCCTTCGGAGTTTTCGAAGCAGGTGTCTCTGTACCAAATTCCGGGCGTTTTATTCAGATTCTTGACGCTTTTTGCGATTACGTCGCCATTCCACCGGATTCGCATGGACGCCGATGGTATTTGCGTATACATGAAATGAGGAAAAGCTTTTTAATTACATTTTTTTGGACTTTTCGTTACTCAAGTCTCGATGCGTCGCGTTGGATAGCAGGCCATAATGATACATCTCATATTTATCAATATATCCAAGCAAACTTTCCAGGGGAAGAATTACCGAGTTTGGAAGCCGAATATGCTAGTAAAATACTGCGTGAGTACCGAGAGTTTGGCTCTCCTACGGGTACAAAAGACGTAGACTCCCTATATCGTGCAGTTTGCAATCACTTTTCTGTGCGTGATGTCTCATGGATCGATGAATCGACACTTAAAGGTTGGCTAGAACTCCAGTTTGAAAAACATAATTTCGAAATTGTTCCCTATTCAATAAAAAACCCCGACGGTGGTCTGAGTACTGAAATTTCATTTCGGGTATCCGCCGCGAAGGAAGACGGGGCCCCCAATCATGGATAGTCGCGGTAGCACTCTCGCTAGATTAAAACTTCTTACTAGTGCGCTCCAAGGCGATAAACATATACCTCTATCTCTTGTCAAAGCCTGCCGCTCGCAGGGTGGTTTGGCGAAGTACATTTGCAGATCTGAGGGTATCGAGCCAATGGCATTGAACACCTTAAAATCATGTGCTGATCAGTTTGTTGAAGATGGAGGCTGGGGAAAATTAGACTCTATGCGCAAATCTTACCTCTCCACCGCAAAAGACAAAGGAGATCAAGCTTTTACTAGAAGTAAACGCACCGCTAGACAGAAAGATTTGCTAATTGAACTTCAAAACACACTCGATTTGGAGCGTAGATATCGCATAAGAATTCAGGTGGCCTACGAGGCTTTACTTGAACGTATACGAATCATGGCAAAAACTGACCCAGAACTAGTCACTTTTATAAACCGGCATACCTCTGTATTTTCTTTCAAGCGCATCGCGCTCGCCGACAAGAGTTCAGACCTATATGAAAATTAGAGCCCGATTCTGTCTATTAGAAAATGTGGACGTAGCTTCTCAGTCTCGCTTCGACCCTATTTCTAAACGTTTTGTCCCTATAGAAGCTATCGCGCCCGTAACCTTTGCCGTAACGTGGCCTAATGGAACGCCATGTTCTTTGATAGAAATTTTTTTATTGTATAAATTTCGTACAGGCTCTTCAGTCAGAGAAGATGGAGGCAGCCTTAGAGCAACAGTTTCCAAGTTATCTCACTTAATTCGACATTGCTGGAAGCTTCAACGTGATTTCTGGGAGCTAGACGACAACGATATATACCAACTAATACTAATCCTGATGACCGAAACCAAAAGCAATGCCCCTTCAGTACGAGCCAGAGATAACAATACGATTCGAGCAATCATTGCAACCACTATTGAGTTTTTACTTTGGATTCAAAACAATATCATGATTGGACTGCGCTTATTAGGGATAGGTCCAGAGTTTCGTATTCGGCTTATAGAACGAAAAATTCATAACACCCGAACTAACAAATACAGCGTTCAGCTTGTCTATCACCAATTACCTCCGCGAGATATAAAAGAACCGAAGCGCCCAATAACCCGCAACAAACGCAATGCTCTTTGGTCAGCAGTTTCAAGCATGACTGCAAAACCCGTTACTTCCCGCTGGGTAAACGACCGCGACCTCGGGGAAATGCTAAATATCTATCTAAAAGCTCGTCGAGAACTATTACTTGAACTTCTAGAGGCAACAGGTGCGCGTCCAGGAGAACTCGCTCGTCTCAGTGTGTCCAAGAATGAAGACTGCGACAAGACGCTCCGTTTAATCCTAGTAACTTTGAAGAGGCGTCGATTCGTGGAACGCACTATCCCCCTCCAACCTGGCGTTGCTATGCGCCTCGTAGTTTTTATAAAAAAACACAGAAGAAAACTCCTGAAAGAAATAAAAACTTTAGAAAACTTTCTAAAACCACTCGACCGTGTGTTTCTAAGCATTAATGGAAACCCCACCTCAGAGCGCGTCATGGAGTCAGAATTTAATAGAATATCTAAAGAAGCTCAGCTTGGTGATTACCAGTGTTGCATGTCCATGTTTCGTCACAGATTCATAACCAAGCAAGTCGCGATCCATTTGGAAGTCTATACACGATCAGAAAACAAAGCGAAGGAAATGATGACTGATTCAGACTACCGAACGATTCTTAAAAAGGTAGCAACGATAACTGGCCACGGCAACGAACTAAGCCTTCTTCATTATATCGATCTAGCTTGGAATGAATTGGGCTTTGATGCTCAGCTAGACACGGCGACTGCAATTGATGCGTCGATCGAAAGCACGATCACACAGGTCATCTCTATGATTGGGTTGCTTGAACACTCACAGAATCAGAGCCCAATGAAAATTCTCAAGACAACAAAAGACTCGCTAATTAATATGAAACGACAATTAATTGAAGCGACTAAAAACCATCACCAAAAATAATATTTTCGCTGCCACAAAAATTATACTATATTCCTTTAAAACATCAGCTAAAACACAATCAGTCCTCACAAACCAATCGCAATTCACGCTCTATATTTTTCAAAAAATCCTTAACTTTTATCTCATCCTCCTTCCGCATGTAGCATACAGCTAGCAACGTGACCGGATGAACCCCGAGTACAGAACATATCGACTCTAACTTGTCCAGCGTCGGAATGGTGCCACCTCTTTCGAGCAAACTGATATTCGTACGGCTGCTTACCAGCGAAAAATCTTCTTGAGTAAGCCCCTGTAGCAGACGCACGCGTCTCAAAGTCGTTCCGAACGCATCCCTCAGTTCCATTTTGCAGCCTCACAAAAGGAACGATAAAGCGTCATTGCACCAAATATGACTACAACATATATTGTGCACTCGTGTACAGAGAGTCTACCTATGAACGAGAATTACGCCGATTTGAAAATCCTTTCCAGCCTTTTCAATAGTGAATTCCTGACGCGCCCGTTCATTCGACAGTCAGTCCCAATTCCTTGGTTTTACATCGAAGCGGAAATCCGCTATAGCAAGGAGTTTGTGGTGGAAATGCTGATGATTCCCTCAGTCGACTCCCTAAAGGATGTGCTAGCGCTACCCCGAAAACTCTTTCGCATTCTGTCCATTCAGTACATCACACCGGGCTTCGTAAACGGAACAGGCAAATGGAAGATGGAAACCTTACTAGAGGCAACGGAAGCTATTAACCAGCAAGGAGATCCAACAATCCTCTTTAGGGTCTCCAGTGGAACATACTCAGGACTTGGGGTGAGCACCGAGGCAAATTTGCAAACTGTAAATGTTCTGTTCCTTTCCCCCTCATGACCGATCGATTAACCCAAAATTCAGGAGCAATAAACTCCCATTTTACCGAGCGCACAATCGCGCATGGCGTCCTCATTGCCCTTACCCACTGGCGGTGGCTACATTCAGTGCCAGATCCAGCCCAATGGCAATTCCCTTCTGTTTATCGAAGACCTCCTTCGATTTTTGCACGAGGAGTGCCTTGGTCAGCATCTCACTGCTGTGCTGGAAATGAAGCAGAACTGACTCTGTGCGACCGTGATCGTCGTGACCGTTGATGTAGTGGTCTAATGAAACCGGACACCCATTTAGGCGAGAATGCTCGCCAGATAGAGGTGTCTGATGACCAAACAACGTCGTTCTTTTTCCACTGAATTCAAACGCGAGGCCGCAGGCCTCGTGCTCGATCAAGGCTATAGCCATATCGAAGCCAGCCGCTCGCTTGGTGTGGTTGAGTCCGCGTTGCGTCGCTGGGTTAATCAACTCCAGCAGGAGCGCACCGGCGTTACTCCGCAGAGTAAGGCGCTGACGCCTGAGCAGCAGAAAATCCAGGAGTTGGAAGCCCGAATCGCTCGACTTGAGCGGGAGAAATCCATTTTAAAAAAGGCTACCGCGCTCTTTATGTCGGAAGAGCACGAGCGCACGCGCTGATTGATCAACTGAGCCCTCAAGAGCCGGTTGATTGGCTTTGCGCAGTCTTTGATGTCACTCGTTCGTGTTACTACGCCCACCGTCTCAGGCGCCGAACTCCAGACGTTGAGCGGCTTCGGTTGCGCAGCCGGGTTAACGAACTGTTTACGCAAAGCCGAAGCGCCGCCGGTAGCCGCAGCATCGTGTCGATGATGCAGGAAGACGGCGAGCAAATCGGGCGGTTCAAGGTGCGTGGCCTGATGCGGGAACTGGAGTTGGTCAGCAAACAACCTGGATCGCATGCCTACAAAAAAGCAACGGTCGAGCGGCCTGACATTCCGAATATCTTGAATCGGGAGTTTGATGTTCCGGCACCCAACCAAGTCTGGTGTGGCGACATCACCTACATCTGGGCCCAAGGGAAATGGCATTACCTGGCAGTCGTTCTGGATCTCTACGCACGCCGGATTGTGGGCTGGGCGCTGTCAAACAAGCCGGATGCGGATCTGGTCATCAAGGCGTTGGACATGGCTTACGAGCAGCGTGGCAGGCCTCAAGGGCTAATGTTTCACTCGGATAAGGGCTCGCAATATGGCAGCCGCCAGTTTCGCCAACGGCTCTGGCGTTACCGCATGCGCCAAAGCATGAGCCGTCGTGGAAACTGCTGGAATAACGCGCCGATGGAGCGAGTGTTTCGCAGCTTGAAAACTGAATGGATACCGACCGTGGGCTACATGACAGCTCAAGAGGCGCACCGCGACATCAGTCATTACCTGATGCATCGGTACAACTGGATTAGACCGCACCAATTCAACAACGGACTGGCCCCAGCTCAGGCCGAGAAAAAACTTAACGTCGTGTCCGGGATTAGTTGACCACTACACTTTAAGAAATTGACCACAATTTATGAAGGCTGAGAGGTTTATGCGCTCAGTCCCCAAAGATTTATCTGAGCGACTAGCAGGATGCTTGGCCGGATCGGGAGTCGGATTCGCGCCACGCGCGGAAGCGGCGCCCTACTTAATGTCTGGGGATCTGGTGGAGGTACTACCAAACTGGAAACTGAAGATTTTTCCAATCAGCTTGGTATATCCCTAAATCCGCCATCTGTTTAACGAGTTCGGGCCTTTGCAGATTGGGAATCCGAATTCATGAGCCGCGACCCACTGTGGACGATACAGACTGACGAATGACGATCTCTCAGTTCAACTAGATTGCAATTGCTGCGGAGGCAGTCACCTGTGGACATCATAATCGGTCTACTATTTAGAGCATCGCTATTAAGTTTTCTCCCTACATTATTTGAACAAGTCGCTCTACCTGCTCCGATGCCTGCTCCTTGTCCACTACGTTGGTAAAACCCAAGAGCAAGCCATGTACAGACGTTGCTTTCAGGTACCATTTAGACAAGGCTTCAACACGAAGCCCGGCGAGTTTAGCTCGTCTACAAATTTCGCGGTCGTCCTCGCCCTTATCAAGACGCGCCAGCAGATGCATCCCCCCTACTTGATGATCGACACACAGGCGATGCTCCAGTTTTTCGATTAATGCATCTACCAGCAGCTGTCGCCGATGCGCGTACAAATTCCGCATTTTCTTAAGATGTCGCCCGAAGTGTCCCTCCTCAATAAACTTAGCAGTCGTCACCTGCCAAAGCTGAGGGCAATGACTTTGCATTTTGTCGGCCAGCTCAGCGAAGCGTGGAACTAGTGTTTCTGGCACCACCAAATAAGCCAATCTCAGCCCCGGCAACAGCACTTTGCTAAATGTACCGCAGTATAAAACGCGGTCTTGCACGTCCAGGCTCTTGAGTGCGGGTATGGGCCGACCGTGATAGCGATATTCACTGTCATAATCGTCTTCAATTATCCAACTTTGCTTAAGGTTTGCCCACTCCAACAATGCTTGGCGGCGCGGCATCGACAGCGCTACACACAGTGGGCTTTGGTGAGTAGGCGTCACTACTGCAAAACGAGCATCAGGAACGTGCTCAACAGCAGCTTCGACAACCATCCCATCACTGTCAACCGGAACCGGTACCAAGGTGGCGCCAGCCTCTCGAAGAAAGTCGTGAGTTGCAAAATATCCTGGATCTTCAACCCAGCAGCTATCGCCCGGTTGCAAAAGGCTGCGGCTTATCAGATCAAGACCTGCGCGGTAGCCGGCGACGATAAAAATTTGCTCCGGGGTGCAGGTTATCCCTCGGGAAACTCCTAGATAGCCCGCGACCGCCCTTCGTAACGACGCATGCCCCTTGGCGTCAGGGTAAATTGCGCCATCCAAAAATGAGTTGCGCAATTCGTATGAAGCGATTCGATTCCATAGCTTTCGAGGGAAGGCATCCAGGGCGGGCAATCCCATTTGAAATGGCTGCGGAAGCTCCCCGGAATGGATGAGTGAATACTGCGGCAATAAGACATGTGATGATTTAGAAGAAATTGGTATCGATTTAATCAGCGGAGAAACAACCGTTCCAGCCGCCCCACGTGCAAGCAGGTAACCCTCACTAATCAATAGCTGATACGCCAACTCGATAGTGCCTCGGGCCAGATTCAGCTCCGATGCTAGCGCCCGGATTGAAGGCACTCGATCGCCAGGTTTCAATCTACCGTCAGCGATCGACGCACGGAAGCGCAAGTAAATTTGACGATAGAGTGCAGGTACTACTTCGCCCTTAAGCAGCAGATTGTCCACCTGAATGTCCTAGTCATTTTTACGATTTTTGGCCCTACAGGATAAGCCATAAGATCGATACGCTGTAACGCCTAATCTTCGGTGAGACGGCGCGTATGCAACGGTGGGTGTTCAAAATGCTGCAAAGCGAAGCTGAGATCACTGCTGGATTTGAATTAATGCGCCAGCTACGGCCTAACTTGGGCGACGTGACCTCATTTACCCAACAGTTCAATCGCCAATCCCATGAGGGGTATCGATTATCAGGACTCTGGCAGGACCAGCAGTTGGCAGGACTCATCGGATTTCGGGAGTCCGAAAACCTGCTCTATGGGCGTTTTATCTACGTCGACGATCTGGTTATCGATGCTGCACTACGAAATTCAGGACTGGGAGCGAGACTGCTGGAAAGCGTGCGCGACGAAGGCAAGCAACTTGGTTGCAACTACCTCGTACTCGATACCGGACTGGATAGGCATCTGGCACAACGTTTCTATTTTCGTGAAGGTTTGTTGGCGAAAGGAATGCATTTCGTCCAGCAACTGTAAGCGGTTCCAAAAATAACTACTGAAGATTGTCGAAGGCCGTAGTGCGTCGGCAGCAGGAGCACCACGATGCCGACCTACTCAAAACTGGAGGGTGCGCTCGTAAGCAGCAAGCCATTTATTGGTACAACCTTGACGGTGTGGATAGCGGCATTAACGGCAGCTATTTATCCTTGGATTCTCGATGCCTTCCACTGGTCCGTCACCCCATCAGTCGCTAATACCCAAGTCGCTCCAATCCCCGCTGGCGCTACTTTACTGGCAGCTTTGCTGCTGGTCGCAGCCTTCGCCGTACCGCTGATCAATTTGTTGATCGCGAGTCGTCCCCAGCAAACCTCAACCACAACTGCGCAAAATGTTCGCGCGCGGCGATTTGCTTTGTTCGCAGTGACCGCACCAACGGTTTATGTCTTCTTCGGTGTGCTCACCTATATGGGCGGCAGCAAAATTCCAGACACATGGATCTGGACACCTGCTTGGTTGTTATTTGGATATTGGGCGTCTCGAAGCACGAGCGCTGTCATCGTACAGCAGCCCCATAAGTCTTCACGTCTGCGAGTGGCTCATGGGATCGCAGGATCTATTGCGGCGATTTACGTTCTTTTTCATATTTTCAACCATCTGTTTGGCCTCATTAGCCCCGAAGCACACGCAGCCGTAATGGATATCGGCCGGACAATTTATCGAGCAAAAGTCTTCGAGCCACTTTTAGTGGTCGTAATGCTGTTCCAGATATTCAGCGGTCTGCGCCTCGTATGGACATGGAGCGAAACATCAGCTGATCGTTATCGGATGTTCCAGATTGCGACAGGAGTGTTCATGTCAATATTTATCCTGGGACACATGAACTCGGTATTCATCTTCGCCAGGACTTGGCTAGACATCCCTACCGACTGGGCATTCGCCGCGGGACTGCCTACTGGGTTGATTCACGATGCCTGGAACATTAGGCTTCTGCCGCACTACGCGCTTGGTGTTTTCTTCGTGTTGGCACATTTAGTCTGCGGACTGCGCGTACTGATGCTTGCCCATGGCGCTAAAATTTCGACAGCAAATCGACTTTGGTGGTCTGGAGTATTGCTGAGCGCCGTGATTTCGGCAGCGATAATGTGTGGAATGACCGGGCTTAGATTAGGCTGATCAATTTTTTCGAAAGGGTTGCGAACTAGAGTTTCAGATCGCGCCCCGGCGGCAGGCAGCAAAAGGTCAGAGGTAGTCAGTCGAGCAGTCTCCGATATACCACTTTTCCTGAACTAGCGAATTTATTGGTAATGGCCGCCATGACAAGGCATGTCTGCTATTTCTTTCATCGCGACTTTATTTCTTAATGGACGCAGGTGCCATTGGCAATAGCCACCGGTACCCGCTCGGCGAACCAGCAGGCTATTGGCACCGCGGTGATCAGAGGGAGGATAACTGCGACGCTAGCGGTCGTATTTGTACCGGCTTCCTTCTGACCGTAATGAAGTTGATCCGCAATCGCGTCAAAGTTAGTAAATAACAACCGATTATTCATTCCTATGCAGTGCGGCGGAATGCAGGCGGGGGACAGACGCTGTCCAACTTACCAGGTGGCCGTCGAGAAATGACTCATGCCGCGCAAGTAATACCTAGCGGTCACAATTTAAATAGATCCCATTGATTGGTATTCATCAATTTCATATAGCGCTGCAGTAGTGCGCGGGCACGGACTAATAACAGTTTATTTTTAATTTCAGCTTAATCACCTCGTGCTACCCTTCACAAGTTCTCAAGAAAGAGCCTACTTATGTACCGTTTGTTTACTCTACTGTTAATGCTCTTATCAGGCTTTTCCCATGCAGGAGACAGTCTATTTGATGTTAAACCTGAGTTTCTTCCCGCAGAAAAAGCATTTACGTTCAGTTCTCAGCGTCTTTCCTCAGGGGAAACTCAGCTCTACTGGCAAGTCGCCGACGGGTACTACCTGTATCAACAACGTTTAACATTCGATGGCTTGGCCCAAGAAAACGCTCCGCCGTTTCCTGACGGTGAAGTTCACAGCGATGAGTTTTTCGGCACCCAGCAAGTCTATCGGCAGGGGCTGGAGTTGAAGCTTCCAGCCGAGGCCCGCGGTAAAATCAAAGTCAGCTGGCAGGGCTGTGCCGATGCCGGCTTGTGCTATCCACCGCAGTCGGTGGTCGTTGACCTAGGCGGTAGCCCGCCAGCAACCACTCCTGCCGAAGCACCCGATCAGGCGCTTGCCAGTGGCCTTCAGCAACGAGCTCTTGGCTGGAGCCTGCTAATCTTCTTCGGTCTGGGTTTGCTGTTGGCGTTTGCCCCTTGCTCTCTTCCCATGCTGCCGATTCTTGCAGGGTTGGTAGTTGGCAGCGGCGCAAGCCCGTGGCGCGGTTTTGCCTTGGCTGGCAGCTATGTGTTTTGTATGGCGTTGGTCTATGCAGCCATGGGAGTGCTCGCCGCCATGCTGGGTGCCAACCTCCAGGCGTTACTACAACAACCGTGGGTGCTGGGTAGTTTTGCTGCGATCTTCATCCTGCTGTCGTTGCCGATGTTTGGGTTTTTCGAATTGCAGTTACCCGCTGCCCTTCGCGATCGCCTGGAAAACGCCAGCCGCCAGCGTAATGGTGGCAGCCTTGTGGGGGCCGGCATCTTGGGCGCGTTGTCCGGACTATTGGTGGGGCCATGCATGACCGCCCCCCTGGCCGGTGCGCTGTTGTACATCGCGCAAAGCGGTAACGGACTGCACGGCGGTCTTATTCTATTTGCCATGGGCCTAGGCATTGGCCTGCCCTTATTATTGCTCGTCACTGTCGGCAACCGCTTCCTGCCCAAGCCAGGGGCGTGGATGAACCTGCTCAAAGGCGCTTTCGGCTTCCTGTTTCTGGCTACAGCGATCTACATGTTGCGCCCGGTGTTGGATGAATCGCTTTGGATCGGTCTGTGGGGCACGCTTTCGCTGATCCTGGCTTATGCTGCCTGGCATCAACGCCAGGCAGCAACCCGGACGACTCATATGTTCGGTATAGCTTCGGTCGTATTCGGTGTCTGGGGTAGCTTGCTTGCCGTCGGTGCTGCCGGCGGCTCCGATGATCTCTGGCGCCCCTTGAAGGTCTACAGCGCAACCACTGCCAGCACTGCCAGCACTGCGTCGCAACCATCTGGGCATGATGCATTTTCCACCATCAAGTCTCCAACTGAGTTACAGAATGAACTGGACTCGGCGAAGGCAAGTGGTCAATGGGTGCTGTTAGATTATTACGCCGATTGGTGTGTGTCTTGCCGAGTGATGGAAAAGGAAGTGTTCGGCAAAACCCCCGTCATGGACGCTTTGAAGGATGTACGGCTGCTACGCCTGGACGTCACCGCTGACAACGCTGATAGCCGTAAGTTGTTAAGCCGCTACAAGGTACCGGGCCCTCCGAGCTTTTTATGGATCGGGCCGGACGCAGAGGAGCGTCGTAGTCAGCGTATTACCGGGCAGGTTGACGCCGAGGCGTTTCTTCAGAGCTGGAACCAAGCTAAGGAAGGTCGTTGATGCTTACATTCAATATTGGCAGTTTTGTCATTTCGCTGAGCCATCTGTTGCTGATCAGCGCGTTAGTGGTCGCTACCCTGATTGGACGTCAAGTGGCCAAAAAGGGTGGGGAACGCTTGGACTCGGTACTTTTCTGGCTGTTGATGCTGGGGCTTCTGGTAGCCCGAGCGAGCTTTGTTCTGATCTACAGGGAACACTACGGGACTGACCTCTGGCGCATCATCGATATGCGTGATGGCGGTTTTCTCCCGTTGCCGGGCATTATCGCGGGGGTATTGGGGGCTCTGATCCTGGGTTGGAAAAGCGCCATCCTGCGTCGGCCACTGGCGGCGTCGGTGATCAGTGGCATGCTCCTGTGGGGTTTCGGGACACTATCGTTGAGTGTCTACGAGCAAGGTACGCGCTTACCGGAAATACCTGTGCGCACGACCACAGGGGAGACCGTACAACTCACGCACTACCAGGGGCGTCCACTAGTGATCAACTTATGGGCCACCTGGTGCCCACCGTGCCGTCGTGAAATGCCCGTGCTGCAGAAAGCTCAGGAAGAGCGTCCAGACGTGAACTTTCTCTTCGTGAACCAAGGTGAGGGATCGAACATTGTCAATAAGTTCCTCTCCAGCCAGGAGCTAAACCTGAGTAACATTTTATTTGACGGAGGCGGACGACTTGGCCAGGTCGTGGGTTCGATGGCGTTACCAACGACCCTGTTCTACAGTGCAGATGGAAAATTACTTAGCAGTCATCTAGGGGAACTTTCAGATGCAAGCCTGGCTCAAGCGCTCGAACAATTCGAAGAGCGCTGACGGAACTTTGCTAACGAAGAGAAAACACTCGCTCTCTAGCGGGTATTTTCTCTGCGTGCTACATCTTTAACGACTAATAAAAATACCCCTCCCTCTGAGAGCAAGTAACTAATTATGGAATGGATTGCTGACCCTACCGCTTGGCTTGGTTTGCTGACACTGATCGTGTTGGAGCTGGTCCTCGGAATAGACAATCTTGTTTTTATTGCAATTCTTGCTGACAAATTGCCGCCAGAGCAACGCGACCGGGCACGACTAATCGGGCTTTCGCTTGCACTTCTTATGCGGCTGGGCCTGCTTGCGGGTATTTCTTGGATGGTAACGCTGACCAAGCCATTGGTGACGGTATTTGATCATGTGTTCTCCGGCCGAGATCTGATCATGCTGTTCGGCGGTGTGTTCCTGCTGTTCAAAGCGACGATGGAGCTTCATGAGCGCCTCGAAGGGCATGTAGCGCAACGTACGGGCAACGTCAGCTATGCGCTGTTCTGGCCGATCGTCTTGCAGATTGTGGTGCTTGACGCCGTCTTCTCGCTGGATGCCGTGATCACCGCCGTAGGGATGGTTGATGAACTCTCGATCATGATGATCGCTGTTATCTTCTCCATCGGTATCATGATTGTCGCCAGTAAGCCGTTGACCCATTTCGTCAACTCACACCCCACGGTGATCATGCTATGTCTGGGATTCTTGATGATGATCGGCTTCAGTCTTACGGCTGAGGGTCTTGGCTTCCATATTCCAAAGGGCTATCTCTACGCGGCCATTGGCTTCTCAATCCTCATCGAGTTGTCCAACCAGATTGCCCGTGCACGTCGCAAAAAGTCTTTGCAGGGGCAGCACTCGATGCGCGTCAGAACGGCACACGCCGTTATGCGTCTGTTGGGAGGTAAAAAACTGGAGCTCGATGAGGTTGGTGATGAGATCGTTGAC
Source organism: Pseudomonas sp. LBUM1648 (assembly GCF_059716145.1). Taxonomy (NCBI): domain Bacteria; kingdom Pseudomonadati; phylum Pseudomonadota; class Gammaproteobacteria; order Pseudomonadales; family Pseudomonadaceae; genus Pseudomonas; species Pseudomonas sp. LBUM1648. Next base: position 4,166,130 of record NZ_CP166808.1, read on the forward strand.
ATGGTCGACAGCGAGAGCGAAGAACCGGTGTTTGATCGACGCGAGCGCGTCATGATCAGCGGGGTCCTAAGGCTGGCCGAACGTAGCATTCGGACAATCATGACACCTGCCGATGATATCGATCAGCTCGATCTGAGCAGTCCGCGAACATATCTGGAACGTGCCTTGATGCAATCTACCCATTCCAGATTGCCGGTCAGCAGCAATGGACGCTTGAGTTCAATTCAGGTTTTCGTTCACAAGAAAGATGTGCTCAAAGCGTTACTCGCGGGCAGTGAGTTGCAGATTGTAGAGTTAGCACGCCCCGCGCTCAGATTGTCGGGAAGCCTCACGATTCTTAATGCACTCGAGCAAATGCGTAGAGAGTCGACTCATATCGCGTTTGTGGTCAACGAGCGTGACAGATTTATCGGTCTCTTGACCGTGACCGACATTCTTGAATCCATCGCCGGTGAGCTGCCTGATACCAGCGACCTTGAGCGTTTATCCGAGGCACACCAATGAAAGATGCGGCTCCACTCTGGTAATTGACGCCACAAGGCAGGGGCCTAAGGAAGACCTCAGTTGTAGTGGTTTGATGAACCTGGAAACCCACTAACTGGTTGCCACAAGTTTTTGGCTCGCCGAGGGCGGCCGATATCTCCTACAGGGGGAGTAAGATCGGGCGCTCAACCGGCGCAAGTCAGCAAGATGGAATCGCCAGCCGCTTACGTGGCTGGCAAGTCAGCAATATATGAAGGATGAAGGGATAGATTTCATTGGTCACAACCAATGCAATTGCGCCGATATAAGATGTGTCTCCAAGTTGCTCCCACAGCGCCACAACATGCTTGAGGACCGTCGAATTCAACGCCACCGCGATCTACTCAAAAGAAAGATCAAAAATCACAGCCTGCAGCACCTCCCACCAAGGCGGGGGGGGGTACAGCAAAAACGGCCGTCCTATTGCAGGACGGCCGTCCCAACGCCTTACCTTAGAGCGTATACGGTTGCTGCTGCCACAACTCCACCGACTCTACAGGTGGGACTGCTACAACAATGCTGCCATTCGTTTCGACAGGTGATCCGCCATGATTCAGGCTAGCGTCGAATTCATCGGCGGACAGCTCCAAACCACCTTCACCCACTGGCGAGATGTCAGCTTCGCCAGCAAACAGTTCGTCAGTTGGTTGAAGTAACTCAGACATCAATGGCAGGTCATCGGACGTCAACACCTCAACCTCCTCCCCCCCCACCATGGCGCCGGCCTCAACTACATTCAACACGAATGGCTCGGAATACACCCCGTCAGAGAGCACCATATAAATATGCTCTCCCGGATCCAGGATATTGAGCTTCTCGGGCTCGAATGTCCAGTTGCCTTGCGCATCGACAATAACCTGGTCAACCAGTTGATAGTTGTCGTAGATCCACAACAGCGCATTAGGTTCTCCGCGCCCGCTGAACATCGGAAGTTGGTCATCGATCGTCGCACCGCTCTCAACAGTCCCGGTCTCGAGACCTTCACTATCGAAAGCACTATCGATGGTCAGAGCACGCGACTCTGGAACATTTTCCACATTCAACACAAACGGATCTGAGGTCACTCCAGCGCCAACAAAAGTGAACACATGCTCACCCTCGCCCAGCCTTTTGGCATGATTGGTAAAACTCCAGCTACCGTCCGCCCCTACCTCTACGCTGCCGATCGGCTCGCCTTTATCATAGACAAAGAGAATCGTGGACGGCTCACCGTGGCCACTGAAAGTGGGCCGCGCATCGTCAGTAGTGCCACCGCTCACAATGACACTCGTGTCACCGATATTGTCGATCACGGTATCAACCACAGGCTTCACTGAATCCGGTTCGCTGATGGTCAGTGTAAACGGGTCCGAGTTGACGCCAGCGCCTTCCACCGTGAATACATGCTCGCCCTTCCCGAGTGGGTACACCACATTAAAAATCCACTTGCCCATATGGTCGACATTGGCATAACCGAGGAAATTGCCTTTGTCGTAAACCTTGAGTTGGGTAAAGGGTTCGCCCTGGCCACTCAAGAGTGGTTTGGTGTCATCGGTCGTGCCGCCGTTGGCGACATCACCGATCACACCGAAATTGTCGAAGGCCGACTCGATCACCGGCTTGGCCGAGTCCGGTGCGCCAACGTTCACGGTGAATGGATCAGAGCTGACGCCAGCATTCACTACCGTGAACACGTGCTCGCCAGGCATCAGCGACTGGGGAATGGGGAAGATCCAGTTGCCATCAGGTTGGACCATGGCATAACCGATGTGGCGACCGTTGTCGTAAATCTTGATTTGAGTACCTGGCTCGCCCTTGCCACTCAAGGTCGGGGTTTTATCGTCGGTCGTGCCGCCGTTGGCGACATCACCGATCACACCGAAATTGTCGAAGGCCGATTCGATCACCGGCTTGGCCGAGTCCGGTGCGCCAACGTTCACGGTGAATGGATCAGAGCTGACGCCAGCATTCACTACCGTGAACACGTGCTCGCCAGGCATCAGCGACTGGGGAATGGGGAAGATCCAGTTGCCATCAGGTTGGACCATGGCATAACCGATGTGGCGACCGTTGTCGTAAATCTTGATTTGAGTACCTGGCTCGCCCTTGCCACTCAAGGTCGGGGTTTTATCGTCGGTCGTGCCGCCGTTGGCGACATCACCGATCACACCGAAATTGTCGAAGGCCGATTCGATCACCGGCTTGGCCGAGTCCGGTGCGCCAACGTTCACGGTGAATGGATCAGAGCTGACGCCAGCATTCACTACCGTGAACACGTGCTCGCCAGGCATCAGCGACTGGGGAATGGGGAAGATCCAGTTGCCATCAGGTTGGACCATGGCATAACCGATGTGGCGACCGTTGTCGTAAATCTTGATTTGAGTACCTGGCTCGCCCTTGCCACTCAAGGTCGGGGTTTTATCGTCGGTCGTGCCGCCGTTGGCGACATCACCGATCACACCGAAATTGTCGAAGGCCGACTCGATCACCGGCTTGGCCGAGTCCGGTGCGCCAACGTTCACGGTGAATGGATCAGAGCTGACGCCAGCATTCACTACCGTGAACACGTGCTCGCCAGGCATCAGCGACTGGGGAATGGGGAAGATCCAGTTGCCATCAGGTTGGACCATGGCATAACCGATGTGGCGACCGTTGTCGTAAATCTTGATTTGAGTACCTGGCTCGCCCTTGCCACTCAAGGTCGGGGTTCTATCGTCGGTCGTGCCGCCGTTGGCGACATCACCGATCACACCGAAATTGTCGAAGGCCGATTCGATCACCGGCTTGGCCGAGTCCGGTGCGCCAACGTTCACGGTGAACGGATCAGAGCTGACGCCAGCATTCACTACCGTGAACACGTGCTCGCCAGGCATCAGCGACTGGGGAATGGGGAACATCCAGTTGCCATCAGGTTGGACCATGGCATAACCGATGTGGCGACCGTTGTCGTAAATCTTGATTTGAGTACCCGGCTCGCCCTTGCCACTCAAGGTCGGGGTTTTATCGTCGGTCGTGCCGCCGTTGGCGACATCACCGATCACACCGAAATTGTCGAAGGCCGACTCGATCACCGGCTTGGCCGAGTCCGGTGCGTCTATGTTCAAAGTAAACGGATCGGACGTTACAATTCCTGCGCTTGTCGTGTTCTCTACGGTAAACACGTGTTCACCCGGTACCCGCGGCGGAACAATGAAGGTCCAGTTTCCCGCAGAGTCCACATCGACGTAACCGATGAAACTATTGTTGTCGAAAACCCTAATCTGAGAACCTGACTCACCCTTGCCATGCAAGGTTGGTGTCGTATCGTCAGTGGTACCGCCAATGGCAATTTCACCCACCATTCCATGATCGTCAAAAGCTGAGTCGATCATCGGTTTGGATGGCTCGGTTTCATCGGTCACATTCAGTGTGAATAAATGCGATGGAATGCCGTTCATGAACACCCTGAGGTTGTACTCGCCCGGCGCCAGCCGGCTGCCAGGTTCAATGGAGTACCTGCCATCCGGCCCGACGAATGCAGAACCGATCAACCTATCCTCGTCATACAGAAACACTTGGTTGCCCGGTTCTCCGCGCCCCTGGATCGTCGGAGTGCTATCGTCTGTCGTACCACCATTAGCGATGTCAACCGGCACACCAGCGTTATCAACCACCACATCGATGACTGGTCGAGACGATTCAGGGATGTCGACTATGAGCGTAAAAGGTTCGGAGACATTGCCCGCGGCATCAACCACCGTGAACACATGCTCTCCAGGCTCAAGAGCGTAAATGTTGGATACCGTTATTTGCCAGTAACCCAGTTGGTCGACAACGACATTGCCCACGTGCTTGCCATCGCTGAAGAGTTGAATCCGAGTGAGAGGCTCGCCCTCGCCTCTGAGTGTTGGACGTACGTCATCAATTGTGGCGCCATTGCCGACCTGAACAGCCCCACCTCCGGCATTATCAATGGCACTGGTGATCGACAGGCCCAATTTGCTCACTGAGGTATCAATTGAGTTGTTTACAACATCGGTCATTGCCGAATTGCTGGAACCCGTCTGCATCTGCTCAGCGGTTTGCTTGATGAGCCTGTCACCGGCGAAACTATCCTGCTCCGCGGCAATTTTATCCCGCAAGGGAGCACTACCAACCGAAGGAATGACTGTGCCGCGAAACTCAGCATCATTCGTATTTTTTGATGTATCAGGCGTATCCGGGCTCTTTTTTGGGGTATCCATAAGATATTTATCACCAGTAGATTAATGGAGATTGTTCACCTGTAACTTGCTAGAGGCGAACAAAACTATTAATCCCAAAAGAGCACGCTCGCGAATGTAGGAACGGTCTGAAAACATTTGAGATATCGGCGGCGTCAAGGCCACAACTACCGCCGGAATGTTGCGCTTAAGTTTTTACCAAGCTCTGATGCCCAATGCCTCTAAACTTCCACGAGTCTGTTCGGCACATACGTGGTGAATGCCGCGCCAGCCGAGTGCGATAGCGGCCTCGACATTGCCGAGTACGTCATCGATAAACACCACTTCACAAGGCTGGATATCTGGCAGATGAGTGCGTATCTGGCCAAGGCTGGTGTGGTAGATCGCAGCATCCGGCTTGATCTGCTTAACCTCGCCGGATACCACGATGTCGCTAAAACAGGTCAGGAACGGATAGTGCTTGCGGGCGTAGGGGAAGGTCTCCGCCGACCAGTTGGTCAAGCCGAATAATGGCATTTTCGCTTCGTACAGCGCCAGTAGAATGTCCACTCCCGCGGATAGCGGCCCCTTCAACATTTCGTGCCAGCGGTCGTAGTAAGCCTTGATCAAGAACTCATACTCCGGATGCTGCTGGGTGAGACTGTGAGTCGCCTCGACCAGGGTTCGTCCGGCATCCTGTTCGGTGTTCCAGACTTGAGTGCAGATGTTCTCCAGAAACCACTGGCGCTCGTGGTCATCAGTAATCAGTTTGCGATACAGATGGTGCGGACTCCAATCGAAAAGAACCCCACCGAAATCAAATACTACTGCGCGAATAGCCATGAAAAACCTCCATTAGTGGAAATGGGGTAGCGATTGCAATTGAGCAACGTTTATTAAGACTTCGTGAGCTCGAGGATAGTTAACTACCTCAAGATAGTGGTATGAGACTTATCTCAAAATACTCGGCGAGTTCAAAAACAATTCCACGGCCTAGCGGGAGTAGACCCGCGTGCCAAAGTTCTTCAGACGTCTGAACATTTTTCTCTTGTATGCCTTATCCAACTGCAGCGGACTTTACGACGGCAAGCCCTGCAGCAACTGGACCTCAAGAGCCTGAAGACAAGCGATTACGGCCTGCGCCTGCTGCCGACACCGCAACGGCTCGCCCTCCTCCGTAACCAGTCTCTCAAGCTCCAGGCACGCGGCGTCCAATGCACGATCGCCCGTCAGATGCGCGCCGCCCCGGATTTTATGGGAGCGTCTGGCTAAATCATCCCAATTGCCTTCCTTTACCAAGCGTTCCAGTTCGTCAGCGTCCAAACGGTGCGTCTGCACGATTTCGTTCACCAGAGGCGCATAGGACTCGGGGCTCAGCAGCCTGATTTTGTCGAGTTCGCTATCACCACCGATCTCTGCCTGGACTCGACGCTTGCTGGTCTGTTCCACTTCTGCAACCAGTAACGCAAGGGTTTCCATTCCCACCGGTTTAAACAGACATCGGGTCATTCCTGCCTCGAGACAGCGCTCGATGATTTCCGATTGAGCGTTGGCCGTCAGACCAAACACCGGGTGCAGACGCACTGCTCGCTGCTGCTCATCCTCACGCATCAAACGGGCCAATTGGTAACCGTCCATACGGGGCATGTTGCAGTCGGTAATAGTCAGGTCGAAAGGCGGTTGCGCGCTTCTCCATTGAGCCAGCGCCGCTTCGCCATCGTCGCAAGGCCAAGCCTCATGCCCCAGATACTCCAGCTGCCGGCACAGCAACAAGCGGTTTGGCGCGTGGTCTTCTACCACCAGAATCTTCAGTTTGTGGTCATGGGAGGATTCGAGTGCCGGCGATGCCAGACTGTCTTCAACCTGCACCACTTCAGCCTCGAAAATCAGGGTAAAGCTCGAACCCAGCCCCAACTGGCTGTCGACCTTGAGTTGCGCGTCCAGCAGCTTCGCCAGACTGGCACAGATGCTCAGGCCCAAGCCCGTACCCACGGCGCGGTTTGCTTGCGGATCGGCCTGCACGAAGGGCTCGAATATTTCCTGGCATTGGGTCTCGCTCAGGCCTTTTCCTGTGTCGCTGACTTGAATGGCATAACGGGCACGACCGGATTCCGTCTCGCTTGGCAACTCGCGCAGCATCAACTGCACGCTGCCCCGATCGGTGAATTTGATCGCATTGCTCAACAAGTTCGCGACGATCTGATTGAGCATCAACGCATCGATCATGACGCCACTATGCTGAACCTCGGTGACCAATCGATAGTCTAGATTCTTCTTGCGCGCATTGGTGTCGAACAGGCGGAATATCGATTGAGTCATCTCTCCCAGATGCGTCGGCCGCGGCGCCATGCTCATTTCGCCTGCTTCGATCTTGGAAAGGTCGAGAATATCGCCGATCAGTGAAAGCAAGGACTTGGCCGACTGATGAGCGACCTCCAGGCTCTCTTCAATATCCTCGGCATTGGCGCCTTTGAGGCGCAGCAGTTCGATCAAGCCCACCAAAGCACTGACGGGCGTACGAATTTCGTGGCTCATGCTGGCGAGGAATACTGACTTGGAGCGATTGGCTTCCATCGCCATTTCCTTGGCCAGGCTTAATTGCTCTATCAAGTGTTCGCGTTCAGTGATATCGAGCCAGCCGCCGATCACCCCGATGTATTGGCCATCGGCATTGTGGAATGGCAGCAGCCAGTGGTAGAGACGATGGCGTTGCCCTTGTATTTCAACGTCAATATCGGCAAATGCGGATTGCCCGTGTTCCAGGGTGTTGAGATAAGTCTGATGGTATTTGGCATTGAGCTCGTCACTGAACACCTGGCTTTCCATCAGGGTTTTACCCATCAGATTTTCGCGGGTGGCATTGAAGAAATTCAGGTAGGCCTGATTGCATTGAATCAGTCGCCCCTGCATGTCGCGCACATAAAGCGACACTGGCGCGCCATCGAGAAGCGTGCGGTTGAATTGCAGTTGATCCTCGAGATCACGCTCGGCTTTTTCTCGTTTCTGGATCTGCACCCTCAGATAGTAGTTCCATGCCAGAAATACCAGAAGCAATAAGGCCGCGCCAATCACCACCCGGACAACATGATCCTTATAAGTGTTCCACGGACTGGCCACAGCCGGTGCAGCGTTGTAACGCCAGCGATCGGACATTTCCGACAATTCTTCCGGCGGGATGGCCAACAACGCGACATCGATGATGTCCTTGAGGGTCTGATTGGCGGGCGATACGACCATGGAGATCATTGCCGGGCGAGACCCGATGACCGACGCGACGTGCAGATCGGCGTTGAAATGCTGCGAGATGAAATAGTCGGCACTGAACTTGATGCCGACAGTGCCCTCGACCTCTTTATCAGCAAGCATCTCAATGCCCTGGGTTGCACTTCGCACAATCACCTGATGGATTTTGGGATAGTGCTCTTGGACCCAGGGTGACACGGGATTGCCCCATACCATCGCAAGGCGCAAGCCATTGAGTTCATCCAGGCTGCGAATGCCTGCCTCGGTTCGCCGCGTAACCACAACGAATGGGCTGACGAGATACGAGCGACTGATCTGTTTCGGGTTAATCGAATGCTCCCCTTTGCTTAACGCCGCAATTAAATCGACCTTATTTTCCTGTAATTGATCTACCATTTCGTTGACACCGTTGTGGCGGACAATCTCGAACTTCAAGCCGGTCAACTGGCTGACTTTGTTGAGTACATCGGCCCCAAAGCCTTTGAACTGATTATTTTCGTCAAAGAAAGTCAGCGGCGCAGAAGAACTGGAGACCCCAACCTTGAGATTTTTGTGTGCCGCGATCCAGTCTGATTGCTCCTGTGTCAGATTCAACGAAGGACGAGCAACCACAAAGCTATTGTTCAAACCCCAGCGCGAGGTGATACGCAAGATGCTAGCAACTGGAATGGCGCCAAGCGATTGGTTGATTGCCTCCAGCAATTGCGGCCGACCGTTGCTGATAGCAAAGTCCAGATCGGTAACGCTGCCGCTGGAAGCGTCACCGGCGATGTAAACTTCATTACGGTAAAAGCGCGAAATCAGAAAGTCCGCGGTTACACAGTCAGTTATAAAAACATCAGCTTGGTCATAGGCTACGCCCGCTATCGCATTCAAATAGTCGGCATAGGGAACTAGCTTGCTGTTAGGGTATTTTTCTTTCAGTCGGCTCACGGATGTACTGCTGTCGGCAATATAGGCCAGACGTTCACCACTCAAGTTGAAGGTCGACTTGTGGGTTTGATTGACCCGTCGGACGATGACCTCGCGGTTCAGCAGGTATGGTTTGGATGCGGTGTACAGCAGGTTGTCATCCTCGGCGACATCGCTCAAGGCCAACATGTCCACTTCACCTTTCGCCATCGCCTGTAAGGCTTCATCTCGAGTCGGGTAATGTAGCAACCGAAAGGGTATTCCCAACATTTGCTGCAACAACCCAAGCATGTCGGCTGTCACCCCTTCGAACCCGTCGGGGTCGAGCCCCAAGAACAGCGGCGGGCGCGTCCTCCCCCAATAGGCTATCCGTACCGAAGATCTGGAAGCGAGCCATGCCTGAGTCTCGGCACTGAAAGTCACGGACGGCGCCAGCTCGGGCGTACGCACGATCAGTCGCGTTTCGGTGGCGGCAAAGGCAGCAGCTTGTCCGAGAGCCAAAAAACACAGCAGGCAGAGAGAAATGCATAAGTGGGCAACGGGCATCTTTTTCAAAGAGATCTAGATCCTGAGTGAGCGGAAACACAAGTCATGGGTACTACGTAAGATGTGCGTCCTCGGCTTTTGAAGTTCATTCCTTGCCTTGCAACCACTGTGTGAGCGTCCCGGCACTGGCGTATTGGCGCAGGATAGATTGATAGCCATCAAAGCGATTGGTGATTTCACTGACCTGATTGCCGTAATGGTCGTTTTCGGCAGTGAGAACGTCAAGCAGGGTGCGCTTTCCCAAATGGTGCCACTGTAAGTAAAAGGCTTCGCGAATACGATCTGATTCCGCCGATAGATTGCGGTACAACTCGGCCCGCTCCAGTTGAGTGCGCGCATCATTATCCGCGGTGCGAATCTTGAATTCCAGGTCGCGACGCTGCTGTGCGGTTTCGTGCCGGCTGGCGTCGGCACGCTGAAGGGCCGCGCGCTCCGACGCTCGAGTGGAGCCACCGCGGAACGCGGCCCAGCTCATGCTCAGATTGGTCTGCCACGCCTGCTCGCGGCCGAGTGAATCTTCAGCGGTGTTCTTACTGACGATCCAGTTCAGTTGCGGCAAACCCGACGCTCGCACAGCCTTTGCCTCGAGCTCCGCCGATTCTGCCTGCGCGGCAGCCTGAAGAATGGTCGGGTGATTCTGCGCGGCAGCCAACAATCGCTGCAGATTAGTGAGTCCGATGCTCCATTCGCGTTTGTCAGGAATGGCCACGGTGCGCTCAGGGCCACTTGGTAACCGGGGCGTCTTGTGGACCATAGCCAACTGTAGCGGATTTTATGACGGCAAAGCCATGATGCCTCGATGCTTTTAGCGGTTAGACAAAGCTTCCAGAAACTCGGGAGTCGGGTAGCCGTCAGCCGGCAAGTCGAACGACTGCGAGTAGTACCGATCGCCTTGCGGGTAGTGGTCCCAATGATGCCGTTGGTGTTAACCCATAGAGCGCACCATCGGTCAACTGATAATCAAGTATCAGCAGGTCGGCTGGTTCGTCACGCCCCCCCTCCATCAACTCACGACTCGTGTGAAGCCCCCCACGACATTGAAGTTGGGCTCCAGCGCTAGACGGTTCTCCAACGCTTGACGAATCAACGCATGATCATCGACCAGAACAATTCGCAACGGCGACAACTACCGACCACTCATAGCGCTAAAACTCCAGTCAATGAACGATGCCAAGACATACGAAGGGAAACTCAAACTTAATCCGAACAACACAGCCATAGCAATCATCCGCTTCGCTACTTTGCCGCCATCGTTTCCATACAAGGCCAACTCCATGGTAAACATCCTCTAAGTTGCATTTAGAGAAGTCTTACTGCCGCTAGCACCCATTGCAGTGCCCAAACAGGTCCCTGAACATGGTAATGTCAAACACTTCCGTTGAACGAGAGGAACCCAACATCCTTAGCCAGAGGCCTCACAACGTATTCGTTGCTGCCAAGGGGAGAGACAACATGCAAAAACTGCTTGCGTGACTAACAGGTTCTAATTGCCAGCCACGCCACCTTGCACATTAAAACAGCCCTTTAACTCTCTTAGTTATAAGTCAGGGTAAAAGTTGCCGTACTGTTGGCCTTCCCTCCAGTGACGGTCGCGCCGCTCTGGTAATAACGCGCCACTAAAGGGATGGAGTACATGCCGTTGCTGGGCACTGTCCCTACCGCAATAGGGGTTCCCAGCGTGACCGGCGTACCATTGTGGAGCAACTGCAGCCCCACACCAGTTGCGACGGTTTCAGAGGGAAACGGATCCAGCGCCAATACTCCTGCAACACCGGAACCGTCTGGGTTACCATTAAGTGTAAGTTGGATTTTTGTATTGGCATCACAATCCAGCGGAATATCGAACGACCTTTCGGCCACCGTACTTCCAGGTCCTGTAAAATCGGTGAGCGGTATATTATTTCCCATGGGGACGGGAATGGAGCTATTCGTGACCGAGCACGCCACCGGGACGATCGTATTAGTACCGGACAATGCGACATTTGCTGTATAAAACTGATTCCAGATAGAGGCTCTGGCCACGCTACCAAGCGTAAGCGTTCCCGCCCCAACGGCACCCGCTACTGTTTTAACAAGTTCAACTTGCACCCCCTCAATAGAAACAAACGAGTTACCTGGAGCAGGTTGAAGATAAGGCACAACCGCACCAGAAGATGTATTTGTTGTACGAATACCGACACCATCAATATTAGTATTATAAACATTATTACCGTAGCTGCTAACAGTGGTAAATCGCCAAGGCGACCATTGATATGTCCAAGCTGTACTACAGCCAAAGAATGAGACTGCACCATTATAGGCACCGGTATTTTTTTTCGCTAAGACCGTTCCAATCGGGCTGTCTCGCTGTACGACAACCGGACCAAAATTGACAGTCCTGCTCAACTCCGAAGTTACACCATTAGTAAAATAACATGCTGCCAAAACTGCGTTCGAGAAGGTACTTAAAAGCACTACGACACCGGTATAACCCAGGAGCTTCATGGGACTAATTAAGGAATTAATTTTAAAAATGGTCATGAATCTGTTTCCCCTATCTGCAGCTTGTCGATAATGTACGGATGGCGCTGAAAGCCCCTTGTTTTTCAACCTGAGAAGGCAAGGTAAAGTCCGCCGTACATTGTTGGTCGACCCCATCCCCCCACCGCACAAATATTTTCCCCGACTCCGGCACACCACTCAGATAAGCTTCACCGGCCAGACCAACCACCGCGCTGTTTGGTGAGTCGGTGGAAACCTCCACTAAAGTGGCACTGGCTCCAAATGGCACAGGTTTACCCAAATGACTGAGGGTGATCAGAGCACGGCTGCCGACCCGGGTTTGGAAATCGGCCAACACCACCGCTCCCTTGGTAGGAATCACCGTTTTGGTATTGGTATCGATATCGACGTCGTCAGCCAGCGACTCCGTGTCCAACGCCACGCGGTTTCGGCGATAGGTACTGACATACGGCACCACGGCATAACCACGCCAGTCAGTGTTAACACCGGTATTGTTTTGAACCTTGGCACCAGCGGCACCGGGTGCGCGCACCAGGGCAAGGGTTTCACCCTGTTGTTGAGAGAACGTCACGCCGTAAGGGTGCGCCACGATTCCGCCTTGCAGCCCGTAGTTCAACTGCTGCGAGCTGTAGTCGTAGTTGTAACCGGCTCGGGCTTCACCATAGGTGCCCTGGTAGTTGGCGCTGGCGCTACCACTACTGCCCACCCCTTGGTTGGCATAGGCCTGTTGTACGTTGTAGTTAAGGTTGTTATCCGCCAGCGCAGTGCCGCTCAGGCCCACATCTTGAGACGTTTGCCCCTGTTTGTTGGTATTGAGGTTGTAACTCGCCCAGCTGTTAGGCAGGGTATTGCCCAAGGGCACCTGCACGCTGAATGCCAACTGCTGATCATTGTCATTGTTGCCGCTATTGCCGGGTGCCTGGGTGTAGGTGTAGCTCACTCCGTAAGTAACGCCGCGATGGCTCAGGTTATAGCCCGCCGTCACGCTGCGCTCGAACCCGCTCTGGCGCCAGAAATCCTGTTGATAGCCGTTGACGTAAAAGTTACCGTAATCGCCTAGGGCTTGGTTGATATAGAGCTGGGCCCTGCTGCGTTTGTTGTAGGTTCCACGCCAGTCGTTGAAGTTCGCCGGATCGATCTCGTTGGCTTCCTGAAAGTCATAGTAACCGCTGGTGGAGTAACGGTACCCCGCCAAGGTAAAACTGGTGCCCGTGGCCTCGATATCTTTCGCGTATTGGAAACGATAGGACTGACCACTGTGGTCAGAGCCATCGAGCAGTCCGGTCTTGGCTTGAGTCACGTCCACAGAAAGCGACCCCCAGTCACCAAATCCTTTACCGACGCCAAGGCTACTTGCGGCATAACTTTCTGACTTCAACAGTCCACCATACATGGTGAAACCATGGGGCAAGCCATAAATCAGCGTACCTTGTGCAAAGGTCGGCGTTCTGCTCTCAGTGTTCTTCGAACGGTACTCACCTGCGGTCAACGAATACTTCAAGCGCCCTTCGCGGACCATGACCGGTACTGCGGAAAAGGGTTGAACAGAACGACGCTCGCTACCATCCGCCTCGGTAATGGTCACTTCCATGTCACCACTGGATGACGTGGGATACAAATCGGTAATCGTGAAAGCGCCTGCCGGTACGTACGTCTGATAGATGATGTAGCCATTTTGCCGCACGGTAACTTGGGCATTGCTTTTGGCGATACCGCGCACGACGGGCGCAAACCCTTTGAGGCTGTCGGGAAACATGTTGTCGTCCGAGGCCAGTTGCGCACCACGAAACAAAACACTGTTGAACACATCGCTGGGGGTTGAGCTGTCACCCAACGTCAGCTGGCCTTTCAACGCGTGAACATCGCGCTGGGCGTAACTGTCAAGGGTCGCCCAGTTACTCTTGCCGAAGTTGGCGTTGTAGGTGGAGTAGTTGCGTAATCGCCACTCACCCAGGTTCAACCCGCTGCGCAAGTTCAGGTAATAACTGTCATCGGTACCCGAATTGTCGTTGTGTGAAGTATTGGCACCGCTGAAACTGTAATTCAACAGCCCGGCTGTAAGCCCTTGATCCCAGAGCATGGGGTCCACGTACCCTCGGGCCTCGCTGGTAAGTGCCGCCTGAGGTATGCTGACATCCAAGCGTTGCTGAGTGAAATCAAAGCGGCTGCTGGCATCTGGAATATAGTCGGACAACTTACTGATGATGCTTGATGCAGGCAGTTGACTCAACGTCGGAAAGGCATCCAGCTTTACCCCCATCTCTTGCAATTGCTGCGGGTTCAACTCGGGCTGCAACTGACCATCGATATCGACAAAGTTGACGTCTCGCGTGGTGAGCCGATTATCGTTCATATAGATATCGACCCTATAAGTGCCGGGCAGCTGCCCCCCCTGCTTGGAGAATTGCCCTAGATCAATAGACTTCTGTCCTGGCGCACCAATTTCCAACGCTTGGGGATTGAAATAATCCGCCGCCAACACTGATGAAGGCAGCACTACCACACCCAAAACCAACTGTGCGGTGATCAACGACGCTAGAGGAGTGGGCTTGAAAACAAATGGTAAGCCGCTCTCTTCTCGAAAGGGCGCGTGATTATTACAATGTTTTCTCATACTAACGATCTCCACCCAACTTCATGCAGCACAGCGACATCCACACAAAAGCGGGTAGTTGTTCCAGCGAACGGGAATTAAATAGGGGGGATAAACAGAAACCAGGTTTCAGAGAGGCGCGCCGGCGGCTGGAGTCACACCACCAAAATCGTTAATCGCCTGCCAACCGACCGGGCCAACCGCGCCTTGTGGCAATGTCCAAGTCAGTGAACTTTGCGGGGCCACCATGCCTGCATCCTTGACTTCTTTATCACCCACACTTACGCGAAAAAAAGAAACATTGTAGGGCGTCGAATTATTGACTTTCAATTGATTTCCGACGCGAGAAAATGTCAGCGCCTTATAAGCTTCGGCGGGTTCTCCACGCAGACCGGCCGGGCGATAGAACAACTTAATACGTGTTTTCACCGCCAGTTGAAGTTGGTTGGTACTCGACTCTTCAGAGGGAGAAATGGACTTGATATTCATCCAGAAAACCGACTCTTTATCCTCAGGTAACTGTCCTCCAGTACGAATGATGCGAAGCATGTTCTCCTGTCCGGCGTCCAGGCGAAACAACGGTGGCGTGATGATAAAGGGGGCTTTTCCCGTGCCCACAGCCGATGAATCCTCCACCCAGGACTGAATCAGATAGGGGGTTGTTTTTTCAGGGTTACTAACGGAGATGGAGGCTTCTTTTTTCGAACCGTCATAAATCACTCGGGTTCCCCCCACAATCACGCCTGCCCAAGCGCTATGAGCCACGCCAATGAGACAACCGGCAACGCAAACGGACTTTGGCCAATTCATTGATTAGTTCTCCTTGCATACAAATTTTCCAGAAGGCTCCAGAGACAAATCATTTGTCTTTGACGAAAAAATGCTATGCCGAGCCCCCTGTTATTTAGGCGCTCGGCACACCGAGCCTGTTAGTTATAATTGATCGTGAAATCGCTGGAGGCAATCGTCGACCCTGGGACGACTGTTCCGGTAGCCACCAACTTGGCATAGAAAGTCAAGGTAGTATCGCCAGAGGACGAAAGCGCATTGCTGGCAGATGGGGTGCCAATTGGAATGAGGGTGGAGGAATCGTCCTCATATAAACCGATAGCCACGCCAGTGGCGACACCGCTTCCCGTTGGAATGCCCAACAGACTTGGGTTCGCTCCATCCGTTGGACCATCAAACTTTACAGTGGCCGAAGTCAGTGCGACAGGGCAGCTGGTGAGCACGATTTCAATCTTAGTTGGAGAAGAAGAATCACCCACGTTGGCCAGACCAGCCGCACTGACCGTTTTGAAATCCACCGTTTGCACTCCGGTAACCGGTGTAATAGTACAAGTGGTAGCGCTAATGTTACCGGTGAAGTTTAGTTTTCCGTCAGCGGCGCTGGCGACACCGGCGGAGGTGGAACCGGCTAGCAGTGCAAGAGCAATGAGTTCTTTTTTCATAATAATGATCCTTGTCACGTTTGGTTGCGCGCTATTTATCTGAAAGGCAGTATCGCGGCGTGCTTACCTTGAAAGGGTCGCCTTGCACTATGAGGATGACCGCGGTTTGCGTTGCCACAGAGGGTTCTCACAATATGCGCGAAATAAGCGAGCCTTGTAGCAAGACCTAATTGTGCGGTCGTGAATATTTCGGTACATGCCAATCGAGTGAAACTTTGACAGGTTCCCTTCCATCAAAAAATGAGATTCGTCTCAAATTCGACTCTAAGATTGGTGTGATCGCAATCTGTTAGGCAATAGCCACTAGTCGCCACAGCCAGTGCGTCGGTTGTACTAACTTTCATATTGCGCCAACACGAGTAACTCCGACCTTTCCCGAGCGGACAAGCGCAGCTCTCGAGGTGTAGCCTCGAACATGAGAATTTGGCGCTTGGGAAGATTGATGATGGTCAACACCAACCTTATACCTTACGAGGCGATTTCATTCGTGCAGCACGAGAAAGCTGGAGCCTGAACTTGACACCTCTATAATGGCTACCTCGGATGATGGTCATATCGATCACATCTATCAAAGCTTGGCTATCATGCCGAATGAAAAATGAATGAGAATCACCTGGGGCAGACATTCCAGTACATTTGTAAGCGCATGACTATTAGCATGTAGCTTGCCCTCCAATAAATTAAATCACCTAGCTACTACTCCCAAGATCCCCGGATATCACACTTATCCGCAGAAATTAGCCTCCTTTCTGACTCGCATAGTAAAAAATCGAGCAATCTCCCTCGATGTATCAGGCACTCAGGGTGCTTAGCCCCCCTACAGACTTTATTCTTTCGCGACAGACTTTAATAATTAAGATCACAAGCTGAGGGAAATGCACAAGTGGAAAACGGGCATCTTTTTCAAAGGAATCTAGATCCTGAATAAGCGGAAACACAAGTCATGGGTACGACGTAAGATGTGCGTCCACGGCTTTTGAAGTTCATTCCTTGCCTTGCAACCACTGTGTGAGCGTCCCGGCACTGGCATATTGGCGCAGGATAGATTGATAGCCATCAAAGCGATTGGTGATTTCACTGACCTGATTGCCGTAATGGTCGTTTTCGGCCGTGAGAACGTCAAGCAGGGTGCGCTTTCCCAAATGGTGCCACTGTAAGTAAAAGGCTTCGCGAATACGATCTGATTCCACCGATAGATTGCGGTACAACTCGGCCCGCTCCAGTTGAGTACGTGCATCATTGTCAGCGGTGCGAATCTTGAATTCCAAATCCCGACGCTGCTGAGCGGTTTCGTGATGGCTGGCGTCGGCACGCTGAAGGGCCGCCCGCTCCGAGGCGCGGGTCGAGCCACCGCGGAACGCGGCCCAGCTCATGCTCAGATTGGTCTGCCACGCCTGCTCGCGGCCGAGTGAATCTTCAGCGGTGTTCTTACTGACGATCCAGTTCAGTTGCGGCAAACCCGACGCTCGCACAGCCTTTGCCTCGAGCTCCGCCGATTCTGCCTGCGCGGCAGCCTGAAGAATGGTCGGGTGATTCTGCGCGGCAGCCAGCAATCGCTGCAGATCAGTGAGTCCGATGTTCCATTCGCGCTTGTCCGGAATGGCGACCTGGCGCTCGCCCACCAGCTTGTGCAAGGTGATTTCAGCATCCCTCGCCTTCGCCCCCGCCGTATCGCGCAGGGCCTGGGCTTGCAGTAGCCGCGCCTTCGCTTGGGTCAATTCGCTTGTGCGGCCGGGGTCCACAGCCACGATGCCGGCCAGCATATCCACCAGTTCTGTCATGCGGTTGGCGAAGTCCTGGCTGAGATCACCAATGATGCGTTGCTTGCCCAGTTCGACCAGGGTCATCACCACCTCAAAGCCGATGTTTTCCTTTTCGGCGGCGAGATTTTCATCGGCGGCAGAGGCCAACCGTTTGCGACTTTCAATCGTATTGTCGACCCGCCCCCAGTCATACAGCATGGTGGACACTGCCACATTGACGCCGCCGGAACCCTGCTCGTTTTCAGAGCCTTTGCCGAACTGCAAGGCCTGGGTCTGGGTGCCCACATCAATCTGCGGCCAACGTTGACCCTCTGCCGCTTCTACATCGGAAACCGCGGCCTGTTGCTGTCCGCTGGAACGCAGCACGGCGGGGCTGCGCGCCACAGCGGCCTCCACCGCTCGACGGAAAATCGCCTGCAACTCCCGCTCCGACGGGCCGACGACTATATGGCCATTGCGTGCACGCTCAGCCATACGACTCGGCAGACCGGTATAAGCCAGGGCGGAGACGCTGCCGACCTTTGGGTCCGCCTGACGCAAAGGCTCCCGGGCAGTAACCCGCCCGCCTGACTTGCCCGATACAACGGAATCGACCTCAGAGGCCTTCTCAATGGACGCCCTGCCCGCCGGCACCACCTGGGTGAATGCAAGCGTGCCGTCATTGGCTACTTTCTTTGCCGCACTGCTCGCAGCGGCGGGCCGGCGCTGTTCCGCTGACGTCGGTTCCGGCGTGAACTGCAACAGTTCGTCGTCAGCCTGCGTGACACCGACATGCATCCCGGCCAGTACCCATACCGATACCCACCGAGCAATCGAATTCAGTGGAAAACTGCAAGAATTACGCACCATGTCTATCGCTCCCGAAAAGCTTCCCGTGCCTTGAGCACGGGCTTGAGCAGGTAGTCGAGAATGGTTTTCTCGCCGGTGCGGATTTCCACAGAGGCGACCATTCCGGGAATGATCGGCAAGGACTTGCCTCCCGCTTCCAGCGAGCTGGTTTCAGTCAGTACCAGCACCCGGTAATAGGTATCGTCGGGACGACCGGCAGCGGCTTTTTGATCATCCTTCAAAGTATCCGGGCTGATGTGCTCGACCTGACCTTTCAGGCCGCCATAGATGCTGTAATCGTAAGCCGTGATTTTCACGGTGGCCGGCAGGCCCGGTCGCAGGAACGCAACATCGGCCGGGCGGATTTTTCCTTCAACCAATAACTGATCCTCCAACGGCACAATTTCCAGAATGGGCTCGCCGGGCTGGATCACACCGCCTTGGGTATTCACACGCACGTTCTTCACCGTGCCACGCACCGGCGCCGTCACCGTTGTGCGCTCGACCACATCAGCCCGGCCGACCAGGTTTTCGCTGGTTTGCGACAGCTCCAATTCGAACTTGGCCAGGTCCGAGTTGGCCTCGGCCTGATAGCGGTTGACCCGCTCGACGATCTGCGACTTGATTTCGTTGGCCTGACGGCGCATACGCAAGATTTCCACTTCCGACATCAATCCTTTTGCCGCGAGCGGCTCCGCCAACTGAATCTCCCGGCTGGACAGCGCGTAGCTTTTCTGCAGCGCGCTGATGCTCTCGTTCAAGGCATTTTTACGTGCGTTGTAGGCTTGGGTTTCTTGCTGCACCACCGCCTCGTCGGCTTTCACCATCTCTTCGAACTCAAGGGGCTGCTGATAAGCCTCCGCCCGCAGCCGGGTGATGCTGGCCTTCAGACCAATGACCTTCGACAAGGCTTCGCGATAACTGGCCTGGGCACGGGTCGGATCGATCTTGAGCAACACCTGCCCCTTCTCCACCACGTCGCCTTCGCGCACGTTCATTTCCGCGAGGATCCCGCCCTCGAGGCTCTGGATGATTTGCTCGCGGCTCTTGGAAATGATCTTCGCTTCACCCATGGTGATTTCCTCGACTCGGGCGAAATACGCCCACACCAGCGCCCCGATCAGGACGGCGCCGATCAGATGCAATATCAATTTCGAACCGGGCGTGGTCTGGGTCAGCAGCGATTCCTGAATGTCGTTCATGTACGCGGCATCGCCGGGTTGCAGCGCGGCGCTCTCACTGCGCCCAAAGAATTTCCTGATCATTGAGCCACCTGCGATGTTGTCGATCCGGCCTCGGCAACCGGCACAGCTGCAGGTCTTGTCGCGTGCACAGTCATGGATGACGCGCTGCCGGAAGCGGGACGTTCGGCAGCGCCCTTCGCAGCCGTCGGTTTGCGGTTATTGGCGTTCATCGCGGCAAGGACAGTGTCTTTGGGCCCATCGGCGACGACCTTGCCGTCCTCGACCACGACGATGCGCTGGACAAGGGCCAGCAGCGAGGGACGGTGCGTCACCACCACCAGGGTCTGCCCTTGCGTCGCTCTTTGCAGATGTTGCAAAAACATCGCCTCGGTCTGGGTATCCATGGCACTGGTCGGCTCATCCAGCAGCAATAGCTGCGGACGCGCCAGCAGCGTGCGGGCCAGGGACACCAACTGCCTTTGCCCCCCCGACAAACCTTCACCCATTTCACCGATCGGCAGATTGATGCCTTGCGGGTGACGGGCGGCCACCTGGTCCAGCCCACTCAATCGCAACACCCGCAGAAACTCATCGGCGGTCGCTTCAGGGCGGCCGATCATGACGTTCTCGCGCAATGAACCGTAGAACAGGCGAGCGTCTTGTCCTACGTAACCACATGCCTTGCGCCAGTCGGCCGGGTCGATCTGATTGACGTCCAACCCTGAACTGAACATTTGCCCGTCGACCGGTGAATACAGACGCGCCATCACGCGCAGCAGCGTGGATTTTCCACTCCCGATGCGGCCGAGAATCGCCACTCGCTCACCCGGTTCGATGCTCAGGTTGATACCTTGCAGCACTGGAGGATTTGGCTGCATTGGTGGTGCCGGATAAGCAAAGCCGACATTTTTCAGCGTCAGTTGGCCTTCGATCATGGGTTTGGGCAGGTACTCACGCAGGCTATCGCGGTCAACCGGCAACGCCATCAGACCATTGAGCGATTGCATGGCCGCCTTCGCTTGCTGAAAACGCACAGCCAGGCCCACCACCTGCCCCAGCGGCGCCGTAGCTCGACCGGCGAGCATCACTGTGGCGATCAAGGCGCCCATGGTCAGGTCGCCCGCATCAATCAGGTAGACGCCGACCACAATCAAGGCAACGGTCTGAATCTGCTGAAAGAATGCGACCGTACCGGTGGCTATGCTCGTGAGTTCCCGAGACTTCATGGAGGTCGCAGCCGACAAGGCACTGAAGGTTTCCCAGCGACGCTGCATATAGGCTTCACCGCCTACTGCCTTGAGTGTCTCGAGGCCTTCGATCGACTCGATCAGCACGCCTTGTTTAAGTGAGGACTCGCGCAGGTTTTCCTTCATGGTTCGTGCCAATGGCCACTGGATAATGATGCTGATGCCGATGATCAAAGGAATCAGTAACAACGGAATCCAACCCAGTGGGCCGCCGATGACGAAGATCACAGCGACAAACATCAAGACAAAGGGCAGGTCCGAGATCGCCGCCAAAGTTGCCGAGGTCGCGAAATCACGTACCGCTTCGAATTCGCGCAACTGGTTGGCAAAGGATCCGGAAGACGCCGGTTTGTGTTCCATCTGAATCGACAGGGCCTGCCGAAACAACAACGTCCCCAGCACCAGGTCGGCCTTCTTTCCCGCCACGTCCAGCAGATGCGCGCGCACGTAACGGGCGATGGCCTCGAAGACCATCGCGATGGCGACACCGATTGCCAGCGACCATAAGGTCACGAACGCCTGGTTGGGCACCACGCGGTCATAGACGTTCATGGTGAAAAAGATGCTGGCCAAAGCCAGGACGTTGATCAGCACCGCACCGATCGCGGCACTGCGGTAATAACGGCGATAACGCCACAGGGTACTCAACAACCAATGGCCGGCCGGCTTCGCGAGTTCTTCCCCGGCGCGCTTGTCTACCTTGGCTTTGAGCTTGGCGAGAATGGCAAAGCCTGCGTACAGCTCATCCACGTCGGTCTGGCTTAACTCGACGGGGTCATTACTGATCTCGGGCAGGATCACCGAATACACAAAGGCACGCTTATCCTTGTCCGCCGGATCTTTGCGGCGCTCCAGCAAAATGCAGCCGCCATGATCCTTGCGCAGCAATATCATCGGCACCAGTTGCGCCGGCAACGCCTGCGCCCGACGCTCCACCAGCCCCGCCGACAGCCCGGCGTTGGCCAAGCTTGCAAGCGCCAAAGAAGGAGAAAGCACCCCGGCCTTGGGCAGCCCCGCCGTCAATACCTGATACGAACGCCCTGTTGAGTAGTAATCACATAGCCAGGAAACACACTGCAGCAAGGTGTCCTGGGTTTGGGGTTGAGTATGGGCTTGAGTTTCGGCCTGGGGCAAAGGTGCGGGTTGAGCATCCGTGACTGGGTTTTCGGACGAGCTAGTAGTCGACATTCACGAAGTCCTGAGTTTTGGTAAGCCTGCGGCGACGCTCATGGGTGACACTCAGAAATCAAATGCTCCTGGAGTGGCGTTGCCTTCGGATCATGATGTTTCCTGGGTGAAGGGGATTTTGACCCGCGCGCCCAGACACGAAAACGAGACTTGTCTCAAAAAGCACCCAAGAACTGACAGCTGGGGACTAACCGAAATAAGGGGGACTTAAACCAAGGCGCTGAAATTGAGGATGGGTATTGAGTCGGCATAGGAGGGGCTGGGCATCGTCACCCTATGCATTTGCGCAGGCGCCAACGGTAGCGCAGAAAAGTGGTAGGGCCCTGATGGGTTAACAACTCGATTGAAAAAGCCTTTGAGCCTGGGACGCTAATTGATCCAGTGGCTCGTATTGCTCTGTGACGGGGATAAAGTCGGAAAATAGAGTTCACCGACTCGGACAGCCCTCACCGCATGGATCAACTGCGACAAATCTTTTTTCTTGTCGACAAACCCGTGAGCGCCCAGCTGCATGCAATGCACATCCAGGTTGGTGGACAACCGCCCCGTCGACACAATGATTTTCACTGGAAAGCGTTTGGCGGTGACCTCACTGATAACTGTCAGCCCATCCATCGAGGCGATGCCCAGGTCCAATATCATGGTGGAGGGCGCAAGTGTCTCCAACAATTCCAGCGCCTGCGCACCATCACCCGTTTCTGCCACGACATCGAACCCTTCGCTGGCCAGCAAAATGCGCAGCGCCATGCAAACGGCCGGGTGATCTTCGACGATGAGTATTCGATTATTCATCGCGTAATGACTTGCAAGATTGCCAGGATGCCTCCAACCGTCACTCATGACTGAAAACCCGCTATCCGATGTTTCGTAACCGGATACTGAGCATCCGCAACACAGGCACGGATTTCACTCACTCTTCTATATTTCAAGGTTTTATCTATCAACAAGAGAAAATCGACCAATACATAGTAGTTGACCGTATCGACCAGCCGCACCTGATGCTGCGGACCGCTGGTTAATGGTTGGTAATCCTTTGGCCGACCATGAGGGCCGGAGATAAGCACATGCTTCAAGCGAGGATTATTCATGACAAAGTTAACAACGTCACGCCCCGCACTTGAAACAAGTTCAGCATTGATAATCAGCAAATCAAAACGATCATAAAAATTTGGACTGTAATGGGTCAGATTGATCAATTCATCAAAAGACGCAACAGGGCAGACTCTAAAATACCCTAAAAACCCTAAAGATTTGTCAATGACAACCCGTTGTTCGAAGTTAGGATCGGCGACCAACACTCTCATCATACTGCTGGTAGGTAATGAGTAATTCATGATTGATGCTCAATTATTTAAATGGCACCCATAAAATACTCTGACCCTTGCGAACCGCGATGCAAGACCTGTCTTAAAGTCGTGAATGTAAAACAATGACCGGCGTATATAGCGCCGACGCTGTTGACCGTATGCATCATCAGCGATGCGCGTCGACACGCACAACCACCCGCTGGCCCTGCATATAACTGGTGATCCTCTCGATCCTAGAACCACTGCATGCGGCTCTCATGAGAGCGCTTCGGGACACGAATGCGGGCACACCTCTCGTTTTCAATTTTTTGACGACGTAGTGCTCTGCAGGGCTACATTAAGAGCATGGGATATGAACAGCAACCATATTGTGATTGCGTAAGTATGTACTTCGTCTAAGCGATATGTGTATAGGTATGTTGCGTGTCTCAACTGGACCACCCGGCTATCCCATCGCACCAAAGGCTGATCGCTCAACCGGACTCAATGGTATTTGCACACTTGCAGTTCAGCTGATGGAACAAAAGACCGGATTGGTGGACACCGGTCATGGACTAACCAGTATCTGATAAAAGGGCCCCTGAGCGCGCCGGTAGCAAGCGGTTTCCGGTCTTTCCGTAGCACTCCAAAAATAGATAATAGCTCACTAGGCTTCTTCCGATTGAGTTCCATGAAGCTCCAACCTACCCAACATAGTAGATAATCAACGTATTCTCGCTCCCATTGACCAGTCAAATTTGCCCGAGCGTCGCGTTCGATCCGACGTCAATGATGCACCCATGTCCACCGCTAGTCTTCAATGATGTAACGACCGAAAAATAACGGCGCCGCACTTTTAGCGATACAGGAATTATCCTGATTTGCACTTGCCAACTCGCGGATAGCCCACCGTTTCGCGGCAGTGCTATCCACACGTTGAAACTGCCGGACTTAATTCAAGGCAGTTACGGCTTCCTGTTGATAGTTGCAAGTCTGCACAGTCGATGCCCGAGACAGCGCCTGAATTTGCTGACGCATACCGGCCAGCTGTTGTTCGGCCTTGTCCTGTCTGACGAACTGCGAAGGTTGAGTGATGTCGTCATCGAGCTCAAGGAAATAGGTCAGGCCACCTGCCAGGTTAATGGAATGCGCATCGTGTCGGCTTGCACTGAGTGTGTGCGCGCCGGCGGCAACGCATAATGTCGAGAAACCACCGGGCAACAGCGCTGTGTGGAACTTACGGTCCACATACACATTGATCGCGTCGTTTGGGGAATCGCTCGTCGCAGGCCGGAACACCACTACTTGCGCTTGCGCAGAAGACACCGGGGCAACTGCCGAGTAGTTGCTGCCGAAGGCTTCAACAGCCAACACCTTGGGCGCGCTGCACAATGCCATTCCCAACAGTGCGATTTTTAACAGAGAAATACGCTTGACCATGCTCATGACTCCACGGCGGGCACCGTCCGGTGCCCGCTTGAGATTATTCAAATAGAAAGAAACGGAAAGCTCGCCCGGCTTACACCAGGTTGGTGGTAACGCCCTGTTGCACGAGCAATTCTGCATCCACCGAAGAGTGCGAATACACGTCGTACACCACACCACCGACGGTCACGTTGCCCTGCGCGGACCAGTCACCCGGATCGTTGGTACCCGACAGCAGATCATCCAGATTGACCACATCGCCGGCGTTGCCCTTGATCATCATTTGCACATGGCCATCATCAACAAACAACGAGGTCTCGCCCTGTGCGAGGACATCGCCCAACGACAGATTCAACGTGTTGTTGCCGGTGCCGGTGATGTCGATGACTTCGATGGACTCCAGCTTGCCGGCGATGCTGTCCAGATTCAGAACCTGGCCAGCGCCGGTGAGGCTCAAGGTATCGACGCCGGCTTCGCCGTTGATGACGCTGCTGGCGTCATTCAAGTGGGCGGTGTCGCTCACTGTAAATACGTTGTCTACATCGTCGCCATAGTAGGCACCGGTGCCATCGATCTCTTGAGTGGCCGGGGGATCCATGTAGTTGAAGCTGCCGTTGGAGAATTTGAAATCATCAACCCACAGCCAATCACTATCCGTTCCAGCGAACTCCACCGTCGTGAATGTCAGGCCGTTCGGGAGCTGGAAATTCACTTCCTGAAAACCTGCCGGTACAGGAGGCAACGCCACTGTGTGCACCAGACCACCAATGGCGTCATAAAAGTTCAATGTGATGGGGCGAGTAGCCTGCCCAACCAGAAATGACATTGCTCCCGCCTCCACACCATTATTCAGGGTGATGGTCGGATTGCCAGCGGAGGCCGTCGTAGTAAAACCTAATCCCCGTGATGGAGTTGTGATGCCACTGAAAGACACCCCTGCTGCGAGGACTCCATGGCTGGTATCTGTTGGAGCGCCCCCCCAGTCAAATGTGAAGCCACCAAAATTCTGTGTGCCGCCGGCAGGCACGCCACCTACAGGCACAGCCTCAAAGTCAACCGTCTCCAATTCAGGCATCAGATGCTGAGAAGCATTGCCCGCCGCATCGATGATTAGTGCTTCGGAGTTGGTCATCGCCGCGCCAGCAACCGTCGTGACGTCCACTGATCCTGCATCGATCTGCGCTTGCGTCAGCTCAACTTCAAAACGTTGATCCCCGACCACGATCTGAACCTTGTCGCCTACTTCTAAGCCATTCCCATCGAAGTTAACGGTGACCACCGAGCCATTGAAGTCCAGGGAAGTCGGTGCACTCGGGCCCACGGTGTCCAGAAAGACATCCTGGCTGCTGGTAGTGAAGTTGCCCGCTGCATCCACCACCCGCGTCTGGATAGTCCAGTCGCCCGTGTGCGCTGTCAGGTCGAGGAAGCTCCAGGTACCGTCAGCATTGAGCAGTGCATCGAACCAGGTCGTACCACCGTCGGTGGAAACCTGAACCTTTTCGCCTGCAATCAGTGCTGATGTCAGCGAGCCTTCGATCAAGCGGCCGGCGCTGCCGTTATTGGTCAGGAAGTCACTGGCGCCGGCATCCTTGTCCATGCTTTCGACAATGGCTTGAGCCAGAGGCGCCGCGGTTTCGACGGTGATTGTATGCGGGTCGGAGGGAAGACTGGCGTTGCCCGCCGGATCATTGACAACCATGATGATGTCATACGTACCGTCAACCAATGGCGTGGTCGTCGAAACCGACCAGCTACCGTCGGGTTGCACCACTGCGGTGCCGATGATCATGCCGTTGCTGTCGCTGATAGTGACCGTGTCGCCCGGCGTTTGATTGCTGCCGCTAAAGGTCGGGGTGTTGTCGTTGGTAATGCCGCCATTGGCGATCGGACCGGTCCCCAGATTAACGTCATCGATGACGCTATCGATGCCACCCAGACCACCCGCGCCCGGCTTGCCCGGGGCAAGGGAGTCCACGATGATGGCGTAGGGATCGGAAGGCGGGCTGGTGTTTCCGGCAGCGTCGGTCACTGACATGCTGAAGTTATACGTGTCATCAGCAAGCGGTTGACCGGGGGTATACGACCAGGTGCCGTCACTCTTGACAGTCGCGGTGCCAATAACAACGCCATTGTTCAAGATGTTCACAATGTCGCCCGGCTGTTGATTGCCACCGCTCAAGGTCGGGGTGCTGTCGTTGGTCAAACCACCGTTGGCGATCGGACCGGTAACCAGATTAACGTCATCGATGACGCTATCGATGCCACCCAGGCCACCCTCACCCGGTTTGCCCGGCGCGGACGCATCAATGGTCAGCACGAAGGGATCGGACGCCAGCCCACTGTTTCCCGCGGCATCCACGGCAACCACCGAGAACTCGTAAGTACCGTCGGCAAGTGCTGGCGACGGGGTAAACACCCAATTGCCGTTGGCATCGACCGGGGCTTCGCCAATTTTTACCCCGTTGGCGTAAATATCGACTGTGGAACCAGGTTCCGCCTGGCCGCTGAGCGTCGGCGTGCTGTCATTGGTCACGCTGTTTTGCGCCAACGGACCTTGCGAGCCAGCAACGTCATCCAGCACTTCGTTGATCGCGACCTTGCCCGGTGCCGCCAGGTCAATCGTGAAGTCAACGCTGGTCGAAGGCGTGCTTTCAATGCCCAGCGGATTTTTCTCGGTAAAGGTAATGCTGTGCGCCCCGGCACCCATCGGCGTTGATGGCGTGAACGACCAAGTACCATCCGCACCGACAACCGCTTCGCCAATGATCTTGTCGCCGTCGCGAATAATGATGATATTTCCCGGGTTGCCCGTGCCGTTGAAAGTGGGCGTGGTGTCGTCGGTGGAGTCACCGTTTTTGATCGGGCCTGTCTTGTTGCCGACATCGTCTGTGATATCGCTGACGTTTGGCGTGCTCAACGGAGGCGAATCGTCTTTCTCGTCATCGTTGTTGGTCATCGCGTAAGCGGCCCCCAACAAGCCTATGCCTGCCAATCCCATCAGGCCAGCGCCAACCCATCCCATACCGCCGACCCAACTCATACCGCCGGCGGAAACCAAGCCGCCACTCATGCTGGCCATCGATTCCGTTGCGAGCACTTGCGGTGCGGCTACGTCCTCGATGAGGAACGCCGCGCTGTGGTCTTGCAAGGCGTTCGAGGCAACGTATTCGTGGAAAGAGCCGTCTTCTGCCATGCCGACCAACTGGCCCTGAGTATCGTAGAACCCTTCGATGATCAGCTGTGGCTGATCCGGGTTGGTGCCTTCCAGCGCGACATGCAGATCCTTGCCGACCCGTTTGACGGTAATGTTTTCAGGCGCAACCCCCTTATCACCTTCGGCGAGTACGTATTTGCCATTGGTGACCGCCTTGATCCGGACGGGCTCACCCGATTTCGCGACTCGAAGCTCTGTCGCTTCGCTAATAGTCTTGCCATCCACGACGGCTACGTTGACTGCGTTTGTGCTCAACTTTGATACCTCTCGGGCCAAATTAGCCAAGTCTTCGAACCGCCTCTCCTGAAGAATCCGAGGTGATTGGTTGGCTTGATTGATCAAATTTCACATTGCTGCTTAATACATAAGTCAGTGATGGCAATGATCTTTGGCGCGAGGCTCAGCCGATATGAGACGTGTCTCAAAACAAGCCAGACAGATGCGCGCGGCAGGTAAACGGAAGAAGCTTGCAGTCAGCGTGGATTGGAAGCGGGCAAACACGTTGACATTGATAAATTATCGCAATACAGTAATTTATGACTGCAACACAGTCATAACAATCCCCTCACCTCTATCAGTCTTCACCGCGAACGAGCACGATAGATCGGAGTAAAGGGAACAAAAACTGAACCGAACAGGATGCTTTTTCGATGACCAATGATGAATTAGCCCGCCGCAGTCGCTTGATGGCAAAGCTCACTAAATTTTTGATAGTCGGCATGCTCGTACTGAACACCGCCTTCTGGATTTTTCCGGAGTTTGCGCGGCAGTACGACATGGGCTTCAACCTGACGGCGACAGGCCTAAATGCAAACCTGAATGTCGATGTCGGGAACATGCCTTGGTGGCAAATTGCAGGTGGTTTATTCCTGTCCAGTATTCCTTTGCTGATTCTGGCTAATGGCTTGATCTCCTTGTGCCGCTTGTTTGAGCTGTACGGTGAAGGGCAATATTTCGCGGAGAGATCAGCCACTCTGCTCGGCAAGGTAGGGTTCGCTGTGATCCTGTGGGTACTTGTGAGTTTCGTGCTGACTCCGGCAATGAGCGTCTGGATGACCTTGCTTCAACCTCCAGGCCAAGGGTTTCTCACGATCGCCTTTAATGCATCGGATCTGCTCAGTCTCTTCCTCGCTGCCTCGCTGATGGTCGTTGCCCGCATTCATCAAAGAGGAAGCGCCTTGGCTCAAGAAAACAAGCAATTCATCTAGGGCCAAGCCATGACCATTGAAATAAAACTCGATGTGATGCTGGCTCAACGCAAGGTCAAATCCAAGGATCTGGCAATTGCCATCGGCATCACGGAACAGAATCTATCCCTGCTTAAACAAGGCAAAGTGAAGGGGTTTCGACTGGCGACTCTGGATGCGATTTGCAGCTATCTGAATTGTCAGCCAGGCGATCTGCTGACGCATGTCGCAACGACTGAGACCGCCATTGAAGACTAACCGGAAATAAATAAACGCAACCCCGACACCCGATGCAGTGCATCGGGTGTTTTTGTTTTGAAATCCAGTAAAAGAAAGCTCTATCCCGCGCAAGTGCTCATGTAAACATCAGGTGGATCAGGTAGCTCGACAAGCATGTCATGCTGTCCGGCGGCCCATTGCGCACGGAGACGAACGAAGTACGAGTCGCTGCTGGTAATGCGGTAGCTCTTTGCCTCGGCAAAGCCGTCCTTTCTGCACACCAGCACATCCAGAGGCATGCCCACCGACAGGTTACTTTGCATGGTCGAGTCGAAGCAGGTCAGGCCACAACGCAGACCTTTCTCGATCGAAGTCTTGTATGACAGATTACGATCCAGAACAGGCCGGCCGTATTTGCTCTCACCTAACTGCAAAAATAGGATGTCTTCTGTCGCCGGGATGAAGTTGCCTGCGGATAAATATTGTAGACACCCATCTTGCGCCCCGCGATCTACTACCAACAGGGAGTTGGCTGTTCAACCACAACCAAAAACATGGAAACGCTATCGGTCGCCGCAGACACAGCCCGGTTAAGGCACAACAAGGCAAAAACGAGACTTGTCTCAAAATTGAACGAAAACCTCATTGCTGGACGATACGAAAAATACAGAACGCTTAAGCTGAGGCACTGAAGGCTATTGATTTCTTTGAGGGCGACGCTAAACCCTATTAAGATTCACGCCTTGCGAACGACGTAAGTCGATTCCTACCCATCGTGCCCAGGAGGCCAAAAGATGAGATGGTCGGTAATTTCACCATTGCGAATTGCACTATTGGATGACCATGCGTTGATTCGTGAGGCGTTGAAAATTCGCCTGTCAATGGAACCCGACTTCAAAGTAACCGGCGTTTACACCACGAGCCGCGACCTGTTGGAAGGATTGCGCCTCCACTCCCCGGACTTGCTCATACTCGATTATCAACTGGCCGACGGCGAGGTTGACGGGCTGCGCCTGATTCAATCGATACGCTCGCGCCACCCAAGTGTGAAGATCGTGATTTTTTCGGCCACTGAAAGGCCTGCCACGGTGAATATGTGCATTCGCGCAGGGGTCAATGGATTTGTTGGAAAAACACAGCCGGCCGAGGATTTGCTGAAGGCCGTGCGGATGGCGGCCATGGATCGTACTTACATGGCTCCGACCACCACGGCAGAGCTTGACAAACAACCTCTACAGCCCATCGGCGCAGAAAAACAGCTCGACAATTGGGATGAAACCCTCGTCGACAACCCCGGACTTTCCCCCAAGGAGCGCGAGGTCCTGCGCTGCTGCCTTGAGGGCTTGTCAGTCACTCAAGTGGCAGAGAAGTTTTCCCGAAGCCGGAAAACTATCAGCGGCCAAAAGCAGTCCGCCTTCAGAAAACTGGGCATCCGTACTGATATCGAATTATTCAAGCTGCATCAACACCTGAAGGAGCTTTGAACGGCGATACCCCGTTCAAAGCATGCCGTTGCGCTTTGCCATTGCGTACAAATCTGCCATTCCCGCGATCTGAAGCTTGCGGAACATACGCATTTTATATGTACTGACCGTCCTTCGGTTCAAATTCATGATTTCGGCGATTTCGCTATTTTTCTTTCCCTGCAACAGACACCTCATCACGTTACTTTCGCGGGCCGATAAGTGCTCTATCAATACTTGCTCTTGCGCAATCTCGTGGTTTTGCGACAAGCCGCGTGCAGACGAAAAATACTCATCATCGGCCCGTACCGCTCTTACGGCATACACCAATTCAGATAACTCACTGCTCTTTTGGACAAAACCATGGGCGCCCATTTGTCTGCTGCGGACGACTAGCCCCTCCAAAGGTAGCCCGGTGAATACGACTATTTTTATCGGCGATTGCATCTCAGCCAATTGGCCAATAATCGTCAGACCGTCGACAGTGGGAATACCGAGATCCAGAATCATGAGCGAAGGATTATGCAGCTCGACCAAGGCCAACACTTCGCCGCCGTCTCCTGTTTCTGCTACCACGTCATAGCCCTCGCTCGACAGAAGCAAGCGCAACGCCATACGGACTGCTGGATGATCTTCAACGATAATTATTCGATTATTCACGCGACGCCACTCTCGTTGTAGTGAATATTAAAGCTAGTGACGTAAATAGAAAAAGCCACCCCGACAGCTGGATCGAAAACCAATAAGTGAAACAAGCATGACCAGAACTTAGGGATTTAGGCTCGCCGAACTAGTTGATCAAAATGCTCGCCCCTCTAACTCTCGCCCCCCTGTTCAAGTCGACAATCAGACCAATAAATATTACGCCTGGAAAGATATTCGAGTTTACGATCAGCGTGGCAAAGCGCTCAAACAGGCCGATAAAGAATGCGTCAATGCGATTAACCTTAGAAGCCGCTGGCAGTGGCGCGAAAAAATGCCTGACTCGGCCAGCGACTTCTTGAGCGCCGCTGCTCACAATACTGATAGACGATCAAAGCCCTCATCGTTATAGCCGATACACAGGGAAAACCATCTTAAAATTTTTTTCGAAAAAAAAGATGTAATAAAGTATCACCCCTCCGCCTCACCGCGCTATAAGACATGTCTCAAAAAAGCATCACAATGATTAATT
Organism: Pseudomonas sp. LBUM1648; assembly: GCF_059716145.1. NCBI lineage: Bacteria > Pseudomonadati > Pseudomonadota > Gammaproteobacteria > Pseudomonadales > Pseudomonadaceae > Pseudomonas > Pseudomonas sp. LBUM1648. The sequence continues at coordinate 4,198,237 of NZ_CP166808.1, forward strand.
AATTCATACAGATCATTGATACAAAAAATAACTACCGCTATTGTTTTTCAACATCCAAGCGAAAACCCCATTGATTCAGCTTAATAACTTTCCGCCTACTTAAAACAGACGCCACATATATGTTATTGTCGGCACCCTATTCATACTTTCTGGACCTGAGCATGCCCTTTTGTATTTCCCGTCATTGGCACTTGTGCCAACTGATTGCTGCCTCAAGCCTCATTTTGCTTGTAGTCTCCGCGGGAAAACCAACCGTCGCCGACGCCCAACCGCTTCAGACGGTCCCTGTCACATCTCTCCCGTCCATCGTTGCGCCTGTGACGTCAACAGATGACAACATCGACATCCAGTCTACGCAGACCTTCGAGGAGTGGCAGGCAGATTTCCGAAAGGAGGCACTTGCCGCTGGCGTTAATCCTAGCCTGTTCGACCGTGCTTTTGCCGGTGTGACACCGGACATGAGCGTGGTTCGCGCCGACCGCAGCCAGCCGGAGTTCTCCCGGCCGGTGTGGGAATACCTCGACGGCGCACTCTCTGCACTGCGCGTTCGCAAGGGTAAGCTGCTGCTCAACCAATACGCCGACGCCCTGACCACCATCGAACAACGTTATGGCGTCGACCGCCGGGCGCTAGTGGCGTTCTGGGGGATGGAAAGCAATTTCGGCAGCTTCCAGGGCAACAAGTCGGTGATCCGCTCGCTGGCAACATTGGCCTATGAAGGTCGACGCCAGGGCTTTGCCCACGCGCAGTTGTTGGCGGCGCTACAAATCCTGCAACAGGGTGACATCACGCCCGAGAAGATGCTCGGTTCCTGGGCCGGTGCCATGGGCCAGACTCAATTCATCCCGACCACCTATAACAATCTCGCAGTAGACTTCGATGGCGACGGTCGCCGAGACATCTGGGACAGTCCTGTCGATGCGCTGGCTTCAATCGCCCACTACTTGCAAATTTCGGGCTGGCAAAAAGGTCAACCGTGGGGCTTCGAAATCGAGCTGCCGAACACATTCAATTACTCGCTGGCCGACGGCGAGATTCGCAAAAGTGTCGCCGAATGGATTCAACTGGGCGTGAAACTACCCAATAACGCGAGCATGCCGCCAGGTGCCGAACACCTGTCTGCCGCCCTACTGCTGCCGGCCGGTTATCGCGGCCCGGGGTTTCTGGTCCTCGACAACTTCCGGGCGGCCGTCAAGTACAACAATTCGTCGTCCTACGCATTAGCTGCGAACTTGCTGTCGGAGCGTTTTACAGGCGCAGGCTTAATCACCAACGAATGGCCCAAGGATGACCTGCCGCTGAATCGTTCAGAGCGAATGGAGTTGCAAACTCTGTTGAGCAACCACAACTTCGAAGCGGGCAACGCTGACGGCATCATCGGCACCAACACCCGTAAGGCGATCCGTGCGGCTCAGCAGTCGTTCGGCTGGCCAGCGGATGGCTACCCGACACCCAAGTTGCTAGAAGGTTTGCGTAAACGTTAAAAGCATCGCGGGCTGCCCGCGATGGCTATCAAGCAACGGCGACCAATGACTAACAAACGCTCGCAGGGTTGGTCACGCACCTGCCGGGTCGCTTGTGAATCATTGGAGACAAGCACAATTGGCAGGAGTGGAGCATGACCGTTGTCGAGGTTGAAGAGCGGAAAGTGACGAGGGTGCTGTTACGTAAAGATTGAGGATAGAAAGCAAGGCCGGCAATGCAACCTTTCCGCAAAACTTTGTCGAGATGAGCCGCATTAAGCCCCGTAGCAGGCAGATGGTGCCAGGCCTCGCCCGAAATTACGCGTTTCGATGATGCTTTAAGCCTGTAAAAATATTGGAGCAAACACGATTGTCTTTACCATATTCATTACTCCGTCATTCAGCTTCTGAACTTGCCAGATTGATTCAACGGCGCGAGCTCTCCTCAACATCCATTGTGTCCACCTACCTCGCACGTATCGAAGCGCTTAACCCATCACTCAACGCCTTGGTGCAGGTGTGTGGCGAGACGGCGTTAGCGCGCGCCTGGGAAGCCGATCGAGCAGTTGCCAAAGGTGAGTACTGGGGAGCGCTGCATGGCGTCCCCTTCACGGTCAAAGATGTTATCGATACTCGCGGTGTGGTGTCAGCAGTCGGCTTGGTCGATCGGGTGCGATAAGTACCGAAGCAGGACGCTGTAGTGGTTACGCGAATGAAAGCTGCCGGCGCGATCTTGCTTGGCAAAAGCAATTGTCCACCCGGGGGCGGCGGGGTCGTCACCGACAACCCCATATACGGTGCTACGCGTAACCCGCATTCTCTATTCCATAGCCCGGGAGGCAGCAGCGGTGGCGAAGCTGCGGCAATTGCCGCTGGCCTTTCACCATTGGGATTGGGCAGTGATTCCGGTGGTAGCTTGCGTGTGCCTGCTCATTTCTGCGGTGTTAGCACGTTGAAACCCGCCAGTGGCTGCGTACCCAACACCGGTGTATTCGATCATCCTGGCTGGTTCAGTGACTATCGCAGCCAGATTGGCCCAATGGTCCGACATGTCGAGGATCTGGCTTTGGCGCTGCAGTTGATCGCCGGTGAGGACGGTCGGGATGCCGGCGTGATACCGATGCCGCCCCCCTCAATAGGTACTGTCGTACTGCGCGGTTTGAGAGTGGCTTGGTACAGCGAGGGCGCATTGCGCGTGTTGATGATATAACACAGACGACTCTGAAGTCGGTGGCCGAAGTATTGAAGGAAGCGGGTGCCATACTCTATACGGCGTTCCCGGAGGCATTGGCCAACTCCAGAGCCATTACCGAACGCTATTGGGCCATGAGCAAAGGCTCCGGGGCGGAGTTAGTACAGTTGTTGGCGGACTGGGATCAATTTCGCAGTGAAATGCTGGGGTTTATGGAGGGCTACGACATCATCCTTTGTCCGGTCGACGCCGCACCGGCGCCGTGCGTGGGAGAAGCACGGCCTACCCTTTTCAGTCACACGTTGCCCTACAGCTTGGCAGGCTGGCCCAGCGTGGTGATTCGTGCCGGCACTAGCGATATGGGGTTGCCGGTGGGGGGGCAGATCGTCGCGCGGCCTTGGCACGAGCATGTTGCTTTGGCTGCGGCAGCAGTCGTTGAGAAAGCGCTGCCGTTCATAACTTGAGTCGCCATCGGTCACTGGCAGACAACCTGAGCCTAGTGCGAGCAGGGCTGTATTTAAGTGCGAGCCGCTATAACTAAAGGCAATAAGCCCATCATTATGCAAGCGGGTGCTATGCTTTACAGTCAAGAAAATAGCCTGCCTCGGCATCAGATTTCGTTTCTGGCGCTAATTGCGCACGGATTACTTGTCTGTTGGGCCCTGCGGCTGAGAGAGGTGCCGCCGAGTTCGTCGGTTCCGACATTTACGATGAAAATGCGAATGAACGCTTTTGGCCGTTTTCTGCCCGTCGCGAGAGTCAGAGAACAACCGACTTTGTTGAAAAAGTAGCTCCCCTGCCTGGCCTGCGGCAAAATCTCTGCATTGGCCAGCGGGGAAGCACGCAGCATGATGGGGCAGTTATCGAGTGGGTAGGAGCGGCTGTTTTACTCGTTCAACCTTGAAGATCACATTCTAGCCACTCACCTTCTGCGCAGCATAGATCGCTGTCTCGATCTGAGCGACCTCCGCCATTAACTCGCCGATTTCTATAGCCCGATTGGGCGTCCGTCGATTGATCTTGAACTGATGATCCGCATGCTGATCGTTAGCTATTCCACGGCATTCGCTCAGAGCGGCGGTTGTGCGAAGAGGCCCATTTGAACCTGGCGCATCGCTGGTCTGCCGGTGGAGCCTTGAAGATGCATTCCCCAACCACTCGACCTGTTCCAAAAATCGACACGGCCGTTTCCGGGACAGTGATCTGTTTCGCTGGTTGTTCAATGAAGTGCTGCGTCGCTGCATGGCGCCGGTCTGGTCAAAGGCGAAGGCTTTGCCGTGGACGCGAGCATCATCAAGGCGGATGCGAGTCGGCAGCGCAGCGTACCAGGGGATGAACCGGTCAACTGGAGCGATCCGTCCCTGAGCAGCCGCGCCGTGCGTAAGTACCTTGAGGCACTCGATGAAGAGGCTCTGGCCGAAACTCTATCGAAGCGTTTATCGCTGACTGATCCGCAGGTCCGATGGACCGCAGCTCCAGGCGGCACGGCTTTCTTCGCCTATTCCACAACTATCTGATCGATACCGAGCACGGCGTCATCGTGGATGTGGACCCACACCGGCTCATCGAATGGCCGAGATCGAAAGCACCAAGACCATGATCGCACGTGTCGAAGCGCAGTTCGACATCAAACCGGAGCGCCTCATTGGCGATATCGCTTACGGTACCGCGCTGATGCTGGCCTGTATGGTGTAGGAAAAAGACATCGATCCGTATGTGCCGGTGTGTGACAAAACCGAGCGCAAGAATGACAGTTTTTTGAGCAATGATTTCCACTGGAATGAAGAGGCTGAGGAGTACCGCTGCCCAGCCGGAAAAGCATTGCGCAACAAATGTCGAGCCTTCAAGAACGGCCGTTCGCATGTCACAAAAGCCAACACCATTATCCTCCGGTCCCGACAGACCTACTGTGCTACGTGTCCGATGAAAGTCAAGTGCTGACCGAATACTGCGCTCCGCAAGATCGCTTGCAGCGTCCATAAAGCTGCTCGCGATGTGGCTCGACGCATTGCAACAACCCCAGCATCTCAGCGCTCTCGCCACGAACGTAGCGCACCAAAAGAGTGGGTATGGGCATCGAACAACATCTCGTGGCCTTGGCTGGGATAGGCAACTAACCAGAATGCGCGACTGGCGCACAGCTTTCTGTGGGAGATCTGGATGCGTCAAAACAGACCGCCGATCAGCAGACCTTCTTCGCACCAGTCAAATTGAAAAGCCTCGCCGAGGGCAAACGTCATCGGTACAAATACGTCTAAAGACTTGCCTTGCTCGCCTCGTCAGGCGCGGACAAACGCGGTGGGCTGGCTGTAGCCGCCTTCATACCCCCCGGCGTTGATCTGCTCGAAAAGTGCTTTGGCGCTCCTGCGGTTATGTTTTAGCCGGAAAGAATAGGCCTTGAGCGCCTGCCCCAGCGTCTCGCGGAATGGGCTGAGTTTGTTGAAGGTTGCGCACCGTTGGTACGTTGGTTGAGTGGCTTCGGGTACTCCGATAAATTTTCGGATGGTGTTTCTCGACAGCCCGGTACGCCTGACTATCTGATGCAGCAAGAGCTTATCGCGGAAGTACATTCACCGGATTTCTCCAAACATTTAAAAAGTTTTGCGGCAATGATCTCACTGGCCTGTGCCATGCGGTGTTTGCGACAATACTTTTCGTACAAAGCCTAGATGTCCCCTCAATTTGGTAACGGGGGGGTCATGCTTTGCGGATGCTCCAGTTATCCAATACGCTTCCCTTGTAAGTGCTCACTACATGCTCGGCGATAATATGTTTTAAATGCGCAATCGCAACTTTATAATTTTTGTCTGTAGGTGCTTGTTGAGCTTGTTTCGCGCTCTCAATCAACACTGCATAAATAGACTGAGCCGCACTGTTGTTTTGACTGATCTTTTCAAGTTCAGATTTCAATGGACGGTGTGTATCAGGGGATGCGATATTCTGGATGATCTGTTTGAAGTCATTAATATGCGCAGCAACATACATATCCCACTCTTTGCCGAGTTCATTGTCCTTTATTTTCTTTCTGGCAATTGGCAAAATAAAATCAAGCGTCTCCGCCCCCAGTGTTTCGTTTAAAATCACTTTATAAGCGGCATCAGTCATTAATTTTACTGAGCTACCTGGCGTGGTGGGAATTGTGACATTACTGTCATCATGGGCAGTTTTAAAAATTTGCTGCACAAGCATCATCGGTGTGCCATCTTTGACTTTTAGCAGCGTTGTCGATGAGATCCCGTGCGACTGATGCAACGCGGCTCCCCCTAATGAAGAAGGTAGCTCAGCGAGACCTGGGCTCGGCTTGCCCATACTGTTCAGCAATGTATTGACCAGTAGACTCAGTCCATCCATTGTTTTGATTTCGCCTGCCAGCTCCAGCTCGATGTACTCACCCACGCAGTAAGGATCGTCGTGTTGAAGCACACTGATGAGATTCGCCTGTGCCTTAGCGTCTAGGAGTTTCAGCGGATCCGTAACGTTTACGGTGGCCGAACACACATTGCGCTTGATTGGCGTACTGACGTCATAGATCTTCAGCGACTCAGGGCGCAGTAACATGCTGTGATCTGATAGCAAGCCTTGGATGGTTCGCTCACAGTCAATGTCTACTTTGTTGGCCGCTTTGGATACGACATAGTCAGCCAATATTTGTGACGCCGAGTTTTTGCAACTTGCAATTTGCGCCCTAATGACAGAAACATTTTCACCCCTCAGGATCGCTGTCGTAACAGCTGCGCTGTGCAACCTTGAATGATCGCGCATTGACTGAACCAGTACTTGCCCGTCTTTGGCAGTCCCCTTGTTTTTTGCAAATACCAACGCGGCATCGTTACTGGCGGCCATAATATCAATGAGGTCCATGCGTTTATTTTTAGTCCCCGTTTCCTGACTAATGCTGAGCTTCCCGGAAACCGTCAGAAAATAGCTAATTGAAGCTTGCCCTGTCACCACTTTGTACTGTGTGTAATGCACCTCGGCCGGTCGAATCTTACACGCGACCGTTTCGACTTCTACATCATTAATATTGGCCGCTGTGAGCTTTTCCATTAGAAAAGGGCGACTTATATTGACGTAGAAAATATCCTTCTCATAGTTGCTGGCTAACTTTATGATTTCGGACACATTAGAGAGCGTGGTAAATTTGCTTTCGGAGAACCATGTACCTAGCTTGGCGCTGTTGGCACTTACATAATCTGCCAGGTTTGCGTACTTTTTGGTTTGGGCCATTCCGAAGTTAAGACCTAGCTCAGCCAGGCCACTCAACAGTTCAACACCAACGGCGAACTCGATACCTGTGCGGGCACTTATTTCACCCGCAGGTGTGCTTGATAACGATTTTTTATTACTAACTTGCACAGTGGCACTGACCACACCTGCAGGATCCAATGATTGCACATATTTCATGCCGAAGTCGTTTGAGCGACTGCCGCCTTGCTCTATGTAAGCAAGTCGCTCATTGAGTTTAAAATCAAGTGCTTCTTTAATCTGCGCCGTCAGACCGCTGCGAAAGTGCCACTTCATGATGCGACTCAGGTCCATCGTGTCGAGGCTTTCTTTCGTCAACCTATTCATAACGCCCAATTGACTAGTTATATCTTCTGCGCGCTTGAAAAAAGAATAAAATATATACAGGTCATTATTGGAGCACGGTACACCCGCCTGCATCTTGTTGATATGAGCAAGTAAGCAGTGACTGGTCTTAAGTTTTTCCGGATATTTGGGGTACGCTCTCTCCAGCAGGATCATTACAGAGCTCGCCACTCGCTGGGCATCACCCACACTCACGGTGCCTTTTGTGCGCAAGGCGCGAGCAGGTGCATCAGGTTCTTCGACACCTTGGCCTTGCACGCTATTAGATGCGCTGATTGAATCATGCTTTACCAGCACACTGTTAGTTTTGCTGAACGCGAGAGCGACGCTGTTTTCCTTATGCTCCGTGAGATTTTTCACCTCCAAGAGTTTTTCTTTTAATTGCGTTAGTGGTTGTGCAGGGGCTAGGTGCTCTCCCCGTTCCAGCCCCTTAGCGCCTGTCGCATTATGAGCGCCGTTCAAATGCTGATTGAGCGGCTGAAGGTGTTGATTTTCGGAGTAAACTTTCGGGGATAAATTCGGAGCGCTAGACGTAGAGGCGTTGATCACGACAGGCATAACGGTCGACCTTTAAAATTTTTATAAAAGAATACGCAACATTTTTATTCACGAAATAAATGACAAATTTCTTTCAGTGCAGCCAAGTACATATTCAGTGCATTGGCCAGAGCCTTGGCGTCAACGAGTGCCGAGTCGGCCAGTAAAACCCGCAATTCCAGTTGATCATTAGAATTAACCAACTGCATCTGCTCGGTGCGCGCAAAGCAACAGCGGTGCATTAAGAATCGTAACAATGCTTCGCAGTGATGAAGCATCCGCATATCACTAATCCCAGACAGCTCGCTCCAGAACCAGAAGTCATTATCAAGCCTACCAACATTCAACGTCGGAAGTTGCTCCAGTCGCAACTCGATAGTGCTATAGCCATCGAAGCTCCCAATCTGTGTATCGGTACAACCGCTGATCACTAGTGCTTCCCGAAGCAAGGAGTCAATATGAAAAAACGACATCAAGATTTCTTCTATTATTTTTAGTAAATGAGGATGACGCATAAGAGTGTGGAGGGCCCACTCAAGTGCCCTTCCCTTTTAAACGTTATGACGCTTGAGTCGTCGTGGAGGTGAGTGGATAAACCAGCCAGGACTCACCCTCGACTTCTTCCCAGGATGCCCCCTGCGCCATCATTACGTTCGCCAGTCGCTCACGCACCTGATTGATCTCGGCGTTCGCAAGGCTGTCGATGAAGCGGCCGCGCACCGAAGAAAGTTCTTTGACATGGCGCTCGATCCGGTGAATCAACGAGATGAACTGCGAAACCGCTCCGCTTGCTCCTTTGGCGCTTTCGATGGCGGTGAAGTTACACACCGTCAAGATCCTGTCTTCAAACCGGTACACCAGTTCGAAATCTCCCAACTGGACCTGCCACCCCATGACGAATTCGCTGTTTTCAAAATAGGCGACCTCTGGCTGCAAACCCTGCGACTTGAGAAACTGCGTGACCGGATCAATGGACTGGAGAGCAGGCATTTCACTTCGCCCTCATCTGCACGGCATTGGCCATCCGCTCATAGAGGCCGACCAGTTCACGGGTTGCATCACGCAGTTGCCGCGAAGCCTCGGCAGCACGGTCGGCGGTAGCCGCCACGTTTTTCGCAAAGTTTTCCGCCGCATTGGCCTGGAACTCGCCGAGTATTTGCGCTTGTTGCGCATCCCGACTGACGCCTGCCGCCGCCACCCCGCCAAGCCCCTCACTGACTTTGCCAAGCCCCGTGGTGGCCGACGATGCCAATTGGCTACCGGTCAGGGCGCCACCAAAATTGACGACACCTGACACAATCTGGCCAATCGCCCCGGTCATCGCCGCCTTGAAGGTCGATTCAATCGCGTTTTGCTTGGTCTCCAGCGCCGTAAGCTGTTTATCGAAAGCATTCTTTTGCATGTCATCGTGAAACTCGCGCAAGGTATCGCGCATCTCGATGTTCATTTTCTTCATCAACATGATGATTTCGTTGATGCGCGTGAAGGCGTTGTCCCCGGTGTCGAAAGTACGTGTGTCCCCGGCGTCCTGGGCGGACAAAGCAGCGGTCAACGGTTGAGTATTCACTGTAGTGGTCATCTGTTCTTCTCCTGGTATCAAACCATTGCCGAGGCAATCTGTACTTGCACCGCACCGGCTTGTGCGATGGCTTTGCTGCCGTCTTGCACCACCTGGGACTGTCCTTCGATCAGTTCGCCAATGCGCTTCATGGCGGCGTCTTTTTCGTCTTTGTAGAAGGTGAAAAGCGATTGCAGCCATTGTTGATCGAGCATCAGTTGACTGATCTCTTTCTGCAGCTTGGCGCGGTCCACGGCCAGTGCTCCGGAGGTGATCTGGCTGGCGCCGGCCACCGCGCTGCGGGTGACGTTAACGGCGGTATAGGTCGAAGCCTTGAGCGCAACTTGCAGCACTTCGCGATTGATCTCTTTGGTCACGGCCTTGGTCACTTCCTTGGCGGTCATTTCCACGCCTTTTTCGATCGCACCGTGCCCGACCTTTTGCACCGCTTTGGTCACCAGTTGTTCGATGGCTTCCTGAGAAAACTTCTCCAACATCCGGTTGACGCCGAGCTGTTGCACGATCTTCTGCGCCGCTTCCTTGCCGGCGGTCTTGGACGCCTCCATGGCGACCTTGCCCAGGCTCTGGGCAATTTGCGCGGACACCTGCGAGGCCACTTCCTTGCCGACCATTTTTGCGGTCTGGTCGATGGCGCCTTTGCTACCGGCCTTGATACCCGCCACCAGCGCTTGTTCGGCGCCTTCCCTGAGCACCGTTCCGGCGACTTTGGGAATGACCTTGGTCATCAGCATGTTGCGGGCGGCACTGGTGATGTCGATCACGGCCCCGGCAATTTCAAAGCCCAGCTGGACCTTACCCGCCACATCGGCAATTGCCCGGTACTTTTCGGCATTGTCGGGATCGATCAGGGCCATGGTGTTGGCGGCCGCCTTGACCACGCCGGCGAGCCCCGCCATCAGGTCCATCGCCCCGCCGGCCGCGGTCATGACGTTGCCGGTCAGCGCGCCACCGACGATCTTCGCCACGCCCGTGACAATTTCCACGGCGGCGATCACCCAATCGAAGATCACCCCGAAGATGCCGGCCTTCTTGGCTTTCTCCTGCTGCTCGACGGCTTTGTCCATCTGCTCGCGGAAGTCCACCACCTCTTGCTGGCGCACCCGCTCCTGCTTATCGGTCATGATCGCCAGGGCCTTGGACTTGGCCATGGCGGTGCTGCCCAGAATTTCGCTGGACAGCAGTGTCGAGGCCAACATGATCGAGTCCATCGGGATCTTTTCCAGATCCTTGAGGCTGATCGGTGTGCCGCAGTCGTTCTTCGCCGGGACGTTGGCAAAGATCCGGTCCAGGGCTTTCATTGCTTCAAGTTGCGACACCTGCAGCTTGGGCGGCGGCGGGGTATTGACCCGCGAATGCTGCTGGCTGATATCGCCGAACGCCGTCGAAGGACCGCGCGAAGCCGTGGTGCCTGTTTGCGCTTCTGCGTGGATTTTCGGGGTGTCCGGGACGAGCATCTGCTCGGTTTGCGGCCCCGTCAGCGGGCGCGTATTCAAGGTGATGCTCATGCCGATCCCTCCACCGCACAATGAGCCAGCAACTGCGCGGCACTGTGCTGAATAACCTCATGTTCAGGTTTTTGGTTGCACCACTTGATCGCGGCATTGAATGCTTTGCGGGCGCAGTCGATCTGCCCCAGCAGGCTATGGCTGATGCCGGCGAAATAGGCGGAACGCGGATCATCCACCTGGATCATCCCGGAGCGACCGAAACTGCTGACCGCCTCTTCATGCAGGCCCAACCGCTGGTTGCACAGCCCCAAGGCCAGCCAGCACTCGAAGTTCCAGTGATCGAGACGCACCAGCAAGGTGTAGACGTTGCGCGCGGCTTGAATATCGCCGCTGTGGAACAGCTGCGTCGCGTAGGCGTATAGCTTGTCGATGTCGTCTTGCGTGACATCGGCCAACATACGAATCGAGCCACCGCGCGCGAAGAAATGCTGAAGCACTTCGTGGTCGTCCTGACCGGCGCTGCTAATAGATTGTGTCATGATGACTCCTTGCAAAAACAACCGCCCTCCCTGACTGGCCACCTTGGAAAAACCGGTGGCCAGCGCGTTATCCAATCAACGGATAGCGGAGGCAGTGCCCTTGGTCATTTCAGCGAGCATGCTTTGCATGCTCTGGGTCAGTTGGTTGGAGGTGCTGTAGTTCTGCATCACTTGCTGCAACTTCAGCTGGCTTTGCTGGTTGAAGTCGGTCGCACGACCCGCCACCGTTTCCAGCGAAGACTTGGCCATCATCAGGTCGCCCTTATCGAGCTTGCTGCCCTTGCCTACCATGAACTCATCGATGGTCTTGCCGTCGACCAGGATGTTGTTGGCCTTCATGTAGTCAATGACACTCGCTGGCAGCTCCCCGGTGCTGTCCGGCTTGTCCAGCTTGGCCATCACGCCTTCCACCAGGTTGGCTTTCTCCTGGGCGTCACGGGCGATCTCGGATTTTTTGTTCATCTGCGAGAACAGGTCATTACCCGATTGGGTCAGCTGCAACATAATGTTCTGCATGGTCTGCAGGCCGTTGCTGAACATCGATTGCGAATTGACGATCGACTGCGGTGTTGGCTGCACCGAGCCCAGGGAGTTGATCGAGTTAAATTTATTGGCAATAGGATCCATCGTGTTTCTCCAAAGGATTCAAGCAAAGTTTCGACTGATTTTTTTCAGTGCAGTGTTTTTTACCGCAGGTACTTCTTTTACTGATACGTCTTGTTGAAGCGCGGACAACGCGTGCAGTTGCTCTCCCACTTTCTTCAGGCTTGTTTCTGATGTGGCCATTTTTTCGAAAAATCGACGCTGCGAGTCATTTCCCTCGCGATTCATGTAGTCATTCAACTTGTTCAACTTCATCCTGGCCTGCGGATCAAACTCCGCACGCTGCTGAAGCTGAGACACTTCGGCTTGCAACTTTTCGAATTCCTGTGTTTGACGAGCAAACATCGATTTGTTTCTAGCCAGTTCGGCCAGCATGGCCTTGAGTTTTTCCATGTCGTCCATTCAGCACTCCACCCTCAGGACAAAAGCAGATTAGCCCGTTATCCAAGCCCGCTTTTATAGAAGTCGATAAGGGTTTACTTTTTTGCCTATTGATCGATTGAAAGGTTTATTAGTCAATTGCGATTAACGAATAGCCGATGCCGTGCCTTTGGTCATTTCGGCCAACATACTTTGCATACTTTGAGTCAACTGGTTGGACGTGCTGAAGTTCTGCATGACTTGCTGCAGTTTCAACTGGCTTTGCTGATTGAAATCGGTGGCACGGCCCGCCACCGTTTCCAGCGAAGACGTGACCATCATCAAGTCGCCCTTGTCGAAAGCCATGGAGTCTTCAAGCGCCTGGCGCAGGGTGTTCATGTGCTCCAGGCTGACCTTTTTGCCGCTCTGGAAATTGACTTCCGGCAGTCCCCAGACATAGTCGGAGGCCTTCTTGCCCTCAACGGTGATGCCGTGCTCATCCATGTAGGTGATCACTTCCTGCCATGAACGGGTTTCCATGCCGTCGGGGCCGGATGCGGCAATTTTGGCCATCAGCGTCTCAAGGCTGGCCTGGGCGCCGGAGCGTTCTCCCATGAACTCATCAATGGTCTTGCCGTCCACCAGAATATTGTTGGCGCGCATATAGGCTACTGTACTTTCCGGCAACGGCAACTTGTCCCCTGGTTTTGCCAACCTGGACATGACAGCCTCGACCTGATTAGCCATCTCTTGCGCATCGCGGGCAATCTCGGACTTCTTGTTCATCTGTGCAAACAAGTCATTACCCGACTGAGTGAGTTGCAACATGATGGTTTGCATGCTCATCAAACCATTGCTGAACATCGATTGTGGATTGGCAGCGGACTGTGGCGTTGGGCGCACGTCCTCCAGCGGACTTTTCGGGGTAGTTGCTGTTACGGCCATATTCATATACGGATTCCCAAGGTTTTCACAATGACACCCCGATCATACAACGCGCTCACATTCACTCTTCTGAATTCCCGTCAAACATTCCGGTTTTCACCGAAACGCCGTCGCCTTACATATTTGCTCAATAACTGATGAAAATGATTGCGGCCACACCTTATCTTTCAGGTAATCACCTGATGCATATTTTCCGGCGCTCGCGTGAACATGGTGCTCACTCAGACAGTGATCCAGGAAGGGAGGACCGATGCAGGCAGTACGACTTCTATTTGGAAAGTACGGCGGCAAGGTACAGGTTGACGGCACAGTACAACTCATACCGCCAAACTCTGTCGTCGTGGCCAACCGTGCAACGGCGCCGTGCAGTGCAAACAGCGACCTTCAGTACTTCGATTTCTACCCCGCCGACTTCAAGCACCTGTACGCCGATGTCGTGGATTTGCTCGGCGTCACCCATGGTTCCCTGTTTTGGCGCGCGCCGATCAGAACAGTGAAGGCGCAGGATGACGTGATCAGCGTGCTGGAACTGCTGGCCAAGGGCTCCCCCGATACGTTGCTGCGCTTTGCCTATATCTATTGCCTGGGCGTGGACCGGCGCTACTTCACCGCACTGCTGCAACAGATCATGACCGGCGACGAACCGTTCTTCGAGTTCATCGAAACCCACGCACTGAACCAGTGGTCGGTGGCGCGTTATGCGCTGGAATTCAATATACCGCTGCGCAAGTTCAATCTGTTGTTCCAGGAGAAATACGGTCTTTCGGCAAAGCGCTGGCTGCTGGAACGGCGGCTGACTCGGGCCCGGGAACTGCTGCTGTCGACGCCGATGCGCGTGCTGGACATCGCCCTTGAATGTGGCTTCTCCAATCACGGGCATTTCACCGAGAGTTTTCGCAAACGTTACCTGTGTAACCCGACGCAATTTCGCCTGCGTGCCCAAGCAGCCCTCTCTCCAGCCATCAGCCATGCGGGATAACGGATCATGGACATCGAAACGGTCAATAACCAGCTCTCGCAAATGGTCGAAAAGGCCGGCAATGACGTCCAGTCCAAGCTGACCGCCGCCGACATGAACGACCCGGCGCGGATGCTTCAGGCGCAGTTTGCGATTCAGCAGTATTCAACCTTTGTCACGTATCAAAGTGCGGTGATGAAAGCGGTCAAGGACATGCTTTCAGGGATCATTCAAAAGATATGAACGTCCTTGAGCGCGATGTCTGTCGCATTGTCTGCGAGGCCGGCCTGGCGGCGGTCAATCACGGTTTTATCGAGCAGGCCGAAACGATTCGTAGCGCCCTGCCGCACCTGGTGAGCGATCCAGCAGCGCAGCGGATTTTTCAGGCGACCTTGCTGATCGGCCTCTCACACGTACAGGAAGCGCTTGAATTGTTGGCCGGCGACGCCTCGGATGAGGCCAATACGCTGCGGCGCTTGATCGATAGTGCGTCTCGGGAAGCGCTGCCCATCGCCACATCCCCTTCTTCACACACCCGACTTGCCTGAGACCTTTCTATGGAAATCGAAGCTGTGCGCATGGCCGCACTCCACGCGCCGACAGATCCCGTGCCCACGACTGTCGCCGCGGATGACATTGCCGCTTTCAACCGGGCCATGTTCGGTCAGGCACACAATCCACCCGAGATGTCGGCACTCAGCCAACTGCAGAGTCAATCGCGCACCGTGAGCAGCGCCGTGGCGACGGCCCGTGAAAGCGTGCTCGACAGTCCGCTGAAAATGCTCTCGGCACAGTCGAACATGTTGCACGCCATCGTCGAAGTGGACCTGATTGCCAAGACCGCCGGCTCACTGGCTCAAGGGGTGAACAAGCTGGTGAGCATGCAATGACCCGCGGCTGGCTACGCCTGGGCTGCATCGGCGTGCTGGTGCTGATGCTCAGCGGCTGCAAAGTCGAGTTGTACAGTGAGTTGTCCGAAGCCGACGCCAATCAGATGCTGGCGCTGTTGTTGCTGCGCAATATCGACGCCAGCAAGGAAATCACCAAGGGCGGCCTGGTCACGATCAAGGTCGACAAGACGCAGTTCATCAACGCCGTTGAACTGTTGCGCCAGGAAGGACTGCCACGCAAAAAAATCGCGACCCTGGAAGACCTGTTTCCATCCGGCCAACTGGTGACTTCACCGGTTCAGGAGCACGCGAAGATCCTTTACCTGAAAGAACAGCAGTTGGAGAAGATGTTGCAGGCCATGGATGGCGTCATCATCGCCCAGGTTTCGATTGGTGAATGGATCAGCCAGAACCCCCGTGAAGTGCCGAAGCCGTCGGCCTCGGTCTTCATCAAATACAGCCCTGAACGCAATCTGCTCAATCGCGAAACCGCGATCAAGAGTCTGATCTTCAACAGCGTGCCTAACCTGCTGAGCGAGAACATCAGCATCGTCCTGCAGGCTGCCGATTACCGCTATCAGCCGCTGCCGGAGCCGTCAGCGTCAACGTCAGCCGATGCACCGTTACCATGGCTCGATCACAATCGGCTGCCGCTCATAGTGTTGCTGGTGGCATTGGCGTTGCTGACCCTGGCGATCATGGTCGGTAGGTGGATGCGGTCCAGACGCCAATGACTCGGCTAACCGTCGACCAGACCGTACAGCGCTTGCATCAATGGGGCTGGCAACCTGGCCACTGGATGCATGAGGATTGGTGGCGCCAGCTCGGGCTCACCCCCTGGCGCAGCGTCTACCGAAGTCGAGCAGCCTGTCGCCCGAGTATCGACCGCCTGATCCTGCAACACCGTGGCAGCGCCTGGGCGTCATTGCCCGCTCGCCTCGACGACGGACAACGGGCGATGTTCGCCCTGGAGCCCCGCTTGCCCCAGCTCATCGTCGCCCTTGGGGTGGTGGCATTGAATTGTCCCGATCACCTGTTGTTGAAAAACCGTCGGCTGGCACTCGAGCCTTATCTGGATGAGCGACACTGCGATCAACTGCTGGCCTTGCATCGAGACTGGAGCGGCACCGAACAGGCACTCCCCGCCGAAGCCTTGAGCCAGGCGGCCTTGCACGCCGGCACTCGCTGGTGGCTGCGGGATGTCGAACCCGCCCCGCTCAGCGATCTGCTCGCCCTGCGTTTGCCGCCGGTTGCCGATGCCGCGCTTTCGGTCCGGGACAACGCGGTTCAATGGTTAACCAAGCTCGGACGTTTTCTATGAACCCGCTGAACATTCCGTGCCTTGCCTTGCCGGGCAGCACACCGCACGCCGTGGTCATTCCCGCCTCGCAACTGGCTGAATATTTCAGCGCCACCACGGTGCTCGCCGAGGCTCGCGCGCAAGCCCAGGCCATGCAGCGTCAAGCCCGTGAATGCCTGGCCCGGGCTGAAGAAGAAGCCTCGCAGATTCGCACACTGGCCCGAGATCAAGGCATCGCCGAGGCGGCCAGCGAACGGCAAGCAATGCGCCAGACCCTGATCGAGGAAACCCTGGACTGGCATGTGGCCGAAACCGCGCTGGAAGCCGACCTGGCCCAGCACCTCGACACGCGGTTACGAGAGCTGGTCGCCCAAGTGCTGCAAGAGTTCATCGGCGAGCAGGATGGCGTCGAACTGATGGTTCGGCGCGTGCAGCAGCGACTGCCGACGTTTCTGACGCAGGGCGCGCTGACGGTCCGGGTTGCCCCCAATGGCGAGCAGCAGGTGCGACACGCCCTGGCCGATCACCCTCAGGTTCAAGTGCTCGGCTGCGCTTCGCTGGCGACGACCCAAGCGTTGCTGGAGACCCGGCTGTTCACCCTGCGCATCGACCTCGACGCCCACCTTCAATCCCTCCTGGCGCGCTTGCGGCAGGTCCCGCACGAGACACCTGCCGATGATCACCAAGACCGACTCCGTCAGCCTCCAACCCACCCCGGTGCTGCAAACCCCGGTGCCTCGTCCCCTGCCCGGCGCGACGCAAATCTTGCCAGCGCAATCGGCTCTTGAACTGGCGCGCGCTGAACTCGACCTGCAGGCCATGGATATAGACTTCGTGGCCATTGCCGGATCATGCGATGCCTTGTCCGAAACCCTGGAAAACATGGGGTTCGCCCTGGGCGCGTATAAAAACGCCACAGGCCGCGGCACAGGTGATGGCAAGTCCGAACGCCCGCGTGCCCGCGCCATGCTCCAGCAACTGGTCAAGCACGTCACGGCAACCGCCTCGGCACAAATGGAGGACCTGCATAAACACGCCTCGGCCCTGGATGAAGCGTCTGACCTGCTTGCAAGCATGGAAGACAGCGGACTCGGCGCCGGCGAAATGGCATTGCTGCTGAGTTCGCTGCTGGGGCGGAAAAACCTCGGTGGCGCGCAGCGTAAACGCCTGGAAGACGCGCTGTCGGCGGTGATGGACGATGATGAATGGGCATTGAAACTGTTCAACCGCCTGGAATTCGGCAGCGCGGGTAAAAGCAGTTTTGTCGCCCTCAAGCAGCTCTACCAGCGCGCGACATCACGTCGTACACGCCTGGTGCAATGGTTCGAAGAGTTTCGCCAACTGCACGATCGCAAGCGCAAACTGAAAACGCTGATCCGCACCCTAGCGTTCGAACTCTCGGCTGAGGGCCCGGCCATGGATGTGCAATTGGCTTCGGTGATCACCGACCTCAAACGCATCATGATGTTCATGGGCATGGAGGATCACTGTCACCGCGTTGCCCGCACGCTGGCGATCGAAGGCCTGGATGGCAATGCGGTGATCAGTACCTTGCTGGAAGTTGTTCAGCAGTCCTGGATGCATGTGGACTGGCTCGAACAACAGACCTCACGCCGGGTGCCTGACCCGGATTTGCAGTACGCCTATGTGTGGCAAATGGGTGAGTTGGTGAAGTTGATGACGGATGAGTGCTTTGAAGATGACGAGCAGCGCAAGATGATCACGGAGGTGTTTTCCGAGTATCAGGAAAAACTGGCATAGGTGGCGATGCTGATCAGGGGTGATTATCCAGGATTTGGTTGATGCCATCACTTGCACATTGGATCGGCGAATGGACGGGGCTGATCATGGATATGCCCCGGCCGTTATCAGGCGCGATTGAGTAATGCCCTCGCCTGGGTAAAGTCTGCACGCCTGACGCTGGTCACTTCCGGTTCCCACAGCGGGTTTAACGGGATGTGGTATCCGCTGTTTTTCGCTTGCAGGATCAGTTCGGCCATTTGCTGACTGTTCTCGATCACGCAAATTTCATCAAATGCGCCGAGCCTTGCCGGCAAGAAGAACGTCGCCGGATAGCTTGCCGCGGCGTCGCTGGCCGGGCTGCCCGAGTCGGCGTTGTGGTGAACCACTCGTTCACCTTCGCCGACCAGGGCCGCGTTGATCACCGGAATCATCTCGGCGATCCGGCGCGTGGCGTTGCCGATATGAGGGTCTTCCTTGCTGTAGAAGCTACCAGCGCTTGCATAGTCCTGGCGCAGTTGCGGATCGAGGTTCTTGGGGCGCGGCTCCGTGGTCCGGTCGCTGTAGCCATCGATGCGCGCTTTGAACACACCGTACGCAACATCCGGGACCGGCAGATTGTCTTGCGGCCCCAGGTCGCTGATATGAGGGCCGATCAGATGCAAGTCATAGTCGGCGGTCAGCGCCTTGCCCTCCGGCGCTTTCGCCAGTACTTGCAGCGGCTGTTCCTGCTGACTGATCTGGTAGTGACCCGCGCCGGCACCGGGTGCAGGCGTCGCTTCGAATGTGTACAGTCCGCCACCGGGCGCTTTGGCGCTGAACCTGATGCCTCCCTCGGCGTCAGGTGTTTGCATGTCGGTGATGAGATCACCGGCCAGCAGCGTGTTCATGCGCTCTCTGGAAATCACCAGGGCAATGGCAACGGCATGACCGTCTTCGATGCATTGACGCGTCTGCCCGCTGAATTTCTCGACACGCGTCGGATCCGACGCCAGGCAGCCCTCCAGCTTGCTGAAAGCCTGATCGACACAGATCATCCCGGCCTGCGGCCCCCAGTTGGCGCTCTTGCCTTTGATATGGAAGTCTTTGGTTGGGTGGCCATCTTCAATCAGCCCGGTGGCCACGGTTTCAACCGGCCGCATGCCGATAATGCAGTTGTGCTGTTGCGCCACACTCTGCAAGGGCGCCAAGTGAGCGGCGACAATGCCTGTGCGGTGCTGGACTTTTTCCACGACCTGCGAAAGGTCGGGCGCGGTATTTCTAGCAGCACCCGAAGCTATCTGACCGCTAACAGCCTTGTTCAACGACTCGAGACTGGCGGCACTGGGTTGTATATTGCTGAGCGATAAACCGTTCATTGCTACGCCCCGACATTGAAGAAATAAAGACACGAGTGTTCTCCGGTGGCACTTTTTCCTGGACGGAAAAAGCGCCACCGGGCTTGTTGAAACAACCGAAACGACCTGGCAGACGCTCCGCGATTCGTGTCGGCTGTCACGCTGCACGCTGGTTAAGACGCCCCCCCCCCATGGCCTTGGTTGCGCTCTGCTGCTGCTCCTCGGTTTCGAACTCAACGTAGTTGTCCGGGAACTTGAAGTGCGACTCCATCGAGGACCAGAAGTCATCGTTCTGCTGCTGTCCCTTGTCCCAGATCCGTTCCGAAAGCGACAACACATCGTTGCGCATCAATTGCGGTTGCTCCTGACCCTGGCGGATCACGGTATCGACATGCCCGCGCAACCCGTTGGGACCGGTCGCTTCGATCGTGCTTTTGTTCGGGCGGCTGAAGTAGCGGTCGCCGCGAAATTCGTTGCCCATGAGCGTCTGATAATCCTCGCCGATCTTGTCGATAAAGTCGGCGAGCATCTTGCTATTAGGGTGGCTGGCCAGTAAAGCATTGGCAAAGTAAGGCGTGGCACTGCCGCTGGCTTCGTTCTTGGCGCCGGCCAGGCCCACCAGCATCAGGTTCGGATGCGCTTGCAGTGCGCCACTGAGCGGCTGCATGCATTCCAGATCGATGTCGGCGTATACGCCACCGTGCTCATGCAAAATCTCATAGCGGGCGATGTCGGAGGCGGCAGGGTAAGCGCCGTTGCGGCCAATGATTTCGTGCTGATAGGCATCCTTGTTCTTGAGCTGGATATCACTGCGATTACTCAAGTCACGGATCTGGATGTTTTTGACGCCACCGAACTTTTCCTGCAACGCAGTCAGTGACGTGACATCACGTTGGGGATTGCTGGCGCAACGTTCCCAGGAGCGCACCGTCTGGTCCAGAATCAAGCGCTCGGCCTGGAAAAACTTGTCGTCATTGCCGCGTGTGTGCTGCTGGAAAGCTGCCAGTACCTGGCCTGCGTTCTGCGCGGTGACCATCTTGTCGGCGCCAGGCAACAGCTTCTCTTTCAAGGACTCGTTGCCCTTGGCTGACAGCTCTTTGTTCAGTTCGCTCAGTGCCTGCTTCTGTGCTCCGACGTTCAGCAGTGCATCGGTATTACCCAGTGTGATCTTGAGCTGACTGAACAGGCCCCGCAGCGGTTTCTCGGCCTGATAGTCCGGAAAAATCTTGTCGGCTTGCTGGCGGGCAGTCTTGTTGGTGGCGTAGGCATCGAACTGTTGCGAGTCGACCCACAACATGATCGTACTGCCTGGGTTTTTATCCGCCCACTGGCGCAGGTATTTGTCCTGACTCTCACCCGGTTGAGAGCCCACCCAAACCATATGAATGTTGGAGGGGACCGTCTGGAACTCACTCTTTGGATAAACTTCGGCAAAGGCTTTCGGGGCCTGCGCGGCGTCGATACCGGAGGTCGATGACACCGACGGTTGAGACACGACAGGGGAATTGTGGATCTGCATGGTGACTCCTGGCAACTGGATAAAACGTGCATCCAGTGTCGCCGCATTGCCCTCCGACATTTTACGACTTTGGCGGTTTTGTACTGGTTTTCAGCGCAGAGTTCTAACGTCTTGCGTGTGTGAGTGAAAGCGCCCCCACAAGGTCTCGATAACGTGCGCTGCACTGGCGCAGGCATCGGCGCATTGTTCCAGCGCCTGAAACCGCGCAGCCGGTTGCGGCTGACGCAATTGCCCGCGCAGTTGGTGTTCGGCCTGGCGCAGGGTTTCGAGCAAGTGTCGACGTACGGTTCCCTGCGCGTCGGCGTGCAGGGCATCTTCGAGGTAGGTGATACGAGCCATTCAATGTCCTTTTTTCAATCCGGCGATTCACAGGTCCAGGGGCAGCGATATCAGATCTTGATCCTTGAGCAGGGCCATCGACAGGCGATCAAGCGCATGAATCCGGTAGCCACTGGGTAACACACTACCTTGTTGCAAACGCATGCCGTTGGCCAACTGGACGTAGAGCGAGTCCAAGTTGCCGCCGATGCCGACAATCGATGAGGGCAAATAGCGATCGGCCGAGGCCATTCCCGGAATGTTTTGAAAAACCGCCTGCAAGCGTGGTGGTCCCTTGCGATTGAAGGCCTCAAGCACTTCGGTGACCGTGGCCAAGCGCAGGCTATCCAGCTGACCACTGACCCGCAAGGCCCTGTTGGAGACACTGACGCTCAAGCCGCCCAACATCTGGCGAGCGCTCAGGCGGGCCAACAGATCGTCGAACAGCAACGCCTGATCATTGACCACCTTCCAGCCGCCCAACGCCTGAATCGCTCGCAGCTGAGCGCTGGTATGCTGCCACTTCGCATCAGCGACAATGTTGCCGAAAATCACCACGCGATCCAAACGCGTGCCGCTCTTGAGCTCGACATCCCGATAGCCGTTCAGGCTCAGCACCGAGCGCACGCTGTCGAGCAAGGTGTCGGCGCAGACGCTTTCGTCATACACCAGCAGCCCCCTTTCGCGCAACTTTGAGCGCAGGCCTTCGACGCTGGGCGAGGAGTGACACAGGCCTTTGAGGATCAGGCTGCCCTGATTGCCCCGCTGCACACTCAAGCCGGCGAGCTGCGGGTCTTTCAATTGCATCTCCAGCCAGCCATCCAGGTCAAAGGGCGCCACAGTGAGTGTAGGTCGCCAGGCCAGCAGGCCCAATGCCAACGCAAGCCCACAGAGTAGCGCGAGCGCCCCCCAGTGCCACACAGCGCGGCGCGCCGGGGTGCGCCGATTCAAGCGAGCAGGCACGTCCTGGGTCGGGATATTTTCGTCAGCCCGGCCCAAGACAAACGCCTGGCCGGCAAGATCGACCACACGGCCCAGCGGCAGCGGCTGCTCCAGCGCCCAGGGCTGGCCGTCGACCCAGGCCGGCGTTTCGGACAGCAGCCGGACCGCCTCGTCCTCGATGGATAACGTCGCCTCGGCATCCCGCTCAAGACACAGGACGATGTCCGAGTCCGGACCCCCTATCCGCAGTTTGCCCGCAGGCAGCACCAGTTCACGGCCACTTAACGGCCCATTCAACCACCTGAGTTTATAAACACAGTCCATCAGGGTTGGTGCCAGGGATCAGCTTTAATCAGGAACAAGCGCACCGTTTGCCGGTTAACCTTCTGCGTCGATCTGAAGAACCGGCCAATGAAGGGAATGTCCCCCAGCAACGGGATCTTACGCACGCTTTCGCTTTCTTCATCCTGGACGAAACCGCCCAGCAACAGGGCTTGGCCGGCCTTGAGCAAGGCATGGGTGGAAATTTCCGAGTTCAACGTCTGGGGCAAGGGCTCGCTCTGGCTGATTGGGCTGGTTTGCCGCCCGTCTTGGATGATCAGGGTCAACATGACTTCCTGCCGGTTGCCTTCACCAATCACTCGCGGGGTCACGCGCAGCAGCGACCCGGCGGAAATCGACTCCAGCTTGGCGACGTTTTCCGCCACCAGTTTGGTGTAGAAGGTGATGTTGCGATCGAGTATGGCCTGCATGTTATTGAGCGTGACCACCGATGGCCGCGACAGGATGCGCGCCTTGGCGTTTTGCTCAAGCGCATTGAGCCGGACCATGAAGTTACCGGTGTTGGCGATCACCGTGGAAAAATTGCCGGAATCAAAGCCTTCGCCCGTGTTGAGGCTGACTCCCACGCCGCCGATACGTGCTGCCCCCGACCAATCGACGCCCAAGGCCCCCAGGTCCTGGGAGTTGACGTCGATGATCGCCACCGAAATTTCCACCAGCGATGGTTTGTGATCGAGCCGGGTAATCAGGTCGGCATACAACGGCAGGTTGAGTTTGCGATCGCGTACCAGTACCGCATTCTGTCGCGGATCAGAAGAAAACATCGGTAAGCTGCGGTCGTCCGGTGACGGCTCCCCCTGATTCTCCTTGAGCGGCAAAGTGCGTCCCTGCGCCATGTCCTTGAGAACCGAGACCACGCCCGGCACAACCACTTGCTGGTTGCGATAGGTGTACTGGGTGTCGGCGGCGGTGGCGTACTTCAAGGCAAACAGCTCGATGGCCTCCTGATTACGCTCGCGATTGAATTTTTGCTGGTCGAGCCCTTCGGCCAGGCGTGACACCCGCTCCATGCAGGCCGGGACGCCCTGTACCTCCAGCGCATTGGAGCTCGGGACACTGCGCACCCGGCAGTAGCGCTTGTCGAGGATGCCGGTGGACTGCAACTGGGTAATCAGGGTCTGAACCGGCAGATACGCCGGGGTCAGCAATTGGCTGCCCACCTCCTGCGCCTTGTAGACATGAATCGTTTGCCCGTCGTAGTACCAGGCCAGTTGATAGAGCTGCGCCAGGTGTTCGAGCGTCTGCTCGGGCGTGCTGCGGTCCAGGCGACCAATAAAGGATTCGCCTATTTGCGGGCTGACGATCACCGGAACGCGGTAGTTGGCCCCCAGGTCGCGCAAGACATCAGCTAACTTGGCGCCACGGGTGTTCAAGAAGAAGGCCGGTGCCCCCTGGGTCGCAATCGCGGCGTCCGCACTCAGGGTAACGCACAGCAGCGCCAGTCCCGTCAGGCAGTCTCTCAACCGCTTCATGCCAGGCGCCCCACCGCACTGGTCTCGGTGGACACCGGGTGCGACGCGTCATGGGTGGCGAACCAACAGGCAACGGACAGCTGTTGTTGCACGCGCGCTTGCAGCTCCAGGGGCGGACACTGGAGGTCATGCCGGCGAATCAGGAAAACACGCTCGCCCTCCACCAGCAGGCTGTCGTCCAGGCTCTGCGGTATCGACGCCAGCCACAAACTGGCGCGAACCAGCCACTCGTCATCAATGGATTCGCATTCTATTGCCAAGGCAACGCATAGCCCCAGTGGGTACTCCCAGCACCATCCGGGGACACCGGACAGGCTCATGTGCCAGCGCTGTCCCACTTTCGAAAGCACACGAACGGTTTCAAGCCCAACCAGAGAAGATGGAAAATTCATAGGGTTATCGATGCAAGGAATTACACGATTTTGTCAGTCTTGGGGAAAATCTGAATCCGGTAATGACCTGAACCCTATAGCCTTCGCGCACCATTCCCCGAAAGAAGTCAGGTTTCTGATCATGCTGCCCAATCTGCAACCCAAGTCCGCGCCACAACGAATCCTGATCGTCGAAGATCATTATTTGCTGATCTACGGCATCAAAATCCTGCTGTCGGCGATGCCGGCCTATGAAGTCGTCGGCGAAATCGTTGACGGCCTGAACGTCTACGCGGCCTTCCAGCAGCTCAACCCTGACGTGGTGCTGCTCGACCTGGGCCTGCCCGGCATGGATGGCATCGATGTCATTCGCCAGTTGAAACGCCGCCGCCCGGAGCTGACCATCGTGGTGGTCACCGCCGACGCCTCCGAACACCGTGCCCGCGATGCGTTGGCCGCCGGCGCGCAGGCCTACATCTTGAAGAAGAGCTCCCAGCAGATTCTGCTGGCCGGCCTGCAAACCGCCATCGCCGGTCAGGTGTTTCTCGACCCGGAGCTCAATCTGGTGCACGTGACCAGCGCTCCCAATGTCGGCGGGCTGACCAACCTGACCACTCGCGAGCGCCAGATCCTCAAGCTGATTGCCGAAGGCGACCGTAACCGGGACATTGCCGAAAAGCTGTCGATCACCATCAAGACGGTCGAAACCCATCGCCTCAATCTCATGCGCAAACTCGACGCGCATAACATCGCCGACCTGGTCAATTGGGCGCGCCGCCTGGGTATTCATTGAAGGGTTCTGACCCATCCGTTATGTCTTGTGCAAAATCAATCCGCGCAGGTTGCTGACCTCTTCGTCGCTCAGCCATCCGCCATGGCTGACTTGGGTCTCCAGGTCCTGCGCCCATTTGTACACCCTATCCAGACCACCCTGACCGGCACAGCCCTTGAGCGGGTGCAGCAGCGTCAGCAGGGCGGCGCGGTCCTGTGCGCAGCACGCAGCCTCAATATCCTGATGAATAGCTTCCAGCGTCTCGTAGAGCTTGCTGCTCAGCGTGGCGTCTGCAAGGTCGAGCAGCGGCTGCTGCAGCTTGCGGTTCGGCGCCAGATCAATGCCACGGGCCAGTTGCAGCGAAACCACCTGTTCGACGCCGCTGGCCAGTTGTTCAAGGCTGACCGGCTTGGCGAGGTAGCCATTCATCCCCGCAGCCCGGGCCCGATAACGCTCGGCGGGCAATGCATTAGCCGTGAGCGCCATGATCGGCGTGTCCGGATCAAGCATGCCATTGGCCGTGTCGCGCCATAGCCGAGTAACTTGCAGGCCGTCCATGTCCGGCATTCGAATATCCATCAACACCCAATCGAACACATGGGTTCGCCCGCGGTGCAACGCTTCTTCCCCCGAGGAAGCCGAATAGGCCAGATGCCCGAGCTCCTGGAGCATCTTGCCGACGATATCGCGGTTGACTTGCATGTCATCGACCACCAGCACCTTGAGCGCCCAGGCACACGGGGCAATCGAGGCCGGCTCGTCGCCGGGCAGCTTTTCCTCGAACAGGATGGCGCTTACCTTCTGCCACAACCTGCCCGGCAGATAAACAAGCTCCGGCATGTCGAGCAAAGGCGAGTCTCCCGGCTGGGCTTCGATGCCCCAGATCGCCAACTGCGGCTGCAAGGCCATCGGCGCGGGCAGCCGTGCTGAAAAGGCCAGCGAGGGTTCACCGGGATCGCATATCGGTAGTAACAAGGTAAAGGTCGAGCCTTGCCCGGCCTGGCTGTCGAGCAATATTTCCCCTCCCATCAGGTTGGCCAGCCGTGAGGCAATGGCCAAGCCCAGGCCGCTGCCGTTGTCATGGGCGCGGACCTGGATGAACGGCATGAAGATATCGAGCTGATTCTCTTCCGGTATGCCTTTACCGGTGTCGCGGACCGCGATGACTAGCATCTCTGCCCGGCGCTCGAGCCGTACGCAGATTTCGCCATGCGTGGTGAACTTCACTGCATTGGCCATTAGGTTGATCAGAATCTGCTGCACCCGCACGCCGTCGAGGGACATTGACCGGGGCACGTTGGCCGCCACCAGGGTGCGCAGCGACAGGCGCTTTTCCTGGGCGCGCAAATTGATCGTCAGCAACACCTGATCGATCATCGGCAGGATCGCGGTCTGCTCGTAGGAAAGTTCCAGCTGTCCGGCTTCGATTCGGGAGAAATCCAGCAGGTTGTTGATGATGCTCAACAGAAAATCGGAGGATTGACGCGCGGTGCCGATCAGTTCTTGTTGTGGCCCGGACAGGTCGCTGCGCTCCAGAAGGCTGAGGGCACCGACGATGCCATTGAGTGGCGTGCGTATCTCATGGCTGATGCTCGTCAGGTGCTCGCTCTTGCGGTGACTGGCGCGCTCGGCGATACGCTTGGCCGCATCCAGTTCGCGGGTACGACTCCTGACTTTGTTTTCTAGGGTCTGATGATAGGCATTGAGGGTCTTGAGCAGTGTGTTGTAGGCGCTGGCGATGCGGCCCAGCTCGTCCTTGCGCCCCTCCGGCAAGCGATAGCTCAAGTCGGTGAGCTGTTTTTGGCGGTGGATGAGTTCAATGATCTGGCTCAACGGCCGACCCAACTGGCGTTGCAGGATCAGCGCAATGAGTACCAGCAACAACAGCTGGGCCAGCAACGTCCAAGGCGCGGTCGATCCCAACAACGGCAGCACCCGGCTCATGGCCACATCACCGCGCGCGATGGCGAACAACAGCCATGGCGGCCCCTTGAGCGGCGCACAGTCCACAATGAAACCGGCCATTTCCATGGCCTCACGCTGACAGTCCGGTTCCACACCTTGGGCGGCAAGCAATGCGCTTTCCTCGCGATTGTCACTCCATAGCAGGGCACCGCGGGCATCGCGCAGCACGTAAGAAAAGTCATATTTGCGGGCGTTCAGATCGTCGACCCGCAGCAACTGCCCGGCAGTGATCCCGGTAAGAGCATCGACCGCCGTCACCGCGCTGCGCAAATGACCATGACCGTCGTCGAACACGATTCCCCAGCAGTTGTCGCTGGTGGTCGAATGATACTGCCGCGCCAGTAGCGCCTGCATTTTGATCTGCATATCGGCGGCCGACTGACTCTCGGGGCGGTAAAAAAACACGCCCTGCCCCGGCAACACCAGAAAGGTTTCAGTGCGGTTGATCGCATCCGAGTTGCCAAAAATCTCGATTACCTGGCCCGCAACGGCGATGCGCGCCTGGTCAATCTCTACCCCGTCAAAAGGGACGAACACCGTGTGCTTCAGTTCGCCGCTCTGCACCCCGGAAAGCCGTGCGTTCCTGAGCAGCTCGCTCCACAGGCTCAACAGGGTATTGACCCTGATCTGGGCCAACTCGTAACGACGATTCTCTTCCTCTGCGACCCCGTTCAGCTCCCAAGTCAGGTCTTCCCTGACTTCCGCTTCGGCCTTGCTGTAGCGGTAATAGAAACTGATGGTCTCGGACAGCAGCCAGAATGCGCTCATGGCGCAGGCCAGGGTGACGATGACACTACGGGTCAGTGAGGCTTGCCAAAGTTTATGCATAGGGATAACGGTCTCGACAGGCTGCACCATGTGCAGCGCACAAAACGATACGCCAGGAGACAGATTTGATAAATCAGGTGAAGGCCGTATAGCGCGAAGGGCCGCCGGTTCTGGATCATGGCGTCAGCCTGATGTCGCCACGACAGCCCATTGTTGACCAGATAAGGATGCGGATGGATCTACAAACGCAACGCAGTCTTGAGGAGTTCCTGCGTTTGGCGGACCTTTGCCCTTGCCGTGTCGAAGCGCGGATGGAATTTTCCCAGCCGCCGCTCAGGTTGTACATCGAATACACCCAGGGCCGGGTGCTGCTGTCGCTGGCGCGCCAGGTTGAAGCCTGCCGGCGTCTGAGTACCTTCAAGGCCCTGTTGGGGCAATGCCACCCGGCGGCCACGCAAGGTGTTGCGCTGCGCGCCTATGTCGTGGGCGAG
The DNA here is from genome assembly GCF_059716145.1 of Pseudomonas sp. LBUM1648. Taxonomy (NCBI): domain Bacteria; kingdom Pseudomonadati; phylum Pseudomonadota; class Gammaproteobacteria; order Pseudomonadales; family Pseudomonadaceae; genus Pseudomonas; species Pseudomonas sp. LBUM1648. Next base: position 4,226,678 of record NZ_CP166808.1, read on the forward strand.
CAGCAAATGCTCACCGCCGCGCTGGTGCCCGGCACGGGCGTCACACACTGGCTCGAGTGCCTGCGCACCCTGCGTCGGCTACTCGAACGCCACGCTGGGGATCGCCAATGAAACGCCTCACGCACTGGCTTTCGCTGGCGGCAGGTCGACAGGACATCGTGTTGGCTGTGCTTCTGCTACTCGCTGTTTTCATGATGATCGTGCCATTGCCCACCGCCCTCGTGGACCTGTTGATCGCCATTAACCTGACCATCTCGATCGTGCTATTGATGATGGCGCTGTACATCCGCGAACCACTGGAATTCTCGACTTTTCCGGCGGTGCTGCTGATCACCACCCTCTTTCGTCTGGCGCTGACCATCAGCACCACCCGGCTGATCCTGCTGCAAGCGGACGCGGGTGAAATCGTCTACACCTTTGGTAACTTCGCCGTCGGGGGCAACCTGGGGGTCGGCCTGATCGTGTTCATGATCATCACCATCGTGCAGTTCATCGTGATCACCAAGGGCTCGGAGCGGGTCGCCGAAGTCGGTGCACGGTTTTCCCTCGACGCCATGCCGGGTAAGCAGATGAGCATCGATGGCGACATGCGCGCCGGGATCATCGACGCCAATGAGGCCCGCCGCCAGCGCGGCCTGGTGCAGAAGGAAAGTCAGCTGTATGGCGCAATGGATGGGGCGATGAAGTTCGTCAAGGGCGACGCGATTGCCGGCATCATCATTATCCTGGTCAACATTCTGGGTGGCACCGCAGTCGGCGTGTTCATCCATGGCATGAGCGCGAGCACGGCCATGTCCACCTACGCCATCCTGTCCATCGGCGATGGCCTGATCAGCCAGATTCCGGCGCTGCTGATTTCCATCACCGCCGGCATCATCGTCACACGCGTGCCAGGGGAACAGCGCAAGAACCTGGCCAGCGACCTGAGCGAACAAATCACCCGACAACCCCAGGCGTTGAGCCTGGCCGCTGGTGTGCTGCTGGTGTTCGCTCTGATTCCCGGCTTCCCGGTGATCTACTTTGTTGGCCTGGCCGTAGCGATCTATGGCGGTGCCTGGTGGATAAGGAAGCGCCAACCCCGTGCCGGTTCAAATGCCAATGGCGCCTCAGCCGATGCGCCATCAGGCATGAGCGGGGATGACAACCATCCGATGATGACACCTGGGGCGATTCCGTTGATGGTGCTCATGGCCAGTGACCTGGGGCGCTCAAAGGCGCTCGACGAGGGTTTGCGCCTGCTTCGGCAGAAAAAATTCGAACAGCTTGGCATCCCGCTACCCGACATCCACCTGCAGATCGATGCCTCGCTCGAAGCCGGGAGCCTGCGGGTGCTGCTGTATCAGGAGCCGGTGCTGACGCTGACGGTGCCCGAGGGGTTGCTGCTGGCCGATGCGCACGCGATGCCGCTGGCGCAAACACGGCACAACGACAAATTACCCTTTGGCGGCCTAACCCTGCAATGGATCGAGCCCGAACACTTGGAAACGCTGAGCGCACTGGGCGTCGTGCTGCATCGCGACCAGGCCCGTATCACCCACTGTTTGTCGTTGGTCGTGGACCGCTACGCCGCTGATTTTATCGGCGTGCAGGAAACCCGCTACCTCATGGACTCCATGGAAAACAGCCATGCCGAACTGGTCAAGGAAGTGCAACGGCAAATGCCCATCGGGCGCATTGCCGATGTGCTGCAACGGCTGGTAGGCGAAGGCGTGTCCATCCGGGACCTGCGCAGCATTCTCGAAGCCTTGACCGAATGGTCGCCCCGGGAAAAAGACCCGATCATGCTCACCGAATACGTACGGGTTGCCCTGCGGCGCCACATCGCCACGCGCTACCGGGGCAATCAGGCGTGGATCAGTGGCTGGATGATCGGCGACCGCATCGAGGGACTGGTCCGTGAATCGATTCGGCAGACGGCTGCCGGGTCCTACTCGACGCTGGAAGCCATACAGAACCAGGTCATTATCGACGGCATCCGCGAGCGCGTCGGCGACGGCGACCCACGTCGCGCCGTGCTGATTACCGCCATCGACGTGCGGCGGTTTGTGCGCAAGATCGTCGAGCGTGAATACTCGGGCCTGCACGTTTTGTCGTTCCAGGAACTGGGCGATGAAGTCGAGTTGCGCGTTATCGGCAACATCGACCTGATTGAGCACGCCTGAGATGCGCGTACCGGAACTCGCCCTCCTGCGCGACTTGCTCGATCAGCGGCCCAGCTTCCAGCAGGCCAGGGACGCGACGGATGACGTTGGCGAGCGTTTCAGCGGCCGGATCACCGAAGTCGGCCCGACCCTGTTGCGCGCTTACCTGCCGGGCGTCGGGCTCGGCGAACGGTGTCGGCTGGAGCCGTCCGATATCGAGGCCGAGGTCGTCGCCGTGGAAAGTGATTACGCCGTGCTGTCACCCTTCAGCGAACCGCTGGGCGTGACCACCGGCAGCCACGTACACGCAATGGGAAAACCCCACGAAATCGCCTTGGGGGAATTCCTGCTCGGCAGTGTCGTCGACGGCCTGGGCCGTCCGCTCGACGGCCAGGTTGCACCGGCCCATTGCCTGTGGCGCGGCGTCGAACGCGAGGCCCCCGACGCCCTCACGCGTACGATCATCGACACGCCGCTGCCGCTGGGGGTACGCGCAATCGACGCGCTGCTGACCTGCGGAGTCGGTCAACGGATCGGCATTTTTGCGGCGGCTGGCGGCGGGAAAAGTACATTATTGGGGATGGTCTGCGACGGCAGCCTGGCTGACGTGATTGTGCTTGCCTTGATTGGCGAACGGGGGCGCGAAGTGCGTGAGTTTCTTGACCACACGCTGTCCCCGGCGGCCCGTGGACGAACCGTCGTGGTGGTGTCGACCTCCGACCGTCCCGCGCTCGAACGCCTGAAAGCCGCCTACACCGCAACCACCATTGCCGAGTACTTTCGTGATCAGGGTAAGACCGTGCTGCTGATGATGGATTCGCTGACCCGCTTTGCCCGTGCCGCCCGGGAGATTGGCTTGGCCGCCGGAGAACACAGCGGCGCCGGCGGCTACCCGCCCAGTTTCTTCGCACGCCTGCCTCGTCTGCTCGAACGCGCCGGACCTGCCGCCATCGGCAGCATCACCGGGATCTACACAGTGCTGGTCGAGGGCGACAACATGAACGAACCGGTGGCCGACGAAGTGCGCTCAATTCTCGACGGACATATCGTGTTGTCGCGCAAGCTCGCCGAAGCCAACCACTATCCCGCCATCGATATCGGGGCCAGCGTCAGCCGGGTGATGAGCCAGATCGTCGACGCCGAGCATCGGCAAATGGCCGGCAAGGTACGGCGCCTGATGGCGGCCTACAAGGACATCGAACTGCTGGTCCGGGTCGGTGAATACCAGGCCGGCCAGGACAGCGAAGCCGATGAGGCCCTCGCCCGTCGTGAGGCGATTCAGGGCTTGCTGTGCCAATCCACCACGCAAAAGAACAGCTTCGAGGAAACGGTCCAGCACCTATGCCAGACACTGACAGCCTGATCCTGCGGCGCCTGTTGTCACTCAAGCAGCGGCGTGAACTTAGCCTGCGCGCGGCGCTGAGCGCTCTGGCGCGACGGGATATCGAACTGCAGGACAACATCCTTCACTTGCTGGAACAGCGCCGTCAGCTCTGGCGCCAGTGGCGCGACTGTGGCGGGGTTTCACAAGTCGTCGATCACGGCGCGTTGCGCCACCTGAAGATCGAGCTCGCCGAGTACCACCAGCAAGACCATGCCATGGCCGAACAGCTGGAAGCGCTGCACAACGAGCAGGACCGGGTACACCGTGAGCAGGCCGAGGGCCAGATTCAACTGCGCAAACTGCTGGTGGAGCAAGAAAAATTCAACTGGCTTCTGGAGTGATCCATGCCTTGCCTCAAAGCATTGTCCAACCCGGCGAGACGCTATGCATCGCACACTGCGAACGACAGCCACTCAAACCACCAACTGCAGCGCGATTTCGACGCATTGCTGAACCCGACGCCGCCCCGGAACGCCTTGGCCACACCGCCCCCTCCCGACGCGGCGTGGCAGCAAAATAGGCGTTCGACCCTGCCTCAAGCGTTCGCGCCCGATATCACCCGCTTGCGCAGCCTGGGTCGGCGGCATCCCGGCACCCTCGACCTACGGCTGACCAACGGCCCTCTGGCCGGGCTGGAAATACAGGCCAGCGCACAGGACAGACTGCTGTGCCTGACCCTGAAAATCGCCGACCGCGAAAGCTTTGAACACATCGTCGGCACGCGCGAAGCACTCGAAAGCGAACTGGCTGCGATCTTCAACCGCCCGGTGACAGTGACCCTGCAAAAGCTGAATGGAGAGCCCTGGTGAAACTGCCAAAACTGAATCAGGCCGAGGGTCGATTGCTGCGCAAAATCGGCCCCGGAAGGCAGCTGGAACTGCTCGACGGTGTCATGACATTCACTTACGGCATGGGCGGTGGCGACGGATTGATCGTGCACGCCGAGGTGCTCAATCAACCGGTTCGGTTCTGGGTTGCTGCTACAGATTGGTGCCGCTGGATCAGTCCGATGCTCGATGTGCCGCACTGGTCAGCCGTGCCACCTGAACTCCACGACGTTCTGGCGAGCTGGACCCTCGCCTCGGCGGGCGCCGGGCTGGAGGACAGCGCGGTGGCCTGGCCCACGGCGACCAGCCTCGAAGGGGCCAGGATCGAGTCCGCGCCCCACTGGGGCCTGTGCTTTGCGCAAGAGGACCGACAGCTGCAAGCCTGGGTTCTGGACGCTCCCGTGCAATGGCTCGACAGCCTCAGCGAACTGTTGCAGCCGATGGACAGCCAGCACGCCAGCGAGCATCGAACGCTCCCTGCAGCCCTGATTGCGGGCTGGAGTCAGGTCAATCGCAGCACCCTTGAACGCTTGCAACCCGGTGACGGTTTGCTGTTACAGCACAGCTACCGGGCGACCGAGGGCCAAGTGGGTTTATTCCTGTCACGACTGTTAGGCAGCCTTTCGGCCCACGACGCTTCTACCATCACCCTGGAGACCCTCATGGACGACTTCAACGACTGGCTGGACATCGCCCCGAGGGCCGCGGATCCCGACTCATCACTGGGCAGCGACCTGCTGCTGAGCGTGGTCGCCCAGCTGGGCTCGCTCGACGTGCCCCTGCATCAACTGGCCCGTTTGCAGGTGGGCGATGTATTGCATGGACCGGCGCGCATCGACGACTTCGTCACGCTGAAGGTCGCCGGCAAACCCATCGCCCAGGGCCTGCTGCTGGAGATCGATGGCAGGCTGGCCGTGCGTATCGATCGTCTGTGCTGACCGTGCAGCAAATCTCAGGTATGCGCCGGATGGGCGGTGTGCAAGCCGCGCCCGATAATGGAAAAACAGCCTCCGGAGCGAATCGATGAACTTGCTGGACCAGCCACTGCACCTGATCCTTCTGCTGTCCACCGTCTCGATACTGCCGTTGTTGCTGATCCTCGGAACGTCGTTCCTGAAACTGGCGGTGGTGTTCTCGTTGCTGCGCAACGCCCTGGGCATCCAGCAGATCCCACCGAACATTGCGCTGTACGGCCTGGCGTTGATCCTGACGATGTTCATCATGGCGCCCATCGGCCTGGAAATTCAGGACAACCTGGCGGCCAACCCCATCCAGGCCGATTCCGATGATTTCATCCGGCAGATCGACAGCGGCATACTCGCCCCGTACCGGGTGTTTCTCGAACGCAATACCGCACCGGATCAGGCGCACTTTTTCTCCAGCATTGGCCGTGACATCTGGCCAGAGAAATACCACGGCCGGCTCCCCGACAACTCGTTGCTGGTGCTGATGCCCGCCTTCACCGTCAGCCAGTTGATCGAAGCGTTTAAGATCGGCCTGCTGCTGTACCTGCCCTTTATCGCCATTGACCTGATCGTCTCCAACGTCTTGCTCGCCATGGGCATGATGATGGTCTCGCCGATGACCATCTCGATGCCCCTCAAGCTGCTGGTGTTCGTGTTGATGAACGGCTGGGAAAAGCTGCTGGGCCAACTGATGCTGTCGTTCAACTGAGGGATGGCACATGAGTGAAGCGCTGATCACCCAACTGGCCATGCAGATGATGTGGCTGGTGCTGCTGTTGTCGTTGCCGGTAGTCGTGGTCGCATCGGTGGTCGGGGTGCTGGTCAGCCTGGTGCAGGCCCTGACCCAGGTGCAGGACCAGACCATCCAGTTCCTGATCAAGCTGGTGGCTGTCGCCATCACCCTAGCGATGACCTTCAACTGGATGGGCGACATCCTGCTTGCCTACGCCAACCGCTCGTTCGAGCTGATCAACCAGATGAGGGCCTGAACGTGGAAGCCCTGAGCCAATGGCTACCCATTGTCGGCCTCTGCATGCTGCGGCCCCTGGGTGTGATGCTGATGGTGCCGCTGTTCAATCATGCGGTGCTCGGTGGCACGCTGGTGCGTAACGCCCTAGTGCTGATGATTGCCCTACCGCTGATTCCGCTGCATGACACCTGGCCCACCCTGGAAGCCGCACGCCAGGACGCCACGGCCGGGCGCTACCTGATGCTGATCGGGGGCGAGTTGAGCATCGGCCTCATGATGGGGTTTTGCGCGGCGATTCCGTTCTGGGCCATGGACATGGCCGGGTTCCTGATCGACACCCTGCGCGGGGCGTCCATGGCCAGCGTGCTCAACCCGCTGCTGGGCCAACAGTCGTCGCTGTTTGGCATTCTGTTTACCCAGATATTCGGCGTGCTGTTTCTAGTGACCGGTGGTTTCAACCAGTTGATCGCCGGGATTTATCACTCCTACAGCGTTCTGCCCCCCGGTGAGGTGTTTCATTTCGGCCCCGGTTTCCTGGCGTTCCTATCCCGGCAATGGCAACTGGCTTATGAGTTATGCCTGCGTTTCTCGATGCCGGCGATTGTCGCGATTCTCCTGGTCGACATGGCCCTCGGGCTGGTCAACCGTTCGGCCCAGCAACTCAACGTGTTTTTTCTGTCGATGCCGATCAAGAGCGCCTTCGCCCTGCTGATGCTTGTCATGAACCTGGGCTTCGCCTTCAAGGCACCGCTTGAACAGAGCACCCGCTGGGTGCAGCACGTACTGACGTTAATGGACCACCTGCGATGAGCGAAAAAACCGAGCAGCCTACAGCGAAAAAAATCCGCGAAGCCCGCGCCAAGGGCCATGTCGCGAAAAGTACTGAGGTCACCAGTGGCGTGCAACTGGCGGTGATGCTCGGCTATTTCATGTTCGAAGGCGGCTACCTGCTGGACAGTTTCACCGCCCTGCTCGACACCACGATCAATGCCATCAACCTGGACTTGGCCTCGGCGCTCAAACAGTTGGGCGAGCTGTTCGGTGCAATCGTGGTGCGGGTGGCGGGTGGTATCGCCGCCATGCTGATCATCTCGACGCTGGTCGCCATCGTCGCCCAGACCGGGCCTTTGCTCGCGCCCGAAACGATCAAACCCTCACTTGAAAAACTCAACCCGCTGACCAACGCCAAGCAGATGTTTTCCCTGCACAGCCTGTTCGAGTTCGGCAAATCCATTGCCAAGGTCGGGGTGTTATCACTGATATTTTTCTACCTAATCCGCCAGTATGCCCCGTCCATCCAGTTCCTGCCGCTGTGCAGCGTGGCCTGCGGCCTGGAGGTCAGCACGCAGTTGCTGTACTGGATGTGGGCGGTGCTGATCGGCTTCTACGTGATGGTCGGCATCGCCGATTTCGCCTTCCAGCGCTACAACACCAACCAGCAATTGATGATGTCGCTGGAGGACATCAAGCAGGAGTACAAGAACGCCGAAGGCGATCCGCAAATGAAACAAAAACGCAAGGAAGCGCACCGCGAAGTGCAAAGCGGCAGCCTGGCGGCGAATGTCGCCAAATCCACCGCTGTGGTGCGCAACCCCACGCATATAGCGGTCTGCCTGTACTTCAAGCCGGGGGAAACACCCTTGCCACGGGTGATCGAGATCGGTCACGACCATGTGGCACTGAACATCGTCGCCCTGGCTGAAAAGGCCGGGATCCCGGTGGTCGAGAACATCGCCACTGCCCGCGCCCTGGCGGCCCAATGCGAGGTGGGCCGCTACATTCCCGCCGAGCTGTTCGAACCGGTGGCGCATATCTTGCGAATCGCCATGAAACTGGACTATGAGCAGAAAGCGCCATGACCCGGCGGCGAACGTTCATGGTCAGCATGGGCCTGTTTCTGGCCTTGAGTCCGAATGCTGTGGCCTTGGCACAGGATGCCGGAATTTACGCGCCTCTGACTTGGACCCGAGGCGACCTTGAAATAGAGCGTTCTGCGCCGCCGTCCACGCTGCTGCTGCCGCCCTCGCTTACTCCGGCCTTAGTGGCGCCATCGCGAACCGTGACGCGCTATGACCCATTGGTCGACAGCGTGGCCAAGGACCACAACCTCGACCCACGCTTGCTGCACGCCATGATTTACGTCGAATCCCGGTACCAACAGTATGCCGTTTCAAAGAAAGGAGCAGTGGGTATGATGCAAGTCATGCCGCTCACTGGCGCGCGCTTTGGCTACAACGACCTGAGCAACGTGCCCGATAACCTGCGGGCCGGCGCTGCTTATCTGCAATGGCTGCTGGATCATTTCGATCACAACTTGGAACTGTCCATCGCTGCCTACAACGCCGGTGAAGGTGCGGTAAAAAAGTTCGGCCGGCAAATACCACCGTACCCTGAAACCCAAATGTATGTCGCTCGCGTCATGGCCCGCTACCGTGGAAACCCCATCACGTTTTCTGGCGCTGATCGGGCAGGCCAATCTGTGGCTCGTGCAACTCAAAAGCCATTGAATGCACTGCACAGTGCCGCTTTTTTTCTTCAAGCAGTGGGCACGCTGCTGTTGACTTCGCCGGAACACAGCGATGGATAAACGCAGCCATGACATGGCTGCGGATCGCTGAAAGCAACCATCCAAACAAGAGGAAATACCCCATGCTGACCTCGAGTCATTCGCGACCCAACTTGCGCGCCTCCAGCCGCACTCGTGAGTTGTCGGTAAATGACAATTCATCCCAGTACATATGTAGTGGTCAACTAATCCCGGACACGACGTTAAGTTTTTTCTCGGCCTGAGCTGGGGCTAGGCCACCGTTAAATTGGCATGGCCGAATCCAGTTGTACCGATGCATCAGGTAATGACTGATGTCGCGGTGCGCTTCTTGAGCTGTCATGTAGCCCACAGTCGGTATCCATTCAGTTTTCAAGCTGCGAAACACACGCTCCATCGGCGCGTTATCCCAACAGTTTCTGCGACAGCTCATGCTTTGGCGCATGCGGTAACGCCAGAGCCGTTTGCGACACTGGCGACTGCCATATCGGGCGGATTCAACCGGTCGTCGCAACACCTTGATCGAGGTGTTTATGGGACGACCCGTAGAATGGATGCAAAAATTGACGGGCCGGGGAGCCATGCGTTCTCCAGGTGCGCCGTCACTTCGAAATGAGATCGAGCGGCTGTTTTGGGTGCAGATCGCGACAGGCATCACAAGCGAAAGGGCAGCAAAAGCCGTTGGAGTATCAACAGCGGTGGGCACACGCTGGTTTCGTCATCGACGCGGGATGCCATTATTCATGTCGAACCACATATCAGGAAGATACTTATCGTTCGCAGAGCGAGACTAGATTGGGCTGCTTCGAGCGCAAAGTATTGACGTTCGTGAGATTGCCCGTCGCCTTGGACGAAGCCCATCGACACGGGAGTTGACACGTAATGCTGCAACTCGTTGCGGTCGGCTCGAGTATCGAGCGTCAGTCGCGCAATGGAAGGCAGAACTGGTGGCCAAGAGGCCGAAACCAGCGAAACTGGTCACTAACCCGCGACTGCATCAATACGTACGCGATCGCCTTGAGGGCAAGGTTCAAGACGCCGATGGTCGTGAGATTTCTGGGCCTCGACAATCGCCCTTCAAAGGCCGAAATAAACTGCATCGCAGTGACCGTAGGTGGGTCAATGGCTGGTCGCCTGAACAGATTACCAACCGGCTTCAGATCGATTTTCCGTATGATGAATCCATGCGCATCTCTCATGAAGCCATATATCAGACGCTCTGCATTCAGGATCGAGGAGCTCTCAAGCGCGAACTGGTGAGCTGTCTTCGCTCAGGGAGAGCATTGCGCGTGCCGAGAGCCAGAGGTCAAAGCGTGGACACACGTCAGCGAGGACGTCATGATCTCCAGTCGCCCTGCTGAGGTAGTAGATCGGGCTATAGCGACCTGATCATCGGCCTCAACCGTTCTGCAATTGGAACTCTGGTCGAGCGCTCAACTCGATTTAGCATGCTTGTCCATCTGCCTCGCGAGAAAGGCTATGGGCTAATTCCCCGCAATAGGCTTTGTACGAAAAGTATTGTCGCAAACACCGCATGGCACACGCCAGTGAGATCATCGCCGCAAAACTTGTTGCGAGCTTGTCGAAGCGCATAACGATTTGGCGATTTTCCTTCAACCAGCCGAACAGGCGCTAGATGATATTGCGCTGTCGATATTTGGGTCGATCAAAAAACTTGGGCAGGCCTGGCTTGGGTTTGCGTTTCATGTCGTGCAGTGGAATCACCGGTTGCATGCGATAGCGGTCACAGTAACGGCGTAGAGCATCAGCATCGTATCCCTTGTCGGCAAGCAACCATCGGCAGCGTTTGCGAGGACGGCCGCGCAGGCTAGGGATATAAGCCTCATCCAGTAAGGGTTGTGCATAGGCAATATCACTGGCTTGACCGCCTGAGAGCAGGAAACGCAGAGGCACACCATTGGCATCGCACAGCATGTGGATCTTGGTCGTTAGGCCGACCCGGCTGCGCCCGAGCGCGTGATCTTGTGGCTCTTCAGGCCTCCTTTTTTCCCGGCGCCGGATGAGGCTCGGGTTGCACGAACGGCAGTGGAGTCGATCATCCAAGTTTCCAGATCGATCAAGCCTTGCTCGTTCAATCGGATGAGTAGGCGCTTGAGCATCTGATCAAAAGCCCCCCCATTACGCCAGTCGCGAAACCGCTGATACACCGTTGACCAAGGGCCAAAACGCTCCGGCATGTCTCGCCATGCCGCGCCGGAACAAAGTACCCAAAGGAGACCGTTGAGCATCAGGCGATCATCGGCTCGCGGGCGCCCGCTGCGGCGGGTTTCAGTGAAGATATCGGCAACCAAATCCCAGGCTGCATCAGGGAGTTCATACCACTTTGCCATCGTCGCCTCCTGGCGTTAGTGGCGGGGGATTTTACCGGAATCGATATTTCAACGGATTTCGTACAGAGCCTAAGGATGGCCTGATCGTTTTGGTTGATTAGCTGCTTTCAAAATGAGCGGACGCTGAAGTCAGCCAAAAAAGTATGGCTACTTCAAACCATCCCTATACGGCTGTTGTTCGTCCTAAAGTTTCATACTTGAAATCTTGTGAGCGAGTATTCACTAATGCTTTCAAATTTGCCAACTCGCTTTTAGCTTCTGCGTAATAATGCTCATAACGTGACGACCTAACCCACGTTTTTATAGGGGAGCCATTAACCCGAACACCAAACTCCCGAGTTGCTCTTGACATTAAAGATGGAAGCCCAGGAAGCACCCTTACATGATAATTAAATTCTCTACCAGACGTCTTAAACGCAGCTCGAACACTACGATCAAGCTTTTCAATAAGAGCATCAGCCTCATCAATCCCTAAAATCAACTCACGAATAAAGTCTTCTTTTGTTGTTTGGTTTGTTCGAATCAACTCTTTGACGCCGTTAAACATTCCTACAAAGGGAATTGAAACAGGCAAAGAAGTAGATGTAATAGACTCCAGCCCGGAATTCAGATATTTATCAATACTTTTTTCGGTCAGTTTCTTTCTATCTAAGGTATCACTGATAACGGTAATTATTTTTTTACCAGTTGAATGTGATGCTGCATCTATTTTTTTTGCCATAGCAGTGTTTGGTACTGGACTGTAAGGGATGAGGAGTTTTTTCGCTGATTCTTTTGCGACTAAACCTCCCGCGAAAGTTCCTACAACCGGAACTACTGAACCAACAAAAGCTCCACAGACTCCGGCAAGACTAGCTACAACCTCCCTAACTACGGCAACGCCAACACTATAAGAAACCGCCCCTCTTTTGGACCTTAAAAACTGTTCTGCTTCTTGCCTAGTTTTGTACAGTATTAAATACGCTTCCTTTATCGCTGCATAATTATGATAAATCTCATCACTTGGAGATATACCCATCGCTTCTTTAACTGTCGCCGTATTATTTCTGAGCACCTGGCTCCGGTTCACCCCGTCAATATCAGCTGCCGGATCCGGATTAACCCTAAGTGACTGACTATTGTACCCAGTGCGTCTAAACGCTTGTGCTTCGCGTAAATGCTCTTTGGCTTCAACCGAGAAAAATGTGTCACGACCGCTCTCAGCCTTCTGCCGCGGTGAAGTCCTCCTACCATCGCTGGAATGAGAATAGTCCACATCATCGTGACTATAATGAGGCATCTCAGCCGCGTCCCCTTCAGTGCTATTAATGCGAGCTTTTTCTTCAATAACAATTTCATTTACCATTTTGCGCTTCCCATATAAGACTCAGACAGCAACTCTGTTCGAGGTGTACGGATACTTGGAGGGCCTTACTTGCTGTATTGCGGCATCCCGAATTGCTATCCGCCGCGCACAGTCCCCTTATTTGCCGCGAGGTTCTCCTCAGGTTCGGTCTGCTCCAAGCTCACCTGCTGTTTGTCTTCCGCTACCGGGACGTAGCGTTCATTCGGATCGGTCAATTGCATCGGCACCGTCGCTGAATAGTTCAGGCACAAGCGCGGCCTGTTTCCCAGCGCCTGCCAGAAGTGGCTCAGGTTGCCCAGCTCTTGCGGGGTGATCACCCGGGTGTACGACCCCGGCATGCCTTGTAACTCACGGTTGTTGATCAACGCGTTCAGCACCTGGTTCATCGTGTTCATGGCCGGGCTATTAAAACTAGATGTGGGCCCCTCTCCCGCTACTGCGGGCTTGGGCTCCCAATAGGTGATTAGGTAATCGCACTTGATGTTAACGCTGCCTGGCTGCATGGCTCCGGAGCTTGAATTGAACTGACGCACGATGCCAGTGCGCAACGCCAAGTCGTCCTGAATTCCGTATAGAAACAGGCTGACCGTTGGTTGCCCGGGAGGTGCGTCTGGGTCAGGTAAGTCGAAACAGATCTTGACCCCCTCCGGTAGATAGGCTGCTACGGCAATTTGCAGCTTTTCGTTCAAGGTCAGCAGCGTGATATCACTGTTAATCATGGCATTTCCTTATTGACGAACCAGTTGGCCGGTCTTGGCCAACTCGCGTTTGAGTGCGTGTTGAATGTGCGGCATGCCGATGCAAGGTGCGCCTGCGTCAACGGCCAGCCATGTGGCGGCCAGCGCGATATTGCGGATGCTGGCACCGGTAAGATCGGCCATGGCCGCCAGCCGATTGAAATCAACGTCATCGGCTAGCCGTACCTGCGCCGGCCAAGCGGCTTGCCATAGGAGGACTTGGGTAGGGTGGTCGGGGTAGTCGAACTTGATAATGAAGCTAAAGCGACGACTGAAGGCGTTGTCCAGGTGCGAGCGATGGTTGGTGGACAGGATTATCAGCCCCGTGTGCGCTTCCATTCGTTGCAGCAGGTAGGCCACTTCGATATTGGCGTGCCGATCCTTGGCGTCTTTGCTTTCGCTGCGTTTACCAAACAGCGCGTCGGCCTCGTCAAAGAACAGCACGCCGCTGTCCAGCGCCGCCAAGTCAAAGATGCGCGACAGGTTCTTTTCCGTTTCACCTATGTATTTGTTGACCACAGTGGACAAGTCCACCTTGATCAGATCTACGCCTAGCGTGGCAGCCATCACTTCGGCCGCCATGGTCTTGCCGGCACCAGAGACGCCATGAAAGAGTGCGCTGATGCCTAAACCGTAGTGCAGCTTATCGCCGAACCCCAATGCAAGCGCGTGTTCACGGTGTCGGATGGCAGCATCCAACTCACTTAGCTGTTGCTGCAGTGCCATCGGCACAATCAGGTCGTCGAAACTGCGCTTGGGCTCGATGCGCTGCGCCAACTCGCCAAAATTCTGCTGACTACGCCAGCGAAAGGCCTGGTGCAGGTCCGTCTGGCCGAGAGGACTGGCGGGGTCACGCTGCTGCCGGTAGAGCTCGGCCTCCTGCAGGATGGCGGGCAGGCGTGGGGCGATGACAGGGAAACGTTGCGCCAGTGCCACTAAGTCAACCTCCTCGGCCAGCGGAGTACCCGCCAGGTGCATCGCGAGCAACGCCCGATCCTGATGCAGATCCCGCGCTGGCAGTGTCAGCACCTTTTGCGGTGCTTCACCCAGCCAACAGACAGGTGACACCATGTCGTGCAACACCACGATGGGTTGCGCACACCCATCCGCCAATCGTCCCAATTTGGCGTGCAGGACAGGCCTCTTCTGCGCCAACTCGGGTAAGCCTTTTATCACCAGACACCCCGCATGCAGCTGTACTTCGCGCAAGACGGCAGTCAGCAGTGGACTGGCGTCACCATCGTTCTCCGGCAGCCTGGTCAGGTCCCACTCTAGGGCTGGCATCTTCAACGATGCAGCCGCCGCAGCGACCAGTTCACTGCGACCGCTGCCGGGTAAGCCTTTCAGAGCGAGACGCGAAGCCTGGCACAACGATGCTTGTAGTTGCGTACGGCAACTTTCCAGCGTGGCCGCCAGATGTGTGGGGGGCGCTAGCCAGCGGCAACTATTGCTCAGGAGCGCGGAAAAATAGTCATGCCCGATCAAGTAGTGATGCAGACTCGGCTCCAGTTTTAGCATGGCACTACCGTGTGTTACCGCTGAGCCATCGCGGACATTAGCCAGCTGTATCAAACCGTGAGAAATCAGGGGGGCATCCGGCAAAAGACAACTGCTCTGGCGAGCCTGCTCCAGGAGGGGCGGGCAGAGCATATCCAACGCAAACTGCACCGTGGGATGCCCTAGATGGCGATTTCCCTGCACGTGGGCAAACCATTCCAGATAGTTGTTCTCCATATAGGGAAGCAGTGCCAACAAGAGCACATCTCGCTCCAGCGAGTTCAAGCCAAAACGTTGTACCAGCACGTAAAGCCGACAGCCCTGCGCACCGTCATTAAGAAGACTGGGTGGCAGCCAGTCCAGACGTGCCTGCAGCCATGTCGGACGCGCATCCTCATCATCGAACGGCAAGTTTGCGCCCATCGCACCAGTTTCCTGTTGCCACGGATTCAAACGGGTTTGCAACTGCTGCTCGATACGCTGCAGTTGCAACTGTAAGTACAGATAGTTGTGATCGAAATGGCTGTTTGCCGCCGTAGACGCGCAAGGGAATAAGTTCATTAACAGTGACGCTCTGCGTGATGTGAAGGTAGTCCTGTATGTCTGCGATACAGGTGGGGGAATGCCGTCAGTATCGAGGTTAAACGCGAGAAGAAAACGGGAGGGTCTGATTTCAGATCATGCGCAGACAAGACCACCACGGCTGGCCAATATGGTCGTGCCCTATTGCTTCGCCGTGCTGGCCTGGAGTAGGGCCACACTCTATGTCGCCGCTGTATTTGCGGGCAGAGGTGGCGAACGGTTACCCCTCAAATCTCAAATCAAGATAGGAATGAAAATGGCTACCACTACGGCTCAAATCGCAACTGCATACCCGATCCCTACCTACCGCTACCGCGTAGCAGTGGGCGATGAGGAAATGGCTTTCTCAGCGGTATCCGGCATGGAAATCTCCCACGAAACCATTACCTACAAAGACGGCATGGGCGGCAAGTTCCACATGCCTGGCCAAGCAGCTCCGATCAATATTTCGCTCAAGCGCGGCATGGTCAGGGGCAAGAATAAACTGTACGAGTGGATCAACTCTATCTCGCTTAACCAGGTGGAAAAGCGAGACATTTCCATCAGCCTCACCAACGATTCCGGTAGTGAACTGCTGGTTACCTGGAACGTGTCCAATGCCTTCCCCACCAAACTGACCTCACCCAGTCTCGACGCCAGCAGCAATGACGTGGCGATCGAAGAGCTGAGTCTGATGGCCGACAGCGTCACCATCCAGTTCCACTAATCCTATTCACTACCCATTTTGGAAGAAGCCATTATGCTAACCGTTCCAACTTACCCCGGCGTCTATATTGAGGAACTGACCAGCCAGTCGCTGTCCATCGTCAGCGGCGCCACTGCCGTACCGGCGATTGCCACAGATGATGCTGAAGCCTTCCCCACCACCGTGAAAATCACTTCCTGGCTGGAGTTCATGACCCAGGTCGGCACCTTTAACTCGAGTAACAAGCTGCACGTTTCGGTCAAAACCTATTTCGACAATGGCGGGGGATATTGCTACTTGATCCCGGTCTCCCAACTGGAGGCTGAAGTCCCCAAGCTGGACGATGTCACCCTGCTGGTCGCAGCCGGTCAGAACATCGAGGCCGAAGCCGGCAAACTGTGCGTGGGGGGGGCGTGCCTGTTCGCCATTTTGGACGGCAAAAACGTTGCCGTTCCCGAAAAGCCTGAGTCTACCGTCGGTAAGTTCGCCGCCGTGTACTACCCATGGCTGGAGGCTGACTGGGCTGAAACCGATATCCCCCCCAGCGCTGCCGTTGCCGGTGCCTACTGCACCGTGGACCGTGAACGTGGCGTGTGGAAGGCCCCAGCCAATATCGAACTCAAAGGCGGTGTCAAGCCCAAGTACAAGGTGAGCGACACTACTCAGGGCAACTTCAACAGCGGCAAGGCGCTGAATATGATCCGTGAATTTAAGGACAGCGGCACGCTGATCTGGGGTTCACGCACGCTGGAGCCGAACATCGACTGGCGCTACGTGCCGGTACGCCGTCTGTTCAACAGCGTCGAGAAAGACATCAAGAAAACCATGCAGATCATGGTGTTCGAGCCAAACAATTCGTTCACCTGGGAGCGTGTGCGCGGCGCCATCGATAACTACCTGCGCAAGCTGTGGCAAGAGGGTGGCCTGCTGGGTAACAGCGAAAAAGAAGCCTACTTCGTGCAGATTGGCAAGGGGGTCAGCATGACTGAGGTTGATATCAAGGACGGCAAGATGATCGTCAATGTCGGCATGGCGGCGGTACGCCCGGCAGAATTCATCATGCTGCAATTCACTCAGGATGTGGGTCAGGGTTGATCCCGCCCGTCAGACATGGGGGTACGAGTGCCCCCCTATTCCTTCAGTCAAAGAGACTAATTATGAATGCACCAGGTATCATTATTAGGGAGAGCGGCGCCTCATCGCTGTCTGTCATGGCGTCGCCAACGGCGGTGCCGGTGTTCGTTGGTTATTTCACCTCTGCAGAGGCTTTAGCGTCGGCCGACGAGAAATGTATCCGTGTCGACAGCTGGCTGGATTTTAGCCAGCGCTTTGTTGGTTCGGAGGCCAGAGTGACCTTTACCACGGCCCCTCCCCAGCACAAGGCGACGTTGGCTCAGGAAACCGAGGCTCCCTCAGAGAAGACCAGCGTCAGCGACGTCAGTGTATTCAAAGGGGAAACGGTACGATTCGATCTCGCTTTTCCAAATTCTTCCGAAAGCGACCAATTGTGGCTGAAATTAGAAAAGGCCAACAGTGGTTATGGGCGGCAACCAGCCAAACTGGTTTGCCAACCAAGCGGTGAAACATTCTGGTTGGATTTCAAGACGGACACCCCGACGGACATCACCCGATCCGTCCCTCTGCCGACCAACAGCATATCGGCAGAGTTGTATCTGGATACGCTGTTTGATAAGGATCCCGACCAAGAAAGTTTTTCTCTTAACGCTTCGGTTGCGGACGCAGAACCCGATATCTACGCTGAACAATGTAGTGCTTCGATCGTACCCGTCGTCGATAATGTGGAACTCAACACCAGGCTCGACTACAGCTACTTCGCGGTGCAGCACTATTTTCAGAATGGCGGCGGTCCGTGCTACGTATTGCCGCTGACGACGGCAAACGAGGGCGAGTTGGCCGATCTCCCCAGTATCATTCAGGAGCAGGCGCCCGACGCCACCTTGCTGCTGTGCGCGGAGACCGATACAACGGAAATCGGTATCGATTTAAAAAGACGTGTTTACGCCGCGCTGGACAGTCTTTTGAGCACGCAACCGAGTTGCTTCCTGATCGCGGACAGCGTCGATTGTGAGGACAAGCCATCCACCACTGCTGAGCAGACGGCCACCTATTACCCATCACTTCAAACCCGCTTGTTCTCCCGCCCGGCCGACGAGGCCATCGCACTAGATGGCTATACCGACGTCGATGGTAAAAACGTCATCACCTTGGCCGCGCTGAAATTGATAAATCCAGGCGCACACGGGTATGTGGTTGAACAAATCCAGTCGGAGCTGGGGGATGAATTTGTCACCCTCCCCCCCTCCGCCGCCATCGCCGGTGTGTATTGCACCACGGACCGTGAGCGCGGCGTATGGAAGGCACCGGCTAATATAGCGTTGCGCGGGGTGTCCGGGTTGACTGAAATCGTCAGCGACGGCGAACAGGGCCCAATGAACGATAAAGGCATCAACGTGATACGCGCCTTCAGCGACCGCGGAATGATGGTTTGGGGGGCTCGCACGCAGGAGTCGACCCTCGACTGGCGTTACATCCCGGTGCGTCGCCTGTTCAACAGCGTCGAGCGAGATATCCAGCAGATGCTACGCGCCGTGGTGTTCGAACCCAACAACCAGGCCACCTGGGAACGTGTGCGCGGCGCAATCGACAACCACCTGCGGCAACTGTGGCGACAGGGAGCGCTGCTGGGCAATAGCGAGCAGGAAGCCTACTTCGTGCAGGTAGGCGAGAACCTAACCATGACACCAGATGATATTGCCGAGGGCAAGTTGATCGTCAAGGTAGGCATGGCGGCGGTAAAGCCAGCAGAGTTCATTGTGCTTCAATTTAGTCAAAACGTGAAATAAGTCGGACGACCTCATGCATCACAGAGGGAGCGCGTGGCTCCTTCTGTGGTGGTGACCACCGCCACTTACAAGAGGAGTTCACCATGTCCAGGCCCATGCCCGGTGTGAATATTTCAAACGAGGTCGTGAAACGGGCGTCGTCGCAGGATGCTAGCGCGGTGCCGGTGTTCATCGGCTATACGCTGTGTGGTGTAGCCGGACAGATGCTTGCAGTCAGTTCGTGGGAGACGTTCCTATCCATATTTTGGAACCCGTCCTCGGCAGGGGACCATAAGCTGTGGGAGGATTCAGCGCTGTACCAATCGCTGCGATTGTATTTCGATAACGGCGGCGGCGAATGCTATGTGCTGCCAGCCGCCCTGCTGACAGAGGTAGGTGCAGACACCACTGCGATCGCCGCCTCACTGCTCGCAGCCCTGACCAGTTCCGCACTGACCGAAGACGACTCCGTCACCCTGTTGTGCGTGCCGGATATCGTGCGGTTGGCTCAGGATAAGGAGTTCGAAGCGCCGCCATGGCGCGAGGTGTGGCAAACGATGCTGGCCGTCAGCCGCGCCCGTATCGGCTGCTTTGCGCTGCTGGACCTGCCGAGTCTGCCGACGCATGCCGTTACGGTATTGAAAGGCACCGAACTACTGGCCAATGCGGAATTCGGTGCCGCCTACTGGCCGCATCTGGAATGTACTTATCTGCTGAACGATAAGCGCGCGGTTGTGCCTCCCTCCGGCGCAGTGGCAGCACTGGTGCAACGTACCGACCGCGAACGCGGTGTGTGGAAAGCCCCTGCCAACGAAGCATTGCTGCAAGTCATCAAGCCGCAATACACGCTACGCGAAGGTGATGCCGTGTTCAGCACGGACGTCCCGCCCGTCAACCTGATCCGCGCCTTTCCCGGCCGCGGCGTAAGGGTATGGGGTTGCCAGACCCTTACCACATTGTCCACCTCTCCATGGCGCTATCTGCAAGTCAGGCGGCTGTTGGGCTATGTAGAGTCCCGACTCTGGACGCTGGCGCGTTTTTGCGTATTCGAACCCAATAACGAGATCACCTGGCTCAAACTCAAAAGTCTGTGCCGCAGCTGGCTGCGATCACTCTGGCTGGACGGTGCGCTATACGGCGCCAGTGAGGATGAGGCGTTTCGTCTGTACGTGGGGGTGGGTGAAAGCATGACCCCAAGCGATCAACGGGCCGGGCAACTGATCCTGCGTGTCGAGCTATCAGCCTTGTATCCGGCTGAATTCATTGACCTGACTCTGCGCCTCACCACCATGGAAGCGTCGACGCATAAGGAACCAGAATGAGCGAATTAGCCCAACTAAGTAAGCCAGAAGTGTCACACCGCTTCCTGGCCACCTTCTTTTTCAAAGGGATTCCCAGCCCGCTGGATATTCGCTTTCATCGTGTTTCCGGTCTGGGAAAGGGAGAGCTGGACTTCATAGCTCACACTCAAGGAGGTGTGAACGCCAAGAATCTGTATCTCCCGGAACGTGTCAGTCACCCACCGCTGGTGCTGGAGCGTGGAGTGATGGTGAAAACACCTCTGTCACTGGCGTTCGACTACGTGTTGAGCGGCATGGATACCGCCTATGTCGACGCGGTGATCATGTTGCTGAACCACCAATCGCTGCCGGTCTGTACCTGGACCGTCACCGACGCGTTGCCGGTGAAATGGCAGACAGGCGATCTGGATGCTGCCAGCAGTACCCCGCTCATCAACCGTATCGAACTGGTGTACCGCGACATCCAATGGATGGGGGCCAAAGCATGATTGAGATCCATGAATTGATTATTCAGGCGCGGGTGGAAGACCCGAAAGCCGCTGCGCTCCGTGCAACCGATGGGCCACGAATGATGGGATGTCCAAACGAGCAGGATGCATTGATTGAACTGATTGCCCAGCGCGTGCTCGCACGCCTGCGCGACGAACAGGGGGATTGGGCATGAAAGGCTTGCTCGAGCTTGGCCTATCCAAGCTAAAAATCATCGCATATCGGGACCCCGGACACAAAGACAAACTGGGTGAAATGCAAATGATGTACAACCCCGACTCGCTCGATTTACGTTACGACATCGACTACGACGCCGACAGCTACATCAACGGAAGCACTCGTCTGAACCACTACAAACAGGCGCGGCCACACGAACTGCAACTGGAACTGCTGTTTGACGCCAGCCTGCCGGGAAGCCAGCAGTCAGTTGAGTCGCAGCTGGCCGCTTTGCAGATGCTGTGCTGCGCGGTCGATCCGGGCACCCAGGAAACGCCCTATATCCAAATGGAATGGGGCAAGATGCACTGGCACGGTAAGGACCATTTCGCCGGCCGAGCCACCTCGCTGCAAGTGAAATACACCCGCTTCAATCGTAAAGCCGAACCGCAACGCGCCACCGCCACACTGACCCTGGCCGCCAACAGCAGCCAGACATTACAAGCAGCAGCGCTGGCAAAGCTGACGGCGCAACAAGCCAGTTGCCAGATACCGGACATGTCGTCGCTGCCTATGGTGGCCGCTATGCTGGCTTCGATAGCGGGTATGGTCGGCGTTTTTAGCGTCCTCGACGTTGCCAAGGCCAACGATCTGGACAGTTTGGACGCGATTACACCGGGCGGTACCTTGGTCGCACCGAGTGAGAATGCAGATGCAGAGGTGGCGCCATGACAACCTCACGAGTGGAACAGTCCATCCCGCCGGAAATGGACATTAGATTCGGCACCGCGAAACAGTCGCTGCAGACCCTGTTGGCGGTCAGCTTGGAAACCCGGCAGGCCGCCAATCAAATCCCCAACGCCAAGCTTGTGCTCAAACAACCGGGCGGTGATGGCGGCAGCAGCAAGGCCTTTGCGGCGGACGCCAAGCGCAGTCAGCCGGGCACGCCAGTGACGATCACACTCAAGCCCGGTGGTGTGCTGTTCAGCGGTATTGTGGCCGAGCAAACCTGCCGCCAAACCCAGGCTGGCGGCGAACTGACATTGCGCCTATGCCACCCGCTGCAAGGCGCGCTGTCCAGTCACGGTAGCAACGTGTTTACCCAACAAAACGACGAAGCGGTGTTGCGTCAACTGATGTTGCCCTATGGCGTCAAGCTGAGCAAAGCCAGCGGCCTGATGAGTCTGCGTCACTCACAATTGGTGCAATACGAGTGTTCCGACTGGCAATTTATCAAAGCACGTCTGTATGCCAACGGTGTCTGGTTGTGGCCGGATAGTGAAACTAGCGTATCGGTGGCCCCCCCAAAACTGACGGTGGCCAAACATACCATAGCGCAGGAGGACACGATGCAGACGGGCCCAGCCTCGCACTCGTCACTGGTCGAGGCGGCGGATTGGGTGTTTAGCAATCGCGAGCTGACCGAAACGGTGGATGTGTCCGCTTGGAATGCCAGCGTACAAAAGGTGGAAAACCGACAGGCGAGCATCCCTCTGCTGGGCAGCGGCGCGTTCGACCCAAAGGGGCTGGATGGACTGGGGCCACGCAGTCAGACCTTCAACACCTCGCAGGATTTGCAGGAAGGTGAGTGCCAAGCGTGGGCTGACAGCCGTTTGTTAATGATGCAAGCGGGCAGCGTGCGTGGCCGTTTCACCGTCATCGGCAGCACCGTCTACCAGTTGGGTGACACATTGGAGCTCAAAGGCTTTGGTGAAGCCTTCGACGGCAAGGGCGTGATCAGTGGTGTCGAACACCGGCTCGCCCCTGGCCGCTGGCGTACTCTCGTCACCATTGGGCAGGAAATTATCGCGGAGGCAGATGCGCCGCTAGTGCCAGCAGCGCCCGGGCTGCAAATCGGTGTTGTGTCCACCTACCAGAAGGACCCGAAACGACTGGATCGTATCCGGGTGAAGGTTCCGGCGCTGGGCGGCGAGCTGTGGGCACGCTTCGCCGCCCCCTACGCCAGCAAGGACAGCGGCGTGTGCTTTTACCCCGAATCGGACGATGAGGTGGTGCTGGGTTTCTTCGGCGCCGACCCGTGCTTCCCGGTAATTCTCGGTGCGATGCACAGTCCTAAACGACCTTCGCCTATTGATCCGATCAGTCAACGACAACAAAAGGGTCTTATTTTAAAACACAACGGCAAGCGGCAGCAGCTGCTGTTTGATGACCAAGAAACCAGCGTTGTGTTGGAGTCAAGCAAAGATAGTCTGACGCTGCATTCCGGCATCAAAGTGGACACCCCACAAGCCATGACCGTCACCGGCGATAACATCACCCTCAAAGCCGATAACCAACTGGAAGTGAAAGGCCTGAAGAAGGTCAACATCAAGGGCCAAAAGGTGGATGTCGGCATGTAATCCAGCCGACCGCCCGTTCACTTGACTTTAACCCAGGGCGGCATGGAGAAAACAGTGAAGCCTTGCCCCTCTCGACTTAGATCCCCCTATTACAACGACACAGGTACGCCACATGACCAACACCACCACTGGCCGTCTCGGTCGAGGCTGGGCGTTTCCGCCAGTCTTTGCCATCAGCGACGACTACTCAGGCCCCACCCTGGTCGAAGATCAGGACGACATCCGCCAGAGCCTCCTGATCCTGTTCAGTACCTTACCGGGCGAGCGCATCATGCGCGCAACCTACGGCTGCGACCTGAATGCCTACCTATTCGAAAATATCAGCGAAGACCTGCTGGCCGACATCCGCCGCAGCATTCGCGACAGTGTGCTGCGCTACGAACCGCGCGTGGAACTGCTCAACACCCTCGCCCAACAAAACGCTCAATACCCCACTCGTCTGGATATCACGCTCAACTACCGCGTGCGCGGCACCGATGATACTGGCCAAATCAGCGCCGAATTGGATATCGCCAGTACTAAAGGAGGACGCTTCTTATGATGGATACCGTCATCATCGATAACGACCTGTTGAAATTCGATCCCATGTTCGGCAACCGCACGGTTACCCCTATCGGTCCGACGCAGATACGCGGTAGTGGTCTTCCCAAGATCCAGGGGCGCAAAGCATGCGTGACTGGCGATGAAAAAAAGATGCAGTTTAATGCAATTTACACCACGCATACCCACACCATACCTGGCAACGGCATCATCACAATCAGTCGTCTGGCGCCCAATCAGCAGGCGCAACACGTAAAAAGCGGCACAGCATGGATACTCAAGGGTCAACTGTTCATAGCCCAGTTTCGCCCCACAAAACCTGCCCAAATGCCAGACAACACTCCGGACGCTCTTGTTCCCAGCATGGGCCAGGGCCGCTTCATCCCTGGTCAATTCGTGGTACGAGGCAGCTGACCGACACCGAGTAGAGAGCAACCTATTATGTTGAATCTGAACCAGATCTTCGACGGCGCCACCTTCGCGCTGGACAACCGCAGCATTGATGAGACGCTGCAAAACTTCAAAGACTATGTCGCCCTGATCCCATTTGACGACACCCACCATTGGGGTCAGGTGTTTTTCCCCAATGAAGACGACATCAGTATCTTGGCTGCGCGTTACCGTAGCCCTGAACTGGGCGATGGCAAGCTGGCACCGCAACAAGCCTTCCTGCTCGCCTTTTTGCATCAGCTGGAAACGCCGAAAGCCCTGCTCAACAACGTGCCAGCCCTACATCGCCAACTATACTATCGCGACTTGCTGGGCCTTGCACCTCGTGGTGCACAGCCGGATCAGGTGGCCGTATCCTTTGACCTATCACCCGGCGCGGCGCAAAAGCTGTTAGCAGCCGATACGGCGCTGGACGCTGGCCAGGATAGTCAGGGCCAGCCGCTACGATACCGGCTTGACGCGCCGCTGCAAATAAATGCAGGTAAGTTGAGCGATGTGCGCTGGGTGCGCCCTGTAGAAGCTAGAGCCCTGTGCCATATCGTGCAATCTGGCGAGGAGCAGTCGTTCCCGGCTAACGGCGTGCGTCTATTCGCAGCACAAGCACAGGAACAGGCGGTAACCACCGGCCTAGTCGTCGCAGACGAAATGCTGGGGCTAACCAGTGGCCAGCGCACGCTAACGGTGACTTTTGGCTCTGCGCCCAGTGCTGGTGAGATCCTGGCCGCAGTCAGCACCGAAAACGGTTGGCTGGACCTGCAGTTTGTCAAGCCTGACGGCGTTACAACCGAACTGGTGTTTACCCTAACGGTCGACCAACCTGCCATCACCCCCCCTTCAGGCCTGGACGGCTTCGACGACGCGGTACCGTTGCTCAAACTCAGCCGCGCCGATGGCGGCAGCGTGCCTGCAGTACAGAAAATCAAGGTTGAAACGACCCAACCTACCGATATCAGCTTCAGCACCCAAGATGGCGTGGCCCAGCCGGACAAAGGCTGCATGCCATTCGGTGTCGAACCGCTGCAAAGCGCTTGCGTACGTCTGATGGCCCCAGACTGGTGCCGTAAATCGCAAACCATCACCGTCACATTAACGCCGGTGTGGGAGGGCTTGCAGGATGACAAGAGTTTCAACAGTTGGTATACCAGCTACACAGCAGCACCACTAAACGATAACGCTTTTAAAGTCACAGCACAGGCGCTAACCGCCAAGGGCTGGACGACGTTGGCCGCAAACTTGTCCTTGTTTCAAGACAATACAATCGCCACCACCGCGCCGGCAGGCAGACCGTTGACCTTCTCCTTCTGCAACCTGCCCAGTGACGTCAGTGACAGCGCTGACCCCACCACCTGGAGCAGCCACCTGCGCCTGATGTTGGAGTCACAAACTTTTTTGCACCAAGAATACTGGGAAAAAATCAGTTCAGGCGAGGCGGCCGACCTAGAGACACCGCTGAATCCGCCCTACACCCCAGAATGGGCCAGCTTGGCGATTACCTATACCAGCACCCAGCCCATCGATGCGGCGGCGCAATACCGACTGACTCCGTTTGGCCATCAAGCAGCGGGGGATGTGGCTGATACCTCAACACAGCCTCAACTCTATCTGGGCTTCGGTACCATGCAGCCTGGCCAGCAGCTGTCGCTGTACTGGAAACTACAAAGCCCGCAACCTCTGAGCATTGATTGGCAGTACCTGAACCAGGACAATCAATGGACCTCGCTCAATGCCGAAGTGCTTGATGGCACCGGTGGCCTGTTCGCTTCCGGTCTGTGGTCTGCCACCCTGCCCGCCGACGCCAGCGACCAGGCCACGCAAATGCCGCTTGATCGCCACTGGCTGCGCGGCGTGATGACACCCACCGAGTCTTCCGTCTGCGACCTGGTCTCCGACTATCCGCAACTGCAAGGCCTGCTGGCCAATGCCATGACCGCCACTCTGACCGATGTGGACATTGTGGCGGTGGACCATTTCAAGCAGCCGCTACCCGCCGGTAGCATGACGCAGACTGTCGACCCCGTTGCCTACTTGGCTGGCGTGTCGCAGCCCTGGCCCTCGCAAAACGGGCGGGCACCGGAAGCGCTGTTACACTTCAACACCCGCGTTGCGCGCCAGCTATCGCATCGTGGCCGTGCGACGCGTCGTCACGATCTGCAGACCCTACTACTGGAGCAGTTTCCGGAAATCTATGCCGTCCACCTGTCCGAGGACGTCAGTATACCTGGCAAGCAAACCTTGACCGTCATCCCCGCACCGGGCGTGCAAGATAACGACGATGCCAAACGTCCGGCGTTTAATCCTGCCCGGCTGCAGCGTATGCGCCAGGCCATGCAGCAACGCACCTCGCCGTGGGTAGCGCTGGCGGTGAATAACCCGTGTTATATCCGCGTGGTGGTGGCGTTTGACGTGGAATTCGTCCCTAACGTCAGCCCGGATTACGGTATAGCCCAGCTTATTCAAGTACTGGAGCGACGCTATCTGCCGTGGGCCTTCGATGAGAAGGCTGCTATCGAAGTCGGCAACTCGTTGGATTATTACCAATTATTGGCCTTCATCCAACAACAGCCCTATGTCGCCAGCGTAAAAGGCTTGGTCTTGAATGATGATCAATACAGCATCAGCGCCAAACCGGGCCAAGTGTTGACGCCGACCTTTGGACCATCGAAGGACAGCGAGTGATCTACGCGGATAACTCGTTAATCTAAATCACAACAAAACAGATGACCAAATAATTCAAATAGATAAATCAATAAACGAAAAGCCCACTAGCAACGCCAAGCAATGTGACTCTGGTGAGGAAGCGATAGTTTCAGCGTCTTTTTATATTGATTAGATAAAACTATTGTCCTCTATTTAAATACCCCTTAAATCATTGAGATGCGCAATTATGACAACAAGCCCCTCATTAACTACTTCTACCCTATTCCAAGCCATCGACTTCGATACCTTGTGGAGCCAGACGGAAGAAAACCTGACTGCCCATACAGGCAAGGTATGGACCGACACCGCCGAGCACGACCCCGGCGTCACGCTGCTGCAGCCGCTCACCTACGGCGTGTCCGACCTGGGTTATCGCCATACACTGCCACTGAGGGACCTGCTCACCCCCGCGCAGAACCAACAACGTGCCGACGGTCTGTTTCCTGCCGACTTCGGCCCGCACCTGGCGCTGACCGTGTCGCCTGTCACCGAAGACGACTACCGCCGCGCGCTGCTAGACCTGGTCTATCAGGGTGAAAAACAGCAGAAACATTTCCTGTTCCGCAACGCCCGTCTGCTCCCCGAAATCCAAGCCAAGCAATACAGTTACACGTTCAGCTCGAAACTGTCCGGTTTTTACTTTAAGGGCGATGAGAACGACGACTCCAAGCAGTCATTCACCGTGCACGGTGGCTACCGCCTGCAAGTAGAACTGAACCGGGGAGTGCTCCAGGCGACGGCCGAACCCATCCTGCAATCCTTCTTGCAGAACCATAGAAACCTGTGCGAAAGCGTGCTGGCCATCGACTGGTTGAGTACACAAGACGTCAATGTGGAAATCACACTAGAGTTGGAAGACGACTTCCAGGATTACGCCACCTTGCTGGCCCAAGTTTACCAAGCGGTGGAAGGCTACCTCAGTCCGCAAGCCGTGCATGCGCTGGCTAGTGAGTTGCGCGTGGCCGGTCTGAGCAACGAGGCCATCTACCAAGGCCCCCGGCTGCAACACGGCTGGATCTCAGCCCTGCCGCCAGCGGTAGATTACGACATCTGTCGTACACTCAACCTCAACCCCTTGGCGACACCGCTGCTGGCGTTGGACGGCGTAAAAAACTTGCAAACCCTGGCGTTTGAAAAAAACGGCTGGGAAACCACCGTCGACGACATGCAATACCCGCAGCTTTGGGGAGATGCCCCCACAAAAGTGTTGGCAGACGGCGCGCTGGTCAAATTGATGAAGCGCGGCCAGCAGGTCACGGTCGAACAAAGCGAGATCGACCAGGCGTTGCCGCCGGTCACCGTGATCAATGAAACCCCCGACATGCTGCCCTACGGCCGCCACCGCAACCCGAAGCGCTACTACCCGGCCAGCGACAAGATCCCACCGTGCTACCAATTGCAAACCGCGCCCGTACCTGGCGTCGCCGTGCACCTGCACCAGTATCTGCTACCGTTCGAGCAATGGCTGGCCAACAGTTGCGAGCAACTGGCCAAGGTGCCGGACCTGCTCTCGTTTGATCGTAGCCTGCGTGACGAAAATGCTACCGTCAGCTTCGCCTATGACTACTCAGTATGGGGCAGTCAATGGCCGTTTGCCTGCAGCAGCGAAGCCCAGACTGTGCATGCATGCTACAAGGAAAAGCTGGTGGCCGCGGCTAACACACAAGCCCAGAGCACGACACAAGAGCTGACACTACTCTCCCACCTGCTGGGCTATTTTGGCCTGCAGCGAGCAGACCGCACCCTGCTGAACGCGCCCGACTACTTGGCGTCACAACGTGCCTACCTCAGCCAAAACAGCGTGCTGCACTACCAGGCAAGCCAGTACCGCGCCGATGAAATCTGCGCCGCACAGCGCCGCATCGCTGCCCGCCTGGGTTTCGACCAAGGCGTCTTCGACGATGAAACGGACATCAGAGAATTACCGTTCTTTATGGTGGAACACGCATCACTGCTCCCCCAACGGCCAAGCCCGTATTACGATAAGTGGCAAGGCGTCAGCGCCGTGGAGGAGATTGATAACGGCACACACCTGCAACTGCGGTCAACGATCTCCGCGGATCAGCTCATCTCCGGCCAGATGCTGGAACTGCAATATACGAGTGACGCGAACGAACCGGTAGTCCTGCCCGCCTGCATCGTCACCTCTGCTACAGGCAACATTATTGAGCTGGAAGTCAACGCCCTGATGAAGACTTACCTGACCGAGCTGGTCGACAACCCGACTTTGGTAAAATGGCGAAACAGCGATCTATGGCTGCAGGACATCAGCTTTCGCCTGAAATATCTACCGACCAATGACCCGGCTCAATCGCCGCTGCTAACCCCCACCATCGGCCAGCGGATTATCATGGTGGAAAACTTCCCCGCCAACCTGACCAAAGACAATACCCTGACCCTCTACCGGATCATCAGCCCGGCTAACGCCTCCCTCGGCCGCACGCCCATGTCCGAGAAGGACGTGACTGCCAGCGTAGTGGCCATTGATACGCTGCGCAGGCAAATACTCATTGAGGCCGAGGGCGAACCCGAGCTTCCCAGCGAACACACCCAGTACAGCTACCGCTGGCGCATTCAACGAGTTGAGCCTTTAGCGGACCGCTACTCGTACACGGTCAGCGTGATATTCAACGAAGAAATGCTGCTGGGGCCGGATAGCCACGTCACCGAGCCTTACACGACCCAAGCTTGGATGTATCAAATCGTGCAAGAGGAGTTGCCTTGCCACGTAAAAGCCGAGTTGCATTGGTTTACCACGAAATATTTCAAGAGCTTTGCCAGCAACTACGCCTGTTGGGTAAGTAAAACCAAGCAGCCGGGTTTGTACACCTACACACTATTAGAAAATCTAGCCCTTGGCACGCTGCCGAGCGGGCTACTCGGAATCAACGCCATGCTTATTGCCTCGCCGGAACAGCGGGCTGCGG
The DNA here is from genome assembly GCF_059716145.1 of Pseudomonas sp. LBUM1648. Taxonomy (NCBI): domain Bacteria; kingdom Pseudomonadati; phylum Pseudomonadota; class Gammaproteobacteria; order Pseudomonadales; family Pseudomonadaceae; genus Pseudomonas; species Pseudomonas sp. LBUM1648. Next base: position 4,256,470 of record NZ_CP166808.1, read on the forward strand.
TGTTTGCAGACGCAGAGGAAGGTGAATGGAACGCAAAAGTTATTGAAGACAATAGCCTGCTTTACATCCCTAAAAATTTGTAAGCCTGCTGTAATTGCTTCCCTGAACGCCGAGCACCTCTTCTGAAGTGCGGCGCCTTACGGGGCTGCCGTCACGGCTGTCTGAAATCAGACCCACGCTACTCATACTGGCGACGCCCTGCCACGCTACAGCCATTCTACACGTCACATAGAAATCGTCACAGACGAAAGGAAACCCAATGATATCACGTAAATCGAGTAAAAATGCCCAGCCACGCAAGGCGACGGCGATGAAGGTATCGCCCGACGAGCTGAAAGCAACGTTTGGCCCACAAAAGATCCCGCTCTCCACAGATTTCGCCGACATTATCGAAATGGCCGACAAAGGCTGTCGGGCGGTGGGGCTGGCGAAGGGTCAAGACGGAGAACCGGGAGCTGGCTTGAAACGCTCGGAGGATGACAAGGTATCGGTTGACGCGAGTGCGCTGGCAGGTGGCGGGTTGACTGTGCAAGGCGACGGCAAATTGATCATAGGGATTGCAGGCGGTTTGAGACGAGGGGAGAATGATCTTAGTGTAGACACGACTGACATGGCAGGTGAGGGGTTGACAGGGCTGGGTAAAACGCTTGCCGTCAAGTTGAACACCGTAGATCCGAAAACCAATGGTGGAACGACCCACGAGCCAGGTCTTTTGAAGAACAACAACGGACTGTCTGTGAATCCTGGAAAAGGAATTTTTCTCGATCATTTTGGCTTAAGTGTAAAGACCACTCCGAAATCAGGTTTAGAGGTGGACGAGGAAAACGGTTTAAGGGTGGTAACGTCGTTGACCAACCCGGGTTTGGAGTGCATGTCGGACGGGGTGGGGTTTAGTGACAAAGCGTACATATCGATAATGGCAAAGTTATACGGAGCTCAATTTTACGTCGAAATTATGCAAGTGGTTGCATTCGTCGTAAACGCGGGGAACAGAAAGAAGTGCGCGGTGCATTTTTTCGCCCGTAATGGCGTTGTGAGCATGACCAATGGATTATCCTTAAATGGAAAGCAACCGCACGCGACGACGACGCACGGTGCACAAGGTTTCTGGGTCCAGACGGGGATTAGTTCGGCTGAATTTCAAGGAGAGGCACTTGAGGGCATGACACTGGAAATAACTTTAATCCAATCGGACGAGCAAATGATTGGAACGAGGAGCGGTCGGGTTGTTAGAGTGCCGTAGTCGATAGGGAAGAAAAATTATTTGGGAGACGAAGACGCCAATGGTGTGCATGGGCGGATGGGATGGTTTTTCTTAATCCGAGTTAGAATTGGTATGACCGTCTCCAACGCTGCAGATAGGTCCCGATACGATGATGAGTCGCACCTTGCTCATAAAGCTGGGTAATCCTGTCGATACAACGCTTTACTGCAGTGGCAGCCACACTCACCCCCATGGGAGTGAACTGCCAACCTAAAAACTCGAAGCCGTGGCTGACGCGACCAATATAGGTTTTGTCAGGGTGCTGAGCCAGCGTCAATTGAGTCATTAGCCGGTTGACGCTGGCAACCACGCTTCGCAACTGTGTGTGAGTGCGGCATAGCACGACCCAGTCATCCATAAATCGGACATACACCACATCGCGGTTTGCCATAGCCTGGTCAAGGCAATCTAGGTAAAGCGCTCCAAGCAATGGCGATAACGAGCAACCACGACAAATGCCGCGGCGCATCGTGCGGTAATTACCGCCATCGCACAACGTGCAGCAAATGGCCTGCTGCAAAAGCTGCAGAATGTAGCCGTCGTCGATTAGTTCGGCCAGCATCGCCTGGAGCTGGGCTTGATCGATGTTAGCGTAATAGCCTTTGACATCGGTGCGAAACACGTAAGGAAAGTCCCGCATTCCGGTTTTTACGTGCGCAATGGCTGCCTTGACGCCGCCACGGCCGGCCAGATGATAACAGCGCTCTGACAGTTGCGGCAGCCAGTGCTGGCTGAGTACTTGGGTCAATGCCCGCAGCACCAGTGCGTCAATAGCCCCCCAAATCAAGCAGTCATCAGCACCATGAGCGCTACGCCTTACATTGAGAGGGCCCAAGGTATAGAGTCCCGTGCTAAGCAGTTGCTGTAGGTGGGGTTTTTCTTCAGCCCAACGCTGACGCAACCACCACACGTCATCGTTGTGGTGGTAGTTTCGTCGTTGTTGACAGAGCCAGCGGTAGGCTGCGTCAATATTGGCGTCGCTGAAAAGCGCTTGCCGTAAGCTAATGTTCATAGCGATCGAGCATACACTGCTCAATTGAAAATCAGGAAAACAATGCCTACTTTCACTCTCAACAAAAGGTGTGGCAATCCGTTGATAGATATGCGGTGCTGAATAACAGAATTTATTCCATTCTCGACGAGCGCAAGGACCGATATACCTATCGTCGTATCGCTGGTACCGATCGGCGACCTGGCCACCTCGTGAACCACAAGACTGTTCAGCGCTTCATGGGCGAGCTTCAGTTTAAACGTCGCGCGCGGATAAAATCCGAGTTTAAAGAGGCGAGGAGGGTCGGGTAGTACCGAATTTACTGAAGCAAGAGTTCGATACCAAACGACCGAATCAAAAACAGATGATCGATGTGGCGGAGTTTCGGGTCGCCGGGCAGAAGCTTTAGCTCTCACCAACACTTGACCTCTACAACGGCGAAATCATTGCCTTCATCACCACCATGCTTGCGATGCTCGACATGGTCGGTGGATGCGACACCTAGCTTTTGAGCGGATACGGCCGCGCGACAAACCAATCCTGCATTCCGACCAGTACCGGATGCCTATTTACCGCCGCGTATTGAACGAGCGAACGGTAAAACTAAGCATGTACTGCAGAGAAACTACTATGGCGATGCAGCTATAACAAGTTTTGTCGGAATGTTGAAATCCAGTTTCTTTTACCTGAGCAGTTTCAGCAGCCTGAATGAGCTTGAAGCAGGGCTAGGGGAATAAATATGCTACTACAATCACTAGCGAATCAGCGTGACGTTAAATAGCCTAAGCCCTTTGGAGGACAGGACCTCATGCATGGAGGGCATAGAAGGCGACCAACTTTTCGCGGTCAGATCAAATCACGTTGGGCACTATTTTGATACAGTTATCCCTGATCCTCAAACCGGCCGCCCCCCCAACTTCTCGCCGGTGTTCAAACGCCAAGTCGTCGAAACGACGATCCAGCCTGGCGCCTTCCTGTTATTAATCGCTTGTAAGCATGAAGTCAATGCCAATCTGGTCTCTCGCTGGCGGCATCAATATCAGGAAGGCGCATTCAGCCGGCTTGACCAAAGTGCAACGTTTTTGCCTGACCAGGTGATTGAGGCGTCGACGGATACATCGCAAAGCACAAAGTCACAGTCTGTATCCCATTCCGCGATCGTAATTGAGCTTGCAAAGCTTGATTTTATACCTCTGGCACACCCAACCCGCAAACCCTTCACATAATCTTGGAGTAGTTACTGCGATGATTGCCCGGCCCGCGGGAACACGCATCTGGATCGCACGGCGTCACCGATATGCGCCGTGGCTTCGACGGTTTAGCGGCACTGGTGCAGACACCGCTGGAAACCGATCCATTCTTTCTTTCAGGTTTCCGCCTCTCGCGGACGGCGCGGTGACAGGATCAAATTGCTGCGGTGGGACGGCGAAGGATTATGGCTGTTTTGCAAAAAGCTGAAACAAGGACACTTTGTCTGACCTCAAGCGACCAGTCGCGGCGTGTCGCTGAAGGGCGCGGAGTTCTCGATGCTGTTCGAACGGATTGATAAGCGCAAGCCAATTCCTACAGCTCCCGTTCTCGCAGTCCGACTTACCACGCTGAAAAAAACCAAGTAAGATTCTGTTATAACTTTTGCGACCGACTCCCAGCCTGATGAACTTCAAAACATGAAGGCACTGGTCTCTGCCAAGCTGGCAGAGATTGAGCAGTTGAAAATGATTATCGCCAGGCGGCATCGTACTCAGCTCCGATCGCCTCCTTCAGACCTTCATGAGCGTCGGAGATCATTAGTTTTATGCCGCGCAGCCTGCGACTATTTAGGTTTTACAACTAATGCCGAACTCACAGTCAGGCTTAGCATTACGCACTCCACCAGTTGGTAAACTTCCGCTGCTTAAACCAAAGTCAAAACCATTTCACGTCGATTGGCGCAGCCAACCATGGCAATCTCGGTTGATTGATCGGCCACGGCAATGCGCTCAGCAACACATCACAAGCGTCGGCCTCCACCTGTAATTGCCAGCGACCTTCCTGCCAGCGCAACAGGCCGGGACGCTGCAGAAACCAGTGGCGCAAGTCCTGCGCACTGCAGCCATGCAAGCCGGGAATCTGCGCGGGTAAATCGCGCAGTAGCGCATCCAAGTCTGTGCAGGCATCCGGAGCTAGATCGGCACACGAGTGGAACGGGGCGGCAATTGGCCATCCGCACAGCACTTTGGTCAAGGGGGTACGCCACTCTGCCGGACTCTCGTCTTGCCACAGCCAGGCATCTAGCCAACACACAGCCTGGGTTTGCGCTGAGGCGTCGATAAACGAGCCCTCCTCCAACAGACCCCACCGTCGGAATAGCCCCGGCAGCAGCGGCCAAAGCAACAACACACCCGCGTTATCCACCTGCAATGGCTCGGCAGGCTGACCTGGTGCTGTTTGAGGGGGAGGATATCGCGTAGCCGCTTGAAGAGCCTCGCTTTCCAAAGGTAAAAAGGCTTCACAGGCTGCCCCATTCCAAGTATTGAGCCACGAGCAAACGTTAGGCAGTGTTCCAAGTAGACGCAGCCAAACAGCTTGCGACGGTGACGGTTGGTGCAACAAGTTGACCAGCGTAGCCTGACGCAGTACAGACGGTGCGTCGATCACTCTCACCGAATGCCCGGGCCATATCGCTGCTAGATGCTGCCAAGCGGCGATGTCCGAGAGTTGTAGCGGTGGCGAGTGGTGTTGCAATGCCCCCAGCATCAAGACTGCGGCCCAAGCGGCCGGACCGGAGGGCGGTGTGCGCAATTCAACGTCCAATCCTATGCAGGCAATGGCGGACAGGCCCTGCGGTGCAAAGGTTGTCAACAACCGCGCCAGTGCTGAGGGTTGCAAGCACAGCCTTGCCAGCACTGACCGCCAAGCAGCTGGCTCCATGGACAATTGCGCTTGCAACCAGGTGTCAGCCCCACTCGCCAGGGCCTCCCGTAGTTGGGGTGCTGCGTACCCGCTGACTAGATACTGCTGCAATAGCATCAGCGGCGATGAAGAATAGCCCTCGGGCAACGAGCAGACAGCACCCGGAAAAGTGGTAGCGGCCTTATGCCCACGTTCAAACACATAGTCAGCCGCAGTCGCACAGCTCGATGTATCTGGACCGTATTGGCCACTGGAGTTTTGGCCACGGCTATTCATGACCGCATTTTGCCGTGGCGTCATACGCATCAGCACCTCCCCCGTCGACACTCCCCCTGCGGCACCCGAAGCCGTCCTTTCTATTGCAGCCAATTCGGTCTCCAACTCGGTTAGCAGTCGGCGCGTAAATTCAGATTCAAACCGTGCCCCTTGAATTACGCCCAAGTTCAACGTCAGCTTTGGCAGCACCCACTGACGATCAGCGCCCATTCGGTTCAGCAACGCAGACAAGCCACCTTTTAAGGATTGGTGGTACAAGCGGCTGCTACGCGCTAACAAGCCTCGGGCCAGTTCCGAATCGGCGGTTAATTCCAAACGCAAGCTTTTGATGCGTGCGAAGCCATCATCTGTCATTGATCTACCTTCTACAAAAAAATCTGCACTGTGCTGACTTCTGTGCCAGCAGGCGCAGAATGAGCTCGCCGACATCCTTTTCTAGGCGTACAAATGACCATGCCGCTGTCGCAGCGCCAACCGCCGACGAAATCTAGATGCCGCGCGCTACTGGCTGTGGCGTCCCCAAATTTGGAATGCCCTAACATTCCAGACCATCCAGGAATGACCAATCTACCAAGTATGGGGGGCCCGAAAGGCGAGTGGCGCCATCTTGTCGCCAACTATAAGCATCACCAAGGCTAAGTCTGATTTCAGAGCAGTAACGTCATTGAGCTTTTGGATTCAGTCTATGGTTGTTTCCGCCCAATCTGTGTGGTTATAGAAATGGCGTGCTCCGAGATGGAGAAATATCGGGGGTTAACCTGTCTGGCCGTCCCATTAACTCCCCAGTATTTCCGGTATTTAGCGAGTACACAAAAGCGAAAGCGCGAGCTAGCTGTCTAGTCCTGAAATAGGTTTACACCTGTTTCAGCCTCAAAACGCCCGATGCACCGCATCGGGCGTTTTGTATTTCAGCGACAGATGAGGCCGCTCGTTGTTATAGATCTGCACCGACTCGTCCACCATCCGGATGGCCTCTGCAAAATCTTTGGGGCGATGCAGCAATAACTCGTTTTTCAAAATCCCGTTCACACGCTCAGCCAACGCATTTTGGTAGCAGTCGTAGCCATCGGTCATTGAGCAGGTGATGCCGTATTTGGCATGCAGCCGCTGATAAAGCTCGGAGCAGTATTGGACGCCTCTATCCGAGTGATGCACCAGGCGTTGCTCCGTTGTCCGCTGCCTGAGGGCTTTGTTGAACGCCTGGATCACCGATTCGGTGTGCAAGCTTTCATGGACATGGTGCCCCACGATTTTTCGAGAGTACGCATCGGTGATCAAACTCAGATAAGCCACACCCGTTTGCGTCGGTAAGTAGGTGATGTCCGCAACCCATACTTGCTCTGGCGCCTTGGCGACTACCTGAATCGGTCCATCTTTGAGCAGGTTTGGATGCCGGCGAAAGCGATGATGGCTGTCTGTCGTTTTGTGATACGCCCGTCTGCGGGGAACCAGTTCGCGCCGATCTCGCAAGATATCGAATAAACGGTCTCGACCAACCTTTACGGACACTTCTGGCTCAGTGCGCATTAGATTGTGAAGTTTTCGGGTGCCAAGGCGCGGCTGCCTAAGTCGCTTTTCCCTCACGAATCCCATCACTTCCTGGGCATGACGGGCCCGGGCATCACACGCCCGGTTGCGCTTGTAATAAGCCTGACGGGAAATCCCCATGAACTGGCAAGCCCTACTGATGCTCAGGCCTTGGATCTGCCCTTGGGAGAGGACTTGCCGGATCGCTTTTTTACGACAGAAACACCGAAGTCGTTCTTCAAAACGTCAACGACGGCCTCGAAAAACTGAGCTTTCTGGTTGGCTTGGGCAAGCTTTTCTTCAAGCTCTTTGATTCGCTGTTCGGGTGTCAGGGGTTTATCGGGCTCATCCATGGAACGGGGTCTCTTGGAGCGAATGGACGCGCCTTGACTCCAGTCCTGCCGACCATGCCTGCGTAACCAGTTCAGTACGGTCGTTTTACCCTGAATGCCATAGCGCTCTTGAGCCTCTTTATAACTCAACTCGCCTTTTTCGACCTGATCGACGACCGACAATTTAAAGGTCAGCGTGTAATCACGCTGACTGCGCCTTTCTCCCGTATTCATTACTCCCTCCTGAGAATGGGTCAGAAGGTGTAAACCTTATTCAGGACGGGACAAGCGCATGAAATAAAGAATGAGGAAAAGGGGGGCTCAACGCATAACATACGGGGCTATCACGCCCTCGATGCGATTAGGCGCCGTATCGTGCTCATAATACAACGCTGTACTGCAGTGGAAGCCTTGCTCATCCTTCCGGGCGTGAACAGCAACGTAAAAACTCAAAGCCATGGCTTACAGGATCCATTTAGGGAGATGCTGCAAAAATAGCCAACTGTCCCCACCCTTGGCACACTGAGTACCTTCAACCAGCCACCCTCTCCGTGAGCGTTACGAGCGTGCAGAAGTCCTTCTCCGAACTCGAATATACCGGCAAGAAAAAGCAGACTCGCCGAGATCGCTTCCTGGCTGAACTTGAACAGCTGGTGCCCTGGGTACAACTGGAGGCGCAAGTGGCGCCGTTCTATAGCGACACCGCAGGCACGCGCGGACGCCCTGCGATTGGGTTGTCACGCATGCTGCGCATGTATGTCGTGCAGCAGTGTTTCGGTTTCTCCGATGAAGGTTGCGAAGATGCCGTCTACGACAGCCAGGCCATCCGTGGTTTTATGGGCATCGACCTGGGCCGCGAGTCGGCACCGGATGCCACTACCTCGCTGCGTTTTCGCCGCTTTCTGGAAACCTATCAGCTAACGCGGGTGCTGTTTGAAACGATTAACCTGCATCTGGCCAGCCGGGGTCTGCTGCTCAAAGAAGGCACTATCGTCGACGCTACCCCGATCGCCGCAACGCCCTCGGTCAAGAACCGAGAAGGCAAGCGTGATCCTGAGATGCATCAGGCCAAGAAAGGCAATCAATGGCACTTCGGAATGAAGGCCCAAATTGGTGTCGACGCCACGTCGGGGCTGGTGCACAGCGTGGTAGGGACGGCCGCCAACGTGGCGGATGTCACCTAGGTCGACCAGTTGCTGCACGGTGCCGAAACCTATGTTTCGGGTGACGCTGGAAACACCGGTGCGGACAAGCGACCGGAGCATGTTGAACGGGACGTTATCTGGTCTATTGCAGCACGGCCAAGCAGTTACAAGCAGCACCGCGAAGGCAGTGTGCTGTACCGGGTCAAGCGCAAGATCGGTACGCCAAGGCGCAACTGCGTGCCAAGGTCGAGCACCCATTTCAGGTAATCAAGGTGCGCTTCAATCATCGCAAGGTTCGCTACCGTGGGCTGGAAAAGAATACGGCGCAGTTGTTCAGTCTGTTTGGGTTGGCCAATCTGATGCTGGCCAAGCGGTATTTGCAACGGGTGACGGGATAAATCCGTCTGAAAGGCGGGGCTGACCCGCAAATCAGCAAAATGAGGGCGAAAATCGGACCTAGAAATGCGAAATAAGGCCGGAGGGTTGAAAAAACCGGTTTGGAAATGGGGGCAGTGCGAACGGGTTAATTGTTCAGCGTCTCCTTAGGTCTTGTCAGGGAGCTGAGCCAGCGTCAGCCAAGCCATTAGCCGGGTAATGCATGTCCCCATGCGCCGCTGCTGGCTGTGGGTGCGGCACAAGACAACCGGTCTTCCATAAATTAGACATAGGCCAGATTGTGGCGCGCCATTGGCTGGTCCAAGCGATCCAGGTAGAACGCTCCTGTCGTTGGCGATAAAGAGCAGCCGCAACATGTACCGGAGCTCATGCGGTGGAAATTGACTCCTAGCCTACTAACCGAGGTGTGAAATCTCGTTCGTAAACGACAGCGTGCCCTTTATATGAGAGCTAAGGCAGAGCTGAATTTTCACTTCTACAGTCAGTGGGGGAAAGTCTATCGGCCCCACGACTTGGTCATGGCCTACCCCAATGGTGCCGCGAAACCAAGGTCACCTCGGTGTGTGGTAGGGCATCGAATTCTGTTTACACTTAATAGACCTTCTTGGTACAGCATTTCTGCTGCTGTACTGCGATAGCGAATTAAACCTAATGAAGATCAAGAGCGTCCTTCCCGGCAATCCGTGAAACATCTTAGATACCGTCCCTTAAGGAGATGGAAGGGTTCCACAACCCGCTTTTCAGATAATAAACTGCAACTTATATACGTCACGATGAACAGGGCGTCATGCGCGAAATATCCATACTTCTTTAAATATCAATAATCAGTAATATTTCATACTCGCCCTACCTTGGTACTCCATTTAAGAGTTAGTGTTTAGAATTAGCCACTCCACACACTTTTATCTTTCCAATACAGCATCCAGCACTCAAAACCGACAGAGGATTACCGCAATGACTTACATGTGCAAGGACTTCTTGCGCCTGCTCAATTCCCTGATCGATCAACAGATCAAGACGGCCGGACGGCAAACCGAATGGTTTAATATGACCCCAGACGAGCGCGCCGAGTACATCGGCCAGGTTGGCGACCGACTGCTGGACATGCAGCAGAGCACCCTGAGCGTGCTGGCCGCACAGCACTTCCAGATGCAGGACAACCCGGTCTCGATCGGCGACCAGTTACAGGCGTTGCAACAACGACGCCAGCAGATGAACGCCATCGCGGACACGCCGGCGACCAGCGCCTACAAACAGCAACTGGACCGCGAAATTCTGTTGTACAGCCGCCAGCAAACTGCAATCAGCCACTATGACCGGACCTGGAGCAAGGCCCTGGGCATGCTCAGCCCCGGTGGCGCCAACCGCCTGGAAGTGAAGGGTCTGAAGACCGATGCACTGGCCAAGCAAGACGAGCTCAATGGGCGGATTCAGCGCCTGGAGCAGCAGCTGAACATCCAGTTAGCCGATTCCACCTTCAGCCAATCTTATGTGACGCTGTTCTCCGAGATGCAGGCCTACAAGGAAGTCAGTGCCCGCTACAGTGCCTTTCTCAGGGCCGTGCCCGAGCAGCAGGCCGCAAGCCTTGGCGCGCTGAACGAGGTGCCTCGTGCCTCCGACGATCTGCCGGTGAACATTTCACTGCTGATGATGGAGGAGCGCCCGGGATACATCCGCATGAACGTGGCGCTGGTCAATGCCAGCACCGATGGGCGCTTCAAGGATTTCTACTTGGAGAAAGGCCGGATGGTGGTACCCACCGACGGGGTGCTGAACTTTTCCTTCGGCACTGCGGCCCGCTCCCTGGCCTGGCAGCAACAGTACCGGCTTAAGAACGAGCCGCCGTCCATGCGCTCGCCGACCTATGCGCCGATTCGCTCGGTGCTGGTCAAGACCAGGTTCGTTGAACAGTACTTCGCCAGCCACTTGGTGTCGGAAAGCTCGTCGCGCGAAGGCTTCAAGGCCCAAGTGATGAGTGACGGCCAAAAGCTGCTGTTGACCAGTGTCGATCGTAAGGTGCCCAACCAGGTCGGCATCCAGGTGTCGGGCCAGTCCCCCACGACCAGAGTTGCCCGCGAAGTCCCATTGGCTGGAGCCTTGAGCGAGCTGATCAACCAGAACGCGGATATCACCAGCTTCCAGACCATTGGCCTCGATGGGTTTCGGCAAAACAGCTACCAACCGGACCGTGATGGGCAGTTCGTCAACATTCATGAGCTGGCGCGCTCAGTCGGCTTTGCCGAGCGCCAGTATCTGCTGGAAATGCCACAAGGCGACGGTTACCGTTCTGCGACGCCTTTTGTGCTAATGACCGTCGAGGGCGACAAGGTCAGTAGCAGTCACCTGAGCAAGACACAGACAGGTGCCTTGTATCAATACAACGCGGCGTTTTTTGACAGACTGGAACAACTACGCAACAACGGCATTAAGGCCAGCCGCCTATTCGAGGGTAGCCGCGAGCGTACGATGTTTGTGAAGCAGTTGATACGCTTGCTCGAGCGCAATCACATCACCCCGGCCGGGGTTCTGATGCCGCAGCACACCCGTCCCAGCTTGCGCGACATCAAGGGCAACAACTTGAACAAGGTGCTATGGGAAAAGGCCTTCGCCGCGTCGGTCTGGCAGAGCCACAACAATGATGCGCTGCTGTTCCGGCTGGGGCAGCACCTGGGGCAGGCTCAGGGGAAGGCCCTGCAAGTTGGATATGTGCAGAGCGACATTGCCCAGGCCAAGTTGCTGATGGCACCGCTGTACGAGCAATGGCGTGTCCAGGCGGTCGACGTAGAAACCCGGCGGATTGCCAGCGCCAACGCCGGCCAACATCCAGGCAATCCGAAAGTGCATGTCTTCGATCAAGTGGCGGTCGAACAATCGCTCGATAGCAAACTACTGAATTTGTTGTTGAGCGGCCCGCAGGGGTTTGAACAGACTGACGGCACATTGCGCCCAACCGTCGAAGCGCTGCTGTCGAGCGACCAGGGGCGGAGTCTGCGAAAACAGGCACTGTTCCATACTCTGCGGCCCGCAGCCGACAACTTTTCTAAGGCTGCGATGCCGTTCAATCCGCATGCCGCGCTTGGCGCCGGGCGGGTCATGATCAACAATCGGCTGAATCAGCCCGACCCCTATCTGATCCTCAATACCCAACCGGAGCAGGCGCAGGCCGAGAGGGAGTTGCTGATCGAAGACGACAAATACCGCAGTTACAGCCAGTTCCGACCCGACCCCGGCAATGAAGCCACGCGTTACATGAACGACCTAGACACCCCGTTCGTCGGAGGAATTTCCGGGACGACACAGACCGTCAGCAATGCCTTGCCGGAGTTGTTCGGGGACGCGCTAAGTGTCAAGCAGTACTGGCAGTTCCAAATGTGCAATGCGGCCTTCATGATCCGCAACGGCTATCACTCGTTCTTCGAGACAGTGTATGTCGCCGCCCGTTATGAGCCCCAGGGGCTGGAAAGCATCGGCAAAGAGCTGCTGCAGATGTTCGACCGCTACCGTGCCGAAGGCCATAAGCAGGTATTGCACGGGGAGCTGTACGACGGGGTGATGGCCCGCGTCGTGCCCCTCCTCAATCAAGGCCTGCCGCTGACCGAGCAATTCCATCCGCCGCGTTTCACCAACCTTGGCCGGATGCATGCGCGGTTAAAGCCGGTGGCGAAGGACCTGCAGCTCAAGACCGGGCAAGCATCACTTATGCCCAGGTTCGAACCGCGTCAGGGCAGCGCGCCGCTGGTGGAGGGCACGTCGAAGGTGGATGAGCTTGAATACACCGAGCAAAGTGCCAACTCCTTTAGCACCGTTGCACGGCACGCAAATTGCCCAAGGGTGTCGCCACTACTTCGATGACCCGAACGCCGGGATCCTTGCCTACGACTTCAGAAAGGGCTTGTCCAAGTCCCAGGAACAGCGCCGGGCAGTACGCGTCCGGGCATCACGCCTTGTGTGATTAAACCGGTTGCCACTTAGGCGGCAGCAACTGATCGATCTCACTCGCCCGCTGCGTCGGCAGGCGCGTGAGCACGTCCTTCAAATAAGCATACGCATCATGCCCGTTGAGCCGTGCCGACTGGATCAAACTCATGATCGCCGCCGCCCGTTTTCCGCTGCGCAGCGACCCTGCAAAGAGCCAGTTCTTGCGTGCAAGAGCCCATGGTCGGATCTGGTTCTCCACCAATTATTGTCTATGGGTACGGCCCCGTCATCAAGGTAGCGAGACAGCGCTGTCAGGCGTTTCAGGCTGTAATCCAGCGCCCTGCTGATCGCCGAACCTTCGGGCACGAGATCGCGCTGGGCGATCATCCAGGCATGCAGCCTATCCATCACCGGGACGGCTTTTTCCTGCCGTATTCGGTATCGTAAATCCGGCTTCATGTCGCGGACTTCGCTCTCGATTTCGTAAAGCAACTCGATGTAGCGCAGAGCCTGCACGGCGAGCGTGCTCTTGTTGGTGGCATGGAGTTCGAAGAACTTGCGCCGCGCATGGGCCATGCAGCCGATCTCAGTCACGCCGAGTTCGAAACTGGCCTTATAACCGCCAAAATCATCACAAACCAGCTTGCCTTTCCAGTCTTGCAGGAAGTTGCGAGCGTGTTCACCGGCGCGGTTGGGGCTGAAGTCGTAAACGACCGCTGCCGTTTCGCAGAACTGGCTGGTGGCGTAGGCCCACACATAAGAGCGGTGGGTTTCTTCGAGCCCGGAGCGAGCATCTGCACCGGTGTTTCATCAGCGTGGATGCCTTGCTGCCTAAGCAGCACGTCGAGCAGAGGCTGCAACTGTACGCCAGTTACGCCAACCCATTGAGCCAACGTTGAACGAAGAATCGCCAAGCCAGCCCGACCGAAAATCGACTCTTGGCGATAAAGCGGCAGGTGGTCGGCAAACTTCGCGATCATGACGTGGGCCAACAATCCGGTAGTCGGGATGCCCTTATCCATGTTCTGCGCTGGAACCGGCGCCTGGGTCAGGGGTTCGCAGTCATCACAGACCCATTTTTCGCGAACATGGCGCTCGAAAGTGAATACGCCCTGCGTGTAGTCCAGCTTCTCGCTGACGTCCTCACCGATGCGTTTGAGTGCGCAGCCGCATGGGCAGTGAGTATTGTCCGGTTCGTGATGGATTAATGTGCGTGGAAACTCAGCCGGCAATGCCGTGCCCTTGGACTTTTACTTTTTCTCCGTCGTCGCTGGCACTGTTTGCAAGGCCTGAAGCTCGGCTTCAATCGCCGCGATATCGGTATCGATCAGGTCTTCAAGCAGGCTGGCCTGCTCAGGATTCATCTGCTCGCTGCGCCTAGCAAACTTCAAACGCTTAAGTTGTGCGATCTCGTGGGTCAACTTCTCGATCACCGTCTGGTCGCGGTTGATCTTCTTGCCCATTGTCTCGACCGTCTTACCCATGATCTCGACTTGCGATCGCATCGTCAATTTGGTAACGATGTACTCTGGGCCGTTATCGCTGCGAATAGCCCGCGTACTGCCACGCAACTTGATCACTTGATCCAGGGCACGTACCACACTCTCCGCGGGTAGCGACGGGTCAAATTCCTACTCTGCGCCTTGCGATTGAAGTCATCGATCACGTTGAATATCCTAAACTGCATCCATCAGACAGTGGGTCAGTTTTCAATCAGCGGCAACTGACTGCTCCTACCTATGCGCCTGCAAGGCTATTTATTAATTTTCAGAAGGCGCCCATATAAGACCTTCTAGCGGGTGACCAGTCGAGTCTGCTGCTTGGTCACAGTTTCGACCTGCTGCTCTTTCTCCTCTATCTCGTGCGTCCCAATGTCCTCCAGCAACTGGTCAAGGGATGGCAAGCTGGGCAGCCGCGCCCGCTGCAATTGGTGGGCGTATGGCAGCAACGTCGATCTGGAGGAGTCTGACCGAAGTATCGCGTCTTGCTGAACGTTGTCTGCGATGCTGAAAGCGGCTGTGCTTGCTGCTTCAGCCCTGCTTTCCGGGCGCATCACCACCACTTTGGTCTCGGGTTCCATACTGGCGCTGTTCTTTTTGATATATTCAATCAGATCCGCCAACTCTCGCTCTCCCGCCGTGTCACTCTGGCCAGACAGGCCTGATTGGTCCATATCGGGCGTTGTTACTCGCACCGTGACATAAGGCTGGCGCACGCGCCTATGAACCTCACTATCAAAGATTTTCTTTTTAATTTCTGACTGATGAGTCGGCGGGTAACCTTTTTCAAAATGAATGGTATAACTCTGTTCGACCTTGAATGATGTGCCGGCCGGAAACAGAACCTCCTTCTCACCGGGGGCATTACTTATCCCTTCCACAATAGAGCCGCTCACTTCAGCGGCGTTCACTACAAGCAGCGCCCCTTTGGCCATATAACTTTGCGCAACACTGGCATCGTAGGTGGTACTCATGAAGCCTGGAAACTTGGCGCCGCGTCCCTTCTCGAGCATAGCGTTCGCTACTGCAACGTGAGAGCCATGCCAGACCGTGCCGGAATAACGCTCAAATAGTGGTGACTCAAGCGCCGCCTGCAACAGTTCGACTGTCTGATTATATTCACTTTTAGCCTGAGAACGCTGAGAAGACGTGAGGTACTGATTTCTTTTGAGTAAGGATTGCAAGCGGGTCTCCATCTCGGCATCACTTTTCGGAGGCGCAAAGTCACCATAGCCCGGATTGATCACATTGGCTCCATTAGCGGTATAGAAGCGGGTCACCGCTAGCATCATTCCTTTGAGCAAAATATCCTGATTATTTTTGATGTCACCAATGGCCGCCAGGATCGCTGCTGCGCGCTCTTGCGGCGTATTTTTCGCCGCTGCCAAATCGAGCAAGTAGATAAATGGATCCTCGCCGCTCTGAAGCGAATTCAGCATCAGCTTCCCTGCCAACATATTGGTCGCATTTACCGTCAAGAACGTCTCCCATACGTCATTACGGTTACCATAATGGAACACATGACCGAGTGAGTCCTTCTGGGTTGATTCAGCCAGTAAAGCGGCTGCCCGGCTCAGCAGGGATGCGCGCCTTTCTGGTGGCAGATTATCAAGCCATGTCACAACCAACGCATCTTTGGCTGCGTCAAGAAAGGGTGTGCCGGACTTGGTGCGAGCAGGCCGCACGGGTAATACCCGCTTTTGGGGATTGTAGAGTCTCAGATTTTCAATATTTTGCGGTGCATACAGGATTTTTTCTGAAGCCAGTCCACTCACATCTTCTGCGTCTTGACCGCTTTGTATCAACTGACTCAGCTCCAGCAGATAATCGTCTGAGCCGTATTGAGACGGATAACCCTTGCCTTGGGTAATAAACAGGTCAAATTCTTGTCGGCTAATTTTAACCGGATCGAGTGCTGGCAGCTGGATTTTTTGTCCATTGAGGATGATATTCTTCGCTTCCATTGCGGGAAGGTCGATATCCTCAGTCACTAGACCTTCGTAGGCACGCAACCAGTCACCGGTTTGCCTCGCATGCCAAGCCATCTTCTCATCGCTGGCCACCACAGCCAGCCCATCCCCATCAAACTCCATGGCATACGCATCCAGCGCTCCCATGATCTCGGTAAAACTGTGATCCCTCGCCTGAATCATCCAGCCCAGCAAAAGCGCCCTGAATAACTGAGCTTCAGACGCGGGCAGATTCAGCAAGCGGGCAACTTCATACATATAAGAGGTGGTGCTGGACGGACCTGAGAACATCGGCAGTTTTTTATCCATGTTTTGCTGACGCCAGTTCACCGACACAGGCCGATCTATGTCTATCGAGGTCAGGGATTTATCATTGATAACATATCCGCCATAGCCAGATTCATGCTGAGGTCGTTCACTGAGTGAAAACGAATCCCGACGATACAGCGCCGGCTTTATCGCCTGCTGCATCCCCTGAAACTTAAAACCGGTTCCCTTATGCTGGTCGCTGCTTGGCCTACTGCTGATAAAGTCAATGGGGGCTTTATTACCCAATGCCTCCCCTACATTCCACTCGACGTATTTTAGCCAGGCCCAACCGTGAGGCTGGGTGGTTGTCGGTACCTCGATCTGGGGCTCCGAGTTACCTGAAAAGATATTCAGCCGTGGGTTCGACTCTTTATTGGTTAGCAGCGGCTGATTGATAGCCTCCCCCATATTGTGCAGGAGAGCACGGTTGCGAAATGATCTGATGTAACTGTAAGCCAGAGAAGTCAGTACGCGGGCATTGACTTTATCTTCGTTCAAGACCGCGTTCATCTGCTGTGCCCATTCGGCACGCTCACTGCTCCAGCCCTGCAGAAAACCGATCCCGGTATCCTCATTATTCTCAAGTGTCAAAGATGGATCTTTCGCCTGGGCTATTGCCAAGTGCTCCAAAACCCGGCGGGCAAAAGACTTGGACATATATTTCATCTCCGGAAACTCAAGCAAATCGTTACCGAGGTGGTTAAACTCGAAAGCTTGGTTAGCTTCCGTCACTTTTTCAACCGATTGAGCGACCACTCGTTCTTTCAGCGCTTTGTCTGCTGCTGGGAAAAGCCGATCAACCTTATCGCGAATAATATTTTCGACACTTCCTTCGTATTCTGCTACCCGCATCACGGCTTTGTTAAATTCATCGATAGCTTGCTGCAAAGCCGGAGTCTTTTCGGCACGCTCAACGAGTGCCGACTGGTTACTGCCCCGCAAAGTATCAACCGAAGGTACCGGTTTCATCTGCGTCGCAACGCCCGCGATTAGCTGCTGTGAATACGTATTTAAACTAGTCCCTACCATACTCCCTCCTACTCGTTAATGACTTAAAAAGCGCGCTTCGCAGAGTTAGCCAGAACTCATCCAGATCACAATTGAATAACGTGTAATTAGGAATTTAAAAGCTCAGAACCACAGTCGTGTTTGTCTACGGCCAGAGAAAAAGAGGCGATACCGAGCACACCGGGATGCGCATTCAACTGCAAAAATTTGATATGCAGAGACATTGATCTAGGTTGCCGTGAAGAAGGAAGGGGAAACATCGCTACCATGCTTTTTTGGTAATTGACGATGGAGGCGCAATGCAAACCGCCCTCGCCTATCAGGTTGCACTCATTATTCAGCAATTGCCACTGCCCACCAGCCAACCTTATCAGCAAGAAATTGATAAACTCTTCTCTGATCATAGCGCTACTCTATCGCCTTGGTAACCTCAGCCCAATATAAGCCCCCCAGAGTGGAACATGTTAGTAATGTGCGTATATTTGCACATGAGAGCATTCGAGAACCTGTGTTTGCTCACGTCCTTGGTCAACAAAAATAGCAAAACTCTTTTACAATTATGGGCGCTACCCTTGCGTATTCACTATCGCTCCTCGTCTGGTGCATTTCGGGCTCGCGCTTACCGCTCTTGTTCCCAAGTCAAACTTAGCGCATGAATTATTGTCAAATCGACCACCTTACCTTGGTGCTGCATCAAACTACCATTACCCCCGATAGCGGTATATGGCCAGAAGATACCACTGAAAAATTCATGTTTCTCCAGCAGCAGCCGGAAGTTGAAAATTGTAATTTCGTCAGCAGCTCGAAAAAGATTCAGCCTTGAAAACCCACGCAATTGCCATCAAAAATCCGCCAAAGCCAAAATTTCTCTCCTTTGACCGTAGTAACCATCTCGTCCAGATGCCGCTTATCATAGAGCACCGGTCGTTACGACGAATGCAATGGGCAAGCGGATGGATCACTTGCGAAGTAACATCGGGACAAACTTAATTTTCAAGGTGTTTGGAGGCGTTCTGTTTGGCAATGCAGTCCAGAACTTGTAATGCGCACTTGGATAGCGCCTCTTCTAATTCATCAATTGCTCTATAGGCGTTTTCATTGAGTTTCAGCGGTGCGCGGCCCGGCAGACGACACGGGACTAAAGGGCATGCTGACGCCTCCGGTTCGATACAAAAGGGGGTCGGTTGTTTCAGACCTTGCATACTGCAACCCGAGCTCAGCAGGCACAACGCCCCCCAGGTAATCAGCGATCTTCTTGTCATAGCGCTTCAACTCTTCCATCTGGTTATTAATCAGGCTCGACTGCTGATCAAGGCTCATGCTGAGTTGCTGCGTAACCCGACTGATCTCGGTGATTTTTTCCTGCAACGCGGCATTATCAGCCAGCACATAAGCCAACTCACGATTGCTCGCTTCCAGGCTATCGCGCTCAATTTTCAACACGTTAGCGGACTTCAAGGACCCATCCCGTTCTAGCCTAAAATGATCTGCCGTCCACAGCGCGAGAATGGCAACAAAGCTGCTACTAGCAGCCCATGTGAACATTTTCATGAGTTCTCTCCAAAATCAAAGCGCAATATCAGGGTTTCTGGATGTCATCCTGTGGTGGCACGCCAGTGCGTGGCCGCTCCACAGCCTTACCGGCGATATAGCCAGTCGTAACGGACGCCAAGACCATTCCTGAAATAACCTCCAGAGAGTTGGCGATAATCTTTACCAGCTCAACAGTTTCGGCACTCCCGTGGGCCATCCATGCCAAGTAGCCCATCACTCCGCCGAATAAGCCTATGACGATGGAAAGCACGGTGATACACAGCAAAAATCCGAACCGCTTGACCGAAGGCTTTCCAGTGATCCCTTCTTCCATAAACTGACCTAGCCATCGTAGAAATATATTCATATTGATATCGTCTTTTGAGCAAGCGCAAGTTACTTCAGCTATGATTACTCCCCGAACTGCCCATCGTTGATTTTCTCAGTGATTTTCGTGAAGTAATCAATATCAGCCGAAGTATTGGGTGGGCGAGTGACATTGTTGCACCATCAAGAATCGTAATTACTTCGCAGAGAGTGAAGCTCGTATGGAAGGTGCAGACCGTTACAGGTGAAGCCATCGACTAAACTAACGCCCCTATTCCTTTGCTCCCCCGGCCCCCAACAAAAAACCAGCAAGAGGGGGCGATCATTATCTTCCGATCTGCTCATGCCGCGGAGGAATTAGTCTTGAATATCCTCCCCCCCCCCAAAGTTCGAAATATAAATGTAACGCCCCCCCCCTGCATATACTTCGGTCGGTGTTGTCCAGCCTAGGTGTTTTCGAGGGTATAACTGATCTGTACTATCACCCGATTTACAGCGGCAACGGTCAGTTGGCGTTATGATTTTGGTCGTCACAATGAAATTCCTTTAAAACCCTATAGTGGGGTGCGCGTTGAGGTCGCACACAGCATCGAGATACAAGATACGCTGCAGAACATGTGGGAATCTTGGCTTAAATTGGTGGATGACAACTAGGTGGAGTCTGATTTCCGACATACATACGTTCTGGTTTTGTTTCTAAAAACTACGCTGATCTTACTGTAGTGTAGTGGTCAACTAATCCCGGACATGACGTTAAGCTTTTCTTCGGCCCGAGCTGGCGCCAGCCTATCGTTGAATTGATGGGGGCGAACCCAGTTGTACCGATGCATCAAGAAGTGGCTAATATCGCTCGGGGCTTCTTGAGCCGTTTTATAACTCGTGGTCGGTATCCATTCCGTTTTCAAGCTGCGGAACACGCGCTCCATTGACGCCTTGTCCCAGCAATTGCCCCGGCGACTCATGCCCTGGCGCATGCGATAACGCCACAGACGCTGGCGAAATAGAAGACTCGCATACTGGGCGGATTTGACCGGTCGTCGCAACACATTGATCCGAGTGGAACAGTAGATCCGAAGGTCTTCCACGCTGCTCGTATGCCATATCCAGCGCCTTGATCACCAGTTCAGCGTCCGATTTTTCCAACAACGCCCGGCCCACCACCCGGCGCGTGCAAAGATCCAGCACGACAGCCAGGTAATGCCATTTCCCCTGGGCCCAGATGTAGGTGATGTCGCCGCACCACACCTGATTGGGTGCCGGAACATCGAACTCCCGATTCAAGATGTTCGGGATATCAAACCGTTCAACCGTCGCTTGTTTGTAGGCATGTGCCCCGGGTTGTTTTTTAACTAAATCAAGCTCGCGCATCAGGCTGCGCACTTTGATCCGACCGAGTTTCTCTCCGTCGATACGCATCAGCGACAGGATGCTGCGACTGCCCGCAGCACTGCGACTCTGCGAAAACAACGCGCTCACCCTACTGCGCAACCGAAGCCGTTCGAGATCCGGCGTTTGGCCTTGAGGCGCTGGGCGTAATAACTTGAACGGTTGATATCAAACACTTTGCACAGCCAATCAACCGGCGCATGGGCGCTTAGCTGATTGGTCTGCGCGTACGCTCGTGATCTTCCGACATAAAGAGCGCACTAGGGGGCGTTCTCATTTGAGCTAAGCATGGCCATTCGACACCCTTGAGCTATTTGGGGTAGCTGGTGAGCAACTATAGGTTGCGTGAGGATCAATGGGTGCGCATCAAGGAACTGCTGCCGGGCAAAGCCAGCAACCGTGGCGTGACCGCCCGCGATAACCGTCTATTTGTAGAGTCGGTACTCTGGATTGCGCCGAACTGGCGCGCCCTGGCGGGATCTCCCTGAAACACACGGTCACTTGCATCGGGTCTATGAGCGTTATAACCGCTGGTTACGCAAAGGCGTCTTGATACAGATCATGGCACCGCTTGCGACTGACGCTGACCTGGAACACCTGATGGTGGATGCCAGCATAGTGCGCGTTCATCAGCATGGTGCAGCAAAAAAACATGTCAGGAAGCCGAAGCCATCAGGAAGTCCAGAGGCGGACTGAGCACCAAGATTCATGCGGCCGTCGATGCCCTGGGGATCCCGATACGCCTGCTGCTGACGCCCGGACAAAGCTCTGAATATGGCCAAGCCGAAGCGTTGATCGAAGGTTTTACGCCCGATGCGGCAGACAAAGATTATGACTCAGATGCATTCGTGGAGTTAATACAGCGCAATGGGGCTGAAGCCGTCATCCCCTCAAACGGTTATCGCGGACGGTCACGCCACGGTCGCTGGCTTTGCCCGGCAGCAGTTCCTTGATGCGCACCCATTGATCCTCACGCAACCTATAGTTGCTCACCAGCTACCCCAAATAGCTCAAGGGTGTCGAATGGCCTTACTTACCTCAAATGAGAACGCCCCCTAACCTTTTTTAATATTGATTTTTCCCGCTCAAGACGGGCGATCCGTGCTTCCAGCTCCTGGATTTTCTGCTGTTCCGGGGTCAGCGCTTTGCTCTGCGGAGTGACGCATTGGCGCTCCTGCTGAACCTCATCGACCCAGCGGCTCAGGACCGACTCGCCGACGCCGAGTGAACGGCTGGCTTCGATGTAGCTGTAGTTTTGCTTGAGCACGAGGTCGGCAGCATCGCGTTTGAATTCAGCAGAAAAAGAACGACGTTGTTTGGTCATCAGACACCTCTATCTAGCGAGCATTTTCGCCTAAATGGGTGTCCGGTAATGAGATGGTCACCCCCACACCCTGCGAGGGATGCGCTTTCGCAGGGTGTTTTATTTTGGAGGCCATCATCATGAGCGAATTGGCACTGGTCGGTATCGATCCCGGCAAACACATTTTCCACTTGCACGGCCAGGGCATATCGGGTCGAGAGATGTTTCGCAAGAAGCTCTCGCGCGGGCAGATGATGCGTTTTTTCGGTCAGCGGCAACACTCATTGCTTCAGCGACGAAACTCCAATGTCGTGGCGTGCGCTCTGGCCAATAAACTGGCGCGAATTGCCTGGGCAATATCTGCTCACCATACATTGTTTGAAGCAGGGTCAGACGCCATGGCGGCCTGATCCTACTGTTGTTGCAGTACCACGAGGCACCTTCAGGGTTTGCGATAGCTGAAAAATGGATGACGTGAACGGCACACCGGCCTGGCGAAGAACCTGACTTATGAAACGGCTTTAGAAGCCGCTCCGGTTTTCAGGATTGCCAGGCGCGACTCTCATCATGGCGCGGGGCATGCCTCATACAGACGCCGGATAGATTTAAGCAAACCAACCACTTCACCCGCTAATCAGCATTGCAAAAATGGGGGTGACCATAGATTTCATTAGACCACTACACCTTCGTCCTTACCTGTGCTCCGCTCGGCTTATTACAGGTAAAGGTACAGAGAGAGGATGCTGCGCTTACCCAGTTTCTGGTAGTGCTGCGCCGGGCGGCAATCTGCCAGACGACCTTCATGCTCGAGGCGTTTCTCCAATCCTGTATAACCGGCATCGGCACAGACCACGTTTTCGTTGCTGTGCAACAGCTTATCGGCGCAACCGTCAGCGCGCAGATCTACAGTCTAGTCGAGACCGCCAACGTCAAAGGCCAGAAGCCCTATAACTAGCTGCGCTACGTACTAGGCTTTGTACGAAAAGTATTGTCGCAAACACCGCATGGCACACGCCAGTGAGATCATCGCCGCAAAACTTGTTGCGAGCTTGTCGAAGCGCGTAACGATTCGGCGATTTTCCTTCAACCAGCCGAACAGGCGCTAGATGATATTGCGCTGCCGATATTTGGGTCGATCAAAAAACTTGGGCAGGCCTGGCTTGGGTTTGCGTTTCATGTCGCGCAGTGGAATCACCGGTTGCATGCGATAGCGGTCACAGTAACGGCGTAGAGCATCAGCATCGTATCCCTTGTCGGCAAGCAACCATCGGCAGCGTTTGCGAGGACGGCCGCGCAGGCTAGGGATATAAGCCTCATCCAGTAAGGGTTGTGCATAGGCAATATCACTGGCTTGACCGCCTGAGAGCAGGAAACGCAGAGGCACACCATTGGCATCGCACAGCATGTGGATCTTGGTCGTTAGGCCGACCCGGCTGCGCCCGAGCGCGTGATCTTGTGGCTCTTCAGGCCTCCTTTTTTCCCGGCGCCGGATGAGGCTCGGGTTGCACGAACGGCAGTGGAGTCGATCATCCAAGTTTCCAGATCGATCAAGCCTTGCTCGTTCAATCAGATGTGTAGGCGCTTGAGCATCTGATCAAAAGCCCCCCCATTACGCCAGTCGCGAAACCGCTGATACACCGTTGACCAAGGGCCAAAACGCTCCGGCATATCTCGCCATGCCGCGCCGGAACAAAGCACCCAAAGGACACCGTTGAGCATCAGGCGATCATCGGCTCGCGGGCGCCCGCTGCGGCGGGTTTCAGTGAAGATATCGGCAACCAAATCCCAGGCTGCATCAGGGAGTTCATACCACTTTGCCATCGTCGCCTCCTGGCGCTAGTGGCGGGGGATTTTACCGGAATCGATATTTCAACGGATTTCGTACAGAGCCTAGATCACCTGCCACATACGAAGGGTTTCTGCCAGAGAACAGCTCACAGGAAATGCCACGGCAAACAGGAAGCGCACTGGACGGTAGATGCGCTTCATGGATCGCATACGAACACTCAGGAATGCAGTCTGAAATCAGACCTTCCCTACAAATACTGGCATCGCCGTGCCACTCTGCGGTCATTCCAATATTGTGACTCTCTCATCATCAGCTATGAGTTGACGGACACGCTGCGCGATGAAAGCCGGGGTGTATCAACCCAAAAACTAAAAAACCTGCAGGAACCCAAAATGGAAATTAGTCATAATGGGCTGTCATTAATTAAATGGTTTGAAGGGTGCAGCCTAACAGCGTACCAAGATGTGGTCGGCGTATGGACCATTGGTTACGGCTGGACAAATCCTGTCCACGGCGTACCAATCCATGAAGGTATGGTTATTACACAAGAGCAAGCTGATGAACTGCTGCGTGAAGGCGTAAAGCAATATGAAGCGCCCGTAAATAAAAATGTAACCGTCCAATTAAAACAATATCAGTTCGATGCGCTGGTAGCATTTACCTATAACTTAGGAGCTATAAGCTTTAACAACTCCATGTTACTGAAAAAGCTCAATGCGGGCGAAGTCCAGGTGGCCGCGGATGAGTTTTTACGTTGGCATAAAGCAGGTGGTGAGGTGATGTTCGGACTGATCCGTCGGCGTGCATATGAACGCGATCTATTTCTCGGCTACACATTCTAACCTCAACAGCCTGACAATACCGACGACATCGGCCAGCAGTTTTATTCAATAGCACCACTGTGTGCAAAGAGGAAATACAGATGACGGCACAAGGTCCACAATCACCCGGCGTATCGATTTTTGAATTGCCCACTAGCTCACTCTCGGTACAGGGCTCCACGACAGCGGTGCCTGTGTTTATTGGGCGTTTCTTTAATCTAGACGGTACTCCGGTGACGGAGAGCGAATGCATTCGGGTGAATAGCTCGCTGGAGTTTACGAGGTTGTTTTCGCAGGGCGCGTGTGAGGTGTCGGCACCGTTTTTTGAACTAGAATTTGCACCCTGGGAACCTTGGATCCAAAGTGCTATTGTCCAATCATGTAAAGCGGGTGAGCACCTGTTATATACGGTACATGTTAAAGATGGCTATGCGGAGGAAGATTTCGACGGTGATGTTGGTTTGATGGTAGCGCACCCTTGGGGTTCAGCGGTATTCAACACCGATTTCGTGGGGGATGCATACTATTTTACCGATAAAAACCCAACCCCCAAATCAGTCGTCCTCTCCAAGACATGGAATCGTTTAGATGGCTTAGAAAAAAACACTCGGGTTATTTACTTAAAAGTACTTTCAATTCAAAACGGCACTGATACAAAATCACTATTGATCGACTTTTCTACCAGTGGATATTGGTATCATCGTTCGACAACAGGCTTTATCTATAATTCAGCCCCAGTTACTTACCCTTCAGCTTGTAGCTTTTTTTCTGTACTGGCTTATTTCCAAAATGGCGGCGGCCCCTGCTATATCCTTCCACTCTCGAATAAAACTCAGCTTAATGCGCTACCTGCAGCCATCGAGAAATACCCTGACAGCACGTTGCTAGTGTGCGCCGAAACCGAGGAAGGACTGACTGAGCTGGGCTGTTCTAAAGTCGATGTTTATACCGCATTGAGTTCGTTGCTAACGCCCACCAAGGGCTACTTTTTGATTGCTGATGCTGACTCCCAAGGAGCAGCGCCCCCCGCTTTGGCAGATTCCGCCCATGCCGCGGCGTATTATCCCGATATCGTCACGACCCTTAAGCGCAGCCGACCGACCGACAATTTGATTACGATTTCAGACTATCCAGGCGGAGCCATCACCTTTGAGGCATTGTCGAGCAGCAAAGTCGAACAATATCAAATAGCGAGTGCCATTTTTGACCAGTCCCTTGCCGAGCAGGATTATCTGAAACTGCCACCAAGCGCCTTGATTGCCGGCGCCTATGCTCGTAACGACCGTGAACGCGGCGTATGGAAAGCTCCGGCCAATATCTCACTTAAAGGCGTACAAGGATTGGAAACCGTCGTCAGCGAAGTGGCGCAAGGCCCCTTGAATCAGCAAGGCATCAACGTCATTCGCTGGTTCTCGGACCGTGGACCGGTGGTGTACGGCGCCCGAACGTTGGCCGTGGAAAGCGATGAATGGCGTTACGTCCCGGTACGCCGACTGTTTAGCATGGTGGAACGTGACATCCAGAAGTCTTTACAAACATTGGTGTTTGAGCCAAACAACCAGGCAACGTGGGAGCGCGTCCGCTCGGCGATTTACAATTATCTGGCCAATCTGTGGCGCGATGGGGCCTTGCTTGGCAATAGCGAGAAAGAGGCTTTTTTTGTTCAGGTAGGTTTGGATACAACCATGACCCAAACGAACATTGATAACGGCCAGTTGATTGTGAAGGTTGGTATGGCCGCCGTACGCCCAGCCGAGTTCATCATTCTGCAGTTTACTCAGAGCGAGCTGTAGGAACGGAGCATTGTCAGGGTGTCGAGATTGTTGTTGCAGATAGCTGTCTGAGTTGGAAGGCAGGGCGGTATGACGTGCCCAACTACTTTATTTCCAAAGCACCGAACAGGTATCCCACCTTGGCGCCTTACGCTGGCAGGCGCAACGTAGGCGATGACTTCCAGCGGGCGCTCCAGCAGGTTATGTTCGTCGTCAGCCTGGAGGGTGGCTTCTATTTGGCTTGTTCGGCGGAAAGCTTGTCGGAGTCGGCATCCAGCTCGCAGTAACCTCGTCTAGGCAAACCGGGACGGTTTCGATCACGCTGACGGCCTCTTCGGCCACTCCACGCACAGTCTTGGTTGGGTTCAAATCGCGCTTGCGGTAGATAGTCCGGTCATCGGGCTGGCTTTGTCTACAAACTCGGTGTTGGTGCTGGCCATGATTTTCAGTTGCGGGGATTTATCCGAACCGTAAGATTGAGCCCGCTGATCTTGGCAACATGAAAAGTCTGAGGGACCCTCCGATTTTTGATCCCCTCAATGCTTGAGGATAAAAATCATGAATCGGTCGAATTAGCCCTTCTTTTTCTTCTTTCATATATTTGAGTTATTTTCTACCGACCTGTCAGAGCGTGTTACTAACGCTAATCTTAGCGATCAAAAATTCAGACACGTCTCAGAGATTTACAATTGGGCTTTCAGTAAGATTACAAACGCACGCAAAAAGCGCGGGATGCTCCCCATTTGGCCTCCATTCGTAGCATGGAGGCTTTTTTTGTCCGCTCGGCAAGCCTTGCGCGCGACTTGCCCCCCCTTGAGTGCGAGCATTTGTTATAGCGTGATCGGCATCAGCTGTCTGGCCAATACCATGGTTGCCGCAGCATGCGCTGCCCCCCCATTGTCCGGTGGCTGTGTGAGCCCATGCTTATGCGCAGCGATTGCAGAATTCATCCGCTCCACCACGTCTATTAGGTCAACCAACACCAGGCGCTGCCCGACCTATGGGCACGAGCATACAGCAGGTGCGTTCCAGCGATGCCTGCACGCCTACCGCTGACGGTGTCACCAACGGCGAAACTACCACCACAGCGATGGCGTAAGGGGCTGCGTCAGCGTCGGGCAGAAGAACACCCCACCTGCAGCAATTGCTTATCACGGAACGCTATACCTTGGGCCCGCCCAATGTAAGGCGCAGCGCTCATGGCGATGATGACTCCCTAATTTGGAATGCTATTGACGCGCTGGTGCTGCGGGCATTGGCCCGAGTATTCAGCCAGCGCTTGCTCCCGCAGCTTAGCGCGGCACCGCCGCCAAAGACTTCTGTAGTGGTCTAATGAAACCGGACACCCATTTAGGCGAGAATGCTCGCCAGATAGAGGTGTCTGATGACCAAACAACGTCGTTCTTTTTCCGCTGAATTCAAACGCGAGGCCGCAGGCCTCGTGCTCGATCAAGGCTATAGCCATATTGAAGCCAGCCGCTCGCTTGGGGTGCGAGTCCGCGTTGCGTCGCTGGGTTAATCAACTCCCGCAGGAGCGCAGCGGCGTTACTCCGCAGAGTAAGGCGCTGGCGCCTGAGCAGCAGAAAATTCAGGAGCTGGAAGCCCGGATTGCTCGGCTTGAGCGAGAGAAATCAATACTAAAAAAGGCTACCGCGCTCTTGATGTCGGAGGATCACGAGCGTTCGCGCTGATTGACCAGTTGAGGGCACATGAGCCGGTTGATTGGCTGTGCAAGGTGTTTGACGTCACTCGCTCGTGTTACTACGCCCAGCGCCTGCGGCGCCGCACGCCGGATGTCGAACGGCTTCGATTGCGTAGTCGCGTAAGTGAGCTGTTCTCGCAAAGTCGCAGCTCTGCGGGCAGTCGCAGCATCCTGTCACTGATGCGTGAAGACGGTGAGCAACTCGGTCGATTCAAAGTGCGTAGCTTGATGCGCGAGCTTGATTTAGTCAGCAAACAACCCGGCTCCCATGCCTACAAACGAGCAACAGTAGAAAGACTGGATATCCCGACATTGAACCGCGAGTTCGACGTGCCTGCGCCCAATCAAGTCTGGTGCGGCGATATCACCTACATTTGGGCACAAGGAAAGTGGCATTACCTGGCTGTCGTCCTGGATCTTTGTACGCGTCGGATCGTGGGCTGGGCGCTGTCGGAAAAGCCAGACGCTGAGCTGGTGATCAAAGCGCTGGATATGGCTTACGAGCAGCGTGGCAGGCCTTCGGATCTGCTATTCCACTCGGACCAGGGATCGCAATATGCAAGCCGACTCTTTCGCCAGCGGTTGTGGCGATACCGCATGCGTCAGAGCATGAGTCGACGAGGAAACTGCTGGGATAACGCACCGATGGAGCGCGTATTTCGTAGCTTGAAAACAGAATGGATACCGACCGTGGGCTATCGAACTGCGCAGGAAGCACAGCGCGATATCAGCCACTTTTTGATGCATCGCTACAACTGGATTCGGCCTCACCAGTTCAACGAGGGGTTGGCACCAGCGCGGGCCGAGGAAAAACTTAACGTCGTGTCCGGGATTAGTTGACCACTACATTCAACGTAGCATTCGTGTAGCGGAAAAAGCGGAATGAGGCGGTCGGCCAGGCGGCGTTAGCCGCCCATCCAAAGGAAGATGGGTGTAGACATCGAAAGCAAGACCTTTACTGTATAGATAAACAAATTAAAGCTTGCCGCGCTTTGTGCACGGAGCAAGAGCCTTGGCTGGACTTACAGGGGCGGTGGTCGATCCGGATGCTGACGCATCCGGACCGGCCGCTCTTTTTCACTTCGGTGTTGAGACTTCTTTGGCGTATGCCTGACGGGCCGCGAGGGCAATTAGCCCCCGGTCGCCGTCATCGGTGACGCCGATAACTCCTTGAGTATGCGCTGGGTCAAGTTCGGCTCTTGTGGGGCCATGAACCACGCTGCCGGTGGCGGTGGTGGCTGACACCGATCCGTTGCTGGCGCCGGTGGTGGCGTCGAGTAGGACTGACAGGCGCAGATCAGCAATGGCAAGACGGTCGCGCAGGCGACTTTGATCACGTTGGGCATCACTCAGGCTCGGTAATGGGTTTGTTCACTGGTTGCCAGGCGCTGCTCGAGCGCGAGATGTTTGTGCTGTTCGTGACGCTGCTGCGCGGCCGGAGCGAGGGTGATCTGATTGAGAGTTTCGGTGTGGAGGCGGCCCTGTTCGGCGAGCTTACTGCCATAACGCCAATCCTGGACTTGCGAGGTAATGGCCGCAGAACCAGCAACGAGGACGATCAGCAGCACGCCTTTTGCCAGCAGCCGATACGGTGTCGGTATCAGTTCGCCGAAACGCATAGCACCGCCCTCGCCCGTCCCCACAACTCCAGCCGATCCCGCAGGCCATTGAGGCCGCCGTTGATCCTGCGGGTAATCGCGTTGAATTCGTTCTGATCGACCAGCGTGTTCAGCCCATTCACGGACCAGAACCATGCGGCCGACTCGGCGGCCCACTGCGACAGCTTCAGCAGTTCAGGCGTGCGCAGCAATCGCTCATCGCCGAACAGCGCCAAGCTGCAGCGCAGGTAATTGTCGTGGCCGGTGACCTGGATCAGACTGCGACCGCGATAGCGCTGGCCATCACCATCCGCTGCAGAGGTGTTGCCCACTTTCGCAGCCAAGTTGCCGGTGTCGTATTTGCTCAGGTACTGATCACCACCCAGTTCCCGCACGTACTGAAGTTGACCTGACTCGTGACCGACTTGCGCCAGAAACGCGGCTTGGCGTTTCGGCGTGTTGATCTGCCGATGGGCCATGGCAGCGTTGAGGGCGGATACAAAAACGCCCGCTTGGCGGCGGGCGTTGGGCATGATGCTTTGCAGCTGTTGCTCGGTGATAGACATACAAACTCCAGACATAGAAAAACCGCACTCAGCAACAACAGCCGATCATTGATCTTGGCCGTGACGTCGGCGCCATCGGCGACGATTCGAAACATGGGGGTCATAGATTTTTCCCAAAAGAAAACCCGCACCAGGCGGGTCAGAAAATTCAACGGCGTTACGCGTAACGAAACAACGCGCCGGCGACGGCGTGGCACGGGGTCAATCCCACAAGCTGACGCCCTCATTGTTGGGGCTGGGCAGATCCGGCAGGACAATGATCACGCCCAACCGGAAGGGTGGCGGCTCATCAGCCAGCCCCTAATTGGCATCAAGCACGGCCTCGACGCTGCCATTCAGATGGCCGTAACCGCCTTGTCAGTGTTCTATCCAGCTTGGCGTTCACTGAGACCGCGCAGAATGTCGTGTTCACCGGCGGCCCTGGAACCGGGAAAACACACCTGGCCAGTGCCTTGGCTGTATCCGGAATTACGGTCCACAATAAACTCGTGCGCTTTTACTCCACAGTGGATCTGGTCAATCTGCTGGAGCGTGAAAAGTATGATGGTAAGGTAGGCCGAATCGTCCAGGGACTGTTACGAACAGACTCGGTGATACTCGATGAACCGGGGTATTTACCCTCCAGCCAGAGTGGCGGCGCACTATTATTTTCACCTGCTGTCCAGCTGTACGAACACACCAGCGTAGTCATCACCGCCAACCTCAGTTTTTCGGAATGGTCGAGTGTTTTTGGCGACGCAAAGATGACCACAGCGTTGTTGGATCGGCTGACACATCACAGCCACATCGTCGAAACGGGCAACAAGTCTTACCGCTTGCAATACATCACTTTGGCTGCCTAGACTAAGATCAAGTCACGGGAAAGAAAGCGCAAGAACGGAGATGATATCGAGGGCGATGAGCCATTTGGTTCGCGCCATAAATGCCCTGCTGCATGCATACATACATACATACATACATGCGGTGGAGCTTGATGCGCCTTGAATCGGAGTACTGCTGCTAAGCTTATCCGCAATTGCTGGGAAAGAAAGCAGCAATCCGTCCTGGGTCAGTTTTCAATCAGCGCCAACATCGTCAAGATCGACATATGGTTATTCGAGCGGTGGAAATAGCGATCTGACCGCGCCAAGGCGACTGGTCGGTGATCTTGCATTCAGATAGAGACAGCCATCAACCGGACGTCGCAACACCTTTGGCCGAGGTGTTTATGGAGCGACCCGCAGGATGTATGTAAAAGTTAACGGGACGGGAAGCTATACATCCGGCAGGATCTGAAGTTTTCGACTTTTTCAAAACCGTCCGTGGAAATGGGGTAGAACCACTTTGGCCTCACGCTGATCTAGACACTTGGGAGGAAAAATAAAATCTGGCAAGCTAAAATGATCCGTTTGACTTAACTTGGCCGTCAGTGCCAAAAAATCGGCAGGTGTCAGATTAAGTCTGAACGTCTACAGCGCAGCCACGTCTATACCCCACCAAACGCTCAACGCAGCCTTCGAGATACAAGCTCATTACTGCGCCCCTATTAATTAAATTATAAGTAACCGCTTACTCAATAGCCATCTGGCAACGGCTTGCACACATTAAGCAATAAGCCTGATTCTATTTCTAGATAGCCACCAAGCTTTAACTGTTTTAATATCGTGTGCGCATGCGCCTTTGAAATACCCGTTCTATCGCATATAAATGTTATTAATGATATGTTCTCCCTGTATACTGAGGGAGCTTTGGACAGCCACTCAATACAAAATTTAACTTTTGCATATGCACCTCCTTGCCGCATAAGCGCCAAATAAAACGCAGTCATCCGATTTAGCCAAGCAAAATGATCCGCGATAGCAATTGCGACATTGTGCTCTCTTAAAAATGCCTCTTTGAATACCTCGATCGAGCACTTTTTATACGAAGAGCATTCAATCACGTCTAAATAAATTTTTTGATCTGAATTATAAATAACATTACTAATCCCAAAAATTGAGCCTTGGCTTAAGTGCCCAATTATACCTCCGGAATCAATTCGTATTAGCCACCCACCTGACTCTATTGAAAAAACGTACTGAGAAAACTCGTCACCAGAAATTTTGCTATTGGCAGGTAGGTGGCAATCGGTTCCATGCTGCTGGATTAACTCCCTCAAAATGTTAGAGTATTTGCGCGGGGGGTGGCTCCAATCGTTAGGTAAAGACGACAATGTCATATCAACATCCTGTTAACTAATTTATAAAACTAAGCCGTATGCCGCCTCTAAAAGATTAAACTTATGGTGTGACGGATGCCAAATAGTAGCCCCTAACTTGAGCTTTAGGGCATTGTCAGTATGAAATTCTACTGATAATTGATTTTTATAAAAAAGTGTGTTTTGCGCACGCGCGTTGCAATCCCTTGTCTGAAAAATGGTTTGATACCCCGCATTTCGTGGGTTTTTTTCACTTACCAAGTTTACGATCATTCAGCTAGTTGACTTTTCGGTGATTACAGCCCTTCCGTAGGGACACTGTAATTCCTTCTTTACGGTGTTTAATTTCTCTTCTTGTAAGTCTCTCGACATGAGATCTGTCTCAAAAATTTGTGCAGATATGATCGCCGCCCTGTTAACTACAGCTAGTCCGCTCTGGCATTCAAACAAGAGCTCTAAGGATTCTCCGAGTGTAGTGGTCAACTAATCCCGGACACGACGTTAAGTTTTTCTCGGCCTGAGCTGGGGTGGACGAGCCCCCTGAAAGACAGGACACCGTTTCCCCCTTAACATAAGGGATAGGCAAACGACTGTGTATATGACTAATAGAAACGATAAGGGTGGGGAGCTTTTGGGTCAGGAGCGGCGACGCCGCTGGGCGTCCGCTTAAAAAGGCTAAAAATGGTGTCCACTTAAATTTAGGTGGACAACATCGCCTCAAGCGACGGTGTCAGGAAGGTGTGTTGCCCGGACGGTTACATAACTGATGTCGTGGTGCGCCTCTTGAGCTGTCATGTAGCCCACGGTCGGTATCCATTCAGTTTTCAAGCTGCGAAACACACGCTCCATCGGCGCGCGTAAAGATCCATAACGACAGCCAAGTAATGCCACTTCCCTTGAGCCCAGATGTAGGTGATGTCGCCACACCAGACCTGATTCGGCGCCGGCACATCAAACTCTCGATTCAAGATGTTCGGAATGCCAGGCCGCTCAACCGTCGCTTGTTTGTAGGCATATGATCCAGGTTGTTTGCTGACCAGTTCCCGCATCAGGCCTCGCACCTTGAACCGCCCAATTTGCTCGCCGTCTTCCTGCGTCATCGACACGATGCTGCGGCTACCGGCGGCGCTTCGACTTTGCGTAAACAGTTCGTTAACCCAGCTGTGCAACCGAAGCCGCTCAACGTCTGGAGTTCGGCGCCTGAGACGGTGGGCGTAGTAATACGAACGCGTGACATCAAAGACTGCGCAAAGCCAATCGACCGGCTCCTGGGTACTTAACTGATCAATCAGCGTGTGCGCTCGTGCTCTTCCGACATCAAGAGCGCGGTAGCCTTTTTTAAAATGGATTTCTCCCGCTCAAGTCGAGCGATTCGAGCTTCCAATTCCTGGATTTTCTGTTGCTCTGGCGTCAGCGCTTTACTCTGCGGAGTAACGCCGGTGCGCTCCTGCTGAAGCTGATTAACCCAGCGGCGCAACGCGGACTCAACCACACCAAGCGAGCGGCTGGCTTCGATATGGCTATAGCCTTGATCGAGCACGAGGCCTGCGGCCTCGCGTTTGAATTCAGCGGAAAAAGAACGACGTTGTTTGGTCATCAGACACCTCTATCTGGCGAGCATTCTCGCCTAAATGGGTGTCCGGTTTCTTTAGATCACTAGAGGCGGCAGGCAACTGCCGCCCCTACCACGGCCACCCTGCATGATCTGAAATCAGACCCTCCCGCTTTCCACAAGCGTTTAACTAGATACTTACTGCATCTCCCGCCGTACGTGAAGCAGCCCGAAGGAACAAGGGTATGCAGTTCGCAGAATAGTTGCACCACATCACACTACAGACACTGGCTCAGAGCGTTTATGCCCTGCGTCGCGATGTAGCGATGGGCGTAAGCGCCTCAACGACGGGGTCATCAATTCCCACTTTGACCGAAATGAAAGGAGTAAAGAGAATGGGGCTCAAGTCTATCCCAAAGCCAAAAACAAACCGCTTCACACCCTCCTCTCAGACAGCCTCGGCAGATCCAGCGTACTACCAAACCGATGAAAAGTTGAAATCCGATGGAGAGTGGCGACTCAAGAAGTCTTCCATAGGCGGTCCAGTGGCCAGCTCCAGAGCTATCAAGCGAGAGCTACCGAGCTTGCAGGAAAATATTTGGCAGCCCATGGTTCAAGCCCTGCTCCAACAAGCAGGACAGCGTCTGCTAGAGTCGCTGTGGAGCCAGCTTCAGGAGCGCTACTCGAACGAGCTGGAGCTGGGGCGCCAGGCTCTGGATCTCACCCGTGACCTGCTCCATCCTCAGGTATCGCTGGCGGACAAATGCAGCTTGCTTATTACCTTTCTGGAAAGCTTTCCCGCCCTTTCCATCTACCTC
Source organism: Pseudomonas sp. LBUM1648 (assembly GCF_059716145.1). Lineage (NCBI taxonomy): Bacteria > Pseudomonadati > Pseudomonadota > Gammaproteobacteria > Pseudomonadales > Pseudomonadaceae > Pseudomonas > Pseudomonas sp. LBUM1648. The sequence goes on from NZ_CP166808.1 coordinate 4,291,340, forward strand.
GACGTCATACGCAAGCTCAAGGATATCGCCGGCAGCTTCTACGAGCAGGATAGTTCCGCAACTCAGAAGGGGGTCCATGTTCTGCGCAGTCTCATTGATCTGCTGGACGAACCCTTGGTGAAGAACTTGATCTCGCAGGAAGCGCTCAGTTCCATAAGGGGCTCGTTAGGCGGTGCACTGGACTGGGCACAATGGCTGCAACACCTATCCCGGGTGTCATGGGACTCTCCTGAAGCGCTAATCAAGGGACTGCTGCACAGTAACATTCTACCCGCCTGGGCCAATGAGCTAATCGTGCAAGGGCAGACACTGCATGCGAATATCAGCGGGCAAATCGAGGACCTTAAAAGTCAGCTTCAGAGCGAGAGTGCCCAGCGCCTACAACTTTACCTCGAACAATTCACCCAAGACGTCACGCCGACAGAAAAACTGACGGCCTTGCTGCATCTAATGCTGGACGACGACATCATCTCATTGCTTGCCACGCACGCCCCTACGTCATTGGGTGGCACCTTCAAGGTCGTCGCGCTGCTTCAAGATAGCCTGCGCACTGTGCCGGGTAGTACCTCGGAGATCCACTCGACCTTGCTTGGTGTGGAGCACTTCACTAGCGCAGCATTCATTCAAAACTTGGATAACGAAGGTGGTACACTCGGTCAGCTACTGGGCGGACAATTGGGCAAGGTGCGCACAGCCCTACGCGGCTCGGCAAGCCAGGAAGCTGCGATGAACTTGCTGCTGCGACTGACCGATCCGAAAAAAAGCTGGTCGGATTTTGCCCTCGAGAGCGCTCAGGAACTCATAGCCCTACCAGAAACAAAGGAACTAGCAGGCTCTCTGACCAGCCATTTCGCCTGGCAAATGAAAGTGGTCAGAGCATTTTATCAGGTCTTGGACGGCACCTTTTGGAGTCAATACCAGACCTCCGAGTGGCGCGATCTGCCCTCTCTGATGGGCGCGGCTCTGCTAAGAGACCTACAAGACAACCACTCACATCTCGCCGAAGCAGCGACCGCCGCCACCGGCCTGGCTCCGGGACTACTGCAGGATGTACTGACGGCTGTGGCCCGCGTCCTCAGCGCGTGGCGCGGCGACTCCTGGAGCGGATTCCTAGAGCAGACCGGTGTGGCGATCGGAAACCTGCTCAGCCAACACGGGAGCCTCTTACCTGCGCAAGTGCAGCAGGCAGTAGAGTGGGGGCTCTGGGCGGCCCGAAATCTCGCCAAACTGATGCTTCTGCGAACATTGTGGAACGCCAGGGATGGCGGGGACAAGTTCCGAGAACTGGCTAGCGACCAGCTCCGCGAGCTGGCCCGGCAATACGCCGATGACACCCTCCTCTGGGCCTTGGAAAAGGCCTTGATTTGGCTTCCGCTCCTACCCTCCCTCGTCAAAGTGCTGGGTACGCTGCCAGCGATGAAAGAAGGGCAACAGATCAAATGGCTCGCCGATCTTCTGATTCGCCTGTACGGCGAGCCAAGCGTGCAAAAACACCCTGAGATTGCCCGCTTGCGCCTGCAGGTCGAAGCCATAACCCAACAATGGCTAAACGAGATCCCCTCGGCCATGTTGAGCGAAGCCATTCTCGAAGAGGCGAAAGCTCGCTCAGGAAATGGCACCAAGCTTTTGATCAACACAATGGCCACCGCTTACTCGGCAGGTTCCTTTCTCCTCCGTGAGGCCTCCTCGGGATTCGAATTGGGCCTGATGGGAATTCAAGAAGTCCTTTCCAGGCCCACTGGGTTGCCAAACAAGCGGCGCCCGGCCTACCTTCCGAGATTGCAGCTCTATGCAGTGCCCCCTACCGAATCCTCTAGTTTCAGATCAGAGGAGGATGGCGAACCACTTTCAAACGATGCGCCCGCAATCGGCTGGGCGGCGGCTGCGACCGGCGCCACCTTTGTGGGGCTCGTTTTGGCCTATCGCAGCCATCAAAGCCTCAAGCAGAGACGCCGCCTGCAAGAGTCAGAACGCAGTAGAAAGGCAGGAGACACAGAACTTCAGCAAGTCATCACTAAACCACCCCGTCCTGACACCGAGCACGCTAACACTTCGGAAGCGGGACCTTTTCTACCGAGTGAGTCGGAGACCGAAACCATCCCTGTAGAACAAACACTCTGGCACCCAGGGATTTATGCCGCACTCGCTATGGCTTCGTTCGCCAGCGCAATTTATTTCAGCTGGAACGCATACAACCCGAGCGAAGAGCGCCCGATCGAACCGATATCAGAAGCGCTCTCCGCGCACATCGAACAGGTGAGCGCCACACTGCAAGTTGACCTTGACGCACTGTCCAGCTCCGACAAGGAAGAACCCTACCGGCTCGCGAGCGCCATTGACAAAGTATGTGAAGATTTGGAAATGCTCGCAACAGATCTCGCCCGCATAGCTATGGGCGCAGGCGAAATGGCCGCTGTCCAGACCAGCCCTCGTCTGGACAGCGCCACACACGCGCCGTTGACACTAGCGCCGGAAGCACCCGATGCGCTTGCGTTGGCAGAACCGTCCACTGGGCGACGTAAGCGGCAGGTGGCGATAGGCACTCACGAGGCCCAATACAACGCATTGCAAGGCCAACTCATTAACAGCCAAAGAGAGTTTGCCCGCCTATTGAACGATGTTGCACGACTAATCCAGCAGATCAGAGAACCCTTCGAAGAAAATAGTAAGTACAAAGTCTTAGGAGGCGTTGGTAGGCTCAGCTATGAGAGGTCCGAAAACATCGATCAATATAATCGAAGAATCCTCAGGTGCCGCCGCCGCCTTTCCGAAATACGTTCTGAACTTTTGGCCGAAAGAGTCAACCTTCGCTCCATTGAGCAGCAAATCGAAGTACTTGCTCCGCTGGTGATCCAAGAGAAATTCGGTGGAGAAGGCTCGCTCGCCCGTCCCGAAACGGCTCAGGAAGTTGCTCCCAACAGGCCGATCGCGAATCTATCGACCGCACAAATGCTCATTCAGCATCGTTGGCAGGACCTCGTCATTGAGAGTAATGGCACGCCAAGAGGATTTTCCGAAAAAGACGCGCTCGTCCGAGCGATCGATTTTTGCAACCAATTGATCGCGCATTTTACTCAGCAACGCGACCTCAGAAAAGACAATGGCGCTTATAGCTTCAATGAGAGCGAGCGTAATGACTTCAATCTGGACATCGCCAGTTTCAATCGTGCGAAAGGTGAAATTCAGGAAAAACTCGATGAGCAGGTGAGCAAGACAAATGACATTCCCGGCCTAAGGCTTACAGGCGTCGAAGGCGAAAAAGATACATATTTTGCCGATCGCATCCTTGAAATCATAGAAAACAACGATTTCGAGTTCCTGCTGGATGAAAGCAGTTATGTTTCGGTTCGCTTCAGCGCAGGGGAAAGCGTCAATAGAAGGTCGTTCACGCTAATGGATGTCGCCAATGGCGAGCACCTTAAGGCGCCGGAAGCGACTGGAGCAACCACGACCGTTGAATGGTGGCCCGGTTTGACGGAAGCGTCCACACAAGAATTGCTCGGAATCACAGCTGAGTGGGAGCAACTGGTCCAGATAAATCAAAAATACCAAGAGTTCCAACAACTATTCAACGAGGTTGGAAGCTACGAACTGGAAAAATACGACATTTGGCACTATACGGAATACCATATCCAACAAATAGCAACCCTTATGGGGGTCGGTACCGCACAGCGCGCCAACATAAACGCCTCCACCGTGGTTACTCAGACGCGAGAACTACCCGCCCCCCCACTGGGCAACAAGAAGCTCCAGAAAAATTACCAACAGAAAAACCGCCCTGTGAATGAAAAGATGACCTTGCGAGACATTGCTTGGGGCATCGCCCGTAAGAACAGATTCACGGATCATGTCCGCACGAAAATCACCTACAGCGGTGAAAATGATGCGGGCCGGGTCGCCCGGCTACTCCACGAAATGGATATCTACGATCCCTACATCCGGCATTTGAACACTTTATTCGAGAATGCAGAAGTTCTGCAAAAGATAAAAAAACTGTTGAATATCAAACTGAGCTTCCTTCGTTCCCATGGCGCGTTGAGCTCGGTATGGCTGGACAATGAGGTGTTGCCTGGGGTGGTTTCCTGCTTCAAAAGTAACGGCGAGCATATTATCTTTTCTATTCTGGATAATGCTATCTGGGAGTTTGACAACCTTGCTGACACCCTGGACTCTTATAAGAGCAACATCAATGAGTTCAAGACGCATCTGGACCAGCGTCAGTCCTATAATAATCATAAAGAACGAACAGCAAACAAGACCCTTAGTTTCGAACTGTTGAGGGATCCCGTTGAATCCGTGATAGAAGACATTCGCGACCGTTTTATCAAAGACGCGGACGCCGCGACCTATCAGTATTGGGAGCTCGTCTCAATGTATACTCTGGAGGGGATAAAGGATTTCGGCAGCATGCTTGCCATGCTGGCTACACCCTTCGGTATCCTTCCCGGGCTTCTTATTGGTCTTGCCACTGGGGTGGGGGTAGCTGTAGTGCAAAGTTTCATCGCCACCCTGCCAGATCAAAAGCAAGCTTACTTGACGGAGGCGGCGATCGCCGCCATATTCGAGTTAGCTGTAGTAATACCAGGTATCGTCCAACTATTCTCGTCCAAAGTGGCGAGGTCAACCCTGACACGCTTAGCTACCGTCAGTCATGCCAAGGGGCTGAAAACAGCGCGCTTCTTTAAGCGCTCCGGGCGGGTGGACAACGTAGCGCCGGTCACCCCCCAAATAGAGCCATTGCGAAGTGTCGACATGGCAATTTTATCGGATGCACAGCGGAATAATATCAAAGCGCTGGAACTTGCTTTCACTAACGATAGCGAACTAGCGGGCTACATTCTGCGTCCGCGAGAAAACTGTTACAACGCAACGGTCAGACTGAAAGATTTTCTAATTGGCAGCAAAAACCAAGCACCTATAGCTGCTACGTTGAACCCAAGCAGCTTCACCAATGCCAATACCAAGTCCGCTGCCGTACATCTGAAAACGCTGATCAGCGAGAAGAAAATTACAAATGTCGAGTATCGCGGTATGGGCTATTGGCGGCATCGGAGCGTGGAGACACCGTCGAACCACTATGTCATGGTCGTCACGATCAACGATACAAAATACGTACTGGACCCGACAGCGGCTCAATTCAACTACTGGGGAATCGACAATCCTATCATTGATCTGGAGCAGAACTGGGTAAAGCGCTATCAGGATTCCATCCCCAGAGGCGTCGCCAAATACCAAGACCACCCCAACATCATCGCCGCGCGGGATACCTTCAGCCCCACAGGCGGGAGCTTTCCTGCATCGAGATACCTTGAGGGTGGCTTTCTGCTCCGTCAAGATAGTTGGCTCACCGCACCGGCACTAAAAGGCCTGACGAGTGGACGCGGCGCAGGCGGCCTGCGTCTGCCGCACGGGGCGTATCGTGAAAAAAACATTCGCATAAATGGAAACAATCACAAAATCACCGTCACCAAGTTGAACGAGGAGATAAAAATCTACTCGGTTGCAGGAGATCCGGCCGATACCGTTGTCGTTAGCGCACATGGCTCCTTTGAACGAAACACTCTCCCAGTCCCAGCGCCCAATGGAATGACCGTCGAATTTCTCGCGCCGCATAGATTTTCGCTGTTGGACCCTGGTGTCGACTTCTTCAATATCCGCGGCGGAATCAAGCCTCACTCGACCCTAGTGCCCGGACAGCCGCCAGTAGCGGGTACTATCAAACCCTCCGGGGCCACCCATATGTATACCTCGAAGCTGGAGAATCTCACAGGCTCATCCCGGCCAGGCGAAGTCATGAACTACAACCTCGCTTACTATGAAAAAGATTCAGTGGATCAGATCATGCAAGAAATTGCTCGTAACCGCGAGCTAGCTATACCTGGTCAAAGTATCAGGAAGTTCGACTTCGTACAGATTAGAAGACCCTTTATGAACAGCGTCTTCAATCGCATCGATCCCACACTCTTGAGCGTGGTAACTGAGTTGAAGAAATTACCTAACCCGCCAAGCACAATGACGGCGTCGTTCTGCCGGGCCGAAGGTTGGGTGCCTTTGGATCTATCTCCAGGCTATACACCCAAATTTCGAGCGAGCAGCGGCTCTGGTTATATGGCGCACGGTCATGTGGACTCTTATGATATGTCGGCGCTGACCCCACGACTAATCAGCCGGACCGTGAAACAGTTTCATTGGCAGCACAAACCGGCAATCTTCGAATCCCCTCTCCCAGCCAACCAAGCCCCGCAAAATTCCGAGGAAACCAGCCCGATTCTGGATACATTCATCCTCGCCGGCCCATATCAAGCCGATGTATGGCGCAAGCAAGAGCTGTGGGAAAACGGTTCGGTATTCGCCCTGTTCGAGGCGCTGAACCAATCAGGCTCGATCACTTTGAGGGACCGCAACGGTCAATCCATCACCCTTACCGTGGCAGCTCCCACCGCCGCGGAGCGCTGGACGCTCGAATCTACATTGAATCCGCCCACCTCAACAGGGGCGGAACAAAGTACCTCGAATACGAGCAGGCTCGAAGGTTCGACCTTGGATGAGGTTTTGAAAGATACCTATCCAAGATTGCAACAGATCATGACTGGCAATGGGGCACTGGACTATGTAATTTCGGCCGCTGGAAGCGTTATTTCTTCGGGAGCAATAAACAGAAACAAGGTTTTATCTTGGCAAGGAGAGCTGCTGAACGCGCTTGACTTCAGAATAGAGGACAAAACAAGCGCATGGGACGAACGTCTATTTAACCTCAACAGCACGGAATTACTGACCCGTTTCCGGGCGTATTTGACGACAAAGAACATCTCGGGCGGCGAGAATGTTGATGCACTCGGCATACTCGACTATCTGTTGATGCTGCACGCGCTCGAGAAGCCGAGCGACTGGCCCACCTCCCCCAGCTCAGCAGAAATAGCGAGCAAAATCGAGGGAATTATCACCAGCAAGGCGATCGTCGGAGCACTGGCAGAAATGTTCATCATCGATGAGCCACAAGAAATTCCCAGTGGTTTTGTACCCTTCTCGAAAAAGGGCATATCACGCTTTCTACGAAAATTGAATGCTCAGATAACCCGGGATATCCACATCAGTATCGACGATTCGGGGCTCAACCGTGGCAGCATGGCTAGGAAATACACCCATGACCTGGCCCTTTTCACAAGCCCCCGCCCCATCGTTAACTGGGACCTGAGCCTTATCACCCCCCCCGCCCTTCGCCGGGATGTGGCAGTTTGGCTCGTCCTCCTTAAATACTTGGATGCAGACCCCGAGGGGGTTTTGCAGAGAAGTAACATTAACTACCCAGCTTCCTTCAACACTAACATTAGCTACCAATCTTACGACAGAATTGGCGAGATTAATGCCAATAGAGATCTCGCAGAAGGAGAGCAAGTCAGGTTCCGCCTTTTAACAAAGACTTCCGTTATTCATGAAGTAGTATACGAAGTGCCAACAGGATATCGCGCTCAAGATAAGATGCCATTCTATATTGCCCATGCGATCAGCCTGGAAATGGGATCCGAATTCAGGCCAGCAGGAAACAGAAACATCAAGGCCCGCATCGTTGCGGGAGAGGTTTCAAATGTAGGGTCTTGGCCTTTCTATAAAGGAAAAATAGTCACCCCCACACACAGCTCCAGACTTTCGATATATAGCGATCTCAATCCGCAGCGTTACTCGGTAAGTATAGAAATCATATAGCCGAACGGAGCTCGTCAATGCTGGCGCAACGAGCAATACTTCGAGTCATCTAGGCGTTAGGGATGGTCTGAAGTAGCCATATGTTTTGGGCTGTCTTCGGCCATCGCCGATTTTGAAAGTGGAGAGTCGATCAAAAATGCTCAGATCGCTCACTCATTATGTAGTGGTCTAATGAAACCGGACACCCATTTAGGCGAGAATGCTCGCCAGATAGAGGTGTCTGATGACCAAACAACGTCGTTCTTTTTCCGCTGAATTCAAACGCGAGGCCGCAGGCCTCGTGCTCGATCAAGGCTATAGCCATATTGAAGCCAGCCGCTCGCTTGGGGTGCGAGTCCGCGTTGCGTCGCTGGGTTAATCAACTCCCGCAGGAGCGCAGCGGCGTTACTCCGCAGAGTAAGGCGCTGGCGCCTGAGCAGCAGAAAATCCAGGAGTTGGAAGCCCGAATCGCTCGACTTGAGCGGGAGAAATCCATTTTAAAAAAGGCTACCGCGCTCTTTATGTCGGAAGAGCACGAGCGCACGCGCTGATTGATCAACTGAGCCCTCAAGAGCCGGTTGATTGGCTTTGCGCAGTCTTTGATGTCACTCGTTCGTGTTACTACGCCCACCGTCTCAGGCGCCGAACTCCAGACGTTGAGCGGCTTCGGTTGCGCAGCCGGGTGAATCGCCCCGGGTTTCGTAGACACCTCTTTGCCTTAAACTGAGGCCAATTAGGAGGTGCCATGAGCAACCCGCGTTGAAGGTCTGCGCTCTCGGAGAGGGTATCGACGCCGCCCTGGCAAATACGGCGGTAAGCCAGCCGTCGCCTCACCCAATTTACTGAAGCGCCAGTTTGATGTCGTAGAACCCAACAAAGTTTGGGTCACCGACATCACTTACATTCTTACGTATGAAGGCTGGCTGTATTTGGCAGTGGTGCTGGATCTGTTTTCTCGTCAGGTCGTTGGCTGGTCAATGAAGTCGCAGATGACCAGTGATTTGGCCATTGATGCGTTATTGATGGCGGTTTGGAGGCGAAAACCGAAACAGGAGGTGATGGTTCACTCCGACCAAGGCAGTCAGTACAGCAGCTCTGATTGGCGCAGTTTTTTGAAAGCGAACAATTTGGTTGCCAGTATGAGTCGCCGAGGCAACTGTCATGACAACGCCGTGGCCGAGAGCTTTTTCCAGCTTCTGAAACGGGAACGAATCAAGCGGAAAATCTACACCACGCGGGAAGATGCTCGGAGTGATGTGTTCGATTACATCGAGATGTTCTACAACGTAAAACGCCGCCATGGTTTCAACAAGCAGCTGTCACCGGTAGAGTTTGAAAAGCGTTACGCAATGAGCTTGCAAGGTGTCTAGAGAATCCGGGGCGATTCAGTAACTAAAGCTCTCCTACCCAAGCTTAAGCATTGCAGGCCCAACTCAGGAATTCCGGATGAGCGATATGCATAAAGCCTCCGAAGTGTTGCGAGAGGCTACGAAGGTGGTGTTTTTTACCGGCGCGGGAATCTCTGCGGAGAGCGGGATACCCACGTTCCGTGACAAGCTCACAGGACTCTGGGAAAGATATGATCCTCACCGCTTAGAAACAGCAGATGCGTTCCGTAAAAATCCGGCTTTGGTATGGGGCTGGTATCTTTGGCGACGGCATCAGGTAAGCGAGGCCAAACCAAATGCTGCTCATTTAGCGGTGTCTCGTTTGGCCGCCACGGGCCGCCGTGTAGCGGTGGTGACTCAGAATATCGATGACCTGCATGAACGCGCCGGCTCGGCAGATGTAGTGCACTTGCACGGAAGCTTGGCAGAGCCGAAGTGCTTTGCCTGCCATCGAAGCGCTGAACTGACACCAGAGCAAGCTGCTGTCTCCGATGAAGCCATGCTAGTTGAGCCACCTCGCTGTAAAAAATGCAATGGAAGGCTGCGACCTGGCGTAGTGTGGTTCAAAGAGGATTTGCCAGTCGGAGCCTGGAAAGCAGCAATGAGTGTGGTTAAAGAGTGCGACGTCTTGATCTCGGTTGGGACCTCAGGCGTCGTTATGCCAGCGGCAGACATTCCTGAAATCGCACTGGCCGCTGGAGCTACCGTGATTCATGTGAATCTGATGGATGTGGCGTTAGGTGGGATGAACGAGCTCATGTTGATCGGAAAAGCGTCTGAGGTACTGTCCACTTTATTCGGTTCTATCGGTATTCCGGAAGCATAAGAACCGTAAACTCATCGCTAGCGCCCTCTAATGGGCCGAGCACTTCGCTGACGCTCCTGATAAGTCTGTCGGTGGTGCTCCGCAAACCTATCGCCACGAACCCACATGCGGTAGAGGCCCCCTCACCCACTGGGTAGCTATATGCATTTCATACAAGCTGCTATTCCCCATAAGAACTCGCTTCAAAAAATGATTCGCTACGATTGGGCCGCTGCTCCCTCTGTCCGCAACGGAAGGACAAGAACACCCGTTGTACCAAAAAGCTCTGCGGCCGATACCCATCCTCTTCTTTCCCTGGACTCACAACCATTCGGCCAGTTTGGTCATAGCGCCCTAGGTCGTCAGCAAATTGTGCATTGCGATCAGTTTGTGAGCACGGCCAGCAACCCCTAAGCGAGTCAGCTTTATGAGCGACGAAAACAAGCGCTCGATGAGCTCCAGCGTCGAGGATATACTCGAGGTCAAACGAAGAGCCAGGGATAGGCAGGTAGAAGCGGTGTACGCGGCCGATCAAGAAAGCCTTGAACGGGCGGCCAAGGGTCAAGGCGGTCTTACGCGGTAATGCTCCCATTCCAAGACCACAACGATTTAGCAGTCTCGACAGAGAGGAATGAAGAACACTGAAGTGACCTAGATGAATAAAGGAACTATCCAAGCCGTCAGCCGTGACTCATGGCGTTCGATACAGCACAGGCTTTGACCCCTTGATCCAGCCCATGATGCCCTGCCGATCCAGTCTCAATTGAAGTCTTTCGCCACAAATCGCACGAGCGGTGAACTCACTCGGTGTGATACTTCCCACTGCTATGCTTTCCTCTCCACGGAGGGGCTACGATGCCCAACTGAGATCTGCTGCCGTCTCTGCTGTTCAAGATCAACGAAAACCAGCTCGCGCTGGAAGCCGCCATCATGGAACTGTCAAACTGGGTAGAGCAACGCGGAGCGGCTCAAGCAGCGGATAACGTTCGCGGCGCGCTAATGGCGATCGACCGCAACAAAGAATTCATCAAGATGGCCCTTGCGCTGATGATGACGCCGGAGTGAGGTCGTTTAATTGCCTCCCCCCTGAATAGCCATTGCCCCACAGGAAACAAAGGTTACGAGCGCAACGGATCCCGTGGGCTGAAGCATCGTCTGTCGAATCGTGGCGTCACCGGCGATGAGCGGGGAGTCATCTTTTCCGACGGTGCCGCCCACCCGCAGTGAAAACCAAGTTTGCTCCCGCCAGCGGGCCCGATGGTTCTAGGCTTTCAGCTGGATGGCCGTGGTTATCCCGGAGTTTTTTATCCAGTTCGCCGAAACCGAGGCTGATCTCCTCTGCCGCTGCCGCTGCCTCGGCTGCAATGTCCTCGGCTTCCGGCACCAAACATCCTGGACTGATCAAATAGTGCGAGAGCAGTTTGTGGTGGGGGTAACGGTTTTCGAAGAGTTTGAGCAAACCATTGAAGATGTCTTCTCCGACGGGAGTTCCAGCGACGCGGCGAATCACGAACTCGGCGATGGCCAGGCGCACCTCGATCTCACTCGGATCGAGTGGAAGCTCCTCTGAGGTTTCTTCAAACCACTGGTAGGTCCCGAACTTTAAGGGCTGATCAGTCATCTTGTGACACCCGCCGTGAATGGAACGCGGTGATTTTCCAAATCGCATACGAAGTTCCGGCCAACACCTTTGCAGTGGTCGTCGCGAAGGCGATGTCGATACAACATACTGCACGCCTCAGGCAAATGACACCAGCGGAGTTCCGCGTGCGCTCTATGCACCTGTGGCCCCGACGCGGCAAGCCATTTCTCGATCCAAAATCTCTGCCATACCACCGCCCCCTTGCCATGCCTGCATTAATCCGCGCCTCCCCATTCAAAGGCTTAAAGCACGCGTCAAACTTGCTTGTTCCGATCTCAATTTCGCAGAGCCAAATCGGTGCATTTTTGCCCAAGGACTGTTCGGCATCGACATCCATTCAAAAGCTGCCTCTCTGCTTTCAAAGACCTCATGGGCCAGATGACAGACAGCGAAAATTCGATCAAGTCGTTCGGATGCAACAGGACCAAAGGGCTTCTGCTCGCGCCTACGTCGTTCGAGCGTGGAGGCTGACAAATTGAATAGCGTATGGACGATGCGCTCATGCAGTTCATAGCCGTTTTCTGCCTGTTTCGACGTCTGGATCTACAACCAAAATCGGACCCTAACGTCGGAAATCCTCGGCCTACCGGAGGCTGGTCTGGTTGACAGAAGGAGTAAAGCGCATTTTTCCGAATGACCACATCGAATAGCGAAGCCAAGACTGATGTCTAAGTTAGAGATGAAAGCCCAACTTCAGTCCAGAAAATTGACAATCTCACTGACTAGAGTTGGAAAAGGGGCGCTGTGCATGGCCTACTCCGGGCGCTGTCTGCTCTCGGGCTACATGAACAAGCGCGACGCCAATCAGGGCACCTGCACCAATGCCTGCCGCTGGAAATACTCGGCGCAGCAGGCTACGGAAAATCAGAACGGCGAAATCGTCCAGACGTTCCAGCCCGAACCGACGCTGGGTATCGGCGCCCCGACCGATCAGGTGTTCCTGCTCCAGGAAGCCAACCGTCCCGACGAATTGATGCCCGCTTTTGAGGACGAGCACGGCACCTACATCATGAACGCCAAGGATCTGCGCGCGGTGCAGCATGTCGAGCGCCTGACGCGCATGGGCGTGCATTCATTGAAGATCGAGGGCCGGACCAAATCGCACTTCTACTGCGCACGCACCACTCAGGTGTATCGCCGGGCGATTGATGATGCGGTGGCGGGACGTGTCTTCGATCGCAGCCTGATGACCGATCTGGAATCGCTGGCCCAACGCGGTTACACCGAGGGTTTCCTGCGTCGCCATGTGCATGACGAGTACCAGAATTATCTGAACGGCAGCTCAGTGTCGGAGCGCCAGCAGTTTGTCGGCGAGTTGACGGGTGAGCGGCGTGATCGACTGGCCGAGGTCAAGGTGAAGAATCGTTTTGCGCTAGGTGATCATCTCGAGTTGATGACGCCCAAGGGCAATTTTCACTTTGATCTGGATGAATTGCAGAACCGCAAGGGTGAGCCGATCGAAGTGGCGCCGGGGGATGGGCATACGGTGTATGTGCCGATTCCGGATGCGGTGGACTTGCGCTTTGGGTTGTTGATGCGGGATGTGGGGAGCGCTTGAAGGCCCCCCTCAAGGAGTTTCCGAAGGCGATCAGCCCTGCGCACTGAACCGGTCGCGGCTGTTGGTCAAGTGCAGCCACATCGCCGCGCGCGCCGCATCCGCATCCTGACGCCTGATCGCATTCAGAATCGCCTCGTGCTCCAGATTGGCCAGTTGCCCGAGCTTGCTCAAATCCGCCGCGCCCCGCTCGGAGGCGTTGACGCGGGTGCGGGGAATCATCGCGCTGCCTAAATGCTGCATGATTTCGCTGAAGCAGACATTACCGGTGGCCTCGGCAATCAACAGATGAAAGCGTCGATCCGCCTCGACGCAACTGTCGTTATTGGCCAGCAACCGTTGATAGTCATCCAGCGCCTGGCGCATCTGCAACAGTTGCTGCTCGGTCCGCCGTTGCGCCGCCAACGCTGCTGCCTGGGTCTCCAGGCCCATACGCAATTCGAGAATACTGCGCACCCCCAGCGCCGTATCTACGTTCAGCCGCAGCCCATGCTCCGGCGCACGCTCGATCACAAACGTGCCGATCCCGTGGCGCGTCTCCACCAGCCCCGACGCCTGCAATTTGGAAATCGCCTCGCGCACCACCGTGCGGCTGACACCGTGCTCCTGAACGATCGAGTTCTCCGAAGGCAGCTTGTCGCCGGGCGACATCTGGCCGAGCAGGATGCTCTGGGTGAGTTTTTCCACCAGATCGTGGGCCAGGTTGTGCGCGCGTTTGCGGGCGGGGGCGTCGAGATCTTCTTGCATGGGTTATTCCGTGGTCGAGACGTGCGGATCGTAGCACCGGGCAGAGGGGTGACGAGATTGATTTTAGATCCTAATCGCCAACACCACTTGTATGACAACACTCAATAAACCGGGAATATTTCACGTTTACTCAGCGCATCCCTGTAACCGACCACCCCCTCCGCTGAAAATATCCAAGCCAAAACAAACCTACCAGACCCAATAGAAACGGGAACAAAATCAAAAAAAGCATAAAAAATCACTCACAAGATAGATTTAATAGGCACTGCCCACTTGTAGGACAAAAAAATCAGGTTGTATGATGTCTATCAACAACGCTGCACCCAAGCCCTACCCCGCATAAAAATAATCAGTGGGAGAAAACCTAGTGAAAACCTCCGTCTCCGGGATGAACGAGGGCGTTGATCCAACGCTGGCCTCCGCCATTTCTAAAGTGAAACGCCACGTTCTGCCGCTCTTCGTGATCATGTTTATCGTCAATTACATTGACCGGGTGAACATCGGATTTGTCCGTACCCACATGGAACACGACTTGGGTATTGGTGCCGCCGCTTACGGCTTCGGCGCCGGTCTGTTCTTCATCGGCTACGCGCTGTTCGAAGTCCCCTCCAACATGCTGCTGCAAAAAATCGGCGCACGAATCTGGCTCACCCGCATCATGTTCACCTGGGGGCTGGTCGCCGCCGGCATGGCATTCATTCAGAACGAAACCCACTTCTACATCCTGCGCTTTCTGCTCGGGGTGGCCGAGGCCGGGTTCTTTCCCGGCGTGATTTACTACTTCACCCGTTGGCTGCCCGGCGTCGAACGCGGCAAGGCGATTGCGATCTTTCTCAGCGGTTCGGCCATCGCCTCGTTGATCTCCGGCCCGCTGTCCGGCCTGCTCCTGCAAATCAACGGCCTGGGCATGCACGGTTGGCAATGGATGTACTTCATTGAAGGGATGTTTTCGGTGTGCCTGTGCGTGTTCGTCTGGTTCTGGCTCGACGCCAAACCCCACGACGCGAAATGGCTGACCCGCGCCGAACAGGACGCGTTGGTCAACGCCATCGACGATGAGCAGAAGGCTCGCGAAGCCGCCACACCGATCCGGCCATCGATAGGCAAACTGCTCAAGGATCGCCAGATCATCCTGTTCTGCCTGATCTACTTCTTCATCCAATTGACGATCTACGCCGCGACCTTCTGGCTGCCCAGCATCATCAAGAAAATGGGCGACATGAGCGACTTCCAGGTCGGGCTGTTCAACTCGATTCCGTGGCTGCTGTCGATTATCGGCATGTATACCTTCGCCACGCTCTCGGCCAAGTGGAAGCACCAGCAGGCGTGGGTCGCCACGGCGCTGTTGATCGCGGCCGCGGGGATGTTCATGTCCACCACCGGCGGGCCGATCTTCGCTTTTGTCGCGATCTGCTTTGCGGCGCTGGGGTTCAAGTCCGCCTCGTCGCTGTTCTGGCCGATTCCGCAGGCCTATCTGGACGCGCGGATCGCCGCTGCAGTGATCGCATTGATCAACTCGGTCGGCAACCTCGGCGGCTTCGTCGCACCGACCACCTTTGGCCTGCTCGAAGAACACACCGGCTCGATTCAGGGCGGCCTCTATGGCCTGGCTGCGACCTCGATCATCGCCGCGATCATCGTGTTCTACGCCCGCACCACAGCGAAACCCGCAACAGTTGCCGCCGTGGTCGATACCGCGCCGAAGCACGCCTGACTTTCCGTTTCCAGGGATAAAAACAATGAACGCACACGACACCGCCAAAGCCCCGATCATCACCGACATGCAAGTCATCCCGGTGGCCGGCCACGACGGCATGCTGCTCAACCTGAGCGGCGCCCACGGGCCTTTCTTCACCCGCAACATCGTCATCCTCAAGGACAACGCCGGCCATACCGGCGTCGGCGAAGTGCCCGGCGGCGAACGCATTCGCCAGACCCTGGAAGACGCGCGCAGCCTGGTCATCGGCAGCCCGATCGGCACCTGGCAGAAGATCCTCAATCAAGTACGCCAGACCTTCGCCGACCGCGATGCCGGCGGCCGTGGCCTGCAAACCTTCGACCTGCGCATCACCATTCACGCGGTCACCGGCCTGGAAGCCGCCCTGCTTGATCTGCTCGGCCAGCACCTCGACGTACCGGTCGCGGCATTGCTTGGCGAAGGTCAGCAACGCGATGAAGTGAAGATGCTCGGCTATCTGTTCTACGTCGGCGATCAGCGCGAAACCGACCTCGCTTATCGCAGCGAACCAGATGCCGAAAACGACTGGTTTCGCGTGCGTCACGAGAAGGCCATGACCGCCGAATCGGTGGTGCGCCTCGCCGAAGCGGCCCATGCCAAATACGGCTTTAAGGACTTCAAGCTCAAGGGCGGTGTGCTCAGCGGCGATGCAGAAATCGAAGCGGTAACGGCGCTGGCCGAGCGCTTCCCGGATGCGCGCATCACCCTCGACCCGAACGGCGCCTGGTCACTGAAAGAAGCGATCCGTTTGTGCCGCGATCAGCATCATGTACTCGCCTACGCCGAAGATCCGTGCGGTGCGGAAAACGGTTATTCGGGTCGCGAAGTCATGGCCGAATTCCGCCGCGCCACCGGACTGAAAACCGCCACCAACATGATCGCCACCGATTGGCGCGAGATGGGCCACGCGATCCAGTTGCAATCAGTCGACATCCCGCTGGCCGACCCGCACTTCTGGACCATGCAGGGCTCGGTGCGCGTGGCGCAGATGTGTCATGAGTGGGGCCTGACCTGGGGTTCGCATTCCAACAACCACTTCGATATCTCGCTGGCGATGTTTACCCATGTCGCCGCTGCCGCACCGGGCGATATCACCGCCATCGACACCCACTGGATCTGGCAGGACGGCCAGCGCCTGACCAAGGCACCGTTGCAGATTGTCGGCGGCTGCGTGCAGGTGCCGAAGAAACCGGGGCTGGGTGTCGAGTTGGACATGGATCAGGTGGCCAAGGCTCATGAACTCTATAAAGGCATGGGCCTGGGCGCACGGGATGACAGCGTGGCGATGCAGTTTCTGATTCCGGGGTGGAAGTTCGATAACAAGCGGCCGTGTCTGGTGCGCTAAGGTTTTTTGGAACCACCAGCAGTCCCTGTGGGAGCGAGCCTGCTCGCGAAGGCGGTATAACAGCCAACACTTCTGTCGACTGACACATCGCTTTCGCGAGCAGGCTCGCTCCCACAGAGGGCTCTGTATTAACCAGAGACTTGTAACAACCAGTTCTTGAACGCCAGCATCGCCGCCGTCTCCGGCCGCGACTGCAATCGCGTCAGCCAATAACTCCCCGTGGTGATCTCGATCGCAAACGGCTGACAAATCGCCTCCGCCGCCAGTTGCCGCGCGAACATCAGCGGCGGTGCCAACGCCACCCCGCCGCCCTGCAACGCCGTTTCCATCATCGCCAGCGACGAGTCGAAGACGACGCTCTGCGGCGGTGCCGCCTGAGTCGCCATACCCGCCGCCTGAAACCACTCCGGCCATTCATCCGTGCGATAGGAACGCAGCAACGTCTGCTGCAACAGATCCCCCGGCGCGTGCAATTGCCGGGCGATTTCCGGGACGCACAGTACCGACAGCGGCGCTTCCAGCAGACGGGCCGCCTCAATGCCGTGCCACGCTCCGGCGCCAAACCGGATCGCGTAATCCAGCCCTTCTGCCGCGACGTCCACGCGATTGTTGTTGGTCGACAGCCGTAAATCTATGAGCGGATGTTTCGCCCGAAAGTCCGAAAGCCTCGGTAATAACCAACCCACGGCAAAGGTGCCCACCGCGCCCACGGTCAACATCTCGCGATGCTGTCCGCCGGCGAGGCGTTCCAGAATCTGCGCGATGTGATCGAACGACGTGCTCAACACCGGCAGCAAAGTTTCGCCTTCACTGGTCAGCATCAGCCCGCGGGGCAGGCGTTTGAACAGGGTGACGTTGAGCTGCGCTTCAAGGCTTTTGACCTGATGACTGACGGCAGCCTGGGTCACACACAACTCCACGGCAGCGCGGGTAAAGCTCAAATGACGCGCTGACGCCTCGAAAGCGCGCAGTGCGTTGAGCGGCAATTGTGGTCGAATCATGCCCTGCCCCAAATTTTTCTAATGGCTCATCCGAGATTTCATCGTTTGTCGACGAATGCCAGACTGCCTAAATTGTCGGCGCTGATCAGCCGCCTAACGTTGCAAATGCCCGCAGTCTAGCGGGATAACACCCTCAACACTCATGGAAAGTGGTTCATCTATGTCATTCATCAATTCGAGCAAAGTCATTTCCTGTAGCGCTTTCGGCCTGTTCTTCGGCGCCGCGACCTGCATGGCCGCACCGCAAACCGACGAACAACTGCAAGCACTGGTCAAAGGTGCCGTTACGCCTGTGATGCAGCAGCAGAACATCCCCGGCCTGGCCGTTGCCCTCACCATCAACGGCAAACCGCATTACTTTAACTACGGCGTCGCCGCCAAAGACACCGGGCAAAAAGTCAGCGAAAACACTTTGTTCGAAATCGGTTCGGTGAGCAAAACCTTCACCGCAACCCTCGCCGGTTACGCTCAGGCCACGGGTAAACTGGACTTGTCGACCAAGGCCAGCCAGGTTTGGCCCGAGTTGAAAGGCAGCGCTTTCGACAACATCAGCGTGTTGCAACTGGGTACTTACAGCGCCGGCGGTTTGCCGCTGCAATTCCCCGCCGAGGCGGATTCGGCGGACAAGATGCTCGGCTATTACCAACAGTGGAAACCGGTGTATCCGGCGGGCAGCCATCGCCTGTATTCCAATCCGAGCCTTGGGTTGTTCGGTTATCTGACGGCGAAAAGTCTGGGCCAGCCATTTGATCAGGCCATGAGCGAAACCCTGCTGCCGAAACTCGGCCTCAAGCACACCTTCGTCAAGGTGCCCGCGTCCGAAGCCAAGCTCTACGCTCAGGGTTACAACAAGAATGACCAACCGGTTCGGGTCAGTCCGGGCGCACTGGATTCCGAAGCCTACGGTATTAAAACCAGCGCGGCGGATCTGCTGCGTTACGTCGAGGCCAACCTGAAACCGGCCAGCCTTGAAGCGCCGCTGCAAAAAGCCATCGCCGCGACCCACACCGGTTACTACACCGTTGGCGACATGACCCAAGGCCTGGGCTGGGAAATGTATCGCTACCCGACCAGCCTCGACCGCTTGCTGGCCGGTAACTCGACGCCAATGGCCATGGAGGCGCATAAGGTTCAGTGGCTGACTCCGCCGCAACCGCAACCTGACGATGTGTTGCTCAACAAGACCGGCTCCACTGGAGGCTTTGGTACTTACGTCGCGTTCGTGCCGAGCAAAGACATTGGCATTGTGATCATGGCCAACAAAAATTATCCGATTGCGGAGCGAGTGAAGATCGCGCATACGATCCTCAGCGCTGTTGCTGACTGACCGGATTTATAGCGGGCATAAAAATGGGCGACCTGCTGAGGTCGCCCATTTTTTTATCACCATTTCAAGCCTGGAAAATGGCTTCCGGCGGATCGAGATTGTCCAGCGCGCGGTTGACCAGCAACTCGCCGACCACTGCCAACTGCTGAATCGACAGAGCAAGACTGCGCTGCGAATCGTCGAGTTTGCAGGCCATGTCGGTGGTCAGGACATTGAGCGAGGCGAGGGTTTCGCAAGCGTGGGTCAGTAGCGTGGGGGTATCGATATCGGGGCGAATGGTGAAGATGTAGCTGACGGGATCGGGGTGATGCGGGTGGCGCAGGCGTGTGTTGCGGGAGTCGAAGGATCCAGAATCGGTTGAGGATTCGGGGGGATTCGGTGTGTGTTTTTTCATGTGAAAAGTTCTCTATTGAATTTTATGGAGCCACCCAACTCACTTCCACATGACAGGTGGCAGCTGTACGCAGGTGTGGAAGACCTGGGAGAGAACGAAACCCCGGCGCACTCGAAAGTGCTCCCGCGCACAGCCGCCATAAAACGCGACAATGTTGACATAAAAAATGTCTACCTGCGCTTCATGAAAGCTTGCTTCATTCTCTACCCAGCGGACTTCCACATCCGACCGCTGTTTTTTTCAGCGGCCAAAGAAGGTTATCCCCCTGCCCCACAACGCACCAGTTCACCAACGCCGCCGCGCCTTGCAGGAAAAATCCACGGTACATGCAGGTCTTTGCCTCAGACATTTCTGTAGGAATATGCTGCAACGACTTTTTGATCAGCACGCAATAAAAAATGGGCGACCTACTGAGGTCGCCCATTTCTTTGATTCACGCCATGCCATCAATCATCCGGCATTTCCGGCGGCTTGGTCGGTTTTGCAGGCTTGGTCGGTTTAGTCCCTTTTGCACCTTTGGCCATTTCAGGCTCGGCGGCGGCCGGGGCCTGAGCGGCGGCTGCAGCGGCCGCTTCCTTCTCGGCCATCGGCATGGCGTCGATCGTCTCGAAGACTTTCTTCAGGTCGACCGACTTTGACTCATCCCCCGAACTTTCGAGCTTTTTCTCACCGTCTTTACCCACCAGAATCACTTTAGGCAAAGCCCCGGCGCCAAGTTTAAGGGAGCGGATCAGCGCCATGGTGTCTTGCTGCCCCATGTCCTTGCCGTCGAGTTGGCCGGACATGTTGAGGATGGTGTAGACCTTGATGTTGCGGTCGGCGACGCCCTTTTTGTTGGCCGGGTCCTCCAGCGACTTTTTCAGGCTCACCCACACGGGGTCGACGGTGCTTTGCGCGATCACGATCAGCGGTCGGGCGCGACCCATGTCTGCGGCAATCGGCGAATCGTTGTCAGCGGCGAACAAGGGGCCGGCAATCGCCAGCAAGAGTGTCAGGGTCAGTGACCTGATGAGCATGCGCATCTCCTTTTGATATCCACGCTCTACTGATTGCGCATCGTGGCGATTGTTCCGGGTGTGTCTGGCAAATATGTGTCGCCTTGTCAGAAGCTTAGGTCAGGACCGGTATTGCGCAACCGCCTGCGTGCAATCGTGACGCGGATTTGATTACCTTTTGTGAGCGCATTAGGGTGGCGGTTCTGCCCACGAAATGGAGTTCAATGCATGCACATCGAATACCTGTGCGATCACCCCGGATTTGTTGAAGAACTGGCCGAACTCAACTTCAAGGAGTGGGGTGAATTCCGCCCCGGCGATACGCTTGAGGCCCGCACCGAACGCATGCGCAAAGCCTGCGGCAAAGGCGCGATTCCCAGTGTGGTGGTGGCCATTGAAGACGGCAGGCTGCTCGGTGGCGCGCTGCTGATCGACAGCGACATGAAAACTCGTCCCGAGCTGACACCCTGGCTGGCCGGGGTTTATGTGAAAGCAGAGGAACGTGGACGCGGGGTTGCTTCGCAACTGGTCAATCGGATTGTCGAAGAGGCCGAAGCGTTGGGAGTGCCGCAGCTATACCTGTACACCGACGCGGCAAAATCGTTGTATGCGCGATTGGGTTGGGAGGTGGTTGAGGAACTGGTCTACGAGGATTTGCCAGTGACGATCATGAAGTTCGTCATTCAACGTTGAGCCTCGGGTGAGGGAGTTGCTCCCTCACCCGAGTGAGTGCGCCGATCAAAACGCCAATTTATAACCGATCAACACCAGCATCGTCGCCAGGCACGGGCGCAGCACTTCATCGGAGATGCGCCCGGTAAGGTGGCTGCCAAGCCAGATGCCCGGCAGCGAACCGACCAGCAAAAAGCCCAAAACGCCCCAATCCATATTGCCCATGCTCGCGTGGCCCAGACCTGCAACCAGGGTCAGCGGCACGGCGTGGGCGATTTCGGTGCCGACCAGACGGCGGGTCGGCAGCAGCGGATAGAGGATGAACAGCGCGACGGTGCCGAGGGCGCCGGCGCCAATCGAAGTCAGGGCAACCATGGTGCCTAGGATAAGACCGGTGATCACGGTCATCACATTGAGCCGCGAACCGCTCGGGTTGTAGTTGCCGCCGGCGCGTTTGTGGGCGAAATCCAACAGTCGTTTTTTGAAGAAAATCGCCAGCGCGGTAGCGAACAGGACGAAACCCAGCGCCTGTTTGATGATGGCGTTCATCGCGTCCGGCGCGGTGTGCAGGGTGCTGAGAAACCACAGGGTCATGGCCACCGCCGGCACGCTGCCGAGGGTCAGCCAACCGGTGATGGCCCAGTCGATGTTCTTGTTCTTTCTATGGACGAGCACGCCACTGGATTTGGTAATGGCCGCGTACAACAGGTCGGTGCCCACCGCCGTTGCAGGGTTGATGCCGAACCACAGCAGAATCGGCGTCATCAACGAACCGCCGCCGACACCGGTCATGCCGACAATAAAACCCACCACCAGCCCGGCAATCACCAGGCCGAAATTTGCCAATTCCATTAAGACGTCCAGAAAAACGACAGGAAAAATCTGGCCCGCAGCATAGCGATTTTTCTTATAACCACCTATATCGATACGGTCTATCGTTATGCCTTTCGATCACACCGCAGGTCCATTGTGGGAGCGAGCCTGCTCGCTCCCACAGGGATGATGTAGTGATTAGAAGATCAATGCACCCGCCGCCCCGGTTTGAAACTGTGATGGCTGTTGATCCACACCGTGGCCCATGCGATCAGCGACAGGATCAGCAGCGCCCACGGAAACGACATTGCCCCCGCCCGATCCAGCAGCAACCCGCCAAATAATCCGCCGCCGGCGATCGCCACGTTCCATGACGTGGTGAGCATCGCCTGCACCACGTCGACATGGTCGCCCGCCGAATCCGCCGCCGCGGTCAGCAGCAGAGTCGCCGAGCCACCAAACGACAACCCCCATACCGCCATGCAGCCATAAATCAGCCACGGCGACGGCGAAATCAGCGCCAATACCAACGCTGTCACGGCAAACACCGCAAGGCTGATCAGCGTCAGCCAACGCAACCAGCGATCCACCAGCATGCCGATGATCCAGATCCCCACGAGCGAACACAGGCCGAACACCAGCAGCACCAGATCAACGCGCTCGGCCAGCCCGGCCTGCATCAGAAACGGTGAAATGTAGGTGTAAAGAATGTTGTGTCCGAGCATCCACGTCAGCACCACGAACAGTACCGGTCGCACGCCCGGCAGACGCAGAGATTCGAGCAGTGGCAGGCGTTCTTCGCTGTTCTGCCCCGGACGATCCGGCACCGCGATGACGATCCACGCCGCCAGCACCAAGGCCAGCGCCGACATGATCCCGAACGAGGCGCGCCAGCCGATCAGATTGCCCAGCCACGTCCCCGCCGGCGTGCCCAGCGACAACGCCACCGGTGTGCCGAGCATGGCAATCGCCAGCGCCCGCCCCTGTTGATGCACCGGCACGATGCCGCGCGCGTAGCCGGCCATGATCCCCCACGACAGCCCCGCCGCCATCCCGGCAAGAAATCGCGAAGCCAGGGTCAGGCCGTAATGGCTGGAAAACGTAGTGATGGTGTTGAACAACAGAAAGCCGCCCACCGTCATCAGCAGCACCCGCCGCCGGGGCCAGCCGCGTGTAGCGACGGTCAGCGGAATCGCCGCGACAATCGAACCCAGCGCATACAGCGTCACCAGTTGCCCGGCGAGCACTTCGCTGACGTTCAGGCCGGCGCCAATTTGCGGCAGCAGTCCGGCTGGCAGGGTTTCGGTGAGGATAGCGATGAAGCCGGTCATGGCGAAGGCCAGCAACGCGGCATAGGGCAGTTTGTCCGCGCGGGCGGCGCAGTCGAGTCGAGTGAAATCGGCGCTTGCGGGGTCAGTCATGACGGGGGCAGCTCCCTTTGAGTCAAATATGACGAAGGATTGTATACAAATAATCCGCCCGCCACTCTAACCGACTCGACTTACTGCACCGGTAAAAAATTCAGAAACAGCAGACTTTGCGCGTAATTCAGGCCAATGCGCCAGTAGCGCTCATCGAGCATTTGCGTAAGCAGATCAAGGCGCGCCACCACTTTGCCGAACTCCGTGGCGAAACTCAGGTTGCTGCCCTCCTCCGAAATCTCATTGGAGAACAGCAGCGGCTGGCCTTCCTTGTTCTGGCGCTGAGACAGAATCCACGTGGCTTTTTCGATGTTGCGCGCGGCGTTGTGAACGAACGTCGGGTTGATCGCGTCAGTCATGTAGAACTCGACGCGATTGCCATGGGCGGTGACCAACATGCTGCCGATGGCATAGATGAACGCGCCGACCCGATCACCGAGAAACTCCGGGCTCATCGCATAACTGAGCGCAGCCAGATCCTTGCGCCCGCCCAGCACCGGCAACGGTTGCTGCTGCTCGATGGCCAGGCGTACCTGCTTCACCGCGGCGTGGATGTTGAGGAAGCCGGATTTGCGCAACTCTTCGGGGTTGCGCAGGTACAACTTGCCCATCAACCGATAAAGACTGTTGAGGTTGTCGCGCATCGCCAGCGTGGCCATGCGGTCGACGCTGGTCTGCAGGAATTCCTGCGGTTGACCGTCACGAATCTGAGCGATGAAGCCATTGCCGTCCTGATGTGTGCAGCCGCTGACAAACAGCGACGACAGACAGGCCAGCAACAGGCACGGGCGATGAACAACACGGGCGATCAGGTGAAAAGCTCTCGGCATGAATTCTCGAACAGGCACATTCCTGTGCGGCGGGAGTCACCGCATCCTGGCCATGGATAGAGCCGCCAATTGCTGAAAAGTGCAGTGTCCGCGTGGTTTCCCGACCTTCGGCAACCATTTAGTCCGACTTTATTTTTGCAATAAACGTTTAATCCGCTATAAATTCTGATTCACGCCTCAATTAGCATGACTATTAACCTGTTTTGAAAACAACAACAAAAAGGAAGGTCAACCATGCTTCAATCCCGTCACTTGCTCTCCGGCCTCGGACTGTCCCTGATGATCGCCACCCTTTCCGCCAATGCGGCGGGCCTGACCGCCGAACACAAAGCCTTCGGCAAAACCAATGACGGCACGCCCGTCGAGCAATACATCCTGCGCAACAGCCACGGCATGCAAGCCACCGTCATCACCTACGGCGCGACCCTGCAATCGCTGCTGGTGCCAGACAAACAAGGCAAAGCCGCCGACGTGGTGCTCGGTTTCGACGATGTGCAGGGCTACCAGAAAGGCACCGCGTACTTCGGCGCGACCATCGGCCGTTTCGGCAATCGCCTGGCCGACGGTGCCTTCGAACTCGACGGCAAGCGCTATCAAGTGCCACAGAACGACAAGTCCAACGCCTTGCACGGCGGCACCCAGGGCTTCGATAAAAAGGTCTGGAAAGCGCAGGAAACCAAAGACAAGGACTCAGTCGGCGTGACCCTGACCTATCTGTCGGCGGACGGTGAAATGGGCTTCCCAGGCAACCTCACCACCGAAGTGACCTATCGCCTGACCGACAGCAACGAACTGCGCATCGACTACAAGGCCAGCACCGACAAACCGACCGTGCTCAACCTGACCAACCACAGCTACTTCAACCTCGCGGGTGCCGGCAATGGCGACATCCTCAAACAGGTCGCGACCCTGCACGCCAGCCATTACACCCCGGTCACCGGCAAGCTGATCCCGACCGGCGAACTGGCGCCGGTGGCAGGTACACCGATGGATTTAACCAAGCCAACGGCAATTGGTACGCACATCAAGGCTGATCACCCGCAGTTGAAATTCGCCGAGCCGAAACAGGGTGGTTTCGATTTCAACTGGGCGCTGGATACCAAGGGTGACGTGAGCAAAGTCGCCGCCGAGGTCAGTGATCCACAGTCCGGCCGGCATTTGCAGTTGTTCACCAGCGAACCGGGCGTGCAGTTCTACACCAGCAACTTCCTCGACGGCACCGTCAAGGGCAAGGGCGGCAAGGTGTATCCGCACTGGGGCGCGTTTACCTTGGAGACGCAGCACTATCCTGACTCACCGAATCAGCCGAACTTCCCGAGCACGCGGCTGGATCCGGGGCAGGATTATGCGCACAGCGTGGTGCTGAAGTTTTCTGCCAAATAAAAGCTGAAGATCAAAAGATCGCAGCCTGCGGCAGCTCCTACAGGGCGAAACCCGAGCCCAATGTAGGAGCTGCCGCAGGCTGCGATCTTTTTGCTTTTTGAACCCTTGGACTATCCTGCTGCCCACTAAGGTATCGACCGTTTCAGAAAGGAGGTTTGAATGCGTACCCTCGAATTGGCCGGCGTGCAGGTTCCGGTGATTGGCCAGGGCACTTGGCGCATGGGTGAGGATCGTTCGGCGCACAAACGTGAAGTCACCGCGCTGCGCACTGGCATCGAACTGGGCATGACCCTGATCGACAGCGCTGAAATGTATGCCGAGGGTGGTGCCGAAACCGTGGTTGGCGAAGCCATTGCCGGCCTGCGTGATCAAGTGTTTCTAGTCAGCAAGGTCTACCCGCACAACGCCAGCCGCAAAGGTATTCCGCTAGCCTGCGAGCGCAGTCTGCGCCGGCTCGACACTGATTACATCGACCTCTATCTGTTGCATTGGCGCGGCCAGTATCCGCTGGAGGAAACCGTCGAGGCGTTCGAACGTCTGCGCGAGGACGGCAAGATCGGCCGTTGGGGCGTGTCGAACTTCGATGTTGATGACCTTGAAGAACTGGCGTCACCGGCCTGCGCGACCAATCAGGTGCTCTTCAACCTGGAAGAACGCGGTGTCGAATTCGACCTGCTGCCGTGGTGCCAGCAGCAACGTATGCCGCTGATGGCGTACTGTCCGATCGGTCAAGGCGGCGCGATGCTGGCTGATCCGGTGTTGAAACAGATTGCCGCTCGTCACAACGCGACCCCGGCACAGGTTTCGCTGGCGTGGATTCTGCGTCAGGATGGCGTAATTGCGATTCCCAAAGCTGTGCGGCCGGAACACGTGCAACTCAATGCACAAGCGGCGCAGTTGCAACTGGAGGCCGGGGATCTGGCAGCGCTGGACCAGGCGTTTCACGCGCCAAAGCGCAAGCAGCGGTTGGCCATGGTCTGAGCCACCGCCGACTGGCAGAGGGCTTCGCGATGAGAAGCACTGATCAGTACGACCCGTTCAATCTGCAACGTTTCATCCAGGCGCAGGACCCGGTTTTCGAACGGGTCCAGCGCGAACTCGACGAGGGCCGCAAGCGCAGCCACTGGATGTGGTTTGTCTTCCCGCAGTTCGCAGGCCTGGGCGGCAGTGAGATGTCCCGGCGCTTCGCCATCGGTTCGGCCGAGGAAGCTCAGACCTATCTGGACCATCCCTTGCTCGGCGCACGATTACGCGCCTGCACGCAGCTTGTGCTGAATGTGCGAGAGCGTTCGATTGCCGAGATTTTCGGCCATCCCGATGACCTGAAATTTCACTCCTCAATGACGCTGTTCGCCCAGTTCGCTGCTGAAGACAGCTTGTTCAACCAGGCACTTGAGCGCTACTTCCACGGCATCCTTGATGAGTGGACGTTGCAACTGCTGGACTCAAAACAGGCCCAGTTGTCCCCCGATCAGGGTTGAGAAGTCGTCGTCGACAAACGGCAGGATCGCATCCGCCACCGGTTGCAGTTGCCGGGTGATGTAGTGGTCGTAGTCGATGGTGGATCGCCGCACTTCCAGCGGTTCGGGGCCGGCCAGGGTAATCACGTAGCTGATCCAGCCACCGTTCTGGTACTGCCGCGGTCGTCCGTGCTGCGCGTTGTAATCATCGGCCAGCCGCGCCGCGCGCACGTGGGGCGGAACATTGCGCTCGTAATCGTCGAGGGTGCGGCGCAGGCGTTTGCGATAGATCAGTCGATCATCGAATTCACCCGCCAGGGTTTTGCGCACGTAGTCACGCACATAATCCTGATAAGGCTTGCGCTGGAAGATCCGCTCGTACAGTTCCTGCTGAAATTGCCGGGCCAAAAGCGACCAGTCGGTGCGCACGGTTTCCAGGCCTTTGTAGACCATTTCTTCGCTACCGTCGGCGCGTGTCACCAGACCGGCGTAGCGCTTCTTGCTGCCCTCCTCCGCGCCACGAATGGTCGGCATCAGAAAGCGTTTGTAGTGAATTTCGAACTGCAATTCGAGGGCGCTTTCCAGCCCGTATTCGTCACGCACATGCTCACGCCACCAGTCGTTGACGTGTTTGACCAGCGCATGGCCGATGGCCGCTGCTTCTTCCTGCCCGTGGGGACGACGCAGCCAGACGAAGGTCGAGTCGGTGTCACCGTAGATCACCGCGTGGCCCTGCTCTTCAATCAACTTGCGCGTGCGCAGCATGATCTCGTGGCCGCGCAGAGTGATCGACGACGCCAACCGTGTATCAAAGAACCGGCAACCGCTGGAGCCGAGCACGCCATAGAAGGCGTTCATGATGATCTTCAGCGCCTGGGACAGCGGCGCATTGTGTTCGCGCTTGGCGGTCTCGCGGCCCTCGGCGACTCGCGAGACGATGGACGGCAGGCAATGCCGGGTGCGTGAGAATCTGGCACCACGAAAGCCCGGCACGGAGTCGGCATCATCCGGATGCTGCAAGCCTTCGATCAGCCCGACCGGATCAATCAGAAAGGTGCGGATGATCGACGGATAAAGGCTCTTGTAATCGAGCACCAGCACCGATTCGTACAGCCCCGGTCGCGAGTCCATGACAAAGCCGCCGGGGCTGGCCTGCGGCGGATTGGTGCCCAGATTCGGCGCCACGAAACCCTGACGGTGCATCAACGGCATATATAGATGCGTGAACGCCGCCACCGAGCCGCCGCTGCGATCCGCCGGCAGGCCGGTGACGCTGGCGCGCTCCAGCAAAAACGTCAGCAGTTCGGTCTTGACGAAAATCCGCGTGACCAGTTCGCAGTCCTTGAGGTTGTACTTGGCCAGCGCCGGTTTGTCCTCGGCGAACATGCGGTTGATCTCATCCATGCGCTGGTACGGGTTGTCGATCGACTTGCCTTCGCCAAGCAAGGTCTGCGCGACGTTTTCCAGACTGAACGAAGGGAAACTCCAGGTCGCCGAACGCAGCGACTCAATGCCGTCGATGATCAGGCGCCCCGCCGCCGAGGCGAAGTAATGGTTGCGGCTGCCGTGTTCGCGCCACTGCATCTCTTCACCGCCACGGCCGATTTTCAACGGTACGCCGAGGCGCCGCGCGTGTTCGTGGAGGATGCGCAGATCGAACTGCACGACGTTCCAGCCGATGATCGCGTCGGGGTCATGACGGGCGAACCAATCGTTGAGCTTCTTCAGAATGACCGTGCGTGAGTCGCAGTATTCGAGGTCGAAGTCGACGATGCTGGCGTCACCGTTCGGCGCGCCGAGCATGTACACCTGACGCTCGCCGCAGCCTTCAAGAGCGATGGAGTACAACTCGCCGGTTTCGGTGGTTTCGATGTCCAGCGAGACCAGTCGCAGCTTTGGCCGATACTCGGGGTCGGGTTTGAGGTGGGCGTTGAGCAATGTGCCGTCGGCATCGGAGGTGCCGCTGAACAACACCGGTGCGGTGATGAAACGCTCCATCAGATAGCGTTCCGGCGGGCGCACATCGGCCTCGAAAACATCGACGCCGTGGCGGTTGAGCGCGGTTTCCAGACGCATCAACTGGCCATGTTGCTGGCAATACAGGCCGAGCACCGGGCGATGTTCGAAGTCCTGCAGGGCCAGGGGGCGCAGTTCGACGTTCTTTTCGTCATGCAGCAGGCGCTCGGCGGCTGCGCGCTGCTCGGCGGGGATAAACGCCACCGACGGCTGATGCGGCAAGCGCACGCGGCGCGGCCCGGCGTCGGTCGCCAGCCAGAACTCGACTTCGGTGCCGGCCGGCGTATCGCGCCAATGCCGGGTCAGGACGAAGCCCTGCTGTAAATCCACCACTACGACCTCGGAAAATTGAATCTGGCAGGCATTCTACGCTGCCCTTCAAGGGATAACCCTATCCCCTGTGGCGAGGGGATTTATCCCCGATGGCCTGCGTAGCAGGCCCAAAACCATCCGACACGGTGTGTCAGGCAAACCCGGCGGTCTGATTCCGGGCCTGCTGCGCAGACCATCGGGGCGGTGCGACGTTTCGCTAAATCCCCTCACCACAAAGTTCTTCATAGAACAGGTTGCAGCGTGAACCATAAAAAATCGGGCAAATGACGTTTTTTGCGTGTTATCTGCCGCTTTGCCACCTTGCCCTGAACGCCAGCGTCTACGATGCTTGGATAACAACGACAACACCTGAGTAACTGCCATGAAGACCGTCGCCCAACTGCTCAAGCTCAAAGATCAGAAAAATCAGGAAGTGCACCAGATCAAGCCTGATCACATGGTGCTCGAAGCACTGATGAAGATGGCCGAGAAAAACGTCGGCGCCTTGCTGGTCGTGGAAGACGACAATGTGGTCGGCATCATCAGTGAACGCGATTACGCGCGCAAACTGGTGCTGCATGGCCGCTCTTCAGTCGGCACGCCGGTACGCGACATCATGGTTGCCAACGTGATCACGGTGGATACCCACCAGACTGTCGACACTTGCCTGGGCATCATGTCCGACAAACGCCTGCGCCACTTGCCGGTGGTGGAGAACGGCAAATTGATCGGCCTGCTGTCGATTGGTGACCTGGTCAAGGAAGCGATTGCCGAACAGGCGGAGTTGATCAAACAGTTGGAGCAGTATATTCGCGGGGAATAAACCTGACCGCGATCGTTCCCATGCTCCGCGTGGGAACGATCAGAGGAAAGCTCAGGCTGGCCAATGCCGGGCGAAGACAGGCGCCAGCACCGGATGCCGGTCAATGCGTTGTAGCCACGCATAGAAACCAGGCCGCGTCTGGCGCAGATGCTCGCGGCTCCCCGCCCAACGTGTCACCACAGCTGCCAGCACATCCAGCGCCCCCGGAGTTTCATCGTCCAGGTACAGCTCGGCGGAAAACTGGTCGGCAAACACCTCCCAACTCCAGTGCAGACGCTCGCGGGCGCCGGCGATCAGGTTCTGCCGCGACGCTTCGTCGGGCATCAGCAGCCAGCGCTCGGGGTAGTCGATGACGCCAATGGCCGCGTAGCAATTGCTGACGATGTACACGAGGCCGCGAATCGCCTGGTCACGCTCGTCTGCCTTGGCCGGCAACAATCCTGACTTGGGAAACGTCAGGCCCAAATGAATCAGAATCGCCGCGCTCTCGGTGACCGCACTGCCATCGGGCAGTTGCAGGGTCGGGATCTGTTTCAGTGGATTGAGTTGCGCCAACGCTTCGGCGGCTTCGGTACTGGCTTCAATATCAATGAAGCGATAAGCGATCTGACACAGCTCCAGCGCGGCTTCAATAGCGGCGGCGCCTGAGTTGCGATGTCCGTAGAGCTGATACATAACCCCTCCTCAATCCCGACAGGCATCTGGTGTAGCCCTATTTATAGCTGGTGTATCCGATTTGGCACGTTTTTCCCATGCACTCGCCACTTGCGAATTCAAACCTCGCAAAACAGCGCTGGCGGTGCCCATCCCGCACCAAGAGCAATCATCGAACGCTATCCGCGTTCTTGTAAGGTGCGATACCGAACCAAAAGTTCGTGTATCCGAGCTGGCAACAAGGAGTTCACCGCGTGAATCTTCAATCGCTCTGCCGCATCACTGTCCGTTTGCGTCTATCCGCCCAACGCCGAGTTCAGCAGAACAGCCCCGGCGCCCTGCGTATTTACTTTATTACCTGAATCAAGCGACCACGTACTGTGTTCGGCGCTGAGTTATGCGCCGACGGTAGCGTGTTATTTATTTTTTAAATACAACACCCAACAGGCAGTGCATTAATGAACGACAGCTGGATTGTCGAACAATAGCTAATTAACTGTTTGCCCGTGCACCAAAACCGTTCTTGGATTTGCAACTAACCCAAACTTGAAGCATTGATTTCATTTAAACAAAAACAAGGAACATCGCCTGTGAACCGCTAAAACATTGACCCGCACCAAATCAGTCCGCCCTGCACCACCAAGTGCCTTGGCGGGCATGAGAGCAGCCGCTCTGTCTCGCCCTTCAGCGTGATATAGCGTTAAGTCTGACTCGCCCTTGAAAAAGCCTCTGCATTCGGGCTGATGGAGACTTATGCGCGACGAAAAAATCCGCCAGCCCCTAAAACTTATATAAATGCGACATGGGTAACATCGCTGAAATAACCCAAGTACATTTCAGCAACATTTGGCACAGCGGTTGCAAAATGAAATACGGACACTTTAACCAACTGCGACCTGTAGGAGCTGCCGAAGGCTGCGATCTTTTGATCTCGATCTTAAAAGCAAAGATCGCAGCCTTCGGCAGCTCCTACATAGAACAACACCAGGGAATGGATGATGAACACTCGAAGTCGATGGCTCTAAGCCAGTAACGGCACACAAGCCTTATTCAATTGATAGTTTAACTATCGGCTTGCGCACACCTTAAAGAAAGTTGCACCCACCCACTCGAACATGACGCACATGTTCGGACGGCACCTTATTGCCCTTCATCAACCCGAGGGAGCTTTAATGAACGATGCGGTAAAGCACAAGACCCTGCCGAGGCCGTTACGGGAAGCGCCGCTCCCGCCGGTATCCGGCAGGCCGGCCTTTAAAGCCAATACCTCGCAGCCCGGCGGGTTGAACAAACAGCAAATGGTTCTGTTGATTGCCGTGTCGGCGCTGATACATGGCGGTGCGTGGTGGTTTTTTCAGCAGACCCGACCCGAGCCACTGCCCACGCCGCCGCAGATTCCGGAAATGACCGTCGAGCTGACCAGCCCGACGCCACCCGCACCGCCCACTCCGGAACCACCGCCGCCACCACCGCCTCCACCGCCGCCCGAACCCGAGCAACCGGTGGAAGACGAGGACGCGGTCAAACCGCCGCCAAAACCGGTGGAGAAGCCCAAGCCAATCGAAAAACCGAAACCGGTGGAAAAACCCAAACCGGTGAAAAAGGTCGAGCCGCCAAAAGCCCCACCCGCTCCGGCACAACCGGCCGCTCCTGCGGCGCCAGCAAAACCGAGCGCGCCACCGGCACCTGCGGCTGCACCCGGCCCGGTGAAAGAGTCGGCAGCGATTTCCGGCCTCGCCAGCCTCGGCAACCCGCCGCCGGAATACCCGTCGCTGGCGCTGCGGCGTAACTGGGAAGGCAGCGTGGTGCTGCGCATTCAGGTGTTGGCCAACGGTCGCGCAGGTTCGGTGACGGTGACCAAGTCCAGCGGCAAGGCGCAACTGGACGAAGCTGCGGTCGCCGCCGTGAAGAACTGGAAGTTTATTCCGGCCAAGCGCGGTGACACGCCGATTGACGGCTTCGCCACCCAGACCATCGATTTCAAATTGCCGCAATAACGGCACAACCCACGAACTCACAACCGATTTAATGCAAGCGAGGTGTAGCCATGAACGATTCACTGTCTTCGATGATTGTCCCCGGTGTGCTTTGGGGCCTGGTGCTGTTTTCCGTGGTCAGCTGGGCGATCCTGCTGGTCAAGTCGGCGCAATACCTGCGCCAGAAAGCCCAGAACAAACAGTTCAGCAAAGCCTTCTGGGGCGCGCCGGATCTGCTCACCGCCGCCGAACACGCCAGCCAATACCCAGGCTCACTGGCGCGCATCGCCAGCAGCGGTTTCGAAGCGCTGCTGGTGGAAGAATCGCCGCGCACCACGCAACAACTTGCGCACACCATCAACCGTTCCGATCGCCTGGAACGCAACCTGCGCCAGCAGATCCAGAAAGAACGCCGCTCGCTGGAAAACGGTCAGGCGATCCTCGCCAGTATCGGCAGCACCGCGCCGTTCATTGGCCTGTTCGGCACCGTTTGGGGAATCATGGAAGCCCTGCAAAGCATCGGCGAAACCGGCTCGGCCAGCCTTGAAGCGGTCGCCGGCCCCATCGGCCACGCGCTGATCGCCACCGGCGTGGGGATCGCCGTCGCGGTGCCGGCGGTGCTGATTTACAACTTCTTCCTGCGTCGTCTGAAACTCGCTTCGGCGGACATGGATGACTTCGCCCACGACTTCGACGCCCTCGCCTCGCGCAGTGCGTTTTCCATCAGCCGTCAGGCCATTGCCAGCAAAACCACGGCCGCCGTGCGGGAGGCCAGCTGATGTCTTTCTCCACTCAAGACAGCGATGAAGTACTCAGCGAAATGAACGTCACGCCACTGGTGGACGTGA
The DNA here is from genome assembly GCF_059716145.1 of Pseudomonas sp. LBUM1648. NCBI lineage: Bacteria > Pseudomonadati > Pseudomonadota > Gammaproteobacteria > Pseudomonadales > Pseudomonadaceae > Pseudomonas > Pseudomonas sp. LBUM1648. The sequence goes on from NZ_CP166808.1 coordinate 4,325,168, forward strand.
TGCTCGTGCTGCTGGTGGTGTTCATTGTCACCGCGCCGCTGATGACCAATGCAATCAAAGTGAACCTGCCGAAAACCGACGCCGTCGCCCCCGCCGAAAAGAAAGACCCGGTGGTGGTCAGCGTCGACCAGGACGGCAAGTTCTATCTGGCCAAGACCGAACTGGCACCGGAATCCCTGGAGGCCAGCCTCAAGGAGGTCAAGGCCAAGGACGCCGAAGTGCGCGTCCAGCTTCAGGCCGACTCCGCCGTCAATTACGGCCAGGTGGCCAAAGCCATGGCGTCTATCGAACGCTCAGGTATCACCAAGATATCGGTGATGACCACCCACTGAGTGCGGTGCCGGGCGCGCATTGAGAAACACGCCCGGCACCGCTGAAGCATCCCGTCGCAATCAGCCGACCGAAAAAACGCACGGCGTCTTCGGAGGGGATCGGCTTGCTTGAAGAAAGTGGTTTTCCGCACGCGGTATCACCGAAAGCGGAGCAATGAGGGGCTCACAAGGCCAATTCGATAACGTCTAACAAAGTCGGAAACAACCATGCTGATGAACACTCCACGCTTCACGCTCAAACCATTGGTGGCCACGATTTCTCGCCATCGTTTTGTTCCGCTGTATCTGGTGGCCATGGGGATGGGCGCCGGGACCGTGCAAGCGGCGGAGGACGATAATGCTGGCGTCCCGGCCGCCGCCGCAGTGGTTGCGCCGACCACGCAACTGCAACGGGTGGAAGTGACCGGTTCGGCGATTCGCCGGGTCGATGCGGAGACGGCGGTGCCGATCACCATTCTCAAGGCCGATGAGCTGCGCAAACAGGGCGTGACCACCACCGCCGAGCTGGTGCAACGCATCACCGGCAGCCAGTCGATCAACAACAGTGCCGGCTCGGTCGGCGCGGCCACGGGTGGCGCATCGTTCGCCGACATGCGCGGTATCGGCGCGAACAAGACGCTGGTGTTGCTCAACGGCCGACGACTGGCCAACAACGCCTTGTCGGGTACCAACTCGGCCGGCGGCGCGGTGGATCTGAACATGATCCCGTTTGCTGCCATCGAACGTGTGGAAGTGCTGCGTGACGGCGCATCGGCGCTGTACGGCACCGACGCCATCGGCGGCGTGATCAACTTCATCACCAAGAAATCCCTGACTGACGGCCAGCTCACCCTCGGCGGCGAAACCCCGACCCACAGCGGCGGCGGTGCGACCAAGGACATGAGCGCCAGTTGGGGTTACGGCGATCTGGAAGAAGACCGCTTCAACGTGCTCGGCGTGTTCAACTACAACAAACAGCAGAACCTCGACGCCAACGACCGCTCCTTCGCCACCGACTACGCGCCCGGTCGCGGCCTCGACCAGACCTCCGGCACTGCATTCCCTGGCAACTACAGCCAGAACGGCAACGCCACCAACCCGCTGGCCAACAGCAATTGCAACGGCCCCAACCTGATCGCCCGTGATGGCCTGTGCCGCTTCAGCACCCGCGAATACATCGACCTGGTGCCACAAACCGAGAAGACTTCGTTCTTCGGCAAGACCACCGGCAAACTGGGCGACGATCACAACGTCAACCTCGAATACTTCTGGTCACGCAACAACAACGCCACGTCCATCGGCCCTGCTCCGCTCACCGGTCTGAGCCTGGATTCCTCGTCGCCCTACTACCCCGGCAACGGCATCACCCCGGCGCCGACCGATTTCGCCCTCGACCCGACGCAACCGGTCGACGTCAACTGGCGTGAAACGGCAGCAGGCCCGCGTGAATCGAAAGACCAGAACACCAGCCAGCGCTTCCTGCTGAGTTTCGACGGCCTGGTTGGCGGCTGGGATTACAACGTCGGCGCCTCGTACAACCAGAACAAAATCGTCTCCAGCGTCACCAGCGGTTATGTCAGCGATCAGGCGATGATCGATGGTCTGGCCAGCGGTTTGCTCAATCCGTTCGGCCCGCAATCGGCCGCTGGTCAGCAGTACATCGATAACGCCGCCTACCACGGCGCCTACTCCACGGCTGTCGGCCGGGTCGCCGGATTTGACGGGCGCATCAGCCGCGAAATCGGCGACTGGTTCGGTGCCGGCCCTTCCGGTCTGGCACTGGGTGGCGAGTACCGCAAAGAGAAATTCCACCAGGACTTCGAGCAGTTTGCCGGTGACATCCAGAGCCTCGGTATCGACCCGGCCGGCAGTGTCGAGGGCGACCGCAGCGTGAAAGCCGCGTATGCCGAGATCAACGTGCCGGTACTCGACAGTCTCGAATTGTCTGCCGCCGTGCGCCACGACAAATACAGCGACTTCGGCAGCACCACCAACCCGAAATACTCGTTCCGTTATCAGCCGCTCAAAGAGCTCGTGGTGCGCGGTGCGTACAGCGAAGGTTTCCGTGCGCCGTCGCTCTACGAACTGTATTCACCGCGCAGCATCACGTTCACCCAGGGTTACTACAACGACCCGGCGCTGTGTACCGGCGGTGTGGTGCAACCGGGCGGCAACGGCGGGCGTGATTGCGGTCAGCAGTTCCTGAACCAGATTGGCGGCAACGAGGATCTGGCCCCGGAGAAGGCGCGCAACGTGACACTGGGCTTTGTTTATCAGCCGATCAGCAACCTGTCGGTGGGTCTGGATTTCTGGTGGATTCACATCTCCAACCAGATCCAGCCATTCCCGGAATCCACCGTGTTTGATCAGGCCGGCAGCTACCCGGATCGCTTCGTGCGCAACGCCGATGGCACGCTCAACTACATCGTCACCGGCAACGCCAACCTCGGCATCGTCGAAACCAACGGTGTCGACGTGTCGCTCGACTATCGCTTCCCGAACACGCCGTACGGTCAGTTCGGTCTCGGGCTGCAAGGCACCTACGTGGACGAGTACGACTTCCAGAGCACCATCAAAGGCCCGTTCACCGACAAGGTCGGCGACTTTCAGGGTGACGGCGTGATCGCTCGCTGGAAGCACAACCTGACCGGCAGCTGGACCTTCGGCGCGGCGCGGGCGGCGCTGACCAACCGCTTCACCACCGGTTACAACGACTACGACCGCGATACCCATGCGCGCGTGGCGTCGTATTCGGTGTGGGACCTGTCGGCCGGTTACACCTTCAACAAGGTGCTGGATGTCGATGCCGGGATGAAGAACGTGTTCGACCGCAACCCACCGTTCTCCAACCAGGCCTACAACTTCCAGAGCGGCTATGACCCGCGCTACACCGATCCGCTGGGCCGCACGCTGTTTGCGCGGATGACTTATCACTTCTAACCCCAGGGCTGGATACACCCCTTGTGTGAGTGAGCTTTTGTGGTGAGGGGATTCATCCCCGATGGGGTGCGAGGCGCCCCCAAAACCTGCAACTGCGGATGACCAGAACAACCGCATGCAATGGCTTTGCGACTGCTTCGCAGCCGGTCGGGGATAAATCCCCTCACCACAGGTTTACCTCCACATTTTCGTGCGTGACCTTCCCAGGGATTCAGGAGTGACTTCATGACTTTCATGCGCAACATGGCTGCGCTGCTTTTTGGCAGTGCACTGCTGTGCAATGCCGCCCATGCGCTGGCCGTCGGCACTTACGCAATGACGGTGTACGGCGAGGCGCCGAAATACCCGGCGGATTTCCAGCATTTCGATTTCGTCGATCCCAAGGCGCCCAAGGGCGGTTCGCTCAGCCGTGCGTCGATGGAGATCGGTCAGTACAACTACATCGCGCCCTATGCCGATCAAGGCATTTCCGTGGTGCAGGTCAATGACTGGGTGTATTCGCCGCTGGCGTTCCGTTCGCTGGATGAGCCCTACACCGTCTACGGCCTGGTCGCCCAGCAGATGGAGCGCGATCCCGAAGGCCTCTGGGTGCGTTTCACCCTCAACCCCAAGGCCCGCTTCGCCGACGGCACGCCGATCACTGCCGAAGACGTGCGCTACACCTTCAATCTGCTGATGACCAAGGGCAGCCTGAGCTATCGCCAGCAATACGCCGACGTGCAGGACGCGTTGATCGAGAGTCCGCAACAGATTCGCTTCACCTTCAAGAACAACCTCAACCGCACCTTGGCACTGGATCTGGCGACGATGCGCGTGGTGCCCGAGCACTGGTGGAAGACGCGCGACTTCGCCAACGGTGGCGGTTTCGAGCCGCCGCTGGGCAGCGGCCCTTACCGCGTGAGCAAGGTCGACGCCGGGCGCAGCATCAGTTTCCAGCGTGATCCGGACTGGTGGGGCAAAGACCTGCCGGTCAGTCGCGGGATGTACAACTTCGACAACCTGACCGTCAATTTTTACGGCGACACTGACGTTGCGCGCCAACTGCTACAGGCCGGCGCATTCGACTACAATCGCGAATTTTCTTCTTCCGGATACGTCGTCGGCTACGACAGCCCGGCACTGCGTGACGGTCGCTTGCAGCAGTCGATCCTCGCACCGGAAAAACCCACCGCCGCTCAGGGTTTCGTGTTCAACCTGCAGAACCCGATCTTCCAGGATCGTCGCGTGCGTCAGGCGATCAGCCTGTTGTGGGATTTCGAGTGGACCAACAAGCAGATGATGCGCGGCTTCTACGTGCGGCAGAACAGCTTCTGGCCGAAGAGTGAAATGGCCGCGACCGCCCTGCCCGATGCCGAAGAATTAAAGATCCTCGAACCGCTGCGCGGGCAGATCCCCGATGAAGTGTTCACCACGGTTTATCAGGCACCCAAAACCGATGGCAGCGGCTACATCCGCGACAAGCAACTGCAAGCGTTGAAGCTGCTGGCCGAGGCTGGGTGGACGGCGAAAAACAATCGGCTGGTCAACGCGGCCGGCGAACCGTTGGAGTTCACCTTTCTCGACGGTCAGGGCGGTTTCGACCGCATGCTGCTGCCGTTCAAACGCACCCTCGCGCAGATCGGCATCACCCTCAATTTGCGCCGCATCGACTCGGCGCAATACGTCAACCGGCTCAACGCCCGGGACTACGACATGATCGTCACCAGTTTCCCACGCAGTGGCGATCCGATCGTCTCCCCCGGCCGCGAGCTGTACAGCCTTTACGCCTCGCAAAGTGCCACGCAAATCGGCAGTTCCAATTCGATGGTGTTGGCCAACCCGGCCGTGGATCAACTGATCGACGGCCTTGTCCAGGCCAATACCCGCGACGCCATGGTGCATTACGCCCGCGCCCTCGACCGGGTGCTGCAATGGGGTTACTACATGATTCCCAACTACTACTCCAAAGGCACGCCGACGGTGTACCAGAACCGTTTCGGCATGCCGGCGCAGCAGCCGCTGTACAACGAAGGTCTGGAAACCTGGTGGGAGGTTTCGGCCAAGCCGTTGACCACACAACAGATGAACGCCCAGCTCGCGGGGGGCCAGTGACATGCTGCGTTATCTGAGTCGACGCTTGCTGCTGATCATCCCCACGCTGCTGTGCATTCTGGTGGTCAACTTCCTTATCGTGCAGGCCGCGCCGGGTGGCCCGGTGGAACAAGCCATCGCCCGCCTGCAGGGCTTTGGCGGGCACAGCATGGGCGGCGGTGGCGAGGTCGCCGCGATTGGCGGCGCCGGGCGCAGCAGCCGTGGCCTCGACCCGGCGCTGATCGAGGAAATCAAACACCACTACGGTTTCGACAAACCCCTGCACGAACGCCTCTGGCTGATGCTGAAAAACTACGCACAACTGGATCTGGGCAGCAGTTTCTTTCGCGGCGCCAAGGTCACCGATTTGATCGCGCAAAAGCTGCCGGTGTCGCTGTCGCTGGGCCTGTGGGCGACGCTGATCACTTACCTGATCTCGATTCCGCTGGGCATTCGCAAGGCCATCAAGAACGGCAGCGCCTTCGACGTCTGGAGCAGCACGGCGATCATCATCGGCTACGCGATGCCGGCGTTTCTCTTTGCGATTCTGCTGATCGTGGTGTTCGCCGGCGGCAGTTACGTCAACTGGTTTCCGGTGCAGGGCCTGGTGTCGGACAACTTCGACAGCCTCAGCACCTTGGGCAAGGTCGGCGACTACCTCTGGCATTTGGTGCTGCCGGTGACAGCGCTGGTGATCGGCGGTTTCGCCACGCTGACCATCCTGACCAAAAACAGCTTCCTCAACGAGATCAGCCGTCAGTACGTGATCACCGCGCGGGCCAAAGGGTTGACTGAGCGCCGCGTGCTCTACGGCCATGTGTTTCGCAACGCCATGCTGCTGGTGGTAGCCGGTGTGCCGTCGGCGCTGATCGAGGTGTTTTTCGCCGGTTCCCTGTTGATCGAAACCATCTTCAACCTCGACGGCCTCGGCCGCATGAGCTACGAAGCGGCAGTGTCGCGCGACTACCCGGTGGTGTTCGGCGCGTTGTTTCTGTTCACCCTGTTCGGCCTGTTGATCAAGCTGATCGGCGACCTCTGCTACACCCTGCTCGACCCGCGCATCGACTTCTCGGCGAGGACTGCCTGATGTTCACACTTTCTCCTCTGGGTCAGCGCCGTGTCGCTCAGTTCAAAGCCAACCGGCGCGGGCGCTGGTCGCTGTGGCTGTTCATCGGCCTGTGCCTGATTTGCCTCGGCGGCGAGTTGATCGCCAACGACAAGCCGCTGGTGATCCGCTACCACAACGCCTTGTATTTCCCGATCCTCAGCGATTACCTGGAAACCGATTTCGGCGGCGAACTGCCGTTTCAGCCGGATTACGCCAGCAACTACGTGCACAAACTCATCGAGGATCAGGGCGGCTGGATGCTGTTTCCGCCGATCCCGTTCAGTTACGACACGGTCAATTACGACCTCGCCGAACCGGCGCCGAGTCCACCCTCCTCCAGCAATTGGCTGGGCACCGACGATCAGGCGCGGGACGTCTTGGCGCGAGTGATATTCGGCACGCGGATTTCGATTTTGTTTGCGCTGATCCTCACCGGCATCAGTGCGCTGATCGGCATCGTTGCCGGGGCGTTGCAGGGCTATTACGGCGGTTGGGTCGATCTGCTCGGGCAACGGGTGCTGGAGATCTGGTCGGGGTTGCCGGTGCTGTATCTGCTGATCATTTTGTCGGGTTTCGTCTCGCCGAGTTTCTGGTGGTTGCTGGGGATCATGGCGTTGTTTTCGTGGCTGGCGCTGGTCGACGTGGTGCGTGCCGAGTTCTTGCGTGGGCGCAATCTGGAATACGTCAAAGCCGCGCGGGCCTTGGGCCTGACCGACAGTGAGCTGATGCGCCGGCACATCCTGCCCAACGCGATGACCTCCACCCTCACCTACCTGCCGTTCATTCTGACCGGCGCCATCGCCACCCTCACCGCGCTGGACTTTCTCGGTTTCGGCATGCCGGCCGGCACCGCGTCGCTGGGCGAGTTGATCGGCCAGGCCAAGCGCAATCTGCAAGCGCCGTGGCTGGGGCTGACGGCGTTTTTTGCCTTGGCGCTGATTCTGTCGTTGTTGGTTTTCATCGGTGAAGCCTGCCGTGATGCGTTTGATCCACGATCTTGATCCGAGGAGCTGACATGAAAGACCATTTGATCGAGATCCGCGACCTGCGTGTCGCTTTCGCCGGGCAGGAAGTGGTGCACGGTCTGAACCTCGATATCCGCCGCGGCGAGTGCCTGGCGCTGGTGGGTGAATCCGGTTCGGGCAAGTCGGTGACGGCGCATTCGATCTTGCGTTTGTTGCCCGGCAAAACCGTCAGCAGCAGTGGCTCGATTCGCTACAACGGGGTCGACTTGCTGCACGCCAGTGAACAGCAAATGCGTGGTTTGCGCGGCAACCGGATTGCGATGATTTTCCAGGAGCCGATGACCTCGCTGAACCCGCTGCACACGGTGGAAAAACAGGTCAGCGAAGTGCTGGAGATTCACAAGGGGCTCAAGGGTCGAGCGGCCCGTGCGCGTACCTTGGAGCTGCTGGAACTGGTGGGCATTCGCCAACCCTTGCAGCGTTTGAAAGCCTATCCCCATCAACTCTCCGGCGGCCAGCGGCAACGGGTGATGATCGCCATGGCACTGGCCAACGAGCCGGAGCTGCTGATCGCCGACGAGCCGACCACGGCGCTGGACGTGACCGTGCAGCAGAAGATTCTTGAGCTGTTGATCGAGTTGCAGCAGCGGCTGGGCATGTCGTTGCTGCTGATCAGCCACGACCTCAATCTGGTGCGCCGCATCGCCCAGCGGGTGTGCGTGATGCGCCACGGCGAGATCGTCGAGCAGGCCGATTGCGAAGCATTGTTTCGCGCGCCGCAGCATCCTTATAGCCGCTTGCTGATCGAGGCAGAACCCAGCGGCGCGCCGGTGCCGAGCTTGTATGAGCACAACTTGCTGGAAGTCGATGACCTGAAGGTGTGGTTCCCGTTGCCCAAGGCTTTGTTCAGTCGGCAGCAGGAGTACATCAAAGCGGTGGATGGCGTGAGCTTCAGCCTGCAACGGGGCAAGACATTGGGCATTGTCGGGGAGTCAGGTTCGGGCAAGTCGACGCTGGGTCAGGCAATCCTGCGGCTGGTGGAATCGGAGGGCAATATCCGTTTCGGCAACAAGCAACTGAGTCTGCTTAATCAGCGTTTGATGCGGCCGTTGCGGCGGCAGATTCAAGTGGTGTTTCAGGACACGTTCGGCAGCCTCAGCCCTCGGATGTCGGTGCAGCAGATCATCGCCGAGGGTTTGCTGACCCACGGCATCGGTACCGAGACCGAGCGTGAGGCAGCGGTGATCCGGGTGCTCGAAGAAGTCGGGCTGGACCCGCAAAGTCGTCATCGATATCCCCATGAGTTCTCCGGCGGCCAGCGTCAGCGCATTTCCATCGCCCGCGCATTGGTGCTGGAACCGGCGCTGATTCTGCTCGATGAACCGACCTCGGCACTGGATCGCACGGTGCAAAAGCAAGTGGTGGAGTTGTTGCGGCAATTGCAGATCAAGCATGGGCTGACGTATCTGTTCATCAGCCATGATCTGGCGGTGGTGCATGCCCTGGCCCACGACTTGATGGTGATCAAGGATGGCAAGGTCGTGGAACAGGGCTCGTCGCGAGCGATCTTTGCGGCGCCGCAGCATCCGTATACGCAAGAACTCCTGAAAGCTTCCGGGTTGGTGGTTTCCCGCCCAATCGCCGAACTTGTGTAGGAGCTGCCGCAGGCTGCGATCTTTTGATCTTGTTGTTTAAAGAATCAAAGTCAAAAGATCGCAGCCTGCGGCAGCTCCTACAGGGAATTTGTGGTGTTTGAAAAATATTTTTCAGGCACTGCATCCAATCGGCTCCGCCATGGGTAGTCCCTGTAACAGCCCTCCTTGGCTGCCAGCGATCTACCCTTTTCGGAGAAAACACTGATGAACGCCACACAGCTGATTTGCTTCACCGGTTTGCTCGCAGCCTCCTCGGCAACGTTCGCCCAAAGCAGTTACCCCGACACCATCAAAGTCCCGGACGGCCACAAGATCGCGCTGGAAACCACCGGGGTCGGCGAGATCACCTACGAATGCCGCGACAAACCCAATATGGCCGGGCAGACCGAGTGGACCTTCGTCGGTCCCAAAGCGGTGCTCAATGATCGCAGCGGCAAGAAGGTCGGCAACTACTTCGGCCCACCAGCCACCTGGCAGGCCGAGGACGGTTCGAAAGTCACCGGCACGCAACTGGCGGTAGCGCCGTCGAGCCCGGGCAACCTGCCCTATCAACTGGTCAAGGCCAACCCTGCAGAAGGCAAAGGCGCGATGACCGGCGTTAGCTACATCCAGCGTGTCGCGCTCAAGGGCGGCGTGGCGCCGAGCAGTGAATGTACAGCGGCAAACAAGGGTAAGCAGGAAGTGGTGAAGTATCAGGCGGATTACATTTTCTGGGCGGCGAACTGATTTCTCAGGCTCACCCTGCCCCCCTGTGGGAGCTGGCTTGCCCGCTCCCACAGGGTTCTGCGTTGTAATGCGGAAAATGAGCTAGATTGCACTGCATGTCCTTACCCGAAACTGAATTCGATTACGAAGCCCGTCTCGCTGCCTGTGCCCGCGGCGAGCGGTCGGCCCTGCGCGATTTGTATGTGCAGGAAGGCCCGCGCCTGCTCGGCGTGGCCAAACGGCTGGTGCGCGACACAGCACTGGCGGAGGACATTGTCCATGAGGCCTTCATCAAGATCTGGAACGGCGCGGCAGGGTTTGATCCGGCGCGAGGTTCGGCGCGTGGCTGGATGTTCACCGTGACCCGGCACCTGGCGTTGAACCTGCTGCGTAATCAGGCTCGGGAAACACCGTTCAGCGAAGATCATGAAATGCCCACGCACGACGATGACGGCTTCGATTCCCAGGCGCATTCGGCGCGCATTCACCGCTGCCTGGAACAACTCGATCCTCAACGCCGGAGCTGCATCATTCATGCGTATGTCGACGGCTACAGCCATGCGCAGATTTCCGCGCGCCTCGACACGCCGCTGGGCACCGTCAAAGCGTGGATCAAACGCAGCCTCAACGCCTTGCGGGAGTGCATGGGATGACCACTGAATCGGAACGCGATGAGCTGGCCAGCGAATATGTGCTCGGCACGCTCTCGGCTGAAGATCGCGCCGACGTTCAACGGCGCCTGCCGACTGATCCTGAACTGCGTGCTGCAGTGGATGTCTGGGAACGACGCCTGCTGGACCTCACCGACCTCGCCGAGCCGCAACAGCCATCCCCCCTGTTGTGGCCGCGAATTGAGCGCAGTGTCGAACGACTTACGCAAAAAGTATCCAGCCCGGCGCAAACCTCCTGGTGGAATCTGCTGCCGCTGTGGCGCGGTTTGAGTGCTGCCGGGTTAGCCGCAACGTTGATATTGGGTTCAATCCTGCTGACCCAGACCACGCCGAAGCCGAGTTATCTGGTGGTGCTGGTCGCGCCGCAGGACAAGGCCCCGGGCTGGGTAATTCAGGCCAGCAACTCACATGAGATTCAATTGATACCGCTAGGCGTGGTCGAGGTGCCGGCAGACAAGGCGCTGGAATTCTGGACCAAGGCCGATGGCTGGCAAGGGCCTGTGTCGCTGGGGCTGGTCAAGCCCGGGCAGGCGCTGAAGGTTGAATTGGATAAGTTGCCGCCACTGCAACCCAATCAGTTGTTCGAGCTGACGCTGGAAGGCGCCAACGGCTCGCCGATCGGCAAACCGACCGGGCCGATTCAGGCCATCGGGCGCGCTGTGAAGGTGCTGTGAGGCTCTAAGCTGCGGGCTCTGGCAATCATCAGCGGCGTCGATGTTCACAATCACAGCAATGAAGTTCTCATAAAAAATCTCCGGCGTAACATCTGCTCCATACCAACCAATAACACCCCGGAGCACACCATCATGAAACGCCAAACTCTTCTCAGCATCGCTTTCTCGGTTTTCGCAGTTAACGCTTTTGCCGCTACTCCAGCACACACGATGATCGCCGCCGATGGCTCGGACCGTCTGTACCAGAACGCCGTTGCTGCTGACGGTTCGGATCGTCTGCAAGGCAACACCGTCGCCGCCGATGGCTCGGATCGTCTGCAAGGCAACACCGTCGCTGCCGATGGCTCGGATCGCCTTCAAGGCAACACCGTCGCTGCCGATGGCTCGGATCGTCTGCAAGGCAACACCGTCGCTGCCGATGGCTCGGATCGTCTGCAAGGCAACACCGTCGCTGCCGATGGCTCGGATCGTCTGCAAGGCAACACCGTCGCTGCCGATGGCTCGGATCGCCTGCAAGGCAACACCGTCGCTGAAGGTGGTGCTGATCGCCTGAACGAACTGCGCAACGCTTGAATGAATGGCGTCATCGCAACAACCCAGAAAAACCCGGCTCCCCTCAGCCGGGTTTTTTATGCCTGCAACAATCAGCCACCCTTGGCCATGCAACGTTTGTAGCGTTCATCCACGCGTTTGGCGAACCACGCGGTGGTCAGCTTTCGGGTGATTTTCGGGCTCTGCAGCACGATCCCCGGCAGCACCGCACGCGGCAATGACTTGCCTTCGGCCTTCTCCGCCAACTCGAATACCCGTTGATAGAGTTTGGTCTCTTCGAATTCCAGGGTTTTGCCCTTCTCCAGTTGATCGCGAATGGTCGGATTGCGCATGCCCAACGACTTGCCGAGGGTGCGTACCGCCAGTTCCGTGCCGCCGGGCATGATCGAATCGTAGCGAATCAAGTCGCCGTCCAGCGCCAGCGGGATACCCGACGCGCGACTGACCGCGTTCTGGAACGCCGCGTTGCGGCTGGCGTACCAACCGGCGTTGAAGTCGGCGAAACGATAGAGCGGCTCGCGGTAACTCACCGGGTAACCGAGCAGATGCGCGATGCCGAAATACATCCCACCACGACGGCTGAACACCTCGCGGCGGATGGTGCCGTCGACCGGGTACGGATAATCCTTGGCGTGCTGTTCGGCAAACTCGATGCTGACCTGCATCGGTCCGCCGGTATGCACAGGATTGAAGCCGCCGAACAGTGTGCGCCCCATCGGCACCCTGCCGATGAAGTCGTCAAAAATCGCACTCAACTCCTTTTCGCTGCGCGCGCTGCTCAGGCGTTCGCTGTAGCTCTTGCCGTTGGTCGAACGCACTTGCAGGGCGCCGCTGACCAACAGGCTGGGGATATGGACTTTGGCGGCGCGACGGTCGATTTCATCGCGAGCGATTTTGCCCAGACCGGGCACGGTGGGGTCGGCCTGAAAGGTGGATTCCTGTTCGGCCACGGCCAGCACCGAACACAGATTCTGTGTGGTCGGGCTGATGCCTTGTGCAGCGAACGCGGCGTAGATATCGGTGGCCCAGCCTTGGCGATCGGCGGTTTTGGCGGGCATCAGGCGCACGATCTCGGCCTTCACTTCAGCCGGTGGGCGCGGGGCGGGTTCGCCGCCACGCTGGCTGGCGCAACCGGCCAGTACGAGCATTGCGGCGAGGGTGATAAGTAATCGAGGGGTGTGCATGTTGCTCCATCCAGTCCGTTGAGCCGGGTTCACCATACGACCAATGGTATTCCACAAGCCAGACCCACACTGACCCTGTGGCGAGGGGATTTATCCCCGATGGGGCGCGAAGCGGCCCTGCTTTTTTACTGAAAAGGGGACTGCTGCGCAGCCCATCGGGGATAAATCCCCTCACCACGGGGGGCAAAATGCCCATCGGCCTAGCGCCTTCAAGGGGTGATGACAAACTGATTGCAAAACGTTACTGAGAAAATCTATCATTTGCACCTGGAGTCGCATTTGCGCAAGGAGTTCCGCGCCGTCTTAACCTTTTCTCACCGGCCGTGCGCCTCCAGGTACGAAACATGCCCGCTTCAGCCCGACTTGCCGTCCCGTTCCGCCCGACGCTTCTCGCCCTGCTGTGCTCCCTGACTGTCACTGCCCATGCCGCTGAAGAAGACGGCAAAGAACTGCTGCTGGACAACGTCAACATCAACGCCCAGGCCCCAGCGCCAAACGCCTTGCCACCGGTTTATTCCGGTGGTCAGGTCGCTCGTGGCGGCCAGTTGGGCGTGCTGGGTAATCAGGACATGATGGACGTACCCTTCAGTGCCGCGTCCTACACCGAACAACTGATCCAGGATCAGCAAGCCGAAAACGTCGCTGACGTGCTGCTCAATGATTCGTCGGTGCGCCAGGCGTCCGGCTTTTCCAACCAGTCGCAAGTCTTCATGATCCGTGGCCTGCCGCTGAACGGCGACGACATTTCCTATAACGGCCTGTACGGCGTACTGCCACGGCAGATCATTTCCACTGACGCCCTGGAGCGCGTGGAAGTGTTCAAAGGCCCCAACGCCTTCATCAACGGCGTGACCCCAACCGGCTCCGGCATCGGTGGCGGCGTCAACCTGCAGCCAAAGCGCGCCGGCGACGTGCCGCTGCGCCGCTACACCACCGACATCAACAGCGAAGGCCGCATCGGTCATCACTTCGACATCGGCCAGCGTTTCGGTGAAGACAACCGCTTCGGCGCACGGATCAACCTGTCCCAGCGCGAAGGCGATACCGGCATTGATCACGAGAACCAGCGTTCGAAACTGTTTGCCATCGGCCTCGACTATCGCGGCGATGCGCTGCGAATTTCCGGCGACTTCGCCTATCAGAAAGAGCGCGTCAACGGTGGCCGCAACTCGGTCAACCTCGGCACCGCCACGCACATTCCGGATGCGCCATCAGCCGACACCAACTACGCGCCGAAATGGGGCTACACCGACATCGAAGACACCTTCGGCATGCTCCGCGCCGAGTACGACCTGAACGACAACTGGACCGCCTACGCCGCTGGCGGCGCCAAGCACACTCGTGAAGTCGGGCGCTATAACTCGACCACGCTGGTCGGCAATAACGGTGCATCGTTCACCACCGGCTCGTTCATTCCCCACGATGAAGACAACACCAGTGTGATGGCCGGCCTTAACGGCAAATTCAACACCGGCCCGGTCAGCCACAAGCTCAATTTCGGCCTGACCGGCATCTGGGCCGAACAGCGCAGCGCCTATGATTTTGACTTGACCAAGTACGCCAACAACATCTACCACCCGGTGCAAACCCCGTCGCCGGTCGGCAACTTTTCCGGTGGCGACCTGAATGACCCGGGCATCGTCGGCAAGACCTTCAACCGCAGCCTCGCGATCTCCGACACTCTCGGTTTCTTCGATGATCGACTGCTGATCACCGCCGGCCTGCGTCGTCAGCAATTGGTCGTGCAAGGTTACGGTTACGCCAGCTATGGCAGCGGCCCGCGCTCTTCGAGCTACGACGAGTCGATCACCACGCCGGTGTACGGCCTCGTATTCAAGCCGTGGGAGCACGTTTCGTTCTACGCCAACCACATCGAAGGCCTGGCCCAGGGCCCGACTTCGCCGACCAGCTCCGGTGGCTTTCGCGTGACCAATGGCAACGAAGTCTACGCACCGGCCCGCTCCAAGCAGACCGAGGCCGGGGTGAAAGTCGACATGGGCACTTACGGCGCGAGCCTGGGTGTGTACCGCATCGAGCAGCCGAGCGACGGCTACTGTGAAATCGACAGCGCCACCACGTGCACCTACGTGCGTGAAGGCGAGCAGATCAACAAAGGCGTGGAAATGAACGTGTTCGGCGAGCCGATCAACGGTCTGCGCCTGATCAGCGGCCTGACCCTCATGGACACCGAACTGAAGAACACCCTCAACGGTGCCAACGACGGCAACCGCGCCATCGGCGTGCCGACCTTCCAGTTCAACGCCGGCGTGGATTGGGATGTACCCGGCCTGCAAGGCGTCGCGCTGAATGCGCGGATGCTGCGCACCGGCGGTCAATACGCCGACGCGGCAAACAACCTCAGCCTGCCAACCTGGAACCGCTTCGACGCGGGTGCGCGTTATGCCTTCAAGGTCTCGGAAAAAGACGTGACCTTGCGTCTGGGCGTGGAGAACCTGGCGAACAAGAAGTACTGGGAATCGGCTCAGGGCGGTTATCTGACGCAAGGTGAACCGCGAGTGGCGAAGTTGTCGGGCACCATCGACTTCTAAACAACGCCGCAGCATGAAAAAGGCCTCGCAGCTTCACGGTTGCGGGGCCTTTTTGGGTTTTGTGGCGCTTGATAAGGCCACTTCGCGAGCAGGCTCGCTCCCATAGGGGACTGTATTCCAAAGTGGGAGCGAGCCTGCTCGCGAAGACGGCCGGGCCTGGCCACCCTCTCCTTCTGATCCATACTTGCTCCACAGCAAACGGAGGACAGGCCCATGAACCGCAGCGACGTCCTGATCATCGGCGCCGGCCCCACCGGTCTGGTGCTGGCCCTGTGGCTGAGCAAACTCGGCGTGCAAGTACGCATCATCGACAAGACTTCTGCCCCCGGCACCACCTCCCGGGCATTGGCGGTACAGGCGCGAACCCTGGAGCTGTATCGGCAACTGGATCTGGCCGACACCGTTGTGCGCAACGGCCATCGCGTGGCGGCGGCAAACTTCTGGGTCAACGGCAAACCCGTCGCGCAATTGCCGCTCAACCGCATCGGCGAAGGCTTGACGCCTTACTCTTTCGTCGAAATCTTCCCGCAGGATGAGCATGAACGGCTATTGATCGAACGCCTCGAAGACTATGGCGTCCGCGTCGAACGCAATACGTTGCTGGAGAGTTTCGCGGAAACCGGCGACGGCCTCACCGCGCATTTGCGTCTGCCCGATGGCGAGCAGGAAATCTGCCAGGCCTGTTACCTGGCTGGTTGCGATGGCGCGCGATCGGTGGTGCGTAAAAACCTCGACACCGAATTCCCCGGAGGGACCTATCAGCAGATTTTCTACGTGGCGGATGTACAGGCCAGCGGCCCGGCGCTCAATGGCGAGTTGCATCTGGATCTGGACGAAGCGGACTTTCTCGCGGTGTTCCCACTGGCGGGCGAAGGCCGTGCACGACTGATCGGCACCGTGCGCGACGAACGCGCGGATCGCGTCGAAACCCTGGAATTCTCTGATGTCAGCAGCCGCGCCATCGAGCACCTGAAAGTCCATATCGAAGACGTGCATTGGTTTTCCACCTACCGCGTGCATCACCGCGTGGCTGAGCATTTTCGCAGTGGCCGCGCTTTTTTGCTCGGCGACGCGGCGCACGTGCACAGCCCGGCGGGCGGCCAGGGCATGAACACCGGTATCGGTGACGCGATCAATCTGGCGTGGAAACTCGCCGCCGTGCTCAGCGGCGCTGCCGAGGCCAGACTGCTCGACACTTACGAAACCGAGCGCATCGCGTTTGCCCGGCGGCTAGTTTCCACCACCGACAAAGTGTTCAGCTTCGTCACCGCTGAGGGGCGCATGGCCGATCTGCTGCGCATGCGGCTTGCACCGTTTCTGATCCCGAAAATGGCTTCGTTCGAGGCCAGTCGCGAATTTCTCTTTCGCACCGTGTCACAGGTCACTCTCAACTATCGCGGCATGCCGCTCAGCCAAGGCACGGCCGGCCATGTCCACGGCGGTGATCGCTTGCCGTGGGCGCATGACGGTGAAGGGGATAATTATGAGCCGCTACGCCAACCGTGCTGGCAGGTGCATGTGTACGGCGACACCAGCGACGAGATGATCGCCTGGTGCGTTGAGCATCATTTGCCGCTGCACGTATTCGACTGGCGCCCGGCGTTTGAAACGGCGGGGTTGGGGCGCAACGGCTTTTATCTGTTGCGCCCGGATACCTATGTGGCGATTGCCGATAACAGCGCCGATCCGAAAGTCATAGAACGCTACTTCCGCGATCACGGCATCAGGCCATTCCTCCCCTGCCCCTGACACACCACAAAACCCTTTAGGAGTGCAGTGCTGTTTAGATCCCGGCCAGCGCCAGGTCCATCGCAAAGTAAGTGAAGATCAGATCTGCACCCGCGCGCTTGATCGCCCCAAGGCTTTCACGCACCACGCGATCTTCATCAATCGCCCCGGCTTGTGCGCCGAACTTGATCATCGCGTACTCGCCGCTGACCTGATACGCCGCCAGCGGCAGGTTCGAGGCTTCGCGGATATCACGGATGATGTCCAGATACGCGCCGGCCGGTTTGACCATCAGCGCATCGGCGCCTTCCTGTTCGTCCAGCAGCGATTCGCGCAGGGCTTCGCGGCGGTTCATCGGGTTCATCTGGTAGCTTTTGCGGTCGCCCTTGAGCGCGCTGCCACCGGCCTCGCGGAACGGGCCGTAAAGTGCGGAGGCGAATTTTGTCGAGTAGGCCATGATCGGAATCTGGGTGAAACCGGCGGCATCGAGTGCCTGGCGAATCGCTCGCACCTGACCGTCCATCGCCGCCGACGGGGCAATCACATCTGCGCCCGCCCGCGCCGCTGCCACGGCTTGTTTGCCGAGGTTGACCAAGGTCTGATCATTGTCGACTTCATGGTTGTGCATCACGCCGCAGTGGCCGTGATCGGTGTATTCGCAGAAGCAGGTGTCGGACATCACGATCATTTCCGGCACGGCATCCTTGGCGATGCGCGACATGCGCGAGACCAGACCGTTTTCGCGCCAGGTATCGCTGCCGTTGCTGTCCAGATGGTGGGACACGCCGAAGGTCATCACCGATTTGACGCCGGCACGGGCGTAGCGCTCGATCTCGCTGGCCAGTTTGCGCTCGGGAATGCGCATCACCCCGGGCATGCTCTTGATCGGCACGAAGTCATCGATTTCTTCCTCGACGAAAATCGGCAGCACCAGATCGTTCAGGCTGAATTCGGTTTCCTGGAACAGACTGCGCAGGCTCGCATTGCGGCGCAGACGGCGGGGACGTGCTTCGGGGAACTGACTGGACATGGGGCCTTCCTGAAACCTGCAGATGAGACGAAAGTCGTAGGGGGCGAAGCTTATGCCTTGCGGGGGTTGAGGTACAAACCTGGATCAATCAAGAGTGCATTACCGGGGGTGCAATAATCATCGGGGTTACGCTGGCGCGTCTTGCCTTCAGAGAGTCAACTGTCCGTCAATGCAGGTCACCACAGCACCGCCAACCCAGATTTCGTCGCCAAGCCGATGAACCCGAATCCGCCCCGCTCGGCCCATGCTCAAACCCTGACTGACGGTGTAGGAATCTGGCGCCAGCCCTTCGCCGAGTAACCATTGAGCCATCCCGGCATTCAGACTTCCGGTGGCCGGATCCTCGGGCATACCATCCCCGGAAATAAACGCGCGCACCTCAAACTGTGCCTCATCACCCTCGCGCTCAGGATCCCACGGAGCGATGACGCCAACCGCCAGACCAAGCATTTGCGCATGATCCGGTTGCAGGTTCAGCACCTGCTGCCGATCGCTGAGCATCACGGCCAGCCATCCCGCGCCGTTGTCCACCCATTGCGCACGAACAATGGCGTCGCTGGCAAGGCCAAGACCTCGCTGCACTCGCGCCATAATCTCGGACTCAACCGGTCCCGTCCTTATAAGTGGCGGTGCGAGAAACGCGAGTTCCTTGCCCTCGCGCCGAATCCGCACTAACCCGACGCCGCACTCCTGAATGATCTCGTCGCCCATTGGCGTGCCCCCCGCCTCGAGCCAGGCATGGCAGGTACCGAGCGTTGGATGACCGGCAAACGGCAATTCGTTCAACGTGGTGAAAATCCGCACCCGATAATCGGCGCGAGGATCCCGCGGTTCAAGAATGAACGTGGTTTCGCTCAAATTGGTCCATGCGGCAAACGCAGCCATGCGTTCATCGCTCAGGGAGTCGGCGCCAAATACCACCGCCAGCGGATTGCCTTTGAGCGCTATCTGGCTGAAAACGTCGACTTGCTTGAAATCGAATGAACGCATACACAGGCCTTTATTGAGGAATAGTCAAACCACGCACCACCGCCGGTCGCGCCAGGAAGCGTTCCAGCACGCGGGTGACATTCGGGAAATTGCTGATGCCGACCAAGTCACCGGCCTCGTAGAAGCCAATCAAATTGCGCACCCACGGAAACGTGGCGATGTCGGCGATGGTGTAGCGCTCGCCCATGATCCAGTCGCGCCCTTCGAGGCGGGTGTCGAGCACCTTGAGCAGGCGTTTGCTTTCGTCGACGTAGCGATCACGCGGACGCTTGTCTTCGTAGTCCTTGCCGGCAAATTTGTTGAAGAAGCCGAGTTGGCCGAACATCGGGCCGATACCACCCATCTGGAACATCAGCCACTGAATGGTTTCGTAGCGCAGCGCGCCTTCCTGAGCGAGCAATTGCCCGCTCTTGTCGGCCAGATAGATCAGAATCGCGCCGGATTCGAACAGCGGCAACGGTTGGTCTTCAGGGCCGTGGGGGTCGAGGATCGCCGGGATCTTGTTGTTCGGATTCAGCGACAGGAACGCCGGGGACAACTGGTCATTAGTGTCGAAACCGACGCGGTGCGGCTCGTACGGCAGGCCGATCTCTTCGAGCATGATCGAGACTTTGACGCCATTGGGGGTCGGCAAAGAGTAGAGCTGAATCCAGTCTGGGTACTGCGCGGGCCACTTTTGGGTGATCGGGAACGCGGACAGATCGGTCATGGGAAGCATCCAGTCACAAATGAAAGGCCTGAGCATAATCCAGGATCATCCGCTCTAGCTCGGGTTCTTTTCCCGGACGGCCACCTGCTTACTTAATTTCGCAACATCCTGTCGCTAACCTGCGAACAAGCCATTGAGGGTTGCCGATAGAGTGCTGCGCACTTTTGCCGATCGAACCAAACGGCCTCAGAGGACTCTGAGTTATGCCTTTCGCAAGGGAAGCGCAAACGACATGGAAAACACCCGGTGCTGGGAGCCCGCGGTGTAAAGGTTTGTCAGCCTTAACCGAACACGCTGAAGAATTCTTAATTTCATGACGAACCTTATGAGTTTCGCCAAACGCTTCAAACATCGCGCTTATGTGGCCCTGCCCTCCCTGTTGGCGGTCAGCGCGCTGTTTCTGTCGCTGGAATCCAGTGAAAGCCGTGCGCAGCCGGTCGACGGCACGCAGACTCTGGTGTTCCTGCGCCACGCTGAAAAACCCGAGGGCGGTCTCGGCCAGCTCAACTGCCAGGGCCTGAACCGTGCCATCGACCTGTCGACGCTGCTGCCGGAGAAATTCGGCAAGGCTGACTACGTGTTCGCCGCCAATCCGACGCGCAATGTCGAGGAAGGCGAGCTGGACAATTCCTACAGTTACATTCGCCCGCTGATGACCATCAGCCCGGCCGCGATCAAGCTCGGCCTGCCGGTGAACATCGAGTTCTCGGCCAACGACACCAGCGATCTGGCGCGTGAGCTGCTTGATGACAAGTATCACAACTCGACGATCTACACCGCCTGGTCACACGGCTATCTGCCGGAGCTGATCAACAAGGTGGCAGGCAACGCGGTCGGCGAAAAGCAGAGCATCACCGATGACTGGGCGGGCAACGACTTTGACTCGCTGTATGTGCTGACCCTGACCTGGCACAACGGCAAGGCCAGTCTGCAGAGCCATAGCTACAAGCAGGGGCTGGATAATGGCAAGGAATCTTGCCCGACTTGAGTTGTGCGGTGTCCGTGCCTGCCCTTTCGCGAGCAGGCTCGCTCCCACAGGGGCTGACGAAGGCACCTGATTCGTGTCCACCGAAAACCCAATGTGGGAGCGAGCCTGCTCGCGAAGGGGCCGGTAAAATCAGCCTCAATCTTTCAAACTGACCCGCTCGCGCAAATACTCGATAACCGCCCCGCGCTCACCCGCAAACTCGATCCGCCCGCCCTTCTTCTCCCGCTGAAACACATACATCGGGTCGTAATACTCGCGCAGCAACACTTCGATCCAGTCCCGGAACAGCTCGACTGACCCGCTGCGCGCCTGCTCGGACAGCGCCTCTTCCATCTGCAAAAACATTCGCTGATGGCGCTCGCCACCCAGGCGTCGCTGAATGTTGTGCAGACTGGAAATCAGCCGCTCGGCATACAGCGCAAAGCCCTGCTCGCCATGCACCGCGACGAACTCGGCGTGCAGGTCAATCACATAATCCTGGAGGATGCGCTCGACGCGGTTTTCGATGCTGTCTTCCAGCCAGACCAGCGGTGCCGCTTGCATGCCTTTGTACAGCGGCAATGGCAAGGCGCAACTGCCGACCACTCGACTTTCGTCCTCCAGGACAAATTGACTGATCCCGCCCGCACGCTTCTTCAGCACATCGACGGCCAACCGGTTTTCGAAATCGATGTTGGTCGGTTGCCCGATGGCCCGTTTGCCGAAACTCGACCCCCGGTGATTGGCATGGCCTTCCAGATCCAGACTGTTGCTCAACTGCACCAGCACTTCGGTTTTGCCGGTCCCGGTCATGCCGCCCAGTAGTACCAATTCACACTCGGCCACCGCCTGATCGACGGTCTCCAGCAGAAAAGTACGCATAGCCTTGTAACCGCCGCCGACACGCGGGTAATCGATACCGCCCTCTTCCTTGATCCATTGCTGGACGATCTGCGAACGCAGGCCGCCGCGGAAGCAGTACAGGTAGCCATCGGGATTGGCCCGGGCGAACTCGACCCAGCCTTGAATGCGCTGCTCCCTGACCTCGTTGGACACCAACCGCTCACCCAAGGCAATCGCGGCTTGCTGCCCGTGTTCCTTGTAACAAGTGCCAACCAGTTCGCGTTCACGGTCATTCATCAGCGGCAAGTTGACCACGCCGGGAAACGCGCCGTGGGCGAATTCAATCGGCGCACGGGCATCCATCATCGGCCGGTCGTTGAGGAAGATGTCACGGTAATCAGTGCAGTCGCGGAACATCAAATCACCTCGACTGCGTTCGTCTGTCGCTCAACCAGTTCACCGATTGGCGCAAGGTTCAGGCCCAGTTCGGCGGCGACGGCGAGGAACTCGTCATTGCCTTCAGGCGTGACGGCGATGAGCAGGCCGCCGCTGGTTTGCGGGTCGCACAGTACGCGTTTGTGCAACTCCTGCACGCGCCCAACCTTGCTTGCGTAACTGTCGAAATTGCGCAACGTACCGCCGGGCACACAGCCCTGATCGAGGTAATACTCGACGCTGTCCAGACGCGGCACGAGGTCATAGCGGATGCGCGCGGTCAGTTGGCTGCCATCGGCCATTTCCACCAGATGCCCGAGCAGTCCGAAACCGGTGACGTCGGTCATCGCGGTGACGCCGGCCAGTTTGCCGAAGCGGCTGCCGGGTTTGTTCAACGTGCACATCCAGTCGCGAGCCACGCCAACGTCGCTGTGGCGCAACTTGCCCTTCTTCTCGGCGGTGGTGAGGATGCCGATGCCCAGCGGTTTGGTCAGGTACAGCAAGCAACCAGCGGTGGCGGTGTCGTTACGCTTCATGTGGCGTTTTTCGACGAGACCGGTCACGGCCAGGCCGAAGATCGGCTCCGGTGCATCGATCGAGTGCCCGCCGGCCAGCGGAATACCTGCGGCGTCGCACACCGCACGCCCACCACGAATCACTTCCCGCGCCACTTCCGGCGCCAGCACATTGACCGGCCAGCCGAGGATCGCAATCGCCATCAACGGATCGCCGCCCATGGCGTAGATGTCGCTGATCGCGTTGGTCGCGGCGATACGGCCGAAGTCGAACGGGTCATCGACAATCGGCATGAAAAAATCAGTGGTCGACACAACGCCGCGCTCGGCATCGATCTCATACACCGCCGCGTCATCGCGCGAGGCATTGCCGACCCACAGCTTCGGATCAAGGTTCTGCGCGCCGCTGCCGGCCAGAATCACTTCCAGCACCTGCGGAGAAATCTTGCAGCCACAACCGGCGCCGTGGCTGTATTGGGTCAGACGAATCGGCTCACTCATCAGGAGGGTCTCTGGCAGGGAATGGGGCGGATTCTAGCAGAGAGCGGAACTTGCAATTTGTCTGGTGACTGTCAAGGCGCCTACGCGAGCAGTCAATGAACACTTCACTGCAAAAGCGCAGAAAGTGCCCTGATGAAAAATCATCTGCCACTGTTAGACGGTTCCTACACCGATTTCACTGGTTACATGTTTGGGCTACGGCGGGTTGCGTCTTTGCCTACAACAACGCCAGAATCGCCCGGCTTGTGTGCATGGTGGGTGGCCTCTATCGTTTACTCGTCGCTGAAATGTCTCAGCGAACGGGCTTGGCGGCTCGGATTTATCTGTTCATACGAGCAACCCTGAAATGAGTGGCGATGCTTTCTTGTCCTCACACATCTGTCATGGCGGGTTGCACAAGGATTCCTTCGGGAATGCCGGTTTTTCGTGTGAGCCGGTCCGCCAATCTTGTGTAGTCCGCCACCCAATCTGCTTGGCGGCAGAAGGTGGTCTCTTTATTCACACGGAGATTCATCATGATCAAGCCAAGTCCAAATCCCCCCAGCACCATGTTCATGGTCGCGCCCAACATCGACACCGAATCCCTACTCGCCAACGCCTGCGAATCATTGGCCTCTGCCAACGTGATGCTGGCCGAATTTGCCGCCGTGCTGAACGGCCAAAATCGAAACACCGTGCTGGGCATCGCCCAGATCGTCATGCTCGGTGAACTTGCAGTCAATCGGGCCTTGGACAATATCGATCCGCAACAATAAAGATCAAAAGATCGCAGCCTGCGACAGCACCTACAGGAAAACGCGAATTCCCGTGTAGGAGCTGCCGCAGGCTGCGATCTTTTGCTTTAACCAAAAAAAACCGCCCTTTCGGGCGGCTAAAAGTGCTTCGACCCTAAATCAGAAGCCAAGGCTGAAGCTGACGGTCATCGCGTGATCGTTGTTGTCGTTCGACAGTTGTCCCGAGTAGCCGATTCCGAGTTTGCCGGTCGGGCTGATCTGGAAGTCCACGCCCGCTTCGACGATGGCACTGTCCTTGGCAATCGGTACGCCCTGAGTGCTGAACGAGGCGCCGCCGTCGATGAAGGTCAGATCCGCGTCAGGCTTGGTGTCGCCGAAGGCATGCCGCCAGCCGACGGCCGCGCGCGGGGTGAATTGCCCGCCGTTGGCCAGGGTGATGACTTTGCCGGCGCGCAAGCCGAGGGTGGAGAAGGTGATGTCTTGATCGGCATCGGCCTTCAGGCGCCCTGCTCCGCCTTTTTCCTTGGCCTTGTCGGTGTCGTAGTTGACGTAAGCCAGACCGGCGAACGGCTCCAGCGCAATACCGGCGGCGTCGATGGTGTAACCGACTTCGCCGAACACTTGGGCGCTGCGTGCGTCGTAGTTGGCCTTCAAGCGGTCGTTGTAGGTGCCGACGCTGACGTCGCGTTTGGTCTCGATGTCGTGCCAGCTATAAGCCGCGCCGAGGCGCACGGCCAGTGCGTCCAACTGCGAGTTGAGGTACGCCGCCAGGTGATAGCTCTCGACCGTGGCATCCGAACGACGATCATGCGCGTCGAGGTCGCTGCGGGTGTAACCGGCGGCCATGCCCACGCGCCACTGGTCATCAAGCTGCTTGTCGGTGCCGAGCATGAAGCCGCTGAGGTTGCGATCAAGCCTGGCGCTGTTGCTGTCGCCATCCGATTCACCCCAAGCGCCGAGTGCGCGCGCCCAGCCGACCATTTCGCCGTGGCAACCGTTGCTGCTCAGTTGGTTGTCGCTTGGCGCCAGGGCGCGGCGTGGATCATCCGGCGCGCTGCACGACGGTTGGCGCATGCGATCGTTGACGGCCTCCCGCACGTAGCGCGAATCCTCAAGGATTGCGCTGGCGGTGCTGGCGTGGATTTCGCCGGACAGACTGTCGAAGGCATTGCGTGCACCGGCCACGCTGAGGTTGACGATTTCGTTCTGCAACGCAGCCCCCGCCGCACCGTTACGCGACAACGCTGACGCGGTGTTGCGCTGGTTGCCCGTGGCCGCCACGTCGGCGAACGAGTTGCCGTTGCGGCTGACCGCCAGGGTCACCGAATCGGCACCGTAGACCAGCGAGCTGTTGAGGAAAGCGTACTGCGGCAAATCGGCACTGCTGAAGGTGCCGGTGACACCGCCGCCCGCCGTGATCAGCGAATACACGGTGTTGCCGGTGAACGGTGCGAGCGAATTCACCTGCAAGCCGCCGCCAAGCGCCGCCGCACCGCCGACTGCCAGCGGTGTAGCGGTTGGCGAACTGATGGTCAGCGCCAACACACCGGTTGGAGCATTGGTCAGGTTACCGGCGACGCTCAGGGTTCCCGCCTCGCCACCTGAAGCCACCAGACCGTTGTTGACGATTGAACCGACGCTGCCGTTACCGCTCAGGGCCGCGCCGCTGGCCACGGTGATTTGCCCGCCCAACGAGGCGCGCGCGGCACGACTACCCACCTGCAGCACGCCTTGATCGACCGAAACGGTACCGCTGAACGGATTATCACCAGTCAACAGCAAGGTACCGGTCCCGCGTTTGAGCATCGCACCAAGTCCGCGCAGCGACCCGTTGAATTGACCGTTGAAGTTCTGCACGAACAACAGCGAAGCGTTGTTGAGAATGTTGCCTTGCAGGCTGGTGGTGTTGCCGACCAGCGTACCGCCACTGACGGTGGTGCCACCGCTATAAGTGTTGGCGCCGCTCAGTACCAAGGTGCCGGAATCCAGTTTCTCGATACCGCCCGTGCCCACCAGCGGTGTGGAGATTTCCGCGCTGCCGCCAGCATTGACCCGCACTGGCGCGAGGCTGCCGTCGGCACCGTTGACCGGAGTCAGCGTGCCGCCAGCTCCAGGCACAAGGCTGTAACCGTTGGCGAGGAATTGCAGGCCGGTGAAGTTCTGATTGCCCTGGACGGTGACCGTACCGCCCTGCCCGCCAAACACCGCGAACTGACCGTTGGACGCCAACGCCTGGGTGCCGGTCGGATCGGTCCAGTTGGTGTCCGGCCCCCACACACCGCTGCCGCCCCCGATGCTGCCATCAGGATTGGTGGTGCCGCCGTTCCAGAACTGCACCTCCCCCGGTGTGCCCTGCACCAGCAGGTTTACCTGATTGGCGATGGCGGTTTGCAGGGTCAAGTTGGCCGCCGAGACCGGCAGGCTGCCATAGACCAGACCGTTGTTGGTCAAGCTGCCGCCGTAACTGAACAGTTGATAGACCCCGGTACCGAAGCCGCCGGCGTTGCTGATGTTCAGCGTGCCGTCGAGGGTCAGGTTGCCAGCGACGTTGACCACTGTTGTAGAGCTGGTGGCCGAACCGAGGCTGAAGTCCAGGTCGGTGCCCGAGGACAACGCCAGCGAGCCCACTGACAACGGTGTCGCCGTGCCGCCACCGGCCAGGGTTGCGCCGTCGGCCAGTTGCAGCGCCCCGCCGAGTTGCCCGCCACCGCCGATACTCGCACCGCTGGCGACGTTGACATTGGCGCTGTTGAGCACGCCGTTGATAGTCAATGCGCCGGCCTGCACCGAGGTGTTGCCGGTGAAGGTGTTGTTGCCGGTGAGGAGCAATTCGCCGCTGCCGGTTTTGTTCAGCGTACCGGTGCCGGTGAGGTTGCCGGTGTAGCTGCCGTCAGCATTCTGCTCGAAGGTCAGCGCCGCGTTGTTGACGATCGCACCTTGCAGGCTGCTGGTGTCGCCGCGAGTAATGCCGCCGTTCAGCGTAGTACCACCGCTGTAGGTGTTGGCGCCGCTGAGCACGAGGTCACCTGCGCCGTTTTTCACCAGACTGCCAGTGCCGGTCACAGCGCCCAGCAGCGTGGTGTTCTGGGTGCCGGCCAGGGTCAGTTGCGCGCCGAGGTTGATGGCGTTGGCCAGTTGCAGCGCCGAGGTACTGTCGAGGCTGCCGTTGCCGAGCACACTCAGTGCGCCGCTGCTGATCGCGCTGTTGTTGCCGAGAATCAGCGTGCCGGCGTTGAGCTGAGTGCCACCGCTGTAAGTGTTGCTGCCGTTGAGGGTCAGGCTCGAGGCGCCAGTCTTGATCAGACTGCCGCTGCCGCTGACAACACCGCCGAGGGTCAAGGCGTTGGAGCCAGCGACGTTCAAGCCACCGTTGAGCACCACATCGTTGGCGAGGCTGACGCTGGTGTTGCTGTCCAGCGCGGTGCCGTTGGCCGCCGTCAACACGCCAGTGCCGAGGGCTGCGTTGTTGCCGACCACGATCTTGCCGCCGTTGAGCGCAGTGCCGCCGGTGTAGCCGTTGGCGGCGTTGAGCACCAACGTGCCGGTGTCGTATTTGCCGAGGGTGCCGGCGCCGTTGAGTGCCACGCCGATGGTCGCGGTGGCGTTCGGGTCGACCCGCACCGAAGCGTTGCCGAGTGAACCATTGACCAGATTCAGCGAACCCGCCGTGCCGTTTTGCAGGCTGTAGCCATCGGTGACGAACTGCATGCCAGTGATGGTTTGCGCACCGTTGACGGTCACAGTGCCCGCCGCGCCCTGGAACACCGCGAAGTTGTTGGTCCAGGCCTGATTGGTGGTGCCGTTGACGTCGGTCCAGTCGGTGATGCCAGTTCCCCAGGTGCCGCTGCCGCCATCGACCGAACCGTTGGCGATCAGCTGATTGCCGTCCCAGAACTGCACGGTGACGCCCGGTGCGGTAACCAGCAGGTTGATCTGATTGGCCAGCGCGGTTTGCAGGGTCAGATCGCCCGGGGTGACGCTGCCCGGCACGGTGCCGATGAGCATGCCGTTGTCGGTCAGTCCGCCGGTGTAGTTGATCAGGCGATAGACGCCGCTGCCGAAGCCGCCGATGTCGCTGACGTTGAGAGCGCCGTCGAGGGTCAGGTTGCCGCCGACGTTGACCAGCGCATTACCGCCACCGGACACCGGCGTACCGAGGCCGACGTCGAAGTTGGAGTTGCCGTTGAACACCAGAGAATCCACCGACAAGGTGCTGCCGGTAACGCCCGCCAGATGACCGCCATCGGCCACCGTCACTGCACCGGTCAATGTACCGCCGCCGCCGAGGGTGCCGCCGCTGTTGACCAGCACATTACCGCTGGCCAGCGAACCGTTGACCTGCAAGGTGCCGGCGTTGACGTTGGTGTCGCCGGTCAGGTCGCTGATGCCGCTCAGGGTCAGAGTGCCGGTGCCGAGTTTGGTCAAGCCGCCGTCACCGCTGAGAATGCCTGCAAACGTGCTGCTGACGTTGTTGCCACCGAGGCTCAGCGTGTTGCCGGTGCCGATCAGCGCGGTGCCGTTGCCACTGAGGCTGGCGAGACTGCCGGAAGCGCCGAGGTTGAGCGCCGCGCCACCGCCGAGATTGACCGTGGCGTTATTGCCCAGCGCCGTGCCACTGAGGGTAGTCAGGCTGCCAGACAACACATCGAAGGTGCCGCTAAAGGTGTTGTTGCCAGACAGCGTCACATCGGCCAGACCGTTTTTAGTCAGCGTGCCCGCCCCGGCGATCACACCGCCAAGGGTCAGGTTGTTGTTGCCGGCCAGGCTCAAATTGGCATTGACGTTGAAGCTGTTGGCGAGCACCAGCGGTCCGGAGGTGTCGAGGGTCGATGCACCCGCCACGGTCAGTGCGCCGGCACCCAGCGAAGCGCCAGTGCCGAGGGTCACTGTGCCGGCATTCAGCGTGGTGCCACCGCTGAAGGTGTTGATGCCGTTGAGGGTCAGGTTCGACGCGCCATTCTTGATCAGCCCGCCAGCGCCGCTGACGACTCCCGCAAGGGTCAGGTTGTTGCTGCCGGTGTTGCTCAGGTTGGCGTTGAGCACCACGTTGTTGCCCAGGCTCAGCGCACTGTTGCTGTCCAGCGCCGAGGCGCCGGCCACCGTCAAGTTGCCCAGACCCAACGCCGAATTGCTGCCGGCGGTCAGGGTGCCAGCGTTCAGGTTGATGCCGCCGAGGAAGTTGTTATTGCCGCTCAGGGTCAGGTTGGCCGCGCCGTTTTTGGTCAGGCTGCCGGCGCCGTTGATAGTCCCGGCAAGGGTCAGATTCGCCGTGCCGCCGATGCCGAGATTGCCGGCCAGGTTGACCGCGTTGTTTACCGAAACTGCGGTGGCGGCATCCAGCGTGGTGCCACCCGCCGCGTTCAAGGTGCCCGAACCCAGCGCCGCGTTCGACGCCAGAATCAGTCCGCCCGCGTTCAGCGCCACTGGCCCAAGGAAGGCATTGTTGCCGCCGAGGGTCAGATTGGCCGCGCCGTTTTTGATCAGACCGCCCGTGCCGCCGATCACGCCGTTGAGGGTCAGCGCATTGCTGCCGACCACGGTCAGGTTGCCGTTGAGCGTTGCGGCGTTGCCGAGGGTCACTGCTGCGTTGCTGTCCAGTTGCGAACCGGCATTAGCGGTCAGCGTGCCGCTGCCCAACGCCGTGTTGCTGCCGACGATAATCTTGCCACCGTCCAGTTGCGTGCCGCCGCTGTAGGTGTTGGCGCCGTTGAGCACCAGGGTGCCCGTGTCGAGTTTGTTGAGAATGCCGCTGCCATCGATGTTCACGCCAATGGTGGCGGTCACGCCCGGATCGACCCGCACCGCCGTGGTCCCGCCAGTGCCATTGACGGCGGTTAACTGACCCGCCGTGCCGTTGACCAGGCTGTAACCATCGGTGAGGAACTGCATGCCAGTGACCAACTGCGTGCCGTTAACTGTCACCGTACCCGCCGTGCCCTGGAACACCGCGAAGTCGCCGGCCCAAGGCTGATTGACCAGCCCGTTGGCGTCGGTCCAGTTGGTGCCGACCGCGTTCCAGATGCCGCTGCCGCCATCGACGACGCCGTTGGCAATGGCCTGGCTGCCGTCCCAGTAACGGATGTTGGAGTTCGGTGCCGACACTTGAATGTTGATCTGATTGGCCACCCCGGTCTGCACCACCAGATCGCCGAGCGCGTAACCGACCGGCACGCCGGCAACGTCCAGACCCAGATTGGTCAGGGCACCGGTGTAGTTGAACAGGCGATACACACCGACACCAAAACCGCCGGCGTCGGTGACGTTGAGATTGCCGTCGAGGGTGAGGTTGCCACCGATGTTCATCAGCGAGGCGGTCGAGGGTGTGCCCAGCGCCACATCGACGTTGCTGCCGGCAGCGAGGGTCAGCGCACTTGCCGACAAGGTGTTGCCCGACGAAAGCGCCAGATGCCCGCCATTGTTGATGTTCACCGTGCCAAGCGCCGAGCCGGTACCGCTCAGAGTGCCGCCGGTGTTGACGTTGACCTGCGCGCTGGCCAGCGAACCGCTGAGATCCACGGTGCCGCCATTGATGGCGGTGTTGCCGGTAATGCCGTTGATCCCGGTGAGGTTCAACGTGCCCGTGCCGACCTTGATCAGGCCACCGCTGCCGCTGAGGCCGCCGTCGAAGGTGCTGGTGACGTTGCCGCCGCCGACGGTCAGCGTGTTGCTGCCGGTGAGCTGCACATTGCCGCTGCCGGTCAGCGCGCCAAGGCTGGCGTCGCTGCCCAGATTCAGGCCCGCGCCAGCGCTGATATTCACGCCTGAGGTGCTGCCCAGTGCATTGGTGTTCAACGTGGTGACGCTGCCGGACACGATGTTCAGAGCGCCGGTGAAGGTGTTATTGCCCGCCAGCGTCAGGTCAGACAGACCGTTTTTGGTCAGGCTGCCGGCGCCGTCGATGATGCCGTTGAGGCTCAGGTCATTGTTGCCCGCGACGGTCAGACCGGCGTTCAACGTGATCGCATTGCCGATGCCGAAGGAAGCGCTGTTATCCAGCGTCGCCGCGCCACCGACGATCAACGCGCCGCTGCCCAAGCCGTTGGCATTGCCAAGGGTCAGGGTGCCGCCGTTGAGGGTGGTGCCGCCGCTGAAGGTGTTGTTGCCGTTGAGAGTCAGATTGGCCGCGCCGTTCTTGATCAGCTCGCCAGTGCCGCTGGTGACGCCGCCGAGGGTCAGGTTCTGCGTGCCGCCGACGGTCAGTGCGGCATTGAGGGCGACTGCGTTGTTCAGCGAAACCAGCGGCGAATTGCTGTCCAGCGTTGCGGCGCCGCCCACGGTCAAGGCACCACTGCCCAGCGCCGAACTGTTGCCGACAGTCAGGGTGCCGGCGTTCAGGGTCGTGCCGCCGAGGAAGTTGTTCGCCGCGTTGAGGATCAGATTGGCCGCGCCGTTTTTCACCAGACTGCCGGCGCCGCTGACCAGACCGGTCAGGGTCAGATCGGCCGTGCCGCCGACATTCAAGGCACCGGCCAGGGCCACTGCATTGTTCAGGCTGACGGCGGTGTTGGCGTCCAGCGTCGTGCCTGCCGCCGCATTCAATGTGCCCGAGCCCAGCGCGGTGTTGCTGCCGACAATCAGCTTGCCAGTGTTCAGTGCGGTGTTGCCGAAATAGGTGTTAGCGCCGTTGAGGGTCAGGTCGGCGGCGCCATTTTTGACCAGTCCGCCGATACCGGCGACCACACCGCCAAGGGTCAGCGCATTGGTACCGCCCAGGGTCAGGGTGCCGCCGAGGTTGACGTTGTTGGCCAGTGTCGCTGCGGTGTTGGCATCCAGTGTGGTGCCGTTCGACGCGTTGACGCTGCCCGTGCCCAGCGCAGTGTTGGAACCGACGATCAGTGTGCCGGCGTTCAGCGCCGTGGTGCCGGTGTAGGTATTGGCGCCGTTGAGGGTCAGGCTCGACGCGCCGGTCTTGATCAAACCGTTGCCGCCACTGATCACGCCACCGAGGGTCAGCGCGTTGGCGCCGCCGGCGGTGAGGTTGGCGTTGAGGGTGATCGCGTTGTTCAGCGTCACCGCCGAATTGCTGTTGAGGGTCCCTGCCCCGGCCACGGTCAGTGCGCCCGTGCCGAGTGCCGCGCCGTTGCCGACGGTCAGGCTACCGGCGTTCAACGTGGTGCCGCCGGTGAAGGTGTTGGCGCCGCTGAGGGTCAGGTTGGCCGCGCCGTTCTTGAGCAACTGCCCGGCACCGTTGATCACACCGGCAAGGGTCAGGCCGCTGCTGCCACCGATGGTCAGGGCGCTGTTGAGGTTGACGTTGTTGTTCAGATTAACGGCGGTGTTGCTGTCCAGCGTTGCCGTGTCGGTGACCGACAAGGCGCCAGTGCCCAATGCCGCATCATTACCGACGGTGAGCGTACCGGCCGTCAGCGTCGTGCCGCCGGTAAAGGTGTTGGCGCCGTTGAGAATCAGGCTCGTGAACCCGCGTTTGGTCAGCCCGCCACTGCCGCTGACCACGCCACCCAAGGTCAGGTTGGCGCTGCCACCGATGTCCAGATTGCCGCCGAGGCTGACAGCGTTGGTCAGCGCCACTGCGGTACTGGCGTCGAGCGTGGTGCCCGCCGCCGTGGTCAATGCGCCGGTACCCAGCGCGGTGTTGGAGCCGACGATCAGCGTCCCGGCATTGAGCGCGGTGCCGCCGGTGAAAGTGTTATTGCCGCTGAGGGTCAGGTTTGCGGTGCCGCTCTTGATCAGGTTGCCGGCGCCACTGATGACGCCGCTCAGGCCCAGCGCCTGCGTGCCGCCGATGGTCAGATCTGCCGCCAGCGCGACGGCGTTGGCCAGGGTGACGGCAGCGGTCGCGTCCAGCGTAGTGCCGGCCGCCGTGTTCAGCGCACCGGTACCGAGCGCGGTGTTGCTGCCGACAAACAGGCTGCCGGCATTCAGCGCGGTATTGCCGCTGTTGGTGTTGTTACCGGTCAGGGTCAGGCTGGCGGTGCCGGATTTGGTGATGCCGCCGGTGCCGGACAACACGCCGCCCAGGGTCAGCGCATTGCTGCCGAGCACGTTGAGGGCGCCGGTCATCGCAATGTTATTGGCCAGGGTCACGTTGGCGGTGCTGTCGAGACTGGTGCCAGCAGCGGTGGTCAGCGCGCCGCTGCCCAGCGAATCGTTATTGGTCACCAGCAAGCTGCCGGCGCTCAGGGTGGTGGTGCCGGTATAACCGCTGTTGGCGCCGCTGAGGGTCAGGCTGCCGGTGCCGGTTTTGGTCAGGCCGCTACCGCCGCTGATCAAGCCACCGAGGGTCAGTGCTCCCGTGCCGCCAGCCGTCAATGTGCCGCCGAGGCTGATGGCGTTGGCCAGGCTGATGGTGCCCGGTGCACTCAGCGTCGTCGCGCCAGTCACGTTGAGGGTGCCGGTACTGAACGCCTGATTGTTGCTGACCTGCACCGTGCCGCCATTGAGCGTGGTGTTACCCAGATAGGTGTTGGCGGCGCTGAGGTTAAGTTGGCTGGAGCCGGTTTTGGTCAGGCCACCGCTGCCGGAGATCACCCCGCTCAACGTGGTGGCGTTGGTGCCTTGCACCGTCACACCACCGGCACCGAGGGAAATCAGATTATTGATGTTCAACCCGGCGTTGCTTGCCTGCAGAATCCCGCCGTTAGAGGTCAACACACCGCTGCCGAAGGTGGCGTTGTTGTTGAATTGGGCGATACCACCGTTAAGCGTGGTCGCACCGCTGACCAACGGCCCCTGCAAGGTCCAGGCGCCGCTGTTGATGGTCAGGTTGTTGAAGTTGACATAAGTGGCGCTGGACGCAGTGCCGACACCCGTGGTGCCGCCGCCGACGCCAATCGGATTCTGCAGGATCAGGCTGTTGGTGCCGCCCGCGCCACCGTCGACCGTACCAGTCGGGGCGAAGGTCAGGTTGATGCCGATCAGCCCACCCAGCCCCACACTGACCTGTACGCCGTCACCCACGTTGACGCTGGAGCCGGTCACCGCCGTGAAGGTGTTGGTACTGCTCGCGCCCATCGAAACGCCGCCGGTAATCGTGCCGGCGTTGGTAAAGGTGTTGCCCGCCGCCGACGTCTCGAAGGCGATCCGGCCGTTGATGATGCCGGTGCTGCTGTTGGTCATGTTGACTTGTGAGCCACCGTAGACCCCCACCACCGGGGTATCGGCCAAGGTGATTCCGCCCACCGACAGCCCGGTCGAGGTGATGGTGCCGTTGTTGGTGATGCTGGTGGTGCCGGCCGCCGCGTTGTTCACCGCAATGCCCAGGCCGTCGATGCTGGTCAGATTCAGCCCGAGCAACATGCCCGTCCCGCGGATGATCCCGCTGGCGTTGTTGAGCACGCTGACTGTACTCGTCGCGCCGGTACCGATAAACGCACCGCCGCTCAGTACGGAGACCAGGCCAAGCAACGCCGGGTCGATGGTGCCGGAGTTGTTCAGGCTGATGTTGACCCCGGTCAGGTCCATCACGTGGCCGCCGAGGGTCGCGTTCATCTGCGCCCCGCTGTTGACGTTGACCGTGAGGCCGTTGGTGGCGCTGTTGAAGTTGTTGAGAAACAGCGGCAGGCTCGGCACGCCGGTACAGGTTACGGTCGAGCCGGCCGTGGAGCACGTGGCCAGCGCCGGGGTGCTCACGCCACCCAACAACAGTCCGGCGACGCTCAGGTGCACAGCAAGGGAAAGAGGGGAAAAACGCGAGACGAGGGCGACACCAAACCTTGCTTCCACGGGCTACTCCTTGTCGTGGTCAATTCTTCCTTGAAGGCGTGCGAAGCCTGCTTATTCCACACGCGAATCAAGAGCGCGACGGTCATCAGAAAACCGTTGAATGCTCACAACGCTAGTAGACGCCCAGACATGGGGCACGGATTAAATGGTGTTAATACTTTAATACTAGCCGCTCTAGGACGAGGGTTTCGGCCAATAGAAAGGGAGATTTGAACGCACAACATCGCCCTTGTTGGAGGTGCGGCACGCTGCGATCTTTTGCTCTTCATCTTTAAAGCAAAATCCAAAGATCGCAGCGTGCCGCAGCTCCTACAGTGGCAACCGGGAGGAGTTGGTATGGCTTATGCAAACGTTTGCGAACCGTCAATCCCGGCATTTTCGCCACACATCCAGTAGGCCCACAGAATCCGGGCCTTGATCCGCAAAAAAGGACTTTGAATGCACGTCGCTTCCGTTTTTCGCGCCCCGTTTGTGCGCACGTTTGCTGTTTCCCTGCTACTGACCGGCGTTACCGGAGTTCTCAGCCACAGCGCGATGGCGCAACCGGCGCTCCCCGAAGAATCCGCCCAGGGCGAAACCCTCAGCCCCGAAGCCAGTCCGCCGCAAAAAGGTGCGTACCTGTCGGACTGGTACAACCAGGACCTGACCCTGATCGGCAGCAAAGACATCAGCTTCGGCCCGCAGCCGGCCGATGACATCTATCTCGAATACGAGTACTTCGGACGCAAAGGCCCTTTCGAGCTGTACGGCTACATCGACGTGCCGAAGATCTTCAACATCGGTAACAGCCACGACAAAGGCGTGTGGGACCACGGCTCGCCGGTGTTCATGGAACACGAACCGCGCATTTCCATCGACTACCTCGCCGGCCGCAGCCTGGCCATCGGCCCGTTCAAGGAGTGGTACGTCGCGTTCGACTGGATCTACGACCATGGCAGCCGTAAGGAAAACCGCGCCAACACCCTGTACAGCGGCTTCGGCACCGACATCGACACCCATTCGCGAGTCAACCTGTCAGCCAACTTCTATGGGCGCTACCAGTGGGAAAACTATGGCGCGAGCAATGAATATTCGTGGGATGGCTACCGCGCGCAGCTCAAGTACATCGTGCCCATCGACAAATTCAGCAACGGCGCCTCGCTGACCTACATCGGCTTCACCAACTTCGATTTCGGCTCAGACATGCACAAGGACAACCCGGCGCGCACCGCCAACGCGACGGTGGCGACCAACGTCTTGCTGTACTCGTTCACCCATTTGCGCTTTACCCTGGTCGGGCGTTATTTCCACAACGGCGGCAACTGGGAGGACGGCAGTGAGCTGAATTTCGGCGACGGTAACTTCCGCGCGCGTTCCAACGGCTGGGGTTACTACGCCGGCATCGGTTATCAGTTCTGAAATCAGGAGATTTTTATGCAAGCAATGATGCGAGTTTCACTGGCCGCTGCCGCCCTGCTCTCTTCCACCGCATGGGCTAGCGATGCGCCAATCCAGCCCAAAGTCGTGCTGATCACCATGTTCGCCCCCGAGGCGCAGCACTGGATCGATCGCCTTGAGCTCAAACAGGAAGTCCGCGTGCCGGGCCTGTCCGCCGAGTACCCGAGCATCCGCTGCAACACGCAGCAGGTGTGCCTGCTGACCACCGGCATGGGCCAGACCAACGCGGCAGCCTCGACGCTGGCACTGGCCATGTCGCCGAAATTCGACCTGCGCAAAAGCTACTTCCTGATCGCCGGCATCGCCGGGATCAGCCCCAAACACGGGACCATCGGCACCGCCGCGTGGGCGCACTATCTGGTGGAGTTCGGCACGCAGTGGGAGCTGGATTCCCGTGATGCGCCCTCGACCTGGCCGACCGGCTACATCGGCATCAACACCAAAGGCCCGAACGAAAAACCGCCGCTGGATTACAAGACCGAAGTCTTCGAGCTCAATCCGACATTGCAGGCCAAGGCCTTCGCCCTGAGCCACAAGGTCGAACTGAGCGAGAGCAAGGAATCCGCCGCTTGGCGTTTGAAGTACCCGTCAGCGCCCGCCAACCAACCGCCAGTCGTCACCCGTTGCGACACACTGGCGGGCAACACCTGGTTTTCCGGCACACGCCTGAGTGAACGGGCCGAGGTCTGGACCAAATTGCTAACCGACAACAAGGGCGAGTACTGCACGACGCAACAGGAAGACAACTCCACCTACGAAGCCCTGCTGCGCGCCAGCCGTGAAGGACTCGTCGATGTGCAACGCCTGGCAGTGGTGCGCGCCGGCTCCGACTTCGACCGTCCTGAACCGGGCGGTAGTGAAGTGGATAATTTGCTCAAGTATGCCGATCAGGGTGGTTTTGTCCCGGCGCTGGAAAACCTCTATCGCACCGGCAATCCGCTGGTGCAGGACATCCTCAAAAACTGGTCTGCCTGGGAAAACGGCGTACCTCAATCCTGAAATCCTTGCGGAGCAACTGTAGGAGCGAGCCTGCTCGCGATAGCGGTGTTTCAGTCACCCATGCATCAACTGACACTCCGCTATCGCGCAAGTCCCTCGGCCAGCGGTGCTTCGACCAGACCTTGCGGCAACGGCAGCAAGTCTTCATCGAAGAACCGGCCGAACTGTTCCA
The DNA here is from genome assembly GCF_059716145.1 of Pseudomonas sp. LBUM1648. Lineage (NCBI taxonomy): Bacteria > Pseudomonadati > Pseudomonadota > Gammaproteobacteria > Pseudomonadales > Pseudomonadaceae > Pseudomonas > Pseudomonas sp. LBUM1648. The sequence goes on from NZ_CP166808.1 coordinate 4,362,295, forward strand.
GCATGGCCGCGCACGCCTCAACGCCGTACAGCAGCGAGTTGATCCCGACCACCGAACCGCCCTTGCGATACAACGCCAATGCTGGCAACTGCACATGGCCGTCCACCGGCGCGGCAATGATCGCGATGCGACCGAACGCGGCCAGTGCCGGCACCGGCATTTTCCGCGTGCTGCTCGATATACAAACCACGCGGATACGTGCGCGCCAGCGGCTGAACGGGCACATCGGTGCCACTGAGATCGGGCGGCGCGGCGAGGGCCATGGCGAGCATTCATTGGGGTTGGCGAAGACGCCATGGTAACCAGTGCGTCAGTGTGTCGCCTTTGATAGATACCGTCGGACAATCCGAGTGAATTTTCCCGGTGCGCTGCGATCCTTCTATTACCACAGGGAGGAATACGGGCTTTATGAACAACGCAAAACTCTACGTCATCGAATACACCCTTCACGGCACGCCCAAGTCGTTCATTATCCGCTCGGACAAAATGGACAACGCCGAGGCGTGGCACTGGGCGAGTTGCGACGCGGGCGTGGGTCGAATCCCGCGTTTCGGCCGCGAAAAAGTACAGAAGACCAGCAAACCGATGGCGGAAAAATTCGGTGTGGAAAACGTTGTCTGGCGACCGACCAGCTAAGCTTTGCGCAGCGATCGGGATCATTCGGGGGAATGCACAATGAGCCACATCAGCAGTCCGGCGCATCTGGATTACGGCCTGGACACATTGTTCGGACGTATCACCAAAAGTGTCGATTGTGAGGTGGGGCTTGAAGCCGTCGAACATGATCCGTATTGCTTTGCTCTGAGAGTGCCGGCACCGTTTCCTGAAAATCTTGATCAAGCGAAAACCGTGGTGGTCAGGGTTGAGGGGCGACGATTGCAAGGAACAGTCCGGCATACGGAACGGCTGGAGGATGAAAGTCTGAAACTGGAAGTGGAGCCTGATTAGGCTCCGCTTTTTTGTGGGCGCTGTTATTTAGGGTGCGCGCAATGGCAGCCTTTTTTTGAACACTCTTCACCGCCCTTGTGGTGGTGGGCGCAGGCTTCACAGCAATAGTGTTTGCCGTGCACGGCATATGAATGTTCGTTTTCCTTGATTGTGCAGCTACAGCCGGGACAATCGCATTTTTTATCGGGCATGGGACAGACTCCTTCAGTGGTGGTTGTCTGAGGCTTGAAGGGCAAGCCGTAGGAATCAGTGTAGGAGCTGCCGAAGGCTCGGGCCGCGATCGGACGATCTTTTGATTTTGTTTGGGGGTTTGGGGGTTTGGGGGTTGGGAGTTGGGGGCATATCCGTTGCTGCGGGTGTTGCTGATTAGGGTTCCGCCCTTACGGCGGGTCACTTTTTCCAGACGCCGAAAAAGTAACCAAAAAGGCTGCCCCCTGACGTACGGCACTTCGCCTAGGCTCAGTGTTCCCTCGCTACGGTGTCCATCCGGGGGCATCGCCTACGGTTTGCTTCGCTGCACCTCCTCTCGATGTGTGCGGCTTCGCCGCACGGCGCTGCGCGCCTACCCCCCGGATGAACACCTTCGCTCGGCCTGCCGATGGGCTGAAGAGCAAGATCAAAAGCCAAAGCCAAATCCAAAGCCGAAGCCGAAGCCGAAGCCGAAGCCGAAGCGGAAGCCGAAGCGGAAGCGGATCAAAAGATCGCAGCCTTCGGCAGCTCCTACAATTGGAATGGGTGCACCCTCCAGAGATTGGTCGGCTGTCAGGCCGCCATCGCTCGCAAGCCAGCTCCCACATGAAAATGAGTACACCCCGCACGCGGCGCATGCCGCCCCACTCAACACAATGAGCGCAAGCTCGAATACCGCTCTTGATCTCAAACGCCCGTCGGCAGGCTGAGTGGAGGGATTGATCCGGGGGTGGGAGCGCAGCGACCGTTTGGCGCAGCCAAACACGTCGAGAGGAGGTGCAGCGAAGCAAACCGGAGGCGATGCGCCCGGATCAATCCCGGAGCGAAGGAACCCCGAGCCTCAGCGAGCGGGCCGTACGTCAGGGCAAGCCTTTTTGGTTACTTTTTCGGCGTCTGGAAAAAGTGACCCGCCGTAAGGGCGGAACCCTAAGTCGCCCTCACAAAAATAACGGATATGTACTCAGTCAGAAGAGCGAACACTACTGCGATACATAAACACCAAAGCCAACCCCAAACAAACCATCGCCAAAATCCGACTCGAAGAAAGATCGATCGCCGGATTCCCCAACCAGCCAAAATTATCAATCAACATCCCCATCCCCAACTGCCCGACAATCACCGCCACCGTCGCCACCGCCGTACCAATCCGTGGGACAGCGCCAACCATCACAATCATGTAAACCACCCCGAACAACGCACCACTGAGCTGCCATTTCGGCACATCGAGCAAACTCACGGCATGGGCCGGTTCAAAAAACAGAATCAACAACCCCGTAACCAACGCCCCCACGGCAAACGTCAGCAAACTACTGCGCAAAACCCCAACGGTTTCACCCAGACGCCCATTGATCGCGGCCTGAACACTCAACACCGCGCCTGCCGCGACTACCACGGCCAACAAAATAATCAGATTCATCATCAACCCCGAGCAATCAAGACAAGTGCCGCAACAATCAGCAGCAGCGCCATCCAGCGCTCACCGTTGACCTTCTTGCGAGCCGCGCCGAACCAGCCAAAGTGATCAATCAACACACTCTTGCCAACCTGCCCGGAGAGGATCGCAATCATGGTCATGGCAATGCCAATGTGCGGGGTCGCCAAGGTCAGCACCACCACGTAGATCGGCCCGAGAATACCGCCGATCAACTGCCAGCGAGGCAATGTGTTCAGCGCCGGTCCTTGTTGCGGGCCGCTGAACAACAGCAGCAAAAACAGAATCGCCGCCCCAACGCCGAAAATGCTCAAGGTCGCCCACAAATGTCCGACCTGCACCCCCAGCGGCCCGAGCAACCCGGCCTCTACCGACAGCCCCATGCCCGCCAGAATCACCAGCGGCAGTAACAACAATCGCAACCCCGGTTTCGCCACCGGCGGCGCAACACTCACCTCATCCAACGTCTGCATAACTAAAACCCACGCAAATAATCGATGGCGCGGATTATCGACTGGCGGCGCTTTGCGATAAATGGGAGCATCCGGACAACACTTTTGCGTAACTCGCACAGCAGGATGATTCATGCACGGGCTCAACGAACTCGGATTCAAGGCACTCAGGCTATTTGTGGCGGTGCTAGACCACGGCAGTTTCTCCGAAGTCGCCCGCCGCGAAGGCGTGGCGCCCTCGTCGATTTCCCGGCAGATTCAGTTGATGGAGCAGGCGCTCAACCAGCAATTGCTCTACCGCCACACCCGCGCGGTCACACCGACCGAGGCCGGGCGCATGCTCGGCCATCATGCGCGGTTGGTGCTGGTGCAACTGGAAGAAGCCGAACAGGCGTTGCAGGAGCAGCAAAGCGAACCCACCGGCCTTGTACGAATCAACGCCCCAGTGGTGTTCGGCCAGCGCCATCTGACGCCGTGGCTGGGCCAGTTGTGCGCGCGTTATCCGAAGTTGCAACTGGATATCCAGCAGACTGACCACTACGTCGACCCGTTGCAGGAAGGTGCGGACCTGCTGTTCCGCATCGGCCCGTTGCATGATTCGAGCATGCAGGCGCGGATTCTGGCGCCACATCGCTTCCAGGTCGCCGCCAGCCCCGCTTACCTCAAACGTCACGGCACACCGCAACACCCCGACGAACTCGCGCTGCATCAATGCCTGGCCTACAAAGGCGCGACCGGCCAGCAGCGCTGGTTTTTCCGTCGTGACGGGCAGGACTGGACGCCCTACTCGGTCAAAGGTCCGATCACCGGCAACCACGCCGATACCCTCACCCAAGCCGCCGAGCAAGGCCTGGGGCTGGTGATGTTTCCGTCGTGGCTGATTGGCGAAGCGGTGCGCGAAGGCACGCTGGTGCCGGTGCTGAGGGAATATCAGGTATCGAACAGTCTGGAGCCGCAGCAGATTGCGGTGCTGTGGCCGGGGAGTCGTCGGTTGTCGGTGAAGGTGCGGACGGTGATTGATTTCTTCATCGAATGTTTCGGTGAAGTGCCTTATTGGGACAGGCCTTGAGAGGTTGAAGATCAAGAGCCCCTCACCCTGGCCCTCTCCCGGAGGGAGAGGGGACTGACCGAGGTGTCTTGCGTCATGCATCGACCTGAAAGATTGAGTCGATTATGGATTCGGTATAGCAGGTTCAAGTCGCCGTACATCCTCAATATCCCCCGATCAGTCCCCTCTCCCTTCGGGAGAGGGTTAGGGTGAGGGGCTTTCCCTGACACTCAGATACGGAACTGCCCAACCAGTTTGCCCAGTCGCTGCCCCAGATCCGCCAGACTGCGCGAAGTCTGCGCCCCCAACTGAGTCTCATCCGCCACGCTGTCCACCGCCACCGCAATCTGATGCACGCTGCGGTTGATCTCTTCGGCCACCGCCGTTTGCTCTTCCGCCGCACTGGCAATCTGCGCGTTCATCGAGTTGATCGTCGCGATCAATTCCGCCATCGCATCCAGCGACGCCCCCGCCTGATTGGCCTGCTGCGAGGTGCCATCACCCGCCTCGCTGGAACGGCGCATCGCTTCCACCGCCGACTGCGTGCCCGCCTGCAAGCGATCAATCATCCCCTGAATTTCCTGAGTACTGATCTGCGTACGACTGGCCAGCGCCCGCACTTCATCGGCCACCACGGCAAATCCGCGCCCGGCCTCACCAGCCCGCGCGGCTTCAATGGCGGCGTTCAAGGCCAGCAGGTTGGTCTGCTCGGCAATCGAGCGAATCACCCCCAGCACGCCGACAATCGAACTCACGTCCTGCTGCAAACTGTCCAGCGACACACCGCTGCTGCGGATGTCATCCACCAGCGCATGAATCTGTTTGATGCTGCCGGCCACCACGCGTTTGGCGCTCTGCCCTTCTTCGTCGGTCTGCTGGGCCGCGACCGCAGCGTTTTGCGCGCTCTTGGCGACTTCCTGGGCGGCGGCAGACATTTCGTTGATCGCCGTGGCCACCTGATCAGTCTCGTGGCGCTGGCGCTCCATGGCTTGATCCGAACGCTGGGCCTGATCCGACACCTGCGTCACCAGCCCGGTCAGTTGCGTGGTCATCTCGGTGATCTGCCGCACCAGGCCGTGGATCTTGTCGACGAAACGGTTGAACGAGCCGGCCAGTTCACCGAGTTCGTCCTGGCTGGTGATGTTCAAACGACGGGTCAAATCGCCCTCGCCCGCCGCAATGTCGTCGAGGTTGGCTTTCATCAGAGTCAGTGGACGCAGAATCGTGTTGGCCAGCAGCATCCCCGCCGCCGCGATCACCAACAGCACCACCACGGCCACGCCGACGATGCTGAGGATCACGCCTTGCATGCGTTCCTGTACCTGCGCTTCAACCTGCGCCACCTGCGCTTCGATGCCGTCAAGGTTGACCGAGGTGCCGACCGCCATGTCCCACTTCGCCAGGTATTCGGTGTAACCGAGTTTCGGCACCAGCACTTGCGCGTTGCCCGGCAGCGGCGAGCTGTATTGCAGATAGTGCGTGCCGTCCTTCGCCACTTTCACCAGACCGAGGTTGACGAAAACCCCGTTCGGGTCGCGGTTGTCCTTGAAGCTTTTACCCACGCCTTCCGGATCGTTGGCCTTGAACAGGCGCACGGTCTCGGAGTCGTAGCCGAAGAAGTAGCCGTCCTTGCCGTAGCGAATGCCCGACAGCAGTTTGATCGCCTGCGCGCGCGACTCGGCATCACCGGGGGCGGCAGCGTCATACAGCGGTTTGATCGTGGTCATGGCCACGGCGACGTAACTTTGCAGAGTGGCCTTGGCGTCGCCGAGCAGGCGTTCGCGGGTCTGTTCGACCTCTTTGTGCGCCTGTTCCTGGAGGATGAACAGCGTGGTCAGGCTGATGACCAGCGCAAAGAGCAATACCGGGAGAACGGCAAGGGACAGGACTTTGGCCTTGAGACTCAAGCGCATGGGGGAAGCTCACTCTTTTGATTTTATTGGCGTGGTTAAAGGCTTTAACGGCACGCCAGATCAAAAGTTGAGTCAGCAATTCCCCCCAATCCCCTGTGGGTTCAGAGAACCATCGCGGCCACCCAGCCGAACGCCAGCAATGGCAAGTTGTAATGCAGGAAGGTCGGCACCACGGTATCCCAGATGTGGTGATGCTGGCCGTCGATGTTCAGGCCGGAGGTCGGGCCAAGGGTCGAATCCGAGGCGGGCGAACCGGCGTCGCCCAGCGCGCCGGCGGTGCCGACAATGCAGACGATGGCCAGCGGACTAAAGCCTAATTGCACACACAACGGCACGAAAATGGCAGCCAGAATCGGTACGGTGGAGAACGACGAACCGATGCCCATGGTCACCAGCAGCCCCACCAGCAGCATCAGCAACGCGCCAACACCCTTGTTGTGATTGATCCACGACGCCGACGACTCGACCAGTGTCTGCACCTGTCCGGTGGCCTTCATCACTTCGGCAAACCCGGAGGCGGCGATCATGATAAAGCCGATCATTGCCATCATTTTCATGCCTTCGGTAAACAAATCATCGGTCTCGCGCCACTTGACAATGCCCGATACCGAGAAGATCAGGAAGCCGGCCAGCGCGCCGATAATCATCGAGTCCAGCAGCAGTTGAACGATGAATGCCGCCGCGATAGCCACACCGGCAATCATCAGACTCATCGGGTTGTACTGCACGACCACCTGCTCGACCTGCTCGATTTTCGTCAGGTCGTAAACACGCTTTTTGCGGTAGCTGATGAACGCCATCGCCAGGCCGAACACCATGCCCAGCGCCGGAATGCCCATGGCGTGAGTGACGTTGACGCCGCTGATGTCGACACCACTGCGGGCGACGTTGGCCAACAGGATTTCATTGAGGAAAATGTTGCCAAAACCCACCGGCAGGAACATGTACGGCGTGATCAGGCCGAACGTCATGACGCAAGCGATCAACCGGCGATCCAGTTGCAGCTTGGTCAGCACATATAAAAGCGGCGGCACCAGCAGCGGAATGAACGCGATGTGGATCGGCAGGATGTTCTGCGAGGCAATCGCCACCACCCACAACAGGCCGATCAGCAGCCATTTGACGCTGCCACCACCGGTCGAGTGCTGACGGTCGACCATGGCCAGTGCCTTGTCGGCCAGCGCATGGGCCAAGCCGGACTTGGCGATCGCCACAGCGAAAGCGCCGAGCAACGCGTAGGACAACGCCACCGTCGCCCCGCCGCCCAGACCGCTGTTGAACGCCTTGAGCGTGGCGTCGATGCCCAGACCACCGGTAAGGCCGCCGACCAATGCACCGACGATCAAGGCGATCACCACGTGCACGCGGGACAGGCTGAGGATCAGCATGACGCCGACCGCAGCAATCACTGCATTCATTTCACTACCTCAAAAACACTGCGGTGGACAATTCACCGCCAGACAGGATGAGTCCGCCCTTGAAGCACCGGCGGATTTGCAAAGAGGGTCTTATTAGAAGGGCGCGCACTGTGCCGCAGAGTGGCGGCGGTGTCAAAACAACTGCCCATTATCCAGGGCCAGGCACAATCTTTGTGGCGAGGGGATTTATCCCCGATGGGTGGCGAAGCCGCCCTCCTGCATTCTTACAGGCACACCGCATTTGCGGGTTTTGCGACTGCTGCGCAGCCGGTCGGGGATAAATCCCCTCACCACAGGTTTTGTGTTTACCCCAAACAGGGTTTCCAGCCTCCGCATGCGGCAATTGGTCATATTGTGTTTCAAAAATAAAGAAAGCCGAAACGCGGCCGTTACAGTGCAAAGTCTCAGATATTTATCGAATAAGGATGTTTCCATGTCGCTCAGACAACTTTCCATCCAATGGAAAATCACCCTGCTTGCCGGGCTTTGCCTGGCGGGTATCGTGACCCTGTTGGTGGGTCTTTCGCTGTATCGCATGGAGCACAGTTCCGAACTGGTGAAAGCTTCGAGCATGGAGATGCTCACTGAATCGGCGCAGGCGCGCATCGAGTCTCAGGGCGAGGTGCAAGCGGCGGGCATTCGCCAGCAGTTCATGGACGCTTATCAGTACGGCCACGGTTTTTCGCGTCAGGTGCTGTTCCTGCGTGAACAGGCCGAAAAACGCTTCCTCGATGCCTTCGACCTGCGCGAAGACATGACCCGTCAGGTCAAGTCAGCCCTGCAAGCCAACCCTGACTTGCTCGGCCTGTCGCTGGTGTTCGAAGCCAACGCACTGGACGGCAAGGACGAATTGTTCGCAGGTCAGGCCGAACTCGGCAGCAACGACAAGGGCCGCTTCGCCCTGTACTGGTCGCAACCGACCCCGGGCAAAGTCACCTCGATGGCCCTGCCGGAAAGCGACATGGCCGACACCAGCACCGGCCCCAGCGGTCAGGCGGCCAACGCCTGGTTTACCTGCCCGCGTACCACGCTCAAACCGTGCGTGATTGAACCGTACTTTTATGTGATCGATGGCCAGAACGTGCTGATGACCAGCATCGTCTTCCCGCTGATGGTCAACGGCAAAGTCATCGCCTCGCTGTCGGTGGACATCAACCTCAACAGCCTGCAAGCGATCAGTCAGGGCGCGAGCAAAAAGCTCTACGACGGTCAGACCGCCGTGAGCATCATCAGCCCGGTCGGCCTGCTCGCCGGTTACAGCCCGGACGCCGGCAAACTCAGCCAGCGCCTGGATGCCGTGGACAAGACCAGCGGCGCCGAGCTGTTGCGTATGCTGTCGTCGAGCGCCAGCGTCAGCAGCCTGCACAGCAACGGCCAGTTGAAAGTACTGTCGCCGTTCCAGCCGATTCCCGGCGGGCCGTCGTGGGCGGTGTTGCTGGATGTGCCGGAAAAAGTGCTGGTGGAGCGCGCCGAAGCACTCAAGCAGCAACTGGATGCGAGCAACACCTCGGGTACCCTGATCGAATTGAGCCTCGGTGTACTCGCCGCGTTAATCGGCCTGCTGCTGGTGTGGCTGATGGCGCGCAGCGTGACCAAACCGATCCTCGGCGTCGCGCACATGCTCGAAGACATCGCCAGCGGCGAAGGTGATCTGACCCGACGTCTGGCCTATGACAAGAAGGATGAACTGGGTCAACTGGCCGGTTGGTTCAACAAGTTCCTCGACAAGTTGCAGCCGATCATCGCCGAGGTGAAACGCTCGGTGCAGGACGCGCGTAACACCGCCGACCAGTCTTCGGCGATCGCCACCCAGACCAGCGCCGGCATGGAACAGCAATACCGTCAGGTCGATCAGGTTGCGACCGCCTCCCACGAAATGAGCGCCACGGCACAGGACGTCGCCCGCAGCGCCGCGCAAGCAGCGGAAGCGGCCAAGGATGCTGATCGCGCCACGCGTCAGGGCCTGACCGTGATCGACCGCACCACCGCCAGCATCGACACCCTCGCCGCCGACATGAGCGCGGCGATGGTTCAGGTCGAAGGTCTGGCCGCCAACAGCGAGAAGATCGGCGCCGTGCTGGAAACCATCCGCGCCATCGCCGAGCAGACCAACCTGCTGGCACTCAACGCAGCCATCGAAGCGGCCCGTGCCGGTGAGGCCGGACGTGGTTTCGCCGTGGTCGCCGACGAAGTCCGCAACCTCGCCCGCCGCACGCAGGAGTCGGTGGAAGAAACCCGTCAGGTGATCGAACAACTGCAGAGCGGCACGCAGGATGTGGTCGGTTCGATGGGCAACAGCCATCGTCAGGCCCAGGGCAGCGTCGAGCAGGTTGGCCAAGCGGTGACCGCACTGCGGCAGATTGGTGATGCAGTGACGGTGATCAGCGACATGAACCTGCAGATCGCCAGTGCCGCCGAAGAGCAAAGCGCGGTGGCTGAGGAGATCAACAACAACGTGGCGACGATTCGCGATGTGACGGAGTCGTTGTCGGAGCAGGCGAATGAGTCGGCGCGGGTGAGTCAGTCGCTGAACAGCCTGGCGAATCAGCAGCAGAGTTTGATGGATCAGTTTCGGGTTTGACGGCCCATTGCAAAACCCAATGTGGGAGCGAGCCTGCTCGCGAAAGCGGTGTGTCAGTAAACGATGATGTGTCTGACCCACCGCATTCGCGAGCAGGCTCGCTCCCACAAGGGATTGGTGGTGTTTGGGTGATCAGCGTTTAGGCAACTCGATCACCACCTTCAACCCGCCCCACTCGCTCTCGCCCAACACCAACAACCCACCCCACGTATCGACGATATCGCGCACGATCCCCAATCCCAGACCATGCCCGTGAGTCTGCTCATCCAGCCGCGCGCCCCGGCTGAATACCTGAGCACGCTGCTCCTCGGGAATCCCCGGCCCGTCATCCTCAACGCTCAGAGCAAAACCGTCGGTTCGTTCAATCACGCTCAAGCGCACTTCGGCATCCGCCCACTTGCAGGCGTTATCCAGCAGGTTGCCGAGCAACTCGAGCAAATCCTCACGATCCCACGGCAATTGCAGCCCCGGCGGCGCCACATAGCTCAACGCCAGATGTTCGCCGTGGATCATGTTCAACGTCGCCAACAACCCCGGCAGTTCCGCGTCGCAATCAAACAGCGCACCCGGCAGCGCATCGCCGGACAGCCGTGCGCGATTGAGCTCGCGGTTAAGTCGCTGCTGCACCTGTTCCAGCTGTTCCTTGAGGATCTTGCGTAGCTCGGGATGGCCATCGAGTTTTTCGCTCGACGCCAGGCTCAACAGCACCGCCAACGGTGTCTTCAGCGCATGGCCCAGATTGCCCAAGGCATTGCGTGAACGCTTGAGGCTGTCTTCGGTGTGCGCGAGCAAATGGTTGATCTGCGCTACCAACGGCTCCAGCTCAACGGGCACCTGATCGTCCAGTTGTGAACGCTGGCCCTGCTGCAACTGAGCGATCTGCTCGCGGGCCTTTTCCAGCGGCTTCAGGGCGCGGCGCACGGTCAGCCGTTGCAAAAACAGAATCAGCAACAACCCGGCCAATCCCAAGCCAAGGCCGATCTGGCGCATACGCTGGAAACTTTCGCGAACGGGCGTGTAATCCTGCGCGACGCTGATCGATATCGATTGCCCCAGCCGCCGATAGTCCGAACGCAGCACCAGCAACTGCTGACCGTCCGGCCCCAATTGCAGGTTGCTGTGCAGGCCGGGGCGTTCAAGCAGCGGCAGATCCTGATCCCACAACGAGCGCGAGCGCCAATGGCTCTCGGCAAAGTCGATGCGGAAATAATGCCCGGAAAACGGCCGCTGATAGGCCGGCGACAAATGTCGCTCATCCAGTTGCAAACCCTGCGGCCCGCGCACCAGCGCCACCAGCAGGCTCTCGCTGTCGTTACGCAACCCGGCTTCGAGGTAGCGCTGCAAACCCATTTCAAACAACCACAGACTGGTCTGCGCCAGCACCAGGCCGACGACCACCATCACGCTGATCAACCCCAGGCTCAAGCGGCGCTGGATTGATCTCACGAAGCTTGCCCGCCGAACAGGTAACCCTGGCCGCGACGGGTTTCGATCACGCTTTTGCCGAGTTTACGGCGCAGGTGATTGACGTGGACTTCGAGGACGTTGGAGTCGCGCTCGGTCTCACCGTCGTAGAGGTGTTCGGCGAGGTGGCTTTTGGAGAGGATCTGTTCCGGATGCAGCATGAAATAGCGCAGCAGGCGGAATTCGGCGGCGGTCAGCAGAATGTCCGCACCGTCGCGGGTCACGCATTGGCGGCCCTCGTCCAGATGAAGGCCGGCAGCCTTTAGCGTGCTTTGATTGGCCTGGCCCTTGGAGCGACGCAGCAACGACTGAACGCGCAGGTGCAGCTCTTCGGGGTGAAACGGTTTGGTCAGGTAATCGTCGGCGCCAGCCTTGAGGCCTTCGATACGTTCGGCCCAGGAATCGCGCGCCGTCAGGATCAACACCGGAATCGCCAGACCGCCCGCGCGCCATTGCGCCAGCACTTCAAGCCCCGGTACACCGGGCAGGCCGAGGTCGAGGATGATCAGGTCATAGGGCTCGCTGCTGCCCTGATACACCGCATCGCGGCCGTCCGCCAGCCAATCCACCGCATAGCCTTGGCGTTGCAGGCCCGCGATCAATTCGTCGGCCAGCGGTACGTGGTCTTCCACCAGAAGCAAACGCATCGATCAATCTTCCTTGTCTTTCACGAGTTCACCGGTATCGGCTTTCAGGTGCAGCTCACGCGCAACACCCTCGGCTGTCAGCAACTCGACTTCATAAATGTAGACGTCATGTTTCTCTTCCAGCTCGACTTCCAGCAGTTTCGCCCCGGGATAGCGATCCATGGCCTGCTGCAGCACTTGCTCCAGCGGCAGAATCACCCCGCGCTCACGCAGCTTCAGGGCTTCGTCCTGATCGAGGTCGCGAGCCATCGCAGCCGAGCAGAAAATCACAAGCGCCAACGCAGTGCGACTGGTGGCGCGAACATTCACCTTCATTACGTATCCTGATGATCCTTGAGAACCTGCCCGCTGACCGCGTCTAATTCCAGATCCCACTCCAGCCCCTGCGGATCACGCATTTCGACCTGGTAGATGTACTTGCCGTACTCTTCTTCCAGCTCGGTTTCGGTGATCGTTGAACCCGGGTGTTTGGCCAGTGCCGTGGCATTGAGCTTCTCGAAGGAGACGATAGTACCAGCGTCGCGCAGACGCAGGGCTTCATCGGGTCCCAGATCGCGAGCGTGAGCGAGGCTGGCGGTGAGGCCGAGGATCGAGGCGAGGGAAAGGGCAGTCAGGGTTTTCATGGGTGTCTCCGTATTTTTTATGTGTTGCGACGGTGGGCACCTTAGCGGGAGCAACTTAACTGAAACTGAATTGCCATCATTGCTCCAAGGCAATAAAGGGTCCCCCTGTGGTAGCAGTGGTTCTATAATCCTTCGCTTGCTAACGATCGAGACCGGTATGACAGCCATCCACATCAAATTCCCCGCCCTCACCCTCAAGGCCGGCCCCCGAGCCATGGCGCGGATTCGAGCCCAGGGTCTGAACGCCGCCGACGTCGGCACCCTGCCCGGCGCGGCCGGTGGACCGAAGGCGTTGGGGATTCAGGGGCTGGATCTGGCGTTGTTCGGTGAATGGCTGCCGAGCGCGCCACGCGAGCGCTCGCTGATCGGCGCCTCGGTCGGTTCCTGGCGCTTCGCCAGTGCCTGCCTGCCCGATGCCGCCGAAGGCATCCGCCGCCTCGGGCGCTTGTACGCCGAGCAGAATTTCAACAAAGGCGTGACCATGGCCGAGATCAGTCAGAGCTCGCAGCGCATGCTCAACGACCTGCTCGACGGTCGCGACGCGAGCATCCTGAACAACGCCGATTACCGCCTGAACATCATGGTGGTCAAAAGCCAGGGCCGCCTCGCTGATGATCATCGTGGCCGACTTGGCCTGGCGCTGGGCTCGGTGATCGCCGACAACCTGCGTGGTCGCGCGCGGCTCTCGCGGCACTTCGAACGGCTGATCATTCACGATCCGCGCCTGGCGCCACCGGTCAATGCGCTGAACGATTTCCCCTCGCGCTTCGTCGAACTCAACGCCGGCAATCTGCGTCAGGCGCTGCTGGCCTCGGGTTCGATCCCGATGGTGATGGAAGGCGTGCGCGATTTGCCGGGCGCCGGTGAGGGGACGTTCCGCGACGGCGGTCTGCTCGACTATCACCTCGACCTGCCCTACAGCGGCGACGGCATCGTGCTCTATCCGCACTTCACCGACCGGGTGATTCCGGGCTGGTTCGACAAAACCCTGCCGTGGCGCCGCGCATCGGTGGAGCGCTTGCAGGACGTGCTGTTGCTGGCGCCGTCGAAGGAGTATCTGGCGCGCCTGCCCTACGGCAAACTGCCCGACAGGAACGACTTCAAACGCTTCATGGGCGATGCGTCGAGCCGGCAGAAGTACTGGCACGCGGCAATGGACGAGAGCCGGCGCCTCGGTGACGAATTCCTCGAACTGACTGCCAACGGTCGCCTCGCCGAACGCTTGCTGACCCTTTAGTCAGCACGGCCAAACACAAGCTGATAAACTCGCGGCCTGCCCGAATCGCTGCGGCGAACGCCATCTGAACAGAGCTGAAAATACTGTGGAAATCTTCAAGGAATTTACATTCGAATCCGCCCACCGCCTGCCGCACGTCCCGGACGGCCACAAGTGCGGGCGTCTGCACGGTCACTCGTTCAAGGTGGCGATTCACCTCAGCGGCGACCTTGATCCGCACACCGGCTGGATCCGCGACTTCTCCGAGATCAAGGCGATTTTCAAGCCGCTGTACGAGCGTCTGGATCACAACTACCTGAACGACATTCCTGGCCTGGAAAACCCGACCAGTGAAGTGCTGGCCAAATTCATCTGGAATGAAATGAAGCCGCTGCTGCCGGAACTCAGCGCGATCCGTATTCATGAGACCTGCACCAGCGGTTGCATCTATCGCGGCGAATGATCCAACACCGATACCCCGTGTAGGAGCTGCCGAACGCGGCCCGAGCCTTCGGCAGCTCCTACGGGATCGGTGTTTATCCAGGGAAATAGAGAACAGCCTCCCCGGCTGTTTTTTTATGCCTATGCTCTTTGGCTCAAACCCGCCAAGAGGACAGGCCCATGACGGACTGGCTGCTGGATCAGGTCTTTGACTTCAACGGCTACCCGGTGCGGCATGCCGTACGCGGCGACGGCCCGCCGCTTGTGTTCGTGCATGGCACGCCCTTCTCGTCCTATGTCTGGCATCGCATCGCGCCGCACTTTTTCGCCACGCACCGCGTGCATTATTTCGATTTGCTGGGCTACGGGCGCTCGGAACAACCGGACGCTGACGTGTCACTCGGCGTGCAAAACCAACTCCTCGCGCAACTGCTCGATCACTGGAACATCCAGCGCCCCGACGTAGTCGCCCACGACTTCGGCGGCGCCACGGTACTGCGCACGCATCTGCTCAACGAAAAGGATTACCGCAGCCTGACGCTGATCGACCCGGTGGCGCTGACGCCGTGGGGGTCACCGTTCGTGCAGCACGTGCGCCAGCATGAAGCGGCGTTCAGCGGCCTGCCGGATTACATCCAGCGCGCCATCGTGCCGACCTACATTCGCGGGGCGATACACCGGGATATTCCCGATGATGAACTGGCCCCGTACGTGCAGCCGTGGCTCGGCGATCCGGGGCAAGCGGCGTTCTATCGGCAGATCGCGCAGATGGACGAACGCTATACCCGTGAAGCCGAAAATCTGTACCCGGCGATACGCTGCCCGGTGCAGATTCTCTGGGGTGAGGACGACCAATGGATTCCCATCGAACGGGGTCGGGCGTTACACCAGATGATCCCGGGATCACAATTTCACCCAATCCCCAACGCCGGCCACCTCGTCCAGGAAGACGCCCCTGAAGCGATCGTCGCTGCATTGCTGCGATTTCTTTGACGCGCGGCGTCCGCGTCCCGGAATGGCGCAAGTGCACAAAGGCCAAACCACTCATATAGAGTCGCTAAATGCCGAAGAATCAGTGTTCCAAGATGCATCATCAATGCACCAATTTCATGCCTATCCCTGCGCTGTGTGAATCAAAATCCCAGCTTTCGATTGTGTCAAAAAGTATTAACTTCACCATTTAGAGCCAACCCTTCAATCCATGTATGAAGCCCCCGTTTAATGACATGCCGAGATTTAGACGTCCCTGACTCTTCAAGAATATCTTTCAATATCGGTGAATGAGTAACAACCCAAATCTGCGATCGCTTGCTGGCAGAACTAATCAAAACAGCCAACGACCTGAGCATATCGGGATGCAAACTGTTGTCAGGCTCATTCAAAACAATGAATGGAGGCAAAGAACTGGATGTCAGCGCAACAGCTAGGCAAATATATTGCAAAGTGCCGTCAGACAGTTCCCACGCATTGCTTGTGCGGTTACTTTGAGGAAATCGAAGTCCAAAAGAAACGGTACGTTCCGGCCTTGAAATCTCCAAAATAGCCCCTCCGAATGTATCCGCAATCAACTCTTCAACAACATCGAGATCTTGAACTATATATTTATGCGTCGCCAGAACCGCAGCGAGATTTGCTCCAGACGAATGAAGTACCGTGTCACTAACTGCGTAGCAAGGCTTGCGAATGGGCGACTCAATATCAGTCCTGAAACCGTGATAAAAACGCCACCCCATAATTTCATGTTTGACGCGTAATACCTCCGGAAAACGTTCTGCATCCGTGAGAGAGCTTAATGCCGTAGCAGAGGGGAATAGTCGAATAGCATTCGACATGTCGAGAACGGCCATTTCTCGATCCATCACCTTCAAGAAACCATTTTCTCGGAACATCAAAGTATGACTTTTCCGTCCATTATGAAAAATCAGTTTTTCAGTTTTGATTTGAGGTTCAAACTCAAAACCATCGCCCAATACAATCTTTTCTCCAAAAGCGGTTTTTTGCGGCACTAGTCCCGCTGTGATTCCGTAACTGTAATAGCCATCATCATCTGAAAAAGTCGAGAACCGCACTTCAAAAATAATTTTTGAACGGTCTGCATTGCGCTTTGAATTCTCCGAAAGGATCGACTGCATGCCACCCTCCCGAACGATAAACTTCGAAAACTCTCCCGTTGCAGCAGCCTGCACGAGCTTGAGTGCATTATATAAATTAGTTTTCCCAACTCCATTTTCACCATGAAAAATATTCAAACCATCAAGATTCAGAAACACATCATCAACAGAGCGGTACCCTTTAATTGAAACAGACAATATTCTCACGATTAAAGCTCCACGCAAAATTCGCCATTAAACGAGACCACTCGATCAGCCAACTTTAATATCGACTCTCGATGAGCAACAATGATCACAATATTAGACGCATTATATTTTTTGATATTTGAGATCACTGCTCGCTCAGCAACCTCATCAAGGAATGCCGTGCTCTCGTCAAAAACGACGACCTTATGGTCTCGCAAAAAACTTCTTGCCAAGGCAAGACGTTGACGCTCGCCTCCCGACAACATTAAACCCCTGTCTCCAATTTCCGTATCCAGCCCGGATGGCAAGCCTTTTAGAAATCCACCAAGGTCAGCAAGTTTTAAAACTGCTTCTAATCTTTCATCAGGTGCATTTTGATCAGCGATTCTTAGATTAAATCTTAACGACCCGTTGAATAAACCAACCTCTTGGGATACGAAAGAAAACCTAGAATAGAAGTCTTGATCAGACAAATCTTCTATCGCAACACCACCATATTTAATTAAACCCGAAGAGGGTGTATAGAGCCGCATCAGCAACTTGACAATTGTCGACTTACCCACACCAGATGGACCGGTGATCGCAACTACTTCACCCGGAATAAATCGGATTGACAAATCGTGCAGCACCTTTTCTGTAGGTCGCTCAGGGTAAGAAAATCGAACATTAGAAAATTCCAGGTGATGACTAATATTCGGAAGCTCATTACCTTTACCAACATGCCGAACTTCACAAGCGTCGAGATGTTTCAGCAAGGGTGCAAAGCCACCGAGTGATTCAATCATGCTACCAATACTTTTTAAAAGAGCATCGTATGGCTGACACACCTGAAACATATAGGCTGCAACCATTACAAAATGACCAACACCTATCTCTCCGGAAAGTAACCTTAGTGAAGACTCATAAAGAACAACAAAAAAAACAAGCGAAAAAACACATACCCTAAAAACTTCTAGACAAGTACTTCTCCTATAAAAACCCAACCAAGACTGATAAACACCTTCTTGATCTTCACGAAAAAAAACGCAACAGAAATTCATCGGCCAAATATATACGTATTGTCTCAATATTAGAAACAATGCCATGAATGGTTTTTGAACTCCCCATCTCTTTTAATATCACAACCTTGAACAACTCTGACAAGCGCCCAATCATTGAAGAGCTAATAATTGCATACGTAAAAACATACAAAAAAATCATGAACATTACGAAAAAATCTTTAAAAAACCACAACACAACTAACGATACGAATATTTGAACGATAGAGGGCAGTATACTAACCAGCATTGATCGAATTGTGTTATCCATACTCGCAGAAGCACATTGCAGCACCTGCGCCAGTTGCGCCGGGCCTTTTATCAGGCTCTCACATGCAGACAAACGAATAGATCTCTTAATGAACATCTCACCAAGATTTATATTCACCCGCTGGATAAACATCATTGTCATTACATCGGACAAATGAGAAAACACCTGAGATATAAAAATAACGCCGACTACCAGGCTCAAAAACATCAAAAACTGCTCATGATTACCTGATGCAACCGCAAGCATCCTCTGCAAAAATAACGGTACGAGACCAAAACCTATCGCGGTAAGGAAAATCAACACTACTAAAAAGGCCAAACGACTTACGTCCTTTGATTTCATGGACAACTTCAGTAGCGTATAAGTATCAACAAATCCTTTGACATTCATTTGGATACTTCCCGAAAACTCAGCTTGAACAGTTCATGAGGCAACAGAGGAAAAGATTGGTCACCCGTCATTAGAGAATTCAGGGCTAGTTGCTCTCCGGCACACCCTTTCATCAGACCACACCCTAAAGTAGACGCCCCCTGAATCGACCAATACTTACTTTCTAAATCGACGTTCAAAGCTTTCTTGAATAGTCGCTGATAAATTAACTCTACCCCCAACACTCCGTTTGAAACTGAGAAATTTTCTTTACTGGCCGAAGCTTTGAAATTCTTCTCGAACATCGCTCGAAAATTGTGCTCCTGCAAAAACCTGTCAAGCACGTCGATATTAAAATGTCTTCTCAAAAAATCGAAAACATAAATAATTCCCGCGCCTCCATGCGCCCATCCAAACTCATTTTGAAGCTCTATGCTTCGAGGCTTATGCCTTAAATCTGGCCAGTTGCCAAGTTGCCGCTCAAAGCAGTTGATTTCCGACGTAATTACGCCTTTTATCAATGGAACGACCGTTCGATCAGATATATCAAAAACCATCGCATATACAGCGATCGAATAAGCGATACCTGCTTGCCCATGCGAAAGCCCACATAATATTTTTTTAGGATGCATTGAGATATTACTAGGGAATATTATCTGCTCACCGTCTAATTCAGATCTCGCGACTAACGCTTCGAATAGTAATCTAGAAACATCTTGCCACTCCTCCTTCTTTGACAATTGAAAATAACAGCTGGCGACCACCAAAGCTCCAGCAAGACCATAGATCAAGCCCGAACCTAGATTTTTATATTCTTCAGAATAAAAAGCCGCAACAATTTTATCGGTTGCAGTTGAAATAAAGGAGGAATTTCCATCTATAAAAATTGGCGCTATAGAACTTAGCCCACCGACATATGCTCCACCTATTGGAGACGACGATAGCAACTCATCACCTAAAATCATCTCAAAATATGCAAACAAAAACTCCTTATTCTCCGATTCTGATTCGAATAATCTCCCAGTAGCAGCGAGATAACCAAGCCCACCCGAACCTGAAAACAAATCAAACCCTACGGTAGTTAACTCGAGATAGCTTTCACACCTACTAGTAAACATTAAAGGAGGAGACCGAGTATCAATCATGTGTTTAGCAGTTATATTTACTGCAGAAGGCGTTGCTTTTAGAACCAAGCAATTAGAACCTTCTTCTTCCTCAAAACCATGAACCTGATTAAACCTACAGTTCAATTCAACTATTTTTTCCGCCTCTCGGTATACACACTTTAAAAATTGAATCTCGCTACCAAACCCCTCATTCACTATGCGATATAAATTATCCCTCACACTGTCGTATCCGCTTACATAATTAATCAGCTTAATACTTTCAGCAGCATGAGTTGACCAAACAGCAAGATCTTTCGCACAAGAAGTAAATCTGGGAACATCCCCAAAAAAGCAGGATTCAACCTCCGCCCTTAAGAGAGCGGAGTCAGCCCGATGATCTTCGACTGATCCTAGGCAAGACTCGATGTATTTTTTTCTATCCTGGTTATTCTTTAGAAACCGCGGATGATAGGAAGCCTCAATCACCAAGCAATAGTTAGCCGTATCTCTCAAGATTATTCTATTTCTCAGATTAGAAGTTTGATTCAAAAACTCTACAAAACGCTGATACTCATAAATTATGACCTTGTAGCATTCAACACAACCTGCAACGATATGTTCAATATAGTCTATTGGATTCTGTACCTCACCATCAAACACCACCGCATTTGGATTTGTGTTTAATGATACTTTTCTAACGGATTGTTTCCGAAATATATTTCCTATGCCCGCGTGCTCGGTGTCGGCAAGTCCATCTGTGTACTTAATAACATTCGGCACAAGCCCTGTTCTGGGTATTCCCAAACGCGGCGCATCAACATAGACATGATGAAATACCGCCTCCAAGTCGACCGGAACGGGGTTTCCTTGATGAGTTACGATATTTTCATAATGGAGGTCGGTAATTCCTAACGACGCAGCCGCAGCAATCAAATAACCTGCCAATCTATAGTAATTCTCTACTTCCGCCTTGCTTTTCAAAGGAACCTGATCACACCACTTCACCCACCCGAAACCCTGCCCCGATATATATTCTGGAAACTCCCAACCGCGAATACCACATTGTTCATTGAAAAAAGCTCCAAGAAACTCGCTTGTTTTCCTTTCCAACTCCAAATCACGCAACTTCAAGGCAAAAGCAGGGCATCCTTGAACATAAAAAAGTGCCACGTTTTTATTTCCATCGTGACTCTCGTCTCCCAGCAAAAACACATCACTCACTTCATGAGGACCATCCAAAAAACCACTACGCAGCAATTCTGGAAGCGACTTTGCAAAACACTCTTTAACTAGTGAGAAATTCTCTAGCTCATCCACAAAAAGTTTATCCAGCAAGTACCTCAGCGACTCGTACTTCCTCAAAAACTCGAGATACAATTCGTCCTGCTCTAAAAAATCCTCGTAGGCCATACTGACCCCAAGGTTTTCATTAACATGTGACACCTCTGCCTCGATGGATTGGCGAACATAGCTTTCAACCTTATTTGCCACGTGTATAGCAAAGGCATTAGCCAGCTTCTTATCAATCAGACAAGCAAGATCAAACTTTTTACTCTCATACAGGCTATTTAAAAATTCATTCACTAAAACCCTGTGTGAGCCAGAATAAGTCGCCATAGAATCAACCATCGAGAAATCACTCACTAACACTTCCTTATGTCAATTGAAATGCCGCCTTGAGGCGGCACATACCTAGTTAAAAACGACTACATTGGCTCTGGATACCAGTCCATAACAGGTGCCACTTTTTATTGATTTCGGAGAGTAAGAAGCATAGCAACACCGACTGAAACATTGAGTACAATTACTTGTTGCCGCCCCCGTATGTACAGGCCTAGTCAGTTCCATTCCCGGGGGAGTGTTCTCAACTTGCATAAGAAGTGGATCTACGTACTTCTCCCCAAAGCCAGCGCTCATCATAACGCCGTCCGCCCGAATAACATCTTTAATAGTTTCGATATCAACGTTTCGAATATTCATCGCACATCCTTGTATCGCCATTAGAATTTTCTGAAAAATCGTGAATCACTTGCACTTATAGATATATTGGATCAAGCCTTTACGGTCAATAAATTAAAGGCAGGAATAAGACTAATATCCTGTAGGATTATTCCAACAAGACCATGGGAGCAATCCATACTTAATTCAAAATATGAAGATTTTCACACAAACAATAAATTCGTTAGAACACGACATGCCTACTGATCCAACACTTAGATGTTCAACAATCAATAACTTAGACATCTTCAAACATTGGGACGGACGCTACTCAAACCTGGCACGACCACTGCAACCCTCCCCCGCGTCTCCCCTTTTCAGCAAGGAACGCCCCATGACGCAAAACGATCCCGGCAACGATTACCCCCTCAGTGAAGTCCCCATGCATGCACGCAAAGGCCTGGCCTCGACCGCCATGGTATTGCTGGGCTTCACCTTCTTCACCGCGACCATGTTTGCCGGCGGCAAGCTCGGTGTGGCGTTCGGTTTTGCCGAGATGATGGCGGTGATCATCGTCGGCAACCTGCTGCTCGGCCTGTACGCGGCGGGCCTGGGTTACATCGCTTTCAAGAGCGGTCTCAATTCGGTGCTGATGGGTCGTTTCTGTTTTGGCGAAGTCGGCAGCAAGCTCAGCGACCTGATCCTCGGCTTCACCCAGATTGGTTGGTACGCCTGGGGCACAGCGACCGCTGCGGTGGTGCTCGGTAAATACTTTGATCTGGGCGAAGGCGCGGTGCTGGGTTTGATGGTGCTGTTCGGCCTGGTGTTTTGCGCCACGGCGTATGTCGGCTATCGCGGCCTGGAGATTCTGTCGTACATCGCGGTGCCGGCGATGATGCTGCTGTTGATGTTGTCGATGTGGGTGGCGACGGTGAAAGTCGGCGGTTTCGAGGGCTTGCTCAGCGTGGTGCCAAGCGGCTCGCTGGATTGGTCGACCGCGATCACCCTGGTGTTCGGCACCTTCGTCAGCGGCGCGACCCAGGCGACCAACTGGACGCGCTTTTCGCGCTCGGCAAAAGTCGCGGTGTTGGCCAGCCTGATCGGATTTTTCATCGGCAACGGCTTGATGGTGCTGATCGGTGCGTACGGCGCCATCGTCTATCAACAACCGGACGTGGTGGAAGTGCTGCTCCTGCAAGGCTTCGCCATGGCCGCGATGGCCATGCTGCTACTCAATATCTGGAGCACCCAGGACAACACCATCTACAACTTCGCCGTCGCCGGCTGCAATCTGCTGCGCACCGGCCGACGCAAAACCGTAACCCTGGCCGGCGCAGTGATCGGCACCCTGCTCGCCCTGCTGGGCATGTACGACATGCTGGTGCCGTATCTGATTCTGCTCGGCACGGTGATCCCGCCGATTGGCGGGGTGATCATGGCCGACTTCTTCTTCCGCTGGCGTGGGCACTATCCGCGCCTGGCCGACGCACGGCTGCCGGCCTTCAACTGGCCGGGCCTCGGGGCCTACGGGGTCGGCACCGTCGCCGCGTTCAGCTCGCCGTGGGTTGCGCCGCTGGTAGGCATCGCCGCTGCCGCGCTAACGTATGTCATCGTCACCGGCCTGCTCGGCGCCCGCAGCGCCAGCGCGCCACTTCAAGACTTATAAAAAAGGATTCGCCTGATGCACATCATCAACGCCCGATTGCGCAACCAGGAAGGTTTGCACGAATTGCACCTTGAGGACGGGCTGATCCGCAGCATCGCCCGCCAGACCGAAGCGCCGTCCCTCGGCCCGGACGACCTCGACGCCGGCGGCAATCTGGTGGTGCCGCCCTTCGTCGAGCCGCACATTCACCTCGACGCGACCCTCACCGCTGGCGAGCCGCGCTGGAACATGAGCGGCACGCTATTCGAAGGCATTGAGTGCTGGGGCGAGCGCAAGGTCACCATCACCGAAGAAGACACCAAGACCCGCGCCAAGAAAACCATTCAGACCCTGGCCGCCCACGGCATCCAGCACGTGCGCACCCACGTCGATGTCACCGACCCGCAACTCACTGCACTCAAAGCCATGCTTGAAGTGCGCGAGGAAAGTCGTCATCTGATCGACCTGCAAATCGTCGCGTTCCCGCAGGAAGGCATCGAGTCGTTCCGCAACGGCCGCGAACTGATGGAAGAAGCGATCCGTATGGGCGCCGACGTGGTCGGCGGGATTCCGCACTTTGAGTACACCCGCGATCAGGGTGTGAGTTCGGTGAAGTTCCTGATGGACCTGGCCGAGCGCACCGGTTGCCTGGTCGACGTGCATTGCGACGAAACCGACGACCCGCATTCGCGCTTCCTTGAAGTGCTTGCCGAAGAGGCACGCAGCCGCGACATGGGCGCCCTTGTCACCGCCAGCCACACCACGGCAATGGGCTCTTACGACAACGCCTACTGCGCCAAACTGTTCCGCCTGCTTGGCCATTCCGGGATCAGTTTTGTCTCCTGCCCGACCGAAAGCATTCACCTGCAAGGCCGCTTCGACAACTTCCCGAAACGCCGTGGCGTGACCCGGGTGAACGAGTTGCTGGAAGCCGGGATGAACGTGTGTTTTGGCCAGGATTCAATCGTCGATCCGTGGTATCCGCTGGGCAACGGCAACATCCTGCGCGTGCTGGAAGCCGGGCTGCACATCTGCCACATGCTCGGTTACCGCAACCTGCAAAGTGCGCTGGATCTGGTGACCGACAACAGCGCCAAAGCCATGCACTTGGGCGAGCGTTATGGCCTGGAACAGGGGCGCCCGGCGAACCTGCTGATTCTGTCGGCGGACAGCGATTACGAGGTTATTCGCAGTCAGGGCTTGCCGCTGTATTCGATTCGCGGCGGCGAGGTGTTGATGAAGCGGCAGATGCCGGTGGTGGAGTTCGTCTAAGGGTGTCGTGTACGGGCATTTGCAGCTAGCCACGGCCTCGACCCGCGCCTGCGTGGAGCGGTGTCATTCGCTGCGATCGTAGCCTCGGGCATGGTTGGCCCACCGCTGAGCGTACACCTCAAAACCGGCTTGGCCTCGGGACTGGCGCCCGGTGAAACGCCAGTTGAGGCACGCCCGAAGCTTGTCGTTGCTGGCGACGTCGGCGCACTCGGTGATTATTGAGTGTTTTGAGGCGTTGCCCACTCCGCAGGCGTTGCTGCGGCTGGTTGTCGAGGGTGATCAGGTGGTGAGCGTGACGTTGTTCAAGGCTCATTGACGGTATCGCAAACCTTCGGCAGCGCTAGAGGATCGGTTGGGCCGTACCGAACAGGCTGAGGCGCAGCAATTCTCCATTTGCTTCTTCGAGCAGGATAGGCGCCGTGCCGCCGGGCATGACGACGTGTACTTCACCTGCCTCGACCCATCCGACCCGCCACGCCGCTGAGGCCACTGCGCTGGCGCTGGTGCCTGAGGAGGCCGTCGGCCCTTCGCCGCGTTCGAACACCCGGGCGACGATACATCGTGCGGACTCGCGCGCGGCCCATTGCAGATTTACGCCCGCCTGACAGGGCTGCCCTGAGCCGGTGGGCATGGCATAAGCGATTCGCGTCAGGCCTTCGTTCAGTGGCGATTCGCGCATCTGTTCGTTACTGGGCAGCGCGGCAACTTCTGTCAGCAACGTCACGCAGTGCGGATTGCCGATACGCACGAACTGGCTGTGGCTCCACGACGGATCGAGTTGTGCCAGGGATTGAATATGGCTTGTTCCACAGCCGTTGAATTCGCGGCTTTCTACGTTCTGTGCACCGACCGCGGACGGGCCGAATTCGGGTTGGCCGAGATCCAGCCAGAATCCTCTCACGCCTTCGACTTCGGCCGGTTTCACAGAGGTCTCAACCGCGCTCCCTTTGTCATGATGCACGCGCAACAGAGCGCCCTGCTCGGGCAGTACACCTTGCTCGGTCAGGGCTTGCGAGAAGATCGTCAGGCCATTGCCACTGCGCTCGGCGAGGGTACCGTCGGTGTTGATGATCAGCACGTCAAATGGCGGCGACGTCTGGAACGGACCCACGAGCAGACCGTCGCTGCGGTGGGATTTGCTGTCTGCTGGCCGCTGACCTTCGGGCCATTCGCAGCAGAGAGCGACGGCGTGATGACTCCAGGTCTGGCGTGATGACGCACATTCGCCAGCGCTGGTCGGCAAGTCGATTCCCGCCATGCGTAGCGCCTCGGGAGAGATCACTCCGTAGATGTTGCCCCGCGCATCGTAGAACTGCGTCATCACTTTTGTGCCCTGCTGCCAAAGTAGTCCACTGTAAACCGCAACCACCTGTAGGAGTGAGCCTGCTCGCGATAGCGGTGTGCCAGGCAAAAAAATGTCGACTGATCCACCGCTATCGCGAGCAGGCTCACTCCCACAGGTTAGGATGTCGACTGCACGTCCCCGGAACACCTGCGATCGAACCTCGACGCTCAATCACTGTCCTTCGGGGACGCGACGTTTTTTGCCAAGGATCGATATGACCAGCCTCAACCCCCAAGACACTTTCGTCCCCGGACGCCTGCAACAGATGTCCACGCGCATCGCTTTCTTCATCGCCGGGCTCGGCATTGCCGCATGGGCGCCACTGGTGCCGTACGCCAAGACTAGGGCCGGGCTTGATGAGGGCACGCTGGGATTGTTGCTGTTATGCCTGGGCGTCGGTTCGATTCTGGCGATGCCAATGGCGGGGATTCTGGCAACGCGATTCGGCTGCCGCAGAGTGGCAACTGGCGGCACGCTGTTGATCTGCGCGGCATTGCCGTTGCTGGCGACGGTGTCGTCGATTCCGGCGCTGATCGCCACGCTGTTCATGTTCGGCGCCGGCCTCGGCACGGTGGATTCGACGGTAAACCTGCAAGCGGTGATCGTCGAGCGTGCGAGCGGCAAGAACATGATGTCGGGTTTCCACGGTCTGTTCAGCCTTGGCGGCATCGTCGGCGCGGCAGGCGTCAGCGCCCTGCTCGGCCTCGGCCTTTCGCCGTTGGGCGCGATGCTGGTGGTGGTGGCGGTGTTGATCGCCGCTTTGTTCAAGTGTGTACCGCACATGTTGCCCTATGGCAGCGAAAGCTCCGGGCCTGCATTCGCCATCCCCCACGGCATCGTGCTGTTTATCGGCGGGATGTGCTTCATCGTATTCCTCACCGAAGGTGCGGCGCTGGACTGGAGTGCGGTGTTCCTGGCGCAAGAGCGCGGGATCGACACGGCGTATGCGGGGCTGGGTTACGCGGCGTTCGCTCTGACCATGACCGCCGGACGCTTGATGGGTGACCGGATTGTTCGGATTGTCGGGGCGACGCGGATCATTTTGTTTGGTGGCCTGTTGGCGGCGGCAGGCTTGTTTCTGGCAACGTTCGCCCCGAGCTGGGAGGCTGCACTGGTCGGTTATGCGTTGGTCGGTGCCGGTTGCTCGAATATCGTGCCGGTGTTGTACACGGCGGTGGGCAAACAAACCGTGATGCCGGAAAGTATTGCGGTGCCGGCGATTACTACGTTGGGTTATGCGGGGATTCTGGCGGGGCCGGCGGTGATTGGTTTTGTTGCTCATGCCAGCAGTTTGAGTTTTGCTTTCGGGCTGATGGCGGTGTTGCTGGTGGCGGTGGCCATTGGTGGGAAGGTGTTGAAAGTCTGAACTTAGTGCATCTGCCAGATTGTTGTTTGGGGGTTGGGGTTGGGGTTGGGGGCATATCCGTTGCTGCGGGTGTTGCTGATTAGGGTTCCGCCCTTACGGCGGGTCACTTTTTCCAGGCGCCGAAAAAGTAACCAAAAAGGCTGCCCCCTGACGTACGGCACTTCGCCTAGGCTCAGTGTTCCCTCGCTACGGTGTCCATCCGGGGGCATCGCCTACGGTTTGCTTCGCTGCACCTCCTCTCGATGTGTGCGGCTTCGCCGCACGGCGCTGCGCGCCTACCCCCCGGATGAACACCTTCGCTCGGCCTGCCGATGGGCTGAAGAGCAAGAGCAAGATCAAAAGCCAAAGCCAAAGCCAAAGCCAAAGCAGATCAAAAGATCGTCCGATCGCGGCCCTAGCCTTCGGCAGCTCCTTGTATCTCGACTATCGCTCCGTCAGGAGCGATAGTTCTCGACTGATCATCGAGGGAGGGACTTGGAAGCCGTGCAGCTCCTTAGGCTTTTTGCCTGTGATGTAGATCGTGCTCCAGCCCTCCACACTCACTCGTATAGTTCGAACGGTATCTTGGGCCCGTCTCTGGCGAGAGCCCGCATTCGCAAGGTTGGACAGAGTGCAGTGATGATCGAAAACGGATTAATGGAGAAACGGTCATGTCCAATTTCGTCGGCGTCGATGTCGCTAAAAATACCTTTGATATCGCCACTCACCTGCCAAACGGCAAGCACAAAACCAAGGCCAAACTGGCTAACGACTCAAAAGGTTTCAAAGAGTTTGACGCCTGGCTGAACAAGCAGGTCGAGCCTACAGCTCTGATCGTGATGGAAGCCACCAGCGTTTATCACCTGGAACTTGCCGAGTTCGTCTACAACAAGGGTTACCGGGTCTGCGTCGTCAATCCGGCTACGACCCACGCTTACGCCGACAGCGAGCTGCGCCGGATCAAAACCGACAAAAGCGACGCCAAATTGATCGCTGACTTTGCTCGGGAAAAGGCTGAAAAGCTTCAGCTTTGGGCTCCAGAGCCGCTGAAATATCGTCAGCTAAAGGCGATGGTACGTCGCTTGGATGACCTTCAGGAAATGGAGCAAATGGAGCTCAATCGCCTGGATGTATCCGACGAAAAGGTCAAAGACTCGATCAACTCTGTGCTGCGTCACATCGAGAAAGAGATCGTTGAAACTCACAAATCAATCAAAAAACACATCGACGATGATCCAGACATGCGCCAAATGCGCGACTTGATCGTGACCATCGACGGTATCGGCCAGAAAACCCTTGAGCGGCTGCTGGCCGAGTTGGGCGACCTGCGTAAATATGACGACCCTCGCAAGCTGGTCGCTGCCGCCGGGTTGAACCCAAAGCTGCAGGACTCGGGAAAATTCAAAGGCAGAACAGTGATTTCGAGGATCGGATCGGCTCGCGTTCGGGCGGGTCTATACATGCCTGGGTTGGTTGCACTGAAGCACAACAAGGCAATCATCGCCATGAAGGACCGCTTGAAGGCCAACGGCAAGGCCCCCAAGCAAATCATCTGTGCAGCGATGCGCAAACTCCTACATTTTGTCTACGCCGTTCTTAAATCGGGCCAGCCATTTGACCCGAAAATTGCCCTTGCCCGATGAGGGGCAAGACGGTATCTACAGGGAATGAGTAGACCCGCCAGAGCCTGGTCGGCTATCAGGCCGCCATCGCTGGCAAGCCAGCTCCCACAAGAAAACGAGTACACCCCGCACGCGGTAAAGCCGCACCACTCATCACAATGAGCGTTAGCTCGAGTACCGCTCTTGATCTGAAGGCCCGTCGGCAGGCTGAGTGGAGGGATTGATCCGGGGGTGGGAGCGCAGCGACCGTTTGGCGAAGCCAAACACATCGAGAGGAGGTGCAGCGCAGCAAACCGGAGGCGATGCCCCCGGATCAATCCCGCAGCGAAGGAACCCGAGCCTAAGCAAGGGCCGTACGTCAGGGCACAGACCTTTGGTTACTTTGGGGCGTTTGCCAAAGTGACCCGCCGTAAGGGCGGAACCCTAATCAGCCATCACCCCAAAAACGGATATTCACCCAATCAACCAATCAATCAAAACCCCACACTGGCCTGCACAAAAAACGTCCGCGGCGCCCCCACATACATCCCCGAATTATTATCACTGGAACGCGTAAAGTACTGCTTATCGAAGACGTTCTTCACCCCCGCCCCCAACTTCAGATTCGACACCTGAGGCCCAAAGTCATACCCCCCGCGCACGTTCCAGGTCACATAACCCGGAATATCGCCGTACTGCCCATCCGCCGTACCGTCAGTAATGTAATTGCCATTGAAACTGCCATCAGCATTCACCCCGGTACCCGGCGAGCGCTGCTTGGACTGAGCAAACCCGTCGAGATTGTAGGTCCAGCGATTGACGTCATACCGCAACCCCACCGTCGCCACCTGACGCGAATAAAACGGCAGATCACGTCCCTTGAACCCCGGAATCTCACCCTCATAAGTCGCACGGGTATAAGTAAAACCAGCATTCGCGGTCAAACCATCAAGGCGCGGATCGAGCGCTGCCATGTCGTAATGCACCGACGCTTCAATCCCCTGGTGCTTGGTCGCACCAAGATTGGTCCAGCCCACATCATTGCTGATGTATTGCAGTTCATCGTCGAAGTCGATGTAGAACAGCGTCACTTCCCCGCCCCACACGTCATCGTTGTAGCGCGTACCGATCTCGTAAGTCTTGGCCTTTTCCGGCTCCAGACCGTTGGCGGTGTTGTCACCGGAACCACCCTGACCGAGCTGGAAATATTGCAGGCTGCCGAACGACGTCTCGTAGTTGGCGAACAGCTTCCACGCATCCGACAAGTGATACATCACGCTCAGTGCCGGCAGCGGTTCGTTGCTCTCGATGCTGCGGTTTTTCTCCGGTACCGGTTTGCCGGCAGTGTCGAGCACGGCGCGGTCGTGCCAGTCGGTGCTGATGTGTTCGAATCGAATACCCGGCGTAATCGTCCAATTGCCGACGTCGATTTTGTTGTCGAAATACACAGAGTTGGCTTCCGTGCCGCCGGTGCGATCCTGAAACACATGGCCGTCGGAGGTCGGCGTAACCACCGGCTGATTGTTGACCAGCGCCAGACGGCTCGACTGCTCGTGCATCGCCTCTTTCAAATAGCGGTAACCGACGCTGACTTCCTGAGTCGTCGGGCCAACGTCAAACACGCGCGACACACGCGGCTCGATGCCCAAGGTGTAGTAGGAACGCGGATACGAGCTGAGGGTTTTCTGGTCGCGGGCGGCGATGGTGCTGCCACGGAAGCTGTCGGTGTAATAGGTCAGCACTTCGGCCTGGGTACGCTCATCGATCTGGCGAATCCACTTGAACGACACGTCTTTGCGCCGACCGGTGAAGTTGTCGTAGTCGCGCACCGAATCGTAGGGTTTGTCGTCGTACTGCTTCTGCGTCAGGCCACCGGGCATGTCGGCGCTGGCGTCGTAGTAGTGGAAGTTGAGGCTGAAATCGTCCTGATCAGTCGGCGCCCAGTGCGTCTTGAGCAGCACGTCGTCGATGTCGTTGCCGTTATTGCGCTCGCGATAGCCGTGGCCGTTGACGCCCGAGTAGAGCAACGCTACACCCATGCCGTTATCGGCGGTGCCGCCGAGGAACGCGGTGTCAATGTGTTTCCAGCCGCCGTACTGTGTGGTTTCCAGGGTGGTGCCGATTTCACCGGTGGTTTTTTCCGGGATCGCGCGGGTGACGAAGTTGATCACCCCGCCGACGTTCTGCGGCCCATAACGCACAGAACCGGCGCCACGGACCACGTCGATGCTGTCGAGGTTGCCCGCAGAAATCGGCGCCATCGACAGTTGCGGCTGACCATACGGCGCGAACGCTGCCGGTACGCCATCGATCAGCACGGTGGAGCGCGGTGACAGACGCGACGTCAGGCCGCGTACGCCGACGTTCAGCGCGATGTCGCTGCCGCCGGTGCCGTTGGAGTCCTGCACCTGCACGCCCGGCACACGCTTGAGGACGTCGCTGACGTTCATTGCGCCCTGCTCGACCATCGCTTCGCGGCGGATCACCGTGCGCGCACCGGGGTGGTTCTGCACCACGGCGGCGTCGGCATCACCGAGCCAGTCGCCGACCACTTTGATGTCGGTCACGCCGAGCTCCAGCGGGCCGTTGGTGGCGGCGGAAGTCGCGGTGGGCGACAGGGTCACCGAACCTTCGTTGATCTGATAATCCAGACCGCTGCCCTGCAGCAATTGGCGCAGCGCCTGCTCCGGCGAGATATCACCATCGACCGCCGGAGCCTGTTTGCCGGCGACCAGCTCCGGGCTGAAAAACACTTGTAACGAGGTTTGCTGGCCCAGTTCACTCAAGGCCTGACCCAGCGGCTGGGCGCGGATATGAATGGCGTCGGCCGCGAATGCCAAAGGCATGGCAGCGTTGACCGCCAGCGCAAGGGCCAGCGGCAACCAAGGAGATTTCTTGTTGTTGGCAGGGATGGTTTTCACGTCGAACGTAGTCCTGTGGATCGCAAGAGTGTGCGGCTGTTAATGCAAACCAGTTGCAGTTGAACAGGAAGACGATGAACTCGAAAAAAACCTGAATGCTATTTTGAAATTATTTCCTGACTGCCATCGGCGAGGGTGCGAACGGCCACCGGCAGGATGCTCGGCAAGGCTTTGAGCAAGGCGTCGGTGTTGTCGGATTTGAATACGCTGGTCAGCCGCAGACTGGCCACGGCCGGGTTGGCGACCGTCAGCGGCTTGTCGCGATAACGCGACACTTCAGCAGCAACCTCACTGAGGCTGGCGTTGTTGAACACCAGTTTGCCGCTGCGCCACGCCGTCAGTTCCGCCGGGTTGACCGCGTAGGCCGCCGCGACTTTGCCTTGCCCATCGACATAAGTGCCCAAGCCTGCGGTCAGGTTGATGAACTCGTTTTCGGGCGCATCATGCCCCTGCACTTTCACCGTGCCCTGCTCCACCGCGACACGGGTCTGCGACACATCACGGCGCACATCGAAACGAGTGCCAGTGACCGTCACCTTGCCACTACCGGCCTCGACCACGAACGGCCGGGCGCTGTCATGCTCAACACTGAACATCGCTTCGCCTTCGCTCAACTCAATAACGCGGCGGTCCTTTTCATAGCGCACCTGCAAGCGGCTGCGGCTGTTCAGATCGATCACTGATCCATCCGGCAGCGCCACATGTTTGCGTTCGCCGAGGGCGGTAGAAAACTCGGCGCTGTAACTCCCCGGGTGATTCAAACCGCTGAACAGCCCGAGTCCAAGCGCCACCGCCAGCACACTGGCCGCCACCGCATAACGCAGCAACGGGCGCCGTTCGCGGCGCGCAGGCGTGGTTTCAACAAGGGCTTTGAGACGTGGTGCCGGCAGCAGATCCGCCGCCGTCCACAAACCCTGCAGCAACTGAAATTCGTCACGGTGCTGCGGATGTTCGTTCAGCCAGGCGTCAAAGCGCTGCTGCTCGTCGGCACTGATGGCCGGCTCCTGCAAACGTACAAACCAGCGAGCCGCGTCATCGCGCACCGTCGTTTGCCCGCACGCGCAATCACGAGAATCCATCATGGAATGTCCTGTTGGGCTGGGGATGAAAAGCGGCGGCCGCTCATGACTGCAGCCCGTCGAGGCGATCACGCAGGTGCCGCAGGGTGCGGATCATATACTTTTCGACCATGTTCTTGGACAGGCCAAGGCGTTCGGCGATTTCCGCCTGGGTCAACCCTTCGATCTTTTGCCAGACAAAAATCTTGCGGCAATTGACCGGCAACTCGGTGAGCGCCCGTTCGATGGAGTCGGCCAACTGGATCGCATGCATGTAATGCTCCGGGTCGCCGGACGACGACACACTGTGATCGATCGCCTCTGACTCCATGGCACCGCGCCGATCCTCACGCCGATACCCATCCACCGCGATATTGCGCGCGGTTTGATGCAGATACGCCCGGGGTTGCTGCACTGCCGCCGAATCGGACTCAAGCACCCGCACAAAGGTGTCGTGCGCCAGATCCTCGGCCTGCGCGCGATTGCGCAGGCGACGAGTCCAGGTGCCGATCAACTCTTCGTAATGCTCGAAAAAGCCGGGTCTGCGGGGACGCATGGGGGTATGGGCGGCGTGGTGAGGGAAGGGGCGTGAATAGTAATGCTTCCTATTAAGCCCGGCAAATCATTCTGATCATCTGCAAAATTTCCCTGTAGGAGCTGCCGCAGGCTGCGATCTCTTGATCTTTTTTTGGAAGATCAAAGTGAGAGATCGCAGCCTGCGGCAGCTCCTACAGGGGCGGGCCGGTTAGTCTTTGTTGTCGATCCCGGCTTGCAGTGGCTGGCCGTCCAAGTGGCCACTCAGGGTGACCGGGCCGACCTTCAGGTTGCCGTTTTCAAGAGTCACCTTAGGGGCGTTTTCTTCCTTCTTCTGCGGCAGATCAAGCCCGGCTTTTACCCCGTAATCGAAGTTGCTCAGGTCAGTGCTGCTGACCTTCGAACCACCCAGATCAACTTTCCCTTCACTCGCCGAGATCCGCGCGCCGGTTAGTTGTGTGGCGCCGTCAACATTCAAGCTCACACCTTGGCTGCCACTGATGCCGGAAGCCTGGGTCACGCTGTCCTTGTGCGCGTATTCGCCCTGCGCTTTCAGCGTTGGCTTGTAATCGGTACCGGCGAGTTTTTCCTTGTCGCTTGGCGGATTCTTTTTCGCGGTCAGGGCAAGATCGACATCAACTTTGGCTTGAGTCTTTGAGTCCTGACGACTCTCGACTGTCAGATCACCCGCGACCTTGCCGCTGACGGACTTCGTATCAATCCGCGCACCCGCCAGTTCTGCATCACCCGCGCTGTTCAGCAGCACCGTGTCAGCCTTGATCTGGCTGTTCTGCTGCGAGGTGCCGTGCAGGTAATCCACGCCCACTTTGGCGCCGGCATTGAAGCCGTGATCGCTACTGGCCTTCTCTTCGGCGGCCGTTGGGGTTTTGCTGCTCAGGTTGCCGCCGGCATTCAGTGCGACGTTCCAGTTGTTACGGCTTTCAGTGGACTGCGCCGACTCCTGCACATAACCGCCCTTCTGCGCATTGATGCTGACGTTTGGCGCCGTGACCTGTGTGCCTTGCAAGTGAACCGAGTCACCGCTCAGGGCGATACCGCTCTGGCTGTTGAGTTGGCCACCGGTCAGGGTCTGCGAGCTCTCGTTGACCCGACCAATGTTGAAGTTACCGCTGAGATTGCCACCCTGATCGCGGCTCTTCTCGCTGCTGGTTTTGCTGCCACCGCCCTTCAAACCACCGCCGAGATTGCTGCCGGTAGCGCTGTGGGTGTCGGCGGCCGCTTGCAGATCGAGCTTGCCCTCAGCCTTCAGATCGATGGCGCCCGCGCTGTCGATTTTCGTACCTTGCTGGACCTGATCGCCGCCGCTGCTCAGTTGCACGCCGTTGCCACTGATGCTCGCCACATGGGCCTGAGTATCAGAGGTCTGCTTGCCGCTGTGATCGAGCTGGAACCCGGCGCCGAGGTCAACGTTGGTGCCGTCGGTGCCCGGCAAGGTGCCGACCGTCAGCGAACCATTACCGCGCAGGCTGGTGTCGCTGCTGCTCTGGCGGTCGGTGGCCTGATTGAGCGCCAGATCGCCGCCGGTCTTGATGCTCACGCTGCCCTGCCCGCCGTCGATACGGCTGCCTTCGAACTGGGCATCGCCTGCGGTTTTGATGTTCACACCCTGGCTGCCGGCATAACCGCCGACCACCGCGGTGGAGCTGTCCTTGCTCGATTGGCTGCTGCCGCCCGCGCCGCTGCCGGCGACATTCACGTCCTCACCAGTTTTGGTGTAGACGCGCACATCAACCTTGGCATCTACCGCGTTATCAGTACTGCTGTGGGTGTTGCTCGCGGCATCGGCGACCAGTTTGTCGGCGCTGATGTTCACTTTGCCGGCGCCGGCGCTGTACTGGGTGCCTTGGTCTTGCAGCGTGCCAGCGACTTTCACGTCGACGTTACCAGCGTCGAAGCGGCTGACTACAGCGTTGCTGCTTTGCTCGGTTTTATTGGCGCTGCCGTGACCGACCGCGACATCAATGCCGACGTTCGGCTGGCCGAGATTGGCCAGCGCGTCCTTGTCCGGCACCTTGCCGTTCAGCACATCCTTGACCGCACCGGCTATTGGCCGGGCGATGTCTTTGTACTCGACGTTGGCGCCGATATCCGCCGACCAATTGCTCTCGGTGTGGGTGCTGCTTTCGTTATTGCTGGCCGCGCGGTTGTCGACTTCGTTGGCCGCGATGTTCAGACCATTACCGGCCCTCACCTGAGCACCTTCGGTGGCGAGCTTGTCGGCATTGATCGTCAAACCGCCGCTGCTCTGCACGCTGCTGGTTTGCGCAGTGGTTTTGCTCGTGGTGTCTTGCGACGTGCTGTGGGCGACATCGACGCCATTGCCGGCGCGGTCGAGGCCGCCGGTGTAGTAGAAACCGCCGCCGGTGCTGCTCTTGTCGGTGGAGGTTTTGTGGCTGTCTTCTTCGGCCAGCAACGACACGTTTTGGCCGCTCAGGCGGGTATCGCCCGCAGTGGATTTCACCTCGCTGCCCTTGATCGTCAGGTCGCCGCCAGCCTTCACCTGCACGCTGCCGCCGCTAAGGCTGGAACCTTGCTGGGTGACGTCGTTGCTGGTCACCGTTTGCTGCTTGTCTTCGTAATGAATCCCGGCGCGATACTGCTCCGGCGTTTGCTCTTTCGCATAAGCGTCGAAGCCACGGGTTTCAGTGGTGGTGCTGCTGTCGTGAGTGTTCTGCGCGGAATGCACATTCACATCCCCCGCCGCGTCCGCCGTCAGCGCGCCGCCCGCCTTCACCGTCGAACCAGCGACTTCGATGTCCTTGGCACTCTTGAGCTTGAGGTTGCTGTCAGACACCAGTTCGCTGCGTACCGTGGTGCTGTCCTTGGCATTCTGGCGCGACTCGTTTTTGGTGATGCCGAAGAACTTGCTGTCCTTGTCGTGGTTGTTGCTATGCGAGGTGTCTTGGACGCCGTCGACAATCAGCGAACCCTTGTCACTGATCACGCTCGCGTCGGTGCCGCCACGCACCTGACTGCCGCTGATACGCACGTCGTCAGCCTTGACGATCAGCTTGCCGGCGGCGTTGATTTTGCTGCCCTGATGCTGGCTCTGGCCCTTGTCGGCATCGCCGGTCTTGCCGAAGAAGCCACCGCCGACCAGATCGCCGGAGTAGCTATTGTCGCTGCTGCGATTGCTGCGTGTGGCGGTAGCGATTTCCACTTGTTTGCCGGCCAGTTGCAGGTCGCCCGTGCTGTCCAGTTCGGCGCCTTCGGAGCGCAACAATGCAGCGGTTTGCAGGGCGATGTTGCCAGCCTTCAACTGGGTGGTGACGCTGCGTTGCTCTTCGCTACTGGTGTTCCAATTGGCTTTCCACAGGTGCTTGCGGTGGTTGCCCTGATCGGTCTGGGTGTGGCTTTCGGTGGCGGCGGTCAGGCGCAGATCGCCGCCGCTTTTCACATCCAGATTCTTCGCCGCTTCGACCTTGGCCGCGTTCAGTTCGGTGTCTTTGCCGGAGGACAGTTTCACGTCACGGCTGGCAACGATTTGGCTGCCGTGCTGACGCGCTTCGCTGTCGGTCTGGGTGCGGTCGTAGGTTTCCCAGGTGATGCCGATGGTGCTGTTGTTCCAGTTTTCGCGCTTTTCCTGGAGTTTGCGGCTTTCCACGGTGCTCAGGGTCAGGTTGCGTTTGGCGTCGACAGTCACATCACGGCCGCTGACATCGGTCGCGGCCAGGGTCAGGTCTTTGCCACTGTGCAGGCCGACATCGCCCTGACTGCTACGAATACCCGCGCGGGTCACATCGAGGCTGTCGGTCACGGCCTCACCGCTGACACTGAGGTCACCGGCCGAACGAATCTGCACCCCGTCACGCCCGGCCACCTGCACCGCACCGACCCGCACGCCGGCACCTTCGGCGGTACTGACGATGTTGATGCGACCGGCCTGCATCGCGCCGAACAGGCTGGCGTCGATGCGCTGATCAGCGGTGCTGCCTGCCGGGTCCACGGTTTTCACCTGGCCGCTGGCGTAATCCACCTGATTGCGTCCGACCGTGAGGTTGAGTTGATCACGGGCAGTGAGCGCGCCCTGACTGTCGATACGCGGGGCGATCAGGTTGATCGAGCCCTCGGCGTTACGCAGGCCGCCGCTCTGAATCTGCAACTGACCGCTGGCGTCGCGGGTGTTGAGCGATTGCAGTTTGCCGTCGTTCAATTCAGGGCGACCAACCACCAGATTGGCGTTCGGCGTGTTGATGAAACTGCCGCCGTTGACCGAGATGCCGTTGGGGTTGGCCAGCACGTAATCGGCGGCGCGACCGAAGATTTCCTGCGCGCCGTTGATCGCCGACGGGTTGCGACTGATCACTTCGTTGAGGATCACGCTCGCGGCTTGCCCTTGCAATTGCGGGTTGGCCGCCAGTTGCCCGGCGAGCTGCGATTGTCCGGCCTGCAAGGCGTTGTTCAGCACCAGTCCCTGACGGTCGACGTTGTAGTCGAGGAACTGGTTATGCGACAGGCCCGAACCGTTGGGCGCGACGATGTTGACGATGGGCACACCGCCCTGGGTTTGCAGTTGCGCGGTGCCGCCGGGGCCCGGGGCGACGACGACACCACCGGCAAGAGCGCTGGGCAGGTGCACGGCGAAGAACAGGCTGGCGATTGCCCAGCGCAATTTGCCCCGTGGGGAAAGATGAAATGCAAAGGTGTGTGCTGGCATAAAAACGTCTCCATGTGAGTACGGCATCACGTCGCGCGATTTTTCCTGGCCGTGGCTGTCGCGCTCAGATCCGACGGCTGTTTGTTCACTGCATTCTTTGTTTATGTAGCGCTCATATCTGTAAGCCGACCCGCATCAGCCAGGTCTGCGGCTCATGCTGCAGACCCTTGGGCGTGTTGAGGGCGCGTTGGTAATCGACGTCCACTTGCAGGTTTTTCCAGCCCAGATTCAGGCCGACACTGGCGCCGCTCAGGCGTTGGCCCTGGGCACCGTGATCGGCCTTGATCCAGCCGTGGTCGAGGCCGACGCGCGGGGTGATCTGCATCGGCCATTCACCGCGCAGCGGCAGGCGCAAGGTGTTGCGCCAGATCGCGCCGCTGGCGCCGGACGCACTGCTGACGCGATAACCGCGCACCGCCGAATCATCGGTGCCGAGCAGTTGTTCGATGGCAGGCAACGGATCGGGGCTGTACTGCAAATTGAGCTGGCTCTGCCACTGCCAGGCTTGCGCGCCGAGCTGACCGTTGCGCCATTGGCTAAGGCCGGCGCGGTACTTGTGGAATTGCGCCTTGGGCAGGTTTTTGACTGGATGCTGCGAGTCGTCATCTGCACCAAACCAGCGCAGGCCCTGGGCGTAATTGACATCGAGGTTCCACACCGCGCGGTCGAGCCAGAACAGATTGAGTCCGGCTTCGGCCACGGTCAGGGTCGGGCTCTGAATCCCCAGGCGCACGTGTTCCAGATAGCTGTCGACGTCCTTGTGCGCCAGTTGCAGGTTGGCGCTGAGCTGGCGGCTCTGGTCGCGCCACAGCACGCGGTCGGCGCGCAGGCTCACTTGATCGGTGATGCCGGTGCTGTGAAAAGTGGTGCTGGGCAATTTAAACGGCGCGCGATATTCGGCGTGGCTGGCGAATGCGCTGTAGGTCCAATAACCGTAAGGGATCGCGTAATACAGGCTGGCGTTGCGGTTATAGCGGTCGCCCTGATTGAGCGTGTCGCTGGCACTGAGACTTAACAGGTCGTTGAGCTCCAGCGGGCTGTCGAGACTCAGGCTGAGCATGTCGCGGTCGCGCCCGGTGCTGGCACTGCCGAGGTTGTCGATTCCCGCATTCAAGGCCCAGCGTGACTGTCCGGAGGTGCGCGAACGCAGGATGATTCGTGAGGCGCCGGGCTGGCTGCCGGGGGTGATATCGGCGGTGAGATCGACCGAGCGCAAGCGGTTCAACTGATCCAGACCTTGCTCCAGGTCACGCAGGTTCAGCGGCCCACCGAGCATCCCCGGGAAGGCGCCGCCGAGGGAAACCGGCAGGCTCTGATCGGCCAGTTCGATGGACTCGATATAGCCTTCGTCGACCATGACGTCGAGCGACTGCCCCGCCGCCGGTGCACTACTCAAGTACGGGCGGCTGGCGATGTAGCCCTTCTCGACATAGATCGCGGTGATGGTCGCCAGCAGATGATTGATCTGGCCGACGCCCATGCACGGTGCCAGCAGCGGTTTGATCCGGGCGTTGAGTTTGTCGCTGTCGATCAACGTGACGCCGCCGATGCGCGTGCCGCTCAACGGCCAGCAACGCTCATCGGGGGTTACGGTCTGGGGAATCGTCGGAGTGACCGCTGCCGGGCCGAACGCGCCGCGCTCCAGTTGGCGCTTTCTTTGCTCAAGCTGAAGTTGTTGCAGATCGCGCTGTTGCTGTTGCTGCTGGCGCAGCACTTCTTGGCCCGGCGCGACAGGTTCGGCCGCTTCAAGCGAGGAGGCACACACACTCAACACAAAGGCCGACAACAGCGGGCAACGCGTGGCACAACGACGAAACACAGCTTGAAGCGAATACGGCACGCAACATCCTTGCAATCATCAAATGGCGTAATGCCACCCTATCAATGATCGTGATAGTCGGAGCCCTCCTACACAAATGCAAGACGCTTCCTACAGCGCTTACATTTCTTAAACAATTGATTTGCCAGACATCAGGGTTTCCCCTAGGGCCCGCCTG
This sequence comes from Pseudomonas sp. LBUM1648, assembly GCF_059716145.1. Classification (NCBI taxonomy): domain Bacteria; kingdom Pseudomonadati; phylum Pseudomonadota; class Gammaproteobacteria; order Pseudomonadales; family Pseudomonadaceae; genus Pseudomonas; species Pseudomonas sp. LBUM1648. The sequence continues at coordinate 4,402,081 of NZ_CP166808.1, forward strand.
GAACCCGCATATATCCCTTGGAGGGACAACTGACGATCGGTCGAAGATTTCAATTGCCACAAAATATTACCTGCGTCATATTACGGCCGTAATAACGACCCGTTTCCGCAGGTATCCCTCCATGACCAGCATGCCCCCCCTCGAACCTGCCCTCGTCACCCCGGTCAGCGCCAGGCCTCCCCTGCTTAAACGTCTGTTGATTCCCTGTGCCGGTTTGATCGCGCTGGTGTTCGCCTGTTTGTATGCCGTGCACTGGTGGGGCACCGGGCGCTTTCTCGAGGAAACCGACGATGCCTATATCGGAGGCGACGTCACGGTGATCGGGCCAAAGGTCGCCGGATACATCGAAGAAGTGCTGGTCAGCGACAACCAACCGGTTAAGGCGGGTGACGTGTTGATCCGCCTCGATGCGCGCGATTACCGCGCCAACCTGGCCAAAGCCGAAGGCGCGGTGGCGGCCGAACAAGCGCTTTTGGCCAACCTCGACGCCACCGAGCAACTGCAACACGCGGTGATCGGTCAGGCCCGTGCCGGCATTGATGCGGCGGGTGCCGAAACCGCGCGCTCGCGGGATGACAACGCGCGCTACAAACGTCTGGTGACCACCAATGCCGTCTCGGTGGAAAGCGCCCAGCGCGCCGACGCCACCTTCAAAACCGCCCAGGCCCTGAGTGCCCGCGCGCAAGCCGAACTGCTCGCCGCGCAACGTCAACTGGCGGTGATCGATACGCAGAAACAGCAAGCCCGCGCCGCTCTCCAGCAGGCGCGCGCCGAACGTGATCTGGCGCAACTCAACCTCGGCTACACCGAATTACGCGCCCCGGTCGATGGCGTCATCGGCAACCGCCGCGCGCGGGTCGGCGCCTACGCACAGGCCGGTTCGCAGCAACTGTCAGTGGTCCCGGCGAGCGGCTTGTGGGTCGATGCCAATTTCAAGGAAGACCAATTGGCGCGGATGAAACCCGGCCAACGCGTGAGCATTCGTGCCGACGTGTTATCAGGTCAGCAATTCCACGGACGCCTCGACAGCCTCGCCCCCGCTACCGGTTCGCAATTCAGCGTACTGCCGCCGGAAAACGCCACCGGCAACTTCACCAAAATCGTCCAGCGCGTACCGGTGCGAATTCGGCTCGACCCGGCTGATGGCGTGCTCGGCCATTTGCGTCCGGGCCTGTCAGTGACCGCTGAAGTCGACACCCGCGCGCAACCTGAAAACAGCGCCGTGGCAGCCGCGCCATGAGCACCACCCTCGCCGCCCCGGCGCAACCGTTCAACGCGGCAAACATGGCGACCGCTACCAAAGTCTTCGCCTTTGCGACGATGTGCATCGGCATGTTCATTGCGCTGCTGGATATTCAGATCGTCTCGGCGTCGTTGCGCGATATAGATGGCGGACTGTCCGCCGGCACCGATGAAACCGCGTGGGTGCAGACCAGTTACCTGATCGCCGAAATCATCGTGATCCCGCTGTCGGGCTGGTTATCGCGAGTGTTCTCCACGCGCTGGCTGTTCTGTGCCTCGGCGGTCGGCTTCACCCTCGCCAGCCTGCTCTGCGGCATGGCCTGGAACATCCAGAGCATGATCGCCTTTCGCGCGCTGCAAGGCTTTCTCGGCGGCTCGATGATTCCGCTGGTATTCACCACCGCGTTCTTTTTCTTCACCGGCAAACAGCGGGTGATTGCCGCCGCAACCATCGGCGCGGTCGCTTCACTGGCGCCGACATTGGGGCCGGTGATCGGTGGCTGGATTACCGATATTTCGTCGTGGCACTGGCTGTTCTATATCAACCTGGTACCTGGGATTTTCGTTGCCGTGGCGGTGCCGATGCTGGTGAAGATCGATCAACCGGAACTGTCACTGCTTAAAGGCGCGGATTATCTGAGCATGGTGTTTCTGGCGCTGTTTCTCGGCTGCCTGCAATACACCCTCGAAGAGGGGCCGCGCTGGAACTGGTTCAGCGATCAGACGATTCTGACCACCGCGTGGATCAGCGGGTTGGCGGGATTGGCCTTCATCGGCCGCACGTTGCACGTGGCGAATCCGATCGTCGATCTGCGCGCACTCAAGGATCGCAACTTCGCGCTCGGCTGCTTTTTTTCGTTCGTCACCGGGATTGGTCTGTTCGCGACGATTTACCTGACGCCGCTGTTCCTCGGCCGGGTGCGTGGCTATAGCGCGCTGGACATCGGTCTGGCGGTTTTCTCCACCGGGGTGTTCCAGATCATGGCGATTCCGCTGTACGCCTTTCTGGCCAACCGGATGGATTTGCGCTGGATCATGATGATCGGGTTGGGTTTGTTCGCGGTGTCGATGTGGGAGTTCAGCCCGATCACCCACGACTGGGGCGCCGGAGAGTTGATGCTGCCGCAAGCCCTGCGCGGGATTGCCCAGCAACTGGCGGTGCCGCCGGCGGTGACGCTGACCCTCGGCGGGCTGGCGCCGGCGCGGCTCAAACATGCGTCGGGCCTGTTCAACCTGATGCGCAATCTGGGTGGCGCGATTGGCATTGCTGCCTGCGCAACCATTCTCAATGACCGCACCAACCTGCACTTCACACGGCTGGCCGAGCATCTGAACAGCAGCAACGAGGCGATGAATCAGTGGCTGTCCCAGGTCGGCGGCAACCTCGCCACCCTGGGCCAGAGCGGCGAAATCGGCGTCACCGCCAGCCTGCGTCAGTTATGGCTGCTGACCTACCGCGAGGCGCAAACGCAAACCTACGGCGACACGTTCCTGATGATAATGGTGTGCTTCGTCATCGCCACCGCCATGGTGCCCTTGATGCGCAAGGTACAACCACCGGCCGCGCCGAGTGCCGATGCACATTGATCTGCGGTGTGACCTCAGGCTTGCGGCGTTTTACGGAAGCCCACCGCCAGACGATTCCAGCTATTGATGGTGCTGATCGCCACAGTCAGGTCGACCATTTCTTTCGCCGTGAACTGCGCAGCGACGACGTCGTAATCTTCGTCCGGGGCGTGGGTCTGGCTCAGCTGGGTCAGCGATTCGGTCCACAGCAGCGCGGCGCGTTCACGGTCGCTGAAGAACGGCGCTTCACGCCATGCGGTCACGGCGAACAGACGACGTGGCGTTTCACCGCCCTTGATCGCATCAGCGGTGTGCATGTCGATGCAGAACGCGCAGCCGTTGATTTGCGAGGCGCGCAGCTTGACCAGTTCGATCAGGTTTTTTTCCAGCGGCAGTTTGGAGACGGCCGTTTCCAGGGCGATCATCGCTTTCAGAGCGTCTGGGGAAGCGGTGTAGAAATCGGTACGGGCTTTCATGGTGGATTCCAGGGCAAGTGAATGTGTGGCTACGTTAGTCCCGGCGCGTGGTTCGACAAATAGCCAATATTCGCGAAGATCAGGAGGCCATTTGATTGACCGCTCGTCACTCTACCGGCACCAAGCGTTCGGCGCGTCAGACCAATATCAGGTAAATCCCCTTTTTGGAGACCTACCATGATGACGCGCAAATTCACCTCGTTATTGCTTGCCGGCCTGCTGGCCACGGCTTCGGCCGCCAGCTTCGCGGCCAACGATGGCGCTGATGCTACCGGCACCAAATCCGGCGCCACCAGCGGCTCGACCATGCCGCCAGACAACACGCCGGGCGCGCCTTCTGGCGGTAGCGGTGCCAATGGCGCCGGTTCCGGTACTGGCACTAATGGCGGCGCCAGCGGTTCGGGCTCGGGTGCCGGTGGCGGCACGGGTTCGGCCGGCGGCGGGACGGGCGGCGCAGGCGGTGGCACGGGCGGCTGAACGAACAAGAGCCACCCTTGGTAAACCGCAATACCAATGTGGGAGCGAGCCTGCTCGCGAATGCTGTGAATCAGTACAAACATTTTTGTCTGACACAACGCTTTCGCGAGCAGGCTCGCTCCCACAGGTTTGGTTTTAGCGATCGGAGCGCATGAGTTCCGCTAAACCGTCCTCCGGCGACAGCACCGCCGCCCGGTTGCGCCCGGCATTTTTCGCCTGATACAGCGCCGCATCCGCCCGTTGGATAAACACTTCCGGGCTGTCATTGCCATTGGGAATAAATGAATAACAGCCCAGACTCACGGTGAGATATTCGGTGGGTGATCCACTGTGGGTAATGCGTTTGTCGATCACGCTGCGGCGAATCTGCCCGGCAATCGCCAATGCGCCGTTGATGTCGGTATCGGGCAACAGCACCGCGAACTCCTCGCCCCCGTAGCGCACTGCCAGATCCGACTTGCGCTGGCAGCAGTTCTTCAGCACCTGCGCCACTTGCGTCAGACAATGATCGCCGGCCACGTGGCCATAAGCATCGTTGTAACGCTTGAAAAAATCGATATCGAGCATGATCAGGCTGACCGGGCTGACCTGCCGCGCACCCCGGGCAAACTCGATTTCGAGTGACCGTTCAAACAGTCGCCGGTTCGCCAGTCCGGTGAGGCTGTCGTGGGTGGCGATCTGCTCCAGCGAGCGTTGTGCCTTGCGCAGGTTCTTCTCGATCCGCTCACCGTCGCGCACCTGATGGATGAACACCCAGCCAAACAGCCCAATGCCCAGGATCACCAGCGCCACGATCACGCTGGACTGGAACGCACGTTCATACCAACCCTTGAGAATTGTGTCCCGTGAGGTCGCGGCAGACACCACCAACGGATACGACGCCAGTTGTCGATAGCCGTACAAACGATTAACGCCGTCGACCACCGAATTGAACATCGCCGTACCGGCCGCGGCGTTGGGCAACAGCTTTTGATAGATCTCGCCCTGGGCCAGTGACGTACCGATCAGCGATTCGTCAAACGGACGACGAGCGAGCAAGGTGCCGTCAGTCAGGCCGAGGAACATGATGCCGTTGTCGTCGAGGCTGAAGCTTTTGAAGAATTGGTCGAAGTACGCCATCTTGATTCCGGCCAGCAACACACCCTGAAAATTGCCGGCGCGGTCATTGACGCGCTTGGAGATCGGGATGATCCACTCACCATCCTCGCGGTTGCGAATCGCCGGGCCGATGTGCGCCACGGTCGAGGCGTTCTGCTGATGGAACTTGAAGTACTCACGGTCAGCCACGTTGATGTCATGGGGCAGATCGTTGAAAGAGGTAAGCACCCACTGTCCCTGCTGGTCGAACAGGAACATGCCGTGTAACTGACTTAGTTGCTGCACCCGGCGGGCGAAGGTTCTTTGCAGCCGCGGCTTCTGCGCCGCGCCGTAACCATCATCCTGAATCCAGTCGACCAGGCTGGTCATCACCAGATCCGCCGCGAGAAACGTGTCTTCTGCCTGCTGCGCCATCGCCCGGGTCAGGTTGCTCGAGGCCATTTGCGCCACCGCCAGATCCTGACGCCGCGACTGCTCCAGCTGTAGATACAACAGACCAAACAGGCACAAGCTCACCGCAACGACAAACAACGCTGCCGCTTTACGCAGCGGCAAGCGTTTAAGCGCGCCGGGGGCCTGTTGTGGATCGTGAATGGGGATAGGCAAAAGCATGTCCTGGGCAGGTACGACAGGGGCGCAAGCCCGAAACCCTTATGTTTTGTGAGCGTAGTTCACACGGATGCAGGGGGCAAACACCCCGCTCTCGCCCAGTTGTATCGGCGCACGGTGGATTTGGATGATCGCCACAGGTCGATTTATTTTTACGATCGGTTTTGCAGTAGATAAGCAGCGTGGACACGAGGCCCCTGTGGCGAGGGGATTTATCCCCGATGGGTCGCGCAGCGGCCCCAAGAAACCGGACTGCTGCGCAGTCCATCGGGGATAAATCCCCTCACCACAGGTTCAGAGCTCAGTGCTCAGTGCTCTCTGCTCTCTGCTCTCTGCTCTCTGTTCAATGCTCAGCGCTCAGCGCTCAGCAATTCTGATTCAAATCACCTCAGCGCGACGGCGGCACGCGAATATCCCCCGCCCGGCACTGAGTTTTCACACCCTTGCCACAAGCGCCAGGCTGCAAGTCTTTACCCATGCACACGCGCACCTCGGACAATTCCGGGCCGCTGCAAATCACCGCGATGCCATCCGCTGGAATCCCCGGGTTAGCTTTGCGGAACAAGTCGGCGATTTCTTGCGCCTCAAAGTAATAGGAGGTGCTGAACGGTTGCAGCTCTTGCGGGATTTTTACCGCGCCAACAGCCTTATCCGCCGCATCCAGATAGCCCATCGCGCCGAGACCACTGCACGTGCCATGTTTCGACCATTCGTGATCAAGCAACTTCTTGGTCGGGAACAGCGTCATGCCTTTGTTGCTTTGCGCCGCCGACAACGTGGTCAGTGGCGGGCAGGACTCCGGCCAGCCGCCCTTGGCGTATTGCGGCCACAGACCGTGCAGGACAAAGCCGTAACCTTTGCCCGAACACTGCACGTCATCCTTGTGCGTAAGGCAAAACGTCGGCGACCAGGACAGCGCCAACAGGTAGTAATCGAATACCCCCGCCACCGATTCCGCCTGCACCTTGCCGGACTGGGATTGGCGCGCCGAACTCAGACCGATGCTACCGGCCGTCAGCGCAATCACCGCCAAAATTGTAAACAGCTTTTTCATGTACCCGCTCCTTGGGACGCCTGCGTCCGTGGTTTTCGTTCCTGACCAGACGTGGTCAGGGCTGATTTGGACACGCCAGTGTTGCAAGCGCATGACGCAAGGCAAGGCCGTACCCCGTTGAAAGGTCTACGATTAATAAGCAGCCATCAAATACAGGGAACCGAAATGAGTAAAGCAGACGAACTCGCCGCGAAGCTCAAGCAAACCCGGCACAACCACGCGGCCGACATCACCTGCGCGGAACTGGAGATCGATTGCTGGCCCGCGCAGGTCTACGACCTGTACCACCGCATCGAGGCGTGGCTGCAACCGGTGACCGAAGTCGGCCTGAAGATTCGGCGCAATCCAACGCACATTTGCGAAACCTCCCCGGATGGCGAATCCCACGATTACGCCATCGACCAACTGGTGATCGAGGCGAATGACCAAACCCTGACATTTGATCCCATCGCACGCTTTACCGAAGATGGTTCTGGACGGGTACAAATCACCCTGCCGGAGCGAAACACTTATCTGTTGCGCACCGTCGATGAACACCACGAAAGCCACTGGTGGCTGCAGACCGTTGAAACCGGGCAGGAGCTGGATGCCATTGCGTTGACCGAGAACAACCTGTTGCAGGTGGTGCAGGAAGGATTGGGCTTGTAAGTGCACTTCGACGATAGGGATCAGCGCCGAGAACGTGGTTAACTTCTCGCTCCGATCCCTTTGAAGCCCGACAGACATGACAAAAACCAGAATCTTGCTCGGTACCTTGCTGGCCCTGCCCCTGACCTTGAGCGCGCAGGCAGCGGAACAACCGTCGCACCTCGACACCATCCAGCAACAAGGCCAACTGCGCGTCTGCACCACCGGCGACTACAAGCCCTACACCTTCAAACGCACCGACGGCGACTTCGAAGGCATCGACATCAGCATGGCCCGCTCGCTGGCCGACAGCCTCGGGGTCAAGGTCGAGTGGGTACCAACGACCTGGAAAACCCTGATGCCGGACATGCAGGCCGGCAAGTGCGACATCGGCATGGGCGGGATTTCGGTCACGCTGGACCGACAGAAAAAGGCCTACTTCAGCAACACCCTCGACGTCGATGGCAAAATCCCGCTGGTGCGCTGCGCCGATCAAGCCAAATACCAGACCGTCGAACAGATCAACCAGCCCGGCGTGCGCCTGGTGGAACCCGCCGGCGGCACCAACGAAGCCTTCGTCCACGCCTTCCTGCCCAAGGCGCAACTGGCCCTGCACGACAACGTGACGATCTTCCAGCAACTGCTCGACAACAAGGCCGACGTGATGATCACCGACGCCTCGGAAGCGCTGTATCAGCAGAAGCTGAAACCGGGATTGTGCGCGGTCAATCCGCAGCAGTTCATGCAGTACGGGGAGAAGGCTTATTTGCTGCCGCGTGATGACATCAGTTGGAAGCTTTACGTTGATCAGTGGCTGCACTTGAGCAAAGTCACTGGCAAATACCAGAAGGTCATTGGTGAATGGCTGGCCGTGCCGCAGTAAGCAATCGAGCCTGACACTCAATCAACCAGACCTGCACTGAGCAGTCAGGCTCACATTGAACCTGTGGTGAGGGGATTTATCCCCGACGGGTCGCGAGCGGCCCCACTTTTTTTCAGGTTCAGGCACAAACACTCAATCGTCATGCAACATCCCGGAGCTGTACTGGTTCAAGCTACTACCAATACTGCTCCCGCCAAACTTCAAAGTCGTCGCATGGCTCTACCCGTCCAGCGACTGACAATCCGCCGAAAAACAACTGCTGGTCGTCAACCCGCCCGCCCCCGAACACGCACTCAACACCGACACCGTTCCCGCAATCAACAACACTTTGAAGACATCAAGGCGCATGGCACGATTCCCCTCGGGATGAAAAGCAACGATCTTGTGCCAACATCCTAGGCCTGCCCCGTACACCGCAACATGAAATTTTCCGGATCGACAGCGCCGGTTCAGTATCGCCTGACCGCCAGACAAGGACATCACCATGCAATTCCTCCCCCTCACTAACGCCAGCCCCGCCATCCAGGCGCATGTGCGTACCCTGCGCAATCAGCAAGACGTGCGCAAGTTCATGTACACCTCCCATGAAATCAGCGAACAGGAACACGCGAACTGGTTGGCGTCCTTGCAGGGCAATCCACGCCAGCAAGTGTTTGTGGTGATCAAGGATCAGCATGCGGTCGGGATCGTCTCGTTGAACGCGATCAACGCTGCGCAGAAAACCGCAGATTGGGCGTTTTATCTGGACGTTGGCTTGCAGGGCAAGGGCTTGGGCAGCGTGGTCGAGTTCTGGATGCTCGATTACGCGTTTGATGTGGCGGGGCTGGAAAAGCTGAATTGCGAAGTACTGGCGATGAATTCAGCGGTAGTGAAGATGCACCAGAAGTTCGGGTTTGAGATTGAAGGTGTGAGGCGGCAGAACGTGGTGAAGGATGCCGTTAGGATTGATGTGGTTTTGTTGGGGATAACCAAGGCTGAGTGGCAGAACAAGCGACCTGCGCTGGCCGCCGTTATCGAGCGGATCAGTGCGAGCTGAACGAGATCATCTCTCCAGCCACGCACCTTTGGTGATCTGCGCCAGCGATTTGAAAGCAGGCTTTGCGAACCAGAAACCCTGCATCAGATAAATGCCGCAATCGGCGAGAAAGTCTCTTTCCTGGGCATCTTCAATGCCCTCGGCGATCACCTCAACGCCCAACTCTCTGCACATGTTCACGACGTTACGCACGATGGTCTGGCGCACACGATCAAGGTGAATATCCCGGACCAGCGCCATGTCCAGCTTGATCAAATCCGGCTGAAAATCCGCCAACAGGTTAAGGCCGGAATAGCCTGCGCCAAAGTCGTCGATTGCCGTCTTGAAACCAAACTCACGGTACTCACGCAGAATGTTCGTCAGATGGCTGTTCTTTTCAACGTGCTCGCCCTCAACCGCCTCGAAGATCAGACGATCCAGCGGGAACCCGTGAGCGCGCGCTGCTTCAAGCGTGCTGCGAATGCACAATTCCGGACGGTAAACGGCATTCGGCAAAAAGTTGATCGAGAGGTACTCGGTCATACCTAACTGAGCCGCCGTGGAAATCGCCCGCACACGACACAGTTGATCAAATCGATATCGGTTTTGATCGTCCACCTGCTCCAGGACTGACAACGCACCTTCGCCATTCACGCCGCGAACCAAGGCCTCATGGGCAAAGGTCGTTTGATCGCGCAGATCCACAATCGGCTGAAACGCGAAGGCGAAATCCAGATCCGGCGCGCCTTTGTTTTTACAGCCCTGGCAGCCTCCGGGAGAGGCGGATGATTTTGGAAATTCGGTCATGAAACCCCCTGATAACGGGTTGTAAACGTCCATGTGATCAATAAGCAGCTGTTCGGTTATGTGCTACCCAGCCATAACTGTAGCCCAACGGCGCCTGGATATTTTGAAGGCGCCGTGGGCTCATCGTTCACAAAATCAAGTGCGGAAATGCGCGGTCATTCGCTGTAAGTCCTGCCCCAGCGAAGCCAACTCAATCGTCGCCGCTGCACTCTCTTCGCTGGCAACCGCCGACTGGTCGGCCACATCACGCACACTGACGATGCTGCGATTGATCTCGTCGGCCACGGCACTTTGCTGCTCGGCCGCGGCCGAGATCTGCAGGCTCATCTCCTGGATCGTCCCGATGGACTGATTGATCTCGGTAATCGCCAGCTCGGCCTTCTGCGCCAACACCACCGTATCGAGGGTGCGCTCGCGGCTGGAAGCCATCAGCGTCGAGGCTGCTTGCGTGCCCTGTTGCAGGGTGACGATCAGCGCTTCGATTTCCTTGGTCGAGTCCTGTGTCCGCTGCGCCAGCGAACGCACTTCGTCTGCCACCACGGCGAAACCACGGCCCTGCTCGCCTGCCCGCGCCGCTTCGATAGCGGCGTTCAACGCGAGCAAATTGGTCTGCTCCGCGACGGCTTTGATCACATCGATCACTTTGCCGATCTGCTCACTGTCCTGAGACAGCACGTTCATCGCACCGCCCAACTCTTCAATGGCCACAGCGAGCTCGCTGATCTGCACCGTCGCCTGCTTCACCACCGTACTGCCGTGACGCGCCTGCTGATCGGCCAAGGTCGCGGCAGCCGAGGCGTCTGTTGTGTTACGGGCAACTTCCTGCACCGTCGAAGCCATTTCGTGCATCGCCGTGGCGACTTGATCCACTTCACTTTTCTGCTGACGAACACCCGCGCTGGTCTGCTCGCTCATGGCCGAGAGTTTTTCCGCTGAGGTGGAAATATGCGTGACGCCGTTGCCGATGCCTTGCACCAGCGTATTCAGGTTCTGCGCCATGTCCTGCATCGCGTTTTGCAGATCGCCCAACTCATCTTTGCGCGCCGATTTGGCCTGAACCGTCAAATCGCCTTTGGCAATACGTCGAGCCAGATCAACCGTCAGCGCCAGCGGTAAAGTGATCTGCCGCGAGATGACCACCGAAGCAAACAGCCCGACCACCAGCGCCAACACGGTCAACACCGCCATCTGAATAAAGGCTGAGCGCTGATCTTCACGCGCCAGGCGCTGCTGGGTGTCCATCAGGCCGTTCATGATGCTGTCCATCGCCTTGCTTTCCTGGTCGACCTGCTGGCGCATGCTCTGCTTCTGCTCAAACAGCCCGGCCACTTCCACCAAGACTTCGCGATAACGACGCATCCCGGCGTGCGCTTCTTCCAGTTGACTCGACAGGGTCGCCGGCAGGCTGGTACGCGCCTTGGTGATATCACTCAGAAACGTGTCGATGGTTTCCATCAGCACTTTTTTGTTCGCGTCGTCGGGCACCGCAATGTAACGACGCAACATCAGGCGAAACGTCGTCATGCCGTTGCGCAAGTCGGCCACCGTGCGCAACTCCCGAACACTCTCGCCATCGGCGGACGCCAGAGCATTGGTTGTGGTGCTCTCAAGCATGCCGGCAAAGGTCTGTGCATACTTGTCCGACAGCGCACCCAGCGGTTTCAGGGCATCCGTCGTCGACTTATCGGCATCAATCAGCCGCTTTACCTTCTGATCGTAGGCAACAATCGTGGCTTGCAACGCCTTCAAGGCTTGCTGGTTTTCAGCGCGCGTCAACGTTTCCAGCGCCTTGCTCACAAGGCCCTGCAAGACATTCAACTGAGCGTGATAAGAATCGACGAAGGCAACGTCAGCAGCGGCTTCGTACTGTTTCTCGGACAGACGCATATTTTGCGTAGCGTCATTCAACGTGCCGATCAGCCGCGTCGTACTCAAGCGATCAACCAGCACGCCGTTGCTGTTATAGCCAATGAAAGCAACCGCCAAAACAGCCAGCAAAAGAATGCCGAAACCGGTTCCCAGCTTGCGGGAAACTTTGATATCACCCAGGAAATTCGATGCAACTGCCATATTCAGCCTCAAACGCCCTGACGCGAAACGCCAGGCACAAAAAATAGATCTTCGGCAACCGCAGTCACCGTCCAGACATTCGGGGGTCGTCATCCAAGGCGTGTAACGGGACGCTCCAGCTGTCCCGGAAATGCAAAATGCGATGCTGTTGATGCGTCAAAGAGACCCGACACAAGCATCGGCAGACAAAACCATCACGTCGCAAACAGGGCGTCTGGGCGCAAGATTTATCGATTCAGCAAAGGTATCTGGAAGTGATGCTATAAACTTTAGGAAAACTTGTACAACTTTTTATTTTTGTACAATGGTTGAACTTTTAGAGTCGCGTGATGACGCATTGCCATCACAAATTGTGGCACATCGCTACTGTCGCAAAAAGACGCTGGAAAAACCGATTCAGATGCCCACCCCTCTGCGGCGACGGCCTGCCGCACGCCGCAGAGGGACACGGGTTTTACGGCTTGATTTCGACGTGATCCAACGCCTGATTCACCGCCAACTCGCCCAACATCACCACCTGCGCAATGCCTAGCGCGGTTTTGCGGTTTGAGGGATCAAGCAGCGCAGCGAAGTTGTTGAGCAACTCGGACGCGGAACTCAGCGTTTCACTGGCGTTGGCCAGCAGGGATTCCGTGTCGTACTTCGGATTGGCGAAGTACATGCGTTCGGGCTCGTTAGTGCTGGCCATGATCTGGCTGGCGGGAAGGAGATAGTGATCAAGCGCACGCTCGGCGGCTTCGTGGAGCTTTTTGGAATGGGGGGATTCGTAGGGGGATGCGGGATCGGTTTCTGGTGGGTTGGGTGTTGGTTTGAACATGGTGTAACTCCTGACGGATTAACGAAAAGGAGCCATCACTCTCGCTACCAAACGAAGGGTGGAGGCCATACGCAGGTTGGTAGACCGGTCGTCAGGAACCCCGGCGCATCCGAAGACGCCCCGCGCATGACCACCATAAAACGAAGACGAGAAACGCCCTCGAAAGACAGTAGTCTTGTGCTTCTGACGGAGACGGGCTACCAAACCCGATCACTGGTTTTCAGTGACCCAGGAACGATAGAACCCGCGAGCTAGACGCACAAGCCGGCGGATTCTGTCTTAGGTGTAGGGGGAGGCGCAAGGTTGTGTAGGGCTAGGGTTGTGCCAGCGAGATTCATTTAAACAAGCGCGAGCATTACTGTTTAGATTGACGAAAAACGTCGAGTGCATCGCCGCCAGTCACTGACCAAAGCAAGTCTGATACAGTCGGCAGCGGTTAATTCGATGACAGGGAGTCAAACATGGCGAAGCCAGCCGCACGTATCACATTGAAACCCCAGCCCCTCATGTACGACCAGAATTCAAAGTCGTTGCCGGCGTTTCCGCGATGAAAACGACCAACGCTAATTTGAATCGGACAATGACTGCAAAAGATCGATATGACATCTACTGGGCATTGTCCGATGCGTTTGTCGACAATGAGGTGGACTACGAATCTATCGCCCGACAGACCGAAGATTACGACCCGCTAGAGATAAAACGAATGCTCTACGAGGAAGTCGCACCTGTCTGCCACACGAATTTTGACTGCGTGATTCCAATCATCTGGTCTGCATTTAACCGAGAGCAATTAAATTCTGACATCGCGCAAATGTTGGAAGCCCGAGCTAGTAGTCGCTTTCGACGCCAGAGGGACAAACTATTAATCCGTTGGCTTGAGTTCCGATACAAATACGTTTGGAGAGAGATCTCCACGTACTATCGGAAATAAAATGCCCGGATTGAATAAAAACAGGGACAGATTTATTTCCCGAGCTTTAGCTCCATATCAAAAAATAAGTCTGCCCCCTTTTCGTAGAATAAAAACCCATCTTAATTGTTAATTTAGAGGGTTCTAATGGATCGAGGCTAAAGATATTTAATCGTCTGCAGCATCAGCGTGATTGGTTGCTCCAGCTTTTTCAGAGCTGCCCTCTAGTAGTCCAAGACGCTTGATCAAGCCGGGGTGGACCTTAATGGTGTCAGTGTCGATAAAAGCTTGAGTCGGGTAAAAACAGCGATAACGCCATTGGGAAGAGTTTCCTACTGTTATGCCAATTATGGAGTTCTCAAACAAGAATCTTACAATACTCCTGAAGCCGGCACGGTCAGACACGATGTGCTTATTCGCCAATGCCTCTTCAAGCTCCACAGTTGTAATGGCAGCGTATCGCAGATTTTCTAGTGTTCCTAAATAATCATGAAAGTGAGCATTTTGATTTCGCCATTCGTCGCTAAGCTCTTCGTATAGATACTCACTGTACCCAGGCTCAGCAAGATAAATTGCCTTTGCCTGAATTTTATCACTGTCATTGTCTACTAGATTCTCTTCTCGTGCTGTACGGAAAGAACGGCTTAGAAACGCCACCATGTCACGCGGACGGCCCATTGTCCGGTTGAAGATATGTTTAACCGGCGGCGTCCTGCTTCGCATTTCTCTCTCATGGAAAATATCATGCAAAGAAGCGACGGCAGGCTGGTTTGCTTCTTTTGCATAATAGTTAATACGCGCCAATACTAGCTTTTCAATTGCGTCTTGCGTCCAGCGCAAGCTACTGCTGCAGTCTTCTCGCAGCTTGTTCCTATCGTTGATATCGAAGGTCGAAAAAATATCTTCACGTAGAAAAACAAGCGGCCGAATTCGACCATTAAAATTTTGCAAAACATGCTCTGAAGCATGGAGCAGACCTGAAATAATCGACTTCGACTGCTCGACGAAGTTTGCAACCCAAGCTTCATCTAGCCGGTCAAAAATCAAGAAGATCCGTATATCATCTGGCAAAGTCTTTAACGACTTTTCAAGCCAATTAGTCAAGTTTTCGATATTCTGGTTTAGCTTTCCCTTCAGAGAACTATCATCTTTTATTTGCTCAAAGCTGACTTCTCCGCCGGAGACCGTTATACCTTCATCCCCCGCACCAAGCTCAGGAAGCTTTGCATTGGCAAGGGTAAAGAGCTTTGCTCCTAGCAAGTCAACCCAAGTTGGAATTGGCCCATTGAATAATTTCTGAAGAACTTTTGCAGCCTTCAGAATCTCCTTGGGGACGGCTAGTTGTTTTTCTTCAAAATGACTCATTGCAGCTCGAATACTCTCTACGCACAGCACAAAACGCCAAGAGTCCCGATGCTGAAAACCACCGGAGCGAAGCTGATTGCAAAGAAGCTGATGAGCCTGCCAGTTATAACTTTGGAGCGACATCCCAATTACAATATCGCTTTCTTTGAAAATTTTTGCTGGCTTTTGCAGAAGGTGCAAAAAAACGGCAGTTTTACCGGCACCTTTGCGCCCAAGAAGAAGGTACTGCTTTTTGTTTTTGACGAGTTCGGCCGATACACCCGCGTCAAAAAAATAATGAGTCAAATTCAAATCGCGCTCAGCGGATACTTCACCGACCTCAATCCAATCTGTAATCACAAGAAAATCCCTATAAAAAATTCCAATCGCTCTGCGCGGACGCTGGCCAGAAGCCTTTACAGGTTTTACATCTGCAACGCTCAGGAAAGCAAATTTTTCACCATCCAAATGCTTACAGCGTGACTTTCTTCAGTCGCTGGTTGTGCGTGGCAGCGGACGTCGCAAGATTTGTAAACATCGTTGAATCACCGGAATTAGAGGCCGGGGCGGGCAAATGTGTCTGTGTGTAGAAAGCTGCGCGTTCATCTGTTTCAGCAAATCAAGAATTTCGCAAACCACCTGGAACAAATTCACACTTTCCGAGCCGACCCAATTTTTTGACGCCTGTAAGCGCTGGCTCACTCCAGCACGCTTTCGCGCAACCCTTCAATTCGCTCCCTCATATCTTCTCCCACCGTAAAGTTGTGCTTCTGCCCCACAACCACGTTCAGATCCCGGCCGATTGCTTGGTGCAGATCATCCACCGCCGCTATGCTCGCGGAGCCGCCCGACATCAGCTTGAGCGCGCCCAGCGCTTCGATCTTCTTTGCTCCACCCACGGACTCGGTCGAATGGTCATCGATCGTCTGCGTGTGGCTCTAGAAAAAGAGAAAAAGGGGACCGATTTATTTACACCCCTCTTTCGCCCATATGTGCAGAAGGCCTCCCTTCGCCATTTGACTTCCATAAGCCCTCACCCCCCAATCCTGATAAACTCCTCCACCTCCCGGCCTCACCCAATCCAGAACCGCCAATGTCCCCTATCACCGCCACACCAGCCCCACTCTCCCGCCGCTTCTCCGTCGCCCCAATGATGGATTGGACTGACCGTCACTGCCGTTTCTTCCTACGCCTCCTGTCGAAGAACGCCCTGCTCTACACCGAAATGGTCACCACCGGCGCGCTGCTCAATGGCGATCACGAACGTTTCCTCCGTCACAACGAAGCCGAGCACCCTCTCGCCTTGCAGCTAGGCGGTAGCGTTCCGCTGGATCTGGCCGCCTGCGCGCGTATGGCTCAGGAGCACGGTTACGACGAGGTGAACCTTAACGTCGGCTGCCCAAGCGATCGAGTGCAGAACAACATGATCGGCGCGTGCCTGATGGGTCATCCGCAGTTGGTGGCGGATTGTGTGAAGGCGATGCGGGATGCGGTGTCGATTCCGGTGACGGTGAAGCATCGGATCGGGATTAATGGGCGGGACAGTTACGAGCAGTTGTGCGATTTCGTCGGGACGGTGCGGGATGCCGGGTGTACGAGTTTTACGGTGCATGCGCGGATTGCGATTCTGGAGGGGTTGTCGCCGAAGGAGAATCGCGACATTCCGCCGTTGCGTTATGACGTTGCTGCGCAGCTGAAAGCAGATTTTCCGGACTTGGAGATTGTGCTGAACGGCGGGATCAAGACGATGGAGGCCTGCCATGAGCATTTGCAGACGTTCGACGGTGTGATGTTGGGGCGTGAGGCTTACCACAATCCGTATTTGCTGGCGGAGGTGGATCAGCAGTTGTTCGGCAGTTCGGCACCGGTGATCAGTCGGGCCGAGGCGTTGGCGCAGTTGCGGCCTTATATTGCCGAGCATTTGCTGGCCGGTGGGTCGATGCATCACATCACGCGGCATGTGCTGGGCCTGGGCACCGGGTTTCCGGGGGCGCGTAAATTCCGCCAGTTGTTGTCGGTGGATATTCACAAGGCCAAGGATCCGCTGGCGTTGCTGGATCAGGCGGCGGAGTTGTTGGCGGGGCGTTGATCGATGCGTTGGATGTGCGGGCAACGAATGAGCGTTGCCCGGAGTATTGTTGTACTGACAGGACGTCTTCAGGTTATGCCCGCGTTTAGCCGTGTTTTATTCAAGCGATTCACCCTCCTCGCTTTACTCTCGACTCTTTATGCCAACGCCTACGCATCCTGCGATTTTGCGAAGGGCTGCGGTGATGGAGAAGATGGCCCTTTTCAATCTACGCAGATGTCTGGCTTTCTGGTTTTCACCGGGACGCTGGTTTCGTTTGATGGGACGTCGAACGTTTCCGGACTGAATAAACGTGTTTATTCGGTAGAAGAAATCGAAGCGGCGCGTTATTACCTCGCCAGCGACGGCATGCTGCAAGCCGCGTATTTCACCTCAGCCTTGCAGCGCTTCCGCCAGGAATCCCCCGACAGCGAGTTAAACGACCTCGCCGTCGCCGCGTTGATCAGCAGTCAGTAATCAGCCTGCCGCCGCTGCTGTCCAGTTGACCCAGCCAAACTGCCACGTTGCCAGAATCAGCAAGCCAAACGCGATCCGATACCAGGCGAACGCGGCGTAGCTGTGGTTGGCGATGAACTTGAGCAGGCCACGCACGGCGATCATGGCGAAGATGAACGCCGTGACAAAGCCGAGGGCGAAGACTGGCAGGTCGCTTTGTTCGAACAGGTCTCGGTATTTGTAGCCTGAGTACACGGCGGCGCCGACCATGGTCGGCATGGCGAGGAAGAACGAGAACTCGGTAGCGGCTTTGCGCGAGAGGCCGAACAGCAGGCCACCGATGATGGTCGAGCCGGAGCGCGAGGTGCCCGGAATCATCGCCAGGCATTGTACGAAACCGATCTTCAACGCGTCAGACCAGCGCATGTCGTCGACATGATCGACGCTCACCACGTGGCTGCGCTGTTCCGCCCACAACATGACGATGCCACCGACGACCAGAGCGACGGCCACGGTGATCGGGTTGAACAGGTATTCATGGATCGCATCAGCGAACAGCACGCCCAAAACCACGGCCGGAAGAAAGGCGATCAACAGGTTGAGGGTGAAGCGTTGTGCGTTGCGTTCGGTGGGCAGGCCTTTGACGATTTCGAAGATTTTCGGCCGGAACTCCCAGACCACGGCAAGAATGGCGCCGAGCTGAATAATGATGTTGAACGCCATGGCACGTTCACCGCCGAATTCCAGCAAGTCGGCGACGATAATCTGGTGGCCCGTACTTGAGATGGGCAGGAACTCGGTCAGGCCTTCTACCGCGCCTAAAATCAACACCTGGAAAAAGGTCCAGAAATCCATTAATCCTCCGTCAGAGCGCTCATCGCGAGCGGCCCGTTAAACTGCACTCAGGAATTGAGTATCTGAAATGAAACAATCGGTATATCGACACCCGTTGCCTGACTAGGCGACGCAGAATATGTCTTATCAAAAGACACACTCAAGCCATGTTAGTAATCGTCCGCCTACGAACTACTCGGGAAATATTTAGGCCTTTATATAGAAAAAAGTTGCGTGCCCAATAAAGTGTGATCAATATCACATTCTCTTGGATGGCCAGACAGTGGCCAAAGGACATAAACAAAGCTGTCGCATTGAGTTCAAAATAGTGGCACAATTCCATATTGCCACCATCTAACGACTAGTTCACACTCCCGAAAAAATCAACTAAAAGCCTGAAAAGCTTAATTATTGTTAGAAAACTCGGGAGCCACGTCTAAAAACTGGTCGAATGTTACCAATTGTCAGTCACAGATGAGAACCGGTGCTTTAACATCCCGATGTCAGCACCTAATTCGAGTCAATGCATGATGCTCTCAGGGAACTTGGCGACTAGAAGTCCGCGCCCGACAAACGACGAACCCGGTGTTCTTACTCTGGGCCGTACCCGTGGCGTGGCTGAACATTTTAGAGCGCTACTCGCCAAGCACGTCCGCACCGACATGGCGCTTGATGCCAATTCGTACACTAGCTCATATAAGCAGAATGAACTCTCTGGTTCATATCGAGCCATCTTCATTGTCATCGACAGCCCGCAAGCCCTTGAAGACAATCTTGCGCTGGTGGAGAACCTGCGCACCGATAACTTGAAGCCCATCATTTGTGCGGTCATCACTGGTCGCGGCGCCTTCAACAAGATCAAGTATTTTCTTGCCGGGGCGGACTTCTGTATCAAGCTCAATACCCTTTCCGACGAAGGTGCCGAGTTGCTTGCCGAGTTCTTCAACAGTGAAGAATGGAAAAGAGATATCAATCTGACGCTCGACCCTACTCGTATCTGTCTGATGAGCACCAGCAAGAAGCTGGATATCTCTTTCGCTGAAATGAAGATCCTGGAAGCGTTTGCGCAAACCGGCAACCACATCCTCAGCCATGATGAAATTGCCAACATCATGGGGCTCAATACCAATTTCTACGACCCAAGGGCGCTGGAGAAATCAATCAGCCGCTTGCGTGGAAAAATCAAGGACATGTATGGTACAAACGCGATTCAGAGTATCCGCGGCTATGGCTATCGCCTGATGCGCGGCCTGATATCGACTGCCTGATTCAAGGGCAGCCACCCTTTTGCATGCTTACGAAGGATCGTCTGATGCAGCCATATAGCTCTAGTTGTACTTCACGCCTACTAATAACAAAGCGATTGAATGAGCGCGCCAACATAACAATAAACTTAACAACATAGCAGCAGAACGAGTGGAACTTATCGAGGGCCATTTTCGGGCCCAGACCCTGCCTGTCGATTACTTCCGAGGAAGTCATTGCTCGCCTGCCGATTTACCTTTTAGCCAATTTTGGTACGCAGTTAAGGAGAGAGACATGGAAACTAGTACAACCCTCCCCAGAAAATATTTTGTCGTCGTGACTCACAGTACAACGTCGCAACGTGAGCTTGAGAGCATTCTGTCCAGCGAACGATTCAATTCGTTTGGTACGTCTCAGGCGCAAATGTTTATTGAAGGTGCTACTTCGCCCTCTTCCGCCCCCGTGCTGATGGAGTTCACTTACCCAGGCAGCACCCGTAAAAATGTCGCTCGCACAATTGAACATGACACCCAGCGCATATTGGCCACGCTTGAGTCTGAATGGCTGGCCGCTCAATCGGCGAATCCATTTCACAGTACTCCGGCAATAACCGCTGAAGCCGGCAACCCGCCTCCCGCTCTCGACAGTGCTGCTCCTTACACTGAGACCTGGCACCTCGACAATGATCAAGGCGCATTGATCAAAGAAGACGTAGAGATCAGTCTCACCGGGCTCGAAACTGCACTGGTCAGAAAAATGCTGCACCACGAAGAGCGCGTAGTCAGCCGCGATGAACTGATCCTCAGTATCGGCCGAGAGCCGGAGCAATATCGTGGGCTGGAGATGTGCCTGAGTCGCCTGCAAGACAAATTCAAAAGCGCCAGTAAGGGTGAGCGACTGTTCCGCGCTGTAAGAAACCGCGGCTACTGCCTCATTCAAGAAATCGTGGCTTAAAGACAGCGATATCTGCGAACACTACAAACAGAAAAAAGTGCGACTACAAATACAACAAGAGCACTCTGTTTGGCTTCACCTCCCTTGATGAATAAAATCCCTGCCTCCACCCCTCAAACAGTAACAAATACCCCTTCGATTATTCACCCCCTTCTCTGCGACCTTTTCTAACACCCTAATATTTAATTATTAAAAAGTTGGCATTGTGCCATCTTGTTAGAACTCGTCAGACACCATTCCCGGCAATAACTTAGTCTATTGACTGACGACAGTTCGGCATATCGGCGTTGTTACCTCAGGACACTCGTTAAAACAAAAATAATAACTCTGACTAACAACTCGGCTTTCAACTGTTGAAACCTGAATGGACGTCTTTTGGGGATATCGTATGGATCTTTCTCTCAGTATCAATCGAAGCACGGGCCTCAAGGGACTGACCTTTTGGGGCCAATGGGCGCTGGCACAGGGATTTATCGTTGCTCTGTTGTTTGTACTGGCCGAGCAGCACACCGGTACGGTCGCGTTCTACTACCGAATGTGCGCAACGCTGGCGGTACTGGCTTCGGTGCCGGCTTATACGTTCAGTGGTGTGTATCGCAAACGCGATAACTATCTGACGGGGTTGGGTCGCCTGTTTATGGGCTGGTCCATGACCATGGCGGCGCTGGCGTGCATCGCGTTTATCTGCAAGGCCGATGAGCTGTTTTCCCGACAGGTGATTCTCAGCTGGGCGGTGTATGGCTTCCTCGGACAGGCGCTGTTGTATGCACCGTTGCATGCGTTTTCGAAGTTCTATCAGCGTTCACGCAAAAGCGAGCACAAGACCCTGATCGTTGGTACGGGTGAGCTGGCGCTGGGTCTGGCGAAGAAGCTGAGCCAGATCGAGAACCTGCCACTGGTAGGTTTGATCAGTAACGGTACCGTGCCTGCGCTGGAGTCGGATGCCCCGCGCATCGTCGGTGCTCAGGAACAGTTGCTTGAGCTGATCAAGGCCCACGACATCCGCCGTTTGTACATCACCCTGCCCCTGTCGGAAGCGGCGAAAATCGAAGCGATGTATGTCGATTTGCTCGGTGCCAACGTCGATGTGGTGTGGGTGCCGGACTTGAACAGTCTGACGCTGCTCAATCACTCGGTTAAAGTCGTGGACGGCCTGCCGGCGATCTACCTGAACGAAAGCCCGCTGACCAGTCGCCCGACCGCTGCCCTGAGCAAAAGCCTGGTGGAGAAAGCCGTGGCGCTGCTGGCGATCATTGTGTTGAGTCCGGTGTTGGCGATCATTGCCCTGGCGGTGAAGATCAACTCGCCAGGCCCGGTGTTCTTCAAGCAGGATCGCCACGGCTGGAACGGCAAGGTGATTCAGGTCTGGAAGTTCCGCTCGATGCGTGTGCACGATGACAAAGACGTCAAACAGGCCAGCCGCAACGACTCGCGCATCACCCCCGTTGGCCGCTTCATCCGCCGCACTTCGCTGGATGAGTTGCCGCAACTGTTCAACGTGCTGCAAGGGCACATGGCACTGGTTGGCCCACGTCCGCATGCTGTCGCGCACAACCATTTCTACTCGGGCAAAATCCTCGCTTACATGGCGCGTCACCGGATTAAACCGGGCATTACCGGGCTGGCTCAAATCAGTGGCTGCCGCGGTGAGACGGACACCCTCGACAAGATGCAGAAGCGCGTCGAGATTGACCTGCAGTACATCAACAGCTGGTCGCTGTGGCTGGACTTGAAGATCCTGGTGAAGACACCGTTTACGTTGCTGTCGAAGGATATTTACTGAGGTTCAGCATTACGCAAGGCAACACAGCAAGGGGACGAAAGTCCCCTTTTTTGTGCGCGGGATTTGGGGCCGCCAAAGATCCCTGTGGGAGTGAGCCTGCTCGCGATAGCGGTGAGTCAGTCAATGTTGATTTCGAATGTGCCGACGCTATCGCGAGCAGGCTCACTCCTACAGGGGATCGCGTGTTGGCCAGGATCCGGGGTTCGTCACATGACCCATGTAGGAGCTGCGGCACGCTGCGATCTTTTGATCTTCAAGGATCAGGATCAAAAAATCGCAGCGTGCCGCAGCGCCTACAGGGATAGCGTCGGCTTGAACGTTGATCGATCAGCCGTTACTCGGTGATCTTCTCGAAGTTGCGATAGAACATGTCGTCATCGCGGCTATCGGTCATCGAGTGCAGTTGGTAACCGCGATTGAGCCGCGCACCACCGTCACGGGTCAGTGGCGCCCACACCAGGTTGGCGCGGCGCATGGTCGACATGCTCATCATTTCGTCGAACGGGATCGACAGATAGAGACCTTTGTCGAAGCTACCTTCCCCGTACTCGGCACTGCTGGCTGTGGTGATGGTGGCCCAGGCGCCGAAGCGCACGCCGTTGGAGAACTCGCGGGAGATGTCCAGCGTGCCGCCCCAGTCACCGGCCAGATACCGGCCGACGCTAATGGCCGCGAGCGTGTCGTAAGGCAAATCCGTGTAGCCAGTGATGTGCCCGGTGACCACAGAGTAATCACGCAGACCAAAGCCCTGATCAAACTCACGCTGACGCACGTAGTTCAGATCCGCGCCCACCGACCAGCGCTCACCGGTCGGACGAAACAGCACCTCGCCCCCTACCCCGGCAAACATCGACTCCAGATAACCGCCATAAACCATGCCATACCAGTCTTTATCCAGTTGCTCGGTATGGCTGAGCTGGAACATCGGCATGGTCACCTCGGATTCGGTCAGGTACTGACGCAAATCCGTACGCACGCGCGGCAAGCCGCTGGGTGCATCGTAGGTGAACTTGTCGAAGTTGTTGATCAGGTTGGCGCTGAGCAAGCCGCTCCACCAGGTGTTGCGGTTGAAGCGATATTCGGCGTCCGCGTCGGCACTCAATTGATAGAGAAAGCCATCCGGGCCGCCGACGTTCTGTTTGAAGCCCAGGCCGACGCCATAACTGAAGTGCTGCGGCGCTTCGGTGTAGAGGGTTTTCTCGTTGTGCGGCATCGCCGGATTGATCTCGGTGGTGCGGTGCAGCGACAGCAGCGGTTCCTCGTTGTTGATCACTTCGCGGAAGGTCTGGCGCGGCACGCTGGTTTCTTCCAGCGGCAGGTCGTAGCGCTTGTTGACCATGGTGAACCAGTTAATGTCGTCGTTGACGCTGTTATCCAGAATCCGGCTCGCACGGCCGACAGCCTTGGACGAATGAAAGTAACGCTGCTGCTCGCCATACACGATCAGCTCGGAATCACGCTGGGTGATGCGCTCGACCTTGTAGCCGGCGTTCTGCTGCAAACGCTGAGAGACGTTGGCCCAGTCGACCTGCTCCATCGACGTGGTCGGCATCTTCGCCGGCAACGGTTCGGGGGTTGGGTCGTAGGTCTTGGCGGGTGCCTTGCGGGTGGCGAAATTGGTGTGGAACGTGATGCCGAACATCGCCGTATTGCCGCGCTCCCACGCGGCGCTGACATCGACGGAGTCCGCCACTTTGAACACCGCGCCGAAGTTGATCGGCGAGTCCTGGTTGATGATGTTGTCCTTCGGCTCGTGCTTGTAGTCGTTGCCTTCGTATTCGAGTTTCAGGCTGAGCCGATCCCAGGGCGTCTGGTAACTCACGCCACCGAAAAACGAAGGCTTGCCGCGAAAGTACGAACCCGAGTTGACGTCACCGGTGCCTTCGAGGGCGGGCCGGGTATCGAAGCGATCGCTGGCATAGCCCAACGGGTTGTCGATGTCGCCGCGATTGCCCAGATAACCCCAGGCAATGCCGGCGCTGAAATCAAAATTGTCGAAGCGCTTGTTGGCGACAAAGAATTCACTGGAGAACAAACCCGTACCACCGATATCTCGGAAGCCCAGGGCTACATCGGGCAGCCAATGGCTTTCCTGCCACAGCCGGACTTTGGCGTCGACCGCCTTATCCTTATAGCTTTGGCTGCCGCTGAGGGCCTCGGAGCCGTACGGCCGGTTGGTGATCGCGGTGTAACGAAAGGAACCTTCGAGCCAGTCCAGCGGCTGCAGCGACACGCTGTAGCGGCTGTAAGGCTCGGTGCGGTTGGCGTTGACGCTCAGTTCGCCGGCCGGCGCCATGCGCGCCGTCGGCGTCTGCAACAGGCCGGTGCCACCGAAGTCATTTTGAGTGATGCGCGGCTCGGCATGCGCCAGACCACACGGCAATAACAACACAGCTGCAAAACGTAAATTCAACGAACCACCTCGGCCAGCTGCGTGGCAATCAATTCGGCCAACTGCTGATTCAGCTCAGGGACAGGCGGATCAAGATCATCATTTTTTACCGGCACCAGAATCTTGCTGCCGGCTACGGGGAAGTGCCCGCTCTCGCGATTCCAGTGTGCGATGCCGACGCGCCGGACCACGCCATTGGGCTGAATCAACCACAGGTAATCGACCTCGGCATCGTCCAGCGGCGTGCAGCCTTCAAGGTATTCACGCGCTTCAAGCAGCGGCTGATAAGGCAAGTGGCAGGTCTCGGCGACAGCACCGAGCACTTCGACCTCATCGACGCGTTTGGGGTAGATCAGGCGATCGCCATCGTCGAGACGAATGTTGCGCGCGAAACCGACTTCCACCGCGACCGGATCGAGATCGGCAACCTGCCGCCCCGTCACCTGCATCTGCCGAACTTGCTCGGTCAAACGCAGTGCCAGCGCTGCACGGCTCGGTTTGTCGAAGAGCAACGCCATGCGCTGCAACACGTCCAGATCAAACAGCACGCCAGCCTTGAGCCGCGCCTGTTCTTCCAGCAATGACTGCCGCAACAAAACACCCGCCAGCCAATAACCTTCGGCATTCGGTACGGCCTCGTTGATTACATCGAGCAGGCGCCCGCCCGCCGGTAGCTTGACCGGCCCGGGGTTGGCGACGTCACCGCTGACGGTGACTGCGGCCTGGCTGACGCTGGAGATCAACAGCAGGCATGCCGATAAAATCCTCAGGCGCTTCACGGGACATGCCTGCGCGCGGGCGTCAGTTGCACGATCTTCACGCGCAACTGCGACGTCAGCTGTTGCTCGCTCTGCACAATGAAACCGTCGACGGGATCGACCCAATATCGATTGGTCGCACTCAGGCCAATGGCCGGGGCGTCAATCTGCTCATCGACACGCAGCACGCTGTAGTCCTTGTTGAGAATGGTCAGGGTGTCCATGGACTTGCGGGAGAAGCGACTGTTGACGATCACCCCGACTTCCTGGCCCTTGTAGAGATCGATCCAGCGCCGAGTGGTGTAACCATCGGCGACTTGATGCAGGCCTTGCTTGAACGGTGAGTTATCCGCCAGACGCGTGCCGTCCAGATCACCTTCCAGGCCCAGACCGATACTGCGCACGGCAAGGCCATCACGCAGCAGCAACACTTGTTTGCCGGAGGCGACCCAGAACTGCAGGTCTTCACGCTCGCGCACCAGCGCCAACACCCCGGAGCCGGACGGCGTGGTCAGTTTGAGTTGCGGATAGTTGACCTCGGCCACCTGAGCCGCGGTCACGTCCACCTCGTCCGGCCCGATCACCGCCGACTTGAGGTTGTTCAACGAAGCGCTCATCAGCGGGTTGCAGCCACACAACAACAGGGCCGCACTCAGGCAGACGCCAACTTTCAACGTGTTCACAGTCGGCGGCCTTATTTGCTGTTGTTACTGTATTCGCTCCAGTTCTTCGCAGCGGAAGCCCCGGTCCCGACAATCGACGCCGACGGCACCAATTGGCTGATGAAGCGGTTCCAGCGCGTCACGTTGGCAGGCCCGACGTAGACCACGTCCTGGGGACGGACTTCGAAGTGCGTGGCCAGCGCCATGGCGGTCGGCGATTCAGCGTTCAACTGGTAGATCTTCGCCGGCTCGACGTCGAGGTTTTCCACGCCACGGATGACGTACACCGCGTTGCCGTTGGAGGTGGTCTGGCTCAAGCCGCCGACCGAGCCGAGCACATCCGACAGGTTCATGGTGGCGGTCTTGAAGCTCAATGCGCGCGGCTGGTTGACCTCGCCCATGACGTAAATGCGCTTGTTGTCGTTGTACGGCAGATACAACTGGTCGCCCCCCTTGAGGTAGACACCCTGCAACTCGGAATCCTGCTGATTGAGCGAGTCGAGATTCAGCGGATAAACCCGGCCGTTGCGCGTCAGCGTCAGGCCCGACAAGTCAGCATTGTTGGTATCGATACCGGCGGAACCGAGGGCTTCGACCACGCTCAGCGGATTGGTCGAAATCGCTTGCGGGCCGCCCTTGGCCACCGCGCCGGTGACCACGACTTTCTGACTGGCGAAACGCAGCACCGCGACATCCACTTGCGGTTCGGCGATGAACGCCGACAGCCGTTGTTCGATGTCCGCGCGCAATTGCTGGATAGTCCGGCCGGCGGCCTGGACTTCCTTGATGAACGGGTAATACAGCGTGCCGTCGGAGCGCACCAGTCGGCCGTTGGCATCGATCTGTTGTTGCGCGCCGGACGGGGCTGTCAGCTCAGGGTGATCCCAGACCGTGATGTACAAGACATCGTTGTTACCGATGCGGTACTCGGCCGGGGTCGCCAACAGCTCCGCCGGCAGCGACTCGCGCTTGTGCGTGGCGCGGGTGGTGGAAATCAGCTTGGGGGTGATCGGGATCAGCTCGACCCGGCTGCTTTCACTGGCCCCTTGGCGGGTGATGTCACTGGTACTCAGGTATTGGCCCGGGGAAAACATGCAACCTTGTAAAGCGAAACTTGCCAACATCAAAAGAGAAAAACTACGAGTCATAATGGCACTACGCTATTCAAGGGCGAATCTAAAAAGAAGTCACCCGACTTGCGTCGGGCGACCCTGTACTGCACTAACAAAACTTCTGTTAGTTATGCGTGCCGGTTGTACCGGTGGTACCTGTGGTGCCGGTGGTACCGCCGTTGGCACTGCCACCGCTGTTGGACGCCGCTACTGCACTGGCAACCATTGCAGTACTGGCTGCAGGCGCTTGAGAAGCCGCCACACTGCCACCTACATTGGTCACCGCCGTCAGCGGTGCTTCAGCTGCGGCAGCCCAGTTGCTCAACATCGTCAACAGGGCAACTGCCATCACTTTTTTCATATCAACTCCTTTCTAACATTCAATCTGTTAAAAACCGATTGGTGTTAGAGGTGGTAGAGTTCAAGTCCGCGAAAAATGCGAACAAGATCCGTTGTTCTTTCACAGTCTTACCCAACTGATAAAAGTCGAACGGCAGGTTTATATCTACGGACTTGCAAAAGGCATTTCCAGCGTATTTTCCCGACGATATCTAACACCTGACCGAAACTAACATTTCGCATCAAAACGACATCAGCCGAGATAACCCTTGGGATGGTTCGATTGCCAGCGCCAAGTATCGGTGACCATGTCCTGCAAACTACGCGTGGCTTTCCAGCCCAACTCTTGCTCTGCTTTGGAAGCGTCCGCCCAACTCTCGGCGATATCCCCCGAACGACGCGGCATCATCCGATATGGCACCGGTTGCCCGCAGGCTTGCTCGAAGGCGCGCAGTACTTGCAATACGCTGTAGCCATCGCCGGTGCCGAGGTTCCAGGTGTGAATGCCGGTGCGGTCAGTGATCGACTGCAAAGCCTTGAGGTGGCCGTCCGCCAGATCCACAACGTGGATGTAGTCACGCACGCCGGTGCCGTCGACGGTCGGGTAATCGTTGCCGAAGATCGACAGTTCTTGCAGGCTGCCCACCGCGACCTGGCTGATATAAGGCACCAGATTATTGGGGATGCCGTTCGGGTCTTCGCCCATCTGACCGCTGTGATGCGCGCCGATCGGGTTGAAGTACCGCAGCAAGGCGATGCTCCAGCGCGGCTCGGACTGGCTCAGGTCGCGCAGGACGTTTTCGACAATCAGTTTGGATTGGCCGTAGGGATTGGTCGGATTACCGGTCGGGAAATCCTCGCGGATCGGCATTTGCTCAGGCTCGCCATACACCGTCGCCGAGGAGCTGAACACCAGCCGGAACACCCCCGCCGCTGCCATCGCCTGACACAGCGTGATGCTGCCGCTGACGTTGGTTTCGTAGTACGCCAGCGGCTTGCGCACACTCTCGCCGACGGCTTTGAGCCCGGCGAAATGCAGCACCGCTCCAATGGCATGCTCCTGGAAAATCCGGTCGAGCAGCGCCCGGTCGCAGACATCACCGCGAATCATCAGCGCACTCTTGCCACAGATGGCTTCCACCGCATGCAATGCCGCGTCGCTGCTGTTGCAGAGATTATCCAGCACGACAACTTCATAACCTGCTTCAAGCAAAGCAAGTGTGGTGTGCGAGCCGATATAGCCGGCGCCACCGGTTACCAGAATCTTCATAGCGCGGGTCCGTAATTGGATAAGTGCCAAGTAGCGTGTCAAGCCTCTTGTTGTGGAGATGTGTCGCAATCCACACAAACAAGGCGACAACAACCGAAAACAAAACTAGTTCAATGACTGGCAATATTTATTTTTGCAGGTCACACTGTATTGCCCGGTACTTATTAGCACTGCAAGTGCACTCATCACTATCAACAGATACCGACTAAAAATAACTAATAACGCTCTAACCGACATCGCATAACATTGTCGTGTTTTACCGCCTCCGCTATTTGCCATTAACAACCTGACTCAGGTATTAAAGCATTCGTTCAATAACTATTGAAACTTGCACTCCTTCGTTAGTGCACGCACCCGTTGGCTGTGTTCCATGACTGTCCAGGATACTTTTATGATTCGTAAATGTTTGTTCCCCGCTGCCGGTTACGGCACGCGTTTCTTGCCGGCCACCAAAGCAATGCCGAAAGAGATGCTGCCGATCGTCAACAAACCGTTGATCGAGTACGCCGTTGAAGAAGCTCGGGACGCCGGCCTGCAACACATGGCAATCGTCACAGGCCGGGGCAAGCGTGCGCTGGAAGACCATTTCGACATCAGCTATGAACTGGAACACCAGATTCGCGGCACCGAGAAAGAGAAGTTTCTCGCCGGCACCCGTGAGCTGATCGACACCTGCACGTTCTCCTACACCCGTCAGGTAGAAATGAAAGGCCTGGGCCACGCCATTCTCAGCGGTCGCCCATTGATCGGCGACGAACCCTTCGCCGTAGTACTGGCCGACGACCTGTGCCTGAACCTGGAAGGCGACGGTGTCCTCGCGCAGATGATCCAGCTGTACAAGAAATTCCGCTGCTCGATCGTCGCCATCCAGGAAGTCCCGGCTGATCAAACGCACAAGTACGGTGTGATCGCTGGCGAGCTGATTTCCGATGGCATCTACCGGGTCAACAACATGGTGGAAAAACCGGCGCCACAGGACGCCCCGTCGAACCTGGCGATCATCGGCCGCTACATCCTGACCCCGGACATTTTCGACCTGATCGCCGATACCCAGCCGGGCAAGGGCGGCGAAATCCAGATCACCGACGCGCTGATGAAACAGGCGCAGAACGGTTGCGTGCTGGCCTACAAGTTCAAGGGCCTGCGCTTCGACTGCGGCGATGCCGAGGGTTATCTGCAAGCGACCAACTTCTGCTACGAAAACGTGTACCTCAAGGGCCGCTGAGACGGCCCAGACACTCGACGCCCACTCTTCACTTCAGGCAGGTCACCATGAACATTGCACAACATTCCGTAGAGATTGAACGCGAGGTGGGCAACCTCGGGGTGGTGAGTTGGCTGTCACGCCACCAGCCGTTGCCCAGCGCCAACGAGTCCTGGCTGGGCACCATCCTGTTGGTGGAGCGCATTGGCATGTTTCCTTCGTCCGGCGATATTCGCCGGACGATGGCCGATCCCTATCCCCTGCTCGCCCATCTGAAAAAGCTTTACGGCGAACAGGCGCTGGAAATCGACGACCGCGATGGTCTGAAAGTGATTTTCAGCGACTGGCGCTTTCGCGTGCGCATTTGCTGTAACGACCCGGCGATCATCATCAACGTGGAAACCCGTTGTGATACGCGGTTGATGCCGCAGAAGCTCACGGAATTGCTCGATCAGGTCGAGGCCTTCGAATAGTTGACGCGGCCTGATCGTTCCCACGCAGAGCGTGGGAACGATCAACGGATAGGTATTTCGCTGCAATTGCCTGTGTGGCCACCCACGATCCAGCCATAGAAATAATCGGCAATCACCTTTCCGCCTGTGGCCGGCACCGGATGAATCTTGTCCGGACCAATCATCGCGGCAGCATAGCGTTTAACGTCGGGGCCAAAGGCGCATTGCAGGTTCGCGTAACCCAGATGCTGCTCATGCGCCCAGGGTTGCAGAACCTGTGCATACGCCGACATCGGATACGCACTGGAGCGCGTAGTGTCCTGCCGCATGATCAGGTTGATGCTCGCCTTCGGCTGGATCTCGCGGATCATCCCCACCAGCCCCTGAACGTTCTGCAGATACGCCTCGGGCTTCACCCCAAAGCCCTGATCGTTGCCACCGAGCATGATCAGGTAAACGTCGGCGGGAATCTTCGACACGGCGGCTTTCCACTGCATCTGCCAGTGCGGATCCTTGTGATAGAAGTCAGCAGATGCCGCGCCGGACGCCGCGAGTTTCGACACCCGCACACCGTTCTGATCATTGCTCATCCACACGCCGAACAGCGTCGGCGCGCCTTTCACCACTTCCAGTTTGAACGCCCAATCCGCCGCTGTCGGCGTGCCCGGCAATGGCACTTCCTGAACGCCGGAACCGGCCAGCGTCAACGGCTTCCAGTCTTCCGATGGCGTCCAGCGATAGCGCAGTTCACTGGACTCGCCATTGCCCAGATAGAGCAACTTCGCCTGAGTGACCGCCGTGCTGATCCTGGGTGTCGGGTTGGCATCGATCTGCAACCAGGCGCCGGGACGCCCCGTCACCGTGCGGCTGTCGGGGCTGGCCTGGCCGAGGCTGGACACATCCCAGCCACCACCAAAGTACTTTTCGCTGCTGCGGGTGTATTTGAAATGGGTGCCGCCCAGTGCCGCGCCATGGTTGAAGCCGACGTAACCGGGGCCGGCAAAACCCACCTCGCCGGCCACACGCTGCACCAGTTTGTTCAGATAGAAATCCTGCCCGGCGCTGTAGCTGTCGCCGATCACCGAGACGGACAAAACCTTGCCAGCCTTGCCTTCGCGCCATTGAGCAAAACGCTCGCGCGCATCGCCCACCTCAACCATCGCGGCCGCAACTGGCCGGGTGTCATCAACTACCAACATGCAAAATTTCCTTTAGTCCGTAGTGGCCCCCTTCGCGAGCAGGCTCGCTCCCACAGTGATCGTGTGTAGACACAGATCCAGTGTGGGAGCGAGCCTGCTCGCGAAGCTTTTAGCATTCTCAGGCCTGCACCACCGGAGTGATGGTCGCCGGCGGTTTTTTACTCGCCGCACGCTCACCCAAAAACAGCACGGAAGTGAAATTGAACCGACTGAAAATCATCGACAACACCACCGGCCCGAGCAAACCGCACGCCACACCACCGAACACCAGCAGGCTCTCATCCTTCACGCCCAGGCGCCCCAGTACAAACCGCGAGGTGGCCGCGAACAAGACATGGAACAGGAAAATCGCATAGGAATAACCGCCCAGCCAGGTCAGCCACTTCGAGCGCATGTCACTGGACAGCAGCGCGAAGCAGGACACGCAGCCCACGGTCAGACCAATCAGACTGCGGCGATCAACAATCAACTCGCGATCCACCGCCGCCACATACAACAGCGTCAGCGAGATCAACACAAACACCAACGGGCCGATCACCTTGAACGTCTGCTTCAACTGGCTGACGTTTTCCTGGCCAATCATCCCCGCCACGAAAAACGGCAGCAGATAGATTGCGCCGTTGATGCCGAACGCGTCGAACGTGAACGGCGGCAGCAGAAATACCACGGCGGCAAACGCGAACAGCAGATACAAGCGGGTCGCCGAGCGCAGCAGGCCGCGCCACTCCAGCAAGCCGACGAACATGAAAATGATGAACACCGCCTGCAAGAACCAGAAGTGATTGATCGGCACCCAGAACGACAACAACGCGTCCATCACACCGACATCCTTGTTCACCCCCGGCCCTACCGCTTGCAACACGGAGAACGGCACGCCCACGCAAAACAGCGGCACGATCAACCGCCGCACCTTGCCGGAAAAGAACGTCGAAAAGTCATTACCGCGGATTTTGTAGATGGAATAGATGTAGCCGGAAATGAAGG
Organism: Pseudomonas sp. LBUM1648; assembly: GCF_059716145.1. Taxonomy (NCBI): domain Bacteria; kingdom Pseudomonadati; phylum Pseudomonadota; class Gammaproteobacteria; order Pseudomonadales; family Pseudomonadaceae; genus Pseudomonas; species Pseudomonas sp. LBUM1648. The sequence goes on from NZ_CP166808.1 coordinate 4,434,788, forward strand.
TGAACAGCGGCATGCGCACGTACACCATCGAGTCGGCGAGCACCCGGAACGGCGAGCCCAGATCAATCTTCAAACCACCGCCCAACGGGCCGATGACGTGATAGAGCACCAGCAGCAGGCACGCCAGGCCACGCAGGGTTTCGATCTCCAGGGACTTTTTCTTGCTCGACATAAAGCATCTGCCTCAATTCAGAACTCTTGATTCAACCTGCACCGGTTTGTTCGCGCGCAGCATCAATCCCAGGCCGACAAACAGCACCGGCACCACCATCGAGAAGTGCCGGGCGAAAGAGCCGAAGTCTGGCTCGAACAAGCCTTGCACCAGCAAAAACGCCAGCGGAATCGCGATCAGTTCCTTGGGTTTGGTCTGGATCGGCGCGCCTTTGTAATCGGTCGAGGTGATGACTTTGAACAGCAGCAGCGCGGTCATGATCATCAACGCCACAAAGATCACCTGGCCCGGCCCCGATAGCAGAATCAGCTCCACCGGGAACGACAGCCGGAAGAAGATGATCATCGAATCCAGCGCTTGCGAGACGAAGTCACTGCCGCTGAGCCAGGACACGATCAACGACTTCGAGCCCTCCTCCCCCGCCGTGCGCAACTCGTTGTTGCTGGCGCGAATCGACGACACCGGAAACCCGAGCGCCACCTGGATCGCCATGGCCACCGCCAGGTAGAACAGGAACAGCATCAGGAAGAAGGTGAAACGCGACACGTACTTCTTCATCACGCAGACGCCGACCCAGGACAGCGAAAACAGAATCCAGTACGGCCGGATCAGTACGCCGTAGATCACCGCCGAGAGGAAAAATCCGCCGCGATATTTGCGTGTCAACGAGCTGAGCAAAATGCTCAACACCGCCACCGATACGATGATTTCCTTGGTCAGGTTTTCCAGGAAAAACGAGCGCACGATGCCCCACAGACACAGGGTGCCGAAGATCGCCAACGGCATGCGTCGGAACACCACAACCGGAATCGCCGTGAGGAAAAAGTTGCAGAACATGCCATAGGCCCAGGCATTGGTCAGGTTGATCCCGGTGGGCCGCAGCAGGAATGCCGAACACTCGTAGGAGGAGCGATCCGGCGAGAACGGGTTCCAGAAATTGCAGTTGTCGGCGCGGGCGTAAGACGACCACAACGTCATGGCATCCGGGCCGGGATCACGGGGGATCAGCAGTGGCATGGCCACCGACAGAAACAAACCGGTGAAGAGGATCAGGAACGAGACGTATGAATCAAGTTTCTTGCCACGAAACTCGATGCACGGCAACTTCAGGCCCATGACACGGCAGCCTTTTTCGTGCCGGTCACGCGGGTCAACAGAGCAATCACGCCGAGTTGCACAATGATCGCGAAGACGTTGCCCCAGGCCGCGCCATAGATCGAATAGTGCTTGATCAGCACGTAACTGACCGGCACCGAAACCAGCAAGCAGATCGCCGCACTGGCGAGTGACACCCGACTGTTTTTCGAAGCGATCAACCCGCCCCAGACGATGTCGCCAATCGCACGCAGGGCGAAGGAGATAATCAGCACGGCAAGCAGCGCGTTATCCGGACGCGGCACGCTGGTGGCGACGTAATCGAGCACGATGTTGAAGAACAGATAAATCGCCACCGCCACGGCAGCGGATACCACCAGCGAACGTGCAACCCACTTGTTTACGAACAGCTGCTTGACCGTGAACGCCTGTTGATCCGCCTGAAAACGCTTGGCCAGCACCGGAATGCCGACCACCGCCACCACCGCGTAAGACAACGCCTGCAAGGTGTTGGCGGCCGACCACGCGTATACGTATTTACCGAGGCTGGCGTAGGGTTCAAGGTCGATGATCAGAAAGCGCTCGGCGTACTGACTCAACGCGATCAACCCGGTGCCGAGATAGAACGGCAACCCGGCCTTCCACACGGCGCCCGTAGCCAGCGTCCCGGCTTCTCGCCCGTGATGAACTCTCACCACAATCAAGTAACCCGCGATGATCACCAGCACGTTGGCGGCGACCCACAGCCACAACACACTGGCGACGCCCGACACCCAGCCGAGCATCATCCCGCCCACGGCCAACAACGCCCACAGGCCGGTCTTGATGAAAAACAGCAACGCACCCGCCGTGGCTTTCTGTGCGGAAAACACGAACGAGTTGATTTCGAACGACAGGTGCTCGGTGAGCAACACCAGCGTCACACAAGCGATCAGCGCGATCGGCGCATCAACTTGCTGGAACAGTGAGTAAATCCCCACGGTCACCAGCGACAACACCAGCCCCACCGCCAGGTACAGCAGTAAAACCTTGTCGACAACCCGGCGCGAACTGCCACCAACACTGATCAACCGATTGATCTCGGAACTGAAACCGACGCTGTAGAACTTCGACGCGATCAACGACGCCGCGACCACCACGCCGTAAAAACCCAGGGCCTCATAACCGAGGAAATGGGTGATGGCCAGCACCAGCAAAAACTTCGCGCCTAATGCACCGCCGCGAAGCAGTAGCCGAAATATCATCGAACGATCCCTTTGATGATGTCGTCCATGGCCACGGTTTTCGCCTCGATCTCGCGGCAGGTATCGGTCAGGCGCTTGCCGAAATTCGACAGTGCATTCGGTGCGTAAACCGTGTTGATGATGGTGTCGACATCGATGTCGCCGCCGTTGATGACCCAGTCCTCGACGCCCATGTCCTGATAGGCGCCAAAGCCTTTGCGCTCGTAGCTGATGTGGTACGCCGGCACGCCGGAGAGCAGCGATTCGATGGCGCCGTGCAGGCGTACGGAGATCACCAGGTCCGGTTGATATTTAGCAATGGTGGCCTTCAGCGACAGCAGGTCTTCGGTGATGCCCAGTTCGCGATAGAACGCACCGTCATCGTTGCCACGCACAGCGCTTTGTACGGCGCAGACGACTTTGCTTTTGTTTTTCAGGCGCTGCAGCAACAACTTCAGGTTGGCCACGTAGGCGACTTTCTTTTCCTTGCTCCACTCTGGCGGCTTGCGCAGCACCACACAGACGGTTGCCGGCGATGAGGCGCAGCGGGTGAACTTGGGTTGCAGAAGGATTTTGCTCGCCAATGACTGCACCGCCAGATCCGGCGCGCGGTAGACGTTTTCACAGGCATCGAAGATCGCCGAAGAGCGATTGTCGCGCACGAACACCGCATCGGCGCTGGCGTAATGCTCGACGATCTTGCTGCTCTCGCCGTGGAACGGGCCGATGCTCTGCGGCAGGTAGACCGACGGTACCTTGCTGAGGATTGCGGTTTCCAGTTGCTTGGCGTGGCCCAGTTTCAGTTTGATGTGTTCAAAAGCGCTTTTCGAGCGCATGTACCCGCCACCGACGCCGACGATCAGATCGGTTTTCTTCAACAGATCGGCAAGCCCCGCGTAGGACTGATTGAGAAACACGGCTTGCTTGACCCGGCCCAAACCTTTGGCCGCCATCACCGGCGCGTCAAAACGCGGGTGCGGCAAATAGCTGAAGGACTCGGGATCGGAAGCCACGACGCTGATCGCGGTGTCATCACCAAAGTTGCGCTGCACCAGGGCAATGGCCAGATCGACGAGCAGGCCGTCACCGGAGTTGGACGCACTGTAGCCATGCAAAATCGTTACGTTCATAAGCTTGAGTTCTACTTAATAAGAGGGAGCGCGATACAGATCGTAGGTCTGGCGAATCATCAACGCAGCGCTGAAACGCTCGCGGACGATGCTGCGACCTTCGTTGCCGAGGTCGAGCAACCGTGGCTTCTGGATTTTCGAAAGCACGTCGGCGAGTGCCTGATGGTCACCTGAGGGAAAGACGTAACCGGACACTTCGTCAGTGACCAACTCGGGCAACGACGTGCAATTGCTGGCAATCACCGGCAGCCCCATGGCCATGCCTTCCAGCGGCACCATGGCAAAGCCTTCCCAACGACTCGGGACGATCAGCGCATCGGCTTTTTGATACAGCGCGTGCACTTCGCTCGGCGTAACCCACGGCAAGTATTCAACCGAGTCCATGGGTGGGCACTCGACCGCATCCTCGTTGACAGCGCTACCCACCACCGTCAGTTTCAGATCGTTGCGCTGCACCTTGGCGTAAGCCTTGAGCAACACGTCGAAGCCTTTCTGGTAGTCGAGACGGCCAACAAACAGCAGGTGAATAGGCTCTGGATTGTGGGTTTTCGCCGCATCGTCGCGGTGATGAATGCCGTTGTAGATCAGCTTCATGCGCTTGCGATCAATGCCAAACCGTGCGGCTTTATCCAGTTCGTACTGGCTGACGCAAATGATCACGTCGGTGACCTTCTGCAACACGCGCTCGATCCACGCATAGACTTTCTGCTTGGTCGGCGAGCTTTCCATCAGGAACGAAAAGGCGTGTGGGCAGTAGACGATTTTCGGTTTGCGCCACGGTCGCAACAGCACACACACGCAACGACCGATTACCCCGGAAAAGGTGCTGTGCAAATGCACCACGTCCGGTTTCTCCTTGAGCATCACCTGGGCCAGACGCCAGGCGAAACGCAGCAGCGACGGCACATTGCGCCCGGTACGGGCGAAAGTACGTATCTGCTGCGGTGCGATGCCGTGCAGTTCTTTTTCCTGATCCTGCGGGACCAGATAGACCAGCTGATAGTTGGCAGCGTCGTCTTCGGGGGACGTTGAAATCGTGCGGATCACCGTCGCGACGCCACCTTTTATCGTTTCAGCCACGTGCAGTATTTTCTTCACAATTCACCCACTTCAAAAGTAAGGACAACCGCTGAAACTCAGGACTTGTCGGACGCGTATTCGTAGTTGTAATAGCCGTAGCCGCCGTTGCCGTAATAGCTGGACGCGCGCTTCTCGACGCCGTTGAATACCGCGCCTTTGAGCTCGATGCCGTTCTGGGCAAAGCGGCGAATGGTCAACTCGATCTCTTTGGCCGGGTTCACCCCGAAGCGCGTGACGATCAGGCTGATGCCCGCATCACGGCCGACAATCGCCGCGTCGGTCACGGCCAGCAGCGGCGGTGTATCGATGATCACCACGTCGTACATGTCGCTGAGTTGCGCCAGCAGCTCGCGGAAATTGGCGTGCATCAACAGCTCGGAAGGATTGGGCGGTACTTGGCCACGACTGATGAAGTGCAGGTCGGCGCCTTCGATTTTATTGATCGCCTGTTCGACGCTGCAGCGTTTGACCAGCAAGTCCGACAGACCATTTTCGATCGGTACGTTCAGGGTCTTGTGCAGATGCCCTTTGCGCATGTCGGCATCGATCAGCACCACACGCTGGCCGCTCTGCGCCATGACGGCGGCAAGGTTGGAGGACACGAAGGTCTTGCCGACCTGGGGGCTCGGCCCGGAAATCATGATGCGGTTGTTGGTCGAGTCCAGGCCGGCGAAGTGCAGACAGGTGCGCAGGCTGCGGATCGATTCGATGGACAGATCCGTCGGGTTGCGCAATGCCAACAGGTACGCCGGTTTGTCGGCGCCGTCGCGAGCGCGACCTTTTTTCCCGTCCTCTTCCTGTTGCAGTGCGCTATAGGGAATCGACGCATAGACCGGCAGGCCGAGTTGCTCGATGGCCTCTGGCCCTTCCAGACCACGGCTCAGGGATTTGCGCAGCAGTACCAGCGCCACGCCGAGGAAGGCGCCGAGGAACGTTGCGATGAGTACGATCAAAGGTTTTTTCGGTTTGACCGGACTGGTCAGGTCGACATCCGCCGCATCCACCAAACGTACGTTGCCGACAGCGCCGGCCCGGACGATGTCCAGCTCCTGGGATTTGTTCAACAGTTGCGTGTAGATCTGCGAGGCAACTTCAACATCGCGGGTCAGGTTGAGCAATTCCTGTTGCGTGGCCGGCAAGTCCTGAACCTTGCCTTCCAGTGACTTCTGCAGTTGGGTCAATTCACCGATCTGGCTCATCAACGCGCGATAGGCCGGATGCTGCTTGGTGAACTTGCGATCCATCTCCGCCTGCTGCATTTTCAGCTCTGAAATTCGCGTTTCGAGCGCCACGGACTGACCGAGCACCGATTGGGTTTCCAGGGAGATATTCACGGTTTTGCCGTGAGTCTGGTAGGCGTTGAGCGCATCGCTGGCCTTGGCCAGATCGCGTTTGACCTGCGGTAACTGGCTTTGCAGAAAAGCCAGGCTTTGCGCCGCTTCAGCCGAGGTGCGTCGCACGTTCTGTTCCACGTAGAGCGCGGCAATCTTGTTGAGGATCTTCACCGCCTCGGGCGCATCGGAGCTGGCCAGCGCCAGACGAATAATTCCCGACTCTTTGCCCTGTTCAGTGATATCCAACGCATCCTGGTAGCTCTGGATGGTCACGATCCGTGGATTACGCACCACTTCGAAACGCGTGCCGGGGTTGGCCGAAAGCTGCGCGATCAGGCCTTCAATACCGTCTTGAGCGAAGGCTTCGCCGGTGACGCCGTCGACCAGCAAATTGTCGTTCTCATCGAACAACTGAAAGTGATTTTGCTCACCGGCGATCAGCGTAAGCTTCTTGCCCAACAGCTCTTTCGGCAGGTTGAGCCGGGCGATGTCCACACGCTCACCGCCCCACGCGTAGCTGTTGAAGCCGAAACGCGGCGGCGCGACGCTTAACTCGGTTTCGCCGCGATAACGGCGGGCGAGAAAACCGCCAATAACCGGGAACCGGTTGGGAGTGACATCGATATCCAGACGCAGGTCATCGACGGTTTTGCCGATCACTGCGCGGGACTTGATGATGCCGATTTCGGTCACCGACGGCGATTGCCCACCGAGCATGCTGTTGAGGTCGGAAAAACCGAGCATGTCGTTCTTTTTCGGTTCGACCTGCACCAGCGCGTTCGCCAGGTACACGGGCGTGGCCAACACTGCATAGGCAACACCGGCGGCCATGAAGGCGCCGGTGAACGCGCCGATCAACCACTTCTGGTCAATCAAACTGCCGAATATGCCGAGCAGATCAATACTGTCTTGATCGTTATCACGGCTGGCGATTACTGACGGTAACTGCATAAGTCTGTTCTTACCATTCACTGATCTGAAGAATATTCATCAACGTGCGAGACGTTGTGCCCATGAGCTGACAGCATCTTCAATCAATGCATGGGCATGAATAAAAGCGGCCTTGCCTTGACGATAGGGATCTTGTATTTCGCGCTCGCTCTGCCACTTGCCGAGCAAAAACACTTTGCCTCTGGCGTGAGAGGCAATTTTCAATACTTGATTTACGTGTTGTTTTTCCATGACCAGAATCAGGTCTGATTCATTGACGATGTCGGCTGTCAGTTGCCGCGCCTGAAACCCCTGGGCACTGTGCCCGTGATCCTCCAGCACCTGCCGCGCCGAGGCTTCAACGCCTTCGCCGACACGTGCGGCGAGGCCTGCGGAGGTCACCGAGATCGTTGAAGGCGCCAGCGCGTTACGCAGCAGAAGTTCTGCTGTCGGACTTCGGCATATATTGCCCACGCAGACGACAAGGATCTTTTTGAACAAGGTTTACTTTCCTGTGTAATATCAAACTGCCAACATCTAGAGCGAACTTTAATGAACCCACTAGATCTTCATGCACTCAGAAATAGATTCGCCCTGTTACTACAGCGTATTAAGTACCACAGGCCCAAAAGCGCCCCAACCAGAATTACCGGACTAAAAATAACTGTGATTTTCGGATAATGACTTCCTGACAATTAATAACATTCGCGCACTAAGCGTCGTTGTTAGTTTCGTAATTCATGTAACAAGATAACTATTCGCCGTTGTCATTCCCATCGGGAGAACCGACATGAAATCAGCCCATCTCAAACGGCTCAGCGCCTCAGTGTTACTGGCGCTCAGTGCCGCGACGCAGGTTCACGCCAGTGAACTGTTCCCCAACCTCCCCGCCAGAACCATCGGTGTTCAGGTGAAGATTCAGAACTTCACCGCCGAAGATGCCGCACACATCAAAGAAGCAGGATTCAGCTTTGTGCGCTTCGGCGTGTGGAGCGACAGCCTGAGCGCCAAGGCCTATCAAAAGCAGGTCAGTGATGCCTTTGCAGCGGCCAAATCCGCTGGCCTGCCAGTTTTGCTGACCGTGCGCGCCATCAAGCCGCTGACCTCGGCGTCAGGCAATAGCGCCGAACTGGCAACGGCTGGCGAATCCTTTGCCAACGCGCTGACCGGTCTGGAGACAACCTACAGCGCGCAATTGGCGGCGATTGAAATCTGGAATGAGCCGGACCTTGAAACCTATTGGCCGACTCGCAATTTCGACACGACGTTCGTGCCGTTCATGAGCGCGGTGTGCAAGTCGTTGCAGGACAAACCGCAATCGACGCCACGGGTCGGCTACGGTTTCGCCCGGCCACCGACGGCCGGCTCTGCCTCAACCGTGGCGCTGAGCCGCATCGTCAGTGAATACCCGAAATGCCTGAACGCGATCTCCTATCACCCCTACGGCATGACCGCCACGCAGATCAGCAATGCGCAGGCCTTCATCCAGCAGAACTTCCACCTGCCCGGCGTCCTCAGTGAATGGGGCATCTCGGCGCTCACCTCCAACGGTGGCAATGACGGACAAGCCAACAAAATCAGCGCATTCATCGCCGATGTAAAAAGACTCAACATCCCGCTGACATCGATATACGAATGGAAGAACAGTGACTCGGGCAGTAACGATCGCGAGAAAAACTTCGGCCTGCTGACCTCGGGCGGGCAACCGAAACCGGCAAAAATGGCCGCCGCCACTCAATTGAACGCGCAGTAGGCCATGCGCGACTGATCTGTACGCAGGTCAGTTGCGTTGAACCTGTGAGCGGTTTTGGCATCGTATTCATCGATACCGCGCCCTCCCTTTCAAACAATCGTTTTCAGGTTGTTGCCGCATGGGCCGTCGATACACGCACCCGCCCTTGAGTGGCTGTCAGCGCTCGGGTAATGTCGTCAAACCCACAGGACAGAGCACACACATGACTTCCAAGCTGGAACAACTCAAACAAATGACCACCGTGGTTGCCGACACCGGCGACTTCGAAGCGATTGCCCGGGTCAAGCCGGTCGACGCCACCACCAACCCTTCCCTGCTGCTCAAGGCAGCGGCCATTCCTGCTTACGCCGAGCTGCTGAATGCCTGCGTCAGCGACTGCAAGGGCGATGTGGGCCTGGCCAGCGACCGTTTTGGCGTCGCGGTGGGTCAGGAAATCCTCAAAGTGATTCCAGGCCGTATCTCCACTGAAGTGGATGCGCGCCTGTCGTTCGATAAAGACGCCGTGCTGAAACGCGCGCACCGTCTGATCGAGCTGTATGACAAGGCCGGCATTGGCCGCGACCGCGTACTGATCAAGATCGCCTCGACCTGGGAAGGTATCCGCGCGGCCGAAGTGCTGGAGAAGGAAGGCATTCAGACCAACCTGACCCTGCTGTTCTCCTTCGCACAAGCTGCTGCGTGCGCCGATGCTGGCGTGTTCCTGATCTCGCCGTTCGTGGGCCGCATCTACGACTGGTACAAAAAGGCCAACGGCAACGACTACACCGGTGCCGATGATCCGGGCGTGCAGTCGGTTACGCGCATCTACAACTACTACAAGGCCAATGACTACAAGACCGTGGTGATGGGTGCGAGCTTCCGTAACCTGAACCAGATTGAACAACTGGCCGGCTGCGACCGCCTGACCATCAGCCCGGACCTGATCGACAAGCTGGCGGCAGACACCGGCAAGCTGGAGCGCAAACTGGCGCCGGGTCATGCCGGTGAAGCGCGTCTGAGCCTGAACGAAGCGCAGTTCCGCTGGTTGTCCAACGAAGACGCGATGGCCACCGAGAAACTGGCTGAAGGCATCCGTCAGTTTGCCCGTGATCAGGAAAAGCTTGAGGCATTGCTGCAAGCCAAGCTGTGATCTGAGTCGCTGGAATGCAAAAAGGGCGAACCCGTTTGGGTTCGCCCTTTTTTGTGGCAGCTGGGAAATTCTTGGTGATCTTGCGGCCGCTTTCGCGAGCAGGCTCGCTCCCACAGGGGGATTTGTGATCGACGCCGCATCAGTGTGGGAGCGAGCCTGCTCGCGAAGAGGCCGGCCCAGACAACATCACTTCAGAGGATCAGTGCCGTTCGAGGGCATTCACCAGATCATGGAAGGCTTCACGATTGGAATCGTTCAACCCCATGAGGATCTTGTGCGCTTCCAGCACCTTGATCCGCACAACCTCTTCCGACTGATCCTGATCCGGCAGGTCGTCCAGGCACTCCGGGCATGGCACTGGGTGGTTGACGATGTTGAACACCTGCTCGAAACCCATCGATTGCAGCAGACGGGTGATGTCATCGTGGGTGGTGACGACGGTCGGCAGCAGGCCGACCTTCTGCCGCGACAGGATCGACAATTTGGCCAACAGGCCCAATGTGGTGCTGTCGATGCTGCGGGTTTCGGTCAAATCGATCACGATCGCGTTGAAATTCAGCGCGGTGAAGATTTTCTCAATAGTCGCATCCAACGCCGAACACAGGGTCAGGCGAACTTCACCGACGAACTTCAGGACGAAGGTGCCGTCCTGCTCGGCGAACTGGATTCTACCGGTACTCATTAAAGATTCCTGCTCAACACCAACAGGGCGATATCATCCGGCATCTCCCCTAGCGTGGCCAATCCAAACACTTGCCGCAGACCATCCAGGCTGCCGCCCGCTGACTTCACCCGTTCGGGCAAAGCCGCTTCTTTTTCTTTGAGCGTAGGTTCTGGCAAAAGATCCAGAATGCCATCAGACATCAGCGTCAGGCTGAACGTCGGTGGCAGCTCAAGCACGTGGTCTTCGTAGGTGGCTTCATTGAAGAGGCCCACCGGCAGACCGCGTCCTTCGAGATAACGAACACTGTCAGGCGTGTACAACACAGGCAAAGGCAGATGGCCGCCAATGCTATAGGTCAACAAACCGGTCTCCTCGTCGATGACTCCACCGACCATTGTGACGTGTTTACCCAGCTTACAACTGATCAGTCCCCGGTTGATATGACCAAGGACTTCCGAAGGCTTGAATTCCGGCAATGTGCCGTTGCGCTTGGATTCGAACAACAAACGCGTGGTCATGAACTTCAGCAGCACGGTGACGAAGGCTGAAGAGGCGCCATGACCCGATACGTCCGCCAGGTAAAACGCGACCCGACGCTCATCGACACGAAAATAGTCGACAAAATCACCCGACAGGTACAGCGACGGGATGATCTGGTGCGCAAACTTGAACTCGTCGATGCTCCATGGACTTTCCGGCAGCATGTTCATCTGCACCTGGCGACCGGCGTTCTGGTCTTCCTGGAGCAGGTTCAGGCTGGCTTCGAGTTCGCGGTTGGCCTTTTCCAGCTTCTCGCGATAGCGCTGGTTTTCCAGCAGCAGGCGCGCACGATCCAGGGCCCGGCGCACGGAATGCTCGAGCACGGCCAGATCTTCGAGAGGCTTGATCAGGTAATCCGCCGCGCCCAGGCGCAACGCCTCGACCGCGTCGTTCATCACGCCGGCACCCGACACCACGATCACCGGTGTTTGCGGCGACAGCTCGGTGACCTGACGGATGAGTTCGAGACCGCCCATCTGCGGCATGCGCAGATCGCAGATGACCAGGTCGGGCTTGTCTTGCTCGAATACCTGAAGACCCTGTTGGCCATTGCTGGCCTGCAGGACGCTGAAACCACTGTCTTCCAAATAGGCCGCGAGGCTCGCGCGCACTACTTCGTCATCATCGATTATCAGCAGCGTGGCACTGGTTTTTGGCATGTGGGCAAACGGCGCCAGAATTAGGTTGGCGTAGTTGGCGGGGCGACAGGCCCTGCACTGACTACTGGATTCGCTTTCTAGCCTCTCTGCTGCACCGCTTTAGAGCGTTTGCTCCGTACACGGTTGCACCAGAGGTGCCCTTCTAAGGCGCAGACGGTACTCCCATCCGCGGGGCGTTTCAAGCATGCGCCGATGGTCGCTTGACGACTTTACTTGTCAAATCACCGAGAGTTATAAGAACGGCTCAAACCGTAACCCAATGGAAGGATGAAGCCATGAGTCAAACCGGCCGGGACTACAGCGAAAAACGCGATTTCATCCGCATGCGGGTCGATGCCGATGTCGTGTTGATTCATGAAGGGGATCAGGTGTCAGCGGTGTGTATCGATCTCTCCAGCAGTGGCATGCAGGTCGAGGCGCCGCGCCAGTTCGCGGTAGGTGACCGTTTGAGCGTGCGCATCGATTCCGAGCATGCAGCGCTCAGCGGGCTTGAAGCCGATACCGAAGTAGTCTGGGTCCGGGCGCAAGATGGCGGCGGCCAAAAGCTCGGCCTGACTATTCTGCAGATGAAATAAGCGCACACACAAAAAAGGCGACCCGAGGGTCGCCTTCTTCTTACTGGTCGAGATTAAAAGTCGTCTTCGACCTGGCCATCCTTCACTTTGAACTCGCGGTTCTGCAAGTAGGCGTTGCGGATGAAGGTGTACTTGTCGCCGCTGATCAGCTTTTCGCTCGACAACAGGCTGGCACGGGTGTCGACGATATTCAGGCCGAACACCGAGTTACGCACTGGCACGTCGTTGATATAACGGTAAGGGCCGGTATAGCCGTCGACGTACTTGGACGGCGCGTCTCGCAAAGTGCTTGGCCCCATCAACGGCAGCATCACGTACGGGCCGCTACCCACACCCCAATAGCCGAGGGTCTGGCCGAAATCTTCGTCGCTGCGGTTCAGGCCCATTTTGGTGCCGACGTCGAAGAAGCCAAGCAGGCCGAACGTGGTGTTGAAGATCAGGCGCGCAGTGTCGACGCCAGCCGCAGCCGGTTTGGCCTGCAGGATGTTGTTCGCCAGGTTGGTGACATCACCGACGTTGCGGAACATGTTGTGGATGCCGTCTTCGACAAATTGCGGTGTCACGAACTCATAACCCTGTGCCAACGGCTTGAGCGCGTAGGTATCAACGAAGTCGTTGAACTGGAAGATCGGACGGTTGACGCTTTCCCAAGGGTCTTCTTCCGTGGCGGCCTGAGCAGCCAACGGCGCCAGCAGCAGGCCGGCATATACACAAAGCTGAGCGAGCGGAGGGCTCCAGCGCATAGAAAAACTCCTTGGATTTGTACTGGCGCGGGCATCGAGGGCCTGGGCGTTAAGAGCGCTAGTATAAGCGTAAAAGGTCTTTTGGGCAGTCCGCGAATAAAGGCACCTGTGAGAAGTTTCCTACGCTGCCCTTCACACAGTTGTCATCCAACTGTCACCGGCACGCCCTAGTCTGATCGTTATTTCAGGGACGTTGCCATGTCACACGCCGAAACCTTGCCCCTCGCTGCTCCCGGACTGACTGCCGTGCTGTTCGGCCTCAGCGGCTGTCTGGTGGATTTCGGTGCCCGCGCCCGACAAGGAGGTGTCGCCCTGCCCGAACATGCCGATGCCACACTGGGCGCGCTGGACAGCCTGCTCGGTTTGCAGCGCCAGCAGATTCCGTGCGCCTGGCTTGATGAATTGCCCCCCGCCCTTGCACAACCGCTGTCGGCTTCGTTGCCGGCGTGGATCAAGCCGGCGCAACATTCAGCAACAGTCAATCCGTGGCCTGCTCCCAACGCCTGCTGGCAAGCGTTGATGAACTTGAACGTCGCCAGTCTCGACGGCTGCGTGCTGGTCAGCGGTGAACCACGATTGCTGCAATCGGGATTGAATGCCGGGTTATGGACAATCGGGCTCGCCTCCTGCGGTTCGCTGTGCGGGCTCGCGCCGGGCGAATGGCAGGCCCTGAGCCAGAAGGAGCGCGAACAACTGCGCGGCAAGGCGACAATGCAGTTGTTCGGACTCGGCGTGCACTCGGTGATTGATCATCTGGGCGAGCTCGAAACCTGTCTGGCGGACATCAGCCTGCGCCGCCTCAAAGGCGAAAAGCCCTGATCGGGATCATGCAGGGTGGTCGAGAGTGGATTAATCTAAAGGTCAGCCATAGACCTTTGGCGCGCGTCTGCGGTCAATGCCAGTGCCTCTCGATAAAAGGAAAACACCATGCCCGCCCAAGAATTGCAGAAACAGCTAGATACCCTGCGCGAGCAGTTGGAACAGAATCCGCCACTGACTGAGGCCGAACGGGAAGATCTGCATACGCTGATGCAGCAGATCGAGTTGGAGCTTGAACTCGAAACCAAGACCCAGGATGCCAGCCTCGCTGATGGCGTCAACCTGGCCGTCGAACGCTTTGAAGTCGAACACCCTGCCATTGCTGGCACGCTGCGCAACATCATCAATACACTGGGCAGCATGGGGATCTGATTCCCGCCGAAACGCAAAAAGCCCTGCCATCACTGACAGGGCTTTTTCATTTCTGCCTGTAGGTCTTACTGGCGAACCAGACGGTGGTTCGGCAGTTGCAAACTCTCAGTGCTGCGATACGGGTTGATATCCAGCCCGCCACGACGCACATACCGCGCAAACACCGTCAACTTCTCCGGTTTCAGCAACCGTTGCAGATCGAGGAAGATCCGCTCGACACACTGCTCATGGAAGTCCGAGTGCTGGCGGAAACTGACGATGTACTCCAGCAGACTGGCATGATCCAGCGCCGCACCGCGATATTCCACCACCACACTGCCCCAGTCCGGCTGACTGGTCACCGGGCAGTTGGATTTGAGCAAGTGGCTATGCACGCTCTCCTCCACAACCTTCGAATCATCACAACGCAGCAGTTCCGGACGCGGATGCTCGTAGTTGCTGACGCTGATATCCAGATCGTCGATGCACACACCCGGCAACGCCACGACACCTTCGGCTTCCACGTCTTTAAGACTGCGAACCCGCACGCCCACCGGTTTGCCGGCAGCGGCAGACAGATCCTTGACCAGCGTCGCTTCCAGGCTGGCAACATCAGCGAACGGCGTCTGGTTCAGCGAGTTCAGGTACAGCTTGAACGACTTCGACTCGATGATGTTCGGCGAATCCGCCGGAATGCTGAACTCGCCGATGGCCACCACCGGTTTGCCCGACGGCAACAGCCACGACAGTTCGAAGCAGTTCCAGAAGTCCACGCCCTTATAAGGCAGGGTGTCGGCGGTCAGGCCCAACTCGGCCCATTTCGCGGTGCGCGGGATCGGGAAAAGCAGAGACGGTGTGTACGTGGCGATGTATTCGCTGGATTTGCCCAGCGGCGAATGTTCGGCTGCGGGATGCATGGCGGAAACCTGACTGAATAATCAGCGGATTCTACCAGCCTTTGCCCGCGCCTTTGAGTGCTTACTGACTGACAGTCAGTTTGCCGACCATGCCCGCCTGATAATGACCGGGGATATTGCAGGCAAATTCCAGGCTGGTTGCTTTACTGAAGGTCCAGGTCAGCTCGGCGGTTTTGCCCGGCTCGACCAGCACACTGTTCGGGTCGTCATGCTTCATGCCATGGCCCATCGCAGCGTGATCCATGCCCGCCATATCGTGGGACATTTCTTTCATACCGGTAGGCGTGAGCATGCCACTTTGCTGCATATGCAACATTTCCTGCTGATGCTCGGCGTGCATCGCCGCGTCACCGAGGTTGAATTCGTGTAGCAATTGACCTTTATTCACCAGCACAAAGCGAACGGTCTCACCGGCCTTGATCTGAATGGTTTTCGGATCGAACGACATGTCGCCCATCACCACTTCGATGCTGCGCGTGGCGTTGGCCGCAGGCGCCGATTGGCCAAAGTCGTAGGTGTGTGCCGGCCCTGCCCAAACGGGCGAGCCCAGCGCCAGCAAACACGCGGCCAAGGCCAAAGGTTTACGCAAAAACATAGTCGTACTCCCACAAGATAAGGTTCAGCCTGTGGGAAACTCTAGCGCGCCTGCGCTGGCATCTACCTGACAGGCAGATTACAACTTTGTCAGGTTGGCATTTGTCGCCTGCTCTCACGTTATAAAGCCTGAGATCCTAAAATCCGAGTTCCTACACACCGAGTCGCCCATGAAACTGTTGATCGTCGAAGACCAAGCGAAAACCGGCCAATACCTGCGTCAGGGCCTGACCGAGGCGGGTTTCAACACCGAACTGGTGGCCGACGGCGACAGCGGCCAGCAATTGGCCCTGAGCGGTGATTACGCGCTGTTGATCCTCGACGTGATGCTGCCAGGACGCAATGGCTGGCAGATCCTGCAAGCGGTGCGCAGTGCCGGGCTCGATACGCCGGTACTTTTTCTGACTGCCAAAGACACAGTGGAGGACAGAGTGCACGGCCTCGAACTCGGTGCCGACGACTATCTGGTCAAACCTTTCGCCTTCTCCGAACTGCTGGCCCGGGTGCGCAGCCTGTTGCGCCGTGGCAGCGCCGTTGCTGTGGAAACCAGCCTGCAACTGGCCGACCTGCGCCTTGATCTGATTCGACGCCGGGTCGAACGCAGTGGCCAGCGCATCGACCTGACTGCCAAGGAGTTCGCCCTGCTGGAGATGCTTCTGCGCCGCCAGGGCGAAGTGCTGCCTAAATCGCTGATCGCCTCGCAAGTCTGGGACATGAATTTCGACAGTGACACCAATGTCATCGAAGTAGCCATCCGCCGACTGCGCCTGAAGATCGACGACGAATTCCCCAACAAACTGATCCACACCGTGCGCGGCATGGGTTACGTGCTTGAAGAGCGCTCAGCCTGATGCGCCGGTTGTCCCTGAGTTCGCGCCTGGCCTTGTTGTTTGCCGCTTGTACCGCCGTGGTTTCGCTGTTTGCCGGGGTGCTGTTCAATCGTGCCAGCGAGGCGCACTTCATCGAACTCGACCAGCAACAACTGGACAGCAAACTGATCGGCCTGCGCCGGGCCCTGCAGGATGTTCAGCCCAGTGAAAGCCAGGCACGACTGGCCGATGAGCTGAGCCGGCAGGCTGATCTTTCCCTGCGTATCACCGGGGCCCAGGGGCAGCGCTGGTTCGACAGTTCGCCCCGCATACCGCAAGACTTGCCGCGAAAAAATGGTCTGTCGACCATCAGCGATGACGGCGCCGACTACCGCGTTCTCAACGCCCCGCTCTACCCGGATAAAACCGACTCGCCACAATTGACGCTGTTACTGGACATCACCCATCACCAACACTTCCTGCAACGTATGCAGCATTTGATCTGGCTGACCGTCGGATTGTCAGCACTGGCCACCGCGCTGCTCGGCGCTTGGGCAGCACGCAGCGGTTTACGACCGTTACGGCGCATGAGCGCAGTAGCCCGTGGGATTTCGGCGCAGTCGCTCAATGCCCGACTGCCGGAAGCGCAAATGCCGCCAGAGCTTGCGGAAATGGCCCACAGCTTCAACGCCATGCTCGGACGCCTCGACGACTCGTTTCAGCGTCTTTCGGCGTTTTCGGCCGACATCGCCCATGAACTGCGCACGCCGTTGTCGAACCTGCTGACCCACACCCAAGTCACCCTCACCCGCCCACGGCCGATTGAGGATTACCGCGAAGCGCTGCACAGCAATCTCGAAGAGCTGCAATGGATGGCGCAACTGGTCAACGACATGTTGTACCTGGCCAAGGCTGATCACGGTTTGTTAATGCCCAAGCGTGAGCCATTGGAGTTGGCGGACGAAGCGGAGGCGCTGATAGAGTTTTTTGCGCCCTTGGCTGAGGACGCAGGGGTGACACTGACTCGTGAAGGGCATGCACGAATCGAAGGTGATCGCAGCATGTTGCGCCGGGCCTTGTCGAACTTGCTGGATAACGCGCTGCGGTTTACGCCGACTGAAGGTGTGGTGCGCTTATCAATCCTCGATCAAGCGAACGCAGTGCGAATATCCGTCGAGAACAGTGGTGAAGGGATTTCGGCAGACCAGTTACCGAGGTTGTTCGACCGGTTTTATCGGGCGGATCCGGCGCGGCAGGAAGGCAGCAGTGAACATGCGGGGTTGGGGCTGGCGATTACTCAATCGATTGTCCGGGCCCATGGTGGGCAGATTCATTGCGAATCGGCTGAGGGCTGGACGCGGTTTGTGATTGAGTTGCCTAAGGAAGACTGAGGCCAGCAGTACAGGCCTCATCGCGGGCTTGCCCGCGATGGCGTTTTCAGAGTTTACGAATATCTCAGCGCATGAGCAGGCTCGATCTTCGCCGCCCGCCACGCTGGATACACCGTCGCCAGGAAGCTCAGAATGAACCCGGCGGAGCAGATCAACAGCACATCACCGCCCTGCAATTCCGACGGCAGATTGCTGACGAAATACACATCCGAACTGAAAATGTGTTGCCCGGTCACCCGCTCAACCCAGCCCACCAGTTCGCTGACATTCAGCGCCGCGATCACGCCCAGCACGCCGCCAATCAACGTCCCGACAATCCCGATCACCGTGCCCTGCACCATGAAAATCGCCATGATCTGCCGGGGTGTAGCGCCGATGGTACGCAGGATCGCGATGTCCGCGCCCTTGTCGTTTACCACCATGATCAAGGTCGCGATGATGTTGAACGCCGCCACCGCGACGATCATCAGCAACAGCAGACCGATCATGGTTTTTTCCATTTTCATGGCGCTGAACAGGCTGCCCTGAGTGTGGGTCCAGTCGTCAGCCTTGAAGTCGGCACCGAGGCCGGCGGCGATGTCCGAGGAGACTTTCGGCGCGGCATACAGGTCTTTCACCGCCAGACGCACGCTCTGCACCTGATTCGGTTCCCAATGCTGCATTGTCGCAGCATCGGCCATGTGGATCAGGCCCATCGAGCCGTCCAGCTCAGCGCCGACCTTGAACACGCCGACCACGTTCAGGCGCTGCATGCGCGGCGTGATGCCGCCCGGCGCGGTGCTGACTTCCGGTACGATCAGGGTGATTTTGTCACCGACATTCAGACGGAAACGACGCGCGGTGATTTCACCGATCACCACGCCGAATTCGCCCGGCTTCAGAGCATCGAGACGCCCCTGAACGATGTGCTGGGCAACAATCGACACCTTGCCTTCCTGGGCCGGATCGATGCCGCTGATCTGGATCGGCTGCATCAGGCCTTTGTAGGAGAGCATGCCTTCCATTTCCGTGAACGGCACGGCGGCGGTGACTTCTGGGTTTTTCATGGCAGCGGCAGCCACGGGCTGCCAGTCATCAATCGGTTTGACGCCGACGATGGTCGCGTGCGGCACCATACCGAGGATGCGCGAGCTCATTTCACGCTGGAAGCCGTTCATCACCGACAACACCACGATCATCGCCAAAACGCCGAGGGCGAGGCCGATCATCGAGGTCATCGAAATGAACGAAACAAAACGATTGCGGCGCTTGGCGCGGGTATAGCGCGTGCCGATAAAGATCGATAACGGTCTGAACATTCGCTGGGGCACCGTATAAAAATAAAAGACCCGACGCCTTTTCAGACGCCGGGTTTCAGCCAATCAGATGGGCGTCAGGCAACCTTCCTGCAAGTGCAGGACGCGATCCATCTGGCGAGCCAGGTTCATGTCGTGAGTCACCACCAGGAACGCCGTGCGCATCGAGGTGCTGAGTTCCAGCATCAAATCCTGAATGCCCTGGGCGGTGTGGGAGTCGAGGTTGCCGGTCGGCTCATCGAGCATCACCAGACCCGGCTTGTTCACCAGGGCGCGGGCGATGGCCACACGCTGACGCTCACCACCGGACAGTTCCGCCGGCTTGTGCTCCAGGCGATGGCCCAGCCCTACCCGCTCCAGCAATGCCGTGGCGCGCTGACGGGCTTCCGGGATCGGCGTCGTGCCGATCAGCAGCGGCATGCAGACGTTTTCCAGCGCAGTGAATTCCGGCAGCAGGTGGTGAAACTGGTAAACGAAACCCAGTGCGCGGTTACGCAGCAGACCACGTTTCTTCTCGCTCAGGGCCGACAGCTCTTCACCGTCGAGCCAGACGCTGCCCTTTGTTGGCGTATCGAGGCCGCCCAACAGGTTGAGCAAAGTACTTTTGCCCGATCCCGAGGTGCCGACGATCGCCACACGCTCGCCCGGGTGCAACTCCAGTTGCAGACCGGCCAGCACTTGCACCGACTCCGGGCCTTCCTCGTAGGATTTGCCCAGGTGGCGGCAGCTCAAGATTGCTTTTTCACTCATGCCCGACTCACTCATAACGTAGCGCCTCCGCCGGCTGGGTGCGCGCGGCACGCCAGGCGGGATACAGGGTGGCGAGGAAACTCAAGATCAACGCAGCCGCGCAAACCATGACCACATCCTGGCTCTGCACCTGCGACGGAAGATAATCAATGAAATACACGTCAGCATTAAGGAATTTGTGGCCGATCAGCCCTTCGAGAGCCGAAATCGCCGCGCTGACGTTGAGCGCAGCGAGGATCCCGAGCACAGCGCCAATGGCTGTGCCGACTACGCCGATGACCGTGCCTTGCACCATGAACGTGCGCATGATCGTCCCCGGCGTGGCGCCGAGGGTGCGCAGAATGGCGATGTCGCCCTTCTTGTCGTTCACCACCATCACCAGCGTGGAAATGATGTTGAACGCCGCCACCGCAACGATCAGCAGCAACAGCAGACCGATCATGGCTTTCTCCATGCGGATGGCCTGATACAGGTTGCCATGGGTACGGGTCCAGTCGCGGGCGTAGTAATGGTCTTCGCCGAGCTGCTGGGCGATATTCCAGGCTACGCGTGGTGCCTGAAACAGATCATCGAATTTCAAACGGATGCCCTGCACCTGATCAGGCTTCCAGCGATGCATTTTCGCCAGATCCTGCAGGTTGGTGACGCCCAGATAGCCGTCGAGCTCGCCGGCGCCGACATGGAAAATGCCGACCACGGTGAAGCGCTTCATGCGCGGGAACATCCCGGCCGGGGTCACACTGACCTCCGGTGCGACAAAGGTGATCTTGTCACCGATGCCCACGCCCAGCTTGGTCGCGGCCTTGTCGCCAATCACGATGCCGAAGCTGCCCGGCGTCAAATTGTCGAGTTTGCCCTGCTTCATGAAGTTGTCGATGATCGACACATTGCGCTCAAGCGCAGGGTCGATGGCGTTGAGCAACACCTTGGACACCTGACCGTTGTTGGTCAGCAGGCCCTGCATCTGGGTGAACGGCGCAACCGCCGTCACCTGCGGGTTCTGCTTGACCCGGGTGGCCAGGCTTTGCCAATCGTTGATCGGCTCAGTGGACTCGATGGTCGCGTGGGGCACCATGCCCAGCACACGGGTGCGCATCTCATGATCGAAGCCATTCATCACCGAAAGCACGACGATCATTACGACCACGCCAAGGGCGAGCCCGATCATCGAAGTCAGGGAAATGAATGACACAAAATGATTGCGACGCTTTGCACGGGTATAACGCGTGCCGATAAATACGAAGAGAGGTCTGAACATGTCGGGGCTTGTTCGGAGGGAAAAGGAACGTCCTTGTGGCGGGGGTCGATAACCAGCTTTACACTCAGACCACCGCCGCTACCATGGGTTCGCCATGTCGACATTAGATGAAGAAGATCGCCGCGAATACTACCGTATCGAGGACACGATCGCACTGGAAATTCGGCCCCTGTCCGCTCCCGAAGCCGCAGGCCAGGAAGTGTTGCAGGATGCTTCCCCACTCTTCAACCTGCTCAGCGAACTGCACCTGAGCGAATTCGAGTCGCAGCACCTGTTGCGCCAGATCAGCGAGCGCGACCGGGCCATCGCCGCGTTCCTGAAATCCCAGAACAAACGCATCGACCTGCTGAGCCAGGTGGTCGCGCTGACCGTGCTCGGCCATATCGGCGAACCGCAACCGGTGATCATCTCCGAAGGCGGGATCGACTTTCAGTATCCGACGCCAATCGCTACCGACGCGCATCTGTCGGTGAAACTGGTGCTGATGCCGCAAGCGCTGGGCCTGCTGTTACGCGCACGCGTCACCCATTGCGACCGCAAGGGCGACGGCTATGACGTCGGCACCGAGTTCGAACACCTGACCGATGCCCAACGCCAACTGCTCGCTCGTTATATCTTGCAGAAGCAGGCCCAGGAACGACGTCTGGCCCGCGAACAGAACGAATCAGGCATTTAAATTAAGGAAGAACCGTGACCCTCATCTACGGCCACCGCGGCGCCAAGGGCGAAGCACCGGAAAATACCCTGAGCAGTTTTCAGGAATGTCTCAAGCACGGCGTGCGCCGCTGCGAACTTGACTTGCACCTGTCCAAGGACGGCGAGTTGATGGTCATCCACGACCCGACCCTCAAACGCACCACTGAGCGTCGCGGCAAAGTCGTCGAGCACAGCGCCGCCGAACTGGTGACGTACGACGCGCGCAAGGGCGGCCCGGGCTGGATCAAGCCGTGCCCGATTCCGACGCTGGAAGAGCTGTTCGAAAAGTGTGATTTCGAGCACTGGCAGCTTGAAGTGAAAAGCGCCTCACGCACCCGCGCCGCAACCACGGTGCTGGCAATTCGTGAAATGGCTCAGCGCCACGGCCTGCTGGACAAGGTGACGATCACCTCGAGTTCGCGCGAAGTACTGAAAGCTGCGCTGGATCTGGTGCCGGACGTGTCACGCGGACTGGTAGCCGAGTACGCCTGGCTCGACCCGTTGAAGGTCGCCCAGAGCTACGGCTGTGAGATTCTTGCGCTGAACTGGACGCTGTGTACGCCGGAACGCCTGCAAAAGGCGCAGCGTCAGGGGCTGCATGTGTCGGTGTGGACCGTCAACGAGCCTGCGCTGATGCGCAGACTCGCCGACTTCGGCGTTGACAGCCTGATTACAGACTTTCCCGGTTTGGCCACTGCCACCCTCGAGAATTGCTGAAATCGGTCTCCCCGGCCGGCTCAGGCCACCGGCCGGAGCCCGTCAAAAAAGCCGGTTGAGGCCATCGTACGCCGCTACCCGATAGGCTTCGGCCATGGTCGGGTAGTTGAACGTCGTGTTGACGAAGTATTTCAGAGTGTTCAACTCGCCCGGCTGGTTCATGATCGCCTGACCGATGTGCACGATCTCCGACGCCTGATAACCGAAGCAGTGAACGCCCAGCACTTCCAGGGTTTCACGGTGGAACAGGATCTTCAGCATGCCTTGCGGCTCGCCGGCAATCTGCGCCCGCGCCATGCTCTTGAAGAATGCCTTGCCGACTTCGTACGGCACTTTGGCCTGGGTCAGTTCCTGCTCGTTCTTGCCGATCGAGCTGATCTCCGGAATGGTGTAAATGCCGGTCGGCACGTCATTCACAAAGCGCCAGCTACCGTTATCAACGATGCTGCCAGCGGCCGAACGGCCCTGGTCGTGGGCGGCACTGGCCAGGCTCGGCCAGCCGATCACATCGCCGGCACCGTAGATGTTCGGCACGCAGGTGCGGTAAGCCTCGTCGACTTCGATCTGGCCACGGCTGTTGACCTTGACGCCGATGTTTTCCAGACCCAACTGGTCGGTATTACCGGTACGGCCGTTGCACCAGAGCAAGGCGTCGGCCTTGATCTTCTTGCCGGACTTGAGGTGCAGGATCACCCCGTTGTCCACGCCTTCGACACGATCGTAGTCTTCGTTGTGGCGCACGGTGATGTTGTTGTTGCTGAAGTGGTAGCTCAACGCCTGGGAGATTTCCGAGTCGAGGAAGCTCAGCAACTGACCGCGGTTATCCACCAGTTCAACCAGTACACCCAGACCGCTGAAGATCGAGGCGTATTCGCAACCGATCACGCCGGCGCCGTAAACGATCAATTTGCGCGGGGTGTGGCCGAGGCTGAGGATGGTGTCGCTATCGTAGATACGCGGATGGTGGAAATCGATGTCCGCCGGGCGATACGGGCGCGAACCGGTGGCGATGATGATGTGCTTGGCCACCAGCTTCTCGACCACGCCGTTGGCGCAGACCACTTCGATGGTTTGCTCATCGGCGAAGCTGCCGGTGCCGAAAAACACGTCGACGCGGTTACGGGCGTAGTAGCCGGTGCGCGAGGCGACTTGTTTGGAGATGACTTTCTCGGCGCTTTTCAACACGTCCGGGAAGGAGAACCAGCGTGGCTCGCCGATGGCCCGGAACATCGGGTTGGTGTTGAACTGCATGATCTGCCGCACCGAGTGACGCAGTGCCTTGGACGGGATGGTACCGAGGTGGGTGCAGTTGCCGCCGACCTGACGACGGCTGTCGACCATCGCGACCTTGCGCCCTGCTTTGGCGGCGTTCATTGCCGCGCCTTCTCCCGCCGGGCCGGAACCCAGCACCACCACGTCGTAGTTGTAGACAGCCATGCGTACTCCTCAGAACAGGCCGCGGTGCCAGCAGCACCTGCGGCTAAATCACGCCGAACGGCGGCGCGAAGGAACAATTGGGGGCCAGTAATGAACCCGGACACAGTCTATAGAAGCGTCAACGCCGCGCACATTAACCCTTGGTCGCGTCGTAGGCTACTTTTGCCTGCACTACAACGCCAGCTTTCGTATTGTCCTCAGTCAGTTTTTACGCCACTGAACCGCTCGAAAGCCTTGCTGGTGCGGATAACAAAACCTGTATCGGCACGAATCACAAAGAATGCACCAATGTCGTGTTTTTCGGCATAGTCCCAAGCCCTTTCAGGCCCGAGAATCAGCAACAGCGTCGATAGTCCATCGGCCATCAACGCTGAAGGATGAATCACCGTGACTGACGCAAGATCATGTAGGAAAGGTGCGCCGCTACGCGCATCGAAGGTGTGGGAATAGCGCCGGCCATCTCGCAGGAAATAGTTGCGGTAATCGCCGGAGGTGGAAACGCCGTAGCCATCGACATTGATGATGCGCTCGGCGACTCGCTGATCATCGCGGGGCTCTTCCAAGGCAATGCGCCATGGTGAGCCATCGAGTTTTTTGCCCTTGGCCTTGAGCTCTCCCGTGGCTTCGGCGAGGTAATCGTGGATGCCCATGGCGTCGAGTCGTGCGGCAATCCTATCGACGGCATAACCGGCGGCAACGCTGTTGAAGTCGACTTCAACGGCGGCGTCCTTGCACAACTGATCGCCATCGATTCGCAGATGCTGATGACCGACCCGTTGCAGCACCTCGGCCAATGCAGCAGCACTTGGGACTTTTTCTTCGCGACCTTGCGGGCCGAAGCCCCAGAGATTCATCAGCGGTTCGACGGTGAGGTCGTAGGAACCTTCGCTTTGCTCTGACAGCTGTTCACCGATCCGAACCAATTCGAGTACGGAAGCGGGCATCTTCTGACAACTATTGGCGGGCAATGCGTTGAATTGCTCGATGTCCGAATCGCTGCGGTAAGTGGACATATGCCGATCGACTTCGGCGAGGATGCCCTCCACTTCGCGGCGAACTTGTGCAGGATCAGCAAGACCTGCATGACGTACGTATTTGATCGAATACGTGCTGCCCATGGTCGGACCGCCAATGCTCTCCATGGAGTCGCCATTGCCGCAGCCGGACAAGACGACCGCCAACACCACAACCCCCTGCCACCGTCCAGTTAACAATTCTTCATCTCCCCGCAAAAGCACGCCGGCCATTATGGGATACGAGCGAAACGCTTTCTTACAAGATTTAAAGTGAGTATCCAGAAATGTCTTCAACGACCGGCAAAGGCAAGGCGATTTTTCGCGTTGTCAGCGGCAATTTTCTCGAAATGTTCGACTTCATGGTCTACGGCTTCTACGCCACGGCGATCGCCAAGACTTTCTTCCCTACAGACAGCGCCTTCGCCTCCCTGATGCTTTCGCTGGCAACCTTCGGTGCCGGTTTCCTGATGCGCCCACTCGGCGCAATCTTTCTGGGCGCCTACATTGACCGCCATGGCCGTCGCAAGGGCCTGATCATCACTCTGGCGATGATGGCCGCCGGCACCGTGTTGATTGCCTGCGTCCCCGGCTACGCGACGCTCGGTGTCGCCGCACCCTTGCTGGTGTTGCTTGGCCGCTTGCTGCAAGGGTTCTCGGCGGGGGTTGAACTGGGCGGCGTCTCGGTTTATCTGGCGGAAATTTCCACGCCGGGCCGCAAAGGCTTTTTTGTCAGTTGGCAGTCCGCCAGCCAACAAGCGGCCGTGGTGTTCGCTGGCCTGCTCGGCGTCGGTCTCAACCACTGGCTGAGCCCGGAGCAAATGGGCGATTGGGGCTGGCGCGTGCCGTTTCTGATCGGCTGCATGATCGTGCCGGTGATCTTCGTGATTCGTCGCTCGCTGGAGGAAACCCCGGAATTCCAGGCGCGCAAGCATCGCCCTACTTTGCAGGAAATCGTCCGCTCGATTGGCCAGAACTTCGGCATCGTGCTCGCCGGCATGGCGCTGGTGGTGATGACCACGGTGTCGTTCTACCTGATCACTGCCTACACCCCGACTTTCGGCAAGTCTGAACTGCATTTGTCGGATCTGGATGCGCTGCTGGTAACGGTGTGCATCGGCCTGTCGAACTTCTTCTGGCTGCCGGTGATGGGTGCGGTGTCTGACAAGATCGGACGCAAACCCCTACTGCTGGCAGCGACGATTCTGGCGATTCTGACCGCTTACCCTGCCCTTTCGTGGCTGGTGGCGAATCCGAGCTTCAGCCATTTGCTGATCGTCGAGTTGTGGCTGTCTTTCCTGTACGGCTCGTACAACGGCGCGATGGTGGTGGCGCTGACCGAGATCATGCCGGTAGAAGTGCGTACAACCGGGTTCTCGCTGGCCTACAGCCTGGCGACTGCGACCTTCGGCGGTTTTACACCGGCAGCGTGCACTTATCTGATTCATGTGCTGGGCAACAAGGCTGCGCCGGGGATCTGGCTCAGTGGTGCGGCGGTGCTGGGGTTGATTGCGACGCTGGTGTTGTTCCGGGGCAACAAGCATGAACTGCGCACTGCGCAAGCGGCTGTTGCTGGCGGCGCCCGATAGGACGCCATCGCGAGCAGGCTCGCTCCCACAGGGGATTTGTGAACGACAAAGATCCAGTGTGGGAGCCAGCCTGCTGGCGATGAGGCCGGAACAGGCAACAGAGATTTACCAGGCATAAAAAAACGCCCCGACCAAAGTCGGGGCGTTTTCATTTGCAGCTAAGGCTTAGCGCGGGAATGCTGGCGGGTTTACACCGGCCATGTCTTCCATCACGCGAACAACCTGGCAGCTGTAGCCGAACTCGTTGTCGTACCAGACGTACAGAACAACGCGGTTGTCCTGAACGATGGTCGCTTCAGCGTCGACCACACCGGCGTGGCGCGAGCCAACGAAGTCGGTGGATACCACTTCCTGCGAATTGACGAAGTCGATTTGCTTGTGCAGATCGGAGTGCAGCGCCATGTAGCGCAGGTACTCGTTCATCTCTTCACGGGTAGCGGCTTTCTCAAGGTTCAGGTTGAGAATAGCCATCGACACGTTCGGCGTCGGAACACGGATCGCGTTACCGGTCAGCTTGCCGGCCAGCTCAGGCAGAGCCTTGGCAGCAGCGGTGGCAGCACCGGTCTCGGTGATTACCATGTTCAGCGCAGCGGAACGACCACGGCGATCGCCCTTGTGGAAGTTGTCGATCAGGTTCTGGTCGTTGGTGTACGAGTGAACGGTTTCGACGTGACCGTTGATGATGCCGAACTTGTCATTCACAGCCTTCAGCACCGGCACGATGGCGTTGGTGGTGCAGGAAGCAGCGGACACGATCTTGTCGTCAGCGGTGATTTCACCGTGGTTGATGCCGTGAACGATGTTCTTCAGTTTGCCTTTGCCAGGCGCGGTCAGAACAACGCGGTCGATACCCGGGCACGCCAGGTGCTGACCCAGGCCATCAGCGTCACGCCATACACCGGTGTTGTCCACCAGCAGCGCGTCTTTGATGCCGTACTGGGTGTAATCCACCTCGGTCGGGTTCTTCGCGTAGATCACCTGAATCAGGTTACCGTTGGCGGTGATGGTGTTGTTTTCTTCGTCGATGGTGATGGTGCCGTTGAACGAACCATGTACCGAATCGCGACGCAGCAGGCTGGCGCGCTTGGTCAGGTCGTTGTCGGCGCCTTTGCGCACCACGATGGCCCGCAGACGCAGACCGTCGCCACCACCGGTTTTCTCGATCAGGATGCGCGCCAGCAGACGGCCGATACGACCGAAGCCGTACAGTACAACGTCAGTGCCTTTGCGGGCCGAAGCGTTTTGCTGGCCAACCACGTCAGCCATTTCTTCGCGGACGAACTGCTCGGCAGTGCGGCCATTGGCTTCGTTGCGGAATTTGAACGCCAACTTGCCCAGATCCACCGAAGCCGCGCCGAGCTTGAGCTCGCTCATGGCTTTGAGCAGTGGGAATGTTTCGTGGACGGAGAGTTCGCTATCGTCGGAAGAACGATGGCGAGCAAAGCGGTGAGCTTTGAGAATCGCGATGACAGACTGGTTGATCAGGCTGCGGCCATAGATCGAGCTCACCACGTTGTTATTGCGGTAGAGCTGACCGATAAGCGGGATCATCGCTTCTGCGAGTGCTTCACGGTCGATCCATTCACCAAGACACTGGTCGGGCTTCTGAGTCACGGGAACCTTCCACATGTAGGGGCAGAAAAAAGGGGCTACATTATGCCGCCGCGAGCCTCTTGTAGCAATGCGCGCTTGTCGCGCAATCGGTAACAAAATTCCGTTCAAAAAAATTACGCCCCTCGCCAGCCCAGTAAAACCGGGGCCTCCAGCACAGTCAATTTTTCGACGACTGTTAGACGATGTCTGTAACCCTCCGTAACACCACCCCGTTTCGGCACTACATAACCCCAAAAAAAGTGCTCTTTTTTATGGTTACCACTACATTTTGCGCAAACAGTGAAGATAGACGCAGTCTGCAACTGACAGGCAGCATCGGACGCCGCTACAATTACCGACTTTGTCGCAACGCCTGGAGCTCAACCTTCCGTGCCTGTTCTGCGTCTACCGCTTCTCCCTGCCGAGGCAGGTAAACAGCACTGGGGCAATCTGCCCGGTGCCGCCCTGAGCCTGGCGATTGCCGAGGCTGCCAGCGCTGCCAAGCGCTTCACCCTGCTACTGACCGCCGACAGCCAGAGTGCCGAACGGCTGGAACAGGAGCTGAGTTTCTTCGCCCCGGATTTGCCCGTTCTGCATTTCCCCGACTGGGAAACCCTGCCGTACGACCTGTTTTCGCCGCACCAGGACATCATTTCCCAGCGCATCGCCAGCCTGTACAGGCTGCCGGAACTGGCGCATGGCGTACTGGTGGTGCCGATCACCACGGCCCTGCATCGTCTGGCGCCGACCAAATTCCTGCTCGGCAGCAGCCTGGTACTGGACGTCGGCCAGAAGCTCGATGTCGAGCAAATGCGTTCGCGACTTGAAGCCAGTGGCTATCGCTACGTCGACACCGTTTATGAGCACGGTGAATTCACGGTTCGCGGCGCGCTGATCGATCTCTTCCCGATGGGCAGCAAACTGCCGTATCGCATTGACCTGTTCGATGACGAAATCGAAACCCTGCGCACCTTCGATCCGGAAAACCAGCGCTCCATCGACAAGGTCGATTCGGTCAAGCTGCTGCCGGCACGTGAGTTCCCGCTGCAAAAAGATGCGGTCACTCGCTTCAAGGCGCGTTTCCGCGAGCGTTTTGACGTCGACTTCCGGCGCTGCCCGATCTTTCAGGATTTGAGCAGCGGTATCACCCCGGCCGGTATCGAGTACTACCTGCCGCTGTTCTTCGACGAAACCTCGACCCTGTTCGATTACCTGCCCCAGGACACGCAAGTGTTCTCGCTACCGGGCATCGAACAAGCGGCAGAGAACTTCTGGAACGACGTGCGTAACCGTTATGAAGAGCGCCGCGTCGATCCATCGCGTCCTCTATTGCCTCCTGCGGAATTGTTCCTGCCGGTGGAAGACTGCTTTGCACGACTCAAGAACTGGCCACGCGTAGTTGCCAGTCAGCAGGACGTGGAAACCGGGGTCGGCCGCGAACGCTTCCCGGCGCAGGCACTGCCGAACCTGGCAATCGAAGCCAAAGCCACACAACCGTTGGCGGCACTTTCGACCTTCCTCGACGAATTCCCTGGCCGCGTATTGTTCACCGCCGAATCGGCGGGCCGTCGCGAAGTCCTGCTGGAGTTGCTCGAACGCTTGAAGCTGCGGCCGAAAACCGTCGACAGCTGGCCGGACTTCGTCGCGAGCAAGGATCGCCTGGCGATCACCATCGCCCCGCTCGACGAAGGCTTGATGCTCGACGATCCGGCGCTGGCACTGGTCGCGGAAAGTCCGCTGTTCGGTCAACGCGTGATGCAGCGTCGTCGCCGCGAGAAGCGTGCCGACGGCAACAACGATGCGGTGATCAAGAACCTCACCGAGCTGCGTGAAGGCGCACCGGTGGTGCACATTGACCACGGCGTCGGTCGTTATCTGGGCCTGACGATTCTGGAAATCGACAATCAGGCTGCCGAGTTCCTCACGCTCGAATACGCAGAGAACGCCAAACTCTACGTGCCGGTCGCCAACCTGCACTTGATCGCCCGTTACACCGGCAGTGACGATGCGCTGGCCCCGCTGCATCGCCTCGGCTCCGAGACCTGGCAGAAAGCCAAGCGCAAAGCCGCTGAACAGGTGCGTGACGTCGCCGCCGAACTGCTCGACATTTATGCCCGCCGCGCCGCTCGCGAAGGCTATGCGTTCGCCGACCCGAAGGCCGACTACGCAACGTTCAGCGCAGGCTTCCCGTTCGAAGAAACCCCGGACCAGCAGTCCACCATCGAAGCCGTGCGCGAAGACATGCTCGCGCCGAAACCGATGGATCGTCTGGTCTGCGGCGACGTTGGTTTCGGCAAGACCGAAGTGGCCATGCGTGCGGCGTTCATCGCCGTGCACGGCGGCCGCCAGGTGGCGATTCTGGTGCCGACCACCCTGCTCGCTCAGCAACACTACAACAGCTTCCGCGACCGCTTCGCCGACTGGCCGGTGACCGTGGAAGTGATGAGCCGCTTCAAATCGACCAAGGAAGTAAATGCTGCAATCGCTGATCTGGCAGAAGGCAAGATCGACATCGTCATCGGCACGCACAAGCTGCTTTCCGACGATGTGAAGATCAAAAACCTTGGCCTGGTGATCATCGACGAAGAACACCGCTTTGGTGTGCGCCAGAAAGAACAGCTCAAGGCCCTGCGCAGCGAAGTCGACATCCTCACCCTGACCGCTACGCCGATTCCGCGCACGCTGAACATGGCGGTGTCGGGCATGCGCGACCTGTCGATCATCGCTACGCCACCGGCCCGACGCCTGTCGGTGCGCACCTTCGTTATGGAACAGAACAAAAGCACGGTCAAAGAAGCCCTGCTCCGTGAACTGTTGCGTGGCGGTCAGGTTTACTACTTGCACAACGACGTGAAGACCATCGAGAAATGCGCCGCCGATTTGGCCGAACTGGTGCCGGAAGCGCGGATCGGCATCGGTCACGGGCAGATGCGCGAGCGCGAACTCGAACAGGTGATGAGCGACTTCTATCACAAGCGCTTCAACGTGCTGATCGCCTCGACCATCATCGAGACCGGCATCGACGTGCCGAGCGCCAACACCATCATCATCGAGCGCGCCGACAAGTTCGGCCTGGCGCAACTGCACCAGTTGCGCGGTCGCGTGGGGCGTAGTCACCACCAGGCTTACGCGTACTTGCTGACACCGCCGCGCCAGCAAATCACTTCGGACGCGGAAAAACGTCTGGAGGCGATCGCCAATACCCAGGATCTCGGCGCCGGTTTCGTGCTGGCCACCAACGATCTGGAGATCCGTGGCGCCGGCGAATTGCTTGGCGATGGCCAGAGCGGCCAGATTCAGGCTGTGGGCTTCACTTTGTATATGGAAATGCTCGAGCGCGCGGTGAAGTCAATCCGTAAGGGCGAGCAGCCGAACCTCGATCAACCGCTCGGCGGTGGCCCGGAGGTCAACCTGCGGGTTCCGGCACTGATTCCGGAAGACTATCTCCCGGACGTCCACGCCCGTCTGATCCTGTACAAGCGCATCGCCTCGGCCATCGATGAGGAAGGCCTGAAGGATCTGCAAGTGGAAATGATCGACCGCTTCGGCCTGCTGCCGGAACCGACCAAAAATCTGGTGCGCATCACGGCCTTGAAACTGCAGGCCGAACAGCTGGGCATCAAGAAGGTCGATGGCGGCCCGCAAGGTGGCCGTATCGAGTTCGCCGCGCAGACGCCGGTCGACCCGATGACCTTGATCAAACTGATCCAGAGCCAGCCCAAACGCTACAAATTCGAAGGCGCCACGATGTTCAAGTTTCAGGTGCCGATGGAGCGCCCGGAAGAGCGCTTTAATACTGTAGAGGCGCTGTTCGAGCGCCTCATTCCGAAAACTGCTTGAAGGACGCCGCATGCGCCTGTTTCGCTCACTGACTTTGCTACTGACTTTGGTAGCACCCACGGCGTTTGCCGATGACACGTATCAGGTCGAAATGATTCTGGTCCGTCAGAACGCCGTACCGGCCATTGTCAGCCGCGCCGCGCCGGAAGACTGGGCCGCCGGCGCACAACGACTTGGCGATGAAACCAAGCGCACGCCCGCACTGGGTGAAGTTGCCGCAAAGCTCACTGCCAGCGGGGAGTACAGCGTGTTGATGCACAGGGCCTGGAAGCAAACCCTCGGCGAGGCACCGGCGAAAGTAGCGGTCAGCGACGGCCAGGAGCAGTTCGGCCAGTTCCCGATCGAGGGCACGCTTGAGATGAAACTCGGGCGTTTCACCGACGTGGCTGCCGACTTCTGGGTCAATCAGATCGACAGCAACGGTATGGTCACCGCCAGTGAGCGCCTGAAACAGGACAGTCACACCAAAAACGGCCAACTCAATTATCTCGACAACGGCCACCTGGCCCTGCTGATCAAGATCACTTCCCTGACGGCGCCTGCGCCACGGGAAGCGCCTGAAGCCATTCCGGACTGACCGAAGTCCTTATGTCCGCGCCCCTGAGTAAACCGTTGGCACCCTCCTGGGTCAGCCGATTCAAGGAACAGAGCCTGGAGCGTGGCCGCCGCTACGCTTTGGAAAACCGGGTACGCATCGCCCAAGTCGGCGATGCGACCATTACAGCCAGTTGCGAAGGCTCTGGCGGTAACGTCTACCGTCAGACCATTCAACTGCGCGAGTCGGCAAAAAGCACTTTGCTGCTGGTCGACGCGGCATGCACTTGCCCGGTTCGCAGCAACTGCAAGCACTGCGCAGCGGTGCTGCTGAAAATCCAGGAAACCCTCGACTACCCCGCCGCCGCCAAAGACGCCGAACTACTGGAAAAACTTCAGGCCGTGTTGGAAAACCGCAGCCCGAAAGCGCCGCCGCAGGTTTTGGTCGACAACGTGCAACCGATACCGCGCCTGTGGCTGGCCAGTGTCGAGTTCAGCGCTTTCGAGCCGCGCAACGGCAAGATGCAGCGCTACATTCAACATCGCGCGGCGCTGTCGTTCAGTTATCTGGACGAATACGTCAGCGGGCAGAAAAACAGCGACATCCTGATTCGTCAGGAAACCCAGACACTGCGGATAAAACGCCATCCGGAAGTCGAACAGTCCTACCGCGAACAGTTACGAATCCTCGGTTTCCGCATCGCCACGCGCCAAAGCAAAGCACTCCCGGAAAGCGCCGGCGAACTCTACGAGATGGTCAATGACAGCGCATGGCTGACCTTTACCCTCAACGATCTGCCAAAGCTGCGCACGCAAGGCTGGGAATTGCAGATCGATGAGGAGTTCGGCTTCGACCTGACCGCAGTCGATGATTGGTACGCCACCGTCGAACAGGCACCGGAGCGCGACTGGTTTGATCTGGAACTGGGCATCATCGTCAACGGCGAGCGCCTGAGCCTGCTGCCGATTCTGCTCAATCTGATGCGCTCGCACGCCGAGATTCTCAATCCGGAACGCCTCGCGCGCCGGCGCGACGACGAGCTGATTCTGGTCAATGTCCCCCAACGCAATATCGAACACGGGCCGTTGCAGGTTGCGCTTCCGCTGGGCCGACTGAAACCGGTGCTGGCGACCCTGGGCGAGTTCTATCTGCAAGAGCCCGGCGAAACCACCCTGCGCCTGAGCAAGGCCGACGCCACACGCCTGAATTCGCTGGAAGGCATTCCGCTGCTTTGGGAAGGCGGCGAGCAGATCCGCACGTTCGCCCAGCGCCTGCGCGACATCCGTGATTTCAGCACAGAAGCGCCAGAAGGCTTGAACGCGACGCTGCGCCCCTATCAGCTTGAAGGCTTGAGCTGGATGCAATCGCTGCGGCAACTGGAAGTCGGCGGGATTCTTGCGGATGACATGGGCCTGGGCAAAACCCTACAGACTCTGGCGCATATTCTTAGCGAGAAAAACGCTGGACGCCTGGATCGGCCGTGCATGGTGGTGATGCCTACCAGCCTGATTCCGAACTGGCTCGATGAAGCGGCGCACTTTACGCCGCAACTGAAAGTCGTGGCGCTATATGGCGCCAGCCGCAAGAAGCACTTCGAGCATTTGGCCGACTTCGACTTGATCCTCACCACCTACGCGCTGCTGCCCAAGGACGTCGAGATTCTGGCCAAACAGCCGCTGCATGTGTTGGTGCTGGATGAAGCGCAATACATCAAGAACCCGAACAGCAAAGCCGCTCAAGCGGCCCGCGATTTGAATGCGCGCCAGCGCCTGTGCCTGAGCGGTACGCCACTGGAGAATCACCTCGGCGAACTGTGGTCGCTGTTTCACTTTCTGCTGCCCGGCTGGCTCGGCGACGTCAAAAGCTTCAACGCCGATTACCGAGTGCCGATTGAAAAGCGCGGCAGTGAAGTCAGACTTCAGCACCTCAACGGTCGGATAAAGCCGTTTCTGCTGCGCCGCACTAAAGAGCAGGTGGCCACCGAACTGCCGCCGAAGACTGAAATCATCCATTGGGTCGATCTCAACGAAGCCCAACGCGACGTGTACGAAACCATGCGTTTGGCCATGGACAAGAAAGTCCGCGACGAGATCACGCGCAAAGGGGTAGCGCGCAGCCAGATCATCATTCTTGAGGCGTTGCTCAAGTTGCGTCAGGTCTGCTGTGATTTGCGCCTGGTCAACGACGCCACCCTGCCCGCCCGCGGCAGCACCTCGGGCAAGCTCGACAGCCTGATGGAAATGCTTGAGGAGTTGTTCGAAGAGGGTCGGCGGATTCTGCTGTTTTCGCAGTTCACTTCGATGCTGTCACTGATCGAGAACGAGTTGAAAAAACGCAATGTCGCTTACGCCTTATTGACCGGCCAAACCCGGGATAGGCGCACGCCGGTGAAGGAATTTCAGAGCGGCAAGCGTCAGATCTTTCTGATCAGCCTGAAAGCCGGCGGCGTAGGTCTGAACCTGACCGAAGCGGATACGGTGATTCACTACGATCCGTGGTGGAACCCGGCGACCGAGAATCAAGCAACTGACCGCGCGTACCGGATCGGCCAGGAGAAACCGGTGTTCGTCTACAAGATGATTGCCCGGGGCACGGTCGAAGAGAAGATTCAGCATCTGCAGAAGGAAAAGTCCGACTTGGCTGCGGGCGTTCTGGATGGACGCAAGGCTGGCGACTGGAAATTGCAGAATGACGATATTGAAGCGTTGTTTGCGCCGTTGCCGGATAAGCTCGACAAGCGCTGAGATGTTCGTCGCCTGTTAAATAGCTATCGCTGGCTTGCCAGCGATGGGGCCATCAAATATTGGTATCCGGCTTAGGCAATCAACCCTTGGCAACAGGCAACGGCGCAAATAATGCCTCGATGTCGCTCTGCTCCAATTTCCATCCCCCCGTCGTGCCACCCTCGAGCACCGCCACAGCCAATGCAGCCTTCTCCTGCTGCAACGCCTGTATTTTTTTCTCTACCGTGCCACGAGCTATCAGCTTGTAAACGAACACCGGATTGTTTTGCCCGATTCGATACGCACGATCGGTTGCCTGATTTTCCACCGCCGGGTTCCACCAAGGGTCGAAGTGGATAACCGTGTCCGCAGCGGTCAGATTCAAACCGGTACCCCCGGCCTTCAGACTGATCAGAAACAGCGGCACCTTGCCGCCCTGAAAATCCTTCACCGGTGTGCGCCGATCCGTGGTTTCACCGGTCAGCAACGAATAGGCAATGTCACGTTGCTGCAACTCTTGCTCGATCAAGGCCAGCATCGAGGTGAACTGGGAGAACAGCAGGATCCTGCGCCCCTCGCCCAGCAACTCTTCGAGCATTTCCATCAGGCTGACCAGCTTGCCACTCCCGGAGCGCAGCGCCTTTGCCGTCAACGGCATGTTGATCAGGCGTAAGTCGCAACAGACCTGACGCAGCTTGAGCAAGGCATCCAGAATGATGATCTGACTGCGCGCCACGCCACTGCGGGCAATTTCGTCGCGCACTTTTTTGTCCATTGCCACACGAACCGTTTCATAGACATCGCGCTGGCCGTCGCTCAGATCAACCCAATGGACAATCTCGGTTTTCGGCGGCAACTCGGTCGCCACCTGATCTTTTTTGCGGCGCAGTAAAAAGGGTTTTATCCGCGCCGTCAGATGCTGCATGCGCTCGGCGTTGCCGTGCTTTTCAATCGGCGTGCGGTAGTCGCGATTGAAGGATTTGCTGTCGCCGAGCCAACCGGGCATCAAGAAGTGGAACTGCGACCACAGCTCACCCAAGTGGTTTTCCAGCGGCGTGCCGCTCAAGCACAAGCGCTGACGGGCCTGCAAATCACGCGCGGCTTGAGCTGCCTTGCTGAGCGGATTTTTGATGTTCTGCGCCTCATCTAGAATCAGCACGCTCCATAGCCGCGGCTGCAGAACTTCAAGATCCCTGGGCAGCAAGGCGTAAGTAGTCAGCACCAAATCGTATTCAGCAAAACTGGCGAAGTCTTTTTTCCGCGCGGTGCCATGCAGCGCCAGCACCTTCAACTGCGGCGTGAAACGCAGTGCCTCGTCCAGCCAGTTGGGGATCAGGCTGGTGGGCATCACGGCCAACGCCGGATGATCAAGCCGCCCGGCCTGCTTTTCAGTCAACAGGTGAGCCAGGGTTTGCAAGGTTTTACCCAGCCCCATATCGTCACCGAGAATGCCGCCAACCTCCAGCTCGCGCAGGGTTTGCATCCAGTTGAGGCCTTCGAGCTGATAAGGTCGCATCTGCGCGTTGAGTCCGGCCGGCGCGGCGACTTGCGTATGAGTTGACTCACGCAGGCGCTTGGCAAAATTGCGCAGCCGCTCGCCACCCTGCCAATCGAGCGATACACCTTCAAGCAAACTCAGGCGCGCTGCATCGGGAGCACTCAAGCGCAATTTATCGCCGAGATGATTGCCCAGATACAACTCACTGAGCGTGGCCATCAGCGGTTTGACCCGGCCAAAAGGCAGGGCGACTTTGCCACTGATGTTATTGCTGAAGCGACCGGCACCCAACTCGACCAACAGCAGCTCATCATCACCGCGCTGAGCGAGTCTGGCTGGATCGAGAAGCAGTGGATGAGTGCGCAACAGGTGCAGAAAAATCGGCAACAGGCTGTGGCGTTCGCCGTTAACGACAATCCCTAATTGCAAATCAAACCACTGCCGTCCCGACTCTTCCTCAACCTCGGCGTACCAATGCTCGACCGGCTCTACGTTGAAATGGAAGTTCTTGCTGACGTCAATCTGCCAGCCTGCCTCGCGCAATGCGGGAATGCCATTTTGAGCAAAGGTGAGCCACGTCGAATCATCGGGCAGGTCAAATCTCTCACCCGGATGATCAACGCTGCTTTTGCGCGTGGCCTTCTTGAAGCCGTGTTTCTGTAGCTGCTGACGCAGGGCTTTTTCGGCAGCAGGCTGACGCTGAATACGCAGGGTTTCAACGCCCGCAAGAACCATCACCTGCGGGTTGCGATCCTGGACG
This sequence comes from Pseudomonas sp. LBUM1648, assembly GCF_059716145.1. NCBI lineage: Bacteria > Pseudomonadati > Pseudomonadota > Gammaproteobacteria > Pseudomonadales > Pseudomonadaceae > Pseudomonas > Pseudomonas sp. LBUM1648. The sequence continues at coordinate 4,472,400 of NZ_CP166808.1, forward strand.
GGATGACCGTCGTAGGTGAACAGCAAAGCTGCACGATGCTCGGGTTCGTACTGCCAGCGCGTGTAGCGTTTGCCGCTGGCGAGGGTCAGATGAGCCTTGGGCAACACATCATCGACGATCCGCTCCGTGAGCTGGTGCGGCGGGGCCACTTGCGTTGCCGCACTCATCCGATGGCTGAACTGCATCGCTTGGCGGGCCGGAATCTCTGGTGCCAATGCCAAATGACAGGCGAGTTTCTCATCGAGCTCGTTAAACAGCGGGCCGATGTGGTGCCGCTCGCGATCCAGATAATACAGCGGCTCCAGCGCGAGTACGGTTTCCACCGACGCCTCATCGCTGCTCCATTGCGGGCGAAAACTGCCATTGGCTTGTTCGGCCCAGGCAAACTGCGCGCTTCTTCTGGCGCCCGCAGTCAGCGGCTGCAACACTTCAAAATCCAGATACAGGCGCGACGTTTTCAACAGCATTTCGAGCAGTTCGGCGCCACTGCTGCCCTCCAGCGGATAGCCACTGTAATAGGCATGATGGGAGTGCATGGCCACGAGCAGCCTGGCAATTCGCAGATCAAGTTCGGTCAGATAACCGGGCTGACGCATCAGCATGTCTGATAGCGAGAACAACGGTTTGACGTCGCGCAGCTCTCCGCTCTTGAGCTGGTAGACCTTGAAGATTTCTACCAGCCACTTGCCCGGCACCGGTGTTGCATTGAGTTTGTAAAAGAGCCGCGTACTGGCCGCTTGCGAGGTTTCTTCAGTCTGCTGGGTCGCCACAGGAATACTGGAGAGCCAATGTTCCAGTGATCGGCTCAGTTGAACCGGGGCATCACTTTCAGGCGCTTTATCGGCGCGAGCCTGCAAGTGAAAGAGCACCGCCGCGCTGTGCTTGCAGTTGATCTCGACCGGACAGGAGCAAAAGCAACGCAGACCGAATTGCTCCTGCTGATCTTTAATCAAGTAGATGATCTGTTGATAGACGTAGTTTTCAGAACCCGCGCAGGCCGCCTCAATCATCTCGTCATCGACTAAATGGATTTCTATCCGATCCTCGATGGCGTAATCGCGAGCCTTGGCCAGAGCATTACGGCTGAATGCCTCAGTCCACGGCAGCGAGTGAAGCTGACTGATGATTGTCGTCATGCGTTTCTCACCCCTTCAGCCAGCCAACAACCGCGCCAACGCCGACTTGACCTTCCCCAGCCCGTCATGCAACGCCTGCTCGATCTCGGCCATGGTAATCACTTCGGCGGTCTTGCCCGCTGCCGGATTCACCACCAGCGCCAGACACGCATAGTCCAGATCCAGTTCGCGAGCCAGTGCCGCTTCCGGCATACCGGTCATGCCAACGATGTCGCAACCATCACGCTCCAGTCGCACGATCTCGGCAACAGTCTCCAGGCGTGGGCCTTGGGTACAGGCGTAAACACCCTGATCGCTGTACTCGCAACCTTCGGCGGCCACCGCAGCAATCAATTGCTGACGCAGCGGCTCGCTGTAGGGGAAGCTGAAATCGATGTGGGTGACATGTTCCAGATCATCGGCGAAGTAAGTGTGCTCGCGCCCGCTGGTGTAATCGACGATCTGATGTGGCACGCAGAAATGCCCGGTGCCCATCGCCGGATGAATCCCGCCAACGGCATTGACCGCAATGATCGCTTCGGCACCTGCCTGCTTCAGAGCCCACAGATTGGCGCGGTAGTTGACCTTGTGCGGCGGGAAACGATGCGGGTGGCCGTGACGGGCAAGGAACAGCACTTCCTTGCCGGCATATTCGCCGATTTGCACGTCGGCCGACGGCGCGCCGTAAGGGGTGTCCACCGCCAGCGATTGGCGAATGCTCAGACCTTCAAGCTGGGTCAGGCCGGTGCCACCGATGATTGCGTAAACCGTCATAGCGAAAAATCCTCAATCGATCAGTTGAGCTTCTTTCAGCGCGCCGATAGCGGTGAGCCAACGCGGATCCTGACGGTAGTCGGTGCTGGCGAACGCCTGACCACGCATCCTCGCGATGCGCGCCGATGGCTTGACCTTCATCCGTTGTGCGGCGCTCAGGGCCAACTCGGCGGCGGCGCGGTCGTTGCACACCAGGCCCATGTCGCAACCGGCACTGAGTGCCGCTTCGATACGACTGGCGGCGTCCCCGACCACATGGGCGCCGGCCATCGACAGATCGTCGCTGAAGATCACGCCGTCAAACTGCAACTCGCCGCGCAGGATGTCCTGCAACCAGCGGCGGGAGAAACCGGCGGGCTGCGAATCGACTTGCGGGTAGATAACGTGGGCTGGCATGACCGCAGCCAGATGCTTGCTGAGTCTGGCGAAGGGTACGAGGTCGTTGGCGCGGATTTCGTCGAGGCTTCGCTCGTCATTCGGGATCGCGACATGAGAGTCCGCTTCGGCCCAGCCGTGACCAGGGAAGTGCTTGCCGGTGGCGGCCATCCCGGCGCTGTTCATGCCACGGATGAAGGCTCCGGCGAGCAGAGCGGCGCGCTCGGCATCTCCTTCGAACGAACGCGTGCCAACCACGGCGCTGCGTTGGTAGTCCAGATCGAGCACCGGGGCGAAACTCAGGTCGAGTCCGACCGCCAGCACCTCGGTGGCCATGATCCAGCCGCATTGCTCGGCCAGATATTCGGCGTTCGGATTGTCGGCGATGGCGCGCATGGCCGGCAGGCGCACAAAGCCTTGGCGCAGACGCTGCACGCGGCCGCCCTCCTGGTCCACCGCCAGCAGCAGATCCGGACGAATCGCACGGATCGCCGCGCTGAGTTCACGCACCTGGCGCGGATGCTCGATATTGCGGGCAAAAATGATCAGGCCGCCCACTTCGGGCTGGCGCAACAATTGGCGATCTTCGGCCGTCAACCAGGTACCGGCGACGTCCACCATCAACGAGCCTTGCAGGCCAGCAGTCATAGAGATTCCTTGAAAACGAAAAACCCGTTGCGCACGAGATCGCCACCGAAGGCAGTGCCCGGCAGGTCAGCGATATCGATAGAGAACGGGTTCAGAACGAGAGTCGGCATGGGCGGCTAGCTTAGCGGATACAAGCTGCCGCGCCCACCCGTGTGCGGTCAAACCTTGGCGGCTACCGGCGTTGATTTGCTGCGCGGGCGCAACTGCGCGGTGGCCATGGCAGCGTCGGTGACGCCGGTCTCTGCGCGCATGCCTGCGGCAAGGAACGGCACCATCAGGCGCATGACTTGCTCAATGGAGGTGTTAACGCCGAAATCGGTCTCTGCGATCGCACGCAAAGCCTTGATGCCGGACATGCTGAACGCCGCCGCACCGAGCATGAAGTGCACGCGCCAAAACAGTTCTATCGGAGGAATGCGCGGCGCCGCCTCGTTGACCAGCAGCATGTAACGGCGGAACACCTTGCCGTACATGTCTTCCAGATAACGACGCAGGTGCCCCTGGCTTTGGCTGAACGCCAAACCGAGCAACCGCATGAAGATCGACAGATCATTGCCACTGCGCGGCTGGACCACGAGCGCCTGCTCAACAAGGATTTCCAGCAACTCTTCGAGGGTCGGCTTGTTTTCAGGCTTGGCCTGGCGTCGCTCCAGTTCCTTATCGAGGCTGATACAGAACGGCCCGAGGAATCGCGAGAAAACGGCTTGAATCAGCGCTTTCTTGGAGCCGAAATGATAGTTCACCGCTGCCAGGTTGACGCCAGCCTTGCTGGTAATCAAACGCAATGAGGTTTCAGCGAAACCTTTCTCCGCGAACAACTGCTCGGCAGCATCAAGAATGCGTTCAACGGTTTCCGACTGGGCCATGGCTACTCCGCCTGACAAACACTTGTTTGAAACATACGTTTCAGCCTGTGCCTTGTCAAGCCTGCCTGTTCGTTTTGGGAATGGTCGGTCAGCTATTTAACCACACAAGGCCAGTGCATTAATAAGCACGTCTGCCGACCGTCCGGCGGCCTGCAAAAAAACGGGCATTGCCAAGACCGCTTCACTGTATATAATCCCAGTCACTGTATAAAAAGACAGAGCGATCATTATGCTAAAGCTGACGCCACGCCAAGCCGAGATTCTGGCCTTCATCAAACGTTGCCTCGAAGACAATGGCTATCCGCCGACCCGCGCGGAAATCGCTCAGGAACTGGGTTTCAAATCGCCCAATGCTGCGGAAGAACACCTCAAGGCACTGGCCCGCAAGGGCGCCATCGAAATGACCCCGGGCGCTTCTCGCGGCATTCGAATCCCAGGTTTCGAAGCCAAGGCCGACGACTCTACCCTGCCCATCATCGGCCGAGTCGCAGCCGGCGCGCCGATCCTTGCCCAGCAGCACATTGAAGAATCCTGCAACATCAATCCGGCATTCTTCCACCCACGTGCCGACTATCTGCTGCGCGTGCACGGCATGAGCATGAAGGACATTGGCATTTTCGACGGCGACCTTCTGGCAGTCCACACCACCCGTGAAGCGCGTAATGGCCAGGTTGTCGTCGCCCGCATCGGCGATGAAGTGACCGTCAAACGCTTCAAGCGTGAAGGCAGCAAAGTCTGGCTGATAGCAGAAAACCCTGAATTTGCCCCCATCGAAGTCGACCTGAAAGATCAGGAACTGGTGATCGAAGGCTTGAGTGTCGGCGTAATCCGCCGCTAAAGGAGGCTTTATGCAGTTCCCACACACACCTCAGCAAACACAACTGCCTTTATTCGAAGCGTTTCTGGCGCAACCGATGGCGCCGATCCTGAAAGACGTGGTCGAACGCCCTTGGAATGCCGAACCCGAAGTATTCAGTGAGCTGTCACTGCGCGGTGCGACCGGGAGCTGCCTGAACCTGCTCGCCCCGATACTTCGCGAATTGAGCGACGATCAAGACGCACGCTGGCTGACGCTGATTGCGCCACCCGCCAGCCTGACCCAATCATGGTTGCGGGATGCAGGCCTGAACCGCGAGCGCATTCTGCTGCTGCAGCCCAGAGGCACACAAAGTGCTCATCAATTGGCCTGCGAAGCGTTGCGTCTAGGTCGCAGCCATACGGTAGTCACTTGGCTCAACCCACTGAACACGAGTTCACGACAACAACTGATCAGCGCTGCACGCACAGGCGACGCTCAGAGTCTGAACATTCGATTGGGTTGATTGGCTGGTTTGGTGCGCTGTTTGAAGCGCAGGGCTTCTCCATGGATAGAGAAGCCGATCTGAAGCGGTATCGACAGGAACCAAAAGCAGTCGGGAATCAATGAAGAACCCGAGGCCCTTCTTCCTTATCAAACTCACCTTCAATCATCCGGCCTGCCATCTGCACGCCGACGCTCAACATCGCCTTGGCGATTTCCACGTGCTGGCCCTGCAGGAATGTCTTGGCATCCTCGGAGAAATCCAGAGTCACCAAAGAACCCTCGTCCTCAGCCCTGCGCAGTTCGATTCGGCCGTCGGGTAACTCGACAATTTCTAGAAAGGACGTTGGCATATAGGTCTGTTCTCCACGAAAGGCAGGCAGTATATAGACATCATTCAGGCTTCGCTCGGGATCTTGACCAGCAGCATGTTTCAGATTGCCACCGTGTCAATCCTCGTCAGCACTCGTTCAAACCTTCGCGAAAACGAATGGCCAGACCTTTGAGGTTTTGCCGCCAACTCTCAAGCTCCTCTCGACTCAACTCCTGCGGCGCCTCTTCCTCATCCAGGTTAACCGCCTGAATCAATGGCTGTGTGACGTCACCCTTGGGCTTGCGTGGCGCCCGTGGCGGCTGGAACAGCGCCGAATGCGCTGCCAACAGTTTTGCCAGCCAGGTTTCCGGATTGCCCGCCAGTTCAACCATTTCAGCCAGCTCGGGAATGGCAATCGACTCCAGCACTTCGCGTGTCAGCAACATCTCGGCCCGTGGCGCATTGGCCTGCGGCAGTCGATAGAACCCGGCGATCTCGTGACACAAACCCAACAGCGCGCCGTACAAGTGGAACAACGTCGATTCGCGCCCAGCCTGAATCAGCGCCAAGGAGTTCATCGCCCGCCCCTCTTCAGCCCGAGCCAAGGCTTCCAGCGACAGGCCGGCGAAATAGATTTTCTGATTGGTACGGGTATAGAACTCGTGGGCCATGACGGCAGTCTCCACAACGAAATAATTGCTTCACACAGGCCGGACAGTGTCGTGGATCAGCCGATCTCACCGCAAGCACAAAACAAAAAGGCCGCATGAAAACCCATAGGTTCTCATGCGGCCTTTTCAGTATCAGCCTAACGCTTACTCAGCCTTGGCCTTTGCAGAGCGCTTGTCTTCAACCGTCCATTTACCACCGTCGAAGTACGCCTTCCAACCAGTAGGCTTGCCGTCGACTTCGGTTTGCACGTATTGCTCCTTGGTCTTGCGGCTGTAGCGGATCACCGCTGGCAGACCATCAGGATCCTTCTGCGGCGCTTCGCACAGGAAGTGGTACTTCGGATCGATTTCGTCCTTGTGCGGCAGAATCTCGATCACCAGCGGAGCACGGGTCTCACGGTTTTTCGGGAACTGACTGGCCGCAAGGAACAGACCAGACGCACCGTCACGCAGGATGTAGGTGTCGTTGACCTTTTCGCATTTCAGCTCAGGCATCTTCACCGGATCCATCTTCGGCGGCGCCGCATCACCGCTTTTCAGCAGTTTGCGGGTGTTCTTGCACGTCGCATTGGTACAACCGAAGAACTTGCCGAAACGGCCGGTCTTGAGCTGCATCTCGCTGCCGCACTTGTCGCACTCCAGGCTCGGACCTTCGTAGCCCTTGATGCGATAGCTGCCTTCTTCGATTTCGTAGCCCGCGCAATCCGGGTTGTTACCGCAGATGTGCAGCTTGCGCTTCTCGTCGAGCAGGTAAGCGTCCATCGCCGTGCTGCAGATCGGGCAGCGGTGCTTGCCGCGCAGCACCAGGGATTCCGATTCACCCTCGTCGTCCGCAGCGATCTCGTCGCCCGGCACCAGATTGACAGTGGCCTTGCAGCGCTCTTTCGGTGGCAGGCTGTAGCCCGAGCAGCCGAGGAATACACCGGTCGATGCGGTACGGATCTGCATCGGGCGGCCGCAAGTCGTGCACGGAATGTCAGTCATTACCGGCTGGTTGGCACGCATGCCGCTTTCAGGGTTTTCGGCTACTTCCAGTTTCTTTTTGAAGTCGCCGTAGAACTCGTCCAGCACGTTTTTCCAGTCGCGCTCGCCCTGGGCCACGTCATCGAGGTTCTCTTCCATGCCGGCGGTGAAGCCATAGTCCATGAGGTTCGAGAAGCTCTCCGACAGACGCTCGGTAACGATGTCGCCCATCTTTTCCGAATAGAAACGACGGTTATGCAGGGTCACGTAACCGCGATCCTGAATGGTCGAAATAATCGCCGCGTAGGTCGAAGGACGACCGATGCCGCGCTTTTCCATTTCCTTCACGAGGCTGGCTTCGGAGTAACGCGCCGGCGGCTTGGTGAAGTGCTGCGATGGATCTAGCTTGATCAGCTTCATCACATCGCCCTGCGCCATATCGGGCAGCACGTCGTCGTCACCAGGTTTGGCAATTTGCGGCATGACGCGGGTGTAACCGTCGAATTTCAGGATACGGCCCTTGGCGCGCAGCTCGAAATCACCAGCACCGACGCTGACGGTAGTCGACAGGTACTGCGCCGGCAGCATCTGGCAAGCCAGGAATTGACGCCAGATCAGCTCGTAGAGACGCTCCGCATCACGCTCCATGCCGGCAAGCTTGCTCGGAATGGTATTGGCATCGGACGGACGAATCGCTTCGTGAGCCTCTTGTGCGCCTTCCTTGCTGCTGTAGACGTTTGGCGTTTCCGGCAGGTATTTCTTGCCGAACTCGTCTTCGATATAAGCACGCGCCATCGTCACGGCATCCGCCGAGAGGTTGGTCGAGTCGGTACGCATATAAGTGATGTAGCCGGCTTCATACAGACGCTGGGCCATCATCATGGTTTTCTTCACGCCGAAGCCCAGGCGGTTGCTCGCAGCCTGTTGCAACGTAGACGTGATGAACGGTGCCGACGGCTTGCTGCTGGTCGGTTTGTCTTCGCGCTTGACGATGCTGTAGCTGGAAGATTTGAGCTTCTCCAGCGCGGCCATGGCCTGGGCTTCGTTCAGCGGCTTGAAGGCTTCGCCTTTCTCGCGGGCGACTTCGAAACGTACTGTCGATCCCTTGGTGGTGCCGAGATCGGCATGCACTTCCCAGTACTCTTCCGGGTTGAACGCACGGATTTCACGCTCACGCTCGACCACCAGTTTCACGGCAACCGATTGCACACGACCGGCGGACAGGCCACGGGCGATTTTGGCCCACAGCAGCGGCGAGACCATGTAGCCAACGACGCGATCGAGGAAGCGACGCGCCTGCTGAGCGTTGACACGATCGATGTCCAGCTCGCCCGGCTTGGAGAAGGCCTCCTGAATGGCCTTTTTGGTGATTTCGTTGAACACCACGCGCTTGTAGCGGCTGTCGTCACCACCGATGGCTTCGCGCAGGTGCCAGGCAATGGCTTCCCCCTCGCGATCCAAGTCGGTTGCGAGATAGATGGTGTCAGCATCTTTGGCGAGCCTGCGCAGCTCTTCGATCACCTTCTCTTTGCCCGGGAGGATCTCGTACTTGGCTTTCCAGCCATGATCGGGATCGACACCCATACGCGAGACGAGCTGCTTGCGCGCCTTCTCCTTCGGCGTGAGCACCGGACCTTCGCCTGCGGCAGCCTTGCCGCGCTTGGCGGCTGGCTCTTTGCTGGCGCTAGCCGAACCGCTGGTGGGCAGGTCTCGGATATGGCCGATACTCGACTTCACCACGTATTGGTTACCCAGATACTTGTTGATGGTCTTGGCCTTAGCCGGGGATTCCACAATGACCAGCGATTTGCCCATGGATCAGAAAATTCCTGAATTCTAGAAGTGAAAGGCGGTTGGCGCCTGACGCGGCACCGCTATATATAGTTGATACAAGGTGAGGTCAAGCACAGGGTTCTGTGCGCACTCGCCTCAGGCCTTGGAAAAAAGGCTCGGTTCGGCTTGCACCAAAGCAAAGCGTGGCACCTGCTCGCCGTCAACCTCGACCGACTCCAGAAACATGCTCAAGGGACGCACCCAAAAGCCGTAATCGCCATACAGGGCTTGGTAAAAGACCACTTCTTCTTCAGTCTCGGAATGCCGCGCAACATTGAATACACGGTACTGCGGACCTTTGTAATGTTGGTAGAGCCCAGGTTGTATCGGCATGGTTTGGCCCTCACTCAAATTTTTTCAAAATAAAAACAAAATAAATCCACAAAAACAAAAACCGGGGCACTTGGCCCCGGCTTCCATCGACGAGACGCTTAAACGCGTTCGAAGACGGTAGAGATGCCTTGGCCGAGACCAATGCACATAGTGGCCACCCCGAAGGTGCCGCTATTCTGCTTCATCACGTTCAGCAGGGTGCCGGAAATACGCGCACCGGAGCAACCGAACGGGTGACCCAGGGCGATCGCGCCGCCGTGCAGGTTAACCTTCTCGTTCATCTTGTCGAGTACTTTCAGATCTTTCAGCACTGGCAGAGCCTGTGCGGCGAAAGCTTCGTTAAGCTCGAAGAAGTCGATATCGTTGATGCCAAGGCCCGCACGCTTCAGGGCTTTTTGTGTCGCCGGAACTGGACCATAGCCCATGATCGCCGGATCCACACCCGCTACTGCCATCGAACGGATCACCGCCATTGGCTGAATACCCAGGTCCTGCGCACGCTGCGCCGACATCACGATCATGCACGAAGCACCATCGGTGATCTGCGACGAAGTACCGGCAGTCACGGTGCCGCCCTTTGGATTGAAGGCAGGCTTAAGGGCCGCCAGACTTTCCAGGGTGGTTTCCGGACGAATGGTTTCGTCGTAGTCGAACAGTTTCAGGAAACCGTTCTCGTCATAGCCCTGCATCGGGATGATTTCGTCTTTGAACTTGCCTTCCACAGTAGCCTTGTGGGCCAACTGGTGGGAACGCACGCCGAAAGCATCTTGCTGCTCGCGAGTAATGCCGTGCATTTTGCCAAGCATTTCAGCGGTCAGGCCCATCATGCCCGAGGCTTTCGCCGCGTACAGCGACATGTGCGGGTTCGGATCGACACCGTGCATCATGCTCACGTGACCCATATGCTCGACGCCGCCAACCACGAAGACGTCACCGTTGCCGGTCATGATCGCTTGCGCAGCAGTGTGCAGAGCACTCATCGACGAGCCACACAGACGGCTGACGGTCTGACCGGCCGAGGTGTGCGGGATCTGGGTCATCAGCGACGCCATGCGCGCAATGTTCCAGCCCTGCTCCAGGGTCTGGTTTACACAGCCCCAGATCACATCCTCGACTTCTGCAGGATCAACCTTGGCGTTGCGTTCCAGCAGTTTGCTGATCAGGTGCGCCGACATGTCTTCGGCGCGGGTGTTGCGGTGCATGCCGCCCTTGGAGCGGCCCATCGGAGTACGACCGAAGTCGACAATCACGACGTCTCTAGGATTCAAGCTCATAAGTTCACTCTCACTCTAGTTGGGGGCGCTTAACCGAAGAAGCGTTGGCCGTTTTTGGCCATTTCGCGCAGCTTCGCGGTCGGGTGGTACAGCGCGCCCAAATCAGCGTACTGGTCAGCCAGGGCAACGAACTCGGCAACACCGATCGAATCGATGTAGCGCAGCGCACCACCACGGAATGGAGGGAAACCGATGCCGTAGACCAGACCCATGTCGGCTTCAGCGGCAGTTTCAACGATACCGTCTTCCAGGCAACGCACGGTTTCCAGGCACAGCGGGATCATCATCCAGTTGATGATGTCTTCGTCTGTGACTTCGCGCTGCTCGTAAACGATCGGCTTGAGCACTTCCAGTACCGACGGATCGGCGACTTTCTTCTGCTTGCCTTTCTTGTCGGCCTCGTAGGCGTAGAAGCCCTTGCCGTTCTTCTGACCCAGGCGCTTGGCTTCGTACAGCACGTCGATGGCCGAGCGACGGTCATCCTTCATGCGGTCCGGGAAACCTTCAGCCATCACGTCACGACCGTGGTGACCGGTGTCGATGCCGACCACGTCCATCAGGTACGCCGGGCCCATTGGCCAGCCGAATTTTTCCATGACTTTGTCAATGCGGACGAAGTCCACACCGGCGCTGACCAGCTTGGCGAAACCGCCGAAGTACGGGAACAGCACGCGGTTGACCAGGAAGCCCGGGCAGTCGTTGACGACGATCGGGTTCTTGCCCATTTTCTTGGCGTAGGCAACGGTGGTGGCAACTGCCAGCTCGCTGGACTTCTCGCCACGGATCACTTCCACCAGCGGCATCATGTGCACCGGGTTGAAGAAGTGCATGCCGACGAAGTTTTCCGGACGCTTGAGGGCCTTGGCCAACAGGCTGATGGAAATGGTCGAGGTGTTGGACGCGAGGATGGTGTCCTCTTTGACCTTGTCTTCGACTTCAGCCAGCACGGCTTGCTTGACCTTCGGGTTCTCGACCACAGCTTCGACCACCAGGTCGACGTGACCGAAATCGCCGTAGGATAGGGTCGGACGAATGCCGTTGAGTACTTCAGCCATTTTCGCTGCGGTCATGCGACCTTTATCAACGCGGCCAACCAGCAGTTTGGCGGCTTCGGCCAGACCCTGCTCGATACCGTGCTCGTTGATGTCCTTCATCAGGATCGGCGTGCCTTTGGAGGCCGACTGATAAGCGATACCGCCACCCATGATACCGGCGCCGAGTACGGCTGCCTGCTTCACGTCCTTGGCGATTTCATCGTAGGCCTTGGCCTTTTTCTTCAGCTCCTGATCGTTCAGGAACAGACCGATCAAGCTCTGCGCGGCAGAGGTCTTGGCCAGTTTGACGAAACCTGCAGCCTCAACTTCCAGCGCCTTGTCACGACCGAAGTTCGCGGCTTTCTGGATGGTTTTGATCGCTTCAACCGGCGCCGGGTAGTTCGGGCCAGCCTGACCGGCCACGAAACCTTTGGCGGTTTCGAAAGCCATCATTTGTTCAATGGCGTTCAGCTTGAGCTTTTCCAGCTTCGGCTGACGCTTGGCCTTGTAGTCGAACTCGCCGGAGATGGCGCGTTTGATCAGTTCAAGGGCAGCTTCCTGCAGCTTCTCTGGAGCAACCACGGCGTCGACTGCGCTGACTTTCAGGGCGTCTTCAGGGCGGTTTTCCTTACCGGCGGCAATCCACTCGATAGCGTTGTCGACACCGATCAGGCGCGGCAGACGCACAGTACCGCCGAAGCCTGGGTAGATACCCAGTTTGACTTCCGGCAGACCGATCTTGGCCTTGGTGGACATGACGCGGTAGTCAGCCGCCAGGCACATTTCCAGACCGCCACCCAGTGCGATACCGTTGATCGCGGCGACGGTCGGAACGTTGAGGTCTTCGAAATCGCTGAAGATCTTGTTGGCTTCGAGATTGCCAGCAACCAGCTCGGCATCCGGCAGCTTGAAGTTGTCGACAAATTCGGTGATGTCGGCGCCGACGATGAACACGTCCTTGCCACTGCTGACGATCACGCCCTTGATCGAAGCATCTGCCTTGATGGCGTCTACGGCCTGACGCAGTTCGTTCAGGGTAAGACGGTTGAACTTGTTGACGGACTCACCCTTGAGGTCGAATTTCAATTCGACGATGCCACTTTCAAGAGCTTTAACCGTGATGGCTTTACCTTCGTAAATCATCAACTGATCTCCACGATATGGAAGCTGAACAGTACACGTCGGACGCAGGCGAATGGCTCGGCAGGACGCTTTTTCGTCGATGCTGACGCCAATCCACCCGGCACACCCGCCAACGCGATAGTCGGGATTCTGTAGGAGCGCTCTGTAAGACAAACGCTCAATTCATACGCCCGTTTGATTTGGGTACGTCACCTTCACGGAATTTCCAACAATTGTCAATCGCCCAAAATACGGGTTGAAATGCGACTTTGCGGTCATTTCCGTACCACGAAGACCAGCCACACGCGTCTGCATGTGCAGCCATTCATAAGATCAATAGTTAGAAAAGTCGCCCTAATTCGCGGCAAGCCTTGTTTAACAGGCTACGCTGGCAGGACTACAGAAAAATTTGCTGACTTACCGACGTTACTTCAGTGAAAAAGAGTTACCGGCCTGCCTGGCCAACCCAGCCCGATGAATGATGTCGGGCTTTTTATTGCTCGTCTGCCGGACCCTTCGCACCGTTGCAGTGCGAAAATTCCGCGAGTCACGCCAGCGCTTTCAGTGTGGCGTCGATTTCCTTCAAAACCGTCGCCTCGCCCTTCTCGCCCCAATACAAAGCAATCATCTGCTTGTCCGCCTCCACCTTGAAGACGTTGTCCGGCAATTTTTCGAAATGATTGAGCAACGCCCCATCTTCGCAGACTTCTTGCCACTGATTGACCCACACGCCCGGCGATTTCTGCCAGTACGTCCAGCACGCCGGCTGATTGCCACGGCGCGGCCGATGGTACTGCGCACAAGGGCTCGGCGGCTCTTGCGACAGCCAGTGCGGCCATTCCTGAGGTGCCAGTTGCATGGCCAGGCCGATGCGCCGAGCCTCCATGCGCAGGGCGATGCGGCCACTCTGCGCCCGCGATGGGCGCAACCACGCCAGCGGACTCAATACCACCAGCAGGATTGACACCACTATCCAGACCGTCATATCTGTACTCCCGAATCTTGATGAGCCCATTGCGTCACTTTGGAACCAATGCGCTTGAAACCAGCCATACTTACCAATATTGAAACCTCAGGAGGAGCACCTCATGCCCTACCACCACATCCTGGTCGCCGTAGATCTGACCGAAGAGTGCGACCCTGTTATCCACCGCGCCCGAGAGCTGTCGGTGAGCAATGGCGCCCAGCTGTCGCTGGTACATATTGTCGAACCGATGGCCATGGCATTCGGCGGCGACGTGCCGATGGACCTGTCACAACTGCAACAGCAGCAATTCGATCAAGCCAAGGAACGCCTTGAGCGCCTGAAGCTCAAGTACTCCGAACTCGAAGGTGCCAACTGCCACTTGGCCTACGGCCAGCCGCGCCAGGAAATCCACCATTTCGCCAAGGAAAAGACCTGCGACTTGATCGTGGTCGGCAGTCACGGCCGGCATGGTCTGGCGCTGCTGCTCGGCTCGACCGCCAACGATGTACTGCACGGCGCGCCTTGTGATGTGCTGGCGGTGCATCTGGTCAAACGCTAAACCCTTCGGCAGTTCCTGCAAAAAGCCCGGCCTCACGCGAATGAGGCCGGGCTTTTTTATTGCCGGATCAATCAGGCATCCAGCTCGGCCCAGCGCTCCACCAGAGCATCCAGTTCGGCCTGCAACTGCTCAAGCGATGCAATCACCTTGGCGGTTTCGGCCGCAGGGCGCTGATAGAAACCACCTTCGGCCATTTCAGCTTCAACCGCTGCGATTTGCTGTTCCTTGGCGTCGATGTCGCCTGGCAAGGCTTCCAGCTCGCGCTGCAACTTATAGCTGAGCTTCTTCTTGGCTGCCGGAGCAGCGGCTGCCGGCGCGGGCTCGGCAGTTACCACCGCCGAATTCAGATCCGCCTTACCCGACTTGCTTTCGGTCACGCCCAACAGACGCGGCGAACCGCCCTGACGGATCCAGTCCTGATAACCACCGACGTATTCACGCACCTTGCCTTCACCTTCGAAGACCAGTGTGCTGGTGACCACGTTGTCGAGGAATGCCCGGTCGTGGCTGACCATCAGCACAGTACCGTTGAAGGTCAGCAGCACTTCTTCGAGCAGCTCGAGGGTTTCCACGTCGAGGTCGTTGGTCGGTTCGTCGAGAACCAGCAGGTTCGCCGGTTTGCTGAACAGTTTGGCCAGCAGCAAGCGCGCACGCTCACCACCCGACAGCGCCTTGACCGGCGTGCGGGCACGCTGCGGGCTGAACAGGAAGTCGCCGAGGTAGCTCAGTACGTGGCGGCTCTGACCGTCGATATCGATGAAGTCGCGACCTTCAGCGACGTTGTCGATAACGGTTTTTTCCAGATCCAGCTGATGACGCAACTGGTCGAAGTAAGCCACGTCGATGCGCGTGCCCTCTTCCACTTTACCGCTGGTCGGTTGCAGACCGTTGAGCATCAGTTTCAACAGGGTGGTCTTGCCGGTACCGTTGGCGCCAAGCAGACCGATACGGTCGCCGCGCTGCAGAACCATCGAGAAATCCTTGATCAGGAACGGGCCGCCCGGATGAGCAAAGCTCACGTTCTCGAGCACCATCACCTGCTTGCCGGATTTGTCGGCGGTATCCAGCTGAATGTTGGCCTTGCCGGTACGCTCACGACGCTCGCTGCGCTCGACGCGCAGGGCTTTCAGGGCGCGCACGCGGCCTTCGTTACGGGTACGACGGGCTTTGATGCCCTGACGGATCCACACTTCTTCCTGGGCCAGACGCTTGTCGAACAGCGCGTTGGCAGTGGCTTCGGCAGCGAGCTCGGCTTCTTTGTGCACGAGGAAGCTGGCGTAGTCGCCGTTCCAGTCGATCAGGCCGCCGCGATCCAGTTCCAGGATGCGCGTGGCGAGGTTTTGCAAGAAGGAACGGTCGTGCGTGATGAACAACACGGCGCCCTGGAAATCCTTCAATGCTTCTTCAAGCCAGGCAATCGCACCGATGTCCAGGTGGTTGGTCGGTTCGTCGAGCAGCAGCAAATCCGGCTCGGACACCAGCGCCTGCGCAAGCAGTACGCGACGACGCCAGCCGCCGGACAGTTCGGCGAGGGTCTTGTCGGCCGGCAGTTGCAGGCGGCTCAGGGTGCTGTCGACCAGAGTCTGCAAGCGCCAGCCGTCACGGGCTTCGAGGTCGTGCTGGACGTGCATCAGCTTGTCCAGATCAGCGTCGGTGACGATGTTCTGGCTCAGGTGATGGTACTCGGCGAGCAATGCGCCAACGCCGTCGAGGCCCTCAGCCACCACGTCGAACACCGTCCGCTCGTCGGCCACCGGCAATTCTTGCGGCAATTCGCCGATTTTCAGACCGGGGGCACGCCACACCGAGCCGTCATCGGGCTTCTGGTCGCCCTTGACCAGTTTCATCATGCTGGACTTGCCAGTGCCGTTGCGGCCGATGATGCACACCCGCTCACCACGGGCGATCTGCCAGGACACCTTGTCCAACAACGGCATCGCGCCGAATGCAAGGGACACATCGCTGAATTTGAGCAGGGTCATGAGCTTCTCCAAAAACCGGGCGCGCATTCTACCTGAGATAGGGCTTCAACAGGCCGGCAATTTGTCTGTTGAAGCACTCTGCACAACATTTGTTGCGAACTTGTGCTGCGAGGCCGGCAAAGCTTTCGCCGCTTGCTGGCAAAAGGCTAAGCTACAGACAATTCAGTGCTGATCCTTGTCGGCACTTGTCATGATTTCTCTGCCCGGATGTCTCATGCGCAGTCGCCTTCTCAGTGTTTTGTCCTGTTTGCTACTTACCGCCACTGCCGTTCAATCCGCCCAGGCGGTGGACCTGTCCACCCAGCGCCAGTATTACGATGAAGCCAAGCGCGCGCTGGCCAAGGGCGATACCGGCCCGTATTTCCGATACAGCCAGGCTCTGGCCGATTATCCGCTGGAACCGTATCTGGCCTACGACGAACTGACCGCGCGCCTGAAAACCGCGAGCAACGCGGAAATCGAGAAATTCCTCGCCGAACACGGCGACCTGCCCCAGGCCAACTGGATGAAGCTGCGCTGGTTGCGCTGGCTCGCCGACCGTGGGGACTGGGCGACCTTCGTCAAGTATTACGACCCGAAACTCAACTTCACTGAACTGGACTGCCTCAATGCGCAGTACCAGATCACCCACGGTAAAAAAGCCGAGGGCTACGCCAATGCCGACAAGCTCTGGCTGACTGGCAAATCGCAACCCGCCGCATGTGATGCGCTGTTTGGCATCTGGGCCGCCGACGGCCAGTTGACCGAACAGAAACGCTGGGAGCGCACCAAACTTGCGGCTCAGGCGCGCAACTATCCGCTGGCCAACAGCTTGGTCAACGGCCTGAGCACCCTCGCCCCGCGCGGTCGTTTGCTGGTCGATGTGGCGCAGAAACCCGAGCTGTTGAATCAACAATCGCGCTTCACCCCGGCCGATGAGCCGATGTCCGACGTGGTCAGCCTTGGCCTGCGCCGCCTGGCCCGTCAGGATCCGGAAAAGGCCATGGCGTTGCTCGACGGTTACGCCAGCAGCATGCATTTCTCCCGCGATGAGAAAGTCGCGATCGCCCGGGAAATCGGCTTGACTCTGGCTCGGCGTTTCGACAGCCGCGCGCTGGACGTGATGACCAAATATGATCCGGAACTGCGTGACAACACGGTATCGGAATGGCGCCTGCGCCTGTTGCTGCGCCTGGCTCGCTGGGACGACGCTTATCAACTGACCCGCCGCCTGCCGCAGGATCTGGCGACCACCAATCGCTGGCGTTACTGGCAGGCACGCAGCCTGGAACTGGCGCAACCGCAAAACCCGGAAGCACAGACGCTGTACAAAGGGCTCGCCCGAGAACGTGATTTCTACGGCTTCCTCGCCGCCGATCGCTCCCAATCCCCGTACTCGTTGAATAATAAGCCGTTGGTGCTCAGTCAGGCGCTGATCAACAAGGTACGCAATACGCCGGGCGTGCGCCGCGCGCTGGAATTCCATGCCCGCGGGCAGATCGTCGACGGTCGCCGCGAGTGGTATCACGTCAGCCGCCACTTCAACCGTGACGAAATGGTCGCCCAGGCCAAACTTGCCTACGACCTGAAGTGGTATTTCCCGGCGATCCGCACCATCAGTCAGGCGCAGTACTGGGACGATCTGGATATTCGCTTCCCGATGGCCCACCGCGAAACCCTCGTGCGGGAAGCCAAGGTTCGCGGCCTGCATTCGAGTTGGGTGTTCGCCATCACCCGTCAGGAAAGTGCCTTCATGGATGACGCCCGCTCCGGCGTCGGCGCCAGCGGCCTGATGCAATTGATGCCCGGCACCGCCAAGGAAACCGCGCGCAAGTTCAGCATTCCGCTGGCCTCGCCGCAGCAAGTGCTCGATCCGGACAAGAATATCCAGCTCGGCGCTGCTTATCTGAGCCAGGTGCACAGCCAGTTCAACGGCAACCGCGTACTCGCTTCCGCCGCCTATAACGCCGGCCCCGGCCGCGTACGTCAGTGGCTGCGCGGCGCTGATCACCTGAGTTTCGACGTGTGGGTGGAAAGCATCCCCTTTGACGAAACCCGCCAGTACGTGCAAAACGTGCTGTCTTATTCGGTGATCTACGGCCAGAAGCTCAATTCGCCGCAACCGCTGGTGGATTGGCATGAACGCTATTTTGATGATCAGTGATCGACTACGGTTCGATTAAACGAAAATGCCCGCATTGAGAAATGCGGGCATTTTTTATGGGGCGCCAACTAGTTGGTTGTCGCGTGCTGGCCATCACTGAACTGCAATGACGCCAGCCGTGCATACAACGGGTTGCTCACAATCAATTCCTGATGCGTACCGATTGCCACGAGCTTGCCCTGATCCATCACCGCAATCCGGTCGGCATTCTTCACCGTGGCCAAACGATGGGCAATGACCAGTGTGGTGCGGTTGTGCATCAGGCTCGGCAAGGCTTGCTGAATCAGGTGTTCACTTTGCGCATCAAGGGCGCTGGTAGCTTCGTCGAGTAGCAAGATCGGCGCGTCGACCAACAACGCCCGGGCGATAGCCAACCGCTGACGCTGGCCGCCGGAGAGTCCGAGACCGCCATCGCCCAAATGGGTCTGGTATCCGTCGGGCATCTGCTCAATAAAGTCGTGAGCATGAGCAATCCGCGCCGCCTCCTTGACTTGCTCCAGCGTCGCCGTCGGACAGCCATAACGGATGTTCTCTTCCACGCTGCCAAAAAACAGTGCCGGCGTTTGTGAAACCAGGGCGAAACAGCGACGCAGATCCAGCGGATCCAGACTCGTCAATGGCACGCCATCGAGCAGAATCCGGCCTTGGCCGGGATCGTAGAAGCGCAACAGCAAGTCATACACCGTGGATTTACCGGCACCGGACGGCCCCACCAATGCCAGGGTTTCGCCTGCCCTGACCGTAAGATTCAAACCGTCGACGGCGTAGCTTTCTGGCCTTGAAGGGTAGGAAAACCTTACATCCTGCAGCTCCAATTCGCCCCTCACCCGCGCAGGCAACGTTACCAATCCGGAGGTTGGCGGCTGGATAATATTTTCCGAGCGCAGTAATTCGGCAATCCGCTCGGCGGCGCCGGCCGCGCGTTGCAGCTCGCCAATCACTTCACTCAGTGTGCCGAAAGCGCTGCCGACAATCAGGCTGTAGAAGACGAACGCGGCCAGTTCACCGGCAGAAATTCGCCCGGCAATCACGTCCATACCGCCGACCCACAGCATGACCGCCACGGCCCCCAACACCAGCACGATGACCAATGTGATCAGCCATGCCCGCTGGAAGATTCGTTTGCGCGCCGTTTCGAAAGCCTGTTCGACAGTGGTGGCGAAGCGCTGCTCGTCCTGTACCTGATGGTTGTAGGCTTGCACGGTTTTGATCTGGCCGAGGGTTTCGGAAACGTAACTGCCAATGTCGGCAATCCGGTCCTGGCTCAGCCGCGACAGGTTACGCACGCGGCGGCCGAAGATCAGGATCGGCGCGATCACCAATGGAAGGGCGATAACGACGATGCTGGTAAGTTTTGGATTGGTGATAAACAGCAACACCACGCCGCCGATGACCATCAGCAGATTGCGCAGAAACAGCGAAAGCGACGAGCCGATCACCGATTGCAGCAATGTCGTATCAGCGGTCAGGCGTGACTGGATTTCCGAGCTGCGGTTGTCCTCGTAGAACCCCGGATGCAGGTACACCAGATGGTTGAACACCTGTCGACGAATGTCCGCCACACAACGCTCGCCGATCCACGACACCAAGTAGAACCGGGCAAATGTACCCACCGCCAGACCAAGCACCAGCAGCATGAACAGGCCAATGGATTGATTGAGCAGGTGCGGCGACTGGGTCATGAATCCCTGATCGACCAGTAGTTTGATGCCCTGCCCCATCGACAGAGTGATACCAGCGGTGAGGATCAACGCGAGCAGCGCGCCGAAGGCCTGCCAACGATACGGCGCAAGAAAATGGCTGGTCAGGCGCAGGGCGCGCCGGTGCCTTGAGGAAAGCATCGAGATCATTCGGGTTCACATCTGTGCGGATGAATAGGGCCAGCGTACAAACTCAATGGGGTGGAACTCTGTAAATCACAATGAGTCAGGTTAAATATGCCCCCAAAGACTAGGCCATAGTTGCTATTGGTCTAAAGTCCCGGTTGAGACGAGCGGTCATTTCTGTTTGAGTGGAGATGCCGCCGCCGACAGACCGCTGGGAGTTGTCACAGCCCGGTCACGTGGGGGTTTTAACCTAGGCGCACAACCTGATGAGGAGACAGGCCATGTCCTTGCAACAAAGCAGCGAAGACAAGATTGAAGTGATCCGCACCAAGCCCGGCCAGACTCTGGGTTGCTCGATTATCGATGAACAGGGGCGCGAAGTACCGATCACTGAAGACATGATCCAGGACGCCTGCCGCGAACTGGATAAGCGATTGGTCAAGCCTGCCGAACAAAAGTGATATAGCCACCGTCTTCCTGACCCGGCCCCTTTGGCCGGGTTTTTTCTGTCTGCCAGTGCGGTGGCTTAGATTGCCACCGCGCCAAGCGCAGCCACAATCTGCTGCAACACTGGCGAATCCCCGGCGATCCGTACTTTCAGCCCTTCAATCTCGCGCCGAACCGGGTACTGCTTGCGCAACACATCAAACGCCGCACGCTGCTCGCTGACATTGCCTACAAGGCTGCGACGAAAATCTGCGTCATCCCGGCGCGGGTCGTACACGCCACGGCACAACATCGCCAACGCCCAAGCCGGATCGCTGTCAGCATGCAAGGTCACTTCCGACAACCAGGGTGCTGGCAGTAAGTCAGTGAGCTGGATGCTTGCAGGCACACCGATAAAGTCGCAGTAAGCCTGATAGATCTGCGCTGTGCCGCGCTGTTTGCCGTCGAGGCTGTAACCGGCAATGTGCGGCGTGGCCAGGACGCAGAGATCAGCCAGTGACACGTCGACCTCGGGCTCGGCTTCCCAGACATCCAGAACAGCTTGCAGGTCTTCGCGCTCCAGCAGCACTTTGCGCAGTGCAGCGTTATCCACCACCGGACCGCGTGCGGCATTGATCAGCCACGCGCCGGGTTTGAGTTGCTGCAAACGTTGCTGATCGAACAGATGCCACGTCGCGCCATCACCGCTGCGGGTCAGTGGCGTGTGCAGGCTGATCACATCGCACTGCTCGATGATTTGCTCCAGGCTGACGTAATCGCCACCTTCGGCAGCCTGACGCGGCGGATCGCAGACTTTCACGTTCCAGCCCAGGCCCTTCAGGACGTTGATCAGACGACCGCCCACTTCACCTGCGCCCACCACACCGAAAGTGCGTTGAGTCAGATCAACACCTTCGATTTCGGCGAGGGTCAGCAGACTGCCGAGCACGTAATCGACCACGCCCCGGGCGTTGCAGCCGGGCGCGCTCGACCAGGCAATTCCGGCCTCAGCGAAATACTCCAGATCCAGATGATCGGTGCCGATGGTGCAAGTGCCGACAAAGCGCACCTTGCTGCCTTCCAGCAACGCACGGCTGACATTGGTCACGGAACGTACCAGCAACACGTCAGCCTGCTCGACCGTCGCACGGTCGATGGAGCGGCCCGGTACCCGGCGGATCTCGCCGAAACCTTCAAAAAAGGCATCGAGCAGCGGAATATTTTCGTCGGCAACAATCAGCATGGCGGGCTCCTTGGGCGGATCGGCAGTTTAGGTGCAGATGCACGGTTGGGCCAGCAGGCTTTGTGATTACAAATCCGCAACAGAGGATTTTTCCTGACTAAAGCGTCAGCGGCGTAGAATGCGGCGCCCTGCGCATCAATCTCCGTGGACGCTTTGCCTGTGAATTCTGTAACTGACCAACCTGTCGCCGTCTCCCTGACCCGCCCCGCGCGGATTCGCCTGGAGTTCAAGAACCTGCTCGCCCTGGCGTTGCCGATCATCATCGCGCAACTGGCAACCACGGCCATGGGCTTCGTCGATGCAGTGATGGCCGGTCGCGTCGGACCGAAGGATCTGGCGGCCGTGGCACTGGGTAACTCGATCTGGGTGCCGGTGTTCCTGCTGATGACCGGCACCCTGCTGGCCACCACGCCAAAAGTCGCCCAGCGTTACGGCGCCGGCACCCATAGCGAGATCGGCCCGATCGTGCGTCAGGCGTTGTGGCTGGCGCTGGTGGTCGGACTGATCGCGACCACCATGCTGGTTGCCGCCGAACCGGTGCTGCACCTGATGAAAGTCGATCCCGAGCTGATCGGCCCGTGCATGCAGTATTTGCACGGTATCGCCAGTGGTCTGCCGGCGGTGGCGTTCTACCATGTGCTGCGCTGCTTCAGTGACGGCCTCGGTCGTACCCGCCCGGCGATGGTGCTGGGCCTGTGCGGGCTGGCGCTGAATATCCCGCTGAACTACGTGTTCATTTATGGTCACTTCGGCGTGCCAGCCATGGGTGGCGTTGGCTGCGGCTGGGCCACGGCGATTGTGATGTGGGTGATGGCGCTGGGCCTGGCCGGTTACGAGCGCTGGGCACCGGCTTATCGTTCGAGCGAACTGTTCAGCCGCTTCGACTGGCCGCAATGGGCGGTGATCAAGCGTCTGCTGGCGATCGGTCTGCCGATCGGCATCGCGGTGTTTGCCGAGTCGAGCATCTTCGCGGTGATCGCGCTGCTGATCGGCAGCCTTGGCGCTACCGTGGTGGCCGGGCACCAGATTGCGCTGAACGTCAGCTCACTGGTGTTCATGATTCCCTACTCGCTGGGCATGGCCGTGACCGTGCGCGTCGGTCAGGCTCTCGGTCGCGAAGAACCACGCGAGGCGCGTTTCGCCGCAGGCGTCGGCATGGGCACCGCGCTGGCTTATGCCTGTCTGTCGGCGAGCATGATGTTGCTGCTGCGTGAACCGATTGCGGCGATCTACACGGCTGATCCGACGGTGATTCACATCGCGGCGATGTTGATTGTGTACTCGGCGTTGTTCCAGTTTTCCGATGCGATCCAAGTGACCGCCGCCGGCGCCCTGCGGGGTTACCAGGACACTCGCGTGACGATGATCCTGACCTTGTTTGCCTATTGGGGCATCGGCCTGCCGGTGGGTTACGCCCTCGGCCTGACCGACTGGCTCGGCGAACCGCGTGGTCCGAGCGGCTTGTGGCAGGGTTTGATCGTGGGCTTGAGCTGTGCGGCGCTGATGCTGTCGATCAGGCTGACACGCAGCGCACGCAAGCGCATTCGTATCAGTCGTTCGTTGGGCTGATCAGCCATAAAAAAAGACCTGCATTTGCAGGTCTTTTTTTTGTCTGTCAGCCGGACTTCTTGCGAATCCAGTACAGGTAAGTACCGGCCTCTTCGTGCTGCCCCACCAGTTCGTGGTCGAGAAACACACAGAACTTGGGAATGTCGCGGCGAGTCGAGGGATCAGTGGCGATCACCTTGAGCAGTCCGCCAGGCACCAGATCACGGATGTGCTGATGCAGCATCATCACCGGCTCCGGGCAATTGAGGCCGGTGGCGTCGAGGGTGCCGTCGACCGGCGTGTCGATCATTTCACTCATGATTCACTCCTGAAACTGGCCGGCATTGTCGCGCATTGCCGGGTGTTCGGTCATCTTTTGGTCTTTTTCACATCGTGCCGGCGCAGGTGGCAGGTCACTTCCTCACGGTCGTGATACAGCTGTTTGCAGCCGATATCGACCTTGATCCCGCGCGCCTTGAAACCATCGGCGATGCGCTCAAGCAGGCGCTTCACCTCGGCGTAACGCTGCTTCATTGGCAATTTCAGGTTAACCACGGCCTCGCGGCAATGGCCCTCGCCAATCCACTCTTCGAGCATCGCCGCGTTACGCGCCGGTTTCTCGACGATGTCGCAAACCATCCAGTCCACCGGTTGCTTGGGCTTGAAGGTGAAGCCGTCGGCCATCAAGTGCTGCACCAACCCCGTGTCCATCAGGCTTTCGGCCATCGGGCCGTTGTCGATGGCGGTCACCAGCATGCCGCGATTGACCAGTTGCCAGGTCCAACCGCCCGGCGCTGCGCCGAGGTCAACGCCGGTCATGTCGCTGTGCAAACGATCTTCCCACTGATCACGCGGGATAAAGTGGTGCCAGGCCTCTTCCAGTTTCAGCGTCGAACGGCTCGGCGCCTCACGCGGGAACTTCAAACGTGGAATGCCCATCGGCCACATCGCCGAGTTACCGGCGTCGGCCATGCCGAGAAACACTTCGCGACCGCTTTTGAACGTCAGCAACAGACGCGGCTTGCTGGCGTCATCCACCAGTTTGCCGGCGCCGGTCAGGGCCTTGCGCAGCGGGCCTTCGAATTTCTTGCAGAAGTTCGACAGTTCCTTGCCGTCGTTGGTGTCGACGACTTCCAGCCAGAGGCTGCCGCACACCGGGAATTCGGCCATGTTCGCGAGGATCACGCTGATGCGGTCGGTTTCCGGCAGATCGATGAAGACGCCACGCGCCCATTGGCGCGGGAAGATCAACTCGGCGAAACGCTGACCGCGCATCAGGCGCTCGGCGCCGTCTTCTTCGGTGCAGACAAACTCGGCGCACGCGGTGGCCGCTTTGGCCTTGGCGTAGCCGGCCACGTTCAACTGCGCCGCGAGGTCGGAAATCTCCGAACAGACTTCGCCTTCGAAGCCGGGCCGGCAATGCATGAATAGGGTGTTCATTCTTACTCCTGGGCAGAGGACGATTATTCGCCCTCTGCGCGATGCTCAGGTCTTGCGTTGCAGCAAAGCCTGTCACGAAAACCGGCGCATGATAGCCGAAGTCGGAACCTTGGACTTGCCCATAGAGTCCAGTTATTAGCCAGCTACTGAAAACAGGGCTACGTTGTTAGCTCTGCCCGTCCCCTCAATCCGTAGCCGTGCGGATTCAAAGGAGTGATTGTAATGCCGTCCCTCGATAGCCTGAAAACCCTCAAGACCCTGCAGATCGACGACAAGACCTACCACTATTTCAGCCTGCCTGATGCCGCCAAGAGCCTCGGCAATATCGACACGCTGCCGATGTCGCTGAAAGTCCTGCTGGAAAACCTGCTGCGCTGGGAAGATGAAAAAACCGTCACCGGCGCCGACCTCAGGGCAATCGCCGCCTGGCTCAAGGAGCGTCGCTCCGACCGGGAAATCCAGTACCGTCCCGCCCGCGTGCTGATGCAAGACTTTACCGGTGTCCCTGCCGTGGTCGACCTCGCTGCGATGCGCGCCGCCATGGCCAAGGCTGGCGGTGATCCGCAGCGAATCAATCCGTTGTCGCCGGTGGATCTGGTGATCGACCACTCAGTGATGGTCGACAAATTCGCTACCGCCAGCGCTTTCGAACAGAACGTCGACATCGAGATGCAGCGCAACGGCGAGCGTTACGCCTTCCTGCGCTGGGGCCAGAGCGCTTTCGACAACTTCAGCGTGGTGCCGCCGGGCACCGGGATCTGCCACCAGGTCAACCTCGAATACCTCGGCCGCACCGTGTGGACCAAGGACGAAGACGGCCGCACCTACGCCTTCCCCGACACCCTGGTTGGAACCGACTCCCACACCACCATGATCAATGGCCTCGGCGTACTTGGCTGGGGCGTCGGCGGGATCGAGGCGGAAGCGGCGATGCTCGGGCAACCGGTGTCGATGCTGATTCCGGAAGTGATCGGTTTCAAACTGACCGGCAAGCTCAAGGAAGGCATTACCGCCACCGACCTGGTGCTGACGGTAACGCAGATGCTGCGCAAGAAAGGCGTGGTCGGCAAATTTGTCGAGTTCTACGGTGATGGCCTCGCCGATCTGCCGCTGGCCGACCGCGCGACCATCGCCAATATGGCGCCGGAATACGGTGCGACGTGCGGTTTCTTCCCGGTCGATGACGTCACGCTGGAGTACTTGCGCCTGTCCGGACGGCCGCCAGAAGTGGTGAAACTGGTCGAGGCTTATACCAAGGCTCAGGGCCTGTGGCGTCTGCCCGGTCAGGAGCCCGTATTTACCGACAGCCTGTCGCTGGACATGGGCAGCGTTGAGGCCAGTCTTGCCGGGCCGAAACGCCCGCAGGATCGCGTTTCATTACCGAATGTCGCCCAGGCCTTCAGCGACTTCCTCGATTTGCAATTCAAGCCGACCAGCAAAGAAGAAGGACGCCTTGAAAGTGAAGGTGGCGGCGGCGTGGCCGTGGGCAATGCCGATCTGGTCGGGGAAACGGAGTACGAATATGAAGGCCACACCTATCGCCTGAAAAACGGTGCCGTGGTCATCGCTGCGATCACCTCTTGCACCAACACGTCCAACCCGAGCGTGATGATGGCGGCCGGGCTGCTGGCGAAAAAAGCCGTGGAAAAGGGCCTGACCCGTAAACCGTGGGTCAAAAGCTCGCTGGCACCCGGTTCGAAAGTGGTCACCGATTACTACAAGGCCGCCGGACTGACACAGTACCTCGACCAGCTCGGCTTCTCTCTGGTCGGCTATGGCTGCACGACCTGCATCGGTAACTCCGGGCCTTTGCCCGAGCCGATCGAAAAGGCTATTCAGAAAGCCGATCTCGCCGTCGCCTCGGTGCTCTCCGGCAACCGCAACTTCGAAGGCCGGGTGCATCCACTAGTGAAAACCAACTGGCTGGCATCACCGCCGCTGGTGGTGGCTTATGCCTTGGCCGGTACTGTGCGTACCGATATCAGCAGCGAACCGCTGGGTAACGATCAGCAGGGCAATCCGGTGTACTTGCGTGATATCTGGCCAAGCAGCAAGGAAATCGCCAACGCGGTCAGTCAAGTCAACACCGCGATGTTCCACAAGGAATACGCCGAGGTGTTTGCCGGTGACGAGCAGTGGCAAGCCATCGAAGTGCCGCAGGCGGCAACCTATGTGTGGCAGGACGACTCGACCTACATCCAGCATCCGCCGTTTTTCGACGATATTTCCGGCCCGCTCCCGGAGATCAAGGATGTCAAAGCTGCGCGGGTACTGGCGCTGCTGGGCGACTCGGTGACCACTGACCACATCTCCCCCGCCGGCAACATCAAGGCCGACAGCCCGGCCGGACGCTATCTGCGCGAAAAAGGTGTGGAGCCGCGAGACTTCAACTCCTACGGTTCACGTCGCGGCAACCATGAAGTGATGATGCGCGGTACCTTCGCCAATATTCGCATCCGCAACGAAATGCTCGGCGGCGAAGAAGGTGGCAACACCCTTTACATTCCCACCGGTGAGAAAATGCCGATCTACGATGCGGCCATGCGTTATCAGGCATCGGGAACGCCGTTGGTGGTGATTGCCGGACAGGAATATGGCACGGGCTCAAGTCGGGACTGGGCAGCCAAAGGCACTAACCTGCTGGGCGTCAAAGCCGTGATCGCGGAAAGCTTCGAGCGGATCCACCGCTCCAACCTGGTGGGCATGGGTGTGCTGCCATTGCAGTTCAAGCTTGATCAGAACCGCAAGAGCCTGAACCTGACCGGTAAGGAGACCTTTGAAGTTCTGGGCCTGAGCGGCGTCGAACTGACGCCGCGGATGAACCTGCCCCTGGTGATCACACGTGAAGACGGGCGCCAGGAGAAAATCGAAGTGCTGTGCCGGATCGACACCTTGAATGAGGTGGAGTACTTCAAGTCGGGCGGGATTCTGCATTATGTGTTGCGGCAGTTGATCGCATCGTAAACCTGTCGAGGCACAAACACCGCGATCCGGCGGTGTTTGTGTTTAAGCGCAGCACTTTTTTACAGACGAAAAAAAACCCGCCGAAGCGGGTTTTTCCCAAGACCATTATCGACTCCCTGTCGGCAGCGATCCTTGCAGATGGTCGATCATCCCTGATCCTGAAGCACTCCCTGTGCTTCAGTTGATGTGTGTAGATTACGCGCTGGATCCAATCGGCAATAGTCGCAATAGCTACCATCGCGTGTAAGACATTCGCCATAGCAGCCCTTCCGAAAACCCTTAGACGTGTCAGTCATCGAGCGACGAAGCGTCACTGTCTTCGCGCAGGCGGGCCTTGGCGCTTTCGGCGAGAAAGCGCTCGAGCCTGCTCAATTGCTCTTCCCAGCCACGGCTGTCCATGTAATACGCCTCTTTCTGGCGGATATCGGGAATATGGGCAAAACCCGATTCGGACACCGTTAGCAACGTGCCATCCTCGTAATCCTGCAGGTCGAACTTGACCAGCGTCGTCGGCTCCTGGGAATAGTCGATCTTCGGATTGACTGCATACGGATGCCAACGGAATGAAAACAACTGCTGCGGCTCGACCCGCTCGACCAGCACATTCCACAGCACATGTTCATAACCCGGATATGTGACCTGACCTTGTGTCCATTCACCGGCAATAAAACGTCTGCCCTCCAGCGCTACGCCAAACCACTGGCCGAACGCCTCGGCATCCACCAGCGCGCGCCAGACATGCGATCGTGGCGATTTGAGCGTTATCTTGCGTTCAAAGCTGTTAGGTACTGGTTTCACACGTCACCTCCTGTTCTGAACACTAGGCTTGTATGACCACATGTCCAACCTGAAGTTGTATCAAACGGCTGCCCGGCACTCTGTTTAGTCCGGCTACACTGCTTGCTCTTTAACTTTAAATGAGCATTTCTTATGTCCCCACGCCTGCTCCTGGCCCTGACGCCATTTCTCTTCCCGGCCCTCGCCCACGCCGCCGTCGACTGCGCCAATGCCAGCGACCAAGCCACCATGAACCAGTGTGCCGGCCAGGATTTCAAAGCGGCGGACAAAGAGTTGAATAAGGTATATCAGCAGATCACCGGGCGTTTGAAGGACAACCCGGATGGCAAGAAGCTGTTGGTGAATGCGCAGCGGGCGTGGATCGGGTTTCGTGATGCCGAGTGCAAGTTTTCGTCGTCCGGCGTGACAGGCGGGAGTGTTTATCCGTGGGTTTACAGCAATTGCATGACGGCTGTGACCAAGGTGCGGGTCGAGGCGCTGAAGCAGTATTTGAAGTGTGAAGAAGGTGACATGAGTTGCCCGGTTCCCGGGGCATGATTTTTGAAATGCCTCCGACACATTCAGTAACGCTCACTGTCGCCCTATAACTAAAGGCAAGCCTCTATTCGCCGATAAAGGGCTGACAACCAACGATCAGGGAATGACGAAATGGCGATCTCTTTAAACTCTGCTTTTATCCAGCCATCAGCCTTTGAGCTGAGCAAAACAGCCCAACCATTGACAACAGCGTCGCTCAGCGAAGACCTCAAAAAGACGGCGGTCAACCTCAATCCGGCGGCGGTTTATCATCCCAGTGATGAAGCCCAGACAATCAGCCCGACCATGGAAGCGATCGATGTCTGGCTCGGCCGATCCCAGGCAGCTGACTTCCCTCAAATTGCCGAACAGCACAAAAACGCCCACGAATCGCTGAAACTGGCGTTTGAAGACTTCAAATCGGCCTTGAGTTACACCTTCCCGGATATCGCCAACAAGAAATTCGGCTTTACTGTTGAAGCCGATGGCAACCTCAAAGCGCTGAACCCCGACAACGAGCTGAGCGCTTCAGACATGGATCAACTCAACTCACTGCTCAATGCCTCAGGCGCATTGAAAACGGCGGCACTCAGTTATCGGGACACGTCCATCGAGTTGGTCGCGGCGGATGCCGGGTGGGGAGGCAGCCATTTGGGCAAGTACAACCTGACCAAAGAAAACTTCGCCAACACCATTGATATGGCAGCCCTTTTTCTGCCCAAGGGCAAGACGCCCAGCGCTGAAGCCATAGACGGCCTTTTCTCGCATCAGTTATGGCGCAAAGGTGAGCTGGGCACGCCGGCCTCGGATGCAGCCATTGTGGCCGCACGCAATGCCGCAATCGATGCCAAAAGAATCGATGAAAAGGTCTGAGTCCCGACTAAACGTGCGGATCACCCGGCGCCTTGCTCGGCGCCGCGTATTGCGGCTTGAGATGGCCATCCTGATCGAGTAACCAGGCGTCCATGATCTGCCTCACCACGGGACCTGCGACACGACCACCCGCCTCACCGTTTTCGATCATCACCGAAATCGCGATCTTCGGATGCTCAGCTGGAGCGAAACCGACGAACAAGGCGTTGTCGCGGTGGCGCTCCAGCGTCTTCTCGCGGTTGTAGCGCTCGCCTTGCTTTATCGCCACCACCTGCGCCGTGCCGCTCTTGCCGGCTATACGGTATTGCGCACCCGCTGCTGCCGCCCGGGCAATGCCGCGCGCATCGTGCATCACCATCTGCATGCCATGGTTGACCTGCTCCCAGTCGCGCGGATCCTTGAGCAGGATGTTCGGCATCGGGTGCTCGTCCACAGGTGCTACGCCATCGACGGTCTTGGCCAGATGCGGACGGTTCCACACACCTTTATTGGCAATCAGTGCGGTGGCTTGAGCCAGTTGCAGCGGCGTCACCTGCATATAACCCTGACCGATGCCAAGGATGACTGTTTCGCCGGGGAACCAAGCCTGTCGCCTTGTGGCACGCTTCCAGGCTTGGGACGGCATCAGTCCGGGAGATTCTTCAAACATATCCAGCGAGACTTTCTCACCGAGACCGAACATGGCCATGTAGTCGTGCAGGCGATCAATGCCCAGTTTGTGCGCAAGGTCGTAGAAGTAGGTGTCGTTGGAACGCATGATCGCGGCGTCCATATCTACCCAGCCGTCGCCGCTGTGGTTCCAGTTACGGTACTTGTGATCGAAGTCCGGGAGTTGGTAATAGCCCGGATCGAACACGCGGCTCTGCGGCGTGACCACGCCGGCGTCTAGGCCGGCGATCGCCACTTCCGGTTTGATAGTCGAGCCCGGCGCGTACAAGCCACGCAGCACGCGATTGAAGAGCGGTCGGTCGATGGAGTCACGCAGCGCCGAATACTCCTTGGAGCTGATGCCGGTGACGAACAGGTTCGGGTCAAAACTCGGATTGCTGACCATGGCCAGCACTTCCCCTGTGGACGGATCAAGCGCCACAACTGAACCACGACGATCACCCAGCGCGGCCTCGGCTGCTTCCTGCAGTTTGACGTCGAGACTCAGGACGATGTTTTTGCCTGGCACCGGGTCGGTGTGCTTGAGCACGCGCAGTACTCTGCCTTGCGCGTTGGTTTCAACTTCCTCGTAACCGACGTGACCGTGCAGTTGTGCTTCGTAGAAGCGTTCGATACCGGTTTTGCCGATGGACTGGGTGCCACGGTATTCAACCGAGTCGAGGGTCTTGGATTCTTTCTCGTTGATCCGGCCGACGTAGCCTATTGAATGGGCGAAGTGCGCACCAAGAGGGTAATCACGGACGAACTGCGCTTCGACATCAAGGCCAGGCAAACGGAATTCATTGACCGCTAACACGGCAATCTGCTCTTCGGTCAGTTCGTAAAACAGCGTCACTGGCGTGAATGGATGCCGAGACTGCTTCATAGCCTTGCCGAACACGGTGCGATCTTCTGCAGGCAGATGCAGAAGATTTATAACCTCATCCAGCTCCTGATTCACATCAGTCGCGCGTTCACGAGTGATGGTCAGGTTGTAACTGGGACGATTGTCGGCCAGCAGCACGCCATTGCGGTCGTAGATCAGCCCGCGTGTCGGCGGGATTGGCAAGACGTGCACCCGGTTGTTTTCAGAGATGGTCGAGTGATAGTCGAATTCCACAACTTGCAGAATGTACATGCGAACGACGAGGGCACAGCTGACAGCGAAGACGAACAAGGCGCAGGCGATCAATCGCGTGTTGACCAGACGCGTCTCTTTTTCGTGATCTTTGATCGGGATTGGCTCAGGCATTTCTACAGCAACTCTTTGACATAAATGAGTGCCGATCCGTGGGCATGACATCAGTCCGTGAAAAAACGAGCTGCACCATACCAAAACTACCCGGTCACTTCAGAACGATTTTCCCAGCGGTAGCTGTTGCGATGGTTTGATGTGGCTGACGCGAGCAAAAAACTTTCCTGCGGACAAAACAAAACCCCAATTGCTTTCGCAATTGGGGTCTCGGAATTTAATCTTGACGATGACCTACTCTCACATGGGGAAACCCCACACTACCATCGGCGATGCATCGTTTCACTGCTGAGTTCGGGATGGGATCAGGTGGTTCCAACGCTCTATGGTCGTCAAGAAATTCGGGTACTGAGTCGTGACCGGTTGGCCTCGCTTCAGCAAATTGGGTATGTGACAGCTGTCGGTGTTTTGTGAACATCGAACTTTCGGTTCGTTTCGTCTTCACACACCGCAATCTGGCCTTTCGACGCAAATTGCTTGGGTGTTATATGGTCAAGCCTCACGGGCAATTAGTATTGGTTAGCTCAACGCCTCACAGCGCTTACACACCCAACCTATCAACGTCGTAGTCTTCGACGGCCCTTCAGGGAACTCAAGGTTCCAGTGAGATCTCATCTTGAGGCAAGTTTCCCGCTTAGATGCTTTCAGCGGTTATCTTTCCCGAACATAGCTACCCGGCAATGCCACTGGCGTGACAACCGGAACACCAGAGGTTCGTCCACTCCGGTCCTCTCGTACTAGGAGCAGCCCCTCTCAAATCTCAAACGTCCACGGCAGATAGGGACCGAACTGTCTCACGACGTTCTAAACCCAGCTCGCGTACCACTTTAAATGGCGAACAGCCATACCCTTGGGACCGGCTTCAGCCCCAGGATGTGATGAGCCGACATCGAGGTGCCAAACACCGCCGTCGATATGAACTCTTGGGCGGTATCAGCCTGTTATCCCCGGAGTACCTTTTATCCGTTGAGCGATGGCCCTTCCATACAGAACCACCGGATCACTAAGACCTACTTTCGTACCTGCTCGACGTGTCTGTCTCGCAGTCAAGCGCGCTTTTGCCTTTATACTCTACGACCGATTTCCGACCGGTCTGAGCGCACCTTCGTACTCCTCCGTTACTCTTTAGGAGGAGACCGCCCCAGTCAAACTACCCACCATACACTGTCCTCGATCCGGATAACGGACCTGAGTTAGAACCTCAAAGTTGCCAGGGTGGTATTTCAAGGTTGGCTCCACGCGAACTGGCGTCCACGCTTCAAAGCCTCCCACCTATCCTACACAAGCAAATTCAAAGTCCAGTGCAAAGCTATAGTAAAGGTTCACGGGGTCTTTCCGTCTAGCCGCGGATACACTGCATCTTCACAGCGATTTCAATTTCACTGAGTCTCGGGTGGAGACAGCGCCGCCATCGTTACGCCATTCGTGCAGGTCGGAACTTACCCGACAAGGAATTTCGCTACCTTAGGACCGTTATAGTTACGGCCGCCGTTTACCGGGGCTTCGATCAAGAGCTTCGCGTTAGCTAACCCCATCAATTAACCTTCCGGCACCGGGCAGGCGTCACACCCTATACGTCCACTTTCGTGTTTGCAGAGTGCTGTGTTTTTAATAAACAGTCGCAGCGGCCTGGTATCTTCGACCGGCATGAGCTTACGGAGCAAGTCCTTCACCCTCACCGGCGCACCTTCTCCCGAAGTTACGGTGCCATTTTGCCTAGTTCCTTCACCCGAGTTCTCTCAAGCGCCTTGGTATTCTCTACCCAACCACCTGTGTCGGTTTGGGGTACGGTTCCTGGTTACCTGAAGCTTAGAAGCTTTTCTTGGAAGCATGGCATCAACCACTTCGTCATCTAAAAGATGACTCGTCATCAGCTCTCGGCCTTAGAATCCCGGATTTACCTAAGATTCCAGCCTACCACCTTAAACTTGGACAACCAACGCCAAGCTGGCCTAGCCTTCTCCGTCCCTCCATCGCAATAACCAGAAGTACAGGAATATTAACCTGTTTTCCATCGACTACGCTTTTCAGCCTCGCCTTAGGGACCGACTAACCCTGCGTCGATTAACGTTGCGCAGGAAACCTTGGTCTTTCGGCGTGGGTGTTTTTCACACCCATTGTCGTTACTCATGTCAGCATTCGCACTTCTGATACCTCCAGCAAGCTTCTCAACTCACCTTCACAGGCTTACAGAACGCTCCTCTACCGCATCATCCTAAGATGATACCCGTAGCTTCGGTGTATGGTTTGAGCCCCGTTACATCTTCCGCGCAGGCCGACTCGACTAGTGAGCTATTACGCTTTCTTTAAAGGGTGGCTGCTTCTAAGCCAACCTCCTAGCTGTCTAAGCCTTCCCACATCGTTTCCCACTTAACCATAACTTTGGGACCTTAGCTGACGGTCTGGGTTGTTTCCCTTTTCACGACGGACGTTAGCACCCGCCGTGTGTCTCCCATGCTCGGCACTTGTAGGTATTCGGAGTTTGCATCGGTTTGGTAAGTCGGGATGACCCCCTAGCCGAAACAGTGCTCTACCCCCTACAGTGATACATGAGGCGCTACCTAAATAGCTTTCGAGGAGAACCAGCTATCTCCGAGCTTGATTAGCCTTTCACTCCGATCCACAGGTCATCCGCTAACTTTTCAACGGTAGTCGGTTCGGTCCTCCAGTTAGTGTTACCCAACCTTCAACCTGCCCATGGATAGATCGCCCGGTTTCGGGTCTATTCCCAGCGACTAGACGCCCTATTAAGACTCGCTTTCGCTACGCCTCCCCTATTCGGTTAAGCTCGCCACTGAAAATAAGTCGCTGACCCATTATACAAAAGGTACGCAGTCACCCAACAAAGTGGGCTCCCACTGCTTGTACGCATACGGTTTCAGGATCTATTTCACTCCCCTCTCCGGGGTTCTTTTCGCCTTTCCCTCACGGTACTAGTTCACTATCGGTCAGTCAGTAGTATTTAGCCTTGGAGGATGGTCCCCCCATATTCAGACAAAGTTTCTCGTGCTCCGTCCTACTCGATTTCATGACTAAGAGATTTTCGCGTACAGGGCTATCACCCACTATGGCCGCACTTTCCAGAGCGTTCCGCTAATCTCAAAGCCACTTAAGGGCTAGTCCCCGTTCGCTCGCCACTACTAAGGGAATCTCGGTTGATTTCTTTTCCTCAGGGTACTTAGATGTTTCAGTTCCCCTGGTTCGCCTCTTGCACCTATGTATTCAGTACAAGATAACCATCTTATGATGGCTGGGTTCCCCCATTCAGACATCTCCGGATCAAAGTCTGTTTGCCGACTCCCCGAAGCTTTTCGCAGGCTACCACGTCTTTCATCGCCTCTGACTGCCAAGGCATCCACCGTATGCGCTTCTTCACTTGACCATATAACCCCAAGCAATCTGGTTATACTGTGAAGACGACATTCGCCGAAAATTCGATAATACTCAATTCAGAGTAACTCACAAATTTTACCTTAGCCTGATCCGTTACCAGTGAAAGTAACGTTCAGTCTATCTTTCTATCACATACCCAAATTTTTAAAGAACGATCTAATCAAAGACTAGAAATCAACATTCATCATCATACTGATGGAATGCTCATTTCTAAGCTTTCAAAACTTCAGAAGCAGTAGTGGTGGAGCCAAGCGGGATCGAACCGCTGACCTCCTGCGTGCAAGGCAGGCGCTCTCCCAGCTGAGCTATGGCCCCGTATTCTCTACAGGCGTTTCCCACACAAAATTGGTGGGTCTGGGCAGATTCGAACTGCCGACCTCACCCTTATCAGGGGTGCGCTCTAACCAACTGAGCTACAGACCCAATTTCGGGCTGCTTCTTATCGTCTTCTTCAATGAATCAAGCAATTCGTGTGGGAACTTATGGAGCAGCTGATGTCGTCGATTAAGGAGGTGATCCAGCCGCAGGTTCCCCTACGGCTACCTTGTTACGACTTCACCCCAGTCATGAATCACACCGTGGTAACCGTCCTCCCGAAGGTTAGACTAGCTACTTCTGGTGCAACCCACTCCCATGGTGTGACGGGCGGTGTGTACAAGGCCCGGGAACGTATTCACCGCGACATTCTGATTCGCGATTACTAGCGATTCCGACTTCACGCAGTCGAGTTGCAGACTGCGATCCGGACTACGATCGGTTTTATGGGATTAGCTCCACCTCGCGGCTTGGCAACCCTTTGTACCGACCATTGTAGCACGTGTGTAGCCCAGGCCGTAAGGGCCATGATGACTTGACGTCATCCCCACCTTCCTCCGGTTTGTCACCGGCAGTCTCCTTAGAGTGCCCACCATTACGTGCTGGTAACTAAGGACAAGGGTTGCGCTCGTTACGGGACTTAACCCAACATCTCACGACACGAGCTGACGACAGCCATGCAGCACCTGTCTCAATGTTCCCGAAGGCACCAATCCATCTCTGGAAAGTTCATTGGATGTCAAGGCCTGGTAAGGTTCTTCGCGTTGCTTCGAATTAAACCACATGCTCCACCGCTTGTGCGGGCCCCCGTCAATTCATTTGAGTTTTAACCTTGCGGCCGTACTCCCCAGGCGGTCAACTTAATGCGTTAGCTGCGCCACTAAGAGCTCAAGGCTCCCAACGGCTAGTTGACATCGTTTACGGCGTGGACTACCAGGGTATCTAATCCTGTTTGCTCCCCACGCTTTCGCACCTCAGTGTCAGTATCAGTCCAGGTGGTCGCCTTCGCCACTGGTGTTCCTTCCTATATCTACGCATTTCACCGCTACACAGGAAATTCCACCACCCTCTACCATACTCTAGCTTGTCAGTTTTGAATGCAGTTCCCAGGTTGAGCCCGGGGATTTCACATCCAACTTAACAAACCACCTACGCGCGCTTTACGCCCAGTAATTCCGATTAACGCTTGCACCCTCTGTATTACCGCGGCTGCTGGCACAGAGTTAGCCGGTGCTTATTCTGTCGGTAACGTCAAAACACTAACGTATTAGGTTAATGCCCTTCCTCCCAACTTAAAGTGCTTTACAATCCGAAGACCTTCTTCACACACGCGGCATGGCTGGATCAGGCTTTCGCCCATTGTCCAATATTCCCCACTGCTGCCTCCCGTAGGAGTCTGGACCGTGTCTCAGTTCCAGTGTGACTGATCATCCTCTCAGACCAGTTACGGATCGTCGCCTTGGTGAGCCATTACCTCACCAACTAGCTAATCCGACCTAGGCTCATCTGATAGCGCAAGGCCCGAAGGTCCCCTGCTTTCTCCCGTAGGACGTATGCGGTATTAGCGTTCCTTTCGAAACGTTGTCCCCCACTACCAGGCAGATTCCTAGGCATTACTCACCCGTCCGCCGCTGAACCCAGGAGCAAGCTCCTCTCATCCGCTCGACTTGCATGTGTTAGGCCTGCCGCCAGCGTTCAATCTGAGCCATGATCAAACTCTTCAGTTCAAACATCTTTGGGTTTTTAAGAAACCCTAAACTTGGCTCAGCAATCGTTGGTTACATCTTTGATTTCTCGCGGAGTAACTTGTGATGCTGATAATCTTGTTGACTATCAGTCTGACTCCACAAGCACCCACACGAATTGCTTGATTCAGTTGTTAAAGAGCGGTTGGTTAAGATCTTTCGTCTCAACCGAGGCGCGCATTCTACAGCAGCCTCATTTGCTGTCAAGTGATTATTTTCAGAAGTTTTCGAAGAATTCTTCAACAACTTCAACCACTTGCGCTTCCGATCTCTCGTTAGCGGGAGGCGAATTCTACAGCGTTAGTCGCTGTTGTCAACACCTCTTTTTCTCCGCTTTCGACCGAGAAGATCGAACCGTTAAAAGAGCCAAACATCACCGCTCTTTCAACTCCTTCCAGGCTTCGATGAACTGAAGCAACCCGCTATCAAAAACCGTATAACTCATTGAATCTCAAGGAGTTTTCCGTTTCGACTGCGCCGGAAGTGGGGCGAATTATAGACTTCCAGAATCTGCCGTCAACCGTTAATTTTACTTTTCATCGAAACAGCTGAAAACCCAGCTTATATATAGACGGCATAGGCGAGATTGCGCAGTATATTGCCCAATAGCCAAAACAATACTCTGCTCTTATTTCGGACGATGCCGCGCAATGAATGACCAACCACGCTCTCTTGCCTCCATGCTGTTCCCGGTTGGCCTGCTATTAATAGCCATGGCATCGATCCAGTCCGGTGCATCCCTGGCCAAAAGCATGTTCCCCGTAGTGGGCGCTCAAGGAACTACCACTCTGCGTCTGATCTTCGCCAGCGTGATCATGTTGTTACTGCTGCGTCCGTGGCGCGCGAAGCTGACATCCAAGTCGTTGCGCACAGTGATTGTCTACGGCATGGCGCTGGGCGGCATGAACTTCCTCTTCTATATGTCATTGCGCACAGTGCCGCTGGGCATAGCAGTTGCTCTCGAATTCACTGGCCCGCTCGCTGTAGCTATATATGCATCCCGTCGCGCCATCGACTTTCTATGGATCGGCCTGGCCGCCGCCGGACTCATGC
This sequence comes from Pseudomonas sp. LBUM1648, assembly GCF_059716145.1. Taxonomy (NCBI): domain Bacteria; kingdom Pseudomonadati; phylum Pseudomonadota; class Gammaproteobacteria; order Pseudomonadales; family Pseudomonadaceae; genus Pseudomonas; species Pseudomonas sp. LBUM1648. The sequence goes on from NZ_CP166808.1 coordinate 4,510,712, forward strand.
TGTTGATACCGACGGGAGCAACCACTGCCGGAATCGATTTGATCGGTGCAAGTTACGCCCTGGGTGCCGGAGTCTGCTGGGCACTTTACATTCTGTTCGGCCAGAAGGCCGGCGCTGACAACGGCGTCACGACCGCAGCGTTAGGCGTGATGATTGCGGCATTGTTTGTAGCCCCCATAGGCATCGTGCATGCTGGCGCTGCGCTACTGACGCCATCACTGATTCCAATCGCGATTGGCGTCGCGATCCTGTCCACTGCCCTCCCCTACACACTGGAAATGGTCGCGCTCACCCGCATGCCCGCGCGCACTTTCGGTACTTTGATGAGCATCGAACCCGCGTTCGGAGCATTGTCGGGCCTGCTGTTTCTGCAGGAATACCTCACGCTGTCACAATGGATGGCGATCCTGTGCATTATTCTGGCTTCCGTCGGCGCGACCATGACCATGGGCAGTGCCGCCAAGCCTGCCATCGCGGCAGATTGAAACAGGATTTAACGAAGGTCTGGCAATTGGCGTTCATATAGGCCATGTTTAGGCTCGTAACCCAATGCCAGACATGGATTTTTTCGTACAGGGATTTCAAAACGCTTTGAGCGCAGGCGAATACAGGCAGACCCGAGCGCCAGACTCGTGGCCGCTATAAGGACGGGAATGAAACGAATTTTGATATTGATCGCCGTACTCGCAATCGCGGGTTGCGCGGCGACCTCGAAAACCCAGGTAAAGCACGGCAAAAAAGGGCTGCACATCAACTGCTCGGGGCTCTCGTCCTCCTGGGACCAGTGCTATAACAGCGCAGCCAGCTCCTGCGCTCCGAAAGGCTACAAAGTTATCGCCAAATCGGGGGATTCCGTGGAGGAGCCTGGCGACTATCCATTCGGCCTCAATCCTGCGGGCTATACCAGCCGCAGCATGATAGTCATCTGTAAATAGGTCAGGGCTGCCTGGTGATCTGGCGACAAATCTCGTCATGGCTGGACTTCAGCACTGTTCTCTGAATGTCCGGGCTGGCCAACATACGCGCCACCACCAGTGCTCCCACGCACTGCGACAGAACCGACCATGCCAGACTGTCACTCTCAAGTATCCGCGCCCAACTCTCCTGGAGCCGGCAGATCCACAGCTCTGCCTGCTCGCGTACCTGAATATCCGAACGAGCGATTTCCGCGCCTAACGCAGGCAAAGCACAGCCAGATTCGGGTTGTTCAACATGAGCCATGCTCAAATAATGTCTGAGGCAGCGTTGCAGCCGCTCGCGATCCGGCTCGCTTTGCCCACCCAATCGCTCCATGCTTTGCCCCAACTCTCTCTCGACGATGGCAATAAACAGCGCATCTTTCGACGAAAAGTGGCTGTAAAACGCCGCGCCACTCAGGCCAATAGCCTTCATCAAACCATCGACACCGACCGTGGAAAACCCGGATCGCTTCGCCGACAGCGCACTGCTCTGCAATAATTTCTCTCGGGTTTCCAGCTTGTGACTGGCGGAGTAACGCATGTGTTTGCCCTCGAATTGACCGCCTTGACGTTAATCGGATCCTAGCATAACGTTCGTTCACTTAACGATCGTTTACTAAAGGGGTCTACCCATGAATAACAAGAAGGTCGTATTGGTTGTCGGTGCAGGCGATGCAACCGGCGGAGCCATTGCCAAGCGCTTTGCCAAGGAAGGATTCATCGCCTGTGTTACACGGCGCAGCGCCGACAAATTGCAGCCGCTGGTGGAGGCCATTGAGGCTGAGGGCGGCGAAGCTCATGGTTTTGCCTGCGATGCGCGCAAAGAAGAAGACGTAATCGCTCTGATTGAAGACATCGAAACCCGCCTCGGTCCAATCGAAGCCTTTGTATTCAACATCGGCGCCAACGTGCCCTGCAGCATCCTCGAAGAAACCGCGCGCAAGTATTTCAAGATCTGGGAAATGGCCTGTTTCTCCGGTTTCCTCAATGCCCGTGAAGTAGCCAAACGCATGGTCACCCGTCAGCGCGGTACGATTCTGTTCACCGGTGCCACTGCCGGACTTCGCGGTGCGTCAGGTTTCGCCGCGTTCGCCGGAGCTAAACACGGCATTCGCGCACTGGCGCAAAGCATGGCGCGGGAACTTGGCCCTATGAACATCCACGTCGCCCATGTGGTAGTCGATGGAGCCATAGATACCGACTTCATCCGCAACAGCTTCCCTGAGAAATACGCCACCAAGGATCAGGACGGTATTCTTAACCCCGAACACATCGCCGAAAACTATTGGTATTTGCACAGTCAGCCACGTGATGCGTGGACCTTTGAGCTGGATCTGCGTCCCTGGAACGAACGCTGGTGAACCCACCGCCCAAAACAATAAATAGAGAGCAGCGACAATGACGAAAACCGTGGAATTCTATTTTGACCTAGGCAGCCCTGCGACGTATCTGGCCTACACCCAGCTGCCAAAGATCTGCGCTGATACCAATAGCGAGCTGACATACATTCCGATGTTGCTCGGTGGTGTATTCAAGGCGACCGGCAATGCATCGCCGGCAATGATTCCGGCCAAGGGTCGCTATATGTTTCAGGATCTGGATCGTTACGCCAAACGCTATGGCGTGTCCCTCAAGTTCAACCCGCACTTCCCGATCAACACGCTGCTGTTGATGCGCGCCGTCACTGGCATACAGCTACGCCAGCCGGAACGCTTTGAGGCGTTTATCGATTGTCTGTTCGCTGCGTTGTGGGTGGAAGGCGCAAACCTCAACGACCCGGTAATCGTTGCTGGCGTATTGATCGAACATGGGTTCGATCCCGATGAAGTCCTGGCGTTGACCAACGATGAAACCGTGAAGGCTGCACTGAAGGTGAACACCGAAACCGCGGTTAAACGTGGCGTTTTCGGTGCCCCAACAATGTTTGTCGGCAACCAGATGTTCTTCGGGCAGGATCGCCTGGACTTCGTCGAAGAAGCCTTGACCTAGATTGATCCCGGCACTCAAGCGCGGACTTCAGCGCCTGAGTGCCAACCCATCAAATGGCCGCAGTACGCGTGTTCAGCCATTCCAGCGCAGCACCGTCGAGCAACGGACTCAACCGTTCACGCACCTGCGCGTGATAAGCGTTGAACCACTGTTTCTCGTCCTGAGTCAGCAACGCTGGCACCAGGCAGCGCGTGTCAATAGGGCACAGGGTCAAGGTTTCAAACTTGAGAAACTCGCCGAACTCGCTACTCTCCGCCACTTGGTTCATCGCCAGGTTCTCGATACGCACGCCCCAACGGCCAGGACGATAAGTACCAGGCTCGATGGAAGTGATCATGCCCGGTTGCATCGCAGTTTGCGGCGCCGGCACTGCCTGATAGGCAATGACCTGTGGGCCTTCGTGAACATTGAGGAAATAACCGACGCCGTGACCGGTGCCGTGACCGTAGTCGACGCTTTCAGCCCAGATCGGCGCGCGAGCGATGGCATCCAGCAACGGCGATAGAATGCCTTTCGGAAACTGTGCCCGCGACAGCGCAATCACGCCTTTCAACACGCGCGTGCAATCGCGCTTCTGCTCTTCGGTTGGCGTACCGACCGGCACCATCCGCGTGATGTCGGTTGTGCCGCCGAGATACTGACCGCCGGAATCGATCAGCAACAGGCCGTCGCCTTCGATCACTGCGTGTTCTTCTTCAGTGGCGTGATAGTGCGGCATCGCGCCATTGGCGTTGAATGCCGCGATAGTGTTGAAACTCAGGGAAACGTAATCCGGACGACGTTCACGGGCAGCGGTGAGCTTCTCGTCGATGGTCAGTTCGGTAATGCGCTCGCGGCCCCAGGCCGACTCCAGCCAGGCGAAGAATTCGCACAGCGCTGCGCCGTCCTGCTCCATCGCTTTACGGATGTGCGCGGCGTCGGCTTCACTTTTTTGCGACTTGGCCAGTGTCGTCGGGTTCAAGCCTTCGACCAATTTCACACCGCTGTCGAGGTTATCCAGCAGACCGCTGGTGACGCGCGCCGGATCCACCAACAGGCTCGCGCCACTCGGCACGGCGCGCAAGGCGTCGGACACTTCGCTGTAATCACGCAGCGTCACGCCATCGTGTTCCAGTACTGCGCGCAACTGCACATCGATCTTGCTCAGCGCGACAAACAAGGTGGCCTGCTGCTGATTGATCAAGGCGAAGGAAACAAACACCGGGTTGAACGACACATCGCCGCCACGCAGGTTGAACAGCCACGCGATATCGTCGAGGGTGGCGATGAAGTGCCAATCGGCGCCGCGCTCCTGCAAGGATTCACGCAGTTTGGCGAGTTTCTCGCCACGGCTGACGGTCGCTTGTGGCGGCAGATGCTGATAGATCGGTGCATTCGGCAGCGTCGGCCGGTCGCTCCAGACTTCCGTCAACAGATCGATATCGGTACGCAGACGGGCACCGCGCGCTTCAAGTTTACTGCCCAGTGTGCGCGCAGAGGCCACTGCCATCACCGCGCCATCGACCGCAACCACGCCACCTTCAGGTGTCTGCTCGGCTAGCCAGTCCAGCGGGCTTGGCTGACCGGGTTGCAGCTTGACCAGCTCGATGCCGCTGCCATTGAGTTCCTTGGTCGCCTGTTCCCAGTAACGACTGTCGGCCCAAACGCCGGCGAAATCGTGGGTGACAATCAAAGTCCCGACCGAACCATGGAAACCCGACAGCCACTGGCGGCCTTGCCAGTACCCCGGCAGATATTCCGACAGATGCGGGTCGGCGGAAGGCACCAACAGCGCATGAATGCCTTCGCGGCGCATCAGTTCACGGGTGTGCGCAAGGCGCTGGGGAACCGATCCCTCGGTCAAAGTCTGGGTACTCATCATGTCTCCTGCCAATCACTTCATCGTTATTGTTCGTCGCCATCAGGTCGGCGCGTTTAAAGCCCTGTCGCCCAGAATGCCGGAGCACTGGTGCAGGCGGTCTTGATCAGTTCAAAAGCCTTGTCGATATCTTCAGCGGTGGTGAAACGGCCGAGACTCAGGCGAATCGTACGCCCGGCCAGCCTTGTGTCATGCCCCAGTGCCAACAGCACGTGGGATGGCGCGTTACTCGCGGAATTGCAGGCCGAGGTCGCGGAGAATGCGATTGAATGGCTAAGCGCCGCACTATTGAACTCGCCTTCGCTGAAGGTCAGGCTCAAGGTATGCGGAATGCGTTGCGTGGCACTGCCGTTGAGGCGCACGCCCGGCAGGCTCAAAAGTTGTTCGAGCAAGCATTCACGCAAAGCGACGAGGGAGTTTTTCTCTTCATCGAATACGGCAGCGGCCAAGGCGAATGCCGCACCCATCGCGGCGATCTGATGCGTCGCAAGTGTTCCGGAGCGCAACCCGCTCTCATGCCCGCCACCATGTATCTGCGCTTGGACGCGCTGTTGCGCACGCGGGCCGACGTACAGCGCACCGATGCCTTTGGGGCCGTAGAGTTTATGCGCCGAGAACGACATCAGATCAACCGGCCATTGCGTCAGATCGATTGCCACTTTGCCCGCGCCCTGAGCCGCATCGACATGGAACAACGCCTCGCGACCGCGAACGACTTCACCGATGGCAGGGATGTCGTTGACGGTGCCGAGTTCGTTGTTAACCAGCATCAGCGACACCAGAAAGGTGTCATCACGCATCGCTTCGCTGACCGCTTGCGGGGTAATCAGGCCGTCGGCGTCCGGCACCAGATAAGTCACGGCAACGCCAGCGTCCTGCAATTGACGGGCGGTATCGAGGATGGCTTTGTGTTCGATCTGGCTGGTAATGATGTGCCCGCCGGACACGCCGCGCGCTTGGGCTACACCTTTGAGAGCAAGGTTATTGGACTCGGTAGCACCGGAAGTCCAGACGATCTGTTCGGCTTGCGCGCCGACCAGTTCGGCGACTTGTCGGCGGGCCTGCTCAACCGTTTGCCGGGCCTGCTGGCCAAAAGCATGGGAGCTGGAAGCCGGGTTGCCGAAATTACCGTGAAGCCCCAGACATTCGATCATCACCTGGATGACCCGCTCGTCCACCGGAGTAGTGGCGGCGTAATCGAAATACAACGGACGTGTGTTCATAAAAGACTCGCAGAGCGTGTTCCGGGATCAGGAGGCTCGTATCTGCAAACGGCACAGCGCAGCCTTGTGAGCTGCGCGTCGGTTCGAGAGCGTCATCAATACCTGATCGGATGCCGTTAAAGAAGAACAACTTCATTTAAAAGTGCGTAGGAACGCTCCTGAAGCCGAGCTTAACAGGCATCGGGCCGGCGGTTGAAGCAATGCGTCAGCTAAAGCTTTCGAGAAGTAACGGGTACAGGGAAACCACCAGCAACGCCGCCATGCCCCAGTTGAACACGCGCAACCAGCGCGGGTCCTTCAGCACATTGCGCAGGAGCGTGCCGCACGCCGCCCAGACGCCGACGCTCGGCAGATTGATGATGGCGAACACCGCAGCGATCACCAGCACATTGGTGAAGTAACCCTGCATCGGCGTGTACGTGCTGATGGCACCGATGGCCATGATCCACGCTTTGGGATTGACCCACTGGAACGCTGCTGCGCCGAGGTAGCTGATCGGTTTGGCTTCGCCTTGAACGTTGTCACCGACCGGTCCCGAATGAGCAATCTTCCACGCCAGATACAACAGATACGCCGCGCCGACATAACGCAGAATCGTATAAAGAATCGGATAGGTCTGGAACACCGCGCCCAGGCCAAACCCCACCGCCACCACCAGGACAAAAAAGCCACAGGTAATGCCCAGCATGTGCGGGATGGTGCGGTTAAAGCCGAAGTTCACGCCCGATGCCAACAACATGGTGTTGTTTGGCCCCGGCGTTATCGAGGTGACAAGAGCAAACAGGGCAAAGCCCAACAATAGATCAAGCGAGAGGGTCATCGTGGGCAAATCCGTCAGGGTCATTCAGGTGTAGACCCTATCCCACGCAGGCCGGTAAACCCACGGACAGTTGGGTAAAACTTCTAGCAGTACAGTTCGTTTTCAGCTTGGCCGACCGTGCAGCTGTACGGCACGTTCCGCGCTCATTTCAGCCTTCTTGTCGAACTGCGACTGGCCGAGCAACTGAGCTTTCTTAGCGTGGTATTCGTCAAAGGACAAACCACTGCGGTTCAGCGCTTCCATCGCCAACTCCCGAGATTCTTCTTCGGTGTAGGGGCGCAGCTCTGGAGAGTTGTGAGAGGCACAACCGGCAAGTACGGAGACAGCGAGCAGCAGAGAAACAGTCAGTAAACGATTCATGGGAGCGTCCTGGCGAGCGGTGGGGGTCGATGGAGAAAGGCTACGCCCCGGTACGCTCGCGCAGAAATCAACGCTTTCAATAGTGGCTATCAGTGAATCAGCAATGACTGCCCCTATCTCTTAGATATCTATAAAAATCGATAAACGTTCTAAGCAGCTGATCCAGTTGTCCATCTAACTCACCAGATTGCAGTGCAGTGCATCGTCGTGACTGCGGGCGATGCTGCTCAATACCTGAAACGAGTTGAAAGTCACGGTTTTCGCCTGATGGGTGCGGATCAACTGCCAGAAATCCTGCTCGCCGCTTTCGAAACTGCTGAATGCGGCCTCCCCCGCCTCGCGGCTCTGCCATTGCAGAAAGCTCAATACCCGCCGGCCATCGTCGCTGGCTTGCACACTCGCGCTGACGAAACCTCCGTAGCGCTGGGCCAGACGCTCGGTCTGCACCGACAGCGCCGAGACCAGCGCCGGTTGCTGCCGTGGCTCGATCTCGAATTCGATCAATTGTGTGAAGCTGCGGTTTTTCGCTGATGTTTGCATGAAAAGTCCCCACTTGGCTGTAAGGCGAATCTTGCGACTCGACGAAGCGCAGGGTAAAACCTCTAGTTAAGTCAAGGTCAAGAGCTCTCTTCAAATGATCACCAAAGAGACTGTGCACAAGCAGCTAACCGTCGGCGAGGTCGCGGCGCGCAGCGGCGTTGCGGTCACCGCGCTGCATTTTTATGAAACCAAAGGCTTGATCAAGAGCCAGCGCAATGCCGGCAATCAACGCCGTTATCCACGAACCGTGCTGCGCCGGGTGGCGTTGATCAAAGTTGCGCAGCGTCTGGGGATTCCTCTGGCAGAGATCGGTGAGGCACTGAAAAATCTTCCGGATGATCGAGCACCGACGGCAGCGGACTGGAAGATTCTGTCTGAGCAGTGGCGTCGGGAGCTGGATGAGCGGATCAATCAATTGACACTGCTGCGCGACCGGCTCACGGGCTGCATCGGTTGTGGCTGTTTGTCGATGGAAGCCTGCCCGTTGCGCAATCAGGGTGACGTGTTGGGCGAACAGGGGCCGGGGCCACACTTTATCCAGGACTGATGATGGGTGCTGCTCGTCGGGCGAAAATCCTGGCCGCGAAGACAGCCCTATAGTGGTTTTTCCGGTAATCCGGTGAAGCTACACCTCGTAGAACAACAATCAGGGAGAACGTCATGAGCGTCAAACCTATCCCGGAGGGGTATCACAGCATTACCCCGTATCTCGGCATCCAAAAGGCTGCTGAGGCCATCGATTTCTATAAGAAAGCCTTCGGTGCCACCGAAGTCATGCGTCTGGCCATGCCCGACGGCGGCATCGGCCACGCGGAGCTGCGTATTGGCGACAGCGCAATCATGCTCGGCTCGCCGTGCGATCAGGGGCCATTGAGCAATCCCGACAAAGCTGTATCAGTCGGTTTGCATCTATACGTGACCGATGTCGATAAATCATTCCAACGGGCGCTGGATGCCGGTGCGACGGTGGTGTCCGAGGTCAAGGATCAGTTTTACGGTGATCGCAGCGGGACGTTGAAGGATCCGTATGGGCATCTGTGGTTTCTGGCCACGCACAAGGAAGATCTGACTGAAGAGCAGATCAAGCAGCGGGCGATGGAGATGTTTCAACAAGGTTGAGCTTTGGAGTGTTATCACTGGCCTCTTCGCGAGCAGGCTCGCTCCCACAGTGTTTCGCGGGGTGGCATAAATAGCTGTCACCCCTCAGATCTCTGTGGGAGCGAGCTTGCCCGCGATGAGGCCATCACTGACAACACACTTCATGAACCCGCCCCTCACGCTTTGCCCCTTGCCCCAACCCCCGGACAATTTCAGGATGCATCTATAAAACCCTGAACAAGGATCAGCCCGATGTTTGCCGGATTCCTCAAAAACCAGCGTCACGTCAACGGCGTCGACATTGCCTATCGTCTCGGCGGTAGCGGCCCGGGCCTGTTGCTGTTGCACGGTCACCCGCAGACCCATGTGATCTGGCACAAGATTGCCGAACAACTGGCCGAGCACTTCACCGTGGTCGCCGCCGACCTGCGCGGTTATGGCGATAGCGGGCGCCCGGCCGCCGACGAGTTGCACCACAACTACTCAAAACGCGAAATGGCCCGGGACAACATCGAACTGATGCAGGCGCTGGGCTTCGAGCAGTTCTCGGTCCTTGCCCACGACCGTGGCGCCCGGGTCGCACATCGCCTGGCGCTCGACCACCCCGCCGCCGTGCAACGCATGATGCTGCTGGACATCGCCCCGACCCTGTCGATGTATGCACAAACCAACGAAGCCTTCGCCCGCGCCTACTGGCACTGGTTCTTCTTGATTCGCCCGGCGCCGCTGCCGGAAACCCTGATCGAGGCCGATCCCGAGTCTTACCTGCGCAGCGTGATGGGCAGTCGCAGTGCCGGACTCAAGCCATTTACCGACGAAGCGTTCGGCGAATACCTGCGCTGCTTGCAGCAGCCGGGCAGCGCTCGCGGTATCTGCGAGGACTACCGCGCCAGCGCCGGCATCGATCTGGAACATGATCGCGCCGACATCGTTGCGCGGCGCCATTTGAATCTGCCGCTGCGGGTTTTGTGGGGTGCCGAAGGCACGGTCGGGCGCTGCTTCGATCCGCTCAAGGAATGGCAGCAGGTCGCCGCCAACGTTAGCGGCCAACCCTTGCCTGCCGGCCATTACATCGCCGAAGAAATCCCCGAACTATTGCTCGCCGAAGCGCTGGATTTTCTGCGCTGAACCGAGCCTGCAAGTGCCGATGCTATGCTGGCGGCTTGTGCCGCAAGTGCTCGTTTTGCCATGACCCAGAAGAAAGACACCGTGCCCCTGCCCGAAGACCTGCGCGTGCTGCTCACCGTGATCCGCAAGAACGGCTTCGCCGCTGCGGCGGATGAGTTGGGCCTTTCCCCGGCTTACGTCAGCAAGCGCATCCAGATTCTCGAAACCACCCTCGGCACGCGCCTGTTGCACCGCACCAGTCGCCGCGTGTCTCTGACCGAGGACGGCGAAAGGGTGCAGCGCTGGGCGTTGCGCATTCTCGATGACTTCCAGCAACTGCACGACGAACTTTCCGACGCCCATGACAGCCCGTCTGGGCGTCTGCACATCTGCAGCAGTTTCGGTTTCGGCCGCAATCACGTCGCGCCTGCAGTGTCGTTGCTGGCCGAGCGTTACCCGCAACTGGAGATTCGCCTCGATTTGTTTGACCGGGGGGTGGACATCGTCAATGAGGGTTTCGATCTGGAGATCCGCGTGGGTGATGACATTCCCGGCCAGCACATCGCTCGCCAACTTGTCAGCAACCGACGGGTGTTGTGTGCCGCACCGGATTATCTGCAACGTCGCGGCACGCCCCAGACACTAGATGATTTGCAGCAGCACGATTGCCTGGTGATCAAGGAGCGCGACAACGCGTTCGGCATCTGGGATCTGCATCGTGACGGCACGCAGGAAAGCGTGCGGGTCAGCGGGCCGTTGTCGTCGAACAATGGCGAGATCGTCCTGCAATGGGCGCTGGATGGTCGTGGGATGTTGCTGCGCTCATTGTGGGACGTGAAGCCGTTGCTGGATGAGGGACGGTTGGTGCAGGTGCTGGACGATTACAGTCAGAGCGCCAACGTCTGGGCGGTGTACCCGACGCGGTTGGCGCATTCGGGGAAATTGCGCGCGTGTGTGGAGTTTTTGCAGGTGCATTTCCGGGATCTGTCCCTGTAGTTAAAACCCCACAAAACCAATGTAGGAGTGAGCCTGCTCGCGATTGCACAGTGTCAGCCAACATCATCATTGACTGAATGGCCGCTATCGCGAGCAGGCTCACGCCTACAGGGTCAGAGGTGTATCAGGACAGCCAAGGGTTGTTAGCTAGATGCTCGCGCTCGAACGCCTTGATCTGCTCGCGCCGCTGCAACGTGCTGCCGATCGCATCCAGCCCCAGCAACAGCGCAGTCTTGCGCAACGTATCAATCTGAAAATCAATCACCGAGCCATCCGCCAATTCAATCTGCTGTGCCTCCAGATCAACACTGATCCGCGCGCTGTCAGGCTGGCCGACAAGCTGCCCGATCCGCTGCACCTGCGCCTCTTCCAGCGAGATCAACAACACCCCGTTGCGCTGGCAGTTGTCATAAAAGATCCCGGCAAAACTGCTGCCGATCAGCGCGCGGATGCTCATCTGCTGCAAGCCCCACACCGCATGCTCACGGCTGGAACCGCAGCCGAAATTCGGCCCGACCACAAGGAAACTCGCCCCTTGCCAGGCTGGCTTGTTCAACACGAATTCGGGATTTGGCGTGCCATCGGGCAGAAACCGCAGATCGAAAAACAAGCCGCGATCCAGTCCCTGACGATCGATACCCTTGAGAAACTGTTTAGGCATGATCACGTCAGTATCGACGTTCGCCGCCAGCAATGGCGCGGCCTGGCCGCTGACCTGAGTGAAGGGCTGCAGGCTCATGAGCGTTCTCCAAAGTGGCGGATGTCGGTGAGTCGTCCTGTGATCGCAGCGGCGGCCACCATTGCCGGGCTCATCAGATGGGTGCGCGCGCCGGCGCCCTGACGGCCCTCGAAGTTGCGATTAGTGCTCGAAGCGCAGCGGTCACCGGGAGCGAGTACGTCGTCGTTCATCGCCAGGCACATCGAGCAGCCCGACTGGCGCCACTCAAAACCGGCATCAATAAAGATCTGCGCCAAACCTTCGGCCTCGGCTTGGGCGCGGACTTCGCTGGAGCCGGGCACGATCATCGCCCGCACATGCCCAGCCACACGTTGCCCGCGCACGACGCTGGCGGCATCACGCAAATCCTCGATCCGCGCGTTGGTGCATGAGCCGATAAACGCATGGCTGATGACGATATCGCTGAGCGCCATGCCCGCTTCCAGGCCCATGTATTTGAGGGCGCGGCGCATGCCCTGACGCAGGATCGGGTCGTTGATGTCCTGTGGATCCGGCACTCGCGCACCAATGGCGGCGGCCTGATCCGGGCTGGTGCCCCAAGTGACCATCGGCTCGAGCAGGCTGGCGTCGAGATGAACTTCCCGGTCGAACACCGCGCCCGGATCGCTGCGCAATTCACGCCACGCTGTCAGTCCGCGCTCCCACAGCTCACCTGCGGGCGCCCGGGGTTTGCCTTTGAGGTAGGCGAAGACTTTGTCGTCCGGCGCCATGAATGCGCCGCGCGCACCGGCCTCGACCGCCATGTTGCAGATGGTCATCCGCGCTTCAACGCTCAGACCGTCGATGGTCGAACCGCAAAACTCGATGGCGAAGCCGGTGGCCCCGGACGCGCCGATCCGGCCGATCAGCGCCATGATCACGTCTTTTGAGGTCAGCCCCGGGGCCAGTTCGCCATCAACGGTCACGCGCAGGGTTTTCAGGCGTTTGTAGACCAGGGTCTGTGAGGCCAGCAGATGCTCGATTTCCGAGGTGCCAATGCCGAAACCGAAGGCGCCGAGTGCGCCATAGGTGGTGGTGTGGCTGTCGCCGGCAGCGATCACCATGCCCGGCAGAATGAAGCCTTGCTCGGGAGCGATGACATGTTCGATGCCCTGGCGCTTATCGAGGATATCCAGCAGCTCGATGCCGAAGTCCCGGCAGTTTTCCGCCAGATACGACACTTGCCGCGCGCCGCCCGCATCAGCCATTGCCGCCACTCGCACAGGCGCAGTCGGGTTGACGTGATCGACCACCGCCAGCGCCGTGCCCGGGCGCCAGACGTCACGTCCGGCATCGCGCAAACCGCTGAAAGCCTGCGGGCTGGTGTACTCATTGATCACCTGACGATCGATATACAGCAGCACGTGGCCCTGATCGTCGAGGCGGCACACCGTGTGTGCATCGATGTGTTTGTCGTAGAGGGTTCTGGGGGTCATCAAAGGCGCTCACTGAGGCAATCCGGGTGATTTCCATCATAGGGAGCGGGTGGCGGGCATCAATTGGCGGAGGGTGATGGCGTCATTCATGAATCGTGTTTGATCTCCCGCAAGGGTTCAATGGTGCAGATGCGAATTGCGAAACATTTGCTTTCATATCGATCATCGGGATTTACCTCGCTCATCCGTCCTATAGAGATGCAGGCCGTTCGCGTAGGCAAAAGCCACGAACGCCTTTCGGGGAATCCCGTGCTGCGAAGCCCGTAGCCGTGCTCCCTTCCACCGAAATCAAGACGCGTAATCATGTCGAAGAAATCCCGCTCCAAACTGTGGTTCCTGGTGCATAGCTGGCTCGCGTTACCCATCTGGTTTTTCGTCCTGATTGTCTGCGTGACCGGGACGTTGGCGGTGGTCAGCCAGGAGATCGTCTGGCTCGCCAATCCGCAGATGCGCGCCAGTCAGCCGTCGGACGATGCACCGCTGCTCAGCTACGATCAGGTGCTGGCGGCGATCAAGAAAGCCGAACCACAGACCGTGGTCGAAAGCATCAGCCGCCCCGACGAATCACACTTTGCCCTGGACGTAGAGGTCAGCTACCCGGACGGTCGTTCGCTGACGGTCTACGTCAACCCTTACACCGGGGTGATCCAGGGCACGGCACCGACCTTCAATTTCAAGGCGTTCACCCGTGCATTGCATGGCTGGTGGCTCGTGCCGTTCACCAACGGTTTCAGTTGGGGCTGGTATCTGGTGTCGTTCCTCGGCCTGCCTTTGCTGGTTTCGCTGATCACTGGTCTGGTGGTTTATAAACGCTTCTGGAAAGGTTTCTTTAACCCGACCCTGCGCTTTCGCCACGGCGCGCGGATTTTCTGGGGAGACTTCCACCGTCTCAGCGGTATCTGGTCGATCTGGTTCATTGCGGTGATTTCCATCACCGGCACCTGGTTCCTGATTCAGGCGTTGCTGTCGGATAACCAGATTTCCATTTCCAGCGAACCGATCATCCCGGCAATGGCCCGTGAGGCTGTACCGCTTTCGCCGGACGGCTCACCGCCCACGCGAATAAGCCTGGATCACGCCATTGAAATCGCCCAGCAGAAGATCCCCGGCCTGGAGGTCAGTTTCGTCAGCCTGCCGGGCAATGCCTACAGCCATATGAGTGTCGGTGGCCGTGGCTGGTATCCGCTGATGTTCCAGACCGCCACGATCAATCCGTACAACGGTGACATGGCGGCTTCGCGGTTGTTGTCCGATCGTTCCTCACTGGAATTCGTCACCGAATCCATGCGCCCGCTGCATACCGGGGACTTTGGCGGATTGTGGATCAAGCTGATCTGGTTTTTCTTCGGCCTGCTGCTGAGCATGATGGTGCTCAGCGGCCTGTTGATCTGGACCAAACGCACCGCCCTGGCGACCGCCAACGCACTCAAGCGGGAAAGTAAAAAGAATCGTGTCCTGCCCCAACCGGCCATGAATCGTGAAGTGTCGGAGGCCAACCTGTGAGCAAATCCACTGCTGCCGCTCAACCCTCACGCCTGAGTCAGTTCTGGCACAAATGGCGGTTTCACATCAACGTGCTGTTGCTGCTGATTCCGCTGGGCTTCATGCCCAAATACTTCGCCGATGCCGCCCTGTTCCGCGGCGACAGTGGCCTCGGTGAACGGGAAGTCGGCGAAATTCAGGTCGGCCCCTGGAGCCTGCGCCTCGCCGAGTTGCGCGAAGAAGCGCCGCGCGGCGGCCCGGCCGGTTATCTGAAAGGCTTCAATGCCGCCCTGTGTGACGCTTGCGTCGACAAGGTCAAGGCGACTTATCTGCGCATCGGCAAACCCCGCAGTCTGCGCGCCGCCGGAGTGATTTTCTTCGGCACCCCTTACCGCATGGGTGCCCAACTGCCAGTCCCGGAAAAAACCAAAGCCGATGCCGAACTGTGGATCACCATGGAAGGCTGGGACGGCAGCATGCATCAGGCCTCGATTCCCCTGAGCCAGGCCTCTCCCGCCACCCTTGCCTGGCTGAACACACAAGGAGCCAAACCATGAGCTGCTCTCGCCCTTCCCGCCTGCGGCTGAGCGCCGCGCTGCTGGTGCTGTTCGCCGGTTTCAGCGCCAGCGCTCTGGCGCATAACCCGATGTGTGAATGCAAAGCCATCGACGACGAGCAGATCCAATGCACCGGCGGTTTTTCCGACGGCAGCGGCGCCCCGGGCGTGACCCTCGACGTGATTGGCTACGACGAAACCATTCTGATGCCCGGCAAGCTCGGTAGTGACTCAACCCTGACCTTCAAGAAACCCGGCGCCGAGTTCTACGTGCTGTTCGACGCGGGCCCCGGCCATGTAGTCGAAATCGACCAAGCGGATATCGAAGCCCCATGAGTACGCCCACCACACAAATCGTGCGCCCGGCAGGTGCCGGCCACGAAACCCTCAACGTCCTGTTGTTGTGTCTGCTGATCCTCGCGCTGGCCGGCTCCGCGGTGGCCTGGCGCGGGGTTTCCCATGAACCGGAGCCCGTCGCCAGCAACCAGTTCGATGCCCGGCGTGACCTTAGCGCCGCCGAGCAAGGCATCTATGCCGACCTGCGGGTGACGCTGGACGAAATCCAGTTGCTGCGTGAAGAGCAGAAAACCCTGCCAACCCCGCAAAACCTGGCGGATGAAGGTTTCGCTCCGTTTGCCCAGGACGCCAGTTCCGTCAGTCGTGGCGGTCACGTCTGGCAAATGCAGGCCGACAGCGCCTATTTCGGTCACAGCCAGACGCCTGCCGTCGCCGGTTCGTTTCTGATGCGCGTCGATGCCGATGCCAAAGCGGCGCCAGATATATGGCTCAACCGCCAAGCCGAACTCAAGGCGCCTCAAGCGCTGACCGACGCGGCCCTGTCCGCCGCCGGCTGGAAACAGATCGTCGCGCAATACGATGCCGGGGTTACCCGCGAACATCGCCATTGATTCCTCGCACTCACCCGAGAGAAGACCGTTTGCCCATGTCTATTTCATCGCCACGCCGTCCGTTGTTGCGCCTGTTTCTAATGGGCCTGTGTGCCTGTCTGTTGAGCCCACTGGCCAGTGCCGATCAGGCAAAACGCCTGCGCATCGGCATTACCCTGCATCCTTATTACAGCTACGTGGCGAACATCGTCGGCGACAAGGCCGAGGTCGTGCCGCTGATTCCGGCCGGTTTCAACCCGCACGCTTACGAGCCACGGGCCGAGGACATCAAACGTATCAGCGGCCTGGACGTGATCGTGCTCAACGGTGTCGGCCATGACGACTTCGCTGACCGCATGATCGCCGCCAGCGAAACACCGAACATCAAGACCATCGAAGCCAACGAAAACGTGCCGCTGCTGGCCGCCACCGGAGTTGCCGCGCGCGGTGCCGGCAAAGTGGTCAACCCGCACACGTTCCTGTCGATCAGTGCTTCGATTGCCCAGGTCAACAACATCGCCCGGGAACTGGGCAAGCTCGACCCGGACAACGCCAAGACTTACACCCAGAACGCCCGTGCCTACGGCAAACGTCTGCGGCAGATGCGCGCCGACGCGCTGGCCAAGCTGACCCAGGCACCGAACGCCGAACTGCGCGTCGCCACCGTTCACGCGGCTTACGATTACCTGCTGCGCGAATTCGGTCTGGAAGTGACGGCCGTGGTCGAACCGGCCCACGGTATCGAGCCGAGCCCGAGCCAGTTGAAGAAGACCATCGACCAACTGCGCGAACTGGACGTGAAAGTGATCTTCTCGGAAATGGACTTTCCGTCCTCTTACGTCGACACCATTCAGCGAGAGTCCGGTGTGAAGCTGTACCCGCTGTCGCACATTTCCTACGGCGAATACACCACCGACAAGTACGAAAAGGAAATGACCGGCAACCTCAACACCGTGGTGCGGGCGATTCAGGAGTCAGGGGCATGACCTCCAAAGAAACCTTCTCTGACCAGTCCGAAACCCCTGTGGGAGCGAGCCTGCTCGCGAATGCGGTTGAACACTCAACGCATCCGTTGGCTGACACGACACCTTCGCGAGCAAGCTCGCTCCCACAGGTTTGCGGGCCGACTCTCGATTTTGCTGATGTCAGCCTGACCCTTGGGCGCACCACCATTCTCGACAAGGTCACCTTCCAGGTACACCCCGGCAGCGTGCATGCGCTGGTCGGCCCCAACGGTGGTGGCAAGAGTTCGCTGATCAAGACCTTGCTCGGCCAAATGCCGCATCAAGGCCAGTTGAGCCTGCAATGGCCCGGCGAGCCCGACACCATTGGCTACGTGCCGCAAGCGCTGGAATTCGACCGCGGCTTGCCAATGACGGTCGACGATTTCATGGCCGCCATGTGCCAGCGCCGCCCGGCGTTTCTCGGCTTGAGCAAACACTACGCTGGCGCCATCGGTGAGGCGCTGGAACGGGTCGGCATGCAAGACAAGCGCAAGCGACGCATGGGCGCGCTGTCCGGCGGCGAACGTCAGCGGGTCCTGCTCGCCCAAGGGCTCATCCCGGCGCCGCAACTGCTGGTGCTGGATGAACCGATGTCGGCGCTCGACGAGGCCGGGATTCAGGTGTTCGAACGCCTGCTCGGGGGCTGGCGCGCGGCGGGCATCACCGTGTTGTGGATCGAACATGATCTGGAGGCTGTCGGACGTCTGGCCGATCGCGTCACCGGTCTCAACCGTCGCGTGCTGTTCGATGCCACACCGCAACAGGCGCTGACCCCGGAGCGTCTGCTGACGCTGTTTTCGACCCATCCACGGAGCGCTGTCTGATGAGTTACGAAGCCTTTCGTTTGATGGTTCAGGGCTGGGCCTCGTCGGGTTACCTGCCCGAAGCGCTGGCCTATGGTTTTGTGGTCAATGCGCTGCTCGCGGGTCTGTTGATCGGCCCGGTGCTCGGCGGCCTCGGCACGCTGGTGGTGGTCAAGCGCTTTGCGTTTTTCTCCGAAGCAGTCGGCCACGCAGCGCTAACCGGCGTGGCCATCGGCATCCTGCTCGGCGAACCCTACACCGGGCCGTATGGCAGCCTGTTCGGTTACTGCCTGCTGTTCGGCATTCTGCTCAACTACCTGCGCAACCGCACGGGTCTGGCGCCTGACACCTTGATCGGCGTGTTCCTCTCGGTATCCCTGGCGCTGGGTGCGAGCCTGCTGCTGATTCTGGCCGGCAAGATCAACGTACACATTCTGGAAAACGTGCTGTTCGGTTCGGTGCTGACCGTCAACGGCAATGATCTGGCGGTGCTGGCCATCGTCGGTTCGCTGGTCATGGCCCTCGCGCTGCCGCTGTACAACCGCATCATGCTGGCCAGCTTCAATCCGCAACTGGCGGCGGTACGCGGGGTGGCGGTGAAGACCCTCGATTACTTGTTCGTGATTCTGGTGACGCTGATCACTGTGGCGGCGGTGAAAGTCATCGGTGCGATTCTGGTCGGTGCCCTGCTGGTGATTCCGGCGGCGGCGGCGCGTTTGCTCAGCCAGTCGCTCAAGGGCTTCTTCTGGTGTTCGGTACTGATTGCCACCGTCAGCACCTTGTGCGGGATTCTTGCGCCGATCGTCTTCGATCTGCCGATCCCGTCCGGCGCCGCGATCATTCTGGTCGCCGGCATTGCGTTCGCCCTCGCCGCCATCGCGCGCGGTGTCGTACCCAGCCTGAAAGGGAACCTTGGATAAATGGCTTTTTCACTGAGAAAACTGACCCTGAGCATGGCGCTGTGCGGCGTGGTCTGCAGCCCGTTGATGGCCGCCGAAAGCGCCAAGCCCTTGCGGGTGCTCGCCTCGCTACCGATCACCTACGGCTTGGGCGAAGCATTGCTCAAAGGCACCGATATCAACCTGGAACGCGCGGCGCCGGCGAACTTGCCGGGCAGCCGCCAGACCGCTTACTTCACGGGTCGCGGCGCTCCGGCGCTGGACAAACTGGCGAGTAATGCCGACGCGGTCATCGGCGTGCGCTCGCTGTGGGCCGATGACCCGCTGTACCCGATCGCCCGTCGCAGCAACATCCGTATTGTTGAGGTCGATGCCGCACGCCCGGTCGACGGTGCCCTGCCCGGTATTGCCGTGCAACCAGGGTTGAAGGTCGATGGACTGAACAGCCAGCCATGGCTGGCGAGCAACAACATGGGGCGCATGGCAGACGTGATGGCAGCGGATCTGGTGCGTCTGGCACCGACCGCCAAGCCGAAGATCGAAGCGAACCTGGCAGCATTGAAACAGCGCCTGCTCAAACTCAGCGCCGACAGCGAGGCGCGTCTGGCCAATGCAGACAATCTGAGTGTGATGAGCTTGAGCGATCACTTCGGCTATCTGATCGGTAGCCTGAATCTGGAGCTGATCGGGCAGGATCCACGTCCTGATGCAGAGTGGACGCCGGAGGATTTGAAGCAATTGACGGCGGCGCTCAAGGACAATGACGTGGCGGTGGTGCTGCATCACCGACAACCGTCAGACGCAGTGAAAGCGGCGATCGCCGAGTCCGGTAGTCATCTGGTGGTGTTGAGTACTGATGCCGAAGATCCGGTGGCGGAGCTTGAGGGGAATGTGGATCTGCTGCTCAAGGGGTTGAGTGGGGCGTAAGTTCAGTTACACCGCGTTATCGTTTATCGCGAGCAGGCTCACTCCTACAGGGTTAGGTGATTCCATGTGGGAGCCAGCCTGCTGGCGATGAGGCCAGCAAAGACAACGCATGTTCCGGACATGAAAAAACCCGCTGACTGTCTCCAGTCCAGCGGGTTTCTTTTTGGCCGGAAGCTTATTGAACCGCAGCCTGCCCTTCCATTTTCTGCCGCAGGCTCAGCGGGCGCATGTCAGTCCAGACTTCCTCGATGTAGGCCAGGCATTCCTTTTTCAGGCCGCTCTTGCCCACGGTGCGCCAGCCTTCTGGCACGGCCTTGTAATCCGGCCAGATCGAGTACTGCTCTTCGTGGTTGACCACGACCTGAAAGAGGATGTCCTCGCGGTCGAATACTGACGTCATGCTGGTTCTCCATCGTTGTAGGGGGGGGGCTGCACGGCAGGTGCAGCCGGGTATGTAGAAAGAACGTTCGGCGCGGCGAAAAATTTACTCGGCGGCGATGGCAGCAGCCAACGCACGACCGAAGATCTCGGCAACGCAGTCGATTTCGGCAGCGGTGATCACCAGCGGCGGGAGGAAACGCACCACCGCGCCGTGACGGCCACCCAACTCCAGAATCAAACCGCGTTTGAGACATTCGCGCTGCACGAGCGGTGCCAGCCGCGCAAACGCTGGTGGATGGCCGAGTGCGTCCGGCGCGCCGTTCGGGTCGACCAGTTCGACGCCAAGCATCAAGCCACGGCCGCGAATATCGCCCAGTTGCGGGAAGTCGCGCTGCAGGATGCGCAGGTGCTCGCTCAAGCGCGCACCCATGGCGGCGGCGTGTTCGCACACTTTGTGCTCAACCAGATAACGCATCACCGCAGAACCTGCTGCCATCGCCATCTGGTTGCCGCGGAAGGTGCCGGCGTGAGCGCCCGGCTGCCAGGTGTCGAGCCAGTCGCGATACACCACCACCGCCAGCGGCAGGCTGCCACCGATGGCTTTGGACAGCACCACCACGTCCGGGATGATGCCAGCGTGTTCGAAGGCAAACATCTTGCCGGTACGGGCGAAACCGCTCTGGATTTCGTCGACAATCAGCGCCACACCAGCTTTCTCGGTGATCCGACGCAAGCCGCGCAGCCATTCGATATCCGCCGGAATCACCCCGCCCTCGCCCTGCACCGCCTCGACGATCACCGCTGCTGGCAATTGCACGCCGGCCTCGGGATCGTTGAGCAGGTTTTCCAGGTAGCTCAGGTTGGCCTTCACCCCGGCTGCGCCGCCGAGGCCGAACGGACAACGATAGTCATACGGGAACGGCATGAACTGCACGCCATTGCTGAGCAACGCGCCCAACGGCTTTTTCGGCCCCAGGCTGCCCATCAGGCTCAACGCCCCTTGGCTCATGCCGTGGTAACCACCGGAGAATGACAGCACCGTGCTGCGCCCGGTCGCAGTGCGCACCAGTTTCAATGCCGCTTCCACTGCATCAGTGCCGGTCGGGCCGCAGAACTGGATCTTCGCTTGCGCCGCCAGATCCGGTGGCAGCAGGCCGAACAGATCCTGAACGAATTGATCCTTGACCGGGGTGGTCAGGTCGAGCGTATGCAGCGGCAACTCATCGGCCAATACCTGCTGGATCGCTTCGATCACCACCGGGTGGTTATGCCCCAGTGCCAGCGTGCCGGCACCGGCCAGGCAGTCAATAAAGGTGCGCCCTTCGACGTCTTCGACATACAGACCCTTGGCACGCTTGAGCGCCAGCGGAATGCGGCGCGGATAGCTACGGGCATTGGACTCCTGCTGTGCCTGACGGGTCAGCAGTGGCGATTCATTGAACTGATACAACGTTTCCGCTGGCACCGTGGTAACCCGGGCCGGCGACTCTTCGATAAGGCTGGTGGCGACTGACATCTCTCGACCCCTCAATTCGCTATGGATTGTGACCAAAACAGCACACCGGACAGGTGCGCGTTCCGGTCGCGGGGCGCACTTGCAGGTTTTCCTGTTCTGGAAACGCATAAGCGAGGCGAGGATTTAGCCCCTTGATCGACTCGTCATCCGGATAATGGCAGTGGCTTGTACATGGGCAGGATCTGCAAGCCTTTGTGTATGAGGGGTGGTTCAGATTCGCGATAGCCCAGATGATGATAGAACGCTTCGCCAGTGCGTGTGCTGTTGAGGTGGGCATGGAGCACACCGCGCACCCGCAGCCAGCCTTGCAGATCGTTCATCAGCGCTCGCCCCGCGCCACGGCGAAAGGATTCCGGTTGTACATAGCAGAGCACAATGTCGCCACTGCCCTGAGCCAGGCCGACACCGACCGGTTTGTCCGCCAGCAAGGCGATATTCAGATAGAAATGCGGGTCGGCAAGCCAGGCGCTGAGCAAATCGGCAGATTGCTGCCGGATCCAGTCGTTGACGATAAGCGGGTCGTTGCGATGATCGAGCGCACAACCGAATCGGATCGAACGTTCGATGATGCGACAGATGATGCCGACGTCGGCCAGGATGGCCGGACGAATACAGATGGGTGCTTCCATGGCGCTGTTCCCTCAATCCATTGAGTCAAAGCTGTCGTGACCTTAACGTCACGACAGCCGGATAGCCATTGGAGAGAGGTTACATTTGATGTGCCGCATGCAGATCCCGCGAGAGCGGTTTCAAATGGCCTGCAATGGCATGGTCAACTCAACGCGCAGCCCATCCGGGCGGCTGTCGAAATGCAGGGCACATTCGCAACGCTGGACGATGGCCTGAACAATCGCCAGGCCCAGGCCGCAGCCGGTACTCTGACCATTGCGCCAGAAGCGTTGGGTCAGATGTTGCAGATCATCCTGAGCGATGCCCGGGCCATGGTCCCGCACAATAAAACGTACGCGGTTGCCGATGGTTTCCAGACTCAACTCGACCGCACAGTCTTCGGGGGTGTGGCGCAGGGCGTTGTCGAGAAGATTGCGCAGCGCGGCAATCGACAGCACCGCCGGCATTTGCAAGGGTGCTGTCGAAAGCTGTTCCGGCAGTTGCAATTTGATTCGCAGGCGCTCGCCGCCCGTGGCATCGGCAATCGCTAGCCGCGCCACTTGCTCGGCGCTGCACTGCGAGCCGTCGTCAAACGACAGGCTGCCCTCGACCCGCGCCAGCAACAGCAATTGCTCAAGCGTGCGATGCAGGCGATCAGCGCCCTCCTCGGCCTTGGCCAGCGACTGATCGCGGGCGGCACCGTCGGTCATTCGCGCCACTTGCAGGTGGGTCTTGATCGCCGTGAGCGGGCTGCGCAGCTCGTGGGCGGCGTCGCCGGTCAGCCGACGTTCGCGCTCGATGGTCTTGCCAATGCGCTGGAACAGTTGATTCTGGGTATCGAGCAAAGGCTTCAATTCGCTGGGAAACGCCTGCAATTGCAAGGGTTCGAGCGAATCGGCATTGCGCCGCATCAAGGCCTCACGCAGACGGTTAAGCGGCGCCAGCCCTTGGCCGATCCCCAGCCACAGCAGGCACAGGCAGCCGAGCAACGCCACGCCCACCGGCACCGACGCCGCCAGCAGGATCGACATGTTCAGCGCTTCACGTTCGATCTGCCGATCCGCTGTGGTAATCCGCACATCGCCCCGGGCGAGAGTGAAACTGCGCCACGGCGCACCGTCGATCATCTGGTCGTGGAAGCCCATTTTCTCGGCTTCCAGCGCTTGTTCGGGATTGTTGTGGCTGCGTGCGAGAATTTCTCCGCGCAAGGAACTGACCTGGCAGGCCATGCCACCGGGAATGTTCAGTTGTTCGGCACTGAAATGGGTGCCTTCGCCCTTGCTCGGCAGGGTCGGCAGTTGCTCCAGCAAACCGGCGACCATGCGCGCCGACGCCACCAGACGCTGATCAAGGGAAAACATCATCTGATTGCGCAGGTCGCTGAGCATCCAGGCCGCCGCCAGCGCCCAGATCAGCGCAAACGCGGCGCCGAGAGTCAGGCTCAGGCGCAGTCGTAGGCTCATCACTTGCCTTGTTCTCCACCATCGGCCGGCCCCAGGCGATAACCCAGACCGCGCACGGTTTCGACGATGCCTTTGCCGAGTTTGCTGCGCAGGTGGTGGATATGCACGTTCAACGCGTTGCTCTCCAGCTCATCATTGAAACCGTAGACGCTGTCTTTCAATTGCTCGGTGGACAGCACCCGACCGCGATTGTGCAGCAGAGCCTGCAACAGGGATTGTTCGCGTCGCGACAAATCCACCGGTTGCCCGGCCAGCATGGTTTCGCGGCTGCTTGGGTCGTAGGTCAACGCACCGTGTTCAATCAGGTTGACGCTGCGCCCGGCCACTCGACGCAGCAAGGTTTGCAGACGGGCGAATAGCTCACGCAGATCGAACGGTTTGAGCAAGTAATCGTCGGCACCGGCCTGCAAGCCGTCGACCCGGTCAGTGACCGAATCGCGCGCGGTCAGAATCAGCACCGGAATCTCCAGACCGTGCTGACGCAGTTGCTGCAGCAGTTTCAGGCCATCTTCGTCGGGCAGGCCGAGGTCGAGCACCATCACGTCAAACTCGGCAACCTTGAGCATCGCCCGCGCCTTGGACGCGGTGTTGACGTGCTCGACTGTCAGCCCTTGAGCCGTGAGGCCGGCAACGATGCCGCTGGCGATCAGCTCATCGTCTTCGCAAACCAGTACGTGCATGGGCGCTCCCTGAAAAAAATGCGAGTGAAGCAGGTGAGGATTAAGCGGCAATTATGGCCATCCTCGGTAGTGACGGGAAGCCGCTCGCAGAATTGAGCAGGCCTGCACCCGGCGGAACACATTCCTTAATTGCGCACTGCCGGCACTTCAATAAGTCCCGAGAAATGAAATCCCACACTTAAGCACTACTGATAATTAATCCAGCCGGATAACCTGCCTGCACATTAAAACAACCCGTTAAAAGGAATTAACAAACATGCCAAAACTTGAAAACTTCGTTGCCGTTGATTGGCGCTCCGGCCCCGATAGAATCTATTTCTTCTTCAAAAACACCGACACTTACTCTCAATTCAGCATTGGCGACAATACGGTACCCGATGGCTATCCACGCCCCATCATGGGTCGCTGGGATGCATTTGATCTGCATGCCAAGGATCTGCGCTTCGGATTTACCTCGACCTCGCTGGGGTTCAACGCCGGAAGCGACGAAGACATCGCCTGGCTGTTCTTTTACTACGGCGACATACCGGCCGTGTGCAAATACAACCAGGATGAAGATAGAGTCACCGGTATTTACAAAGTCGCCGATACGCTCTGGAAACCGATTGTTCCCTACTTTGACAAAATCATTGCCGGCACGTGGGCAGAAATAACGGGGCACCCTTTTCTGTTCAGGTTCATTCTCAATGACGGTCATTACCTGACGCTCAACTACAAAGCAAAAACACTGACCCGCAACCCGTTCGGCCAACATCGTCTGGGCGCGTTGATCCCGTTTAAAAATCGAATGATCACGGCCGCACAAAATGATCGAACTTTCGCAGACAGTTACTGGTACATCTTTCTCACCAACAACCAGTACCTGATTTACAACATTCAGACGGATCGACTGGTCTCCGGCCCGCACCCAATCAATGACAGCAATTGGCCGGGACTGCTGCGTGACTGATTGGCCGAACCCGGGGAGCCTTGTAGGATACGGTTAATTATCGGTTAATCGCCGCCGCCCATTCTGCACCTCAATTGCACAGGGACAAGGCTTCTCCATGCGTCGTATTTTTCTACTGTTTGCGCTTCTGATCTCGGGCCTGGCCCAGGCCGGGAATAATCCTTTTGAGACTAAACCGGAGTTTTTGCCGGTCGACAAAGCGTTTGTACTCACCTCCGAACGCCTGGAATCGGGTGAAACCCAGCTCTTCTGGCAGATCACCGACGGCTATTACCTGTACCAGAAACGTCTGAAGTTCGACGGCCTGACCGCCGAGCAGCAGCCAACATTGCCCGAAGGTGAATCCCACAGCGACGAGTTCTTCGGTGAACAACCGGTCTATCGCCAAGGGCTGGAAGTGAAGATCCCGGCGGCGGCCACCGGGCAGATCAAAGTCAGTTATCAGGGCTGTGCCGATGCGGGCCTTTGTTATCCGCCGCAAACCCGGGTCATTGATCTGGGCGGCAAAGCGACCGCCTCGGCAGGCGCCGAAGCACCGGATCAAGCTCTGGCCAGCTGCCTGCAACAACGAGCGCTGGGCTGGAGCCTGCTGGTGTTTTTCGGCCTCGGCCTGCTATTGGCGTTCACCCCGTGTACGTTGCCGATGTTGCCGATTCTGGCCGGGATGATTGTCGGCAGTGGCGCGACGCCGCGCCGTGGTTTCGCGCTGGCCGGCAGTTATGTGATTTGCATGGCGCTGGTGTATGCCGCGATGGGCGTGATTGCTGCGCTGCTCGGGGCAAACTTGCAAGCCTGGTTACAGAATCCGTGGCTGCTCGGCGCCTTCGCGGCAGTGTTTGTGGTGCTGGCGCTACCGATGTTCGGCTTCTTTGAATTGCAATTGCCAGTGGCCTTGCGTGATCGACTGGAACACGCCTCACGCAGTCGCAGCGGCGGCAGCCTGATTGGTGCTGGCGTGCTCGGCGCGCTATCTGGCTTGCTGGTCGGTCCGTGCATGACCGCACCGCTGGCCGGTGCCCTGCTGTATATCGCGCAAAGCGGCAACGCCTTGCACGGCGGGTTGATCCTGTTCTCGCTGGGGATCGGCATTGGTGTGCCGCTGTTGCTGCTGGTGACGGTCGGCAATCGCTTCCTGCCAAAACCCGGCGATTGGATGAATCTGCTCAAGGGCATCTTCGGCTTCCTGTTCCTCGCGACGGCATTGTTGATGTTGCGCCCGGTGCTGGATCCATCGTTGTGGCTCGGTCTGTGTGGTGCCCTGCTGTTGATCGCTGCTTATTGCGCCTGGAAACAGTCCGATGGCTTTGGCCGTGTCGCCCAACTGTTTGGTGCTACTGGATTACTGCTCGGGTTATGGGGCGGTTTGCTGGTAGTAGGTGCGGCAGGCGGCAGCGATGATCCGTATCAGCCATTGCAGGTTTACAGCGCCGGTCGTGCAACCAGCGCCGCGCCGAGTGGCCATGACGCGTTCACCACGATCAAGGATCCGGCGGCACTGCAACGCGAACTCGATACCGCCAAGGCTCAGGGCCAGTGGGTGCTGCTCGATTACTACGCCGACTGGTGCGTATCGTGCAAAGTCATGGAAAAGCAGGTGTTCGGCAAGGACAAGGTGATGCAGGCGCTGAGCGATGTACGTCTGCTTCGACTGGATGTCACCGCCGACAACGCCGCCAGTCGCGAATTGCTCAGCCGTTATAAAGTGCCCGGGCCACCGAGTTTCGTGTGGATCGGCGCCGATGGCGAAGAGCGCCGCAGCCAGCGCATCACCGGCGAAGTCGATGCCGATACGTTCCTGCAACGCTGGACCACCACCCGAGACGCCAATTAATGCTGACTTTCACCCTCGGCACCTTTGCCATCGCGCTTAACCACCTGCTGCTGATCAGTGCCTTGGCACTGGCAACCTTCGTCGGTTGGCGAGTGGCCAAACGCGGTGGCGATAATCCCGAGTCGGCGCTGTTCAGTCTTTTTCTGCTCGGCATGCTGGCAGCGCGCATTGCCTTTGTGGCTTTGTATTGGTCGCACTACCGCAACGATCCGTGGCAGATCGTCGATCTGCGCGATGGCGGTTTCCTCGCTTGGCCGGGGGTGATCGTCCTGCTGCTCGCCGCGCTGTATCGCGGCTGGCGGCGTCCGGGCCTGCGTCGGCCGCTGGGCTTTGGCGTCGCCAGCGGTGTGGCCTTCTGGCTGTTGGCGACGCTGTCGCTGAACATCTACGAACAAGGCACCCGACTGCCGGACATCACCCTGCGTAACGCTGCCGGGGAAACCATCAAACTCAGCGACTATAAGGGCGGCCCGCTGGTGATCAACCTGTGGGCGACCTGGTGTCCACCGTGCCGGCGCGAAATGCCGGTACTGGAAAATGCCCAGCAGCAACGCCCGGACCTGACGTTCCTGTTCGTCAATCAGGCCGAAAGCATGCAAAGCGTCGCGACATTTCTCGAAACTCAAGGCCTGAGCCTCAACAACGTGTTGTTCGATCGCGGCGGCCGACTGGGCCAGGCCGTGGGTTCCATGGCATTGCCGACTACCCTGTTCTATAACCCCGATGGTCGATTGTTGGCCAGTCATCTGGGCGAGTTGTCGAACGCCAGCCTGGCTCGCGCCCTGGAAAACTTCGATACCCCAAATCCGACCGCCGCACCGTCCACCTCTTCAAGGAAACTGCCATGCCCCGCCTCCGCCACCTGCTGACGCTGACTCTGGGCACTGCCCTGCTGCAACTGCCGTCGGTTCAGGCCGCTGAAGAATTGCCTGCGGCGATCAAACAGATCGAAGCCAAAGGCGCAAAAATCGTCGGCCAGTTCGATGCCCCCGATGGCTTGCGCGGTTACGCGGCGCAGTACCAGAACCGCGGCATGGCGCTGTACCTGACCCCGGACGGCAAACACGTGCTGCTGGGCAATCTGTACGACGCCGATGGCAAAGACTTGAGCAGCGAACCGTTGCAAAAACTGGTCTACGCGCCGCTGGCCAAGGAAGTCTGGGCCAAGTTCGAAGCGAGCAACTGGATTCAGGACGGCAACAAGGATGCGCCGCGCACGGTGTACCTGTTCAGCGATCCAAATTGCCCGTATTGCAACATGTTCTGGGAACAGGCCCGACCGTGGGTCAAGGCCGGCAAGGTGCAGTTGCGCCACATCATGGTCGGCATCATCCGCGAAGACAGCCCGGGCAAGTCCGCCGCGTTGCTGGCGGCCAAGGATCCGAGTAAAGCCCTGGAAGATCACGAAAAGGCCGGCAAGGGCAGTTCGCTCAAGGCGTTGAAAGACATTCCAGCGGCAGTGCAGACCAAACTCGCGGCGAACATGCAGTTGATGGAAGACCTGGAGTTGCAGGCCACACCAGCGATTTTCTACATGGACGACAAGGGTGAACTGCAACAGCAGCAAGGCGCACCGACGCCGGACAAGTTGGTGAAGATTCTCGGGCCGAAGTAAGCAAGATCAAAAGATCGCAGCGTGCCGCAGCTCCTACAGAAGAATGCGATCCTCTGTAGGAGCTGTGGCACGCTGCGATCTTTTTAATTGCGCTCAGCCAAAAACTTCAGCAATGCCTCATTCACAAACTCTGGATTCTCCAGATTGGAGATATGCCCTGCCTCCGGTACCAGCCCCCACGGGCAGCCGATCAGCTCTGCCATTTCCTTGGCTTCCGACGGCGGCCGTGGCTTGTCCTGATCGCCGCACAATACCAGCGTGGTCGCTGCATTCAGCTCGCCCAGACGCGGCAACAGATCATCGCGACCAAAGGTGATGCGGCCCATTGGCACGATGCTTTCGCGCAGGCGATCGGCTGAATACGCCGCCAGTTTTGCGCGGAAGTCCTGGTAAAGCGCCGACTGTGGATCGATCCCCGGCCGGAAGAAAATAGGCACGACGATATCGAGCAATTGCTCCGAGATTTCGCCGGTTTCTTCGATCTGTTTGAACAACGAGAAGTAGTACTGACGGGTGGGCTCGGGTTCAACACCAACATAGGTGTCCATCAACACCAGACCATTGAGCCGCTGCGGTGCCGCCAGTGCCAGACGCACGCCCCACATGCCGCCGACCGACAATCCCACCAAAGTCACCTGATCGATATCCAGATGATCGAGCAAGGCCTGCGCCTGACGGGCGATGTCGTCCAGAGATGTGGTGCCTTGCGGCAATCGCCCGGACTCGCCATGGCCCCACAGATCCAGCGCAATCACCCGATAGTGCGACGACAGCGCAGCGATCTGCGGCGCCCACATGGCTTGGTCCCACAGGTAACTGCCGGCCAGCAGCACAGCCGGGCCGTTGCCTTGGTCAATGTAATGAAGGGCTTGTCCGTCCACCGTGAAAAAAGGCATCGATTCACCTGCGCGGGAAAAAAGAGAACCGGCAGACTGAGCTGCCGGTTCTGGATCGTCAACCCTGGAAATGTACGCGAATGTACAGGTTGAATTTTGTTGAACTCACTAACGCCATCGCTGACAAGGGCGCTAGAGAATCATAGACCTTCGAGCTCCGCCATCAGGTCATTCAAGCGATCCACCTTCTCCTCGGTGATATCACTCGCCGCCAGCCCATCGATGTACTCGGCCAGTTCCGCCACCGTGCTGCATTCGAACATCGCCCGCAGCGGTACGTCGCGTTGCAGGGTTTTTTGCACCCGCGAAGCAATCTGCGTCGCCAGCAACGAATGGCCGCCCAGTTCGAAGAAGTTGTCGCGCACGCCGACCTTGTCGACCTTCAGCACTTCGGCCCAGATATCCGCCAGGGTCTGCTCCAGTTCGTTGCGCGGGGCCAGGTAATCCTGGCTCTGCAACTGGCCGATCTCCAGCGCCGGCAAGGCTTTGCGATCGAGTTTGCCGTTGGCGTTGAGCGGCAGTTGCTCCAGCCACAACCAGTGCAGCGGCACCATGTATTCCGGTAGTTCGGCACGCAGGCGCTGTTTGATTCGCTCCAGACGTTCACTCGGATTGACCGCCGAACCCGCAGCAACCAGATACCCGACCAAGTGCTTGCCGTTTACGCCTTCCTGCACGCCAACCGCCGCATCACGGACTTCCGGCTGTTCGTGCAGACGCGCTTCGATTTCACCCAGCTCGATGCGGTAGCCGCGGATCTTCACTTGATGATCGACCCGGCCAACATATTCCAGCACGCCATCGCTACGACGTCGCGCCAAATCACCCGTGCGATACAGACGCTCACCCGGCGCGCCGAACGGGTTCGGCACAAATACTGGTGCAGTACGCAGCGGATCGCTGACATACCCGCGACCGACGCCGGTGCCCGCCACACACAACTCACCCACCGCACCCAACGGCACCAGTTCCAGCGCGCCATCAAGCAGGTACAGCAAGTTGTTGTCGGTCGGTGTACCGATCGGCAAGTAACTGCCGCGAGTCGAGGCCAGGTCGACGCGGAAGAACGCCACGTCATCGGAACATTCCGCCGGGCCATAAGCGTTGACCAGGCCGATCTGCGGGTAACGCAACAGCCACTGATGCGCCAACTCGGGCGGCATCGCTTCACCGGTCGGCAGCATCCAGCGCAGGCCGTCGAGGCTCAGGCGATCCGAGGCGAGCATGCCTTGAATCAGCGAAGGCACGCTCTCCAGCACGGTGATGCCCTGTTCCTGCACATGCACCAGCAAACCTTGCGGATCGTGGGCGATGGTGTTCGGCACGATGTCGACCCGCGCACCAAACAGCGGCGCGGCGAGGAATTGCCAGACCGAAATATCGAAACTTTGCGAAGCGGTCTGCGCGATGACGTCAGCGTCAGTCAGATGCAGATAGGGCACCTTGCTCAACTGGTTGTTAAGCATGCCGCGCTGCTCGACCATCACACCTTTCGGCAAGCCGGTGGAACCCGAGGTATAGATCACATAGGCCAGATTGTCCGGGCCACTGTGGATGCCTGGGTTTACCAAGGATGTCGCGGCTGCTTGCACCTCTTCCCAGACCAGCAGACGTGGGCGATTGGCGCAGCTGAATTCATCCAGCAAAGTCTGCGCTTGGGCGCGGCACACCTCGCTGCACACCAGCACTGGCGTGCGGCTCAGCTCGATGATCCGTTGCAGGCGCTGACTCGGCAGGCCGGGGTCCAGCGGCAGGTAACCGGCACCCGCCTTGAAGCTGCCGATGATCATGCCCAACAGATCAAGGTTACGTTCGGCCAGCAACGCCACCGGTTGATCCATCTGCACCCCGGCCGCAACCAGTGCATGACCGAGACGGTTGGCGTTGTGGTTCAGCGCCTCGAAACTCAATTGCTGATCGAGGCAACTGGCAGCAATCCGCTGTGGATGCTGCGCGACCTGCGCTTCGAACAGCGAAACATAGCTCTGCTCCAGCGGATAGTCATGGGCGCTCTGGTTGCAATCGTGAAGCAGAAAGTCCTGTTCCTCAGCGCCCAGCAACGGCAGGTCGGCCATGTCGCTATGGAAACCATCGACCAGCGCCAGCAGCAGACGCTTGAATTCACCGAGCATCCGCTCGATCGTCGACTCGTCGAAGTAACGCTGGTCATACGACAGATGCAGGCCGAGGTCATCGCCCGGGTAGCACACCGCCGTCAACGGGAAGTTGGTGTGGGTGCGGCCCGAGTCCGAAGTCGCGTTAAGACTCTGCGCGCGATCCAGCACGGAAACTTCCACCGGGGCGTTTTCGAAGACGAACAGGCTGTCGAACAGCGGCTGGCCTTTCGGCAGTTCGCTCTGTTCCTGAATGCTCACCAGCGGCAGGTATTCGTACTCGCGCAGCTGCATGTTGCTGTCGAGCAAACCGCTCAACCACTGACGCACACTGGCGCGCTGATCGTCCGCCGGGATCTGCACCCGCAGCGCAATGCTGTTGATGAACAGGCCGACAGTGCGCTGCATCTCGGGCATTTCCACCGGACGCCCGGCCACGGTTACACCGAACAGCACGTCACGATCACCGCTCATGCGCCGCAGCACCAGTGCCCACGCCGCTTGGGCGAAGGTGTTGATGGTCAGTTGATGGGCCTGGGCCAGTTCGCGCAGACGGGCACCGTCCTCGACGTTGAGTCGGGTGTAGCGGTCGCCGACGACCATCCCGCCGCTTTCGCCGGCATGTTCACGCAGGAACGGACGGTCGCTCGGGATCGGCGTGGTGCGTTCGAAACCTCGCAGGTTCTGCTGCCACCATTGGCGCGCCTCGGCCAGGCTCTGGCGTTGCAGCCAGCCGATGTAATCGCGGTAACGCGGCGGCACGCTCAACTGGGCTTCGCGACCTTCACCAAGGGCGGTGTAGATTTCGAAGAAGTCATTCATCAGCAACGAACGGCACCAGGCATCGATGAGGATGTGGTGGTTGCTCATCATGAACCAGTAGCGCGCCGCCCCGACCTTGATCAGGCGCAGGTGGAAAGGTGCCTGATTGAGCAGATCGAACCCGGCCTCACGCTCGCTTTTCAGCAGTGCTTGCAGCTTTGGCTCTTGATCGGCATCGCTGATCGCGCTCCAGTCGAGGTACTCGATCGGCGTGCGGCCCGGGGTGTGAATCACTTGCAGCATGTCTTCGCCGACGTTCCAGCAGAACGATGCACGCAGCGCCTCATGACGGGCGATCACCGCTTGCCACGCCTGAGCGAAACGCTCGGGATCAAGTTCACTGTTGATGCGGTAGCGATCCTGCATGTAGTACAGACCGGTGCCCGGTTCGAGCAAGGTGTGCAGCAGCATGCCCTCCTGCATCGGCGTCAGCGGATAAACGTCTTCGATGTGCGTGGCCGGCACTGGCAAGGCATCGAGTTGCGCCTGGGTCAGTCTGGCCAGCGGGAAGTCCGAAGGCGTCAGGCCACCGGCCTCGTCTTGCAGGCAATGGCTGATCAGACTTTGCAGTTCGGCGAGGTAGGCGTCGGCCAGATCATTGATGGTCTGCGCGTCGTAACGCTCAGCGCTGAAGGTCCAGCGCAACAGCAATTCACCGCCATAGACCTGACTGTCGATGCTCAATTCGTTCGGCAACGGTGCCTGCGGATCGTGGGCCGCGCCGACCGGCTCATCCAGCGGACGGAACAGCGCATCGCTGCCGAAGCTCTGGTCGAACTGGCCGAGGTAGTTGAAGGTGATCGGTGCGTTCGGCAGCGCCGACATGCTGCGCTGGCTGTAATCATCGGCCAGATAACGCAGCACGCCATAACCCAGACCTTTATGCGGCACCGCGCGCAGTTGCTCCTTGATCGCCTTGATCGAAGCGCCCTGCCCGGCGGCCTCTTCGATGTTGTGCGGAGTCAAGCGCAGGGGATAGGCACTGGTGAACCAGCCGACGGTACGGGTCAGGTCGATCTCGTCGAACAGGGTTTCGCGGCCGTGACCTTCCAGCTGAATCAGCGCCGACTCTTGTCCGCTCCAGCGGCACATCACGCGGGCCAGGGCGGTCAGCAACAGATCGTTGACCTGGGTGCGATAAGCGCTTGGCGCCTGTTGCAGCAGTTGTTTGGTGTGTTCTGCATCCAGACGCACGCTGACCGTTTGAGCGTGGCGATTTTGCTGGCCGCCCTGTGGATTTTCGCATGGCAGATCAGCGTTCGGGCCCGCCAGTTGGGTTTGCCACCAGTTGAGTTCTTCACGCAGGGATTCGCTGCCGGCGTAAGCCTGCAAGCCTGCCGCCCAATCCTTGAAGGCGCTGGTTTTCGCCGGCAACTTGACTGACTGATTGGCGTCCAGCTGGCGATACACGGTTTGCAGATCGTCGAGCAAAACGCGCCACGACACACCGTCGACCACCAAGTGATGGATAGCGATGAACAGGCGTTGCTGACCCTCCGGGCCATCGACCAGCAAGGCGCGCAGAAGCGGGCCGTTTTCCAGATCGAGACTGCGCTGGGCATCGGCGAACAATGCCTCACACTTGTCCATCGAGGACACTCGCACTTGCCACAGCACTGCCGCATCCGACACCTGTTGGTGCGTCGCTTGCCACGCGCCGTTGGCCTCGGTGAAGCGCAGACGCAAGGCGTCATGCTGCTCGATCACTGCCAGCAGCGCCTGCTCCAGACGGTGCGGTTCCAGCGTAACGGTCGGCTCCAGCAGCAACGCCTGGTTCCAGTGTTGACGCTGAGGAATATCGCTATCAAAGAACCAGTGCTGAATCGGCGTCAGACGTGATTCACCGGCGACCAAACCTTGTTCGGCCGTCACCCGCTCGCTCCGACTCGCCACAGCGGCCAAGGTCTGCACGGTCTGATGCTGGAACAGGTCACGCGGGCTGAAATGAAGGCCCTGCTGGCGCGCGCGGCTGACCACTTGAATCGACAGAATCGAGTCGCCGCCCAGTTCGAAGAAGTTGTCGTTGAGCCCGACCTGTTCGACGTTGAGTACTTCGCACCAGATCTGCGCCAGGGTTTGTTCGAGCTCGTTGCTCGGTGCCACATAATCCTGACGATTGAGCTCCGGGTCCGGCGCCGGCAAGGCGCGGCGGTCGAGTTTGCCGTTGGCGGTCAGCGGCATGCTCGCCAGCAGGATCAGGTGCGTCGGCACCATGTAATCCGGCAATTGCGTCTTGAGGTGCGACTTGAGGGCCTCGCGCAATTCGGCCTGTTTGGGTTCGCTTTGCTCTGCGATCTCGGTGACGAGGTAGCCAACCAGTTGCTTGCCGCTCGGCGCATCCACTGCCAGCACCACCGCTTCGCGGATCGAATCGTGATCGACCAGGCGGGTTTCGATTTCGCCCAACTCAATACGGAAACCACGGACTTTCACCTGATGGTCGATCCGGCCCAGGTACTCGACCAGACCGTCGGCGCGCTGGCGCACCAGATCGCCGGTGCGGTACATGCGACCGCCATCGACGGCAAACGGATCAGCGACAAAACGCTCGGCTGTGATGCCCGGACGATCATGGTAAGCCTGCGCCAGACCGGCGCCGCCGACGAACAGTTCGCCGGTCGCACCTTGCGGCACCAGTGCCAGATCGGCGTCGAGGATGTACGCAACACGCGCACCGATCATGCTGCCGATCGGCACACTGCCGGCGCCCTCCTCCAGCACATCCGGGGCCAGACTGGCCAGTGGCATGACCACGGTTTCGGTCGGGCCGTAGGCGTTGAAGAACAGGCTCGGTTTGAACGCTGCGCGAATCCGTTGCAGGTGTTCGCCGGTCAATGCTTCGCCGCCGGTGATGATCATCCGCACCGGTAGGACTTCGTTTTGCGTCGCCAGGAATTGCGCCAACTGGCTGCCGTAGCTCGGGGTGAAACCCAGCACGTTGATGCGATGGGTGCGAATCAGCCCGCAGATTTCTTCGGCGTCCCACTGACCTTGCGCACGCAGCACAACTTGCGCGCCACTCAGCAGCGGCACCAGCAGACGCTCGGTGGCGGCATCGAAGTTGATCGAATAGAAGTGCAGCTCGCAGTCGTCCGGGCGCATGCCGAAGCGTTCGATCACGGCTTGGCAGTGCATGGCGATTTCACCGTGGGAGACCACCACACCTTTCGGCTTTCCGGTCGAGCCCGAGGTGTAAATCAGGTAGGCCTGATGCTGCGGCAGGCTGATAAAGGGCAGCTCCGTGGCCGGGTAATCCGCCAGTGCCGCGCTGTCATCTTCCAGGCTCCAGCGCGCCACACTCGGCGGCAAATCGCCAAGCGCTTTGAACATCGCACGGTCGCTGAGCAGCAGACCGATGCGGCTGTCTTCGATCATGTAGTGCAGACGGTCGAGCGGGTATTCCGGGTCAAGCGGCACATAGGCACCGCCAGCCTTGAGGATCGCCAGCAGGCCGATGACCATTTCCAGCGAACGTTCCAGCGCCAACCCCACGCGCACCTGCGGCCCGACGCCACGCTCACGCAGCGCCCAGGCCAGGCGATTGGCGCGGGCGTCGAGTTCGGCGTAACTCAGGGTATGGCCGGCGAAGGTCAGGGCCGGCGCGTCTTTGCGCACCAGGGCCTGCTCGGCGAACAGGTGATGGATGCACTGATCGAGACGATGCTCACCCGGCTCGATGCCAAGGCTGTCGAGCAGGTGCTGCTGCTCAGGTTTGTCGAGCAACGGCAGTTCGCTAAGGCGTTGCTGCGGATCGGCGATCAGCGCTTCCAGCAAATTGCGCCAATGCTTGGCCATGCGCGCGATGGTCGGTTCGTCGAACAGATCGGTGCTGTACGTGAGGCAGCACCCGAGGCGATGGTCGAGGTCGGTGACTTCCAGGTTGAGGTCGAACTTGGTCGCCCACGCATCGTTGGCCAGGTATTCGACGGTCATACCGGCAAGCATGCGGCTCTGCTGGAACTCCCAGCGCTGCACATTGCACATCACCTGGAACAGCGGGTTGTAAGCAGCGCTGCGCGGTGGCTGCAATGCCTCGACCAGATGATCGAACGGCAGATCCTGATGGGACTGGCCTTCGATCACGGTGTGACGAACCTGCTCGAACAACTCGCCGACCGACATCTGGCCGTCGAGTTGGCAGCGCAACACCTGGGTGTTGAGGAACGCACCGATCAGCCCTTCGCTTTCCGGGCGGATGCGGTTGGCCACCGGCGCGCCGATACGCAGATCGTTCTGGCCGCTGTAGCGGTAAAGCAGCGTGGCGAGCGCGGCGGTCATGGTCATGAACAGGGTCAGACCGTTTTGCGCATTGAACGCACGGACGCGGGCGGCGAGGTCGTCGCTCAGGTCGAAACGGAACAGTTCACCCTGATGGCTTTGCACCGGCGGACGCGGACGATCGCCCGGCAGTTCCAGCAGCGGATGTTCGCGCCCCAGTTGCGCGGTCCAGTAGTCGAGCTGACGCTGACGTTCGCCGGACTCCAGCCAGTTGCGCTGCCAGACGCTGTAGTCGAGGTACTGCACCGGCAACGGTTCGAGCGGCGAATCGCGGTCGTCGACAAAGGCTTCGTAGAGCGCGCTAAGTTCGCGGGCGAAAATATCCATCGCCCAGCCTTCGGTGACGATGTGATGCAGGGTCAGAACAAAGTAATGCTCATGCTCGGCGGTCTTGACCAGACAGGCGCGCAGCAGCGGGCCGGTTTCCAGATCGAACGGCTGGTGCGCTTCTTCGTCGGCCAGTTGCTGGACGCGTTGCTCACGGACATCAGCCGCGAGTTTCGAGAAATCCTTCCAGTCCATGCGCACGCCCGTCTCGGCATGCACGCGCTGACGGGCCACGCCGTCGACGCTCGGGAACGTGGTGCGCAGGGTTTCGTGACGCAGGATCAGCGCTTGCAACGCTGCCTCGAAACGCTCGACATGCAACACGCCACGCAGTCGCGCCATGCCGCCGACGTTGTACGCCGGGCTGTCCGGCTCCATCTGCCAGAGGAACCACATGCGCTGTTGCGAATAGGACAGTGGCACGGGTTGGCTGCGATCAACTTTTTCAATCGGCGGCTGTTTATTGGTGCGGCCGCTGACCTGGATCAGACGGATCTGTTCGGCGAAATCACCGAGTTCGCTGTGTTCGAACAAGGCGCGCAGTGGCAGTTCGACGTCGCAGGCCTGACGGCTGCGGGAGATGATTTGCGTGGCCAGCAGCGAGTGACCGCCGAGGGCGAAGAAATCGTCGCGCAGGCCGACTTGCGCCAGACCCAGCACTTCACGCCAGATCGCGGCGATCTGTTGCTCAAGTTCAGTGACCGGCTCGACGTGTTCGCGCACTTGCCATTGCGGCTCAGGCAAGGCACGACGGTCGAGTTTGCCGCTCGGGCTGAGGGGCATTTCGTCAAGGCATATCAGTTGCGCCGGGACCATGTATTCCGGCAGTTCAGCGGCCAGAGCGGTTTTCAGGCGAGTGATCTGCGCGTCCTGATCTTCGCTGGCGTAGGTGGCGGTGAAGTAGCCGATCAGTTGTGCGCCAGCGGCGGTTTCGCGTACCAGCACCACGGCTTGGGCGACGCCGTTTTGAGCGAGCAACCGCGCTTCGATTTCTTCCGGTTCGACACGAAAGCCGCGCAGCTTGACCTGTTGATCGAGACGGCCGAGGTATTCGATGACGCCGTCGGTTGTCCAGCATGCACGGTCGCCGGTACGGTACAGACGCGCGCCCTGCTCACCCAATGAATCGACAACGAAACGTTCGGCAGTCAGCGCCGGGCGGCCGAGGTAACCACGGGCCAGGCCGATGCCGCTGATGCACAGTTCACCGGGTACGCCGGCCGGCATGGGGTTGAGGTCGGCGTCGAGAATGCGGCACACCACGTTGCCCAGCGGTCGACCAATCGGCGAGCGTTCGCCATCGGCCGTTGTGCAATGCCAGTGAGTGACGTTGATCGCGGTTTCGGTCGGGCCATATCGGTTGTGCAGTTGCACCGCTGGCAGTTGCGCCAGTACGCGGTTACGCAACTCCGCCGGCAAGGCTTCGCCGCCAGAGAAGACACGGCGCAGGCTGGTGCATTCAGCGCTGAGCGGCTCGTCGACGAATAACGAAAGCAGCGGCGGCACAAAATGCAGCGTGGTCACGCCGTATTGCTGAACAAGCTGAGCAATGCGATGCGGATCACGGTGTTCGCCCGGGCCGGCAATCAGCAGACGTGCACCGGTGATCAGCGGCCAGAAGCATTCCCACACCGACACGTCGAAACTGATCGGCGCCTTTTGCATCAGCACGTCGGTTTCGTTGAGGCGATAGGTGTTCTGCATCCATTGCAGACGTTCGGCCAGTGCCGCGTGCGTGTTGCCGACGCCTTTCGGCTGGCCAGTGGAGCCGGAGGTGTAAATCACATAGGCGAGGTTGTCGCCGTGCAGGTGCAAAACCGGTGCCTGGCTCGGCCAGTTTTCCAGGTGCAACGCGTCCATGGCGATAACGCTGACGCCTTCGCTGGCCGGCAAGCGGTCAAGCAATTCGGTCTGGGTCAACAGCAGTTCGACGCCGCTGTCGTTGAGCATGTAGGCCAGGCGATCAGCCGGATAATCAGGGTCCAGCGGCACGTAGGCGCCGCCGGCCTTGATGATTGCCAGCAGGCCAATCAGCAGTTGCGGCGAACGCTCGGCAGCGATGGCCACGCAGACATCCGGGCCGACGCCTTTGTCACGCAGGTAATGCGCCAGGCGGTTGGCTTGAGCATGCAGTTCGGCGAAATCGAGGCTGCCACCGTCCCAGACCAGCGCAGTGCGTTCCGGGGTCAGGCGCACTTGTTCATTGAGCAGCTCCGGCAGCCATTGTTGCGCCGGGGCGCACGGGGCGATGCTCCAGTCTTTTTGCTGATCGTGTTCAGTGGCGGTCAGCAGTTGTAGATCGCCAATGGCCTGCTGTGGACGCTCGCAGACGTCGCGCAACAGATTGCTGAAGTGTTCGGCCAGACGCTCGATCGTCTGCGCATCGAACAGTTCGTTGGCGTAGTCGAACGACAGCGTCAGGCGACCGTTACGGTCTTCCTCGCTGTGCAGTTGCAGATCGAACTTGGCCTCGCGGCTGTGCCACGGCAATTCTTCGGCGAGCAGGCCCGGCAGGCGCTTGAGCGCACTCAGGTCGCGCTGCTGATGGTTGAACATGACTTGGAACAGACCTTGTTCGCGGGCCTGCGGGAAAGCTTCGAGCAGTTGTTCGAATGGCAGATCCTGATTCGCTTGTGCGCCGAGTGCAGCCTGACGGGTTTGCGCCAGCAACTCGATAAAGGACAGCCGCGAATCGACGTCAGCGCGCAGCACTTGGGTGTTGATGAAGAAGCCGATCAGGCCTTGGGTTTCCAGGCGCGGACGGTTGGCATTGGGCACACCGATGCGGATATCTCGCTGCCCACTGTAGCGATGCAGCAGGCTCTGGAACGCCGATAGCAAGAGCATGAACGGCGTGGCATCGTTCGCTTGGGCAGTCTGTCGGATCGCTTGGCTGAGGCTGACGCCCAAGCGCACGCTGTGTCGTGCCGCGCTGTGAACCTGCAAGGCGGAACGCGGATGATCGGTGGCCAGTTCCAGCGTCGGATGCTCATTCCCCAATTGCGCTTTCCAATACGCCAGTTGCCGCTCGCCCTCGCCTTGCGCCAGCCATTGGCGCTGCCAGCTGCCGTAGTCGGCGTATTGAGTTGGCAACGGTGCGAGTTCGGCACGTTGCCCTTGGGAAGCGGCGGCGTACAGACGCGAGAACTCATCGATCAACACGTTCAGCGACCAGCCGTCAGCGATGATGTGATGCAGCGTCACCAGCAGTTGGTGATCTTCATCGTCGAGGCGGATCAGCGTCACCCACAGCAGTGGGCCTTCTTCCAGATCGAACTGGGTACGCGCTTCGTCCTCACGGATCTGCCGGGCACGGGCCTCACGCTCATGGGCTGGCAGGTCGCTGATGTCGATCAGTTGCAGATTGAATTCAGCTGTCGCGTCGACCTGTTGCAGCGCCACACCGTCGCGTTCGAAGAAACGTGTACGCAGGGATTCGTGGCGGTCGATCAGTTGCTGGAAACTGGCGCGCAAAGCGTCTTCGTCCAGTTCACCGCGCAAGCGCAGGCCGCCGGGAATGTTGTAGGCGCTGCTTTGCGGATCGAGCTGCCAGGTGATCCACAGACGGTTTTGTGCCAGCGATTGAGGCATCGGCTCAGTGCGCGA
Organism: Pseudomonas sp. LBUM1648; assembly: GCF_059716145.1. Lineage (NCBI taxonomy): Bacteria > Pseudomonadati > Pseudomonadota > Gammaproteobacteria > Pseudomonadales > Pseudomonadaceae > Pseudomonas > Pseudomonas sp. LBUM1648. The sequence continues at coordinate 4,551,461 of NZ_CP166808.1, forward strand.
CAGGGCAGTGATTTCGCCCTGAGCGCTGCCGCCGTCCTGTTGCTGTTGCGCCACCGCAGCGGCGAACGCGGACAGGGTCGGGGCTTCGAAGAGCAGGCGCAGATTCAGTTCAAGACCCAGCTCTTCGCGGACGCGGGCGATCACTTGCGTGGCGGCGATCGAGTTGCCGCCGAGCAGGAAGAAGTGATCGTCGGCGTTGACCTGTTTGACGTTCAGCTGTTCGGCCCAGATTTTGCCGATCAGGGTTTCGAGTTCGGAGGCTGATGCCGTCGCATCCTGGGTTTCGGAAGTGGTCGACGGGAACACTGCGTAGCTGTCGAGGCTGCCGTCGGCCAGACGATTGCGGCAGGCCGAACGTTGCAGTTTGCCGCTGGAAGTCTTGGGCAGCGCGCCCGGATTGAGCAGCACCACCACACTCGGAGCTTCTTGATATGCCTCTGCCACCGCTTGGCGGATGGCTTTGATCAATGCGTCCGGCAGCAGGATTTTCTGCACGCTGCGGCTGATTTCCGCGGCGATACCGATTCCCTCCTCGCCGTCCTGAGTAACCGTAAACGCGGCGACACGGCCCTTGCGCACCACCTCCACTTCGTTTTCGACAGTCTTCTCGATGTCCTGCGGATACAGGTTGTGCCCGCGCACGATCAGCATGTCCTTCAAACGACCGGTGATGAACAACTCACCCTCGCGGATGAAGCCCAGGTCGCCCGTGCGTAGCCAGGTGCGGCCGGCGTGCTGGACGAAGGTCTTGGCGCTGGCCTCGGGGTTGCGCCAGTAACCATGAGCGATGCTCGGCCCGGCAGCCCAGACTTCGCCAACGGCGTTGTCGGCCAGTTCTACCAGGCTGCTCGGTTCGACGATCAGCACCGCGTGCTCCGGCTGGCTGACGCCGCAACTCATGATCGGGCTGCCATCGCCAGGCTCGGCGCTGTTTTGCGCCAGCGCCTGATCATCCACGCGCAGCGCGGGAATACCGGTGCCACGCGGGGTGCCGGCAACGAACAGCGTCGCTTCGGCCAGACCGTAGGAGGCCATGAAACTGTCTTCGCTGAAACCGCAGGTCACGAACTTCTCGGCGAAGCGCTCAAGGGTGTCGAGACGGATCGGCTCAGAGCCGGAATAGGCCACACGCCAACGGCTCAGGTCGAGACGCTCCAGCGCCGATTCACTGACCCGCTCGCTGCACAAACGGTAGGCGAAATCCGGCCCGCCGCTGATGGTGCCGCCGTATTGGCTGATCGCCTCAAGCCAGCGCAATGGACGGCCAAGAAAGTACGCCGGCGACATCAGGATGCACGGTACGCCGCTGAAAATCGGTTGCAGTAATCCGCCGATCAAACCCATGTCGTGGTACAGCGGCAGCCAACTGACGATGACGTCGTCCGGGTTCACATCGATGCCGAAACCGTGACGGATCAGCAACTCGTTGGCGACCAGGTTGCCATGGCTGACCTGCACGCCTTTGGGCAATGCAGTAGAGCCAGAGGTGTATTGCAGAAAGGCGATGTGGTCTGTCGGCAGATCGGGTTCGACCCAACGATCAGCCAATGCGCTGTCGAGGGTATCGACGCACAACAGCGGCGGCGCACCTTCGATCTGTTGCAGCGCTTCACGCAGGTCGGCGCTGGTCAGCAGCAGGCGCGGCTCGGCGTCGGCGATGATCGACAGCAGACGCTCCTGGTGATGACGGCGGGCGGACTCCGGCGGATAGGCCGGCACCGCGATCACGCCCGCATACAGGCAACCGAAGAATGCCGCGACGTAATCCGGACCGCTGGGAAACAACAGCACCGCGCGATCACCAAATTCGGCCTCGGCCTGCAACGCGGCAGCAATGGTGCGCGCGCGCTGATCCAGTTCGCGATAGCTGAGCACCACAGCCTGCTCTTCGTTTTCAGCGAGAAAACGCAAGGCCAGTCGATCCGGCGTCAGGGCCGCGCGGCGCTTGAGGGCTTGGACCAGGGTGCTGGGGAGTTCGAACGCGTCGGTCATGAGGTTTCCTGCCTGAATTCGGCTTGCTAGTGGAATCGGGTTGCTGCGTCACGCCCTTCGAGGGCATGCAGGACGCGGTCTACGCCGACCGCGCAAGGCATGGGAATGCTGTCTGGCCGGGACTCTTTATCCGGAACCATTCACCAATGAGAACGGATGACGTCTTGAAATAATTAGTCGGCAGGCTGGATCGTCAATGGGACCGGGGTGCGGCGGCGTGTCGCAGTTCTCAGATCGCAATAATTCAGAGCATTACTTCTCTTTCTCATTTGACAATCATTATCATTCAACATAATTTGTCGCTCGATGTGTAGGGCGCCCCTCCTCTCCCCGGCGTCCCACGAACCAATTGGCAGCAAGGTGATTTCCATGACGGAACAAGTATCCACAAGCAGGTGCGATTCACCGCTACTCCAGGCGTTTGTCGACAACCGACTGATTCTGGTCAAGATTGCAGCGCGCATTACTGGCTGCCGCTCGCGTGCCGAGGATGTCGTGCAGGATGCGTTTTTCCGACTGCAATCAGCACCACCGATCACGTCGTCGATCAAGGCTCAACTGAGTTATCTGTTCCAGATCGTGCGCAACCTCGCCATCGATCACTACCGCAAACAGGCGCTGGAGCAGAAGTATTCCGGCCCTGAAGAGGAAGGGCTGAACGTGGTCATTCAAGGTGCTTCGCCGGAAACCTCGCACATCAACTTCTCGACCCTGGAAAACATTGCCGATGCGCTGACCGAGCTGCCCAGCCGCACTCGCTATGCATTCGAGATGTACCGCCTGCACGGCGTGCCGCAAAAGGACATCGCCAAGGAACTCGGCGTCTCGCCGACCCTGGTCAACTTCATGATTCGTGATGCTCTGGTGCACTGCCGCAAGGTGTCGGGCAGTCGTCGGGATGCGGTGGCTGTGGGTCGTCGCTGAAACCGAGTTGTCCGCACAAAAAAGATCGCAGCCTTCGGCAACTTCTACAGGGTTAACGCGATACCCGTGCAGGAGTTGCCGAAGGCTGCGATCTTTTGCTTCAAGCCAACTTGCAGCGATCAAAAAACCGCTCACGCCCCAGGATCATCAGCGCCGCGCGCTTGTGCGGGAAGTCGAACTCTTTCTCGCAATGGAAGCACTGATTCTGCATGTGGCCGATCATCTTCGCGTTGTCGGCACGCGGCTCGGCAACCACGCGCTGCGTGCGCGGGTCATCCAGAAACAGGTAGTGCACCAGCGCCGATAACCAACTCGCTACTTTGTGCGGACCGCGGTGATCCTCCTCCCCTACCAGCATGTGAATGCCACGGTCGTAGTTGTCGGCTTCGTAGAACGGTGCGATGCGATCTTCCTTGGCCCAATAGGCTTCGAAATAGGCAAACGGCTGATCATCGAAACAGCCGATCAAGGTCAGCGCATGCGGATCGGCGTCGAGTTTGCTCAGGTACTCGCGATGCTTTTCAATGCTGCCCTCTTCCTGCCAGAAACTGGCCACCCGCGGACTGTTCTGCCAGCGATTGAAACGCGGCAGATCCTCTTCGATCTCTACCGTACGCAGGGAAATCCACGCTCCCAGGCGTGCATCAAAACGCCGGTAAACCTCACCGCGCGGCTTCAATGGTCGCAACGGATGGCGCTTGCCAGCGCTGATGACCATCTGCTGCGGATAGCTGCCAGTGAGCGACGCGCCGAGCCAAGGTTGCGGCAGTTGCCAGAACAGCGTGCGCTCGCAGCGGTATTCACCGGGCACATCGGTGTTTACCAACAAACCGCTGAGCAAGGCCTCGGTCGGTGGCTGATCGAGTTGCCAGGTCAATTGCTGGCACTCCGGGTCCCGCGCAAAAAGCCAGTAACAGGCAGCCCACAGCGCCTGGCCAGGCGGCAGGGCAAAACGCTCATCGATCTGGATCGGCCCTTTGGCCTCACGATCCAGTCGCAGGCGAATCAATGGTTGCCCATCCAGGCTCAGGCTCAGACGGCTTTCGGTTGCATCGGCTACCAATTGGCTGCCCGAAGGCAAGGCCAGGGCAGTCAGGTCATTCAGATTGGACATGGGTCGGGCTCACGATAATCGTCGACAGTTCAACGATGGGACGTGAGCCGAGCGGAGAAATTTAGGCTTGGGCAGCAATCAGTGCTTCAGTGATGGGGCACCGGCACTACCGCAATCCGGTACGGATCGAAGATTTTCAGCATCTCACCGTTGTCGCGCAAACCTTTCAGCAGTTTGCCGAACGCATCACCGGTTATTGGTGCGGTTGGACGAAGAATTGCGTAGTGGTGGTAGACCTGATCGATGCGCTGCGACACCAGCAACTCATCGCGCACCTTTTCGTTGCGCAGCAGGTAATCACTCAGATAGGAGCGGGTCACCAGCGCGATATCCGCGCGCCCGCGCAGCACCATCAACAGGTTGCTGTCGTGGGAATAGGTCAGTGTGGCCTTGAAGTTCTGGGCAAGGAATTTTGGATCAGCATTGAAGTTGGCGAACTCGTAGTGATAACCACTGAACAGGGCCAGACGCTTGCCGGTGAGATCGGCAAAATAGCTCTCCTTGCGCCCTTCTTCCCGTTGTGCGACGAAAATTTCGGCGTCCTCCAGCCCCATGTCGACGTCGGTGTGGGGAATCTCCTTCCAGCCCCACTCCGGGTTTTCGAAGATCGCCATATCGATCCGTCCCTGCTTGAAATCACCGAAACGCCGGGGAATCGAAGTCGGTACCAGCACGAACTGATAGTCGCTTTGCAGGCGATTCAACGCCTCGACCAATTGTGGCAAGAGACCGGTGTCGGCACCGTTTTCCGGGCGAACGGTGTAGGGCGGAAAATGCGCCGCGCCCACCCGCACCAATTGCGCTGCCTGTGTGGGCATTACCCATATTGCAGCCAGCGCTGCGAGCACAAGCCCCGCGGCCGTCCGAATTGGCGAAGACTTCAAAACACCCCACTCCCCGAAAAAGTACCGATCAATGCATTCAAGCTAGGCGGTTTCGCCCAGTTAGCCAGTTTCCCGACCCGATAGAAAGTGCTTCAACGCTCTTCAAGAACCAGAATCAGCGCCTCATCGGCCAACTGATCCAGGCTCAAACTGCCGCCGGCACGGAACCAGGTGGTGGTCCAAGACAGTGCACCAGTGAGGAAACGCCGGGTAATAAATACGTCGCCGCGAATAAATCCGGCGTCCTTGGCCTCGCCCAGCACTTGCAGCCAGATGTCTTCATAAACATCGCGCAACGCGAGAACTTTGGCCTGGCCCTCTTCGGACAACGAGCGCCATTCGTAGACCAGCACCGCCATGGCTTCGCCGCTGCCGCCCATGATCGACTGCAATTCGCAGCGAATCAGCGCCAACACCCGCTCGCGGACATTGCTGGCGTCGGCGAGCGCTGCGCGCATCAAGGCAGTGTTGTAACGGATGGTTTCTTCCATCACCGCGCGCAGGATTTCATCCTTGCTTTTGAAGTGATGAAAAATGCTCCCCGACTGAATGCCCACCGCGCCGGCCAGATCGCGCACGGTGGTGCGCTCATAGCCTTTGTTGCGGAACAGGTGAGCCGCCACTTGCAGCAATTTGCCACGGGCGCTGTCCGGGTCGGTCAACTGGCCGTCGTCGACCAGTTCGCGCATGACCCTCAGGGCTTTTTGCTCGTCCACCCGTTCTCTCCTACAGTCGATCAGTCTGTTGCCCCCTGAAACCGCAGGGTTGCGCGCAATTTAAGCCGCCGACGGCGACCAAGCAAGCGCTTGGGTAGAAGATAGTTTCAGTTGTTTACAAACCAAGCGCTTGCTTGGTAGCCTCCAGACACTTCTGTCGCAGGTTCCTGAGTCGGAGACAAAAATGCCCACAACCGTTCGCATCGGATGCGCCAGTGCCTTCTGGGGTGACACGTCAACCGCCGCCGCGCAGCTTGTGGCGGGAGGATGCCTGGATTACCTGGTGTTCGATTACCTGGCCGAGATCACCATGTCGATCATGGCCGGCGCACGCATGAAAGACCCGCAGGCCGGGTTCGCCGGTGACTTCGTCGACGTGCTGACGCCGCTGCTGCCACAGTTGGTCGAGCAGAAAATCCGCGTCATCAGCAATGCTGGCGGGGTCAACCCTCAGGCTTGCGCTACTGCGCTGCGAGCGGCGTGCGACAAGGCCGGCGTCGAACTGAAAATCGCCGTCCTGCTGGGCGATGACTTGCAACCGCAATTCAAACAACTCACCAGCATCAGCGAAATGTTCACCGGCGCCCCTCTGCCACCGATGTGCGTATCGACCAACGCCTACCTCGGTGCCCCTGGCATCGTCGAAGCCCTGCGACTGGGCGCCGATATCGTCATTACCGGCCGGGTAGTCGACAGCGCCGTGGTCAGCGCAGCGCTGGTGCATGAATTCGGCTGGTCGTGGCACGACTACGACAAACTCGCCCAGGCCGCGCTGGCCGGACACATCATCGAATGCGGCGCGCAATGCACCGGCGGCAACTTCACCGACTGGCGCGACGTGCCGGATTACGAGCACATCGGTTTCCCGATCATAGAAGTCAGCGCCGACAGCCAATTCATCGTCAGCAAACCCGAAGGCTCCGGCGGACTGGTCACGCCGCTGACCGTTGGCGAGCAGATGCTTTATGAAATCGGTGATCCGCAGGCCTATCTGTTGCCCGATGTGGTCTGCGATTTCAGTCAGGTCAAACTTCAGCAACAAGGTAAAAACGCAGTGCATGTGCACGGCGCCAAAGGCCTGCCTCCCAGCGACAAATACAAAGTCAGCGCCACCTGGCCGGACGGCTTCCGCTGCACCGCCAGTTGCCTGATCGCCGGCATCGACGCGGTGGAAAAAGCACAACGCGTCAGCCAAGCGATCATCGACAAGACCGCCGAGATGTTCAGTCAACGAGGCTGGGCACCTTATAGCGAAACCAACATTGAACTTCTGGGCAGCGAAGCCACTTACGGCCCCCACGGCCAGCGGCGCGACAGCCGCGAAGTGGTGATAAAAATTGCGGTGCGCCATCCGCACAAACAGGCGCTGATTGTGTTCTCCCGGGAAATCGCCCAGGCCGCGACCGGCATGGCCCCGGGGCTGACCGGCATCGTCGGCGGACGGCCGACGGTCTATCCGGTGATCCGGCTGTTTTCGTTCCTGATCGACAAAAGTGCCTGCGCGCTGCACGTCGAAATGGCCGGTGAAAAACATCCATGCGCCCTGCCCTCACTGACCGCACTCGACAGCCACGATCTACCAATCGCCGATCAACCCCCCAAACCTCAAGGCCGCGCCGACGCCAGTGTTGCGCTGGTGAAACTGGCCGTGGCGCGTTCCGGTGACAAGGGCAACCACAGCAACATTGGCGTCCTGCCACGCCGGCCCGAATACCTGCCGTGGATCGCCGAAGCGTTGACCCCGGCGGTCATCGTCGACTGGATGAGCCATGTCCTCGACCCGATTCACGGTCGGGTCGAACGCTGGTATTTGCCCGGCACCCACAGCCTGAATTTTCTCCTGGAAAACGCCCTCGGCGGCGGTGGCGTGGCCAGTCTGCGCATCGATCCGCAAGGCAAAGCCTTCGCCCAGCAACTGTTGGAAATCCAGATCCCGGTGCCACAGAGCATCGCCGAGCAGTTCGACTAGAGGATTGTTTGCATGGCTTACGCGTCGATTTTCACAGCCGATCTGTTCAGCGGCCAAACCATCATCGTCACCGGTGGCGGCAGCGGCATCGGTCGCTGCACCGCCCATGAGCTCGCAGCCCTCGGCGCCAATGTGCTGCTGGTCGGGCGCAAGCCGGAAAAGCTGCAAAAGGTTGCTGCCGAGATCGCCGAGGACGGTGGTCACGCGCACTGGAAAGCATGCGATATCCGCGATGAAGAAGCCGTCAAACTGCTGGTCACCGAGTTGATCTCAGAACATGGGCCGATCCACGGACTGGTCAACAACGCCGGTGGCCAATACCCGTCGCCGCTGGCTTCTATCAATCAGAAAGGTTTCGAAACCGTGCTGCGCACCAATCTGGTCGGCGGTTTCCTGATGGCGCGGGAAGTGTTCAACCAGTCGATGAGCAAGCACGGCGGCAACATCGTCAACATGCTCGCCGACATGTGGGGCGGCATGCCCGGCATGGGCCATTCCGGCGCGGCACGGTCGGGCATGGACAATTTCACCAAGACCGCAGCGTTCGAGTGGGGTTATGCCGGGGTGCGAGTCAACGCGGTTGCGCCGGGCTGGATTGCGTCCAGCGGCATGGACACCTACGAAGGCGCGTTCAAAGCGGTGATCCCGACCCTGCGCGAACATGTGCCGCTCAAACGCATCGGCACCGAGTCGGAAGTCAGCGCGGCGATTGTGTTTCTGCTCAGCCCGGCAGCGGCATTCATCAGTGGCAGCACGCTGAAAATCGACGGCGCCGCCAGTCTCGGCAGTCGGGCATGGCCGTTGCACAAGGCGACGCACAGCGAGTCGTACAACGGTTTCCACCGGGCGTACCTTCCGGACGTACTCAAGGACAAGGAGTAAGCCATGGCGCAGATCCAGTCCCAACTCGATCCGCACAGCGAAGCATTCGCCCGCAACCGTGCGGCGATGCTTACGGCCATCGAGCAAGTGCAACAACTCGAACAGAACTTGCTGAACAAGGCCGCCGAAGCCAAGGCGAAATTCGACAAGCGCGGGCAATTGCTGCCGCGCGAACGCCTGAACCTGCTGCTCGACCCCGGCGCGCCGTTCCTCGAACTGGCCAGCCTCGCCGGTTACAAACTGCACGATGACAAGGACGGCAGCGCGGCCGGTGGCGGGCTGATTGCCGGCATCGGTTACGTGTCGGGCATTCGCGCGATGGTGGTGGCGAACAACAGCGCGATCAAGGGCGGGACGATCTCGCCCAGCGGCCTGAAAAAATCCCTGCGCCTGCAACAGATCGCCCAGGAAAACAAACTACCGGTGATCACCCTGGCCGAAAGCGGCGGCGCCAATCTCAATTACGCGGCGGAAATTTTCGTCGAAGGCGCGCGCAGCTTTGCCAATCAGGCGCGCATGTCGGCGATGGGCTTGCCGCAGATTACCGTGGTTCACGGTTCGGCCACGGCGGGTGGCGCTTATCAACCCGGGCTGTCGGATTACGTGGTGGTGGTGCGCGGCAAAGCCAAGCTGTTTCTCGCCGGCCCTCCGCTGCTCAAAGCGGCGACCGGTGAAGTGGCTACCGATGAAGAACTGGGCGGCGCCGAGATGCACGCGCAGGTCGCCGGCACTGCCGAATACCTGGCCGAGAACGATGCCGACGGCGTGCGTCAGGTTCGGGAAATCCTGCGCATGTTGCCGTGGAATGAACAACTGCCGTGGCTGCCGGAACCGCAGTACAAGGAGCCGCTCTACCCCATCGACGAACTGCTCGGGCTGATCCCGGACGATCCGAAAAAGCCTTATGACGTGCGCGAAATCATCGCGCGCATCGCCGATGAATCAGAGTTCCTCGAATTCAAGGGCGAGTTCGATCAGCAAACCATTTGCGGCCAGTTGAAAATCCAGGGCCGCGCCTGCGGCTTCATCGGCAACAACGGCCCGATCACCCCCAACGGCGCGAGCAAGGCTGCGCAGTTCATCCAGCTGTGCGACCAGAGCCAGACGCCGCTGCTGTTTTTCCAAAACACTACCGGCTTCATGGTCGGTACCGAATCCGAGCAGCAAGGCGTTATCAAACACGGCTCGAAACTGATTCAAGCGGTGGCCAACGCACGGGTGCCTAAACTGACGATTGTCGTCGGCGGCTCCTACGGCGCCGGCAACTACGCGATGTGCGGACGCGGTCTCGATCCACGGTTCATCTTCGCCTGGCCCAACAGCCGCACGGCGGTGATGGGTGGCGCCCAGGCCGGCAAGGTGCTGCGCATCGTCACCGAAGCCAAACAGCTCAAGGACGGGCTGGTGCCTGATCCAAAAATGCTCGACATGCTCGAACAGGTCACCGCGCAGAAACTCGACAGCCAATCTACCGCGCTGTATGGCAGCGCCAACCTGTGGGACGACGGGCTGATCGATCCACGCGACACGCGCACCCTGCTCGGCTACCTGCTGGATATCTGTCACGAAGCGGACATTCGCGCACTGCAACCCAACAGCTTCGGCGTCAGCCGGTTCTGACCGCCACGGATCTTACGGAGAACAATAAAAATGATCTTCACCCCGGAACACGAAGCGCTGCGCCGCACCGTCCGCCAGTTTGTCGACCATGAGATCAATCCGCACGTCGAGGAATGGGAAAAGGCCGGACGCTTTCCGATCCACGAGATTTTCCGCAAGGCTGGCGAACTCGGTTTGCTAGGGATTTCCAAACCGGAAAAATTCGGCGGCATGGGCCTCGATTACAGCTATTCGATTGTCGCGGCCGAAGAGTTCGGCACCATTCACTGCGGCGGCATTCCGATGTCGATCGGCGTGCAGACCGACATGTGTACCCCGGCGCTGGCGCGCTTCGGCTCCGATGAACTGCGCGAAGAATTCCTCCGTCCGGCGATCACCGGCGAGCAGGTCGGCTGCATCGGAGTTTCCGAAGTCGGTGCCGGCTCTGACGTTGCCGGGCTCAAGACCAGCGCGCGCAAGGATGGCGACGACTACGTGATCAACGGCAGCAAAATGTGGATTACCAACTCGCCGAGCGCCGATTTCATCTGCCTGCTGGCCAACACTTCGGACGACAAGCCGCACATCAATAAGTCGCTGATCATGGTGCCGATGAACACGCCCGGGATCAGCCTCAGTTCGCATCTGGACAAGCTCGGCATGCGCAGTTCGGAAACCGCCCAAGTGTTTTTCGACGACGTGCGCGTGCCGCAGCGCAATCGCATCGGTCACGAAGGCGCAGGCTTCATGATGCAGATGCTGCAGTTTCAGGAGGAACGTCTGTTCGGTGCGGCGAACATGATCAAGGGCCTGGAATACTGCATCGACAGCACCATTGAGTATTGCAAGGAGCGCAAGACCTTCGGCAGTGCACTGATCGACAATCAGGTGATCCACTTCCGCCTCGCCGAACTGCAGACCGAAATCGAATGCCTGCGCGCGCTGGTCTATCAGGCCACCGAGCAGTACATCAAAGGCCAGGACGTCACCCGTCTCGCTTCGATGGCCAAGCTGAAGGCCGGGCGCCTTGGTCGCGAAGTCAGCGACAGTTGCCTGCAATATTGGGGCGGCATGGGTTTCATGTGGGACAACCCGGTGGCCCGCGCCTATCGCGATGTGCGACTGGTGTCGATTGGCGGCGGCGCCGACGAAATCATGCTGGGGATCATCTGCAAACTGATGGGTATTTTGCCGGGGAAAAAGAAATGAGCACCCTGCCCGCTTGCCAGACGCTGCTGCTGGAGCTGCACGGCGGCGTACTGCACATCACCCTCAATCGCCCGGACAGCCGCAATGCGATGAGCCTGCAGATGGTCACCGAATTGCGCGCCGTGTTCGCGGCCGTTCACGATGACCGGACTGTTCGGGCCCTGGTGCTCAGCGGTAGCGGCGGACATTTCTGTGCCGGTGGCGACATCAAGGACATGGCCAGTGCCCGCGCCCAGGGAGCCGACGCTTACCGTGATTTGAACCGGACGTTCGGCGCGCTGCTCGAAGAAGCTCAGCACGCGCCGCAAGTGCTGATCTGCGTATTGCAAGGCGCGGTCATGGGCGGCGGATTTGGTCTTGCCTGCGTAAGCGACATCGCAATTGCCGACCACAAAGCGCAGTTCGGCTTACCGGAAACCAGTCTCGGTCTGTTACCGGCGCAGATCGCCCCGTTTGTGGTGCAACGCATCGGCCTGACTGAAACCAGACGCCTGGCCCTCACCGCTGCGCGTTTCGACGGCCATCAGGCTCGGCGGTTGGGGCTGGTGCATTTTGTCGAGCAGGATGCACAAGCGTTGGCCGAGCGGTTGGATGAGGTGCTGCAACATGTTTTGTGCTGTGCACCAGAGGCGAATGCCATGACCAAACAACTGCTGCTGGCCAGTGCCGGGCAGCCATCGAGTGAGCTGCTGGATGAGGCGGCGCAGTGGTTCAGCGAAGCGGTGACGGGTGCCGAGGGAATCGAAGGAACCATGGCGTTCATGCAAAAACGCAAACCCGGGTGGGCCACCTGACCCTGTGGGAGCGGGCTAGCCCGCGAAGAGGCCAGCACATACACCGCAACTTTCGAGGGAACAGCCCATGCCCGCCATCCACAAAATCCTGATCGCCAACCGCGGTGAAATCGCCTGCCGTATCCAGCGCACCGCCCAAGCCCTCGGCTATCGCACCGTCGCCGTCTACAGCGATGCCGACGCCGATGCACTGCACGTGCAAATGGCCGATCAAGCCGTGCACATCGGCCCGGCGCCGGTGCAGCAGTCGTATCTGAACATCCCCGCCATCCTCGACGCGGCTCGCCGCAGCGGGGCCGATGCAATCCACCCCGGCTACGGTTTCCTCTCGGAAAACGCCGAATTCGCCCGAACCTGCGAACAGGCCGGGCTGATCTTCATCGGCCCGAGCGCCGACGCCATCGAATTGATGGGCAGCAAACGCCTGTCGAAACTCGCCATGCTCGATGCCGGCGTACCGTGCATTGCCGGTTATCAAGGTGCAGAACAGGACGACGCAACGTTGCTGCGCGAAGCCGAACGCATCGGATACCCGCTGATGATCAAGGCAAGCGCCGGCGGCGGCGGGCGCGGTATGCGTCTTGTGCACAACGCTGACGAGCTGCCTGCACAACTGCGTACCGCCCGCTCTGAAGCCCTCAATGGATTTGGCAGCGACGAATTGATCCTCGAACAAGCACTGATCGAACCGCGACATGTCGAGGTGCAACTGTTTGGCGATCACCACGGCCACCTGATCTACCTTGGCGAACGCGACTGCTCGATCCAGCGGCGCCATCAAAAAGTCATTGAAGAAGCGCCCTGCCCGGTCATGACCGCCGAGTTGCGCCAGGCCATGGGCGAAGCGGCGCTCAAGGCTGGGCGCGCGGTGAGTTACGTCGGCGCCGGCACTGTGGAGTTCCTGCTCGACGCGCGCGGGCAGTTCTACTTTCTGGAGATGAACACCCGCTTGCAAGTGGAACATCCGGTGACTGAATTGATCACGGGGCTGGATCTGGTCGCCTGGCAATTATCGGTCGCCGAGGGGCAGCCGCTGCCGTTGACCCAGGAGCAAGTGCTACTCCATGGTCATGCGATGGAAGTACGGCTGTACGCCGAAGATCCGACGCAAGATTTTCTCCCGCAAACCGGCCGCATCGAAGCATGGGAACCGGCGCTTGAGCACGGCGCACGAATCGATCACGGCCTGTTCGAAGGGCAATCGGTCAGCCCGTTCTATGACCCGATGCTCGGCAAACTGATCGCTCACGGCGCTACTCGTGAAGAGGCGCGGCGCAAACTGCTGCGTGCGGTGCAGGACACCGTCTTGCTGGGCGTGCAAAGCAATCAGCGATTACTCGACAACCTGCTGCAACATCCGCAGTTCATCAGTGGCGAATTCAGTACCGGATTCATTCCTCGGCACTTCAGCGATCACCCAAGCCTGCACCCGTACACACCGAGTGCCGAAGAACTGGCCATTGCCGCTGTGCTGTTTTACCAGGCATCCGCTCGACAGCACCGAGCGCCCTTGAGCCATTGGCGCAACAACGCCAATGTACCGCTGCACTATCGGCTTGGCCTCGATGAGCAGAACTGGACCGTGCAACTGCTCAAGCTCGCGGGAGAGGTGATTCAGGTGCAAACCGCGGAACGCTCCCTTGAACTGAAACTGATTAATCACAGCGAAAAATCGGTCACGCTGGAAATCGACGGCCTGCGCCAACGTCACGCCTATCGCCTCGATGTCGGGCAACTCTGGCTGTTCACCCATCCCGGCAGCCTGCGCCTGGAGGATCGAACTCATGCCGTGATCGGCAGTCAGACCAGCGTCAGCTCCGGCACCTTGAAGGCGCCGATGGATGGCGCCATCGTCGACGTACTGGTCAGCGAAGGCAGCGCGGTCAGCAAGGGTCAATTGCTGGTGGTGCTGGAGGCAATGAAAATGGAGCACCCGCTCAAGGCCGGCATCGACGGCGTGCTCAAGCGGGTGCAGGTCAAGGTCGGCGATCAGGTAAAAAATCGTCAGGTTCTGTTGCAGGTAGAGTGAGTCGCCAGGCGCAAACGCAGGGTTTGACTACGCTCTGATCTATCAGGACGCGGAAATCAGGAACCCTGCGATGCCCCATTGGCTGGTCATTGATCTGGAAGCCACCACCGACGAGGGTGGCTGGCCGGTTACGGAAATGGAAATCATCGAAATCGGCGCCACGCTGGTCGATCGTGCGGGGCGCGAACAGGATCACTTTCAGCGTTTCGTCAAACCCACACGTCGGCCATTGCTGACGCCGTTTTGTCGTGAACTCACGCACATCACCCAGGCCAATATCGACACGGCGCAGCCTTTGACGGAGGTCTGGCCAGCGTTCGAGCGCTGGCTTGGTCAGCATCAGACACGTCTTGAAGGCTGGGCGAGTTGGGGCGATTACGACCGCAAACAGTTATTGCAGGAATGGCAGCGGCTACAACTTGACAGCGCCTTGAGCCGGGTGCCGCATATGAACCTCAAGCAACGCTTCGCCAAGGCCCGGCGCCTGGAACGGCCATTGGGGCTCAACGGCGCGCTGCAACTGGCCGGCATGCAGTTCAGCGGTCAGCAACATCGGGCGCTGGAGGATGCGCGCAATACCGCACGCTTGCTGCCGCTGGTTCTGCCGCTTTAGGGGCGTGACGGCGTTAATGGCCTTGTGCATACTGGCCGCCCCACTTTTTAGCCCTTTTCGAGGAATCGCCCATGTTTAAAGTCAACGAGTACTTCGACGGTACCGTCAAGTCGATCGCCTTTGGCACTGCTGAAGGTCCGGCGACCATCGGCGTCATGGCTCCGGGCGAATACGAATTCGGCACGGCCCAGCGTGAAATCATGCACGTTGTTTCCGGCGCACTGAGCGTCAAATTGCCCGACAGCAACGATTGGGAAACCTTCGCCGCCGGCAGCCAGTTCAACGTACCGGCCAACAGCAAGTTCCAGCTGAAAGTCGCAGTCGACACCGCTTACCTGTGCGAATACCGCGGCTGAGTCCACGGCTTTCCCCCGGCGTAATAAAAATGCCCGTGTCCAAAGACACGGGCATTTTTCATTTCAGGGTTGGGTTACTCGAGAATTTCCACCGGCATCCCGACCTCAAGACGACCATTGCTGTCATTCACCAGATTCTGCCCGAACATCGCGCCATCGGCCTGCGCGCGAGTCTTTTGCAGCGTCGCCAGCGGTTCGCGATCAGCGCTGCGCTCGCCCGTTTGCGGGTCGATGGTGGTGAGGATGCAGCGTGAGCACGACTTGACTACGCGGAACTCGACATCGCCAATACGAATACGCTTCCAACTGTCTTCGGCATACGCGTCGCTGCCTTCAATGACCAGATTCGGCCGGAAACGCAGCATTTCCAGCGGCCGTCCGACCTGTTGCGCCAGGTGCTGCAGCGACGCTTCACCGATCAGCAACAACGGAAAACCATCGGCGAATGCGACCTGATCGTCCTCCTTGCCGTAACCAGCCTGCGTCGTACGCGCACGATCCACAGGCACCTGCACCAGACGGGTCGGCTTACCGATGAAATCACTGACCCACTTCGCTGCGTCATCGCCAGCGTCCGGCACCCGCAAGGTGTCACGCCAAATGGTCACACCACGCAGTTCGGCACCGCTGTCCGGCACGGCGATTTCAATCGACGCATGCGAAGGTGCGCTGAGCGTCAGTCCGCCGTGGGCATTCCACAGTGCCGACAACTGGCTCATCTTCGCTTCTGCGCGCTGAGTCAGGAAACGCCCGCTGGCTTCGTCCACCAGCATCCAGCGTCGATCACCCTCAAGCCCCAGCTTGTCCAGGCTGATCCCTTGCAGAACCTCGCCTTTGCCGGATTTCAACGGGTAACGATAAAGCGCGCTCAGACGCAGCATGGCCAGCTCCCTGATGGGTAAAAAACGCCACCCTATACGAGCTTCATCAACGAATCAAAGGCTGACATGAAGTCAGCCTTTGAGCAGGGCTATCAGGCCGGCACTTCATCGAGCATCAGACGCTGGCGAACCACATCGACCAGTTTGTCCGGCTGGAACTTGGAGAGGAAATTGTCGCAGCCGACCTTCTTCACCATAGAGTCGTTGAAACTGCCGGACAGCGAGGTGTGCAACACCACGTACAGCCCACGCAGGCGTGGATCGTTGCGGATTTCGGTGGTCAGGCGATAGCCGTCCATCTCCGGCATTTCCGCGTCGGTGAACACCATCAGCAGTTTGTCGGTCATGTTCACGCCGGTGTCGGCCCAGGCCTTGAGCATGTTCAGCGCCTTCAGGCCATCGCTGGCAATGTGCATTTTCACGCCGAGCTGGCCAAGCGTGTCACGCAATTGCGAGAGTGCCACGTTGGAGTCGTCCACCAGCAGCACTTCTCGGCCACGGGCACGTTCCAGCACCGGATCATCAAGCTTGTCGCGCGATACCTTGGCGTTGTACGGGACGATTTCGGCGAGCACTTTTTCGACGTCGATGATTTCCACCAACTGATCGTCAACTTTGCTGATCGCGGTCAGATAGTGCTGGCGGCCAGCACTGGTTGGCGGCGGTAGAATGGCTTCCCAGTTCATGTTGACGATGCGATCCACACCACCGACGAGGAAGGCCTGCACCGAGCGGTTGTACTCAGTGACGATGATGGTGCTGTTCGGACCGGGTACCAGTGGACGCATGCCGATCGCTTGCGAAAGGTCGATCACCGGCAAGGTCTGCCCGCGCAGATTGACCACACCGCAGACAAACGGGTGACGCTGAGGCATGAGGGTCAACTTTGGCAGTTGCAGAACCTCCTGAACCTTGAACACGTTGATCGCGAACAATTGCCGTCCGGCCAGGCGGAACATGAGAATTTCCAGGCGATTCTCACCCACCAGTTGCGTGCGTTGGTCTACCGTGTCGAGAATGCCGGCCATCAATGACTCCTGGGCTTGTTCTGATGAATTCACTAAGAGGTGTTATCGGCTGTAAATGCTGAATCTTGATCCCCGCAGAAATCACTATCAAAATGCCACATCAGGGCATTGATGTCACATTAACATCATGCTTTACTGGCCCCGTGTTTTTCATCTGCTAAAGTCTTCGCGGCGCGACCTCGGTTTGCACGGTAGGTTCCCGCGCCTAAGGGATTCCCCTAGTAACAATCAGGCCCAACCTGATATTCGCAATATCCAATAGCCATTAATGTGACGCCATTCTCATTGCATGAACGGAGTCAGGCTATTGTGTGCGATCGCAGTTCAGCGGAAACAAACCCTCTGGAACCTCTCAGCCTGTGTACCTGCACGTCTGGGCGCGATCTCCCGACGATTCACGATCGTCGTCACACACGGCATTCCCTCATCAGACATGACGTTGTGGAGATAAGCATGCCAATCGACCGTAAAGAGTGGGCGCAACGGTTCCCCGAATTTCTTGTCGAAGCTGAAACGCTCCTGGCCAAGTCCGAAGAATGCCTCAGTCATCTGCAACTGATCAGCAACGACAAGGACGCCATCGACTGCATGCTCAGCACGCTCCTCAAGCTTGCCAGCAGAGCTGAAGCCCTGGCGCTTGAAGCGATTTCCGAGTTTTCCCTGCATATTTACGGCTTGCTCAATCTGGCTCAGGACCACGTCGACCTGCACCAACAGGCCCTGGATGCATTGAAGGATTGCTTCACACTGATGGCCTGGCAACTTGAACTGGTCGACCAGAACACCGGACAACTGAGCCTCGATAACAGTGAACAAACCTTGCTGATCGAGGCCTTCGCCTTTCAAGTTGGTCAACCCGAGTTTCAACCAGCGCTCACAGCCAAACGCTTGCCCCTCTTGTCCTTTTCGGAGCGCCAGGCCTGATAGGGTGTGATCCACCGCTGACAAGATCGCCGTTCGCATCGTCCAATGTCGCAATTGAACAGTTCATACCTGCCAGCGACAAATCGAATTAAATAATCACACCTGACAGAGGCGAATATTTCCAGCCGGGCTCAGGGTTTGCCTGTGTCTAAAGAACCCAACTTCAGGCAACACCGATATCTATCGATGACAATAAATCGATTCCCCCCAGTTATGGAACTCGCGTCCAACATGGCGTATTTGCTGGCTCATTGGACATATATAGCGAACGCGACCAACGGTATCTTAAGTGGTATTATGCCGCCCACTAGTTGCCTTCTAGTTAATGGCACAGTGACTTCAGAGAAAGACATCCTACGAAGTTGGCAGTCAAAATACGTACACTGAACCACGTTGAAATCAATAACATAATTGACAGCATTTTCAGACAGAGACCCGCCAGCCACCGGCCGGTCTGCCCGCAGCGAAAATCCATTGGCTCCATCCGTTATGTACGCCAGCCTCAAGTCGATCACAACATGGCCACCCTCCCGGGAAAATGCACGCCGGTTCACGCTCATACTGTGTATCGCGGCCACACTTGGCAGCCTGCTGACCTATGGTTTTTCCACACAGATCGGCCTGGGACTGTTGCTGCTGAACATCGCCGCCACCGCCTGCGTCTGGGTGCAATATCGGCTGTCGCGCAAATCGATCAAATTCCAGCCGCAAGAACTCGCTGACCGCCTGCTGGAAGTCCAGGAAAACGAACGCCATCGCCTCAGCCGGGAGCTGCACGACGATATCGGCCAACTGCTGACGGCCGCCAAACTTCAGAGCGACTGGCTTAAACGGCGCATGCCGGAAGACTTGCAGGAGCAATGCACGGCGCTTTGCGACACCCTTGAAGAAACATTGAACAAGGTGCGCGATGTCTCGGCCATTCTCAATCCACGTCAACTGACCAGCCTCGGTCTTGAGGCCAGCCTGCGTGCGCATCTGCTCAAGACTTTAACCAACACCAGCGTGCACTGGAGTCTCGATTGCCAGCAGCGCCTCAACGGCATTCCGGAAGAAATGGCGGTCGCTGCCTTTCGCATTACCCAAGAGGCCGTGACCAATATCCTGCGACACGCGCAGGCAAGAAATCTGTTGATACGCGTGCAACGCCTGCCAAAAGGCCTGACATTGCTGATCAGCGATGACGGAAAGGGATTCGCTCCGGCCGCGAATCCGGGTCGTGAAGGACAACGCGGCATGGCCGGGATGGCCGAACGGATCGAACAATTGGGTGGCACCCTGAGCGTCATTAGCGAACCGGGCAAAGGCACTCAAATCGAAGCACTTTTCCCCTGGGCGCCCCGCGCACTCGAGCGGGCCAGTACGAATAAGGTTATGCGTTGACTTGTAACTTACTTCTGGTGGATGACCACTCGCTGATCAGGGCCGGCGTGCGCGCTCTGGTGCTGGATATTCCCGGTTACGCGGTGATTGGCGAGGCCAACGACGGCTCGCAGTTGCTCGAGATGGTCGAGCAACTGAGCCCCGATATCGTGCTGCTGGACATATCCATGAAGGAAACCGGCGGCCTGGAAGCCCTGCAGCGGCTCAAGCGGGTGCGTCCGCAGAGCAAAGTGCTGATCCTGTCGATGCACACGGACCCCGCGCTGATCATGCAGGCACTGGAATCCGGCGCCCACGGTTATCTGCTCAAGGACACCACCGCCACCGAACTCGAGCACGCGCTGGAAGCCTTGCGCAACAACGAGCGTTACTTGAGTCCGGCCATCGCCCACACCGTGATCACCCAAGCGCTGACCCGCAATCAGAAGCAACAGCCGGAAATCGCCGACTCGCACAATCTGACCGCCCGACAGTTGGAAATCCTGCGCTTGATCGTGCGGGGCAAATCGACCCGGGAAATTGCCAACGGCCTGGGCTTGAGCATCAAGACCGTCGAGACCCACCGCTCGCAAATCATGAAGCGTCTGCAAATCTACGATGTGGCAGGCTTGGTGCTGTTCGCCGTGCGCGAACAGATCATCAGTCTGGACGATTGAGAGGCTGCTTGACGGTCAACAGAGGCGAGTCCTTCGGCAGGTGCACCTGCAACGCCGCAGGTCTTGCCTCGAATCGCATGCTTTCGCCTTCCAGCGGTTCACCATCAAGATTAATGTACAGCCCCTCGGCGACCTTGATTTCGACCCACGGCAAACGGGTTCGCACAAACATGTTGTCGATGCCAAAACCGTCGCTCAGCAGACTCTTCAACGTGCCGACCAGCTCCTGTGGCGCTGGCAAGATGCTGACATCCAGTAATCCGTCGTCGGCCAGTGCCTGCGGACACAGCACATGCCCGCCTCCCGCCTGACGACCATTACCGATCCCCAATGCCAGCAGCTCACCGCTCCAGTGAAAATCCGGCCCCTGCAGCTCGCCATATGCGGCATGTAACTCGCTGAATCGTGACAGACCGGTGAACAGATAGGCCGCACCGCCCAGCACTTTCTTCAGATCCTCTGAAGTATTGGCCGTGACCTGACTGCCAAAACCACCGGTGGCCATGTTGAGAAAAATCTGCCCGCCCACTTCACCCAGATCAATATCACGCGCTGGTACATCGAGAAGCTCAAGCGCCTCGGCCGGCTCCAGCGGGATTCCCGCTGCGCGGGAAAAATCGTTGGCAGTCCCCAAGGGCAAAAGTACCAGACTGGCTTTCCCCGGATGCGCCGCGAGAGCTTCGGCGATATCGCGCAAAGTGCCGTCTCCGCCACCGGCAATGATCTGCCGATAGCCATCCGCCAGCGCTTGCTCCACCCATCGTTGGGCATCGCCTGCCTCCCAGGTCAGACGCACTGCCAATTCCCAGCCTTGCTTGCGTTTGTCCTCGACTGCGGCGCGAACCGCCTCGTTGAGTGCCTGCTTGCCATGCAGAATCAACAGTGCCCGGCGTTCACTCATAGCGTCACTCCCTGAATTGAATCGGTTGAAACATCTTGACCGCAGCGGCACCTAAAAAAGCCGCAAGAATGACAATTAATTCAAGCGACCGGACGAGGCGTCTTACACAGCGGTATTTTTTCTTACAAAACAAGAGGAATCGGCTTAATTGACCAAGCTCGGCCATTGGTTCACCGTGTGTCGGCGGTATCAATCATCCCAATAACACAAGGACGTGCATGTAATGAGTCGATACACCCCGAGTTTTTTTAACAGCTCGACAGATGGAAAAGGTTACTGGCTTCTATCCGAAACAGCCGCTGTTGGATTTTTCCATGCAGAGCCTTGAAGCCAGAATGCCAGTGAGTCCGGTTGGCCCTCTCGCCGAAAGTCGCGCGAACCCCAAGTCCGAGTTCAAAAGCAACGCCAAGACCACTGGAGAAGTTGATATGGAACCTCGTGTTACCGAGCTGGAAACCCACCTCAAATACATTCGACGGGACATGGACGAAGTTCGTAGTGACGTCAGAACAATCAAACACCGTCTTGCCTATTCGGCGGGTGCAACAGCAGTAGTACTGGCTCTGCTGGGTTGGGTGGCCAATAGCCGATTCGACCAGCTTGTTACGCTGATCAGCCATTGACTCAGAGAAACATTGCAGGCTTCGACTGTTTCAGCCGACGCCTGCATTTACGCTCGATCAGCCCAGTAGATCACTCAGTGGAATGAAAACGACCTCATCCCCTACATTCAGAGTGCGGCCTTCCAGCACTTCAACCAATCCATCTGCCCACGCGGCACTGCGCAGCACACCGGAACTCTGGTTACGATAGATCGTCGCCCGCCCTTGCTCGAGACGCCCACGCAGGTATTCACGGCGATTGCCGGCAACCGGCCAGGTGAAGCCTGCCGGCACCGGGAACTTCAGAGGCTCGACATCCCGCACTCCCTGCCGGCGCAACAGGTAGGGGCGAGCCAGCAGAGCAAAGGTCACCAACGTCGACGCCGGGTTACCAGGCAAACCGATGACCGGCACATTGCGGAAATGTCCGAATGTCAGCGGTTTTCCGGGCTTGATGGCCAGTTTCCAAAGAGCCAGTTCGCCCTCTTCTCGCAGGGCAATACCCAGAAAATCCGCTTCACCTACTGATACACCACCGGTGGAAAGTATCAGATCAACATTCTGCAACTCACCGAGCCGGGCACGGGTGGTGGCAAGGTCATCAGGAAGAATGCCAGCGTCGATCACCTCACAGCCCAGACGCAGTAACCAGCTGCACAGCAACACCCGATTACTGTTGTAAATCTGCCCCGGCCCCAATGGCTGACCCGGTTCGACCAGTTCGTCGCCAGTAGAAATCACCGCAACTCGAACCTTGCGCACAACTTTCAGCCCGGCGCACCCCAGCGACGCGGACAAGCCTTGTTCAATCGGACCAAGTCGCGTTCCGCCGGGAAGTATCAGTTCCCCGACGGTTGTTTCCTGGCCTTGGGGGCGAATGTTCTGCCCGATCTTCAGAGCTTCAACGAAACGCACGCTTCCATCGGACTGAACGTCAGCGTTTTCCTGCATTTCCACGCAATTGGCACCAGGTGGTATCGGCGCCCCCGTGAAGATTCGCGCACAGGTACCGGGTTTCAAAGCTTCCGGAGACTGCCCGGCAAACACCTTTTGACTAACCGGCAGCGGTTCGCCCGCCCAATCCGAGAGGTTCAAGGCATATCCGTCCATGGCACTGTTGGGCCAAGGTGGCAGATCCAGGGTCGAAACCAGATCTTCGGCCAGTACCCGACCCTCGACTTGAGCCAGTGGCAAATATTCGTGCTCGACGATTGGCGAGGTCTCAGCCATTTCCAGCAGTCGCGCCAGCGCCACTTCGACGGGCATCAACGAGCCCGTCTTGCCCGGCTTACCCACGGGATTCACAAGGCGCTGCCTGTTTCAGATGAGGAACGAAATTGCACGGACGGTGACGAGCGTCCAGTTGCTCACCCAAAATCCCATCCCACCCCGTACGCACGGCATTGGTCGAACCCGGCAAGCAGCAAACCAGCGTGCCATTGGCCAGACCGGCCAGCGCTCGGGATTGCACGGTCGAGGTGCCGATATCGGCCACCGATATCTGCCGGAACAACTCCCCAAACCCATCCACTTGCTTGTCGAGCAGACACGTGACGGCTTCAGGGGTGCTGTCGCGGCCCGTGAACCCGGTGCCACCGGTGATCAGCACCACCTGCACGACATCGTCGGCAATCCAGTTGGCGACTTGCGCGCGAATTTTGTAGAGGTCATCTTTGAGCAGGACCCGCGCTGCCAGATTGTGGCCGGCGGCCGCCAGTCGGTCGACGAAGACCTGGCCTGAAGTGTCGGTTTCCAGGGTTCGGGTATCGCTGACAGTCAGAACCGCAATATTGAGCGGCACGAAAGGTACATCAGCCTTGGCTTTCATAGGCTCTTCCAGTTGTAGGGAAAACAGCCCGGTGTTATATCACAGCGCCCCCTTTTTTCGCCGCCCCTCCGGAGAGCTGCCATGACCTTTGACACGCAACTGCCGCCCTGCTCCATCTTGCTTTTGGCGGGTGGACGCGGGCAACGCATGGGCGGTCAGGACAAAGGTCTGGTGGAGTGGCTGGGCGAGCCGTTGATTGCGCATCTACAGCGCAAGACCCGTCCGCTCACCGATGACCTGATCATCTCCTGCAACCGTAATCGTGAGCGTTACGCGCCGTTCGCCGATCAGTTGGTGGTGGACGACGAGGGTGACTTTCCCGGTCCGTTGGCCGGTATTCGCGCCGGCCTGAAAGCCGCACGCCATTCGCATCTGTTGGTATTGCCCTGCGATGTCCCGCGTATTGATGGTGCGTTGCTACAAAGCATGCGCGAGACCGCGAATCTGCATCATGACAAACCATTAATGTTGCGCCATGACGAGCACTGGGAACCGTTGTTGTGCGTGATCCCGGTCGCCCTCTTACCGGCCTTCGAAGACGCATGGAATGCCGGGGAACGCAGCCCCGGGCGGGTCATGCGCGGTCTCGGCGCCACCGCGCTGCACTGTCCCGACAACGACCCACGGCTGGCCAACCTGAACACCCCCGACCTGTTAAATGCGCACAACACTGTGTCAGACTGACACTATTCAAGGAACTCTCACGCCTTGTATACGTCTCAAGCTCAGTAACCAAAAGAATTCCCATTCGGAGACACACTCATGACTCAACGGACCCTCGCCACTTTCATGCTCGCACTGGGCCTAGCTACCCTCGCCGGTTGCTCGTCGCCAACAGTGATCACCTTGAATGACGGTCGCGAAATCCAGGCCGTCGACACCCCGCAATACGATGATGATTCGGGCTTCTACGAGTTCAAACAGCTCGACGGCAAAGAAACCCGCATCAACAAGGATCAGGTTCGTACCGTTAAAGAGTTGTAAGCTCTGGGTCGACACCGGATACAGAAAAGCCCGCATAGATATGCGGGCTTTTTCATGGGCGCTCGAAAAATGGCACCGATGTCACCATTGCAGGGTGATGCGACTTTCGAATTCACGTTCCTCACCGGTCACCGGATCGATAAAGCGCAGCCCTTGTGCCAGTAATTTGAGTGGATTGGCGTAGTCATCCTCGACGTCTTTCAGTGCATCCGGGTAAAACGGATCGTTGCAGATGCTCGCCCCCAACGCGGTCATGTGCACGCGCAGTTGATGTTTCTTGCCGGTCACCGGATACAGGCCGTAGCGCCAGAGATCGCCGTTCTTTTCCCGGACTTCCACAGCCGTTTCGGTGTTGCTGACGCCCGGCCCCTCCTGCATACGGAAAAAAGGCTCGCCATCAATAAGGCGGCTTTTGTGCACCAAGGGGAAACTGAGTTCAGGCAATGCCGGAGCAATCGCTTCGTAGCGCTTGTCGATCTGCCGTGTCGGGAACAGCGACTGATACGCGGAACGGGTTTGCGGATTAGCCGAGAAGATCACCAGCCCCGCCGTATGCCGGTCGATGCGGTGCAGTGGCACCAGATGAGGATTGTCCAGCCGACGAATCAGCCTGCGCAGCAAGGTTTGCTCGACATACTCGCCGGCCGGGGTCACCGGGAGAAAGTGAGGTTTGTCAGCCACCACCAGATGTTCGTCGGCATAAAGAATCGACTCGACCATCGGTATCGGTTTTTCGTCCGGCACTTCGCGAAAGTAGTGAATCCGCAGGCCTTCCTTGTAGGGCAAGTCCAACGCAATCGGCTGACCTTGGCCATCCAGCACCCGCCCCCGGGCAATCCGGTCCAGCCACTGCTCGCGCCCAATGGCACTGAAATGCTCGCACAAACAATCAAGTACGGTCAGCCAAGTACCCGGCGGCAGGTACAGTGTGCTGGCCTGATTGTGTGCAGCGGAAAATGTTGATGTGGACATACGGAAACTCGAACCATTAAAGCAGTCCGGCATTATCCAACACTGGGGGAAACGAACCTAGCGCTGAATCCTCAGGCGGGAATCGACTTGAGCGCCGCCGCCTCGGTGAATTCCTTGAGCCAGCGCAACACGTCGACCGCCTCCCAGCGGCCCGGGTCGTACAAGGCGTAGAGCAAACCCTGATAACCGACCACATCCAACTGCTTGTGATAACCGGCGCGCTGAAACAGGGCTTCGATCTCGGCAAAACAGGTATTGAAATGCAGTTTGTTGAATGGCGTCTTGCCCTCCGTGACCAACCCGTCCAGGCGCAATTCGAGAACGGCCTCGCGCACCACATCAACCGACATCCGGTTAACGCTGTTCTTCAACTGTTCGACATTGACCACGGTTCATCCCTCTGACCCAATTACTGTATGAACATACAGTAACCGAACAAGCCGGGAAGTGCCAAGGGCTGGATGCTCGTGAGCGACCAGCGGAATGCTGCATGAAAGCTGATTAACGGAGAAACGCCACGACCTCATCGGCGCTGAACGGCCAGTCCAGTTCAGCCCCGGTGTCGATTCGACGCAGTACCGGAATCCGCAGGCCGTAAGCCTCAAACCAGCGCTCGTCCTCGGCGATATCAACCAGCTCAACGAGCAAGCCGTGCTCGACAAAGGGCATCAGTTCAGCTTCCGCGACTTCACACAGATGACACCCCAAGGTGCCGAACAGCTGACATTCAGGAGGCATGATGGCTTCGACCAGAAATGAGTGCGCCTATTCTATGCCGCCCCTGAAAACCCGTCGAGCCACCGCAGCCCGAAGGCTTAAGCGTATTTGTGGCGTTTCACTCGCAAAACCCTGACGCAAATCAGCCCGCTGAAAAACCAATTACGCAATGCTCCCGGTCTTTTTGCCTCTACGCTTGAGAAGCCAGAGCCCTGACATCGGAGTGTCCAGTGTTTGCCAACCTGTTGATCATCCTCGCCTCGTCCCTCGTGGTGATTGCGCTGTTCCGTCGCCTGCGATTGCCGCCGGTGTTGGGCTACCTGTGCGTGGGCTTGCTCGTCGGGCCGAGTGCCTTCGATTGGGTCAACGAGAGTGAACACCTCCCCGACGTGGCTGAACTGGGTGTGGTGTTCCTGTTGTTTTCGTTGGGCCTGGAGTTTTCCCTGTCGAAGATGATTGCGCTGCGCCAGGTCGTATTTCGTCTGGGCAGCCAGCAGGTTCTGATCAGCACGGCGCTGTTGGGTCTGCTGCTGATGTCGCTGGGCATGCCGATGACTTCTGCACTGTTGCTTGGCGCAGGACTGTCGCTGTCGTCCACGGCGATCGTGACCAAAGAGCTGGGCAGCCTCGGCGAAGTGTTCAGCAGTCACGGCCAGAATGCCGTCGGCGTTCTGCTGTTTCAGGACGTGGTCGCGGTCTTGCTGCTGACCCTGGTGCCGGTGTTCGCCGGAAGCAGTGATCAGGTCTGGTATTGGGCATTGCCGATGACCCTGGCGAAAACCGTGGTGCTGTTTGTCGGTCTGCTGCTCGCCAGTCGCTGGTTGTTGCCTCGGCTGTTCCATGAAGTGGCTGCGTCGCGCTCGGCTGAGTTATTCGTACTGTTGGCGCTGGTGATCGTGCTGTTGACCGCATGGCTGACTCACTTGCTCGGCCTGTCCCCTGCCCTTGGCGCTTTTCTCGCCGGCATGCTGTTGGGTGAAAGCCACTACCGACATCAGATCGAAGCCGATATCCGGCCTTTCCGCGACATTCTGCTCGGGGTGTTTTTTGTCAGCATCGGCATGCTGATCGACCTGCAATTGTTCGTCAGTCACAGCCTGCTGATCCTCGGCCTGACCCTCGGTTTGATGGTGATCAAGGGCATCGTGGTGGCGCTGCTGGTGAAGTGGCGCGGCAGTGACAGTGAAACCGCGTGGCGCAGTGGTTTGGCGCTGGCCCAAGGGGGAGAATTCTGCTTCGCACTGATGGCGCAGATGCAACAAAACAGCCTGATGCCGGCAGAGTTGGGCGCCCTGCTGCTCGCGGCGACGTTCTGCTCAATGCTGCTGACACCGCTGTTGCTGCGTGCGGCACCACGTATCGCCGCGGTCCTGCACCGCAAACCCAATCAGGAAGCACAGATCGAGGAGATCAGCGCGCTCAACGCCAGTCTCGACAAGCATGTGGTGATTTGCGGATACGGCCGCGTCGGTCAATCGATCGGCCGTTTCATGCGCAACGCAAAGCAGCCTTACATCGCTCTGGACAACGACCCGGTGCGGGTACAGGAAGCCTCGAGCGGGGAAAGTGACGTGCATTACGGCGACTCCTCTCGCGGCGAACTGCTGACCGCCATCGGCCTGATGCGTGCGCGATTGCTGGTGATTGCCGTGGATCAAAGCGATGTCGCCCTGCGCATCCTCAAGGAAGCTCGCCGACTCAATGCGCACGTGCCGATTCTGGTGCGCACCCGTGACGACAGCCAATGGGCCGAACTGAAGGCCGCCGGCGCCACCGAAGTGGTGCCGGAACTATTGGAATCGAGCCTGATGCTCGCCTCGCATGCCTTGATCATGCTCGGCCTGCCAGCGCATCAGGTACAGGAGAAAGTCGATCAGGTGCGCATTGATCGCTATCGCCTGCTGCACGGTTTTTATCCCGGGGCCGACGATGTTGAAAATTAGTCCTGACTCACCGCGCCGATTTTGTGCAACGACAGATCGGCGCCGTAATACTCTTGTTCCTGACTCAGGCGCAGGCCATGCAGCGCCTTGATCACGCCGTAAACGACGAAGCCGCCGATCAGCGCCACCGCCACGCCGAGCGCAGTGCCGATCAACTGGCTGATCAGGCTGACGCCACCAAGACCACCGAGCGCTGTCTGGCCGAAAACCCCGCAGGCAATCCCGCCCCACACGCCACACAATCCGTGCAACGGCCATACGCCCAAGACGTCGTCGATGCGCCATTTGACCTGCGCGGCGGTAAAGCACCAGACGAACAGAGCACCAGCAATGGCGCCGGTCACCAGTGCGCCGACCGGATGCATCAGATCAGAACCTGCACAGATCGCCACCAACCCGGCCAACGGGCCGTTGTGCAGAAAGCCCGGGTCATTGCGCCCGACGATCAACGCCGCCACCGTGCCACCGACCATCGCCATCAACGAGTTGACTGCCACCAGTCCGCTGACACCCTGCAGCGTCTGTGCGCTCATTACGTTGAAGCCGAACCAGCCGACAATCAGAATCCACGAGCCCAGCGCCAGAAACGGAATGCTCGACGGAGCGAACGCGACCAGTCGACCATCGCGATAACGCCCATTGCGCGGGCCAAGCAGCAGCACCGCCGCCAGCGCCAGCCAGCCGCCCATGGCATGTACCACCACGGAGCCGGCGAAATCATGGAACGCCGCACCAAACTGCGCCGTCAGCCAGGCTTGCAGGCCATAGTTGCCATTCCAGATCATCCCTTCGAAAAACGGATAAATGAACGCCACGATCAGCGCTGTGGCACACAACTGAGGAACGAAACGCGCCCGCTCGGCAATGCCGCCGGAAATGATCGCCGGGATCGCTGCGGCAAAGGTCAGCAGAAAGAAAAACTTCACCAGCCCATAGCCATGATCGGCACTCAGCACCGCCGCCGGCTGCATGAACGTCACGCCGTAGGAGATCCAATAGCCTATAAGAAATAGGCCAGGGTCGAGACGGCGAAATCGCTGAGGATCTTCGACAAGGCGTTGACCTGGTTTTTCTGGCGCACCGTACCGACTTCCAGAAATGCGAAACCGGCGTGCATCGCCAGCACCATCACCGCACCGATCAGAATGAACAACGTATTGGAGCTGTGAACCAACGTGTCCACAGCGCTTTGCAGATTTTCCATAAAGAGGCAGACCTGGCAGGTAAATAGAGCACCAAATCAGTTCATACGAGCATTTCATGCACCAAGTTGCGACCGCGCAGTCATGGATCAGGCTGTCCGATGAACCGCTTTGGCGCACAAGGTCGATGCCCTGATACGAACCGTGGTTATTTGAGTTAAGGTTTTCCCGCTTGTACGCTCGGCAACAGCGCACGACTGTCGGGCGACGCACCACGACGTAGCAAAAGCTGTACCAGTCATTTGTACTGAACCTTCGCGCAAGGCTCATACTCGAACGCTTCAGACGCCACTTACGGAGATCCACCCATGGCCAGCATCAAGGCAAAGACTGCTCAAGAAATCCTGATGAACGACTTCCAGACATTGGTCGCCGACACCGAACGGTTGCTCGAGCACACCGCCACTCTGGCCGGCGATCAGGCTGATGAGCTGCGTGAACAGATCCACGACAGCCTGCTGCGTGCACGGGAAACCCTGAAGCTGACCGAAGACACCCTGCGCGAGCGCGGTCAGGCGGCGGTCACCGCCACTGAAGACTACGTGTCGGCCAATCCGTGGCAATCCGTCGGCATCGCTGCCGGTGTAGGTTTTCTGATCGGCCTGCTGGCTACTCGGCGCTGATTATGTCGATCGGTGAATCCGGCCCGGCTGCGGGCACCACTTCCTCCACGCGGCGTCTGGGCGCCGCTGTCCTTGGCTTGCTGCACAGTCATGTCGAATTGTTCGGCATCGAATTGCAGGAGCAGAAAGCACGTACCGTCAGCCTGTTGCTGTTCGCAGGCTTGGCCTTGGTGTTTGCCCTTCTGTTGCTGGTAGGTTTGTCGACGCTGGTGTTGATCGTGTTCTGGGATACCTATCGCCTGCCCGCGATTATCGGCCTGTGCGTGTTCTATACGCTCGCGGCCGCTTTCTGTGGATTGCGCCTCAAGGCTGCGGTCTTCGATGAATCCTCACCCTTCCACGGCACGCTCGAAGAGCTGGCCAACGACCGGGAGCGTCTGCTGCCATGAGCCTGCCTGAACTTCCACATAACAGCTCTCGTCGGGAAATGCGCAAGGCACTGATCCGCCTGCGCATGGAAATGCATCGTCAGGAAATCCGTCACGAAGCCGGGCAAGTGCTGCAACCCTTGCAGCGCATGCGCGGCATGTCGCAAAACCTGCAAGGCGGATTCGGCATCAAACACGCGCCGTTGTGGGGCGTGGCCGCTGTCACCCTGCTGGGATTCATCACCGGTAAGGGCGCGAAAAGCGGCGGCGTCGGTGGCCTGAGCCGACTGGTTCGCCTCGGTACCAGCCTCGGGCCACTGATCAAACTGGTCATGCAGAGTTCGGGCAAACGCTGACCTCTCGCAACTGGCTACATTCTTGCAATACCTTCGGGATGAACCTCTTTCTAGAAGAGGTTCAATCCTGAACGCCTACCCGGTCGGCAGGTTTCAACCAGAACAAGAACGACTAAGGAGGCCCCGTGATCGACGGGCAACCGCTCGCCTGTTTTCAGCCTTTCATCGATACCGCCACTGGACGCATCGCCGGCGTCGAAGCCTTGGGCCGCCTGCGCCAGAGCGATGGACAATTGACCTCGGTCGGGCCGCTGTTCGCTGACCCGCGCACGCCGGCCATGGCCCTGCGCCGCCTCGACCGGCAGATCCGCGACAACGCCCTGAGCCGTCTGCATGAAGCCCCGGCTGACTGGTTTCTCAGTCTCAATATGTCGCCGCGCTGGATCAGTCGCCTGCGCCCCGACCAGGCCCTGCCCAGCCTCAAGCAACTGGCGCGACACAACGTTGATCCACAGCGCATTGTGTTCGAGATCACCGAACTGGGCGGCAATGGCCAACGTCTGGCCGAAGTGGTTGCGCGTTATCGCGAGGCTGGGGCGCGGATTGCCATTGATGATTTTGGCGCCGGCTATTCGCAACTCGATCGAGTGCTGGCGCTGCAACCGGACATCCTCAAGCTCGACATGCGACTGTTTCAGGCCGCCGCGTTGGGCGGGCCGAGCAGTGATGTGGTCAAGGCCCTCGCGCAAATGGCCGAGAAAACCGGCTGCTGGATCATTGCCGAAGGGGTCGAAACCGAGGCGCAGCTGAATTTCGCTCTGGAATGCGGATCGCGCTACGTACAGGGTTTCCTGTTCGCTCGGGCGCAGGAGGCGTTCTTTGCCACCGACGCCTTTGTGCAGCGCTTTGCCGAGCTGCGCCAGCGTTACGTTCAGCAGAAGCTCGCCGAGCGTGGGCGATTGATGCAGATGCGCCAGCAACTCAGTGAATTGATGGCGATCCTGCAAAAATGGGCGCAAGCCCGTGCGCCACTCAGTGCATTGCCCCACCTGGAAGCATTTCCATGGCTGCTGCGGTTTTATCAGTGCGACCGCCACGGCACGCAACTGACCCCCAATCTGGAATGGCGCCACAACGGCTGGATCGCCGACAACCGCTATCTGGGACACAACTGGTCGTGGCGTCCGTACTTCTATCATCTGTTGGCCGAAGGTTGGGACGAACGGCGTCTGACCCTTTCCAATACCTACCGAGATGCCACCAGCAATCAGTATTGCCTGACGGCCGGGCAGTTCTTCGACAATGGCGAACGCCTGCTGTTGATCGATATCGATGCTGCAGGATTATAGTTCCGCTTGCAGGCATACGGCTGAACCGGGAAGCTAGGTCAATTCAGTCACCTGACGGAGAGAATCAGCCTTGGATTGGCAAACCCTGCTCAACCGCGAACGCCTCGGAAAGCCGCTGTACAGCCCGCAAGAACTTGGCCGCAGCCCTTTTCATAAAGACCATGACCGCATCATTTTCTCGGGAGCTTTCCGTCGCCTGGGCCGTAAAACCCAAGTGCACCCGGTCACCAGTAATGATCATATCCACACACGCCTGACCCACTCGCTGGAAGTCAGCTGCGTGGGCCGTTCGCTGGGCATGCGCGTTGGCGAAACCCTGCGCAGTGCCCTTCCGGACTGGTGTGATCCTGCCGACCTGGGGATGGTTGTGCAGTCGGCCTGCCTGGCTCACGACATCGGCAATCCGCCTTTCGGCCATTCCGGTGAAGACGCCATTCGCCACTGGTTTCAGCAAGCGGCCGGGCGTGGCTGGCTGGACGGCATGAGCGAAGCCGAGCGCGGTGACTTCCTTAACTTCGAAGGCAATGCCCAGGGCTTCCGCGTGCTCACGCAGCTTGAGTACCATCAGTTCGACGGTGGCACCCGCCTGACCTACGCCACCCTCGGCACTTATCTGAAGTATCCGTGGACGGCTCGTCACGCCGACTCCCTCGGTTACAAGAAGCACAAGTTCGGCTGCTATCAGAGCGAACTGCCGCTGCTTGAGCAAATTGCCCACAAGCTCGGCCTGCCGCAACTGGAAGACCAACGCTGGGCTCGCCATCCATTGGTGTACCTGATGGAGGCCGCTGACGACATCTGCTATGCGCTGATCGACCTCGAAGACGGTCTTGAGATGGAGTTGCTGGAGTACGCCGAAGTCGAATCCCTGCTGCTCGGCCTCGTGGGCGATGATTTACCGGAAACCTATCGCCAACTCGGTCCGCAGGATTCGCGGCGGCGCAAACTGGCGATCCTGCGCGGCAAAGCCATCGAGCATTTGACCAACGCCGCCGCGCGGGCCTTTGTCGAGCAACAGGACGCACTGCTCGCCGGCACGTTGCACGGCGATCTGGTCGAGCACATGCACGGCCCGGCCAAGCGGTGTGTGTTGAACGCCAAGGACATTGCGCGCAAGAAGATCTTTCAGGACAAACGCAAAACCCTGCACGAAATCGGCGCCTATACGACGCTGGAGATTCTGCTCAATTCGTTCTGCGGCGCCGCGCTGGAACAGCACAATGGGCGTACTCCGTCGTTCAAAAGCCGACGCATCCTCGATTTGCTGGGCAACAATGCGCCGGACCCACAAGGTTCATTGCACGCATCGTTTTTGCGCATGATCGATTTCATCGCTGGCATGACCGACAGCTACGCCAGCGACATGGCGCTGGAAATGACTGGGCGCTCCAGCCACTGATCCAGCGTATTCAGCCGGCCGGTACCGCCGGCAGGCTGATTACCTGTCGATCGTTTTCTACCTGCAATGTCATTTTCGACGAGTGCATTTAGCAGTTTTATGCCGGGATATAACGGCAAAACAACCAACAACAAAAAAGCGACGAATCAGCACACTTAAACAGTGATGAAATAACTATTGACATCCAGCACTTGCAAAACAAACACAGCCAACTATAAGCCGATACCATCCCTGCACTTCCTTACGTTGATCCTAGTTTGGCCGTAGTCCCTTTCCTCATTAATTGTAGGAATTATCCGATAACGCGACTGGAGCCAAGTCAGTTCATGCGAGTGTTCATTCATCTGAGCTAAGGTGCGCGCTTTATTCGTGCTTGTATGGGATTTGATTATGAACTCCGTTTTTATTGTTGACGATCACCCGGTCATCCGTCTCGCCGTTCGCATGCTGCTGGAACATGAAGGTTATAAGGTCGTCGGTGAAACCGATAACGGGGTCGATGCCATGCAGATGGTGCGCGAGTGCATGCCTGATCTGATCATTCTCGACATCAGTATCCCCAAGCTCGACGGCCTGGAAGTGCTGGCCCGCTTCAACGCCATGAGTTCACCATTGAAGACCCTGGTACTGACCGCCCAGTGCCCGACTTTATTCGGTATTCGCTGCATGCAGTCCGGCGCGTCAGGATATGTCTGTAAACAAGAAGACTTGAGCGAACTGGTCAGCGCGATAAAGGCAGTACTTTCCGGTTACAACTATTTCCCCAGCCAGGCGTTGAATCCGGTGCGCAGCGACGATATTCGTTACGCAGAACTGGAACTTTTCAAATCCGTCAATGATCGGGAGTTGATGGTATTGCAACTATTTGCTCAGGGCCGTACCAACAAGGAAATAGCCAAGGGCATGTTCCTCAGCAATAAAACCGTCAGCACCTACAAAAAACGCCTGATGCAAAAACTCAAAGCCAAATCACTTGTAGAACTTATCGAGATGGCCAAACGTAACGCACTCGTGTGAGAGCCCGCATGCCCAGTCGTTTAAAGGACTATTTAATTGCGTTGTGCGCCGGTCTGTACTTGAGCGCCAACGTGTTCGCCATGCCTGGCGCTTCGGCGGATTATGTCTTGCTCAGCCGGTCGGCAAGCGAGTCGGTCCCGGTCGCGCTCGAACAGTCCCAACGGCAGTGGCTGCATGAGCGCAGCGAACTGATACTCGGCACTTCCGCGCCCGACTACCCACCCTTTGACATGACCGTCAGCGGAAAGGATTACGAAGGTCTGACGGCTGACTACGCCGGAATCCTCAGTCAGGCCACCGGTTTGCCAATCCGGGTGCAGCGCTTCCCCTCCCGGGATGCTGCGATTCGCGCGCTGGTCGACGGCCAGGTCGACCTGCTCGGCACAGCCAACGGCTTCGAGGCGAGCAACGCCAGCCTCGCGCTTTCCACACCCTATGCCATTGATCAGCCTGTACTCGTCACCCGCGAGGACGAAACCCGCTCACTGAGCGAAGGTCTGGCGGGGCTGCGACTGAGCATGGTCTATCACTATCTGCCGTTGCCCGAGGTCAAGGCGCTGTATCCAAAAGCGCTGATTACCTGCTATCCCTCCTACCAGAATGCAATCAACGCCGTGGCATTCGATCAGGCCGATGTGTTTCTCGGCGATACCATTTCCACGCATTACATGATCAACAAGGGCTACCTCAACAACGTGCGTATGGCCAATTTCGGCAAACAGGAAGCCCAGGGGTTCAGCTTCGCCGTACGCCAAAACAATCCGCACCTGCTGGGCATCATCGACACCGTACTCAAAGCGGTGCCAAGCAGCGAACGCGACAACATCGCCAAACGCTGGAGTGCCGGCAGCGACCTGTTGCTCACCGATCAGAAAATGCAACTGACCCAGCGCGAAGAGGCGTGGCTCAAACAGCACCCTGTCGTGAGCGTGGTGGTCAATGAGGCGTTTGCGCCGCTGACCTTCTTCGACAATGATGGAAATTTCCGCGGCATCAGCGCCGACCTGCTCGAACTGATCCGATTGCGCACCGGCCTGCGTTTCGAGATCCGCCGCAGTCGCAACGACGCGGACATGATCAAGCAACTCGACAGCCATCAAGCCGATCTGATTGCAGCACTGCTGCCGACCGCCGAACGGGAAAAAGCCCTGAACTTCAGTCGCCCTTACCTGGAAAACTCCTATGTTTTGCTAACCCGCAAAAGCGCCGATGGCCCAACCAATCTGGGCCAGCTCAAAGGCAAGCCGCTGGCTATCGCCCAGGGCAACCCGATGGTCGAGTACCTGCGCCGAGAGTTTCCACTCATTCAGTTGATCGAAACGGCCGATACCTTCAGCGCCGTTTCGTTGCTTGCCGAGGGGCATGTCGACGGCGCGGTGAACTCGCTGGTGATCGCCAATTACTTCATTTCTTCGCGGATCTTTGACCATCCATTGCAGATCACCACCACCATCGGCACCGGTCAGGCCGCGTTCTCTCTGGCGACCGCCCGCGACAACAAGGAGCTGGGCTCGATCATCAACAAAGCTCTGCTGAGCATTGCCCCGGAAGAGCTGGGTGTGATCAATGGCCGGTGGCGCGGTTACTCCACCGCCTCCCAGAATATCTGGCACAACTACCAGCGTCTGTTCTATCAAATGATCACTGCCGCTTGCCTGGTTCTGCTGCTGTTGCTGGCCTGGAATGCTTATATGCGACACCAGATCAAACAACGCCAGGCGGCCGAACGTGCCCTTAACGACCAGTTCGAATTCATGCGCTCGCTGGTCAACGGTACGCCGCATCCGATCTACGTTCGCGACCGCCAGGGCCTGTTGCAAAGCTGCAATGACAGCTACCTCGAAGCCTTCAATGCCAAGCGTGAGGACGTTATCGGCAAAAGCGTCATGCAGGGCACCCTGAGCAACGCTTTCGAGGCACAGGCCTTTCAAGCCGATTATCAGCGCGTCGTGGCAGAAGGCACTCCGCTGGTGCTCGACCGGCCGCTGCACATCGGCAACCGCCGCCTGACGATCTATCACTGGATACTTCCCTATCGCGACTCCAGCGGCGATGTGAAAGGCATCATCGGTGGCTGGATCGACATCAGTGAACGCCGCCAGCTGTTCGAAGACCTTCGCGCGGCCAAGGAACAGGCGGATGAAGCCAACCGCGCCAAAAGCACGTTTCTGGCCACCATGAGCCATGAAATCCGTACCCCGATGAACGCCGTGATCGGCATGCTCGAACTGACGCTCAAACGCATGGACACACAGCATCCGGATCGTTCGTCGATCGATACGGCCTACCATTCGGCAAAGGATCTGCTGGGCCTGATCGGCGACATTCTCGACATTGCACGGATCGAGTCGGGGCGCCTGAGTCTTTGTCCTGAACGGGTCAATCTGGTCGACATGGTGGCGTCGGTTGCCAGAATCTTCGACGGCCTCGCCCGACAGAAGAATCTCGCCCTGCAAGTCATCGTCAACCCGCCGGACCTGGCGGTCGATGTCGATCTGGACCCGCTGCGCTTCAAACAAGTGCTGTCCAATCTAGTCAGCAATGCCATCAAGTTCACCGAGCACGGTCACGTCAGGATTACCCTCGATCTCATGAACACGGAGATGCCTGCACGGGCACTGATGCAACTGACCGTACAGGACAGCGGCGTGGGTATCAGTGCGGAGGATCAGCAACGCTTGTTCGAACCTTTCGCGCAAGCGGAAAACAGCCATCAGCAAGCCAGAAGCGGCGCGGGTCTGGGCCTGGTCATCAGTCGCAACCTGTGCGAAATGATGGGCGGCCAGCTGCAATTGAGCAGCCAGCCCGGAATCGGCACTCAGGTCTGCGTTTCGCTGCCGCTGGAAACTCTGCCTGTCCAGGTGAGCACGACCAGAAACGAACCCGCGCTCAAGACTTCGCTAACGCCTCTGCGGGTGCTTGTGGTCGATGACCACCCGGCCAACCGCCTGTTGATGTGTCAGCAACTGGAATTCCTCGGCCATCATTTCAGCCTCGCCGAGAACGGCCGCAGCGGACTTGAACGGTGGATGGATGGCGGCTTTGATCTGGTGATTGTCGACTGCAACATGCCAGTGATGAACGGTTATGAGCTGACCCGTGCCATTCGCCAGCAGGAGCTGCAGAACCGCTGGCCGCCCTGCACCGTGCTGGGTTTCACGGCCAATGCGCAACCCGAAGAAATACAACGCTGCAAACAGGCCGGCATGGACGACTGCCTGTTCAAACCCTTGAGCCTGAGTCTCCTCAGCCAGTGGGTCGACGGCATCACTCCAGCGTCGCAACCTGCGGCATTCAACCTGCAAAGCCTTAACCTGTTGACCGGCGGCAACCCGACACAGGCCCGACGACTGCTGGTCGAGCTGCTAAAAAGCAGCCGTCTCGACCGACAGGAACTGCTCGCGCTATCGCCGCAACAAGATCGCGGGGCGTTGGCCGTAGTCGCTCACAAAATCAAGGGCGCCGCGCGCATCGCGCAGGCGACGCAGGTGATCGAATGTTGCAATGCTCTTGAACAGGCCTGCGCGCAGGCTTTGCCAACAGATGAGATCGCCCGCCTCTGCGAGGCGAGCAACAGGGCAATGCTCGACCTGGAGCAAGCCTTGCAACAACAATTGGCGTTGTCTGACCAAAGCACAATGAGCTTGCCTTAACTATGCTTGGCGCTGAGCAGTGAGTTAACCATCATGGAGAACCCGAAATGCCCAGCCCACTGCACCCGGAGCAACGCCGGTTTCCGCTGCACGTACACATCAGTGTCATGTTCACGTTTCTCCTGTTGCTCACAGGCGTGGTGCTGGGGCTGTTCAACTATCGCCAGACGACGCAGATCATCCTGTCGAGTAGCGAGAAGCTGTTCGATCGGATCGAGCAGGAAGTGCGCCTGGACATGTCTGCCACCTATCAGCCGATCCGTCACCTGCTGAGCCTGCTGGCGGACAATCCCGCTACCCGGGCTTCGGGGCTTGAACAACGATTGCCGCTGCTCAGGCCGTTCAGCCAGTCCCTCACGGACAACCCGAATCTCGCTTCGCTGTACCTGGGTTATGCCAACGGCGATTTCTTCATGGTGCGCCCACTACGCAACGCGGCCCTGAAAACACTGCTCAGCGCCCCCGAAACGGCGGCGTATCAGGTCTGGAGCATCGAGCATGACCCGCGCGGCGAAGTGCGCTCGCAGTCACTGTTCTTCGATCAGGCATTGACGCCGATCAGCCGGCAGGACAATCCCCGGGATCCCTACGATCCGCGCGACCGCGCCTGGTACATCAATGCCCGCCAGCAAACCGAACAAATCACCACAGAGCCCTACGTCTTTTTCTCAACCCGCAACGTCGGCACTACGCTGGCCCGACGCAGTGGCGAAAACGCGGTCATTGGCGCCGATCTGACGCTGGTAGCCCTGTCTGCCACCTTGCGTAAACATGTCGTCACACCGTCCACCGAAATCGCCCTGTTCGATTCCGACGGCAACGCCGTGGCCTACCCCGACAGTAGCCGACTGATCGTCAATGACAGCACCGCACACCTGGCCAAAGTGGCTGACTTGAGTCCGAGCCTCAATAGGCTGCTGTCCGCTGAGCACACCGGCAATCGTCTGAATGCCGATGGCCGGCAATGGATTGTCGCCCGCAGCAGCATTCAGGAAGGCGGTCCGAAAGGTTTGCAGCTGGCGTTGCTGGTGCCGGAAGACGAATTGCTGGCCGATGCCTATCACATGCGCTGGCAAGGTGCGCTGATCACTCTCGCCACCTTGCTGCTATGCCTGCCACTGGGCTGGCTGATCTCACGAATTCTGGTCAAGCCCTTGCACGCGCTGGTCAAGGAAGCCGATGCGATTCGCAGTTTCGACTTCAATTTTCCGCTGGCTCGACGCTCGCCGGTGCTGGAAGTCGACCAGTTGAGCGTGTCGATGGCGCGGATGAAAGACACCTTGGCGAGCTTCTTCCGGATCACCGACAGCCTGTGCGCCGAAACCCGATTCGCACCGCTGCTGCAACGGGTGCTGTTTGAAACGGTGCAGATCGCCCAGGCTCAGGCAGGGCTGATTTATCTGCGTGAACACGACGGCAGTCGCATGGAGCCTTACGGTCTGGTAATCGATGGCGCGCCACAAGCACTGGAGGCGTTCGACATTCAGGGCCACGACCTGCAAGAGCGCGCGGGTCCGGCGTGGTTTGAACAACTGGTCAGCGCCGACAACGTGGTGAGCAACTTAGGTTTCGAAAACGCCGGGGATTTGCAGAAAGTGCTGCTGGCAATGGCAGCGCCGAGGATCCATCTCATCGGTATCCGTCTGCGCAACCGCCACAACGAAACCATCGGCCTTTTGATCCTGTTGATCAACGACAGCGGCACCCCGGCCGATCTGGAAAAACTGCGCCCCGACCGTATCGCCTTCTTGCAAGCGGTGTCCGGCGCTGCGGCGGTGAGCATCGAGAGCCAGCGCCTGCAAGCCAGACAGAAGCAATTGCTCGATGCCTTCATTCAGTTGCTCGCCGGGGCCATCGACGCCAAGAGCCCGTATACCGGCGGACATTGCCAACGCGTACCGGAACTGACGCTGATGCTCGCTCAAGCCGCGGCAGCGAGTCAGGCGCCCGCCTTCAGCACTTATCAACCCAGCGAGGACGAATGGGAAGCCTTGCACATTGCCGCGTGGCTGCACGACTGCGGCAAGGTCACGACGCCGGAATACGTGGTCGACAAAGCCACCAAACTGGAAACCATCAACGATCGCATCCACGAGATCCGAACCCGTTTCGAAGTGCTCAAGCGCGATGCCTGGATCAATTACTGGCAGGCGCTGGCCCTGGGTGGAGACGAAGCGACGCTGGCCGAAATGCGCGAGCAGACCTTGTGCGCACTGGACGCAGACTTTGCCTTTGTCGCCCGTTGCAACCTGGGCAGCGAAGCGATGGCAGAGGCAGATTTGCAACGCCTGAATGATCTGTCCCAACGCACCTGGCTGCGCACGCTGGACGACCGCCTGGGCGTGTCGTGGGAAGAAAACAAGCGTCAGGCCCAAACCCCTGCGCCAAACTTGCCGGTCAGTGAAAAGCTGCTGGCGGACAAGCCAGAACATTTGCTCGATCGCGATAAAAACGAGTTGATCCCTGAAGACAATCCGTGGGGCTTCAAGCTGGATGTGCCACGCCACAAATACAATCGCGGCGAGTTGTACAACCTGAGCATCGCCCGCGGCACACTGACCCGCGAAGAGCGCTACATCATCAATCACCACATGGTGCAGACGATCATGATGCTCAGTCACCTGCCCTTCCCCGGCCACCTCGACAGCATTGCCGAAATCGCTGGTGGGCATCATGAAAAAATGGACGGCACCGGCTACCCGAAACGCCTGAAGCGCGAAGAAATGAGCCTGCCGGCACGGATGATGGCGATCGCCGATATTTTTGAGGCGCTGACCGCTGCCGATCGCCCGTACAAGAAAGCCAAGTCATTGAGCGAGGCATTGGGAATCATGGCGACCATGTGCCGCGAGGCGCACATCGATGCGCAGTTGTTTGGATTGTTCATCAACGACGGCGTGTATATGCAGTACGCCGAGCGCTTTCTCGATCCTCGGCAGATCGATGCCGTGGACACGGCCAGCCTGTTGCACAAGGCTGGCCTTGGCGCGTGATCAGCAGTCGGTCAGACGCAGGAAAATCGCCGCCAGTTGCTCGATTCCTGCCTGGTCCTGTGCACCGAAACGGGCGAGCTTCGGGCTGTCGAGATCGAGCACGCCGATCAGGCGACCCTCTTTGACCAACGGCACCACCAGCTCACTGTTCGAGGCGCTGTCGCAGGCGATATGGCCGGGAAACGCATGCACATCTTCAACCCGCTGCGTCTGCAGGCTGGCCGCCGCCGCGCCACATACGCCGCGCCCAAACGGAATGCGTACGCAAGCGATCTGGCCCTGGAACGGGCCGAGTACCAGCTCTTCGTTGCGATTGAGGTAAAAACCGGCCCAGTTCAGGTCATCGAGCTGGTTGAACAGGAATGCCGAGAACTGCGCGGCGTTGGCGATAAAATCGCGCTCGTCCGCCAGCAGCGATTCCAGTTGTGCAGCCAACATGCCATAGCCTTCGAGGCCTTGGCCGCTTTGTTGCAAATCAATCATGGCTTGTGCTCCAACAATTTCAGTCCCACCCAGTAACGGGCGAATTGGTATGCGCAACGTCCGTTGCGATTACCGCGGCCGGTGGCCCAACGCACGGCGAGGATGTCCAGCTCTTCGTCGCGCTGCCAGCTCAGACCAGCCTTGGCGGCCAGTTGGCCGATCCAGTGTTCGACGACGTTGAGGAAGTGTTCTTGAGTAAACGGATAAAACGACAACCAAAGACCAAAACGGTCCGACAGCGCGATCTTGTCTTCCACCGCTTCGCTGGGGTGCAGTTCGCCGTCGACGCGTTTCCAGTTTTCGTTGTCGCTTTCCTTCTCCGGCACCAGGTGGCGACGGTTGGAAGTGGCGTACAGCAAGACGTTGTCCGGCGCCTGTTCCAGCGAGCCGTCGAGCACGCTTTTGAGCACGCGGTAATCGCCCTCACCGGATTCGAACGACAAGTCATCGCAAAACAACACAAAACGTTGCGGCAGTTTGCCGATTTGCTCGACCACCCGCGGCAAGTCGGCCAGATGGTCGCGCTCGATCTCGATCAAACGCAGGCCCGCCTCGGCGTGTTCAGCGAGCAACGCCCGTACCAGCGAGGACTTTCCGGTCCCGCGCGAGCCCCAGAGCAGCGCATGGTTGGCCGGCATGCCATCAAGAAATTGCTGGGTATTGCGGCCCAGTTGTTCCAGTTGCCGGTCAACACCGATCAGGT
This sequence comes from Pseudomonas sp. LBUM1648, assembly GCF_059716145.1. NCBI lineage: Bacteria > Pseudomonadati > Pseudomonadota > Gammaproteobacteria > Pseudomonadales > Pseudomonadaceae > Pseudomonas > Pseudomonas sp. LBUM1648. The sequence continues at coordinate 4,593,447 of NZ_CP166808.1, forward strand.
CGGACAAACGCATATCAAGGCTGACTTCCAGCGGCAGCAAATATCCGCTGCGGCCGTCACGCTGCCAGCGCGCGGCCAGGCAAGTGCCCCAGTCGATCACCGGGCGCGGCGCCGGCAACAACGGTTCGATCCGCGCCAGAACCGACTCGGCACGTTCAAGAAAAGCATTCAATCGGGAATCCACATCTTCTCCTCGGGCACGTTCACAGTGATGATGGCGATCCAGCGACGACTCGCGGATCAAAATTCCCGCCCCGTGCCTTGTTACAAGGCGATTCGGGAACCTCGGTATCGATACATGATCGACTATGCTTGAGCAGCGAAGGGAAACGGAAGTGGTTCAACACCCCATGGATATCAAATTCACCCACCGGCTGTCGTACAAACAAGCCAGGCTTACTGTGCTGGTCGGGTTCATTCTGGGCACGCTGCTCAGCCTGCTGCAAATCGGCATCGATTATGCCAGCGAAGACGCCTCCATCAACCGTGAAATCCTGTCTTTGCTGGAAATCAGCCATAACCCGGCATCACGTATCGCCTACAACATCGATGCCGAACTGGCTCAGGAACTCACCCTGGGCCTGTTGCGTTCACCGGCAATCATTTCGGCGCAGTTGACCGACAACAACAATACCGTGCTGGCCAGCGTCAAACGCCCTGAGCTGCAAAGCAGCTATCGAATGATCAGCGACTTCCTGTTCGGTGCCAAACGCCAGTTCGAAGATCGCCTGTATCTGGACCATCTACCCAACGAATCGCTGGGTGTCTTGAGCCTGGAAGTGGATACCTATGCCTTCGGCAGCCGCTTCCTGCGCCGGGCCGAGATCACCCTGCTCAACGGGTTCGCCCGCAGCCTGATCCTGACCGGGCTCCTGTTGGCGCTGTTCTACGTGATGCTCACCAAACCGCTGGTGCGGGTGATCCGCGAACTCAGCGGGCGCGATCCGCGCAGCGCCGAAGCGACCACGCTGGAGTGTCCGGCCGGACACGCCAACGATGAAATCGGCGTGCTGGTCAAAGTCGCCAATCAGCAATTCGAGAACATCGCCACCGAGATCCAGCAGCGGCGCAACGCGGAAAACCGTCTGACCGACTACCTCGGCCAACTGGAAACCATCGTCTCGGCGCGAACCGCCGAACTCAAGGCCATCAACGCGCGGCTCAGCCAGTCCAATGAGGAACTCGAAGTCGCCCGCAGCACGGCACTGGAAATGGCCGAAGCCCGCTCGGCGTTCCTCGCCAACATGAGCCATGAGATCCGCACGCCGCTCAACGGACTGCTGGGGATGATTGCGTTGTCGCTCGACGGGCCACTGAACGCCGAGCAGCAGCAACAACTGTCGATCGCCCACGACTCGGGAAAAGTGCTGGTGGAGTTGCTCAACGATATTCTCGACCTGTCGAAGTTCGATGCCGGGCAACTGGAGCTTGAACACATTCCGTTCGATCTCGGCTCATTGATCGAAGACACCGCCAACCTGCTCTCGCAAAACGCGGCGCCGAGCGTCGAGCTGACCTGCCTGATCGATCCGCATTTTCCGGCGCTGGTACTGGGGGATCCGACCCGGGTCCGACAGATCGTCAGCAACCTGCTGTCCAACGCACTGAAATTCACTCGCTTCGGTCGGGTCGATGTGCGCTTGTCGGCCTACCAGGATGGCGTGCGTATCGAAGTCTGCGACACCGGTATCGGCATCGCACAGGAAGCCCAGGTGAGAATCTTCCAGCCGTTCACTCAGGCGGGCGCAGGTATCACCCGTCAGTACGGCGGCACAGGACTGGGGCTGGCGCTGACGTACAACCTCTGCGAAGCGATGCGCGGGCGCCTGACCATCAGTTCAGAGACCGGTTTCGGCAGTCAGTTCTGCGCCGAACTGCCACTGCCCTGCCATACGCGCGCGCTGGCTCCGGCGCCTCTGCAGGGCAAAGTCCTCGCCATCACCCCGGCCAGCAGTGGCCTGGCCGAGTTGTTAAGAAGCTTGCTGCCGGTCTGGGGGCTTGAGTATGAGCAACGCACCCTCAACGACTCACTGTTGGGCGTGACGCCGGACGTGGTGATTACCGACTGTCCGGAGTGTCTGTTCGGGCTGCGTCCTGCACTCGGCGCGCCCATTCTGCTGGTGACGGCCTATGGCAGTTTTCTGCCCAGCGAAGAGGCGGCAGCCCTCGCCCCACTGCAACAGCAGGCACGACCGCTGGCGCGTAACGCGCTCTACCAGAACCTGCGACGGACCCTGCAACCGGACGTGGCCACTATCAGCGACGCACAGGTGGATACGTCGCCATCCATACGACGCGGTCGGGTGCTGCTGGTCGAAGACAACCCGGTCAATCAACTGGTCGCCAAAGGCATGCTCGGCAAACTCGGCTGTGATGTCATCGTCGCCGCCCATGGCGCCGAAGCACTGGATCAACTGGAATATCACGCCTTCGATCTGGTGTTGATGGACTGCAACATGCCGGTCATGGACGGCTACGAGGCGAGCCGGCAGATCCGCCAGAGCGGTCGATGGCCGGACCTGCCAATCGTTGCCCTGACGGCCAATGCCATGTCTGAAGAACGCGAACGCTGCCGGGCCGCGGGCATGAGCGACTATCTGGCCAAGCCGTTTCGCCGAGAAGAACTGGCGGCGCTGCTGGATCAGTGGATCCGGACTACGACAGCGCCTTGATCTGCCCCAGTAACTGATCGAGACCGTCGCGCAATGCGTTGAGTCGGTCCAGATCGACCCCGCTGTCGCACAGCAGGCGGGCCTTGAGTGGCCCGACCTGCTCGCGCAGCAATTGCCCTTCTGGCGTCAGACTCAAATGCACTTCACGTTCATCGCGCACCGAGCGCTGACGCTGAACCAGTTGCAAATGCTCCAGACGCTTGAGCAATGGCGTCAGCGTTCCGGAATCCAGCGTCAGACGCTCACCCAAAGCCTTGACGGTCGGTTGCTCCGGCCCGCACTCCTGCCATTCCCACAACACCAGCATCGCCAGATACTGCGGATACGTCAGGCCAAGCTGATCAAGCATCGGCTTATAGCCGCGAATCACCGCCCGGGACGCGGCATACAACTTGAAGCACAACTGACTGTCGAGCTTCAGCGAATCAACGGGCAGGTTGTTCATTTGAGCAGGGCTTCGATCTCGCGACTCAGATCCTGCGGCTTGGTGGCCGGGGCGAAGCGCTTGACCAACTGGCCGTCCTTGCCGATCAGAAATTTGGTGAAGTTCCACTTGATGCCTTGCGAGCCCAGTACGCCGGGAGCGCGCTTCTTCAATTGCACAAACAGCGGATGGGCTCCGGCGCCATTGACTTCGATCTTCTTGAACAGCGGGAAGCTGACACCGAAATTCAATTCGCAGAACTCGCTGATCGCACCCTCGTTGCCCGGCTCCTGCTTGCCGAACTGGTTGCACGGAAAGCCCAGCACCACCAGGCCTTGATCCTTGTAGGTCTGCCACAGCGCTTCCAGACCTTTGTATTGCGGAGTGAAGCCGCACTTGCTCGCGGTATTGACCACCAGCACGGCTTTGCCGGCGAAATCGGCCAGGGTCTTTTGCTCCCCCTTGATGGTGGTGCACGGGATATTCAGCAGGTTGTCGCTCATGAGACGGGCTCCTCAGATCATCGGGAAAGGCCAAACATAGCGAGCAATTAAATTGCGTGCAATTTAATTATCAGAAAGGCGACTCTAGGGCCACCCGATCACCTACTCGCGGGGCACCAGATCCAGGCACACCGAGTTGATGCAGTAACGCAAACCGGTCGGTGGCGGGCCATCCGGGAACACGTGCCCCAGGTGCGCGTCACAACGGGCGCATTTGACTTCGGTGCGAATCATGCCGTGGCTGATGTCGCGAATCTCGGTCATGGCGCCTTCACCGATCGGCGCGTAAAAGCTCGGCCAGCCGCAGCCGGAATCGAATTTGGTATTGGAATCGAACAGCGCCTCGTTGCAGCACACGCAGTGGTAAACACCAGCGGTTTTGGTGGCATTGTATTTGCCGGAGAACGGTCGCTCGGTCGCACTGAGGCGACAAACCTCGTACTGCTGCGGATCGAGCATGGCTTTCCACTCTTCCAGGGTTTTTTCCAACTTTTCCATCATCACACCTCAGCGGCTGAAAAAGCCCGATCTGTACCTTTTCCACGGATCGGGCGGCACGTATGATTGCGCCTCGTCACGCGCCAGTCTGGCAGCCAGACCGGGCGCATTCAAACGGATTCTCGGAGCCACGGCTCAGACGTCCGCCTGTGTGAAGACGCAGGAATCCCAGTACGGTTGTCCATCCGCCGCCTGGATCGTTCATTTTCGGGATCACATCGCCATGCAGTTCAGCAAATCGAACAAGCTCGCCAACGTCTGCTACGACATTCGCGGTCCGGTGCTAAAGCACGCCAAACGTCTGGAGGAGGAAGGCCAGCGCATCCTCAAGCTGAACATCGGCAACCCGGCGCCGTTTGGTTTCGAAGCGCCGGACGAAATCCTTCAGGATGTGATCCGCAACCTGCCGACCGCGCAAGGCTACAGCGACTCCAAAGGTCTGTTCAGCGCGCGCAAGGCCGTGATGCAGTACTACCAGCAAAAGCAGGTAGAAGGTGTCGGTATCGAAGACATCTACCTGGGCAACGGCGTGTCCGAGCTGATCGTGATGTCCTTGCAGGCACTGCTCAACAACGGTGACGAAGTGCTGGTGCCAGCGCCGGACTACCCGCTATGGACCGCCGCCGTCAGTCTGGCCGGCGGCAACGCCGTGCATTACCTGTGCGACGAAGGCGCCGACTGGTTCCCGGACCTGGCCGACATCAAGGCCAAGATCACCCCGAACACCAAGGCCATGGTGATCATCAACCCGAACAACCCGACTGGCGCGGTGTATTCAAAAGAAGTGTTGCTGGGCATGCTCGAGCTGGCCCGTCAGCACAATCTGGTGGTGTTCTCCGACGAAATCTACGACAAGATTCTGTACGACGACGCCGTGCACATCTGCACCGCTTCGCTGGCTCCGGACCTGCTGTGCCTGACCTTCAACGGTCTTTCCAAATCCTATCGCGTGGCCGGTTTCCGCTCCGGCTGGATCGCGATTTCCGGGCCGAAGCACAATGCCCAGAGCTACATCGAAGGCATCGACATGCTGGCCAACATGCGCCTGTGCGCCAACGTGCCGAGCCAGCATGCCATTCAGACCGCACTGGGCGGCTATCAGAGCATCAACGATCTGGTGTTGCCGCAGGGTCGCCTGCTGGAGCAGCGCAACCGCACCTGGGAGCTGCTCAACGACATTCCCGGCGTGAGCTGCGTCAAGCCAATGGGTGCGTTGTACGCCTTCCCACGGATCGACCCGAAGGTCTGTCCGATCCATAACGACGAAAAATTCGTCCTCGACCTGCTGCTCTCCGAAAAGCTGCTGGTGGTGCAAGGTACAGCGTTCAACTGGCCGTGGCCGGATCACTTCCGCGTCGTCACACTGCCCCGCGTCGATGATCTGGAAATGGCGATTGGCCGTATCGGCAGCTTTCTCAAGTCATACCGCCAGTAACTGGCCAGCAGTGCGCAACGACCCAAACGTTGCGCACTGTCTGATTCAGCAACACTTCTGCATTACCCACATCCACATGCCTTCTACACTTGCGTTTCGTACCGGTTACCTGCGTCTGACGCAATGGCGACGGGTCGCGACTGCCCGTCGTCCGTGTCGGTGTCTGTCGTGGGAAACAGGTCGCGCGCCGAGGAAACTGCTGTAGGACACAGTTTGAAATAGTCACCCAGTTGAATAGCCGGGTGCCGCACCTTATATACCCCGCAGTACGCTACATCTTTAGCTTGAGGAGATTTCTACAACCATGATGCGCATCCTGCTGTTTTTGGCCACTAACCTGGCGGTCGTGCTGATAGCCAGCATCACCCTGAGCCTTTTCGGCTTCAACGGGTTCATGGCGGCCAACGGGGTTGATCTCGACCTTAGTCAGCTGCTGGTTTTCTGTGCGGTCTTTGGTTTCGCCGGCTCGCTGTTCTCGCTATTCATCTCCAAGTGGATGGCGAAGATGAGCACCGGTACCCAGATCATCAGCCAGCCACGTACCCGGCATGAGCAATGGCTGCTGCAAACCGTTGAGCAATTGTCCCGCGAAGCCGGGATCAAGATGCCCGAAGTCGGTATTTTCCCGGCCTACGAAGCGAACGCGTTCGCCACGGGCTGGAACAAGAACGACGCATTGGTCGCAGTCAGCCAGGGCCTGCTCGAACGGTTTTCGCCCGATGAAGTGAAAGCCGTGCTGGCCCACGAAATCGGCCACGTCGCCAACGGTGACATGGTCACCCTGGCGCTGATCCAGGGCGTGGTGAACACCTTCGTGATGTTTTTCGCGCGGATCATCGGCAACTTCGTCGACAAGGTGATCTTCAAGAACGAAGAAGGCCAGGGCATTGCCTACTACGTGGCAACCATCTTCGCCGAGCTGGTACTGGGTATTCTGGCCAGCGCGATCGTCATGTGGTTCTCGCGCAAACGCGAATTCCGCGCAGACGAAGCCGGTGCGCGTCTGGCTGGCACCAGCGCAATGATCGGCGCCCTGCAACGCCTGCGCGCCGAGCAGGGTCTGCCGGTGCACATGCCGGACACCCTGAACGCCTTTGGCATCAACGGTGGCATCAAACAGGGCTTCGCCCGCATGTTCATGAGCCACCCGCCGCTGGAAGAGCGTATCGACGCATTGCGTCGTCGCGGTTGATCAGACTGGCGTAAAAACAAGAAGGCCCGCAGTGATGCGGGCCTTTTTTTGCTTAGAGTAATGGGTTGTTCCCACTGGCCTGATTGCTGGCTTGCCAACGATGAGGCCGGAACAGCCAACACAAACTAACGAGGCGAAATACGGTAAACCCGCTCCTCCAGCCGCGTCACCCCGGCCTGCAGAAACTTCCCGCTCTCACTCAGCACATCCTGCTCTTCCAGCACCTGCACCTGCCAAGCACCGCCCAACAACCGATGCACCTCATCATCCACCACTGCAAACGGCGGCCCGGGCATCTGCGCCTGATCGTAATCCAGCGTAATCAGCAACCCTTGCACTCCCTGCGGCAGGATCTGCTGAAGATGCGCCACATAGCGCTCACGCATCGGCGGCGGCAAGGCTATCAGCGCTGCCCGGTCGTACAGCACCGTGCAATCAGCCACATCCTCTGCCGTGAGCGTGAAGACATCACCGCACCACAATTCAATGGAGTCGGCGCGATAGATCTTGAACCCGTCTTTCTCGCTAACCTGCGGTTGTACATGTTGCTCACTGAAAAAGGCCTCAATGGCCTTTTCCGACAACTCAATCCCGAGCACCTGATGGCCACGCCCAGCTAACCACAGCAAATCCAGACTTTTCCCACACAACGGAACCAACACCCGCGCCTGCGCAGGAATCGGGAGGTCAGGCCAGTGCCGTTGTAGATGCGGGTTCACCTCAGGCAAATGAAAACCGATCTGGTCCGAAGCCCACTTCTTGTGCCAAAACTCAGGCTGCATGAATCCCCCCTAAAAACTCGATCAAAAAGCGTTAAAACTTATATTAGATTTAGATCAATGATGTGACTGAAGATGAGCCATCTTAACGCTCAGGAACCCATCATGTTTCCCAGCCTGTTTATTTCCCATGGTTCACCCATGCTTGCGCTGGAGCCTGGCGCGAGTGGCCCGGCGCTAGCCCGACTGGCCGCTGAACTGCCCCGACCTAAAGCTATCGTGATCGTCTCCGCACACTGGGAGAGCCACGAATTGCTGGTCAGCAGCCATCCGCAGCCCGAGACCTGGCATGACTTCGGCGGCTTCCCTCGGGCGTTGTTTGAAGTGCAGTACCCGGCGCCGGGCAATCCGCAATTGGCTGCCGAAGTCGCCGAGTTGCTGAGCGCCAACGACCTGCCGGCACGCCTCGATCCGCAACGGCCGTTCGACCACGGCGTGTGGGTGCCGCTGTCGCTGATGTACCCGCAAGCTGACATTCCGGTGGTGGAGGTTTCGCTGCCGAGTCGCGGCGGTCCAGCGCTGCAAACCCGTGTTGGTCGTGCGTTGGCAGGCTTGCGTGAACAAGGGATTTTGTTGATCGGCTCGGGCAGCATCACCCACAACCTGCGCGAGCTGGACTGGCATGCCGGTCCGGAAAGCGTGGAGCCGTGGGCAAAAGACTTCCGTGACTGGGTGATCGAAAAGCTTGCGACCGATGATGAAGCGGCGCTGCATGACTACCGCCAGCAGGCACCGAACGCGGTGCGCAGCCATCCGAGTGATGAGCACTTGTTGCCGTTGTACTTTGCCCGGGGTGCCGGGGGTGAATTCAGTGTGGCGCATAAGGGATTCACCATGGGTGCACTGGGTATGGATATTTACCGCTTCGGCTAAAGGCAAAATCAAAAGATCGCAGCCTTCAGCAGCTCCTACCCTGCGATCTTTTGATCTTTCAAACAGGCAAAAAAAATCCCCGAACCAGTCGGGGATTTTTTATGTTCGATCAATCAGCCCAAGGGCGGATCAATCTTCACGATAGCGACGCAGTTTCAGCTGCTTACCGGCAACGCGAGTGTCCTTCAGCTTGGTCAGGAGTTTGTCCAGACCATCTTCCGGCAGCTCAACGAGGCTGAAGCTGTCACGCACCTGAATGCGACCGATCGCTTCACGGGCCAGACCACCTTCGTTGAGGATGGCGCCCAGCAGGTTCTTGGCGGCGATACCGTCACGCGCACCCAGCGCGGTACGGCAACGAGCACGGCCTTCGCCCAAAGGCATTGGCGCACGACGCTCGCGGTCACCACGATCCGGACGATCACCGGTACGCTCAGGACGGTCGCCACGCGGTGCGTTGTTCGGCACCAGTGGACGTTCCTTCTCGATTGCAGCCAGGTTCAGCGCTTGACCGTTAGTGGCCTTGCGCAGCAGAGCAGCAGCCAGAGCACGCGGGGTGCAGCCGATGTCCGCGGTCAGACGATCGAGCAGTTCACCGTGAGTCGATTCGGCATCAGCGACCAGCGGCGACAGGCTGTTGGTCAGTTTCTTGATGCGCGCATCGAGAACAGCCTGAGCGTCCGGCAGACGAACTTCAGCCACTTTCTGACCGGTTACACGCTCGATCACTTGCAGCATGCGGCGCTCACGCGGAGTCACCAGCAGCAGCGCACGACCTTCGCGACCGGCACGGCCGGTACGGCCGATACGGTGAACGTAGGATTCCGGATCGTACGGCATGTCCACGTTGAAAACGTGGGTGATGCGCGGAACGTCCAGACCACGAGCAGCAACGTCGGTCGCAACAACGATGTCCAGACGGCCATCTTTCAGCGAGTCGATCACGCGCTCACGCTGGTTCTGGGCGATGTCACCGTTCAGCGCAGCGGCTTTATAGCCTTTGGCGTCGAGGGCACTGGCCAGATCCAGGGTCGCTTGCTTGGTGCGCACGAACATTATCAGAGCGTCGAAGTCTTCCACTTCCAGCAAGCTGAGAACGGCCGAAGTCTTCTGGTCAGCGTGAACCAACAGGTGAGCCTGTTCGATCGCGGTAACGGTCTGGGTCTTGGTCTGGATCTTGACGTGTTGCGGATCGCGCAGGTGGCGTTCGGCAATGGCGCGGATCGACTGCGGCAGGGTAGCCGAGAACAGAACGGTCTGACGGGTCGCTGGCAGAGCCTTGAAGATGACTTCCAGGTCATCCATGAAGCCCAGCTTCAACATTTCGTCAGCTTCGTCGAGGACCAGGTGGTTCACGGTCGACAGCACTTTCTCGTCGCGACGCAGGTGGTCACACAGACGACCCGGGGTAGCGACAACGATCTGCGCGCCATTACGGATTGCTTTCAGTTGCGGGCCCATCGGCGCGCCGCCGTAAACGGCCACAACGGTAACGCCTGGCATTTGCTTGGCGTAGGTTTCAAAAGCGGTTGCTACTTGCAGCGCCAACTCTCGGGTTGGCGCCAGGATCAGGGCTTGCGGTTCGCGCTTGGCAGGATCGATGCGGTGCAGAATAGGCAGAGCGAACGCGGCGGTTTTACCGGTACCGGTTTGCGCCTGGCCAATCATGTCCTGGCCGGCCATGATGATCGGGATCGATTGCTGCTGAATCGCCGAAGGCTCTTCGTAGCCGGTCGCTGCGACGGCTGCAAGAATATTCGGGTTAAGATTAAAAGCGGCGAATCCGCCGGTTTCCTGGGTCATGGGTCTGCCTCTAAGTGCATCCGCAAAGACCCATGCTCCAAAGCTGCGCATGCCGTGTTGAGACTCAAGAGTCGCCCTGGCAGCTTTGTCGGCGGGGATTTGCGAAAACGTATGAATGAAAAAAAAGAATCGTCCGGGAAGAGCCCGCAATGCGGACGTGCAGCCGAAGCTGACTTCGGGGAATTGCGCTACCTAAACGCGGCCCGGTTAAAGGCCGGCGCGCACTATACCGGATTTCGCCCAAATAGGGAGCTTTTTTTATTGCCTGAATGCGTGTGTCACCGCTGTGTAACGGGGTTTTGCGGATAATCGTGCGAAGGTCTATTTTTCAAAGGCCCGGCCACGCAGGTGATGACGCTTAAACGATTCATCGATCTGCGGCATACCGTCGCTGCACCCGCCCTTCCCGCCCGAGGAGTTAACCATGAATCAGCCCTGCCCCGGCCGCGTCAGCCGTGAACGTCGTGGCCATGTCCACCTGATCGGCCTCGACCGAGCCGCCAAGCGCAATGCTTTCGACCTCGACCTGCTCAATGAGCTGAGCCTGGCGTATGGCGAGTTCGAGGCGGATAGCGAGGCGCGGGTGGCAGTGGTGTTCGGCCATGGCGAACACTTTACCGCCGGCCTGGATCTGGTCAATGCCAGCTCGGCACTTGCCCAAGGCTGGGTAGTTCCGACCGGCGGTTGTGATCCGTGGGGTGTTTTCGTCGGGCCACGGGTGAGCAAACCGGTAATTGTCGCGGCACAGGGTTACTGCCTGACCATCGGCATCGAGCTGATGCTGGCCGCTGATATCAACCTTTGCGCGAGCAATACCCGGTTCGCCCAGATGGAAGTGCAGCGTGGGATCTTTCCTTTTGGCGGCGCGACTCTGCGCTTTCATCAGGTAGCCGGTTGGGGCAATGCCATGCGGTGGTTGCTGACCGGAGACGAATTCGATGCACACGATGCCTTGCACCTGGGATTGGTGCAGGAAGTGATGGCCAGCGAGGATCTGCTGCCCCGGGCCATTGAACTGGCCGAACGGATTGCGCAACAGGCGCCGTTAGGGGTGCAGGCGACGTTGATGTCGGCGCGCCAGGCGCGGTATGAAGGTGAGACGGCGGCAGCACAGGGCTTGCCGGCGCTGGTGAAGAAGTTGCTGGCCAGCGAGGATGCCAAGGAAGGTGTACGGTCGCTGGTTGAGCGGCGGCCCGGGGTCTTCAAAGGCATCTGATGAAACGCACCAAATCCTGTAGGAGCTGCCGCAGGTTGCGATCTTTTGACTTTGATTTTTTAAAAGAAGGATCGCAGCCTTCGGCAGCTCCTACTGCTCAAGTCGCGGGACGAATCGCCTTGATCAACGACTGCAACGAATACCCCAACTGCGGCGCCAGCGCTTCAGCCCGGGCAGTCAGCGCCTGCATGTCCAGCGCCTGATCCAGATCCGCTGGCACAATCAGAATCACGTTGCCCTCCTTCACCGGCAATTCCCAGTAATGCCGGTGATAGAGCCCGCGCAACAACGCCGCGCCCAACGGTTTGCCATCATCGGTAGCCCACTGGTTAATCACCAGCCAGCCGCCCGGATTCAAGCGTTTCTGACAGGCGCCGAGAAAACTCCAGGCCAGATGCCCGACACCGGGGCCGACGTCGGTGTAAAGGTCGACGAAGATCAGATCCGCAGGCTCGGCGCTCGGCAGCAATTCAAGGGCATCGCCGACGCGGATGTACAGGCGCGGATCGTCATCCAGGCCAAGGTATTCGATGGCCAGACGCGGCACGTCCGGACGCAGTTCGATGGCTTCGACATCTTCCAGCGGCAGAAACTTGAGGCAAGCCTGAGTCAGCGTACCTGCGCCCAATCCGAGGAACAGCGCACTCTCCGGATGCTCGTGGCACAGCGCGCCAATCAGCATCGCCCGGGTGTAGTCGTATTCCAGCCAGCTCGGGTCGGCAGTGAACACGCAGCTCTGCTCGATCGCATCGCCGAACTCCAGAAAGCGGTAATCGGCCACCTCCAGCACGCGAATCACGCCGAACTCGTCCTGTACCTCGGCGAGCAATAGCTCGACGCGCTCCTCAGTCATTTCGTCTCCTGATGGTCACCGGGCGCGGTGACGCGATGGCACCGCTATGGCACCGTGGCAAAGCGGCGATTGTCGGCGATGGGGCGGGAACAGGTCACGCACTAATTTGCTGATACCATGGCGTTCCGTGCGTAGAACCTTAGAGACCGTGATGAGCCAACCCTGGAGCCCTGACAGCTGGCGCGCCCTGCCGATCCAGCAACAACCCCAATACCCCGACGCCGCGCATCTGCGCCAGGTCGAGCAAACCCTGGCCAGTTATCCGCCGCTGGTGTTTGCCGGCGAAGCGCGTGAGCTGCGTCGTCAGTTTGCCGAGGTGACTCAAGGCCGGGCGTTCCTGCTGCAGGGCGGCGATTGCGCTGAAAGCTTCGCTGAATTCTCAGCAGCCAAGATTCGCGACACGTTTAAGGTGCTGCTGCAAATGGCCATCGTCATGACCTTTGCCGCCGGTTGCCCGGTGGTCAAGGTCGGGCGCATGGCCGGTCAATTCGCCAAGCCGCGTTCGGCCAACGACGAAACCATCGACGGCGTGACCCTGCCGGCCTACCGTGGCGACATCGTCAACGGCATCGGCTTCGACGAAAAGAGTCGCGTGCCGGATCCGGAGCGTCTGCTGCAGTCCTATCACCAGTCCACCGCGACCCTGAACCTGCTGCGCGCCTTCGCCCAGGGCGGTTTTGCCGACCTGCATCAGGTGCACAAGTGGAACCTCGATTTCATCGCCAACTCCGCGCTGGCCGAGAAATACAGCCACCTCGCCGATCGCATCGATGAAACCCTGGCCTTCATGCGCGCCTGCGGCATGGACAGCTCGCCGCAATTGCGCGAAACCAGTTTCTTCACCGCCCACGAAGCGCTGCTGCTCAACTACGAAGAAGCCTTCGTGCGCCGCGACAGCCTGACCAACGATTACTACGATTGCTCGGCGCACATGCTGTGGATCGGCGACCGCACCCGTCAGCTCGACGGTGCTCACGTCGAATTTCTGCGTGGGGTGAACAACCCGATCGGGGTGAAAGTCGGCCCGAGCATGAACCCCGATGATCTGATTCGTCTGATCGACGTGCTCAACCCGAGCAACGATCCGGGGCGCCTTAACCTCATTGCGCGAATGGGCGCGAACAAGGTCGGCGATCATTTACCGGCGTTGATCCGCGCGGTACAGCGTGAAGGCAAGCAGGTGCTGTGGAGCTCCGACCCGATGCACGGCAACACTATCAAGGCCAGCAGCGGCTACAAGACCCGCGACTTTGCGCAGATCCTCGGCGAAGTGAAGCAGTTCTTCCAGGTGCACGAAGCGGAAGGCAGTTACGCCGGCGGGATTCACATCGAGATGACCGGGCAGAATGTCACCGAGTGCATCGGGGGCGCACGGCCGATCACTGAAGATGGCTTGTCGGATCGCTATCACACCCACTGTGATCCGCGGATGAATGCCGATCAGTCGCTGGAATTGGCGTTCCTGATCGCCGAAACACTCAAGCAAGTCCGCCGCTAAACTGCGTCACCTCCTTCGCGAGCAAGCTCGCGAAGGTGTCTGCTCAGTCACCACCGATCTGAGCCAATGCCGCCCGCAACCGCCCCGCACTCTCGCGCTGGCAATTAAGCTGCACCCTCTCCAACCCCAGCCAGTCCGCCATGCGCCGCAAATTCACCGCCAGCGCCAGCATCCCCTCCTCATCCAGCCCTGATTCCTCTTCATGCACCGCATGCACCACCAGCCGCCCCGCCGCCCGCTCGGCACGCAGATCCACCCGTGCGGCTATCCGCTCATTGTGCAAAAACGGCAGCACGTAATAGCCGTAAACCCGCTTGTCCTGCGGCGTGTAGATCTCCAGCCGATAGCGAAAATCAAACAACCGCTCGGTGCGACTGCGCTCCCAGATCAACGAATCGAACGGTGACAACAGCGCACTGGCCGGCACTTTGCGCGGGATTTTCGGCTTCGGCAGGCAATAGGCGATTTGCCGCCAATCAGCGACTTCGCAGGACTGCAATTGTCCGGCCTCAACCAACTCGGCCAGACGCGGACGCGCATCAGCCGGATTCAGACGAAAGTAATCACGCAGATCCTTTTCAGTGCCTACGCCCAGCGCCTGCGCCGCATGCAGTAATAACCCGCGCTGAGCCTCAGCCTCACCAGGCAAAGGCTGCTGCAGGATCGCCGAAGGAATCACCCGCTCCGGCAAATCATACAAACGCTCAAAGCCCCGTCGCCCGGCCACCGTCACTTCACCAGCGGCGAACAACCATTCCAGCGCATGCTTTTCCGCACTCCAGTCCCACCACTGTCCGGCCTTGTCTTCACGGGTCGACAAACTGCCCGCGCCCAATGCCCCACGCTCCTGGACCGCACTCAGAACCCGGCGAATGACATCCTGCTGCTCAAGACCAAACTTCGCCAGTTGCTGATAGATGTCCTTACCTTGCCTGGCCCGCTGCATGCGCCAACCCAGCAACGGATACATCGACAGCGGTAATAGCGACGCCTCATGCCCCCAGTATTCAAAAAGCGTACGACGACGCCCCGAACTCCAGGCGGCCTGGTCGAGCAAGTCAGAAGAATAGGAACCCAGACGGGAAAACAGCGGCAGGTAGTGCGAGCGCACCACGGCATTGACGGAATCGATTTGCAGCAGGCCCAGCCGTTCGATCAGCCGGTTGACGTGCGGCGCCTTGACGGTCGGCGGCTGGCGCCCGTTGAACCCTTGGGCAGCCAGCGCCAGACGTCGCGCCTGTTTAAGGGAAAAGGACAGTGTCGCGGGCATGAGCATCTCCTTGTCTGCTCGCAACCTACCTCAGTCCAGAAGTGTTTGTGTAGCAATGGCCTCATCATTTATGCATCGGATCGTCCCAGAACGGCCGCACTGACTCGTGCTCGACGTCGGCACGACTGACCCCGATGTCTTTCAGCGCTTCGTCGCTCAGACTGGCAAGCAACTCTCGTTCACGGTGCAGTTCGTACCAGCGGCTAAACTTGTGCAGCAGGTCCGAAACCATATGGCCATGGCCGGAAAACGCTTCTTCACCTACAGACTCTCTTTGACCTTTCATCGTCTTGACCTCCGTTGTGGATGGCTCAAGTCTCGCGCCGGCGCTAAGATCAATCCAACGAATGTTTCTGATGGCATGCATCACGGAGATTCATCAATTGTCGGCCTACCCCAGTATTGATACCGATGTACTGCGCACCTTTGTCGCAATTGCCGATCAGGGCGGTTTCACCCGCGCTGGAGAGATGGTCAACCGCACGCAATCGGCGGTGAGCATGCAGATGAAACGTCTGGAAGAAGACGTGCTGCAGCGCCAGTTGTTCGAGCGTGACGGCCGGCAGGTTCGCCTGACCGCCGAAGGCCAGGTGCTGCTCGGTTACGCGCGGCGCATTCTCAAGCTGCACAGCGAAGTGTTCAACACTCTGCGCGAGCCGCACATGGTCGGCACCGTGCGCATCGGCACGCCGGATGATTACGTGATGCGTTTTCTGCCGGGGATCCTGTCGCGATTTGCGCAGTTCTATCCGCTGATCCAGATCGAAGTGCATTGCGAATCGACCAAACAGTTGTTGCAGCGCACCGATCTTGATCTGTCGATCGTCACCCGCGAACCCGGTAACGAGATCGGCCAGTTACTGCGCAAAGAACGGTTTGTCTGGGCTGAAGCGCAAAACTTCAGCGCCCATGAGCAGACGCCGCTGCCGCTAGCGATGTTCAACAGTGATTGTTTCTGCCGCTTGTGGGCCTGCAATGCGCTGGACGCAATGGGTCGCGATTATCGCATCGCTTACAACAGCACCAGCCTGTCGGCGCTGATGGCGGTGGTGAGCGCGGGTCTGGCGATCACCGCGCAACTGGAAAGCCTGATCACCCCGGACATGCGCATTCTGGGAGCCAACGAGGATCTGCCGCTGTTGCCCGAGGCCAGCATCATGCTGATCCGCAACTTGAACAATCCGTCGCCGATCACTGAATGCCTCGCCGAGCACATCGTCGAAGGCTTCAAACTTTAAAGGCAAGCATCACCGCGCACAGCACCAGAAACCCGCAGAACAGCCCACGCAGGAGTTTTTCCGGCATCGCGTGGGCAACTTTCACGCCCCAACTGATGCTGGCCAGACCGCCGATGGCCAGCGGCAGACCAATCATCCAGTCCACTTCGTGGTGCACCGCGTAGGTCACCAGCGTCACGCCTGTGCTCGGCAGTGCCAGCGCCAGCGACAAGCCTTGGGCGACCACCTGAGTAGTGCCGAACAGGCTGGTGAGTACGGGCGTCGCCACGACTGCCCCGCCGACACCAAACAACCCGCCCATGGTCCCGGACGCCGCACCGAGTACACCCAGCCACGGCCAGGAATAACGCATCTCGGACGTTGGCGCCGGGCGCTTGCCGAACATCTTCAGCAAGTTATAGGCGGACAATGCGACCAGGAACGCGACAAAACCGATACGCATGGTTTGCGCATCGATGCCCACGGCCCAGATCGAACCGATCCACGCGAAGCAGAACCCCATCACCGCCAGCGGCAACGCATGACGCAGTTCGATGCGATTGCGCTGGTGATAACGCCACAGCGCCAGCATCACGTTCGGCACCACCATCACCAGCGCCGTGCCTTGAGCGATCTGCTGATCAAGGCCAAACCAGACGCCGAGCAATGGAATCGCGATCAAGCCACCGCCGATGCCGAAGATGCCACCGAGCGTGCCGAGGGCGGCGCCGAACAGCAGGTACAACAAAAACTCCATCACAGTCGAATTCCTCTTACGTCAGGCGAAACATCCTACGCAGTCGCGGCTGGCGGGGAAACGCATAGCAACGCACAATGGCTATGCCGAATTCGCACAAGCATTGAACCGACATGAATCCCAACCAATTGACCGATCAACTCGGACTGTTTCTCGATGTGCTGGAGAGTGGCAGCTTTTCCGCCGCCTCACGCCGTCATCCGCTGACGCCGTCGGCGGTTGCCCGGCGCATCGATAGCCTGGAAAGCGCGGTGGGCAGCCAGTTGTTCATTCGCAGCACGCATGCCGTACGCGCCACGCCGGCAGGTCTGGCCTTTGCCGAACGGGCGCGACGGATCGTTGCCGAACTGCAACTGGCCCGCGCCGAAGCGGTGTCGCTGAGCAGTGCGCCGGAAGGTTTGATTCGCATCGATGCGCCGGCTGCATTCGGGCGCCGACACTTGGCACCGGTGATTGCCGACTTTCTGGTGTTGTATCCGGGGCTCGACGTGCAGTTGCACCTGATCGACAGTTTCGTCGACATGCACGGCTCGAATCTGGGCAAAGTCGATCTGGTGCTGCGTGCCGGACAAATGGCCGATACCCGACTGGTCGCCACCCCGTTGGCGAGCATGGTGCGCATCGCTTGCGCCAGTCCCGACTACCTCAAGCGTCGCGGTGTACCGAATCATCCTGCGCAGTTGAGCGAACATGACGGTCTGGATTGGGACGGTCTCGCCCCACCCTTTGCGTGGCGCTTCGAACAGGACGGGCAGATGCAATTACACCGCCCGGCGCGCATCCGCATGAGCGCCAATAACGCCGAGGCTCTGGTGTGCGGTGCTTTGGCGGGGCTGGGCATCGCGCACCTGCCAACCTGGTTGGCCAGCGAATACCTGCTGCGTGGCGAATTATTGCCGCTGTTTTGTGAAAATGGCCTGCCACGACCCGAATCCACCGGCATCTACGCCTTGCGGATGGAGCAGCAGACCCACTCGCGCAGCCGTTTATTGCTGGAGTATCTCAAGACCCGCTTCAGCCCGGTGCCACCCTGGGATCTGGCGCTGCAACGGGACTTGGGCCGGCACTAGGTTTCAGAGAATTATCTGGCGCATTAAAGATTCGAGCGCTAGATTCATGAGCATCATTGATCAAGGTTTACACATGAGCACCGAACGCAACACCCCAGACCACTGCGAAGACCTGTTGCTGGATAATCAGGCCTGCTTCGCATTGCATTCCACTTCGCTGATGCTGACCAAGGTCTACAAGCCGCTTTTGCAAGCGCTGGGCCTGACCTATCCGCAGTATCTGGCGATGATGGTGTTGTGGGAGAAGGATGGTTTGACGGTGGGAGAAATCAGCACGCGACTGTTGACTGATCCCGGCTCCCTAACGCCGTTGCTCAAACGTCTGGAAGGTGAAGGCTTGTTGAGCCGGACCCGCAGTCGTGAGGATGAGCGCGTGGTGATTGTTGAATTGACTGCGAAAGGCCGAGCACTCAAGGAAAAGGCCAAAACCGTTCCGCAATGCATTCTCGGTGCCAGCGGCTTTACCCTTGAGCGCCTGCAAAATCTGCAGGCTGAGCTGCAAGTGCTGCGCAGTCATCTGCAAGACAGCCTTATCTAGAACCCAAGGAATCTCTTTTTCTGCTGAGATTTCGCCCGACCTGAACATTTTTTGCTGTCGGCTTTTGACCCTTCAACCTCTCTAGATCAATACATCCAGCGCGCTGAATCCCTCCACTTGGGCGCGCTCCTTCACTTTTCTTAAAAAATTATCTTGCGCACTAAATATTTGCGGACTATATTCACCTCGAACTTACTTAGCGCGCAAACAGTTAGCGCAATCAATGACACTAAACGAGGCCCACACCATGCAAACTCTCTACACCGCAATCGCAACCTCCACCGGCGGCCGTGACGGTCGTGCGATCTCCAGTGACAACGTCCTCGACGTCAAACTCGCCACCCCGAAAGAACTCGGTGGTGCTGGCGGCGCAGCGACCAACCCTGAGCAACTGTTTGCTGCCGGTTATTCGGCCTGCTTCATCGGCGCGCTGAAATTCGTAGCCAGCCAGACCAAGCGCAAAATCCCGGACGACGCGGCGATCACCGCTCACGTTGGTATCGGCCAGATCCCTGGTGGTTTCGGTCTGGACATCGACCTGCACATCAGCCTGCCAGGTCTTGAACAAGCCGACGCGCAAAGCCTGGTCGACGCTGCCCACCAGGTCTGCCCGTACTCCAACGCCACCCGTGGCAATGTCGATGTACGTCTGCACGTCACCGTGTAAATAAAGCAAAAAATCGCAGGCACAAAAAAGCCCGACTCAATGGTCGGGCTTTTTCTTTCCGCAAAAAGCAGTGCTTATTTGGCACGGCCTTTGTAGGAACCGCCTTCGCGGGTGTCGATTTCGATCTTGTCACCGATTTCGATGAAGTCAGCAACTTGCAGCTCGGTACCGTTGCTCAGCTTGGCTGGCTTCATGACCTTGCCGGAAGTGTCGCCGCGAGCCGAACCTTCGGTGTAGTCAACTACGCGCACGATGGTGGTCGGCAGCTCTACGGAAACCAGACGCTCTTCGAAGAAGATCGCTTCGCAAACATCGGTCATGCCTTCTTCAACGAAAGGCAGAACAGCTTCGATGTCTTCAGCGTTCAGCTCGTACATGGTGTAGTCAGTGGTGTCCATGAACGTGTAGGTGTCGCCGCTGATGAAGGACAGGGTCGCTTCTTTGCGGTCGAGGATTACGTCGTCCAGTTTGTCGTCGGCGCTGTAAACGATCTCGGTCTTGTAACCGGTCAGCAGGTTTTTCAGCTTGGTCTTCATGATCGCGCTGTTACGGCCCGACTTGGTGAATTCAGCTTTCTGAACCAGCCAAGGATCGTTTTCGAGACGGATCACGGTACCGGGTTTCAGTTCTTTACCAGTTTTCATTGCGAATATCCGAATTTGGATGGGATTTACAAAAATCTAGGCCGCGTATCATATCCAATTTAGGTAAAACTGTACCAGCGCCGCGGCAAGATCGGCTTGCAAGCCCTGTTCCAGGCACCATGCTTCTGCATTTTCCTGCAGTTGCGGCCAGTGCTTGCGGGCCGCTAGCCAGTGCTCGCCGATCGGCTGGCCGGCACTCCAGGCGCGCCACAGACCGTTCATCGCCTCGGCAGCAGCCGGCGAAAGTCCCTTTGTATAGAGCGCGAGGAAGGCATCGAGCTTGTCCAGATGAATGTCTTCGTCCTGCTGATAGATGTGCCAGAGCATCGGCCGCCCGGCCCACTGCGCCCGGACAAACGAATCCTCGCCGCGCACCGCGTTGAAATCGCAGCACCAGAGCAAATGATCGTATTGATCCTGACGGACGAACGGCAACACCTGCACGGTCAGCGCCTGACGGATATGAATCGCCCCGACAGAGAGGGTCTCAACACCGAGCCATCGCGCGACGTCGCCGAGAATCCGCCCCTCCGGCACCAGTAAGTGAGTCGGTGTGGCGTCTGCTGCCAACACGTCCAGCCAACTGGCCAGCCCGGCGTTCTCGTAGGCAAACAGGGAAATCAACTGGGCGTCAGGCGCGCGTTCAATCCCCAGACCTTGCAGGAATTGTCGCTGCGCTGCGGCATCCTGTTGAAACTGCTGACGCTGTGCAAGCAATCCTCGTTCACGCAATAGCCCACCGGTGCCTGGCTGGAAGCCCGGAAAGAAGAAGACTTTCTGCACCGATTTGTACTTCACCGACGGCAGGCCGTGGCAGCCGGTGACCCAGTCTTCGGCGCTCAGATAGTCGAGGTTCATCCATAGCGGCGGCTTCTCGCGCTCGGCCATGGCGTCCATGTAAGCACTCGGCAGTTGGCAGGCAAACGCGGCAATCACCACGTCGGCGGCGTCAGCATGGAGCCACTCGCTCGGCCAGTGGCGTACCTCGACGCCCTGCTGCCATTGCTGCGCTGCGCTGACGTCGATTTCCGGACAAATGCGCTCGAACGCGCGCAGATCATCGACCCACAGCCGCACCGTCAGCGAATGCTCGGCGACCAGTTGCCGGGCCAGACGCCAAGTCACGCCGATGTCGCCATAGTTGTCGACCACAGTGCAAAAAATATCCCAGCGGGTTTTCAATGGCGGCATTCAAGACTCCCCGTTGGCAAAAGCAGCGATTGTCCGCATAAATGACGTCGTGCAGAAGAGCCGACGGCGATTAATCTTCGTGCGACAATCGCCACTTGCCCGCACCCATCCGCCAGGAGGCAGCCATGCCCTACCGTCCTAACCCGCGTCGCCCCTTGCCCGTTCAGCTTAGCGCGTTGCATTTGACCGGCAGCATTGCCCTGGGCATGTGGCTGGGCTTCCTCGCGATTGCGCTGACATGCTGGCTACTCTCGCGTTTTATGTTCAACGAACAACTCGCGCCGGTTGCCCAGGCGGTGCAGCAACTGGCCAATCCGCCAGCAGTGCAAGCCGTTCCGGAGATACCGCCGCAGAGCCCTCTGTTCGATCAGTACGAAGAAAACCTGCGCAAGAACGAGCAGCAGAATCGTCTGGATCAGGCGCGTAGCAGCAACCGCAATCAGTCGAACCCGAAATGCCAGTTCTGGCTGCAACAGGACCAAACCGCGCCAAGCGAAAAGAGCCGCGCCAACGTTTTACAATTCTGCGATTGATCATGAACAAGCACAGCGTCCACCAATTGATTCTCGACAAATTGCGCATCGACCTCGATATCGCCGAACGTGCGGCACAAACCGCTTACGAAACCGCGACCCACGAAGAGAACATCGCCGAAAACAAGTACGACACCCTTGGGCTGGAAGCTTCGTATCTGGCGGCCGGGCAAGCGAAACGCGTCGAGGAAATTCGTCAGTCGCTTGCGCTGTGCCAGAACCTGACACTGCGTGCCTATGACGAAAACCGTGGAATTGAGGTCGGCGCCCTGCTCGGTCTGGAAGACGAAAAGGGTCGTGAGCAATGGCTGTTTCTGGCGCCGGATGCGGCGGGCCTGAAGGTCGACGTGGTCGGCCAGCCGATTACCGTCATCACCCCGCGCTCGCCGCTGGGCAAAAGTCTGCTGGGCAAGTTCGAAGGTGATGAGGTGGAGATTCTGGTGGCGGGAACCCGGCAACAGTTTGCTGTCACCGAGGTGCTCTGAAGCAGGGACTTAGTGGACTGGCAGTTCGACGCCGTCGAACAGTTCTTCCAGCTCTTGCTTGTTGTGGCACTGAATGGCTTTGGCCATCACTTCGCGGGTCAGGTGCGGCGCGAACTTCTCAATGAAGTCGCACATGAAACCACGCAGGAAGGTGCCACGACGGAAACCGATCTTGGTGATGCTCGATTCGAACAGCTCGCTGGCATCCAGCACCACCAGATCGTTGTCGAGTTTGGTATCGACGGCCATTTTCGCCACGATGCCCACACCCAGACCCAAGCGCACATAGGTTTTGATCACGTCGGCGTCGGCAGCGGTGAACACCACTTTCGGCGTCAGGCCACGGTGGCTGAATGCTTCGTCGAGTTTCGAGCGGCCGGTGAAACCGAACACGTAAGTCACGATCGGGTATTCGGCCAGTGCTTCGAGGGTCAGCTTCGGCAGCTTGGTCAGCGGGTGGCCCTGGGGCACAACCACGCAGCGGTTCCAGCGGTAGCACGGCATCATCACCAGATCGCCGAACAGCTCAAGCGCTTCGGTGGCGATGGCGAAATCGACGGTGCCGTCAGCGGCCATTTCGGCGATCTGCATCGGCGACCCCTGGTGCATGTGCAGCGCCACGTCAGGGTATTGCTTGATGAAATTGCTGATCACCGGCGGCAACGCATAACGCGCCTGGGTGTGAGTCGTGGCGATCGACAGCGTACCTTTCTTCTCGTTGGAGAATTCCTGGGCGATCTGCTTGATGCTTTCGACCTTGCGCAGAATCTCACCGGCAGTGGTGATGATGCGCTCGCCGGCTGGCGTGACGCGGGTCAGGTGCTTGCCGCTGCGGGCAAACACTTCAACGCCGAGCTCATCTTCCAACAGACGGATTTGTTTACTGATGCCCGGTTGCGAGGTGTAAAGGCTTTGGGCTGTAGCGGAAACGTTGAGGTCGTGGTGCGCCACTTCCCAGATGTAGCGCAATTGTTGAAGCTTCATATGTATCCCTCAAAGCAGGTAGACGCCACGGGCATCAGCGACGGTATATAACTATATTAATGGTTTGAAGAATAAATCTAGAACTTTTTTGTCAAAGTGCCATTATTCCTGCCTCAGCGATCCTCCCGGCGCCGACGCTCCACCAGCGGCACCAGATAAACCGGCACCTTGGCCAATTGCAGTACCCGCGCCGCCGTGCGCCCCAAGGGTGTTTCCGCGCCTACCCCGTGGCTGTGACTTCCTACGATCAGCAAATCGACAGAGAGTTTCTGCGCCTGGTCGAGAATCACCTGCGAAGGATCGCCCTGTAGCACGCGCACCGCGCAAATCCGCTGCAGATCCTGCTCGCCCTCCTCGCCCAGTTCTTCACGAAAACTGTCGAGCACCCGCTGCTCGATATTGGCGATGACAGTTTTCAGACCCTGGCTGTGGAATTCGTTCAACGCCTGCTCGTCGAGATAACTCTGCAACACAGATTCGGCAAACAGCCCCATTGGTTCCACCGCATGCACTACATATAAGTCGGCATCGAACGTTCGCGCCAAGGCCAGGGCATGCTGCATCACAAACGGCGCGTACAGACCGAGGTCAGTGGCATACAGCATCGAACGAATCATATGACCTCCTCGCAAGCCAACATGGCGGAGATTTGATTCAGCTTAGCAGTGCCTTGGCGAGTACGACGTGTGACGCAACGTCTTGAAGCACAGGGCCTTTAGATCGATGGTTCGTTGCTGATGCCGTGTGGCACATGGCCGGTTGCAACCACTTCGCGGGCAAGCTCGCAGTGGCCGGCCTGATCGTCAAAGAACACGTCGGCGGCAAACGCTTCGAGAAACGCCGATTTGGTCAGGCCGCCGAGAAACAGGGATTCATCGAGACGGATGTCCCACTCGCGCAACGTGCGGATGACTCGTTCATGGGCCGGAGCCGAACGAGCGGTCACCAGCGCGGTACGGATCGGGCAGTCATCGTCGGGGAATTCGCGTTGCAGCAGATTGAGCGCCGCCAGGAAGCCCTTGAATGGCCCACCGCGCAATGGCTCACGCGCCGATTCGCGCTCCTTGGCCTGGAACGCTTCCAACCCGCCTGACTGATAAACGCGTTCCGACTCGTCGGAAAAGATCACCGCGTCACCGTCGAAGGCGATGCGCAGTTCGTCGCTGGCCGCACGGCTGGCGCCCCCGGACAAAATGGTCGCGGCGGCGAAGCCGGCATCCAGCGCCGCGCGAACGTCCTCGGCATGGGTGGAGAGAAACAGGTCGCAACCAAACGCCTTCAGATAGGGATAAGGACTGCGCCCGCCGACAAACGCCGCGCGGGAAATCGCCAGGCCGTAATGATGAATCGAATTGAACACGCGCAACCCGGTGTCGGCGCTGTTGCGTGACACCAGAATCACCTCGACCCGCGCGCGGCCGAGGCGACTGTTCAGGCTCAAGAGTTTTTCCACCAGTGGAAAGGCGTCACCGGGCGCGAGGATCTCGTCTTCGTGCTCGATCTGGTATTGCCGGTAGGCTTCGACGCCGCTCGACAGGTAGACCTTGTGGCTCTCGCTCAGGTCGAACAAGGCGCGTGACGAAATCGCCAGCACCAGTTTGTCATCGATGTTCTTCGCCATGCCTTCCCCCGCCCCCACAACAAAAAACCGACTTAAACGTTACGTCGGTCGATAAAACTCAAATTGCGATACAGCGCCTCGATGCGCGGCAGCTCACAGCCTGCCGCTCTCGCCGCCACCAGTGGTCGGGCATAAATCGCCTCCAGCTCCAGCGGTCGCTTATGCAAAAAGTCGTGGTACATGCTCGGCCAGTAGTCGGGCATTTTCTCGGTCATCATGAACAGGTACTCGGCATAACCGGGCGGGATCTCGTGACCGCAAGCCCGCGCGCCCTGCACCACTTCGGCCATAAGCGCCTGGATCAATGCGCGGCTGTCGTCGTCGGCCATCAGTGGCGTAGTGCTGGCGCCGAGTAACACCGAGAGACCGTTGTAGGGAATATTCCAGACCAGTTTCTGCCAGCGTGCCTGATGTAGATTGGGCATTGCCTGGGAGTCGATACCCGCGGTGCGGAACAGTCCGGCGCCCTCTTCGACCAACGCCATGCGTGCCGCGTCATCGACTGCCGGGCCGCTGTGATAACCGACGTTTACTGCGCCGAGGGCTTGGTGGGTAATCTGCCCCGGCCCGTCGCGATGCACGCAGACCAGACACAAACCACCCAACACATGCAGGGACTCAGGCAACAACTCACGCAGACTGTCCTCGACGTCCAGACCATTTTGCAGCACCAGCACTTTCGCATCGGGCCTGGCCGCTTGAATGATCGCCGGAGCGAGGCCTGCCGAACTGGTGGTCTTGGCGCCGACCAGCAGCCAGTCGCACTTGGGCATGTCTTCAGCAGCAGAATAAGCCTGCACCGGATTCAGCGTCAGCTTGCCGTGCACCGCGCTGTCCACCTGCAAGCCGCGCTCGGCCACAGCCGAAAACTCACTGCGCAACAGAAAGTGCACATCGAATCCGGCGCGTGCCAGCATCAATCCGTAGAACCCGCCGATGGCGCCAGTACCGATGATCCCCACTAGCGGTTTGTTGATTGTCCCCATTTATGGCAACTCCTCTGCAATTCGACCCAGAGCCTGCGCCAGCGACGCGTTCAGCTCTTCGGCCGTAAGGCGCGTATGCAATGCCCCAAAGAACTCACCGTCGCGCACCACAAACAGCGCCGGCAAATGAAAGACCTGGTAACGCTCCACCAGCCCGCCGTTGTCACTGGCGTCGATCCAGCACAGCCGATCCACCGCCAAGTCGAAACCGGGCAATACCTCACGGGCATAGCGGCAACTGGCGCAGCCGACGCTGGTGAAAATCACCAGAGAAACGCCACTCATCGCCAGCAGCCGCTGGTCGGCGTCGAAATCGGTCAGTTCGGATTCGACCACTATACTGGGGGAAACAATGTCAAATGGCCGACACAGGGAGTCTGTGCTCATGGGACGTTTCATTCCTCATCCGGACGAAGTGCCGGTTGAATTAACCTTACTCAAGCCTGAGTGTATTTCCAGGCAACGGCTGCACACTATCAGCCTCGGCGGGATCGCTTGCAATTACCACCGTGCCTGGCGCCACGGTACGGCCCTGCAAGTGCGCCTGCCGACGCTCAATGCCGACATCTGTTTTCCGGGGTACGTGGCGTGGTGTTTGCGCCGCAAAAAAGGCTATCTGCTGGGTATCGCCTTCACCGACGAACAAACGCTGTTCAGCGCGCGAATGGGTGAGCAGGTGTGTCAGATCGAACGCTACTGCCGCATGAACGACACCCACGACGACCTGCAGGATATTCAGGCGCTGGCCCTGCAATGGGTCGAACAGCACGCCGACGAGTTCTCCCAGGACAGCGTTCGCAAGGCTTTTGCCCAGCCAGTGCTGGATTAAAGCGGCGTTTGCCCATTGTCGAGCAGCGCCTGACGCGCTAAGGTTCCGTTCCCCCGACGCGCTAAAATCTGCTGTGCTCCGCCGCGCGGGGATCGCTGGCGGCCGGCACCCGTGACCTGACGAGTAAACGATGGCTGATTTACCGATCAACGACCTAAACGTCGCCTCTAACGAGACCCTGATCACTCCCGATCAGCTCAAGCGTGATATTCCTCTGAGCGACGCTGCCCTGCGCACCGTCACCAAGGGCCGCGAAGTCATTCGCAACATTCTTGATGGCACCGACCACCGTCTGTTCGTAGTGATCGGTCCGTGCTCGATCCACGACATCAAGGCTGCCCACGAATACGCCGAGCGCCTGAAGGTGCTGGCTGCGGAAGTCTCCGATACCTTGTATCTGGTCATGCGCGTGTATTTCGAAAAGCCGCGCACCACTGTCGGCTGGAAAGGTCTGATCAACGATCCGTATCTGGACGACTCCTTCAAAATTCAGGACGGTCTGCACATCGGTCGCCAGTTGCTGCTGGACCTGGCGGAAAAAGGCCTGCCGACCGCTACCGAAGCCCTCGACCCGATCTCCCCGCAGTATCTGCAGGACCTGATCAGCTGGTCGGCCATCGGCGCGCGTACCACAGAATCCCAGACTCACCGTGAGATGGCTTCCGGCCTGTCCTCGGCAGTCGGTTTCAAGAACGGCACCGATGGCGGTCTGACTGTGGCGATCAACGCCTTGCAGTCGGTTTCCAGCCCGCACCGTTTCCTCGGCATCAACCAGGAAGGTGGCGTGTCGATCGTCACCACCAAAGGCAACGCCTACGGTCACGTAGTGCTGCGCGGTGGCAATGGCAAGCCGAACTACGATTCGGTCAGCGTTGCCCTGTGCGAGCAGGCGTTGAACAAGGCGAAGATCAAGCCGAACATCATGGTCGATTGCAGCCACGCCAACTCCAACAAGGACCCGGCCCTGCAACCGCTGGTGATGGAGAACGTCGCCAACCAGATCCTCGAAGGCAACCAGTCGATCATCGGCCTGATGGTCGAGAGCCACTTGAACTGGGGCTGCCAGGCGATTCCAAAAGACCTCGCCGATCTGCAATACGGCGTGTCGATCACCGATGCTTGCATCGACTGGTCCGCCACCGAAAACACCTTGCGCAGCATGCACGCCAAGCTCAAGGATGTTCTGCCAAAACGCCAGCGCAGTTGATACGCGGTTTACAGGCATAAAAAAACGCCGGGCATTGCCCGGCGTTTTTGTGTGTGGCGTATGGCTCAGATCTTCGCGGCGCGACGCTGATGACGCTCCATGTAGCGCTCGACGTAGGAGCACGATGGAATCACCGTGTAGCCCATTTCTTCGGCGTATTGCAGCGCGCTTTCGGTCAGCGCTGCGGCAATACCACGGCCGCGCAGGGCGTTGGGCACAAACGTGCGATAGATGTCCAGGGTCTGTTTCCCCAGATCCATATAGGTCAGGTAGGCACGATGACCGTCCACATTGGTCTCGAACTGATGACCAGCCTGGTCATGGTGGATGGACAACGCCTCGCTCATCACTACTCCTCGCGGGTCTTGAATTCTGACCCCTACCTTACCGATGTTTTTCCGGCGAAGGAACATCTACGCCACCCCGTGCCTGTCGGACACCGAGAAGAGACACACCGATCTCGCACAACCGAGCACGTAATAAATAGTAGGCACCATTGGCGAAATTGCTCAAGGTGCGCTCGTCATCACGCTCAAAGACCGGGGTTGCTCCGATGGACGCAGGGTGGCTGGGGGAGAAGATCTCCCCGGCCGACTACCTGAACATTGCCGGATGTTGAGACTTAAGACGTGCGACCTTTTTTAAAGTCACCTCAACATGGACAAAGATAAGCGAAGCAGCACACAAATCCGGAACAAAAGTATGGACGAAGTCATATAGACAGACTTTAGCCACTACCTGCAATACAGCACGAGACACCGGGAACTTTTTCTCAATAACTCGCTCTGCGCGGGGCTTGCAGCTGGATACTTTTTAAACAGCTCAGTTAAAAGTTGCTCGAAAAAGAATCAACGCCTACAATTTTTTTTGCTTCTTGCCTTACGTCAGTTTACTTACTACAAGTAATGGGTAGTATGTACGCCGGCTATTTCCTCAATCGGAGGAGACAGCCACTTAATTGAAAGTCCTTGAAGGGGAACACGATGAACAACGTTCTGAAATTCTCTGCTCTGGCTCTGGCCGCAGTTCTGGCTACCGGTTGCAGCAGCGCATCGAAAGAAACCGAAGCACGTCTGACCGCTACTGAAGACGCAGCTGCTCGCTCCCAGGCTCGTGCAGACGAAGCTTACCGTAAAGCTGATGAAGCTCTGGCTGCTGCTCAAAAAGCACAACAGACTGCTGACGAAGCTAACGAGCGTGCTCTGCGCATGCTGGACAAAGCTAGCCGCAAGTAATAATCCCTCGGGATTGTTATCAAGCCGACCCATTTTTTGGGTCGGCTTTTTTGTGCCCGACGCTTTTGTCCGGTCATAAAAAAACCCGCCGATGCTGACATCGGCGGGTTTTGTTTTTCAGCTTACTGTTGCAGGTCGATCGGCGCAGTCGAAACAATCGGTGCCGAAGTACTCGGCGTACCGATTTCCGTCGGCAGGCCGTCTTCGGCCGCGACCACATCACGTACCACATCCCAGTTCATGCGCAGGTTGTTGGTGACGTCTTCACGCTTGAGCATCGCGTTGATCACCGCGGTGTGCTTGTCGACCACCGACGGGTTGCCCTTGTCGTCGATCGGCGTGTGCGCTTCCAGATAGACCTTGCCACCACTGCGACCGAACTTGTACGCATCGTTGATGATACGCACCGAGGTACCGACCGGGACCATGCCGGCCATCTCCAGCACGTTGTTGTTGAACATGCGGAAACAGCCATGGCTGGTGCGCATACCGATACCGAACTTCTTGTTCGAACCGTGAATCAGGTAGCCCGGAGTACCCAGGGTGAACTTGAACGGCCCCAGAGGATTGTCTGGACCTGCCGGCACCACGTTTGGCAGCGGATCACCATCAGCGGCGTGCTCGGCCTTGATCGACGCTGGAGGCGTCCAGGTAGGGTTCGGCGTCTTCGCCGTGATCGAGGTGTGCGCGATGGGCGAACCCCAGCCCTCACGACCAATACCCAGCGGGAAGGTGTACACCACGTTCCGGCCTTTCGGGAAGTAGTAGAGACGATATTCGGCAAGGTTGATGACGATGCCTTCACGCGGGCCTGGCGGCAGAATGAAACGCGTCGGCAGGACGATTTCGGTACCGGCACCCGGCAACCAGGCATCGACGCCCGGGTTGGCCGCAACCATTTCCGAATAACCCAGATCGTAGGTTGTGCCCAGATCGGCGAAAGTGTCTTCGTACTTGGCTTTGATCACCTGCACCTGGCCGATGATGTCCTCACCGGGAGGTGGCAGGGGAAGCTCCAATGCAGCAACGGGACCGGCCACACACAGGGCGGCAAGTGACAGGCAGCGGGTGACGGCAGGAAAGCGCGGCAACATCCGGAAAATCCTTCGCATGATCAACAAGGGTATAAGTGCGCGATTGTACACCGCGCCTCGGGAATTCGGGGAGATGCGCCGATAGACCGTGCAAAGCGGCCTGAATGGCTTTAAAGCTCGAAGCGCAACTCAGGCCAGATCGGCGAAGTGCCGCGCTTCTGCGACTCCAGGATTGCCCGGCACAGCGAACACAGACGCTGGTCCTGGAACACCCGGCGATCCACGCTCGACCAGCGCGGCTGTGCCGGCAGCAGACTGCCGCACAGGGTGCGATCGGCCGAGCCGCCCAATTCGAGTTGACGGGTCACCAGATGCACCCGCACTTCCTGGCAGGCGAACAGATCCAACTGCTCGTCAGGCTCGATCAGTTGGTAGGCAAACAGGGACCAGGCAGAACGCGGCATTGGGGGCTCCAAATAAGGGGGCGCCACATTAGCCGAAAGCCTGCCGCTAGAAAAGCCTCATAACAGGGGTTTTAGCGTAGGCCAGACATTTTCCAGCAACTTGCCCTGAGCCCCGGCCGCCGGGTGCAGACCATCGGCCTGCATCAGGTCTGGATGACCGCCTACACCGTCGAGAAAAAACGGCACCAGCGGGATCTTTTTATCCTCGGCGAGATTGCCGTAGACCTTGGCGAAGGCATCGGTGTAGCGCTTACCGTAGTTAGGCGGCAATTGCATACCGAGCAACAGCACCTTGGCGCCGCTTTGGCGAGAGCTGTCGATCATCGAGGCAAGATTTTGTTGCAATTGCGTTGGCGGCATTCCGCGCAAGCCGTCATTGCCTCCCAACTCGAGAATCACCAGCTCAGGCTTATGCTCTGCAAGCAGCGCTGGCAGGCGCGCCTGGCCTCCGGCACTGGTGTCGCCGCTGATGGAGGCATTCACTACTTTGTCGTCGAAACCCTCCTGTTTGAGCCGTTGCTCAAGCAACGATACCCATCCCAAGCGGGTATCCAGTCCGAAACCGGCGCTGATACTATCGCCAACGATCAGGACAGTACCCGCCGCTGCGTTCTGGGCCATGCACATCAAGGCCAGGCCAGCACTCAAAAACCACACACGCATCGGATTCTCCATGGGCGCAAGCATTCTCACCGCGAAGAACCTCAGCAAAGTGGTTCCCAGCGCGGAAGGTGAACTGACTATCCTGCACGAACTCAGCCTGGAACTGAACAAGGGCGACAGCCTGGCCATCGTCGGCGCGTCCGGTTCCGGCAAATCCACCCTCCTCGGCCTGCTCGCCGGACTCGATTTGCCTAGCAGCGGCGAAGTCATTCTCGCCGGCCAGGCGTTAAGCAATCTCGATGAAGACCAGCGCGCGCGCATTCGCGCCGAGCATGTGGGTTTCGTTTTTCAATCGTTCCAGTTGCTCGACAGTCTCAACGCGCTGGAAAACGTCATGCTGCCGCTGGAACTCGATGGCCGCAAAGACGCCCGCGAGCGCGCCACCGAGTTGCTTAAGCGGGTTGGCCTCGGCCAGCGTCTGACGCATTCACCGCGCCAGCTCTCCGGTGGCGAGCAACAACGCGTGGCGATTGCCCGGGCGTTTGCCGCCGAGCCTGACGTGCTGTTCGCCGACGAACCAACCGGCAACCTCGACAGCCACACCGGCGAACGCATCAGCGACCTGCTGTTCGAATTGAACAAGGAACGCGGCACCACTCTGGTGCTGGTGACCCATGACGAACGCCTGGCGCATCGCTGCCGGCGCCTGATCCGTCTTGAAGCCGGGCTGTTGGTCGCCCCTCTGGAGCCTTGATGGCACGCCTGCCGCTGTTGCGTCTGTTCAGTCTCGCCATTCGCCAACTCATACGCGATGCCCGCGCCGGAGAATTGCGGGTGTTGTTCTTCGCTCTGGTGGTAGCGGTGGCGGCGAGTACCGCCATCGGTTACTTCGGAGCCCGCCTCAACGGCGCGATGATGTTGCGCGCCACTGAGTTTCTTGGCGCCGATCTGGTTCTGGAAGGCAGCTCGCCGGCCCGAGAGGAACAGATCAGGAGCGGTACCGAGTTGCGCCTGAACCACGCGCAAGTGGTGGAATTTTCCAGCGTCATCGCCACCGACAACGCCATTCAGTTGTCGAGTATCAAAGCGGTCGATCGCGCCTACCCATTGCGTGGCGAACTGAAGAGCGCTCCGGCGCCATTCGCCACTGAGGAGCCCGGCGGCGAACCACAACCCGGTGAAGCCTGGGTCGAGGCACGTCTGCTGACTGCGCTGGATCTGAAGATCGGCGACAGCATCGATGTCGGCATGAAGACGTTGAAGCTGACACGGGTGCTGACCTATGAGCCGGATCGCGCCGCCAACTTTTATAGCCTCACTCCCCGAGTGATGATCAACCTCGACGACCTCGTCGCGACCGGCGTGGTGCAGCCCGGCAGCCGGGTGAGCTATCGCGAACTGTGGCGCGGCGAACCGCAAGCGCTGGAAACCTATCGGCAGTTGATCAAACCCGGACTCGCGGCGAATCAGCGAATTCAAGACGCCCGCGACGGCAACCGGCAGATTGGCGGTGCGCTGGGCAAAGCCGAGCGCTATCTGAACATGGCCAGTCTGGTCGCGGTGTTGTTGGCCGGGGTCGCGGTCGCGCTTTCGGCAAACCGATTCGCCAGCCGCCGCTTCGATGCCAGCGCTTTGCTGCGCTGCCTCGGCTTGTCACGCCGGGAAACCATGGTGCTGTTCAGTTTGCAGCTGACTGTCCTCGGATTGCTCGCCAGCCTCAGCGGTGCCTTGCTGGGCTGGCTGGCGCAACTGGGTTTGTTTGCATTGCTGAACGACCTGCTGCCGAGTGATGTGCCACCGGGCGGTCTGTTTCCAGCGATCGCCGGGATCGGCACCGGGCTGGTGGCACTGGCCGGCTTCGCCCTGCCGCCACTTGCCGCGCTGGGTCGAGTGCCGCCGCTGCGAGTATTGCGCCGCGACATGTTGCCAATCCCGTCGAGCACCTGGATGGTTTACGGTGCCGCATTGGGCGCGCTCGGCCTGATCATGTGGCGTCTGAGTCTGGATCTGCTGCTGACGTTTGCCCTGCTGGGCGGCGGTGTCGTGGCGGCAGTCATTCTTGGTGGATTGCTGCTGTTGCTGCTGAACAGCTTGCGCCGCCTGTTGGCCCGGGCTTCCTTGCCGTGGCGTCTTGGCCTCGGCCAATTGTTGCGCCATCCGTTGGCGGCTGCCGGCCAAGCGTTGGCGTTCGGTCTGATCTTGCTGTCCATGGCATTGATCGCGCTGTTGCGTGGCGAACTGCTTGATACCTGGCAGAACCAATTGCCGAAAAACGCACCGAACTACTTCGCTCTGAACATCCTGCCCGCGGACAAACAGGCCTTTACGGATCACCTGATCAAGGTGTCGGCGCAAGCGGCGCCGTTGTACCCGGTAGTGCCGGGCCGGTTGATCAGCATCAACGGCGACCCCGTACAGCAAATCGTCAGCAAGGATTCGGCGGGTGACCGCGCAGTTCAACGGGATCTGAGCCTGACTTGGGCTGCTGACTTGCCCGCAGGCAATAAACTGACTGCCGGCTCATGGTGGAGCTCGCAACCGTCGGACGAAGTACCGGGCGTGTCGGTGGAAGGCAAAGTCGCCGAGAGCCTCAAACTCAAACTCGGCGATCACATGGTGTTCAACGTCGGTGGAGTCAACCGTGAAGCAAAAGTCACCAGCCTGCGCGAGATCAACTGGGACAACTTCCAGCCGAACTTCTTCATGATCTTCCAGCCCGGCACTCTGAAGGATCTGCCGGCTACCTACCTCACCAGCTTCTATCTGGCCCCCGGACACGACCAGCAGATAGTCGAACTGTCGCGCACCTTCCCGGCTGTGACCATCCTTCAAGTCGAAGCCCTTCTTGAACAGCTGCGTAGCATCCTCGCCCAGGTCACCCTGGCCGTGGAATATGTATTGCTGTTTGTTTTGGCGGCGGGGATGGCCGTGTTGTTTTCCGGGTTGCAGGCGACGCTGGATGAGCGCATTCGCCAAGGCGCGCTCTTGCGTGCGCTGGGGGCGGAGCGGCAATTGCTGATCAAGGCACGGCGCATCGAGTTCGGCTTGCTTGGCGCGGTCAGCGGTTTGCTCGCGGCCATTGGTTCGGAAGTGGTGAGTCTGGTGCTGTATCGCTACGCATTCGATCTGCCGTGGCACCCGCATCCGTGGCTGCTGGTGCTGCCATTGATTGGCGCAGCGCTGATTGGCGGCGCCGGCGTGTTCGGCACGCGCAGGGCGCTCAATGCAAGTCCGCTGACAGTGTTGCGCGAGGGTTGATAGACTCCAGCCGTCTCTCTCACAAGAAGTTGCCATGAGCCGTTATCGCCCTCCCCGCACCGCCGGCACCGCGCTGATCACCCCAGAAGGTGAAGCGCGGATGCGCGCCGAATTCCATGAGCTGTGGCATGTGCGCCGTCCGCAGGTGACGCAATCGGTCAGCGAGGCGGCGGCTCAGGGTGATCGCTCGGAGAACGCCGAGTACACCTACGGCAAAAAGATGCTGCGCGAAATCGACAGTCGCGTGCGCTTTCTCACCAAACGCCTGGAAGCGCTCAAGGTTGTCAGCGAAAAACCCAGCGATCCGAACAAGGTTTACTTCGGCGCGTGGGTGACCATCGAAAACGAGGAAGGCAAGCAGTCGCGCTACCGCATCGTCGGCCCGGATGAACTGGATCTGAAGCTGGGCCTGATCAGCATCGATTCACCTCTGGCGCGCGCCTTGATCGGCAAGGCGCTGGATGCCGAAGTGCGCGTGCAGACGCCGACCGGCGAGCAATTCGTGTACATCGTGGCGATCGATTATCCGTAATCGGGATCAGCGACGAGTAATCAATCCCTGCCGCGCGACGCGGATCAGTTGCTTGATCATTTGCGGGGCGTCTTCCTGGCTGGGCGCCTGAATCACGGCCAGATCGAAACTGTCACTGGCAAAACGCGCCAGCGACTCACCGTCTTCAACAAACTGGATCAAAAACGCGGCAGGACCGCCGCTGCGCCGTGGCCAGCCATCGAGATAACGCAACAGCGTCGGCTGATGTTTACCGCCAAGGAGGATTTTTGGATTGCGCTGGGTGATATGTGCCGTGATCGGCGCGGGACGTGCTGGAGGGCGTAGTGCATTCATCGTGTCGTGTCTCAGCCTCAAAAAGTCTGCATGGCAGGTGAGAGGCAACACCGAACCAGCGCTTTAGCGGTATTTCGAAGCCCTGTTCCGGCTTCTGACGGCAACTGTTGAAGTCACCTGGCGCCCCGCAAGTAGCTGTTTAAATCGGCGCATGAGCAACATCCTAGAGAACGTGACCGATCAGTGTCAAGAATCGGCAGCAACAAAAAAGGCCCGCACAATGCGGGCCTTTTGCTTGAGCCAGAGCGGTCAACCGGCGATGGCGCGGTCCACCGAGAGCTTGCCGGCACCTTCGATCAATACCGCGAGGCTGCCACCGAGCAGTGCCAGGGCGAACTCGTAACCGTTGTTGGCCATGAACAGACCGTTGCTGATGTGCACGGTGAAGATCGCCACCAGCGACAGGAAGGTCAGACCCAATGCCGCCGGGCGAACCAGCAGGCCGATGATCAAGGCCAGACCGGCGAAGAACTCGGTACCACCGGCCAGTGTGGCCATCAGATAGCCCGGGGTCAAACCGATGCTTTCCATGTACTGCGCGGTGCCGGCCAGACCGTAGCCACCGAACATGCCGAAGAGTTTCTGCGCACCGTGAGCGGCGAAGATCACGCCGACCGCAATGCGCAGAATGGTCAGGCCGTAACCGGCGCGGGTAAACAGTACCTTGTTGATCAGAGTGCTCATTGTGTATTCCTTGTTTTGCGAGAAGTGTGTGTTGGTTGGCCGCTATATTAATCAGTTAATTTTATGTTAAAAGCGCAAATAATGCGCCATAACAATCAATTTATTTGATCATTTGCGTGAGACAACTTTCTGTCCCCGGGGCTCCAACGACTCTCGCTCCCGGTCGAACGCCAAGTAATACTTGTTCACGCTATTAACATAGCTGACGGCGCCCATTCCCACCTGCTCCATGGCAATGCGCTCGACCTGGAAAAACCACTGATTGGGATTCAGCCCCCGCCGCCGCGCTTCGGCACGCATGCCTTGCACCCGCTCCGGGCCGATGTTGTAGGCCGCCAGCGTGAAGGCCATGCGTTCGCGCTCATTGAGCTTGGGACTGCTGAAAAACTTGCGACGGATCATTGCCAGGTACTTGGCCCCGGCCTGCACGTTCGCATCGAGATTCTGGATGTTATTCACGCCGACCCGTTGCGCCGCGGATGGGGTGATTTGCATCAGCCCGGTCGGGCCGCTGCCACTGCGGGCATTGGGTTGCAGGGCGGATTCCTTGAAAGCCAGTGCGGCCAGGTTCAGCCAGTCCATGTTTTGCGCTTCGGCATGTTTCTGCAGGGTTGGCCGCAGCTTTTCCAGACGCTGGCGATCGGCCTTGGCCAATGGATAGTGAACTTGATAGAGACGGCGATAGATGCGCAGAAACGCCGCGTCTTCGTTCGAAGGTTTTTTGTACCCCGTCAGGAAACGATCAATGCTCGCCCGCAGCATCGACGCATCACGGCGCACAAACCAGTACTCCTCGCCGGGCTCGCTGATCATCAACTGCCGATCAAAGCGCAGCTTGGGCAGGATCTTGCCCCAGCGTTCGGCAATCGGTTGCTCGACGATGGTCAGGTGGAAGATCCCGCCCTGGACCATTTCCAGAACATCTTCGACGGCGAGCGTCGGATCGACCCATTCGATGTTGATCGGTGCCAGTTTGTGCAGCGCCAGTTTCTGGTTGATCTGACTGACCGCGTCCCCTGCTGCACTGCCGGTTGGCAACGCGAGGGTTTTCCCGGAAAGTTGCTCAACCTTTGTGTAGCGCCGCTCGCCCTTGATCCCGACCAGCACTAACGGAACATTGCTGGCAATCGGCTCACTGCTGACTACCGCATAACCCGGTTGCAGTTGCAGTAATTCGCCAGGCGCAACCAGATCCCCCTCGCCGCGCTGCAAGGCGCCGAGCAGTTGATCCTTGGCTTTGGGAATGATCTTGAGGGTGACTTCCTGACCGTCACGGGCGTGGCCATTGAGGTATTGCTCGAAGGCGCGCAGGCGATGGTATTCGACGCCGATGGCCTGACCCTGGACTTCGCCGGAGCTGTTACGGCTCTGGTTGACCAGTACGCGCAACACCCGGCTGCTGCGAATCTCCGAAAGGTCGCGCACCTTCGCCGCCGGCACGGCTTGCAACGGCCCGGGCAAGCGCGCGACCGCCGTCATCGGCAGCAGCAACGTTCCACACAACAGCAACAAAACCGAGGGACGAATCATCCACTCTCCGGAAAGAATGCGGGGTGAATTCACCATTGAACGGTCGAAATCACCGACGAAAACAGAGCGCCTGAGCGCTGATAAAGTGCGAGAGACTGGCACAGTGATGGCCATTACACCAACACGAGCGGTCTCGCGGCCTCAACAGACAGTCATAAGCCGTTGTAGTTCTTGGCTTTTCTTATGAATCTACAGCTCTGGTATGCTTCCCGGCCTTCGGCCCGAGGTAGCAACCATGCAACTCATCGATATCGGCGTCAACCTGACCAACCCAAGTTTCGCCGACAAACACCAGGCCGTGCTCGACCGCGCCTACGCCGCCGGGGTCTGCCAACTGGTGCTGACTGGCACTAGCGTCGAAGGCAGCGAGCAGGCTCTGGAGTTGTGCCAGCAACTGGATGAGAGCGGCCAACGACTGTTCGCCACTGCCGGAATTCACCCGCATTCGGCCAGTGACTGGAACGCTGACAGCGCCAGACGTCTGCGCAGTTTGCTGAGCGAATCGAATGTGGTCGCGGTGGGTGAATGCGGACTGGATTTCAACCGTGATTTCTCGCCGCGCCCGCAGCAGGAAAAAGTCCTCGAAGAACATCTGGCGCTGGCCGTTGAGTTGCAATTGCCTGTGTTTCTGCATGAGCGCGATGCCAGTCAGCGCCTGCTGGAGATTTTAAAGGACTTCCGCGATCAACTGCCCGCCGCCGTGGTGCATTGCTTTACGGGCGAGCAAAAGGCGTTGTTCAGCTACCTCGATCTGGATCTGCACATCGGTATTACCGGCTGGATCTGCGACGAGCGCCGGGGCACGCATTTGCATCCGCTGGTCAAGGAGATCAAGCGCGGACGACTGATGCTGGAAAGCGATGCGCCGTATCTGCTGCCACGCACGCTGAGGCCGAAGCCGAAGAACGGGCGCAATGAGCCGGCGTACCTGACTGAAGTGCTGCGCGAAGTGGCGTTGCATCGGGGCGAGACCGAGGAAGATCTGGCGGCGCATACCACCGTGTGCGCCCGCGCGTTCTATGGCCTCCCCGATCTTCCAGTGTAGGACTACGTTGCCTGTTGACCCATATCAAGTTCTTCCTCGTTGCATAGCGGCACAATGCTGGCACCTTGCCAATGCTGTTTCCGCTATCAGAGAAAACCTCCATGGGTGCCTGGCTTAGCAATATCTCGCTGAAATACAAATTCTGGGCGGTCAATGCGGTCGCCTTCGTCACCACCCTGCTGCTGGTGTTGTACGCCGTGCAACTCGAACAGCAGGCTCGCAGCCACGCCGCACAAGCCTCGGCGCAAGCCCAGGCGCAATTGCTCAAGGTTTGGCCGGCCGGGGCGGTGCTGCCCAAGACTGATCAGGTGCTGACGTTTAAACGCGGCGAAGCCCCACGTCTCAATGACCAACCTCTGCTGGAGATCACCGACAGTAACGGCTGGAACGAGATCAATCACCTGCCACTGTTCGGCGATAACCCGCTGATGGGCGCCGAAGTGTTCAGCCGTGCCGACGGCCAACAAGTAGCGGTCATCGCTTATGGACCAAGCCTGACGCAAGTGTTCGGCGAGCGTTTTGCCAATTATGCGGTGGCGGTATTTATCCTGATGTTGGCGATGCTCGGCGCCTCGCAACTGCTGATCCGCTTCCTGCTCAGCCAACTCAACACGCTCAAGGACGTAATGCTGCACGTCGAGAAAAGCGGCGACTTGTCGGCCCGTGTGCCACTGGCCGGCAAGGACGAAGTCGGGCAGATGGCCAATGCGTTCAACGCCATGCAAGCGGGTTATCAGCGAGTGGTGACTACCGTCGCCAACACCGCACGGCAACTGGATATCGGTGCGGCGCGCCTGGCGAAGAGCATGAACGAAGTGCGTCACGGCATGCTCGGCCAGCAAAGCGAAACTGATCAGGCCGCCACCGCGATCAACGAGATGACCGCCACCGTTTACCACATCGCCCAACACGCTGGCGCCACCCGCGATTTATCACAGACCGCCGACGGCCTGGCCGGCAGCGGTCAGCAGGTAGTTGCGCGGGTGCAGCATTCGATTGCCGGACTGTCCAGCGGCGTGCAGCAGACCGCCGAGATGATTCAACGGCTGGCCGAAGACAGTCAGAAGATCAACGGTGTGGTCAGCGTGATTCACAGCATCGCCGAGCAGACCAACCTGCTGGCACTCAACGCTGCCATTGAAGCCGCGCGGGCCGGCGAGATGGGCCGTGGTTTTGCGGTGGTCGCCGATGAAGTGCGCAATCTTGCCAAGCGAGTGCAGACGTCGACCGATGAGATAACCACCATGGTCTCGGCGTTGCAGGCCGGCACGCGCGATGCGGTGGATTTCATGCAGGAGAGTTCGTACAAGGCCGACGACTGCGTGCAGCAGGCGCAGGAGGCTGGTGAGGCGCTGGCGGAAATCACCGGAGCGGTGGCGCAGATGCGCGAGAGCAACACACAGATTGCCGTGGCGGCGGAGCAACAGAGTCAGGTGGCCGAGGAGATGAATCGCGCGGTGGTGAGTATTCGCGATGTGACCGAGAACACCGTGCAGCAGACGGTGGATTCGGCGACGACCAGTAATGAGCTGGCGACGTTGGCTGGGGAGTTGAGCAAGGCTATAGGTCAGTTGAAACTGTGAAGATCAAAAGATCGCAGCCTTCGGCAGCTCCTACATTGGAATGCGAA
Source organism: Pseudomonas sp. LBUM1648 (assembly GCF_059716145.1). NCBI lineage: Bacteria > Pseudomonadati > Pseudomonadota > Gammaproteobacteria > Pseudomonadales > Pseudomonadaceae > Pseudomonas > Pseudomonas sp. LBUM1648. The sequence continues at coordinate 4,633,522 of NZ_CP166808.1, forward strand.
CCTGGAGCTGCCGAAGGCTGCGATCTTTTTGCACAATCACACCTATCACACCTATAGCCAACCTTGATTCGCCGCCCTCCCCGACCCGGCCTATTCTTCAACCCATGTGTTCAACATGGATCGAGGAGTAGTCAACATGGGCAAACGTCACCCCAACCTTCCCGCGTGGCAATGGCGCGCGTACCCGAACAACCACCAGCATCCGACCAACCTGGTATTGCACCTGATTGCCGTGCCGCTGTTTATCGTCGCGTTTCTGCTGATCGTGTCCGGGGTGTTCAGCCTGAGCCTGGCCAGTGTGGCCATCGGTGTGATCGGCATCGTCGCGGCGCTGGGTTTGCAGCGCCGGCCTGGGCATTGACTCAGGCAAAGATCGTGACAGTCTGGCGACTCATGGCGATCAGTTCTCCTTCAGCGCTCCAAAGCTTGGCAGCAGCATGGCCGTAGCCGTCGACGGCGTACTCGGTTTCAACCCGATATTTGCACCAGTCCAGCGTGCTCACATCGCGCAACGGCTGAACGAATTCGATAGTCCAGGTCAGCGTACTGCCCGCTGCCACTTTCTTCAGGTGCGGCAACAGTGACGGCGGCCAGGCATCCACCAGTGCCAGAATGTGCGACTCAGTGACTGGCTCTTCTTTCACGTCCCCACGCAAACGCACCCAACCGCCCATGTCGCGCGACGTGTTGCCCGTAAATGGCAGACCGCCCACACTCCAGCGCATTGCCAAATGGCGCATGAACTCCGGGGTCACACCTTTGATATACGGCAGTTCCTGACAATCGTCCCAAGGCTTCATCTCGGGGGCAGGAAACGCTGGCACGGCCACTTCCGATGGGCGCGAGGCGCCAAAACTGCCTTGCACCAGTGTCACCACCTGACCGTTCTGCATCGCCCGGCCCAGCACCTGGCTGACGGCTTTGCCTTCACGCAACACATCGACCTCAAAACTCACCGGCACTTCTGGCTCGACCGGGCCGACAAAGGTGATCGCCAGCGAACGCACCGGGCGATCAGCCGGCACCTTGGCGCGCATGGCTTCGTATTGCAGCGCGGCGACCAGGCCACCGAAACTGGCGCGGCCCTGCGCCCATTCGGCGGGAATGGTCAGCTCCGGTTGGCGGCGGACGGCATCGAGCAAATCGCAAAAGCGCATGGCAACCTCAAAAAGCGAAAAGTGAATGCGAGGATCTTAACCAGCCCTGCGAAGCGCCGCAGCGTCTATTCCGGTCAAATGGGCTGACAGATAGGCCTTACGCCAATTTCAAACCAAATGAAAACCACTGTGGGAGCGAGCCTGCTCGCGAATGCGGTGGGTCAGACAACAATGATGTCGACTGACATGACCTCTTCGCGAGCGGGCTCGCTCCCACAGGGATTCAGGGCGATTCGAGATTATTTGAAGCAACTGGAGCTGAGCTTTTCCAAGACCCGATCCGCTTTGGTTTCAGCCTTGACCATGGTCGCCTGCCACGTCGCGACACACGGCTGCAGATCTGTTTCCAGCTCAGCCCGAGCCAGCCACTGCCAGCAATCGTGCCAGTCGCCCAACGCACCTTGTGCCGACTTCAAGCGCTCCAGCGCCGGCTTCGGTAAGCGATCCAGTTCGGGATAGGCCTCGATGCCGTAACGCACACGCTTGATCAGCAGACGCAGGCGATGCCGGTCGTGGGCTGGATCGTGAAGTGCCTCATCAAGTTTCTGCCATTGCTTGCCGAGGCGTTTTTCGATGCGCTTATCCAGCCCTTTGAGCAAACCCTGACGCTGGGACGCACGCAGGAAACGCGGGAAAGCGTCGAGGATCATCAGCAGCGAAACCACCTCGTGACTCGCCGCCAGCGCTGGATAGGCTTCGGCCATTTGCGCCATGCGTTTTTGCGCAGCTTCGGGTTGAGCGTGCTGGAGCAGATACGCCGCCAGCACTTCGCGATCGCGCCACGGCGTAGTCAGTTGGCCGACCGCCGACGCCGCGCCTTCCAGTTGCTCGACACCCGGCAAACCGCGCAACGGCCGCAACAGACTGCGCAGCCGCCGCACCGTGGTGCGCAGATCATGCAGCGCCTCGGGATCGGTGCGCGCTGTCATTCGCGCCTGACAGGCCAGCAGCCGCACTTCCAGGCTCAGGACATGAGCCACCAACCGGTCAACCAACGCAGACATCACTTGCTCCTGATTCAAATGGCTTCAGAGATGAGTCTGCAACTTCGCAGCCTCAACCCGCTTGCGCTATGTCAGCAGCTTAGCGACCGGCGCGAGATTCGCGAATATAGAAACGCGCCTTCTCGGCCTTGCTCGCGCAACCTTCGAAACCTTCGAATTGCTGCTGGGTCTTGGCTGCCGTCAGCAACGACAAGGCTTTGGAATAACTGACAGTGCCGGCAAAGCCTTCGGCCTTGGCCAGGTCCAGCTCATGCCACGCGGTGTCGAGCTGGCTGCCGCAGCTGTCACGGTAGGCGGTTTTACCGGCGCAACCGGCCAATGCCAGGGCCATCAACGGCACACAGATCCAGGCTTTCATCACTTACACCTCAAAATAGGTCAACAGTCGTGCAGGTAAGACGGTCGGGCGGCGAAAAAGTGCCTTGCCCCTGCCTGAATCTGCGGTGGCAAGAGGATAGCGCCGAGCGGCCATGGAGTATCGAAAAAACGACGTCACCGGCGCACAGGGCGACCTTGGCGATTGAGCCGTCCGCTCGATGGGTGCATTGTGCAACCTTGTCGGGAGGAAGTTTGATGAAAAAGCGTGTCGCACTGGTGCTGGGTTCCGGAGGTGCCCGGGGCTACGCCCATATCGGCGTCATTGAAGAACTGGAACGCCGCGGTTACGACATCGCCTGTATTGCCGGTTGTTCGATGGGCGCGGTAGTCGGCGGAATCTATGCCGCCGGCAAGCTCGATGAATACCGCAACTGGATCGAAAGCCTGGATTATCTCGACGTGCTGCGCCTGGTGGACGTGAGTTTCCGTCTCGGCGCCATTCGTGGCGAAAAGGTCTTCGGGCAGATCCGCAAGATCGTTGGCGATATCAACATTGAGGATCTGCGCATCCCCTACACCGCGGTCGCCGCCGACCTCACCAATCAACAGGAAATCTGGTTTCAGGAAGGCTGCCTGCATCAGGCCATGCGCGCCTCGGCAGCGATTCCCAGCCTCTTCACTCCAGTGATGCAAGGCAACCGGATGCTGGTCGACGGCGGCATTCTCAACCCGCTGCCGATTGTGCCAGTGGTGTCGAGCCACTGTGATCTGATCATTGCGGTCAATCTCAACTCGACCAACCAGCGGCATTACAAATTGCCGGTGATCCAGCGCCCGCCAGCCTTTCGTTCACGCTTCGACAGCCTGATCAGTTCGCTCGGTTCAAAGATGCCGTTCCGTCGCACCCAGGCCGAACAATTACTGCGCCTGGAACAGGAAGCCCTGAGGGCCGAAGCGGCGGCCATCAATCCGTGGCTCGAAGGCGCCGAGCCTGAAGCCCAGCAACCCGCCGCCGCCCCCGAACGCGAAGGCGAAGGCGCACCGAAATCCGCCACCGGCTCGTTCATCATCGATAACGTCGGCCCGGCCTCTTTGCTGGACTTGATCAACCAGAGTTTCGAGGTGATGCAGACCTCGCTGGCGCAGTACAAGATTGCCGGGTATCCACCGGACATCCTGATCAACGTGCCGAAGCGGGTGTGCCGGTTTTTCGAGTTTTACAAAGCGCCGGAATTGATCGCGCTGGGGCGGGAGATTGCTCGGGATACGCTGGATCGGTATGAGAGTGAGCAGAGCAGAGAGCCCTGAAGATCACGGCTGACTGATATGGCCTCATCGCTGGCAAGCCAGCGATAGCGTCAGTCTGGTCGACACAAGACTAAAGGCTGTTCTCGCTAATCAGCCGATACCCAACCCCCGCTTCCGTCACGATAAACCGCGGCCGGGTCGGATCATCCGCCAGTTTCTGACGCAAGTGCCCCACCACAATCCGCAAGTAGTGGCTGTCCTCGGTATGCGTCGGCCCCCAGATATCCTTGAGCAATTGCTGCTGGGTGATCACCCGCCCCGGATGCCGCGCCAGTTGCGCCAGCACGGCGTATTCCTTGCGGGTCAGCGCCACTTCGACGCCATCGAGCAGCACCCGCCGATAAGCCAGATCGACCGTCAGCGGGCCGAAATTCAGCGCCGCTTGTTGCGCCTCTCCCGCCGGCGCCTGGCGCAACAACGCGCGCACCCGCGCAAGAAACTCCTGAATGCCGAACGGCTTGGTCACGTAGTCATTGGCACCGCCATCCAGCGCCTGGACTTTCTGCCCTTCGCTGGCGCGCACCGACAGCACCAGCACCGGCGCCGTGGCCCACTCGCGAAACTCGCGCAGCACTTGCTGGCCGTCCATGTCCGGCAGACCCAGGTCGAGCACCAGCAGATCCGGTTTGTTCAGCGCCGCCTGGGCCAGGCCTTCGGCCCCCGTGCCAGCCTCCAGCACCTTGTAGCCTTGTGAAGCGAGGCTGATGCGCAGGAATTTGCGGATCTGCGGTTCGTCGTCGATGACCAAAATGGTCGCGGTCTGGCTCATGAATTCACATCAACAGAAAAGATTGGCAAGAGAGTAGCGCAGTCAGAATCAAGCTTCATCGTCCATCCCCGGTTGCGCCTGCAACGGCAGGTGCAAGGTGATGCAGGTGCCGCGCCCGTCGATGCCGTCGGCGACACTGATGCGCCCGCCGTGAGCGCCGACCATGCCCTGACAGATCGCCAGCCCCAGACCTGTGCCTTGGCCGCCGCGATCGCCCCGTGCAGCGGTGTAGAACATGTCGAAAATCTTCGCCCGCTCGTCTTCCGGAATCCCGGGGCCTTCATCGCTGACCGAGAAGAAAATCTCTTCGTCATTGGCACCTGCGCTCAGTTCCAAGCGCCCGTGGGCGGGTGAGAAGCGAGCGGCGTTTTCCAGCACATTGACCAGCGCCTGCTCGATCAGCGCCGCATGCACGAACAGCAACGGCAACTCCGCCGGCACATCAGTACTGACCTGCAACGGCGCCAGCACGGCGCGCAGACGATTGAGCGAACTGCCGACAATGTCGGCTGGCGACACCCAGTCCCGCGCCAGCTTCAGCGCGCCGTGGCCGAGGCGAGTCATGTCGAGCAGGTTCTGGATGTAGCGGTCGAGGCGCTCGGCTTCATCGCGGGTGCCTTCGAGCAGTTCGCGACGATCCTCCAGCGGGATCGCTTCGCCCAAGGCCAACAGGCTGTCGATGCTGCCGCGCATCGACGTCAGCGGCGTGCGCAAATCATGGGACACCGAGGCCAGCAAGGCGCTGCGCAATTGCTCGGTTTCGCCGTGCAGGCGCGCAGCCTCCAGATCATCCGCCAGTTGCGCACGGGCCAGCGCTTGCGCCAACGGCTGACTCAACGCCGTGAGCAAGCGACGGCGCTGGCCGCTCAAGGTCTGGCCTTCTTTGGCGCAGACGCCGAGCAAGGCCAACGGCCCGTCCTCGACGGACAGCGGCCACCACCACCAACGCCCGAACGGCAAGGTGCCGGTGCCCATGCCGGCCGGTTGATCGTGCTGCCAGGCCCAATCAGCGGCAGCACGTTCAGACTCGGTGAACTCCAGCGGCCCGCCGGTCTCGACTTTCCAGCCGCCCTGCCCGTCGCGGTTGAGCAGGCACAGCTGCAAATCGCTCCAGCCGTTGAGGTGTTGCGCAGCGGCGCTGACCACGGCTTGGCGGTCGGTGGCGGCAGTGAGTTTGCGCGACAGATCGAGCAGTTCGGTGGTCTCTTCCTGGGTGTCGCGCAACGCCTGCAACTGCCGACGCTGACGCGCTGCGAGGTTACCGGTGAGCGCCGCCATCAGCAGGAAGAACAACAAGGTCAGCACGTCTTCTTCACGCTGGATGGCGAAAGAAAAATTCGGCGGGATGAATAGAAAGTCGTAGGTCAGAAACGACAACGCCGCACACGCCAGCGCCGGGCCGAGGCTGCTGCGCACCGCCACCAGCAACACCGCCGCGAGGAACACCAGCGAGATGTTCGGCAGCGGTAACACACTCGACACCGCCCACGCCAAAGCAGTGGCCAACAACGTGGCGACCAGCGCCAGCGCATAGTCGAACCACACCAGTGTCGGCGCTGATCGTTGGCGCGGCTGATGCTGCTCTTGATCGCTGTCGAGGACGTTGATTTCCAGACCGTGGGCCTGACGCAGCAACCGTGCAGCCAGACCGCCACCGAACAGGCGACGACGCAGACCCGGCCGGGATTGCCCGACCAGTACCAGACTCGCGCGACGTTCGGCGGCATGCTGGATCAGGGTTTTTGCCACCTCACCGGCGCGCAGCAACACCACTTCGCCGCCAAGGCGTTCGGCCAGTTGCTGGGCGCTTTGCAGGCGCAGACGCGATTGCTCGTCGCGCACCGTGCCGTTGTCGACGTGTACCAGACTCCACGGCAGATGGCGCCGTTGGGCAACGCGACTGGCGTGACGCACCAGGCGCTCGGCGTGGGCATCGCCATCAACCCCGACCAGCAAACGACCGCGCACGGCTGGCGCGGCTTGGCCGAGTTGGCGATAGCCTTGGGCGAGGTCGTTATCGACTTGCGCCGCCGCGGTTTGCATGGCCAGTTCGCGCAGTGCGGTGAGGTTGGTCTGGGTGAAAAATGCATCGATGGCCGCCCGGGCCTGCTCCGGCACGTAGACCTTGCCTTCGCGCAGACGCTCAAGCAGTTCGCGCGGCGGCAGGTCGATCAGCAGAAGTTCGTAGGCTTCTTGCAGCACCCAGTCCGGCAGGGTTTCGCGTACTTGAACGCCGGTAATGCCGCGCACTTGATCGTTGAGGCTTTCCAGATGCTGGACGTTGACCGTGGTGAACACGTCGATGCCAGCGGCGAGCAGTTCCTGAATGTCTTGCCAGCGTTTGGCGTGACGGCTGCCGGGGGCGTTGCTGTGGGCCAGTTCATCGACCAGCACCAGTTTTGGCTTGGCAGCGAGGATGCCGTCGAGGTCCATTTCTTCAAGCATCACGCCACGGTATTCCGAGCGCACCAACGGCTGCTGCGGCAGGCCACCGAGCAGTGCTTCGGTCTCGGCACGGCCGTGGGTTTCGACGACACCAGCAATGACTTTCACGCCTTGGCGCAGCTGGGTATGGGCGGCCTGGAGCATGGCGTAGGTTTTGCCGACGCCGGGCGCGGCACCGAGGAAAACCTTGAGCCGGCCACGGCCGTCGCGGGACAGGTCTGCTAACAGCGCGTCGGCGCGGCCGGAATCGCTCATGCTTGATGCTCTCTCTTCCTGATAGTTATGCGGTGTTCTTTCGGCCCTCTTCGCGAGCAGGCTCGCTCCCACATTTGGAACGCGTACAGCTGTGGGAGCGAGCCTGCTCGCGAATGGCCGCGCCGCCGATTCAGAGTTTTTCCAGTGCCATGTTCAGCTCCAGCACATTCACCACCGGTGGCCCCACCAGCGGCTGTTCGATATGCGCATCGAGCAACTGCTGCACGGTCGACACCGGCAGATTGCGTGCGGCTGCAACTCGCGCCAGTTGATAGGCAATTGCCGCCGGTGGCAAGTGCGGATCGAGGCCGCTGCCGGAGGTGGTCAGCAACGCCAACGGCACCGGGCCTTGCCCAGGAACTTGCAGTTTGTTGGCTTCGTCGATCACTCGCGTGGCGAGTGCCGGGTTACTTGGCGCCAGGTTGCTTGCGCTGCTGGACACGGTAGCAAACGCACCGGCGGATGGGCGTGGATGGAACCACGCATCGCCGACGAAATCCTGTGCGATCAGGGATGAGCCGCGGACTTTGCCGGCGGCGTCCTGGACCAGACTGCCATTGGCCTGTGCAGGGAACGCGACCTGGGCAACGCCCGTGACTACCAGTGGGTAGGCGACGCCGGTGACCAGGGTCATCAGCACCAGCAGGCTCAGGGCCGGACGTATCATTGTGGACATTTCAAAATCCTCGAATTCGTTGGGCAAACTTTTGCGGGGTGTCAGGGAAATCTTTCCCCCTCACCCCAGCCCTCTCCCCCAGGGGAGCGAGGGGGAAAGGGAGCCGATCTTTTTTCAGTTCAAAACCTGAGTTCGGCTCGATTTTTCAGGTCGGTGTACCTCAAACATTCAACTCGATCAGTCCCCTCTCCCCCTGGGAGAGGGTTAGGGTGAGGGGCTCTTCACAGCCTCAAACCAGATGCAACGCCGTGAGCAACATATCGATCGCCTTAATGCCCACGAACGGCACCAGAATCCCGCCCACGCCATAGATCAACAGATTACGGCGCAACAACGCCGCCGCACTCGCCGCCTGCACTCGCACACCGCGCAGGGCCAATGGAATCAGCACCACAATGATCAAAGCGTTGAACACAATGGCCGACAGAATCGCGCTCTGCGGACTGGTCAATTGCATGATGTTCAGCACGCCCAGTTGCGGATAAATCGAGGCGAACAGCGCTGGCAGGATCGCGAAGTATTTGGCCACGTCGTTGGCGATGGAAAAGGTCGTCAGCGCACCGCGAGTCACCAGCAATTCCTTGCCGATCTGCACCACGTCGAGCAGCTTGGTCGGGTCGCTGTCGAGGTCGACCATGTTCGCCGCTTCGCGCGCCGCTTGGGTGCCGTCGTTCATCGCCATACCGACGTCAGCCTGCGCCAGCGCCGGGGCATCGTTGGCGCCGTCGCCGCACATGGCGACCAGACGACCGTCGTTTTGCTCGTGACGAATACGGGCGAGTTTTTTCTCCGGGGTTGCTTCAGCCAGCACGTCATCCACGCCTGCTTCAGCGGCGATGGCGGCAGCGGTCAGCGGGTTGTCGCCGGTAACCATTACCGTGCGAATCCCCAGCTTGCGCAGTTCGGCAAAACGCTCGCGGATGCCAGGTTTCACCACGTCCTTGAGGTGGATCGCACCGAGCAGTTTGCCGTCGACGCAGACCAGCAACGGAGTGCCGCCGCTCTGGGCGATCTTGTCGATTTCTCGCGACAACGCCGGGGCGAGATCGGAGCGTTTTTGGCCGATGAAACTCAGCAGCGAATCCACCGCGCCTTTGCGATAGACGCGGCCCTGATAGTCGACACCGGACAAGCGGGTTTCCGCGCTGAACGGCACGGCAGTCAGGGTTTCCGGCGACGGCTCGGGCTGCGGATGCAGACCGCGCAGGTACTCGACGATGGACTTGCCTTCGGCAGTTTCATCCGCCAGCGAGGCGAACAGCGCGCCCTCGGCCAGATCACGACCACTGACGCCCGGCGCGGCATACACCGCGCTGCAACGACGGTTACCGAAAGTGATGGTGCCGGTCTTGTCGAGCAGCAGCACGTGCACGTCACCCGCCGCCTCTACTGCACGGCCAGACTTGGCAATCACGTTCAGGCGCACCAGACGATCCATCCCGGCGATACCGATCGCCGATAGCAGACCGCCAATGGTGGTCGGAATCAGCGTGACCAACAGCGCCACCAGGAACACCAGCGGCAGGCTGCCGTTGGCGAAGCGGGCGAACGGTTGCAGGGTCACGACCACAACCAGGAAGATCAGGGTCAGGCCGATCAGCAGGATGTCCAGCGCGACTTCGTTTGGGGTCTTTTGGCGCTTGGCGCCTTCGACCAACGCGATCATGCGGTCGAGGGTCGACTCACCGGGGTTGGCGGTGATCTTCACCAGCAGCCAGTCCGACACCAGTCGAGTGTTACCCGTGACCGCAGAACGGTCGCCGCCGGACTCGCGTATCACCGGTGCCGATTCACCGGTAATCGCCGCTTCGTTGACCGCCGCGATGCCTTCAATGACTTCGCCGTCACCGGGGATCATCTCCCCCGCTTCGACGCGCACCACATCGCCTTTGCGCAAGCTGGTGGCAGGTACCACCTGAAAGCTGCCGTTGGCCTGTTTACGTCGGGCGCTGAGGCCTTCGCTGCCAGCCTTCAGGCTGTCGGCGCGGGCCTTGCCGCGACCTTCGGCCAAGGCTTCGGCGAAGTTGGCGAACAGCACGGTGAACCACAGCCACAGAGCGATTTGCGCGGCGACGAACGTCGGCACATCAGCGTCCGGAATGAAGCACAGCACGGTGGTGAAGATCGCGGTCAGTTCGACCACCAGCATCACCGGCGAACGCTTGAGCTGCCGTGGGTCGAGCTTGACGAACGCTTGCACCAGCGCCGGGCGCCACAGTGCCGAGATCGCGGTTTTCGCTTGTTCCGGTGCTTTTGCAGCAGCGGGTTTGATTGCAGGCATATTCATGATGCAGCTCCTAAATAGAGAGGCTTAGAAGCCCATGCTCAAGTGTTCGGCGATAGGGCCCAACGCCAGAGTCGGCAGGAAAGTCAGGCCGCCCACCAGCAAAATGGTCACGGTCAACAGGGTCACGAACAGCGGGCCGTGAGTCGGGAAGCTGTTCTGGCCGATCGGTGCGGTTTTCTTCATCGCCAGGCTGCCGGCCAATGCCAGAACCGGGAGGATGTAACCGAAGCGACCGATCAACATGCCCAGACCGAGCATCAGGTTGTGGAACGGTGTGTTCGCGCTCAGACCACCGAACGCCGAACCGTTGTTGGCACTGGCCGAGGTGTAGGCGTACAGCAACTGACTGAAACCGTGCGGGCCGGGGTTGCTGATGGTCGCTGCCGGGCCTGGCAGGACAGCGGCAATCGCGCCGAGCACCAGTACGCCAACCGGCATCACCAGCAGGGTCACCACCAGCAATTGCACTTCCCGCGCCTGCAGTTTCTTGCCCAGATATTCAGGTGTGCGGCCGATCATCAGGCCGGCGAGGAACACCGCGATCAACACGTTGAGCAACATGCCGTAGAGCCCGGCACCGACGCCACCGAAGATCACTTCGCCAACCATCATGTTGACCAGCGCGACCATGCCGCTGAGCGGGTTGAGGCTGTCATGCATGGCGTTGACCGAGCCGTTCGACGCCGCAGTGGTGGTCACCGACCACAACACAGTGGCGGTGGTGCCAAAGCGCGCTTCCTTGCCTTCCAGCGGCGCGGTCTGTTCGACGGCGGCGTTGTTCAGGGTCGGATTCGGTTGATATTCGGCCCACAGAGAGGTCGCGCCGCCAATCAGGAACAGCGCCAACATGCAGGCGATGATCGCGCGGCTCTGACGCAAGTCTTTGACGTAGTGGCCGAAGGTGAACACCAGCGCTACCGGGATCAGGATGATCGAGGCGACTTCGAACAGGTTGCTCCACGCAGTCGGGTTCTCGAACGGGTGCGCCGAGTTCACGCCGAAGAAGCCACCACCGTTGGTGCCCAATTGCTTGATCGCAATCTGGCTGGCGGCCGGGCCGAGCGGAATCACCTGATCAACACCCTGCATGGTCACAGCGTTCACATACTGAGCGAAGGTTTGCGGTACGCCCTGCCACACCAGATACAGCGCCAGCAGCAAGCACAGCGGCAGCAGGCCGTAGAGGGTGGCACGGGTCATGTCGACCCAGAAGTTGCCAAGGGTCTTGGTCGACTTGCGACCGATACCACGGCACAGCGCAACCAGTACGGCGAGGCCGGTGGCGGCGCTGACGAAGTTCTGCACGGTGAGGCCGACCATTTGGCTCAGGTAGCTGAGAGTCGCTTCACCACTGTAGGACTGCCAGTTGGTGTTGGTCATAAAGCTGACCGCGGTGTTGAACGCCTGGGTCCACTCCTGGCCCGGCAGGTTCTGCGGGTTCAGCGGCAAGTGATCCTGGAACAACAGAATCGCGAACAGCAGCAGGAAACCGGCGAGGTTGAACGCCAACAGCGCCAGCGTGTATTTCTGCCAGCTCTGCTCAGCCTGCGCATCGACACCGGCGATGCGATAGCAACCGCGCTCGACCGGGCCGAGAATCGGCGTCAGCCAGGTGCGCTGACCTTCCATCACTTTGTAGTAGAAGCGCCCGAGGAACGGCGCCGGCAACAGAACCACCGCGAAAAACGCGAGGATCAGCCAATAATCATAACTGTGCATAGCCGCTCCTAGTTCCGATCCGCGCGCAACAGCGCAACCAACAGATAAATGAACAGCCCCACTGCCAATAGCAGTGACACCCCGTCCAGAACGCTCATGGAAGATCTCCGTGTTACGGCGTATTGCCGCGTGTGGAGGCATTGTCGGAAAGGAGGCTGTAAAGGAACGAGAGCGAGGGGTGTGGCGAGGCATAAAGAAAGCGTAAAGAGTGGGTTTATGCGGGCTTTACGGGCGATTTATGCGGTGTTTGGGCTGGCATCTTCGCGAGCAGGCTCGCTCCCACAGGGGGAACGCATTTCATAATGTGGGAGCGAGCCTGCTCGCGAAGGCGGCGGCGCAGACAACATCGCACTCAACTGGCGCACAAAACCCATGCATCCACCGCCAATCATCCCCGCTGCGACAGCTTTGAACTCATTACGACTTGTTTCAGCGCGATGGCACGCCCACTGCACACGCCCTCCCCCGAGCTTTCCAAACCGTTCAGGGAGCAAACGCATGAACACACAACTCAAACCCACGCTGGGCACGCTGCACCTGTGGGGCATCGCCGTGGGGCTGGTGATTTCCGGGGAATACTTCGGCTGGAGTTACGGCTGGGGCGTGGCCGGGACGCTGGGTTTTCTGGTGACCTCGTTCATGGTCGCGACCATGTACACCTGTTTTATCTTCAGCTTTACCGAACTGACGACCGCTATTCCTCACGCGGGCGGGCCGTTTGCCTACAGCCGTCGTGCGTTCGGGGAAAAAGGTGGATTGATCGCCGGGCTGGCGACGCTGATCGAATTTGTCTTCGCACCACCGGCAATTGCCTTGGCCATCGGCGCCTACTTAAATGTGCAGTTTCCGGCCCTCGATCCGAAACACGCAGCAGTCGGTGCGTATATCGTCTTTATGGGATTGAACATCCTTGGGGTGAAACTGGCGGCAACCTTCGAGTTGATCGTCTGCGTGCTCGCCGTCGCCGAACTGCTGGTGTTCATGGGCGTGGTCGCGCCGGCCTTCAGCTTCAGCAACTTCGCGCTCAATGGCTGGGCCGGTTCGGATGTGTTCGGGGCACCCGCAATTGCCGGGATGTTCGCGGCGATCCCGTTTGCGATCTGGTTTTTCCTGGCGATTGAAGGCGCAGCGATGGCTGCCGAAGAAGCCAAGGATCCGAAACGCACGATTCCAAAGGCCTACATCAGCGGCATCCTGACTCTGGTGTTTTTGGCCATGGGCGTGATGTTCTTTGCTGGCGGCGTGGGTGACTGGCGCACCTTGGCAAACATCAACGATCCGCTGCCGCAGGCGATGAAAACCGTGGTCGGCGATAACTCCGGCTGGCTGCACATGCTGGTATGGATTGGCCTGTTCGGGTTGGTGGCGAGTTTCCACGGCATCATCCTCGGCTATTCTCGCCAGTTCTTCGCCCTCGCCCGCGCCGGTTATCTGCCCGCTTCGCTGGCCAAGCTGTCGCGCTTCCAGACACCGCACCGGGCGATCATCGTCGGCGGCATCATCGGCATTGCCGCGATCTACAGCGACGGCCTGATCAACCTCGGCGGCATGACCCTCACTGCCGCGATGATCACCATGGCGGTATTCGGCGCAATCGTGATGTACATCATGAGCATGCTCAGCCTGTTCAAACTGCGTAAATCCGAGCCGAATCTGGAGCGCACCTTTCGCGCACCGTGCTACCCGCTGGTGCCGATGATTGCACTGGTGCTGGCGGTGGTGTGCCTGGTGGCGATGGCGTGGTTCAACACCTTGATCGGGTTGATTTTCCTCGGCTTCATGGCGGTCGGTTTCGGCTACTTCATGCTCACCGGGCAACTTCGCGCCAACGCGCCAGCCGATGCGATGCTGACCGGGCGCTAAGGGACTTCGGGTGCGCAGGGCATAACGGGCCTAGAATGGAACCACTGCGAAGCCGCTTCGCTCAAATGTGGTATGCAGCATCGCACGGCGAAATCCTCGTCCGTCGATCTGCCATTAAGGAGAGCCGTTATGCCTTGGTATGCCTGGTTGATTCTGGTTGTTGCAATCGGCTCGATCGTTGGCGGATTGATGATGTTGAGAGACACCGCCAACAAGGTCGAACTGACCGATGAAGAACGTAAGCGCGTTGCGCAACGCAACGCGGAAATGGATGCAAAAGAAGCACAAGATCGTTAACAAAAACCCCGCCTGATTGGCGGGGTTTGTTTTTCAGATCCGTATCGGCGTTTCCGCATGCTTTTTAGAAGTAGAAGTACAGTCACCATTTAATTTTCCTTGGTTAAGATGGCGACATTGTTGCGGAGAGTTGCCGATGCGTTACTCGCAGGATCATAAAGCCCAGACCCATCAGCGCATTATCAAGGAAGCGTCGGCACGATTTCGCAAGGACGGGATCGGTGCGACCGGACTGCAGCCTTTGATGAAAGCCCTGGGACTGACCCATGGCGGCTTTTATTCGCACTTCAAATCCAAAGACGAGTTGGTCGAAAAAGCACTGCAAGAGGCAAGCGATCAAGTCGATGGGTTATGCGCTGAAATTTTTGCGCAGGACAATCCGTTGCAGATGTTTATCGACACCTACCTGTCAGAATGGCATCAGACATCCCCTCATGAGGGCTGCCCCCTGCTGACCATCTCCTCGGAACTGGGACTGCGCGGACAACCCAGCCCAACCAGTGACGCCGTACTCAACGCGCGACTGAGCCAGATCGAGAACACCCTGCAAGGTGACAAGTGCGCCGACCGAGCCATCGTCATCATGTCGACTTTAGTTGGCGCTCTGTTACTGTCGCGCAGTGTCGCGGATGCCGAGTTGGCGCAGCGCATTCTCGACATCACCCGCGACCATCTCAAGCAAGCAGAAGGCTAAGCCTGCCATCGCTTGAACAACACGCTGGCATTCACCCCACCAAAGCCAAAGCCGTTGGACAATGCATATTCGATCGGCATTGATCGGGCCTGGCCATGGACGATGTCCACGCCTTCACTGGCAGGATCGGGGTTGTCGAAGTTGAGCGTCGGCGGTACCACCTGATCGCGAATCGCCAACAGCGTGAAGATCGCTTCGAGCCCACCGGCAGCGCCGAGCAGATGACCGGTAGCGGATTTGGTCGAGGTCACGGCGATTTTGTTCTGCGAGCCGAACACACTTTTGATTGCTGCCAGCTCGCCAAGATCACCCACCGGTGTGGAAGTGGCATGAGCGTTCAGGTGCTGCACCTGATCCGGCGCGATACCGGCCTGCGCCAAGGCCAACTCCATTGCACGCCGTGCACCGCTGCCATCTTCAGGGCCGGCGGTCAGATGATAGGCGTCGGCGGTGGTGCCGTAACCGACCAGTTCGGCCAAGGGTTTCGCACGGCGTGCCAAGGCGTGTTCCAGAGACTCGATCACCAGCAGGCCCGCGCCTTCGCCCATGACAAAGCCGTCACGACCGCTGTCGAATGGACGTGAGGCGCGCTCCGGGGTGTCGTTATAGCCGCTGGACAGTGCTCGTGCCGCGGCGAAACCCGCAAGACTGACCCGATCAATCGCAGCTTCCGCCCCACCGCACACGGCGATATCCGCTTCACCGGCCCGAATCATTCGCGCAGCGTCGCCAATCGCCTGAACCCCGGCGGCGCAGGCAGTTACCGGCGCGCCCAATGGACCTTTGAGGCCGTGCTGAATCGACACGTGACCGGCCGCCAGATTGACCAGAAAGGATGGAATGGTAAACGGCGACAGACGGCGAGGGCCGCGACTGTCAGTCGTGCGAACGGCGTCGGCAATGGCACCAAAGCCGCCGACACCGGAACCGATGATCGTCGCAGTGCGTTCCTGATCTCTACCCACTTTTGGATGCCAACCGGCTTGCTCCAGCGCCTGTCGGGCCGCCTCCATGGCAAACATGATGAAGCGGTCCATCTTCTTCTGTTCTTTGGGTGGCGTGGCCCGATCAGGATCGAACCCCGCCTCGGCATCCTCTTCGAGGGTTGGCACCGCACCACCGATTTTCGCCGGCAAATCAGCGACCACCGCATCCGGCAAGCTGCGCAATCCCGAACGCCCGGCCAGCAAACGCTGCCAAACGACTTCGACGCCGCTGCCCAAAGGTGATACCAGGCCCATGCCCGTGACGACTACTCGACGCTGATCCATACCGCGTATACCTCTCACCGATTCAGAAGAACTTATTTGTAACGACTGGCTGCCGAACTGCGCGACAGATTCGGTGCCATCACGTGACGCGCTGCGACAAACGCATGCCACTCGTCTGCATCCGGCAAGGAAGGGATGGTAATGAGTTCGCCTTGATCCAGACCGGCCAGCGCTGCATCCACCATCTCGCCGGCCTCCATCACCATGTCTGCCGGGATGCCGCTGGCGTCGATACCGGAGCGTTCCCAGATTTCCGTGCGGGTCACGCCGGGCAATACCGCTTGCACCTGGACACCGGTGCCGTCGAGTTCGGCATTCAGCGATTGGGTGAGGCTCAACACGTAAGCTTTGCTGGCGCTGTAAGTGGCGTTGAAGCGCTCAGGAAACAGCGCCACCACCGAGGCGATGTTGATGATCGTGCCACGACCAGCCTTGGCGAAACTCGCCGCAGCGGCCGATGCCAAACGGGTGACCGTGGTGACATTGAGCTGAATCAGTTGGTCAAGCTTATCCAGATCGGCGTTGGCCAACAGACCGTCAGCCGCAACACCTGCGTTGTTGACCAACAGGCTGATGCTTGAATCACTGCGCAGGCGTTGCTCCAGTTTGAGCACGTCATCTTTCTGCGTCAGATCCGCCTTCATCACTTCGACCTGAACGCCATGAGCCTCGCGCAAATGGCTCGCGGCATTTTCCAGGCGCTCCAGATCACGGGCGACCAACAACAGATCGAACCCACGCGCTGCCAACCGCTCAGCGTAAATCGCACCGATACCGGACGATGCACCCGTGACAAGAGCCGTACCTTGGGCTGCAACAGAATTCATGACCGTACTCCTGAAATGCTTGAGGGATCGCCTCTGAATCCTTTTGATGCAGAGCGCGTGGAAATTATTATAGGCATAATTCAAAGCCAATATGATAGCCGTAATTTTTTGCTATCCGACGAGCGTCCCCTTCGCCTTCCCTGCCAAACTCGCGAACAGAAAAACAAAAAGGCCGGTCAATGACCGGCCCCTTGGCGTTGAACAATCAGCTTAGTTCACTTCCAGCTTATCGCGATTGCGATCCAGGATCGCCTTGCCGATCCCCTTCACTTCCAGCAACTCATCGACCGAGGAGAACGGCCCGTTTGTTTCGCGATACGTAACAATCGCTTTGGCCTTGGCCTCACCTACGCCTGACAGTTCCTTTTGCAGCGTCGCCGAGTCGGCTTCGTTGAGATCGATTTTTGCAGTCTGGGAAGATACCGCTGTATCCATCACCAAAGGCGCTTTGGGCGATTCCGCTGGCGCAACAGGTGCGGCAATAGCGGCGATCGAGGCGCTGGTGAGGAAGGCAAAAACCAAGGAGTAGAAGTAACCGGTACGCATAAGTGACGCTCCATCATCATTTGAGAAAGCAGCTTTTCCGAAGCTGCTCCTCAAAAGTAGGTGATGGTTGGAGCATGTCAAAAATGCGTGCGTTACAGGATGTGAAACAATCAGGGTTCGAGACGGCGCTGCTGGTAGATCCAGTCGACGATTTCGCCGTCGGGGGTGTAGCCGCTGACGGTTTCTCGGAGGAGTTGGCGGACGCGGGAGTAATCATCCTTTTCAACCGCACTCAACAGATCGCTCAGCCTGGCCTTCAAAACTTCCCAAGGCAGATGATCTTCATTGGCGGACATGATCATCGGGTGGGAGGTCGCAGCGACGTTGTCACCGATCAACAGCTCTTCGTAGAGCTTCTCGCCCGGCCGCAATCCAGTGAACTCGATGGATATGTCGCCTTGAGGATTTCGCTCGGAACGAATGCTCAAACCTGACAGATGGATCATCTTCTCTGCCAACTCGACAATCCGCACCGGCTCGCCCATATCCAAAACAAACACATCGCCACCCTGCCCCATCGAGCCTGCCTGAATGACCAACTGCGCGGCCTCGGGGATAGTCATGAAATAGCGAGTGATCTTAGGATGCGTCACCGTCAGCGGTCCACCGGACTTGATCTGACTATGGAACAGCGGGATGACCGAGCCGGATGAGCCCAGTACATTGCCGAACCTGACCATGGTGAAGCGCGTTTTATTGACTCGGGAAACATTCGACTTATCGCCAAACAGGACGGGCGCAACCTCGCGGCTCAAAGCCTGCAAAGTCAATTCGGCCAGACGTTTAGTGCTGCCCATGACATTGGTCGGGCGAACGGCTTTGTCGGTAGAGATCAGCACAAAATTCGATACACCAGACTGCAGCGCAGCCTGAGCGGTGTTGAGCGTACCAATCACGTTATTCAGAACACCTTCAGCGATGTTGTGCTCGACCATGGGCACATGCTTATAGGCCGCGGCGTGATAAACAGTGTCGACCTTCCAGGTTTTCATCACATCAAGGAGCTTGTCCTGATGCCGGATCGATCCGAGGATTGGCAGCAGCCTGACAGGCACCGACTCTCGAGAGCTCCGCTGCTCCAGTTCGGAAAGAATGCTGTAGAGGTTGAATTCACTGTGTTCGAACAGCAGCAGCGTGGTAGGCCCCAAGGCAAAAATCTGCCGGCACAACTCGGAGCCGATCGAGCCGCCCGCTCCCGTTACCATCACGGTCTTGCCTTTGATGCAGCGCTCCAGAAGATCAGGCTGCGCGGGCACGGAGTCACGCCCCAGCAAGTCGGCAATATCGACCTCCTGGATATCCTCGACCTTCACTCTTCCGCTCGCCAGATCGGTAAAATTAGGGACACTTCTGACATGCAGCGGGAAACCTTCCAGCAGATTCAGAATTTCCCGGCGCCGGGCACGCGTCGACGACGGAAGAGCAAGAAGTATCTCCTGAGCACCGGTGACATCGATCATCTGCTGAATATGTTTGGGTTTGTAAACATGCAAGCCGGATATAGAACGCTCGGCAATGCTCGCATCATCATCAACGAATGCAACCGGACGCATCACCTTGCCCATGCGCAGCGCCGCCACCAGTTGATTACCAGCGACCCCGGCGCCATAAATCGCGACCTTGGTCAAACCGTTGTCGCGGTTAGTGAACGGCACATGCTGGGCTGCGGTAAACCAGTCCCCCATGAAGTACTGACGCATGCATAGGCGCAGTCCGCCGATGATCACCAGACTCAGCCACCAATAATTGAAAATGATCGAGCGCGGCACCACCGCTTCATGGTTGCTGTACCAATAAACGACAACGGCCAGAATCAACGATGACAAACTCACGGCTTTGATGATGGCAATCAACGCATCATTACCGAAGTAACGCATTACGGCCCGATACATGCCAAAGCGAATAAACAGAGGGATGGCAACGATCGGAGCAAAAGCGAACAGCCAGAGATGCACCTTGAAAGGGTTGTACATGTCATCAATGCCAAGACGGACTATAAAGGCCAACCACAGCGCAACCCAGACAAGAACAATGTCCGTAGCTACCTGGATCATGCGTTTGCGGCGCCTAGGCAGGCCTAACAGTCGCTCTCTGATTTTATCCATTGACTCCTCAAACACCTCAGTACCTCCCTTTAACTGCTGCATCGCGTTGGTTACCCTGGCGCGTACCCTGCACTCTAAACCGTTATGACCCATTCGTTAGCGAGTTATTCATTAATCCTTTCAAGTTCGCCAGCGCGAAACATGACTGCAAGCAATAGCAAAGGAGCATAGGCCACTATCAGCCCCACACTGCCGTCCAGTCCGAAATGTGATACAGCCACGGCAACCGGCAGTAACCAGAGCATATTGATCAATGCGACGGCGAGCGTTACCGGTAGATGACTGCCAAACCGACGAGAGGCAAACTGATAAGCATGGCTGCGATGCGCTTCATAAACTTTGTCGCCGCGCAATACACGCCGAAACAGGGTAAAAGTGGCATCGACAATAAATACCCCAAACAGGATCAACCAGGCCCACAGAAGATCCGCCGAGACCGTTGCTGCCTGCAAGGATAAGCCTCCCAGCACTATCCCCAGAAAACCGCTCCCGGCATCGCCCATGAATATGCGCGCAGGAGGAAAGTTCCAGAACAGAAACCCGGCGACGCATACCGACAACAATAAGGGTGCCCAGACCAATTGGGGCCATCCGCCCAGCCAGCCAAGAAAACAGGCTCCGAGACACACACAAATGGCTTCTACGCTTGCAATGCCGTCGATGCCGTCCATGAAGTTATAAAGGTTGAGCAGCCAGACCAGATAAAACGCCGCAAGAATCTGGCCCACGGCGCCCAGGTCGAACTCGACACCCCAGAAACGGATCGCCGGCAAGCCGCCCATCCACACCAGCAGCCATATCGCGGCCGCAAAGTGACCCAGCAAGCGCCAGCGTGCCGCGATATGTCCATGGTCATCCATGAAGCCGAGCAACGCTACCAGGCTTCCAGAGCCGGCAATGGCCCAAAAATGGGCTGGAGCGATCAACTCCCGCCATAGCAGAAACATCATCGCCAGAAGGAATGCCAGCACTATCGCGACACCACCACCACGAGGGGTCGGCACCGAGTGCGAGCTTCGCGCATTGGGAACGTCCAGCAGGCTGCGCGACAGCGCGTAATGGCGCAACACCCAGGTAAGACTGAATGCGAGCAGAGCGATGACGGGAATAATCCATCCGTAGTTCATGGTTGAGCAGAATCCAGAAAATGCTGCGCCGTCAGACTCAGAGCGCGATCAAGTGTAATCGGAGGTATCCAGTTCAACAGCTTTCGGTTTTTTTCGATATCAACCTGCAAGGAACCGAACAGCCTTTGCGACAATGCGTGACGCCCCAGCAGGCTGGCAACGCAGCTCATCAAACCAACTGGCACCGGCAGCAGCCGGGCGGGATGCCCCAGCGCTGCCGCCAGCTTGCGCAATAACTGCGTGGTTGAGACATCCTCGCCATCACTGCCCAGGAAGATCTGATTGGCTGCTGCGGGGTGCTCGGCACACGTCAGAATCAGATCGACCAGATTGTCGATGGCAATCAGGCTACGTTGATTGCGAACTGCACCAAACGGCAACGGCACGCCGCGATGGAGCCAGCGAATCATGCTGAGGAAGTTGGCCTTGACACCTGGCCCGTAGACCAACACCGGACGGATGATGACTACCTCCATGCCGGTATCGGCCGCAAGCGCCTGTAGCGCCCGTTCAGCTTCGAGCTTGGAAATACCGTAAGGATCACCGGGTGCGGGAATATCGTCCGCGGTGTAAGCCCGACCGCCAGTGGTGCCGTCTCCGTTCACCTTGATCGAACTGATAAAGATAAATCGCTTGACCCCAATCGCCGCTGCCTGACGCGCCAGATGCAAGGTACCGTCGACATTTACCTGACGAAAAGCGCTCAAAGGGTCGGCGCAAACTTCATTCATGACGTGCACTCGCCCGGCTGCGTGAACGACACAGTCAATACCGCTCAACATCGACGTCCAGTCCTGCCGGTTATCGAGCCCGGCGTATGCCATCGAACGCACCCCACGCGGGAATTCCACTGACATGTCGCGCACCGGCGCCAGCACAGAGCATTGAACATGGACCAGTCGTTCGATTAGTGCACGCCCGACGAAACCGGTTCCACCAGTGACCAGGAATGTCTTGAAGTTCATGGGCGACCCTTTGGGAAAACATTAATGACTGCAGAGAAACAGCAGCAAATCTGTCAGTGAGGTAAAGACCAGACGGTCGACTGTGGTGAATCAGAAACACACCAGTGCAGACGGATTGGGGAAGCAGTTTATTGAATCGGCGTACGCTTGACCACTTTCAGCGAGCAGCGTTATTTCGCTGCCCAGCGCTTCGTTACTCAACTGGATATTCAGAGTCGTTTGTTTCGCGAAATCCACTCTGCCCGGTCAAACAAATTGCATAAAAGTATTTTGCTGGTTGGAGCTGGCTCAGGGTACGGATAGAATCCGTGCGGAAATGGAATGAAGGCTTTTCCTAAATGAAAAACAGCCTCTTCCCTTCCTACGCATCGAATTTCGGCCAACGCCGAAATAAAAAGCTATTGCACGCCTTTTGCTTCGAAATGGAGAGCCCCATGCAGCAAATCAACGACCTTGCAGCGAAGATAGAAAAGTTTCAATCGCAGATTAATTCTTCGGTCCAGCGGGTGGTCGCGAGCGGATGGGTGATCTTGGGGCCGGAAGTCAAACGCTTCGAAGCTGCTTTTGCACAGTATTTGAATGCCAGCCACTGCGTGACTGTTGCCAACGGTACCGATGCGATTGAACTGGCACTCAAGGCACTCGGCGTCGCGAAAGGTGATCAGGTCGCAACCGTTGCCAACGCAGGCATGTACACCACCACGTCGGTTCTGGCGATCGGAGCCGAACCGCTGTTCATGGATGTCGACGTGAACACCCAGGTGGTAACGCTCGACAGCGTGAAACATGCCGTGGATGCCGGGGCGAAGGCGGTTGTCGTCACCCATTTGTATGGTTTGGCAATCCCGGAGATCAAAGCCATCGCCCAATTCTGCGCCGAGCGCAATATCCCTCTACTCGAGGACTGTGCACAGGCACACGGTGCCGAACGTGACGGTCAACGGGTCGGCACATTCGGCGACGCGTCAAGCTTCAGCTTCTACCCGACTAAAAACCTCGGTGCATTGGGTGACGGCGGAGCGGTTGTGACCAACTCGACCAAAATTGCCCAACGCGTGGCACAACTACGCCAGTACGGTTGGTCCTCGAAATACTGCGTAGAGCTGGATGGCGCCCGCAATAGCCGCCTGGATGAAATGCAAGCGGCAATCCTGTCTGAGTTCCTGCCGTATCTCGATCAAGAAAACGCGCTCCGCCGCGCGATCGCAGCGCGCTACAGAAACGAAATCAACCACGCCGACGTCACTCATCCGCTAGATTACGACACGGCCTCAGTTGCACACTTGTATGTGATCAAGTCGTCGAAGCGTGACGCGTTGCAACAGCACTTGCGCACGGCGCAGATTGCTTCTGACGTCCACTATCCGATTCCGGACTACAAGCAGCCGGTCTTCGGCCAGCGGTTTGCCGACATGTCACTGCCAAACACCGAGCAACTTGCCAGCGAGATCCTCACGCTGCCGTGCTATCCGGGCATGCCAGATGAAGCGGTCAGCGCCGTGATCAAGGCCGTCAACGGATGGGCTGCATGAAATACTCCGTAATCGTCCCGGTCTATAAAAACGCCGACTCGATACCGCGGCTGCTTCAGGCTTTGACGGACATGAACAACACGCTCGAGAACCAGCTCGAAGTGGTTTTCGTGGTAGACGGCAGTCCCGACCAATCGTTTGCCATGCTTAAACAAGCGTTGAGCACACTGAGCTTCAGCGCACAACTGCTCGCTCACTCGCGCAACTTCGGCTCATTTCCTGCGATCCGCACCGGACTGATGGCGGCCAGAGGCGATTATTTCGGCGTGATGGCAGCCGACCTGCAAGAACCACCAGAACTGCTGATCAGCTTCTTCAAGTCGCTGTCCAACGACGAATGCGATGTCGCCATCGGCACACGCAATGCCAGGCAGGACCCGCTTTCCAGTCGCATGGCTTCATCGCTCTTCTGGGGCTTGTATCGCCGACTGGTTGTGCACGACATGCCCAAGGGCGGCGTGGACATCTTCGGCTGCAACAAGGCGTTTCGGGAACAGCTGTTGCAACTCAACGAATCCCGCTCGTCACTGATTGCCCTGATCTTCTGGCTGGGCTTTCGCCGCAAGTTCATCGAGTACGAGCGCCAGACCCGACTTGAGGGCAAGTCAGCCTGGACGTTCAAGAAAAAGCTCGAATACATGATGGATAGCGTGTTCGCCTTCACCGACTACCCGATCAGACTGCTGACCAGGATGGGCGCGATGGGCTCGCTCATTTCGCTGTTCATTGGCGCGATGGTGATCATGGCGCGGCTGTCCGGCGCGATTGAAGTTCCGGGCTACGCCGCGACAATGGTGGTGGTACTGCTGCTGGGAACATTAAATCTGCTCGGCCTCGGCCTGGTAGGCACCTATGCCTGGCGCGCCTACGAAAACAGTAAGCAGCGGCCATTGGCGATTGTCTGCATGAAGCTCGATAACCAGGAGAATCCAAGTGACTGAAGCCTTCATCCACGCGACGGCCGATGTGAAAAGCAAGAACATCGGCGAAAACACGCGAATCTGGCAATACGTGGTGGTGTTCGAGAACGCAGTAATCGGAAGCGACGTCAATGTTTGCTCGCACTCCCTGATCGAGAACGATGTGGTCATCGGCGACCGTACGACCATCAAATCCGGCGTTTATGTGTGGGATGGCCTGCGAATCGGCGCCGACGTGTTCATCGGCCCGAATGCCACGTTCACCAACGACAAGTTCCCGCGCTCGAAAGTCTATCCGGAGTCTTTTTCCCAAACAGTAATTCAGGACGGCGCCTCGATCGGCGGCGGCGCAGTGATCCTGCCCGGCGTCACCATCGGCACCGGCGCCATGGTCGGCGCTGGCGCGGTGGTCACCAAGTCAGTACCGCCTTACGCCATCGTTACCGGCTCCCCCGCACGTATCACCGGATACGTGGAAAACTCAGCCTCGAGCGATGCTGCTATCCCCCCCGCACCAAAACCTGCACAGCAGGATGACGCGGTCGTACGTATTGGCGTGGGCGATGTCACGACTCATCGCTTCAAGCACGTTCCTGACATGCGCGGTGATCTTTCCGTCGGCGAGTTTGACCGAGAGATTCCTTTCACACCCAAGCGCTACTTCCTGGTATTCAACGTACCCAGCCAGAAAACCCGTGGCGAACACGCCCATCACAAGTGCCATCAGTTCCTGATTTGCGTCAAAGGCAGTTGTGCAGTAGTGGTCGATGACGGTACCAATCGTGCGGAAGTTCTTCTTGATGCACCGAACAAAGGCATTTACCTGCCACCGATGACTTGGGGCATTCAGTACAAATATTCTGAAGACGCAGTACTGCTGGTGTTCACCTCCGATTACTACGACAACGCCGACTACATTCGCGATTACTCGGAATTCACCAAACTTACTGCACAAAAATCTGCGCTGTGAGCGGACTGAAAGACAACCCGAACGTTCGTCGCTGGCTAAGCTTTCTTGCCGGCGGCGGACTTAATACCGGGCTCACGTATTGCCTGTACCTGATTTTGAGTCATTGGATCGACTATCAAGTCGCTTACGCAATTGCGTACGCGGCCGGGATAGTCTTTGCGTATTTCTTCAACTCCAAATTTGTATTCAAGGTAGAGCAGTCGCTGATTGGCATGGCCATCTACCCGACTATCTATCTGGTCCAATACATTTTCGGAGCGCTGTTGCTCAACCTCTTGGTGGAACACCTGAACCTGCACAAAGCCATCGCGCCAATACTGGTCATCTTGCTACTTCTGCCATCAAGTTACCTTTTAAACAAAGTCGTTCTGAAGGCAACTCATAAAACAAAGCCCTCGAAGGATCAACAAGGCAACCCATGACAGCGACTACACAACCGGCGATGACCAACCCGTCTTCGCTGGAAAAAACACAAGCGTTTACTTGGCTGGCCCACCTGGGACCGGCACTATTGACAGTAATTTTCATGTGGCTACCCTTTGGCTTTGCCATGACCGGGCTGCTCGAAGAATGGGGTGTAATCGGCCTATTCAGCAGGATAGGAGTGTTTTTCATCACAGACGTGAGCAGCGCGATGCCCGCCCACGCGCTGCGTCCGCTGACTATTTTCCCGCACGCTCTAGCTTATTATCTTGATCCGGATACGTTCAATTATTGGCACGTACTGCTGATCATCGCGCTGGTCATCAAGGGTTGGGCGCTCAGCGTCCTCACCACGCGGGTAACCGGCGCGGTGAAATGGGGAATGCTGGCTAGCGTCCTTGTCATCATTTTTCCTGCTGACACCATGCAGTTGTCTTTCCGCTCGATTCATATCAACTGGGCGTTGAGCCTGGCGTTGTTGGCGAGCGTCGTGTTTGTGCATGCCCTGGATCAAAAAAACCGGGTTCGCTCGTTCATATTCAGTGTATTAGGCAGCCTGCTGATTGCTGCCGGATGTGCAATGTATGAAGTCTCACTGCTGCTGGCCGCCATTCCTGCGCTGGTGATCTTCATCCAGATCGGTTTCAAGGGCATCGCTGCACATGTCAAACGATATTATGGCCAGCATCTGGTGTGGGCAGCGGGTGTCCTTGCCTATGTAGCCTATGTCGTCCACACCGCCCCACTGGTACAGACTTATCAAGGGGCTGTCGTTGGTGACAATGCGCTCGCATCCCTGAAAGCCTACTATCCGAAAATTTTCACTCTTGGACTCGGACGCAGCATTTTTGGCGGCTGGGTCGATGCAATCAAGATCACACTCACGGAAATCAGCACTTACTGGTACCTGGCCCTGGCGACTCTCGCACTCCTTGCGCTGATCCAGTTTGTTGCGAGAATCTCTGCTAACTCTGCGCCTTTCTCAGATCCCAAGTCGCCAAGTCGGGTACTGCTCGCGCGCATGGTAATTGCCGGCGTGATATTGATCTGCCTCGGATACTTGCCCTTCATCTTCAACCTTGCGCACATGTCTGTGAGCCAGCGCACATTCCTGTACGCCGCCCCTGGTGCGACACTGCTCTTCGTAGCGCTGTGCGTCGCGATCAATCGTTATTCGAAAGTCGCCAGTACAGCAATCGCCGCGGGCATGATTTTCACTGGCCTTGCAGCGCAGATATTCCAGTTTCAGCACTACGTGGATATTTCGAAGAGACAACAAACTGTTCTTAAAGACATTGTTGAAAACTTCGATGGCAACGCAGTCAATAAGACCCTGGTGATACTCGACTACTCCAATGAGCTTAATCATGACTGGATGTTCCTGAATCCGAATCTGGCTTCTACCCTCTTCCATATTTACGGAAAACCTGTCGACACGCTGGAAGTTTGCTACATGCCGAGCGGTGAATGGCAGCAATCAGACTCGCTATTGCGCAAAGGCACCTGCGAGGAAACGGCTGATGGCTGGACATTCCACTACCCTACCCCGACAGGGGGCCCCGGTATGGAACGGACCGTCCAACAGCCAGATAAAAAGCTGTCCAAAGTCGAGGTTGTCACCGTTGCTGTGGGCAAGGGACTGATTACGCCGGCCAGCCCCGCGCTGGAAACATATCGGCGCAATCTCGCATCGGGAGCACTACCCATCACCGCCCGCTTGCATGGCCTCACCGAAACCGCCCCGTGGCTCGACTTTTTCAGGTTTCGCAGCCAGGAACACAAGGACGAATATTTCTGGGGTTTTGGTCGCTGGTGGAGCCTGGACTCACCGATTGCAGGCTCTGGGTGGCGTAATACCGAGTGGGAAAGCAGTCGGTTTTCCCACATGTCTTCGGCCTGGAAAAATGCTCCGCGCGCCTCACTCATCTTTGACATGACGCCAACACCTGGGCCTTACAGCATCAGTGGACTGTTCAATGCTTTTGCCAACGATAAAATTCGTGGCGAGATGCAGGTACTGGTGAATGGCGCAGCGGTGCCCGTTCAATGGAGTGCAGACGGTAGCTTCGGCGGTGACCTGGACCCGCAACTGCTCAAGACCGGAAAAAACGTCATCGAGTTTGTCTCGGGAGTAGATGACAACTATTACGGACTATCGGCAAGACTGGACTGGGTCAGAATTGCCAAGCAGCACTGATAACCTGTCGAAACACTGACCAGGTGGAGTTACTCGTGAGGATCGATTGATTCTCACGAGCAACCTCTACCGCTCAAATCAACCTCCTCCGACGCATACGACACTTATGAATGCTCGGCGCACGAACCAAGGCACACTGATGATTACAAGGCCTTCGACGGAAACGAGCCAGCCTTGTCCCGTCTCCAAAGAAACACGAACAACGCCAATACGTTCGTTGCCAGGCCACTGGCTTGCTCACATCGTTCCCGCAGCCATGGTTGTTCTGATCCTGTGGCTACCTTTCGGCTTTGCCTTGACCGGACTTCTCGAAGAATGGGGTGTTCTGGGACTCTTCATAAAAGAGGGTACGTTTTTCTTCACGGGCATAAACAGTCCGTTATCCCCTCACGCCCTGCGTCCGCTGACGATATTCCCTCAAGCCGCCGGGTATTGGCTGGACAGCAACTCGTTTAACTACTGGCACGTACTGCTGATAGTCGCTCTGATAATCAAAGGTTCTGCTCTGAGTTATCTGACCAGGAAGCTCACCGGAAGCCTGACGCTGGGAATGATTGCAAGCGTGCTGGTCATCATCTATCCAGCCGACACCATGCAGCTTTCGTTCAGGGCTATTCATATTAACTGGGCACTAAGCCTGGCGCTCTTGGGCAGCGCCATATTCCTTGGCGCGCTGGAGATGGAACGCAAGCTGGCCGCATACATGGTCAGTGCAATCGGTGCCGCACTGTTTGCATCGGCGTGCTTCATGTACGAAGCATCCTTGTTACTCGCCTGCATCCCTGCGCTGATCATTTTTTCGATGATCGGGTTCAAAGCCTTCTTGGCTCGGCTCAAGCACAAGGCAGTCGAACATAGCGTCTGGGTACTAGGTGTCCTCAGCTACGTCGCTTACGTTGCTTACACCGCTCCGCTAGTAAAAAGCTATCAAAGCAGCATCGCCGGCTCAAACATTATGAGCACCTTGCAGCTCAACATCTCGAAACTATTCAGCGTCGGATTTGTGCGAAGCACACTCGGGGGATGGTTCGACGCAGCTCAAATTACATTGCGCGAGTACGTGAATTACGGATACCTGATCGTCAGCAGTCTTTGCCTGATACTGATCATCGTTGCAATTGCCAAATTTACCTGCGCTCAACAATCAGACAAGCGACGATTCAGCGACTTGCCTCTGAATGCACGACTGGCACTGTCGGGCATTATTCTGCTGCTGCTTGGCTACGCGCCATTTCTCTTATCAGGAGCTCACGTAGCTATAAGCCAGAGAACATTCCTGTTCACAGCTCCTGGCGCAGTCCTGCTCTGGATAGCCGTGTTAAATACGGGCTACTCCCTGTCAAAAACCATCACCAATGTTTGTGTGGGTTTTTTCTTTGTCACTGGTCTGTCCTTCCAGCTCTATCAATTCCATCACTATATTGAAATCTCGAAGAAGCAAATGGCAGTTTTACAAGACATTGCCATGCAGTTCGATGGCAAGCTTGACGGTAAAACACTGCTGATTCTTGACTATGGCAACCAGCTCAACCATTCGTGGATGTTCATCGCCGACGGTCTGGTCGGATCACTGTCTTATCTATATGGAAAACCCGTCGCGAATATTCAGGTTTGTCACATGCCCAGCCGTGAGTGGCAGCAAGTCGACTCGGTACAACGTAAGGGCAAGTGCATCGAGAACGCACATGACTGGACGTTCCAGTACCCCACATCTGTGAGCGGACCAAGCCTTCCTGCCACGTCACCGGCCGACAGTATTGTGCTTGCGAAGTCAGATGTGATCGCGATAGCAATCGGCAGAGAAAACGGCGTCGGCACCATAAGCGGCGCACCGTCGGTGCTCGCCTCGAAAATCCCCGAAGGCGTGGTTGAGCAGCGCTATCGGAACGTCGTGAATGTGATCGACGAGAAAACGCGTTTCATCCGCTTCAGAGACGCTATGGTCACTGATGACTACAAATGGACTTTCGGGAAGTGGTGGAGCATGGAGATTCCAACCCAAGGTTCAGGCTGGCGGGAAGCAAGCTGGGATGTGGGGTATTTCCATCATCAGTCAACTGCTTGGAAAAGCGAGAAGCAATCCAGCCTGCTATTCAAGTTCCAGCCCAAACCCGGACGCACTTACGTACTTAAGGGCAAGTTTAGCCTGATCATCAATAACGCGGTCTTGGAGAGCATGGCAATATCGATCAATGGCTCTCCAGTTGCACTTCAGTGGGGAGCGCTTGGCAGCTTCAAAGCGACGATTAATGAAGGAGTACTGAAGGACGGCTCGAATATCATCGAGTTCGACTCAGTGACTGACGATAGTTACTTCGGTCTGTCCGCGATTTTTGAGGGCTTCCACATCTCGCGCCAGCCGTAACCGGATCGGGAGAGTCCAAGTCAGCCGCTCAAGGGCAAATCCCTTGAGCGGCTACCTCACCTACCCACAGCGCCTCAGGCTCTGAACACAGCAGAATGTGAACCACTGCCAGAACCTTTGGACTATGACCGCCTAGTGATCGGTAACTCCCAGTTCGGCTGCAATGGCCTTGACTGCGAACGCCGAACCGCGAGGAGTGAGGTGCACGATATCCAGATAGAACGCATCCCCGCTCGATGCCGACTCGCGCATCAGACATCCCTCTTTGTTGCACATCTTCTCGACTACCGAGATATAGATAGCGCCGGACTGCTGTGCGAGATTTCTCAAGTTCTGCTCCGCGACCTCAGTTCTGGTATGGGACTCAGAGCCGGACTCTTGCCCGTATTTCGAATAATCCAACCGCTCAGAGGGAACACGATGCAGCGGGTCACTGCTCCACAAGTTGAACGCGATACGCGAAGGAGTGTCTTTCCAAGCAGGAGTCGGACCCAAGAGAATAACCCTGCGAACACCAGCGGCCTGTATTTGTTTAATGGTTGCCGCTAGTAGGGACTTGTCGTATTCACCCCACATGGCAGCGAGAATCACCGTATCGGGCACCAATTCGCGAACCTTATCAATCGTCCACTGATTGTTGGACGCGCAGGCCGGATTTCCCCCATGAAACCCCACCATTGGCGCACAAGCGGAAGACGTGAATTGCGCCAGTCGGAACGCACCAGAACGATCGGCCAGCCCACGCAGCCCGGAGTAAACCGCTGCCGCACCAGAGTCGCCCCACAAGACCCAAAGAGGTTTGTCGCCTTTGTCGACGCACTCCGCAGCATACTGATTAGCGTCCTGACCAATATCCATGAAGCAAACATGGTTGCGCAAAGCTGCACGATAGCTGTCGAGATCGTACTCAGTAGCTCGCTGAATAATGTCCGGGTAGCGTGAAGCGAAGCCGCCCTGCTTGAAAATTACACCTGCGCTCAGGCCCGCCACACACATTGAGGCACAAAGTGCGAAAACCTTGATCCGGGTTCTGGAGCCTGAGCGAAACGGGCGCTCGATATAGAGATAGGTGAGAGTGGCGAGGATCGCACTCAATACCAACAACCCCAACCGCATAGACCAGCTCAACCCCTCCGGATAAGCCGTTCTGGCGAAAGTAAGGATTGGCCAGTGCCACAAATAAAGCGGGAAACTGATCAGTCCGATGGCGATCATCGGACGGCTGCTCAGCAAAACCCGATTTACCCATGCACTAGATCCCGCAGCAATGATCAATGCCGTGCCGATCGTGGGGATCAGTGCCCACTTCCCGGGGAAGGGCAAAGTATCCTTGATTCGAATAATTGCATAAGTGATGAACAGCATGCCGACAATCGACATAACCGTTCGCGCCTTCGGTCTGCCAAGAAAGCTCGCAACGACACTCAAAACCCGGTAGTGCGAAACAAATTTAAGCCCCGACGTGGTGCTCAAGCATGCCAAAAATGCACCGACAATCAATTCCCACCCGCGAGAAAGTGGCGAATAGAAAGTCGCCGTAGCATGCTCACGCACCTCAATCACGTTGAGGGCGAACGATGCAATACCGACAACGACGACGAGCAGCAACACTGGAGCACGCAGCCGCCAGGCAGCCCAAAGCAGGAGCGGCCAAACGACATAGAATTGCTCTTCGATTCCAAGAGACCAAAGATGCAATAGTGGTTTGAGTTCAGACGCCTTGTCGAAATAGCCAGCCTCGCTCCACAAAACAAAGTTTGAAACGAACGTAGCCCCACCCAAGACATGTTTCGCTAGCTGAGCCAGGTCATCAGCGAGCATCGTGTTCCAACCGAACGCCAGGCAAACCGCCAGTACTGTAAACAGTGCGGGAAAGATCCGTCGTATGCGTCGAGAGTAAAAATCAGCAATGCTGAAAGTACCCCGCTCCAGCGTCGTCAGAATAACCTTGGATATCAAGTAACCCGAGATGACGAAGAATACATCCACGCCCACAAATCCCCCGCGCAGCAGCGTGGGAAAGGCATGAAAAAACAACACGGCTAAAACGGCAATAGCCCTGAGTCCATCGATATCAGGTCGATAGCCGATGTGGCTTATGTGGTCACCGGAAATGCGCGGAGATAGCGGCAGGCTATGGGTCTCGCTTACAGTCATTGTTATTTACCAGCACCAGTTCTTATTTAAAGGAAGGCTCGGACCTAGTCCAGGTCCTGAGCAACAGAAGGATTTTTCCACCAATCAATACGTTCGAACCCCGGAGGAGCGGTCATGCCAATGCTGGTACCCGCCACAGAGCGCTAACTTCTACTGCACAGTTTCCGGTAAACCGCTGCATAGGCCGCAGCCATTTCACTCGACGAAAACACCTCTTGGTAACGCCGAAATGCCAGCCGTCCCATTTCACCGGCCTTCTCCACATCAATCCACAGGGTGCTCATTGCCGCGGCGAGCGCAACAGAATCTCGAGGTGGAACCACCAGCCCGGTCTCATTGGCAATATTGATGAAAGTCGTCCCTGAACCGATTTCACAGGAGATCAGCGGCTTCGCATACATCGCGGCCTCCAGCAAAGAAATACCGAAGGATTCCGAGCGCAGATGCGAAGGAAATACAAAACAATGGCACAACGTCAGCAAGGCGGCTTTGTCTACATCACCCAATCCGCCCAAAAAATGCACATTGGCCAGTCCTAGCCTGGAAGCCTGCTCCTTAAGCTCGTATTCCTGATGACCGCCCCCCAGAATCACTACCGGAAAACCTGTGATATGTGCGGCCTCAAGCAGAAAATCCAGACCTTTGTAGTACCGCAGAGCACCGACGAAGAGGAAAAATTTCGCGCCTACCTTCGCCCGCCATTCAGCGAGTTTCTCCGGAGAGACAATCGGATAAGTAGCCGCGTCCAGTCCGTACGGAATGATCTCGACTTTATCGCGGAACCGCGACAACACAGGACTGCTCTGCGCGTAGTTGGGCGACGACGCAACGATACAATCCACGCTGGAAAGGAAACGGTTCATCAGCGGCTGATACAACTTGAGCAGGGTCTTCTGCTTGACGATATCAGAGTGGTAACTGACCACCGAAGGCTTGCCGTGGCGTGTCGCGAAATGAACCAGATCCATGTATGGCCAAGGGAAGTGGTAATGCACTACATCGACGTTCTTTGCCAGCTCGGAAAAGTCCTTGAATGCCGACAGCGAGAAACCCGTCGAAGCCACGTGCAGATCCAGTTTCGAACGATGAGTGACGTGATTCCCGACTGTTTCATTGCGCGCCGCACCGCGCTCGCTGAGGTAGAGCACCTGCGACGAAAAGCCGTGTTCAGCACCGCCCTGGGCGATCTGGAAAATGACTTGTTCGATACCACCCATGGTTTCCGGGTAGTAGGTTTTGAAAAAATGCAGAACCTTGATCATTTTTCGCCTGATACCTTCCGGTAGACTTGCAGCGTTTCCAGAGCGCAACGCTCCCAGGAAAAACCTTGTGCATGGCGCAATCCCTTGACCACGGCGGACTCACGCCAGTCATCGTCAGTCAGCCCTCGCTCAATCAGCCTCGTCAGTTCCTCAACATCCATCGGTGCACACATCAGCGCGGCATCGCCGGCAACTTCAGGCAATGATGAGCTATTGGAGCAGACCACCGGCACGCCGGAATTCATGGCTTCGAGTACCGGCAGACCGAACCCTTCGTAGAGCGAAGGAAAGGCAAACAAACGGGCACCCGCGAAGAGCAACGGCAAGTCTTCGGCCGGCACAAACCCAAGGTAGTGGGCCCAGCCCTCACGTCTCGCGCTTTCGAGTTTCTGATGAATCACATCGTTGCGCCAACCGTGGTAGCCGGTGAGGATCAGCGGCCACCGGGTACGCAGCGCCAGCGGCAGTCGTTCATAGGCGGCAAGCAATGTCTCGATATTCTTGCGCGGCTCAATGGTGCCGACAAACAGCGTATATCCGCTCGGCTGCAGCCCATGCCGAGCCAGCGTAACGACGAGCTCATCTGCAGGGCGCGGGTAGAACTCCGGAGAACTTGCCAGCGGCACGGCGTGGATCCGCTCAATAGGCCAGGAAAAGTAATCGGCGAGCTCACGGCGCGTGAATTCCGAATCGGTAATCAGCGCGTCAGCTCTTACCAAAGTCGTTCTCAGTTCTTTTTGCAGGTATCGAACCAGTTGAGGCGCGTGGCAGTGCGCCCAAGTGAAAGGCGACAGATCATGGAACGTCGCCACGCTGCGCCCAGGGAAGGGCGGCAGAAAATAATTGGGACTGTGATACAGAAAATCGCCATGCCCTTTCAGCGCGGCTTTGCGCAGCATCGGCATGAGCAGCCGATAGGCTTCCACGGCAAGGAAACTCTTCTGAACGGCACGCTTGAGCCCATAGCCACTGCCGGACTCGTTGGCAGCGGTGGGTAATTGCGGCAGGAAGCTGCGGCCTGCAAAGAACTGCAGGTCGGTAATATCTGGGTTTTGCTGAAGTTTCAGCGCAAGTTCGTAGGTATAGCGACCGATGCCAGTCAGCGGAAAGCGGATCGGCTCAACAGATAGCACTAGCTTCATTTAGTCCGCCGAAAGCATCCAGCTTAGAGTTTCTTCCAGTTTTGGAGTTTGCCAGCCGTTAACCAGCCCGCAAAGACGGGTGTTGTCACCGCACAGGATCTTCACTTCGTGAGTGCGCACGAATGCCGGATTCACTTCGACTTCCAGGTGATGACCAGTAAAGGCCGCGCACATGTCGATCACTTCACGCAACGAATGACTTTTGCCCGAACTGACGTTGACGGTCTGTCCCAAAGGCTTGGCCTCAATCAGGCCGCGATACGCTTTGACCACAGCCCGTACATCGCTGAAATCGCGAGATACATCGAGATTTCCGAGCTGAATCCTGCTTGCTCGCTGGCGAAAGTGAGAGACGATCTTGGGTAACAGGAAGCTTTCCGCCTGGCCAACACCGGTGTAGTTGAAAGGACGCGTGATCACGATCGGCAGACGGTCATGCCAAAGGCTGGCCATGTATTCCATGGCAAGCTTGCTGACTGCGTAATCATTGGCGGGCGCCGGCACAGTGGATTCACTCAGCAGGCCGGCCGAAGCATTGCCGTAGACGTTGGCACTGCTGGCGAGCAGCACGCAATCCGGAACCTTCCCGCAAGCGGCAATCGCTTCCAGCAAGTGACGGGTGCCGATCAGATTGACCTCGTAAAAGGGATCTGCAGCGCCGTGCCCAACGAATGCCAATGCCGCCAGATGAACCACGACATCAGGTTGAATTGTTGCCAGCAACTTGCGCAGAGCGGCACCGTCGGCCAGATCTGCCTGAAAATAGCCAGGCTCGTCCGAGGACTGAGAACCCAATCCTATCACTTCATAACCGTTGGCTTTGAGCTCAGCGGCCATGTAACGCCCAGTGAAACCTTGAATACCTGTGATCAGCGCTCGTTTACCGGCAATACTCATCAGAACGAAAACCCTTGCTCATTTCGACGAAGGTCGGCTTCGACCATCATTCGGCACAGCTCTTCAAGCGTCGTTTTCGGCTCCCAACCCAGTGCGGCCTTGGCCTTGGCCGGATCACCGATCAACAACTCGACTTCGGTCGGACGGTAGAATTTCGGATTGATGGTGACCAGAACCTTGCCGGTGGCCGCATCAGTACCTTGCTCGTCTTCTGCCGAACCGCTCCAGGTCAAAGCGATGCCGACAGCCTTGAAAGCCATGGTGACGAAATCACGCACGGTTTCAGTACGGTTGGTCGCCAGTACGAAAGTGTCCGGCTCATCAGCCTGCAGCATGCGCCACATGCCTTCGACGTACTCTTTGGCAAAACCCCAGTCACGCTTGGCGTCGAGGTTGCCCAACTCCATTTTGTCCAGCAGGCCCAACTTGATCTTGGCAACCGAGTCGGTAATCTTGCGGGTGACGAACTCACGACCGCGCAACGGCGATTCGTGGTTGAACAAAATCCCGCTGGTAGCAAAGATGCCATACGACTCGCGATAGTTGATGGTCATCCAGTGCGCATACAGCTTGGCGACACCGTAAGGGCTGCGCGGGTAAAACGGCGTGCTCTCGATCTGCGGGATCGCCTGCACCTTACCGAACATTTCCGATGTGGACGCCTGATAGAAGCGCACTTTCGGGTTGACGATACGAATGGCTTCCAGCAGGTTCACACAGCCCAGGCCGGTGATTTCCGCGGTAGTCAGAGGCTGTTCGAAAGACACGCCTACAAAACTCTGGGCAGCCAGGTTGTAAACCTCGGTTGCTTCTGTGGTTTGCAGCAGACGAATACTGGCCGACAGATCGGTCAGGTCATACTCGACCAGATGCAGGTTCGGGTTGTTCTGAATACCCAATTCCTCAATACGCCAGAAATTGACAGAACTGGTTCGACGGTAGGTGCCGTATACCGTGTAGCCCTTATCCAGCAGCAGTTCCGCCAGGTAGGCGCCGTCTTGTCCAGTAATGCCAGTAACGATAGCTTTCATGCGAATCCTCTGAACTCCATTTGAGTGCCTTTTACAGGCACTTTTGCGTTGTGTGCGCTATTGGGCTCCACGCGAGGAGCCACAAATTCTGGCAGATGATACAGAATGCGGCCCCGAACGACGATACCCAACCTGCTTGCAACACGTTTCAATACTCGTCGCGCCAGCTATTGAGGCCAGGCGGGGGTCAACGCGCAGCTGCCTTTATCGGGGTTCGTCAGCCGCAGGGCATCGGATCCCGACAGCGAGCGCCGCGCGCCGAAAGAAATCATCTAGTAATGAGTGACACTCCCCTCACCCCAGCCTAAAATGGCGTGTTTTTTTGACCAACAATCTGGTGCTTTTAATGCGCAATGGTTCAGTAAGTATCGCCGTGTCGGACATCATCGCTGCGACAAGACGGTACTCTTTGGTAGGGATGCTCGGCTGGCAAGACGTCCGGCAGCGCTATAGAAGGTCAGCATTGGGCCCTTTCTGGCTGACCATCAGCATGGGCGTCATGATTGGCACCATCGGCGTGGTATTCGGTCAGATCTTTAACTCGCCCATTCAGGAATTTCTTCCATTCCTCGCCATCGGCATGATCCTCTGGGGATTCATGTCCACAGTCATCAGTGAGGGCTGTACCGGATTTATTGCGGCCGAAAGCATCATCAAGCAACTGCCCATCCCGCTCTTCGCCCATATCATGCGCATGATATGGCGCAACATCCTCATTCTTGGCCACAACATCGTCATTTTTCCGCTGGTGTTGCTGGCGGTCGGCAAGCCCTTGAGCTTGATCGCGCTCATCAGCATTCCCGGGTTTTTCCTGGCCCTGCTCAATCTGACGTGGATTGCATTGCTGTTGGGCATCCTGTGTGCGCGCTACCGTGACCTGCCACAGATTGTCGCCAGTTTGTTACAGGTAGTGTTCTACCTCACGCCAATCATGTGGATGCCAAGCCTGCTGCCACAACGCGCCGGACTGTATCTGCTTGACCTCAACCCGGCGTATCACATCATTTCGGTGGTCCGCTCGCCGCTGATCGGCCAGATGCCGACCGCGACCAACTGGTGGGTTTCCCTGGGCATGGCCGTTGTCGGCTGGCTCGTTGCGCTGGTGGTCTATGGCCGTTACAAGCGCCGCATCGCCTACTGGCTCTGAGAAGAATTAATAATGTCCCTGATCGAATTCAATAACGTTTGTGTAGATTTCCCGATCTACAACGCCAACGGCCGCTCCCTGAAGAAGCGACTTATTCAGGTTGCCACCGGCGGGCAGCTGGGTTCAGACCAGCAAGGCCGCGTCATCGTAAGAGCCCTTGAAAACATTACCGTTACCTTGCGCAAAGGCGACCGGGTCGGACTGCTCGGCCACAACGGCGCTGGCAAGAGCACCATGCTGCGGCTGCTCAGCAAGGTTTACGAGCCGTCGTCAGGGACCGCCCGAATTGAGGGCGAAATCGGGTCGCTGATCGATCTTTCCCTTGGGACGGACCCAGAAGCTACCGGACGGGAAAACATTTACCTTCGGGGCGGTATTCTGGGCATGACCAAGGCGCAAATTACTGAGAAGATTGACGAGATCATCGACTTTACCGAGCTCGGCGACTTTATCGACATGCCAATTCGAACCTATTCGTCCGGCATGCACCTGCGCTTGGCATTTGCTGTTTCGACTACGGTATCTCCGAACATCCTGCTGATGGATGAGTGGCTCTCGGTCGGTGACGAAAACTTCAAGCACAAAGCCGAAGCCCGTATGGACGAACTGGTGAAGTCCACAGACATCCTGGTCATTGCCACGCATTCGCGTGAACTTGCCATGCACACCTGTAACCGGTTGCTGTGGCTGGAGCACGGAAAAATAAAAATGGATGGCGATCCGGCGACTGTCACCGCAGCTTATTTTGGAGCTTGAGGCTAATGAATAGCATCAAGCGCAATGGCGTGGATATCGAGGCGGCTTTCAACCTCGCCTCCAGACGTTCGATCGCGAAAACGGTTATTGATCCGGTGCCAAGCATTTCCATTGATGGAAAGGAATCCCAAACAACCGCCCAAGTGAGGACGAGCCTGATGCTGCGTCACTACATCAAGCAAATGTTGCGGCAGACAGCCCGAAGCGTGTCTTATGTAATGAGACCCTTTACCCGGCCTGTACTTTTTCGCCTGCGCAACTACTTGATATCCAGCCTTCGTCAGGAAATGCTGGAGGAATTTGGCAGGCTACAAGACCTGCAGCGCGAGCAAAACCAAATGATCACGCTGGAGTTTGAGCGTCAGGCAAATTCAGCAAAGATCCAGGCCTCAATGTCACAAAAGCTCTTCGCCCGATTATCAGCGCAGGAAAACCGCAATCAGGAACTCTCCAATAAAGCGCAACTTGATCGGATCGAGCAATACACGCTTCTGGATGTCAATCGCGTGGCCGTCAATGCAGGGCCGGACGAAACGCTCATCAAATCAACTGTGGGATACGTGCTGTGCGATGCCAGAGACCATGCATTGCTCAGCTGCCTGCTGCAGGCTGGCGAACTGGAGCCTGGTACACGTCAGGTGATTGAGCGGATCATCAAGCCTGGCGATGTCTACGTCGACGTTGGCGCGAATATCGGCCTGCACTCGATCGCCGCCGCTCGAGCCATGTCGGGACAGGGAAAAATCATCGCATTCGAGCCATTTGAACCGACCCGCAAGCTTCTCGAGAGAAACCTGTGGCTCAACGGCTTTTCAGCAATGAGTGAAGTGTCCCCTTTCGCCCTTTCGGACAGATCGGGAAGTCATAAGCTTCATTTGGGCGCCACGAGCGGCCATCACTCTCTTTATGAACTGGATAATCCGGCTTTTTCAACGTCGGCTTCAGTGGATATTAATACCACTACGCTGGACGATTTCTTGCCGCCAGATCAGGCTGTCAAATTGCTGAAGATCGACGCCGAGGGCGCGGAAATCGACGTAATCAGAGGCGCGCAAAAACTTCTTGCAAGCAACCCGAAAATGTTTTTGATCGTTGAGCTTGGCCTCTCGCACCTGAAAAGGAACGCGTTGTCGATCGAAGACTGGCTGCAACAATTCGCAACATTTGGGCTGACTTACCGTGTCATCAATGAACAGACAGGCGCGCTGGAAACGTGGTCGCTGTCGCAGATGGCGAACTCTGACTCGATTAACCTGTTGTTCTCATCGCCCGACTCGCTCGGCGAGGGAGGTACCGATGCATGAAGAGTGAAATCATCGTTATAGGCGCAGGCGGTCACGCGAAAGTCTGTATTGAACTACTTCTGGCACAGGGCGACAGAGTCGCCTGCTGCGTCGGCAA
This sequence comes from Pseudomonas sp. LBUM1648, assembly GCF_059716145.1. Taxonomy (NCBI): domain Bacteria; kingdom Pseudomonadati; phylum Pseudomonadota; class Gammaproteobacteria; order Pseudomonadales; family Pseudomonadaceae; genus Pseudomonas; species Pseudomonas sp. LBUM1648. The sequence continues at coordinate 4,673,355 of NZ_CP166808.1, forward strand.
TCCGGACAGCCCTGATACTTGCCTGGGCTTCACGGTATTCAAAAGCGACGAACACCTGGCGGTGTTGCGCAAAGACGGGTATGCAAAGGCGTTCATCGCCATCGGATCAAATACGGTGAGGAGCAAATTGGCCAGAAACGCCATCACCATGGGTTTTGAGCTGGTCAATGCAATCAGTCCGGCAGCCATTGTTTCGCCTTCAGCCACTTTGGGTACCGGCATCGCCGTGATGGCCGGTGCAGTGATCAATGCCGAGGCGAAGATATCCGATCTTTGCATCATCAACACCGGGGCCACCATCGACCACGACTGTGTGATCGGTCAGGCGGTTCACATCGCGCCTCAGTGCGCGCTGGCGGGCAATGTGCATGTAGGCGATCTCAGCTTCGTCGGCGTAGGCAGCAAGATCATTCCCGAAATCCACATCGGCGAGTCGGTCACGGTCGGCGCAGGTAGCGTCGTCATTTCGAACATTGAGTCGGCAACCACCGTCGTGGGCGTCCCGGCGAAAGCTTTAAACAAAATTTGAAGGAAGAGACATGAAACGTATTTCCGTTGCACAACCGAAGCTTGCTGGAAACGAACGCAAGTACGTACTTGATTGCCTGGATACCAACTGGATTTCCTCCGCGGGTAAATATATAGCTGCCTTCGAAGAAAGCTTCGCTGCCTTCTGTGGTGTCAAACACGCTATCGCAACCAACAATGGCACCACCGCGCTGCATCTGGCACTGGTCGGACTCGACCTGCAGCCAGGCGACGAAGTCATCATCCCGACCGTCACCTATATTGCTACCGCCAATGCCGTGAAGTATTGCGGTGCCACACCTGTTTTGGTCGACGTCTGCCCGGAGACGATGAATATCGATCCGCAGACCATCGAAAGCAAAATCACCGCGAAGACCAAAGGCATCATCCCGGTACACCTTTACGGTCACCCGGCACAGATGGACGTGGTCAACGACATCGCCCGCAAACACAACCTGTGGGTTGTCGAAGATGCGGCAGAAGCGCATGGCGCTGAAGTCCAAGGCAGCAAGGTTGGCAGTCTGGGGACATGTGCAACGTTCAGTTTCTTCGGCAACAAGATCATAACGACCGGTGAAGGCGGCATGATCACAACCAACGACGACGAACTGGCCGCCAAGCTGCGACTGTTTCGCGGCCAAGGCATGGATCCGAAGCGGCGCTACTGGTTCCCGGTGATCGGTTACAACTACCGTATGACCAACATCCAGGCGGCCATCGGCCTTGCCCAGATGGAAACGATAGATAAGTCCTTGGCTGATCGCGAACAGATCGCGGTCTGGTACAACGAGGCCTTGGCAGACCTTCAGGACAAGCTCGTCCTGCCAAGCGAAGCGTCTTGGGCAAAGCAGGTGTTCTGGATGTACAACATCTTTCTCGCTGACGGGGACGAACACAAGCGTGACGCGGTCATGCAGAAACTGGACGCGGCGGGTATCGAAACACGGCCAGTCTTCTATCCGATGCATGTGCTGCCACCTTACAAGGAAGACAAAACCTACCCCATCGCTGACTTGTGGTCTGGTCGCGGCATCAACCTGCCGACGCACCAGGATCTGACTCAGGAAGACATCATCAGAATTGCCGCAGCCTTGCGTGAGGTCTTGGCGGCCTGATGAAAATTGCACTGTGCTCCACATTTGTGCCTTTTGTCAGGGGAGGCGGAAGGAATATCGTCGATTGGCTGGCATCCATTCTGACTGCAGCCGGACATGAGGTCGAAGTGGTGTATCTGCCCGAACTGGATGCGCCGGAACTACTGTTCCAGCAGATGATGGCGTTGCGCTGGGTTGACCTTCAAGCAGCTGACCGGGTCATCTGCTTCAGGCCTCAGGCCCACCTCATTCCGCACCCGCACAAGATCTTGTGGTTCATACATCATATCCGTACGTTTTATGATTTGTGGGACAGCCCCTATCGGGATTTCGCGGATGACGCCAAGCATCGCGCGATCCGCGAAGCGCTGTTTGATGCGGACTCCCGAGCACTGGGCGAAGCCAAGGCGATCTTCACCAACTCGAAAGTCGTGTCCGGCCGACTCAAGACCTACAACGATGTCGATAGTGAAGTGCTCTACCCTCCCGTGTTCGAGTCGGAGCGGTTCTTCAGTGCGGGTCACAACGACGAGATTGCATACATCTGCCGCCTCGAACACCACAAACGTCAGCATCTGCTGATCGAGGCGCTTAGCTATACGACCACCCCGGTTCGTCTGCGCCTGCTGGGAACCGGTGCTGGTCCCGACTATGCCATTGCCCTTCACCAGCAAATCGAAGAAAGCAATCTGGCAGATCGCGTAATCCTCGATGACCGCTGGATCACCGAAGAAGAAAAAGTCGCTTGTCTATCGACATGTCTCGCTGCTGCTTATCTGCCGGTCGACGAAGACTCCTATGGCTATCCAAGCCTGGAAGCCAGTCACGCCGAGAAACCGATCCTTACCACCACTGATTCGGGTGGCGTACTAGAGTTGGTTCAGGATGGCTACAACGGATACATCGCCGACCCTACCCCCGAGTCGTTGGCCACTGCAATGGACAAGCTCTTCACGGACAGAAACATGACGCAAGCCATGGGCAAGAATGCGAAACAGCGACTGGTCGACTTGAAAATTTCCTGGTCGCACGTTCTGGAGCGCCTGTTGGCATGAAAGTATTGATTGTAAACAACATGGCCCCATTCCTCTGGGGGGGGGCTGAAGAACTAGCGGTTAACCTGCAGAAAAACCTGATCGTCGCAGGTCATGATGCCGAAATCATGCGAATACCGTTTCAATGGGAGCCCGCATCGACAATTCCGTCGCAGATGCTGCTGGCGCGCACCCTGGAAGTATTCAACACCGATCACGTCATCGCCTTGAAATTTCCGGCGTACCTGGTTCGGCACCATAGAAAGTCATTGTGGTTACTTCACCAATATCGCCAGGCCTATGACCTGTATGACGTCGGCCAGACGAATCTGCCGGCGGATCAGAGCGGCGCGGATATCCGTAACGCGATCATCAATGCTGACAACGAAAGCTTCGCTGAGAGCCGGCATATCTATACCAACTCCGAAATCACGCGCCAACGCCTGCTGAAGTACAACGGTTTTGACTCCAGTGTACTGCTGCCACCCGTCAACGATCCACAAGCGTTTATCGGCGGGGAATCAGGCGACTACATTTTTGCAGGTGGCCGGGTAAACGGCATGAAGCGCCAATACTTGCTTCTGCAGGCGCTGGCCAAAGCGGATAAACAAGTCAAACTGATCATCGCTGGGCCGCCGGAGTCTGCGGCCGACGCGCAAAAACTCCATGCAATTGTGGAAGAGTTCGGCCTGCAGGATCGCGTAAAACTTGATCTGCGGTTTTTACCGCGAGCGACCTACGTCGATTACGTGAATAATTCCCGGGCGGTGGCTTACATCCCGTTCGATGAGGATTCCTTGGGATATGTTGCCATGGAAGCCGCAACCGCTCGTAAAGCGTTGATTACTACCACAGATAGCGGTGGGATCCTCGGCCTTGTCAAGCCTATGGAAACCGGCTGGATAGCCGAGCCGACTGTAGAAGGCCTTGCGCAAGCGATGAACGCAGCGTTTGAGAGCCGAGTGCTAACCAAACAGTATGGCGAAGGTGCCCAGGCACTGTGGGACAGCCTGGGTATCAATTGGCCCGAGACTATCGAGGCGCTACTCAAATGAAACTTGTCATATTTGCACCAGGCATCAAATCATCGGCCATCGGCCGAATGACTCGCCTCGTGGTTCGCGCACTGCTGACTCAACGTCATGAGATTGTATTGATCCGGACCGAAGGTGCTCATTTACTGGGCAAAGAACCTCACGACTTTGGCTGCAACGTACTGTCTTGGACGGATGAAGCGCTGGTAACCTTGGAAGTTCAGAGCGCAGATTGCCTCATCTACCAGATCGGCGACAACTACGAGTTTCATGAGGGCGGCGTTGCATGGCTGCAGAAAGCTCCTGGAATTGTCTGCCTACATGATTTTTTTCTCGGCCATTTGTTCTGGGGCTGGGCGCAGCAGCGACGAGCACAAGCAAGCGACATGTTGACCCAGTGGTACGGGCCCAAGATTGCAGCCGAGTACTTCAACTTTAGCGACAGCGCGACTTTCATCGGTACGACACGGGAAACGGCACCGCTGACAGAGTGGATCAGCTCGATGGCCACTGGCGTAATCACCCACAGCACCTGGGGCTGCGACCGGGTCATGGCTGCCTGTGCAGGTCCCGTCTTTGTCACTCCGCTTGCTTATGATGCACCCGGAGCCATCGCCATTGAGAGAGAACGCAAATCCGGGGACAAGCTAAAACTGCTGACTATAGGCCATGTGAATCCCAATAAACGTGTCGAGAGCTGTATCAAGGCAATTGGCAGCAACGAATCGCTGCGCAAGGACGTCAGTTATCGACTTGTCGGAGCGATTCAGCCCGACGTTGAACAGCGCCTCAGCGAACTCGCGCATAAAAATGGCGTCGAGTTGATCATTTCAAACGAAGTAGATGATGCAGCGTTGTCAGAAGCCATCAGGGATGCCGACGTCATCACCTGCCTGCGCTGGCCAAGCCTGGAAGCAGCGTCAGCGTCCGCAATTGAAGCGATGCTATACGGCAAAGCCACGGTGGTTACAGACACTGGTTTTTACAAAGAATTGCCTAACCAGTATGTACTGAAGATCTCGGCTAACAACGAAATCGAGGATCTGAAAAGGACTTTTTTGTCGCTGCAAAGCAATCCTCCCGCCGCCGCCGCCATCGGCAAGCTTGCGCAAGCGTGGGCGAGTGAAACGTTCACGGCTGAAAACTATGTCCATATACTTGAACAGGCTATCCCTGTTGTGTTGCGAGCCCAGGTGATCATTTCAGCGGTCGATCATTTTGCGACTATCATCGGCAATTGGTCTGCCAATCCCGAATTGCTCGGAACTCCCGAAATTCTCAAGCCATTGAGTATCTTCAATACCAACACAATCGTATAACCGGAGCATGGGGTGGATCAGTCTTTGATCCACCCCATGCTCCGAGAAGGTCGTTGCGCTAGTTCAAACTTTCGAATACAAACTGCGCAGTCTCTGACCACGCAACTGGCTTGTATCCGCGCTTGATCGCTTCTTCCTTGGCCGACAGCGCCACTGGATCGAATGCATACTTCTCCAGCTCCGCCGCCCATGCCGAGACGTTCCACGGATCGAGATAATCCAGCAATTCACCCCCGACTTCCGGTATCGACGCCGCATTTGAGGCAAGACAGTACTTACCCGCTGCCAGACTCTCCGCAACCGGTAAGCCCCATCCTTCATACAGAGACGGGAACGCCGTCATCATGCAATGCCGATACAGATGCATCAGGTCGGAGTCAGAGACGTTATTGAGGATGCGGATGTAATCCTTCGTCCGCGGATCCAGCTCAAGATCCTTCAGCAGATCGCCCACCCCCCAACCCGGCATACCTACAAACACCAGCTTGGGCAGGTCCTGCACTCCGTCATCGATCAGGCGCGTGTAGGCACGGTAAAGCACTTCATGGTTCTTGCGGCGCTCAATCGTCGAAACGAATAATACAAAGCGTTCGCTCAACAGTGCCTTGACGTCAGCGCTGATGCTGTCGCTGAGTTCATGGGACAACTGACAGCCAAGCTTGACTACTTCCGTCTCGGGAATCGGTGCGCCCAGTTCACTCAGCAGCGAGACCAGATCTTTGCGGGTGCACTCGGAAATGCACAGAATCTTGTCCGCACACCAGGCGACATCGGCAAAATAGTTTGCAAACTTGGCAGCCACATCGCCCACACACAGATGCGGAAGGCGCACAGGAATCACGTCGTAGCAGAAAAGTACAACCCGCAGACCGACCTGTTTTTTCAATTCATAAAGATGCGGCAGATCCTTGTTATCCCAATCCAGCCCAACGGAAATGTAGCTATCGCCTCGGGAGAACGGGTGGCCACTGGTACTGGCCTTGCGCAACGACGGGTTGAACACATGTCCGCGATTGGCAGGTTTGAGAAACGCCTTGGCCGCGGAGCGCAAATGGCGAACGCCAATAACTGCCTCAACGATCGAAACGCGCCGCTGCTGGAAAAACTGATAAATGCGTCCGCTGATACTGGTAGGCAGTCGGTTGAGCACTTTCATCGCTTTGCTTTTGAGGCGGGCTTCTATCGAGCTTTTGTTCGAGCTGGCGCTGGCAGTCTTGCCGGAACTCGCAACATGCGCGCCCGAAATTCTCTTCAGCGTGGCGGCGACATCGCCAGCGGCGATAGCACTGTAGCCGGTAGCATGACTGAAGAAACAGAACTTGACGTCCTCACCGGCAGCGATCAGCTCAAGCGCATGGGCAGCCGCTTCTGCTTCGGTACGAATAATGCCTACAGCCGGTCGGCGCCAGCCCAGGATCGTTGTCACATCAAACCAGGTCGTCATACCTGTTGCGCCTTCTTTTCAATGACTTCTACTGCTGCACGGGGGATCGCTTCGAGACTGCGGGCCCACGTCAACGGCTCGCGGGACTCACGGTCCGGACCTTGGCCATCTGTTGCTGCCCTCCCCGTCAGGCGATTGCGAATGGCTGCATGGAATTCGCCAGGCGTGCGTGCGACGCTGATCTCCGGCGAACTCAAATGCTGCTCGAAACCGCGAAAAGCCGACTCAGTGCCAATGACGTACTTACCCGAATAAATCGCTTCAGCGGTTTTGATGTTAGAACCACCGCCGTGTGGGATTGGCAGCAGGAAAGCATGGGCGAGGGTTTTCACCGCATCCAGATCATCATCCGGCAGCATGTACAGCAACTGCAGGCGCGACAGATTCAACTGGCCCCAACGACTGTTTCGCAGGGTCGTTTCAAGGTGCTCGCAGACACTTCCGACCACCACCAGCTTGCTATCGGGAGGGATACACGCCAAGGAACTCCCCAGGCACTCATTGAACCCCTTGAAGTTCGGTGGATGCGCACTGGCGACATAGAGAATCCACGGCGACTCGGGAAGACGTGCCTTCCAGGTCTCCAGAACTTCGGCCTTGGCCGTCCACGGCGCAATGCCATTGGGAGCGAGCAAAGGCAGTTTCGCACCCCAAGCATTGAGTATGTCGTGATCAGCCTGAGTAACTGCCACGGCGATGTCGGCTTCGAGTGTTGCCTTGCGTTCCAGCGCTTCGATATCGGCAATTACTGAATCAGCGCCCGTAATGCCGTAGCTGTCGAGGATTTCCTGCTTCAACGGTGACTCGATATTTTGCGAACCATAAATCAAGCATGCATTACGGTACTGAGGCATCTGCTGGATTTTCAGCACCAGAGGCCAGAGCCAGGGTTGCTCGACATGGATCACATCGATGACGGGTGGCAGCTTCTTGAGGATCTCGGCGAAACCGCCTTGATCCGATGCAGCGAACTCGCCCGAAAGCAGGTCGTTGATCAATGGCACATAAGTACCCTTGTACTTTCGGAAGCGGCTGTCGACTGGAAACTTGACGTCATTGGCGCCCAATGTCGACGGCGGATACCCTTCTGGCTCGTAGACGGCCAGATGAGTGACGCTCCAACCGCTGTCTGTGAAGGTTTTAGCAATATTGGCGACCCTGACCTGACCACCGTGTCGGGGACTGGCAATAGGGTAGGTACTGAGCAGTAAAACCGTTTTCAAAATAAGAACCTATAAAATTGATACTTCACAACCCACGACCGCACCGCGATGTTTCAACTACCGAAGTACGGGCGCCGTTGGATACTAGAGAGTCGAAGCTCTCAAGCCTCTTGAATCAATGTTTCGATTTCCTTCAAGCGCGTCCACATCAATGCCTGGTCGCCTTTGGCTTCAACATTGAGCCGCAACAACGGCTCGGTGTTGGACCCCCGCAGATTGAAGCGCCAATCGGCAAAAGAAACGCTGATGCCGTCGGTCTTATCCAGTTCAGGGCCTTGCGGAAGAAAATGCGTCAGTACCTTTTGCAGCATCGCGGGCACATCTTCAACGCGGTAATTGATCTCGCCAGTGCACGGATAGGCCGCGATACGCTCGTCCACCAGTTGCGCAAGTGTCTTGCCGCCGCTGGACATCAAGGCAGTCACCAATAACCATGGAATCATGCCACTGTCGCAATAGGCAAAATCGCGGAAATAGTGGTGGGCACTCATCTCACCGCCATAGATCGCATCTTCAAGACGCATACGCTCTTTGATAAATGCGTGACCAGTTTTGCACAGCACCGGTACGCCCCCCGCCTGTTCAACTTGATCGATTGTGTTCCAGGTCAGTCGCGGGTCATGAATGATCTTGCTGCCCGGGTGCTGCTTGAGCAGCATTTCGGCCAGCAGGCCCACCAGATAATAGCCTTCAATGAACCGACCTGTTTCGTCAAAGAAGAAACAGCGGTCAAAGTCGCCATCCCACGCCAGCCCGAGATCACAACCGTTATCGAGCAGCGCCTGACGTGTGAGCTCACGGTTTTCCGGCAGCAACGGGTTGGGCACGCCATTAGGGAAATTACCGTCGGGCTCGCCATTGATCAGCACCCATTCAAACGGCAGCTTGCCGATCAACGCCTGTAGAACCGGACCCGCCGCGCCGTTGCCAGGATCGGCCAGCACTTTCAACGGTTTGAGTTGCGCAGTGTCAACATAGGTCAACAGATGATTGATGTAACCAGCCTTGTCCTGCTCATGGCGAACATTGCCCGGCGTGTCCGCCAATGCGCCCAGGTCACCGCTTTCCACTCGGTCCCGGATTGCATTGAGGCCTGTATCGCCGCTGATCGGACGCGACTGCGATTTGACCAGCTTCATCCCGTTGTAGCCTTTGGGATTGTGGCTTGCAGTAATCATCACCCCACCGTCCGCATTGAACGCGCTGGTAGCGAAGTAGACCTCTTCAGTCCCGCACAGACCGATGTCAATGACGTCCGCGCCGCCCTCCAGCAAGCCACGGGTCATCGCATCCGCCAGCATCGGGCTCTCCAGCCGCATGTCCCGACCCAGTACGATGCTCTTGCCCTGCAGCTCGGTGACCATCGCGCGGCCAATCCGATAAGCCACATCTTCGTTCAGGTCGGACGGTACCTGGCCACGGATGTCATAAGCCTTGAAGCATCGGGTTTTGATAGGGGTATGCATTCTGGTCTCTTGGTTGGAAATCTGAAGACGAAACACCCGGAGCTGCCGTCGTGCGTCATCGATATTGAATGAGATGTGAGGTATATACATGCAAATAAGCCTGACCGGTCAATGAATCACCGATCAGGCTTATGACAGCCGACAGGCAATTACTGGTCGACGCGGCCGTAGATATCTTCGAAGCGCACGATATCGTCTTCACCCAGATATTCGCCGCTCTGCACTTCAATCATCACCAGGTCAATCACCCCCGGATTACTGAGACGATGTTGATGGCCTGCACGAATGAACGTGGACTCGTTGGTGTTCAACATCAGCTCCTGCTGGTCGTTGACCACCACAGCCATGCCCTTGACGACAATCCAGTGTTCACTGCGATGGTGATGCATCTGCAAGGACAGGGACGCCTTCGGTTTGACCACGATACGCTTGATCTTGAAACGCTCGCCCTCCTCCAGAGTGGTGTAGGTGCCCCATGGTCGATGGACCGTACGGTGCAGCAAGTGCACCGTATGACTGCAGGCCTTTAGCTGGTTGACGATATGTTTCACGTCCTGAGCATGATCCTTGTGGGCGATCATCACTGCATCAGGCGTGTCGATTACCAACAAGTCTTCGACACCCACCAGGGCCGTCAGGCGAGATTCGCTGTTCACATAATTGTTACGCGAACCATGGGAGAGGACTTCGCCTTCGAAACGGTTGCCGTTTTCGTCAGGCTCGGTCAGTTCACTCACGGCATTCCAGGAGCCGATATCGCTCCAGCCAATGTCACAAGGGATGGTCGCAACCTTGCTGGAACGCTCCATCAACGCATAGTCAATGGAGATATCCGGTACCTTGGCGAAGGCGTCGCTGTCCAGTGCCAGACACCGATACTTGTCGGAAGAAGTCAGGCGCGAAGCCTCGATTGTCCTGGCAACGGCTTCGACGACGTCGGGAGCATGCTGGCGAAGCTCTTCCAGAACCGTACCCACGCGGAAGCAGAACATGCCTGAGTTCCAGAAATAGTTACCGGCCTTGACATACCCCTGAGCAGTTTCCAGGTTCGGTTTCTCGACAAACCGCGCAACTTTCAGGCCTCCCTCTAGCGGGGTGTCTTTTTGCGCTTCGATGTAACCGAAGCCGGTTTCCGGATAGGTCGGCTGAATACCGAACGTGACCAGCCAGCCCTCAGCGGCAAGCGCGCCTGCCTGGGCCACTGCGGCGGCAAACGCTTTTTCATCCTTGATCAGGTGATCGGCGGCCAGCACCAGCATTTGCGCATCAGCGCCATGGGTAGCTTCGAGCTGAAGGGCCGCCGCAGCGACTGCTGCCGCGGTATTACGTCCGAAAGGTTCAAGGATGAACCCTTGAGCGTGCTTGGCGGTGTTAACCACGCCGTACTCGTCTTCAGTCTTGAACAACAGTTCACGGTTGGTCACCGTGAGGACTTCGACAACGCCCTCCAGACGCGAAGCACGCAAGAACGTCTTCTGGATAAGATTCTGGCCGTCTGGCAAATCCATGAACGGCTTGGGGTGGGCTTCACGGGAAACAGGCCACAACCGGCTGCCCACTCCGCCAGACAAAATTACGGGAATCAGTTCCATGCTCGAAATCCTTAATCCCCTTTCCTGTTGATGTCATCAGAAAAGCGGGTTCAGTTATATTTTCAGTCGTTCCTGCACCGAACTCAGTGCAAAAGCATTGCTCTACCATCAAAACCTGTCAGCCATTCTACAGCGGGCTTGAATAGATAACTCGGCAAACTACCAGTCGGACGCCAACCGCCATCAAGCCGAAGGATTATCCAGTAACTTCTGCAGGTATTGCCCGTAGCCGGTCTTTTTCAGACGCTCGGCCTGAGTTGCCACCTGCTCAGCGGCTATCCACCCATTGTTGTAGGCAATTTCCTCGAGACAAGCGACTTTCAGGCCCTGCCGGTGTTCGATTGTATGGACGAAGTGACTCGCTTCCAGCAGGGAGTCGTGCGTGCCAGTGTCCAGCCAGGCGAAACCGCGGCCCAGCATCTCGACGTTAAGCGTCTTCTGTTCCAGATAAGCTCGGTTGATATCGGTGATTTCCAGCTCGCCGCGCTCGGAAGGCTTGATGCTTTTAGCGATTTCAATCACGTCGTTGTCGTAGAAATACAGACCGGTAACAGCGTAGTTGGATTTCGGTTTCTGCGGCTTTTCTTCGATGCTCAGAGCCCTGCCTGCTGCGTCGAATTCCACGACCCCGAAGCGCTCCGGGTCGCTGACGTGATAACCGAATACGGTGGCACCCGCAGCCTGGGCACTGGCCGAAAGAAGATTGTGCGTGAAGTTCTGGCCGTAAAAGATATTATCGCCAAGGATCAGGCAGCATGGATCTTTGCCAATGAACTCCTCGCCAATGATGAATGCCTGGGCCAGACCGTCAGGACTAGGCTGCTCGGCGTAACTCAGCTGGACACCGTAGAGGCTGCCATCACCCAACAGTTTGCGGAAATTGGGCAAGTCCTCGGGGGTGGAAATGATCAGGATTTCGCGCATGCCTGCCAGCATCAGCACCGACAACGGATAGAAAATCATCGGTTTGTCGTAAATCGGAAGCAGTTGTTTGGACACACCCAAAGTGACCGGATGCAACCGCGTACCTGAGCCACCGGCCAGAATGATGCCTTTACGGTTTGTCTTGATCATTTGTTCAGGGTTTCCCTAAGCATTCGGGTTACACCACTTTGCCAATCCGGCAAGTGCAGAGAAAAGTTGTCGCGCAGCTTCTGCGTATTCAAACGAGAGTTCAACGGCCGGCGTGCGGGTGTTGGAAAGGCCTCGGTGCTTATAGGATTGATGGCCTTGACCATGAGTGTCTCGCCAAGGCCGCGGGCGACATCAATCACAAAAGACGCATAGCCTTGCCGCGACACTTCACCGCTGGCGACCAAGTGATACACACCAGCCAGTTCGGGTCGCTGCAAAACCTGCAAGATAGCCAATGCCGTCACGTCGGCGATTAAATCCGCGCCCGTGGGTGCACCGATCTGATCCGCGACGATCTCTAGGGTTTCACGCTCGCGAGCCAGTTTGAGCATGATCTTGGCAAAGTTATCGTCGCGAGCGCCATAACACCAACTTGTACGAAAGATCAGGTACTTACAGCCGGAACCGATAATTGCCTGCTCACCTGCTGCCTTGCTCGCGCCGTACCGATTCAACGGAGCAACAGGGTCCGTTTCCAGCCAGGGCGTTGAGCCCTGACCGTTGAAAACGTAGTCCGTGGAGATATGAATCAACCATGCGCCCGTAGCCAGAGCTTCTTGCGCCATGAGCTGGCAGGCGCTGAAATTCACGAGATCCGCCAGGTCGCTCTCGACCTCCGCTTTGTCGACAGCCGTGTAGGCCGCCGCGTTGACGATGATGTCTGGACGCGTGCGCTGAATGGTGGAGCGCAATCCAGCAAGATCGGTAAGGTCGCCGCAAAGAAATTCTGTACCGTGGCGGTCCAGGGAAATCAACTCGCCAAGCGGAGCCAGAGAGCGCTGCAGCTCCCACCCAACCTGACCGTTTTTTCCCAGCAAGAGGATTTTCATGACTTGTCCGAACGGTCCGAATAATTCTGGTCTATCCACTGCTGGTAGCTACCGCTCTTCACGTGCGCGACCCAATCAGTATTATTCAGATACCACTCGACCGTCTTACGAATACCGGTTTCGAAGGTTTCTTGCGGCGTCCAGTTCAGCTCACGCTGAATCTTGCTGGCATCAATTGCATAGCGCTGATCGTGACCCGGACGATCCTGGACGTAAGTAATCAAGTCCGCATGAGGGCGATGAGCGGACTCTGGACGCAACTCATCGAGCAAGGTGCAGAGTGCATGCACCACTTCAATGTTCTGCTTTTCGTTATGGCCGCCGATGTTATAGGTCTCACCGATTACGCCTTCAGTCACAACCTTGTAAAGCGCACGCGCATGATCCTCGACGTAAAGCCAGTCCCGAACCTGATTGCCTTTGCCATACACCGGCAATGACTTGCCCTCCAAAGCATTCAGGATAATCAGCGGAATCAGCTTCTCGGGAAAATGACAGGGGCCGTAATTGTTCGAGCAATTGGTCACCAGTGTCGGCAGACCATAGGTACGGGCCCACGCGCGAACCAGGTGATCGGAACTGGCCTTGCTGGCCGAATACGGTGAACTTGGCTGATAGGGAGTGTTTTCGGTAAAGAGATCTTCCGGCCCCTCAAGATCGCCATAAACCTCGTCTGTCGAGATATGGTGAAAGCGAAAACCGTCCTTGCGAATATCATCCATATCCGACCAATAACGACGGGCCGCTTCTAGCAAGGTATAAGTGCCAATAATGTTGGTCTGGATAAATTCGGACGGACCAGAAATCGAGCGGTCTACGTGAGATTCTGCAGCAAGGTGCATGATTGCATCCGGCTGATGCTCGCGCAAAACACGGTCGACCTCATCGCGATCGCAGATGTCGACGCGCTCGAACGCATATCGCGAATCATTGCTGACTGTTGCCAACGACTCAAGATTACCGGCATAAGTAAGCTTATCGACATTGATCACTGCGTCGGTGGTACTGGAGATGATGTGACGAATGACTGCCGAGCCAATGAAACCCGCCCCGCCGGTTACTAGAATTTTCACGCGAAACCATACCCTCGAGTAGCTGACAGGGCCGCCAACCCAGCGCTGTCTAATCCATGAAAGCAAAAGCCCTTAGTTCAAATGGCTTCTGTCAAAGTCAGTCCTGAACGAAGTGCGAACATGCCACCATCAAATCAGGGCGGCATTTTACAGCTTAATGAACGATTTACGAATGGATATAGACAAGCCGTGGCGCAAATTCGCTCTCGCAGTTGCTTCCGATACAGTCAGGCAATGCGCTTGCGGGAAGCTCTCGACGAACGACCGAGAAGCCAACTGATCACTGGCCCTGCGAGCATGCCGATCAGCAGCGCCAGCATCAGTATCAACGAAACGGGTAATTGAGGGCTCGACCAACCGATGAACACAAGCGCTACCGACTGCTGATTTTCCAGCATGAAAGCCAGAACCAGCAATATAAGTAACAGAATGAAACCACAGAGAACGATGTGTTTGAATTTACGCATGCACGCTCCCTCGAGAGGCAATGGAAATCAAACCCCCTCCTCCTCTTCCTCATTCACCCGATCACGCAATTCCTTACCCGGCTTGAAATGCGGAACGAATTTACCGTCAAGGCTGACAGATTGACCGGTTTTAGGATTGCGACCAACACGCGGCGCACGGTAGTGCAGGGAGAAGCTGCCGAATCCACGGATCTCGATACGATCACCGGTGGCCAGACATTGGGACATTTGTTCAAGCATGGTCTTGATGGCCAGCTCTACATCCTTGGATGAGAGCAGCCCTTGATGGGTGACAATTCGTTCGATCAACTCCGACTTCGTCATATTTTTCCCTTCTTTTTCAAGCAGCTAGATCAGCGCTTGAAAGGTTTTAGCACGCCCGGAAGATTTTGAACAGCCCAGGGATTGACATATCTTCCTCAGCGTCAAAACGCCCATTTTCAGGGCATAAAATCAACAAACTGTAGTGGTCTAATGAAACCGGACACCCATTTAGGCGAGAATGCTCGCCAGATCGAGGTGTCAGATGACTAAACAACGCCGCTCCTTTACTCCTGAATTCAAGCGCGAGGCTGCTGACCTTGTGCTCAAACAAAACTACAGCTACATCGAAGCCAGCCGTTCGCTCGGCATTGGTGAGTCGGCATTGCGCCGCTGGGTTGACCAGATTCAGAAAGAACATAAAGGCGTCACTCCGCAGAGCAAGGCACTGACTCCGGAACAGCAAAAAATTCAGGAGCTGGAAGCCCGGATTGCTCGGCTTGAGCGAGAGAAATCAATACTAAAAAAGGCTACCGCGCTCTTGATGTCGGAAGATCACGAGCGTTCGCGCTGATTGACCAGTTGAGGGCACATGAGCCGGTTGATTGGCTGTGCAAGGTGTTTGACGTCACTCGCTCGTGTTACTACGCCCAGCGCCCGCGGCGCCGCACGCCGGATGTCGAACGGCTTCGATTGCGTAGTCGCGTAAGTGAGCTGTTCTCGCAAAGTCGCAGCTCTGCGGGCAGTCGCAGCATCCTGTCACTGATGCGTGAAGACGGTGAGCAACTCGGTCGATTCAAAGTGCGTAGCTTGATGCGCGAGCTTGATTTAGTCAGCAAACAACCCGGCTCCCATGCCTACAAACGAGCAACAGTAGAAAGACTGGATATCCCGAACACATTGAACCGCGAGTTCGACGTGCCTGCGCCCAATCAAGTCTGGTGCGGCGATATCACCTACATTTGGGCACAAGGAAAGTGGCATTACCTGGCTGTCGTCCTGGATCTTTGTACGCGTCGGATCGTGGGCTGGGCGCTGTCGGAAAAGCCAGACGCTGAGCTGGTGATCAAAGCGCTGGATATGGCTTACGAGCAGCGTGGCAGGCCTTCGGATCTGCTATTCCACTCGGACCAGGGATCGCAATATGCAAGCCGACTCTTTCGCCAGCGGTTGTGGCGATACCGCATGCGTCAGAGCATGAGTCGACGAGGAAACTGCTGGGATAACGCACCGATGGAGCGCGTATTTCGTAGCTTGAAAACAGAATGGATACCGACCGTGGGCTATCGAACTGCGCAGGAAGCACAGCGCGATATCAGCAACTTTTTGATGCATCGCTACAACTGGATTCGGCCTCACCAGTTCAACAAGGGGTTGGCACCAGCGCGGGCCGAGGAAAAACTTAACGTCGTGTCCGGGATTAGTTGACCACTACAAACAAGCTCAACGACAGATGACCAGCATGGTTCGCGTCACGTAGCCAGCCGGATTGAAGCCAAAAGGAAACTCATCTTCATCCTTGGCATCATCAGATCGGGTAATGACTTTATACCCAGCCCCTTTGCACTCCTTCGCCGCTCGCTTCTGGCACTTCTCCCAACTGGAGCCCAATCCAGAGCAGTCGACCTCTATACCACTGACACCGCGCACCGCATGGGTCTTGGCGCTGGTGGTGCAGCCTGCCAAAACCAATACAGCCATGAGGGCAATAAACTTGTTCATCCACTTCCTTATGCCAGGCGACGCCCGACTACCACACGCTTAAGACCAAGCTTAGTCGCGAATAGGCGATTGATCCGATTAAAGAAACAGACAACTCCGGAGTGAGATTGGTTTCACCACAACCCTCACAGCACACGCAACTCACCAAATCGCAGGCACAAAAAAGGGCGACCGAAGTCGCCCTTTTTAATGATCAAGCAGAACTTAGTTCTGTTTGGCCATTGCCTGGCGCAGCAGTGCCGCCATGGTGGTGTCGCCGGTAGCAGCTTCCGGAGTCTCTTTCAGGCTCTGGATAGCTTCTTTCTCTTCAGCATCATCTTTCGACTTGATGGAGAGTTGGATCACGCGGCTCTTGCGATCAACGCTGATGATCTTGGCTTCTACTTCCTGGCCTTCTTTCAGAACGTTGCGCGCGTCTTCAACGCGGTCACGGCTGATTTCGGAGGCTTTCAGAGTCGCTTCGATATCGTCGGCCAGAACGATGATGGCGCCTTTGGCGTCAACTTCTTTCACGGTGCCAGTAACGATTGCGCCTTTGTCGTTAACCGAGACGTACTCGGAGAACGGATCGCTTTCCAGTTGCTTGATACCCAGGGAGATACGCTCGCGCTCTGGGTCAACCGACAGGATAACGGTGTCCAGCTCGTCGCCCTTCTTGAAACGACGAACAGCTTCTTCGCCAACTTCGTTCCAGGAGATGTCGGACAGGTGAACCAGACCGTCGATGCCGCCGTCCAGACCAATGAAGATACCGAAATCGGTGATCGACTTGATGGTGCCGGAGATTTTATCGCCCTTGTTGAACTGGCCAGAGAAATCTTCCCACGGGTTAGATTTGCACTGCTTGATGCCCAGGGAGATACGACGACGTTCTTCGTCGATGTCCAGAACCATAACTTCCACTTCGTCGCCGACTTGTACGACTTTCGAAGGGTGGATGTTCTTGTTGGTCCAGTCCATTTCGGAAACGTGTACCAGACCTTCAACGCCTTCTTCCAGCTCAGCGAAGCAGCCGTAGTCGGTCAGGTTGGTTACACGAGCGGTAACGCGGGTGCTTTCTGGGTAACGAGCTTTGATAGCAACCCATGGATCTTCACCCAGTTGCTTCAGGCCCAGGGAAACACGGTTGCGTTCGCGATCGTATTTCAGAACCTTAACGTCGATTTCGTCACCAACGTTGACGATCTCGGAAGGATGCTTGATGCGCTTCCAGGCCATGTCGGTGATGTGCAGCAGGCCGTCCACGCCACCCAGATCGACGAATGCGCCGTAATCGGTGAGGTTTTTGACGATACCTTTGACTTGCTGGCCTTCCTGCAGGGATTCCAGCAGAGCTTCACGCTCGGCGGAGTTCTCGGCTTCCAGGACGCTGCGACGGGAAACGACAACGTTGTTGCGCTTCTGGTCCAGCTTGATGACCTTGAATTCCAGCTCTTTGCCTTCCAGGTGCGTGGTGTCGCGCACTGGACGGACGTCAACCAGGGAACCTGGCAGGAACGCACGGATGCCGTTAACGTCGACAGTGAAGCCGCCTTTAACCTTACCGTTGATAACGCCCTTGACCACTTCCTCGGCTGCGAAGGCAGCTTCCAGAACGATCCAGCACTCAGCGCGCTTGGCTTTTTCACGGGACAGCTTGGTTTCACCGAAACCATCTTCAACCGAGTCCAGAGCAACGTGAACTTCGTCACCGACATTGATAGTCAGATCGCCAGCGTCGTTGTAGAACTGCTCAAGCGGGATGAGTGCTTCAGACTTCAGGCCAGCGTGAACGGTTACCCAGCGAGCTTGGTAATCGATATCAACGATAACACCGGTGATGATGGAGCCTGCCTGAAGGTTCAGGGTTTTTAGGCTTTCTTCAAAGAGTTCCGCAAAGCTTTCGCTCATTTTAATTCCTGTAAATGAGGGCGAAGGATACGCCCATCTCCACACCCCAGACGGTGTGGGTTAGTTTCATATAGAAGAAGCGCCACAGGACTATGACTGGTCCCCTGCAACCTTCTTGGTCACCCGGCGATATCGCGAATGGCGATCTCGCTCATGATGCGTTCAAGCACCTGATCGATGGACAACTCCGTGGAATCCAGCTGTATGGCGTCAGCCGCCGGCTTAAGCGGGGCTACCGCTCGCTGGGTGTCACGCTCATCGCGTGCACGGATCTCATCTAGCAGACTCGACAGACTAACACCCTCGACTTTGCCCTTCAACTGCAAATATCGACGGCGCGCCCGCTCCTCGGCACTGGCGGTCAGGAAAATCTTCAGCGGCGCACTCGGGAAAACCACCGTACCCATGTCGCGACCATCGGCCACAAGACCCGGCGCTTCCTGGAAAGCACGCTGGCGCTGCAGCAGCGCCTCGCGTACCGCCGGCAATGCAGCCACTTGAGAAGCGCCGGAACCGACGCTTTCAGTACGAATGACATCGCTGACTTCGTCACCTTCCAGAATGATGCGCTGCAACTGACCGTCGGTCGCCGCAATGAATTGCACATCCAGATGAGCGGCAAGAGTCTTCAGCAGCTCTTCATTGGTCAGGTCGACACCATGATTGTGCGCAGCGAACGCCAGCAACCGGTAAAGCGCACCGGAATCCAGCAGGTTCCAGCCCAGACGCTTGGCCAGAATCCCGGCTACCGTGCCTTTGCCCGAGCCGCTTGGCCCATCAATGGTGATGACCGGTGCAATGTTCTTCACGACTGAGCCTCTTGTGCCACACGAATACCGACCTGCCCGCACAGCGCGAGGAAGTTCGGGAACGACGTCGCGACGTTGGCGCAATCATGGATGCGGATCGGTGCAGTGGCGCGCAGCGATGCCACGCTGAATGCCATGGCGATACGGTGATCGCCGTGACCATGCACTTCGCCGCCGCCAATCTGGCCGCCGTCGATGATGATGCCGTCCGGCGTCGGTTCGCATTTGACGCCCAGCGCCAGCAAACCGTCCGCCATGACCTGGATACGATCCGATTCCTTGACCCGCAGCTCTTCGGCGCCAGTCAGCACGGTGCGCCCTTCGGCACAGGCGGCGGCCACGAACAGCACCGGGAATTCATCGATGGCCAACGGAACCAGCTCTTCCGGAATCTCGATACCTTTGAGTTTAGCTGCCCGCACGCGCAGGTCAGCCACAGGCTCGCCGCCGACTTCACGCTGGTTCTCCAAAGTGATATCGGCACCCATCAGACGCAGGATATCGATGACACCGGTACGGGTCGGGTTGATGCCAACGTGTTCCAGCACCAGCTCCGAGCCTTCAGCGATCGAAGCCGCGACCAGGAAGAACGCCGACGACGAGATGTCGCCCGGCACTTCGATATGGGTCGCTGTCAACTTGCCACCGGATTCGACCGATGAAGTCGCACCATCAACGCTTACCGGGTAGCCGAAGCCGCGCAGCATGCGCTCGGTGTGGTCACGGGTCGGCGCAGGTTCGGTAACGGTGGTCTTGCCTTCAGCGTACAGACCGGCCAGCAGCAGGCAGGACTTCACCTGAGCACTGGCCATCGGCATGGTGTAGGTCAGACCCTTGAGCTTGTGGCCACCACGGATAGTCATCGGCGGACGACCTTCGGCAGCGGTTTCGATCACGGCGCCCATTTCACGCAGCGGATTGGCCACGCGGTTCATCGGACGCTTGGAAAGCGAAGCATCGCCGGTCAGGGTGCTGTCGAAGTTCTGCGCGGCCAGCAGGCCGGACAGCAGACGCATCGACGTACCGGAGTTGCCCAGATAGATCGGGCCCGGCGCAGGTTTCAGGCCGTGCAGGCCAACACCGTGAATGGTCACGCGACCGTGGTGCGGACCTTCGATGACCACGCCCATGTCGCGGAACGCCTGCAAGGTCGCCAGGGCGTCTTCGCCCTCGAGGAAGCCTTCGACTTCGGTGACGCCTTCGGCCAGCGAGCCGAGCATGATCGAACGGTGGGAAATCGATTTGTCACCCGGTACGCGAATCCGACCGGACAGGCGGCCACCAGGTTGAGCCAGGAAGATCAGATCGTTGGAATTCATAGCGTCCACATAGGCCCTGCGGGCCAGGATTTTACTGAAATGCTCGCGGGCAACCCGGGCGCGAGTGAAAACGCCCAACAATTGGTGCCCATCCCCTGCATCGACCGCGTCGCGCAAGGCGTCGAGGTCGCTGCGAAATGTATCAAGTGTGCGCAGAACAGCCTCGCGGTTGGCGAGGAAGATGTCGTGCCACATCACCGGGTCGCTTCCGGCGATTCTTGTGAAATCGCGGAAACCACCGGCAGCGTAACGGAAGATCTCAAGGTTTTCATTGCGTTTGGCCAACGAGTCGACCAGACCGAAGGCCAGCAGGTGCGGCAGATGGCTGGTCGCAGCCAGCACTTCGTCGTGACGTTCGACCTGCATATGCTCCACATCAGCACCCAGTTCACGCCACAGACGATCGACCACAGCGAGTGCCGCCGGATCGGTTTGCTCAAGCGGCGTCAGGATCACTTTGTGTCGACGGAACAGCTCGGCATTTGAGGCTTCTACCCCACTCTGCTCGGATCCAGCAATCGGATGCCCGGGCACGAAGCGCGCCGGCATACCGCCAAAAGCCTCGGTCGCCGCGCGCACCACATTACCTTTGGCGCTGCCAACATCGGTCAGAATCGCCTGCCCCAGATCCATGCTCGCCAAACGCGCGAGCACTTTCTCCATGGCCAGAATCGGCACTGCCAGCTGAATCACGTCCGCGCCTTGGCATGCAGCTGCCAAGTCATCCTCGCAGCGATCCACTACACCCAACTCGACCGCCAGCTTGCGCGATTGCGGGTCGAGATCGACGCCGACCACTTCGCGGCACACGCCGCTTTCACGCAAGCCTTTGGCAAACGAACCACCGATCAATCCCAGACCGACCACCACCAGGCGACCGATCATAGGTGCAGCAGATTGCAGTGCAGTGAAATCACCCACGAGCCAGAACCTTACGCAGTGCGTCGAGGAAGCGGCTGTTTTCCGCGGGCAGACCGATCGTCACCCGCAGGTGGTTCGGCATGCCGTAATTGGCCACGGGACGCACGATCACGCCTTCGCGCAGCAAGCCCTGGAACACTGGAGCCGCCACCTGACCGAGATCGACGCAAATGAAGTTGCCCTTGGACTCGATCCAGCCCAAATCCAGCTCCCGGAAACCGGCTTGCAGTTGCTGCATGCCTGACTCGTTGAGCTGACGGCTTTGCGCCAGATATTCTTCGTCTTTCAACGCCGCACACGCCGCAGCCAAAGCCAGGCTGTTGACGTTGAACGGCTGGCGAACACGGTTCAGCACATCCGCCACTACCGGAGTGGACAGGCCATAGCCGACGCGCAACGCCGCCAGACCATAGGCTTTGGAGAAGGTGCGCGAGACCAGCAGGTTCGGATACGCCGCAAGGAAATCCAGACCATCCGGCAAGTCGCTGCCTTCGGCATACTCGATGTACGCCTCGTCCAGCACCACCAACACATGCTCTGGAACATCCTGCAGGAACTCGTCCAGCGCTTCGGCGCCGAACCAGGTACCGGTCGGGTTGTTCGGGTTGGCGATGAACACCACGCGGGTGTTGGCGTCGATAGCGGCGAGCATGGCAGGCAGGTCGTGCCCCCAATCCTTGGCCGGCACCACTTTGGCCTGCGCGCCGACTGCCTGGGTGGCGATCGGATACACCGCGAACGCGTGCTCACTGAACACGGCATTCAGGCCCGGCGCCAGATAGGCACGCGCGACCAGTTCGAGAATGTCGTTGGAGCCGTTGCCAAGGGTGACTTGATTCAGCTCAACGCGGCACTGCTCAGCCAACAGGGACTTCAGCGCGAAGCCGTTGCCGTCCGGATAACGGGTCAGCTCGGCCAGCTCTTCGCGGATCGCCACCAAGGCTTTCGGACTGGCGCCCAGCGGGTTTTCGTTGCTGGCCAGTTTGACGATTTTCGCCGGATCCAGATCCAGCTCGCGCGCCAGTTCGTCCACAGGCTTGCCCGGAACGTACGGCGAAAGTTGTTGCACGCCCGGCTGTGCCAGAGCGAGGAAATTGCCACTCATTTACTACCGCCCCTTACAGAACTGCTTTCGGGTAGGAACCCAGCACTTTGAGTGCTACTGCTTCCTGACTGATCTTTTCCAACACACCTTTGATCAACGGATCACGGTGGTGGCCGACGAAGTCGATGAAGAACACGTAGGTCCACTTACCGCTGCGCGACGGACGGGTTTCGATGCGGGTCAGGTCGATACCGTTGTCATGGAACGGCACCAACAGCTCATGAAGCGCGCCGGGCTTGTTGCTCATGGAAACGATGATCGACGTCTTGTCGTCGCCGGTCGGCGGCACTTCCTGGTTGCCGATCATCAGGAAGCGCGTGGAGTTGTCCGGGCGATCTTCGATTTTCTCGGCCAGACGGGTCAGGCCATAGAGGCCAGCCGCCATGTCACCGGCAATCGCCGCCGAATTCCACTCGCCTTTAACCCGCTTGGCCGCTTCGGCATTGCTCGACACCGCCACGCGCTCGACATTCGGGTAATGCGCGTCCAGCCACTTGCGGCACTGCGCCAGCGACTGAGCGTGGGAATAGATGCGGCTGATGCTGTCGGTCTTGGTGTTTTCACCGACCAACAGGTGATGGTGGATGCGCAGCTCGACTTCGCCACAGATCACCATGTCGTGTTCAAGGAAGCTGTCCAGCGTGTGGTTGACCGCGCCTTCGGTGGAGTTCTCCACTGGCACCACGCCAAAGTTCACCGCACCGGCGGCCACTTCACGGAACACTTCGTCGATCGCCGCCATCGGCTTGCTGATCACCGCGTGACCGAAGTGCTTCATGGCCGCCGCTTGGGTAAAGGTGCCTTCAGGGCCGAGGTAAGCCACTTTCAGCGGCTGCTCCAGCGCCAGGCACGAAGACATGATTTCGCGGAACAACCGCGCCATCTCTTCGTTGCCCAGCGGCCCCTGGTTACGCTCCATCACCCGCTTGAGCACCTGAGCTTCACGCTCGGGACGATAGAACACCGGCACTTCGCCTTCGGCCAGCGAGGCCATCTTTACTCGCGCGACTTCCTGGGCGCAACGCGCACGCTCACTGATCAGCTCCATGACCTTGGCGTCCAGAGCGTCAATGCGAACGCGCAGTGCCTTGAGTTCTTGCTCGGACATCAGCCGTGTTCCTTCTCGAATTCAGCCATGTACGCCACCAGCGCATTGACGGCGGTGATGTCGACGGCGTTGTAGATGGAGGCGCGCATGCCGCCCACGGAGCGGTGGCCCTTGAGGTTGAGCAGACCGCGCTCCTCGGCACCGACCAGGAATGGCTTGTCCAGACGATCATCAGCGAGGCGGAACGGCACGTTCATCCACGAGCGATCCGACTTGTTGATTGGGTTGCTGTAGAGGCCGCTGGCATCGATGAAGTCATACAGCGTGCGCTGTTTGACGTCGTTCAGTTTAGCAATCGCTTCGACGCCGCCCTGTTCTTTCAGCCACTGGAACACCAGACCGGACAGGTACCAGGCCAGGGTCGGCGGAGTGTTGTACATCGAGCCGTTATCGGCCGCGACTTTGTAGTTGAGCATGGTCGGGCACAGCGAACGCGCCTTGCCCAACAGGTCTTCGCGGATAATGTTGACCACGATGCCGCTCGGGCCGATGTTCTTCTGCGCGCCCGCGTAGATCATGCCGAAACGCGAAATGTCGACTGGACGCGAGAGGATGTCCGAAGACATGTCAGCAACCAATGGCACGTCGCCGGTTTCCGGGATCCACTGGAATTCCAGACCGCCGATGGTTTCGTTCGGTGCGTAGTGAACGTAAGCGGCATCCTTGGACAGGTTCCACTCGTTCTGACCCGGGATGGCGAAATAGTCATAAGGCTTGGCGGTAGCGGCAACGTTGACGTGACCGTAACGCGAAGCTTCTTCGATGGCTTTCTGCGACCAGATACCGGTGTCGATATAGTCAGCCGAGCCGCCTTCAGGCAACAGATTCAGCGGGATCTGCGCAAACTGCTGGCTGGCGCCGCCCTGCAGAAACAGCACTTTATAGTTCGAAGGGATATTCAGCAGGTCACGCAGATCCTGCTCGGCCTGATTGGCAATGGACACGAACTCATCGCTGCGATGGCTCATTTCCATAACCGACAGACCCTTGCCGTGCCAGTCAAGGAGTTCACCTTGGGCGCGCTGCAGGACAGCTTCGGGAAGCGCCGCAGGGCCGGCGCAGAAGTTATAGGCTCGCTTGCTCACATCCAATCTCGCTCTGACTTGGTGATACACAATAAATCTGTAATTCGGTAACTCTGCACTTCAGAAACTTTCATACCGGACAAATAACAAGGGGGCGAATTCTCATCCGCCCCCTCGCTTGTCCGCTTATTCCTGCGGTTCTTCGTCAGCTGCGGCGTCAAGTTGCTGGTCTTCGGCAACGTCGTCAATCACGACCTCCGCGCCAGACACCAACCCTTCTTCACCTTCGAGCTCTTCGCCCTCGACTTCCGACGGCTCCTGAACCCGCTCCAGACCGACCAGCGTTTCATCAGTGGCCAGCTTGATCAGGGTCACACCCTGGGTGTTGCGACCCAGGCTGGACACTTCATCAACACGAGTCCGCACCAGTGTGCCCTGGTCGGAAATCAGCATGATTTCCTCGCCTTCCTGCACCTGGATCGCACCGACGAGTTTGCCGTTGCGCTCTTTGGTGACCATGGCAATCACACCCTGACCACCGCGACCGCGGCGAGGGAATTTGCTCAGGGCGGTGCGCTTGCCGAAACCACGCTCGGAAGCGGTCAGAATCTGCGCGCCCGACTCAGGAATCAGCATGGAGATCAGTTTCTGATCCTTGAGGATCCGCATGCCGCGAATACCGCGTGCACCACGACCCATTTCACGCACTGCGGCTTCAGCGAAACGAATCACCTTGCCAGCGTCAGAGAACAGCATGATTTCTTTCGCGCCATCAGTGATGGCAGCTGCAATCAGCGTATCGCCTTCCTTCAACTTCAAGGCGATCAAGCCATTGGAGCGCGGACGGGCGAAGCGTGCCAGCGGGGTCTTCTTGACGGTACCGGAAGCCGTGGCCATGAAGATGAATTCGCCGGTCGGCTCAGCCACCAGTTCGGCTGTTTCGCCGTCGATCTCTTCAAGCTCGGCAGCTTCTTCAGCTTCGACTACTTCGCCTTCGATGATCACATCGTCAGCATCATCCTCATCGTCAGCACCGGCACGTTTTTGCAGGGCCTCGAGATCGATCTGCAGCATGGTGGTGATGGTTTCATCGGCTTCCAGCGGCAGCAGATTGACCAGCGGACGACCACGTGCAGCACGCGATGCTTCAGGGATTTCGTAAGTCTTCAGCCAGTAAACCTTGCCTTTGCTGGAGAACAGCAACAGCGTGGAGTGACTGTTGGCAACCAGCAGGTGAGCAATGTAGTCCTCATCCTTGACGCCGGTCGCCGACTTGCCTTTACCGCCACGACGCTGAGCCTGGTACGCAGCCAGCGGCTGGGTCTTGGCGTAGCCACCGTGGGAGATGGTCACGACGCGCTCTTCTTCCGGGATCATGTCGCCCAGAGTCAGGTCGAGGCGTGCATCGAGAATCTCGGTGCGACGCTGATCGCCGTATTCGGCGCGGATCACTTCCAGCTCTTCGCGGATCACTTCCATCAGGCGCACGGCACTGTTGAGGATGCGGATCAGCTCGCCGATCTGGTTGAGGATCTCTTGATACTCGGCCAGCAGCTTCTCGTGCTCCAGACCGGTCAGACGGTGCAGACGCAGTTCCAGAATGGCTTGCGCCTGTTCTGGCGAAAGGAAGTACTTGCCTTCGCGCAGACCGTATTGCGGATCGAGGTTTTCCGGACGGCACGAATCGGCACCGGCACGTTCAACCATCGCCACTACCGCCGAGGATTCCCAAGGGGTGCTGATCAGCGCTTCCTTGGCTTCCGATGGGGTTGGCGAAGCTTTGATCAGGGCGATCACCGGGTCGATGTTCGACAGGGCAACGGCCTGGCCTTCAAGGATGTGACCACGCTCGCGCGCCTTGCGCAGTTCGAACACGGTACGGCGGGTAACGACTTCGCGACGGTGACGAACGAAGGCTTCCAGCAGATCCTTGAGATTCAGAATCCGCGGACGGCCGTCGATCAGCGCAACGATGTTGATACCGAATACCGATTGCAGCTGGGTCTGGGCGTAGAGGTTGTTGAGGATCACCTCAGGCACTTCGCCGCGACGCAGCTCGATCACGACGCGCATACCGTCCTTGTCGGACTCGTCGCGCAGTTCAGTGATGCCTTCAAGCTTCTTCTCTTTTACCAGCTCGGCGATCTTCTCGATCAGACGCGCCTTGTTCAACTGGTAAGGAAGTTCGGTGATAACGATCTGCTGACGACCGCCGACCTTGTCGATGTCTTCAACGATCGAACGCGCACGCATGTAAATGCGCCCACGACCGGTGCGGTAGGCTTCGATGATACCGGCGCGACCGTTGATGATCGCGGCGGTCGGGAAGTCCGGACCGGGGATGTATTGCATCAGCTCGTCGACAGTCAGCTCGGGATTGTCGATGAGCGCCAGGCAACCGTCGATGACTTCACCGAGGTTGTGCGGCGGGATGTTGGTTGCCATGCCCACAGCGATACCGCTGGAACCGTTGACCAGCAGGTTGGGAATACGGGTCGGCATGACCGCCGGGATCATTTCCGTGCCGTCGTAGTTCGGCACCCAATCCACGGTTTCCTTATGCAAGTCAGCCAGCAGCTCGTGAGCCAGCTTGGTCATGCGCACTTCGGTGTATCGCATGGCTGCAGCGTTGTCGCCGTCCACCGAACCGAAGTTGCCCTGACCGTCGACTAACAGGTAGCGCAGGGAGAAAGGCTGAGCCATACGTACGATGGTGTCGTAGACGGCAGTGTCACCGTGCGGGTGATATTTACCGATCACGTCACCGACAACACGGGCAGATTTCTTGTACGGCTTGTTGAAGTCGTTGCCCAGCTCGCTCATCGCGAACAGCACGCGGCGGTGCACGGGCTTCAAGCCATCGCGCGCATCCGGCAGTGCACGGCCGACGATCACGCTCATCGCGTAATCGAGGTAGGACTGTTTCAGCTCGTCTTCGATATTGACCGGGAGGATTTCTTTGGCCAGTTCGCCCATGAGAAGCCTGATTCCTTTTTCTGGTGAAACCTCGTCATATCCATAGGGATCACGAAGCTCGTCGATGCAGACTGAGTGCCATGCGCCGACTTACGACAAATCAACAAGTTGAACCCTGGATTTGCGCAGTGAAGACAACCCTGTGGGACTGCCTCGGAAAACGCCGGATGCTACCACAATCGCCGCCACGCACCTATCCCCCACAAGCGCATGGAGCATAGTTAGTTGACCGGTAATCGCCTGAAAGGGGGACGAGAGAAGCTTAGAGAGTTATTGAATAGAGATTTCGAGCTGGGTTTACGCTTGTTTATTGACTTATAGCGCCTCATTGCCAGCAGCTTGGTTTGCACATTGATTTGGGTCGATCACAAATCCTGTGGGGGCCAGCCTGCTGGCGATGCCGTCTTTTCAGGCGCCAGTGACAATTAATGCAGGCGCTTGCGGCACATCAACTGCGCCATTTTCGCGGTGTCCGGACGCTCGACGATGCCCTTCTCGGTAACAATCGCATCGATCAAGTCTGCCGGCGTCACGTCAAACACTGGGTTGAACGCTTCAACGTCCGCCCCGACACGCTTGCCACCGACTTCCAGCAGCTCGGCGCCGTCACGCTCTTCGATCGGAATGTCATCACCACTGGCCAGATTCATGTCGATGGTCGAACTCGGCGCCACCACCATGAAACGCACACCGTGGTGCATGGCGTTGACCGCCAGTTGATAGGTGCCGATCTTGTTGGCCACATCACCATTGGCGGTAATGCGGTCAGCGCCGACGATCACCCAGGTCACACCTTTGGTTTTCATGATGTGCGCGGCGGCGGAGTCAGCATTGAGGGTCACAGGAATGCCTTCGTTGGCCAGTTCCCACGCGGTCAGGCGCGAACCTTGCAGCCAAGGCCGGGTTTCGTCTGCATAAACGCGTTCAACCATCCCCTCAAGGAAAGCCGCTCGAATGACCCCCAGCGCCGTGCCGAAACCGCCGGTGGCAAGGGCACCGGTGTTGCAGTGGGTGAGAATCGCCTGCGCGTTGCCCTGATGCTTGCGGATCAGATCGACACCCAATTGCGCCATGGTCAGGTTTGCTTCGCGGTCACTTTCATGTATGGCGATAGCTTCGGCTTCCAGGGCCGCAAGAGGATCGGCATTTTCTTTCAGACGATCCAGCCGATCGTGCATGCGACCCAGCGCCCAGAACAGATTGACTGCGGTCGGACGGGAATCGGCCAACAGGGCGAAATCCTCTTCCAGCGCCGCATACCAGTCGCCACCTTCGGCAATCCGTGCGCGGGCCGCGAGCACGATGCCATAAGCCGCGCTGATACCGATGGCCGGCGCGCCACGCACCACCATCGAGCGAATCGCCTCGGCCACGCCGGCGGCGCTGGTGTAGGCAATCCAGGTTTCCTCGAACGGCAAAATACGCTGATCCAGCAGGTGGAGCGCGCCATCTCGCCAATCGATGGCCTTTACTTTCTCCGCAGCCAACAGTCGATCGCGCATCCCTCACCCCGCACTCATGAACAAAAGCCGCCGATTATAGCGATCCCCCCGCGAAGACGCTCGGGTATACTTCGCCATCCTTTACAAAAGCACTGGAACCGACCCTCGATGCCGAAACCTGCCATTGCGCTCGACTTATTATTGCTGCCGACCTGGCTGGTACCCGTCGAACCCGCAGGCGTTGTGCTCAAGGAGCATGGCCTGGGCATCCGCGACGGTCGCATCGTGTTTATCGGCCCACGCGCCGAAGCGTTGAAGTGTAATGCCACGCAAGTGCGCGAATTGCCGGATGTTCTGCTCAGCCCCGGTCTGATCAACGCCCATGGCCACGCCGCAATGACGTTGTTCCGCGGCCTGGCCGATGATCTGCCGCTGATGACCTGGCTGGAAAACCACATTTGGCCGGCCGAAGCCAAATGGGTCGATGAAGACTTCGTCCGTGATGGCACCGACCTCGCAATCGCCGAGCAGATCAAGGGCGGCATCACCTGCTTTTCGGACATGTACTTCTTCCCGAAAGTTGCCAGCGAGCGCGTGCACAACAGCGGCATCCGCGCACAGATCGCCATTCCGATCCTCGACTTCCCGATTCCTGGCGCCAGCAACGCGGATGAGGCCATTCGTCAGGGCGTCGAGTTGTTCGGCGATCTGAAGCATCACGAACGGATCAAGATCACCTTCGGCCCTCATGCACCCTACACCGTCGGCGACGAGAACCTTGAGAAAATCCGCGTGATTGCCGAGGAGCTGGACGCGTCGATCCACATGCACGTCCACGAAACCGCCTTCGAAGTGCAGCAAGCGGTTGAACAGCACGGCGAACGGCCACTCGCCCGCCTCGGCCGTCTGGGCCTGCTCGGCCCGCGCTTCCAGGCCGTGCACATGACCCAGATCAGCGATGAAGACCTGGCGTTGCTGGTAGAAAGCAACACCAACATCATCCATTGCCCGGAATCGAACCTGAAACTCGCCAGCGGCTTCTGTCCCGTCGAGCGTCTGTGGCAAGCCGGGGTCAACGTTGCGGTCGGCACTGATGGCGCGGCCAGCAACAATGATCTGGATCTGCTCGGCGAGACCCGCACCGCTGCCTTGCTGGCCAAAGCCGTCGCCGGCTCGGCTACCGCGCTCGACGCCCATCGCGCCCTGCGCATGGCCACACTGAACGGCGCACGCGCCTTGGGGATCGAAAGCGAAACGGGCTCGCTGGAAATCGGCAAAGCCGCGGACATTGTCGCCTTCGACCTGTCTGGCCTGGCGCAGCAACCGGTGTACGACCCGGTTTCACAGCTTATATACGCCACCGGTCGCGATTGCGTGAAACACCTGTGGGTCGCCGGCAAACAATTGCTTGACGAACGGCGCCTGACCCGCATGGATGAAGAACAGCTTGGCGCTACTGCGCGAGCCTGGGGCCAGCGCATCAGCGGCCACACCGAATCGTAAACATCCTGGCAAACACGCCAGGGCTACAGCCTTTTTCAAGTTTTTCGAGGAATTGAACATGAGCAACGTCGACCACGCTGAAATCGCCAAATTCGAAGCCCTGGCCCATCGTTGGTGGGATCGCGAAAGCGAATTCAAACCGCTGCACGACATTAACCCGCTGCGGGTCAACTGGATTGACGAACGGGTCAATCTGGCCGGCAAGAAAGTCCTCGACGTTGGTTGCGGTGGCGGCATCTTGAGCGAAGCCATGGCGCAACGTGGTGCCACCGTGATGGGTATCGACATGGGCGAAGCGCCGCTGGCAGTTGCGCAACTGCATCAGTTGGAATCCGGCGTCAGCGTCGAGTACCGCCAGATCACCGCCGAAGCCCTGGCCGAAGAGATGCCTGAGCAGTTCGACGTGGTGACCTGCCTGGAAATGCTTGAGCACGTACCGGACCCTTCTTCGGTCATCCGCGCCTGCTTCCGCATGGTCAAGCCGGGCGGCCAAGTGTTCTTCTCGACCATCAACCGCAACCCGAAGGCCTACCTGTTCGCCATCATCGGCGCCGAATACATCATGAAGCTGTTGCCGCGCGGCACCCACGACTTCAAGAAATTTATTCGTCCATCCGAGCTGGGCGCCTGGAGTCGCATGGCCGGCCTGACCGTCAAGGACATCATCGGCCTGACCTACAACCCGCTGACCAAGCACTACAAACTGGCCAGCGACGTTGACGTCAACTACATGATCCAGACCCTGCGCGAGGAGTAGGCCGATGGCCATCAGAGCAGTTCTTTTCGACATGGACGGCACCCTGCTCGACACCGCGCCGGATTTCATCGCCATCTGCCAGGCGATGCGCGCGGATCGTGGTTTGCCTCCGATCAATGACAAGCACATCCGCGACGAGATTTCCGGCGGTGCGATGTCCATGGTTGCGGTGACATTCTCGATGGACCCGGAATCACCGGGCTTCGAAGATCTGCGCCAGGAGTTTCTCAGCCGCTACCTCGTAGGCTGCGCTGTGCACAGCAAGCTGTTCGACGGCATGGAAGAACTGCTGGCCGACATTGAAAAAGCCAACCTGATCTGGGGCGTGGTCACCAATAAGCCATTGCGCTTCGCCGAGCCGATCATGCAACAGCTGGGGCTGGCCGAGCGCTCGGCATTGTTGATCTGCCCGGATCACGTGACGAAGAGCAAGCCGGATCCGGAGCCGTTGATCCTTGCGTGCAAGATGCTTGATCTGGATCCGTCGACGGTTCTGTTTGTGGGCGATGATCTGCGCGATATCGAGTCGGGGCGTGATGCCGGGACCAAAACGGCCGCAGTGACCTATGGCTACATTCACCCGGACGACAACCCGCGGCATTGGGGTGCGGATGTGGTGGTGGATCATCCGCTGGAGTTGCGCAAGGTGCTTGATAGCGCGCTTTGCAGCTGCTGAGACCTGACGCAGAGCGTCATTGGCTGCATTCCTTTGCTGCGCATGGGAACGATCTGACTGTTGATGAGGTGTTTATGTTTGATTACTCCGCTCGTCCCGAATTGCTCAAGGATCGGGTCATTCTGGTCACCGGCGCCGGTCGCGGTATCGGCGCGGCTGCCGCGAAAACCTACGCGGCTCACGGCGCGACAGTCCTGCTGCTGGGCAAGACAGAAGCCAATCTGACACAGGTCTACGACGAGATCGAAGCTGCGGGCCATCCGCAACCGGCAGTGATTCCCTTCAACCTCGAGACCGCCCTGCCCCATCAGTACGATGAGCTGGCAGCGATGATCGAGACCGAGTTCGGCCACCTCGACGGCCTGCTGCACAACGCCTCGATCATTGGCCCGCGCACGCCGATCGAACAGCTGTCGGGCGAAAACTTCATGCGCGTCATGCAGGTCAACGTCAATGCGATGTTCATGCTGACCAGCACGTTGTTGCCGCTGCTCAAGCTGTCGCAGGATGCTTCGGTGGTGTTCACCTCCAGCAGCGTCGGCCGCAAGGGTCGCGCTTACTGGGGCGCTTACGGTGTGTCGAAGTTCGCCACCGAAGGCCTGATGCAAACCCTGGCCGACGAAGTCGACGGCGTTGCTCCGGTACGCTCCAACAGCATCAACCCGGGCGGTACTCGCACCAGCATGCGTGCGCAGGCTTATCCGGGGGAAAACCCGCTGAACAACCCGACGCCGGAGGAGATCATGCCGGTCTACCTCTACCTGATGGGTCCGGACAGCACCGGGATCAACGGCCAGGCATTCAACGCGCAGTAATGCCATACGTCGCATTTGTTGCCGTGGCGGATTCCCGTCGCGGCAGTCATTTAACGCAATTAGCCGTCACAATATAGTCAAATATCCAGCACCCCTCTCTCTCATTTACGTTCAACCCTTTGATTCATAACGGGTTAAATAAAAACGAACTGAATGGCACGACTTTCGCTCTAAATTTCCTCAAAGCATGCCGTGTGAAGGCAATGGGGCAAGGCCTGGTTCGATAGCTTACTAATCGTCATCAGGCAGACTAGACTTACGTCAAATGTCCTACGGGACTGATGGATCAGTACGACACGCAGCCCAAAGCCGCTCTCACCCAGCCTGTAAGACAGACTTACTGCTTAGGGGCTCACGCCATATGAAATCACCTTCCCAGACCAATGCAATTGACTTTGACAGCGCCAAATTGCAACGCCTGGGTTTCGGTCAGCAGCCGCCTCTTCTGGAGCGGCCCGCCAGTCTCGCGCAATTGCGCCAGCAACTGAGCCTGCAACTGCAAACCAGTCTTGAACCACAACGCATCCTCGGTCTGTTTTTCCGTGAAGTTCAGCGTCTCGTGCCGCTGGATGCCTTGAGTTACGTGCACCAAGGCAGTGACCTGCGCCTGGAGTTCGGCGCTCGCGGCCATCATTCGGTCAGCTACACCTTGAGCCACGAAGGCGAGCATATGGGCGAACTGATGTTTCGCCGCAACCAACGTTTCAACGAGCAGGAACAGGGCAATCTAGAATCGCTGCTATCGTCACTGCTGTATCCGATGCGCAACGCTCTGCTGTACCGCGCCGCCACCCAAAGCGCCCTGCGCGATCCACTGACCGGCGCCGGCAACCGCATCGCGATGGAGCAGACACTGCAACGCGAGATCGAGATGTCCCGCCGACACCTGCAGCCGTTGTCGGTGTTGATGCTGGACATCGACCACTTCAAACGGGTCAACGACAGTCATGGTCACAGCACTGGTGATGACGTGCTTAAAGCCGTGGCCGCGTCGATCAAGGGTCAGTTGCGCAACGTCGACATGGTGTTTCGCTATGGCGGGGAAGAGTTTCTGATCCTGCTGTCCAATACCAGCCGGGAAGCGGCGGCGATGGTTGGCGAGCGTCTGCGTTATGCGGCGCAGGCGGCGGAGTATTACGCCGATGGAAAGTTGATAGAGCTGACGGTCAGCCTGGGCTGCTCGACCCTGCTGCCGGGTGAGTCGGCAGAAAGCCTGTTGCGCCGCGCTGACAGCGCGCTGTACGTGGCCAAGCGCGAGGGGCGGAATCGATTGGCGATGGCGGGCTGAGTTTCAAAAATCAATGTGGGAGCAGGCTCGCTCCCACATTTTTTTGCGCAGTGTTGTCAGGTTCAGCTCTCGACCACAGTCCTGCGCTCACGGGTTACCAGCAAACGCTCGGAAGTCTCAAGCTGCATGCACCGCTCCAGGAACAGGTACATGTAGTCGTAGCTCTTGCAGATCGCTTGGCGCAACTCGGCCTGCAAGGCCTTGCTCGGGTTCATGCCCGCCAGGGTGCAGATGATTTCCAGCGCTTCCCACGGATGAGCATCGTCATACTGGGCATGCATTTTCAGCCATTTCATCGCACGCTTGCGGTCTTCTTCGGGGAACGCTGCGGCGTACACCCCGGTAGAACAGACGACCGCCGACCACTCCCCGGTCGCACCCTCGATGGCATAATTGGTGGCGGCAATGGCCACAATCAGTGAGTCGGCGGAGCTGGTGTGCCAGCACCAATGACTCAAGGCATGCAACTCAGGCGGTACGTGCTGGGCCTGGAGATCTTCCAGACTCACACCGTGTGCGCGACTCCAGTGCACCCAGTAGTCGGCGTGATTGAGTTCAACGCGAATGTTGCGCATCAGCCAACGCCGCGCCATGTCTTCACCGGGGTGACGGGCGAATTTGGTTTTGGTCAGGTTCTGCGCCATGTACAACGCGAACTGCTCAACTACCGGCCAGCCCCCGATCAGGTACTGGCGCATGGTTTTGGCGCTGAGTTTGTTATCACGCATGCGCAGGTAAAGTTCATGTTCGACAACCCGGCGCTTGCTCTCGCTGCAATCCTCAATGAGCTGTTGTGCCCAGGCAGGATAACTTGCAGCTTCCATGAGTGGTCCGGTTCGGTTGAATGTGTCGATCACTGTTCGGCTCCTTTTGATTTGTGATTGTAAGGATCGGCGAGAGACTTCAACGGAACGTGCCAGGCGCTTTGAATAACAGCGGCTGCGGCCTGGCGGGCCGACTTTGCAAACTGTCGCAGGTAAACAATTGCGGGCGTTCGATAACGTAACCCTGAGCGTAATCCACACCAATTTCAAGCAGTGCCTGCTCGATCTGGGTTGTTTCAACAAACTCGGCAATTGTCTGCTTACCCATGACATGCCCGATGTGATTGATCACTTCGACCATTGCGCGGTTAATCGGATCGTCCAGCATATCCTTTACGAAACTCCCGTCGATCTTCAGGAAGTCTACAGGCAAATGTTTCAGGTAAGCGAATGAAGACATTCCGGCACAAAAGTCATCTAACGAAAAATAACAACCTAAGCCCTTGAGTTCATTAATAAATCTAATTGCGCTGCCCAAGTTTGAAATTGCACTGGTTTCAGTAATTTCAAAACAAATCATTTCAGGCGGTATCGAATAGTTAACAAACTGTTCGCGCAGAAAGTGCAAAAACGCGTCATCTCCTATAGTAATGCCTGACAGATTAATCGCACACATCGCTAATGGCCCTTCATGTTCTTGCGCAATACATTGAGCAATAACCTTGAATACGTTTTGCACTACCCAACGATCCAGTTGACTCATCAAGCCATAGCGTTCGGCGGCAGGAATAAAACTGTTCGGCAGAATCATCCGACCGGCTTCATCGTGCAGACGCAGAAGGATTTCAATGTGTCCTCTGTCGCCGCCACCCTGTTTCAACGGCGCGATTTCCTGGGCATAAAGGCAGAAGCGATTCTCTTCCAGCGCCATATGCAAACGTTGCACCCAGGCCATTTCACCAAAGCGCAGTGAGAGTTCGGAGTCGTCAGGGTGGTAAACCTGGACCCTGTTGCGGCCTTTTTCCTTGGCCATGTAGCAGGCCATATCGGCAGCACGCAGCGAGGCTTCAAGCGTCGTCGGGTTTTGTGCAACATGCACCAGGCCTATACTCACCGTGGTCAGGAATGGCCGCCCTTTCCAGACAAAGTGCAGGTTCTGCACGGTCTGGCGCAGTGCCTCGGCGATCTTCTCAGCCGCTTCCGGCGCGCAGTTTTCCAGCAGAATGCCAAATTCGTCACCGCCAAGCCGCGCCAGCGTATCGCCTTCGCGCAGCCCCGATTGCAGCAAGGTGCAGATGTGCCGCAACAGCTCATCGCCCGCAGCATGGCCGCAGGTATCGTTGACCAGTTTGAACTGATCCAGATCCAGGAACATCAGCGCATGCCGCCCGGACTGGCGCGTGAGGTTGTGCAGCGCCTGCTCCAGGCGATATTCAAACTCACGACGATTCGCCAGCCCGGTCAGCGCATCATGGGTGGCCTGCCAGGAAAGATTGGCGATGTATTGCCGTTCCTGGGTCATGTCGTGCAGCACCAGCACCGTGCCACTGACCTTGCCGGCATTGCGGATCGGCGCTCCGACCAGCGTCACCGAAAGCGTGCTGCCATCCAGGCGCTGAATCAGCTTGGAGTGCTCGCTGCCGCCGCTGAGCTGGCCGCTGAGAATGTGCTCGATCAGGGTCAGGCCTTCGGCCTGGGCGTTGTCGTCGAGCAAATTGAACAGCGCCGCCAAGGGCAAACCGGCGGCCTGCTCGGCCTTCCAGTGGGTCATGGCTTCAGCGGCGGGGTTCATGTAGTCAATGGCGCCGGTGACGTCGGTGGTGATGACGCCATCACCAATTGATTGCAACGTCACATGCGCACGATCTTTTTCCATCTGCAACGCCTCGGCAAAGGCATGGCGCTGCTTGAGCAATTTGTGGGTACGCCACAAGGCCAGCACGATCAGCCCAAGCGCCGTGGCAAGGTTGGTGAACAGCAGCAGCCGCAGGATCATCCGCGAGCCTTCGCCCAGGGCATCGCTGAACGCTTTCGCGGCCGGGGTCACGCCATCGTTGATCGCAAAGATCCGCGCCTTCCAGCGCTGGATATCAGCCTCGGTAGCAGCATTGTCGACGATACGTTGATGCATCTCGCGCGCCACGTCATGAAGTTCGATCAGATAAGCATCACCGACCGTCCAGCGATCAATAGCGGTTTCCAGGTAACTGAAGTGACGGAAGTTGAGGTACAGCCAGATCACGCTGGAGACGTCGTCAGGATGGTTGCCGCCCTTGAGAATGCCGTCACGCGCCGATTGCAGATCCGGCGGCTGACGGTCCAGCGCCACGCGCAACTGATGACCGCCCTGGGGCACGGCAATCGCACTTTGGTATTTGAGAAAAATCGCCTCGTCACGACTGTCGGCGTACAGATTGAGGTAGTAAATGGCGTCTTTCTGGCCCTTGGACCAGAGACTTTCCCCCGCCACGTAACCGCGAACGGCCGAGAGCACGTAAAGACTCACCCCGCCCAACAACGCCTGAAACAACACGACGGCAATAAATGGCCAGACGATGCCCAACAACCGTGGCGTTCCGAGAGTCCGCTTTTGCTTCATGAGATCCCTTGCGCAAGCACTGCCAGATGAGCACCGGAAAATACCGCTCCTGACAGCTCAGCCTAGGCTAATTTTCGACATGTCCAAGGGACAGCTGTGCCGTCCTCTATGCCGATCGTGCAACCTGGCTGTACGGGGAGGTAATCCGGGTGTTTTTATTCGAAGCAATTCAAGCACTAAGCACAGAAACGCGGACAAAACTCAAGGGCGCTGGATTTGTTGCAAGTGACCGTAGAGTTTCGCGTACAGCCCGCCGTCAGCAATCAACTGCTGATGATCGCCGTCTTCGGCCACTTGCCCGCCGTCGAACACCAAGACCCGATCCGCTTGCTTCACCGCCGACAAGCGGTGGGCGATGATCAGTGTGGTGCGACCATTGAGGAACCGCGCCATGGCCTGATGCAGGTTGTATTCGGTGGCCGCATCAAGGGCTGAGGTGGCTTCGTCGAGGATTACCACTTTCGGCTCGGCGAGGATCATCCGAGCAATCGCCAGACGCTGGCGCTGACCGCCGGACAAGCGCACGCCGGAACGCCCGACGATGCTGTCCAGGCCATCCGGCAAGGCGCGGATGGTGGGTTCGAGCTGAGCGATTTCCAGTGCATGCCAGCAGGCTTCGTCACTGCGCGTGCGGCCCATGGTCAGGTTGGCGCGCACGGTATCGTTGAACAGCGCAGGGTGTTGCAATACCACCGCGACGTTTTCCCGAACGGTCTCCAGCCCGATTTCCTGCTGGGTCGAACCGCCAAAACGGATGGTGCCGGCCAGCGGCGTGTACAACCCAAGCAGCAATTGCACCAGGGTACTTTTGCCGCCGCCGCTGGCGCCGACAATCGCCACTTTCTCCCCCGGGGCGATGGACAGGTTGAGCTGATTCAGCACCAGTTCATCGCCGTAACCGAAGCTCAGGCCTTGCACCTGAATGCCCACGGTGTCGCGGCCCTTGAACGGATCAACACCACCCGGATATTGCGGCTCATCAGCCCGGGCCAGCAATTCATTGATCCGTGCCAGCGCGCCGCCGGCCGCGTAGTAGGCGTATTGCAGATTCAGCAGTTGCTCCACGGGGCCGATCATGAACCACAGGTAACTGAATACCGCGAGCATCTGACCGATCGACAGGTCAGAGAACAACACGGTGAGCATCGCCGCTGCGCGGAAAATGTCGATGCCGAACTGGAACAGCAGCCCGCTGGCGCGATTGGAGGCGTCGGTTTTCCACTGCGAGTTGACTGCGTAGTTGCGCACTTCCTGCGCTCGCAGGCCGAGCCGGCCAAGGAAGTAGCCCTGACGGTTGCCCGCGCGCACTTCCTGGATCGAATCGAGGGTTTCGCTCAGCGCCTGAGTGAAGCGCGCCGTACTGTCGTTCTCCAGTTTCTTCAGGTGTTTGACCCGTTTGCCCAACTGCACCGTGGCGTAGATCACCAGCGGATTGAACAGCAGAATCAGCAGCGCCAGTTTCCAGTGCATCCACATCAGGATGCTCGCGGTGCCGACCAGCGTCAGCATCGCCACCAGGAACCGACTGAGGGTTTCGCCGACAAACTTGTCGAGGGTATCCAGATCGGTAACCAGGTGCGTGGTCACCGTGCCGCTGCCGAGACTCTCGTATTCGCCGAGGGAAATGCGTTTGAGCCGTTCGATCAGGCGCACGCGAATGCGATAGACGATGTCCTTGGCCAGCCGCGCAAACAACCGCGATTGCAACACACCAAAGCACAACGCGCTGCAACGCAGAGTCAGGGTGAGCACCAGCATCAAGCCGATATAACCCGCTGCTTGCTGCCACATGCTCGGCAGTACATGGTTCATGATTTTC
Source organism: Pseudomonas sp. LBUM1648 (assembly GCF_059716145.1). Taxonomy (NCBI): domain Bacteria; kingdom Pseudomonadati; phylum Pseudomonadota; class Gammaproteobacteria; order Pseudomonadales; family Pseudomonadaceae; genus Pseudomonas; species Pseudomonas sp. LBUM1648. The sequence continues at coordinate 4,712,392 of NZ_CP166808.1, forward strand.
AGCGCGGCGTCGCCGTGGCCGAGCAGGACTTCGTCCACCAGCAATGGCAGCAGCAACGGAATCGGCACGCTGCACAGCGTCGCCAGCACAGCCACGCCGTTGGCGATCCACAGGGATTTTTTGTGATGGAGTGCCAGTCGCCGGACTTCTGCCCAGCTCAGCCGGTCGACACGCTTTACGGCTGGCGTGTCATCGGCTCGGTCAGGCACAGGCTGCGCGCTCCAGCCAACGACCGAGCAGTGGCGACAATTCGCTGAGCGGTTGATAACCGTTGGTCAGCAACGCCAGTTGGCCGTTGCGTTCGGCGAGCAAGGTCGGGAAACCGGCGATGCCCAGATCCTGCACCCAACTGAAATCAGCCTGAGTCGCTTTGTGTTGATCGGCATGATCGAACAACGCGGCAAATTCGATACGCGGCACACCGGCCTGCTCTGCCAGTTCGACCAGCACGCTGGCCTCGGTGACATCGCGACCTTCAGCGTAGAACGCCTGCTGGATCAGTCCGACCAGTGTCCACGCGCAATCCGGCGCCAGGCTACGTGCCGTGACAATCGCCCGGCAAGCAGGCTCGGTGTCGTAGACAAAACCATCAGGCAACGCGCCGTCAAACTTGAACGGCTGGCCGGTGGCCTCGGTGACTGCCTGCCAGTGTTCAAGAATGTAGCGTCGGGTGGTCGGCTCCAGCGCCGCACCGCTGCCAGTGCGCAATCCGCCAACGACAAGATGCAACTCGACCCCGGCTGCCTGCGCCTGTTCGACCAGTGCCTTGGCCACCGGAGCGAACCCCCAGCACCAGGAACACATCGGGTCCATTACATAGAGCAGGCGCGCAGACATGGTTAAGCCTCGGTGGATGCTTGCTTATAGTTGTAGCCGATCGGGTGCGGCTGGTTGCGGGCCTTGGCCAGTTCAATCTGCTTCTGCCGATCGATGGCGCTGCGGCGGGTTTTCTCGCTCAGGGTGTCCCAGCAGTGCGGGCAACTGACGCCGGCCACGTAATGCTCGGAGGTACGATCTTCAACGCTAACCGGTGTGCGGCAGGCATGACATTGATCGTAGTCGCCTTCGCTGAGGTCGTGTCGCACGGTCACACGGTTGTCGAACACAAAGCAGTCGCCCTGCCACTTGGTTTCTTCCTGCGGCACCTCTTCGAGGTACTTCAGAATGCCGCCCTTGAGGTGATAAACCTCTTCGAAACCCTCGCCCAGCATGTAGCTCGAGGCCTTCTCGCAGCGAATGCCGCCCGTGCAGAACATCGCGACCTTCTTGTGCACGGCCGGATCGAAGTGTTCTTTGATGTAGTCGGGGAATTCGCGAAAACCGGTGGTTTTCGGATCGATGGCGCCTTCGAAGGTGCCGATCGACACTTCGTAATCGTTGCGGGTATCGATCAACAGCACTTCAGGGTCGCTGATCAACGCGTTCCAGTCTTGCGGATCAACGTAGGTGCCGACCTTCTTGTTCGGGTCGACGCCTTCGACACCGAGGGTGACGATCTCTTTCTTGAGCTTGACCTTGGTGCGGTAGAACGGCTGCTCGTCGCAGTACGATTCCTTGTGATCGATGTCGATCATGCGCGGATCGTTCTTGAGCCAGGCGAGCAGGCCGTCGATGCCTTCACGCGTGCCGGAAACCGTGCCGTTGATGCCTTCTTCGGCGATCAGCAGGGTGCCTTTGATGGCATTGTCGACCATCGCTTGCAGCAGTGGCTCGCGCAGGTTGACGTAATCTTCGAGGGTGACGAACTTATACAGTGCCGCCACGACAATCGGTTGTGTCATGGGTATTTCTCCAGGTGGCTACCCTCGCAAAGGGTGAACCGGATACGAAAAAAAAACGCGCCGGGTGAGCGGCGCGTTGCGGATTCTAGCAAAAACATCACCCTCTGCGGCAGCCACCTGTAGGAGCTGCCGCAGGCTGCGATCTTTTGATCTTAATGTTTGCTACCGCCGGCACAGGTCGGCGACGCCGGGGCGGCGCCGATCTCTGCCCATTCCTGCGGGGTGTAGGTGTGCAGCGCCAACGCATGGAACTCGCCCATCAGCTCGCCGAGCGTGCCATAGACTTTCTGGTGGCGCTTGACCCGGTTCAGGCCGTCGAACTGCGCGCTGACCACCACAGCCTTGTAGTGGGTTTGCAACCCGCGACTGTGCATGTGGCTTTCATCCAGCACTTGCAGATGCTCAGGCTGAAGCAGGGCCAGCGTCGATTCGATGCGTTGTTGCATGGTCATCACGAACTCCGCTTATGGCTTTTTCTTGGCCGGAGCAGCGCCTTTCGGTGCCAGCTCGTTGGTCATGTCTTCGAGCAACTTGTTGACGACAGGAACGGCGCTTTCCAGTTTGGCCTGGGTCATCTGGGCCGATTGCTGGGTCAGCTGCGGCATTTTTTCCAGGACTTTTTTGCCCAGTGGCGACTTGTAGAAAGCGACCAGGTCTTTGAGCTCGGATTCGCTGAAGTTGCTGGTGTAGAGCTTGACCATGTCGGGCTTCAGCTTGTTCCAGCCAATGGCCTGATCCAGGGCAGCGTTGGCCTTGGCCTGGTAGGTTTCCAGCGTGGCTTTCTTGGATTCAGGGGCCTTGGTCTGTTCAAAACGCTGGGCGAACATTTGCTGCACTTGCATGTACACCGGAGTGCCCAGTTTGTCAGCGTGCGCCAGGGTCAGGAAAGCTTCGGCACTGGCGTTGTGGCTGGCGGTATCGGCAAGCACCTGGCCGCTGGCGCAAACCAGTGCAACCGCGGTACAGATGGCACGAAGACGAGTCATCGAGTTTCCTTTTCTAGCTAACGAGGTAAAACCCCAAGGGCGACCATTCTGCGCCTAAAAAACGCTATGGCTCAACCCCCGCGCCTTGCCGCGCTTGATTGGCGGGGTTTTACCGGTCAACAATCGGATTGATGGAACCACCTGGGCCGACGCCGGCCTAATCAGCGCAAACAGACCAACAGGAGTGTGCACGATGAGCCGTATCGAAACCGACAGCCTTGGCCAGATCGAAGTCCCGGACGACGCCTACTGGGGTGCTCAGACGCAACGCTCGCTGATCAACTTCGCCATTGGCCAGGAGCGCATGCCACTGCCGGTGCTGCACGCTCTGGCCCTGATCAAGAAAGCCGCCGCCCGGGTCAACGACCGTAATGGCGACCTGCCCGCCGACATCGCGCGCCTGATCGAACAAGCCGCCGACGAAGTGCTCGACGGCCAGCACGACGATCAGTTCCCGCTGGTGGTCTGGCAGACCGGCAGCGGCACCCAGAGCAACATGAACGTCAACGAAGTGATCGCCGGTCGCGCCAATGAACTGGCCGGCAACCCGCGCGGCGGCAAAATCCCGGTGCACCCGAACGACCACGTCAACCGCTCGCAAAGCTCCAACGACTGCTTCCCCACCGCCATGAGCATCGCCACAGCGAAAGCTGTACAGGAACAACTGTTGCCAGCGATCGCCGAGCTGTCCGGCGGCTTGGCCGAACTCGCTGCGCGGCACATGAAGCTGGTGAAAACCGGCCGCACGCACATGATGGATGCGACGCCAATCACCTTCGGCCAGGAACTGTCCGGCTTCATCGCGCAACTGGATTACGCCGAACGAGCGATCCGCGCGGCACTGCCGGCAGTCTGTGAACTGGCACAGGGCGGCACCGCCGTCGGCACCGGACTGAACTCGCCGCACGGTTTTGGCGAGGCCATTGCCGCAGAACTGGCGGCATTGTCCGGTTTGCCCTTCGTCACCGCACCGAACAAGTTCGCGGCGCTGGCCGGGCACGAGCCGCTGACCAGCCTGTCCGGCGCCTTGAAAACCCTCGCCGTGGCACTGATGAAAATCGCCAATGATCTGCGTCTGCTCGGTTCCGGTCCACGCGCAGGCTTTGCTGAAGTGCGGCTGCCGGCCAACGAACCGGGCAGTTCGATCATGCCCGGCAAGGTCAACCCGACCCAGTGCGAAGCGCTATCGATGCTCGCCTGCCAGGTGCTGGGCAACGACGTGACGATCGGCATTGCCGCGAGCCAGGGCCACTTGCAGTTGAACGTGTTCAAACCGGTGATCATCCACAATCTGCTGCAATCGATCCGCCTGCTCGGCGATGGTTGCAGCAACTTCCAGCAGCACTGCATTGCCGGGCTCGAACCGGACGCCGATGTCATGGCCAAACATCTGGAGCGTGGGCTGATGCTGGTGACGGCGTTGAATCCGCACATCGGTTACGACAAGTCGGCGGAAATCGCCAAGAAGGCTTACAGCGAAGGAAAGACTTTGCGTGAGGCGGCGCTTGAGTTGGGTTATCTGACCGATGAACAATTCGATGCGTGGGTGCGTCCGGAGAACATGATCGAGGCCGGGGCCAAGGGCTAACAGCAAAAAGATCGCAGCGTGCCGCAGCTCCTACAGGGAAACGCATTCCAAATGTAGGAGCTGCGGCACGCTGCGATCCTTTGATCTTCAAGCCATGCGCAGCCGCCGCGCCTTCAGCCCGGCGATCAACGAAGGCCCCAGCGCCACCAGCGCCGAGCCCAACACCACCAGCACCGCCCCGCCATAACCCAGGCCGTTGATCTGCTCGGCATGCACATAGTCCGGCCATATCCACGCCGCAATCGCCACTGCACCGAACGTCACCAACGGCGTTATCGCCAACGTCGCACTGACCCGCGATGCCTCCCAATGCGCCAGCGCTTCGGCAAACGCGCCATAAGCGATCAGCGTATTCATGCAGCATGCCAGCAGCAGCCAGCCTTGCAGCGGACTCAATTGCAGCGCTTCGAGCGGATGCACCCACGGCGTCAGCAACAACGCGCAGAACAGGTAGATCACCATCATCACCTGCAGCGAATTCCACACCGTCAGCAATTGCTTCTGGCCCAGCGCATAGAAGGTCCAGACCGTCGACGCCAATAACACCAGCAACACCCCGGCGGTGTAATCCGACAGCGAAGTCAGCAACTCCGCGAGACGCTGATTGAAGAACAACACAAAACCGATCAGCAACACTGCCAGACCGATGCCCTGACCGATACTGAATCGCTCCTTGAACACGAACAGACTGGCGATCAGCAACATGATCGGCCCCATCTGCACCACCAATTGCGCGGTGCCGGGACTGAGCAGATTGAGGCCCATCAGGTACAGCACGTAGTTACCGACCAGGCCAAGCACCGCCATCAGCACCAGCCAGCCGCCCTTGGGGCCGAGCACTTTACGACTCGGCAGGCGTCTGGTCGCCGCCAGATAAATGAACAGGCAGCCGCCGGACACCAGCAAGCGAAACCAGGTCACGGTGACCGGTTCCATCACCAGCAGTACCTGTTTGAGTTTGATCGGCAGGATGCCCCACAAAAATGCGGTCAGCAGCGCCAGGCACAAGCCATATACCCAGCGCCCCGATGAAATGTGCATGCGAACCCCGACGGCTGCTGACAAGAGCCGTCATTCTAGGCGCAGTGCCGAACGCGACACAGGGACAGTTGGAGACACGCCGCGAATGAAACTGTGCAGGTCGCAGCATTAAATTGACGAGGCGCCGTTGATCGGCTGGGCAGGCAAGGTAAGTGCTTCAGGCATAAGCTCATTGGATCCACTCGCAATCAATGCACGTCAGGAGACCCGTCATGTTAGGCATGCGCGCCCAAGACCCTGCCCCCGCCACTCAGTTTCGCAGCGACCGCGTATGCCGAGTGAATGGCGAATTGTTTTTCAGCACTCGGGAAAACACCCTGGAAGGGCCTTTCGACAGTCACGAGAGCGCCGAGCGGGGGATAAAAGCTTATATCGCGCGGATGCAGGTTATGGATTCCAACAGATAAACTGCGGTGCTTCCTTCGCGAGCAGGCTCGCTCCCACAGTTGAAATGCATTCCAAATGTGGGAGCGAGCCTGCTCGCGAAAGCGCTAGAACGAACAACAAACTCTTTGGAGCCTAGCGCACAGCCTCAAACAACCCCGTAGCACCCATCCCGCCGCCGACACACATGGTGACGATGCCGTAACGCAGATTGCGCCGCTGCAACTCCCTCACCAGATGCCCTACCTGCCGCGACCCGGTCATGCCGAACGGATGGCCAATGGAAATCGACCCGCCATTGACGTTGTATTTGTCATTGTCGATCTCCAGCCGATCCCGGGCGTACAGGCACTGCGAAGCAAAGGCCTCGTTCAGTTCCCACAAATCTATGTCCGCTACTTGCAAACCCTTGGCCTTGAGCAGTTTCGGCACCGAGAACACCGGGCCGATGCCCATCTCGTCCGGCTCGCAACCGGCGACGGTGAAACCACGGAAAAACGCTTTCGGCTTGAGCCCCAGTTGCAGGGCCTTTTCCAGGCTCATGACCAAGGTCATCGATGCACCGTCGGACAGTTGCGACGAGTTGCCCGCCGTTACCGAACCGTCGTCAGCAAACACCGGCTTCAATCCGGCGAGGCTTTCGTAAGTGGTGTCCGGACGGTTGCAGTCGTCGCGCTCGACGATGCCATCGAGGATCTGCACTTCGCCGCTGTTCTTGTCCTCGACCCGGTATTTCACCGCCATCGGCACGATTTCATCATCAAACAACCCAGCCGCCTGCGCCTGCGCAGTGCGCAGCTGACTTTGCAGCGAATAGCGATCCTGGGCTTCGCGGCTGACGCCATAACGCCGTGCCACCACTTCAGCGGTCTGGCCCATCGTGTAGTAGATGCCCGGTGTCTGCTGCTTGAGCAACGGGTTGATCAAGTGATCGGTGTTGACGCTTTTCAGGGTCAGGCTGATCGACTCGACGCCGCCGGCGACGATGATGTCGCTGCAACCCGAAGCGATCTGGTTGGCGGCGATCGCAATCGCCTGCAAACCGGAAGAACAGAAACGGTTGAGGGTCATCCCGGCAACGCCGGTGCCCAATTGCGAGAGCACCGCGACGTTGCGGCCGATGTTGTAGCCCTGCGCGCCCTCGTTGGAACCGGCACCGACGATGCAGTCCTCGACGCTGGCCGGGTCGATGTCGTTGCGCTCAAGCAGTGCATTGACGCAATGCGCTGCCATGTCATCGGGACGGGTCTGGTTGAACTTGCCGCGAAAGGACTTGGCCAGCCCGGTTCGTACGCTGTCGACGATCACCACTTCACGCATGGCATACCTCATTGTTGTTGTCGGTTGAGAGTGGCTCGAGCATAAGCCCACCAAATGACCGACCGCGACAATCATTCACCCCGCGTATGCGTGCCCATCGCTTCAGTCCTTGTGCTTTTTGGCCTTCTTGTCGGACTTCTCGAAAGCCTCTTCCAGCGCGAGGTTGATCGTGCGCAACACCTTGACCCGCGCCCAGCGTTTGTCGTTGGCCTCGACCAATGTCCACGGAGAAATCTCGGTGCTGGTGCGGTCGACCATGTCGCCCACGGCAGCACGGTAGGCGTCCCACTTGTCGCGGTTGCGCCAGTCGTCTTCGGTGATTTTGAAGCGTTTGAACGGAATTTCTTCGCGCGCCTGAAAGCGCTCCATCTGCGTGTCCTTGTCGATGGCCAGCCAGAACTTGACGACGATCACCCCGGCGTCAGCGATCTGCTCTTCATAATCATTGATTTCGCTGTAGGCGCGCAGCCAGTCGGCCGGGCTGCAAAAGCCTTCGATGCGTTCCACCAGCACCCGGCCATACCACGAGCGGTCGAACACGGTGAACTTGCCCCGCGCCGGCAGATGCCGCCAGAAGCGCCACAAATACGGCTGCGCCCGCTCCTCTTCGGTCGGCGCGGCAATCGGCACGATGCTGTACTGACGTGGATCGAGCGCAGCCGCCACCCGGCGAATCGCCCCGCCCTTGCCCGCCGCATCGTTACCTTCAAACACGGCCACCAAAGCGTGGCGGCGCATGCGTTTGTCGCGCATCAGCCCCGACAGTCGCGCCTGCTCGGTGATCAGTTGCTCTTCGTAGTCTTTCTTCTCCAGGCGCTGAGTCAGGTCGAGGCTGTCAAGCAGGTTCAACTGATCGACCGCCGTGCCCAACGGTGCTGCGTTGACTTCCTCGGCGTGCACATCCGGGCGCTTCAGGGCATTTTGCAGGCCCTCAAGGAGAATCTTGCCGACCGCCAGACTGCGGTAGTTGGCGTCCATGCCTTCAATGACATGCCACGGTGCGTAGTCGCGACTGGTGCGGCGCAGCACGCGCTCGCCGTATTTGACGAACTTGTCGTAGGTTTGCGATTGCTGCCAGTCCAGCGGGCTGATGCGCCAGCTGTGCAGCGGGTCATCGGCGAGAGACTTGAGCCGCGCTTTCATCTGCTTCTTGGACAGGTGAAACCAGAACTTGAAGATCAGCGCGCCTTCATCGCAGAGCATTTTTTCCAGGCGTTCGGCGGCGTTGATCGCCTGATCCAGGCGCGGATCCTTGAATAAACCGTGCACCCGCCCCTGCAGCATCTGGCTGTACCAGTTACCGAAGAAAACCCCCATACGCCCCTTGGCCGGCAGCATCCGCCAATAGCGCCACGCCGGTGGGTGCGCCAGCTCTTCATCAGTCTGCTGGTCGAAGGTGCGCACCTCAATCAGGCGCGGGTCCATCCACTCGTTGAGCAGCTTGACCGTCTCGCCCTTGCCCGCACCTTCGATGCCGTTGATCAAAATGATCACCGGGAAACGCTTTTGCTGCTGCAATTCGAACTGGGCTTCCAGCAACGCCTCACGCAGTGCCGGGACGGCGGCCTCGTAAGTGTCTTTGTCGATGGCGTGACCGATTTCAGCGGATTCAAACATTGGACGGCTCCTTCCAGGGTTCAGCAAGACTAGCGGATTGGGCACAGGCGCGGCGCGGAAATTCCCGCGGGTGGCGGATTGTCCTTGAGACATCGCGAGCAAGCCTTGCCATGGATCAAGCAGCGCCTGCGCGATCGGCTAGAATGGCCGCCTTGTCGTTGCCGAGCCTGCCATGAAACCTGTAATGCCCCACGCCCAACTCGACTGGGATGATCAGGGACGCCCGCGTTCGCGAGTGTTCGATGACGTATATTTTTCCGACAAGTCGGGGCTGGATGAAACCCGTTATGTGTTCCTTGAACAGAACCGTTTGGCCGAGCGTTTTGCCGCGTTGCCGGAGAATGGGCGCCTGGTCATCGGTGAAACCGGGTTCGGTACCGGGCTGAATTTTCTCTGCGCCTGGCAACTGTTCGAGCAACACGCGGTGGCGGGTTCCAGGCTGCATTTTGTCAGTGTCGAAAAGTACCCGTTGAGCCCGGCCGACCTGCAACGCGCGTTGGCCTTGTGGCCAGAACTCAAACCGCTGGCCGATCAGTTGCTCAAGCATTACGTGGCCATTCATCAAGGCTTCCAACGGATCACGCTGGCCGACGGTCGGGTGACGTTGACGCTGCTGATCGGCGATGCCCTGGAACAATTGCCACAGCTGGATGCACAGATCGATGCGTGGTTCCTCGACGGTTTTGCCCCGGCAAAAAACCCGGACATGTGGACCGCCGAGCTGTTCGTCGAACTGGCCCGACTGGCGGCCCCCGGCTCGACCATCAGTACCTTTACCAGCACCGGTTGGGTGCGGCGCTTGCTTAACACTGCCGGGTTCAAGATGAAACGCACGCCGGGCATCGGCCACAAGTGGGAAATTCTGCGTGGCGAGTTCCTCGGCTGGCCACAGGAAGTGCCACCACCAGCCCCCGAGAAACCCTGGTTCGCGCGCCCTGCTCCTCTGACCGGTGAGCGCCGGGCGCTGGTGATTGGCGCAGGTCTGGCGGGCTGCGCCACGGCGGCCAGCCTTGCAGCGCGCGGCTGGCAGGTGAGTTTGCTCGAACGCCACGACGCCGTGGCGCAAGAAGCCTCGGGCAACCCGCAAGGTGTGCTGTATCTGAAACTGTCGGCCCATGGCACCGCACTATCGCAACTGATTGTCAGCGGCTTCGGTTACACCCGCCGCCTGCTCGAAAGTCTGCAACGCGGTACCGACTGGGACGATTGCGGCGTGCTGCAACTGGCGTTCAATGCCAAGGAAGCCGAACGCCACGCTCAACTGGCAGAAGCCTTCCCGACAGACCTGTTGCAGTGGCTCGACCAGCCTCAAGCGCAGGCCCGCGCCGGCGTGGGTCTGGAGCATGGTGGTTTGTACTATCCCGAAGGGGGTTGGGTGCATCCACCCGCGCTGTGTCAGGCACAGGCCATGCAACCGAACATCGAATTGCTCAGCCATCGCGAAGTGCTGGAACTGCGCAAGGTGGATGATCAATGGCAAGCCTTCGACGGCGACCGTTTGCTCGCCAGCGCTCCCGTCGTGGTGCTGGCCGGTGCTGCCGAGATCAAACGTTTCGCGCAAAGCGCCGAGTTACCCCTCAAGCGTATTCGCGGACAGATCACACGCCTGGCGCAGACGGAACAAAGCCAGGCACTGGCCACAGTGGTGTGCGCTGAAGGCTACGTCGCACCCGCACGACTGGGTGAACACACCCTCGGCGCCAGTTTCGATTTCAACAGCGACGACCTGACCCCGACCACCGCCGAACACCTGGGCAATCTGGCGATGCTCGAAGAGATTTCCAGCGACCTCGTCTCACGCCTGATCATCAGTGAACAGGATGTTGAGAACCTACTGGGCCGCGCGGCTTTCCGCTGCACAAGCCCGGACTACCTGCCGATCGTCGGCCCCCTCGCCGACCGTGCCGCGTTCACTCACGCGTACGCGGCGCTGAGCAAGGATGCCCGACAAGTGCCGGACATCGCCTGCCCTTGGCTCGACGGTCTATACGTCAACAGCGGCCATGGCTCGCGCGGTCTGATCACCGCGCCACTCTCTGGCGAACTGCTCGCGGCCTGGTTGAACGATGAGCCGTTGCCACTACCAAGAAGCGTTGCCGAGGCCTGTCACCCCAACCGTTTCGCGTTACGTCAGCTGATACGCGGCAAGTAAAGCTTCAATCACCGGGCATCGCACAGATGCCCAGGTCCATCAGCCGTATCGCATCGTTGGTCAGGCGGGTGACCACTGTTTCTTCGGCCTCCTCGCGTTTGAGTTTGATCGCATCCATCTGGTTCAGGTAATCCCCGGTGGTCAGCTTGGTTGCCTGATCAAAAACGGCATCGATTTGCGATGCGAACGTTTGCTCAATGCTGTTGAACGATCGCGGAAACGTGCGCTTGAGGTACTCGCACCAGAATGGCTGACGCAGCATGAATGTCAGCCATTCGGAGGACAGTTCAGCGGTATTGACCGCATTTTTTGCCGTAGCCAGATCCGCTTCGGTCACCCCGCCCAACACGGCAAACCGCATATGCCGAGGCTGCCCCGGCAGATCAAGGTCATCGGCAAGGCCCGTACGATACGCAAGGTTCACCTCAAGCGGATCGGCAGTCGGGTTCTTGCGCACATGCTCTTGGGCGATGTGGTCCAGTTTGTCCAGCCGGAACAGGCCCCTGCCCAGTTGGAGCAAAGGCTTCGCACTGGTGGTTCGGCCGCCGGCGAGGCTGGTCACCCTGTCGACTTCCACGGCGACTTCAATATGGCTGAAATTCATCGCCGCCGTATCCGTACAGTTGATCGGGTTGGCGGCCAGATTGAGCACTTGCTCGCACAGCTCTGCGTCGGATTCCGCGGCTTCAAGGATCGCCCAAACCCGGCGATGCATGTCGTCGCTGACCTTTTCAGAGTCGGCCGTATTGCCGACCTCCGCCAGCAAATGAAACAGGCCCTCGGCCCGTGGATCGTCCTTGAAGGCTGTCCAGATCCGGTTACGCCGGCCCCAGTCCTCTCCGGCTCCGTCCTTAAACCACAGTGAGCGCGCCTGCTGTTCATCGAGTCGAGCGATATCGTCTTCCAGATAGCCCATGCCGATACCGACGTTGTTTCGATAATCGGCCAGATGAGTGGCGCTGGTGCTCGACAAGGGATTACCGCGCAGGTTGACGGCCTGACTGAAACGTTTCGATGTTTTGAACAGCCAGTTCGGCAGCTCCTTGATGTCGTTGTTGCGCAGATCCACCCAGTCCAGATAAGGCAGGCGTGCAAGGCCTTTGGGTAATTCGGTGGCACCCGTCTCACGCAAGGACAGGGAGTGCAGGTCAAACATCTTGCTCACGTCCGGGGTCGCGCCCAACGGGTTACTGCTCAGGTTCAAGTTGCACATTGTGCGTATGTTGCTCAGCTTCACCAGAGACTGTTCGGTCAGCTTGATCTGGTTACCCGCCAGACTCAACCGGGCGAGATTGGGCATGTGCGACAGAATCTCGGGCAGCCGCGTGATTTTATTGTTGTCGAGTTGCAGGGACTCGACCTTTTTGAATGACTTGAGGAAATAAACGAGATCATCACCCTGCGCCATGTTTTTCATCGACAACTGCTGAATATGATCGAAGTTCAACTCCGGCGGTAACGTGGGCAATGCCCCCACCCGCATTCCGTCGAGATTCAGCACACAGACCGATTGGCCACTTTCATCGGTCGCCAGAAACAGCCGCCGAAACCCGTCTTCAATCAGCCCTGCCGTCAACTTGCGGCTGTACCACTCTTCACGCAAGTCACCGCCCAGCGCCCTCATCGCAGCTATGTCCTCACTCCAGACGTCCAGCACCTCACGCAATTGCAGCAGTTCATGGCGCAGACCTTTGACCCGGGCCGCGCGTGTCAACGGGTCGTCGCCCAACTGATCGATAAGCTCGATGGCCTGCGCTTGGGAGAAACGTGGATAGAGTTTTCTCACCTTGCGGATCAGTGCTCGCGGATGCGTGGTCGCCGTCGCTGCATGGTCAGCTTGAAAACAGCCGAGTTCAGCGCTCAGCGGTGCAAACTCGCCGCCGGCCAATAGCTGGGCACTGGTCTCACGCTCATCCAGCGCAACGTTGAGTAATTTGCTGCGCAGCCGCGCACTGTCGGCGTCCACAGGATCGGCGAAGCCGGCGGCGATGCGCTGGCGCGGAGGGAGTGCCTTGAGGATCGCGGCATAAAGGCTGTCGGGACCTGCTGCGGTAATCCCGAGGGATTTACCGTCCCCGCCAAACGCTTCGTAGCCGTTGCTGGATTTGACCAGCGTGCAGGTGTTCAGGGGTGTCGCCGATTCATTACCGATGGCTTCCAATATCGGCCCGGTCAGTGTCTTGTCACGCACCGACAGGCGCAGTTCAGCGTCCCATCCACTCAAACGGGGCAGCAACTGGATGGCCAGTTTTTCACAGTCGGCATTGGCGATCTGCGGTACGTGAAACCCGCTTAGCGCGCGATCGAGTCGCACTTGGGCGCTAGCTTCGCGGGCTTTTTGCGCCAGCCGCAAGGGCACCCGCCCGGTGGAGCGCAAATGCAAACGATCAACACTCGACGCCTGATCAATCAGGCGTTGCGCATAGCGCGCGGGAATATCGGCGAACACGCTACGCAGCTTCTTCACCTCGTCCGCATCACTCTGGTCATGTCGCTGGTACATTCGCTCAAAAACCGCGCGACGATCAGCCTTGAACGCCGCCCCCAGTTTTTTCGCCAACGCTGGCCTTTGCGACTCAGGGCTGACCCTGGCTCCCAGCAACGTATCGACCTCGTGCTGAAACAGGCCATCGATTACCGTCTGGAGCAACTGCCCCTCCTCCAGTTGATCCTGGCTGACAGCCACGCTGAGTTCTTCATCGAGGAGGGTGGTCGTTGGATAGGTTGCAGTGATTGTGCCTTCGGGATCACTGACTGCGATGTAGCGATCAGTAGGCCAGCCCGGCAGTTTCGGCAGGCCGTGCAACTGCTCCGGCAGTGGCTGGCCAGCGTGGGTTTCGCCGCTTTGCAGTTCGATGATGAATTGGCGTAACCGACGCTCGATCCGCAAGCGCTCCACGGTGTCGCGTAACCGGGCAGGCAAGACCAGGTTGTCAGTAAAGGCGCGCTGCAATTCATCGTGCGGGATGTTGCTGATTCGGCGAATCATCTCCAGATCCGTATCCCCGAACTCGCTCAGATGCGGATCAATGCGTTTGAGGGTATAGGGCGCGCTTTTCCACTTTTCGACATCTTCAGCCGCCAGGCGCCAGCCACCCTCGATGTGCCGTTCAAGCTCGGCGGCATAGGCTTGAGGGCGCTCAGGATGGTCAAGACGCCAGACCCGACTGACTGGATCGATGCTTCCGGAAAATATCCGATGGTCAACCCGAGCCACGGTTTTGTCCCGGATCTGATAGAGCTCCTCAGAGCCATCCGCCACCGTAAATCCCGATGGAAGCTGATGCTCATACGTCCTCAGATCGGGCTTCCACAGGCGTGGTTTGCCGGTCGGGTCGAGAATCGCGGTGAACTGGTCGAAAAACTCCGGATGGGCACGAACCAGTTTGCTTCCCAACGCACCGACCGCCTTCTGCGCACCGGCGAAAACGCCCATCAGCAGAATATTTTCGACCACGCTGAGCACATGTGACAAAGCCTCCTGCTGATCGCCCCGACGCCAGTCTTCGACCCCTTCGTACACCTCCGCCAACAGTTGCCCGAGCGCGACCCCCATCATCAATTGGCCGACTACCGGAACGAAAAAACCTGCCACCGTCGCAATCGTCACACCCAGTTCGAGAAAATCGAGAAAGCGTTTCTGACGCACCTCTTCATCAACATCGGCGGTCGGCACGGCGAGCTTGCGAGCGTCGATCTGCATCTTGCCGACGTGACTTTGCACCATGAACTCGAACAGTGGCACGGTGATCGGCAACTGCCGGATGTGGCCCAGATCAGCTTTATCGGCGAAGGTTTTGAAGAAGTCGGCCTTGTCATCTTCGTCAAGACTGTTGGCGAAATAGTCCTTGTAGCTTTTCACATTCAATTTCTGCGTGAGGTACTGCTTGAATGCGTTGAAACTGGCGTACTCGTACAAAGGCCTTTGCGGCTCGTTGGCCATGTACACCAGGCACCATTCGTCCGGGTACAACTCGAACGACCGGGCGGAAAACACCACAACACCCCAGACGCAACTGTCGAGCACCTCAATGCCCTGCATGAGCAATGCACGCTTCTTGTAATGCAGTGTTTTCGACGAGACCTCGCCATCAGCGGCAATCAGCCTCTGGATCGTTTGCAGGCCTTGCGGCGTGATGTGCTGCCTTAGCCCGGCCAAATGCATATCCAGTTGCAGCAGGTGTTTTTTCAGCGTCGCGATATCGCGAGTCATCGGGCTGGTCGCAACCACTTTGCCGTCGCTGTCGGCCAGGCCGAACACCTGCTGGAAATGTTCCTGGTAGCGTTTACCCAGATCCAGTTCGCGACAGAATCTGGCGAACGATGCCGGGGTCAACCCGGCCACGCCTGAGGGTGCGCCATGCACCTGGATCAAACTGCCGACAGGATAATTGTCGGCCTCTTCGTCCTCGCTGAAGTTCTGCATCGCCGCGTGCAGCAATGTTTGTGAAGCGTGCGCAAAGGTTTCAATACCTTGGGCGTCGGTTGAGGTCGGCGGGCAACCGCAATCGATCCCCGGCAGACTCAACAGATCCTTCTCGACATTGAAGCTCGCCGACCACTTGCGACTCAACGCCTTGGTCAATTCGGCAATGCAGAAGCTTTTCAGGGGTTTGAGCAGCAGTAGATCCTTCTCGACCTTGAGCTGAGCGGCGTGCAGGTCGCGCGCGGTCTGGTCGAGTGCGGCCAAAGTGGCGACCGAACTCTTGAGCAGCATATCGGGCAGGTTTTTTTGCAGCGCCTCGGCGCTGTCCAGGTCGCCTGTGGCTTCGAACAAAGCGCTGAGTACTTCATTTTGAGTCAATGCGCGCGGTGCGGATTTATCCTGTGTGGTGTTCATCGGCAATAGTCCTTTATTGCAGGATTGAACTTCAACCTTATCCACATTCACTACAAATTAAAACATGTAACCCTAACTCATTTAAATTACATTACAGCAAACACACCTCACCAAAGACCGTGCGGTATATATTTATATTAAACATTCAAATACTAACGCAAAGCACACAAGAAACCATTCAATAAAAGAACTTTTTTATCACGACAGCCGAACATAACATGGCATCTCATATAAAAAAGAGACTTCCAGTATGACTTCACCTACAAATAACCCGCCCGCCACGATATCGGACGCTGACGCCATCGGGAACATCTTCGATGTCGTCAAAGATCAGGACAAGGCAACTGCCGTGCAACGATTCATCACCCACGGCATGGCAAAAGACGACCCCACGAGGCTGGCCGGTTTTCGCGCAACGCTCGATGAAGCGCTGCCCTATCAGGATTATATTGATGAGTTGGCAGGCAAACTGGAAACACTGGAGAATTTCTGCAGACGCGAACTTCGCCATGAACTCAAGCAAACCTATGGGACACGCTTCAGCGTCAACGACAGCATCAGGCTCAAGCCTGAAAACACTACGGATGTTGCGTCCTATACCTACACCCTGCTGCAGGCGGCGATGTTGAATTTCACCGACGAAGAAGCGGCTCCCGGTTATTTCTCGAACGACAGCGAGATTTTGGACATTCTTGGCCAGGCAACAGGCGACGCCCCTGACGCGATCAAGGTGTCCGCACAAGAGTTTGCTACTCTGAGTCGCAAACTGGATCTGGGAGGTCAATACCAGAAACACATCGCCAGAACGTTTAAAGTTTCAACTATTGAATTGATCGGCACGCGCCTGCACAAATTCAACATGAAACTCAGCGCCTATGAAAAGTATTTCAAAAATCCCGTTTTTCCTCTGCACCGGCTTTTCACCCTGTTGGATCTGACCAATGGAAACGGAGATATTTTCTATGGTGCCAATTTTAATAACGGCAAAACAGAACTGCAGTCGATACAGTTATTTGGCAAGTACACCACCGATGCAATTCTGATCACATGCCGCCGGCCTGACCCGTCGCGAAAAGACCATTGCATCGTGTACTTCCCCAACGATACGGGTGACGGCTTCTACACAGACGATAGCGAAGACCAGTCAAAATATCGATTCGCCATCAACTTCCTAGCAAATAACGAATTCCAAAAACTCATCTTCTCCCAACTTACCAATACCGAACAAAATGAAATAAAGGCAAAGGACCTGACTAACATTTCGGCTGTCAACGACATAACGTTTATCCCGCTAAAGAAAGGGCTGTGCAAACATCTCTTCGACCGCTATCTGGATAAGTTGTCCGCAGATGCCAGGGACATTGCCGTGCCACTCGCCAATGTCAACGAGCCCGCCTACGCCAACAGGCGCGACGTTCATACCTTGGGTAAGAGCGAGCGACTTTCCACCAGCCCGACCCATAATTTCAGCAGCCGCTTGCGCACTTACGCCACAGATGAATTGCTGGGCTCCGTGTTCGCCGGTCTGGGCAGTTGGACCGCCATCGAGAAGTACAATGCCCTGTCACGCCTGCTGGATCTGAAAAAACGATTGTCCTCGCCTGATACCGATCTCGAGGGTTTGCAGGTAGACGCCGACTGATAACCCGCTACAAAACCATCGTCGATCAAACCCTTCAGTTATCAGCAAACAGCGAAGGGTCAACGCCCGCTTATTCCGGAGCGCGGATAGATACAACAACGGCCTTATAACTTATCGTTCTAAAACTCCACTTACCGGGGCGGGTCAGTTTCTGAGTGCCTGCCCTTTTGGCGAGGCATGGCTTGACACCCTCCCCAACGGAAAAACCGGTAAGGATTTTATGTGCGGATTAGCTGGCGAGTTACGTTTTGATCAACAACCTGCAGACCTTGCAGCCATTGAGCGAATCACCCATCACCTGGCCCCTCGCGGCCCTGACGCGTGGGGCTTCCACGCCCAAGGGCCGATTGCCCTGGGCCATCGTCGCCTGAAAATCATGGACCTGTCGGACGGCTCGGCGCAGCCGATGATCGACAGCCAGTTGGGCCTGTCACTGGCCTTCAACGGCGCGATCTACAACTTCCCGGAGCTGCGTGCCGAACTTGAAGCACTGGGCTACGCCTTCTATTCCGGTGGCGACACCGAAGTGCTGCTCAAGGGTTATCACGCCTGGGGCGAAGCGCTGCTGCCAAAACTCAACGGCATGTTTGCATTCGCCATCTGGGAGCGCGATGCGCAGCGTCTGTTCATCGCCCGTGACCGTCTCGGCGTGAAGCCGCTGTACCTGTCACGTACCGGCCAGCGTTTGCGTTTTGCCTCGGCCCTGCCGGCGCTGCTCAAGGGTGGCGACATCAACCCGATCCTCGATCCCGTCGCGCTCAACCATTACCTGAACTTCCACGCCGTGGTGCCTGCGCCACGCACGCTGTTGGCTGGCATCGAGAAACTGCCGCCAGCGACCTGGATGCGCGTTGAAGCGGACGGCACCACCGAGCAGAAAACCTGGTGGACCCTGCCCTACGGCCCACACGAGGACGAGAAAAACCTGCAGCTCGAAGACTGGGTCGACCGCGTACTCGACAGCACCCGCGAAGCCGTGGCAATTCGTCAACGTGCGGCAGTGGATGTTGGCGTGCTGCTGTCGGGCGGTGTCGACTCGAGCATGCTCGTCGGTCTGTTGCGTGAAGTCGGTGTAGAAAATCTGTCGACCTTCTCTATCGGTTTCCAGGATGCCGGTGGCGAGCGCGGCGACGAATTTCAGTATTCCGACCTGATCGCCAAACACTACGGCACTCAGCATCACCAACTGCGTATCGACGAGAAAGAGATCATCGAACAACTGCCCGCCGCATTCCGCGCGATGAGCGAGCCGATGGTCAGCCACGACTGCATCGCTTTCTATCTGTTGTCTCGCGAAGTGGCCAAGCATTGCAAAGTGGTGCAGAGCGGCCAAGGCGCAGATGAACTGTTCGCCGGTTATCACTGGTACCCGCAAGTGGACGGCGCGGCCGATCCTTACGCGGCCTACCGCGAAGCGTTTTTCGACCGCAGCTATGACGACTACGCCGCCACCGTGCAACCGAAATGGCTGACCGCCAATGACGCCGCCGGTGACTACGTGAAAGAGCATTTCGCCCAACCCGGCGCCGATGCCGCGGTGGACAAGGCCCTGCGTCTGGACAGCACCGTGATGCTGGTAGACGACCCGGTCAAACGCGTCGACAACATGACCATGGCCTGGGGCCTGGAGGCGCGCACGCCGTTTCTCGACTATCGACTGGTCGAACTGTCGGCGCGGGTTCCCGGCAAATTCAAGCTGCCCGATGGCGGCAAACAAGTGCTGAAAGAAGCGGCGCGACGGGTCATTCCAAGCGAAGTGATCGACCGCAAGAAAGGCTACTTCCCGGTGCCCGGCCTCAAACATTTGCAAGGCGACACCTTGAACTGGGTGCGCGAACTGCTGCTCGATCCAAGCCAGGATCGCGGCCTGTTCAACCCGGCCATGCTCGACAAATTACTGACTGATCCGCAAGGCCAACTGACGCCGTTGCGCGGTTCGAAACTGTGGCAACTCGCGGCCCTGAACCTGTGGCTCAGTGAACAAGGAATCTGATTGATGAAACCCCACGCCACGGCCATTAACCAACGCCTGATACGCGGCCAGACGCCGTCGTATGAGCGTTTGCAGGCGCGCCTGGCCGAAGACGGCAGCGAACTCGCAACTGCGCCGATTGCAGTGCATTGCGGCTGGGGCCGGTTGCTGATCGGCCACACTTTTCCCGACCCGGCAACACTGGCCCGAGAGCTGCTCAACGAGCAGCCCGGCGAGCGTGACATTGCCCTGTACGTCGCCGCACCGCAGCAGATTCTCGGCCTCGAACCGACGCAATTGTTTCTCGACCCGTCCGACACCCTGCGCCTGTGGTTCAGCGACTATCGCCAGGCCACCCGCGTGTTTCGCGGCTTTCGTATTCGTCGTGCACAAAGCGAAGCAGACTGGCAGGCAATCAATCACCTGTATCAGGCGCGCGGCATGTTGCCGATCGATCCGGCGCTGCTCACCCCGCATCATCAGGGCGGCCCGGTTTACTGGCTGGCCGAGGATGAAGACAGCGGCGCGGTGATCGGCAGCGTCATGGGCCTGAATCACCACAAGGCCTTCAACGATCCGGAAAACGGCAGCAGCCTCTGGTGCCTTGCGGTGGACCCGCAGTGCTCGCGCCCCGGTGTCGGCGAAGTGCTGGTGCGCCACTTGATCGAGCACTTCATGAGTCGCGGCTTGAGCTATCTCGATCTGTCGGTGTTGCACGACAACCGTCAGGCGAAAAACCTCTACGCCAAACTCGGTTTCCGCAACCTCTCGACCTTCGCGATCAAGCGCAAGAATGGCATCAACCAGACGCTGTTCCTGGGTCCAGGGCCGGAAGCCAATTTCAATCCCTATGCGCGGATCATCGTCGAAGAAGCCCATCGCCGTGGCATCGACGTGCAAGTGGATGACGCCGAGGCCGGACTGTTCACCCTCAGCCATGGCGGGCGCCGCGTGCGTTGCCGCGAATCGTTGAGCGATCTGACCAGCGCGATCAGCATGAGTCTGTGTCAGGACAAAAGCCTGACCCACAAAGTGTTGAAGGCTGCCGGACTGAAGCTGCCCTCGCAGCAATTGGCGGGCAACGCCGATGACAATTTAGAGTTTCTCGATGAGCATCAGCGGGTGGTGGTCAAGCCGCTCGATGGTGAACAGGGTCAAGGCGTGGCAGTGGATTTGCAGAGCATCGAGGAGGTGCAGCAGGCCATCGAAGCGGCCAAGCAATTCGATAGCCGAGTGCTGTTGGAAAGCTTCCACGAAGGTCTGGATCTGCGGATTCTGGTGATCGGTTTTGAAGTGGTGGCGGCGGCAATTCGTCGTCCGGCGGAAGTGATCGGTGATGGTCAGCATTCGATTGGTGCGCTGATCGAAGCCCAGAGCCGACGCCGGCAAGCGGCTACAGGCGGCGAGAGCAAAATCCCGCTGGATCACGAAACCCAGCGCACCTTGCATGCGGCCGGTTACGACTACAGCAGCATCTTGCCGGCGGGCGAGCATTTGTTTGTGCGGCGCACGGCGAATCTGCACACCGGTGGCACGCTGGAGGATGTCACGGCGATTCTGCATCCGACCCTGATCGATGCCGCCGTGCGGGCGGCGCGGGCGCTGGATATTCCGATGGTCGGCCTCGACCTGATGGTGCCGGCGCCAGATCAACCGGAGTACGTGTTTATCGAAGCCAACGAGCGGGCCGGTCTGGCGAATCATGAACCGCAGCCGACTGCCGAGCGGTTTGTCGATTTGTTGTTTCCGCACAGCAAGCCGGCAGTTTCTTGATCATGTGGTGCATCTACTGACGCCTTCGCGAGCAGGCTCGCTCCCACATTTGAAATGCGGTCCCCTGTGGGAGCGAGCCTGCTCGCGAAGGGGCCGCCTCAGGCGCTACAAATTTTTCTCCTCATCGAAACCATCGATGTGCTCAACCCATCAGGAGTTTCCATGACCACACAAATCCCCGAACCGGATCTCAACTACCTGCAAAAAGTCCTGCTGGAAATGCTCGCCATTCCCAGCCCCACCGGGTTCACCGACACCATCGTGCGTTACGTCGCCGAGCGTCTGGAAGAACTCGGCATCCCTTTCGAAATGACCCGGCGCGGCACCATTCGCGCGACGCTCAAGGGTCGAAAAAACAGCCCCGACCGCGCCGTTTCCGCGCATCTGGACACTATCGGCGCTGCTGTCCGGGCGGTCAAAGACAACGGTCGCCTGACCCTTGCACCGGTCGGATGCTGGTCGAGCCGTTTTGCCGAGGGCAGTCGCGTCAGCCTGTTCACCGACAAAGGCGTGATTCGCGGCAGTGTGTTGCCCCTCATGGCTTCCGGGCATGCGTTCAATACCGCGGTGGACGAGATGCCGATCAGTTGGGATCACGTCGAACTGCGCCTGGACGCCTACTGCGCAACCAAGGCCGATTGCGACTCGCTGGGTATCAGCGTCGGTGATGTGGTGGCGTTTGATCCGCTGCCGGAATTCACCGAAAGCGGCCATATCAGCGCCCGTCACCTCGATGACAAGGCTGGCGTCGCCGCGTTGCTGGCGGCACTCAAAGCCATCGTCGATAGCGGTCAGGAACTGATGATCGACTGCCACCCGCTGTTCACCATCACCGAGGAAACCGGCAGCGGTGCGGCGGCGGCTTTGCCGTGGGACGTCAGCGAGTTCGTTGGCATCGACATTGCGCCGGTCGCGCCGGGGCAGCATTCCAGTGAACACGCGGTGAGTGTGGCGATGCAGGATTCCGGCGGCCCATACGACTATCACCTGTCGCGCCACCTGCTGCGTCTGGCCGGTGAAAACGAACTGCCGGTGCGCCGCGACCTGTTCCGCTACTACTTCAGCGATGCGCATTCGGCGGTGACTGCCGGCCACGACATCCGCACTGCCCTGCTCGCCTTTGGCTGCGATGCGACCCATGGTTATGAGCGCACGCACATCGACAGTCTGGCGGCGCTCAGTCGCTTGCTCGGGGCTTACATCCTGAGTCCGCCGGTATTTGCCAGCGACGCGGCGCCGGCCAATGCATCGCTGGACCGCTTCAGTCATCAGATCGAGCACGACACGCAGATGGAGAGCGAAACGCGAGTGCCGCCAGTGGACAGTCTGGTGGGGCAGCGTTCCGACAGTTAAATCATTGTTGGCAGAACCATCGCCTTCGCGAGCAGGCTCGCTCCTACAGGGAAACGCATTCTAAATGTGGGAGCGAGCCTGCTCGCGAAGGGGCCAGATCAGGCAACACAAAACTGGCAGGCAACCACCAATCGCCGTAGCATCCCGCCATTGATTCAGCCGAGGTGCCCATGCTCATCCCTTACGACGCTCTTGAAGTCGACACCCTCACCCGCCTCATCGAAGATTTCGTCACACGCGACGGCACCGATAACGGCGACGACACGCCGCTGGAAACCCGCGTATTGCGCGTACGCCAGGCACTGACCAAGGGCCAGGCGCTGATTGTCTTCGACCCGGAAAGCGAACAGTGCCAGTTGATGCTCAAGCACGACGTGCCCAAGCATCTGTTTGACTGAAATCCTCAGCGAACCTTTTGCGTAGCCTGTTTGCGCTGGATCCGCTCGTAGACCTCCGCACGATGCACATTGACTTTCTGTGGCGCCTCGACGCCGAAGCGCACGCTGGAACCGTTCACTGACAGAACGCGCAAGGTGATGTCATCACCGATTGAAATCAACTCACCAACGACACGGCTGAGTACAAGCATGAGATTCGTCCTTCAGGGTTAGCGAACCCTGAAGATGCGCGGCTTGCGGCGGCTCTACAATGCGTTGCGGGCAAATCAGTAATGCCCTACAGCGTCAGGCGCGCTGACCTTCAGACATTTCCCGCAAATCGTTAAACAGCCTTCGCCTCAAGCGGCGGAAAAGCGTGGGCCGAACAGAATCACGCTGGCACCGATCACGCACAACGCCACGCCGATCCAGTCCGAACCCAATGGACGAACTCGCTCGACCACGGCCAGCCAACCAATCGAAGCCACGATGTAGATCCCGCCATAAGCGGCATAGGCGCGACCGGCGTAGGCCGCTTCGACGCGCGTCAACAACAGCGCGAACAGGGTCAGACTGAGCAGCGCCGGGATCACCCACAGGGCACTTTTGCCCTGACGCAGCCACATGAAGAAAGCAAAACAACCGGCGATTTCAAACAGCGCCGCAAGGAAGAACCACAAATAATTGAGCATTGACACGTCTCGACAGGGTGACCATTGCGGCCACCCTAACCACGCCGCACTTCAGGGGCAAGTTCAGCCGTTGCTCTGTTTGGCCTTGGCGCGCATTTTCTCGGCCATTGACGTCATTTCGTTGTAAAGCAGTTGCGGGTTCTTCTGCTTGATCGCCCAAGCCATACGGCCCTGTTCGTGAGGCAGGATCATGAATTCGCCAGCAGCGACTTGCTGATAGATGTAGTCGGCTATGTCGGCTGCACTGATCGGTGAACTCTCCAGCAACTTGCCAACCTGGGCTTTCATCGCCGGAGTCGGGCCACGGAAAGAATCAAGCAGATTGGTCTGGAAGAATGACGGGCACACCACATGCACGCCGACTTCCTGCTGCGCGAGTTCGATCAACAGACTCTCCGACAAGGCCACCACGCCCGCCTTGGCCACGTTGTAGTTGCTCATCGCCGGGCCCTGCATCAACGCGGCCATGGAGGCGATGTTGATAATCTTGCCTTTGCTTTGTTCAAGCAATGGCAGGAACGCTTTGCAGCCCTTGACCACGCCCATCAGGTTGATCGCGATCTGCCAGTCCCAGTCTTCCAGCGACAGTTCGCTGAAGAACCCGCCTGAGGCCACGCCGGCATTGTTGACGATAATGTCGATGCCGCCGAGTTTCTCTTCGCAGGCCTGGGCGAACGCAGTGAGCTGGCTGTAATCACGCACATCGCAACGCTGAATAAACCCGTCGCCGCCCGCCTCGCGCACCATTTTCAGGGTTTCTTGCAGGCCGGGCTCGCTGACGTCGGACAAGGCCAGTTGCCAGCCTTCACGCGCCCAGCGCAGCGCGATTTCGCGACCTAAACCTGAGCCCGCGCCAGTGATCATCATGCGATTTTGCATAGCAGACAGCCTTGTTGTTCCGGGGAAGATGCGCGGAGTGTAGCGAAGGTTCGGCACGCGCCCACGCTCCATCAAGTTGCTGAATGGAGGATCAAAAGATCGCAACCTTCGGCAGCTTCTACACTGATTTCTGTAGGAGCTGCCGAAGGCTGCGAGCTTTTGATCTTTTGCTTTAAAGGAAATAAGGACGCAATCCAAATACATTAAAAAAACATTGAATTTTCTTTCATTCGCACCGGTCGGAATTTATAAGCTGCCTGGAATTACTTAGTCTCCAGTCGCCCTTGAACACCAAGACTTCTCGAACACTTTCAACAAGGAAATAGACATGGGCACAATTCTTATCATTATCCTGATCCTGTTGCTGATCGGTGGTCTGCCAGTCTTCCCACACTCCAGAAGTTGGGGTTACGGTCCATCGGGCATTATCGGCGTGGTGTTGGTCGTGCTGCTGGTGCTATTGCTACTCGGTCGGATATAACGATTCAAGCGTAAAAAAAGAGGCCCTTTTCAGGGCCTCTTTTTTATTGCGCGCAGCTTTCTTTTACAGATCGATCAGTCCGGCTTGCCGTGGATCACACCAGCGGTGTTATCCATCAGGCTCTTGGTCGCCGTTTGCAGGAACGCCTCGAGTTTGAGTTTCAACTCGGCAGTGCGCGGTGCATTCGGAACGACCTCGGCGTGCGGATTGGCCCCCAGTTGGTACTGCCACATCTTCGGACCCATGTCCTTGTCTCTCGGCAGCACCAGAATCTGGTCGGCTGTAACGATCGCGGTGGTCTGCTCGCTGCCCGACGGCTTGATCACACCAAAACCGGTGTCGCCTTCCGGCAGGTTGAGCAGGTCACGACCCCAGCACTGATGGCGCACTTCACCACCCAGACGCCCCATGATGGTCGGCACGATGTCGATCTGCGTGCCCACGGTGTGGTCACGGGTACCGAATTTCTCCTGGATGCCCGGTGCGATCATCAGCATCGGCACGTTGAAGCGGCCCAGGTCCATTTCAGTGATCTGACGCTCGTTACCGAAACCGTGGTCGCCGACGACTACGAACAGGGTCTCTTTGAAGTACGGCTCCTTGCGGGCCTTCTCGAAGAACTGACCCAACGCCCAGTCGGCGTAACGCATGGCGGTCAAATGCTCGTTGAGCGAGCCACGATCGGTCACGCGCTCGACCGGCAATGGCGTCGGCAAGGCGTACGGCGTGTGGTTGGACAGGGTTTGCAGCAGCGCGTAGAACGGCTTGCCGTTTTCCCGCGCCTTGAGCTCCTGCAGACCACGGTCGAACATGTCCTGGTCGGACACGCCCCAGGTCGGATCGGAGAACACCGGATTGACGAAGTCATTACGGCCAACGAAGTTGGTCATGCCCTGGTTGCTGAAGAAGCCCGACTGGTTGTCCCAGGCGAAGTCGCCGTTGTAGACGTACACATCGTCGTAATTACGGGCGCTGAGCACCTGCGGCAGGCCAGACAGCTTGTGGCTGCCTTCCGGCGTCTGCATCAGGTATTCGAAGCCCGGCAGGTTCGGGAAGCAGGCCATGGTCGCGAACATGCCCTGGTGGGTATGCGTACCGTTGGAGAAGAAACGGTCGAACAGCAGGCCTTCCTTGGACAGCTTGTCCAGGTAAGGCGTGATGTTGCCCGGAGCGCCCAAGGCGCCAACCGAGTGACCGGCCATGCTTTCCATCAGGATCACAACGACGTTCTTGATCGGCAGGGTCTTGTCGGTCGGCGGCGTGTAATCACGGCGCACGGCGGCAATATCGGCATCGACCAGTTTTTCGTCCGGCATCAGCAGCATGTCGCGTACGACTTTCTGCGCCTGCTCTTGCGGCAGCGTGGCTTTCCAGATGTTGTCGCGATCCTCGCCCATGCGGGACTTGGCGGCCTCGATCAGCGACAGCGTGGCGTTAAGGCCGAGCTGGTTGGCGAAGTTGGAATCGGTGGTGTAGACATCACCCCAGCGCATCGGCGGACCTTGGCGCAGAGTGCCACGGGCCGCGACTACGCAGATCAGCAGGCAAACCACGAACACCGCAAGGCGCGTATACCACGGCGCCACTTGGCGAGTGCTGACGCTGCCACCGCTGAATGGCCCACGTGGACGCGTGGCACGGTCGGCGCCTTTGAACGCCAGAGTCAGGATCACAGTGCCGATGACCCAGGCCAGCAGATAGCGCACCACCGGGAAACCGTACCAGAGCATGCTCATCACGGTTTTCGGGTCTTCCTTCACGTACTGGAACACCAGGCCGTTGAGGCGCTGGTGAAACTCGCGGTAGAAGTCCATCTCCATCAGGCCGAGGAACAGCGCGATGCTCGAGGCAACGGTCAGCCACAGACGGAAGAAACCGCGCGCTGCCATGGCCCGCGCACTGAACAGTGACAGCACCAGCGGAATGCAGAGGTAGACCACCAGGCGCAGGTCGAAACGCAGGCCGTTGGCGAAGGCTTCGAGGAACGTCGAAGCCGGGGTATCGAGGATCATCTCGCGGTTGTAGACCAGCAGCGCGAGGCGCAGCACGGAAAACATCACCATCATGACCAGCGCACAAAGCAGCGTGTAGGCCAGATGCGATTTGACGGTCGGTTGCAGCAGGCGACTGGAAGATCGCTGCTGATTCAGGGCGTCCGGGTTTGCCATGTCGTTTTAGGACCCATTGGAAGTTGAAGTTGCAAAAATACAGGGGCGCCATGCCCTCTATTGGTCATTCCCGACCCTGGGGCGTGCGCGGTGCGCAAATGTTGCACGATCACCCGCGCCATTGCCATTGATTACTACCACGCCGCTGGACACTCTCATTTAATGCCGCAGCAGACAGGTACAGCATGCAAACAGCGCGGGCGAATTGTCTTGAACGCATTGTGAAAATTTCGTTCAACGCATATCTGGAAACACAATAAAGCTCCAAAACAAAACGCCCCGAATTGTTCGGGGCGTTTTACTGCAAGCGCGGCGATTACTTCTCGGCACGTTCTTTCAGAGATTTAAGGGTGTTGAACGGGGCGTCGACGACAAACTTGTTGGCAATCATCGACGGCACACTGCCGCCTGGCTCGGTGTGCACCTGGTAGGTCACTTCGACCTGATCGCCCTTGGGCACGAACTTCCAGAAACCCTCGACCTTGACCACGCGGACAAAACCTTTCTCTTCAGGAATGTACTTCGGTACGCCTTCAAGGTTGCGAGTCAGGCTGCCATCGGCGCCCTCAACAGTGGTGATGCGCAGCACCGAATCACGCGGGGTGACTGGCCAAGGCGTGTTGAACTGGCTGTAAGTCCAGCTCTGATCGCCCTCGTGCTTAAGCAGTTTCTGGGTCTTGCACTCGTGAATCCACGCACAGGCGCCGGAGACGTCTTCCTGCAGTGCGCGCAGTTTGGCGATGGTGGTCTTCATCAGGGCGACGCCCTGATAGGACTTGTAGTCCGAACCCGGCACCTCACTCAGGGAAACCTTGATGCCGTCCTCGTTCTTGGCGACCTTCCAGTCTTCAGCCTGAGCGGCCGAAGTCGCCAGCACGGCAGTCAAACCACACAACACAGCGATACGGTGCAGCGAACCCATAGTCTTATTCCTTATTGTTGAAGTTCCGTTCGTTTGACACATCACGCCGCCGTCATTTGCTCCCACCAGCCGATCAACCTGATCGCTTCTTCCGAACTGCTGCCACACACCTCGACATCGGCAGCGAAGCCGGAACAGACTGCCGGGCGCTCCGGGCGGCCGAAAATGCTGCACAGGTTTTCGACCGAGAGTTGCACGCAACGTTCGCCGGCAGGTTTGCCATCAGGCATGCCGGGAATCGCCGAGCTGATGGAAGGGGCAATGCAGCAAGCGCCACAGCCTTCACGGCATTTCATGACGAACAAGTCCTCGCAACGGGTAATGTGTAAAAAGAGACGCGGACAGGGTAACCGCTAAAACGGCTGTTTCAAATTCCCTGAACCGGGGTTTTTACGGATAAGTGAAAATGACTGACCAGTCTCCGACAAAGCGTCTGCTTCGCGGGTCACAGATGGGTGGCTTTTACTGTTTGAATTCGAAATCCAGCGCCGCGCCTTCCACGTCCCGGCGCTCATCGTTGCGCAACTGCAGCTGCATTTCGTTGCTGAGCAAACGGCCGTTGAGCTGGAATCCGCTGTTTTTCTCGCCAAACATCTGCGGCAGGATCGCTTCACGTTTGGGCAGCGGGACAGCGCCTTCAGGTTTCAATTCCTGGACCATGTCCCTGGGCAGACTCAGGTCCAATTTGGCTGGCGGCAATTTCGACTTTGCTATTTCACTGGCGGGTTTGGACTTGGAAGCCACCGGCTTGCGTTTCTTCACCGGCGCGGCTTTCTTGGGTTGCGCTTTTTTTACCGGGACGGCTTTTTTGTTCGCCGCCGGCTTTTGCGCCGGGGTCGTCGCTGCCGGTTTATCCTGAACCGCAGCCGCCATGACCTCTGGCGCATGACTGATCATCAGCGAAAAAAGCACAATCCCGGCGGCAGAAAAAATCGCTTTCATGGACCCAACGACACTAACGGCAGAGGGCCATATGCTCGCTTGTTGAGCGCCACAAGACAAGCATCACCGGCCACTCGTTCAGAATCCGCCAGCCGTTTCCTGGCACAGTTGGGTTGCCAGCAGGCCCAGCGTCATCAACGCCCTCTCCGCTTCGCGGTTCCACGGAATGCCGCAGTTCAGGCGGATACAGTGGTTGAACTGCTCGGTATTACTGAAGATCAGGCCCGGTGCGATGCTGATGCCCTGCTGCAATGCGCGGACATGCAATTCCTGAGTATTGACCCGTCCCGGCAGACTCACCCACAGGATGAAACCGCCCGTGGGCCGGGACATCTGCGTGCCTTCGGGGAAGTACTGCTGCACCGCCAGCTGGAAAGCGCTGAGGTTTTTTCGGTATTCCTGGCGGATGTACCGTAAATGCCGGTCATAACCGCCGTTTTCCAGATAAGCGGCAATCGCCATCTGCGTCACGCTGCACGCCGAATGCGTGCTGAAGGTCTGCAAGCGCTGAATTTCCTGCTGATACTTGCCGGCGATCATCCAGCCGATGCGTACACCGGGCGACAGGGTTTTGGAGAAGCTTGAGCAGTAGATGACTCGGTCAAGCCGGTCGTAAGCCTTCAGCGCTTTGGTGCGGCCCTGTTCGAACATCAATTCGCCGTAGATATCGTCTTCGACGATCTGAATATCGAAATCCGAAGCCAGGCGCAGCAGTTGTTTCTGCCGCTCTTCAGGCATGGTGCCGCCCAGCGGATTGCTCAGGCGTGTGGTCAGCACAAGCGCCTTGATCGACCACTGGTTGGCGGCCAGTTGCAGTGCTTCGAGGCTCATGCCGGTGGCAGGATCGCTGGGAATCTCGATGACTTTCAGGCCCAGCAGGTCGGCCAGTTGCAACAGTCCGTAATAGGTTGGCGACTCGGCGGCGATCAGGTCGCCCGGTCGGGTCAGCACGCGCAATGACATCTGCAAGGCATCGACACAACCGTGGGTGATCACGATTTCCGAGGGATCAACCACCACGCCCGCGTCGCGCATGCGGATCGCCACTTGCCGGCGAAGCGGTTCGAAGCCCGGGCTGAACATGTAGCTGAAGGCCCGTGGACTGTGGAAGCGAGTGACTTTGGCCAGTTGCTGATGCAGCGCGCGCACTGGCAGATAGTCAACGCTCGGTACGGCGGCGCCCAACGGGAACACACCTTCGCGGCGCGACTCGACCAGAACTTGTTGGATGATGCTGCTGCGCGTGACCAGACCAGGCCGTTCGACCCGGGCTATATCCGGCGTAGGCGCCGTCAGCGCCGGGGTCTGGTGCACGTAATAACCGGACTGTGGCCGCGCGCGAATCAGGCCCTGATCTTCGAGGTTGGCGTAAGCCTGCAACACCGTTGCATGGCTGACGTTGAGCTGCGAGCTCATCTTGCGCACCGATGGCACGCGTTCTCCCGGTTGGTAGACACCACGGCGGATGTCTTCGGCCAGTTGCTGAGCAATACGTTGGTAGAGCAAGAGATTGGTCATGACGCAGCACTCGATTTCACGGGCATTTTATTCTTGTGTGAAACAATACCGGAACAGTTTAGAAGTGTACTGGGACAGTTGTCACTCTAGTCGACCATACAGTGCAGTGTCTGCCACAACTGTATTGATTTGCGAGCTATTCGACAGACGTAAAAAAGCCCGGCGCTGCATGACAGCCCGGGCTTTCCAGAGACGCAACCCTTAACGGGCGGCGCCGAGCTGGCCTTTTTCGTCGGAGAAGACAATTTCCACCCGACGGTTCTGTGCGCGTCCACGCTCGGAAGCGTTGGCATCCACCGGGTATTCGTCGCCGTAACCTTCGACCTGAATGCGTTTGTCGTCGATGCCCAGGTCCATAAGCACATCGGCTACCGACTGCGCGCGGTCGCGGGACAGCTTGAGGTTTTCCTGTTTGCCGCCAGTGCTGTCGGCGTAACCCTCGATACGCACCACGCGTTTCGGATTCAATTGCAGGAACTGCACGATCTTCAGAACGACGCGGTTGGCCGAGTTTTTCAGCTCCGCTTCACCCGTATCGAACAGCACATCGCCAAGAGTCATCACCAAACCGCGATCAGTCTGCGTGGTGGCCAGAGCGACGATCTGTTCTTCAAGCCATTTGCCCTGCTGCTGAACGCTCAACAGTTTCGATTCGCGCAGCGCCAGTTGAAGGCGCTGACGCTCCAGTTCGAGTTTGGCTGCGCGCTCTTCATTGAGCACCTTATTGGTGTGTTCGCGAGCAATTTCGCTGTATCGCTGACTCAGGTAGGCGTAATGCACCACGTCCGAACCGCTACCCCAATAAGTGGACAGGCGATCGGCACGGGCCAGGGATTCGCCGGCGCGTATCACGTCCTTCGGCGCGATACGCAGCACGTTGGAATCTTCCTTGACCTTCTGGAAGTCGGCGCTGGCCTCTTGCAGAGCGGATTCGCTGTGTTGACCGGCGCAGCCATACAGGCTGGCGCAACCGGCGAGGATCACACCACCGAGAACTTTGGACTTGAGGCTCATTGGGCATCTCCCAGTTGCTTGCGCAGACGGGTGATGCGGGTGTTGAGCACGTTCAGTTGTGCTTCGCTCTTTTGCGTCAGCACTTTGGCTTCTGCCAGACGCGCGTCGAGTTCGGCCTGTTCGGCGCGCATGCGCGCGTTTCGGTAGGACTCATCGGCCATGTTGCCCTTGGCCCGGTTGTACTTGGTTTCGGCCAGTTTCATTTCCGGCACATCATCGGCGGTCGCGCCGACGGCCTTGGCCTGGGCGATTGTTTGTTCGGTCAGGCGCATTTGTTCATTGGGTGCCGGATCGGTCGCGCAACCGGCCATGGCCAGAACGGCCATCGCCGCGAAAAGAGGTCGAATACTCACTAAGAATCCCTACTGTTTTGGGGCACTGACAGGTTGTTGCGGCTGTTGCTGCTGCGCTTTCCAGCGCTCGATATTGCGTTGCAGCGCGGTTTCCGTCAGTCCGGACGCGGGCAATTCTGTCATCTTTTTGGCCAACTGTCCGCGCAACCACGGATCGTTGCACGCCGAGTTATGAGAAACCGCCAGATACAGCCCCGGTCGATCAATGGGTTGCTCGAAGGCCAGCAAGTCATTGGCCATGCCCAACGCCTGCGCGGCGGCCATGCCCGAGTAACGTCCGGCGAGTACATATTCCACTTCACCCAGGAGCAATTTCTGAAAGGCCTGGGTGAGGTTTGCTGTCCGAGTAAGGGTCAATCGCTGATCGGCGAAGGTGCCAAATGCCTGGGTCATTCGAGACTTTTCCGACAAGCCACCGGAATGGCCGTGCAGGTCTTTGGCTTCGGTGTAGGCCAGAGTCGAGCCTTTACGTGTCCACACCAGGTAATCGTTTTCCAGCAGCGGCGGATGGATGTAGTCGAAGTTTTCCAGCTCGTTGAGGGTCAGTGGCGCATCGGCCAGCATATCCATACGGCCACTGCGCACTTCATCGAGGGCCTGGGATCGTTTGCCCGCGTAGAGCAACTCGACCTTGATACCCAGGTCTTTGGCCACTTGCTGCAACAGATCGGCACTGGCACCGATCAATTGCTTGGGATTCTGCGGATCCTGCCACAGGTACGGCGGCGCGTCCGGGCTGCCGGTGACGACGAGGCGCTCGCACTTGCCGGCGGCCGTTGCCAACCCAGGCAATAGGGCCAATCCCAATAACAATCCGCAGCGCAGATCCATGGCAAAACGCTCCCACTCAGAACCGAGACAAAAAAAAGCCCGACCAAAAGGTCGGGCTCTTTATAAGTGAAGCCGCTGGATTAGACCAGCTTCTCCAGCTCAGGTACGGCTTCGAACAGATCCGCCACCAGACCGTAATCGGCCACCTGGAAGATCGGGGCTTCTTCGTCCTTGTTGATCGCAACGATCACTTTGGAGTCTTTCATCCCGGCCAAGTGCTGGATCGCGCCAGAGATACCGACCGCGATGTACAACTGTGGCGCAACGATCTTGCCGGTCTGACCGACCTGCATGTCGTTCGGTACGAAACCTGCGTCGACCGCGGCGCGCGAAGCACCGACGGCAGCGCCCAGTTTGTCTGCCAGGGCGTACAGGTGTTTGAAATTGTCGCCGTTCTGCATGCCGCGGCCGCCGGAAACGACGATCTTGGCAGCAGTCAGTTCTGGACGATCAGACTTGGCCAGTTCTTCGCCAACGAAGCTCGAAGTCCCAGCGTTGTGCGCAGCAGCAACCGCTTCAACGGCAGCCGAACCACCTTCAGCAGCAACCGGGTCGAAACCGGTGGCACGCACGGTGATCACTTTGATCGCAGCGGTCGATTGCACGGTAGCGATGGCGTTACCGGCGTAGATCGGGCGCTTGAAAGTATCAGCGCTCTCTACCGAGATGATCTCGGAGATCTGGTCAACGTCCAGCGCAGCGGCAACGCGCGGCAGGATGTTTTTGCCGTTGGAAGTGGCGGCAGCCAGGATGTGGCTGTAGCCAGCGCCGAGTTCGGCCACCAGAGGAGCAACGTTTTCCGGCAACTGATGCGCGTAAGCGGCGTTGTCAGCGTTCAGGACTTTGCTCACTCCCGCGATTTTCGCAGCGGCTTCAGCCACGGCGCCAGCGCCTTGGCCGGCAACCAGAATGTGGATGTCACCGCCGATTTTGGCAGCGGCAGCAACAGTGTTCAGCGTGGCCGGAGCCAGCACTTTGTTGTCGTGTTCGGCGATTACCAAGATAGTCATGATTAGATTACCTTCGCTTCGTTTTTCAGTTTCTCGACCAGTTCAGCCACCGACTTGACCTTGATACCCGCGCTGCGTGCAGCCGGCGCTTCGACTTTCAGAGTCTTGTTGGTGGAGGCGGTGGAAACGCCCAAAGCATCCGGAGTCAGCACTTCGAGAGGCTTCTTCTTGGCTTTCATGATGTTTGGCAGGGACGCGTAGCGCGGCTCGTTCAAACGCAGGTCGGTGGTGACGATCGCAGGCAGTTTCAGCGAAACGGTCTGCGCGCCGCCGTCGATTTCGCGGGTCACGGCAACGCTGTCGCCGGAGACTTCGACTTTCGATGCGAAAGTGCCCTGACCGTAGCCGCTCAGTGCAGCGAGCATCTGGCCGGTCTGGTTGTTATCGCTGTCGATTGCCTGCTTGCCCAGAATCACGAGCTGAGGCTGTTCCTTGTCGACAACCGCTTTCAACAGTTTGGCAACGGCCAGGGACGTCAGATCTTCAGCGGATTCGACGAGGATGGCGCGGTCGGCACCCAGAGCCAGTGCGGTACGCAGCTGTTCCTGAGCAGTGGTCGGGCCGATGGAGACGACGACGATTTCAGTCGCAACGCCTTTCTCTTTCAGGCGCACGGCTTCTTCCACTGCGATTTCGCAGAACGGGTTCATCGACATCTTGACGTTGGCGAGGTCTACGCCGGAATTGTCCGCCTTGACGCGAACCTTGACGTTGTAATCCACAACGCGTTTGACAGCTACAAGAACCTTCATGGATTCCTCGTTACTCTCCGGTGAAAAGAAAGTCGCCTAGGCGAACCTGGCGGATGATGCTCATCGGGCTACAAGGGCACCTCTAAAAACGCCGGCTTGTGTATAGGGTGATTACACGCTGCGAAGTGCGATGACCGTTCGTCAGTGGTGACCGACAAGTCATTGATCTTCACGGTGTGTAAACTGCGCGCCAGACCTGCGCTGCGCATCACCTTGTACTGCCTACGCCCTGTCTTTAGAGGTGCTCTTGAAACCGCCAGTCTGCCTACGGCGAGCGCAAAACCGCCCGTATCTTGACCGGAACGCCTATTCCGGTCAATACGGCAAAATGGTCACTCATAAGCCGCGCTTCTTTGATTTCTCTGGGCTGGAGCCAATTCAAACAAACGTTTGTATTGGACGCTCAGAGTGGTGTAGATATAATGCGCCCCCTAGAGAGAAAGGTGGGTTTTCCATTGCTGCCCTTGACGTTAACGTAAAGGCAATACGGATGCGACACCGAACCTCCAAATTAGAAAAAAAACTGTTGAGCCTTGAGTAGGAGATAGCCTGTGGAACGCGAATACATGGAATTCGACGTGGTCATCGTCGGTGCCGGCCCCGCTGGCCTGTCCGCCGCCTGCCGTCTGAAGCAGAAGGCCGCCGAAGCCGGTAAGGAAATCAGCGTCTGCGTGGTCGAAAAAGGCTCCGAAGTCGGCGCACACATCCTTTCCGGTGCCGTGTTCGAACCACGCGCTCTGAGCGAATTGTTCCCGGACTGGAAAGAACTCGGCGCCCCGCTGAACACGCCAGTCACCCGCGACGATATTTTCGTGCTGAAAAACGCCGAAAGCGCGCAGAAGATTCCTGACTTCTTTGTGCCCAAGACCATGCACAACGAAGGCAACTACATCATCTCCCTCGGCAACCTTTGCCGCTGGCTGGCCCAACAGGCTGAAAACCTGGGTGTGGAAATCTACCCGGGCTTCGCCGCTCAGGAGGCGCTGATCGACGAAAGCGGCATCGTGCGCGGGATCATCACCGGTGATCTGGGCGTTGACCGCGAAGGCAATCCGAAAGAAGGCCTGTACACCCCGGGCATGGAACTGCGTGGCAAATACACGCTGTTCGCCGAAGGCTGCCGTGGCCACATCGGCAAGCAACTGATCAAGCGCTTCAACCTCGACAGCGATGCCGACGCGCAGCACTACGGCATCGGCCTGAAAGAAATCTGGGAAATCGATCCGGCCAAACACCAGCCAGGCCTGGTGGTGCACACCGCCGGTTGGCCGCTGGACATCATGGGCACCGAGAACACCGGTGGCTCGTTCCTCTATCACTTGGAAAACAACCAGGTGGTGGTCGGTCTGATCGTCGATCTGTCCTACAGCAACACTTACCTGTCGCCGTTCGACGAGTTCCAGCGCCTCAAGCATCACCCGGTACTGGCTCAGTACCTGGAAGGCGGCAAGCGCGTCAGCTACGGCGCCCGCGCGATCTGCAAGGGCGGCCTGAACTCGTTGCCAAAAATGGTCTTCAAGGGCGGCGCGCTGATCGGTTGCGACCTCGGCACCCTGAACTTCGCCAAGATCAAAGGCAGCCACACCGCGATGAAGTCCGGCATGATCGCCGCTGAATCGGTGGCTGACGCGCTGTTCGCTGAAAAGGACGGCACTGAAGAGCTGACCACTTACGTCGACGCCTTCAAGAAGAGCTGGCTCTACGACGAACTGTTCGCCAGCCGCAACTTCGGCCCGGCCGTCCATAAGTTCGGCGCCATTGTCGGTGGCGGCTTCAACTGGCTGGACCAGAACATCTTCGGCGGCAAACTGCCGTTCACCCTGCACGACACCAAGCCGGACTACGCCTGCCTCAAGCTCGCGGCCGACTGCAAGAAGATCGACTACCCGAAACCCGACGGTAAGCTCAGCTTCGACAAACTCAGCTCGGTGTTCATCTCCGGTACCAACCACGAAGAAGAACAGCCGTGCCACCTGAAGCTGACCGACCCGAGCATCCCGATCAGCAAAAACCTGCCGCTGTACGACGAACCGGCGCAGCGCTACTGCCCGGCCGGCGTATACGAAGTCATCACCAAGGAAGACGGCGAGAAGCGCTTCCAGATCAACGCCCAGAACTGCGTGCACTGCAAGACCTGTGACATCAAGGACCCTTCGCAGAACATCACCTGGGTCACGCCGGAAGGCGCCGGCGGCCCGACCTATCCAAATATGTAAGCTGAACCGCTGAACAACAAGGCTCCCGAAACGGGGGCCTTTTTGTTGCCCAAAATTTTTGTCTCACCAAAAACAACTGTAGGAGTGAGCCTGCTCGCGATAGCGGTAAACCAGTCGACATCATGTCATCTGGTACGCCGCTATCGCGAGCAGGCTCACTCCCACAGGGATTGTGTAAATCCTCAGGCCGCGCGCTCCTCTCCAGGGCTGCGCTCAAAGTAACGCTTATATTCACGGCTGAACTGCGAAGTACTCTGATACCCGACCCGATGCGCCACCTGCGCCACACCCAGGCCCTCCGCCACCAGCAGCGTTTGCGCCTTAAGCAAGCGCAGGCGCTTCAGATACTGCACCGGCGACAACAACGTGCTGCGCTTGAAATGTTCATGAAACGTCGAAACGCTCATGTTCGCGCAACTGGCCAGGGTCTCGACGTTCAACGGCTCGGTGTAGTGCGCGTGCAAATGACTGATCGACGCCGCGACCCGGGCAAACTGCCCCTGCTGCTCGACCAATGCCCGCAACACATCAGCCTGCGGACCGCGCAGGGCGACGAAGAGCAATTCGCGAATCCGCGCCGGCCCGAGAATCTGGCATTCCAGCGGATCGTGCAGACATTGCAGCAGCCGCTCGACGCAACCCCGCATGTCATCGTCAAGCACCACCGAGGTCATCGACTCAGGTGTCTGCGCTGGAATATGCCGCCCCGGCGCCAGCCCCATCGCCAATACCAATTCACCCAGCAAGACACGGTCGATCGCCACCGAAATCCCCAGTAACGGCGCATCCGGCAAGGCAAAGGTTTCGCATTCGAAAGGCACCGGCAGCGCCTGAATCAGATAGTGCCCGGCGCCATACTCCATGGTGCGCGGCCCGAGAAACGCCAGTTTGCTGCCCTGGGCGATGATCATCAGGCTCGGCTCATAAATGTGCGGGCCACGGGCAACGTCGCAACTGGCGCGCAACACCTGCACACCCGGCAGCCCGGTCTGGGAATAACCGTCGCGCAGCGCCAGCGGTTCGATCAACGAAACCAGCGTGGCGTTGGCATCAAGGTGACGGGTCAATTGCATCGACATGTTCTTCACAAAAATCACGGAAAAAGGGATGAAAGCATCATCGCAGATCCTTTTGCCAATGCGACCGATCAAAGCCGCATGCCGGAGGATTAGGCATGAGACCCGGAGGAATCGTCATGGCCGGACAGGCGGACGGCGCCCAAAATGCGCCGCCTCACTTGTTACTGCTTTTGCGAGGTTTCACATGTATACCGCCATCGGCTATGCCGCCCAATCGGCCACCACGCCCCTCGCCCCGATGAAATTCGAACGCCGCAGCCCTCGGGCCGACGACGTGGCGATCGAGATCCTGTATTGCGGCGTCTGCCACTCCGACATTCACCAGGCGCGCAACGAATGGGGCATCGCTGTTTACCCGTTGATGCCCGGCCACGAGATCGTCGGAAAAGTCACCGCCATCGGTGCGAATGTCACTAAACACAAAGTAGGCGATCTGGTCGGCGTTGGCTGCATGGTTGACTCCTGCCGCTCCTGCGAAGCCTGCCAAGCGAACCTTGAGCAATACTGCCTCGAAGGTCCGACCATGACTTACGCGACCCCGGACCGGGTCGACGGCAGCAACACCATGGGCGGCTACTCCGACAGCATCGTCGTCAGCGAGCACTTTGTTGTACGCATTCCGGAGCGTCTGGCGTTGGCCAGCGCCGCGCCGATCCTCTGCGCCGGCATCACCACTTATTCGCCGCTCAAGCACTACGGCGTGAAGGCTGGCGACAAGGTCGGGATTCTCGGCATGGGCGGCCTCGGCCATATGGGCATCAAGTTCGCCAAGGCGATGGGCGCCGAAGTGACGCTGTTCACCCGTTCGGCAAGCAAAGCTGAAGAAGGCCGTCGTCAGGGCGCCGATCATGTGATCGTGTCCACCGATGCCGAGCAGATGAAAGCTGCGGCGGGTTACTTCGACTTCCTGCTCGACACCATTCCGGTGCAGCACGACCTGAACCCGTACCTCGACACCCTGCGTTTCGACGGTGTGCACATTCTGGTCGGTCTGATCGAGCCGGTTGATCCACCGGTACACGCCGGCAAACTGGTGATGAGTCGCCGCGTGCTGGCCGGTTCGCTGATCGGTGGCGTCGCCGAAACCCAGGAGGTGCTGGATTTTTGCGCCGAGCACAACATCACCTGCGACATTGAAATGCTCGACATCCGCGAGATCAATGAGGCGTACGCCCGCATGATTGCCGGTGACGTGAAATACCGCTTCGTGATCGACATGGCGACCCTGAAAGTCTGATCCTTCAGACCTTCAATCCCAGCTCCGCCGATAGCCGGGCTGTGACCCCTTTGATCAGGGGAATCAGCTCGGCCATCTTCTCCAGCGGCATGTACGGCACAGTGCTGGCGATACTGATCGCCGCCACAATGCGCTTGCTCGCATCACGGATCGGCGCCGCCACACAACGGATCGACGGTTCGTTGTCTTCCAGATCGAACGCGTAGCCACCGACCACATACTCGGTCATCCGTTGTTCAACCTGTTCCCACGACTGCTGTGGATGCTGCGGCCAGAACTGACTTTTCCCACCCGCTGGAAGACTGATGTCGTACAGACGCTGCCAATCCTGCGGCGTGTCGTCGAGCATCAACGCCTTGCCGATCCCGGTGCGTGCCAGAGGCATGCGATGGCCAACCCGCGAACGCATCTCCGGGCCGTTGCGCCCTGGATTCTTCAACAGATACAGCACTTCGTCGCCTTCACGAATCCCCAGGTGAACCGTGTCACCGGTCAGTGCCGACAACTCATCCAGATACGGCCCGGCCAACGTCACCAGCGGCAACTCTTCGCGTGCCTGGAAACCCAGCTCGATCAGCTTCGGCCCCAACAGATAACCGATTTGCGGTACAACACGCAGATAACGCTCATCCACCAGACAGCTGGCCAGACGATGGGTGGTGCTGCGCGTGGTGCCGATCAGCCGGGCGATCTCCTTGAGATCCCGCGCGCCACTGGCCACGGCCTGCACCACACCCAGCCCGCGCAGTAGCGTCTGAGTGCCGGTGGGCGCGGCGTCCTTGGTTTTTTCCGGGGCGTCTTCCTGCATATCCAGCCTTTACCGTTGAGCGAGGGAACGGGCGGCATTATGGTCGCCCGACGCTGAGCACTACAACTCGATACGTTCGACCTTGCCCACCAGCAGCACGTAGGACAAAGCGCCGATCAATGCGAGAACCGCGATATAAGTGATCGCCGGGGCAAAGGAATCACCGCTGGCGAGGAAACCGATCACGATCGGCGTGGCAATCGCCGACAGGTTACCGATGAAATTAAACACCCCACCGGTCAAGCCGAGCAGGCGTGCCGGTGCCAGTGTCGACACCAGCGACCAGGTGATCGACGCCAACCCATTACCGAAAAACGCCAGCGCCAGAAACGCAATCACCAGCGGCGTCGACTCAACGAAGTTGGCGCCAATGATCGAGGTGGAAATCAGCAGCCCGCCAATGATCGGCAACTTGCGCGCGAAACCGACGGTGTAACCACGACGGATCAAAAAGTCGGAAAAGAACCCCGAACACAACACGCCGATAAACGCGGCAAGAAACGGCAGCGACGCCAACAGGCCGGATTTGATGAAGTCCATGCCGCGATATTTCACGAGGTAGGTCGGGAACCACGTCAGGAAAAACCACAGCGTCGAGTTCAGGCAGAACTGGCCGAGATAGATGCCCCACAACTTGCGTTTAGTG
Source organism: Pseudomonas sp. LBUM1648 (assembly GCF_059716145.1). Classification (NCBI taxonomy): domain Bacteria; kingdom Pseudomonadati; phylum Pseudomonadota; class Gammaproteobacteria; order Pseudomonadales; family Pseudomonadaceae; genus Pseudomonas; species Pseudomonas sp. LBUM1648. Next base: position 4,752,766 of record NZ_CP166808.1, read on the forward strand.
AGAACGATGCCGAGATCGGTCCAACTGAATTTGGCTTTGACCTTGGCGCTCTCGGCCTGAATATCCACCAACCCGCCGCCCTCGCGGATCAGGTCGATTTCTGCATCGTTGACGCCTTTGAAATCACGCGGCTCGCGATACACCGCGTACCAGATCGCCGCCCAGACAATGCCCACCGCGCCGGTTGCAATGAACACCATGTGCCAGCCGAATTCGTGTTGCAGCCAGGCTAGCACCGGGGTGAGGAACGCCAATCCGACGAACTGTCCAGACGTGTAGAAACCAATCGCCGTGGCGCGCTCGCGCTCGGGAAACCACGTCGTGACCACGCGGCTGTTGATCGGATAGGCCGGTGCTTCCAGCGCACCGACCGCCATGCGCAACACGAACAGCGCGATGAAACTGGCAGCGAAACCGAGCATCACCGTGGCGATCGACCACAACAACAGCGCTACGCTATAAAGAATGCGTGGCGGCACCCGATCCACCAGCCAGCCGCCGGGGATCTGCATGGCGGCGTAAGTCCAGCCGAACGCCGAGAAAATCAGGCCGACATGAATTGGATCGATGCCCAGCTCACTGGTCAGCGCCGGTGCGGCAATCGACAGGTTACTGCGGTCGAGGTAGTTGATAACCACGGTGATAAACAGCAACACCATGATGAAAAACCGCTTACGGCTAGGCGTGACTAAAGACGCCTGCCCGGTGAGGGTTTGCGGTTGCATGGGGAGTGCCTCTTTTTATGTTTATTGAGGTCAGAAGATCGCTCCCACGCTCTGCGTGGGAATGCAGCACGGGACGCTCCGCGTCCCAACAGCGGACGCAAAGCATCCAATGAGGCGTTCCCACGCAGAGCGCGGGAACGATCAGCACCGCCAGCGGTGGGTCAGGGATGACTCACCACTCGGCAAAACTGCCATCGGCGTGACGCCAGATCGGGTTGCGCCAGCGGTGACCGACGGCCGCACGCTCGATCACGTATTCCTCGTTGATCTCGATGCCCAACCCCGGCCCGTTCGGAATCTTCACGAAGCCCTTGTCGTAATCGAACACTCGCGGATCCTTCACGTAGTCGAGCAAGTCGTTGCTCTCGTTGTAATGGATACCCAGGCTTTGCTCCTGGATAAACGCGTTGTAACAAACCGCGTCGAGTTGCAAACACGCTGCCAGTGCAATCGGCCCCAGCGGGCAATGCAGCGCCAGCGCCACGTCGTAGGCTTCGGCCATGTTGGCGATCTTGCGGGTTTCGGTGATGCCGCCGGCATGCGACGCATCCGGCTGAATGATGTCGACGTAACCTTCACTCAACACCCGTTTAAAGTCCCAGCGCGAGAACAGCCGCTCACCGAGAGCAATCGGCGTGCTGGTCAACGGCGCCAGTTCTTTCAGTGCTTCGTAGTTTTCGCTAAGCACTGGCTCTTCGATAAACATCAGTTTGTACGGGTCGAGTTCCTTCATCAGCACCTTGGCCATCGGCTTGTGTACCCGGCCATGGAAGTCGACGCCAATGCCGACGTTCGGCCCGACCGCATCACGCACGGCGGCCACGTTAGCCAAGGCGAGGTCGATTTTTTCGAAAGTATCGAGGAACTGCAGCTCTTCGGTGCCGTTCATCTTCACCGCGGTAAAACCACGGCTCACCGCTTCTTTCGCCGCGCGTGCGGTGTCGGCCGGACGGTCGCCGCCGATCCACGAATACACACGGATCTTGTCGCGCACCTGACCGCCCAGCAGATCGCTGACCGAGACACCGAGCGCCTTGCCCTTGATGTCCCACAACGCCTGGTCGATACCGGCCAGTGCGCTCATGTGAATCGCGCCGCCGCGATAGAAACCGCCGCGGTACAACACCGTCCAGATATCTTCGATGTTGCGTGGGTCTTTGCCGATCAGGTAGTCGGACAATTCTTCAACGGCAGCGGCAACGGTGTGTGCGCGACCCTCGACGACAGGCTCGCCCCAACCGGTCACGCCCTCATCGGTTTCAACCTTGAGGAAGCACCAGCGCGGCGGGACGATGAAGGTGGTGAGTTTGGTGATTTTCATCTCTGCTCTCTTTTTGTAAATGCAGCTCTTATAGATGCAGCGCACGCAGCGCCAAAAGTTCTTAGCGAAGGGCTTTCCAGGCAGCGACGTAGGCCTTGGCATTGACCGCAACCTGCTCCGGCGTCATGCCCGGTTTGAACAGGCCGGAACCGAGTCCGAAGCCTTTCACACCCGCGTCAATAAACGCCTGCATGTTGTCCGGCGTGATCCCGCCGACCGGCGCCAGCACCGTTCCAGAAGGCAACACCGCCAGCCAGGCTTTGACGACTGCCGGGCCCATCTGCTCGGCCGGGAACAGCTTGAGAATGTCCGCGCCCTCCTCCAGCGCCGCGAACGCTTCAGTCGGTGTGGCCACGCCTGGCGAGAGGAACAAACCCGCCGCTTTTGCTGCACGCAAGACCTTGGCATCGCTGTGCGGCATGACGATCACCTGGCCGCCAGCCTCTTTCACTTGCTCGACCTGCTCCGGGGTCAACACCGTGCCGGCGCCGATCAGGCAATCGGCGGGCAACGTCGTGCGCAGGATGCGGATACTTTCGTACGGCGAAGGGGAATTGAGCGGTACTTCGATGACGCGAAATCCGGCGGCATACAGGACTTCTCCGACAGCGGCAGCTTCCTGCGGATGCAGGCCGCGCAGAATCGCGATCAGACCGTTCTGTGCCAATGCTTGCTTGAGCATGTCAGGCCTCCAGTCAGGGTTAACGGGATGAGGAATCGATCAGTCCGGCGGCCAGCGCCAGTTGCCATAAGCCACGCTCGGTGGCCTGCTCGGCCAGCGTCACCTTGGCGAACCCGCAGGCATCGAGGGCACGGCTATAGCGCGCGCAGAGTTGCGCGTTGCCGATAAGGACGATCGAAGGAAGATGCACGCTGTTGCGTCGATGCCGCTGAACCGTGGCGAGTGCCGCCAGTTCATGGCCAATCATCAGGCCGGACAGGTAATCCGCTTGCGCCGTCGGGCTGAGTTCGCCGGTCAGGCCCAGCGTTCGCGCACTGAATAAAGTCGAGAGCACGCCGAGCTCACCGTCCGCCGACAGCGCAACCTGCACGCCCCGGTCAAACGCCTGACCATCGAACGTCGCGCCTTGCTGTTGAGTACGGCCGAGGATGCTGTGATCACTGAGCACGGCGAACACTTCGCCGGTCATGAAGGTGTCGAAATGCGTGATGCGGCCATCGACCACTTCCACCCATTTCGAATGACTGCCCGGCAGGCCGATCAACACTTCGTTGCCCGCCTCCACCGGAAGATTCTGCAGAACACCGAGGACTTGAGTCTCTTCGCCACGCATCACATTCGGCAGTCGCGAACGCTGAATCACGCCCGGCACGATATGCACCCGCGTGCCGCGAAGACTGACAACTGTTTGTAGGGAGTTTCCGAGATTGGCGACGTTCGCCGGCGTTTCGCAGTAGGCCGCTTCACGCCAGCCCTGCGCGCTGCCGACCATGCCGCAGGCGATCACCGGCAGATCCGGCTGTGCATCGAGCCAGTCGCCACAAGCCTCGTCAAAGGCCAGTTCAAAACCGTCGGCACATTCGCGACCGTTGATGACTCGCGGGGTCTTCGGCAACTGCATGATCCCGGACGACAGCGAACGCTGCTCCAGCACCACACCGCCCGCCGCGAGTTTGTAAGCACGTAATGAGGTCGTCCCCCAATCGAGCGCGATCAATTGCGCCAGCATCGCTTCACCTGTTTTGTTTTTGGCAGTGAGTGCGACGGACTATAGACCTCTCAAACAGTAAATCTCAATATGTAATTTTACATCCCATATTATGGGATTAAATCAGTTCATTTTGGCCACCGCTGAACGACGTCCAGATTCTTGTTAATCAGGACCCTTACCGTTTCGTGCTCGCTGGAACCCACCTCATGTGTGTGGCCTTTGTCGTCAGTTATTCCGGGCTCCTGGCGTCCGTCACCGCGGATGATGGATTACTCGGACGCGGGGGATACCGTTTCACCTTTGACTGAGTCGTCCACCAAGGCAGACAGAATGTCTGCAACAGGAATAAACATCGATTGCGTGTAGTAAGCCTTATAACCTGTGGCCGTGATGACCACCTTGCATGGAATACTTTGCTTACCTACCAATAGTTTTTCCAACTCCTCCCGACTCAAATACGTCGACGATCTTTTCTTTTCTGCCACGTTCTTGACGGCAATCCTTGCCGTGTAAGCAAATCCTGCTTGCCTCAAAGGTTCTTTGTTTTCTTCGATTAACCCCATCGCGGCTTTTGAAATCGTGTGTTCAACAGAGAAATCCGTATCCTCGCCTAACGCACAGATGAAAACCTGGTCATAGCTGTTCGCTTTCTTTTCTCGCCTGAAAAGCTCCAGCAATTCCATATCCGAATAAAAATTCACATCAAAAAAAATGTTTTCCGAACGAGATTGAATCGATTCGAATTCCAACTTCGCCGACCTGATGTCATGGGACTTCGCGCAGGATACGCACAGCAGCGACGCCACGATCAGCAGTGCAAATCTCATGCTCCTTCTCCCAAATAACCAGCGATAGAGTCCGCAGATAAGTCCAAAGCAGATTGCCCGCACTCCAACCGGGTTTCATACAGAACTCTCGCCGAATAGTGGTTGAACCTGACAATCCCCATGACATCCGGACCTGACTCGATATCCCACTTACCCCCCATCCAGGCAACGACGTCGGTCCGATCCATCTCAACAGGCTCGGCTCGAACATTGATCCATTTTTCAGCCTTGGGTGTTGGCTCCGACCAATAAATATCCGAGATCAATGCAACCATCACTCCTTCACCAACGGGGTCCAACGTAACGAGCATTTTAACGATGTAACCTTTGTCGGTCAGAATCTGAGACAAATGCGCGCCGTTCCATCCACCCAGGCTGTGACCAACGATGTACACGTGCGCGGACTTGTGAGGAAGCTTGGAAAACACAAATTCCTCAAGATCGGAATCCCCTTTGACGTCGTTGTAGCCCATGTAATGCCGTTGGAATTTATCGCCGTATTTCGGCCCCAGTCGCCCCTCCAACGCCTCCATGGCCCTTAAGGTGTAGTTACTCGGACCATCGCCATAGTAACTTTCCGAATCACCTGCCCCACCGATGAAAAACGCTACGACTTCTCTCGCAAGCGTCACAGGTTTGGCGGTCTGGTCTTCTTTGGTTGTGAGTTCGTGGCTGGCTACCAGTCTCCCGATGCATCCTTGAACGGCTCCGGCTTGGGCTCCCATCGGTGTTACTCCACGTACAGTTTGATTGTTTCTTTGAGATGCGAGCTAACAGTGTGGGTGTGCCCCGCTGCGTCGGTGACGCCTCGCTCCAGCGTTCCATCCGCCCGCTCGATGACATACGCGATATAGGAAAGCGGTTCGCCGCTGGTTTCATCAACGATCTGCATCCGATCATTAAAATGCACCGGCATCGGCAACAACCCACTAAACGCCGCGCCTCCGCCGCTCTGGCCAATAATCACAGTCCCCGAACCGCCGACCACGACATTGCCGTGCCCGCCGGTGCTATCCAGTGTGGCGGCGTTCAGGCCGTTGATGAACACAGTGCCGGAGACAGCGCCAGTAATCGGACTGCCACACGCCGACTTGTCGGTCATGCGCGCAGCGGCGAGGCCGTCGAAGAAGACGTTCGGCGAGCCGGAGACGATCGGGTTGGTGCCATGGCCAGGCAGTGGGCAGGCGGTCGGGTCGGTGACGCGTGCGGCGGGTTTACCACTCAATTCAAAGCTCCTTGCTTCAGAGGTTCCGGGTGCGGCTGATGGATATCGATGTCGGTCGCGGCGAAGCGCCAGCGGTTGTCGACTGGGTCGAACAGAGCGTGGCAATGCTCACGGCTGTCTGGGGATGCAGCGGTTGGCAGATGTCGCCAGGCTTCATCGACGTACCACGCCAGCTCGGCAGGCGTGGCGTCATCGAGTTCGTTGAGCCAAGCGTTGTAATTGTGCAGGTGAATCAGGTCGTAGGTTGATTGCAGCAACTCGGCCATTTGCGCGCCGAGGTCCAGATGATGTTCGGCAGTCCACTGGCCAATCTCGGAGTAGACGTACCACCCCATCGGCATCAGCGCGCCGTCCTTGAGCAACGAATGCCCGGCCGGGGCAACGAAGCCGCAGCAAATGTGCAGCGTCAGCCAGCCTTGTTGGACGTCGATAAACACTGTGGGATCAAAGCTGCGCAGGGGGATCACGCGATAAGCATCGAGCCCTTCGCTGCGCGCCATCAACTCGGCGTCGAGCCGAGACACAAACGCACGGATGGCTTTGCCGCCCGTGCGACTGACGACGCAGAGGATGTCTACCGGTTGACGCTGGGGGTTGTCGCTGGAGCCCGAGTTTTTCACCAGGCCATACAAACGCATTGACGCCCGTAATCCGCTCATCGCCGGTCACTCATTGACGCAGCGAAGGCTCCACGGGCGTGGAGAAATTTTGCCAGAGGCATTGCAGGTGTCGTCCGTGAGCGCGCAAAAATGGCGCGTAGAATGCCGGACTAGAGGGCTGGCGACAATCGAATTAGCACTAGATCGCCATCATTGTTGTTCAGCCCTCGGCGAACTCGCGCAACACCTTGCCATCCATGCGATACCTCACCCATTCTTCCTGCGGCTGGGCACCGAGGGATTTGTAGAAGTCGATGGCCGGCGTGTTCCATTCCAGGACACTCCACTCGAAGCGTCCGCAGTCGTTGTCGCAGGCGATTTTTGCCAGATGGCGCAGCAGGGTTTTGCCGGCGCCGCCGCCACGTTGCTCGGGGGTGATGTAGAGGTCTTCGAGGTACAGGCAGTTGCTGCCGAGCCAGGTGGAGTAGCTGAAGAAGAACACGGCGAAACCAATGGGCAGGCCGTCGCGCAGGCAGATCAGGCCATGGGCGGTGGCGCCTTCGCCGAACAGGCTGCGCTCGATGTCGGTAACGCTGGCGATAACTTCGTGGCGGGCTTTTTCGAAATCTGCCAGTTCGGTGATGAACGCGAGGATTTGTGGAGCATCGCTGGGGGTCGCCGGGCGGATCTCGATCGTCATGGACGGGCCTTGTTGGAAAATGGAAAGCGCCATACTAAGGCGCCATTGCTTTTGTGGCGAGAGAGCTTGCTCCCTCGCCACAGACACCCACCTCAACTGAAAGAGTGTTTATGTCTGCCAGCGCTTTTACTCCACTGATGACTCTTGCGGAAGATCTGCTACCCCACGCGCTCGAACCCTCAGACGACGGTGCTCACGACCTCGCCCACCTGCAACGGGTCTGGCACAACGTGCGTACGTTGCAGGCCGAGGAAGGCGGGGATCTTGAAGTATTGCTGGCGGCGGTGCTGTTGCACGATTGCGTCGCCATTGAAAAGAACTCGCCGTTGCGCTCGCAAGCCTCGCGCCTGGCAGCGGAAAAAGCCTGGGCAGTGTTGGCCGACCTGAAGTGGCCCGAAGACAAAATCAACACCGTCGCCCACGCCATCGAAGCCCACAGCTTTTCCGCCAACATCACGCCAATCACCCTCGAAGCAAAAATCGTCCAGGATGCCGACCGTCTCGATTCCCTCGGTATGCTCGGCGTCGCCCGCACCTTCTACGTGGCCGGGCGCATGGGATCGGCGTTGTACGACCCACAGGATCCGGAGGCGAGACATCGCGATTACAACGACACACGGTTCTGCCTCGATCACTTCCAGACCAAACTGCTGCACCTCGCCGACGGTTTCCAGACCGCCGCCGGCCAGCGCCTGGCGCAGATTCGTCATCAACGCCTGAAAGGCTTCATGGAGCAGTTCAAGGAAGAGATTGGTATCGCCTGAACGCATTACTCCGGCCCGCAACGATCCTGACTTCACCAAGCTCAGACCTAAGCCTGGCGCCGGGCGTGTTAGATAGATGACGCTCAATGCTCCGGTCAAGGAACGCGTCAATGTCTCAAGCCACACCCAAGGTGTCGGGCAAGCTGTTCGGCCTGTTCTGCCTCGCCAGTTACCTGCTGTCGCTGTCCTACGGTTCGACGTTTCTGCTGTCGTTGTTGATCGGCTCGCGCGGCGGCAATGAACACGACGCCGGCAGCGTGATTTCTGCGGCGATGTTCAGCACGTTTGCGGCAGTGCTGGTGTCCGGGCACCTCTCGGATCTGCTTGGCGCGGCGCGTTCGATTGCGTTGTTCGGTCTGCTGCTGGTGGCGGCCAGCCTGGGCTTTGCGATGACGCCGGGGTTCGGTCATCTGTTGCTGTTTTTCGGTTTGTTGCTGGGGTTGGGCTGGGGGGTGTTTTACACCTTGGGGCCGATCATTGTCGCCAGTCTGGTGACCCCGGCGCAGCGGGCGAAATATTTTGCCTTGCTATCGGGGAGCATGATGACCGGAATCGGCAGCGGCCCGTTGCTCGGAAGGGTGGCCAATGCGCTGGGCTTGCCGGTGACGTCGGCGTTCTATCTGGCGGCACTGGCGAGCCTGATCGGCGTGTTGTTGTTCTGGCGGCTCGGTGCTCGCCTGCAAAGCCCCCAAACCATGTCCTCCGCCAGAATCACTTGGCGAGCGACCACTCAAGTACTCGGTTCCCGCGCGATGTTTCCGATCATCATGGTCGGTCTCGGCGGTTGCGTGTTCGGTGGCCTGTCGAGCTTCCAGACCACTTATGCCGCTACCCGCTCGCTGGATTATTCGCTGTTCTTTCTCGGCTTCATGAGCGCGGCAATCAGCAGCCGGATGCTGATCGCCGGCTTCGTGGTCAAGCGTGATCCACTGCGTGCGTCGTGTCTGCTGTCGGGGCTGATGCTCGGCTCGATTGTGCTGTTTGCGTTCGGCGTACACAGCGGTTTCGCTTATCTGCTGGCGGCGGTGATGCTGGGTGTCGGTTACGGACTTACTTATTCGGTGATCAACGGACTGGCCGCCAACGAAGCACCGAATGGCACGACTTCGCAGGCGTTGCTGCTGTTCAGTCTTTCCTATTTCGTTGGCGTTTTTGGCTTTCCATTATTGGCCGGGAAAATCATCGTTGAACACGGCATGGCGACGCTGCTACTCACGGTGTTGGCGGTCGCGCTGCTGAACTGGTTGATCACCCTCGGCCGATTACTCTGGCGCGGGATCAATGTCAAAACCGCACAGGCGATGTAGACCGTTCGTCGATCATCAGGCACCAATCCAAAACCAGGGCAGACCAACACAAGGTAAGGATTCCAATCACTGGAGAAGCCCTATGATTCCGTCAAGGTTGACCGCTCTTGTCTTCACCGCCCTGCTCTGCCCCGCAGCCTTCGCTGCAACGGCGGCAGGTACCGGCCCTACAGATCCGACCCCTCCGCGAGCCCCCGCCATCAACAGTGCCCCCGGCATGAATACCGATGGCTCGGGTGTTCCGTTGATCAACCAGCCCCCAGCCACCGGCACCGATCCTCGCACGCAAGGCAGTGATCCCGGTCGCCAGGGCGGCATGAACACCCCGGATTCCCCTGCAACGCCAGACAACGCCGGCCCCGGCGTCGGCTCGAAAACCACCACCGGTGGCTCGGGTTCCGAAGGGTCCGGTCAGCAGTAGTTCGCCGACGCGAGCGTCCTATTCACATCCATGAAGAGGTAACCATGAACGTCGATAAAAACCTGGAAAAAGAAGTCCTCACCCGCCTGCTGCACGCTCACCCGAGTGGACTGGGCAAGGAGGTGCTGGACAATTACCGGGGCGAGAAAGTCGTGGCCAGCGCCCTCGCCGCTTTGCAGGAACGTGGACTGATTCACCATGGTCATGTGACCTGCAACGAGGCCGGCGAACATTCATTGCACCTGCCGATCAAGCTCAGTGCCGCCGGGGTTGAAGCGGCGCGCAAACTCGATAGCTGACACCGTCTGACCCTGTAGGAGTCGCCGCAGGCTGCTCCTACAAGGGCCTGTGATTGGCAAAGATGCAATGTGGGAGCTAGCCTGCTAGCGATAGCTATGGATCAGTCACCGCAGGATTCGCGGATTAACGCATCAACCTCAGCACTCCCCGGCGATGTAGCCGGCCCCCACCGCGTCACCGCCAGTGCCGCCGCCGCATTCGCCCGCCGCGCCGCTTCATGGGCTGACAACCCTTGCGCCAACCCCGCGACAAATACTCCCGCATGGGCATCTCCGGCACCATTGCTGTCCACCGCTTTCACGGCAAAACCCGGCACATGCCGACGCTCGCCACGCTGGTGAATCCAGCAACCCTGCGGCCCATCGCGCACCACCATCAGCGCCTGCTTAGGCAGATGCTCGGCCAGACGATCCAGCGCCACGCCAATGTCTTCAGCCCCGGTAAACCGCAACGCCTCGACACTGTTGCTGGTCCACACATCGATGCGCGGCAGCAATGCCTGCATCAACGGTGAATCCGGCGACTCCACCAGCGGCCCCGGATCGAACACCACGTTGATCGTGGCCGGCAACGCCAGCGTCCAGTCGAGCAACGGCTTAGCCTTGCCTTCATGCAACAGGCTGTAACCGCTGACGTAAACATAGTCCCCGGCTTCGGCGGGGACGCTGTTCAAATCCTCGACCGTCACCTCACCTTCAGCGCCGATGTAGGAAATGAAACTGCGCTCGGCCGACGCATCGGTCAACGCCACACACAAACCAGTGTCGCGTTGTGCCGCCGTGCTGATGCCAATGTGAATGCCTTCAGCGTCCATCGCCTGGCGCGCCAGATCACCGAAACGCCCCGTGCCATGGCGACCGAGATAAACCACCGGCAGGCCATTACGCACTGCCGCAGCCATTACGTTGAAGCCGCCGCCGGTCTCGAAACCGGCGGACTGCGCCAGCACGTCGCCGCCGATTTGTGGCAGTTTATCCACGGCCATGACCAGGTCGATGATGACCTGGCCGGTGTGCAACATCTTAGGCATGAGCATTCTCGGTTTGCGCGGCACGGCGATCTTTCGCCCCGCCCAGTACAAAGTAAATGCCACCGGCGACCACGAACGTCACGATCCAGCCGAGGCCGTTGTGGCCCAGCCACGAGTCGGACAGGAAGCCTTTGAACCAGACATTTTCCGCGGTGGTGCCGATGGTGGTGAAGCTGAAACCGAGCACGATAGCAATCGCCCACGCGCCGAACGCACGCCACTCGACGCCGCCGCGATACCAGTAAGCGCTGCTCGGGCTGACGTCGAGCAAGTCTGTCGGGCTGTAGTAGTGACGGTGAATCAAGTCGACCACGAAGATCCCGACCCACGCCGTGATCGGCACCGCCAGCAAGGAAATGAAAGTGATAAACGGGCCGTAAAAGCTGTCGGCGATCAACATGAAGTAGATCGAACCGGCAAAGATCGCAACGATATCGACCACCACCGCGTAGACGCGTTTGACCTTCAGGCCGAGGGTCAGCGTGGTCAAACCGGCGGAGTACACCGAGAGGTTATTCGACAGCAGCAGACCACCGAACGCGGTGATCAGGTATGGCACGGCCATCCAGGTCGGCAGCATGTCGCGGATCGCCACGATCGGGTCAGTCGCCGACGCGAGGTCGTTGTTGCCCACCGAGAGCAGGCCGCCGAGGGTGATCAGCAGCACCAGCGGAATGCCGGCGCCGAACGCCGCCGAGGCCACCAGACGCGCGGCTTTGACGCTGCGATGTTGATAGCGCGACATGTCGGCGCCCGCGTTGGCCCAGCCGATACCGGTGCCGGCGGCCATGGTGCCGATGCCGATGATCATTGCGCTCATCGGCGCAGGTGTAGCGTTGAACACCGCGCTCCAGTCGATGGTCGCGCAGAGGAAGCCGCCGACCAGAATGTTCAACGCGCCGAACACGTAGGTCGCCCACTTCTGGATTACCAGCAACGTGGCATGGCCGAGGCCAGAGACTGACAGGGTCAGCAGGACGAAAATCGCGATGAAGATCAGCGTCAGCACCGGCGCACTTTTCGCTTCAACCGGCGAGCCGAACAGGATCGAGCACAGCGACAACAAGACGAACGCGGCGGTGGTGGTGTTGACGGTTTCCCAGCCCAGCCGCGACATCAGCGAGACCAGCGTCGGGCCGATGTTGCCCCGCACACCGAAGATCGCTCGCGACAGGGTCAGGCTCGGCGCTCGACCTCGACGGCCAGCGATGGAGATGATCCCGACCACCGCAAACGAACCGGCAGCGCCGATGATCGCGACGATGATCGCCTGCCAGATCGCCAAGCCGCGAAACGCAACCAGCGTGGCACCCAGCGGCAGGCCGAGAATGGAAATGTTAGCCGCAAACCAGACCCAGAACAGTTGCAGCGGATGCCCGTTGCACTCGGCTTCCGGGACCGGCTCGATGCCGCGGGTTTCCAGTTGCCCGGCGCTTTGCCCGACGTTTGATGAACTCATGAAAGTGCTCCTGTTGCCTTTTTTGTGTTTATGGGCAATTCAATAACCTGCACATCCCCTGTAGGAGCTGCCGCAGGCTGCGATCTTTTGACCTTGATTTTGTGGCGGGCTGAAGACTGTTGAAGATCAAAAGATCGCAGCCTCCGGCAGCTCCTACACAGGGGGTGCTCAGCGCAGAGTAAGGAGTCCTTGCACCAACGGTTCCAGCTCAAGAGCATTGACGGTTTTCACCGTCTCGATCATCGGCGCAGGCCAACTCTCAAGACCAAGGCAGGCCCCAAGCATTGCCCCGAGTATCGCGGCGATGGTGTCAGTGTCTCCGCCAAGACTGGCAGCCATGCACAACGCTTCAAACGCGCTCATCTCACCGACGGCCACTTGCTGCGCCAGCGCGAACGACACCACCACCGACTCCTGCGACGCCACCGAAGTGCCGATCACGTCGTAGAGCAGATCCGCCAGCAACGCTTTGTCGCTGTCGACGCTGATGCTGCGTGCCCAACTGATGCGCGACGCGATGCGCCCACCGGCCACCCAGTGCCCGTGCGACTCCGCTTGTTGAGCAATCTGCTGACCGAGGTTCAACGCCTCGCCCAGATCCATGCCATTAATGCCGGCGGAAACCACTGCCGCCACCGCCGCCGCGCTGGAAATCCCCAGCGTGGTGTTGTGGGTCACCTGACAGGCCTGCACCACCGCCGCGATAAAGCGCTCGGGATCGGCAACGTCCGCCGCAATCCCCACCGGGGTGATGCGCATCGCCGCGCCGTTGGTGGTGCCGTAGCGTCCGGCCTCTTCCGGCGAATGCCCGGCGAGGATCATTTCAATAGCGCGTTTGGTCGACGGGCCAAGCAAATCCTGCGAGCCCTTGGCCTGCATTTCGGCTTCCCATTCGATCAGCCGTTGCGCAAGGATCGCCGGCTCGATCCGGCCCTTGCCTTCGATCAACAATTCGCCAACCAGAATCGCCTGTTCGGTGTCGTCGGTGATCGAGCCTTTGGGCATGTTTGCAGCGATCGGTTGCAGCGGGCCAGCATCCTGCAGATCGGTGATCTGGCCGAAGCGGGCCTTGATCGTTTCGCGGTTCAGCGATTGCGTCGGCATGCCCAGCGCATCACCGAGGGCCAAGCCATAGAAAGCGCCAAGGGCACGGTTAAGCGTGGTCATTTTGATTCTCCAAATTGCAGGTGCATGCGGAAATGCACCGGGTCGAGCAGGCTTTCGACCTGCTCCATGAAACGGTTCTGCCGGTCGTAAGTGGTACGCAGTGCCTTGAGGAATACGGTGCCGACGGGACGGCCGAGCAGTTCGGCGTCTTCGGCATTCAACGGTTCGGCGCCGATCCACTGATCGCCACGCTCGCCGATGTAGCCGTAGGCGGCCAAGGTGATGGTCAGGGAATTATCGATCAGACCGACTCGCGGCAGGCTTTCCAGGCCGCCGGTGGCCGGCATCAAAGAACGTTCGAGGGACACCAGCGTGCCGTCGCTGGAACGGCGACGGCGGTCGAGGGTGATGAATTGGTCGGTGCCGAAACGCGACAGCAAGTCAGTCCGAGTCACGGCTTCCAGGCGCAACACTTCGGTATTGACCAGCGCCCCGCTGTCGGCCAGCGCCTGCGCCCAGCCGCTGCGCTGGTCGAGCACAACACCGTCAAACGTGACGATGGAGCCGACCCCGCTTTGCGTGGCGATGTATTTGCGCCGCTTCAATTCGGCCAGCGCTTCACGCAAGGTGCCACGGCTGACCTTGAATTCTTGAGCCAACTGATGCTCGCCGGGCAACAGAAAGCCGTCCTCCATGAGGCCGCTTTCGATGCGCCGGACGAGTTCGTCGACCACCCGTTGTTTCTTGTCAAATCGTACCTGTCTAATCATGTACAAAGTGATAACCGAAACGGGGTTGTGTGGGCAAGAGATATTTTTTGGGAGTGATCACCCTCACCCTAGCCCTCTCCCGGAGGGAGAGGGGACTGATTGGGGGATGCTTCAGAGATACGCCGACCTGAGCGTGCTTTAACGAATCCACAATCGACTGGATTCTTCAGGTCAATGTAGAGCGCAAGACACCTCGGTCGGCCCCCTCTCCCTCCGGGAGAGGGCTGGGGTGAGGGGCTTTTGGTCTCAGCGCTGTTTCAGACGGTCAATAACCACAGCCAACAACAAAATCGACCCACGAATCACATACTGATAAAACGTATCGATATTCTTCAGGTTCATCGCATTCTCGATGATCGCCAGAATCAACACCCCGGCAATCACATGCCGAATCATGCCGATCCCGCCGCTCAGCGACACCCCGCCCAACACGCAAGCCGAGATCACCGTCAGCTCAAAACCTTGGCCGATCATCGGCTGCCCGGAAGTCATGCGCGATGCCAGAATCACACCGGCCAACGCACCGATCACGCCATGCACGGCGAAGATGATGATTTTGGTCCGATCAACGTTCACACCCGCCAGCAACGCCGCTTCCTGGTTGCCACCGATGGCCATGGTGTTGCGCCCGTAGGTGGTGTAGTTCAGCAACCAGCCGAAAAACAGGAAGCAGACGATGGTGATCAGGATCGGCACCGGCACGCCGAACAACTGGCCATTGCCGAAGACGAAGAACGATTCCTGCGACACGCCGACCGCTTTGCCGTTGGCAAAAATGTAGGCCAGACCACGGACAATCTGCATGGTCGCCAACGTGGTGATCAACGCATTGACCCGTAACTTGGCAATCACGATGCCGTTGATCAGCCCGACAATCAGCCCCATCGCCAGCGCCGCACTGACGCCGAGGAACACGCTGTTGGTGTCACGCATGACCACCGCCGCGACCACGCCGGCGCAGGCAATCACCGAGCCTACCGACAAGTCGAAGTGCCCGGACGCCAGGCAATACAGCATGGTGCACGCGGCAATCCCGGTGGTGGAAATCGCCAGGCCAAGGCCACGCATGTTCAGCGGCGAGAGAAAGTTGTCGATCAGCAGCGTGCAGGCCACGAAGATGCCGACGGCTGCCAACAGCATGACCCAGTCATCGAGGAAGCGCCGCATATCCAAAGGTTTGCGCTCGGTCGGCAGGGTTTCTTTCTGGGTTGTCATCATAGTCACCTCTCAGTTCGCCACGCCGTCAGCGCGGTGGCGTGGCAAAGCCAGTTGCAGCAGGTTGGATTCATTGGCCTGGTCACGGCTGACTTCGCCGCGCAGGGCGCCTTCGCACAGCACCAGGATGCGGTCGGAAATGCCCATCACTTCCATCAGGTCGCTGGACACCACGATCACCGAAATGCCGTCAGCGGCCAGGTTATGGATGATCTGGTAGATCTCGGCTTTGGCACCGATGTCGATGCCACGGGTCGGTTCGTCGAGCAGCAGGACTTTCATTGGCATCGACAACCAGCGGCCGAGAATGGCCTTCTGCTGATTGCCACCGGAAAGGAATTTGATCTGCTGGCCGGCGTGGGGCGTTTTCACTTTCAGCGCCTTGATCTGCTTCTCGGCGTTGGTCTTTTCCCAGAGTCCGCGCAACAGGCAACCGAGACCGGAGTGCGCGCCACGGGCGCTGATATTGATGTTCTCGGCGACGCTGGCCAGCGGGATGATCCCTTCCTTTTTACGATCCTCCGGGCACAGCAGAATCCCGGCAGCAATCGCATCGCGGGGTGAACGTAACTTCAGCTCGTGGCCACGCAGTTCGAGGCGTCCGGCGGTATTGCGCTCCAGGCCACTGAGCAAACGAAACAGCTCGGTGCGCCCTGCCCCGACCAGTCCGAACAACCCGAGAATCTCGCCTTTGTGCGCCTCGAAACTGATCGGCTCGCGCAGGCCCGGCCCGAGCAAGCCGTCAACTTTCAGCGCCACCGCGCCGCGCGGGCGATTGCGATAATCGTAGATGTCCTGAATGTCGCGTCCGACCATGCAGGTCACCAGTTGATCGTGGGTCAACTGGCTCATGTCCTCGAAAGTACGCACGTAGCGACCGTCCTTGAACACGGTCACCGCGTCGCAAATGCGGAACACTTCTTCCATGCGATGCGAGACGTAGAGCACGACTTTACCCTCGTCACGCAAGCGCCCGATGATCGCCATCAAGCGGTCGATCTCACGGGCCGAAAGGCTGCTGGTCGGCTCGTCGAAGGCGATGACATGGGCGCCGCGCGACAGGGCCTTGGCGATTTCCACCAATTGCCGCTGGCCAAGGGACAAGCGTCCGACCTTGGTCTGCGGATCGATTTCGTCAGCCAGGCCTTTGAGGCAGCTCAGGGCTTGCTGACGTAAAACGCCGCGATTGATCAGGCCGAAACTGGCGGGCAAGTGACCGAGAAACAGGTTCTCTGCCACGGTCATTTCGGGCACCAGATGCAGTTCCTGGTGAATCACCGCCACGCCGCTGCCGATGCTGTCGGCAGTCGATTTAAACGCCATCGTCTGCTCGCCGATCTGCAACTCGCCGCTGCTGGGGATGTAAGCGCCACCGAGGATTTTCAGCAGGGTCGATTTACCGGCGCCGTTCTCGCCCATCAAGGCGTGGACTTGGCCGGGATGGGCGACGAAGCTGATGCCGTCCAGCGCTTTCACGCCGGGAAAGGTTTTGCCGATCCCGTTGAAGCGCAGGCTGCCGCCAGCGTTGTATTGTGTTGTTTGTACTTGCGCGTGCATTTAAGCCACCTCATCGCCGTGTTCATAACGGCCTGATCAAACGGCCCGGTTGCCCGGGCCGGCGTTGCCGTCAGTTCCACAAGCCGATTTTTTCCAGCTCTTGCTTGAAGTTCTCGCGGGTGATCAGGGTGACGTCGTCCATAGCGGTGTACTTCGGTGGCTCTTTGCCGGTGGTGACCCACTCGTACATCATCTCGGCGGTCTTGTAGCCTTCGATGTGCGGGCTCGGCAGCATCGAACCGTAGAAGCCGCTGTTGGGCTTTTTCAGTTCGCCGATGGCGTCGGTGCCGTTGATGCCGATACCGATCACGTTGGCCGCAGCAAACCCGGCGGCTTCGGTGGCGCGCACGCCGCCAAGCACGGTGTTGTCGTTCATGCCGCCGATAATCAGGTTCTTCGCCGCACTCGGCAGTTTCACCAGCGCCGAGTTGGTCGCGTCCATGCTGCCCGGCACGTCGAGGGTTTTCAGGGCGGCGAAGAGGATGTGGTCTTTCGGCATGCCGGCCTCTTCCAGGGCTTTGACCGAGCCGTCGGTGCGCTTCTTGCCGGTGTCGAGTTCGTTGTAGGTGTTGACCACCGCGTAGGTGTCTTTCCATTCCCAATTGCGTTTTTTCGCTTCGGCGGCCATCGCGGCGCCCTGCTTCTGACCGACTTCGAACGCGGCCATGCCGAGGTACGGCACGTCTTCCATGAACTTGCCGTTGGCGTCGACGAAACGATCGTCGACGGCAATCACTTTGAGGTCATTGAGTTTGGCTTTAGCCATGATGGCCGGGCCGAGGGAAACGTCCGGAGGGCAAATCACAAAGCCCTTGGCGCCGTTGGCGGCCAGGCTATCGATGGCCGACAACGTCTTCTCGCCATCCGGCACGGCGATCTTGATCAGTTCAAAACCCTTGTCCTTGGCGGCTTTCTCGGCGAAGGCCCATTCGGTCTGGAACCACGGTTCTTCGGCCTGTTTGACCAGAAAGCCGATTTTCACGGTATCGGCAGCGAGCAGCGCACTGCTCAGGCTGAATGCGCTGACCGCCAGCGCGGTAGTGCACAGGGTACGAATCCCGAAACGACGTTTCATAAGCTGACTCCTTGTTATTTTTTTTGAGCAATATTTGAAAAGCGTTAATGCGTTTGAAGCGTGTTACTGCAAAGCCTGTCGAAAATAGTCATATCGTATGATGATTGGATTTCAAGCGGACTTATCCGCCTGAAACCCGTTCGCTCAGTCGTGGTACATCACCGAGCGACCACCATCAATGGTGATGCATGAAGCGTTGATAAAAGGTGCTTCGTCACTGGCCAGAAATACTGCCGTCATCGCCACTTCCAGCGGCTGGCCAATGCGTTTCGGCGGATGCAGATCGAAGGCGCGCTGACGCTCGGCGTGCGGGTCGGCGAAACCGTTCCAGTAATCAACGTTGAGTTGGGTTTCGATGTAGCCGGGCGCGATGGCATTGACGCGAATGCCCTTGGCCGCGTATTCGATGCCCAGCGCACGGGTCAGACCGAGCAGGCCGTGCTTGGCCACCGGGTACGGGAAGCAGCCGGGAATGATGTGTGAAGAATGGGTCGAGGCGATGTTGATGATGCTGCCGACGCCCTGCTCGATCATCTGCGGCAATACCGCTTTGCAACCGTACCAGGCGCCGTCCAGATCAATGGCGAAACAGCGATGCCAGTCTTCTTCGCTCATCTGCAGCGGATCACGGAACACGTTGACCCCAGCGCAGTTGACCAACACGTCGATGCGCCCATGCCGTTCGACAGCGAGTCTGGCCATGGCGTGGAGATCCTTCTGGCGCGACACATCTGCCTTGAGCGCCTGCACGTCCGCGCCCTGCTCGCGCCAGTGGGCGGCAACCTTCTCGACCTTCTCGACTTGAAGATCGCTGATCAGCAGTTTCGCTTGCTGCGAGGCGAAGGCCGCGACGATGGCTTCACCGATGCCTTGGGCAGCGCCGGTCAGCAGCACGACTTTGTTTTTCAGGCGCTCACCCTTGGGCGGTGCGGGCACCGGCGGCAGGGAAAGAGGTTCAGCCATGAATCAGGACTCCTGTTCGCAAGCGCAAAAAAACCGGGCATCTGACGATGTCCGGTCTGGAAAGCGTTTGAAACAAAACAGGCAGGCGCCGATGACAGCATTGAGCTGTTGCGAGACGCCGACTCCGTTGAGGAGTGCGATAGAAATTCGCTGCATCACTTCACCTGTTTTGTTCTTTTTAAGTGTGAGTGCGTGTTACTGCTGGAGCCGACTATAAACCCGACCAGCAAATAATCTCAATATATAATTTTACATCCCATATTTTGGGATCTAGCTCGCAAAACGCGTACAGAGCTTTCCTGCGACATCGACCCGCAATGACAGCACGGCGCCGTCCAATGGATGGTTGAGCGGGCTGTGGGCGCTGGTGATGTACAGGGTTTTCAGATCTTCGCCGCCGAATACGCAACTGGTGGGTCGGCTGATCGGCAAATCAATCTTGCGATCGACTTTGCCTTCAGGCGTCAGGCGCAACAGGCAACTGCCATCCCAACGCGCGTTCCACACATAGCCTTCACTATCCATCGCCGAACCGTCCGGACCGCCCTGTTGATCGGGGCCGTACCAGATGTAAGCGGTGTCAAGATTGCCGTCGGTGTGAACGAAATAGCGATAAAGCGTGCTGTCGAGGCTGTCACCGAACAGCAGCGTGCTGCCGTCGTCGCTCCACAGCAGCGTGTTGGGAATCCCCAAACCGCGCAGCAGCGGCGTGACGCGTTTATCCGGATCAATACGGAACAGTCCACCCGAGCGGCGGATGATCGGCAGGTCTTCGCCCTGCTCGCCGATGTTGTTTTGCATGGTGCTGAGCCATAACCGGCCCAGTGCATCACAGCGAGCTTCGTTGGCGCGGTTGCCGGGTTGCGGATCAGCAACGCAGAACAGGGTCAGGCGCGGGTCGAGTCCCGGAGAATCGAGATCGAGGCGATAGACGCCACTGCTCAGAGTCACCAGCGCATCACCGCTGGTACAAGGAATGAACGCCGACACATGCTCGGGCATTTGCCAGATCTGCACGTTCTGGCCGATCAGGCGCAGGGCTTGCTTGCCAGCAATATCGACCCAGTACAGCGCTTGCGTTGGTGCGTCCCAGAACGGGCCTTCGCCGAGTTTGGCGCGGTGTTGGGTCAGTGCGGTCCAGGTCATGGCGATCCTTCTTTGTTGTTTTTAGTGTGTGGGTATTTAGCCGGCTTTTTTGTCAGCCATGACTTTGGGGTAAAAGCGTTTGATCGCCAGGTCCGCATTGTCGATCAGCGTCATGCAGGCCCATACGCCCCGCGCGGAATCGCGAGCGGCGATGGCGTCGGCCATGTCTTTGTGGATCGGCAAGGTGCGACGCAGTTCATCGGGGTCGGCGGCGGAGACTTCGAACGACACCGCAAGCAAGGCGCCCAGGGCCGGAACCATTTGTTCGATGAACTGATTGTGGCTGGCAGCGAGAATGCATTCGTGGAACGTCTGGTCGGCGCGGTTGTAATCCTTGCTGCTGTCGACCGCCCGCTCCAGCGCGTTATAGGCCAGTTGCACCGCCTCGATCTGTTCGAGGGTCGCTCGCTCGCAAGCCCAGCGCACGGCCATGGGTTCGATGGTGCGGCGCAAATCAAGCAGGTCATCAACGAAGTTTTCCGGCAGGCCGTTGCGCGACAGCCAACCGACGACTTGCGGATCGAACAGATTCCAGCGCCGCACCGGCAAGACGCGAGTACCGACTTTCGGCCCGACTTCAAGCATGCCTTTGGCGACGAGGGTTTTGATGGCTTCGCGGATGACCGTGCGGCTAACCCCGAGCTGTTCGCCCAGATCGGCCTCGACCTTGATGGTCTGCCCAGGTTTCACCTGGCCAGCGGCGATCCAACTGCCGAGCCAGTCGACCGTTGACGCATGAAAGCTGCTGGACATGAACACCTCAAAGCGGATCGCGATGGGTGCCTACGCTAATCATCATACGATTGAGTGTCAACGACAAAAAAGATCGCAGCCTTCGGCAGCTCCTTGTATCTCGACTATCGCTCCGTCAGGAGCGATAGTTCTCGACTGATCATCGAGGGAGGGACTTGGAAGCCGTGCAGCTCCTTAGGCTTTTTGCCTGTGATGTAGATCGTGCTCCAGCCCTCCACACTCACTCGTATAGTTCGAACGGTATCTTGGGCCCGTCTCTGGCGAGAGCCCGCATTCGCAAGGTTGGACAGAGTGCAGTGATGATCGAAAACGGATTAATGGAGAAACGGTCATGTCCAATTTCGTCGGCGTCGATGTCGCTAAAAATACCTTTGATATCGCCACTCACCTGCCAAACGGCAAGCACAAAACCAAGGCCAAACTGGCTAACGACTCAAAAGGTTTCAAAGAGTTTGACGCCTGGCTGAACAAGCAGGTCGAGCCTACAGCTCTGATCGTGATGGAAGCCACCAGCGTTTATCACCTGGAACTTGCCGAGTTCGTCTACAACAAGGGTTACCGGGTCTGCGTCGTCAATCCGGCTACGACCCACGCTTACGCCGACAGCGAGCTGCGCCGGATCAAAACCGACAAAAGCGACGCCAAATTGATCGCTGACTTTGCTCGGGAAAAGGCTGAAAAGCTTCAGCTTTGGGCTCCAGAGCCGCTGAAATATCGTCAGCTAAAGGCGATGGTACGTCGCTTGGATGACCTTCAGGAAATGGAGCAAATGGAGCTCAATCGCCTGGATGTATCCGACGAAAAGGTCAAAGACTCGATCAACTCTGTGCTGCGTCACATCGAGAAAGAGATCGTTGAAACTCACAAATCAATCAAAAAACACATCGACGATGATCCAGACATGCGCCAAATGCGCGACTTGATCGTGACCATCGACGGTATCGGCCAGAAAACCCTTGAGCGGCTGCTGGCCGAGTTGGGCGACCTGCGTAAATATGACGACCCTCGCAAGCTGGTCGCTGCCGCCGGGTTGAACCCAAAGCTGCAGGACTCGGGAAAATTCAAAGGCAGAACAGTGATTTCGAGGATCGGATCGGCTCGCGTTCGGGCGGGTCTATACATGCCTGGGTTGGTTGCACTGAAGCACAACAAGGCAATCATCGCCATGAAGGACCGCTTGAAGGCCAACGGCAAGGCCCCCAAGCAAATCATCTGTGCAGCGATGCGCAAACTCCTACATTTTGTCTACGCCGTTCTTAAATCGGGCCAGCCATTTGACCCGAAAATTGCCCTTGCCCGATGAGGGGCAAGACGGTATCTACAGGAGATTGCATTCCAAATGTAGGAGCTGCCGAAGGCTGCGATCTTTTAGGGCTCGAGGCCGATGCGGAAGAACTCACCGCTGCTCCAAACCCCAAGCCAGCGCTGGCCATCGATTTCGCGACTGACCGCTAACTCCACCAATTGGTAGAACACATTGCGGTGGATCAGCGCTTCGAGGTTGGTGCGCACATGCACGTATGGCGCAGGCTCTTGCGTGGCGGGATCAATCTCGACGCGGATCGGATGCTCGGGCCCCGCCTCGGCGGTTTCGTCGACGTTGGTGGTAAAACGCAGCACCTGCGCCTCGCCCTCGCCTTCAACCTCCACGGCAATCGCTACAAACGGCGCGTCGTCGACTTTGATCCCGACCTTTTCGACCGGGGTAATCAGGAAATAATCATCGCCGTCGCGGCGGATGATCGTGGAGAACAATTTGACCATCGGCTTGCGCCCGATCGGCGTGCCCAGGTAATACCAGGTGCCGTCTCGGGCGATGCGCATGTCGATGTCGCCGCAGAAGTCCGGATTCCACAAGTGCACCGGCGGCAGGCCTTTGGTTTTGGGGATCTGTCCCAACAGGTCATTGGCTTTTTGCGGGCCACTCATGGCGTACTCCTTGGCTTATTGGTCGCCGACCCCCAACAGGCTGCGTGCATATTGAGCAAGCGGAGGGCCGATCAGGTCTTCGGGTTTGTTGTCGTGGAACGTCAGTAAACCGCCACGACTCTTGATACGTGCAGTATCAATCAAATACTGGGTGCTGGTCTCGATCAACATGATCTGAATCACGCCGCCATCGATGCCGAGGCGATCCACGTATTCCTGATCAAGCCATTCATCGGAGTTACCAATGCGGTCGTCGGCCTTGGCGAAACGCGTGTACAGCAGGTAATGAGCCCCCGCATCGCGGGCTTCACCCATTGCCTGATCAAGGCCTTCGGGCGCGCGCGCGCGACGGACCATCGGGAAATACTCGACAAAACCCTTGAAGGCTTCCTCTGCCACTACGTTCGGTCGCGGATACGAACCACCCGGTGGTGCAAAGGCGCCCTGAGCGATGTAGATGAACGAGTCCGGCTGAATGCGGAAGTTGTTCACGCGGCGGCTGTCGCTGTGATCCAGCAGCCCCGCGTCGCTCATGTGGTAGCGAGTGCCTTCGGCCATATCGCTGACATTCATGCAGCCGCCAAGCGCCAAAACGGCCAGCAGCAAAACCAGGCTACGCATCCTCATCCTCCAGAAGCCGGTGACGGAAAACCGGCGAATGGCCGTTGAATGCAGCTTTTGCGCCAGCTCGAGGGTATGGCGAATGCGGTTCTTCAGCCGCCGATGATTTTCATGACCGTCGCGCCGCCAGAGAACGCCACTTCCTGCTTGTCACCCAAGGCTTTGACCAGCAGCCTTTGCAGCGCCGGCAGCGCTTGATGACGTGGTTTATCCAGCAGATCGCCGACGTAATGGCGATTGCTCGACGACAGGCAACCGTGCAACCAACCGGTCGACGACAAGCGCAACCGCGAGCAAGTCCGGCAAAACGGCACGCTTTCGTTGGCAATCACGCCGAAGTTACCCAACCCGGGAATAGAGTAACGCACGGCCGTGGCGTCCACGGGCGCATCGGTTTGCGCGTACTCATAACGCTCGCCAATGAGCTCCAGCAACTGTTGCAGACTGACAAACTGTTGCAGGAAAGCATTGGAGTCTTTGGCCAGGTGGCCCATGCGCATCAGCTCGATGAAACGCAGTTCAAATCCACGCTCAAGACAGTAATCAAGCAGCGGCATCACCTGATCGAGATTCTGCCCGCGCAACGGCACCATGTTGACCTTGATCTTCATTCCGGCCGCTGCGGCCTGATCCATGCCGTCGAGCACTGTGGCCAGGTCGCCGCCACGGGCAATACTGCGAAACGCACTGGCGTCGAGAGTATCGAGGGAAACATTGATCCGGCGCAGACCGGCGTCTAACAGCAGCGGGAGCTTTTTGGCGAGCAGCTGACCATTGGTGGTCAGGCTGATGTCGTCCAGCCCCATCTTGCCAACGGCGGTCATGAACGATTCGAGTTTGGGGCTGACCAGCGGCTCGCCGCCGGTAATACGCAGGCGCTCGATGCCTGCGGCTTCGATCAGATAGGCCACGCCGCGTGCCATGGCTTCGGCCGACAGTTCATCCTGCGCAGCGACCAGCCGCTTGCCGTTGGGCACGCAGTAGGTACAGGCGTAATTGCAGGCTGAGGTCAGACTGATCCGCAAATTGCGAAAACGCCTGCCTTGACGGTCAACGATCATGATCACTCCGGCGATTGAAAATCGAGCCGCTAAAACTTGACTCACAAATCAAGTTTTAGCAAGCCCTATGCCTGAGTATATTCCTGCGGTACTGCGCCATGTAGCGAAATCATGGCGCAATAAGGGAAGTGAATGGCTCAGCTGCTCGGCGTTTCCGGGTCGCGCTTGCGCTTGTTGCCCATGCGCACCCCGATATCCATCAGGAACTGGAAGAAACCTTCCTGATCTTCCAGCACATTGCTCCAGAACGGCGAGTGATACAGCGCCACTGCGCCGTGCACCAACGCCCAGGAAGCGCAATAGTGGAAATACGGCGGCACATCTTCCAGCTTGCCTTCGCTGATGCGGCCCTTGATCAGCAAGGTGAGGCGTTCGAAATTCGAGGCACGGATCTTGTGCAGCTCCTCGACCATCTCCGGCACCTGATTGCCCTTGACCACCTTTTCTTCGAGGCGATCAAACAGGCGATAACGCTGAGGGTCACGCATGCGGAATTCGAAGTAGGCGCGGGACAGCGCTTCCTTGTCCTTATCGACATCGGCGGAATGCAGCAGCTCGTTCAAATCGCGCTCGTAATCGAGCATCAGGCGCAAATAGATCTCGGCCTTGGACTTGAAGTGCTTGTAAATCGTGCCTTTGCCGATACCCACGGCATCAGCAATCATCTCGACGGTGACACTGTCTTCACCTTGGTCGAGGAACAGCTTGAGCGCGGTATCGAGAATTTCTTGCTCGCGGCGACGAAACTCACGGACCTTACGAGGTTCTTTGTGCATAAGAAAAGGTCTGAAGGGTCAAAATTCGAAGCCGCGTATTATGCCTAACTTGCGCAAAAATGCACGGATCATCCGACCATATCTGTGTTTCTTGTTCGTTTTGGGAACGTTTGGGGTGCAATGAGAACTCAACTGAAGCGAACGTATTCCAAATTTGTTTAAAAACCCCGACCGGCTAACTGGACTGCACGCCAGACTGATCAATACTTGAACTGTCGGGCGGCATCTCCCCCAAGTGCCGCGCCGATAAAGGTACCAAAGGACCGCGTGCCTTTGTTTTACTCCTAATGGTCTTAACCCGGATTCACCCCCCAGAACCCGGGTTTTTTTTGCCTGCGATTCAGCCTTTTACATGGGCCAACGGGAACAACCGCTTGAAGTTCTCGGTGGTCTGCTCGGCAAAACGCTCATAGTTTTCACCGCGCAGCATCGCCAGAAACTCCGCCACTTCGCGCACATATTGCGGCAGGTTCGGTTTGCCGCGATAAGGGATCGGCGCCAGATACGGCGAATCGGTCTCCACCAGCAGGCGATCCGCAGGGACTTTGCTCGCCACATCGCGCAAGGCGTCGGCATTGCGGAACGTGACAATGCCCGACAGCGAAATGTAATAACCCATGTCCAGCGCTGCTTTGGCCATGTCCCAGTCTTCGGTGAAGCAATGCAGTACGCCGGCCTGGGGCAACGCCGCTTCACGCAGCAGCTCAAGGGTATCGGCGCGGGCGCCACGGGTATGGATGATCACCGGTTTGCCGGTCTGCTGCGCCGCTTGCAGGTGCAGGCGGAACGACGCCTGTTGCAGCTCGGCGGCTTCCGGCTCGTAGTGATAGTCCAGACCGGTTTCGCCGATCGCCACCACTTTCGGGTGATTGAGTTCGTGCAGCAACCAGTCCAGCGCTGGCGCCGCGCCGGGCTGCACATCCAACGGATGCACCCCGACCGAACAATCGACGTCTTCGTATCGGTCGGCCAGGGCTTTGACGTCAGCGGCGTTGTCGGCGCTGACGCCGATGCACAGAAAGTGCCCTACCCCGCGCTCGCGGGCGGCATCGAGTGCAGCATCCAGCGAGCCGTCATGGACGGCGAGGTCGAGGCGATCAAGGTGACAATGGGAATCTACGAGCATAAAAGAGACTGCAACTTACATCGTATGAGTGGGACGGTCGGACTTGAGGGCTCCGGCCAGATGGGTTTCGATGCGACTGCGCGCGGTGTTGTCGCCATCGTTGAACTGCACGCCGACACCCGCCGCGCGGTTGCCTTGCGCACCTTTGGGGGTAATCCAGGCGACTTTACCGGCCACCGGAATCTTCTCCGCCTCGTCCATCAGGTTCAGCAACATGAACACCTCATCGCCCAACTTGTAGCTCTTGTTGGTCGGGATGAACAGACCACCGTTCTTGATGAACGGCATGTAGGCCGCGTAAAGCACTGACTTGTCCTTGATGGTCAGGGACAAAATGCCGTTGCGCGGCCCCGGGCTGACGGGTTCATTCATGTTGACCTCCACTGCTGATGTTCAGAGTCTAGGTACACATTCTTATCTTTGGCCAGGCAATCCTGCCCATTGCACCAACAACGCTTCCAGCAGCAACGCCGGATTAAGGTTGGCCTTGCTCATGACTTTCTGCCGTTGAGCGAGAATCCAGTCCTGAATATCGAGCACTTTACCCTGCGCACTTTTCTGCGCGAGATACTGCACCACCTTGCGCATGTCGGTCAGACCGAGCCCGGCTTCATCCTGAGTCAGTTGATAACGCAGGATCAAGCTCGACCAGTCGCAGAACCAGTCGAACAGACGCAGCATCGGAATGCTTTTCCATTCTTCGGCCAGTTGCGTCGGCGATTGCTGCTGCTTGAGCAGTTTCTTCACCCCTTCAACTACCTGCGCGCGCTGTTCGCGAACGCCTTGGGATTGAAGACTGACCGCCGCCAGTGGCGAACCGGCCGCCAACGTCAACAGCTCGACACGCTCCTCTGCGGAACATTCCGGCAGCGCCTGCGCCAGCCATTGCAGGCTCATGGCCTCGCCCGGCAGCGGACAGGCCTGCTGCACGCAACGGCTCTTGATGGTCGGCAACAACCGGCTCGGCTGGTGACTGACCAGCAACAGCACGGTATCGCCGGAAGGCTCTTCAAGACTTTTGAGCAAGGCGTTGGCGGCGTTGATGTTCATCGACTCCACCGGCTCGATCAATACGACCTTGCGACCGCCCAGTTGCGCGGTCTGCACCACGAAACTGACCAGATCGCGCACCTGATCGACCTTGATTGCCTTGTCGGCTTCTTCCGGCTCGAGGATGTAATTGTCCGGATGGCTCCCGGCCCTGAGCAACAGACAGGATTTGCATTCGCCGCACGCTTCGGGCGTGGGCCGCTGGCACAGCAGACTGGCCATCAACCGCTCCGCCAATGCCCGTTTGCCGATCCCGGCCGGGCCATGCATCAGATAGGCATGTGCGTGCTGCTTACGTCCGGCCAGTTGCTGCCAGAGGCTGTCTTGCCATGGGTAGGCCTCAGCCACGGGCCAGCTCCAGCAAGTTGGGGAGCAACGTATCCAGCGATTGCTGAACCTTGACCAATGGCTGACCGGCGTCGATCCGCACATAGCGCGCAGGATCGGCTTCAGCCCGCTTCAGGAATGCGCTACGCACCGCTTCAAAAAATGCCCGGCCTTCCAGTTCGAAACGATCGAGACGACCACGAGCGCTGGCGCGAGCCAGACCGATTTCTACCGGCAGGTCGAAAATCAGGGTCAGGTCCGGACGCAGATCACCTTGCACAAAGGTTTCCAGCGCGGCGATCCGCTCCAGCGACAAACCGCGGCCGCCGCCCTGATAGGCGTAAGTCGAATCAGTGAAACGATCGCACAACACCACCGCACCGCGTGCCAGTGCCGGGCGGATCACTTCAGCCAGATGCTGAGCGCGCGCGGCGAATACCAGCAACAGCTCAGTGTCCGGGTTCATGACTTCGTCGGCCGGGGCCAGCAGCACGTCGCGAATCCGCTCGGCCAACGGTGTTCCGCCGGGCTCGCGGGTCAGCACCACTTCGATACCGGCGGCGCGCAGGCGCTCGGCGAGGTATTCGCGGTTGGTGCTTTTACCGGCGC
The DNA here is from genome assembly GCF_059716145.1 of Pseudomonas sp. LBUM1648. Taxonomy (NCBI): domain Bacteria; kingdom Pseudomonadati; phylum Pseudomonadota; class Gammaproteobacteria; order Pseudomonadales; family Pseudomonadaceae; genus Pseudomonas; species Pseudomonas sp. LBUM1648. The sequence goes on from NZ_CP166808.1 coordinate 4,781,202, forward strand.
CTTCCGGCCCTTCCAGGGTAATAAACAAGCCAGTCACAGGCAGTCCTTAATCAAAGTCATTGCGTGTTTTGTGGTGCTGCTGCGTCCGGTGCAGGTTCCTGGGGAGGAACCGATGGCAGCGACTCTGGCGCAGTATCCGGTGATGCCGCTGGAATCGCTTCCTCTGTGGCCGGAGCCGCTTCAGGCGTCGTCACTGGCGCCGGGCTTGAGCGGTAATCCGCACGTCGCTTGAGCTGGAACTCTCGCACCGCGCTGTTATGGGCATCGAGGTCGTCAGAGAACACATGGCTGCCGTCGCCACGAGCTACAAAATAGAGACTGCTACCGTCCACCGGGTTCAGTGCCGCATGAATCGCTTCGCGCCCGACCATCGCAATCGGCGTCGGCGGCAAGCCAGGAATCACATAGGTGTTATACGGCGTCGGCTCCTTGAGATGAGCGCGGGTCAACTTGCCGGTGTAGCGATCACCCAACCCGTAGATCACGGTGGGATCGGTCTGCAACTGCATACCAAGCGCCATCCGGCGCACGAAAACCCCGGCAATCTCACCGCGCTCTTGCGGCACACCGGTTTCTTTCTCGACCAGCGAGGCCATGATCAGCGCTTGATAGGGTTCCTTGTAAGGCGCATCGACGGAGCGCTTTTCCCACTCCTTGGCCAGCACTTCATCAAGACGATCAAAAGCCTTTTTCAGCAGTTCGGTATCAGAAACTCCGCGTACGAAGCGGTAGGTATCAGGGAAGAAACGACCTTCCGGGAACAAGCCCTTGTGGCCAATCTTCGCCATCACGTCACTGTCGCTCAAACCATTGAGGGTCTGCTCGATCTTTTCATCTTTCGCCAAAGCGGCGCGCACCTGATGAAAATTCCAGCCTTCGACCAAGGTCAGGCTGTACTGCACCACGTCGCCACGCTTCCACGAATCGATCAGTCCATTGACGGTCATGCCGGGTTGCATGCGGTATTCACCGGTGTGGATCGGCGTACCGGCAAGATTGAAACGCCAATAGACCCGAAGCCAGAAAGCGTCCTTGATGACGCCATCGGTTTCAAGTTCGAGGAAAGTACGGGTCGGTGTGGAGCCTTTCGGCACATCCAGCAGTTCTTCCTGCGTGATGTTCAGAGGCTGTTCCAGTGCGGAGTGAATCTTCCAGGCGCTGGCGCCCAACAACAGCCCTGCCAGAACCAGTCCGGTTTCCAGCAGCAGCAAAAGTTTACGTCTCACGAATCAGGCATCCAGTAGGGCGCGGGAAATGGTTTGCAGTTTACGGGTGAGCGGGCCAACCGGCCAGCTCAGTGCAGCGTAGGCACGTACCGGCCAGACGCCATACACGCTGTTGCAGACAAACACTTCATCGGCCCATTGCAGTTGATCAAGGCTGATGTCGGCGATTTGAGTGGGGATGGCCAATGACTCGGCCTGAAACAATATTTCTGCGCGCATCACACCAGCGACCCCGCAACGCTTCAGATCGGGCGTGACCAATACACCATCACGCACCAGAAACAGATTGCTGAAAACACCCTCAATGACCCGACCAGCCTGATCGAGCATCAAGCCTTCGGCGTGTTCGCTGTCTTGCCATTCGGCGCGAGCGAGCACTTGTTCCAGTCGATTGAGGTGTTTGAGTCCAGCCAGCAAAGGTTGTTTGGACAATCGCGTGCTGCACGGAAACAGGCGAACGCCCTGTTCGGCATGGACGGCGGGATAAGCGGCGGGTGGGTTGCCTTGCAGAATGCGTCGGCCCGGCGCCGCGGGATCGGGCGCATAACCGCGCAAACCGTCGCCACGGGTGAGGATGAGCTTGAGCACGCCCTCGCTCATCGCTGCCGCATAGCTCAGCAGCTCCTGGCGAATCAGCTCGATATCGGCCGCAATGGCCAGACGCGTGCAGCCATCGGCCAATCGCATCAGGTGTCGATCCAGCAATAACGGTTGGCCGCCACGCACGGCAATGGTCTCGAACAGACCATCGCCGTAAGCCAGGCCGCGATCCTTCAGCGACAGAGCGTCAGCCGGTTGACCGTCGACCCAGCTGTCCATCAGCCCGCGAACCGACGGAACGCCAAGGTGCCGTTGGTACCGCCAAAACCGAAGGAGTTGGAGAGCACGACATCGATGTCCATGTTGCGCGCGGTGTGCGGCACAAAATCGAGATCACAGCCCTCATCAGGCTCTTCAAGGTTGATGGTCGGTGGTGCCACCTGACTGTTGATCGCCAGTACGCTGAAGATCGCCTCGACTGCGCCCGCCGCACCCAACAGGTGACCGGTCATGGACTTGGTCGAACTGACCGCCAGCTTGTAGGCGTGATCGCCAAACACCGACTTGATCGCGTTGGCTTCGGCGAGGTCGCCGGCCGAGGTCGAAGTGCCGTGGGCGTTGATGTATTGCACTTGATCGGCGTTGATTTTTGCATCGCGCAGCGCATTGGTGATGCAACGAGCCGCACCGGCGCCATCGGCGGGGGGCGAAGTCATGTGGAACGCATCGCCGCTGGTGCCAAAACCGATCAGCTCGGCGTAGATGGTCGCGCCGCGGGCCTTGGCGTGCTCAAGTTCTTCGAGCACCAGAGCACCAGCACCGTCGGACAACACAAAGCCGTCACGGCCCTTGTCCCACGGACGACTGGCGCGAGTTGGCTCGTCGTTGCGGGTCGACAGCGCACGGGATGCGCCGAAGCCACCCATACCCAGACCGCACGCGGCCATTTCGGCACCGCCGGCGATCATCACGTCAGCTTCGTCGTACATGATGTTGCGCGCTGCCATGCCGATGCAGTGCGTACCAGTGGTACACGCTGTGGCGATGGCGTAGTTAGGCCCCTGTGCACCCAGATGGATGGACAGGAAACCGGAAATCATATTGATGATCGAGCCTGGCACGAAGAATGGAGAAATTCGACGCGGGCCCGTCTCATGCAGAGTACGGCTGGTTTCTTCGATGTTGGTCAGGCCGCCGATCCCCGAACCCATGGCCACGCCAATGCGTTCACGGTTGGCGTCAGTGACTTCCAGACCGGCATTGCGTACGGCTTGAAAGCCTGCCGCGAGACCGTACTGAATGAACAGATCGAGCTTGCGCGCTTCCTTGACCGACAGGTATTCCTCGACATTGAAGCCCTTCACCGAGCCGCCAAAGCGGGTGGAATAGGCAGAAAGGTCGGTGTGTTCGATCAGACCAATGCCACTGCGGCCAGCCAGAATGCCCTGCCAACTGCTCGGCACATCCGTGCCCAGTGGCGACAACATACCCATACCGGTGACTACGACGCGTCTACGCGACACAGCACTCTCCTTTTTCAAATGACGATTTTGCATCAGGCCTAAAGAAAAAACCGCACGCCATGATGGCAGTGCGGTTTTTCCATGACAGCAAGCAACGATTACAAGCTATTAAGCCTGGTGGTTAGTAACGTAATCGATTGCAGCTTGTACAGTAGTGATCTTCTCAGCTTCTTCGTCAGGGATTTCGGTCTCGAATTCCTCTTCCAGAGCCATCACCAGCTCAACGGTGTCAAGGGAGTCGGCACCCAGGTCTTCTACGAAGGAAGCGGTGTTGACCACTTCTTCTTCTTTAACACCCAGTTGCTCGGCAACGATTTTCTTGACGCGCTCTTCGATGGTGCTCATACCTTGTTTTCACTCCTAATGGACAAATTCAGGCAGCTGGCCAGTGGGTAAGTGTATAGAAAGACTTTTCAGCTTTTCAACTGAAAGCTTCACTCCTCAAACCCTGCGACCCTCTGCCTATAAATAGATTGCAGCTTTATAACGGATTTTAGACAGCTCGTATGACATTTTTTTGAAGCAATCCGTCACATTTTACTTACATGTACATCCCACCGTTCACCGGGATTGTAGCCCCAGTAACGTATGCCGCACCGTCGGATGCAAGAAAAGCGACCACAGACGCGATCTCTTGAGCTTGTCCCAGACGACCCAGCGGAATCTGCGTCTGCAAGGCTTCACGCTGTGCTTCAGGCAGCTCGCGGGTCATATCGGTGTCGATAAACCCTGGGGTTACCGAGTTGACCGTAATCGAACGCGAACCGACTTCACGCGCCATTGCACGGCTGAAACCTTCCAGACCGGCCTTGGCGGCTGCATAGTTTACTTGGCCTGCGTTGCCCATGGCACCCACCACCGAGCCAATACTGATAATTCGACCCCAACGCGCCTTGGTCATGCCGCGCAGAACGCCCTTGGACAGGCGATATAGACTGTTCAGGTTGGTATCGATCACGTCGTACCATTCATCGTCTTTCATGCGCATCATCAGGTTATCGCGGGTGATACCGGCATTATTGACCAGAATCGCCGGCGCACCGAACTGTTCCTGAATGCTCGCGATCACTTTGCTGACCGACTCGTCACTGGTCACGTTCAGTTCCAGACCGGTGCCCTGAATGCCGTGCTCTTTCAGAGTGGCGGCAATCGCCTCGGCACCCTTGGCAGAGGTCGCGGTGCCAATAACGATGGCGCCCTGACGACCCAGTTCCAGTGCGATAGCCTGGCCGATACCGCGACTTGCACCGGTTACCAGTGCAACTTTACCTTGCAGACTCATGCAAGCTTCTCCTGATTCAGGCTTGCGCTGCGCGAGCGGCAGCGAAAGCGTCTGGGGTATTGAGGTTGGAAGTCGCAACGCCTTCGGCGCAACGTTTGTTCAGACCGGCCAGTACTTTGCCCGGACCGCATTCGACCAGATTGGTCGCGCCCTTCGCGGCCAGAGTCTGTACCGACTCGACCCAGCGAACCGGCTTGTACAGTTGTTCGAGCAGATCACGCTTGAGGGTTTCCAGATCGGCCGGCACTTGCGCGCTGACGTTCTGCACCACCGGGATCTGCGGCACCTGCCAGTCGATGGCGGCGATGGATTCGGCAAAGCGCTCGGCAGCCGGACGCATCAGTTCGCAGTGCGACGGCACGCTCACCGGCAGCGGCATGGCGCGCTTGGCGCCACGGGCCTTGCAACCTTCGATGGCACGCTCAACGGCAGCCTTGGCACCGGCAATCACGACCTGGCCAGGCGAGTTGAAGTTGACGGCACTGACCACTTCGCCTTGTGCCGCTTCGGCACAGGCAGCCAGCACGTCGGCATCTTCCAGACCGAGGATGGCAGCCATGCCGCCCTGCCCGGCCGGAACAGCTTCCTGCATCAGCTGACCACGGCGCTCGACGAGTTTCACCGCGTCAGCCAGTGTCAGACTGCCAGCAGCAACCAGGGCGCTGTATTCACCCAGGCTGTGACCGGCAACAAAGGCCGGACGCGCACCACCTTCAGCCAGCCACAGACGCCACAGGGCGATCGAGGCGGTCAGAATGGCCGGTTGGGTTTTATCGGTTTGATTGAGCAGCTCTTCCGGCCCCTGCTGGGTCAGTGCCCACAGGTCATAGCCCAGAGCATCGGATGCTTCTTTGAAAGTTTCGAGGATCAACGGATGTTGCGCGCCCAGCTCGGCCAGCATGCCGAGGGACTGCGAACCCTGTCCTGGAAAGACGAATGCGAGGGAAGCAGACATGTAACAAGCCCCTAATGATCTTGTCGTCGGAGAATGACGCCCCGCTTGGGGACGCAAGAAACTGACAGTTGGATGGCCCTTTGAACCGGGCGGTCACATTTAAGCATTGTCCGACGAAAACGCCTAAGACAACAAATCCTCCAGACGACCGTGGAGGCGCTCGGGAAGATTCTCCTGAATCTCGATCAGGGCACGGGAAATCGCACTCTGAAAGCCCTGAACCCCAGCCGAACCGTGACTTTTCACCACGATACCCTGCAAGCCGAGGAAGCTTGCGCCATTATGTCGCGCCGGCGCCAGATCAGCCTGCAACCGCTTCATCAGCGGCAACGCCAGGGCACCGACAGCGCGGGAGGCAAGATTCTTTTTGAACAGCGCCTCGATGCGCGCAGCAATCATCGTCGCCAGGCCTTCACTGGACTTGAGCAGGATATTCCCGACAAATCCATCGCAGACCACGACGTCCGCTTCGCCACGATACAACCCGTCACCTTCGACGAAACCGATGTAATTGATGCCTCGGGCAGCCTGCAGCAGAGTAGCAGCCAGCTTGACCTGCTGATTGCCTTTGATGTCCTCGGTACCGATATTCAGCAACGCCACACGTGGACGGGCAATGCCGAGCGTCTGCGCGGCCACCGAACCCATCACCGCAAACTGCAAAAGGTGCTCTGCACTGCAATCTACGTTGGCGCCCAGGTCGAGTAACTGGCAATAACCTTTCTGCGTGGGGATAGCAGCAACCATCGCCGGCCGGTCGATGCCGGGCAACGTCTTGAGTACAAATCGCGACAGAGCCATCAGCGCACCGGTATTGCCGGCACTGACGCAGGCCTGGGCCTTGCCATCACGCACCAGCTCAAGGGCGACACGCATCGACGAATCGGGCTTGCCACGCAAGGCCTGAGTCGGCTTTTCGTCCATGGTGATGACCTCGGACGCCGGAAAAATCGTCAGGCGCGCGCGATCGGCAGCCGATTGGCCGTTGATCAATTCTTCAAGAAGGGAGGGTTGACCGACGAGGGTCAGGCGCAGCGAGGGCGTAGCAGACAGGCAAGCAAGGCTGGCCTGAACAATGCTGCGGGGACCGAAGTCCCCGCCCATTGCGTCAATCGCGATGACTTGAGCGGACAAGTGATTACTCGTCAGCGCCCTTGTCGATCACTTTACGGCCACGGTATACGCCTTCTGGCGATACGTGGTGACGCAGGTGAACTTCACCAGTGGTTTTTTCTACAGACAGGGTGCTAGCCTCGAGAGCGTCGTGCGAACGGCGCATGTCACGGGCAGAGCGGGATTTTTTGTTCTGCTGAACAGCCATAATTGATTAACTCCTAAACGTTTGGGTCACGCTTTAACTGCGCCAATACACTGAACGGGTTGGACCGCGTTACCTCGTCCTCGCTCGGTTCGGGCTCATCTGCTCCCGCCGGCTGCTGGCATTCTTCCGGATGATGAGCAGGCACAATGGGCAAAGCGAGCAAAAGCTCTTCCTCGACCAGTGACTGCAGATCCAATGGATCTTCGCCCAGTTCCAGCACGTCATAACCTTTCGGTAACGACTGGGTATTCGCACCCTCCTTCACTACAGCGTAACTGCATTCGCTGTGGATCGGCAGGGTGACCAGCTCAAGACAACGCTGGCAAACCATTTTGACTTCGGTGTCGATAAAGCTGTGGATTACCACAGATTTACGTTCATCTCGTTCAAAAACGAATTTCGCCTGCACCGTACCGACATTGTCGGAAAGCGGGTCGCAGAGTCTCTTCAAATCGGCCAGCAGCAGTTCACCTTGAAGGGTGGTGCCACGGTCAGCCAATTTGCGCGGGTCAACGTGAGGTGGAATCGGGTCATTCAACATAGGCGCAGCATTATAGGGATGCACCCACCCATGTCAAAGGAAATTGTGCCCTGTCCGTCACTTGCGTGCCTCCGCTAGAATCCGCACCTGCCTCAGGAGACGCGAATGCTGCCTTTATTACTCGCTTCAAGCTCGACTTATCGCCGCGAATTACTCGCCCGCCTGCACCTGCCGTTCGTCTGCAGCTCGCCAGATATAGATGAAAGCCACCGCCCAGGCGAATTGGCAATCGATCTGGTCAAACGCCTCGCCGAACAAAAAGCCCGCGCACTTGCCGACAGCCATCCAGCTCATCTGATTATCGGCTCGGACCAGGTGGCCGTCCTCGGCGCTCAGATCATCGGCAAGCCGCACACCTTCGAGAAGGCCCGCGAACAGCTGTTGGCTGCCAGCGGCGCCAGCGTGACCTTCTTGACCGGCCTGGCCCTTCTCAATAGCCAGACCGGCCAATGTCAGGTCGATTGCGTGCCATTCACCGTACACATGCGTCAACTCGACGTGGCTCGCATCGAGCGCTACCTGCGCATCGAACAGCCTTACGACTGCGCTGGCAGCTTCAAGGCCGAAGGCCTCGGCGTGAGCCTGTTCCAGTCCACTGAAGGCCCGGACGCCACCAGCCTGATCGGCCTGCCGCTGATTCGCCTGATCGACATGCTGCTGGTCGAGGGCGTGCAAATCCCATGACCACAAAAAACCGGCCATCAAGGCCGGTTTTTTTATGCATCGACAACTCAGCGCAACGAAGGCCCGTGGAAACCCATCCACATCGCCAACTGCTCAGCCACGCTGGCACCAAGCTTCTTCGAGAAACGGTCGAACGGTGATTCCTGAACAGTGAAATCCACCAGTTCTTTCTCGCCGATCACGTCACGCGCCACGGAACTGGCATTACCCAAGCCATCAATCAGCCCAAGCGGCAGTGCTTGCTCGCCCGACCAGACCAGCCCTGAGAATAGCTCCGGATGCTCTTTGTCCTTCAGACGGTCGCCACGCCCTTGCTTGACGCTATTGATGAACTGCTTGTGCGTAGTGTCCAGCACGCTTTGCCAGAACGCAGTTTCTTCAGGCTTCTGTGGCTGGAACGGATCAAGGAACGACTTGTGCTCGCCGGACGTATACGTACGACGCTCGACACCGAGCTTCTCCATGGTCCCGACAAAGCCATAACCCGCCGCCGTCACACCAATGGAGCCAACCAGACTCGCTTTGTCGGCATAGATCTGATCCGCCGCGCTGGCGATGTAATACGCACCCGACGCGCCGAGATCGGAGATCACCGCATACAACTTGGTATCCGGATGCAGCGCTCGCAGGCGTTTGATCTCGTCATACACATAACCCGACTGCACCGGACTGCCGCCCGGGCTGTTGATCCGCAGGATGACACCCTTGACCTTCTTGTCTTCGAATGCAGCACGCAGGCTACCGACAATATTATCGGCACTGGCCGGCTCCTTGTCGGCGATCACGCCAGTGACATCGATCAAAGCGGTGTAATTGGTGCCGCGCGTGGCGCTCTTTTCCATGTCCATCAGCGGCGTGAACAGGATCAGCGCAACAAACAGATAAACAAACGTCAGCAGCTTGAAGAAAATCCCCCAACGCCGCGAGCGACGCTGCTCCTGCACACCTGCCAGAAGGGTCTTCTCCAACAGCTTCCAGCTTTTCTCGTCACCGCCGTCGGCACTTGCCTTGGCCGGTGCTTTCCATTCGTCGGTCATGCCATCCACCCCAGCAAAAACGTATTAAGCCTGCTTCCCCAGCCAGGCATGCAATTCGGAAAAACGGTCGATCGACAGGCGCGGCTCAAATAGCTTCAACGCCTCGATCGATTGCGCGCCATAGCTGACGGCTACCGAGCCCATCCCTGCGTTGCGCGCCATTTCGAGATCGAAGGACGAATCCCCGACCATTAGCGCCTGCTCGGGACGTACGCCGCAATGGGCGAGAATCTGCTCAAGCATCAGAGGGTGCGGCTTGCTGGCAGTTTCATCGGCAGCGCGGGTGATATCGAAATAATCTTCCCAGCCGTGCGCCTTGAGTACGCGATCCAGCCCGCGACGGGCCTTACCAGTCGCGACAGCCAAGTGATAGCCATCATCACGAAACGAGGCCATCGACTCGACAACACCTTCGAACAACGGCGAAGGTACGGCCTCCGCGGCGATGTAGTGCTCAGCGTAAAACTCACGGAATGCAATCAGCTCGGCATCGCCGATCTCGGGATACAGCGTGCGTATCGCCTCCGGCAAGCCCAGACCAATAATGCCTTTGACGGCAAAATCGTCACGCAACTGAAAACCGGAACGTTCGGACGCAACGTGCATCGCCTCGACAATCCGACCAATGGAGTCAGCCAGCGTGCCGTCCCAATCAAAAATCAGCAATTTGTAATCAGGGTGCTGCACTCAGGCGCTCCACAGTTTTGGCCCACATCTCATCGACCGGGGCCTGCAAGGTCAGCTTGCCGCCATCGGGCAGGGGCACGGTCAGCATGTAAGCGTGCAGGAACAGGCGCTTGCCGCCCAGATCACGGATTTCCTTGGTGAAGTCGTCATCGCCGTACTTGCTGTCACCGGCAATGCAATGCCCGGCGTGCAAGGTATGGACGCGAATCTGGTGGGTACGCCCGGTAACAGGCTTGGCCTCGACCATGGTGGCGAAATCGCCGAAGCGGCGCAGCACCTTGAACACGGTCAGGGCTTCTTTGCCTTCATCGTTGACTTCGACCATGCGCTCGCCGGAACGCAGATTGCTCTTGAGCAACGGCGCACTGACCTGCTTGATCGAGGTCGCCCAGTTACCGCGAACCAGCGCCATGTAGCGTTTATCGACGCCATCGCCACGCAGTTTTTCGTGCAAGTGACGCAGCATGCTGCGCTTCTTGGCGATCATCAGCAGGCCGGAGGTGTCGCGATCGAGACGGTGAACCAGTTCCAGCTCCTTGGCATCCGGACGCAACTGACGAAAGGCTTCGATTACGCCGAAATTCAAACCGCTGCCGCCGTGAACCGCAATGCCGGCGGGCTTGTTGATCACGATCAGCGCTTTGTCTTCGTAGACAATCGAGGCTTCCAGGCGCTGCAAAAGGCCTTGGGCCAGAGGCACCGGCTCGTCACGCTCCGGCACGCGAACTGGCGGCACACGCACGATATCGCCGGCCTGCAGCTTGTATTCGGGCTTGATCCGACCTTTGTTCACACGCACTTCGCCTTTGCGCAAAATGCGGTAAATCAAGGTCTTGGGCACGCCTTTGAGCCGGGCGAGGAGGAAATTGTCGATTCGTTGGCCGGCATACTCCGGCGAGACTTCAAGCAGTTGAACGCCTGGAGTCGAAGGGGCAGTAGTTGTCATGGCGCGGATGATAACAATTTTTATGGAATTGAAGCACTTAATCATTGCTGCTATAGTCGCGAACGCCGCCAAAAGCGGCCTGGACAGCGGCACCACGGTCAAAAACCGGCCCTGACCAACGCAATTCACCAGGACGCGAGGCCGTCCTACGGGGCTTTCGCTACGTAACGGTGGAGTTTGCAGTTGTAACAAGCGCAGGTGACATGAGGCCTGAATCACACCGCCGAGCAGAGTTTTAACTCGCCTGGCAGGCAAACATTCAAGGCCAGTTCACAAAGTGCAGTCAGCTGCGAATGACCTCGAGCGAACGCTTCGGAAACACTGCCTAAATTAGCCATGATGCGTGACCTCCCCTTTCGGAGCTCACGGTAAATGCCAACCCGCTGCGGATTCTGCGCGCGGCAGCACCCGAATTATCAGGGATACGTGTAGGGTGGAGATGCACAACCGCTGGACTGTGTAGCAATAGGCTTTATCAAGACGCTTCATCTCGTCCACAGCCGCTGGTTGATTCCTCCTCCTGACTGAGTGCTTAAGTAGCCACAGCAAGCAGGACGCGTACGTCGCGGTATCGGCCCAATTGGTCGCACATCGCTGGACACGGGAATGGCCAACCACTCCCGACGCACCTGACACCGACCGTGAGAAGTCGTGTGTGCCGAACGCCGTTTCCGGCAGCCCGGAAACCGACGGTACTACATGAAAAGAATGCTGATTAACGCAACTCAACCCGAAGAGTTGCGTGTTGCACTGGTAGATGGCCAACGCCTCTACGACCTGGACATCGAATCCGGTGCACGCGAGCAGAAGAAGGCCAACATCTATAAAGGCCGCATCACTCGCATCGAACCAAGCCTTGAGGCTGCCTTTGTCGATTTCGGCTCCGAGCGCCACGGCTTCCTGCCACTCAAAGAAATCTCCCGCGAATACTTCAAGAAAGCTCCTGAAGGCCGCGTCAACATCAAGGACGTCCTGAGCGAAGGCCAGGAAGTCATCGTTCAGGTCGAAAAAGAAGAACGTGGCAACAAGGGCGCAGCCCTGACCACCTTCATCAGCCTGGCCGGTCGCTACCTCGTACTGATGCCGAACAACCCGCGTGCCGGCGGTATCTCCCGTCGCATCGAAGGCGAAGAGCGCAACGAACTGCGTGAAGCGCTGAACGGCCTGGTTGCACCAGCCGACATGGGTCTGATCGTGCGTACTGCCGGCCTGGGCCGCAGCAGCGAAGAAATGCAGTGGGACCTCGACTACCTGCTGCAACTGTGGACCGCCATCAAAGAAGCCTCGCTGGATCGCTCCGCGCCATTCCTGATCTATCAGGAAAGCAACGTGATCATCCGCGCCATCCGTGATTACCTGCGCCAGGACATCGGCGAAGTGCTGATCGACAGCGTTGAAGCCCAGGACGAAGCCCTGACGTTCATCCGCCAGGTGATGCCGCAGTACGCCAGCAAGATCAAGCTGTACGAAGACAGCGTTCCGCTGTTCAACCGCTTCCAGATCGAAAGCCAGATCGAGACCGCTTTCCAGCGCGTCGTTGAACTGCCTTCCGGCGGCTCCATCGTTATCGATCCGACCGAAGCCCTGGTGTCCATCGACATCAACTCGGCGCGCGCCACCAAAGGCAGCGACATCGAAGAAACCGCCCTGCAGACCAACCTTGAAGCCGCCGAAGAAATCGCCCGTCAGTTGCGCCTGCGCGACATCGGCGGCCTGATCGTCATCGACTTCATCGACATGACCCCTGCCAAGAACCAGCGCGCCGTGGAAGAGAAAGTCCGCGAATGCCTGGAAGCCGACCGCGCTCGCGTGCAGATCGGCCGCATCTCGCGCTTCGGCCTGCTGGAAATGTCCCGTCAGCGCCTGCGTCCATCGCTGGGCGAAAGCAGCGGCATCGTCTGCCCGCGTTGCAACGGCACCGGCATCATCCGTGACGTCGAATCGCTGTCGCTGGCGATCCTGCGCCTGATCGAAGAAGAAGCCCTGAAAGACCGCACTGCTGAAGTTCGCGCACAAGTGCCGATCCCGGTGGCCGCGTTCCTGCTCAACGAAAAACGCAACTCGATCACCAAGATCGAACTGCGCACCCGTGCCCGTATCATCATCCTGCCGAACGATCACCTCGAAACGCCGCACTTCGAAGTTCAGCGCCTGCGTGACGACAGCCCGGAAGCCGCGACCAACCAGTCCAGCTACGAAATCGCTGCTGCCGCTGCCGAAGTCGAAGAAGTCCAGCCAGCCGCTGCGACCCGCACCCTGGTTCGCCAGGAAGCCGCGGTCAAGACTGCTCCGGCACGCGCCAATGCTCCGGTTCCGACCGAAGCTGCCGCCCCTGCCGCACCAGCGCCTGCGCCAGTTGCCGTACCAGAGCCTAGCCTGTTCAAAGGCCTGGTGAAGTCGCTGGTCAGCCTGTTCGCTACTAAAGAAGAGCCTGCCGCTCCGGTTGTGGTTGAAAAACCGGCTACCGAACGTCCGGCCCGCAACGAAGAGCGTCGCAACGGTCGTCAGCAGAGCCGCAACCGTAACGGTCGCCGCGATGAAGAACGCAAGCCGCGCGAAGAACGTGCACCGCGTGAAGAGCGCGCCCCACGCGAGCCGCGTGAAGAGCGTCAGCCACGTGAAGCCCGTGAAGTCCGCGAGCCGCGTGAAGCCCGCACTGAAGCCCCAGCCGCCCGCGAAGAACGCGCACCACGCGCCCCTCGTGAAGAACGTGCACCGCGCGCTCCACGCGAAGACCGCAAGCCACGTGGCGAGCGTGAAGAACGCGTGCGTGAACTGCGCGAGCCTCTGGACGCCGCTCCCGTTGCTGCGGCCGTTGCCGAAGTGACCGCTGAAGAGCGTCCGGCCCGTCAGCCACGTGAAGAACGCGCTCCGCGTCCACCGCGTGAAGAGCGTCAACCGCGCGCCGAACAGGCCGCTGCTGCCGTCGCTGAAGAAGAAGTGATCAGCAACGAAGAGCAACTGCCGGAAGACGGTTCGGAGAACGCCGAAGGCGATCGCCCACGTCGTCGCTCCCGCGGCCAGCGTCGTCGCAGCAACCGTCGTGAGCGTCAGCGTGATGCCAACGGCAACGTGATCGAAGGTTCGGAAGAGTCCGAGTCCGGCGAAAACGCTGAAGCGCCGGACACTGCCGATCTGGCTGCCGGCCTGGTTGTAACCGCCGCTGTCGCCAGCACTGTGATCAGCGCTCCGGCCGAAGCACAGGCTCACGAGCAAGCCGAACGCGCCACCGCCGCTACTCTGGAAACCGCTCCAGTCGAAGCACCGGTTGTTGAAGTAACGACTCCGGTAGAAGTGACTGTTGCTCCGGAAGTCGAAGTAGCACCGGTTCGCGAAGCTCAGCCGCAGTTCGAAGCTTTTGCTGAACCTGCTGCTGAACCTGCAGTAGTCGCCGAAGCGCCAGTCGTTGTTGCAGAGCCGGTTGTCGAAACCGTCGCTGAAACCGTGACCGAAACCGTGCGTGAAGTTCGCGAAGAGCAGACCGCATTCAACTGGGTTGCCGAGCCTGCCGCCGCTGAAACACCAGCGCCTGCATTCGAAGCGCCAGTTTTTGAAGAAGCCAAGGCTGCCGAACCTGCTCCAGCGCCAGTCGTTGAAGCACCGGTCGTCGAAGCGCCAGTGGTTGCCGAAGCACCTGCTCCGGTCGTTGAAGCGGCTCCGGTCAGCGCTCTGGCGCCAAACGGTCGCGCGCCAAACGACCCACGTGAAGTGCGTCGTCGCAAGCGTGAAGAAGAGCGTCTGGCGAAGGAAGCCGAACTGGCCGCCGCTGCTGCTCCGGTTGTTGCCGAGCCAGTGGTTGCTGAAGTGGTCGAGGCAGCGCCTGCACCGGTTGCTGAAGAAGCCGTGGTTGAATCGGTGATCGCTGAAGCACCACGCTCCGTTCAGGACGCGGTCGAGCACAACGAAGAGGCCCAGGAAAAAGAACACGAGCCTAAACCTCTCGTCTGATTCCTTAAGCCAATAAAAAGCCCCGCCTGATGATTCAGGCGGGGCTTTTTTATGCCTTTTGATCTTGCTGTTACTTGAACACCAACGCCTCAGGCACATCGATATCCCACAACACCCCCGGATCATCGACCACCACTTCCACCACCCTTCCCTGCTTGAACAAAGGCCTGGCCCCGCGATCACCGGACAACGCCAACAACTCCAAACCAAACGAACGACCAAACCCCACTGGATGCCCAAACTCGCCATCGTGCACCGGCACGCTCACCGCATCGTCAGCCATCGCCGCGACCACCCGCTCGATGCTCGACGGCAAGATAAACGGCATATCTCCCAACACGATCAACCAGCCATCCACATCCGGGCAAGCCGCCACACCCACAGCAATACTGTCGCCCATGCCAGTCGATTCAATCGAAACCACATTACAGCCATAGGCCTGCGCCATGCGCATTGCCTGCGGTCGAGCCTCAGTGGTCACCAGCACGCGCTTGTCGAGGCTAGCCGGCAGGTTCACCAACACCTGCTCGATCACCGAGCGCACAGCGCCATCACGCCCGGTGCAATCGGCCAGCAATTTGTCCTTGTCCGCACCCGCCACTTGGCGAAAGCGACTGCCCTCGCCCGCCGCCAGCACAATCACACCGATGGATCGACTCATGCGCCCTCCAGTGACTTCTTCTGCTTCAATTCAACGCCGTTCTTGATCGCGACAATTTCCGCCAAAAGGGACAAAGCGATTTCCGCCGGCGAATGACTGCCGATATGCAAACCGATCGGCCCGTGCAACCGAGCGATGGCCTGTTCCGACAAACCTAGCTGAGCCAGATTCTCGCGACGCTTCTGACTATTGACCCGCGAACCCAGCGCGCCGACATAAAAGGCCGGCGAATCGAGGGCGGTCAGCAAGGCCATGTCATCCAGGCGCGGATCGTGAGTCAGCGCGACAATTGCCGTGCGCTCATCGGTCTGAATGCTCAATACCGCGTCATCCGGCATCCCTGGGACGAAACGACCGTGATGCTCTTCCCAACCGTAGACGAATTCGGTGCGCGGATCACAAATCAGCACTTCGAAATCCAGCAACCGCGCCATGTCCGCCACGTACCGCGACAGCTGTCCGGCGCCGATCAACAGCAGACGCCAGCGCGGGCCATAAATGGCGCGCAGGACCTTGCCGTCGAACACCAAAGAATCTGACTTGCTGGCGCCAGTCAAAACCACTTCACCGGTTTCAATGTCCAGCTCACGGGCAACAATTTCATGGGCTTCGCAACGCGCGAGCAGTTCGGCAACCCATGATGGATCACCGACACGCTCCTCGGTCAGACGCAGCGTACCGCCGCAAGGCAGGCCAAACCGCGCCGCCTCTTCGCGGGTGACGCCGTAGGTGATCAATTGCACCGGTGGCCCATCGGTAACGATGCGCCCGTCGTGCAGGCGGGCGATCAAGTCATCCTCGACACACCCGCCCGACACCGAGCCGATCACCACGCCATCCTCACGCAATGCCAGCATGGCGCCGGGTGACCGAGGCGCGGTGCCCCAGGTCTGCACCACGCTGAACAGCACCACCCGCTGCCCGGCGCGGCGCCATTCGAGCACGCTGCGCAGGACGTTGAGGTCGACGCTGTCCATTACGCCTGCGCCTTCTGCCAGCCCTGCAACTGATAACGCACTGGCAGGTTGCGGATGCGTTGGCCGGTGGCCGCGAAAATCGCATTGCACAGCGCCGGCGCAATCGGCGGCACACCCGGTTCACCGACACCACCCAACGGTACGTCGCCCGGTGGCGTCACCAGATGCACCGCGACTTCCTTCGGCCCCAGCGACATGCGCGCGACCTCGTACATATGGAAGTTGTCCTGCTGCACCTTGCCGTCCTTGAAGCTGATCTCACCCAGCACCGCGTTACCAAGGCCCATGACGCAGGCGCCCTCGAACTGCGAACGGATGCGCTCAGGGTTGATCTGCGGCCCGCAATCGACGGCGATGTCAGCCTTGTGCACGATCAGCGTGCCATCGTCCTTGACCTCGACTTCGATCACTGCGGCCACATAGGTGACGAAGCTGTAATGCACCGCCAGCCCCAAACCCCGGCCCTTGGGTAACTTGCGACCCCAACCGGCAGCCTTGGCCGCGGTTTCCAGTACGGTGCGCATGCGCCCGGTGTCGATCGGATAGCGCTCAGGGGATTCGCCGTAGTTCCACTCTTCGCTCAAGGTGCGCGGATCGATCTGTCGATCCGGGCCAAGCAACTTGACCTGGTACTTGAGCGGATCAACACCGGCCTTGTGCGCCAGTTCATCGACAAAGCTCTGGATCGCGAACCCGTGGGGAATGTTCGACACCGAGCGATACCAGCCGACCCGCGTATGCACCGTGGCTTCGGGGTTTTCCAGGCGCACGTTGGGAATGGCATAGGCCATGTTGGTGAAACCCATGCCCAGTTCGAACGCCGCTTCATGGTTCATACCGGGAGCGAACAGCGCAGTGATGCTCGGCGCCACGGTGCGATGCAGCCAGCCGGACGGCATGCCGTCCTTGCCAACACCGGCCTTCAGGTATTCGGCGGACACGGTGTGGAAATACGAGTTGTGGATATCGTCCTCGCGCGTCCATTGCACCCGCACAGCTTTGCCAGGGAATTCTTTGGCGAGAATCGCGGCTTCAACGACGAAGTCCGGTTTTGATTTACGACCGAAACCACCACCCAGCAGCGTCACATTGAACGTGACGCTATCGAACGGCAGACCGAGGCGCTCAGCGATTCGTTCGCGAGTCACCTGCGGCGCCTGACTCGGCGCCCAGGCTTCGCAGACACCGTCCTTGAAACGGGCGATGGCAACCATCGGCTCCATCGGCGCCTGCGCCAGGTGCGGCAAATAATAAGAAGCTTCGAGGGTGCTGGCAGCACCGCTCAGGGCTTTATCGATATCGCCGGTATTGCGCACCACTTTGCCGGGCTTCAGCGAAGCGGCTTCCAGCTCTTTGCGATAGGCAATCGAGTCGTAACTGGCGTTCGGGCCATCGTCCCACTCGATTTTCAGCGCTTCGCGGCCCTTGATGGCCGCCCAGGTGTTACTGGCGATAACTGCCACACCGCCCAATGGCTGAAACTCTGAAGGTAGCGGGCGGCTTTCGATCTGAATGACTTTAAGCACACCGGGGACTTTCAGTGCAGCGCTGTCATCGACCGATTTGACCTTGCCGCCGTAAACCGCCGGACGGGCGATGGTCGCATACAGCATGCCGTCGAAATGCACGTCGGCGCCGTAAACCGCGCGGCCATTGACGATGTCGTCGCCGTCGATGGCTTTGGTGCCGTCCTTGCCGATGTAGCGAAACTCCGACGGCTGCTTGAGGCGCAAGCTGTCGCGCGCCGGTACTGCCAAGGCACTGGCGGCGGCGGCAAGTTCGCCATAGCCCAGCTCGCGGCCGGACGGTTTGTGCAGAACTTTGTGCAACTGTGCGTGGCACTCGCCGACCGGCACTTTCCACTGCTCAGCCGCCGCTTGCTCAAGCATGGTCCGGGCAGCGGCGCCACAGCGACGCATCGGCTCGTACCAGTGACGCATACTGCGCGAACCGTCGGTGTCCTGGTTGCCGAAGCGCACTTCATCGCCCGGCGCCTGCTGCACTTTGACCTTGGCCCAATCGGCTTCCAGCTCATCAGCGACGACCATGGTCAGGCTGGTACGCACGCCCTGGCCCATCTCGGAACGGTTGCACACCACGGTTACCGTGCCGTCAGCAGCGATGCTGACGTAGACCTTAGGATCATCGATCCAGCCGTTGGGCATGCCATCGGCGCCAAATTTCTTCGGTTTGTCTTCGGCCAACGCATCCTGCCAGCCCCAACTTGCCGCCAGCACCAGCGCGCCGGTGGCGCTGACGCCTTTGAGAAACCCACGGCGGCTGAGGTTGCTCAGGGCGAAATCATTCGGTAGGCGACTCATGCCTTGGCCTCCTTCAGATGAGTGGAAGCCTGACGGATCGCGGTTTTGATCCGGTTGTAGGTGCCGCAGCGGCAAATGTTGCCGACCATCGCTTCTTCGATCTGCTC
This sequence comes from Pseudomonas sp. LBUM1648, assembly GCF_059716145.1. Lineage (NCBI taxonomy): Bacteria > Pseudomonadati > Pseudomonadota > Gammaproteobacteria > Pseudomonadales > Pseudomonadaceae > Pseudomonas > Pseudomonas sp. LBUM1648. The sequence goes on from NZ_CP166808.1 coordinate 4,799,958, forward strand.
GTCGCTAGGGTTCGGATTGGTTTTCAGTAGCGCGGTGGCAGACATGATCTGGCCACCCTGACAGAAACCGCACTGGGCCACGGCGCTGTCGAGCCAGGCCTGCTGGACGACTTGCCCGACTGGGTCAGCATGAAGGTTGTCGATGGTGGTCACGTTCTGCCCGACCACCGAGCCGATCGGCGTGATGCAACTGCGCGCGGGCAAGCCGTCGATATGAATGGTGCAGGCGCCGCACAGGCCCATGCCGCAACCGAACTTGGTGCCGTTGTAACCGGCGACGTCACGAATTGCCCAGAGCAGCGGCATGTCTTCAGTGACATCGAGGGGATGGTCTTGACCGTTGAGTTTCAGGGTAATCATGGGCACGCCCGCATATTTTTGGAGGTTATGGGGTCGAGCAATCTGCCGCCGGAAACATCAGCGGTGGGTTCGCAGATCGACTCAGGCTAGTCAGGCTCTCTTGCGACGACGAAAACGTCTGCACCGGGCCTTTGGTGGAGCAAATGGCTGGTATCGTTAGCTCGCTAAGTTAACCCAGCATTAACAAAAAAGCCCTGCACTTTTTATCAGTGCAGGGCTTTGGATGGCGCCTTGAAAGCTTAGCCTCAATAACGATTGGGCTCCATTTCCAGTTCGACATTGAAACGCTCGGAAATATCTTTCTGGATACGCTGCGCCAGATCGAGCAATTGCAGCCCGGTCGCCGCGCCGTAATTGACCAGCACCAGCGCCTGCAATTTATGCACGCCGGCATCGGCCTCACGGAAACCTTTCCAGCCTGCGCGCTCGATCAGCCAACCGGCGGCCAATTTCATCTGCCCATCCGGCTGCGCATAGGCCACCAGATCCGGGTGTTGAGCCTTGATCTGCTCAACCAGCGCCGCCGACACCAGCGGGTTCTTGAAGAAGCTGCCGGCATTGCCGAGCACCGCCGGGTCCGGGAGTTTTTCGCTGCGGATGCTGCAAATTGCGCGGCTGACGTCAGTAGGCGTCGGTTGTTCGATGCCCTGCTCGTTCAGACGCTGACGCACCGGACCGTATTCCAGATGCAAATGAGCGACGCGGTCGAGCTTGAAGCGCACCCGCAGAATCAACCAACGTCCCGGCTCCTGCTTGAACAGGCTGTCGCGGTAGGCGAAGTTGCATTCCTCCAGGCTGAAATCGCGCAGCTCGCCGGTCTGGCGATCCAGCGCCGTGAGCCCGGCGAACACATCCTTGATCTCGACACCGTAGGCACCGATGTTCTGCATCGGCGCAGCGCCGACGGTGCCGGGAATCAGACTGAGGTTTTCCAGCCCGGACAACCCCTGCGCCAGGGTGTGTTGCACGAACGGATGCCACGGTTCGCCGGCTTCGGCTTCGATCACCACGCGGTTGCCGTCATCACTGATCACGCGAATACCGCGAGTGGCCATGCGCAGTACCAGCGCCGGGATATCAGCGGTCAACAGCAGGTTGCTGCCACCACCGATCACCAGCAATGGCACATCGCGGGACTCGGCATACGCCAAGGCTTCGCGTACATCATCATCGCTGTGGGCTTCGGCAAACAATTGCGCGCGAACCTCCACACCAAAACTGTTGAACGGTTTCAGGGAAACCTGCGGTTGTACCAACAAACTCATAACCGCCCCTTCACTTCGATCAACAGTTGGTCACAGGCCGCTTCGATCAGGTCCAGGACCTGCTCGAACCCCTGATCACCGTCGTAATACGGATCAGGTACTTCATCGACCAACCCGGCATAACGACGCAGGAACAGATCCAGCTCCGCCTTGCCGGTGGACGGTTGCAACGCCTTGAGATTGCGCAGATTGCTGTTGTCCATGGCCAGGATCAGGTCATAACTGGCGAAGTCGGCACGACTGACCTGCTGCGCGCGTTGCGCCGACAAGTCATAACCGCGCACTTTGGCTGCGGCCTGGCTGCGTTTGTCCGGCGGATTGCCGACGTGCCAGTCACCAGTGCCGGCGGAGGCCACTTCGACCTGATCCGCCAGCCCCGCTTCACGCAGTTTTTGGCGCAACACGCCTTCCGCTGTGGGTGACCGGCAGATGTTGCCCAGGCACACAAACAAAACGCGCATCAGGCCTCCAGCAGGCGACGAACGCGTTCGAGGTCTTCGACGGTGTCGACACCGGTTGGCGGTGCGATCAGCGCGTCGGCGACATGAATCCGCACGCCGTGCCACAGGGCACGCAGTTGCTCCAGGGATTCAGTGTTTTCCAGCCAGCAAGGGCCCCAGCTCACGAAATCCTGGAGGAAACCGGCGCGGTAGGCATAAATGCCGATGTGGCGACGATAAGGCACGCCTTCTGGCAATTGCTCGCGATTCTTGGCGAACGCATCGCGCGCCCACGGCAAGGTTGCACGGCTGAAGGTCAGCGCCAGACCATTAACGTCGCTGACAACTTTGACCACGTTCGGATTGAACAGGGTTTCCACGTCTTCGATCGGCTCGGCCAGGGTGGCCATGCGCGCTTCGGTGTGGGCGGCAAGGTTGGCGGCGACCTGATCGATCACGCTCGGCGGGATCAACGGCTCGTCGCCCTGCACGTTGACCACGATCGCGTCGGCCTCAAGGCCCAGTTTCGCCGCGACTTCGGCCAGACGATCGGTGCCGGAATTGTGATCTTCACGGGTCAGCACCACTTCGGCACCAAAGCCCTTGCAGGCCTCGACGATACGCGCATCGTCGGTCGCGACGACTACGCGGCTGGCGCTGCTTTTGCTCGCCTGTTCCCAGACGTGCTGGATCATCGGCTTGCCGGCAATCAACAGCAACGGTTTGCCCGGCAGCCGAGTGGAGGCGTACCGCGACGGGATGACAACGGTGAAGGCTGTGGTCATTTATCCAGGCGCTCGTCGGTGGTCAGGGTGCGGGCTTCAGTTTCGAGCATCACCGGGATGCCGTCGCGGATCGGATATGCCAGACCGGCGCCCTTACTGATCAGCTCGGTCTTGTCGGCGCTGAGCTTGAGCGGGCCTTTGCAGATAGGGCACGCGAGGATATCGAGCAATTTGGTGTCCATGAACATTCCCTGGAATAAAGAGTTAAGGCAAAAGCCGGTCCGGTAACAGACGCATCAGTTGGATGTCGAACCAGGCCACAAAGGCCGGCGACGGCACCGCATCGACCGCCAGATACCACCAATCGGCAGCAGCGAAGGCACGGCACTTCACCGCGTCCTTTTCGGTCATCACCAACGGCAATGACGGCGTGAAATTCAAGGCCTGCACGCTGTACTCGGCGTGGTCGGCAAACGCATGGGGGACTGGGCGCCAGTCTAGCGCTTCGAGGGTATTGAAGAAACGTTGCGGATTGCCAATCCCGGCGACCGCATGCACGCTTTGACCGGCAGAAAAATGATCGAGCGGCTTGCGCTCGCCACTGCGCAGATTGACCAGCGCGGTGGGTTGCAGGCGGAAGGCGAACCCGTCCTCGCGATCGTCCGTCGCGCCGTTGAACAGCACGCCGTCGACGCTTTGCAAACGTTCGATCGGCTCGCGCAAAGGCCCGGCGGGCAGGCAACGCTTATTGCCCAGACCCCGGGCGGCGTCAATCAACACCAGTTCCAGATCCCGGCCTAGGCGGTAATGCTGCATACCGTCGTCGGACAGGATCAGGTCCAGCGGTTCGCTGGCGAGCAAGGCTTTGACCGCCGCGCTGCGATCAGGATCGATCATCAGCGGCACGCCGGTGCGCTGGACGATCAGCAATGGCTCGTCGCCTGCAATGTCAGCGCTTTGCTCCGCTTCGACCCGCCACGGCAGTTGCGGCGGTTTGGCGCCGTAGCCACGGCTGACCACACCGACGCGCAAACCGCGGCGTCGGCAATGTTCGATGAGCCAGAGGATCATTGGCGTCTTGCCGGTGCCGCCGACAGTGATATTGCCCACCACGATCAACGGCACTGGCGGCTGATAGATTTCGCCCTCGCCATCGAGAAAGCGCTGACGCTTGCCCACGACGACGCGGCGATAGAGCATTTCCAGCGGCCGCAACAGCGTCAGGGCCGGGTGCCCCTGATACCACGCGGCGAGCAAACGATCAGACAGGCTCATCAGGATTTGGGCGCCGCCTCGACCGTGGTCATGCGCAGATGGCTGAAACCGAGCTTGCCGGCCGCGTCCATGGCGGTGATCACCGATTGATGCTGAGTCTTGCCATCAGCGCTGATCGACAACGGCATATTGGTGTCACCGTTGGATTCCTTCTGCATGGCTTCCATCAAAGTCGGCAGATCGTTTTTCGGCAGAATCTTGTTGTTCACCGAAAACACGCCCTCGGCGCTGATGGCGACGTCGATCTGCTTGACCTGCTGATCTTCGGCCGGCGAACCACTGACCGCTTCCGGCAGATCGACACGCAACTGGGTCTCGCGGGTAAACGTGGTGGTCACGACGAAAAACAGCAGCAGGATGAACACCACGTCGATCAGTGACGCGAGGTTGATGTCCACGGTTTCCCGGGGCTTGCGACGGAATTTCACGCGCGGCCCTCGGCCAGGTCGACGTCACGGTCGCCCTGCACCACTTCAACCAGTTTGATTGCTTCCTGCTCCATGCCCACCACCAACTCATCGATGCGACGTTGCAGGAAACGGTGGAAGAACACCGCCGGAATACCCACCATCAGGCCTGCCGCAGTGGTGATCAGCGCTTTGGAAATACCGCCGGCCAGCACCGAAGCATTAGTGGTCATGCCTGATCCGGTAAAAGCACTGAAAATATCGATCATGCCCAACACCGTACCCAACAGACCCAGCAACGGCGCCATGGCAGCAATGGTGCCGAGTGCATTGACGTAGCGCTCGAGTTCGTGGATCACCCGGCCGGCGGCTTCTTCGATGCACTCTTTCATGATCTCGCGACCATGCTTGGAGTTGGCCAGGCCCGCCGCGAGGATTTCACCCAGCGGCGAATTGGCGCGCAATTCCTTGAGTTTTTCTTTATTGAGCTGTTTGTCCTTGATCCAGACCCAGACTTGGCCCAGCAGATGCTCGGGGGTAACGCGGCTGGCGCGCAGGGTCCACAGGCGCTCGGCGACAATCGCCATGGCCGCGATGGAACTCAGAATGATCGGCAACATCATCCAGCCGCCGGATTTGACCAATTCCCACACAGTGACAGTCCCCTCGAAAAAGTGCGCCACTTTACCATACCGGTTCGCGATTAAGACCCGCCGCTCCGACGACCGTGATGCCGCATTCGTGCGCCCCCCGATCAACGGGCAAAAGCGGGCGGATCACGCCAGAAGCGTCGGTGTTGGCGCATTGTCCTGGGCGGTTTGAAGGTACCGAGTTGCAGATGAATGGCGCCATGCACGGCACTGTCGTAGATGCGCAGACCCTGTTTGCGATAGCGGGCGAGCACGGTGGGGTGCGGATGCCCGAAGGAATTGCCGTGGCCTCGAGAAATCAGCACAGCGTCGGGGTTCAAGGCTTTGAGCAAGGCCATTGAAGAGGAACTGCGACTGCCGTGGTGCGGCGCTTGCAGCCATTGCGTAGGCACCGCCAATGGACTTTCCAGCAAGACGCGCTCGGCATGGGTGTCGATATCACCGGTCAACAGCAGGCGCTCACCATTAGCCTCGATCTGCAATACGCAGGAGCGCTGATTACTGTCGTGGGCATCCGACCATTGCCAGAGCTGAAAACTGACGCCATCCCAGTGCCACTGGCGTGCGCTTTCGCAGGCTTCGGCATTCAATTCGGCGGGCAATCCCGGTGGGTCACCACTGATGACTCGATCCACCTTCAAGCTGCGCGCCACTGCCAGGGCCCCACCGGCATGATCGGCATCGGCGTGGCTGAGCAGCATCAAATCAAGTTTCTCGACCCTCAATTTGCGCAAGGCCGGCAGCACAACACGCTCACCGAGATCGAAATCACCGAAACGCGGCCCGGCGTCGTAAAGCAAGGTGTGATGCCGGGTGCGGATCAGAATCGCCAGCCCCTGACCAACATCGAGCTGCCAGATATCGGCCAATCCTGCGTCCAGTCGCTCTCTTGGCGGTACCACAAGGACTATCAGCAAGGGCCAACCCAGCGGACGCAGCGGCACCCCACGGGGCAATAGCAGCAGCACGGCACCGAGACTGCCGATGGCCAACGCCCACATGGGAATCGACGGCGCAATCCACGCGGGCCAGTGCCCGGCGATTACCGCCAGCCCCTGAAATAGCCAGTCGATCAAACCACCGGACAGCCACAACAGCCCCTCACCGACATACGGCACCGGCAGCAACAACGTTCCGAGCAGTGCCGGTGGCAACACCACCAGGCTGACCCAGGGCACTGCGAGCAAATTCGCCAACGGCCCACTGAGACTGATCGGCAGGTTCAGCGCCATCAGCACCGGACACAAACCGATCGCAATCAGCCATTGCGCCCGCGTCCACGTCTGCCACCAGCGCCACGCCCCGAGGCGACCGCCAAAAATGAAGACAAGCACCGCCACCGCCGCGAAGGACAGCCAAAAACCGGGCCGTAAACTGGCTAGCGGATCGAGCAACAGCACGCAGTTGAACGCCAACAACAGCGGCCACCACGCGCCGAGATGGCGAAAACGCAGGCGCCATAACAGCACCAGCCCGACCATCACGCAGGCCCGGCGCACTGGCACATCAAATCCGGCGAGCAGCCCGTAACCGAGCGCGGCAGCGAATGCCAGACCACAGGCCCACGACAGCCAAGGCCAACGCAACGGCCACAGCCCATATCGGGCCAACCCGGCGACCAGCAAGTACATCACCGCCGCCAACATGCCGATGTGCTGGCCGGAGATCACCAGCAAATGCACGGTGCCGGTGTCCTGCAGGATCTGCCAATCCTCGCGACTGAGCCCGGAGCCATCGCCCAGTACCAAGGCCGCCAACGCGCCTGCCCGCCCCTGGGCGTCCACCTCAAGCAAACGCTGACGAATGCTGTCGCGCCACGCCCATCGCGCTTCGCTCAGGCGCTGGCCATCCTTGATCGTGCCGGTTGCGCCGATGCGTTGCGCCAGCAACCAGGCTTCGTAATCGAAGGCATCAGCATTGAGTAAACCGCCAGGACGCTTGAGCTTGACCGCCAGGCGCCAGCGTTCGCCACTGTTGACCGGCGGCCCGGCGTACCACGCCAGACGCATCAGCGGCGGCAGTTTGCCGTGACGCGAGCGCGCATCAGCCAATTCAAAACGCACCACACCTTCGCTGATTTGCGGCAAGCCGACCACCCGCCCTTCAAGCCAGCGGGTCTCACCGTCGAGTTTGACCGGCAATCGATCATTCAATGCCCATTGCGCGCCGACACAGGCCCAAGTGAACCCAAACAGCAAAAAAGCCAATGGATAGCTGCGAAACGGCAGCAACATCAAACCGGCGATCGGCAACAACAGCAACAACCAGACCGGCGGTAACGCCGGCATAAAAACAGAGGCAAGCAGACCGACTGCCAGCGCCATCATCCCTGTGCGCATAAGCCCGTCCTTGAGAGTCCCGCTCTTAGGCATAGCGGCTCTTTCGCACGACCGTCGTCAACAATTGTCACAAAGTCTGAATGGGGGCTTCGTAGAATCCAGACATACTTGCCGCCTTAACCGACCGAGAAGCCTTATGCCCCGGCGCTTATTCAAACGTTACATGCCCGACCCGACGAGCATCAGGGAACACAAATCCTTACGCTTTCTCGGCAAGTTGCTGCATGACCCGAACCTCTGGCACCTCAATCGTCACTCGGTGGCTCGCGCGATGGCGGTCGGGCTGTTTGCTGCGTTTCTGCCGATTCCGGCGCAGATGCTGGTTGCAGCAGCGCTGGCCATCATCGTGCGTGGCAACATGCCAATCGCCGTCAGCCTGGTCTGGCTGACTAATCCGATCACCATGCCCGCGGTGTTTTTCTGCACCTATCAGGCCGGGGCGTGGTTGATGGATGTGCCGGCACGGCATCTGCCGGATGAGTTGACGTGGGAATGGATCAGCGGCGAGCTGTCGACGTTGTGGCAACCGTTTTTGCTGGGTTCGGTGGTAGTAGGGCTGGTGCTTGGTGCCCTCGCCTATTGCGCGGTGATGATGTATTGGCGCTGGTGGGTAGCGCGGCAATGGGCACGGCGCAAAAAGAAACGAATGTCGTGAATGCAAAACGGCCTCCGCAATGGGAGGCCGTTTTTTTGTGCTGCCTGGACTGACGCCATCAATCCTACAGGGATATTGTGCGCTCTTAAGTACGCATCCCGCGCCCACTCACCAGCAACCGCGCGCAACCGAAATACAGCACCACGGTCGCTACCAGCATGAAGGTGATCGCAATGCCGATGCGGATATCCGACACCCCAAGAATGCCGTAGCGAAAGGCGTTGACCATGTGCAACACCGGGTTGGCCAGCGATACGGTCTGCCAGAAAGGCGGCAGCAGAGTGATCGAGTAGAACACGCCCCCCAGATAGGTCAGCGGCGTCAGCACGAACGTCGGGATGATCGAAATGTCATCGAAGTTGCGTGCAAACACGGCGTTGATGAAACCCAGCAACGAGAAGATTGTTGCCGTCAGTACCACCACCAGAATGGTCACACCCAGGTGATGCACCTGCAAATGGGTGAAGAACAGCGACAGGATGGTCACGATGACGCCGACCATCAACCCGCGCAGCACGCCACCGCAGGTGTAGCCAATCAGGATCGTGTGCGGCGACACCGGCGAGACCATCAACTCTTCGATGGAACGCTGGAATTTGCTGCCGAAGAAACTCGACACCACGTTGCCGTATGAGTTGGTGATCACCGACATCATGATCAGCCCCGGCACGATGTACTCCATGTAGGTGAAGCCACCCATGTCGCCGATCTGCCGGCCGATCAGGTTGCCGAAGATCACGAAGTACAGAACCATGGTGATCGCCGGCGGCAGCAACGTCTGCGGCCAGATCCGGGTAAAGCGTTTGACCTCGCGGTAAACGATGGTTTGGAGTGCGACTAGGTTGGGACGGAATTCGGAACTCATACCGCCACCTTCGACAGATTTTTCTCCACCAGGGACACGAACAGTTCCTCGAGGCGATTGGTTTTATTACGCAGGCTCAGCACCTCGATGCTCTGCAGGGCCAGTTGGCCGAACAGCGCGGTGATGCCCATGGACTTGTCGACCTGGACTTCCAGGGTATGGCTGTCGATCAACCGGGCGGGATAGCCGATCAATTGCGGCGCGGCATTCAAGTCGTTTTTCAGGTCCAGCAGGAAGGTTTCAACGTGCAACTGGCCCAGCAGTTGTTTCATGCTGGTATTTTCGACGATCGTGCCGTGGTCGATGATGCCGATGTTGCGGCATAACTGCTCAGCCTCTTCCAGATAGTGCGTGGTGAGGATGATGGTGATGCCTTTCTGATTCAGTTCGGTGAGGAACGTCCACATCGAACGGCGCAGCTCGATGTCGACCCCGGCAGTCGGTTCGTCGAGGATCAGCAGGCGCGGTTCATGCACCAGCGCACGGGCAATCATCAAGCGACGCTTCATGCCGCCGGACAGCGAACGCGACGGCACATCACGCTTGTCCCACAGGCCGAGCTGGGTCAGGTACTGCTCGGCGCGTTCCTTGGCGATCTTCGCCGGAATGCCGTAGTAACCGGCCTGGGTCACGACGATATCGAACGTTTTTTCGAACTGGTTGAAGTTGAATTCCTGGGGCACCACGCCGATCGAGCGCTTGAGCGCTGCCGGGTTCTTGTCCAGGTCATTGCCAAAGATATTCACCGTGCCGCTGGTCTTGTTCACCAGGGTCGAGAGAATGCCGATGGTCGTGGATTTGCCGGCACCGTTGGGGCCGAGCAAGGCGAAGAAGTCACCTTCGGCGACGTCCAGATCGATACCACTCAAGGCCTGGAACCCGTTGCCGTAGGTTTTGGTTAGCTGCCGGATGGACAGAGCGGAACTCATATCTGATTTACGCACCATGGTGAAGGGAAGAAAGACATAAATAAGGGCGGGCGGCGAGGGATACAACCGCGGCGCACGAGCGCAATGGTGCTTGCCGTCGCCGCACAAGTACAGTCAAGTGTGTCGATAGTAGGTATTAAGTCAACGCGGTCATGACTGCTTTCTGATACGCCGGACGCTGTTTCAGGCGCTCGTACCAGGCTTGCAGATTCGGTTGTGCCGCGCGTTCGATAGGCATCTCGAACCAGGCATAAATGAAACTGCCGAGCGGAATATCGCCCATGCCGATTTCGTTGCCGGACAAGTACGGTTGGCTGGCAAGTGCCTGATCGGCCATGCTCAGCAACTCATTACATTCTTTAATCGCCGCATTGATGGCGGGCCAGTCCTGTTTGTCCACCGGGGTACGCAACACGCCCCAGAACACTGTGCGGAACGGCCCGGCAAAACTCGAGGTGGTCCAGTCCATCCACTTGTCGGCGGTTGCCCGGGCCTGCGCATCCGCCGGATACCACGCGCTATCGGGCGCATGTTTGGCCAGCAGATAGCGGACGATGGCGTTGGATTCCCACAGCACGAAGCCGTCATCCTCAATCACCGGCACCCGACCGTTCGGGTTCATCGCGCGGTACTCGGGCGTGTCGACCACGCCGAACGCACCACCGGCATCAATCGCCTCGTAAGCCAGGCCCAATTCCTCGGCAGCCCACAGTGGCTTCCTGACATTCGATGAGTTTTTCCGTCCCCAGATCTTCAGCATGACCGCCTCTTTGCAAATGAGTGGGCAGGCAGCATACGCCGGATCAGACGAGCCTGACATCACTGTGCATGTCACCCAACAGTTGCGGCTGATGATCACCGAACAGGTGTGGATAGCACTTCTCCAGGTGTTCAAAGAAGAAGGTTTCCGGCACATCGGCGAACTGGCCGTGATCGACCAGATACTCCATCAGTTGCGCACCGTCACGGTTGAACGGGTGGAAAACGCTGTCGTTGATGCCGTCGAACTCCAGCGGTGCCACATTGAACAATTCGCAGAGTTTCTGGTTGAACGCCGGTGTTGCCTTGACCCAGCGACCATTGAGAAACAACTCGGTATAGCCATGCATGGCGAACATATCGCTTTTCAGAAGCTCAAGCAGACGCGGGGTCGACAGATGATTGCGGACATCGGCCAGACCGATGCGCGCCGGGATTCCACAATGTCGAGCACACCCGGCGAGCAGCGTGGCTTTCGGCACGCAGTAGCTTTCCCCTGTCGCCAGCGCATAGCTGCCGCGCAACGTTTGCGGATCGCGACTGAAGGTGTAAGGGTTGTAGCGCACCGCCTCACGCACCGCGTAATACAGACTGACCGCCTGCGCGAGTGGATCGCGGCTGGCACCACGATGCATTTCGGCGAACTCCACCACCGCCGGGTGGTCACTATCGATGAAGCGGCCGGGACTCAGATACTCGTGCATGACGACAGATCTCCTGGGTGAGCCCCGAGTCTAGCGACAGCTCAAGCACAGAGATAACGACGTTTCGGCCAAACTTGGACGCAAAGACGCGGGACTGGCGAACGATTTCCCACACGCGTTGCCCACCGAACCTACGAAAACCGTCCGGGGTTTCCCACGATTTCAATCACCTTGCTCTGACCACCCGCTTTTGCAGATGCCGTCTAAGCTCTGGAGGGTCGATTTGCCTTGGTTCACGGAGGACTGAAATATGCTGTTGTTGTGGATACTGGTTTTGATCGTTGGCGTGGCGTATCTCGCCCACCGGCGCATCGCCCCGCTGCCCGCGTTGGGCATCGTTGCCGTCTACCTGCTGGCAATGGGGATTTTCAGTCACGCGCCGGGCTGGCTGCTGCTGGTGTTCTGGGTCGTCCTGGCGGTGGTTGCCGCGCCGCTGCTGCTGCCCGACCTGCGTCGTAAACACTTCACTGCGCCGCTGTTCAACTGGTTCCAGAAAACCCTGCCGCCGATGTCGCAGACCGAACGCGACGCGATCGATGCCGGCACGGTCTGGTGGGACGGTGAACTGTTCAGCGGCCGTCCGGACTGGGACAAACTGCTGTCCTATCCCAAGGTGCAATTGAGCGAAGAAGAGCAGGCCTTTATCGACGGCCCGACCGAAGAACTCTGTGCGATGGTCACTGACTGGCAGATCGGCCAGTCGATGGATCTGCCCCCAGAAGCGTGGACGCACATCAAGGAACACGGCTTCTTCGCCCTGATCATTCCCAAGGAATTCGGCGGTAAAGGCTTCTCCGCCTACGCTCACTCCCAAGTAGCGATGAAACTCGCCACCCGCAGCGGCGATCTCGCGTCCACGGTCATGGTGCCCAACTCGCTAGGCCCAGCCGAATTGCTGCTGCATTACGGCACTGACGAGCAACGCAATCACTATCTGCCGCGGCTCGCCCGTGGCGATGACATCCCGTGCTTCGCCCTCACCGGCCCGCTCGCTGGTTCGGACGCCGGCGCAATGCCCGACACCGGGATCATCTGCAAAGGTCAGTGGGAGGGTCAGGAAGTCCTTGGCCTGCGTCTGAACTGGGAAAAGCGCTACATCACCCTCGGCCCGGTGGCCACCCTGCTCGGCCTGGCCTTCAAAGCGTATGACCCGGATCACCTGCTGGGCGACAAGGAAGACCTCGGTATCAGCCTGGCGCTGATTCCGACTGATACCGCGGGCGTGGAAATCGGCCGTCGGCACCTGCCGCTGGGCGCTGCGTTCATGAACGGCCCGAACTCGGGCAAAGACGTGTTCATCCCGCTGGACTTCCTCATCGGTGGTCAGGAGATGCTCGGCAAAGGCTGGATGATGCTGATGAACTGCCTGTCGGTCGGGCGTTCGATCTCGCTCCCGGCGGTCGGCACCGGCGCGGCCAAGTTCACCAGTCTGGTGACCGGGCAATATGCGCAGATTCGCGAGCAGTTCAATGTGCCGCTGTCGGCCTTCGAAGGTATTCAAGAGGCGATGGCGCGTATCGGCGGCAACGCCTGGATGATGGACGCCGCACGCATGCTCACCGCCAACGCGGTGGATCTGGGCGAGAAACCGTCGGTGCTGTCGGCGATCCTCAAGTACCACCTCACCGAACGCGGTCGCGAGTGCATCAGCCACGCCATGGATGTGCACGGTGGCAAGGCGATCATCATGGGCCCGAACAACTACCTTGGGCGCAGCTGGAACGGTGCGCCGATTTTCATCACCGTGGAAGGTGCGAACATTCTGTCGCGCAACCTGATGATCTTCGGTCAGGGCGCGATTCGCTGCCATCCGTTCGTGCTCAAGGAAATGGCCCTCGCCGGTCGCGAGGACAAGGATCAGGCGCTGAAAGAGTTCGACGGCCTGCTGCTCAAACACATCGGGTTCGCCGTGAGCAATGCCGCCAGCACGCTGGTGCTGAACCTGGGTATCGGCCACTTCGAACACGCGCCGGGGGACAAAATCAGCCAAGGCTACTTCCGCGCACTCAATCGTCAGGCCGCGGCGTTCGCGATGCTGGCCGACTTCAGCATGATGTTGCTGGGTGGCGAACTGAAACGTCGCGAACGCTTGTCGGCACGTCTGGGCGATGTATTGAGCAACCTGTATCTGGCCTCCGCCGCGCTCAAGCGATATCACGATCTGGATTCGCCGGCTTACATGGAGCCGCTGTTCCGCTGGGCGATGGAAGAAAGCCTCGGCCAGTCGGAACGCGCACTGGATGAACTGCTGAGAAACTTCCCGAACAAAGTCTTCGGCTGTGTATTGCGGGTCATCGTGTTCCCGTTCGGTCGTCGTCACAAAGGTCCGTCGGACAAACTCGGTGCCGAGGTCGCAGGTGTCATTGGCCGTGCCAAGGGTGATCCGGCACTGGAAGAACTGCTTGCCGGCTGCTATCGCCCGCAATCGGCAAACGATGCAGTGGGTGCCCTGCAGCACGCCAGCGACTTGCTGCACGCCGCGCAACCGCTGCATAAAAAACTGCACACGTCGCTGAAAAGCGGTCAGGTCAAAACGGCCGCAGGCGAACATGCTATCGATGCGGCGTTGGAGGCCGGCGTGTTGCAACCGGTGGAAGCGCAGAGCTTGCGCGATGCCGAAGCGGCGCGGCGCAAGGTGATCGACGTCGATGACTTCGACAAAGAGGAGCTGACGCTGGCTGAGGGGAAAGTCCGCTGATCCCTTCCAGCGTATAGCTGTTTATTTGTGAAAAATGGGCGCGGGCGCTTTATACTCCCGCGTCCGTTTTGCTCTTGAGGACTTATCTCGTGTCCAACGTCGTTGCCGATCATCTTGTTTTGCTCGACCACCTGCGCAGTATCCTGGTCGCCGTAGGTGAGGCCGAACAGGTTCCCGAAGAAAGCCATGCCTTGTTCCTGGAGCGCTTCGACGAACTGCTGGCGTCATTGCCGATCGATCCGATCGAAAGCCAATACCTGGGCCAGGACATCCTGACTCAAGTGATTACCCGTTACCCGCAAATTGCCCACTTGATCCCGCGGGATCTGCTGTGGTTCTTCGCCGGCGACTGCCTGCACTACCTGGCCGATGAAGAAATCGACATGTATCAGGCGCTGGAAGAACGTCGCTTTGAAGCTGAACAGAACGATGAGCCGTTCGACTGGAACCAGGAAAAGCAGCTGTTGGCGATGTCCGCTCAGGACAGCAAGCACTGATACTCATCGAGTAATGAAAAGGCCCGCATGACCATTCATGCGGGCCTTTTTTTGATCTTCAGCTTTTAAAGCAATCCCTCGCTCTCCGGCAGCTCGTAGGCCATCGCTGCATTACTGGTATTGCCTGCCTTTCCCGGTTTGCTCAAGGTCGGCTCTTTGTCCAGACACTCCACCAGATAATCGATAAACACCCGCAGTTTTGGCGGCAAGTAGCGCGTAGGCGAATGCAGCAGCCACAGACCACCGTGGTAGGAAGCCAGGAACGTCCAGTCCGGCAGCACCTGCACCACCAACTTTTGCTCCAGCGCATAACGCGCAGTGAAATACGGCAGGCTGCCAATGCCGATGTGCTGTAACACCGCCCCCAGGCGCACGCCAGTGTGGTTGGCGGCATATCGACCACGCACACCAACCGTCACCGCTTTGCTGCCTTTCTTGAATTTCCAGCGCGCATCACTCGGGGTTTCGCCCAGATAAATGCAGCTGTGATTGAGCAAATCATGAGGATGCGTCGGCGTGCCGTGTTCGGCCAGATATTGCGGAGTGGCGCAGAGCAAATGATCAATGGTCAGCAACTGCCGCCCGACCAACCCGGCTGGCGGCCGATCAGTAATTCGAATCGCCAGGTCGACATGGTCGTCAATCAGATCGACTTGCCTATCCTCCAGCAGCAACTCCACATCAACCTTGGGATAACGCCGCAAAAACTCGGGCATGTGTGGATGAATGACAAAACGCCCCACCGCCTTCGGCACGCTGACCCGCACCAGGCCCTCGGCTTCATGAGTGAATTGCCCGCTGATTTCCATCACTGACTTGGCAGCGCTGACCATCTCCTGACAGCGTTTGAACACCTCTTCCCCGCCATCACTCAGGCGCAACTTGCGAGTAGTGCGCTGCAACAAGCGAGTGGCCAAGGCCTTTTCCAGTCGCGAAATACTGCGACTGATCGCCGACGGCGACGAACCCAGTTGGCGAGCCGCTTCAGAAAAGCTGCCGGTCTCCACGACCTTGACGAAAATCGCCATTTCGCCGAGCAATGGCAAGGGAAGATTGATGCTCACAGCGCACAAGTCCTTTGATGTTTGAACGGATTATCACGTTATTGCACGATTCATATAATAAAAATAGAAACTTTAATAAGGGCATGGAATATGACGCTTCGCCTCTTTTTCCATAGTGATGACCTCAAGGCCAATGTGGAAGTCCTCGACTGCACGCCCTACGAGAACGAATTTGCCGTAGTGCTGCGCGCCACTCTGTTTCACCCGCAAGGTGGCGGCCAACCCTGCGACACCGGCTGGATTGGCGAAAGCCAGGTGCTGCGCGTCGTACAGGAACCGGACCGGATCATTCATTTTGTCGACCGACCGGTAAAACTTGGCATGACCTGTATCCGGGTCGATGAACAACGCCGCTGCTTCAACACGCGCATGCATTCGGCCGGGCACCTGATCGGGCATTTCGTCCAGGCCATGGGCTGGATGCCAATCAAGGCGCACCACTGGCCGGATGAGGGCCGGGTGCAATTCAAGCCGGGCGATGCGGCTCAAGAAGTTGATGCACAAACCGTTCAACACGGCATCGGCCAGTGGATCGAAGACGATCTGCCGCGCCTGACCTCGCTGCGCGAAGGCGCGCGGGAAATCGGTTTTGGTGAACTGCCGGCCTATGGCTGCGGTGGCACCCATGTACGCAGCCTGAAGGATCTGGGCACAGTCACGATCGCGTCCCTTTCGCAGAAGAAAGGCACGTTGTCCGTCCACTACAGCGTGGATTGAGCATTTCGGACGCTGCCCTGCGCAGCGTCCGGCGCCGGGGAACCGCACTCGCCGGTTCCGTTGACTATCGATAGATGGACCTAAAAAAATGATGCTAGACGTCGAGCGTCTCGATGAGACGTGCATAAAAAAACTGGCCAACGAAGAAGTCCTCGCCATCCGCGTCAAAGGCTTTTTGCCCGAGCCGCTGGCGATCCAGATTGGCGACAAGATTCTCGCTCCAGGCTTTGAGGGCTACATCAACGCACCGAGTATCGGCCGCATCGGCATGGCGTTTTACGAGGCAGAAAACCAACCGCTGTTGATCGAGGATTACTTCGAACGCGCCACCAGCAACATCGCTGAATTGCGTAATCGCTGTGCGCCCTATTCCTCGCCGGTCGACACCTTGCGCTGCATGCTCGACGAATCCTGGCCGGCCGGTGCCCATCTGGAAAACCTCTACGGTCGCAAGATGTATATCGGCCTGTCGCGGGTGGTGAAGCCGGGCGTGTGCTTCCTTGCCCATCACGACATTTTCGCCAAGGACGCACCGGAGAGCTTTCAGGCCCGCAGCCTCGAAGCGCAATTTGCCTGCAACGTTTACTTGAACATGCCGACCGAGGGCGGCGCATTGCAAATGTGGGACGACGACATTTCTCCCGATCAGTTCGACGAAATGCGCGGCGACAGTTACGGCATCGACCCCGCACTGCTTGGCCCGCCGACCCTTGAAGTGCGGCCCGAGCCCGGCGATTTCATCATGTTCAATTCGCGCTGCATGCACTCGGTGACGCCAGGTGTGGCGGATCCGCGCTTGAGCCTTTCCTTCTTTGTCGGCTATCGCGGCAATGCTTCACCCCTGACCTTCTGGAGCTGAGATGTTATCGAATTACCTGGGCGAGTTTCTGGCGCTGGCCACCATTCACTTTTTGGCTGTGGTCGCTCCTGGCCCTGACTTCGCCGTGACCATTCGCCAGAGTGTGCGTTTTGGCCGAATTGTGGGTATTTGCACGGCGCTGGGCATCGGCGCGGGCATTTCCGTGCACGTGCTCTACACCCTGCTGGGCGTCGGCGCCTTGATGCATACAACGCCGTGGTTGTTGACTGTCGCCAAGGTGATTGGTGGCGCTTACATCTTGTACCTGGGTGTCAGCCTGCTGCGCAGCAAACCGAAATCGACACTTGAAGGGGATAAAAACAAAGACGAACCGATCGTCGAGCAAACCCTGTTCAAGGCCTTCAGTACCGGTTTTCTGACCAATGCCACCAACCCCAAAGCCACACTGTTTTTCCTGGCTATCTTCACCACGATCATCAGCGCCAATACGCCGCTGCAAATCCAGGCGCTCTATGGCTTGTGGATGTGTTTTGTAAACGCGTTGTGGTTCGTGATCGTTGCGCTGTTTTTCTCCAGCAACAAAGTGCGCTTGCTGTTCATGCGCATGGGCCATTGGTTCGAGCGCACCATGGGCGTCGTGCTGATTCTGTTTGCCGGTCGATTGATGATGTCCTGGTAATTTTCCCCACAAAGCAAAAGGCCCGCCGATTTTCATCGGCGGGCCTTTTTTTCAACTGACAGCCACGAACCTGAGCCGACTGCTATGGATGAAACGGGCAGGGAAAATACAAAAAACGCACAAACAAAAACGCCGCTCATGAATGAGCGGCGTTTTTGTGAAATTGGAGCGGGAAACGAGACTCGAACTCGCGACCCCGACCTTGGCAAGGTCGTGCTCTACCAACTGAGCTATTCCCGCAAATGGCGTCCCCTAGGGGACTCGAACCCCTGTTACCGCCGTGAAAGGGCGGTGTCCTAGGCCACTAGACGAAGGGGACACGCTACCCGGAACACATGGTGTGTGTTTCGGTGTCCAGATCCGCGTCCGAAGACTTGGTTCTGGTTTCACTCAGCCCCGCCCTAAAGCAGTGCTGTTTAAAAATGGAGCGGGAAACGAGACTCGAACTCGCGACCCCGACCTTGGCAAGGTCGTGCTCTACCAACTGAGCTATTCCCGCATTGGCGTCCCCTAGGGGACTCGAACCCCTGTTACCGCCGTGAAAGGGCGGTGTCCTAGGCCACTAGACGAAGGGGACACGCTACAACATTCACTCCCTACCGCGTTTCGCTGTGTGCTTTACGCTGTAAGTGGCGCGCATTCTATGGATGGATTGGGAGGTCGTCAACCCCCTGATATAAATTTATTTAAATCAATGACTTCGACCTGCTTTAAGGGCCCTCGCAAGCTTTTCCGTCGCTTGAGGTTTGACGCCTATATTCCGACACTCGCCAAGACGCTATAGTCCGCAACACAGTGATGGCAATTTGAACATTAAGCGCCAGCATTCATATAAGCAGTGCGCGGCCGATACAGATTGAACCAACCGATCCAACTCGTCGAGCGGCGCTAGGCGCACAAATGCCCAGCCACTACACTCGCATGCGAATCCTATAAAGAGGTCTTACCGGTGACACCACTCATGATCACCCTGCTTGTCATAGCCGGGATCGCAATTCTGATCGCCATTGGCTACATGAACCATGTGGTGGAAAACAACAAGGTAGAGAAGATCCGTACCAAGGTCGAACTCAACGACCGCCTGCGCCGCTGCGGCGAACTGACCGAGACCTTCCCCGGCCAGTTCATGACCCCGGCACTCAAGCTGCTGCTGACCCGACTGGAACTGAACGTCTGCCAGCGTCTGCTGAACCTGGAAAAAACCAGCGCTACAACCAAAGCACGCATCACCGAACTCAACGCGCTGGTGGCCCAGGGCGAATCGATCCCGGTCAACAATCCGCCGGCGCCGATCCTGACCGAAGCCAAAGCCAAAGATGTACGCTTCCTGCTCGAAGCCCTCCACGGCCAGATCACCCGCGCCGCGCACGACGGCTTCCTGCCGCCGAACGAAGCCAAACACTGGGTGCGTGAAGTCCGCCACATTCTGGTCCTGCTGCACATCGAGTTCTTCAACAACCTCGGCCAGCAGTCCCTGCAACAAAACCAGCCCGGCCAGGCCCGCCTCGCTTTCGAACGCGGCGTGCAATACCTGCGCAAACAGCAGGACCCGCAAATCTATTCCGAACAACTTCAATACCTGGAAAAACTGCTGGCCCGCGCCAACGCCCAGGTCATGGACAAGATTGCACCGGTTGAAGGTGAAGAAAACCAACTGACTGCAGGGCTCAAAGATGTTGAAGCCGATGCAGACTGGAAGAAGAAAGCGATCTACGACTGATCAAAGATGCTGAAAGAGAAGCCACCGAGAGGTGGCTTTTTTGTGGCTCTTGATTGGGGAAGACTGAAAGAGATGGGTTGTTTGATAAACCGGTTCGCGAGCAGGCTCGCTCCTACAGTGAACTGCATGCCCCCTGCCAGAGACCGGTCGGCTGTAAGGCCGCCATCGCCAGCAGGCTGGCTCCTACAGTTTCAATTTGTGTGCGCCCCATGCGGCAAAGCCGCCCCACTCAACACAATGAGCGTTAGCTCGAGTGCAGCTTTTGATCTTAAAGCCCGTCGGAAGGCTGAGTGGAGGGATTGATCCGGGGGTGGGAGCGCAGCGACCGTTTGGCGAAGCCAAACACATCGAGAGGAGGTGCAGCGCAGCAAACCGGAGGCGATGCGCCCGGATCAATCCCGTAGCGAAGGAACCCGAGCCACAGCGAGGGCCGAACGTCAGGGTAAAGCCTTTTGGGTTACCTTTTCGGCGTTTGGAAAAGGTGACCCGCCGTAAGGGCGGAACCGTAATCCGCAACACCACAAAAAACGGATATTCACAAAAAACCATGAACCTGGTCGGCCCTAAGGCCGCCAAGGCTCAAAGCCGAAAATGCCCAACCATCCCCCGCAACTCCCCCCCCAACTGCGCCAGCTCAATACTCGAAGCCGCATTCCCGCGCATCGCAATCGAAGACTGATCCGCACTCGCGCGAATACTCGTCACACTGCGATTAATCTCCTCGGCCACCGAACTCTGCTCCTCGGCAGCCGCCGCAATCTGCTGATTCATCTGCTGAATCAACGAAACCGCCGCCGCAATACTCCCCAACGCACTTTCCGTCTGCAACGCATCACTCACCGCCAACTTCACCAACTCACCACTGCTCTGAATCTGCTGCACCGACGAATGCGCCGCTGAGCGCAACGCACTGACCAACCGCTCGATCTCCTCGGTCGATTGTTGCGTGCGTCTGGCCAGCGCACGAACCTCATCCGCCACCACAGCAAAGCCCCTGCCCTGCTCCCCTGCCCGCGCCGCCTCGATCGCCGCATTCAACGCCAACAGATTGGTCTGCTCGGCCACGCTTTTGATCACCTCCAGCACCGTACCGATATTCTGGATTTCAGCACTGAGGCTCTCGATGCTGGAACTGGCCGACGTCGCCGAATCCGCCAGCTGTTCGATCCGTGCCATGCTCTGGCGCACCACCTGCTGACCGCTCTCGACCTTGTCGTCCGCAGTCTGCGCCGCCAACGCCGCCTCTTCAGCGTTGCGCGCAACATCGTGGACGGTGGCGGTCATCTGATTCATCGCCGTGGCCACCTGCTCGGTTTCCTCCTTCTGACTGCTGACCTCAAGATTGGTCTGTTCGGTCACTGCCGACAGTGATTGCGCAGAACTGGCCAGTTGCTCGATACCGGCCTGCAAGCCGCTGACAATAGTGCTGAGGCCTGCGCCCATCTGCTGCATCGCCAACATCAACTGGCCAATCTCGTCACGCCGGGTCACCTCGACAGTCGCGCTCAGATCCCCGGCCGCAATCCGCTGCGCAACAGTGATCACACTGCGTAACGGTGCGACGATCAGTCGAGTAATCACCCACGCCGCAATCAACCCGACCAGCAGTGCCAGCGCCGAAGAGCCCACAATCAACACCGAATTCTTTTTCAGTTCCGCCTGCATGGCTGCGTCTTCGGCAACGTAAGCCTGATCCACCCTTTTCACCACTTGCGCAGCACGCTGGTGCAATTGTTCGTACACCGTCTTTTCCTGATCCAGCAACCCGGTGTACTCGGCCAGTTTGTCGTTGAAGCCGGCGATATGCCCGGAGACCTCATTAAGCACCGTCAGATAACCCTCATCCTTGACCATGGATTTCAACTCTTCGGCTTGAGTCTGTGCCTGGGCGGCCTGTTCGATATTGCCCTTGCCCGCACTGTCGGTATCGCCCTTGCGGCTTTGATCCAGACGAATCCGCGCCTCATTCATCGCTTGCAGCATCAGCCTCGACACCTGACTGACCTGATTGGCCTGCTCGATGAACTGCGCACCGTCCTTACCCTCGCTGTCCTTCAAGGTATACGCACCGTCATCGGCCAACCCGGCCTGCAACACGTCGAGGTTGTTGGCCACACTGGAGACCGACCAACTGGCCATTTCCAAAGCCAGATCCTTGGCCTGGGTCAACGAGACGAACTCATCGAACGACTTGCGATAGGCACCCAGCGATTGCTCGACATCGGTCATTACCGGGACGTTGGCCGGCGATTGTGCCTTGAGCGCGTTGGCCTGAGCCATCAAACCATCCACGCCTTCGCGCAAGGCATCGGCGGTTTTCGGGTTACCGCGTAAGGCGTATTCCTGCTCAAGCAGACGAACCTTGAGCAGGCTGCTATTGAGCGAGGACATCTGTTTCAGCCCGTCGAAGCGCAGACTGATGGTTTGCAGGGACCAGACGCCAATGGCCGCCACCAGCGCGGTCAGCAGCAAAACCAGCACAAACCCGATACCCAGTTTTTTCGCCATACCGAGGTTGGCAAAACGTCCTTGCACGGCTGAAATCATTGCGCGTAGTCCCCTGCCAAAGTCTGTTGACGAAGAGTCGCAATGGCCATGAACCAGCACAAGTCTCTGGCGTCGGAATAATGGCAAAAAGCTACGCCTGCGTCGTTTTCAGAACACTTGAGGTCGATCCGAACGGGTATTGCGAAAAAACTGTCGGGCACGCGGATCGCAGGCGTAAGCCACGTTGATGCGCAGCCAATCGCCGGCTTCGCCATTGGGACTGAAGGCATCAGGGGTCGACAGCAATACGCCGCAACGTTGAGCCAACTGATACACCTGTGCCTGATCGGTCATTCGTGAACGAGCCCAGATGAACAACCCGCCAGTCGGCTTGCCGAATACTTCCCAGTCGGCGTCCTCCAGCGCCTGCAGCGCGGCGGCGCGATCGGCATTCAGGCGCTGCCGCTGACGGTTTACGAGTTTGCGGTAAGCACCCGTCGCCAACAGGCTGGTCAACACCGCCTCGGAAAACCTCGAGCCTCCCAGGCCACTGATCATCTTCACCTGAGCCAGCCGCTCAATCAGCTTACTGTCGGCCTTCACAAAACCGACCCGCAACGAACTACTCAGTGTCTTGGAAAAACTGCCCACATAGATGACACGCCCATCGTCATCCAGTGCGGCCAGACGCGCACCGTTACCCGTGTGCAAGTCAGCGTAGACATCGTCTTCGATCAGGCGCACATCGTAGAGTTTGCTCAGTTGCATGACCCGCTGAGCCACCGCCGGCGTCAGGCAACTGCCGGTGGGATTGTGATGATGGCTGTTGATGAAGAATGCGCCGGGCTGAAACTGTTGCAGCAAAACCTCGAGCGCCTCGAGATCCGGCCCGCTGGGCGTACGACGCACTTCGAGCATGCGCACGCCATGCAGGCGCAAAAGGTCGAACAGCGGCGCATAACCGGGCGTCTCGACCACCACGCAGTCGCCGGCCTTGAACAACGTACGGACGATCAGATCCAGCGCGTGGCTGGCACCACATGTGCTCAACAACTGCGTGCTGCGGGCCTCGATACTGAATAGCTTGAGGCGTTTGACGATCTGCTCGCGCAACGCCGCGAGGCCCAGTGGCGTGCTGTAGTTGAACAGACTGGCCATGTCGGTACGCGCCACTTCACGCAATGCGTAGCTGAGATCGTCGGGCTCGCGCCAGCTCTCCGGCAAACCACCACCACCGAGTTTCAATCCGCTTGTTGCGCCGCACACCGCATCGCACCAGGCATGTCGCCCCTCGATTGACAGCAACTCGTCCTCCGCGCCCTCCCTGGAAGGCGACGCTGCCACGATAAAACCAGCACCCTGACGCGTGCTCAGAACGCCCTGCGACACCAACCGCTCACAAGCCTCGACAACACACGACTGGCTGAGCAGATTGCCCCGGGCGATCTGCCGAACGGAGGGCAAACGGGTGGCCGGTGGTACTCCGCTTTGCAGTATCCAGTCAGTCAGTCCGTCAACAATCTGCTGCACGACCGGCACCATTGCCTGTCGATCAATTCTCAATTCCATGAGCAAGCAAACTCCTGTCCGTTTTGCTGGCGGCAGTAAATCACAGCCACGTCGCACAGGCTGTGCGACAACGCCGCCAAAAGCGACCGATCTAATCCTTTGATACACATTGTTTAGCCGTTTAAGGGAACTGAAAGCGGCGCAAAAAAAGCCCGCACGAATGCGGGCTTTGTTCAGCAGCAACCTTTCAGAACGCGGTCACGCCGCCATCCACGGCCAGCGAATGTCCGGTGGTGAATGCCGCGCCGTCGCTGCACAGGTACAACACTGCACTGGCAATTTCCTCGACCTTGCCGATGCGGCCTACCGGGTGCATCGCGTTGGCGAACTCGCCCTTCTTCGGATCGGCCTCGTAGGCACGGCGGAACATGTCAGTGTCGATTACCGCCGGGCACACCGCATTGACGCGGATTTTCTTTTTCGCGTACTCGATGGCGGCCGACTTGGTCAGACCGATCACCGCGTGTTTCGACGCCGCGTAAATACTCATCTTCGGCGCCGCCCCGAGCCCCGCCACCGATGCGGTGTTGACGATCGCCCCGCCGCCCTGCGCCAGCAACAGCGGCAATTGATACTTCATGCACAGCCAGACGCCTTTGACGTTGACGCCGATGATGGCGTCGAACTCATCCATCGAGCTTTCGGCCAGTTTGCCTTTCTCGATTTCGATACCGGCATTATTGAAGGCATAGTCGAGACGGCCGTAGGTATTGATCACCTCGTCCATCAGATCTTTTACTTCGCTTTCGACGGTAACGTTGCAACGCACGAAAGTCGCTTCGCCACCGGCTGTACGAATCAGCGCCACCGTGCCCTCGCCCCCGGCCGCGTCCAGATCGGCCACCACCACTTTCAAGCCTTCGGCGGCGAATGCCTGGGCGGTCGCTCGGCCGATGCCGTTGGCGGCTCCGGTGACTACAGCAACCTGACCGGAAAACGTCATGCTCATTGTTATGTCCTCGAAGGGAATGATGCAGGGAGAGAGTTGGAGATTTGCAGCATAGCCATTGGGCGTGGACGGACGTCAGCACTATCAGAAGGCTGTTTATGCCCCCATGCGCCGCAGTGATAGAACCCCACCAATAACTATCACTGCACTGGATTGGAATGCATTCGCCGCATCAGCCAACCTTGCGACATCGCCGCTGAAGGTCTATCAACAAGGCTTCATTCAGCTCGAGTGCCTGCCATGACCAACCAGACCAATCGCCAGTTCCTGCTCGCCAAACGCCCGGTGGGTGCTGCGACTCGCGAGACTTTCACTTATCAGGAAGTACCGGTGGGCGAACCGGCGGCGGGACAGATACTGGTGAAGAACGAATACCTGTCCCTCGACCCGGCCATGCGTGGCTGGATGAATGAAGGCAAGTCCTACATCCCGCCGGTCGGCATCGGTGAAGTCATGCGCGCCTTGGGCGTCGGCAAAGTCATCGCTTCGAACAATTCGGGGTTCGCGGTCGGGGACTACGTCAACGGCGCGATCGGCGTGCAGGATTATTTCCTCGGCGAGCCGCGAGGTTTCTACAAGGTCGATCCGAAACTGGCGCCGTTGCCGGTGTATTTGTCCGCGCTGGGCATGACCGGCATGACCGCGTACTTCGCCTTACTCGACGTCGGTGCACCGAAGGCTGGTGACACCGTGGTGCTTTCCGGCGCGGCCGGTGCGGTGGGCAGCATCGCCGGGCAGATCGCCAAGATCAAAGGCTGCCGGGTGATCGGCATTGCCGGCGGTGCCGACAAGAGCAAATACCTGATAGATGAACTGGGCTTTGACGGCGCCATCGACTACAAAAACGAAGACGTGCTGGCCGGGCTCAAGCGTGAATGTCCGAAAGGTGTGGACGTGTATTTCGATAACGTTGGCGGCGACATTCTCGATGCGGTGCTGAGTCGCCTGGCCCCGAAAGCGCGGGTGGTGATCTGCGGCGCCATCAGCCAGTACAACAATAAAGAGGCGGTAAAAGGCCCGGCCAACTATTTGTCGTTGTTGGTCAATCGTGCGCGCATGGAGGGTTTTGTGGTGATGGACTATGCGGCGCAGTACGCGAGTGCCGCGCAGGAAATGGCCGGGTGGATGGCCAAGGGGCAGCTCAAGAGCAAGGAAGACATCGTCGAAGGACTGGAGACATTCCCGGAGACGCTGATGAAACTGTTCAGCGGTGAGAACTTTGGCAAGTTGGTGTTGAAGGTTTAACTCACAACCACTGTAGGAGCTGCCGAAGGCTGCGATCTTTTGGCGATACCGGCCTATTCAAAAAACACGGGCAAGATCAAAAGATCGCAGGCTGCGCCAGCTCCTACAGGGTTTTGCGTTCGGGCTTTCAGGCGATTTCGGCCACTACGGAGGCCAACGCCTTGGCCGGATCCGCCGCCTGGCTAATCGGGCGGCCGATCACCAGGTAATCGGAACCGGCATCCAGCGCCTGACGCGGGGTCAGAATGCGACGCTGGTCGTCCTGCGCGCTGCCCGCCGGACGAATCCCCGGGGTCACCAGTTGCAGCGACGGATGTGCGGTTTTCAGGGCCTGGGCTTCCAGTGCCGAGCACACCAGTCCGTCCATCCCGGCCTTCTCGGCCAGTGCCGCCAGACGCAATACCTGCTCCTGCGGTTCGATATCCAGACCGATACCGGCCAGATCCTCGCGCTCCATGCTGGTCAGCACCGTCACGCCGATCAGCAGCGGTTGCGGGCCACTGCGCTTGTCCAGCTCTTCACGGCAGGCAGCCATCATGCGCATGCCACCGGAGCAATGCACGTTGACCATCCACACACCCATCTCGGCAGCGGCTTTGACGGCCATCGCCGTGGTGTTCGGGATGTCGTGGAATTTCAGGTCAAGAAACACTTCAAAACCCTTGTCACGCAGGGTGCCGACGATTTCCGCGGCGCAACTGGTGAACAGTTCCTTGCCCACTTTGACCCGGCACAGTTTCGGGTCCAACTGGTCGGCCAGCTTCAGTGCGGCGTCACGGGTGGGGAAATCCAGGGCGACGATGATAGGAGTCTGGCAGACGGACATGGATGGGCTCTCAGGCAGGTCGAAATCGGCGCGCATTGTAGCGGAACCGGCGGCGGCGCGGCACCCGATGATCGGTAATTCGTCGCGCCAACCGTGATCAGCATAGCGCTCGCTGCTATTGTGTCGACTCCGATACACAACCGACACGCCACCAACAAGCACCCGCGCTAGCCTCGCCAGCCGCAACACGTCCTTACATCAGCACTTCCCGCCCCACGGCCGGACGCCTATGCTGAAACCACCACCTCGCAGCCCATCTTTGTGGTTGGCGGCCTACTGGCAGATAAACAGCCCCATGCACAACAACCAAACCACCGTGAATGATGAGCAAAAAGACGACAAGCGCTGGAGCATCCGGGCCCTGATCGTCGACGATGACGTGCCGATCCGCGAGTTGATGATCGACTACCTCGCCCGTTTCAACATTCACGCCAGCGGCGTCACCGACGGCGCGGCGATGCGCCAGGCGATGCAGGCCGAACATTTTGATGTGGTGGTGCTGGATCTGATGCTGCCAGGCGAAGACGGCTTGTCGCTGTGCCGCTGGCTACGCGCCGAATCGGACATCCCGATCCTGATGCTCACCGCCCGCTGCGAGCCCACTGACCGCATCATCGGCCTGGAACTGGGCGCTGATGACTATATGGCCAAACCGTTTGAACCGCGTGAACTGGTGGCGCGGATCCAGACCATTCTGCGCCGCGTACGCGATGATCGCACCGAACAGCGGGCGAACATCCGCTTCGACAACTGGCGCCTGAACAGCGTCCTGCGCCAACTGATCGCCGACAACGGCCTTGTGGTGCCCCTGTCCAACGCCGAATTCCGTTTGCTTTGGGTTTTCATCGAACGCCCGCGCCGAGTGCTCAGCCGCGAACAATTGCTCGACGCCGCCCGCGGGCGCTCGATCGAAGCGTTCGACCGCAGTATCGACCTGCTGGTCTCGCGCCTGCGGCAAAAACTCGGCGACGATCCAAAAGCCCCGCAGTTGATCAAGACCGTTCGCGGTGAGGGCTACCTGTTCGACGCCAGGGACATCGGCTGATGCGGGCGCGCTTCGACACGCTGTTCGGCCGCCTGTTTGGCATGCTGTTCGCGGCGATCGTCCTGGCGCACCTGTTGGCGTTTACCTGGTTTCGCCTCTACGGCCCGCCACCGCCTCCGCCGCCACCGGAGTTTTCCCAGAACGCCGAGGGGCAACGTCCGCCCCAGGATCCGCGATACCCGCCACGCCCGCCTCGCCCGTGGTTTGGTGGGCCGATCGTGCCGCTGACGTTTCAGTTTGTCTCGCTGATAATTGCCGCGTGGTACGGCGCCAAACTGCTGAGTCGGCCGATCCAGCGCCTGAGCGACGCGGCCGAACGCCTCAGCGAAGACCTCGACAGCCCACCGCTCGACGAATCCGGCCCGCGCGAAGCCAGGCAAGCGGCGCACACCTTCAACCTGATGCAGCATCGCATTCGCGAACAGGTTCAACAGCGCGCACGCATGCTCGGCGCCGTCTCCCACGATCTGCGCACACCGCTGTCACGCCTGAAACTGCGTCTGGAAAACATCAGCGACGACAAGTTGCAAAGCCAGATGCGTCAGGATCTGAACGACATGATCGGCATGCTCGACGCCACCCTCACCTACCTGCACGAACAACGTACCAGCGAAGCGCTGCAACTGATGGACGTGCAGGCGCTGGTCGAATCGTTGTGCGAAAACGCTCAGGATCAAGGCGCTGACGTGCAAGTCAGCGGCCATTGCGCACCGATGCAGGTGCAGCCGATGGCGCTGCGTTCGTGTATCAACAACCTGATGGACAATGCCCTGCGCTATGCCGGGCAGGCGCGCATCGAATTGCAGGATCAGCGCGAGCAACTGCTGATCCGCGTGATCGACCACGGGCCGGGGATTGCCGAGGACAAGCGCGAGGCGGTGTTCGAACCGTTCTATCGCCTGGAAGGTTCGCGCAACCGCAATTCCGGTGGCGTGGGCTTGGGCATGACCATCGCCCGCGAGGCAGCGCAGCGTTTGGGTGGGCAATTGAACCTGGAAGAAACACCGGGTGGCGGCCTGACGGCAATCATCCGTTTGCCCCGCACCTGAGAACACATCTGTGTACCAATCGGTACAAACCCCACATACCCACGACAACTTACGCCTTGAGGCTGCATAAGCCGGTACACCCACCGGCTTTCCATTCCAGGGAGTGAGTCCGATGATCGGTAGCGTCAGCAACTACACGAGCTATACCAGCACCAGCAGCACCACTACGCAAAACGCCCGCAGCCAGCAACTGCAAAAAGAACTGTTCGCCAAACTCGACAGCAACGGCGACGGCGCGGTGGATCAGGACGAACTGAACAGCGCCCTGTCTCAAAAATCCGATGACGGCCTGCTGGTCAACCTGAGCAAACAGTTCGGTGATCTGGACAGCGACGGCAGCGGTAGCCTGAGTGCCGAAGAAATGACCGCCATGGCGCCCCCACCGCCACGAGATCAAGCGCCCAATACCGACCTGGCCGACGCCCTGATCAGCGCACTCGACATTGACGGCGACGGTGCCATCAGCAGCGACGAACTGAGCACCGGCCTGACCAGCGCCGGCAGCACCGCCGACAGCAACGAAATCTTCTCGGCACTGGACAAGAACGAAGACGGCGTCGTCAGCCAGGACGAACTCACCGCCAGCCTGACCCCGCCGCCACCGCCTCCGCCACAAGTGAACAGCGATGAACTGTTCAGCCAGCTTGATGCCGACGGTGACGGAAGCGTAACCGCGACCGAACTGAGCAGCGTGTTGCAGGCCAGCGACAGCACCTCGACCGCCAGCACCGACACCAGCGCCGCGCTGCTCAAGGTTCTGGATAGCGACAGTAGCGGTGGCGTCAGCAGCGATGAGTTGAAGGCAGCTTTGCAGTCTGGACGTGAACGTCTGGATGAGGAGCAGACCGCCAGCGCTCAGACCAGCGCAGAAGCGCTGAACCGCATGATTGCGAACTTGAGCAAGCAGTACTCGTTGGATAATGCGGCGCCGGTGGGTAAGTACCTCAACGTCGCTACGTAACCCGCCTGTTGTAGGAGCTGTCGAGTGCAACGAAGCTGCGATCTTTTGATTTTGCTTTTTGAATTATTAGCAAGATCAACAGATCGTGGCGTTTGGCGGTTCTTGCATGTGTGTGTGGGGTTGGGGGTTGGGGGTTGGGGGCATATCCGTTGCTGCGGTAACGGCTGCTTAGGGTTCCGCCCTTACGGCGGGTCACCTTTTCCAAACGCCGAAAAGGTAACCCAAAAGGCTGCCCCCTGACGTACGGCACTTCGCTGAGGCTCAGTGTTCCCTCGCTACGGTGTCCATCCGGGGGCATCGCCTCCGGTTTGCTGCGCTGCACCTCCTCTCGATGTATGCGGCTTCGCCGCACGGCGCTGCGCGCCTCCCCCCTGATGAACACCTACGCTCGGCCTGCCGATGGGCTGAAGAGCAAGATCAAGAACAAAAGCAAAGCCGAAGCCGAAGCCGAAGCCAAAGCCAAAGCCAAAGCCAAAGCCAAAGCCAAAGCAGATCAAAAGATCGCAGCCTTCGGCAGCTCCTACAAAGGAGTGAGTACACCTACCAGAGCCTGGTCGGCTATCAGGCCGCCATCGCTGGCAAGCCAGCTCCCACATGAAAATGAGTACACCCCGCACGCGGCGCATGCCGCCCCACTCAACACAATGAGCGTTAGCTCGAGTAAAGCTCTTGATCTCAAACGCCCGTCGGAAGGCTGAGTGGAGGGATTGATCCGGGGGTGGGAGCGCAGCGACCGTTTGGCGAAGCCAAACACATCGAGAGGAGGTGCAGCGAAGCAAACCGGAGGCGATGCGCCCGGATCAATCCCGCAGCGAAGGAACCCGAGCCACAGCGAGGGCCGCACGTCAGGGCAAAGACCTTTGGTTACTTTGGGGCGTTTGCCAAAGTGACCCGCCGTAAGGGCGGAACCGCAAGCCGCAACACCCGCAGCAACGGATATACCCCCAATCAAAAACCCCAACAGCGAACCTAAACCCGAGCCTGACTCTTACTCCAATCCGTCAACAAACTATAAGCAACCGCCAAAAGCGTAGGCCCGATAAACAACCCGATAAACCCAAACGCAATCAACCCGCCAAACACCCCAAGCAACACAATCACCAACGGCAAATTCCCGCCACGACTGATCAGATAAGGCTTCAGCACGTTATCCACGCCACTGATGATGAACGTCCCCCAGATCCCGAGAAACACCGCCATCCCATACTCACCCTTCCACGCCAGCCAAGCCGTTGCCGGTACCCAGACCAACGGTGGCCCCATCGGAATCAGACTCAGCAGGAAAGTCACGATCCCCAACACCAATGCACCCGGCACCCCGGCAATCAAAAACCCGATCAACGCCAGAACCGCCTGTGCCGCCGCCGTGCCGATTACCCCGTTGACCACCCGCTGCACCGTACCGGCCACCAGCTCGATGTAGTACCCGGCACGATCGCCGATCAAACGCTCCAGCAGACCGTGCACGAACGCCGCCAGACGCGGCCCGTCACGATAGAAAAAGAACACAAAGACAATGCTCAACGTCAGCTCGAGAATCCCGCCGCCGATCTGCGCACTGCGCGCCAGCAACCAGTTACCGACTTGCCCCAGATAAGGCTTGATCGACACCATCAACGCCGCGCCCTGCTGATCGATGCTGTTCCAGATCCCGAGCAGCCGCCCGCCCACAAAC
Organism: Pseudomonas sp. LBUM1648; assembly: GCF_059716145.1. NCBI lineage: Bacteria > Pseudomonadati > Pseudomonadota > Gammaproteobacteria > Pseudomonadales > Pseudomonadaceae > Pseudomonas > Pseudomonas sp. LBUM1648. The sequence goes on from NZ_CP166808.1 coordinate 4,831,332, forward strand.
GGCACAGCGCCCAGCCAGGCTGGCGCCTCCGGCAAACCATCAACCTGCACATCCTTGATGAACGCCGTGGCATCGCGTACATGATCGGCCAGGTTGAACCCCAGCCAGACCAGCGGCACTGCCACCAGCAGCATCCAACCCAACGTCAGAATCGCGGCAGCCAGCGACTCACGACCATTGAGCAGCCGAGTCAAAAGACGCATCAGCGGCCAACTGGCAAACGCCAGCACTGCCCCCCAGAAAAGCGCCGACCAGAACGGCGCCATCACCCACAGGCTGGCGCCAAACAACACCAGCAGCAGGATCTGCACCAGCAGTCGATCGTTATTGAGCATGTAAAGTCTCGAAAAAGTCAGTCAGGCCAAGAGTAGGCGAACATGCCGCGCATGCTCGCCCGCCAGAGCTTATCGCAACAGATCAATGCGCAGGCCAACGCCGTCGACATTGCCGGTTTCCATCCGCGCCGCGCGTACGCCCTGATTGATCAGCGCCTGGCGCCAGGCCTCGGCTTTAGGGCCGGACACCGTGACTCGCAGAGTGGTATCGAGGTTCAAGCCACGGGAAATCAAGCGCAACCAGGTGTCATCCGGATCATTGACGAGTTTTGGGAAATCCAGCTCGCCGGTGCTCTTGAGTTGGCGCAACAAGGTCGCCGAAGTCGGCAGCAACTCGCCCAATGGCGCCCCCGCATCGAACTGTTCAACATGCAGATAGGCTTTGCGATTGCCGCGCGTGATGCTGTAGAGCGCCACCAGCGTGTTGTCCTTCGGTGCCGCCAACCTCAGCAACAGATAGGCCTGTTGCTCGTCGGAGCCATACAGCTTGGCATTACCGAACACCTCATTAGCCCACAGACTGCTTTCGCCACAGTCGCGCGCCTGACACCAGAACAGCAACTCGGCATCCTGCTTTTGCAGGGCCTCGCGGGCAGCGGTGAAGGCTTCGGTGGCGGAATGTTCGGGCGGCAACTCGTAAGTGACCGAGGTGGTCTGTCCACGGGCAGTGACTTGGCCGTCAAAGCGCAACTGGCCGCTGATCTTGCGAATCGAGCCCAGCGGGTAGATTCGCTCCAGCTCCACGGGCGGGCGATAGTCGACGATTTGCGCATCGGCCAGACGCGGCACGATCTGCAAATCCTGACTGCCGGGCACATCGGCGGCGAACGAAACGGAACTGAAACAGCACAGCGCCAACAGACTGAGTGACCGCATAGTCAGGCTCATCGGATCGGCATGACTTGGCTATTCGGGGTCGCAGCGGTATAGAAATCCATCGTGGTTGTCTCCCATTTCAACCCGCCCAGCCTCGACAGTTGCCCGCTGCAAGTCAAGGAATGGCGAAGAACCGATTGAAACAGTCTGCGACAAGGTCGGCACCGGCCTCGTCGTTGAGGTGCAAATGGTGCCCGCCCGGCAGCTGTTCCCTGCTAAAGGGTAGACGCTCCAGCAGCTCCGGATGTTTGGCCAGCATGCCGTCGGCCGCGACCACCAATTGCGCCGGGCAACCGATGCGCTGGACGAATGCCATCGCCTGCTCCTGAGTCAGGCGCAATGGCGAAGGCAGGGTCAGGCGATTGTCGGTGCGCCAGGTGTAACCGCCGGGCACCGGCATCAAACCGCGTTGAGCCAACAACTCTGCAGCCTCACGACTGACCGCCACCAAGCCTTTCATTCGCGCTTCGATGGCACGGTCGAGGGTGTTGTAGACCGGTTTGCGCTTCTCGCGCAGATCCAGATGCGCTTGCAGGGCCATGCCCATGCGCTCGGCAGCGTTTTCGCCTTTGTCTGTAGGAGGAATCACCCCGTCGATCAAAGCCAGATGGCTGATACGCTCCGGGAGCGAGCCCGCCAGCACCAGTGAAACGATGGCGCCCATCGAATGCCCGAGCAGGCCGAACCGTTTCCAGCCCAGTTGTTCGGCAACTTGCAGCACATCATGGGCGTAGTCCCACAGCGCATAACCGGCGCCCTTCGGTCGATGCCCGGAATGCCCATGCCCAGCCATGTCCAGCGCAATAATGCGCAGGCCTTTGAGCTTGGGCGCCAGGCGCGCGAAGCTGTTGGCGTTGTCGAGCCAGCCATGCAGGGCGATCACCGGCAAGCCATCCTCAGGGCCGAACAAATGCGCTGCCAACTCGATATGCGGCAGGCTCAGGCGCACCTCTTCGACTGTCTGGCTCATGCGCAATCCTTGTCCTGACGGTTTTCCCAGCGAGTGAACAGATTCTTCAGCAGCCGCGCGGTGTCTTGCGGTCGCTCAAGGGGAAACATATGGCCACCGGGCATACTCAGCGCCTCTCCCTGGGCAAGGCGTGAAACAAAGTGGGTGTGATGGCGCATCACCACGCGACTCTTGTGCCCACGCACCACCGCCAGCGGTACCTGCAACTGACGAGTGCGCCCCGGGCTGGTGTGCGGCACGCCGCGATAGATGCTGATCTCGGTGGCCGGATCGAAACGCAGACGCAGCTTGTCGCCGACCTTGTGCAGGCCATGTTGCAGGTAAGCGTCGAAGCATTCCGGGTCAAAGCCACGAAACAGGCTCTTGCCGGCGAAGTAACTGCGCGCGCTGTCGAGGTCGGCGAACTCTTCGCGGCGCCCGAGTGTGCGGCCGGCCGGAGTCAATCGATCGATGAAACCAAAGCGCTTGGCGGCGCGAATCACCCATTGATCCGTGCGGGTCAGCACCGGCGAATCGAGCATCACCACGCCGCGATACAACTCAGGGCAACGCAGCGCCGCGTGTAAATGCAGCACACCACCGAAGGAATGACCGACGCCCCACACCGGCTGGTCTTGCTGTTTGAGATGGTGGATCAACTCGTCAACGAGGTTGTACCAGTTGTCATCCGCCGGGAAACGCGGGTCATGGGCATGCTGCTCCAGATGCGCGACCCGATACTCGGGCGCCAGCGCCGCGAACAACTTGCCATAGGTGCCCGAAGGGAAACCGTTGGCGTGGGCGAAAAAGATCGGTTGCGACATACCGGTAAATCCATGAGCGGGAAACGTGGCGTTGATTGTCCGTAAGACCGAAGCCGGCGGCAATGACCGTAACTGCCAGGAATGATGACAGTCACGCCATGGCTATAGCTCAGCCGTCGCCGCGAGGGTGCTGTTGTCAACTGTCAGTTCTGTCAGTTGACCCAATCCGCGTTCAGGCTGATAAGAACATCATCCTCATTAACATTGCCGGCGCCCATGACTCACGCGAATACACCTGCCATCCAAGCCTTTGACGCTCGAGGCCTGGTACTGCGCGGCGTGAATTACCATCGTCGCGATGAGACCTCGGCGCCTGAGCGTTACATCATTCACCATACGCATGACGCGGCTGGCCGCACGGTATTCAGCCGCGACCCACGACTGTTCCGCGAGCACACATCTGAAAAGCCGGGCCCTGCGAATCAGAGCAATGTGTTCAGCCTGTCGGGAGCCTTGCTGTCGAGCGAAAATACCGACGCCGGCTGGCGCTCGAGCTTGCTCGCAGAGGACGGCGCCCATGTTGAAGGCTGGGATCAGAAGCGCAACCACAGCCGTACCCACCATGATCCTTTGCGACGACCGAGCGCCACTTTCGAGCAGTCTGCGGGCGAGCCTGAACACTGCACGGAGCGCTTCACTTACTTCGACGGAACGGCTGAAGACGACCATAACCGCCTGGGCCGATTGATTCGCCATGATGACACTGCAGGCACCCTGCACTTCCCCGAATTCAACATGAGTGGCCAGCCACTGCAACTTCATCGCGCCTTCAGCGCCGACCCCGGCTGGCCAGTGAACTGGCCGAAAATGGAAGCCGAGCGGGATGTATTTCTTGAAGCTCTCCCCGCCACGACCCATTTCAGCTACAACGCCATGGGCGAGTTGATTGGCCAGACTGATGCCATGGGTAATCGGCAAACGCTGCTGCAAGACCTGGCCGGCCAATTGAAAGAAACCCGTCTGACACTGGCTGCAAACGACGACAGCCAGATGCTGGTCAGCGATATCCGCTACAACGCCTTCGGGCTTATTGAACAGCAGCGCGCTGGAAATGACGTGATCTCCCACGCGACATTCAGCCTCGACGATGGTCGCCTGCAACATCTGACGAGTCAGACCAGCAATGGCTCGATCCTGCAGGATCTGTCCTACGCGTATGATGCGATCGGCAACATCACCCGCATCACCGATACTGCAGAAGCGGTGACCTATCACCGCAACCAGCGATCCGAGGCGATCTGCAGCTACCGTTACGACAGTCTCTCGCGCTTGATCCAAGCCAGTGGCCGGCAGATCCGTAACGCTCCCGGTGGGCCACAGTTACCCGCATTTATCTCTCCCGCCGATCCGGGACAACTGGAAAACTATACGCGTACCTACACCTATGATCCGGCCGGCAATCTGCTATTGATGGAGCACCGCGCCGCCAGTGGAAACCGCACCGAGCGCACGGTTGTGGCCAGCGCCAGCAATCGCAGCCTGCCGGCCCCTCCCGACGGCCAGTTGCCCGATGAGCAGGCGATTGCCGCCGCTTACGACGCCAATGGAAACCGCGTGTTTCTGCAACGCGGACAAGTCCTGCAGTGGAATCCACGCAATGAGTTGCAGCAGGTCGATCAGGTGGTTCGTGAGGATGAGCCGAATGATCTCGAATTTTACGTTTACGACAGCGGCGGTCAGCGCCAGCGAAAAATCCGTCAGGCTTACACTGGCGCAGTGCAACGTTTCAATGAAACCCGTTACCTGCCCGGTCTGGAAATTCGCACAGAGCCGGATCAGATAGTCCACGTCATGACGATCAAGGCCGGTCGCGCGACAGTCCAGGTGCTGCACTGGGAAAAAACTCCACCAGGCGACATGAAGCAAGATCAGCAACGCTACAGCTTCACCGATCACTTGAACTCCAGCACCGTTGAACTGGACGCACAGGCACAGATTATCTCGCGCGAAAGCTACTACCCCTTTGGCGGTACCTGTTGGTGGGCGGGCCGAAGCCTGGTCGAAGCGAACTACAAGACCCAGCGCTATTCAGGAAAAGAACGGGATGCCAGCGGACTGTATTACTACGGTTTTCGTTACTACCCGCCTTGGTTTCAACGCTGGATCAATGCAGACCCACTAGGTGCAACCGATGGCCTGAATCTGTTTGCCATGGTGCACGGCAACCCTATAGGGCATATCGACTTTCAGGGGCTGGTCACTGTAAGAGAGGGCACGGGCGCGGCGCTCGCAACCTTTGCCCGCGACAGTCTGAGTGCACTGGCCGGGGGGGCGATTAAATATTTTGCAGCAAAAGGACTGGAGGGATGGGCAAGCGACGACCCGCACACACCGCCAGACCCGGGTGTCAATCTGGGATTGACCATAGCGGGCAGCATGGCGGGTGCATTGGCCGGTGGATCCATGGGGATAGGAGCAGGCAGTCGTATTGCCAGCAGCCGTAACTACAGCCGCACCACACAGAAAGTCATGGCCGGCATCTTGGGGCTGGCGGGCGCTGCGGCGGGAGCGGCTGCCCCGCTTTATGCGTACCTGGCCGACGGGGAAGCCTTAAATCTCACAGCCATCAGTATTCTTGCCAGCGTGCCGGGGGGCATGACTAGGGAAGCAGGCCAACGCGCGCTCGCCAACGTCGGCCCCAGCGTTACGATTGCTCCTTCCGGCACCACAACGGCATGGCGCACGGCCTTCTATGGGGGTGTTCTTTTGGCAGACGGTGCGCTCACGGCAGGGCTCGCCCCCGGCGTTGATTTCATGATCAGTGCTGTCGTCGAAGGTGTGGATGGCGTATCCATCACCACGATCAATTCATTGCGTGGGGGGGAGTATCGCAGTCCGGAACACTCTGAGCTTTCTCTGCCAAACGGCGCGGAATGGCTATATGGCGTAGTGACGCGCACCGCCGGCTCGACCTTGACCGCATCACTGACATTGCTCGCCGAACCTCTGACAAGCGCCATCGACAATGCCCACTTGCGCTCAGCCGTCATCACAAGCCTGGCCACTCCCACCGAGGCCCGGACATACGTGGGACAGCATGTGCAGCGTGGCGCCTTCGAGCTGGCCAGGCACGATGATGGGGACTTCACTCTGGATCGTTTCACTCCAGCGAACCGGATTTGGAGAGATGCGACACCCGCCGGTTATCACCCGGAAACACCGAACGCGGGCGACCTGCCCATGAGTGTGATCAGACGAGGTAGCGTATGACTCAACTCGAAGGTGGCGTCTGCCCCAAAGGCACCACCGCCATGGTCAATCGCGACACACAACTGGCCTTGCCTTCATCGCTGGTCAGACGGATATCCCACACGTGCGTCGTGCGGCCGATATGAATCGGCTTGGCCACCGCCGTCACCCGACCACTGCGCAAGCCGCGCAAATGGTTGGCGTTGATCTCCAGCCCCACGCAGTAAAACTTGCTCGCGTCGATGCACAAATAGCTGGCCATCGAACCGACGGTTTCCGCCAGCACCACCGATGCGCCGCCATGCAGCAATCCGTAAGGCTGGTGAGTGCGATGGTCGATGACCATGCTCGCGGTCAGCGATTCTTCATCGAACGCTTCGAAGCGGATATCCAGCACTTCGCCGATGGTGTTTTTCTGGATCGCGTTCAACTGCTCGATGTTCGGGATGGTGCGCCACAGACTCATCGCAGACTTCCTTTGTTGTTTTTAGTGGTCGCTCAATCCTGCCACAGCACTGCCTCACTGCGCTCGCTCCATTCTTCGAAGCGGGCGCCGTAGGTGTCTTCGATGACGTTGCGTTTGATTTTCAGGGTCGGCGTGAGAAAGCCGTTTTCCACCGCCCAACTGTCCTTGACCACCACTAACCGACGCAGGCGTTCGTGTTTGTCGAGCACGGCATTGACGTCTTCCAGAAGTTTTTCCAGGCTCGAATGCAGACTCGCACGCGGCTCCTCCTGATTGACGCTTGAGAGTACGCACAAGCCCAGCGGCGCACTCAGGCCATCACCGACCACGCACACCTGCTCGATTCGCGAATGCACCGCCAGACGGTTTTCGATCGGTGCCGGCGCCACGTACTTGCCTTTGCTGGTCTTGAAAATCTCCTTCAACCGCCCGGTTAATCGCAGACGTCCCTCGGCATCCTGCTCGCCCTTGTCGCCAGTACGCAGGAAGCCATCTTCTGTGAGGGTTTCAGCGGTTTTCTGCGGTTCCTTGAAATAGCCGAGCATGTTCGCCCGACTGCGCACCTGCACCTCGCCTGACTCATCGATGCGCACCTCGACATCCGGGCACGGTTTGCCGATCCAGCCCTGTTTGTACTGGCCCGGCAGGCAGATGTGCGAGTAGCCGCAACTCTCGGTCATGCCATAGACCTCCAGCACATCGAGCCCGAGCTTCTGATACCAGGTGAGCAAAGTCTGCGGCACCGGTGCTGCGCCGGACAGAGCAACGCGCAAGGCATCAAGCCCCAGGCCTGCCAGCACTTTGTGCCCTACCCGTTTGCCAATGAACGGCAGGCCGAGGAGGAAATCCAGACGCTTGGCCGGGATCTTGCTGTAGACGCCCATCTGGAATTTGGTCCAGATCCGCGGCACGCCGAACATCGCCGTCGGCCGCGCACGCTTGAGGTCAGTGATAAAAGTGTCGAGGCTTTCAGCAAAGAACACGGTCTGCCCGGTGTAGATCGAAGCCAGCTCAACGAACATGCGCTCGGCGACGTGGCACAACGGCAGGTACGACAGCAGTCGATCACTCTCGTTGAGCCCGAACAACTGCGTGCCCCGGGTCGTCGCGAACCCGAGATTGGCAAAGCTGTGCATCACGCCTTTGGGCAGGCCAGTGGTGCCGGAGGTGTAGATGATGGTCGCCAGTTGCTCGGCGGCGGGACGCGGGTCGTCTTGAATTGGCGAACTGCGCTGCAGGTCATCCCAACTGAAATCGAACTCGCCGGGCGGATGCAGCGGCAGGCTGATGGTCGGCAGATCTGCCGGCACACCTTTGGACATGCCCGGCCAGTCATCGAGTTTGCCGATGAACACCAAGACGCTTTCCGAGTGATTGAGTACTTGAGCCACGGAGTCGGCGGTGAGGTTGGGATACAGCGGCACCGAAACGTGCCCGGCCATCCAGATCGCCAGATCGGCAATGATCCAGTGTGCGGAGTTTTTCGAGATCAGGGCGATGTGGCTGCCTTGCGGCAATTCCCGGGCACGCAGCCAGTGCGCAGCGCAGCGGGCCTGATGACCGACGTCGGCCCAGGTCAGGGTCTCGACCTGCCCACCGCCGACAGGTTGCACGAGGAAGCGCTGGCGCGGGTGCCGGCCCTCGCGTTCGTAAAACACGTCCAGCGGCAAACGGAATGCGGCAGACATGCGACTCGCTCCTGTTTTTTTGGTCTGGAGCAAGCGTAGTCAACCAAGCAAGTGCTTGGTTGGAAAATTCACACAAATAATTTCCGACGACACAGAGAACATGTGGGAGCGAGCCTGCTCGCGAATGCAGGGTGTCAGGCACATAAGTTGTGAATGACACTCCGCTTTCGCGAGCAGGCTCGCTCCCACAAAGGGATCAGCGTTATGGGTGCTTGAGGCTGTTGAGGGTCATCGAGCCGATCAGCAGTTCAGGACTCTCAAGCTCAGCCAACCCCGCCGTGCTGACCCGCTCCGGCGGATACCCGGCGCCATGTTGCAGATAGCTCAACAGATTGCCCACCAACGGGTTGTGACTGACCAGCAGTACATTGCTCACCGACACCAGCTGATCGGTGACCTTGTCCGGATCAACTTCCGGCGTCAGCCACTCGACCGTGCGAATCTCCGGCTCGAATTTCAGCACCTCGCGGACAATCTGTGCGGTCTGCTGCGCGCGCAGATAAGGGCTGGCGTAGATCGCGGTCAATGGCTTGCCCTTCAGGTGGGCCGCACTGCGCAGGACTTCTTTGCGACCGTGCTGGGTCAGCTCGCGCTCGGAATCGGGGCGCGAGCCATAAGGCACGGCCTCGCCGTGACGCAACACCCAGAGTTTCATAGCTTGGGTTCCTCATCTCGGGCCGGATGCGGTGCTGGCGGCACGGCGTGCGGCGCTTCACCTTCCGGGGTACGCGGCGTTGGCCAGTCGGCGAACGGCCAGGGTTTCTGGTCGCTGTGGAAGCTGCCGAAGCGGCCGATCTGCGCCAGAAACTGGCTCAGGCTGTCGCCGAAATTCATCAGGCTGGCGCTCGGGGCGCCATAGATCAAACGATAGATCAGTTGCACCAGCACCACCGCGCCGAGGATGAACTGCGCCACTTGCCAGACCAGCACGTAGACGATCATCCACAACACCCGCAGAAGGATGGATTCGTACTTGGCTTCGGTTTTCGGATCGTTCATATGTCGTTTCCTGTGAATCAGTTGAAACCACTGGTGGAAATAAAGTCGACGTCGGTTTTCGGCTCGGCCCGCATCAGTAGACCAATCACCTGCTCCAGCGTGCGTCCTTCGAACAGAATGGCGTGCAGCCCGGCGACCAGCGGCATGTACACGCCAACCTCCTGGGATTTGGCTTTGAGCACCTTCAGGGTGTTCACCCCTTCGGCGACTTCACCGAGGCGCGATACCGCTTCTTCAAGGCTCAGGCCCTGACCGAGGGCGAATCCGACCTGATAGTTGCGGCTCTTGGGCGACGAGCACGTGACGATAAGATCGCCAACGCCGGCCAAGCCAAGGAAGGTCATCGGGTTGGCGCCCTGATTGACCGCAAACCGGGTCATCTCGGCCAAGGCGCGAGTGATCAGCATACTCTTGGTGTTCTCGCCCATTTCCAGCGCCACCGCCATGCCGGCGATGATCGCGTAAACGTTTTTCAAGGCCCCGCCCAGCTCGACACCGAAACGGTCGGCGCTGGCATAAACGCGGAAGGTGCGGCCATGCAGCGCCGCTTGCACCTGCTTGCACAGTTCTTCGTCCTCACTGGCAACCACCGTGGCGGTCAGCGCGTGTTCGGCGATTTCCCGCGCCAGATTCGGCCCGGACAACACGCCGATGCGTGCCTGCGGGGCGATCTCTTCGAGGATCTGGCTCATCAGTTTGAAGGTGTGGGCTTCGATGCCTTTGGTCAGGCTGACCAGCATTTTGCCGCTCAGCCGCTCGGCGTGAGCCGCCAGCACCGTGCGCAACGCGCTGGACGGCAGCGCGACAAAGCACAGGTCGCAGGCGTCGAGAGTGGCTTGCAGGTCAGTGACCGCAGTCACGCCCGGCAGAATCTTGATGCCTTTGAGGTAACGCGGGTTTTCGCGATTGACCCGGATGGCCTCGGCCTGCTCCGGGTCACGCATCCACTGCAAGACTTGATGGCCGTTCTCGGCCAGAAGATTGGCCACGGCGGTACCAAAACTTCCGCCTCCCAGGACCGCAATCGGGCGCTGTTCAGTCATATGCAATCCGTTAATCCATACCAGTGGCGATGGCGGCATTATACGGGGCGACCCGGTCGCGGCCAGCCCCCACGTCAATTACCGACACTTGTAGGAAGAAGACCAATAAAACCTAGGAAAATGCCTGCAACGTGACTGGAAAAGTCGCAGCCCTCGGTTAACATGCGCGCCAATTCTTCACTCTATAGGCTGTGTCGTGTTTTCTGGCCCTTCCCCATCACGTTCCTCTCTGCTGCTGGCGCTGCTGTTCAGCCCTTTGTTGCAGGCGGACGATCTGTTCATGGACAGCGAAGCGCTGCCACAGGTGCTGACGGCCACTCGGTTGAAACAGACGCCTTCGGAAGTGCCGGGGAGCATGACCGTGCTCGACAGCGAATTGATCACCGCCAGCGGCGCCCGCGACATCAGCGAACTGCTGCGTCTGGTGCCGGGGATGATGGTCGGCAACATCAGCGGCAATCAGGCAGCGGTCAATTATCACGGCACCAACGCCAGCGAAGCACGGCGCATGCAGGTGTTGATCGATGGTCGTTCGGTGTACCGCGCAGGCCTGGCCACGGTGGACTGGAGCGATATTCCGGTGGCCATCGAGGACATCGAGCGCATCGAAGTCTTTCGTGGCCCTAACACCGTCAGCTACGGTGCCAACGCGTTGATGGCGGTGGTCAACATCATCACCCGCAACCCGGCGGACAGCCACGGCACGCGGCTGAAGATTACTCGCGGCCAGCGCGGCATCAATGACTTCTATGCCAGCCAGGGCACGGGATGGAATGGCGGCGACCTGCGCCTGTCGCTGTCCGGTCAGGAAGATGATGGGTTCGACACCGATCGAACCGGTGCCGATTACCGTGACAATCGTCGCTTGAATCGTTTCAGTCTCGCCGTCAGCCAAACCCTCAGTGACAACCAGAGTATCGACTGGCAGGTCAACGCAAAGGACGGCACCAACCAGCGGCCCTACACCTACCGCCCGGTGTTCTCGGGGATTACCGCCGCCGGGAACAATTCCGACGTGATAGCCAAGGACTACGCCGGTTCGGTGCGCTGGAACCTCGACATCAATCCCGAACACAGCCTCTATATCCAAGGCTCGGCGCAACACTGGGATCGCCAGCAAACCTGGCGCGCCTGCGACGCCGAGGTGTCGTTCAGCCCCGAGTTGACGCAACTGTGGCAAATCGACCCGAATTACACCGAACGCCTGGCACGCAATATCAACCGTTTCCTCGGCCCCGGCCCGGAATCCGGCACGCCGCAGCAAATGGCGCTGGCCAATCGTGTGCTCGATCAGTGGCGCAACGGCGCCAGTCAAACCCTGTGCGGCGATATCGATCAGAGTGCCCGCGAGTCGCGCTACGACCTCGAACTGCAAGACACCCTCAGCCTGTCTGACAGCCTGCGTCTGGTCAGCGGCATGAACTATCGTTACGACCGGGCCGATTCCGAGACCTACTTCAACGGCACGCTGGATGACACCACCTGGCGTGCATTCGGCCAATTGGAGTGGCGCGCGACTGAACACTGGTTGTTGCAGGGCGGAGCGATGTTCGAAGACACCCAACTGATCGGCAGTTCGCTGACCCCGCGCTTCGCCGTCAATTACCTGATCAATCCGCGCCACGGCCTGCGTGCGGTGTACTCGGAGGCGATCCGCTCGCCGGACATGTTCGAGAACAACGTCAACTGGAGCTATCAGGTGACCAAGCTGCGGCCTTCGGCCTACGGCCAGTCGTCGGCGCGCTATTTCGTCAAGACTCGCGGCCCTGGCGATCTCGACAAGGAACATATGCGTTCGCGCGAACTCGGCTACAACGGCTATTTCCCCGAGCAAGGCCTAGCGCTGGATGTGAAGCTGTTCTACGACGAAATCACCGGCATGATCAGTGAGCCACTGCGCAACAACCAATACATCGCCAGCAACGCCAACAGCTCACGGTTTCGCGGCAGCGAAGCACAACTCGACTGGCGCGTGAGCAGGGTCGACCGCTTGCGTTTCACTTACGCCTACGTCGACGCCGAAGCGAGCAATCCGCTGGATCAGCAATTCACCGCGAGCAACAGCGGTTCCGCCGGCTGGCTGCGCGATTGGGGGCACGGCTGGAACAGCGCCCTCTTCTATTACGGCGACAACGCCCTCAACGGCTACCGCTTCGAACGGGTCGACACGCGCATCGCCAAACGCATCGCTTTGGGCAAGGCCCAACTGCAACTGGCCGGCGTGTTGCAACAGCGGCTCGACAACGAACCGACCACGTTCGTCGACAACAACTATGACGAACGCCGCGTGATGTACTTCAGCGCCGAGTTGGAGTTCTAGGATGCGCTTCGGCCTGTCACGGAAGACGCCGACCCTTGGCCACTGGCTGGCCGTGCTGTGCCTGTTTTTGACCGCATGGCTGCATGGCGTGGCGGTGCAGGCGGCCGACATTCTATTGACCGGCGCCGAAGAAAGCCCCGGCGTGCAGGCCTTCGCTCAGGCGCTGAGTGAGTTGCGCCCGACCGATAATGTGCGTTTCCAGCCATTGGCCAGTCTGCCGGTGCCGGGCAAACTCCCCTCCAGCCTGCGCCTGATTTTGCTCGACCTGCCGAGCCTCGACTGGCGTCTGCAAGAGTCGCAAGGCCCGCCCACGCTAGTCTTGCGCATCAGCCGTTTGCAAGCCCGGCAACGTCTTGGCTCGGCACTGCCGTCGCACCTGAGCTTGCTGTGGAGCGATCCACCTCTGGGCCGGCAGTTGCAACTGATCCGGCGAATCCTGCCCCAGGCCCGACGGGTTGGCGTGTTGTTCGATCAGCACAGCGAGTTCCTCCTTAAAGAACTGCAACTGGCAGCCCGCCCCTTGGACCTGGAAATCGTCAGTCAACGCTGGGACAACACCCACGACAGCCGCCCACTGCAAGAGGTGCTGAAAAACAGCGACGTGCTGCTGGGCCTCGACGACCCGGATCTGTACAACCCGAAAACCGCGAAAAACCTGCTGCTCAGCAGTTACTCAAGGCAATTGGCGCTGGTCGGCCCCAACGCCGCGTTTGTCCGTGCTGGCAGCCTGGCGAGCACTTACAGCGACCAGAGCGACTGGCTGAGCGTGCTCGACCATTTGCTCGACCAAGCGCCTGCCAATTGGCCGAGAACGCTCTATCCCGCACACTTTAAAGTCTCAAGTAATGCGCAGGTGGCTCGTTCCTTAGGGATCGAACCGCTTGATGACGCGTCTGTCGCCAGCGCTTTGGCTGAAGGAGAACGCCGCCCATGAGTTTTCGTCGCCGTTGGGACATCAACACCCGCACCCAGATGATCAGCCTGGGCCCGGCGCTGTTGCTGACCTTAATGCTGATCAGTTTCTTCACCTTTGTACGCATTCAGGATTTGCGTCAGGAGCTGAACCACACCGGCCAACTGATCGCCAACCAACTGGCCCCCGCCACCGAATACGGAGTGATTTCCGGCAACAACGAAGTGTTGGAAAGCCTGCTCAAGGCCACGCTGGCAACGCCCAACGTGCGGTTTCTTGAGGTACAGGACAGCGCCAACCGAATTCTGGCGTACGTCGAACAACCGGCGGATGTACACCGTCGCCCGCATCAGGTCGAAGTGTTCCAGGCGCCGGTGCGGTTGCAACGAATCGCTTTGAACAATGATTTTTTTCAGGACGCAAAAGCCAGCAGTGGTGCGGCCAACGAGGATTATCTGGGGCGTGTGATCGTCGGTCTTTCCAACGATGCCTTCAGTCAGCGTCAGCAGGAAATCCTGCTCAAGGCCGGGATTCTCGCGATGTTCGCCCTGCTCTTCACCTTCGTCGTGGCGCGACGCCTGGCGGGCAGTCTGTCGCAGCCGATCCGCGATATCGGCAATGCGGTCAAGGCGATTCAGGACGGCGACTTCAAAACACCGCTGCCGATTGTCGACGACACCGAACTGGGTGCCCTGTCGCAGCACATCAACAACCTCGCTCAGGCGCTGGAGCAGGCCAGTCGTGAACAGCAGCAGGCCATGGCGCAATTGATCCAGACCCGCGAGGAAGCGGAAAAGGCCAACAACGCCAAATCCGATTTTCTGGCGATGATGAGCCATGAACTGCGCACGCCGATGAATGGCGTGTTGGGCATGCTGCAACTGCTTGAAACAACAGAAATGACCGAGGAGCAAATCGAATACGCCGCGCTAGCCTCGGAATCCACCGAGCACTTGCTCAAGGTGATCAACGACATCCTCGACTTTTCGCGCATCGAACGTTCCGAGCTTGAGATGGAACACATTCCGTTCAATCTCGCTGAAGTAATCGGGGCCTGCGCGCAGTCGTTCCAACACAGCGCGGTGCAGCGTGGTCTGGCGCTTGATCTGCGAATTCCCGAGGACATGCGCGGCTTGCAGGTGCAGGGCGACCCGACGCGGATTCGGCAGATTCTGGTGAACCTGGTCGGCAATGCCCTGAAGTTCACCGAACAGGGCCGGGTCAGTATCGAAGCGCAGTGGCAATCGCTGGATCACGAACTGCTGTGGTTCACCTGCTCGGTACGCGACAGTGGCATCGGCATTTCGTCCGAAAGCCTGGAGCTGATGTTCAACGCGTTCCAGCAGGCCGACAGTTCGATCTCGCGACGCTACGGCGGCACCGGTCTCGGCCTGCCGATCGCCCGCACCCTCGCCGAACGCATGGGCGGCACCTTGCGTGCGCAGAGCGAAGAAGGTCGTGGCTCGGTGTTCACCCTGGAAATTCCACTGGCCTTATATAAGCAGGCGTTACCACAACTGGCCGCACCACGGGCACTGAATGGCAACGACCATGGCGAGGGGCGCAGAGTATTGTTGGTGGAAGATAATCCGGTCAACCAGACCGTGATTGAAGCGATGCTGCGCAGTCTGGGCTTTACTGTCAGTGTCGCCACTGATGGCGCGCAAGCGGTGCGCAGTGCCGAGAGCAGTGATTTCGAAGTGATCCTGATGGACTGTCGCCTGCCGATCATCGATGGCTACGAGGCGACGCGGCAGATTCGCTGTCTGCACGGACGCAGCGATGTACCGATCATCGCATTGACGGCAAACGCTTTGCAGGGTGACCGGGAAACCTGCCTGTCGGCGGGCATGAACGATTATCTGGCCAAGCCGTTCAAACGCAATGACTTGCAGCAGATTCTGCAGCGATGGGTGTCGTAGTGACGGCTTTTCGACCATCTGCGACTGGCGTGAAAAGCGAAAGTGCGGCAGTCTTAGGCACCCGAACGAGCCTCAAAAGAGGCTTGAATAAAAATTTCAGTGCACAAGTGTACATTCATGTCCTTGGTGCTGTGACTTTCACCACAACGCAATAGTCTATGAGTAGGCTGCCGGTTCGAGGCATGAACGCTTCGAACGGTCGGGAAGATTTGCCCCACCTGCCGCATGGGATTATTGAGGAGCTCGCATGACCAAACAAAACGCCTTTACTCGGGAAGATCTGCTGCGCTGCAGTCGCGGTGAGCTGTTCGGCCCAGGTAACGCGCAACTGCCCGCCCCGAACATGCTGATGGTCGATCGCATCACTCTGATCAGTGAAGAAGGCGGCAAGTACGGCAAAGGTGAATTGGTCGCCGAACTGGATATCAACCCTGACCTGTGGTTCTTCGCTTGCCACTTCGAAGGCGATCCGGTGATGCCGGGCTGCCTGGGTCTGGATGCCATGTGGCAACTGGTCGGCTTCTTCCTGGGCTGGCAAGGCCTGCCGGGCCGCGGCCGTGCGCTGGGTTCGGGCGAAGTGAAGTTCTTCGGTCAGGTGCTGCCGACCGCCAAGAAAGTCACCTACAACATTCATATCAAACGCGTCCTCAAAGGCAAGCTGAACCTGGCCATCGCCGATGGTTCGGTGACTGTCGACGGTCGCGAAATCTACACCGCCGAAGGCCTTCGCGTCGGCGTGTTCACCTCCACTGACAACTTCTAAGGGTTATTCGCATGCGCCGCGTCGTTATCACTGGTCTGGGCATTGTTTCGTGCCTGGGCAATGACAAAGAGACCGTCTCCGCTAACCTGCGTGCAAGCCGCCCTGGCATCCGGTTCAACCCGGAATATGCCGAAATGGGTCTGCGTAGCCAGGTTTCCGGCTCCATCGACCTCAACCTTGAAGAGCTGATCGATCGCAAGATCTATCGCTTCGTCGGCCACGCAGCGGCTTACGCCTACCTGGCCATGAAAGACGCCATTGCTGACTCCGGCCTGACCGAAGAGCAAGTGTCCAACCCGCGTACCGGCCTGGTTGCCGGCTCCGGCGGTGCTTCCACGCTGAACCAGATGGAAGCGCTGGACATCCTGCGCGAGAAAGGCGTGAAGCGCGTCGGCCCATACCGCGTAACGCGGACCATGAGCAGCACCGTTTCCGCTTGCCTGGCCACGCCATTCAAGATCAAAGGCCTGAACTACTCCATCGCTTCTGCCTGCGCCACCAGTGCTCACTGCATCGGTACCGCCATGGAACAGATCCAGATGGGCAAGCAGGACATCGTTTTCGCCGGTGGCGGTGAAGAAGAGCACTGGAGCCAGTCGTTCCTGTTCGACGCAATGGGCGCTCTGTCCAGCAAGCGTAACGACACCCCGGAAAAAGCCTCCCGCGCCTACGACGCCGACCGTGACGGTTTCGTCATCGCTGGCGGTGGCGGCATGGTCGTGGTTGAAGAGCTGGAACACGCCTTGGCCCGTGGCGCGAAGATCTACGCCGAAATCGTTGGCTACGGCGCGACGTCCGATGGCTACGACATGGTTGCCCCGAGTGGCGAAGGCGCGATCCGCTGCATGCAGATGGCGATGTCCACCGTTGATACCCCGATCGACTACCTGAACACCCACGGCACTTCGACTCCGGTCGGCGACGTTGCGGAAATGAAAGGTGTGCGTGAAGTGTTCGGCGACAAGGCTCCAGCGATCAGCTCGACCAAGAGCCTGTCCGGTCACTCCCTGGGCGCCGCCGGCGTTCACGAAGCGATCTACTGCATGCTGATGATGGAAGGCAACTTCATTGCCGGTTCCGCCAACATCGACGAGCTGGACCCTGAAGTGGCCGATCTGCCGGTGCTGACCAAGACCCGCGAGAACGCCACCATCAACACCGTGATGAGCAACAGCTTCGGCTTCGGCGGCACCAACGCCACGCTGGTACTGAAGCGCTGGGAAGGCAAGTAATTCCCCTGGCTTGAGCCACACCTGAAAACGCCCCGACTGGTTCGGGGCGTTTTTTTTGGTCTGCAGAAAACTCATGGCCGACACAAATCCCCCATGTAGGAGCTGCCGAAGGCTGCGATCTTTTGACTGTGATTTTTAAAAGACAAGATCAAAAGATCGCAGCCTTCGGCAGCTCCTACATGGGATTGTGTGAGGCGGAAAATGAAACTTCTGTCATGCAACTTACCGCCCTGCGACCGAATGTCGCGGATTTAGCGGCCTGCAGCACTGTTGCAAAAAACGCAACAACACCTTGCGCGAATCAGCCGTTTACTTAGCCTCCTAACAAATTCTATAACAGAGTCCTGCACACGCCTTGCTGCAGATAACTTGAGATTTGGAGCTAGCAGATGACTGTAAAAGTAACTGAACGCGACGATTCACACATGTCCCATGAAGGCGTAGCCGCCGGTATCCGGATCTGGGACGTGCATCAACAAGACCTGCTGGTCGGGATGTTCCATAACGAGAACGACGCCCACAACTATAAGGCCGAACTGGAACTGCAAGAACAGCAACGGGATTTATGCTCCGCCTGAAGCAACCACAGCATTGAAAACGACAAACCCCGCCATGAGCGGGGTTTGTCGTTGTTAGAGCTTATCGATTTACCACATCAGATCGTCAGGGATCTGGTAGGCCGCGTACGGATCGTCCTCGGTGCTGACTTCTTCGGTCTGCACGTTGAGCTGCACGATGCGTTGCGGGTCGCGCTCCTGGATCTTCAGGGCCGCCTCACGCGGGATCACTTCGTAGCCGCCGGCATGATGGACGATCGCCAGCGAACCACTGCTGAGCTTGTTGCGCATCAGCGTGTTGACCGAGATACGCTTGACCTTCTTGTCGTCGACGAAGTTGTAGTAATCCTCGGTGGTCAGCTTCGGCAGACGCGAGACTTCGATCAACTGCTTGACCTGCGCGGCACGGGCCTTGGCCTCGGCTTTCTCTTTCTGCTGACGGTTGAGCTCCTGGTCGCGCTTGACCTTCTCGGCCATGGCTTCCTGGGCGGCGCGCTGCTGCGAGTCATCCAGCTCGATCTGACCTTTGTGGGCCAGACGCTGCTGTTTCTGCTTGTCCTTGCTGACCTGTTTGGCCTGCTTTTGGTTGACCAGGCCTGCTTTGAGCAACTGATCGCGAAGGGAAATACTCATGGTGCTTACTCACTTGGGCAGTTGCTCAGCCGCAGCTAGGCAAATTCTTTTCCTGACGTTTGGCTTCACCCCACAGGGCGTCCAACTCTTCGAGGGTGCAATCTTCTATGGGACGGTGGGTGTCGCGCAATGCCTGTTCGATAAATCGGAAACGTCTTTCGAACTTGCCGTTGGCGCCACGCAGTGCGGTTTCCGGGTCGACCTTCAAATGCCGGGCCAGATTGACCACGGAAAACAGCAGATCGCCGATCTCGTCAGCCACCGCGACGGGATCGTTTTCAGACATGGCCTCGAGCACTTCGTCGAGCTCTTCGCGCACTTTGTCGAGCACCGGCAAGGCATCCGGCCAGTCGAAACCGACCTGCCCTGCACGCTTCTGCAATTTGGCCGAGCGCGACAATGCGGGCAACGTGGCAGGCACGTCGTCGAGCAGTGACAGTTGCTCGGGTGCGGCGGATTTCTCGGCACGTTCTTCGGCCTTGATTTCCTCCCAACGCTGCTTGACCTGCTCTTCGGTCAAACGCGGCACATCCAGCGGCGCATACAGATCGCCGCTAGGGAAAACATGGGGATGACGGCGAATCAGCTTGCGGGTGATGCTGTCGATCACCCCGGCGAATTCGAAGCGCCCTTCTTCGCGAGCCAACTGGCTGTAATAGACGACCTGAAACAGCAGATCTCCCAACTCGCCCTGCAAGTGATCGAAGTCGCCGCGTTCGATGGCATCGGCCACTTCGTAGGCTTCTTCGAGAGTGTGCGGGACGATGGTCGCGTAGGTTTGTCTGATGTCCCACGGGCAACCGTACTGAGGATCGCGCAGGCGGCTCATCAGATGGAGCAGGTCTTCGAGGCTGTACATAAAAAATCTCACTCAACCCTTTGCGATCTTGATCGTTCCCACGCGGAGCATGGGAACGATCAACGATCAATCTTCAAGGGGTGCGGTTACGCCGCGTTTCGATGATGTTCGGCAACTGGGAAATCCGCCCCAGCAGCCGCCCCAGCGCATCCAGACCCGGGATCTCGATGGTCAGGGACATCAGCGCGGTGTTGTCTTCCTTGTTCGAGCGGGTGTTGACCGCCAGTACGTTGATCCGCTCGTTGAGCAGCACCTGCGAGACGTCACGCAGCAGACCGGAACGGTCGTAAGCGCGGATAACGATATCCACCGGATAGGTGAGCACCGGCACCGGGCCCCAGCTGACCTGAATGATCCGCTCCGGCTCGCGCCCGCCCAGTTGCAGCACCGAAGCGCAATCCTGACGGTGAATGCTCACGCCACGCCCCTGAGTGATGTAACCGACAATCGCATCGCCCGGCAGCGGCTGGCAGCAGCCCGCCATTTGCGTCATCAGGTTGCCGACGCCCTGGATCTGGATGTCGCCACGCTTGCCCGGTTTGTAACCGGTGGCTTTGCGCGGGATCAGTTCCAACTGTTCGTTGCCGCGTTCCGGCTCGACCAACTGCTGCGCGAGGTTGACCAGTTGCGCCAGACGCAGATCGCCGGCACCGAGTGCGGCAAACATGTCTTCGGCGGTTTTCATGTTGGCCTTGTCCGCCAACTTGTCGAAATCCACCGCTGGCAGACCGAGACGCGTCAGTTCGCGCTCGATCAGGGTTTTACCGGCGGCAACGTTCTGGTCACGGGCCTGCAACTTGAACCAGTGAACGATCTTCGCCCGCGCCCGCGACGTGGTGACGTAACCCAGGTTCGAGTTCAGCCAGTCACGACTTGGCGTGCCATGTTTGCTGGTGATGATCTCGACCTGCTCACCGGTCTGCAGGCTGTAGTTGAGCGGCACGATGCGCCCGTTGATCTTCGCGCCACGGCAGTTGTGACCGATTTCGGTGTGCACGCGGTAGGCGAAGTCCAGCGGGGTTGCGCCTTTGGGCAAGTCAATGGCGTGACCGTCGGGAGTGAAGATGTAAACCCGATCCGGCTCGATATCGACCCGCAACTGTTCAGCCAGACCACCGATATCGCCCAGCTCTTCATGCCACTCGAGCACCTGACGCAGCCAGGAGATTTTCTCTTCGTAATGATTGGAGCCGGATTTGACGTCGGTGCCTTTGTAGCGCCAGTGCGCGCAAACCCCGAGTTCGGCTTCTTCGTGCATGGAGTGGGTGCGAATCTGCACTTCCAGCACTTTGCCTTCCGGGCCGATCACGGCGGTGTGCAGCGAGCGATAGCCGTTCTCTTTGGGGTTGGCGATGTAGTCGTCGAACTCTTTCGGAATGTGCCGCCACAGGGTGTGGACGATGCCGAGCGCGGTGTAGCAGTCGCGCATTTCCGGCACCAGCACACGCACGGCGCGCACGTCGTAGATCTGGCTGAATTCCAGACCTTTGCGCTGCATTTTGCGCCAGATCGAATAGATGTGTTTGGCCCGGCCGCTGATATCCGCATCCACGCCGGTAGCCTGCAATTCATCCTTGAGCTGGGTCATCACATCGGCGATGAAACGCTCACGATCCAGCCGTCGCTCATGGAGCAGCTTGGCGATCTGTTTGTATTGATCAGGCTCGAGGTACCGGAAGGACAAGTCCTCCAGTTCCCATTTGATATGACCGATGCCGAGCCGGTGCGCGAGCGGCGCATAGATGTCGAAGACTTCCCGGGCGACACGGTTACGTTTTTCGTCGTCGGCGGTTTTCACCGCACGAATGGCGCAGGTGCGTTCGGCCAGCTTGATCAGCGCGACGCGGACGTCATCGACCATCGCCACGAGCATCTTGCGCAGGTTTTCCACCTGCCCTTGCGTGCCCATGACCATCGACTGACGCGGACTGAGACTGGCGCTGATGGCGGCCATGCGCTGCACGCCGTCAATCAGCTTGGCAACCACCGGGCCAAAGCGCTGGCTGATTGCCGCCAGCTCGATCTGGCCTTCGCGTACGCCACGATAGAGGACCGCCGCGACCAGCGAATCCTGATCGAGCTTGAGGTCGGCGAGAATCTCGGCGATTTCCAGGCCGGCGCTGAAACTGCCGGAGCCTTCGGCCCACAGATTCTTCTTGGCATTGGACTGTTGTTCGGCCTCGCGAGCGAACTCGCAGGCTTCTTTCAAGGCTTCGCGATCCAGTGCCAGATCGACACTGACCGCGTGATCGAGCCAAGCCTCGAGATTGATACTGCCGTCAGTGTTGATCGGCTGGTGTGCTCTCACCTGTACCATCTTGCTTTACCTTCCCTACGACGCAGATTCAATGCGTCAAATCGCTGATCTTCAACGCCCGTTTGCGCTCGCGGGGCTATTGCGAGCGCGGCACGGACAGATCAGACGGATTCAGACGAGCCATCCTGGCTCGCTTCAAATAACGCCATGGCCTCGACATGTGCCGTCTGTGGAAACATATCGAGAATCCCGGCACGTTTTAACCGGTAGCCCTGCTTTAACAATTCGACCGTATCGCGCGCCAGCGTTGCCGGGTTGCACGACACGTAAACCAGCCGCTTGGCACCCAGGGTCGCGAGCTTGCGCACCACCTCGAAAGCACCGTCACGCGGTGGGTCCAAGAGTACCGCAGAAAAGCCGTTTGCGATCCACTCGGCATCGGCCAGAGGCTGGGATAAATCGGCTTGAAAAAACTTTGTGTTATGCAAATTGTTACTAGCGGCGTTCGCAGCGGCGCGCTCGACCATGGTCTGCACGCCCTCCACTGCCACCACTTCGCGTGCGGTTTTGGCCAGCGGCAAAGCGAAGTTGCCAAGACCGCAGAACAGGTCCAGCACACGCTCGTCGCGGGTCGGTTTCAGCCAATCCAGCGCCTGCGCGACCATTGCTTCGTTGACGCCGGCGTTGACCTGAATGAAATCCCCCGGCCGGTAAGCCAGATCCAGATCCCACTGTTCCAGGCGATAGCCCAGCGACTGCGCGGCGTCGACCGGTTGCGGCTCACCTTCACCATGCAGCCACAGTTGCGCTTCATGGAACTGGCAGAAGTCCTTGAGAATCGTCAGATCCGCCTCGGACAGCGGCGCCATGTGCCGCAGCAACACTGCCAGCGATGAACCGCTGAACAATTCCACATGGCCCAGCGCCTGAGGCTTGCTCAAACGGCGAAGCATCTCCGGCAAACGGGTCATGATCGGTTGCAAGGGCTGTACCAGCACCGGGCACTCACTGATCGCGACAATGTCCTGACTGCCGGCGGCGCGGAAACCGACTTCGAGCGTCTTGGCTTTCATGTCCCAGCGCACAGCGATGCGGGCACGACGGCGATAGCCGAACTCGGGGCCGGTCAACGGGGCTGCCCACTCTTGCGGTTCGACACCGGCGACCTTCGATAATTGCTCGGCAAGCATGCGCTGTTTCAGGGCAAGCTGTTCGCTGTGGGGCAAATGCTGGACGCTGCAGCCGCCGCAACGGCCGGCGTGCTGACACGGCGCCGGACGGCGCAGTTCGCTGGCGGTGAATACGCGCTCGGTGCGCGCTTCGACCACTTTGCCATGGGTGCCGAGCACCCGTGCCTCGATCTCTTCACCGGCCAGGGCGCCGAGGACGAACCAGGTGCGGCCTTCGAAAAACGCGATGCCGCGACCGTCATTGGCCAGTCGCTCAATGCTCAAGCGCTGCTTTTTGCCGGTCGGGATTTGCGGGGCCTTGCTGCCGCCGGTGGGCTGGAAGCGCAGGCCTCTCTCGTGCTTGGCCATCAGTTGGGCGCGTCGAAAATGCCGGTCGACAGATAACGGTCGCCACGGTCGCAGATGATCGCGACGATCACCGCGTTTTCAACTTCTTTGGACAGGCGCAGCATCGCTGCCACCGCACCGCCCGAGGACACGCCGCAGAAGATGCCTTCTTCGCGAGCCAGACGCCGGGTGACGTCCTCGGCTTCGCTTTGTGCCATGTCGACGATGCGGTCGACGCGGTCGGCCTGATAAATCTTCGGCAGGTATTCCTGCGGCCAGCGGCGAATGCCGGGAATGGCCGAGCCTTCCATCGGTTGCAGACCGACGATCTGCACGGTGTCGCTCTGCTCTTTCAAGTAGCGCGAAACGCCCATGATGGTGCCGGTGGTGCCCATGGAGCTGACGAAATGGGTGATGGTGCCCTGGGTCTGGCGCCAGATTTCCGGGCCGGTGCTGGTGTAATGCGCTTCAGGGTTGTCGCCATTGGCGAACTGATCGAGCACCTTGCCACGGCCTTCGGCTTCCATCCGTTGGGCGAGATCGCGAGCGCCTTCCATGCCCTCTTCCTGACTGACCAGAATCAGCTCGGCACCGTAAGCGGTCATTGCCGCCTTGCGCTCTGCGCTGGAGTTGTCCGGCATGATCAGGATCATCTTGTAACCCTTGATCGCGGCAGCCATCGCCAGGGCGATCCCGGTATTGCCCGAGGTCGCTTCGATCAAGGTGTCGCCAGCGTGGATCTGCCCGCGCAACTCGGCACGGGTGATCATCGACAGCGCCGGACGGTCCTTGACCGAACCCGCCGGGTTATTCCCTTCGAGCTTGAGCAATAGGGTGTTGCTGGTGGCACCGGGCAGGCGCTGCAAACGCACCAGCGGAGTGTTGCCGACGCAATCGGCGATGGTTGGGTACTGCAGGGTCATGGCGTATTCGCAATCCAGACGTGCGGGGGCGCCTATCATACCGGCAAACCCGCGCAGGCCATATCACGCAAAGTGCGGTGCTTATGGTTTATGGGAATAAGCAGCAAAAGTCTCACCAGCGGTGAGACTTTTGAGTTGAGGCGATGCGACTGGCCTCATCGCTGGCAAGCCAGCGATGGTGTCGGGACTGACAGCGCTGTCATCAGCAAGCAGTCGCAGATTGAGCCGCAACCCCGCCCCGCTGTTGTCCGCCCACAACATCCCGCCCTGGCGCTGCACCGCATTGCGGGCAATGCTCAATCCCAACCCGAACCCGCCATCCCCCGGCCGCGAGCCGTCCAGTCGAGTGAATGGCGAGAAGATCCGCTCAAGATCCCCGTCAGCCACCCCGCCGCCCTGATCTTCCAGCCACAGATGCCAGTAATCGCCCTCCCGCCGTCCATCCAGCCGCACGATCCCGCCCTCAGGCGAATGACGAATGGCATTGCGCACAATGTTCTCCAGCGCCTGCGCCAGGGTGTTGAGATTACCGCGCACCCAGCACGACGAGTCGACCGCGCACTGCAATTGCAAACTCGGCCAACCGCTTTCGTAGCAGGCGTTTTCGGTGAGCATTTCCCACAGGGCCTGAATCTGGATTGCTTCATCGGGGAGTGGCGAGCGGTCGGTGTCGAGCCAGGCCAGTTGCAGGGTGTCCTCGACCAACCGTTGCATGCCGTCGACCTCGCGACCGATGCGCTCGCGCAATTGCACAAGCCCCTGCTCACTTTCACTGGCCACGCGCAATCGGCTCAGTGGCGTGCGCAGTTCATGGGAGAGGTCGCGCAGCAATTGCTGCTGCAGCGCGACGGTGCTTTGCAGGCGTTCGGACATCGAGTCGAACGCCCGGGCCAGTTCACCGAGTTCGTCCGGTCGCTGAGTGATGCCACTCGACAAGCGCACATTCAGTTGATCGGCGCGCCAGGCGTTGGCCTGCTCACGCAAGTTGTTCAGCGGCACCACCAGCAAGCGATACAAGCCGACGCACAGCAACAG
Organism: Pseudomonas sp. LBUM1648; assembly: GCF_059716145.1. Lineage (NCBI taxonomy): Bacteria > Pseudomonadati > Pseudomonadota > Gammaproteobacteria > Pseudomonadales > Pseudomonadaceae > Pseudomonas > Pseudomonas sp. LBUM1648. Next base: position 4,856,632 of record NZ_CP166808.1, read on the forward strand.
GGTGAATAGACCGGGAATCACGCCGTTGGTAATCACCCGCCAGAACACTCGATACTTGCCCGGCAAGAAGCGCTCGGGCAATTCGATCACCAGACTGCCGGCGGCCGGTTCCTCGGGAAACGGGATACGCAGCCATGGCCGACCTTGTTTGTGAATCGGCCAATCGAGCCCACGCAAAAAAGTCAGGCGCTGGACTTCCTGCTCGTTCAGCGGCTCATTGCTCAGCGACTGCAAATTACCGCCAATCACACCGACCCAAGCAGCCTCGCGCAATTCCATGCTCTGCAACCAGCTATCGACGCCGTCACGCTGACCGCGCTGCCACGCCCGCTCGGCTTCAGCGGCATAACGTGTGAGGGTGCCGCGAGCTTCATCGGAGAGGAACTGGTTGCGCTCCTCCATATACCGGCCCCACGACCAGCTCAGCCAGATCATCAGCAGACAGAACGCCACCAGCAGACAGGCGAGTTTCCAGAACAGCGAATGGCGCCCGGGCAATTCAGACACTTTCATCAGCGCCACTCAGCACGTAACCCTTGCCCCACACCGTGCGCACCTCGCGCTCGGTGTAACCAATGGCCTTGAGTTTGCGGCGGATCTGGCTGATGTGCATGTCGAGACTGCGATCATGGGCCGCATAACCGCGTTGCAGGACGTGCTGATAAAGGAAGGCCTTGCTCAGCACTTCTTCATCGTTGCGATTGAGGGTTTCCAGCAGACGGTATTCGCTGCGGGTCAGGCCGGCCGCTTGCTCACGGAAAAACACGTCGCATTGCTCATCGTCGAAATGCAGTGTGCCTGTCGCCACTGGCACGGCAATGGCAGCCGGGCGGCGGTCGAGTGCCACCCGGCGCAGGATCGCTTCGATGCGCACATGCAGCTCGGCCATGCTGAACGGCTTGGGCAAATAATCGTCGGCGCCCAAACGAAAACCGCTGATGCGATCCGCCTCGGCACCGAGCGCCGACATCAGCAGCACCGGCGTCGAATGGCTCTGCCGCAATTGCGTCAGTACGTTCAGACCGTCCAGGCCCGGCAGCAGAATATCCATCAACACCACGTCGAAAGGCTGGCGTTTGGCGATGCTCAAGCCTTCCTGACCGTTCTGGCACCAGGTCACCTGAAAGCCGCTGCGGCCCAGATGTTCGTGAACATAGGCACCGAGGATCGGATCGTCCTCAATGGAAAGTATGCGTGGCTGGCCAACGGAAACAGGAGTCATGAGTATCTGCAAGTCATTCTCAGTTGAGCGCGATTATTCAAGATTGCCAGGCATCGGGCAACTCATGGTTGAGCGGCCGGACGAACGCGCGTCTGCACAAGGACCGACAACGTCACCATTTTTCCGGAGATTGCCTGCGAGCAAATCGCTACACTGCGCCCATGTCGCGTGCCGGATGCACGCATGAGTCAACAGATCAGCGGGATGCAGGAGATAGGCGTGCTCAAGAAACTGGGAATCAAAGGTCGCGTGTTGTTGCTGACCTTGTTGCCGACCAGCCTGATGGCGCTGGTGCTGGGTGGTTATTTCACCTGGACGCAGCAGGCCGACTTGCAGAGCCAATTGATGCAGCGCGGCGAGATGATCGCCGAGCAACTGGCGCCGCTGGTGGCGCCCGCGATGGGCCATGGCAACAGCGAACTGCTTGAGCGCATTGCCACCCAGTCCCTCGAACAACCGGACATGCGCGCGGTGACTTTCCTTGCGCCGGATCGCACGCCGCTGGCCCACGCCGGCCCGACCATGCTCAATCAGGCGCCAAGCGGTGACAGCGCGCACCTGCAACGGCGCAGCGGCAATGACGCGACCCGTTATCTGATGCCGGTCTTCGGCAAGCATCGCAACCTCGCCGGCGAACTGATCCCCGAAGAGTCAGACCGCCTGCTCGGCTGGGTCGAACTGGAGCTGTCGCACAACGGCATGCTGCTGCGCGGTTATCGCAGCCTGTTCGCAAGCCTGTTGCTGATCGCCGCAGGCCTGGCCGGTGCCGCGCTGCTCGCGTTGCGCATGGGCCGCACGATCAATCGGCCGCTGGGCCAGATCAAGCAGGCCGTCGCGCAATTAAAGGACGGTCATCTGGAAACCCGCCTGCCGCCGCTCGGCAGTCAGGAGCTGGATGAACTGGCATCGGGCATCAACCGCATGGCCGGTACCTTGCAGAACGCCCGCGAAGAATTGCAGCACAGCGTCGATCAGGCCACCGAAGATGTGCGCCAGAATCTGGAAACCATCGAAATCCAGAACATCGAGCTGGATCTGGCCCGCAAAGAGGCGCTGGAGGCGAGCCGGATCAAATCCGAGTTCCTCGCCAACATGAGCCACGAGATCCGCACGCCGCTCAATGGCATTCTCGGCTTCACCCATCTGTTGCAAAAAAGCGAACTGACCCCGCGCCAGCTCGACTATCTCGGCACCATTGAAAAGTCCGCCGACAGCCTGCTCGGGATCATCAACGAGATCCTCGACTTCTCGAAAATCGAAGCCGGCAAACTGGTGCTCGACCACATCCCGTTCAACCTGCGCGACTTGCTGCAAGACACCTTGACCATTCTCGCCCCCGCCGCTCACGCCAAGCAGCTTGAGCTGGTCAGTCTGGTCTATCGCGATACGCCGCTGTCGCTGGTCGGTGACCCGCTGCGCTTGAAGCAGATCCTCACCAACCTGGTCAGCAACGCGATCAAGTTCACCCGCGAAGGCACTATCGTTGCCCGGGCGATGCTCGAAGAAGAACACGAAGACAGCGTGCAACTGCGCATCAGCATTCAGGACACCGGCATTGGCCTGTCGAATCAGGACGTGCGTGCGTTGTTTCAGGCCTTCAGTCAGGCCGACAACTCGTTGTCGCGCCAGCCCGGCGGCACCGGTCTGGGGCTGGTGATTTCCAAGCGTCTGATCGAACAGATGGGCGGCGAGATCGGCGTCGACAGCACGCCGGGCGAAGGCTCGGAATTCTGGATCAGCCTGAGCCTGCCGAAAACCCGCGACGACGCCGAAGACCTGCCTTCGGCGCCACTGCTCGGACGTCGGGTGGCGGTACTGGAAAACCACGAACTGGCACGTCAGGCCTTGCAGCATCAGTTGGAAGACTGTGGCCTCATTGTCACGCCGTTCAATACACTGGAAACCCTGACCAATGGCGTCACTGGCGCGCACCAGACCGATCAGGCGATTGATCTGGCGGTCATCGGCATCACCAGCAACGACATGTTGCCGGAGCGCCTGAACCAGCACATCTGGGATCTCGAACACCTCGGCTGCAAAGTGCTGGTGCTGTGCCCGACCACCGAGCAGACGCTGTTCCATTTGTCGGTACCCAATCCCCACAGCCAGTTGCAGGCCAAACCGGCCTGCACGCGCAAACTGCGCCGCGCGCTGTCGGATCTGGCCAACCCGCGCCAACCACGCAACGAACCCGGCGAACCCCTGTCGAGTCGCGCGCCGCGAGTGCTTTGCGTCGACGACAACCCGGCCAACCTTTTGCTGGTGCAGACCCTGCTCGAAGACATGGGCGCCAAAGTGCTTGCCGTGGAAAGCGGATATGCGGCGGTGAAAGCTGTGCAGACCGAGTCCTTCGATCTGGTGCTGATGGATGTGCAGATGCCGGGCATGGACGGCCGCCAGAGTACCGAAACCATCCGCCAGTGGGAGAGCGAGCGGCATTGCACGCCGCTGCCGATCGTCGCCCTCACCGCCCACGCCATGGCCAACGAAAAACGTGCGCTGCTGCAAAGCGGCATGGACGACTACCTGACCAAACCGATCAGCGAGCGGCAACTGGCGCAAGTGGTGCTGAAGTGGACCGGCCTGGCCCTGCGCAATCAGGCACCGGAGCGGGTCAGCGACAGCGCGGCGGGCAGCAACGAATTGCCGGTGCTCGATCACGAGGAAGGCTTGCGTCTGGCTGCCGGTAAAGCGGATCTGGCAGCAGACATGCTGGCGATGTTGCTGGCTTCGCTGGAAGCCGACCGCGAAGCCATTCGCAGCGCCCGCGACAGCCACGACCAGAATGCCCTGATTGAACGTGTGCATCGCTTGCACGGCGCCACGCGTTACTGCGGCGTGCCGCAATTGCGTGCGGCCTGTCAGCGCAGTGAAACCCTGCTCAAACAGGAAGATCCGAAAGCGTCGACAGCGCTGGATGAGCTGGAGCGGGCAATCAACCGCCTCGCCGCGCAGGCGAAGATCAGCGCCTGACCCAGCGCAATGCCGGCCAACGCCGATCCGGCTACAGTGGACTCGGGTGATGCCACCCGAGTCCATGTTCCAGGAGGATGTCATGCGTACGATCGTTTTCAGTAGCCAGGCCTACGACCGAGACAGTTTCCTCGGCGCCGATTGCCCTGCCAGTATCGAACTGCACTTTCAATCGGCCCGGCTCAGTCTCGACACCGCGGCACTGGCCGACCAACACGAAGTGGTCTGCGCCTTTATCAATGACGACCTCAGTGCTACGGTGCTGGAACGTCTGGCCGCCGGCGGCACGCGATTGATCGCCTTGCGTTCGGCCGGTTACAACCATGTCGATCTGCTCGCCGCGAAACGCCTGGGACTGGCCGTGGTGCGTGTCCCGGCTTACTCACCCCATGCCGTTGCCGAACATGCTGTCGCGCTGATTCTCGCCCTCAACCGTCGCTTGCACCGCGCCTACAACCGCACCCGTGAGGGCGATTTCACGCTGCACGGGCTGACCGGTTTCGATCTGGTGGGCAAAACTGTCGGCATCGTCGGCACCGGGCAGATCGGCGCCACATTCGCGAAAATCATGCACGGTTTCGGCTGTGAGTTGCTGGCATACGACCCGTATCCGAATCCCGACGTTCTGGCATTGGGCGCGCGTTATCTGAGCCTGCCGGAATTGCTCGCGCAGTCGCGAATCATCAGCCTGCACTGCCCGCTCAACGCGCAGAGCAAACACCTGATCAACCGCGATTCACTGGCGCACCTGCAAGCGGGTGCCATGCTCATTAACACCGGTCGCGGCGGACTGGTCGATACGCCGGCACTGATCGACGCGTTGAAGGACGGTCAGCTCGGCTATCTGGGGCTGGATGTGTATGAAGAAGAGGCGCAGCTGTTTTTCGAGGATCGTTCCGACCTGCCATTGCAGGACGACGTGCTGGCGCGTTTGCTGACCTTTCCCAACGTGATCATCACCGCGCACCAGGCCTTTCTGACCCACGAGGCGCTGGGCGCGATTGCCGCGACCACCCTGCACAACATCGCGACCTGGGCGGCGGGGTCGCCGCAGAACCAAGTCGAGGGTTGACGCTTATTTCGGCGACAGCGAGGACGCCAGAATCAATAGCGCCAGCCAGCCGAAGCCGAACAAACGCTGCTTCGCCGAGTGACCACTGCGCAGCAGGAACCAGACGAACACCATCGGCAGCAGAAACACCATGATCTTCAGCCAGCCTTCCACCGGACGGCTGCCATCCTCATTGATTTGCGGCGCAACCGTTTCGGCCTGTTGCCGACGCCGACGCCCCGCTGCGGCCGGCATGACTTTCGGTAAAGGCTCTGGCGCGTGAGGGACAACCGCCTCGGGCACAGCCCGGTTGCGCGGCAGACTGCCGAAGGAAATCGTCGACGCCTGAGCCGGTGCCGCTGCTGCCTGCGCTTGTGCGTGGGCCGGCTGCTCCGCCATCGGAGCTCCACAATGAATACACGCTTGGGCTTCGGAGCTGATGCTCCGCTTGCATTCATAACATTCGATCAGCGCCATGTTCCGTTCCTTCAGAGTCGAGGGCGGCAGTTTGCCATGTGCGCCGGTCGATTTGAACCGGATCGAAGGTCGCAAGCGCACATCATTCTGCAACGTGGCCCGTGCTAGCATGTCGCGCATATTTGGAGGACCCATGGTCGAACACGATTTCCGCTACAACCTGATGAACCCGCAACACACCCTCACCGAATGCCGCGCCCTCGTTCCGGGCCGCTATCAGGTCACCGGCAACGGTGGCTCGATCCGCATCGGTGACGCCCTGTTGGTCACCCTCAAAGGCAGCAAGGACTTGTCCATGCGCCTGACCGTCGAAACCGTCCGCCACCTGATCAATCCGCCGGGCCAATGGACCGCGATGACCACAGGCCCGGTGTTCGGCGAACTGGCCATTCATACCTGGCAGGTCAACTGCGACAGCTGCGCCAAAGAGCTCAGCTTTGAATTCGCCGTGGACGCCAAACTGGGTAAAAACGCAGAAAAACCGGCCGCCACTGCGCGTATCGCCGAGCTGGGCTGGAAAGCCGTTGGCGACAAGCACCTGTGCCCGAAATGCCAGGAGCCTGCGTGATGAAACGCCTTGCCCTGACCGTTCTGGTCGGTGTTGGCCTGGCGGGTTGCGCCGCAGAGCCTGTGCAACTGCAACAGAACCGCAGCTACATTCTGGAGTGGATCGGCGAGCGGCCATTGATGGATTACAGCCATCTGACCGTGACCCTCGGCGATGATGGTCGCGCCTACGGCAACGGCGGCTGCAACCATTGGTTCGCGCCGTACACGCTGGATGGCGACAAGCTGACTTTCGGCAAAATCGGCAAGACTCGCAAGCTGTGCGCGCCGGCGTTGATGGAGCAGGAAGAACGCTTCCTGCAAGCGCTGGAAGGCGTGCAGCGCTGGGACATCTCGCCGATCGAGCAGATGCGCTTCTGGCCGGCCCAAGGCAAGCCTTTGCGGTGGTGGCTGGAAGAGGGTTGATCATTCAGCCACAAAAAAGATCGCAGCCTTCGACAGCGCCTACAAGGTGTACTCAATCCATGTAGGAACTGCCGAAGGCTGCGATCTTTTTTTCATGGCCTACTGGATCGACTGCAACGCCTCTAGCTTCGCCATCACTCCCGCCGCCGTCTGCTCGCCCAACAACTGTTCCCGCACCTTGCCCTTGTTGTCGATGATGTACGTCACCGGCAAGGCCTCACTGCGCGGCAAGTCGAACAACTCTGCCGGATCCTGCGCCAGCACGGTGAACTTGATGCCCAGTTTCTCGCTGGCGCTCTTCAGTTCTTCACCCTGCACGTTGTCGAAGTTGACCCCGAACACACCGACGTTTTTGCTCTTGAGCTCATCGGCCAGATGATTGAGTTCCGGGATCTCGGTCCGGCACGGTCCACACCATTCAGCCCAGTAATTGAGCACCACCCATTGTTTGTCGAGGCGCTCGGACGCAACCTTCTGACCGTTCTGGTCAATGCCATAGTCGTTGCCGCAGCCCCCCAGCATCAACGCCCCGATTATCGTCAATGCTGCTGCCAATCGCCGTGTCATGTCGTGTTCCTTGTGAAAATTTGAATGCGCCTGCGACCTATCGCCTCTGAAGGTTCTGGATTGCGCGCTGCACAGTTAGAATAGCCGCCACTTTACGCCAGAAGCGACCCGCCATGACCGATCTGACGCTTTATCACAATCCGCGCTGCTCGAAATCCCGCGGCGCACTGGAACTGCTTGAAGCCCGCGGCCTGACCCCGACCGTCGTGCGCTACCTCGAAACCCCGCTGGATGCCGCGCAAATCAAGGCCCTGCTTGGCAAACTCGGGATCACTGCGCGACAACTGCTGCGCACCGGGGAAGATGAATACAAAACCCTGAACCTGGCAGACGCCAGTCTCACCGAGAAACAATTGGTCGAAGCGATCGCGGCCCATCCCAAGCTGATGGAGCGTCCGATTCTTGAAGTCGGCGACAGAGCCGTCATTGGCCGTCCACCTGAGCAGATCCTGGAGTTGCTGCCGTGAGCGCGCCGTACATTCTCGTTCTGTGTTACAGCCGCAACGGCTCGACCAACGAGATGGCGCGGCAGATCGCTCGCGGCGTTGAGCAGGCAGGCATGGAAGCGCGTCTGCGCACCGTGCCGGCGATCTCCACCGAGTGCGAAGCGGTGTCCCCGGACATACCGGACGAAGGCGCGCTCTACGCCACTCTCGATGATCTGAAAAACTGCGCCGGTCTGGCGCTGGGCAGTCCGACCCGCTTCGGCAACATGGCCGCGCCGCTCAAATACTTCCTCGACGGCACCAGCAACCTGTGGCTGACCGGGGCGCTGGTCGGCAAACCGGCCGGGGTGTTCACCTCCACCGCCAGCCTGCATGGCGGCCAGGAAACCACCCTGCTATCGATGATGCTGCCGCTGCTGCACCACGGCATGCTGATCACCGGCCTGCCTTACAGTGAGTCGGCGCTGCTGGAAACCCAGGGCGGCGGTACGCCTTACGGTGCCAGCCATCACGCCGGGGCGGATGGCAAAAGCGGTCTCGATCAGCACGAAGTGGCGCTGTGCCGAGCGCTTGGCCTGCGTCTGGCCAAGACTGCACAGAAACTGGAGGGCTGACGTGGCGAAGAAGCCGAAAGTCCTGCCCTCCGTCGAGTGGCTTGAGCCGCGGGTAAAAGCGATGCGGGTGCTCAGCCTGCTGAGCTTTTTTGCCCTGGCCGGATTGCTCGCCGCTTACTACCTGATATTCGCCGACCTGCATGGCGCGCGACCGTGGGTGATTCTGCTGGTCGAACTGATCCCGTGGCTCGTCCTCGCCCCGGCGATGATCATGGGCAGTGCCCGCGGTCATTCGTGGATGTGTTTTGTGGTGAATCTGTACTTCATCAAAGGCGCACTGGCGGCGTATGACCCGAACCGACACTGGTTTGGTGTGCTGGAGATGCTCGCGAGTTTGGCGGTGTTCTGCTCGGCACTGCTGTATGTGCGGTGGCGGTACCAGTTGAATCGCAAGTTGGCGGGTGAAGGCGAGATCAGCGCCACCTGATCTGACGCCTTCGCGAGCAGGCTCGCTCCCACATTTGAAATGTATTCCCCCTGTGGGAGCGAGCCTGCTCGCGAATGGGGCGACGCGATCTCAGTGATTGACGGTGTAGGCCAGCATCATCGAAATCTGGCTCATCGGCCGCCCGCCACTCTCCTCATGCCACTGGTTGAACACGTTCTGCACAATCGCCAGATCGCGCAGACTGGTCGGCGCCTTGTCGACGATCTTCTGCGCATTCAGTGCAGCGACCACGTCGTAGCTCGGTACAAACGTATCCTTGCCGACCATGCGCAAAAACCGTGGCGCCGACAGCCCGCCCAATTGATGGCCGTGCTTTTTCAGGTATGTCCACAGGCCGACGATATCGGTCACCGGCCAGTCGGCGATCAACGCGCCGAAACTGCCCTTCTCTTTCTCCACATCCAGAATGAACTGCGCATTGCGCGGCACACTCTTGAGCTTGCCCAGGTGACGAATAATCCGCGCATCCTGCATCAGCCGCTCAAGATGTTCGGCACTCATCAGTACGACTTTTTCCGGATCGAACTTGAAGAACACTTCTTCGAAGGCCGGCCACTTGGCGTCCACCAGACTGTGCTTGAGCCCGGCGCGAAACACACGCAGGGCCATGGTCGAGAGGTAACGGTCGTCGCTGATCCTGCGCAGTTGTGCCGGGGTCTTGGGAACGGGCAGATGGGCTTCCAGTTCAGCCGCTGAACCAAAGCGGTTCAGACAGTATTCGTGCAGCCACTTGTAATCGCGCATGCCCTCTCCTTGAAATGAAAATAAAAACGGCGCCCGCAAGCGCCGTAAGTCAGAGCTGCCGAAACCGTCAGAGGTTCACGACATTGACGAAGCGCGACGCCGCGGTTTCGTCGATCTTGAGGCTGGTGAAGTCGAACAGGTTGCGGTCGGCCAGTTGCGACGGCACCACGTTCTGCAGGCTGCGGAAGATGCTTTCGGTACGGCCCGGGGTCTTGCGGTCCCAGTCCTGGAGCATTTCCTTGACCACCTGACGCTGCAGGTTTTCCTGCGAGCCGCAGAGGTTGCACGGGATGATCGGGAATTCCTTCAAGTCCGAGTAAGCCTGAATGTCTTTCTCGTTGCAGTACGCCAGCGGACGGATCACCACGTTGCGGCCATCATCGGCGCGCAGCTTCGGCGGCATCGCCTTGAGGCTGCCGTTGAAGAACATGTTGAGGAAGAACGTCTCGACGATGTCGTCGCGATGATGACCGAGGGCCATTTTGGTCGCGCCGATTTCGTCGGCAAAGGTGTACAGCGTGCCGCGACGCAGACGCGAGCACAGCGAGCACGTGGTCTTGCCTTCCGGAATCAGCTCCTTGACCACCGAGTAGGTGTCTTTCTCGACGATGTGGTACTCGATGCCCAGCGTTTTGAGGTAGGCCGGCAGCACGTGCTCGGGGAAGCCCGGCTGCTTCTGGTCCATGTTCACGGCGACGATCTCGAACTTGATCGGTGCAACCTTCTGCAGGTGCATCAGCACGTCGAGCATGGTGTAGCTGTCCTTGCCCCCGGACAGGCAGACCATGACCTTGTCGCCGTCTTCGATCATGTTGAAGTCGGCAACAGCTTCGCCGGCCAGGCGGCGCAGGCGCTTTTGCAGTTTGTTCTGGTTGACCGTAAGAGTGCCCATGACGCGAAATCCGTGAGGTGTGACGAAAGGCGGGCATTTTACGCAAAAACGTCGTGGGGGCGAAGGGCCGCGGGTCTGTCCCATTCTTCCGAGGTCTGCATTACCGTCTGTGGCGAGGGGATTTATCCCCGATCGGCTGCGCAGCAGTCGTCAAGCCATCCAACGGGAAGTATCGGGAAAATAGAGTTCTGAGGTTTTAGGGCTCCTCCGCACCCCATCGGGGATAAATCCCCTCACCACAAATGCATTTCAAAGATAAAACAGAGCTGATGCCAAGACCCTGCGGCGATTAAGCCCAGCGTTTACAGCGCGATTTGCTCTAAGCCCCTAGTGCCTGTGCGGTTAAGACCTTTCTATACTGCGACATAAGGTCGCATACATCTGAAGACCTGAATTTGCTCGGCCTCATTGGCCCGAAAGCGCTCCGCTGGGGGGCGACGGCAATAACAAGAGGAGTGACTGGCATGATCCATCACGTAGTGGGACTTTTTACCCACCCCGATCAGGAATGGAAGGAAATCCGTGGCGACCAAGAGGAAAGCATCAGCCACATGTATCTGACGCACACGCTGATTCTGGCGGCAATCCCGGCCGTGTCGGCCTTCATCGGCACCACGCAGGTCGGTTGGGTGATCGGCAACCGCGCGCCGGTCATGCTCACCGTTGAAAGCGCCATCTGGATGACGGTCATGTCGTACCTGGCAATGCTCGGCGGTGTCGCGGTCATGGGCGCCTTTGTGCACTGGATGGCCCGCACTTATGACGCCAACCCGAGCCTGGCCCGTTGCGTGGCGTTTGCCACTTACACCGCGACACCGTTGTTTGTCGGCGGGCTGGCAGCGCTATATCCGCACATGTGGCTGGGGATGATCGTCGGCACGGCCGCCATCTGCTACACGGTGTATCTACTGTATGTCGGGTTGCCGACCTTCATGAATATTCCGTCAGATGAAGGCTTTCTGTTTTCCAGCTCAGTGCTGGCGGTGGGTCTGGTGGTGCTGGTGGCCATCATGGCGTTCACCGTGATCGTCTGGGGACTGGGCGTGGGGCCCGTCTATACCAACTAGCGCAATGACTCACCGAGAAAAACAAGATCTGCCAATACAGGCCGCCGCAAGGCGGCCTTCTCGTGTGGAGGATGACCATTCGGCAGTTCAGCGATTCGCAAGTCCCGAGGGTTGCGGCATACTCGACGCCTCTGGAGATCCATCAAGCATGCCCGAGCAACTCAATACCCGCGTCGAAGACTGTTACCAACTCGCTGAATCCTTTTTCAAACGTCATTTCCAACGCCCTGTGGTGAGTCTCAAGCTGCGCGGGCAAAAAGCCGGGGTCGCGCATCTGCACGAGAACCTGCTGCGCTTCAACCCGCAGCTGTACCGGGAAAACACCGAACACTTCCTCAAGCAGACCGTGGCCCACGAAGTCGCGCACCTGATCGCCCATCAGTTGTTCGGCGACCGCATCCAGCCCCACGGCGAGGAGTGGCAACTGATCATGCGCGGCGTTTACGAACTGCCGCCGGATCGCTGCCACACCTACGCAATCAAACGCCGCAGCGTGACGCGCTACATCTACAAGTGCCCATGCGCGGACAGTGATTTCCCGTTTTCGGCGCAGCGCCATAGCCTGGTCAGGCAGGGGCGGCGGTATTTGTGTCGCCGCTGCCGGAATACCTTGGTGTTCAGTGGTGAGATGCGGGTCGAATAATTGAGGTTTGTGTCCTTCACATTGACCTCTTCGCGAGCAGGCTCGCTCCCACCCTGGAATTCAGTCACCTGTGGGAGCGAGCCTGCTCGCGAAAGGGCAGGTACAGACACTAGAGAATGACCTTGGCTCGGCGCAGTTCGGCAATCCGCTCAGCACTAAACCCCAGCTCCCCCAACACCTGATCCGTATGCTGCCCCAACCCCGCCCCGACATGCCGGGGAGCAGGCAAATCCTCGGAAAACTTCAACGGACAAGCAATCTGCGCCTGCATCGTCCCATCACCCCGCGGCACCTGCGTCACCAGCTCCCGCGCCTGCAATTGCGGATGTTTTACTGCCTCGCTCAGACTCAACACCGGCTCGACACACGCATCAATCCCGGCAAACAACGTACACAGCTCTGCAAAGTCATGCTTCTCGAACTCGACCTTCAACGCCTCCTTCAGCGCCTGCTGTTGCTCCGGTTTGGGTGACAAGCCTTGCGCCGCCAACTCAGGCCGGCCCAGCGCCGCACACAATGGCTGCATGAATCCCGGCTCAAGACTGCCCACCGACATCCAGCGCCCATCGCGAGATCGGTAGTAGTCATAAAAGCTGCCGCCATTGAGCATCTGGTCTTCCCAGCCCGGCTCCTCACCACAGGCCAGATACCCGGCGCCGGCCATGGCGTTCAGGCTGAACGCGCAATCAGTCATGCTCACATCCAGATGCGTGCCCTGCCCGCTCTGCTGGCGAGCAATCACCGCCGCCAGCAAGCCGATCACCCCGTGCAGCGAACCGCCAGCGACATCCGCCACCTGCATGCCCAGTGGCAGCGGCCCGCTGTCAGCCCGGCCGGTGTAGCTGGCAAGCCCGGCCAGCGCCAGATAATTGATGTCGTGACCGGCGCGATCCTTGTACGGGCCGGTCTGGCCGTAACCGGTGATCGACACGTAAATCAGCTTCGGGTTGATTGCTTTCAGAGCCTCATAACCCAGGCCCAGGCGCTCCATCACGCCGGGGCGAAACTGCTCCAGGACGATGTCGTAATCGGCGAGCAGTTGCTTGACCACTTCAAGTGCTTCGGGCTGTTTCAGATCCAGCGCCAGACTGCGCTTGTTGCGGTTGAGATACGCGTGACTGGCCGACATTCCCTGATCATGTGGCGGCAACACCCGCAGCAGATCCAGGCGCGTCGGCGATTCGATGCGCAGCACCTCGGCGCCCATGTCCGCCAACAGCAGCGAGGCGAACGGCCCCGGCAACAGGGTCGAGAAATCCAGAATCTTGAGTGAGGCCAGCGGTGCGGACATGGGCGAACTCCTTGTGCGATGCACCCAGCCTAGGCAGCGATGGCGCTTACAGCAATCACCGGATCCATCAGGCGCAGTGACCGTTGCGCTCAAATCCCGGGCAAGAAAAAACCCGCCGAAGCGGGTTTTTTCTTTCAAGCGATGCTTACTTCACATTGCTCGGGGTTGGGCCTTCAGCCACACCCAGGTCGTCTTCTTCACGCTCATCAGAGATACCGCGACCGCCAGAAGCCAGTTCGGCTTGCAGTACATCGGTGTCCAGCTCTTTCACCCACTTGGCAACAACGATGGTCGCAACGGCGTTACCCACCAGGTTGGTCAGCGCGCGGGCTTCGGACATGAAGCGGTCGATACCCAGGATCAGCGCCAGACCGGCCACCGGCAAGTGACCTACGGCCGACAGAGTGGCCGCCAGCACGATGAAGCCCGAACCGGTCACACCGGCAGCGCCTTTGGAGGACAGCAGCAGCACCAGCAGCAGGGTGATCTGGTGAGTGATGTCCATTTGGGTGTCGGTCGCCTGAGCGATAAACACAGCCGCCATGGTCAGGTAGATCGAGGTACCGTCGAGGTTGAACGAGTAACCGGTCGGAATCACCAGACCGACTACCGATTTCTTCGCACCCAGACGCTCCATCTTGATCAGCATGCGCGGCAGTGCCGATTCAGAGGACGAAGTGCCCAGTACGATCAGCAGCTCTTCGCGGATGTAGCGAATCAGTTTCAAAACACTGAAACCGTGCGCGCGGCAGATCGCGCCCAGCACCACCACCACGAACAGCACGCAGGTGATGTAGAAGCAGATCATCAACTGACCCAACTGCACCAGCGAGCCGACACCGTAGGCACCGATGGTGAACGCCATGGCACCGAACGCACCGAGTGGCGCCAGTTTCATGATCATGTTGATGATGTTGAACATCACGTGGGCGAAGCGATCGATCATGTCCAGCAGCGGTCGGCCGTAGGAGCCCAGGCGATGCAAGGCATAACCGAAGATCACCGAGAACATCAGCACTTGCAGGATATCGCCCGTGGCGAATGCACCGACAATGGTGTTCGGGATCACGTTAAGCAGGAAGCCGACAATGCTCTGGTCTTTACTGGCCGTCACATAAGTGGCGATTTTCGAAGCGTCCAGGGTGGTCACGTCGATGTGCATGCCGGCGCCCGGTTGCACGACGTTGACCACGACCAGACCGATCAGCAAGGCGATGGTGGAAACGATTTCGAAGTACAGCAGCGCGTAGCCGCCAGTCTTGCCCACCGATTTCATGTTCTGCATGCCGGCGATGCCGCTGACAACGGTACAGAAAATGATCGGGGCGATGACCATTTTGATCAGTTTGATGAACCCGTCACCCAGCGGCTTGAGGGCCACACCGGTCTGTGGGTAGAAGTGACCGAGCAGAATGCCGATGGCGATTGCAACGATCACCTGGAAGTACAGGGATTTGTAGAGTGGCTGACGAGTCGTCATTGCAAATTTCCTCAAGAGTCCCACGGGGCAACATCCATCTGTTGTCCGCGAAACCTTAAATTGCGAACCCTCCTGCACTGGAGGGATTTGTTGTTGGAACGGCGCTTTCTCCTGAGGGATAAACGCACGCTTCTGTCGCTCTTATCGCAAACCTCGTGCCACATTGGTGCAATTCACTGCCAGCCTTTTGATATCAGGTACTACAGGTTCATTTGTGTCACCGTCCGGTTACCCACGTATGGCGGATTTCCGCCAACTCACCGAGTCTCGTCCTACAATTTGGCGGAAATCCGCCTTGTTGCCCATGCCACCCACGGCTACCATCCGGCGCTTGAGGAAGGATTTGCCGCTTATGCGCGAACGCACCATTGCCAGTCATTTCGCCCGTGCCGCCCTCGGTGGCGCACGCCGCCTGGGGTTCGACTACGCGGGCCTGTTGCAGCACCTGGGAATCAGCCCTGAATTGCTCGATGAGCCTCGTGCGCGCATCGCCCCGGAGCAGTTCACCCGGTTGATCCAGGGCCTGTGGCTGGCGCTGGACGACGAATACCTCGGTTTTGGCAAGGCACCGAGCAAACCCGGCAGCTTCGCAATGATGTGCCATGCCTCGATTCACTGCCGCAATCTGGAGAAGGCCCTGCAACGCGGCTTAATGTTTTATAGCCTATTCCCCGAAGCCCCCCGCTTGAGCCTCACCCGCGAAGACGAATGGGTGCGCCTGAGCCTCGACGATTCGCAGTTATGGGACCCGGATCACTTTCTCAGCGAAAGCCTGCTGGTGATCTGGCACCGCCTCGGCAGTTGGCTGATCGGCCAGCGAATCCGTCTGGAGCAGGCAACCTTCAGCTATGCAAAACCTGCGCATGGCGCTGAATACGATCTGCTATTCCCCTGCCCTCTGGAATTTTCAGCGCAGCAAAGCAGCCTGCTGTTCCACAGCCGCTACTTGCACATGCCACTTTTGCAGGACGAACGCACTCTCAAACACTTCCTCGAACGCTCCCCCGCTGACTTGCTGTCACGCCCGGATGATGGCGACAGCCTCAGCAGTCGCCTGCGCCGCTTGCTCAGCCGCGACAGTGCGCGCTGGCCGGATCTGGAAGCGGTGGCCGCTCATCTGCACATCAGCCCACAGACCCTGCGCCGGCACTTGCGTGACGAAGGCACCAGTTTTCAGGAGCTGAAGGATCAACTGCGGCGGGATATCGCCATCTATCATTTGGGGCGGGCGGATCTGTCGTTGCAACAGATTGCCGAGCAGTTGGGGTTTTCCGAACCGTCGGCGTTTCACCGGGCGTTCAAGAAGTGGACGGGGCTGACGCCGGGGGCTTATCGGGCGCAGGAGCAGTGAGGCGGCTTAAAGATCCCGCCCTCTGAATCGCCGTAGATTCCTGAGGTGGTTTTGTTTGTCTGGGATTTTTTGGGGTTGGGGTTGGGGTTGGGGTTGGATTTGGGTGTATATCCGTTGCTGCGGGTGTTGCTGATTAGGGTTCCGCCCTTACGGCGGGTCACTTTTTCCAGACGCCGAAAAAGTAACCAAAAAGGCTGCCCCCTGACGTACGGCACTTCGCTGAGGCTCAGTGTTCCCTCGCTACGGTGTCCATCCGGGGGCATCGCCTCCGGTTTGCTGCGCTGCACCTCCTCTCGATGTATGCGGCTTCGCCACACGGCGCTGCGCGCCTACCCCCCGGATGAACACCTACGCTCGGCCTGCCGATGGGCTGAAGAGCAAGAGCAAGATCAAGAGCAAGATCAAAAGCCAAAGCCAAAGCCAAAGCCAAAGCCAAAACAGATCAAAAGATCGCAGCCTTCGGCAGCTCCTACAATTGGAATGGGTGCACCTGCCAGAGATTGGTCGGCTGTCAGGCTGGCTCCTACAGTTTTAACTGCGTACAACCCAAGCGGCAAAGCCGCACCACTCATCACAATGAGCGTTAGCTCGAGTACCGCTTTTGATCCTAAAGCGCCCGTCGGTAGGCTGAGTGGAGGGATTGATCCGGGGGTGGGAGCGCAGCGACCGTTCGACGAAGTCGAACACATCGAGAGGAGGTGCAGCGAAGCAAACCGGAGGCGATGCCCCCGGATCAATCCCGGAACGAAGGAACCCCGAGCCTCAGCGAGGGGCCGAACGTCAGGGCACAGACCTTTTGGTTACTTTTGGGGCGTTTGCCAAAAGTGACCCGCCGTAAGGGCGGAACCCTAATCAGCAACACCCGCAGCAACGGATATACACCCAAAACCAAATCACACAGCCGGAAAATGAATCCGAAACGCAGCCCCGCCCATCGGTGAATCGCCCAAGGTCAGCTTGGCGTTATAGCTTTCGATGATGTCCTTGACCACCGCCAACCCAATCCCCTGCCCCGGATGCTGCCGATCCAAACGCTCACCGCGCTCAAGAATCCGCGCCCGCTGATCCGGCGGCACCCCCGGCCCATCATCCTCAACACACAACTCAACCCCGGCGAGCGTCTCACGCACACTAATGCGCACTTCCCCAAGACACAGCCGATAAGCGTTCTCCAGCAAATTCCCCATCATCTCCAACAAGGCACCCTGCTCGATCGGCACATAACAATGCTCCGGCAGATCAAACGCCACCTGCACACGCTTGTCGCGATACACCTTGTCCAGCGTATCGCACAGGCTTTGCAGCACCGGACGCAGCCGCACCTGATGTCGCACCAAACCGCTTTTACGCAAACTCGCCCGTTGCAGCTGATAACTGATCTGCTGACTCATCCGTTCGATCTGACTTTGCAGCACCCACGCCTGATCGATGTCTTTGGGCCGCTGAGCCATGTCCTCACTGACACCCTGCAACACCGCCAACGGCGTTTTCAGGCTATGGGCCAAGTCGTCGAGAGAGTCGCGATAACGGCTGCGCTGCTGGCGCTCACTGAGCAGCAAGCGGTTGAGCGAGCCAGTCAGACGCAGCAATTCGCGCGGGTGTTTTTCCGTGAGGCTTTCGCGGGTGCCGCCCTCGATTTCGTCGAGTTCCTGGCTGAGTTGGCGCAAGGCCTTCAAGCCCCAGGTCAAGCCGATCCACAGCAGCGCCAACAGCACAAGCAAGGCTGCGCCAAAGCCCAGATACAGATTCTCGCGCAGGCCTTCGAGGGTGGTTTCGTACTCGCGCACCGGTTGCAGGGCGACGATGCTGAATGCCGCGCTCTTACCGCCGAGCAGTTTCACTTCAACGTCGTAAACGAAGAATTCCTGACCGTTGCTCTCGCGAATCCGCGCGAACTCATTACCGAGCCCGTCGTAGCGCGGCTTGTAGTTGATCTGCTCTTCCTGAGTGGCTTTCGAGCGCCAGACCAGATGACCTTCGCGGTCGTAGATGTAACCCAGCAGACGGAAGTCGGTGAGGTTGAAACGCTCATCCGGCAACTGCGAAGGCATGACCAGTTTGCCGTTTTCAATACGCGCGGCAGAGATCAGCGTGGTGACGTCCGACGCCAGACGTTGCTCGATCGAGTCCTGCAACGCGAGGCTGAACGCGCCCTGCATCGCCGGCAGCAAGGCGAGCATGAACAACACCGCCAACGTAGTGGCGGCGAGCATCAAACGGACGCGAAGGGAACGAATCAAGTGCAGCTCTCATTGAACAGGTAGCCGAGGCCACGCACGGTGTCGATCGGCTTGAACCCTGCGGGGCCTTCGAGTTTGCGGCGCAAGCGGCCGACCAGCACTTCGATCACGTTCGGATCGCGCTCGTCGTCATCCGGATAGAGTTGTTCCATCAGGCGATCCTTGGGCACCACCTGCTGGTGATGACGCATCAGGTATTCAAGAATGCGGTATTCGTAGGCGGTCAGCGCCAGCGGTTGCTCGTCGAGGCTCGCTTGCTTGCGATTGAGATCGAGCAACAGAGGGCCGGCGACGATGGTCGACTGGGTGAAGCCGCTGGAGCGACGCAGCAAGGCATTCAGGCGCGCGTCGAGTTCTTCGAACTGGAACGGTTTGACCACGTAATCGTCGGCGCCGGCAGCCAGACCTTCGACCTTGTCCTGCCAGTTGCCGCGCGCGGTGAGGATCAGGATCGGGAAGGTCTTGCCGCCCGAACGCAGCTGACGGATCAGGTCGAGGCCGCCCATGCCCGGCAGGCCGAGATCGATCACCGCCAGGTCAAAGTTGAACTGTCCGGTCTGATACAGCGCCTCCTCGGCATTGGCCACGGACTCGACCACGTGACCGCTCTCCGTCAGACGGGTTTGCAGGTGATGGCGCAACAGCGCTTCATCTTCGACGACCAACAGTTTCATATTGCTCTCCCGGGCAAATCAAACATCTCCGACTACACATCTGTGGGAGCGAGCCTGCTCGCGAAAGCGGTGAGTCAGTCAATGAAGATGTCGACTGACACATCGCTTCGCGAGCAGGCTCGCTCCCACATTGAATTTGGCGGCAACTCCTTAGAAATTGTAGTTGGCCGACAGGTAAGTCTGCGCGCTGCTGTTCAGATCCAGCGAGCCTTGCTTGCTGCCACCGCGTTCGCTCATCTCGGTGCTCGCGTTGCTCATCAGGTAACGGTAACCGAGTTCCACCGAGGTGTTTTGCGATACTTGCTGCAACACACCGAACTGGCCGCCGACGGCGTAACCGATGTCACTGTCGCGGCTATAGCCTGGCGACTCCTGGGTCAGTTTGGTCAGACCGGCCGTCGCACCGCCGAACAGTTTGGTGGTACTGCCCACCGGGTAGAACAGATCGTAGCTGCCCAGCAGGTTTTCCTGGCGCAGTTTAATGCCATTGTGCGAACCGGACACGTTGTCGTAGGTGGCGTAGTAGCGACCTTGCGAGTTTTGCTGACCGAGGCGTACGCCGTAGGTGTTGTTGCCGTCGATCGCGCCAGTGGCGTTAGGGTGATCGAGGTTGTTGTTCAGAGCATGGGATTTGTCGATTTTGTTGCTGGTCTGGCCGAAGGTCAGGCCGGCGAAGTTCGAAGTGGTGTCGGCCTGGGCCGCGATACTGGCGCTCATAACGGTCATTGCCAGCAGCAGTTTGTTTAAACGAGTCATGGGTATTTCCTCTTTCACAGTGCTGTTTGGGTATGGCGCAAGGTTACTGACCCTCCCCTGTACCGACCCTGAACGCTCTCTGAACCTGACCTGAACCAAATCGACTAGGCTGTTCTGACCACTTTTCGATAAGGACAACGACCATGCGCCTGTTCCTCGCCCTCACCTTGCTGGCCGTCAGCAGCCTCACCCAGGCGGCGATCAAGACCGAAGAAATCCCCTACCAGAGTGCCGACGGCACCAAGCTGATCGGCTACTACGCCTACGACGACGCTATCAAAGGCAAGCGCCCGGGAGTCGTTGTGGTGCACGAATGGTGGGGCCTGAACGACTACGCCAAGCGCCGCGCGCGGGATCTGGCCGAACTCGGCTACAGCGCATTGGCGATTGATATGTACGGCGAGGGCAAGAACACCGAGCACCCGAAAGATGCGATGGCGTTCATGCAGGCGGCGACGCAGGACGCGGCCGCCTCCAGCAAGCGCTTCGAGGCCGGGCTGAACCTGCTGAAGAAACAACCGCAGACCGACGTGAACAAACTCGCCGCCATCGGTTATTGCTTCGGCGGCGCCGTGGTGCTGAATGCCGCGCGACAGGGGGAGCCACTGGCGGGCGTGGTGAGTTTCCACGGCGCACTGGCGACCAAGACACCGGCCACGCCCGGCAGTGTGAAGGCGAAGATTCTGGTGGAGCATGGCGCACTGGACAGCATGGTCACACCCGCAAACGTCAGCGCGTTCAAAGCCGAAATGGACAAGGCCGGGGCGGACTACAAGTTCGTCAGCCTGGATGGGGCCAAGCATGGTTTTACCAATCCGGATGCGGATCGCTTGGGTCATGGTGAGCACGGTGGCCCGGATATCGGCTACAACAAGGCAGCCGATGAAAAATCCTGGGCGGATATGAAGGCGTTCTTTCAGAAGATATTTGGTTGAGTCTGTAGAAACCGAGGCGCGGCCTTCGCGAGCAGGCTCGCTCCCACATAGGATCTTCTGTGCGACATTGATCCAGTGTGGGAGCGAGCCTGCTCGCGAAAGCCGCACCGCTGATCTCGACCTTGTCTCGACTAACCGGCAAAATGCCCGCCATGAATCTCACCCCTGCCCTCCCCGCCTGCTGCACCCCGTTCGATGCCCACTGGCCGTTGCCGACGGTGTTGCCTGACACGGTGCTGCTCAGCACCCATTTCGATCCGTCACAACTGCTCGGCGATGATTTCCAACGCAGCGCCATCGAGCCGCCGCCGAGTATTCAGCGATCCGTGGCCAAGCGACAGGCGGAGTTTCTCGCCGGGCGAGTCTGCGCCCGTGCGGCGTTGCAGCAATTGGAAGGCAAGGGGGCGATCCCGGCGATTGGCGAAGATCGCGCGCCGGTATGGCCGGCGCACATCTGCGGCTCGATCACCCACAGCACCGGCCGCGCGGCGGCGATTGTCGCCAACAAGCAACATTGGCGCGGTCTGGGTATGGATCTGGAAAACCTGCTCAATACCGAACGTGCCGAACGACTGGCCGGGGAAATCCTCACGCCGCCGGAGATGCAACGCATGGCGGCGGGTTCGCGGGATCAGTTGGCGCTGTGGGTGACGCTGACGTTTTCGGTGAAAGAGAGTTTGTTCAAGGCGCTGTACCCGATCGTGCAGAAGCGCTTTTACTTTGAGCACGCCGAAGTGCTGGAGTGGACTGAACAGGGTGAGGTGCGGTTGCGCCTGTTGACGGATCTGTCGAGTGAATGGCGCAACGGGACGGAGCTGGATGCGCAGTTTGGTGTGCAGGATGGGCAGTTGCTGAGTCTGGTCAGCATCAAAGCCTGAAGATTTTCGGCGCCTGTGCAGCCCTCTTCGCGAGCAGGCTCGCTCCCACATTTGGAATGCATTTCACCTGTGGGAGCGAGCCTGCTCGCGAAAGCTATCGTCCAGCCACTGCGGGGCTCAGCGGCGCTCCTGATTCCTCGGCCAACTCAAACTGAAACAAGCCCCACCCAGACTTTTGCTCTTGCCAATGATCGCCCGGCCGTCATGCCAATGGATGATCCGTCGCACAATCGACAAGCCCAATCCATGCCCGCCTGACGCCCGCGTGCGGCTGTCATCCAGCCGTAGAAACGGCGTAAAAATCCGCTCCCACGCCACTTCCGGCACACCCGGCCCGTCGTCCTCGACGTCTACCCGGCAACGCAACTGGCCGACCTGATAACTCACCGTGACCTTCGAGCCTGCATGGCGCATGGCGTTGCTCACCAGATTCTGCAGCGCCCGGTGCAGGTAACGCGGCTCGGCCTCGACCCAGGCATCGTCATTGTCGGCGGCCGACAGGCACAAGCCGCGCTGCACCGTGACCTCGGCACGCAGCGGCGCCAACTCTTCAATCACTTGATTGACCAGCGCATCAAGGTCGATGCGTTGGAATGTCAGCGCCGGCGAACCCTGCTCCAGTCGTGCATAAGTGAGCATTTCATCGACCAGCTTATCGAGGTCTTCGATGTCGTGATCCATGCCTTCACGGTACTTTTCCAGCGCTTGCGGTGTGGTCGCCGAGCCGATCATCTCCAGGCCAAAACGCAACCGCGCCACCGGCGTGCGCAGCTCATGGGACACCGCGCGCACCAGTTCGCGCTGGATCGCCAGCAATTGCTGCAAGTGCTCCGCCATGCCATTGAACGCCGAAGCCAGCCGCCCGACCGAGTCGGCACCGCGCGCCGGCACGCGGGTTTCCAGACTGCCCTTGGCGATCCGCGTGGCCGCCGCTTCGAGGCCGCGCAAGCGCCGCTCCAGTTGGCGCACCAATAGATAAACGATCAGACCGATCAAACTGAGGCCAAGCGCAGCGATCAACACCAGCCACTCCGGTGGATACGGATTCATCTGATACAACGGACCGATTTCCAGCACCCACGGCGTGCCGACCATGCCGGCAAACACCCGGATCGAATCACCACCCTTGCCCAACGCCATCACCGTGTCGCCCTCGGCCACGCGACGGCTCTGGTCTTCGTCCATGTCGGCGTCGTTCACCGTGACCAGACGCAGATCGAAACCGAAGCCCTTGTCTTCCTTTATCTGCGCCAACCGCTTGGGCTGCTCGGCCACTGGCACGCGCACCAGCTCATCGGCCAACAGGTAAATAGTCGCGCGGGCCAATTGCTCACTGATCTGCTGCACCTCGCCCGTGAGCACCAACTGTTCTTTGTCACTGACCAGTCGGTAAACCTTCGCCGCGTGCGGGCCGGTCTGCTCCACCAACGCCGAACCGCGCAGCACGCGGGTGCGCTGGGTCAGGTCGAGATCGGTCTCGGCAAACTTCTTCAGCGCCAGCGGAATCCCGAGCAACCGCTCCCACACCAGCAGCGCACGATGGCGCTCGGTCTGGTTCATCGGTTGCAGGTTGTCGGCCATCAGCGAGAACGTGCCATGGGCCAGCCGTTCGCGGTATTGCTCGCTGCGCACCTGGTTGAGCAGGTTCAGCGCCAGCACGCCGAGCACCGCCACCAGAATCAGCGCGGCGCACATGCCGCCGTAGATGCGCAGGAAGATCGAGTTCACAACGTCAGGTCTACGCAGGCTTCAGGGACGAACAGATAGCCTTTGCTGCGGATGGTCTTGATCAGGCGCGGATGGTCAGGGTCATCGCCGATTTTCGGGCGGATGCGCGAGATGCGTACATCGATCGAGCGGTCCTGGCCGTCGTAGCCGATGCCGCGCAACGCCGTGAAGATTTCTTCGCGGGAGAGGATTCGCCCGGCATTGGACACCAGCAACCAGAGCAGGTCGAACTCGGCGCTGGTCAGTTCGATGCCGTTGTCGCTCAACCAGGCTTCGCGCAAGGCGTTGTCGACCACCAGCGGGCCGAATTGCAGACGGCGGCTTTTTTCCGCGCTCGGCTCCGGTGTGTCACTGCGTCGCAGCAACGCCTGAATCCGCGCCAGCAACAGCCGTGGGCGCACCGGTTTGCACACGTAATCGTCGGCGCCGAGATCAAGCCCCTGGATCTGGTCGGCGTCATCGGTGCGCGCGGTGAGCATCAGGATGGGGCCGTCATAACGGTCACGCACCTTGCGGCAAATGCTCAGACCATCTTCACCGGGCAGCATCAGATCAAGGATCACCAGATCCGGCTGTTCCTGGATAATCCGCGCCGCCGCCAGCGCACCGTTGCCTTCGATTCCGACGCGCAATCCATTGGCTTGCAGGTAGTCGCGAGTGAGTTCGGCCAGACGCTGATCGTCCTCGACTATCAATACCTGAAAGGCTTGTTGCTCCACGGGTGACCTCTGCTTGCCAGGTTTACTAATAAAAGAAGGGATCCTCCGGTCTTTTTGTCATCTTTCTGGAGGATAAGAATGCCTGCGCATGGGCCGATTGTATAAACGGCGTACAGCCAGAACACAAGTCGGTAAATGCGTTCGGACAAGGCGGTTTTTTGTGATAGGGTTCGCGCCCTTAAAAATCCGCTGAAGCGTTTTTCCGGTTGAAAGAACAGTGACAAACGGTCTAGCTCAGTGGGTTCGCGGCCTACACGTGAATTCCTGCTTTCTTACACAATTTACGCACAGGTTTATCCACAGGCTGTCCGTTGCATTCCTCCCCTGAAACGCATTATCTTGTAGCACGGCGAAAACGGAGACCCTACATATGGGGTTTTCGACTGAAACGCCCAACCACATTTCAGACCTGAAACTCAAGCGCTTTATGGCAAGTTTCGGGTTGAACGAAACAAGTTTTTTGAAGCCCAAACCGCGCTTGCGGATGGCACCGTTTTTTTAGCTCCAAATGGCAAAGAACGGTATGGGTGTTGCAGTCATTACTGTCACCCGGGAAGGAATCCGGTTCGAGCGCAGGCTCGCAACCAAAACTTCGGCAGGGACGCGGCGATGTAGCCTTTTTCCTACTGCTCCGAAGTTGTTAGGCCGACGCTCGTCGGTTGTAGTGCTTCGGGACAGAACGGTGAGCACCATGATGGTGCTCAAACAAACATAGAGAATGTGGAGACAATCCCCCATGCAAACCGACACAACTCGCGAGAACCCGCAGGGCACCTTGCCGCAGGCCGCCGATTCGAATTCGGATCTGGCAGCTACCGCGCCTGGTCAACTGCGCGTGATCAAGCGCAATGGCACTGTCGTTCCTTACACCGATGACAAGATCACCGTCGCTATCACCAAAGCGTTTCTCGCAGTTGAGGGCGGCACCGCTGCCGCCTCGTCGCGAATCCACGACACCGTTGCCCGCCTGACCGAACAAGTCACCGCGACCTTCAAGCGTCGCATGCCTTCGGGCGGCACCATCCACATCGAAGAAATCCAGGACCAGGTCGAACTGGCCCTGATGCGTGCCGGCGAGCAGAAAGTCGCTCGCGACTACGTGATCTACCGTGACGGCCGTTCGAAAGAACGCGCTGCCCACGCGCCGGCCGAAGAAGCGGTCAACGCGCACCCGTCGATCCGCATCACCCGTGCCGACGGCAGCCTGGCGCCGCTGGACATGGGCCGCCTGAACACCATCGTCACCGAGGCCTGCGAAGGTCTGGAAGAAGTCGACGGCGACCTGATCCAGCGCGAAACCCTGAAAAACCTGTACGACGGCGTGGCCCTGACCGACGTCAACACCGCCCTGGTGATGACCGCCCGTACCCTGGTTGAGCGTGAGCCGAACTACTCGTTCGTGACCGCCCGCCTGCTGATGGACACCCTGCGTGCCGAAGGCCTGAACTTCCTCGAAGTCGCCGAAAGCGCCACCCATCACGAAATGGCCGACCTGTACGCCAAGGCCCTGCCGGCCTACATCGCCAAAGGTATCGAGTTCGAACTGCTGAACCCTGTGCTGGCCACCTTCGACCTGGAAAAACTGGGCAAGGCGATCAACCACGAGCGTGATCAGCAATTCACCTACCTGGGTCTGCAAACCCTGTACGACCGTTACTTCATCCACAAGGATGGCGTGCGTTTCGAACTGCCGCAGATCTTCTTCATGCGCGTGGCCATGGGCCTGGCGATCGAAGAGAAGAACAAAGAAGACCGTGCGATCGAGTTCTACAACCTGTTGTCGTCCTTCGACTACATGGCCTCGACTCCAACACTGTTCAACGCCGGCACCCTGCGTCCACAGCTGTCGAGCTGCTACCTGACCACCGTTCCGGATGACCTGTCGGGCATCTACCACGCGATCCACGACAACGCCATGCTGTCGAAATTCGCCGGTGGCCTGGGCAACGACTGGACGCCTGTCCGTGCGTTGGGTTCGTACATCAAAGGCACCAACGGCAAGTCGCAAGGCGTTGTTCCGTTCCTGAAAGTCGTGAACGACACCGCTGTAGCCGTTAACCAGGGTGGCAAGCGCAAAGGCGCTGTGTGTGCCTACCTGGAAACCTGGCACATGGACATCGAAGAGTTCATCGAGCTGCGCAAGAACACCGGTGATGATCGTCGCCGTACCCACGACATGAACACCGCCAACTGGATCCCTGACCTGTTCATGAAGCGTGTCTTCGATGACGGCAAGTGGACCCTGTTCTCGCCATCCGAAGTACCGGACCTGCACGACCTGACCGGTAAAGCCTTCGAAGAGCGTTACGAGTACTACGAAGCGCTGTCCGAGTACCCGGGCAAGATCAAGTTGTTCAAGACCATCCAGGCCAAAGACCTGTGGCGCAAAATGCTGTCCATGCTGTTCGAAACCGGCCACCCATGGCTGACTTTCAAAGACCCGTGCAACCTGCGTAGCCCGCAGCAGCACGTCGGCGTGGTTCACAGCTCGAACCTGTGCACCGAGATCACCTTGAACACCAACAAGGATGAAATCGCTGTTTGCAACCTGGGCTCGATCAACCTGCCGAACCACATCGTCGACGGCAAGCTGGACACCGCCAAGCTGCAACGCACCGTGAACACCGCCGTGCGCATGCTCGACAACGTGATCGACATCAACTACTACTCGGTGCCGCAAGCGAAGAACTCCAACTTCCGTCACCGTCCGGTAGGTCTGGGCATCATGGGCTTCCAGGACGCTTTGTACCTGCAGCACATCGCCTACGGCTCCGACGCTGCCGTCGAGTTCGCAGACAAGTCGATGGAAGCGGTCAGCTACTACGCGATCCAGGCGTCCTGCGACCTGGCCGACGAGCGCGGCGCGTACGAGACCTTCAACGGTTCGCTTTGGTCCAAAGGCATCCTGCCTCTGGATTCGCAACAGATCCTGATCGAGCAACGCGGCCAGAAGTACATCGACGTTGACCTGAACGAAACCCTGGACTGGGCACCGGTTCGCGCCCGTGTACAGAAAGGCATTCGTAACTCCAACATCATGGCCATCGCACCGACCGCGACCATCGCCAACATCACTGGCGTATCGCAGTCGATCGAACCGACCTACCAGAACCTGTATGTGAAATCGAACCTGTCGGGCGAATTCACCGTGATCAACCCGTACCTGGTTCGCGACCTCAAGGCTCGCGGTCTGTGGGACTCGGTCATGATCAACGACCTGAAGTACTACGACGGTTCGGTTCAGCAGATCGAGCGCATCCCGCAAGAACTCAAAGAGCTCTACGCGACCGCGTTCGAAGTGGACACCAAGTGGATCGTTGACGCGGCCAGCCGTCGTCAGAAGTGGATCGACCAGGCCCAGTCGCTGAACCTGTACATCGCCGGCGCATCGGGCAAGAAACTCGACGTGACCTACCGCATGGCTTGGTACCGTGGTCTGAAAACCACCTACTACCTCCGTGCCCTGGCCGCGACCAGCACCGAGAAGTCGACCATCAACACCGGCAAGCTGAACGCTGTTTCCAGCGGCGGCAACCATGGTGATGATTCGGTTCTGGCAGCTCCGGCCGGTCCCGCTCCAGTGCCAAAGGCTTGCGCGATTGACGAGCCGGATTGCGAAGCTTGCCAATAAGCTGAGCCGGTGAGCGCTGCAAGGCGCTGACCTGAAACCCCCGATCAGTCCTCTGGATTGTCGGGGGTTTTCTTTTGCCTGCCTTTTAAGATCTTTTGATCCTGATTCCACCAGGCAAAAAAAAGCCCCTCTGACGAGGGGCTTCTTATGCAGCGCCAACCAGCATCAAGTCATCTGAATGATGGTCTGCATGATGGTGCTCTGGGTGGAGATGGTCTTGGCGTTCGCCTGATAGTTGCTCTGCGCCTTGATCAGATCCACCAGCTCATTGGTCAGGTTAACGTTCGACTCTTCCAGCGAGTTCGACACGATCGAACCCAGCGTACCGGTCTTCGGCGAATCAACCCCGGCCACACCCGACGCGAACGTCTCCTTCCAGCGCGTACCGCCAATCGGCTGCAAACCCTGCTCGTTGGCAAAGCTCGCCACCGCCACCTGACCAATCGCCTTGGTCTGCTGGTTGCTGAAGTTAGCCGTCATCACACCGGTCGAATCGATGGTCAGGCTGGAGATCTGGCCAGTCGCATAACCGTCCTGATACTGCGCAGTACGCGCGGTCGGAGCGTTATAGGACGTGGTCAACGCGGTGTTGAACGCGATACCGGTCGAGTTGGCCTTGGAACCGTTCGGGCCCCAGGTCACTGGCGAGGTCGTCGCGTTTGTCACCACACCTGGAATCCAGCCGCTCATGGTCAGGGTGTTGCCGGTTTTGGTCCAGCCAGCGCCCGCCGTCAGGGTCGCGATGGAACCATCAGAGTTGAACGTGAGGTCGTGGGTCATCGGTGTCAGGGTGTTGTTGGCCGGATCCGATGGGGTACGACCATCCATGTAGGTGTAGACGCGCCAGGCATTGGTACCCGTTTTCACGTAGTACTGATCCATGCGGTGCTCGTTACCCTGAGTATCGTAGACCGGCGTGGAAATGAGCTTGTTGTAGCTGTTCAGGTCAGTCGGGCTGAACGTGGTCACGGTAGGCAAGGTGTCCTCCGAGTTCACGTTCATGGTCTGATCGATCTTGGACGTCGCGTTCGGTTTGAGGGCCGAAGTATCGATCTTCAGGTCAGTCAGCACGCCGGTCATGATCTTGCCGTTGGCATCAACGCCGTAACCTTGCAGACGGTTGCCGTTGTTATCGACCACGTAGTTTTCAGCGTCGGTCTTGAATGCACCGGCGCGGGTGTAGCTCAGGGAACCGTTGTCGCTGAGGATGAAGAAACCGTTGCCCTGGATACCCATGTCCAGCACGTTGCCGGTGTTGTTCACATCACCTTGGCCGAACTGCTGGGAAACGTTGGCCAGACGCACGCCGTTACCGACGGTTTTGCTACCGGTACCCAGGCGAGTGGCCGAGTACACGTCTTCGAATTCTGCACGGGACGATTTGAAACCGGTGGTCGCAACGTTGGCGATGTTGTTGCCGGTCACGTCCAGTTGCTTGTTGGCAGCATAGAGACCGCTAAGGCCGATATTGAAAGACATATTCCACTCCTTTGTGCCGGTTAGTCGGCTCTATATACCAATGGTTTGTACTTTGGACAGCGCAACGCTGCCCAGGCCCGCCAGGTTCAGCATCAACTCACCGCCGGTCTGGCTGATGGTCACGCTGTTGACGGTCGCTGGCAGGTAAGTCACCAGCGAAGTGGCCTTGCCGTCGTAAGTGGCGCTGGCGGTGAACGTGTAAGTGCCCGCCTTCGCGACCGCACCGGAAGCGTCCTTGCCGTCCCAGATGAAGCTGGCGTTGCCGGCTTTCTGGGTGCCCATGTCGATGGTGCGCACGACTTTGCCATCGGCATCTTTGATCGAGAGCGAAACTGCGCCGGAGGCCGGAACCACGACGGTGCCATTGAGGCTTTTGCTGGTGTCGACTACAGCCTTGTCGGTCTGCGCGATGACCGAACGGCCAACCAGCGACGACGCCTGCAATGCTTGCGAGGAGTTGTAGTTGCCGGCAATGCCGGTGACGGTGTCGTTCAGCGTAGTGATGCCTTCCAGGCTGCTGAACTGCGCCAACTGAGCGACGAACTCGCTGTTGTCCTGCGGATCGAGCGGGTTCTGGTTCTTCAGTTGGGTGACCAGCAGTTGCAGGAAGGCATCTTTGCCCAAAGCCTGCTTGCCGGTGGCGCTGTTGGTGGCCGCAGCCAGACCATCAGTGGTCGTCCCGGTCTTGACCGAAGAATTGGCCAGAACGTCTTTGATGCTTACGCCGCTGGTGGAATCGGAAACACTCATGGCAGTCGCCCCTTATTACTGACCGAGGGTCAGTACCTTCTGCATCATGGTTTTGGCGGTGTTCATCATTTCGGCGTTGGTCTGGAAGGAACGGCTCGCGGAAATCATGTCAGCCATTTCTTCCACCACGTTGACGTTCGGGTAGTAGACGTAGCCTTTGCCGTCAGCGGCCGGATGGTTCGGCTCGTAACGCGCTTCGAGGTTGCTCTGGTCTTCGACCACACCGAGTACCTGCACGCCTTGACCGGCCGCATCCTGGCTCTGGAACAGCGAGTTGCTGCCGCTGTTCTGGCCACCCTGGAACATGGTGGCGAACACCGGGTGACGGGCGCGGTAGGTCTGGTCGATGCTCGAAGAGACGGTTTCGGCGTTGGCGATGTTCGAAGCCACGGTGTTCAGACGCGTGGTTTGTGCGCTCATGCCGCTACCGGCAATGTTGAAAACGCTGGACAGGGACATGGATTACTCTCCGCGCAGGGCTGATACCAGCCCTTTGAATTTGCTGTTGAGCAGCGTGAAGCTGGCCTGGAAGCCGACGGCGTTTTCCGCGTAATTCGACTGTTCCAGTTGTGCATCCACGGTGTTCTGGTCGATCGACGGTTGCATCGGCGTGCGATACATCAGCGACTCGTCGCCGTTGCCCAGTCCTTCAGCCTCGATGTGACGGCTGTTGGTCATGTTCAGGGCAAACGTGCCACCGCTCTTGTTTTTCTCGGTCTGTGCTTCGAGCACTTTGGAGAATTCCAGATCCCGCGCCTTGTAGTTCGGGGTATCGGCGTTGGCGATGTTGTTGGCCAGGACTTCGGCACGCTGGGCGCGGAAGCCCAGGGCTTTTTCGTGAATGCCGAGCGCTTTATCGAAGCTGATGCTCATGTCGGGAACCTTCGGGTGACCGGTTTTTCGTAACTGAGCTTTAGCAAGCGGCGTGCCAATGCGAGAAGTCCCCGTAAACCGGGGCTTTGCCGGGCATCGGCAAAGCGGCAATGCCAGAAAAGCGGCAACCGGTTTCCGCCAGATGCCGCTTTTCTGCCGCTCTCAGCCCTGCCCTTGCCCTGTAGGAGCTGCCGAAGGCTGCGATCTTTTGATCTTCAAAAACAAAATCAAAAGATCGCAGCCTTCGGCAGCTCCTACATGAAGCAGAATCATCGGGCATAAAAAAACGGGAGGCTTTGAGGGCCTCCCGTCTTTTTTGTGTTGCCGATGCAATCATTTCGCCTGGTAAATGATCCCCGGGCTGCACTGGACCATCTGGTAATGATCCGGCAAACCGTTCAGCGCTTCGGAAGCGCCAAGGAACAGATAACCGCCCGGCTTCAACGTGCTGTGAATGCGCAACAGGATGTCTTTCTTCACCTCGGCGGAGAAGTAGATCAGCACGTTGCGGCAGAACACGATGTCGAACTTGCCCAGCGCGGCATAGCTGTCGAGCAAGTTGAACGAGCGAAACTCCACCCGGTTCTTGATCGGCGCCTTGATCACCCAGCGCCCCGGCCCTTTCGGGTCGAAGTAACGCTGCAAACGATCGGGGGACAAACCGCGCCCGATCGCCAGGCTGTCGTACTCGCCGGTCTTGCAGTTGTTCAGCATGAGGCCGGACAAGTCCGTGGCAACAATCTGCACGCCCATCTTCAACTGGCCGAGGTTGGTCCGCTCGAACTCGTCGATCGACATCGACAGCGAGTACGGTTCCTGACCCGACGAGCAGGCCGCCGACCAGATCCGCAGACGCTGGTTGGGGCTGGCCTTAATGGCCTCGGGCAGCACCTTGTTCTTCAAGACTTCAAACGGATAGGTGTCACGAAACCACAGGGTTTCGTTGGTCGTCATGGCATCGACCACCTGCTCGCGCAAACCGCTGCGCGGCTGGGTCTGGATGCGCTGGACCAGTTCACCCAGCGACTTGATGCCTTGCTGCTCCATCAGTTTGTTGAGACGGCTCGAGACCAGGTACTGCTTGTTTTCACCGAGCAAAATGCCACAGGCTTTTTCCAGGAAGACCCGGAACTGTTCGAAATCCAAATTACCCGTAGACAATGATGCCGCCTCTTAAATCGTGTTGACCGCCAGGGACAAAAGGCCCCTAGCTGATATCTGCTGCTTTGATCCGGTCGACTACCCGGGATGCCAGGTCATCAGGACGGAATTTGGCCAAAAAGTCATCGGCACCGACTTTCTTGACCATCGCCTGATTGAATACCCCAGACAACGAAGTATGCAGGATGATATGAAGCTTTTGCATGCGCGCGTCGCCGCGGATTTCCGCCGTCAGGGTGTACCCGTCCATCTCCGGCATCTCGATGTCGGAGATCATCATCAGGAACTCTTCTTCCGGCTTCTTGCCCTCGTCGACCAGCTTGCGCAGGTAATCCAGCGCCTGCTTGCCGTCGTTCAACGCCACCACTTCGACGCCGATCGTCTGCAGGCAACGCGTGACCTGCTTGCGCGCCACCGACGAGTCATCGACGGTCAGCACCCGCAGCGACAACGCCTTGGTCTGCGTCTCGACATCAACCACACCCACCGAGATCGCTTCCGGCGTTGGCGCAACTTCGGCCAGTACCTTCTCGACGTCGATGATTTCGACTAACTGATTGTCCACCCGAGTCACAGCGGTCAGGTAATGATCGCGACCCGTGCCCTTGGGCGGTGGATGGATCTCTTCCCAGTTCATGTTGACGATGCGCTCCACCGAGCGGACCAGGAATCCCTGGGTCTTGGTGTTGTACTCCGTGATGATCACGAACGGATTTTTCTTGTCTTTCAACGCCCCGGAACCGGTCGCCATTGCCAGATCAAGGATCGGAATGGTCGCCCCCCGGATATTCGCCACCCCGCACACGACAGGACTGGACTTGGGCATCAACGTAAGCGACGGGCATTGCAGCACTTCCCGCACCTTGAACACGTTGATTCCATAGAGCTGCTGGCCGTCGAGACGGAACAACAACAGCTCCAGGCGATTCTGCCCTACCAGTTGCGTGCGCTGGTTCACCGAATCCATTACACCAGCCATGCCCAGACTCCTACACCAACGCCAAGTGTTGTTGCGACGCACATTCATTGCTAAACGGCACGGCGCTTGCTTTTTAACTCGTATGAACGCTCAAACGACATTTTTCCGACGCCTGACATCTCCCCTTCGCAGAGGGCTTTGCGCGGTGTCCGCCGTTTGCTTCTTCTTCGCCGGCAGCCCTGCCATTGCTGATGCGGTTACCTTGCCTGACATGCTTATCGGCGTCACTCAGGGCTTTCTTGAGTTCACCGTAGAAGACTATCTGGCAACCAGTCAAACGGAAGGCCGCTACGAAATCGAAGTCAACCAGCTCGACCCCCGTATGCGCATGCCTATGTGCGACAAGGAATTGACAGCGTCTCTGGAGAGTCCGGCACGTCCGCTGGGCCGGGTAACCGTGAAGGTTCGCTGTGAAGGCGCCTCGCCCTGGACGGTGTTCGTGCCCGCTCAAGTCCGCCTGTTTCGCGAGATTGTGACCACCACCCGACCGCTCAAACGCGCCGGGATAATCGAACCTCAGGACGTGACCTTGCGCGAGCGCGACGTCAGCGTGATCAATCAAGGTTTCTTGACGTCGGTGGACGAAGCGATCGGGCAAAAATTAACCCGACCAACGGTCGCTGATCAGGTCATTACCCTGGTGCATCTGGAACAGGCCGAAGTCGTGCGCAAGGGTGATCAAGTGGTCATCACCGCCCGCAGCGGCACGCTCGCCGTGCGCATGCCCGGTGAAGCCCTGGCCAATGGCGGCCTGAAAGAACAGATCCGGGTGAAAAACCTTAACTCCCAACGAGTCATCAAGGCGCAGGTCACCGCGCCGGGCCAGGTGGAAGTGGCCATGTAAAACGCTGATGAGAAAACTGGCGCGGACCCCGTCGCTTCCCTAAACTGTGCCGCAGCAGGACGCGCGCCGGCGCATGCAAGCTCATTGATAAATGGGCCTAAAGTTTTCCAGGGGATGGCCGAAAACATGGCAAGCGTCCAAATTCCCAGAGGTTTTTATCATGGTCATCGATTTCAGCCGTTTGAACAGCTCCTCGTCACTTACGGGCAGTACACGTACCAGCAACGCCAAGGAAACCGCCGAAACCGGCACCTCCGCGCCGCTGAATACCCAGGCCGAATCGGCCAGTACCGCAAAGAGCGGGGAATCGGTACACCTCAGCAATGAGGCTCAACAGTTGCAGAAGGTCACTGACAAGCTGCGCGATCAACCTGCTGTCGACAAAGCCCGTGTGGCCGAGTTGAAAGCCGCGATTGCCGATGGCAGCTATAAAGTCGACAGCAACCGTGTAGCCAGCAAACTGCTCAACTTCGAAGCCCAGCGCTAGGCTTTTGCCTGCGCCAGGCTTTTGGACGCTTAAAACCCAAGGCCAGCCATGCACGACACTAATTTACTGCAACTGATCATCGACGACTTTGCTCCAGCTCAACAATTGCTGGAGTTACTGCAAACCGAATCCCTCGCCTTGCACGGTCGCGACATGCCACTGCTGGAAGAAATTCTGGCGCGCAAACAGGCATTGATCATTCTGCTTGAACAGCATGGCCGCAAACGCAGCGAAATCCTCGCCAGCCTCAACCTGCCGACCAATCGGCAGGGTCTTGAGCAACTCGCCAGCCAGTCGAGCATCGGCGAGCAGTTGCTCAGCAAGAGCGACTTGTTGACTGACCTCATCGCCCAATGCCAGGCGGCCAACGTCAACAATGGCCAGTCGATCCAGGTACAGCAGGCCGCCACGGCCAATCAGCTGAAAATCCTCAACGGGGGCGAACCGCCAGCGCTGTATGACGCCAGCGGCACTTTTGCCAAACCCGCCAAGCCGCGTACATTCAGCCAGGCATGAGCCGTTGATGCGCCAGCCCTATCAACTCGCGAAACATACTGGCAAAATACTGGCCAGTCGTCATATTTTGTCTGGAGAGTGATAAACCGTGTCCAACACGCTAAGCGCGGATGATGCTCCGCAGCCCCCAAAGGTGCTCACCACGCCACTGGAAATCTCCAGCAACCTGCGCCAGCTGCAAGATAGCCACGACCCGCTGATCATCACGTTCCATGAACGCAGCCAGCGTTTCCAGACCTACCTGATCAAAGTCGACCGCGACACCGCATCAATGGCTCTGGACGAAATGATCCCGCGCGATGGCGAGCGCTTCCTGCTCGCCGGCGAACCGTTCAAGATCGAAGGTTTTCATGAAGGTGTACGCATTGCCTGGGAATGCACCGGCACGCTGAACATCGAAGAATCCGACGGCGACCGCTTTTACACTGGCGAGCTGCCGACCGAGGTGGTTTACCACCAACGCCGCAACGCCTTCCGCGCCGCATTGAAGCTGACCGACCTGGTCGGCGTCGAACTGGGCGGTGAAAAGCTCAAGGCGCCAATCAACGGCAAGCTGCTGGATATTTCCGCCACCGGTTGCAAACTGCGCTTCGAAGGTGACATCACCGAGCGCCTGCAACTGGGCCAAGTCTACGACCGCATGATCGCCCCGCCGCTGTTCGGCAATCAGCCGGTCTCCGTAGAACTGCGTTATCTGCACTTCGAAGAAAAACTCAACATCACGTTTGCCGGTCTGCGCTTCCACAACATCAGTGGTCAGGCGGCACGTAACGTTGAACGCTTCGTCTATCAGTTGCAGCGTGAAGCACGGCGTTTCGATAAAGACGACATGTGATTCGAACATGCAAATGAAAAGGGCAGTCCTTGGCGGGACTGCCCTTTTTTACTTCCGGCGATGCTTCAAGGCCTGGCGCCACTGATATCCGGGGTGGGTTTGTCGCTGTCGTCATCCGGACTTGCTGCCGGCTCAGACTCCGGTTCTATCTCAGGTTCTGGTTCTGGTTCCGGCGTGACCGTATTCTGCATCTGCTCCTGCACCACCTGCTCATCAACACGCGGGTCGAGGGCCGCCACCAGCGGCGAGCTGGACATGCTGTCCGGCATTGCCACGTGATGCAGCGGCGCGTCGTCGACCTGATGCAGATTGGTGACGGCTTTCGGCCGTATCCGCCATACCAGCACCAGCGCAAAGAAGCTGAAGAACGCGTACAGGCTCTGACTGCCGAAGAATTTCATCAACACACCAGCGGCCAGCGGGCCGATACTGGCGCCAACCCCGTAAGTCACCAGCAACATGGCCGTCAGCGACACCCGGCGATCACCCTCTACGTGGTCGTTGGAAAACGCCACCGCCAGCGGATACAGACAGAACTGCACCAGCGAACAGAGGAAGCCGACCACAAACAGCACCTCCAGCGGCACCTGCGGCAGGATCGCCAGCGGCAAGGCCGCCACCGCGAGAAACCCGGCAAAGCAGCGGATCAAAAGCGCCCGATCATAGCGATCGGACAACCAGCCCAGCGGCCACTGCACCAGCAATCCGGCAAAAATGCAGCTACCCATGAACAGACCGACCTGCTCGGTCGACAGCCCCTGCTGCGAGGCATACAGCGGCGCCAGACCATAGAACGAGCCGATGATCAGACCCGCACCGAGCACCGTGCTCAACGATTGCGGCACACGCTTGATGAAGAAACGCGGCTCCATCGGTGCCGGATGCAGCGGCGCCGGGTGAATCCGCCGGGTCAGCGTCACCGGTACCAGACACAGCGCAAAGCACAGGGCGACCAGCATCAGCAGTTCCAGGCCCAGGCCCGGGTGCATGACCAGAATCAACTGACCCAGCACCAGCCCCAGATACGAAGCGATCATGTAGCCGCTGAACACCAGGCCGCGCTGATTGGCGTCGGCCTGCTCATTGAGCCAGCTCTCGATCACCATGTACTGGCACATCATGCCCAGACCGACAATCGTCCGCAGCACCAGCCACGCCGGCAGCCAGTCCACCAGACCGTGGCCCAGCACCGCCGCGCCGACGATCCCGGCACACGCGGAATATGCACGGATATGCCCAACCCGGGCGATCAGCCGGTGGCCGATCTTGCCGCCCAGTACCAGACCGAAATAGTTGGCCGCCATCAGCGCACCGACCCACAGTCCATCGACATTGTCAGCGGCCAGGCGCAAAGCCAGATAAGTAGACAAAAGGCCCGAGCCGATCAACATCATCAGCGAGGCGAAATACAGCGCTCGAAAGGATTTCCAGATTTGGCGCATCGGCGTTCCGAGCGGCTCCTTGCAGTGAATATCGGGCTACCAAAACGATAGCCCTATGGCGACGGTTCGTCAGGCCTGGGCTGCTAGAACACGCCGTTCCCAGGGAGTTATCTCATCAAAGAAGCTGGTCAACTCCATGGTCTTCGAAGCGATGTAGCCTTCGATGAACTCCTGTCCGAACAGTTCCCTGGCCAATTGGCTACGTTTCAGACGTTCGAGCGCGGCATGCAAGGTACACGGCAACGAAAGATTATCCGGCACCGCGAACTCGCCCTGAATCGCTTCGCTCGGTTCAAGCTCATGCTCGATCCCATGCAAACCCGCGGCCAGACTGGCGGCGATCGCCAGATATGGGTTGGCGTCAGCGCCCGGCAAACGGTTTTCGACCCGCCGGGCAACCGGCGCACTGGCCGGAATCCGCAGCCCTGCAGCGCGGTTATCGTGCGACCAGCAAGCGTTATTCGGCGAAGCGTACGGGTGACACAGACGCTGATAAGAGTTCACATTCGGTGCAAACAGCGCAGTGAAGTCGGCCATGCCCGCCTGCTGCCCACCAATGAAATGGCGGAACATTGCGGTCGGCTCACCTTTCTCGTCACTGAAAACGTTCTTGCCGGTAGCAATTTCGACGAGGCTCTGGTGAATGTGCATCGAACTGCCCGGCGTGTGCGCCAGCGGTTTGGCCATGCACACCACGGTCAAGCCATGTTTGAGCGCGACCTCCTTGAGCAGATGCTTGAACAGGAACGTCTGATCGGCCAGCAACAGTGGATCACCGTGCAACAGGTTGATCTCGAACTGGCTGACGCCCATCTCGTGCATGAAGGTATCGCGCGGCAAACCGAGGGCCGCCATGCATTTATAAACTTCGCTGAAAAACGGCCGCAGACCGTTGTTGGAGCTGACGCTGAAGGCTGACAAGCCATCCTCGCGGCGGCCGTCGAGGCCAACTGGCGGGCGGAACGGCTGAGTCGGATCGGTGTTCGGGGCGAAAACAAAGAATTCCAGCTCGGTCGCCACCACAGGCGCCAGGCCTCGCGCCGCGTAACGGGCGATGACTTTCTTCAGCTGGCCACGGGTCGACAGGTTGGAGCTTTCGCCGGTCAGTTCGTCGGCATCGCAAATCGCCAGGGCGCGTGGCTCGTCGCTCCATGGCAACGGATGAATCTGCCCAGGGTCGGCGACCAATGCGAGGTCGCCATCATCGCTGCCGTAAAACCGCGCCGCAGGATATCCACCCATGATGCATTGCAGCAGCACTCCCCGCGCCAACTGCAAACGCCGCCCTTCGAGGAAACCTTCGGCAGTCATCACCTTGCCGCGCGGTACGCCATTCAAATCCGGCGTGACACATTCAATCTCATCAATGCCCGTCAATCGCTGCGCGAGTGAACGCTGGCCATCGGTTGTCATGACGCAATCCTTGTTGTTGTGCGAGCCGCGAACGGCGACCCGAACAAAATAGGCTCCGCCTGTTCGGAATATCAAGCGGCGTCATGCAAAAAGCCCGCATCACGGCAGGTAGAGACTGAATACCCCACCGCCCAGCGGGCCGCCGTTACGGATTTCCGTGCGCCCTTCAACACCATTGCGTTGATGCAACGCCGCAATACGAGCCGCGAAATACAAGCCGAGCCCGGTGCTGCCGCTGCTGTGATTGATGCCCTGCACGTAATCGGCCTGACGTTCGAGCATCTCGGCCGGGTAACCGTCGCCGTCATCGTTGATGCTCAACACCAATTGCCCGGCCTCGTCGCTGACGGTGATCAGCAGCGACTCACGAGCATAACGAATGGCGTTGTTGATGCAGTTACCCAGCACCGACGCGATCAGTTCACGGTCGAAGAAACCCAGCGGGCTCAGCGGATCGACTTCATATGTCGCGACAATTGCGCGACTGGCGAACACCTCTTGATGCGCCGCCAGTTGTGCTTCGATGAAATCATCCAGTTCGTGATAGGCCGGTTGCAGCGGCATCTGGTTGACGCCGAGCTTATACAGCCCGAGCAACTGCACCAGCATGCCGTTGAGGTGGGCGAACTCGAAGTCGATCACGCCCTGCTCCGTGCCGGAACGCAGCTCTTGGGGCAAGCGCGCCAGCCATTGGCTGTGGGCCTGCATCAGCATGGCCAGCGAGTTCTTCATGTCATGAACGGTGGAGGCGATCACCGTGGAAAAATCCAAAGCCGGATCAGAGTGGTTCATTCGCCAAACGCCTTGCTTTTCAGCTTCTGATAACGCGAGTAACGCGCGTCGGTATCGGGCATCAGGCCAACCAGTTTCAGGCAGGCCCGACATTCTTCCAGTTCCGCCGACAGCACACTGGTGTCGGTGCCGTGCAGCAGCGACTGGGCCATGTTCAGCGCGATACTGATGTTCTTCGGTTGCATCTTCAGCGCCTTGCGGAACACCTCGCGGGCCTCCACCAGGTTGCCGGTCTTGTACACGCGCACGCCCTGACGGTTGAGGTCGGCGGCGGCATTGCTGGAACTGAGAATCGTCGGGTCATCAGTGAGCTTGGCGATGTCTTTCATCACCGCCGGATCATCGCCGTAGATTTCCGCACAGCTCTTGAGCATCGACGTGCCCGCCTCGGCCTGACCGAGCATCTGCAACTGTTTGGCGACGAGCAGCGCTGCTTCCGGACTCATGAACTGCTCCATGCCGTCGAGACGCATCATGGCTTGCTCGGTAAGCTTGTCGGCGGTTTCAGCATCGTTCAGCAGCAGGCTGGTGGCTTTCATCAGACGCGCACGAATCTGCAAACCGGGGTCGGTCGGGTTCTCTTTGGCCACGGCGCTCAGCGTTGTGTTGATCTCCAGGCGGGTCCGCGTGTCGAGACCGCGCTCACTGCCCTTGCTGATCAGCGCATGGGCCAGGCCGAGATTGCTTTCCGGGTCTTTAAAGCGCGACTGCGCGCCCTGCGACACGGCTTGGCGATAAGCCCGCGAGGCGGTATCAAAATCTTCGTTAGCCATCGCCAGCTTGCCGAGCAATGCCTGCCGACGCACCGCTAGCGGCGAAAGGCGAATTGCCTCTTCCAGCACCCGCTGCGCGCCTTTGGTGTCGCCCTCGGAAACCAGCACATCGGCCATGCCGTCATACAGCGCCGGCATCATCGGGAACACCTTCAAGGCTTTTTCGTAGACGCCTTTGGCCTGCGCCACTTGCCCACGCTTGAACAGCAGTTTGCCCAACCCGGCAAACGCCCACGGCAACGGTCGGTCAGCGATGATGCTGTCGTAGAGACGTTCCAGTGCTTCGTTCTGGTTCATGTCGCGCAAGGCATCGGCGCGGTAGCGCAGGCACAGCGGCGAATAACGGATGTCCTGCTTGCACAGAGCGATGCAGGCGTTAAGCACCTCGGCCGGCTTGCCACGGTCGAGGGCTTGCAGAATCGGTTTGAGCAACGTCTTGCGCTGCTCCAGACGCTCCAGCCGCTGGGCCAGGCC
Source organism: Pseudomonas sp. LBUM1648 (assembly GCF_059716145.1). Taxonomy (NCBI): domain Bacteria; kingdom Pseudomonadati; phylum Pseudomonadota; class Gammaproteobacteria; order Pseudomonadales; family Pseudomonadaceae; genus Pseudomonas; species Pseudomonas sp. LBUM1648. The sequence goes on from NZ_CP166808.1 coordinate 4,897,249, forward strand.
GGAACGGTTGAACGGCTTGGTCAGGTACGCATCCGGCTCGTGCTCCAGAGCACTGAGCACCATCGCCTGACTGGTTTCGGCCGTCACCATGACAAACACGGCTTCGTGGCTGATGAGCTTTTCCGACATCAGGTCTTCAAGAACCTGCTGGCCGTTCTTCTTGCCATCGCCGAGATGGAAATCCTGCAGGATGAAATCGTAGGACTTCTGCGCACACATCTTCAGCGCCTGCTCACCGGTGTCGGCGGTGTCCACGTCCTTGACCCCCAGCTCGCGCAACATCGAGCGCACGGAACTGCGGAAATCCGAGAAATCATCGACGATCAGAAAACTCTTTTGGTGATACGACAGCATCGAGGATTTCCAGGCAATTGAAGTAGATGAACCGAGGCAAAATTCAGGCGCGCAGATGATAGCCGCCGGCCAAATGCCATCAAGCGATTTCGCGCGAGTCTGAACTCACCGTTTGGGTTATCGGCCACAAGTGGCGTTCTCTGAAGCGGGCGCTTCAAGATTCCTCTCACTGCGATTACCCTGCGCGTCTGCCCACTGCTCAATACAAGGCTGACCTCGTGTACATCAAAGGACGCTACATCGTGTCCGCCTGTGCGCTGCTGTTTATCCAGCACGTAGCGGCGGCCGGAATGGACTGCACGAAAGCTTCGAAGGCCGAGGTAAGCACTTCGATTGGCACGTTCGAGGAGAACGGTGACAACTAGCCAAATCACAAGGCGCGCGCTGCCAACAGCAATCTGAAGCTGGAAACACACGGTTTGCAAAAAGCCCCGGTGCAATCGAAATTGCACCGGGGCTTTCTGTTTGAATTTGATGGTGTCCCAGGGCAGGTTCGAACTGCCAACCTTCCCCTTAGGAGGGGGATGCTCTATCCAATTGAGCTACTGAGACACTGAGTTATCACGGGCTGAACGCTGCGCGACGGACGGCGTGCATGTTAACGGCCGAGCCCTGATTTGTCATGTCGTCCGTGGGGCTTTTTAAGTGTAGGCAGGCACCTTGCAATGCTGCGGGAAAATTTACCGTGCATTTTGCACTCCTGCAAAACGCCATCATTGCAGATTGCAACCCGAACCTTCCGAAAATCCCTTCCAAATGCTTGTTTTTAAAGGACTTAACAGCGGTTAGACTGTTGGCACGACGGCTGCTTTGTCTGTTCCATAGAAGAACAACCGGAGCACCGTCCCATGAACAGCACTCTCTTGCTTGCAAACGCAATCGCATTGGCCGTTTTGGTGGGCTTCCACTTTATCCCCGAGGGTGCTGAGCCGGTCGCCCAGCGCATGCCGCACTACTTGCAGGTGCAGAGGGCACCGCAGTTGGCGGTGTTGAGCGATCAGAGCTTCGCACCGCAAGCGGTCAGCGAACCTCAGCAGGCTTTGCCAGCACTTGCTACCGAACGTCTGGTTTTTTGAAATATCTTCAGGAGTACAGCATGTCCAAATCAGCAGCAGGATTTCTGATCCTCGCCTTATTGAGTGGCGTCGTGCATTTTTCGCTGTTCGAGGAAACCGAAGTCACCCTGCCCCTGGTTGGCTGCGGCGTGTTTGCGGTGTTGTTCGTGCTGGCACTGGTTGCCGGGCGCAGGATCAAGTTTGATCCGGTATTGCGTTGATTTTTACCCAATCCAGCAATTGATTGACGGCGTCAGTCAACGCGCCCGAGTTGTCGATCAGGTGAACAGGAGCATCACTTGATCTCCTGTCCTTGAACAACCCGTTGCGGGCAAGCCTTGCGTCGATCTGGTCAATCGTTTCTCGGCCGCGTCTGAGTAGGCGCTCACGCAATACGTCATCCTTCACCGTCAACAAAACCGGCAGCAGTGTCGGGTACCGCTCAAGCGCTTGGCGCAGGTTGGCGCGAGAGCCGTTCACCAATACATGCCTTCCGGCTTTCAACCATTCGTCCATTTCCACCGGGATGCCATAGGCAAGTCCATTGGCCTGCCATGCCAGGGAAAAATCACCGCTGCGTTTACGCTTTTCGAATTCTTCTGGCGTTACACCGATCGCGTCCTCGCCTACCGATTCGGCCGAGCGCGTGATTACCCGGCGCATCACTGAACAGTTCAATTCGCGCAGTGGCTCGCGCGCAGCGTCAATCAGGCTGTCCTTGCCTGACCCGGACGGTCCCATCAGATAAATAAGCCTGCCATCCATCTTGAAAACGCCCTCCGGCCTGCTTCAACGCTAGTAAATCGGCAAATTGCCACTATCCTGTACAGATAAGGATCACGGATCGAACGCCGCATAGGATGCACGTTCTGAGGTCTTCGGACATCAATTGATGTGTACCAGTAAGCGGACAATGATGCGGGCGAAGGCAAAGTTTTCAAACCAGTCCGCATTTCTGATAATTGGTGCTGGCATTACGCCTTTACCCGGATCAATATTTGTCACAGAATTGACGCCAATGATCTGGCAATTTTGAGGCATGATGCGGGCCTCTTAACAATTCAGGTTGAACCATTTGGCGCGGATGCTTGTCCTACCACACATCCTGCGGCCAATCCCGAGAACCGCTCCCCTGAACTAACCGGTTAAATATATGCGCCCATTGAAACAGGCAATTTATTCCAGCCGTACGGCTGACAAGTTCGTCGTACGTCTGCCAGACGGAATGCGTGAACGCATTGCCGAGGTGGCTCGCAATCATCATCGCAGCATGAACTCCGAGATCATTGCGCGCCTTGAGCAGAGTCTTATTCAGGAAGGTGCATTGGGCGAAGAGCTGAGCATGCGCCTGGACAGCCCCGAGCTGTCGTTGCACGAACGCGAGCTGCTGCAACGCTTCCGTCAGCTGTCTCACCGTCAGCAGAACGCATTGGTGTCCTTGATCGCCCACGACGCCGAAATGGCCGCAGACGCGTCCTGAGTCATACCGAGCATCTCAAGCCAGCATGATTGCTGGCTTTTTTTTGCCTGGAATTTGAGTTTTCGCGAACACAAAAAAGCCCACCGATTGGCGGGCTGTTTGTTTACGGCCGATCAGAGCAGGAAGATGGTCGCCAAACCAAGGAAGATGAAGAAACCACCGCTGTCCGTCATCGCGGTGATCATCACGCTGGCACCCATCGCCGGGTCGCGACCCATCTTCGCCAGGGTCATCGGGATCAACACCCCCATCAGCGCCGCCAGCAACAAGTTAAGCGTCATCGCCGCCGTCATCACTACGCCCAGTGACCAACTGCCGTAGAGCAGGTAAGCGACCACACCGATCACCCCGCCCCAGACCAGACCGTTAATCAGCCCCACTGCCAGCTCTTTGCGCATCAGGCGCGAAGTGTTGCCGGTACTGACCTGATCGAGCGCCATGGCGCGCACAATCATGGTGATTGTCTGGTTACCGGAGTTGCCGCCAATACCGGCCACGATCGGCATCAAAGCCGCGAGCGCTACCAGCTTCTCGATCGAGCCTTCAAACAGGCCGATCACCCGGGAAGCGATGAACGCTGTGATCAAGTTGATCGCCAGCCACGCCCAACGGTTGCGAAGCGATTTCCACACGGAAGCGAAGATGTCTTCCTCTTCACGCAAACCGGCCATGTTGAGGACTTCGCTTTCGCTCTCCTCACGGATCAGGTCAACCATTTCATCGATGGTCAGACGACCGATCAGCTTGCCGTTCTTGTCGACCACCGGGGCGGAGATCAAGTCGTAACGCTCGAACGCCTGAGCGGCGTCGTAGGCGTCTTCGTCGGGATGGAAACTCACCGGATCGCTGGCCATGACATCAGCCACCTGCTTATCCGGATCGTTGACCAGCAGACGCTTGATCGGCAGCACACCCTTGAGCACGCCGTCGTAATCGACCACGAACAGTTTGTCGGTGTGACCAGGAAGCTCTTTGAGACGGCGCAGGTAACGCAGAACCACCTCGAGACTGACATCCTCACGGATCGTCACCATCTCGAAGTCCATCAGCGCACCGACCTGTTCCTCGTCATAGGACAGGGCCGAACGCACGCGCTCGCGCTGCTGGTTATCCAGACTCTCCATCAGCTCATGGACGACGTCTCGCGGCAGCTCGGAGGCCAGGTCAGCGAGTTCGTCGGCATCCATGTCCTTGGCGGCAGCCAGGAGCTCGTGATCGTCCATGTCGGCGATCAGCGTTTCACGGACGGAATCGGATACTTCGAGAAGAATGTCGCCGTCGCGATCGGCCTTGACCAGTTGCCAGAGCGTCAGACGGTCGTCCAGCGGCAAGGCTTCAAGAATGTAGGCGACGTCGGCGGAGTGCAGATCATCGAGCTTGCGTTGCAGCTCGACCAGATTTTGCCGGTGAACCAGGTTTTCCACCCGGTCGTGATGCGCGCCTTCCTGGCGATGAGTCAGGTCTTCAACAACCCGTTGACGCTGCAGCAGCTCAACGACTTGAGCCAGGCGATCCTGCAGGCTTTCCTGTGTTTTCTTTACTTCGATTTCAGACATAGGCGAACTCCACTCCCAGCAGCGGGGCACGCCGGAAGGATCAATCAGTCAATTCATGATTGGTGAAACGGGTTACTGAGTAACTACTGGGTAAGTCCATGGAGGTATTCCATAAGCCCCGGCGGGGCTGACGGGCGCAATGATACACCGCCTGACGGTTTTAAACGTTAAAAAATCGCGGCCGAAACAAGCGCTTGCGAAACAAACCTGAGCGCTGTCCTGACCCATGCAGATGCGACGACTCATCCTGAAAAGAAAACACACCGGCAATGAAAAATGCAGCGACTACCCTTGAGCATAGATCGTCATGGAGGACGTCGAATGCCATCAAAAACCACTCGTTTTTTACTCACCAGCCTGCTTTGCCTGCCGCCCGCCGGGGCTGCGACCAGCCTTCATCGTTGCGAAGCGCCCGATGGCGGCATAACGTTTACCAGCATGAGCTGTGCGCTCGGCGAGCAACTTTCAGTGCAGGAAGTACACCCCTATTTGCCCGGATCGGTTGTGGCAATCATGCCGGAACACAACCACGAAGAAATATCCGGTATGAAAATCAGAAGCGCAGAACCAGGCCTTGTGGGCGGAGTAGAAGACAAATGCGGCAACCTGATCGACGCCAGACAACGCCGCGAGGCAATCATCAATCAACGCGTGATCGCCGGCATGAGCCAGCAGGATGTTGAAAGCGCGCTGGGCAAGCCGGACAAGGTGAATATCCGGACTTCGACGACGAGCTATCGATACGACCTCAAGCGCGGCCGTAGTGCCCAAGTCGACTTCGACGAGAAGGGATGCGTGAAAGGAAAAGCCAAACCCCGGACAGCAAAAAGCCCGCGTTAAACGCGGGCTTCTTGGTATATGGTGCACTCGACAGGATTCGAACCTGTGACCGCTCGGTTCGTAGCCGAGTACTCTATCCAGCTGAGCTACGAGTGCATTTGTGTTTTTAGACCAGATCACAACTGGCTGAAGCAAAGCTACCTGCATTGCTGCAACTAACTCTTAAATGGTGCACTCGACAGGATTCGAACCTGTGACCGCTCGGTTCGTAGCCGAGTACTCTATCCAGCTGAGCTACGAGTGCATTTGTGTTTTTAAACCAGATCACAACTGGCTAAAGCAAAGCCACTTATATTGCTATAAGTAACTCTTAAATGGTGCACTCGACAGGATTCGAACCTGTGACCGCTCGGTTCGTAGCCGAGTACTCTATCCAGCTGAGCTACGAGTGCATTTGTTGCGCCGCATTATAGCCCGTCTAATCTCTATTCCAACAACTTTTTCTAGTAAATTCAAGAACTTACCGAAAAAGCCAGATTACGACGTACTAAGCAAATAATGGCGGAGAACGGGGGATTCGAACCCCCGACACCCTTTTGAGGTGTACTCCCTTAGCAGGGGAGCGCCTTCGGCCACTCGGCCAGCTCTCCGCAACACGGGGCGTATCTTAACCAACCTTTTCCCCGTTTGCAAACATAAAAAACGATAAAAATTAATGGCTTGGTTCTTCGTCCTTCTCTTTCTTTATACGCAGGTAAATTTCCTCACGGTGCACGGCAACCTCTTTCGGGGCATTGACGCCGATACGCACTTGATTTCCTTTAACGCCGAGCACGGTCACGGTGATTTCGCCATCACCGATAATCAGGCTTTCTGCGCACCGACGAGTCAGAATCAGCATACCTTTCTCCTCACGCATTTCATTTCAGGGACAACAGTCTGCAAAAAAAAGGCACCCGACCTACAACCGGAGCGATCGTAGCCCTACATGCCTGAGTATTGACCAGCGCGAGCAAAAGAACAGTTCAGGGCTCGCGCCATTCAAAAATAAAGGGCGCGGTCAGACCGCGCCCTTCAAGAAACCGAATTACTCGCCCTGACGGGCCGGAGCATCCAGTTCGAAAGCCGTGTGCAGAGCGCGCACGGCCAGTTCCAGGTACTTCTCTTCGATCACCACGGAAACCTTGATTTCCGAGGTCGAGATCATCTGAATGTTGATGCTTTCCTTGGCCAGGGATTCGAACATGCGGCTGGCCACGCCTGCGTGGGAACGCATGCCGACGCCGACGATCGAGACCTTGGCAATCTTGGTGTCGCCAACCACTTCACGGGCACCGATCTCGCGAGCAGTGTTTTCCAGCACGGTCTGTGCGGCCTGGTAGTCGTTGCGGTGCACGGTGAAGGTGAAGTCGGTGGTGTTATCGTGCGCAACGTTCTGCACGATCATGTCGACTTCGATGTTCGCGGCACTGATCGGGCCGAGAATCTTGAACGCCACACCCGGGGTGTCTGGCACGCCACGGATGGTCAGCTTGGCTTCATCGCGGTTGAAAGCGATGCCGGAAATGATCGGCTGTTCCATGGTTTCCTCTTCATCAATAGTAATGAGGGTGCCCGGACCCTCCTTGAAGCTGTGCAGTACGCGCAGCGGAACGTTGTACTTGCCGGCGAATTCCACCGCACGGATCTGCAACACCTTGGAGCCGAGGCTGGCCATTTCCAGCATCTCTTCGAAGGTAATCTTGTCCAGACGCTGAGCGACCGGCACCACACGCGGGTCGGTGGTATAGACACCATCGACGTCAGTGTAGATCTGGCATTCGTCAGCTTTCAGCGCAGCAGCGAGTGCCACACCGGTAGTGTCGGAACCGCCACGACCCAGCGTAGTGATGTTGCCGTGCTCGTCGACGCCCTGGAAACCGGCGACTACAACAACGCGACCGGCCTTCAGATCACCACGGATCTTCTGGTCATCAATCTGCAAGATACGCGCTTTATTGTGCGCACTGTCCGTCAGGATCCGCACCTGATTACCGGTGTACGACACCGCCGGCACACCGCGCTTGATCAGCGCCATGGCCAACAGGGCAATCGTCACCTGCTCACCGGTGGAAACGATCACGTCCAGTTCACGCGGAACCGGTTGAGTGTCGCCACTGATTTGCTTGGCCAGATCGATCAGACGGTTGGTTTCACCGCTCATTGCAGACAGCACGACCACCAGGTCATCGCCGGCATCGCGGAATTTCTTAACCTTGTCGGCGACCTGCTCGATTCTCTCGACAGTGCCGACCGAGGTGCCTCCAAATTTCTGTACGATCAAAGCCATTTCAAAGCCGCCTCTGCCCATGAAGGGCGCCCAAATAATCACTCAAACAGCCGTCGGGCCCGCCACTAGACTGCGGGCCCGGCGCGCCGCCTTATAAAGCTTGCTCGACGAATGGAACGGTCAGCGCCAGTGCGCCATCCAGCGCGCCGGCGTCGACACCGCCGCCCTGCGCCATGTCCGGACGACCACCGCCCTTCCCGCCCACTGCCGCAGCAGCCTGTTTCATCAAATCACCGGCTTTGAGTTGGCCAGTCAGGTCTTTGGTTACGCCTGCAACCAGAACGACCTTTTCCTCATGGACACTGCCGAGCAGGATCACTGCGCGACCGAGTTTGTTTTTCAGCTGATCGACCAGCGCCAGCAGCGCCTTGGCGTCCTGACCATCCAGACGTGCGGCCAGAACCTTCACGCCTTTGACGTCCAGCGCCGAGCTCGACAGATCGTCGCCCGCGGCGCTTGCAGCCTTGGCCTGCAACTGCTCGAGTTGCTTTTCCAGCGCACGGTTGCGCTCGAGCACTGCCGACAGCTTGTCGATCAGGTTGTCGCGACTGCCCTTGACCAGGCTGGCCGCTTCCTTGAGTTGTTCTTCTGCCGCGTTCAAGTAGGCCAGTGCCGCGGCACCGGTGACTGCCTCGATACGACGCACGCCCGATGCCACACCGCCTTCGCTGATGATTTTCAGCAGGCCGATGTCGCCAGTACGGTTGGCGTGGATACCGCCGCACAGCTCGACGGAGAAATCGCCGCCCATGCTCAGCACGCGCACGTTGTCGCCGTACTTCTCGCCGAACAGCGCCATGGCGCCTTTGTTCTTGGCGGTTTCGATGTCGGTTTCTTCGGTTTCAACGGCAGAGTTCTTGCGAATCTCGGCGTTGACGATATCTTCCAGCGCTTTGATTTGTTCAGGCTTGATCGCTTCAAAGTGGCTGAAGTCGAAACGCAGACGCTGACTGTCGACCAACGAACCTTTCTGCTGAACGTGCTCGCCCAGTACCTGACGCAATGCGGCATGCAGCAAGTGAGTGGCCGAGTGGTTCAGCGAAGTCGCGTGACGCACCTCGGCATCCACGTGGGTTTCCACTGGAGCACCGATGGTCAGGCTGCCCGAATCCAGCACACCGTGGTGCAGGAATGCGCCACCGGTTTTGGTGGTGTCACGTACGTCGAAACGCGCGTTGCCCGCCTGCAGGAAACCGCAGTCGCCAATCTGGCCGCCGGATTCAGCGTAGAACGGCGTCTGGTTCAGAACGATCACCGCCTCTTCGCCTTCATTCAAGACGTCAACCGACTGGCCATCTTTATAAATAGCGACAATTTTTGCCGAACCGCTGGTGTCTTTGTAGCCAGTGAACTCGGTGGCCACATCAACCTTGACCAGCGTGTTGTAGTCCAGACCGAACGAGCTGGCCGAACGTGCGCGCACTCGCTGGGCTTCCATCTCACGCTCGAAACCGGCTTCGTCGACGGTCAGGCTGCGCTCGCGGGCGATGTCCGCGGTCAGGTCCATCGGGAAACCGTAGGTGTCGTAGAGTTTGAACACGACGTCGCCCGGCACCACAGTGCCTTTGAGTTCGGCCAGATCCTGCTCGAGAATCTTCAGACCGTGCTCCAGGGTCTTGGAGAACTGCTCTTCTTCGGCTTTAAGTACGCGCTCGATGTTGCTCTGCTGCTTCTTCAGCTCCGGGAACGCTTCGCCCATCTCGGCGACCAGCGCCGCAACGATCTTGTAGAAAAAGCTGCCGGTGGCGCCGAGCTTGTTGCCGTGACGGCAGGCGCGACGAATGATCCGGCGCAGCACGTAACCACGACCTTCGTTGGACGGCAGCACGCCGTCGGCGATGAGGAAACCGCACGAACGAATGTGGTCGGAAACAACCTTCAGCGAAGACTGATCGCCATTTTCGCAGCCGATTGCCTCAGCCGAAGCTTTCAACAGGTTCTTGAACAGGTCGATGTCATAGTTGGAATTGACGTGCTGCATCACCGCACTGATCCGTTCCAGGCCCATGCCGGTATCCACCGACGGCGCTGGCAACGGATGCAACACGCCATCGGCGGTGCGGTTGAACTGCATGAACACGTTGTTCCAGATCTCGATGTAACGGTCGCCGTCTTCTTCCGGCGAACCCGGTGGGCCGCCCCAGATGTGGTCGCCGTGATCGTAGAAAATCTCGGTGCACGGGCCGCAAGGGCCGGTATCGCCCATGGTCCAGAAGTTGTCGGAGGCGTAAGGCGCGCCTTTGTTGTCGCCGATGCGGATCATGCGCTCGACTGGCACACCGATTTGCTTGGTCCAGATGTCATACGCTTCGTCGTCGGAGGCGTAGACGGTGACCCAGAGTTTTTCCTTCGGCAGTTTCAGAACGCCGGTCAGGAAGGTCCAGGCGAAGGTAATCGCGTCGTGCTTGAAATAGTCACCGAAGCTGAAGTTACCGAGCATTTCGAAGAACGTGTGGTGACGAGCGGTATAACCGACGTTTTCCAGGTCGCTGTTCTTGCCACCGGCACGCACGCATTTCTGGCTGCTGGTCGCACGGGTGTACGCACGTTTTTCCTGGCCCAGGAAGCAGTCCTTGAACTGGTTCATCCCCGCGTTGGTGAACAGCAGGGTTGGGTCGTTGCCCGGAATCAAAGAGCTGGAGGCTACACGGGTGTGGCCTTGCTCTTCGAAGAAGCGAAGGAAGGCTTCACGGATTTCTGCGCTTTTCATTAGGTTCTTCCACGGAGGCTGCGGCCAAAGGCCTGTGCGAAACGTCAACAGACGAAGCGACGGCAAAGGGCCGCATTATATCGGCCCAGCGCGCGGGGTACAGCGTGTTTATACGATAGAAACGGTCAATTGGACGGCTAACGCTGTCACTTGCGCGAAAACTCGACGAATGTCGCGATCACTTGATCGATTTGCGAGCGATTGACGTCCATGTGCGTGACCATGCGCAGACGGGAGGCGGCGCTCAATTTGATCCCGCGCTCGGCCGCAAACGCCTTGAGCGCCTCCGCTTTATCACCCATTTGCACGTAAACCATGTTGGTCTGCACGGGTTCGACAGTGAAACCGGCTTCACGCAGGCCTTCGGCGAGCAAGTGCGCGTTGGCGTGGTCATCGGCCAGGCGCTCGACGTTGTGATCCAGCGCATACAACCCCGCCGCAGCCAGCAATCCGGCCTGACGCATGCCGCCGCCGACCATCTTGCGCAAGCGACGCGCCTTGCCGATCAACTCGACCGATCCGCATAACACCGAACCGACCGGCGCGCCAAGGCCCTTGGACAGGCACACCGACACCGAATCGAAGTGCTGAGTGATTTGCCGGGCATCAACGCCCAGCTTGACGGCTGCGTTGTACAACCGCGCGCCGTCCAGGTGCAGTTGCAAGCCATTGTCCTGCGTGAACTTGCGCGCCCGCGCCAGATACTCCAGCGGCAGCACTTTGCCTTGCATGGTGTTTTCCAGCGCCAGCAATCGCGTCCGGGCGAAGTGGAAGTCATCCGGTTTGATCGCGGCGGCGACCTGATCCAGATCCAGCGAGCCATCGGCCTGCACCTCCAGCGGCTGTGGCTGGATCGAACCGAGCACCGCCGCGCCACCGCCCTCGTACTTATAGGTGTGCGCCTGTTGACCAACGATGTATTCGTCACCCCGCTCACAATGCGCCATCAAGCCGAGCAAGTTGCTCATGGTGCCGGTCGGCACAAACAGCGCAGCGGCGAAACCCAGCCGTTTCGCCAATTCGGCCTCCAGACGATTGACCGTCGGATCTTCGCCGTACACGTCATCACCGGTGTCCGCCGCAGTCATCGCGTCGAGCATGGCGGGAGTCGGTTGAGTGACGGTGTCGCTGCGAAGATCGATAACGCTCATGAACCTGGCCTCAAGTCAGCAGGGGAAATCCCTTTATGGAGGTGAATTACTGCGGTCATCGCACCGATTAATCAACCCTTGGCGCAGGAAAACACCCAAAGAGCGTTCAAAAAACTCGATAGCAATCATCGCAAAGGCGCAATGCGCAGACACACAATCTGTGTTAAAAACGCTGCGCCGCCCACAAAAGGGCGGCAAAACGTTCTCAGGGCGGGGTGCAATTCCCCACCGGCGGTAATTGCGCGCAATGCGCATAGCCCGCGAGCGCTTGGCGGCGGCCACGGCTTCGGCGGTGGATGGCGGCAAGGTCAGCAGACCCGGTGTGATTCCGGGGCCGACGGTCATAGTCCGGATGAAGAGAGAACGGGATTGACGCTAAAGGGCCGTCCGCGTGCATTCGTGCGAGCGTGCGCACCCTTGAATCCCATTCGATTCATAACGCCCTGTTTTTCACACAAACAGGAGTCAGAACATGCAACCCACCGCTTTCGATAGCAAAACCAAACACCCTCACGGCGAGCGCGTCGCGTTCATCCAGGCTTGCTGGCACAAGGAAATCGTCGACCAGAGCCGTAAAGGCTTCGTCGCTGAAATGCTCGTTCATGGTTATCAGGAATCGGACATCGACTTTTTCGAAGTCGGCGGCGCCTTTGAAATGCCCTTGCATGCCAAGCTACTGGCCAAGACCGGTCGTTATGCCGGTATCGTCGCGGCAGCCCTGGTAGTGGACGGCGGCATCTATCGTCACGAGTTCGTCGCCCAGTCGGTGGTCAGCGGCCTGATGCAGGTTCAGCTGGAAACCGAAGTACCGGTGTTCTCGGTGTCCCTGACCCCGCATCACTTCCATGCCGGTGAAGAACATCAGAAGTTCTTCTTGGAGCACTTTGTGCACAAGGGCCAGGAAGCGGCGAAGACTTGCGCGGATACGTTGCAGAAGGTTCGTGCGTTGCGTCGCACAGAGCCGCGTGCAGTAGCGGTCTGACCCTCCATTGAGGCGTTCCCACGCTCTGCGTGGGAACGATCATCACATCAGGCCAGGTTTTCGTCGGTGGCCGGGACGATCAGGATGCCCGCCCGCAGGCCATTCTTGACCTTGGGATTGGGGAAGATGATCCGCGCGCCCTCTTCCTCGATGATCCAGCGGGTATTGGCCAGATCTTCGGCCAGCACATAACCCACTTCCAGCTCGGAAAAGTTTTCGATGTCCTGCGGCAGGTTCAGGCGGAACGCATCGCTGTGCTTGATGATTTCCCGCGCCACGCTGAACAGTTGCAAACCGTCCAGGCCCTCCTCGGCGGCCGGTTCGTTGCCTTCGATGATCTGCTTCAGGCGGGTTTCCAGCAGCGACACATTGACCCCGTCGTTTTGCCCGAACGGTCGCGCCTTGCCCAGTTCCAACGTGAAGGCCTCGGCATCGAGCTTGTCGTAGGTGTATGAGCTGAACACGATCGACGGTTTGTTCTGCAACAGCACCGCCTCCATGCCGGCCGCGCGCAGGCGTGCCAGTTCGCGGCGGGAATGCTGGCGACCTTCCTTCCACGGGTACAAAGCGAACTGCTCGATCTTCGAACCGCGAATGGCCGTATGCAGGTCATAGTGAAGTCGCTGACGATCCGGCAGGCTGAAGAAGCTCGCCGCCAGTCGTTCCAGCTCACAGGCGCGTATGGCCTCAGAACCGCTGGTTTGTTCATGACGGCCGTTGAACAGCCGATTGACGTCCTGCTCGACGAAGCGCTCACCCTTGCGAATCGCTTCCGGGTTGCCGAACAGGAACAGAATGCGTGCGCGCGGTTTCAAATCGCCGCGTGCGATGTCGTGCAGCAGCCGGTCAAGCAACTCGATCGGCGCTGTTTCGTTGCCATGGATCCCCGCCGATAGCAGTAGATCCAGGCCATTGTCGCGTGCTTCCGGTGGCCGGACTTCCAGCGCACCTTCGCTCAACCAGCGCATCCGCACGCCTTCGACAGTCAGTTGAGTCTTCTCCGCCGGTTCGCGGCCGGCGAGGGTCAGTTCAAGCAGTTTGCCGAGGGCGAGCATAGAGCGGTTTCCTTAGTGGTCGTGGTTGCAATCCGGGCCGTGCACGTGGTCTTCGTCGTCGCCGACGTCAGCCGGTTCCATTTCCAGTTGCAGACTTACCAGATTAGTCGCCAATGGGCGCAGCAGCAGGTTGGCGTACTCGGCGTCGCCTTCTTCGACGTCCACGCCGATCAGCAGTTGGCCACGGCCGTCCTGCTGGATCCACAGCTCTTTGCCTTGCCACATGACCGCGACGCGGGTGCACGAGGTTTGCAGTTGCGTGCCGTCGGTATCTTCAAGGATCAGCTGCAGGGAATCGCTCATGTTTTTACTCTCTTGGGGAGATAAACCGCGCGCCGCGTTCAGGCGACGCGCCGGCCATCAATTGATCTGGAATGGATAAACCGCGCCCAGTTTAAGGATTTGCGTCAGTTCATCCAGTGCCGTCCGGCATTCAAGCAGCAATTGCGGGTCCGCCAGATCGGTTTCGCTCAGGCGGTCGCGGTAGTGCTTTTCAACCCATGCGGTCAACGAACCGTACAACGGGGCCGTCATGATAACGCCTGGGTTGACCGCCGCCAGTTCAGTTTCATTGAGCGCGACGCGTAGACGCAGGCACGCCGGGCCACCACCGTTCTGCATGCTTTGCTTGAGGTCGAAGACTTTCACTTCGCGGATCAGACCGCCGGAGCTGGTCAGGCTTTGCAGGTAGGCCCACACGCGCTCGTTGGCCTGGCACTCTTGCGGCACGATCAACAGCATCGAGCCATCAGGGCGCGACAACAACTGGCTGTTGAACAGGTACGAACGCACCGCGTCATCCACGGTGACCGCCGAACGCGGCACGCAGATCGACTGGAAGTTGCCGCCGACCTTGGCCAGTTTGCCTTGCAACTCGGCCAGCATCTGCTCGGTGTTGAGGAACGCGTCCTCGTGATAGAACAGCGCCTCGCCGTTGCCCACCGCGATCACATCGTTGTGGAACACACCCTGATCGATCACGTTCGGGTTTTGCTGGGCGTAAACCACGCCTTCGTCACGCAGACCGTGCAGACGCGCAACCGCTTGCGAGGCTTCGAGGGTCTGACGGGCCGGGTACTTTTGCGGTGCCGGGAAACGATTGTCGAAAGCACTGCGACCGAACACGAAGAACTCGACACCGGCCTCGCCGTACTCGCGGCAGAAACGCGTGTGGTTGGCCGCGCCTTCGTCGCCGAACTGCGCCACCGCCGGCAATGCCGCGTGATGGGCGAAGTGTTGCTGATTGGCGAACATCGCGCCGAGTACACGGCTGGTGGTCGGGTGCTCGATACTGCGGTGATATTTGCAGTTGAGGTTGGCGGCAGTGAAATGCACGCGACCGTCAGCGGTGTCGGCACTCGGGCTGACCGTGGCGGCGTTGGCCACCCACATGCTCGACGCCGAGCAACTGGCAACCAGCAACGGCATGGCTTCTTTGGCGGCGCGCTCGATCACTTGAGCGTCGGTGCCGCTGAAACCCAGACGGCGCAGAGCGGCCACGTCCGGACGCTCCTGTGGCGCCAGCACACCTTGCTGAAAGCCCATTTCCATCAGCGCTTTCATTTTCGCCAGGCCTTGCAGCGCGGCTTCCTTCGGATTCGAGGATTGCTGGCTGTTGCTCTGGGACGCCACGTTGCCGTAGGACAGACCGCCGTAGTTATGGGTCGGCCCCACTAGACCGTCAAAATTGACTTCATAGGATTTCATCAGCGAGGCTCCACGAGAATCTGTTGTTATAGGCTTCAGTAACTAACTGTTCAGTGCGACCGAGGTGCGGCCTTCGCGAGCAGGCTCACTCCTACAGGTTTGGCGGTGACATACATGTTGTGTACGACACAAATCCTGTGGGAGCGAGCCTGCTCGCGAATGGATATCACGCCATCTTCACGCCAGGCGTCAGGGTGGCAGGCAACACCAGGCTCGGTGTTTCCAGCGACGCCACCGGGTACGCGCAGTAATCCGCCGCGTAGTAGGCACTGGCGCGATGGTTGCCCGAGGCACCGACACCGCCGAACGGTGCGCTGCTCGCAGCACCGGTCAGTTGTTTGTTCCAGTTGACGATACCGGCGCGGCTTTCCAGCCAGAACTGCTGATAGCGATCTTCGGAATCGGACAGCAGACCCGCGGCCAAGCCGTAAGCGGTGTCGTTGGCCTCACTGATCGCGGCAGCGAAATCGGTGTAGCGGATCACTTGCAGCAACGGGCCAAACAGTTCTTCGTCCGGGCGCTCGGCCACAGCCGTCACATCAACAATGCCCGGAGTCAGCAGCGCCGACTGCGCCTGCGGCTGAGTCATCTCCAGCAGCGACACGGCGCCGTTGGCCAGCAGATGTTCCTGGGCATCCATCAGCGCTTTCGCCGCGCCGAGGGAAATCACTGAGCCCATGAACGGTGCCGGTTGCTGATCGAATGCACCGACCTCGATGGTCGCGCTGACTTCCACCAGACGCTTGAGCAGGCTGTCGCCCCACGCGCCTTGCGGCACCAGCAAGCGACGGGCGCAGGTGCAGCGCTGGCCGGCAGAAATGAACGCCGACTGAATGATCGTGTAAACCGCCGCATCCAGATCGGCGACCTGATCGACCACCAGCGGGTTGTTGCCGCCCATTTCCAGCGCAAGAATCTTGTCCGGGCGCCCGGCGAATTGCTGGTGCAGATGGTTGCCGGTGCGGCTGGAGCCGGTAAAGAACAGACCGTCGATGCCCGGGTTCGCCGCCAGCGCGATGCCGGTTTCGCGGGCACCTTGCAGCAGGTTCAGGACGCCGGCCGGCAGACCGGCTTCGATCCAGCACTTGACCGTCAGCTCGGCGACTTTCGGGGTCAGCTCGCTTGGCTTGAACAGCACGCTGTTACCGGCCAGCAGCGCCGGCACGATGTGGCCGTTCGGCAAATGACCCGGGAAGTTGTAAGGGCCAAACACCGCGACCACGCCGTGGGGCTTGTGGCGCAGCACGGCGGTGGCGTCGCCCAGCGGGCCGCTCTTCTCGCCGGTACGTTCGCGGTAGCTCTGCACCGAGATCGCGATCTTGTTGACCATGCTGGTGACTTCAGTCGCGGCTTCCCACAGTGGCTTGCCGGTTTCCTCACCGATGGTGCGGGCCAGTTCGTCGGCGTGGTTTTTCAGCGCGGCGGCGAAAGCTTCCAGAACGCTGATGCGATCTTCCAGCGAACGACGAGCCCAGCCCGGAAATGCCTGACGCGCAGCCTGCACGGCCGACTCGACCTGAGCCGCGGTGGCGCCCTCCCCCGACCACAGCACTTGCTGGGTCACCGGGTTCAGCGATTGAAAAGCTTCACCCTGACCGGCCAGCCATTCACCTGCAATGTATAGCGAATTCATTATTTCGACTCCCGAGCAGCGGACAACGCCACGGCGCGCACTTGATCGCCAGCGTTGAGTTGAAGACGTTTGGCGGTCTGCTGATCGACCACCAGAGTGCCGGCGGCCAGACGTGCCGGCGCGGCAGTGATGCGGCAGTCTTCGCGCTTGCGGTTATGGATGATGAACGGCGTGGCGTCGTCGCCCGGCGTACCCACGGCCAGCACCAGCGCTTCGCTGTCACGCACAGCGCGGATCTTGCTGGTTTCGCATTCGATGGCCGGGCCGGCGTCGAAGATGTCGACGTAGCCCTGATAGCTGAAACCTTCACTCTTGAGCATCGCCAGCGCCGGCTCGGTGTCCGGGTGAACCTGACCGATGACATTGCGTGCGTCCGGAGACAGGAAGCAGGTGTACAGCGGGAATTTCGGCATCAGTTCAGCGATGAAGGCCTTGTTGCCGACACCGGTCAGGTAATCGGCCTGGCTGAATTCCATCTTGAAGAAGTGCCGGCCCAGACTTTCCCAGAACGGCGAGCGACCGGCTTCATCCGACACACCACGCATCTCGGCGATGATCTTGTTGCCGAACAGTTCCGGGAACTCGGCGATGAACAGCATCCGCGCCTTGGACAACATGCGGCCGTTGAGGCCAGTGCGGTAATCGGCGTGCAGAAACAGCGAGCACAGCTCGGAGTTGCCGGTCAGGTCGTTGGCGAGGAACAGCGTCGGGATCTCGCGATAGATGTTCAGCTCTTGCGAAGCGCTGACAGTGAGGCCGACACGGAAGTTGTACCAGGGCTCACGCAGACCGACCGCGCCGGCAATGGCAGAAATCCCCACCACGCGGCCGTTGTCATCTTCGAGCACGAACAGGTAGTCCGCGTCGCCACGGCCGGCTTCGCCGCGAAAGGTCTTCTCGGCCCAGCCGACCCGATGGGTCAGGCGCTCTTCGTTGGCCGGCAATGTGGTCAGGCCGGTGCCGGTGCTGCGGGCCAGGTCGATCAGCGCGGATAAATCGCTGCTGCGTACGGGACGAACAATCATGCTATCTCCTCAAACGGGCCGCCTTCGCCACCCGTGAAACTCGCTAAGGCGTTAAACCGCCACCAGGCGCACGCTGGCACCTTCACCGACGCCCAAGGCTTCGGCCGCTTCCATATCCAGCGTCACCGGTTTGCCCGGCGCGTAGTCCAGCTCAAGCAACACGGCGCGGTAATCCTGCAACTGGGCGTTGGCCACCAGATACTGGCGCCCGGCACCTTTGACCGGCTCGCCGATCTTCACTGGCACCACGCGGCTCTGGGCGATCGAACGGATCCCCGAAACACGCGCATGCAGGGTCGGGCCACCGTCGAAAATGTCGATGTAGTGGTCGGTCTCAAAGCCTTCGCGCATCAGGATGTCGAAGGTGATCTGCGCACGCGGGTGCACCTGGCCCATCGCTTCTTGAGCGGAATCCGGCAGCAGCGGCACGTAGATCGGGTAATGCGGCATCAGCTCGGCGAGGAACGTACGGCTTTTCAGCCCGCACAGGCGCTCGGCCTCGGCGTAGTTGAGGTCGAAGAAGTTGCGACCAATGGCGTCCCAGAACGGCGAGTCGCCATTCTCGTCGCTGTAACCGACGATCTCGGTCACCACCGAATCAGCGAACCGCTCCGGGTGGCTGGCGACAAACAGCAGACGGCCACGGGAGTTGAGCTCCGACCAAGGCGAACCCACCAACTCGCGCTGCACATAGAAACTGGTCAGCAAGCTGTTGCCGGTCAGGTCGTGGCATTGCGAAAGCACGTGGATCTTGTTGTGGATCTTCAATTCGCGGGATGCGTGGACGAAGGTCTCGTTGCGGAAGCTGTAGAACGGCTCCGAATAACCCGCCGAGGCAACGATGGCCGAGCAGCCGACCAGTTTGCCGGTGGCGGTGTCTTCAAGGACGAAGAAGTAGCTCTCTTCACCGTTAAAGCTCACTTCGGCGGCGAACGAGGCTTCGCTCGCGGCGATCTTGTCGCTCAGACGTTCCACGTCATCCGGCAAGGAAGTGACACCAATCGGGCTGTCCGCAGCCAGACGCTGTACCTCGCCCAGATCAGCCATTTGCGCGGGGCGCATCACCAGCATGGTGTCACTCCTTTTCTCTTATCAATTCACAGAAGATGAAAATCTCGGGCCACTTCCCAGGGGAAACAGGGGAAAAGCTGTTTGTGGCGAGGGGATTTATCCCCGTTGGGGTGCGAAGCGCCCCTGAACCCGTCCCCGCACAATTGCGTGCGCGGTGACTGGATTTAGGGCGGCTGCGCCACCCAACGGGGATAAATCCCCTCGCCACAGGGGCTCACTCCCAAATCAATCTGGCCCGAAACAAAAATTGGCTTCGACGCCTGAAATGCTCAGGCGTCGAAAGGTCTATCAAGCTTGCGTCAATTTCGCTGCAGCACGTTCGAAGCGGTCCAGGCCGGCATCGATGTCGGCGTCTTCCACCACCAGGCTCGGGGCGAAACGGATTACGTCCGGGCCGGCTTGCAGAATCATCAGGCCTTCTTTTTCAGCGGCGT
Organism: Pseudomonas sp. LBUM1648; assembly: GCF_059716145.1. Lineage (NCBI taxonomy): Bacteria > Pseudomonadati > Pseudomonadota > Gammaproteobacteria > Pseudomonadales > Pseudomonadaceae > Pseudomonas > Pseudomonas sp. LBUM1648. The sequence continues at coordinate 4,916,571 of NZ_CP166808.1, forward strand.
TGAAGATGTCCTTGGCCTTGCCTTTCCAGGCATCGCTCAGTACGCAACCGATCAGCAGACCAAGGCCACGCACCTGAGTGAACAGGCCGTACTTCTCGCCGATCTGCTGCAGACGCGTCTTGAACTTGTCGTGCTTGGCATTCACGCCATTCAACACTTCAGGGGTGTTGATCACGTCGATCACCGCTTCCGCGACGGCGCACGCCAGCGGGTTGCCGCCGTAAGTGGTGCCGTGGGTGCCGACGACCAGATGTTTGGCCAGCGCTTCGGTGGTCAGCATCGCCGCGATCGGGAAACCGCCGCCCAGGCTCTTGGCGCTGGTCAGGATGTCCGGAGTCACGCCGTAATGCTGGTAGGCGAACAGCTTGCCGCTGCGGCCCATGCCGGTTTGCACTTCATCGAACACCAGCAGCGCGTTGTTTGCGTCGCACAGTTCGCGGGCACCTTGCAGGTAAGCCAGTTCGGCCGGCAGTACGCCGCCCTCGCCCTGGATCGGCTCCAGCACGACCGCGCAGGTCTTGTCGGAAACCGCAGCTTTCAGCGCAGCCAGGTCGTTATAAGGAACGTGGGTGATGCCGGTGATTTTCGGGCCGAAACCGTCGGAGTACTTCGACTGGCCACCGACGTTAACGGTGAACAGGGTACGGCCGTGGAAGCTGTTCAGCGCGGCGATGATTTCGTACTTCTCGCTGCCGAAACGGTCGAACGCCACGCGACGGGCCAGCTTGAACGCGGCCTCGTTGGCTTCGGCGCCAGAGTTGCAGAAGAACACGCGCTCGGCGAACGTGGCGTCGATCAGCTTGTGCGCCAGACGCAGGGCCGGCTCGTTGGTGAACACGTTCGATACGTGCCACAGCTTGTTCGCTTGCTCGGTCAAGGCACCGACCAGCGCCGGGTGCGCGTGGCCCAATACGTTGACGGCGATGCCGCCAGCAAAGTCGATCAGCTCGCGGCCGGCCTGATCCCAGACGCGGGAACCGGCGCCACGCACCGGAATGAAAGCGGCAGGCGCGTAGTTGGGAACCATAACCTGGTCGAAATCGGCGCGTTGTACCGCAGCGTGCTCAACGGACATCGGAGTCTCCTGATGAGGGCCACCCGCCTGAAACTGGCGAGCGATGGGGGGATTGTAAGGACAGTTTTCAGCCCGGCCTTGCCGCCAAGCGACAACTTCTTATAGCGCAAACCCCGGATTTTCCCGGGTTTACGGCAATGCGACATATAGCGTCGCAAAGGCGCAGTTTAAACCGGCGCTGCCGATTTGCGGCAGGCGGGCAAGGATATCAACTTAAGACCTTCCCACCGGTATAAATATGTACCGCACCGACGGTGCATCGCTCTGATTTGATTGGCGCTTTCAAACGCCAAGGATTGGCCCGATGCATCCGACCGACGAGCAGCACACCGCCACCAGTCACAACGTCGATTCACAGCAGCCCGACGTCCATTACCTGCACCTCAAAGCCAGCATGCCCGACTGGTTGGGCAACGCTTCGGCGGCCAGGCGCAACGCCCTCAAGACCACGCAACCCGCACTGCCCTCCAAGCTGCGAGCGGTATCGGTCGCCCACCATCAGGCGCTGAAGGCGCTCAATGCCGCGCACTGGACCGCCCAAAACGATGTCGACCAACAGCTCGAACATTTCCAGGATGCCAGCACCTTCGCCGAGCCCCTGCTCAAAGCCGCGTTGAAAGAACAGTTCGCTCTGGATCTGGACGTCAGAACCACGTACCTGCACCTGTACATCCCGGCCACCACGCCACTGTTTTCGATCAAGACCGGCGCCCGCACCTGGACGGTGTCGCTACTGGACGCCGCGCTGCATAACTTCGAGGAGAAGGAAACCGAGGACGATGCCTATGAAGCCGAATCCACCTTCATTACCCAACCCTCGGCGACCGGCCAGTTCGACACCCTGCCTGCGATCAAGCAAACGCTGAGCATCGCCGCATTCACCCGGCTCTGCCGAACGCTGGATATCGGCGCGCAGTACAAAACCTGGCTGGAAGACCATCTGGGGTTTGGCGATGAAGCGAAAGCCTCGGCGCTGCGCCTCAAGGTCGACAAGAGCCAGCAAGCCGCCCTGAAAGCCGCCCTGCAACTCGCCCGCATGAACGACGATATCAGCGAGGGCTACTTTCGTACGATCACCGCACTGGCCGAAGGCGTACCGCACCTGCGGATCAATGGCCAGTCCCTGCTGTGTAACAGCCTGACGATGATGGAGGCCCCACTCACCGGCATCGCGGTGTTCGCCCCGCCGGCAGATGAACCGCAAAACGTGGCGCGGGTGGTGGCCTGGGTGCCGGATGACCCTGAACATCCGATCAAGGAATACGCCTCCTCAGCAGAGCTGGAAGTCGAACTGACCAGGCAACTGCGCTCACGCGACTATCAGAAATTCTTCAGTCGCTTCGTCAACCACGAACAGCGTGGCTTTTTCTTCTCCAGCCTGAACGCTCGCCTGAGCCGGGTGACGTGGCACGAACCCGTGCCGGGCAGCACGCAGCCGGTGTGGCGAGACGAACCATTCGACAAACCGGACCTGCAACTGGCCGCCACGCCAATCAGCGCCGAGTTATGGGAGCACCTCTATCAAGGCAAACTGAACAAGATCCTCAATGACGCCCAAGTCATTGCCGTCGCGACCGCCACAGTCGATTCAAAAGTGCGCTGGGCACTGTGGGATTCGTTCGTCGGTATCGCCTCGACGATTGTGCAGACCGCCGCATTCATCATTGCGCCGTTCGTGCCGGTTCTGGGCGAAATGATGATGGCGTACATGGCCTACCAGTTTCTCGACGAAATGTTCGAAGGCATTGTCGAGTGGACGCAAGGCCAGAACACCGAAGCGCTGACGCACCTGTTCGGCTGCCTTGAGTCGCTGGTTCAACTCGGCGCATTTGTCGCCGGCGGTGTCGTTGCCCTGGGCGAGTTCCGCAACGTGCTGCCCAAAGAAATAGTCGCCTTCATCGACAGTTTCAAACCGGTACAGATGCCCAACGGCAAAACCCTTTATTGGAAACCGGATCTGTCCGCCTACCAGCAAAAAAACCTGCCGACGCCAGGTTCATCCCCTTCGCGACTGGGCCTGCACGAACATCAGGGCAAGCTATTGCTACCCATTGATCAAGGCCACTATGCCGTCAAAGAAACTCCGATTCCCGGCCAATATCGAATCGATCATCCAACCCGGCCCGACGCCTATAAGCCGCTGGTGCGCCATAACGGCGACGGTGCGTGGCACACCGAGGTCGAACAGCCGCTGGAGTGGGACGCCCCCACGGCGTTGCGGCGGATTGGCCACTCGGTCGAGTCCTTCTCACCCGTTCAACGTGAACGAGTCCTTCAGATCAGCGGCTTCGACCACAACGCTCTTCGTCACATGCATGCCGACCAGGAGCCGTTACCGCCGTTGCTGGCGGACAGTATTGCGCGCTTCAAGATCGACCAGGATCTGCAACTGTTAATCGAGCAAATGGGCAGCGAGTTGCCCGAACAGCAACGCAGTGCCGACCCGCTGACGCAACTGCAACTGCTCAATGATTACGGACGCTGGCCTGGCAACAAACGCCTGCGCCTGATGGACCAACAACAGGCTGTCACCTGGCAGTCCTCAGCAGACGAAACGCTTCCCCTCACCGATATTCGCTCGGACGGACTGGTGGACGGCGATGTCCTGAAGACACTGCTGCAAACCCTGGACGAACAGGACGCCAAAGCGCTGCTGGGCGAAGACTTCGCCGGTCCGGATCTGACACTGGAGGTCCGCACCCGCCATTTGCGCAAGCAACTGCTGCACCATGCCAAAACGCAACGCGGGACACTGTTCGAAGCACGCTACCAGGCTCTCGAAACGCCCGACGATCCGCTGATCAGCCGCCTTACGCAGCACGAACCAACGCTCCCCCGGCGCATCACGGAGGAACTGCTCAACAACGCCACCGGCGATGAGCTATTGCTGATCAGTGAAGGGCAGTTACCCCAGCGCCAGCAAAACCTTATCCAGATTGCCAGCGAAGAGGTACGCGTCGCGCGCGCATATGAAGGACTGGAGATGGGCTCGGTGAGTAATCCGGATACCGACACTTTGGTACTGCACAGCCTCAGGCAAGTGCCTGGCTGGAGCGGTAATGTGCGCCTGGAAATTCGCGACGGCGCCTATGAGGGCAAGGTGCTCGACAGCACCGGGCGAGTGGATGCGCCGGTGCAAAAAATTCTGGTCAGACAAACCGATGACCTCTATCAGCCGTTCGACGACCGCGGCCAGGAACTGCATTCGGCCACCGATATTTATTCCAGCATTCTGTACGCCCTGCCGGATACCGAACGTCAGGCCCTGAACATTCAGATTGGCCAGCCGGAACAACTGAAAAGTGCGATCCGCGCCCGGCCACTGGCTCGGGAGGATCTGCGCGTAGCGATATCACTGCCCCCGGCTCCGCAACCGCAACTGGATACTCTGCGCCTGGTCGGGCGTGGCGGTCGCCAGCCAACATTCGGTCTGCCTGACGCCTACGTGCATCCGGGCGCAATCATAGAGCCCCAGCCACTGGATCCTGTTCAGGTGATCTATCGCGGCTACACCACTCAGGAGGCCGAAGACTTTGCGACCCGATTCAATCAGGACCCGGTAGCAATCAGAAACGAACTGACCCGTCTGAGGGGTGAACTCAGTCAACTTCAGGATGACCTGCGGCTGTGGGAAACCCGGATCCCCGTGAACAATCCCGACACCGGCCTTCCATTGACGGTGATTGAACTGCGGGCTGCAAGGCAAAGCCGAGCGCGACTCAGGGTCGACATTGAACGCTGCTGGCGCAGGGAGCTACGCAGCTCTACCGGTTACACGCTGCAGATCAGGGAGCCGATCATTGGCGACCTGCCTGTGTTGAATGCAGACTTCAGTCATGTCACCTTGCTGAGCATCAATGGCAGCGCCCGCACCGGCGCCGTCGATGGGTTTTTGCAGCAATTCCCGCAACTGTTTTACCTCGACATGCAAAACCTGAATGTGCCGAATCTGCCGCCCGCCATTCGCTCGATGCCACGATTGCGAAATCTGATCCTGCGCAACTGCGGCATTGTTCTGCCCGCCGACAGCCGAGCGCTATTTTCACCCTTGTCCGAACTCCTTATCCTGGACCTGCAAGGCAACCGATTAGGCGCTGCGCCCGAGGTACACACGATACCTTCGTTGCGCTACATCAATCTCGAAAACACGGGAATCACGAAGCTGCCAGACGGTCTGCTGGATCATCCACGGCTGAGCAATGGCAGATTCGACGGCAATCAGATCACTGACATTCCCAAGGCTTTTTTCGACTTGCCCCCGGCGCTGAGCGATGGCTTCAGTTTTGCCAACAACCCACTGTCTCCAATCAGTCGGGAGCGGGTGAAAGCGTACTACCAGCAAACCGGAAAACACTTCGGCATCTTGCCGGAGCGAGCCGATATGAATCGGGCCATGAACCTCTTTCCTGCCCTCGACACCGAGCAGGCCGCCGAGTTGCTCTATCAACTGCCCGGCACACTGGTTGACGGTCGCGTCCACCTCGCCGGATGGGAAACCGAAGCCCACCGAATGCAAAACGACCTGGCGCAATGGACCAATAACGTTCCTGACCACCACCCCGAAACCGGCCAGGCGCTGACTATCAGTGAGCGGGTGAACGAGCGTCTCGCCCGGCAGCGATTCAGTATCAAACTCGAACAGTTCTGGCACGAAAGAAGCCCTGTATCCCCCAACTCTCGCAGTAGCCGTCTGGTAGCGAGCGTCGAGTTTATCGGAGACATGCCAGTACTCGACGCTGACTTCAGCCACGTTGCTGAACTGACGCTCGATGGCAACAAAAACGTTTCGACCGTACTGCCCTTCCTGCAACGTTTCCAGAATCTGACCGACCTGGAGCTGAGTTTTTTTGACCTGGAACCGGCCACCTTGGAATCCATCAATGCCCAGCAACTGGTCACACTGCGGCTCAAGAACTGCGGGGTCGTGATCACCCCGGAAAATCAAGCAGCACTCTGCGCCATGAGCCAACTGGAGATACTCGAGTTACGCGGCAACCCGCTCGGATCCTTCTTTGATCTGAATCTGCTGCCCTCGCTCAAGCACCTCGACCTGTCAGACACCGGACTCTCCGAGCTTCCAGCCGGAATCACCGACAATCACAACCTGGCAACCGCATTGTTCAGTGAAAACAATATTGTCGAATTGCCCGATGCCTTGTTCGATCTGCCGGCCGAGCGCAGTGACGGAATTGATCTGGCCGAGAATCCGAGGCTCTCCTCGAACGCTCGCAACCAGATAAAAAACTATTACCGCAAAACCGGGCATGATTTCGACGTGCTGGCAGATCCAACAGATATCGCCTTGGCGAAGCGGCTGTTCCCGACGCTGGATACCGTCGAAGCCAGTGAAGTGATCTATGACCTGCCCGGCACCCTGGCGGACAGTCGGATTCAGCTCAATATCTGGCAAATGGAGCTGAGCGGGCTGGAGCAGGATCTGCGCACATGGGCCGTTGAGGTACCACATCAGAACCCTGTGACGGGGGCGGCGATCGATGCTGTCGAAATGTTCAACAACTACACGGCCCGATCGGAGTTTGCCCAGCGGCTGCAGGATTTCTGGCAAAGTCGTTCGACCACCTCCAGCATGCGCGACGATCACTTTATCGCGAACCTGGCCTTCACGGGGGACATGCCACGGCTGAACGTAGATTTCAGCCATGTGTCGAGTCTGAACCTGATGGGCACTGCGTCGGTGAATGACATCGCCTCGTTCGTGGAACTGTTTCCCAACCTGCACGTCCTTGAGATGCGCAACTTCGAATTGGGACAAATACCAGCCAACCTCGGACACCTGTCGCAGCTCAAGGAGCTGATGCTGACCCACTGCAACATTACCCTCACGGCCGAGGGGCAGACCCTTCTGCAATCGCTGAACGAACTTGAACTCCTGAACCTGAGCCATAACACACTGGTGCAGATTCCAGATCTGGCGGCGCTGCCCATGCTGAACGATGTTCGCCTGACCAACACCGGCATTGGCAACGTACCCAATGGTTTGAGCTCTCATCCGAACCTGCGCAATGCACTGCTCAACGACAACGCGATCACGGATCTGCCCGAATCGTTTTTCGCGGTGGACATTGATCTGGCTGACGGCATAGATCTGGCAAACAATCCTTTGTCCCCGTCCACGCGTGAGCGTATCAAGTCCCACTACGCTGCCATCGGCTATGACTTCGGTGTACTCCCCGACCTGGCCGACATCGCCAAGGCACAAGCACTGTTTCCCGATCTGGACATCGAAGATGTCACGCACGTGATCTATGAATTGCCTGGAACGCTGGCAGACGGCAGCGCCCAACTGGCGCACTGGGAGGCTGAACTCACGCAGATGGTCAGTGACCTTACCGAATGGTCCGATCGCGCACCTGCGGGTCTGGCGGGTTTGAACATGACCGCCGCTGACAGAGCGACACAGCGGTTCGAGCGCCGAGCGTTCAGCGTACAACTGGAACATTTCTGGCGCAGCAGACAAAACAGCAAAACAGAGCTCAGGCTCAACGCTTTCGACGCCCACCTCAGGGTGATCGGTGATCTGCCAGCGCTGAGTGCTGATTTCAGTCACGTCACCCAAATGACCTTGCAGGGTAGCGAAAAGCTGACGGGGGTCGAGGGTTTCCTGAATTGCTTTACCGGGCTGGAGGCACTGGAAATGCGCCGCTTTGCCTTGGATCAATTCCCCCTGGCCGTGTCCCGCATGCCCCAACTCAAAACCCTGGTACTGAGCAGCTGCGGCATTGCTTTTGATGAATCGGGGCAAGCGGCCTTGTCCTCGTTATCCCGACTGACAATGCTGGATATGTACAACAACCCGCTGGGCAGCGCCCCAGACGTTTCGGCGCTGAGAGCACTGACGTTCATCGATCTATCCCGAACCGGGATCGACCATCTACCGCCCAGCCTACTCGAACTGCCGGTTCTGGAAACGGCGATACTCCATGAAAACCTCATCAGCGAGTTGCCAGAGGCACTTTTTCAACTGCCCGCCGACGCCAGCAATGGCTTTGACTTGAATCGCAACCCGCTGTTGCCAGCCACGCGCGAACGGATAAAAACCCATCATCAAGCGCTGGGCATTGATTTTGGCGTTTCCGTACCTCAGGAAGATAGTTTGCTGGCCCGTGCGTTGTATCCGCATCTGACCGACGCGCGCCTCGACGAAATCGTCTACGGCCTGCCCGGTACTTTGGCCGATGGGCATCTGGAACTGATCCGCAGACAAACAGAGATCACCACACTGATCAATGATCTTGAGGCGTGGACGAATGAAATTCCCCTCGCCCCCGGCACCAACACACCCTTGACGGGCGATAGCCTGATCGAGGAACAAGATTGCAGAATGCGATTCAAGGAAAGTCTCGAACAATGCTGGCGCCGGATAGTGAGGGAAGGCCGATCCGAGTTCGACTTTACGTTCCATCTGCCAATTACAGGCGAACTACCAACGCTGTCGGCGGATTTTTGGCATATTCGCACGCTGATCCTGGCGGGTAACAGATTCAAGCTCCCTCGCGTCGGTCGATTCCTGGAGCGCTTCCCCCATCTGCGTTCGCTTACCATAGAGAGCTATCATCTGGGCGACATTCCTGGCGCCATTCCAGCCATGGAAAGTTTGACGGAACTCAGCCTGGTCAATTGTCAGATCACCCTCACTCAGGAAAGCGCGAATGCGTTGCGCGGCATGAGTAACCTCACGCGACTCGCCTTGAGGGATAACGCGCTGGGCCGAACCCCCGACCTCAGTCAGATGACGTCACTGGCCAGACTGAACTTGAACAACACAGGACTTACGGAAATTCCGCCGGGCTTGTTCAATCGCCCGGACCTTGTGTATGCCGACCTGGCCAACAACTCCATTGTCGAATTGCCCATCGAGATAATGGAGGCCGACACCACCGAATTCATCTTCAGCGGCGATCTGCTCTCCCCTAGTAGCCAGCAAGCACTGAGTGTTTATGCCAGCAGAAGGGCTGTCAGACTGCAGATCCCACAAAGAATTGGTCGCCATTTCGAAGAGTTCGAAGACGACTCGTTTTCCAGTGGCGCTGAAGCCAGGTCTTACATCGACTCTTCGCAGAGTTCAGGTGACCTGGTCGTCGACTAGCGTCTAGCCGCGCTCGGGCGGCACCGACGACAATTCAAACGGACTGCTGCTGCGCCGCTGGTTGCGATCTTCCCGCGGTGTGGCGCCGAAGAAGTTGCGGTAGGCACTGGAGAAATGCGGCCCCGAGGAGAAGCCGCACGACAGGCCGATCTGGATGATCGACTTGCTGGTTTGCATCAACATCTGCCGGGCCTTGTTCAGGCGCAGTTCCAGGTAGTACTGGCTCGGCACGCGGTTGAGGTACTGCTTGAAGATCCGCTCCAATTGCCGACGGGATACGCACACATGCTGGGCAATCTCGTCGGTGGTCAGCGGCTCTTCGATGTTGGCTTCCATCAGCAACACGGCTTGCGTGAGCTTCGGATGGCTAGAGCCGAGACGGTTCTGCAACGGAATACGCTGACGCTCGCCGCCCTCGCGGATGCGCTCGACCACCAGCTCTTCCGACACCGCACCGGCCAGCTCCGCACCGTGGTCACGGGCCAGCACTGCCAGCAACAAATCGAGCACCGACATGCCGCCGCACGCGGTCAGGCGATCGCGATCCCAATCGAACAGATGACTGGTGGCGATGACTTTCGGGAAGCGTTCGGCGAAATCGTCCTGCCAGCGCCAGTGCACGGCGGCGCGATAACCATCGAGCAAACCGAGCTGCGCCAACGGATACACGCCGGCCGACAGACCGCCGATCACACAACCGGCACGCACCAGTTGCTTGAGCGCGCTGCTCAGTGGCGAGGCCAGCGAAGTTGGCGGCTCATCGGCAAGCAGGAACAGTTTCTGGAAGTTCTCGAGCTTGCCGGCCCACGGTTCGCCGGGTAATTGCCAGGCGCCTTCGACGGGCGGCTCGGCCTGCAAGAACGACAGTTCGTAAACCACGTCCGGGTGCACCCGCTGCGCAACACGCAAGGCCTCCTCCGCCAGCGCCAGCGTCAACGCTTTAGTGCTGGGCCAAATCAGGAAACCAATTCGATGGGCAGTCATGGGCGGGCAATCCGAAACGAGGAACGGTGATGAAGGCAAGGGCCAATGCTAGCCCGAAAATGAACACAAATCTTGAGTCTGACGGAGATCACCTGTAGGAGCTGTCGAGTGAAACGAGGCTGCGATCTTTTGATTTTGGTTTTTGAAGATCAAAAGATCGCAGCCTGCGGCAGCTCCTACAGGGGAACCCGGTCGGCGAAGCATGCACTATTCCGGTGCATACCGGCAGTCCTGATTACTTGAGGCTACCCGAGAGGAACTGTTGCAGGCGCTCCGACTGCGGATTAACCAGCACTTCGCGCGGGTTGCCGCTTTCTTCAACAACACCTTTGTGCAGGAACACCAACTGGTTCGACACTTCACGGGCAAAGCCCATTTCGTGCGTCACCACAACCATGGTGCGGCCTTCCTGAGCCAGCGCCTGCATCACCTTGAGCACGTCGCCCACCAGTTCCGGGTCAAGCGCCGAAGTCGGTTCGTCGAACAGCATCACTTCCGGCTCCATCGCCAGCGCACGGGCAATCGCCACACGCTGCTGCTCGCCACCGGACATGTGCCCCGGGAACGCATCCTTACGATGAGCCACGCCAACCTTGTTCAGGTAGTGCTCGGCTTTCTCGCGGGCTTCAGCCTTGGACACGCCCAGTACGTGGACCGGCGCTTCCATGATGTTTTCAATCGCGGTCATGTGCGACCACAGGTTGAAATGCTGGAACACCATCGACAGACGCGAACGCATGCGCTGCAGCTGTTTCGGATCAGCAGCTTTCAGCGCGCCGTCCTTGTTGGCCACCAGTTTCAGCTCTTCGTTATTGAGCAGAATCTTGCCCGCGTGCGGCTGCTCAAGCAGGTTGATGCAACGCAGGAAAGTACTTTTGCCGGAGCCACTGGAGCCGATGATGCTGATCACATCGCCGGCTGCCGCTTTCAGGGAAACACCCTTGAGCACTTCGTGACTGCCATAGCGTTTATGCAGGTCTTGGACTTCAAGTTTGTACATGCGGTCGGTTCTCACAAAAACAGTCAGTCAGTCGTTGAGCAAGCGCCCGTGACGCAGCGCTTCGCGCCCCGCCACCTTGGCCAGCCAGAAACCGGGTTGGGCATAGCGCAGCCGTTCAATGGCAAACAGCACCCCGGACGTACCAGCACATACCGTGCTGACCCGATCGGACACAGGGTCGATCACTTCAAAAATCTCGTCACCGGCCTCGACCCACTCGCCGGGTTTACGCAGAAAACTCACCACGCCAGGGTGCGGCGCAAGCAGCAATTCGGTGCCTTCGAACGGCATGCCTTCGCACGGCTCGTTGGCAGGATCGGGCCACTCGCCGGTAATCAAACCTTGCTCGGCGAGGAACGCCAGAATGCCTTCAGCATACGCCTCGGCCTCGGCACGGCCAGTGTCAGCCTGACCGCCCAGCTCGATGGTCGTCGCCAGACACGCCAGCGGAATCTGCGCATCCGGGAACTGCCGCGACAGACGCAGCCACGGCAGTGAGCACGCTTCATCAAAAGAGCTGCCGCCGGAATCTTCCGCCAGCAAGCCAACCTTCACATTCAGGTGCGCGGCCAGCGAACGCCACTGCGGCCAGTGCTGCGGCAGCGCATACAGGTGCAGCGCGGCTTCGGCGTCGCAGTGCAAGTCGAGCACCACGTCGGCGGTGCAGGCATGACTGAGCAAAACGCGCTGCATGCCCTGCAACTGGCTGCTCGCTGGCGGCAATGCGGCCAAGTGATCAGCCATCGCCTGACGGATCAGACGAATGTTGGCGTGCGGATCATCGCCGAGGCTGTCCGCCAACGCTGCCGCTACCGGCGCGCTCAGTTCAACGAAATCACGGTTGAAATTCTTACCGCTGCCTGCCTCGAAACGGCCCTGGAAATTGCCTTGCAGCAATTGCCCAAGACCCAACGGATTGGCCACCGGCACCAGCTCGATCACACCGTTGAGCAGGCCTTTGGCTTCGAGTTCGCCCAAGCGCTTTTTCAGCTCCCAGGCCGTACGCATGCCCGGCAATTCGTCAGCGTGCAGGCTGGCCTGAATGTAGGCCTTGCGCTCACCGCTACCGAAACGGAAGACCGAAATCTTGCGCTCGCTGCCTAAGTGGCTCCACGGCAAAACGTGGTCGATGCGTTCCATATCAGTGCTTCCGCGGAGCGAGGTAGCTCAACCAGCGACGCTCGGCCAGCTTGAACAGCTTGACCAGAATGAAGGTCAGGCACAGATAGAACACGCCAGCGGTGATGTACGCCTCGAACGGCAGGTAGTACTGCGCGTTGACGGTACGGGCCGCGCCGGTGATGTCGATCAAGGTCACGATGGACGCCAGACTGGTGGTCTGCAGCATCATGATCACTTCGTTGCTGTACTGCGGCAGCGCCCGGCGCAGGGCCGACGGCAGCAAGATGCGTTTGTACAGTTTGAAGCGCGACATGCCCATGGCCTTGGCCGCTTCGATCTCACCGTTCGGCGTGGCCTTGAGGCTGCCGGCGATGATTTCTGCGGTGTAGGCGCTGGTGTTGACCGCGAAGGCCAGGCACGCACAGAACGTGGCGCTGGACAGCCACGGCCAGAGGAAGCTTTCACGTACGGCTTCGAACTGCGCCAGACCGTAGTAGATCAAAAACAGCTGAACCAGCATCGGCGTGCCGCGAATCACGTAGGTGTACAACCACGCGGCGCCGTTGACGATCGGGTTCTTCGAGACGCGCATCAGGCCCAGCGGCAGTGCCGCCAGCAGACCAAAAAACAGCGACAGCGCGAGCAATTTGAGGGTAGTCACCAGGCCGCCGAGGTACAGCGGCAGAGCCTCCCAAATGACGTTGTAGTCGAAGATCATAGATCAGCCGCCCTTACGCCTACCGAGTAGCGCTTCTCAAGTTGACGCAGGATCAGCAACGAAACGCTGGTGATCACCAGGTACATCGCCGCCACTGCGAGGAAGAAGGTAAAAGGCTCGCGGGTGGCGTCTGCCGCCTGCTTGGCCTTGAACATCATGTCTTGCAGACCGACCACGGAAATCAGCGCAGTGGCCTTGGTCAGTACCAGCCAGTTGTTGGTGAAGCCGGGAATCGCCAGACGAATCATCTGCGGCACCATCACCCGGAAGAACACCTGAAAACTGCTCATGCCGTACGCCATGCCCGCTTCGGCCTGACCTTTCGGAATGGCCATGAACGCACCCCGGAAGGTTTCCGACAGGTACGCACCGAAGATGAAACCCAGGGTGCCGATACCGGCGGCCAACGGGTTCAGGTCGATGTAGTCGTCATAGCCGAGCATCGGCGCCACGCGGTTAAGCAAGTCCTGACCGCCGTAGAAGATCAGCAGGATCAGCACCAGATCGGGAATCCCGCGGATCACCGTGGAATACAGATCGCCCAGCCATGCCAGCCAGCGCACCGGCGACAGGCGCAGCGCGACACCGATCAGCCCCAGAACGATGGCCAGAGCCATGGACGACAAGGCGAGCTGAAGCGTCAGCCATGCGCCATCGAGGATGACAGCCCCGTAGCCTTTCAACATGATTCAGGTCCTCGAAAGTTGGGATGAAAAAATGGCGCAAACCGCAGAGATTCTGTTGCTTGCGCCATTTCGGACTTGTCGCAGAGACGTCTTACTTGCCGTAGATATCGAAGGCGAAGTACTTGTCCTGGATAGCTTTGTATTTGCCGTTTTCGCGAATGGCCGCGATGGCAGCATTGATCTTGTCTTTCACAGCGTCGCCCTTGCGCACTGCGATGCCTACGCCGTCGCCGAAGTATTTGACGTCGGTGAATGCCGGGCCAACGAAGGCGAAACCTTTGCCAGCGTCGGTTTTCAGGAAACCGTCATCCAACAGCGTAGCGTCAGCCACGGTGCCGTCGAGGCGACCGGCAGCCACGTCGAGGTAGATTTCGTTCTGCGAACCGTATGGCTTGATCTCGGCACCCAGCGGGGCCAGGACTTCGCGGGCGAAACGCTCGTGGATCGAACCACGTTGCACGCCGATGTTCTTGCCCTTCAGCTCAGCCAGACCTTCGCTGACCTGAGTACCGGCCTTCATGACCAGACGAGCCGGGGTGTTGTAGTACTTGTTGGTGAAGTCCACGGACTTCTTGCGATCTTCAGTGATCGACATGGACGACAGGATCGCGTCGATCTTGCGCACTTTCAGTGCCGGGATCAGACCGTCGAACTCTTGCTCGACCCATACACACTTGACCTGCATCTGCTCGCACAGCGCGTTGCCGATGTCGTAATCGAAACCAACGATGCTGCCATCCGGCGCTTTCGATGCGAACGGAGGGTAAGCCGCTTCGATACCGATCTTCAGAGGTTTTTCATCCGCGAAGGAATTCAGCGACAGCACGGACAGTGCCAGGGCGCCAAGCAGCACAAGTTTCTTCATCTTGGGACTCCATCGGTAAAGGGCAAAAACGGCAGAGTGAGCAACAGCCCAATATGCGAATGGTGAATCGGAAATCGGTTGCTGCATCGGTGGGAAATTTCCTATTGAAACCGTCGGAGGTTTCAACGTAAGCAACGATGAGCGAGTGATCGGCATTCTAACGACAGGCCCGAAGCCGATATTTCTTCAATGCGACAACTAATTACAGATGCACAGAGAAAGCGACTTGAGCACATTGACAGCCCTGCAAATTCATGCAGGAGCGAAAGATTGTAAACCGATCTATGCTGCAAATTGCGGGCCTATTATTCGCAAACCCTTCTAATCCGGCAAGCGCAGCGTTGTGTCTTATTTTTCACGAGGTGTTTAAAGGCGCTAAAACGGGGCGATGCGTTTCCCTTTGCCCCGGTTTGGCGCGGGCGGTTACACATTCGGTTACGTGGAAGGCAGGAGGTAACAGCGGGAAATGCCCTACGGCTGAAATCGATAATTATTGGTTGGGTGAGTCCGCGTTCCGACAGCGGACTACCTCGGCGTCCGACAAATTGCCTTCGCGAGCAGGCTCGCTCCCGCAGGGATCTGCATTTTGTCTGAAGGTACTCGGTCAAACTGTGGGAGCGAGCCTGCTCGCGAAGGGGCCGGCCCGATCGACACAAATCCACCAGACACAAAAAAGCCCCGCCCGGCAAAACCGGACAGGGCTCCTATGCTTCTAACGCTTAAGCAACATTCATGGTCTTGTGCGTATCAATCAAATGCTGCACCACACCCGGATCCGCCAGGGTCGAAATATCCCCCAACCCATCATATTCAGCGGTCGCGATCTTGCGCAGAATCCGGCGCATGATCTTGCCCGAACGGGTCTTCGGCAGCCCCGGCGCCCACTGGATCACGTCCGGCGAAGCAATCGGCCCGATCTCTTTACGCACCCAGTTTTTCAACTCCAGACGCAATTGCTCGCTCGGTTCCTCGCCATTCTTCAACGTGACATAGACATAAATGCCCTGCCCCTTGATGTCGTGCGGCACCCCGACCACCGCCGCTTCGGCGACTTTCGGGTGAGCAACCATCGCGCTTTCGATCTCGGCCGTGCCCATGCGGTGGCCAGACACGTTAAGCACGTCATCCACACGCCCGGTGATCCAGTAGTAACCATCGGCGTCACGCCGCGCGCCGTCACCGGTGAAATACATGCCACGGAACGTCTTGAAGTAGGTATCGACGAAACGGTCATGGTCGCCATACAGCGTGCGCGCCTGACCCGGCCACGAATCGAGAATCACCAGATTGCCTTCAGCCTCGCCCTCAATAATGTTACCGAGGTTGTCGACCAGCGCCGGCACCACACCGAAGAACGGCCGTGCCGCCGAACCCGGTTTCAACGCATGGGCGCCCGGCAACGGACTCATCATGTTGCCGCCCGTCTCGGTCTGCCACCAGGTATCAACGATCGGGCAACGCGACTTGCCGACATTCTTGTAGTACCAGTCCCAGGCTTCCGGGTTGATCGGCTCACCGACCGAACCGAGCAGACGCAAGCTGCTGCCGTCCGCGCCTTCAACAGCAGCGGTGCCGGACGCCATCATCGCGCGGATCGCGGTCGGCGCGGTGTAGAGGATGTTGACCTTGTGCTTGTCGACGATTTTCGCCACCCGGGTGATGTCCGGATAGTTCGGCACGCCTTCGAACAGCAGCGTGGTCGCGCCATTGGCCAGCGGGCCATAGACGATGTAACTGTGGCCGGTGACCCAGCCGACGTCGGCGGTGCACCAGTAGACTTCGCCCGGGCGGTAATCGAAAACGCGCTCGTGAGTCATCGCCGCATACAGCAGATACCCGCCGGTGGTGTGCTGCACACCCTTCGGCTTGCCGGTCGAGCCGGAGGTATAAAGGATGAACAGCGCTTCTTCAGCGCCCATCTCTTTCGGCGCACACACGGTGCCCGCCACTTTCATCAGGTCTTCGTACCAGATGTCGCGATGCTGGTTCCACTTGATGTCGCCACCGGTGCGCTTGCACACGATGACTTTCTGGATGCTGCTGGTTTCCGGATTGGTCAGCGCGTCGTCGACGTTAGCCTTGAGCGGAATCTTCTTGCCAGCACGAATGCCTTCGTCAGCGGTAATCACCACTTTCGATTTGCAGTCGATGATGCGACCAGCCAGGGCTTCCGGCGAGAAACCACCGAACACCACCGAGTGAATCGCGCCGATCCGGGTGCAGGCCAGCATGGCGACCACGGCTTCGGGAATCATCGGCATATAGATAGTCACCACGTCGCCGCGGTGTACGTCCTGACCACGCAGGGCGTTGGCGAGTTTGCACACTTGCTCGTGCAGTTCGCGGTAGGTGATGTTGCGGCTCTCGGAAGGATCGTCACCTTCCCAGATGATCGCGACTTGATCGCCGCGCTCGGCCAGATGACGGTCGAGGCAGTTGTAGGAAACGTTCAAGGTGCCGTCGGCGAACCACTTGATGTCGACATGGTGATCGTCGAAAGAAGTCTGCTTCACCGTGGTGAAAGGCTTGATCCAGTCAAGACGCTTGGCTTGCTCGCGCCAGAAGCCGTCAGGGTTGACGACCGACTGCTGGTACATGGCTTTGTAGGTCGCCTCATCAGTCAGCGTATTAGCCAGAACCTCGGGACGAACGGGATACAGAGAAGCCGCACTCATCTTTCCTACCTCGGTGTAATAGTTGTTTTTGTATGACCCCGTTGTAGCCGGAGCGGCCCCATAGAACCATTCGACGATGGTAGTAACAAGCCCCTACAAGTCGTGGCGTTACCGGACCAAAACCCTCAACCCCACGCCCCACGGCCCTTGTAGGAGCTGCCGAAGGCTGCGATCTTTTGATCTTCCGGCGATTGTTACCAAATCTGCCAAAGGTGTTTATCAAAACCCGCTCTGTTTACCCCCGCCCCACCTCCCTAAAATTCACCTCGCCGACAAGGCAAAGCGATTAACAACGTTACAGCCCCCACGAAGGCCGTTAATCCCGCTCTCCAAGTAATGAAACAAAGCACTGAAGTTCCACACGCAACCCCAAAAAGGTTGCGTGACCCCACTCGACCTCAAAAAGGTACATTTGAAATGAAAGCTTTATTGGTTCTGGCCCTCAGCAGTCTGTGCGCAACCGCCATGGCAAACGAGGGCCCGACTGATGTCGCACAGCAACAACCGGCTATTGAGGAGTACACCTACTCCACCCACCTGGACATCGCCAACGTTGTTTCCATGAGCGAAGTGCCAAACGTCTGCGAAGTGGTTCCGATGAAAATGGAATACGACGACTCCACAGGCCAGCGTCACATCCTGCGTTACAGCGTCATGGGCAACGGTTGCACCAATTGATGAGCTCAGACTGCACCGAATTGGATCTCTCAGCGCATCAATGAGGGTCGATTCCAGCCCGACTTCGGTCGGGCTCAGTTGTGTCTGGAGCCGTCAAAAATGCTTGCAAAACACTAGATGTAGTGAAAAACGCGATTTTTTGTTTATTTTTTGAGCAAATCCACAAATACGAAATTTCTTCGAAAAAAAATCTTTCCCCGGCAAAGCCCTGTAAACCAACGCTCTCACTGAAAAACCACCCTCCCCGACCGCTCCATGCGCGGATTCGCCTCAGCACGGCCCGTTTTTTTTCCCTATAATGCCGCCCTAATCGGGACAGCAATATTCCCTTACAGGGATGAACAGCCAATCTGAAGCCCCGCAGCAGCGTTCAACGCGAGCTGCGCCCGTCAGAGGCTCTCGGAACCCCGTACAAAATTCTGTTTTATTGCCTGCCTTAGCTGCTGCAAAAAACGATTCCTTAAGATCCAACGCGGTCTGTACGACCGTGTGAAAAACCAACCAATCAGGTTTCACACGGGGCGACAGGCCCTCACGCAGGAGACGACACGTCATGCTGAGCTGGGACGAATTCGACAAAGAAGACAGTGAAGTAGCAGCAGTGAAAGGCGCCAACGCCGGCCACGCTACTGAAGCCAACATGGACCGCCTCGACAACGCTGGCGGTGCCGCAGCGCTGGAAGCCCGCGCCGTCACCGCCGCTGACTCGGCCGCCGTGGCCCGCGCCAAGGCTGCACTGAACTCCCTCGACGTCGCCGAAGGCCTCGCCGAACTCGAAGGCGCCTCCGCCCGTGTCGCCGTTGACGAAAAGCGCATGATCAACTGCCGCGCCGACCTCAACCAACTCGTGCCATTCAAGTACGACTGGGCCTGGCAGAAGTACCTGGATGGTTGCGCAAACCACTGGATGCCGCAAGAAGTCAACATGACCGCCGACATCGCCCTCTGGAAAGACCCGGAAGGCCTGACCGACGACGAGCGCCGCATCGTCATGCGCAACCTCGGCTTCTTCTCCACCGCCGACTCCCTGGTTGCCAACAACCTGGTGCTGGCCGTGTACCGCCTGATCACCAACCCGGAATGCCGCCAGTACATCCTGCGCCAGGCCTTCGAAGAGGCGATCCACACCCACGCTTACCAGTACTGCATCGAATCGCTGGCCATGGATGAAGGCGAGATCTTCAACATGTACCACGAGATCCCATCGGTCGCGAAAAAAGCCACCTGGGGCCTGAAATACACCCGCTCGATCTCCGATCCGAAGTTCGAAACCGGCACCGTCGAAACCGACAAAGAGTTGCTGCGCAACCTGATCGCCTACTACTGCGTTCTGGAAGGCATCTTCTTCTACTGCGGCTTCACCCAAATCCTCTCCATGGGCCGCCGCAACAAAATGACCGGCGTCGCCGAGCAGTTCCAATACATCCTGCGCGACGAATCCATGCACCTGAACTTCGGCATCGACGTGATCAACCAGATCAAAATCGAAAACCCACACCTGTGGGATGCCGAAATGAAGGAAGAAGCGACCCAGATGATCCTGCAGGGTACGCAACTGGAGATCGAATACGCCCGCGACACCATGCCTCGCGGCGTACTGGGCATGAACGCGGCGATGATGGAGGACTACCTGAAGTTCATCGCTAACCGTCGTTTGAGCCAGATTGGTTTGAAGGAAGAGTACCCAGGGACGACTAACCCGTTCCCTTGGATGAGCGAGATTATGGACTTGAAGAAAGAGAAGAATTTCTTTGAGACGCGGGTTATTGAGTATCAGACTGGTGGGGCGTTGAGCTGGGATTGATTAGTCTTTCAGATTTTTAGTATAAAAACCTCGCCATGTGCGAGGTTTTTTTATGAAACATACCCAACCTAAGTCGCTCAAGATCTTGTCTTAGACACCCACCACAGCTAACTACTAGACATTTTCAGAGCAGATACTACAGACATATACAAAACCGCAACCAACCCAAACTCAACCACCAAAGTCATAAGCACGATTTCAACAAAAAGAAATCGACTAGTTCGCCAAGCTCGACTGATTTTTTCGACAACACTCTTCAACTGATCTTTTAGCGATAGCTTCTCTACCTTTCTTACTTCATCGACTTTAAATGCATCCTCCAAAAAACATGAGGCATTTGCATAAGCAGCAACCACAAACATTGCAAAGCAAAATACACCAGTAAAAACCCTTGCAAATGTAGGATTATCAAACTGCACACCAAACTCACGAACCTTCAAAAATGCGACAAATGATATCGACAACATTAGCGCTTGTGGAGTTAAGTTCCTCAAAAACTCTAAAAAAGGCTTACGCCCCCTTCCGGTTAAATACATCACCCCTCCTACCAAATTTCAAATTAAAATCCCCAAACTGGAATACCCCCGCCCAACGTCAAACCATCACTCATCAAAAGCAAGAGAAAAGTTTCGCCCCTTGATCAAAACTTGGCTCCCAAACAAATCTTCTTTAAGGGAAAAAATCTCATCTCTAAAATTATAAAAATCTTGCCGAGATAAATATATTCTACCTAGTACTTTATCTTGGGTTGCGGCAATCTCATCGGCACTCCACTTTGGCAACTCTTGTTTTAAATACTTAACAACCCTGGGCATCAAAATTCTCGCATGCTTGTCACATATAGCCCGAATCACTCGCATCAAAACCCCCGCCTCATTAGGATTGTCGGCCAACACAATATCCAACTCACCTAACCTAAGACACTCCAAGTAAGAAGATGACGAGATTATTTTTTTTTCTTTAAAAGAATAAGCTACAGCATCCCAATTGGTTATAGTCGTAAGAAGCAAACTATCTCGACCAGTGTATGCAACGTAATTATTCTTGAAGGCCCAAGTCTCACGAATAGGCCACACATCAACTGTCCACCCACCTACCTCAAGCCGATAACCACCAAACTTATTTCTATGGAACTCTTCAATTTCGCGTGAGAAAAAAACCGTTAATGAATCAACGGAGCAATCTACAACCAAATCGATATCTGAGTTAAAATCTTTAGCCCCAAAAAGTGCGATATCTCTCAGAAGGCCGCCAAAAACCAGCACCTCTCCAACGTCGGAAAGGCGCTCAATAAAATCAATCACATCAGCTCTTTTTTGTGAGTCGAAAAATCTTAAGACTCGCTTCTTAAAAGCCTGATTGTTAGCTGCAATGTCTATCATAGAGTGGCTTTAATTCTGAGTGCAATGTAATTAAATAACTATCCGTCATACCAGAGATTGCATCCGCAAGAAGTTGAGCTTCTTTATAACCTACAGACAAATCGTTGCCCGGATCAGAGAATATACGGCGGTAGCTTTCAGAAATCCTTGAATACACATATTTCCCAAATGGAGTTTCAGATTTAAAGCCCTTGTTCAACCTACCGTGTATCCCTACCCACAGCATATCCATCGTTTCTTCAATGTAATTATTACCTCTCAACTCCAACTCCAGCACACTTTTATGTTTGAAGCCGTATGCCATATCAAAATCTTTTAAGACACTACAGAATTTCGCCGCCGAGGACACACTCATAATCCCCTTATAAATTTGTTGCCCGCCCACAAAATCATTTGACAATATAGAGAATTGCTCGACAACTGCCTTGACCATTGCCGTAATTGCATGAACTCGAAACATCTGCATCGAGCAATCATTTAACTCTTGAGGACTAAGCGAGCCTTGCTCAAACTCAGAGCTATGTTTCCTCGCTGCAAAGACTACTCCTTGAGCTACGGGATCTTCAGAACAATTTTTTTCTAGATACCTAAGAAGATCATAATAGGACGCAAGCCCCTTCTTCACAGTATCCTCTGCATCCAGAACGGAATAAGCAATATCATCGCAGGCTTCCATTATATAGGTTAACGGATGCCTAATACCCGCTGACAAACCGGTAGCCTCCCAGACCTCCGCGACAATTTCAGCTTCCGATTTAAAGAAACCTTGTTTCTTCCACTTTCCCTTATCAATTCCCTCTGTCGATACCGGGTACTTTATCAAAGCCGCAAGTGTGGCATATGTCAAATTAAGGCCAAACTGATCATTCAAAATCTGTAATTTTGAAACAAGTCGCACGGTCTGCGCATTACCATCAAAATTTAAAAAATCGGACGCTCCATCATCACTCTCACCAAAAATTTCCGACTTATTTTTTACAAACCAATTTCTGATCGCGTACTCGCCCTGATGACCAAAGGGCGGATTGCCCATATCATGCACTAGCCCTATAGCAGCGAGTAATGCAGGAATGCTTCTTTGCAAAAACTCACTCGACCCAGCTTTACAAAAAATCCCTTCGTTTTCATACACTAAACGCAGCCCAATACTTCTCGCCAAAGTGGCGACTTCATGTGAATGCGTGAGTCTATTTCTAACACTGTCATTTTTATCTAAAGGAAAAACTTGTGTTTTATCTGCCAGCCTTCTTGTCGGTGCGGAAAATAAAATCCGATCATAATCCCGCTCAATTTCAAATCTACCATTTGCAGTAGCAGATACATCTACGGCCTTCAACCTGTCCTTTCTACGACTCTCATTCAAGAGCTTAGTCCAGTTGAGCATCTGAGTTCCCTTTCAAAGATTTATAGAAGATCGCATGATACGGGAGAAATCATACGGGCTAATAGAGCAAATCCCCCTCTCACGTATGGTTACAACAATGGGAATCGCTGGCTGGACAACTGAGGCTCATCCCCATACGCTCGCTGCCTGGTGCCTAAGAAACACCTCACACAGCGGACTCACCGCACCCGACAGTCGCGGCTTTTTTGTGCCTACGGTTTCCCCGTGCGCATCAAAAAACTCTGTTATGCCGGGAGTGGGCGAATACAAGACCCGAAAGGGGAATATGTCCGGCCCTCTGTGTGGGGTTTCTTAGCTCCCGGCACCCAGCCCTAAGAAAGCTGACATCACACAGAGGTAAAGGATATGCCTAAGAATGTCTCCTTCTGTACGAAGGTAATCGGCTCCACACGCTCCACATTCTGCATGCTTCTAGGTATGGAGGCATGCAATGTCTGACTCACACAACCCCACACTTTTCACCCGCCACAACCTCTCTCTCCACGCCCTTCTCCTTGAAAACCAACCATGGTTCTGCGCCCGCGACATCGGTCGCTTGATGGGTGTGCATCTGAGCGAACGCATGGTCAACAAGCTAGACAAGGATCAACGTCGCGTTCTGTCGATTGAGTATTTCCGGCAACCCGAAAAGCAACTGATGCTCAGTGAATCCGGCGTCTATGCGCTGCTGGTTTATCACTACGTCCCGGGCAATCGGTTGCTGCGTGAGTGGCTTACTCATCAGGTTGTGCCAGCCCTGCGCGATGCGGAGCCCTCGGGACATTCAGATAGGCCGATGTTAAGTCTGTTGGATTGGCCGGAGATGTCGTTGAGTCTGTTGCATTGGCAGAACGAGGGTTGGATTCGGCTGCGAGACATGCCCTATCTGTTGAGCGATCAGACACCACGAAAAGCGATGGGCACGAAGCCTTGGTGGCGAAGGGTGGCTCAGGCGTTTCAGTCGTCGAAGCATTCGATGGGGTAAGCGATACGCTTGTAGGATCACATGCGAGATCCGTCGCTATTTTTTGTAGGAATTTTCGTAGACAGCAGTAATGGCCACTCAGTATCGTCCGAGGGTTTTCAACCCTCGGCGACTGTATGGTTATGGAAAAAAGTAACAGCGACTGGAGTGACGTAGAGATTCAGGCGGCGGTCGATGCCTATCTCCGTATGTGGTCGTGTGAACAGAAAGAACAGGCATACAACAAGGCACACGAGAATCGCGTACTTCGCGAGGGCGTACTGGCTGACCGAACCAAGAGTTCTATCGAATTTCGGATGCAGAACATTTCTTCTGTCATGGTCGAATTGGGCCGTGCGCCTATCAAGGGTTACAAACCTGCCAAGAATGTCGGCGCGAATGTTGCGCTCAGCATTCGTAAGGCACTCGATGGTTCAAACGTTGTTACTCCTGAGGATTCAAATCCCACAGCGGACGATGCAAAGCTGGAACAACGAGCAGCCAAATTTGAGCGGCAACCATTTCTGTACATCCCAAAAGGGATAAAGAATCCTGTTTGGACCGAGTCCACCAGAAAGACTTACTTTCGTGACCCCGAATTGAGGGGGTGGGTTCGTCAGCAGACAAACGGCAAGTGCGAAGGCTGTGGCAAACCCGCTCCATTTCAAAAGGATGGGAAGCCGTTTCTGGAAGTGCATCACGTTAAGCATATGTCGCAAGAAGGATCGGACCAGCCTTCGAATGTCGTGGCGCTGTGTCCCAACTGTCACCAACGTTGCCACCATTCGGACGACAAAGAGGCTTTCACTGCTTGGCTGTATGACAACGTTGGAAGACTCGAAAAAGAATAATTGCGGTTTGTCTGGATAACCGCATTTGCTGGATTTGGGACAGCTTCGCTGCCCATCGGGGATAAATCCCCTCACCACAATTGAGAGGTGTTGCTGCTGGGTGGGTGTCTGGATTCGAGATTGAGTTGATCCCACCAATCGCCAGCAAGCTGGCTCCCACAGCTTTTGCATCATCCTGAAAACAATCAGTGCAACCCGCGCCGCCTCCCGCTATTAATACCCCTCCCCCACTCAAGGATCCGAGCCCCACCATGAAATTCGATCTCGCCTACTGCCTCAGCCTCGACGACAAGTTGTCGATCTATGACGTTCGCGATCTCAATTTCGATGAGACGGTGGCGTTCGATTCTGCCAAGGAACAGTTCCAGTGCCCCAACGATGCCTGTCGTTCGGCGTTCGATGCGTCGAACGAGTTGGGGACGTTCAACGCCAAGAATGTGAATTACGTGCGCACGCCGCACTTCAAGAATCTGCCGGGCACGCAGCATGTGGCGGGTTGTCCGTATGTGAGTTTGAAGGCGTCGGCGTCTGGCGTTGAGACGGCGGATGGCGAGGGGGACGACGGGCGGGAGGAGCATTTTCCGTCGGAGTTGTTGCTGACGCGGCGTGAGTATGTGCGTAAGCCTGCCGCGCCTGCGGTTGAAGCGGATGTGTTGCGCGATGATCCGGTGCGGGCGGCGGCGGTGAGTGGTAAGGAGTCGGCGAGTCGTGAGACGGCGCCGGACAAGACCAGTGTGTTCGCGCATCCGGTGGAGTGTTTTGTGTCGAACTTCGCCGACAAGGAGTTGCTCAAGCGTATGCCGTTGAAGATTGGCGAGCACACGGCGCCGTACAGTTCGTTCTTCAAGAAAGTTGAGTACTTGATGGACAACAAGGGGCTGATTTACTGGGGCCGGATCAAGAAGATCGAGGACTTTCACGGGGGGGTCAGCTTTCGTATCGACTTCGAGGACAGGGTCTGGTGGAAGAAGCCTGAAGACAGCAAGAAGAAGCCTTATCCGGTGAGCGTCTATCTGAACAAGAAGCTGATCGACAACTACCGCAAGCGCAAGGCGTTTCTGGAAGAGATCAAGCAGGCGGTCGACAGTGATAAGGAGTTGTTCTGTTTCTTCTATGGCGTGACGCCGGAGTTGAAACAGGTGCCGGGCAAGAAGAACCCCGAAAAGCCTTTCGAGGTCTTCAATGCCGATATCGAGAACCTGGATCACTTCATCATTCGTGAAGCGCCGGGTTTGGCGTGACGGTCAGCCTTGGGGCAGTTGCAGTTTGACGGCGCCGGGGTGTTGTTTGACTAGCGAGTACGGCAAGACCGACCAGTCTGGTCTGTCGCAAGAGCGTTGTACGCGAGCGAAGTAGGCACCCAGGTACAAGCCTTTCTCGGTGAAGTACCACGGCGAAGAACCCCAGATGCTTTCATCCGTGAAGTCGCAGTCGTCTTCTTGCGTCGGTTTCTTCATTTCTGTGGGGTACAGGGCGGTGAGTTGCTTGATGATCCATGGCACCAACTCTTTGCTTTCATACTGATAACGCGCGTCACTTTCGGCCTCGCTCAGAGGTTTGTCACCCAGGCTGTCACGCTCGGCATGCAGAAGTGGCTTGCCCTCACCGACCCACAGCACATCTTCGAGCGACAATGGGTGGCCGGTTTTAACGTCGATGTTGAGCGGGGAATCACCGAAGTCCGGATGCGCGCCGCCGCAGTAATAGCTGGTCGAGATGTTCAGGCTGACCACGGCTGGCGAGATCATTTTCGGTTCTGCCTGTTGCATGAACTCGACGTTTTCTCCGCCCTGAAGTTGGCAGCCGTGATAGCTGATGACTTCAAGCCAGAGTCTGCCCAGTAGTTGCTGGTTAACCCGCTGTTGATCATCTTTCGGCAGGCCGGATTCCACGCTGAACAGAGAGATCTTCGTTTCAGGCTCGGTCCACCATTGCAGGGTGTAGCCCATGAAGTTTTCTTTCTTGGTGGGTTTGAGCTTCAGCCCTTGCAGGCGCAAGTATTCATACGCCTCGCCATTGGGCAGTGAGGCAATGACGGGCACGGCATTGGCAGGCAGCGCCGGAAGTTTGGCCTCGGTCAGGTTCACCTGCAGTTTTTTACCCTTCGGACTTTGCCACTCGCCCTGCCAGCCGTTGCCGGTTTCTTGCAGTTTCAAGGTCGGCAGCGGTTTGTCGTCGCCGTAGCGATTGTTGCCTTCGGTCAGGGTCAGTGTGTTGCCTTGCAACGCACCGCTGAGGGGCAGGTCGCGATGGTATTTTTCGTAGAAATAACGGCCGGTCACTTCGCCCGGCTGTTCGGTGTTCAACTCCACCACGATTGGGGTTTTGCCCAAAGTACCGGTGAATACCTGCCGGCCATCTTCGGCGTGGGCGGTGGAAATCAGTGTGAACAGCGCAGCGGCGTAAGGTGCCAGGCGCAGCAGTCCCTTGAGCATGAATCAATCCTTGAAGGAGGCGTTGGCAGCGCCGAGGTCTCGCGACTGACGCTGGAAAAATACAATGCGGATTATGGCGGGGATGCTTGCAGGAATCGAGGTTCTGTTTGCTCCGCGAGTCAGGGCAGTTGCAGCGCAACGCCGCCGGGATGCTGCCTGACCTGCTTATAGGGCAGGATGCCCCAATCGACATATCCGCACACTGCCGCGCCATGCGGATACGTGGGCATCAGCTTGATGCCTCTATCGGTGAAGTACCAGGAGGGGAATTGCCAAGGACTCTCTTCATCGTAGCCGCAGTCGTTCTCGCCTTCTGGCGTGAGGGTCATTTCTTTCGGGTACAGTTTCAACAGTTGTGCAACCAGCCACGGGGCAAACACTTTGGTGCGGTAGTGGTAGTAAGACCCGGACGAATCCTCGGGCTCATATTGTTGGTGTATTGGCTTGCCCTGCTCTACCCATAGAACATCCTCAAGGGTCAGCAACTTCCCTGTTTGGGCATCAAAGTTGAGCGATTCAATATCTTCATTCGGGTGCGCAGCGCCCTCACAGTAAAATTCGTTGGAAATGCGCGCACTCATCAATGTCGGCGTCATCCAAAGCGGCTGACTGGATTGCGAATAACCACCCGAGCAGCTGTAGTAACCCGACACATATCCCCACAAACGCGCCATCAAGTGCTGATTGATAAGCTCCCGCGCTTGCGGGGAATATCCCGATATCACTTCAAACAGTGAAGCCTGCGATTGCTCCTCGCTCCACCATTGCAGCGTGTAGCCCATGAAGGTTTCGGTTTTTCCCTTTTTCAGTTGCAGACCTTGTAATCGCAAGTACTCGTATGGGTTCTTGTCATGAAGCTCGAACAGATACGGCAAGGCACCGGCGGGGACGTCTGGAAGCGTGGCGCGCTGTAATTCCACCTTCAGGGTTTTACCGGCCGGGTTGCTCCACTCGCCGCTCCAACCATTGAGTTTGGGCTGCAAGCGTAAGGTCGGACGCGAATCACCATCCATGGCCGCGCCTTCAATCATCACCAGTATGTCGCCCTCTTTGCTGACATCAAGCGCCAGGTCTGTGCGGTACTTTTTGTAGAAGTAACGACCCTCGCTGTAGCGAGAGTCCAGTTCCAGAACAATAGCTGCTTTGCCGAGAGTGCCGGTGTACACCTGCTTGCTTTCATCAGCCCATGTCCGGGTTGAGATCAACAAACTGGCGAGCATCAACATGCCGCAGAGACGCATCAGTGCGCGATACATCATTTCGTCCTTGAGTGAGCGGGTGGTTGCCCGGAGAAAACGTCGCGGATTATGTCGAGGTTGCGCTGGGGAATCGAGCGTCTTTGCCCTCAGCTCAAGCACATGCTGATCATCACCATCAGTAGTAGTCCGATGTACACCCAAGCATGCACCCGATCCGGAATCCGCCCAATCCACGGCGTAGCAATTCGTATCCCTATCAGTGATCCAACCGTCAGCACCGCAAACGCCAGCAGGTCCACATAGCCGACAAACCATGCGCCCAGATCTGTCTCGCTGAATCCTGCCAGCGCCATGTAGGTCAGCGTTCCCGCCAATGCAACCGGCACACTCAGCGGATTGGCCATGGACGTCGCTTGGGACATGCTCAGTCCACAGCGTCTCAGGAGCGGCACGGTCATGACGCTTCCTCCTACGCCGAGAAACGTCGCGATGGCGCCGATGCCTGCACCGCCGGCGGATGTTTCCGCCCTGCCCAGTCGGCGTGGGATGACAGTGGCCGATTGCGTGATAAATCCGCGCCGTAGCAGGCAGTCGATGATGGCTAGCCCGAGGTAGGCGATGAAGGCGTAGCGGATGACTTCGCCACTGACCCACACCGCCGCGATTGCACCGACGATTGCACCCAAACCGATGAAGCCGCCGAGCGGCCACAGATAATGACGGACGAGATTTCCGGCGCGGCGGTGTTTGTCGGTGGCGATCAGGGCGCTGACGATCATCACGCAGGTCGAGGTCGCGACGGCGATGTGCATGGCCGATTGGCTGATGGGGTCGTCGGCGCCGTGGCTGGCGGTGAGCATGCGATAGAGCAATGGCACGACGACGAAGCCGCCGCCGAAGCCGAAGAGCACGGCTGTTATGCCGGTGAGGCTGCCGAAAAGGGTCAGGAGGAGATAGAACATGATGCGTCGTCCGTTCGGGTGGAGCGGTCGACGATAGTGAGACTTGGCTTGGCCTGCTTCAGCAAGTCAGCCAATAATGTTTGCGTTTACGCCAACCACTCGGTGCCGCTCGATGCGCAATGTTTCGATCAATCTGCTGGATGACACGCCGCGCCCAGTGGTGGCGATCGGTACGGATTATTCCCACGGTCACCTGTTGCCGTTTCATACACATCGGCGCGCGCAATTGTTGTACGGCGCGACCGGGGTGATGCAGGTCAGCACCCATGACGGCAATTGGGTGGTGCCGCCACAGCGCGCGGTGTGGATTCCGCCGGGGGTGGCGCATGAGGTGTTGATGCTGGGCGTAAGCACTCGCAGTGTGTACATCGAACCCGGGGCGGTGGATTTGGGGGAGCGCTGCCAGGTGATCAATGTCTCGCCGTTGATGCGGCACTTGCTGATGGAAGCGGTGGAAGTGCCATTGGAATATGACCTGAGCGGCCGCGACGGCGCGCTGGTCGATCTGTTGCTGCATGAAGTTGTGCGCAGTGCCCCGCTGCCGTTGCACATTCCGTTGCCGTCTGACGGAAAGCTCCTCGCGTTGTGTCAGAACTTTCTGCATCAGCCGAACGCCCACCAGTCGCCGCAGCACTGGGCTGACCAGTTACACATAAGCTTGCGTACATTCAACAGAATGTTTCGGCAGCAAACCGGATTGAGCTTCAGCCAATGGCGCCAGCAGGCTTGCGTGGTGCTGGCACTGGCGCGGCTGGCGGCGGGTGAAGCAGTGACGCGGATTGCCCTGGATTTCGGTTACGAGAGCCCGGCAGCGTTCTCGACAATGTTCCGGCGCATCCTCGGTCAGGCACCGTCCGTCTGGTTGGAGGCGGCGAATTAGGGCAAATCAAAAAATACGTTTGATCCCGGCCGAAAACAACTGTACAAAAACACAGTACATTTTCAATCAGCACTCTTGAGCCCGGAGCACACCATGGCCTCTCTTGCGATGAACCACATCCTCGAACGCATTGCCCTTTTCCAGTTCACCCCGACCCACTGCGTCCAGGCCCGAGCGATGCTGGGCTGGAGCGTGGAACAGCTGTCGCGGGAAGCTGAAGTTTCGGTAGCCGACATTCAACGGTTCGAGGCACAGCAAGAGGTGGCGGATGCGGCGCGTCTGGCGCTGGCGTATCGGTTTGAGTCGCGGGGGTTGGTGTTCTTTCCGGGGTTTGCGCCGGGGCGATCAGTGAGTGTTACGAACTCAGCATCGGAGTCTGTGGGGCATGGGGACTACGCCATGGCTGATTGAAAAGGCAAGTTGATCTTTATCCCTAAATAGGTATATTTTCGCATGAGTGCAAGGAAGCCGCTCTTTTGGGTCTGCAGTAGCAAGAAAGATCTCAAGCAGATGCCCACAGACGTACAGGATGTTTTTGGTTATGCATTGGACTTGGCTCAAAGTGGCTTGAAGCACCCAGATGCAAAACCCCTGAAAGGGTTTGGAGGCGCAGGTGTACTGGAGCTGATCGAAGACTTCGACACCAACACCTACCGTGCCATTTATACGGTTCGTTTCGGCAGTGCCATTTATGTATTGCACTGCTTTCAGAAGAAGTCGACTGCTGGAATCAAAACGGCTCAGTCCGACATTGATCTGATCCGAAACAGACTTCGAGCCGCTCAGGATCACGCGAAAGGATCACAACATGATAGAAATTGAAGAAGGTATCGGGAACGTCTACCAAGACCTCGAACTGCCCAATGCCAGTGAAATGCAGGTTAAGTCGCAGCTCGCGGCAAAGATCGGCGAGATCATCAAAGCTCGCCATCTTACTCAGATTCAGGCGTCTGAAATTCTTGGATTATCCCAGCCAAAACTTTCCGAAATGCTGCGCGGGAAATTTCGAGGGATCAGTGAAGCCAAAATGATGGAATGTCTTTCACATCTTGGGCGAGACGTGCAAATCGTAGTGAAATCGGCCCCCCGATCACGGAAAGAGGGCCGAATTGAAGTGGTGTTTGCTTAACCTAAAACTCGTTAAGCGTTCTGAACCACCCCCTCACTCTCCCCTTCAACCCCCAACCACCACGCATTCCCACGCTGGGGCTGAGCGATGTTGAACGCCTCCCCCATCTGCGGCGTAGTAATCGAAACACTGCGTTCCCAGGCCAGCGCCAAGATCCGGTCGAACGGTTCATGCCAGGCATGCATCGCCAGGTCGAAGGTGCCGTTGTGGATCGGAAACAGCCAGCGGCCCTTGAGGTCGATGTGGGCTTGCAGGGTTTGTTCGGGCTGCATGTGAACGTGCGGCCATTCGACGTTGTAGGCGCCGGTTTCCATCAGGGTCAGGTCGAAGGGGCCGTACTGTTCGCCGATGCGTTTGAAACCGTCGAAGTAGCCACTGTCGCCGCTGAAGAAAATGCGGGTGTCGCCGTCGATCATTACCCATGACGCCCATAAGGTGCTGTTGCTGTCGAACAGGCCACGACCGGAGAAGTGTTGCGACGGCGTGGCGATGAAACGGATGCCGGCGATTTCCGTGCCTTCCCACCAGTCGAACTGGCGAACCTTGCTGGCGTCGATGCCCCATTTGATCAGGGTGTCGCCGACGCCCAGCGGGGTCAGGAACAGATTGGTTTTCACCGCCAGCCGCAGCACGGCCTCGTAATCGAGGTGGTCGTAGTGGTTGTGGGACAGGATCACCGCTTCGATCGGCGGCAACTGGTCGAGGCTGATCGGCGGCTGGTGGAAGCGTTTCGGACCGGCCCATTGCACCGGCGAAGCGCGTTCGGCGAACACCGGGTCGGTGATCCAGAACTTGTCCTGCATCTTCAGCAACAGGGTCGAGTGACCGAGGCGCCAGACGCTGTGGTCAGGCGCTGCCAGCAGGTCTTCGCGGGTCAGCGGTTGTACCGGGATCGCTGCGGCCGGCCGGGTGTTGCGCGGTTTGTGGAAGATCATGTTCCACATGATGCGCAGCATTTTGCGCACGCCTTCGCGTTGAACTGGCGCATGATTGCGGAACAGGCCTTGATCCTGTCGAGAGGCTTCAGGCGTGGAGGTGTTGTCCGTAACAGAAACTGGATTGGCCATGACTGAATGACTCCAGAAAACCGCGCAATTTACGGTTTTCCAAGGTGGGACGATAAATGGCCAAGGCACGCACGCATTAGCCGAACTGTCTGTTTTTTAGGTTGCGAGGATTAACGCAACATTACACTCATCGGTGTAGTTTCTAGGTTGCATCAAACGAGATGACAAGTAAACTGCCAAGTGTAATTTCACCCTCTTCCTACCGAAGCGTACTTATGACAGCTCCACAGCGCCTCACCGACCGTAAACGCGAAGCCATTATTCAAGCGGCGATTGCCGAATTCCGTGCCAACGGTTTCGAGATCACGAGCATGGACAAAATCGCGGCCACCGCCGGTGTGTCCAAGCGCACGGTGTACAACCATTTCCCTAGCAAAGAAGAGCTGTTCGCCGAAATTCTCAACCAGTTATGGGCGCGGATCAGCGCCGAGCAGTCGGTCGCGTACAGCCCTGATCAGCCGTTATCTGATCAGTTGCGACAGATGTTGTTGGCCAAACTGCAACTGATGGCCGATGACAACTTCCTCAGCCTGGCGCGCGTGGCGATTGCCGCGACCATCCACTCACCGGAGCGTGCGCAGAACATGGTCGCGCGCATGGGCGAGCGGGAAGAAGGCCTGACCGTTTGGATCCGTGCCGCTCAGGCTGATGGCCGGATTAAAGCGGTGGACGCGGTTTTCGCCGCGCAACAGGTGCAGGGCCTGCTGAAGTCGTTCGGTTTCTGGCCGCAGATTTCCATGGGTCAGCCACCGCTCGACACCGCGACGCAAAACACCGTGGCCGACTCGGCACTGGAGATGTTTCTGGCGCGTTATCAGCTCTGAATCGCCACTCTCCTGCGCGCTCCTTCGATTGAATGCCCCGGCAGCGATTCCGTTGGAATAAATGACAATGTCCGACGCAAGATCCGTCCGAAAAAAATACGGCAAAGTATTTCAGGATGAATCTGGCGCTGGGCATATGAGCACTTTCGTACAATTTCGAAACAGCAGTTTCTTGTACAGAACCAATAAGTCTGTATAAGATTCAGCCGTCAGCCTGGATGCTGGCACTTTGCGGTCAATGCATACATCCATCGGCTTGGCCTGCCCCCGCGGAAACAGGGACACAACCCCAGTCTTTCCCTACTTCCAGGTACTGCGACATGTTCTTTAATCGCCACAAAGCCGCCCTCGATGACCTTCAACACACCCTCACTCAACAAAGTGGCCTGCTCGATGCCATCAACCGCTCCATGGCGGTGATTGAATTCGATCTCGACGGTGTGGTTTTAAGTGCGAACGACAACTTCCTCAAAACCATGGGTTACCGCGCCGAACAAGCGATCGGCCAGCCCCATCGGTTGTTCTGCACCCCTGAGTTTGGTCGCAGCGCTCGGTACAGCGAGTTGTGGTCGCGCCTGAAAAACGGGGAGTTTCAGTCAGGGACGTTTGAACGGGTCGACAGCAAAGGCCAGCCAGTCTGGCTCGAAGCCAGCTACAACCCGATCAAGGATGCCTCCGGACGGGTGGTGAAAGTGGTCAAGTACGCCATGGACGTGACGACCAAGGTGCAGCAGGAAAGCGAGGTCAACGCCAAGTTGGAAGCCATCGACCGGGCGATGGCGGTGATTGAATTCAACCTCGACGGCAGCGTAATCACCGCCAACCAGAATTTTCTGACGCGCATGGGTTACTCACTGGCCGAGCTCAAAGGTAAACATCACCGTTTGTTCTGCACCGCAGAATTGGTCAACAGCAGCGCCTATCAGGATTTCTGGCGACGGCTGAATCAGGGTGAGTTCTTTCAAGGCCAGTTCGAACGCGTCGACAAGCGCGGGCAGACTGTTTGGCTGGAGGCCAATTACAACCCGGTTTACGACGCTTCCGGACGTCTGTGCAAAGTGGTGAAATTCGCCTCGGACGTCACCGCTCGGGTCGAACAACACGCGCAAGACGCGCGCAGTGCCAGCGCCGCCTATCACATCTCGGTAGAGACGCGGAAAGTCGCCGAACAAGGCACTCAGGTCATTCAGCAAGCGGCCAGCGAGATGCGTGAAATTGCCCAGGACATTGCCGAGTCTTCGACACTGATCGCACAACTGGGTGAGCGCTCCGAGCAGATCACGGCCATCGTCAACACCATCCGTGGGATCGCCGATCAAACCAACTTGCTGGCGCTCAACGCGGCGATCGAAGCCGCCCGCGCCGGTGAACAGGGCCGCGGTTTTGCCGTGGTGGCCGATGAAGTACGGCAGTTGGCGGCACGCACCAGCGGCTCGACAGCGGAGATTTCCAACATGATCGGGTTGATCCAGACCGAAACTCGCCAGGCGATCAAGAGCATGGACGGCACCCGCGATCGCGCGGCGCAGGGCGTGGAACTGGCGGATCAGGCCGGCACGGTAATCCTGCAGATTCGTGATGGCGCCAGTGAGGCGGTGCAGGCGGTGAGTATGTTTGCCAATGAGCGGGCGCCTGGCTGAGGCTGGAAACCGAGTCGCGGCCATCGCGAGCAGGCTCGCTCCCACAGTGGATTGTATTTCAATGTAGGAGCGAGCCTGCTCGCGAAGGCGGTGTCAGCGGCAATGCAGGACTATAGTGGCCTTCAGTCCCAAGCCCTGCCGAGCACACCATGAACAACGAAAAACCCGGACCATCCGCGCCCCCCGTCGATCACCTGCGCTTCCACCGCCCCCACGCCCACCTGAACACAACCTTCGGCAACGACACCTTCGCCCTGCGCGCCGAAGCCTTTGCGCGGTTCTTCGGCACGCCAACCTTTCTTGGCGCGCAAACCCTGATCGTGGTGTTGTGGATCAGTCTCAACGCGTTTGGCGTGACCACGTTCGACGTTTACCCGTTCATCCTCTTAAACCTGGCGTTCAGCCTGCAATCGGCCTACGCCGCGCCACTGATCCTGCTCGCACAAACCCGCCAGGCCGCGCGCGACAAAGCACAAGCCGACGCCGACGCCCTGCACCGCGAAGCCCTGGCGCAAGCCAACACCGAACGCCAGGCACAGGCAGCGCAGAACACCGCGCAACTGCTTGAGCTGTTGGAACAGAACACGCGCCTCACCGAGATGACCAAAAGCCTGACCGAACGCATCGAAGGCCTGACCAGCGAGTTGCACGCGCACGTGTGCCAGAACCCACAGCGCTGATCACGGCAAACGCAGCGCCCGCCCGAGTTCATCGAACAACGTGACCACCGAACGCAATGCCCGGCAATCCGGACGGGTCAGCAACCACAGCGCCGTATCGTAGCCGTGCAGCGGTTCGCTTAACGCCTGCAAGCCATCGTTGATCAAAAAGTCGGGCAACGCCGCCACGCCGAGGCCGGCGCGCACCAACTCTGTCACCGAAAGCATGCTGTTGCAGCGATAACCCGGGGTCACACCGGGCAGGTACTGGCGGCGCCAGGCGATGGTCGGGTGATCGGGCAGGAAATCGTCCGGGGCGATCCAGGTCAGTGCGGCCAGATCCGATGCATCCACGTTCTGCAAGTAGCGCGCACTGGCACAGACGCGGTAGGAAATCTTCGCCAATTGCCGTCCGACCAAATGCTCCGGCGGTGTGCGTGTCAGGCGCAGGGCAATGTCAGCATCGCGGCGGCTGAGGTTGGCGAAATCGTTGGAAGTGCTTAATTCGATGGTCAGCGCCGGATAGTTGGGCATGAACTGCGCCAGCGCCGGCAGCAGCAAGCCCTGCAACACCGAGTCGGTGCAGGTCAGCCGCACCGTGCCGCTGACGACTTCACCGCCCTGCTCCACGCCGATCCGCGCGGCGTCCAGTGCCTGCTCGGCGCGTTCGGCCTGCTCGGCCAGTGTCTGCGCAAGCGACGTTGGCAAATAACCGGCGCGGCTTTTTTCGAACAGTTGCTGGCCGAGCGCAGCCTCAAGGCGTCGAACGGCACGGAACACCGTCGAGACATCGACCTTCAACAGCTGTGAAGCCCGGGCCAGAGAGCCGCCACGTACCAAAGCGAGAATCAGCGCCAGATCCGGGTAGTCGAGCCGATAGTGCGTCGGTGCATTGATCACTTGGAGAAACGCCAATATTGAGTGCGTGAACGCCAATCTATAGTGAGCTCCAGTGATCGACAACTGCACACATTTACTGTGGCGAGGGGATTTATCCCCGATGGACTGCGCAGCAGGCCATGTTTGAGGGCCGCTTCGCGCCCCATCGGGGATAAATTCCCTCACCACAAAGATTCATCACTGCTTTCAAATAAAGGAAATCCATGGACGCCATTTCCATCGCCCTGATCGGCGACTACGACCCGCAAGTCACCGCCCACCAGGCGATCCCTGTTGCGCTCGGCATGATCGCCGAGCAGACCGGCCGCGATGTGCAATACCAATGGCTGGCCACGGATCAAATCCACGCCGATACACCGCTGCAAAGCTTCGACGGTTTCTGGTGCGTGCCGGCCAGCCCTTACAAAAGTGAAGCCGGCGCATTGCGAGCGATCCGTTTTGCCCGCGAGCAACAGCGCCCCTTCCTCGGCACCTGTGGCGGTTTTCAGCATGCGGTGCTGGAATTTTCCCGCAATGTGTTGGGCTGGGCTGATGCGGAACATGGCGAGACTTCGCCCGAATCCGAAAGAGCCGTGCTCACCCCGCTCACCTGTTCGCTGGTGGAAACCGTGGACAGCATTGATCTGGTGCCGGGTTCGTTGATCGCCAAGGCGTACGAAACGTCTGAAATTCGCGAAGGCTATCGCTGCCGCTACGGTGTGAATCCGCAGTTCGAACGGGAGCTTTTCAAACATCGGCTACAGGCGGTGGGTCATGACTCAGCGGGCGACTTGAGGGCAATCGAGCTCAGGGATCATCGGTTTTTTGTCGCCACGTTGTTTCAACCGGAACGTGCGGCGCTCATAGGGCAGATGCCACCGCTGGTGCGCGCGTTTGTCGAAGCTTGTGCGGAGGCACGTTGATGACTTTGTGCTTTGCGGTGATTTTTACGTCGACTCGAACCGAGGGTGACAACGGCTATGCCGAGGCGGCTGAGCGCATGATGGAACTGGTTGCCAAACAACCGGGTTTTCTGGGCATTGACTCGATTCGCGGGGCGGACGGCATCGGCATCACTGTTTCTTATTGGGAAAGTGAGGCGGCGATTCTGGCGTGGCGGGAGCATCCCGAACATAAGGTGATTCAGCAGCGTGGGCGGTCGATCTGGTATTCGGCGTTTCAAACGCGGGTGTGCAAGGTTGAGCGCGAGTATCGGTTTGGGCAGTGAGTGCGGCGGCGCACTCACTGGCCTCATCGCCAGCAGGCTGGCTCCCACAGGGGATGTGTGAGCGCCACAGATCCAATGTGGGAGCCAGCCTGCTGGCGATGGCGGCAATAGGGTCACTGCAAATTTCAGCCGCGCACCAGACTGCGCACCGCCACAATCTCCGGCACGTCCTGCTTGTGCATATACACCCGCAACGGCTCGGTGATGTTGATCCGGTCATCGATGTTCTGATCCAGCAGCAACTGAATCAACTCGCGCTTCAACGTCATGGTCGTGTCTGAAACCCGGGCCCAGACGAATTCGCTGGTGGGAATGATGCCGTCATCCGCCACGTCCATGCCGAAGGAATCTTCGCTGAAACGCACGATGTACTGACCGGTCTTGCGGTTGAGGCCGACAAAGCCCTTGAGGTCGTCGGCGGCCTGGCAGATGAGTTGGGAGGTGATGCGCATGGTAAACCTCACGAAATGTTGATCGATGGTTTACACGCAGGGCGCAACAGTGGGCGCGTCCTCTGCCGGGACGTCTGCCGTGGGCAAGCGTACTGCAAACAGCGCCACAAAAGTGCAGGAAAAATCGCTTTTAATACGTTTATGTCGGTCTCGCGATAGCACGCAATCGATTCAGTTGTTAAAAGGTACGTCTTTGAAAATGCCCTGCGAAAGGAATTCGAACATGCCCGCCACTTTCACCAAAAGCGCCCTCATGCTGAGCCTGTTGCTCGGTTTCGGTCAGGCGCATGCCGCCAGCCAGACAACGCCCGACGCCGTGGCTGCGACGCATGGCATCCCGCACCCGGCGGTAATCGCCCACCGTGGCGCGTCCTTTGATGCACCGGAATCCACCGCTGCGGCCTACAAACTGGCCCGCGATCTGGGCGCCGATTACCTGGAAATGGACCTGCAACGCAGCAAGGACGGCGTGCTGTTCGCCCTGCACGACAACAACCTGCAACGCACCACCGACGTCGCCACCAAGTTCCCGGAGCGCAAGGACAGCCCGGCCACGGCTTTCACCATGGCCGAACTGAAAACCCTCGACGCCGGCAGTTGGTACAACAAGGCTTACCCGGATCGCGCGCGCCCTTCCTACGCGGGCCTGAAAATTCTGACGCTGGATGAAATCATCGACATCGCCCAGGCCAACCCGCAGCACAAGCCGGGCCTGTACATCGAAACCAAGGAGCCGCAACTGTTTCCGGGGATCGAGAAAGACCTGAAAGACAAACTGCAGGATCGCGG
The DNA here is from genome assembly GCF_059716145.1 of Pseudomonas sp. LBUM1648. Classification (NCBI taxonomy): domain Bacteria; kingdom Pseudomonadati; phylum Pseudomonadota; class Gammaproteobacteria; order Pseudomonadales; family Pseudomonadaceae; genus Pseudomonas; species Pseudomonas sp. LBUM1648. The sequence goes on from NZ_CP166808.1 coordinate 4,955,009, forward strand.
CTGGCTGAGCCCGGCGGGTTCTAAACTGGCGAAAAGCCCACTGGGCGTCGGTCAGGGCAAAGGCAAGGTGATTTTGCAGACCTTCGAGAAGAACAGCCTAGAACTGCTGCAAAAGGAAATGCCGCAAGTGCCGAAGATTCTGCTGTTGTGGGTCGGCGAAGGCAGCATCGAGCCGAAATCCAAAGTGACGTTTGCCGAGTCGGGCGAGAAGGACAAAAACGCTTTCTACGGCAAGCAGGAGCCGAAGTCCGAAGCTGAGTTCAAACAGTGGGTCGATTACGCCAAGGCTCAGGGCGCCATCGGTACCGGCCCTTCGGCGAAGCTGACCAAGGGTGGCGATCAGAGCTATTCCGATCTGGTGCAGCCGTGGATGAACAAGTACACCCACGACCAAGGCATGCTGGTGCACGTCTATACCGTCGATGAGCCGGTGGACTTCGAAAAAGTAATGGCTGCTGGTGTCGACGGTATCTTCACCAACCGCGCCAGCGAACTGTTGAAGTTCTATAAACGCCCGGCCGCTGCCAGCGTTGATCAGGTGTTGAAGAACAACGGGTTCTGATCGGTAAACCGGGTTGTCCGCATCGCGAGCAGGCTCACTCCTACAGGAGCCCTGCACGCGATGCGGGGTTTTAAGGGTGAATTAAGTTGCGCTGGTTAATCTGAACCCACTTCAACAGAACACGCACTTAAGCAACCCAAGGAACGAACCGATGAAAACTTTGACTGCCCTGTTTACCGCCGCTGCCCTGACGCTGACTGCTGGCCTGGCCCAGGCTGATGTTCGCGTCGACCAGATCCCTGAGCTGGTCAAGTCCGGCAAGATCAAGTCGCTGGAGTCGATGAACGCCGAAGCCCTGAAGCTGCACCCGGGTGCGACCATCACCGACACCGACCTGGATAACCACTTCAACGGTTATGAGTACGAAGTTGAATTGAAAACCGCTGATGGCAAAGAGTTCGACGTGGACTTCGACGCCACCACCGGCAAGGTACTGAGCAACAAGCAAGACACCTGATACACCGCGTACCCAAAGCCGCGCGATCTAACGATCGCGCGGCTTTTTTGTGCGCGACATAAATCCCTGTAGGAGCTGTCGAGTGAAACGAGGCTGCGATCTTTTGATCTTTAAAAACAAAATCAAAAGATCGCAGCGTGCCGCAGCTCCTACAGGATCGGGTGAACGACGCTAAAGCCTGCCCCCACACAGGAAGTGCGCTGATGATCAGGCCGAGGTACTGACCAGTGAGCCGGAGGTGCTGCTGTCGGAATCCTGCAACGCTTGCAACAACGCCGCCGTGGCGGTTTGCAACGAGGCTGAGGTGCTGGAGATTTGCGCCTGTGCCGCCGCAACATCCGCAGCCTTCGCCTCAGCACTTTCCTGCTTCGCCTGCGCCGCTTGCAGCGCCTGTTGCTGTTCCTGCAATTGCTTTTGCAACTCGGCAATCTGCTTGCGCAGCTCTTTCACCGAGTCCGATTCTTCACTGCTGCTGGAACTGCTGTCGCCCGCCGGCGCCGCGCCGCCGCCCGCAGCGACTGTGCTGGTATCGGCCGCTACCTCGCTGCTCGTCGTTGCGCTGGTCGAGGTGTCTTCGCTGACGTCTTTGATCGACGTCTTGCTGGTCGCTGTGGTGAGGGTCTGGTTGATCGAAACAGAGGTGATGCTGACCATGGGAATGCTCCAATGCCGGTTATGGATAACCGGTCATCGACCATGGCCGCATTGAATTGAGATCGACTGTGTACCGACTCGGTATCCGAACCGGTACACAGTCAACGGCTCAGGCGCTCAGGCGCGCGGTGACTTCGTTCAGTTGCCCCGACAGCCCATGCAGGTTCTGGCTGGCACTTTCGGTGCGCTGGACGCTCTCGAGGTTGGTGCTGGCGATGGAGGTGATCTCGGTCAGATTGCGTGAGATGTCCTCGGCTACCGACGTCTGCTCTTCGGCGGCGGTGGCGATCTGGCGGTTCATGTCGCGAATCGCTTCCACCGCGTGGGTGATGCGCTCCAGCATCGCGCCGGCCTGGGTGACCTGCTCGACGCTTTCATCGCTGCGGGTCTGGCCGCTATCGATGGCTTGAGCGGCGTCCACCGCGCCGGTCTGCACGCTCTGGATGATCTGGTTGATCTCGATGATCGACTCCGCCGTACGCTGCGCCAGGTTGCGCACTTCGTCGGCGACCACAGCAAAACCACGCCCGGCCTCACCGGCCCGCGCCGCTTCAATGGCGGCGTTCAACGCCAGCAGGTTGGTCTGCTCGGCAATGCCGCGAATCACTTCCAGCACCTTGCCGATACGGCCGCTGTCGGCTTCCAGACGACGGATCACCGTGGCGGTGTTGGCGATTTCGCCGCGCATCTGCGTGATGGTGTGAATAGTGCTTTGCATGACCTTTTCACCCTGCTGGGCGGACTGGTCGGCATCGTCGGCAGCGCGCGCCGCATCGGCGGCGTGACGCGCCACTTCCTGGGCGGTGGCAGACATTTCGTTCATTGCCGTGGCCACTTGATCGGTGCGGTTGAATTGCTCGTTGGTGCCGCCGGCCATAGTGGTGGCGATGGCGTTCAACTCGCCGCTGGCGCTGTCCAGGTCACTGGCACTGCGCTGCAAACGGGTGAAGGTTTCAGCGAGGAAATCGCGCAGCGTATTGGCGGCGGCGGCGAGGTTGCCCAATTCATCCTGACGGTCGCTGGACACGCGCTCGGCCAATTTGCCTCGGCTCAACTGGGTCACGTAATCAATCAGCTTACGGATCGGATCGACCAGATTGCGGTTGACCAGCCACAAGCTGAGCAGACCAATCAGCAAACTTGAAGCAAGCATCACCAGGGTGCCTAGCAATACCGTGCGATCAGCCTCGGCACTGATCAGCGCCGACTGCTCGGTGCCCTGTTTGCGCAACTCGGTCACCAGTTCGCTCATCTGCTCGCTGGTCGCGCGGTCGACGCCTTTGACAGCGGCGTCGCCCGCCGTTGGATCGCCGCCCGCCGCTACATAGGCGTCGCGACCCTTCTGGTAAGCAGCGCCCAACTGACGGTGCTCGTCGCGCAAACGATCGATACGGTTTTTCAGACTTGGCTCGATACCTTTCTGGCTGGCCAGTTCACCGAGAATGTTCTGCACATCGCGCTGACGGTCTTCGAACTGGCCCCAGTACTTGGCCAGGTCTGCCGGTTGCTTGCCGCGCAGCAGGACGTTTTTCCATTCCTGCACCTGCACCTTGAATTGCAGGTTGGCTTCGTCGATCAGTTGCGAAGTGTGCAAGGGGCCTGCGATCAACTGGCTGTAGCTTTGCACGCCGTTGGACAGGAAATGGAAACAGGCCAGCGCGATCAACAGCATCGCCAACAGGCTGCCACTCAGCAGGGCGAGAATTTGCGCTCTCAGGGATTTTTGCAGCATCGCAGGTACTCAAGACAGGGATGAGGCACGCCCGAAACGAGCGTGAAATGGTGCGGACTTCCCTGTCAGCGAACCTTGGCCTGTGGCCAATGGCGCGCAACCTAATGCACCTGTGATCGGCGTTCCAGAGCGCTTCTTGAGAAAAATCCGACCGCCGGTAAGTCGCTGATTTGACGTCATTTTGCCGTCACACAAACGTCATGTGACATTGCGATGATGCGGTTCAGGTGAATCTGTGAATTCCCTGTCTCACGCCAACCTCGCAGCGAGCCTTCATGAACCACAGCCTCGATATCAGTCATCGCGATCCTGACCTGTTTGGCTTGCTCTACGGCTTTCGTTTTCTGCCCGGTGAGCGTGGCCGCGAGGTCGATTCGGCGACGGCACTGCGCTGCCTGCAGGACGACAGCGACAGCGGCGAATTCCTCTGGCTGCACCTGAACCTGGCGCACGCGGCGTGCGAGCGCTGGATGAAAAGCCATCTGCAATTGCCCGACGAGTTTTTTGAGGCGCTGCACGAAGGCTCGCGTTCGACGCGCATCGAACATGTCGACTCGGCATTGCTGGCGGTGGTCAACGACGTGGTGTTCAACCTCAGCAGCATGGTCTCTTCTGATGTGTCGACGCTGTGGGTGTGCGTGCGCAGCAAACTGATCGTCAGTGCGCGCCTGCAACCGCTGCATTCGGTGGATAAATTGCGTTCGTCGGTGAAGGCCGGCGAGCGCTTTCGCTCGCCCTCGGAATTGCTCGTGCACCTGCTGCGCGATCAGGGCGAAGTGCTGACGCAGATCGTGCGCAAGACCAGCCTCAGCGTCGATCAGATCGAGGACGAATTGCTCTCATCGCGGCTGTCGACCAACCGTGCCGAACTCGGCGCCCACCGACGGGTGCTGGTGCGTTTGCAGCGGCTGTTGGCGCTGGAGCCGGGTTCGTTGCTGCGCCTGCTCAATCGCCCGCCGCCGTGGTTGCAGAAGGAGGACGTCAAGGAGTTGCGCAAATCCACCGAGGAATTTGCGCTGATCATCAACGACCTCACTGCCCTCGGCGAGCGGATCAAACTGCTTCAGGAAGAAATCGCCGCCAACCTCAACGAACAGAGCAACCGCACACTGTTCACCCTGACCGTGGTGACGGTGCTGGCGCTGCCGATCAATATCATTGCCGGTTTCTTCGGGATGAATGTGGGGGGCGTGCCGTTGTCGCAAGATCCGGAGGGGTTCTGGATATTGGTCGCGCTGGTGGCGACGTTTACCGTGATTGCCGGGCGCTGGGCGTTTCGCAAACGCGGGGATTATTAAGAGCAAAAGATCGCAGCCTGCGGCAACTTCTACAGGGCGACATCAGCTTTTGTGGTGAGGGGATTTATCCCCGATGGGTTGCGAAGCAGCCCCAAAACCCGACACCTTGGTTTATCAGTTAAACAGTGGTCACCGTATTTACGACTGCTGCGCAGCCGATCGGGGATAAATCCCCTCGCCACCGGGAACTTCATCAGTTGTCGTGATCAATCGGCTGACAGACCAAACACTGACCTGAAGCAGTCTCTCTGTAACATTCTGCAACGATCATGGGCGACATTCCTTCCCTCGCTCAGGATTGTCCGCTCATGGCTACTCCCTCCCTGACCGCCCGCCAAACGTCTGCCCCCAGCGGCAGGCCCGCCCTCGACAAGAAAACCGGCCCGTTCACCTACGTGATCTTTTTCGCAGTGCTGGCCATGGGGATGCTGTTCACGGCCTATAGCCTGATGCACGACATGCACGAACTCGGCACCGTGGTCACCACGTGGACGCCGTTCCTGCTGCTCGGCGTGGCACTGCTGATTGCGCTCGGCTTTGAGTTCGTCAACGGTTTCCACGACACCGCCAACGCCGTGGCCACAGTGATCTACACCCACTCGCTGCCGCCGAATGTGGCGGTGGTCTGGTCGGGGTTCTTCAATTTCCTCGGTGTGCTGCTGTCCAGTGGCGCGGTGGCGTTCGGCATCATCGCGTTGCTGCCGGTGGAGCTGATCCTGCAGGTCGGCTCGTCCGCCGGGTTCGCGATGATCTTCGCCCTGCTGATTGCGGCGATCCTGTGGAACCTCGGCACCTGGTGGCTGGGCTTGCCGGCCTCGTCGTCGCATACGTTGATCGGCTCGATCATCGGCGTCGGCGTGGCCAATGCGCTGATGCACGGGCGCGACGGCACCTCTGGCGTGGACTGGGCGCAGGCAACGAAGATCGGTTACGCCTTGCTGCTGTCGCCGCTGGTGGGTTTCGGTTTTGCGGCGTTGTTGCTGCTGGCGCTGCGCGCGTTCGTGAAGAACCGTTCGCTGTACAAGGCACCTGAAGGCAACACCCCGCCACCGTGGTGGATTCGCGGTTTGCTGATCCTGACCTGCACCGGCGTATCGTTCGCCCACGGCTCCAACGACGGGCAGAAAGGCATGGGCCTGATCATGCTGATTCTGGTCGGCACCTTGCCGATGGCCTACGCCTTGAATCGCACCATGCCGGAAGAACAATCACTGCAGTTCGCCGCCGTGGCGCAAGTCACCCAGCAAGCGCTGGTCAAAAGTTCACCGCTGCCGGCGCCGGCCGATCCGCGCCCAATCCTCTCGGATTACATGCGCAGCAAGGAAGCCTCGCCGCAATTGGTCCCCGCCCTCGCCGCCCTCACCGGGCACATCGGTGAAGAAGTCAAAGGCTACGGCTCGCTGGCGAAAGTCCCGGCCGAAGCCATGGGCAACGTGCGTAACGACATGTACCTGGCCAGCGAAACCATTCGCCTGATGGACAAGAACAAGGTCGGCAACTTCGACGCCGACACCAGCGGCAAACTGCAACTGTTCAAGCAGCAGATCGATAACGCGACGCGATTTATTCCGCTGTGGGTGAAGATCGCCGTGGCCATCGCGCTCGGGCTAGGCACCATGGTTGGCTGGAAGCGGATTGTGGTGACGGTCGGCGAGAAAATCGGCAAGACCCACCTGACTTACGCACAAGGCGCGTCGGCGGAAACCGTGGCAATGCTGACCATTGGCGCAGCCGACATGTTCGGTTTGCCGGTGTCGACGACGCACGTGTTGTCTTCGGGCGTGGCCGGGACCATGGTTGCCAATGGCGGCGGATTACAGATGAAGACCATCCGCAATTTGTTGATGGCGTGGGTGCTGACGTTGCCGGCGGCGATTTTGTTGTCGGGCAGCCTGTACTGGTTGTTCACCCAATTGTTCTAAGCTCACATTCGCTCGAAAGATCCCGGCTGGCCCCGCGCACACCGGGATTTCTTTTGTCGGTTTGAAACTTGCCAGCCTCGCCGCAAAGCGCCAGTGGTCAAAAAACGCTTCAGTTTGTCGGTCGGGTGCCGATTATTAAGTCACTCGACGTCTCCAGGAGGGCAACAGTGAATTTGTACATCAATCAGCTTCAACAACGAGCTGACTTCAAGGAAGCCATCTACGCCGGCGATATCTTTCTGAACACGCAACTGCGCGCTGCCCACCAACTGTGTGCCTTTGCTCAAGAGAGCATCACGGCTGCATTCAACGGTGAAACCCAACACCAGGCGCTGCACACGCTGATGCCGGTGGAAGAGTTCGTCGTGCTGGTGACTCGCCTCAAGGGCCAGTTCACCAACAGCCTGCGCGTCAAAGAACTGATTTTGAGTTTTATCGAAGAGATCGGCGCCGATCCGCGTGAATACATCTTCGACGTGCCGCGCATCCGCGTCGTACCCAATTACGACTACCTGCACGCCGGGGTCAGCTACGCCTACAAGCCGCATCGCGACACCTGGTATGGCAGCGTCGATTGCCAGATCAACACTTGGATGCCGGTGCACACCATTTCCCCGGATCAAACGATGATGATCAACACCGGCTACTTCGATGTGCCGGTGAAAAACACCTCCAGTCAGTGGAGCCTGTCGGACTGGATCAGCAACCAGCGGCACAAGGCCAAGGACAACCTCAAGGACGAAGTCCGCGTGCATCCGGTGCCGCAGGAAGAGATCAATACCGCGTCCGAACTGCGTATCGCCGGCAATACCGGCGAAATGCTGATTTTCTCCGGCTCACACCTGCACGGCACCGTGGCCAATCACACTCAGCAAACCCGCTTCAGCGTGGATTTCCGCCTGATGCACCTGGATGACCTCAAACATCAGCGCGGCGCGATCAATGTCGACAGCGCCTGTCCGGATGTCGGTGCCGGTTTCAAAGATTATTTCCACGCCCACGATTTTTCGAATTTCCAAGGAATCCAGCAATGACCAAGCGTCGCATCACCCCAGCCGAGGCTCAGTACAACGAAACCCGCGCCAATGTCCTCAAGCGCGTGGATGCCGAGTACGTAGCGGACGCACCGTTTGTATTCGCCAACCGCATCGGTGTGACCGCTGCCCTGTCGCGGATGGAGCTGTTCAAGAAAGTCGCAGAGATTCCGGGCGCGATCATCGAGTGCGGCGTGTACAAGGGCAACTCGCTGATGCTCTACATGCACCTGTCGATGATTCTGGAACCCTACGCGATCAACCGTTCGATCGTGGGTTTCGATACCTTCGAAGGCTTCCAGAGCATCAGCAAGACCGACGATCCGGCCGACGTCAACGAAACCATGTTCGCCGATACCGACCAGTCGCTGATCCAGGACATGATCGACGCCAATGACTTGCTGCGTCCGGTCAACCGTATTCCGCGTTGCGAACTGGTCAAGGGCGACATCGTCAAGACCGTGCCGGAGTGGGTCAAGACGCGTCCGGACCTGGTCGTGGCCATGTTGATTCTCGACACTGACCTGTACGAGTCGACCAAGGTCGCGCTGGAAACTTTCCTGCCCTACATGCCTAAAGGCGCGATCGTGGTACTGGACGAAGTGGCTTATCGCAACTTCCCGGGTGAAACCAAAGCGCTGCGTGAAGTGCTGGACCTGAACAAAATCGAACTCAAGCGCCTGCCGTTTGATTCGTGCGTGGGTTACTTCCACGTTTGATCATGCCGTGAGCAAACGTGTGGGAGCGAGCCTGCTTGCGATGAAGCAGCGTCAGTCGGTGCAGATCTAGACTGATGAACCGCTATCGCGAGCAGCCTTACTCCTGCATTTTGATTGGTGTAGTGGGCTAGAGAGTGGAACGGATCACCTCCCCCAACCAATCCATAAACGCCCGCACCCGCAACGGCAAATGCCGCTGCCGCGCGTACAACAGCGAAACGCCCATTGCCGGCGCGTTGTATTGCGGCAGCACCGCCACCAGTTCGCCGGTTTGCAGATGCGAGCGCAGGCCGGTATTGGGCACCTGCACAATCCCGAAGCCGCCCAGACACGCCGACTCGTAAGCATCGGTGCTGTTGACCGTGACACTGCCGGCCATTGGCACGCGCCGTATCTGCCCCTCCTCCTCATACACAAACCCTTCCGAACGCGAACCGAGCACGCCGACGTAATGCACCAGTCGATGCTGCGCCAGATCTTCCAGGGTCTGTGGCACGCCATAGCGTTCAAGGTAAGCAGGGCTGGCGCAGTTGATCATGCTGACGTCGCACAGGTGCCGCGCCACCACCGACTGATCCGGTTGCGCGCCGACGCGCAGCACGCAATCAAAACCTTCGCTGAGCAGATCGACGCGGCGGTCAGTGCTGCTGATTTCCAGTTCCAGGTTCGGGTGGCGATCCATGAACTGCGGGAGCCGTGGCATCACTACACGCCGAGCGAGAATGTTCGGCATGTCGACACGAATTCGCCCGGTCAGCGACGCTTCGTCCTGACGGAACAAGCCTTCGATCTCGTCCATGTGCGAGAGCAGATCCTTGCTGCGCTCATACAAAACCAGGCCGTCCTGCGTCGCTTGCACCTTGCGTGTGGTGCGTTGCAACAGACGCGTACCGAGCAGGGCTTCCAGCGCCTGCACATGTTCGGACACCGTTGAACGTGGCAGGCCGAGGTTTTCTCCGGCGAGGGTGAAACTTGATAACTCGCTGACCCGGACGAAGGTGCGCAGCAGTTCCAGTTTGTTCATGGGGCCACTCTCTGACTGTTCGAATCATCCGAACAGTGATTCCGATTTCAGTCTGTTTATCACCTGGCGGCGGATAAATAAACTTAGATCCATCACCACTCACCGCAACCGAGGAAGTCCCATGAACCGCAAAATCGCATTGATCACCGGCGCCAGTCGTGGCCTTGGCAAAAACGCCGCCCTGCACCTCGCAGCCCTCGGCATCGACGTCATCGGCACCTACAACAGCCGCGCCGATGAAGCTCAGGCGCTGGTAAGCGAAATCGAAGCACTCGGCGGCAAAGCCGTGATGCTGCAACTGGATGTCGGCCGCAGCGAAGCCTTTGCCGACTTCGCCGCGCGGGTCGAGCAGGCGTTGCAGCACTTTGATCGGCAGCGATTTGATTTCCTGATCAACAATGCCGGGGTCGGTTTGCATGTCGGTTTCGCCGAAACGACCGTGGAGCAATTCGACCTGCTGATGAACGTGCATTTCAAAGGGCCGTTCTTCCTGACTCAGCAACTGCTGCCACTGATTAACGATGGCGGGCGGATCATCAACATCTCCAGCGGGCTTGCTCGCTTCACCATCCCGGGCGCCAGTGCTTATGCGGCGATGAAAGGCGCGATTGAAGTACTGACCCGCTATCAGGCCAAGGAACTGGGCTCACGGCAGATCACCGTAAATACGCTGGCGCCGGGTGCGATTGAAACCGACTTTGGCGGCGGCACTGTGCGCGACAACCCGGCGGTGAATGCGATGGTTGCCAGCAATACGGCGCTGGGTCGTGCGGGGCAGCCGGACGATATTGGCGGAGCGCTGGCACTGCTGCTGTCGCCGGGTGCGCAGTGGATCAATGGGCAGCGGGTTGAGGCGTCGGGCGGGATGTTTCTCTGACAGTTAACACGTCCCTCTGTAGGAGCTGCCGCAGGCTGCGATCTTTTGATCTTATAAACAGCAAAATCAAAAGATCGCAGCCTTCGGCAGCTCCTACAGGGGAATGGGGGTCAACCCTGACAAGCGCTGCGGGTCAGGAAGCGCTCGCGCATTACGTCATAGCCCCAGTGATACACGTAGGTGTACGGCAGAAAGAACAGCAACACGCCGATGTCGAGCAACAACGCTTGCCACAGACTGACCGACAACCACCAGGCAATCAGCGGCACACCCATCACGATCAAGCCACCTTCGAACAACAACGCATGCACCACCCGCACCCAGGCGTTGTGCGCGACGTTCATGCGCGCCAGCATGCGGTCGAAGAAACGGTTGAACACCACGTTCCAGCCCAGCGCCAGCATCGCGATCAGTACCGTCACCGCGCCCATGTCGAGCAGCGGTTTTTGCATGATCCACGCCAGCAATGGTGTGCAAATCAGGATCGCCAGCAGTTCGAAACCGATGGCCTGGAAAATACGTTCAGTGATGGATTTAGGGGCAGTCATGGCCTGACTCCTTGAGTGAAGATGGTTGCCATGATCCACCCCCGCACCGATACTTCATAACCAATAACCATCGATCAAGGCGATAGTTCATGGCTTCGCAAGAAGTGCTGTTGGCGTTTGTCCAGGCGGCAACCCAGGGTTCGTTTTCGGCGGCGGCGCGCAAACTCGGGCGCAGTCAGTCGACCATCAGCGCGGCGGTGGCGAGTCTGGAGATTGATCTGGATCTGATCCTGTTTGATCGCAGCAGCCGCAAACCGACCCTCACCCCCGCTGGCCACGTGATGCTGCAACGGGCCGAGGCGATTCTGGCAGCCAACAGCCGTCTGGAAATGACCGCACGACAATTGTCCCAAGGTGTCGAACCCAAGCTGACCGTGGCGATTTCCGACACCTACCAATCGGCGCGTTTCGAAGCGGCGTTGATGGGCTTCGAGCAGCGTTATCCGGATCTGGAGCTGGAATGCCTGATCGCCGAATGCGATGACTTGATCGAACTGGTGCAACGCGGTCGAGCGCATCTGGCCTTTGCCGAGATGCAGGAAACGTATCCGCCGGATCTGGTGACCTCGACCGTCGCCGAGCGCACGGATATCGCCTTGTTCGTCAGCCGCGAACATCCGCTGGCGACGCTGAAAAATGTCGATCAAGCCATCCTCGAACAGCATCGCGAACTGCGCCTGGCAACGATCATCAATCCCTACGAGAGTCGCGCCCAGGGCCGCGTGTGGTCGGCACCGAGTTATCTGATGTTGATGGAAATGGCTGAGATGGGCTTCGGCTGGGCGCCACTGCCGCGCTGGCTAGTGGGACGTTTCGGCAATGGCACGCTAGTGGAATTGAACGTGCGCGGCTGGCCGAAACCGGTGTTTGTCGATGCCCTGTGGTCACGGCTCTATCCGCCGGGGCCGGCGGGGAGTTGGCTGCTGAGCAAGATGCTGGAATAGCGGCCGATCAGGCGGCAGCAATATCCGCCGGCCGATTCACCTGAAAATACTCATGCAACCCACGCATCGCCGGCAACTCCAGCGCCTGTGCCGCATAACACAACCCCACCCGCCGCGTCGGCGCCGGCAGATGCAACGCGCGCACCACCACCCGTCCATGTCCGTTCACCAGTGACTGCGGCAACATCGCCACGCCGACACCCGCCGCGACCATATGCAACGCCTGCTGCAACGAGCCGGCATGCCCCGCCACCGCGTCTGGCGAGCGCCCGTACAGCGCCATCAAACGCTGATGCGACGGATGCTGCGGGCAAGTGATCCAGTCTTCAATCGGTGCCCAACCGGCCTGCGCGGCCGCCATCGGATGATCCAGCGGTAGCGCCATCACATAGGGTTCTTCCCACAGCGGCAGGAACAACTCGTCTTCGCAGCACATCTCCTCGACCGCCAAACGACCCTCACCGCTGCAACCTTCCTCCAGCGTCAGCAACAGATTCGGCAATGCCAGATGGGCCATGCGCACGAACGCTTCGATATGGCTGGCGGCAATATCGCCCTCGATACCCAGGGTCAACGGCAGGCGGTTTTCGCCACCGCGAAACATCCGGCTCAAGGCCTCGGCTTCCGCCACCATGCGCCGCGCTTGCGGGTACAACAACCGCGCCTCATCGCTGACCTCGACCCCGCGTGGCTGGCGGACAAACAGCGGAGCGCCGAGTTCTTCTTCAAGCTGCTTGATGGTCACCGACAGCGTCGGCTGACTGATGAACAATCGCTGCGCGGCTGCAGTGATGTTGCGCTCCTCAAACACCGCGAGAAAGGCTTTGAGATGGCGGATATCCATAGGCAATTCCGATGACAGACAGAGGAATAAGGCATTTTTCAGCCTCGGCAGGGCTAAATATACTGCGCCCATTCTTTAGTCATTTTAAATTCTTATTTCAGGAGTGCAGCCATGAGCAAGCCATTGATCATCATCACCGGGGCCAGTTCGGGCATCGGCGAAGCCACCGCCCGCCGCTTGAGTGCTGCCGGCCATCCGCTGCTGTTGCTGGCGCGGCGGGTTGAGCGTCTTGAAGCGCTGGAGCTGCCGAACACCCTCAGCCGTAAAGTCGACATCACCGATCGCGCCGCTTTGCTCGCAGCGGTGGCAGAAGCCGAGGCCCAATTCGGGCCGGCCGATGCGCTAATCAACAACGCCGGGGTGATGCTGCTGGGCGCGATGACAGAGCAGGACCCGGCGCAGTGGGACCAGATGCTCGACGTCAATGTGAAGGGTTTGCTCAACGGTGTGCACGCGGTGGTGGCCGGGATGGTCGAGCGTAAACACGGGACGATCATCAACGTCAGCTCGGTGGCCGGGCGCAAGACCTTCCCGAATCATGTGGCGTATGTCGGTACCAAGTTTGCCGTGCATGGTTTGTCGGAAAACCTGCGTGAAGAACTGGCGCCGCATAACGTGCGCGTGACCACGATTGCGCCAGGGGCGGTGGAGACTGAATTGTTGAGCCACACCACGGATGAGGCGATCAAGACCGGGTATCAGGCCTGGAAGCAGGAAATGGGCGGGACGGTGTTGAGTGCCGAGGATGTGGCGACGGCGATTGCTTATGCGTATGAGCAGCCGCAGAACGTTTGCATCCGCGAAATCGTTATGGCTGCGACCCGCCAGCAGGCCTGACAAAACGCCGAAGGTCCTTCGGACCTTAATCGCTAGCAGGCTAGCTCCCACAGTGATTGATGTCGGTCACAAATGCAGTGTTCAACCCCGAACCCTGTGGGAGCTAGCCTGCTAGCGATGAGGCCGGCGCTGCCATTGAAGATTTCAGATCAATCGAGTTCGCTCAACCGCGCCTCGATAAACCGCCGCTCCGGCTCCTGCCGCGTCAATTCCAGCGCCCGCAAATAACTCGCCCGCGCCTCCTCAACCCGGCCCAACTGCCGACAAAACTCCGCCCGCGCCGAATGCGCCAGGTGGTAATCCTGCAACTCCCCTCGCGCCAATATCCCCTCGATCAACGTCAACCCGGCCAACGCCCCGTCACGCTTGGCCACCGCCACTGCCCGGTTCAACTCGATCACCGGCGACGGCACCGCCCGCGACAGCACGTCATACAGCCCAACGATTTGCTCCCAATCGGTGTCCTCGGCGGTCGGCGCTTCGGCATGCACCGCCGCAATCGCCGCTTGCAGACAGTACGACCCGAACCGCCGCGTGGTCAGCGCCCTTTCTACCAGCGCACAACCTTCAGCAATCAAACCGGCATCCCACTGCAAGCGATCCTGATCATCCAGCAGCACCAGCTCCCCTGTCGGCGAGGTGCGCGCCGGCCGTCGCGACTCGTGCAGCAGCATCAGCGCCAACAGCCCCATCACCTCCGGTTCCGGCAGCAACTCCATCAACAACCGCCCTAGCCGGATCGCTTCACGGGTCAGATCTTCCCGCGTTAACTCAGTGCCCATCGACGCCGAATAGCCCTCGTTGAACACCAGATAAATCACCCGCAACACACTGTCCAGGCGTTCGGGCAGTTCGCTCAGGCTCGGCACTTGATAAGGGATTTTCGCGTCACGGATCTTGGCTTTCGCCCGTACGATGCGCTGGGCAATCGCCGCCGGCGCCGAGAGAAAGGCGCGGGCGATTTCTTCGGTGGTCAGGTCGCAGACTTCGCGCAAGGTCAGCGGCACTTACGCATCTGCCGCCAGCGCCGGGTGACAGCAGGTGAAGATCAGCCGCAGGCGATCGTCTTCCACGTCTTCGTCACTCCAGTCGGCCTGCTCCAGCTCTTCCAGCTGCGCCAACAACAACGGCTGCGAGGCCTTGAACCGTGCACGACGACGCAACACATCAATGGCCTTGAAGCGCCCGGTCGACACCAGCCAGGTGCGCGGATTGTCCGGCACGCCGTCGCGCTGCCAGCGTTCGACCGCGACGAAAAAAGCCTCGTGCAAGGCCTCTTCGGCGAGATCGAAATCACCGAGCAGACGAATCAGCGTCGCCAGAATCCGCCGCGAGTCTTCGCGATAGACCTGCTCGACCCGCGCCCTGACTTCAGACATTCAACTGGCGCACGGGACGCACTTCAACGCTGCCAACCCGGGCCGCCGGGATGTTGCCGGCGATCTGGATCGCCTCGTTGAGATCCTTGGCATCGATCAGGTAGAAGCCGGCCAGTTGCTCCTTGGTTTCAGCGAACGGGCCATCGGTGATCGACAGTTTGCCGTGGCGCATCCGCACTGTGGTGGCGGTCTGCACCGACTCCAGCGCTTCGGCCGCGACCATCCGCCCGCTGCCCTCGATCGACTCGGCGTAGGCCCAGCATTCAGCGTCTTCGGGGCTATCGGGCGACGAATGCAGCAAGCGCTCATCGCTGTAGACCAGGCAGAGATATTTCATGGCGTTCTCCTGAAACGAACGGATCAACTATGGCTGAAGATCAGGGCTGCACATCGAACAGCGTCGCGCCGCTCATCGGATCGAACGGTGCCGACCAGTGCTCGTGGACAATGCGCCACGCCCCGCCGACCTGCCGATAGCACGCGGTGACGCGCATCCAGCAGCTCTGGGTTTCGCCCTTCTCGTTGGTGCCGCCGCAATTGGCCACCCAATGGGCGAAGGCAATGTTGTCGGCGCTCTCGATGACGATCTCGTGGAATTCGAAGATGTGCGGGCCGGGGCACATTTCCATGCATTCCACCCAGTGCGCGCGGTAGGCCGGTTTGCCCTTGAATTGCAGGGCCTTGATCGCATCGAACGAGACGATGTCGTCGGCGTACAACGCCATGACTTTCTCCACGTCCTTGGCCATGACGGCCTGTCGATAGGTGTCGATCAGGGTCTGGATTTCAGTCTGTGCGCTCATGGTGTTCTCCGTGATTGTTGTTGTGAAGACACCTTTAGTCGTTCGGCCAATCGGCAGATCGACAGACGAAACAAAAAATTTCCGAAGGAAGCAAAGTCGCTAGAATCCGGACTCATCTTTGTAGGAAAAAGGAAATTCCCGTGTCAGCCCAACTCGTGCCGTACGACAACCTGAACGCATTGCAGCGTCAGCAAGTCGAGGCGATTGAAATCCATCCCGAGCAGATCAAGTTTTCCGGCGACATTCATGGCGCGTTGCACACCTTGCTGTCGAAACCCGGCCCCGGCGTGAAGGGTTTTGCGCTGCTGGCGGATGAAGTGCCAGTGGCGTTCCTGCTGCTCAAGCGCCCGCCGGTGTTACCGGCCTGGGCCGATGAACACAGCGCCACGCTGCATGCATTGCAGGTGGATCGCCGGGCGCAGGGCAAGGGTTATGGCAAGGCATGCCTGCAAGCACTGCCGAAAGTCGCACGCCAGGCATGGCCGGAGATCAAAGGGCTGGAATTGTCGGTGGACGCCGACAATGACGCCGCCATCGCCCTGTACGCCAAACATGGCTACGTCGACAGCGGCGAAGCCTACAAGGGCCGAATCGGCTACGAGCGGCGCATGGGCCTGTTTTTCTAAGTCATCGAGGGAAGCACGATGATCGACTCAATTGAAGCACTGGAAGCTATTTACGGATTGCCCCACGAGCGTGCGGTGCGCAAGCAGATCACCTTTCTCAACGAGGACTATCAGGCGATGGTGCGCGTGTCGCCGTTGGTGATTGTCAGCTCGGTGGGCGCTGATGGCCTCGACAATTCGCCACGCGGTGATGCGCCGGGGTTTGTGCGGATCATCGACGAACGCACCCTGGCCCTGCCGGATCGTCCGGGCAACAACCGCATCGATACGTTGCGCAATGTGCTGCACGATCCACGGGTGTCGCTGCTGTTCATCATTCCGGGGATAGGCGAGACGTTGCGGGTCAACGGCACGGCGTCGATCAGTGCCGAGCCGGCGTTGCTGGAGAGTTTTGCAGTGAACGGCAAACCGGCGAAAACCGTGTTGCTGGTAAAGGTGGAAGCGGCGTATTTCCATTGTTCGAAAGCGTTTGTGCGCTCGGATGCGTGGAATCCTGAAACGCATCTGCCGCGCTCGGCGCTGCCCACGACCGGAGCCTTTCACAAGCGTTTGAACGACGGCCAGTTCGATGCCGACAGCTACGACCGCGAGGCGCCGACCAGAGTGCGTGACAGCCTCTATTGAAAAACCAGATCTGATGTTCTCTTACAGGATTTTGTAATCACCCTGTAAGAGTTATCCCACGCAAAAAACCTCAACTCACCAAAACTTATAAAACCCTGTAAGTAAATTCTGATTTTTATTCTAGAGATTGACGACCCACTGTCAAACACTCTAGGTTTTAGCCATGAGTCAATTTATTAATTACTCAATAGATTACCATTTTCGAAAAACGGACTCCGACATGGAGACCGACACTTAAAGCACAGCAGCACTCGATATCCCCGGGGAGCACCGTGTGACAAACACTCTAATTAAGACTTCAAAATCAGAAATCACCAATAATGAAATAATCATACTGGATGGAAAAACTTCCATACCGAAAAACTATCTTCTAGAGAAAGCTTTTTTAGAACCGACAAGCATTCTAATTGTTTCTGGCTCTCTAATAGAGGGCATAGGAACTATTCACTCTGACATCGACTGCATCATTCTCTGCGAGCAACGCCCTACAGCGAGAAGCATTAAAGATATCGAACACGCGTTTGTCACAGACGAAGATTATCGCCATATCACGAAAAACGAAGAAGTCCACAACACAACCGACTTCTATGGAGACACCAGCATCCACATTGACGCTGACTACATCACCTTCTCGGAAATTGAAGACATATACAAAAAAATCGACAAGGCGTTTACCGAGGTAATTTCTGATCAGCGCTTCCTATATAACCCGATACTAACAAATACAGAAAACAACATCATTCATCGTTCTATTATCGGACATGCCATTACAAACGAAGAAAGATTCAAATCTATAAAATCAAGAATCCCTTTAGACAAGCATATCTACATTGCACATCGTGAGAAACTCCCCGTCTTTTACGCGTTTCAGGACATTCAAGGCTGTTGGCAGTCGGGAAATCTATGGATGGGTTGTGAGATAGCCAGAGACATGATGCTAAAGACGTCCATGAGTTTCACCTACCTCACTGGTACTTCGAACAAGCACTATAAGTGGGTATACTCAAATATGTATCGAGTTGAAGGATTCGAAACCATCAAAAACAAGTTTTTTGTTTTGGCCAGGCAAGGAGCAACTACAGAGACGGAATGCAGATCCTACATCCAAGAGATACTGGACTACATGGACTTGGTATTCCTAGCAATTGAGGACCTGCTAAAAACAAAAGACATCTATCCAACGACAAAAACTTCTCTTGCCGCACTAGACAATGAGTTCAACGAGCGCAAACAGACCAAACATAAAACCTCAATGTGTGAGTACTACTTCAGAAAAAAATACTTTGCTGCTTCCCAGACCCCAAGCCTAACAACCTTACTCAAAGAATGGGATTAAACACTCACAGTTAGCTCCCCTTGGAATGCCACAAGCGGTCCATCGTATGGAAATATTAAAACTATCTGCACCGCTAATATTTTCCAGATTGGGAGATATGATTGGATCACTGATTTTCTTCTCCTTTATTGGTCATTACATTGTCGACTCGCTGAGTGCCGCATCATTTGCCTTACGCGGGTTTTGTAGCTGGCATGGAACCTTTAGAGTCAATAATTGAAGGAATCGAGTATTTCGGAAACATGGGAGTGGTGCCTGCGGTTGCAGTATTCCACCCCGACGCCGGCTCACACTACTCCACAAAAGCGCGTCCTTCCGTCGACTTTCTAAATACACTCGGTAAAAAAATGTCAGAAATTTATCAAAGAGAAGGCTTTAGACCGCTAATAGAAGGAAGTGGAAGAAACTCTTTAGATACTGAAGCTTACCTAGGAGGTTTTGCATGAATTATTCTTTGGATAAGGGAGTATTTATTGCATTCGAAGGTACCGATGGCGCAGGAAAATCAACGGTTGCGCGAGCAACATATGACAGAATTTTTCAGTCCCATTCTGCATTGCACTATATAGACAAAAATCGTCCTCCAGTGCCTACAGGCTATACAGAGTTTCATATGTCTCGGCTACGTGAAGTCTTATGGGATTATCCGGACAACGCTCCCCTTGAACAATTAGGTGACAAACACTGGATGAGCCTCATCACTGCGTGGTTTCAGGCCACAGATCATGCGGCTATAACACCTTTGATCAATTCTGGCGCAAGCTGCATCTCCGATGGTTGGCACTATAAATACCTAGCGCGCTTCCTGCTTAAGAGTACTGATTTGGCTGAGAATGCGTTGGCAATGTTCTCAACGATTAGAAAACCTGACTTCGTAATTTTTTTAGATGTTGATCCGGCACTGGCAGCACAGAGAAAAGGACAACGAACGTATCCAACGACGGCCAGTTCGATGCCGACAGCTACGACCGCGAAGCGCCGAAGCGGGTGCAAGACACCCTCTACTGACACCATCCCCTGTAGGAGCTGCCGAAGGCTGCGATCTTTTGATCTAGATCTTAAAACCCAAAATCAAAAAATCGCAGCCTTCGGCAGCTCCTACAGGGGACGTGTTTACAGGGTCAGGATCATCTCGTGCCACGCCATGCCGCCATGGTCCGACTCAGACGGTTTGATGTAGGCAAAGCCAAACCCGCCATACAGCGGGATGTGCTTTTCCTTGCACATCAAGTGAATCGTCGCTTTATCCATCCCTCGCATACGCTCGATGAACTCGGCCATCAAGCGCTTGGCCAGGCCTTGGCCCTGATAGTCCGGATGCACCACCACTGACATGATCACCACGTTCGGCCCGGCCGGGTCGTGGCCGATCAGTTCCTTGAACGCCTCGTCCGACATCTGCACGTCAAACGCCGCGCCCGAGTTGATGAAACCCGCGACCTCGCCGTCCACCTCGGCAACGATGAAACCCTCCGGCCAGGTCGCAATGCGCGTGGCGATCTTCTCGCGAGTGGCAGCTTCGTCGCCTTCATAGGCAACGGTTTCGATGGCGTAGCAGCGATCCAGGTCGGCGGCGGTGACGTTGCGAATGACGGTGTTCATGGCAGCTCGAAAATCAGCGGGGAAAAGTGCGCAAAGCATAAAGGAATAAGGTGTGCATATCGATCCGCGCGGGCGGCGTAAAGCCTGCGTATAAGCGCTTTTCTTCGGGTTCGCGCGGGGCTATTTCTGTGGGGTGTCTCTGACTACCCTTGGGGGAACCGCTTATGAGCAGCGTTGAGATTGGCCTGTTGATGGTGTTGGGCATCAGTACATTCGGCTTTATCACCTTGGGCATCGACCTGATGCGGGCGCGCCGTAAACAGCGTTGAAAACAAGAGGCGGATCAGTGATCCGCCTCAGCGTTGTCGGCTCAGGATTTGCTGTCGACCGGTACGCAGATTTCCAGCTTGCCGGTATGCAGTTTCGGATTGAAGTCCGCACTGTAGCGCTCCAGCTCCGGGGCGTTCAGCTCCACATAGTGAGAGCTCGGCAGCCAGGTTTTGTAGATGTACTGCAGGGTCTGCGGCAACTGGTCGAGTGGCCCTGTATGTTCGAACACCGCGTACTGGCGGGGTAACACTTCGACCCATTGATACAACTTCTGATCCAGATCATCGAGCTTGCTGATTTCCACCCCGGCGATGTAATCGAAGCCACCCTTGCCGTCGAAATTGCAGCAGACCCCGTAGGTCACTTCGCCTTTTTGGCCAGGAATGCGCCCCAGGTGCGGCAGGAATTTTTCCCACAGCGCCGGGATATCCTTGGCGGTCTCTTGGGTAAATCGACCGCGAAAACCTGCTATCAGCAGAAAGTGTCCATGTTCGAAGCGAGGTTCAGCCACTTCGACGCGTGTTTGCTCATCCATGACTCGACTCCTGGAACAAAAAAGGGGTTCGGCTGGTGAGTATAGAAAGCCCATGCCGATTCGCACGATTACAGTGCGTGCAGCTGCTCGACGGCACCGGAGCCGACAAACTCGTTGTAGCCGGATACGATCACGTAAACCGCGAAATAGCAGAAGATCGCCGCAGATGCCATATAGGAGTAGCGCAACAGCTTGTCGCCCAGCAGCTTGCCTCCGTGGCTGGCGACGAAGCACAAACCGGCTGACCACAGCAGCCCGGCGCAGAGAAAACCACCGAGGAACAGCGCCGAACTGACTGGGCCACCGCCACCGGAACGGGCGATCAGCGTGCCACCGACTGCGGCGAACCACAGAATTGCACTGGGCGAGGACATGGCCAGGAAGATCCCGCGAAAGAACTCCTTGCGATGGGAGTTGTGCCCCACTTCGGCGGTTTCAGCCAGCAGCGCTTCGTGGTGAATCGCCGAATAAATCATCTTCGCGGCAAAGTAGATCAGCAGCGCCGAACCGCCGATCCACAGCACCCAGCGCACGGTTTCGTATTGCAGCAGCACGGTCATCCCGGCAAGCGCCAGCACCGCGTAGATCAAGTCGCCGACACAAGTGCCAAGGCCCAGCGCGAAGCCTTGAAAGTAACCGCGCTGCATCGCCAAAGTGATCATTGCGATGTTGGCCACGCCGATATCCAGGCACAGCGAAAGGCTCAGCAAGAAGCCGCTGGTGAATTCCATCTACCGATTTCCTTGGGAAAAATTTGTTTACGCACAGACTGGACAGTCTGCCATCACTGCCCTTATCTTCGCCAACAGGTCACCGCAGTGACCAGCGTCGCTCGGACGGTTCCGGGCGCTTACGTTATCCGAGGCAACAATGGCCGAACAAGGTTCGCCGCGCCGCTTTGCGCGCATAGATCGACTCCCCCCTTACGTTTTCAACATCACCGCCGAGCTGAAGATGGCCGCCAGGCGTCGTGGTGAAGACATCATCGACTTGAGCATGGGCAACCCCGACGGCGCTACGCCGCCGCACATTGTCGAAAAACTTGTACAAGTTGCTCAACGCGAAGACACCCACGGCTATTCCACGTCCAAGGGCATTCCGCGCCTGCGCCGGGCTATTTCCAATTGGTACAAGCAACGCTACGAGGTCGATATCGACCCGGAAAGCGAGGCCATCGTCACCATCGGTTCCAAGGAAGGCCTGGCGCATCTGATGCTGGCCACGCTGGATCAGGGCGACACCGTACTCGTGCCGAACCCGAGCTACCCGATTCATATCTACGGCGCGGTGATTGCTGGCGCCCAGGTGCGTTCGGTGCCGCTGGTGCCCGGTGTGGACTTCTTCGCCGAGCTTGAGCGGGCGATTCGCGGTTCGATCCCCAAGCCGAAAATGATGATCCTCGGCTTCCCGTCCAACCCGACCGCGCAGTGCGTGGAGCTGGATTTCTTCGAACGGGTGATCGCCCTCGCCAAGCAATACGACGTGCTGGTGATCCACGACCTGGCGTACGCCGACATCGTCTACGACGGCTGGAAAGCCCCGTCGATCATGCAGGTGCCGGGCGCCAAGGACATCGCCGTAGAGTTTTTCACCCTGTCGAAAAGTTACAACATGGCCGGTTGGCGTATCGGCTTCATGGTCGGCAATCCAGAACTGGTCAACGCTCTGGCGCGGATCAAGAGTTACCACGACTACGGCACGTTCACCCCGCTGCAAGTGGCAGCGATTGCTGCGCTGGAAGGCGATCAGCAGTGCGTGCGCGACATCGCCGAGCAGTATCGGCAGCGGCGTAACGTGCTGGTCAAAGGCCTGCATGAGCTGGGCTGGATGGTCGAGAATCCGAAAGCGTCGATGTATGTCTGGGCGAAGATTCCCGAGGCATACGCGCACTTGGGCTCGCTGGAGTTCGCCAAGAAGCTGCTGGCCGAAGCCAAGGTCTGCGTCTCGCCGGGCGTGGGATTCGGTGAGTATGGCGACGATCATGTGCGCTTCGCGCTGATCGAAAACCAGGACCGGATTCGTCAGGCTGTACGCGGCATTCGCGGGATGTTCCGGGCGGACGGGTTGGCACCGAAAACGACTACCTGAGGAACGATCCAGGCACAAAAAAACCGCATCGCTGCGGTTTTTTTGTGTCTGCAAAAAGTCGCTTAAACGAACAGCGACAGCAGCAGGATAAAGCCCAGCGCGACGATGGAGAGGATGGTTTCCATCGCGGTCCAGGTCTTGAACGTCTCGGCCACGGTCATGTTGAAATATTGCTTCACCAGCCAGAAACCGGCGTCGTTGACGTGGGACAGGATCAACGAACCGGCACCGGTGGCCAGCACCAGAAGCTCACGGTTAACGCCCGGAATCATCCCCACCACCGGCACCACAATGCCTGCGCCAGTGATGGTCGCCACAGTCGCCGAACCGGTAGCAATACGAATCACCGCCGCTACCAGCCACGCCAGCAGGATCGGCGAGATTTGCGCGCTGACTGCCATGTGGCCGATCACGTCGCCCACGCCGCTGGTCACCAGCATCTGCTTGAAGCCGCCGCCAGCACCGATGATCAGGATGATCGCCGCGGTTGGCGCCAGGCTCGCATCAAGCCACTTGAGCATTTGGTTGGAGCCGATGCCCTGCTTGTAGCCAAAGGTGTACAGCGACAGCAGCAACGCCAGCAGCAGTGCCGAGATCGGGTGACCGATCATGTCCATCCAGGTACGGAAGAAGTTACCGTCCGGCAGCGCCACGTCAGCAAAGGTTTTCAGCAGCATCAGGAACACCGGCAGCAGCACAGTGATCAGGGTGATGCTGAAGCTCGGCAGGACGGCGGAATCGTTTTCGCGGGCCAGTTGATCAACCAGTTCCTGATTCGGGTGACCCGGAATGTGCTTGGCGATGAACGTACCGAAGATCGGGCCGGCAATGATGGCGGTCGGCAGCGCAACGATCAGACCGTACAGGATGGTCTTGCCGATATCAGCGCCGAACACGCCGATGGCCAGCAGCGGACCCGGGTGCGGTGGCACCAGACCGTGCACGGCGGACAGGCCGGCGAGCAGCGGGATACCGATCTTGATGATCGACACGCCGGTGCGGCGGGCAACGATGAACACCAGCGGAATCAGCAATACAAAGCCGATTTCAAAGAACAGCGGAATGCCCACCAGGAACGCGGCGAACATCATTGCCCACTGGACTTTGTCTTTACCGAACGCGCGGATCAGGGTTTGGGCAATCTGGTCTGCCCCGCCCGACTCGGCCATCATTTTGCCGAGCATGGTGCCCAGCGCGAGGATGATGCCGACGAAACCCAGCACGCCACCAAAGCCGTCCTGGAACGCCTTGATGATGGTGCCGATCGGCATGCCGGACGTCAGGCCGAGGAACGCGGCGGCGATGGTCAGGGCAATGAACGGGTGAATCTTGAACTTGGTGATCAGGATGATGAGTCCGATCACCGTGACCACTGCATCAAGCAGCAGGTAGGCGTCGTGGGACATGCCAAACATTGGGGGTGTCTCCTGGTTTGTTGTTGTTATTAAAGCGGGTTAATCAGAAGTCGTGAGGACAGCGCTATCTGCATGGACACACTCATACCGCCTGTTTCAGGCCGTTGGCCTGCCACCAGACGTGAGCTTGTTCAGCCAGTTCTTCAACACTGTGGATCGATGCATTCAACGCCAGAGTCAACGGCTCGCCCTTGGGCGATTCGAGGGTGGCGAACTGGCTTTCGATCAACGTGGCCGGCATGAAATGGCCCGGGCGGTGGGATACACGCTCGGCGGCCACTTCAGGCGTCAGTTCCAGGAACACGAAGCCCAGGCCCGGCAAGGCACTGCGCAGCACTTCGCGGTAACTGTGTTTGAGGGCCGAGCAGGTCAGCACCGGGCGCTGGCCCGAGGCATCGACGCGACGCAATTCATCGCACAGGCTGTCGAGCCAGCCGGCGCGGTCGTCGTCGTTCAGGGGGATCCCCGCGCTCATCTTTTCGATGTTCGCGGCCGGATGAAAAGTATCGCCTTCAATGGCAGTGGCGCCGCTCAATTGGCACAGGGCCTCGCTGACGCACGTCTTGCCGCAACCGGCAACGCCCATGATGACCAGGGCGGTGATGGGATGACTCATATAACACCTCAGCGCGCAGACAGCGCTACCTTTGCTAGCTATGACTCTAGTGCACAGGTAGAAGTTGCCGACGCCTTCTTGTCGTTTTTTTGGGTTGCAGCAGGTTTGTTCCCGACGCCAAAAAGCGAAGATCAGGCAGGACCTCGCTTACGCATTTGCAGCTGCATCAGGACAGCGCTACCTTAGTGCCTTGATTTTTGTTTGGCAAGCCGCCCGATGACCACCTCTAAAAACGATAAAAATACCCGCACCACCGGCCGTCCCACCCTCAATGAAGTTGCCCGCCTGGCCGGCGTCAGCCCGATTACCGCCTCCCGCGCCTTGCGCGGCGTCAGCACCGTGGCCACTGAGCTGGTGGAGAAAGTCCAGAAAGCTGCGCTCGAACTCAACTACGTGGTCAACCCCGCCGCCCGTGCCCTGGCCTCTGCCCAGAGCCATTCGGTGGTGGTTTTGGTGCCTTCGTTATCCAACCTGTTGTTCATCGACACACTGGAAGCCATTCATCGGGTGTTGACGCCCAAGGGCTTCGAAGTGCTGATCGGCAACTTCCACTACTCGCGCGATGAAGAAGAAAAACTGCTGCGCAACTACATGGCCTATCAGCCGCGTGGCTTTCTGCTGACCGGGTTTGATCGCACTGAAAGTTCGCGGCGGATGATCGAAGCGAGCAACATCCCCTGCGTGTACATGATGGAACTGGACAGCGCCGCTGGCGTGAACTGCGTCGGCTTCTCGCAGCTCAGCGCTGGTGAAACTGCCGCCGAGCATTTGCTCTCTCGTGGGCGCAAGCGTCTGGCGTACATCGGCGCACAGCTTGATCAGCGCACCTTGTTGCGTGGCGAAGGTTTCCGCAAAGCGTTGCAGAAGGCCGGGCGCTACGATCCGGATCTGGAAGTGCTGACACCGCGCTCCTCCTCTGTTGGCTTAGGCGGGGAGTTGTTTCTGCAATTGCTGGCAGCGCATCCGGATGTCGATGCGATCTTCTTTGGTAACGACGACTTGGCGCAGGGTGCTTTGCTTGAGGCGCTGCGCAATGGCATCAAGATTCCCGAGCAAGTGGCGATTCTGGGCTTCAACGACTTGCCAATGTCCGAGCACATGGTGCCGCGTCTGAGCAGCATCAATACCCCGCGAGAGGCGATTGGCCGGCGGGCGGCGGAGCAGATGTTGACCTTGATGGCGGGCAACAGCGTGGCGCGGCCAGTGGAAGACATGGGCTTCGAACTGAAGATCCGCGAAAGTACCTGACACCACCCTTCCCTTGCTGATCATTCCCACGCAGAGCGTGGGAACGATCATTGGGTCAGTGGCCGAGTAACTCGACCAGCGCCAACGCGCCCTTCTGCAACGGCTGGCTCTTGAGCCACACCGCATGCACCGGCAGCACCAGGCCGTTTTCGATGTTGCGGAAATTCAGGCGTTTAAGGCGCCCCGAATCCAGCCGCGACTGCACCACCGACAACGGAAAGTTGCCCCAGCCCAATCCCGCCTCGACCATCTCCATCGCCGTTTCCAGACTGTCGGTTCGCCAACAGGACTCAGCCACCAATGGCCGGGTCTCGCTGATCGGCAAATCACGGCTGGCGACGAAAATTTGCCGCACATGCACCAGGTCTTCAAGAAACAGATCCTGGCCCTGCAACAACGGACTGTCCGCCGCCAGCGTGGCGATCATTCGTTCATTGCCGACAAACTGAAAACGCTCGAGCACGTTCACGCTCAGTCCGGCGAACGCCAGGCACACACTGACCCGACCGCTGTGCAACATCGCCAGCACGTCATCCTGCGGCGCGGTCAGCACTTCGATGTCGAGCAGCGGATGACGCTCGGCAATCACCTTGATTGCCGCCAGCAGACGTCGGCGATCAATGTCCGCCACCACGCCGATCGACAATTTGCTCTCCAGCCCCAGCGACAATTCCACCGCGTGTACTTGCAGTTGCTTGAGCTGTTCGGCGATCAGCCGCGCGTGAGGCACCAGCGACATCGCCATCGCCGTCGGTTGCGGTTCGCGATGGCTACGGTCGAACAGTTGATAACCCAGTTCGGCCTCAAGGTTGCCGATGCCCATACTCACCGCCGACGGGACTTTGCCCAACGCCCGGGCGGCGGCGGAAAAGGAGCCGCGCTCGATCACGGCGAGAAACAGTTCGATGCTGTCGCTGTTGAAGTTCAATTCCCAACCTATCAATAAAACTGAAAGCTACTGACTTTTTCTGTCAGCTCTATTGAAGCTATCTTTCGCCGCCTCCGCCAGTCCCGCTGGCCATCGAATCTGAAATAAGAGGCAAATCTGCATGCAAGGCGTCAAACGCAAACTGGTCTATGTGTCGCTCTACGAAGTAATCGGCATGACCTTCTCCGCCCTTGGTCTGGCCTTGTTGTCCGGCACCTCGCCGGGCAGCACCGGGCCATTGGCGGTGATCATCACCACCATCGCCGTGACCTGGAATTTCATCTACACCTCGCTGTTTGAGCACTGGGAAAGTCGGCAGGAGTCGCGTACCCGCACAGTCAAGCGACGCATCGCCCATGCCGTCGGTTTTCAACTGACGTTGATCGTGTTCCTGATTCCGTTGATCGCGGGGTGGATGAACATCAGTCTGGTACAGGCGTTTCTGCTGGATCTGGCGCTGATCATCTTCATCCCTTGCTATACGTTTGCCTTCAACTGGCTGTTTGATCGGGTGTTCGGCTTACCGGCCTCGGCGTTGCCGGATTCTGCCGCTGCGGCATAAATCGCTAATTCGTAATTTGGTTTATCGGGTGGCCGCGCAAGCGTCTGCCCGATTCGCCGCACTGGCCGTGCACACGAATCTGGCGCTGGAGAGGATTGCCCATCGCTGACGCTTGGCGGTCACCCACTGCCGCTCATCGGCAAAGGATGACCGCTTTCTCAATCGCCTGAATCCAACAACTCTATGAAATAAAAGGCTTTATTGTTCAGGCACAGTAATTGCTCCTTTATGACGGTCAGTCATAACTACAGGTCAATTCATCATGTTGGTCAGTGCCAAACAAATGGAAATGCTGCCGCTGCCCAAGCGGTTGGCAGAAGACGCGACCGCCACAGCGGCTGCCGGTCTGCAAGGCGGCCTGCACGGCGCGATGTTGCAAACGCTGCAAAACCAGGTGCAGACGCAAAACAGCGAAGCCACCGCCAAGGTGCAGGACTCGGCCACGCAGATTGCCACTCAGCAAGTCAGCGAAGCCACGCGCATCAGCGACAACGTCGACGAAGCGTTCGCCAAGACCCGTGTCGGCCTGCAAACCACCGATACTTCGGATGCGACCAAAGCCACCGGTTCCGCCACCGACGAGTTCAAGGACTACATGAGCAAGACGCCGGAACAGCGTCTGCGCGACAGTATCCTCAAGGACTTGGGCATCACCGAAGAAGACATCAAGAACATGCCGCCGGAGAAACAACTGGCCATCGGCAAAGAGATCGCCCAGCGCTTGCAGGACAAGATGCAACTGGCGCAGTCGGAGAAAGAGAACGTCAACGACGTCAAGGACAGCGACAAACTGGCCGACAAGTTTCTCGCTGCGCTCTGATCTCAAGGCAGCATAAGAACCAATGCTGGAGCTGCGGTACGCTGCGATCTTTTGATCTTGGTTTAAAGATCAGGATCAAAAGATCGCAGTTTCGTTTTACTCGACAGCTCCTGCAGTTGTCATGTGCTGCTAGTTCAACTGCAACGTCTCATTGAACTGGCTGATCGCATCCACCACATGCCGCGAGCCCTGTTGAATTTCCAGGATCACCTCCCCCGCCTCGTTCGCCAGTTCCACCCCGAGCCCGGTGCGGCTCAGACTCGATTGCATGCTCGACACGGCGCTCAACGACAAGTCGTGGTTCTTGCGCACCACCTCGACAATTTCCAGGGTTGCCTGACTGGTGCGGGCCGCCAAACTGCGCACCTCATCGGCGACCACGGCAAAGCCGCGTCCATGCTCACCGGCCCGCGCTGCTTCGATGGCGGCGTTGAGCGCCAGCAGGTTGGTCTGATCGGCGATGCCGCGAATGGTCTGAACGATGGTGCCAATGATGTCCGACTGCTTGCTGACCGCATCGATGCTCACCGCCGCTTCGTTGAGATCGCGGGAAATGTCCTGAATGATCTGCACCGTTTGCTGCACAACCAGTGAGCCTTTTTGCGCGCAGGCGTCGTTTTGTACCGATGTGCTGTGGGCCGATTCCGCGGCGTTTTGCAGGGTGGTCATCTGATGGGTGATATCACTGGCGAACTTCACCACTTTGTACAGCCGGCCCTTGGCATCAAACAGGGGGTTATACGAGGCTTCCAGATACACCATCTGCCCGGACTTGTTCTTGCGTTCGAAACGGTGCGAGTGATATTCGCCGCGATTGAGTGAGGCCCAGAATGCTTTGTACTGCGCTGATTCGGCATCGGCGCGATGGCAAAACAGACTGTGGTGGTGGCCGACGATTTCGTTGAGTGAGTACTGCATGGTCTTCAGGAAGTTTTCGTTGGCAGTAATCACATTGCCTTCCGGAGTGAACTCAATCACCGCCATGGAGCGGCCGATCGCCGCCAGCATGCTTTCCTCTTCGTGTTCCTTGTTGATCCGCACGGTAATGTCGGCGGCGACTTTGATCACACTTCTGACTTGCTTGTCCGGGCCATACACCGGCATGTAACTGGCTTCGAGCCAGACCTCTTTGCCACTCTTGTTCAGACGCAGAAACGTTCCGCCGATGGGTTCGCCACGGGCCAGATCGCGCCACAATTTGGCGTACTCCTCGCTGCGGTAAAACGCTTCTTCACAAAAGATTCGATGATGCTTGCCGCGAACTTCCTCGGCGCCATAACCCATGGTCTTGCAGAAGTTTTCGTTGGCATCCAGAACGATGCCCTCGGGCGTGAACTCGATCATTGCCATTGAACGGCTGATCGCATCCAGCTTGGCGTTGGTCTCGGTCAGGGCACAGCTGAATCGCTCGATTTCCTGCAGGTCAGCCTTGTGATGTAGGTTGAACATGGTTGTATCACCTTCCGCGCGGATTTTTGATTTGATGAAAGTTCAGGTCTTTCAGAATCCACCACTACGTTCCGAAGAACAGGCACACGCACTCCTCCACAGGAGGAAGTTGTCAGGTGACAAATGATGATTAATCGGAGCGTCCATGCAGCGACGTTCTAATCAAGACATCCTTCTCTTGATAGCCCGCACGCGGGCCAGCCCTAACGTGTTGAAGAACTTCCATTTAAACGACGCTCCTTGTTGGTTCAGTGTCGGTGCCTCGGGTTGCGCACTCTGGCAGCATGAATCACGGACTAACCGACCGACAGTGACATTACGGTCGACATGGTTAGTTAGGTGTCAGCATAGCCATCGCAAAGCCTAGCGCAAGGCCACTAGTCGGCCAGTATCTGGCACTTTTTGCACAAGAAACGGTTCAGCCAGAAACAAAAAAGCCCCTGTAGGCGCTGCCGTAGGCTGAGATCTTTTGATCTTGTTATTGAAAAACAAAGTCAAAAGATCTCAGCCTGCGGCAGCGCCTACAGGGGGTTGGCAGACGGATTAGAGGTGGGAGCTCACCTTGGTAGCCACTTCTGCGGGCACCCAAAGTTTCCAGACCTGCGGCTGATCGCGCAAAAACGCCTCGGCCACCGCCCGCGGTTGCTGGCGTTTTTCACTCATCCGCGCCAGCGTCTGGTTGAGCAGATCAATCGGCAAATCGACTTTCTCAAAGAACGTCACCAGTTCCGGATACTGCGCCTTGAACGGCGCCGACACGCCAATCGCCAAGCTTGCCGGCATCGAGCGGGTGCCCTTGGGATTCGGGTTATTGGCATCGGCGAGGGACTTCCAGGCTTCGGCATCAAACGGCGGCTCCTCGAGCTTCACCAGTTTGAAGCGTCCGAGCAGCGGCGTCGGCGACCAGTAGTAGAACAGCACCGGCTTACCCCGACGAATCGACGATGCCACTTCGGCATCCAGCGCCGCGCCGGAGCCGGTGCGAAAATTGACGAAGCTGTCATTCAGCGCATACGCCTTGAGCTTCTGGCTGTTGACGATCTCTGACGTCCAGCCGGTCGGGCTGTTAAGAAAGCGCCCTCGGCTCGGGTCTTCGGGATCGCGGAACACGTCTTTGTAGCGCGGCAGATCGGCTACCGATTTCAGTTCCGGCGCCAGAGGTTTGATGCCGCGTTCCGGATCACCCTTGATCACGTATTCCGGCACCCACCAGCCTTCGGTGGCACCTTTGACCGTATCACCGAGGCCAAACACTTTGCCTTCGGCGGCCGCTTTGACCCACGCAGGACTGCGCCCCGCCCACTCTTCGCCGATCACCTGAATGTCATTCTTTGCCAGCGCCGCTTCTAGGCTGACGGTGCTGCCCGGCAGCGTATCGGTCGAATAGCCATAGCCTTTCTCGACAATCAGGCGCAGCACTTCAGTGATGAAACTGCCACTTTCCCAAGTGATGTCACCGAAGTGGATCGGCGTGGTTTTCTCCGCCGCCGAGACCGCGCCGACACTCAGGCTCAACGCCAGTATTGAACCGCCGAGCAGGGTTTTGATCGATCTCATGCAGACCTCTTGTCTTGTAGGAATTGGTTGGCGCTGTGGCGATCGCACAGCGCCTGGGAACGGGTCATGTACACGCTGACCGAGCGCTGGGAGATGCCCAGTTCGGCAGCGATTTGCGGGTAGGTCAGGCCGTCGATGCGCGCGAGCAGGAAGGTCGAGCGGACTTTGCCCGGCAACCGTTGCAGGCTGCGGTCGAGACGGCTCAGGGTTTGCGTCAGTTGCGCGATGTCTTCGGGCGAGGTGGCGTACTCCACATCGATCTGCTGTCGGTGCTGACGCTCGAGATCCGCGCGGCGCCAGCGCTGATAAAGCAGACGCTGCGCGATGGTGGTGAGCAAGGCTCTGGGTTCACGGAGCGCGGTCAGGCCGGTCGCTTCGAGCAATTGCACGAAGGTTTCGGCGGCGATGTCTTCCACGCTTGCCGCATCGTGCAAATGACGGCGCAGGTACGTGCAAAGCCAGTGGTAATGGCTGCGGAAGAGGCCGTCCAAGTGATTGCGATGGGATACGTCGGCGCCGGACATAGGGGCTCCTGGGTTAGGGGTCGCTGAATGTCCGGTCGTCCGGTGGCGCGATCCTAGCAAGGCGCCTTATGCATTAATAATATTTAAATATTATTTTTATATTCGATTATCGAATTAGCGTAATTGGCCGTAGCCCAGTGCCTCGGCCTCTCGCTGGTAATCGAGCACGATCTGATAGTCGCTTTCGCTGGCTGGCAGCACCTCGGCAAGACCCAGGGTCTGTGCGACGTCGGGAAGTTCGCTCAGAGACAGGTTCATGACCTGGCGCAACCGTTCAACCTGTTTGTCTGTTGCGGCGGCGACGGTAATGAACGGCAACGTCGGACTCAACGCACTGCGCGCCACCACGCGCAATCCGCTTACCTCCTCGGGCGCGTAATGGGCGAGACAGGCGTAGGTGACGCTGTCGATGGCCGCCAGATCGGCGCGACTGTCCCGCAACCAGCGCAAGCTCTCGCGGTGGCCGCCGCTGATGCCGACCGAGGCGAAAAAACGCCCGTCCTGCTGCAATGACACCAGACGCTGACGCAGCAGGTTCATGCCGCTGTTGGAGTCTTCGCTGTTGATCACCCCGCGGCTGTGGCGAAAGTCCACCAGGGTTTTGCGTGAGTCGTCGGCGCGACTGAGGATCAGGCTGCAATGGTTGCCCGCGCTGGCGTCGGGCAGTTCGTAGCGTGGGCGACCGACGATGCGGACCTGACCGCGCAGCAAGGTCATCAAGGGATAGCCGCAGGTTTGGGTCAGCAGTAGATCCGGTGATAACCACAGTTCGGGCAACGACAGGCTTTCGGCGCTCAGACGCGAGTGGCCCAAATGGTCGAGGATGCGTTTGATCCAGCGGTCATTGGCCGCCCGGATTGGCTCCGGGGCGGTGTACATCAGCAGTTCGATGTGGCGTTGGGTCATGCACATTCTTCCCGGACAACAAATTTCCAATGTGGGAGCGGTGGTGCTTTTGAAATCAGTGAAACGGATGCTCGGGACTGTCGATCGGCCTCAACCCGTTCTGCCGCCACAACTGCCCATACCCCTGCACCAGAAAGCCGCCACTGCGCGCGATCCACTGCTCGCGATGCATCCGATAAACCTGCGGCAAGTCGTACCACGCCAGCCCCGGCAAGTCGTGATGCACCAGATGAAAGTTGAGATTGAGAAACAGCCAGCGCCACGGCCACCCGGCCTCGTTGAGCACCGTGCGGCGCTCCGGTGGAGCGTGCGGGCGGTGTTCATAGTAGGAGCGAATCATTGCGATCGACAGCGCCGGCACACTGATCAGCAACAGGTAATGCCACACCGGTAACACACTGTAACGGGCGATGAGCCAGAGCATCAGCAGCGTGCAGGCACCATGGGTCAGCCACATTATCCAGGCTTGGCGTTCGCCGTTTTTCAACCGTTGCAGTTCTTCGCCGGCCAGTGCAAAAAGTCCCAGCGGTGCACCAATCACGAAACGGCCGATCACCGTTTTGTTCAACCAGTGCAGGCTGCGCTCGAACAAAGAACTGCCCTGCCAGCCTGCACTCGTCAGGTAACGACTTTCCGGATCGACACCGGGAACCGTCAGATCCTCATCGTGGTGATGCAACAAATGGCTGTCGCGATACAAGGTGTACGGATACCACACCGCAAATGGCGCGTAGCCGAGGATTTTATTGAAGAGGGTCGAGCGGGTCGGATGACCGTGGAGCAACTCATGCTGCACCGACAGCCACAACACCAGCAGCGGGATCAGCAACACCGTGGTCAAGCCGCGACCGAGCCATTCGCTATTGAAGATGATGGCGAACCAGCCGCCATACACGCCGATCAGCAACAGCCAGGTCGGCCATTCGGTGCGGGCGGTAAAGCGTTGACGCAGGGTTTCTATGTGTTGGCGATGGGTGGCGTCGAAGTAATGGGCCATGTCGTTGCTCGGAACGGGAATCTTCTCCCTCTGTGCAACGGCAGCGGTAAATCTTGCAGATTATTTTCAGGTTCAGGCAGGAGCCCGAGAATCGAGCTCCTGAGGGGCGTGATCAATGGCCGAAAATGTCGACTTTCTTGGCTTTCTTTTCCGCACGTTTTTCAATCGCAGTCTTGGCCGGTTTCTTCTTCGCGGCTTTCTTTGAATCCATACCTTTGGACATGATGGGTCTCCACTCACAGGGCTGTAGGCTCAGGTATACACCTATCCCAAGGCGCGCGTTCTTTTATAATCGCCGCTTCCCTCACCGCCAGTCCGATCCCATGCCCGATACCCAATACACACTGCTCGACGAGTCGCTTTGGCCGTTGATGAACAAGTTTTACCGCAGCCACCAATCCTCGATGAAAGCCGTGCGCGAGGCGCAATTGTGGGTGGCGCGACGTGGCGACATTGTTGCGGCGTTGTGCTTGCGGCCGGTGGCGGGTGGGCGTTGGTTGACCGGGTTGTTTGTCGATCCGACGTGTCGTGAGCAAGGGCTTGCCGCGCAGTTGATCACGGCGGCAGTGAAGGATGTGACAGAACCGGTGTGGCTGTTCTGTCATCCGGATTTGCGTGGGTTTTATGAGCGACGCGGATTCAGTATCGACCCTGCCCTGCCCCAGGCGATGGCGGAGCGCTTGAGCCGGTATGCGCGGAGCAAGCCGATGATTGCGATGGGGCGTTTATAAGATCTTTTGATTGTTGCTAGTCGTCTGCGGCTGGATCGAGATCCGGGAACATCACTTCGGTAAAGCCGAACTTGCTGAAGTCGGTTATGCGCGACGGATACAACCGGCCGATCAGGTGATCGCACTCATGCTGCACCACCCTCGCGTGAAAACCTGCAGCCACGCGCACGATCGGCTGGCCTTTCGGATCAAAACCTTCGTAGCGAATTTGCTGATAACGCTCCACCGCACCACGCAATCCCGGCACTGACAGGCATCCTTCGAAGCCCTCTTCCGTCAATGGATTCAACGGTGTGATCAGCGGGTTGATCAAAATCGTCTGCGGCACCGCTTCGGCGTCCGGGTAACGTTCACTGTGCTCGAAACCGAAGATCACCAGTTGCAGGTCGACACCGATCTGCGGCGCGGCAAGGCCGACACCGCCGACACTTTCCATGGTCTGGAACATGTCGTCGATAAGTTGCCAGAGCTCAGGGCTGTCGAACATCTCGGCTGGCACGGGTGGGGCAATACGCAACAGGCGCTCGTCGCCCATTTTGAGGATTTCACGGATCATTGATCAGACTTCGTCAGTGTCCGGCTTGAGCGAGTGATCGCGGCCCAGGCCCGAGACGTGTTGTTTGGGATGTTCATCGAGTTCGCCGGGGACTTTCTCACCCGAATCCTTGCCTTCGCTGGACATGTGCTCAATCACCGCATTCATCTCGGCACCGAGCAACAGGACCGCAGCGGAGATGTAGAAGTACAGCAACAGAACGATGATTGCACCGATGCTGCCATACATTGCGTTGTAGTTGGCGAAGGTTTTCACGTAGAACGCGAAACCCAACGAAGCGATGATCCACACCACTACGGCCAATACCGAGCCGGGTGTGATGAAGCGGAATTCCTGTTTGACGTCGGGCATCACGTAATAGATCAGTGCCACGGCAACCATCATCAGAATCACGATCACCGGCCAGCGCGCGATGGTCCATAGGGTGACGATGAATTCTTCCAGCCCCACCTGCGCCGCGATCCAGCCCATCACCTGCGGCCCAAGCACCATCAGCGCGGCAGCCACCAGGAGCATGCCGGCAATGCCGACGGTATAGAAAATCGACAGTGGAAACCGCTTCCAGATCGGGCGCCCCTCGACCACATCGTAGGCCGCGTTCATTGCGCTCATCATCAGGCGCACACCGGCGGAAGCGGTGTAGAGGGCGATGACAATACCCACTGACAGCAACCCACCCTTGGACTGCTGCAATTGATCGATTACCGGGTTGACCTGCTCCAGCGCCTGCGGTGGCAGCACCAGCTCCGATTGCAGGCGCAGCCAGGAGAAAAAGTCCGGCAGGTGCAGGAAACCGATCAGGGCGATCAGGAACAAAATGAACGGGAACAGCGAGAACAGCATCTGGTAAGCCAGAGCCGAGGCGTACGTCGACATCTCGTCGTCGACGAACTCAGTGACCGTGCGCACCATCACCCGGTGCAGGGGCAGACCTTTCATGTCCGGAAATATCATTCGCGTCTCCTTTCGCCGCAATACAGGTTGAAGTCGTGGCGACTCAGGGGCCGTTTTTACATCACGGTAGCCTACTTGGCGACCAGTGGTGGGCCAGCGCAGGGCTTAGACACAAAAACGGCCATCCTTGGATGGCCGCTTCTGTTTTTCGTTCACAACGCAATTACGCCTTGTCGACGGTTTTCTTCACTGCATCTTTGGCTTTGCCAACGGCTTGCTGGGCTTCGCCTTTTTTCTCTTGAATCTTGCCCTCAGCTTGCAGCTTGGTGTTGTCGGTGGCTTTACCGACGCCTTGTTTGACGTTGCCGACTGCTTCGTTGGCCATGCCTTTTACTTTATCGCCTGTGCTACTCATGGTGTTTCTCCTTGGTGCAATTAGGGGGAAAAGTCAGTACGTAATGATTGACCGGCGGGGTTTGCGGCGAGTTTCATTTATTTTCAGCGGCTCATTTCGTCGCGGCGTGCAGGTTGGGCTTTATGTTTGCGAGCGTTGCCTTGAGAATGCGCTCCATATGGGCGCCATGCGCCAGAGAACCGATCCCGCAGGAATGTTATGAAACTCGATAAAAAGCAGGCCATTGCCCGTCGAAACCAGGAACTGGGCGGCGCTGTGCTCGGCAGCAACAACTGCCACTTCGCCGAACTGAACCGCAATCGCAACATCTGGTGGTTCGACCTGCCGGTGACGCGCCTGGCCGTTGGTCAGTACGAGTGGATTCACCTGCTGATGCACACGCCGGCCACCGACGAACTGCTGCACTTGAAAGTGCCGACGGTGTTTCTGCGTGAAAAGCTTGAGGGTCTGGTGATTCGCAACGAGGGCAAGCGCAAAGCCGCGCTGAGCCTGGAGTTGAGTGCGGACAAGGATTCGTATCTGCAGGACATGCGTCCGGCGGGGACCAACGTGAACTTCGCGCCGTTTCGTCAGTGAGACTTGATCGTTCCCACGCTCTGCGTGGGAATGCCGCCTCGGGCGCTCCGCGACCACCACTGCAGGGACGCAGAGCGTCCCGGGATGCGTTACCACGCGGAGCGTGGGAACGATCAAAGATCTTCAATAAAAAGCCCCGCATCTGCGGGGCTTCTTGTTTTACGCGGCGTTCTTCGCCTTGATCTTCTTCAGCTCTTCATCACGCAACTCACGGCGCAGGATCTTGCCGACGTTGGTGGTCGGCAGCGCATCACGGAACTCCACCGAGCGCGGCACCTTGTAGCCGGTGACGTTGGCGCGCATGTGATCCATCACCTGCTCTTTGGTCAGCGTTACGCCCGGTTTGACGACGATGAAGATCTTGATTGCCTCGCCCGACTTCTCGTCCGGGACGCCAATGGCCGCGCACTGCAACACGCCCGGCAAGGTCGCCAGCACGTCTTCCAGTTCGTTCGGATAGACGTTGAAACCGGAGACCAGAATCATGTCTTTCTTGCGATCGACAATGCGCATGTAGCCGTCCGGCTGGATCAGTGCAATGTCACCGGTCTTCAGCCAGCCGTCGCTGTCGAGCATTTCATCGGTGGCTTCCTGACGCTGCCAGTAGCCCTTC
Organism: Pseudomonas sp. LBUM1648; assembly: GCF_059716145.1. Classification (NCBI taxonomy): domain Bacteria; kingdom Pseudomonadati; phylum Pseudomonadota; class Gammaproteobacteria; order Pseudomonadales; family Pseudomonadaceae; genus Pseudomonas; species Pseudomonas sp. LBUM1648. Next base: position 4,992,531 of record NZ_CP166808.1, read on the forward strand.
ATCACTTGCGGGCCCTTGACGCACAGTTCGCCGATTTCACCCAGCGGCTGCTCGACACCGGCATCGTCGATGACTTTGCACAGGGTCGACGGCACCGGAATGCCGATGGTGCCGATCTGGATGTGCTGGATCGGGTTGACCGTGGCCACCGGACTGGTTTCGGTCATGCCGTAACCTTCGCAGATGGCGCAACCGGTCACGTCTTTCCAGCGTTCGGCAGCGGCCAGTTGCAGGGCCATGCCGCCGGACAAGGTGACCTTGAGCGCGGAGAAATCCAGCTTACGGAAGCCTTCGTTGTTGCACAGCGCCACGAACAGTGTATTCAGGCCGACGAAACCGCTGAACTTCCACTTCGACAGTTCCTTGACCATCGCCGGCAGATCACGCGGGTTGCTGATCAGGATGTTGTGGTTGCCGATCAGCATCATCGCCATGCAATGAAAGGTGAACGCATAGATGTGGTACAGCGGCAGTGGCGTGATCAGGATCTCGCAACCTTCATTGAGGTTGGACCCCATCAGCGCCTTGCACTGCAGCATGTTGGCGACGAGGTTGCGGTGGGTCAGCATTGCGCCTTTGGCAACGCCCGTGGTGCCGCCAGTGTATTGCAGCACCGCGACGTCACCGCTGTCCGGGTTGGCTTCAGCCACAGGCTGACCCTGGCCCTTGCTCAGCACATCGTTGAACTTGACGGCTTTTGGCAAGTGATAGGCCGGCACCATCTTCTTCACGTACTTGATGACGCTGTTGATCAGCAAGCGCTTGATCGGCGGCAGCAAGTCGGCGACTTCAGTGACGATGACGTGTTTGACGCCGGTTTTCGGCACCACGGCTTCGGCCAGGTGCGCCATGTTCGCCAGGCACACCAGCGCCTTGGCACCGGAGTCGTTGAATTGGTGTTCCATTTCCCGCGCGGTGTACAGCGGGTTGGTGTTGACCACGATCAGCCCGGCGCGTATCGCACCGAAGACAGCGACCGGGTACTGCAGAACGTTGGGCAGTTGCACGGCGATTCGATCACCGGGCTGCAAATCGGTATGCTGTTGCAGATACGCGGCAAATGCACCGGACAATTCGTACAACTCACCGTAGGTGATTGTCTTGCCCAGGTTGCTGAAAGCCGGTTTGTTGGCGAAGCGTTGGCAGGATTGCTTCAACACTGCCTGAATGTTCGGATACTCGTCTGGATTGATCTCGGCAGCAATGCCAGCCGGGTATTTATCCTTCCAAAAGTCTTCGATCATGGAAGCCCACTCCTCAGCAACGCGAATTCTTCACCGCATTTGATGCGATTATTATTGGTGTGTGTTTTGTATTGGTGAATCTGGCTTTTACAGAGGCCGAGAAGTCACAAAGCGCGCCGAGAGTAGCAGCTTTGCCGAGGGTCGCCTAGAGCCAAAAGCGGCCCCTACAGTCACATTGATGACTCAAGACTATCTAGCAGTCATTTTAGAGCAAAAATCCTATATCACCTTGGAAACCCCGGTTTTCCGGGTCGTCCAAGCAAAAGATCGCAGCCTTCGGCAGCTCCTACAGGGAACACATTCCAATGTAGGAGCTGCCGAAGGCTGCGATCTTTTCGCTTCTGATCTTCAGGCGATGTCGCGCAACTCACGCCGCAGAATTTTCCCTACAGGCGTCATCGGCAACGACTCACGCAACACTATGTGTTTCGGCACCTTGTACGCCGTGAAATTCTCTTTGCAGTAAGCCTTCAGCTCTTCAAGACTGACACCGCTTTCCCGCGCCACCACAAACAGCTTCACGGCCTCCCCCGAACGTTCGTCCGGCACGCCGATCACCGCACAGTTGGCGACTTTCGGGTGGGCCATCACCACGTCTTCGATCTCGTTGGGGTACACGTTGAAACCGGAGACGATGATCATGTCCTTCTTGCGATCGACGATGCGCACAAAGCCGTCCGGTTCGATCACCGCGATGTCGCCGGACTTGAACCAGCCCTCGGCATCCAGCACTTCGGCGGTGGCTTCGGGTTTGTGCCAGTAGCCTTTCATGATCTGCGGGCCCTTGATGCACAACTCGCCCCGCTCGCCCAGTGGCTGCTCGACGCCGTCATCGTTGATGACTTTCAACAGCGTGCCCGGCACTGGCAAGCCAACCGTGCCCAGACGCGACTGGTCGCCGTATGGGTTGGTGCAGGCAACCGGCGATGTTTCGGTCAGACCATAGCCTTCGGTGATACGGCAACCGGTGATTTGCTCCCAGCGTTCGGCCGTGGCTTTCACCAGCGCAGTGCCGCCGGAGTTGGTCAGTTTCAGGCTGGAGAAATCCAGGGTCTTGAAATCCGGGTGCTCCATCAGCGCGACAAACAGCGTGTTCAAGCCGAGTAATGCGGAGAAGCGCCAGTTCTTCAGCTCCTTGATGAACCCGGCAATGTCTCGCGGATTGGTGATCAGCACGTTGTGGTTGCCGGAAACCATCATGCACATGCAGTTCGCGGTGAAAGCATAGATGTGGTACAGCGGCAGTGGCGCGACCATCACTTCCTGGCCTTCACGCAGCAATGGCTGGCCATCAGGCCCCAGTTGCGCGAGACAGGCGCGCACTTGCTGCATGTTCGCCACGAGATTGCCATGCGTGAGCATCGCGCCCTTGGCCAGCCCGGTGGTGCCGCCGGTGTATTGCAGCACGGCGATGTCGTCGAGACCGACTTTCAATGGCTTGATGCCCTGCCCCCGACCCAGACGCAACGCGCTTTTGAAAGAGACCGCCTGCGGCAGCGAATACGCCGGCACCATCTTCTTCACCTTGCTGACGACGGTGTTGACCAGCCAGCCTTTGGCGGTAGGCATCAGGTCGCCCATCTTCGCTTCGATCAGGTATTGAATATCGGTGTCGGCCAGCACTTCCTGGACTTTCTGGCCGAACATGTTCAGGTACACCAGCGCCCGTGCGCCGGAGTCCTTGAACTGATGGCGCATCTCCCGCGCGGTGTAGAGCGGGTTGGTGTTGACCACGATCAGCCCGGCGCGCAAGGCGCCGAACACGGCAATCGGGTAATGCAGGATGTTGGGCATCTGCACCGCGATGCGATCCCCCGGCACCAGATCGGTATGTGCTTGCAGATAACCGGCGAAAGCGGCGCTCTGGCGTTCGAGTTCGGCGTAAGTCAGGGTCACGCCCATGTTGCTGAACGCCGGGCGATCCGCGAACTTCTTGCAGGAACGCTCGAACACCTCGATCACCGACTTGAACTCAGCCATGTCGATGTCCAGCGGTACGCCGGCCGGGCGTTTGTCATTCCAGAAATCAGGTTGCATTGTTCTTGTCCTCTTTACCTGAGCCGATCCGGGGCCGCGTTTCTGTCATTTCTCGTTCATCCCTTGAATACAGAAAGCAAAAAGCGGAGCTTCACGGACACTAGCAGTTATGGCCAATCAGGCAAATACGGCTAAAGCCGTCATTGATCGTGTGAATCTTCCTGCCGTGGCGTGGGCTGATCAGACGGCGGACGACAGATGCGCTATACACTGTTTCGACTATGAGCAAAGGAATCGCCATGATCCACGACACCCTATGGCTGGACGCGAGTGACCGCAGTCGCCTCTTCGTCAATCAGTGGTTGCCGGCCACTCCGCTGAAGGCCGTGATCCTGCTGGCCCACGGCATGGCCGAGCACAGCGCGCGATACCAGCGGCTGGCAGAGCGGTTCTGCGCCGAAGGTTACGGCGTGTACGCCCCGGACCTGCGTGGACATGGCAGAACTGCCGATAACGGCACTCTCGGGCATTTCGCTGACGATGACGGCTGGTGCAAAGTCGTCGGTGATCTGGCCAGCCTCAATCAATACATAGGCCAACAGCACCCCGGCGTGCCGATCATTCTGCTCGGGCACAGCATGGGCAGCTACCTCGCCCAAGGCTATCTGTTGCACCACAGCGCCAGCCTGCACGGGGCGATTCTCAGTGGCTCGAACTTTCAACCGGTGGCGCTTTATGGCGCTGCGCGGCAGATCGCCCGCCTGGAAAAACTGCGCCAGGGTGGCAAGGGTCGCAGCGCGCTGATCGAGTGGTTGTCGTTCGGCTCGTTCAACAAAAAATTCAAACCGGTGCGTACGCCGTTTGACTGGCTAAGCCGCGATCCGGCCGAAGTCGACCAGTACGCTGCCGACCCGCTGTGCGGCTTTCGCTGCACCAATCAACTGTGGATCGACTTGCTCGGCGGCTTGCAGCAAATCAGCAAAGCGTCCACTCTCGCCCAGATCGCCCCGGGCCTGCCGCTGCTGGTGATTGGTGGTGAATGTGATCCGGTGAGCGAGGGCAAGCGTCTGACAGATCTGGCCAATGCCTTGCGCACCGCCGGCAGCCAGAACCTGCAACTGAAGATCTACCCGCAGGCGCGGCACGAATTGTTCAACGAAACCAATCGCGACGAAGTGATCACCGATGTGCTGGCCTGGATCGACCAGGCCCTGAGCCATCCGCGCCCTCAACGTAGCGAATAATTTTTTGTGGATTCATTTGATCCATCACAGGAATCAAGACCGATGACCCAGGTTACCAACATCCCTTACGAAGCCCTCGAAGTCGGCCAGACCGCCAGCTACAGCAAGACTGTCGAAGAGCGTGACATTCAGTTGTTCGCCGCGATGTCCGGCGACCACAACCCGGTGCACCTGGACGCCGAATTCGCCGCCGCCAGCATGTTCAAGGAACGCATCGCCCACGGCATGTTCAGCGGCGCGCTGATCAGTGCTGCGGTGGCTTGCGAACTGCCTGGGCCGGGCACTATTTATATCGGTCAGCAGATGAGCTTTCAGAAGCCGGTGAAGATTGGCGACACACTGACGGTGCGTCTGGAAATTCTCGAGAAGCTGCCGAAATTTCGCGTGCGCATTGCCACTCGCGTGTTCAATCAGCGTGATGAGTTGGTGGTGGATGGCGAGGCGGAAATTCTTGCGCCACGCAAGCAGCAAACTGTGACGCTGCCGACGTTGCCGGCGATCAGTATTGGCTGATTGATTGCGTCAAACAAAAGTGGGAGCGAGCCTGCTCGCGAAGAGGTCGTGTCAGCAACATCATCGTTGCATGACACACCATATTCGCGAGCAGGCTCGCTCCCACAGTTTTTTCAGTGACGCTTACGAGCGTGCGCGAGCCTGGTTACGCAGGGCTTTCACCTGATCGTGATTGCGCTGTACGCCGTGATACTGGCGTTCAACCAGGTCACGAATACCCACCAGGTTGTGCTTGTTGATTTTCTCCATGGCTTCACGATAAGCCTTCAGCGCATGGTCTTCACCGCGCTCGGCTTCGTTCAGTACAGCCTCTTCGTCCTTGCCGGTGAACATGGCTTTGACGTCTACCCAACGGCGATGCAGGTCACCGCTGACGCTGGTGGAAGTTTCCGGATCGCCGCCGAGTTTACGCACTTCAGCTTGCAGTTCAGCAGCGGCAGTGGCGCAATCGGCAGAGCGGGACACAAACAGGGTTTTCAGTTCTGGATGCTTAATGTCTTCAGCGCAAGTCTTAAACCCTTCCTGACCGTCCTTGCTGGTTTCAATCAGGTCATTGAGTACAGAGATGGCTTCTTTATTCATGTCGGTCATTTTTCAATTCCTTGCGATCGATGGAAGATGCAAGGGATATTGCAGTGAGCGTGCCAGCTTTTTATTCTGAAATAATTCGTTATTTATCAATAGCTTAAATATAAAGGAACTATCTGTATCACGGTTATTTGCATGATCTGTCATTTGGCCTGCATGCAGAATGCCTGTATTTTCCAGTTTGAATTGAATCCAGACCGAAACTCGATGAATCCTGAAAAACTCGAACTGCTGATCACCCGCGAAATGCCCTTCGGCAAGTACAAAGGCCGGATCATTGCCGACCTGCCAGGCCCTTACCTGAACTGGTTCGCCCGCGAGGGATTTCCCCACGGTGAACTCGGTGGCTTGCTGGCATTGATGCAGGAAATCGACCACAACGGCTTGTCTGATCTGCTTGAACCGCTGCGCGCCAAACACGGCAAACCTGCTCCGCGCCACTGAAGCGCCCTCCTCTATAGAGTTCAGCCCGATCATGCCCGATAACACCCGCCGCGCCCGTGACGAAGCCTTCTGGCAGACGTTCACCGATCGTTACGACGTTCATCCCGGCCCAGTGAACCTGGAAAACGGTTACTTCGGCCGCATGTCGCGCACGGTGATCGAGGAGTACCAGCGCAACATCGAACTGATCAACAACAGCAACTCGGTGTATGTGCGCCAACGCTTCGAACAACACGACAACCTCGACATTCGCGCGCAACTGGCCGAACTGATCGGTGTGCGCGCGCAAAGCGTCGCCTTTACCCGCAACGCCACCGAAGGCCTGCAATCGCTGATCCGCAACTACAACCGCTTGCAGCCGGGCGACCAGGTGCTGATCTGCGATCTCGAATACGACACGGTCAAGGGCGCCATGCGCTGGCTGGCACGGCAGCGCGGCGTCGAGGTGATCGAGATCAGCCACACGCACCCGGCCAGTTTCGACAGCCTGCTGGAGACGTATCGCGAGACATTCATCCGCCATCCGAAACTGAAGTTGATGGCGCTGACCCATGTCACCCATCGCACCGGCCTGGTGATGCCGGTGCAGGCAATCGCAACACTGGCCAAGGAACACGGCGTGGACATCATCCTTGACGGCGCCCACGCCCTCGGCCAGATGGAGTTCAATCTCGAAGCGCTGGGCATTACCTTCGCCGGCTACAACCTGCACAAATGGATTGGTGCACCGCTGACTCTCGGCTTTCTCTATATCGCCCCGCAACGTCTGGCCGATATCGATCCGGACATGGGCGAGATGCACTATCCAGCCAATGACATCCGTGCGCGTACGTCTTACAGCACGCCGAACATTCCAGCACTGATGACCTTGCCGCTGGTGTTCGAGGAGCACCGCTCCCTGGGCGGCGCCGCAGCCAAAGGTGCGCGGCTCAATTACCTGCGCAATCTGTGGGTCAGCGCCGTGCGGCACTTGCCGGGCATCGACGTCATGACCCCGGACGATCCACGGTTGTATTGCGGGATCACGTCAATGCGTTTCACCCGCCACGACAATCAACAGGCGATGGCAGAACGTTTGCTCAACGACTACAACCTGTTCACCGTAGTGCGCAACGGTGCAGCGTGCGGCCCATGCATCCGCATCACGCCGGGACTGACGACCACAGCCGACGACATGCAGTTGCTGACCCGTGCGCTCAACGCACTGCGCTGAGCCGCTTATACGGTGTATTTGTCGAAATCCTCGGGTTTGATCTGCGACGACGCCGCAAAAGTATCGATGCCGATGGTGAGGTGGCCGAAGAACCCATCATCGTAAGAATCGCGACCAATGGGCCAGACAGTCAGTGTCGACGCTTCACCGTTCATGCTGGCATACAGGTCGTCCTCGGCGTTGTTGCGTGGCAACGAAGCACGGCCGCGATAGGCTTTGGCATTGAGCACCGAGCGAGAGACGACCTCGGGAAAGTACAGCTGACCGACCCAGGCCACATTGCGCTCTTCCAGGTATTCGCTACCGGCCGCGATGCGCACCGCGACATGAATGTGCAGCGCACGACCGGCATAGAACCCCGGATAAATCGTGGTAAATCGCGCCTGCCCTCGATGGTCACAGAACTGACTGCCGCGCAGATAAGTGTCATCGTCGGTGCGCGGGATCGAACCGATTGTTTCGGCATCGGCTTCCAGATCCGGATTGATCCGACTCCAACCCGAGTAAGCGCCTCGCGCGTTGCAGTGCCAGATGTCCACCAGGGCGCCACTCACCGGCTCACCCGTCATGGCATCGACAATGGTCAGGCGCAGGACCAGCGGCAAGCCTTCGGCTCCTTCGCTGATGTTGCGACGCAACAGTTTTGGATTGCGAAAATACGGCCCGGGAATTTGCTCGGGGGCCAGTTGGTACACCGATTGCGTTGAGGGTGAAGCGGGATCTCGATCCATGACACATGCTCTCTTCCATAAGAAGAGCGCAGATTAGCGGCGGGGAAAAGTCAGCGTGCGGTAACTATGTATCGAGCAATGTATCCGCAACTTTTTCAGGGCAAAAAAAAACGGTGCACCGACCAAGCGCACCGTAAAGCCGTAGAACACACAACGAAGTGTCGGATAAAAATCAGTCCAGCAGCGCCAACGCCTCGGCGGTGCATTCCTGAATGCGGGCCCAGTCGCCGTTCTTGATCCACTCCGGATCCAGCATCCAGCTACCGCCCACGCACATGACGTTTTTCAGCGCCATGTAGCTCTTGATATTGGCAGGGCCAACGCCACCGGTCGGGCAGAATTTCACTTCGCCAAACGGGCCGCCGAGGGCCTTGATCGCTGCCACGCCACCGCTGACTTCAGCCGGGAACAGCTTGAAGCGGCGATAACCCAGACCGTAGCCTTCCATGATGCCGGAGGCGTTGCTGATACCCGGCAACAGCGGAATCGGGCTGTCGACGCTGGCTTCAAGCAGGTCACGGGTGATGCCCGGGGTAACGATGAATTGCGAACCCGCCGCTTCGGCCGCTGCGAGCATGTTGCGATCGAGCACGGTGCCGGCGCCGGTCATCAGTTCCGGGCGCTGGTCGCGCAGGATCTGGATCGCCTTGAGGCCGAATTGCGAACGCAGAGTCACTTCCAGTGCAGTCAGGCCACCGGCGGCCAGAGCGTCGGCCAGTGGCAGCACGTCCTGTTCGCGAGCGATGGTGATCACCGGCAGGATCCGCGCCTTGGCACAGAGGCTGTCGATCAGGGCAACTTTGTCCGCCATGGAAACGGTCGGGGATGGGGTTGTCATAGCGGCTGTTCCTTGGCTCATGGGCACCAGTAAATCTCTAACGTGGGTTGCAGAAACGCGCGAACCGGCATGGCAGCGACGTCGTCGGACGCCAGCGCGGCATTCAGGGTGGTCAGTTTCGATTGACCGGAAATCGACAGAATCTTGTGCTTGGCCGAAGCCAGTAGCGCACGGCTCATGGTCAGGCGCTGACGCGGCACGCTCGGTGCCAGCATCGGCCAGCAACGGCGCGTGCCGTCGGCTTGCAGCGCTTCAGCGAGGTTCGGGCTGTCAGGAAACAGCGAAGCGGTGTGACCGTCGTCGCCCATGCCCAGCACCAGTACGTCAATCGCTGGCAGTTCCGCGAGCAAGCGGTCGGCGTTTTCCGCTGCCTGTTCCACATTCGCCGCAGCGCTGTAGAGGCTGAGGAACTGTGCCTTGGCTGCCGGACCTTTGAGCAGATACTGCTTGAGCAGACCGGCATTGCTGTCGGCGTGTTCGACCGGTACCCAGCGCTCATCGGCGAGGGTCACGACGACCTTCGACCAGTCCAGTTCCTGTTTGGCCAAGTGCTGGAAAAACGCCACCGGGCTGCGCCCGCCGGACACCACCAGCACTGCGTTGCCGCGTGCCGCAATGGCATCGCCGAGCTGCTTGGCAACGTTCAGCGCCAGACCTTCGGCCAACAGCACCGGGCTCTTGAATTCGTGAGCGTTCACGCCCGCAGGCAGTTTCACATCAGATATCGCCATACCACGACCTCCCGTCCCGCGTGATCAATGCAATGGAGCTCATCGGCCCCCACGACCCGGCCGCATACGGCTTGGGCGCGTCACCGGATTTTTTCCACCCGGCGATCAGCTGGTCACACCACTTCCACGCGGCTTCGATTTCATCTTTACGGACAAACAGGTTCTGATTGCCGTTCATCACTTCCAGCAACAACCGCTCGTAGGCATCGGGGATCCGCGCGCTACGCCAGGTGTCGGAGAAATTCAGTTGCAGTGGGCCGCTGCGCAGTTGCATGCCTTTGTCCAGGCCCTGCTCTTTGGTCATCACGCGCAAGGAAATGCCTTCGTCCGGTTGCAGGCGGATGATCAGTTTGTTGCTGATCTGCAGGCGCTGCTCGGGGGCGAAGATGTAGTGCGACGGTTCCTTGAAGTGGATGACGATCTGCGACAGTTTCTGCGGCATACGCTTGCCGGTCCGCAGGTAGAACGGCACACCGGCCCAACGCCAGTTGCGGATGTCGGCACGCAGGGCGACAAAGGTTTCGGTGTCGCTCTGGGTGTTGGAGTTCGGTTCTTCGAGGTAACCCGGTACGGATTTGCCTTCGCTGTGGCCAGCGATGTATTGACCGCGCACCACTTGGGTGGTCAGACCTTCCGGGCTGATCGGCGCCAGGGCCTTGAGCACTTTTACTTTTTCGTCACGGATGCTGTCGGCGGACAGGTCGGCCGGCGGGTCCATGGCGATCAGGCAGAGCAGTTGCAGCAGGTGATTCTGAATCATGTCGCGCAGCTGGCCGGCCTTGTCGAAGTAGCCCCAACGGCCTTCGATGCCGACCTTCTCGGCCACGGTGATTTCCACGTGGGAGATGTAATTCTGGTTCCACTGGGTTTCGAACAGGCTGTTGGCGAAACGCAGGGCGATCAGGTTTTGAACGGTCTCTTTGCCCAGGTAGTGATCGATACGGTAGGTGCGGTTCTCCGGGAAGAACTGCGCCACGGCATCATTCACTTTGCGCGAGGATTCGAGATCGGAGCCGATCGGTTTCTCCAGCACTACGCGGGTGTTTTCCGCCAGACCGACTTTCGCCAGGTTCTCGCAGATCGCGCCGTATACCGCCGCCGGAGTGGCGAAGTAAGCAATCATGCGTTGCGCGCTGCCGGCCATTTCGGCCAGTGCGACGTAATCATCAGCCTTGAGGAAGTCGACGTGCAGGTAAGTCAGGCGAGCGAGAAAGCGCTCGGCAACGGCTTCGTTCAGTTCTTTGCCGACGTAGCGGCGCAGTTCGGCGGCGATGAACGCCATGTGCTCTTGCTCGGAACCCGCTTCACGGGCCAACGCGATGATGCGCGTGTCCTCGTGCAGCAGGTCGGCGCCGTCAAGGTGATAAAGGGCTGGAAACAACTTGCGCAGGGCGAGATCGCCAAGAGCGCCGAACAAGGCAAAGGTGCACGGTTCAACCGTAATCGAAGGCATGATGTTTGTTCTTTTATCAAGTTAAGCTACAAATACCTTTTTTCAAGGCATCACTCAAGGGAAAATGTAGTAATAACCACAACATTTTCGCAAAATACAGATTCCGAGTGGTGGTCGGTCGGAGCCATCAGTAGGATAGGCCACCGTTACCGGCCATATCAAAGGCCCAATTTGCATAGCCCGGCGCACTTTGCGCAGGTGAATTAGGAATTCCATATGGACCGCGTGCGAAATTTACTGGAACAGATCCAGAGTCGCCTTGAAGACCTGAACAAGGCCGAACGCAAAGTCGCCGAAGTGATCCTGCTCAACCCGCAGCAGGCCACCCGCTTCAGCATCGCCGCCCTCGCCCAGGCAGCCTCGGTGAGCGAACCGACGGTCAACCGTTTCTGCCGTTCGTTCGGCGTCAGCGGCTACCCCGAACTCAAGTTGCAACTGGCCCAGAGCCTGGCCAGCGGCGCGGCGTATGTCAGCCGCGCGGTCGAGGCCGATGACAATCCCGAAGCCTATACACAGAAGATTTTCGGCAGCGCCATCGCTTCGCTCGACAGCGCCTGCCAGGCACTCGACCCGAACCTGATCAGCCGCGCCGTCGACCTGTTGATTCAGGCCCGACAGATCCACTTCTTCGGCCTCGGTGCGTCAGCTCCAGTGGCTCTCGACGCGCAGCACAAGTTCTTCCGTTTCAACTTGGCGGTGACGGCGCATGCCGATGTGCTGATGCAGCGAATGATTGCTTCGGTGGCACACACCGGCGAGTTGTTCGTGATCATTTCCTACACCGGCCGCACCCGTGAGCTGGTGGAAGTGGCGCGCATTGCTCGGGAGAACGGTGCTTCGGTGCTCGGCCTGACGGCGGAGAATTCGCCGTTGGCCAAGGCGAGTACCTTGAGCCTGAACATTCCGCTGCCGGAAGACACCGACATCTATATGCCGATGACTTCGCGGATCATTCAGTTGACGGTGCTGGATGTGCTGGCGACGGGGATGACGCTGCGTCGCGGGGTGGATTTCCAGCCGCATTTGCGCAAGATCAAAGAGAGCTTGAATGCGAGCAGGTATCCGGTGGGGGATGAGTTCAACTGATCCAAAATCTCGGCTGACTGATCCACCCTCTTCGCGAGCAGGCTCGCTCCCACATTTGGAATGCATTTCCCTGTGGGAGCGAGCCTGCTCGCGAAGAGGCCAGCCGATTCACCGCATGGCTTCGGATCAGGCCGCAGCCCACGCCTGCAAACTCAAATGCGCCTTCTCCCCCGGCGCCAGATGCAGGCTATCGGTCCCACCCGCGGCTGCCTCAACACAGACAAACTCCGTGACCTCATCCCAGCTCACGCCCAACAACGGCCGCGACCCGGGATGCCACACCACCGTATCGCCACTGTCGCCAGTATCAATGCACAACTCGCGCTGCCAGGCGTGATCCTTGAGCTGCAATTCGCCGTCATGCTGGAACACCCGCTGACAGCCGCCATCGACCCGCAACTCACCTTCCTGCTGGCAAGCCTGGCGGTTCAATTGGTCATAACCCTGCGCGCCTTCGAGGCCAGACAGCGCTATCTCACCAACATCGCCAATACGCCAGTAAGCGTGCAAAGCCTGGCTCAACTGGCAAGGCATGTCGTCCTGATGCTCGGTGCTCAGACGTAATTCCATGCGCTCACCGAGGTGAGCGTGCAGGTCGACCTGCCAGTCGCATAACTGCAATTGCCAGTGCAGTCGCACGCCATCCTCGGCGCTGCTGCTGTCGAGCAGTTTCCAGTCGAGCAATCGTGCCCAACCATGGGACGGCCAGGCATTTTCGCTCGGATGGCGGCCATACCACGGCCAGCAGACCGGCACACCACCACGAATGGCCCCAACATGCGGCCACTTCGCCGCACACCACAACCACGGTTTTTGCCCGCGCGGCTGAAAGTGCAGCAACTGCGCGCCCTGACGACTGAACACCGCCTGACACAGCGGGTGATCGATCACCAACACGTCGCGCATCTGATAGCGCTCCCAGGCGAACACCGGTTGTTCGCGCAGGGATTTGAAAAAGCGTTGTAGCGGATGCTCATGCATTGGCCACGATCCTGAAAATCATTGGGGTACTCAATTACCTTTGTGCCCAGTGAGAGTGAACACTGTGGCGAGGGGATTTATCCCCGATGGGGCGCGGAGCGGCCCTGAACCAATTGCATACGGTATGTCAGGGTGAAAACGGTTGCAGGTCTGGGGTCGCTTCGCAACCCATCGGGGATAAATCCCCTCGCCACAGGTATATCACCGGACGGCTATCGCAAAAAAAAGCGGACAGCCTTGGCTGTCCGCAAATATGCGCACATAGAGAGGAGCTTACCGCAGACGCGTTAGAACACGGTCTGAATTTTCAGACCGGCGACCAAAGCGTTGTCCACGGCATCCACACCGCCCGGATGGGTGATGTATTGCAGGTTAGGACGTACGGTCAGCCAGTTGGTGACATGGATGCCGTAGTTGAGCTCGTAGTTGTATTCGGTTTCACGAATCGGCGAGAACACCGGATTGTCGTAGTCCGAAACACCGTTAGACACGTTGAGCAGCTCGGCGTTTTTCTTCACGTCATCATTGACGTGGATACGGGCGGCGCCGATACCGATGTCATCCTTCGGACGGGCGTCGAACGGGCCTTTGTAGACAAACATCACCGACTGGTAGTTGTCGATGAAGTTGGTGTCCTTGTCGTGGAACGTGGCGTTCGCCGCGATGTTCAGACCGCGCGAGGCGTCACCGTTGTGGCTGGTGAGTTGCTGTTGCGCCACGAACCAGTAGCCGCTTTTGCTGCTGTGGGTCTTGTAGGCGTTGCCAGTAGTGGCAGCGTCGAAACCATTGATGTCTTCACGAACATCATCAGCATCCGCCGTGCTCTTGTAGTAACCGACGCGGTATTCGCCCGGCAGGCTGTTGACCTTCGGCGACCAGACCAGCTCGACCGGCAACACGGTGCCTTTGGTGCCGCTGCCGCTGAGTTTGAAGCCGTTGCCGTGTTCCAGCTGCGACGGGTTCTGGTTGTACGCGCCGATCTGCGCGTAGAGCTCGTCGTTGATGTTGTACTTCACGCGGATCGCGGCTTGGCTGACAGGCCAGTTGTACCAGATGTTGGTGGCCCAGTTACCGACCTGGGAACCGCAGAACGCCAGGTTCTGGAATTCGCACGGGAAGGTGTTGAAGTCTTCGCCTTCACCGAAGTAACCGGCCTTGACGTCGAGCTTGTTGTCGAAGAACTGGTGCTGAATCCACAACTGGGTCAGACGTACCATGTGGCCACGGCCGTAAACTTCCTGAGACGAACTCAAGGTACCGGCACGCGGATCGCCCACGCGGTCGTTGGAGATGTTTTGACCGTTACGGTTGGTCAGTTGGATCTTGGCCTGGGTGTTGTCCCAGCCCCACAGCTTTTGCAGATCCAGTGCCACGCCCAGACCGAACTGGTCGCTGTAGCGGCCGGTCTTGTCGTCGTTGTAGCCGCCGTTCAGGTTGGCGCCCATTTCACCGACGTAGTCCGCCTTGATGTCGATACCCTGCTCGATCAGCTTGGTCCGCTCGCCACCCCAGTCGCCGGTCATCCATTTCGAATCGGAACTGAAGGCATCCGCTGCCATCGCATTGCCGGCCAGCACCAATGCCGCCGCAGCTGACACTTGGCAGATCAACCGGGCATTGACGTGTTTCTTTTTCATCCCTACATCCTCGTCTTTATTTTTATTAACTGTTTTTATCTAACGCGGTTTACATAAAGTGCAGCATCGAACCCTGTGGCGAGGGGATTTATCCCCGATGTTCTGCGCAGCAGACCCGGCTTCTGGGGCCGCTTCGCGACCCATCGGGGATAAATCCCCTCACCACAAAAGTTTGCTCACACATGTTGATATTCAGCGGCCTTTGAACTGGGCAACGTTCGCAGACCGCGCATCGGTCTGCGGTTGGCCGGCAACACCCAACCGCTCGCCAGTCTTGGCATCGAACAACAAAACTTTCGACGGATCGAATTGCAGCGTCAGGCTCTCGCCCACCTGCGGTGCCACGTCCGGTGCCAGACGGCAGCAGACCTTGGTGTCGTTGAGGTTGACGAACACCAGAGTGTCCGGACCGGTCGGTTCAGTGACCTGAACTTCAGCGCGAATGCTCGGCAGGCCATTGCCCTCGCCGTTCGCCAGTACGATCTGTTCCGGGCGCAGGCCGAGGATCACTTCGCGATCTTCGAGACCGGCGTCCTGCATACCCATTGGCAACTCGCAACGCGCCTGGCCGCTGTCGAGCAGCGCCAGCAGACGACCGTCCTTGCGTTGCAGCCGCAACGGGATGAAGTTCATCGGCGGCGAACCAATGAAACTCGCCACGAACAGGTTGGCCGGGTCGTTGTAGATCTCTTTTGGCGTACCGAACTGCTGAATGATGCCGTCCTTCATCACCGCCACTTTGTCGCCCAGGGTCATCGCTTCGATCTGGTCGTGGGTCACGTAGACCGTGGTGGTTTTCAGGCGCTGGTGCATCAGTTTCATTTCGGTGCGCATCTCGACGCGCAGCTTGGCGTCGAGGTTGGACAGCGGTTCGTCGAACAGATAGATCTTCGGCCGACGCGCCAACGCACGGCCCATCGCCACACGTTGTTGCTGACCACCGGAGAGCTGGCCCGGCTTGCGGTTGAGCAGGTGTTCGATCTGCAACAGCTTGGCCACGCGGGCGACTTCTTCGTCGATCGCCGACTGCGGCATCTTGCGAATCTTCAGACCGAACTCGATGTTCTCGCGCACGCTCATGGTCGGGTACAGCGCGTAGGACTGGAACACCATGGCGATGTCGCGATCCTTGGGGCTCATGCCGCTGACGTCCTGGTCGCCGATCATGATCGCGCCGCCGGTGATGGTTTCCAGGCCGGCGATGCAGTTCATCAGGGTCGACTTGCCGCAGCCCGACGGGCCGACGAGGATCAGGAACTCACCGTCCTTGATCGACAGTTCGATGTTCTTCAGGGTGTCCGGCAGGCCGGCACCATAGGTCTTGTTTACGTTGCGAAGTTCGAGCGTAGCCATGATTACCCCTTGACTGCGCCGGCCGTCAGCCCGCGCACGAAATACTTGCCTGCGACCACATAGACCAGCAGGGTCGGCAGGCCGGCGATCATCGCCGCTGCCATGTCCACGTTGTATTCCTTGGCGCCGGTGCTGGTGTTGACCAGGTTGTTCAGCGCCACCGTAATCGGCTGCGAATCACCGCTGGAGAACACCACACCGAACAGGAAGTCGTTCCAGATCTGAGTGAACTGCCAGATCAGGCAGACCATGATGATCGGCGTCGACATCGGCAGAATGATCCGGCGGAAAATGGTGAAGAAACCCGCGCCATCGAGGCGTGCGGCTTTCACCAGCGCATCGGGAATGCTCACGTAGTAGTTACGGAAGAACAGCGTGGTGAACGCCAGACCGTAAACCACGTGGATGAACACCAGACCAGTAGTGGTGCTGGCCAGACCCATCTTGCCGAGGGTGAACGAGGCCGGCAGCAGCACGGTCTGGAACGGCAGGAAGCAGCCGAACAACAACAGACCGAAGAACAGTTGCGAGCCACGGAAACGCCACATCGACAGCACGTAACCGTTCAATGCACCGATGGCGGTGGAGATGATTACGGCAGGGACGGTGATCTTGATCGAGTTCCAGAAGTAGCCATCAACCGTGGCCCAGGCCTTGACCCAGCCGATGCCGCTGACCACGGTCGGCCAGCTCAGCAGGTTGCCGGTGCTGATGTCTTCCGGGGTCTTGAAGCTGGTCAGCAACATGACCACCAGCGGCACCAGATAAAGGAACACGGCGAAGATCAGCACCGCGTAAATCGCGATGCGACTCAGGCTGATCGCAGGTTTGGCAGCGAGACTAGTCATTGCGCTTGGTCCTCAGCTCGGAATACAGGTAAGGCACGATGATCGCGAGAATCGCACCGAGCATCAGAATCGCACTGGCCGAGCCCATGCCCATCTGGCCGCGACTGAACGTGAACGAGTACATGAACATCGCCGGCAAATCAGAGGAATAACCCGGGCCACCGGCAGTCATCGCGGCAACCAGGTCGAAGCTCTTGATCGCGATGTGCGCCAGAATCATTACCGCACTGAAGAACACCGGACGCAGACTTGGCAGCACCACTTTCCAGTAGATCGTCGGCATGCTCGCGCCGTCGATCTGCGCGGCACGGATGATCGACTGATCAACCCCACGCAGGCCGGCGAGGAACATCGCCATGATGAAGCCCGAGGCTTGCCAGACAGCGGCAATCACCAGGCAATAGACCACGCGATCAGGGTCGATCAGCCAGTCGAGACGGAAGCCTTCCCAGCCCCAGTCACGCAACAATTTGTCCAGGCCCATGCCCGGGTTGAGCAGCCATTTCCACGCGGTACCGGTGACGATCATCGAGAGCGCCATCGGATACAGGTAAATGGTGCGGATGAAACCTTCGCGGCGGATACGCTGGTCGAGGAACACCGCCAGCAACACGCCGATCACCAGGGTGATGCCGATGAACATCCCACCGAACAGGGCGAGGTTCTTGCTCGCGACCCACCAGCGATCGTTGTCGAACAGCCGCTGATACTGCGCCAGGCCGGCCCACTTGTAGTTGGGCAGGAACGTCGAAGTGGTGAACGACAGAATGAACGTCCACAGGATGTAGCCATAGAAGCCCACCAGCACGATGAACATGCTCGGCGCCAGCACCAGTTTTGGCAGCCAGCGTTGCAATGCATCGAACGGCGAGGCCTTGCTGAACACAGCAACAGAACTCATGGGGGAATCCAGTACAGGGGATTAGGGTTGCATTTGGGTTCCCTGTGGGAGCCCGCCTGTGGTGAGGGGATTTATCCCCTCACCACAGGCTCACTCCTACAGGGGCCAAGCATTACTTGGCCGACTGAATCGCCGCGCCGAGTTTCTTGGCCGCATCGGCCGGGTCGGCTTTCGGGTCGTTGATGTAGTTGGTCACTACGTCAAAGAACGCGCCCTGCACCGCCAGCGTGGTCGCCATGTTGTGCGCCATGCTCGGTTGCAAACCACCGGACTTGGCGTCTGCCAGGAAGTCCTTGGCAGCCGTCTGCGCGCAGGAGTCGAAGCCGAGTTTCTCCATGTCGTTCAACATGTCGATACGAACCGGGATCGAGCCTTTGTTGATGCTGAAGACCTTCTGGAAGTTTTCACCCAGCACGACCTTGGCAATGTCCTTCTGACCCGCGGCAGTGCCGGCGTCTTTCTGCTTGAACACAGCGAGGGAGTCGATGTTGTAGGTGAACGCCTTGTCGGTGCCCGGGAAAGCTACGCACTGGTAATCCTTGCCGGCGATTTTCTTCGCGGCAGTCCATTCGGACTTGGCCCAGTCACCCATGATCTGCATGCCGGCCTTGCCGTTGATGACTTTGGCCGCCTCCAGGTTCCAGTCCTGACCTTTGCCGTCAGCGTCCATGTAGGTCGCGACTTTCTTCAGCTCGGTCAGGGCCTTGACCATTTCCGGGCCGGTCAGCGCTTTGTTGTCCAGATCGACCAGGGCTTTCTTGTAGCCATCAACACCCATGACCGACAGCACAACGGCTTCGAACACGGTGCTGTCCTGCCATGGCTGACCGCCGTGGGCCAACGGAATGAATCCCGCAGCCTTGAGCTTGTCGCCAGCGGCGTAGAATTCTTCGAGGGTGGTTGGCGCTTTTTCGATGCCGGCTTTCTTGAAGACTTCCGGGTTGATCCACAGCCAGTTCACGCGGTGAATGTTCACCGGCACGGCCACGTAATCACCGTCGTACTTCACGGTGTCGGAGACTTTCTTGTCGAGCAGGCTGTCCCACTTCTCTTCTTTGGCAACGTCTTTCAAGACGTCGGTGTCGAGCAGGCCAGTCGACGCCCATTCCTGGATGTCCGGGCCTTTGATCTGGGCAACGCCCGGTGGGTTGCCTGCAACGGCACGGCTTTTCAGCACGGTCATGGCAGTTGCACCGCCACCACCGGCGACAGCACCGTCTTTCCAGGTGAAACCGTCTTTTTCGACTTGAGCCTTGAGCACATCAACGGCAGCTTTTTCGCCACCGGACGTCCACCAGTGCACGACTTCGACCGAACCTTTGGATTCGGCAGCGGAAACACTGAGAGGCAGAATTGCGAGCGGGAACAGGGAGGCGACAGAAATGACAGTAGCGAGGCGAGAAATCGCATTCATCTGAGATGTACCTTTCTTGTTGTTATGCATTGCAAGTCTGGTGCTTGCGCTGCACAGGAGTTTAAACAGGACGTTTGCCTTCGCAGGTAACGAAGGGACGCGCGAATGTCACCACATGGTTACACATGCTGGTCACATGGCAGCGCTCTGGGACAACTGCGCCAAGGCAGAAGCCATGCTCGGTGCCAAGGGAAGACGAGGAATCAGCACCGCTTGCCAAGCGTGATAGAGATCGGGCTTGCCCGGCCAGATATCGGCACTTGGGCGGTTTTGCGGATCGAGTTCGTGGTACCAACTGCCATTGCAGCGGTCGATGAAATTCATTTCGCAAAACTCCCAGAACAGCCGGTACCAGGTTTCGTATTGCTGATCGCCAGTACGCTTGAGCAACGCGCTGGCAGCGGCGCTGGCTTCGGCGTGAGTCCAGTGCAAGCGATGGCGGACCACGGCTTTGTTGTCCCAGTCGAGGGTGTAGACAATGCCAGACGCGCCGTCGACGTCCCAGCCATGACGGCAGTTGTTGTCGAAAAGCTTTTGCGCGTCGGTCGCCAGCCAACCCGGCGTAAGCATGCCGGCCTGGACCCGCGCGGCTTCGAGGTGCAGCAACAGCCGCGCCCACTCGAAACCATGGCCCGGCGTGGTGCCGTAAGGGCGGAAACCGTCAGCGGGATTGTCCTGGTTGTACTCGCGCAGCGGCTGCCAGTGCCGATCAAAGTGCTCGATCACCAGGTAATCATTGGCGGCAGCGTGACCGTGGATCACCCGCTCGACGATGCGTTGCGCGCGTACCAGCCAGCGCGGGTCTTCAGTGACATCGGCCAGCGCGAGGAAGGCTTCGGTGGCGTGCATGTTGCTGTTGGCGCCGCGATAGGCTTCTTCTTCGCTCCAGTCGCGGTTGAAGAATTCGCGCATGGCGCCCTCTTCTTCGCTCCAGAAATACGTGTCGATGATGTCGATCGCGTCATCCAGCAAAGCCTGGGCGCCGGGACGTTGCGCGACAACGGCAGAACTCGCCGCCAGTGCAACGAACGCGTGCAGATAGGCGTTCTTGCCGGTGTTGTCGTCGCGATGTTCGGCCACCGCAAACCAGCCACCGTGCAAGGCATCCCGCAACGGCCCGCGCAGGGCGGCGATACCGTGATCGATCAGCTCGGCAAACCCCGGCAGGCCCTGAATATGGGCCATGGCGAAGCTGTGGGTCATGCGCGCGGTGTTCATGGTTTCGGCCTGCGCGCTCGCTGGCAACTGGCCGCGTTCGTCGAGGTTGCCGAAGCCTTGAGGCAGTTTTGAAGCCTTGGCGAAATCCAGCAGACGCAGGCCTTCGGCGGCGAGCCATTGCTGGTGGGCAGGGGCGTTCAGCCAACTGCTGAAGCCTGGGTTGAAGAGATCCATGGGTGGCCTTTTTTGTTGTTATGACTGCGGGGAGTCTAAACAACGGGCCGGGATGGGCTTGTAACGAAGGGGACGGGTTTTGTCACGAGTCAGTGACATTTAAAAGCAAAGCCTTTTGATTTTCAGTCCATCGAACGGGGTAGTTGCAACGTGACCCGTAAACCACCCTCGCGCAAATTCTGCAACGTCACCTCACCGCCATGGCTATGAGCAATGTTGCGCGCAATCCCGAGGCCTAGCCCATACCCCTGCTGTTGCCCCGCCAACCTGAAGTGCGGTTCAAACACCTGCTCCAACCGCTGCTCCGGCACGCCCGGCCCTTCATCGTCGACATGCAGAACAAACGCACTCTCATCGTCATCGATGTGCAGATGTGCGTTCTGCCCGTACTTCAAGGCGTTGTCGATCAGGTTGCCGATGCAACGCTTCAACGCCAAAGGCTTGCCCGAATACGCCGCCAGTGCCCGCCCGTGCTGAGTCACGCGGCCATTGCCGTTCGGCGCCAGATAAGGCTCCACCAGACAATCGAGCACATGGTTGAGGTCAACCGGTTCGATGTTCTCGTGGATGTCAGTGTCTTTCACGCATTGCAGCGCGCCTTTGACCAGCAACTCCAGTTCGTCCAGATCGCGGCCGAACTTGGCTTGCAGTTGTTCGTCTTCCAGCAGTTCGACGCGCAGGCGCAATCGAGTGATCGGCGTGCGCAGGTCATGGGAAATCGCGCTGAACAACTGGCTGCGTTCGGTCAGGTAACGGCTGATGCGCTCGCGCATGGTGTTGAACGCACGGCCCACTTCGACCACTTCACTGCCGCCGCCCTCGGCCACCGGCTCGACGTCGGCCCCCAGCGACAGATCCCGCGCCGCGCGGGCCAGGCGCTTGAGCGGTCGGCTCTGCCAATGCACCAGCAAGCCGATAAACAGCAGCAGAAAACCGCTGGTGAGGACGATAAACCACACCTGCTGCGACGGCAGGCCCTGCTCTTCAAGGCTGGTGTAGGGCTCGGGCAACAGCGAGGCGATGTACAGCCATTCGCCCGGCGCCATCTGAATCTGCGTGACCAGCACCGGTGGATTCACCGGCTCAAGAGTGAGCGCATAGTGCGCCCAGGACCGCGGTAGCTCATCGAGCTTCAGGCCGGCGTTGAAGATCCGCAGGTCCTCCGGACTGACGAAGGTCACCGAGATATCAGTGTCATGGCCGAGGGATTGACGCAGCACTTCGTCGACCGCTTTCATCACTGCCGCTTTACGCGGTGTGACCGGCAGCACGTCCATGCCCAACGGTTTGTCGTTGAGGGTCACGACAAATCGGGTGCCGCCCATGCTGCGCAACTGGTCGAGTACCAGCGGCCGATACGCTACCGGCAGCGAACGAAAGTAACTGACGCTGGCGGTCATCGAATGGGCGAGGCTGCGGGCGCTGGTAACCAGCCCTTCGAGCTGGGTGGCGCGCAGTTGCGAAACCCAGATCACGCTCGACAAGGTTTGCGCGAACAACACCGCGAGCAAGGTCAGCAGCAACATCCGCCCAAGCAGCGAACGTGGCACCGGTACTTTGGCGGCGAGTTTGCGCAGCGACTCAGTGACCATTGCCGGCAACCACGTTGGCTGCCAGTTGGTAGCCGCTGCCGCGCACGGTACGGATCAGCCGTGGCGGTTTTTCCGTGTCGCGCAGGCGTTGGCGCAAGCGGCTGACGGCCATGTCGACGATGCGATCCAGCGGCATCAGATCACGGCCACGGGTGGCGTTGCCGATGGTGTCGCGGTCGAGGATTTCCTGCGGGTGGTCGAGAAACAGTTTCAGCAGGGCGAAGTCGGCGCCGGAGAGAATCACTTCCTCGCCGTCGGTGTGGAACAGCCGATGGCTGACCATGTCCAGTCGCCATTCATCGAATGCCAGCACATCGCTGCCGCTGCGTTCCTGACCGAATTGCGCACGGCGCAGCAGCGCTTTGATGCGCGCTTGCAGTTCGCGGGGGCTGAAGGGTTTGCCGAGGTAGTCGTCGGCGCCGAGTTCCAGACCGATCACCCGGTCGGCTTCGTCGGAACTGGCGGTGAGCATGATGATCGGCACCTGCGCCTGACGCGGATGCTGACGCACCCAACGGCAGAGGCTGAAGCCGTCTTCGTCGGGGAGCATGACATCGAGGATCACCAGATCGCTTGGCGCCTCGTTAAGCGCCTGACGGAAACTGGCGCCATCGGCTGTGGCCCGCACCTGAAACCCGGCGCGGGTCAGGTAGGTTTCCAGCAACTCGCGTATTTCCTGGTCGTCATCGACCAACAATATCGACTTGTTGACTGAGCTCACTTCGAAGGCATCCTTGTTGTTGGAATTGGGGCGGATTATGCCTTAAGCATCGAACTTACAAACACCACAGAACCAATGTGGGAACAAAACCTGTGGTGAGGGGATTTATCCCCGATGGGTCGCGCAGCGTCCCCAAAAAGCTGGGCCTGCTGCGCAGGCCATCGGGGATAAATCCCCTCACCACAGATGAATCCCCTCACCACAAAGGGTCACACCTACAGTTTGATTGCATTTCAGGTCGGGATGGATTGATCCAGCGCAACGCCGGCACCCACAAGACCGGAATACGGCGCCGTCACCAGCCACACCGGAATGCCCTTGAAGTAATCACTCATGCAACCCTTGTCGGCAAAGCTGCGGGCGAAACCGCTCTCAAGGAAGAAATCGGCAAAGCGCGGAATCACGCCACCGACGATGTACACCCCACCTCGCCCGCCGGTGGTCAGCACGTTGTTGCCGGCCACTCGCCCGAGCCAGCAGCAGAACTGCTCCAGCACTTCCAGGGCAATCGGATCACCGGCCAGCCCCGCAGCGGTGATCGATTCCGGGGTATCCAGTGTCGGCTCATGGCCATCCACTGCGCAGATCGCCCGGTAAACCCGCGGCAAGCCGCCGCCGCTCAACGCGGTTTCCGCGCTGACATGGCCGATCTCGTTATGGATGTGCTGCCAGAGCTGGGTTTCACGCGGGCTGCTCAACGGCAAATCGACATGACCGCCCTCGCCCGGCAACGCGGCAAAACGGCCTTCACCCAAGTCGAGCAAAGTACCGACGCCAAGGCCAGTACCCGGCCCAATCACCACCGCCGGACGCAACGGCTCCGGCGTGCCCTCGCAGACCACGCGAAACTCATCGGGCTGCAAACGGGTCATGCCCAACGCCATCGCCGAGAAGTCGTTGACCAGCAACAACTGCTCGACCTGCAAGGTTTCGCAGAATGCCTTGCGACTCAGGCGCCAGTGGTTGTTGGTGAACTTGAATTCATCGCCGCTGACGGGGCCAGCCACTGACAGGCACACCGAACCGATCGAGCCTGGCGCCAGACCGAGCCCGCTCAGATAGAGGCTGATCGCCTCCTCCGGGCTGGCGTGGTCGGCCGTGGCCAGCACTTGAATCGATTCGAGTTGCTGATTTTTCCACAACGCAAACCGCGCGTTGGTGCCTCCGATGTCACCGACCAAAGCCAGTTTCAATTAAGCGTCTCCAGGGCAGAAGTGAAGGCGCTGGCGCCCTGCTCCGCCGAGCTGAAGGCCAAACGCATGAAGCCGAACAGTTCGCGACCGCTGCCAATGTTATTGCCCAACAGGCCTTTGGCAGGTTCGCGCGCGGCAAATTCTTCGGCGTCCACTTTGAGTTCCAAAGTGCCTTTGACGCCATCGACGCGGATGATATCGCCCTCTTGCACTCGCGCCAAAGCGCCACCGACATAAGCTTCAGGACTGACGTGGATCGCCGCCGGGATTTTCCCCGAGGCGCCGGACATGCGTCCGTCGGTCACCAGCGCGACTTTGAAGCCGCGATCCTGCAGCACGCCGAGGAACGGCGTCATCTTGTGCAGCTCCGGCATGCCGTTGGAGCGCGGGCCCTGGAAGCGCATCACAGCGACGAAATCCTTCTCCAGCAAACCGGCTTTGAACGCATCGGCCAGATCCTGCTGATCCTGGAACACCATGGCCGGCGCTTCGACGATCTGGTTTTCCAGCGCTACAGCCGACACTTTCATCACACCGCGACCGAGGTTGCCTTCCATTACCCGCAAGCCACCCTCCGCCGAGAATGCGCGAGCGACTGGACGCAGGATGTTTTCGTCGAGGCTGTCGATCGGGCCTTCGCGCCACACCAGTTGACCGTTATCGAGGAACGGTTCTTTGGTGTATTGGCTCAAGCCGTGGCCGAGCACGGTGTTGACGTCTTCGTGCAGCAGGCCCGCCGCGAGCAGTTCGCGGATCAGGAACGACATGCCGCCAGCGGCCTGGAAGTGGTTGATGTCGGCTTTGCCGTTCGGGTAGACGTGGCTCAGGGTCGGCACGACTTCAGAGAGGTCGGCCATGTCCTGCCAGGTCAGTTGAATGCCTGCGGCCATGGCGATGGCCGGCATGTGCAGGGTGTGGTTGGTCGAACCGCCGGTGGCGTGCAGCGCAACAATCGAGTTGACCAGCGACTTCTCGTCGACGATTTCGCCGATCGGCATGAAGTTGCCGTTCTGCTTGGTCAGTCGCGTGACTTGATGTGCGGCTTCGCGGGTCAAGGCATCACGCAGCGGCGTGTTCGGATTGACGAAGGATGCGCCAGGCAAGTGCAGGCCCATGACTTCCATCAGCAACTGGTTGGTGTTGGCGGTGCCGTAGAAGGTGCAGGTGCCCGGGCTGTGGTAGGACTTCATCTCCGATTCCAGCAGCTCTTCGCGGGTCGCCTTGCCTTCGGCGTACTTCTGCCGCACGTCGGCTTTTTCCTTGTTGGAAATCCCCGAGACCATCGGCCCGCCCGGGACGAAAATTGTCGGCAGATGACCAAAACGCAGGGAGCCCATCATCAGGCCCGGCACGATCTTGTCGCAGATGCCGAGCATCAGCGCGCCGTCGAACATGTTGTGGGAAAGCGCCACCGCCGTGGACATGGCGATCACTTCGCGGCTCGGCAGGCTCAGTTCCATGCCCGGCTCGCCTTGGGTCACGCCGTCGCACATCGCCGGAGTGCCGCCGGCAAACTGGCCGACCGAGCCGATTTCGCGCAGGGCGTTTTTGATTTGTTCAGGAAAGACTTCGTACGGCTGATGCGCCGAGAGCATGTCGTTATAGGAAGAAACAATGGCGATGTTCGCCGAATTCATCATCCGCAGGCTGTGCTTGTCTTCGCTGCCACACCCGGCCACGCCGTGGGCGAAGTTGGCGCATTGCAGCTTGCCGCGCATCGGGCCGTCAGTGGCGGCGCCGCGAATCAGTGCAAGGTAAGCCTGACGCGTAGCGCGGCTGCGGGCGATAAGCCGTTCGGTGACCTCAAGAACGCGGGGATGCATGTGTAGAACTCCAGGCTAACGGATGTGGCGACCTGATTGTCTATGCTGATCAAACGCCGTTGTTGTTGGAATGACAGACGGCTTTTTTGACCATTCGGACCAGTTGATTCAGGTCACTCGTTGTAGATAAAACAAAATATTGCCACTAAAAAGGCTTGTTTTCTATTTTTATGCGAATAATCTTGTAATTCCAACAACAAAACGACGGCGGCGCTGTTTCATGACTCTTCGAATCGCAATCAATGGTTTTGGCCGCATCGGCCGTAATGTCCTGCGCGCACTGTATACCCAAGGCTATCGACAGGATTTGCAGATTGTCGCCATCAACGATCTGGGCGACAGCTCGATCAACGCGCATCTGCTTAAATACGACACCGTTCACGGCACTTTCGATGCACAGGTCGAGCATGACAACGAGAGCCTGACTGTCAACGGCGACCGCATTGCGGTCAGCGCCATTCGTAACCCGGCCGAACTGCCATGGGCTGCCGAAAAGATTGATGTGGTCTTCGAATGCACCGGTCTGTTCACCGACCGTGCCAAAGCCGCCGCGCATATTACTGCCGGCGCACGCAAAGTAATCATCTCGGCCCCGGCCAAAGGTGCCGACGCCACCGTGGTTTACGGTGTTAACCACGACATTCTGCGCCAGTCGCACCAGATCATCTCCAACGCTTCGTGCACCACCAACTGCCTGGCGCCTGTGGCGCAAGTGCTGCACCGCGAGCTGGGGATCGAAAGCGGCCTGATGACCACCATCCACGCCTACACCAACGATCAGAACCTGACCGACGTCTATCACACCGACCCGTACCGCGCGCGTTCGGCCACGCAAAACATGATCCCGAGCAAGACCGGCGCCGCTGAAGCGGTGGGCCTGGTGCTGCCGGAACTGGCAGGCAAACTGACCGGCATGGCCGTGCGGGTGCCGGTGATCAATGTGTCGCTGGTGGATCTGACCGTGCAGTTGAAGAAAGAAGCCACTGCCGAGGAAGCGAATGCCCTGCTCAAAGCAGCGAGCCAGCATTCGAAAATTTTGGGTTACAACACGTTGCCGCTGGTCTCCAGTGACTTCAACCACAACCCGCTGTCGTCGATCTTCGACGCCAACCACACCAAATCCAGCGGCAAACTACTGAAAGTGCTGGCTTGGTATGACAACGAGTGGGGGTTCTCCAACCGCATGCTGGATAACTGCCTGGCGCTGTGCAACGCCGAGTAATCCAAAGAATCCCCTATCCCTGTGGGAGCGAGCCCGCTCGCGAATACGATGTGTCATTCAACATTTATGTTGGCAGATACACCGCTTTCGCGAGCAGGCTCGCTCCCACAGGTTTCAATTTCAATTTGAAATCAAGGCTTGACCATACGGGCGGATGATAAGCATTATCATTCGCTTGAAATCGATCAGGTCACCCCGTGAGTCAATCACACTTCAACCACGTCTTCCTCACCCAGCGCCTCTCGCTGCTGCGTACGCTGGAACGGATGGTCAACAATCACAGCACCGCTGAAGACCTGTTGCAGGAAACCTACCTGCGCGTGACGCGGGCGCTGAGCGAGCGGGCCATCGATCATCTCGAACCCTTTGTCTTCCAGACCGCACGCAATCTGGCGCTGGATCATTTGCGTGCGCGCAAGATCCATTCGCGCACCATGGTCGATGACGTGCCGCAGGACGTGGTGCACAGCGTCGCCGCCCCCGCCAGCAGCGCCGAAGACGCCGCCCACGCCGAACAATTGCTGGAGCGCCTGAACGTGAGCCTCAGTGAACTCAGCCCGCGTCAGCAGCAGATTTTCATCCTCAGCCGTTTGCACGGGCACAGCTACCAGGAAATCGCCGACGAATTGAATGTCTCGCTCAGCACCGTGCAGAAAGAACTGAAACTGATCATGACCATTTGCATAGGCGTCGCCGAGCGCTTGAATGGCGACTGAGACTGTAGGCTCTTTCTGTAAGTGCCAGGTTCGACTGCACTGATCATCGGGCTTTGTTACCCTTGCCCGACTTTTACGCTTCACTAAAAAAAACAGCCGTGCGCAGACACTGCCGAGGAATCACCGTGACGGACACCCACCGCTCGCCTTCGCCCGAATCGGCGCAGGATGCTGCACTTGCAATGGACCAGGCACTGGACTGGCTCATCGTACTCGGCAGTCCGAATGAAGAGCAGACCCGGCAGTTTCACGCGTGGCTGTCGGCTGATCCGTTGAATGCCGAGGCGTTTGCCAAGGCACAGGCGATCTGGGATGGCCCGCAAATCGCCCAATGCGCGCAAACCCTGGCTTTGCGACCTGCGAAAGTTACCGTCCTCAAGCGTCTGCGTCCGCACTGGAAACCGCTGGCCACCGCTGCGGTGCTGCTGCTCGGGTTGTTCAGCTTCAGTAATTTGCCGATGCGCTTGCAGGCCGATCACCTGACCGTGGTCGGCGAACGCCAGCGCCTGCAACTGGAGGACGGCTCGAAAGTCCTGCTCAATACCAATTCGGCGTTTTCCAGCACCATCAACGATCAGCAGCGCTTCGCACGGCTGTATCAGGGCGAAGCGTTTTTCGAGGTGGCGGCCAATCGCAACCAGCCGCTGGAAATCGATGCCGGCCCGGTCAAGGCCAGCGTGCATGACACTGCATTTGCCGTGCGTTATCTGGACGGCGTTGCGCAGGTCAATGTGCAGCGCGGCGATGTCGATTTGCGCGCCACCCATAACGATGCCCGGGTGCGTCTCTCCGCCGGGGAAAGCATCCGCATCGGCCCCAACGGTTTCGACCGCCCGGCCAAGCTCGACGCAAATACCGATCTGGCCTGGGTGCAAGGTCGACTGGTGTTCGAGAACTGCCCGCTGAATCAGGTGCTGGCCGAGCTGCGCCGCTACTATCCGGGTTGGATCATCAACACCAACGAGCAGTTGGCCGACGTCAACGTCACGGGTAACTACCGCCTCGATCAACCCCTCGACGTGGTGCGCTCCCTCGCCCACATCACCTCGGCGCGGCTGCAGGAATTCCCCGCGCTGGTGATCCTGAACTAAATGAGAATTATTTTTACTCGATAGCCGAAGCACGTACGTCTAGTTATAGCCAATGCAATTGATTCGCATCTTCGGACGCTAATCAGCACCTATAAAGATTCGTGCGACACGGAGCGCTATCGATGTCCTCACGCCTTACCCGCCAGACCTCTTCCCCTTCCCGCGTATTGTCGCTGCTGACCGCTGCCATCCTCATGGCCGGCACGGCACCGCTGCTGGCTGCCACCGAGCAACCGAC
Source organism: Pseudomonas sp. LBUM1648 (assembly GCF_059716145.1). Taxonomy (NCBI): domain Bacteria; kingdom Pseudomonadati; phylum Pseudomonadota; class Gammaproteobacteria; order Pseudomonadales; family Pseudomonadaceae; genus Pseudomonas; species Pseudomonas sp. LBUM1648. The sequence continues at coordinate 5,021,715 of NZ_CP166808.1, forward strand.
GCGCAACATGGGCGATTACTCGTTCTCTATCGGTCAGCAACCGCTGGTGTCGGCACTCAACGCCTTCACCACCGTCACTGGCTGGCAAGTCGGCTTGCCGGCAGAACTGGGTCAGGGCGTATCGTCGCCGGGCGTGCGCGGCTCGCTGCCACCGGAAAAAGCCCTTGAGCGCCTGTTGGTGGGGACCAACTTGAGCTTCCGCAAACTGAGCAACAACAACGTCGTGCTGGAAAAACGCAGTAGCAGCGGCGCACTGAATCTGGATCAGGTGACCATCAGCGCCACCCGTCAGGAACAGTCGGTGAACAGCGTGCCAAGTACCGTCACCGTGCACACCCGTGAAGAACTGGATCGTAACAACGTCAACACGATCAAGGATCTGGTGCGCTACGAGCCAGGTGTTTCCGTCGGCGGCGCCGGCCAGCGTGGCGGCATCAGCGGCTACAACATCCGTGGCATCGACGGCGACCGCATCCTCACGCAGGTTGACGGCGTCGAAGTACCGGACGGTTTCTTCAACGGCCCGTACGCCAAGACCCAGCGCAATTACGTTGACCCGGAAATCGTCAAACGCGTGGAAATTCTCCGTGGCCCGGCCTCGGTGCTGTACGGCAGCAACGCCATCGGCGGCGCCGTCAGCTATTACACACTCGATCCGGACGACATCATCAAACCCGGCAAAGACGTCGGCGCCCGCCTGAAAACCGGTTACAGCTCGGCCGATGACAGCTGGCTGAAATCCGCCACCGTCGCCGGCCGTGCCGATCAGTTCGACGGTTTGCTCCACTACAGCCAGCGCGACGGCCACGAAACCGACTCCTATGGCAGTAACAACGGCACAGGCCTTGAGCGCACCGCCGCCAACCCGGAAGACGTCAAGGCAACCAACGTGCTGGCCAAGATCGGCTGGAACTACAGCGACGACTCGCGCCTTGGCCTGACCTACGAAAAGTACAAGGATGATCGCGACACCGATCAGAAAAGTGCCTACGGCGGCCCGTACTTCAATGGCGCCCCGACCATTCCGAACAGCGTGCTGCCCGGCGGCATGTACCAGTGGCGCACCGGTAACGACACCATCACCCGTGAGCGTTTTGGCATTGAACACAGCTTCGCCCTCGACAGCCTGCTGGTCGACAACGTGAAGTGGAGCCTCAACCATCAGATCGCCAAAACCGACCAGAGCACCGAAGAGTATTACTACCCGATCACCCGAAAAGTGCTGCGCACCCGCGACACGATTTACGAGGAAAAGCAGTGGGTATTCGATGCGCAACTGGACAAGGCGTTCGCCATCGCTGACACCGATCACGTGCTGACTTACGGCACCACCATCAAGCAGCAGAAAGTCACCGGCTCGCGCAGCGGCGACGGCACGTGTCTGGCGGTCGGTCGTGGCTGCACGGCGATTGGTGCAACCAGTACCGCTGACGTATTGGCCAAGGCCACTGACTTCCCGGACCCGACCATCAACACCTACAGCCTGTTCGCCCAGGATCAGATCAGCTGGAACAACTGGACCTTCCTGCCGGGCCTGCGCTACGACTACACCCAGCTCAAGCCGCACATCACCCAGGAATTTCTCAACACCGTGAACGCTGACGGCACGGACACGGTCAGCGAGAAGAACAAGACCTGGCACAAAGTCTCGCCGAAATTCGGCCTGACCTACGCCTTTAACGACAACTACACCTGGTACGGTCAATACGCCGAAGGCTTCCGCACCCCGACCGCGAAAGCGCTGTACGGTCGCTTCGAGAACAACACCACTGGTTATACCGTGGCGCCGAACCCGGATCTGGAACCGGAAAAAAGCAAAAGCTATGAAACCGGTCTGCGCGGCAATTTCGAGTCGGGCTCGTTCGATGTGGCGGTGTTCTACAACAAGTATCGCGACTTCATTAATGAAGACGCGGTGAAGCCGGGCGATGACGAACTGACCTTCCAGAGCAACAACATCAAGCACGCGACCATCAAGGGTGCCGAAGTCAAAGGACGTCTGAACCTGGACTCGTTCGGCGCGCCGCAAGGCCTGTACACCCAAGGCTCGATCGCCTACGCCTACGGTCGCAACGACGACAGCGGCGAGCCGCTCAACAGTGTTAATCCGCTGACCGGCGTGTTCGGCCTGGGTTACGACCAGGACAACTACGGTGGCCTGCTGAGCTGGACGTTGGTGAAGAAGAAGGATCGCGTCGACGACACCAACTTCAAGTCGCCGGATGGCGTCAGCAGCCAGTTCAAGTCGCCGGGCTTCGGCCTTCTTGACCTGACCGGGTTCTACAAAGTCACCGACGACGTCACCGTCAGCGGCGGCATTTACAACCTGACCGACAAGAAATACTGGCTGTGGGATGACGTGCGCGGTTACGACAGCGTCGGCGAAGCCTCGGTGACGCAACCGGCCAACCTCGATCGCCTGACCCAACCGGGTCGCAACTTCGCGATCAACCTGATCTGGGACATCTGATCCCGTCGAACTCACTGCGCGTGTTGATACGCCGCGCAGTGAGGCTTTTTTTACTGTCCGGCGCTATCCCGTTCGTCTCGTTATCAAGCGCCTCTTTTATCAAGGACATGTCATGACCACTTCGCAAAAAGCCCTGCGTTCGCAACGTCTGAACCAGATCACCCACGAGCCGCACAGCAAGCTCGACGCCCTGGTCAAAGCCCACGCGCCATTCGAAACCCGCGCCAACTTCGCCCGGTTCGTCGTAGCGCAATACTTGTTCCAGTCGGAACTGGTCGGTCTGTACAACGATGCCGAGCTGACAGAGATCGTCGCGGACTTGCCGGCTCGCTGCCGCGCTGAAGCCGCCAAGGCCGACTTGGCGGATCTGGACACCGAGGTCCCGGCGCCGGTTGCCGGCGCAGTGAAAAATCCGAGCAAGGCCCGGGCGCTGGGCTGGATCTTCGTCTCTGAAGGTTCGAAGCTCGGTGCTGCGTTCCTGATCAAACGCGCCGTGGCGCTGGAGCTGAGCGAAACCTTTGGTGCGCGTCATTTGGGTGAACCTGAAGGTGGACGCGCCGAGGGTTGGAAGCGCTTTGTCAAAACTCTCGACTCGCTGGAGTTCAGCGCCGAGGAAGAAGCTGAAGTGGAGCAAGGCGCGATTGACGCGTTCAACCGCTTCACCGTGTTGCTGGAACAGGCTTATGCCACCGAAGCAGAACTGGCCTGAAGCAACACCTATTCCTTGTGGGAGCGAGCCTGCTCGCGAAGACGGCAGCACATTCAACATTAATGTGACTGATCCACCGCTTTCGCGAGCAGGCTCGCTCCCACATGGGAACTGCAACAACCTGTAAGATCTCCATTCCGCTTCAGAAGCCACCGCTGAGCCCATGCCGCAACCCGCCTCCTCCAAACTCGCCCGTCTGCTGTTCGGCCTGCTGGCCTACGTCAGCCTCGGGATTGGCCTGATTGCCATCGTCGTGCCCGGCCTGCCGACCACCGAGTTCATCCTGCTCGCTGCCTGGGCCGCGACCCGCAGTTCGCCGCGCCTGAGTGCCTGGCTGGAAAACCATCGCCTGTTCGGGCCGATCCTGAGCAACTGGCGCAACGGTAAGATCATCGCGCGCAAAGCCAAAATCAGCGCCACAGTGAGCATGCTGCTGTGTGCGACGCTGATGCTGCTGATGCTCGATCACGGCTGGCCGGTCTATCTGGCGATTGCCGGGATGAGCCTGGGTAATCTGTGGATCTGGTCGCGACCGGAAACCTTGCCCAACCCTTCCTGAACCCGCGCAACAACACTGAAACTTCCCTGTAATTAATCGCCTTTTCAGCACATTCCCCTGCGCAAACGTTTAGCACTGACCGTTCGTCGGCAAGCCGCTCATGCGCCCTCGCTCCGCGCCGATGAGCATTGCATGGCGCTGAATGGATTTGGCGAACCGGGTAGTTCATGCCCGACAGCCACCCGTTTATTCATTCGCGAGAACGCCCATGTTCGACTCTCTCTCCATTCGCCTGAAAATCGTCCTGCTCTCCGGTCTGTGCCTGCTCGGTGTGGTTGCGCTGATCGTCGGCATGAACATTTACCAGACCAACCAGAACGACGAACTGGTCAGCAACTCCAGCAGCAAGATGCTCACCGCCAGTGTGCAGAACCTGCTGCAAGCCAAGGCCGCCGAACAAGCGGTGCGGGTGCAGAAGACCTTCGGCGAAAGCCTGACGGTCATCACCGCAGTGGCCGACCAGATCAAGGACATGCGCGTGATGGCGGGCAAGCGTTCGCTGGACGCTGGCGCTCTGCGTGAAGAGTTGAACCTGAGCCTGAAAACCGCGTTCGAGCGCAACGACAAAGTGCTCGGCATCTGGCTCGCCTTCGAACCCAATGGGCTGGACGGCAAGGACAGCGAATTCGCCAACGACGCGGCCCGCCAGTCCAACGAAACCGGACGTTTTTCCACCTACTGGAGCCGCGCCGGCGGTGCCTCGCTGAACACGATCATGGTCGAAGATGACCTGACCAAGACCACCCTAAGCGTCAGCGGCACGCCGTACAACAGTTGGTACACCTGCCCTCGCGACAACAAGCGCACCTGCCTGCTCGACCCGTATGCCGATACCGTCGGTGGCAAGGAAATGCTCATGACGACCATTTCCGTGCCGTTGATCGTCGATGGTAAAGCCATCGGCGTGGCCGGTGTTGATATCGCCCTCGACGCCCTGCAAGCGGCGGCTGTGGACTCGCAGCGCAATCTGTTCAACAACGCCGGGCACATGCTTATCGTCTCGGGCAGCGGCGTGTTGGCTGCGGACAGTTCGGATGCTGCCAAGGTTGGCAAAAAGATCGGCGACACTCTCGGTGCCGATGGCAAGGATGTGCTGCAGCTGCTCGGCAGTGGCACGCCGAAGATTCTTGAACAGGGCGACCTGATCCGCGCCGTGTACCCGGTCGATCCGATTGGCAATTCGCGGGCCTGGGGCGTGGTCATCGACCTGCCGAAACAGGTGCTGCTGGCCGACTCGGTCAAACTGCAAGCGGTGCTCGACGATGCACAGGAAACCGGCGTGTTTACCGCACTGGCGGTGGCTGTTGTTGCCGGGCTGATTGGCTTGTTGCTGATCTGGCTCACGGCTTCCGGCGTCACGCGTCCGATCAACAGCGTCGCCGATATGCTGAAGAACATCGCCAGCGGTGAAGGCGATCTGACTCAGCGCTTGAACTACAGCAAGCAAGATGAATTGGGCGAACTGGTGAACTGGTTCAACCGTTTCCTCGACAAGCTGCAACCGACCATCGCGCAGATCAAACAGAGCATCACCGAGGCGCGCGGCACCGCCGACCAGTCTTCGGAAATCGCCCGCCAGACCAGCGAAGGCATGCAGGTGCAGTTCCGCGAAATCGACCAGGTTGCCACCGCCTCCAACGAAATGAGCGCCACTGCCCACGACGTTGCCAACAGCGCATCGAACGCGGCCAACGCCGCCAAGGGTGCCGACCAGTCGGCCAAGGACGGCATGTCGATCATCGAGCGCAGCACCCGCGACATCAATCAACTGGCCGATGAAGTCAGCAAAGCGGTGACCGAAGTCGAAGCGCTGGCAGTCAACAGCGAGCAGATCGGCTCGGTGCTGGAAGTGATCCGCAGCATCGCCGAACAGACCAATTTGCTCGCTCTCAACGCCGCCATTGAAGCAGCCCGTGCCGGTGAAAGCGGTCGCGGGTTTGCCGTGGTCGCCGACGAAGTGCGCAATCTGGCCAAGCGCACGCAGGATTCGGTGGAGGAAATTCGCGTGGTCATCGAGCGGATTCAGACCGGCACCCGTGGCGTGGTCGCGACCATGCATTCGAGCCAGACCCAGGCGCACAACAACGCCGGGCAGATCCGTCAGGCCGTGGATGCGCTGGGCAAGATCAGCGATGCGGTCACGGTGATCAGCGACATGAACCTGCAAATCGCCAGCGCCGCCGAACAGCAGAGCGCGGTGGCTGAAGAGGTCAATCGCAACGTTTCGGCGATTCGTACCGTGACCGAAACCTTGACCGAGCAAGCCACTGAGTCGGCAGCGATCAGCAGCCAGCTCAACGCCTTGGCGAGTCAGCAGATGAAGTTGATGGACCAGTTCCGCGTCTAATCGCTACACCGCTCCCACAGGAGGAACGCATTTCAAATGTGGGAGCGAGCCTGCTCGCGAAGAGGTCAGTTCGGGGCACAAAAACCTGATCAATCAGCCCGGTTCAAAGACGTCCACAACACCTTCACACCAGATCCGCCGTCTATGCCGACCACTGCCGCGACGCGAGAAACCTCACAACGACAACACCCCGCTGTACAACCCATAAGCCGCCAGCCCTGCCCCAATGATCACGCCGGTAAAAATACCCTTCTCCACCGTGGTGAACAGCGGCTCACCCTGTTCATGCTTGGCTTTGGCAAACAGGATCACCCCCGGCGCATACAGCAACGCCGACAACAGCAAATACTTCACCCCGCCGGCGTACAACAACCACACCGCATAACACAGGGCGATGCCACCGATCAGCAGATCCTTGGTGCGTTCGGCCGAGGCGTGTTCGTAGGTTTCGCCGCGCCCACTCAACAGCACGGCGTACGCCGCCGACCACAGATACGGCACCAGAATCATCGACGAGGCGAGGTAGATCAGGCTGGTGTAAGTGCCTGCCGAGAACAGCGTGATCAGCAGAAAAATCTGGATCATCACGTTGGTCAGCCACAACGCATTGACCGGCACATGATTGGCGTTTTCCTTTTTCAGGAACGCCGGCATGGTGTTGTCTCGGGCCGTAGCGAAAAGGATTTCGGCGCACAACAACGCCCACGACAACAACGCCCCCAGCAGTGAAACCGCCAGCCCGAGGCTGATCAGCAGTGCGCCCCACGGCCCGACGATATGTTCCAGCACCGCCGCCAGCGACGGGTTCTGCAGGTTGGCCAGTTCCGGCTGGCTCATGATCCCCAGCGACAGCACGTTGACCAGCACCAGCAACGCCAGCACGCCGATAAATCCGATCACCGTGGCACGGCCGACGTCACTGCGCTTCTGCGCCCGTGCCGAGTACACGCTGGCGCCTTCGATGCCGATGAACACAAACACTGTCACCAGCATCATGTTGCGCACCTGATCCATCACCCCGCCAAAACTCGGATTGCTGCGGCCCCAGATATCGCGGGTAAAAACGTCAGCCTTGAACGCCACGGCAGCGATGACGATGAACATGATCAGCGGCACGATCTTGGCCACGGTGGTCACCTGGTTGATGAACGTCGCCTCCTTGATCCCGCGCATCACCAGAAAATGCACGGCCCACAGCAGCACCGACGCGCAGCCGATGGCAACCGGTGTGTTGCCCTGGCCGAACACCGGAAAGAAGTAGCCGAGGGTGCTGAAGAGCAGGACGAAATAGCCGACGTTACCCAGCCAGGCGCTGATCCAGTAACCCCACGCCGACGAGAACCCCATGTAGTCGCCAAACCCGGCCTTGGCGTAGGCATAGACCCCCGAGTCCAGTTCGGGCTTGCGATTGGCCAGGGTCTGGAACACGAAAGCAAGGGTCAACATGCCGATCGCGGTGATGCCCCAACCGATCAAAATCGCCCCGGCATCGGCCCGTGCCGCCATGTTTTGCGGCAGGGAGAAAATCCCCCCGCCAATCATCGACCCCACCACCAGGGCGATCAACGCACCCAGTCGCAGCTTTTGCGTCGGTTGCGACATTCCAGTCTCCCTTCTCCTGCTCTGGCAATTATCAAAAAGATGTTGCTTTTAACTAAACGGATAAAGCGTAAGTACGTTTATTGAATAACGCCAATTAATGCCCGTTATATATAGCCAATGACGCTAATGCCTAACACGGATAGTCGCTTTATTTGCTGATCCTGATTATTCGATTCTGTACTGAAAACAGATGAGGAAATTTGCCAAAACCTGAAAAAGAACTAGGGTGATAGTTCGAAAGTAATAGGATCAATTCCCAAATCCATCGCCGAAAGCCTCTGGAATGGGCCTTTCAGGCAGTCGCTTTATGCCATCAGGCGCTTCATAAGTCATTCATTAACAATGGAATGTGCCTATGCACTGATCTAAGTCAGTAGTTTGATCAGTCAACAGAACTACGCTGTGAACTCTTCTCTCCTGCAATGGAGTCATGCAATGTCTGAAGCTCCCGGAAAACTACGATTAGGTGCACTGGTTGCCTTGGTCGTCGGATCAATGATCGGTGGCGGGATATTCTCTTTGCCACAAAACATGGCCGCCAGCGCCGACGTCGGCGCGGTACTGATCGGTTGGGCCATCACCGCTGTCGGCATGCTCACCCTCGCTTTTGTCTTTCAAACCCTCGCCAATCGCAAGCCTGACCTGGACGGCGGCGTGTACGCCTACGCCAAGGCCGGGTTCGGCGATTACATGGGTTTCTCTTCGGCCTGGGGTTACTGGATCAGTGCCTGGCTGGGCAACGTCGGTTACTTCGTCCTGTTGTTCAGCACCCTCGGTTATTTCTTTCCGGTTTTCGGCGAAGGCAACACCGTCGCTGCGGTGATTGGCGCCTCCGTGCTGCTGTGGGCCGTGCATTTCCTGGTGCTGCGCGGGATCAAGGAAGCGGCATTCATCAACCTGGTGACCACGGTCGCCAAGGTGGTGCCACTGCTGTTGTTCGTGATGATCGCGTTCTTCGCGTTCAAACTGGATATCTTCACCGCTGACATCTGGGGCGTGAAAAACCCTGATTTGGGCAGTGTGATGAATCAGGTGCGCAACATGATGCTGGTCACCGTGTGGGTGTTCATCGGCATCGAAGGCGCGAGCATCTTCTCGGCCCGGGCGGAAAAACGCTCCGACGTGGGCAAGGCCACCGTGATCGGCTTCATCACCGTGCTGCTGTTTCTGGTGCTGGTGAACGTGCTGTCGCTGGGCATCATGACTCAGCCAGAGTTGGCCAAACTGCAGAACCCGTCGATGGCCGCCGTGCTTGAGCATGTGGTCGGTCACTGGGGCGCGGTGCTGATCAGCGTCGGTCTGATCATCTCGCTGCTGGGGGCGCTGTTGTCGTGGGTGTTGTTGTGTGCGGAGATCATGTTTGCCGCCGCCAAAGACCACACCATGCCGGAGTTCCTGCGCAAGGAGAACGCCAACCACGTGCCGGTCAACGCCCTCTGGCTGACCAACGCGATGGTGCAGATTTTCCTGATCATCACCCTGTTCTCGGCCAGCACTTACCTGTCGCTGATCTACCTCGCCACCTCGATGATTCTGGTGCCGTACCTGTGGTCGGCGGCCTATGCCGTACTGCTGGCGGTGCGCGGCGAAACCTACGAAGGCTTCGCGGCCGAGCGGCGCAAGGATCTGATCATCGGCGGGATCGCCCTGATCTACGCGATCTGGCTGCTGTACGCCGGCGGCATCAAATACCTGCTGCTCTCGGCCCTGCTTTATGCCCCCGGCGCGTTCCTGTTCGCCAAGGCCAAGCTCGAACTCAAGCAAGCGGTTTTCACCAACGTCGAGAAGCTGATTTTCGCCGCAGTGGTTGTGGGCGCGCTGGTCGCGGCCTACGGACTGTATGACGGCTTCCTGACTCTGTAACACCTGATTGATTAGTTATCTGGAGGATCACTGCAATGACCACGGAAAAAGTTAAGTACGGCGTACATTCCGAAGCCGGCAAACTGCGCAAAGTCATGGTCTGCTCCCCTGGTCTGGCCCATCAGCGCCTGACCCCGAACAACTGCGATGAACTGCTGTTCGACGATGTGCTGTGGGTCGCCCAGGCCAAGCGCGACCACTTCGACTTCGTCACCAAGATGCGTGAACGCGGGATCGATGTGCTGGAAATGCACAACCTGCTGACCGACATCGTCGCCATCCCTGAGGCACTGGACTGGATTCTCGATCGCAAGGTCACCGCCGATTCGGTGGGCCTGGGCCTGATCAGCGAGGTGAAATCCTGGCTGAAAAGCCTTGAACCACGGCACATCGCCGAGTTTCTGATTGGCGGCGTCTCCGCCGATGACCTGCCGGACAGCTTCGGCGGCAAGACCATCCAGATGTTCCGCGACTTCCTCGGCCACTCCAGCTTCATCCTGCCACCGCTGCCGAACACTCAGTTCACCCGCGACACCACGTGCTGGATCTACGGCGGCGTGACGCTGAACCCGATGTACTGGCCGGCGCGTCGTCAGGAAACCCTGCTGGCCACGGCCATCTACAAATTCCACCCGCAGTTCACCAACGCCGATTTCGAGATCTGGTACGGCGACCCGGACAAGGATCACGGCAACTCCACACTTGAAGGCGGCGACGTGATGCCGATCGGCAACGGTGTGGTGTTGATCGGCATGGGCGAGCGCTCATCCCGTCAGGCCATCGGCCAACTGGCGCTGAACCTGTTCAAGAACAAAGCCGTGGAAAAAGTCATCGTTGCCGGTCTGCCAAAGTCTCGCGCGGCGATGCACCTGGACACCGTGTTCAGCTTCTGCGACCGCGACCTTGTGACGATTTTCCCGGAAGTGGTCAACCAGATCGTCGCCTTCACCCTGCGACCTGACGAAAGCAAACAGGGCGGCATCGACATCCGCCGCGAAGAATCGAGCTTCCTCGACACCGTGGCTGCCGCCCTCAACCTGCCGAAGCTGCGCGTGGTGGAAACCGGCGGCAACAGCTTCGCCGCCGAACGCGAGCAATGGGACGACGGTAACAACGTCGTCGCCGTGGAGCCGGGCGTGGTCATCGGCTACGACCGCAACACCTACACCAACACCCTGCTGCGCAAGGCTGGCGTGGAGGTCATAACCATCAGCGCCGGGGAATTGGGCCGTGGCCGTGGCGGCGGCCACTGCATGACCTGCCCGATCATCCGCGACCCGATCGATTACTGATTTTTTGACTAATGACGACCCGACGCTGTGAAAGCGTAGCGCCGAAGGCGCACAGCCTGCAGTAGCTTTCACAATGTCGGGCAAGGAGATCCATCATGGCTTTTAATATGCGCAACCGCAGCTTGCTGAGTTTGATGCACCACACCACTCGCGAGATCAACTACCTGATCGACCTGTCCCGCGACCTCAAACGCGCCAAATACACCGGCACCGAGCGTCCACACCTGCAAGGCAAGAACATCGCGCTGATCTTCGAAAAAACCTCGACCCGCACCCGTTGCGCCTTCGAAGTCGCGGCGCACGACCAAGGCGCTCACGTCACCTACATTGACCCGGTGTCGTCGCAGATCGGCCACAAAGAAAGCATGAAAGACACCGCCCGCGTACTCGGCCGGATGTTTGATGCCATCGAGTACCGTGGCTTCGAACAGGAAATCGTCGAAGAGCTGGCCAAGTTCGCCGGAGTGCCGGTGTTCAACGGTCTGACCGCCGAATTCCATCCGACACAAATGATCGCCGACGTGCTGACCATGCGCGAACACAGCGACAAACCGATGCACGACATCAGCTACGCCTACCTCGGCGACGCCCGTTACAACATGGGTAACTCGCTGCTGATGATCGGCGCCAAACTCGGTATGGACGTGCGCATCGCTGCACCGAAAGCCCTGTGGCCGCACGCTGACTTCATCGCGCAATGCAAAGAATTCGCCGAAGAAAGCGGCGCGCGCATCACCATTACCGAAGATCCGAAAGAAGCGGTCAAAGGCGTCGACTTCATTCACACCGACATCTGGGTATCGATGGGCGAGCCGGTCGAAGCGTGGGACGAGCGTATCGAGCAACTGCTGCCGTACCAGGTCAACAGCAAAATGATGAAAGCCTCCGGCAACCCACGCGTGAAATTCATGCACTGCCTGCCGGCGTTCCATAACAGCGAAACCAAGGTCGGCAAAGACATTGCCGCACGCTATCCACACTTGGCCAATGGCGTCGAAGTGACGGAGGACGTGTTCGAATCCCCGGCCAACATCGCCTTCGAGCAAGCGGAAAACCGCATGCACACCATCAAGGCAATTCTGGTGTCGGCGCTGGCTGATCTTTAACCACTACTGACCCGTGATCGTTCCCACGCTCCCGCGTGGGAATGCATCCCGTGACGCTCTGCGTCAAAGCGGACGCGGAGCGTCAGTGGCGGCATTCCCACGCTGAGCGCGGGAACGATCAACAAATCACTGTTTTCCAGAAGGACATGCACCATGCGTATCGTCGTAGCGTTGGGCGGTAACGCCCTGCTCCGCCGTGGTGAACCGATGACCGCTGACAATCAGCGCGCCAACATCCGCATCGCCACCGAGCAAATCGCCAAGATCCATCCCGGCAATCAACTGGTCATCGCCCACGGCAATGGCCCGCAAGTCGGCCTGCTGTCGCTGCAAGCGGCAGCCTACACCTCCGTCACCCCTTACCCGCTGGACGTGCTCGGCGCCGAAACCGAAGGCATGATCGGCTACATCATCGAACAGGAACTGGGCAACCTGCTGGACTTCGAAGTGCCGTTCGCCACCCTGCTGACCCAGGTCGAAGTCGACGCCAACGACCCGGCGTTCAAGAACCCGACCAAACCCATCGGCCCGGTCTACGACAAGGCTGAAGCGGAAAAACTTGCTGCTGAAAAAGGCTGGGCCATCGCTCCTGACGGCGACAAGTACCGCCGTGTAGTAGCCAGCCCACGGCCGAAGCGCATCTTCGAGATCCGCCCGATCAAGTGGCTGCTGGACAAGGGCAGCATCGTCATCTGCGCCGGTGGCGGCGGCATTCCGACCATGTACGACGAGAACCGCCACCTCAAGGGCATCGAGGCGGTGATCGACAAGGATCTGTGCTCCTCGCTGCTGGCTGAACAACTGGAAGCGGAGTTGCTGGTGATTGCCACCGACGTCAACGCCGCCTTCATCGACTTCGGCAAACCAAGCCAGAAAGCCATCGCTGAGGCGCACCCGGACGAACTCGAACGCCTCGGCTTCGCCGCCGGCTCCATGGGGCCGAAGGTGCAGGCAGCTTGTGAATTCGCGCGCCATACTGGCAAGGTCGCGGTGATCGGTTCGCTGGCGGACATCGAAGCGATCGTCCAGGGTACTGCCGGCACACGGGTCAGTACTGCCAAGCCTGGTATCACCTATCGATAATTAGAAACTCCGAGGGCAGATGTAGGGTCTGCCCTTCTCCCATGCCTTGAAAGGAGAAACCCATGGCCCAGTTTGAACCCGGTCATTTGCACATCGAGCGACATGCGTTGACCCCGGACGATGTCAGTTACAACGTGCACCTCGACTATGAAGTGTTCACCGATCCGCAAAAAGGCAAAGGCATCCAGTTCACGATGCATGGCAACCTTCAGGGAAAGGACATGAAAGAGACCTTCTTCCTGCCCAAGGAGGAGGCCTACAACTTTGCCAACAACGTGACGAAAATCGCCGAGCAGTACGGCATTCCCAAGACTCACAGTCAGATCGGTTCGGTGCACAAGCATTACGACATGATGTTTGAAGACATCCGTAAGCAGCTGGACATGAAATCCGGCGACCCGGTCAATCTTGAGCACTTCGAATAACCCTCAAAAGCCCCTCACCCTAGCCCTCTCCCAAAGGGAGAGGGGATTGATTGGGGGATGCTGCAGAGTTACGCCGACCTGATCCTGCTTTACCGAATCCATAATCGACTGTCTCTTCCAGGTCGATGTCAAACCCGAGACACCTCGGTCAGCTCCCTCTCCCCTTGGGAGAGGGCTGGGGTGAGGGTGCTTTTGATTTAAGGCATACTTGCCACCCTCCGCACTGCAGAACACTAAACCGCCCCATGCGTATCCACGTCAGCTTCATCGACCGCGTCGGCATCACCCAGGAAGTCCTGGCTATCCTCGGTGGGCGCAACCTCAATCTGGATGCGGTGGAAATGATCCCGCCGAACGTCTACATCGACGCGCCAACGCTCAGCCCGCAAGTGCTCGAAGAACTCAAGGATGCGCTGTTTCGCGTGCTCGGCGTGGAAGCGGTGACGGTGGTCGACATCCTCCCCGGCCAGCGTCGGCACTTGCAGCTCGACGCCTTGCTCGCGGCGATGACCGACCCGGTGCTCGCTCTCGACAGCGCCGGCAAGGTGCTATTGGCCAACCCGGCATTGATCGCGCTGTACGGTCGCGAACCGGCGGGCGAAAGTGTCGCGGAACTGTTCAATGACTCCGGCCTGCTCGACACCCTGCTTGAGCAAGGTTTCCGCCTGCCGCTGCGCGAGATCACCGTCAACGGCCAGACCCTGCTGCTCGATGCCACGCCGATTACCGACGCCGGCGCCCTGCTCACCCTGTATCAACCGAACCGCATCGGTGAACAACTCTCGGCGCTGCACCATGACCACGCCGAAGGTTTCGATGCGTTGCTCGGCGAATCCCCGGCGATCCGCACCCTCAAGGCCCGCGCGCAACGCGTTGCCGCACTCGATGCACCGCTGCTGATTCAAGGCGAAACCGGGACCGGTAAAGAACTGGTCGCCCGCGCCTGCCACGCCATCAGTACGCGGCACAGTGCGCCGTTTCTGGCCCTGAACTGCGCGGCCCTGCCGGAGAACCTCGCCGAGAGCGAACTGTTCGGCTACGCCCCCGGCGCCTTCACAGGTGCCGCACGCGGTGGCAAACCGGGGCTGATGGAGCTGGCGAACCAGGGCACGGTGTTTCTCGACGAGATCGGCGAGATGTCGCCGTACTTGCAGGCCAAACTGCTGCGTTTTTTGAATGACGGCAGCTTCCGCCGGGTCGGCGGTGATCGAGAAGTGAAGGTCAACGTACGAATCCTCAGTGCAACCCACCGCGATCTGGAGAAAATGGTCAGCGAAGGCCTGTTCCGCGAAGACCTGTTCTACCGCCTCAACGTGCTTAACGTCGAAGTGCCGCCGCTGCGCGAACGCGGTCAGGACATTCTGTTGTTGGCGCGTTATTTCATGCAGCAGGCCTGCGCGCAGATCCAGCGCCCGGTCTGCCGCCTCGCCCCCGGCACCTATCCGGCACTCCTCGGCAACCGCTGGCCGGGCAACGTACGGCAATTGCAGAACGTGATCTTCCGCGCCGCTGCGATCTGCGAAAGCAGCCTCGTCGACATCGGCGACCTCGACATCGCCGGCACCTCGGTGGCCCGACAGACCGACAGCGATGTCGATAGCCTCGAACAAGCCGTCGAGTCCTTCGAAAGATCGCTGCTGGAAAAACTCTACGTCAGCTACCCCTCGACCCGCCAACTGGCCAGCCGCCTGCAAACGTCGCATACAGCCATCGCCCACCGATTGCGCAAATACGGCATTCCCAACAAACCCTGAACACGGTTATGTAACGGATTCGAAATCCGTTCAAAAACGACCTCTTTCTGTACTGAAAGCGCTACAGCGGAACGATATCGATACACACCGTTCAAGCCACCGCTGTGCAAGGCTTTGATCCGCTTCAGCTTTTTTCCTCGCCCTATGCTGTAGCGATTTCGCTACGCACGCATCAATCACCCTTTCTAAATAAACACTCAAGCCATTGATTTAAAACAATAAATAAACCTTGGCCGCGTTCTTGCTAATCAACCGCTCATAAATAAGGGCTTCCCTGCCCACGCTTTCCACCGCGTCCACCGGACGAGTCCGGCCCCTGAGGAGTTTCCATGAGCGAGTTGCGTTTTACTGAAGATCACGAATGGCTGCGCACTGAAGCTGATGGCAGCGTTACTGTCGGCATCACCGCTTTTGCGCAGAACGCCCTGGGCGACGTGGTATTCGTGCAACTGCCTGAGCTGCAGTCCTACGACAAAGGCGCCGAAGCCGCCACCGTGGAATCGGTAAAAGCCGCCAGCGGCGTGTACATGCCCCTCGACGGCGAAGTGCTGGAAGTGAACCCGGCGCTTGAAGACAGCCCTGAACTGGTCAACGAAGATCCGCTGGGCGAAGGCTGGTTCTTCCGCTTCCAGCCATCCGACGCCGCCGCTGTCGGCAAACTGCTGGATCAAGACGCTTACGACCGTCTGATCAAAGCCCAAGCCGAAGCCTGAGGAGAGCCGACATGACACAAGTAAACCTTGGCACCGCCAACGAATTCATCGCCCGTCACATCGGCCCGCGCGCCGGTGACGAGCAAGCCATGCTCAACAGCCTCGGCTTCGATTCGCTCGAAGCCCTGAGCGCCAGCGTCATCCCGGAAAGCATCAAGGGCACCAGCGTACTCGGCATGGACGATGGCCTGAGCGAAGCCGACGCACTGGCGATGATCAAATCCATCGCCGGCAAGAACCAACTCTTCAAGACCTACATCGGCCAGGGCTATTACAACTGCCACACGCCGTCGCCGATCCTGCGCAACCTCCTGGAAAACCCGGCCTGGTACACCGCTTACACGCCGTACCAGCCAGAAATCTCCCAGGGCCGTCTCGAAGCGCTGCTGAACTTCCAGACCCTGATCAGCGACCTCACCGGCCTGCCGATCGCCAACGCATCCTTGCTCGACGAAGCCACCGCCGCTGCCGAAGCCATGACCTTCTGCAAACGCCTGAGCAAGAACAAGGGCAGCCACCAGTTCTTCGCCTCGATCCACAGCCACCCGCAAACCCTCGACGTGCTGCGCACCCGTGCCGAGCCGCTGGG
This sequence comes from Pseudomonas sp. LBUM1648, assembly GCF_059716145.1. Taxonomy (NCBI): domain Bacteria; kingdom Pseudomonadati; phylum Pseudomonadota; class Gammaproteobacteria; order Pseudomonadales; family Pseudomonadaceae; genus Pseudomonas; species Pseudomonas sp. LBUM1648. Next base: position 5,038,227 of record NZ_CP166808.1, read on the forward strand.
CATCGACGTGGTTGTCGGCGATGAGCGTGAACTGACCGACGTCACCCCGTTCTTCGGCGCCCTGCTGCAATACCCGGCGAGCAACGGTGATGTGTTCGACTACCGCGAACTGACCGAACGCTTCCACGCCGCCAACGCTCTGGTGGCCGTGGCTGCCGACCTCCTGGCCCTGACCCTGCTGACCGCTCCGGGCGAGTTCGGCGCGGACGTCGCCATCGGCAGCGCACAACGCTTCGGTGTGCCGCTGGGCTTCGGTGGCCCGCACGCGGCTTACTTCTCGACTAAAGATGCGTTCAAGCGCGACATGCCGGGCCGTCTGGTCGGTGTGTCGGTTGACCGTTTCGGCAAGCCGGCCCTGCGTCTGGCGATGCAGACCCGAGAGCAACACATCCGCCGCGAGAAGGCCACGTCGAACATCTGCACCGCGCAAGTGCTGCTGGCCAACATCGCCAGCATGTACGCCGTCTACCACGGCCCGAAAGGCCTGACCCAGATCGCCAACCGCGTGCATCACCTGACCGCGATTCTGGCCAAGGGCCTGACCGCGCTGGGCTTGAACGTCGAGCAGGAAAGCTTCTTCGACACCCTGACGCTGGCCACCGGCGCGCAAACCGCTGCGCTGCACGACAAGGCTCACGCCCAGCAGATCAACCTGCGCGTCGTCGATGCTCAGCGTGTCGGTCTGTCTGTCGACGAAACCACCACGCAGGCTGACATCGAAACTCTGTGGAGCGTGTTTGCCGACGGCAAGACCCTGCCGGACTTCGCCGCCCTCGCCGCTTCGGTGCAGAGCACCATCCCAGCTGCGCTGGTTCGTCAGTCGCCGATCCTCAGCCACCCGGTGTTCAACCGTTATCACTCGGAAACCGAGCTGATGCGCTACCTGCGCAAACTGGCGGACAAGGATCTGGCACTGGATCGCACCATGATCCCGCTGGGTTCGTGCACCATGAAACTCAACGCTGCCAGCGAAATGATCCCGGTGACCTGGGCTGAATTCGGTGCCCTGCACCCGTTCGCTCCGGCCGCGCAAAGCGCCGGCTATCAGCAACTGACCGATGAACTGGAAGCGATGCTCTGCGCCGCCACCGGTTACGACTCGATCTCGCTGCAACCGAACGCCGGTTCGCAAGGTGAATACGCGGGCCTGCTGGCCATCCGCGCCTATCACCAGAGCCGTGGCGATGACCGTCGCGACATCTGCCTGATCCCGTCGTCCGCCCACGGCACCAACCCGGCCACCGCCAACATGGCTGGCATGCGTGTGGTCGTGACCGCGTGCGACGCTCGCGGCAACGTCGACATCGAAGACCTGCGCGCCAAAGCCATTGAGCACCGCGAACACCTCGCTGCGCTGATGATCACCTACCCGTCGACTCACGGCGTGTTCGAAGAAGGCATCCGCGAAATCTGCGGGATCATTCATGACAACGGCGGCCAGGTTTACATCGATGGCGCCAACATGAACGCAATGGTCGGTCTCTGCGCCCCGGGCAAGTTCGGTGGCGACGTCTCGCACCTGAACCTGCACAAAACTTTCTGCATCCCCCACGGCGGTGGCGGCCCGGGCGTCGGCCCGATTGGCGTCAAGTCGCACCTGACGCCGTTCCTGCCGGGTCACGGCACCATGGAGCGTAAAGAAGGCGCGGTCTGCGCGGCACCGTTCGGCAGCGCGAGCATTCTGCCGATCACCTGGATGTACATTCGGATGATGGGCGGCGCCGGTCTGAAGCGCGCTTCGCAACTGGCGATCCTCAACGCTAACTACATTTCCCGTCGCCTGGAAGAACACTACCCAGTGCTGTACACCGGCAGCAACGGTCTGGTGGCACACGAGTGCATCCTCGATCTGCGTCCACTGAAAGACAGCAGCGGCATCAGCGTTGATGACGTTGCCAAGCGCCTGATCGACTTTGGCTTCCACGCCCCGACCATGTCGTTCCCGGTCGCCGGCACGCTGATGATCGAGCCGACCGAAAGCGAATCCAGGGAAGAACTGGACCGCTTCTGCGACGCCATGATCCGCATCCGCGAAGAAATCCGCGCAGTGGAAAACGGCACCTTGGACAAGGACGACAACCCGTTGAAAAACGCGCCGCACACCGCAGCCGAACTGGTTGGCGAGTGGACTCACTCGTACAGCCGCGAGCAAGCCGTGTACCCGGTGGCCTCGTTGATCGAAGGCAAGTACTGGCCGCCGGTCGGTCGCGTCGACAACGTGTTCGGCGACCGCAATCTGGTCTGCGCCTGCCCGTCGATCGAAAGCTACGCTTAAACCGGAAAGGGGCGAACCACTCGCCCCTACCGCTTCACCTGTAGGAGCTGCCGAAGGCTGCGATCTTTTGATCTTGCTGTTGAAAGATCAGGATCAAAAGATCGCAGCCTTCGGCAGCTCCTACAGGGGGATGTAACCAGCCTGATATTGCGCCAATTCCTATAACAAGAAACCGGAGAACCACTCATGTCGTTAAGCGTGTTCGACCTGTTCAAGATTGGCATCGGCCCCTCCAGTTCCCACACCGTCGGCCCGATGCGCGCAGCCGCGCGCTTCGCCGAAGGCTTGCGTCGTGAAAACCTGCTGACCACCACCGCCAGCGTTCGAGTCGAGCTGTACGGCTCGCTCGGAGCCACCGGCAAGGGGCACGGCAGCGACAAAGCCGTGTTGCTCGGCCTTGAAGGCGAACACCCGGACACCGTCGACACCGAAACCGTCGCTGCCCGTCTGCAAGACATTCGCGGCAGCGGCCGCTTGAATCTGCTCGGTGAACACAGCATCGCGTTCAACGAAAAAGAACATCTGGCGATGATCCGCAAGCCGCTGGCCTATCACCCCAACGGCATGATTTTCCGCGCGTTCGACGCGGCGGGCATTCAGATCCGCAGCCGCGAGTACTACTCGGTCGGCGGTGGTTTTGTTGTCGATGAGGACGCGGCCGGTGCCGACCGCATCGTCGAAGACGCCACGCCGCTGACTTTTCCGTTCAAAAGCGCCAAGGACTTGCTCACGCATTGCAGCACTTACGGTCTGTCGATCAGCCAAGTGATGCTGACCAACGAAAGCGCCTGGCGCCCGGAAGCGGAAACCCGTGCCGGTCTGCTGAAGATCTGGCAAGTGATGCAGGACTGCGTGGCTGCTGGTTGTCGTAACGAAGGCATCTTGCCGGGCGGTTTGAAAGTCAAACGTCGCGCGGCAGCGCTGCATCGGCAACTGTGCAAGAACCCGGAGTCGGCGTTGCGCGATCCGCTGTCGGTGCTCGACTGGGTCAATCTCTACGCGCTGGCGGTCAACGAAGAAAACGCTAACGGCGGGCGCGTGGTCACCGCGCCAACCAACGGCGCGGCCGGGATCATTCCGGCCGTGCTGCATTACTACATGCGTTTTATCCCCGGTTCCACCGATGACGGCGTCGTGCGATTTCTGCTGACCGCCGCCGCCATAGGCATTCTGTACAAGGAAAACGCTTCGATTTCCGGTGCTGAAGTCGGCTGTCAGGGCGAGGTCGGTGTGGCTTGTTCAATGGCTGCCGGGGCGTTGTGCGAAGTGCTCGGTGGCAGCGTGCAGCAAGTCGAGAACGCGGCGGAAATCGGCATGGAACACAACCTCGGCCTGACCTGCGACCCGATTGGCGGGTTGGTGCAAGTGCCGTGCATCGAGCGCAATGCCATGGGCTCGGTGAAAGCGATAAACGCGGTGCGCATGGCCATGCGTGGCGACGGTCAACATTTCGTCTCCCTCGACAAAGTTATCCGCACCATGCGCCAGACCGGCGCCGACATGAAAAGCAAATACAAAGAGACCGCTCGCGGCGGTCTGGCGGTCAACATTATCGAATGCTAATTAGCCCCTTCTCCCTCCGGGAGAGGGTTGGTGTGAATCAAGGAGTTCCGCATGTCCACCGAACAACTGTCGAAAACCCCGCTGCACGCTCTGCACATCGAACTCGGCGCCCGCATGGTGCCGTTCGCCGGCTACGACATGCCGGTGCAATACCCACTCGGCGTGATGAAGGAGCACCAGCACACCCGTGAGCAAGCCGGGCTGTTCGATGTTTCGCACATGGGCCAGATCCGCCTGACCGGCGCCAACGCCGCCAAAGCCCTGGAAACCTTGGTGCCGGTGGACATCATCGACCTGCCAGTGGGCATGCAGCGTTACGCGATGTTCACCAACGAGAGCGGTGGCATTCTCGATGACCTGATGGTCGCCAACCTCGGTAACGATGAGCTGTTCCTCGTAGTGAACGCTGCGTGCAAGGATCAGGATCTGGCTCACTTGCGAAAACACATCGGCGATCAGTGCACCATTACGGCGCTGTTCGAAGAGCGCGCCCTGCTCGCCCTGCAAGGTCCGGCCGCAGTGACCGTGCTGGCGCGCCTTGCTCCTGACGTGGCGAAGATGACCTTCATGCAGTTCAACCGCGTGAACCTGTTGGGCGTGGACTGCTTTGTCAGCCGTTCTGGCTACACCGGTGAAGACGGTTTCGAAATCTCGGTGCCGGCCGCCGATGCGGAAAAACTCGCTCGCGCCCTGTTGGCCGAACCGGAAGTCCAGGCCATCGGCCTCGGCGCGCGCGACTCGCTGCGTCTGGAAGCCGGCCTGTGCCTCTACGGCCACGACATGAACACCGAGACCACGCCAATCGAAGCCAGCCTGCTGTGGGCGATTTCCAAGCCGCGCCGTGCAGACGGCGCGCGGGCCGGCGGTTTCCCTGGGGCGGAGCAGGTTTTCGCTCAACAACAGAACGGCGTCGCGCGCAAACGTGTCGGCCTGCTGCCGCAGGAACGCACGCCGGTGCGTGAAGGCGCAGAAATCGTCAACGAAGCCGACGAGATCATCGGCAGCGTGTGCAGCGGCGGCTTCGGCCCGACACTGGGCGGCCCATTGGCGATGGGTTACCTCGACAGCGCTTATGTCACTCTCGAAACGCCAGTCTGGGCCATCGTTCGTGGGAAAAAGGTGCAAATGCTTGTAAGCAAAATGCCATTTGTCCCACAACGCTACTATCGTGGTTGATTGGCTGTTTCTATAAGTAACGCGATTGCGTTATGCGTGCACTAATGTGTAACGCAATCGCCACAAAAAAGTGCATTTTCTAACAACTGATTCGAATATGAACTTTGCTTATAACGTTCGAAAACTTTTGAAAAAGCTAATCGTCCAAGCCGCATTAGTGAACTGACTAACTGCCAGCAAGCGCAACAAAACCGGGGCCCTCACGGGGCTTGTTTTTTCTCCCGTAGTTGGCGTAGAGTTTATCCACTGTGTTTGCATGGGTCAGCTTTGAATCGTGACCTGGGCAGTAGCCTACAAGTTAGCTACATCCCGTTCGACGTCTTCTTACTCTCCTGCAACCAGCCCCAGTACTCTTTCATGAGAAAGAGACTGTCATCAATTTATGCGTCAAAGGAAATAAGAAATGTCCACACGTCAGAGCGGTACCGTCAAGTGGTTTAACGACGAGAAAGGTTTTGGTTTTATCACTCCAGAAAGCGGTCCGGATCTGTTCGTGCATTTCCGCGCCATTCAGGGCAACGGCTTCAAAAGCCTGAAAGAAGGCCAGAAAGTGACTTTCGTTGCTGTGCAAGGCCAGAAAGGCATGCAGGCTGACGAAGTACAAGCAGAAGCTTGATCCTTCTGTAACGAAAAAGCCCCTGATATTGATATCAGGGGCTTTTTTGTGCGCGCGAATCCGTAAAATGGCGCTTCATTTCGCGTCCAGAGGCCGCCATGTCGAAACACCTGCTCACGCCCCAAGGCGACTTTCCTCCCGCTGGCCTTGGCCGTCGTCTGGCCGCGATGTTCTATGACTTTCTGTTGTGCACCGCCCTTCTGATCGTGACCGGCTTCATCTACAAGCTCATCCAGGCGGCGATCATCGGCGAAGAACGTCTGCGCGTGATGACCGATGCCGGGCAACTGGACGGCGATCCGCTGTATTCCACCGTATTGCTCCTGGTGCTGTTTGCCTTCTTCGCCAAATTCTGGACCCATGGCGGTCAGACGCTGGGCATGCAGGTGTGGGGCATTCGTGTGCAGAACGCCAACGGCACGGCGATCAGCCTGTGGCAGGCGCTGTTGCGGTTTATGGTATCGATTGCTTCATGGCTGTGCGTCGGCCTGGGATTCTTCTGGTCGCTCTATGACAAGCAGAAGCGCACGTGGCATGACATCTATTCCGATACTCGGGTCGTCCGGGTTCCGAAGAAGCAAAAGTAGCGCACATAAAAAAGATCGCAACCTGCGGCAGCGCCTACAACGATTTCTGTAGGAGCTGCCGCAGGCTGCGATCTTTTGCTTTTTTGCGCTTAAGCGTTACCGGCCAGCTTCATTCGCGCAGCCTGAGTGAAATCCAGCATGCGCTTCAAAGGCCGAATCGCCTGCGGAATCAACGCCGGATCAACAAAGATCTCGTTCGTCCCTTCCTTCAAGCTCTTGAGCGTGCGCTCAAGGGTGTTCATGGCCATCCACGGGCAATGTGCGCAACTGCGGCACGCTGCGCCGTTACCGGCCGTTGGCGCCTCGATGAAGACCTTGTCCGGGCATAGCTGCTGCATCTTGTAGAAAATGCCGCGGTCCGTGGCGACGATCAGAGTCTTGTTCGGCAAGGACTGCGCAGCGGCGATCAATTGGCTGGTGGAACCAACGGCGTCCGCCAGTTCGATTACCGATGTCGGCGACTCCGGGTGCACTAGAATCGCTGCATCCGGGTACAACGCCTTCATGTCCTCGAGCTGTTTGGATTTGAACTCTTCGTGGACGATGCAGGCACCGTCCCAGAGCAGCATGTCGGCACCGGTCTTGCGCTGAATGTAGGTGCCCAGGTGTTTGTCCGGCCCCCAGATGATGGTTTCGCCGTTGTCCATCAGGCTTTCGACGATCTCCAGCGCGCAACTCGACGTCACCACCCAGTCGGCCCGGGCTTTCACGGCGGCAGAGGTGTTGGCGTAAACCACCACCGTGCGTTCCGGATGCTGATCGCAGAACGCCGAGAACTCGTCTACCGGACAACCCAGATCCAAGGAGCACGTCGCTTCCAGGGTCGGCATCAGCACACGTTTTTCCGGATTGAGAATCTTCGCGGTCTCACCCATGAACTTCACGCCGGCGACCACCACGGTCTTGGCCGGATGAGCGTTGCCAAAGCGGGCCATTTCCAGGGAGTCGGAGACACAGCCGCCGGTTTCTTCGGCCAAAGCCTGAATCACCGGATCGCAATAAAAGTGGGCCACCAGCACCGCGTCCTGAGCCTTGAGCTCGGCGGCGATGGCAGAACGGTAATAAGCCTCTTCCTCGGCGGTCAGCGGTTTGGGCTGTTTCGCGTCGAGGTGAGCTTGAACCAGAAGGCGTTCGGAAATCTGCGTCATGTTCGCAAGACCTGCAGGCGCTTTCGCGCGAAAGTCGAGTATACACCCGGCTCCGGACCCCTTGTGGGTACCGCCGGGAGAGTGAGTTTTATCAGGCACGGACAGCGTTGAAGCTGCGCAAGGCTACAGAATATCCGGTTGATACAAAAGATGATTCTGACCTGTGTCAGCGCCGGCAGCACCGATCGAACGCGCACCCGAATCGCAGGCAAAAAAAAAACCCGGAAATCCTCACTTTCGTGGGCCTTCCGGATTTTCTAAACCGCCAAATATGGTGGGTCGTGTGGGATTCGAACCTACGACCAATTGGTTAAAAGCCAACTGCTCTACCAACTGAGCTAACGACCCGCTGTGTGATGGCGCGTATAATACTGATTTTTAAGGACTATTCAACACCTTTTTGAAAATAATCAAAAATAAGGTGTTGGATCGCTCACGCCGGCCGCCGCAAAGCCTTCCGCACGCAGGCGGCAGCTGTCGCATTTACCGCATGCACGGCCATTATCATCGGCCTGATAGCAGGAAACGGTGAGGCCATAATCGACGCCGAGCTTCACGCCCGCCTGGACGATCTGCGCCTTGCTCAGGTTCTGCAATGGCGCCTGAATGCGAAAGCCATTGCCTTCAACCCCCGCCTTGGTCGCCAGATTGGCCATGCGCTCGAAGGATTCGATAAACTCGGGACGGCAATCCGGATAACCGGAATAATCCACCGCATTCACACCAATAAAGATGTCACGGGCGCCAAGCACTTCAGCCCAACCCAGTGCCAGCGACAGGAAAACGGTATTGCGCGCCGGCACGTAAGTCACCGGGATGCCCTCGCCCAGCTCTTCAGGAATCTCGATGCTGGTGTCCGTCAGGGCCGAACCACCCATGCCGTTCAGATTCAGACCGATCACCTTGTGCTCGATCACACCTAGGTCGCGGGCAACACGTGCAGCAGCGTGCAATTCGGCGTGCGAACGCTGACCGTAATCGAAGCTCATCGTGTAGCAGCTATAGCCCTCGGCGCGAGCCATGGCTACGACAGTCGCAGAGTCGAGGCCGCCAGACAGCAAAATGACTGCGCGTTTGTCGGTGGTGTTCAGTTGCTCAGTCATATCAGCGCCCCGGCTCGTCATTCCAAAGATATTTATGCAGCTGCAATTGCAGGCGTACCGGCAGGTTATCCGCTACGACCCAATCTGCCAGATCCCGCGCATTCAAGTCGTGGTGACTTGGCGAGAACAGGACTTCACCGGCACGTCGGTCGAGTCCGTACTGGATCAACTTGGAAACGGCCCAGTCGTAGTCTTCCCGCGAGCAGATGACAAACTTCACCTGATCGTTGGGAGTCAGCAGTTCGATATTCTCGTAACGGTTGCGATGCGCTTCTTTCGAGCCCGGTGTTTTCAGGTCGACTACGCGACTGACGCGCGGATCGACAGCAGAAACGTCAAGAGCACCGCTGGTTTCCAGCGAGACCTCGTAACCGGCATCACACAACTGCTTGAGTAAAGGAATGGCATTAGGCTGTGCCAGCGGCTCACCGCCGGTGACGCATACATAGCGCGGACGGAATCCGGCTACTTGCTCGAGGATATCGTCGAGGGTGCGGACGGTGCCGCCACTGAACGCATAGGCACTGTCGCAGTATTGGCAACGCAAAGGGCAGCCGGTCAGACGCACAAAAACAGTGGGCAGCCCGGCAGTCCGCGTTTCCCCCTGCAAAGAGTAGAAAACTTCGGTGATTCTCAATGTGTCTTGCATAGTCGCCACGGGCGTAACAGCTAAACAGGCTGTCCGCCTCCGTCAGGCACTTCAGGCAATCCCGCCAACGCGCAGACCACAAGAAGCGTGTTTCAGAAAAAGGGCGTGAATTCTAACGAAAAAACCCGCGACAGGCGCGGGTTTCTTCCAAAGGGTCAAGCAACTTACATGCGTTGCAGATCGCGTTGGGCCAACTGAGCGGCAGATGTGCCCGGATATTGGGCAACAACCTGCTGCAGAATGCCTTTTACCTTGTCGTTATGACCGAGGCGGCGCTCTACATCAGCCAGCTTGTACAGCGAGTCCGGCACTTTGGCGTGCTTGGGATACAGCTGCGAAACCTTGGCAAATGCTTGACCTGCACCTTGCAGATCACCTTTGGCCAGGTTCACTTCACCCAACCAATACTGGGCGTTGCCCGCATATTGGCTGTTCGGGTATTTGCGCAGGAAAGCGGCGAAAGCCTGGCTGGCCTTGTCGAAATCCTTGGCTTTGATCAGGTCGAAAGCGGCATCGTAATACAGCTTTTCCTTGGCCGGATCACCCGGTTCGCTACTCGCAGCAGGTGCCTGGGCAGCAGCCCCGGCGCCAGCGGCAGCACCGGCAGCACCACTTGCATCGCCACCGGTAGAAGAATTCTCAGGAGTCGCGGCAGGTGCAACACCGGATCCTATGCGCCGATCAAGATCCTGGTATCGCTCCAGGGATTCTTGCTTCATGCGCGCAACCTGATTCTGCAGTTCTTCAATCACACCTTGCTGGCGCGAAATCTGATCCTGCATTTGTTGCAGTTGGTTGAACAGCATGCCTTGTGCCGAGGCAGGGGCCGAAGCCGCTCCCCCGGCATAGGCGCCGTTCGTACCGTAACCCGCAGGCGGATAACTACTCCCGCTATTGTTATAACCGGAGTTGTCATCGACCACAGGAACCGCAGCCCACGCCGCAAGCGGCGCGAGGCTGAGAGCCAGAACAGTTACAGCACGACGGCACGTTCGCATATCGAATTACTTACGCAGTTCGACGCGACGGTTTTGAGCCCAGGACTGCTCGTCGTTGCCGGTAGCAACTGGACGCTCTTCGCCGTAGGAAACCAGTTCCAGCTGAGCTGGGGAAACACCTTGCAGTACCAGGTAGCGTTGAACGGCTTTCGCACGACGCTCGCCCAGTGCCATGTTGTACTCACGAGTACCACGTTCGTCGGTGTTGCCTTCCAGAACAACGCGAGCGCCGTTTGCTTTCAGGTCTTTGGCGTGAACGTCCAGAGCGCGCATGGCTTCTGGCTTCAGGTCCGAGCTGTCGTATTCGAAGTAGAAGGTGGTGATTGCGCGCAGAGCAGCTTCTTCGCTCAGGGAACCGTCAACGGCACCAGTGTTTGCGCCGTAACCAGCGTTTGGATCAACAGCGCCTTCACCGGCGTTGTCGCCGCCTTTGGACGAGCAACCTACAGCTACAGCCATGGCCAGAGCCAGCGCAGCAAATTTACCAAACTTCAGCATTTCCATCGTGAAACTCCTAATGAACCCCAGTGTGTTAAGTAAAACGTGTAGCGCCCGCTCACTTCAGGTAAGGGGACCAGGACGGTTCTCTGACTTCGCCTTGAGCGGTAGGAAGCGGGAGCCTAACGCGTCCATTAATGGACACGAGCATCAAGACTCCCCGGCCCTGTTGGCGGGTGGCGTAGATTACCATGGTGCCGTTGGGCGCAACAGTGGGTGACTCGTCCAGAGTGCTATCAGTGAGGATCTTTACACTACCTCGCTGCAAATCCTGGGCCGCCACCTTGAAATTGGTGAAACCATCCTGACGATGGATCATCACCAAAGTCTTTTCATCAGCCGACAGTTTCGGGTTGGCGTTGTAGTTACCGATGAAGGTCACTCGCTCCGCACCGCCGCCACTGGCGCTGGTTTTGTAGATCTGTGGTTTGCCGCCACGGTCCGAGGTGAAGTAGATGGTCGAACCATCCTTGCCCCAGTACGGTTCGGTGTTGATGCCCGGGCCCGCAGTGACACGATTGATCTGACGCGAAGCCAGGTTCATCACGTAGATGTCCGGGTTACCGTCTTTCGACAGCACGAACGCCAGACGATCGCCATTCGGGGACCAGGCGGGTGCGCCATTCAGGCCTTCGAAGTTGGTGATTTGCTCACGGCGACCGGTGTCGATGTTCTGCATGAAGATCCGCGGACGCTTCTGTTCAAACGACACGTAGGCGATGCGCTTGCCATCCGGTGCGAAACGCGGCGACAGGATCGGCTCACGCGATTGCAACAGAGTCACGGCGCGCGCACCGTCATAGTCCGAACGCTGCAGGGTGTAACGGGTGTTCTTCTCGGAGAAGCGTTCAGCCGTTACGTACAACAGACGGGTCGAAAACGCACCTTGAATACCGGTGAGTTTTTCGAACGACTGGTCCGAGATGAAGTGCGCCATATCGCGCAATTGCTCGGTAGTGCCGGAAACACTGCCGTCAGCCACTTTCTGTTCGGTGGCAACGTTGAACAGCGCCCACTGCACCTGCAAGCGACCGCCCGCTGGAACGATGCTGCCGACCATCATGTATTGAGCACCCACCGCCTTCCAGTCACGGAAGATGATTTCGCTCGGCTGGCTTGGCTGGCTGATCATGTTTTGCTTTGGAATCGGCGAGTAATAGCCCGAGTTGCGCAAATCGTTACCAATGATTTCAGCCATGTCGTCCGGCAGCACGGCACCGCCCTGCATGCCGAACGGTACAACGGCGATCGGAGTAGCCCGATCGCTGCCGCTGGTGACCAGAATGTTCTTTTCATCAGCCATCGCGATCCCTGCCATGCAGCAGATCACGACCAGCATTCCTCGAAGAAGGTTTCTCACAAGGCTAGATCCTCAGGTGTGAATGTCATCTTGAATGAACGATACGGAGCGAAATCGCTCGGCTTCATTCCCTGCATTTCTGTCAAACGTCCAATATTCTTGACCGCTGCGACTGCCGAAGCATCGAACGGACCGTCGCCACTGGATTTGGCCACGCTGACCGAAGTCACCGTACCGTCCGGCAACATGCCGATTTGCAGCACCACCGTCATGCCTTTGCGTGCTGAAGGTGGGCGAGCCCAGCCTTCTGCTGCTCGCGCACGAATCAGGTCATCGAAACTGCCCGCGACTTCGTCACCCTGCTCATCGGCCAAGGCCTGCTGACGCTGTGGCGTGTCGGAAAGCAAATCTGCCAGGGCCTGAGCCTTTTTGTCTTCGGTAGATTTACGTGCCGCATCCTGCGCTTTCTTCTTCGCAGCATCGGCAGCAGCTTTCTTCTTCGCTTCGTCGGCGATTTTCTTCTTCGCCTCTTCAGCTTCAGCTTTCTTCTTGGCGTCTTCGGCGGCTTTCTTCTTCGCGTCTTCGACAATCTTCTTCTTGGCTTCTTCAGCGGCCGCTTTCTTGGCCTCTTCTTCAGCAGCCTTTTTGGCTTCTTCTTCAGATTTCTTCTTGGCTATATCAGCCAATTGTTTCTCTTCTGCCTTCTTGGCTTCGGCGGTCTTCTTCGCTTCATCGGCTTTTTTGGCTTCATCAGCCTTTTTCGCCTCGTCCGCTTTTTTAGACTCGTCGGCCTTCTTGGCTTCCTCGGCTTTTTGAGCCGCTTCTTCTTTCTTTTGTTCCGCAGCGGCCTTGATCTCTTCCTGCTCGACCTTTTTCTGTTCCATCTGCTCGACTTCGGTCTGACGCGCGGCGGATTTCTTCGCCTCACCCGCAATCTTCTGATTGGTCTGGGTGGTCGCCTGACTTTTCGATTTCAGTTGATACAAGGTCGCCTGGACAATCGGCTTGGCCGGCGGCAGCTCAGGTGTAAAAGCGAAACTGACGAACAGCATGCCGAACACCAGCACGTGCAAGACAATCGCCCAGACACTAGGCCAGAAGAAGCTTTCCGAGGCAGACGGCTCTCGCAGTGGCTGCATCAGGGGGCCTCGGTAATCAAGCCAACATTCCCGACCCCGGCTTTCTGCAACCCGCCCATGGCGCCCATGACGGAACCGTAATCGACAGTCTTGTCGCCACGAATGAAGACCTGGGTACGCTTGCCGTTACCGTTGCCGGCAGCGATGATTTTTGTCACCGCGCTGGTCATCTGCGGCAGGGTCATGGCCCTGTCCTGTTGCTTTTCGGTGTCGACTTCGCTGCCAAGGTTCCAGTAATAGGTCTTGTCAGCCTTGATCGAAATGGTCAGGACCTGGGTGTTGTTGTCCTGCGGCAAGGCTTCGCTGGAAACCTTGGGCAGATCAACTTTCACGCCCTGATTGAGCATCGGCGCGGTTACCATGAAGATGACCAGCAGCACCAACATCACGTCGATGTAAGGCACCACGTTCATCTCGGCGACCGGCTTGCGCTTTTTGCGAGCTCGAGCGATTAAAGCCATTGGAAATTACCTGCTTATTCTTCGCTGGTGTGCACTTTGCGGTGCAGGATCGCCTGGAATTCATCGGCGAAGGTGTAGTAACGGCCCAGCAGGGTTTCGCTGCGAGCTGCAAAACGGTTGTAAGCGATTACTGCAGGAATTGCCGCGAACAGGCCGATCGCCGTGGCGATCAGTGCTTCGGCAATACCCGGGGCCACGGTGGCCAGGGTGGCTTGCTGGGCGCTGGCCAGACCGCGGAAAGAGTTCATGATGCCCCACACGGTACCGAACAGGCCGATGTACGGGCTGACCGAACCAACGGTGGCGAGGAACGGCAGGCTCTGCTCCAGCTTCTCTTCTTCGCGGGAGATGGCCACACGCATGGCACGGGCCACGCCTTCCATCACCGCCTCAGGATCGACGCCTGGCTGCTGACGCAGACGGGAGAACTCTTTGAAACCGGCGCGGAAGATTTGCTCGACGCCCGAATCCGGATCCGGGTTGCTACCCGCCTGACGGTACAGCTTGGACAGATCGATACCCGACCAGAAGCGCTCCTCGAAGCTCTCCAGGGCGCGTCGACCGGCACGCAGCAGGTTGCTGCGCTGAAAGATCATGATCCATGAGGTCACCGATGCGGCCACCAGAGTCAACATTACCAACTGCACCACGATGCTGGCATTGCTGACCAGGCTCCACATGGAGGAATGGTCGACGACGTTAGCTTCCACGCTTTATCTCCTGCTTTGAGTGTGTACCCGGGCCGCCCGCGTCGGCGAAGGCCGCACGCAGGTCTTCGGGAAGGGCCCGGGGTTTCAAACTGTTAGTGCGCACACAGGCCACCAAAAACTGCCCTTCGCAGAGCAGCACATTATCCGTAGCCCGCCTGACCTGCTGTTTAAAGCGCAGGCTGGCACGGTTCAATTCGATTACTTCAGCGCTTACCAGCAGCTCGTCGTCCAGTCGCGCCGGCGCGTGATAGCGCGCTTCGCTGGAATGCACGACAAACAACAGATCCTCCCCTGCCAGCTGCGATTGGGCAAAGCCCAGCTCGCGGAGCCGCTCGGTTCGAGCCCGTTCCATAAACTTGAGGTAATTAACGTAATACACGATGCCGCCCGCATCGGTGTCCTCGTAATAAACGCGACAACGATGTGCGAACGGCTCAAGCCCGTTTTGCGCGCGCATACTCTAGTGCTTACTCCTCAGGTTGCCAATCCGGCCAGGCAACTGTTTTTCATTGTTCAAAGGCTTTACCGCAAAAGTACCGTCCTCAGACAGTACAAACCCTGAATAAATCGACAACAAATGTGTATTAATCGTCCACAGCATCGAGAAACTCGTCTGCCACGGGCATTTCACCCATTCGTGACGGAATGTTTAAACCGAAATGCAGATACGCATGCCGCGTCACCACCCTGCCCCGTGGTGTGCGCATGATGTAGCCCTGTTGAATCAGGTATGGCTCAAGCACATCTTCAATGGTGTGGCGCTCTTCGCTGATCGCAGCGGCGAGGCTGTCGATCCCCACCGGGCCGCCATCGAACTTTTCGATCATGGTCAGCAGCAAACGCCGATCTTGATGATCGAAGCCGTGTTCGTCGACGTCCAGCAGGTTCAACGCTAGATCGGCAACCGACTTGGTGATGTGCCCCTTGGCGCGAACTTCGGCGAAATCGCGCACCCGGCGCAGCAGACGGTTGGCGATCCGCGGCGTACCACGGGCGCGGCGAGCGATTTCAAAGGCACCTTCCGGATCCAGCGGCAGACCGAGGATATTCGCCGAACGACTGACAATCGTCGACAGGTCAGCCGTGCTGTAGAACTCAAGACGCTGGACGATACCGAAGCGGTCACGCAACGGGTTGGTCAGCATGCCGGCGCGAGTGGTCGCGCCGACCAGCGTGAACGGCGGCAGATCGAGCTTGATCGAACGCGCTGCCGGCCCTTCGCCGATCATGATGTCGAGTTGGAAATCTTCCATCGCCGGGTACAGCACTTCTTCAACGATCGGCGACAGACGATGGATTTCGTCGATGAACAAAACATCGTGCGGCTCAAGATTGGTCAGCAACGCCGCCAGATCACCCGGACGCTCGAGGACCGGCCCCGAGGTGCTCTTGATCGATACACCCATTTCCTGAGCGATGATATTGGCCAACGTGGTTTTACCCAGCCCAGGCGGGCCGAAGATCAGCGTGTGGTCGAGGGATTCACTACGGCCACGGGCGGCCTGGATGAACAGTTCCATCTGCTCGCGCACGGTCGGCTGGCCGATATAGTCGGCCAGACTGACCGGGCGAATGGCCCGGTCCTGGACTTCTTCGCGCTCGCGCGGGCTGTGCGCGGCGGCGATCAGACGATCAGCTTCAATCACTTAAATCATTCCCTTCAGGGCACGGCGGATCATGTCTTCACTGCTCAAATTCTTGTCCTTGATCGCGGAAATCGCCTTGCTCGCTTCCTGCGGCTTGTAACCCAGGGAAATCAGCGCGCTGACCGCATCGTTCTCGGCGGTGTTGACCGGCGCCGGGCCGTCCGGCTGGTTCGGCACCAGGGCAAACATGGCCGGCGAGGTTTCCCAGGCCTTGAAGCGATCTTTCAGTTCGACCAGTAAACGCTCGGCGGTTTTCTTGCCAACGCCCGGCACCTTGGTCAGGGCCGAGGTGTCCTGGGATTGCACGCAGCGGATCAACTCGTCGACTTCCAGACTCGACATCAATGCCAGAGCCAGTTTCGGCCCCACACCATTGAGACGGATCAACTCGCGAAAAAAGTCTCGCTCACGCTTGCCGGCAAAACCATAGAGCAATTGCGCGTCTTCGCGTACGACCAAATGGGTGTGCAGGGTCAGCGGCTCACCGACCGACGGTAACCGATAGAGAGTGGTCATGGGCACTTCCAGCTCATATCCGAGGCCGTTTACATCCAGAATCAGGTGCGGCGGCTGTTTCTCAGCCAGGGTGCCGCGCAAGCGTCCAATCACGTTTCAGATCCTTGAGCGTTGGCCAGCCGTGGGCTGGCGACTGACGGAAGGCGAGCTTCAGGCCGACGACACAGGCGCAAAACCCACCTTCCGGGAAATTTGATTGCTGATGCTATCAGAGACGCAGGCGCCCGCCACGACTGCGTGCCGTTCCCAAGCCATGCGGCAGCAGGCTGGAACGGGTGTGCGCGTGACAAATGGCAATCGCCAGAGCGTCCGAAGCATCGATTTGCGGTTTGCTGGTCAGCTTGAGCATGTGCATGACCATCATCTGCACTTGCTCCTTATTCGCTGCGCCGGTACCGACCACGGCCTGCTTGACCTGGGTCGCGGTGTATTCGGCGATTTCAAGACTCTCTTCGGCGCCAGCGACGATGGCGGCTCCGCGGGCCTGCCCCAGTTTCAGCGCAGAATCGGCGTTTTTCGCCATGAACACCTTTTCGATGCCCATGGTGACCGGGCCGTAGGTCTGAATGATTTCGCGTACGCCGCGATAGACGATTTGCAGACGCTCATGCAGCTCGCCCGCGCCAGTGCGAATACAACCGGAGGCCACGTAGATACAGCCACCGCGGCCGGTATCGCGAACAATGCCGTAACCGGTGATACGCGAACCGGGGTCGATACCAAGAATTAAAGTCATAACGCCTGCGGATTCGGAAAAAGCACGAAATTCAATACAACGAATAACAAATGTGGGAGCTGGCCTGCCAGCGATGACGGTGTGTCAGGCAACATCTTCAACAGATGTGCCGACGCCATCGCTGGCAAGCCAGCTCCCACATTGAATCGTAGTCGCTCTTAACCGAGCTGAGCGGCCACGTCTTCCGGAATGTCTGCGTTGGAATAGACGTTCTGCACGTCATCCAGGTCTTCAAGCATGTCGATCAGCTTCAGGACTTTCTCCGCGCCTTCCAGGTCCAGCTCGGCGCTGGTGGTCGGCTGCATCACGATCTCAGCATCATCACCCTTGAAACCAGCAGCTTCGAGGGCGTTACGCACGGCGTAGAAACTGGTGAACGAGGTGAACACATCGATCGAACCGTCTTCGTGGGTAACCACGTCATCGGCGTCGGCTTCCAGCGCCGCCTCGGTCAGAGCGTCTTCGTCGATGCCCGGGGCGAAGCTGATCTGGCCCTTGCGCTCGAACAGGTACGCGACCGAACCGTCGGTGCCAAGGTTGCCGCCACACTTGCTGAACGCATGGCGCACAGCGGCTGCGGTACGGTTGCGGTTATCGGTCATGCACTCGACCATTACCGCCACGCCGCCCGGGCCGTAACCTTCGTAGGTCAGTTCTTCGACATTGTCCGCTTCTGTCGCACCGGCGCCGCGCGCCACTGCACGGTCGATGATGTCGCGACTCATGTTCGCGCTCAGCGCCTTGTCCAGGGCCAGACGCAGACGCGGATTGGAGCCCGGATCACCGCCGCCCTGACGGGCCGCAACGGTCAGTTCACGGATCCACTTGGTGAAGATCTTGCCTCTCTTGGCATCCTGACGTTCTTTGCGGTGCTTGATGTTCGCCCACTTGGAATGACCTGCCATAACTCGCTCCGAATTCTCTTTGAAACGTTGCCCGCCTGCTCATGCATCGGCCAGCAACCAAAAAATCTCGACCTGCTCTCTTCTCTATAGAAAGAAAAAAGGCGCATCCGAAGATGCGCCTTCAGGCCCGTCTTACTCAGCCTTTGGCGTTTCGCGCAAACGAATGTGCAGCTCGCGCAGTGCCTTGGCGTCCACCACACCCGGTGCTTGCGTCATCACGTCGGCAGCACTCTGGGTTTTCGGGAAGGCGATCACTTCACGGATCGACTGGGCGCCGGTCATCAGCATCACCAGACGATCCAGACCGAAGGCCAGACCACCGTGCGGCGGAGCACCGTACTTCAGCGCGTCGAGCAGGAAGCCGAACTTCTCTTCCTGTTCCGCTTCATTGATACCCAGCAGACGGAACACCGACTGCTGCATTTCCTTGCGATGGATACGGATCGAACCGCCACCCAGCTCGGTGCCGTTCAGCACCATGTCGTACGCGCGAGACAGGGCGCCAGCCGGGTTGGCTTCGAGCTCTTGCGGCGTGCACTTCGGCGCGGTGAACGGGTGGTGCAGCGCAGAGAAGCTGCCGTCATCGTTCTCTTCGAACATCGGGAAGTCGACAACCCACATCGGTGCCCATTCGCAAGTCAGCAGGCTCAGGTCATGACCGAGCTTGATGCGCAGTGCGCCCAAAGCTTCGCTGACGATCTTGGCCTTGTCGGCGCCGAAGAACACGATGTCGCCATCAACCGCGCCGACGCGATCAAGGATCACGTTCAGGTTGGCTTCCGGGATGTTTTTCACGATCGGCGATTGCAGACCTTCAACACCGGCAGCACGCTCGTTGACCTTGATGTACGCCAGGCCCTTGGCACCGTAGATGCCGACGAACTTGGTGTAGTCGTCGATCTGCTTGCGCGGCATGCTCGCCCCGCCTGGAACGCGCAGTGCGGCGATGCGGCATTTCGGGTCGTTGGCCGGGCCGCTGAACACCTTGAAGTCGACTTCTTTCAGTTGATCGGCAACGTCTACCAGTTCCAGCGGGTTACGCAGGTCTGGCTTGTCGGAACCGTAGCGGCGCATGGCTTCTTCGAAAGTCATGTGCGGGAAATCACCGAATTCCAGACCCAGCACTTCCTTGAACAGGTTGCGGATCATTTGCTCGGTCAGGCCCATGATCTCTTTTTCATCGAGGAAGCTGGTCTCGATGTCGATCTGGGTGAATTCCGGCTGACGGTCGGCACGCAGGTCTTCGTCACGGAAGCACTTGGCGATCTGGTAGTAGCGGTCGAAGCCAGCGACCATCAGCAGTTGCTTGAACAGCTGTGGCGATTGCGGCAAGGCAAAGAACGAACCGGCGTGGGTACGACTTGGCACCAGGTAGTCACGGGCACCTTCCGGGGTCGCGCGGGTCAGGATTGGTGTCTCAACGTCGAGGAAGCCGTTCTCGTCGAGGAAGCGACGGATGCTGGTGGTCATGCGCGAACGCAGACGCAGCTTCTCGGCCATTTCCGGACGACGCAGGTCGAGGAAGCGATAACGCAGGCGGGTTTCTTCGCCGACGTCGGAGAACTCGTTCAGCGGGAACGGCGGGGTTTCCGACTCGTTCAGCACTTCCAGTTCGTAGCCCAGCACTTCGATCATGCCCGACGCCATGTTGGCGTTGGTGGCACCGGCCGGACGCAGGCGAACCTTGCCGGTGATCTTCACGACGTATTCGCTGCGCACGCGATCCGCGGCGGCGAAGCTCTCGGCGCGATCCGGATCGAACACTACCTGAGCCAGACCATCACGATCACGGATATCGAGGAAAATCACCCCGCCGTGGTCGCGGCGACGGTGAACCCATCCGCAAAGGGTAATTTCCTGGCCTTCCAGGCTTTCGTTCAGTTGGCCGCAATAGTGGCTGCGCATCATGGTAGTGGTTCGCTTCTCGTAATTCGAAATTCGGTGGAGATCCCGGCGCACTGAAGTAGTGCGGAAAACTCACGCGTGTCGTTCGACCTGGGTTTGAACCCTAGTCAGATTTGTCGCCACCGGCCAGATTCTTCTTGGTTCCGGTCTTGAAATCGGTTTCGTACCAACCGCTGCCGCTGAGGCGAAAGCCCGGCATGGACAGCTGTTTCTTGAGCTCTGGCGCCTGGCAGGCAGGGCAGTCGACCAACGGTGCTTCGCTGATCTTTTGAATGGCTTCCAACTGATGACCACAGGAAGCACATTGGTAATCGTACATCGGCATTGGGGTGTCTCTGCGATCAGATTGCCACCGCGCGCAGGGCTTTGCGGCGAAAGAGCGGGATTATATCCATTAAATGCGGCCTGTGCAGCCGTAAGACTGCACAGGCCGCGACCTCGTTTACAACCGCTGTTTCAATGGGAGTGCTTCCTTGGTGCTGTTCATGACGCACACTACCCGCACCAGCGCGCTGAAATTCTTCACCCCGCCGTGACGCAGATGCACTTCACGGTCGACGTGGGACAATAACGAACTGACCGAACAACAATTGTCTGCTGCCATGTTGCCAAGGATGTTCCAATAAACCTGTTCCAGTCGCAGGCAGGTCGCGAATCCGTTCAAACGCACGGATCGCGAAAGCGGCTGGACCAATGTCATGTCGAAATCGTTGACGAACGGATCGAATTTCAATTCATGCTGCAAGCCGACAATCCTGTCGCCTCGCCTGTCTCCCTCTACCATATCGGTGACACTCCTTTGTCATCTCTGCCTGTTTTGGAAGCCACAAGCTGTGACTTCATAAAAGCGCAGACGCAAAGTTATATCCAGATGACTTTTTGACCATCACCGTAGGATAAGCCAACGATAGCGGTAAGATTGCGGACAGCGCGCGAGCCGGCCTCAGGCAAGCCCGCGCTTACGGGTTACGCTTCCAGCAAAGCGCGCAACATCCACGCGGTTTTCTCATGAACCTGCATACGCTGGGTCAGCAGGTCGGCCGTCGGCTCATCACTGACCTTGTCGAGCAGCGGGAAAATACCGCGCGCGGTGCGGGTCACAGCTTCCTGACCGTCGACCAATTGCTTGATCATGTCCTCGGCGCTTGGTACGCCCACCTCCTCTTTAATAGAAGACAGACGTGCGTAAGTCGCATAAGCGCCCGGCGCCGGAAAGCCCAGCGCGCGAATGCGCTCGGCAATCGAGTCCACGGCCAGCGCCAGTTCGTTGTATTGCTCTTCGAACATCAAGTGCAACGTACGAAACATCGGGCCTGTGACGTTCCAGTGGAAGTTATGGGTTTTCAGATACAGCACGTAGGTGTCCGACAGCAGCCGCGACAGCCCCTCAACGATGGACTTGCGATCCTCTTCACTGATACCGATATCGATTGCCATGTTTACCTCCTAGCGGCGATTGAATTCATCCAACAGGTGCAATCCCACTCTAGCAAGGCTGCCGGCACCCCGCAGCCCCGAAAACCTGAACAGGCTGCGACAAATCGCCCGTACCGCTGCCGCTGGCCGGGCTGATTTGAGTAGCTGCAGGCTTTGCTGTTAAATAGGCAGTGTGTCGCCATGCCCCATTTTCCGGGGTGTTGCGCATAGGCTGATGCCGTGTACGTGTCCACCGCCTCTTATTTTGTTCCGAAGCGAACCGTGCGCCTTCAGCTCTTCCTTGTGAGCCGTCATAACGTGAGCCAATCAAAATGTTGAAAATCGTCCACCTGCTAATGGGCGCAGCGGCCTTGCTGCTGTCGTTCATACCTAGTTTGAAATCCGAAGCCGTTCCCTACCTGCAACAACCCGATGCACTTTACCTGGCCTTTTTCGGCCTGCTGAACCTGGTGATCGCTCCAGTGATTCCTTACTGGAACAAAGGCCCGCGCCAGCATCTGCAAAACCTTGTCAGCGCTCTTCTGGTGCTGACTGTAGTCCTGCAAACCTTGACCCTGATCGCACCGATGCCTGTCATCGCCGGCCAGCCCGCCGTGTTGTTCAGTCTGGTGATTGCCCTGGTTGCGGTGATCCTGCACCTGGCCGTCAGCTTCTATCGATCTTCACCGGCTGCCGCACCGACCAACTACGACATGACCAACCGCGATACCGGCACCGTCAAGTGGTTCAACACTTCCAAAGGCTTCGGCTTTATCTCCCGGGATTCCGGCGATGATATTTTCGTGCACTTTCGTGCGATCCGTGGCGAAGGCCACCGTGTTCTGGTCGAAGGCCAGCGCGTCGAGTTCTCGGTGATGAACCGGGACAAGGGTTTGCAAGCCGAGGACGTGATCGCCGCTCTGCCGCGTCGCTGATCCAAGGCCAAAAAAAACCGCGAGCAGCGTGCTGTTCGCGGTTTTTTTATGCCCGAAGAAAAGCGCTCGCCTCAATAGTGCGGTGGCGGCGCTTCTTCTTCAAAGGACTCGAACTGGCCGACCATCTCTTCCTGACGCTTGAGCAGCGCAGCCATCTGTAATTGCAGGCGCTCAACCACGCGCTGCTGCGCCACCAGCACGTCGTTCAACGCCTGAATGGTGTCATCCTGAAACGCCAGACGGCTCTCCAGATCGGTAACGCGATCTTCAAGGCTCATGATTCAGCCCTCCACAAATGTGAAATCTTCGGTCAGCACCACGCGCAATTGCTCGCGAATGGCGGCCACCTGTTCGTCGCTATAAGGTTTGGCCGCGTGCTTGCCCCATACCGGCGCCGGCCACGCTGCATCATCGCGTTTACGCACAATCACATGCATGTGCATCTGGCTGACAACATTACCCAAGGTCGCAACGTTCATCTTGT
This sequence comes from Pseudomonas sp. LBUM1648, assembly GCF_059716145.1. NCBI lineage: Bacteria > Pseudomonadati > Pseudomonadota > Gammaproteobacteria > Pseudomonadales > Pseudomonadaceae > Pseudomonas > Pseudomonas sp. LBUM1648. The sequence goes on from NZ_CP166808.1 coordinate 5,060,993, forward strand.
CAGCATCGAACAAGTCCTTGAGCAACTCCGCCAGCGCGGTGGTTTCCAGCCAGAGCTGCTGCTGATCGGCGACATCCAACTGAAACAACTCGCTGATATCGTCCCGACGTGGCACCAGGATGAACCACGGGTAGTTGGCGTCGTTGGACAGCAGCAGCCGGCAGAGCGGGAAGTCGCCTATGGTCAGCGTGTCCTGTTGAAGTCGTGAATCTAGAGCAAACACCGCGCGCACTCCCGGCTGATCGAATAATTAGCTTAGCGGCCCTCATACCGAGCGGCGAACCAAGCGACAGACCGGCAGCATACCTGCGAATGCGCCGACCTTCACGACGACAGCGCCCATTTGTCACCCGGCGAACGCCCCGACATGTGACATTTATCGACAACCTGCACCAGCACAGAACCAGAACGAGCGAGCAGCAAGCTCAAATGACCGAAAAACCCTGATCCGCTCACAATCACCCAATGCTTCAACTGTATGAATCCGGTACAGCCTGTAAATTTTTTTGCACCAAAACCGCACAGTGCGTCTACGCTCAGTGCGGCAGGCATCCGCCGAATACTCACTGGCGGGGTGAACCGGTAACGTTTTTGGTTGTCGCGCGCCAGCCACGGTGTGACAACACCATACGAACAGTCGCGTCAAGCCCCGATAGAAAGCGGCTTGGCGCCCCGTATTTATGAGGTTTTTACAGGTAGAGACAGGTGCACAGAAAAATAACCGCAGCGATATCGCGGTTTGTGCACGTTTGTTGCATTCGTACTCATATGGACTATAAGCGCACCACGGGAAGTGGGAGCCTTAAGCCCAACAAAAACAGTGGCAGGGTTGCCCGATGGAGATTCAAGTGTTTTGCCAGGGACTCTTTTTTAGCGATGCAAAAGGCTACAAAAACAGCGAGAAAGTTGCCGGTCCGATTGCATCGGTACTGTGAATTTGCGACATCTACCAAGCCATCTGCGACAGCGTCGTAAAGAAGGTGAAAGGTTAGATTCGCAAGTATCGCCAACAATGTCGGCGTGATATAAGTTTGCGCCGACACAAAAAGAAAGAGCCGCCCAGATAATAAAACAGGTGGGACGGCAGTACTCTTCTAAAAACCAAAGGAGCAAATCACGATGCGCGTGATGAAGTGGAGCATGATCGCCCTGGCTGTTGCAGCAGGCACCTCGCAGTTCGCAATGGCGTCTTCCCAAGACGAGTCCAAAGGCTTCCTGGAAGACCAGAGTCTGAAACTGAAGACTCGTATGGAATACATGAACCGCGACTACAAAAACGGCGCGGGTAACGTTTCCAACGGTGACGGCACTTTCAAAAGTGGCTATCGCCAGGACACCGGTGTAAGCCAACTGCTGACTTACGAGTCGGGCTTCACTCAAGGCACCGTAGGTTTCGGTCTCGATGCCATGGCCATGGGTTCGGTCAAACTGGACGGCGGTTCGGGCCGTCGTGGTAATGGCCTGTTCGCCAACGACAGCGATGGCAACCCTGAAAAATCCCAAGGTAAAATCGGCGGCGCAGTCAAATTCCGCGTATCCGACACCGTGCTGAAATACGGCCAACAATTTGTTGCAAGCCCAGTGTTCGCCACTGACGACAGCCGTCTGATTCCAGAAGTAGCCACCGGTACCCTGATCACTTCCAAAGAGATCAAAGGTCTGGAACTGAGCGCAGGTCGCTTCACAGCGCTGAGCAAGCAAACAGGCATGGGCCGTGACAGCATCGGCGGCCTGCCAGATGAAGATGGCAATGGCGGCAAAGGCCTGACCAACATCAACATCTTCGGTGCCAGCTACTCCTTCACCGATAACTTCACCGGTGCCCTGGCTGCTTCCGACGCTGACGACTACTTCAAGAAGTACTACGTCAACCTGAACTACACCTTGCCAATCAACGACGAGCAGTCGCTGAACTTCGACTTCAACGGCTACCACACCAAAGGCGATAGCCGCGGTGACCTGGTTGACGCGATCGGCGACGGCACCACTGGTGTGGACAACAACCTGTGGTCCCTGGCTGCTGCGTACAGCATCGGTGCTCACAAGTTTACCCTCGCTCACCAGCGCTCCAGCGGCGACAACGCTTACTACTACGGCGTTGACGGTAACAGCACCATCTTCGTTGCCAACTCCATTCAGATCTCCGACTTCGTGGGCCGCGACGAGCGCTCCTGGCAAGCTCGCTACGACCTGAACATGAAGACTTACGGCGTACCTGGCCTGAGCTTCATGACCCGTTACGTGATGGGTGACCACATCACCACCAACGGCTTGGGCGAAGGCAAGGAAAACGAGTGGAACGCCGAGTCCAAATACGTGATCCAGGAAGGTCCAGCCAAAGACCTGTCGTTCCGTCTGCGTTATGCCATGTACCGCTCCAACGGCGCATACAGCGGCTACTCGTCTGACAATAACGACACCCGTCTGATCGTTGAGTACCCTCTGAACATCCTCTAATAGGGATGTAAGGATGACGTACTAGAGCCCTGCTCTAACAAGAACCGCTCACCTGGATTCAGGTGAGCGGTTTTTTTATGCACTCATTAACTTGTTTGCAGACATAAAACATTAGCCAGCTATCTATTAGCCAGCAAACTTTCACAACAGACATAAAAAAACCCAAGAGTGTGAACATCTCTTGGGTCTGACATTAATTAACTGACCGCGAGGCCAGGTATCAATGTTGTTACTGTGCAGCTGTTTCCTGAACTACACGAATAACCCGCTGCGGAAACGGAATATCAATGCCTGCGGTCTTTAAACGATCGCGGGACTGCTCGTTAAACATGAACATCACATCCCAATAGTCTGCAGTTTTAACCCAAACACGCAGGGAAACCGTGATCGAACTGTCGCCCAGTGTCGAGATTACGGCTTGCGGTGCCGGGTCCTGCAGAACACGCTCATCCTTGGCCAGATCCAGCAGCACCTGACGGGCCTTTTGCAGATCCGCTTCGTAATCCACGCCCACATCGAAGACAACCTTGCGGGTTGGCTGACGGTTGGTGTTGGTGATGATGCCGTTCGACAGGTTACCGTTCGGCACGATGATGGTCTTGTTGTCGCCGGTACGCAGCACGGTGTGGAAAATCTGGATGCTATCGACGGTACCTGACACACCTTGGGCTTCGATCCAGTCACCGATACGGAACGGACGGAACAGCAGAATCAGCACGCCGCCGGCGAAATTCGCCAGGCTGCCCTGTAAGGCCAGACCGATGGCCAGGCCGGCAGCACCGATCGCCGCAACGAACGAGGTGGTTTCAACACCGATCATCGAAGCGACGCTGACAATCAGCAGCACCTTGAGAATGATGTTGGCGAGACTGCTGATGAAGCCTTGCAGCGCCAGGTCAGCGTTACGCAGGGCCAGCAGACCGCCGAGTTTTTGCGTGACCTTGTTGATCAGCCACCAGCCGATGGCCAGGGTAATCACTGCCAGCAGCACGCGGCTGCCGTATTCCATGATCATCGGTATCCACGCCTGGGATGCCTTGACCAGGTGGTCCACCTCAGCATTCAAATCCATGTTCTATCTCCTGATTTCCGGCTACCCGGGCTATAAACAAATAAAAAGTGGGAGCGAGCTTGCTCGCGAAAATGGTGTGCCATTCAATAATGAAGTTGACTGACACACCGCTTTCGCGAGCAAGCCCGCTCCCACAGGTTCCGCATGAGAAAGCTTAGTCGCGGAAGTTGTTGAACTGCAGTGGCATGCCGAATTCCTTGGCACGCAGGGCCGCGATGGCTTCTTGCAGATCGTCACGCTTCTTGCCGGTGACACGAACCTGCTCGCCCTGAATGGCGGCCTGCACCTTGAGCTTGGCATCCTTGATATGGCCGACAATCTTCTTCGCCAGCTCCTTGTCGATCCCTTCCTTGAGCACGGCGTCCTGCTTCATCAGCTTGCCCGATGCGTAAGCGTCTTTGACTTCAAGGCACTGCACGTCGATCTTGCGCTTGACCAGGGCGAGCTTGAGGATCTCGATCATCGCTTCCAGCTGGAAATCGGCTTCAGCGGTCAGGTTGACGGTCAGGTCTTTTTCCTTGAACTCGAAGCTGCCTTTACCTTTCAGGTCATAACGACGATCGAGTTCCTTCACGGCGTTCTCGACCGCGTTGGTGAGTTCGTGTTTGTCCAGTTCGGATACCACGTCGAACGACGGCATGTAATCTCTCCAATAAAAAAGGCGCGCTCGATGAGGATGGAGCGCGCTTGGCTTGCGGTTAAAATCGGGCTCATTATAACGGGTCTTTTCCTGACGACACGGCGAGCCGCACATGCCTGCACCCATTCGAGCAAAAAACTGATGTCCACCCTTTGGCATGTTCTCGGCGCCGGCAGTCTCGGCACACTCTGGGCTACGCGGCTGGCCCGGGCCGGATTACCGGTCAGGCTGATCGTGCGCGATACCGAGCGCTTGCACAGCTATGAAGCGGCAGGTGGACTGACCCTTGTGGAACAGGGACAAGCCCGCACCTATGCAGTTCCCGGCGAAACCCCGGACAACCCCGAACCGATCCGACGCCTGCTGGTGGCCTGCAAAGCCTACGACGCCGAAAGCGCGGTCGCCCGCCTCGCCCCACGCCTGGCGCCCGATGCCGAACTGATCCTGCTGCAAAACGGCCTCGGCAGTCAGGACGCTGTCGCCGCGCAAGTGCCCCAGGCGCGCTGCATCAGCGCCTCCAGTACCGAAGGCGCCTTCCGCGACGGTGACTGGCGCGTGGTGTTTGCCGGTCACGGTTACACCTGGCTCGGCGATGTCGCGCATCCGGTCGCGCCAATCTGGCTGGATGATCTGCAAGCCGCAAAAATCCCCCACGAATGGAGCACCGACATCCTCACCCGGCTGTGGCGCAAACTGGCGCTCAACTGCGCGATCAATCCGCTGACCGTGCTGCATAACTGCCGCAACGGCGGATTGCAGGCGCATCATTGCGAAGTCGCCACGCTGTGCGTCGAACTGACCGAACTGCTGCAGCGCTGCGGCCAACCATCAGCCGCCGACAATCTGCAACAGGAAGTCGAGCGAGTGATTCAGGCCACTGCGGCCAATTACTCATCGATGTATCAAGACGTGGCCAACCAGCGCCGCACCGAGATCAGCTATTTATTGGGCCACGCCTGCAAAGTCGCTGCGCGCCACCAGTTGAACCTGCCGCACCTCAGTCAATTGCAGCAACGTCTGATCGCTCATCTGCACAGCCTCGGATTGCCCAGCGACTGAGCAGCGGCTACGCTGGCCACTTGTTCCTTTGCTGCGATAAACCTGATGCCATTGCGCCAGCGCCTCGAAAACCTGCCGGTCGGCCAGAAACTGCTGGCCGCCCTGCTGGTGCTGTTGACCACTGTCTTGCTGGTCGCCAACCTGACCTTTATCAGCGCCGCCTATTACATCTCCCAGGAAAGCATGGCCCCTCAGGCCTTGCAGACCATCGGCCGACTGATCTCCAACCCAAGTCTTGTCAGCGAAGCCCTGCAATCACCGCAGAGTGCAGAACGTCTGCTCAAGGAGCTCGACAGCTATTCTCCACTGCGCGCTGCCGCCCTGTATGACGGCAAGGGCGAAAGGCTCGCGCAAGTGCAGCACGGCGACAAACTCGACCTGCCGGAACGTTACCGGCACATTGAGGCTTGGCAACTCACCGAGTTTCGCAGCAACCAGTTGATCACACTGCCCCGCCCCGGCACAGCGCCGGGTCATCTATTGCTGGTCGCCAGTAGCGAATTGCCCATGGCGTTCTACACCGGCACGCTGACGGCCAGTCTTGGCATCCTGATTTTCAGCGTGCTGCTGTGGCTGGTGATTGCCCGGCAGATCAAGCGGCTGATCACCCGACCGATTCATCAACTTGAAGAGTTGTCGCGTCAGGTGACCCGTGAAGAGAACTACGCACTGCGCGCTTCACGCGGCAACCACGACGAAATCGGCAGCCTCGCCGAGGCGTTCAATACCATGCTGTCGCGCATCGAAGCCCGCGAACAGCAACTCAAACGTGCCCGCGACGACTCACAAGCGGCTTACGATCAGGCCCAGGGCCTGGCCGAGGAAACCCGCCACACCAACCGCAAGCTGGAGCTGGAAGTCCAGGTACGCAGCAAGATCGAGAAGAAACTCACCGGTTTCCAGAACTACCTCAACAGCATCATCGACTCAATGCCGTCGGCGCTGATCGCCCTTGATGAACAGCTCTACGTCACCCAATGGAACCAGGAAGCCAGCGCCCTCTCCGGCACCCGGCTCGACGAAGCGCTGAACCAGCCGATCTTCCTCGCCTTCGAACCGCTCAAGCCGTTTTTGCCGCAGCTCAAGCAGACTGTCGAGCAACACACCGTGGCGAAAATCGAACGCGTGACCTGGTTCAAGGACGACGAACCCAAGCATTACGCACTGACGTTCTACCCGCTGATGGGCGGCGCCGGGCGTGGTGTGGTGATCCGCATCGACGACATCACCCAGCGTCTGTCGCTGGAAGAGATGATGGTGCAGTCGGAAAAAATGCTCTCGGTCGGCGGCCTCGCAGCGGGCATGGCCCACGAAATCAACAACCCGCTGGGCGCGATCCTGCATAACGTGCAGAACATCCGCCGGCGCCTGTCAGCGGATCTGCCGAAGAACCTCGAAACCGCCGAGCAACTGGGCATCGAACTGGACACGGTCAACCGTTATCTGCAAGGCCGGGAAGTCCCGAAACTGCTCGATGGCATTCAACAGGCCGGAGCGCGGGCAGCAAAAATCGTCACTCACATGCTCAGTTTCAGCCGCCGCAGCACCCGGCAAATGGCCCCGTGCGATTTGCCGGCACTGATTGATCAAGCGGTTGAAATCGCCGGCAACGACTTCGATCTGGCCATCGGTTTTGATTTCAAGGGTCAGGCGATCATCCGCCAATTCGACCCGGCGCTGGGTCCGGTGCCGGGCACCGCCAACGAGCTGGAACAAGTGCTGCTCAATCTATTGAAAAACGCCGCACAGGCCATTCATCAGCGCGAAGACGACAGCGAACCGGGGCGGATCATCCTGCGTACCCGACTCAATCCGCCGTGGGCCGAGATTCAGGTCGAGGACAACGGCATCGGCATGAGCGAGAACGTGCGCAAACGCACCTTCGAACCGTTCTTCACCACCAAGGAAATCGGTCAGGGCACAGGACTTGGTTTGTCAGTGTCGTACTTCATTATCACCAACAACCACAAAGGGCAGATGGAAGTGCAGTCAGCGCCCGGGCAAGGCACATGTTTCACCTTGCGCCTGCCGCTGGCCCAACCCACTGCCATCGCTCCAGAAACCAATCAATTATCGAGGTAACCCATGGGCTTTCGCCTGTCGAAAATCTACACACGCACCGGCGACAAAGGCGAAACCGGCCTGGGCGATGGCCGCCGTGTGCCCAAGGATCACCCGCGTATCGAGGCGATTGGTGAAGTCGATACGCTAAACAGTCAGGTCGGCGTGTTGTTGGCCGGGCTGCTTGCCGAACGTGAAGCTACGCCTGGCTTGACTGAGCTGATTGAGGTGTTGGCGCCGTGTCAGCATCGGCTGTTCGATCTGGGTGGCGAGTTGGCAATGCCGGAATATCAGGCACTGAACGAGGCGGAAATCGAACGATTGGAAGCGGCGATCGATGTGTGGAATGAGGAGTTGGGGCCGCTGGAGAATTTCATTCTGCCGGGGGGCTCGATGCTGATTGCTCAGACCCATGTGTGCCGGAGTCTGGCGAGGAGTGCCGAGCGGCGCTGTCAGCATTTGAATGCGATCGAGCCGTTGGCCGGGGTTGGTTTGGCCTATATCAATCGGTTATCGGATCTGTTGTTTGTGGCGGCGCGAGTGATTGCGCGGCGGCAGGGGGTTGCGGAGATTTTGTGGCAGCCGGCGGCGAAGCCTTCAGATCAATAGCGCCAGATATGACGCTATCGCGAGCAGGCTCACTCCTACAGTTGACCGCATGTCTACTGACAAAACGCGGTCAACTGTAGGAGTGAGCCTGCTCGCGATGGGGCCTTTAGCCTAAATAAAGAATCAGGCTTCTGGCCAGAACGCCCGAATCCCTGCCACACCCTGAGCCCCAAAGCTCCAGGCCTTCTCACGCTCAGCCGGGCCAACCCCGCCCAACACGAACACCGGTTTGCTGAAGCCCTCGATCAACGTCGAAGCCTGCTCCCAGCCCAACGGCTGCGCATCCGGATGAGTCAACGTCGGCTGCACCGGCGACAGGGTCACGAAATCCACGCCCATCTGTTCGGCCAGCGCCAGTTCTTCGGCGTTATGGCAAGACGCCGCCAACCAACGCTCCGCCGGCAACGGTCGCCCCGCCGCCGCATACTTGCGCAGTTGCGCGGAGGTGATGTGCCACCCGGCGGACGGGAAATCACCGAGCCATTCGAACGGCCCCTTGATCATCAACTGCGCCTTGCCGGCACACAGACCCGCTGCATCCACCGCCAGATCACGGTACTTCGGGTCATAGCCATTGGGCGCACGCAGCTGGATCAATTTGATCCCGCCGGCAATCGCCTTCTGGATGCCCCGTAACAACGCCGGGGTTTCAAGATCTTCCGGAGTAATCAGGTATTCGGCTGGCAAACGTGCCGCTGCGACGATTGGCTGGTTGGCCGCCGGAAACTCGTAGTTCGCCAGCTCCTTCGCGGTTACCCAGGCCAATGGCTGACCTTCGGCACCGTGGGGTTCGCCGCTGAAGTCCGAGACTTCCCAGACATCCAGCAACACCTGTTTGTCCGGGTAATCGTGACGCACTTTGATCAAGGGGCGGGCGCTGCCAACGGCAATGCCCAACTCTTCGTGCAGCTCACGGGCCAGCGCGGTTTCGACCGACTCGTCAGCCTCGACCTTGCCGCCGGGAAACTCCCACAAACCACCCTGATGCTGGGTGTCGGCACGGCGGGCGATGAGAATTTTGCCACTGTCGTCACGTATGACGGCAGCCGCGACGTGTACACGTTTCACGGGTTCATCTCCTCCAGTCCAGCCTTCTGCCATGCCTTGAAGGCCGGCCATTGGTAGACGGTTTCAACATAGGCTTCGTCGGCGGCCGGCAGCTTCACCTGATAGGTGCGCAAACGCACGGCAATCGGTGCGAAGAACGCATCGGCCAGGCTCAAACGACCAAACAGGTACGGCCCGCTCTCGGTGGCGACAGCACGGCATTCAGCCCACAAGGCGAGCATGCGTTCGATATCGACCTTCACTTCCGGCGGCACCGGGTTCAGCGGCGCATTGTGGCTCAGGTTGAATGGCATGTGGTTGCGCATGGCGAAGAAGCCACTGTGCATTTGCGCACAGGCGGATCGCGCCTGGGCGCGGGCGAAGAGGTCGGTTGGCCAAAGCTGCTCGGACGCAAACTGCTCGGCGAGGTACTCAGCGATAGCCAAGGAATCAGCCACGGTGCCGCGTGCGGTTTTCAGCAGCGGTACTTTGGCAGTCGGCGAATGCTTGAGCAGACGCTCGCGGGTGTCGGGCTTGCCGAGTTTGATCAACTCTTCGGTGTAGGGAGCGCCGGTCAATTCGAGCGCCAGGGCGGCGCGCAGGGACCAGGAGGAAAGCAGTTTGTCGCCGATGATCAGGTGCAGAGACATGGTTTTGGCGCCTTTTCGTCAGTGGAAAAGCTTTGGGACTTGCGATGCCTGAACCGACGCCATCGCTAGCAAGCTAGCTCCCACGGTAGATGTTCAGTGAACACAAACCCTGTGGGAGCCAGACTGCTGGCGATGGCAGCGACTCGGTCTCGGATCAGGTCCGGTATTCGGCGTTGATCTTCACGTATTCATGCGACAGGTCAGTGGTCCAGATGGTTTCGCTGCAATCGCCGCGACCCAACTCGATACGGATGGTGATCTCTTCCTGCTGCATCACCGCCGAGCCCTGCGCCTCAGTGTAGGTCTCAGCGCGGGCGCCACGGCTGGCGATACACACATCGCCGAGGAACACGTCGATCTTGCTCACGTCCAGATCCGGCACGCCGGCACGGCCGACAGCGGCCAGGATGCGTCCCCAGTTCGGGTCGGAGGCGAACAGCGCGGTCTTGATCAGCGGCGAGTGCGCCACGGTGTAGCCGACGTCCAGGCATTCCTGGTGATTGCCGCCACCGTTGACTTCAACAGTGACGAACTTGGTTGCGCCTTCGCCGTCTCGCACGATGGCCTGGGCCACGTCCATGCACACTTCGAACACCGCTTGCTTGAGTTTGGCGAACAGTTCGCCTTCCGCGCGGGTGATTTCCGGCAGTGCAGCCTTGCCGGTGGCGATCAGCATGCAGCAGTCGTTAGTCGAAGTGTCGCCGTCGATAGTGATGCGGTTGAACGACTTGTTGGCGCCGTCGAGCATCAGGTTTTGCAGGACATCGCGGGAGACTTTGGCGTCGGTGGCGATGTAGCCGAGCATGGTCGCCATGTTCGGACGAATCATGCCCGCGCCTTTGCTGATGCCGGTAACGGTGATGGTCACGCCGTCATGCTGGAACTGGCGGCTGGCCCCTTTGGGCAGGGTGTCGGTGGTCATGATGCCGGTGGCGGCCGCTTCCCAGTTGTTTTCCGACAGATCGTCCAGTGCGGCTTGCAAGGCACCTTCAATTTTCTCGACCGGCAATGGCTCGCCGATGACACCCGTTGAGTACGGCAGGATCTGTTCAGCAGCAACGCCGGTCAGTTCGGCCAGTTTGGCGCAGGTGCGCTCGGCAGCGGCCAGGCCTGGTTCGCCGGTACCGGCGTTGGCGTTACCGGTGTTGGTCAGCAGGTAGCGCACAGCATTCTGCACGCGTTTTTTCGCCAGAATCACCGGTGCTGCACAAAAGGCGTTCAGAGTGAACACGCCCGCCACGGTCGAACCTTCGGCGCAGCGCATCACCACGACATCCTTGCGCCCGGGGCGCTTGATGCCGGCCGAGGCGATACCGAGTTCAAAACCGGCAACCGGGTGCAACGTTGGCAAAGGACCAAGACCAACAGCCATGAATGCGCTCCTTACTCAATGAAGTCAGCACCGCCATTTGAAAGCGGTGGTTTAAATGGCAAAACGCCGCGACGGCTTATGCCGGTCGCGGCGCGGGTACATCAGCGATTGAAACGGGTGTTACTGAATCTGCCCGTGGCAATGCTTGAATTTCTTGCCCGAACCGCAGTAGCACAGTTCGTTGCGGCCTAGCTTCTGGTCATTGCGAACCGGGGCGGTGGCGAGGGCCACATCGACCTCTTCACCCAGGATTTCCGGCTGATCAAGACCAGGGGCTTCGGCGTGTTCGAACTGCATGCGGGCGGCCAGTGCTTCGGCTTCCTGACGCAGACGTTGCTCTTCGGCTTCCGGATCTTCACGGCGAACCTGAACGTGCGACAGCACACGGATGGAGTCGCGCTTGATCGAATCCAGCAGCTCGGAGAACAGCGTGAACGACTCGCGCTTGTATTCCTGCTTCGGGTTCTTCTGAGCGTAGCCACGCAGGTGGATGCCGTGACGCAGGTGATCCATGGTCGACAGGTGGTCTTTCCACAGGTCGTCCAGCACGCGCAGAACGATTTGCTTCTCGAAGGAGCGCAGTGCTTCGGCACCGGCCTGATCTTCTTTCTCGTTGTACGCGGCCATCAGCTCGGTCATGAGCTTCTCGCGCAGGGTTTCTTCGTACAGGTGATCGTCTTCGTCGAGCCATTGCTGGATCGGCAACGCCACACCGAAGTCGCTCTGCAGCGAGGCTTCCAGACCGGCGACGTCCCACTGTTCTGGCAGCGATTGCGGCGGAATGTGGGCGCTGACAGTCGCGTTGAGTACGTCCTGACGGAAGTCGGCGATGGTTTCACCGATGTTGTCGGCGGCCAGCAACGTGTTACGCATGTGATAAATCACTTTACGCTGTTCGTTGTTAACGTCGTCGAACTCAAGCAGTTGCTTACGAATGTCGAAGTTGCGGCCTTCAACCTTGCGCTGCGCCTTCTCGATCGCGTTGGTCACCATGCGGTGCTCAATCGCTTCGCCCGGCTGCATGCCCAGGGCTTTCATGAAGTTCTTCACCCGGTCAGAGGCGAAGATACGCATCAGGCTGTCTTCCAGCGACAGGTAGAAGCGGCTGGAACCGGCGTCACCCTGACGGCCGGCACGGCCACGCAGCTGGTTGTCGATACGACGGGATTCGTGACGCTCGGATGCAATCACCTGCAAACCGCCGGACTCCAGCACTTGCTGGTGACGCTTCTGCCAGTCGGCCTTGATTTGGGCGATCTGCTCAGGGGTCGGGTCTTCCAGCGATGCGACTTCAACTTCCCAGTTACCGCCCAACAGGATGTCGGTACCACGACCGGCCATGTTGGTGGCGATGGTCAATGCGCCCGGACGACCGGCTTGCGCGATGATCTCGGCTTCTTTTTCGTGGAACTTGGCGTTCAGAACCTTGTGTTCGATGCCTTCCTTCACGAGCAGTGCGGACATGTGCTCGGAGGTTTCGATGGTCGCAGTACCCACCAGCACCGGACGGCCAGCGGCCATGCTTTCCTTGATGTCCGTCACGATCGCCGCGTACTTCTCTTCGGCTGTCAGGAACACCAGGTCGTTGAAGTCTTTACGCGCCAACGGCTTGTTCGGCGGAATGACCATCACTTCCAGACCATAGATCTGGTGGAATTCGAACGCTTCGGTGTCAGCGGTACCGGTCATGCCGGACAGCTTGGTGTACAGACGGAAGTAGTTCTGGAACGTGGTCGATGCCAGGGTCTGGCTCTCGGCCTGAATGTTCAAGCCTTCTTTGGCTTCGATGGCCTGGTGCAGACCTTCGGACAAACGACGGCCCGGCATGGTACGGCCGGTGTGTTCGTCGACCAGTACGACCTGACCGTCCTGCACGATGTATTCAATGTTGCGATTGAACAGCTTGTGCGCACGCAGACCGGCATAAACGTGGGTCAGCAGACCCAGGTTATGCGCCGAGTACAGGCTCTCGCCCTCAGCCAGCAGGCCGACACGGGTGAGCATGTCTTCGATGAACTGATGACCGGCTTCGTTGAGTTCGACCTGACGGGTCTTCTCGTCAACGGTGTAGTGGCCAGCCTTGGTGACTTCCCCTTCGACTTCTTCGACGTGCAGTTCCAGCTGCGGGATCAGTTTGTTGATCTCCGTGTACAGCTTGGAGCTGTCCTCGGCCTGACCGGAAATGATCAGCGGGGTACGCGCTTCGTCGATGAGGATGGAGTCGACTTCGTCGATCACGGCAAAATTGAGTTCGCGCTGGAATTTCTCTTCCATGCTGAACGCCATGTTGTCGCGCAGGTAGTCGAAACCGAATTCGTTGTTGGTGCCGTAGGTGATGTCGGCGGCGTAAGCGAGACGCTTCTCTTCCGGCGGCTGGAACGGCGTCACGACGCCGACGGTCAGGCCGAGGAATTCATACAGCGGGCGCATCCAGTTGGCGTCACGACGGGCCAGGTAGTCGTTCACCGTCACAACGTGCACGCCCTTGCCGGACAGTGCGTTGAGGTAAACACCCAGGGTAGCCACGAGGGTTTTACCCTCACCGGTACGCATTTCGGCGATTTTGCCTTCATGCAAGGTCATGCCGCCGACGAGTTGCACGTCGAAGTGGCGCATACCCATGATGCGCTTGCCGGCTTCGCGGGCGACCGCAAAGGCTTCTGGCAACAGCTTGTCGAGGGTTTCCCCTTTGGCGATGCGGGCCTTGAACTCATCGGTCTTGGCGCGCAATTGATCGTCCGAAAGGGCCACCATTTGCTCTTCGAAGGCATTGACGAGCTGCACCGTCTTGAGCATGCGTTTGACTTCACGCTCGTTCTTGCTTCCAAAAAGTTTCTTTAACAAAGGCGCAAACATATCGGCAGGATCTTCCACACTAAAGGGATGGAGGGCGGCCCCGTGAGTCGCCCGTGCAGCCCTCATGGCCGCATGCGAACGAGCATTCTACCCGGAAACGGTGGTGAGGAAAGTGGCGATGTTCCACGATGCTGGCACTGCGCTTTGACGGGGCTCACTTAAAATAGGGGCGTTTTGCTCAACTTCAAGTCGTACGCAAAAGAAGTTAGTCGTTGATTTAATGGGCAAAGCAGGGGCAAAAGCAATGGGCGAGTGAATTCGGTGCTTTCTGCTACCATGGCGCCTCTGTACTTTCAGGTGTTCGATCATGGCGTTTCGCCCTCTTACGGCCAAAGCACCCGCCGTTTTGCTACGCGAAGCCAAGCCGCTCAAAGCCATCCTCGGCCATGCCCAGCGACTGGGCCATCTGCAACGCCTGCTCGAAAGCCAACTGCAACCCGCCGCCCGCGAACATTGCCATGTGGCGTCGTGGCGTGAGGGCAGTCTCCTGTTAATTGTCACCGATGGTCATTGGGCCACTCGCCTGCGCTATCAGCAAAAGCGCTTGCAACGGCAATTGCAGATGTTCGACGAGTTCGCCAGCCTGACGCGGATTCTGTTCAAGGTTCAACCACCGACGGTTCAGCGTGGAGCAACCGGGCATACGATGGATCTTTCAACGGATGCAGCGGCGACCATTCAGGCCACGGCGGACGGGATCAGTGATCCGAATCTGCGGGCGGCGCTGGAGCGCCTTGCGGCGCACGCCAAAGCCAAGCCCTGAAAAGATCGCAGCCTGCGGCAGCTTCTACAGCTGGAATGCATCCCCTGTAGGAGGTGCCGCAGGCTCGGGCCGCGATCGGACGATCTTTGCTTTTAGCGGCGTTTGCTGCCTCCGAGCAGCGAACCCATCAGGCCACGCACCAGTTGCTTGCCCAGGTTGTTGGCCGCTTGGCGCATCGCCGACTTCAGCGCCTGCCCTGCCGCGGTCCCCAGGAACTCGCCAGCCCTGTCCGCCAGACTCGGTTCTTGAGTAGCTGCCGGCGCTTCAGCCTCCGGGGCCAACCCTTTACGCCCCATCAGGATTTCATAAGCCGACTCCCGATCGATCGGTTTGTCATAGCGCCCCTTGAACGGCGATCCGGCAATCAGCATTGTTCGCTCGGTTTCGGTCAACGGCCCGATCCGCGATTGCGGCGGTGCGACCAACACGCGCTGAACCATTTCCGGCGTGCCTTTCTCGGCAAGCGTACCGACCAACGCCTCACCGATCCCAAGCTCGGTCAGCACCGACAGACTGTCGAACGCCGGATTAGGCCGAAACCCATCGGCTACGGCACGCAGGGATTTCTGCTCTTTTGCAGTGAATGCACGCAGGCCGTGCTGGATGCGCAGCCCCAACTGTGCCAACACGTCGTCCGGCAGGTCAGTCGGCGACTGGGTGACGAAATACACACCCACGCCCTTGGAACGGATCAACCGCACCACCTGCTCCAGCCGCTCCTGCAACGCCTTTGGCGTATCGCCAAACAACAAGTGCGCCTCATCGAAAAACAGCGCCAGCAGCGGTTTATCGGCATCGCCGCGCTCCGGCAACTGCTCGAACAGTTCGGCCAGCAGCCATAACAGAAACGTCGCATAAACCTTCGGCGCCTCGTGTACCAGACGGCTGGCATCGAGCAGATGAATGCGCCCACGGCCATCGGCAGCGGGTTGCAGGATGTCTTCCAGTTGCAGCGCCGGCTCGCCAAACAAGGCTTCGGCACCCTGCTGCTCCAGCGTTGCCAAGCGGCGTAACAGTGCCTGACTGGAACCGGTGGTCATCAGCGCGGCGTCTTCGCCCAACAGCTGTGGATTGTCCTTGAGGTGATTGAGCAGCGCTTTCAGATCCTTCAGATCCAGCAACAACAGGCCTTCGCGATCGGCGACCTTGAACGCCGCATAGAGCGCCGACTGCTGACTGTCGGTCAGCTCGAGCAGGCTGCCAATCAGCAGCGGCCCCATTTCACTCAACGTGGTGCGCAGTGGATGACCGGACTGACCGTGAATGTCCCACAAGGTCACGGGATAAGCCTGCGGTTTGTAATTGAGCCATGGCATGCCGGCGATGCGCTCGGCGACCTTACCCTGCGGGTTGCCGGCAGCACCGAGGCCGCACAGATCTCCCTTGATATCAGCGGCAAACACCGCGACGCCCGCGTCGCTGAAGGCTTCGGCCAGACGTTGCAAAGTCACGGTTTTACCGGTGCCGGTCGCGCCGGCAACCAGTCCATGTCGGTTGGCCAGGCGCATGGCCTGGGCTATCGGTTGCCCCGCGAGATCGGCGCCGATTACGAGTTGCGATGAGTCAGGCATTTTGTCACCCAATGGTTAATCTTTAATTCGCGATGGCCGATAAATAAAGGCGTGAACCTGACTGAAAAGTCGGGTCGGACATTTCCCTAAGGAGAGACGGAAATATCAGCTTTTTTCACCCTTGCCCATATTGAGCGTCTTTATAAAAGCACGCCCAGGACATTAAGACCTTAGCGGAACCCCAAGCCATGAACAAAAACCTGCGCTTCAGCCATAAAATTTTGCTTGCCGCCGCCCTCATCGTCATCGCCGCTTTCGCCTCGTTCACGCTGTACAACGACTGGCTACAGCGCAACGCAATCCGCGATGACCTGAACAACTATCTCAACGAGATGGGCGAGGTCACCGCCGACAATATCCAGACCTGGCTCAATGGCCGCATTCTGCTGGTCGAGAACGCTGCCCAGAATATCGCCATCAACCCGGAAGCGACCAATGTCGCCAGCCTGCTGGAACAGAAGTCCCTGACCTCGACATTCATGGCGACCTATCTGGGCGATGCCACCGGCCACTTCACCATCCGCCCGGACGTGAAGATGCCGGACGGTTTCGATCCACGCGTTCGTCCTTGGTACAAAGGTGCCGAGAGCAGCAGCACACCGACCCTGACCGAACCGTACATCGACGCCGCGACCGGCCAGTTGATCATCTCCATCGCCACCGCCTCGAAAAAGGCTGGTCAGAGCGTTGGCGTGGTCGGCGGTGACTTGAGCCTGCAATCACTGGTCGACACCCTGGCCGCCCGGGATTTCGACGGCATGGGTTATGTGTTCCTGGTCAGCGCCGATGGCAAGATCCTCGTGCACCCGGACAAAGCCCTGGTGATGAAATCACTGAAGGAGGCCTATCCGCAGGACACTCCGCGCATCAGCAGCGACTTCAGTGAAGTCACTGTCGATGGCAAGACCCGCATCGTCACTTTCGCCCCGATCAAGGGCCTGCCCTCGGTGAACTGGTACATCGGCCTGTCGGTGGACAAAGACCAGGCGTTCGCCATGCTCAGCGAGTTCCGCACCTCGGCAGTAATCGCAACGGTGATTGCCGTGGCGATCATCATTGCCCTGCTCGGCATGCTGATCCGCATCCTGATCCAGCCGCTGCACGTCATGATCCGCGCCATGGAAGACATCGCCGATGGCGAAGGCGACCTGACCAAGCGCCTGACCATCGTCAATAACGATGAATTCGGTGTACTCGGTACCGCGTTCAACCGTTTCGTCGAGCGTATTCATGGCTCGATCCGCGAAGTGTCGTCGGCCACCGGGCAGGTTAACGAAGTCGCCCTGCGTGTGGTCGCGGCGTCGAACTCGTCGATGTACAACTCCGATCAGCAGGCGTCGCGCACCAGCAGTGTCGCCGCCGCGATCAACCAACTTGGCGCCGCCGCCCAGGAAATCGCCCGCAACGCCGCGCAAGCCTCGAACCAGGCCAGCGACGCCCGCGGCCTCGCCGAAGACGGCCAGCAAGTGGTGGATCGCAGCATCAAGGCGATGAATCAACTGTCGAGCATGCTCAGCGCGTCGAGCAGCAATATCGAGTCGCTGAACAGCAAAACCGTGAACATCGGGCAGATTCTCGAAGTGATCACCAGTATTTCCCAGCAAACCAACCTGCTGGCGCTCAACGCGGCGATTGAAGCCGCGCGTGCCGGTGAGGCCGGGCGCGGATTTGCCGTGGTGGCGGACGAAGTGCGTAACCTCGCCCACCGCACCCAGGAATCGGCGCAGCAGGTACAAACCATGATCGAGGAGCTGCAAGTCGGCGCCCGGGAATCGGTGAGCACCATGAGCGACAGCCAGCGTCACAGCCAGGACAGCGTGGAAATCGCCAACCTCGCGGGCGAGCGCTTGAACAGCGTGACCCAACGCATTGGCGAGATCGATGGGATGAACCAGTCGGTGGCTACGGCGACCGAGGAACAAACCGCCGTGGTCGAGTCGATCAACGTCGATATCACCGAGATCAATACGCTGAACCAGGAAGGGGTGGAGAACCTGCACGCGACATTGCGTGCCTGTTCGGATCTCGAACAGCAGGCTTCGCGGTTGAAGCAGTTGGTGGGCAGCTTCCGCATCTGAAAATCTAAAGATCGCAGCCTTGGCAGCTCTTGCAGTTGGAATGTGTTTTCCCTGCAGGAGCTGCCGCAGGCTGCGATCTTTTCGCATCGACCCTACCCCGCGCAATCCCGACCGAACATCTATTCTGGATAAAGGTCAACCAAGGGAGAGCAACGCTGCGGAGGGACGATCACCGTGCATATCGCCGACATCACCATGTTCTACGCCCCGGCCAGCGGTGGCGTACGTACTTATCTGGATGCAAAACACCGTCGGTTGAGCGTCAAACCCGGGATTCGTCACAGTTTGCTGATCCCCGGCGCGCATTTCGGTGAACACGATGGCGTGTACACGGTTCCCGCCCCCGCCCTGCCCTTCGGCAAGGGCTACCGCTTTCCGGTACGCCTGGCTCCCTGGCGAAATGTCCTGCAGGATTTGCAGCCCGATCTGATCGAGGTCGGCGATCCGTACCTCACCGCGTGGGCAGCTCTGGATGCCCGGCGGCAGCTGGACGTGCCGGTGATCGGTTTCTATCACTCGGACTTGCCGCTGTTGGTCAGCAACCGCATGGGGCATTGGGTCACGCCCAACGTCGAGGCCTATGTCACCAAGTTGTATGGCAACTTCGACCGGGTTCTCGCGCCCAGTCAGGTGATGGCTGACAAGCTCACAGGCCTGGGCGTGCGCAACGTCTTCGTACAGCCGTTGGGCGTTGATCTGCAAACCTTTCACCCCGGCGCCCGCGACCCGGACTTGCGGGCCGAACTGGGCATTGCCGAAGACGCCCGCCTGCTGATCTTCGCCGGGCGCGGTTCGAAAGAGAAAAACCTGCCGGTCTTGCTCAAGTGCATGCAGCGCCTTGGCTCGCGCTATCACTTGTTGCTGGTCGGCTCGGCAATGCCGGCCGCGGTGCCGGACAACGTCAGCGTCATTGATGAGTTCTGCCCGGCACCGACCGTGGCACGCCTGATGGCCAGTGCCGATGCGTTGTTGCATGCCGGCGATCAGGAAACCTTCGGTCTGGTGATCCTCGAAGCGATGGCCAGCGGTATTCCAGTGGTCGCTGTGGCGGCCGGAGCGTTCGAAGAAATCGTCACTGAGTCGTGCGGTCTGCTGTGTGCGCCGAACAATCCCCAGGCCATGGCCAATGCCGTGCGGGAATTGTTCAGTCGCGGCAGCGTGAAACTTGGCCAGCAAGCGCGCCAGCATGTCGAACGGCATTACGCCTGGGACACGGTGGTCGACAGTCTGCTCAGTCACTATCACGCCGTCCTCGGCCATGCGATACCACGGGTGGCTAATGGCTGACTCGCTCAATCGGCCCGCCGTGCTGCTGGTGCTGCACGACGTGGCCCCATCGACCTGGACGGATTACCGACCCTTTATTGAAGCCGTCGATGCTTTGGGTGACGTGCCAATGACCTGGCTGGTGGTACCGAATTTTCATCGCCACAACAACCTCGATGCTCACAAGGACTTTCGCCGGCTGCTGAGCGCACGCGTCGCCCGCGGCGATGAGTTGGCTCTGCACGGTTACTTTCACGACGACCAGGAGCCAGGCCCGACCACGCCGCGCGATTGGTTCATGCGGCGCATTTATACCCATGAAGGCGAGTTTTATCACTTGTCTCGCGAAGCCGCTCTCGCCAGACTGCGCGCCGGCATTGACCTGTTCCGGCGTTACGACTGGCCGCTGCAGGGTTTCGTCGCCCCCGCCTGGCTGATGAGCGACGGCACACGGCAGGCCCTGCGCGAACTGCCGCTAAGCTACACCAGCGACCCGCAGCATCTTTATCGTTTACCGGACTTCACCTCCATCGATGCGCCGGGGCTGGTCTGGAGCGCCCGCAGTGCATGGCGTCGCGGCCTGTCGAAGATCATCAGCGACCAGCGTGAACAGCACTGGCGCCAGGCGCCGGTGATTCGGCTAGGCTTGCACCCGGTGGACATGCGCCACGAATTCTCCCGCCATTACTGGCTGAACACTCTCGAACGATTGCTGAATGAAGGACGAGTACCGATGACCAAAGTGAACTGGCTCGCCCAACAGCGCGGTCAACAGGAACACGCCGCATGAGTCGCGGCATTGTGTTGTTGATCGGCCTGCTCGCGGCGGTGTCGATCCCGCTGCTGCTCGGCGGCAGCGAAATCTGGGCGCGCCTGCAGAGCTTTCCGTTGCAATGGCTGCTGATCATGTTCGGCATGATCCTGCTGTGCTGGGGCATCAACACCTTGCGCCTGCGTTTGTTGCTCGGCGATCAACGGGATCGCGTCACGCCGATGAAAAGCCTCGGCGTGGTCATGGCCGCCGAATTCGCCTACTGCGCGACACCCGGCGGTAGCGGCGGGCCGCTGACGATCATGGCGTTGCTGGCCCGCAGCGGCGTGCGCCCGGCGCGGGGCAGCGCGGTGTTTGCCATGGATCAGTTGAGCGATTTGCTGTTTTTTCTCTGCGCCCTGAGCGGGATTCTGATTTACGCACTGTTCCAGCACCTCAGCGATCGCATGGAATGGCTGCTGATCGTCAGCGCGGTGTCGCTGTTCGGCGGTTTGTGCAGTTGCGTACTGCTGGCGCGCTACCACCGCCAACTGATTCGACTGAGCGGACGGCTGCTGGCCCGAATGAACGTGCGCGCCAGCACCCGCCGCCGTTGGGCACGCAAGCTGCTGCATTTTCTTGCCGCGTTCATCGATACGCTGAAGTTGCCTTGGCAGACCTTGAGCAAAGTCTTCGCCCTGACCTGCGTGCACTGGCTACTGCGCTATAGCGTGCTGTATCTGGCGCTGCGTGGGCTGGGGGCGGATTTGCAGTGGGCGTGGAGTTTTCTGGTGCAGATGCTCTCGCTGGGCGCCGGCCAGTTCAGCCTGCTGCCGGGCGGCGCAGGTGCCGCAGAATTGACCTCGGCGGCGCTATTGGCACCGATGGTCGGCAAATCCACTGCCGCGGCGGCGATTCTGATCTGGCGGGTGGTGACGTTCTACTTTTATCTGGTGGTGGGCGGGCCGGTGTTTCTGCTGATGCTCGGACGGCCGCTACTCAGAAAGCTGCTGAAGGTCAGGCAGGCTTCTTAGGCTCGCTCTGTTCATCCTTGAGTTGCTCCCACAACTCGGCAGCACCGGGAAACTCCGTCCCGTCGTCTGGACTCAGGTCATCCGGGTCATACCGACTCAAACAGCCCTCGCCCAATGTCGCGGGTGCTTTGGAAGTGGCTTTGTCCAGTGGATCGCTCATCTGCATGTCCTCTGATTCTGAAACGGCGAAGGGCTTGGGCGATTCAACGCCCAAGCCCTTCGTTTTTCAAGCATGAAGTGGTTCGATCAGAACACTACAGTCTTGTTGCCATGTACCAGCACACGATCTTCGAGGTGATAACGAAGGCCACGCGCCAACACCATCTTCTCGACGTCACGACCGAAACGCACCATGTCTTCGATGCTGTCGCTGTGGCTGACGCGGACAACGTCCTGCTCGATGATCGGACCGGCGTCCAGCTCTTCGGTCACGTAGTGGCAGGTCGCACCGATCAGTTTCACGCCACGCAGGGAGGCCTGGTGGTAAGGCTTGGCACCGACGAACGACGGCAGGAAGCTGTGGTGAATGTTGATGACCTGGTGCGCGTATTCGCGGCACAGCGCCGGCGGCAGGATTTGCATGTAGCGCGCCAGCACCACCACTTCGGCATCGTGTTGTTTGACCAGACGCGACACTTCGGCGAAGGCCGGTTCCTTGTCCTGCGGATTGACCGGGACGTGGTAATAAGGAATGCCGTGCCACTCGACCATGCTGCGCAGATCGTCGTGGTTGGAAATCACGCAGGAGATTTCGCAATCCAGTTCATCGCTGTGCCAGCGGTGCAGCAGATCGGCCAGGCAATGGGATTCGCGGCTGGCCATCAGCACCACGCGTTTTTTCTGCTCGGTGTCGGTGATGCGCCAGTCCATCGAGAACTCTTCGGCGATCGGTGCAAACTTCTCGCGCAAGACTTCAATACCGAACGGCAGCGAATCGGCACGAATTTCGTGACGCATGAAGAACCAACCGATCTGATTATCCGAGTGGTGGCTCGCTTCGGTGATCCAGCCATTATGGGATGCCAGAAAATTACTGACTTTGGCAACAATGCCAACGCGGTCCGGGCAAGAAATCACCAGCCGAAAAGTGCGCATGAGGGGGAAACTCCAGAACTTCGCAAAGGCCGCCATTCTAGCGACTGCGCAGCAAAACTGCAGTATTGATGAGCTCGGGGGCGTTCGCCCCACCCCGGCGTACAGCTTTTTGACGGGGACAACCGTCAACGGGACGGCGATTCGGAGGTACTGCTAGATCAGATAACTGTGAGTATCTGTGATGACTGCATCACACTATTTAACCGAACATTCAATTTGCCGCTAATTCTTGTAACTAATTTAAATAAAAACACCGGTTAAATGTTTACTTGATGAAACAGCCTGACTATTATTGCGGCACTGTCCCCTGCCACTCAGCACTCTACTAAGGTAGTAATCATGTCCTTGATCAACGAATATCGCGCCACCGAAGAAGCTATCAAAGAGCTGCAAGCCCGTTTGAAGAACCTGTCGCAAGACGACAAACTGCAAACCGAGCTGGAATTCGAAGGCAAACTGCGCACCCTGATGGGCGAATACTCCAAATCCCTGCGTGACATCATCGCCCTGCTGGATCCAGAATCCAAAACCAAGGCTCCACGCGGCGGCGCAGTAAAAACTACCGGCACCAAGCGTGCTCGCAAAGTTAAACAATACAAAAACCCGCACAACGGCGAAGTCATCGAAACCAAAGGTGGCAACCATAAAACTCTGAAAGAGTGGAAAGCCAAGTGGGGCGGTGACGTGGTTGAAGGCTGGGCTACCCTGCTGGGCTAAGCTGCAACGCCTGCCGCAGACTGATCTGCGGTGAAAATGAAACGCCAGCGAATGCTGGCGTTTTTTTATGTCCGGAATTAACCCGGTCATGTTCGATTTCAAAGATTCAAACGTTTGCGTAATGCCTGGACATAATTCTGCCATTCATTGAGCACCGCACTCTGCACCGGCGTCGCACTAATCGCCCATTTCTCTGCGGCCTCTGTAAAAGATGTCAGGGTATTTGGAGCCCCCCATTCAGGCGCGGACAAACGCTGCTGACAAAATATTCGCCAACGTTCCTGCTCTTCAAAATTCAAGGTGTCGGGAAAGTTACGCGCTCGATATCGAAAGAGTAATTCAGGCAAACGTTCATCATCGAAAGGCCATTGCTCTTGCGCTAATTGCGCAGGATCGGCCGTTCTCACTTGCTCACATAGACGTCGGTCGCGGTCACCGATAAATCCGTCGTACAACTGTTGTTCCGGATCCTCGCTCGGGGTGAAGTCTTCGCTGGCATAAATCGCCGCAACTTTATCTTTCCAAACTTCTTGTGCGTCAGTTAGTCGCAGCGCTCGGTCCTGATAAAGCGCCATGTCCAGCCCCAGTCTCTGCTGATCTTGCGCACGCAATACCGACAGTGGCGCCACCACCGGGCAACGATTGATATGAATCAGTTTGAGCGGCACCGGCAACTCACCTTCCAGCAAATCGTCACGGCGGGTGTACAGGCGCTGGCGCAGGGTCTGCGCATCGAGATCGAGCAAGCCCTGGGGATCCAGATGCAGATCGCAGACGATCAAGGCGTTGCGGTTCTTCGGATGCCAGGCCAACGGCAGCACCACGCCGACATAACTGCGCGCCGCCGAGAAGCGCCCTGAAATGTGCACCAGCGGCTGCAACAGACGAATCTGATCCATGACCTTTTGCTTGCTGCGCAACTGGAACAACCAGTCATACAGTTTTGGCTGCTTCTCGCGGATCAGCCGCGCCAGCGCGATGGTCGCGCGCACGTCCGACAAGGCCTCGTGGGCGTGGCCATGATCAATATTGTTCACGGCCGTCAGGCGCTCGAGCTTGAGCGTTACCCGACCTTCGTCATCGGTCGGCCAGACCAGCCCGTCCGGACGCAGTGCATACGCGGCGCGGACCACATCGATCAGATCCCAGCGACTGTTGCCACCCTGCCATTCACGCGCGTATGGGTCGAAGAAATTGCGGTACAAACTGTAGCGCGTCATCTCGTCGTCGAACCGCAACGTGTTGTAACCGGCGCCGCACGTACCGGGAGCCGCCAGTTGTGCATGCACCCGGGTCATGAAATCGGCCTCGCTCAAGCCCTTGTCGGCGAGCTGGCTCGGAGTAATGCCAGTGATTACGCATGCCGCCGGATGCGGCAGGATGTCTTCGCTGGGTTGGCAGTAGAGATTGACCGGTTCATCGATTTCGTTGAGGTCATGATCGGTGCGAATCCCGGCAACCTGCAGCGGGCGGTCGTTGCGGGGATTGATGCCAGTGGTTTCGTAGTCGTACCAAAAGATGGAAGTCACGGGCGGTTCCTGAACTGAAGATCGGCGAAGTCTAGGCGTTCAACCGCGGTCGCGGCCAGCCTCGCGTCATTCAAACACCTGGCGTCACACGATGTGCAATACATAGTTATGTCGTTTCCCCCCGAGAGGCTGCTAGCATCGGCCCCACTTGCATCCCGAACAGGCGAACATCAGGAAGCCCATGCTCGAGCCCACAGCACCGCCAAGGAAAGCACCGCTGGATACGCGGCATCAGGTCGAAACGCCGGAAGGCATCGACTTGCCGCTGCGACCCGCCGGGTTGATGGTGCGGGCCATCGCCTTCGCGATTGACCTGAGCATTCGCGGCGCGGTCATGGGCGTGCTGTTCATCGTCCTGGCGTTTTTCGGCAAGCTCGGCATGGGCCTCGGCTCGCTGCTGCTGTTTGCGGTCAGCTGGTGGTATATGGTGCTGTTCGAAGTGCTGCGCCAGGGACGCTCGCCGGGTAAGCAATGGATGGGCCTGCGCGTGGTACACGATGACGGCACGCCGATTGGCTGGTCGGCGTCCTTGCTGCGCAACCTGTTGCGCTTTGTCGATCTGCTGCCATTCGGTTATTTCCTCGGCACCCTCAGTTGCCTTAATCACCCGACCTTCAAGCGTCTGGGCGACATCGCCGCCGGCACGCTGGTGGTCTACAGCGAACGCCCACTAACCCGCCCGCAACTGCCCGCCGCCGAACCGCGCCGCGCGCCGATTGCCCTCACCCTCAGCGAACAGCGAGCGCTGCTCGGATTCGCCGAGCGGCAGGCCGAGCTGACACCGGCGCGGGTCAATGAACTGGCGGCGTTGCTGGCCCAGCCGCTGCATATTTCTGCGCCCAGGGCAGTCACCGAACTCAACGGCATCGCCCGCGGCTTGTTGGGTCCGACATGAAGCAAAGCCTTTTCGAAAATCGACACAAGGCCGAATGGGAGCGTTTTGCGCTGGCCCTTGAACGTCTCGAACGGGGTAAGGAAACCTCACAAGTGGCAGGCTTCCCCAAAGCGTATCGGCACCTCTGCCAACATCTGGCACTGGCGCAGGAACGCGGTTACAGCAGTTTTCTCATCGACTCGCTGCAACAACAGGTATTGCGCGGTCATCAACAGCTTTACCGGCATCGCAGTCGTTTGGGCGCCAACCTGTTGAGCTTCATCCTCGCCGACTTCCCGCGTCTGGTGCGTGCCGAATGGCGTTTCGTGCTGGCCGCCGGCCTGTTGTTTTTCGGCAGCCTGATCGGCGTCGGTGTGCTGGTCTATGTGTTTCCCGAACTGGTCTACAACCTGCTCCCCGCCGATCAGGTGCGCGAGATGCAAGGCATGTATGACCCGGTGGCCGGTCACCTCGGGCGCCCGGCCGAACGCGCGGCCAGCGAAGACTGGGTGATGTTCGGCTACTACGTGATGCACAACATCGGCATCGCCTTTCAGACCTTCGCCAGTGGTTTGCTGATGGGGGTGGGCAGTGCGTTTTTCCTGTTCTACAACGGCCTGGTCATCGGCGCCGTGGCCGGGCATCTGAGTGAAATCGGCTACGGCCAGACCTTCTGGTCATTCGTGGTCGCCCATGGTGCCTTTGAACTGACAGCCATTGCCCTGGCCGGCGCGGCAGGTCTGCAATTGGGCTGGGCGTTGATCGCACCGGGACGCCTGACCCGTGCCGAAGCGTTGAAACGCGCCGCGCGCAAAAGCGTGCTGCTGATCTGTGGGGTCATGTTGTTCCTGCTGATCGCCGCGTTTATAGAAGCCTATTGGTCGTCGAAAACCAGCGTCGCTCCGCTCACCAAATATCTGGTCGGTGCCGCTCTGTGGATGTTAGTGGCGAGCTATTTGCTGTTCGCCGGAAGGACACGCCATGCGCCTGAGTGACGCGACCGTGGTCATCCGTCCGCGTACCACCTGGGAAGCCATGGATCTTGGCGTGCTCATGAGTCAGCAGCATCGACGCTTGTTGATGACCAGTTGGGCCATCGTCACCCTGCCGCTGTTCGCCTTGCTCAGCGTGTTGCTGTGGGATTCGCCGTCACTGGCGGTGTTTATTTTCTGGTGGCTGAAGCCGGCCTATGAACGCCTGCC
The DNA here is from genome assembly GCF_059716145.1 of Pseudomonas sp. LBUM1648. Taxonomy (NCBI): domain Bacteria; kingdom Pseudomonadati; phylum Pseudomonadota; class Gammaproteobacteria; order Pseudomonadales; family Pseudomonadaceae; genus Pseudomonas; species Pseudomonas sp. LBUM1648. Next base: position 5,087,696 of record NZ_CP166808.1, read on the forward strand.
ACTGTACATCCTGTCCAAAGCGCTGTTCGGCGAGACGCCGACGCTCAGACAAGCCCTGCGTGAGTGGCCGCGCCTGCTCAAACCGCAACTGCTGGCCAGCCTGACCTGGCGACGCCTGAGTTTGAGCCGCAGTTTCCTCATGCCCGTGGTGCAACTTGAAAGTCTGGATGGCGACGCCCGTCAGCAGCGTTTGCAGGTGTTGCTGCAACGCAACGCCGGCGCCGCGCAGTGGCTGACGATCATCGGCGTGCATCTGGAAACGGCGCTGTGGATTGGCCTGATGGTGCTGTTCTACCTGCTGTTACCGCAACAGATCGAAACCGACTGGGACTGGCAGTCGTTGATCCTCGTGGCGGATCAGGACTGGCGCTGGCTGGAGCACCTGACCAACGCCTTTTATGCACTGGTGCTGGTGGTGTGGGAGCCGATTTACGTGGCCTGCGGTTTCAGTCTCTATCTGAATCGGCGCACACAACTGGAGGCATGGGACATTGAACTGGTGTTCCGCCGCTTGCGCCAACGCCTGAACAGCAGCGTGGTCGGCGTGCTGCTGGCGGTGTGTCTGCTGCTGCCGAATGTGCCCCAGGTCTGGGCGGCCGAGCCCGTCAGCAGCCCGGATGCGCCGCGCTTGTTGAATCAGCCGCTGACCAGTCAGGAATCACGTGACAGCGTCAAGGCCCTGCTTGAACAAGCGCCATTCAAGAACAAGGAGTCCGTTACCCGTTATCGCTTTGGTGACGACCCGGCGGCCCCGGCCAAATCCGAGAAGGACGGTGAAGCTCCGCAGTGGCTGAAGACCCTGCTCGGCTGGCTCGACGGCCGCCACTTCAATACCTTGGCCACGCTGATCGAAGTGGTGTTGTGGGGCACATTGATTGCGGGACTCGGCTGGCTGGTCTGGCGCTATCGGGAGTTTCTGCAAACCTTCGTCAGCCGGCCGAAACTGCCCGCCCGCGCCAAGCGACCACCCCCGCAGCAAGCCTTCGGCCTGGATCTGAACCGCGACACCCTGCCAGACGATATCGCCGCCCACGCCGAACAACTCTGGCAGAGCCAGCCCCGCGCAGCCTTGAGTTTGCTCTATCGGGGCCTGCTCAGCCATTTGCTGCACGACTTTGCTCTGCCCCTGAAAGACGCCGACACCGAAAGCCAGGTGCTGGCGCGTGTCGAACAGTTGCAGCGTCCGGAATTGCTCGCCTTCAGCCGCACGCTGACCACGCACTGGCAGAGCATGGCCTACGGGCATCGGATACCGGCGGCGCATCTGCAACAGGAGTTGTGTGATGGCTGGCGCGCCCTGTTCGGCCATGGAGTCAGCCGTTGAACCGGCGCACGCTGTGGTGGATTGGCGCATTGATCGTCGCGCTGCTGGCTGCGCTGAGCATATTCCTGTACCTCAACGCCAAGCCGTATCAGGAGCAGATCGATCACGGCCCCTCACCAGCCGCGCAGGCCAATCCCTATCTGGCGGCAGAAATGTTTTTGCGCGAGCGCGGCATCAAAGTCGCCCATGCCGAAAGTCTGGCGGTGCTGCCGGACACCGATCCACGGGGCCACACATTGCTGCTGTTCAACGATCGTTCGCGAATGACGCCGCGTCAGGTCGATCAAGTGTTGAACTGGACGCGGGCCGGTGGGCGGCTGGTGTTTGTCGCCGAATCGCTCTGGGATGAGCAGGCGAAACAAAGCAACGACCTGTTGCTTGATCATGTGCAACTGCACCAATCCCTGAGCAAGGATCTGAAGGATCCACCCACCGATCAGGAACAAGACCCTTTTCCGAAATTGACCAAGCTGTATATGGAAGATGAAGACGCGCCGGCCTATGCGGGGTTCGACACCGACTTTCACCTCGATGATCCGAAAAATCTTGCCCAGGCCTGGGCCAACAGCGCCAAGGCCACGCACATGATGCAACTGCCCTACAGCCTCGGTTCGATCACCGTGGTTACCGATGCCGAGTTGTGGAAAACCCCGGCCATCGCCCAGTACGACAACGCCTGGCTGCTCTGGTATCTGAGCGCCGACACCGACGTCACGCTGATCTACAACACCGAGCACGATGGCCTGTTGACGCTACTCTGGCGCTATTTCCCACAAGCCATCGTCGCCCTGCTTGCACTGATTGGCCTGTGGTTGTGGCAAGCCGGCGTACGCCACGGCCCGCTTCAGGCGCCCGCCTCGGCTGGCCGTCGGCAGTTGCAGGAACACCTGCGTGCCAGTGCCGATTTCATGCTCCGGCACAACGGACAGCAGTCGCTATTGCAGGCGTTGCAACAGGACGTATTGCGTCGTGCCCGGCGACGGCATCCCGGTTTTGATCAATTGAACGTCGCCGAACAATGGCTGGCGCTGTCGCGCCTGACACGGCAACCCACCCGTGCCATCAGCCAGGCCTTGAGCCCGGTGCCGAACCGGCGGATGTCCAGCGCCGACTTCTGCCGCCAGGTCGCCCACCTGCAAACCTTGAGGAACACGCTATGACTGAACAGATCGAGCCCGGCAGCGCCAGCCACGCCGCCCAGCAACGCCAGCGTGCCAGTCAACTGGCCCAAGCGGTGCGTGGCGAATTGCAGAAAGCCGTGATCGGCCAGAACGCGGTGATCGACGACGTGCTCACTGCACTCATCGCCGGCGGCCACGTGTTGCTTGAAGGCGTTCCCGGACTTGGTAAAACCCTGTTGGTACGCGCATTGGCGCGGTGCTTCGGCGGCGAGTTCGCACGCATTCAGTTCACCCCGGACCTGATGCCCAGCGACATCACCGGCCACGCGGTCTACGACCTTCAGACAGAGCAGTTCAAGCTGCGCAAAGGCCCGTTGTTCACCCATCTGTTGCTGGCCGACGAGATCAACCGCGCCCCGGCGAAAACTCAGGCCGCGCTGCTCGAAGCCATGCAGGAACGCCAGGTCACCCTTGAAGGCCGCGCACTGCCAATCGCTCAGCCGTTCATGGTGTTGGCCACGCAGAACCCGATCGAACAGGAAGGCACTTATCCACTGCCGGAAGCTGAACTAGACCGCTTCATGCTCAAGGTGCGCATGGACTACCCGGACGCGGATCAGGAATTGAACATGGTGCGACAGGTCAGCCGTTCGACCCGCGCCGACATGCTCGATGTGCAACCACTGCGCACCGTGCTGCAAGCCAAGGATGTGCAAGCCTTGCAGCGTATTGCCAGTGATTTGCCGCTGGACGATCAGGTGCTCGACTACGCCGTGCGTCTGGCGCGCAGCACCCGCACCTGGCCAGGCCTGATCCTCGGTGCCGGGCCGCGCGCCTCGATCGCACTGGTGCGTTGTGCCCGCGCACGGGCGTTGTTGCGCGGCGGCGAGTTCGTGATCCCGGATGACATCAAGGGCTGCGCACTGGCCGTGCTGCGCCATCGCGTACGCATTGCTCCGGAGCTGGACATCGAAGGCCTGCAAGTCGATCAGGTGCTGCAGCAACTCCTCGACCAGATCCCGGCGCCGCGCCTGTGAAACCCGCACGCCTGCTGCTGATCTGGCTGGCCATGCTGCTGGTCATCGGCATGGTGCTGGGCACTTTGCGGGCACTGGAGGTCGACATCCCGGCCAGCGTGCTATCGATCAACTGGGGATTGCTGCTGGCATTGTTGGCGCTGGCAATGCTCGACGCGCTGCGCCTCAAACGCCTGCCGGCACTGCGGATCAAACGGCAGATGCCCGGCAGCCTTGCGCTTGGGCGCTGGGGAGACGTGCAGCTTGAGGTTGAGCATGACTTTGCCGAACCCCTGAACATTCAGATCTTCGACCATGTCCCCGATGGGCTGAGCGTTGAAAACCTGCCACTCAGCGTCGCGTTGCGGCCCGGTCAAACCAGCCAGATCGGTTATCGCCTGCGGCCACTCAAACGCGGTCATTTCAGCGTCGATGTGTGCGAAGTCAACCTGCCAAGTCCGCTGGGTCTATGGTCAGGCAAACGCCTGTTGCAGGTTAGCGATAGCACCCGCGTTTACCCCGACTTTGCCCGGCTATACGGCGGTCAGTTGCTGGCGGTGGACAACTGGCTCAGCCAACTCGGCGTGCGCCAGCGGCAACGTCGCGGCCAGGGCCTGGAATTCCATCAACTGCGCGAATTCCGTGAAGGCGACAGCCTGCGCCAGATCGACTGGAAAGCCACGGCACGCCAGCGCACGCCGATTGCCCGTGAGTATCAGGACGAACGCGATCAGCAGATTATCTTCCTGCTCGACTGCGGCCGGCGCATGCGCAGCCAGGACGATGAACTGTCGCACTTCGATCACGCACTCAACGCCTGTCTGCTGCTCAGTTACATCGCCTTGCGCCAGGGTGATGCCGTTGGCTTGATGACTTTCGCCTGCGATCAACCTCGCTATCTCGCGCCGGTCAAAGGCACCGGCCAACTGAACGCGCTGCTCAACAGTGTCTACGACCTCGACAGCAGCCAGCGCCCCGCCGATTACCAGGCAGCCGCCAATCAGCTGTTGGCCCGGCAAAAGCGCCGGGCGCTGGTGGTACTGGTCAGCAACCTGCGCGATGAGGACGATGAAGAACTGCTCGGCGCCGTCAAACGCTTGAGCACGCAACACCGAGTACTGGTGGCGAGTTTGCGTGAGGAAATACTCGATACCCTGCGCCATACGCCGGTGCAAACATTGCCTGAGGCACTGACCTACTGCGGGACGGTGAGCTATCTGAATGAACGGGCAGAACTCCATGAGCGGTTGAGTGCTCACGGAGTTCCGGTGGTGGATGTTCGGCCTGCGGAGTTGGGGGCCGAACTGGTGACGCGGTATCTCAGTTGGAAACGAAGTGCCGCGCTTTAAACTGTCGATCAGCTCACGACCGTGACATACACGGCACCACTGTCCGAGGTGCCATCTGGGTTGTCGAGCTTGACGGCGAGGGAAACGTTATCCGTTATAGCCATCGGTCTCCAATGGCTCTGATATCGCCCCTTGTGATCGGTAGTGGTTTCGAAGAATGGTGCTCCATTATTTGAGACCTGGATCTTTCTGTCAGGCATCGGCTCTCGAGACTCCTTACCCACGATCAATGCAGTCATCGTTACATAGGTCTGCAAGGGAACCGGATTGGGCGAAGCGACAACGGAGGCCACTGCCGCTGGACGTTCAATGACGGTCAACCACAGCGTTTTCACATCCCAGCCAGCCAAACCGCCCTTTACCGACGCCCACAAAGCAGCCTCACCCGATGACCCGAAGGTAAAACTACACGTTGCCTTGCCATCGGCATCCGTCAGTGTTGCCGGTATCGATGTGTTGTCGTGCTCCCACATCACCTCGACATCTGCCATAGGCTCCCCGGTATTTGCCGAAACAACCCATGCCTGTGCGGTCATTTGCTGGCCGGGATAGCCGCCGGGCTCATCAATGACCAACGCGCTGATCTGCCGAGGCTCGCTCAGAAAATACGCCATCGAAACCGAATCCGAATACAGCTCATCCCCCACCGTTGCCGTCAGTGCAAACGCCCCGGGTGTGGTCGGTACAAAGGCTATTTTCGCCACGCCGTAAAAATTGGTGGTCGACGTCACGACACCCAGATCAGGACTGCGCCACGTCACCGTCACCCCGACCATCGGCTTGCCGCTGACCACCGAGATGACGGTGATCTGTTCCGACACAACCTCCCTCCACAGCAGCGTCTTGTTGATCCGCTGGCGCTCGGCGATTTTCACCACCTGCGAGCCTTGACCCACCGAAAATGCGTTGACCGGTGACAGGCGCGCCAGCCGAGAGGACGAGAGGCCCAGGCCAAAGCTTCCGTCCTTGAGATCGCCTACCCTGAATTGGTAGGTCAATCCTGCTTCGCTGAAATACCTGGGTTCGCCAAGCCTGGGTTCTTCAAAGCGTATGCCCAGTTCCGTTGGCCCGGTGTCCATCATGCCCAGCGTCAGATACTTGCCAAACAAGGCACTGCCCTGCGGGGCTTTCACGTCAAGTCTGTGTTCTCCATTGCGCCGCGGGAAGAACGCCTGTGTTCCCAATGACTGTTCCACTTGCCCATCAAAATTGAGCGTCACCTCTTCCCACGGATCACTCGCCAGCGCATTGACCGTCATCGAACGGGATTCTTCGAAGCCGTCATACGGACTGATCACCCGGGCCTCGACCGTTTTGCCACCTCCCGTGGCGGGCACAAAGGGGAAGCCACTCCAACCGTCAGCAGCGGTTTTGTGCTCTTGGTTTTTTTCATCCACGGTCCAGTTCACTGGTACCTGATCCACGGCAAGGTCTGTGAAATGAGACACCAGCTGCACCCACATCCACGCGGGATCCTGCCCGACAACCGGATCCACCGCTGACTCGTGCGACGCCTCGATCCTGAATTTGTTGTGACCCATCTTCATCTGGTTGGCATCGACTCGACCCAAAGGCGTCTGGAAAAGGAGGGAAAAATCAGCCGGTGCCGGAGCGCTTGAACAATCGAGTGTCCAGGTTGCGCCACCATCCTCCAGCCACTGCTCAGTTATCAAAGCAGGCTCGATCGTGATACCCAGCTTGTCCGGTGTGTCGCCACTCACCCACAACGGAGCGATATTCAACCCCACCAAAGGACTCAACGCGTGAGGCCTCAGGGTGTAGCGGTGCCTGGCCCCTAGACATGGGTAGAGTTGCTGCCCCCTCGTCGTGGTCATCTGATCCAGTACCACGGACAATTCATCCTGAAAATCACGCTTCATCAGGCGCCCGAAAAATTCTCGATCTTCAAGCCCTGCACAAGTCAATCTCATCTCAAACATGCTGCTGATGCTGCCCGTAAGATCAGACTCCAGTGTCCAGCTCAGGCCGCCCTCGGCGGGCAAAGTCTTGGGTGTTCCGATGTCACTCGCCACCAGGCCGATACCCGGCTCGCTACCCCGCCACTCGAGCGTAATGTTTTGGCCAATCAATGGGCTGCCGGGTAACGCCTCGACTTGCAAGGTGTGTGTCTCCCCTCGGTAACACACGACTCCCTTGATATGGGGGATGGATAGGTTATCCACCTTGATCTCCACCTTGTCTTTCCAGGAACTGGTCGCAATCGCTTTCACATCGAATTTGCGCTCAATGCCCACCGCACCTTCGTAGGCCTTGACGCTGGCGGTGACGACCTGCTCGCCGACCTGTCTTGGCACGAAAGACAGACTCGCCCAGCCACCGGTGCCGGTGCGGGTCGAAAACGGGCCATCGAGGGTGTCCCAGTCGACCCGAGCGTCGATGACACCCTCGCCGTCGCCGCTTGCTGTGACATGCACCACTTGCAGGCGCAACACCACAATTTCCCTATCCGCCACCACCGGATACTTGTTGGCCTCGCGCACGTCGGCAATCCGTACGATGTTGCGCGCCAGCGACATGATTTTTTCGGGAGCCGGCAATTTGAGCATTGAGCAAACCAGTGACAGTTTGAACCGGCCGTCCAGCCGATCCTCGCAGGTCAGCGTCCAGCCCATGTCGGGTGTTTCAACAAGCACCGGGGACCCGACGGGCGGTTCGACAACCACACCGAGTTGCTCATGCCCATCGCCGCTCCAGCGCAACGCCATCGTGGTGTTCAGCAAAGGACTGTCGGCGGGCAGGCGTACCTGCAATTCATGAGTCGAGCCCCGGTTCGGGTACCCGGGGGTGTCCCAGTCTGTCGGTGCTCCGCCAATGATTTCCTTCAGGTCGTTCCACGGATCCGTGGCCAGGACCTTCACCTCAAACGGCATGCTGACTTCGCCTTCGGTGTAGTAAGGACTGGCAACCGTTGCGGTGACAACAACATCACCCGCCGCCTCCGGCTGGTAATAGAACTCGGCCCAGCCTTGCTCATTGGTAACCGAAGCGGCTTTGACGCCTTGCCCTGCAACCGACCAGTTCACCGTTTGGTCTGCAATCGCCTGGCTGGTGTAATACGACACCACACGCACACCCAGCCATACGCCCTGGTCTTCATACTCAAGCACCGGATAATGACTGGCTTGCTGCTCATCACGAAATGCCAGACGGTGATGTCCCAGTGAAATCGGGATAGTGAAAGGTTCGGCGGCGTACCGGTTGCGCAAGGTCAACGCAAACTCATAGCGCTCCTCATCCCCCACCCACGGGCAATCGAGCAGCCATTCGGATTCCAGCGATTGATCGACACCCCAATCAGGTGTCGCGATGATTGCTTCCCGAGGGTTGCCGACGCTGCTCAACGAAGCCTCGGTGTTTTCCCAGGCATTTCCCGGCTCAGGCAAGAACGTCAACCGATGTGGAGTGCCAAGGATCGTCGTTCCCAGGCACAGGTGTAACGCAGCGCCTGGCGCCAGAGTCTGATCATCGAGGCGCATCTCTTGCAGCCTCAATGGTTCCAGATGCAATTGGAGGTCAATGCGGGTGATACAGACAGACGAACGGGTATCTAAAGGGTTGGCCGCGACACCACTGACCTGAACACTCAGCTCCTCCCCACTATCAAACGCCAACTCATCCAGTGACGCTCTATAGGCAATCGGCAGGAACTCCAACGGCTGCCCTGCCGCCAGCCGGGCTTGATCCTGTTCAAGGTTGCGTGAATCCCCTTTCCTGAGCTCGATGCTCATTAACACGTCGTTGCCCTTAAGGATGCGCAACCAGCCGGAATCGCCTGACCAAGACACTCCGGGCCGCAGTTCGCAGAGGAACGACAATTCGTACCGGGCATTGGCGTCGGGTTTTTTAGGGATCGCAAAGGCCTGTGTGGCAAAGCTTCCAACCCCGACATCCATAAAATTGGTGAGCCAGCCCTCATACATTTCCGCTGCCAAACCTACTTGGCCTTTTCGAGTCCACTCGTTCAGCCGGTCATTGAAATCGCCATTACGCACCAGACTTTCATTCGCTTGGATGACTGGATCATTCATGACTGCGTGCCCCTTTGAACGGTTTGTCCAGCCTGGCGTTTTCAGCCTCGGTGACCAGATCCATGACTTTTTGGATGAAGGTCTGCTCACCAGCCTTGGCGGTGTAGCGGATGCGCACAATGATGTCGGTCAACGAGGCGAGCATTGCTGCCTGCGGCTGTTTTTCCGGCCACGGGCACTTCAGTTGCCAACTGGAGATCGCACCGGTGTTCTCAAACGGATTAAGCATCCCCTCATCGGGCTTCATGGCGCTCAGGCCGTTGTCGGCAAGCCCGAGCGACAACGCTATTTGCTGAGCGCTACGCAGATTGATCACCACATCCGATGGCGCGACCCCGATCGGATTGTGCAAGTACTGCACCGACTGCGTGGTCGATCGGGTCGCCGTCATACTGCTGATCTGGAGCAAGGTCGCGCGGACATCTTCGAAGGGTCCGGTCAGTACCGGCAGATCGACTTCCACCGAACTGATCTGCCGGCAGAAGTGGCCCGGATGATCACGATCAAACAGCAACTGGGTCAGCTTGAACTCCAGCACGCCAGTATCTTTCAATTGCTCCAAGGCATCCGCCCAGTCGGCAACCCCCACCTGGCGCTCAACTTCGTCACTGAACAAGTGCCGCAAGGAGACGGTTTTGACCAGTTCCAGCCGTCGCTCCTGACGTTGCAGGTGTTCACGTTCCAGACGCAGCAGATGCCCACGCAACTGCTCACCGGCGGTCAGACCATGGCGGTGGTCGAGCCAGACCTGGGGCAAGGGGATCTGCGCATCGTAATCGCCGGTTTCGGCAGCCAGTGAAGCCTGGGCGCTGAGGCACAGGCTGATCACCGCATCGTAAGCCTGATAATGCAGCGCCTTGAGCTGACCGAGCATCCAGCCGAACAGCTCGGCGTTGCTGGCGCGTTTTTTCAGGTAGTTGTAAACCGTCAATGCCTGAGCGTTGCCCCTGAGGGTTTGCTCAAGGTTGGATCGGGCAGCGGTGACTGAATGGGTTTGCGCTACGATCTGCGCATCGATGGCCCGCACCTCCGCCAGCGCCTGGTCGCGTTGCAGGCCCCATTCGCCACGGCGGCGACGGTAACCTTCGGTAGTGGCCTGACTATCGGCGTCGATCTGCAATAGCGAAGAGGCAACCTCCAGGCCGAAAGCGACTGCATCGAATGCATTTTCGGGCTTGAAACCACCATTGGACATACCATAGATTTTTGGCAATGCCGCAATGACCCCGCCTGCGGTTTTGACGACTTTGGCCTGCAAGGTGAATGTTTTCGACTGTTTCAGGCTTGCCATGACCTGATACTCAATCGCCGAGACGTTGTCGTTGTAGCGCGCTGCGTAAGCATCGGCCCGTTCCTGCGCCACTGCCCGGCTATGCTGCAGCGCCGTCACGCTGGCCTCCAACTGAGCGATGGACTGTTCCTGCACCGTCTCGGCGTAGCTGCCCAACTCCACCAGATGGTTTTGCTGCAACTCTTCCTGCTCGGCGCGATCGCGTCGTTCAAGCAAATTCAGCACCTGACTGCCGTAATCCTGCAACGCCTGCACCGCGCGCAGCGCGACTTCGAACGTCACGCGCCAGCGGAACGCATTGACCACCAGCCGCCCGCCCATCGGTCTAGGCCCGGCCACGCCACCGGACGCCAGGTCACGCAACAATTGATTGGGATCAGTGGCGGGGCTGAACAGGGGGATATCCAGCGGTTTGCCATCAATGGTCTGGTTGTTGCGCAGGCCATACATCCGTCGATGGGGGGCTTCGAACAGGTCGAGCAACGACTGATTGATCGGAATTTCAAAAGGCCCGCACGCCAACAGGCCGAGCATGGGCGGGGTATCCGAGGCGAGCGGAAAATCCGCCAGGCTGAAATTCAGCGTCTGCTCAAAAGCTTCGAGCCTGGGCCGCGAAGCGCTCTGATTCAAGAGGCTTTCGACTGTATTGGTTTGCCAACGGGTTGCCGTGCTGGCGGAGGGCGCCTCGCCCATCAGAAACCCGGCCTGGACGTAGCACAACTTGGCCGCCACCAGACTGTCACGGGTCAGTTGCCGGTAATACCAGTCACCCCAGGCCATCAGGTTTTTCACATAATCGGTGAACACCAGAATCTGGAAGTGCGCGGGGGCGGCGTAGCCAATGGCATCCGGGTCTGTGGGGTCTTGCGTTTCGCAACCCGGCTCGCCTTGAACGGTGTCCAAAGGGCGGCAGCGCCAATACCTCGGTTTCGGATTGGCAGTGGGTGGATCTGTGACAGGATCGGCAGGTGCCTGAGGATCGAACAGGTAATGCAGCCAGTTTTGTGCTTCACGGAAGCGCTCTTCATCGCGCAAGCGCGTGGCCATCAAATGCGGCAGATGAAAAAACAGTTCCCAGAAAAACAGGCCGTTGGCCCCGTTGAACGCACCGTTGGGTTCATCAAACACCACACCGGTGGGCGGTGGCTCCGGCAAGAACTGGGTTTCCCAGTCCAGTACGGCATCCACGGAAATATTCGAGCGCTGCACCAGTTCCGGCCCAAACAATGAGTTGAGCCGGGTGAACTTCAATGCAAGTCCGGTCTGGTTGAAGGAAAGAAACTGCGCGGCATCAACGGTATTTTTGTGCAGGGTCGGCGGGGTGAAGTCCATGAGGTCGACAATCCTCAGGTCAAACAACACTTCTCCCCCCGCCCAATTGGGAAAACCTAATGAGAACGTGGTCGGGTTCGGCCATGATCCTTTGGCTCGACTGCTTATCCACGGCGCCGTGACCCAGCCGCCCGCCTCATCAACATCCTGGACTATCGGGCTTGGGTCCCCGCCTGCCTGGTTTATCCCCAACGTCATTTTTTGCAAGGCACTGTCACGTCCCGTGGGCCGGCAAAAACCCTGCACCATCAGTAGATCGCTTTCATCCACCCGCAGAGCCATGACCTGCACATCCAGATACGGCGTCATGACGCCCGGTACCTGCACCCGTGGAACAACCGTCACCTGACTGCTCAGCGGGTGCTGAACCGTTTCGTTGCTGACGAATCGGTGTTGCAGCGCCAAATCCAGCCAGCCCCCGCCGTCGCCGCTGATGGGGCGCATCAGTACGTCATATACGGCGTAAACCCTCAGATCATCAGGTTCAGACCCTGCCGGTACGAACTTGCCCGACATCAAAACACCCAGCTTGCCCTTGGGATCCAGATAGTCGGTGCGCACGCTCGCAATCAACCGCGTGTCCGGCAAAAGCGCACGGTCATACTCCGAACTGTGCAGGTTCAACGGTGCCGACCATTGGCCGTTCTGCGCCATGAACGCCAGATTGATTTCAAGTTTGTTCGGGGTGTATTCGCCCGCTTCTTTGCTGGCGACCTTGTCACGCCATTCGGCCCAGACCAGACACAACCGGCCATTCCACACCACCGGGCGAATATCCAGCACGCGGTTGCCGGACGGAATCTCCACGGCTTGCCACTCACTCCAGGCGGCCGGATTGACTGCAACGGTGGAGGCGCCTAGTTCAATTTCGGCCTTGCGCCAGAAATACTGGAACGGCTGCACACGTTGACGCCCGACAAAGTAATAATCGGCGCGGGCAGGCGTTGTGCCCTCCATGTAGCAACTGATCACGTCCAGATCGCAGGTCTTTTCGAAGTCCTGCAAATAGTCCTGCAGGGCAGCCTGAACGGAATCGTTGTTCAAACGCGCCTGGTTGAGGTTGTTTTCCAGGTTTTTGAACAGACTGGTCTTGCGCAGACGCACAAAGGGATTGATGAAGTTTTCCGGGTAGCACGAAATCATCTGCACCGCCGCCCAGTCTGGGTAGTTGTTGCAAAGCTCCCACTCCTCCAGATGCCGCTTGTCGAACCGCTGTGTTTCAAAGCCTGGCTCAAGCTTGCGATACACCGCATGAATGTACTGCTGCGCACAACTTGTTGCTTCGGCCACCCAGGAGCTCTGCACCTGATAGGTGTCCAGCGGATCCATGCGCAGCAGTTCGAACAAATCGGTCGGCGTTTTCACAAAAGGGTATTTCGCATTGCCAACCTGGCCGATGCAGTATTCGAGCAGCGCCGAACGGCGCTTTTCCAGCAGCCCGCCAATATTACTCAGTGCCATGATTCAGCTCCTTGGGGTAGAACCCGGGGACAAACGTTCGCCAAGCAACATCGCTTACCCCGGTGTCGAACCACTCGCAAAGGTGATGGAGTCGACGAATGTTCTTTCGGCATCTCCACCTTGAGTGCGAACCGAGAAGATGAAGGTGCCGCCCGTCGAACTGGAGACAAAGGCCCGTGTGAGCCCCTGCTGGTCGGTGAACCCCTGCGATGGCCGTATCGTCGCCAGTGCATTTTTTTCGGGGCCGACGCTCTCTGCAAACCATTCGACCAGCGAGTTTTTTCCACGGTTTGCGTACCTGTCCTCAAGCAGGGCATAGAGTTCGACTTCCTGGCCTTGCGGCACATCCCCCAAGGGGGTTGGCGACAGTTCCGCAAGCGGAAAAGACAGTGATTGGACTTCGAACCCGATCACCAAAGGAGGGGCGTACTCCGGGTCAAACAAGTCCAGCCAGAAGATTGGCGTTTCGGTGCCCATGACCTTGCCTGGGATGAACTCGGCCAACAGCGTTCCGTCTATCTGGGTCGCGCCTGTTTCCATGCGGCCCAAGGTGGTCTGCCAGTAAACGTTGACACCACTGAGCGCAGCCCCTTTGGCATCGCACAGGGTCACCTTATAAGTGATGTGTTCGCCAGGCTTGTTGGCCACCACGTTGTTGTCACCCTGCACTTCGCACGTGGTCGTGACCAGCGCCTTGAGGTCGCCCGGCACATGCACCGTTGGCGCGCGCGTATGAGACTCGCCCAACAGGGCAAGTTCGGCAGCGATTTCATAAGCTTGTTTGTCGACGGTCTCGGGCAAGCTGCCGATCAGGAAGATCGTCAACGCATCCATTCCGGTTTCCGCGGACAGCACCCGGATCCGCATCAACAGATCAAGTTGACTGAGGTTTTTCAGCACCTTGAGGTCCGTGGGATCAATGCGACTGACGCACTCACGTACTTCCTGCACGCTCCAGCCAAAAAAGTCGGCCAGTTTGATGGCGGCAGCCTGTTGGGCAAGCTTCATCGCATCCCCCGTGACGGTGGGCAGTGCATTCACCTGGCGCAGGTAGTCCAAGAGCTTCTGCGCCGGCTGTTCGCTCAAGCCGAAGGCCCGGGTAAGCGTCGTCAGGTAATACAGCGTGCGCAGCGACAACTCATGCTTGTTGGTCTGAGCGAGCCAATCCCTGTAGCCGTAATCCAGATAATCGAGCAACAGCGCGGCACTCAGTCCCAGCGTCGTCACTACCTCGCTGCGGCGTCGTACCTCCGCCAACAGATCGAGCATCGGGTTGGCATTGCGGATGCGCGTTCGTTCGGGTTGCTCCGAACTCGCGTCTGTTAGCTCAAGCACTTGTTGCAGTAACTGATGAACCGTGGCATTTGCCCAGTTAAGGATCGGTATTGCCTGTTCCACACCCACGCCGGCATACACGGCCAGCGTCTCTTTCACCAGCGACGTCTGAGCATCCCGGACCTGCAACAGCACTCGGGTCATGATGTCGATGATGTTCTGGCGCAACAGTGGTTCGATCACGCCCAAGGCACTGTCGACCGCCCACTCGATTTTTGCGTGGACAAAGACCAGGTACTGCTCGGCAGTTCCGACATATGGCAATACCAGACCATAGGTATCGACAATCGGACTCAGGTTATTGGCATGTATTGCGAGGAATTCCAGCCAGTTGGCGGCCCCGGCAGGCGGCACACCCGCCATCAGAAAAGCGCTATTGGACAACAGTGCCGTCGGCAGCAAATTGCGCAGTTGCTCGAAAAACTGCAGGTCCTGCTCAGTCGGTTCCAGCGCCGGTTGCGCAGCGACGGCGTGTTGCAACACCCACAGCACCGGCAGATTGCTTTGCGCGCACCATTGAACGCAGCTTTGCATGGCTTCGATCAGTTCCAGCACATCCGGTGAACCAGCCGGCACGGTGTGGATATAAGGAACACCCGCCACGCCTTTGACCCACGAATCCCCACCCATCAACGACAGCATCAGCACACCTTCGACGGGAGTAATGTTCAACAGTCGGGGCAGTCTCACCAGGCGGTAAAAGGCGCTGATAATCGCCGGACTGCGCGTCAGTTTTTCCGTCAGGCCGTGCGCGTTGGCCACCGTCATTGCCAGGTAGTAATAAGTCTGCAGGTCGATCGCCAGACCGCTGCACAACTGGCTGATCGTCAAATCAACCTCGCCCGGCACCGGCGCCAGTGCAAACTCACCGTTGTCGAGTCTCAAGGGTTCGCGATAGCCCACCTGATTATTGAAAATCCGGTCGAACTGCGAGAGCGCGTCGCCACGGCCATAAACCGCCAGTTCGCCCATAAACACAGCAAAGTCGGCGGCGGTGCATTCGTAGCGCTCGCGCAAGGTCTGAAACAGGCCAAGTGCATGCACGACGCCGCTCGACATGTTCATTTGTTGCAAATCGATTTTCGGTCCACTGCCGCGCGGCACCGCCCTGATGGCTGCCACCAACACTGCATCCACCTCGTCAAAAGGCAATCCGACCCAATTGGCCAGACGCACCATCTGATTCATCCGGTCATAGCGGTTGAAGCCAGTTTCGTCGTCGGGATTTGCTGTCAGGCGAGGGAGTAACAATGACTCGTCGTCGATACGCACCGGCGGAAAGGTGTTGTTGTTGATGTAGACCGATCCTGAACGCTCGCTTTGCGGTATCTCGGGCGCCTCATCCGGGTAGGTCACATTGGCTGAACGTACCGGTGCAAAATCGCGAATCGACAGCAAGGCTTCGATCTGCGTACTGGTCAACTTTGTCCGCTGGCCTAAAAACGCAAACTGATTAAGGTTTTGATACTTATCGAGATTATCAGTACCGAAATTGTGCGCGTAGAAAGCCTCGGCCTCATCGAGCCCCGCACGCGGCTCTGTCAATATTTGCCGCTGATAAGGGCCTAGCCGCGACGCATGAGCAAAACCGGGACCGGTATTGGGGCCACGGGCACTGGCTTGCAGAAAATACGGGTACGCTAGATCAACCCTGTGCTCGAAATCGCCCACCGACAGGCCATGAGACTGGGCAATGCCATCAAGCGTGACCCAATGCTGGTAGTACGGCAGGCCATTGGGGTAGCGGGCTTCGATCAACGCGTCTTCAATCGACGCACTGTTCTCGCTTTCCGTGTTCGCAACAATGAAAGCTTCCAGCACCGAGACAATGATGTCGACCGAAGATATCGACTGATAAACCGCATTGAAGTCGACAGACAACGGCAGCAAATCAGTACGGCGGTTATGCAGTCGAAATTCCGTCGGCGGATTGTCTACAGACTCGATACGGTCTCGAATCCAGCGCAACAGTTCAATCAGATAAGCCACTGGCGACAACAGTGACTCCAGTGCATTCGGCGGACACAGTGCTGCAAAACGTGTACCGATCAGATATTCATAACTGGGGCCGTCAACCATTGATAACAAACCGCTTGAACTACGTGTTGCAGTCGTCTTTTCGCCGGTCAGGGTTTGCTCGATAAACTGGCGACGCAAAAACGTGGCCATGCTGTTGGCCGAGCGCAGAAACCGCCGCGCGTCATCGGGGGTTACCCGCTGTTCCCTGACCAAGCCTTGAACGCCCTTCTCCACCAAAGGAAAAATCGATCCGCCCTTCTCGAGGTAGGCTTTCAGGTTTCCCAGCCCGATGTTTTGTACTTGTTGCTCCTCAGCAAACAACTGATCGAACAGTTGCAGGACTGGGCGGCGCGAATCGACCATGATCAGGTTCCTTGAGGCGACAACTGGCCCGAACAGCCTGCCGCTTCCGGCAGACTGCGTATTGAGTGAGTACGATTTGGCGCTTTGAAAAGATCAACGTCTACTGTCAGATCTGACAGGTCTATTGACCGTTCGTCGGATGGTCTGGCTCAGGTCGGTTTTGAGTTTTTGATCTCAAAGCGCGCGCTCAACGCCCAGTCCGAAGCCTCTACCCCGGCAGGATCGTCGACAAGCGTTTGCCCGACGCGGCACCAGTTGCCTCCGGGTGACAGTGGCACTTCGGATTCGCCGCGCCATGCGTCGCCGGACACAGCCAGTGGCGGCGACCATTTCACGTCCGGGTTGAACCAGCTCACCACATGCACGCTGCCCGCGCGCCCCTTGCCGGCGAGCGTCACCGGATCACTGAGCCAGCGCCCGGCTGCCGGCTCGTCGATGACGGGTCGATAAGTGCTCTGTTCGAGCGTTCGCTGCGCGGGATCCGACTCGAAGTTGTTGTACATTGCCGTCGCTTGCAAAACGTGAAAGCCGCTCCTCACACCGGAGGTCACCTTCACCGACCAGGTGCGATCCTCCAGCACGACGGTGCTTTGCGTGCCAAGATTCAACTGCACAGTGACGGTATCGCCCGGCACACCGAAGCCGGACACCACGACCTGCTGGCCGACCTGGTCATTTTCAACTGGGGACTCTACAAACGGCGCCGCCGGCACGAGGTCAAATTGCAGCAGTGGCGTGTCTTCTGATTCCTGCAATTTGCCGGTTTCATCCATGAACGTTTGCCGCGCCCAGATGGTTTTATGTCCTACCGGCAACGTCACTTCAGCTTCCCAATGGCCCTCCCGGTTCACCGGAACATCCGTGAGCAGAGGCTCGGTGAGGCCTTCGAGAAAAATCTCGACATGCCCGTTCGCCATGCCGCGCCCCTCCAGCTTCGCCATGCGGGGCAGCTTGCCGTTTTGCGTCGGCTGGAGAAATTCCGGGGGCAGCAACACCACTTCAAAAGTGCGCGCATCACTGCGAGCCGAAGGCCTGCCCAGCAGGGTCTGCTGCGCGTCGAAGGTATAGAGCCTGAACTCCAGAGCGCTGAGGTCAATCGACCAGTCACCGTCCTTATCCAGTACCTTGGGACTGCCGAGCGGGCGGTCGAAACGCACGTCACGCAACTGCATCGTGGCGCCCTCCATACCGTTTTTACCCTGGATCGTGACAACGCGACCGACTTTCGCCCCGTCCTCGGGCTGGGTAATCAGCGGTTGGAGCATGAGTATTTTGACAGTGAAGGTCTTTGACACCGGCGGCGAGGTTTGCTCGGCGGCGAATTGGGTGACGGTGACGGTATGTGACACATCCGGCGCAAATTCCTTGTCCCGCCGGAACTGCCAGGTACCACCACTGACAATCCCGTCATGCTCGACCTGTTCTTCGTCGCTGTACCGAATTTTGACCGCTGCACCTGGCCAGCAAGTACCGCTGAGCTTTGGGGAAAGACCATCTTCCACCGGGTCGTTCAGGCCGGGGGCCAAGGGCGGGATGGTCACATCCAGATAGACCCACTCTGTTTCCTGCCCGTCTCCCGCCTGTTTGATACGAACTCGTCGATTGTGCGTTGGCCCCCAGATTTCCGAGGCCTTGCTCGACCATTTGCCACTGACCGTCAGCGGCACATGAGGCGCCACCGCCTCGTCCTTGTCGATTTTCCACAGCCACACGGTCGCACGAGCATTGCCCTTGCCGCTGAAGGTCGGTTGATATTCCGGGGTGAAGGCCAACTCACTCACATCAGGCAATCTATTTTCGACCGTAAACTCAAACGGTAACGACTCGATCCAGCCACTGGCACCGTCGCCCACCTTTTGCACGATTTGCAGACTGTAAGTGCCGAACGGCCAAGCGGTAGCGGTGGTAGTCCAGTTGCCACCCGTCGCCACAACAGGCGCAGGCGGCGTGACAGACGAACCGGGGGCCGTGATCACGACTGTGGCGCCGGGATGGGCAGTGGTGCCCGAGAACTTAATGCTGCCGTCTGTGGGGAAGGTGGTATCGGGTTTGACCATTGCAGATGGCCGAACTTTGAAACCTCTTGCGGTGCCAACGTCAGTCGTGACGTTGGCAAAGGTTTGGCGGGCGACAATCGAAAAAGGGCCGGGCGGCATTTCATTGTCGAAGGTCTTGATCTCCCAGCTTCCGTCGGGTTCTACCGTGGCTTGACCGATCTTGAATGTGTGTTGCGTGTCTCTGAGCACCTCGACAATGGCGCCTTTGAAACCGGTGCCGGATATGGGGCCACGCGGATCGGTAACACTTGCGGAAATCGGGAGACTGATGGGAGGTGCAGCCAGCAAGGTGAAGGTATGCAGTTGTGACCAGTCATTCATGCCCCGGTGGCCCGCCATCATTTCAACCAGACCGCCGCTGGGGTAGTTCGCCAGATTGAACAATGCTTCCCAGGTATCGTTGTCCTTGACGGTGGTAGATCCGTGTAAAACAGCACCGTCCGGCGTCATGATGTCGATGATTCGCCCGTGCGTACCCTCCCCGCTTAACGTAATTTCCATACCAGACTTGAGTGCGATCAACACGCCGTTTGCCGGTGCTTTGATCAGTGGAGGGCGAAAACGAATGGTGACGGCATTCGACCGCACGGAAACTTCATTGCCAGCGATTTGTACAGCGTAAAAGGTCGTGACGTGACTCGGCAAACTGACATTCGTTTGCCATTGCCCATAGTTTCCTACGTCAGAAAATCCGATCGTATTCTCCATGCCGCTCAACAGATACCTCACATACACTCGGGCACCCACGAGGCCGTTTCTCCCCGAGACGTCAAATTGCTTGCCAATCACGGTATTGAGTCGCGGTACTTCGATGATCGGTGGAGCTGCAGGAAATACGAAATTGCCCCATCCCTCATGCGGCTCGACATCGTTGTTCGAGCCGTCATAGTCGACCCGGATATGCATTCTGTTTCCCCCGCCCAACTGAGCTGCCGGGCCATAGGGAGACTCAAGATAAATCACGTAATCGTGCCACTGTGTGTCTTGCGACATGCTGTCCGGTGAGTTAATACGTACATACTCAAGCGCATGAAGGGCAACATCTATGTTTGCCCTGTACTTGTTGTCACCACGCGTGGTCATCTTGTACTTCAACGTCCTTACATAAAGCCGGCCGTTTTCGAACTTGTACTGACACACCATTTCGGTTTTCAACGACGGTACACGGGGGTGTGTCTGATGGAGAGTGGTGGTATTGGCATTGGCCCAAAAAACCTCTGAAAATTGCGCACTCTCGCCCGTTTCCTGAATGGCGCCGTTTCCCAATGCAGCAGTGTCCGCCTCGCCGGTTATCTGGGTGCTTTCCCCATCCGGCAGGGCTTTACTGTTTCCGCCATCATCAATGTTGTCGTTCATTTCAGTGGTTCCGGGCAATGGATAGCTGACGCGTTGCGCTAAACATACTTACCTTCCCAAAGACCAACCACTGTCAGATCTGACAGTTCAAAAGACCTGTTTCATCTAGCAAACGGCCATTTGATAACCAAAACCTATACCACTTCGCGAGCCTACGCCGACACTCGCAGCAAACTACAGCGCCTTGCGCCATTGCCTACAGATCCCTCAGAATCCGCCGGCTTGTGCGCCTTGCTGATGCCCCGTAACTTGATCCGTGCCGCTGCCAATCAGTGGTCGGGTTTAGTCGCCCGGTAGGTATATGAAGGTGCATAAGCGTCATCAAGTCGGGTAATCCCTATCCCCGCACTCGATGGTGGCTGTGCGCAGGGCGCCCTCGGGCGCGCCGGTTTTTTCGTATTCCTCCCGGTCGACTAACCTGCGTCCAGCCGCCACCCCCTCGTTTAGTCGCGAGACGGTGGCAGCTCCATTAAAAGGAAATACGATCATGTTCAAAGACACGCCGAATCCCCCCGAAACCGACTCGGTTTCACCCTACAAATCCGCCGAATCAAAAAAACTCCACGAGGCCGCCGAAAAAGCCCTCGACCATTACCTCAAACCGAAACCCGACCCGCGCAATTCCGTTGATCGCGGCATGCAAATGTTCAGGGTCGCCCCCGACCTCAACCCCGAAGCCGTGGCCATTCAGACGTACGAGACGTTTTCGTCGGTGAGCATTCTGCTGCTGGATCTGGCGGACAGCCTGGACGACAAGCCGCGACATCTGGCGATGGCGATTTATCAATTGAGCGAAATGGGGTTGTTGCTGGCGGAGCAGGCGCTGGATAACGAGCGGGCGATTGCCGTTACCTGATCGTTAACCATGCGGCGCCTGAACTGACGCCATCGCGGGCAAGCCCGCTCCCACAGGTTCAGCGAGCGGACACAACATCAGTGAACGACGCAAACCCTTTGGGAGCTGGCTTGCCAGC
The DNA here is from genome assembly GCF_059716145.1 of Pseudomonas sp. LBUM1648. Taxonomy (NCBI): domain Bacteria; kingdom Pseudomonadati; phylum Pseudomonadota; class Gammaproteobacteria; order Pseudomonadales; family Pseudomonadaceae; genus Pseudomonas; species Pseudomonas sp. LBUM1648. The sequence continues at coordinate 5,108,743 of NZ_CP166808.1, forward strand.
GATTGCAATGGTGAAGGCGCCGCAGAACTCAGGCCGAAGCCGGCAACGGCTGAAAACTGAAGTATTGCCGTAGCGCCTCGACCAGTTGCCCGTATTCCACCGGCGGTCGTTGCAGGCTGAAGCCGGCGTCGTAGTGCAGCGGGGTCGCGTCTTCGTGGCACCAAAGGCAGCAGGCAGCCAGATCGATCACCTGCTGGCAGCCATCGCCGCAGGGGATCTTCAGACGCAAATGGAAATCCGCACCGATCATCATCGGCAACTGGCTGATGAGCATCAGCCCGTCTTCGGACACATTGCCGAGAAAGCCGATGGGTTTGTCGGTGACGCTGTTGAACACTCTGAGGAAGTACGGCAGCTGATGCCGTTCAATCCGGCGGTCGGTAAACATGCGCAGTTCGCCATGCAAGGCTCCATCACAGAGCCGCACCTTTGCTTCGGAACGCACCTGTATGGCAGGCACGCTCTCCCCGCTTCCGGTGTGACGGTCGCTAAATCGCCGTCACCTGACAACTGGCCAGTCGCAGGTGTTGCACGGTATTAGAGACACGGCTCTAAACCCGATTCATTCGACTATAGCTCAGCTTGTACAACCGGCCAGCTTTTGTATGACAACCACCATCAAAAACGGGTCGGACGCACCACGGCTGCGGCACTGCGGGTCGGGTAATGGCCCAGGCTCTGCAAGGTTTCCAGGCGCGCGCGGGCGCGGTAGGCGTATTCGCTGTTGGGGTACGAGGCGATGATGAACTGGTAGGTCTGCGCGGCATCGACAAACAGCTTCTGCCGTTCCAGGCACTGGCCGCGCATCATCGACACTTCCGGCCACACATACGGGCGGGCACGGCTGGCGCGTTCGACCTTGGACAGTTCGAGCATCACCTGCTCGCAATTGCCGCGATCATAGGCGCTGTAGGCGTTGTTCAAATGATGGTTCATCGACCAACGGGTGCAGCCCGTGACGGCGAGGACGCTGAGGGCAAGGGCGGCAATGGGCAACAATCGCATGGGGGTTCTCCTGTCTTGTGCTCTGTATCGACCCCTGGTCGGAAATCTTCAGGCGCGTTTGTCCCAAAGTTACCGCGTTCAATAAAGAAAATAGAAAGTAGTGCAAACGAACAATGACTACACCCCTCGAGCATAGTAGCCTTCGCTAGCGCTTGAACTCAGGAGTCTTTGCATGTCCGTCCGTCGTACCAAAATCGTCGCTACCCTTGGCCCGGCCAGTAACTCGCCGGAAGTTCTCGAACAGCTGATTCTGGCTGGTCTGGACGTTGCCCGTCTGAACTTCTCCCACGGCACCCCCGACGAGCACAAGGCTCGCGCGAAACTGGTGCGTGACCTCGCTGCCAAGCACGGCCGCTTCGTCGCCCTGCTCGGTGACCTGCAAGGCCCGAAAATCCGTATCGCCAAATTCGCCAACAAAAAGATCGAGCTGAAGATCGGTGACCAGTTCACCTTCTCCACCAGCCATCCGTTGACCGAAGGCAACCAGCAAGTGGTCGGCATCGACTACCCGGATCTGGTGAAAGACTGCGGCGTGGGCGACGAGCTGCTGCTCGACGACGGTCGCGTCGTGATGCGCGTTGATACCGCCACTGCCACTGAACTGCATTGCACTGTGACCATCGGCGGCCCGCTGTCCGACCACAAAGGCATCAACCGTCGCGGTGGCGGCCTGACCGCGCCGGCCCTGACTGAAAAAGACAAGGCCGACATCAAGCTCGCCGCCGAAATGGAAGTCGACTACCTCGCGGTGTCCTTCCCGCGTGACGCCGCCGACATGGAATACGCCCGTCAACTGCGCGACGAAGCCGGCGGTACTGCCTGGCTGGTGGCAAAGATCGAACGCGCCGAAGCCGTGGCCGACGACGAAACCCTCGACGGCCTGATCAAGGCGTCCGACGCAGTGATGGTTGCCCGTGGTGACCTCGGTGTGGAAATCGGCGACGCCGAACTGGTGGGCATTCAGAAGAAAATCATTCTGCACGCACGCCGCCACAACAAGGCTGTGATCGTTGCGACCCAGATGATGGAGTCGATGATCCAGAACCCGATGCCAACCCGCGCCGAAGTGTCCGACGTGGCCAACGCCGTGCTCGACTACACCGACGCCGTGATGCTCTCGGCCGAATCCGCCGCAGGCCTGTACCCGCTGGAAGCCGTGCAAGCGATGGCGCGCATCTGCGTCGGCGCTGAAAAGCATCCGACCGGTAAAACCTCCAGCCACCGCATCGGCAAAGTGTTCGAAAGCTGCGACCAGAGCATCGCGCTGGCAGCCATGTACACCGCCAACCACTTCCCGGGTGTCAAAGCGATCATCGCCCTGACCGAAAGTGGCTACACGCCGTTGATCATGTCGCGCATCCGTTCTTCGGTGCCGATCTACGCGTTCTCTCCGCACCGTGAAACTCAGGCCCGTGCGGCCATGTTCCGTGGCGTGTACACCGTGCCGTTCGACCCGGCATCGCTACCGCCGCACGAAGTGAGCCAGAAGGCGATCGACGAACTGGTCAAGCGCGGCGTTGTGGAAAAAGGCGACTGGGTCATCCTGACCAAGGGCGACAGCTACCACACCACCGGCGGCACCAACGGCATGAAGATCCTGCACGTGGGCGACCCGCAGGTCTGAGTGACCGGTTGCTGAAAAGCGAAAGCCCCGCCATGTGAATGGCGGGGCTTTTTGCATTCTGATCCAACAGGTGCGGCGCCTGTTCGGCCCTCATCGCTGGCAAGGCCGCGAAGATTCAGTGCCGTTTGATAAACCCGGTCAACGCCGCCAGCGCTTCGGGCGATCGCAGCCTTTGGGTGAACAACGCGCCCTCCGCTTCGATCACTTTGCGGATCAGCTCGCGATCCGGCGCTTTCATCAGTTGCTTGCTGATGCGCACGGCTTCGGGCGGCAACTCATCGAAGCGCAGGGCCATTTCCCGCGCCTTGGCCAGTGCCGCTTCGCCGCTGCCCAACGCTTCGCTGGCAATGCCCCACTCGGCGGCTTGTTCACCGCTGAAGCCTTCACCGAGCAACAACAACTCCGCTGCTTTGGCCTGGCCGAGCAAGCGCGGCAGGATCAGGCTGGAGCCGAACTCCGGGCACAAACCAAGGTTGACGAACGGCATGCGCAGGCGCGCATCACGGCTGACGTAGACCAGATCACAGTGCAGCAACAGCGTGGTGCCAATCCCCACCGCCGCCCCGGCCACGGCAGCGATCACTGGTTTGCGGAACTCAAGCAAGTTGAGCATGAAGTGGAACACCGGGCTGTCGAGATCGCTCGGCGGTTGCTGGATGAAGTCGGCGATGTCGTTGCCGGCGGTGAAGCACTCGGCGCTGCCGGTGATCAGCACGGCGTTGATTTCAGGATCGCTGTCAGCCTTCTTCAGCGCCTCGGCGAGACGACTGTACATCGCCCGGGTCAGGGCATTTTTCTTGTCAGGGCGGTTGAGGCGCAGGGTCAGTAAACCGCGTTCGCGTTCCAGCAGGATGGCTTCGGGCATGGCGTGTCTCGCGTCTGATGGATCAGCGCTCAACCACGGCTGAGGAAGACGTCGGCCAGCAGTTGATTGCGCGGCAGTCCAGCGAGGTACAGCCGCCGGGCAAAGGCGTCTACGCTGGTCGGTGAGCCGCAGACTAAGGCCAGGGTTTGCCGGGAAACAAGGCGCAGTTGCGCCAAAGCGGCGGGCGACTCGGCCGCCGTCCAGCGTTCGACGGTCAGGTTTTCCCGCTGCGCGGCCAGTGCCGCAAGGGGTTTGGCCAGATAGTGCTCGCCGGCGTCATGGGCCAGGTGAATGACGCGGATTGCGCCTTGGTGATCCTGGCGCAAGGCTTCACGCAGCACACCGAACAAAGGGCCCAGACCTGTACCGGCGGCCAGCAGCCACAACGGTCTTGCATGCCAGTCGGGGTCGTAATGCAGCGCGCCGCCGCGCAGTTCGCCGAGGCGGATCGGGTCACCGATCTGCAAGCGCCGCGCCGCATCGCTGAATTCGCCGGGCTGGCGGCAGTCGAGGTGAAACTCAAGAAAGCGGTCTTCTTCCGGCAGGCTGGCCAGCGAATACGGCCGCGCGATGTGATCGATCCACAGCACCAGATGTTGGCCGGCGCTGTAGCGCAAGGGCCGTTGCGGGGTCAGGCGCAGACGCAGGACGTTGTCACCGAGCCAGTCCAGCGCTTCGACGACGGCCGGGCGACCGTCCTTGATCGGGTCAAAGGTGTGCACCTGCAAATCTTCGATCACCTGACACTGGCAGGCCAGCCGCCAACCCTGCTCACGCTGTTCGGCGCTCAAGGCATCCGGGCGGTTATCTGCCGGCAGGCCTTGTACGCACTGCACCAGGCAGGCATGGCAACTGCCGGCGCGACAACTGTAGGGCACAGCCACGCCGTTCTGGTTGAGTGCATCGAGCAGATTGCTGCCCGCCGCCACCGACCAGTGCCGTTCACCGACGCGAAGTTCAGGCATCGACGTTCTCCCACGCGGCCGCACAGCGGTTGCGCCCGTCACGCTTGGCTCGATAGAGCGCCTGATCGGCGCGCTGCAAGGCGTCGTCCAGATCATCGTCCAGCGCCAATAAGGTCATGCCGGCCGAGAGGCTGAGATCTCGCACGTTCAGACCGATCAGTTCGACGTCGGTAAAGGCGATGCGCAGCCGTTCACAACAAGCCGTAAGGCGTTCGGCGTCGCAGTCGGGCAGCAACACCACGAATTCCTCACCACCATAACGCGCCAGCACATCGCCGTCGCGCAGGCATGCTTGAGCAACGCCGGCAAAGGCTTGCAACACCTGATCGCCGGCGGCATGGCCGTGCAGGTCGTTGATGCGCTTGAAATGGTCGAGGTCGATCAGCGCCAGACCGTGCAACACGTCGCTGTCCATCGCATTCAGTTCACGCGAGGCCAGGCGCAGAAAATGCCGGCGATTGAACAGGCCGGTCAGTTCGTCGGTGGCGACCAGGTCTTCAAGCTGGCGCATCATCCCGCGCAGGGTGTCCTGATGCGCCTGCAAGGCAAAGCGACGCTGGCGCATGCGTTGGCGCGAGACCTGGACGAAACGTGCGTAAATCACCAGCCACGCCAGCACCATCGCCAGGACGCACACTTGCAAGGCTGCGAGCGCCGGTTCCGGCAAGCGCATGTGATAGCCGTCCCACAGGGTAATTGCGCAGAAACTGAAGAACACCAGCAGCGCACAGCGAATAAACGCCCGCCGACTCAGATGAAACAGACCGAATAACAGGATCAGCACGTAGAACACCAGAAACGCGCTGCGTGCTTCATCCAGATGGGCGATCAGCCAGGTCTGCCAGCCGAGCCCGAGCAGCACTTGCGCTTCGGTCAGGCTGGGATCGGCAAAACGCAGGTTACGGCCGGACCAGAACAGGCCGAACAGGATGGCCTGAGTGATCACCACCAGCGCGCTGCCGATGGTCACTGTGCTCAAGGATTGGTCGTAATGCCCGGTGAAAAACGCCAGCCACAACAGCACCAAAGCCAATCCATAGGTGGCTGCAGCGAGGGCAAAGCGTTTGAGCAAAAGACGTTGAATGGCGTTATGGGTCAATCGTTGACTCACCGTGCGATTGGAGGCTGACCGAGTGTCCTACTCTACAGACCGGCTGCCACTTTAGTGGCGTAGTCGATAAATGACCACCGATTTTCGGGCTCGAAATTTGACGTCAAAAGTGTGGCCTCAAAAGCCCCTCACCCTAGCCCTCTCCCGGTGGGAGAGGGGACTGATCGCGTGGTTCTCACAAGCTACACCGACCTGAAATACCGAGCCGAATCGAGGTTTTGAAAACGACACAAATCGGCTCCCCTTCCCCCCAAGTTGTCTGAGCCCGACTCACATTTTTGAACAGCATGAGGATCGGCTCCCTCTCCCAAGGGAGAGGGCTGGGCTGAGCGGGCGATGTAGACGTGAAACCCGATGTCCGATATTCGCCCAACCATGCGACCAACGAATGACTACCTGCGCGTGTACGCCCCTTTGATGCGCGTTATACTGCCGCGCCTTTTTAGCGTCGCGCCAGCAGCCCCGGCGTGCCTTGAAAGGTGCTTGCGACCGACCGATACACCCAAGCCGCAGGCACCTTATTGAATGTTCCCGTCTTTTAGAGGAGCGCGACTCATGACCGTGATCAAGCAAGACGACCTGATTCAGAGCGTTGCCGACGCCCTACAGTTCATTTCCTATTACCACCCCGTGGATTTCATCCAGGCGATGCACGAAGCCTACCTGCGCGAAGAATCGCCAGCGGCCCGTGACTCGATGGCGCAGATCCTGATCAACTCGCGCATGTGCGCCACCGGCCACCGGCCGATCTGCCAGGACACCGGTATCGTTACCGTGTTTGTCCGCGTAGGTATGGACGTGCGTTGGGATGGCGCCACCATGGGCCTGGACGACATGATCAACGAAGGCGTGCGTCGCGCCTACAACCTGCCGGAAAACGTCCTGCGTGCTTCGATCCTCGCCGACCCGGCGGGCGCTCGTAAAAACACCAAGGACAACACTCCGGCGGTCATCCACTACTCCATCGTCCCGGGCAACACCGTGGAAGTGGACGTAGCGGCCAAGGGCGGCGGTTCCGAGAACAAGTCGAAAATGGCCATGCTCAACCCGTCCGACTCGATCGTTGACTGGGTGCTCAAGACCGTTCCGACCATGGGCGCCGGCTGGTGCCCACCGGGCATGCTGGGCATCGGCATCGGCGGCACCGCCGAGAAAGCCGCTGTCATGGCTAAAGAAGTGTTGATGGAATCCATCGACATTCACGAGCTGAAGGCCCGTGGCCCACAGAACCGCATTGAAGAAATGCGTCTGGAACTGTTCGAGAAGGTCAACCAGTTGGGCATCGGCGCCCAGGGCCTCGGTGGCCTGACCACCGTGCTCGACGTGAAGATCATGGATTACCCGACCCACGCCGCTTCGCTGCCGGTGTGCATGATCCCGAACTGCGCTGCCACCCGTCACGCGCACTTCGTGCTCGACGGTTCCGGCCCGGCCTCGCTGGAAGCGCCACCGCTGGACGCCTACCCGGAAATCGTCTGGGAAGCCGGCCCGTCGGCCCGTCGCGTCAACCTCGACACGCTGACCCCGGAAGACGTGCAGAGCTGGAAGCCGGGCGAAACCGTGCTGCTCAACGGCAAGATGCTCACCGGTCGCGACGCGGCGCACAAGCGCATGGTCGAGATGCTCAACAAAGGTGAAACCCTGCCGGTCGATCTGAAAGGTCGCTTCATCTACTACGTCGGCCCGGTTGATCCGGTCGGTGACGAAGTGGTTGGCCCGGCTGGCCCGACCACCGCCACGCGGATGGACAAGTTCACCCGTCAGATCCTTGAACAAACCGGCCTGCTGGGCATGATCGGCAAGTCCGAGCGCGGCCCGACCGCAATCGAAGCGATCAAGGACAACAAGGCTGTGTACCTGATGGCCGTTGGCGGCGCCGCTTATCTGGTGGCCCAGGCCATCAAGAAGTCCAAGGTGCTGGCATTCGCCGAACTGGGCATGGAAGCGATCTACGAGTTTGAGGTCAAGGACATGCCGGTCACCGTAGCGGTGGACAGCAACGGTGAGTCGGTACACATCACCGGTCCTGCGATCTGGCAACAGAAGATCAGCGAAAGCCTGGCGGTCGAAGTGCAGTAAGCGCTTTAACGCTGTAAAAAAGGCCGGCCCGTCATACGACGGGCCGGCCTTTTTGTTTATTCAATGATTTGGCGATAAAAACATCGCCCATGCATACAAATCGGTCTTGCGCACCTGTCAGGTCTGACAGGTTACCTCGCGCCTGATTGTTGCTAGCGTCTATCCACCCTCGCCCTCCGCGTGCGCAACGGACAAGACCATGGCCGATCAGGAACTGAACATCACCACACCTTCCATTGCCAAGAGTTCGTCGATTGCCACCATCGGCAAAAGTTGGGGGGCCGTCGGGCCGACCGGCGCAGCGTCGTTCGAGCTGCCGATGCCACTGTCCGCCGGGCGTGGCTGGGATCCGCAACTGTCGCTGACTTACAGCAGCCAGACCGGTAACGGCTCGTTCGGGATTGGCTGGGGACTTGCCCTCAGTCAGATCAGCCGGCGCACCAACAAGGGCGTACCGCGCTATACCGAACACGACGAGATCATCGGCCATGACGGCGAAGTGTGGATGCCGGAGCTGGAAGCCGACGGCACAATCAAGTCCCGCCATGAATCCACTTATGACGGCGAGAACATCGGCCTACACCGTGTGGTGCGCTACTGGCCACGGGTTGAAGCGGACTTTTCCCTGCGTGAATACTGGCAACGAGAGCCTGCTTCGAAGGAGGCCGCAACGCCTGGTTTCTGGCTGATACACGGTGCCGATGGTTCGTTGCACGTCTACGGCAAAACAGCCGCCTCACGCCGTGAAGACCCACAGGCTCAGGGCCGTGTCGGCGCCTGGCTACTCTGCGAAAGCATGAACACGCGCGGCGAACACATCTGTTATCGGTACAAGGCCGATGATCAGGATCCCGACCCGATCCATGACTACAGCGCCCAGCGCTATCTGGAGCGGGTGTGCTACGGCAACTTCACGGCGAGCAAGAAATTGTATGCCTGGGAGGCGGAGGACGCGGCCCAACCGGATTGGCATTTTCAGCTGATCTTCGACTACGGCGAGCGCACTACGTCGCTGACTGAAGTCCCGGTTTACGACGGCGCCACACTGTTGCCGTGGCCTCTGCGCCCGGATCCCTTTTCAACCTATGGCCAGGGCTTTGAAGTGGGCACCCGTCGGCTCTGTCGGCAAGTACTGATGTTTCATCACTTCCCCACAGCCCCGGGCGACAAACCTCTGCTGGTTCGGCGTCTGCTGCTGGAATATCACGACCTTCAAAGAATGACGCAGTGGGCGTTCAGTCAGATCAGCGCCGCCCACTATCAAGCCTTCGATGCCAGCGGTTACGTGGAAAACACGCCGCCGGTGGAGTTCGACTACTCAGCCTTCGAAATCAATAAAACCCCGACACGCCTGCTGGCAACAGACACGCAACCGGGCGTCGAAGACGGCGGGTTCTACCAGTGCGTTGACCTCTACGGCGAAGGCGTGCCGGGGTTTCTCTGCCGCTATGACCAAGGCTGGTACTACCGCGAACCGCTACGCGCAAAAGTAGGTGGTGATGAAATCAGCTATGGACCATGGACTGCGCTGGACAGGATTCCGCTGGCTGATCGCAATCGGCCGGTAATGCAATGGCTGACCGATCTGACCGGTGACGGACGTCTCGACTGGATCACCGCACAACCAGGCGCCAGCGGGTTTCGCACGCTGAATGCGCAACGCAACTTCGCCGATTTCGTGCCGTTCAACGCGTTTCCGCTGGAGTTTTTCCACACGCTGGTGCAACTGGCGGATCTCAGCGGTGACGGCCTCAGCTCGATTGCCCTGATCGGCCCGAACTCGGTGCGCCTGTACGCCAACCAGCGAGAGCAAGGGTTCGCCCGGGCCGAAGAGGTGCCGCATTCACCACCCGATGACCGCTTGCCATTATTCAGCGACTCGCCCACTGAACTGGTGCTGCTCGGCAATCTGCTGGGCAGCGACATGCCCGAACTGTGCCGCATTCGTCATGACGAAATCCGCTGCTGGCCGAACCTGGGTCACGGCCGGTTTGGTGAAGGTCACAAGATCAGTGACCTGCCCTTCACATACGAGCAATTCGATTCATCGCGGGTACGCCTCGCCGACCTCGATGGCTGTGGGGCACCGGCGCTGATCTATCTGAAGTCCGATGTGTTCGAGATCTATCTGAACCGCGGCGGCAACGGGCTGGAACAGATCCCGGTGATCGTGCCCTGGCCGCAAGGTGTGCGTTATGACCGCCTGTGCCAGGTGAGCTTCGCCGACCTGCAAGGTTTGGGCTGTGCCAGCCTGATACTGACGGTGCCGCACCTCGCACCGCAGCACTGGCGCTACGATTTCGTCGCGGCCAAACCCTATTTGCTGACGGCCAGCAACAACAACATGGGTTGCAGCGCCAGTGTGGTGTATCGCAGTTCCGCCCAGGAATGGCTGGATGAAAAACAGCGGATGCTCAAGCTCAAGCGTCTGCCGGTTTCGCACTTGCCGTTCCCGGTGGCGGTGGTCAAAAAACAACTGCAACTGGATGAAGTCACCGGCAACTGCCTGACCCAGTCTTTCACTTGGTGCGAAGGGGTTTACGACGGCCAGGAACGCGAGTTCCGCGGTTTCGGACTGTTGCAGCAAACCGATAGTGAAAGCGCCACGGGCGATGATGACGTCGGCTTCAGCGAACCGGTTCGGGTCTGCACCTGGTTCCACACCGGGCAGTCAATGGATCGGGCGCGTGATAGCTATTTCAATGAGGATGCGCAAGCCGTCGCACTGGGCACCACACTGTTCAGCCGTTACCACGCCGGCGACGAAATCGATGAGCCCATCTCGCCGCATGACGCTGACAGTCAATACCAGATAGCCCGAGCGCTGGTCGGCTCGATCACCCGCATCGAAACCTATGCCGATGCGGATATGGATCAGCCTGGCATTGCCACGCCTTATGCGGTGCAAGAGCTACGTTATCTGGTGCGCGAAGTCCGGCCCAAAGGGCCATATGCGGCCGCGGTATTGCTGCCGTTGGTACTGGAAAAAATCAGCTACCAGTACGACCGGTTTATCGACGATCCGCTGTGCCGTCATGAGGTCAATCTGCGCTGGAACGACTTCGGTCTGTCGACCCATGCGTTGGCCGTGAGCTACGCCCGCAGGCTTGTCGACTCGGACACGCCGCCGTTCAGCGATCCCGATGAACAACAGTGGTGGCGCGACGCTCATGACGAGGCGCAGCAATCCTTCTACATCAGCGAAACCCGCGCGCGATACATCAACCTCGACAGTAATCCCCAACAGTGGCGACTGGGCCTGCCCTGGCAACAGCGTGGCAACGCGCTGGTCTTGCCAAAAGGCCCACTGCCTGAGGGACTGTCCGCGAGTGAGGTGTGTTTCGAGCAACTGGCTTTGCATCAGGATTCGCCGCACTGGAACACTCAACGAGTCCTGACGACACAGTCGGTGCAGCGTTATGTGCAGGCGGACGGCTCGCCGCTGGACGACGGTGTCGCCGAGTTCGAAGCACTGGCCGGGCCACTGGAATTGGCGCAGTTGGACAAGACCGCACTGGACGCCTACAACGTGCTGCCGCCGCCGTTCGATATCCGTGTCGAACTGAAAAAAATCGGTTACACCGCCATGCAGTTGCTGTTTGAGGTAGAGCCGGACGATGCCGAAGAAAATCTATGGTCATCGACATTCGGCTACGCCGAGTACGCCGACCTCAAAGGGTTTCACCAGGTACACGGCTACCACGAAACCCCGAGCCATGGCGTAACCCTCGCCGAATACGACGACTATCGGCTGGCGATCACCCGCGTCGAGTTGCCGGATGGTTGCACCACCCAGGTCGAATACGACTACCACGCGCTGCAACCGCTGCGTATCATCGATGCCAACGAGAATGTCGAGGAGGCGATTTACGAACCCTCCGGCCAACCACTGGCCACCAGTTTCCACGGTACGGAAAACGGGATGCCTGCCGGTTTCAAACCGTTGAGCGAATACCGCCGCCCCGAAGACCATCGACCGGATACCGCGATTGACGATCCGCAAGAGGCGCTGCAAAAAGCCGCCAGCACCTTGCGCAAGGACTTGTTCAGCTGGATGGGGCAGATCCCGCCCGACAACCGCGCCAGCGGCGAATGGATCGCCAACGGTTACCTCCTGCCCAGCGGCCATATTCGTGCCAGCGCCCGCCGGCGACTCGCGCGAATCGGCAATCTGACGGCGACAGAACAGAACTTGCGCGAGGCGATCGCAACAACCCGACGCGAACCGGTACACAGCGTCGTCCTCAGCGCCGACCGCTACCCCGATGACGCCGTGCCGGCACAGATCCACATCACCAAGGCCTGCGTCGACGGCTTTGGTCGAGCGCTGCAATCCCAGCAGTTGGTTGAACCCGGCCTGGCCTATGCGGTGGACACCGACGGCTCGCTGATCGTTGAAGACGGCAAGTTCGTTGAAGTACAAGCCAATCCACGGTGGCGCGTCAGCGAGCGTGTCGAATACAACAACAAAGGCTTGGCGGTGCGCCAGTTCCGGCCGTTTATTGCCAATGCCCACGGTTACATCAACGACCAGTCGCTGCACGATCTGGGGTACTTCGATCAGCTGTTCTATGACCCGTTGGGGCGTGCGGTCAAATTGCTCAACGCCAAGGGCGACTTCTCTCGCGAGACCTATCATCCGTGGTACCACGCCAGCGAAGACTTCAACGACACCGCTGAACCGGTGCCGCCGAAGCGGACATCACGGCGTTGAACGCCTCCGTGCATTGGCGCACGCCCTCACTCACGGTGAGTGAGGGCCGGGGTCTGGCAGTTCGTCAGATCGAATATTTGCGCAGCGTTGCCGGTGAACCCGTGACTGCGCTGATAACCCGTCAGCGTCACGACGTGAATGGACGCAGCGTGGCGCAATGGGACCCGCGCTTGTCCGAGCCGAACCTATCAACGGTTTACGGGTTGGCTGGCCAAGTGCTGAAAGTCGACAGTGTCGACGCCGGCTGGCGCCTGAATCTGCCGGGGCTGGCGGGTGAACCGCTGGAGCGCTGGGACGCGCGCGGCAACCATTGGCACACGACTTTCGACGCTCAGTTGCGGGTGGTGGCGCTCGAGGAAAACGGCGAAGCAGGCGTCGATCTTTTTACCTATGCCGATGCCACCGCCGACAAGCAATACAATCTGCGCGGGCAGTTGCTAAAGCAGCAAGATCGCTCCGGTACGCTGCGCACGGACAGCTTTGCCCTGGGCGGCCAGCCACTGGCAGACACCCGCACTTTTCACGATGGCGCAGCGTTCACCAGTCGCCGGTCTTTCAATGCGCTCGGCGCAACGCTGGAACAGATCGACGCCGGCGGGCATCGCCAGCAATCGTTCCACGGTCGCTCCGGGCAGCTTCAGCAGGTGAAGCTGCTGGTCAATGGCGAGCCAGACTGGCAAACGCCGTTGCTCGATGCGCAGTACAACGCCAGCGGACAGATCATCGAGCAACTGGCCGGTAACCATGTGCACAGCTACTGGGCGTACGACCCGGCCGATGGCCGCTTGCGCACGCAGTCCAGCCGCCAAGACGCCGGGCCGGTGCTGCAAGACTTCGAATATTTTTACGACCGCGTCGGCAACCTTCTGCGTATTGAGGATCACGCCTTCAAGCCGGTTTACTTCGCCAACCAGGTGGTCGATGGTCACCGCGACTTCACCTACGACTCGCTGTACCGACTGACCAGCGCCAGCGGTTATGACGACGGCCCGCTCTCGGACATTCCGGGACTGCCGCAGCCGAGCGACCCGAATAACCGCCTCAACTACACCCAGACTTACCACTACGACTCCGGTGGCAACCTGATCGAGTTGAGCCACGTACGTGCTGGCGCCAACCAGACACGGGAGATGCGCATTGATCCGCAAAGCAATCGCGGGGTGCGCTGGAAACCGGGCGACCCCGATCCCGTGTTCGACACCTTGTTTGACCGCCACGGCAACTGGCTAGCCGGACAACCCGGCCAGCCCCTGCAATGGAACGCCCGCGACGAACTGCAAGGCGTGACCCTGATACACCGCGAAGGCGGTCGCGATGATGCCGAACATTACCGCTACAGCCAGGGCGCACGGGTGTTCAAACGGCATGAATTCTTTACCGATAGCGCCGAACACTTTCATCAGGTGCGCTACTTGCCGGGCCTGGAGATTCGCAACAAAGACAACGGCGAAGAACTGCACGTCATCAGCGTCGGCAACGCACGCTGCCTGCATTGGGCAAAAAATCCGCCGCGCGGCATCGACGACAATCAGCTGCGCTACAGCCTCGACGATCACCTGGGTTCCTGCGTCATGGAACTGGATCAGAGCGCACAGGTGATCAGCCACGAAGGCTATTACCCATTCGGCGCCACGGCGTGGATGGCCACAGCATCGGCCATTGAGGTGAGTTACAAATTCGTCCGCTATTCGGGCAAGGAAATGGATGTCAGCGGTTTGTATTACTACGGCGCACGCTTTTACGCGCCCTGGCTGCAGCGCTGGATCAGCGCCGACCCATCGCAGGCCGATGGCTTGAACCTTTATGGGTTTGTGGGGAACAACCCGATGCGATTTATCGATCCTGACGGAAATACCCGAGCGGAAGCCGTGATCATGTTGACGTCGCAGTTCTTGGAAGCCGTCAATGGGCACTCCCAGCAGACCATGGATCAATTCCATAACATCCTTCATCCCCCCCAGAGCTACTTCAAAACAATGGTGCTGAACACCGTTGTCGAAGGTATTAACTGGTTTGGCGCGACCTACAAGGCAGGCAATGCCGGTGCCGAAGCGTTCGACCTCGCAGTACCCGGCTTGCCTCAACCAACGCCTTATCTGACGGGTGGAGGGATAATCGGGGGCAACCTGGGCGGCGAAATCGGCGGCGGCATGATCGCTCCGGTGATGGAAGGTGTCGGACTGGGGCTCGGTCCGCTCATACCGCAAACCTCAAAAATGTCAGTGAGCGCAATTGACGAGCGATTGGGCATCGGTGATGCCGTCAACGAGATCAATTCGTGGACAGACATGAAAGAGCAACTGATTCACCCGGCGCTCAATTCCGTACTCAATCCTGAATTCGTCATGAACCGTGTCATGGCCTCATGGATATCGATCATCCCCCACTTCCTGAATCTGTTTTCGAGAGCCATTGAGGCTGAGGACATCAAGAACCGACTGGATCCGGTGAAGATCGAAAAAATCGAAAAAATGCTGACCGACTGGAAAGCGGCGGTCGAGCAACGTTTCGCCTGGGCCGAAAATGCCTTTGATGCGCACGGTACAGACACCGTCAATCCAGCCAGATTACTGCCCAACGTCAACAACCTGACATCCAGAGAAACCCTTACCCCCATCACTCGCTCAGGCATGCGCGATTTGCACAGCGCCACACTGAGCAACATTGCACGCACCCAGGCTATGGTTGCCCAATACAAAGAAATGGGCACCACGGACAATCAGTTTTTGCTCAAGCAGGCGCGTGCGGCGAAGAAAAAGGCCGGCTGAAATGATCACGTGCGCAAGTATCCGGTCATGACTCAGACAGTCCACTGGCGCACGCCGACCCTGCGAGTGCATGACGCCAGGGATCTGCCGGTCAGCCAGGTCGCCTACTTACGCAAAGTCGCCGGCGCCGATGTTGAGTGCCAGATCACCCGCCAGCGCCACGATCCCATCGGTCATTTGATCGCCCAGTGGGACCCACGCCTGCCGGGTCCCTGCTTGACCACGGTTTACGGTTTGGGTGGCGCCGTGCTGAAGTCCGACAGCGTCGATGCCGGCTGGCGCCTGAGTTTGCCGGGCCTGGGCGGTGAGACACTGGAGCGCTGGGATGAACGTGACAACCACTGGCGCACGACGTTCGACAATCAGTTGCGCGTGGTGGCGGTTGAGGAAAACGACGAGGCCGACGTCGATGTGTTTACCTACGCCGATGGCTTGGCCGACCCCGGACACAATCTGCGTGGGCAGTTGCGGGAGTTGAAAGACCGGTCAGGCACCCTGCGTACAGACAGCTTCGCCCTGCCTGGCCAATCGCTGACAGAAACCCGCACCTTTCGCGATGCTGAAACGTTCACCAGTCATCGAGTGTTAAGCCCCCTCGGCGCGACGCTGGAACAGACCGACGCTGGTGGGCATCGGCAGCAATCGCGCTACGGCCTCGCCGGTCAGCTCAAGCATGTACAACTGCTAGTCAGTGGACAGTCCGACTGGCAGGCAGTTTTACTCGACGCACAATACAACGCTGCCGACCAGATCATCGAACAGCAGGCTGGCAATGGAGTGCGCAGCCATTGGACTTACGATCAGGCCGATGGCCGGCTGCGCACCCAGTCCAACCAGAAAGACGCCGGCCCGCTGCTGCAAAGCCTGGAATATTTCCACGACTCGGTCGGCAACATCATCCGCATTGAAGACCACGTTTTTCAACCGGCCTGGTTCGCCAATCAGCTCGTCGATGGCCACCGTGATTTCACCTATGACTCACTGTATCGACTGGCCTGCGCCACCGGTTACGACGACGGCCCGCTCTCGGACATTCCGGGCCTGCCTCAACCGACCGATCCGAACAACCGCCTCAACTACACCCAGACTTACACCTACGACGCTGGCGGCAATCTGGAAAAACTTGTCCACGTACGCGATGGCGCCAGTCACACCGTCCAGATGTGCATTGACTCGACCAGCAACCGCGGCGTGCGCTGGAAACCGGGCGATCCGCCACCGGAGTTCGAGAAACTGTTCGACCGTCACGGTAATCAGCAGGTGACGCAACCGGGACAGGCCATGCGATGGAGCGCCCGCGACGAACTGCAAAGCGTAACGCTGATTGCCCGAGAAGATGATCGCGATGACGCCGAGTATTACCACTACAGCCAGGGCGTGCGGGTGTTCAAACGCCATGAAACCTTCACCGACAGCGCCGAACATTTCCATCAAGTACGTTACCTGCCGGGGCTGGAAATTCGCGACAAGGACAACGGCGAAGAACTGCACGTGATCAGTGTTGGCGGTGCGCGCTGCCTGCACTGGGCAAAGAATCCGCCCCAGGACATCGAAAACGATCAACTGCGCTACAGCCTCGATGACCACTTGGGTTCCTGCATCATGGAGCTGGATCAAGACGCCCGGGTCATCAGCAGCGAAGGCTATTATCCGTTCGGCGCCACCGCGTGGATGGCCGCAAGATCAGTAATCGAGGTCGATTACCGGTTCATCCACTATTCGGGCAAGGAGTTGGATATCAGCGGTCTGTATTACTACGGCGCACGCTATTACGCGCCGTGGTTGCAGCGTTGGGTCAGCCCTGACCCGGCGGGAGATGCAGACGGGTTGAATCTGTATGGATTTGTCGGCAACAACCCGATGGTTTATGTCGACCAGAGAGGTACTTCCAGGATCCTTTTCGATCTGGCGAAAAGAGCTGTCGGCATCTTCGACAAAGCCAAAACCGCGACAGATCAGTTGCACAATCTGACTTCCGAATTCGACGGACTGATTCCCGAAGGCGCGGATATCGAAGAGCTGCGCAAGAACATGACGCTCGGCAAGTTTCTCAAGTCCAGGCACGGGATCAAATCCGCGTTTTATGGCGCGGGGAAAGGGGCCGCGATCGGCAGCGTTCTTGGCACGGCGGTGCCGGGGATTGGCAATGCCATTGGTACAGGCGTGGGTGCGATCGTCGGTGCGATCGTTTTCCCGTTGCTGCGTTATTACTTTTTCAAGAAAGGTTTGAAGCTTGCACAAACGCTGCACACCCAGGAGCTCAAGGACGGCGTGAGCGCGGCGGGCAATGCCGTTTCCAGCGCGATGGAGGCAGGAAGAGATCTGCTTCGAGGAGGGGCACAAGTGTTCAATGGTCTCAAGAACCTTCCCGACACCCTAAAGGAATACTCTCAGGACGCGCGCGATACCTTCAACGAAGGATTGAAGGCCCTTACGAACGAGCAGAAACTCAAATTCTATAGCCTGCTGGAAGACAATGTCTCGCCGTTCCAGGCGATGGAAAAGGCAAAGAGTGTCATTGAGAACGTGCCAGGCATTGTCAGCGAGGCCGTACAGGCCAACGACCGGTTGCAACAACTAGAGCGCTCGATCATTGAAGAACCGAGGCCAAGGCCCGTGCCCAAACCCCGGACGAAATTCATTCGTCGCGTGTCGGTCGGCGAAACATACGTGTGACCGCCATGGCCTGACCGAACAGCGCGCCGGGCCACGCTCGCCCATGCTATCGTGCCCGCCCGACTGCCATCCGTTTGCCCAGCATGCTGCCGACTTCCCGTACCTTGCGTCTGTCGTTGTATACCCTGCTGATCATCGCCGGCGCAGCTGTTGCCGCAACGCTCGCCATCCGCCACGCCGAACGTCAGGCGCTGGAAGAGGACGCCGCTCGCGCCAACCAGCAATTGGCGCTCTACGCCAATTCGTTGCACACCCTGATCGACCGCTACCGCGCCCTCCCCGCCGTGCTGGCACTGGACCCGCAGTTACGCTCGGCGCTGGCCGGCCCTGTCGATGCCGAGCAGCAACGGGCACTGAATCTGAAGCTGGAAAAGATCAACGGTGCGGCGCAATCCTCGACCCTTGAACTGCTCGATCACACCGGCCTTGCCGTGGCCGCCAGCAACTGGCGCCTGCCGAGCAGCTATGTCGGCCACAATTACGGTTTTCGTCCTTATTTCAGCCAGACCCGCACCCAGGGCACCGGACGTTTCTACGCGGTCGGTGTGACCAGCGGGATTCCCGGTTATTTCCTGTCCAGTGCGGTGCTCGGTGATAACGAGCAGTTCCTCGGGGCGATGGTGGTCAAGCTGGAATTCCCCGAACTGGAACGCGAATGGAGCCAGGGCAGCGACACGCTGCTGGTCAGCGACGCGCGCGGCATCATCTTTATCGCCAACCAGCCTGGCTGGCGCTATCGCGCGTTGCGGCCGTTGAGTGCCAGCGATCTGGCAGAGATCAAAACCACGCGCCAGTACGACAAGCAATCTCTGCAGCCACTGACCCACCTGTCACTGCGCCGCTTCGATGACAACAGCGATCTGCGCCGGGTCGAGGGCCCGCAAGGCACGGCGGACTATCTCTGGGAGTCGCTGCCATTGACGGCCGAAGGCTGGACGCTGCACCTGTTGCGCCGTCCGCAAGTGGCCTTCGAAGACTTGCGTAACGCCGGTCTCGCAGCCGCCGGGGTGTGGCTGGCGCTGGTGTTTCTGCTGCTGTTCCTCAATCAGCGCTGGCGGCTGTCGAAAATCCGCCAACGCAACCGCGAAGAACTGGAGCAACTGGTCGAGGAGCGCACCCGCGACCTGCGCACCGCCCAGGACGGTCTGGTGCAGTCGGCCAAGCTCGCCGCACTCGGCCAGATGTCCGCCGCGCTCGCCCACGAGATCAATCAACCGCTGACCGCCCAGCGCATGCAACTGGCGACCCTGCGCCTGCTGCTCGACCATGGCCGCGTCGATGATGCCTACAAGGCACTCAAACCGGTGGACGAAATGCTCACGCGCATGGCCGCCCTCACCGGTCACCTGAAAACCTTTGCGCGAAAGAGCCCCAGCGGTTTGCGCGAGCGTCTGGATCTGGCGACCGTGGTTGATCAATCCTTGCAACTGCTTGATGCGCGACTGCGTGACGAACAGGTCAGTCTGGTGCTGCACCTGACGCGTCCGGCGTGGGTACGCGGTGACGCGATCCGCCTGGAACAAGTGCTGATCAACCTGCTGCGCAACGCCCTCGATGCGATGCAGGGCAAACCGTGCAAACGTCTGGAAATCCGTCTGCAAGCCGATGAACAACTATGGCGGCTGAGCATCAGCGACAATGGCGGCGGCATCGCCGAAGAACATCTGGGTCAGGTGTTCGATCCGTTCTTCACCACTAAACCTGTGGGTGACGGGCTGGGCCTGGGGCTGGCGGTGTCGTTCGCCATCGTCCATGAATCCGGTGGACGCCTGAGTGTGGAAAATGGCGAGAACGGCGCGGTGTTCGCCCTGACCTTGCCAATCGATCTGGAGGCACACATCTGATGCTCAATTCGGTGATGGTGGTCGATGACGAAAGCAGCATTCGCAATGCAGTCGAGCAATGGCTAAGCCTGTCGGGCTTCGAAGTGCAGCTGTTCAGCCGCGCCGAAGAATGCCTCGCCGCCCTGCCCGCACACTTTCCCGGGGTGATTGTCAGCGACGTGCGCATGCCCGGCCTCAGTGGTCTGGAGCTGCTGGCCGAAGTGCAGCGCCGCGACGCCGATCTGCCGGTGATCCTGCTCACCGGTCACGGCGATGTGCCGATGGCGGTCGAAGCGATGCGCGACGGCGCCTACGACTTTCTGGAAAAACCCTTCAGCCCGGAAACCCTGCTCGGCAGCCTGCGCCGGGCACTGGAAAAGCGCCGCCTGATTCTGGAAAACCGTGCCCTGCACGAGCAGGCCGACCACCGCGCCAGACTCGACGCAACGCTGCTGGGCGTGTCCCGTGGTTTGCAGACCTTGCGCCGGCAGGTGCTGGATCTGGCGACGTTACCGGTCAACGTGTTGATCCGTGGCGAAACCGGCAGCGGCAAGGAACTGGTTGCCCGTTGCCTGCATGATTTCGGCCCGCGTGCGGACAAGCCGTTCGTGGCGTTGAACTGCGCGGCGATCCCTGAGCAGCTGTTCGAAGCGGAACTGTTCGGCCATGAAAGCGGCGCGTTTACCGGTGCCTCTGGCAAGCGCATCGGCAAGCTGGAATATGCCGATGGCGGCACGCTGTTTCTCGATGAAATCGAAAGCATGCCGCTGGCCCAGCAGGTCAAACTGCTGCGGGTGTTGCAGGAGCAGAAGCTTGAACGCCTGGGTTCGAATCAGAGTATTCGGGTGGATTTGCGCATCGTCGCGGCGACCAAACCCGACCTGCTCGACGAAGCGCGGGCCGGACGCTTTCGTGAAGACCTGGCGTATCGCTTGAACGTTGCCGAGCTGCGTTTGCCGCCGCTGCGTGATCGTCGCGAAGACATTCCGTTACTGTTCGAAAACTTTGCCCAGAGCGCGGCTCAGCGTCTTGGCCGCACCTTCCCACCGTTGACGGGTGCGCAGTTGAGTCACCTGCTCAGCCATGACTGGCCGGGCAATGTGCGCGAACTGGCGAACGTCGCCGAACGCCAGGTGCTGGGGCTGGATGAACCGGCGCCGGGGATTGATCCGGGCCAGTCGCTGGCGGCGCAGCAAGAGGCGTTTGAAGCGCAATGCTTGCGTGCAGCGCTGACCCGGCACAAAGGCGATGTGAAAGCGGTGCTTGAAGAGCTGCAACTGCCGCGTCGCACCTTCAATGAAAAGATGCAGCGGCATGGGTTGAGTCGGGAGATGTTTGTTCCGGACAGCTGAGTTTTTCGTTGTCGCTGATGGCAGGCTCGCGAAGGGTCCGTTACAGCCAACCATTATCCATCTGCCTGAATGAGCAATTTTCCGCTCACCACAATCCAGCCATAAGCGGATTTCCGCTCACTCGATCTCCCCGGCCCCTCTAAACCGGGCGTCCCCCCGTTGGCACAGCTCCTGCTATAGCCCTCGCAGGCTGCGTTTCGACGCGCTCCACAAAAACAATTATACGAAGGATCCTTCAATGGATAACTCCAACGCCCTGCCACTTGGGTCGGCTGCCGTGCCGGCCAAAGAAAGAACCACCGCCAGCCGGATCAAATCGATCTTCAGCGGTTCCGTCGGCAACATGGTCGAGTGGTACGACTGGTATGTGTATGCCGCCTTCTCGCTGTACTTCGCCAAAGCCTTCTTCCCCAAAGGCGACACCACCGCCCAACTGCTGAACACCGCCGCGATCTTCGCCGTGGGCTTTTTGATGCGCCCGATCGGCGGCTGGCTGATGGGGCTTTATGCCGATAAGGTCGGACGCAAGAAAGCGCTGATGGCCTCGGTTTACCTGATGTGCTTCGGCTCGTTGATCATCGCCCTGAGCCCAGGTTATGAAACCATCGGTGTCGGCGCGCCGATCCTCCTGGTGTTCGCTCGCTTGCTACAAGGCCTGTCGGTCGGAGGCGAGTACGGCACCTCGGCGACTTACCTGTCCGAGATGGCGACCAAGGAACGTCGCGGCTTTTTCTCCAGCTTCCAGTACGTGACGCTGATCTCCGGCCAGCTCATCGCCCTCGGCGTACTGATCGTGCTGCAGAACTTCCTCACCACCGAAGAGCTGTATGCGTGGGGCTGGCGTATTCCGTTCGCCATCGGCGCACTGTGCGCAGTCGTTGCGCTGTACCTGCGTCGCGGTATGGAAGAGACCGAATCGTTCACCAAAAAAGAGAAAGCCAAGGAAAGCGCCATGCGCACCTTGATGCGCCACCCCAAAGAACTGTTGACCGTGGTCGGCCTGACCATGGGCGGTACGCTGGCGTTCTACACCTACACCACCTACATGCAGAAATACCTGGTGAACACCGTCGGCATGAGCATCTCCGACTCGACCACCATTTCTGCCGCCACGCTGTTCCTGTTCATGTGCCTGCAACCGATCATCGGTGGCCTGTCCGATAAAATCGGCCGTCGTCCGATCCTGATCGCCTTCGGCGTGTTGGGGACGATCTTCACCGTACCGATCCTGATGACCCTGCACACCATCCAGACCTGGTGGGGTGCGTTTTTCCTGATCATGGCGGCGCTGATCATTGTCAGTGGCTACACCTCGATCAACGCAGTGGTGAAAGCCGAACTGTTCCCGACCGAAATCCGCGCCCTGGGCGTCGGCCTGCCGTACGCACTGACCGTGTCGATCTTCGGTGGCACCGCCGAATACATCGCGCTGTGGTTCAAGAGCATTGGCATGGAAACCGGTTACTACTGGTACGTGACCGCATGCATCGCAGTGTCGTTGCTGGTGTACATCACCATGAAAGACACCCAGAAACATTCGCGGATCGTGACTGACTGATAGTTACGCAAGATCAAAAGATCGCAGCCTTCGGCAGCTCCTACAGGAGGCTGTCGGGGCTGCGATTTTTGTTTTATGGCCGATTAATCACCGGTTAATGCTGCCTCTGCATCCTGTGCTCACCTGATCGATTACCTGCGCGACGTTCGCTCCTGATGATGGAAGCCAATTAATGCGTCGCCCTTAACATCTAGTTAATCGATAGTTTTTAGCATTAATTTGCGCTTTTTAATCAATTTAGTTGGCGTAGCATTAAACCCATGCAAGACACACCCGCCAACGAATCTGGAGTAACGAACATGAAAACCAAACTGATCCTCGCCCTGACCCTGTCCGTACTGGCCGCCAACACCTTTGCCGCTGACGGTTTTGATCGCACCGGCTCGGCCGTTGCTGCCGATGGTTATGACCGCACCGGTTCCGCCACTGTCGCCGCTGATGGCTACGACCGCACCGGCTCGGCCACTGTCGCTGAAGACGGCTTTGATCGCACCGGCTCCGCTACCTTCGCTGAAGATGGTTACGACCGCACCGGTTCCGCCACTTTCGCCGCTGACGGCTACGACCGCACCCAATCCGCTTCGATCAGCTGATTGCTGTTGTAAAGCGCACAGCCCGGCTTCGGCCGGGCTTAGTCATTTCTGGGGAATGGAAAAGGTCTGGAATGCACACGATCCCCTGTGGGGAGCGAGCCTGCTCGCGAAGGCGGTAGCCCATTCAACATTGATGTCGACTGAAGAGCTGTCTTCGCGAGCAGGCTCGCTCCCACAATTGATCTTCAACGGCCGGACTTGCACTATTGCTCTCTGACCAATGCCCTTCCTGGATTCCAAGCCATGCCCGATGACATCCACTTCTACGAACCCGCCAACGGCCACGGCCTGCCCCACGATCCGTTCAACGCCATCGTCGGCCCCCGTCCTATCGGCTGGATCTCTTCACAGGATGCCAACGGCCAGTTGAACCTGGCGCCGTACAGTTTCTTCAACGCCTTCAACTACATTCCACCGATCATTGGTTTTTCCAGCGTCGGGCGCAAAGACAGCCTGAACAACATCGAACAGACTGGCGAATTCGTCTGGAACCTCGCCACCCGCCCGCTGGCCGAGCAGATGAATCAGAGCTGTGCGATGGTCGCGCCTGAGGTCAACGAGTTTGAATTGGCAGGACTGACGACGGTGGCGTCAAAAGTGATTTCAGTGCCACGGGTCGCCGAAAGCCCGGTGTCCTTCGAGTGCAAGGTCACCCAGATCATTCAGTTGCAGCGCGCCGATGGCGAGACGGTGCCGAGCTGGCTGATCCTCGGCGAAGTGGTCGCCGTGCATATCGCCAAGTGGCTGTTGAAGGATGGGATTTACGACACCGCCGCGGCAGAACCGATTCTGCGCGGCGGTGGGCCGGCGGACTATTTTCAGTTGGGGCCTGAAGCCCTGTTCAAAATGTGGCGACCGGGTGCCGTCAAATAACTGATTACCAGATCAGCTCGGCGTCTTCAGTGACGCCCTTGAGGCGGTCCAGCTCATTGATGGCGGCCTCATCGGCAGCGATGGCGCCGGGAAACACTTGGTCACCCAGCAGTTTGTGAAAGCGTGGCGCACCGCCATCGACCAGGGCCTTGACCGCGATTGCCGCGTGATAGCCCTTGTTGCCACCCAACTCGACGGGGACGACTGCGGAGACTGCTTCGAAGTGTTCGAACTCTTTACGTGCCATGTCATACATCCCGGCTCAGACAAATAAGCCGGATATTAAACCCTCAACCGGCGAGTTTGTGTACCGGTGCCGAACACTGGCCGAGAGCCTGCGCCGCAGAGACTTCTTTGAAAGTGTGGAAATCCAGACTGTTGACCACCAGCTCCTGCACCAGCTCGGCGAAGATTTCCATCGACGGACTATTGAAGTACGCGGTCATCATCTGTTGATTGCTCCAGAAACCGGAGACCAGCCACAACTCGGGATCACACTGCGAATGCTGCAAGGCAAAGCTCAGGCAACCGGGGGCGGCGCGAGACGGTTCGATCAGCGCGCTCAGGCGTACACCGAGTTCCGCCGAGCGCCCGGCACGCGCTCGGACGAAGGCCATATGACTGACGGGAATCTGCTTGGACATTGTTCAACCCTCCCAGGGAGTCGCGTGGCAGCCAGCGGACGGGCTGCGACAGGATCAAAGGTTAAGGGCCGCGCGCCAGACGCCGTTAGTCGATTCCTGCCGTCGCGTTGCACAATCCTGCGAGACTGCACGCAAGACCTGTAACAACCTGTAAATTGCGGTCACACGGCTGTCATACGAGGTTCAAGCAAGTTAGGCGGCCTGTGTCCTGCTATGCCTGGGCACATCAGCGACCCCGTGCAGAATCAGGCAAGCATTTCACAGAATGTGTCTACCGCTCTCGATTGCACAAACATATGCTCTGCTCCATTCCACCTCCCTTGCCGAGGATGCCGTGCATGACGTCATTCGATCGTTTTCAAGCCGAACCCACCGCAGACATGGAAAAGCAGCGCGCGGAACTCGCGGAGATCATCCGCCGCAACACCACGGACGATGGTAGTTACGCCACCGCTGTCGGTTCGCTGTTCATGTCGCGCCACACCCGATCCCACGACTTCGCCCCGGTGCTGGCGCAACCGGCGCTGTGCATCATGGCCCAGGGGCGTAAAGAGGTGCGGCTGGCGGATGAGTTCTTCAATTACGACCCACTGAATTACCTGGTGGTCTCGGTATCGATGCCGTTGAGCGGGCGCGTGGTCAATGTCTCGCCAGAGGACCCGATCCTCGCCGTGCGCCTGGATATCGACCCGGCGGAAATCACCGCACTGATCGCCGACGCTGGTCCCCTGGGCGTGCCGACCCGGCCGACCGGACGCGGTTTGTACGTCGAAAAAATCGACAGCGCCATGCTCGACGCTGTGCTGCGCCTGGCGCGTTTGCTCGATGCGCCAAAAGACATCGCCATGCTCGCGCCGCTGATTCGCCGGGAGATCCTCTATCGCCTGCTGCGCAGTCCGCAGGGCCATCGTTTGTATGAAATCGCGATTGCCAACAGCCAGAGCCATCGCATCAGCCAAGCGATCAAATGGCTCAACGGCAACTTCGAACAACCGCTACGCATTGATGATCTGGCCAAAGAAGTGAACCTCAGCGTGTCGACATTGCATCACCGCTTCAAGGCGATGACGGCGATGAGTCCGCTGCAGTATCAGAAGCAACTGCGCCTGCAAGAGGCGCGGCGCTTGATGCTGGCAGAAGGGCTGGAGGCTTCGGCGGCGGGGTATCGGGTGGGGTATGAGAGTCCGTCGCAGTTCAGCCGTGAGTACAGCCGGTTGTTTGGTGCGCCGCCATTGCGGGATCTGGCGCGGTTGCGGCAGTCAGTCTGATCCAGACATTGCGCTGTATCGACCGACGCTTTCGCGAGCAGGCTCGCTCCCACATTGAATCTGTGATCGACACAAATCCCCTGTGGGAGCGAGCCTGCTCGCGAAGAGGCCGGTATAAACAGTAAAAAAACTGGATCAAGCCCGCAACACCCGACACGCCTCCACCGGCAACGTCACCGACACCGGATGCCCGATCCCCAACCCGATCCCCTGACACGGTGTACTCAACGCCGTAAACGTCACCCCCGAACACTCCACCGTGGTTTCGATGGTCGCGCCGATATCGCGCACAAACGTCACTTTGCCCAGCAACCGGTTGCCCGCCGTTGCCTGCGCTGGCGACAGTTGCAGGTCTTCCGGACGAATCAGCATTTTCAACTTCTGCCCGACCACGATGCTGCTGCAGATCGGCACTTGCAATGCGTCACCACCCGGCAAACTGACCATGCCGTCGCCCAGCGCGGTGGCCGGGAAAATGTTGCCCGAACCGATGAAGTCGGCAACGAATTCGTTGGCCGGATGCCGGTAGATTTCAATCGGCGTACCGACCTGCTGCACCTTGTGCTCGCCCAGCACCACGACGATGTCGGCCATGGTCATCGCTTCGCGCTGATCGTGGGTGACCATGATCGTGGTGATGTTCAGGCGTTGTTGCAGTTGGCGAATTTCCACCTGCATCGATTCGCGCAGCTTGGCGTCGAGCGCCGACAGCGGTTCGTCGAGCAAGAGGATTTTCGGGTGCGAGGCAATCGCCCGGGCAATCGCCACGCGTTGGCGTTGGCCGCCGGAGAGTTTGGCCACCGGACGGTCGATCATCGCCTGCAACTGGATCAGCTCAAGCAGTTCAACCACCCGTGCCTGCTGATCGGCCTTGCTGACGCCGCGCAGTTTCAGCGGGTAAGCGATGTTTTCGCCGACAGTCATGTGCGGGAACAGCGCCAGCGACTGGAACACCATGCCGAAGTTGCGCAGGTGCGCCGGGGTGTGGGCGATGTTTTCGCCGTCCAGGCGAATCTCGCCGCTGGTGAGGGTTTCCAGCCCGGCGATCATCCGCAGCAAAGTGGTTTTGCCGCAGCCCGAAGGGCCGAGAAAACACACCAGTTTGCCTTCCGGCAAATGCAGATTGACGTCTTTGACCGCGCAAGCCGAGCCGTAGAATTTCTCGACGTTTTCCAGAATCAGACCAGTCATGTTGCACCTCAAATCAAAAGGAAACGCCGCCCTCGCCCACCAGCTTCTCCAGCGCCCAGATCAGGACGAAGTCGATCAGCACGATCAGCACGGCAAACGAGAACACGGTAGGGTCGAGCGATGACACGGTGCGGCTGTACATCCAGATCGGCACGGTCATGACGTCGATGGTGTAGAGGAAATAGGTCACGGTGAATTCGTTGAACGAGACGATGAACGCCAGCAGCATGCCCGCCAGAATCCCCGACTTCATCAACGGCACCACCACATCGACAATCGCCCGCAACGGTGAGGCGCCGAGCATCTGCGCCGCTTCTTCGACTTCGCTGCCGATGGAAAGCATCGCGGCGGTGCAGTTCTTCACCACAAACGGCAACGCCAAAATCACGTGGGCAATCACCAGCCGCGAGGTGGTCATGTGGAACGGCAGGCTGTCGAACACCAACAGTAACGCCAGCCCCAACACCACCATCGGAAACACCAGCGGCAGCGACATCAGTTGCAGCGCCACGGCTTTGCCGCGGAATTCGCAACGGGTCAGTGCATAGGCGGCCGGCACCGCGATCAGCGTGGCGAAGATCATGGTCAGGCAAGCCACCAGCAGGCTGGTGCCCATGGCCTGGCCGAGGCTCAGCACATCGCTGGCGTCCGGCGAGACAAAGGTGTGCCAGGCCGCTTTGTACCATTGCAGGCTGTAGCTGCTCGGCGGGAAATCGAGGTTCGACGCACCGCTGAACGACATCACGATCATGGTCAGGATCGGCAACACCGCCAGCAGCAGAATGAACCCGGAAAGGATGCCGGCGAACTTGCCCGTGTCGCCGGGCAACAGCGACTGACGCTTCTTGAACAGGACACTCATTGCGAAGCCTCCAGCAAACGCCGACGACGGCCGGTGATGTATTCGGACAGGGTCATGATCGCCAGTGTGGTGATGATCAGCACCACCCCGGCGGCGGAGGCGGCAGGCCAGTTCATCAGCGGGGCGATCTGGTCATGCACCATCACCGCGAGCATCGGCACGCGCCGACCACCGAGCAGTAACGGCACGACAAAGCTGCTGGCGTTGTAGGCGAACACCAGTGTCGCGCCGGTGATGATGCCCGGCAGGCTCATCGGCAACACCACTTGGCGGAACACCTGGAAGCGGCTGGCACCGAGGGTGGCGGCGGCCTCTTCGTAGCTGCGGGCGACGCCGCGCATGGCGCTGGCAATCGGCAACACCGCGAGGGGAAACGCGGTCTGCACCAGGCCCATCAACACACCGTTCTGGTTGTACAGCAGCATGATCGGCCGTTTGATCAGACCCAGGCCCATCAGCGCCTGGTTCAACATGCCGCCGGGGCCGAGAATCACCAGCCAGCCATAGCTTTGCAGCAACAGATTGACCAGCAATGGCAGCAGCACCGCCGCGAGAAAAATCCGCCGCAGAAAGGGCGAAGTCAGCCGCGACATGGTGTACGCCACCGGGATCGCCAACACCACGGCGATCACCGCGCTGATCAGCGCCAGCCGCAGGGTCAGCAGCAAGGATTTGAGGTAATAGGGTTCGAGCAATTGCGCGTAACTGGCCAGGCTGAAACCCGACCACTCCGCGCCTTTGGTGCCAACGCTCATGCGCAGCACCAGCAGGCTCGCGGCAATCAGCACACCAAGAAACAGCATCGACGGGGTGAGGAAAAACCACGCCCGGGCAGTCGGCGAAATACCGCGCGCCGGACGCACGTCGCCGGCGCCAACCGGTTGGGTCAGGGATTGATGTTCCATAGCAATGATCTCGTCAATGGAAAGCGAATATCCCAAGCTCCACCATTTCCCTGTGGGAGCGAGCTTCTGTGGTGAGGGGATTTATCCCCGACCGGCTGCGAAGCAGTCGCAAAACCACCGTATGCGGACATTTGATGCACCGTATTTGCTGATCTTGGGGCAGCTGAGCTACCCATCGGGGATAAATCCCCTCGCCACAGGGCTCGCTCCCACAGAGATTGCGGTGTTTGGGAGGACGGCGTCAGGAAGAAAAGATTTCCGTATAGCGACGAATCCATTGGTCATGCACGGTGGCCAGGAAGGCGTTGTCGTGCATGATCGCCTTCTCGGCAATCTGCTCCGGCGTCAGGATGTACGGGCTCTTGCGCGCTTCGGCAGAGATGATCGCCTTGGCGTTGACCGGGCCGTTGAAGATGTCTTCGGCCATCTTGCCCTGCACCAGCGGGTCGAGAGAGTGGTTGATAAAGGCGTAAGCCAGATCGGTATCGCCCGGACGATTCTTCGGCATCACCGAGAGCATCAGGTCGGTGTAGAAACCTTCCTTCATGCCGAACGTGGCGCCCAGACCATAGTTCGGATCGCGGATCTGCTTGGGGAAAAACGCCGGGGCGTAGAGGCCGCCCATGTCCAGCGAACCGGTACGGAACAGCTCGGCAATCTGGTTAGGGTTCTCGCCCAAGGTGATCACGCGGTCCTTGAGTTCGGCGAGTTTCTTGAAGCCCGGCTCGATGTTGTGCTCGTCACCACCGGCCAGTTTGGCGGCGATGATGATCAGGTCCATCGCCTCGGTCCAGTTCGGTGGCGGGAGGAAAATATTAGGCGCCAGATCGGCGTCCCACAACGCAGCGTAACTGTCCGGCGCTTCTTTCAACGTGCGGGTGCTATAGACCAGACTGTTGCACCACAGCAGATAACCGATGCCGTGACCGTTGGCCCCGGTGCGGTATTTTTCCGGTACGTCGACCAGATTGGGAATGCGGTTGAGGTCGGGTTTTTCCAGCAGCCCGGCGGCGGCCAGGCCTTCGGCGCCGACGCCGGCCAAGGTGATGATGTCGTATTGCGGACGGTCACCACCGGCCTTGAGTTTGGCGACCATTTCCGAGGTGCTGCCGGTGCGGTCGGCGATCACCTTGGCGCCGGTCTTGGCCTCGAAGGTCGCGGCTATATTGCGCAGTGCGGCGAGGCCGGTGTCATCCGACCAGGTCAGCAAACGCAGGGTCTTGCCGGCAAAACGCGTGTCGCTGGCGCTGGCCCGGATGAAGGGCATGCTCATGGCCGCTGCGGCCACGGACGCCACGCCGACGGTTTTAATGAATTGACGCCTGTTCAGATCGTGCTCGCCCATGAAGGACTCCCTTTGTTCTTTTAAGTATGAGGTTGGTCGCAACCGTTGCATCCGCGCGGCCGGTTCGGCTCAAAGCCCCGTTTTCAAAGGGCTTGAGCGCTGCCGACGGGTTCATCCTGAGGTCGTGCAAAACACCTGACTATCGATAAAAACTCATTGAAGCCATGACGCCGACGCATGCCTCGTTGCGAGGCATGCGCTCACCTTTTTCGGGCGTTCAGAGCGCCCGGATCACGTGTTTGATTTCCTGAAACGCCGCCAGCCCCCATGGGCCCAATTCGCGGCCGATGCTGCTCTGCTTGTAACCGCCCCACGCCGTTTGCGGGAAGATCACTTGCGGCGCGTTGAGCCACACCAGCCCCGCCTGCAGGGCGTTGGCGACACGGTCAGCGGTCTCGGTGTTACGCGTTACCACACTGGCGACCAGACCGAACTGACTGTCGTTGGCCAGCGCGATGGCCTCGGCTTCACTGCTGAAACTGCGCACGCACAACACCGGGCCGAAAATCTCTTCACACCACAACGCACTGTCGAGGGGCACGTCGGTGAAGATCGTCGGCTGCAAAAAATATCCGCGCGGTAGATCGGCGGGACGATTGCCGCCGCAAATCAGCTTTGCCCCGGCACTCAACCCACGGTCGATGTGGCCCAGCACGCGCTGGTACTGCGCCTGATTGACCAAAGCGCCCATTTCCACGTCCGGATCAAACGGTTCGGCCACACGGATTTTTTCCGCACGGGCCTTCAGACGCAGGAGGAACTCATCCGCCAGTTCATCGGCGACCAATACGCGGCTGGTGGCTGAACACATCTGCCCGGCGTTGAAGAACCCGCCACCGCACGCCAGCTCCACCGCCAGATCGAGATCGGCATCTTCGAGCACCAACAGCGAGGATTTACCGCCCAGCTCCAGGCTCACGCCTTTCACGGTTTCGGCGGCGCGCTGCATCACCTGCACACCGACGGCGTTACTGCCGGTGAAGGAAATCTTGGCGATACGCGGATCCGCCGACAGCGGCGCACCGACCGCCAGCCCGGTACCGCAGACCACGTTGAACACGCCTTTGGGCAGGCCGGATTCAGCAATGATCGCCGCCAGTTCCAGCTCCGGCAGCGGCGTGACTTCCGACGGCTTGAGCACCACGCAGCAACCGGCAGCCAGGGCTGGCGCGAGCTTCCAGGCAGTGGTGACCATCGGGAAATTCCACGGCACGATCAGACCGACCACGCCGCACGGCTCGCGACGCAGGCGTGCGCTGAAATCATCGCTGGGCAGCGGCACATTGCTGTCCTGTTTGCCATCGAGGCCTTCGGCCAACTCGGCGTAATACTCGAACGTGGCGATCACATCGTCGACGTCGATGGCCGCTTCGAATTGCGGTTTACCGTTGTTGCTCGACTGCAATTTCATCAGTTGGTCACGACCGTTGCGCACGCCATTGGCGATGTTGCGCAGGATCGCGCCACGCTCGGCACCGGTGGTTTTCGACCAATCCTTGAACGCTTCGACGGCGGCGGTCACCGCGTGTTCGACCGCCAGCTCATCACCGCCATTGACCGTGGTCAGCAGCGCTTCAGTGGCCGGGTTGATCACCCGCAAATGCTCGCGGCCGGCGGACCATTGGCCGTTGATGTAGAGGCCGTCGAGTGTGGTAGGGAAATTGATCATTTGGCCACCGCCTGCATCCAGTGGTTCTGATCGATTTCAATCACGGTCGGGCCTTGGCGGTCGGTTGCGGCACGCAGCGCAGCGCGCAGTTGTTCTACCGAGCTGATCGCTTCAGCCGCGCAACCCAGGGCCTTGGCCACACCGATGAAGTCCGGTGTGTAGATGTCGACACCGACCGGTTCAATGGCGCGGTTAACCATGTACTTCTTGATCTCTTCGTAACCCTGGTTATTCCACAGCAGGACGATCACCGGCGTGCGCGCTTCGACGGCGCTGGCCAGTTCCGGCAGGGTGAATTGCAAACCACCGTCGCCGATCAGGCACACCACTGGCGGGCGCGCACCTTTGTCGGATTGGCCGCCGAGCCATGCACCAATCGCCGCCGGCAAGGCGTAGCCGAGGGTGCCGTAACCGGTGGACGAGTTGAACCAGCGGCGCGGGCGCTCCGGGTTGAAGGTGAGGTTGCCGGTGTACACCGGTTGCGTGGAATCGCCGACGAACACGGCGTCCGGCAATTCGTGCAGAACGGTTTCGAGGAACCGGGTCTGGGCCAGCGTCGGCGCATCCCAAGTGGCGGCCAGATCATCGCGCAGACGCGCAGCACGCACCTGCCCCCAATCGTTGCGCCGCTCGGCCAAGGACTTGTGCGACAACGCGCTGAGCAGCGCTTGTGCGGCGTTGCGCGAATCGGCGACCAGCGCCACATGCGGCGGATAGTTGCGCACGGTCTGATCGGCGTCGATGTCGATGCGCAGCAGCTTGCCGGGAATCTCGAAACCGCCGGCGAAAGTGACGTCGTAATCGGTCTCGGCCAGTTCGGTGCCGATCGCCAACACTACGTCGGCATCGGCGACCAGTGCGCGGGTCGCAACCAGACTCTGCGTCGAGCCGATCAACAGCGGATGGCTGGACGGCAACATGCCTTTGGCGTTGATGGTCAGCGCGACAGGTGCGTCGAGCAGTTCGGCCAGTTCAGTCAGCTCGGCGGCGGCATCGATAGCACCGCCACCGGCGAGGATCAGCGGACGCTGTGCGCCGGCGAGCAGCTCGGTCATGCGGCTCACAGCGGCTGGAGCGGCACCGGCACGATCGATATTGACCGGGATGCTGGCGAGCAGCTCATCGGCGTTTTCCACCAGCACGTCCAGCGGAATTTCAATGTGCACCGGACGCGGACGACCGGCCTGGAACAGGGCGAAGGCGCGAGCCAACACAACCGGCAATTCCGCCGCCGACATCAAGGTATGGGAGAACGCCGCGACGCCAGCGACCAGCGCGCTCTGGTTCGGCAATTCGTGGAGCTTGCCGCGACCGCCGCCCAACTGACTGCGCGACTGCACGCTGGAGATCACCAGCATCGGGATCGAGTCGGCGTAAGCCTGGCCCATCGCCGTGGTGATGTTGGTCATGCCCGGGCCGGTAATGATGAAGCACACGCCCGGCTTGCCACTGGTGCGCGCGTAGCCGTCAGCCATGAACCCGGCGCCCTGCTCATGCCGTGGCGTGACATGGTTGATGCTCGAACGGGCCAGCCCGCGATACAGCTCCACGGTATGCACCCCGGGAATGCCGAACACCTGCTCGACCCCGTAACCTTCGAGTAACTTGACCAGTACTTCGCCACACGTCGCCATGTCATTGCCCTTCTTGTTCGTTTGAGACGCCGGGCCTGCGCTGTGTTTATGATGCGCGGGCAAGCCCAGGGATGGCCTCATTGGAACGGGCGACACCTAGCCGCAACAATGGATAAAAAATCATACTAGCCATGTCCTCACGTCATACCTCGGATCGCCATGAAACGAATGCCACCCTTGCCCGCGCTGCATACCTTTCTGATTACCGCGCAGTGCTGCAACTTCACCCGGGCGGCCGAGCAGTTGCACATCACCCAGGGTGCGGTGAGCCGGCAGATCGCCGGGCTTGAGGATCATCTGGGTTATGAATTGTTTATCCGCCAGGCCCGTGGTCTGGAACTGACGGCCGAGGGTCGCGAATGGCTGCCGCGCGTGGAAAAGGTGTTCGGCTTGATCAGCGAAGCCACCGAGCAGATCGGCCTCAAGCGTGAAACCCTGCAAATCAAGGCCCCAAGCTGTGTGATGCGCTGGCTGGTGCCGCGCCTGTTGCAATGGCAGAAAGAGCGCCCGGATGTACCGGTCAAACTGACCACCACCCTGGCCCACGGCGTGGATTTTGCGCGCGAGCCATTCGATGCCGCCGTCATTTATGGCACGCCACCGGACAACTCATCGACCGCCCTGCATCTGTTCGATGAGCAACTGACACCGGTCTGTTCGCCCGCGCTATTGCAAGGCCCACCGGCGTTAACCACACCGGCGGATCTGCAACACCATCTGCTGCTGCATCCGACCCGCGATACCCAGGACTGGACGGCGTGGCTGACCGCCGCCGAGCAGCAATTGAACAACGTCAACACGGGCCAGCATTTCGAGACGCTGGATCAGGCAATGTCGATGGCGTCGCACGGGACGGGGGTGGCGATCGGTGACTGGTCGCTGATCGGCGACGACCTGCGCGCCGAAAGACTGGTGATGCCGTTCGAGCTGAAGGTGAAGACGGGATTGGCGTATTACGTGGTGGTGCCGCAGGGCGGAGAACCCTCGCCGCTGCTGGAGGAGTTGATGATCTGGCTGGTGGAGCAGGCGCATTTGCGTTGAGGCCTTTCCCCTCACCCTAGCCCTCTCCCGAAGGAGAGGGGACCGATCGGGGGATGCTCAAGAAGTACGCCGACCTGAACGTGCTCTGCCGAATCCATAATCGACTCGATCCCTCAGGTCGATGTATCCCGCAAGACACCTCGGTCGGCTCCCTCTCCCGAATCCATAATCGACTCGATCTTTCAGGTCGATGTATCCCGCAAGACACCTCGGTCGGCTCCCTCTCCCGAATCCATAATCGACTCGATCTTTCAGGTCGATGTATCCCGCAAGACACCTCGGTCGGCTCCCTCTCCCTCCGGGAGAGGGCTGGGGTGAGGGGGGCTGTCAGTACCCGACCGTAAACCGCTGCCGCGAATGTTTCGGCGCTTCCACTTCGTCGATCAACGCAATCGCGTAATCGGCAAAAGTGATCCAGCTGCGCCCTTCTCCACTCACCAGCAAATGATCCTTGCCGACACGGAACGTACCGCTGCGCTCACCTTCGACAAACTCCGCCGACGGCGACAGAAAACACCAGTCCAATTCCTTTTCCTGACGCAACGCCTCAAGAAACGCCGCACCGGCGCTGGCCTCGGTTTTGTACTCGGCCGGGAAACCTGCGCTGTCGATAACCCGAGTGTCGTCCGGCAACAACAGCGAACCGGCACCGCCGACCACCAACAGGCGTTTCACACCCGCCTGCTTCACTGGCCCGACAATTGCGCTGGCCGGCACCGTCGCGAAATGCGCGGCGGTGATCACCACATCATGACCGGCGACGGCATCTTGCAGCGCCACCGAATCCAGCACATCGACATTCTGGCTGACCACACCAGCACGGCCGCCGATCTTCGAGGTGTCCCGGGCGATGGCGGTAACGCTGTGGCCGCGACGCAGGGCTTCTTCCAGCAGTTGGCTACCGGCACGACCGGTGGCACCGATGATTGCGATTTTGCTCATGACATTCTCCAGTTGGCTTGAGAGTGCTGCGTTTTCAGAATCGGGTTACCACTGCATTTCGCCTTTGGCGACTTTGGCGCTCAGCTCCAGCGAGCTTTCCTCGCCCAGCTTCGGGTAGCGTTTTTTCATTGCCGCGATCAGGGCGGCGGAATCCTTGGCCTTGGCGGTTTCTGCATCGAACGCCTTGATGTAATCGGCGGTGAATTTCACGCTGGCCAGCGAACGGCTGCTGTTACCCAGGTAATGACCCGGCACCACGGTGTTCGGCTTCAGGGTTTCGATCGAGTGCAGGGTTTCCAGCCAGTCGGCGTGGGATTGTGCGGTCTGGGTGTCGGCCATCCACACGTGGATGTTCTCGGCAACGACAACGCCACCAACCACGGCTTTGAGCGAAGGAATCCATACAAAGCTGCGATCCGGTTGTTTGCCCGCAAGACCGATCACCTGCAACTTCTGCCCTTCGAGCATCAGGCTGTCGCCCTTGAGCACGCCCGGCACGATGGTTTTCGCCGGTACGTCGGCGCCCATTTTCGGGCCCCAGAACGCCAGTTTGCCTTCGACGGTTTTGTTGATGTGATCAACGGTCGGCTGCGAAGCCAGCACCTTTGCATCGGGGAAGGCTTTGGTCAGGGTGTCGAGGCCGAAGTAGTAATCCGGATCACCGTGGCTGATGTAAATAGTGGTCAGATGCTTGCCGCTGGCGCGGATCTTTTCCACCACTTGCTCGGCCTGGGATTTACCGAATTGTGCATCGACCAGGATCGCGTCTTTTGCGCCGCTGACCAGCACCGAGGTCACCGGAAAAATGGCGTTGGTGCCCGGGTTGTAGACATCGAGGGTCAGGTTGGCAGCCGCTGCGTGGGCAGCAAAACCGAGGGAAGCGGTTGCGAGGAGTACGCGTTTGATTACAGTGAAACCGATCATCTGTTGCTCCGGTGTCCGAATGCCATGTCTGGCGATGGGACAGAGCTTAGTTGCCTGAGTCAGTACAAAAAATGCGATGCTTGGACATAGTTTGTTTCTGAAAGCGGGCAAATCATGGATCGTCTCCAAGCAATGCGGGTGTTTGTCACGGTGGTGGACCTGGGCAGTCAGTCGGCAGCGGCCGATCACCTGGACCTTTCACGCCCGGTGGTATCGCGTTATCTGGCCGAGCTGGAAGACTGGGTCGGCGCACGCCTGATGCACCGCACCACGCGCAAATTGAGCCTGACCGCCGCCGGCAGTGAAATCCTGCCGCGCTGCCGGCAGATGATTGAACTGTCGAGCGATATGCAGGCCGCCGTCAGCGAACCCCACGACGCCCCGCGCGGACTGCTGCGGATCAGCGTCAGCACCTCGTTCGGCCAGGCGCAACTGGCCGATGCGATGGCGGCGTACGTCAAGCGCTACCCCGGCGTCAGCATCGATATGCAGATGCTCGATCGCACGGTGAATCTGGTGGATGAGCGCATCGATCTGGCGATCCGCACCAGCAATGACCTCGATCCGAACCTGATCGCCCGGCGCCTGACCGTTTGCCGCTCGGTGGTCTGCGCGGCCCCGGATTATCTGCAAGCGCATCCGGCGCCACAGCGGGTTG
Organism: Pseudomonas sp. LBUM1648; assembly: GCF_059716145.1. Taxonomy (NCBI): domain Bacteria; kingdom Pseudomonadati; phylum Pseudomonadota; class Gammaproteobacteria; order Pseudomonadales; family Pseudomonadaceae; genus Pseudomonas; species Pseudomonas sp. LBUM1648. Next base: position 5,145,832 of record NZ_CP166808.1, read on the forward strand.
AAGAGCTGAGTCGACACAACTGCCTCACTCACTCCTACTTCGGCAAAAGCCTGTGGCATTTCGAAGAGAACGGCGAGCCGGTCTCGGTGCCGGTTCAGGGCAATATCAGCGCCAACGAAGCAAGCACGCTGTTGCGAGCGACGTTGGCCGGTGCGGGGGTGGCGATGCTGCCGACCTATCAGGCCGGGGTGCACATTCACGCAGGTGAGTTGATTCGCTTGCTGCCCGACGCCGAACCCCGGCAGATGAACATCTACGCGGTCTATGCCTCGCGCAAGCACATGCCGGCGGCATTGCGCAGCATGCTGGATTTTCTGGTGCTCAGATTCCCGGAAAACCCGGCGTGGGATATCGACCTGTAAACCCGGTCATCAGTGTTCTGAATGTCGCGTTAAATGTGCAACCGCTGGTGCTGGCAAGTCTTCATGGCTGACCTATGCTGAAAGCAGTACCCAAGGGTATTCGTTCAGAGGTCGAACACCATGAACATCAAAACAAGAAGATACTTCGCGATTTTCATCACCTGCGCTGCCACGCTGGCGTTGTACGGCACCGCGGCCTGGCGGGTCGAGCAACTGCGACAACTGCCCCGCGAATACGCGAGTTGTAACTTCGAGCGCTGTATTCCGCACAACGCCACGCTGAATGCACTGCGCTGATTGAATCAGGCTGGAATAAAATCCCTGTGGGAGCGAGCAAGCTCGCTCCCACAGGGATTTGTGGTGGTTACAGAATTACTGCTCGGCCTTCAGCCTGTCACGAAAAGCCTTGGGCGAAATCCCCACCCGACGCCGGAACAGGCGCGTGAAGTTGGTCGGATCGGAAAACCCCAACAATTCCGACATATCGTAAATTGTCATGCTGGTATAGGTCAGCAGGCGCTTGGCTTCCAGTAACTGGCGTTCGTGCATGATCTGCAACGCCGGTTGCCCCGCCAGTTCACGGCACGTGCCGTTGAGGTGAGAGACCGAAATGCCCAGTCGATGGGCCAGGTCCTCGACCTTCACATGCTGGCGGTAAGTTTCCTCCACCAATTGAATAAACCCGGCGAGGTATTCGCGCTGGCGTTGCGGCCGCTGGCTGGCGTTATGGCGCACGATCGCCTGGCGGCTGACCCAGACCATGATCACGCTGACCAGCGAATGCATGAGCATTTCCCGCGCGGGTTGATGGCCGTTGTACTCGGCCTGCAACGCCGTAAACAAGCTATTCAGGTAATCGCCGTCATTGCCCGCCGGATAGCTATCGGCCTGGGCAAGCGCGTGAACCGCGTTGCCCAGCTGCGCCTGCAAGTGATTGATCAGCGGCGTGGCGAGCGTGACGACGAATCCTTCGATGTCCTCGGAAAAACGGAAGCCATGTACCGATAGCGGTGGCAGTACTTGAATGGCAGGCGTTTGAAGCTGAGTGCGCTGACCTTCGATCTCAAGCTCTGCCTGACCTTTGAAGACGAAGAGCAGCTGGCACAAATCGGCGTGGCGGTGGGGTTTGATTTCCCATTGATGTTCGCGACTGCGTGAGGAAATGGTTTCACAGTGCAGCAAGTCCGGGGTCGGCCAGTCCAGGCTTTCACCGTAGAGCTTGAACACCGGAATCGAAGGCAGCTCAGGCTTGTTCATCACTTCAATCCAGGCCTCTAGGGTTACGGGCGATAATCGCACCGATTGGCAGAATGTACAGGTATCGGCTCAGTTTTCACCTTCAATTGACAGACCCGCAAGGGAAAAATGCAAGCACTCGATCCATAAAAATCATTCACCGGCCTTGGCCGCGTGAAGCTTGCGAGCCATAAAAACAATGAAAACGCTGAAAACCCAAGTCGCCATCATCGGCGCCGGTCCATCCGGATTGCTCCTCGGTCAGTTGCTGCACAACGCCGGCATCGACACCCTCATCCTCGAACGCCAGGCACCCGATTATGTGCTCGGGCGCATCCGTGCCGGTGTGCTTGAACAAGGCATGGTAGAGCTGTTGCGTCAGGCCGGCGTGAGTCAGCGGATGGACGCTGAAGGTCTGGTTCACGGCGGTTTCGATCTGGCGCTGGATGGGCGTCAGGTACACATCGATCTGCACGCCTTGACCGGCGGCAAGACCGTAATGATCTACGGCCAGACCGAAGTCACCCGCGACCTGATGGCCGCTCGTCGGGAGGCCGGGGCAACGACGATTTATCAAGTGAGCAATGTCGTTCCTCACGGCATGAAAAGCGACGAAGCCTTCGTCACCTTCGAAAAGGACGGCGAAACCTGGCGCGTCGATTGCGATTACATCGCCGGTTGTGATGGTTTCCACGGTGTCGCCCGGCAGTCAATTCCTGCGGATTGCCTGAAGGTGTTCGAACGGGTTTACCCTTTCGGCTGGCTAGGCATTCTCGCCGACACCCCGCCAGTGCAAGACGAACTGGTCTACGCCCGCCACGAACGCGGGTTTGCCTTGTGCAGCATGCGGTCAGCGGTTCGCACCCGTTACTACCTGCAAGTGCCAGCGGATGAAAACGTCGACAACTGGAGCGATCAGCGCTTCTGGGATGAGCTGAAAAAGCGCCTGCCGTCGGAGCTGGCAGAGAAACTGGTCACTGGCCCGTCGATTGAAAAGAGCATCGCGCCGCTGCGCAGTTTCGTGGTGGAGCCGATGCAATACGGCCGGATGTTTCTGGTCGGCGACGCGGCGCACATCGTCCCGCCCACCGGCGCCAAGGGCTTGAACCTGGCCGCCAGCGATGTCAGCACATTGTTCAATATTCTGTTGAAGGTGTACCGCAACGGTCGCATCGATCTGCTGGAGAAATACTCCGAGATCTGCCTGCGTCGGGTCTGGAAGGCCGAGCGATTTTCCTGGTGGATGACGTCAATGCTGCATCGCTTCGACGATCACGATGACTTCAGCCAACGCATTTGCGCCTCGGAGCTGGACTATTTTGTCAGCTCGGAAGCGGGCCGAAAAACCATTGCAGAAAATTACGTCGGGCTTCCATACGAGGCTATCGAATAGCCTGCTATCGACTTACACTGGCGAGCATCCACCCCGCTCGCCAGCGGGTTCATCTCTGCCCGCAGGTCCTGCCCGTGTCCAATCTCAACCAGCCTGAAACGCCCAAACCGGCCATTCGCAGCGTGCTGGTCGCGCTGATGATGGCAATCTTCCTTGGCGCGCTGGACCAGACCATCGTCGCCGTGTCGATGCCGGCCATCTCCGCGCAATTCAAGGACGTCAGCCTGCTGGCCTGGGTGATTTCCGGGTACATGGTGGCGATGACCGTCGCGGTGCCAATCTACGGCAAGCTCGGCGATTTGTACGGGCGGCGCAAACTGATGCTGTTCGGCATGGGCCTTTTCACGCTGGCTTCGCTGTTTTGCGGCATGGCCCAAAGCATGGAACAACTGGTGCTCGCGCGGATTCTCCAAGGCATCGGTGCCGGCGGGATGATTTCGGTGAGCCAGGCGATCATCGGCGACATCGTGCCGCCGCGCGAACGCGGGCGCTATCAGGGGTATTTCAGCAGCATGTACGCGGTCGCGAGCGTCGCCGGCCCGGTGCTCGGCGGCTACATGACCGAGTACCTGTCGTGGCGCTGGGTGTTTCTGATCAACCTGCCGCTGGGCCTCGGCGCCTGGTGGGTGGCCAATCGCAACTTGCGCGGGCTACCGATTCCACAACGCAAGCCGATCATCGATTACCTCGGCACAGTGCTGATGATCATCGGCCTGACGGCCCTGCTGCTCGGTATCACTCAGGTCGGTCAGGGCCATTCATGGCGCAGCAGCGAAGTGCTTGGGCTGTTCGCTTGTGCGGTCGTGGTGTTGGCGATTTTTGTCTGGCATGAGCGGCGTGCGCGTGAGCCGTTGCTGCCGATGCACCTGTTCGCCAATCGCAACGCCCTGCTGTGCTGGTGCACGATTTTCTTCACCAGTTTCCAGGCGATTTCGCTGATCGTGCTGATGCCGCTGCGCTTTCAAACGGTCACCGGGGCCGGGGCCGACAGCGCCGCGTTGCACTTGCTGCCATTGGCCATGGGCCTGCCGATCGGCGCCTTCTTTGCCGGGCGTCGCACCTCGGTGACCGGGCGCTACAAACCGCAAATTCTGACCGGCGCGATCCTGATGCCGATCTCGATTCTCGGCATGGCGTTCAGTCCGCCGGAGGCCACAGTCATGAGTGGTCTGTTCATGTTGCTCAGCGGGATTGCCGGTGGCATGCAGTTCCCGACGTCACTGGTCGGCACGCAGAACTCGGTGGAGCAACGCGACATCGGTGTGGCCACCAGCACCACCAACCTGTTCCGCTCGCTGGGCGGCGCGGTGGGTGTGGCGTTGATGTCCGCGCTGTTGCTGGCATTTTTACAGGACTCAAACTTTGTCCATCTGACAAGCAGCTCGCTGATGAGCGAGGGGCACTCGGGCAACGTACTGCTCGATGGTCTGAACGCTGCACCGGGTGATGCGCAGAACGCCTTGCGCGCGGAGCTTTCGGTGACCTTCCGGCATTTGCTGTGGGTCAGTGCGGCGGTGTCGCTGCTGGGGCTGGCGGCGGCGATTGCGATGCCGAACCACTTGCTGCGTGGGCGCGAGCACGGCGCCAAATAGCAGCAACACCCCAAAACATGTGGGAGCGAGCCTGCTCGCGAAGACGGTGAATCAGTCGAAGAATGTATCGACTGATATTCTGCCTTCGCGAGCAGGCTCGCTCCCACAAGGGAGGATGCGTTTCAAGGGCTGTAGTAACCCACCGCCACCAGAAAGTGCCCGACCTTCTTCAGGTAGGCATGCTTGTCCTCGACCTTGCCGGTCACCGGGTTTTTCCAGCGGTATTGGTAGTCGCCATAATCCTGCTTGGCGATCAGCGCCAGAATCGGCTCGCCCACCGGTTTGCCTTCCGGGTCCTTGATCTTGCTGAAGTCGGTATTGATCAGCCGCAGATTGGTGCCATGTGCGACATAGCGCTGGGTATCCAGATCGACCACGAACACGTACAGGTCATCCTGCAAATAGCCGCCCTTGAGCGAGTTGATCGCCATCAGCGTGCCCTTCTCGTCTTTGCCCAGATCCGTCGCTGCCTTGTTCAGCAATGCCATCGCCTGCTCGGCCGACGCCCGGGGCAAGTAATAACCGACCGCCAAAATCCGCTGACCGACGCGCTGATAGAACACATGCTTGCGCTCGACCTTGCCGTCAGCCCAGTTCTGCCAGCGGTACTCGGCTTGCTGGATGCCGTTGCCCTCCGGCACTTTCAAGGCGTCCTTGAAGGTTTTTTGCAGATCCGGGCCGAGCACATCGCTCACATCACGACCGATCAACGCTGACGATGGCCCGCCGCTGGCGAGCATCACGCCTTTGGTGTCGACCACGAACACGTAGCGATCCTTGTCGACAAACTCGCCCTGACGACTGAATGCGGCGAACGCCTTGTCGCCGTTGTCGTGGTAATAGGCCAGGGCCTTTTCCAGCAAGGCGATGGCGGCCTGGCTGTCATCCTTGGCGGTGGTTGCGGCGCTGGCCTGGCCGAACCCCGCCAGTAACATCACGCCGAGCCAGGCCACTTTATGCAAAAAACCCATAGCGCATCCCTCGTTCTTGTTGGTGTTTCAAGAGCGTAGACGGCTTGGGGGCATGTACGAGTATTCAGAATGATGCAGGTGATTACAGAGCCCCCCCCTGTGACAAAGGAGATTCCTGTGGCGAGGGGATTTATCCCCGATGGGTTGCGAAGCAGCCCCAAAACCTGAGAACTCGATATCACTGGAAAAATGCCGGGGAGCGCTTCGCCCTCCATCGGGGATAAATCCCCTCGCCACAGGGTTCTCTGTCGACACAAAGAACCCTGCTTTTGGCTATGGGCGGGCGTTGATTTGCTGCTGCAAATTCTGGATCTGCGCCGACAGCGTATTGATGTTGCGGGTCATCTGCCCACGGAACGCATCGAACTCGGCCGTGTTGCCGCCACCCTGAGGGGATGCCGGACGGTTGTCCTGCTCGCTTTTGAGGACGACGATTTCCTGTTCCAGACGATCAATCGCCGCGCTCGGATTGCCCTGTTTCTTCAGTGCTGCGATGTCGGCGCCAAGGCTCTTGAACTGGGCATCGAAGGCCTTGAGCTGGGCGTCGACCTTGCTGGTATCGGCCGGGGTGCTTTTCACGCTCGCCAGTTCGGCGCTGAGGGCTTTGACCTGCGCCTGCAACTGGGTATTGGCGTTCTGCTGTTCAGTGGTCTGCGCGGTCATCTGCGCCAGACGTTTGTCCAGATCGCTGGCCTGACCGGCCACGCCCTGCTGCTGCTTGCTCTGATCCAGCAGTTTGCCTTCCAGCTGTTTGATCTGCAGCTTCAAGGCTTCGCTGTCGCTGCTGACGTTGCTCTGGCTGGCCACGACCTTGCCGGAAATATCCTGCAGGCGCCCGGCCGCTTCCTCACTGATACGCGCGAAACTTTCCTGGGTCGCCACCAGTTGCTGCTCCATCAACGAAATCTGCTGAAAGCTCCACCAGGCCAGACCGATGAAGGCAAAAAACAAGGCGCCGACCAGCGCCCACAACGGCCCGGTGCTGGCCGCCTTGACCTTGACCACCGGCGGCGTGCGCGAGTGCACGGCGGTGCGGGCAGTGGTCGGAATGTCATCGTCGTCGAAGGTGTCGGCACGCAGGCTCGGTACATCATCGAAATCGTCGTGGGCATCATTACGCATGGACATTGAGGCAACCTTTGTGAAACGCGGTGATGGCAGATTGCGGCGAAGTATAAACCCCGCAGCCGCAGGGATTGACCCTCAACCTGCAGTGCGGTTCATTGCCGCCCGGCCGAATCGTTTCAACGAATGTCCTGGGCTTTCCACCAGCCGCAGAACTCGTCGAGGGCCGTCCACAGGCTGACTTTCGGATCGTAATCCAGATAATGCCGGGCGCGGCTGATGTCGAGGGTGAAATTTTTGTTCATTACCTGCATGCCCAAGCGCGACAGCGTCGGCTCCGGACGTCCCGGCCAGAGTTTGCACGCGCCTTCGTTGAGCGCCGCGACGCTGTAGGCCAGCCCGTACGAACGGTACTTGGTGACCTGTGGGACTTCCATTTTGCGCATGACGTAATTGACCACATCCCACAGAGGCACCGGCGCGCCATTACTGATGTTGTACGCCTTGCCCAGCGCGGAGCCGGCGGCCAGCAAGCTGCTGAGCATGACTTCGTTGAGGTTGTGCACGCTGGTGAAATCGACCTTGTTCAAACCGTTGCCGATGATCGCCAGACGGCCCTTGCGCTGCATGTTCAACAGGCGCGGGAAAATGCTCATGTCGCCGGCACCGGTAACAAAACGCGGACGCAGCGCGATGGTTTCCAGACCGAATTCCTGCGCGCCGAAGACCTTTTGCTCGGCCAGATACTTGGTCGCGGCGTAGTGATGTTTGAAGCGCTTGGGCACGTGTTCTTCGGTCAGGTCGAAGTGGTCACGGCCATCGAAATAGATCGACGGCGATGACAAATGCACCAGCCGCCGAACCCGCTGCTTCAGGCAAGCCTCGACGACATTTTCAGTAACCTGCACGTTGCCTTGATGAAAGTCCTGATAACGCCCCCACAGCCCGACAGCGCCCGAACAATGCACCACGGCTTCGACGTCGGCGCAGAGTTCACGCACCAGATCCGGGTCAGTCAGATCGCCGGGGACAAACTCGGCGCCACGGCGCACCAGATGCTCGACGCTCTCGGCCCGGCGACCGTTGACCCGCACGTCAAGGCCCTGCTCCAGAGCGAAACGCGCAAAGCGCCCGCCAATGAAGCCGCTTGCGCCGGTGACCAGAATTTTCATGTAAAGCTCCGATGTCTTTCGTTTTGCCTGATTCGTGTGTCTTGACGCTGGCCGTCAGTTCAACGGCACCAACCATTGGGGTGAAGAACGCACCAATTGCTCGGTCAGCAAGCCCAGCAGCTGACCGCCATTGCGCCAATGATGCCAGTACAACGGCACGTCGATCGGTTTATCTGGCAACAGTTCGCGCAACACCCCGCGTTGCAATTGCTCGCGCACTTGCAGTTCCGGTACCAGGCCCCAGCCCAATCCGGCCTCAGTCAGGCGGATAAAACCCTCGGAAGACGGGCACAAATGGTGCTCGAAACCGCCATCGACGCCGAGGGATGCCAGGTAGCGATGCTGGAGGAAATCGTCCGGGCCAAACACCAGCGCCGGGGTTCGCGGCAGTTGTTCGGCGCGCACGCCATCGGGAAAATGCCGTTCGATAAACGCCGGGCTGGCGAGCGCGCGATAACGCATCGCCCCGAGCAACACGCTGCGCGCGCCAGCCACCGGTCGCTCGCTGGCGCAGACGCACGCCGCCACTTCACCGGCGCGCATGCGTTTGAGGCCGACGGTCTGGTCTTCCACCACCAGATCCAGCAACAAATGCTGGTCGGCGCAGAAATCCCCCACCGCCTCAGCCCACCAGGTCGCCAGGCTGTCGGCATTGATTGCGATGCGCAGACGTTCCGGTAGTCCCTCTTCGTCCAACGCGGGCACAAGCGTCTGCAAATCGCGCTCGAGCAGACGCACTTGCTGCACATGGTTGAGCAGGCGTCGGCCAATCTCGGTCGGCGATGGCGGCGTAGCGCGCACCAACACCGGCTGACCGACCCGCGCCTCAAGCAGTTTGATCCGCTGCGAAATCGCCGATTGCGACAAACCCAGCACCTGCGCCGCGCGTTCGAATCCAGCCTGCTCGACCACGGCGGCCAGAGCGGAGAGTAATTTGTAGTCGAACATCAGTTTTCCTAATGAGCGATCAGCACTATTGGTTTTTCTTATACAACGTCAGACCGGAGAATAGCCAGCAAGCACTCTTTATCAAGGACAACGTCAATGGCTGGCGAAACATCACTCTCGACCTTGCTGCGCAGCATGAGCCCGCAGCTCAACGCCGGCGAATACGTGTTCTGCACCCTGCCCGACGGCCAGTTGCCGCGCGGCCTGGAGGTTGTCGGCAGCTTCCGTGAACAGGAAGGCCTGACGGTGATCCTGCAACGCCGCGATGCCGAACAGGCCGGTTTCAACTTCGACTATGTGGCCGCGTGGATCACCCTGAACGTGCATTCGGCGCTGGAAGCCGTCGGCCTCACCGCCGCGTTTGCCACCGCACTGGGCAAGGCCGGGATTAGTTGCAACGTGATCGCCGGTTACTACCACGACCATTTGTTTGTCGGTCAGGCCGACGCCGAACGCGCCATGCAAGTGCTGCGCGATCTGGCAGCCAACGCGGAGTAAATCTTATGTGGCAAAGCTATGTGAACGGATTGCTGGTGGCGTTGGGGCTGATCATGGCGATCGGTACGCAAAACGCATTTGTGCTGGCGCAGAGTCTGCGGCGTGAGCATCACCTGCCCGTCGCCGCGCTGTGCGTCGCCTGCGATGCATTGCTGGTGGCCGCCGGGGTGTTTGGCCTGGCGACCGTGTTGGCGCAAAACCCGACATTGCTGGCGGTCGCGCGCTGGGGTGGTGCGGTGTTCCTGATCTGGTACGGCAGCCAAGCCCTGCGCCGGGCGTTTTCGAAGCAGAGCCTGAATCAGGGTGAAAACCAGACCGTACGCTCGTTGCGGGCGGTGATGCTCAGTGCCTTGGCGGTGACCTTGCTCAACCCGCACGTTTATCTCGATACCGTGCTGTTGATTGGTTCGCTGGGGGCTCAGCAGTCGGTGCCGGGGGCTTATGTGGTCGGCGCGGCAAGCGCTTCTTTGCTGTGGTTTTTCACTTTGGCGCTGGGTGCCGCGTGGCTCGCACCGTGGCTGGCTCGCCCGAGTACCTGGCGGATTCTTGATCTGCTGGTGGCGTTAATGATGTTCACGGTGGCAGGACAGCTGATATTGGCGTCCTGACTTATTCCAAACAGCTCTGGAACCTCTATCCCACACAGTTGTTGCGTGGTTAAGCCGCAACCCCGGTGCTATGATCCGAACTCTGCGCCGCAAAGAGTAAAAACTCGCCGGTGCATTTCTGGCCGCCCGTGATCGGCCTTGCGCTCACCGCAACAGACCTGATTAGGAGAATCATCATGGCTTTCGAATTGCCGCCGCTGCCTTACGCACACGATGCCCTGCAGCCGCACATTTCCAAGGAAACCCTGGAATTTCACCACGACAAGCACCACAACACCTATGTCGTGAACCTGAACAACCTGGTGCCAGGCACCGAGTTCGAAGGCAAAACCCTGGAAGAAATCGTCAAGACTTCCTCGGGCGGCATCTTCAACAACGCCGCTCAGGTCTGGAACCACACTTTCTACTGGAACTGCCTGGCACCAAACGCCGGCGGTCAACCAACCGGCGCGCTGGCTGAAGCCATCAACGCTGCGTTCGGTTCGTTCGACAAGTTCAAGGAAGAGTTCAGCAAAACCTCGATCGGTACCTTCGGTTCCGGCTGGGGCTGGCTGGTGAAAAAGGCTGACGGTTCCCTGGCTCTGGCCAGCACCATCGGCGCCGGCAACCCGCTGACCAGCGGCGACACCCCGCTGCTGACCTGCGACGTCTGGGAACACGCTTACTACATCGACTACCGCAACGTTCGTCCTAAGTATGTCGAAGCGTTCTGGAACCTGGTCAACTGGAAGTTCGTTGCTGAGCAGTTCGAAGGCAAAGCCTTCACCGCTTAAGCTGCGCGCCAGACAAAAAACCCGGCTTTTGCCGGGTTTTTCATGCCTGTGATTTATGTCCACAGGGAGAGCATTTCTCTCACGAGGAAAGCTGGCCTTGACTGCTTGTCGCCGAGCCACAGCGGGCTAACATCAAACAGAGGAAAATTTCTTGCGCACCGCTCAAGTTGGGGGCCGAAACTACCGACATAGTACAAATAGGACTAATACTCCAGACAGCAGCATTTCGGCCAAGACCACAGGCGAATGACTTGAGGCCTGATTGTCCCTTTGACTGCAAACACGGGATTGCCAATACTCATGGCAAACTGACGCTACCCGCACGGAACAAGGAATAACCCTTTGAAGCTGGAACTCAAGAACAGCTTGTCGGTGAAGTTGCTCCGGGTCGTGCTCCTGTCAGCATTGATCGTCGGCGTGGTCTTGAGCTGCGCGCAGATCGTTTTCGACGCCTATAAAACCCGTCAGGCCGTGGCGGGCGACGCCGAGCGCATCCTCGACATGTTCCGTGATCCCTCCACTCAGGCCGTCTATAGCCTGGATCGGGAGATGGGCATGCAGGTGATCGAAGGCCTGTTTCAGGACGATGCCGTGCGCCAGGCCTCCATTGGCCACCCCAACGAAGCGATGCTGGCGCAGAAGTCCCGTGAGTTGCAGCATTCCAACAGCCGCTGGCTGACCGACCTGATTCTTGGGCAAGAACGCACGTTCACCACCCAACTGGTGGGACGTGGACCGTACAGCGAGTACTACGGCGACTTGAGCATCACCCTCGACACCGCCACTTATGGCGAGGGTTTTATCGTCAGCTCGGTGATCATCTTCATTTCCGGTGTGCTGCGGGCGCTGGCCATGGGTCTGGTGCTGTATCTGGTTTATCACTGGCTGTTGACCAAACCGCTGTCGCGGATCATCGAGCATCTGACCGAAATCAATCCGGATCGCCCCAGCGAACACAAGATTCCGCAGCTCAAGGGCCACGAAAAAAACGAACTCGGCCTCTGGATCAACACCGCCAACCAGTTGCTCGAATCCATCGAACGCAATACCCACCTGCGCCACGAAGCGGAAAACAGCCTGCTGCGCATGGCCCAGTACGATTTCCTCACCGGCCTGCCGAACCGTCAGCAATTGCAGCAGCAACTGGACAAGATTCTGGTCGACGCCGGCAAGTTGCAGCGTCGGGTCGCAGTGTTGTGTGTAGGGCTGGATGATTTCAAAGGTATCAACGAGCAGTTCAGCTACCAGACCGGCGACCAATTATTGCTGGCCCTGGCTGATCGCCTGCGCGCCCACAGCGGCCGCCTAGGCGCCCTCGCCCGTTTGGGCGGCGACCAGTTCGCCCTGGTGCAGGCCGATATCGAACAGCCTTACGAAGCTGCCGAACTGGCGCAAAGCATTCTCGATGACCTGGAAGCGGCGTTTGCCCTCGATCATCAGGAGATCCGCCTGCGCGCGACCATCGGCATCACCCTGTTCCCGGAGGACGGCGACAGCACTGAGAAGCTGTTGCAGAAAGCCGAGCAGACCATGACCCTGGCCAAGACTCGCTCACGCAATCGCTATCAGTTCTACATCGCCAGCGTCGACAGCGAGATGCGCCGCCGTCGCGAACTGGAAAAAGACCTGCGCGACGCCTTGCTGCGCGATCAGTTCTACCTCGTCTACCAACCGCAGATTAGCTACCGCGATCACCGTGTGGTCGGTGTCGAGGCGCTGATTCGCTGGCAGCATCCGGAACACGGTCTGGTGCCGCCGGACTTGTTCATTCCGCTGGCCGAACAGAACGGCACGATCATTGCCATCGGCGAATGGGTGCTCGATCAGGCCTGCAAGCAGCTGCGCGAATGGCACGATCAGGGCTTCGCCGATCTCCGTATGGCGGTCAACCTGTCCACCGTGCAACTGCACCACGCCGAGTTGCCGAGGGTGGTCAACAACCTGTTGCAGATGTACCGCCTGCCGCCGCGCAGCCTGGAACTGGAAGTCACCGAAACCGGCCTGATGGAAGACATCAGCACCGCCGCCCAGCACCTGCTGAGCCTGCGTCGCTCCGGGGCGTTGATCGCCATCGACGACTTTGGCACCGGGTATTCGTCACTGAGCTATCTGAAAAGTCTGCCGCTGGACAAGATCAAGATCGACAAGAGCTTCGTCCAGGATCTGCTGGATGACGACGATGACGCGACCATCGTTCGCGCGATCATTCAACTGGGCAAGAGTCTCGGCATGCAGGTGATTGCCGAGGGCGTGGAAACCGCCGAGCAAGAGTCCTACATCATCTCCGAAGGCTGCCACGAAGGTCAGGGTTACCACTACAGCAAGCCGCTGCCGGCGCGGGAGCTCAGTGCCTACCTCAAGCAGGCGCAGCGCAGTAACGCGGCGATTCTCTGATACAGCGCATAAGCGTTGGCTAAATAAGAAATATTTCCAAGCACAACCCTTTACACATAATGCGAAAGATTTGCATTATGTCGCAGTTTTGCGCCCCCAGCGCGAGTCCACTCAACTACCGAAGCAGGATGTTCGCCATGATTCGTATGCCTCTGGCTACCGCCAGTCTGCTGGCCATCGCTATTTCCCTCGCCGGTTGCGGCGAAGGCAAAGACAAGGCTGCCGCCCCGGCCACGCCGACTCCAGCCGCCACCGCCGCCGCTCCAGCAGCCGCGCCTGCCGCTGCCGGTAAAGTCGACGAAGCCGCTGCCAAGGCAGTGGTCGCGCACTACGCCGACATGGTCTTCGCCGTTTACAGCGATGCCGAATCCACCGCGAAAACCCTGCAAACCGCCGTTGACGCTTTCCTCGCCAAGCCGAACGCCGACACCCTGAAAGCCGCCAAGGCTGCCTGGGTTGCTGCTCGCGTTCCTTACCTGCAGAGCGAAGTGTTCCGCTTCGGCAACACCATCATCGATGACTGGGAAGGTCAGGTTAACGCCTGGCCACTGGACGAGGGTCTGATCGACTACGTCGACAAATCCTACGAGCACGCACTGGGTAACCCGGGCGCCACCGCCAATATCATCGCCAACACTGAAGTACAGGTCGGCGAAGACAAGGTCGATGTCAAAGACATCACCCCGGAAAAACTCGCCAGCCTGAACGAGCTGGGTGGTTCCGAGGCCAACGTTGCCACCGGCTACCACGCGATCGAATTCCTGCTCTGGGGCCAGGACTTGAACGGCACCGGCCCTGGCGCTGGCAACCGTCCTGCTTCGGACTACCTGGAAGGCGCCGGCGCCACTGGCGGTCACAACGATCGTCGTCGTGCCTACCTGAAGTCCGTGACCCAACTGCTGGTCAGTGACCTGGAAGAAATGGTCGGCAACTGGAAGCCGAACGTGGCTGACAACTACCGCGCCACCCTGGAAGCCGAGCCGGGCGAAACCGGTCTGCGCAAAATGCTCTTCGGCATGGGCAGTCTGTCCCTGGGCGAACTGGCGGGCGAGCGCATGAAGGTTTCCCTGGAAGCCAATTCCCCGGAAGACGAACAGGATTGCTTCAGCGACAACACCCACTACTCGCACTTCTACGATGCCAAAGGCATTCGTAACGTTTACCTGGGCGAGTACACCCGTGTAGACGGCACCAAGATGACCGGCGCCAGCCTGTCGTCGCTGGTGGCCAAGGCCGATCCGGCTGCCGACACCGCGCTGAAAGCTGATCTGGCCGCTACCGAAGCCAAGATCCAGGTCATGGTTGATCACGCCAAGAAAGGTGAGCACTACGACCAACTGATCGCGGCCGGCAACACCGCTGGTAACCAGGTCGTTCGCGACGCTATCGCATCGCTGGTCAAGCAGACCGGTTCGATCGAAGCCGCTGCCGGCAAACTGGGCATCAGCGACCTGAACCCGGACAACGCTGATCACGAGTTCTGATCAACCGCGTCTGACTGAAAAAGGCGACCTGCGGGTCGCCTTTTTCATATGTATTGTTCACAGTCCCCTGTAGGAGCTGCCGCAGGCTGCGATCTTTTGATCTGTCTTTTTAGAAGCAAGATCAAAAGATCGCAGCCTGCGGCAGCTCCTACAGGGAGTTTAGGTGTTGCGGCACATCAAGCAAACGATAATTCCTCTTATTCAAACTCCCTCGCCCTGTTAGACTTTGCGCCTTTGTTTTCGCACGTCTTCAGGATGTCTGATGCCCTCGCTGCCTCTTCGCTTGTCCGCACTGTTTCTGGCCCTGGGCCTGAGTGCCTGCGATGACGCCCCGCGCTTTACCCAGGCCGAGCCGGGTGAAGCACGCTCGGGTGGTGCGGCGACCGTGCGCAAGACCGATCAGAACGCGTTCTCCCTGCCTTCGGCCAACCTGCCGCCGTCGCGCCGGGTGGATTTCAGCGTCGGCAACAGCTTCTTCCGCAGCCCTTGGGTGATCGCCCCGTCGACCACCACCGCGCGCGACGGCCTCGGCCCGCTGTTCAACACCAACGCCTGCCAGAACTGCCACATCAAAGACGGTCGCGGCCATCCGCCGGAGAACGGCGCGACCAACGCGGTATCGATGCTGGTACGCCTGTCGATTCCCGATTCGCCGGAGTTTGCCAAGCTGATCGAGCAGGTCGGTGTGGTGCCGGAGCCGGTCTACGGCGGCCAGTTCCAGGACATGGCGGTGCCCGGCGTCACTCCGGAAGGCAAAGTGCGAGTCGACTACACGCCGGTGCCTGTTCGCTTCAAGGACGGCACCGAAGTCGAGTTGCGTAAACCGGTGTTGCAGATCACCCAACTTGGCTACGGGCCGATGCACCCGGATACGCGTTTCTCCGCGCGGATCGCGCCGCCGATGATCGGCCTCGGCCTGCTCGAAGCGATCCCCGAAGACGCAATCCTCGCCAATGCCACCGCGCAGGCCAAAGAGAAAAACGGCATCAACGGTCGGCCAAACCGGGTTTGGGACGACGAGTTGCAGAAAACCGTGATCGGTCGCTTTGGCTGGAAAGCCGGACAGCCGAACCTCAATCAACAGAATGTTCACGCGTTTTCAGGTGATATGGGCCTCACGACCAGCCTGAGACCCTTCGATGACTGCACCGACGCGCAAACCGCTTGCAAGCAGGCACCGAATGGCAATGGCCCGGACGGCGAGCCGGAAGTCAGCGACAACATTCTGCGCCTGGTGCTGTTCTACAGCCGCAACCTCGCTGTTCCTGCGCGCCGTGGCATCAACGATGAACAAGTGCTGGCCGGCAAGAATCTGTTTTTCCAGGCTGGGTGCCAGTCCTGCCACACTCCGAAATACACCACCGCCGCCAACGCGGCCGAACCTGAACTGGCCAATCAAGTGATTCGCCCGTACAGCGATCTGCTGCTGCATGACATGGGCGACGGTCTGGCCGACAACCGCACGGAATTCCAGGCCTCCGGCCGCGACTGGCGCACGCCGCCGTTGTGGGGGATCGGCCTGACGCAAGCGGTCAGTGGCCACACCCAGTTTTTGCATGACGGTCGCGCGCGCAATCTGCTCGAAGCGGTGCTCTGGCACGGCGGCGAAGCGAAAGCGGCCCAGCAACAGGTTTTATCGTTCAATGCCGGGCAGCGTGCCGCGCTGCTGGCGTTTCTGAATTCACTTTAAACACTTAAAAGAATCGGGAGCCCGACATGTTCCGTCCCAAGTTGTTGTTCACCAGCCTTGCCGCGCTCGCCCTCGGCGCTTGCTCGCCGCAGGATCCGCAAGCCGTCACTTCGGCCGCCATCGCCAAATCGGTGATTCTGCCGACCTACACCCGTTGGGTTGAAGCCGACAAGCAACTGGCCGTCAGCGCCCTCGCCTACTGCCAGGGCAAAGAAACCCTGGAAACCGCCCGCGCCGACTTCCTGCACGCGCAGAAAGCCTGGGCCGAGTTGCAACCGCTGCTGATCGGCCCACTGGCCGAAGGCAACCGTTCGTGGCAGGTGCAATTCTGGCCGGACAAGAAAAACCTCGTCGGCCGTCAGGTCGAGCAACTGGTCGTCGCCCAGCCGCAGATCGATGCTGCCGCACTGGCCAAGTCGAGCGTGGTGGTTCAGGGCCTGTCGGCTTACGAGTACATCCTGTTCGATGCCAAGCCTGACGTTGCCAACGAAGAACAGAAAGCCAAGTACTGCCCACTGCTGATCGCCATCGGCGAACGCCAGAAGCAACTGGCCGAAGAGATTCTGCAAAGCTGGAACAACACCGACGGCATGCTCGCGCAGATGAGCAAGTTCCCGAACCAGCGCTACGCCGACTCTCATGAAGCGATCGCCGACCTGCTGCGTGTGCAGGTCACCGCCATCGACACCCTGAAGAAAAAACTCGGCACGCCGATGGGCCGCCAGAGCAAAGGCGTGCCGCAGCCGTTCCAGGCCGATGCCTGGCGCAGCCAATCTTCCCTGACCGCACTGGAAGCGAGCCTTGCCGCCGCCAAAACCGTCTGGGAAGGCGTCGACAACAAAGGCCTGCGCGGCCTGCTGCCGGCTGAGCAAAAACCACTGGCGGACAAGATCGATGCTGCCTACGCCGCGTCGCTGAAACTGTTCGACAGCACCCAGCGTTCGCTCGGCGAAATGCTCGAAGACGACGCGGGTCGCCAGCAATTGAACGACATCTACGACAGCCTCAACGTCGTCCATCGCCTGCACGAAGGCGAACTGGCAAAGGCGCTGGGCATCCAACTGGGCTTCAACGCCAACGACGGTGACTGATGAGGGCAAGTGCCATGCTGCGACGCCAGGCTCTGACTTTAGGTAGTTTGCTGCTGGGAGCAGTGACACTGGGCGGCTGGACGCTGTTCAAACGCAAGGATCAGAGCCCGCTGCTGCTGTCGGCTCGCGATGACACCGACGGCAAGCACTACGCCGTCGGTTACCGACTGGACGGCACGCGGGTATTCGCCACGCAAGTCGGCCAGCGTTGCCACGACATCATCAACCACCCGACGCTGTCGATTGCGCTGTTCGTCGCCCGCCGCCCGGGCACCGAAAGCTATCTGATCGACCTGCGCGACGGCACGTTGCTGCAAACCGTGACGTCGCAGCCGAACCGGCATTTCTACGGCCACGCCGTGGTGCACAAGGACGGCGAATACCTGTACGCCACCGAAAACGACACCACTGATCCCGGTCGTGGCCTGCTCGGGGTGTACAAGTTCGAAGGCGAGCGGCTGGTGCACAGCGGCGAAATTTCCACCCACGGCCTCGGCCCGCATCAGGTGTCATGGATGCCGGATGGCGAGACGCTGGTAGTGGCCAACGGCGGGATTCGTACCGAGGCGGAAAGCCGCGTCGACATGAACCTCAACGCCATGGAGCCAAGCCTGGTATTGATGCAGCGCGACGGCACCCTGCTGAGCAAGGAAACCCTCGCCCAACAGATGAACAGCGTGCGCCATCTGGGGATTGCCAGCGACGGTACCATCGTCGCCGGTCAGCAGTTCATGGGCGCGTCCCACGAGCGTTCGGAGCTGCTGGCGATCAAGCGTCCTGGCCAACCGTTCACGGCGTTCCCGGTGCCGGAGCATCAGTTGCAATCGATGGGTCACTACACCGCCAGTGTCGCAGTGCACAGCGATTTGCGTCTGGTGGCGTTGACCGCACCGCGCGGCAATCGCTTCTTCATCTGGGATCTGGACACCGGCGAAGTGCGCCTCGACGCACC
The DNA here is from genome assembly GCF_059716145.1 of Pseudomonas sp. LBUM1648. Classification (NCBI taxonomy): domain Bacteria; kingdom Pseudomonadati; phylum Pseudomonadota; class Gammaproteobacteria; order Pseudomonadales; family Pseudomonadaceae; genus Pseudomonas; species Pseudomonas sp. LBUM1648. Next base: position 5,164,061 of record NZ_CP166808.1, read on the forward strand.
GTTGCCCGATTGCGCCGGCGTCGGTGCCGTGCAGGACGGTTTTGTCGTGACCTCGGGTCAAGGGCGCTGCCGTTACTACGATTGCCGTCAAGATGAACTGCTGGCCAAACCGCTGGAATTGCCGGCGGGGCTCTGGGACAACCATCTTCATCTGATGGCGTGAACCAGTAATATCCCTGCGTTTACAGAACTTTGTGGTGAGGGGATTTATCCCCGATGGGTGGCGAAGCCGCCCCAAACCAGCAACCGCGGTTTATCAAATTAACGGCGTGCGACGGGTTTACGACTGCTGCGCAGCCGGTCGGGGATAAATCCCCTCACCACGGTTTTTGTGTTCAGCCGTCCTCTGCTCTCTAACCTGTAAAAACTGCCAGTTGGAATCCCCCCTGTACTCGGAGTAATGTTCCCGCCTGTCTCGCCTGATTTATCCAAGGAAATGGAAATATGCTGCGTCGCCGCATGCTGATCATGTTGGGTGTTGTCTTGCTGATCGTCCTGGTGCTGGGCGGTTATAAAGCCTTTTCGATCTACACCATGATCCAGGGTTTCTCCAAGCCGAAACCGCCGATCAGTGTCGCCGTGGCCAATGCCAGCGAGCAGCCGTGGCAGATGCGCCTGCCCACCGTCGGCACGCTCAAGGCGCTGCAAGGCGTCGAGCTGAGCCTGGAAGTCGCCGGCACCGTTACCGAACTCAAGTTCGAATCCGGGCAGAAGGTCAAGGCCGGGCAACCGCTGCTGCAACTCGACAGCGCCGTGGAAACCGCCCTGCTGGAAACCGCCAGGGCTGACCTGGGCCTGGCGCAACTGGACTTCGGCCGTGGCAGCCAACTGGTCGACAGCCGCGCGATTTCCAAAGGCGAGTACGACCGGCTCTCGGCGGTACTGCAAAAGAACAAGGCCACGGTCAACCAGCTCAATGCCTCGCTGGCGAAGAAACGCATCCTCGCCCCCTTCAGCGGCACCATCGGCATCCGTCAGGTCGACGTCGGCGACTACCTCGCCAGCGGCACCAAAATCGCCACCCTGCAGGATTTGAGCAGCCTCTACGCCGACTTCTATGTGCCCGAGCAATCGGTGCCGAAACTGGCCATCGGCCAACCGGTGAATATCTCGGCCGGCGCTTACCCCGGGCAAAATTTCCCGGGCAAGATCAGCGCAATCAACCCGATCGTCGAAAGCAGCACCCGCAATATTCTGGTGCGCGCCACCCTCGCCAACCCCGACAGCAAATTGCTGCCGGGCATGTTCGCCAGCCTCGAAGTGCTGCTGCCCAATCCACAGAAGCACGTCGTGGTACCTGAGAGTGCGATCACGTACACCCTCTATGGCAATTCGCTGTACGTGGTCGGACAGAAGAAAGCCGAGGACGGCAGCGTCGAGAAAGACGACAAGGGCCAACCGGTGCTGATCGCCGAACGCCGCTTCATCGAAACCGGTGAGCGCCGCGATGGCCTGGTAATGATCAACAAGGGCGTGCAGAGCGGCGAACAAGTGGTGACGGCCGGCCAGATCAAACTGGACAACGGCGCCCACATTGCCATCAGCGACGACAAGACCCTCGGCGAGCAGAACAGTCCGCGCCGCGCCGACTGATCAAGGAATCCTCATGGCTTTTACTGATCCGTTCATCCGCCGCCCGGTGCTCGCCACCGTGGTCAGCCTGCTGATTGTGCTGCTGGGCTTCCAGGCCTGGAGCAAGCTGCCGCTGCGCCAATACCCGCAAATGGAAAACGCCCTGATCACGGTGACCACCGCGTATCCCGGGGCCAACGCCGAAACCATTCAGGGCTATATCACCCAGCCAATGCAACAGAGCCTGGCCAGCGCCGAGGGCATCGACTACATGACGTCGGTCAGTCGGCAGAACTTCTCGACGATTTCGATCTACGCGCGCATCGGCTCCAACACCGACCGCTTGTTCACCGAGCTGCTGGCCAAGGCCAACGAGGTGAAGAACAAGCTGCCGCAGGACGCCGAAGATCCGGTGCTGAGCAAAGAGTCTGCCGACGCCTCGGCGCTGATGTACATCAGCTTCTTCAGCAAGGATCTGAGCAACCCGCAGATTACCGATTACCTGTCGCGGGTCATCCAGCCGAAACTGGCTACCCTGCCGGGCATGGCCGAAGCGGAGATTCTCGGCAATCAGGTGTTTGCCATGCGCCTGTGGCTCGATCCGGTGAAGCTCGCCGGTTTCGGCCTCAGCGCCAGCGACGTGACCAACGCGGTGCGCCAATACAACTTCCTCTCCGCTGCGGGCGAAGTGAAAGGCGAGTACGTGGTCACCAGCATCAACGCCAACACTGAATTGAAATCCGCTGAAGCGTTCGCGGCGATTCCGCTCAAGGTCAGTGGCGACAGCCGTGTGCTGCTCAGCGATGTGGCGCGGGTCGAAATGGGCGCGGAAAACTACGACTCGGTCAGCTCGTTCGGTGGCACGCCGTCGGTGTACATCGGCATCAAGTCGTCGCCGGGGGCCAACCCGCTGGATGTGATCAAGGAAGTGCGCAAGATCATGCCGGAGCTGGAAGCCCAGCTACCGCCCAATCTCAAGAGCGAGATTGCCTACGACGCCACACTGTTCATTCAGGCCTCCATCGACGAAGTGGTGAAAACCCTCTTCGAAGCGGTACTGATCGTGATCGTGGTGGTGTTCCTGTTCCTCGGCGCACTGCGTTCGGTGGTGATCCCGGTGGTGACCATTCCACTGTCGATGATCGGCGTGATGTTCTTCATGCAGATGATGGGCTACTCGATCAACCTGCTGACCTTGCTGGCGATGGTGCTCGCCATCGGTCTGGTGGTCGACGATGCGATTGTCGTGGTGGAAAACATTCACCGACACATCGAGGAAGGCAAGACGCCTTACGACGCAGCGCTTGAGGGCGCCAGGGAAATCGCCATGCCGGTGGTGTCGATGACCATTACTCTGGCGGCCGTTTACGCACCGATCGGCTTCCTCACCGGGCTGACCGGGGCGCTGTTCAAGGAGTTCGCCCTGACCCTGGCCGGGGCCGTGGTGATTTCCGGGGTGGTCGCCCTGACCCTGTCGCCGATGATGTGCGCCTTCTTGCTGCGCCACGAGGAAAATCCCAGTGGCCTGGCGCATCGCCTCGACCGCATCTTCGACAGCCTCAAGCGCCGCTACCAGAGCATGCTCCACGGCACGCTGAACACTCGGCCGGTGGTGCTGGTGTTCGCGGTGATCGTGCTGTGCCTGATCCCGGTATTCCTGAAATTCACCAAATCGGAACTGGCGCCGGACGAAGACCAGGGCATCATTTTCATGATGGCCAAAGCCCCGCAACCGACCAACCTCGATTACCTGAACACCTACACCGACGAGTTCATCAAGATCTTCAAGGAATTCCCGGAGTACTACTCCTCGTTCCAGATCAATGGCTACAACGGCGTGCAGGCCGGGATCGGCGGTTTCCTGCTCAAGCCGTGGAACGAGCGCAGTCGCACCCAGATGGAAATCCTCCCCGAGGTGCAAGGCAAACTGGAAGGCATCCCCGGTTTGCAGGTCTTCGGCTTCAACCTGCCCTCCCTGCCCGGCACCGGTGAAGGCTTGCCGTTCGAATTCGTGATCAACACCGCCAACGACTACGAACTGCTGCTGCAAGTGGCCGACCGGATCAAGAAGCGCGCCATGGAATCGGGCAAATTCGCCTTCGTCGACCTTGATCTGGCCTTCGACAAGCCGGAGGTGGTGGTCGATATCGACCGCGCCAAGGCTGCGCAGATGGGCGTGTCGATGCAGGACCTTGGCGGCACCCTGGCAACGCTGCTTGGCGAGGCGGAAATCAACCGTTTCACCATTGAAGGTCGCAGCTACAAGGTCATCGCTCAGGTCGAACGGCCGTACCGCGACAACCCGGACTGGCTGAACAATTACTACGTGAAAAACACCCAGGGCGAGCTGCTGCCCCTGTCGACCCTGATCAAGGTCAGTGATCGCGCGCGACCGCGTCAGCTCAACCAGTTCCAACAGCTCAATGCGGCCAAGATCTCCGGATTCCCTTTGGTGAGCATGGGCGAAGCGATCGACACCGTGCTACAGATCGCCCGGGAAGAAGCGCCGGCCGGTTTTGCCTTCGACTACGGCGGCGCGTCGCGCCAGTTCGTGCAGGAAGGCAGTGCGTTGTGGGTGACGTTCGGGTTGGCCCTGGCGATCATTTTCCTGGTGTTGGCGGCGCAGTTCGAAAGCTTCCGCGATCCACTGGTGATTCTGGTGACGGTACCGCTGTCGATCTGCGGCGCGCTGATTCCGCTGTTCCTTGGCTGGTCGAGCATGAACATCTACACCCAGGTCGGGCTGGTGACGCTGATCGGGCTGATCAGCAAACACGGAATCCTGATCGTCGAATTCGCCAATCAGTTGCGCAAGGACAAGGGCCTGACTGCACGCGAAGCGGTGGAAGAAGCGGCGGCGATTCGCCTGCGGCCGGTGTTGATGACCACGGCGGCGATGGTCTTCGGCATGGTGCCGCTGATTCTGGCAACGGGCGCGGGGGCAGTCAGCCGGTTTGATATTGGTACGGTGATTGCGACGGGGATGTCGATCGGGACGTTGTTTACGTTGTTTGTGTTGCCGTGCATCTACACCCTGCTGGCGAAACCTGATCCCAAACCATCCGCGTAACACTGTGGGCGCGGTACCGGACGCAAATTTCGTGCATAAAAAAGGCCTCGCATTTGCGAGGCCTTTTATGTGGGCTTCAATCGGTTCAACTCTGTGGCCTCATCCCTTGAGAAAGTCCGAACATGAACAGCAGCAAATCATGATCGGGCCTGGACGCCACGGAGGCTTTCGCCACCCGTGGTACCGCGCAGTGAGCATCGTCTATCGACGCGCCAACCACCTGCATGCGGGGCTGCTCCCAGGCAGCCACCGCCAGTGAAGCAACTGCCAAGGCTCCAACCAAAAACAAACCTCGTGCAATTTCGAGTTTCATCGCTATAAACCTTTGATAGCGCTGCCAAACGCCGTCTCGTAAAAATAGACGAGTTTCTTCCAGTCCGCGTCGCGGAACGACGAGTGGCGACGCAATTGCTTCATGTCATGGGAGGCGGCGCGATAGGCGGTCAGGCGCTGGCGGCATTTCTCCAGATCGATCAGTGCGACTTCGACTTTGGCCGACTCGCCTTCACCGGTCACTCGCACAAACACGTGTTTGATGTAGATGCAGCTGTGCTGCCAGCGGCCCTTGTGCATCCGCGCCAGGTTTTCGGCGAGATCCTTGAGCACGCGCTCATAGATCGCATCGCCACACTGATCGCGACCACCGGCAGCGGCCAGCCAATGCTCCAGTTCCTGAAAACCGTCCAGGGACTTGGTCACCAACAGCGCGCGCCACTTGTGCTGCGGATCAGGCTGGGCACCGCAGAAAACGATTTGCGGGACTCGCACCCCGAGTTTGCTGACGCCGGTCAGGGCATCGAGTTCGCGCAATACCGTCGGACGTCCGAACGGATGCAACCAACTGCGATAGATGTGCCCAGTCTGGCGCTTGGCATACAGCAGTTGGCCGTTCTTGCCCACGATCCGTTGCACACCACTTTCACCGCCACGACGAACGTTGGGCTCTTCGACCCACTCGCCGCGCTGACTCCAGTAGTAGTCGAAGCTATCCTGGGAAGCGACTTCCGTTTCTGCTGCAAATTGCACTGCCATCCTGTTACCTCTTGCGTAATACGTAAACCCGCCACATCGCATAGAGCGGAATAAAGTCCAGTTGTTCCTGAATGCGGAAACCCGCTTCTTCAAATTCTTTTTCGACTGTTGCCGCCGGTAACAAAAAGCGATTCTGGTAATCGCGGTTGGGACGATCCTTCTCCGCACGCTTGCGTTTCCAGGCTTTGAAATTGCCGTCGACCCACAATGAAACGATGACGCTGTCACGGGTTACGCGTTCGAATTCGCGAAGAATCGCCCGGCGGTGCTCGGCCTCACCGATGTGATGAAGCAAACGCATGCAGAAAATGCTGTCGACGGCGTTATCCGGCAAGGCAATGTCGAACGCAGACGTGTGCAAAGGTTGTACCCGTTTCACCACTTCTGCCGGTTGTCCTTCCATCGCCGTCTTGATCATCGATTCGGAATTGTCCGCACCGATGATCACCCGGTTAGGTTTTTCCGCCAGTAACGGCCAGAAACGTCCGGCGCCGCACGGCAAATCCAGCACCAGGCCGGGTTCGCCGGCCAGCGCCAGCGCCTTGCGGGCCAGCTGTTCGTCACGCAAATGAGACAGGCGACGCCCTAGGCTTGCCTTATGCTTGCGCAAATATTTCTGCGCATGTTGATCGTCGTACTTTTCGGAAAAATCGAGTTTGATCGGGCCGGTCATCACCTGGACTCCTGAATGACTGATGACACCACCTTAAGGAGCGGCATGTCAGCGTCAGGTCATCCAGTTGTGAAAATTTTGTCAGGTAAACCGGCAAATTATTACAGCGTTATACAGGATTTGGACAGGTTGGCGGGAGTAGCATGGAGCCACTATTTGCGTCAGATTTTGCCGAGATCTACCTCGAAGCGGCAGCCATTGGGCTCCATCGTACTTAAACTGACAATCCAGCCCTGGTTTTCGCAGATACGCTGCACCAGCGACAAGCCAAGCCCCAGGCCTTCGCCGCGCTTTTCACTGCCACGGACAAACGGCTCGAACATCGCCTCGCGTTTCTCCTCGGGAATGCCCACGCCAGAGTCCTCGACCACAAACCCGTTGGCGCTGAGCGTCAGGCGAATGAAACCCTGCTCGGTGTAATGGCAAGCATTGCGCAACAGGTTACCCATCACCGCCGTCAGCAACGTCGCGTTGTAGCAGGTCGCGGCGGGGTTGCCGGCTTCGAACTGCAAATTCAAACCTTTGCTTTCGATCGGTTCGCGCCAGACACACAGCAGGCTTTCAGCCACTTGGGCAAGATTCTGTTGCGGCGCCGCCCCCGCGTCTTCGCGCTGGGCACGGGCGAGCATCAGGAAGGTTTGCACCAGTTCACGCATCTCCTCACTGGCCCGGGCAATACGCTCGACCTGTGAGCGACCGCGTTGATCGATCGCCGGGTTTTCCAGCAGCAACTCGCAAGAGCTGGCCAACACCATCAGCGGTGTGCGCAATTCGTGACTGACATCGCTGGTGAACAGCCGTTCGCGGGTCAATGCCTGACGCAAACGCCCCAGCGTGGCGTCGAACGCCACGGCCAGTTCTCCGACTTCATCAGCCGCATAGTCCGGCGCCAGTGGGGGTGCCAGCCCCAGCAGTTGATCGCGATGGCGAACCTGCCGAGCCAGCCGCACCACCGGCGCCATCACTTTGCGCGCAAGCACCCAGCCGAGGAATACCGCCAACGCCAGACTGAGCACAAAACCCACCAGCACCACGGCAAACAACACGCGCTCGCGTTCTTCGAAATCGCTTTGGTCCTGCAGCAGCACATAACGCCGACCATCGACGATTTCGACCATCGCGTGATACGACAGCTGCTCGCGGAACACTTCGTGGAACCCCGCATCGAGATGCCGCAGATCCTTGGGCAAGTCGAAATCGCCCGGGCCGCCGCTGAAATAGAACAACTGGTCCGGCTCTGGGCGATGGCTCCAGTCCGAGACATTGTCCATCAGCAACAGACGCTGCAAATCGCCGCCCAGCCCCGCAGAAATCAGTTTTTCCTCTACCAGATGCACCGTCGCGACGATACCCATGGCGAATGCACCGGCCACCAGTGCGCTCATCAGCGCGAAAGCAATGATGATCCGCTGGGAAAGGCTTTGCTTAAACTCCATCACGGCCCTCGGCCAAGCGGTAACCCACGCCGTGCACGGTGTGCAGCAGTGGCTTGGCGAACGGTTTGTCGATCACCTGACGCAATTGGTGGACATGACTGCGCAGGCTGTCGCTGTCCGGGCAGTCATCTCCCCACAGCGCTTCTTCAAGAATTTCCCGGCGCAGCACGTGTGGGCTCTTCTGCATCAACACTGCCAGCAACTTCAGGCCGACCGGGTTGAGTTTCAGAAACTTGCCTTCACGCGTCACTTCCAGAGTGTCGAGGTCGTAGCTCAGATCACCGACCTGCAATGCCCGACGCCCGCCACCCTGGGTACGACGCATTACCGCTTCCACCCGCGCGGCCAGTTCGGACAAAGCGAATGGCTTGATCAGGTAATCGTCCGCCCCGGACTTGAAGCCCTGCAAACGGTCGTCCAGTTGATCGCGGGCCGTGAGCATGATCACCGGGGTGTCGCGGCGGGCATCTTCGCGCAGGCGCTTGCACAGCGTGTAGCCGTCAATGCCCGGCAGCATGATGTCGAGCACGATCAGGTCGTAATGTTCGGTGGCTGCCAGATGCAGGCCCGACAGTCCGTCCTGGGCGCAATCGACGGTATAGCCCTTGAGCCCAAGGTAATCGGCCAGATTGGCCAGGATATCGCGGTTGTCTTCGACCAATAGAATTCGCATGGGCACCTCCTCCGTACACGGTAACGGCCGTCGTGGCCCGCGCAGCTTACGGCCAAGTGTGGCTCAGGGCTAGGCGTGTGTCGGGTTGTTTATCGATAAAGATACGGATTGCGCCAGCCAACGTTTTTTTCACTTTCGGTTAACAAATCAGCAACGCCATCACGCGCAGACTCCGCGCAATTGCGCTCATCGAACCCACTTACCGACCAAGGAATTGCCATGGTGTCGACCTCTGCCCGCCCTGTTTCAAGGCCGCTGAATTTCTGGCTGTGCTTGGGCATTCCCGCCTTCGCGGCGTTGATTCTGGTGCTGCTGGAACTGACCGATCTGGACATGGATCTGGCCCGGCTGTTTTACGACCCGGTCGCGGGCGACTTCATCGGCCGCCACAGTTTCTTCCTTGAAGACATCCTGCATGACCGCGCCAAGCAGGTAGTGATCGCTTTTTCAGTGTTTGCCATTCTCGGCTTCATCGGTTCGTTTTTCATCGAACGGCTGAAACCGTTCAAACGAGAGTTGGGCTGCCTGGTGCTCTCGCTCGGTTTGGCCACTTCATTCGTGACACCGGTCAAAGCGGTGACAGCCGTGCAATGCCCATGGAGCCTGGAGCAATTCGGCGGCCATGAAACCTATAGCAAACTGCTCGACCATCGCCCGCCTACCGACAAGCCTGGCCGTTGCTGGCCCGGCGGTCATGCAGCCACGGGGTTCACTTTGTTTGCGCTGTTCTTTGTGCTGCGTGACCGGCGTCCGCGTCTGGCCAGACAAGCGTTCATCTTTGCCTTTGCACTGGGTTCGGTGTTCTCGATCAGCCGGATGATGCAGGGGGCGCACTTCTTTTCGCACAACGTGTGGACGGCGATCTTCTGCTGGCTGATTTGTCTGGGCTCGTATTACTGGGTGCTGTATCGCCCGGCGGCGAGGGTTGATGCAGCAGTCAAAACACAACCGGTCAGCGTCTGAACTGACGTCATCGCTGGCAAGCCGAACCTCAAATCAGAGGCAATAAAAAACCCCACTGGCTTTCGCCAGCGGGGTTTTTGCGTTACGGGGGTAAGGCTGGCTTACATCATGCCGCCCATGCCACCCATGCCGCCCATGTCTGGCATGCCACCACCAGCGCCACCGTCTTTCTTCGGTGCGTCGGCAATTGCAGCTTCGGTGGTCAGGATCAGACCGCCGATCGACGATGCAGCTTGCAGAGCGGAACGGGTCACCTTGGTTGGGTCCAGGATGCCCATTTCGATCATGTCGCCGTATTCGCCAGTCGCGGCGTTGTAACCGAAGTTACCTTTGCCGTTCTTGACTTCGTTGACCACAACGCTTGGCTCGTCACCGCTGTTGGCAGCGATCTGGCGCATCGGTGCTTCAACAGCACGACGCAGAACAGCGATACCGACGTCCTGATCAGCGTTTTCGCCTTTCAGGTCCAGGATGGCTTCCAGAGCACGGATCAGCGCAACGCCACCGCCAGGTACCACGCCTTCTTCAACGGCTGCGCGAGTTGCGTGCAGGGCGTCTTCAACGCGGGCTTTCTTCTCTTTCATTTCAACTTCGGAACCAGCGCCAACCTTGATCACTGCAACGCCGCCGGACAGCTTGGCCAGACGCTCTTGCAGTTTTTCACGGTCGTAGTCGGACGAAGTTTCGCCAACCTGAGCACGGATCTGAGCGATACGCGCCTGGATGTCGGCTTCTACGCCAGCACCGTCAACGATGATGGTGTTTTCCTTGGAGATGGTCACGCGCTTGGCGCTACCCAGGTTTTCCAGGGTGGCGCTTTCCAGGCTCAGGCCGATTTCTTCGGAGATAACGGTACCGCCGGTCAGAACGGCGATGTCCTGCAGCATGGCCTTGCGACGGTCGCCGAAGCCTGGAGCCTTGACGGCTGCAACCTTGACGATGCCACGCATGTTGTTCACGACCAGAGTCGCCAGGGCTTCGCCTTCAACGTCTTCCGATACGATCAGCAGTGGACGGCCGGCTTTGGCAACGGCTTCCAGTACTGGCAGCATTTCGCGGATGTTCGAGATCTTTTTGTCGACCAGCAGGATCAGCGGGTTGTCCAGCTCGGCAACCATGGTTTCCGGCTTGTTGACGAAGTACGGGGACAGGTAGCCACGGTCGAACTGCATGCCTTCTACAACCGACAGTTCGTTTTCCAGGCCAGTGCCTTCTTCAACGGTGATCACGCCTTCTTTACCGACTTTTTCCATCGCTTCGGCAATGATGTCGCCGATGGAGCTGTCGGAGTTGGCCGAGATGGTGCCGACCTGAGCGATGGCCTTGGTGTCAGCGCATGGCTTGGACAGGTTTTTCAGCTCTTTGACAATGGCGATGGTCGCCTTGTCGATGCCGCGCTTGAGGTCCATCGGGTTCATGCCGGCAGCGACGGCTTTCAGGCCTTCGTTGACGATCGACTGAGCCAGAACGGTAGCGGTGGTAGTACCGTCACCGGCGTCATCGTTGGCACGGGAGGCAACGTCTTTGACCAGCTGCGCGCCCATGTTTTCGAAACGGTCTTCGAGTTCGATTTCTTTGGCGACGGAAACGCCGTCCTTGGTGATGGTCGGAGCGCCGAAGCTCTTCTCGATGATCACGTTACGGCCTTTCGGGCCCAGGGTCGCTTTTACTGCGTCAGCCAGGATGTTGACGCCCTTGAGCATTTTCTTACGGGCGGAATCGCCAAACAGAACTTCTTTAGCAGCCATGATCGATATTCCTTAAATACTTTGTAGTAGCGGGAAAATGAGCGGGAAATCAGCCTTCCAGTACAGCGAGAATCTCGTTCTCAGCCATTACCAGCAGGTCTTCGCCGTCGACTTTCACAGTGTTGCTGCCGGAGTAAGGACCGAACACAACCTTGTCGCCGACTTTAACGGCCAGCGCACGTACTTCACCGTTTTCCAGAGTCTTGCCTGGGCCTGCAGCGACAATCACACCGTGGTTGGCTTTTTCAGCAGCCGAACCTGGCAGGACGATACCGCCAGCGGTTTTCTTTTCTTCTTCGCTGCGACGGATAACGACGCGGTCATGCAGAGGACGAAGCTTCATTGTCGATCTCTCCTAATTGTGGTTTTCATCGGCCGGTGTAGTCCCGGCGGGTTTACAAATCCGGCCTGCGCCGGTTGCGATTCGTCGAGCGAACCGCGGAAGTCTGTCCGACTCGAATGTCGGAAACCTTTCGGTGACCGTTACATAGGGGCGCATAAGCTTATTACAAGGGCGCAGCTAAAAAAATTTCGCAGTTGCTCGTCGTAAAAGGAGCGCAAAAACGAGCACGGCACCCGAAGGTGCCGTGTCGATGCAGACGTTATTTGGTGTCGCGGTGTTCGAACTCGCCTTCGATCACATCACCTTCGCGGCCAATAGGCTCGCGCGGTGCAGGACCGCCACGGGGTTGCAGGTCGTCAGCAAAGGCACGCTGACGCATGGCCTGATCTTCGGCGCGCTGACGCATTTTGTTCGCCAGCAGACGACGGGTGAACGGCAGCAGCATCACCAGACCGACCACGTCGCTGATGAAGCCAGGCAGGATCAACAGGCCACCGGCCAGTGCCAGCATCAGGCCTTCAAGCATGGTTTGCGCAGGCAGTTCGCCGCGGTTCAGGCTTTCACGGGCACGCAGTGCGGTGGCCAGACCGGCTACGCGCAGCACGAACACACCGAACATCGAGCCGAGAATGATCAGCAGCAGGGCCGGGAAAAACCCGATAGACCCTGCCACTTTGACGAATACGAACAGCTCCAGCACCGGAAACAGCAGAAAGAGCAACAAAAAAGGGCGCATCAAAGATTCCTCAACGCAAGAAATGCCTTGCAGTAAGCCTTAGATGACGTCGCCCTTTCGTGAATTCAAGCGTCGACCCCTGCATTTTTTGGCCAAACCTCTGCGTGAGCCAGAGAAACCAAGGCTTCGCGCACTTGTATCGGCGTATGACATGGCGCTTGAAACGGTAGCCAGTACAGCGCCTGACCGATGCGCAGGTGCATGCCTTCGCTGTCGATCCCGGCCAGTAGCGCCGGCTCGGTTTTCGGCAGCCCGGCCAGATCGACGTAGTGCGCGATGGCCTTGGCGTGGTCGCTGTTCATGTGCTCGACCATGCTGATCTCGGCTTTGCCGGCAAACGGGTTGGCCAGGGTCAGTTGATCAATCCAGTGAATCGCACCAAAACCGCCGATATAGCGATGGCGCACCGGGTTCAGTACCCAGAAATCGAAGTCGTGGGCCTTGTGGTAGTTCTTTGAATCCGGGAAATAGCGGTAGTAACGCTGCGCCGCCGCTTCGATGGCCGCCGGGTCTTCGAGCTTTTGCGCCTCAGCCAGATACGTCAGGCGACCAACGGCTTGTACGTCGTCGGCCTCACGTTCGCCCACCAACATCGAGCATTTCGGGTCTTTTTGCAGATTGTGGGTGTGCTGGGCGATACGGCTGATCAGGATCAGCGGCCGGCCCTGCTCGTCCAGGCAATACGGCACGACGGAGCCAAAGGGGAAACCGGGCATCGATTTGGAGTGGGTCGACAGCACGCCCCGGTATTCCTTGAGAAGCAATTCTCGGGCATTCTTGGCCGCTTCAACGCTCAATTTATGACTCCTTAATTAGAATCCGTCGAAAAAACGGACAGGTGCCTTGGATACGTTCCAGTCACCTTCGGGGCAATTCTCATGTGCAGCCAGGCCATGTCGGGTGCAGATCGAGAGGCTCTCTAAAAGGACCACCACTCTGACCTGCTATCGGGGCATGCGAATGCAACTCAACGACAAAGTAATCATTATCACTGGCGGTTGCCAAGGTCTGGGCCGCTCGATGGCCGAGTATTTCGCCGGCAAAGGCGCGAAGCTGGCCCTGGTCGATCTGAACCAGGAAAAACTCGACGACGCGGTGGCCGCCTGCAAAGCCAAGGGCGTCGAGGCGCGCAGCTATCTGTGCAACGTCGCCAATGAAGAACAGGTCGAGCACATGGTTGCTCAGGTCGCCGCCGACTTTGGTGCGATCCACGGCTTGATCAACAACGCCGGGATTCTGCGAGACGGACTGCTGCTCAAGGTCAAGGACGGCGAAATGACCAAGATGAGCCTGGCCCAGTGGCAGGCGGTGATCGACGTCAACCTGACCGGCGTGTTCCTGTGCACCCGTGAAGTGGCAGCAAAAATGGTCGAGCTGAAAAACAGCGGCGCAATCATCAACATCTCGTCGATCTCCCGCGCGGGCAACGTTGGCCAGACCAATTACTCAGCCGCCAAGGCTGGCGTAGCGGCGGCCACCGTGACCTGGGCCAAGGAGCTGGCGCGTTATGGCATTCGTGTGGCGGGCATTGCCCCGGGCTTCATCGAAACCGAGATGACCCTGGGCATGAAGCCCGAAGCGCTGGAGAAGATGACCGCAGGCATTCCGCTCAAGCGCATGGGCAAGCCGGAAGAGATCGCCCATTCGGCGGCGTACATCTTCGAGAACGACTACTACACCGGGCGGATTCTGGAGATGGATGGCGGGTTGCGGATCTAACTGGCGACATAAAACAACTGTGGGAGCGAGCAAGCTCGCTCCCACAGGTTTTCAGCTTTACGAACGTATCAATCGTCGCTGATGGTGATATTCGGCATCGCCGGCGTTGCCGCTTCCTGCAACACAATCCGCGCGCCGACATGGCGGGCCAGTTCCTGATAGACCATGGCAATCTGGCTGTCCGGTTCGGCGATTACCGTTGGTTTGCCGCCATCGGCCTGCTCGCGGATCAGCATCGACAACGGTAGCGAAGCCAGCAGTTCGACGCCGTATTGAGTCGCCAGCTTCTCACCACCACCCTCACCGAACAGATGCTCGGCATGGCCGCAGTTCGAGCAGATGTGCACAGCCATGTTTTCAACCACACCGAGCACCGGGATGTTGACCTTGCGGAACATCTCCACGCCTTTGCGCGCGTCGAGCAGCGCCAGATCCTGCGGGGTGGTGACGATCACGGCGCCAGCCACCGGGACTTTCTGCGCCAGAGTCAGCTGGATGTCACCGGTACCTGGCGGCATGTCGATGACCAGATAATCCAGATCGCCCCACGCAGTTTGCGTGACCAGTTGCAGCAGCGCGCCGGAAACCATCGGCCCGCGCCAGACCATCGGCGTGTTGTCGTCGGTCAGGAATGCCATCGACATGACTTCAACGCCATGGGCCTTGAGTGGCACGAACCATTTCTGATCCTTGACCTCTGGGCGAGTGCGCTCGGGGATACCGAACATGATGCCCTGGCTCGGGCCATAGATATCGGCGTCGAGAATCCCGACCTTGGCGCCTTCACGGGCCAATGCCAGTGCGAGGTTGGCCGCAGTGGTCGATTTGCCCACACCACCCTTGCCCGATGCCACGGCGACCACGTTCTTGACGTTGGCCAGGCCCGGAATCTGCGCCTGGGCCTTGTGCGCGGCGATCACGCTGTTGACTTCAACCCTGGCGATCACCACGCCGTCGATGTTTTCGATGGCCAGTTGCAGCAATTGCGCCCAGCCGCTCTTGAACAGACCGGCGGCATAGCCGATTTCCAACTGAACATTGACGCGGTCACCGATGATCTCGATGTTTTTCACGCAACCGGCGCTGACCGGGTCCTGGTTCAGGTAAGGGTCAGTGTATTGGCTGAGGACGGCTTCCACCGCTGCGCGAGTGACGGCACTCATGGGCAACTCCGATAACAAGACTGGGAAAAGATGGCCGCTATCCTACCCCTTCTATCCTCCAGACGGCATGCCCGGCAACGATTTGCAGGGGTGAAATATCTTGGCCGGCGCTTTATAGTGGCCGACCTCCGTTTCATCAAGTAGCGAAGCCCCACATGTCCGAACCACGCAAGATCCTCGTCACCAGCGCCCTGCCCTACGCCAACGGTTCGATTCACCTTGGCCACATGCTGGAATACATCCAGACCGATATGTGGGTGCGCTTCCAGAAGCATCGCGGCAATCAATGCATTTATGTCTGCGCCGACGACGCCCACGGTTCGGCGATCATGCTGCGCGCGGAAAAGGAAGGCATCACCCCGGAACAACTGATCGCCAACGTGCAGGCTGAACACAGCGCCGACTTTGCCGAGTTCCTGGTCGACTTCGACAACTTCCACTCCACTCACGCCGAAGAAAACCGTGAGCTGTCGAGCCAGATCTACCTCAAGCTGCGTGACGCCGGGCACATTGCCCAACGCTCGATCACCCAGTATTTCGACCCGGAAAAGAAAATGTTCCTGGCCGACCGCTTCATCAAGGGCACCTGCCCGAAATGCGGCACCGAAGACCAGTACGGCGACAACTGCGAAAAATGCGGTGCGACCTACGCACCAACCGACCTGAAGGATCCGAAGTCGGCAATCTCCGGCGCCACCCCGGTGCTCAAGGATTCCCAGCACTTCTTCTTCAAGCTCCCGGACTTCCAGGAAATGCTGCAGGCATGGACCCGCAGCGGCACCCTGCAAGACGCCGTAGCCAACAAGATCGCCGAGTGGCTGGACGCTGGCCTGCAACAGTGGGACATCTCCCGCGATGCGCCGTACTTCGGTTTCGAGATCCCGGACGAGCCGGGCAAATATTTCTACGTGTGGCTGGATGCGCCGATCGGCTACATGGCCAGCTTCAAGAACCTTTGCGACCGCACGCCTGAGCTGGACTTCGACGCGTTCTGGGGCAAGGACTCCACCGCCGAGCTGTACCACTTCATCGGCAAGGACATCGTCAACTTCCATGCTCTGTTCTGGCCAGCGATGCTCGAAGGTGCGGGTTACCGCAAGCCAACCGGCATCAACGTGCATGGTTACCTGACCGTCAACGGTCAGAAGATGTCCAAGTCCCGCGGCACCTTCATCAAGGCGCGCACCTACCTTGATCACCTGTCGCCGGAATACCTGCGCTACTACTACGCGGCCAAACTGGGACGTGGCGTCGATGACCTTGACCTGAACCTCGAAGACTTCGTGCAGAAGGTCAACTCTGACCTCGTCGGCAAAGTGGTCAACATCGCCAGCCGTTGCGCCGGCTTCATTCAGAAAGGCAACGCCGGCCTGCTGGTCGACAACAATGCTGCGCCAGAGCTGACCGAAGCTTTCCTCGCCGCCGCGCCAAGCATTGCCGACGCCTATGAAGCCCGCGACTTCGCCCGCGCCATGCGTGAAACCATGGCCCTGGCCGATCGCGCCAACGCCTGGATCGCCGACAAGGCTCCATGGTCGCTGAACAAGCAGGAAGGCAAGCAGGATGAAGTCCAGGCGATCTGCGCCACCGGCATCAACCTGTTCCGCCAACTGGTGATCTTCCTCAAACCGGTGCTGCCGCTGCTGGCCGCCGATGCCGAGGCGTTCCTCAACGTCGCGCCGCTGACCTGGAACGACCACACCACCCTGCTGGCCAACCATCAGCTCAACGAGTTCAAGCCGCTGATGACCCGCATCGACCCGGTAAAAGTGCAAGCCATGAGCGACGCCTCCAAAGAAGACCTGACCGCCAGCCAGACCGACACCGGTGCTACCGCCCCTGCGGGCAATGGCGAACTGGCCAAGGATCCGCTGTCGGCGGAAATCGACTTCGACACCTTTGCCGCTGTCGACCTGCGCGTCGCACTGATCGTCAAGGCTGAACACGTGGAAGGTGCTGACAAGCTGCTGCGCCTGACCCTGGACATCGGTGACGAGCAACGCAACGTGTTCTCCGGGATCAAGAGTGCCTACCCGGATCCGTCCAAGCTCGACGGTCGCCTGACCATGATGATCGCCAACCTCAAGCCGCGGAAAATGAAATTCGGTATCTCTGAAGGCATGGTGATGGCGGCAGGTCCTGGCGGTGAAGAAATCTACCTGCTGAGCCCGGACAGCGGCGCCAAGCCGGGTCAGCGCATCAAGTAAGTCTATGCGTTAGATCGATCCCACAGACGTGCTCCGCATGCCTGTGGGATTTTTCATATCTGGCCCACCCTTCGCGGCAGCCGGATAATGCCTAACCTTATGAGACACCCGCCCGTTTCGCCGGCAGAACCATGACCGAACTTGTGCTTACGCTTTTCAGTGCTGCGCTGCTCAACAACTTCGTGTTGCACTGGCCGCTGGGCGTCGATCCGCTGCTGGCTGGCAATCGCCGCCAAGTGCATGCGCTGGGGCTGGCAACGCTGTGCCTGATGGTGGTGGTCGGCGTGTTCAGTTACGCGGCCTGGCACTGGCTGCTGGTGCCGCTGCAACTTGAAGCTCTGCGCCTGTTCGTGTTTCTACCGCTGAGCGTGCTGTTGATCGCGCCGATCCTGAAATTGCTGGCGCGCGGACTGCCCGACTGGCCGTTCGAAGGTTTGTGGCCGCTGTTACTGGGCAATGCCGGCGTGCTCGGCCTGGCGCTGATCAATGCGCAGAACGATCAGGGCCTGTTGCAGGCGACGGCGCTGAGTCTCGGTGCCGGGTTGGGCTTCTGGCTGGTGCTGAGCCTGTTCAGTGATTTGCGCGAACGCAGCGCCGACAACGATATTCCACTGCCCTTTCGCGGTTTGCCGATCGATCTGATCAGCGCCGGACTGATGGCTGTGATTTTTCTCGGATTCAGTGGACTGATCAAAACATGAGTCTGATTAAACGCATCGATGCCCTGCTGCCCCAGACCCAATGCGGCAAATGCGGCCATCCCGGATGCAAACCCTACGCACAAGGCATCGCCGAGGGCGAGCCGATCAACAAGTGCCCGCCGGGCGGTGACGAAACGGTCGCGGCGCTGGCCGAGTTGCTGAAAGTGCCGGTGCTGGAACTGGATATCAGCCGTGGCTCGGCACCGCCCCAAGTCGCCTACATCCGCGAAGCCGAATGCATCGGCTGCACCAAGTGCATTCAGGCCTGCCCGATCGACGCGATCGTTGGCGCCGCCAAATTGATGCACACGGTGATCATCGACGAATGCACCGGTTGCGATTTGTGCGTGGCGCCTTGCCCGGTGGACTGCATCGAAATGCATCCACTGCCGCTCGGCACGCTGCCGGTGGTCGGTGGCCTGGCCTTCAGCCTTGAAGAACAGCGCGCCCGCGCCGCCAAACGCGATCACGCCCGCCAGCGCTTTGAGCGACGCAACGATCGCTTGCTGCGCGAAGAACAACAGAAGCAGGCTGAGCGAGAGGCTCGAGCGAAAAAAGCGGCGCAACCTGAAGTCACTGCAACTGACCCGGTGCAGGCTGCACTTGAACGTGTGCGCGCGCAGAAAACCGCGACCGCCGATGCCGCGTTGAAAAAAGCCAAGATCGATGTGGCGATGAGCCGCGCACAATTGCATAAATCCCTGAAAGCCTTCGGCCATCCGCCGACTTTTGAGCAGCAGTCGCAATTGATCGTCTTGCAGCAGCAATTCGAAGCGGCCGAAGAGGCTCTGGCGAAACTTGAAAGCAACGCACCCGGCGATCCGGTCACGCCAGTCCCGGCGAAGGACGCTGAACTGAAACGGGCGAAGATCCAGTTGGCCATGCGCCGCGCCGAGCTGAAAAAGGCCCAGACCGCCGAGGCGCCCGCGCAGCAGATCGCCACGCTGGAACAGGCCCTGCGTGACGCCGAGCAGGCACTGCACGCTGCCGAAGCCGCCAGTGATCAGTCCGTGCCTGACCTCGTACGCGTGGAAAAACATCCGATCGACAGCCAGCTTCGACAGCTGAAAACCGAATTGGCCTACGCCCGCGCCGACCTCAATAAGCTCGAACGCCGCGCCGACACGCCGGGCGAAACCCTCGACAAGGCGCGCGCCCGCCTGCAAGACGCCGAGCGCCAGGTGCAAGACCATGTCGCCCCTTGACACGCCGGACGATCGCCTGCAACAGGCGATGAAGCTGGTGCTGTTGGCCATGCTGCCGGGGCTGCTGGCGCTGTTCTGGATGTACGGTTGGGGGGTGTTGATCAACTTGTTGTTGGCCGTCGGCGGCGCATTGATCGTCGAGACAGGCGTCACACGCCTGCGCCGACAGCCTTTGCAGCCGACACTGAGCGACGGCAGCGCACTGGTCAGCGCCACACTCCTCGCCGCTGCCCTGCCGCCTTATTGCCCGTGGTGGCTGACGGTGATCGCGATTGCTTCGGGCTTGCTGTTTGGAAAACACCTGTACGGTGGTGTTGGCAAAAACCCATTCAACCCGGCCATGCTCGGTTTTGCGCTGGCCATAGTGATGTTCCCGCAGCCGATGACCCACTGGCCGGCCCAAGGCATGGGGCTGCTCGACACCGTGCAGCAGGTGTTCAATCCAAGTCAGGCTCCTGACGCCTGGGTTCAGGCGACAGCACTGGACAGCCTGCGCATCAACAAAAGCCTGACCATCGATGAACTGTTCGCCGCCAATCCAGCCTTCGGGCGCTTCGGCGGACGTGGCGTGGAATGGGTGAATCTGGCGTTTCTCGCCGGCGGGCTGTTTTTGCTGCAACGGCGGGTGTTCGGCTGGCATGCACCGGTTGGCATGCTTGCCAGTCTGTTTGTGGTCAGTTTGCTGTTCTGGAATGGCTCTGGCTCCGATTCTCACGGCTCGCCACTGTTTCATCTGCTGAGCGGGGCGACCATGCTCGGCGCGTTTTTCATCATCACTGAACCGGTATCCGGGGCAAAAAGCGCACTCGCTCGCCTGCTGTTTGGTGTCGGTGTCGGGCTGCTGACTTACCTGATCCGCACCTGGGGCGGTTACCCGGACGGTGTCGCGTTTGCGGTGTTGCTGATGAATCTCTGCGTGCCGGCGCTGGAGCGTTTTGCCGCAAACCGACAAGCCCAGGTGACCCCATGAACCGCACGACCAGCGTACTCATACTGCTGCTGTTGGCCGGGGTCGGCATCGGTGCGACGTATCTGGTGCAACGCAGCAATGCGCCGCAAATAGCTGCCGAGCAACGTCTGCTCGACAGCCGCAAACTGCTCGATGTGCTCGCTTCAGAAACTTATGACAATCAACCGCTGCAGCAGCCGCTGGCATTGGCCGACATTGCCTTGAGCCACAGCACGCTGAGCGGCGGTTATCGCGCGACCAATGCCGGGCGAACGGTCGCAGTGCTGCTGCGTAGTCAATCGCAGGGTTATGCCGGGAGCATCGAGCTGCTGATTGCCATTGATGCGAACGGAAAATTGTTGGGCGTGAAAACCCTCAAACAAATCGAAACCCCGGCGCTTGGTGGCGTGATCGGCGACTGGCCTAATACCTGGCTCCAGGCATTCGTTGGCAAATCGAGCAACGAGCCGACGGATTCAGGTTGGGCGTTGAAAAAGGATCAGGGACAATTTGATCAAATGGCCGGTGCGACCATCACGTCCCGCGCGGCGATCAACGCAATCCATGATGCGCTGCGTTACTTCGATGAGCATCGCGCGGCGTTGCTGGGAAGTGGAACATGAATCTGTCGAATGCTCTGATGCTGGTCCTGCTACTTGGTACCACACAAACGTTGGCCGGTGCGCTGGGCACGCTGATGATGTTTGCCACCGTCGTGCTGGTCTATGGCGTCTGCATGGCACCCCTGCGTTCGCGCCTTAACGGTTCAAGTGCGTTGCTGGCAAGCCTGTTGCTCGCCGCTACGTTGACCAGTTGTGTGGAAATTTTTACGCAACGCTTTTATCTGCCCTGGCATCAGAACTTTGGCCTTTATGCTGGCCTGATTGCCTTGCAGTGCGTGGTGCTGGAACAGCATGGATTTTTCCGCCAGACGCGGATCGAACGGCTCAAACTCTGCGGTTTGTTCAGCACATTGATGCTGGTACTCGCTGTAATGCGTGAACTGCTCGGTCATGGCAGCCTCGGTCGCGGACTATCAGAACACTGGCAAGGTCTTGTTTTATTCAGTGAGGGGCTGCACATGGTCACTCTGGTTCCCGGCGCCTTCATCGTATTGGGGCTGCTGCTTGCGGCCCGTCAGGCGTGGACTCGCTCGAACTCAATTCCCAAGGAAACGCATCGCCCATGAATGCCGCAAAACGTCTTGAGATTTTTCGCCGACTGCATGAAGACAATCCCGAGCCGAAAACCGAATTGGCCTACTCCTCGCCCTTCGAATTGCTGATTGCGGTGATTCTCTCGGCGCAGTCGACTGATGTCGGCGTCAACAAGGCGACGGCGAAGTTGTTCCCGATCGCCAACACCCCGGCGGCGATCTATGCGCTGGGTGTCGAAGGCCTTTCCGAATACATCAAGACCATCGGCCTCTACAACAGCAAGGCCAAGAACGTCATCGAGACCTGCCGCATGCTGGTCGAACGCCACAACAGTGAAGTGCCGCAAACGCGTGAAGAGCTGGAGGCCTTGCCCGGCGTAGGCCGAAAGACCGCAAACGTGGTGCTGAATACGGCGTTCCGTCAACTGACCATGGCGGTCGACACGCACATTTTCCGGGTCAGCAACCGCACTGGCATTGCACCGGGCAAAAACGTGGTTGAAGTGGAAAACAAGCTGATGAAATTTGTGCCGAAGGAATTCCTGCTCGACTCCCACCATTGGCTGATTCTTCACGGACGCTACGTTTGCCTGGCGCGCAAGCCACGCTGTGGCAGTTGCAGGATCGAAGACTTGTGCGAGTACAAGGCCAAAACATCGGACGATTGACCGGCTATTAGATTTATTAACTGATCGATTGAAAAAATCTTTTTTACCCGTTGCTGCATTACCGATATAAGGGGCGCCAAAGGCAGTCTTAGCCGGAGTTAACCTTATGAGTAGCGACAAAGAGCAACTGGACGTAGAAGACGACGTTGACACCGCGGACGCTGACGCTGAGGAACCGGTAGTCGAAGTCGCCAAAACCAATCTGAGCAAACGCCGCACTATCGACAATCTGCTTGAAGAGCGCCGACTACAAAGGCGATTGGCCGATTACGACTTTGATCTCTGACACTTGAAAGCCTCCCGAAATGGAGGCTTTTCACTTTCTGCGACAAACTGAATCAGATCGGCCCATGACCCCGTCAGCTACCGAGACATTCAGACCAGTCCATTACGCTGTGCCAACTCGATCAAGTCCACCAGTGAACGCGCATTGAGTTTGAGCAACAAGCGGGTCTTGTAGGTGCTCACGGTTTTATTACTCAAAAACATGCCATCGGCGATTTCCTTGTTGGTCTTGCCACGGGCCAACTGTTGCAACACCATCATTTCGCGCCCGGAAAGGCGATCCACCATGTCGGCTTCACTGGCATTACCCAGACTGGTGCGCACTGTATGCAACGCCTGATTGGGGAAATAACTGTAGCCGGAGAGCACGGCCTTGATCGCGCTGAGTAATTCGGTCAGATCCTGCTGTTTACATACATAACCCGCCGCGCCCGACTGCATGCAACGCATTGAAAAATGGCCAGGCGCCTGGGAAGTCAACACCAGCACTTTAATAGGCATGGCAACCGAGGTAAGGCGCGCAATAACTTCCAACCCATCAAGTTTCGGTATTCCAATATCCAGAATGACAATATCCGGTATTTGTTCGCGAGCAAGTTGTAACGCATCCACACCGTTATCTGTTTCTGCAATGACTTCGTAGCCATGACGTTCCATCAGCATACGTACCGCAAGTCGAATGACGGGGTGGTCATCCACGATCAGCACTTTATTCATGGGCAAGTCCAGTTTCGCTGTTCGAATTTTTAGAGCACGCACAATATCCCAGTCACTTGCTCCATGGCATACCGGGGCTCTGATGCACTCGCATCGAGAGACATACCCTACGGGCATTGAGGATAATTCCTACAAAAAATCTGTCTCCCTCTAAACATCTGACAAAACCCACCTTTCAATCCCATGCAATATTTCAGCTTTGAAGTTGTAACCGCGTGCAACCGACTTCTCTGGAGACTCCCTGTCCGAGCAGCTATTCGTTGCATTCCTCACATAGGTAAGTGAATGAATATCCGCATCACGTCATACGGAGATTACACATCCGAAACATCAGGAAATAGCCGCAATTTCTTACAGCGCCAATATACCCCCCACCCAACCATAAAGACTTGAAACAAGCTATTTATACTTAAGACAACAGTTTTGCTATAAATAGAAACACCAACTACCCACTCACGACAATCAAGAACATATAAAGCGACTAACAATGAGAAAAATCAAAAACGAGAAAACACCCATGTTTAAAATAAAAAACAAAATCACCAACCCCATGACAGTTATCGCTATATTTGCAGCCATCTCCGAGACATCAGCTGCTATCTCTCTGCCGTTTCTCAACAATGAAGATCGCGAAATATACGTCTGGTTTCTGATCAGTTTTCCGTTTTATTTGTTACTTCTATTTTTTATTACCCTGAACTTCAACCACCGCTCACTTTATTCACCCTCTGACTTTGGCAAAGACAAGAGTTTTCTAAAGGCCAACGACCACAATGATCGCGACAACAAACGAAACATGCCGACGCAGGACACAATCGCACATTGCACGTTCGGCATATCAAGTAGTGTCGTGCCCAGCGAAACCGCTGCGGCCCAATGCGCCAACACGGGAAAAATCCATAATACGCTCGACCCGCCTCCTGGCATCATTACGAAGTCACACCGGACGCTTCAATACAATATTCAGTTGTCCGCTTCCGTAAGCAACCTGCACATCATCGATGCACGGGATATTGATGCATCGAGAGAGTTCGCCACGATTGTGGAAAAAATCCAACGCACCGACAAAAAAGCCACCCGTGTGATCGTGTTTCTTTCCAATCACGTGTCGGACGTTTCGCTGACGGAAAATGTGTTGCTGCACATCAAGCACGCGAAGAAAGGCTCAGGAACCACACTCTGCGTGGTTTACAACCTGTGCTCACAAGGGGTAACGCTGTTGGCGCGGGCCTGAAGAAAGAAGCATTGCCGAGAAGCAGATGCAGCGGAAAAACGTTCGATAAGAGCCAGACAAAGAATTTAAAAAAAGGGCGGCCTTGTCTCGAAGACAAGGCCGCCCTTTCATTGGCGCGTCAGTCTGTAAAAATCAGAACAGCTTGCGGCCCTTGTTGGCAGCAATACGCATGCGCAGGGCGTTGAGCTTGATGAAGCCCGCCGCGTCGGCCTGGTTGTAGGCACCGCCGTCTTCTTCGAAGGTCGCGATGTTGGCGTCGAACAGCGAATCGTCGGACTTGCGGCCGGTGACGATCACATTGCCCTTGTACAGCTTCAAACGAACAACGCCATTCACGTTGACCTGCGAAGCGTCGATCATCTGTTGCAGCATCAGACGCTCAGGGCTCCACCAGTAGCCGGTGTAGATCAGGCTGGCGTACTTTGGCATCAGCTCGTCTTTGAGGTGAGCGACTTCACGGTCCAGAGTGATCGATTCGATGGCGCGGTGAGCGCGCAGCATGATGGTGCCGCCCGGGGTTTCGTAGCAGCCACGGGACTTCATGCCGACATAACGGTTCTCGACGATGTCCAGACGGCCAATGCCGTGCTCGCCACCAATCTTGTTCAACGTCGCCAGCACGGTGGCCGGGGTCATTTCGACACCGTCCAGTGCAACGATGTCGCCGTTGCGGTAGGTCAGTTCCAGGTATTGCGGCTTGTCAGGCGCGTTCTCCGGGGAGACGGTCCAGCGCCACATGTCTTCTTCGTGCTCGGTCCAGGTATCTTCCAGCACGCCGCCTTCATAGGAGATGTGCAGCAGGTTGGCGTCCATCGAGTACGGGGATTTCTTCTTGCCGTGGCGCTCGATCGGGATCGCGTGCTTCTCGGCGTAGTCCATCAGCTTCTCGCGGGACAGCAGGTCCCACTCACGCCATGGCGCAATCACTTTCACGCCTGGTTTGAGCGCGTAGGCACCCAGCTCGAAACGTACCTGGTCGTTGCCCTTGCCGGTGGCGCCATGGGAAATGGCGTCAGCGCCGGTTTCGTTGGCGATTTCGATCAGACGCTTGGCGATCAGCGGACGTGCGATGGAGGTACCCAGCAGGTACTCGCCTTCGTAAACGGTGTTGGCGCGGAACATCGGGAACACGAAGTCACGCACGAATTCTTCGCGCAGGTCGTCGATGTAGATTTCTTTGACGCCCATGGCCTGAGCCTTGGCGCGGGCCGGCTCGACCTCTTCGCCCTGACCCAGGTCAGCGGTGAAGGTCACCACTTCACAGTTATAAGTATCCTGCAGCCACTTGAGGATCACCGAAGTGTCCAGGCCGCCGGAATACGCCAGAACGACCTTGTTTACGTCCGCCATGCCATCACTCCACGGGGTTCTACGGAAAGCCGAGGAGTCTACCGCCCAAACGCGATAATTTACAGAGGCGCGACAGCTTAAGACGACAAAGCGACAGAATCTGTCGAGAGCGCGACGATGACTGGCGGGTCAGGAAGTCGCTGCGGTGTTGGCCGGAGTGCTCGCTTGCGGCGCCGGAGCGGTGGTTGGCGCCACTCGCGCCAGTTTGACATTGACCCGACGGTTTTTCGCACGATTGGCCGCATTGGTGTTCGGCACAATAGGATATTGCTCGCCGTGGAAACGCACGGTGATCTGCGATTCCTGAATCCCATTGGCCTTGAAAAAGTCGACCACCGCCAGCGCCCGGCGGCGCGACAACTCACGGTTGGTCAGGCGATTTCCGCTGTTGTCGGAATGGCCGTCGAGCTCGATGTGATTGACCGTAGGATCGGCCTTCATGAATTCGAGCATAACTTGCAGCTTGGCTTTGGCGGCGGTGTCGAGGTCTACGCCTTCCCCGGGGAAGCCGATCTGCGACTGCTTGATCTGGTCGAAATTCTGCGGCAGCAATTTCGCCACACAGGTCTGGTAGTCGTTAAACGCCTTGCTGAACTTGACCGGCAATAAACGCACTTCCGACACTCGGCCATCACCCGAAGCACGGCGCACGACAGGACTGCGACCGTCCAGCAGGCCACTGATCAGACCGCCAGCCTGAGACTGCGAGCTGTTAAACAGGACATTGCCGCTACCGAGCTTGACGCTGCCCAGATTGATGTCACCACGGCCCGGTTGCCATGGTGCTGCGGCCGCGAGCAACGTCGCCGACCCGCCGCCCAACATGGCGTTGTAGGCGTTCAGACGGAATATCGCCTGCTCACCGGCCTTGCGCACGAATTCACCCGAGCCGAAGTCGGTGATCGGTTGTGTCAGGCGGCATTCGAACTTGTCGCCGGCGACCGTCCACTCAATGTTCTCCAGGCGAGTCTGGTAGGTGAGCGCCATCGCGGGAAGGCTGGCAAACACACTGAGCAAGGCTAAATAACGCTGGCGCACGGGAGGCTCCATTGGCTTCTGAAACACAAAGACCGATTCACACTATGTTTACGGCATACCTACGGGATATCGGAAGCTTCCCGCAAAACTTGATAGCGAGTGCCTGCAAGAGTCTTTTCCGGTAGCATTCGCCTCAGTTTGACCCGCCTGGAATCCCCTCATGTCCGACCGCCTGACCCTGCTGCGTCCCGACGACTGGCACATTCATCTTCGCGATGGTGCCGTGTTGACCAATACCGTTGCCGATGTTGCGCGCACTTTTGGTCGCGCCATCATCATGCCCAACCTGGTACCTCCGGTGCGCAACGCCGCTGAAGCCGACGGCTATCGCCAGCGGATTCTCGCTGCCCGCCCGGCCGGCAGTCGTTTCGAGCCGTTGATGGTGCTGTACCTCACCGACCGCACCCAACCCGAAGAAATTCGTGAAGCCAAGGCCAGCGGTTTCGTACACGCCGCCAAGTTGTATCCGGCTGGCGCCACGACCAACTCCGATTCCGGGGTGACCAGCATCGACAAGATTTTCCCGGCGCTGGAAGCCATGGCCGAAGTCGGCATGCCGCTGCTGATTCACGGTGAAGTCACTCGTGGCGATGTCGATGTCTTCGACCGCGAAAAGATCTTCATCGATGAGCACATGCGCCGCGTGGTCGAGCGTTTCCCGACGCTGAAAGTGGTGTTCGAACACATCACCACCGGCGACGCCGTGCAGTTCGTCAACGAGGCATCGGCCAACGTCGGCGCAACCATCACTGCGCATCACCTGCTCTACAACCGCAATCACATGCTGGTTGGCGGGATTCGGCCGCACTTCTACTGCCTGCCGATTCTCAAGCGCAACACGCACCAGGAAGCCCTGCTCGACGCCGCCACCAGCGGTAGCGCGAAGTTCTTCCTCGGCACCGATTCGGCCCCCCACGCCCAGCACGCCAAGGAAGCCGCTTGCGGCTGCGCCGGCTGCTACACCGCGTACGCCGCCATCGAGTTGTATGCCGAAGCGTTCGAACAGCGTAATGCACTGGACAAGCTCGAAGCGTTCGCCAGCCTCAATGGTCCGCGTTTCTACGGTTTGCCGGCCAACACCGATCGCATCACCCTGGTTCGCGAAGAATGGACCGCCCCAACCAGCCTGCCATTTGGCGAGCTGACCGTTATCCCGCTGCGCGCCGGTGAAAAACTGCGCTGGCGCCTGCTGGAGGAACACGCGTGAGTGAAGACCATTTCGACGACGAACTGGAAGGTCAAGGTGGCGGCGGCGGTTCCCGTCATCCGATGGCAGCGCGTTTTCGCGGGTACCTGCCGGTTGTCGTCGACGTAGAAACCGGTGGCTTCAACTCGGCCACCGATGCATTGCTGGAGATTGCCGCGACCACCATCGCCATGGATGAAAAGGGTTTTGTATATCCGGATCACACCTACTTCTTCCGCGTTGAGCCTTTCGAAGGCGCCAACATTGAAGCAGCGGCGCTGGAGTTCACCGGGATCAAACTTGATCACCCGCTGCGCATGGCGGTCAGCGAAGAAACGGCGCTGACCGACATCTTCCGTGGCATCCGCAAGGCGCTGAAAGCCAACGGCTGCAAACGCGCGATTCTGGTCGGCCACAACAGCAGTTTCGACCTGGGCTTCCTGAACGCCGCCGTCGCGCGACTGGACATGAAGCGCAACCCGTTCCACCCGTTCTCCAGTTTCGACACCGCGACACTGGCCGGTCTGGCTTACGGTCAAACCGTTCTCGCAAAAGCCTGTCAGGCAGCGGACATCGATTTCGACGGTCGCGAGGCGCACTCGGCGCGTTACGACACCGAGAAAACCGCTGAGCTGTTCTGCGGCATCGTCAACCGCTGGAAACAGATGGGCGGCTGGGAAGACTTCGACGACTGATAGTCGCCGTTTCAACCGCGCATGAAAAAACCGGCCACGTGGGCCGGTTTTTTTGTACCTCGACGTTGATGCCTTACAGGGCAGCAGCGTTCTCGGTCAGGTATGCAGCAACGCCTTCTGGCGAAGCGTTCATGCCTTTGTCGCCTTTCTTCCAGTTGGCAGGGCAGACTTCGCCGTGCTCTTCGTGGAATTGCAGAGCGTCGACCAGACGGATCAGCTCTTCCATGTTACGGCCCAGCGGCAGGTCGTTGATGATCTGCGAGCGGACAACGCCCTTGTCGTCGATCAGGAACGCGCCACGGAAAGCCACGCCGCCTTCGGATTCAACGTCGTAGGCCTTGGCGATTTCGTGCTTCATGTCGGCAGCCATGGTGTATTTCACCTGACCGATGCCGCCATTGTTCACTGGAGTGTTGCGCCAGGCGTTGTGGGTGAAGTGCGAGTCGATCGACACAGCGATCACTTCAACGTTGCGTGCTTTGAAGTCAGCCATGCGGTTGTCCAGAGCGATCAGCTCGGACGGGCAGACGAAGGTGAAGTCCAGTGGGTAGAAGAACACCAGGCCGTATTTGCCTTTGATGGCCGAGGACAGGGTGAAGCTGTCAACGATCTCGCCATTGCCGAGTACGGCCGGGACGGTGAAGTCAGGGGCTTGTTTGCCTACGAGTACGCTCATTGATATCTCCTGGTGTAAAAACTTGAAGTTCAGGGTCCGGGCCAGCCTGCCACCCTGAGGCGACAGCCCTGTGACACGAACCCCCTTCGCAAGGGCCGACCATCATACACTGCGTTTTTGGCCTGTCCTTAACGGTTTTTTAAAGCAGGCGGATAACGGCGTTGCATTTACAGGGCCAGGCAGATGGCCAGTCACTACCGCTCGTCAGTCACTCGCTAATCCCGGCAAAAGCCTTCCGAAAGCACTTTGACAATCATTCTCGTTAACATTAAGATCCATCGCAATTGAGTCACAACCAGCGACGGTTCTCACTTATGTATGTTTGTCTCTGCACTGGCGTCACCGACGGTCAAATCCGCGATGCGATCTATGAAGGTTGCTGCAGCTACAAAGAAGTGCGCCAAGCTACCGGCGTCGCCAGCCAATGCGGCAAATGTGCCTGCCTGGCCAAGGAAGTGGTTCGCGAAACCTTGACGAAGCTGCAAACCGCCCAGGCTGCGATCCCCTATCCAGTAGAATTTACTGCTGCGTAATTACCCATATTTCAAAGAACCGGACTTATGTCCGGTTTTTTTATGCCCGCAAATCAATCGGTTAGGCTCTAGACGCGGAACACAAACATTCTTATTCAGATTTATTTTCATTTATTATTCAATAACTTAGGTTTGACACTTATAAACGTGCAGCTCAAACTCCGCCTTATATACAGCTATTACAGGGCAGGACTCCGATCATGAAAGGCGACATTACAGTCATCCAGCATCTCAACAAGATCCTTGCCAATGAGCTGGTCGCGATCAATCAGTACTTCCTGCATGCGCGCATGTACGAAGATTGGGGCCTGAACAAGCTGGGCAAGCACGAGTACAAAGAATCCATCGACGAGATGAAGCACGCGGACAAGCTGATCAAGCGCATCCTGTTCCTCGAAGGCCTGCCGAACGTGCAGGATCTGGGCAAGCTGCACATCGGTGAACACACCAAAGAAATGCTGGAGTGCGACCTGCGTATCGAGAAGACCGGCCACGCCGACCTTAAAGCCGCCATCGCGCATTGCGAGACCGTTGGCGACTTCGGTAGCCGTGAACTGCTCGAAGACATTCTCGAATCCGAAGAAGAACATATCGACTGGCTGGAAACCCAACTGGGCCTGATCGACAAAGTCGGTCTTGAGAACTATCTGCAATCGCAGATGGGCGAAGAGTAAGTTAGCGCCCGCTAAACTTGCGACACTAAAAAGCCCCGCCCTCTTTCGAGGCGCGGGGCTTTTTATTGCCCGGGTTTCAGCATTTGCTGAAACCCACAGAAGCCAATCAGGCTTCGGACTTGTTCGCAGCAGCCGCTTCGACAGCAGCCTTGATGGTGGTTTGCAGCGAACCGTCTGCAGACATCTCGGTCATGATGTCGCTGCCGCCGACCAGCTCACCACCCACCCACAGTTGCGGGAAAGTCGGCCAGTTGGCGTACTTTGGCAGGTTGGCGCGGATTTCCGGGTTCTGCAGGATGTCCACGTACGCAAACTTTTCGCCACATGCCATCACAGCCTGCGCAGCTTTCGCGGAAAAGCCACACTGTGGGGCATTCGGCGAGCCTTTCATGTAAAGCAGAATGGTGTTGTTGGCAATCTGCTCTTTAATCGTTTCGATGATATCCATGGAGCACCTCGGCTGAACTTTCCGACTCATGGGTCGGCACGGTGGCGCATTGTAACGGAATCCCGAGCGCCATGCTCGGTCTCCCCGACAGACATGTTCAAGCCGCCGCCACTGTCACCGGCACGCCATTGAGCGCGGCATTACCGGACAACTCGTCGAGCTGGCATTCATCCGTCAGGTCGTTGGCACTCGAACCCGGCTGACCGCTGGCAATCGCCATCTGCACACCAGGGCGCGCATGGCCCCAACCGTGCGGCAGGCTGACCACGCCCCTCATCATGTCCAGACTGCCGAGCACTTCCACTTCGATCTGCCCGACCCGCGAACTGACCCGCACCAACTGACCGTCATTGAGCCCACGGCTGGCGAGATCATCCGGATGCATCAGCAACTGATGACGCGGCTTGCCCTTCACCAGACGATGGTAATTGTGCATCCACGAATTATTGCTGCGCACATGGCGGCGGCCAATCATTAACAGCTCATCGGCGGCCGGCGCCTGCAATGCGGCGAAGCGTGCGAGATCCGCGAGGATCTCCGGCGGCGCTGCTTGCACCCGCTGATCAGGCGTTTTCAGACGCTTCGCCAGATTCGGTTTCAACGCGCCCAGATCAACGCCATGGGGATGATCGAACAGCGTCGCCAGCGACAGCTTATGCTCTGAAGCATCGCCATAGAGGCCCATGCGCAGCCCCATGTCGATCATCTTCGCCGGCGGCATCGTTGGTTTGAGCTCCTTGCCGGTTTGCTCGGCAAAGGCCCTGGCCAACCCGACAAAGATCTCCCAGTCATGCAGCGCGCCCTCAGGCTTGGCGAGGATCGCGCGGTTGAAACGACTAACGTTGCGCACCGCGAACAGGTTGAACGTGGTGTCGTAGTGATCGTTCTCCAGCGCAGAAGTGGACGGCAGGATCAGGTCGGCATAACGGGTGGTTTCGTTGATGTACAGGTCGATGCTGACCATGAACTCCAGACCGTCCAGCGCTTGCTCCAATTGTCGGCCGTTGGGCGTCGACAACACCGGGTTGCCTGCAACGGTGATCAGCGCGCGGATCTGCCCCTCGCCTTCGGTGAGCATCTCTTCAGCCAGTGCCGACACCGGCAGTTCGCCGCCGTACTCGGGGCGCCCGGAAACACGGCTTTGCCATTTGTTGAAATGCCCGCCCGAGGTCGACGCCACCAGATCAACAGCAGGCTCGGTGCACAGCGCACCGCCGACGCGATCCAGGTTACCGGTCACCAGGTTGATCAACTGCACCACCCAGTGACACAAGGTGCCGAACGCCTGAGTCGATACGCCCATCCGCCCGTAGCACACCGCGCTTGGTGCGGCAGCAAAGTCGCGGGCCAGTTGGCGAATCTGTTCGGCGGGAACGGCGCACAACGGACTCATGGCTTCGGCGGTGAACGTCGCCACGGCGGCGCGGACTTCGTCCAGCCCATCGACTGGCAAATGACTGTCGCGGGTCAGGCCTTCATCAAACAACGTGTTGAGCAAGCCAAACAGCAGCGCCGCATCGCCGCCCGGGCGCACGAACAGATGCTGATCGGCGATCGCGGCTGTCTCGCTGCGCCGTGGGTCGACCACCACCACTTTGCCGCCGCGCGCCTGAATCGCTTTCAGGCGTTTCTCCACGTCAGGCACAGTCATGATGCTGCCGTTGGACGCCAACGGATTACCACCGAGGATCAGCATGAAGTCGGTGTGATCGATGTCCGGGATCGGCAACAGCAAGCCATGGCCGTACATCAAGTAGCTGCTGAGGTGATGCGGCAATTGATCGACCGACGTCGCGGAATAACGATTGCGCGTCTTCAGCAGACCGAGGAAATAGTTGCTGTGAGTCATCAGCCCATAGTTATGCACACTCGGGTTGCCTTGATAGACCGCCACCGCGTTTTGCCCATGCCGTTCCTGAATCGCCGCCAGCCGCTCGGCCACCAGCGCGAACGCCTCGTCCCACTCGATCGGCAGCCATTCACTGCCGACCCGGCGCATCGGCTGGCGCAGGCGATCAGGATCATTCTGAATGTCTTGCAGGGCCACGGCCTTGGGGCAGATGTGGCCACGGCTGAAGGTGTCGAGAGCATCGCCCTTGATCGAGGTGATCGCGACAGCGCCATCAGTTTCGGTGGTCTCGATGGTCAGGCCGCAAATGGCTTCACACAGGTGGCAGGCACGGTGATGGAGAGTCTTGGTCATGGCCAGTCTCTGTTTTGTTCTGGGGCAGGTAATGATGCCTGCGGGAACAAAACTATGGCCCCTACGTCGGTGGGGCGCCAGCGACGTTCGTCTTGTGAATCGACGGCTATCAGGCGAGCCGATAGCCCGCCGCGATCAGTTGGACGGCAGTTGCGGCGGCGCCTGCAACTGGATTTCCTGAATGGTTTCGATCTGCTCGTGGGCGACGTGTACGCCGGTGAGTTCGCCGATCAGACGCCAGTGTTCGTCTAGCCCGGCGCTGATGGTCGCCATGCGGTCGATCATCTGCCGGCTGGCAGCTTTGACCACGTCGTCTTCGCTGCGCAGCAGTTCGAAGGACATCGAAGTGACCGAAGCGGTGAGATGGGTCAGAGAGCGAGCCGTATGGCCCAGCAATTCCATTAACAATTTTTCTTTCGATTCCATGCGGAGGCTTCCTGCGTCGCTCGAAACGTATTTATAACCCAGCACTTTGCTTTAGCAAATGTTTCAGACTGAGCATCCGACCAAGTGGTGGCATGGCGCCATGGTCGTAAACCGACCAAAGCGGCGCTATCCCCGCCAAACCGGATTGCCAAGCCCTGCGAGGCCAGTGTACAAAGAGGCTCGCTGCTGTCCTGAACCCGGTTTCAAATGCGTGACGACTCTATTAAGTCCGCCCTCCGAATCCCGCAAAAACCGTAGCCTATTGGAAAAACGCGACATTTAGTGTCAATATCGCGCCTCCCCCTATTTCGTCGCCCCGTGCGGCTTACGCCGCAGGTCTCGCCCGTTGTTCCGATAAACAAGGCTTTGAGCATCTGCGGTTTGTAGCAAAAAGGTAGTCAATGATGAGCGCAAGGCACTTTCTCTCCCTGATGGATTGCACGCCCGAAGAGCTGGTCAGCGTGATCCGTCGAGGCGTTGAGCTCAAGGACCTGCGTAACCGCGGCGTACTGTTCGAGCCTCTGAAAAACCGCGTGCTGGGGATGATCTTCGAGAAATCCTCGACCCGTACCCGGATCTCCTTCGAGGCCGGCATGATCCAGCTCGGCGGCCAGGCGATCTTCCTTTCGCCGCGCGACACCCAACTGGGCCGTGGCGAGCCGATCGGCGACTGCGCCATCGTCATGTCGAGCATGCTCGACGCGGTGATGATCCGTACCTTTGCCCACAGCACCCTGACCGAATTCGCCGCCAACTCGCGCGTGCCGGTGATCAATGGCCTGTCCGACGACCTGCACCCGTGCCAGTTGCTGGCCGACATGCAAACGTTCCTGGAACATCGCGGCTCGATTCAGGGCAAAACCGTGGCCTGGATCGGCGACGGCAACAACATGTGCAACAGCTATATAGAAGCGGCGATCCAGTTCGACTTCCAGTTGCGTATAGCCTGCCCCGAAGGCTACGAGCCGAACCCTGAATTCGTCGCCAAGGCCGGCGATCGCGTGACCATTGTCCGCGATCCGCAGGACGCCGTGCGCGGCGCGCATCTGGTCAGCACCGACGTCTGGACCTCCATGGGCCAGGAAGAGGAAACTGCCAAGCGCCTCAAACTGTTCGCACCATTCCAGGTCAACCGCGCCCTGCTCGATCTCGCTGCCGAGGACGTGCTGTTCATGCACTGCCTGCCCGCGCACCGTGGCGAAGAAATCAGCCTCGACCTGCTTGATGACCCGCGCTCCGTCGCTTGGGATCAGGCAGAAAACCGTCTCCACGCACAGAAGGCCCTGCTCGAGTTCCTCGTCGAACCGGCATATCACCACGCATGAGCCATGAATTACTGCTGAACCTGCGCAACCTCGCTTGCGGCTATCAAGACCAACGCGTGGTGCAGAACCTCAATCTGCACCTCAATGCCGGTGACATCGGCTGCCTGCTCGGCTCGTCCGGTTGCGGCAAGACCACCACTCTGCGTGCCATTGCCGGTTTCGAACCGGTGCACGAAGGTGAAATCACGTTGGGTGGCGAGACCATTTCCAGCGCCGGTTTCACCCTCGCGCCGGAGAAACGCCGGATCGGCATGGTGTTCCAGGACTACGCGCTGTTCCCGCACCTGAGCGTCGCGGACAACATCGCCTTCGGCATCCGCAAGCACCCGCACAAGGATCGCGTGACCGAAGAGCTGCTGGAACTGGTCAACCTGAAGAACCTTGGCAAGCGTTTCCCGCACGAGCTGTCCGGCGGCCAGCAACAGCGCGTTGCCCTCGCCCGCGCCTTGGCACCGGAACCGCAACTGCTGCTGCTCGACGAGCCGTTCTCCAACCTCGACGGCGAGTTGCGCCGCAAGCTCAGCCACGAAGTGCGCGACATCCTCAAGGCCCGTGGCACCAGTGCGATTCTGGTGACCCACGACCAGGAAGAAGCCTTCGCCGTGAGTGATCACGTTGGCGTCTTCAAGGAAGGTCGACTGGAACAGTGGGACACGCCCTACAACCTCTATCACGAACCGGCGACGCCGTTTGTGGCCAGTTTCATCGGTCAGGGTTACTTCATTCGTGGCCAACTGAACACTCCGGAATCGGTGCAGACCGAACTGGGTGAACTGCGCGGTAATCGTGCTTATACATGGCCGATTGGTGGTGCGGTGGATGTGCTGTTGCGTCCTGACGACATCGTTTATGCGCCGGACAGTCCGCTGAAGGCACGGATTATTGGCAAGACATTCCTCGGCGCCTCGACGCTCTATCGCCTGCAATTGCCGACGGGCTCGCAACTGGAATCGATTTTCCCGAGCCATGCTGATCATCAGGTTGGCGCAGAGGTCGGAATTCGTGTTGCCGCTGAACATCTGGTGTTGTTCCAGGCGAGTGGCAGCACAGCAGCGCAAATACCAGCAGTGGAAAACGGCGTGCGCCGATTCAGCACCGCTTATTAAGATCAAAAGATCGCAGCCTTCGGCAGCTCCTACATTGATCCCTGTAGGAGCTGCCGAAGGCTGCGATCTTTTAGCTTTTAAGCGAGCAACAACTTACCGCTCGCAACGAGCGTCGCATTGCCACCGATCTTCACCCGCTCACCCTCCAGACGACAGAACAACTCCCCGCCCCGCGCCGAACGTTGGCACGCGGTCAGACTGGATTTACCCAGACGCTTCGACCAATACGGAATCAGACTGCAATGAGTCGAACCGGTCACTGGATCTTCATTGATGCCGATGGCCGGCGCGAAGTAGCGCGAGACAAAATCATGATGATTGCCGCGAGCTGTGACGATAGCGCCCAGCCATGGCAGTTTGGCCAGTGCGACCATATCCGGCTTGCAATCGAGCACGGCCTGCTCCGATTCCAGCACTACAAACAACTCATTTGACCCGAGCACATCCACTGCTTCGACGCCCAGCGCCCGCTCGACATCCAGCGTCACACCGATTTCCGACGGCACAATCGACGGGAAGTCCAACCACAAGCGGCCACCTTCGCGACTGACACTCAGCGGTCCGGACTTGCAAACGAAGTCCAGACGTTCGGCAGTTTCCTTGTAGATCTCGAACAGGACATAGGCACTGGCCAGCGTCGCGTGCCCACACAACGGCACTTCTGTAGTCGGGGTGAACCAGCGGATGTGCCAGGCCTGACCTTCACGCACCAGAAATGCGGTTTCCGCCAGATTGTGCTCGGCGGCGATCTTCTGCATCAACTCATCCGCCAGCCATGCGTCGAGTCGATAGACCATCGCCGGATTGCCACTGAACGGCCGATCACTGAATGCGTCGACCTGATAAAACTCGAGCTGCATAACCTTCTCCCTAAGTTCGTCGGCAGAGCATGCAGCGCGGGTCGGATCAGCGCCAGTGACAGAACCGACCAATTTTCTTCATACAGCGCAGGCCGATCTCAGGTTCGACCAATCTCGGCGAATTTTGCCTGGGTATGTTCGGCCAAGACCATTGGCGCCAGCTCAACCTCTAGCCCGCGCCGACCGGCGCTGACATAAATAGTCGCAAAACCCTGGGCTGAACTATCGATAAAAGTGCGCAGGCGCTTCTTCTGACCCAACGGGCTTATGCCTCCCAACAGGTAACCGGTGGAACGCTGCGCGGCTGCCGGATCAGCCATCTCGACTTTCTTCACGCCGGCGGCATGCGCCAGACCTTTGAGGTCGAGCGTTCCGACGACCGGCACGACAGCCACTAACAATTCACCTTTTTCACTCGCCGCCAGCAGCGTCTTGAACACCTGAGCAGGCTCAAGCGCCAGTTTTTCTGCGGCCTCCAGCCCATAGGACGCGGCCTTCGGATCATGTTCGTAACTGTGCACGCGATGTTCGGCACGAACTTTTTTCAACAAGTCCAACGCAGGGGTCATGGCAGCTCCAGGCTCGGCAGTGGCAGAAAAAACCTGTGGCGGATTTTAGGCCATCGCACCACAAAAGGCTCTATTCCAAGCCACGTTTCCCGTGGGCTGCAGGCTTTTGAGCACGCGGATCACAAACGATCATTCACATAACGAATAGTTTAATTGTGACCGACAGTTCACTTTCGACCTTTGACAGGTTTGTTTCTTGTCTATATTTTTTCGAATCTGAATAATGTAAGAATTGTCGACATCGCAGCACCCAGCAGTAAACCGGGAACAGGATGGGGATCCTGCCCCGGGGAAAATCGCGCATTGCCCTGTTGGCAATGCGCCAGACAACAACAAAAATCGAGGTTTTCAATGACAACTGCTTTACAGCAACCATCGCTCTCGGGCCAATGCATGGCCGAGTTTCTGGGGACTGCACTCCTGATCTTTTTCGGTACCGGTTGTGTCGCCGCGCTCAAAGTCGCGGGCGCCAGCTTCGGACTGTGGGAAATCAGCATCATCTGGGGCGTCGGCGTGAGCATGGCGATCTACCTCACCGCCGGGGTTTCCGGTGCGCACCTCAATCCTGCTGTGAGCATCGCGCTGACAATCTTTGCTGACTTCGAAAAGCGCAAACTGCCGTTCTATATCGTCTCGCAGATTGCCGGCGCCTTCTGTGGTGCGCTGCTGGTCTACACGCTGTACAGCAATCTTTTCTTCGATTACGAACAAACTCACCAAATGGTTCGTGGCTCGGCTGCCAGCCTTGAGTTGGCGTCGGTGTTCTCCACTTTCCCGAACCCTGTGCTGTCTACCGCTCAGGCATTCCTGGTCGAGATGATCATCACTGCCATCCTGATGGGCGTGATCATGGCCCTGACCGATGACAACAACGGTCTGCCAAAAGGCCCGATGGCGCCGCTGCTGATCGGCCTGTTGATCGCGGTGATCGGCAGCTCGATGGGTCCACTGACCGGTTTTGCGATGAACCCGGCACGTGACTTCGGTCCAAAACTGATGACTTTCTTCGCTGGCTGGGGTGAAATTTCCTTCACCGGCGCCCGTGAAATCCCGTACTTCCTGATTCCGATTTTTGCACCGATTGTCGGTGCCTGCCTCGGCGCTGCCGGGTATCGCGGGCTCATCGCCCGTCACCTGACCGGCGCCACACCTGCTACAAAGGATGCAGAACCGGCCATTGAAGGCAAACCAAGAACTTCTTGAAACAGTCGGCGCAGGCTCCTGCCCTATAGAGCCTGCGCCCCGGCCCACTCTCCCTTATTTCGTCCAAGGCAATCGACATGACCGACATTCAGAATAAGAACTACATCATTGCCCTCGATCAGGGTACGACCAGCTCCCGCGCGATCATTTTCGACCGCGACGCGAACGTGGTCTGCACCGCGCAGCGCGAATTCGCCCAGCATTACCCGCAAGCCGGTTGGGTTGAACACGACCCGATGGAAATCTTCGCCACCCAGAGCGCGGTGATGGTTGAAGCGCTGGCCCAGGCCGGCCTGCATCACGATCAAGTGGCCGCCATCGGCATCACCAACCAGCGTGAAACCACCGTGGTCTGGGACAAGACCACCGGTCGCCCGGTCTACAACGCGATCGTCTGGCAGTGCCGCCGCAGCACCGAGATCTGCCAACAGCTCAAGCGTGACGGCCACGAAGACTACATTCGTGACACCACGGGTCTGGTCACCGACCCGTACTTCTCCGGCACCAAACTGAAGTGGATCCTCGACAACGTCGAAGGCAGCCGCGAGCGTGCGCGCAACGGCGAATTGCTGTTCGGCACCATCGATAGCTGGCTGATCTGGAAATTCACCGGCGGCAAAGTCCACGTCACCGACTACACCAACGCCTCGCGCACCATGCTCTTCAACATCCACTCGCTTGAGTGGGATTCGAAGATGCTGGAGATCCTCGACATCCCGCGCGAGATGCTCCCGGAAGTGAAAGCGTCTTCGGAAATTTACGGTCGCACCAAGAGCGGCATCGCCATCGGCGGTATCGCTGGTGACCAGCAAGCGGCACTGTTCGGCCAGATGTGCGTCGAGCCGGGCCAGGCAAAAAACACCTACGGCACTGGTTGCTTCCTGCTAATGAACACCGGCGACAAAGCGGTGAAATCCAAGCACGGCATGCTCACCACCATCGCTTGCGGCCCGCGCGGCGAAGTCGCTTACGCGCTGGAAGGTGCAGTGTTCAACGGCGGTTCGACCGTGCAGTGGCTGCGTGATGAACTGAAGATCATCAACGACGCCCACGACACTGAATACTTCGCCAGCAAGGTCAAGGACAGCAACGGCGTGTACCTGGTGCCGGCCTTCACGGGTCTGGGCGCTCCGTACTGGGACCCGTATGCCCGTGGCGCGCTGTTCGGTCTGACTCGCGGCGTGCGCGTGGATCACATCATCCGCGCCGCGCTGGAATCGATCGCCTATCAGACCCGCGACGTCCTCGACGCCATGCAACAGGACTCCGGCGAACGCCTGAAGGCTCTGCGCGTGGACGGCGGCGCAGTGGCGAACAACTTCCTGATGCAGTTCCAGGCCGACATCCTCGGCACTCAGGTCGAGCGCCCGCAAATGCGTGAAACCACTGCACTCGGCGCGGCTTACCTGGCCGGCCTGGCGTGCGGCTTCTGGGGCAGCCTGGAAGAACTGCGCGGCAAAGCGGTGATCGAGCGCGAATTCGAGCCGAGCCTGGACGAAGTCGAGAAAGAGAAGCTGTATAAAGGCTGGAAAAAAGCCGTCAGCCGTACCCGTGACTGGGCGCGTGAAGACGCTGAATAAGCCAGTCTGAGGACTGACTAAGGCTGGAAACTGGTCGGGAGCGGATTCCTGCGGCATCATGGGCAAATTTTGCACGGCAGCCCAAAGGAAGCCCCATGAATCTGCCTCCCCGTCAGCAGCAAATCCTCGAGCTGGTCCGCGAACGCGGCTATGTGAGCATCGAGGAAATGGCCACGCTGTTCGTTGTTACCCCGCAAACCATCCGCCGCGACATCAATCAGCTCGCGGAAGCCAATCTGCTGCGTCGCTACCATGGCGGTGCGGCCTATGATTCCAGCGTCGAAAACACTGCCTATGCGATGCGCGCCGATCAGATGCGCGATGAAAAGCAACGCATCGGTGAAGCCATCGCCGCGCAGATCCCCGATCATGCCTCGCTGTTCATCAATATCGGCACCACCACCGAATCGATTGCCCGCGCCCTGCTCAATCACAACCATCTGAAGATCATCACCAACAACCTGCACGTGGCATCGATGCTCAGTGCCAAGGATGATTTCGATGTGCTGCTGACCGGCGGCAACGTGCGCCGCGATGGCGGTGTTGTGGGTCAGGCGAGTGTGGATTTCATCAACCAGTTCAAGGTTGATTTCGCCTTGGTTGGCATCAGTGGTATCGACGAGGACGGCAGCCTGCTCGACTTCGATTATCAGGAAGTGCGGGTCTCCCAGGCGATCATTGCCAATGCACGGCAGGTGATTCTGGCGGCGGACTCGAGCAAGTTCGGACGTAACGCGATGATTCGCCTTGGGCCGATCAGCCTGATTGATTGTCTGGTCACCGATCAGCAGCCGGTGCCCGCGTTGGCGCAGTTGTTGAGTCAGCACAAGATTCGTTTAGAAGTCGTTTAACCCCCTCAGCATTCCCATGTGGCGAGGGGATTTATCCCCGAGGGGCTGCGAAGCGGCCCTCTCAGCATTTCAAAGTGGAACCTCGTTTGATGGTTTTGGGACTGCTCCGCAGTCCATCGGGGATAAATCCCCTCACCACAACCACTCTTCTTCGCCTATTAATGTTCGAAAATTTTCCTTTCCCTGCCCTTCGATGAGTTTTTTCAATCGAAGTCGACTGGCTGTGCGCGTGTTTATGGGCTACCATTTTCGCAAATGAACATTAATGTTCGATTTCCAATACAGAAAATCAAAAGAGCCCGAGGCCAGCCGATGTCCACATCTACCTTGCGTACGCCCCCTATCTCCGAGATCTACGACCTCGCCGTCATCGGCGGCGGGATCAATGGGGTGGGGATCGCAGCGGATGCCGCCGGTCGCGGTCTCTCGGTGTTCCTTTGCGAAAAAGATGACCTGGCCAGCCACACCTCGTCGGCCAGCAGCAAGTTGATCCACGGTGGCCTGCGTTACCTCGAACATTACGAGTTCCGCCTGGTGCGTGAAGCGCTGGCTGAGCGTGAAGTGCTGCTTGCCAAGGCGCCGCACATCGTCAAGCCGATGCGCTTTGTGTTGCCGCACCGTCCGCACCTGCGTCCGGCGTGGATGATCCGTGCCGGTCTGTTCCTGTATGACAACCTCGGCAAACGCGAAAAGCTGCCAGGTTCGAAAAGCCTGAAGTTCGGCGCCGACAGCGCGTTGAAAAGCGAAATCAAGAACGGCTTCGAATATTCCGACTGCTGGGTCGATGATGCCCGCCTCGTTGTATTGAACGCCATGGCAGCCCGTGAAAAAGGCGCCCACGTCCACACCCAGACCCGTTGCGTCAGCGCCCGCCGCGCCAAGGGCCTGTGGCACCTGAACCTGGAACGCGCCGACGGCAGCCTGTTTTCGATTACCGCCAAAGCGCTGGTGAACGCCGCCGGTCCGTGGGTGGCCAAGTTCATTCGTGATGACCTGAAGATGGAATCGCCGTATGGCATCCGTCTGATTCAGGGCAGCCACATCATCGTGCCGAAACTGTACGAAGGTGAAAACGCGCACATTCTGCAAAACGAAGACCAGCGCATCGTCTTCACCATTCCGTACCTGAACCACTTCACCCTGATCGGCACTACCGACCGTGAGTACACCGGCGATCCAGCCAAAGTGGCGATCACCGAGGGCGAAACCGATTACTTGCTGAAAGTGGTCAACGCCCACTTCAAGAAGCAGATCAGCCGCGACGACATCCAGCACAGCTATTCCGGTGTACGTCCGCTGTGCAACGACGAATCCGACAACCCGTCGGCCGTGACTCGCGATTACACCCTGGCACTGTCTGGCGGTACCGAAGAAGCGCCGTTGCTGTCGGTGTTCGGCGGCAAGCTGACCACCTATCGCAAACTCGCCGAATCGGCAATGGCGCAACTGATGCCGTTCTTCACCCAGATGCGCCCGAGCTGGACGGCCACCGCCACCCTGCCCGGCGGCGAAGACATGACCACCCCGCAGGCGCTGAGCGCGCTGATCCGCGACAAGTTCGACTTCGTGCCGACTGAAATCGCTCGCCGCTGGTCCACCACCTACGGCAGCCGCACCTGGCGCATGCTCGAAGGTGTCGAGACCCTCACCGATATGGGTGAACACATCGGTGGCGGGCTTTACACCCGTGAAGTCGATTACCTGTGCAGCGAAGAATGGGCGACCACGGCGCACGACATTCTGTGGCGCCGCAGCAAGCTGGGGTTGTTCACCACGCCGGCCGAGCAGGAGAAGCTGGCGGCTTACCTGGGCAAGGTCGAGCAGAATCGCAAGATTGAAGCGGCCTGATCTGAGCAGCGCTTGAACGAAAGCCCCTGAATTTTGAGATTCAGGGGCTTTTTTGTTGGACAGCCAGAACCAGCCCCCTCCCGGCCCTCTCCCCATTCGGTTTTCCGAACGCGACCTGACGGTCGATTCGGTTAACCGGATCAGTTTGATCTTAAAAAACCATCACAAAACTTTAATAACTTTATAAATCATATAGTTAATGACAGGCTGGTGGTCTGGCACGACTCATGCTCTACACTCTCTCGACGAATGCCTGTTGAGCCAACACTTCAGGAGCCGTCAGGCATTCGAAGCACAAAAGGGCCGACAAACTGGCTCCATAAAAAAAACAATGTCGAGGAAAATTTGATGCGCATCGTTCCCCATATCCTGGGCGCAGCCATTGCTGCCGCTCTGATCAGCACGCCAGTTTTCGCCGCCGAACTCACCGGCACCCTGAAGAAAATCAAAGAGTCCGGTGTGATCACCCTGGGCCACCGCGACGCCTCCATCCCGTTTTCCTACATTGCGGATGCTTCCGGCAAGCCGGTCGGCTACTCCCACGACATCCAGCTGGCCATCGTCGAAGCGATCAAGAAAGACCTCGACCTGCCAAACCTGCAAGTCAAATACAACCTGGTGACTTCGCAAACCCGTATCCCGCTGGTGCAGAACGGCACCGTGGACGTCGAGTGCGGCTCCACCACCAACAACGTCGAGCGTCAGCAGCAAGTTGACTTCTCCGTCGGCATCTTCGAAATCGGTACCCGTCTGCTGTCCAAGGCCGACTCCAAGTACAAGGATTTCGACGATCTGAAAGGCAAGAACGTCGTGACCACCGCCGGCACCACGTCCGAGCGCATCCTCAAGGCGATGAACGCCGACAAGCAGATGGGCATGAACGTCATCTCCGCCAAAGACCATGGCGAATCCTTCCAGATGCTGGAATCGGGTCGTTCCGTCGCGTTCATGATGGACGACGCCCTGTTGGCTGGCGAAGCCGCCAAGGCCAAGAAAGCCACCGACTGGGCCGTGACCGGCACTCCACAGTCGTACGAAATCTACGGCTGCATGATGCGCAAAGGCGACGAGCCGTTCAAAAAGGCTGTGGATGACGCTATCAAGGCGACCTACGCATCGGGCGCGATCAACAAGATCTACGAGAAGTGGTTCATGGCGCCGATCCCGCCAAAAGGCCTGAATCTGAACTTCCCGATGAGCGATGAGCTCAAGGCCCTGATCGCCAATCCGACCGACAAAGCGGCTGACGATAAGAAATCCTGATTTCTGACTAACCTTATCTCCTGAAGGGGCGCGGCCCTTTCAGGAGTTTGTCACTCCCTGCTGGCATTTTTTGGAAACACTCGAACCGGTGGCTATCGAGCCGATCGCGTGTGCCTGATCTTCACGATCAGGGAGGGAACGGAGTTCCCCAAGCGGGCACTTGTACATCGATCGAATCGAGGGGAGACCCTAATGAATTACAACTGGGACTGGAGCGTGTTCTTCAAGTCCACCGGCGTGGGCAGCGAGACTTATCTCGACTGGTTCATTTCCGGATTGGGCTGGACCATCGCCATCGCCATCGTGGCCTGGATCATCGCCCTGCTGCTGGGCTCGATACTGGGTGTCATGCGCACCGTGCCGAACCGCATCGTGTCGGGCATCGCGACCTGCTACGTCGAACTCTTCCGTAACGTGCCGCTGCTGGTTCAGCTGTTCATCTGGTACTTCCTGGTGCCCGACCTGCTGCCGGCGGATCTGCAGGAGTGGTACAAGCAGGACCTCAACCCGACCACCTCGGCCTACCTGAGCGTTGTCGTGTGCCTGGGCCTGTTCACCGCCGCGCGTGTTTGCGAACAAGTGCGCACCGGTATCCAGGCGCTGCCGCGAGGCCAGGAATCTGCCGCCCGCGCCATGGGTTTCAAGCTGCCGCAGATCTACTGGAACGTGCTGCTGCCCCAAGCCTACCGGATCATCATTCCGCCGCTTACCTCGGAATTTTTGAACGTGTTCAAGAACTCCTCCGTGGCCTCGCTGATCGGTTTGATGGAGCTGCTCGCGCAGACCAAACAGACCGCTGAGT
Source organism: Pseudomonas sp. LBUM1648 (assembly GCF_059716145.1). Lineage (NCBI taxonomy): Bacteria > Pseudomonadati > Pseudomonadota > Gammaproteobacteria > Pseudomonadales > Pseudomonadaceae > Pseudomonas > Pseudomonas sp. LBUM1648. Next base: position 5,208,947 of record NZ_CP166808.1, read on the forward strand.
TCTCGGCCAACCTGTTCGAAGCGTTCACCTTGGCGACCCTGATCTATTTCACCCTGAACATGAGCCTCATGCTGTTGATGCGCGTGGTCGAGAAGAAAGTGGCCGTGCCCGGCCTGATCTCCGTGGGGGGTAAATAATGGAATTCGATTTCAGTGGCATCGTCCCGGCCATTCCCGGTTTGTGGAACGGCATGGTGATGACCCTCAAGCTGATGGCCATGGGCGTGGTCGGCGGGATCATTCTCGGCACCATTCTGGCGCTGTGTCGTCTGTCGCATAACAAACTGCTGTCGAACGTTGCCGGTGCGTACGTCAACTATTTCCGTTCGATTCCGCTGCTGCTGGTGATCACCTGGTTCTACCTGGCGGTGCCGTTCGTGCTGCGCTGGATCACCGGCGAAGACACCCCGATTGGTGCGTTCACCTCGTGCATCGTGGCGTTCATGATGTTCGAAGCCGCGTACTTCTGCGAAATCGTCCGGGCCGGTGTGCAGTCGATTCCCAAAGGCCAGATGGGCGCAGCGCAAGCGCTGGGCATGAGCTACGGGCAGATGATGCGTCTGATCATCCTGCCGCAAGCCTTTCGCAAGATGACCCCGCTGCTGCTGCAGCAGAGCATCATTTTGTTCCAGGACACCTCGCTGGTTTACACCGTGGGCCTGGTGGACTTCCTCAACGCCTCCCGCGCCAGCGGCGACATCATTGGTCGTTCCAATGAGTTCCTGATTTTCGCCGGTGTCGTGTACTTCATCATCAGCTTTGCCGCCTCGCTGCTGGTCAAGCGTCTGCAAAAAAGGTTCGCCGTATGATCTCTATCAAAAACATCAACAAGTGGTATGGGGACTTCCAGGTGCTGACTGATTGCAGCACCGAGGTCAAAAAAGGCGAAGTGATCGTGGTCTGCGGCCCGTCGGGTTCCGGCAAATCGACCCTGATCAAATGCGTCAACGCGCTGGAGCCGTTCCAGAAAGGCGACATCGTCGTGGACGGCACTTCGATTGCCGACCCGAAGACCAACCTGCCGAAATTGCGTTCGCGCGTGGGCATGGTGTTCCAGCATTTCGAACTGTTCCCGCACCTGACCATCACCGAAAACCTGACCATCGCGCAGATCAAGGTGTTGGGCCGCAGCAAGGAAGAGGCGACCAAAAAAGGTCTGCAACTGCTTGAGCGCGTCGGCTTGTCGGCCCACGCCCACAAGCACCCGGGGCAATTGTCCGGCGGTCAGCAACAGCGTGTGGCGATTGCCCGTGCGCTGGCGATGGACCCGATCGTCATGCTGTTCGACGAACCGACCTCCGCGCTCGACCCGGAAATGGTCAACGAAGTGCTCGACGTGATGGTGCAACTGGCCCACGAAGGGATGACCATGATGTGCGTGACCCACGAAATGGGCTTCGCTCGCAAAGTGGCTGATCGGGTGATCTTCATGGACGCCGGCAAGATCATCGAAGACTGCCCGAAAGAGGAGTTCTTCGGCGACATCAACGCCCGCTCCGAACGCGCGCAGCATTTCCTTGAGAAAATCCTGCAGCACTAAAAGCAACAACCCGCTCCCCGACTATGGGGAGCGGGCTGCCTGACAATGAGATCCCCTGTGGTGAGGGGATTTATCCCCGATTGGGCTGCGAAGCGGCCCCAGCACTTCAAAGTCAAACAGCGTGCATAGGTTTGACGACTGCTGCGCAGCCGATCGGGGATAAATCCCCTCGCCACAGAGTTCACCTCCAAACCAGCGGTGATTCACAAACAAGTGTTGTGGTTGACCCAAGGCAACTGTGATGAAATGCGACCCCACTCTCTATCGCGCAGCGCCGCCATCACTTGCCGTGAAACCCCGTCTGATTCGTCATCTATTCCTGCCGCCGCTGGTCATCGCCCTGATGATCGGCCTGGGCTTTATCGGCTTCTGGACCAGTGAGCATTTTGGTATTCGCAGCCTCGGCGAGAACGGCCAGCGCCAGCTGGAACTGCACGCCCGTGCGGTCGAGAGCGAGATCAGCAAATACACCTACCTGCCCAGCCTGCTGGAACTGGAAACCAGTGTCCCGCAATTGCTGGCCGACCCGACCCCGGAACACCGGCAAACGGTCAATGCTTACCTTGAAGGCCTGAACCGGCGCAGCCGCAGTCGGGCCATCTACGTGATGGACACCACCGGCCGCGTCATGGCCACCAGCAACTGGCGCGATGTCGACAGTTACCTGGGTGAAGACCTGTCCTTCCGCGCCTACTTTCAGAAAGCCATACGGGGCGAACCCGGCCGCTTCTACGGGATCGGCAGCACCAACGGCGAACCCGGTTACTACCTGGCACACGGCCTTGAAGAACACGGCAAGATCGTCGGCGTCGCCGTGGTCAAGGTGCGTCTGGAAGCCATGGAAGAACGCTGGCAACGGGCGCGCCTCGAAGCGTTTGTCAGTGACGAAAACGGCATCATCATTCTCTCCAGCGATCCGGCGCGGCGTTTGAAGTCGGTGGTTCCGCTGAGCGACGAGACCAAAGAAAAACTCGCCCGCAGTCTGCAGTACTACTGGTTCCCGCTTAATGAACTGCAACCGCTGGCAAGGGAGACATTGTCCGAAGGTGTGGAGAAACTCACCTTCCCGGCCAACAGCGAAGTCGATTCAGATGAAGACGACATCAGCTATCTGGCGCAGACCCGTCCCTTGAGCGACACACCGTGGAATTTCACCCTGCTCACGTCATTGCAGGATTTGCGGCGCGAAGCAATCAATCAGGGCATCCTGGTGGCCGTGGCGTTTGCTCTGGTGGCCTTCCTGCTGATCGCCTGGAACGAGCGACGCAAGGTCATCGCCACCCGCCTCGCCGCCCGCGAAGCCTTGCAGGAAGCCAACAATCAACTGGAGCGTCGGATTACCGAACGCACCGCCGACCTGCGCGCCAGCAACGATCGATTGAAGAGCCAGATCCGCGAGCGGCGTCAGGCCGAAGAGACGTTGCGCCGCGCCCAGGATGAACTGGTCCAGGCTGGCAAACTCGCCGCCATCGGCCAGATGTCCACCAGCATCGCCCACGAATTGAACCAGCCACTGGCAGCCATGCGCACGCTGTCGGGCAATACCGTGCGCTTTCTGGAGCGCGGTCAGCTGGATGTTGCCAGCACCAATCTCAAGACCATCAACGACCTGATCGACCGCATGGGCCGGATCACCGCCAGCCTGCGTTCGTTTGCCCGGCGCGGTGACAACCACGGCCAGGCCAGCCTCGGCAAAGCCGTCGATGCCGCGCTGCAATTGCTCGGCGCACGCCTGGAGAGTTCGGCGCTGCAACTGCACCGGCAATTCATGGATGTGCAATTGCATATCGACCAGACCCGCCTCGAACAAATTCTGGTCAACCTGATCGGCAACGCGCTCGACGCCATGCAGGCGCAACCGCTGCCGGAACTGTGGCTGGAAGGTGAAGAGTTCAACGGCAAATATCGCCTGCGGGTGCGCGACAACGGCCACGGCATCGACATTGAAGCACGCAAGCATCTGTTCGAACCGTTCTTCACCACCAAACCGGGTGAGCAAGGCCTGGGCCTGGGCCTGACCCTTTCCGCCAGCCTCGCCGCCGCCACGGGCGGGCATCTGGGTGTCGAACACCCGGCCAGCGGTGGCACCACCTTCGTCCTCAGTTTACCGTTGGTAAGCCCTACTCCTGCCGAGCCAATATGAACCACGACCTTAGTGTGCTGATCGTCGAAGACGACCCCCATGTGTTGCTCGGCTGCCAGCAAGCGCTGACGCTGGAAGACATTCCCTGCGTCGGCGTCGGCAGTGCCGAAGAAGCGCTGGAACGTGTCGGCGACAACTTTGCCGGGATCGTCATCAGCGACATTCGCTTGCCGGGCATCGATGGCCTGGAACTGCTGACCCGACTCAAGCAACGCGACCGCAGTTTGCCGGTGGTGCTGATCACTGGCCACGGCGACATCTCCATGGCGGTCGGCGCGATGCAAAAAGGCGCCTACGACTTCATGGAGAAACCGTTCTCCCCCGAGCGTCTGGTGGATGTCGCGCGGCGTGCGCTGGAGCAACGCAGCCTCGCCCGCGAGGTTTCATCGCTGCGCCGGCAACTGGCCGAGCGTGATTCTCTTGAAGGACGCATCATCGGTCGCTCGCCGGCCATGCAGAACCTGCGCGAGCTGATCGCCAACGTCGCCGACACCTCGGCCAACGTGCTGATCGAAGGCGAAACCGGCACCGGCAAAGAACTGGTCGCCCGCTGCCTGCACGATTTCAGCCGCCGTCACAGCAAGCAGTTCGTCGCGCTGAACTGCGGCGGCCTGCCGGAGAATCTGTTCGAAAGCGAAATCTTCGGCCATGAAGCCAACGCTTTTACCGGCGCCGGCAAACGCCGGATCGGCAAGATCGAACACGCCGACGGCGGCACGCTGTTCCTCGATGAAGTGGAAAGCATGCCGCTGCCGTTGCAGATCAAACTGCTGCGCGTATTGCAGGAACGCACCCTTGAACGCCTCGGTTCGAACCAGAGTGTGGCGGTGGATTGCCGGGTGATTGCGGCGACGAAATCCGACCTCGACGAATCGAGCAAGGCTGGCGAGTTTCGCAGCGACTTGTACTACCGACTTAACGTGGTGACTCTGGAGTTGCCACCGCTGCGCGAACGCCGCGAAGACATCCTGCAACTGTTCGAACACTTCACTCAGCAATCAGCCCTGCGCTTCGACCGCGCGCTGCCGGAGCTGGACAACCAGACCCTGTCGAACCTGATGAGCCACGACTGGCCGGGCAACGTGCGTGAACTGCGCAACGTCGCCGAGCGTTTCGCCCTGGGTCTGCCGGCCTTCAAGAAATCCGGCGCCGGCAGCGCTGGCCAGGGCCTGGCGTTTGCCGAGGCGGTGGAAGCCTTCGAACGCAATTTGCTCAGCGATGCCCTGCAACGCAGCGGCGGCAACCTGACACAGGCGAGCCTGGAACTGGGCATGGCCAAGACCACGCTGTTCGACAAAGTGAAAAAATACGGGCTGAGCCACTGATGGATCTACTACTGAAAGCCGCACTCGGCGCCGCCGTGGTCGTGATTCTCGCGGCACTGGCCAAGACCAAGAACTATTACATCGCAGGCCTGGTGCCGCTGTTTCCGACCTTTGCCTTGATCGCGCATTACATCGTCGGCAAGGGGCGTTCGATTGATGACCTGAAGACCACCATCGTGTTCGGCATGTGGTCGATCATTCCGTACTTTGTTTATCTGGCGACGTTGTACGTGATGGTCGACCGGATGCGGCTGGAGGCTTCGCTCGCCGTGGCGGCGGTGGCTTGGTTGATGGCGGCGACGGTGCTTGTCACGGTGTGGGTGCGTATCCATGCATGACCTGCACACAATCCACTTCAAACCGGTGAAAATCAATTTTTGCAGGGCTCAACATCGTTGATCGAACGCTTCACCGTTAATACGCCATCACAATTAAAGTAACCTCTCGCAGTATTGATGTGCACTGTCAGGTTTTCATAGATCACAGAAGTCCTTACATGAATGGATGAAGCGTCGCCCTTTGATTCCGTCGAAAACTCATCGTTTGGTGAAGTGTTCACTCTCGGGCACGTAATACTTGTAAACGTACATTCATTGTTAGGACCATCGATGATGGCAGATGAGATACAGCTATGGTTTGCGCTATTTTCTTTCCAGGCTGTCATACAAGGTGTATCGGGTTTTGGTTTTCGACTTTTCGCCCACTCCGCGACTTTTGCCTCTTCCTCAGCGCTCTCTTTGTCGATAGCGTCAAGAGCGTCATCATATTGATCTGCCTTAACAAACTCGGCATCAAGAGAAAGCATGGCACAAAATGTGGCTACAACAAGACCTTTGCGTAGACGTATCATTTTCTATTCTCCCTATAGTTATCCCGCTTCGCGAGACCATTAGCCGAGAATATTTTAATGATGCCAATTACGCCACTGTCAGAAATTACAGTCGGACATACCGATTCAGAATAGCGAAGAAACTTCTTACTTCATTTTCTCTATTAGTTTCAAACCACGCAGCAAACTACCAAGGGGTTAACTTTTCCCGGTGTTTTCAATGCATCATTATTACAAAAGGCCTGTTCCCACCACCGGTTCAATCTGCGCCCAATGCGAAGTGTCTTCACGATGCGCCTGCAAATACGGCAACACCGCCGCCAGCAACGGCGCTTTGAATGCCTCTTGAAAACGATGCGCCAACCCCGGAATCAGCTTCAACTGACTGCCGCGAATGTGCGCCGCCAAATGCACGCCATGCATCACCGGCAGCAACGGATCGGCCGTGCCGTGCACCACCAGCGTCGGCACGCGCAACTGGTTGAGCAGCGCCACCCGGCTCCGTTCGGCCAGAATTGCCATGATCTGCCGCTTCACGCCTTCAGGATTGAACGCCCGGTCGTAGGACGCCGCCGCTTGTTGCAGCAACGCCTGCCGATCATCGGTAACCGCCGGACTGCCCAGCGCCGCCAGCAAATCAGCCTGCTGCTCCAGCGCCACTTCACGGTTCGGCGCGCCACGCCGCGACAACAGTTGCACCAGCGCCGCACTCGGCGCCGGCAACCCTTCGGCCCCGGAGGTGGTCATGATCAGCGTCAGGCTCTCGACCCGTTGCGGCGCCATGGCCGCCATGTGCTGGGCGATCATGCCGCCCATGCTTGCGCCCAGCACGTGGAATTGCTCGACATGCAGCGCATCCATCAAGCCCAGCGCGTCGTCGGCCATGTCGGTCAGGCTGTACGGTGCCGACACCGGCAGACCGAGTTTGTAGCGCAACACTTCAAACGTCAGGTTGGCCTCCAGCGGGGCCTGACGCCAGGTCGACAAGCCGACATCGCGGTTGTCATAGCGAATTACCCGAAAGCCCTGCTGACACAACGCCACCACCACTTCATCCGGCCAGTGGATCAACTGCCCGCCCAGCCCCATCACCAGCAACAGTGCCGGATCCGACGCGCGCCCGATGCTTTGGTAGGCGATGCTCACCTGCGCCAGATCGGCCCGCTCGGTCGGCACGTTCACATCGCAACGCGCGGCGGCAAACGACGATGAGCCGAACAAAAGCGCGGCCAAAACGGCCGCGATTGATAAAAAAACCTTGTGCATGAAAAACACCGAAACGCAGAACCCCAGTAGAGCGCGAGTCTGATGAAGTTTGTACAAGCGCGCTGCCACAGTTCGATGACAGTTTGATGAAGAGTGCCGAGTGGTCATTGCGCGATAACTATGTACCGCCATGGAGATCGACGATTTGCTTTGAATGACGGCTACAGGAAGCGGATCCGCCGTTTCGTTACGCGAGCCATAGTTGCCATGCCCGACAGTTTTATTTCCGCGCTCTCAGATCCCGGTCCGGCGCAGACACCGTCCGTTGCCCATTTACCCAAAAACCCTGACGCCGCAGTGGCGCTGAGTGCTTCGAACCGCTGGCGCTATAGCAGCCAGGCGCTGCGTGAACTGTTCGCCGGTGTGCCGACCACGCGTAAAACGCTGACTCGATTGCTTGAGCAGGAACTGGATCTGGGCGAGCCCGATATCGGTTTTCGCTTTGCGGCCACCCCGCAAAGCCCCGAACATTTCATACCGATCGTGCAGGCCTGTGCCTTTGGCTTTCAGCATCCGCTGCCTGCGAACACACTTGACCGGCAATGCCGCGTGACGGGTTTGCCCGCCACCCATGCGCTGTTCGCCCTCACGCCGCGGCAATTGCTTGAACGGCTCAAGACCCTGGATCTGGAGAAGGCACTGGACCGGGACTGGGATCAATACTGGGATGCGCGCGCGCCCGGCGCTTCGGTATCCCGTCGCGAACGCGCCGATCAACAGTATCGCCAGCATTTCGAAGCGACCGTACTGACCGCCGTCGCCCAGCATCGCGTGACGCCCGAACAGCGTATCTCGCTGTTAGCGTTGATGGACGCGACCACTCACGATGCGACAGTCACCTGCGAGCAGATTTCGCTGGTGTTAAGCAATGGCAGCAAAGTGAAGTGCCCCACGGCCTGGGTCATCAGCTTTGGCGCCCGGCAGCAACCCGTGCATTGGTTGTACCTGCCGTTGCGCCCCGAAGCATTAAAAGGCTTTGACCAGCGCAGCGAACTCGAGGCCTGGCTGGGCGCTCAGTCGCTGATTCCCAGTGGTTTGCCACAAACCGGTCTGAGGTTTGAATACACCCACAGAGAGTTGCCATTGACCACTGGCATGAGCGACCTGCTGACGCACTTTCGCCAGGCCCGGATCGACGCCCTGCGCAACGGTAGCCTCGGCAAGCCCGGGTTTGCCGAACATGGCAGCAAAGCCCTCGACTTCTCTGACCAGACAGACCGTCAACGGCAGACCGCTGCCGTGTTCGGTTCTCCCCCCGTGGTTGAATCCGTCAGTGTCGAGGACGATGAACCGTCGCTGTTCGGCAGTCTCTATGCCGACATTCCTCTGGCCCTGCGTCAGGCCGCTCTCAAGCGCCAGCGTGATGCCCTGGAAGCCCGCTTGGGTACGTCGAGCGACAACGCCGCCCTGCAACCGATCAAGGATTTGCAACAAACATTGGAAACCGCCGAGCAAGCCGCCGACAACGCCGCGACTGCGCTGTTGGGCCGCTCGCAGCCTTTCGACCTGCTTACCCTCAATCGTGAGTTCACCGCTCTGCATCAGGCACACAAGGCCGGTTTGCTAGCCGAAACCGACTTGCAAAAGTTGCTTGAACAGATCAGCAGCGAAGAACACCAACTGATCAAGGCCCTGCTCGACCCGCCAGACAATCCCGACAGCGATTGTGTAGCCGCCAGCCTGATACTTTCGACGAGCGAAACGGCTGACAGCCCAACGACCGAGACGCTCAACGGCCCGTTTGTCATGACCCGCGCCGGTACGTTGCTCGACCTGACGTCTACCCACAGCCTGTTGCTGTACTGGCCCGGCACTGGTGGAGGACTGCAACGCTTTGCCAGTCGTCGGGCGCTGGAAAGCCAGATGTTCGCCCTTGCCGAAAAGGATCCATTACTGACCCTGCAACTGAAAAAAATCAGCGGCGATCCACTGCATCACGCCCTCGATCAGGTGACCAGCGAGTACGAAGAGCAAGCCGCCCTGCTCCGTGCGCACCCCGGCAAGTCCATGTTGACACCCGAACGCAGCGGGCCAATGCAGGCCCTGCGCGAACGTTTCAGGGCCGCCCTCCAGGTGCCAGTGCACGCCGCACGGAATCTGGCCTTTGCCCATCTGCTGGAACAAAACCGCTCCGGCAGGTTGGCCGACAATCTGCCGCACTGGCAACGGAACTTGCCGGCCAGCGAACGCAGCAACCTGAAGACGCAGATCCAGGCCTATATCGCCGCCATGCACCGCAGCCACCAACTCCTGATGCGGGCCTTGCCGCCACGTGATGACTTCACCCGTCAGCATTTGCACCAACGGTTGCGTGAGGACTTCTCGGTGCAGGGGCCTTTCTCGGTACAGATCGACCTGCCGGACTCCGCCAGACTGCAAAAGCAATTGAGCGACGGCTCAACCATGACCACCCCGCAAAAGCTGGTCGCGGTGCCCAGCGCCTCACGCAGTAAGGTGCCACTCGAAGACCTCGCGCAGTCCAACATCGACAACACACCCTCGATGCGTCTGGAGTCGGAGTCCTTGCGCCTGCTGTTCATGACGGTCGAAGTCATCGCGGCCGATGACAGCGCACGAGCAGCCTTGCGCACAGGCATCACCCATGAGTACCTGCGCAAGATTCTGCCGGAACTGGATTTGCCCAAAACCTACGAGCAAACGATCCGTGACGCCTTCATGGGCGGGCTCGGTGAATCCGCCTTCGTGCGCGAGCATCGGCGTGAATGCCTGATCGAACCGTGGCGGCTGATGCTCAAGATGCAAGGCGAATGCGCGCGTTTACAACAACGCATCAACCATCACGAATGGCAAATATTCAACATTGCCATTGAAGCCGACACCACCCATGCCTGGAACACAGGAGCCCTGCGCATTGCGCTCCTGCCGGCCTTCCTCAGAGCCGGTGGCAAGGACACCCCCAATCAAGGCCCCGTCACGCTGTCAGGCGTCACCTTTATCCAGGAGCAAATCAGCGGGACAACCTTGCTCTATTTGCCAGACAGTCCCGACGACCAGGTTCTGCGTCGTTACGACAGTCTGGAGGAGGCCCGCAAGGCGCTATTCAAACTCTGCGAGCAAGACCCGTGGATCAGCTATCTGGCAGGCCGGGCCTTGCAAGGGGATGTGCGCGCCCATGAAAACCGCCTCGCTCAGGCCATCGTGAAAAAGCATGACGCCATGATCGGCGTCGGTATGCCCTGGCCTTCGACCACCTCATTGGCCGCGCACCTGCTCAACGCCCACATGGGCCGATTGATCGAAGCCCATCGCGGCACATCGCGCGCCAATGATGCGTTGTACATGGAACGCTATGCCCTCAAGGGACCGCGAGCTTTCAATTACCTGAAAATGGCCTTGGGGTTGCTGCCCTTTGTCGGCGTGGCGTTTGCCGTCTACGACGCCTGGACCAGCGCCAATCAGGCGGTCGCGGCATTTTTGCGCGGTGATGTGGGTGATGGCCTGGCGGAACTTGAATCGGTGTTGTTGTCGCTGATCGATGCGGCCATGGATCTGCTGCCGGGCGAAATGACCACTTCCGCCCTTTCCCGAGCGGCCCGTTCACTGACCCGCACTCGCCAACTGCGCAGACTGGCTCAAGGCGCCGGCGCGCTGCATGTTCCCTCGCAACGTCAGGCTCGGCATCTGACGGCGCGTTTCGCCGGCTACGAGTATGAAAAGCCGATTTCGCTGTCAGGGCTGGAACCGGCCACCGAAGGCCTCTATCGCGGCATCTACCGGCATGCCGACGGCGACTTCATCCTGCGCCAGGGACGGATCTTTGAAGTTCAACGCAGCAACAACGCCGACAACTGGCGTTTACACGGCACGAGTACCAAGACCTATAAACAACCGATTGCCCTGGATGAAACCGGCCAGTGGGATACGTGGTTCGGTGTGCATGGCACGGCGGTCGAAGGCGGGGCGCTGGGCGGCGGGAATATCGCCGGACACCTGGCTGATGCGGCCGATCCCTTCTGGCCACAGGCGATTCGGCAGCGCCTGCCGCGCTGGCTGGTGGATCGCAAGTATCGCCGTTATCGTCAGTTGACCCAGGCCGCCGATAGCCTGGCCGACCAGCTCGATGCCAGGGGTGTGGCGAGCGATGCCGCGATCAACCGTTACGGCGCGGCATCGCAAGCAGATCGACCGGCTTTGATGCCAGCCTCAGAGGCCGCCTGTGTCGGCGATATCCAACTGGCAACCCGGCACTACGAAACCCTCGATGATTTGATGCCCTTGACCAAGGGAAACAAAAAACGCGCGCTGCTTGAAATACAGAGCAAGGAGGCCTCGCTGTTGACTGACCGTTACTGGCGCCGCGCTTACCATCTCTCCCACAGCACCGCACGGGTGACTGAAAAAATTGATGACCTGGCCCTGGCACTGGATAACCTGCCCCCCGAAAGTCTGGCCCAACGCATCAGCCTCCTTGAGGATATCCGCACACAGCGGGTCGATTACGTACGCCTGCTTGAGCAAATGGAGCAGCTCAAGGGCGATGCCAATTACTGGTATGAGCGCATCCGCATCCGCGCGCACAAAGAACCCAGAACGGCGATGATCGAGGATATAAACACCAAGCACAGTGATGCCAACCTGCTTTATCTGAAAACCAGTCAACGCTTGGAAACCGTCAAGCGCTATGGCCGAACCGACGATGTCTCCTGGTTCTACCTGATGGGACAGGCTCGGGAGCTTCGCAGCAATGTCGATAGGGCCTTGTACACGCAGTACAACCTGCCGAACATCCAGGCGACCCGGGCACAACGCAATCAGATTCTGCACAACTGCCTGGAGCTGTACACCCGCTATCGCCGTGAAATGAATATCTGGACCGCCACCTATCCGCAACACTTCCACTTGAATGAAGTCCCCGCATTGATGAGCGGGATCGAATGGCTCGCCGAACGCGCCCGCAAAGGCATCATCGAACCGCCCGCGCCGACAACGGGGGGGCAGGCCGCACAGCGCGTGTTCACAACCGCCGATAATCAGTTGATGTACGGCATCGAGCGTTGGGAACCGACGACCCAGAAACACCAATACGTTTCTACCGGCCGCGCAGGCCATGAGGAAGTCTGGGAGCAAGGCAGCGATGGCAGTTACCGCCTGCTCAACCCGCGAAATACAGAGCCGTCCGCCCCCGCCCCAATGAGCCTCGCCAAGTTGGTGGCCGATGCGCAACGGCGCCTGGATGCCCAGGCGGACTACCAGATCAGAGTCGAATCCTACGCCGAGCAGGACATGCTCCCGGTCGACCTGGAACACATGATGGTCAGTGAGGCAGCCGAGCTCAATCGCCGCGCCGACCGCATCGAGACCCTGGCGGCGCAAAACCCGATCATTCCACAACTGCGCGACAAGGCCAGCGAACTGACCCTCATCGGCCGGAACCTGCGTACCCGCCAATCACTGACCAGCCAAAAACCCACCGACGGCATGCTTGAAGACCTCATCGAGCAGAACGCTGTGGAAATCCGTAAAACCAGCGCGCTGAAAAACCTCGGCAAGCGCCACGGCCATAACGACTATCTGCAGGAATATGAAATCTGGGACATGACCCTGTCGCCAGCGGAGCTGCTGTGGTACGCCCACTTTCACTATCGCAAACCGACAGCGGCGTTCGGCAATTTCGAGAAGGCCCACTTGAAACTGCCAGACCACCGCTTCCTGACCCACGCGGACGATGCCACCCTGCCCTACGCCGGCATTGGCAAGAAGTCAGCCGTGCTCGAGCACTTCGAAGCAATTGCGGCTAACGACCTGGTCTAGCAAGCTGCGCTGATCAACAATCTGAAAAGCCAGCCGCACGCAAAGGCTGGCTTTTTTGCGGCCAGTTACGCCAACAGACTGCGCAACTGCCGGGCCGCCGCCACCATGTTCACCAGTGCCGCTTCCGTCTCCGGCCATGCCCGCGTCTTCAAGCCGCAATCGGGGTTGACCCAAAGCCGTTCGGCGGGAATCCGCTGCACAGCCTTCTTCATCAACTTGACCATCTCGGCGGTATCCGGCACCCGTGGCGAGTGAATGTCGTAAACGCCCGGGCCAATGTCGTTGGGGTAGTCGAACGCTTCGAAGGCTTCGAGCAATTCCATGTCCGACCGCGAGGTTTCGATGGTAATCACGTCGGCGTCCATGTCGGCAATCGCCTTGATCACGTCGTTGAATTCGCTGTAGCACATGTGGGTGTGGATCTGGGTTTCATCCTTCACGCCCGACGCCGTCAGACGGAAGGCCTCAACGGCCCAATCCAGATACGCCTGCCATTGTGCGCGGCGCAGCGGCAGGCCTTCGCGGAATGCCGCCTCGTCGATCTGCACGATCTTGATCCCGGCGTTTTCCAGATCCACCACTTCGTCACGCAGGGCCAGCGCCAATTGCTGCGCCTGGACTTTGCGCGGCACATCTTCACGGGGGAACGACCACATCACCATGGTCACCGGGCCGGTCAGCATGCCTTTCATGACCTTGTCGGTCAGGCCTTGGGCGTAGGTGATCCAGTCGACGGTCATGGCATTCGGGCGACTGAGGTCGCCATAAATCACGGCCGGTTTCACACAACGCGAACCATAGCTCTGCACCCAGCCGAAACGGGTGAACAGGTAGCCGTCGAGCTGCTCGGCGAAGTACTCGACCATGTCGTTGCGCTCGGCCTCACCGTGTACCAGCACATCCAGCCCCAGGCGTTCCTGAATCTTCACGGCGTGGCGAATTTCGCTGCGCATGGCGTCGTGGTAATCGTTGGCCGACAGCTTGCCCTGCTTGAACGCCTGGCGCGCCAGACGGATTGAGCCGGTCTGTGGAAAAGAACCGATGGTGGTGGTCGGGAACGTCGGCAATTGCAGGTGCGCCTGTTGTTGGGCGATGCGTTTGGCAAACGGCGAATGACGCTGACTGTCGTTGGCATTGATCGCTTTGATACGCGCTTGTACCTCGGCATTGTGGACGCGTGGCGACTGCGCACGGCTGGCCTGAATCGCTCGGTTCTCGGCCAATGCGCTTTGCACTTTGGGCGCCTGTGGATCGTTCAAGGCATCGCGCAACACGGAGATTTCGCTGCACTTCTGCACGGCAAACGCCAACCAACTCTTGAGCTCCGGATCGAGCTTGTCTTCACGCTCGACATCCACCGGGCTGTGCAGCAACGAACAGGAACTGCTGACCCACAGGTTGTCGCCGAAACGCTCCTGCGCCGGCTGCAATTGCGCCAGCGCCTGCTCCAGTTCGCAGCGCCAGACGTTGCGCCCGTTGACCAGCCCCACCGAAAGAATCTTGTAAGTCGGCAGGCGATCCAGCACCTGGCCAAGTTGCTCCGGCGCCCGCACCGCGTCGATGTGCAGACCTTGCACCGGCAGGCCTACGGCCAGGCCGAGGTTGTCTTCAAGGCCACTGAAGTACGTCGCCACGAGTTTCTTCAGCGGCGAGTACTGGAGGATGTGATAAGCGCGTTCGAAGGCGCTTTTCCACGCTTGCGGCAGGTCGAGGGTGAGGATCGGCTCGTCGATCTGCACCCACTCCACGCCTTGCTCGGCGAGGCGCACGAGAATCTGGTTGTAGATCGGCAGCAGACGCTCAAGCAAGTCGAGCTTGTCGAAGTCGTTGCCTTTCGCCTTGCCCAGCCACAGGTAAGTCAGCGGGCCGATGATCACCGGTTTGACGTTATGGCCCAGCGCCTTGGCTTCTTCGACTTCATCGAACAACTGCTCCCAGCTCAGCTTGAACTGTTGATCAGCGCTGAACTCCGGGACGAGGTAGTGGTAGTTGGTGTCGAACCACTTGGTCAGCTCTTGTGCATATTGAGTCTTGCCGTGGTCATCAGCGCAGCATCCAGCCGTGGCGCCGCGAGCCATGGCGAACAGCGTGGCGAGGGTCGGCTGGCCACGCTCGTCGCGTACGCCGTCAAAACGCTCAGGGATCACGCCGAAAGTCAGCGAGTGAGTCAACACCTGGTCGTACCAGGCGAAGTCGCCGACCGGCAACAAGTCGATACCGGCAGCTTTCTGCAACTGCCAGTGAGTGGCGCGCAGATCACGGCCAACCTGGTTCAGCGCGGCCTGATCGAGATCGCCTTTCCAGTAGGCTTCGAGGGCTTTTTTCAGTTCGCGGTCGGCGCCGATGCGCGGGAAACCAAGGGTGTGGGCCACGGCCATGTCGAATGTGCTCCATTGCGTAAAAGATGGCGCCATTGTCGACAGTCAAGCCAACATGAGACAAACTCAACCTTTTCGTGTTGATCACAAGTTTTCCTCATGGAGCCAGCCGGTGCTTGAAATCCGTCACCTGAAAACCCTGCACGCACTGCGCGAAGCCGACAGCCTGGTCGATGCCGCCGACCGGTTGCACCTGACCCAATCGGCGCTGTCCCACCAGTTCAAGGAGCTTGAAGAACGGCTGGGAATGCCGTTGTTCGTGCGCAAGACCAAACCGGTGCGCTTCACCAGCGCCGGCCTGCGCCTGTTGCAACTGGCCGACGCCACCCTGCCGCTGCTGCGCGGCGCCGAGCGCGACATCGCTCGACTGGCCGGCGGCACTGCCGGACGCCTGCACATGGCGATCGAATGCCACAGCTGCTTTCAGTGGCTGATGCCGACCATCGACCAGTTCCGCGATGCGTGGCCGGAAGTCGAACTCGACCTCGCGTCGGGCTTCTCCTTCGCCCCGCTGCCGGCCCTGGCCCGAGGTGATCTGGATTTGGTGGTGACCTCTGATCCGCTGGAAATCGCCGGCATCACCTATGTGCCGCTGTTCACCTACGAAGCCATGCTCGCGGTGGCCAATCAGCACCCGCTGGCGAGCAAACCCTACATCGTCCCCGAAGACTTGTTGACAGAAACCCTGATCACTTACCCGGTGGAACGCGACCGACTGGACATCTTCACCCGCTTCCTTGAACCGGCCGACATCGAACCGGCGCTGGTGCGCACTTCGGAGCTGACGGTAATGATGATGCAACTGGTCGCCAGCGGCCGTGGCGTCTGCGGTATGCCGCACTGGGCGCTGCATGAGTACAGCTCGCGCGGCTATGTGAAGGGCAAGCGACTGGGCGAGAAAGGTCTGTTTGCCACGCTGTACGCCGGGATACGCGCCGACATGCTCGATGCGCCGTACATGCGCGATTTTCTGCTGACGGCCAAGGACACATCGTTTTCGACACTGGATGGCGTTAGCGCGGTGCGCTGAAACTCCAAAATCAAAAGATCTTAAACGGCTGCTGTTTAAACGACATGTCCAGACACGGACTCAGGCTACACATCCTTGCGTCACGGCCTACAGCTACGCCAGAATCCGCCGGCTTGTGCGCCTTGTGCCTGACCTCTATCGTTTGTCGGTCGCTGAACATTCAGCGATCGGGTTTAGCGACTCGACCAGGTATTAAGTCCAAACATGCGCCAGTTTTTGGTGGCTGTACGTGGGAGACCTTCGGGTCTGCCGGGTCTTATACCTCTCGGTTCGCTAACCCGCGTACAGCTGCCACCCTTACTTGTTTAGCGACAGGTGTTGGTGGAACACCAGGTATAAATGGAGATTCGCCATGTTCAAGGTAACGCCCAACCCGCCTCGCCTCCCCAGCACCCTGTTCCACGTCACTCCCGACACCGATAACGAAACCCTCCTCGCCCACGCCTGTGAATCCCTTGCCTCGGCGAGCGTGATGCTCAGTGATTTCGCCGGCCTGCTCGACACGCCGCATCGCAACACCTTGCTCGGTATCCAACAGGTAGTGATGCTCGGCGAACTGACGGTAAACCGGGCACTGGACAACCTCGATCCCCCTGCCTGAACATTTGCCGGATAAAAAGATTCATTGTGGTGAGGGGATTTATCCCCGATGGGCTGCGCAGCAGTCCTGAAACCTGTGCACACGGTGTTTCAGAGAGACCGCGTTTGTAGGGTTTGGGGCTGCTTCGCAGCCCATCGAAGATAAATCCCCTCGCCACAAAAGCCCCTCTCTTAGGGTAATGCTGTTCACTTAGGTGGGAGGGTCAGAGTTCACGCCACATGTGGATCTTGTCGAAGTAGTCTTCGCCGACTCGCACCGCCAGCGGTTCCAGACCGAACTGGATAAAGCCGCAGCGCTGGTACAGCTTGAAGGCCGCATCGTTGCCGGCGGTGACGGTGAGCTGGATGAGTTTCAGCCCGGGGTGGTTTTGTGCCTCGGTCAGCGCGGCTTGCACCAGTTCGAAACCGAGACCGTGTTGGCGATAATCCGCCGAGACGTACATGCCGAACAGGGTTGTCTTGTGCCGGGCCTTCTCGCGCGGTTCGAACGCCAACCCGACAATGCCGGCCAACACCCCCGCTTCAAATGCACCCAGCACCACATCAAGCTTGCTGGTCAGCCGCGCTTCCCACCAGCTCAACGGCATCGCCGCGCGTTCGCGCACGCTGGAGGTGAACGCCTGTGGATGGCGGTCGTAGGCTTCAAGCATCAGTTCGCGATAGGCCAGGGCATGGCTGGCATCCAGCCGCTCGATCCACATCTCAAGCGCCTCGCCGTTGTTCAAGCATCAACCGCACGGCCAGGCCGCCGAGCACCATCCCCATGAAGTAACGCTGCATCGCCAGCCACGTCGGGTTGCGCACGAACCACGAAGCGATGCCGGCAGCGAACAGCGCGATCAGCAAGTTGACGCAGAAACTGACGCTGATCTGGGTCAGGCCGAGGATGATGCTCTGGGTGAACACCGAGCCGTGTTCAGGGGTGATGAATTGCGGAAACACCGAGAGGTAGAACACGGCGATTTTCGGGTTCAGGGCGCTGGTGAGAAAGCCCATGGTGATCAGTTTGCGTGACGAGTCCGCCGGTAACTGCTGAGCTTCGAACGGCGAACGCGCGCCGGGTTTCACCGCTTGCCAGGCCAGCCACAGCAGGTACAGCGCACCGGCCCACTTCAACACTTCATAGGCCATTGGCACCGCAAGAAACACCGCCGTCAAACCGGCGGCGGCGGCAAACAGATGCACAAAGAACCCGGCCACCACGCCGAGCAACGATGTCACGCCAGCCTTGCGTCCCTGACAGATCGAACGCGAGATCAGGTAGATCATGTTCGGCCCCGGCGTCAGCACCATCAGCAACGCGGCGGCGGCGAAGATCAGCAGGTCTTGAAGCGGGATCATGGCAACGTCCTTTGCGGGGATGATCAGGCGATGGCGGTGAGCGAACGGCGATAAAACGGCAGGATCAGGTCGCGTGTCAATGGCGCCAGGTCGATAGCAGGATCAGTGGCCGGATCGACCCAGATCACCTCTTCGATTTCGGCTGCCGGGCAGACCTCGGCATCGATGGTCAGTTGAAAGATCTCGGCCTGTACGACAAACCCCGGCTCATTGGCGGCGGGTGCGGAGAACTGGCCGAGAAAAGTGGCCTGCGTCGGGTCGATCAGCAACCCCAGTTCTTCTTCCAGCTCACGAGCCAGGGCATGTACTGGCAACTCGTGCGGTTCGATCTTGCCGCCCGGTTGCATGAACGCCGTGGTGCCGCGTTTGCGCACCAGCAGGGTCCGGCCATCGGCATTGAGCAACAGGGCAGCGGCGATGCGAATGATGCGCGGGGAGACAACGGATGCAGAGGTCATGGGTGAGCCACCGGCCTGGAAAAACCGCAAGGATCCCACGCCCCGCCCATGGCGTCACCTCATCGGTCTTCCACTCTAGGCGTTGAGCGCCGCCTCAACCTCCTCGGGCACCTTGACGAAAATCTTGTATTGGCCGCCTTCCATGGCCTCAAAGGCAATCAGCTTTTCCACCAACAGGCCGCTGAGAACCTTGCCGGCATTGAGCAACAACATGCCGTTATCGGCATTGAGATTGCGCGCCAGAATCATCCCTGCCGCCAGATCCCGCGTGGTCAGCACCTTGACCGTCGGATCGGCCAGGGTGACGTCGCTGAGGAAGGCCGCACACACCTGAATGAAATCTTCGACCAGTTCCGGGTCGTACAATCGCCCGGCGTACTGACGCAGGTACAGCAGCGCTTCATCGCTGTTCATATGCCGTTCAAGGATCAAACCGCGTTGCAACTCGACGAAATCCACCGCCAGTTTCAGCAAGCGTGAACCGAACGGAATCGCCTCACCCTTGAGCCGGTCGGGAAAGCCGCTGCCGTCCCAACGCTCCTGGTGATGCAGGATCAGCCGTGCGGCATCCTTCATCGGGTCCAGCGTCATCAGCAGCGATTCGCTCTGCTTGGGGTAGTCACGATAACGCTCGCGATCGGTATGACGCAGGAGATCCGAAGGCGTGGTCATCATGCCGTCGGTCCAGCTCAGTTTGCCGATGTTATAGAGCGCCGCGGCCATGGTCAGGTCGCGGCCGGTGGCTTCATCCAGACCATGTTGTGTGCAGTAACTGCGCACCAATTCGATGATCTGCCGGTTGGTCTGTTTGGCCGGGGGCAGGCGCAGGTTGGCCAGCAGCGAAAATACCTCAGTGCCGGTGACATAACTGTGTTTGAGCTCTTCGTACGCCAGATCGAGCATGTCGGCGGTCTGTTGCAGTTCGGCGGTGCGCGAGGCGACATGTTTTTCCAGGGTGCTGTTGAGCAGCTTGAGCTGATCGTTCTGCACCCGGGTCAAGCGCTCCAGGCGCTGACGCTCCTGCTCGGATTGTTGATGCTCAAGGGATTGACGCAGGATCAGCAGCAACTCTTCGTCATTCCACGGTTTGCTGATGTAACGGTGAATCTGCCCGTCATTGATCGCCTTGATGATGGCGGACGGGTCGGCATAGCCGGTAAGCATGATGCGCACGGTCGCCGGATGGCGTTCGCGGACTTGGGCCAGCAACGAGGCGCCGTCCATAGTGGGCATGCGGGCATCGCTCATCACCAGGTCCACCGGCTGCTGCGCCAGCATTTCCAGTGCCTGGGCACCGCTGGTCGCCAGCAGGACATCATAGGGCTGGCCCCGCAACAGGCGGCGCAAGCTGTTGAGGATCGATTCCTCGTCATCGACCAGCAACACTTTGGGACGGTGCGGCTGTGGCGGGGCGGTTTGCTCTTCCATGGCTTGGCCTCAAGCGTGACAGGGGTGAACGACGCAACGGGCCGACCGCCTCGCTGGCCTGCGCCTGAGTCAAAGGCTAGATGATTTTAGGCAGCCTTCACGCAAATCTTCGGCGCGAATGCGCATGCGAAGGTCCGGGACGCCAACTATGCTCAATAGGTTGAACGACTCCGTCGGTCTTCGAACAGGCCTGTGCCGAGGGAAACGGATGCTCCCGATGACAACACCATATGACCCCATGGTCGGTGCGGCATGAACCTGCCCCCCGCGCTCGTCAATCGACGTGTGCTGATCGTCGATGACAGCCCGGCGATCCATGGCGACTTCGCCAAGATTCTCTGCCCCGCCACCCCGGCGGACGACGGCCTGGGTGAGACCGAAAGCCTGCTGTTTGGCACCCCGTCTGCGGTACGGACCCCGCATTTCGAACTGGACTCGGCGTTTCAGGGCCGTGAAGCGCTGGACAAGCTCGAAGCCGCGCTGGCCGACAATCGCCCCTATGCCATGGCCTTTATCGACATGCGCATGCCGCCGGGCTGGGATGGTCTGGAGACCATCGAACGGCTGTGGCAAGTCGACCCCAAGTTGCAGGTCGCCCTCTGCACGGCCTATTCCGACTATTCCTGGGAAGACATCGACCGCCGCCTGGCGCTGAACGACCGCCTGCTGATTCTGAAAAAGCCCTTCGATGCGATCGAGATCCGCCAGATGGCCAGCGCCCTGACGGTCAAATGGCAAATGACTGAAGACGCCGCGCTGAAAATGAACCTGCTGGAACAGGCGGTTCAGGCGCGCACCCGGGAACTGTCCGACGCCAATATGATCGTGCAGAACAGCCCGACCATCCTGTATCGACTGCGCGGCGATCCGTCGTTTGCCTTGATGTATATCTCCCACAACATCACTCGCTACGGCCATGTCGCGGCGGATCTGGTGGGCTCACCGAACTGGGCGCAGGCACTGATTCATCCTGATGATCAGGCCAACGTCGATGCGGCCATGGCCCGGGTACTGGATCGGCACGCGTCGGGCGCAACCATCGAGTTTCGCCTGCGCACCGGCCAGGGCACCTGGCGCTGGGTAGAAAACCGCTACATACCGGTACGCGATCATGACGGCCGGCTGCTTGAAGTCGAGGGCATCATTCTGGACATTACCGAGCGCCGTCTGGTCGAGGACAAACTGGCGTTGCTGGCCCGCTCCGACGGCCTGACGGGGCTTACCAACCGCGCCACGCTGATCGAGCGCCTGCACCAGGCGTTCGCCGCCGCGCGCCGTGGCGCCATGCCGTTCGCGGTGTTTTACCTGGATCTGGATCACTTCAAGCGCATCAATGACACCTTGGGCCATCCGGTCGGCGATCTGCTGTTGCAGGAAGTCGCCCGGCGCATCAGATCCAGCGTGCGCGAAAACGACATCGTGGCGCGTCTGGGCGGCGACGAGTTCGCGATTCTGCAACTGGACGTCAGCGACCCGACCCAATCGGCCGCCATGGCCACCCATATCCGTGACAAGCTGCTGGCGCCCTACAACCTGGCCGGCAATGCCCTGCACATCTCGGTCAGCATCGGCATCAGCAGTTACAGCGCCGTCAGCCTCGACGCCGACAGCCTGCTGGGTCAGGCCGACATGGCGCTGTACCGCGCCAAGGAAATGGGCCGCAACCAGTACCACTTCCACTCAGAGGAGATCTCCCGGGAAGTGGCGGAACGCATGACCATTGTCAGCGAATTGATGACGGCCCTCGAAGGGGATGAGTTGAGGCTGCATTACGCACCGGAGATGGACCTGCACAGTGGCAGGATTCTGGGCATGGAGGCGCAAGTCCTCTGGCAGCACCCACGCCTCGGCCTGTTGCCGGCCAGCGCCTTCGTACCGGCAGCGGAAAGAACCGGCGCGATCATTCCTCTGGGGCGCTGGGTGCTGGATCGCGCCTGCCGCCAGATGCAGATCTGGCGCGACGAAGGCGTTGCACCACCGGTGATCGCGATCAAGCTTTCTCTGGCACAACTCAAGAGTGGTCACGAGCTGATCTACGACGTTCTGCGCACCACCGCACGCTGGGAACTCGCGCCCTGGGACCTGCGTTTCGATGTCACCGAGGCCACACTGGCCCAGACCAAGTGGACTCACAACGACGCATTGCCGCGTCTGCGTGAACTGGGCGTGACCATTGCCATCGATGATTTCGGCACCGAATACTCCTCGTTCGATTACCTGAAAACCTACCGGGTCAATCACCTCAAACTCGCCCAGCGCTTCATCGACAGCGCAGCCCAGGATGTGGCCGGCGCCAATGCGCTGCGCGCCATCGTCAACTTCGCCCGGGATCTGGACATTGGCATCATCGCCGAAGGTCCGCCCAAGCCCGAACAGCATTTCGCGCCGTCCACGGTCAGTCCCCTGCCCAGTGCGCAGGGGCTCTACTTCATCGAGGCGGTCAGCGCCGAGGAGGCTGGCCAACTGCTCAGAGACGGATGCAAGGCGGCGGACCCGCAGGAGGGTGAAGAATGAGCGCAGCATTCGCACAAACCAACCGGCGCATCCTGATCATCGATGACACACCGGCGATTCACGACGATTTCCGCAAGATCCTCGCCCCGCAATCGCCGGACGAGGCAGATCTGAATCATCTGGAACAGACGCTGTTCGGCACCCGTCTGACGACGCATCTGACCTTCCAGCTCGACTCAGCCTACCAGGGTCAGGAAGGGTTGGCGCTGGTTCAACGCGCGCTCGCCGAGGGCAAACCGTACGCCCTCGCCTTCATAGACATGCGCATGCCGCCCGGCTGGGATGGTCTGGAAACCATTGAGCAACTGTGGCGCGTCGATCCGAACATGCAAATTGCCTTGTGCACGGCCTATAGCGACTACAGCTGGGAAGCCATGGCTGAACGCCTGGAGTTCGGCGACCAGTTGCTGATCCTGAAAAAGCCGTTCGACAGTCTGGAAATCCGCCAGATGGCCAGCGCCCTGACGTGGAAATGGCAACTGGCCCAGGACGCAGCGCTGAAGATGCTCGGCCTTGAGCAAAGCATCGAGGCGCGGGTGCATGAACTGCTGAAAGTCTCGCACCTGCTGCAATACGACACCCTCACAGGTCTGCCCAACAGCACCCTGCTCGGTGATCGCCTGAGCCATGCGATGGCCGTCTGCCGGCGCCATGACAAGCAACTGGTGGTGATGTTCCTCGGCCTGGATCGGTTCAAGCGCATCAACAATGCATTGGGCCATCCGGCGGGCGACGAGATGCTCCAACGGGTCGGCCAGCAACTGTTGCAGTGCGTCCGTGAGTCAGACTCGGTCTTTCGTTACGGTGGCGACGAGTTCGTGGTGATTCTCAGCGACATCAGCCATCCCCAGCAAACCCGTGGCATTGCCGAAAAAGTGCTCGCCGCCATACGCCTGCCGCAGACGATTGCCGGTCATGACATCAGCGTTACCGCCTGCCTGGGCATCAGCGTCTATCCCGATGACGGCCTGGAGGCCATCGAGTTGATCAAAAAGGCCGAAACCGCGATGCGCAACGTCAAGGACAACGGCCCCGACAACATCGGTTTCTTCATCGATGCGATGAACCAGCGCGCCCGCGAACAGCAGAGCATCGAGTCGGGCATTCGCCGGGCCTTGCAACAGCAGGAATTCGTCCTGCACTACCAACCGAAAATCGATCTGCGCAGTGCCAGAGTGGTGGGTGCCGAGGCATTGGTGCGCTGGCAGAAACCGGGCCACGGCCTGGTCTATCCTTCGGACTTCATTCCGGTGGCCGAGGACAGCAAGCTGATCGTGCCGCTAAGCCAATGGGTGCTGGGCGAGGCCTGTCGCCAGACCCGGGCGTGGCAAGTTGCGGGACTGCCGACCATCCGCATGTCGGTGAACATTTCGCCCATCGACTTTCGCCAGCGTGACTTCGTCGAAAACGTCGAGCGGATACTCGAGCAAAGCGGTCTGGCCGCCGATTGGCTGGAGCTGGAAATCACCGAAGGCGTCCTGATGCAGAACGTCGAGGCGACGATGACCGTGCTCAATCGCCTGAAAGCGCTGGGGACACGACTGGCCATCGATGACTTCGGCACCGGTTATTCAAGCCTGAGCTACCTGCGCCGGTTTCCCGTTGATGTACTGAAGATCGATCAGTCGTTCATTCGCGGCCTGAGCAACGACAGCAACGACGCGGCCCTCGTTAGCGCCATTATCAGCCTGGGCAAGAGCCTGCGGTTGAACGTCATCGCCGAAGGCATCGAAACCGCCGAGCAACTGGCTATTCTCAAGACCCAACATTGCGAAGAAGGCCAGGGCTACTACTTCAGCAAAGCCCTGCCGCCCGATGCGTTTGCACATTTGCTCGCCGGCGCAGGCCCCGCGCCATGGACGGTGTGATGAACAGCCCGACACCGGCCTCAAGTCTGGAAGACGTTTACCCATGAGCTTTTTGCGCCACGCCATCGTATTGGCCCTCTGCGGACTCTGTGCCAGCCCTCATGCGGAACCGCTGAACGAGCCGCTCAAACCCTTGCCGCCGGTGGTGCAACAGGATGCCCGACGGGTTGAACTCGGTCGCCGGTTATTCCACGAGCCTCGACTGTCGATCAACAACACGCTGTCGTGCGCCAGTTGCCACCAACTGGACAAGAACGGTGCCGACAGCCGTGCCTTTTCACTGGGTTTCGACGGCAAACCGGTGGCCTTCAACACGCCGACAGTGTTCAACGCCGCCCTGAACTTCCGCCAGTTCTGGGACGGCCGCACCGAGACGCTGGAGGAGCAGACCAACGTTGTCATCACCAGCCCGCATGAGATGGGTAGTGACTGGAACACTGTGGTCGAGCGCATCGCCAAAGACGCCGATTATCAGCGGGACTTCGCCGCCAGTTACCCGAACGGCGTGACCAAGGCCAATATCCAGCAAGCGCTGGCCACCTTCGAAAGAACCTTGCTGACGCCCGACTCCCGCTTCGATCAATACCTGTTGGGCAACACCGACATCCTGACTCTGGAGGAAAAGTACGGCTACCAGCGCTTCAAGGAATACGGCTGCATTGCCTGCCATCAAGGGGTGAACATCGGCGGCAACATGTTCCAGAAATTTGGCGTGTTCGGCGACTACATCGCCGATCGCGGCAACCCGACCGGAGCCGATCAGGGGCGCTTCAATGTCACCGGCGACGAAGCTGATCGTGCCGTGTTCAAAGTGCCGAGTCTGCGCAATGTCGCGCTGACCGCACCGTACTTTCACGACGGCTCGGCGCCCACCCTCGAACGGGCCGTGGACGCGATGTTCCAGTACCAGTTGGGGCGCATGCCCAGCGAAGAGGACAAAACACTGATCATCCTGTTTCTCAAGACCCTGACCGGCCAATGGGAGGGCAAGCCATGAACACCATCTCACGTCGCGGCAGCCTGCTGTTGCTCACACTGGTGGTTGTCGTGCTGGCCTCGACGCTGTTGTTTCTTTACCTCAAGTCCAGAACCGAACAGACCATGACCTACACCGAGTCTCGGGATTTGATCCGGCAGATCAAACAGCAGAACGCCCTGTGGGAAAACGAGGTGCTCAAAGCCAGGGTGGCGATCTCGTACAACTACGACCCACTGGTCTCGCCCATGAACGAAATGACTCGACTGTGGCAGCGCTTCGATTCCCTGGAATCCGGCCATGGTCGCAATGACTCGGCGCAATGGAGCGTCGCCCACGAGGGCTACCGGCAAGCGACGCAGGAAAAAATCCGGCTGGTGGAACAGTTCAAGTCGCACAACGCCTTGTTGCGCAACTCTCTGGCGTTCCTGCCGACGGCCGAAGACGACATCCACGCGCAACTGGCCAACCTGTCTGATTTCGACAAACTTCAGTTGCAGAACATCATCACCGACACCTACGACCTGCTGCTCAGTGCTCTGGAGTTCTCCCAGGTCACCTCCGCTGAAAAGGCCGCCGACATTGAGGTCGGGCTGAACAAACTGGCGGTGAATGCACAACGCCTGCCCGAGGATTTTCAGGCGCCGATCAGGATCATGAGCAATCACATCAAGCTGATTGCGCGCGAGCAGCCGCTGGTCAATCAGCTGCTGGAAAGCATCGAAGCCGTTCCCGTGGCCGAGCGTCTGGACACCATCACCACCATGCTTGACCGGGATCAGCAGCGGGTCGACGTCATCGAGAGGCAATACCACTTTTACCTGTTGCTGTTCGCCGTGCTGCTGATGCTGTCATTGATCTGGCTGACCGTTCGCCTGATCCGCAGCTTCGCCGAGATCAACCGAGTCAACACGGCTCTGCAAACCGCTAACGATGCACTGGAGCAACGGGTCGAGGAACGCACCCGCGAACTCAAGAACGCCCAGCGCGAACTGCTCGACGCTGCGCGTCAGGCCGGCATGGCGGAAATCGCGACCAATGTGCTGCACAACGTTGGCAATGTGCTCAACAGCGTGAACATTTCTTCCGACCTGATCGCGCGAAAGCTGCGTGCCAGCAAGACGCAGGGATTGGGCAAGGCGATGCAATTGATCAACGAGCATCCGCACGATCTTGGCCATTTTCTCAACGAGGATGCCAAGGGCAAATTGCTGCCCGGTTACCTCAATCAACTGGTCGGCGCGATCGCCCTGGAACAGCAGGAAATGGTCGACGAATTGAACCAGATGAACAAAAGCGTCGACCACATCAAGGACATCGTCGCCACCCAGCAGTCCTACGCTGGGGCCAACAGCATGACCGAGCCGCTGTTTATCAACGAACTGCTCGAGGATGCCCTGCGCATGAACGCCGGGGCACTGACCCGACATCACGTCACGGTGGTCAAGGAATACGCCGACGTGCCCCAGGTGATGGCCGACAAACACCGCTTGCTGCTGATCCTGATCAACCTCATCAGCAATGCCAAATACGCGATGTCCGACCTCAGCAACCGCCCACGCAACATGACACTGGGGGTAAAAGTCGTGGAGGAAGACTTCCTCGAAATCAGCGTCAGGGACGATGGCGAGGGCATCGCGCCGGAGAACATGACGCGGATCTTTGCCCATGGCTTCACCACTCGCAAGGAGGGCCACGGTTTCGGCCTGCACAGCTGTGCCCTGGCGGCCATCGAGATGAACGGCCACCTCACCGCGCACAGCGACGGACCGGGCAAGGGTGCGTTATTCACCCTGCAAATTCCTCTGGTCAGCGTCACGGAGAACGCATGAGCGAGCTTTCGAACCGTCGCATTCTGCTGATCGACGACATGCCGTCGATTCATGAGGACTTTCGCAAGATTCTCGCTCCGGCGGCGCCACACTCGGTGGAGCTGGACGAAATGGAGACCGCGCTGTTCGGCACCGAGGCCCGCCCCCTGCGCCCCTTGTTCGAGCTGGACTCTGCCTACGGCGGTGAAGAAGGTCTGGGCAAACTGGTTCAGGCCATGCAGGAACAACGTCCCTACGCGCTGGCTTTCGTCGATATGCGCATGCCCGATGGCTGGGACGGCGCGAAAACCATCGAACACCTGTGGCAACAGGATCCGCAGTTGCAAGTGGTGGTGTGTACCGCGTATTCGGATTATTCCTGGGACGAACTGCTGGAACGTCTGCACGCCCATGATCGGCTGCTGATCCTGAAGAAGCCGTTCGACAACATCGAAGTGCAGCAGATGGCTAACACCCTGCTGACCAAATGGCAGATGACTGAACGAGCCTCACTGCAAATGCACCAACTGGAACATCTGGTGGATCAGCGCACCGCGCAGTTCAAGCAGGCCAGCGAAGAACTGCAGCGAGAGATCGACGAGCGCAAGCAATTGGAAAGTCAGTTGGTGCAGTCGGAAAAACTCGCCTCACTCGGGCAATTGGCAGCGGGCGTGGCCCATGAAATCAATAACCCGATTGGCTTCATTTCCTCCAACCTCGGCACGCTGGACGGCTACTTCAAACAATTGCTGACCGTGCTTGATGCCTGCCAGACGCTCGATAACGCCGCGGACAGCGAAGCTGCGACACGGCTGGCGCAATTGCGCACAGAGGTCGAACTGGATTTTATGCTTGAAGACATTCCCGTGCTGATCCGCGAATCCAAGGAAGGCATCGGCCGCGTCGGGCAGATCGTCAAGGACTTGAAGGACTTCTCCCGAGTCGATTCCAATCAGCAGTGGCAGTGGGCCAATCTGCAGCAAGGCATCGAGTCGACCCTGAACATCGTCGCCAGTGAACTCAAATACAAGGCCGACGTGATCAAGGAGTATCAGGCATTGCCGGATATCGAGTGTCTACCCTCACAAATCAATCAGGTGATCATGAACCTGATCGTCAACGCCACCCAGGCCATGGGGCCGGAGCGTGGCACCATCACTTTGCGCACCGGGCAAGCGCAAGACACCGCCTGGGTTGAAGTCGCCGACACCGGTTCGGGCATCGCGCCGGACACCCTGCAAAAAATCTTCGACCCCTTCTTCACCACCAAACCCGTCGGTGAAGGGACCGGGCTTGGCTTATCCCTGTCTTACGGCATCGTGAAAAAACACGGCGGAAACATATCGGTGCGCAGCGAGCTGGGTGTGGGCACCACATTTCGTGTCGAACTGCCGATGCGCCAGAGCCGACCCGCTGCCTGAAGGCGCCTCAGCTGGCTTCCTGGAAATCCATTTCCGGTGGCTGGCGACGGAAACCACCGGTCAGCACCGCCAGATACACCACGCCAATCGCCAGCCAGCTCAGGCCGAGCCAGACCGCCAGATGATCGAGGCTGACCATCAACCACAAGTCCGCGACCAGACCAATGAGCGGGAAAACCAGAAACAGCACCAGCTCACGCAGGCCCTTTTTTTCGCCGCCGATCCAGTAGTGAAAAATCACCGACAGATTCACCAGACTGAACGCGAGAAACGCGCCGAAGTTGATGAACGAGGTGGACGTCGTCACGTCGAGTTTCAGCGCCAGCAAAGCCACCACTGCGCAGAGCAGGATGCTGTTGACCGGCGTGCCAAAGCGCGCGTGCAGCGTGCCGAAGAAGGATTTCGGCAACACCCCGTCGCGCCCCATGGCAAACAGCAGTCGCGAACCACTGGCCTGCGCCGAAAGCCCCGAGGCGAACTGGCCGACAATCAGGCCGATGAGGAAGATCGAGACGAACAGGTCGCCGCCGATATTGCGCGCGATTTCATAAGCCGCCGAGTCGACGCTGTCGAACTGGAACGACGGGTGGGCGATCTGCACAAAGTAAGACACACCGACGAAGATCAGCCCGCCGATCAGGGTGATCAACATGATCGCCCGAGGAATGGTGCGACGTGGGTCGCGGGTCTCTTCCGTGAGGGTGCTGACCGCGTCGAAGCCCAGAAACGAATAACAGGCGATGGCCGCGCCGCTCATGATCAGTGGCATCTGCATGTCGCCGTTGAAGAACGGTTTGATCGACCAAAGCGGCGTACTCGCGTCGCCACCGATGTAGTGCACGCACAGGGCGACGAAGGCGATCAGCACCAGAAACTGCACCAGCATCAGCAAGGCGTTAATGCCGTTGGCCAGTTTCAGGCCGACGATGTTGATCGCGCTGGTGATGCCGATGAACGCCAGCACCCAGATCCATTGCGGGATCGACGGGAATGCCGAGGTCAGGTAAGCGGCGCCGATCAGCCAGATCGCCATCGGCAGAAACAGGTAATCGAGCAGCACCGCCCAACCGGCGATAAAGCCGAGTTTCGGGCTGATGGCCTTGCGCACGTAGCTATAAGCAGAGCCGGCGACCGGGAACGCGGCGGCCATGCGACCGTAGCTCATGGCGGTGAAGAACATGGCGACCAGCGCCGCCAGATACGCGGCGGGCACCATGCCAGCGGTGGATTGCGCGAGGATGCCGAAGGTGCCGAGGACGATGATCGGCGTCATGTAGGCGATGCCGAACAGCACCACCGACCCTAGCGAAAGGGTGCGTTGCAAACGAGCCATGGGCGACTTACTCCGAAATATTATTGGATTTATGGCAGAGCCGAGTTCGGCGAATGTTGCGGGTTTGTTTTGTTGTTTTGGTGTGACTGAAATATTTGTACGACTTGAGATCTTTTCCCCCTCACCCCAGCCCTCTCCCCCAGGGGGGGGGCGAGGGGGAAAGGGGGCAGATTTTTGTCGCTTTCAAGCCCCGAGTTCGGCTGGATATCTCAGGTCGGTGTACTTCGAAAAAGCGACTCGGTCAGTCCCCTCTCCCGCCGGGAGAGGGTTAGGGTGAGGGCAGCGGTTAACCGGCAGGAATCAACAACTCCCGAACACCCGAAGACCGCACCACCACCTCCCCCGGCAATTTCAACCGCTGATCATCCAGATAGCGGTAATCCCTGCGCGCAATCTGCAACTGGCTGAAATCCAGCTCAACCGTGAACTGTCCTTCTTCACGCCCCGCCTCAAACAGCAAAGTCCCAAGCGGATCCACCAGCGCGCTGCCGCCGGCAAACATCAAACCGTCATCCCCTGCTTCCACCCGATTGACCATCAACGCGAACGCCTGATTCTCCTGCGCGCGTGCCATGATCGCGGTGCGGTGAGTCGGGCCGTACGGGTCCATGTTGCCGTTGGTGACAATCAGCAGGTCAGCGCCGAGCTGTGCAAGAGCCCGGGCCGTTTCCGGGAATTCGATGTCGTAGCAGATCAGCAGCCCCACCCGCACACCGTTCCACACGCAGGTCGCATAACGGTCACCGGCCTCGAACACACCGCGATCCGACGCCCACAGATGCGTCTTGCGATATTTCAGGGCGATGCCATCAGGGGTGATCAGCAGCGTGGTGTTGTAGAAGCGCCCGTTGTCGTTCTCGGCCATGCCGATCACCACAGCGATGTTGCGTTCGCGGGCGGCGGCCAACACCGCGCTGACGGTCGGGCCATCCACCGGTTCAGATGTTTGTGCGACGGTGTTGGCGGTCGGGAAACCCATCAGGTGGGTCTCCGGAAACACGATCAGTTGCGTGTCGGCTGCACAAGCCGCAATTGCCGCCAGGGCTCGTTCGAGGTTGTACGCGGTGCCATTGTCACGGCCGGCCAATTGGGCGAGTTCGACTTTCATGAGGTGTCCTTGTTCTATTGGCCGGGCGCTGAAAGATTGCCCGGTGCCTGTCTGTGGGCCAGTATGCGCAGCAAGCAACCGGCCAGGGAATCACGCGGCCGGGGTAACCCGATAGGGGTAGATCGATGACACTTTCGTTTGACGACATCACCTGGCACCGCGCCGTCGGGCAATTGATCGATGCGCTGGACAAGCCGAATTTCTGGGCACAACTGGTGCGTCTTCTCGATCAGTACGTGCCGTTCGATAGCTGGGTGGCGTTGCTGTTCAGCGCCGATCAGCACCCGCAAGTCTTTGCCGAATGCCCAGGTGAAGACGGTAGCCCTGATCAGTTGTTCCAGGATTATCTGCGCGGTCTGTACCTGCTCGACCCGTTCTACATCGCCTGCCGCGAGCAATCGCGCACCGGGTTGTATCGCCTCTCGGAAGTGGCGCCAGAACATTTCGAGCTGACCGAGTATTACCAGCGATACTTTCGTCTGAATGTGGTGGCCGACGAAATCCAGTTCAATTGTCAGCTCCAGGGTGAACGCACGTTGTGCCTGTCGCTGGGCAGCAAACAGCGTTTTACAGTTGAACAGATCGCGCTGTTGTCGCTGATTCAGCCGTGGGTATTAGGCTTGTTGCGCCAGCGTCTGCCTTACGAAATCAATGAGCCCGTGTCCCTCGCGGCCTCACCTGCTCCGGCGGATTGGCGGGTGCAACTGGAAGCTTCGGTGCAACAACTCAAGGGCGCGCAACTGACCGCCCGGGAACTGGATGTCGGCCGCTTGAT
The DNA here is from genome assembly GCF_059716145.1 of Pseudomonas sp. LBUM1648. Lineage (NCBI taxonomy): Bacteria > Pseudomonadati > Pseudomonadota > Gammaproteobacteria > Pseudomonadales > Pseudomonadaceae > Pseudomonas > Pseudomonas sp. LBUM1648. The sequence goes on from NZ_CP166808.1 coordinate 5,240,862, forward strand.
GCTCAGCGGTTGCTCGAGCAAAGAAATCGCTCGTAAGCTGGAAATCTCTGTAGAAACCGTGAAAGTCCATAAGAAACACATGTACAGCAAGCTCGGGATCAAGTCCCAGTCCGAGTTGTTTTCGATATTTCTTCAGGCACAAAACGCCTGAAAAGATCGCAGCCTTCGGCAGCTCCTAAAGGGGCAAGCCATGCATCTAACTGTAGGACTGCCGCAGGCTACGATCTTTAAAACCCGAGTCCGAACCCAAGGAAACCGTATGAGCCTGTCACTCCTGAGCCGCTACGCCTTCTTTGCCGTCTGCGTGATTTTCACCCTCGCCAGCCTGCCTTTTCTCGAACACGACTGGCTGTGGCCAATCACCGCTGTGACCGGCGTATTGAGCCTGATCGGTATATTCGACCTGCTGCAAAGTCCGCACGCGGTGCGGCGCAATTATCCGATCCTGGGCAACATCCGTTATCTGGTCGAAGGCATCCGCCCGGAGATCCGCCAGTACCTGCTGGAGTCCGACAGCGACGCCCTGCCCTTCTCCCGCGCCCAGCGTTCGCTGGTGTATTCGCGGGCGAAGAATGAAAGCGCCGACAAGCCGTTCGGCACGCTGATCGATGTCTATCAGTCCGGCTTCGAATTCATCGGCCACTCGATGCGCCCGGCGCCGCTGAGCGACCCGAGCAGTTTCCGCGTCACCGTCGGCGGCCCGCAGTGCACTCAGCCGTACTCGGCCTCGGTGTTCAATATTTCGGCGATGAGCTTCGGCTCGCTCAGCGCCAACGCCATTCGCGCGTTGAACCAGGGTGCGAAACTCGGCAACTTTGCCCACGACACCGGCGAAGGCAGCATCAGCCCGTATCACCGCGAACACGGCGGCGACCTGACCTGGGAGCTGGGCAGCGGCTACTTCGGCTGCCGCACCAGCGACGGCCGTTTCGACCCGGAACGCTTCGCCGTTCAGGCGCAGAATCCGCAAGTCCGCATGATCGAAATCAAGATGAGCCAAGGCGCCAAACCGGGCCATGGCGGGATTCTGCCCAAGCACAAAGTGACCAAGGAAATCGCCGAAACCCGCGGCATCATGATGGGCGAAGACTGCGTCTCGCCATCCCGCCACAGCGCGTTTTCCACGCCGCTGGAGATGATGCATTTCATCCAGCAATTGCGTGAACTGTCCGGCGGCAAACCGGTGGGCTTCAAGTTCTGCCTCGGCCATCCGTGGGAGTTCATGGGCATCGCCAAAGCCATGCTGGAAACCGGCATCCTGCCGGACTTCATCGTGGTCGATGGCAAGGAAGGCGGCACCGGCGCCGCGCCGGTGGAATTCACCGACCACATCGGCGTGCCGATGCGCGAAGGCCTGCTGTTCGTCCACAACACCCTGGTCGGCCTGAACCTGCGCGACAAGATCAAACTCGGCGCCAGCGGCAAGATCGTCAGCGCCTTTGACATCGCCAGCGTGCTGGCCATCGGCGCCGACTGGGCCAACTCCGCGCGCGGCTTCATGTTCGCCATCGGCTGCATCCAGTCGCAAAGCTGCCACACCAATAAATGCCCAACCGGCGTTGCCACTCAGGATGCGTTGCGCCAACGCGCACTGGTCGTGCCGGACAAAGCGCAGCGGGTATTCAACTTCCACCGCAACACGTTGAAGGCCCTGGCTGAAATGCTCGCGGCGGCCGGGCTGGACCATCCATCGCAACTGTCGGCCAAGCATCTGGTACGACGCATGTCGGCGACCGAGATCAAGCTGTTCTCGCAGTTGCATGTGTTTTTGAAGCCGGGGGAATTGCTCACCGGGGAAGTGAACGGAGAGTTCTATTCGCGGATGTGGCAGATGGCGCGGGCGGATAGTTTTGAACCGCAGGAAGTGGTGGCTGCTTGAAAGCACACTGGCGCCACTGATGGCAGATTTGGCGCCAGCTCCCTGCTTTCAAACTTTGAGAAACAAGTAAACAGGCGCATTGACTTATTTGTAAGTCAATGCGCCTGGCTCACACCCCTGCGTCCCGTTTGATTTGAGCAATGCAATCGAAGTTTTCTGATATTCCACCTTTTCTACGACCATCACATCCAACTGATCGGAATAATCGCGAAGCCGATCGATATCCAGTATGTAAAAACAGTGTGGCGTACTATGTTCTTTTATTTCAGCCAACAATTTTTCATAGGGAGCAGCACGAACAGGCGAACCCAGAATCTTTAAATAATCAGAATAAACCGAATCACCATATACAGGGATATTTCTAGCATCCTCGATTATCTTCTTCACTGGCGACCGGAGATCATGCTCAATTCGCAGCTTACTATACTCAGGACTCGCCAGATAAGAAGACACTGACATCACACAAACAAACCCCAGCAACAGCCACCGAACAAAATTCTCACGCACGAGATTAAAGCCAAAGGACACAAGCACTATAATGACCGGCATAAAGACAATCATATTTCTGGGTGACAATATTGGCGTATAAAACAATGACCGAAGCCACGCCATTGTAAAACCTAAAAACCACCAGAGCATCAACACCTTTAACGAATCACTCTTGTCTGCCTGCACAAAAAGTTTGGCTAGTGCAAACACCATAAACATCCCACAGAGCAATACCACTGACAGATCCCCGAACAGCAGAACAAAAATTTCTATTAGAAAATCTTCGTTCGGTTTTTGTATCCATGTGTCAGTCCTCCTGAGATTGATCAACACATAAGAAAACAAGGGAATTAACGAGAACAAAATGATTAACCCGGCAGCACCACCTGAAATAAGCAGACGTCTATCGACACCCGCCCGCATCGAAAAATAAAACAATAGAACAAACTGAGTCATTACCATAAAGAAGCCAAAATAATGAGTATTTACTAGCATCGATGCAAAAACCGCATAAACCACTACTGCCGAAGCATTCTTTTTTTCGATCAGCCTGAGAAAAAACAAAAATGACATCACTGCCAAAAAAACCAATAGGCTATAGGATCTTGTATCTCTAGCCGCCGCAATAAAAATAAAGTTAACCGCACTCAACAGCGCTGCAATTGTGCCAACGCGCTCATTGAAAAGTTTTTGTCCCAGGCAATATATTGCTGGAAGCAGTGCCACGCCAAAAACAACCGAAAGTACCCGCCCCACACGTTCTCCGTAATCGAAAACATGAAAAACAAGCCAAAGCAGAATCTGGTAGAAGGGAGGATGAACATCTTCGACCGTCACATGAAAAACTTCACTCAGGCTGTGATTCGGATCACTTACGTTGACGCTGAACACTTCGTCAAACCACAAGCTTTTCCCAAACAAATCATAGCTACGCAACACGGTGCCAAGCGCAACAATGAGCAACAACAGGGTGTATTTGTTAAATAGCTGTTTACTTCGTTTTGAAAACATGGCCGCTCCGACTATCCATAGTTAATGTCCGCGTGTGGAACCGTCATTGCTTGCTATAGGCAAGCATCACAGCCCCCAACCCCACCGCCAGCCACAACGTCACCAACCGCAACAAAACCGTCGCCGCAATCGCATCCGGTAATGCCACGCCGCCCGATACCAGCAACGCCACCATCACCGCTTCGGCACTGCCCAACCCGCCAGGCATGAAACTCAAGGCACCGGCCAACATGGCAACGGCATAAATGAACATCGCGGACGTCAGAGGCACATCCGCACCCATGGCATTGAGAATCCAGTAAAACGCCAGCGCTTCCAGCCCCCAGGCCAGAACACTCAAAAGCGTCGCGCCAATCTGGCGGCGTGGGGTGTGGCAACTATGGGACTGATGCAACACTTGAACGACATGACGCAACAAACGGGGAAACCAACCGTTCCTTTGATCGACCCGTCGATCAAGAGCACCGACAAGTGCTGGTCGGGATACCAGCAATACGCCGCACACCAACAGCACCAGACAGGCAAAGATCATCGAAAACCATTCGGGATGCGCGCTCAATCCGAACAGGGCCAATGCCACCATTGCCATCAAGTCCGACAGGCGTTCACTGAACAGTGCGGCAAAACTGTGTGGATACGGCACATCCCAACGCTTGAGCAAAACTCCGCGCAACGCCTCGCCTGCCTTGCCGGGGGTGGTGGTCAAGGCGAATCCTGCCAAGTAGATTTTCAGACTTGGCCACCAGGGCAGCGGATGGCGCAAGGCATTGAGGTAAACCTGCCAGCGCAAAAAACGCAGACCGTAGCCGAGTAGCACCAGCCCGACGATTTGCCCTCCCTCCCCCCAGCCCACCCGACTGAGGGCCGCGCTCACAGCCGGCCACCCGCCCCACAGGGAAACGGCCAGATATGCAAGGGCGGAACAGACCACCGAACCGATCAGAACCCGATAGCGCCACCCGGAGAGCATCAGCGCCTGGCTCATAGATTCAGCCTCTTGAAAATCGGCTGCGGTATGGCCCGAATCAACCCCATGATCCACGCCCAGAATCCGGGCACATAAAGTACCGCCGCCTTGCGCTCGATACCCGCGACGATGCGTTGCGCGACGCTATCCGGTTGCGCCACCAGCAACGCCGGTAGCGCCAGCCCACGGGTCATCGGTGTATCGACAAAACCGGGTTTGATGGTGATCACATGCACACCCGATTTGAACAAGCGCGCGCGCAAGCCTTCGCAAAATGCGGTAACTGCGGCTTTGGCTGCGCCGTACAGATAGTTGGAAGGACGTCCGCGATCCCCGGCCACCGAGGAAATCACCGCCAGAGTGCCGCGATGCTGAGCGGCCATGCGGTTAGCCAACAGCGTCAACAGGGCTATCACCGAACTGCCGTTGTTGGCGAACTCCCTTAAGGCTACCTCAACGCTTTGTTCGCACTCGCGTTGATTCGGCAAGGAGCCATAGGCAATCAGACAGATATCCACCGTCTGCAACGCTGCCATACAGCGCTCGAACATGACGGCGTGCCCGGCAGTATCGCTGACATCCATCTCATAGGGAGTTACCGCTCTAGCACCTCGGGCTTGCAGGTCAGCGCAGGTTTGCTGCAGCTTTTGCCCATCCCTGGCGACGAGAAAAAACTCGCTCCGTTCAGCCGCCCAAAGTCGTGCGCACGCACTGGCGATGGCCGATGTAGCGCCCACAATGAGTATTTTTTTCATCGGATGACTCGCTGCCAGAAACGGGAAATCAGGGCCGGGTCGCGCATTGCTTCCACTTGCTCCCAGGCGGGATAGGCCTGGCGAAAATCGCTGCCGCTCATATGTGCGTCCTTGGCCGGGTACAAACGGCCATGCGCTTCGCGGACGATGGCGTCGAGACGCGGCAGAAGTTTTTTTGTCAGGGCACTGTTCTGCGGGAAATCCAGTGCCAGTGAGATGCCCGGCATTGGAAAGGACAGCAGCCCGGGGGAAGCCATATCGCCACAACGTTTGAGCACCGCGAGAAAGGAGCCGGCACCGCTGCGGGCGATGGACTTGAGCAGTTCGGCCAATGCCGCCTGCGCCACCGCGCTCGGCAAAACACACTGAAACTGCTGGAAGCCTTTGCGTCCGTATATATGGTTCCAGTGCTCGATTCGATCCAATGGATAGAAAAACGGGCTGTAGGCGACCGTCCGAAATTGTCGGGTTGTCGGTTGCCGGTTCCAGTATTGACGGTTGAACAGTTTCAAAGTGAGCGGATTGATCAGCGACACCGGAGGCCGGATCGGCATGTGCAGCGAACGCGGCACTGCGGCCTGAAGCGCACCCGTTTCGCAATGATCCCCGGCGGTAAAGACACCGCGCCCTTGCGCACTGCCACTGGCCAGACAGTCGATCCATGCAACGCTGTATTCGTGCCGGGCATCCATTTCGGCCGACAGGGCAAAAAAGTCATCCAGCCCGTCAAAGCGCACCCGCGTGGTGTCGATCAGGCTGGTCTGGACCTTGCGCAAGCGAAGGTTCACCCAAGTGATGACGCCGGTCAGGCCCAGTCCACCGATTGTGGCGGCGTACCATTGGGGATTCTCCGTTGGCGAACAGACCATGGGCGATTGCTGGGACCGGTGCAGACCGAAACTCACCACCGAATGAGCAAACGTCCCGCACCGGTGATGGTTTTTGCCGTGCACATCATTGGCCACCGCTCCACCCAGCGTCACATGCCGCGTCCCGGGCGTAACCTGCAAAAACCAGCCGTGCGGGATGGCCAGTTGCAGAATCTCGCCCAGGGTCACCCCGGCCTCGGCGCAGATCTCACCGTTCTCCCAGTCAGCTTCGATGAAGCGACTCAAGGGACGTAACTGCAACACATGATCACTGACGGCCAGACAGCTGTCGCCATAGCTGCGGCCATTGCCGAACGGCAACGTGCTGCCGTGGGCCTCGATCAACTGCTGCCACTGCAGCTCCACGTCAGTTTGCCAGTGGCAGGGATGGCCGGTTTGCGGTGCATCGGGGTAGGCTCCCCAAGAGGTCAGTGCCGGCTTCATGCCGCCACCCAGAAAATCAGCGTAAACACCGCGCCCATCGCCAGACTCAAACGATCGCGCAATGCGAACACCACCGGGTCGTCATTCATTCGGCCGCGATGGGTGAGTAGCCAGATCCGGGTGATCCAGAGCAACAATACGGGGCATGCCAGCCAGATCCATCGAGGATGTGCATAGAGCGCAGTGGTCGCGCTGTCATGGATGTAAAGCGCCAGCACCATGACGGCGAGATAACCGGACGCTGCACCCAATGAAGAGAGCATCGCCAGATCGGCGGGAAAGTAATCGCGGCCACCGGTTTTCCCGGTGATCCCGCTGTGCAGCGCCACTAACAGTTCGGCATAACGCTTGACCAGCGCCAGACTCAAAAACATGAACATGGAGAAGGCCAGCATCCAGCCCGTCAATTCGAGCTCAAAAGCGGCGCCACCGGCAATGACGCGCAGGGTGTAAAGCAGGGCCAGGGCAATCACGTCGAGCGCCATCAGTCGCTTCAACACCAGTGAATAAACCAGCGTCAGTGCGTAGTAACAGGCGAGCACCGCGACGAATGCCCGAGGCAGGCAAAACCAGGCGCCAGTAAAGGACACCAGCAACAGCAAAGGAAAAACCATCAATCCGGACTTGATCGACAAAGATCCACTGGCGAACGGTCGATGGCGCTTGGTCGGATGCTTGCGATCATCGGCAAGGTCGAGCAGGTCATTCAGGACGTACACACCCGATGCACACAACCCGAAAAATACGAAAGCCAGCACGCCGTGCCACAGCGGCAGCGGGTTGGCCAGTTGATGGGCGGCGAGCAGAGGGACAAAAATGAGCGCGTTCTTCACCCATTGATGAATGCGCAAGGCTTTGTACCAACTTCTGAAGCTGGTCGTGTCAGAGCGAATCACCTGGACAACGTTGCCCAAGTGCCGAGTGGCATGCTCGACACCCGCTAACGGATTGACCACATAGGCTTGCCTGGCCGAGCGCCATATCGGCAGATCGTCTAACGAATTACCGACGTAGTCGAACCCTCCTTCACCGTACAGCGTGACCAGCACATCACGTTTGTGCATTCCCGACAGGTTGCGCTCAAGGGTGGTCCCCAACACCTCATCGAACACCTTCAGGTGTTCGGCAATGCGTACTGCCAATGAATAATGGCTGGCCGTGGCCAAGACTATTTTCCGGCCGCTTTTGCGTTGCGCCTCAATCATCCAGAGTACGTCGGGATCGTAGGGCAGCGTGGCGACATCGATTTCCGTCGATTGCGCCAATTGCTCTTTCAAATACGCCTTGCCATGACTGAGCCAGGCCAAAGGTTTCAGACATTGCGACGGCTTACTGCGGATAAAGGCCATTGCGCATTCGAACAGCAAATCGGACTTGAGGAGGGTTCCGTCCAGATCGACTACGAAGGGCAGTGAAGTCACGCAAGACTCGGACGTCAGGGGGTAATCCGTCAGTGATACGTTCATGTCTGACGCTCACGAAACAATACAAAACGGAAAAAGCAGTACCCGAACAAGATATTCAGCAACGAAAACGAAGCCACGGTCACTAGCCCGGGAAGATTACGGGCATCAGCAATCACGCCCACGCCGAAACTCACGGCCCCCATCAGGCCGATAAACATCAGGTAGACGAACACCGACGTTTCTCGCTCGAACGTATAAAGCGCATTCACGTAAAACGAGAATGCCGCGGCCACACAGAACGCCGCAAAATTGCTGGCCGCCTGATCAAGGCCAACCGCAGTGCGGAGCACGAAGAATATTTGCCAGTGGATAAGTGCATCGGCCACGCCGATCACGCTCGTTGCGGAAAATCCTTTCATGCCCGTTCCTTGCCGTTGCCACTTGCCGGGCTTTCAAGCTAGGCCAAGGGGATGGGCCGGTCTACTGTCAGAAATTACAGGTAGGCGGGTGATTCCGACCAACGGTCATGCCTGCTTTACCCGCCCCGCGACCGGGTATCACCCACAAAAAAGCCCCGATCTCTCGACCGGGGCTTTGCTGTTTCAGCCTCTGCAAACTACGAAACCGAACGCACCGCGCCTTGCGCCGCGTTGGTCGGTTGCAGCTTGAACACGTAGAACAACACGGTCAGCAGCACCAGGAACACAGGGCCCACGTACAGGGCAATGCGCGTGTCCGGGAAGTACGCCATCAGGCCGACCACCAGCACCAGGAACGCCAGGGCAAAGTACGAACTGACCGGGTACAGCCACATCTTGTATTTGAGGCCGGCACGTTCGCTGGCACTCAGGCCTTTGCGGAATTTCAGTTGCGCCAGCAGGATCATCACCCAGGTCCAGATCGCGCCGAAGGTGGCGATCGAGGTTACCCAGACGAAGACTTTTTCCGGCACCAGATAGTTGAGCAGCACACCCAGCAGCAGCGCAAAAATCGACAGCAGCAGCGCACGACGCGGCACACCGTTGTTCGACGTCTTGGCGAAACCGGCCGGGGCCTGACCATTTTGCGCCAGGCTGTAGAGCATGCGCCCGGTGCTGAAAATGCCGCCGTTGCAGGACGACAATGCAGCGGTGATCACCACGAAGTTGATGATGCCGGCGGCCGTCTTGATGCCCAGACGTTCGAAGGTCATCACAAACGGACTGCCCTGGGTGCCGATTTCATTCCACGGGTAGATCGACAGAATCACGAACAAGGCGCCGACGTAAAACAGCAGAATCCGCCAGAACACCGAGCCGATCGCGTTGGGGATGGTCTTCTGCGGGTTCTTCGCCTCACCGGCGGTCAGGCCGATCATTTCGACGCCGAGGTAGGCGAACATGACCATTTGCAGGGACATCAACACGCCCTGAATGCCGTTGGGCATGAACCCGCCGTGGGCCCACAGGTTGGAAATCCCCAGTGCCACGCCATCGTTGCCGAAACCGAAAGCGATAATGCCGACGCCACCAATCACCATGGCAATGATGGTGACGATCTTGATCAGGGCGAACCAGAATTCGAACTCACCGAAGGCTTTCACTGCGATCAGGTTGATCGAGCCCATGCTGACCAGCGCCGCGAGCGCCCAGATCCAGCGCGGTACGTCGGGGAACCAGACGCCCATGTACACGGCCACGGCGGTGATTTCCGCCACGCAGGTCACCAGCCACAGGAACCAATAGTTCCAGCCGGTGAGAAAGCCCGCCAATGGGCCGAGGTAGTCTTGTGCGTAGCGACTGAACGAACCGGCCACCGGGTTATGCACAGCCATCTCGCCGAGGGCGCGCATGATCACCAGGATCGCCAGCCCGCCAAGAATGTAGGAGAGCATGATCGCCGGGCCAGCCATTTCGATGGCCTTGGCCGAACCTAAAAACAGACCGACGCCGATACAGGCACCGAGTGCCATCAGGCGAATATGCCGTTCGCCGAGTTCGCGTTTGAGCGGACCGCCCTGAGCGGTTTCGCCGTGAGGCAGGTGATTGCCAACTGGCATAGGGATACAACCTCGTCTTGTTATTGGATATGACCACCGAGTATCGAAGCGTCGGCCGATAGGCCTTGGCTGGCAGGAAACCGCGCCTGCTTCGTGGGCAGACGCGTCTTGAAGGACAAACCTTCAAGATCAGCGGGGCGTGCAGTATAAAAAGCCTTCTGCAGGCGTTTTCACTCTATAAACCACAACATTCAGCGACAACTCTCGGTAAAAGTGGGGTTTTCGGAGAGGCATTAGCTGGTTTACGTAGGAATACTCGCCACAGAAAAAGGCTCCGAGTATTGCACAGCATTGGTGCATCGTCATGCCCTGGGGTTTGGTGGTATTGCTCTGGCAATGGCTCTACCCCGCGGATCTGTCCGGGGTCCCTATGTGGCGAGGGGATTTATCCCCGATGGCCTGCGCAGCAGGCCCAAATCCAGAGAATGCGGTGTGCCTGAATATATGAAACCTGAGGTTTTGGGGCTGCTTCGCAGCCCATCGGGGATAAATCCCCTCGCCACAATAGATCTCTTCAGCACAGCCAAAAACGCTTGCCCCCCATCCTGCACAGGAACAAGAAAATTCACTCAGAAGTTACAGATCCGACTTGGCTAACCGGGTTCTAGCCTTAGGTGATCAATGAACCAACACACGGAAGTGAATGTGTCTGCCTATCCAAACTCTCACCGTCTGCGTCTTGGCCGAAGTTCCGAAATTGGGCGCGCGTACTTCATCACTGCGGTGGTACACGAACGCCAGCCCATATTTTCTGATTGGCAAACGGGCCGTCTGCTAGTCGCCCAACTTCGTCAGGCTCACGACGAAGGTCAGGCGGAGTCAATTGCCTGGGTGGTAAAGCCTGACCACTTTCATTGGTTGATGCAGTTGAAAACCGACAATCTTGGAGAGGTCGTCGGTGGAATAAAGGCTCGCTGCACCCATGCTGTTAATAAAAAAATCGGACGTCGCGGTCCTTTATGGCAGACCGGGTTTCACGACCGCGCCATCCGCGATGATGAAGACTTGAAGCCATTCGCCCGCTATATCGTGGCCAATCCCCTAAGAGCTGGATTGGTAACGAAAATCGGCGACTACCCACTTTGGGATGCCTGCTGGCTCTGAACCTGATTCAGCTCGGTTTATCTGTGATGGAGAGGTATCAGTGGCGAGGGGATTTATCCCCGATGGCCTGCGCAGCAGGCCCAAACCCAGAGAATGCGGTGTGCCTGAATATTTGGGAGATGAGGTTTTGGGGCTGCTTCGCAGCCCATCGGGGATAAATCCCCTCGCCACGGGTACAGACCTTTACCAATCCTTCACACGATAAGGAAAATTCACTCAGCAGTTACAGATCCGGCTTGGATAAGCGAGCTCTAGCCTTAGGAGATCAATGAACCAACACACGGAAGTGAAAGTGCCTGCCTATCCAAACTCCTATCGTCTGCGTCTTGGCCGAAGTTCCGAAATTGGGCGCGCGTACTTCATCACTGCGGTGGTACACGAACGCCAGCCCATATTTTCTGATTGGCAAACGGGCCGTCTGCTAGTCGCTCAACTTCGTCAGGCTCACGACGAAGGTCAGGCGGAGTCAATTGCCTGGGTGGTAATGCCTGACCACTTTCATTGGTTGATGCAGTTGAAAACCGACAATCTTGGAGAGGTCGTCGGTGGAATAAAGGCTCGCTGCACCCATGCTGTTAATAAAAAAATCGGACGTCGCGGTCCTTTATGGCAGACCGGGTTTCACGACCGCGCCATCCGCGATGATGAAGACTTGAAGCCATTCGCCCGCTATATCGTGGCCAATCCCCTAAGAGCTGGACTGGTAACGAAAATCGGCGACTACCCGCTTTGGGATGCCTGCTGGCTCTGAACCTGATTCAGCTCGGTTTATCTGTGATGGAGAGGTATCAGTGGCGAGGGGATTTATCCCCGATGGCCTGCGCAGCAGGCCCAAACACAGAGATTGCGGTTTGTCTGAATAAATCGAGTGTCAGGTTGTGGGGCTGCTTCGCAGCCCATCGGGGATAAATCCCCTCGCCACGGGTACAGACCTTTACCAATCCTTCACACGATAAGGAAAATTCACTCAGCAGTTACAGATCCGGCTTGGATAAGCGAGCTCTAGCCTTAGGAGATCAATGAACCAACACACGGAAGTGAAAGTGCCTGCCTATCCAAACTCCTATCGTCTGCGTCTTGGCCGAAGTTCCGAAATTGGGCGCGCGTACTTCATCACTGCGGTGGTACACGAACGACAGCCCATATTTTCTGATTGGCAAACGGGCCGTCTGCTAGTCGCTCAACTTCGTCAGGCTCACGACGAAGGTCAGGCGGAGTCAATTGCCTGGGTGGTAATGCCTGACCATTTTCATTGGTTGATGCAATTGCAAACCGGCACGCTGGGCGGGGTGATTGGCGGGATAAAGGCACGCTGCTCTCACGCAGTTAACAAAAAAACCGGACGTCGCGGTCCTTTATGGCAGACCGGGTTTCACGACCGCGCCATCCGCGATGATGAAGACTTGAAGCCATTCGCCCGCTATATCGTGGCCAATCCCCTAAGAGCTGGACTGGTAACGAAAATCGGCGATTACCCGCTTTGGGATGCCTGCTGGCTCTGAACCTGATTCAGCTCGGTTTATCTGTGATGGAGAGGTATCAGTGGCGAGGGGATTTATCCCCGATGGCCTGCGCAGCAGGCCCAAACACAGAGATTGCGGTTTGTCTGAATAATCGAGTGTCGGATTTTGGGGCTGCTTCGCAGCCCATCGGGGATAAATCCCCTCGCCACAGATAAATTCCTCGCCACAGCCCATGACCCCAAAGTCAGATACTTATTTCAGATTTATTCAGCTTCCCAACCTTTCACAATTTTTTCACCACCGCCAACCACCGTCTAAGCTTCAGACAAGTCCGATCAATCTGCGTGAATGGATCAATCGACTATGGGCGCTTTGTGGCAAACCGATTCGAGTAAAGCCGTGGTTCCGACTGAACGTGTGGATGATCAAGCGCCTGTCCCTGAAAAAACCCGCCGCCGCCGGCACGGGTGGAAGGCTTTCTGGTTGTTGCTGCTGATTATCGCGGTGGTGGTGGGGCTTGCCGCGTCCAAAGAGATGCGCACCTCGCGCTTTCAATCCCGTGAGCTCAGCCAATATGCCGCCTCGCTGACCTACAAACTGGAGCCCGGGCCCAGTGAAGCCATTCGCTATCCGGGTAACGGGCCGTTCGATCTGCGTCTGGGTTACAGCGCCCTCGATGAGTTCCTGCCGCGCCTGCTCAAGCGCAATTATGTTGTCACCGAGCAGACACGCTTTTCGCCCGCGCTGCTCAGCTACACCGACAAAGGCCTGTTCGTACCGTATTCCGAGAAGATCCAGGCCGGGCTGTCGATCACCGATTGCCGGGCCGCGCCGCTGTACAAGTACAACTATCCGCAGCAACTGTATGCGAGCTTCGCGACGATTCCGCCGGTAGTGGTCAGCAGCCTGTTGTTCATCGAAAACCGCTTTCTGCTCGATCCCAAACAACCGCTCGCCAATCCGGCGGTGGACTGGCCACGGTTCGGCATGGCCGCGTGGTCGCAAGTGGCCAAGTTACTGAACCTGCCCGGGCAATCGGCCGGCGGCAGTACGTTGGCCACGCAATTGGAGAAGTACCGGCATTCGCCTGACGGCCTGACCGTCTCCGGCGCCGAGAAAATCCGCCAGATGATGTCCGCCAGCGTGCGCGCCTATCAGCCCGGCCCGCAAACCCTGGAAGCGCGGCAGAACATCGTGCGCGATTACCTCAACAGCGTGCCGCTGTCGGCAGTGCCGGGGCATGGCGAAGTGCATGGCATGGCCGAAGGCTTGCGGGTCTGGTACGGCAGCGATTTCAACAAGGCCAACGCCCAGTTGAACAGCCCGGCAACGGATGCGAAAACCATGGCCGACAAAGGCCTGGCCCTGCGCGAAATGCTCTCGCTGATGATTGCCCAGCGGCGCCCGTCGCATTACCTGACCAAGGGCCGTGAAGAACTCTCCGACCTCACCGACAGCCACTTGCGCCTGCTCAAGCAGAGCGGCGTGATCGACAGCGCCCTCGCCGATGCTGCGCTCGCCAGCAAGGTCAGCTACCGCGACTGGCAGACTCAGCCGACCCTACAGCCGATTGAAACCAACAAAGGCATCAGCGCTGCCCGCAGTCGTCTGGCGAGCATGCTCAATCGCCCGTTGTACGATCTCGACCGCCTCGACCTTTCGGCCACCAGTACCCTGCAGGGTGACCTGCAAACTCAGGCCACCGCCTACCTGAAGAAACTCGCCGATCCGGCTTATGCCGGCGAAATCGGCCTGATCGGCGAACGCCTGCTGACGCCGACCAGCACCACGCAGGTGCGCTACAGCTTCACCCTGTTCGAACTGACCCCGGACGGCTCGCGTGTGCGGGTGCAAACCGACAGCACTGACCAGCCGTTCGACATCAACGAAGGCAGCAAACTCGAATTGGGCTCAACGGCGAAAATGCGCGTGCTCACCACGTACCTGCAAATCATCGCCGAACTGCACGACAAGTACGGCGCGATGAGCGTGCCGGAACTGAAAAAAATCGAGGTGCCCGATCAGGATCGCCTCAGCCAGTGGGTCATCGACTATCTGATCCAGAATAAGGATCACGACCTGTCGAAGATGCTCGGCGCCGCACTCGATCGCAAATACTCGGCCAGCCCCGGCGAGGCGTTTTTCACCGGTGGTGGATTGCACACCTTCAACAACTTTCGCAAGGAAGACAACGGCCGCATACCGACACTGCGTGATGCCCTGCGTGAATCGATCAACCTGCCGTTCATTCGCCTGATGCGCGACGTGGTGCGCTACGTCACGTATTCCGGCCCCAACAGCAGTGCCGAGTTGCTCAAGGACGATCGCGACCCGCGACGCCAGGAATACCTGGCCAGTTTTGCCGACCGCGAAGGCACCTCGTTCCTGCTCAAGTTCTGGAAAAAATACAAAAACAAGAACACCCAGGCGCGCCTCGACACGTTCCTCGACAGCATGCGTCCGACACCGATCCGCATGGCTGCCGTGCACCGTTATCTGTTGCCGAACGCCAGTCAGGAAGACTTCAACAGCTTCGTGCGCTCGCACCTCAAAGGCGCCAAGGTCACCGAGAAGCTCACCGATGATCGCCTGATCAGGCTCTACGATTCCTACGGCCCGGGCAGTTACGATCTGCCGGATCAAGGCTTCATCGCCAAGGTGCACCCGCTCGATCTGTGGCTGATGGGGTATCTGCTGAACAACCCGGACGCAACGTTCACCCAGATCGTCAAAGCGAGCCATTTCGAACGCCAGGAAGTCTACAGCTGGCTGTTCAAGAGCAAACACAAGGGCGCCCGTGACAGTCGCATCCGCACCATGCTCGAGATCGAAGCGTTTCTTGAGATTCACCAGCGCTGGCAAAAAGTCGGTTACCCGTTTGATCATCTGGTGCCATCGCTGGCCACCGCCATCGGCAGCTCCGGCGACCGTCCCGCCGCACTGGCCGAGTTGATCGGCACCATCCTCAACGATGGCGTGCGCATGCCGACGCTGCGTATCGACAGCCTGCATTTTGCCGCCGACACACCGTATGAAACCCGGCTGGTCAATGACCCCAACGTCGGCAAACGAGTGATGCCGTCCGAAGTCGCCAACGCCATGCGCGAAGCCCTTTCGCAGGTGGTGGACGCCGGTACTGCAAAACGTGTTTCCGGCAGTTTCAAACTGGCTGATGGCAGCCCGCTGGCCATGGGTGGCAAAACGGGTACCGGCGACAACCGGATCGAGGCCATCGGCTCGGGAGGACGCATCCTCAGTTCGAAGTCGATCAACCGCACGGCGACCTTCGTGTTCTTCATCGGCGACCACCATTTCGGCACCCTCACCGCGTTCGTTCCTGGGCGCTCGGCGGAGAACTTCAAATTCACCTCGGCCCTGCCCGTGCAGGTGCTCAAGGGCATGGCGCCGATTCTCACGCCGTATTTGCAACCGGGCAGCGACTCGCAATGTCATCCGATGCAGACACCCGGCGTGGCAGTGGCCGGCATAATAGAGCCTTGAGCGAAGTAACAATTCGTGTCAGGCATTTCTGATACAGGGTGAGGATTTTTCTCGTTGGCGGGTGGTACTTATGTATTTTTCAAATTCGAATTTTCGTCGGGTTAGCCACCCGTTGCGCCCTTTGCTCGCTGATCTTTGAACTTTTGTTTTACCCCCTCGCAGGTAGGCTGATCACTCCTCCAACAATCAAGGATGATTGGCCATGTCTGACTCCCCCGTGCCTGCTCAAACACCGGACAAAGGGCAGCATTACGAACTCATTGCCAACGCAGTCGATGACCGCTTCAAGGCCGCCACGGTCGGCCGAGGTCTGGCACTCGCAGCGACACCGCTGAACGTCGAACCGTGGTACATCAGCGCGCCAACCGCCTACCTCGAAAAGCTCAGAGCCGCCAATCTCAAAGCATGGGGCTCACAGAACCAGGTTGATCACCTGCTGCAAAAAATCGACCTGAAAACCTTCGCCACTCCCCTGCTCCAGGCTGAGCTGAAAAAACGCTTCGGCATCGAAACCACCCGCAACACCGAAAGCGATACCGACATCGAAAGGATCTGGCTGCGCCTGTACATGCCCAAGGACAACCCCTGGTATGTGCTGAACCTTTCCGACGGAGTCACCGCTCGTAACGTGTCCCTACTGGATGCCGCACTGCACAATTTCGCCAGCCATGAAAAGGTCGCCGCCGGTTCCGACTTCATCAGCAAACCGGATCGGATCGGCAATTTCGACATCCTGCCCATCAAACAGAAAATGAGCATCAGCCAGTTCCAGACACTGTGCCGGGAACTGGACATCGGTGCGCAATACAAAAAACATCTCGAAAGCTATCTATTGCCCGGCGAGCCTGTCGCCGAAGCCGTGCTGAAAAACAAAGTGATCGAAAGTCAGAAAGATGCACTGGCCGTTGCGGCGCAACTGGCATTGCTCACCCAGGACATCGAGTACGATGCCTACAAGATGCTGCTCGAACTGGCCGCCAACCAGACCCGGCTGATGCTCAACGGCAGACGGCTGCAATGCTGTGACCTGTCGATGCTGGGTACGCGGTTGACCGGGGTCCTTTTGTTGATGCACGCCGTGCGCGACCGTCGAGGGATCAATCGCCTGATTGTCTATGTCCCGCACGATCCCGATCACCCGCTCAAGGAATACCCGTCGCCACAGGCGTTCAGCGCCGAACTGTCGCGTCAGTTGCGCGAAGACAAAGTCACCGCGTCAACGAAACAGAGCTACCGGCAATTCTTCAGCCAGTTTGTCGATCAGCAACAGCGCGGACACTTCTTCGCCGAGCTTGAGCAACGCTTGTTTATCACTCGATACCACAAGCCTGACGACCACAACGATAAACGGCCACCGTGGCGCAAAGACCCCATACCCGCCCCGCGACTGCAACTTGCACACCTGCCGCTGGCACCGGACTACTGGACCCACGCCTACCAACAGAAACTCAACAAGATCCTCAACGATGCCCGCGAACTCGCCGTGTCCACCGCCGACACAGACAGCAAGGCGCGCTGGGCCTGGTGGGACAACTTCAAGAAAATCGTGTCGGATATTTTCAACGCCGCTTTGTTGATCGCCACGCCGTTCGTGCCGGGGCTTGGCGAACTGATGATGGCGTACACGGTTTATCAAATCACCACTGATGTCATCGAAGGCCTGGTCGATCTCGCCGAAGGTCTCTGGCAAGAAATGGGCGAACATGTGATCAGTGTGGTGACAAGCTTTATTCAACTGGCTGCGTTCGGCGCAGGCGCTGAAATCGGCAGCGCGTTCAAGCTCAAACTGTCGTCACTGGTGGAAGGCATGAAACCGGTAACGCTGCCCAATGGCAAACCTTCGCTGTGGCATCCGGATCTTGCGCCTTACGAGCAAAAAACACTGACGCTGCCGGCCGCCTCGAAACCCGACAGGCACGGTCTGCATCAGGTCGGCCGCGACACCCTTTTGCCCTTGGAAGGCAAACTCTACAGCGTCGAAAAAGCCTCGACACAACCCACCTCCAGAACTCACCGGATCAAACACCCTTCGCGCCCCAACGCCTACCGGCCGAAGATCGAGCACAACGACCATGGTGCCTGGCGGCATGAAGCCGAAAGCCCGCAGGACTGGTCGGATCAGGCCCTGATGCAGCGTTTGGGACACGACGTCGAACGTTTCTCGCCCGCCGAGCTTGAACAGATCCGCATCAGCAGCGGCACCGACACCGACGCATTACGACAGATGCATGATGACAACAGCCCACCGCCACCGCTGCTGACCGACTCCATCAAACGTTTCACCGCCTATGACGATGTTCAGCGATCAGCCACCCTTATTCGCGACGGCCAGCCGCTCGCCTCGGACGCCGTCTGGTTTGAACCGATCACCACCGGCTTGCCGGGATGGCCCCGTGAACGGGCGTTGAGGGTGTACGAACAGGCCGACTTGAGTGGCTATTCGCGCAAGTACGGCAACCCCGGCGCCACAGATGCCAACACCCTGAACATCAGTCACACAGACCTTATCTACGGCAAGTTACCCGAACGCCTCGCCGGTTTTCTCGATGACGCCGAGTGCAAGGCCCTGCTCGGTCGTGACGTCGCGCCAGCAGAACGTCCTCAGGCACTGCGTGAGCGTTTGGCCGATGCAGTGCAGGCCCGTCAGGGAGAAGTGGCCAAGCGTCTGTACCAGGCGGGTGAACGATCAAACAAGGCCGATATCCGCGTGGTGCAACAGACATTTCCTGAAATGCCACTGACACTGGCAGAAAAACTCCTGACCGGGGCCAAACCCGCCGAAATGCAGCGTATCGTCGATGAAAACCGCCTGCCCCTGCGGATCAAGGCGCAAGCCCGTGAGTTGAATTTCGAAGCCTCTGCCGCACGTGCCTATGAGGGTTTCTATCGCGACGAGAGCGTCCTGCCAGACACCGAACGACTGGTGCTGAACACCCTCAAGATTCACACCGATACCTTTGCCGATCTGCGCATTGAAGTCCTCGATGGCGTCCATGACGGCCCCTTGCGTTGCAGCGCCGGGGCGGATGACGCCACGCAGGTGCGGCGGCTGATTCGCAATGAACACGGCCAGTACGAGGGAGTGGACGGCAACAACCGACCCTTGCATGACGCCAGCGATTTTTACCAGGCGATGCTTAATGCCCTGCCCGACGGCAAACGTGTGGAACTGGGTAGCAAAGGCACCGATGGTCGCCGACTCAAGGCGTGGATCATGGAAACCACCGCCGCACCCGGCGAACGCAGAACCTTGCTGGCCGAGCCACCCATTCGCACCGTGCCCACGATTGAAACCGAGACACTGGTGCGAGGTTGGCCGTGGTTCTTTGGCGAAAAAACACCGGAAAAAAGGATCAAACAGCTGTATCCAAAAATGAACGACCGAGAGGTGACAACGTTCATCCAGGCGCTCCAGAACAAGGGGGACATTGCCCCTGCTATCGAGCAACTGGAGAACGAACGCAGCGCCTTGCGCCAAACCCTGAGCAGTTGGCGAGAAAGTTATTCGGGCGAACTGGACGACTTTGGCGACCGGATCCCGGGAGTATCGAGGGATTTCCTGCAAAACGGCGGGAGACACATCGAAGAGCAACTGCTTGAATGTTTCGAACGCAAAAGCGACATCTTCGGTGAGCGCAGCAACCACCCGGAACAAGGCTATACGCTGGACTTGTCCACCGACCTTTCACAACCCGATCTTGATCGTTGGTGGAACGATCTGCGCCAGCAACCCGGGATGAAAAAATACCTGAACCAGGTCACCGCGCTGAAACTCGACAACACACGCTTTTCTGTCGCAGACAAAGGTCTGCTGGATGACTTCGCCCATTTGCGCCAACTGAGCGCCCGTCAATGCGATTTGACCGAGATATCTCCGGCGCTGGGTCGCATGCGTCAGCTCGAAACGCTGGATCTGGCAGACAACAACATCACCGTCATGGCCAACAGCAACAAGCAATTGAGTCGACTCTCCCGCCTGCAAACCCTGATCCTGAGCGGCAACCCACTGCGTCGCCCGCCCGCCGTCGGGCGTCTGTACCGACTGAACCGGCTGGACCTGGCCAACAGCACAATCGAGACTTGGCCGGAGGGCCTGTTCAAGGTGGGTAATGCAGACAGACATCGCTCACGGGGATTCGCCCTGGACATGCGCCAATGCCCGATCAGCAGCCTGCCCGAGGTCACGCCGGGATCCGATCAGGCCTTCATTCTCAGTCGCGCGCGTTTCGACACGGCCCGACTGTCCAACGGCGACCGGATACGTTACGGCGACTATCGCCAGTCGGTAGGTTTCAGCCGCCAGCAAGTCTACTCCCCGGCCGTTGCGGACGAGATAAATCACTGGCGATTGCTACCCCAGGAGCAAGGAACGTTCAGTCCTTCGACGTCTTTCACAAAGTACCGCGAGGAGTCCTGGCAGGATGTGCTGGCAGAGCCCGGCTCCGAAGGTTTGTTCAAGGTCATACGCAAGCAGAGAGACGCCCGGGACTACCAGTCCGACAAGTCGCGTAGACAGTTGACGCAGCGAGTCTGGGAAATGATCGATGCCGCTGCGCTGGACAGCGAACTGCGCGAAGAACTGTTCAAGCACGCCCGGGAGCCGGACAACTGCCGAGAAGGCGGGGCGCAGCTGTTCAACTCCATGGGCATGAAGGTATTGGTATCGAAAGCCTATGCGCAGCCGACATCCGCCAAGGTGCTGGACATCGACCTTACGCGGCTCGCACGCAGTGCCGCGCGTCTGGACCGGATAGCGGATGTGGCCGTGGAAGAGGTCAAACGCCAAGAGCAACAGCACCTGATCAACCCTGGGCGAAATGCCGCGCCCGATGAAATCGAAGTGCACATGGCCTACGAGACGGGGCTTGGCAAGCGCCTGGAGTTACCGTGGCAGTCCGAGGGCATGCTCTATCAGCCGCGCTCAGGCGTGACGCAAGTCAAGATCGACGCGGCCTACGATTCAATCATTGCCCGCGAGCAAGGAGACGGGCTGGTGGACGGGATGATCGACTCGTATTCCGATCCGTTCTGGGAACGTCATTTACGTCGAACCCATCCGACGCAATACGAAATCAATGATCGTCTGTTCGAGGAAAAACCGGGGCTGCTCGATGAGTTGCGCAAGGCCCAGGCGGAATGGGCGAACCCGACCCCGCAAACGCAAATGAACCGGCTTCAACGAAAAATGGAAGGCCTGGCCAATCAACTGAATATTCCCCACCGGGAGGTCTTCAGCGGCGACCCCATGAGCGATGCCCGCTATGACCGCTGGATGAAGGACATCGGTTATGCGCGCAACCAGTTGAGCAGAACATTGACCCATCAAGCGTTGGCCCGCGCCGGACTTTGATCGGTGCCGTCAGCCAGCCCCGTTACAGGCTGGCTGACGCCGCCAGACTCAACCCAACTCCGAATCCCAGATCACCGTGACATTGCCCGAATAGTTACGAGCCACACCTTCGTTGAGCATTTCATCCACCGCTTCACGGGCCACCTCGAAATGCAACGTGCCGACCTTGCGATCCAGATAAAAACCCGGCTGGAACAACTCGGTGCCACTGCCATCGCGCAGCAGTCGCCGGCGATTGACTGGCTGCCCTGCGCCATCCGTCAGGCCGCTGGGCAGGCTGACGCTGACTTCCAGCGGCACGGCGTGGCCGGCGGTCGACTCCCATAACGCACAGTTGTTGCCCATGACGTACTGGCATTCCATGTTCATTTTAAAGCGGCTCGACGCCGAGATATTGAAGGTCTGGTCGCGCAGCAGCCGTGTCGGCTTGCGCCCCTGATCCAGCCAGGACTGCCAGCCCCCCACCGGCTCCAGCACCACGCGATTGCCGCCGGGAGGAATGTCGACCTTCATGGTGTGGGTGACCTTCAGATTGAAGTTGAGGGTCAAAATCGAGTCGTCCGGGGTCAACACATCGCCCATGTCGAAGTCCATATTCGGGCCGACGGTGTAGGTGATGGAGCCGGTGTAATCGCCCGACTCCATCTTCAGTGGATCAGGTGTGCGCAGTTCGTAGGCGTAAACGAAATACTGGTAATGCATGCCAATCGGAATATCGAACAAGGCCTTTTTCGAGCAGACACCCGCGCCTTCCGGCACTCTCCAGAAACTGTTGTAGCCATGGTGGCCCGCCGTAGCTATACCAACCCCCAGGCACGGTGCCGGAGCGTAGCTCCAGGCCCCCCCTTCCCATAAATCATCCCACCAACCGCCTCCGGTTATTTCACCGACGGATATCGGGAATCCGGTTTCATGACCAATACCGGCAATCCTTAGCTCGACAACGTGCGTATCACCTGAAGCATGGGTGACGGTGACCGTGCGCCAGTCCGAAGGCACCTTGGCCATCCCCCCCTGACGCGGATCAGCGTGGTTGGCCTGAATCGGCGCCTTGGCCTCGAACGGTATGCGCGCAATCAGGCTAAACAGACCCAGGGACTCGCAAGTTGCAGGCACCTGTCGACAAAAACCCTCGGACGGCGTCTGGTTCTTGAACTGATTTCTCTGCGGGTTGGCAAAATCCGGTTCGAAGGTCGCGTCGATGTTATGCACTTCTGCCGATGCCGCACTGGCAACCAGTGTCAGCAGCAAACCGATCCATGACCGGCAGGCCGGGGCGATTGAAAAGCTCACGGGCGTTCTCCAAAACAGTGTCGATAAAGCCAAGGAAATTTCACGGTCCGACTCACTCGCCCGGCGCCCTGGCGTTGAATAGCAGCAGCACGTTGCCGCTATAGTCCCCGGGGCGGTAACCACCGTCCGGCTTGATCGGATCGATCTGCAACAGAACCCGTTTTCCCGTAGCGGCTTCTTCCTGCGACACCACTTGGCGCGGTGTCGTCTCGGCGCTCAACTGCACCCCGTTGAAGCTCACCTGCAAATAAATTTCCTCACCGGCGCGACCGTTGGACAGGTACGGCTCGGCCTCCAGGCGCGCTTCAATCGCGCTGGTGTCGTGCCGCACATCAAAGTTCTTGCGCACACTGCTCAGACTCGATGTCGAGTGATTCCAGTCGAGCCGCTGGGGCCGGTGAATCCAGTCCGGCTCGGAGGGGATGATGTAGAACGGTCGGCTGGGGATGGTCAGGGACACTTCAAAGGTGTGTTCTTCCCGGGCCGCCCACGCCACGTTGGCTGTCAGAGCCGCCGTGACCATCAGCGCGACAACGGTGCATTGCTTGATCATGTCGGTTACCCGTTGCGTCATTGGAAATCAGGCCTTGCCGCCTGCGACCTTGAGGACTTTCTTATCGCCACCCTCGATCAGGAGAAAGCGGTACTCGCGCCCCTTCTCCTTGTCGAAAGCGAAGGTCTTGCCCGCCAGCAAGTGGTGCTTGGTGGTCGCGCCGCAGTCGGTTTCCTTGTTCACCGCGCAGCTTTTGAACTCGTCGACAATCACCACCGTGTTGCCATCGTTGCGCAGCTCATAACGGCTGTCGGTCTCGGTAATTGCGGTGGCAAAACGTGCATCCTTGGGCCGCACGAAAAACACAATGCCGAACCCGGTCATCACGTTGACCCCGGCTTTCAGCGACTTTTTGTAGTCTTCGCGTTCTTCACCGGTGACGGCGAACTCATCTTCCTTTTCCGGCACCACCGGCACGAAACGTACGCGGAAGTAGCGCTCGCGATCACGCTCGCCCATGTACAGCAAACGCGTGCCCTGCATGCCCTGGGCCGGCACGATCAGCCGCGCGGGGCTGGCCATCAACCCGTTGCGCGAGGCGCCGTCAGCGGCGTTCTGAACCGGGATTTCCTGCGGTGTGCCATCAGCACCGTAGACAATCTCCAGCACGTTGACCTTGACGAACGCTGTCGCGTAGCCGCTGTTGAAGATCCGTTTCAGGTAGGTACTTTTATCGGCATCCAGATAGTCGTATACCGTGCCGACGTTGATCTGCGGACCGGCTTGTGCCGTCAGGTAAAACACGCTGAGCACACCCAGCAAAAAAACACGTTTCATCGGTTTCAACTCCATGAAAAACGAAATGGCCTGACCGGAGTGCTCACACTTCCGAGTCCCAGATAATGGTGATGTTGCCGCTGAGCGTGTCGCTCAGGCCGGGCCTGAAAAGAAAATCGATAGCGTCCCTGGGCATTTCAAAACGCAGTGAGCCGGCCTTGCGGTCGAGATAGACAGTGGGCTGGAAAGGCCCGACCCAAGTGTTGTAAAGCAGCTTGAGCAACTTCACCTCACCGCCACTCGGCCCACCGATTCCGGCGGGCAATGTCAGGAAGGTTTCCACTTCGGTGACGTTGCCTCGCGGGCTGCCTAACTTGCAGCGTGTGCCGCCAGTCGAATCGCACAGCATCATGACTTTGAAGCGCGACGAGGCGGAGATGTAGAACAGCTGGTCGCGGTAGATGCTTGTCGGCTTGCGGCCACTGTCGATCCAGCGCATCCAGCCGCCCTCGGGTTCGAGCATGACTTTGTTGCCGCCCGGTGGCAGATCGACCTTCAGGGTGTGCTGCACGTCGAGGACGAAATCCAGATTGAGAACGTTGTCGTCCGGCTGGATCAAAGACCCCAGATCGAAATCGCCGGCCGGACCGATGCTGTAGACCATCGAGCCGCTGTACAGACCCGACGACATGTTCAAGGGATTGGGTGTGCGCAGCTCATAGGCAAAGTCGAGGTACTCCATAGACATGTGAGGGATGGCGTAAGCGGCGGTTTTGGTGCACGCCCCTTCCTGAGGTGTTTTCCAGAAAAACTGGTAAGTCTTGGGTGTGAGGTAGCCCATACCGCTGTACTGACAGGGAGGCGGCGCATTGACCCAGCTGCTTTCCACCCAGAGCTTGCGATGCGCATCGATGTTATCCACTTCGCCGGTGATCGCGGTGGCAGCATCACTCAGGACATAATTGGAACCAATCCCGGTAATACGCACTTCGACGGTTTCCGTTTCCCCGGTTTCACTGTTCGTGACGGTGAGTTGTCGCCAACTGGCAGGCACCCTGATCTGGATATAGTCCGCCGGCACCAGTGGACGCTGCGCGTTAAAACGAATCGGCAGTTGCAGACTGAACATATTGTTGTCGGCGCACTCGCTTACATGACTTGCGCAGTAACCACTGACCGGTGTCTTGTTGATAAACACGTTTTTGCTCGGTTGCGACGGATCAGGCTGAAACAACGCCCGGATTTCCTGGCTCGCGCCTTCTGCCGATGGCAAAGCCAACGCCAGCAGCAAGCCACACAGGGACTTGTGCATGGCTCAACCCGCCTTCTGATCGGTGGAGGTCACGTCGGCCAGCGTGTCCGGCGTGCAGCGCAGATCGCCGATCATCAGCACATTGTTTTCACTGCGGTGCTGGTTCGCATCGAGGCGGAACTGGCACAGCAACTGGCTGCCCTGACGCACTTCCAGGGTCGGTGAGCCGGCGTTCATCTCCATCGAGAAGAACCCGTCGACTTCCGTCACCCCACGGCTGGCGTGGTTGATCACGTGGTGGCCCTTGAGCGGTTGCCCTTGCCCGTCGACCAGACGACCGAGCACGGTCAGGGTCTTCATCACGCGGATCTTGCGGTACTCCACGCCGCCCTTGTTCAGGTGATAGCGGGTACGCGCCGGTTCAATGGTGGCCGCCGGCACGTGGTTGCCTTCGAAGTCGAAACTCACCGAGCTGTTGCGGTACGCGGTGATCGGAATGAAGTTGCGCCCCGGCTTCAACGCCGCACTGCCGCCGCTGTAATCGTCGGCGCGCAGAGCGATGTCATCGATGTCCGATTCCACATCGACGATCATCCCCGCACCGCGCATCTCGTACTGACTGGTCATGAGCATTTTCTCGCCGCCGACCACCAACGTGCTATCGACGTTGAGGCCACCGGTGAAATTGCCGTTGTAGGACGAACGCTGAATGAAGGCATCGCCATTGACCGCATCCGTGCGCCAGTTCGTCAGACTGGACATCCCGACGCCATAGGTGTCGGTCAGCGCGGTGACCGATACGTTTTGCAGTACATGATCCTTGAAGTCCTTGCGCCAGCCGATCGAGCCATTGTTGTCGCGACTGCCATCGCGGGCCGTGCGCGAACCGATGCTGCCGGTGATCTGCTGACCGGGGGCGCCGAGTGCCATGTTGACGCTCAAATCGACGCCGCGATTGCGCGCATCGCCACTGCTGTAACTGCCCGGCCGATCGAACAGCGACAAGCGCCAACTGGCGTCGCTGCCAAACAGTTCGGTGCGTTGGGTCCAGCCCAGATCCATGCCGACGCCTTCGACGTTGCCCTCGCTGTGCGACACCCGCGCGTTGATCGAACTCTTGCTGCTGACGCGATGGTTGAGCGCCAGCGACGAATTGCTGGTCTGGCCGATAAACACATTGCGCGGACGAATCCGGGTGCCGTCCGGCAGGGTGTCGTAGGTGTTGGTGGTGTCGAGCCAGCTGCGGTTGTGGCTGACGACCACGCTGCCGGAACCATAGTTATAGAGGCTTTGCAGATCCAGACCGGTGCCGTAATCCTCGGTCTTGTAGACGTTGGCATACAGGCTGATGTGGTTGGCCAGCGTCCAGTCGATGGACGTGCCGTATTGCAGCTTTTCGCGAATCTGCCGCGCCGACACGCCAAGAATCACCCGTGGATGCAGCAGGTAATTGAGCGCCGCACCGGCGGTGGGGCTGCCGCTGGCCTGAGTGTCCCAGTTGCTCAGCAGTTTGCTTTCCTCACCGGCAAACACGTTGTAGCGCCAGCGGTCGTCGAGGTTGCGCCAGTTGTTGGGCTTGTACACCAACTCCTGGGTGGTGGAGGTGATCTGGCCGTCTTCGATCAGGCGGACTTCCACTTCATAAATGCCACCGGGCAAGGGCCGGGTGTCGAGGGTCTGCAAACCGGCCGGCACCGATTGTGTATTGATCAACAGGCCATCGCGCCAGATTTCCACAGAACCCTGACGGTTGGCGGTGACATAAATCGGATAGACGCTGGGCATCGGGCTGTTGATGGCCAGACTGTCGGAGCTGCCGTACATGACACCGACAGCCGTATCGGGACTGGTGCCGAACGTGCGCGGTTGGCGAGTCAGCCCTTCGGAATTGGGGGTGAAATAGCCCAGGCGGAAAAAACTGCCTTGCAGTTCGCGCTGGGTGTGAAGCTCGTGTACCGCGTGATAAAGCTTGTCATCCGGACCGCCGAGGCGAGCCAATTGCAGGTTCAGCGTCTGGCTCCAGTTACCCAGACTGCCACTGGCCTCAAGGCCGAAACGTCCGCCCAGATCCTGATCCTGACCGCCATTGAGGTTGAGCTGATTGCGCACCATCAAACCGCTGCTGCCGCCATCGGGCTGTTCGTAATAACGCTTGGCCTCGACGTCGCGCTCGGCGTTTTCAGTGAGAATCGAAACCAGCGAGTTTTCCAGGTTGTAATGCACCGCCAGCACCTGATCGGGACAGGAACCGGTGCAATTGCCCAGTGGCACGCCGGGCTTGAGAAAAGCCGCCCATTTCTCCCGTTCGGCGGGGCCGAAACGGTTTTCGCTGGTGTCGGTGAATTCCAGCAGGGTGATGCGATCGTCGCGGGACAACACCACCATGGCCTCGCCCAATGGCTGATGATCGAGTTCGACCCGAACCGCCAAAGGTACGTCAAAGAAGTGCTCCTCGAAATCCGCCGGCAAACCTTTGGCCTGAGCCAACAGGCTTCGCGGCGTGGTGCCGGCGGAGTTGGAAGCCACGGCTGCGCTGGCACAAAACAGCAGCGCAAGCGCAGCCGCGATGGGTGTCATCGGGAACATGAACTCTTACTCTGATTACGAATAGTGGAAGTCCGACGGAGCAGAAGGATTGCCTGCCCCGTCGGTGAACGCTGACCTGCGGTCAGCGCTGGGTGCCGGATCGTTCGATCAAGGCGTAACGGCCGGAGGAACGGCGTCGAAGGTCATTGCCACAACACCGGTGTAATCACCCGGGGCGAAGTTAGTGCCAATGGCGCTGATTTTCACCGGCATACGGTAGTTAACGTCCGACTCGGCCTCACCCACTACTTCTTGCGGAGTCAGGGTGAGGGTCTTGTTGTTGAGTTCGACTTTCAAGTCGATGTTGCTGCTGCCCGCGATCAGTTTCGGTGCGCTGTCGAGGCTGGCGTGAACCGAACCGTTGTTGTTGCGCACGTCGAAGAAACCGGTGACTTCGCCCATCTTGCCGGTGCTTGGGTTGTAGCTCATGTCCTGATCCTTATTGACCAGATCAGGATTGGTCGGCACCACGTAGAAGCCGTTGGTCGGAACCTGAGCGACGATATTGATCGAGTGAGCGGCTTCACCAGCGGCGAAAGCGCCCGAGGAACCCAGTGCCAGAAGAGCCAGAGGAGCAGCGATAGCGATTTTCTTGAACATCGTTCAGTACCTTGTTTTCTTTAAGAGAAGGAGTGATTGAAAGTCCAAGTCAAACGCCAGGGGAGTTGAGCCAGATCAACTTGAACTTTCAATGCCGGAGCATCATCGGCTGTTGCCTCTGGAAAGTAAGCAAGTAACTTCCTATAAGCACGTAGTTAAACAACCCCATGACCCGCAAGAAAAAAGAACAAAAAAGCAATAATCAAAACGATGACTGTAAGTTATTCCCTACATACAGTTTTAGTTGAAAAACCATACAGCAATACGGCCTCGATACAGCGGGCCTTAGTTGCGATTTTAGAATAATCACTCAGGACAAATAGAGTGTTAACTTTAACTTTCAAGTTATCGATGGCTGAAGACTCTCGCGAAAATGCCTATTGCAACATCGGCACAGACCCCACTCGTCAGCTGGCCGGTACTCCGAGCAAAAACGTCTTGCGCCGGCGTAAAGATATATCTTAAGTTCTATCTAAACGTGACGAGAGAAGACAGAAATGAGAGACCATCATTCCCCCCATCGAGAACACGGCGACGGCCGTGACGGCTTTGAAAAGCGCCCCGGCCGCGAACGCGGCGGCCGTGGGCCACGCGTGTTCGCCCCCGGTGACCTGAAGTTGCTGCTGCTGGCGCTGGTCGCCGAACAGCCCTGCCACGGCTATGACCTGATCCGCCAGATCGAAGGCATGTTCGACGGCGCCTACAGCCCGAGCCCCGGCGTGATCTACCCGACCCTGACCTTTCTGGAAGAAAGCGAACTGATCACAGGCGATGCCGAGGGCGGCAAAAAACGCTACAGCGTGACCGACGCCGGGCGCCTGTCCCTGAGCGAGCAAGCCGTAGCCCTCGACGGCGTGCGCATGCGCATCGACGTCAGCAAACGCTCTTTGCGTGGCCATGACCGGCCGCCGGAAATCCACGAGGCGGTGCACAACTTGCGCCACGCCCTGCAACTGCACCACGGGCGCTGGAGCCCGGAAGAAATCCAGCGCGTGCGTGATCTGCTCAACGACACCGCCAAAGCCATCGTCGACGGCCCAGCCGTTCAACCTGCCCCGGAGAAAGCCGAATGACTGCAGTCGATACCCAAACCATTCACCGCGTGACACACGAAATCAAACGCCGTCGCCTCGAAGTGTTGCGCGTGGTCGATATCACCCCGCGCATGCGCCGCATCACCCTCGGCGGGCCGGAGCTGGCCGGGTTCATCAGCCTCGGCACCGACGATCACGTCAAATTGCTGTTCCCGCAGAACGCCGAACAAACGGCCGCGCTGGAAACCATGGTGCTCGGCGGCAAGAACGATGGCCCGACACCCGAGATGCGCGACTACACCCCGCGCCGCTATGACCTCGACAAACTTGAGCTGGACATCGACTTCGTCCTGCACGGCGATGGCCCTGCCTCGACCTGGGCGGAACAGGCCGCACCTGGGCAGTTCCTGCACATCGGCGGCCCACGCGGCTCGATGATCGTGCCGGACATCTTCGACAGCTACCTGTTGATCGGTGACGAAACCGCCCTGCCCGCCATCGCCCGCCGCCTCGAAGGCCTGGCGGCCAATCGCAAGGCGCTGGTGGTGATCGAAGTGGAAAACGGCGCCGAGCAGCAAGCGCTGGAGAGCGCGGCGCAGGTCAATGTGATCTGGGTATTGCGCGACGGCGGCAAGGACAACCTGCTGACCACCGTCAAACAGTTGCAGGTGCCCAAAGGCAATCTGTATGCGTGGGTGGCGACCGAGACCAAGGTTTCGCGGCAGATCCGCCGGGTGTTGCTCGATGAGCACGGGCTGGACGAGAAGCTGGTGAAAGCCGTCGGCTACTGGCGCGCCGAGGGTTCTGAAGAAGAGGAATGATATCCCCTGCTTTGTACAAACCAACTGTGACTGGGGACTATTGTGGTGAGGGGATTTATCCCCGATGGGCTGCGCAGCAGCCCCAACCCAGCACCTCGGTGAATCAGGTAAATCGCGCTGGCAGGTATCAGGGCTGCTTCGCAGCCCATCGGGGATAAATCCCCTCGCCACAGTTTTCAATCAACTGTGCAGTTGAGGCCGAGACCAGCGATCGAGGCCAATCACCGCCAACCCAATCACCACAAACCCCACCAATATCCCCCCGGCATTGATGAACACCTGTGGATAACCCAGCACCGAAACATCAATGAACGGATACGCATACGCCCCCAGCACATGCCCGCGCAGCAAGGCATAAGCGAAATACGCCAGCGGATAAATCAGCCACAGCGGCAGATGCCAAAGACGCAAGGTGCCTTTGGGTACGCAACACCACCAATAGCCCAGAAACAGCAACGGCATCACGTCGTGAAGCAATTCGTCAGCGATGAATTGCCAGCCTTCGGGGTGCCATAAATGCCGCAGCAAAAGGCTATACGCGACCCCGACCACCGCAATACTCACCGCCACCCCGCTGCTCACCCACGGTTGCAAAAACCAGCGGCGCGCGGCCGATTCACGCGACGAGACGGCGCAGGTCAGCACCGTCGCCACCAACGTGTTGGTCAACACCGTGAAGTAACTGAAGAAACTCACCAGGCCGCCCAACAGACTGGCGCCGACACTCAAACGCGCGAAGAAAATCAGGTACAGCTGAATGGCCAGTCCCGCCCAGCCAAGCATGGCGGCGAGGATGATCAGGCGTCGGCGCCATACGGCGTCCATCTCAGAGCGGTCGCTTGGTGCGCATCAGCTTCACGTACAGACGCTCGACCTTCTCCCGCGCCCACGGGGTTTTACGCAGGAACGTCAGGCTCGACTTGATGCTCGGATCGCTCTTGAAACAACGGATGTCGATGCGCTCGGCCAAACCAGACCATTCGTAATGGGCCACGAGAGCGGTGAGGATCTGTTCGAGGGTTACGCCGTGCAGCGGATCGGGGGATTGTTCGTTCATGCCAGGCCTTTGGACGAAGTGAAAATGCAGAAGCCGCGCACCTTAGCCGAGGGGGTGATCGGGTGGAAGGCCTTGCATCAAATGTAGGCCAACCCGAAAAGATCGCAGCCTGCGACCAGACCCGCAATGCGCCCGTTTGCCGCACTGTTACCAAATCCGAAACTGTTCATGTCAATAAAACCCCTTTGTCTTTTTGTTACAGATCATTATCCTGCCGCCTTTCCGCTGAATCGCTTCACTGCCTGCGTCAAATCGTAGCGGTCAGCTCATCCCCAAAAAAAGATCAAGAAAGACCCCTTTTATGCCCGATTTTCCGTTCTTCCGAGACAGCGCTATCTCATCCCTGCGCGTGATCGGCGGCTGCACCGCCCTTGGCCTCGCCACCTGCGCCCACGCGGCTCCCGCGTTCGACAGCGAATCACCGTACATGCTCGGTGACTGGAACGGCACGCGCACCGAACTCTCGGAAAAAGGCTACGACTTCAAACTCGATTACACCGGCGAAATGGGCAGCAACCTGCACGGCGGCTACGACCACGACCGCACCGCACGTTACAGCGACCAGTTCGGCCTCGGCACACACCTGGACCTGCAAAAGATCCTCGGCTGGGACGACGCCGAGTTTCAACTGACCATCACCAAACGCAGCGGCAACAACATCAGCAACGACCGCATCAACGATCCCCGCGTCGGCGGCTTCACCTCGGCTCAGGAAGTCTGGGGCCGTGGCCAGACCACGCGCCTGACGCAGATGTGGTACCAGCAGAAATTCTTCGATCAGAAACTCGACATCAAAGTCGGCCGTTTCGGCGAAGGCGAAGACTTCAATACCTTCCCCTGCGACTTCCAGAACCTGGCGTTCTGCGGTTCGCAGGTCGGCAACTGGGTCGGCGGCATCTGGTACAACTGGCCGGTCAGCCAGTGGGCCATGCGCGTCAAATATCACCTGACGCCGGAGCTGTACGCACAGGTCGGCGCCTACGAGCAGAACCCGTCGAACCTTGATCGCGGCAACGGCTTCAAACTCAGCGGCA
The DNA here is from genome assembly GCF_059716145.1 of Pseudomonas sp. LBUM1648. Lineage (NCBI taxonomy): Bacteria > Pseudomonadati > Pseudomonadota > Gammaproteobacteria > Pseudomonadales > Pseudomonadaceae > Pseudomonas > Pseudomonas sp. LBUM1648. The sequence goes on from NZ_CP166808.1 coordinate 5,273,085, forward strand.
GCGGCACCCAAGGCGCGATCCTGCCGGTGGAACTGGTGTGGACGCCGAAGCTCAACGGCCTGCCGGGCGAATACCGCGCCGGTTACTACTACAGCAACGCCAAGGCCACTGACGTCTATAAAGACAACAATGGCCAACCGGCAGCGCTGAGCGGCGAAGCCTACCGCAGCGCGTCGAGCAAACACGGCGTGTGGTTCGGTGCCCAGCAGCAGATCACCAGCATCGCCAGCGACAACAGCCGTGGCCTGAGCGTGTTCGCCAACGCCACGATGCACGACAAGAAAACCAACGCCATCGACAACTACGTCCAGGCCGGCCTTACCTATAAAGGCCCGTTCGACGCCCGCGCCAAAGACGACATCGGCTTCGCCCTGGCCCGCGTGCACGTCAACCCGGCCTATCGCAAAAACGCCGAAGCGAGCAACCGGGCCAACGCGGTCTACGACTACGACGATCCATCGTTCCTGCCGCCGCAAGACACCGAATACAGCGCCGAACTGTATTACGGCGTGCACGTGACGAACTGGCTGACCGTACGCCCGAACCTGCAATACATCCGCCATCCGGGCGGCGTGGACAAGGTCGATGACGCACTGATCGCGGGGCTGAAGATCCAGTCCTCGTTCTAACCAACACCACGGATCAAATGTGGGAGCGAGCCTGCTCGCGAAAGCAATTTCAACTTCACCTAAGAAGTCGACTGACACACCGCTTTCGCGAGCAGGCTCGCTCCCACAGGAAATTTAGTTAGCCAAACAAGTTTTATCTGAACCATGCCCACGCCAAATCGTCATCTAAAGTGACTACAGCGCGGGACTACATAAACGTCACGGAGATTCACACTATGAGCACCGTAAGTGCTTCGAGTCGGGGCCGTCTGCTACCGGGCCTGCTCGGCATTCTGCTTCTACTGATGGGCCTGGCCATGCTGGCCGGGGGAGTCAAGCTGAGCATGCTCGGCGGCTCGCTGTACTACCTGCTGGCCGGTATCGGCATCACGCTGACCGGCATTCTGATGCTGCTGCGCCGTCGCGCGGCGCTGGGCCTGTACGCCATCGTGCTGTTCGCCAGCACTGTTTGGGCCTTGTGGGAAGTCGGTCTTGACTGGTGGCAACTGGTGCCGCGTCTGGCGCTGTGGTTTGCCCTCGGTTTCGTGATGCTGCTGCCGTGGTTCCGTCGTCCGCTGCTGCTCGCCGGCCCTGCGCCAATGGGCACCGGCGGTCTGACCGTGGCGGTGGTTCTGGCCGGCGTCACGGCTCTGGCCAGCCTGTTTACCCACCCGGGCGAAACTTTCGGCGAACTGGGCCGCGACACAGCCGACATGACCAGCACCGCGCCAGCCATGCCTGATGGCGACTGGCAGGCCTACGGCCGCAGCGAATTCGGTGATCGTTATTCCCCGCTCAAGCAGATCACCCCGGCCAACGTCGGCAAGCTGCAAGAAGCCTGGCGCATCCAGACCGGCGACCTGCCGACCGCTGATGACCCGGTTGAGCTGACCAACGAAAACACCCCGCTCAAAGCCAACGGCATGATCTACGCCTGCACCGCGCACAGCAAAGTGCTGGCACTGGACCCGGACACCGGTAAAGAACTGTGGCGCTTCGACCCGCAGATCAAGAGCCCGGTCGGCTTCAAAGGCTTCGCCCACATGACCTGCCGTGGCGTGTCGTACTACGACGAAGCCGCTTACGCCAAGTCTGAAAACGCGGCCTCCGCCGTGATTTCCGAAGCTGGCAAAGCCGTTGCTCAGGCCTGCCCACGTCGTCTGTACCTGCCAACCGCTGATGCGCGCCTGATCGCGTTGAACGCCGACACCGGCAAAATCTGCGAAGACTTCGGCAACAAAGGTGTGGTCGACCTGACCCAAGGCATCGGCCCGTTCACCGCCGGTGGCTACTACTCCACCTCGCCGGCCGCGATTACCCGTGATCTGGTGATCATGGGCGGTCACGTCACCGACAACGAGTCGACCAACGAGCCATCGGGCGTGATCCGCGCCTACGACGTGCGCGACGGTCACTTGGTGTGGAACTGGGACAGCAACAATCCCGACGCCACCGAGCCATTGGCCCCAGGCGAAACCTACAGCCGTAACTCGGCCAACATGTGGTCGCTGGCCAGCGTCGACGAAAAACTCGGCATGGTTTACCTGCCACTGGGCAACCAGACTCCAGACCAGTGGGGCGCCGACCGCACCCCGGGCGCCGAGAAATTCAGCGCCGGTGTTGTAGCCCTGGACCTGGCCACCGGTAAAGTGCGCTGGAACTACCAGTTCACCCACCACGACCTGTGGGACATGGACGTTGGCAGCCAGCCAACCCTGCTCGACATGAAAACCGCCGACGGCGTGAAACCCGCGCTGATCGCTCCGACCAAACAGGGCAGCCTGTACGTCCTCGACCGTCGTGACGGTACGCCGATCATTCCGATCAAGGAAATCCCGGTACCGCAAGGCGCCGTGAAAGGCGACCGCACCGCACCGACCCAGGCCCGTTCGGACCTCAACCTGCTGGCCCCGGAACTGACCGAAAAAGCCATGTGGGGCGCGAGCCCGTTCGACCAGATGCTGTGCCGCATCCAGTTCAAGGAACTGCGTTATGAAGGCCAGTACACCCCGCCGTCGGAACAGGGCAGCCTGATCTACCCGGGTAACGTTGGCGTGTTCAACTGGGGCGGCGTGTCGGTCGATCCGGTTCGTCAGATGCTGTTCACCAGCCCGAACTACATGGCCTTCGTCTCGAAAATGGTGCCACGCGAGCAAGTCGCCGCCGGCAGCAAACGCGAGAGCGAAACCGCTGGCGTACAACCGAACACTGGCGCGCCATACGCGGTGATCATGCACCCGTTCATGTCGCCATTCGGCGTACCGTGCCAGGCCCCGGCCTGGGGCTACGTCGCCGGTATCGACCTGACCACCAGCAAAGTCGTGTGGAAACGCAAAAACGGCACCAGCCGCGACAGCTCGCCAATCCCGATCGGCTTCACCCTGGGCGTGCCTAGCATGGGCGGCTCGATGGTAACGGCCGGCGGCGTCGGCTTCCTCAGCGGCACCCTCGACCAGTACCTGCGCGCCTACGACGTCAACTCCGGTAAAGAGTTGTGGAAAGCGCGTCTGCCGGCTGGCGGCCAAGCGACCCCGATGACCTACACCGGCAAGGACGGCAAGCAATACGTCCTGCTCGTTGTCGGCGGCCACGGCTCGCTGGGCACCAAAATGGGTGACTATGTGATTGCGTACAAACTGCCGGAATAAGATTTAGCGGCGGTAAAACAAAGGCGACATCCTGTGAGGGATGTCGCCTTTTTTAATTCCCCCTGTAGGAGCTGCCGAAGGCTGCGATCTTTTGATCTTGTTTCTGACAATCAACGTCAAAAGATCGCAGCCTTCGGCAGCTCCTACAGGTTGGAATGTGTGGGGTTGTAGGAATTGTGCTTGTCCTACAGATGCCGGGAATTGCGCGGAGTTTTCCGACAAGTCGCGTCGGTTGTGTCTCGGAAATCGGCTGGATAGGCTCTGGGGGTCGCTGCAAATTCAGCGAACGGGCGTCGCGGCCCGACTTCTGGGGCATAATTGCCGCCGCTTAACAGCAGCACCCCGAGTGCTTGTTTTATGGTGGCTGTACGCGGGATACCTTCGGGTATGCCGAATGCCTCAGGTCGGTCCGCGAACCCGCGTACAGCTACCACCCCTCTTTTTGCGTCGCGGCAATTAGAGGAATGGCCCAATTCCTGAGGAGCAACAAATGAAAAAGCCAACACCCAATCCACCAGAAACCAACGACACCTCGCCCTACCAATCCCCCGATTCGAAGAAATTCCACGAAGCCGCCGAACGCGCCCTCGACCACTACCTAAAACCCAACGCCTTAACCCTGCGCTTCCACAAACCCAGCACCATGTTCCAGGTCGCGCCCGATCAAGACAGCGAAAGCCTGCTGGTACATGCCTGCGAATCCCTGGCACAAGCCAGCCTCATGACCAGCGACATCGCCGCCTACATTGACCTCCCGCAACGGCGCACGATTTTGGCGATCCAGCAAATCATCATGCTCGCCGAACTGGCCGTGAACCGCGTACTGGATAACCACGAAATCTCCCAATCCCCAACACACAGCTGAAAAGCCCCTCACCCTAACCCTCTCCCAAAGGGAGAGGGGACTGACCGAGGTGTTTGAAAGAAGTACGCCGACGTGAAATACCGAGGCGAACTCAGATTTTGAAAAGCCCACAAATAGGCCTCCTCTCCCTAGGGAGAGGGCTGGGGTGGGCAAACCCACCACAAAACAAAAGCCAAGCGAGCGCTCCTCACCACTCAACAGGATGAGCGTTAGCTCGGCTGCAGCTTTTGACGTACCGGCCCCTTCGGCAGGCTGAGTGAAGGTGTTCATCCGGGGGTAGGCGCGCAGCGCCGTTCGACGAAGTCGAACACATCGAGAGGAGGTGCAGCGAAGCAAACCGGAGGCGATGCCCCCGGATGAGCACCGTAACGAAGGAACCCCGAGCCCCAGCGAGCGGGCCGAACGCCGGGGCCCAGCGTTTTGGTTACTTTTGGGCGTCTGCAAAAGTGACTCGCTGTAAAAGCGAAACCGCCAGCAGCGGCACCGCAAAAACGGATATACCCCCAAAACCCCAAGAACATGGTCGGCCCAAAGGTCGCCAAGTCCAAAGCGTGAACCCTGTCAAAACCCTGAACACACAAGCAGAAACACCGCCCCCCATTGAAACCACCCAAGCCCTGCCCCATCTAAGACCCATACCCCATTGCGCAGGTGCCCCATGAGCGACCAGCAAGAATTCCCTGAAAACCCCGACGACTACACCGAAGCCGAACACATCGAACACACCGCCTCCGGCAAAGGCCTCGCCCTGCCCGGCCAGAACCTGCCGGACAAGGTCTACATCATCCCGATCCACAACCGCCCGTTCTTCCCGGCACAAGTCCTGCCGGTCATCGTCAACGAAGAACCCTGGGCCGAAACCCTCGAACTGGTCAGCAAATCCGAACACCACTCCCTGGCCCTGTTCTTCATGGACACCCCCCAGGAAGACCCGCGCCACTTCAACACCGACGTATTGCCGCAATACGGCACCCTGGTCAAAGTCCACCACGCCAGTCGCGAAAACGGCAAACTCCAATTCGTCGCCCAGGGCCTGAGCCGCGTACGCATCAAAACCTGGCTCAAACACCACCGCCCGCCGTATCTGGTCGAAGTCGAATACCCGCATCAGCCCACCGAGCCGACCGACGAGGTCAAGGCCTACGGCATGGCGCTGATCAACGCGATCAAGGAACTGCTGCCGCTCAACCCGCTGTACAGCGAAGAGCTGAAAAACTACCTCAACCGCTTCAGCCCCAACGACCCGTCGCCGCTGACCGACTTCGCCGCCGCCCTGACGTCCGCCACCGGCCCCGAGCTGCAAGAAGTGCTCGACTGTGTGCCGATGCTCAAGCGCATGGAAAAAGTCCTGCCGATGCTGCGCAAGGAAGTCGAAGTCGCGCGCCTGCAAAAAGAGATTTCGGCGGAAGTTAACCGCAAGATCGGCGAGCATCAGCGCGAGTTCTTCCTAAAAGAACAACTCAAAGTCATCCAGCAGGAACTCGGCCTGACCAAGGATGACCGCAGCGCCGACCTTGAACAGTTCGAACAGCGTCTGGAAGGCAAAGTCCTGCCGGCGCAGGTGCAAAAGCGCCTCGAAGAAGAAATGCACAAGCTGTCGATCCTCGAAACCGGCTCGCCGGAGTACGCGGTCACCCGCAACTACCTCGACTGGGCGACCTCGGTGCCGTGGGGCGTGTACGGCGAAGACAAACTCGACCTAAAGCACGCACGCAAAGTCCTCGACAAACACCACGCCGGCCTAGACGACATCAAGGATCGCATCCTCGAATTCCTCGCCGTCGGTGCTTACAAAGGCGAAATCAGCGGTTCCATCGTGCTGCTGGTTGGCCCGCCGGGCGTGGGTAAAACCAGTGTCGGTAAATCCATCGCCGAATCCCTCGGCCGACCGTTCTACCGCTTCAGCCTCGGCGGCATGCGCGACGAAGCCGAGATCAAGGGCCACCGCCGCACCTACATCGGCGCGCAGCCGGGCAAACTGGTGCAGGCGTTGAAAGACGTCGAAGTGATGAACCCGGTGATCATGCTCGACGAGATCGACAAGATGGGCCAGAGCTACCAGGGCGACCCGGCCTCGGCGCTGCTGGAAACCCTCGACCCGGAGCAGAACGTCGAATTCCTCGACCACTACCTCGACCTGCGCATGGACCTTTCGAAAGTCCTGTTCGTCTGCACCGCCAACACATTGGATTCGATCCCTGGCCCGCTGCTGGACCGGATGGAAGTGATTCGCCTGTCGGGCTACATCACCGAAGAAAAAGTTGCCATCGCCAAGCGTCACCTGTGGCCGAAACTGCTGGAAAAGGCCGGCGTGTCCAAGGGCAGCCTGAGCATCAGCGACAGCGCCCTCAAGGCCTTGATCGACGGTTACGCCCGTGAAGCCGGCGTGCGTCAGTTGGAAAAACAACTGGGCAAACTGGTGCGCAAAGCGGTGATGAAGCTGATCGACGAGCCGAAAGCGGTGATCAAACTCGGACCGAAAGATCTGGAAGCTTCGCTCGGTCATCCAGTGTTCCGCAATGAACAAGTGCTGTCCGGCACTGGCGTCATCACCGGTCTGGCGTGGACCAGCATGGGCGGCGCCACATTGCCGATCGAAGCGACGCGGATTCACACGCTCAACCGTGGTTTCAAACTCACCGGGCAACTGGGTGATGTGATGAAGGAATCGGCGGAGATCGCTTACAGCTATGTCAGCTCGAACCTCAAGCAATTTGGTGGAGACGCGAAGTTCTTCGACGAAGCCTTCGTCCACCTGCACGTGCCAGAAGGCGCGACACCAAAGGACGGCCCGAGCGCCGGCGTGACCATGGCCAGTGCCCTGCTCTCACTCGCGCGTAATCAAGCGCCGAAAAAAGGCGTGGCGATGACCGGCGAGTTAACGCTGACCGGGCATGTGCTGCCGATTGGCGGGGTGCGCGAAAAGGTGATTGCGGCGCGGCGGCAGAAGATTTTCGAACTGATTTTGCCGGAGCCGAACCGTGGCAACTTCGACGAATTGCCGGAGTATTTGAAGGAAGGCATTACCGTGCACTTTGCCAAGCGTTTTGCGGATGTTGCGAAGGTGCTCTTCTGATAACTCGGTAGCGCCGGCTCTACCGCTTTCGCGAGCAGGCTCGCTCCCACAGGGTTGTGCAGTGAACACAGAAATTGTGAACACCGCTGCCCACTGTGGGAGCGAGCCTGCTCGCGAAGGCGTCAGTCCTGACAACCCCTCCCCTGACTGTCACACTTTGTCTCATCTTCAGTTATGCTCGCCGTTCGTCGTAAACGCCGGAGCCGCTGACCTTATGTCCCCCACTCGCCTGTTTGTCCCCCTCGCCCTTTCCTTGCTGGCCGCTTGCGCCACGCAGCCGAAACACAACGTGACCGTGGAAAAACAGAGCGAATGCCCCGTGCGCCTGACAAACGGGCAAAACCTGATCGTGATGCTGCCCAGCAACCCGACCACGGGTTATCGCTGGGCCATTCAGGACTCGGCCGGTGGCGTGTTGCGTGCGCTCAGCCCCGAGGTTTACAGCAACCCGGAAGATGCCGGTGTGGTCGGCGCTGCCGGCCTTTCGACCTGGCGCTTCCAGGCCTTCGCCCCCGGCACCGGGCGTCTGCGCTTGACCTCGCAACAGCCGTGGGCACCGGAAGTGTTGCCGGTGGAAACCTTTGACTGCGCCATTTCGGTGAACTGATCGTGGGCTGGCTGATTCTGGCGCTGATGGGCGCGGTGACTTTTCTCTACGGTGTGAGCACCCACGCGGCGCTGCTTTGCCTGTTGGTCAAACCGTTACCGGTGCTGGCGCTGCTCGGCTGGCTACACGACGCCCCGCCCAGCGACTATCGGCGCTGGATCAGCCTTGGACTGATTTTCTCGCTGCTCGGCGATGTATTGCTCGCGTGGCCGGGGGATTTGTTTGTGTTTGGCCTCGGAGCGTTTCTGGTTGCACATCTGGCGTACCTCAAGGCTTACCTCAGCGATTGCAAACGTCTGGCGCTGTTGCCGCTGGTGCTCGCCGTCGTTGTCGGCGCGGTGCTGCTGGGCATTCTGATTTCCAGCGGACTCGGGCCATTGCTGATTCCCGTGATTGTTTACGGCACCGCCATCAGCGCGATGCTTTGGCGCGCCCTCGCTCGCCTGGGAACTGATGTGCCGAAGCGTTCGGCGTTGCTGGCTGCGGCAGGTGCCGTGATGTTTGTGTTCTCCGACAGCGTGATCGGCATCAACCGCTTCGTCGCGCCGTTCAATGCCGCGCCGTACATCATCATCCTCAGCTATTGGCTTGGGCAGTGGGGCATCGCGGCGTCGGCCTTCTCCCAAAAACACCGCTAAATCCTGTGGTGAGGGGATTTATCCCCGACCGGCTGCGCAGCAGTCGTAAAACCTATGCACGCGGTCTGCCTGACATACCGTGCTGACCGGTTTTGGGGCCGCTTCGCAACCCATCGGGGATAAATCCCCTCGCCACGTCGGACAACCCGCGCATCCCCGCGCCACTTTGGCTAAAATGCCGGCCTTTTCCACCGACACCGCCGGAAACCGCCGTGAGCAAAGAACCCGATCGCATTTTCGCCCAGCCTTTGGCCCAGGTGCCTGACTTCGCCTTCAACGAAGACGTGGTGCGGGTGTTCCCGGACATGATCAAGCGCTCGGTGCCGGGTTACCCGACCATCGTCGAAAACCTCGGCGTGCTCGCTGCGCAATTTGCCCAGCCAAACAGCGTGCTCTACGACCTCGGCGCCTCGCTCGGTGCAGTGACTCAGGCGCTGCGCCGCCATGTGCGCACCGACGGTTGCCGAGTGATCGCTGTGGATAACTCGGCGGCGATGGTCGAGCGTTGCCGTGAATACCTCAATGGCCAGAACTCGATGTTCCAGGAGTTGCTGCCGGTCGAAGTGATCGAAGGCGATATCCTCGCGCTCGACTTCCAGCCAGCTTCGGTGGTGGCGCTGAACTTCACGCTGCAATTTATCGCTCCGGATCAGCGCACCGCCCTGCTCTCGCGCATCCGCCAATCGTTGCTGCCCGGCGGCGCATTGATTCTCTCGGAGAAGCTGCGCTTCAACGATGCCGAAGAACACGCCTTGCTCACCGATCTGCACGTCGCGTTCAAACGCGCCAACGGCTACAGCGAACTGGAAATAGCCCAGAAGCGCAGCGCCATCGAAAATGTCATGAAGCCCGACAGCCTCGAAGAACACCGCGAACGCCTCTTGGCCGCCGGGTTCTCGAAAGTCGTGCCGTGGTTCCAGTGTCTTAACTTTGCCTCGTTGATTGCCTTGCCATGATTGATCTGTCCCCCCTCGCCCGCCGCCTGGCCGGTACCCCGCTGGCCGACTGGGCCAACACCCTGCAAGCGCAACTCGACAAGAAAATGGAGAAAGGCCACGGTGATCTGGAGCGCTGGCAAAGTGCGCTGGACGCCTTGCCGAAGATCCAGCCGAGCGAAGTCGATCTGCTCAACGGCTTGAAACTCGACACCGATTGCGACGAAGAAACCCGTGCGCAAATGCACACCGCGCTGATGGGCCTGTCGCCATGGCGCAAGGGACCGTTCGATCTGTTTGGCGTGCATGTCGACACCGAATGGCGCTCGGACTGGAAGTGGTCGCGGGTCGCCCCGCATCTGGACCTCAAAGGCAAACGCATCCTCGATGTCGGTTGCGGCAATGGTTACTACATGTGGCGCATGCTCGGTGCCGGTGCGGACAGTGTGATTGGCGTCGATCCAAACTGGCTGTTCTTCTGCCAGTTCCAGGCTGTGCAACGTTACCTGTCCGAACCAAACGCCTGGCACCTGCCATTCCCGTTTGAAGACCTGCCGCCAAACCTTGAAGGTTTCGACACGGTGTTTTCGATGGGCGTGTTCTATCACCGCCGCTCGCCGATCGAGCACTTGCTGGCGCTGAAGGACTGCCTGGTCAAGGGTGGCGAACTGGTACTGGAAACGCTGGTGGTTGAGGGCGACAAGCATCAGGTGCTGGTGCCGGAAGACCGTTACGCGCAGATGCGCAACGTGTGGTTCCTGCCGTCGGTGCCTGCATTGGAACTGTGGCTGCGCCGCGCCGGCTTCACTGACATTCGTTGTGTCGATGTGAGTACGACAACGGTCGAGGAACAGCGCGGGACCGAATGGATGAAGTATCAGTCGCTGAGCGACTTCCTTGATCCTGAGGATCACAGCAAGACCATCGAAGGGCTGCCGGCGCCGATGCGGGCGGTCATCGTCGCCCGCAAGTGACTAAAACTCCCTAACACCGCGGTGAGCCCACCCCTCACCCCAGCCCTCTCCCCAGGGAGAGGGAGCCGATCTTTGAGCGTTTCAGGATCCGAGTTCAACTCGATATCCCGGTCGCCGCACCTCTGCCAATCACCTCGGTCAGTCCCCTCTCCCTCTGGGAGAGGGCTAGGGTGAGGGGCTTTTGGCTCGGCGGGCTCTGAAGAACTTAGTCAAAACCGCCCCACACTCCTCCGCCAGCACCCCGCCTTCATACAACACCCGATGATTCAAAAAGCCCTGGGTAAAAAACTGCCCCTGACTCTGCACAATCCCGGCCTTCGGCTCCAGTGCGCCATACACCACCCGCGCCACCCGAGAATGCACGATCAACCCGGCACACATGCTGCACGGTTCCAGCGTCACGTACAGCGTGCTGCCCGGCAGGCGATAGTTGTTCACGGCTTGAGCAGCGGCGCGGATCGCGACCATTTCTGCGTGGGCGCTGGGGTCGCTTCCGGTGATCGGGCAGTTGAAACCGCGCCCGATAATTTCACCATCCTGCACCAGCACTGCGCCCACAGGCACTTCGCCGAGGGCTGCGCCTTGCGCGGCGAGGGCCAGGGCTTCGTGCATGAAATCGCGATCACGGCTGCGGTCGATGATCGCTGCGGGGCGAATCTGGCGCATCACTTCACCTCGATGGCGGCCATCAGGCCGGTTTCCATGTGGTCGATCACGTGGCAGTGGAACATCCATACCCCCGGGTTATCAGCCACCAGCGCCACTTGCGCGCGCTCGTTCTTGCCCAGCAGATAGGTGTCGGTGAAGTACGGAATGATCTTGTGCCGGTTCGACGCAATCACCTTGAAGCTCATGCCGTGCAAATGAATCGGGTGCTGATACTGCGTCATGTTCTTCAATTCGAAAATATAGCTCTGGCCCAGTTTCAGGCTGGCAATCGGCCGATCGGCACAGGTCTTGTCGGTGATGTCCCAGGCCTTGCCGTTGATCTGCCACAGACTTGGCGGCTTGCCGTTGTCGACATTGACCGACACCGACCCGACCCATTCGAAATTGAAGTTGAGTTTCTCGGCATTCGCCAGATCCGGCTCGGCCACCGGATTGGCCGGCAAGGCTTTCGGCCATTCAGTCGGGGCGTCGGTGTTGGCCACCGAACGCAAGGTGCCCAGTCGAACCGGGCCGTTGCGCAGCGACAGTTCTTCGCCAGCCGCTGGCGCCTTGATCGCCAGGCAAATACGCATGCCCGGGCCAAGCCAGTATTCCTTGCCCAGCGGCCGTGGTTCGACCGGGTTGCCGTCCAGCGCATAGATCTTCGCTTCGACACCCGGGATGTTGATGCGATACGTCAGGGTGTTATCGAGGTTGAGCAGTCGCACTCGCGTGATCTGCCCTGCCGGTAATTCGATCACTGGCAACGGCACGCCGTTGATGGTCGACAGCCGCCCCGCCGTACCGCCACGCGCGGCCTCACGCGGGATGCTGAATTCGACGAATTTGCCTTCGTCGTCGATGTGCCAGTTTTTCAGGCTCAGGGTCTTTTCGTACTTGAAACCGGTCGGTTCGCGCTCTTCGATGATCAGCGGCCCGACCAACCCGCGACCGAGTTCTTCGCTGCTGCTGACATGCGGGTGATACCAGTAGCTGCCGGCGTCCGGCACACGGAATTTGTAGTCGAAGTATTCGCCCGGCAGCACCGGCAACTGCGACACGTAAGGCACGCCGTCCATTTCCAGCGGCAGGCGAATGCCATGCCAGTGAATGGTGGTCGCCACCGGCAGGTGATTGATGAAGCGCACTCGCAGCCATTCACCCTGACGCACGCGCAACTCGGTGCCCGGCGCCGACGGGCCGAACGCCCAGGCTTCGGTCTTGTGCCCCGGCACCAGTTCGACGTCCAGTGGCGCGGCGATCAGCTCATAGTCGTGACCAGCCTCAGCGTCAGCCATTTTGCCCAGCCAGTAACGCGACGCGCCCCCCGCTCCCACGCCAACGACAACAAGACCGGCAAGGCCACCGAGGATTTGGCGACGGGTAAAGGACATGAACTCAACTACCTCACGTATCAGCGACGGACCCTGAAGGCCCGTAAAAGGCGAATACGATACACCTGCAATTGCGAAACAGTAAGGGCGACCTGAGGCCGCACATCGTCAATCGGCTTGAGGTCGCAGGCCGGTAATCAGGTGCACCACACCCCCCTCCAACGGCATGACGCCGGCGACACCGGCATCGCTCAACGCCTGGCGATCCATGCGCGAGACATCGCGCAACGTCACTCGCACTCGGGTCAACGCCGCCGGTTGTTGCGATTCGAGGTTATCCACTCCCCCCAGCGCCACCACGATCTGCGCACTCAGCCCCTCGACAGGTACGGCCTGCACTTTCGGCTCGTCCACTACCAGATCCGGGGTCAGCGCTTTCCAGAAGGCTTTCTGCAATTTATCGAACATGTTCAGTTCTCCAGAACCCGTAGAGTATCGACCGTCGCCTCGTGATACAGGCGCAGCGCCTCGCGCACTTCTTCAGCGCTTTCCAGTCCCTGCACCTGCTCGGCGATGGCTTTGCAGTCGAGCAGATGCACCTCGCGCACTGCGGCTTTGATCGCCGGTATTTGCGGCACGCTGACCGACAGCTCATCTACGCCTAACCCGAGCAACAACGGCACGGCCAGACGTTCGGAGGCCATTGCCCCACACACACCGACCCATTTGCCGTAGGCATGCGCGGCTTTCACGGTCATGGCGATCAGGCGCAATACCGAGGGATGAAAGCTGTCGGCCTGACTGGCCAGACGCGGATGATCGCGATCCATGGCCAAGGTGTATTGGGTGAGATCGTTGGTGCCGATCGAAAAGAAATCCACGTGCGGCGCAAACAGATCGGCCATCAATGCCGCCGCCGGCACTTCGATCATGATCCCCAGTTTGGGCAGCTCGACCAGGCCGAGCGCCAGCGCTTCCTGCTCCAGCATCTGCCGAGCCTGATGCAGCTCCGAGAGCTGCGTGACCATCGGCAACATGATGTGCAGGCGGGTCAGACCGACACTGCCAAGGATCGCCCGGAATTGCTCGCGCAACAGCTGCGGGCGCTCCAGACACAGGCGGATCCCGCGCAACCCGAGAAATGGATTGGTTTCGCTATCCATTGGCACGTAGGTCAGAGGTTTGTCACCGCCGACATCCAGTGTGCGCACCACCAGATTGTGTGACGGCCCCACGGCCCGGGCGATGGCGCTGTAGGTCGACGCTTGTTCGTCGCCAGTCGGTGCGTGGTTGCGATCCAGATAAAGAAACTCCGAGCGTAAAAGCCCCACACCCGCACCACCCAGGCCCATCGCTTGTTCAGTCTCGCTCAGCGAAGCGACGTTGGCGGTCACTTCGATGTGATGTCCGTCGTGGGTACAGGCCGCCAGTGTTGCCTGCGCGTGTTCGTGCTGACGGCGCTGGTGTTGTTGCTCGTGCCTGGCCTGCCATTGATTGATCGCCACGGCGTCCGGATGCACCTGTAACTCGCCCTTGTCGGCATCGAGCAACACCTGTGAGCCGTTGGCCAGCGCCAGCATGTGCACAGGCATCCCGCAGATTGCCGGTAAACCACAGGCCCGCGCCAGAATCGCCACGTGACTGGTTGCACCACCGCCGACCGTGGCGAATCCCAGCACTTTGCTCGTATCGAGCCCGGCCGTCTGTGACGGTGTCAGTTGATCGGCAATCAGAATGGTTCCGGCCGGCAGCTCCAGCGCATGCTCGCGAATCCCGAGGATCAGTTTCAGTACCCGCTGGCCGACGTCAGCCAGATCCGCCGCCCTTTCGGCCAGCAACGCACTGCCGAGTTGCTGGAAAAGTGTCGCTGTTGTCTCGGTGGCGGCGCGCCAGGCAAACGCGGCGCTTTTGCCCTCGGCAATCAACGCCTGGGCCTGATCGAGCAGGCTCGGATCTTCGAGCAGCTCCTGATGCGATTTGAAGATCTCGGCCTTGGCCTCGCCGGTGGCGGTATCGCGCAAATGCTGCAAGGCCATATCCGCCTCGATCAGAGCATTGGCCAAAGCCTCCTGTTCGATAGCCGGGCCGGCGCCAAATTCGCTCACGTCGAGCGTCGACTCGGTGACCTGCATCACTCGTCCCAACGCCGAACCTGGTGAAGCGCAGACCCCCAGCAGAACGCCCGGACTCTCAGGCTCGATGGTCTCGACTTGAACCTCCGCCGGCAGCGCGGTCACCGCCTCACCACAACCCTCGGCCAGCAACCGGGAGAGCGCACTGATAGCAGCCTCAGCATCTTCGCCCACTGCACTGACCCGCACGCTGTCACCCAAAGCGGTCTGCAGCGCCATGATCGCCACCAGAGATTTGGCGTTGGCTTCGGCCTGTTGTTTGTGCAAAAGGATTGTTGCTGCAAAACCCTTCGCCGCCTGGGCGAAAACCGCTGCCGGACGCGCATGCAGGCCATTGGGATTGGGCAATTTCAAAAACCGGGAGAAAAACGCTTCGCCTTGTGGCGTCGCAGGCTCCTCGGCGGTGGTTTCTGCACTGGCGAGGCTCAGCAATGGCTGGCCGGTTTCGACCAGACCGATTGGCGCGGTCAGCCAGGTGAAAGGCTCGCCGCTGACCACCAGCATCAGCGTCATCAAACTGCGGGCATGCAAAGCGATGTAGTCGGCATCGAACTCGATCAGTGCCTGACCGAATTCCACCCGCTGACCTTCTTCAACCAATCGGGTGAATCCCTGACCGGCGAGGTTCACCGTATCAAGACCGATGTGCAGCAACACCTGAACGCCGTGGTCATCGGTGATGCTCACGGCATGCCCGCTGGCCTGCACGTTGCTGATCACCCCGGCCAGCGGCGCGCACAGCGTTGACGAAGTCGGGTCGATGCACAGACCGTCGCCGATCACGCGGCTGGAAAACACCTGATCGGGTACTTGATCCAGCGGTATCAGCACGCCAGCCAAAGGCGCCAGCAGTTGCAAGGGTTGAGATGTGGCCATGACGTCACCTGCGGTTTTATTCTTTGAAGTGCCCTTGGAGCGCAACGCCCCACCAGCATCGCTTATTTCCACCAGTATTCGACCTGCAATCCGACGTTCGCCCCGTGGCGTGCGGTGCCAAAGGCGCCGGTGTCCGATAGCGCCGAGCCTTTGGCCAGTTCGTTGGCCGCCCGTTTGGCCGCCTCGTTCCAGGTGGCATAGGTGTAATACAGACGCACCTCGGGGCGCGCCCAGAATTCAGGGCCTTTGGGAGACCACGTCGGGGCAATCGTAAACTTGCTCAGTTTGCGCGTACCGCCAGGGGCTTCGACTTGATCATGACCCAGCTCGGTCACCAGTTTGAATTGTTCGGTGAGCGCATAGGCCGGGCGAACGCCCAGTGACATCCAGTTCTGATCAGCACCGTCCGGGCGAATGTCCTTCTGATACACCGCCTCGAATTGTCCGCCAAAGCGCGGTGTCACCTGCCAGTCAAAAAACTCCACGACCCGATAACTTTTGTTGCTGTCGTCCAGTTTGACGTTGCCGGTATAGCCGAGTCCGGTACCCGGCCCCTCACCGTATTGCAGGGCCAGTTTGTTCTTGCCGCCGAGAAAATCCTTTTGCACATGCTGGGTGGTGATCGCCCAGCCACGGTGGGCATCGCGGCTGTCGGGTTTGTCGATGTAGCTCAAGCCGAACTCAAGCTCACCGCCCGGGTTGGTATTGAAACCGGCCGCGTTGAAGTCGTGACGGTTGATGTAGTCCTTCTGGTACAGGTTGTCCTTGCGCGAAAAGGCGTAGCTGTATTTCAGGTCGCCGATCAGCACGTCCTCGACACCGCCGCCCGTGGCGCTCTGGTTCCAGTAGTAGAAGTCGGAAATGTGGATGTCATTACGCTTGTAGTAGCGGCGCCCGGCCCACAGCGAACCGCCATTGAGCGCGGGCATGTTCGACCATTGTGCGTAGGCCTGTGGCAGGCGAATCGAGCCGTTATCCTCGTTGAACGTGGGGCTGCGGTTGTAGCGGTTGTACAGCGAGGCCATGCCATCGACGCTGAGCACCGAGCCGTCGTCGAGGGTGTACAAATCCTGGCGCAGCTCAAGCTCGCCGTACTGTTCGCATTCGTTGCCCAAACGGTATTTGGTCTGCGCCCCCGGTAACTGGAAACACGATTGGCCACCGCCCTTGGTCGAGTTGCCGACACCGCTGCGCAAGTAACCACCGAACTCCAGCGCTTGTGAAATCTGTGGTAACGCAAGGCAAATACCTGCAACTGCAAGGCTGCGATTTATTGTTGTTTTCATAAGCCACCCCATTATTTTTATTGTGTGTTTGCATGAATTCGGCGCGCAAAACTCCCCCGCGCAGGGCTCTGCGTGTTTTTTAAACGTCGGCTTTTTAGTTAGGTATCAGTGATCGATCAGGTGCAGGACGAACGATTCGTAAGGTCGCAACGTCAACTGTCGCTTGCGCCGCGGGCAGTCCGGGTAGTTGCTGATCAGCAACCGCTGGCTCTGCGTCTCGTCGATCACGGGCGGCAATTCGATCTCACACGGCGTGCCATAGAAGTTGTTCACCACCAGCAGGCGCTCGCCCCTTCCTTCGCGAAGGTAAGCCCAGACTTGCTTGTGCTCGGGCAACAACTGTCGATAGACACCGTCGGAAATCAACGTTTCCGTGCGCCGTAACGCGATCAAACGGCGGTAGTGATGCAGCACCGATTGCGGGTCGTCGAGCTGGTTGGCAACGTTGATCTGCGCAACATTGGCCGGCACTCCGATCCACGGCTCGCCACGACTGAAACCGCCATTTGGTTCAGCGTTCCAGTGCATCGGCGTACGCCCGTTGTCCCGGGACTTCTGCATGATCGCCGCCATGTTGTCGGCGTCGCTGCTACCGGCGTCGCGCTTGAGCCGGAAGATGTTAAGCGTTTCGACATCACGGTACTGATCGATATGCTCAAACCCTGGGTTGGTCATCCCCAGCTCTTCGCCCTGATACACGAACGGCGTGCCCTGCAGGAAGTGCAGCGCGGTGCCGA
This sequence comes from Pseudomonas sp. LBUM1648, assembly GCF_059716145.1. Lineage (NCBI taxonomy): Bacteria > Pseudomonadati > Pseudomonadota > Gammaproteobacteria > Pseudomonadales > Pseudomonadaceae > Pseudomonas > Pseudomonas sp. LBUM1648. Next base: position 5,290,449 of record NZ_CP166808.1, read on the forward strand.
GCATCTTTGCCGAGATCTCCCGATACTCGCCGTCGTCACCGAAGCGTGAGACCACCCGTGGCTGATCGTGGTTACACCAGAACAGCGCATTCCAGCCACCACCGGCCTGCATGCCGGTCTGCCAGTCGGACAGAATCTGCTTGAGCTGCAGAAAATCGAAATCGGCACGTACCCACTTTTGCAGGTTCGGGTAATCAACTTTCAAATGATGAAAGTTGAACGTCATCGACAACTCTTTCGATTGCGGATTCGAATAGCGAATGCAGTGTTCGAGGCGGGTCGATGACATCTCGCCGACGTTGATCAGGTCGTGCCCTTCGAAGACTTCGCGGTGCATCTGCTGCAAGTATTCATGGACGTTCGGACCGTCGGTGTAAAAGCGTCGACCGTCGCTGTCGTCTTCGGGAAAATCCGCAGGCTTGGAGATCAGGTTGATGACATCCAGACGGAAACCACCCACCCCCTTGTCCCGCCAGAAGCGCATCATCTTGAAGACTTCGGCGCGCACCTTGGGGTTGTCCCAATTCAGGTCGGCCTGGGTGTGATCGAACAGGTGCAGGAAGTATTGGCCGGTCTGGGCCTCGTACTCCCAGGCAGAGCCGCCGAACTTGGATTCCCAGTTGTTCGGCTGATCGCGCCAGATATAGAAGTCGCGGTAGGGATTGTCGAGGCTGCTGCGCGCCTGCTGGAACCAGACGTGCTCGATCGAGGTGTGGTTGACCACGATATCGAGCATCAACTTGATACCGCGCTTGCCGGCTTCGGCGATCAGCAACTCACAGTCGGCCATGCTGCCGTAACTCGGGTCGATCGCGTAGTAATCGCTGATGTCGTAACCGTTGTCACGTTGGGGCGAGCGCAGGAACGGCGTGATCCACAAGTACTCGACACCCAGCCATTGCAGATAATCGAGCTTGGCCACAACACCGAGCAAATCCCCTGTCGGGTTGCCGGCGTGGCTGTGAAAACTCTTCGGGTAGATCTGGTAGATCACCGAACGTTGCCAGTCTTGCATGGCAGGACTCCTTCAATAAGTGGACGCGTCAGGCAACCCGATATCCAGGCCGGACAATCTTCATGCTCAGTGCACAGGTCAGAACGAATGGCACCACCATGGCGATGACCATCCCGAACACAAACATCGGGATGAACTGCGGGATGATCGAGATGAAACCGGGCAGGCCACCGACGCCGATGGCCGAGGCCTGAACCTTGTTCAGTGACAGGAAGATGCAGCCCAGCGCCGAACCGGTCAGCGCGGCATAGAACGGAAACTTGTAGCGCAGATTGACGCCGAACATGGCCGGTTCAGTGATGCCGAAATACGCGGAAATGGCCGAGGTCGAAGCCATGCTTTTATCCCGCGCATTGCGCGTCATATAGAACACCGCTAACGCAGCACTGCCCTGCGCGAGGTTGGACATGACGATCATCGGCCAGATAAAGGTGCCGCCCTGGGTCGAGATCAACTGCAGATCGACCGCCAGGAACATGTGGTGCATGCCGGTGATGACCAGCGGCGCATACAGCAGGCCGAAAATCGCCCCGCCGACCATCGGCGCCAGATCAAACAACATGACCACACCTTCGGTGATGTAGATGCCGATGTGGCGGGTTACCGGGCCGATCACCGCCAGCGCCAGCACACCGGTGACCACGATGGTGGTGATCGGCACCACCAGCAGTTGCACCGCGTTCGGCACCCGTGCCCGCAGCCATTTTTCAATGACGCTCATGACATACGCCGCCAGCAGAATCGGCAGAATCTGCCCTTGGTAACCAACCTTCTCGATCTGGAACAGCCCGAGGATGTCGAAGTACGGCAGCTGCTGGCCGTCCAGCCCGGCCACGGCCTTGCCGTAGTTCCAGGCATTGAGAAGATCCGGGTGAACCAGCATCAGGCCGAGCACGATGCCAAGGATTTCACTGCCACCAAAGCGCTTGGCTGCCGACCAGCCCACCAGCGCCGGCAGAAATACGAAAGAGGTGTTGGCCATCAGGTTGATCAGGCTCCAGAGCCCGTCGAGTTTCGGGTAGGCATCCAGCAGGGTCTGCCCGTCGATGAACATGCCCTTCGCGCCGATCAGGTTGTTGATACCCATCAGCAGGCCGGCAATGATCAGCGCGGGAAGGATCGGCATGAACACATCGGAAAACACCCGCACCAGACGCTGCATGGCGTTGATCTTCTCGGCGCTTTTCTGTTTGACGTCGGCGATGGTCGATGCGGCGAGACCGGTCTGGCGGCGCAATTCGGCGTAGACCTTTTCTACTTCGCCCGGACCGATCACCACTTGATACAGGCCACCCGTGAAGAACGAGCCTTTGACCAGATCGATCTGGTTGAGCGTGGCGCTGTCGACCAGACCGGGATTCTTCAGGGCCAGTCGCAACCGCGTGACGCAATGCGCGGCCTGCTCGAGGTTGTCGCTGCCGCCAAGGCTTTGCAGCAGTTCCCTGGCGATGTTCGGATAGTCGTGGCTCATGCTAGTTCTTCCGCTGTGGATTGTTGTTATTGGCAGCACGCCGAAGCGAAAAGTACTCGTCTGTACGAGTTAATGCAACAACTCGTACAGACGAGTTTGTTTTTGTATGTTTTTGCCGGACCAGCGGAGAAATTTCCTACCGTGCCCTTAGTCGATTTCCAATCCCTACATGGACAAAGCCCTACCCTGCCCTTAAGGTTCGAAGCTTTGAGCACAGCCGGCATCGAGCCCCTCCATGAGTAAATACAACCAGATCTATAGCGATCTGCTGGCCAGCATTACGACCGAACGCCTGGAGCGCGGCGCCCGCCTGCCGTCGGAAACCGAATTGATGGACAGCTATCAGGCCAGCCGCGGCACCGTACGCAAGGCCATCGAACTGCTTCAGGAGCGCGGTTTCGCCCAGAAAGTCCATGGCAAAGGCACGTTCGTCCTGTCGACCAATCCGATCGAGTTTCAACTCGGTGGCATCGTCAGTTTCCAGGAAACCTATCCGCGGCTGGGCAACGACGTCAGCACTGAAGTCGTCGAGTTGTCGCAGATTCCGCTCGAAGGCCCCCTTCTCGAGCACATCAAGGCCGAGCCCGGCTGCCTGATAACCCGGGTCAAACGCGTGCGGCGGATCGACGGCAAACGGGTCATTCTCGACATCAACCACTTTGTCAGCGAAGTCATTCCCGGCCTGTCCCTCGATATCGCCGAGCAATCGATCTACGCCTATATCGAACAGACCCTGCAGCTGCAGATCGCTTACGCCCAACGGACCATCGAAGCGCAGCCACGCAGCAAGGATGACCAGTCACATCTGGATCTTGACGGACAGAGCCACGTGATCGTGGTCAGCAACCAGACGTTCCTTCAGGACGGACGGCAGTTCGAGTACACCGAATCCCGGCACACCCTGGACAAGTTCTACTTCTCCGACGTGGCTCGCCGCTGACCGCAGCACGTTTGCCTCGGTAATGTGCGGTATCCATGTAGTGCACTCCACTTGAGCGAATCGGCCATGCTCGGCCTTCATTTCTCAAGGATGGAGAAAGCATGAATTCGCCTGAACAGCGTCCTCTGCCGAATGCGGCAGACAAAGCGTCCCTCAAAACCATCGCTGCGGCTGTCGTACAAATGTGCCCCAGCCTTCACGACGAGGCACATCAAGTCGCTCGCCAGTTGCTGGAACGTAAGGGCCTGACGAGGTTCGATCCGGACCGGGTTTATTTCCATCGGTTCAGATCTGCACAAAGCAGTACCAAGGCGTTTACCGGTTGGGAGCACATCCGCGAAAAGCCCTACGAATCGATGACTCTCACGCAACTGGTGATTCATCGCTTTCGTGCCACCGACCAGGACAACGCCGACCTGCTGGACCTCTACGCCGGTTTCTACACGGACGGCCCCGAGACCGAAAATTTCGACCAGAACAATGAATGTCACCTGCGCGGCAACGAGGTGCTCAACGCCTTCTGGGGCATCGACTTCAGCACGCGATACAACGACAAGCTGACGACTTTCTGGAACACACACGCCGATAATTTTCGTACGTTGGCCAAGTGCAATTTCCTCAGCCGGGCGGTGCAGGCACTGGAACTCAAGCAACTGACCGCCAGCGATTACCTATGGATCGTCGGCGCAGTCATCGGGCCTGTCACCTGGCCGGTGACCCTGTCCATGCTGCAATCGAGTCACTCAGTAACCGTTGATGTGCGCGCGCTCGATATCGCTGGGCATGCCTCCACCAACCTCCTGTGCTTCATCTCCCCCACGGGTCGGCAAATCGTCTATCTGCCGGGTGAAGCGCAATCATTTGTCGTGAACGAAACGCTGGCGGATATGCACTGGTGGGTGCTTGAGCAGATGAACGAGGAGATCCGCCGCGAGTCCTTGCTCAATCACTATTCACTTGCCGAAAGCCAGCAGGTGAGGGAGAACATCACCGATTTGATGAATCGGCTGGTGAGCACCTGGGGCCGCTCCGACCATCATCTGATCAATCAGAGCAAACTAAAGATCACTGGCGACGCGTTCAGTTGGTTGTGTGACTCAACCCGCCGCTCAATGTTTGCCGAAGCCAGCCTCAGCCTGACGTCCAATGCTGATCTGCGCAAAAAACTGTGGATCGGTTACTTGAGCGCAGGCCTCAAAGTGCTTGGCCCGATGGCCGCCGTCGGCTGGCCAGTCGCGCTGCCAGTGATAGGCGCCAGCATCGCCAACATGGGGCTGAACATCGACCAGGCAGTCAACGCCAAAACCGCTGGGGAGCGCAAGGCCGGCGTGGTTGGCGCCGTGCTGAGCGGCATTGATGCGCTGTTCAACGTGCCCTTTCTCAAAGGTACCGGCTCGATGCTGGAGGCTGGTGGTGCGGTGGACGCGGCCGAAGCGACAGAGATGGCGGAGCTCAACGAGTCTGCCGCGGCATTGGAGCCAGGGGATTCGCTCGCTGATGAGGCGCCGGCAAGGGTTGCCGGTGAGCCCGAAGTGATCCCCCCGGCTATTGAGCCCCCACGGTTGCCCCCGGCTGACAGCGCCGCACCACCACCCATTCCAGACAAATACATGTGCAACGAATTGCTCGACGGGCTGGACGTGCAAAGTGATCCCGGACAGTTTCAGGGTATCTTTCGACTTGATACCGACCCGCCTTTCGCCATCCTGATGAATGACAATCCGTACTACGTGCGTTATTTCGGCGAACCAGGCGACGGCGGTTATTGGGCTATCGTCGATCCAGAGCGTCCCAATCAGTTTGTTCATTCATTGCCGGTGCGGCTGAATGCCGAAGGTGCCTGGGAGCGGATGCAAGCGCTACGTCTATCCGGCGGCGGTCAATGCGTGGGAAAACCGTGCGCCCCCGATATCGCCCTCGAAACCTATGAACCGCCAGCGCCCGAAGCGGCGATTCAATCGGAGGTCGAATCACCTTATACGGTATTACGCCCAGTGCGCATCGTGACCTCTGCCTACGATATCGAGCCGACGGTGCGCCGTTCGATCAAAGGCTGGGCCTTGAACCTGAACGAAACCCACGCCCAACTGGAGCCAAATGCCGACGGCGCTTTCGGCATGTCCGACCCCTTTGAGCTGTATGCAGTCAGCAAGCGCAAATTGCTGCATGCCGCCGCGAGAAAATTCTTCAGCAACCTTCCGTGGATCACCCCTCCTTCCCGTCCGCCACTGCCAGAAATCAGGGCGCAGATGGAAATTTCCGAGCTCTTGGATCGCATCTTTGAATCAGCCTCCGGACTGGTGGTGGGTGAGACCCTGGATCGCATTGCCAGCATGCGCTTCATGATCGAGAACATGCCGGCACTGGCCAGACACGCAAAAACCCTCTACATGCGCGGGGTACTGAGTGACTTCGCTCAAGTGGAGCTGAACCGCTACTTCACGACTGGGACCCTGTCGGCAGATCTGCAAACCTACCTGACCAGCCTGGGCACCGATCCGGCGGGGCGCTTCAATGCATTGGAGCTGGTCAAGGTGGCCAGGGAAAATGGTGTTCGAATCCAGGGCATCGATTGCGCCGCGAGCTACAAAATGAAGACGCCCCTCTCGCTCTATGACGAGCAAATGATCGGCACCTACCTGGCGAGCGACATCATGACGGGCGACACCTACCTCAACAGCCCGAAAAAGTGGATCGTGCTGATCGGTGCGCAAAACACCAACACGCTCAGAGGCCTTGCCGGTATCAGCGAAATAAAGGGCGGCATCGGTGTGCGGATCGAGGAAGTTGGAGTGGGAACGATCATGGATATCGACGTTGATCCGGGTATCGAAGTGCGTCGAGGTTCATTTCCAAACGGTGCTGCCGCACAGGGCAATCATGATGTTCTTCGTGCTGATTTGCGCGTGCGAATGCCAGCCGAACCAATGAACTGGACGGAGGATGCGTTAGAAAACTTATTGCACAGACGTGGCATGTTCATCATCAACAAAATTGCAGACACCTACACCGTGGTGCACCGTAGCAAGCAGGGCATACTCGTGCGAACGCGCGTGGTTCTACTGGCGGACGGAGGCGTTTCTTTGCACCGCCCGTCATGGCCACAAGTGAACGATGTCCGGTTCGCCAGCATCGAGGCCATGTCTAATCGATTGATCGAAATGGGCCTGACCTTACAAAGCCGCCTCCCGGATTAACGGCCGAGCCAGAAACGAAAAGCCCCTGTCGTGTGCCAGGGGTTTTCAGTCACGCAATACGCACATCGAAGTGCAGCGGGATCATTCCACCCCTCGGCCTTGCGATAAGCAATACATATGTAATGCATCCCCCCTGAGCAGATCGATCATGCTCGATCTTCGTTTTCCCCATGGATGGAGAAGTGCATGAACGCCCCCGAACGCCGCCTGTTGCCGAACGCAGCAGACAAGGCCAGCCTCAAGGCAATCGCTACAACACTCGTACACACATGTCCCAGCCTGTTGGAGGCGGCCCGTGAGATCGCCCTTCAACTGCTGATCGACAAAGGACTGTCGGACATCGATCCGGACCTTATCTATTTCCACAGATTCAGGGCAGCGCAGAGCAGCAATCTGACGTTTACCGGTTGGGAACACCTGCTGGAAAAGCCTTATGAATCGTTGACCCTCACACAACTGGTGATCCACCGCTTTCGCGCCACCGATCAGGACAATGCCGATCTGCTGGGCCTGTACTGCGGCTTCTACTCGGACGGGCCGCAAGCTGAAAACTTCAATCAGAATAATGAAGTGCGGCTGCTGGGTAGCGATGTTCTGAATGCATTCTGGAACATCGATTTCAGCACGCTTTATACCCATCAGCTGACCACTTTCTGGCAGTCCTCGTGGAACGATTTCCGGACGCTGGCCAAGTGCAACTTCCTCAGCCTGGCGGTACAGGCGCTGCAAAAAGGTCAACTTGACGGCACTGATTTTCAGCGCGTAATCAACTCGGTGACAGGGCCCATTACCTGGCCCGTCACCCTTCAAATGCTACAAGCCACGTACCCGGTGAGTGGTGATGTGCGCGTGTTGGATCTCGATGGTCATGTCGCCACCCAAGTGCTGCGTCTGGTTGAGGACAATGGCCGGCAAACCCTCTACCTACCCGGCGAAGCTCAACCCTTTCGGTTGATGGAAGATGAAGCGGATCTGCACTGGTGGATGCTTGAACAGATGAACACCGAGGATAAGCGCAAGGTTTTCATGAACCGCTTTTCGCTGACTGACCGCAATCAGATGAGCGAAAAACTGAATGATCTGATGACCCGTCTGGTGAGCAGTTGGGGACACAGCGATCACCGGATGATCAACCACAGCAACGTCGCGATCAGCGGTGACGCATTCACCTGGTTAAGCGATTCGACTCGTAGCGCCATGTTAGCCGAGGCAAATCTGGCATTGACCTCCAACAGTGATCTGCGCAAAAAACTCTGGATAGGGTACTTGAGCGCGGGTCTGAAAGTATTCGGCCCAATGGCAACCGTCGGCTGGCCGCTGGCATTGCCGGTGATTGGCGCCGGCATCGCCAATATGGGGCTGAACATCGATCTTGCAGTCAACGGCAGGACAGCTGCCGAGCGCAAGACCGGCACCCTTGGCGCGGTGCTCAACGGCATCGAAGTAGTGTTCAACGTTCCGTTTTTGATCGGCACCGGCGCGTATCTGGAGGTGGGCCCGCAAGTCGAATTTGCCGAAGCTGAAGAAATGGCCGGGCTGATTGAGTTCACCTCGGCGAACGAGCCCTTCCTGCCACCGCGCGATCAGGCGTCGTTGGTGATCGCTGACGAAGAGGCAGACGAGATGGCAAACGAAATTCCCGTCGAGGTCACACCCACCGCGCCCCTGCCGCGACGCCCGTCTGCGCCGAAGGTGCCTGTCCGGTATCAGTGCAACGAGTTGCTTGATCGCTATTACGCAGAAACCGAGCCAGGAAAGTTTCAAGGCATCTACCGCCTCGATAACGCCCACCCCTATGCGATCGATATCGATGGCAGCGCGTACTACGTGCGCTACTTCGACGCCTCCGAGAGCAGTGGCAACTGGGCCATCGTCGACCCTCAACACCCCAACCAGTTCGCTTATTCGTTGCCGGTTCGCTTCAATGCTGCCGGCAAGTGGGAGCGCATGCCTGCGCTGCGTCTCAGAGGGGGCGGTCAGTGCATTGGCAAGGGATGCACGCCGAAGACTCAAGGGACCTCGTTTACCTCTACATCAACGTCATCGCCGGATCTGCCACTGGTCGAACCGGTGCCACCGACTGCCCGCCCACTGCGCCTGGTTACCACCCTCGCCGATACTGGAAGCCTGGACAAGGTCAGGCTGAGAAAGTGGGCGATGAACCTCCCTGATGATTCCGCTGATGTGGCGAGCACGGCCAGACATCCATCTTTCAATGATCAGGTTGCGCTGCATTTCAGCCAAAAACGCACACAACTCCTGAACCAGGCCAAAGAGTATTACTCAGAGCTGGATTGGACCAACCTGCCTGCACGTCCGGCACTGCCCGAAGTCAGTCACTCGATGTCGACCGATGAACTCATTGATCGCCTCTTTGAAAAAACGGTTGGCCTGGCAGTGGGAGAAACCCTTGATCGCATCACCAGCATGCGTTTCATGATCGAAAACATGCCCGCGCTTGCACGACACGCCACGACGCTCTACGTGGGTGAGTTGCTGAATGATTTTGCCCAGGTTGATCTGAACAGTTTCTACACCACAGGACAGATGTCCGAGGATCTGCGGATTTACCTGACCAGCCTCGGAACCGATCCGAACGAGGTGTACAACATCCTGGAACTGGTGAAGACCGCCCAGGCCAATGGCGTGCGCGTCCAAGGCCTTGGGTGCGCGGCGAGTAGCAAAATCAGGGTGCCGCTCACGTCGATTGAAGAGCAAATGATGCGCGCTCATCTGATGTCCCGGATCATGTGGGGCGACGCACTCCTCAATCGACCGGGTAAATGGATTGCCCTGATCGATGCACAGAACACCAATAATTTCAGAGGCCTGCCAGGAATCAGCGAACTTAAAGGCGGCATCGGCTTAAGGATTGAAGAAGCCTTTGCCTCGGAAAATCCAGGCGTCAGCATCGACCCGGGACTCAAGGTAGCTCGCGGCCCTTTTGACAATGGTGCATCGACCCGCGACTCGTTCGACTACCTCTACGCTGACCTGCGCCTGCAAATCGACGCGCCTGCGGTGATATGGACTGAGGAAACGCTGGGTCGCCTGCTGCATCGCAATGGCGCTTACCTGTTTGAAAAGTCGCAAAACGATTACATGCTCGTGCGCCGTAACAGCACAGGCAACATTGTTCGAATACCGGTGAATCGGACACTGGACGGCCAGGCTTACATCTGGCTTCAGTCCATGCCGCGAATCAGTGGGATATTGTTTCCGGATATCGCGGCTTTATCGCAGCGCCTGATAGAAGTCGGCATGAAACTTCAGAGTCGCCTACCCGCCTGAAAGGATTTCAAAGGCGCTTGAAACGAAAAACCCCTGGCCTGGGCCAGGGGTTTTCAGTCACTCAATGCAGGCATCGACGTGCAGCGGGATCATTCCCACTCTATTATCTATTAATAAATAAAATCCATATATTTCAGTAACTTATTAAAAAATAATAAGAAAGTACCATTAAAAATACCACAGCATTCACGCTGACTGAACGTCGTGATAGCCAGCGCATCGCGAGGTGCTGATCTAGTTAGGCTGGATGCCTGGATACTTCGGTCACTCCGACGCGGCGTAATCCGCATCCCAACGTGGCACTAGCAGGATGGATCTAAGAGCAAATTTAGGTCATGCGAACCCCACCAGCCACTCCGCTGGGCTCGTGTTTAATCAGATTCGGAGCACATGTAATACAAATTTTCTAGCGCCCTCACACCCTATGAGCAGCATATCCTCTACAGCCCTCCCCAGGATTGAGTGCGTTCCTAGCTCGAGGTATTTTTTGACACTCAAAAAATGCGGTATTCACCATGTGCGGGGATCAGCTATGCAGCGTGGAGCCTCGGTTGATGACTTCGGATCAACAGCGCAAACCTCCAGCTGCATCGCCATATAAGCTAACAGCTGGCGGCTGCAAGCATCTGAGAATGCAAGCTCATTGGGCCTTGTGCATCACTAGGCTCGCCGTCGCCACCGCAGGCGGGCGGAAGAAACCGAGGAAATCTAGTCTCGACCTCATAACACACAAGCCTCAATGGATTATGCAAAAAAAAAGGGTATGATAACGGCCATTTAGACTTGCAAACACCATTTACTTGTGATCAGGCCTCCACCCCGAGCACTTAAAACTTTTAGATTTTGTAGGCTATCAAGCATGAAGTATGAACAAGAAACTCTTTTCGCTCAAAAAGAAACTGTTAGTAGCAAGCAGGTAGCCATCTTAAAAAAACACTTCCCTCAATGCTTCGATAAAAAAGGAAACTTCATTAGCGAAAAGCTAATGGAGATCGTATCAAGCTCTGAGACGGAGATTTCGAAAGAATCATACTCGCTGAATTGGCTAGGAAAGTCGTACGCTCGTCTATTGACAAACTTGCCGCCAAAAACTCTTATTAAGGGCGACATTGAACATAACTCGTCAGACTTGAGCATAAATAGTGAACATTTGCTGATCAAGGGAGACAACCTTGAAGTTCTCAAACACTTGAGTAACGCATATAGCGAAGAAATTAAAATGATCTACATTGACCCGCCTTACAATACAGGTAAAGATGGGTTCAGCTATCAAGATGACAGAAAATTTACTAAGGAACAGCTTAGTGAACTAGCAGGCGTTGATCTAGACGAAGCGGAGCGAATCTTAGAATTCACCGATAAAGGCTCCAGCAGTCACAGTGCGTGGCTTACGTTCATCTACCCTAGACTCTATATCGCAAAAGAGTTGCTGGCTGACGAAGGCGTGATATTCATTTCTCTTGACGACAACGAGCTATCCCAACTAAAAATCTTGTGTGATGAAGTCTTTGGCGAACAAAATCACTTGGGAAATGTTATTTGGAAAAACGTAACCGATAACAACCCTACTAATATTGCAACTGAACATGAATACATAGTTGCTTTCGCCAAAGAAAAAATCAAGCTAGAGACGAAGTGGACAACAAAAATCTCAGAAACAAAAGACAGCCTTATTAGTTTGGGCAAAAAACTCATTGAAAAATACGATAATGAAGAAGAACTCCAAACGGAGTACAGCAAATGGTTCAAAACCAACAAATTTCAATTAGGCCCACTTGATCGTTACAAATTTATTGATAAAGACGGTATCTATACTGGAAGCCAAAGCGTACATAACCCTGGTAAAGATGGCTACAAATATGATGTGATCCACCCGGAAACCAAATTAGCGTGCAAATTACCGTTGATGGGCTATCGATTTAAAGAATCAACCATGCAAAAACTAATCGACCAAGACAGAATATTATACGGCAAAGATCACAACAAAATCATCGAACTAAAACTCTACGCGGAGGAATTTGAAGAAAAATTCTCGAGCATTTTAGATCTTGACGGTCGCTTAGGGGCTAACGAACTCAGAAGTTTGTTTCCTGATATAAAAACGGCATTTACCAACCCCAAGCCAACACAACTACTAGAGAAGTTAATCTCTTATGCTTGTGATGGCGATGGTATTATTTTAGATTTTTTCGCTGGTTCGGGCACGACCGCCCATGCGGTGATGAATCTAAACAACAACGAAAAGACCAAATATAAATTCATTACTGTACAGCTAGATGAGCCTTTCAAACTGGAATCAGATGCTTACAAGCACGGTTATAAAACTGTATTCGAGCTAACCAAAGAGCGCCTTAAAAGAGCGGGAAACATTAACGAAAATCAAAGCTTTAAAATATTCGAAACAGTTCCCGATTTTCGCGCAAAAGATGACGAAGAGTTAACACTTAGTAATTTATCATTTTTCGACAACGCGGTACTTACAGATGAGCAGTATCAAACGCTGCTCACTACATGGTGCCTATATGACGGCAGCGCACTTACAACCGAAATAAAAAATATCGATCTAGCCGGTTACACCGCGCACCTCTGTGACGGCCGCTTATACATGCTCGCGCCTGATTTTTCATCAAAATCGCTCACTGCACTTTTGAGAAAAATAGATGATGAAAAAGAGTTCACACCTAATAAGATCGTTTACTACGCTAACAACTTTGACAGCGCGAAACAAATGGAACTTAACGAGGCGATAAAGGGCTACGCAAATAAAAAGTCCATGGAACTAGTAGTCGTGGTGCGCAACTAATGTCTAGCGGATTTACATTCGAAAAAAATCTGCCACACCAAAGAGTGGGTGTGGAATCAGTTCTAAATGTCTTTGCTGGAAGCGAAGTGGGCGTGCCTTCGGACCCAGCAACTCGCCTATTAGCCAATCCTGAAATACTAATATCAGAACCGCAGTACTATATAAACATCAAAAACACACAAGAATACAATAAGATAGACCACAACAAGAAAAATTTTGATTGCAGCAATGTTATTGACGTGTCTATGGAGACGGGCACTGGTAAAACTTATACCTATACCAAGACCATGTATGATTTAAATAAAAGCTTTGGAATCAGTAAGTTTATTGTGGTGGTCCCCACTCTCTCCATCAAGGCAGGCACGATAAATTTTCTCAAAAGCGATGCTTTAAAAGAACACTTTAGAGATGACTACGAGCGAGAGCTTAAAGTTCATGTCGTTGAAAGCCAAAAGAACTCCAGCAAGAATTCTAAATCATACATGCCGCAGGCGATACGAGACTTCGTAGAAGCCAGTAACTTTAACAAAAAAAATCTTCACATTCTTGTTATCAACTCAGGCATGGTGAACTCAAAATCGCTAGCGGAGACTTATGACACTGGACTATTTGGTGACCAGTTTGATACCCCTTTTGGAGCAATCGGCGCGGTAAAACCGTTCATTATCATTGATGAGCCACATAAATTTCCGCCCGGAAAAAGGACTTGGGAAAATATAGAGAGATTTGGCGCACAGTACATTATTCGTTACGGTGCGACGTTCAATGACGAGTATCGAAATCTAGTCTACAAGCTTACAGCTGTGGATGCCTTTAACAATGATCTTGTTAAAGGCATCAATGCCTACATCGAAGAAATAGTAGGGGAAGATACTGCAAACTTAAAGCTGGTGAAATCGACAGCTAAAGAAGCTACTTTTGAACTACGTGCTCTTGGCGTCAAGAAGCTATTCAAAATTGCAAAAGGTGAATCACTGTCAAAAGCGCACAGTGCAATCCATGATCTTTATATCGAGTCTTTAAACACCTCGAAGGTTGTCTTAAGCAATGGGATTGAGTTAGAGGTCGGCAAGGGGCAGTCGTCCATTAACCCTTATTCTTATGATCAGTCTCTCGAAGACAATATGATGCTGCGTGCTATCAAAGAGCACTTCAATATCGAACGTGAGTTTCTGACTCAGAAGCCAAGAATTAAGCCACTAACGCTATTTTTTATCGATGATATTGCAGGCTACCGTGATGGGAATAAAATCGCAGGCAGCTTGAAAGATAAATTTGAGGCCTGGGTTTTAGCCGAGGCTAAAACGCTCTTAGCGAAAGAAACCGACCCATACTATAAAAATTATTTGGAGCAGACCATTGCCGACGTCGGTAGCTGCCACGGCGGTTACTTCTCGAAAGACAATAGCGAAAAAGATGAGAAAATCGAACAAGAAATCACTGAAATCCTTCACGATAAAGAACTGCTATTATCTCTAGATAATCCTCGCCGATTTATTTTTAGCAAATGGACACTACGTGAGGGCTGGGATAACCCCAATGTATTCCAGATATGCAAACTGCGATCCAGCGGCAGTACGACCTCGAAGCTACAGGAAGTAGGTCGAGGCCTGCGGTTGCCGGTTAACGAATATATGTGTCGGGTGAAAGACCGCACTTTCAGTCTGAATTACTATGTAGACTTCACCGAAAAAGACTTCGTTGACACTCTCATAAAAGAAGTGAACAAAACTTCTTTTACCGAAGAGTCTCCATCAAAACTCACACAGGAACTTCTAGATAAAATCCACTCTAAATATCCTGATCTTGACGAACTAGACATTCTGCTTCAGATGAAAAAAAGTGGCGTTATCGACGGGAATAAGAACTTTATTGGCGCTGATGCATTTTCAAAAGTTCGCGATTCGTTTCCGAAAGCTTTTCCAGCGACCTTGAGTCCAGGAAAAATTAAAATAGCCGGTGATGGAAAAAAACGCACACCAATGCGTGTAGGGAAATTTGCCGAGTTAAGGGAACTTTGGGAAATCATAAATCAAAAAGCTGTATTAGAGTATAAGATTGCTGACGAACATGAATTCCTGAGTCGTTTAACAGAGTTTCTACTTGAGGAAACGTTTAGTATAAACAAAACCAGCATTCAAACTCGAATTGAGAAAATCTTTGTTCATAACGGTACTGCCATGTCTAAGGAGATTCACACTGGATCTGATGACTTGGCTAAAATCAGCACTATGACATACCGGGAATTTCTTGAAATTTTATCTCGAGAATCCTTTATAAAAATGTCGACACTTCATCAAGCTTTTGCGGCGGTAAAAGACACTTTCGACATAACCGAATATTTGAACATACAAACTATTCGCCGCGTAAAATCTGGATTTAAACAGTATCTTTTAAATAACGCCTTCACTAAGTTTGCACTTGGATATAACGTAATCTCCAACACTTTTTATCCCACAAAATTTACCGACGATGCAGGACACCCTTTGCCCGAAGTTTTGAGCTCAGACCTTGGACTTAATCAGGACGATTATGCAGTACCGCTCGACAGTTACCTTTTTGAGAAGGTCTTTTATGATTCAAACCTTGAAAAGGAAAATATAACACAGGGAGAGATAGATAACGACATCTTGGCCGTAACTGTATTCACAAAAATACCTAAAAACTCAATAAAAATCCCAGTCGCTGGCGGCTATACTTACTCACCAGACTTTGCATACGTTGTGAAGACTGCAAAAAACGAGTACTTGAATTTCATCATCGAAACAAAAAATGTTGAAGGAAAAGACGCCCTGCGCAAAGAGGAAGAACGAAAAATCGAACACGCCATGCAACTTTTCAAACAGATAAGTAAAGATGTGAAAATAGAGTTCAAGACTCAATTCTCAAATGACACTATCTACAAGCTGATAAAGAGCCACGTGGAAAGCTGAAGCCAGCCACTTTGCCAGGCCACTATTCGGAGTGGCCTAATCGTAAGCGCTCCATAAGCGAGCAGATCCTCAAGTATAGAATCAGCATCTGGTGAAAAAACTAGATGCGATGATTCACCGGCACTAGGCGCGCTGGGTCTGGTCGTGCGCTCCAAACGCTAGCGTTAGCTGTTGTAACAAAATAGCCAGCTCTGCTGGGCTGCCCTCGCGTAGCACGTCGGCAAGTAATTCAGCCGCATATGCAGGGTCAGCACGAAGCTGCTCGGACATTGCCTCACTGTGCGGTTGTAGTGGTCTAATGAAACCGGACACCCATTTAGGCGAGAATGCTCGCCAGATAGAGGTGTCTGATGACCAAACAACGTCGTTCTTTTTCCACTGAATTCAAACGCGAGGCCGCAGGCCTCGTGCTCGATCAAGGCTATAGCCATATCGAAGCCAGCCGCTCGCTTGGTGTGGTTGAGTCCGCGTTGCGCCGCTGGGTTAATCAGCTTCAGCAGGAGCGCACCGGCGTTACTCCGCAGAGTAAAGCGCTGACGCCAGAGCAACAGAAAATCCAGGAATTGGAAGCTCGAATCGCTCGACTTGAGCGGGAGAAATCCATTTTAAAAAAGGCTACCGCGCTCTTGATGTCGGAAGAGCACGAGCGCACGCGCTGATTGATCAACTGAGCCCCCAAGAGCCGGTTGATTGGCTTTGCGCAGTCTTTGATGTCACTCGTTCGTGTTACTACGCCCACCGTCTCAGGCGCCGAACTCCAGACGTTGAGCGGCTTCGGTTGCGCAGCCGGGTTAACGAACTGTTTACGCAAAGTCGAAGCGCCGCCGGTAGCCGCAGCATCGTGTCGATGATGCAGGAAGACGGCGAGCAAATTGGGCGGTTCAAGGTGCGAGGCCTGATGCGGGAACTGGAGTTGGTCAGCAAACAACCTGGATCACATGCCTACAAACAAGCGACGGTTGAGCGGCCTGACATTCCGAACATATTGAATCGAGAGTTTGATGTGCTGGCGCCGAATCAGGTTTGGTGTGGCGACATCACCTACATCTGGGCTCAAGGGAAATGGCATTACCTGGCTGTAGTTATGGATCTTTACGCGCGCCGAGTGGTGGGCTGGGCGCTGTCGAACAAGCCGGATGCGGATCTGGTCATCAAGGCGTTGGACATGGCTTACGAGCAGCGTGGCAAGCCTCAAGGGCTTTTGTTTCACTCGGATCAGGGCTCGCAATATGGCAGTCGCCAGTTTCGCCAACGGCTCTGGCGTTACCGCATGCGCCAAAGCATGAGCCGTCGTGGAAACTGCTGGGATAACGCGCCGATGGAGCGTGTGTTTCGCAGCTTGAAAACTGAATGGATACCGACCGTGGGCTACATGACAGCTCAAGAGGCGCACCGCGACATCAGTCATTACCTGATGCATCGGTACAACTGGATTAGACCGCACCAATTCAATAACGGACTGGCCCCAGCTCAGGCCGAGAAAAAACTTAACGTCGTGTCCGGGATTAGTTGACCACTACACTTGGTACATCGCGAGGTTAAAAATCAGCCACTTGTACGGGATTTTTTGGTCGTCCATTCGTCAATCATGTCAGCCCAATCCTGCAACATTGCAATGCGCTGATCGCGGTATTCAGCCTTGTTGTAGACGGCTCGCACGCCCTTCTGTTCGTGCGCGAGGCATTTCTCGATCCAGTCTGAGTTGTAACCAGCCTCATGCAGCAACGTGCTTGCTGTCCGCCTCAGATCATGCGGCCCGAACTTGCTCAGCGGCTTCCCTTCTTTCTGCGCAAGTCGATAAGTGAGAGTCAGCACTTGGTTGATCGTGGCTGCGCTCATGGGCAAATCTGAGTCGTAGCGTGAAGGCAACACGTAGTCTGATCCACCAGCAAAGGTCTTCAGCGCAATGAAGATATCCAGCACTTGCCTAGACAAGAACACCAAATGGGGATTTCGCCGCTTCATCCGCTCTTTGGGAATGGTCCATAAGGCTTCGCTGAAATTGATCTCACTCCAGGTCGCGTTGGTCAACTCACTTTTCCGCACCAAAGTGAGCAACAACAGCTTCGCCGCAGCTCGCACCGATGATGCAGTTCCTATGCGATCCATGTACTGATACATCAAGGCGATTTCGTCAGGGGTCAAAGCCCGGTCACGTGGCTCGAACCTGGCAATGCTTGCAGGACGCACCAGATCGGCCGGGTTCTCAACCTTCTGGCCACGCTCAATAGCCCAGCGGAAGACCTGCAGCATAATCTCACGGGAGTGCACCGCAGTTGCTGGGGCCCCTCGCTCTACGATTGTTTCGGTAAGCGTACGCAGATCCTCATGGGTGATCTCTATTAGTTTCTGATTGCCGAACTTCGGCTTAAGCTCACGCTCGTAAACCGAGCGGCGCATGTCACGAGTTGAATCGGCCATCTGATACCCGCGTAACCATTTCTCGGCCCACGCATCAAACGTCTCCGCGCCCTTGATACGAGCCTTGTCGCGGGCTTTCTCCTTGGCAGGTGACTTGCCAGCCGAAACCAATTTCTTGGCCTCGCCCAAGCGCTCCCGGGCTTCCGCAAGCGTTATACCACCTACCCCATAGCGACCGAACGTGACGGTCTCCTGTCGGCCGTTGATGGAGTAGTTGTAGCGAAACGAGATTGATCCCGCAGCCGTGACAGCCACATAGAGTCCATCGCGGTCGTTCACTTTGTAGAGTTTTTCTTTCGGTTTGAGATTACGTAGCTTGGTATCGGTCAGCATGGCGTTCGCGGATTCCGTTCAAAAAAATACCATGCTCAGAAATCACCCCAAGATCGCAAGGAAACCCAATGAACCCGGGCAGATGATGATAATTGATACCATGCTGCTCCCTACGGAGACGACATGGTATCGAACACCGAGCATGGCATTGGGCTCAGTCAATGCCCCGTACCATGCAACACAAACACGGTGCTTGGCGATGCAGAGAGCTGCCAGAATTTGCTAGACCCAAAAAGCCGAAAAGCCCGCAGTTACGCGGGCTTCAGGGTATTTCTTGCTAGTTGGTGCCGGTCAGTACCGGACATCCAATCATTCCCACTCAATCGTCGCCGGCGGCTTGCTCGACACGTCGTAAGTGACGCGGGAGATGCCTTCGATTTCATTGATGATGCGGCCGGAAACATTTTCCAACAGTTCGTAAGGCAGGTGAGCCCAACGCGCAGTCATGAAGTCGATGGTTTCCACGGCACGCAGGGCCACAACCCAGGCGTAACGACGGCCATCACCAACCACGCCAACCGATTTCACTGGCTGGAACACCACGAAGGCCTGGCTGACTTTGTGGTACCAGTCGGCTTTACGCAGTTCTTCGATGAAGATGTGGTCGGCGCGACGCAGCAGGTCGGCGTATTCCTTCTTCACTTCACCGAGGATGCGCACGCCCAGGCCCGGACCCGGGAACGGGTGACGGTAGACCATGTCGTACGGCAGGCCCAGTTCCAGACCCAAACGGCGGACTTCGTCCTTGAACAGTTCGCGCAGTGGCTCGACCAGTTTCAGGTTCATCTCTTCCGGCAGGCCGCCCACGTTGTGGTGCGACTTGATCACATGAGCCTTGCCGCTTTTCGCGCCAGCCGACTCGATTACGTCCGGGTAGATGGTGCCCTGAGCGAGGTACTTGATGTTGTCCAGTTTGTTCGACTGGGCATCGAATACGTCGATGAAGGTGCGACCGATGATCTTGCGCTTCTTCTCTGGGTCGGCTTCGCCAGCCAGATTGTTCAGGAACTGCTCTTCGGCGTTGGCGCGGATCACTTTGACGCCCATGTTCTCGGCGAACATGGCCATCACTTGCTCGCCTTCGTGCAGACGCAGCAGACCGTTGTCGACGAAGACGCAGGTCAGCTGATCGCCGATGGCTTTGTGCAGCAGCGCGGCAACCACCGAGGAGTCAACGCCGCCGGACAGACCCAGCAGCACGTTGTCGGTGCCGACTTGTGCGCGGATGTTGGCGATGGCGTCTTCAGCGATCTTCGACGGGGTCCACAGGGCTTCACAGCCACAGATGTCGAGAACGAAGCGCGACAGGATCCGACCGCCCTGCTTGGTGTGGGTCACTTCCGGGTGGAACTGCACGCCGTAGTAAGCGCGATCGTCGTTGAACATGCCGGCGATCGGGCAGCTCGGGGTGCTGGCGAGGATGTGGAAGTCTTGCGGCATCTTGGTGACCTTGTCACCGTGGCTCATCCACACGTCGAGGCCGAACAGGCCGTCGGCGTCGATATGGTCTTCGATGCCGTCGAGCAGACGGCTCTTGCCGACCACGTCAACGCGGGCATAACCGAACTCACGCAGTTCGGAACCTTCAACCTTGCCGCCCAGTTGCTCGGCCATGGTCTGCATGCCGTAGCAGATACCGAAGACCGGCACACCCAGGTCAAACACGGCCTGCGGGCAGCGCGGGCTGTTGGCTTCGTGCACGGACTCGGGGCCGCCGGCGAGGATGACGCCTTTAGGAGCGAATTCGCGGATCGCATCTTCGTCCATGTCGAACGGGTGCAGTTCGCAGTACACACCGATCTCGCGCACGCGGCGGGCGATCAGTTGGGTGTACTGGGAACCGAAGTCGAGGATCAGGATGCGGTGAGCGTGAATATCGAGGGCCATGATTCAGTCTCGTCTAAGTCATTCAGAAACAGTCGTGATTCAGAAACAACTCGGGGCTGAATAAAACAGCCCCGGTTGCTTAGCTTGTTGCTTGAAGGCTCAACCTACGCGGTAGTTTGGCGCTTCTTTGGTGATCTGCACGTCGTGAACGTGGGACTCGGCCATGCCAGCGCCGGTGATCCGCACGAACTCAGGCTTGGTGCGCATTTCTTCGATGTCGGCGCTGCCGGTGTAGCCCATCGAGGAACGCAGGCCGCCCATCAACTGGTGAATGATCGCGCTCAGGGTGCCTTTGTAAGGAACACGGCCTTCGATGCCTTCCGGAACGAGTTTCTCGGCGCCTGCCGAGGAGTCCTGGAAGTAACGGTCGGAAGAGCCTTGAGCCTGGGACATGGCGCCCAGCGAACCCATACCGCGATAAGCCTTGTACGAACGGCCCTGGAACAGTTCGATCTCGCCCGGCGCTTCTTCAGTACCGGCGAACATCGAGCCCATCATGACGCAGGAAGCACCGGCAACGATGGCCTTGGACAGGTCACCGGAGAAACGGATGCCGCCGTCGGCGATCAACGGTACGCCGGTGCCTTCAAGGGCAGCAGCAACGTTGGCGATGGCACTGATTTGCGGGACGCCGACACCGGCGACGATGCGGGTGGTGCAGATCGAGCCAGGGCCGATACCGACCTTGACCGCATCGGCGCCAGCTTCGGCCAGGGCCTTGGCGGCTGCGCCGGTGGCGATGTTGCCGCCGATCACCTGCACTTCAGGGAAATTCTGTTTAACCCAGCGAACGCGGTCGATCACGCCTTTGGAGTGACCGTGAGCGGTGTCGACCACCACCACGTCCACACCGGCATTGACCAGCGCGGCTACGCGGTCACCGGTGTCTTTACCGGTACCAACAGCAGCGCCAACGCGCAGACGACCTTGATCGTCCTTGCTGGCCAGCGGATAGGCTTTGGCTTTTTCGATGTCTTTGACGGTCATCATGCCTTTGAGGGCAAACTTGTCATCGACGATCAGAACTTTTTCCAGACGGTGCTTGTGCAGCAGCTCGCGGACTTCGTTCTTGTCGGCGCCTTCGCGTACGGTGACCAGACGTTCTTTAGGCGTCATCACTTCACGGACGGTGGCATCCAGACGGGTTTCGAAACGCACGTCACGGGAAGTGACGATACCGACCAGGTCGCCATCGTGCAGTACCGGAACGCCGGAAATGTTGTGCATGCGGGTCAATTCGAACAGATCACGAACCGTGGCATCTGCCTCGATGGTAATCGGATCCTTGACGACGCCGGCTTCGAACTTCTTGACCTTGCGAACTTCGGCAGCTTGCTGCTCGATGGTCATGTTCTTGTGGATAATGCCGATGCCACCTTCCTGAGCCATGGCAATTGCCAGACGGGCTTCAGTAACGGTGTCCATTGCAGCAGAAACCAGAGGAATGTTCAGTTCGATGCCACGGGTAAGGCGGGTCTTGAGACTGACTTCGTTAGGAAGCACCTCGGAATAACCGGGCACTAGGAGAATGTCGTCGAATGTCAGAGCTTCTTGGCTGATACGCAGCATCGCGGGGGCTCCCGAGCGGGAAAATGGAAGCGCGCCATTATAGTCAGACACCCCCCGCTGTTCAACGTAAAACTCTGCTTAATATCAATGTTGCTGATGTACGGGAATCGCCGCGTCTACAGCTCCACCTTGACCCAAGAGACAGGTTGATCCAGCCAATCAGCGAATTCGTCGATAAAGCTCTGCTTGAACCCGGCTTCCAGCCAGTTGTTGAAGATGAACCCCAGGTTGGAGAACGCGCATTCCTGCAAATACAGAAAGCCGTTGATGTCGTCTTCATGCCCGCATTCCGGGCAAGTGAAGTTGTCGGTGCGCCCTGGCATCCAGTCTTCCAGGCTTTCGAACAGCGCTTCACCAACTTCGCGGCGGCACTCGGCGCAACCAGCCTCTTCCAGAAATCCCTTGGCCGGGGTGTAGATGCAGCGCTTGGTGACGATCTCCAAGCCATTGATCGGCTCGCCGAACGGCAACGCCTCAGGGTGCAGCACCACGGCGCGAGCGCCGTCAGCAATGGCGTGGGCCATGCGATTGCCGGTGCGGCCGCAGGTGGTCAGTTCTTCCTCGATGATGTTCTTGCGCACCAGCCAGCGCACGATCGCCCGGGCCCGGGGTTCGTGGACCGGCAGGGTGGAGATTTTCGGGACGATGATGCTTTGCGAATTCATGGAAAGTCCTGCGGTATGGCTTCTGACGCCTTCGCGAGCAAATCGAAGAGGCCCTAAAAGCCGGCAGCTTAATCCCTGACGAAATCCGGTCAAGTACTCAAATAGCGCCCGATCAAGGCAATGCCGCTCGCCAGCACCAACCACGTCACCAGTCGCACAAACGCCTCGCGGGACAACCGCATGGTCAAGCGCCGCCCGATCCACAACCCCAGCACCATGGCAGGCAACAGACACAGCGCCAGCATTAACAAAGGTAGTTCGGCATAAACACCGGCGATGGCGAACAGGCTCAAGCGCACCACCGTGCTGCAACTGATCAGCGCACTTTGCGTAGCCCGGGCCGCGTCTTTAGGCAGTCGGCTATTGAGATAGATAGCGTATAGAAAGCCACCACTGCCAAACAACGCTCCGAACAATCCGCCCACCGTCCCCATCGGTACCGCCCAAGCGGCTGCCAGTTGCGCGGGCCGCGCTTTGACCCACAGGCTGTAAATCGCATAAGCGCTGATAAACAGCCCCATCAACAGCAACAACAGATCGGATTTGAGATTGAGCAGAAAAATCACCCCCAACGTGCAACCAACCGCCATGCACGGCAGCAATCGCAGCAATTCGGGTTTCGCCACGTCCCGCCGCGATGGCAGCAGATTGCCAAGCGCCGCGACGAAATCCAGCAGCACCAGCAACGGCACAATCTTCGACAACGGCATGAACAGAATCAGAATCGGCCCCGCCACCAGCGCCGTGCCGAAACCGGCAATGCCAAACACGATATAGGCCAGCGCGATCGCCAATCCGATCACCGCCCAGCCCTCGGCACCCCATGCCCACTCACTCAGCAGCCCCACAACGCTCATCGCTCGACTTCCTTTATAAGCCTTTGATGACTTTAGCCACCGCCGAGGGTTGCGACTAATATCTTCAAAGTCGCCAACCCATCTCGAAAAGGCATGTCTTGTGCTTTCAACCCGTCAACTGCGTTACTTCGTGGAAATCGCCGAATGCGGCAGCTTCAGTGCGGCGGCCGAGCGTTTGTTCATCGCGCAATCGGCACTGAGCCGGCAGATCAAAGACATGGAAACCCGTCTGCAAACCCCGCTGTTCGAGCGCACAGCACGGCAACCCCGACTCACGGCGGCGGGTGAAGCGTTGTTACCGCGAGCGCGCAATCTGCTGATTGAGTTGAACAAGGCCAGCACCATGGCCACCGAAGTCGGCCACGGTCAACTCGGCACATTGCGCTTGAATCACTCAAGTACCGTACCGATCAGCGGGCGATTGCTGCGCGACATCAGCACTTACCTTGATCAGCAGCAAGGCGTGTCGCTGGACATCGGCAAACTGTCGTCGGAAGCGCAACTGGAGGAACTGGCCGAAGGTCGCCTCGATATCGGCCTGCTGCGTCTGCCGGTGTTGCGTCAGCGCGAGGGTATTCAGGTTACGCCCCTGTTTACTGAACGCTTGCTGTTAGCGGTGCCGGCGAGTCATCGATTGGCTGACCTGAGAATTGTCGAACTGGCGCAATTAAAAGACGAGCCGTTCATTTCGATTCCCCATCCGCAGCGCGGTGGCCTGAGCTATTTATGCGCCGACCTGTGCATGCGCCAGGGCTTCTTCCCGAAAGCCGCGAGAGTGATGTCGCGCAAAACCACGCAATTGCAGTTGATTCAGGCGGGGTTCGGCATCGCCCTGCTGCCCGAGTCGATGCAGGACATCGCACCGTCCGGCGTAAGATTTCTACCGCTGGCAGATTCAGATTGCCAAAGCACTGTGGCCCTCGCCTATCGGCAAAATCCGACACCGCTGGTGCAACACTTCCTCCAGACATTCACCGGCGAATGCCTTTAAACTGCGCCCCATGATTAAAGATCCCTTTGCAAGACTTGGCCTGGACCGTGAAGTCCTGACCGTCAGCCAGCTCAACGGCCGCGCGCGGGTGTTGCTCGAAGACGTGTTCAGCAACATCTGGGTCGAAGGCGAAATCTCCAACCTCGCCCGCCCGGCGTCCGGCCACATCTATTTCACGCTCAAGGACAGCGGCGCGCAGGTGCGTTGCGCCTTGTTCCGTCAGAACGCTGCACGCGTGCGCCAGGCGCTGAAAGACGGCTTGGCCGTGAAGGTTCGCGGCAAGGTCTCGCTGTTCGAAGGCCGTGGTGACTATCAACTGATTCTCGACACCGTGGAGCCGGCGGGTGACGGCGCGCTGCGTCTGGCCTTCGATGCGTTGAAGGAAAAGCTCAGCGCCGAAGGCCTGTTCAGCGCCGAACGCAAAGTGCCGCTGCCGGCGCATCCGCAACGCATCGGCATCATCAGTTCGCCGACTGGCGCGGTGATCCGCGACATCATCAGCGTGTTCCGCCGCCGTGCGCCGCAGGTTCAGTTGACGTTGATTCCGACTGCCGTGCAGGGCCGCGAAGCCACTGCGCAGATCGTCCGCGCCTTGAAAATGGCCGATGCCCGCGGATTTGACGCTCTTATCCTCGCCCGTGGCGGCGGCTCGCTGGAAGACCTCTGGTGTTTCAACGAAGAGGCCGTGGCCCGCGCAGTCGATGCTTGTGTGACACCGATTGTCAGCGCCGTCGGCCATGAAACCGATGTGTCGATCAGCGACTTCGTTGCCGACGTCCGCGCACCCACGCCTTCCGCTGCCGCCGAGCTGCTCGCTCCCGATTCCAGCCACCTGATCCGTCAGGTCGAAAGCCTGCATCGCCGTTTGGTCATGCGCATGCGTGACCGTTTGATGCGCGATCGTCTTCGTCTGGAAGGCATGGCCCGGCGCCTGCGCCATCCCGGCGAGCGTCTGCGCCAGCAGGCTCAGCGTCTGGACGACCTCGACATGCGTATGCGCCGGGCCTTCGAGCGTCATCTCAATACTCGACGCGAACGCCTGATTCGCCTGGAAACCCGCCTCGCCGGGCAGCATCCGGGACGGCAACTGGCGATGTTGCGCCAGCGCCTCGACAGCCTCGCCGAACGTTTGCCGCGAGCGATGCGTGAAGGCCTGAAAAACCGTCGTCTGCAACTGCACAGTCAGATGCAGACGCTGCATGTGGTCAGCCCGCTGGCGACCCTTGGCCGTGGTTACAGCATTCTGCTGGATGAGCGCGGCAACGCGATCCGCAACGCCGCGCAGACCCACACCGGCCAGCGCCTGAAAGCCAAACTCGGCGAAGGCGAACTGCAAGTGCGCGTCGAGGACAATCACCTGACGCCCGTCACCCTCTCTTTACTGGACTGATCCATGCCGCGTTTTCTGGCTCCATTGTTTTTACTCTGTCTGACCGTCAACGCCCACGCCGACAGTTACATCACCCGGCTGCTGAACAAACCGGTGCCGGGCGGCGTGGCAGTGGTTGATCTGGGCGCTGCCGCTCAAGCGCCGAAAGCCACCTATCAGGGCAAACCGGTGTTAGTGGTCAAAGAGCAGAACAACTGGCTGGCGATTGTCGGCGTGCCACTGACCGTCAAACCGGGATCGCAGCAAATCAGCAGTGGCGGGCGTAATCTGCCGTTCACGGTCGGCAACAAAAAATATCCGGAACAGCGCATCACCCTGAAGAACACCCAACAGGTCAATCCAAACCCGGCCAACCTCAAGCGCATCGAGGGCGAGTTGGCTGAGCAGATCAAGGCCTACCGCAGCTTCAGCCCGAACACGCCGAGCAACCTGTTGCTGGACAAACCGGTCAACGGGCCACTGTCGAGCAAGTTTGGTGTGCGCCGCTTCTTCAACGGCGAAGAGCGCAATCCGCACGCAGGCCTGGACTTCGCGGTGCCGGCCGGCACGCCGATCAAGACCCCGGCGGCGGGTAAGGTGATTCTGACCGGTAACTACTTCTTCAACGGCAATACGGTGTTTGTCGACCACGGTCAGGGCTTTATCAGCATGTTCTGCCATATGTCGAAGATTGATGTGAAGGTGGGTGATCAAGTGGCGCGGGGTGCAGTGGTGGGCAAGGTCGGCTCGACTGGCCGCGCAACCGGGCCGCATATGCACTGGAATATCAGCCTGAATGATGCGCGGGTGGATCCGGCGATTTTCATTGGGGCGTTCCAGCCCTGATTTATTCAGGGAGGCTTCTGGCCTCATCGCGAGCAGGCTCACTCCTACAGTTGATCGGTAGGAGTGAGCCTTATCGCGATAGCGGCCTATTCCCCACCGCAAATACCGCTGAAACCCACCTCTTTCAATTGCGCCCCCATCAAACCCTGCGCAAAAATCCAGACACTCTCTGGCTTATCACACAATAAAATCGCGCAAACCCTCTCTTTTCGAGTGTTCCTCTCAATTTTTTTCGACTGCTTGCCATCCTCCCCACCCGCGGTTAGGGTTGAAAGCATGAAAACCTCTCACACCCTTATTCAGCTTCGCCAGCACCGCAGCCTGTGCCTCGTCAGCGCACGACTGCCGGGCTGAATCGCTGCGCCTCGTCCCACGCTTTTCCAAGAACATTCGTTCCACCGGCAGGCCGCCTCTTTTCGGCCCAGACAATAAGGAATTTCCCGATGAGCATGCTCAAAGATCCGTCCTCCAAGTACCGCGCGTTCCCTGTCATCAATCTGCCGGATCGCACCTGGCCGTCGAAAACCATCGACGCAGCGCCGATCTGGTGCAGCTCCGACCTGCGTGACGGCAACCAGTCGCTGATCGAACCGATGGACGCGGTGAAAAAGCTGCGCTTCTGGAAAACCCTCGTGCAAGTGGGCGTGAAGGAAATCGAAGCCTCGTTCCCGGCAGCTTCGCAAACCGACTTCGACTTCGTGCGTACCCTGATTGAAGAAGGCCACATCCCGGACGACACCACCATTCAGGTGCTGACCCAGGGCCGTGAAGACCTGATCGAGCGCACCTTCGAATCCCTGCGTGGTGCGAAGAAAGCCATCGTTCACCTGTACAACGCCACCTCGCCTTCTTTCCGTCGCATCGTCTTCAATCAGGACAAGGACGGCATCAAGGCCATCGCGGTCAACGCCGCCAAACTGTTCGTCAAATACGCAGCGATGCAGCCGGACACCGAGTGGACCTTTGAGTACTCGCCGGAAACCTTCAGCGCCACTGAGCTGGAGTTCGCGAAGGAAGTCTGTGACGCGGTGATCGAGGTCTGGAACCCGACGCCTGAGCACAAGATGATCCTCAACCTGCCGGCCACCGTTGAGTGCGCGACCCCGAACATCTACGCCGACCAGATCGAATGGTTCAGCCGCAACATCAACCGTCGTGACAGCGTCATCATCAGCCTGCACACCCACAACGACCGTGGTACCGGCGTGGCTGCCACCGAGCTGGGCCTGATGGCCGGCGCCGACCGTGTCGAAGGCTGCCTGTTCGGCAACGG
The DNA here is from genome assembly GCF_059716145.1 of Pseudomonas sp. LBUM1648. Lineage (NCBI taxonomy): Bacteria > Pseudomonadati > Pseudomonadota > Gammaproteobacteria > Pseudomonadales > Pseudomonadaceae > Pseudomonas > Pseudomonas sp. LBUM1648. The sequence continues at coordinate 5,318,310 of NZ_CP166808.1, forward strand.
CGAGCGTACCGGTAACGTCGACCTCGTCACCGTCGCACTGAACATGTACACCCAAGGCCTCGACCCTCAACTGGACTTCTCCGACATCGACGGCGTGCGCAAAGTCGTCGAAGAGTGCAACCAGATCCAGGTTCACCCACGTCACCCGTACGTTGGCGATCTGGTCCATACCGCGTTCTCCGGCTCCCACCAGGACGCGATCCGCAAGGGCTTCTCCCAGCAAAAACCGGACGCTTTGTGGGAAGTGCCGTACTTGCCGATCGACCCGGCCGACATTGGTCGCAGCTACGAGGCGGTGATCCGCGTCAACAGCCAGTCGGGCAAGGGCGGCATCGCTTACTTGCTGGAGCAGGAGTACGGCATCAGCCTGCCGCGTCGCATGCAGATCGAGTTCAGCCAAGTCGTGCAGCGTGAAACCGACCGCCTGGGCCTGGAAATGACCGCCAAGCAGATTCACTCGCTGTTGATCAGTGAATACCTGCAAGCCAACACCCCGTACGCGCTGGTCAGCCATCGCCTGCAGGAAGAAAACGGCAACAGCGCCGTCGAAGTGGAAGTGGCGAGCAAGGGTCAGGGCGAAACCAACCTGCACTGGCGTGGCAAGGGCAACGGTGCGCTGGAAGCATTGGTGGCCGGCCTGCCGATTCCGGTGGAAATCATGGACTACAACGAACACGCGATCGGCGCGGGCACCAACGCCAAAGCAGCGGCCTACATCGAGCTGCGTGTAAATGGTGAACGTGCAGTACACGGCGTGGGCATCGATGAAAACATCACCACCGCCAGCTTCAAGGCGCTGTTCAGTGCACTGAACCGCTCGTTGAGCCAACCGGAAGCGAAAGCGGCTTAATCGACTGCTGAAATGCAAAAGGCCCCGGAGTGAAAGCTCCGAGGCCTTTTTTTGCCTGACATTTTTGTGCAGATTTCAAAGCCCCCTTCGCGAGCAGGCTCGCTCCCACAGGAGGATCGCATTCCAATGTGGGAGCGAGCCTGCTCGCGAAAGGGCCCTCCCCGTCACCGCTTGAATTTCAGGTGAGTTCGAAGGTGTCGGCGTCCAGATTAGCCGGGAATCTTTCGCGGTAAGCCGCCAGTGGTGCCGCTTCCAGCACGGCCTTGAACACCCCATCAGCCTCCCCCGCCGCCAGCAACGTCTCACCCTGGAAATCCAGCACCTGACTGTCTCCCGTGTACGCGAAACCCTTGCCATCGGTACCGACGCGATTGACCGCCGCCACGTAACAGAGGTTTTCGATGGCCCGGGCCGGCAACAGACGATTCCAGTGCAGACGACGCGCGCCGGGCCAGTTGGCGGTGTAGAGCAGCAGATCGGTGTCTTGCGCATCCCGGCTCCACACCGGGAAGCGCAGGTCATAGCAAATCAGCGGCCGAATCCGCCAGCCCTTGAGTTCGAACTGCACCTGGCGCTCGCCGGGGGTGTAATGGTTGTGCTCGCCGGCCATGCGGAACAGATGGCGCTTGTCGTAATGCAGCACTTCACCGTCGGGCCGCGCCCACAACAGGCGATTGCGATGGCTACCGTCGGCGGCCTGAATAATGACACTGCCGGTGATCACCGCGTTGAGCTTCGCCGACTGAACCCGCAGCCATTTGCTGGTCGGGCCGTTCTCGGCTTCGGCGAGGGTTTCTGATTCCATGGAAAAACCGGTGGTGAACATCTCCGGCAGGATAATCAGATCCGCCCCCCGCGCCTGCTCCAGCAACACATCGAAATGCTCGAGATTGGCCTGACGATCATGCCAGGCCAGGCTGGTCTGGATCAGCGCCAGATTGAGATCGGGCAACATACTCAGATCACGCATAGTTTTGCCGCCGCTTCGCGCAGCGTCTCCTCGCGTTTGGCAAAGCACAGACGCACCAGGCGCTGGCCTTCGGGTGGGCTCTGATAGAACACCGACACCGGAATGCTCGCCACGCCGTGTTCGCGGGTCATCCACATGGCCATCTCGACATCGTTCAGGTCGGGACGAATCTGCGAGTAATCGACCAGTTGGAAATAAGTACCGGTGACCCGGGTAAAGCTGAATCGCGACGGTGCCAGCAGATCGCAGAACAGATCGCGTTTGGCCTGATAGAAGCCCGGCAACTCTTCGACGTGCTCCGGGTGCTCGGCCATGTAATCAGCCAAGGCATATTGCAGCGGCGTGACGCCGCAGAAACTCACGTACTGATGCACTTTGCGCAATTCGGCAGTCAGCGCTGGCGGCGCGACAACATAACCGGTTTTCCAGCCAGTGACGTGATAAGTCTTGCCGAACGAGCTGACCACGAAGGCGCGTTGATACAGCTCTTCGTGAGCGAGCACGCTGACATGCGGCACGCCGTCGAATACCAGATGTTCATAGACCTCATCGCTTATCAGATAGATGTCGCGATCGCGGATCAATGCGGCCAGTTGATCCAGCTCGGCACGGCTGATCAGGGCACCGCTCGGGTTGTGCGGGGTGTTGAGGACGATCATTCGCGTGCGCGGCGTGATGGCAGCGCTGAGTTGCTCGAAATCGATGGAAAAGTCGTCGCTTGCCAACTGCACATGCACGCAGCGACCGCCGGCCAGCTCCGTTGCAGGTACATAACTGTCGTAACACGGGTCGAAGACGATGACTTCGTCGCCGCTGTGGATAACTGCCTGAATCGCACAGAAGATCGCCTGGGTCGCTCCCGGGGTCACCGTCAGTTCGCTGTCAGCATCCACGCTCACGCCATAGCTGCGGACGATTTTTGCCGCGATCTGCTCACGCAGCGCCGGCAGACCGGTCATCGGCGAATACTGGTTGTGGCCACTGGCAATATGCCGACCGACCGCATCGAGCAGGGACTGCGGGCCGTCGAAATCAGGAAAACCCTGGGACAGGTTGATGGCACCGGTCTGCGCCGCGAGCTGAGACATCTGCGTGAAAATAGTGATGCCGACATTCGGCAGCTTACTGGTGATCATCGGGGGTTCCCTGCTCAACACCCGGCTCTGACGACGGCGCGGGAGAGCCCGAGAATAGCCCATCCGGCGCCCATAAAAAAAGGGCGCCAACCGGCGCCCTTCTTCTTTGTAAAACACCGCGATACCTGTGGCGAGGGGATTTATCCCCGATCGGCTGCGAAGCAGTCGCAAATCCGTTGAATGCGGTTTGACTGATACACCGCGGGCACAGGTTTTGAGGCTGCTGCGCAGCCCATCGGGGATAAATCCCCTCACCACAAAAGCCCCACACAAAATTGTGCAGGGCCTCGGATCACTTCTTGTCGCGGCGCTTCTTGTCGGCTTTCTTGGTGTGCGACATCATCCGACGCTTCCTGTTGACCTGGCGGTCGGTCAGCGTGTTTTTGTTGCCTTCGTACGGGTTCTCGCCGCCCTTGAACTCGATGCGGATCGGCGTACCGACCAGCTTCAGCACACGACGGTAAGTGTTCTCCAGATAGCGCACATACGACTTCGGTACTTTCTCGATCTGGTTACCGTGGATCACGATGATCGGCGGGTTTGCACCACCCAAGTGGGCGTAACGCAGCTTGATCCGGCGGTTGTTGACCATCGGTGGCGCGTGCTCCCCAACAGCGTCTTCCAGAATCTGGGTCAGACGGTTGGTCGGCCAGCGGGTGACCGCCGACTTGAACGAGTTCTGTACGGAAGCGTAGAGGTTGCCCACGCCAGTACCGTGCAGCGCCGAGATGAAGTGGATGTCGGCGTAGTCAACGAAGAACAGACGACGCTGCAGCTCGACCTTCACGAAGTCGCGTTCGCTCGGCGTCATACCGTCCCACTTGTTGATCGCGATCACCAGCGCACGACCCGACTCGATGGCAAAGCCCAGCAGGTTGAGGTCGTGATCGACCACACCTTCGCGGGCGTCCATCACGAAGATCACCACGTTGGCGTCTTTGATCGCCTGCAGGGTTTTGACCACGGAGAATTTTTCGACTTCTTCGTGGATCTTGCCGCGCTTGCGCACACCGGCTGTGTCGATCAGCGTGTACTTCTCTTCATTCCGTTCGAACGGGATGTAGATACTGTCACGGGTGGTGCCGGGCTGGTCATAGACAATTACCCGGTCTTCACCGAGCATGCGGTTGACCAGGGTCGACTTACCAACGTTCGGACGACCGATGATGGCGATCTTGATCCCGTCTTTTTCGCTCGGGCCAGGAATGCGCTTGGCTTCCTCGCCTTCGGCAACGAGTTCTTCTTCGCCGTCTTCCGGCTCTTCTTCGTCTCTCGGGAAATCACCCAGGGCGATTTCCAGCATCTGAGTGATGCCACGGCCGTGAGCACCGGCGATCGGAATCGCGTGCCCCATGCCCAACGGAGCAAATTCAGCGCGGGCCATTTCCGGATCGATGTTGTCGACCTTGTTGGCAACCACGTAGGAGCGCTTGTTACGTTTGCGCAAGTGTTCGGCGATCATTTGGTCGGCGGCGGTAAAACCGGCCTTGGCATCTACCAGGAACAGCACAACATCTGCTTCTTCAATGGCCAGCAGCGACTGCTCGGCCATTTTTTCGTCCATACCGTGCTCGTCACCGGAGATACCACCGGTGTCGACCAGAATGTAGGAACGCCCTTGCCACTTGGCCTCACCGTACTGGCGATCACGGGTCAGACCGGACAAGTCGCCGACGATGGCGTCGCGAGTCCTGGTCAGGCGGTTGAACAAGGTGGATTTGCCGACGTTCGGTCGGCCCACCAGGGCGATTACGGGAACCATGCGGCTCTCCACTTCGTTATTTCAGAAAATACAAAAGCCGCTGCTAGGCAGCGGCTGGTGCTCGGGGCAACACTGTGAGGGCGAACAGGTTCACTCCCACAAGTGAAGCTGCCTGGGGTGTTATCCCCAAGCATAGTTGTTACTTGATGGTCAGGGCTTCCAGTTTGCCGCTGTTGCCATACACATAAATCGTGTCACCCACCACCAGCGGACGGGCACGCAGGCCGTCGCTGTCGATGCGCTCACGGCCGACGAAACGACCGTCGACCTGACTTAGCAGATGCAGATAACCTTCCAGGTCACCCACAGCCACGTAGCTGGAGAACACTTCCGGAGCCGACAGTTGACGGCGAGCCAGCGAGTCGTTGCTCCACAGCGCGGTGGTGGAACGCTCGTCGACGCCTTCAACGGTGCCCGAAGACAGGCTCACGTAAACACTGCCGAAACCCTGAGCAATACCGGCGTAGCTCGACGCATCGCGCTGCCAGAGTTGACGACCGCTTTCCAGATCCAGTGCCGCAACGCGACCCTGATAGCTGGCAACGTACAGTGTGCCGCCGGAAAGCAGCAGACCGCCATCGATGTCGACAACGCGTTCCAGTTCCGAACGACCCTGTGGAATCGCGATGCGTTGTTCCCACACCGGTACGCCGTTGGAAATGTCCAGAGCGACCACTTTACCGGTCGACAGACCCGCCACCGCGAGGCGGTTGGTCACCAGCGGTGCACTGGTGCCACGCAGGGTCAGAACGGCCGGAGTGCTGTCATACACCCAGCGTTGAGTACCGGTGGAGGCATCCAGACCGATCAGACGATCGTCCTGAGTCTGCACCACCACCACGTCGCCGTTGTTGGCCGGCGGCGCGAGGACTTCGCTGTTCACGCGAGCACGCCACTTCTCTTCACCGTTGATGGTGTCCAGAGCGACGACTTCGCCACGCAGCGTACCGATCAGAACCAGACCGTAACCCACGCCAACGGCGCCGGAGACAGGCAGTTCGAGATCCTGTTTCCATTTCACGTCGCCGTTGCTGCGATCCATGGCCATCACCACGCCGGTCACATCGGCCGCGTAGATGGTGTCACCGTCGATCGCCGGCACCAGCATGTTGTAGGTTTCGCCCTGACCGTCACCGATCGAACGACTCCACTGCTTTTGCAGAACCACTTCTTCTTTGAAGTCGGTCAGCTCGGCCGGTGGCAATTCTTTTTTACTGTTGCTGCTGCAACCCGCGGCCAGAAGGGCCAGAGCCAGCAATGCTGCATGCTTCCAACGGATCACGTCACGCATCCCCTTTGGCCAGGTCGTCGAGCTTGATTTGAAGGCCACCGACCGCCGCTTCATCCGACAGTGCCGCCTTGGCTTTTTGATACGCCTTGTTCGCGTCATCGGTACGGCCCAGCTGCACCAGCAGGTCGCCCTTGAGTTCTTCGCGAGTGGCCAGGAATGCTTTGTCGGCATCGCCATCGAGCAGCTTCAGGGCGTCTTCGGCCTTGTTCTGCGCGCCCAGCACCTGTGCCAGACGCTGACGGGCGATTTCGCCCAGCGCCGGGTTGGCCGGTTTGTCGACGATGGCCTTCAGCTCGGTCGCCGCGTCATCCAGCTTGCCGCTGTCGACAGCAACCTTGGCCACGAACAGGCTGCCGTACTGCGCGTAGGCAGTGCCGCCGAACTCGCTGTTGAGCTTGCCGGCCAGATCCGCAACGCGGGCTGCGTCAGGCTTGCCGTCCGGGGTCAGCGTGGTTTCCAGCAGTTGCTGATAGAGCACCGAGGCGCCTTGCGACTGGTTGCCCTGATACTTGTGATAAGCCTGCCAGCCGAACACGATGACCAGCGCCAACAGGCCGCCGGTGACCAGAGGTTTGCCGTTGCGTGTCCACCAGTCTTTCAAATCCGCCAACTGTTCGTCTTCGGTACTCGACACCCCAATACTCCTTAATCGCTAAATCGGCTGTTAAGACAGCTTCAACCCTGCACGACGCAGGTGGCCAGGTGAGCGGCAAGCGCATCCCAGGCAATGCTTTGTTGTTCGCCCTGGCCACGCAGGGGTTTGAAACCTACCACTTGCTGGGCCATTTCGTCGTCACCCAGGATCAGTGCGTACAGCGCACCGCTCTTGTCGGCTTTCTTGAACTGGCTTTTGAAGCTGCCGGCGCCGGCATTGACTTGCAGACGCAGGTTTGGAAGCTGATCACGTACACGTTCGGCCAAGGCCAGACCCGCCAGCTCGGCTTCTTCACCGAAGGCGCAGAGATAGACATCGACCTGACGCGAGATTTCTTCCGGGATCTGCTCCAGGGTTTCGAGCATCAGCACCAGACGTTCGATGCCCATGGCGAAACCAACGCCGGTGGTCGGCTTGCCGCCCATCTGCTCGACCAGACCGTCGTAACGGCCGCCCGCGCAAACAGTGCCCTGGGCGCCGAGCTTATCGGTGACCCATTCGAAAACGGTTTTGCTGTAGTAATCGAGGCCACGAACCAGCTTCGGGTTGAGCACGTAAGGAATGCCAACGGCATCCAGACGGGCCTTCAGGCCTTCAAAGTGGGCACGGGATTCGTCGTCGAGGTAATCCGCCATCTTCGGCGCATCGACCAGCACGGCCTGGGTGTCGGCATTTTTGGTGTCGAGCACGCGCAGCGGGTTGGTTTTCAGGCGACGCTGGCTGTCTTCGTCGAGCTTGTCGTGGTGCGCAGAGAGGTACTCGACCAGCGCTTCACGATAACGACCACGGGACTCGCTGGTGCCGAGGCTGTTGAGTTCGAGTTTGACCGCATCACGAATGCCCAGCTCGCCCCACAGGCGCCAGGTCATGATGATCAGCTCGGCATCGATGTCCGGACCGTCGAGGTTGAACACCTCCAGACCGATCTGGTGGAACTGACGATAACGGCCTTTCTGCGGACGCTCGTGGCGGAACATCGGGCCGATGTACCAGAGCTTCTGCACTTGGCCGCCGCCGGTGATGCCATGCTCGAGCACGGCACGCACGCACGCCGCGGTGCCTTCAGGACGCAGGGTCAGGGAGTCACCGTTGCGGTCTTCGAAGGTGTACATCTCTTTTTCAACAATGTCGGTCACTTCACCTATGGAGCGCTTGAACAGCTCGGTGAACTCGACGATCGGCATGCGGATCTGCTTGTAACCGTAGTTATCCAGCAGACGCGCGACCGTGCTCTCGAAATAACGCCACAGCGGGGTCTGTTCGGGCAGGATGTCGTTCATGCCACGGATGGCTTGCAATGACTTGCTCACTATAAATCCTTAAATTCGTTCGGCTTTCGGTCAGGCTCAGCCGCGCGCGATAACCGCTGCGTCAGCTTCGACCTTCTCGGCCGCTTTCTGGCGGATCAGCCTTTCCAGCTCGTCCACCAGATTGTCATTCGTCAGTTTCTGCGACGGCTTGCCATCGATGTAAATCAGGTTTGGCGTGCCGCCGGTCAAGCCGATATGGGCTTCCTTGGCTTCGCCGGGGCCGTTGACCACACAACCGATCACCGCGACATCCAGCGGCACCAGCAGGTCTTCAAGGCGCCCTTCCAGCTCGTTCATGGTCTTGACCACATCGAAGTTCTGCCGCGAGCAGCTCGGGCAGGCGATGAAGTTGATGCCACGGGAACGCAAATGCAAAGACTTGAGGATGTCGTAACCGACTTTCACTTCTTCGACCGGGTCGGCCGCCAGCGAGATGCGGATAGTATCGCCAATCCCCTCGGCGAGCAGCATACCTAGGCCCACGGCGGATTTCACTGTGCCCGAACGCAATCCACCGGCTTCGGTGATGCCCAGGTGCAGTGGCTGCACGATTTCTTTCGCCAGCAGACGGTAGGCTTCGACGGCCATGAACACGTCGGATGCCTTCACGCTGACCTTGAAGTCCTGGAAATTCAGGCGTTCGAGGTGCTCGACATGACGCAGGGCCGATTCAACCAGCGCAGCCGGGGTCGGCTCGCCGTATTTCTTTTGCAGGTCTTTTTCCAGGGAACCGGCGTTGACGCCGATGCGGATCGGGATCCCGCGATCACGGGCAGCATCAACCACGGCACGCACGCGGTCTTCACGGCCGATGTTGCCCGGATTGATGCGCAGGCAGTCCACACCCAGTTCGGCTACGCGCAAGGCGATCTTGTAGTCGAAGTGGATGTCGGCAACCAACGGCACCTTGACCAGTTGCTTGATTCTGCCGAACGCCTCGGCGGCGTCCATGTCCGGCACCGAAACGCGGACGATGTCGACGCCGGCGGCTTCCAGACGGTTGATCTGCGCCACGGTGGCGGCAACATCATTGGTGTCGCTGTTGGTCATGCTCTGCACAGCGATAGGCGCATCGCCGCCCACCGGTACGTTGCCGACCCAGATCTTGCGCGATTCGCGACGTTTGATTGGAGATTCGCCGTGCATGACTTATTGACCCAACTTCAGGCGAGCAGTCTCGCCACTGGTGAACGGAGCGATATCGACCGGCTGGCCGTTGTAGCTGACCTGTGCCGCGCGGGCCACGCCCAGACGCACGGCAAGCGGTGGTTTACCGCTAACGGATACGTTATCGCCTTTGTGCTTCAGACCACTGAACAGTACTTTGCCGCGGCCATCGGTAACCTGTGCCCAGCAATCGGCGGTGAACTGCAGTTGCACCTGACCTTCCCCGGCGAGCGGTGCGGTCGCTTCTGCGATTGGTGCAGGCGTCGCAGGAACAACCGGTGCGGTGACGGTCGGCGCTGGAGTGGCCGGTACGTTCGTAGCCGGGGTGGCCGGAGTGGCGACCACTGGCGCGGGCGTATGAACCGGTGCAGTTGGCGTTGCAACGGGAGCAGCTGGTGCAGTTGGAGCGGTTGCCGGAGCGGCAGGCTCGGCGCCGGTCGATTCAGCGGTAGTTTCCGATTGCGGCAGCGCCAGAGCGGTTGCGCCCTCGGCCTGATTTTCGGCGACGGCCTGATCTTCCGGCTCATCGATCGGGTGAATCTGCGTGGTGCCATCGGCGCCTTCGACTTCGACGTGCTCCGGAGCCAGGCTGGTCAAGTCTTTGCTACGCTGCGAAGTCTGATCCTGCCACCAGACGAAACCACCGCCGATGACCGCGATCAGCAACAGCAGGCTGACGATACGCAAAATGGTGTGAGAAACACGCACCGGCTCTTCGATACGACCGAGCGCATGGACATTGCTGCCCTGGGAGTCGGTGCCGGTGGACTGGTCGAACTGTTGAACCAGAACGGTCTGGTCCATGCCGAGCAACTTGGCATAGGCGCGAATGTAACCGCGAGCGAAGGTATGCCCCGGCAGCTTGTCGAAAGCGCCGGCTTCAAGATTACTCAGGGAAGTCACGGTGAGGTTGAGCTTGAGGGCCACTTCGGCCAGCGACCAGCCATTGCTTTCGCGTGCCTGGCGCAGGGTCTCACCGGGGTTAACGCGATTCGCTGCTACAACTTCGGGATGCGCCGCTTTCATCATTGCTCCGACAGGTATTGCTGATATTCCGGCGTACCGGGATAGAGTCGTTTTAATTGCAGGCCATAACTGGCGGCCTTGTCGCGATTTTCAAACACTTTTGCCAGCCGAACACCGAGCAATAGACTACGTGCATTTTGTTCGGTAAGCAGGCTGAAACGCTCGTAATAGTCACGTGCGGGCACATAATGCCTGTCTTCGAATGACAACTCAGCCATTTCGAGCAGCGCGCGCGGTTGTTGACGGTTCAGTCGCAGGGCTTTTTCCAGTTGCTGCTGCGCCAGATCGCGCTGCCCCAGCTTCGATGCGGTCATGCCGAGGTTTTCGAACACACGCGAACGCTCAGGATACAGGGTATCGGCGGCGGCCTGTTCAAAACGCTCGTAGGCTTCCTTGTAACGCTGTTCTTCGTAGAGAAAACTGCCGTAGTTGTTGAGGATGCGCGCATCGGAGGGGCGACCGGACAAGGCCTTGCGAAAGTGCTCGTCAGCCAGTTTCGGCTCCATTTCGGCCTGAAACACCAGCCCGAGGGCAGCATTGGCGTCAGGATCCGAGTCGTCCAGATCCAGCGCCTTCTTCAGCGGCACCTTGGCCCGCTCGGTCATGCCTTGCTGCAAGTATCCCAGTCCCAACTGCACATAGGCAGCGCGCGCCTCGTCGCGGCCCTTGCTGGTCTTCATCGGGTTGTAGTCACCCGACAGGACACAACCAGCACACAGGCTGGCCAACAGCAACAGCAGCGCAAAGCGCAGGGACATAGAGATCCTCTCTTAGTTAGTGTTCGCAGCGTTCTGTGCCAGATCGCCGTCGGCGTTCAACTCACGCACGGCGATGTAACGTTCGCTGCGGCGGGTGCGATCCAGCACCTGCCCTACCAATTGACCACAAGCGGCGTCGATGTCTTCACCACGGGTGGTGCGCACGGTGACGTTGAAACCGGCCTGATGCAGCTGATCCTGGAACCGGCGGATAGCGTTGTTGCTAGGCCGCTCGTACCCGGAATGCGGGAACGGGTTGAACGGGATCAGGTTGATCTTGCACGGAATGTTCTTCAGCAACTCGATCATTTCCACCGCATGCTCAACTTTATCGTTGATGTCCTTGAGCAAGGTGTACTCGATGGTCAGCACACGCTTCTCGCCAAGGGCGGACATGTAGCGCTGGCACGATTCGAGCAGCATCTTAAGCGGATATTTCTTGTTGATCGGCACCAATTGGTTACGCAATGCGTCATTCGGTGCGTGCAGGGACAACGCCAGGGAGACGTCGATGTGCTTGGCCAGCTCATCGATCATCGGCACCACACCCGACGTGGACAGGGTCACGCGGCGCTTGGAGATCCCGTAGCCGAGGTCATCCATCATCAGATGCATGGCGGCCACGACGTTGTCGAAGTTCAGCAGCGGCTCACCCATGCCCATCATCACCACGTTGGTGATGGCACGGTCGACGGTTGCCGGGACGCTGCCGAAAGATTTGTTGGCAATCCACACCTGGCCGATGACTTCGGCGGCGGTGAGGTTGCTATTGAAGCCTTGCTTGCCGGTGGAGCAGAAACTGCAGTCCAGGGCACAGCCTGCCTGGGACGAAACGCATAGAGTGCCGCGTTTGCCTTGGGGAATGTACACGGTCTCGACACAGCTGCCGGACGCCACGCGCACCACCCACTTACGGGTGCCGTCGCTGGAAATGTCCTCGCTGACCACTTCAGGACCACGGACCTCAGCAATAGCCTTGAGCTTGTCGCGCAAGGCCTTGCTGACGTTCGTCATGGCGTCGAAATCATCGACACCAAAGTGGTGAATCCATTTCATTACCTGACCGGCACGGAAACGCTTCTCCCCGATTGAGTCGAAGAATTTTTCCATTTCCTGTTGAGTCAGACCCAGCAGGTTGGTTTTTACAGTCGATGTAGTCATGGATTCACCTTCACTCTTAAGCCAATGCTTAGCGAGTGGTTACTTCAGTAGCTGCGAAGAAGTACGAGATTTCACGAGCAGCTGCGGCTTCGGAGTCCGAACCGTGAACAGCGTTGGCGTCGATGGAATCAGCGAAATCAGCGCGGATGGTGCCGGCAGCAGCTTCTTTAGGGTTGGTAGCGCCCATCAGCTCACGGTTCAGAGCGATAGCGTTTTCGCCTTCCAGAACCTGAACAACAACTGGACCGGAGATCATGAAGGAAACCAGATCGCCGAAGAAACCACGAGCGCTGTGCTCAGCGTAGAAGCCTTCAGCTTCAGCTTTGGACAGTTGCTTCAGTTTCGAAGCTACAACGCGCAGGCCTGCTTTTTCGAAACGAGTGGTGATCTCGCCGATGACGTTTTTTGCAACTGCGTCAGGCTTGATGATGGAGAAAGTACGTTGAACAGCCATGGTGTAACTCCAGAAACGGTAATTTGCGAAAAATTAAACCCGCGAATTATACGCGGGTTCTTGGGTATTGCCTAACCTGTAGCGTGGGCTCAGTCGAGCTCTTCGATCCAGTAGGCCTGAATGGCCTCCAAAACTTTCTCGCCACTGCGATCCGGCGCATCATCGAACTCGGGCAATTCCATCACCCATTTGCGCAGATCGACGAAGTTAAGCGATCTTGGATCAACATCCGGCTTGCTTTCTGCCAGCTGGATAGCGATTTCCTGCACATCAACCCATTTCAGACTCATGTCAGCTTCCTTGAATCAGTGCGGCGCTTCGGCAGCATGGTTGAGCGAGTATTTCGGAATTTCAACGGTCAGGTCTTCAGTCCCGACAATCGCCTGACAGCCTAGACGCGATTGCGCTTCCAGACCCCAGGCCCGATCAAGAAAATCTTCTTCCAGCTCGTCCGCTTCTTCCAGCGAGTCAAAGCCTTCACGAATGATGCAGTGACAAGTAGTGCAAGCGCAGACGCCACCACAGGCGCTTTCCATCTCGATATGGTGTTCGTGGGCCAGCTCGAGAATGGAAGTCCCCGGCTCAGCCTCCACAACCATGCCATCCGGGCAAAACTTCTCGTGGGGCAGAAAAATGACCTGCGGCATCAGATATCCTCGATTTCATTCAGATTGCGCCCCGACAGAGCGGCTTTCACCGTCAGATCCATGCGGCGGGCAGCAAAAGCATCGGTCACTTGCGACAGACGCTTGGTCTGCTGCTCGATGGCGTAACCATCAGTACCTTTCATCAGTTCGGTCAGTTCCTGCACTTGCATGTCGATGACCATGCGCTCTTCGGCGTCGAGCAAACGCTCGCCATCAGCCTCCAGAGCGCCCTGCACCGCTTCAATCAGGCGCTGGGCATCAACTTGCTGCTCGCGCAGGACGCGGGCGACCTTGTCGTCATTGGCATGCTGGAACGAATCTTTCAGCATTTTGGCGATTTCGCCGTCAGTCAGGCCGTAGGACGGCTTGACCTGAATGCTCGCCTCAACGCCCGAACCCAGTTCACGGGCGGAAACACTGAGCAGACCGTCGGCATCGACCTGGAAGGTCACGCGAATCTTCGCCGCACCGGCCACCATTGCTGGAATGCCACGCAATTCAAAGCGCGCCAGCGAGCGGCAATCGCTGATCAGCTCGCGCTCGCCCTGCAATACGTGGATCGCCATGGCCGACTGGCCGTCTTTATAAGTGGTGAAATCTTGTGCGCGAGCGACAGGAATGGTGGTGTTGCGCGGAATCACCTTCTCCATCAGGCCGCCCATGGTTTCCAGCCCCAGGGACAACGGAATCACGTCGAGCAGCAGCAGTTCGCCGCCATCGCGCTTGTTGCCAGCCAGGGTATCGGCCTGGATCGCGGCCCCGATGGCCACCACTTGATCCGGATCGATTTCAGTCAACGGCTGACGACCGAACGCTTCGGCGACGGCTTCACGAACACGAGGAACGCGAGTCGAACCGCCGACCATGACCACGGCGTGTACATCATCCAGCTCGACGCCGGAATCGCGAACGGCGCGGCGGCAGGCTTTCAGGCTACGCGCGACCATCGGCTCGATCAGCGCATCGAAGGCTTCGCGGGTCAGCTGTGCTTTCCAGTCGCCATAGGCAACTTCAACACTGGCCGCATCGGTCAGGGCTTCTTTGGCCGCGCAGGCGGTTTGCAGCAGATTACGTTGTGCGCCCGGATCGAGATCGGCGGACAGACCCGCACTATCGATGATCCAGCCGGCAATCGCGTGATCGAAGTCATCGCCGCCCAGCGCGCTATCGCCGCCGGTGGCCAGGACTTCGAAAACACCGCCAGTCAGACGCAAAATCGAAATATCGAAGGTGCCGCCGCCCAAGTCATAAATCGCTACGAGGCCTTCAGCGTGCTGATCCAGACCGTAAGCCACAGCGGCGGCGGTCGGCTCATTGAGCAGGCGCAGCACATTCAGACCGGCGAGTTTCGCCGCATCCTTGGTGGCCTGGCGCTGGGCATCGTCGAAATACGCCGGAACGGTGATTACCGCACCGACCAGTTCGCCACCCAACGTCGCTTCAGCACGCTGACGCAACACCTTGAGGATATCGGCGGAAACTTCGACCGGGCTTTTCGGGCCTTGCACGGTGTCGATGAACGGCATGTGCGACTCGCCACCGACAAAGCGGTATGGCAGTTGCTCGCCCAACTGCTTGACGTCGGACAGACCACGACCCATCAAGCGCTTGACCGACAGCACGGTGTTCAAAGGATCGGAAGCGGCGGCCAGCTTGGCCGACTCGCCGACTTCGACGCGATCGGCGTGGTAACGCACGGCAGACGGCAGGATGACCTGCCCGTCAGCGTCGGCCAATGGCTCGGAAAGACCACTGCGCAACGCAGCGACCAGCGAATTGGTAGTGCCCAAGTCGATCCCCACAGCCAGACGACGCTGGTGCGGTTGAGGACTTTGGCCGGGTTCGGCGATCTGCAGTAGGGCCATCGTGATCAGGACTTATCTGTATATCAGGCGTGCGACCGGAGCGGCACTGGGTTAATCGTCGAGGCGCTCTTCTAACTGGCGCACTTCGTAGGTGAGCTTGTCGAGGAATTGCATGCGTCGCATCAGGCGTTCGGCCTGTTCGCGTTGCGCTGCATCATCCCAACAGGCTGCGAAGCTTTCGTTGAGTTCTTCCTGAGCCACTTTCAAGCGACGCTTGAACACCG
This sequence comes from Pseudomonas sp. LBUM1648, assembly GCF_059716145.1. Classification (NCBI taxonomy): domain Bacteria; kingdom Pseudomonadati; phylum Pseudomonadota; class Gammaproteobacteria; order Pseudomonadales; family Pseudomonadaceae; genus Pseudomonas; species Pseudomonas sp. LBUM1648. Next base: position 5,333,586 of record NZ_CP166808.1, read on the forward strand.
CGACACCGTCCAGATCGGCGCTGTCCTGGAGGTCTTCGAGCTCTTCGCGCCACTGCATCTGCTGCAGAAGAAACTCGGGGTCGTGAACCGTGACTTCCATCGGCACTTCATGACCGCTGACTTTCAGCAGATAGCGCGCACGCTGCGGCGGGCTCTTGAGCGTCTGATAAGCATCATTGAGCCGCGCAGACTGCTCGAGCGCCGACCGCTGCTCGCGCTCGGAAGCGTCGGCAAAACGGTCAGGATGAACGCCGCGCGCCAACTCACGGTAGCGCGTGGCCAACTGCTCGAGATCCAGACGGAAGCTCGGTTGCAGCTCGAATAAAGCGAAATGACAAGGAATACCCACGACAAGCCTCAGATGTTGAAGCTTTCGCCGCAGCCACATTCACCGCGCACGTTGGGGTTGTTGAACTTGAAGCCTTCGTTCAACCCTTCCTTGACGAAATCGAGTTCGGTGCCGTCCAGGTAGGCCAGGCTTTTCGGGTCGATGATCACTTTCTCGCCGTGACTTTCGAACACCTGATCCTCTTCAACCACCTCGTCGACAAACTCCAGCACGTAGGCAAGGCCGGAACAACCTGTGGTGCGAACACCCAGACGAATCCCTTCACCTTTGCCGCGCCCGTTGAGGGAGCGTCGCACGTGCTGAGCAGCCGCTTCTGTCATGCTGATAGCCATCGTTGACTCCTTACTCGTCGCCAAATCCAGAAAGTCAGATCAAGCCTTTCTTCTGCTTGTAATCGCGAACAGCCGCTTTGATAGCGTCTTCAGCCAGTACCGAGCAGTGAATTTTCACTGGCGGCAGGGCCAATTCTTCGGCCAGCTGGGTGTTCTTGATGGTTTCGGCTTCATCCAGGGTCTTGCCCTTCATCCACTCCGTGGCGAGGGAGCTGGAAGCGATTGCCGAACCGCAGCCGTAGGTCTTGAACTTGGCGTCTTCGATAACGCCCTGATCGTTGACCTTGATTTGCAGGCGCATGACATCGCCGCACGCCGGAGCGCCGACCATGCCAGTGCCGACATCCGGGTCTTCCGCGTTCATCTTGCCGACGTTGCGCGGGTTTTCGTAGTGGTCGATGACCTTTTCGCTGTAAGCCATGATGCTTAATCCTCACTCATCAGAGAGTCGCTCTTTAAGCCCTGCAACCGTGGGGCGCAGGGCCGGTTCGCGGCGACTTGAAATCAGTGTGCCGCCCACTCGATTTTCGAAATGTCGACACCGTCTTTGTACATGTCCCACAGCGGCGACAGAGCGCGCAGCTTGGTAACGGCCTCGCAGACTTTCTGCGCGGCGTAGTCGATTTCTTCTTCGGTGGTGAAACGGCCGAAGGTGAAGCGGATCGAGCTGTGCGCCAGTTCGTCGTTGCGGCCCAGGGCGCGCAGTACGTACGAAGGCTCAAGCGATGCCGAGGTGCAGGCGGAACCGGACGAAACCGCCAGATCCTTGAGTGCCATGATCAGCGACTCGCCTTCAACGTAGTTGAAGCTCAGGTTCAGGTTGTGCGGAACGCGGGCGATCAGGCTGCCGTTGACGTACAGCTCTTCCAGATGCTCGACCTGCTTGTAGAAACGGTCGCTCAAGGCTTGGATACGAACGTTTTCAGCAGCCATATCTTCTTTAGCTACACGGAACGCCTCGCCCATACCAACGATCTGGTGAGTCGCCAGGGTACCGGAACGCATGCCACGCTCGTGACCGCCGCCGTGCATGGTCGCTTCGATACGCACACGCGGCTTACGGCTGACGTACAACGCGCCGATGCCTTTAGGGCCGTAGGTTTTGTGGGCAGAGAACGACATCATGTCGACTTTCAGCTTCTGCAGGTCGATCTCGACCTTGCCAGTGGACTGAGCAGCGTCAACGTGGAAAAGGATGCCCTTCGAACGAAGCAGCTCGCCGATGGCGGCGATATCGTTGACGGTACCGATTTCGTTGTTCACGTGCATGGCCGACACGAGGATGGTGTCTTCGCGCAAAGCGGCTTCGATCATGGCCGGAGTGATCAGACCGTCTTCAGTCGGATCAAGGTAGGTGACTTCAAAACCTTCACGCTCGAGTTGGCGCATGGTGTCGAGGACAGCCTTGTGCTCGATCTTGGAGGTGATCAGGTGCTTGCCCTTGGAGGCGTAGAAATGTGCCGCACCCTTGATTGCCAGGTTGTTGGACTCGGTGGCGCCGGACGTCCAGACGATTTCACGCGGATCAGCGTTGACCAGATCGGCCACCTGACGACGAGCGTTTTCGACGGACTCTTCAGCTTTCCAGCCGAACACGTGGGAACGGGAAGCCGGGTTACCGAAGTTTCCGTCGACCAGCAGGCATTCACTCATTTTTTGCGCAACGCGCGGATCGACCGGGGTGGTCGCAGAGTAATCAAGGTAAATCGGCAATTTCATGGACTATCTCCTAAATCAGGCTGGCTGGCGTGCCGCTAGCTCTTTGGCTGTCATTCGACGGCGGACGCTTCAATCTTGTCCAGGCGCGGCGCCTTGCCATTGCAACGACGCTGATCCTGACGCTGGGCTACTTCTTGCACCTCACGGCGAGTCACAAGATCAGCCAAGCTGATACCGCTGAGAAATTCGTGAATCTGCAGGCTAAGGTCGCACCACAGGTGATGGGTCAGGCAAGTGTCGCCGGAATGGCAATCGCCTTGGCCCTGGCATTTGGTGGCATCAACCGATTCGTTAACCGCATCGATCACCTGTGCAACCTGGATGCCCTGCATGTCGCGGGACAACTGGTAGCCACCGCCCGGACCGCGAACACTGGATACCAGGTTGCTGCGGCGCAGCTTGGCGAAAAGCTGTTCGAGATAGGACAGGGAGATGCCTTGGCGCTCGGAGATATCGGCCAGGGACACCGGCCCGTGCTGCGCGTGCAACGCCAGGTCGAGCATGGCGGTCACGGCGTATCGGCCTTTTGTAGTCAGTCGCATGGACAGTTACCACGGAGTTCAGAATGGGCGGGAGTATGCAATTCCCGAGCATTTAAGTCAACTATAAGACCTAGTGCTTTAGTCGGGTTTACCCGCAAAAGAGCGCGCGAATGATATCAGGGTCTGCGGCTTAATGGCACACCGGTTGCCGGATGTGCCGTGCAGGAGCTGCCGCAGGGGTGTCAGCCAGTTTTGGATTCGTCTTTGCCTTTTACACAGGCGAAATCTTCTTCGCGCAGCTCAGGCAAATCTTTCGCACAGTAATTACTGCCCAGATCCTTCAGTGCGCCGCACATCCCCTCCAGTCGCCCATCCACCGCTTGCAGGTGATCAAGCAACTGACCGATGGCGCGCGCCACCGGGTCAGGCATGTCTTCGCTGACACCATAGGCATCGAAGCCGATTTTCTCGGCCATGGCCTTGCGCTTGGCGTCCTGCTCCTCATCGGATTTAACGATGATTCGCCCCGGAATACCCACGACCGTCGCGCCCGGCGGCACCTCCTTGGTCACCACAGCGTTGGAGCCGACCTTGGCCCCGGCGCCGACAGTGAATGGCCCAAGCACTTTCGCTCCGGCACCGACAACAACACCATCGCCCAAGGTCGGATGACGCTTGCCTTTGTTCCAGCTTGTGCCGCCGAGGGTCACGCCCTGATAGATAGTCACGTCATCGCCAATCTCGGCGGTTTCGCCAATGACGATGCCCATGCCGTGATCAATAAAGAAGCGTCGACCGACTTTCGCCCCCGGGTGAATCTCGATCCCGGTCAACCAGCGACCAAAGTTCGACACCAGACGCGCCAGCCACTTCAGGTCATTGCGCCAGAGCATCCCGGCCAGACGATGAATCCAGATCGCGTGCATACCGGGGTAGCAAGTCAGGACTTCAAAAGCGTTACGCGCCGCCGGATCTCGATGGAATACGCTTTGGATATCTTCACGCAAACGCTCAAACATCATTCAGTCCTTCCGTTTCAGAAGCTCACCACGGGCCGCTTTTTGGGTTTCCGTGAGGATGCCACGCAATATATTCATTTCCGCCCGGCTGACCGAGCTGCGTCCGTACAACCGGCGCAGGCGCGCCATCAGGTGCCGCGGCTTCTCAGGATCGAGGAATTCGATGGCGACCAGCGTCTGCTCCAGATGCTCATAGAATCGCTCCAGCTCATCCATGGTCGCCAGCTCGGCGCTTTTTACCGAAGCCACTTCTTCCTTCTCGATCTTGCTCGGCTGACCTTGTGCGGCCAGCCATGCCATGCGCACTTCATAGCTCAACACCTGCACCGCCGCCCCAAGGTTCAGCGAACTGAACTCAGGATCGGAGGGGATGTGCACGTGAAAGTGACATCGCTGCAGCTCGTCATTGGTCAGGCCGGAATCTTCACGGCCGAACACCAGCGCAATCTCTGCGCCCTGCCCGGCTTCCTCAACCACTTTGGTGCCGCATTCGCGCGGGTCCAGCAGCGGCCAGGGAATACGCCGGTCACGGGCGCTGGTGCCGAGCACCAGATTGCAGCCGACCAAGGCATCTTCCAGGGTGGCGACGACCTGGGCGTTTTCAAGGATGTCACCGGCACCGGAAGCGCGAGCATCGGCCTCATGGTGCGGAAACAGGCGCGGCTCGACCAGCACCAAGCGCGACAGACCCATGTTTTTCATGGCGCGCGCGGCCCCGCCGATGTTGCCGGGGTGGCTGGTATTGACCAGGACGACACGAATGTTCTGCAGCAAGGGAGGCGCTCTCGGACACAGGAAAGGGGTGCAAATCTTACAGAACAGCCTACCGTTAAGCTATGAAAGCGAACAGCAACCTTCACCTGAAGAAAAGTTCTGATAGAATGCGCGGCTTTCTTTAACAACCTTAGGTGACACATCCATGCAGCCCATGCTGAATATCGCGCTGCGCGCCGCCCGCAGCGCCAGTGAACTGATCTTCCGCTCCATCGAGCGCCTGGATACCATCAAGGTCGACGAAAAAGACGCCAAGGATTATGTATCCGAGGTGGATCGCGCCGCCGAACAGAAAATCATCGACGCGCTGCGCAAGGCTTACCCGAACCACTCGATCCGCGGTGAAGAGACTGGCCTGCACGCCGGTACCGGCATCGAAGGCGAAGAATACCTGTGGATCATCGATCCGCTGGACGGCACCACCAACTTCCTGCGCGGCATTCCACACTTTGCTGTCAGCATCGCCTGCAAATACCGTGGTCGCCTGGAACACGCTGTTGTTCTGGATCCGGTTCGCCAGGAAGAATTCACCGCCAGCCGTGGTCGCGGCGCGCAACTGAACGGTCGTCGCCTGCGCGTCAGCGGTCGCACCAGCCTCGACGGCGCCCTGCTGGGTACCGGCTTCCCGTTCCGTGACGATCAGATGGACAACCTCGACAACTACCTGGGCATGTTCCGCGCCCTGGTCGGCCAGACTGCCGGTATCCGCCGCGCCGGTTCCGCCAGCCTGGACCTGGCTTATGTAGCTGCCGGTCGTTTCGATGCATTCTGGGAGTCGGGCCTGTCCGAGTGGGACATGGCTGCAGGCGCCCTGCTGATTCAAGAAGCTGGCGGCCTGGTGAGCGACTTCACCGGCGGTCACGACTTCCTTGAAAAAGGCCATATCGTTGCCGGCAACACCAAATGCTTCAAGGCAGTGCTGACGGCGATCCAGCCGCACCTGCCAGCCTCGCTGAAGCGCTAAGCTTTACGCGAAACGAAAAAAAGCACCCTTCGGGGTGCTTTTTTTATGCCAAAGATTCAACACACTCCCTGTAGGAGCTGCCGAAGGCTGCGATCTTTTGACTTTGTTTTTTTAGAACAGGATCAAAAGATCGCAGCCTTCGGCAGCTCCTACATTGGGATTGGTTTAACTGCAGGGCACAAAAAAGCACCCCGCAGGGTGCTTCTTTTTAAACGCTCGGATTATTACTGAGCAGGCTCATTCTGCGACAGAACCAGCTTGCCTTCCTTGTCGACCGGAATCTGGTTGCCCGGATCACGATCCATCCGCACCTTGCCTTCCTTGCCATCCAGCGAATAACGCACGTCGTAACCGACAACTTTGTCACTGATGTCATTCACCGTGTTACAGCGAGTCTGCGTGGTGGTGTAGGTATCGCGATTCTGCATACCTTCCTGCACCTTGTTACCGGCATAACCGCCACCAACCGCACCGGCCACGGTGGCGATCTTCTTGCCAGTACCGCCGCCGACCTGATTACCCAGCAAACCACCCGCTACCGCGCCAATCGCGGTACCGAGGATCTGGTGTTGATCCTTGACCGGCGCCTGGCGGGTCACGGCTACATCCTTGCACACTTCACGTGGAGTCTTGATCTGTGTTTTGACCGGTTCAACAGCCAGTACTTGCGCATACTCAGGGCCGCTTTTAACCAGGCTGTAGGTGGCAACAGCACCCCCGGCAGTCACACCGACAGCACCCAATACCGCACCAACCAGCAACGACTTGTTCACATGAACCTCCTGACCATCACATGCGGGACGCGCCCGCGCTTCTCCCAGCCTTGGAGCATAAAAAAAGGCGCGAGTTCAACTCGCGCCTTTTTCGGCTGACAGCGGGGAAAACGATGGCCGTTATGGACGGTCGTCGACTTCCTTCTCGGTGTTGACCGGAGGAATCAGATCCTCAGTGGTCAGGTTCAGCCAGATCAGCACCACGTTAGCGATGTAGATCGACGAGTAAGTACCCGCCAGAACACCGATAAACAGGGCGATGGAGAAGCCGAACAGGTTGTCGCCACCGAAGAACAGCAGTGCCGCGATCGCCAGCAAGGTGGAGATCGACGTCGCCATGGTGCGCAGCAGGGTCTGGGTGGTCGAGATGTTGATGTTCTCGATCAGCGTCGCCTTGCGCAGAACGCGGAAGTTCTCACGTACCCGGTCGAATACCACGATGGTGTCGTTCAGCGAGTAACCGATGATCGCCAGCACCGCCGCCAGTACCGTCAGATCGAAAGTGATCTGGAAATACGACAGGATGCCGATGGTCACGATCACGTCGTGGATCAGCGAAACAATGGCGCCGACCGCGAACTTCCACTGAAAGCGGAAAGCCAGGTAGATCAGGATGCCGCCGAGCGCCAGCAGCATGCCGAGGCCGCCCTGGTCGCGCAGCTCTTCACCGACCTGCGGGCCGACGAACTCGACACGCTTGACCGTTGCCGGGTTGTCGCCGCCGACCTTCAGCAGCGCTTCCGCTACCTGATGGCCCAACTGCGGGTCTTCACCCGGCATCCGCACCAGCAGATCGGTAGTCGCACCGAAGCTCTGCACGACGGCTTCGTGATACCCCGAAGTCACCAGCTGCTCGCGCACCTTGGTGACATCGGCCGGACGCTCGTAGGTCAGCTCGATGAGCGTACCGCCGGTGAAGTCCAGCCCCCAGTTCATGCCCTTGGTGAAGACACTGAACATAGCCAGCAGGGTGAGGAATACTGTGACGCCGAACGCGAAGTTGCGAACGCCCATGAAGTTGATTGTACGTAACATGGCAGCCCCTTAAATCCACAACTTCTTGAAGTCACGTCCGCCGAAGATCAGGTTGACCATTGCGCGGGTCACCATGATGGCCGTGAACATCGAGGTAAAGATCCCGAGGGACATGGTCACTGCGAAGCCTTTGACCGGGCCGGTGCCCATCGCAAAGAGAATCCCGCCGACCAACAGAGTTGTCAGGTTGGCGTCTAGAATCGCAGTGAATGCCCGGCCGAAGCCTTCGTTGATTGCGCGCTGCACGGTCATGCCGGCGGCGATCTCTTCGCGGATCCGCGAGAAGATCAGTACGTTGGCGTCAACCGCCATACCCATGGTCAACACGATACCGGCGATACCCGGCAGGGTCAGCGTTGCACCCAGCAGCGACATCAGCGCCAGCAGCAACACCATGTTCACCGACAGAGCGACAGTGGCGATGATGCCGAAGAAGCGGTAGATGGCGATGATGAACAGCGACACGAACAGCATGCCCCACAGCGATGCATCGATACCTTTGGTGATGTTGTCAGCACCCAGGCTCGGGCCGATTGTGCGCTCTTCAGCGAAGTACATCGGCGCTGCCAGACCACCGGCACGCAACAGCAGCGCCAGCTCGGACGATTCGCCCTGACCGTTCAGACCAGTGATGCGGAACTGAGCACCCAGCGGCGACTGGATGGTCGCCAGACTGATGATCTTCTTCTCTTCCTTGAACGTCTGCACCGCGACGTCTTTCTCGACGCCATTAACCATTTGCTTGGTGTAAGTGGTGACCGGACGCTGCTCGATGAAGATCACTGCCATGCTGCGACCGACGTTCGAACGAGTCGCGCGGCTCATCAACTCACCACCGTGACCATCCAGACGGATGTTCACTTCAGGTGTGCCGTGCTCGCCGAAACCGGCCTTGGCGTCAGTCACCTGGTCACCGGTGATGATCAGGCCACGCTCGATCTGCGCAGGAGGACGGTTGCCCTCACGGAATTCAAAGCTCTCGGAAGTGGCTTTCGAAGCACCCGGCTCTGCAGCCAGACGGAACTCAAGGTTGGCCGTCTTGCCCAGAATACGCTTGGCTTCGGCAGTGTCCTGCACGCCTGGCAGCTCAACCACGATGCGGTTGGCGCCCTGACGCTGAACGATCGGTTCGGCAACACCCAGCTCGTTGACGCGGTTACGTACCGTGGTCAAGTTCTGCTTGATGGAGTATTCACGGATTTCCGCCAGCTTGGCCGGGGTCATCGCCAGACGCAGCACCGGTTGACCGTTGAGGTCGGCCGGAACAATGTCGAAATCGTTGAAGTTCTTGCGGATCAGCGCACGGGCCTGTTCGCGGGAATCTTCATCGCTGAAGCCCAACTGAATGGCACCGCCCAGTTGCGGCAGACTGCGATAGCGCAGCTTCTCTTTACGCAGCAGGCTCTTGACGTCGCCTTCGTAGACTTTCAGGCGTGCATCGAGGGCTTTATCCATGTCCACTTCCAGCAGGAAGTGCACACCACCGGACAAGTCCAGGCCCAGCTTCATCGGGTGCGCGCCCAGATTGCGCAGCCATTGCGGGGTGGTCTGTGCCAGGTTCAGCGCGACGACGTAGTCATCACCCAATGCCTTGCGCACAACGTCTTTTGCCGGTAGCTGGTCTTCAGCTTTGGCCAGACGGATCAGACCGCCCTTGCCGTTGTCCGCCAGCGTGGCCGCCTTGACGGTGATCCCGGACTCTTTGAGCGCGGTGCTTACACGATCCAGATCGGCCTGATTGACCTGCAGTGCCGTGCTGGCGCCGCTCACCTGAATGGCCGGGTCATCGGGGTATAGATTGGGAGCGGAATAAATCAGACCGATCGCCAGCACCGCCAGGATCAGAATGTATTTCCACAGAGGGTATTTGTTCAGCATCACGCCGCCCGTTATGAACGCGGGGCGCCTTGCGCGCCCCGTCGATTGAGTAGAAGTTGGAACCTTAGATCGCTTTCAGCGTGCCTTTTGGCAGCGTGGCGGCGATGGCGCCTTTCTGGAACTTCATTTCCACGGTGTCGGAAACTTCCAGAACCACGAAGTCATCGGCCACTTTGGTGATCTTGCCGGCGATACCGCCGGTGGTGACCACTTCGTCGCCCTTTTGCAGGCTGCTCAGCAGGTTCTTCTGCTCTTTGGCGCGCTTGGCCTGTGGACGCCAGATCATCAGGTAAAAGATGACCAGGAAGCCGACCAGGAAAATCCACTCGAAGCCGCCACCCATTGGGCCGGCAGCAGCCGGTGCAGCTGCGTCAGCCATGGCATTAGAGATAAAAAAGCTCATTTAGCACTCCAGTTGCAAATGTTGAATCTTGGGGTCAGAAAACTCAGTCCAAAGGCGGAACGGGGAGCCCGCGTTTGGCGTAGAAGGCATCGACAAAGGCGGCCAATGTACCCTGTTGAATAGCCTCGCGCAAACCAGCCATCAGCACCTGATAATGGCGCAAGTTATGGATGGTATTGAGCATGCTTCCCAGCATTTCGCCGCACTTGTCCAGGTGATGCAGATAAGCGCGGGAGAAGTTCTGGCAGGTATAGCAATCGCAGGTCGGATCCAGCGGCGAATCATCATGGCGATGGAACGCGTTACGGATCTTCAGCACGCCTGTATCAATGAACAGATGCCCATTGCGGGCATTACGGGTTGGCATCACGCAATCGAACATGTCCACACCGCGGCGCACACCCTCAACCAGATCTTCGGGTTTGCCAACGCCCATAAGGTAACGAGGTTTGTCAGCCGGCATCATGCCCGGCAGATAATCCAGCACCTTGATCATCTCGTGCTTCGGTTCGCCCACCGACAAACCACCGATGGCCAGACCGTCAAAGCCGATCTTGTCCAGACCTTCCAGCGAGCGCATGCGCAGATCCTGGTGCATGCCGCCCTGAACGATACCGAACAGCGCCGCGGTGTTTTCACCGTGGGCATTTTTCGAACGTTGAGCCCAGCGCAACGACAACTCCATCGACACACGGGCGACGTCTTCGTCAGCCGGGTACGGCGTGCATTCGTCGAAGATCATCACGATGTCGGAACCCAGATCGCGCTGAACCTGCATCGACTCTTCCGGGCCCATGAACACTTTCGAGCCGTCGACCGGAGAGGCGAAGGTCACGCCCTCTTCCTTGATCTTGCGCATCGCGCCCAGGCTGAACACCTGGAAGCCGCCGGAGTCGGTCAGGATCGGGCCTTTCCACTGCATGAAATCGTGCAGGTCGCCGTGCGCCTTGATCACCTCGGTGCCAGGACGCAGCCACAGGTGGAAGGTGTTGCCCAGAATGATTTCCGCGCCAGTGGCGACGATGTCACGCGGCAACATGCCCTTGACCGTGCCGTAAGTACCGACCGGCATGAAAGCCGGGGTCTCAACGGTGCCACGCGGAAAGGTCAGACGACCACGACGGGCCTTGCCATCGGTGGCCAGAAGCTCAAAGGACATGCGACATTCGCGACTCATTCTGTTTCCTCTGGGCCTGTTTGTTTAGGGGCAGTAGGTGCGGGATTACGGGTGATGAACATGGCATCACCGTAGCTGAAAAAGCGGTAACCGTTGTCGACGGCGGCCTTGTAGGCGGCCATGGTTTCGGGATAACCGGCGAATGCCGAAACCAGCATCAACAGCGTGGATTCCGGCAAATGGAAATTGGTGACCAAGGCATCGACCACATGGAACGGCCGGCCCGGGTAGATAAAGATGTCGGTATCGCCACTGAACGGCTTGAGCACGCCATCGCGCGCGGCGCTTTCCAGCGAACGCACGCTGGTGGTGCCAACGGCAATCACTCGACCGCCGCGCGCACGGCACGCAGCGACCGCATCGACCACGTCCTGGCCGACTTCCAGCCACTCAGTGTGCATGTGGTGATCTTCAAGCTTCTCGACGCGCACTGGCTGGAAAGTACCCGCGCCCACGTGCAGCGTGACGAATGCGGTCTCGACGCCCTTGGCCGCAATCGCCTCCATCAGCGACTGATCGAAATGCAGCCCCGCCGTCGGCGCCGCCACCGCGCCCAGGCGCTCGGCGTACACGGTCTGATAACGCTCGCGATCCGAGCCTTCATCCGGGCGGTCTATATAAGGAGGCAGCGGCATGTGGCCGACGCGATCAAGCAGCGGCAACACTTCTTCAGCGAAGCCCAGCTCGAACAACGCGTCGTGACGCGCAATCATTTCAGCTTCGCCACCGCCGTCGATGAGAATCTTCGAACCCGGCTTCGGCGACTTGCTGGAGCGCACATGGGCCAGCACGCGATGCGTATCGAGCACCCGCTCGATGAGGATTTCCAGCTTGCCGCCGGACGCTTTTTGTCCAAACAGCCGCGCCGGAATCACCCGGGTATTGTTGAACACCATCAAATCGCCCGGGCGCAAATGCTCAAGCAAATCAGTGAATTGACGGTGTGCCAAGGCGCCGCTCACCCCATCCAGGGTCAACAGGCGACTGCCGCGACGCTCGGCCAAAGGGTGGCGAGCGATCAGCGAATCAGGGAGTTCGAAGGTAAAGTCAGCAACGCGCATGATGGGGTTCGTCTAGCAGGGCCGGAAAGTCTAGCGGAAATATCGAAAATTGACCATGAAACGTGATTGACCAACGGTAATCTCATCTCTATACTTCGCCGCCATTGAGCCCTGATGGCGGAATTGGTAGACGCGGCGGATTCAAAATCCGTTTTCGAAAGGAGTGGGAGTTCGAGTCTCCCTCGGGGCACCAAAATTAAGAAAGGTCTTGCTTAGCAAGGCCTTTTTTTTCGTCTGCGATAAAGTCCCTCGCTTGCGTAGGAGCTGTCGCAGGCTGCGATCTTTTGATCCTCCGCTTCTTGGCCATCGGAACCCCAAGGAACCAAACCATGGAAACGTCACTGGAAACAGTCGCCCTTTTCTCCCTCAAACTCGCTTACGAGGAAGAAGGCCTGAGCCCGATTTTGCGGGACGACATGGTCATGGGTGATTATCAGAAAGACGTGTTCGAATTGCTGGTGCGCCGGGGTGATGTCGAGACCATTCAGTTCAAAGTGAATGAGTGCCTGGGTTTGGCGATGAATGCATTGGGCGGTGTCGAGAAACCGCTGGGGCGGGAGCTGCACAAGCTGTCAGCCGATTTCGGCCAGGCGCAATCGCTGGAGCAGCTCGATCAGCCGCTCCTCGCGCTCAAGGGTTACTTGAAAGACATTCTGTGACTGACTGCCCTGAGCGTTCTTACAACAGATGCTTTGAGATGTACTTCGAAATCTCCACCATCGAAGTCTTCCCGGTGAATTCGAATTTCACCTTCCCCAGAGACGAAAAGTAAATCTCCAGCTCCGAATCCAGATCGAACGTCCCTGATGTCTCCACGGAATACGCGACGATATTTTTGTACGGCAGCGAAGTGAAATCCTTCTTGCTGCCGGTGATGCCCTGGACGTTGACGGCGATGATGCGTTTGTTGGTAAACACCACGCCGTCGCGCATGGCCTTGTAGGAGTCGATCACTTCTTCCCCGTCCAGCAACAGGGCGGTGACGCGTTCGGCGTATTCATTGTTCTGCTTGAGTTTGAAGAAGCCTTTGTTGTTGAAGTCGATCATCTGTTTATCCCTTTATTCAAGAAAACATCCAAGTGTTGACGCAACTTAACGACGGGCTTTCAGCACCCGAATGTCCGTCGGAAAACCATCCGCACCGACAATATTCTTCCATCCCAGATACTGAAACTCGCCTCTTTCATCGATGTAGTCACCCTTCTCCACCGCTCGGCCACCCATGATCGCCACGCGCTTTACCTCTCCACAACCGCCATCCGAAGGCCTGACCGTATAAATCACATACGGCTTCACATACTGCGTGGCACGGAAGTATTGGCCGCAGACTTCGTCGACGGTGATCAGCATGGTTTTCAGGTGTGCTTCGCCTTCGGTGTCTTCGTGCAGTTTCAGGAAAGAAATGTCACCGACGTCGCTGAAGCCGAGGGAGCGCGCGCGTTGGTATTCGGGGGAGTTCTGGTGGGCGATCCGACCTTCCTGCACGCCACGTTCCATTTTCGCGGCGAACTCGGCTTTGCCTTGGGCGATCATCGCCTCAGCCTGGGCGGCGACGTTTTCGCATTGGGCGAATTCGGCGGAACCCACGTGATCGGGAGTCAGGTTCGAGCGGTGCTCATTCATGGTTCGCAGATTGCTTTCCAGAGCAACCATCATCTCGTAGGCACTGGTTCGACCGCTCTGCACGTCGGCCAGTTTTCCCTGCACTTGCTGGCAATTGCCGGCGTAATACTTCCAGCTGTTTTCCGGGTGTTCTTGCCAGGCGGCGAATGCCGGGGTCAAGGAAAAGCCCAGAGTGAGTGCACAAAACAGGCGCAAGGTTTTAGTAATTGCAGGCATGTGTAGTCCGTTACGAGGATAAGGGCAGTGGCGTGACGCTACTATTTTGATATCTTGCCGTCCACTTTCGCTGGAGGCGCACCAACCGCCTCTGCTATCGCGCACTCAGGAATGAATCAATGGATGCTTTGTTGTGCTTGCTGGTAATGGCCGGAACCTGGACGTGGGTCGTGAAGCAACGGGGTGAGTGGAATTTGTTACTTGCCAACCTTGCCGGTGCCGGAAGTGCCGTGGTGACTGGAATCGTATTCACGCTGATTTATGGCGGGGTCATTGGCACGACGATGGCGACGTCAAACCTGGATCGCAGCTTGGTGGTAATTATGAACAGCGCCGGGGTGTTGGCGGGTGTATGGATGTGGGTTGCCCATCGCCGTCAACCGGAGCATCCGGTCGCACGTCAGTTGCTGGGCGCACTGTGTGGTTTCGCCGCCGGATTTACCACGCTGGCGTTCCTTGCAGTGAATTATTTCCCCGGTTCTTGATAGCGCAGCGCTTCGATTTTGATATCTTGCCGTCCATCTTCAGGGCTCATCATCTGCTGCGCACTGTTTTCAGGTTTTTGAAGGTTTAAGGAAAGGATCAAATGGAGTTTTTGCGTTTTCTGGCGTTTGTCGCGGCCTGGGGTTTCATGTGGCGCTGGGTGGTGAAGAACCGCGGTAGCTGGAATATTTTCTACGGCAACATTGTTGGCGCTGCGGGTGGTTTCATTGTTGCGATGGTGGTGCTGTCGATCACTTTATCGCTGTTTCCTTCTTCGCATGACTACGAGGCGGCACAGGCTGAAAACACGCAGGTCGCCGAACCGACCTCCCTATTGCCTGAGGCCGAGTCAGTCACGCCCGCTGCCGAGCTGAAGGATGCGCCGGTTTTTGCTGCCATCGAGCCGGACGACAAGCTCTCTCCCGCCGACTCCGCACTGTTGCCGAACTACGCCAGCCGGGCGCCGAAATCAATCGGGTTACAGACCGTGCTGGATCAAAGCGACTATCAGGGTCGCATGGCCCTGGCAGCGCTGAACAAGAAATTGCGCGGCGACGCACAGGCCGACAAGTCGATGATCGCGTATGTCATGTGTAGCCCGTTCGTGACCAGCACGTTGCGCTTTCCCAACTCGGCGCGCTTTGCTGACAGCAAAGGCCTCGTCAGCCATCGCTTCAAGGATCAGGTCTACACCTTCAGCAACACCGTCACCGCGCGCAACATGAACGGCGACGATGTGAAATACCGTTTCGATTGCTCCGTGCAGGAGCAGCCGAGAGTTGATGCGATTCCTGCCGAATGGCGCCTGCTGGGCCTGAAGCTGCAAAAAGCGGACTCTTAAGTCTGACTTAAGCGTTCAAGGCGCCGGCTGCGCTATCATCGCCGGCCTGTGCGCCTTGAGCTTTGTCCCCGGATGTCCCCAACACTTGATGAGCTGACCCCGTTGCCTCCTGTTCTGGCTGGCCCGTTGATCCGACGGCTGGAGCCCAAACGCCTGGTACTGTGGCTGGTTGCTACACGCCCGCTGTCGCTGACCTTGCGCTTGCACGGTGTAGGAAACATTCTTCTCGATGCCGAGAAATGCGCAGTCATTGCCGTGGGCAGCCGAGCGTTCGTTCATCTCATCGATGTCAGACTCGAAAACGCCCTGCCCCTCGACGAATTTATCGACTACGACCTGCTGATTGATGACCAGGACGGTATCGCCGATTGGGCGCCGCACCTGTTGTATGGCGGCGCTACGTGTCCAAACTTCGTCGTGCGCTCACGCATCGATCAGTTGCTCCACGGTTCCTGTCGCAAGCCACATCACCCGGCGGCGGACGGTTTGCTCTGTGTCGATCAACTGTTGGCCGCCGAAACCGATCCACAGCAACGCCCGGCCCTGTTGATGATGAGCGGCGATCAGGTCTACGCCGATGACGTTGCCGGGCCGACGCTACGGGCGATTCATGCCTTGATCAAGCGCCTAGGCCTGTTCGACGAACACCTCGAAGGTGCCGTGGTCACCGACAGCGCCAAGCTTTACGAACACCCGGCCAGTTACTACCACCGCGCGGATTTGTTACCGGCGCTGGAGAGCAACGAGACTCTGCGTGAGCGATTTTTCGGCGGCGCGCGTAAGCCGATTTTCACCAGCAGCAGCGCCGACAATCACCTGGTAACGTTCGCCGAAGTCATGGCGATGTACTTGCTGGTGTGGTCGCCGGTCGCGTGGACACTGATCAATCCGGCAGCACCAACGCTCACGCCCGAACGGCTCAAGCGCTACACCCTCGAACAAACTCGTATCGACGCCTTCAAGGCTGGCCTGGGCAACGTCGCCCGAGCACTGGCGCATCTGCCGAGCCTGATGATTTTCGACGACCACGACATCACCGATGACTGGAATCTGTCCGCGCAATGGGAGGAAACGGCCTACGGCCATCCGTTCTCCAAACGCATCATCGGCAACGCACTGATCGCTTATATGCTGTGCCAGGGTTGGGGCAACAACCCGGATGCCTTCAAGGATGTACTGGAGAAAACCCGAGGTCTGATCGCCAGCGGCGATGATCACTACCTCGACAGCCCGGTACAGGACGATCTGATCGATGACCTGCTGCGCTTTCAGAACTGGCATTTTGTGCTGCCGTCCAGTCCCGCGCTGGTAGTCCTCGACACTCGTACTCGACGCTGGCGCAGCGAGTTGGCGCTCAAGCAACCGTCGGGGCTGCTCGACTGGGAAGCCTTGAGCGAGTTGCAGCAGGACCTGCTTGATCACCCGTCAGCAATCATCGTTTCGCCCGCGCCGATCTTTGGCGTGAAGCTGATTGAAACCGTGCAGAAGATCTTCAGTTGGTTCGGTTATCCACTGCTGGTCGACGCGGAGAACTGGATGGCCCATCGGGGTGCGGCGCAGGTGATCCTGAACATCTTCCGACACACGCGTACGCCAGGTAACTACGTGGTGCTGTCCGGCGATGTGCATTATTGCTTCGTCTACGAAGTGCTGATCCGACACCGCAAGGCCGGCCCGCGGATCTGGCAGATCACCAGCAGCGGCATCAAGAACGAATTTCCGCCGGCGCTGCTGGAATGGTTCGACCGGCTCAACCGCTGGCTCTACTCACCGCGCTCACCCTTGAACTGGCTGACCAAACGCCGGCGCATGCGCATCGTGCCGTACACGCCGGACCATGCTGAAGCAGGTGAGCGCTTGTGGAACTCGGCGGGGATCGGGCAGGTGTTTTTCAATGAGCAGGGGCAGCCGCGAGAGATCATTCAGCACAATTCGAATGGCGCGGCGAAGACGCGGATGCTGGCGCCGGATTTGACGGATTATCCGGACTGACGCACGACCCTTTTCCTACACTGAGGCTGCCACATGACGACAGTGTGATGGCTATTCAGGGTTCGCGACCGAGGATAGGGATTACAACTTTCTCAGAAACGTCTGCAGAATTCTTGAGTGATACTGAAGTTGCTCGCAAAAAGTCCATTTGCGAAACAACCACTGGTAGGTATCACCTTGTCATCATGTACTCATTTCTGTACGTTCTTTGCATCCAGCGAGGACTACAACATGCAAACCATCAACTACACCACAGCCCGTGCACACTTGGCAGAGACGATGGATCGGGTCAATGAAGACCGAGCACCACTTCTGGTAACCCGTCAAAAAGGTGAACCTGTCGTAATGATGTCTCTGGCTGAGTACAACGCACTCGAAGAGACAGCCTACCTGCTGCGCTCTCCGGCCAACGCCGAGCGGTTGATCAAATCGATTGGTGAAATGCGCGCTGGAAAAGCCAAAGTCAGGCAATTGATCGAAGAATGAAAATCGAGTTCACCCCAACAGGCTGGGAAGACTACTTGTGGTTTCAGCAGAACGATAAGGCCGGGCTCAAACGTATCAATCTGTTGATCAAAGCAATCCAGCGCGAACCGTTCGAGGGAGTAGGTAAACCTGAACCGCTCAAGCACAACCTGAGCGGCTTTTGGTCACGACGAATAACTGCCGAGCATCGTTTGGTATATAGGATCGAAGGCGGAGAAATTTGCGTCATCACCTGCAAATACCACTACTGATCACTCGCTCAGTCTCTATCCAACGCCCGCCCGACACCTCTGACAATCATCTCCACCTCACGCTCATCAATCGTCAGCGGCGGCAGCAGCCGTATGGTCTTGCCGCGCGTGACGTTGATCAGCAGCCCATGATCCCGCGCAGCGATCAATGTGAGATCGCGAATTGGCTGTTTCAACTCGATACCGATCATCAATCCTTGCCCGCGAATCGCCAGCACATTGGGGTTGTCCGCCAGTTCTGCGCGTAACCGAGCCAACAGACGCTCACCCTGCACCCGCGCATTTTCCAGCAAACCCTGCTCTTCGATGATATCCAGCACCGTGCATCCCACCCGACAGGCCAGCGGATTACCGCCGAACGTGCTGCCATGGCTGCCCGGCGTGAACAGATCTGCCGCCCTGCCCCGCGCCAGGCAAGCGCCGATGGGTACGCCGTTGCCGAGTCCTTTGGCGAGCGTCATCACGTCCGGGACGATGCCTTCATGTTGAAACGCAAACCACTGGCCGGTGCGACCGATGCCGGTCTGGATCTCGTCGAGCATCAGCAGCCATGCATGCCGATTGCACAGTTCACGCAGGGCTTTGAGGTAATTGGGCGGCGCCAGTTGCACGCCGCTTTCACCTTGAATCGGCTCGACCAGAATCGCCACGATCCGCTCACCGTGCTTGCGCTGAATGTTCTCCAGTGCGGCGAGATCACCGAACGGCACTTTGATGAAATCCCCCGGCAGCTCATTGAAGCCCAGGCGTACTGCCGGGCCGTCGCTGGCAGACAACGTACCGAGTGTGCGGCCATGAAACGCGTTGGCCATCACCACCACCAGCGGCTGTTCGATACCTTTGCGCCACCCGTACAGCCGCGCCAGTTTCAGCGCGGTTTCGTTGGCCTCGGCACCGGAGTTATTGAAGAACGCCCGCTCCATCCCCGACAACACAGTCAGCCGCTTTGCCAGTTGTAGCTGCCAGTCGATGCTGTACAGATTGGAGGTATGCAACAGCAATCCCGCCTGCTCGCTGATCGCCGAAACGATCCGCGGATGCGAGTGGCCAACGTTGGTTACCGCGACCCCGGCAACCGCATCCAGATACTCGCGACCGGCCTGATCCCACAGTCGGGTGCCCAGGCCCTTGGTGAAACTCAGGGCCAGCGGTTGGTAGGTGTTCATCAGGGCGGCGGTCATGACTTCAAACTCCAGTGAAGGTCGGTGTGCGTGCAGTATGGTTAGCCACCAGAACTGGATAAACTCGGCAAAACTTCAATCATTTAAAAGCAGAGCTTGATAATGGATCTGTTTCAGTCGATGAGCGTTTACATCAAAGTTGTCGAAGCGGGGAGCATGACCGCGGCCGCGTTGCAGTGCGATATGTCGACGACGATGGTAGGCAATCACCTGCGAGCCCTGGAGCAACGGCTCGGCGTGCAACTGCTGCAACGCACCACACGGCGGCAGCGACTGACCGAGTTCGGCAGCGTTTACTACCAGCGTTGTCTGGATGTGTTGGGGCTCGTGGCGGACTCCGAACGACTTGCCGAACAGGCCCTTGATGAGCCGCGTGGCATCCTGCGAATTACCGCTCCCCTGACCTTCGGCGTTGAACGCATGGCTCCGGCGCTCAGTGAGTATTCCCTGCAATGGCCGCAGGTCAAACTCGACGTGGTGCTGACCAACAGCCGCCCGGACCTGATGGAAAACGGTCTCGATGTCGCCTTCCGGCTGGGAAACTTCGAGCAGTCCAACCTGATTGCGCGGCCATTGATCGACTACACCCTGACGGTCTGCGCATCGCCGGAATATGTGGCACGACGCGGCATGCCCCTCACACCGCAAGACCTGCAACAGCATGACTGCCTGTCCTTCGCCTACCCTACCGGCGATGATTGGCAATCAGTGGAAAAGCGCTGGCGCCTCAGTGGTCCGGACGGAGAAATCATGGTCGACGTCAGCGGCCCGATGCTGATCAACAGCTCCGCCGGCTTGCATCAGGCCGCACGCACCGGTATGGGCATCGTGATGCTGCCTGACGCGCTGGTGGAACAGGACCTGCGCGATGGCAAACTGGTCACGGTCATTCCCGACTACCAACCGCCCAGTCGCCCATTGCACTTGCTCTACGCCCCGGATCGCTATCGACTGCCGAAGCTGCGGCGCTTTGTCGAATTCGCGATGAAAGCATGGGGCAGATCCTGACGACGGACGCCCGAAGCAGCCTCAAACCAACGCTGACAAAGGACTCGACAGCCAATGAACAACGCACTCACCGTACGCGATCTGCAACCCGCCGAAGTGGAATCGGCCAGGCGCTTTCTAGGCCTGCACGGCTGGGGACATCGCACGGGCGCCGCCGAATATTTTGCCCAACTGATCCAGAACTCCCAGCGTACCGCCGTCGCCTTCAAGAACGGGCAAATCACCGGTTTCGCCCGAGGCATCACTGACGGTTTATCCAACGGTTACCTGTCGATGGTGGTGGTTGACGGCCAACATCGGCGCGAAGGCGTTGGCCGCGCAATGGTCGAACACGTCATGGGCGACAACCCCGATATCACTTGGGTGCTGCGTGCCGGCCGTGAAGGTGCGGAGGCGTTTTTTGCCAGTCTGGGTTTTGAAACTTCGGTGATCGCCATGGAGCGCCCACGCTTGAAACAGAGCGAGCACTGAGCAAAGGGCAAAAAACTCGACCGGCAGACTGTTGCTCCGTGACAACGCCACCCCACTCCCCTAAATTAGTCGACCTGAAAAAGCCCCGCGCTTGCTCATCTCCACTCAAGTTAAAAAGTAGTGAAATTTCAATGTCCGATTTCAACACCGCTGAATCCGTAGTCACCGAATCGTCCAAAGCGGAATACGAAAACTCCATCAATCTTTCACAACACCTGCCCCAAGCCAAAATCATCAGCGAGATGGTGCTGGACGCTTTTCAGTCGACCCGCGAAAGCGACCAGATCCGCGAACTGCGCACCGCGATCCGTCAGGCACACGATCGCTTCGACGACGACAAGGCTTACGAACTGATGGGTGAACTCAAGGCCCTGAAGGACGCCGAAGCTGCGGACATTGCCGCGCTTGAAGACCTGAGCAGCAAGTTCTCGATCGGCCGAATCCTGTCCAGCTTCAAGGACGATCCGGCGTTCCAGGAAATCGTTTACGGTCTGGCGCTCAAAGTGCTGAACCATACGCATCAGGCGATCAGCAACCCGAGCGGCGGCAAGAGCAAAGCGGCACGGGCGAAGAAAGAAGTCGAAATCTTCACCATCAGCAAGGACGGCAGCAGCGTGACCCTGCCACTGCGCACGCCACGTTCGCGCCTGAGCGTTGATCGTGAAGCGCTGGAGTTCCTCGGTTTCACCTTCGTCGGTGAAGGCGAAGAAGCCGAAGTTGACGGCGAAACCTTCGTCGACAACGCCGGCACTGAACACGCGGTCAACCGCAAGAACATCATCACCGCCCTGCAACAGCAGACCGCGTTCGATGGCTACAGCATCGCCGCGCAGTAATACGGCAACGCTGACAGAAAAGCCCCGCACTGAGATTCAGGCGGGGCTTTTTGTTTTCCGGCGGGCGGGTTATGCGTCGGCGTGCAATGCCGCAATCATGTCGACTTCGATCGCCGCGTTCTTCGGCAACTGATAGACACCGACCGTGGTGCGCGTGTGCCGCCCGGCATCGCCGAGTACATGACTGAACACATCCGATGCGCCGTTGGCTACTTCGCTCAGGTCAACGAAGTCAGGGGTGGACTTCACGTACACCGTGACCCGCAACAACGCCCGGATCTTGTCCAGCGACCCCACCGCATCGACGATCAACGCCAGACAGCGCATCGCACTGATGCTGGCAGCGGCCTGCGCATCTTTGAGGGTCAACTCCAGGCCAACGCGACCGGGGTACTGAATCTTGCCATGGGTGCGCGGCACCATGCCGCTGATGTACAGCTCATCGTGATGTCGGATCAGCGGCGCGTAATTGCCGCCGGCGGTGTTCTCGCCGTAGATGTCGTAGTTGAGCTCTTGTGCCAGGGCAATGAAGCGTTCGTCGCAGGTCATCCTCTCAGTCATTTCGCCCAGCCTTTTGATTGATGCGTAAGAAACGCAGGTTGAGACCGATGAACACCGTGAAGTTGACTCGATACCGGTCATCGATTTAGTTGGATCCAAATCTAGGTCTTTTACTAATTGATAGCAACCTGCCTCCACCGAAGCCTTGGATATCTGTCCTCGCGACATTGCCATCTCCTCGACTCCTTGCATTAACTCATCAAACAAATTGCGCGTCATCCCGTCCGCTCCATCAAAAACTAGTCGACGGGATCGTATCGAAAGGAAAATCTTCTAGCGGTAGGAGAACTCCGTGTTGAAAGAGAGCTCTTTCCCAAATGAAAGTGTTCGCCGGTGCATATCCAAATCACACCCAACAAAAAACCCCGCACATCTCTCGATGGCGGGGTTTCTTGTACAACCTGAAACCTTACGGTGCGTACGTCAGCAGCAGCTCGCTAGGCACCTTGAAGTCCAGGGACATCATGACGCTCAACGCGGTGATGGTGAAGATCGAGAACACGAACAGCTTGCGTGCCCAGACCGTGTCATCCACTGCCTTGTAGCCGGTCCAGGCCATGTACAACCAGTACATGCCCATGGCCGCGGCGACGGCGAGGTAGCTCATGCCGGCGTAGCCGCTGAAGGTCAGCATCAAGGTCGCCACGAGGAACGCCAGGATGTAGAGCAGGATGTGCTTCTTGGCCACTTGAATCCCGCGCTTCACTGGCAACACCGGAATCGATGCGGCCAGGTAATCGTTGAAGCGGAAGATCGCGATGGCGTAGGAATGCGGCATCTGCCACAGGCTGAACATCACCAGCAGGACCAGCGCGGCCATGTCGAAGCTATTGGTTACGGCGACGTAACCGATCACTGGCGGCATGGCGCCCGACAGACTGCCCACCAGCGTGCCGTGAACCGACTTGCGCTTGAGGTACAGGCTGTAGAAGCCGACGTAGATCACGAAGCCGATTACGGCGAACAGGGCGGCCAACGGGTTGGCCACCTTGTACAACAATGCAACGCCGAGAACACCAAGGATGGTCGCGTAGACCAGGGCCAGTTTCAGGGAGATCAAGCCCTGGACCAGCACCCGGTTTTTGGTGCGCTCCATCTTCAGGTCGATGTCGCGGTCGATGCAGTTGTTGAACACGCAACCGGAGGCTACAACCAGGGAGGTGCCGATCATGGCTGCCAGAAACACCGCCAGATCGACATGCCCTTTCGAGGCCAGGAAGAACCCGCCTGCCACAGAAAGCACGTTACCGAAAATGATCCCCGGTTTGGTGATTTGGATAAAGTGCTTGAGCGACATCGGGTCTACCTCACTTCGCCATCATGTACGTGTGGATGCTGAACATGATCCACAGCGACAGGCCAACCAGCAGCACGATCACGATGGCCGTGAAGACAAACGCGATCACGTTGTTACGCTGAGCGATGGAACGGTCCAGGTGCAGGAAGTAATAAAGGTGAACAATCACCTGGATCACTGCGAACAGCAGAACGATTGCCAGCGTCGTCGCCTTCGGCAGGCTCGGGTACATCACCAGGCCGAACGGGATGACGGTCAGGATCACCGACAGGATGAAGCCAATGGCGTACGACTTTACGCTGCCGTGGCCAGCATCATGGCTGTCATGGGAGTGTGCATTAGCCATTACAGAGTCCCCATCAGGTAAACAACGGTGAATACGCAGATCCACACCACGTCCAGGAAGTGCCAGAACAGGCTCAGGCAGCTCAGACGGGTCTTGTTGGTCGCCGTCAGGCCGTGCTTGTTGACCTGGTACATCATGATGCCCATCCAGATCAGACCCGCGGATACGTGCAGACCGTGGGTACCGACCAGGGTGAAGAACGCGGACAGGAAGCCCGAACGGCTAGGACCGAAGCCCTCGGAGATCAGCAGGTGGAACTCGTTGATCTCCATGGCGATAAAGCCGGCGCCGAGCAGGAAGGTCATGAACAGCCAACCCAGAACCTGCTGCTTTTTACCTTTGAACAACGCCAGCATGGCGAAGCCGTAGGTGATCGAACTGAACAACAGCAGAGCGGTTTCGCCCAGCACGTATGGCAGTTCGAAGATTTCGTGGCCCGACGGGCCACCGGCAACGTTGTTTACCAGTACTGCGTACACCGCGAAGATCGACGCAAACAGAATGCAGTCGGTCATCAGGTAGAGCCAGAAACCGTATACGGTCATCTCGCCCGAGTCGTGGTGATGGTCATCGTGCCCATGTTCACCATGGGCGTGTCCGGCATTGGTCACTAAATTCGACATGGTTTAAGCCTGTTCCAACGAGGTTTCAACACGGGTGGCACCGGCCGGGATTTTCCCTGCCGCAACCAGACGCTTGTGCTGCTCGGCTTCGATGCGCTCGATCGTTTCAACCGGAACCATATAGCCCTGGTCGTCACGTGCAGCGTGGATCACGAAGTAGACGACAGTGCCTACCAGGCTCGCGATTGCCAGCCACCAGATGTGCCAGATCATTGCGAAACCGAAGACGGTCAACAGTGCGCCCATCACCACGCCAGTGGCGGTGTTGTTCGGCATGTGGATCGGCTCGTACTTGGCCGGACGCTGGTACGCAGTACCGTTTTCCTTGGCTTCGGTGAACGGGTCGATGCAGTCAGCCTTAGGCAGCACAGCGAAGTTGTAGAACGGAGGTGGCGACGAGGTCGACCATTCCAGGGTGTGTGCATTCCACGGGTCACCGTGATCGCAAACGTTCTCTGGCTTGTTGCGGTCACGCACCGACACGTACAGCTGGATCAGTTGGCAAGCGATACCGACAGCGATCATCACCGCACCGAACATGGCAACGTACAGGTACGGTACCCACTCAGGGTTGGTGGTGGCGTTCAGACGACGGGTCATGCCCATGAAGCCCAGTGCATAGAGCGGCATGAACGCGACGAAGAAGCCCGAGATCCAGAACCAGAACGCTGCTTTACCCCAGCCTTCGTGCAGCTTGAAGCCGAACGCTTTCGGGAAGTAGAACGCGAAACCTGCGATGTAACCGAATACCGCACCGCCGATGATCACGTTATGGAAGTGCGCGATCACGAACAGGCTGTTGTGCAGAACGAAGTCAGCACCCGGGATGGCCAGCAGTACGCCGGTCATGCCGCCGATGGCGAAGGTCACCATGAAGCCCAGCGTCCACAGAACCTGGCTGGTGAAGCGCAGACGGCCCTGGTAGATGGTGAACAGCCAGTTGAATAGCTTCACACCCGTCGGGATGGAAATCAGCATCGTCGCCAGACCGAAGAAGGCGTTGACGCTCGCACCCGAACCCATGGTGAAGAAGTGGTGCAGCCAAACCATGAAGCCCAGTACCGAGATCGCGCCCGAAGCGTAGATCATCGAGTGGTGGCCGAACAGTTTCTTGCCGGTGAACGCCGAGATCACTTCCGAGAAGATGCCGAATGCCGGCAGGATCAGGATGTATACCTCAGGGTGGCCCCAAGCCCAGAACAGGTTGACGTACATCATTGGATTGCCACCAAGTTCATTGGTGAAAATGTGGAAATCCATGTAACGGTCGAGGGTCAGCAGCGCCAGGGTAGCGGTCAGGATCGGGAACGAAGCCACGATCAGGACGTTAGCCCAGGTGCAGGTCCAGGTGAAGATCGGCATGTCCATCAGCTTCATGCCAGGGGTACGCATTTTCAGCACGGTGGCCAGGAAGTTGACCCCCGTCAGCGTCGTACCTAACCCGGATAGCTGTAGCGCCCAGATGTAGTAATCCATCCCCACGCCAGGACTGTATTGCAGGCCCGACAGCGGTGGATAAGCAACCCAACCGGTCTTGGCGAATTCGCCGACGCCCAGGGACAGGTTGATCAGCACAACGCCGGATACCAGCAGCCAGAAGCTCAGGGAGTTCAGGAACGGGAACGCAACGTCACGCGCGCCGATCTGCAGCGGCACTGCAAGGTTCATCAGGCCGGTGAAGAATGGCATCGCCATGAAGATGATCATGATCACACCGTGAGCGGTGAAGATCTGGTCATAGTGTTCAGGCGGCAGGTAGCCAGGCGAACCTTCGGTGGCCATGGCCAACTGGGTACGCATCATGATGGCGTCGGCAAAACCGCGCAGCAGCATGACCATGGCGACGATGATGTACATCACGCCGATTTTCTTGTGGTCGACCGACGTCAGCCACTCGGTCCACAAGTAAGTCCACTTCTTGAAGTAAGTGATTGCAGCGAACAGCGCCAGACCACCGAGGGCGATCATGGCGATGGTCACCATCACGATCGGCTCGTGGAATGGGACTGCTTCCCAACTTAATTTACCAAACATCGTTTACTCCTCTGCCCCGGCAGCTGAATGCGAACTCGAGTCAATTTCCGTGGCCGCCACTTCTTTCTCTTTCTTCTCGTGCTTCAGCGGCTTGCCCGGCTTCATACCTTCGTACTTGTCGACGATGATCTGGAACTGGTTCGGCGTGACCGAGGAGTAGAGCTCGACTGGGTTGTTCTGGCTCGGCTTGGCAAGGGCTGCGTATTCAGCCTGATCAAGCTGTTTAGGTGACTTCTTGACTTCACTTACCCAGGCGTCGAAATCTTCCTGAGTGGTTGAGATGGCTTTGAACTTCATGCCGGTGAAACCCGCGCCGCTGTAGTTGGCGGAGATACCGTCCATTTCAGCGTTGCGGTCAGCGATCAGGTGCAGCTTGGTCTGCATGCCCGCCATCGCGTAGATCTGGCCGCCCAGGCCCGGGATGAAGAACGAGTTCATCACGGCATCGGAGGTGATCTTGAAGTTGATTGGCGTGTGCGCCGGGAACACGATCTTGTTGACCGTGGCAATGCCTTGTTCCGGGTAGATGAACAGCCACTTCCAGTCCAGCGCGACCACTTCGATGGTCACAGGCTTGACGTCGGATTGAATTGGACGATACGGGTCCAGTTCGTGGGTCGAAATGTAAGTGATGTAACCCAGGGCAATGATGATCAGCACCGGGATGGTCCAGACCGCCACTTCGATTTTGGTCGAGTGCGACCATTTCGGGGTGTAGATGGCGTCTTTGTTGGAGGCGCGGTACTTCCAGGCGAACAGGAAGGTCATGACGATGACCGGCACCACAACCAACAGCATCAGCAGGGTCGCGGTGATGATCAGGTTGCGCTGTTCCAGGCCAACCTGGCCCGTTGGATTGAGCAAGGTCATGTTGCAGCCTCCCAGCAACAACGTGCCGAGCAGCGGCACTAGGCCTAGTAATCTGGGGTACCTGTTTTTACTCATCTCACGACCTCTAAAGCAGCTTGCGCAATGCAGTTGGGTTTTGATCGCCAACACTTCACCCTGCCAAGGGTTGGCATTTTCTTTGGATTGAATAAGGGCCGCCCGTCGCGCGTCAGACGCTCGACAAAACCTGGGACAGCGGTCAGTTCTTATTCGAATTCGTGGTCAAAGGCCTTGTTACAGACCAATTCCATTTGGTGCGGAAAGTTGGAAGGCACCGACACCTGGGTGTCTTGAAAGCCTCACGACTTACTCGACACCCGACTTCCTGCTCGCCTCCTTAATAAAGGCTGAACAGTGCCGGGAATTCAGTGCGGGCGATTGTAGATAGGTAGCGCCCTATACACCATGTCTTATCCCGAAATAATTTTTATCCGTTCGAGCAACAATCCATCGCCATTTTTGCAAAAGTGCCGCATGTTATCGAAATCGATTCTCAACAAAAACACCAAATTTTGTAGGTGTACACGCCTCAGTTCAGACAGCTCTGAAGGCATTTCCTGAATGCCGGATCAGCGCAAAGCCCGATACCCCAAGGCTTCTGGCCATTTGCCTGCGCTTGTTAAAACTGCCTGATCTGGCACACGCGTGCAAAAGCCAAAATTCAATGAAACTGACCAATCCTTTTTTGTAACAGCGCACCAATCCGTGTCGCTGCGACGGCCTGCGACACGGTCTGTGTGACAACATGTCGCACATCTGCCGCACCCTCCCTTGCCGTTCGTCACGGTGTTTTCACAAACACCCTGAAATGCAAAACGCCCCGATTTGCTGAACCGCAAATCGGGGCGTTTTCTGTATCGGCCAATCAGCCGAATAGTTGACTCAGCGCAGTGCTTTTCGGTTACGCGAGGTCAGCAGTGGCACTAGAATCACCACCAGCACGAACGCCACCAGCGCCCATTGCGCCAGCGACAGACCGAGTATCGGCGGGTACGGGGTCGAGCAGAAACCGTCGACCTGGAAGCCCAGCGGGAAGATCTTCGCCAGCGGCAGATCATCGACAATCGGCTGCAACACATCGATACCGCAGCTCACCGCCGGATAGAACTGGGTGTACACGTGATGCCCCGCCACGCCGGCACCGGCAATCGCGCAAATCACCACCAGCGCTTCGAACACGGTGATGCTGCGTTTGGTCCGCATGGCCGCGCCAATGAACGCGAACAGCGCGATCAGCAGCAACGCATAGCGCTGCAAGATGCACAGTGGGCACGGCGCTTCGCCGAGCACTATCTGCATGTACAGCGCGCCACCAATCAGCGCCAGGCAGATGATGCCCAGCAGCACCAGAAAGCGCCGCTCACGTCCCAGTCGAATCGTTTCCTCGCTCATCGCGTTTCCCTTATATGTCCATGGTTCAGCTGGCCGGCGGCTGCGCTTGCAGTTGCGCCATCAGGCTGATGTTGTCTTCGATATGCCAATTGGCCGCAATGCGACCGTTGTCGATCTGATAGATATCGGTTGCCCGGAAGTCTACACGCTGACCCTGCCCTTTGAGAGCCTTGAACGTGCCAGTGAAATGCCCGCAAAAGTGCAAATGCACTACCACGCGATCACCGGCGACGATCATTTGCTCGATCTCGCAACTCAAGTCCGGCACCGCCGTGCGAAAAAACTTCGACGCCAGCAATGGCCCGGTCGGCCCCTGCACCCGACCTTCGGGTGGGGTCTTGTCGACAAATTGCGGCGACAAGGCGGCGGTGGCCAAGGCCTCTTCACCGCTGTTCCAGAAACTGCCATAACGCCGCGCCGCCAGCTCCATGGCTTGCGCCTGTGCCTTGGGCAGGCTCTGATCGACAATCAGGGTCTGCGGTTTGATCAAGGCCGATTCGGCAGAGGCAAACGGACTGGCCAGCAAAGCGGCCGACAGGCCCAGAGCGGCAAGGCTGAAATGACGGGACAAGGTGAGGTGCGACATGAGGGCGATCCTGATCAGGTAAACGAACGAGCGCCTATCATCAGCATCGGGGAATAAACGATAAACCGGTTAAGAAACGATTAACCTTTAAACACTTTTTACGAATCAGGACCGTGTACCGGCAATCGCGAGCAGGCTCGCTCCCACATTGGATCTGCGTTGAACACAAATCCTGTGGGAGCGAGCCTGCTCGCGAATGAAGGCGACGCGGTTTCAGATCACTCCAAAGCCGCCGCCGGCCCGAAGAACTCATACCGGCTCTGCTTCTCCGGCACACCCAGGGCTTTCAAATGGCGCTTGATCGCCCCCATGAAACCTTTCGGCCCAAGGAAGTAAGCGTCGACATCACGCTGCGCCGGCAGCCACTCGCCGAGCAACTCCTCGCTCAACATCCCGACCTTGTCCGCCGCCGGGCTCACGCCGTCATCTTCGGCGTAGCAGTAGAAACGCTTGAGCTGTGGATGACGTTCGGCCAACTCATCAATCCAGTCGCGGAACGCGTGGACGCTGCCATTGCGCGCGCAGTGGATAAAATGCACCGGACGCTCAGTCTCCAGCGCCGCCTCCAGCATCGCCAGCGTCGGGGTGATACCGACACCGCCACTGATCAGCACCAAAGGCTTGTCGCTGGCGGTCAGGGTGAACTCACCCGATGGCGGGAACAACTGAATGCTCGCGCCGACATGCAGTTGATCGTGCAAATAATTGGAGGCTCGGCCCCCCGGTTCGCGTTTGACGCTGATGCGGTACTGACCGTTGTTCGCCAGTGCCGACAGCGAGTAGTTGCGGCGGATTTCTTCACCGTCGAGGATCAGCTTCATACCGATGTACTGACCCGGCTCGGCTGCGAGGATCGGGCCTTTGTCCGCTGGCTCGAAGTAGAACGAAATGATTTCCGCGCTCTCCTCGACCTTGGCCGCCACAATGAACTCCCGCGCCCCGCGCCAGCCGCCGACGGCTTGCTCTTTCTGGTCGTAGATGGCGGTTTCGGCGCCGATCAGGATATCAGCCAGTTGCCCGTAAGCCGCGCCCCAGGCACTCATCACTTCTGGCGTGGCGATCTCTTCGCCGAGCACTTCGGAGATGGCGCGCAGCAGGCAGGCACCCACAATCGGGTAGTGTTCCGGGAGGATTTGCAGAGCTACGTGCTTGTTGATGATCTTCGCCACCAGATCGCCCAACTGGTCGAGCTGATCGATATGCCGCGCGTACATCAACACGCCGTTGGCCAAGGCACGCGGTTGGTCGCCGCTGGCCTGGTGGGCCTGGTTGAACAACGGGCGGACTTCCGGGTATTCGGCGAGCATCATGCGGTAGAAATGCGTGATCAGCGCCTCACCGCCGCTTTCCAGCAGAGGCACGGTGGATTTGACGATGGCACGATCCTGGACGCTAAGCATAAGGTTGACTCCTGAGCTTCATTTAAAAGTTACCTAAGGCTTATCAGCTTCCGTGCCAATTAATTTATTCATATAAATCAGTAGCTTAAAAACATAGTAGTCAAATCGACTCAAAGCTCTTTATAGTCATCCCGACTACATCTTGTCTCTTTGACTACAAGACCATGACTGCCAAATCCCTGCTCACCGCTTTGCTTCCCCTCGTATCCGACCTCTCACGCGAACTGCCCGAGGGTGAACGCTACCGACGCCTGCTCGAAGCCATGCGCGCCCTGCTGCCGTGCGATGCCGCCGCGTTGTTGCGCCTCGACGGTGAATCGCTGGTGCCGCTGGCAGTCGATGGTTTGAGCATCGACACCCTGGGCCGGCGCTTCAAAGTCAGCGAGCATCCGCGCTTTGAAGTGCTGCTGGCGGGTAGAGGGCCGACCCGATTTGCCGCCGACAGCGACTTGCCTGATCCCTACGACGGTCTGGTCGACGGCCTCGACGATCACCTCGAAGTTCACGACTGCCTCGGCTGCCCGTTGTTTGTCGATGAAAAACTCTGGGGTCTGATCACCCTCGATGCCCTCGACCCCGAGCGTTTCGAGCCGATCGAACTGGACGCTTTGCAAGCCTTCGCCAGCCTCGCCTCGGCCACGGTCAACGCCGCCGAGCGCATCGAACGGCTGGCAATCCGCGCTGAAGACGAGCACCAGCGCGCCGAGGTCTACCGTCAGGCCAGCGGTCAACAGAACCGCGAAATGATCGGCCAGAGCAAGGCGCATAAACATCTGGTGGAAGAAATCAATCTGGTCGGCGGCAGCGATCTGACCGTGTTGATCACGGGTGAAACCGGGGTTGGCAAAGAGCTGGTGGCTCAGGCGATCCATGCAGCCTCCAAGCGTGCCGACAAACCGATCATCAGCCTCAACTGCGCCGCACTGCCCGACACACTGGTGGAGAGCGAACTGTTCGGCCACGTGCGCGGCGCCTTCACCGGCGCCACCAGCGACCGACGTGGCAAATTCGAACTGGCCAATGGTGGCACGCTGTTTCTCGATGAAGTCGGCGAGCTATCGCTGACCGTGCAGGCCAAGTTGCTACGAGTCCTGCAAAGCGGCCAGTTGCAGCGTTTGGGTTCGGACAAGGAACATCAGGTCGACGTACGCCTGATCGCCGCGACCAACCGCGATCTGGCGGAAGAAGTGCGCAGTGGCCGCTACCGTGCCGACTTTTATCATCGTCTGAGCGTGTACCCGTTGCGGGTGCCGGCCCTGCGTGATCGCGGGCGTGATGTGTTGCTGCTCAGCGGTTTTTTCCTCGAACAGAACCGCTCGCGCATGGGCCTTAATAGCCTGCGGCTGACCAGCGACGCTCAGGATGCCCTGCTCGCCTACACTTGGCCGGGCAACGTACGTGAACTGGAACACTTGATCGGGCGCAGTGCGTTGAAGGCTTTGGGCAACTGCAAGGTGCGGCCGAAAATCCTCAGCCTGAGTGCGGCGGACCTGGATTTGCCGCGCGAGGTTGTGGATAACTCGCCCGAGCCGATTGCCGGGGTTGTCGCGGCGATGCCGTTGATCAGCGGGGATTTGCGCAGCGCGACCGAGGAGTATCAGCGGCGGTTGATCAGTGCGGCGCTGGAACGCAATCAGGATAACTGGGCGAGTGCGGCGCGGGAGTTGGGGCTTGATAGAGCCAACCTCGGACGGATGGCCAAGCGGTTGGGGATGAAAAGCTAAGCCCCCCACCCGACAACTGACCTAAAGCCCACCCCATTAACGCCGATAACCCGGCATCAATAGTTTCTGGCGATTTGCACCCTCGCCCACCACCTTTTCCACAGAAGGTTTATATGTCTTCCACCAAAGCCCGCGCAGACTCACTTTCGCTTCTGCTGTTTACCTTGCGCAGCGGCAAGCTGATGGCGATCAACCTGCTGAAAGTCAGTGAAATCATCCCCTGCCCGCCGCTGACCAAAATGCCGGAGTCGCACCCGCACGTTAAAGGCATTGCGACCCTGCGCGGCGCCTCGTTGTCGGTGATCGACCTCAGCCGCGCCATCGGCGAGCGGCCGTTGGAAGACCCGAACGGCGGCTGCCTGATCGTCACCGACGTCAGCCGTTCGAAGCAGGGTCTGCACGTCCAGGCGGTGAGCAAGATCGTCCATTGCCTGACCACCGACATCAAGCCACCGCCGTTCGGTTCCGGCGGCTCGCGGGCCTACATCACTGGCGTGACCTCAGTGGACGGCACACTGGTGCAAGTGCTGGACATCGAAAAAGTCATCCACAGCATTGCCCCGGCGCAGATCGAAATGGCGCCGACCGACCTGTCCATGGAAGACGCCGATGTACTCGGTAACGCGCGGATTCTGGTGGTCGACGACAGCCAGGTGGCGCTGCAGCAATCGGTGCACACCCTGCGCAATCTGGGCCTGCAATGTCACACCGCGCGCAGTGCCAAGGAAGCCATCGACTGCTTGCTCGACCTGCAAGGGACCGCACAGCAAATCAACCTGATCGTCTCCGACATCGAAATGTCCGAGATGGACGGCTACGCCTTCACCCGCACCCTGCGTGAAACCCCGGACTTCGCTCACCTTTACGTGCTGCTGCACACCTCGCTCGACAGCGCGATGAACAGCGAAAAAGCCCGACTGGCCGGGGCCAACGCGGTGCTGACCAAGTTCTCCTCGCCGGAACTGACCCAACGCCTGATCGAAGCGGCCAAGCACGTCGCCGCCAACGGCCACTGAGTGTTGGGCGAGACCTACTGCTTTTTGATGCGGCGCGATTTGCGAGCAGACGTGCCGGAAATGGTCTGGCCGGAGGGTGTTGAGATCAGCACTTACCGGCCGGAGTTGGCTTTGGCTGTGCATCACCTCATGCAACTCGGTCACCGGGAAGGTGGGGGGCGAGTGCCAGATCTCGACACCTGGCAACGGCGCTTTGAAAGCGATCCGGAGTATGACCCGACGCTGTGTTTCATTGCTCTTGATGCCGAGGGCGTAGTCGGTGTGGTGCAGTGCTGGACCAGTTCATATATCAAGAATCTGGTGGTGCATCCGCGCGCTCATGGCCGAGGTTTGGGTCGGGCGCTGCTGTTGAATGCATTCAAAACTTTTCAGCAGCGGCGCGAAGGATTTGTTGATTTGAAGGTGCTGGAAGATAACGTTCGGGCGCAGCGGCTGTATGAGAGTGCCGAGATGTATGTGGTTCGCCGGGAACGTGTTCCCGCCTGATAAACCGCCATCGCCAGCAACTTCCAGCCCTCAGTCATACTCCAACCTTGGTCATTACAAGGATGCCCCAACCATGAAAGCCATTACCGCAAGCCTGCTCTGCCTCACCGCCCTCGCTTCCCAAGCCCACGCATCAAGCCCCGACGCATGGGCCGCCTACGACAAAACCGTGCTCGCCAGTTGCACCAAAGCCAGCGGCCTGAAAAACGCCAAACCCGTCGGCACCCCCGCACAATTCGACGACCGCGTCGGCTACACCGCCGTGTTGCTGCAAGGCCAATACCCGCAAAAACACATGAAAGGCCAGCAAGGCACCGAACTGTGCCTGTACAACAAAAAGTCGAAAACCGCGTTCGTCACCGAGTGGGACTCGATCCGACCAACCGCCAAAGCCCAGTGAATGGCGCATAACTTGCTTCGATCCGGGTCTGCACGGCGATTTTCTGCCGCCGATTCACACCCTGATTGAAGATTGATCGTTCAATGACTACGACGTTTTCCTGCGTAGGTTGCGGCAAATGCTGCACTGACCATCATGTGCCCCTGACCCTGGCCGAAGCCCGCATGTGGGCGGCGGACGGCGGCCAGGTTATCGTGCTGGCAGAGGCTTTTCTCGGCAACGGTCTGGGCTTGCCGGCGCAGCAACGTGAACACGCCGAGCGGCGTTCGGCGCTGGTACGCAGCGGCGCATCGGACGTGCACGTGGCGATCACCTTTGCCGCGTACAACGTCGGCCCTTGTCGGAATCTTGACGAAGACAAGCTTTGTCGCATCTACGAGCGTCGGCCTTTGGTGTGTCGAATTTATCCGGCGGAAATCAATCCGCATATCCCGCTCAACCCTGCAGCCAAGGATTGCCCGCCAGAGTCATGGGAACAGGGGCCTGCGCTGATCGTCGGTGGCGAATTGGTTGATCAGGAACTGATTGAACTGATTCAGCGCTCAAGGCAGGCGGATCGCGATGACATTCGGCTCAAGGATGCGATTTGTGCCGCATTGGGGATTCGTACCACCGCGCTCAAGGGCGACGGGTTCACGGCGTATCTGCCGAATATGGACGCTTTTGCAGCGGTGATTGATCAGGTGAGTGCGCAGCCACTCAGCGAAGCATCGAGTGAATGGCTGTTTCATTTGTCTGGCGATGATGTCGCCGGGCAGGTACTCGCGGCCGGGGCGCAAGTGGTGACGGAGCCGGCGCAGACGTATGCGTTTATTTCTCTGCGGGTGGCTTGATCCAGATGCTGCGAATCACCGGTATTTAGCCATCAACCGTCAGTGTCCAGAGACGAGACGGTCGATGGAGAAAGCTTCGATGACTCAGCGTCGAGCCACCGCCAGGCACTCAAGCTCCACTTTTGCGCCCGGCACCACCAGTTGTTTGCCGGCGAATGTAGTGCGCGCCGGTAAGCGGTCAGCCGGGAAATAACTGCGATACACCTCGTTCATGCCGGCAAAATCCTTGACGTCAGTCAGAATCACCGTGCATTTGGCGACGTGATACAGCGATGAACCGCTGCTGTGCAAAGCGCTACGCAGGTTCTCCATCACTTGAGTCATCTGCGGGCGAATGCCCCCTTTAGTCAGCTCGCCTTTGTCATTGAGCCCCAGCACGCCGGATAAGTAGATCGTGTCTCCAATCCTGACCGAATCAGAGAACGAAAACCCTTCGGCATTGGGCTGATAACGAAGTGACTCTTCAACGACGGGCGGAAGGTACCCTTCGGTAATCACTTGATACACACCATTGAGCTTCAGACGTTCAAGGGCGGCGTTCAGGTCATCGCGCAGTTTACTGTCGGTTTTGCGCACAGCCATGGCCACGCCGGTGCCCAGCATCGGATCCTTGAGCGGCGGTCCTGCAAATTCAAATGCTTCACCCCGAGAATGCCGCAGCAGCGCCTCAGTGATTTCGATGGAGTCTTGCAGAGTGGCATCTATCTCGCCGGTCAGCAGGCTGGCGATCAGTTGGTCGTTGAACTGAAAACTGCGCACCGTCACGCCAGACGGCGCCCATCGTTCCTTGGCGAACGCTTCACGGCTGGTGCCGGCCAGCACGCCGATACGTTTACCTTCGAGGGACCGGACATCCGGTTGCAGGTTGGAACCCTTGCGCGCGACCAATTGGCTGCTCAGCGGGTAGAGATTGTCAGTGAAGTCAATTCGCTCACGACGCGCCGCCGTGGCGGTCATCGGCATGATCACATCGAAGCGATTGTCCTCAAGTGCCGCGATGTTGGTCGCGTAATCCTGATCGACCCAGACGCAGCGCTTTTGCAACTCCGCGCACAACGCATTGCCCAGTTCGATGTTCAGCCCGACCAGCTCACCTTTATCGTTTCGGCTTTCAAATGGAGGAACAAGGGGCTCAACGCCGAAACGAATCGTCGGTTCAACCGCTGAGGACACGCAACCGCTGGTCAGGGCTAACACCGACAAGATGGAAATGATTTTTGCCAGAGACATTGAGATGACCTTCATCAAAGCATTCACGAGGGCATGAATCTTCGACGAGAGGTCATCGGAATTCCCAGAAGACGGATCGCTTATCCGTGTGGGAATAGTCTCTTTCTGAGAGAGAAACTCAGCGCTTGCCCATCGAACGACGGGTACCCGGCGGGGCCATGCCCGGGGTCTTGGTGTGACCGTTCTTGGCGCCGTTCTTGTACCACGGCTGGTTCGAGTCTTTGGCAGCGGCCAGTTCGCCCGGTTTGAACGGGAACTTGAACGCCGGGATCTCGGCTTTGGATTCGCTGGCGTCGGCCAGTTCAGCCGGGACATCGCTCACGGCGTCGTCAACCGGCGGTTGGATCGGGGAAGTCATGAAAGCTCCGCAAAACAAAAGGTCGCGCCCGGTAAGTGAGCCGCGAAGGCGCGCAGTATACCTGCGCGCCACGGGTCAGCACCTGAAGATTTGCAGCGTACGCCGAACGGTTTACAGGTACGTGATGGTGACGATGCCTTTATCGGGCGAGGTCTTCAGCGGCTCAAAGGTCATGGTCATTGGCAGCGCTTCATGGCTGCACGCGTTGCGGTACGTGTCGACGTCGAGCTTCAGACCGGGCTTGAGCTCGATCTGGCGAGACTCGTTGGCGCTCAACGTGCCGACTGGCCCTACTTCACAGGCGGAATCGACGATCTGCCCGATAAAGCGGATTTCACCGGAGGTGGTTTGAGGGGCAGCGGAGACCGTGAACGGAAGCAGGACAAATACACAGAACATGACGGTTACTAGCTTCATTGCAGGACACTCCCGTAGAGACCCACGCGGTGAACGACTGGGCTATACAACGTGTATCCGCTGGTGGGGGCGGATCTTTAGGAGCGTAGTTGGCGCAGCAAAGAAGGATCCCGATTCGGGAATGACCGGTGGTGAGTTTGCGGGGTGGTTCACAGGTTGAAACTGTCACAGCTGTTCGTCATCGCCAGCAGGCTGCTCCCACAATTGGAATGCGTATTCCCGTGGGAGCCAGCCTGCTGGCGAAGAACGATAACGCGGACTCAGGTCTGCGGATCAACCCGATCCAGCGCCCGATTCACTGCCAGTTCGGCCAGCATGATGATCTGCTGGATGCCGAGCACCGTGTTGCGCTGCAAACCGCTTAGCTCATTGGCGAAATTGCTGGTCGCCACACTGGCGGAGGCCAACGACTCACAGGCGTGGGCGAGCAGACTCTCGGTGTCGATGCTGGGACAGACCATGAACATGGTGCTGGGTCGTCGTGGTTTCGAGGGTTCGGGACAGAGGTAGAAATCGAGGGCGCGTTTTATGGCCTCGTGGTTTTTGATGCGGTCTTCGGCGCGGATGGCGTCGGCGAGAGGGATGGATGTTTCGTTTGGTGGATCCGGTACTAGTTTGTCCAAAATACAACTCCTGCTGATGCTTGAGCGGAAGCCATCGTTCGCCGGATCTCACGCGGCGAATGGGTGGCAGCTATGTGCAGGGTGAGATCCACCGAAGCAGGCAACCGGCCAGACCGAAGTCTGCCCGCACACAGCCGCCATAACGCAGGCAGCAGATTGAGTTGGCGCCAATTATCGTTGTGTTGGCGTCAGTTGCAAGCTATCCGGGGATCTCACTCCCGATCGCTGAGTTGTCAGCGACAGCCAAAGACTAGAGAGCGCACGTCCGACGGACAACCTGAAAACCTTGTGGGAAGGTTCTGGTGATTTCATACACCTCTAAACACAGCAAAGTAATCGGGTGACTGTGTGGGCCTCATCGCTGGCAAGCCAGCTCCCACAGAAAGCAAAAGCCAGATCAAAAGATCGCAGCCTGCGGCAGCTCCTACAGAGGAGACAGGTACAACCCGCATGCGGCGAATGCCGCCCCACTCAACAATGAGCGTTAGCTCGAGTAAAGCTCTTGATCTTGATCTCAGAGCCCGTCGGCAGGCTGAGCGGAGGGATTGATCCGGGTGTGGGAGCGCAGCGACCGTTCGACGGAGTCGAACACATCGAGAGGAGGTGCAGCGAAGCAAACCGGAGGCGATGCGCCCGGATCAATCCCGCAGCGAAGGAACCCGAGCCACAGCGAGGGCCGAACGTCAGGGCAAAGCCTTTTTGGTTACTTTTTCGGCGTCTGGAAAAAGTGACCCGCCGTAAGGGCGGAACCATAATCAGCAACACCCGCAGCAACGGATATTCACCCAACCCCAAAACCCCCACCAAACTGACAGCGCCGTCAGTTTCCGGTCACCCTCCTGACCCCCAAACAAGTTTATAAATACCCAACCTGCCCAAACTCCATACCCTTGGCGCCCCAAAGCATGCGAATCCAAAAACACAAAGCCCTGCTAGCCACCCTACTGATCGCCTTGGTAGCCGCAGGCCTGTGGTACGCCCTGAAACCGGCCCCGACCAAACTCGCCACCCCAACCGCCATCCCGGTGCGAGTCATAACCGTCAGCGAAAAAGACGTCCCCCGCTACACCAGCGGCATCGGCTCAGTCCTTTCATTACACAGCGTGGTCGTACGCCCGCAGATCGACGGCACCCTCACCAAAATCCTCGTCAAAGAAGGCCAACTGGTCAAAACCGGCGACCTGCTCGCCACCATCGACGACCGCTCAATCCGCGCCAGCCTCGACCAGACCCGCGCGCAACTGGGCGAAAGCCAGGCCCAACTGCAAGTCGCCCTGGTCAACCTCAAACGCTACAAACTGCTCAGCGTCGACGACGGCGTCTCCAAACAGACCTACGACCAGCAACAAGCGTTGGTCAACCAGCTCAAAGCCACCGCCCAAGGCAACCAGGCCTCGATCGACGCCGCGCAGGTACAACTTTCCTACACGCAGATTCGCTCCCCGGTCACCGGCCGCGTCGGTATTCGTACAGTCGACGAAGGCAACTTCCTGCGCATGACTGACGCCCAGGGCCTGTTCACCGTGACCCAGATCGACCCGATCGCCGTGGAATTCTCCCTGCCCCAGCAAATGCTGCCGACCCTGCAAGGCCTGATCAACGATCCACAGCACGCGCAGGTCAAGGCCTACATCGGCGCCGACACCGACGGCGAAACCGGCAACCTGCTCGGCGAAGGTCATCTGACCCTGATCGACAACCAGATCAACGCCAACACCGGCACCATCCGCGCCAAGGCCGAATTCGACAACGCCAGCCAGAAACTCTGGCCGGGCCTGCTGGTGACGGTAAAAATTCAGACGGCTCTGGAGAAAGATGCGCTGGTCGTCCCGCCCACCGTCGTACAACGCGGCCTCGATCAACACTTCGTCTATCGCGTGAACGGCGACAAGGTCGAAGCCGTTCAGGTGCAGATGGTTTATCAGGGCAGCGGTCAGGACATTATCAAAGGCGTGAAGGCCGGTGACGTGCTGGTCACTGACGGCCAGTCGCGGCTCAAATCCGGTTCGACTGTGCAAGTGATGAGTGAGCCGCCGCAGGTGGTGCAAGCAGGGCCTAAACCATGAAGGAACACAAAGGGATTTCGACGTGGTGCATTGATCACCCGGTGGCGACGATTCTGCTGACCATCGCTTTGGTGCTGGTCGGCATTATTGCCTTCCCGCGCTTGCCGATTGCCCCACTGCCGGAAGCGGAATTTCCTACGATTCAGGTCTCCGCGCAGTTACCCGGCGCCAGCCCCGACACCATGGCCTCGTCCGTGGCCACGCCGTTGGAGGTGCAATTCAGCGCCATCCCCGGCATGACTCAGATGACCTCCAGCAGTGCCTTGGGCTCAACCCTGCTGACCCTGCAATTCAGCCTCGACAAGAGCATCGACACCGCCGCCCAGGAAGTACAAGCGGCGATCAATACCGCCGCCGGCAAATTGCCCAAGGACATGCCGACGCTGCCGACCTGGAAGAAGGTCAACCCGGCTGACAGCCCGGTGCTGATCCTCAGTATCAGCTCGACGCAAATGCCCGGCACCGAACTCAGTGACCTGGTGGAAACCCTGCTGGCCCGTCAGATCAGTCAGATCGACGGTGTAGGCCAAATCAACATCACCGGTCAGCAACGTCCGGCGATCCGGGTGCAGGCCTCGGCGGACAAACTCGCGGCCATTGGCCTGACCCTCGCCGACATTCGCCTGGCGATCCAACAAACCAGCCTCAATCTGGCCAAGGGTGCGCTATACGGCGAATCCAGTATTTCCACGCTGTCGACCAACGATCAGTTGTTTCACCCCGAGGATTACAGCCAGCTCATCGTTTCCTACAAGGATGGTGCCCCGGTTCACCTGCGTGATGTCGCCAAAGTCGTCAACGGTTCCGAAGATGCCTACGTGCAAGCCTGGGCCGGTGATCGACCGGGGGTGAACCTGGTGATCTCGCGCCAACCGGGCGCCAACATCGTCGAAACCGTCGACCGCATTCAAGCCGCGCTGCCCGGTCTGGAAGCCATGCTGCCAGCGTCGGTGCAGGTGAAAACCCTGATCGACCGCACCCAGACCATCCGCGCCTCGCTGCATGAGGTCGAGATCACGCTGCTGATCGCGATCCTGCTGGTGGTGGCGGTGATGGCGCTGTTCCTGCGCCAGTTGTCGGCGACGCTGATCGTGTCAGCGGTACTCGGTGTGTCGCTGGTCGCCAGTTTCGCGTTGATGTACATCCTCGGCTTCAGCCTCAACAACCTGACGCTGGTGGCGATCGTGGTGGCCGTGGGGTTTGTGGTCGACGATGCGATTGTGGTGGTGGAGAACATCCACCGGCATCTGGAGGCCGGCGACGACATGCGCGAGGCCGCGATAAAAGGCGCCGGCGAGATCGGCTTCACTGTGGTCTCGATCAGTTTCTCGCTGGTGGCGGCGTTTATTCCGTTGCTGTTTATGGGTGGCGTGGTCGGGCGGTTGTTCAAGGAATTCGCCCTGACGGCAACCTCGACCATCATGATTTCCGTGGTGGTTTCGCTGACGCTGGCACCCACGCTGGCAGCGTTGTTCATGCGCAAACCGGTGCACCACGCCAGCGATAAACCGGGGTTCAGCGAACGCTTGCTCGGCTGGTACGAAAAAGGCCTGCGCCGCGCCCTCGCCCATCAGAAATTGATGATCGGCGTGTTTGGCTTGTCCCTCGCT
This sequence comes from Pseudomonas sp. LBUM1648, assembly GCF_059716145.1. Taxonomy (NCBI): domain Bacteria; kingdom Pseudomonadati; phylum Pseudomonadota; class Gammaproteobacteria; order Pseudomonadales; family Pseudomonadaceae; genus Pseudomonas; species Pseudomonas sp. LBUM1648. The sequence continues at coordinate 5,374,830 of NZ_CP166808.1, forward strand.
TTGGCCGTCGCCGGTTACATATTTATCCCCAAGGGGTTCTTCCCGATACAGGACACCGGTTTTGTCCTCGGCACCACCGAAGCCGCTGCGGATATTTCCTACGGCGACATGGTGAAAAAACACTTGGCCATGGCCGAAATCGTCGCCGCCGATCCGGCCGTGCAGGCGTTTTCCCACTCGGTGGGTGTGTCCGGGAGTAACCAGACCATTGCCAACGGTCGCTTCTGGATCGCCCTGAAAAAACGCGGTGACCGCGACGTCAGCGCCAGCCAGTTCATTGACCGAATTCGCCCACAACTGATGAAAGTCCCTGGCATCGTGCTTTATCTGCGCGCCGGCCAGGACATCAACCTCAGCTCCGGCCCGAGTCGTGCGCAGTATCAATACGTACTCAAGAGCAACGACGGCGCGACCCTCGCCACCTGGACCCAGCGCCTGACGGAAAAACTGCGCAGCATCCCGGCGTTTCGCGATATTTCCAACGATCTGCAACTGGGTGGCAGCATCACTCACATCAGCATCGACCGCAGCGCCGCCGCGCGTTTCGGCCTGACTGCGAGTGACGTCGATGAGGCGCTGTACGACGCCTTCGGCCAACGGCAAGTCAATGAATTCCAGACTCAGGTGAACCAGTACAACGTGATCCTGGAACTGGATACCAAGCAGCGCGGCAAGGCCGAAAGCCTCAACTATTTCTACCTGCGCTCGCCGCTGAGTGGCGAGATGGTGCCGCTGTCGGCGCTGGCCAGGTTCGACGCGCCGACCATCGGCCCGTTGTCGATTGCCCATGACGGCATGTTCCCGGCCGCCAACCTGTCGTTCAACCTCGCCCCCGGCGTGGCGTTGGGCGATGCGGTGATTCTGCTCAATCAGGCCAAGGCCGAGATCGGCATGCCGACCGCGATCAGCGGCAATTTCCAGGGTGCGGCGCAGGCATTCCAAAGTTCGCTGGCCAGTCAGCCTTGGCTGATTCTCGCGGCGTTGGTGGCGGTGTACATCATTCTCGGTGTGCTCTACGAGAGCTTCGTGCATCCGCTGACGATCATCTCGACGCTGCCGGCGGCGGGCCTGGGAGCGGTGATCATGTTGTGGATCTGCGGCCAGGACTTTTCGATCATGGCGCTGATCGGCCTGGTGTTGCTGATCGGCATCGTCAAGAAGAACGGCATCCTGATGATCGACTTCGCCCTCGAAGCCCAACGCAACCGTGGGCTGACGCCGCAGGAAGCGATTTTCGAGGCGTGCATCACGCGGTTCCGGCCGATCATCATGACCACCCTCGCCGCCCTGCTCGGCGCGCTGCCGCTGATGCTCGGCTACGGCACCGGCGCCGAACTGCGCCAGCCGTTGGGGATCGCCGTGGTGGGCGGTTTGTTGGTGAGCCAGATGCTGACGCTGTTTACCACGCCGGTCATATACTTGTGGCTTGAGCGGCTATTTCATCGGCCCAAACCCATGCCTTTACCGGCACTGGCGACCACAGACTGAGGCGGGTCATGCGCGTTCTGATTATCGAAGACGAGGAAAAAACCGCGGATTATCTGCACCGCGGTCTGACGGAACAGGGTTACACCGTGGATCTGGCCCGCGACGGCGTCGAGGGCCTGCACCTGGCGCTGGAAAGCGACTACGCGGTGATCGTCCTCGACGTCATGCTGCCGGGCCTCGACGGCTTTGGCGTGTTGCGCGCATTGCGTGCGCGCAAGCAGACCCCGGTGATCATGCTCACCGCCCGCGAACGCGTTGAAGACCGCATCAAGGGCCTGCGCGATGGCGCCGACGATTACCTCGGCAAACCGTTTTCCTTCCTTGAACTGGTCGCGCGCCTGCAAGCGCTGACACGACGCAGCGGCGGCCATGAACCGGTGCAAGTGAGCATCGCCGACCTGTGGATAGATTTGATCAGCCGCAAGGCTACCCGTGCCGGCACGCGGCTGGATCTGACGGCCAAAGAGTTTTCCTTGCTTAGTGTTCTGGCCCGCCGTCAGGGAGAGATCCTGTCGAAAACCGCGATTGCCGAGATGGTCTGGGACATCAATTTCGACAGCGACGCCAACGTCGTCGAAGTCGCGATCAAACGCCTGCGAGCCAAGCTCGACGGGCCGTTCGACGAGAAACTGCTGCACACTATCCGTGGCATGGGTTATGTGCTGGAGAGCCGCGGTGTCCAGTAATTCTATTGCCCTGCGCCTGAGCGGGATGTTCACGCTGGTGGCGTTGGTGGTGTTTCTGTTGATCGGCGGCGCGCTGTATCAGCAGGTCGACAAGGGTTTGGGCCTGTTGCCGGAAGCCGAACTGGACGCGCGTTACAGCGTGCTCGAGTCGGCCCTCAACCGTTTTGGTACGCCCGAGCATTGGGTAAAGATCAACGCCAAGCTCAAGCTGCTGAGCGAAGAAGACAAACGCATTCGTTTCTGGGTGGTGAGCGGCAATCCGGGTTATGAGTTCGGCGAGCCGAATGCCGAGATCCGCGCCTTCGCCAAAGGCCCGACGGGCATGCATGACTTGAAGTTACCCGGCCAGCCTTACCCGTTGAAGGTGCTGCTGACCGAGTTGCCGGCCAAGGATCAGCGCCCGCCCCTGCGCTTTATGATCGGCATCAATACCGAGACCTTTCATGAGACCCAGCACAACCTGCTGATCGCCTTGATCAGCTTGGCCATTGCCGGTGTGCTGATGGCCTCGGCACTGGGCTATTGGGTGGCGCGGATCGGCCTCAAACCGCTGATCAAACTGTCCCATGAGGCGCAACGCCTGGCACCGCCGCTGCGGGCCGGGCGCTTGCGTCTTTCGCCATTGCCACCAGAACTTGAGCAGTTTGTCGACTCGTTCAACTCGACGCTGGAACGGGTTGAACAGGCTTACTCGCGGCTGGAATCGTTCAACGCCGATGTGGCCCATGAGCTGCGCTCGCCGCTGACCAATCTGATTGGCCAGACGCAGGTAGCACTGACGCGCGGACGTTCGGCCGAGCACTACTTCGAAGTGCTGCAATCCAATCTCGAAGAGTTGGAGCGGCTGCGTTCGATCATCAACGATATGCTGTTTCTGGCCAGTGCCGATCAGGGCAACAAGGCCACCAAACTGACTTCGACGTCGTTGGCCGATGAGGTGGCAACGACTCTTGAATACCTGGATTTCATCCTCGAAGACGCGCAGGTTCAGGTGCAGGTCAGCGGCGATGCACAGGTGCAGATCGAGGTCGCGCATTTGCGACGGGCGTTGATCAATCTGCTGAGTAACGCAGTGCAGCACACTGAAGCGGGTCAGGTGATCGAGGTGCGCATCGAGGTCGAGGAACATCAGGTGAGTATCGGCGTGGCCAACCCCGGTTCGCCGATTGCCAGTGAGCATTTGCCACGGTTGTTCGAACGGTTTTATCGGGTGGATGCTTCGCGCAGTAACAGTGGCAATAACCATGGGTTGGGGCTGGCGATCGTCAAGGCGATTGCGCTGATGCATGGTGGGGATGTGTTTGTGAGGAGTGATCGGGGGATGAATACGTTCGGGATTTATTTGCCGGTCTGAAAAGCCCCTCACCCTAACCCTCTCCCAGAGGGAGAGGGGACTGACCGCGTTGTTCTTTCAAGGTACGCCGACCTGAAATATCCAGTCGAACCCGGATTCTGAAAAGCCCCGGATCTGCTCCCTTTCCCCCTCGCCCCCCTGGGGGAGAGGGCTGGGGTGAGGGGGTTGCTCTTGACTACACCGCGATCTTCGACTTTTACCTTCTGCGCAACAGTCATTTATGAAAATCACGCTGTTTCCCACCGCCCGGCAACCTTATCTTTGCCCGCACCAAACAGCACTTGCCAAGCAAGAAGGTTTTCAGAATGTCCAACAGTATGGGTATTGCCAGCGCTTTCGTTTTGTCCTCATTGATCCTGTCGCCCATGGCGATGGCTGAAGAATCCCAAGCGTTCGTCGCGCAAAACAGCGCACGTGCCCAGGCGTACGATCAGCATCAGGCAGAAATGATGGCCAAGGCCAAAGACGCGACGCAGGCGCCTCAAGCTGCCGCCGCCCAGGCTCAAGCGTCCGAGAAAGACAGCTGAGTCGCGCACTGCACCGTTTCCCTCGACGCGGTTGTTTGGCTCTTCCCGTTCAACCGTCGTCATTCCAGGCCGCTGCCTTTCAGCGGCCTTTTTTCGTTGTGGTCTGAAAGCTGTTTGGTGCGTCTTTTACAACAAGAAACATCTAGCGCCTCAAGACATTGAGGTGCCGTTGACCCAAGGAGCTTTACCGCACGTGCGTTACCCAGTCCGTTACACGCCGCTGTTCATTGCAATTGCCGCAACGATTGCCCCCGCCGTTCACGCCGACGAACCCGCGCCGGAAGGCTTCGTCGAAGGCTCGAGCCTCAACCTCAACGCCCGCAACTACTACATGAATCGCAACCGCCTGCAGAAGGCGGACGACAACATCGAGTGGGGCCAGGGCTTTCTCGGCATCTTCCAGTCGGGTTACACCGAAGGCACGGTCGGTTTCGGCATGGATGCCCACGCCATGCTCGGGCTGAAACTGGATGGTGGTGGCGGCACGGACGGCTCCAGCATCCTGCCGATCAGCGATGGCAACGGCAAAGCGCCGGGGTCGTTCTCGACAGCGGGCGGCACCTTGAAAATGCGTGCGTTCGACACTGAACTGAAGGCCGGAGATCTATTCCTTACCAACCCGGTGATTGCCGGCGGTGACAGCCGCATGCTGCCGCAGACGTTTCGTGGCGTCAGCCTGACCAACCACAGCTTCGATGGCTGGTTGATTGAAGGCGGCCAAGCCAGTTTCACCAAGCCTTACAACCAGAGCGGTCACACGCGCATCGGAACTTCGTATGGCACCCTGGCCGATGGTGACGATAGCCGTCACCTGAACTGGGCCGGCGTTTCCTGGAGCGGCGTTGAAGGCCTGACCAGCAGCCTGTATGCCTCAGAGCTGAAGGACATCTGGAACCAGTACTACTACGATCTGGATTACACCTGGCAAGTGAATGATCTGGTCAGCCTCAACCCGGGCCTGCACTTCTATCACACCCAAGACACCGGCGATGCGCTGCTCGGCGACATCGACAACAACACCTACAGCCTGCATTTCACCGTCGGCATCGGCAGCCACAGCGTCACTGCCGCGTATCAGCGGGTCAACGGCAATACGCCGTTCGACTACATCAGCCAGGGCGACAGCGTTTACCTCGACAACTCCCAGCAGTACTCGGACTTCAACGGCCCCAACGAGCGTTCGTGGAAGCTCAAGTACGCCTACGACTTTGCCGGTGTCGGCGTGCCGGGGCTGACGTCGGCGGTGTCCTACTCGCGCGGTACGGTTGACCTGACCAAAGTGGGCCCGGACAGCCAGGGCTACTCCAACTGGTACAGCGCCGATGGACGCAACGCCAAGCACTGGGAACGCGACATCGACCTCAAGTACGTGGTGCAAAGTGGCCAGGCCAAAGATCTGGCAGTGCGCCTGCAATGGGCCACTAACCGTGGAGGTAACGGGTACGGCGCGATTGATTCAGACACAGATGAATACCGCGTAATCATCGACTACCCGATCAACGTCTTCTAAGATCGGCGCTACAGTAAAAAGGCCAGCCTGAAGGCTGGCCTTTTTGCGTCTGCAACTACGCTTATATAACTTCCCAACCGACAACCCCATCATGATCGCGAGCCGTACCCCACCTGCTTCGGGCAAAACCGGACGCCCCGAACTGCTGCTGATTTGTGGCAGCTTGCTGACCGTGATCGCGATTATCTGCATCGTCACTTTTCTATTGATTCGTGAGCACGCCAACGCTCAGGAGTCGGCCACCCGCAGTGCCAAGACCATCGCTCAGTTGATCGATGCCGACGTGCTGCGCACCGTCGAGTTGTACGACCTGACGCTGCAAGGCCTGATCGCCGCCTCGCAGCGTGATGACTTGCGCGACGTCACGCCGCAGATCCGCCATCTGGCGTTGTTCGACCGTTCGACCACCGCCCGCTACAAAGGCGACATTCTGTTGCTCGACAAGCATGGCGATGTGGTTGCCGATTCTTCGCGCGTCGAACCCAAACCCGGCAACTTCGCCGACCGCGATTACTTCCTTGCCCATGCGTTCAACCGCGACACTGGCATGTTTATCAGCCGCCCGTTCAAGACCCGTTGCGACTGCGATGAAGCCAATCAATGGCGCATCAGCTTCAGTCGACGCATTTCCTCTGAAACCGGGGAATTCGTCGGCGTGGCCGTGGCTTCGTTGAAGCTCGATTACTTCGACCAGTTGTTCAACAGCCTCGACATTGGCCACAACAGCACGCTGAACATCATCGACAACGACGGTGTATTGCTGGCGCAGAAGCCGTACCTGCAAAGCGACTCCATCGGCAAAAGCTTCGGCAATCGGCCCAATGTGGTGCGGATCCTGCGCGACCCAACCGGCAATGGCAGTTTCAACAGCGTTTCGAGCATCGATTTCCAACAGCGGCTCTATACCTATTCGCGAGTCGGCAATTTGCCGTTGACGGTGATCGTCGCACTGTCCGGCGATGAAGTGTTCGGCACTTGGCGGCGCACGGCGTTACTGATCAGCGGCGCCACCGGCATACTGTGCCTCGGTCTGCTGTGGCTGACGTGGCTGCTGGCCCGGGAACTGCGCTTGCGCCACAGGGCCGAGCGCGAGCTGGCGCAACTGGCGGCCACCGATGCGCTGACCGGGGTAGCCAACCGGCGGATGCTCGATCAGGCGCTGCGCCACGAGTGGTTCCGCGCCCAACGTTCGGGCAAGCCGCTGTCGGTGATGATGATCGATGCCGACCACTTCAAGGCTTTCAATGACCTCCATGGGCATCAGGCCGGCGATCAGGCGTTGCGCGAGTTGGCCAAGGTGATCACGGCGAGTGTGCGACGACCGGCGGATCTGGTGGCGCGCTATGGCGGCGAAGAGTTTTCGGTGATTCTGGCCGAGACCGACAGCGCGGGCGCGCAGCAGATTGCCGAGCATATTCGTCAGGCGGTGGAGCAATTGCCGTTGCGCAACGGAGCGCAGGTGCCGATGACGGTGAGTATCGGTATTTGTGTCTGGACAGCGGCCAGTGAGATGACGCTGGAGCAGTTGTTGTTTGCGGCGGACAAGGCGTTGTATCAGGCCAAGGAAGGTGGCCGCAATCGGGTGGTGGTTGCTTCCTGAAAGTTCTGCAGCGAAGGCGCCAAGTCAGCAATACAAAAACAACAGGCATAAAAAAAGGCCATCCGAGGATGGCCTTCAAAAAACTAGAGAGGTTTTTTACTTACACGGCCGCAACAGGGCGCATGTAAGAGATTGGTGCGGTGCTGGCGTCTTCGAACGTCACCACTTCCCAAGCGTCTGTCTGCTCAATCAACTTGCGCAGCAGCTGGTTGTTCAGTGCATGACCGGACTTGAAGCCTTTGAACTCACCAATCAGGCTATTGCCCAGCAGGTACAGATCGCCAATGGCATCGAGGATCTTGTGCTTCACGAATTCGTCTTCATAGCGAAGGCCGTCTTCGTTCAGTACGCCATCGGCATCGACCACGATTGCGTTTTCAACGCTGCCGCCGAGTGCGAGGTTGTGCTTGCGCAGGTACTCGATGTCACTCATGAAACCGAAAGTACGGGCGCGGCTGACTTCTTTTACGAACGAAGTGCTGGAAAAATCCACGCTTGCACTTTGGGTGCGGTCCCGGAATACCGGGTGATCGAAATCGATCTCGAAGCTCACCTTGAACCCTTCGAAAGGGACGAAAGTGGCGCGCTTGTCGCCGTCTTCCACTGTCACTTCACGCAGGATGCGGATGAATTTCTTGGCGGCGTCCTGTTCTTCCAGGCCAGCCGATTGAATCAGGAATACGAAGGGTCCAGCGCTGCCATCCATGATCGGGACTTCGGACGCGGAGAGCTCGACGTAGGCGTTATCGATGCCCAGGCCAGCCATGGCCGAGAGCAAGTGCTCTACCGTGTCCACTTTGACGTCGCCGTTGATCAGCGTCGTCGACATAGTGGTTTCACCGACGTTTTCCGCGCGGGCAGGAATCTGCACCACAGGGTCGAGGTCAGCGCGACAAAACACAATGCCAGTGTCGACAGGCGCAGGCTTGAGGGTCAGATAGACCTTCTCACCGGAGTGCAGGCCTACACCTGTGGCACGGATAATATTTTTCAGTGTGCGTTGTTTAATCATGGCTTGGGCCGCTTCAGCGCAAATTGCGAACTGGTATCAACAAAGGCTGGCGATAATAGCAGACCGAGCCTTTGCTGAACACCAATCACCTTCATAGCCCTGATACATTCCATCAATCGGCCTGACGACGCAGGAATGCCGGGATGTCCAGGTAGTCCAGATCATCTTGCGGATTCATCTTCGCGGCAGCCGCAGCACCGGCCTGAGCCTGGTTGCGCATGACGGTAGGACGGTCCAGATCACGGTAGTTCACCGCCGGCGCTTCCTGACGGGACGGAGCCGGTTGTTGCACCTGAGAGGCAGCCATCGAAGTGTGAACGGTGTTGTCGATAACCTTCACAGGCTTCTCGATTTTCGCGCCCAGACCGGTGGCAACCACAGTCACGTGCAGTTCGTCGCGCATGTCCGGATCGATAACGGTACCGACCTTGACCATGGCGTGCTCGGAAGCGAAGGCTTCGATGATGCTACCCACGTCGGAGTACTCACCCAGGGACAGGTCAGGACCGGCGGTGATGTTCACCAGGATGCCGCGTGCGCCTTGCAGGTTCACGTCTTCCAGCAGCGGGTTACGAATGGCAGCTTCGGTGGCTTCACGTGCACGGTTCGGACCGCTGGCGCAGCCAGTGCCCATCATCGCCATGCCCATTTCGCTCATCACGGTACGTACGTCGGCGAAGTCGACGTTGATCATGCCCGGACGCTTGATGATGTCGGAGATACCGCGAACGGCACCGGCCAGTACATCGTCAGCCTTGGCGAAAGCCGACAAGAGGCTGGCGTCTTTACCGAGGATGGTCAGCAGCTTCTCGTTAGGAATGGTGATCAACGAGTCGACGCTTTCGGACAGCATGCGGATGCCTTCGTCGGCGATCTGCATACGCTTGCGGCCTTCGAACGGGAACGGACGGGTCACGACCGCAACGGTCAGGATGCCCATTTCCTTGGCCACTTCGGCGATGATCGGTGCAGCACCGGTACCGGTACCGCCGCCCATGCCAGTGGTGATGAACACCATGTTGGTGCCCTGCAGGACTTCGGCAATGCGCTCACGGTCTTCGAGAGCGGCCTGACGACCTACTTCAGGGTTGGCGCCAGCGCCGAGACCTTTGGTCACGCCGGTGCCCAGTTGCAGGATGGTACGCGCGCCGATGTTTTTCAGCGCTTGAGCATCAGTGTTGGCGCAGATGAATTCGACGCCTTCGATGTTGCTCTTGACCATGTGATTGACAGCGTTGCCGCCGCCACCGCCAACACCGATAACTTTGATTACCGGGCTTGCGGGGATGTTGTCTACGAGTTCGAACATTTTCCCTCTCCTTACATTCTCTAGTTTTTTCGCCTACTGCGTTTTGTTGCGGTGTTGCCGTAAAGCTTTAGAAGTTGCCTTGAACCCACTTCTTCAATCGGTCCAGCAGCGGCGCCTGTGGCTCGTCGCTGCTGTAGCTGTCGCGGCTGCCGATGCCGGAGAACGAAACTCCGTCGGACTGCTTTTGCAGGCCATACATCAACAAGCCAACGCCAGTGGAATAAATCGGGTTGCGCACCACGTCATCCAGGCCTTTCACGCCATGCGGAACACCGAGGCGTACCGGCATGTGGAAGATTTCTTCGGCGAGTTCTGTGGCGCCTTCCATCTTCGACGTACCGCCGGTCAGGACGATGCCGGCCGGGATCAGGTCTTCGTAGCCGCTGCGACGCAGTTCAGCCTGGATCAGGGTGAACAGTTCGTCGTAACGCGGCTCGACCACTTCGGCCAGAGCCTGACGCGACAGTTCGCGCGGTGGACGATCGCCAACGCTCGGCACCTTGATGGTTTCGCCGGCACCGGCCAGTTTGGCCAGGGCGCAGGCGTAACGGATTTTGATCTCTTCGGCGTACTGGGTCGGAGTGCGCAACGCCATGGCGATGTCGTTGGTCACTTGATCACCGGCAATCGGGATCACCGCGGTGTGGCGGATCGCGCCTTCGGTGAAGATCGCGATGTCGGTGGTGCCGCCGCCGATGTCGACCAGGCACACGCCCAGTTCTTTCTCGTCGTCGGTCAGGACCGAGTAGGCAGAAGCCAGTTGTTCAAGAATGATGTCGTCGATTTCCAGGCCACAGCGACGCACGCATTTTTCAATGTTCTGTGCGGCGTTGACGGCGCAGGTGACGACGTGAACCTTGGCTTCCAGACGTACGCCGGACATGCCCAGAGGTTCGCGAACGCCTTCCTGGTTATCGATCACGTAATCCTGCGGCAGGGTGTGCAGCACGCGCTGGTCAGCCGGGATCGCCACTGCCTGGGCAGCGTCGAGAACACGCTCAAGGTCAGCCGAGCTGACTTCGCGATCACGAATCGCGACGATGCCGTGGGAGTTCAGGCTGCGGATGTGATTACCCGCCACGCCGACGAACGCCGAGTGAATGCGGCAGCCCGCCATCAGTTGGGCTTCTTCGATCGCGCGCTGGATCGATTGCACGGTGGACTCGATATTCACCACCACGCCTTTTTTCAGGCCGCGGGACGGATGTGTACCGATACCGACGATTTCCAGCGTGCCGTCGTCCGAGACCTCGCCTACCAGCGCCACCACCTTGGAGGTGCCGATATCCAGACCGACGATCATTTTGCCGCTTTGCACGTTTGCCATGGGTCCTGCCTCTTCTTAATTCTTTGCGACAGCGGGTTGGGCTGTCGTCGGCGCTACTGGTTCCCGCCAGCCAACAGCGAGGCCGTTGGCGTAGCGCAGATCGATGCGCGCAATGTTCGTAATCTGTTCTTTGAGCGTCTTGTCGTAGATGGCGATGAAACGGCGCATCTTTTCCACCAGGTTGCCGCGTCCCAGCAGCAACTCGATGCCGGGGCCGGAACTGCCGGCACCGGTGGTCAGGAACCAGCTCCCGCGTTCACGCAATTCCAGGCGTGCAATCGAGAAGCCCAGCGGGCGCAACATCTGGCTCAGCACCTGGTACTGCTGCATCACTTGCTGCTGGGCCCGTTGGGGGCCGAACAGCTGTGGCAGGTGTTCGTAGTTCGCCAGTTCCCTGGGCGTAAACGCCTGGCCCTGGTTGTTCAGCAAAGACTCGTCACCCCAACGCGCCACCGGCAGTTGCTCTTCGAGGCGAATCACCACTTGATCCGGCCAGACCCGACGCACTTCGGCGTGGGCGATCCAGGGCATTTGCTCAAGTTCCTTGCGCATGCTCGCCAGATCGATGGTGAAGAAGCTCGCCGCCACAAAAGGCGCGATTCGCTGCTGCACCGCTTGCTGGCTGATGTAGCTCAGGTCGCCCTGCACGGCGATCTTGGTGATCGGCCGGTCGGCGTACGGCAGCAAACGCTGCGCGCCTTCGTAAGTACCGAACCCGAGCGCGACCAGCAGCACCGGCCAGAACAGGCTTTTCAGAAAACCGAAATTGGCTTTCGGCAGGCGCGCGGACATCGGCTCTTTGGCCACCATTCGGCTGGCACCCCGCGGCACCGGCTTGCGGCCGGGTGCGGGTGGCTGATGTCTGAGCTGAGCGCCTTGCATCGTCTTAACCTCTAGCGTCTTCAACACTGGCGGCCAGAATGGCCAGAACCAGTTGCTGGAAATCCAGACCGGCGGCACGGGCCGCCATCGGCACCAGACTGTGATCGGTCATGCCCGGTGCGGTGTTCACTTCCAGGAACCAGAACTGCCCGTCGGCGTCCTGCATCACGTCCGCCCTGCCCCAACCGGCGATACCCAGCGCCTCACAGGCCTTGGCCGTGAGATCCATGAGTTCCTGTTCCTTGGCGGCATCCAGCCCGCACGGAATGCGGTACTGGGTATCGTTGGCGATGTACTTGGCGTCGTAGTCGTAGAACGTGTGCGGTGTACCCAGGGCGATTGGAGGCAACACCTGGTCACGCAGGGTGGCGATGGTGAACTCCGGACCTTGAATCCATTGCTCAACCAAGACTTGCGAATCGTAGGTACTGGCCGCTTTCCATGCGTCGATCAACTCGGACGCAGAACTCACTTTGGCCATCCCGATACTTGAACCTTCATGCGCCGGTTTGACGATCAAAGGGAAGCCCAGTTCCGTCGCTGCCGAAATACAATCGGCTTCGCTGCACAGCACGGCGTGACGCGGCGTCGGAATCCCGAGGCTGTGCCAGACCTGCTTGGTGCGCAGTTTGTCCATTGCCAGTGCCGAAGCGAGGATGCCGCTGCCGGTGTACGGGATGCCCGCGCATTCGAGCAGGCCCTGCATGGAGCCGTCTTCGCCGCCGCGACCGTGGAGAATGATGAAGGCGCGGTCGATTTTCTCGCTGAGCAGACGCTGCAGAAAGTCTGCGCCGACGTCGATGCCGAACGCGTCCACGCCAGCGCTTTGCAGCGCCTCGAGCACGGCGTTACCGGATTTCAACGAAACCTCACGCTCGGCACTCAGGCCACCGAAAAGCACGGCGACACGGCCGAAGTCTTTCGGCGCGATGGTGGAGGACAGATTGGCGTAGGCAGCAGTCATTTCAACTTCCCCTCGACCGACGCCGCCACGGCGCCAGCGAACAACTCACTTTTCAACAGTTTCGGTGCGAGACCGCCGATATCACCGGCGCCCTGGCACAGCAGAATGTCGCCGGCACGCAGCAGCGGCTTGACCAGCGGCGCCAGATCGACGCCACGCTCGATGTAGATCGGGTCGAGCTGACCGCGCTGACGGATGCTGTTGCACAGCTTGCGGCTGTCGGCGCCCGGGATCGGTTCTTCGCCGGCCGGGTAGATTTCCATCAGCAGCAGCACGTTGGCGTCGGCCAGTACATTGACGAAATCGTCGTACAGGTCGCGAGTGCGGCTATAACGGTGCGGCTGGTAAACCATCACCAGACGGCGCTCCGGCCAGCCACCGCGCACGGCTTTGATCACGGCAGCGACTTCGGTCGGGTGGTGACCGTAGTCGTCGACCAGCATCACGTGGCCGCCGTCCACCGGCAGTTCGCCGTAGACCTGGAAGCGTCGACCGACACCCTGGAACCCGGACAGGCCCTGAACGATGGCCTCATCACTGACGCCTTCGTCGGTGGCGATGCAGATGGTCGCCAGAGAGTTGAGCACGTTGTGGTTGCCGGGCATGTTCACCGACACTTCCAGCGGCTCGCGTTCAGGACGCAGCACAGTGAAGAACGTCTGCATGCCTTGCTGGCGCACATTGATTGCGCGCACGTCGGCGTCTTCGCTGAAGCCGTAAGTCACGGTCGGACGTTTGACCAGCGGCAGGATTTCGCGCACCACTGGATCGTCCAGGCACATCACCGCCAAACCGTAGAACGGCAGGTTGTGCAGGAACTCGACGAAGGTTTTCTTCAGTTTGTTGAAGTCACCGTCGTAGGTCGCCATGTGGTCAGCGTCGATGTTGGTCACTACTGAAACCAGCGGTTGCAGATGCAGGAAGCTCGCGTCGCTTTCGTCGGCTTCGGCGATCAGGTAACGGCTGGTGCCGAGCTGGGCATTGGTGCCCGCGGCATTCAGACGACCACCGATGACGAACGTCGGATCGAGGCCACCGGCAGCGAACACCGAAGCGATCAGGCTGGTAGTGGTGGTTTTGCCGTGGGTACCGGCGACGGCGATGCCGTGGCGATAACGCATCAGCTCGGCCAGCATTTCGGCACGCGGCACCACCGGGATGCGGCGCTCCAGCGCGGTCGCGACTTCCGGGTTGGACGTGTTGACGGCGCTCGACACCACCAACACATCGGCAGCAGCGGCGTTCTCGGCGCGGTGGCCGATATAGATTTTCGCGCCGAACGATTCCAGACGCTCGGTCACCGGCGATGCTTTCAGGTCGGAACCGGACACTTCATAGCCCAGGTTCAACAACACTTCGGCAATGCCGCACATGCCCACGCCGCCGATGCCGACGAAGTGGATGCGACGGATGCGGCGCATTTCCGGTTGCGGCATGGCTTTCTGATTCTCAACCATGGGCCACCTCCAGACAGGTATCGACCACGCTACGGGTGGCATCGGGTTTCGCCAGACGGCGGGCCGCTTGGGCCATTTCTTCGAGTCGTTGCGGTTGCATCAAGACCTCTGTCAGGCGCGCGGCAAGGTCCGCGGCACCAGTCGTTCTTTGCGGCATCAGGAAGGCAGCGCCTTCACGGGCCAAATAATCGGCGTTGCGGGTCTGGTGATCGTCGATCGCGTGGGGCAAAGGCACCAGCATCGAGGGCAGACCGGCGGCAGCCAGCTCACTGATGGTCAACGCGCCTGCGCGGCACACCACCAGGTCAGCCCAGCCATAGGCCTGGGCCATGTCTTTGATGAACGGCTGCACCTGCGCGTCCACGCCGGCGGCGCGGTAGCGCTCTGCAGTCACTTCATCGTGGTTTTTGCCGGCCTGATGAAACACCTCTGGACGCAAATCGGCAGCGACTTGGGCCAGGGCTTCAGGCAGCAACTTGTTCAACGGTTCTGCGCCCAGGCTTCCGCCAAGGATCAGCAAACGCGCTTTGCGACCGGCCAGAGCAGGTCGCGATGTGTCGAGGAACAGCTCGCTGCGCACCGGGTTTCCGGTGGTACGGCGGCTGTCCGACAGAGTAAAGGTGTCGGGGAACGCTTCACACACCCGGGCGGCGAACGGCACCAGCAACCGATTGGCGGTGCCGGCGACAGCGTTCTGCTCGTGAACAATCACCGGCACACCGGCCAGTTTCGCGGCGAGGCCACCGGGGCCAGTCACATAACCACCGAAGCCAACCACACACACCGGACGCAGCTTGCGAATGATCGCACGCGCCTGCCACACCGATTTGAGCAGCATGAACGGCGCCTTGAGCAGCGACAGCTTGCCCTTGCCGCGCAACCCGCTGGCGTTGATGCGATGCAGTTCCAGCCCAGCGGCCGGGACCAGTTCGTTCTCGATCCCGCGTGGCGTGCCGAGCCAGTGCACGGTGTAGCCGCGCGCCTGAAACTCGCGGGCACAGGCCAGCGCCGGGAACACGTGGCCGCCGGTTCCGCCGGCCATGATCAATACGTTAGCGCCCATGATTCGGCTCCTCGGCGAAGTCGCTCTCATGGAATTCCATCTCTTCGCTGCCCAGGTGGGTTCGACTCTCCCACTCGATCCTCAGCAACAAGCCGAGACAGGCACAGCAAATCACCAACGAACTGCCGCCGTAACTGAGGAACGGCAAGGTCAGACCTTTGGTTGGCAGCAGGCCGACGTTCACACCGATGTTGATCAGGAACTGACCGATCCACAGGAACGACAAGCCGTAAGCCACATAAGCGGCAAAAAACTGTTTGGCTTTCTCGGCCCACAAGCCGATGTACATGCCGCGAATACACACGAACACGAACAGCGCCACGGTGCACAGCGAACCGACTGCGCCGAGCTCTTCGGCCAGCACCGAGAACACGAAGTCGGTGTGTGCTTCCGGCAGGTAGAACTGCTTCTGCACGCTGTTGCCCAGACCCACGCCCAGCCACTCACCGCGACCGAACGCGATCAAGGCTTGCGACAACTGGTAACCGGCACCGAACTGGTCGGCCCACGGGTCGGCGAAGTTGGTCAGACGCGCCATCCGGTACGGCTGCATTTGAATCAGCAAGACCACGGCCCCGACCGCCAGCACCACCATCAGCGAGAAGCGGAACAAGCCGACCCCGCCGAGGAACAGCATCGCCGCCGCAGCGCCCATCATGACGACGGTGGCACCGAAGTCCGGCTCCATCAGCAACAGGCCGGCCATCGGCAGCAGCACGATGAATGGCTTGAAGAAGCCCATCCAGCTTTCGCGCACTTCTTTCTGGCGCCGCACCAGGTAACCGGCGAGGTAGATCACCACGAACACTTTGGCGATTTCGGATGGCTGAACGTTGAAGAAGCTGAAACCGATCCAGCGCATCGAACCGTTCACCTCTCGGCCAATGCCCGGGATGATCACCATCACCAGCAAGCCAAAGGCACCCAGCAGCATCAACCAGCCGAGGCGCTGCCAGGTGGCGATCGGAATCATCATGGTAACGATGCACGCGCCCAGCCCCAGCACCACATAAATAAGGTGACGGATCATGTAATACAGCGGACTGCCCGACTGCGCCGCCGCGACTTCGGTCGATGCCGAGGCGATCATGATCAGGCCCAGCCCCAACAACGCCAGGCAACCGGCAAGCATCGGGAAGTCGAGGTCGATCCCGCGTCCGGTGATGATCGGCGACGGATACGGCTTGATGATGTTGAGCAGGCTCATGCCAGTTCCTCCACGGCGCGGACGAACTGGTGGCCACGGTCTTCGTAATTCTTGAACATGTCGAAACTGGCGCAGGCCGGCGACAGCAGCACCACGTCGCCCGCTTGCGCGGCGGCGCGACATTGCTCAACGGCTTCAACCAGCGAGGTGGCGCGAATCAGTGGCACGGCATCGCCGATGGCGTCACCGATCTTGTCCGAGTCGCGGCCCATCAGGATCACGGCGCGGCAGTTGGCCGCCACCGGATCACGCAGATCATTGAACTCGGCGCCCTTGCCGTCACCGCCGGCGATCAGAATGACCTTGCCGTCGATGTCCGCACCCAGGCCTTCGATGGCCGCCAGTGCGGCGCCAACGTTGGTGGCTTTGGAGTCGTTGTAATAAGCGACGCCGTCCAGATCACGCACCCACTGGCAGCGATGTTCGAGGCCGGCGAACGTGCGCAGGGCCGAAAGCATGGCGTCGAATGGCAGACCGACCGCATGGCCGAGCGCCAGCGCCGCCAAGGCGTTGGACTGGTTGTGGGCGCCACGAATTTTCAATTCGCGCACCGGCATCAGGTTCTGGAATTCGAAGGCCAGATACTTCTCGCCGTCTTCTTCACGGATACCGAATGCCTTGAAATCAGGTTTGCTCAGGCCGAAGGTCCAGCACGGCTGGCCCTCACCCATCAGCGGACGGGTCAGCGCGTCCTGACGGTTGACCACGAACTGCTTCGCGCCACGGAAGATCCGGTGCTTGGCCAGGTGATAGGCCGGCAGACCGCTGTAGCGATCCATGTGATCTTCGCTGATGTTCAGAACGGTAGCCACTTCGGCGTTGAGCTGGTCGGTGGTTTCCAGCTGGAAACTCGACAGCTCCATCACGTACAGCTCGACATCGTCACTGAGCAGATCCAGCGCCGGCGTACCGAGGTTGCCGCCCACCGCCACGCGCTTGCCGGCCGCAGCCGCCATCTCGCCAACCAGCGTGGTGACGGTGCTTTTCGCGTTGGAACCGCTGATGGCCACGATCGGCGCCTGCGCGTTACGCGCGAACAGCTCGATGTCACCGGACAGTTTCACGCCACGGGCCGCGGCGGCTTGCAGGGCCGGGGTCGCCAGCGCCAGACCGGGGCTCACGTAGAGCTCGTCGGCACGGCACAGGAATTCGACGTCCAGCTCGCCACAACGCACTTCCACGTGCGGATAGTCACGCTTGAGCGTGGCCAGTTCCGGTGGATTTTCCCGCGTGTCAGCCACAGCAAACGACGTGCCCCGGTTCGCCAGGAAGCGAACCAGGGACATGCCGCTCTTGCCGAGGCCGACAACGATGCGGAAGTGGTCAGAAGCGATCAGAGACACTCGTTCTACCTCAGCTTCAGGGTGGCAAGGCCAACCAACACGAGAATCACGGTGATGATCCAGAAACGGACGATCACACGCGGCTCGGGCCAGCCCTTGAGTTCAAAGTGGTGGTGAATCGGTGCCATGCGGAACACGCGGCGACCGGTCAACTTAAAGGACGCAACCTGGATGACGACCGACAAGGTTTCCATCACGAACACGCCGCCCATGATGAACAGGACGATTTCCTGACGGACGATCACCGCGATGGTGCCCAGTGCAGCACCCAGCGCCAGTGCGCCGACGTCGCCCATGAATACTTGGGCCGGATAGGTGTTGAACCAGAGGAACCCCAGACCGGCACCGATCAATGCGCCGCAGAACACGATCAGTTCGCCCGCACCCGGCACATAAGGAATCAACAGGTATTCGGCGAATTTCACGTTACCCGACAGGTAGCAGAAAATGCCCAGGCCACCGCCGACCATCACGGTTGGCATGATCGCCAAACCGTCGAGGCCGTCGGTCAGGTTGACCGCGTTGCTCGAACCGACGATCACAAAGTAGGTCAGCACGATGAAGCCCAGGCCCAGCGGAATGCTGTAGTCCTTGAGCATCGGCAGGATCAACGTGGTTTCTACCGGCGTGCTGGCGGTCATATAAAGGAAGATCGCCGCGCCGAGGCCAAACACCGACTGCCAGAAATACTTCCAGCGGCTCGGTAGGCCACGGGAGTTCTTCTCGATGACTTTGCGGTAATCGTCAACCCAACCGATGGCGCCGAACAACAAGGTCACCAGCAGTACGGTCCAGACATAACGGTTGCTCAGGTCAGCCCAGAGCAAGGTGCTGACGCCGATAGAAGACAGAATCAGTGCGCCGCCCATGGTCGGAGTACCCGACTTGGACAGGTGCGATTGCGGGCCGTCGTTACGAACGGATTGACCGATCTGACGGTTCTGCAAAGTGCGGATCATCCACGGGCCATAGCACAGCGACAAAACCAGCGCGGTCAGCACACCGAGAATCCCGCGCAGGGTCAGGTACTGAAAGACCGCGAAGCCTTTGTAGAACTGTTGCAGATACTCCGCTAGCAGCAGCAGCATTAATGTTTCTCCAGACTGGACCCGCACAGAGCCGCAACGATGTTTTCCATCGCTGCACTGCGCGAACCCTTGATCAAAATGGTGGTGTTTGTGTCCTGCTCGGCGTCGAGGGCCTGGATCAGTTCGGCTTGCGTGCCGAAGTGATGCGCCTGTTCACCGAAAGCGTTTACGGCGTGAACCATGTTCGGCCCAACGGCATAAAGCGCGGAAACCTTGCCCCGGGCGTATTCGCCCACGTCGCGGTGCCCCTGCTCCGCCCAATCGCCCAACTCGCCGATATCTCCGAGCACCAGGACGGTGCGGCCGGAAAAGCCGGCGAGTATATCAACGGCCGCGCACATTGAGGTGGGGTTTGCGTTGTAAGTGTCATCGATCACGCGCATGCCGTTTTTCGCCAGTTGCGCGACGGTGCGGCCCTTGACCGGTTGCACCGCGCCAAGCCCGGTGGCGATGCCGAACAGCGACACGCCCAACGCATGTGCGGCAGCAGCAGCGGCCATCGCATTGGCGACGTTATGGGTGCCGAGCAGGTTCAGTTGAACGTACTCGACACCTTCAGGCGTGTGCAGATTGAAGGCCGGGCAACCCCGGGCATCGGTGCTCAGGTCGCTGGCGTAGAAGTCAGCTTGCGAATTGCTCAGGGCGAAGGTCAGCACTTTGCGACCGGCAGCGCGGGTCTTCCAGATACCGAAGGCCTTGTCGTCGAGGTTGAGCACGGCGATGCCATCGGCCGCCAGCCCTTCGATGATTTCGCCTTTGGCTTCGACGATTTTTTCCGGGCCGCCGAACTCACCGACGTGAGCGGTGCCGGCATTGTTGAGGATCGCCACATGCGGTTTGGTCAGCCCGACGGTGTAGGCGATTTCACCAAGACGCGAAGCGCCCAGTTCGATCACGGCCGAGGTGTGTTCCGGGGCCAGTTCGATCAGGGTCAGCGGTACGCCGAGGTCGTTGTTCAGATTGCCACGAGTCGCCAGCACCGGGCCGCGCGTGCGCAGGATGCTTGCGAGCATTTCCTTGACCGTGGTCTTGCCACTGGAGCCGGTCACGGCAGCCACTGGCTGAGTGAAGGCGGCGCGGTTCAAGGCACCCAATTGGCCCAAGGCCTGACGGGTATCCTTGACCAACAGCTGCGGCAACGTGCTGTCGGCGACTTCACGCTCGACCAGCGCTGCTACGGCGCCTTTGGCGGCGACATCGTTCAGATAATCGTGACCATCGAAACGCGGGCCGGTCAGGGCAATAAACAGCTGGCCAGGCTTGATCGCGCGGCTGTCGATGCTCACACCGTCGAAACTGGCATCGGCGCTGATCAGGCGTGCGTCGAGAGCGTTGGTCAATTCACTGAGTTTCAGGGCTTTAAGCATGGGCCACCTCCCAAGCGGTCAAGGCGTGATCGGCCTCGACCAGATCAGAGAAGGCATGGCGCTCGCCGTTGATTTCCTGATAGTCCTCGTGACCTTTGCCAGCCAGCACAATCACGTCATCGGCCGAAGCAGCGGCAATCAATTGCGCGATGGCCTGACCACGGCCAGCCACGAACGTGACTTTATCCACAGCGGTAAAACCGGCACGGATGTCATCGAAAATCACTGCCGGGTCTTCGGTGCGCGGATTGTCATCGGTGACCAGCACTTGATCGGCCAGACGCTCGACCACTTCGGCCATCAACGGACGCTTGCCGCGATCACGATCACCGCCACAGCCGAACAGGCACAGCAACTGACCTTTGACGTGCGGACGCAATGCCGTGAGAACTTTTTCCAGCGCATCCGGGGTGTGGGCGTAATCAACCACCACCAGCGGCTGAGTGCCGCCGCCAAGACGCTGCATGCGTCCGGCCGGGCCTTCGAGCTTCGGCAACACTTTGAGAATTTCGTCGAGTGCGTAATCCAGGCCGAGCAAAGCACCGACCGCAGCCAGTACGTTGCTCAGGTTGAAACGACCGAGCAAGGTGCTGCGCAGATGATGTTCGCCCTGCGGCGTCACCAGCGTGGCGCGTACGCCGTGGTCGTCGAACTGCGCTTCGCGACAGAACAGATAAGCGCTGCTGTCGAGCAGGCTATAGGTGATCAAGCGCGACTCACGTTTTTCAGCAGCCAGTTGCCGGCCAAAATCGTCGTCGAGGTTGACCACGCGGCACTTCAGATCATTCCAGGCAAACAGCCGGGCCTTGGCCTCGGCGTAAGCCTCCATGGTGCCGTGATAATCGAGGTGATCGCGGGACAGGTTGGTCATCACTGCCACGTCGAACGCCAGCGCAGTCACCCGGCCTTGGTCCAGACCATGGGACGAGACTTCCATGGCCACGGCTTTCGCGCCGGCCTTTTTCAGGTCGCCCAAAGTCGCTTGCACGGCAATCGGGTTCGGCGTGGTGTGCAGACCGCTTTCCAATGCGCCATAGAAGCCGGAACCGAGGGTGCCGACAATGCCGCAATGCTGGCCGAGCAGATCCAATGCCTGCGCGACCAGTTGGGTCACGCTGGTTTTACCGTTGGTGCCGGTGACGCCGATCAAGTTCAGATGACGGCTTGGTTCGCCGTAAAAACGCCCGGCGATATCTGACAACTGCGCCGCGAGCCCCTTGACCGGAATCAACGGAACGTCAGTGATAGGCAGGACGGTGGCGCCCTCCACTTCATAGGCCACAGCGGCAGCGCCGCGCGCCAGTGCATCGGCAATGTGCGCACGGCCATCGAATTTGCCGCCCGGCACCGCGAGGAACAAATCACCCGCGCGCACGTTACGGCTGTCCAGCGCCAATTCACGGATCAACAGATCGTGGCCGGCGTGGGGGAATATTTTGTTCAGACTTAATGACATCAGCCGCGCCCTCCATTGGCTTTCAGCGGAATAACCGGGGTGGCGTTGGCCTGTTGCGTGGTCGGCAGGTTGTCCGGAGTCACGTTCATCAGACGCAGGGTGCCGGACATCACACGGCTGAAAACCGGCGCCGATACCAGACCACCGAAGTAACCGGCCTTGGACGGTTCATCGATCACCACAACAATGGCGTAACGCGGATCGCTCATCGGGCCGAAACCGGCGAACAGCGAACGGTAAGAGTTTTCGGCGTAGCCCTTGGTGCCGACCGAGGTCTTGCGCGCAGTACCCGACTTGCCGGCCACGTGATACGCCGGCACCTGCGCACGGAATACGCCGCGTGGGGCCTCAATCACTTGGGTCAACATGCCCTGCATGGTTTTCGCGACAGCTTCAGGGAGCACCTGAGTGGTCTGCGGCGGCTTGTCGGTTTTGATCAGGGTGAGCGGCGCGAGGCGACCGTTGTTGGCCAGTGCCGAGAACGCGTGAACCAGCTGAATCGCGGTCACGGAAATACCGTAGCCGTAAGACAGCGTCGCGGTTTCAGCCTTGCGCCAATCGCGGTAGTTCGGCAGGTTTCCGACGCGCTCGCCCGGGAAGCCGAGGCCGGTGTCCTGGCCCAGACCGACTTTCTGCGCGAGACGGTAAATGGTTTCACCGCCAATATCGAACGCGACCTTACTCATGCCGACGTTACTGGAATTGATCAGGATGCCGGTCATGTCCAGCACCGGGCCTTCGCTCTTGGAAACGTCCTTGATCGTGTACTTGCCGATCTGCAGAGTGCCCGGATACACCTCGACGGTGTCGGTCGGTTTCCAGCGGCCGGACTCGATGGCAGCACTCATCGAGATGGCTTTCATGGTCGAACCCGGTTCGAACACGTCGATCATCGCGCGGTTACGCATCATTGCCGGCTGCAGGTTGCGGCGGTTGTTCGGGTTGTAGGTCGGCTGGTTGACCATGGCCAGAATTTCGCCGGTCTTCACGTCCATGATCACCAGGCTGCCGGCCTTGGCGCCGTTCTCGATGATCGCGTTACGCAGTTCGCGGTTGGCCAGATATTGCAGACGCAGGTCAATGGACAACGCCAAGGGCTTGCCGGCCTTGGCGTTTTTGGTGACCTGGACATCCTTGATCAGCCGTCCGCGCCGATCCTTGATGACCTGCCGCTTGCCGGGTACACCGGCGAGCCATTCGTCATAAGCCAGTTCGACACCTTCGCGACCGTGATCATCGATGTCGGTAAAGCCGACCATGTGCGCCGTGACTTCACCGGCCGGATAGAACCGGCGGAATTCTTCGATGCCGTAGACGCCCGGCACTTTAAGGTCGAGCACAGACTGGCCCTGCTCGGGGGTCAACCCGCGCACCAGATAAATGAATTCTTTGTTGGCTTGCGCTTCGAGGCGCTCGGTCAGGGCTTTCGGGTCCTGACCCAACGCGGCGGCCAGTGCCGGCCACTTCTCTTTGGCGGTCTGCATTTCCTTGGCGTTGGCCCACAGCGTGGTCACCGGGGTACTCACGGCCAACGGCTCGCCGTTACGGTCGGTGATCAGACCACGGTGAGCAGGAATCGGGATGTGACGAAGACTGCGCGCGTCGCCCTGGCCTTTGAGGAAGTCACGGTCAACCACTTGCAGGTCGATGATGCGCCAGCAGATCGCCGCAACCATCACGCCGAGCAGCGCCACCATCAGACGGAAGCGCCAAGGGAAGAGTGCGCCTTCGAGTTTCATCATGGCGCCACCATCTTCACGTCAGCCGCGCCCGGGATGTGCATCTTCAATTGTTCGGTGGCCAGCACTTCGATCCGGCTGTGCGCGGTCCAGGTGCTTTGCTCAAGAATCAGCCGGCCCCACTCGGCCTGCGCCTTGTCGCGCACGCTGAGTTCGTTGTAAAGGTTGTTGAGCAGCTGGCGGTTCCAATGCGCGCTGTAAGACACGCCGATGGCCGACACGAGCACGCCGACAAACAGCAGCAGCATGAAAAAGCTGCCGCCGGGCAGTGGCTTGGCGAAAAGCTTGCTCACCGCAATTTCTCCGCGACGCGCATGACGGCGCTACGGGAACGTGGGTTGGCTTTGAGTTCGGCGTCGGAGGCCGTCTGCGCTTTGCCATGGACTTTGATTTTCGGTTCGAACGCTACGTGGCGAACCGGCAGGTTGCGCGGCAGGTTGTCGGCTTCGCCTTTCACCAGCTTGCGCATGAACAGTTTGACGATGCGGTCTTCCAGCGAGTGGAAGCTGATCACGACCAGACGGCCGCCGACTTCCAACGCGTCCAGCGCGGCTTCGAGGCCGGCTTCCAGATCGCCCAGCTCGTTGTTGACGTGAATACGCAAACCCTGGAACGCACGGGTAGCCGGGTTCTTGCCCTTCTCCCACGCCGGGTTGGCAACCTTGAGTACTTCAGCCAGATCGGCGGTGCGCTCGAAAGGCTTGATATCGCGACGCTCGGCGACGGCGCGAGCCATGCGGCCGGAGAAACGCTCTTCGCCGTATTCCTTGAACACTCGGGCGATTTCCTCAGCCGGCGCAGTGTTAACAAACTCGGCAGCGCTGATGCCACGGGACGGATCCATGCGCATGTCGAGCGGGCCGTCGTTGAGGAAACTGAAGCCGCGCTCCGCGTCGTCGAGCTGCGGCGAAGACACGCCCAGGTCGAGCAGGATGCCGCTGACCTTGCCGGCCAGACCACGTTCGGCGACGACCGAACCGAGCTCGGCAAAGCTGCGCTGCACAACGACAAAGCGGCCGTCTTCGGCCGCTAGCGTTTGCCCGGTGGCAATCGCTTGTGGATCCTTGTCGAATCCGATGAGTCGCCCGTCAGTCCCGAGCTGGCTGAGGATCAACCGACTGTGCCCGCCGCGCCCGAACGTACCGTCCAGATAGCAGCCATCAGGACGTACGGCGAGAGCCTCGACGGCTTCGTCAAGCAGTACGGTGATGTGGTTAAAGCCGCTATCAATAGTCACAGGATCAAATCACGCAGTTCATCAGGCATCGCGCCCGGTTGTTGAATGGCAGCAAGGTCAGCGGCAGATACCGCGTTCCATGCATCCTCGTCCCACAATTGGAACTTGTTCAGTTGGCCCACCAGCATCGCTTTCTTATCAAGCTTGGCGTATTCGCGCAGACGCGGTGGAACCAGAAAACGACCACTGCCATCGAGTTCGAGGTCGACGGCATTACCAATCAATAAACGTTGCAGGCGACGGTTCTCTTCGCGAAGCGAAGGGAGTGCGCGCAACTTGGTTTCAATAATTTCCCACTCGTCGAGCGGATAGACACACAGACACGGATCAACGGCATCAATGGTGACGATCAATTGGCCGGAACTGCGCGAATCGAGCTCGTCACGGTACCGGCTCGGCATAGCGAGACGGCCCTTTGCATCGAGACTGATAGCGTTAGCTCCGCGAAACACGTCTGCGTTTCTCCAATTTTTATCGTTTTGAGCTCAAAAAACCCACTTCATGCCACTTTCCGCCACTTGCGCACACTATAGGAATGCGCCCACCACACCGTCAAGGCGCGGATTAAAGGAAAACCCTTACAGAACGGAGATTTAGGAGCATAAAAGGAGGCACAACGAGAATCTGGCGGATACTTTTGACCCATAACTTGATGCAGCACTGAAAGCTGCGCTCGAAAGTTAAAGTAATTTGTTAAGAGTAAGATTTTTTCGGTATTACGAAGGCGCTTCTGCTGTTGATTGAAGCAGGGTGGGAAATGGCTATTACTGCATTTGCCGCTGCCGAACTTTCAGTGCGGGCCTGCTGATAATACACAGCCCCGACAACACTGATTCAAGCAGGGAAAGAAAAAGGTGGAGAGTCGATCTGTAAGCCGGGTTCTGTCTTGAACAGTCATTCGTCTACGATGGCCATCACTGGACATCTTTAGCAACCTACCCGGTCCCAGCGCGGGCCACGCCTTGGGACCCTATTTGGTCTTGCTCCAAGTGGGGTTTACCTAGCCACGAACTGTTGCCAGACGTGCGGTGCGCTCTTACCGCACCTTTTCACCCTTACCGTCGCCGAAGCGCTTAGGCGGTTATTTTCTGTGGCACTTTCCGTAGGCTCACGCCTCCCAGGCATTACCTGGCACTTCGCCCTATGGAGCCCGGACTTTCCTCCCCCCCCTAATTTTCATAGAGGGCAGCGACTGTCCGATCGACTCTCCGCCGCGAAGGTTAACGGCAGAGCGGCCGAAGAACAAGCGCTAAAAGCCCCAAGACCGCTATGGGCGACGGCTTACACGTCTTTCTGTTTGTCCAGCGCGACCTGATACAGCACGTTTTTGCGCTCACCGGTGATCTGCGCTGCCAACGCAGCGGCACGCTTGAGCGGCATCTCTTCGAGCAACAGATTGAGGACGCGCATCGACTCGCTGCTGACGGCGTCTTCAGACTCCGGCGCTGTCCAGCCTGCAACCAACACCACGCACTCGCCGCGCTGCTGATTGCTGTCGAACTCGACGAACGCGCGCAATTCAGCCAGGGGCAGTCCTTTGAGGGTTTCGAAGGTTTTGGTTATCTCACGAGCCAGCAATGCCTGGCGCTCGCCACCGAACACCGCCTCCATATCCTGCAGACATTCAAGAATGCGATGCGGCGCCTCGTAGAAAATCAGCGTGCGCGGCTCTTCCTTAACCGCCTCCAGGCGCGCCTTGCGCCCAACCGACTTGGCCGGCAGAAAGCCTTCGAAGATGAATCGGTCGGATGGCAGGCCTGCCGCCGACAATGCCGCGATCAAGGCGCAAGCGCCGGGCACCGGCACCACATTGATCCCCGCGGCACGGGCCTGACGTACCAGGTGATAGCCTGGATCGGAAATCAGCGGCGTACCGGCATCGGAAATCAGCGCAACGTTGTCGCCCGCCAGCAAACGAGTAATAAAGCGGCTACCTTCATCTCGTTCGTTATGTTCGTGGCAAGCGGCCAACGGCGTGGAGATACCGAAGTGCTGCATCAGTCGCTGCGAGTGACGCGTGTCCTCGGCAGCAATCAATGCCACTTCGCGGAGAATTTTCAGTGCCCGGGCGCTGATGTCGTCCAGGTTGCCGATGGGCGTCGCCACCACATAAAGCGAGCCAGCAGCGGAATTCAAAGGACCTGGAGCAGTCAAAGCGCACACCTCATGATCGGTAAAAGCCGGCATTGTAACGCGTCACGAGGCTTGCGATGCGCTCTGCCCGCACACGGTTTTGCGCGCAGATGTGCGGCTCCGCAACATTTACTCCAGCTAAATTGACTGTTTCACGCCACTAACATCGCGCCCCGGCCAGTGCTTGGGTACAATTCCACGCTAATTTGATCGAGTATCAGGAACACTTACATGATCGCTTGCCTGCGGCTGTTCACTGCCCTCTGCCTCGCTGCCCTTTTGGCGGCCTGCGCCAGCTCCCCTTCCTCCAGCCTTGGCGAACTTCCACGGACTCCGGATGCCAGCATCGAGCAACTGCTCGAACAGGCCACCCAGGCTAAAACCCCGGAAAAAGCCGCCCTGCTGCGCCTGAGCGCAGCGGATCTGGCTTATCGTCAGGGCAATGCCGGACAGTCCGCGCAAATCCTGCAACAAGTGCCCGTTGAACAGCTAAAGCCGGGGCAGCAGATTTTTGCTAACACGTTGGCCGCCGAACTGGCCATGACCCGCAATCAGCCGAAAGCCGCGCTGACCGCACTGAGCCACCCGAGCCTGCAAAAGCTGGGTGAGATGCCGGAAGAGCAGCAGGTGCGCACCGGCACCGTTCATGCCCGCGCCCTCGAAGCCGACGGCCAGACGCTGGCCGCCGCCCGCGAGCGCATCTTCATTGCGCCGATGCTGCAAGGCGAAGCCGCGAGCAAGAACCACGAAGCAATCTGGACACTGATTGCTTCGCTGCCGACCGACCAATTGCAACCAAACAGCACCGATGACCTCGGTGGCTGGATGGCTCTGGCGCAGGCGGTTAAAACCGCTGGCACCCTGGAGCAGCAGCAGGCCGCTATCGACACCTGGCGCGCACAGAATCCAAAGCACCCAGCAGCGATCAACCTGCCACTGCCGCTGACCAAGCTCAAGGAACTGGCCAGCCAGCCCCTGAGCAAAATCGCCCTGCTGCTGCCGCAAGACGGCCAACTGGCATCGGTCGGCAAAGCGTTGCGTGAAGGTTTCATGGCCGCGCACTACCAGGCTCAACAGGCCGGGCAGAAACCACCAGCCATCGAGTTCTACGACAGCTCGAAACTGACCTCGATGGACGAGTTCTACCGCAAGGCTCAGGCAGACGGCGTGCAATTGGTCGTTGGCCCGCTGGAAAAACCACTGGTCAAACAACTGAGCACACGCCCGCAACTACCAATCACCACCCTGGCGCTGAACTACAGCGAAGGCGATCAAGGCCCGGCGCAACTGTTCCAGTTTGGTCTGGCCGCTGAAGACGAAGCCCGCGAAGTCTCCCGTCGCGCCCGCGCCGACGGCCTGCACCGCGCCGCAATCATGGTGCCAAAAGGCGAATGGGGTGACCGCGTGCTGCGTGCGTTCAGCCAGGACTGGCAAGCCAATGGCGGCAGCATCGTTGCCACAGAGCGTGTTGATCAGCCGGTGCAACTCGCCCAGCAGATCGCCGACATGTTCCAGCTGCGCCAGAGCGAAGCCCGCGCCAAGAGCCTGCAGAATGCGGCTGGCACCAACGTCGCCGCACAGCCTTCGCGTCGTCAGGACATTGAGTTCATCTTCCTTGCTGCCACTCCACAGCAAGCGCAGCAGATTAAGCCGACCCTGAACTTCCAGTACGCTGGTGATGTTCCGGTTTACGCGACCTCCCACGTGTACAGCGCCAGCGGCGATGTGAACCAGTACAACGACATGAACGGCATTCGCTTCTGCGAAACCCCATGGCTACTGGAAGCCAACGATCCGCTGCGCCAGCAAGTCACCGCACAGTGGCCACAAGCCGCCGGCAGCCTCGGCCGCCTGTATGCCATGGGCGTCGACGCCTATCGTCTGGCACCGCGTTTGGGCCAACTCAAAGCCCTGCCGGACAGCCGCATCGAAGGGCAGTCGGGCAGCCTCGGCATGACTCAGACTCAGCGTGTTGTGCGTCAGTTGCCTTGGGCGCAGTTTGTCAGCGGTCAGATTCAACGTCTGCCGGACACCGCGCGCTAATGCCCGACAGGTCACGCTCGCAAAGCGGTAAAGATGCCGAGCGCCATGCGCTCGAGCATCTGCAGAAACAGGGGCTGCGACTGTTGGCGCAGAACTGGTTATGCAAACGCGGCGAGCTTGATCTGGTCATGCTTGATGGCGATACAGTAGTATTCGTTGAAGTTCGCTACAGAAAAAACACTCAATGGGGTGGCGCGCTCGCTAGCATCGATGGGCGCAAGCAGCAGAAACTGATTTTCGCTGCGCAGTATTTTCTTCAGCGCGAGACGCGCTGGGCCAATTCCCCCTGCCGCTTCGACGTGGTGGCCATCGACAGCCATCCGAGTCAGCTGAACTGGTTGCAGAATGCTTTCGACAGTTGATCTGCATCCAACCCGGACTTTTTCATCCGACACATTTTGCTCTTTGCTTTGCGGGCTGCACATTCACGTGCCGGACAGCCGCGCTACTTAAGGTCACACAGATGGACATGCAATCCCGAATTCGCCAGCTTTTCCAGGCCAGTATCGACACCAAGCAACAGGCGATGGACGTACTTGCACCGCACATCGAGCAAGCCAGCCAGATCATGGTCAACGCCCTGCTCAACGAAGGCAAAATGCTTTCGTGCGGCAACGGCGGCTCCGCCGGCGATGCGCAGCACTTTTCCTCGGAGTTACTCAACCGCTTCGAGCGCGAGCGCCCGAGCCTGCCAGCCATCGCCCTGACCACCGACACATCGACGATCACCTCGATCGCCAACGACTACAGCTACAACGAAGTGTTCTCCAAACAGATCCGTGCGCTCGGTCAGCCAGGCGATGTCTTGCTGGCTATTTCGACCAGCGGTAACTCGGCGAACATTATTCAAGCGATCCAGGCCGCACATGATCGCGAAATGATTGTCGTAGCTTTGACCGGACGCGATGGCGGCGGCATGGCGTCGCTGCTGTTGCCCGAGGACGTCGAGATTCGCGTACCGGCCAACGTCACTGCACGTATTCAAGAAGTCCACTTGCTGGCGATCCATTGCCTCTGCGATCTGATCGACAGCCAACTGTTCGGGAGTGAAGAATGACCCCTAATCGCCTTGGCCTTCTGGCCTTGACCCTGTGCCTCGGCATCAGCGGCTGCACCTCGGTGGTGAACGCCAGCCGTGAAGCACCGATCGAAGACGACCGCGGCACCCGTACCTTCGGCAGCAAGATCGACGATTCGCTGATCGAAACCAAAGTAGGCGTGAACATCGCCAAGGCCGATCCGGCGCTGGACAACGACTCGCACATCGTCGCCACCAGCTTCAACGGCGTAGTGCTGCTGGCGGGTCAAACGCCGCGCGAAGACCTCAAGGCCAAGGCCGAACAGGCCGCCGCCAATGTGCAGCGCGTGAAGAAGGTGCACAACGAACTGCAAGTACTGCAGCCCTCCTCCTTGCTGGCTCGCCAGAACGACGCGTGGCTGACCACCAAGATCAAGACACAGATGCTCACCGACGCCAGTATTCCGGGCTCGCGCATCAAGGTTGTGACCGAGAACGGCATCGTCTACCTGCTGGGCCTGCTGACCAAACAGGAAGCCACCCAGGCGACCAATCTGGTCCAGGGTGTTTCCGGCGTGCAGAAGATCGTGAAGCTGTTCGAATACATCGACTGATAGCTGAAACGCGCACACAAAAAAGGCGATCCATCCGGATCGCCTTTTTTATTACTTCACCACTTTCAAACTTGGCCGGCCGCTAGGGCGCGGTGGCTCGCTGTCCGGTGGCGGCAAGTCGTCATCCGGCTCGATGTCGTCTTCGTCATCCATCGGCGACTCGATATCGAACACCATGCCCTGCCCGTTCTCCCGGGCGTAGATGCCCAGGATTGCGCTGATCGGCACGTACAGACTGTGCGGGACACCACCGAAGCGACCTTCGAAGGTCACTACGTCGTTGTCCATGTGCAGATGCCGCACAGCGCTGGGCGAGATGTTCAGGACAATCTGCCCGTCACTGGCGAAACCCTGCGGCACCTGCACCGCTGGGTACTCGGAGTTGACCAGCATGTGCGGGGTGCAATCGTTATCCACAATCCACTCGTAGAGCGCGCGGACCAGATAAGGTCGACTGGAGTTCATAGCGGCTCCTTAAGCCTTAGCGCATATCGCGTTCGACACCAGACAGACTCGCCTGGAAAGCCTCACGCGCAAACTGGCGCTCCATATAATCAAGCAGCGGCTTGGCTGGCCGCGGCAGTTCAATACCCAGAATCGGCAAACGCCAGAGTATTGGCAATAGGCAGCAATCCACCAGACTTTGTTCCTCACTGAGGAAAAACGGCTTGTCGGCAAACAGCGGCGACACGCCCGTCAGGCTTTCTCGCAATTCCTTACGCGCCACGACACGCGCGGCCTCCTTGGACTTGGGATCAAGTATCAGATCCACCAGACCACACCAGTCACGCTGAATACGGTGAATCAGCAGACGACTGTTGGCACGCGCCACCGGATAAACCGGCATCAATGGCGGGTGCGGGTAACGCTCATCCAGATATTCCATCACCACGGTCGACTCCCACAACGCCAGGTCACGATCGACCAGCGTGGGCAGGCTTCCGTAAGGGTTCACCTCAATCAGTTTAGGCGGCTGGCGACCAGCTTCCACATAAATGATCTCGGCGCTGACACCCTTCTCTGCAAGTACGATACGCACCCGGTGGGAATAGTGGTCGGCGGGGTCGGAGTAACAGGCCAACCGATTGGTCACGCCCATGGCGATCCTCCTCGCTTGTTGAAATTATCGGAACCGGAAAAACGCGCGCGCCCAGAGGGCGCCTCCGGCAAAGCCTGGCTGACCAGACGTTGCGCTATCGGAGACGCCCTTGGGCGCGCGCGATTAACAGCAATGCTTTGAAGCGTATCAGTGCACGTCTTTCCAGTATTCACGCTTGAGCAGATAGGCGAACACAAAGAAGAACGCCAGGTACAGCAAAACGTAAGTACCGATGCGCTGATGTTGCAGCTTAACCGGGTTAGCCGAGTAAGCCAGGAAGGTTACCAGATTCTTGACCTTCTCATCGAACTGCTCTTCGTTCAGAGCACCTGACTTCGGCACGATGGTCAACTGATCGCACGCTTCATGGGTCAAAGGCGTACCGGTCAGCGGATCATATTGCTTCTTGCCGTCCTCGACGATCTGCACCTGCTTGCAACCCACGACCTGACGACCCTGCAGGCCGACCAGCACGTTAGGCATGCCGACGTTCGGGAAGACCTTGTTGTTCACGCCCCAAGGACGTGCAGGATCTTCGTAGAACGACTTCAGGTAACCGTAGAGCCAGTCAGTGCCACGCACGCGAGCCACCAGAGTCAGATCCGGCGGCGCAGCACCGAACCAGGTCTTGGCGTCCGCCGGCTGCATGCCGATGTTCATGTGATCGCCGATCTTGGCCCCAGTGAACACCAGTTTTTCCAGCATCAGTTCGTGAGGCACGCCGAGGTCATCAGCCACGCGCTCGTAACGCTGGAACTTGGCACTGTGGCACCCCATGCAATAGTTGGCAAAGGTACGTGCGCCATCCTGCAGGGCAGCCTTGTCGGAAACGTCGATGTCGACTTTTTCCAGTTCCGGACCGCCAGATTCAGCGGCGAAAGACAGGACAGGCAAAGCAGCAAAAAGCAGAGCAAAAAATAACTTTTTCATCAGCCAGTCACCCTTTCCGGAACCGGTTTGGTCTTCTCGAGCCTGGTGTAGAACGGCATCAGAATGAAGTAGGCGAAGTACAAGAAGGTGCAGACCTGCGACAGCAAGGTTCGCCCCGGTGTCGGAGACAGAACGCCCAGAATGCCCAGAATCACGAACGAAATGCAGAACACCAACAGCCAGATTTTGCTCATCCAGCCTTTATAGCGCATCGACTTGACGGGACTGCGATCGAGCCATGGCAGGACAAATAGCACGGCGATGGCCGCGCCCATGGCGATAACACCCATGAGCTTGTCCGGAATTGCCCGCAGGATCGCGTAGAACGGTGTGAAGTACCAGACCGGCGCAATGTGCTCTGGCGTCTTGAACGGGTTAGCCGGTTCGAAGTTTGGCTTTTCGAGGAAGTAGCCGCCCATTTCCGGGAAGAAGAACACGATAAAGCAGAAGATGAACAGGAACACCACTACGCCGACAATATCCTTCACGGTGTAGTAAGGGTGGAAGGCAATGCCGTCCAGCGGGATGCCGTTTTCGTCTTTGTGCTTCTTGATGTCGACGCCGTCAGGGTTGTTCGAACCCACTTCGTGCAGCGCCAGAATGTGCAACACCACCAGACCGAGAATCACGATTGGCAGGGCCACCACGTGCAAGGCGAAGAAGCGGTTCAGGGTGATCCCGGAGATCAGATAGTCACCACGGATCCACTGGGTCAGGTCGTTACCGATGACCGGAATCGCACCGAACAGCGAGATGATCACCTGCGCACCCCAGTAGGACATCTGCCCCCAAGGCAGCAGATAACCCATGAAGGCCTCCGCCATCAGCGCCAGGTAGATCAGCATGCCGAACACCCAGACCAGTTCACGCGGTTTCTGATACGAACCGTAGAGCAGGCCACGGAACATGTGCAGATAGACCACGATGAAAAACGCCGAGGCACCAGTGGAGTGAAGCAGGCGCAGGATCGAGCCGTACTCGACGTCACGCATGATGTATTCGACGGAAGCAAACGCTTCTTCTGCCGACGGCGTGTAACTCATCGTCAGCCAGACACCGGTGACGATCTGGTTGACCAGAACGAGCAGCGCCAGCGAGCCGAAGAAATAGAAGAAGTTGAAGTTTTTTGGAGCGTAATACTTGCTGAGATGGTCTTCCCACATTTTGGTGGCAGGGAAGCGCGCATCAACCCAATCCATGAACTTGCTCATCACGCTTTCTCCGTATCGACGCCAATGACAATGAGGTCATCGGTCTCATAGGAATGCGGGGGAACTGGCAGGTTCAAAGGCGCAGGTTGCGACTTGTAGACGCGGCCAGCCAGATCGTAGTGAGAACCGTGGCAAGGGCAGAAATAACCGCCTACCCAGTCTTTACCCAGATCCGCAGGTGCCACTTCGGGACGGAAGGTCGGTGAGCAACCCAAGTGTGTGCAGATCCCGATCAGCAGCAGAATTTCCGGCTTGATCGATCGCACTTCAGGGTCGACATAGGTGGGTTGCGTGGAGTTTTTGGAGGTTGGATCAGAGAGCTGGCCCTCGATCTTCTTGAGATTCCCCAGGATTTCCTCAGTACGGCGGACAATGAACACCGGCTGGCCGCGCCACTCAGCAATCATCTGCTGTCCTGGCTCGATTTTGCTGACATTCACTTTCACCGGTGCACCTGCGGCTTTTGCCTTGGCACTGGGAAACCATGACCCCACGAACGGGACCGCAGCCCCCACCGCTCCTGCAGCACCCACCACGGATGTGGCTGCTACCAAGAAGCGACGCCGGCCTGCATTCACGCCGTCATTGCTCATTCAGTCCTCTCCCATCAGCTTTGTGGCCTGTTAAATCAGGCATCTACTAAATAAATCAATGTAACTTATAAAAATTTTGCCGAGATGGTAATGAAAAGCCCCAATTCTGACAAGGGAATTACCCGGAGCTCTCACCCTCAAGCCTTGCAGTATAGGGGGTCTACGGAAGTGGCAAGTTGTCGCAGCGCAATTCTTTTGATAAATCGCAGGCATAAAAAAACGCCCGGTTCCGTGAGGAATCGGGCGTTCTTTTTGAACGTGGAAGCGGAATTAACGCTTCGAGTACTGCGGACGCTTACGCGCTTTACGCAGACCAACTTTCTTACGTTCAACTTCACGGGCGTCGCGAGTAACGAAGCCAGCTTTGCGCAGAGCGCCACGCAGGGTTTCGTCGTAGTCCATCAGAGCGCGAGTGATGCCGTGGCGGATTGCGCCAGCTTGACCACTTACACCACCGCCAATCACGGTGACGTAGATGTCGAACTTCTCGACAGTCTCAGTCAGCTCCAGCGGCTGACGAACTACCATGCGGGCAGTTTCGCGGCCGAAGAAGTTTTCCAGCGAACGGTTGTTGATGGAGATATTACCAGTACCCGGACGCAGGAAAACGCGTGCGGTTGCGGTCTTGCGACGGCCAGTGCCGTAATTTTGAGTCGCCGACATAATGTACTATTCCGTTAAAACTTCAGTTCTTGGGGCTGCTGAGCAGTATGTGGGTGTGCAGCGCCCGCATAGACTTTCAGCTTACGGTACATGTCGCGACCCAGTGGGTTTTTAGGCAGCATGCCTTTAACCGCGGTCTCGATCACGCGCTCAGGGGCTTTAGCGATCAGCTTTTCAAAGTTGATCGACTTGATGCCGCCCGGGAAACCGGAGTGGGAGTAGTACATTTTGTCAGTGGTTTTAGCGCCGGTAACACGGATCTGCTCGGCGTTGATTACGACGATGTAGTCGCCGGTGTCAACGTGAGGAGTGTACTCAGGCTTGTGCTTGCCACGCAGACGGCTCGCGATTTCGGTGGCCAGACGACCCAGGGTCTGACCAGCAGCGTCGACGACAAACCAGTCGCGCTTTACTGTTTCCGGTTTAGCAGTAAAAGTTTTCATTCTTTATAGCCTCAGGGGCCGCCCTGTAAATTAGACGGCGGATCTTACTGAATAGTGCGTACTTTGACAAGTCAAAGGCAGCCGGATACAGACGCTTTCGGGGGCTCGGGTCGGCGCGTCCGTTCAACGGCAAGATTCTTCGGCGGCGGCGCATCACTTCCACTGCAGAAAGAGGTCGGCAATTATGCAGATTGCGAAAAATAATTCAACCTGCTTTTATGATTGTTTTGCCCAAGGAGCACCCGATGGACTATCGCCAGCTAGGCCGTACCGACCTGAACGTGAGTGCAATCTGCCTCGGCACCATGACTTGGGGCGAGCAAAACACTGAAGCTGAAGCCTTCGCACAGATTGAACGGGCCAAAGAGGCCGGGATCAATTTCATCGACACCGCCGAGATGTACCCGGTGCCGCCGAAAGCCGAAACCTACGCCACCACCGAGCGCTACATCGGCAATTACTTCAAAAGTCGGGGCGATCGTGCCGACTGGATCCTGGCCAGCAAGATCGCCGGCCCGGGAAACACCATCGACTACATCCGCGACAAAAATCTGCGCCACAACCGCCAGCACATAACTGAAGCGGTGGATGCCAGCCTCAAACGCCTGCAAACCGATTACATCGATCTTTACCAGTTGCACTGGCCTGAGCGCAGCACCAATTTTTTCGGACAACTGGGCTACAAGCACAAGATCGAAGCCAACCTGACCCCGCTCGAAGACACCCTTGAAGCGCTCGACGAGCAGGTGAAGGCCGGCAAGATCCGCCACGTCGGTCTGTCCAACGAAACGCCGTGGGGCACCATGCGTTTCCTCGCTCTGGCCGAAGCCCGTGGCTGGCCGCGCGCTGTGTCGATCCAGAACCCTTACAACCTGCTCAACCGCAGCTTCGAAGTCGGCCTGGCCGAAATCGCCATCCGCGAACAGTGCGGCCTGCTCGCCTATTCGCCGTTGGCGTTCGGCTTCCTGTCGGGCAAGTACGAAGGTGGCGCCCGCCCGCCAAAAGGTCGCCTGAGCCTCTACAGCCGCTTCAGCCGCTACTTCAATCCACAATCGGAAGCTGCCTGCAGCCGTTACGTCGCATTGGCCCGTGAACACGGTCTGGATCCGGCGCAAATGGCCCTGGCGTTCGTGACCCAGCAACCGTTCGTCACCAGCAACATCATTGGTGCAACCACTCTTGAGCAACTGGACAGCAACATTGCCAGTTTCGATCTGAAACTTTCCGATGAAGTGCTGGCAGGGATCGAGGCGATTCACAAGGATCATCCAAATCCTGCGCCATAAGTAAAAAAGAGTGATCATTCCCACCCAGCGTGTGGGAATGCATTCCTGACGCTCCGTGTCGCGCTCAAAGCGGAACGCGGAGCGTCCCCAGCGGCATTCCCACGCAGAGCTTGGGAACGCTCATCAAAGCGACCGCGCAATGATCTCCTTCATGATTTCATTCGTGCCGGCATAAATCCGTTGCACTCGCGCATCAGCCCAAGCCCGGGCCACCGGGTATTCCCACATGAAGCCGTAACCGCCATGTAACTGCACGCATTCGTCGAGTACCTTGCACTGCAGGTCCGTGCCCCAATACTTGGCCATCGCCGCCGTCGGCACGTCGAGCTTGCCTTGCAGATGCAACTCCAGGCATCGGTCGACGAACACCCGACCGATCTGAATCTCGGTGGCCATCTCCGCCAGTTTGAAGCGGGTGTTCTGGAAGTCGGCAATCGCCTTGCCGAACGCCTTGCGATCGCGGGTGTAATCGAGTGTCCATTGCAGCGCAGCTTCCGCCGAGGCCAGACCACCAATCGCCACGGTCAGACGCTCCTGCGGCAGTTCCTGCATCAAATAGGCAAACCCCGCCCCGGCCTGACCCAACAGGTTTTCTTTCGGCACGCGTACGTCCTGAAAGAACAATTCCGACGTGTCCTGCGCCTTCATTCCGACCTTCTCCAGGCGTTTGCCCTTGTCGAAGCCCGGCGTGTTTGCTTCCACCAGAAACAGGCTGGTGCCTTTGGCCCCGGCTTTAGGATCAGTCTTGGCGACGACGATCACCAGGTCAGCCAGAAAGCCGTTGGTGATGAAGGTTTTCGAGCCGTTGATCACGTACTCATCGCCGTCCAGCACAGCAGTAGTCTTGACGCCTTGCAGGTCGGAACCGGCGCCCGGCTCGGTCATGGCAATCGCCGTGACCATCTCGCCCGAGACCAGTTTCGGCAGGTATTTGTGCTTCAGCGCTTCGCTGCCGTAATGCAGGATGTAAGGCGCCACGATGTCCGAATGCAGCGAGAAACCGATACCGGTCAGGCCTAGTCGACCGACCTCCTCGATCACTACGGTGCTGTAAAGAAAGTCCGCCCCCAACCCGCCGTATTCTTCCGGCAGATGCGAGCACAGCATCCCTGCCTCCCCTGCCTTGTTCCACAGTTTGCGGTCGATATAGCCTTGTTTCTCCCATTGCGCATGAAACGGCACCGCCTCTTTTTCGAGGAAGGTTCGTACGCTGTCGCGGAACAATTCGTGCTCGGGGCTGAACAAGGTTCTGGGAATCATGCGGCACCTTTCTTTCTTGTTGGAGGGATATGACCTTCAGAGACTATGCCTCCCCTCCGATACAGGACACTGGACACATCCGACAAAAAATAAGACGATCCAGCCGTCTGGTGACCACTTTCCCTTATAAAAACAAAACAAAAGTTGAATTATGTCTAAGCAAGTCTCCACGCCCTTGCGGCGCGTCAGCATCCTGGCGATCGACCGGGTTTTCGCATCCACTCTCATGCAGGCCAAGGATTTTTTCCATCTGGCCAGCCTGCGTTACGGTAAACAACTGGGCCACGGCCTGACTCCGGCGTTCGAAACACGCCTGGTTAGCCCCGACGGCAAACCGGTGAACAGTTTCAGCGACGTGGTCATGCCGGTCGACGGCGGCCTGGAAAATGCCGACGTCATTATCCTTCCGGCGTTCTGGGACGATTTCGATACGCTTTGCAGCCGTTATCCACAGGTCCTGCCGTGGCTGCGCGAGCAACATGCTCGCGGCGCGGTACTGTGCGGCGAAGCCACCGGAGTGTTCTGGCTGGCCGAGGCCGGCCTGCTCAACGGCAAGGAAGCGACCACCTACTGGCGCTTCTTCAATGCGTTTGCCGAGCGTTTCCCACGAGTATTCCTCAATCAGGACAAACACCTGACCGACGCCGACAACCTCTACTGCGCCGGCGGCACCACATCGGCCTGCGACCTCTACATCTACTTGATAGAGCGCTTCTGCGGGGCCAACGTCGCACAGGCCGTGGCCCGCGACATCCTCTACGAAGTGCAGCGCAGTTATTCGCCGGGGCGCATCGGTTTTGGCGGACAGAAGCTGCATCAGGACGTGATCATCCTGCAGATCCAGCACTGGCTCGAAGAGCATTTTGCCGACAAGTTCCGTTTCGAAGACGTCGCCCGCGAACACGGCATGAGCATTCGCAATTTCATGCGCCGCTTCCAGACCGCCACGGGCGACAAACCGCTGCATTACCTGCAACGGCTGCGCATCGAGACGGCCAAGGGCTTGCTGTCGGGCAGTCGCAAGAGCATCAAGACCATCAGCTATGAAGTCGGATACGACGATGCGAGTTTCTTTGCGCGACTGTTCCGCCAGCACACCGAATTGTCACCGAACCAGTATCGGCAGCAGTTTCAGCAGGCGGCGTAAAGGCCTGCGATCTTTTGATCTTCAGCGCACAAAAAAGGGCCTGCAATTGCAGGCCCTTTTTTTTGGCGAATCCGTTTAAGGCTTGTGCGCCCGGGACAGGAATTCGTGCGATTGCATCTCCAGCAAACGGCTCAGCGTACGCTGGAACTCGAAGTTCAGACGTCCGCCGGTGTACAGATCCTTCAACTCGACTTCCGCAGAAATGATCAGCTTCACGTTGCGGTCGTAGAACTCGTCGACCATGTTGATGAAGCGACGAGCGATGTCGTCGGTGGTGACGCTCATCTGCTCAACACCGCTGAGCAGCACGGCGTGGAAGATCTTGCCCAGTTCGATGTAGTCGTTCTGGCTACGCGGGCCGTCGCACAGTTCGCGGAAGTCGAACCAGGCCACGTCGTCACAGGTACGCAGCGCGCGAATTTCACGGTTCTCGATGATCAACACATCGTTTTCCACCGCCGCCGTGCATTCCGGTGTCAGTGCCTTGAAGCTCTTGCGCAGGCTTTCGTGAGCGGCTTCGTCGAGCGGATAGTGGAACAGCTCCGCCTGTTCGAGGTGACGCAGACGGTAGTCGACGCCGCTGTCGACGTTGACGATCTCGGTGTTCTGCTTGATCAGCGCGATGGCTGGCAGGAAGCGCGCACGTTGCAGGCCGTCCTTGTACAGGCCGTCCGGAACGATGTTCGACGTTGCGACCAGGGTTACGCCGTTCTTGAACAGCTCTTCCATCAGCGTGCCGAGAATCATGGCGTCGGTGATGTCGGAAACGAAGAACTCATCGAAGCAGATAACCCGCGATTCCGCCGCAAAACGCTTGGCGATGAGGGTCAGCGGGTTTTTCTCGCCGCCGAGGGTTTTCATCTCTTCGTGCACACGCTTCATGAAGCGGTGGAAGTGCGTGCGGGTCTTTTCCTTGAACGGCAGCGCTTCGAAGAAGGTGTCGACCAGGTAAGTCTTGCCGCGACCCACGCCGCCCCAGAAATACAGACCCTTGACCGGCGTCTGATCCTTTTTGCCAAACAGTTTGCTCAACAGGCCGGGCTTGTTCTGATCGGCGGCGATCAGATCCTCGTACAGGCGCTGCAAATGACGCACAGCAGTTTCCTGCGCGGCGTCATGGAAGAAGTCCGGGCGTTTCAGATCAGCTTGGTATCGTTCTAGGGGCGTCATAATTCGTTAGCAAGGCAACAAAAACGGGCCGTCACTGTAGCGACGGCCCGTGGGAATGGCAATCAGCCCTTGGTCGGGCCGAGCCGCTGATTATTCCTGAACCGGTGTCAGTGCGATGCGCAGGGCCTCGATGGCCGCGTCCCGTGCTGCACTGTCGGCGAACGCCGGGCTGTCGCCGACACACTGGCCTTCCAGCCACACGCTGAAGCTCAGGTCTTCGCTGCGCACGTCCAGTGCTTGACCGGATTGCAATTGCTTGGTCACCTGCCCTGCCGCTTTGCCATCAGCGAAGTTGCGCGACAGCAGCAGTTGCTCGCCATCAGCCGCCAGCAGACGGAAGCGGAAACTGCCGTCGTCTTCACGGAAACTGACGAAACGCGCGGCTTTCACGGCTTTCTTCTTGGTGGTCGCAGCCACTTGAACTTGGTTGACGAACGAACGCAGACCAACCGCTTCACGCAACTCGTTGAGGAACGGCGTCGCCACGGCACGGGCCTTTTTCGCGCCGACCTGCAGGATGTCTTCCAGATCCGCCGGACGCTCGATCAATTGGTGATAACGCTCGCGAGACTCGCCGAGTTCGTTGTCGAGCAACTGGAACAGGCGATTCTTCGCCTCGCCCCAACCCAGACCGCCCAGCAGTTCGCTGCGGAATTCGTCCGACTGCGCCGGCGTCGAGAACGCCTGGAACAGGGTGAACAGGTGCGAGTTGTCCGGATCCTTGGCTTCGCCCGGCGCTTTCGAGTCAGTGACGATCCGTGAGATCGCGTCTTTCATCTCTTTGGCGCTGGAGAACAACGGGATGGTGTTGTCGTAGCTCTTCGACATCTTGCGACCGTCCAGGCCCGGCAACGTCGCCACGCTTTCTTCGATCAGCGCTTCGGGCATGGTGAAGAACTCTTTGCCCTGGCCGAACAGGTGGTTGAAGCGCTGGCCGATATCACGGGCCATTTCCACGTGCTGGATCTGATCGCGACCGACCGGCACCTTGTGCGCGTTGAACATCAGGATGTCCGCCGCCATCAGCACCGGGTAGCTATAGAGGCCCATGGTGATGCCGGCATCCGGGTCTTCGCCGGTCTCGACGTTTTTATCCACCGAAGCCTTGTAGGCGTGAGCGCGGTTGAGCAGGCCCTTGGCGGCGACGCAGGTCAGCAGCCAGGTCAGCTCGGGGATTTCCGGAATATCGGACTGGCGGTAGAAGGTCACGCGGTCGACATCCAGACCACCGGCCAGCCAGGTCGCGGCGATTTCCAGACGCGAGCGCTGAATGCGCAGCGGGTCATCGCATTTGATCAGGGCGTGGTAGTCGGCCAGGAAGTAGAACGAATCGGCATTGCTGTCGCGGCTGGCGAGGATCGCCGGGCGGATGGCGCCGGCGTAGTTGCCCAGGTGCGGCGTGCCGGTGGTGGTGATGCCGGTGAGGATGCGGGTACGGTTCGTCATGGGTAATCGCTTGTCAGACTGCAATCAATTCGAGAGACGCGGCAGGATCAGATCCTTGAGATCGGTCAACTTGCCATGAAAAAAGTGTCCGCATTCTGCCACTTTCAGCAGCTCATGGGGGCGCTGGAGTTTTTCAGACCATTGGTAAACCAGTTGCGGATCGATGACTTCATCGGTTTCCGGCTGGATCAGAGTCAACTCGCCGAGTTGCGGCAGTTGATCCTGTTCGCCCAGACGCATCACCGCCGGCGCGACCATGAACAGGTGCTTGAGCTGCACACCCTGGGCTTCAAGACGGCCGCCGAGACTTGCTGCAACAAATCCGCCGAAGGAGAAACCGAACAGGGTCAGCGGCAGATCCGGGTGTTTTTCCCGAAGCCAGTCAGCAACGGCTTGAGCGTCATCGACTTCGCCGGTGCCCATGTCGTGTGCCCCTTCGCTGGCGCCGACGCCACGATAGTTAAAACGCAAGGTGATCAGGCCCGCGTCGCGCGCGGTGCGCTGCAGGGTCGAGACGACCTTGTTGAGCATGGTGCCGCCCTGCACCGGGTTCGGATGGCAGATCAGCGCGATGCCGCGCGGCTGCTCGTTGTCCAGGTACAGAGACTCAAGTTGACCCACCGGGCCGTCAATCACTACAGGGGTTTCACGCATCAGCAAGGAAGGAACTCCGTGACCTCGAATCGGGTCGACTCGTCTAGCAAATTGTCTGTGCCAATCTATTGCGAGTGAATCGCGGTATACAGCGCAGGTTCGAGCCGTTAACGTAAAGCAAAGCCGTTTATAGAGGAAGGACTCGTGGAACACTCGCTCTTAGTTTGGTTGTTACCGACTCTTGCCCTGGTTGTGGGTGTCGCCATTGGATTCCTGATCGCGCGCGTTGCGCCGAACGCCGCGCCGAGCCGTACGCAGCGTCAACTGGATGATATCCAGGAGCGTTTCGACAGTTATCAAAACGAGGTGGTCACCCACTTCAACAGCACCGCAATGCTGGTCAAGAAGCTGACCCAGAGCTATCAGGAAGTGCAGGATCATCTCGCCGAGGGCGCCAATCGTCTGGCCCTGGACGAGCAGACCCGCCAGCGCCTGATCGCCGCCCTGCACGCCGACGCGGCGGTGGCACCACGCGAACGCCTGACGCCCCCGCGCGATCAAGAGCCACCGCGCGACTACGCTCCGAAGACGCCGAACTCGCCGGGCATGCTTGATGAGCAATATGGTTTGAAGAAGTAATCAGTCTTCGCTGAAAACAAAAAGCCCCCGGACAATTCGGTTGTCCGGGGGCTTTTTTGTGCCTGCTCATTCGCGGACAACCTGACCTCCTGTAGGAGCTGTCGAGTGAAACGAGGCTGCGATCTTTTGATCCTGTTTTTAAAGATCAAGATCAAAAGATCGCAGCGTCC
Source organism: Pseudomonas sp. LBUM1648 (assembly GCF_059716145.1). NCBI lineage: Bacteria > Pseudomonadati > Pseudomonadota > Gammaproteobacteria > Pseudomonadales > Pseudomonadaceae > Pseudomonas > Pseudomonas sp. LBUM1648. The sequence goes on from NZ_CP166808.1 coordinate 5,417,905, forward strand.
CGCAACTCCTACAGGGAGACCGCGTACAAAACACAAAAAAATGCCCGATCACCAGGATCGGGCATTTCTTCATTCAGACATTCATTTACGGATACTGCTGAACCGTACCCGGCTGCTGCTGACCACCATACTGCTGACCCGGAATCGCCTTCAGGTTGACCTCGACGCGTCGGTTCTGCGCCCGGCCATTGACGTCACCGTTGCTGGCAATCGGATTATCCGGGCCGGCACCACGGGCCGACAGGTTGGCGCCACTGACACCTTGCGAGGTCAGGTAAGTCGCCACGCTCTGCGCACGGCGCTGGGACAGGTCCATGTTGTGCTGGCGGCTGCCGGTGCTGTCGGTGTAGCCGACGATTTCGATCTGGTTCTGGCTGAATTCTTTCAACGAGCCGGCCAGGTTGTTCAGCGGCTGGTAGAAGCTCGACGCGATGTTCGCCGAATCGGTAGCGAAAGTGATATTGCCCGGCATGATCAGCTTGATCTGATCGCCCTGACGCTGCACTTCAACCCCGGTGTTGGCCATGCTGGCTCGCAGCTTTTTCTCTTGCTGGTCGGCGTAGTAACCGTAACCGGCCGCCGAAGCACCCACCACGGCCGCACCGATCAAGGCACCCTTGCCACGGTTATCGTGACCGATAGCAGCGCCGGCCAGTGCACCGGCCAGAGCGCCGAGGCCACCGTATTTGGCAGTTTTGCTCATGCCTTGGGAGCCACCGTCGGCCTGACCCTGATTGTCATATGGGTTCGGCGAGGCGCAGCCAGACAGCACAGCTACGGCAGTAGCGACAATAATCAAACGACGCTTGGTGAACATGAAGAGCTCCTACGTTTCTGCATTCTGTGGTGCAGCGGCCGTTTGGCAATAAACCTCTGCGGGCGTTTGATCGTGACTATGCGCAAAAATTCCACCGGGCACTCGTGACAAAATATTTAGGCCCGTACAAACGGGTTCTCGCGCATTTCATCGCCCAGACGCGTGTCCGGACCATGCCCGGCAATTACCGTCGCGTCTTCATCCAGCGTATATAGCCGCTGCTTGATCGATCGCACGATGGTCGCCTGATCGCCGCCCCACAAATCCGTGCGCCCTACCCCGCGACGAAACAGCGTGTCGCCGGCAATCAACAGCTTAGCCTCGGAAAACCAAAAGCTCATGGAACCTGGCGTATGACCTGGCGTGTGCAGTGCCACGCCGCAGCCGCAAGCGAGTTCTTCATCATCGCTCAACCAGCGATCGGGCGATGGCACCGGCACGTAAGGCACGCCGAACATCTGGCATTGCATCTCGAGGTTGTCCCAGAGGAACTGATCTTCTTTGTGCAGATGCAGCGTTGCGCCGGTTTTTTCTTTCATCTGGCCGGACGCGAGGAAATGATCGAGATGGGCGTGGGTGTGGATGATGCTGACGACCTTGAGGCCCAGCGCGTCGAGGCGCGCCATGATCAGATCGGGGTTGCCGCCCGGGTCGACGACGATGGCCTTTTTTGTGATCGGGTCGCCGATGATGGTGCAGTTGCACTGGAGCGGGCCGACGGGGAAGGTTTCGCGGATGAGCGCAGGGATTGAGGCAGACATGGAAGGATCCTGGACAGACGGCATTGGCATTCGCTTCAGGATTCTACTGCACATGCAGATACAGAACGCCAGGTCAGTTATTTGACGCCACCAATCAGAAAATAGTGGCTCAATGATGTCAAATGTACAAATTCTGGTGCAAAATCACCAACTCTGTAGCGGCCACATTTCAGGAAGGGCCGCAGCCCATTCAGGAATTGAGCAATGCCACGCCCGACCGAATACACCGAAAGCCAGCTTGTTTCACTGACCGGTATCAAGTACCTCGACAGCCTTATATCCGGGACCAAATGGGCGGATGACGGGATGGGCGTCAGCCTGACGTACAGCTTCATCAGATCGAGCGGGTCCTATTTCGCCACCAATTACAGCCCAGCCAATGAATATAACGCGGCGTACACATTAACCTCTGCGCAGCAGACGGCTGCCATCAGTGCCTTGAACGCCTGGAGCGCGGTGGCCGACATCACCTTCCGCCAGTCCAATGACAACATAGTCAATGTCGGCGACATCCGATTTGGTGGCTACTTGCTGCTGGACGCTGATGCCGCAGCCTGGGCCTATACCCCGGCCGACACGCCGAATGCCGGCGACATCTGGATCGGGCCTAACACCAGTGATCCATCGCCGGTCAAAGGCACTTACGATTACATGACGTTTGTCCATGAAATCGGCCATTCGCTGGGGCTGAAACACCCGTTCTCGCCGACCGCCCGGAATGCGACCACGATCGATCCAGTAATGGATGACATCACGCAGACGGTCATGAGTTACAACAACTCATACTCTTATCACCCGACTACACCGATGCTCCTCGATATTCTGGCAATCCAGAATCTCTACGGTGCCAACACCCATTGGATGACGGGTAACAACACCTACTCCTGGTCGGCGGATCAATCGGTGTTTGAAACCATCTGGGATGCCGGCGGTGTCGACTCGATCGACGCCAGCAACCAAGCCACAGCGGTGCGCATCAATCTCAACGAAGGCGCCTACAGCAAGATCGGCAAAGTCTTCACCGACCCCGATGGCGCAGACTTCAACGAAGGGCTAGCGATTGCTTTTGGCGCAAAGATCGAAAACGCAATCGGTTCAAGTTTCGATGACACGCTGATCGGCAACGCACTGGATAACCTGCTCAATGGTATGGCCGGGGCTGACACCATGACCGGCGGCGCCGGCAACGACACCTACATCGTCGACGACGTCGGTGACGTGGTGGTTGAAACCGGTACTTCGCTCTCGGAAGTCGACAGCGTTTTCTCCTACATCAATTACACGCTGGGCGATAACGTCGAGAACCTGACCCTGGCGGGCGTCGCCAACCTGACCGCAACCGGCAACGCGCTGAACAACGTACTCACCGGCAATACCGGCGATAACGTTCTGGACGGTGGCTTGGGCGCCGACACCATGATCGGCGGTGCCGGCAACGATACCTACATAGTCGACAACGTCGGCGACGTTGTCATTGAAACCCGAGCCCTGTACACCGAGATCGACACTGTTCGCGCCTCAATCAGCTACACCCTTGGCGCCAATGTGGAAGACCTCATTCTCACCGGCAACGCCGACATCAGTGCTATAGGCAACTCGCTGAACAATATTCTGATCGGCAACGACGGCAACAACCAACTCAATGGCGGTGCCGGCGTTGACATGATGATCGGCGGCAAGGGCAACGATGCCTATGCACTGGACCAGGGAGCCGAACTTGGCCTGATCCAGGAAAACGCCAACGAGGGTAATGACACGCTGATTACACTCTTCAACGCCAGCGCGCAATACAACACCATCGACCTTAATCTGAGCAACCTGCAAAATACTGAAAACGTCACTGTGATTGGCGCCGGCGCATTCACTGTGGCGGGCAACAGTCTGAACAACGTCCTGATCGGCAACGCCGATGCCAACTTTATCAACGGTGGCCTGGGCGCCGACATCATGAACGGCGGTGGCGGTAACGACACCTACATCGTCGACAATATCGGCGACGTGATTATCGAGACCGGCACCTCGCTGTCGGAAATCGACACCGTTTATTCCTACCTAGACTACACGCTGGGTGCCAACCTCGAGAACTTGAACCTGGCCGGTGCAGCGAATCTGAACGCCACCGGTAACGCGTTGAACAACGCGATCTATGGCAACGCCGGCAACAACCTGATCGACGGCGGTCTGGGTGCCGACTACATGGCAGGTGGCTTCGGGGCCGATACCTATATCGTCGACAACGTCGGTGACGTGATCTTCGAAGACTGGGATCTGGTCGGCGTGGTCGACACCGTTCTTGCTTCGGTCAGCTATACCCTGAGCGCCAACCTGGAGAACATCGTTCTCACGGGTACCGGCAACATCAATGCGATCGGCAACGCACAACGCAACGTACTGACCGGCAACGATGGCGATAACCAGCTCAATGGCGGTGCCGGCATCGATACCATGATTGGCGGCAAGGGCAACGATGGTTATGCCCTGGACGAGTTCGGCGAGTTGGCGTTGATTCAGGAAAATGCCAACGAAGGCAACGACACGCTGATCACGCTGTTCAATGCCACAGACCTGAACAACAGCATCGACTTGAACAGGAACAATCTGCTGAACGTCGAAAACCTGACCGTGGTTGGCGCAGGTGCGTTTACGCTGGCGGGCAACGATCTGAACAACGTTCTGATCGGCAATGCCGACGCCAACTTCATCAACGGCGGTAAAGGCGCAGATCTGATGCAGGGCGGTGGCGGTAATGACACATACATCGTCGACAACGCCTTCGACGTGATCGTTGAAACCGATGCATCGCCATCGCAGATCGACTCGGTCTACTCGTACGTCAGTTACACGCTGAGCGCCAACGTCGAGAACCTCACGCTGGTCGGGACGCAAGACCTGAACGGTATTGGCAACGATTCGAACAACGTCATCTATGGTAACGACGGCAACAACCAGATCAACGGTGGTGGCGGCGTCGACACCATGATCGGCGGCAAAGGCAACGATGGTTACGCCCTCGACCAGTTTGCCGAACTGGCCCTTATCCAGGAAAACGCCAATGAAGGCAACGACACACTCATCACCCTCTTCAACGCCACAGCCGTCAACAGCACCATCGACCTGAACCTGAGTAATCTGCAGAACGTCGAGAACGTCACAGTGATTGGCGCCGGTGCATTCACCCTGGCCGGCAACAGCCTGAACAACATTCTGACCGGCAACGCCGACGCCAACTTCATCAATGGTGGTCTGGGTGCCGACACCATGACCGGCGGCGCTGGCAACGACACTTACATCGTCGACAACGTTGGTGACGTGGTGATCGAGACCGGTACCTCGCTCTCGGAAATCGACACGGTCTACTCCTACATCAGTTACACACTCGGCAACAATGTCGAGAACCTGACCCTGGCGGGCGGCGCCAACCTGAACGCCAACGGTAATGCGCTGAACAACGTGATCTACGGCAATACCGGCGACAACCTAATTGATGGGGGCCTGGGTGCCGACTTCATGGCCGGTGGCACGGGCAACGATACCTACATCGTCGACAACGCCGGCGACGTGATCAGTGAAACCAGCACGCTGGCCAGCGAAATCGACACCGTCCGAGCGTCGGTCAGCTACAGCCTGAGCGCCAACCTGGAAAATCTCGTCCTCACCGGTACCGCTGACATCTATGCCATCGGTAACGATCAGAACAACGTCCTGACCGGTAACGATGGCAACAACCAGCTCAATGGCGGCGCCGGCATCGACACTATGATCGGCGGCAAGGGGGATGATGGCTACGCCCTTGATCAGTTCGCCGAACTGGGACTGATCCAGGAAAACGCCAACGAAGGTAACGACACGCTGATCACGCTCTTCAATGCTACGACACTGAACAACACCATTGACCTCAATCTGAGCAACCTGCAGAACTTCGAAAACGTAACGGTTATGGGTGCAGGTGCGTTCACCCTGGCCGGCAACAGCCTGGACAACGTCCTGACCGGCAACGCCGATGCCAACTTCATCAACGGTGGCAAGGGCGCCGACACCCTGATCGGTGGTGGCGGCAACGACACCTACATCGTCGACAACGTCGGTGACAAAGTGATCGAGACCGGCACCTCGCTGTCGGAAATCGACACGGTCTACTCCTATGTCGACTACACCCTGGGCGCCAACGTTGAAATCCTCAACCTTGTCGGATCAGCGATCAAGGGCACCGGCAACGCTCTGAACAATGCCATCTACGGTAACGCCGGCGACAACATTCTGGATGGTGGCGCGGGTGCGGACACACTGACCGGCGGCGCAGGGGCCGATACCTTCGTCTTCAGTTCGCGCAGTGATATGGGGCTGGGTGCCAACCGTGATGTCATCACTGACTTCAACAGCCTGCAAGGCGACAAGATCGATCTGACGAAATTCGATGCGAACCTGCTGCAAGGCGGCATGGATGGTTTCACTTTCATCGGCGCCAATGACTTCACCGGTGCCGGTCAATTGCGTTTCGTCGATCACGTGCTGTCGGGCAACGTCACTGGCAATGCCGGCGCGGACTTTGAAATCCAACTGGTCGGTGTGAACAGCTTCAGCACCAACGATCTGGTGGCCTGACGCTCAACGCACACGCATGACCCGGTCTGCAGGATGGACCGGGAACCACAAAACAAGCGCCCCGACTGGTTCGGGGCGTTTGTTTTTCGGGCGTGCTGCGGGTTCGTTCAACTCAGTACGCCGAGCTCCTTGGCGCGCGCCACGGCCTGCGTACGCCGCTCAACTCCCAGTTTGCTGTTGATATGGCTGGCGTGGGTTTTCACCGTGTGCAGCGAAATAAACAGTTGCTCGCTGATTTCCTGATTCGAACACCCCTGAGCAATCAACCGCAGGACTGCGAGCTCTCGACTGCTCAACTGCTCTGTTGCTGAACACTCAACGGTGGGGCGTACCTCGGTCACAGGAAAATGCTCCAGCAATTGTTGTCCGACCGGATGTTGCGAGATCAGCATCAGTTGTCCGCGCAACCAGTGAGGATGTTGCTTGAACAAGCCATCAAAAGGTTGCAGCACGCCGCCATGGGCAGCCTCCAGTGCCTGAACCAGCACCTTGCGGGATTCCGGCTCACGCCCACCCACCAGCAGCAACGCCACCTTCTGCGTCAACGCCATCACACTGAGCAACTGCCGCCCCGTTCGCTGACCGTTTTCATGCAACACATTCAACCGCCCTTCGGCAATCATCGGTTGCCCTTGAGTCATGTCGAGCAGCGCCTGTTGCAGCTCAACATGTAACGGCAACTGAGGATGAAATTCCGGTGGCGCCGCTGCACGTTCGCCCGTGTAGGTCTGGCCAAGCCGCGCCAGCCAAGCCTCGGCCAGATCGGTACGACCCTGCGCCAGCCAAAGTTCGCATTTGACCAGAGTGATCATCGCCAGATAGTAAATCGGCGGCACGTCCCAGATGTGCATCAGGCGTTCGGCTTCGGCGAGTTCGGCGAAGGCCTTGGCAAACTCGCCGCTAGCACCGTCCAGGCGGGCGATCACGCAATGACCGATCAATACGCTGATATCGCGACAGGCTCGCGCTTCGCCAATCCCCGCCAGCAAGCGCACACGTGCGGCCTGCGGCTGCAAGCGCATCGCCAGTAGAAAACCTTCGTACAGCGTCAGCCGCGCGCGCACCGCATACAACCGTTGCGGCGACAGGCCGCGCAAGCGCTCAAGGCCCTGATGCACTTCATCCAGTGAGCGCAGGATTTCGCCGCGCGCCTGCAAGACGCGGGCACGGTCGTAGTGCGCCAATGCTTCGAACAAGGGATTGCCGACGCGTTGCGCCAGCTCAAGGGATTCGCGGTTCAGCCCGCGAGCGCGCCACAGATCACCGTCGGCAATCGCCAGGTTGGACAAGGTCGACAAACACATCAATCGCTGGCCATAACGCTTGGCCGGCAGACTCTCAAGAGCTTCTGAGCAATACCTGAGGGTCAGTTCCCGATGGCCGCGGCCACGGGCAATGATTCCGCTCAGCGCCAGCCATTGAGCCAGCATCGACCTTTGCGCCGTGGCGGACGGCGCCGGCAGGAAACGGCTCAAGTGACTGGACAACTCTTCAGCTGCGTCGAGCTGGCAGGCCAGCCCCAGCGCCCAGCTGTACAAGACAATCAGTCGCGGCGTGCTGATCAGCAGGCTGTCAGGCAAGTCCATTTTCCAGCGCAGCAGCATGCCGACGTTTTGCTCGGCCAGCAGCTGTTCTTCGGAGAGGTTCTGTACCAGATTCGCCGCTACATCAAGGTGACCCGCGCGCAGGGCTTGCTCCACTGCTTCGTCGAGCAAGCCCTGGGCATTGAACCAGCGACAGGCGCGCAAATGCAGGGTGGCGGTCGGCACCATCGCCTGGGCAATCGGCCGGCTGCGCAACAAATCAGAAAACAGATGGTGATAACGATACCAGTGCCCGTGTTCGTCCAGCGGCACCAGAAACACCTGATGCGCCAAAAGGAAACGCAAAATTTCGGCACTGTCGTGAGCTTCGCGCACGGCGTCGCACAATTCGCTGCAAAAGCGTTCTTGCGGTGCAGTGTCGTAGAGAAACGCCTGCACTTCGGTGGGCAGGCAATCGATGACTTCTTCAAGCAGGTAGTCGCGGATCAGCCCTTCCCCGCCGTTCAGCGCTTGCGGTAATGCCGCGTCGCTGCCGGCCTCGGACACAGCCAGCAGCCAGAAGCGCAGCCCGGCGACCCAGCCTTCGCTGCGCTGAATGAGGTTTTCCAGGGCCTCGCCGCGCAAAGACGTGCTGTGGCGATCGAGTAGCGTCAGGGCTTCATCGTGGGTCAGGCGCAGATCCTGCTCATGCAATTCGAGCAATTGCCGCGAAAGACGTAAACGCGCTAGATGCCAGTCCGGGCGCTGCCGACTGGTGACCATCACCAGCAAGCCATCGGGCAAATGATTGAGGAAAAATTGCAGGCACCGGTCGAGCACCGGCCCTTGGGCGAGATGGTAATCGTCGAGCACCAGCAGCAACGGGGTTGCCGTATCGAGGTGCAGCGTCAGCTCATCGAGCAGACCGTCGAGCCATTCTTCGAAAGCAAAGGGTTGATGGCGTTGACGCATCTTCAGCAGGCCGAGTGCGCGACTGCCCAATTGCGGAAAGTAGTCCTGCAGACCTTCAAGCAAGCGCTCGAGAAAGCGTCCGGGGTCGCTGTCGCGCGGGCTCAAACCCAGCCAGAGACTTTGCCAGTGTGCCGGCAGACTCTGGCAGAACTCCACCGCCAGCGAACTCTTGCCGAACCCGGCCGGGGCGCTGACCAGCAACAGTCGTCCACCGAGCCCGGCTTGCAGGCGCTCGCAAAGGCGGGGTCGCAGCACGTATCCGTCGGGTAATGGCGGGCGAAAAAAACGCCCGTCCAGTGCCGCGACGGCAAAGCTTGCGGGACCCGGAAGTGGGGACAGATCAGTCATGGCCGGCTCTTGTTCGAATTGCTGTTGGCGGCGTTGCAGATGTCCGCAGACTAGCCTTAATCGAACCGGTTATGAAGGTTGCCGCTACAAATGGCTACAAAAAAGCTACAGACAAAAAAACGCCCCGAACCGGTCGGGGCGTTTTCACGAGGATGCGGCCTCGGATTTACAGCGGATTAGCGAACACCGTCCTGACGCAGAGCGGCCGGGGTGAAGTCGCTGGTGGTGGCGGTGAAGCCGAAGTCATACGCCTGCTTCTCTTCGTTCTTCATGCCCAGTGCCAGATAGCGGCCGGACTGCAGGTCGTAGAGGGTTTCCAGCGCGTACCACGGCACTTGTTTGTCGTAGTAGTTCTCGGCGTGCGCCTCGGCTACGCGCCACAATTGACCGCGACCGTCGTAGTGGTCGATGACGGCTGCTTGCCAGGTATCTTCATCGATGTAGAAGTCACGCTTGGCGTAGATGTGGCGCTGACCTTCCTTCAAGGTTGCAACCACGTGCCAGACGCGACGCAGCTCGTAACGCGCAAGATCCTGGTTGATGTGGCCGGCCTTGATGATGTCGGAGTACTTCAGTTTCGGATCGTCGAGCTTGTAGCTGTCCGAGGCGATGTACATCTCTTTCTTGCCTTCAAGCTTCCAGTCGTAGCGGTCCGGCGCACCGTTGTACATGTCGAGGTTGTCGGAGGTCCGCAGGCCATCCGCCGCAGTACCCGGGCCGTCATAGGACACTTGTGGCGCACGGCGCACACGGCGCTGACCAGCGTTGTATACCCACGCCGAACGTGGTTCTTTCACCTGGTCGAGGGTCTCGTGCACCAGCAACACACCACCGGCCAGACGTGCCGGCGCGGTCACTTTCTGCTTGAAGTAGAACAGGATGTTGCCCGGGTTTTTCGGGTCGTAGTCCTTCATCTTGTCGCGGAACACGAACTGGTCCTGGAAGTACACCAGACTGTACGAGCCATTCGGCTGTGGCGTCGCCTGGGTCACCAGACGGGTCACACTGCCGCCGCGATAGCGGGTGATGTGGTTCCAGATGACTTCCACACCGGTTTTCGGAATCGGGAACGGCACGGCGGTTTCGAAGTTTTCCAGACCGTTGCCACCGGACACCAGATTGGTGGTCGTGGCGTTTTTCTTGATCGAGGCGAACACCTCATCCGGCACGGTGGCGCCGCGATGGGACGGATACACCGGCATTTTGAAGGTTTCCGGGTAGCGCTTGAACATCGCGTACTGGCCCGGTGCAAGTTTGTCCTTGTACTTGTCGGCATCTTTCGCGGTGATGGTGAACAGCGGCTGTTCACTGGCGTACGGGTTGGACAGGAAACCTTTGCTGTCGACGCTGCCGGCATTCTTCGGCAGCGGCTTCCAGGCCGGAATCGAACCGTCGGCATTACCGGCCATTTCGGCGCCCATCGGGGTCAGGCTCTTGCCCAACTTGTCGGCTTCGGCAGCAGGCACTGCGGCCATGACACTGGTCGCCAGCAGCGACAGGCCCAAAACACCGGCGTGGAACAGACTCTTTGTTATTTTCATAAATTCGTTCGTCCTGAAATGCAGTGCTTAGAAGTTCACGCCGAAGCTGAGCGCAACGAAGTCGCGGTCATCCACGGTGGTGTACTTGCCGTCGAAGAAGTTGGTGTAAGCCAGGCTCGCGGTGTAGGTGTTCTGGTACTCGGCATCGACGCCCAGGCTGACGGCTTTGCGACCTTCCTCGAAGTTGCCGCCAGGGCCTGGCGAGTAGCCGCTGACGTCGTGCGACCAGGCCACGTTAGGCTTGAGGTTCACACCGGCGAATACGTCGTTGTATTCCCAGATGGCACGACCGCGGTAGCCCCACGACATCGATGTGGTGAAGCCGTCGTTGTCGCAATTGCGGCTGCGGTTGTTCTGCGGCGAACCCGGCCCGGCACCATTGATGGTGCTGGCGTTGAGGATGTTGGCGCAGGTGTTGGTGGTACCCGTGGCCGGCAACTCACCCGGGCCATACACCGGATCGCGGCCATAACGCTTGTCGGACCGGCTTTCCAGCCCGCCGACGTAGGTCGCGCCGACTTCACCGACGAGGGTCAGACGGCTGGCGCCCATGACCTGGTCGAAGAAGTGTGTGAAGGTCGTTTGCAGTTGGGTGATTTCCTTACGCTCGTAGCCATGCAGATCCTGGCCAGGAACGCCAGTGAGCAACGAAGCGTTGGTCAGCGCGCCGCCCAGCGGACGTACCCCGGCGAACAGGATATCGGTGGAGTTCAGTTGCACCGGTGCGTTCGGGCGATAGCTGATTTCACCGCTCCACGCCGTACCGGTAGGCAAGGTGGTGGAGAAGCTCAGGCCGTAGAGGCGAATGTCTTCCGGGTATTCAATGAAGTAATTCGAGTTACCCGCCACCAGCAGTGGTGCGAGGGCAGCGAACGGTCCTGGCAAAGACGCTGCGGTGTTGTAGACCGACTGTGGCGCACCGGTGGCACTGAAGATCGGCGCACGGCTGTGGTAGTTCATGAAGTACGCGCCGAACTCGGTATCCAGTGGCTCGAACATGTACTTCAGGGACGCGCCCCACTGACCGCTGTCACGGGCATCACGATCCGGGCCACGACGCACCAGAACGCCTTCCTGGTCTACGTTGACACCGTTGGCAGCCAACGGCCCCAAAGCGATGGCCGGGATTTGTGAACGCTTGTTCAGCACCCGCAGGTTGTCGTTGCAACCGTCGGCAACGATGTCTGGCTGCGAGAAGAACGTGCCGCAGTTGTCGACGACGGTCTGGTCCCACTCAAGCTGATAGAACGCTTCGGCCGAGAGGTTCTCGGTCAGGCTCTGGGACACGTAGAACATGTTGACCGGGATCAGGCCTTCCTTGATCTCGGCGCCCGGACGACGGAATGCAGACACGTCGATCGGGTTGATGGAGTTGATGCCGCCGCCGATAAAGGTACTTTCACCCCAGCTCACCACCTGCTTGCCCAGACGCACGGAACCCGGCTGATCGGCGATGGAGTAGTTGTGGTAGACGAAGGCGTCGAGGATCTGCGCGCCGGACGACTTGGCGCCCTCTTTGCGACCCGAATCGCTGATGTCCTTGAACTCGCGGCTTTCGTCCTTGAGTTCAAAGTCGTACCAGTATTTGCCACGGACGAACACGCCGGTGTCGCCGTATTTCAATTCAAGGTCATGGATACCCTTGAAGATCTTCGAAAAGGTTTCGCCACTTTTGAAGTTGGCGTGGCCGTCGTCGGAAGTCTGCGACAGCCCCTGACCGCCGTTGTTGACGCCGATGAGGTTCTTGTTCGGGCTCTGAGTAGACCAACTGGCACCGATCGACAGGGAAGAGTCGAACTGGCCTTCGATTTCACCGACGTTGAAACTGACGCCGAATGCAGGCCCGGCGAGCGAGGAGGCAAGACTGACCGCCAGAGGCAGTTTCGCCCGGCGCCAGAACTGGTTTACTGAGGTCATCGACGCTACTCCATGTGCATTATTGTTATGGCAGTGAGTACTTTTAAAAACGTCTGAAGGACCGGATGCCAACGGCTGTCCGATGTCACTCCAAAAATGCATCGCCCCGTTTTGTGCGTGTGCCCCGTTCTTAAAAATCCTTGAGCGGACTATAGCCAGCAGGTGGTACTGCTTGATCCCTCTAAAGTGTGATTTGCAGCCGCCAACCACTCTGGAACAGTCCTTTCGCCAGTCCGACAGATGTCGGCACGGCAAGGATGGCTGATTTTTTCGATTTCACAAGCCAAGCGCTTGCTTGGTGGGTCTGGCGCGCCGTTTTCGGCGCGCCAGAGACACTTAAAGTGTCGAGAGGAAGGTGCTGTTATTGGCCTGCCATTCGGTGATGTCGAGGCGGATGCGCTTCTTGTCGAGCTTGCCGACGCTGGTCTTGGGAATTTCCGTAACAACAGCGATCTGGCTTGGAATCGCCCACTTGCTCAGGTGCCCCAGTTCGACGAATGGCTTGAGGTGTTCCTTGAGCTCGCGCGCCCCGATTTCATGACCTTCGCGGATCACCAGCAAGGCAAACGGGCGCTCGCCCCACTGCGGATCGGCGATGCCCACCACTGCTACTTCGCGTACCGCCACATGACGGCTGATCAGGTCTTCGAGGTCGAGCGAAGAGATCCACTCGCCACCGGTCTTGATCACGTCCTTGATGCGGTCGCGGATGTCGATCACGCCCATGCTGTCGAGCGTCGCAACGTCACCGGTGTGCAGCCAGCCGCCGGCCCACAGCTCGGCGCCCTTCTGCGGCTCGTTGAAATAGCCTTCGGTCAGCCAAGGTGCGCGCAGCACCAGTTCGCCCTGAGTCTCGCCGTCCGCCGGGAGAAAGTTGCCCTCAGCATCGACGATGGCAGCTTCCACCAGCGGCCCCGGCACACCGGCCTTGATCCGATAAGTGGTGCGTTCGTCTTCGGTGCCAGCCATCAACTCATCGTTGAGGTGCGCACATGAGACCAGCGGCCCGGTTTCCGACATGCCGTACGCGGCGGTGAGCTGAATGCCGCGAGCTTTGGCGGTTTCATACAAGGTGCGATTGAGTGCGCTGCCGCCAATGACGATTTTCCAGCCGCCAAAATCGTTGCCCTGCGCACCTTTGGCGTTGAGCAGCATTTGCAGGATGGTCGGCACGCAGTGGGAGAACGTGACCTTCTCCTTACGCCACAGCTCCACCAGAAACTCCGGGTCGTAACGTCCCGGGTAAACCTGCTTGAGCCCAAGCATGGTCGCCACGTAAGGCAGGCCCCAGGCGTGCACGTGAAACATCGGCGTGATCGGCATGTACACGTCGTTGGTGCCGAGCAGGCGCACGCTGTCGATCGAGCCCATGATCGTCGACACGCCCATGGTGTGCAGCACCAGTTGCCGATGGGTGAAGTACACGCCTTTCGGGTTGCCGGTGGTGCCGGTCGTATAGAACGTGGTGGCGACCGAGTTTTCGTCGAAATCCTGGAAATCGTACTGCGGGCTCGCGGCGGCCAGCAGTTGTTCGTACTCGCCGACCAGATTTGGCAGATCGGCGGTTTTTTCCGGCAGGTCGGTCAGCAGCAGGGTTTTGTCGACCGTGGTCAGGTGCGGCGCGATGGCCTGGTACAAACCGACGAACTCGCTGTTGACCAGCACAAAGCGGTCCTCGGCGTGGTTCATGGTGTAGAGAATCTGTTCCGGCGACAGACGCACATTGATGGTGTGGATCACCGCGCCGATCATCGGAATGGCAAACATGCATTCCAGGTAACGATGGCTGTCCCAGTCCATCACCGCCACGGTGTCACCGGCCTTGACTCCGGCAGCCGTCAGCACGTTGGCCAGCCTTGCGACACGCTCGATCAGGGTCGGATAGCTGTAGCGCAACTGGTCACGGTAGATGATCTCGCGGGTTTTCTCGTAACGGGCGCCGGACATCAACAGCCGTTTAATCAGCAATGGATACTGGTAAGCCCCATCGGCCGGGGGAATGACGCGAGTCTGCAACATAAGAATCCCTTTTCTGACTGCACGGTGTTAGGCGAAGAGTTTTGTACTCTAGATCGCTTATACGCCAGTCAAATCAGCCGAAGGAATGATTTGCACAGCCGTACAAATGCTAGCTTTGCGCCAGCATTTGCCGCTTTTCTATCGCTCAATGCATCTCGGTAAACGCGATTTTCACGCCGAGAGCGATCAATACCGCACCCATGGTGCGGTCGAACCAGTGGCCCATGCGGGCGAAACCGGCGCGTACGCGTTGTTGGCTGAACAGCATCGCCACCAGGCAGAACCAGACGGCCGTCGCGACAGCCAGATAAACGCCGTAACCGGCCTGCACCGATAGCGGCGTGTGCGGATTGATCACCACGGTGAACAGCGACAGGAAAAACAGCGTGGCTTTCGGGTTCAGACCATTGGTCACGAAACCCGAGGTGAAGGCACCACGCGCTGTGCGAACACCCGCTTCCTTGTGCAAATCGTCGGTGACGGTTTTTGCCGGTTGCGCGCGCAAGGCCTTGAAGCCGATATACACGAGGTATGCGGCAGCCGCCCATTTCAAGGCGTTGAACAGGACAATCGACTGCGACACGATCAGGCCGATGCCGAGTAGCGAATAACCCACATGCAGGAAAATCGCCGTGCCGACACCCAGTGCCGTCCATGTGCCCGCGCGGCGACCATGGGTCACGCTCTCGCGCACCACCACGGCAAAGTCCGGGCCGGGGCTGGCGACGGCCAGCAGGTGGATCAATGCAACGGTCAAGAACTCGGTCCAGTACATGGGGGCTCCTTTCGGCCAAGCGTAACGTTTTGTTTCATCTGGTAGGCTCGGCAGATTACGCCTTCCGTACAACGCACAAAAGGTACAGTTGATGACGAACCCGCGCCGCGCCGTATTCCTCGATCACCCTTCGCTGGATCTTGGCGATCTCGACCTCAGCCCGTTGCGCACCTGCTTCAGCGACCTGCAACTGTTCGCCCAGACCCTGCCGGAACAAGTGGCCGAACGCTTGCAGGGCGCAACAGTTGCGATCACCAACAAGATCAAGATCGACGCCGCCGCCATGGCCGCCAACCCGGATCTGAAACTGATCCTGATCACCGCCACCGGCACCAACAACGTCGATCTCGCAGCCGCCAGCGCCCAAGGCATCACCGTATGTAACTGCCAGGGCTACGGCACCCCGTCGGTGGCGCAACACACGATCATGCTGTTGCTCAACCTCGCTACCCGCCTGTCCGATTACCAGAAAGCCGTCGCTGAAGGTCGCTGGCAGCAGGCGAAACAGTTCTGTCTGCTCGACTACCCGATTGTTGAACTGGAAGGCAAAACCCTTGGCCTGCTCGGGCATGGCGAACTCGGCGGCGCCGTCGCACGGTTGGCTGAAGCCTTCGGCATGCGCGTTTTGCTCGGGCAGATTCCGGGGCGCCCTGCCCGGCCGGATCGCCTGCCGCTGGATGAACTGTTGCCACAGATCGACGCCCTCACCCTGCACTGCCCGCTCAACGAGCACACCCGCCACTTCATCGGCGCCCGCGAACTGGCGTCAATGAAGCCCGGCGCGTTCGTAGTCAATACGGCCCGTGGCGGACTGATCGACGAACAGGCCCTGGCCGATGCCTTGCGCGCCGGTCATCTCGGCGGCGCTGCTACTGATGTGCTGAGTATCGAGCCACCGAGCCAAGGCAATCCATTGCTGGCCGCCGATATCCCGCGCCTGATCGTCACGCCGCACAACGCCTGGGGCAGTCGCGAGGCGCGACAGCGCATCGTTGGCCAATTAACCGAAAACGCTCAGGCGTTCTTCAGCGGTAAGGCGCTGCGGGTCGTCAGTTGATAAACTGCTGCACTTTTTTTTGAGGAGCAGTTATGGATCCGCGCAGTGAAGTACTGCTTCGTCAGGCCGAGTTATTTCAGGGTTCACTGTTGTTGGCCGGGTTGCCTGCCGACGATTTGCTCGGGCGCCTGCCCAACGCCTTTGGCTGGTGCTGGCACGCCGGCGACCAAGCCGCGCTCGACGCTCGCTTCGAAGGCCGCAGCCATTTTGGCGTAAACATTCCCGAGCGCGAGTTCGATAGCGCCGTGGTGTTTCTGCCCAAATCCAAGGACCTGACCGATTACATCCTCAACGCCGTGGCCGCACGTCTGGCCGGTCGTGAAGTGTTTCTGGTCGGGGAAAAACGCAGCGGCATCGAAGGCGCGTCAAAACAGCTCAACCCGTTCGGCAAGCCCCGTAAACTCGACAGCGCACGTCACTGCCAACTGTGGCAAGTGACGGTCGCCAATGCCCCTGAAGCCAAATCGCTGGAAAGTCTGGCGCAAACCTATGAATTGCCGCTGGCCGAAGGCCCGTTGAAAGTCATCAGCCTGCCGGGCGTGTTCAGCCACGGTCGACTGGATCGCGGCAGTGCCTTGCTCCTGGAGCATCTGGATAAACTGCCAAGCGGCCATTTGCTCGACTTCGGTTGTGGCGCGGGTGTGTTGGGTGCTGCGGTCAAACGTCGCTATCCGCACAATCAGGTGACATTGCTCGACGTCGATGCGTTTGCCGCCGCCAGCAGCCGTCTGACATTGGCGGCCAACGGTCTGGAAGCCGACGTGCTGACCGGCGACGGAATCGATGCGGCGCCCATGGGTTTGAGCGCCATTCTGAGCAATCCCCCGTTCCATGTCGGCGTGCATACCGACTATTTCGCTACCGAGAACTTGCTGCGAAAAGCGGCCAAACATCTGAAAAACGGCGGCGAACTACGCTTGGTCGCGAACAGTTTCCTGAAGTATCAACCACTGATCGAAGAGCATCTTGGGGTCTGTGCGATCAAGGCCGAAGGCAATGGCTTCCGGATTTACCGGGCCAAACGCGGCTGAAGTTTCTTTTCAAAAAGAGGCTTGCTCTATCGGATTTGCCTAGGCAGAATCCGCTCCGTCCTAGGGGAGTAGTCTCCCACGAGCGCCAAGCTCGTCCGGCATACGTCAACATACTTGATCCTCAGATCATGGCGTATGCGACCCAAGCGTCCGCACCAGACGGATCGCAGGGTTTGACAAGACCTATGACACGCACACCTTACCCGGGGCGGGAAGGCTGTACGTGTCATAGCCGTGTCGACCCGCCCCTTAGGAAAATCCTGATGCTGGACTCGTTACTCGTTCCCACCGCAATCGTTGCCTTGGCCGAAATCGGCGACAAGACGCAACTGCTCGCGCTGATTCTCGCCGCTCGCTTCCGCAAACCCTGGCCGATCATTGCCGGGATTGTCGCCGCGACCCTGGCCAACCACGCAGCAGCCGGCGCGGTCGGTGCCTGGTTCGGCAGTTTCTTCTCGGATTCGGTGCTGCACTGGATTCTCGCCGCGAGCTTCGCTGCCACAGCGCTGTGGACACTGGTCCCGGACAAGATGGATGACGATGAAGCGAGCACTGCGCGCAAATTCGGGCCATTCCTGACCACGCTGATCGCGTTTTTCCTGGCGGAAATGGGCGACAAGACTCAGGTGGCTACCGTCATGCTGGCCGCGCAGTATCCTGAGTTGTGGCTAGTGATTATCGGCACCACCCTGGGCATGTTGATTGCCAACGTGCCGGTGGTATTGGCGGGTAACTTTGCCGCGGACAAACTGCCGCTGACCCTGATTCGTCGCCTGGCGGCTTCGGCATTCCTGATTCTGGCGATCGTTGCGGTGTACAAGGCGATGCAGAGCAGTGGCTGGGTTTAAACCGGCCTCCTGATCTGACACTGACCTGTGGTGAGGGGATTTATCCCCGATGGGCTGCAAAGCAGCCCCAAAACCTTTACATGCGGCATGTCTGACATTCTGAGACAGCGGGTTTTGGGGGCGCTGCGCACCCCATCGGGGATAAATCCCCTCGCCACAATGAAATCCAATCAACCACAGAAACTGCGGCAGTCTCAGGACTTCGGTGCTTTCTCGTACAGCGGCATGACTTTCGGAATCGCCGCCTGCAACGAAGCAATACGGCTGGTCGACGCCGGGTGAGTGCTCATGAACTCCGGTGGCGAACCTTCCGAGGCCTTGCTCATCTTGTTCCACAGGGTGATCGCCGCGTTCGGGTTGTATCCGGCACGGGCGGCCAGTTCCAGCCCGATCAGGTCGGCTTCGTTTTCGTTGGCACGGCTGTTAGGCAAGGTCATGCCGTAGTTGGCCACGGTGTCGGCCAGCGCCAGGCTGTCCTGACCCAAGCCAAACAAAGCACCCGCACCCTGCTTGGCCATCTCCATACCGTATGCCTTGGACATCGCTTCACGACCATGCTCGCGCAAGGCGTGGGCGATTTCATGGCCCATGACTGCGGCGATTTCATCGTCGGTCAGTTTCAGGCTGTCGATCAGCCCGGTGTAGAAAATGATCTTACCGCCAGGGCCGCAGTTGGCGTTGAGCTCATCGCTCTTGATCAGATTGACTTCCCATTTCCACTGAGCGGCATCCGGACGGAAGTTCGGCGCCTGGGCGATCAGGCGGTTGGCAATGGCCTGAACCCGCTTGGCTTCCGGGCTGGTCTTGTCCAGCAC
The DNA here is from genome assembly GCF_059716145.1 of Pseudomonas sp. LBUM1648. Classification (NCBI taxonomy): domain Bacteria; kingdom Pseudomonadati; phylum Pseudomonadota; class Gammaproteobacteria; order Pseudomonadales; family Pseudomonadaceae; genus Pseudomonas; species Pseudomonas sp. LBUM1648. Next base: position 5,436,931 of record NZ_CP166808.1, read on the forward strand.
GCCTTTGCTCGATGCTTCGCCGACGGTCTTCTGATACGACTGGGCATACATCTGGTCGACCTCTTGCGAGGACAGCATGCTGAACATGTACTGCTTGCGCTCCACGCCCACGGCGCCGCCGCTGGTGGTGTTGACCGACTGACAACCGGCCAGCAACAGCGCTGCGCTCAGTGCACTTACAACCAATGTCTTGTTCATTAAAAAGCTCCCTGAAAACCTGTCGCGTATCGTAGGCGGGTAATTGTATCGGCGCCAGATACAACGGACGTGTTGCACCGACTTTCAGAAGTTTCCCACCCGCGCTGTCGTAAAAATTCACAGCGACCGGCAAGCCCCGGCAACTACGTCGCATACCGATCCATTTGCGACATCCCCGCCTGATCACGCCTTGCACCACTCATGGCTCATTGCCCGCTGCCGATACAACAGCGCAGACGTCCTCTTGCGTGCGGAGCTCCCATGAAGTTCAAGTCGATCCAATTTTCCGTCGCCGCTCTGGCCGGCGCCATCGTTCTCAGCGTGGTCGCCGCGCTGGTGTTATATGCGCTGTTCTCCGGCGCCCGCACCCAAGAGATGGTGCAGCAGCGCACTCAGGCACAGTTCGAGCAAGTCATCGAACAGCGCCTGACTTCGCTGGCGCAGACCCAGGTCAGCCAGATCCAGCGCGAACTCGAAGCGCCGTTGTTGATTGCCGGAGGGCTGGTGCGGGTCAATGCCCTGCTCGGCGCGCCGGGTGCCGATGGCCAGCCGCGACTAACCGTCAGCCGTGAGCAACTGATCAGCCTGATCAAGGAAAACGTCGAAAAGAACCCGAAGATTCTGGGTACTTACATCGGCTGGGAAAAAAACGCTCTGGACCACAATGACGCAGCCTACGTCGGCACTAGCGTAGTCGGTATCGATTCGGCCAACGGGCGCTTCCTGCCATGGTGGTTCCGCAATGACGACGGCACCCTGGGCCTGGACAAACTGGTGGACGTCGACGACCAGAAAGTCCTGTCCACCGGCGTGCGTGCCAGCGAGTACTACCTGTGCTCGAAAGAAAGCAAAAAATCCTGCGTGATCGATCCGGCGCCCTACAAGGTCGGCGACAAGATCGTCATGCTCGCCTCGTTTATTGAACCGATCATGCTCAACAACGCGTTCCAGGGCATCGTTGGCGCCGACCTGTCGGTGAACTTCATTCAGGAAATGCTCCTCGCTGCGAACCAGAAGCTGTACAGCGGCGCCGGGCAAATGGCCCTGGTCGGCAGCAACGGGCGGATCGTTGCCTACACCAAGGACCCGAGCAAATTCGGCGAGAAGGTCAGCGACATTCTCGACGCCGAGCAGATCGCCAACATGGCCAATCTCAAGCGCGGCGAAGTCACCTACTCCGTCGACAAGGACAAGGGTCGGATCGAACTGTACCTGCCGTTCGGCATCGGCCAGACCGACGCACGCTGGACGCTGATGCTGCAACTGCCGCTCGACGCGGTGATGGCCGACTTGCAGAAACTGCAGGCCGACCTCGACGCCCAGCGCAAATCCGACACCTTCGGCATGGCCATGGTCGGCCTGATCATTGCCGGCATCGGCCTGCTGGTGATCTGGCTGGTGGGCCACGGCATCGCCCGACCGCTGAAGCAAATGGTCGCCATGCTGGATGACATCGCTCAGGGCGAAGGTGATCTGACGCGTCGTTTGAGCAGTGATCGCAGCGATGAACTGGGCTCGATCGCCAAGGGCTTCAACACTTTCCTGAGCAAGTTGCAGGCGATGATCACGCAAGTGGTGACGTCGGTGCAGAGCGTCAGTGATTCTTCCGAACACACGGCCGACATCGCGATTCGCACCAACATCGGCATACAGAAACAAATGGCCGAGATCGAGCAGGTCGCCACTGCCGTGCACGAAATGACGGCTACCGCGCAGGACGTCGCGCGCAATGCGACCCAGGCTGCGCAAGCTGCCAGCCATGCCGATCAGGCCGCCAGCCAGGGCATGCAGATCGTCCGTGATACTTCGAATTCGATTGGCGTGCTAGCTGTGGAAATCGGCAAGGCTGTGGATGTAGTGCAAACACTGGCCAAGGACAGCGAAAACATCAACGCGATCCTTACCGCGATTCGCGGGATTGCCGAGCAAACCAACCTGTTGGCGCTTAACGCGGCCATCGAGGCGGCGCGCGCCGGGGAACAGGGTCGTGGCTTTGCCGTGGTCGCGGACGAAGTGCGCAATCTGGCGCAGAAGACCCAGAAAGCCACCGAAGAAATCCAGTCCATGATTCAGCAACTGCAACAAGGCACCCGCGACGTGGTGCGGGTCATGGAAGACAGCCAGAATCGCACCGACGAAAGCGTGCAGCACGCGGCAAAAGCGGCCGAGGCGCTGGAGACGATTACTCAGGCGGTATCGGTGATCAATGACATGAACACGCAGATTGCCAGTGCGGCCGAGGAGCAGAGTGCGGTCGCCGATGACATCAACCGCAACGTGATCAATATCGGGCAAGTGGCCAATGAAGTGGCGGGCGGCGCGGATGAATCGAGTTCGGCGAGCGCCGACCTGACCAAATTGGCGGAGCAGCAGCGACGGTTGATCAACCAGTTCAAGGTTTAAGGACGTCGGAAGGTTCTTCGAACCTTTTCGCGAGCAGGCTCGCTCCCACCTTTGGAATGCATTTCAACGGTGGGAGCGAGCCTGCTCGCGAAGGGGCCGGCAATGACACCCCGTCAACTCGTCACCCCGGAGTCAAACACTCCGGTCCATTCAGCTTCGGATCATTCACCAGATTCGCCAACACCCGCTCGCGCAACGCGGCGGGTTCACTGGCCAGCAGCGCCTGCAAGGTATGCAACGGCGTCTCGGGATCGAGCCAGGCCGCCTGCCCCGCCTCATCCAGAATCAACGGTCGTCGCTGACTGGCCGCTGACTGAGTGATCACCGCCGTGCTCAGCCACACCTGCTCCTGCACCGGATACGCTTCCCAGATCGCTGCAAAAAACAGCGAAGAGCCCTCACCCGGCGTCAGCCAGTACGGGCGCTTGCGCTGGGTCCCGCGCCATTCATAAAAACCGTTGGCCGGCAGCAGGCAACGACGCAGACGCAAGGCTTCACGAAACATCGGCTGCTCGGCCACCGTTTCCGCCCGGGCGTGGGCCGGGGTACGCGACAGATCGGTCAGCCACGGCGGCGTCAGCCCCCAGCGCGCACGGGCCAGAGTGCGTTCGCCATCTTCACCGGCACGCAGCATCAACACCGAATCGTTGGGGGAAATGTTCCACTGCGCCAGTTGATCGGCAGGAAAACCTGGCAGCGCCGCGAAGTCGCGGTTCCAGCGAAACAGGGCATAACGTCCGCACATGGGGCAACACGACTCACAAATAAAACGAACGTCAGCCTAACAGACCAACGTACCGGGGAAGCTCTCCGGTTCATCGCCGGGTAGCGGCAGCGCGGCATTGTACGCGGTGATCAGCTCAAGGGCGTATTCGGCCTTATCATTGTCGACCGACAGCCCCAACAGGCCAAAGATCGGCAACTCGCCCGTGCCGCCGAGCAGATCCCGCCCCATCAGGTGCGCCTCGATGCCTTCGCTGGCAAGCATGCCCTTGAGCATCTCGCCTTCCATCAGGTTTTCCGGCTCGTAGATTCGCTGCATGGGCGCCCCTCATTCGTTTTCGCTAAGTACATCGAGCATCCATTCAATACCGTCAGTTTGCAGCTTGAATATGATCGGTTTACAGCATACCGGGCAGTCCTCGGTGTACTTCTGATCTCCTCCGGACAAATCCAGAACCGCTTCGCACCTTTCCCCACAATATGGACATTCATAATGCTCGGTTTCCAGCATCGCGGTCTCCCAGGTGACTTGTGCGTATAATCGCCGGTCTATTTGCAGGGCTATTTTTGTCTGGCTACTTTTCAGACCGTGCCCCGTTGGTTTTCGATCAAAACCTTTACTTACCCTAGCCGTTTCCAACAAGAGAGCATGATGGGCGAATTCGATGCCATCCGACCTTACGACGACAGCGAAGTACCTGCGGTACTGGCAAGACTGCTCGGCGACAAGGCGTTTCTAGATATCCTCACCCACTTCCGCTTCCCGCGTTTTGCCGGTGCCTTCGGCTGGATGCTCAAACCACTTATAGCCCATCGGCTGCGTCGTGAGTTCGCCGACGTGACGTCGGTGGCGACCTTGCAGGACAAAGTCGAGTTCTACGTCGACCACACCATCGAGCGCGCCACCGATGGCGTGACCTATACCGGTGTCGAGCAATTCAAGTCCGGCAGCGCGTATCTGTTCATCGCCAACCACCGCGACATCGTGATGGACCCGGCCTTCGTCAACTACGCCGTGTATCACGCCGGCCTGCCGACGCCGCGTATCGCGATTGGTGACAACCTGCTGCAAAAGCCCTTTGTCAGCGATCTGATGCGCCTGAACAAAAGCTTCATCGTTCACCGTTCGATCACCGGACGCCGCGAGAAAATGGCTGCGTACCAATTGCTGTCGGCCTACATCAACCACTCGATCCGCAACGACTGCGCCTCGATCTGGATCGCTCAGGCCGAAGGTCGGGCCAAGGACGGTGACGACCGTACCGAGTCGGCGATCCTCAAGATGTTCCACATGAGCCGCAAGGACGAACCGTTCGGTGAAGTCATTCAGTCGCTGAACGTCACCCCGGTGTCGATCAGCTACGAATACGACCCGTGCGACCAGGCCAAGGCCCGCGAGCTGTACATCCGCGCCACCACCGGCACCTACGCCAAGGCGCCGGGCGAAGATGACGTGAGTATCGCCAAGGGCATCACCGGTTACAAAGGCCGGGTGCACGTGAACTTTGCCGCGCCAATCACCGAGCTGTTCGAAGACACCAAGCAATTGGCGGTCGAGATGGACAAGCAGATTCTCGGCGGTTATCGCCTGTTCCCGGTGCATTACCTGGCGTATGCGCAGTGGGCGGATGCTGATCCGCAGTTGAACGTGCCGAAGGCTGCCGAGGTGTTCCCGGCGGATGAACTGGCCAAGGCGCAGGAAGAGTGGCAGCAACGGTTGGACGCCTGCCCTGAAGAGCATCGTCCGTATCTGGTGCTGCAATATGCGACGCCGGTGCGCAATCAGTACCGGGTCAAGGCTGGGTTGGCGCTGTAAGCGTCTTCGGCCAGAGACAAAAACGGCGCCTTTGTGGTGAAGGGAGTTATCCCCGATGGGGCGCGAAGCGGCCCCAGGTTTCTGCCTGAGAAATCATGGGCCTGCTGCGCACGCCATCGGGGATAAATCCCCTCACCACAAGGTTTTGCATTCGCTTCAGAAGCGGGTGCTGACCCACGAAATGAGCAGCGCCAGCCCCAGGCAGGCAAAGCCGAAGCGATAGAAAAACCGGTTCATGCGCAACGTTGCCCAATCGAGGATCGGCTCGGCGTTCGGCTGCGCCTGGCGCTGGGCCGCAATACTGGCCATTGCGCGTTGTTCACGGCGGCGAGTCGCGTGCAGCAGCCAACTGCCCGGGAAGGCCAGCAGCAGGGCCAACAGATTGATCAATTTGGCGGGATGGGCGGTAAACAGCGTCATCAAATGCAGCGACATCACAGACCTCAAACTTAATCGGTGTGGCAGGCGCCAGACCGACGACTGCGGCGGGATTCTACCGAAACCGGCCCCCGACGCCTCCCTTTTACGACAAATAACCCATCAATCGACCGATGGCTGTCCTGTGTCACGGCTTCGTCATTTACATCGGCCACCATGCGCGCCTCGAAACACACATGGAATGCGACATGCTTCACGCTGAAAACCAGGATCGTCTCTACCTCATCACCCCATCCGACGAACAGCAGAGCCTCGTCGGCAGCCTTGCCTTCAATGTTCAGGATCGCCATTGGCTGGTGTATTGCGCACTGGGCGGGCATCAGCATGCGGATTTGCCCGAGACGGATTTACTGACTGGGGTCAGCGTGCTCGATTTCTATTCGCAAGCTGCGTGAGTCAAGAGCCCCTCACCCTAACCCTCTCCCGGAGGGAGAGGGGACTGACCGAGATGAATATTTAAGTTACGTCGACCTGAAATATCGAGCCGTACTCAAGCCTTGAAAAGCCCCCAATCGGCTCCCTTCCCCCTCGCCCCCCTGGGGGAGAGGGCTGGGGTGAGGGGGATGGATCTTCCAGACAACCCGAATCCAGAACCTGCACACATGAAAAAGCCCGGAGCCATCACTGGCACCGGGCTTTTTTACATCAGCCGAAAGACTTACTCAGCGAGAACCTGCCCAACAGTCGGGTCCTTGAACAGACGCGTCAACGCATCGCTCAACACGTCACTCACCAGTTTGGTGTTGGTTTCCTGATTCGGCGCCATGCCGAAACGCTGGTCCAGCGATGCGCCGTAACGGCCGCTGTAGCGGCGGTTGGCGTTCTGTACGTCGGAGCGGAAGGTTGCGCCGATGGTGGCTTCGGTCACGTACATGCCTTCTTTAGGCGACTGATATTTCAGTTCCGCCAGGGTCACGGTCAACTGGGGAGCATTCGGCGCGTTGTTGGTCGGGGTGAACCCGAGCAGACGCACGGCGGCTTCAGCCTGAGCCTGCAACTTCGGCAGGATCTGCTCGCGTTGCACGGTGATGGCGCTGGTTTCCGGGTAAAGACCACCACGGGTGCCCAGGGTTGGCGACGGACGACCGTCAACCACACGCACTACCACAGGCTGGCCACGGCCGACGGCTGGCAATTGCGTGGTCAGCTTCGGTTCCGGACTCAGTTGTTGCGGGCTGTGGGCGCAGCCGGCCAGAGTCAAACCGGCCACAGTGATCAAACCGAACAACAGGCGTTGCAACATGCTCTTCTCTCCAGAATCAGGCACAAACAGGCCGGCAGTATAGCGGTGGGCCACTGCGGGTCACCAGCATCGCGAGGTGAATACTGAAATGTCTGACAAACCCTGTCGAAAGCGGTTCCTGTCACACATTCTTCACCGCCCATACACCTTGACGTCACGGGTCGCTGGCAATCTTCAAACCAGTCCTCCAACAAGGTACTCGGCCATGCGTTATCTGATCTCGTTGTTCGCCCCACGCCCGCTGCACCGCAGCTTCGCCCTGCTCGATCGTAACGGCCATTGTCAGGCGTTCAAGCAGTGCAGCCTGCAACCGATGGGCGATGGCTGGGTCGAAATCGAAGAAATCCGCCTGCAGTGGTTGAACCAGCCGCTGCCCGCCAGCGCCCGGGTCGTACCGCGACAAATGCGCGCACGGGCTCAAGTGCAGTTGACCATCTGACCGTACGGCTAATAAAAGTCATTAAACACAACCAACTCCGCGCATTTCTTCGATACAATCTCCCCCCGATTATAAGGACGTCTCCTGATCGGGCCCCGCAACAGCGTCAATGCGCTTGCATCGACATCAAAAATCGCCCACAGAGAGCCGCCCACACAGATCGAGTGAAGTTGGCGCGCTTGCCTGTTCTTCCGGCAAAACCCCGCTTTTCGCGAATCTGCAGAGCTGTCATGACGCTCGGTCACTGAGCTGTTTTGCCTTCACGGGCACGGTGCCAGGCTTCGACAGCCCTTTTTTGAGGTTCACGTCTTCAAAAGAGCGTGAAAAAAACGGGTTTTCACAACTTCACAAGAGTGTGGCGAGCAAATGAATAGTTTTGCGTCTGAACATGCACCATTAGCGTCTGAAACAGCCCAACGACACAGGACCGGGTACACCTCGAATATCGGAGCCTGAAGCCTGTCCGCTACGGATTTGGTTGCACAAAATGGATGTCTCGACCATAAGTCGAATTGCCAGCCGCGCGCTGAAATGAGTTCATGGAACTCTTGAAGCCTGGCCGCATGCATCCATCGAAGTCGCGAAAAATTGCGAAGATTCGGACATGGCGAACTGACCATCGTTACCTGGGGCACCACTGACCTGCCCCTGAACGCCTGGCAGCCATGCCGACAATTTGGTGCTGCAGATTTTGGAGACGCGTTAAATGGCGCATAACGAAGCAGTCGACGTAGTACTGGTTGGGGCCGGCATCATGAGTGCCACCCTTGCCGTGCTGCTCAAAGAGCTCGATCCGGCGATCAAGCTGGAAGTTGTCGAGCTGATGGATTCCGGTGCTGCGGAGAGTTCCAACCCGTGGAACAACGCCGGTACCGGTCACGCAGGCCTGTGCGAGCTGAACTACACGCCGCAGGCTGCCGATGGCAGCGTCGACATCAAGAAAGCCGTGCACATCAACACCCAGTTCGAAGTGTCCAAGCAGTTCTGGTCGTACCTGACCAAGAAAGGCACCTTCGGCTCGTGCAAGTCCTTCATCAGCCCGGTGCCGCACCTGAGTTTTGTCCAGGGTGACAAAGGCGTTTCGTTCCTCAAGGAACGCTTTGACGTGTTGAGCAAGCACCATGCTTTCTCCGACATGGAATACACCGAAGACAAAGCCAAGATGGCCGAGTGGATGCCGCTGATGATGCCGGGCCGCTCGCCGGACGAAGTGCTCGCTGCCACCCGCGTGATGAACGGCACCGACGTCAACTTCGGCGCCCTGACCAATCAGTTGCTCAAGCACCTGACCAGCGCACCCGACGCCCAGGTCAAATACTGCAAGCGCGTGACTGGCCTCAAGCGTAACGGCAACGGCTGGACCGTCAGCATCAAGGACGTCAACAGCGGCAGCAGCCGTGAAGTCGACGCCAAATTCGTCTTCCTCGGCGCAGGTGGCGCGGCACTGCCGTTGCTGCAAGCCTCTGGAATCGAAGAAAGCAAAGGCTTCGGCGGCTTCCCGATCAGCGGCCAGTGGCTGCGTTGCGACAACCCGGACGTGGTCAAACACCACCAGGCCAAAGTCTACAGCCAGGCCGCCGTGGGTTCGCCGCCGATGTCGGTGCCGCACCTGGACACCCGCGTAGTCGATGGCAAGAAATCCCTGCTGTTCGGGCCATACGCCGGTTTCACCACCAAGTTCCTCAAGCACGGCTCCTTCATGGATCTGCCGATGTCGGTTCGCGCCGGCAACATCGGGCCGATGCTGGCGGTGGCGAAAAACAACATGGACCTGACCAAGTACCTGGTCAGCGAAGTGATGCAGTCGATGGAGCAGCGTCTGGAATCCCTGCGCCGTTTCTACCCTGAAGCGAAAGCCGAAGACTGGCGCCTGGAAGTGGCCGGCCAACGGGTGCAGATCATCAAGAAAGACCCGAAAAAGGGCGGCATCCTGCAATTCGGTACCGAACTGGTGGCTGCGAAGGATGGTTCCCTCGCTGCTCTGCTCGGCGCATCCCCAGGTGCCTCGGTAACCGTTTCGATCATGCTGGAACTGATCGAGAAGTGCTTCCCGGGCAAGGCCAAGGCTGAGTGGGCTGGCAAACTGGCCGAAATCTTCCCGGCCCGTGAAAAAGTACTGGAAACCGATGCTGTGCTGTATCGCAAGATCAACACGCAGAACAACATCGCACTGGAACTGGTTGAAGAAAGCAGCGAGACCCCAAGCTACGCTTGATCTTGTCGCATAAAAAACGCCCCGTACTCAGTGAGTGCGGGGCGTTTTTTTGCTCTGCTGAAATGCAAAAGATCGCAGGCTGCGATCTTTTGACCTTAGCCGCGGGCTTTGTCGATCAACTCGATGTATTCCGGCGCGTTACGCTGGTCACGAATCACATCAACAAACGTCTGGCCCTGCTCATCCTTGCCATCCACGTCATAACCGGCGGCAACGAAGAACGTCAGAAACCGTTCGAAGTCATCGATACGCAGGCCACGATAAGCCTTGATCAGTTTGTGCAGCGACGGCGAGGTGGCGTCGACCGGTTCAAAATCGAGGAACAGCTTGATCTGCTCATCGCCGATCTCGTCACCAATCACTTGTTTCTTATCTTTACGCATTGCCGACTCCAGCTCGCAGACATTTCACGGGCGGGCAGTTTACCCCTGCCCCGCCGCCGGGCTCAACGCGCGCGCACGCTGCCGGTGTGCAAATCGGCCCAGATATGGCCGTTGGCGTAACTGAGGAACTGCACATAGACGGTGTCGTTACGCAGCAGATCCATCACCACGCGGTATTGGGCGAGCGGGTAAAACAGGTTCAGGGTTTTGCTTTTTTCGTCGTAAAGCGGTTTTTTCAGGCTTTTGCTTTCACCATCGAAACTGACCAGCACCTGAGTAATCGTTGCGCCCTTGTTCAGGGACTTGCCCTTGAGACGGATCATCAGCGACGAAGTGACCGGAATTGGCTGCTGATTGGATTGGCGTTGCGCACCGACGACCACCGAATAGTCGGTGACTTGCAGCAGTTGCTGCTGTTCCGGCTCGGCATCGCGCAGGGTCAGGTCATCCGGCGGCAGGAATTGACTGTGCATCGGCGCGGCGGACAGAGGCAGGCTGAGAGTCAGCAACAGGGCGGCAAAGCTGCGGATCAGAAGGCTCATGACGGGCTCCGGGGCGGGGTCGAGCACTCTAGCACGGGTATCACGGATGGATCAGCACACACAAAACAACTGTGGGAGCGAGCCTGCTCGCGAAAGCGATGTGTCAGTTTTCAATGATGCTACTGACACGACGCCTTCGCGAGCAGGCTCGCTCCCACAGGGGATAGTGCAGGGTTCTTACATGCCTTTAACGGCAAAGATCCCGTTGGCGTTGCGCCAGTAGCCTTTGTAGTCCATGCCGTAACCGAAGATATAACGGTCAATGCACGGCAGACCGACGAAATCGGCTTTCAGGTCAGGACGTGCCTTGCGGTCGTGATCCTTGTCGATCAGCACGGCAGTGTGCACTTTGCGCGCGCCGGCGTGTTTGCAGAAGTCGATGATCGCGCCCAGGGTGTGACCTTCGTCGAGGATGTCGTCGATGATCAGTACGTCGCGGTCGATGAACGAGACTTCTGGCTTGGCTTTCCAGAACAGGTCGCCGCCGCTGGTTTCATTGCGATAACGGGTGGCGTGCAGGTAGGACGCTTCCAGCGGGAATTGCAGATGGGTCAGCAGTTTGCCGGAGAAGATCAGGCCGCCGTTCATCACGCAGAACACCACCGGGTTGCTGTCAGCCAGTTGCTCGTTGATTTGTGCACCGACGCGGGCGATGGCCGCCTCGACTTCAGACTCGGTGTACAGGCAGTCAGCCTCTCGCATGATTTGACGGATATGCTCGAGATCAGCGGACATGGCGCTCTCCGGGGGGGGTTGTGGGTGGGGGGTATGGCTGCGAAAAGCGGGCAAAGGTACGCATCTCGCACGGCCGAATCAAGCCTTTATGGACTAACGTACTCAATGTCCTATAGGACATCACCCACGGATAGATTAATCTAGGCCGGTTTTTTTGCCCGCCGCCGGAGCCTTTCCCATGCCCATCCTCGAGATCCGCCATCCGCTGATCCGTCATAAACTCGGCCTGATGCGCCGCGCTGACATCAGCACCAAGAATTTCCGCGAGCTCGCTCAGGAAGTCGGCGCACTGTTGACCTATGAAGCTACAAAAGATTTGCCGCTCGAATCCTACGATATTGCAGGTTGGTGCGGCACCGTGTCGGTCGAGAAAATCGCCGGCAAAAAGATCACCGTCGTGCCGATCCTGCGCGCCGGCATCGGCATGCTCGAAGGCGTGCTGAGCCTGATCCCGGGTGCCAAGGTCAGCGCTGTGGGTGTTGCCCGCAACGAAGAAACCCTGCAAGCCCACACTTATCTGGAAAAACTGGTTCCGGAAATCAACGAACGCCTGGCCATGATCATCGACCCGATGCTCGCTACCGGCAGCTCCATGGTTGCGACCATCGACCTGCTGAAGAAGGCTGGCTGCAGAGATATCCGCGCCATGGTGCTGGTTGCCGCGCCGGAAGGCATTGCCGCAGTAGAAAAGGCTCACCCGGACGTGACCATCTACACCGCTTCCATTGATGAACGCTTGAACGAACACGGTTACATCATCCCAGGGCTGGGCGATGCCGGTGACAAGATCTTCGGCACCAAGCAGAAGGACGCGTGACCATGCAGCAAGAGTTCAACGATCCGCTCTGGCGCACGGTGCTGTCCGGCGCCCAGATGCTGTTCGTGGCTTTCGGCGCTCTGGTGCTGATGCCGCTGATCACCGGCCTGGACCCGAACGTGGCACTGTTTACAGCAGGTCTTGGGACGATTCTGTTCCAGATCGTCACCGGCCGTCAGGTCCCGGTGTTCCTCGCGTCGAGCTTCGCTTTCATCACCCCTATCATTCTCGCCAAGGGCCAGTTTGGCCTCGCCGCGACCATGGGCGGCGTGATGGCGGCTGGTTTCGTCTACACCTTCCTGGGCCTTGCGGTGAAGATCAAAGGCACAGGCTTCATCGACCGCCTGCTGCCGCCGGTGGTGATTGGTCCGGTGATCATTTCCATCGGTCTGGCCATGGCGCCGATTGCCGCGAACATGGCAATGGGCAAGGCGGGTGACGGTTCCGAACTGATCCACTACCAGACCGCGATGCTGATCTCGATGCCGGCGCTGCTGACCACGTTGATCGTGGCGGTGTTCGGTAAAGGCATCTTCCGTCTGGTGCCGATCATTTCCGGCGTGCTGGTCGGCTTTGGCATGGCCTTCTATTTCGGCGTGGTCGATACCGCGAAGATTGCCGCAGCTCCATGGTTTGCGATCCCGCACTTCACCGCACCGGAATTCAACTGGCAGGCGATTCTGTTCATCGTGCCGGTAGCATTGGCTCCGGCCATTGAACACATCGGCGGTGTGATTGCGGTGGGTAGCGTTACCGGTCGCGACTATCTGAAGAAGCCGGGCCTGCATCGCACCCTGCTCGGTGACGGCATTGCCACCACCGCTGCCGGCCTGTTCGGCGGCCCGCCAAACACCACTTACGCCGAAGTGACTGGCGCCGTGATGTTGACCAAGAACTACAACCCGAAAATCATGACCTGGGCGGCGATCTTTGCCATCAGCCTGGCGTTCGTCGGCAAGTTCGGTGCGCTGCTGCAAAGCATTCCGGTGCCGGTGATGGGCGGGATTCTGTGCCTGCTGTTCGGTTCGATCGCGGCAGTGGGGATGAACACCCTGATCCGTCACAAGATCGATCTGGGCGAAGCACGCAATCTGGTGATCGTTTCGGTGACGCTGGTGTTCGGGATTGGTGGCGTGCTGGTCGGCACCGGCACCGGCCCGGATGACTTCGGTCTCAAAGGCATCGCGCTGTGCGCGGTGGTGGCGATTGCGCTGAATCTGATTCTGCCGGGCAATGACGGCTGGAAGAACAAGAAGGCGGATGAACCGCTGATCTAAGGCTTCAAGATGTTTATTGCCTGACAGATAGCTTTCGCGAGCAGGCTCGCTCCCACAGGGGTTCTTCAGCGCACCGAAGATCAAATGTGGGAGCGAGCTTGCTCCGGGCGGCGTTCCGACGAAGCTTTTGGCTTTACAGGGCCAACGGCGCTCGCTCGCACAAGGTCGCCAACGCCTTCGCCCATTGCGGGTCATCATTCAGGCACGGCACCAGCAACAACTCCTCTCCCCCCGCCTCGCGGAACTGCTCCTTGCCGCGATCACCGATCTCTTCCAGTGTCTCGATGCAGTCGGCGACAAACGCCGGGCACATCACCAGAATCTTCTTCACGCCGCTTTTCGCCAGCTCATCCAGCCGCGCTTCGGTGTAGGGTTCGATCCACTTCGCCCGGCCCAATCGCGACTGAAAAGAGACAGACCATTTGCCCTCTGGTAACCCCATACGCTCAGCGAACAGGGCCGCCGTGCGCAAACATTGCGCGCGATAACAGGTTGCCAATACCGCAGGCGACGCATTCTTGCAGCAGTCTTCATTTTTGAAGCAGTGATTGCCGGTCGGGTCGAGCTTGGTCAGGTGCCGTTCCGGCAGGCCATGGAAGCTCAGCAGCAAGTGATCGTAATCCTGCTGCAAATGCGGCTTGGCACTGGCCACCAAGGCGTCGAGGTATTCCGGCTGATCGTAGAACGGCTGCAGCACCGAAATCTGCACATTGAGCTTCTTCGCGCGGATCACGCGCTTCGCCTCTTCGATCACCGTGGTGGTGGTGCTGTCGGCGAACTGTGGATAAAGCGGCGCCAGCGTGATGCGCTTGTGTCCCGCTGCTACCAGTCTTGTCAGGCACGTTTCAATTGAAGGCTCGCCGTAGCGCATCGCCAGATCGACCGGGCCGTGTTTCCACTGCGCTTTCATCTGCTCTTGCAGACGACGGCTGAGTACCACCAGCGGCGAACCTTCGTCCCACCAGATAGAGGCATAGGCGTGCGCCGACTGCTCGGGCCGCTTGATCAGAATCAGCGAAACCAGCAAACGCCGCACCGGCCACGGCAGGTCGATCACGTACGGGTCCATCAGAAATTGATTGAGGTAACTGCGCACATCGGCCACCGAGGTGGAGGCCGGGGAGCCCAGGTTGACCAGAAGCAAGGCGTGATCGGTCATGCAACGTCCTATTTCAGAGGCGGCTGGAGAGATCGTCCAGAGCCGCGCGTAAATCCGTGAACTGGAAAGTGAAACCCGCTTCCAGCAAGCGTGCCGGCGTGGCCCGTTGGCCGCCCAGCAACAACAAAGACATCTCGCCGAGCCCCACCTTCAGTGCAAGGGCGGGCATCGGCATGAACGCCGGGCGGTGCAACACGCTGCCCAGCGTCTTGGCAAATTCACGATTGCGCACAGGTTTCGGCGCGCACGCATTATAAGGACCGCTCGCCTGATCGCGGTGCAGAAGAAAATCAATCAGGGCGATTTGATCGTCGATATGAACCCACGGCATCCACTGCCGACCATTGCCCAAAGGCCCGCCCAGCCCGAGCTTGAACGGCAGCAGCAAGCGCGACAAAAAGCCGCCCTCGGCCGACAGCACCAGACCGGTTCGCACCAGCACCACGCGGATGCCCAGCGACTCTGCGCGCAGGGCGGTTTCCTCCCAGGCGATGCACAACTGGCTGGCGAAATCGTCGATCACTGGCGGCGAGTCTTCGGTCAACTCGCGTTCACCACCGTCGCCGTACCAGCCGATGGCCGATCCCGAGATCAACAACGACGGCTGCTGCGCTCGGGTTTCGAGCCACGCCAAAAGGGTTTCCGTGAGCTTGATCCGGCTGCTCCACAGCAATGCCTTGCGGCGATGCGTCCACAGGCGGTCGGCGATCGGCGCGCCCGCAAGATTGACGATAGCGTCTACGGGTTCATCGCCGAGGTCTTCCAGGCGCGCAATGCCACGCACCTGCGCACCACAGATTTTCGCGACTTTTTCGGGGCGTCGACTCCACACCGTCAGGCGATGGCCCTGCTCCGCCCAATACTGGCAGAGCTGCCGTCCTATCAAACCAGTACCGCCGGTCAGCAATATGTGCATGACATCTTCCTCGCGTGGCGTTTTACCCGGATCCCTAGTCTATTTTTAAAAGCAGGGATCTTTTCGAACGGGCAGGCTCTATTGTTTAACCATAGGCCAAGCTGTCAGAACGAGAACGCTAGAAGTTATACCAAAAAACAAAATTGTACAGGTTTCATCAACGGCGTAGTCTGTACAGAAAGGTAAACGAGGCCCCTATGACTGTACCTATCGCAATCATCGGCACCGGTATCGCCGGACTCTCGGCAGCCCAGGCTCTGACAGAGACCGGGCACACCGTTCAATTGTTCGATAAAAGTCGCGGCAGCGGTGGACGCATGTCGAGCAAACGCAGCGACGCCGGTTCGCTGGACATGGGCGCGCAATATTTCACTGCGCGCGACCGCCGTTTCGTCACCGAGGTTCAGCGCTGGCAAAGTCAGGGCTGGGTCGCCGAGTGGACGCCGCAGCTCTATACCTTCCAGGGTGGACAACTGAATCTGTCGCCGGACGAGCAGACCCGCTGGGTCGGCGCGCCGCGCATGAGCGCGATCACCCGCGGCTTGCTCGACGGCATGGAAGTCCACTTCGCCTGCCGGATCACCGAGGTCTTTCGTGGCGAAGAACACTGGCATCTGCAAGACGCCGAAGGCTTCACCCACGGCCCTTTCAGCCATGTGGTGATTGCCACGCCAGCGCCTCAGGCCACGGCACTGCTCGCCGCTGCGCCGAAACTTGCCGGTGCCGCTGCCGGGGTGAAAATGGAACCGACCTGGGCCGTTGCCCTCGCCTTCGACACACCGCTGGATACGCCCATCGAAGGCTGCTTCGTGCAAGACAGCGCCCTCGACTGGCTGGCGCGCAACCGCAGCAAACCCGGACGCGACAACACCCTCGACACTTGGGTGCTGCATGCCACCAGCGCTTGGAGCCGGCAGCACATCGATCTGCCCAAGGAAGCTGTGATCGAGCAACTGCACGGCGCCTTTGCCGAGTTGCTGCACAGCGCCATGCCCGCCCCGACCTTCAGCCTCGCTCATCGCTGGCTCTATGCCCGCCCGGCAACAGGCCACGAATGGGGCACCCTGGCCGATGCCGATCTGGGTTTGTACGCCTGTGGCGACTGGTGCCTGTCCGGGCGCGTCGAAGGCGCCTGGCTCAGTGGCCAGGAAGCCGCGCGACGTCTGCACGAACACCTGCAATGAATCGCATCAATCCGCAAAAACTGCTGCTGTCGAAATGGACAGCAGCCCACCCGCAAAACCGTGAAAAACATTTTCTGGTCACCGAGCTGATCCGCGATGAGGAAGGCACGGTGCTGGAGGTTGAGTTGCAAGCAGTGCTCACGCAGCGCAGTGAGCGATTCGAGTGGCAAATCCTGAAAAATAATTCCGAGTGGATGCAAGGCTGGAAGTGAAACCTGCTCCCACACGGAATCACCTGCCCTGCAAAAACTTATACAAATGATTTGACTTGTACACCCATGAATCTATGCTGAAAGAAATGTTGTACAGAGATAACTCTCTGTACAGGTATAGATTCGAGGTGCTTATGTCCGAAGCTTCCCAGCTCAAACCCAAGATAGCCATCAGCGCCTGCCTGCTGGGCGCCGAGGTGCGCTACAACGGCGGACACAAGGAATCGCGACTGTGCAGCCGCACACTCGCTGAACACTTCGAGTTCGTCCCGGTATGCCCGGAAGTCGCCATCGGTTTGGGCATTCCCCGCGAGCCGATCCGTCTGGTAGGCAACCCTGAAAGCCCCGAAGCCATCGGCACCGTCAACCCGACGATAAACGTTACCGCGCCACTGGCTGAGTACGGCGAGAAAATGGCCGCCGAACTCGGTGACCTCTGCGGCTATATCTTCATGCAGCAATCGCCGTCCTGCGGGCTGGAACGGGTCAAGGTCTATCACGCCAACGGCGCTCCGGTGAACGGCGGCGGTCGCGGTATCTACGCCCAGGCCTTCTGCGCGCGGCACCCGGACTTGCCGGTGGAAGAAGCCGGACGCTTGAACGACCCGGTGCTACGGGAAAACTTCATCACCCGCGTCCTCGCCTACAGCGCCTGGCAGCAAGTACTGACCCAGGGTTTGAGCCGTCGCGCCCTCACCGAATTTCACTCGCGCTACAAATACCTGCTGATGGCCCATAACCCGGTGCAATACAAAACGCTGGGCAACATGCTCGGCAACATGGGCCACAGCGACCCTGCGGAACTGGGGCCACGCTATTTCAGCGAGCTGATGGCTGCGTTGAAAAAGTGCGCGACCCGGCGCACCCATAGCAACGTCTTGCAGCACATCAGTGGTTATCTGAAGCAGGCGATCAGCGCCGAAGACAAACAGGAAATGCAGCACGTGATCGGCCAGTACCGCCACGGCATTGTACCGCTGGTGGTACCGCTGACACTGCTCAAACATCACTTTCGCCAACATCCGGATCCGTACATTGCGCAACAGGTTTACCTGCAACCGCATCCGGAAAATCTCAGCCTGCGAAACGCTATCTAATGAATGAAAAACCCGATTCAAGCGCCCAGGAAGACCTCGGCGCCGACTTCAAGAAAGCCCTCGACGAAGGCTGGCTGCCGATCCGCGAAGTGGCGCGCCAGACCGGCGTCAATGCGATCACGCTGCGTGCGTGGGAGCGTCGTTATGGACTCGTCATCCCGCAACGCACACCGAAGGGCCATCGGCTGTATTCGGCCGAGCACGTACAACGCATCCTGACCATCCTCACCTGGCTCAACCGCGGCGTAGCGGTCAGCCAGGTCAAACCGCTGCTCGACACGCCGCAGGCATTCAGCGAACCGGTGGAAAACGACTGGCAACGGTTGCGCCAGACCCTGCTGGCAGCCGTTACGCAACTCGATGAACGCACCGTCGACGACAGCGTCAATCAAGCGATGGCGCTCTACCCGCCGCGCACATTGTGCGAGCAATTGCTGATGCCGCTGCTGGAAGAACTGGAACAGCGCTGGCAGGGCCAGTTCGGCGCGCAGATGGAACGCGTGTTCTTTTATTCGTGGCTACGCAGCAAATTCGGCGCACGCATCTACCATAACAATCATCAACTGCACGCTGCGCCCCTGTTGCTGATCAACCATTCCGACCTGCCACTGGAACCTCATCTGTGGCTATGCGCTTGGTTGATCAGCAGCGCCAATTGCCCTGTGCAAGTATTTGACTGGCCGTTACCGGCCGGGGAGCTGGCACTGACGGTCGAACATCTGCAAGCCCGTGGCGTACTGCTGTATTCCAGCAAAGCCATGCAGCTTGCGCAGTTGCCGAAACTGTTGGCTGGCGTGAGTTGCACGAAAATGATTGTCGGACCAACGGTATGCATCCACCACGCCGAGTTGTCCGTAAAAACCTCAGAAACTGCTGATTTGTACCTGGCTGAAGATGCGCTTTCGGCGCACCAGGCCCTCGTTCAGCATGGACTGATTTAATGAGCGCGGCGAATACCGACATGCAATTGATCTGGCTGCGCAGCGACTTGCGCCAACACGACAACACTGCCCTCGCGGCGGCCGCAGCGCGCGGTCCGACGGTCGCGGTGTATCTGTTGAGCCCGCAGCAGTGGCAAGAACATGACGACGCGCCGTGCAAGGTCGACTTCTGGCTGCGCAATCTGAATGAGCTGAGTAAAAGTCTCGGTGCCCTGAACATTCCGTTGTTGATTCGCACGGCGGCGCACTGGGATCAGGCGCCGGCGGAGCTGCTCAAACTCTGTCGGCAATTGGACATCGAAGCGGTGCACGTTAACGAGGAATATGGCATCCACGAAAGCCGCCGTGATGCAGCCGTGGCCGAGGCATTGCAGGCCGAAGGTATCGATTTTCGCAGTTACCTCGATCAATTGCTGTTCAAGCCCGGCACCGTGCTGACCAAGACCGGAACCTACTTTCAGGTATTCAGCCAGTTTCGCAAGGTCTGTTACGAGCGCCTGCATCGCGCGATGCCGGCGCTGGTAAAAGTCCCCGGCAAACAGTCGCCATTGAACATCGACAGCGATCCGATTCCTGCGTCCGTCAAAGGCTTCGCCACACCAAGCGAGTCACTGCGTGACCTGTGGCCTGCCGGCGAACAAGAGGCCCGTCGCCGTCTCGATACCTTCGCCGACGCCCAAATCGATTACTACAAAAGCGAGCGCGACTTCCCGGCCAAGCCCGGCACCAGTCAGCTGTCGGCGTACCTGGCCGCCGGTGTGATCTCGCCCCGCCAATGTCTGCACGCCGCCCTGCAAAGCAATCAGGGCGAGTTCGAAAGCGGCAAAGTCGGCGCCGTCACCTGGATCAACGAGTTGCTGTGGCGCGAGTTCTACAAACACATTCTGGTGGGTTATCCACGGGTCTCGCGCCACCGCGCGTTCCGTCCGGAAACCGAAGCACTGGCCTGGCGCAATGCGCCGGATGACCTCGCCGCATGGCAAGAGGCGCGTACCGGCCTGCCGATCATCGATGCCGCCATGCGCCAATTGCTCGAAACCGGCTGGATGCACAATCGCCTGCGCATGGTGGTGGCAATGTTCCTGACCAAGAACCTGCTGATCGACTGGCGCGAAGGCGAGCGCTTTTTCATGCGGCATTTGATTGATGGAGATCTGGCCGCGAACAACGGCGGCTGGCAATGGAGCTCGTCGACGGGCACCGATTCGGCGCCATATTTCCGTATTTTCAATCCACTGAGCCAGTCGGAAAAATTCGACAGCGAAGGCTTGTTCATCAAGCACTGGCTGCCGGAACTGGCCGGCCTCGACAAAAAGACTGTGCATAACCCGGCCAGTGCCGGCGGCTTGTTCGGTGTGGCGGATTACCCAACGCCAATCGTCAATCTGAGTGCCTCGCGGGAGCGGGCGCTGACCGCGTTCAAAAATCTGCCCTCGCGCCAACCGGCCGGAGGCGATCATGAGTGAATTCCTGCGCCGCTTCGCCCGCCAGTTTGCCGAATTGAATTCAGACAACCTGCACCGTTTGGGCGAGCTGTACAGCGACGACGTCCAGTTCACCGACCCGCTGCACGAAGTACAGGGGTTGGCGCAATTGCGTGATTACTTCAGTGAGCTGTACGCCAACGTCAGCGAGCTGCGTTTCGACTTCCACGGTTTCGACCAGATCAGCGACGGTGAAGGCTACCTGCGCTGGGTCATGAGTTATCGCCATCCACGCCTGGCCGGGGGCCGGGTGATCCGGGTGAGCGGTTGCTCGCACCTGCTTTGGCGCGACAAGGTTTATCGCCATCGGGATTATTTCGATGCCGGGGCGTTGCTCTATGAACACTTGCCAGTATTGGGCCGGGTGATCGCCTGGCTGAAAAGGAGAATGGGATGAGTCGTACACCTCCACGGCGTTATTGGCTGACCGGTGCCAGCAGTGGCATCGGCGCGGCACTGGCTGAGGACATTCTGAAAAGCGGTGCGCATCTGGCGGTCAGCTCACGCCAGGTCGCCCCACTCAAGGTCCTGTCACAACGCTATCCGGGACAAGTGCTGGTGGTGCCCGGAGACCTGACCAACAGCCAGACTGTCCGGGAAATCGGCGAACAGATTAACGAGGCCTGGGGCGCACTGGACACGGTGATCCTCAATGCCGGCACCTGTGAATATGTCGACGCCCGGCAGTTCGACGCCTCCATTGTCGAGCACGTGGTGCGCACCAATCTGCTCGCCAGCGCTTACTGCATCGAAGCCGCCCTGCCCTTGCTGCGCAAAGGCACCGCGCCGCATCTGGTCGGGGTGGCGAGTTCCGTGACTTACATGCCGCTGCCAAGGGCCGAAGCCTACGGCGCGTCCAAAGCAGGGCTGCGTTATCTGTTCGAATCGTTGCGCATTGATCTGGCGGATGAGGGCATTGAAGTCACCGTGGTCAGTCCGGGTTTCGTCGAAACTCCGCTGACCGCGAAGAACGATTTTCCGATGCCGCTCAGTTGGCCTGTGGATAAAGCCGCGCGGCACATCTTCGCCAAGCTCAAGGATCGACCACTGGAGATCGCCTTCCCGGCGCTGTTCATGGCGGCGCTGTGGCCCTTGTCGAAACTGCCTGCCCGCCTGCAACTGGCAATCGGCAAACGCATGGTGCGCAAATCACCGCCGCTGCGTGATCCAGTATGAAGGTCGCTATCGTCGGCAGTGGGATCGCGGGGCTGACCTGCGCCTACCTGCTCAATCGTCGCCATGACGTCACCGTGTTCGAGGCCGGCGACTGGGTCGGCGGTCACACGCACACGGTGCAGGTGACGGTCGACGAACGTCAGTACGCGGTCGACACCGGTTTCATCGTGTTCAACGACTGGACCTACCCCAACTTCATCCGCTTGCTCGATCAGCTCGGGGTGACGTCCAGCCCTACTGAAATGAGCTTTTCGGTGACCGATCCGGATAGCGGTCTGGAATACAACGGCAACAACCTCAACAGCCTGTTCGCCCAGCGGCGCAATCTGTTGTCGCCGGGGTTTTGGGGCATGCTGCGCGACATCCTGCGCTTTAACAAAGAAGCCCAGCGCGACCTTGCCGAACAGCGCATCGCGGCCGACATGACCCTGGATGATTACCTCAAGGCCGGCGGTTATGGCGAGCGCTTCATCCTGCACTACATCGTGCCGATGGGCGCGGCGATCTGGTCGATGCCGATGGCCGAGATGCTCAATTTTCCGCTGCAGTTCTTTGTGCGGTTCTTCAAGAATCATGGCCTGCTGTCAGTCAGTGACCGCCCGCAATGGCGGGTGATCGACGGGGGTTCCAGCGCCTACATCGCGCCGCTGACCGAATCGTTCAAGGACAGGATCCGTCTGAACTGCCCGGTGAGCCGAGTCGATCGCGACGAACACGGCGTGGTTATCCACAGCTCGGCGGGCATCGAGCATTTCGACAAAGTGGTGTTCGCCTGCCACAGTGATCAGGCCTTGCAACTGCTGGCGACCCCGAGCGACGCCGAACGGGCGATTCTCGGCGCCATGCCCTACGCCGACAACGAAGTCGTGCTGCACACCGATACGCGTCTACTGCCGACACGCAAACTCGCTTGGGCCAGCTGGAATTATCGCTTGAGCGGTGCCGGCCATACCCACGCGGCCGTCACTTACGACATGAACATCCTGCAAGGGATTGAGAGCGACACCACGTTCTGCGTCAGCCTCAACCAGAGTGCCGGCATCAGTCCGTTCAAGGTGCTCGCCAAATACACCTACGCCCACCCGCAGTTCAGCCTCACAGCGGTAGCCGCGCAGAACCGCTGGGCCGAACTGGACGGCGTGCAGAACACCCATTACTGCGGTGCCTACTGGGCCAACGGTTTCCATGAGGACGGTGTGGTCAGCGGCTTGCGCGTGGCCGCCGCGTTCGGAGAAACCTTATGAACAGCGCCCTGTACAGCGGCTGGATCGGCCACCGACGTTTTGCGCCGCGCCGGCATGAGTTTCGTTACCGGATTGGTCTGCTGTATCTGGATCTGGCCGAGCAGGACGCGGTGCTGGGTTTATCGCCACTGGCGGGACGCAGTCGATTTGCGCCGTTCTCCTTCCGCGAGACGGACTACCTGAAAACCTTCACCGGTCGGGGCGTTCGCCTTATCGATGCTGTGCGCCAGCGGGTCGCTGAGGCTATCGGGTATGAGCCACAGGGTTCGATCTGCCTGCTGACCCAGCCTCGCAGTTGGGGCCTTTCGTTCAACCCGGTGAGTTTTTTTTATTGCCATGAACCTGACGGGCAACTTGCGGCCATTCTCTGCGAAGTCACCAACACCCCGTGGCGCGAGCGTTATCACTACGTACTGCCCGCCAGCCCCCGGGTGAACCTGCACGACTTCCATCAACATTTTGCCGTGGCCAAAGCCTTTCACGTTTCGCCTTTTCTGCCGCGCGATCTGGAATACCGCATGAGTTTCAGCCCCGCCGCGCAAAGCCTCGGCGTGCACATGGCGGACTGGCAGGGCGAACACAAATTGTTCGACGCCACCCTCAGCCTGAAACGCGAAACACTCGACCGGCCAAACTTGCATCGCTATTTGCGGCGTTTTCCATGGATGACGGCAAAAACAGCTCTGGCGATTTACTGGCAGGCACTGCGCCTGTTGCTCAAGCGTGCACCGATCTTCACTCACGAGGCTGCTGACGGCAGCTTTCAAACCGCCACCGTGCTTCCCAAGGAGCGCCGCCATGAAATCCTCTAGCGTCTCGGCCAAAGCCAATCTGTTCAGCACCAATGGCGTGACCGGCTCGCTCCTGCGCCGTGGCGTTTTGCGCCTGCTGGGTCAGCTCAAACACGGGCAACTGGTGGTCATCGAGGATGGCGAACGTCTGCTGTTCGGCACCCCTGGCAGCACATTGCTTGGGGAAATTCATGTCCAGGATAAGGCGGTCTGGGGAATGGTCGCCAGCAATGGTTCGATTGGCGCTGGCGAAGCGTTTATCCACGGTTACTGGAGTTCGCCCGACCTGACTGCGGTGGTGCGGGTGTTCGTCAGCAACCTTGAAGTACTCGATGCGATGGAGGGCGGTCTGGCCCGCCTCGGGCGACCGTTGGTGCAGGGCTTGCACTGGCTCAATCGCAATACGCGCAAAGGCTCGCAGAAGAACATCGCCGCCCACTACGATCTGGGCAACGATCTGTTCGAACAGTTTCTCGACCCGACCATGATGTACTCGGCGGCGCAGTTCCTCACTCCCGAAGACAGTCTGGAACAGGCGCAACTGAACAAACTGGAGCGCATCTGCCAGAAGCTCGCGCTCAAGCCCGAGGACCACCTACTGGAAATCGGCACAGGCTGGGGCAGCATGGCGCTCTACGCGGCGCAGAACTATGGCTGCCGGGTAACCACCACCACGTTGTCGAAGGAGCAGTACGCCTTTACCGCTCAGCGCATCGAAAAGCTGGGCTTGCAGGATCAAGTCACCTTGTTGCTCAAGGACTACCGCGACCTCACCGGCGAGTACGACAAACTGGTATCGATCGAGATGATCGAAGCGGTCGGCCATCGCTTCCTGCCCACCTATTTCAAACAATGCGCGCACCTGCTCAAGAGCAACGGCCTGATGCTGATTCAAGCAATCACCATTCGCGAACAGCGCTACGAGCAGGCCAAACGCGGGGTCGACTTTATCCAGCGCTACATCTTCCCTGGCGGCGCCTTGCCGTCTGTGCAGAAGATGCTCGAGGTAGTCAGTCGCGAAACCGACATGAACCTGCTGCACATGGAGGACTTCGGCCTGCACTACGCCAAAACCCTGCGCCTGTGGCACGAGAACTTCCGCCGCGCCCACAGTCGCTTGAGCGAGTTGGGCTACGACGATTACTTCCTCAGACTGTGGGAGTTTTACCTGTGCTATTGCGAGGGCGGATTCCTCGAACGCACCATCGGCACCGCGCAGTTGTTGCTGGCCAAACCGGCCGCCATGCCTGCGCCACTGCTCGGCCGCTTCGATGCTTGAGCGGATCGCCAATGCCGTGCTGTTCCAGCTCGGCTGGCTGGTCTGTGTGCTCGGCGGCAACAGCCTGTGGTTGCTGCTGGCATTGGCGGTGCTGGTGATTCATCTGCGCTGGATCAGCAGTTGGGCGGCTGAAGGCCGTTTGATGCTCAGTGTGGTGATCGTCGGCACGGCGGTGGACAGCGTCTTGCGCGCCCTCGGCGTGTTCGAGTTTCAGGATCAGTCGCCGTTGATTCCGCTGTGGCTGATGTTGCTGTGGGCCTTGCTCGCCACGACCTTGCGTCATTGCCTTGAGTGGACTGCCAGGCCATGGTGGCTGGCCTGCGCGCTCGGCGCGGTCGGCGGTGCAATGTCTTACTACGGTGGCGGGCGCCTGGCCGGGGTGCAATTCCCCTACGGCGAGTTACCGACACTGATCGGCATCGGCCTGCTCTGGGCGCTGCTGTTTCCGCTGCTGCACACCATGGCCCGACGCTTGACTCACTGAGCGTCCGTCAGAGCTTTCACACACTCGGCAAGCTCTGCCTTACACTGCCGGCCATGAAAACCATTCCTCACCAGCAAATCACCGAACCGGCGGTCACCTGTTCGACTTGCGCAGCCTGCTGCTGCCAGCTCGAAGTGATGCTGATCACCGACACGGGCGTGCCTGATCGTTTTATCGATACCGATGAATGGGGCGGCGAAGTGATGCTGCGTCTGGACGACGGCTGGTGTGCGGCGCTGGATCGCGACACGATGATGTGCACGATTTACGAGAAGCGCCCGCTGATTTGTCGCGAGTTCGAGATGGGCTCACCCGAGTGCATCGAAGAGCGCCAAGGTATCGCCACGGTGTACCGCTGATTAAAAGCGAAAAGATCGCAGCCTGCGGCAGCGCCTGCATGGGATTGTGTTTTTCCCTGTAGGAGCTGCCGCAGGCTGCGATCTTTTGATTTTGCTTACAACGGCAACGTGTAATGCAGCGAGTAACTTTCTACACCGTCGTTGTCACTGGCAAGACCGGCGTTGGAATAGTGCGTCGCGCGAATCCCCACTTCATGCCCGCCATTGAAGCGCAGACCAAACCCGAGACGGTCTTCGAACTGGAAGGAGCCGCCGAGATTGTTCGATTCGTATTTGGTATTGGAGAACGCCGCCACACCGATCCCCGCCTCGATATAGGGCTTGACCGACTGGCCGGCAAACTCGTAAACAAATACCGGCGAGAACGACAGGCTGTTGTTGCTGGAGGTCTTGTCACCTTCCCAGTAGGTGTAAGCACCGCTCCAGTAACCGGTCAGGCGACCAACGTCGCTCTGCAGCCAGCTCTTGTCCCAGTCGAAATTCATCCCCAGGCGATAGGTCATGGTCGAATCGCTGGTAGCACCGACGGCGAATTCAACGCCGGCAGCTTGTGCTGTAATACTTTGCCCCATCAACGCGGCCGCAATCGCGGCCAGGCAGAATAGTCGCTTCACTTTGAAACTTCCTTTTCCGGAACGATCGTTTGGTTTTCTAGATAACTCATCGCTATAGAAGCTAGCGCTCAAACAGAAGTTCAGCCGATCTTCCGGTTATTTCACATTTTTTTTACAAACTGAAGTTTTGCACGTCGCCGGCAGTTTGCCCCAACAACGGCAGGATGTTTTTGAAGTGCTGAGGATCACCGCTGGTCCAGAATCTGACCGATCGGTTCGGTCCTTCGGCGAGCAGATCACGCTCGGCCAAAAGACGTTGAAGTTGCCGCGCCACGGCGGCGCCGGTATCGATCAGGCTGATGGTCTCGGGGATCATCGACTTGAGCATCGGCTTGAGGAAGGGATAGTGCGTGCAACCAAGAATAATCGTATCGCAACCGTTGGCCAGCAGCGGATCGACATAGCTTTGCAGCAACTGGCGCAACTCGGCGCTGTGCAGATCACCGCTTTCAATCAATTCGACCAGGCCCGGGCACGGCTGAGTAATCACCCGCACATCGGTGGCAAAGCGATCAAGCAACGCAGCGAACTTGGCACTCTGCAAGGTGCCCGTGGTGGCAAGTACACCGACCACGCCGCTGCGTGTTGCCGCGGCCGCCGGTTTCACCGCCGGCTCCATGCCAACGATCGGCCAGTCGGGAAAATCACCGCGCAGATCGGCAGCCGCCGCCACTGTCGCGGTATTGCAGGCGACCACCAAAGCCTTGGCGCCCTGCTCGCGAAAAAACCCGGCCATCACGCTGCAACGCTGGCGGATGAACTCCGGGGTTTTCTCGCCGTACGGAATGTGCCCGCAATCGGCGAAGTACAGCAGCGATTCATTGGGCAACAAGCGCTGGATTTCTGCCAGCACCGACAAACCGCCGACACCGGAATCGAACACGCCGACCGGCGCCTCACGCATGGCGCGCGCCACAGACGCTGCAACCAGGATCACGCTTGACCCGCAACTCGCGGAAACGCGAACCCAAGGCATCGATCAACAGCAAGCGGCCCACCAGCGGCTCACCGAAGCCGACCAACACTTTCAACGCTTCAAGCGCCTGAAGGCTGCCGACCAACCCCACCAACGGCCCGACCACACCAGCCTCGCTGCAGGTCAGTTCGGCTTCGCTGCCATGCCCGTACAAACAGTGATAGCAAGGGCTCTCGGGGCGACGCGGGTCGAATACCGACAGTTGCCCTTCAAGACGAATCGCCGCGCCGCTGACCAAAGGTTTGCGCGCAGCCACGCACGCAGAGTTGACCGCTTCGCGCGTGGAAAAATTATCCGAACAGTCGAGTACCAGATCCACCGCCGCAACGGCAGCGGCGAGAGAGTCCTCGTCGAGCGCCTGACGATGCGGCACCAGTTGAATCTCGGGATTGATCGCACTCAAGCGCTTTAGCGCCGAGTCGACCTTGCTCATGCCGACGCTGTCGGTGTCGTGAATGATCTGGCGTTGCAGGTTGGTCAGATCGACTGTATCGAAGTCCGCCAGATGCAGTTCGCCGACACCGGCTGCCGCCAGATACAGCGCAACCGGTGCGCCAAGACCACCGAGGCCGACGATCAGGACGCGACTGTCCTTGAGCTTCAGTTGCCCATCGATATCGATGTGTTGCAGCAGAATCTGCCGGCTGTAGCGCAGCAACTCCTGATCATTCAGCACGGCAGGCGTCCCAGACTGATGCGTTGATGGCCGCCCAGATCGGTGCGGCTGTGGACTTCTTCGAAACCGCGAGTGTTCAACAGATCGCGCACGGCTTCGGCTTGATCATAGCCGTGTTCGAGCATCACCCAGCCGCCGGCCTGCAGATGATCCGGGGCCTGGGCAACGATCAGGCGCAGATCGTCGAGCCCATCCTCACCGGCCACCAGCGCACTCGCCGGTTCGAAGCGCACATCGCCTTCGACCAGGTGTGGATCGGCGGCGGCAATGTACGGCGGGTTGCTGATGATCAGATCAAAACGCTGACCTTCCAGAGCGCTGAACCAGTGACTGCTCAGCACCGTGGCGTTGTTCAAATGCAGACGCTGGCGATTGCGCTCGGCCAATGCCACCGCTTCCAGCACGCGATCCACGGCGGTGACTTGCCATGCCGGACGCTCACTGGCCAGAGCCAGGGCAATCGCGCCGCTGCCGGTGCCGAGGTCGAGCACTTTGGCCGGGGTCGCTGGCAGCAATTCCAGCGCCGCTTCCACCAGCAGTTCCGTGTCCGGACGGGGAATCAGCGTGTGCGGCGCGACTTCCAGATCGAGTTTCCAGAATCCTTGCTGGCCGAGAATGTAGGCCACCGGCTCGCCGCCACGACGGCGTTGCAGGTATTCGGCAAAGGTCAG
The DNA here is from genome assembly GCF_059716145.1 of Pseudomonas sp. LBUM1648. Classification (NCBI taxonomy): domain Bacteria; kingdom Pseudomonadati; phylum Pseudomonadota; class Gammaproteobacteria; order Pseudomonadales; family Pseudomonadaceae; genus Pseudomonas; species Pseudomonas sp. LBUM1648. Next base: position 5,465,423 of record NZ_CP166808.1, read on the forward strand.
CGCGGCTTCCGTCGGCACGATGCGCTCGGGCCAGGTGTGCAGGAAGCTACGCGACTTGCCCAGCGCGGCCGCGAGGAGCAATTCGGCATCGAGACGTGCGGTAGGTGAGTCCGGCAGTTCGGCGGCGCGCAACAGGCTGGCAATGATGGTCATTTATTCACCTATCGCAGCGAGTTGGTCAGCCTGGTATTCAGCCAGCAGAGGCTCGATCACCGCGTCAACGCCACCGGCGAGAACGTCATCAAGAGAGTACAGGGTCAGGTTGACGCGATGGTCAGTGACCCGGCCCTGGGCAAAGTTGTAGGTGCGAATCCGCTCGGAACGGTCACCGGAGCCGACCAGCAATTTACGCTCACTGGCGATGGCATTGGCCGCCGCGGCGGTTTGCTGATCGTTGAGCTTGGCCGACAGCCACGCCATCGCCCGCGCACGGTTCTTGTGCTGGGAACGCTCTTCCTGACACTCGACGACGGTGCCGGTCGGTATGTGCGTGATGCGAATCGCCGAGTCGGTCGTGTTGACGTGTTGACCACCGGCCCCGGAGGAACGGTAAGTGTCGACGCGCAAATCCGCCGGGTTGATCTCAATGGCTTCGCGCTCGTCCGGCTCCGGCAACACCGCTACGGTGCAGGCCGAGGTGTGGATACGCCCCTGGGATTCGGTGGCGGGTACACGCTGTACGCGGTGCGCGCCGGATTCGAATTTCAGCTTGCCGTAAACGTTGTCGCCTTCAATGCGAGCGATGACTTCTTTATAGCCGCCGTGCTCGCCTTCGTTTTCCGAAAGGATCTCCACACGCCAGCCACGGCGTTCGGCGTAACGCGAGTACATGCGGAACAGGTCGCCGGAGAAAATCGCCGCCTCGTCGCCACCGGTGCCGGCGCGGATTTCGAGAAACACGTTGCGCCCGTCGTTGGGGTCCTTGGGCAGCAACATGCGCTGCAGATCGCCTTCCAGCGTGATCAGCAACTCTTTGGCTTCACGGACTTCTTCCACGGCCATTTCACGCATGTCCGGGTCGCTGTCCTTGAGCAGCGCCTGCGCGCCTTCAAGATCGCTTTGTACGCTGAGCAGCTTTTTATAGGCGTGTACGATCGGCTCGAGTTCGGCGTATTCCTTGGAATAAGCGCGAAACTTGGCCTGATCGGAAATGACTTCGCCGTCGCCGAGCAACGCGGTCAGTTCCTCGAAACGGTCCTGGAGGATGTCCAGTTTATTGAGCAGTGACGCTTTCATTGCGGTTTTTTATCCGAAAAGCTATCCGGTGAGCCCTCGAGGGCAAAGAGTTCCTGGGCCATGGCCAGCGCATCGAGGCGGCCTTCGGCAGAAAGCTTTTTCAGTTGCACGCTGGGCGCATGCAACAGTTTATTGGTCAGGCCACGGGCCAATTGCCCCAGCACATCTTCAGCGTTGCCGCCGTTGGCCAGCAGACGCAGGGCTTTTTGCAGCTCTTCGTCGCGCAAGCGTTCGCTCTGTTGACGATAGGCCTTGAGCACATCGACCGCCGCCAGCTCACGCAGGCGCACCATGAAATCGTCGGCACCGACCGAGACCATCTCTTCGGCCGCTTGCGCTGCGCCTTGGCGGCTCTTGAGGTTCTCGGCGACCACTTCGTGGAGATCGTCGACGCTATACAGGTAAACGTCGTCCAACTCGCCGACTTCCGGTTCGATATCCCGGGGAACAGCGATGTCGACCATGAAGATCGGTTTGTGCTTGCGCAGCTTCAATGCGCTCTCGACGGCGCCCTTGCCGAGAATCGGCAACTGACTGGCCGTCGAACTAATGACGATGTCGCTGCGCACCAGTTCGGCCGGGATGTCCGAGAGCAACACCGCGTGGGCGCCGAACTGCTCGGCCAACAGGCTGGCACGCTCAAGCGTACGGTTGGCGACAACGATGCGTTTGACCCCCAGCTCGTGCAGATGGCGGGCGACCAGGGTGATGGTCTCGCCGGCGCCGATCAGCAAGGCCTGGCTGCGTTGCAAATCACTGAAAATCTGTTTCGCCAGGCTGACCGCGGCAAACGCCACGGACACCGGGTTTTCACCGATAGCGGTGTCGGTACGCACCTGCTTGGCGGCATTGAAGGTTGCCTGGAACAGCCGCCCCAGCAGCGGCCCGATGGTGCCGGCCTCGCGAGCCACGGCGTAGGCCGACTTCATCTGGCCGAGAATCTGCGGTTCGCCCAGCACCAGCGAGTCGAGCCCGGAGGCGACGCGCATCATGTGACGAACTGCCGCATCATCTTCATGCACATAAGCACTCGCGCGCAGCTCATCGAGGCTTAAATGGTGATAATCGGCCAGCCAGCGCAGCACGATATCCGCAGAAAGCTGATCCTGTTCTATATAAAGCTCACTGCGATTGCAGGTGGAGAGGATCGCAGCTTCGCGGCTGTCGGTCATTCGGCAGAGCTGCTGCAAGGCCTCAACCAGTTGCTCAGGGGTAAAGGCCACGCGCTCGCGGACGTCTACTGAAGCAGTCTTGTGGTTAATACCGAGTGCAAGGAAGGCCATTCAAGGTCGCTGATGGTGACGTGAAGCCGGCAATTGTCCACCTTCGTCAGATTCAGAACAACTACCGCTGACTATTGTCCCAATTGTCCGCCCCTATAATGGGCACAATTGAGACTCGGTTATGTTTGGCCGAAGGCTTGTGTCATGATGATCCGACCGCAGGTTAGTCGTCCTCTTCCTATATGAATAGATCTTCCGCGTTGCTCCTTGCTTTTGTCTTCCTCAGCGGCTGCCAGGCCTTGGCCCCCGTTGCGCCGAACGGTACGCCGTCGGTAGAAGACACCACGCCCGCCCCTGAAAAGCCCAAGGTTTACAGCTCGTTCAGCGAAGAAACCGTGTTCAGCCTGCTGAGCGCCGAACTCGCTGGCCAGCGCAATCGTTTCGACCTTGCCCTGGACAACTACGTGACCCAGGCCATCAACACTCAGGATCCGGGCGTCTCCGAGCGTGCGTTCCGCATCGCCGAGTACCTTGGCGCCGATCAACCGGCCCTCGATACCGCGCTGATCTGGGCGAAAAACGCCCCGGACGATCTCGAAGCGCAACGCGCCGCCGCCGTGCAACTGGCACGCGCCGGGCGTTACGACGACTCGATGGTCTATATGGAGAAAGTCCTGCAAGGCAAGGGCGATACCCATTTCGATTTCCTCGCACTGTCGGCGGCCGATACTGATCAGGAAACCCGCAACGGCCTGATGAAAAGTTTCGACCGTTTGTTGCAGCGTCACCCGAACAACAGTCAGCTGATTTTCGGCAAGGCCTTGCTCATGCAGCAGGATGGCGACAACAAAGCGGCACTGGCCCTGCTCGAAGACAATCCGCCGGAAGACGGCGAAATCGCCCCGATTCTGCTTCGCGCCCGTCTTCTCCAGCTCCTGAACCGTGGCGACGAAGCCCTGCCGCTGCTGAAAAAGAACATCAAGAAATACCCGGACGACAAGCGTCTGCGCCTGACTTACGCGCGCATGCTGGTTGAACAGGACCGGATGGACGACGCCAAGGCCGAGTTCTCCGGCCTCGTTCAGCAATACCCGGAAGACGACGAACTACGTTACTCGCTGGCGCTGGTGTGCCTGGAAGCCAAGGCCTGGGACGAGGCCAAGGGTTATCTGGAAGACCTGATCGCCCGTGAAAGCCATGTCGATTCGGCGCACCTTAACCTCGGTCGTATCGCCGAAGAGCGCAATGACCCGCAAGGCGCACTGATCGAATACGCCCAGGTCGGCCCGGGCAATGACTATCTGCCCGCGCAGTTGCGTCAGGCCGACATTCTGATGAACAACGGCAAAACCGCCGAAGCACAAAGCAAACTGGCGGCCGAGCGTGACGAACAACCCGATTACGCGATCCAGTTGTACCTGATCGAGTCGGAAACCCTGTCGGCCAACAAACAGGACGACAAGGCCATGAAAGTCTTGCAGCAAGCCTTGCTGCAATACCCGGACGATCTGAATCTGCTGTACACCCGCGCCATGCTTGCGGAAAAGCGCAACGATCTGGCGCAGATGGAAAAAGACCTGCGCCTGATCATCAAGCGCGATCCGGACAATGCCATGGCGCTGAACGCGCTGGGCTACACCCTGTCCGACCGCACCACCCGCTACGCTGAAGCCAAGACGCTGATCGAGCAGGCGCACCAGATCAACCCGGAAGACCCGGCAGTACTCGACAGCCTCGGCTGGGTGAATTACCGCTTGGGCAACCTGGACGACGCCGAGAAATATCTGCGTCAGGCGCTGGAGCGTTTCCCTGATCACGAAGTCGCCGCACATCTGGGCGAAGTCCTGTGGACCAAGGGCAATCAGCGCGAAGCCAAACAAATCTGGGGCAAATTCCTCAAGGATCAGCCCGACAGCACCATTCTGCGCAGCACCATCAAGCGCCTGACCGGATCCGAGACTTTTTAATGTTTTTGCGCCACGTTATTGTTTTCAGCTTCATCGCCCTGCTCGCCGGTTGCGCGGGCTTCGGCGCTCGCGAATCGGTCGAAGGCCACGGCAGCCCGGCTCAATGGGCCGCGAACAAACAGCAACTGACCGGCATTGACGGCTGGCAGATCGACGGCAAGATCGGCATCCGCGCCCCGAAAGACTCGGGCAGCGGCACGCTGTTCTGGCTGCAGCGTCAGGACTATTACGACATTCGACTCTCCGGCCCGCTGGGTCGTGGTGCGGCACGTTTGACCGGGCGTCCGGGCAAGGTGTCGCTGGAAGTCGCCAATCAGGGTCGCTATGAATCGCAGTCGCCGGAAACGCTGCTGGAAGAGCAACTTGGCTGGAAACTGCCAGTGTCGAACCTCGCCTGGTGGGTGCGTGGCCTGCCGGCGCCGGAAAGCAAAAGCCGTCTGAGTCTGGATGCCGACAGCCGCCTGGCCAACCTTGAACAGGATGGCTGGAAAGTCGAATACACCGCCTACACCGAACAAAATGGTTACTGGTTGCCCGAGCGCATCAAACTGCACGGCACTGACCTGGACGTGACGCTGGTGATCAAGACCTGGCAGCCGCGCAAACTGGGGCAATAAGCATGAGCGCTGCACGCCTGACTCTGCCGTCGCCGGCCAAACTCAATCTGATGCTGCACATTCTTGGTCGCCGTGAAGACGGTTATCACGAGTTGCAGACGCTGTTTCAGTTTGTCGATTACGGCGACGAAATCACTTTTGCCGTTCGCGATGACGGCGTGATTCAACTGCACACCGAATTCGCAGGCGTGCCCCACGACAGCAACCTGATCGTGCGCGCGGCGAAGATGTTGCAGGAACAATCCGGTTGTTCTCTTGGCATCGACATCTGGATCGACAAAGTGCTGCCCATGGGCGGCGGCATTGGTGGCGGCAGTTCCAACGCGGCGACAACCCTGCTCGGTCTCAATCATCTGTGGCAGTTGTGCTGGGATGAAGATCGACTCGCCGCACTGGGCTTGTCGCTTGGCGCTGATGTTCCGGTTTTCGTCCGCGGCCACGCAGCGTTTGCCGAGGGCGTAGGCGAAAAACTCACCCCGGTCGATCCCGAAGAACTGTGGTATCTCGTGCTTGTGCCGCAAGTCGCTGTAAGTACGGCAGAAATTTTTTCCGATCCTTTGTTGACACGTAACACGCCGCCCATTAAAGTGCGCCCCGTTCCCGAGGGAAACAGTCGAAATGACTGCTTGCCGGTGGTTGCAAGGCGTTATCCAGAAGTACGTAACGCATTGGATTTGCTAGGTAAATTTACCGAAGCAAAGCTCACCGGAACTGGAAGTTGTGTGTTTGGGGGCTTCCCAAGCAAAGCTGAAGCTGATAAAGTCTCGGCCCTTCTGACAGAGACCCTTACAGGGTTTGTAGCAAAAGGAAGCAACGTTTCGATGTTGCATCGCAAGCTGCAAAGTCTGCTCTAAAGGAACCAAGTGCTCGGCACTTGATGCAACAGATACAGGGGCGTCGCCAAGCGGTAAGGCAGCAGGTTTTGATCCTGCCATGCGTTGGTTCGAATCCAGCCGCCCCTGCCATTTTCTATACTCATCCAGGTTACCCTCAGCCTCTAGGTACTGCGCGTGTCCAAGATGATGGTCTTTACGGGGAACGCTAACCCCGATCTGGCTCGGCGTGTTGTACGTCAGCTGCATATCCCTCTCGGTGACATCTCTGTCGGTAAGTTCTCCGACGGCGAAATTACTGCCGAGATCAATGAAAACGTTCGCGGTAAAGACGTTTTCATTATTCAGCCGACTTGCGCTCCGACCAACGATAACCTGATGGAACTGGTAGTGATGGCTGATGCCTTCCGCCGCTCCTCGGCTACTCGTATCACTGCTGTTATTCCTTATTTTGGTTATGCCCGTCAGGATCGCCGTCCGCGTTCCGCACGTGTGGCTATCAGCGCGAAAGTCGTCGCTGACATGCTTACCGTAGTCGGCATCGACCGTGTTCTCACGGTTGATCTGCATGCTGACCAGATTCAGGGTTTCTTCGATATTCCGGTAGATAACATCTACGGCTCCCCGGTTCTGGTGGATGACATTGAAGATCAGCGCTTCGAAAACCTGATGATCGTATCCCCGGATATTGGTGGCGTCGTGCGTGCACGTGCTGTTGCCAAGTCGCTGGGTGTGGATCTCGGGATCATCGACAAACGCCGTGAGAAAGCCAATCACTCTGAAGTGATGCATATCATCGGTGATGTCGAAGGGCGTACCTGCATTCTGGTCGATGACATGGTCGATACCGCCGGCACTCTGTGCCACGCGGCCAAGGCCCTGAAAGAGCATGGCGCAGCCAAGGTCTTTGCCTACTGCACACACCCTGTGCTGTCGGGTCGGGCCATCGAGAATATCGAAAATTCCGTGCTGGACGAGCTGGTGGTGACTAACACCATCCCGCTGTCCGCTGCAGCACAAGCCTGTGCACGTATCCGTCAACTGGATATTGCACCGGTAGTTGCCGAAGCGGTTCGCCGCATCAGCAATGAAGAATCGATCAGCGCGATGTTCCGCTAAGGGCCCTGCCCTTCTCGAAATGTCTCGTTGACGAAAAGCGCCCCGCCCCGGCATTCCTGTCGGGGCGGGGCTTTTTTGCCCATACCGTGTTAGGCGCTGGTCGCAAACGCCGCTCGGTCATGGCTATTTTGGAGATACAAAATGAACGATTTTACTCTGAATGCTGAAGTGCGTTCCGACCTGGGGAAAGGTGCGAGCCGCCGCCTGCGTCGTCTCGCCGCTCTGGTTCCAGCTGTTGTTTACGGTGGCGAAAAAGCCCCTGAATCCATCAGCATGCTGGCCAAAGAAGTTGCCAAACTGCTCGAAAACGAAGCGGCTTACAGCCACATCATCGAGCTGAACGTTGGTGGCACCAAGCAGAACGTCATCATCAAAGCTCTGCAACGTCACCCGTCGAAAGGCCACGTTCTGCACGCTGACTTCGTACGCGTTGTAGCAGGTCAGAAACTGACCGCTATCGTGCCTGTACACTTTGTTGGTGAAGAAGCTCCAGTGAAGAAAGGCGGCGAAATCTCGCACGTTACTTCGGAAATCGAAGTGACCTGCCTGCCGAAAGATCTGCCTGAGTTCATCGAAGTCGACCTGTCGAAAGCAGAAATCGGCACCATCATTCACCTGTCGGACCTCAAAGCTCCTAAAGGTGTTGAGTTCGTTGCTCTGGCACACGGCGATGACAAGGCTGTTGCCAACGTCCACGCTCCACGTGTTGCTCCAGAAGCTACCGAAGAAGGCGCAGCAGAGTAATTCACTCTGTAACGCCTGAGTGAGCAGGTAACATCGCGGACTGGAACGTAGCGAGAAAGCGGGCGAGAACGCGGAGTTTACATTCATGGTAAATGAGCAATTTTCGTCCACTTTCGCCGCTTCCCCTGATCGCGGCGATGTTATCCACCACTCCAAGGAAGGGCCCCTATCGTGACTGCCATCAAACTGATCGTTGGCCTGGGAAATCCAGGCGCCGAATACGAACAGACCCGGCATAACGCAGGGGCCCTTTTTGTTGAGCGCATCGCCCACGCACAGAATGTGAATCTTGTGGCCGATCGCAAATATTTCGGCCTGACCGGGCGCTATTCGCACCAGGGTCAGGATGTTCGTCTGCTGATTCCCACCACCTACATGAACCGCAGCGGCCAAGCCGTGGCGGCACTCGCAGGTTTCTTCCGCATCAAGCCTGAAGAAATCCTGGTGGCGCACGACGAACTCGATCTGCCTCCGGGCGTTGCCAAGCTCAAGCAGGGCGGCGGCCATGGCGGTCACAACGGGTTGCGCGACATCATCGCGCAACTGGGTAATCAGAATACTTTCTACCGCCTGCGGCTTGGCATCGGCCACCCGGGCGTCGCCAGTATGGTTTCAAATTTCGTCCTGGGTCGTGCGCCACGCGCCGAACAGGAAAAACTCGATGCCAGCATCGACTTTGCCCTCGGCGTGCTGCCGGATATCCTCGCCGGTGAATGGAACCGCGCGATGAAAAACCTGCACAGCCAGAAGGCCTGACTCTACTCCGAGGGGAAACACCATGGGATTCAATTGCGGCATCGTCGGCCTGCCTAACGTCGGCAAGTCCACCCTGTTCAACGCCCTGACCAAATCCGGTATCGCGGCCGAGAACTTCCCCTTCTGCACCATCGAGCCGAACAGCGGCATCGTGCCGATGCCGGACCCGCGTCTGGAAGCACTGGCGGCTATCGTCAATCCAAAGCGCATCCTGCCGACCACCATGGAATTCGTCGACATCGCAGGCCTGGTAGCCGGCGCCTCGAAAGGTGAAGGCCTGGGCAACAAGTTCCTGGCCAACATCCGTGAAACCGACGCTATCGCTCACGTCGTGCGCTGCTTCGAAGACGAAAACGTGATCCACGTTTCCAACAGCGTCGACCCGAAACGCGACATCGAAATCATCGACCTGGAACTGATCTTCGCCGACCTCGACAGCTGCGAGAAGCAACTGCAGAAAGTCGCACGCAACGCCAAGGGCGGTGACAAGGACGCAGTGGTTCAGAAAGCTCTGCTGGAGCAACTGATCGCACACTTCACCGAAGGCAAGCCTGCGCGCAGCCTGATGAAGAACATGAGCACTGACGAAAAGGCAGTCATCAAAGGCTTCCACCTGCTGACCACCAAACCGGTCATGTACATCGCCAACGTTGCTGAAGACGGTTTCGAGAACAACCCGCACCTGGACGTGGTCAAAGCCATTGCCGAAGAAGAAGGCGCCATGGTGGTTCCGGTCTGCAACAAGATCGAAGCGGAAATCGCCGAGCTGGATGACGGCGAAGAGAAGGACATGTTCCTCGAGGCCCTGGGCCTGGAAGAGCCTGGCCTGAACCGCGTGATCCGCGCCGGCTACGAAATGCTGCACCTGCAGACTTACTTCACCGCCGGTGTCGAAGAAGTCCGCGCCTGGACCGTCAAAGTCGGTGCCACCGCACCTCAGGCTGCCGGCGTGATCCACACCGACTTCGAAAAAGGCTTCATCCGCGCCGAAGTTATCGCCTACAACGACTTCATCCAGTACAAGGGCGAAGCCGGCACCAAAGAAGCCGGTAAATGGCGTCTGGAAGGCAAGGACTACATCGTCAAAGACGGCGACGTGATGCACTTCCGTTTCAACGTGTAAGCGACACGCCCAAGAAAAAGCCGCGTTTGATACGCGGCTTTTTTGTGCCTGAAATCTACTGTTGAACATTTCCCCTGTGGGAGCGAGCCTGCTCGCGAAGAGGGAGTGTCAGTCACATCTCTGCGGATGACACACCGCATTCGCGAGCAGGCTCGCTCCCACAGTTTGAACTGTGTGAGGTCAGGCCTTTTTGGTCCGCGGCAAAAAGATCGCCAACACCCCGAACAGCGGCAAGAACGAGCACAGGAAGTAAACGTACTCAATCCCGTGCACATCCGCGAGATGCCCAAGTAACGCCGCGCCAATCCCGCCAAAACCAAACATCAAACCGAAAAACACCCCGGCAATCATCCCGACATTGCCCGGCACCAACTCTTGCGCATAGACCACAATCGCCGAGAACGCCGAAGCGAGGATGAAGCCGATCACCACGCAGAGGACCGTCGTCCAGAACAGATCGACGTGAGGCATGAGCAGCGTAAACGGCGCCACGCCCAGGATCGAAAACCAGATCACCGCCTTACGCCCGATCTTGTCGCCGATCGGCCCGCCAAAGAACGTGCCCGCCGCCACCGCGCCAAGAAACAGGAACAAGTGCAGCTGCGAGCTGGCCACCGACAGGTCGAACTTCTCGATCAGGTAGAACGTGAAATAGCTCGTGAGGCTGGCCATGTAGAAATACTTGGAGAACACCAGCAAACCGAGCACCACCAGCGCACTGGTCACCCTGCCCTTCGACAACCCGTGAGTCGCTGCTTGGCCGGCCTTGAGTTTGAACAGGTTCAGGTGATGGGCGTACCAGCGACTGATGCGGTACAGCACGAACAATGCAAACACTGCGAACAGACCGAACCACGCCACGTTGCCCTGACCGAACGGAATAATGATCGCCGCCGCCAGCAACGGGCCGAACGCAGAACCGGCGTTACCACCGACCTGGAAGGTCGATTGCGCCAGACCGAAGCGTCCGCCCGAGGCCAGCCGCGCAATGCGCGATGCCTCGGGGTGGAACGTCGAGGAGCCGATACCAATCAGCGCCGCCGCCAACAGAATCAATGGAAAACTGCCGACCATCGACATCATCACGATGCCAATCAGCGTGCAAATGGAACCCGCCGGCAACAGCCACGGTTTCGGATGGCGATCGGTGTGATAACCGACCCACGGCTGCAAAAGCGAGGCGGTCAGTTGAAACGTCAGGGTAATCAAACCGACCTGAGCGAAGCTCAGACCGTAGTTGGCCTTGAGCATCGGGTAGATCGACGGCAGCACCGACTGGATCAGGTCATTGATCAAATGCGCCAGCGCCACCGCGCCGATGATGCGCATCACCAGTGGGCTGCTTTGGGGAGGAGCGGACGCCGAGGCAGCGGCGGTCTGAGCGTTGCTGATAGCCATGGAAATTTCCGGACAGCAGATGGGTGCCCGCAGGCAGGTGCGTCAATGTGCCATTTTTCGGTGCGCCAGCGCCATCCCCTTAGCCAGCTAACGAACGAGTTGTTCATCGCCATAACGGTGATAGCGCAACGCCATGGTCTGAATCTTGCCTTGCTTCTATGCTTGAACGCGGCGCCCTTACAAAGGGCGCCGAGAATGGGAAGTTTCGCTACAGAGTCGGCCTACAGAGCGGGCGAGAGTGAACTTTCGAGGCCTTTTAGCAGGGCACAACATCAAGGTCGCACGACCGCGATGCACGCCGATGGTGCGTGGTGTCCAGAGGAGTCATGAGGCATGCAGGCTTTCCTTTCACCGGGGATCAAATTGCTGGGGCGGTTTGGCTTCGCACGTAAATTCCAGCTGTTGTTTCTGCTGTTCATTCTGCCGTTGGCCGGCAGTCTGTTGATGATCGGCCAGGACTATCGCGACAAGCTCAACCTGATTTCCGGCGAACGCGCCGGGGTGCGCCAGTTGCTCAGCCTCGATGCGCTGGACAATCTGCTCGCCGCCCAGCGCGACCGCGCCGCCCGTTGGCGCGCCACGGAAACCAATCGCCAGCCGACGCCGGCGACCCTCGCCGCCATGGCTGCATTCGACGGCGTGCAACCCGCCGTCCTGCAAGCCACCGCCGATTTGGGCAACGCGCTGAAAAACGAAGGCGCCGACGGCGAGATTCTCGTCCGCTATCAGGCGTTGCAAACCGCGCTCAATGGCCTGGATTCGAAAAGCCTCAGCGGCGTCGGCTGGTGGCCGGACGGTTACGACCGGTTCACCCATGCCCTCAGTGCCCTGCAAGCGTTGCGCGAGCAGATCGTCATGGACAATCGCCTGACCTTGGCACCGTGGCTGGAAACCTACTTGCTCACGCAAATTTCCACGCAGCACGCGCCGGACTTGATCGAACGGGTCGGTCGCCTCGCAGCGGTGGGTCAGGCTTCGGTGGTGTCCGGCCAGTTCACCTTGCAGAGCCGTTTGCAGTTGCGCGACCTGCGCAGCCGTATCGGCGATGCCCGCGAGCAGCTTGTCAAAACGGCAGGCCTGCTCGAAGCGCGCCTGCCGAAAGAGCTGCAAGCCTGGGCCGGCCAGTATCACGGCAGCCTGAAAAACCTCGATGCTGGCCTCAAGGTGCTGGATGACGGCGTGTTCGGCGGCAGCATCACGCTCAAGCCCGAAGAGTTCGAACGCAGCCTCGACGCGTTGCTGACCGACCTTGCCTCCCTGCGCCAGCAATCGCTGGTGTCGCTGGATCAGCGCCTGGAGGCCTACCACGCCTCGGCGATTCGCCAGTTCATCCTCGTCGCCGCTGTATTCGGCTGTCTGCTGCTGGCCGCGTTGTACTTGTTCATCTGCCTGCAAGCCTCGATCCGGCGCAGCGCCAGCGGCATCACGGTGCTTGCCGAAGCCCTGCGTGACGGCAACCTGAGCCTGCAAGTGCCGGTGGAGGGCCGCGATGAGTTGGCGGCGATCAGCACCGCGCTCAACGTCGCCGTGGTGCAACTGCGCAACAGCATGCTCGGCGTCGACCACGAGACCTCGCAACTGAGCAACGCGGTGCGCAGCCTCAACGATCATTCCAGCGGCGCGCTGGGTGAAGTCGAAGCGCAGCAGTTGCAGATCAGCCAGATCGCCGCTGCCGCCACGCAACTGGCTGCCACCTCGCAAGGCGTGGCGCAGAGTTGCGAACAGGCTTCCGGCAGCGCGCAGCACACCCAACGCATCGCCGCTGACAGCAGCCGCGACAGCCAACGGACTACCACGAGCATTCAGCAGCTCAATCAACGCCTCAACGAAACGGCAGCGGCACTGGGCCGGGTCAGCGAGCAAGGGCAGCAGATTCAACTGGTGGTCGACACCATTCGTGGTGTTGCCGAACAGACCAACCTGTTGGCACTCAACGCTGCGATTGAAGCGGCGCGCGCCGGTGAACAGGGACGCGGTTTTGCCGTGGTGGCCGATGAGGTGCGCAGCCTGTCGCAACGTACGCAATCGTCCACGGCGCAGATCGCCGGCACCGTTGACAGCCTACGCGCCACGGTCAACGAAGCCGTGAGTTTGATGGAAGCCGCGTGCGGCCAGGCGCAAACCGATGCCGAGTCGGTCACCGGTCTCGGTGAACGCTTGGGCGAAATCGCCAGCGCCGTACAGAGCGTCACCGACACCCTCGCGCAGATCGCCACGGCGGTTGAAGAGCAAGCAAGTACCGCCGATGAGGTCAGCGGCAATATCCAGCAGGTCGATCAGGCAGCGGTGCGTTTGCTTGAAGGTGCGCGGGCGGTGAACTTGGCGGCGGACACCCTGAGCCAGGGCAGCCATGCGTTGAGCGCCAATACCGCAAGATTCCAACTGCGTTGACGCCCTGCCCGGCCCCGATTTCCGGGGTCGGAGGATAAGCGGTTGAAAACAGGAAGAAATATTTTAAATTTACGCTTGACGCTTTTCCATTTCAGGGGAATAATGCGCGCCACTTGGCTACATAGCTCAGTTGGTTAGAGCATAGCATTCATAATGCTGGGGTCCGGGGTTCAAGTCCCTGTGTAGCCACCAAGTACTAAAAACGGCTTACCGAAAGGTAGGCCGTTTTTTTATGCCTCGAGAAAAGTCTCGGCAATCCGTTACTCCGCGGTAATCACCAAGCACCCTTTCATCACTCGGACTTTAACGTTCTCGTTCACCTCAAATCCCGCCTGCCGCAACCACAGGCCACGTAGCCTGATCCAGGGCACCGGTTTGGCGGGGCTGTGGTTTTTTTCCTTGGTGTGGACCGGGTAAAAGTCTGCGGCGATTTTCAACCGGCGTTCAGTGATGGGGGTTGATGACGTATGATTGGTTTTAGCCATGATTAGCTCCTGTTTAGCTGCTTTTGGTTAGCGGGGCCAAGGTGTTGTCGCACCTTGGTTCTGCGTTCTTTGAGTTACTTCAAACTTCTCTTTCTTCGTCGCTTGTTTTGGTCGCTGCCTGCGCGATCAGGGCGTCGAGCATCTGCGCAATGACCTTCTGTTGGACCTTCGAAAGCTCATTGATGGACTGCAGCCGTCGATACCACGCTGAGGTCAAGCAGCGTCTGGGCGTCTCCGTGTACGAGGGAACCCCGAGCAAGTCTTCAACAGGAACGCGAAGCGCAAATGCCATCTTCACCAGTGTCGTGACCGGCATGCTGCGCGTGCCCTCCTCGTAGCCCTGAAAGGTTTGCCGGGAAAGACCTAATGCCCGTGCAAACCGAGTCTGTGTGATCTCGTGCACTGTGCGTAAGTGGGCAATGCGACTGCCCATCGCCACCAGAAAATCACGGTCCTCATTGGAAATACTCATGACAATGGCCGACTGAAAATAGAGTTGAATGGCAACGGACTCATCCTTTTCATATGAAATCCATCCTGGAAAAAACAACAGAAAACATCCTCAGGCAGCGGTGCGTAAGTTGTCGACCTGAAAACTCTGTAGGAGAAATGCAGACATCCCTTCCATCCAAACCGAAAGACTACAAGCACGAAATACCGCTGGTTCACCTGGATCAATCGCCCATCAACAGGTTGAGAGAGCGCCGTAGGAAACGGCTTCGATCCAGGTACGAATCGGATTTTTCGTAAATCCAGGCGCGTGAAACTCACCCCATCGGTTTGCCCGAAATCCCCACTGACCAACAAGCTTCCCTGGCTCGATTCAAAGCCATACAGGGAGTTGTCATGGCTCGATTCAAATCTCTCTTCGATGAAGATTGGCCTTGGAAACGTCCAAGCGGGAACGGCTCATGGGCTGCGTGGAATCCGCCCCCCCCCCCCCCGCGCCGGAGCCGGTGTACATCGAAAAGGATGAATGGCCAACGCCCAAGCCTCGCGAAGATCAGGTGTTCGCCAAGTCCTGCACTGTGGATAACTGGTGCCGAACGGACGCCGGCACGGCCACCGAACCCGCCAGCAACTTCGGCAAGATCATGGTCGCCGGCGCCATGCTCCTGCCCTCTGCCAGCACTGCGGTAGCGACGGCAATAGGTGCTGATCTGGCCTTGGGGCGTCTGGCGGGCGGCGGCATTCTGCAACAACGCCTCAACTGGGCAATTCGCGGCGCTGGTGGGCCGGCCAGCGTGTTCATCCTCGGGATGCTGCCGACCCGAATGGGCGACGGCACGCTGCATACCGATGAACAGCTGCGCCGCATGAGCCGCGCGCCCACTCGTGTGCGCTTCCAGTTTCGGCGTGATGCCGAAGGGGTCATGCAGGTTTACGGCATCCACTCCGGCGCTTCTGGCGATGACTCGGTGCGTACTGTCAAAGTCGAGTGGAACAGCGACAAGACTGCGATGGAGGCCAAGCTTAACGGCATTACGATTTTGTGGACGCCACAACGCGGGCCACTCGGCTCAATGCCGCCGCTGGTCTGTCCCGAACACGGCGAGCAACTGAACACGATCCTTGTTCACCCGATTCCCGAGAACACGGACACCCAGATAGAAGGCCTGCCCGGCGAGGACATTACTGCCGAGGATTGCATTCTGGTGTTCCCGGCGGACACTGGGCTGAAGTCGCTGTATGTGGTGTTTTCGAAACTGGCCAGACTGACGCCGGGTACGGTGACGGGGGTTGGGGATGATGTTTCGGGGATCTGGCTTGCTGGAGCGGGAACGGGGATAGGCGTGCCGATTCCGACACGGATTGCGGATAGGCTCAGGGGGTGGGAGTTTTCAAGCTTTGACAAATTTAGGGAGGCGTTTTGGGTGGAGGTGGCGAATGACCCTGAGTTGCTCAGTCAATTCAAACGCACAAACCAAGGGAAACTCATGGACGGAAGATCTCCTTTTGCTCCGAAGTCAGAGCACCACGGAGAAAAAGCCAAGTATGAGATACATCACATCGAGCATATCCAGAATGGTGGTGCAGTTTATGATGTGGATAACTTGGCTGTAATGACTCCGAAACGGCACGTAGAGATTCACAGGGAAGATTGAAATGGCTACTAAACAAAGCTTTTCGGATTACACAGAACAAGAGTTTATTGACCTGCTTGAGCGCATCATAGGAAATGATGAGCGCGAGGAGGACGAAAGCAGACTCGTATTTCACTTCAATTCTATTTGCGGACATCCCGAAGGATCCGATTTGATTTTCTATCCGCAAGAGGACGCCGATGACTCTGCAGAAGGCATCACCGAAACAGTAAAAAAGTGGCGTGCCGCCAATGGACTGCCCGGTTTTAAGCGATAAGCGCTTTTATACCTTGAAACAGCACCGAACCTGTGGCGAGGGGATTTATCCCCGATGGGGTGCGAAGCGCCCCCCACCTCTTCATTAAATGAATGGGACTGCTGCGCAGTCCATCGGGGATAAATCCCCTCGCCACAGAGTTCTGCCTGACCTATTCGGGGTTCTCTGTCGACAGGGCTGCCAATCCCTTCCCCCAAATCTGCCGAGTCCGCAACCCCATCATCGCCCGCCAATCCGGGTCCGCCGGATAAAACTGCCCCAGCAAATTCAACTTGATCGCCCTTCCCGTCGCATCCAGCGGATCGCCATGCAGATGCAGCCAATGGTCATCACGCAAATATCGATGCACGTCCGCTCCAGGATACGTCCCGCACTCGATCACGAATGGCATCAGTTGCACACCTGGTAATGCATTGAGCAACGCCTGCGAGGTGTAGCCGGTAGCCGTCGCCGCCACTCCGGTTTCGCTCAAGGTATCGGCGCCGGTGTGCAGGGTGTAGAGCCATGGGCCGTAGATCGATTGGGCCTGCGCCAACGCCGGGTATGGCGCCTCAGTGATGGTCAACAGCATCGGATGCCCGTACTCACCAGCCCCGGTGTGCAGGTCGAAGCACATCATCGTTTCAGCGCCGGCCAGATGCGCGTCGATGATTTGATGCAACGTGCGATTCGACCAGCTCGCCGCTCGGCCACCGTAAAACAATCCATCGGGATGGCTGTGCTGGCCGCCCTCGACGATCGACATCACCGCCGGCCAGCCATGCTCAGCGATCTGCGCAGCCAGCAAGGCATCGGCACGTTGTCGCTCGGGGCCGTTCAAGTCGCGGCAGGCGTAAATTTCATGCAACGCGGCGTAAGCGCGGTTATCCGGTAGCGACCCAGTGAAATCCTGGTGATTGCGGTTGAGGTCGATGTTGTCTTCATTGACCCGCCGCAACCACGCCGTGCCCCAGGGATTGATCAGGTGAACCATCACCACCGCGACGTCCTTGGGCAGCGAACCCGGCACGAAGGTTTTCAGCCAGTCGATCTGACAGTCGGAGCCGTAATAACCCTCCACGCCATGCGTACCGCTAAGCGTCACCAAACGCCGCTTCGCCTGCGGGTTGCCGAGCACAGCCACATCGGTGCTCAACGGTTCGCCAAACGGCCCGCAACGCGGGTGTGCGTAGGAGGTAAGCGTCGCGCCGGCGGATGTCGCTGCGGCAAGAAACTGTTCGCGCTGATGGCGGTAACTGGACTCGCTAGGAAACTCGCAGTGCATGTCGGCCTCTTGTGGATTTTTCTGGCTTCACGATTGCCACTGACCCTACAGAAAATTCGCCAAGGCATGAAGGAGAAACACACCGGTGGTTTGCGTCCTTCACGGTCGGTCGATAAAGTCCGTCAGACTTTTATCCCACGGACGGAGAGCCTACGTGTTTACAGCCCTGCCCTTGAGCCGCTTTCGCCTGCCTGCCCTGACCCTGATTATCAGTGCCCTGACCCTCACCGCGTGCAACGCCCCGCCCTCCTCGACCCTGCCGCTGGCGCCGGAAGCCGCCTCCGGTTATCGCACCGATCTGCAAACCCGCCACGCCAGCAAACACATGGCCGCCGCTGCGAATCCGCTGGCCGCTGAAGCCGGTCGCGAGATGCTACGTCAGGGCGGTTCGGCGATTGATGCGGCGATTGCGATGCAAGCAGTGCTGACGCTGGTTGAGCCGCAATCCTCCGGGATCGGTGGCGGCGCGATGATCGTGCTGTGGGACGGTAAACAGGTGCGCACCTATGACGGTCGCGAAACCGCGCCGGCCGGCGCCACCGAGAAGCTGTTTCTGCAAGCGGACGGTAAACCGATGCCGTTCCCGCAGGCGCAGATCGGTGGCCGTTCGGTCGGCACGCCGGGCGTGTTGCGCGCACTGGAGATGGCGCATAAACAACACGGGCGCCTGCCGTGGGCGAAGCTCTTCGAGCCGGCAATCAAACTGGCCGAGCAAGGCTTTGCGATTTCCCCGCGTCTGTATTCGCTGCTGGCGTCAGACCCGGTGATTGGTAAATCGCCGGACATGGCCGCGTACTTTCTCAACCACGACGGAAGTGTCAAAGCCGTCGGCACGCGCCTGCACAACCCGGCGCTGGCTAAGGTGTTCAAGCGCATTGCCAACGAAGGCGCCGATGCGCTGTACAAAGGCCCGATCGCCGAGGAAATCGTCGCCAAGGTTCAGGGCCACGCCAACCCCGGCAGCCTTTCGTTGAACGATCTTCAGCGCTATCAGGCCAAGGAGCGCGCGCCGCTGTGCACCGACTACAAGCGATGGCAGGTCTGCGGCATGCCGCCGCCGTCGTCGGGCGGGATCGCCGTGGCGCAGATTCTCGGCACCTTGCAGGCACTGGAAACCCGCGATCCGCGTCTTTCGCTGACCCCGCTCAAACCCCACAAGACTGACAAACCGGCCGGCATCGAACCCGATCCACAAGCCGTGCACCTGATCGCCGAAGCCGAGCGCCTGGCCTACGCCGACCGCGCGCAATACGTCGCCGACACCGACTTCGTGCCAGTGCCGGTCAAAGGCCTCGTCGACCCAGGCTACCTCGCCAGCCGCGCCAGTCTGATCGGCGAACGCAGCATGGGCAGCGCCAAACCGGGCACGCCGCCGGGCGTGCAAGTGGCCTACGCACCGGATCGCTCGCCGCTGCGCATTTCCACCTCGCAAGTGGTGGCGGTGGATGACCTCGGCGGCGCCGTGTCGATGACTACCACCATCGAAGCCGCATTCGGTTCGCACCTGATGGTTCAGGGCTTCTTGCTGAACAACCAGATGACCGACTTCTCGTTCATCCCCGAAGAAAACGGGCAGAAAGTCGCCAACCGCGTCGAACCCGGCAAACGACCACGCTCGTCGATGGCGCCGACGCTGATCTTCGACCGCAACAGCGGCGAATTCCTCGCAAGCGTCGGCTCACCGGGTGGCTCGCAGATCATCGAATACGTGGCGAAAACCACCGTCGGCCTGCTCGACTGGAACCTCGACCCGCAAAGCGCTATCAGCCTGCCCAACTTCGGCAGCCGCAACGGCCCGACCGAACTGGAACAAGGCCAGTTCAGCCCGGCGCTGATTCAGGCGCTGAAGGACAAGGGCCACAGCGTGAATGAAATCGACATGACCAGCGGCACCCAGGCCGTCGTGCGGGTCAAGGATGCGCAAGGGAATGTGTCGTTGGCGGGTGGCGCGGATCCACGGCGTGAAGGGGAAGCGTTGGGGGATTGAGGCTACGCAGTGAATGGAAAAGGCTTACCGGGAGGTAGGCCTTTTTTGTGGCTAACAGATTGTGTTCACTAGCATTCCGTCGCCTTTTCCTACCCCGAAAATTTGCTGCCACGGATAGAGTAAGTGACCGTTCCGCAAACAATACTTTCGGGATCTGCTGGCATCTATGAACACACAAATATTTGAACCGTACATCCACCGAACGCCAACAGCCTTGCATCAGTCCCATAGCGGGACTAGGATCGCGTCATGAGAATTATCGCTGTCAGTCAGCTCAAAAATTTTTGGGAACGGTATCCGGACTCAGAGCAACCACTGTTGGCGTGGATAGATGAAGCGAGAAAATCAAGCTGGTCAACGCCCTCGGACATCAAGGCACATTTTGCTTCTGCGAGCATTCTGAAAAGCCGCAGAGTGGTGTTCAACATCAAGGGCAATGACTTTCGCCTGATCGTAGCCGTGGCCTACCGCTTCGGCGCCATATACATAAAATTCGTCGGCACCCACAAGCAGTACGATGCAATCGACGCTGATACCGTCGAAATGGAGTAACCCATGAACATACGTCCGATTCATAACGAAGAAGACTACCGTGCGGCGCTCAATAACGTGTCTGCACTCTTCGACAACGAGCCAGAACCGGGTACCCCTGAAGGTGATTACTTCGACATCATGATCACTCTCATTGAGGCCTACGAAGCCAAACAGTTTCCACTGGATTTGCCCAATCCAATCGATGCCATCAAATTCCGGATGGAACAGTCAGGCCTGTCAGCCGCGGATCTCGCTCCGGCTATCGGTCGAACAAACAGGGTCTATGAAGTGTTGAATGGCAAGCGGGCACTCACTTTGCCAATGATCTGGAAACTTCATGAGCTGTTTGGAATTCCTGCAGAAAGCCTGATCAAGCCAATGAAGCAAATCTGATACAGATTGCAGCAACCCAGACTGTGACCGCGGCTCAGCGATAAGCCAGCAGATGCGCACCAAACAGCAGATAACAACCACCGGCCAATCGATCCAGCCATTGACGTGACCGCTCGTAAACACCGGCAATCCGCCGGCTGGCGAAGAACAGCGCCACGCTGCAATACCAACTGAACGACAACGTGGCCATGGTCATCACCGCCAGCGCCAGCAGCAACGGCGGTATATGGGCAGGCATCGCGGTGGCGAAGATTGTTGCGACGAAAAGCGCCGATTTGGGGTTGGTCATGTTGCCCAGAAAACCGCGCCCGTAAGCACCGAGCAACGTTTGCTGCGCAGCATCTGAAGCGCCTGGGACGATGGGCGCCTTGCGCTTGAATTGCTTGAGTCCGAGATAGATCAGGTAGCAGCCGCCGGCAATCTTGAAGCTCAAGTACAAGGTCGGCGCTGCGCTGAACAATGACTGGATACCCAGGCCGCCCGCCAGTCCCCACAACACCGTTCCGCTGGCAACGCCGAGCGCCGCTACCACGCCATGACGGCGGGAGCGGCTGACTGCGAGTTGAGCGATGTTGAAGAAATTCGGGCCGGGTGTGACCACCGCAACTGTCCATAGCAACGCCAGCGACAGTAACGGAGCGAGATAACTCGAAAGGGAAAGGTCCATGGGGCACGTGTGATTGGTTCGACAATGCCCCTACCTTGCAACATTCAGCAATGTTTTGCCATCAGCCACCATTCAAATCGCTAGCGTCTTGCCATCCACCGCGTCACCAATCGTCAGGAAATGCCCACCCGCCACATGGTGCAGCGTACGCAAACCATCATGCCCTTCGAAATGCCAACGCCCTTCACTGAACACACGCTCATCGGCGTGAGCGGCGATGACTTCGGCGAGAAACAGATCGTACTGTTCGTGGTTACGCGGCTCGGGCAACAAGCGGCATTCGAGCCAGGCGACGCAACCGTCGAGCAATGGCGCCTCGACTTTCTCGCCAGCAAAGGTCTGCAAGCCATAGGCCTGAAACTTGTCCTGCCCTTGGTTTTGAGTGATTTCCAGACCCGACGTGTTGCCGACGGTTTGCACGATATCGGCCTGATTGACGCACGGCACGTTGAGGACGAAGGTGCCGGAGGCTTCGAGCAATTGCCGCGTCCAGGTGGATTTGTCGAGTACGACGGCGACTTTCGGCGGTTCGAAATCCAGCGGCATCGCCCACGCGGCGGCCATGATGTTGCGCTGGCCGTCATGGGCGGCGCTGACCAGAACGGTCGGGCCGTGGTTAAGCAAACGGTAGGCTTTGTTCAGGGGTACCGGGCGGCGGTGGGAATCGCTCATGGGGATCTGCTCCGGGAAAAAGGAACAGATTGTAGCGCTGCCACTGGAGAAACACAGATCCTGTGGGAGCGAGCCTGCTCGCGATAGCGGTGTATCAGTCAACATTAATGCTGAGTGTACTGACGCCTTCGCGAGCAGGTCGAATCGTCGCACCGTCGCACCGTCGCTCCCACAAGGGATCAGTGCAGGTCAGTGGGACAGTTGATTGGCGAACTGCCCGACCGCATCGACCACTTTCTGCGCGCCGTCCTGAATCTCGAGGATCACCGTGCCCGCCTCCGCCGCGAGCGCCAGCCCTTGTTCGGCCTGGAGCTTGCCGTCGGTCATCAGGGCGACGGCGTTGCGCGCCATTTCCTGGTTCTGCCGCACCACGCCGACGATTTCCTCGGTCGCCTGGCTGGTACGTGAAGCCAGTTGTCGCACTTCATCGGCCACCACAGCAAAGCCGCGACCCTGCTCGCCCGCGCGAGCCGCTTCGATCGCCGCGTTGAGCGCCAGCAAGTTAGTCTGCTCGGCAATGCCGCTGATGGTTTTGACGATGGTGCCAATCACCAGCGACTGCTCGTTCAGCGCTTCGATGCCTTCACCGGCGGTCTGCATGTGCCGCGACAGATCGCGCATCACGTTGACAGCCTCGGTCACAACGGTCGTACCGCGTTGCGCGGTGCTGTCGGTCTGCTGCGAGGTGCTGTAGGCAATGTTGGCCGCGTCGGCGACGGCTTGCTCGCGATTGACCTGATCGGTGATCACCGTGGCGAACTTCACCACTTTGTACAGTTTGTTGTTGGCATCGACCACCGGGTTGTAGGACGCCTCCAGCCAGACTGTACGACCATGGCTGTCGACCCGCTTGAAGCGTTCAGCCACGAATTCGCCATTGTTCAAACGGCGCCAGAAGTTCTGATACTCGGCGCTGTTGTATTCCTCGGGTGTGCAGAACATACGGTGATGTTTGCCTTTGATCTGCGCCAGGCTGTAACCCATGCCGTTGAGGAACCGCTCGTTGGCATTCAGCACGTTGCCGTTGAGGTCAAACTCGATCACTGCAGTGGAACGCACCAACGCGCCGATCAGGTTTTCGTGTTCGCGGGAGGCTTCGATGGTGCGGGTCAAGTCGCTGGAGAAGATCGAAATATGTTTGATCCGCCCATCCGAAGAACGTACAGGCTGGGCAATCGAGCGCAACCAGGCCTCTTCACCATTGCCACGCAACAGGCGCACGGCTCCGGCGAAGTGCTCGCCTCGGGTCAAGGCATTCCTGAAGCGGTGGTGAAATTCGTCGGATTTGACGTGAGCCGGCACGATATCCTCAAGCGCCCGACCCATCAGGTCCTGGCTCTTGTAGAGCATCTCGTTGAGGAAGTTCTGGTTGACCGATTGAATCCGTCCGTCCGGTTCAAGGGTCAGCACCAGCATCTCGCTCTCCAGGCTTTCCTTTACCTGTACAAGACTGGAGAGTTCTTCACGAAGAGCGGCCAGCTCTTGCTTCAGGCGTTTGTTGAACATGGGAAAGCACCGATGGGCAGGGTAGTAAGCGGGATACAGCCTAACCATCGGCCTTGGAAGTCTTTTCTGAAGAGCGTTTGAGACCGGTCAGTCAAAAATAGTTTGGACGGTCGGCGTCAAGCAGCCCCGGCCACCTGACACGGGCCCGTGCGCGGCATCCGCGAGCCGAAATACGCAGCACTGAGAATCCCCACTACGCCCATCACCGCGCAGAAGATCACGCAGATCCAAGGGCTCCACGGCATCAGACCGATCAACAACAGCGGTGTGATACTCGCCCAGGCGGCGTAGGCAATGTTGTAGGTGAAGGAGATCCCCGACACTCGGATACGCGCCGGGAACAAACCGACCATCACCGACGGTACCGCGCCGACGACACCACACGCCAGTCCGGCCACGGCGTAGGCCAGACCAACCCAATCGCCGCCCATGATCAGACAGCCATAAAGCACGGCGATGCCTAGCGGCAGCAGCAGGCTGTAAAGCATGACCGTGCGCCAGGCGCCGATGCGATCGACCAGCAGACCGGCGATCACGCAACCGATGTTGAGGAAGACAATGCCCAATGCGCTCAGGGCAAAGGTGTGGCTAGCGGTCATGCCGAAGGTTTTCTGCATCATGGTCGGGGTGATGACCACGAACACCACCACTGCCGAGGTCAGTACGCAAGTCAGTAGCATGGCCGGCAGCATCGCCAACCGGTGTTCACGCAGCACGGTACGCAGCGGCAGTTCGACCCGCGCTTCGCGTTGCGCTTCCATCGCCATGAATACCGGAGTTTCGCTTAACCAGCGACGCAGATAGACACCGATCACGCCGAATACGCCGCCGAGCAGGAACGGATAGCGCCAGGCGTAATCGAGGATTTCCGCCGGGGTAAAGGCTTGCGCCAGAAAGGTCGCGGTCAGTGCGCCGATCAGATAGCCGAACGTCAGCCCGGCCTGCAAAACGCCCAGCGCATAACCGCGATGGCCGGTCGGTGCGTGTTCGGCGACGAACACCCAGGCGCTCGGTACTTCACCGCCGACGGCCGCGCCTTGGAGGATGCGCAGCGCCAGCAATAGCAGCGGCGCGAAATAACCGATCTGCGCATACGTCGGCATGATCCCGATCAGCAGGCACGGCAACGCCATCATCAGGATGCTCAGACTGAAGACTTTCTTGCGCCCCAATCGGTCGGCGAAATGCGCCATCAGGATCCCGCCCAGCGGCCGCGCCAGATAACCGGTGACGAAGATGCCGAAGCTCTGCAACAGGCGCAGCCACTCGGGCATTTCCGGCGGGAAGAACAACTGGCTGAGGGTCAGGGCGAAGAACACGAAAATGATGAAATCGTAGATCTCCAGCGCCCCGCCAAGGGCCGCAAGGCCGAGGGTCTTGTAGTCGGAGCGGCTGAACGGCGCAGGTTTGGCCGTGGTTTGGGCAGTCATGGCAAAGAACTCTGGCAGGCAAAAAACCAAGGCGCCCATGGTCTACGCAAATGGGCGGATGGACAACCCGTTAGACCATAGTCCCGGTTTTGCAAAACCTGCTCACAAAACGGCGGCGGTTGATTTACTGTTTATGCCTGTCCGAACTGGCGAGTTTCACAGTCGAATACCTGTAGGAGCGAGCCTGCTCGCGATGGCGTCGATTCAGTCAATACATGTGTTGAATGTAATGACGCTATCGCGAACAGGCTCACTCCTACAGGGGATGTGCAATTCATCCTCAGGACCAAAAACAACCATAAAAAATCCGAGGTACTCCCGTGGCCGTTGATATCGAAGATAGCCGCTCCGCACGCTTTGCCCTGCGCTGTTCAAGTTTTGCCGAACGCTGGTTTCCCGACTCCTGGGTATTCGCCGCGCTGGCCGTGATCATCGTGGCAGTGGCCACGCTGGCCATGGGCGCCAAGCCCACCGCTGCCGCGATGGCGTTCGGTGACGGCTTCTGGAGCCTGATTCCGTTCACCATGCAGATGGCTTTCGTGGTGATAGGCGGCTACGTTGTCGCCAGCTCGCCCCCCGCCGTGAAACTGATTGATCGCCTGGCACGCACCCCGAAAAACGGTCGCTCCGCCGTGGCCTGGGTTGCCTTGATCTCGATGGTCGCGTCGCTGCTCAACTGGGGTCTGTCGCTGGTGTTCGGCGGTTTGCTGGTGCGCGCCCTCGCCCGCCGCACCGATCTGAAAATGGACTACCGTGCCGCCGGGGCCGCTGCTTATCTGGGTCTTGGCGCGGTGTGGGCGCTGGGCTTGTCGTCGTCGGCTGCGCAATTGCAGGCCAACCCCGCCAGCCTGCCGCCATCGATCCTGTCGATCACTGGCGTTATTCCGTTCACCGAAACGATTTTCCTCTGGCAGTCCGGCGTGATGCTGCTGGCGCTGATCGTGATTTCGATCATCATCGCCTACGCCACCGCCCCCGGGCCGAACTCCGCGCGCGACGCCGAGGCCTGCGGCATCGACCCGGCCTTTAACCTGCCTCCGCTGCAACCACGCACCCGGCCGGGTGAATGGCTGGAACACAGTCCGCTGCTGATCATCGTGCTGGTGCTGCTGGCGGCGGGATGGCTGTTCCACGAGTTCTCGACTAAACCGGCGATCACCGCGATCTCCGGGCTGAACACCTACAACTTCCTGTTCATCATGCTCGGCGCATTGCTGCACTGGCGTCCGCGCAGCTTCCTGGACGCGGTTGCGCGAGCGGTGCCGACCACTACGGGCGTGCTGATTCAGTTCCCGCTGTACGGCTCGATTGCCGCGCTGATGACCACGGTCAAAGGCGCCGATGCGCAAACCCTGGCGCATCACATCTCGACGTTTTTCGTGAGCATCGCCTCTCACGATACCTATGCGTTGTTGATGGGCGTGTACTCGGCGATTCTCGGCTTCTTCATCCCGTCCGGCGGCGGCAAGTGGATCATCGAAGCGCCGTACGTGATGCAAGTGGCCAACGATCTGCAGTATCACCTCGGCTGGGCGGTGCAGATCTACAACGCCGCCGAAGCGCTGCCGAACCTGATCAACCCGTTCTACATGCTGCCGCTGCTGGGCGTGCTCGGTCTGAAGGCGCGGGATCTGATCGGCTTCTCGTTCGTGCAATTGCTGGTGCACACGCCGCTGGTGCTGCTGTTGCTGTGGGCGCTGGGGACGACATTGGCGTATACGCCGCCGGTGATGCCGTAAACGGATCGGCCAGGCGACATAGAACCCTCGTGGGAGCCAGCCCGCTGGCGATTGCAGTTTGTCAGGCAACTTCAATGTTGACTGATACACCGCTATCGCCAGCAAGCTGGCTCCCACACTCATTCTCGGCGCATTCAAAGCTGTAACCCCGCCGTCACATTCCCTTGCTAGCGTCCGCCCGAAACATACTGAAACATTTAAGCAAAAACGGGCGCGACATGAACGACGATACAGACGCTAAAGACCCCTCCTCGCCAGAATCTGATAAACCCACCGACACCAGTCGCCGCCGCTTTCTCGGCGGCGTCGCGGTACTCGGTGTCGGCGCAACACTGGCGGGTTGCAGCAACGCGGGCGATCAATCCGGCAAACCGACCGAGCGGCCACTGTCCCATGCCGAATTGGACAAGGCCCTGCGCGATCAGGTGAAAACCGTGGTGGTGATCTACGCCGAGAACCGCAGCTTCAACAACCTGTTCGGTGATTTCCCCGGTGTCGAGAAACCGCTGTCAGCGCTAAAACCTGCCGACTATCAACAACGCGACCGCGACGGCAGCCTGCTACAAACCCTGCCGCCCGCCTGGGGCGGTGTCTTGCAGATCGGTCCGCAAACCCTCGATGGCGTAACCTATCCCGGCGCCACGCAGTTTCAGGAAAACCTGCCGAACGCCCCATTCGCCCTCAAAGGTCCGAACGGCGAAGACTTGCCGTTTGGTCTGGTTACCCGCGATTTATGGCACGTGTTCTATCAGAACCAGATGCAGATCAATGGCGGCAAGAACGATGGTTTTGTCGCGTGGGCCGATTCCGGCGGCTTGACCATGGGCCACTACGCACAGAGTCGCTATTCCCTGCGTTTGTGGGACGTCGCGCAGGAATTCGTGCTGTGCGACAACTTCTTCCAGGGCGCCTTCGGTGGCTCGTTCCTCAACCATCAATACCTGATCAGCGCCACCGCGCCGTTTTACCCGGACGCTGCCAATTCGGTAGCCAAAAGCCAAATCGCTGCGCTGCAAAGCGATGACCCGGCCGATCCAAGGCTCAAACCGCTGGCGCAATCACCGGCCAGCGCCATGACAGGCCCGCCACAGTTTGGCCCGAGTGCGCTGACGCCGGACGGTTTCGCGGTCAACACTCTCGCCCCTCCCTACTGGCCAACGTGGATTCGCGACCCGGAGCGTCCGGCGTACTCGAAACCCGATCTGCCCAACGTGTTGGTGCCGCAGACCCACGAGCACATCGGCGACAAGCTGTCGAAGAAGAACGTCGACTGGGCGTGGTACGCCGGGGCGTGGCAGGCGACGCTGGAGCAGTACAAGGATTCCGGCGGCATTCCGAAGATCCCTAACTTTCAGTATCACCACCAGCCGTTCAACTACTTCAAGCAGCAAGGCCCGGAGAATCCAGCCGAGCGCAACAAACGCCTGCGCGATGCCGGGTTGGGTGACGAGTCGAGCACCAACAAGTTCTTCGCCGACGCCGAGGCCGGCAAGCTGCCCGCCGTGAGTTTCTACAAACCTCAGGGCAACCTGAACATGCACGCCGGTTATGCCGACGTGGCGTCAGGTGACCGGCACATCGTGCGTGCGCTGAAGGTGCTGCGCGAAAGTCCACAGTGGAAAAACATGGTGGTGATCGTCACGGTGGACGAAAACGGCGGCTGGTGGGATCACGTTGCACCGCCCAAGGGCGACCGCTGGGGGCCGGGCTCACGCGTACCGGCCTTGGTGGTGTCGCCATTCGCACGCAAGGGCACGGTGGATCACACGATTTACGACACGGCATCGATCCTGCGCCTGATCACCCGAGTGTTCCAACTGGAGACCCTCGACGGCCTCAAGCAGCGCGATGATGCAATGACCGCAAGAGGCCAGAAACCCATGGGGGATTTGACCAACGCCCTGCATTTTCAGGTCTGAGAGCGAGTCCTGCGGCGCGGCGTAAAAATCTGCGAATGATGGCTTCTCTGTGTCACAGCGCTGATCCAATATGAAGCGCCCCAACAATCGGGGGAAACCACGCTGAAAAGGATCTGAGCATGTTCAAATTCGCAGGACTTACCCTCGCCGCGCTCACACTGAGCGCGGCCGCCCACGCCGATGTCGACCTGAAACTGGGCAGCACCGAGCGCGTCACCCGCCTCTTCGCCTATCCCAACAATTGCAGCGTGATCTGCTTTCGCAATTGGTCGCTGGAGCAGACCGTCGCCCATTATCTGAGCCAGAGCGTGCAGCGCGATGGTTACACCGATGCCAAGGTGCTGGTGAAGAACGATAACGGCCAGATTTACGCCGAAATCAGCGGCGTGCCTGAGGGGTACGACAAACCGCTGTCCGCCCTGCTCGATGCCGGTGATCTGGCTTACACCGGCGCGAGCAAACTCAATGCCGACGGCAAATGGGCCTATAGCTGGTACCTGTTCCTGCCACTGGGCATGGCCCTGGAAAATCGCAAAAGCGTCGAGCTGTTGCACTTCCCGCCGGATTACTCACTGACTCAGGCTCAGGATTATCTGCGTTCGAACACCACCGACCGCTGGGCAACGCTGTTGACGGTCAATGGCATCCCTGCCGATCAGACACCTGCTTACCAGACCATCATCGACATCGCCCCGATTGCCGCGCCGTCCAACGCCGGCAGCGATCTGGAAGGCGTCTATGACTACTTCAAGGACTACCAGACCACACTGGTCAAACAGTTCAGCCAGACCGCCAAGGGCACGACGCTGCCGATGGTGGCTTTCGGCGCCCCCGTGCGGAACTGGATCAAGCAGCAATACGGGCCGACCGTGAATGTTCTGGGCCTGGCGACCATCAGCCCGAGCACAGGCGTGAACGTGCCGGTGCTCGGTTCGAACCACCCGAGTTACATCTGGTACGCCGCCGACCCCAAGAGCTACACCGGCGACGATGCGCAGGCCAAAGCCGATGCTGCTGGTTTGAAAGTGATGGGGCAGGATTTGAGCGCCGCCTGCTGGCAGGCCGGGATGGGCAGCAAACCGGGAAGTGATCCGCAAGCCACGCTCAACAGCTGCACCCAGACCTGGCAGGTGACGCAAAAGGTCAAAACCTGCGAGCTGTTCTACACCTCGATCCGCAACCTGAAGCCGGAAGAGGCCGCTGCCAAGTGCACGACCACGCCGATCAAGGCGCAACTGCAACAGCTCAAAGCCCCGCTGCCAGCCGCTGCGGTTCCCGCTCCACATCTGTAATCGAGCAGACGTGATTCCTGTGTCAGTCATGACTGACGCGGGAAAGCGTCTATCTCGACTGTCAGATCTGACAGTAGACCGGCTATACCTATACGAATAGATTGGATCCAAAGAAACGTGTCACCGTGTTGACAGGACGTCAACCAAGGAAGTCGCAGCCCCTTGCGACAAGGATTGTTATGAATACCCATGCCGTTGCTGGATCCGCTCCACGCGATACCGAAGGCATCTACCCCTTCGCCGGACTGCCGGTGCGCCTCGGGTTTCCATCCAGCGCTGACTTCGAAGTCATCCACGATCAACACGGCAACCCTGTGGCGGTTGCCGCGCGCCGTGAGTTTCTGCATACCAGCCGCATGTGCCGGGTCTCGGGGCAATTGCTGCCCTATCGCTGTCGACAGACCCGCCAATTGCTGACCGGCATTCATATCTACGATCCGCGCTTTTGCGGATTGCTCGAACACGCCTGCGACCCAAATGTGTTTCTCGACATGAGCGAACTATGGCTGTGGGCGTTGAAAGATATCCACAGGGGCGAGCGCCTGACCATGGATTACGCCGCCACCGAAGACAAACTGCTGCGCCAGTTTGCCTGCGGTTGCGGGTCTTCGCGTTGCCGAGGGTGGATCACCGGTTACAACGAACCACCGAGCATTGAGGGCCAGTACTTTCTGCAGCGCTGGCACCGGCAATGCTCACGTTGAACAGCCCCTGAAAAATCCGGGTTACAACTCACCGACCGGACGCAAACGGTATTGCGGCGGCAACTGTTCGAAACCGCTGATGGTCGTGTTCAGGCTTTTCCAGCGACCGTCCTTGATGCCATAGATGCAACCGTGAATCGACAGGCTCTGCCCGCGATGCCAGGCGTTCTGGATGATGCTGGTGTGGGCGACGTTGGCCACTTGCTGGACGACGTTGAGCTCGCACAGTCGGTCGACCTGTTCTTCTTCGGTTGGCAGCTTGGCCAGCTCTTCACGTTTTTCGTAGTACAGATCGCGGATCGAACGCAGCCAGCCGTCGATCAGGCCGAACTGACGATCCTGCATCGACGCCCGCACACCGCCACAGCCGTAGTGGCCGGTGACCAGGATGTGTTTGACCTTGAGCACATCGACGGCGTACTGGATCACCGACAGGCAGTTGAGGTCGGTGTGCAGGACCACGTTGGCGACGTTGCGGTGAACGAACAGATCACCCGGCAGCATGCCGACGATTTCGTTGGCCGGCACCCGCGCGTCGGAGCAGCCGATCCATAGATATTCGGGGGTTTGCTGGCGAGCGAGTTTGGCGAAGAAATCCGGGTCTTCCTTGGTGATCGCGTCAGCCCAACGCTCGTTGTTATCAATCAGGTCTTGTAAGTCATGCATGCTGTAAGGCCTCAAGAAAGATGCGCAGCTTTGACAGACAACCGTCCGTCGGGGTCACGAAAGGATCGCAAGTGTTTTGATTGGAATTCTCGCGTGCCGGGTGTGTCCACCCAAGTAAGGCCCACAGTATGAGGAATTGCCATGACTGATTCACGACGCCCTTACGATGCGGTGCAACCGGAGCCCATCGATGATAACGAAGACCGCATGGGTTCGATGCGCGAACTGGACTTCGACGAAGACGAACAGCCCAGCGCAAACATTGGCGATGAATTGCCCGAGCGTGAGCGCGAACAGCTGATGCCAGAGGAACGTGTGCATGAGGCGGGCATGACGGGAGCATCAGTCAGCGACCATGAGCCGACCGACGACGATATGAGCCCGGAAACGCTGATTCATGAAGATGGTGCCCGGGATGCCGCAGAAGCGGGTGAAAACCATCCGGCGGATTGGGATTTGAGCGTGGTCGATGAAGATGACATCGGCGGCGGTAACGGCCTGGATGAGGCGGAACTGGCGCGGCGCGATCCGATTGATGGCAACCGCTGATTTGTGTTGCCTGAAAGGACGCCTTCGCGGGCAAGCCCGCTCCCACAGGGATCTGAATCGTACTCAAATTATGAATACGACACTAAAACCTGTGGGAGCGGGCTTGCCCGCGATGCTTTTAAGGATTAATCAACCAGGGTGCAGGCCATGACCACCGCATCTTCACGCCCACCCACCGCCGGATAGTAATCCCGACGCCGGCCAATCTCGTTGAAGCCATAACGCTCATACAACTTGAACGCCGCGGTATTGCTGTCGCGCACTTCGAGAAAACACTCGCGAGCCTCGGCGGCATAGGCCCGCGACATCAAATGCTCCAGCAACGTCAGCCCCAGCCCACGCCCCTGATTCTCCGGTTTCACCGTGATATTGAGCAGATGCGCCTCATCAAGAATGATCTGCACCACGCCGTGGCCGACTTGCTGCTGACCTTCGAACATCAGCCAGATCTGGTACTTGCCCAAGCCGTCGAGAAAAATTCCGCGGGTCCATGGATGGCTGTACGCCGCGTATTCAATCTTCAGCACGGTGTCCAGATCCGCCTCGGTCATCGGGCGGAACGATACAGCTTCACTCATTCGATTCTTTCCAGCGCGCCATCAGCCGACGCATGGCTTGCCACACAGCGGCTTTGCGCTGCGGCTCTTCCATTAATAATTCCAGACCCGGGAGGGCCCAGGCCGAGCCCAGGCCTTCGATCTGCAATTCACGATTGAACGCTTCGGCGTCCGCCTCACCGGCAAAACGCACTGCCGGCAGGCCGATCAGCCACAGGCAGGCACAAGGCGCGGCTTCCATCTGCACAGAAAGGAAACCCTGCACAAAGTCGCGCGCCGCGTCCGGGCCTTGATCCATCGTGCCGCGATTGAGCCACGGCCAACGCACTGGTTCACCAACGATCTGCGGCGCATCCGGCAGACCGGCGGCGCGCAGCATGTCTTTGAGCAGCAGATAAGCGGGGTCGCGACTCTGGAAGGGTTCGCCTGTGGGTAACTCCACCAGCAGCAGACAACGCCCGGCACGCAGCAATTGCAGGGCGAAACGCGGTGGCGGCACAGGGGCTGGTTTGGCGACCACCGGTGTGTCGTCGACTTCTTCCACCGGTTTGGCGCCGGTGCGGGTGCTCGCCAGCGAGGGGCGCGGCACTTCGATCTTCGCCCGCTCGACCGGACGCGCTCCAGCCGCTTGCACCGGAGCTTCGGCCTGCGGAGCCAGCACCACCGGCACCTCAACCTCAGGCTCGGGCATGTCCAGCAGCTCGGGCCGCGACGGGGCGGCGAAGGGCAATTCGGTGCGCGGCAGCCAATTGACCACCTGCATGGCGTTCAAATAGGCGCGGCGGCGGGACTCGATAAGCAAGGGTCGGCCACTTGTGGATAACTGAAAGTGCGCTGATTCTACCGCCCTTCGCTAAAGATCGCCCGCTGTTGATCGATAGTCTTGACCTAAACAAAAGCGACAGCCCGTCCCGAGAGTGAATCGCATCCTTCGTGATGCAGTACAATCGCGGCTTTTAATCGCCAACCAGCCGGCCATTCCGATGATCGAACCCAAGCGCGTCTTGCGCGCCCTCGCTGAACACTGGGCACTTCTGGAGCCACTGTGCGAGCACTTCGACCAAGGCACCTTGAGCCTCAACGAACTGCGCACGCAACTGGCCGCCCAACAACTGGACAGCACGCCGCAGGACATCACCAGCCTGCTCGACGTGTGGATTCGCCTCGATATCCTGGTGCCCGTGGCGAAAAGCCCGAACCGTTTCGAGCTGAACGCGCAGATCCACGACTTCCTCGCCTACCTGCGCCGTGAGCACCGTCTGGGCCTGTGCCTGGAAATCGAAGCCTATCTGCGCCACCTCGAACGTCTGGCCGGTTACATCCAGGACGCGTTCGACATCCGCGACGGCAACGACCTCGCCCGTCAGTTGCGTCTTCTCGATATGCGCGTGCGCGACGTATTGAAGAAGCTCGACAACGACGAACAGGCGCTGGTGGCCGTGGCTGAACGCGCCAAGACCAGCGACCGGCAGATTCCGTTGCGTCAGCGTTACGCCGAAGTGTTGGCGACCTGGGACGAATACGTCGAGCCGATGATCGATCTGGTGAACGCCGACGGCGCCTTCGAACAAGGCGTGCGCAAGGTCGAAACCGTGCTGCTGAAGATGCTCAGCGAACAGCAGCGCCTCGGCCATCTGGTCGATGACGACATGCTGCTGCGCACCCACGCGCGCATCCTCGAAATGCAGACCAGCGCCCAACTGACCTTGCGTCACGCCCGCGAACTCCTGCTGCCGCTGCGTGAAGAAGCCCGTCGGCACAACGCCGTGACCCGTGGCGCCGCGCTGGCCCTGGCGGCGATCCGCCGCAAAGGCATCGACGCCGTGCCACAAGCCGCGATGCCACTGTTCACCCGGCCGCAAAGCACCTTCCTCGGCAGCGCCAGTCAAGTTGAAGCCTACGTTTACGCTTTGGCGCGATTCGAGCCGAAACCGGCGCGCTTCCCCAAGGCGCACAAGACTCACAAGGGCGAGGCCCCACGTGCGCCGCGCACCGTGCGCGAGATGGTCGATCGTTGCGAAGAATCCCTGCCGATGCCGGACTTGATGACCTGGCTGCTGGAGCAGGAACCGGACGGCGCCACCGACGAATTGCTCTACTGGTTCTCGCGCCTGTCGCGGGAAAAACGCTTCAAGCGCGAGCGTCTGGAACGCCGCGAATACCACACTCACGAGCACCAGGTCAGCCTGCGCTCCTTCGCCCTGCTCTCGGCCCGCGACACCGCCGCCGAGGATTCTGCGAGCATCCCCAATGCATCTTGATCTCTCCGAACTGTCCCAACTGGCGCCGATCTTCCGCGAACTGTTCAAGGGCTACCACGTCAGCCGCCGCGACCCGGAGCTGTACACACAACTTTCGAACTTCCAGGATCAGTACCGCACGCTGTTCAAGGCCTTGGGTTTTGAACTGGTCTGCGACACCCGTGGTTTCTACTACTTCGTGCCGGACATGGCCGCGGCGGCGGTGAACAAGACTGCCCAGCGTCTGGCGCTGTTCACCTTCATCCTCGTCGAGCATCTGGCCGACCAGGGCCGCGACCCGATCGCCGTGCTCGACGGCGGCAGCCTCGGCCGCGAAGAACTGCCGTCGTTGCTGGAGAAGTACCGCGACCTGTTTATTCAGGCCGAAGTGCAGACGGTTGAAGAGCTGGAAGAAAAAATCATGCGCCGCATGACTCAACTGGGTTTCGCTGGCGAAGAAAACGGCGTCTACCGGTTCCTGCCACCGATGCACCGTTTCCTCGACGTGTGCCTGTCGGTGCAGCAAGACCGCGATCTGGCCGCCAGCGTCCACAGCGTTCTGCCGCTGCCGGCGCCAGTGCTGATCGACGAAGCCGCCGAGGCGAAATTCCTCGAAACCGACGATCCGCTCGATCTTTCCGAATTTGATGAAGAAAGCGAAGAAGACGCACTGGCCCGCGCCATTGCCGAAGAACAGGAGTCCGACGCATGAGCCAGGAACGCTACGGCATCCGCCGCTTTGCCCTTTTGAACACCGCCGGTTACAGCCTCGGCCTGTTTCCGCTCGAAGAACCACTGTCGGTTTACGGCGCGAACAACCTCGGTAAATCGGCGTCGATCAACGCCTTGCAGTTCCCGATTCTGGCGCGCATGTCGGACATGAGTTTCGGCAAGTACAGCCTGGAACAATCGCGGCGTTTCTACTTCGCTTCCGACACCAGCTACATCCTGGTTGAAGTGAACCTGCCCCACGGCCCGCACGTGATCGGCGTGGTCGGTCGCGGCCCGGGCGGCGGTTTCGGTCACCAGTTCTTCGCCTACGCGGGCAAACTCGATCTGGCTCATTACCAGAAAAACGACACCTGCCTGCGTCAGAAAGAGCTGTTCAGCAACCTTGAGCGCGAAGGCCTGAAAGCCTACGAGCTCAAACCTGACGAACTGCGTCGTTTGCTGGTCGGCGGTCACACATCGATCCCGCTGGATCTGACCCTGATCCCGCTGCGTTCCACCAGCGAGCAGAGCCTGAAGACCTTCCGCGCGCTGTTCATCAACCTGCTGCACATGCGCGAAATCACTGCGGCCAAACTCAAGCAGCTGTTCCTCGATGCCTTCGAACACAGCCTGCGTTCCGGAAGCGTCGACTACATCGCCGCGTGCGAAGAAGCGTTCCGCGACGTACGTCGTATGGAACAGGACTACAACTCGCTGGTTGCCGCTGGCCCATTGGTTGAAGCCTTGGCCAACGGCGTGAAACAACGCGACGTGCTGCGCGGCAAATTGCATCGCCTGTCGCCGTTGCTCGACTCGTTGCTTGGCACCTGGTCGGACTACGCCAGTGCGCGCAAAGAAGAGCTGACCATTCAGGCCGACCACTACCGTGGCGAGCAGGACGCTCTGCAAAACAATCAGCGTGGCGGCACTCAGGAACTGATGCGTCTGGAGCGGGAAATCTCCGGTATCCAGCGCTGGCTCGGCGAGCTGTCGGTACTGAAAAACCGTTTCGCGCTGGTCGACGACGTCAAAGTGCTGGAGCAGCAACTGCTGGCGGCCAAAGACGCCCACGACGAACTGGCCGGCGCCCTGGCGCAATCCCGTCAGTTCAGCGCCGAAGATCTGGAAGAGCGTCTGCGCGATCTGGAAAAACGCCTGAAGTCGGTGAAGCAGCAACTCGATCACGCCGACAACAACAGCTATGCGCGACTGCGTGAAGAGTTCTCGCAACAGGACGTCGAGCGTTTGATGCGTCTGTTCAACAGCGCACTGTTCAGTCTGCCGCTGGGCGAACACGGCATCACCCTCGACGAGGATGGCGAGTGGGTCAAATCGGTTGAATTGATCCTTGATGGCTTCAAGGGCGAACGCTTCGAAGTGCCGGGGCTGTCGATCGACATCTCGCACATCGAGCCGCCGGCCCTGCAAGCGCTGGCCGACCGCGCCGCGCTGCGTGATCAGAAAGAGCGTCTGGAAAAAGAGCTCAAGCAACTGAAAACCCAGCAAGCCGTGGCCGCCGACCGCGCCGCGAGCAAGACCCAGACCGAAGCGCTGTACCAGCAAGTGCTGGATGCGCAGAAAGCCCTGGAAGACTTCCGTCGCACCCAGACCTTGAGCGCCGAAGAAGGCGACAAGCTCGAACAACTGGCACAAATGGAAGGCGCGCAGGATGAACTGAAGCGCTCCAGTGATGCCTTCACCGAGCGCGTCCAGCAACTGTCGGCCAAGCTGCAACTGGTCGGCCGGCAGATCGCGGACATGGAAGCCAAGCAACGCACCCTCGACGACGCTCTGCGCCGCCGTCAACTGCTGCCGGCGGATCTGCCGTTCGGTACGCCGTTCATGGACCCTGTCGACGATTCGATGGACAACTTGCTGCCGCTGCTCAACGACTACCAGGACAGTTGGCAGGGCCTGCTGCGCGCCGATGGCCAGATCGAAGCGCTGTATGCGCAAGTGCGCCTCAAAGGCGTGGCCAAGTTCGACAGCGAAGACGACATGGAGCGCCGTCTGTCACTGCTGATCAACGCCTATGCACACCGTACCGACGAAGCCCTGACCTTGGGCAAGGCCCGTCGTGCAGCGGTCACCGACATCGCCCGGACCTTGCGTAACATCCGCAGCGACTACGACAGCCTCGAGCATCAACTGGCGCTGTTCAACCGCGAGATCAACAAGCGTCAGGTCTCCAACCTGCAGAGCTTCCGCATTGTGCTGGCGCCGAACAAGGAAGCGCTCAAGCACATCGACCAGATCATCCACAGCGCCGGTCAGTACGAAGAAGGCGAAACACTGTCAGTGTTCGATCTGAGCCAAAGCGCCGAGCAGGACAACAAGAACGAAGTAGCCAAGGAATACCTGGCACGGCTGGTGGCGGCAAACCACAACCAGCTCGGCCTCAAGGACTTGTTCGAACTGGCGTTCGAGATCACCAAGGTTAACGGTCAACCGGTGATTCACACCGACATCGACGGCGCGGCGTCCAACGGCACCACCATGACCATCAAGGCGCTGACCAACATGTACTTGTTGCTGCACTTGATGGATCGCGATCTGGCCGGTCGCGTACGCCTGCCGTACTACCTCGACGAGGCGGCGGACATCGACGAGAAGAACCAGGCCGCATTGCTGGAAACCAGCCTGCAACTAGGCTTTGTGCCGATTCTGGCGAGCGTGAAGCCGCAGGTCTGCGCCAGTGTCGCCATCGACCTGGAAGGTGGCAGCGGCCCGGCGGGGATCTACATTGACGAGGCGGACTGGAAGTACATCCGTCGCCATGATGTGGTGAAGGCGACGCTGAATGTTGAAGCGGATGAACCGCAGATGGATGCGGTTTGATCGGCATTAACTGAAGGCAATAAAAAGGGCCGCGATCTGTTTGGATCGCGGCCCTTTTTTATGGCTTGGGGTTTGTGCTGATTTTTAGTGCCCTATCGCGAGCAGTCGCCGCAAGCTTACTTACCCAGCGAAATCTTCGGCGCCCAAGTCAGCCACTCATCCTCAAACTTGTCGAACAACGGGAACGTCTGCTCAGGACGCGCCGGATTACCCATGCGCTCGCCATCCGGTGTAGCGAAGGCAATGCCACCCTGGATCGCCGTCTCAAGCGACTCTGTGCGTACCGTCAAACCATTGAACAGACCGATATCGAAGCCTACACCGCTGGTATTCCAGAACCGGCTGCCACTGCGCACCAACGGCGCGTACTTCGGCTCGATCAGGATATGTACCAACACCCGGTCGGCGGTCTGACCCAGTTCATAACCAGTGACCTTACCCACAGTGATTTCACGATAAGTCACCGGCACACCCGGTTTCAGCGAGCCACGGCGAGCCGCGCTCAACACCAGACTCAAACCTGCCTCTTGCTTAGCCACTTCCGGCGCATTGGCCAGTGCCACGAAGTTCTTCTGCGGGCCGAGGTTTTTTGCCGCCGGTTGCACTTCGACGTATTGCCCGGTCACCAGGGTTTCCAGGTTCGATGTCTTCATCAATCCCAACTCCGGCTTGACCACCCAGAACTGACTGCCAACCCGGGCAATCTTCTCCGGCACTTCAGTGATACGCGCGGTGAGGATGACCGATTGCAGATCGTCAGTCAGGTCGACACTGTCGATCTTGCCGACATCCAGGCCTTTGAAGCGAACCGGTGTGCCGCTGCGCAAACCGTCGGCGCGATCAACCTTGATCGTCACCACGGCGCCCTTTTGATTGGCGTCGTCATGGTTGGCGAACAGACGGAAACGCGGGATGCGCTTCTGCAATGGAGCCTTGGCCTGCGGCGTTTCGAAGGCGATACCGCCGGCCATCAACGTCTGCAATGACTCGCTCTTCACTTGAATCCCGCCCGTCAAACCACCGGTCAGTGTGATACCGCTGACATTCCAGAAACGGGTCGAGGCATTGACCAGGTTTTCGTATTCCTTATCGATGTGCACACCGATGACCAATTGCTTCTTGGTCTTGGAGAACTGGTAGCTTTGCACCGAACCGACCTTGACCTGCTTGTACAGAATCGGGCTACCCACATCGATTGAGCCGAGGGCATCGGTGAACAACACCAGGTGCAGGCCCGGCGAACGCAGATCCAGCGGCGGCGCTTTTGGCCTGGCCTCGAATTCGCGTTTCGGTGCCGCACCTTTGTCGCCCGGGCGTACAGCGATGTAGTTACCTTTCACCAGCGCTTCCAACCCGGTGATACCGGCGAGGGAAATCGACGGTTTGACCACCCAGAACTGAGTGCCATCGACCAGATAGTCCTCAGCCAATGGATCAAGGGTGAGCTCGGCTGTGGCGCTGTTCAAATCCGGATCAACTTTCAGCGCTTTCATGTTGCCGACCTGAATACCTTTGTACATCACCGGCGTGCGGCCGGCCTGCAGGCCTTCGAAGTCGCTGAGTTTGACCTTGACCCGAATCCCGGCAGCGGCGGCATCGAAGTCTTCATAGAGACGGAACGGCAGGCTTGGATCGGTCGGAGGACTGTCCTTGCGGTTCTCAGGCGTTGCGAATGCGATACCGCCGGCAACAATGCTCGCCAAGGATTCGCTACGCACTTTTACTCCGGACAGATTGGCATCGATGCTGATGCCGCTGGCGTTCCAGAAACGCGTGTGTTTGCGCACGAGTTTGGCGTAGGTCGGCTCGATAAAGACTTTGAGTTCGACCGTGCTTTGATCTTCCGAAAGCAGGTAGCTTTTCACCTGGCCAACCTTGATCTGCTTGTAGAACACCGGACTCCCGCGATTCAGCGAACCGAGGCGATCAGCCTTGATCGTCAGGTGCAGACCGGGTTTGGCGTCGGAGAGCGGCGGCTCTTCGGCGAGCGCCTTGAACTTGCGCGCAGGCTCGCCTTCGCCGGGGCTGATGGCCACGTAGTTACCGGACACCAGGGTTTCCAGACCGGTAATACCCGCCAAGGTCACGCTGGGTTTGACCAGCCAGAAGCGAGTGCTTGTCTTGAGGTACTGCCCGACGTCCTTGTTCATCTCGACCGTGGCAATCACTCCCTTGGAGTTGCCTTCGTCGTCGAGTTTGAGCGCCTTCACCTTACCGACCGACATGCCTTTGTACATGACCTCGGTCTTGTTGGCCTGGATGCCTTCGCCGCTTTCGAAGCGAACCTGGATCTCGATACCGGTTTCGGAATAGGCACGCCAGCCGAGCCAACCGCCGATGATCAGCGCAATCAGAGGCAGTACCCAAATGGCAGACCAGTTCGAGGCCGGTCGGGTTTTCGCTACGGGCAAATCAGTCATGGTCGTCGTCCGACTCCGTGTTATCCCAAATCAGTCGGGGATCGAAAGTTACTGCGGCAAGCATCGTCAGAATCACCACGGTGGCGAAAGCGATGGCGCCAAGATTGGCTTCGACACTGGCAAGCCGGCCGAAATTGACGACCGCCACCAGAATGGCGATCACAAAAATATCGAGCATCGACCAGCGACCGATGAACTCGATGAAGCGGTACATCCAGATGCGCTGACGGGCCGACAACGGCTGACGTCGTTGCACCGAAAACAGCAGCAGGGCGATCCCGACCAGTTTGAAAGTCGGCACCAGAATACTGGCGATGAACACCACGGCAGCAATTGGAATCATGCCGTGCTGCACTAACTGGATCACACCGGACATGATGGTACTCGGATCGCCTTGCCCCAAAGAACTGACAGTCATGATCGGCAACACATTGGCCGGAATATAGATAATTGCCGCCGTGATCAGCAGAGCCCAGGTTCGGGCCAGACTGTTTGGACGCCGAGCATGAACCAATGCACCGCATCGAGTGCAGGTTTGCTCATCGGTGTCCGCTTCCTGCCTGTTCAATTCGTGGCATTCGGTACAAATCAGAATGCCCGCATCAATCGCCCGCATGAGCATCCTCTCCAGATAACGCCTGCCAGATCTGATGCGGTGACATCACCACTTCCAGCCAGACCTGTACCAACAACAACGCAATGAAACACACCAGGCCGAAACCGACAGTAATGGCCGCCATGTCCGCCAGTTTGACGATCGCCACCAGTACGCCCATGAGGTAGACCTCAAGCATTCCCCAATCTTTGAGGTGATGGTAAATGCGGTAGAGCAACAAACCGTAGCTGCGACCGATGTTGAAGCGGATTGTTAGCAATACGATCAACTGGCAAAGCAATTTGATTAACGGTATGGCCATGCTGCACAGGAATACGACGATCGATACACCTTGCATGTCCGTGTTGAACAAACCGACCACACCGCTCCAGACAGTGTCCTGCGACGATTGCCCGAGTAGATTGAGCTCCATGATGGGTAAAAAGTTCGCTGGTACGTAGAGCAGCAGTGCCGCGATTACCAAGGCAAGGCTACGCTGCACCACGTTATGGCGGTGGGCGTATAGCTCGTAACCGCAGCGTGGACAGAGGGCCTTCTCACCGTGGGCAAGTTTTGGCTTGCGCATCAGCAAATCGCACTCGTGACAGGCCACCAAGTCTTCCAGCGGTAAATCTGACAGCCCGGGGGCGTCAACCGACTCTGACATAAAGGCTCTGGCTCCGAAAAAGGTGGGGCTATTCTAGTGTTCTGATTGGAAAATAACTGTGCAAATTTGTTCGCAGGCTAAGCAAAAAACTTTCCTACGGGCAAAACAAAACCCCAACTGCTTTCGCAATTGGGGTCTCGGAATTTAATCTTGACGATGACCTACTCTCACATGGGGAAACCCCACACTACCATCGGCGATGCATCGTTTCACTGCTGAGTTCGGGATGGGATCAGGTGGTTCCAACGCTCTATGGTCGTCAAGAAATTCGGGTACTGAGTCGTGACCTGTTGGCCTCGCTTCAGCAAATTGGGTATGTGACAGCTTTCGGTGTTTTGTGAACATCGAACTTTCGGTTCGTTTCGTCTTCACACACCGCAACTTGGCCTTTCGACGCAAATTGCTTGGGTGTTATATGGTCAAGCCTCACGGGCAATTAGTATTGGTTAGCTCAACGCCTCACAGCGCTTACACACCCAACCTATCAACGTCGTAGTCTTCGACGGCCCTTCAGGGAACTCAAGGTTCCAGTGAGATCTCATCTTGAGGCAAGTTTCCCGCTTAGATGCTTTCAGCGGTTATCTTTCCCGAACATAGCTACCCGGCAATGCCACTGGCGTGACAACCGGAACACCAGAGGTTCGTCCACTCCGGTCCTCTCGTACTAGGAGCAGCCCCTCTCAAATCTCAAACGTCCACGGCAGATAGGGACCGAACTGTCTCACGACGTTCTAAACCCAGCTCGCGTACCACTTTAAATGGCGAACAGCCATACCCTTGGGACCGGCTTCAGCCCCAGGATGTGATGAGCCGACATCGAGGTGCCAAACACCGCCGTCGATATGAACTCTTGGGCGGTATCAGCCTGTTATCCCCGGAGTACCTTTTATCCGTTGAGCGATGGCCCTTCCATACAGA
Organism: Pseudomonas sp. LBUM1648; assembly: GCF_059716145.1. Lineage (NCBI taxonomy): Bacteria > Pseudomonadati > Pseudomonadota > Gammaproteobacteria > Pseudomonadales > Pseudomonadaceae > Pseudomonas > Pseudomonas sp. LBUM1648. The sequence goes on from NZ_CP166808.1 coordinate 5,507,944, forward strand.
ACCACCGGATCACTAAGACCTACTTTCGTACCTGCTCGACGTGTCTGTCTCGCAGTCAAGCGCGCTTTTGCCTTTATACTCTACGACCGATTTCCGACCGGTCTGAGCGCACCTTCGTACTCCTCCGTTACTCTTTAGGAGGAGACCGCCCCAGTCAAACTACCCACCATACACTGTCCTCGATCCGGATAACGGACCTGAGTTAGAACCTCAAAGTTGCCAGGGTGGTATTTCAAGGTTGGCTCCACGCGAACTGGCGTCCACGCTTCAAAGCCTCCCACCTATCCTACACAAGCAAATTCAAAGTCCAGTGCAAAGCTATAGTAAAGGTTCACGGGGTCTTTCCGTCTAGCCGCGGATACACTGCATCTTCACAGCGATTTCAATTTCACTGAGTCTCGGGTGGAGACAGCGCCGCCATCGTTACGCCATTCGTGCAGGTCGGAACTTACCCGACAAGGAATTTCGCTACCTTAGGACCGTTATAGTTACGGCCGCCGTTTACCGGGGCTTCGATCAAGAGCTTCGCGTTAGCTAACCCCATCAATTAACCTTCCGGCACCGGGCAGGCGTCACACCCTATACGTCCACTTTCGTGTTTGCAGAGTGCTGTGTTTTTAATAAACAGTCGCAGCGGCCTGGTATCTTCGACCGGCATGAGCTTACGGAGCAAGTCCTTCACCCTCACCGGCGCACCTTCTCCCGAAGTTACGGTGCCATTTTGCCTAGTTCCTTCACCCGAGTTCTCTCAAGCGCCTTGGTATTCTCTACCCAACCACCTGTGTCGGTTTGGGGTACGGTTCCTGGTTACCTGAAGCTTAGAAGCTTTTCTTGGAAGCATGGCATCAACCACTTCGTCATCTAAAAGATGACTCGTCATCAGCTCTCGGCCTTAGAATCCCGGATTTACCTAAGATTCCAGCCTACCACCTTAAACTTGGACAACCAACGCCAAGCTGGCCTAGCCTTCTCCGTCCCTCCATCGCAATAACCAGAAGTACAGGAATATTAACCTGTTTTCCATCGACTACGCTTTTCAGCCTCGCCTTAGGGACCGACTAACCCTGCGTCGATTAACGTTGCGCAGGAAACCTTGGTCTTTCGGCGTGGGTGTTTTTCACACCCATTGTCGTTACTCATGTCAGCATTCGCACTTCTGATACCTCCAGCAAGCTTCTCAACTCACCTTCACAGGCTTACAGAACGCTCCTCTACCGCATCATCCTAAGATGATACCCGTAGCTTCGGTGTATGGTTTGAGCCCCGTTACATCTTCCGCGCAGGCCGACTCGACTAGTGAGCTATTACGCTTTCTTTAAAGGGTGGCTGCTTCTAAGCCAACCTCCTAGCTGTCTAAGCCTTCCCACATCGTTTCCCACTTAACCATAACTTTGGGACCTTAGCTGACGGTCTGGGTTGTTTCCCTTTTCACGACGGACGTTAGCACCCGCCGTGTGTCTCCCATGCTCGGCACTTGTAGGTATTCGGAGTTTGCATCGGTTTGGTAAGTCGGGATGACCCCCTAGCCGAAACAGTGCTCTACCCCCTACAGTGATACATGAGGCGCTACCTAAATAGCTTTCGAGGAGAACCAGCTATCTCCGAGCTTGATTAGCCTTTCACTCCGATCCACAGGTCATCCGCTAACTTTTCAACGGTAGTCGGTTCGGTCCTCCAGTTAGTGTTACCCAACCTTCAACCTGCCCATGGATAGATCGCCCGGTTTCGGGTCTATTCCCAGCGACTAGACGCCCTATTAAGACTCGCTTTCGCTACGCCTCCCCTATTCGGTTAAGCTCGCCACTGAAAATAAGTCGCTGACCCATTATACAAAAGGTACGCAGTCACCCAACAAAGTGGGCTCCCACTGCTTGTACGCATACGGTTTCAGGATCTATTTCACTCCCCTCTCCGGGGTTCTTTTCGCCTTTCCCTCACGGTACTAGTTCACTATCGGTCAGTCAGTAGTATTTAGCCTTGGAGGATGGTCCCCCCATATTCAGACAAAGTTTCTCGTGCTCCGTCCTACTCGATTTCATGACTAAGAGATTTTCGCGTACAGGGCTATCACCCACTATGGCCGCACTTTCCAGAGCGTTCCGCTAATCTCAAAGCCACTTAAGGGCTAGTCCCCGTTCGCTCGCCACTACTAAGGGAATCTCGGTTGATTTCTTTTCCTCAGGGTACTTAGATGTTTCAGTTCCCCTGGTTCGCCTCTTGCACCTATGTATTCAGTACAAGATAACCATCTTATGATGGCTGGGTTCCCCCATTCAGACATCTCCGGATCAAAGTCTGTTTGCCGACTCCCCGAAGCTTTTCGCAGGCTACCACGTCTTTCATCGCCTCTGACTGCCAAGGCATCCACCGTATGCGCTTCTTCACTTGACCATATAACCCCAAGCAATCTGGTTATACTGTGAAGACGACATTCGCCGAAAATTCGATAATACTCAATTCAGAGTAACTCACAAATTTTACCTTAGCCTGATCCGTTACCAGTGAAAGTAACGTTCAGTCTATCTTTCTATCACATACCCAAATTTTTAAAGAACGATCTAATCAAAGACTAGAAATCAACATTCATCATCATACTGATGGAATGCTCATTTCTAAGCTTTCAAAACTTCAGAAGCAGTAGTGGTGGAGCCAAGCGGGATCGAACCGCTGACCTCCTGCGTGCAAGGCAGGCGCTCTCCCAGCTGAGCTATGGCCCCGTATTCTCTACAGGCGTTTCCCACACAAAATTGGTGGGTCTGGGCAGATTCGAACTGCCGACCTCACCCTTATCAGGGGTGCGCTCTAACCAACTGAGCTACAGACCCAATTTCGGGCTGCTTCTTATCGTCTTCTTCAATGAATCAAGCAATTCGTGTGGGAACTTATGGAGCAGCTGATGTCGTCGATTAAGGAGGTGATCCAGCCGCAGGTTCCCCTACGGCTACCTTGTTACGACTTCACCCCAGTCATGAATCACACCGTGGTAACCGTCCTCCCGAAGGTTAGACTAGCTACTTCTGGTGCAACCCACTCCCATGGTGTGACGGGCGGTGTGTACAAGGCCCGGGAACGTATTCACCGCGACATTCTGATTCGCGATTACTAGCGATTCCGACTTCACGCAGTCGAGTTGCAGACTGCGATCCGGACTACGATCGGTTTTATGGGATTAGCTCCACCTCGCGGCTTGGCAACCCTTTGTACCGACCATTGTAGCACGTGTGTAGCCCAGGCCGTAAGGGCCATGATGACTTGACGTCATCCCCACCTTCCTCCGGTTTGTCACCGGCAGTCTCCTTAGAGTGCCCACCATTACGTGCTGGTAACTAAGGACAAGGGTTGCGCTCGTTACGGGACTTAACCCAACATCTCACGACACGAGCTGACGACAGCCATGCAGCACCTGTCTCAATGTTCCCGAAGGCACCAATCCATCTCTGGAAAGTTCATTGGATGTCAAGGCCTGGTAAGGTTCTTCGCGTTGCTTCGAATTAAACCACATGCTCCACCGCTTGTGCGGGCCCCCGTCAATTCATTTGAGTTTTAACCTTGCGGCCGTACTCCCCAGGCGGTCAACTTAATGCGTTAGCTGCGCCACTAAGAGCTCAAGGCTCCCAACGGCTAGTTGACATCGTTTACGGCGTGGACTACCAGGGTATCTAATCCTGTTTGCTCCCCACGCTTTCGCACCTCAGTGTCAGTATCAGTCCAGGTGGTCGCCTTCGCCACTGGTGTTCCTTCCTATATCTACGCATTTCACCGCTACACAGGAAATTCCACCACCCTCTACCATACTCTAGCTTGTCAGTTTTGAATGCAGTTCCCAGGTTGAGCCCGGGGATTTCACATCCAACTTAACAAACCACCTACGCGCGCTTTACGCCCAGTAATTCCGATTAACGCTTGCACCCTCTGTATTACCGCGGCTGCTGGCACAGAGTTAGCCGGTGCTTATTCTGTCGGTAACGTCAAAACACTAACGTATTAGGTTAATGCCCTTCCTCCCAACTTAAAGTGCTTTACAATCCGAAGACCTTCTTCACACACGCGGCATGGCTGGATCAGGCTTTCGCCCATTGTCCAATATTCCCCACTGCTGCCTCCCGTAGGAGTCTGGACCGTGTCTCAGTTCCAGTGTGACTGATCATCCTCTCAGACCAGTTACGGATCGTCGCCTTGGTGAGCCATTACCTCACCAACTAGCTAATCCGACCTAGGCTCATCTGATAGCGCAAGGCCCGAAGGTCCCCTGCTTTCTCCCGTAGGACGTATGCGGTATTAGCGTTCCTTTCGAAACGTTGTCCCCCACTACCAGGCAGATTCCTAGGCATTACTCACCCGTCCGCCGCTGAATCCAGGAGCAAGCTCCTCTCATCCGCTCGACTTGCATGTGTTAGGCCTGCCGCCAGCGTTCAATCTGAGCCATGATCAAACTCTTCAGTTCAAACATCTTTGGGTTTTTAAGAAACCCTAAACTTGGCTCAGCAATCGTTGGTTACATCTTTGATTTCTCGCGGAGTAACTTGTGATGCTGATAATCTTGTTGACTATCAGTCTGACTCCACAAGCACCCACACGAATTGCTTGATTCAGTTGTTAAAGAGCGGTTGGTTAAGATCTTTCGTCTCAACCGAGGCGCGCATTCTACAGCAGCCTCATTTGCTGTCAAGTGATTATTTTCAGAAGTTTTCGAAGAATTCTTCAACAACTTCAACCACTTGCGCTTCCGATCTCTCGTTAGCGGGAGGCGAATTCTACAGCGTTACTCGCTGTTGTCAACACCTCTTTTTCTCCGCTTTCGACCGAGAAGATCGAACCGTTAAAAGAGCCAAACATCACCGCTCTTTCAACTCCTTCCAGGCTTCGATGAACTGAAGCAACCCGCTACCGAAAACCGTATAACTCATTGAATCTCAAGGAGTTTTCCGTTTCGACTGCGCCGGAAGTGGGGCGAATTATAGACTTCCAGAATCTGCCGTCAACCACTAATTTCGCTTTTCTTGCAGAATCTGTTTTTTAGCCATTAAACGCGGGATTCGGCGAGTAACGGGTGGCACACGCAGCAAAAGAAGCAGAGCACCTATAAAGGCATAGATAGCCCACTCCCGGAGATCCGCACGCACGATCCAAAGCATATGCAGCAAACCCAGCCCCAGAATCACATAGGCAAGACGGTGCAGCTTCTTCCAGCGCACGCCTAGACGGCGCTGACTGTAACGATTGGAAGTCGCCGCCAACGCCAGCAACCCGAGAAAACCTAACGTACCGACAATAATGTATGGCCGCTTACGCAGCTCAACGCCAAGCTGCGACCAATCGAACCCGAGAATAAATGCCATGTAGCTACATAGATGTAGAACCACATAGGCAAAACACCAAAGCCCCAATTGCCGACGTACTGCGATCCACCCCGCCCAGCCGGTCAATTTTTGCATAGGCGTCATGCTCAAAGTAATCAGCAACAACACCAACGTCCCGAGTCCGAGCCGATCAACCAGGACCTTGCCAGGATCCGGCCCAAGCAAATCCTCGAAGGCTTGATAGAACCACAGCAAAGGCCAGATCGCCGCTGCAATGAAAACACCCACTCGCCAGACCGGATATCGCATCAGTAATTCTTCCGCAGATCGAGCCCTGTATATAAAGAAGCAACTTCATCCGAGTAGCCGTTGAACATCTGGGTATCGCGCACATTCGGCTTGAACAGGCTGTTCGGCAACCGGCGCTCCCGTGCTTGCGTCCAGCGCGGATGGTCGACTGTAGGATTCACGTTCGCATAAAACCCGTACTCATCCGCCGCAATACTCTGCCATGTCGTCTTCGGCTGCTCGCTGACCAAACTGATCCGCACGATGGATTTGACGCTCTTGAACCCATACTTCCAAGGCACAACCAAACGCAGCGGTGCGCCATTCTGATTCGGCAATTCCCGGCCATACATGCCCACAGCCAGAATCGCCAATGGATTCATCGCCTCATCCAGACGCAAGCCTTCTACATAAGGCCAGTCGATCAGGGCAAAACCAGAGCGCTGTCCGGGCATGCTCTTGGGATCCTGCAGCGTTTCGAAACGGATGTACTTGGCATTGGAGGTAGGCTCGACCTGCTTGAGCAGCGCCGAGATAGGAAAACCGATCCACGGAATAACCATCGACCAGGCTTCAACACAGCGCAGGCGATAGATGCGCTCTTCCAGCTGATACGGCTTCATGAAGTCTTCCAGCGCATAACGCCCTGGCTTACCCACCTCCCCGTCTACCACAACACTCCAGGGTTCGGCTTTCAGCGCCCCGGCATTCGCCGCCGGGTCACCTTTGTCAGTACCGAACTCATAGAAGTTGTTGTAGTGAGTCGCGTCTTTATAAGGGGTGATCGCCTCATCCTTGACGTTGACCGCTCCCCACTTAGTAGAGGGAAGCTTCTCGGTAAACCAGGCTGGCGCTTTACCCGCCTCGACATCAGCATATCGAGCGGCTTCGTCTGCACTTGCCCAGCGCGGCAAGCTGCTGACGGCGATACCGGCGGCAGTGGCTCCAAGCAATTGGCGACGAGAGAGATAAATCGATTCAGACGTGACATCCGACTCATGGCAGTCAGATGCTTTGGGGATTTTGATCAACATGACAACTCCGCAGCTTTGGAGGACAGATGTACCCATAGACTGCGGAGTATGCGGGAAATTACATCACTCGGCGTTTTTGTGGCGACGAAGATGCAGGAGGTATTGCACTGGGCCGGAGGCCGCATAAGCGAGAAACACCAGCAGCAGAATGCGCGGTGGATCGCTGAAGACCACGGCAAACACCAACACCACCGCGAGAATCGCAACGAAAGGCACACGCCCTTTCAAGTCCAGCTCCTTGAAGCTGTTGTACTTGATGTTGCTGACCATCAGCATGCCGGCAGCGGCCACCATCAGCGCGACCAGGAACGACATCTTCGAGCCCTGGATCCCGTAATCGCTGAACGCCCAGACAATACCCGCCACCACGCCGGCGGCTGCCGGACTGGCCAGACCGATGAAGTAGCGCTTGTCGGCAGTGCCAACCTGAGTGTTGAAGCGCGCCAGACGCAGGGCCGCACCCGCTACATAGATGAAGGCGACCATCCAGCCGACCTTGCCCATATCACCCAGCGCCCAGCCAAAGGCCAGCAGCGCCGGTGCCACGCCGAAAGCAACCATGTCGGACAGCGAGTCATACTCGGCGCCGAAAGCGCTTTGCGTATTGGTCATGCGCGCAACACGACCATCGAGGCCGTCGAGCACCATGGCGACGAAAATAGCGATGGCAGCGAAGGCGAAATACTTGCTCGCGTTCACCGAGTCCCCGGCGCTTAACGCAGCCTGGGCACTCATCGAGTTGATGATGGAGTAGAACCCTGCGAACAGGTTCGCAGTGGTGAACAGATTCGGCAGCAGATAGATACCACGATGCCGGACTTTACGACCTTCTGCGTCGTGCCCTTCTTCGATGTGTTCATCGATAGGCAGCAGGCTTTCGGCGTCAGAAGCCTTGTTCGGCTCTTCGGGACGTTCGCTCATGGACATTACCTTGCAACGGTTTGGAAAAAATTCGACAGGTGTCTGGGACGACGGTTCGGCCACAAACGATGCAGCTTTATACCAGAACCACCGCCTCAAACGAAAAAACGCGGCCGAGGCCGCGTTTTTCGTACAAGGGACGACGACTTAGTTTTTGGCTTTGTCGACGATCTTGTTGGCACCGATCCACGGCATCATGGAGCGCAGTTGCTCGCCGATGATTTCGATACCGTGAGCGGCGTTGTTACGACGCTTGGCGGTCATCGAAGGGTAGCCGGTTGCGCCTTCGCTGATGAACATTTTGGCGTATTCGCCGTCCTGAATACGTTTCAGGGCGTTGCGCATGGCCTGACGGGATTCGGCGTTGATCACTTCCGGACCGGTCACGTACTCGCCGTACTCAGCGTTGTTGGAGATCGAGTAGTTCATGTTGGCGATACCGCCTTCGTACATGAGGTCAACGATCAGTTTCAGTTCGTGCAGGCACTCGAAGTAGGCCATTTCCGGCGCGTAGCCAGCTTCAACCAGAGTTTCGAAACCGGCTTTGACCAGTTCAACGGTACCGCCACACAGAACGGCTTGTTCGCCGAACAGATCGGTTTCAGTCTCGTCCTTGAAGGTAGTTTCGATGATGCCGGTACGACCGCCGCCAACACCGGCAGCGTAGGACAGTGCAACGTTTTTGGCGTTGCCCGAAGCGTCCTGGTAGATCGCGATCAGGTCAGGGATACCACCACCCTTCACGAACTCGGAACGCACGGTGTGGCCCGGGGCTTTCGGCGCGATCATGATCACGTCGAGATCGGCACGCGGAACAACCTGGTTGTAGTGGATCGCGAAACCGTGGGAGAAGGCCAGGGTGGCGCCTTTCTTGATGTTCGGCTCGATTTCGTTTTTGTACAGCGAGGACTGGAACTCGTCCGGGGTCAGGATCATGACCAGGTCGGCAGCAGCAACAGCGGAAGCAACGTCGGTCACTTTCAGGCCGTGAGCTTCAGCTTTGGCAACGGTGGCCGAACCTTTACGCAGACCAACGGTAACGTCGACACCGGAATCTTTCAGGTTGCACGCCTGGGCGTGGCCCTGGGAACCGTAACCGATGATGGCAACTTTCTTGCCCTGGATGATCGACAGGTCGCAGTCTTTATCGTAGAAAACTTTCATGAATTTCCCCTATATATCCTGGCCGTTCAGGCCATTCGCTAATTTGGTTTAGATGCTGAGTACTTTGTCGCCGCGGGCAATGCCGGTCACGCCGCTGCGGACGGTTTCCAGAATCGATGCGGTGCCAATGGACTGAATGAAGCTGTCGAGCTTGTCGCTGGTACCGGTCAATTGAACGGTATACACGCTGGCGCTGACATCGACGATCTGTCCACGGTAAATATCGGTGGTGCGTTTGATCTCGGCGCGCTGGGCGCCAGTGGCCTTGACCTTGACCAGCATCAGTTCGCGCTCGATATGAGCACTTTCCGACAGGTCCACCAGCTTGACCACTTCGATCAGCTTGTTCAGGTTTTTAGTGATCTGCTCGATGACTTCATCGTGGCCAACGGTGGTCAGCGTCAGACGCGACAGAGTCGGGTCTTCGGTCGGGGCCACGGTCAGGCTTTCGATGTTGTAGTTGCGCTGCGAGAACAGGCCGACTACGCGAGACAGAGCGCCGGGTTCGTTTTCCAGAAGCAAGGAAATAATGTGCCGCATGATTAAGTACGCTCCGTCTTGCTCAGCCACATATCGCGCATCGAGCCGTCTTTGATCTGCATCGGGTAGACGTGCTCGCTGGTGTCTACCGAAATATCGATCACGACCAGGCGATCCTTCATGGCGAACGCTTCTTCCATCTTCGACTTCAAATCTTTCGAATCGGTGATGCGTACGCCAACGTGACCGTAGGCTTCAGCCAACTTGACGAAGTCAGGCAGCGATTCCATGTACGAGTGCGAGTGACGGCTGCCGTAGCTCATGTCCTGCCACTGACGCACCATCCCCAGAACACCGTTGTTCAGGATGACGATTTTTACTGGCAAGCCATATTGCAGGCAGGTCGACAGTTCCTGGATGTTCATCTGGATACTGCCTTCACCGGTGACGCAGGCAACGTCGTCTTCCGGGAAGTTCAACTTGATACCCATGGCCGCTGGGAAACCGAAGCCCATGGTGCCCAGGCCACCGGAGTTGATCCAGCGGTTAGGCTTATTGAACGTGTAGTACTGCGCAGCGAACATCTGGTGTTGACCCACGTCGGAGGTGATAAAGGCATCGCCCTTGGTCACTTCGCACAGGGTTTCGATCACGGTCTGCGGCTTGATCTTGCTGCCGTCGCCCTTGTCGTAAGGAAACAGGCCGCGATCACCACGCCATTCATCAACCTGCTTCCACCAACTGGCCACAGACTCCTTGTTTGGGGTCTCGCCGATTTCCTTGAGGATCGCGACCATTTCGGTCAGGACGCTCTCGACCGGACCAACGATAGGCACGTCAGCCTTGATGGTCTTGGAAATCGAAGCCGGGTCGATGTCGATGTGGATGATCTTGGCGTTCGGGCAGAACTTCGCCGCGCCGTTGATCACGCGATCGTCGAAACGCGCACCGACAGCCAGGATCACGTCGGCATGGTGCATCGCCAGGTTGGCGGTGTAGCTGCCGTGCATCCCGAGCATGCCGATAAACTGACGATCGGTGCCAGGGAAGCCGCCCAGGCCCATCAGCGTGTTGGTCACTGGCAGGTTGAGCATTTTCGCCAGTTCGGTCAGCGGTGCGGAACCGTTGCCCAGGATCACGCCCCCGCCGGAGTACAGCACAGGGCGCTTGGCCGCCAGGAGCATTTCTGCCGCCTTGCGGATTTGCCCCGAGTGACCGCGAACGGCCGGGCTGTAGGAGCGCAGCTTGGCTTTCTTCGGGAAGATGTATTCGAACTTCTCGGCCGGGTTGGTCATGTCTTTCGGAATATCGACCACGACCGGACCCGGACGACCGGATTGCGCCAGGTAGAAGGCCTTCTTCATGACTTCCGGGATTTCCGAAGCGTGCTTGATCATGAAGCTGTGCTTCACGATCGGCCGGGAGATACCGATCATGTCGGTTTCCTGGAACGCGTCGGTGCCGACCATGGTGCTAGGCACCTGACCGGAAATGATCACCATTGGAATCGAATCCATATAGGCGGTGGCAATACCGGTGATGGCGTTTGTGGCGCCTGGACCGGAAGTCACCAATACCACGCCGGCTTTACCGGTGGCACGGGCGTAGCCATCAGCCATATGGGTAGCCGCTTGCTCGTGACGAACCAGAATGTGAGTCACTTCCGGTTCTTTGAACAGGGCATCGTAAACATGCAGGAGAGCACCACCCGGGTACCCGTAGATATATTTGACGCCTTCGTCACGCAAGAAGCGGACGAGCATCTCACCGCCAGATAAAAGCTCCACGTTGTTCACCTCTAAAACGCCAGAATACCGCCCACGAAAAATGGGACGGGTCTTAATAGGTTTACTTCTCGGCAGAGCATGAGCGACGGTGGTCGCCGACTACGTCAGCACTGACTGAGCAAGTATTGGGATCGTCCCAAGTGTTGCGGGCCTTTCCCACCCAGCGCGAGGTAACGCGTTGCGGGTGTAACAGGTCGGCGCGGATGTGCGCCTCATGATCTACCGAGTGGGTCTGCTTCTGGCAGTCCCTCTACAGCGGACTTTGGATTCTTCTGTTTCGCCCTCTCCAAGTCAAGCCGTCTATGTGCTTAATTGTGGGTAAGCACATGAGAACGCAAGAAAAAACCTGAAAACAGCTACTCTGTTAGTGTCAATTGCGCAATTTTGCCAAGGAATCAGCATGCGAATGCTTCTGTTAACCCTGCTGATCGGCCTCAGCACATGGTGCACGGCCGCTCAGATCTACAAATGGGTCGATGCCCAAGGTGTCACTCACTTTGATGCACAACCTCCCCAAGGCCAGCCGTCCACTACCCTGCAGACGCCCTCCTCGCCTGCGGCAAAACCGGCGCCGATGCCAGGTGGCGGCGTGATGGGCGATCAGAAAGCCATCGACGACAAGGTCAAGAAGCAAGTCGCCGATCAACAAGCGCAGCTCAAGGCGTTTTGCGAGCAGGCACGTACGAATCTTGCGCAATTGCACAACAATCCGCGTTTGCGGGAGGAAGTTGAGGGGGAGTTGCGGCGGCTGAGCGATGCACAACGTCAGGAGCGCATCGTCGAAGCGCAGAAGCAGATTGCGGAAAACTGCCAGTAACAACTGGCAGCTTCCGGTTCAGCGCGAAGCAGTAATCAACTGATCAAACTGTTTGAGCAATAACTGAAGCTGCCGATCCTTGCCCTGCATATTGCGCTGGGCGAAGACCATTTCAGCCATTTCCTGAATGCCCGAGGCGTTCGGCAAAGGCAGATCCTGCTCGAGGATCATCTTCATCCGAGGCAGGAAGATCCATTGCAGCCACTGCTCGAAGTCCAGCGTGTCGACCGAGAATGGCTCGACGCTGCTCAAGGCTTCTACCGACGGCTGAACTTCATCCCACCAACCCTGCGTGCGCAGCTCTCGCTCAATCAGCAACAGCTGATCGGCGATTTTCGGGAAACGACTATCCATCACAACGAAACCTTGGCCTTCTGGCGAGCCTGCGCAGCGCCGGCGGAATCACCTTGTTTCTCACGGGACTGAGCGATGATTTCCCACAGGCTGGCCTGCAAGTCCGGACGGCCGTTGGCCATGGTCAGTGCCCGACGGGCAAACTGCTCGGCTTGCGGCGCATCGCCTTGGGCCATACGCACCTGCGCCAGGCGATAAAGCACTTGCGGCTCACGCGGGGCAACACGCTGCGCGCGCTCCAGGCTGGACGACGCACCGTTGAGGTCGCCACCGGCCTGTTGCTGTTGGGCAGTCGTCAGCAAGGCGAGTACCGGACCGTCCAGTTGCTCGTCCGCCGACAGACCGCCGCCGCTGCTGGCCGAAGGAATGCCGCTCGGCGTCGAAGGCATGCTGTAGCTGCCGGAGTTGATCGGTGCCGATTCGACTGGCGAAGGGTTGTACGGCCCCGGCGTGATGCCGCCGGATGCCGGGCCCGGCACGATCGGCGAAGAGCTGATCGGCGCCGATGTTGCCGCGCCGCCGCCCGGCACCATCACCACAACGCCAGTATCACCTTGCGGTATGGCCTGAGTCTGGCCCTGCGCAGGACGCTTGACCGTGGTTTGACGGAAGCCGCCATTGGCCGAAATACGTTCGCTGTTGGACACAGCCGTGCCCGAATCAACCACCGGAATCGAACCACGCTGTACGGTAGAGCAGCCGCTGAGCAAAGCCACGGCAGTCACCGCTGGAATCAACCACTTGTTCACTTGAAACCCTCTTTGCTTAATTCATCCAGCCCTTGACCCAATCCATCACCGACTCGCCGGAAGCAGGCGTTTCGCTTGCACAGGCAGCGCCGGGTGGTGGTTCGCTGCCGCGAATATACGGCATCTGCACCGCCCCCGGGCAGTTGGCATCAGAGCCTTGCCCGGTACGCGAATCGACCCACGCCTGGACGATGTTGTCCGGCTGTGGCATGTCCAGCGGCAGCGGGTCAGCCTTGCGCATGAAACTTGTCCAGACCTGCAACGCACCGGTAGCACCAGTGAATGGCGTCTTGCCGTTGTCATCGCGTCCCAGCCAGACCACCGCCAGCAGATCCTGACTGAAACCGGCGAACCAGCTGTCACGCGAGTCGTTACTGGTACCGGTCTTGCCGGCCAGTGTCAGGGTCTTGGGCAGCACGTTGTAAACCGAGCTGCCGGTGCCTTCACGCATGACCCGCTGCATGGCGTTCTGGATCAGGTAAATGGACGCCGGATCGAAACGCTGCTGAATCTGGAACGGATAACGCTTGAGCGGCTCGCCTTCGGCGGTCAGCACGCTGCGAATCCCGCGCATCGGCGTATTGAAACCACCGTTGGCGAGGGTCTGATACATGGTCGCCACTTCGATCGGGGTCATGCCGCCGGCACCCAGCAACATCGACGGGAATGCCGGAAACTCGCGCGTCACACCCAGGCGCCCCAGCGTCTTGAGGACATTGGGCACGCCCACTTCCAGGCCCAGACGCGAGGTCGACAGGTTGTAGGAATGCGCCAGGCCCTGATAGAGGAACACAGTGCCGTGGGAACGACGATCGTAGTTCTGTGGTTTCCACACTTGACCGTTCGCCCCCTTGACCGACAACGGATCATCCGACAACCAGCTGGTCAGGGTGTATTGGCTCGGTTTTTCCAGCGCAGTGAGATACACCGCCGGCTTGATCAACGAGCCGATCGGTCGTACCGCATCCAGTGCCCGGTTGAAGCCGGCATAGCTTGCCTGTCGGCTGCCGATCATCGCCTGGACTTCGCCGGTTTCCGGATTGGTCACGACCATCGCCGCTTCAACGTCATCGGAGCCTTTGCGCCCGGACAGACGCTTAAAGGTGTCGTTGACCGACGCCTCGGCTTTCATCTGCAGAATCGGGTCGAAACTGGTGAAGATCCGCAGACCTTCTTCGGTCAAGTCTTCGTCGCGGTAGTCTTCACGCAACTGGCGTTTGACCAGATCGATAAAGCCCGGGAACGAGCTGTCGGCCAGCTTGCCGCGAGTGGTCACACCCAGTGGCATTTTCTTCGCTGCTTCGACCTGCTCCGCCGTTGCGACGCCTTGTTGCTCAAGCACATCGAGCACCAGATTACGACGTTCCAGCGCACGCTCGGGATTGCGCCGCGGGTTGTAATAGGACGGGCCTTTGACCATTCCCACCAGCATCGCGACTTGATGCAGCTTCAACTCGGACAGAGGCTGACCGAAGAAGAACTGACTGGCCAGACCGAAACCGTGCACCGCGCGTTGGCCGTCCTGTCCGACGAAGACTTCGTTGAGGTAGGCCTCAAGAATTTCCTTCTTGTCGTAATGCAGCTCCAGCAGCATCGCCATCATCGCTTCGGTAAGCTTGCGGGACAGGCTGCGTTCGTTGGTGAGGTAGAAGTTTTTCACCAACTGCTGGGTCAGCGTACTGCCGCCCTGGGTCATCTTGCCGCCGGACGTGTTGACCCAGATGGCGCGGGCAATCGACTTCGGCGACACGCCCCAGTGACTGTAGAAATCCCGATCCTCAACCGCAACCAGGGTTTCCAGCAGATATGGCGGCACTTGATCGAGTTTGATCAGAATGCGGTCTTCAAGATTCTTCGGATAAATCCCGCCGATCAACACCGGTTCCAGGCGCACCACTGACAGCTTGGAGCCATTGGTGGCTGAAAGCTCGGCGACATAATCGCCCGAGAAGCGCACGCGCACCGGCTGCGCTTTCTCCAGACCTTCATAGAACTGGAAGCCACGGGTATTCAGATCGACGGTGTTGCCGCTGACGGCAGCGGCGCCAGGGCCATTGCTCACGGCTTCGCGGCGGTAGCCGAGGGCATCGAGTTCGGTGAGGAAATCGTCCTTGCTGAGCTTTTGTCCGACGAACAGCTCAAGCGGGCGCGCGTAGACCTTGGCCGGGATGGTCCAGCGCTTGCCGGAGAACTTCTCCTGCACCACGGCATCGAGGTAAACGGCGAAGCCGGCCAGCACCACAAGGCCGACCAGACTGAGTTTAATGGCCCAACCCAACCATGGGCGCAGGCCCTTGGCAGGTGGTTTTTTAGGAGTGCGGGGGGATCGAGTTCGAGTCATGGCGGCGGATTATACGCACTTTATTCATACTCAACAGGAGCGCTCCGAGGTTTGCGTCGGGCTGGCGAGCGGCCATAATGGCGACCTCGAATTTCCCCCAGTCTCTGAAGGATCGCCCGTGAGCCAGTCACTGATCGCTGCCCTGCAAAACCCGGCCCTCTACCCGCACCCCGTCGAAGGGTTCCAGGTCATCGAAACCCATATCTCGTGGGTGATCCTCACCGGTCCCTTTGCTTATAAAGTGAAGAAGCCCGTGAATTTCGGCTTCCTCGACTTCACCAATCTCGAACAACGCGGACACTTTTGCGGCGAAGAACTGCGTCTGAACCAGCGCCTGACCGACGATTTGTATCTGGAGGTGTTGCCTGTCACCGGCAGCGTCGAAGCCCCACAACTGGGCGGCGACGGCCCGGCTATCGAATACGTGCTGAAAATGCGTCAGTTCCCGCAGACCGGTTTGCTCAGCACCTTGCAAGCCAATGGCGAGCTGACCACCCAGCACATCGATGAAATGGCCGAGCAGATCGCCCATTTCCACCTCACCGCCCCGGAAGTCCCGGCCGAGCACGACGCCGGCACCCCGGACAGCGTGATGGCGCCGGTATCGCAAAACTTCGAACAGATCCTGCCGTTCCTCAGCGACAAAAATGACCTGCTGCAACTTGAAGCCCTGAAAGCCTGGGCCGAAAGCAGCTTTGCGCGTCTCAAGCCACTGTTCGCCCAGCGCAAGGCCGAAGGCTTCACCCGCGAGTGCCACGGCGATATTCACTTGGGTAACGCTACTGTCATTGACGGCAAAGTGGTGATCTTCGACTGCATCGAATTCAACGAACCGTTCCGCTTCACTGACGTCTGGGCCGACACCGGTTTCCTGGCAATGGACCTGGAAGATCGCGGCCTGAAATCCCTGGCCCGCCGCTTCATCAGCCAATACCTGGAACTGACTGGCGACTATCAAGGCCTGGAAGTGCTGAACTTCTACAAAGCCTACCGCGCACTGGTTCGCGCAAAAGTAGCGCTGTTCAGCATGCCGGCAGACGCGACCCCGGTGCAGCGCGCCACCACCCTGCGCCAGTACCGCAACTACGCCAACCTGGCGGAAAGCTACAGCACCATTCCTTCGCGCTTCATGGCGATCACCCACGGCGTTTCCGCTGTCGGCAAGAGCCACGTGGCCATGCGTCTGGTCGAAGCGCTGGGGGCGATCCGCCTGCGCTCCGATGTTGAGCGCAAGCGTCTGTTCGGCGAACAAACCGTCGCCAATGATGTACAGGCCGGCATTTATAGTGCCGACGCCAGCGCCAAGACCTACGCGCGCCTGCATGAAATCGCTGACGTGATCCTGCACGCCGGTTTCCCGGTGGTGATTGACGCCACTTACCTCAAGCGCGAGCAACGTGACAGCGCGGCTCAAGTCGCCGAAGCCACCGGCACGCCGTTCCTGATTCTCGACTGCAACGCGCCACAAGCGGTGATCGAGAGCTGGCTGGCGATTCGTCAGGCAGACAAACAGGATCCGTCCGACGCCACGCTGGCAGTGATCGAAGCTCAGCAGGCCAATCGCGAAGCGCTGACGCCGGAAGAAATCCTGCGCAGCAAACGCGTGCAGACCAATGAATCCGGCACACTGGACACCGTGGTCGCGCAAATCCGCCAACGCCTGCCAGGCCTGTAAGAAACTATTTCGGCCGTGAAGCCCTCGCCGGCTTCACGGCCGTCAAATAGTGGCACTATACTGGCGCCATAAAACCAACAGGTGA
This sequence comes from Pseudomonas sp. LBUM1648, assembly GCF_059716145.1. Lineage (NCBI taxonomy): Bacteria > Pseudomonadati > Pseudomonadota > Gammaproteobacteria > Pseudomonadales > Pseudomonadaceae > Pseudomonas > Pseudomonas sp. LBUM1648. The sequence continues at coordinate 5,524,939 of NZ_CP166808.1, forward strand.
TGTGACATGAGCCAGCCGAAACTTCTCGATACCCCGCTGTATGCCTTGCTGCACAAAGATGACATCACAGGTTTCAACAAGGAACGCCCGCAAGACGGGCCGATCGATATGGTCGGCGGCGACTTCCGTGGCCTCGACCTGCGTGAACTGAACGCCGATGGCGTGGATTTCCGGGACGCGTATTTCCGTTCCGCCGATTTGCGTGGCATTGATTTCCGCAACGCATCGCTGGAAGGTGCAAGCCTGGCCCACGCACAGATTTCCGGTGCGTACTTTCCGCCGGAGCTGAGCGCTGACGAGATTCTGATGTCGATGAACTTCGGTACACGCCTGCGTTATCGCACTCGCTAAACGCTTCTGCCCGATGTGTCCAGCGCCCCCGCTTTGCGCTGGACTGCTTGCTGCGCGGATTTTTCCCGCGCCATGGCATCCCGCCCCGCCCGCCTATCCTGCTGAAAATTGCGACCTTTCTTAGAAGCGTTTGCGTTGAATCCGACCAAACAACCACGCTTTTCCTACTGATGGCTACACTCCTGAGAAGCTCGCCCCACGCACCATTCGGCCGTCGCAAGGAGGCTTGATGAATGATGAACTGCAACACCTGAAGAATCTTGGCAAGACGTCGGCGCAATGGCTGCATGCCGTGGGCATCCACAGCGCCTCGGACTTGCGTCGCCTGGGCGCGGTGGACGCCTACCGGGCCGTGCGTACCCGCGGGTTTCGCGCATCGAAGGTGTTGTTGTATGCGATCGAAGGCGCATTGATGGATGTTCACTGGAACGACATCCCCGCCGAGCGCAAGGACGCCTTGAACAAGCAACTCGAAGCCATTTCCTCACGTCACAAGAACTGAACGGGCGCTGACCGTCATGTACCTGCTTGGGGAACAATCGGCATTTGCCGACTCAGTGATCAACCGTTTGCAGAATTTTCCTGCGCAGTGGCTGGAAGACCTCGTGCCGTGCGGCCCGGTGATTGAACTGGAGACGACCGATGACTTGATGGCGCAGTTGCCCGGCGATCAGTTGTTTCTGCTGACGGAAGGCGTAATCAACGGGTACATCGGTGTACGAGCACTGTTCTATTGGCAGGAAGGTGACTTGATCGGCCTACAACAGGGTGACGCTTGGGTCGATTGCCGTCTGTGCAATGAAGGACCGTTGCGCTTGTTGCCCTATCGCCGCAGCGATGTGTTCGGGCATTTGTATGCTGACGCCAACCGGGCGAACCAATTTCTCGAGTACCTGCTGGGCCAAATGGCACTCCTCGCCCACGCCGTGGCCGAACTGAAACCGCGGGAGTTTCGCAGTACCAACGGTTTCAAACGGGTCGAGGCCGGTGAAGTGCTGATCCACCAGGGCGATGCCGCCGATCACGTGTTTGTCATCATCGACGGGCATGCCGAAGCCTTTGTCGATGGACATAAGGTCGGCGAAGTGCCCAAGGATGAGATTTTTGGAGCCATGGCGGTGTTCACCGGGGAGCCACGAAATGCCACAGTAATTGCTCGTGATTCGAGCACGGTGATGCTGATTCCCGGTGATCAGTTTTTGAGCATGACCCGCAGCAATCCGAAGATCGCCCACAGCCTGATCGAAAGCATGGCGCGGCGCATCAGCCAGCTCAACGGCCAGATCACTCAACTGACTGCGGTCAAAACCCAGTTTTAAGTCCCCGTTTTCCGGGGCATTCCGGCCAATCCCGAGATTAAATCAGGCAAATGAAAAAACAGAGGTTGACTCGGTAATGAGAATCGCTATGATTATCACAACTGGTCGCGAGATCAGTCGATATTCTGAAAAGCCCTTGGTTCGGACTCTCAGATTATCTCCTCATCAGGCTAATCACGGTTATTTGACCCGGTTTTAACCGGGTCTTTTTTTGCCTGTGGAAAAGTCACTTGCCGAACTGTTTGCGCATTTCTTCGCAGTAATCACGCTTGGGCATGGCCGGGGTGTACCAGACGTAATCGGCCATTGCCGCCGTAACCTCGGCGCCCTGCTCCGCCAGCATCAGCACTGCAGGAGCCTGGGTAGCGCCCAGATCCACAACATGCAGCGGCACCCCGACATCCTTGCGTGCATGCCAGGCACCCGCCAGCAGCAACGACGGTGTGGACGCAGCCAATAAACGCTCGGCCATGCGCCGATCGCGTTGTTGCTGAACCGCCAGCATCGCCGGCATCTGCGACTCAGGCAGCAGGCCACAGTGGGAATCGCTGATCTGCTCCAGCAAAACAGTTTTCACCGATTGAGCATTGCTGCGCTCCCCCGGCATAACGGATGGATTGCGATAAAAGCTGCGGATTTCGTTGTTATCCAGATTCGCCGCCAGCAACGGATACGGCTGTGTGAGGGCGAAGCGAACAATCGGCCCATAGAGACTCCAGTCCCAACCTTTCTGCCAGGCCAATGCGTCAGGAAGGTTGTCGGGCTGAGACGCAGACTGGCTTAGCGCATCAACCTTCGGCTGCTGATCAGGCGTGAGCATTTCCAACAACAGGCTGCCTTGCGGCCGCTGTTTGCCAAGAGACTGCAAAAGCCATAACTGCGCGGCGTGGTGATCGGCGTTGTCATGCTGCTCGCCGATGATCAGCCGCTGCAGTTCAGCAAGACGTGTGAGCAGTTGCTGCGCGGTCAGCACCTGACCGCTGTGCAGGTCACGAATCTCGCCACTGACTGGCGGTGGCGCGGCAACATGCTGACACCCCGCGAGCAACAACACCGCCAACAGCCACATTCCTCGCATGCAATCACCTCAATGAGAAAGTCAGCGGGCGATGATCAGCGGATGCCCACGCTCCGGGTGCGGCTGCACCAATACTTCGAGACCGAACACGGCTTTGAGCGTGTCCGGCCGCAACACTTGCTGCGGCGTGTCCAGCGCAACCGGTCGCCCGCCCTCAAGCAGCAACACGCGATCACAATAACGCGCAGCCAGATTCAGATCATGCAGGATCACCATCACTGCCGCGCCGCGATCGGCAAACTCGCGTACGGCCTGCAAAGTCGTGTGTTGATGCAGCGGATCAAGCATCGACGTCGGCTCATCCAGCAGCAATGTCTGCCCGACCTGCCCCGGCCAGAGTTGCGCCAGCACCCGCGCCAGATGCACGCGCTGGCGCTCACCGCCCGACAATGCCAGATAGCTGCGCCCGCTCAGATGCCCGGCATCCGCCGCCGCCAATGCTGCGACGACAATCTCGTCATCACGCACTCGACCGCTTTGATAAGGCAAACGCCCCATGCCGACCACTTCTTCAACGCGAAAGGCGAAATCCAGGGTCGAAACCTGCGGTAACACGGCCAATCGTCGAGCGCGTTGCGTGCCCGTCCAATGTGCCAACGACTGGCCATCAAGCGAGACCTCGCCTTCACTTGGCGCCAGTTCACCGCATAAGGCACCAAGCAAAGTACTTTTACCGGCGCCGTTCGGCCCCAGCACGCCGAGCACTTCGCCCGGTTCGAGTTGCAGGGTGACCTCGCTGAGAACAGTCTTGCGGCCGCGACGGATATGCAGATTTTGCGCACGCAACATCAGGCACGCCCTCGCAGCAGCAAATAAAGGAAGAACGGCGCGCCGATAAACGCCGTGACGATCCCGATCGGCAATTCCGCCGGTGCCAGTGCCAGACGCGCCACCAGATCAGCCAGCAACAACAGACTAGCCCCGGCCAACACCGAGGCCGGCAGCAATACTCGATGATCGGGGCCTGCGAGCAAGCGCACCAGATGCGGCACCACCAGCCCAACGAAGCCGATCATCCCCGCTGCAGCCACTGCCGCGCCGACACCCAGCGCCGTACAAAACACCAATTCACGCTTGAGCCGTTCGACATCAACCCCCAAATGCCCGGCCTCGGACTCGCCGAGCAGCAAGGCATTCAGCGCTTTCGCCCGGCGCGGCAACCACAAGGCAACGCCGGCGCTGATGATCAGCAATGGCCACAACCGCGCATAACTGGCGCCATTGAGACTGCCGAGGTTCCAGAAGGTCAGCGTGCGCAGGGTCGCGTCGTCCGCCAGATAAGTGAACAGTCCGACCGCCGAACTGGCCAGAGCGGTCAGCGCGATCCCCGCCAGCAACATGGTCGCGACATGGGTTTGCCCGTTGTGCCGGCCGAGGCGATAAACCAGCGCCGTCACCCCTAGCCCACCGAGGAACGCGCACACCGATAACAGATAAGGCCCGAACCATTCCGGTAAACCGCCAAAAAACGAGCCGCCGACAATCGCAATCGCCGCGCCCAACGCCGCGCCACTGGAAACCCCGACCAGCCCCGGATCCGCCAAAGGATTACGAAACAATCCCTGCATCGCCACACCGGACAAAGCCAGTACACCGCCGACCGCCAACCCGAGCAACGTTCGCGGCAGACGAATCTGCCCGAGAATCAGCTCAGCCTGCTCCAGCCCTTCCGGAGCCAGCGGTACGCCAATCAGGCGCAACGCCGCACGCAACGTATCGAACAACGGCAGGCTGACCGGCCCCAGCGCCAGCGACAACCAGATTGCCAGCAGACACAGGAGTGTCAGGCCGATGAACAGGCCACGAGGTTTGAGCAGTGTGGTCATTGGCCACTCTTGGTTGGGTAGAAACCGTCAGACAGGGTTTTCAACGCCGCCGGCAGTCGCGGCCCGAGCCCGCCGACCAACAAGGTCGGATCGAGCTCAAGCACACGTCCGTCCTTGGCCGCACGGCTTGAATTGAGAATCGGGTTTTCCTTGAACAGTGCAGCCTTGGCCGCATCACCGGTCAACGCACGATCGGCAAACACCAGCACTTCAGGATCAAGACTCGCAAGAGATTCCACGGAAAACGGTTTGTAGCCGGTGTGAGTCGCCAGGTTATGCCCGCCCGCCTGTTGCAGCAGCCAATCGGCGGCGGTGTCCTTGCCGGCGATCAGCGGTTTGCCCCCGGCATTTCCCAGCAACAGCAGCACGCCCGGCGATTTCTGCTTGGACTGCGCTTCAGTCACCCGCGCTTTCTGCGCGTCGAGTTGCTGTTGATAACTTTGCAGCAACTGAGTGGCCCGCTCTTCAGCGCCGAGCAACTGCCCAAGATGAGTGACGTTTTTTTCCAGCGTTGGCAGATCCGGCTGAGCCGAGAACAACTCCACCTGAACCTTGGCCGCCTTCACTTGGGCAAGCACGGGGGGCGGACCGACTTCTTCTGTGCCGATGAGGATGTCCGGACGCAGACTGAGAATGCCCTCGGCGGAAAGGCTGCGCTGATAACCGATGCTCGGCAGCGCCTTCAAAGAATCGGGATGCTGACTGGTGGTATCGACGCCGACCAGTTTTGACTCGCCGCCCAACGCACTGACCCACTCCGACAGCGCACCGCCAGCACTGACCCAGCGTTGCGGCAGGTCGGCCGCTGCCGTCATGTGGCTGGCGAAAAGTCCGACACAGAGCACAGCGACGCGGGTACTCAGGCGCATACACAGCTTCCTTGATCAAGGTTTCCCGGGCGTCAGGATGACAGGCCAAGTATCCTCGGCATCTGGCAGGCGCCTGCGGGTGAAGGCCGCCATTTGATAATTGTTTGCATTTAAACGTCAAGCTCGGACATATCCGGACACGAGCCGACATTAGAGGATAGCCATGAAGTTTCTGTGCGCGGGCGCCGATCTGGCCGAGGCCGGCAGTCGCGGTTTTGATATTGACGGTAAAAAACTGTTTGCCGTGCGCCGCAACGGTCAGGCGTATGTCTACCTGAATCGCTGCCCGCATCGCGGTGTGGGTCTGGAATGGCACCCGGACCAGTTTCTCGACCCGAGCAACAGCCTGATCCAGTGCGCCACCCACGGCGCACTGTTTCTGATCGAGGATGGCGAGTGCGTGTCCGGGCCCTGCGCCGGGCAGGCGCTGACGACTATAGATTGCCGCGAAGATGCACAGGGCGTGTGGATCGATGTTTAACCGTTGAGCAATACGTCGAGTCGCCGGTCGATCACCATCTCTTCATGGTTGAGCCGAACGCCGTAAGCCAGGACTTCAACGCCACAGGCCACCGCTTCGCGCAGGGCATCGGCGTAGGACGAATCGATTTCCACCGCAGGACGCACCGCTTCAATCCCGGTGAGATTGACGCAATACAACTGCACCGCGCGAATCCCGTCCCGCGCCAGATGCGCCAGCTCACGCAGATGCTTGGCACCGCGCTGGGTCACGGCATCGGGAAACGCCGCCACTGCCGTGCCATCGAAGCCCAAGGTGACGCTTTTCACTTCTACATAAGCGGGGCCGCTGGGGTATTCGAGGCGGAAATCGATGCGGCTTTTTTCCTGTCCGTAAGCCACTTCGCGCTTCAACGCGGTAAACCCGTTCAACTCGGTGATGACACCGGCCTGCAAGGCTTCTTCCACCAGCCCGTTGGCGCGCCCCGTGTTCACGCAAAACAACCGACCCTGTGGGGTTTCGCCGATTTCCCAGGTGCCGGGCAACTTGCGCTTCGGGTCGTTGGAGCGACTGAACCAGACCTGCCCACCCTCGACCTGACAGTTGAGCATCGAACCAGTGTTCGGGCAGTGAATGGTCAGCATCTCGCCGCCAACGGTTTCGATATCGGCGAGAAAACGCTTGTAACGTCGAATCAGCCGCGCCTCTTCCAGAGGAGGATAAAAGCGCATCAGCCTTGCCAACTCTTCAAGCCACGGGCGATTCGCTCGACTGCTTCCTGTAGGCGCGGGAGGTTTTGCGTGTAGGCAAAACGCACATGGTGACTGGCCTGATAGCGACCGAAATCAAGCCCCGGGGTAAACGCAACGTGCTCGGTTTCGAGGAAATGACGACAGAACGCGAAGGCATCACCGCCGAACCGGCTGATATCTGCATACAAATAGAAAGCACCTTCTGGCTCAACGGCGATGTTGAACCCCAACTCGCGCAATGCCGGAAGGAGAAAGTCACGACGACGTCCGAACTCGGCGCGGCGCTCTTCGAGAATCGCAATGGTGGCCGGCTCGAAACAGGCCAGCGCGGCGTACTGGGCCATGCTCGGCGCGCTGATGTAGAGGTTCTGCGCGAGCTTCTCCAGCTCACTGACCGCCGCATCCGGGGCTACCAGCCAGCCGAGACGCCAACCCGTCATGCCGAAGTATTTGGAGAAACTGTTGAGGACAAAAGCGCTGTCATCGACTTCCAGCACACTCGCCGCGTCGGTGCCATAAGTCAGGCCGTGATAGATCTCGTCCACCACCAGATGTCCGTGCCGCGCCTTGATGGCTGTGGATAACCCGGCCAGCTCATCTCGGGTCAGGATCGTGCCGGTCGGGTTGGCCGGCGAGGCCACCAATGCACCGACGCTGTCGTGATCCCAATGGCGCTCGACCAGATCTGGGGTCAGTTGATAACGCACGTCAGGCCCTACAGGAACCAGCTGCGCCGCGCCTTCGACCAGGCGCAAGAAGTGCCGGTTGCACGGATAGCCCGGGTCTGCCAACAGCCAGTGTTTGCCGGGATCGACCAACAACGCGCTGGCGAGCAACAAAGCGCCGGAGCCGCCCGGAGTGATCAGAATCCGCCGTGGGTCGATATTCAGGCCATAGCGCGATTGATAAAACCCGGAAATCGCCTCGCGCAGTTCAGGAATACCGCGCGCCGCGGTGTAACGGGTCTTGCCCGCCGTCAGCGCCGCTTGCCCGGCACGAATGATCGGCTCGGCCGTGGTGAAGTCTGGCTCGCCGATTTCCAGGTGGATCACATCGTGGCCTTCAGCCTGCAGCTCGTTGGCCCGCGCCAGCAGCGCCATCACATGGAACGGTTCGATCGCACGACTGCGCGCACTGTAGGGCTGAGCCATTGGCCTTCCTTCGACGGGGGAAAAGAAACGATTCTACCCATCTGCCGGAACGAGCGAGAACCCGTAGCGGTCACAGCCTCAAGAACTCTGGAATGTAATGACACACGCGTACCCTCCAGGATTGACTAAAATCAGTGATTGAACAGGTCTCCCACACCGCCAGACACGGCTTGCCAAACATTTGCAAGCGCCACCCGCCGGGGCCTCGACATCCGGGAGTAGCGCAGGCCGAATTGATCTGGTAAGTTCGCCCGCTTGCAGCCGCAGGGCCGGCAGGTGTCGGTGATGGAGCAATCCTGCGCAATGGATTACAAGAGTAGAGGCGGTCCATTTCATGCCCACCCAAGCAAAGCAACAGGCTAATCCGACCGTCAGCGGTTTCGAACCTTATGTTCAGGCCAAAGACGAAGAGTACATGGGCGCTCCGATGCGCGCCCACTTCACCAAGATCCTGAACAAGTGGAAGCAGGACTTGATGCAGGAAGTCGACCGTACTGTCGACCACATGAAAGACGAAGCGGCCAACTTCCCTGACCCGGCCGACCGTGCCAGCCAGGAAGAAGAATTCGCTCTGGAGCTTCGCGCCCGTGATCGCGAGCGCAAGCTGATCAAGAAGATCGACAAGACGCTTGATCTGATCCAGAACGAAGATTACGGCTGGTGCGAATCCTGCGGCATCGAGATCGGCGTCAAGCGCCTCGAAGCCCGCCCGACAGCCGACATGTGCGTCGACTGCAAGAACCTCGCTGAAATCAAGGAAAAGCAGGTCGGCAAGTAATCTCGACCTGAACGAAAAACGGAGCGTGCGAACGCTCCGTTTTTGTTTCTGCCTTTTGCCTGTGTAGGAGTGAGCCTGCTCGCGATCACGGTAGATCAGTCAATAATGATGTTGATTGTCACACTGCTATCTCGAGCAGGCTCACTCCTACAAGTTGACCTGCGCACGCCCTGAAAAGTAGTTTCGCCCAATGACTGCCAAGACATCACCCGCCTACATCGGCCGTTTCGCCCCAACCCCAAGTGGCCACCTGCACTTCGGTTCGCTGGTTGCCGCCCTCGCCTCTTATCTTGATGCACGTTCGGTTGGCGGACGTTGGCTGGTGCGCATGGAAGATCTCGATCCGCCCCGTGAAGAACCCGGTGCGCAAGCGGCGATCCTCAAGGCCCTGGAAAGCTACGGTTTCGAATGGGACGGCGAGATGGTGCGCCAAAGTGATCGGCACGACGCGTATGCCGAAGTGCTCAACAGCCTGTTCAATCATGGCCTGGCCTACGCCTGCACCTGCTCGCGCAAACAGCTGGAGCCCTATGACGGGATTTATCCGGGGCTGTGCCGCAATGCCGGACACGACCAGCAGGACGCGGCGATCCGCCTGCGCGTGCCGGAGCTGGAATACCACTTCATCGACCGGGTGCAGGGCGAATACCGACAGCATCTGGGCCGTGATGTCGGCGATTTCGTGATTCGCCGTCGCGACGGCCTCTATGCCTATCAATTGGCCGTGGTGCTCGACGATGCCTGGCAAGGCATTACCGACATCGTACGCGGCGCCGACCTGCTCGACTCCACGCCACGCCAGCTCTATCTGCAAGAACTGTTGGGCCTGCGTCAGCCGCGTTATCTGCACCTGCCGTTGATCACCCAGCCGGACGGCAACAAGCTCGGCAAGTCCTACCGCTCGCCGCCGCTGGAAGCCGACCAAGCCACGCCGTTGCTGCTGCGGGCCTTGCGCGCACTGGGGCAAAACCCCGGCGCCGAACTGGCACATGCGTCGCCGCAGGAACTGCTCAACTGGGGCAGCGCCCATTGGGATGCCAGCAAGATCCCGCGCACACTGACCCTGCCCGAAGCGCAACTGCTATGACGACACTTGCAGTCGCGCCGCCATCCGTTACCATCGCCGCACGTTTTCGGGCACGCGCATAAAAAAGAGAGGCCGGGATGTACATCTATCGCTTGGTCCTGCTTTTGGTCGTGGGGATCTATCTGTTTTCTCCCGCCATCATGGATTGGTGGATCGACGCTACGGGCGCCTGGTATCGCCCCTATCTGCTCTGGCTGATCCTGATTGTCGTGACCTTCATCCTGCAGAGCCAAAAAGATGCCGATGAGCTTTAGCCTGACCCAGATGATCCTGGTCAGCGCCGCCTACCTGGCGGTGCTGTTCGGCGTAGCCTGGATCAGCGAACGGGGCATGATCCCGCGGGCGATCATTCGCCATCCGTTGACCTACACCCTGTCGCTGGGGGTCTATGCCAGTGCCTGGGCGTTCTACGGTACGGTGGGCCTGGCCTACCAGTACGGCTACGGCTTTCTTTCCAGTTATCTCGGCGTATCCGGCGCATTTCTGCTGGCGCCGGTGTTGCTCTATCCGATTCTGAAAATCACCCGCACCTATCAACTGTCGTCGCTGGCGGATCTGTTTGCGTTTCGTTTTCGCAGCACTTGGGCCGGGGCACTGACCACGATTTTCATGCTGATCGGCGTCTTGCCGCTGCTGGCATTACAGATTCAGGCAGTGGCCGACTCCATCGGCATTCTCACCGGTGAACCGATTCAAAGCCGCGTGGCGCTGGCATTCTGTGCGCTGATCATTCTGTTCACGATCTTCTTTGGCTCGCGCCACATCGCCACCCGCGAGAAACACGAAGGGCTGGTGTTCGCGATTGCCTTTGAGTCGGTGATCAAACTGATCGCCCTCGGCGGCGTTGGCCTGTACGCCCTCTATGGCGTGTTCGACGGCCCGCAACAGCTGGAACTCTGGCTGCTGCAAAACCAGACCGCCCTCGCCGCGTTACACACGCCGTTGCAGGAAGGCCCGTGGCGCACGTTGCTGCTGGTGTTCTTCGCCTCGGCGATCGTGATGCCGCACATGTATCACATGACCTTTACCGAGAACCTCAACCCGCGCTCACTGGTGAGTGCCAGTTGGGGCCTGCCGCTGTTCCTGTTGTTGATGAGTCTGGCGGTGCCGCTGATCCTGTGGGCCGGCCTCAAGCTTGGCGCCACGACCGATCCGGAATACTTCACCCTCGGCATCGGCATTGCCGCCAACAGCAAGCCTTTGGCATTGCTCGCCTACGTTGGTGGCCTGTCGGCGGCCAGCGGCTTGATCATCGTCACCACCCTAGCGTTGTCGGGCATGGCCCTTAACCACCTGGTGCTGCCGCTTTATCAGCCACCGGCCGAAGGCAATATCTACCGCTGGCTGAAGTGGACGCGCCGGGCGCTGATCGTCGCGATCATCATGGCTGGTTTCTGCTTCTATCTGCTGCTCGGCGCCGGGCAGGATCTGGCCAACCTGGGCATCGTGGCCTTCGTAGCGACCCTGCAATTCCTGCCGGGCGTGCTGTCGGTGCTGTACTGGCCGACCGCCAACCGTCGCGGCTTCATTGCCGGTTTGCTGGCGGGGATTCTGGTCTGGGTGATCACCATGCTGTTGCCGCTGGTCGGCAATCTGCAGGGTTTCTACATTCCGCTGCTGAACATGATCTACGTGTTGGACGACACCAGCTGGCACATGGCTGCCATCGCGTCACTGGCCGCCAACGTATTGATGTTCACCCTGATCTCGCTGTTCACCAACGCCAGTCCCGAAGAAGCCAGCGCCGCCGAAGCCTGCGCGGTGGATAACGTGCGCCGCCCGCAACGCCGGGAACTGCACGCTGCCTCGCCACAGGAATTCGCCACGCAACTGGCCAAACCACTGGGTGCCAAGGCTGCTCAGAAAGAAGTCGAACAGGCGCTGCGTGACCTTTATCTGCCATTCGATGAACGCCGCCCTTACGCCTTGCGCCGTCTGCGCGACCGTATCGAAGCCAACCTTTCGGGCCTGATGGGCCCGAGTGTGGCGCAGGACATGGTCGAAACCTTCCTGCCGTACAAGGCCGGCGGCGAAAACTATGTCACCGAAGACATTCACTTCATCGAAAGCCGCCTCGAGGATTACCACTCGCGCCTCACAGGTCTGGCCGCCGAGCTCGACGCCCTGCGCCGCTACCACCGCCAGACCCTGCAGGAATTGCCGATGGGCGTCTGCTCGCTGGCCAAGGATCAAGAGATCCTGATGTGGAACAAGGCCATGGAGGAGCTGACCGGGATCGCCGCGCAACGGGTGGTCGGTTCCCGCCTGAGCACCATCGGCAATCCGTGGAAAGAATTGCTGCAAGGCTTCATCAACTTGCCTGACGAGCATTTGCACAAACAGCACCTGGCACTCGATGGCCAGACCCGCTGGCTGAACCTGCACAAAGCCGCAATCGACGAGCCGTTGGCGCCGGGTAACAGTGGTTTGGTGTTGCTGGTGGAAGATCTGACTGAAACCCAGATGCTCGAAGACAAACTGGTGCACTCCGAGCGCCTGGCGAGCATCGGTCGTCTCGCGGCCGGTGTGGCCCACGAAATCGGTAACCCGATCACCGGCATCGCCTGTCTGGCGCAGAACCTGCGCGAAGAACGCGAAGACGATGGCGAGCTGACGGAAATCAGCGGGCAGATCCTCGAGCAGACCAAACGCGTGTCTCGCATCGTTCAGTCGCTGATGAGTTTTGCCCATGCCGGCAGCCATCAGCACAGCGACGAGCCCGTTTGTCTGGCGGAAGTGGCCCAGGACGCCATCGGCCTGCTGGCCCTGAACCGACGCAATTTCGAAGTGCAGTTCTACAACCTGTGCGATCCGGATCACTGGGTCGAAGGTGATCCACAGCGACTCGCCCAGGTCCTCATCAATCTGCTCTCCAACGCCCGTGACGCGTCGCCTGCGGGCAGTGCGGTGCGGGTCAAGAGCGAAGCCGGCGAACACACGGTCGATCTGATCGTCGAGGACGAAGGCAGTGGTATTCCGAAGAACATCATGGATCGATTGTTCGAACCCTTCTTCACCACCAAGGATCCTGGCGAAGGCACCGGTCTGGGCCTTGCACTGGTCTATTCCATCGTTGAAGAGCATTATGGACAAATCACCATCGACAGCCCGGCTGATGTACAAAGCCAACGCGGCACCCGTATCCGGGTGACCTTACCGCGTCATGTCGAAGCGACGTCCGCTGTGAACTGAGACCGTCGAGAGTATCGAATCAATGCCGCACATTTTGATCGTCGAAGACGAAACAATTATCCGCTCCGCCTTGCGCCGCCTGCTGGAACGTAACCAGTACCAGGTCAGCGAAGCCGGTTCAGTGCAGGAAGCACAAGAACGCTTCACCATTCCTACGTTCGATCTGATCGTCAGCGATCTGCGCCTGCCGGGTGCGCCGGGTACCGAGCTGATCAAGCTTGGCCAGGGCACGCCGGTGCTGATCATGACCAGTTACGCCAGCCTGCGCTCGGCGGTCGACTCGATGAAGATGGGCGCGGTGGACTACATCGCCAAGCCTTTCGACCACGATGAAATGCTTCAGGCTGTCGCGCGGATTCTGCGAGACCGTCAGTCGGCGCCTGCTGCCGGTGAAGTTGTTACCGGTAAAACCGCCAATGGCAGCGGCAAAGCCGCCGTCGACAACAGCAACGGCGAAATCGGCATCATCGGCTCCTGTCCACCGATGCAGGACCTGTACAGCAAGATCCGCAAAGTGGCGCCGACCGATTCCAATGTTCTGATTCAGGGCGAGTCCGGCACCGGTAAAGAGCTGGTTGCCCGCGCCCTGCACAACCTGTCGAAACGCGCCAAGGCGCCGATGATCTCGGTGAACTGCGCGGCCATCCCGGAAAGCCTGATCGAGTCCGAACTGTTCGGCCACGAGAAAGGCGCGTTCACTGGCGCCAGCGCCGGGCGTGCCGGTCTGGTGGAAGCGGCGGACGGTGGCACGCTATTCCTCGATGAGATCGGCGAATTGCCGCTGGAAGCCCAGGCTCGCCTGCTGCGTGTATTGCAGGAAGGCGAGATTCGCCGCGTTGGTTCGGTGCAGTCGCAGAAGGTCGATGTGCGTTTGATCGCCGCGACCCACCGCGACCTGAAGAGCCTGGCGAAAATCGGCCAGTTCCGTGAAGACCTTTATTACCGTCTGCACGTGATCGCGTTGAAACTGCCGGCCCTGCGCGAGCGTGGCGCCGACGTCAACGAAATCGCCAATGCTTTCCTCGCCCGCCAAAGTGCGCGCATCAACCGTACCGACCTAAAATTTGCCGCAGATGCCGAACAGGCAATCCGTCACTATTCCTGGCCGGGTAACGTGCGAGAGCTGGAAAACGCCGTCGAGCGCGCGGTGATCCTCAGCGAGAGCCCGGAAATCTCCGCCGACCTGCTGGGCATCGATATCGAGCTGAGCGATCTGGAAGACGACGAGTTCATCGGTCTGCCGCCACAGACGGCGGGTAACACCAGCAACAGCAGCCATGAACCGACCGAAGATCTGTCGCTGGAAGACTACTTCCAGCACTTCGTGCTTGAGCATCAAGACCACATGACCGAGACCGAACTGGCGCGCAAACTGGGCGTCAGCCGTAAATGCCTGTGGGAACGCCGTCAGCGCTTGGGCATCCCGCGGCGCAAGACCGGGGTCGCCAGCGAGAGCTGAACGTTACCTGTCGAGTGTGCGGGTAACGCATGAAGATGTGAAAAAACTGTTACCTCAGCCTTTTCACGTAACAGAAGCCGGGGTTATCGGTAACGAAACCCCGGCTTTTTTTCGCCCCTCTAAAACGGTTATATCGACCTAACCCCTTGTTTTATTGGCCTTCGCAAAAGTTGGCACGGCACCTGCTATATGTTTGGTACAAGAACAATAACAAGCAATGCACAAGACAATAAAAATAAGACGAATCGACTCACGCACAATAAAAACAAGACGGCGAGAGGCGCAGCTAACTGATTCTTTTGGAGAGGCGTTGTATTTGGGGCTTGCCCCACGACCAGGCCGAGAACAACAAAAACTGTCCTAAGACAGAGCCTGTACTGGTTGGATCGAGAGATCACTGCAATTCAGCGACCAAAGCAATCCGTTTGCTCTTGGCTCCCGATTGGGAGGGTCATGAAGGAAAAGCTTCATGGCGAGGGCACTCAACAAAAACAAGAAGCCCGAATCAATAATAAAAAGAGCACGCAACTACTTCTTGGGGAGCTTCGGCTCCCCTTGTAGTTTCTCCCTCCCGGCAAAACTCCCCACATTTTCAAGGCTCGACGCCTGTAGCCCGCGGCTTGCAGCGTAAAACGGCTGCGTCCTACACCATCCCCCGACTAAATGCTAGAATCTGCGCCCATCATGCGGTCATTCTTTGGTATGGCCGAACATTCCTTCAAACAGTGCATCCCATGCTGAAGAAGTTGTTCCAGTCATTCCGAGCTCCCGTGCGTCGTACGCAACACATCCGCAGCACCCCTGAAGTGCTCAACAGCGGCCAACATTCGCTGCAGAAAACGCAGTTCAGCCGCTACGCGGTCAATATCGTCGAACGCTTGCAGGGCGCCGGTTACCAGGCCTATCTGGTCGGCGGTTGCGTGCGTGACATGCTGTTGGGCATCACGCCCAAGGATTTCGACGTCGCCACCAGCGCCACCCCTGAGCAAGTCCGTGCCGAATTCCGCAATGCGCGAATCATCGGACGTCGCTTCAAACTGGTGCATATCCACTTCGGTCGCGAAATCATCGAAGTCGCGACCTTCCGCGCCAATCACCCGCAGAACGAAGACGACGAAGACAGCAATCAGTCTTCGCGTAACGAAAGCGGGCGGATTCTGCGCGACAACGTCTACGGCACCCTGGAAGAAGACGCGCAGCGCCGCGACTTCACCATCAACGCCCTGTATTACGATCCGGTCAGCGAGCGCATTCTCGATTACGCCAATGGCGTACACGACATCCGCAATCATCTGATTCGTCTGATCGGCGACCCGAAGCAGCGCTATCAGGAAGACCCGGTGCGCATGCTGCGAGCCGTGCGTTTCGCCGCCAAGCTCAATTTCGGCATCGAGAAGCACACCGTCCAGCCGATCCGTGAACTGGCGCCGATGCTGCGCGAGATTCCGTCGGCACGCCTGTTCGAAGAAGTACTCAAGCTGTTCCTCTCCGGCCACGGCGCGATCACCTTCGAAATGCTGGTCGATCTGCAGCTGTTCGCCCCGCTGTTCCCGGCCAGTGCCGACGCACTGGAACACAACCCGGAATACACCCACACGCTGATCAGTGAAGCGCTGACCAACACCGATCTGCGGATCAAGCAGAACAAACCGGTAACCCCGGCGTTCCTGTTTGCCGCCATGCTCTGGCCTGCCCTGCCGGCCCGTGTGTTGCGTCTGCAAGAACGTGGCATGCCGCCGATTCCGGCCATGCAGGAAGCGGCGCACGAACTGATTGCCGAACAGTGCCAGCGCATTGCGATCCCGAAGCGTTTCACCATGCCGATCCGCGAAATCTGGGACATGCAGGAACGCCTGCCACGGCGCAGCGGCAAACGTGCCGATCTGCTGCTGGACAATCCACGTTTCCGCGCCGGTTACGACTTCCTGCTGTTGCGTGAGAGCGCTGGCGAGCAGACCGATGGCCTGGGCGAATGGTGGACCGATTATCAGGACGCCAACGACAGCGAGCGTCGCGACATGATCCGTGATCTGAGCGGCAAAGGTGATGACGCCAGCGGTGCTCCGCGCAAGCGTCGCCGCAGCAGCGGTTCCAAGCGCAAGCGCACCGCCGGTGCTCCGAGCGCATCGGGCGAGTAAGGCATGGAACGTATCTACATCGGCATGGGCAGCAACCTCGCTGACCCTGCCGAACAATTGCGCAGCGCCGTCGAGGCGTTGGGGCAATTGCCGCTGACCACGCTGGCCGGCGTTTCAGCCTTCTACCAAAGCGACTCGTTGCTGCCGGGCCAACCGCGTTATACCAACGCGGTTGCAGCGCTCGAGAGCAATATGGCGCCGCTGGAACTGCTCGATGCCTTGCAAGCCATCGAGAACGATCAGGGCCGCGAACGTCTGGAGCGCTGGGGGCCGCGCACGCTGGATCTGGATATTCTGCTGTTCGGTGATCGGCTGATCGACGAACCACGGTTGAAAGTCCCGCACTATCAAATTCAGGAACGTGCGTTCGTCCTCTATCCCCTCGCCGAGCTAGCTCCTGAAGAGCTGCGCCTGGCCGATGGCCGCACCCTCACCGACCTGCTCGCCGCCTGCCCGTTCGTCGGCCTCGAGCGCCTCCCTCACGCCTGACACCCATTTCCCTTGGGTGCAGGCTTTTGTGGCGAGGGGATTTATCCCCGATCGGCTGCGCAGCAGTCGCAAAACCGGCAAATGCGGAGTGACTGATTAATGCGTACTACCATTTTGGGGCCGCTTCGCCGCCCATCGGGGATAAATCCCCTCGCCACAAAAGCGATGCTCCGTATTCGTTTTTTGTCGGACAAAAACGCCCCGATCAAGCCCCGCCGCCGCGCTGAATCGCATCAGTAACGCCGGTAACACTCCCCTCGTAACAACGCGGTAACACACGCAATTGACTTCCTAGGTTCTCCTCACGACTATAGGCGTCCCGCTGCCGCCAACCCGGCACATACGGGCGCAATCCAGGCCTTATAAGCACGACAAAAGAGCGTGCGCCTGAGTAGATGAAGAATCACGCGCGTTACTCGCAGTAGTTTCCAGAGCGCCTGAACGAGGATTTTTTACATGCCAGCCATCACCCTGACCACGCTCCAGAGCCTCAAGCAGAAAGGTGAAAAGATCACCATGCTGACCTGCTATGACGCGACCTTCGCCCACGCCTGCAACGAGGCCGGTGTCGAAGTGCTGCTGGTGGGCGACTCCCTCGGCATGGTCCTGCAAGGTCATGACAGCACATTGCCGGTGACCACTGCGGAAATGGCCTACCACACCGCCTGCGTCAAACGCGGCAACAGCGACGCCCTGATCCTGGCCGACTTGCCGTTCATGGCCAACGCCACCCTCGAACAAACCATGAACAACAGCGCCATGCTGATGCAGGCCGGTGCGCACATGGTCAAGGTCGAAGGTCAGCTGTGGTTGGCCGAGTCGATTCGTCTGCTGGCCGAACGCGGTGTTCCGGTCTGCGCGCACATGGGGTTGACCCCGCAAGCGGTGAACATTCTCGGCGGCTACAAAGTGCAGGGCCGCAACGAGAACCAGGCGCGGCAGATGCGCGCTGATGCGATCTCGCTGGAGCAGGCAGGCGCGTCAATGCTGCTGCTCGAATGCGTGCCGAGTGAACTGGCCGCTGAAATCAGTCAGGCCGTGAAGATTCCGGTCATCGGCATCGGCGCCGGTAGCGATACCGACGGCCAAGTACTGGTGCTGCACGACATGCTCGGCCTGTCGATCACCGGCCGCGTACCGAAGTTCGTTAAAAACTTCATGCAGGGTCAGGACAGCATCCAGTCCGCACTGAAGGCATACGTCAACGAAGTCAAAGGCGTTACTTTCCCTGGGATCGAACACGGATTCTCTGCATGAACACCGTTAAAACCGTACGCGAACTGCGCGCCGCCGTAGCCCGCGCCCGTAGCGAAGGCAAGCGCATCGGCTTCGTGCCGACCATGGGCAACCTGCACAGCGGCCACGTGGCGCTGGTCACCAAGGCCACCCAGCGGGTCGACTTCGTGGTGGCGAGCATTTTCGTCAATCCGCTGCAATTCGGCGCCGGCGAAGACCTCGACAAGTATCCGCGCACCCTGGCAGCGGATCAGGAAAAGCTGTTGGAAGCTGGCTGTTCGCTGCTGTTCGCGCCGACTGTCGAGGAAATGTACCCCGACGGCATGGCCGGACAGACCCGGGTCAGCGTGCCGCACCTCTCCGAAGGTCTGTGCGGCGCCAGCCGTCCGGGGCACTTTGAAGGCGTGGCGACGGTGGTCAGCAAACTGTTCAACATGGTTCAGCCGGATCTGGCGATTTTCGGCCAGAAGGATTTACAGCAACTGGCGGTGATCCGCGCACTGGTGCATGACCTGAACATGCCGATCCAGATCATCGGCGAGCCGACCGTCCGTGCCGCCGATGGGTTGGCGCTGTCGTCGCGCAACGGTTTCCTCAGCGAAGAACAACGTGCCGTAGCCCCGGTGGTCTATCGCACCCTGAGCACGATTGCCGAGTCGATCAAACAGGGTGAGCGGGATTTCCCGGCGCTGATCAGCGCGCAGCTGCAACTACTGGAAGCCGCAGGCCTGCGCCCGGATTACCTGGAGATTCGGCATGCCCTGACCTTGCGTCCGGCGACGGCTGAAGATCGCGATCTGGTGATTCTGGTCGCGGCGTTCCTCGGCACCACGCGGTTGATCGATAACCTGCACCTGAATCTCGATACGCCGACCTGAGTACACTGCAATATCACTGTGGGAGCGAGCTTGCTCGCGAATGCAATCTGTCAGATGACCAAGCGTCTACTGACACGACGCCTTCGCGAGCAAGCTCGCTCCCACAGTCGTTTGTGCTCAATTCAGTCTCGCTATTCTCCGTTTGTCGCCTCGTTACCGGTATCAATGTTAAAAAAGTACAGGGATCGGGTCAGACAAAGTCAAGACAGAACGCAGCGCGAGGTTTACTGTATTCGCCCTGTGTCCAGAAACCCTGTCGACGCAGGTGGCCCATGCCCAACCATGGCGTGCTGGCCTGTTCCGTGTTCAAAAGGCCGTTCAAGTAAAAAGGAAAACCGCAGCGATGGCGTACTACCGCACTCCTCACGACGTTACCGCTCTGCCTGCCTGGCAAGCGTTGAAAGACCACCGCCAAGCCATGCAGGATTTCAGCATGCGCGAGGCCTTCAACGCCGATCCGCAGCGCTTCAATCAGTTCACCCTCAGCAGCTGCGGACTGTTTCTCGACTATTCGAAGAATTTGATCAACGCCGAGACCCGCAATCTGTTGGTGGGTCTGGCCAATGAAGTCGATCTGAAGGGCGCGATCAAAGCGCTGTTCGACGGCGAAATCGTCAACTCGTCCGAAGGCCGCCCGGCACTGCACACCGCCCTGCGCCGCCCGGTGGGCGACAAATTGTCGGTCAACGGCGTCAATGTGATGCCGGAAGTCCACAAGGTTCTGAACCAGATCACCGATCTGGTCGGCCGCATCCACGACGGTCTGTGGCGCGGTTACACCGAGAAGCCGATCACCGACGTGGTCAACATCGGCATCGGTGGCTCGTTCCTCGGCCCTGAACTGGTGTCCGAAGCGTTGCTGTCCTACGCGCAGAAAGGCGTGCGTTGCCACTATCTGGCGAACATCGACGGCAGCGAGTTCCACGAACTGACGCAAAAGCTGCGCGCCGAAACCACGCTGTTCATCGTTTCGTCGAAGTCGTTCAACACCCTCGAAACCCTGAAAAATGCTCAGGCCGCTCGCGCCTGGTACCTGGCTCAGGGCGGTTCGGAAGCCGAGCTGTATCGTCACTTCATCGCCGTATCGAGCAACAACGCCGCCGCCATTGCGTTCGGTATTCGTGAAGAAAACATCTTCCCGATGTGGGACTGGGTCGGCGGCCGTTACTCGCTGTGGTCGGCCATCGGTTTGCCGATCGCCCTGGCCATCGGCATGTCCAACTTCAAGGAACTGCTGTCCGGCGCCTACACCATGGACCAGCATTTCCAGACCGCGCCCTTCGAACAGAACATGCCAGTGCTGCTGGCGCTGCTCGGCGTGTGGTACGGCAACTTCTGGGGCGCGCAAAGCCACGCGATCCTGCCGTACGACCATTACCTGCGTAACATCACCAAGCACTTGCAG
Source organism: Pseudomonas sp. LBUM1648 (assembly GCF_059716145.1). Lineage (NCBI taxonomy): Bacteria > Pseudomonadati > Pseudomonadota > Gammaproteobacteria > Pseudomonadales > Pseudomonadaceae > Pseudomonas > Pseudomonas sp. LBUM1648. Next base: position 5,545,407 of record NZ_CP166808.1, read on the forward strand.
CAATTGGACATGGAATCCAACGGCAAGAGCGTGCGTCAGGACGGCACTGCGGTGTCGACTGACACGGGTCCGGTGATCTGGGGCGGCGTCGGCTGTAACGGTCAGCACGCTTACCACCAGTTGCTGCATCAAGGCACCCAACTGATTCCGGCCGATTTCATCGTGCCGATCGTCAGCTTCAACCCGGTGTCCGACCACCACCAGTGGCTGTACGCCAACTGCCTGTCGCAGAGCCAGGCGCTGATGCTCGGCAAGACCCTGCCGGAAGCCGAAGCAGAACTGCGCGACAAAGGCGTGAGCGAAGAAGACGTGCACAAAATCGCACCGCACAAGGTGATCCCGGGCAACCGTCCGAGCAACACCCTTGTGGTCGAACGCATCAGCCCGCGTCGTCTCGGCGCGCTGGTTGCCATGTATGAGCACAAAGTGTTCGTGCAAAGCGTGGTCTGGGGCATCAACGCCTTCGACCAGTGGGGCGTGGAACTGGGCAAGGAACTGGGCAAAGGCGTTTACAACCGTCTGGTCGGCAGCGATGAAACGACCGCTGACGATCCGTCCACCCAAGGCCTGATCAACTACTTCCGCGGTCGTCACCGCGGGTGATTTGACTGTGTTGCCCACAGATCCTGCGGGCAACACTTCTCCACTGTGGGAGCGAGCCTGCTCGCGAATGCGGTTTGTCATTCAGCATCTTTGTTGACTGACACCCCGCCTTCGCCAGCAGGCTCGCTCCCACAGTTGTTTTGTGGATGACTTGAACCTCTCGATCTCTCGGCGCATCTTTATTCTTCGCACAACAAGAATAAGGAACCGTCATGTTCGATATCAGCACGTTCCCCAAAGCCGATGCCGTCCGCCGGGCTGCTCAGTTGAGTCAGGACGACTACCGACGCCTGTACCGCGAATCCATTGAACACCCCAGCGTTTTCTGGGCAGAACAGGCCACCCGCTTCCTTGACTGGAGTACACCGTGGCAGACCGTTCAGCGCTATGACCTGAAAACCGGTGAAGCCGCCTGGTTTGCCGGCGGCCAACTGAACGTCAGTTACAACTGCATCGACCGCCATCTCGAACAGCGCGGCGATCAGACCGCCCTGCTCTGGGAAGGCGACGACCCTGCCGAATCGGCGCAAATCACCTACAAGAAACTCCATCACCACGTCTGCCGACTGGCCAACGTGCTGAAAAACCGTGGCGTGAAGAAAGGCGACCGGGTGTGCATCTACATGCCGATGATCCCGGAAGCCGCCTACGCCATGCTCGCCTGCGCGAGGATCGGCGCGATTCATTCGGTGGTGTTCGGCGGCTTTTCCCCTGATTCACTGCGTGACCGCATTCTCGATGCCGATTGCCGCACCGTGATTACCGCCGACGAAGGCGTGCGCGGCGGCAAATTCGTGCCGCTGAAACAGAACGTCGATAAAGCCCTGCAAAATTGCCCGGCTGTCAGCACCGTCGTCGTAGTCGAGCGCACCCAGGGCAATGTGGACTGGGTCGAGGGCCGCGATCTCTGGTATCACCAGGCTGTGCGCGAGGTCAGCGACGACTGCCCGCCAGAGCCGATGGACGCCGAAGATCCGCTGTTCATCCTCTACACCTCCGGCAGCACCGGCAAACCCAAAGGCGTGCTGCACACCACTGGCGGCTACTTGCTGCAAGCGGCGATGACCTTCAAGTACGTGCTCGACTACCGCGACGGCGAAGTGTTCTGGTGTACCGCCGACGTCGGCTGGGTCACCGGCCACAGCTACATCGTCTACGGCCCGCTGGCCAATGGTGCGACCACGTTGATGTTCGAAGGCGTACCGAGCTATCCGAGCAGTTCGCGTTTCTGGCAGGTGATCGACAAACACAAGGTCAACATCTTCTACACCGCGCCCACCGCGCTGCGCGCGTTGATGCGTGAAGGTGCCGAACCGCTGAAGGAAACTTCGCGCCAGAGCCTCAGATTACTCGGCAGCGTAGGTGAGCCAATCAACCCGGAGGCGTGGGAATGGTATTTCAATGTGGTCGGCGAACAGCGCTGCCCCATTGTCGATACCTGGTGGCAGACCGAGACCGGCGGCATCATGCTCAGCCCCTTGGTCAGTGCGCAGCGGATCAAACCGGGCTGCGCCACACAGCCGATGTTCGGCGTGCAACCGGTGCTGCTCGATGAGCAGGGCAAGGAAATCAAAGGCGCTGGCAGCGGCGTGCTCGCCATCAAATCGAGTTGGCCGGCGCAGATCCGCAGTGTCTATGGCGACCCGCAGCGGATGGTCGACACCTATTTCAAACCCTACCCCGGCTATTACTTCACCGGCGACGGCGCCCGTCGCGACGAGGATGGCGATTACTGGATCACCGGGCGTATCGACGATGTGATCAACGTTTCCGGTCACCGCATCGGCACTGCCGAAGTGGAAAGCGCGCTGGTGCTGCACGACAGCATTGCCGAGGCCGCGGTGGTCGGTTATCCCCACGACGTCAAAGGCCAGGGCATCTACGCCTTCGTCACCCCCATGAACGGCACCGAACCGAATGATGAGCTGAAGAAAGAATTGCTGGCCCACGTCAGCAAGGAAATCGGCAGCTTCGCCAAACCGGACCTGATCCAGTGGGCGCCGGCCTTGCCGAAAACCCGTTCAGGCAAGATCATGCGGCGCATTCTGCGCAAGATCGCCTGCAACGAACTCGACAGCCTCGGCGACACCTCGACCCTGGCCGACCCGAGCGTGGTGCAAGGCCTGATCGACAAGCGCCTCAATCAGTAACATCCCGGGCGCGATCAACCGGTCGCGCCCGCTCTTCAACAATGAGTGGTCATGGAATTTATCCGCAGCCGTATCGAAACCCAACTCATGAGCCTGACCGGGTTATCTCTTGGTCAGCTCGACCTGGAAAATCCCAAGGGCGATCCCGGCCTGTTCGGCCCCGACTCGATCAGTTGGCAGGTGCACGGTGACTTCAGCAGCATGTTGATCGGCGGTATCAGCGCATTGTTGCTGCAAGCGCTGCATCCACTGGCGCTGGCCGGGGTCTGGGATCATTCGAACTTTCGCCAGGACATGCTCGGGCGATTGCGCCGTACCAGCCAGTTCGTGTCCGGCACCACCTTCGGCTCGCGGCGGGACGCCGAATGGCTGATCGAAAAAGTGCGCACCATTCACCTGCAAGTGGTCGGCACTGCGCCGGATGGCCGAGCATATGCGGCCAGCGATCCGGATCTGCTGACGTGGGTGCATGTGGCGGAAGTCAGCAACTTCCTCGCCGCGCATTTGCGTTATCGCAATCCGCAATTGTCGCCGGCGGATCAGGATCGTTATTACGCGGAGATCGCTGTGGTCGCCGAACGCCTGGGCGCCCGCGACGTGCCGAAGTCACGGCAAGCTGTGGCGGATTATCTGCAACGCATGCGCCCGCAATTGCTGTGCGATGAGCGCAGCCGCGAAGTCTTGCGTCTGCTGCTCGACGCGCCAGCCCCCAGCGTGTTGGCGCGGCCCTTTGGCGATCTGATGATGAAGGCCGGTATCGACCTCTTGCCGGACTGGGCCAGCGACATGCTCGATGTGCGGCAGAGTTCGCTGCAACGGCAACTGATCCGCGCCAGCGTCAGGCGCAGCGCGCCGATGCTGCGTTGGGCGATGCGTAATGGGTCGGTGCAACGGGCCAAGCGGCGGATGGGCCTGTTCACCTGAGCTGCACACAGGTAATCGGTAATGCCTCAGGGCATCGGTAGCAGCACAATGCTAAACTCCCGCGCCCCAATTCTCACCAGCAAGGCGCACGCATGTCTTCCTTGAATCAGGCGCTGCGCGCCGCCCTCGACCAACGCCAAGACCTGCTCGCCGAGCTGCATAGCCAGGGCACCGATTGCTATCGGCTGTTCCACGGCAGCCAGGAAGGCGCCGGCGGCCTGACGATCGACCGCTACGGCCCGCAACTGCTGGTGCAAAGTTTTCACCAGACGCTGGAGCGTGACGACCTGCTGCAACTGCACGCCATGGTCAACCAGACCCTTGGATTTGAAACCTTGCTGGTCTACAACGACCGCTCCCGCGGCAACTCGCGTATCGACCGCGAAGACAGCGTCTATAAAGCCGACGCCGCCGCGTTGGCCGATCTGATCGGCCACGAGTGGGGCCTGAACTATCGCATTCGCGGGCGCCATGCCGGGCAAGATCCGTTGCTGTTCCTCGACCTGCGCAACACCCGCGGCTGGGTCAAGGATCACGCCCGCGGCAAAAGCGTGCTCAACCTGTTCGCCTACACCTGCGGCGTTGGCCTCAGTGCCGCGGCCGGTGGTGCGCGTGAGGTGTGCAATCTGGACTTCGCCGAAGGCAACCTCGCAGTCGGTCGCGAAAATGGCCAGCTCAATCCGCAATTGGCCGAAATGGAATTTATCCAGTCCGATTACTTCCCTGCGATTCGCCAACTCGCCGGCCTGCCGATCAGCCAGCGGCGCGGGCAGAAGCTGCCGAGCTATCAGCGCCTCGAACAACGCCAATACGATCTGGTGCTGCTTGATCCGCCAGCCTGGGCCAAGAGCGCATTCGGCACCGTCGACCTGCTGCGCGACTATCAGAGCCTGCTCAAACCGGCCCTGCTGACCACCGCCGACAACGGCGTGCTGATCTGTTGCAACAACCTGGCGAAAGTCAGCATGGACGACTGGCGTGAGCAGGTGTTGCGCTGCGCCGAGAAGGCCGGACGTCCGGTGCGCGAGTGGAGCGTGATGACGCCGGGCGCCGACTTTCCGTCAATGGATCAGCAGCCGCCGTTGAAAACCCTGATCCTGCAGCTCTGATCGCATCCCTTTGCAGGAGCTGCCGAAGGTTGCTCCTACAACGATTGCGGAAAAATCTGAACAATCCTGTCCCACGCCATGTACTTCGGAACCAGAATCGCGTGCCATACTCCAAGGCACTCCGATTCAGACAGATGAAGCCGCACATGCCCAAAGGATTGATTCGCGCGATTGGCGCCCTGTTGACCGCTCTGGCCCTCTACAGCCTGCTGGGGTTTCTGATTTTGCCGGGCATCGCCCTGCGTGTAGCCAACCAGCAACTGGCCAACTACGCCACGGTGCCTGCGCATATCCAGCGCATCGAACTCAATCCGTTCAGCCTTGAGGTCACCCTATGGGGCCTGGTTATCGGCGAACCGGGCAAAGAGCAGGTCGGCTTCGAACGCCTGTACGCCAACCTGCAACTCGACAGCCTGTGGACAAAAGCGCTGCACCTGTCCGATATCGAACTGGACAAATCCAAGACTGAAATCCTCTTCGCCAAAGACGGCAAGCTCAACCTGCTGGGCTTGTTCAAGCTGCCGGCCAGTGAACCGACTCCGACCGACCCGGATGCAAAACCGTTCCCGCTGCGCATCGACCGGATCAAACTGGCGGGTGGCGCCCTGCATTTCGAGGATGCGCGCCCTAGTGAGCCGATCGAGTTCCTTTACGACAAACTCGACTTCGAACTGAAAAACCTCAGCACCCTGCCTGAAGACAGCGCCGACATGACGCTGGTCGCCGCCGGCCCGGCCGGTGGGCAGATCGACTGGAAAGGCAACTTCAGCCTGATCCCGATTGCCTCCGAAGGCACACTGAAAATTACCGACGGCCAGATGAAATCCTTCTGGCCGTACGTGCGTGATGCGGTGCCACTGGTGCTGGAGAACGGCGTGGTTAGCCTCAGCACCGACTACAAGCTCAACCTGTCGAAAGAAACCGAACTGCTGCTGAACAACGTTGCGGTCAGCATCGCGCCGTTCGCCATCAAGGCACCGGACGGGCGCCCACTGGCAAAACTCGAACGCCTCGACATCAGCGACACCACCGTGGACCTGGCCAAACAGCAAGTAGTGGTCGGCAAGATCCGCAGCAACAAACTGGAAACCTGGGCCGCCCTCGAAGCCGACGGCCAACTGGACTGGCAGAAACTGTTCGCCAGCCAACCGTCGAAGCCCGCCGCCAAAGCCGCCGCCGAACCGGCCAGTACGCCGGCCGCCGCCGATTCGCCCAAGGCTGAATCCACTGCCCCGAGCAAGCCATGGCAGGTGCTGCTCAAAGATGTGCAGTTGCGCAACTACCAGGTGCATCTGGCTGACCGTTCGGCCAATCCGCCGGTGGCGCTGGATGTCGGCCCGCTGAACGCTGACTTGCAGGATTTCGACAGCCTCAACGGTTCGCCCTTCAAGGTTAAACTCGATTCCGGGCTGGGCAAGCAAGGCAAGATCATGGCCGACGGCGTCGTCAATCTCGCGCCGGTCACCGCCCAGCTCAACGTGAAAGCCCAGGACATCGACCTGCGTGTTGCACAGTCCTATATCAATCCGTTCATTCGCCTCGAATTGCGCAGCGGCATGCTTGGCAGTGACCTCAAGGTCAATCTCAAGAGCACCGACCCGCTGGCGCTCAGCGTGACCGGCCGGGCTCAGATCGATCAACTGCACACCCTCGACACCCTGAAAACCCGCGACTTCCTGAAATGGCAGCAAGTGGTGGTGGAAGGCCTGAACTATCAGCACGGCGACAGCCTGTCGATCGACAAGGTCAACCTGTTCCAGCCGTATGTGCGTTTCATGATCAACGATGACCGCACCACCAACATCGACGACCTGCTGATTCCTCAGCCTGCCGACAGCGGCGCAAAAACCGCCGCCGCCAAACCGGCGAGCAAAGATAAACCGCTGGGCATCCACATCGGCGGCATCGCAATCAATGACGGTTCGGCCAACTTCGCCGACTTCAGCCTGACCCCGAACTTCGCCACCGCCGTCCAGCAACTTAACGGCCAGATCGGCACCATCGACAGTCGACAGGTGAAACCGGCCACTGTCGATATCAAGGGCAAGGTTGATCGCTATGCGCCAGTGACCATCAAGGGCGCGGTCAATCCGTTCGACCCGATGGCCAGCCTCGATATCACCACCAGTTTCAAACGTGTCGAGTTGACCACACTGACGCCCTACTCCGGCAAATTCGCCGGTTACCGCATCCGCAAGGGCCGACTCAACCTCGATCTGCATTACCTGATCACCAAAGGCCAGTTGAAAGCCGAGAACAAAGTGGTGGTCGAGCAATTGCAACTCGGTGAAAAAGTCGACAGCCCGGACGCGACAAGCCTGCCGCTGAAATTGGCAATCGCGTTGCTCAAGGACGTCGACGGCAAGATCTCCATCGAACTGCCGGTGACGGGCGACTTGAACAACCCGCAGTTCAGCGTGATGCCGATTGTCTGGCAGACCCTGCGCAACCTGATCGTCAAAGCCGCTGCCGCGCCTTTCAAAATGATTGGCGGACTTGTCAGCGGTGGCGGTTCCGAAGACCTCGGCACAGTGTCGTTCGCGCCGGGGTCCAGCGAGTTGAACAAGGATGCCGAGAGTGCACTGATCAAGCTATCCCAGGCACTCAAGGAACGTCCGGCCCTACGCCTGGAAATCGAGGGCGCCGCCGCAAAAAGCAGCGACGGGCCATTGCTCGCCGAGCAGCGCCTGGAACGTGAATACCAGTACAACTACTACAAGATGCTCCAGCGCCGTGGCGATAAAGTCCCGGCTCAGGCTTCCTTGATAGAAGTGCCGGACAGCGAGAAAGGCCCATTGCTCGAAGGCATCTATCGGACTCGCCTGAAGACTCAGCCGCCGGCCGAATGGAAGGATCTGGGCAAGGAAGAACGCACCGCGAAAATGCGCGAAGGCGTGATCAATTTCTGGAGCGGCAGCGATGTGTTGCTGCGCCAGTTGGGCCAGGACCGCGCCAGCAGCATCAAGGATTATCTGGTGGATAAAGGTCAACTGGCTGACGAGCGCGTGTACTTCATCGACACCAATCTGGGCGAGGCTGAAAGCGATGGTCGGGTGGTGACGCAAATGCATCTGGATGCCGAGTGATGAAGCGCAAATGGCTGGCCGTGATGACACTGACACTCGTTGTTGGCCAAGCCTCGGCGTCGGATACGTTGCGTTGCGGCAGCCAACTGATCAGCCTTGGCGACCGCGCAAGCGAAGTACTGCAAAAGTGCGGAGAGCCGGTCAGTCGCGATGCGCTGGGTTACAAGCGTAGCGCCAATCGCCGCGAAGAGTTTCAGGTCGAGGAATGGACCTACGGCCCGAGCAACGGCATGTATCAATACCTGCGCTTTGAAGGCAATCGTCTGCGCCAGATCAACAGCAAACGCGGCAACTGAAAATCAAAAGATCGCAGCCTTCGGCAGCGCCTACAGGAAAACAATGTAGGAACTGCCGATGGCTGCGATCTTTTTGCCTTGGGAAATAGAACAGGCCCCGACACAAGTGCCGGGGCCTGTAATGGTCACCTCCGTGTGACCGTTCGCATGAACTCTAAAGTTGCGGCAGACGTATTGCTCGGCCCGTCTGTCGCGCCTTCTCCCGGTCCAGGCGAGAAGTCATGCCTTACTCGGCTTTCAGGCCGTCAGCGGAGACCGCTTTGACGCCTTTGATTTTTTTGGTGATCGCTACAGCGGTAGCTTTCTGAGCGTCAGTGACTGCAACAGTCGACGACAGGGACACGACGCCTTTGTTGGTTTCAACTTTGATGTCAGTGCCTGGGATGCCTTTTTCGGTTACCAGGTCGCTTTTGACTTTGGTAGTGATCCAGGTGTCGGAAGTAGCTTCTTTCGCTTTAGTAACTTCACCGGCGGCCAGAGTCATTGGAGCCTGGGTAGCCTGGGTGGATTGAGCGAATGCACCGGAAGCCATGGTCAGGGTCAGCGCGGTAGCAGCAGCGGCAGTGATAGCGAACTTCTTCATACGAGTAACTCCTGTTTTTCTGGAAAGTCTGCTGGATGTCTTGTCAGCAGGGTTACTGGAGATATTGCGAACGCTGTGCCAACTTTTCCATTAGCATAAAAACCATACAAATCAACAACTTATGAATTTTGCAAAATTACGGATTCATGCAAATTGCATGACTCGGGAAATATTCACATGCAAGTTGCGGTTTTTCGGAAAGTTCCTAAGGTGCTGAAATTATTGAAGCTTTTGAGAACCACTGCGCAATGAAAAATGCCCCGCATTGGCGGGGCATTTTTCAGAAATGGCCTGACATTATGTACCGCTGGCAGTGCAGCCTTTTGGCGAGTAGTCCGGAGCCACTGTGGTACCACAGCTCCAAACGCCTGCGCCCGTGCCGGAGGAACGAGTCAGCGTGATAGTTTTGCCCAACACTGGCGCTGGAGCATTAGCGATTGTACAAACAATGGTTCCCGCACCGTCAGCGGCCGTACCTGAAGCCGTCAATGCACAATTTGAAGTGGTAGTGACCGCATCACCCTTCACGATTGCAAGCGTCGGGTTTGTCCCTTGATTGATGGTGTCCTCAAACGGCACTTTCAGTGCGCTGATTTCAGCCAGCCCCGCCGTCACCTTCGACCGCGCCTGATATTTCGAATACTGCGGCAGGGCGATGGTCGCCAGAATCCCGATGATTGCCACAACGATCAGCAGCTCGATCAGAGTAAAGCCTTGTTGTTTTTTCATAGACACGCTCCATGCATGAGTCGAATTCTCATGATCTGAGAAGGACTGAGCATAGCCCATGCCAAGCGCCTCAATGCCCTGCGCACTAGGCAGTTACCGCGCTCGACGCAGCTTCCTACAACCTGTAACCGCACTATCTGACACTTTTTGTCACCTGCACCGGCCATGTTTGGCGCTGTCACTTGACTACGCTATAAGTCATGAACTGCAAGCGTGCGGAATCCCCATGAATGACATCGCTCTGAGCGGTCTGGCCAAGCAATTGGTGCAGGCCGAACTGCTTACGGAAAAAAGCGCCCAGCAGGCCTGGCAACAGGCCCAGCGCAATCGACAGTCACTGGTCAGCTATCTGGTGCAGAACAAACTTGTGAAGAGCTCACAGGTGGCCGAGATCGCCTCGGAGCACTTCGGCATGGCTTTCCTCGACCTCAATTGTCTGGACAAGGAAACCCAGCCCAGAGGCCTGGTCAGTGAAAAACTGGTACGCCAGCATCACGCCCTGCCCTTGTGGCGACGCGGCAACAAGTTGTTCGTGGGGATTTCCGACCCGAGCAATCATCAAGCGATCAACGACATTCAGTTCAGCACCGGGCTGAACACCGAAGCCATTCTGGTAGAAGACGACAAGCTTATCGATGCCATCGAAAAATTCTTCGACACCCATGCCAGCGGTCTCGAAGACATGGCCGATGTCGATCTCGACGGCATTGATGTCGAAGCCATCGATGACAACAAACAGGACGCCATCGGCGGACTCGATGCCGACGATGCGCCGGTGGTGCGTTTCGTTCACAAGATGCTGCTGGACGCGATCAAGAGCGGCTCCTCCGACCTGCATTTCGAGCCTTACGAAAAGAACTACCGAGTGCGGGTACGCACCGACGGCATTTTGCGCGAGGTAGCCAAACCGCCCATCCAACTGGCCGGGCGAATTGCCGCACGCCTGAAAGTCATGGCCAGCCTCGACATCTCGGAACGGCGCAAACCGCAGGACGGGCGGATCAAGATGCGCCTGTCGAAGAGCAAGTCGATCGACTTCCGGGTCAACACCCTGCCGACCCTGTGGGGCGAAAAAGTGGTGATCCGGATTCTCGACCCGTCCAGCGCGCAGATGGGCATTGATGCACTCGGTTACGAGCCAGCGCAGAAAGATCTGTACATGGCCGCGCTCAAGCAGCCACAAGGCATGATTCTGGTCACCGGCCCCACCGGCTCGGGTAAAACCGTGTCGCTGTATACCGGGCTGAATATTCTCAACACCGTCGACATCAACATCTCCACCGCCGAAGACCCGGTGGAGATCAACATGGAAGGCATCAACCAGGTCAACGTCAATCCTAAACAGGGGCTGGATTTCGCCCAGGCCCTGCGCTCGTTTCTGCGGCAAGACCCGGACGTGATCATGGTCGGCGAGATCCGTGACCTGGAAACCGCCGAGATTGCGATCAAGGCTGCGCAGACCGGTCACCTCGTGCTCTCGACCCTGCACACCAACAGCGCGGCGGAAACCCTCACCCGCCTGCACAACATGGGTATTCCCGGCTTCAACATCGCCACTTCGGTCAGCCTGATCATCGCCCAGCGGCTGGCGCGCAAGTTGTGCAGCCATTGCAAGAAAGCCATCGAGATCCCCCGCGAAACCCTGATCAAGGAAGGCTTCCCCGAGGAACGCATCGGCAGTTTCACGATCTACGAGCCGGTCGGTTGCGATCACTGCAACGGCGGTTACAAGGGACGCGTGGGGATTTATGAAGTGGTGAAGAACACACCCGACCTGCAACGGCTGATCATGGCCGAGGGCAATTCGCTGGAAATCGACATTCAGATGCGCCGCGACGGTTTCGACGACCTGCGCACTTCCGGTTTGCATAAAGCCATGCAAGGCATCACCAGCCTGGAAGAAATCAACCGGGTCACCAAGGACTGAATATGGCGGGCAAGGCAGCGAAAATCAGCGTCTACGCCTGGGAAGGCACGGACAAGAAAGGCAGCAAACTCAGTGGTGAATTGAGCGGTCTTAATCCGGCCCTGATCAAGGCGCAACTACGCAAACAGGGGATCAATCCGGGCAAGGTGCGCAAAAAATCCGCATCGATTCTGAGTTTCGGCAACCGCATCAAGGTCCGGGACATCGCGCTGTTTACCCGGCAAATGGCAACCATGATGAAGGCCGGAGTGCCGCTGTTGCAGTCGTTCGACATCATCGGCGAGGGCTTCGAGAACCCGGCCATGCGCAAACTGGTGGACGAGGTGAAACAGGAGGTCGCTGCCGGTAACAGTTTCGCCAACGCCCTGCGCAAAAAGCCGCAATATTTCGACGAGTTGTATTGCAACCTGGTGGATGCCGGCGAACAGTCCGGCGCCCTCGACACGTTGCTGGAACGGGTCGCGACCTACAAGGAAAAGAGCGAAAGCCTCAAGGCCAAGATCAAGAAGGCCATGACCTACCCCACCGCCGTGGTGCTGGTGGCCGCCATAGTGACCGGGACTCTGCTGGTGAAAGTGGTGCCGCAGTTCCAGTCGGTATTTTCCGGATTCGGCGCCGAATTGCCGGGCTTTACCCTGATGGTGATCAGCCTCTCGGAATTCATGCAGCAATGGTGGTGGGCGATTCTGATCTTTCTGGTCGTGGCGTTTTTCGGCATTCGACATGCGCTGAAAACTTCCCAGGCCTTGCGCGACCGTCGCGACACCTGGCTGCTGAAGCTGCCGCTGGTGGGCACGCTGATGTACAAATCTGCCGTCGCTCGTTTCGCCCGAACCCTGTCGACTACCTTCGCCGCCGGGGTGCCGCTGGTCGAAGCGCTGGATTCGGTGGCCGGTGCCGCTGGCAACGTCGTGTTCAAGAGAGCGATTCTGCGGATCCGCCAAGATGTCTCCACCGGTATGCAGCTGAATTTTTCGATGCGCACCACCGGCGTGTTTCCCAACATGGCGGTGCAGATGACCGCAATCGGCGAAGAGTCCGGCGCGCTGGACGAGATGCTCGCCAAAGTCGCAGGGTTTTACGAGGACGAAGTGGATAACATGGTCGACAACCTCACCAGCCTCATGGAGCCGTTCATCATGGTGGTCCTGGGGGTGATCGTCGGTGGTCTGGTGGTGGCCATGTACCTGCCGATCTTCCAACTCGGCTCAGCGATCTGACATGCCTATCGACGAACTGTTTGTCCTCTATCCGCTGGCTTTTGTCTTCACCGCGCTGTTGCTTGGGCTGGTGGTCGGCAGCTTTCTCAATGTGCTGGTCTGGCGTCTGCCAAAGATGCTCGAGCGTGACTGGCGCCAGCAGGCCCAGGACGTACTAGGTCTTCCCGGCGAAACGCCGCTGCCGACCTACAACCTGATGCTTCCCCACTCCGAGTGCCCGCACTGCGCGCATCGAATCCGCGCCTGGGAAAACATTCCGCTGCTCAGTTATCTGTGGCTGCGCGGACGTTGTTCCGCGTGTGCCGCGCCGATCAGCAAACGCTATCCGCTGACGGAACTGGCCTGCGGCCTGCTCTCGGCGTTCATTGCCTGGCACCTGGGATTCGGCTGGCAAGCGTGCCTGTTGATCTTCCTCACCTGGGGCTTGCTGGCGATGAGCCTGATCGACACAGATCACCAATTGCTGCCCGATGTGCTGGTGCTGCCCTTGTTATGGCTGGGGCTGATCGTCAACAGTTTCGGGCTGTTCGTGCCGTTGCACGATGCGCTGTGGGGTGCGGTGGCCGGTTATCTGGCGCTGTGGTCGGTGTTCTGGCTGTTCAAACTGCTGACCGGCAAAGACGGCATCGGCCACGGTGATTTCAAGCTGCTGGCGCTGCTCGGCGCCTGGGGTGGCTGGCAGATTTTGCCGCTGACGATCCTGCTCTCATCGCTGGTGGGCGCGATCATCGGAGTGATTTTGCTGCGCCTGCGCGACCAGAAAACCTCGACGCCAATCCCGTTTGGCCCCTATCTGGCAATTGCCGGCTGGATTGCCTTGCTCTGGGGTGGTCAAATAACCGACTTCTATTGGCAGTTTGTCGGTTTGAAATGAATACCCCTGTGGAAAAACCCTGGATTCTCGGCCTGACCGGCGGCATCGGCAGCGGCAAAAGCGCCGCGGCCCAGCACTTTATCGACCTCGGCATTCATGTGGTCGACGCCGATCACGCGGCGCGCTGGGTGGTCGAACCGGGGCGTCCGGCGCTGGCGAAGATTGCCGAACACTTTGGCGCTGGCGTGTTACAAGCGGACGGAACGCTGGATCGCGCCGCGCTGCGCAAACTGATCTTTGAGGTTCCGGAGGAACGCCGCTGGCTCGAAGCCCTGCTGCATCCGTTGATCGCCGAGGAAATCGCCCATCACCTGGCGCTGGCAAAATCGCCTTACGCGATTCTGGTATCACCGCTGCTGATCGAATCCGGGCAATACGCAATGACTCAGCGCATCCTGGTGATCGACGCCCCGCAACAACTGCAGATCGAACGCACCTTGCAGCGTGACCAGACCAGCGAACAGCAAGTTCAGGCGATCCTCAAGGCCCAGTCGAGCCGCGAAGACCGTGTGAGCCGTGCCGACGACGTGGTGGTCAACGACCGCGACCTCGCCTGGCTGCACAGCGAGGTCGAGCGCCTGCATGACTTTTACCTGACTTTAAGTGGAGGCCAATCATGAGCCAGATCCCAACCGTAGAATGCCCAACCTGCGGCGCACCCGTGGAATTCACGCCCGAGAACAAATTCCGCCCGTTCTGCTCCGATCGCTGCAAACTCATCGACCTCGGTGCGTGGGCCTCCGAGGAACACAAGATTCCGGTCGCCCCGGATGCCGAGGATGAACTGTTTTCCGGCGATTTCGACCCGCGTCACTGATCCCGCTCAAGGACGCATGAAGCCGTAGTCCTGATCGTCGTCGAGGTTTTCCGCCAGAAAGCGCAACTCGTCGGCAAGGTCTTCGGCATTGCGCACAGCCTTGCTCTGTTGCACCACCGCACTGAGCAAGGCCCGCAGGCTCAGTCCCGGATCAAACCCCACCTCCTGCGCCATCTCCAGACTCTGCCGTGTTTCCTGTCTCGCCCACTCGTACACACTCATGCCGCTGCTCCTGAAGGGATTTGCACGAGCATGAAATGACGCTTGCCGGGCTGGTTTGATGTGGATCAAGACTTCGGATCGTCGTCCTTCCACGGCGCCGAAAGGTAGCGCGTGCGATTGAAGGTCTCCAGCCACTCAGGGCTGAACACCACCAGCGCACTGATCACCACACCGTTGATGAATGCCTCGGGAAAAATGATCAGCCACAGGTAGCCGATGAAGTCTTCCAGCCACTCCGGCATGGCAAAGAGACCGTCGTACCAGAGCAGCGTCAGGCTCAACAGCAGGCACATCAACGCCGACAGCGCAGCCGCCAGAAACCCGGAACAGAAGATATACACAAATGGATTGCGCGGCTGAGCGCGCTCGACGAGGATCGCCACGCATTCGGTAATCAGCACCGGCAGCAGAATAAACAAAGCGCCATTGACCCCAAGCGCCGCGAGATCCTGACGCCCGAGCAGCACCAGGCCGATCTGAGCGATCAACCCGCCGACAATCGCCAGCGGCCAGTCCAGCAGCAACGTCACGGCCGTCATGCCGATGAAGTGATAAGACACACCGGTGTCGAAATCCCTGCGCACCAGCCACAACAGAAACAACGCGAACACTGTGCCGAACAACAAGTGCTGACGGCGGATGTCGCTGAACAACTCGACCCAAGGTGCGCGAAAGATCGCCCAGAGCAGCACCGGCAGATAAATCAGCCAGCCCACTACCAGGCTTTCAGTCGACAGCACCTCGACACCGATCATGGCCGCGCCTTCTCCAGTGCCTCGCGCAGTTGGGTAGCGTTGGCGTACTCATGCTGTTCGAGCAGCCGACCGTCCTTCAATTGCAGCCACAACACCTGCCCTTCTGCGCCGGGATAGCGCGACGCGACCCGGCCCTCACGGTCGAGCATGACCCGGTAGCTGTAGTCCCGCATGGCGGGCACGGCGAACATTTTGGCGATCAGCGCCGGCATGCGCTGGATGTCCGCAACGAACACCGCGTGGCGCGCCTCCAGATAGCCCTTGGGCTGATCTTTCATGGCTTCCTTGATCAGCTTGGCGCCATCCATGTCCCGCGCCACCAACAGCGTCGTGGTGCCGTTATCGAGCGTGTAGGCCTGATCGTACTGATCCAGCAGCGTCCAGGGGGCAAGTCGGTCGCCGTTTTCGAGGGCGTGGGCCCACAGCGGGACAAGAGCAAACACCATTAGCCAGCGAAATTTCACGATAAGTCCCCTTGGTTTGACGTAATGACTCGGCTGTATTGAGTCTACACCGCCATTCTCGACTGCCCACTGACGCACTTTGCCACGCAAGGCTTTCTGCTTGCCGCATTTGAACGCTAAGCTTGGGCCTATGGATGACTCAGATTATTTACGCCTGCTGACCATCGCGGCCGAGCAGGCCAACGCGTTCCTGTCCAATGCCCGCAAATGGGAGCGTGAGCGTTGGGTCTGCCAGCGCCTGCTGCAAGGCCTGAACATTCCCTACCGCGCCGACGAGTTCGCCCCTGCCGGCGAGCCACCGGACGTGCTGTTTCGTGATGCCAACTTCGAAGTGTTCTTCGTTCTCGACGAAGGCCGCCGACTCAACGACGAATGGCGCGACGAATTGCAGCGGCGACGCAGTGCATTCTCCCTCAGCCAACTGGTGCGCCGAGAAGCCAAGCCGCGACGGATTCCGGCCAATGAATTCCTGCTCAGACTGGCGCCGACCTTGCGCAAGAAAGCCCACAACTACAAAGAGCGTGGCATGGATCTGGGCGAACTGGATATCATCGCCTTCGCCAGCCTCAAGCGCGAAGTGCTGGATCTGAACAGCCACTTTCCACCACCGACCGAATATTTGCGTCAGGGCTGGCGCTCGCTGTCCCTTGTCGGCCCGACATTCGCCCGCGTGCTGTTCGCCCACCCCGATGCACCGGACTTTCTGCGCAGCAACCTTGGAAGAAGCATCGTGTTTGATGTTGGAATCAGCCTGTGACGCCGCTTCAGCAATTGATCGCCGATGTTCCGCAAACCGGCCGAGTGCGCTGGATTGGCGTGCGTCCCGAATCCCGTGGGCCAATGATCGAACTCGATGCTGTGGAAGCGCGGCTGGAAGCCGGACTGACTGGCGATCACGCCCGCCCCGGCGTGCGCAACGCGCGGCAGGTGACGCTGATCCAGTTTGAACACCTCGCGGTGATCAGCGCGCTGATGGGCCGCCCGGCCGATCAACCGGTCAAACCTGAAGATCTGCGGCGCAATCTCGTTATCAGTGGGATCAACCTGTTCAGCCTCAAGGGTCGGCGCTTTCGCATCGGTCAGGCAATTTTCGAGACCACCGGCTGGTGTCAGCCTTGCGCCCGCCTGCAAAACAACCTCGGCCCCGGCACTTTCCAAGCGGTGCGCGGGCATGGCGGAATCACCGCACGGGTGTTACAAAGCGGGATCATTCGCCTCGACGACGGTGTGTCTGTCGAACCGGTTCCGGACAGCGGCTATGCTGCGTTCAACCCCGGTTGAAAACCGCTGTAGCTTCTGCACATTCAGCAACGTCTACCTGACGAGGCCTTTATGACCAGCCGCCTGAACCCCGAAGACCAAAAGCATGTCGAAGAGTACCTGCAATTGTCCCAACACCGTGTCGAGCGCCGGCCTTTCCGGCCGTGGATGCTCCTGGTGCTGGTGCTGGCAGTGACCATTGGTCTGGGCCTGTTGAGCCGACTTATAAGTTATCTGACGCTATGAGCTGCCTGGCGCTCGCGAAGGTAACCGCACCGATTTCCTTTAAAAACCTTGCGAGTTATCCCTATGTCCCATCGTATTGTTATTGTCGGCGGCGGCGCCGGCGGTCTGGAGTTGGCTACCCGTCTGGGTAAGACTCTGGGCAAGCGCGGCACGGCCAGTGTGATGCTGGTCGACGCGAACCTGACGCACATCTGGAAACCACTGTTGCATGAAGTGGCCGCCGGATCGCTGAACTCTTCCGAAGACGAACTCAACTATGTTGCCCAGGCCAAATGGAACCACTTCGAGTTCCAGTTGGGGCGCATGAGCGGGCTTGATCGTGCCGCGAAGAAAATTCAGCTAGCCGCCACCTACGACGAAAACGGCGTGGAACTGGTGCCGGCCCGCGAAGTGGCCTATGACTCGCTGGTGATCAGCGTCGGCAGCACCACCAACGATTTCGGCACCCAGGGTGCGGCGCAGCACTGCCTTTTCCTCGACACCCGCAAACAGGCCGAGCGCTTCCACCAGCAACTGCTCAACCACTATCTGCGTGCGCACGCCGGGCAAACCGATGTGGTCGAACAGATCAGCGTGGCGATCGTCGGCGCCGGCGCCACGGGCGTCGAACTGGCGGCAGAACTGCATAACGCCGCCCATGAGCTGGCGGCTTACGGTCTGGACCGGATCAAACCGGAAAACATGCACATCACCCTGATCGAAGCCGGGCCACGGGTGCTGCCGGCCCTGCCGGAGCGTATCAGCGGGCCGGTACACAAGACTCTGGAGAAACTCGGGGTCAACGTGATGACCAATGCGTCGGTGAGCGAAGTTACCGCCGACAGCCTGATTACCGCCGACGGCAACGAGATCAAAGCCAGCCTGAAAGTCTGGGCGGCCGGCATTCGTGCACCGGGTTTCCTCAAGGACATCGACGGCCTGGAAACCAACCGCATCAATCAACTGCAAGTTTTGCCGACGCTGCAAACCACCCGGGACGAAAACATTTTCGCCTTCGGTGACTGCGCCGCGTGCCCGCAACCGGGTTCGGATCGCAACGTGCCGCCACGTGCGCAAGCTGCACACCAACAGGCATCCTTGCTGGCCAAATCGCTGAAGCTGCGCATCGAAGGCAAGACTCTGCCGGAGTACAAGTACACCGACTACGGCTCGCTGATTTCGCTGTCGCGTTTTTCGGCTGTGGGTAACTTGATGGGCAACCTGACCGGCAGCGTGATGCTTGAAGGCTGGCTGGCGCGGATGTTTTACGTGTCGCTGTATCGCATGCACCAAATGGCACTGTACGGGCCATTCCGCACGGCGATGTTGATGCTCGGTAGCAAGATTGGTCGCGGGACTGAGCCGCGTCTGAAGCTGCATTGATGTAAGAACTGTGGGAGCGAGCAAGCTCGCGCCCACAGTGTTTCATGTTGATTGGGAGATATGTGTCTGACTGTATCTCCGCCCCACCTTCCCCACCTTCGCTTACAAACTCCCCCGCTCCACGACACAGTCGCGATACACCGCCACCGCCTAATGGCCTCACCCGAGCACCTCTGCTCCGGATGTCGTCCTTAACATGTGGTTGCACTGTGCAACCGTAGGAGAATGTAATGTCCCGTACTTCGACTCTCGGTAAAAAATCCATTGGCCTGATCGGCGCCGCACTGGCGGGTGGTCTGATGCTGTCCGGCTCGGTGTTTGCCGCCCAGCCACTGGCTCAGGGCTATATGGTTGCCTCGGCAGAAACATCGGTAAAGACACCGGAAGGCAAATGCGGTGAAGGCAAGTGTGGCGATGCGTCGATGGCCAAGACCGACTCCGATGGAGACGGCAAGGTTTCCCGTGCCGAATTCCTCAAAGTCGCGCCGAAATCTGATTTCGACAAGATTGACACCAACCATGACGGTTTCATCGACGAGCAAGAGGCCTACAACAACGTGAAGGCCAACTTCGAAGCCAATGGCAAGAAGATGCCCAAGGGCCTGTTCGAGCATCTGAAAGATCAAGACGGCGTCTGATTCGCTGAAAACAAAAAGCCGCGCTCTCCCTGAAGGAGGCGCGGCTTTTTTACGTCTGGTGCCAGGCCCTGACCGCCAGACAAAAAAAATCCCCGTATCTTTCGATACGAGGATTTTTAATATGGTCGGGGTAAGGGGATTCGAACTCCTGACATCCTGCTCCCAAAGCAGGCGCGCTACCGGACTGCGCTATACCCCGGTAAAAAAAAGGCGACCTTTCAAAGATCGCCTTCTTCGATCAGCGCTTTTGGCCTCTGATCTTAAGATTCGATCCCAGTGCAAACTGGTTTCAAAAATGGTGGGTCGTGTGGGATTCGAACCTACGACCAATTGGTTAAAAGCCAACTGCTCTACCAACTGAGCTAACGACCCAAAAATGGTCGGGGTAAGGGGATTCGAACTCCTGACATCCTGCTCCCAAAGCAGGCGCGCTACCGGACTGCGCTATACCCCGGTTTGAAATTGGCTCCGTGACCAGGACTCGAACCTGGGACCCAATGATTAACAGTCATTTGCTCTACCGACTGAGCTATCACGGAACTACATATTTCAATTTACAACGGTGAAACTTACAGCTCTTAGACTCCGTTCGCATCGCTGCGTTCGTGTGTCTGAGGCGCGCTATTCTACAACCTAGATCACCTCTGTCAACCCCCTAAATTGCTTTCAAGTTAATGATTTGCAACTTATTTCAGATTCCTGCTCAGTGAGCTGAAACCTTGTGGGTGACTGACTGCGGGGCGCACTTTACAAGCCTTTTCCTTTGAGTTCAACAGCCTGGCGAAAAAAAGGCCTCGCAATGCGAGGCCTTCCCTATTTCATTGACGCTGCGGCTCAGTTGAAAACGATTTCGTCGTTCACAACGGCACCGGTCGCCGTCGCGCCGGGCAGGAAATGCCCCGACAGGATCAACTGCGCCAGCGGGTTTTCGATCCAGCGCTGGATCGCCCGTTTCAAAGGACGAGCGCCATAGACCGGGTCGTAACCGACAGCAATCAACTTGTCCATCGCTTCCGGGCTCAGCTCCAGCTTAAGCTCACGCTCGGCCAGACGACTGCGCAGACGGCCCAACTGGATCTCGGTAATGCCCGCGATCTGATCCCGCGCCAGAGGCTCGAAGATCACCACTTCGTCGACCCGGTTGATGAACTCCGGCCGGAAGTGCGACGTCAGCGCATCCATTACAGCTGCACGCTGGGCTTCACGGTCACCGACCAGTTCCTGGATCTGCGACGAACCGAGGTTCGAGGTCATGACGATCACAGTGTTGCGGAAGTCCACCGTACGGCCGTGGCTGTCGGTCAGACGCCCGTCCTCAAGCACTTGCAGCAGAATGTTGAACACATCCGGATGCGCCTTCTCGACTTCGTCCAGCAGGATCACCGAGTAAGGCTTGCGCCGAACCGCCTCGGTCAGATAACCGCCCTCTTCGTAACCGACGTATCCCGGTGGCGCACCGATCAAACGAGCCACGGAATGTTTCTCCATGAACTCGGACATGTCGATCCGCACCATCGCCTCTTCAGTATCAAAGAGGAATTCGGCCAACGCCTTGCACAGCTCGGTTTTACCGACACCGGTCGGACCGAGGAACATGAACGAGCCACTTGGACGGTTCGGGTCAGACAGGCCGGCGCGGGAACGCCGTACCGCGTTGGCCACCGCCACTACCGCTTCGTCCTGACCGATCACACGTTGGTGCAACAGGCTTTCCATCTTCATCAGCTTGTCGCGCTCGCCTTCGAGCATTTTCGACACCGGTATGCCTGTCCACTTCGACACAACTTCGGCGATCTCTTCTTCAGTCACCTTGCTGCGCAGCAACTGGTTTTCGCTCTTGCCGTGCTGGTCGACCATTTGCAGGCTGCGCTCCAGATCCGGGATCACCCCATACTGCAACTCGGCCATGCGGTTCAGATCACCTTTACGGCGTGCGGCTTCCAGTTCCTGACGGGACTGTTCGATCTTCTGCTGAATCTGCGCAGAACCCTGTACCTCGGCTTTTTCCGAGTTCCAGATTTCTTCCAGATCCGAATACTCACGCTCAAGACGAACGATTTCTTCCTGGAGTTTTTCCAGACGCTTCATCGCCGCTTCATCGCTTTCTTTCTTCAGCGCCTGTGATTCGACCTTCAACTGAATCAGGCGACGCTCAAGACGATCAAGCACTTCCGGCTTGGAGTCGATCTCCATGCGGATACGGCTGGCAGCCTCGTCGATCAGGTCGATGGCCTTGTCTGGCAACTGCCGATCAGTGATGTAACGATGGCTGAGCTTGGCCGCCGCGATGATCGCGCCGTCAGTGATCGCAACCTTGTGGTGGACCTCGTAACGCTCCTTGAGGCCACGCAGGATCGCGATGGTGTCTTCTTCACTCGGCTCATCCACCAGCACTTTCTGGAAGCGCCGCTCAAGTGCCGCGTCCTTCTCTATATATTGGCGGTACTCGTTGAGTGTGGTCGCGCCGACACAGTGCAACTCGCCACGCGCCAGCGCTGGCTTGAGCATATTGCCGGCATCCATCGAGCCTTCGCCCTTGCCCGCGCCGACCATCGTGTGCAGTTCGTCGATGAACAGAATGATCTGCCCTTCCTGCTTCGACAGCTCATTGAGCAGCGATTTCAGGCGTTCTTCGAACTCACCGCGGTACTTGGCACCCGCAATCAGCGCACCCATATCCAGCGACAGCAGACGCTTACCCTTGAGGCCGTCCGGCACTTCGCCGTTGATGATGCGCTGGGCCAGACCCTCGGCAATCGCGGTTTTACCCACGCCAGGCTCACCGATCAGCACCGGGTTGTTCTTGGTGCGGCGTTGCAGAACCTGAATGGTGCGACGAATTTCGTCGTCACGCCCGATCACCGGATCGAGCTTGCCGTCTTCGGCACGCTTGGTCAGGTCGACGGTGTACTTGTCCAACGCCTGACGCGACTCTTCGTGGTTGGCATCATTGACGGCGTCGCCACCGCGCAGGTTGTTGATCGCGTTTTCCAGGGCCTTTTTGCTCACGCCTTGGCCGAGCAGCAACTTGCCGAGCTTGCTGTTTTCGTCCATCGCGGCGAGCAGCACCAGTTCGCTGGAGATGAACTGGTCGCCCTTCTGCTGGGCCAGACGGTCAGCCTGATTGAGCAGGCGCGCCAGATCCTGCGACATGTTGACGTCGCCGGTGGGGTTCTGGATTTTCGGTAATTGATCGAGCTCTTTGGTCAGCTCTTTTCGCAAGCTGTTGACGTCAAAACCCACTTGCATCAGCAGGGGTTTGATCGAACCACCCTGCTGTTCAAGCATGGCCTGCATCAAGTGCGCCGGCTCAATGGCCGGATGATCGTGGCCGACAGCCAACGATTGGGCGTCGGATAATGCCAACTGTAATTTACTGGTTAAACGGTCTATACGCATGGGTCACCTTCCTTTTGAGCAGGCCGGACCTAAAACCATCCTGAATAAAGAAACCTGCCAGATACCACTGTAGATGCGGTCGATTCTGCGAGATTCAAGCGGCGGAGAGTTGATGCAGGTCAGGCAAGTCTAGCGGGTCAGCCAGATCAGGGAGGCGAACCGACCAGTGCGAGATGCACGGCGGTAAGAAAAGAAGCGCGGATCGGTCACGGTGCAGAAACCGCCACCGTAAACCGCTGTGACACCACGCGCTGCCAGTCGCAGGCGCGCCAGCAAATAGATGTCAGCCATGAACTTGCCAGCATTGTGGCTCGGCACGAAGGCGCTTGCCGCTTCCGGCAATTGATTGATGAAGACTTCCCGAACTTCCGGGCCGACTTCAAAGGCTTGTGGGCCGATGGCTGGGCCGAGCCAGACCAGAACCTCTTGCGCCGGGACATCGAGCGTGTCGAGTGTGGCTTCGAGGACGCCCGCCGCCAGACCACGCCAACCGGCATGGGCCGCTGCCACGCGAGTACCGTCGCGATCACAGAACAACGCTGGCAAGCAGTCGGCCGTCATTGCAGCGCAGGCAATTCCAGGAGTGGCAGTCCAACTGGCGTCGGCAGTCGCAACAACGGCAGGATCCGCATGCGCCACGGCAATGCCGTGGACTTGCTGCAACCAGGCAGGCTTTATAGAGAAGTGATCAGTCAAACGCCGACGGTTCTCGGCAACAGCCTCGGGACGATCATCAACATGATCGCCCAGGTTGAGGCTGTCGAACGGCGCCTCGCTGACACCACCCTCACGGGTGGTGACACAGGCCCTGACGCTGGCCGGCGCAGGCCAGTCCGGCGTCAGCCAGTTCATCCGATGAAGGCCTCGCGATCCTGCTTTAGCAGGGTCAGCAGCCAGACGAAGTCTTCCGGCAACGGAGATTCCCAGCTCATGCGCTCACCGCTCGTCGGATGATCCAACTCAAGGAAACGCGCATGCAGAGCCTGTCGCGGGAAGTTCTTGAGGGTTTCGACCATGTTCAGGTTCGCAGCAGGCGGAATGCGGAAACGACCGCCGTACGCCGGATCGCCGACCAACGGGAAGTTGATGTGCGCCATGTGTACACGGATCTGGTGAGTACGACCGGTTTCCAGTTTCACCCGTACATGGGTGTGGGAACGGAAACGCTCCAGCACGCGGTAGTGGCTGACGGCAGGCTTGCCGCCTTCCATCACTGCCATGCGCTGACGCTGCTGGCCGTGACGGCCGATCGGGGCGTTGATCTTGCCACCGGCGGTCACCACGCCAATCACGATGCACTCGTAGATCCGGCTCACGCTGCGACTCTGCAATTGAGTCACAAGCTTTGTCTGCGCCTGAATGGTCTTGGCTACCACCATCAAACCGGTGGTGTCCTTGTCCAGACGATGCACGATACCGGCGCGCGGGACATTGATAATGTCCGGCACGTGGTGCAGCAAGGCGTTGAGCAAGGTGCCATCGGCGTGACCGGCAGCCGGATGCACCACCAGGCCCGCAGGCTTGTTGATCACCAGAATGTCGTCATCTTCATAGACGATGTCGAGCTCGATGTCCTGGGCGATCCACTCGCCCTGGGCTTCCTGCTCGGCAGTCAGCTCAAGGATGGCACCGCCATGCACGATGTCGCGCGGGCGGATGACCGTCCCGTCCACAGTCAGGCGACCTTCTTTGATCCAGGCGGAAAGGCGCGAGCGTGAGTGCTCAGCGAAGAGTTGGGCGGCGACTTGATCGAGGCGTTGGCCGCCCAATTCGGACGGCACCTCTGCGCGAAGTTCAATTTTATCGGACATGCTCTGACTGGGCGTCGGCACAGCTTTTGGTTTCGGCTGCGCGCTTGTGGTTAAATACGGCGTCTTTTGCCCCGAGGCTTTTCAACGGGGCGCTCATCATAACAGGACGGCCCCGCCCAAGACAGCGGCCGTCATAGGGACGCAAGCCGCCATGCAAGTGAAACACCTGCTGCTGATCGCCATCCTCGCATTGACCGCTGCTTGCTCATCGAAGGAAGTCGTAGACGAAAACCTCAGTGAAGCCGAGCTGTATCAGCAGGCTCAGACTGACCTGGACAACAATAGCTACACCAGCGCCACAGCCAAGCTGAAGGCTCTGGAGTCGCGTTATCCGTTCGGTCGCTACGCCGATCAGGCACAGCTGGAGCTGATCTACGCCAACTATAAAAACGCCGAACCGGAAGCTGCAAAGTCCGCCGCCGAGCGTTTCATTCGTTTGCATCCGCAGCACCCGAACGTGGATTACGCGTATTACTTGAAAGGTCTGACTTCCTTCGACCAGGACGTCGGCCTGCTGGCGCGCTTCCTGCCGCTGGACATGACCAAGCGTGACCCGGGCGCTGCCCGCGACTCCTACAACGAGTTCGCCCAGCTGACCAGCCGCTATCCGAACAGCCGCT
Organism: Pseudomonas sp. LBUM1648; assembly: GCF_059716145.1. Taxonomy (NCBI): domain Bacteria; kingdom Pseudomonadati; phylum Pseudomonadota; class Gammaproteobacteria; order Pseudomonadales; family Pseudomonadaceae; genus Pseudomonas; species Pseudomonas sp. LBUM1648. The sequence continues at coordinate 5,570,502 of NZ_CP166808.1, forward strand.
ACGCGCCGGACGCCAAGCAGCGCATGATTTACCTGCGCAACCTGCTGGCGGCCTACGAAATCCACGTGGCCGACTATTACCTGACCCGTCAGGCGTACGTTGCCGCTGCCAACCGTGGTCGTTATGTCGTGGAAAACTTCCAGGAAACCCCATCGGTCGGTGACGGCCTGGCGGTGATGACCGAAGCCTATCAGCGTCTGCACCTGGACGAACTGGCGGCCAGCAGCCTGGAAACCCTGAAGCTCAACTACCCGAACCACCCTAGCCTGCAAGATGGCCAGTTCGTGCCAAGGGTTGCCGAAGCCGACAACCGTTCGTTCCTGAGCAAGGCAACTTTGGGTCTGATCGAATCGCGTCCACCGCTGCCGCCGGGAGAGACCCGCGCCAACCAGGACGTGCAGAAGCAGTTCCAGGACGCGAAAGACGCGATCCCGAACGAGCTGAAGCCTAAAGACGAGAACGGTGACGTGATCGAAGAGCCGGAGCCTGAGTCGAGCGACACCGACCGTTCCTGGTTCAGCTACATGACTTTCGGCGTGTTCGACTGATCACACCGGATGCACAGAAAAGGGAGATCTTCGGATCTCCCTTTTTCATGACCGCGCTTTAATAGGCTGTGCGCTTGTCATGTCCTTGGCTAAACTGCCGGATCATCAGTCGAAAAGCCGCTCATCATGCTTCGTTTATTGTTCTGGATTGCCCTGATTTTCGCTGCGATATGGTTGTGGCGTAAATTCAAGGCCCCCGCCTCATCCGCACAATCTCCCCGCGAGCAAGACGCCGCGCCGATGGTGCGCTGTGCCCATTGCGGCGTGCACCTGCCCCGCGACCGCGCACTGAACCTTCAACAACAGTGGTACTGCAGCCAGGCTCATCTTGAGCAAGGCCCTGGTTCCAGTGATCGCTGAGGCCGCCAACGCCGACAGCAAACAGGCTCAGCGTCTGCTGCGCCTTTATCATCTCTACCGTTTAAGTGTCGGCATCACCCTGGTGCTGCTGATCTCCAGCAACATGGACAACCGCCTGCTGACGTCGGCCAACGACGATCTGCTGCGCGGCGGCAGTTGGCTGTATCTGGTGCTGAACATTCTTCTGGTAGTGTTTCTTGAAAACACCCGGCGGCCCGCGCAACTGTTCAGCCTGGCCCTTGTCGATGTGCTGCTGCTGTGCGGTTTGTTCTTCGCGGCGGGCGGTGTCGCCAGTGCCCTCGGCAATTTGCTGGTGGTCTCGGTGGCGATCAGCAACACCCTGCTGCGCCGACGCATAGGCCTGCTGATTGCCGCTATCGCTGCGCTCGGTATTGTCGGTTTTAGTTTTCTGCTCAACTTCAGCCATCCGCTGAGCGCCAATGAATACCTGCAAGCGGGCACCCTCGGTGCTTTGTGTTTTGCTGCCTCGTTGCTGGTCCAGGGTCTGATCCGGCGCCTTGAAGTCAGTGAAACTCTGGCTGAGCGACGGGCCAGCGAGGTGGTCGGCCTTGAAGCCCTTAACGCGCTGATTCTGCAACGCATGCGCACCGGGATCCTGGTGCTCGACGAACAGCGCCGCGTCCAACTGGCCAATCACAGCGCCCAGACCTTGCTCGCGCAATCGCACCTTCAAGGCCATTTGATCGACGATTATTCGCCCGCGCTAGTCGATCGCCTGCAACTGTGGATGAACAACCCGACCCTGCGCCCGCAAAGCCTGAAAATCCCCGGCAACGGCCTTGAACTGCAGCCAAGCTTCATCGCCCTCGAACAGAGCCCCAATCAACAGACACTGGTGTTTCTCGAAGACCTCGCACAAATCGCCCAACAGGCCCAACAACTGAAACTCGCCGCGCTCGGGCGCCTGACAGCCGGTATCTCCCACGAAATTCGCAATCCACTGGGGGCCATCAGTCACGCCGCACAGCTATTGGGGGAATCCGAGGAACTCGATGGCGCGGATCGGCGTCTGACGCAGATCATTCAAGATCACTCCCAACGCATGAACCGAGTCATCGAAAACGTCCTGCAACTGTCCCGCCGCCAACAGAGCGCCCCGCAACGGCTGGATCTAAAGCCGTGGCTGGAAAACTTTGTCGCCGAAAGCCGCGAACAGGCCACCGAGCGCCAGCAGATCCATCTGCGGATCAACTCGGGCGACTTCACCACCCTGATGGACCCCAACCAGCTCACGCAAATTCTCGACAATCTACTACGCAACGGCTGGCGCCACAGCGCCCTGCTGCATGAGCATGCTGAAGTCTGGCTGTATCTGTTCATGGATCTCGACAGCCAGCTGGCAGTGCTCGAAGTGCAGGACAACGGCCCCGGCGTGGCGCTCGATGAACAGGCTCATCTGTTCGAACCGTTCTTCACTACCAGCAGCCAGGGCACCGGCCTTGGGCTTTATCTGTCCCGTGAGCTGTGCGAAAGCAATCAGGCGCGCCTAGACTTCAAATCACGCCAAGGCGGCGGCTGCTTTCGCATCACCTTTGCTCACGGACGGAAACAAAGTTGAACACGAGCCCACGGCAAAAAGTCCTCATCGTCGACGACGAACCGGATATTCGCGAACTCCTGGAAATCACCCTGGGACGGATGAAACTCGACACCTTCAGCGCACGCAATCTTGGCGAAGCCCAAGCGTTGCTGCAGCGCGAGGCCTTTGACCTGTGCCTGACCGACATGCGCCTGCCCGACGGCACGGGGCTGGAACTGGTGCAGCACATCCAGCATCGTTATCCCCAGTTGCCGGTGGCGATGATTACCGCGTATGGCAGCCTCGAAACGGCGATCAACGCGCTGAAGGCCGGTGCGTTCGACTTTCTCACCAAGCCGGTGGATCTCACACGATTGCGCGAACTGGTCGCAACAGCGCTGCGCATGCCGGCGGTGGGCGGCGTTTCTGTCTCGATTGATCGACGATTGCTTGGCGATTCATTACCGATGCGAACGCTGCGCAAACAAATCGACAAACTGGCTCGCAGTCAGGCGCCGGTGTATATCAGCGGCGAATCCGGCAGCGGCAAAGAGTTGGTTGCGCGGCTGATTCACGAACAAGGCCCGCGTGCCGGCCAACCGTTTGTGCCGGTCAATTGCGGGGCGATTCCTTCGGAGCTGATGGAAAGCGAGTTTTTCGGCCATCGCAAAGGCAGTTTCACTGGCGCGGTCGAGGACAAGCCGGGGCTGTTTCAGGCCGCACACGGCGGCACGTTATTTCTTGATGAAGTGGCAGACTTGCCACTCTCGATGCAGGTCAAGTTGCTGCGGGCGATTCAGGAAAAAGCCGTGCGCAGCGTTGGCGGCCAGCAGGAAACCGTGGTTGATGTACGAATACTCTGTGCCACGCACAAGGATCTCGATGCAGAAGTTGCCGCCGAGCGTTTTCGCCAGGATCTGTATTACCGGCTCAACGTGATTGAACTGCGCGTGCCGTCCCTGCGCGAGCGCCGCGATGACATTGAAGTGCTGGCGGCTCACATGCTCCAGCGCTTGGCCAAAGACACCGGGCAACCAGCTACGCGCCTGCATCCGCAGGCGTTGGAAGCGCTGAAAAATTATCGCTTTCCGGGCAATGTGCGGGAATTGGAGAACGTTCTCGAACGCGCGCACACCTTGTGTGAGAACCGCGTGATCGAGGCTGAAGACCTGCGCTTGAGCGAAGGCAACTGCGCGGCGGATGGCGGCATTGCGGATTTGACGCAGATCGACAATCTGGAGGATTACCTGGAGAGCGTCGAGCGCAAACTGATCCTGCAGGCGCTGGAGGAGACCCGCTGGAACCGCACGGCGGCGGCGCAACGGTTAAGTCTTTCGTTCAGGTCGATGCGCTACAGGCTGAAAAAACTCGGTCTGGATTGAGGGCCTCATCGCGGGCTTGCCCGCGATGGCGGCCTAACAGACACCAGAGGGTATCTGGCTAGATGCGGCCTTCTGGCGCATACGGCGCCGGATCAATAATCGGCGTGCGCCCCAGCATCACATCGGCAAACAACTGACATGACGCCGGCGCCAGCACCAACCCATTTCGGTAATGCCCACAGTTGAGCCACAAGCCATCAAACCCCGGCACTCGGCCAATATAAGGAACCCCCTCAGGCGAGCCCGGACGTAACCCGGCCCAATGCCCGACCACTTCGGCCTCCGCCAGCGCTGGCAACAACTCCACCGCCGAGGCTTTCAGGCTTTCCAGCGCAACATCGGTCGGCGTCTTGTCGTAGCCCTCATGTTCCAGCGTGCTGCCGATCAGGATATGCCCGTCGCGACGCGGAATCGCATAACGGCCCTTGGCCAACACCATGCTCGGCAAGAAGTCAGCCGCGCATTTGTAGAGAATCATCTGGCCTTTGACTGGCTCCACCGGGAGCGTCAGGTTAAGCGTCTTGAGCAAATCACCGCTCCACGCACCTGCCGTCAGCACAACCTGATCGCCCTTGATCACGCCAGTGGCGGTTTGCACACCAACAACCCGCTCACCCTCACGAACAAACCCGCTGACCTCGCACTGCTCGTGAATGATCACGTTCGGCAGCGCCTGCAATGCCGCTTTCAGCGACTTCACCAGACGCGGGTTTCTTACGTTGGCCACATCAGCCATGTAGATAGCCCGCGAGAAGCCACCGCCAAGTACCGGCACCGCGTCATGGGCCGCCGAGATATCCACAGCCCGCAGGGGCCGGTTCTCCCGCTCAGCCCAGGCCAGCGCTTCGGCTTCGTCGTCCAGATCCAACCAGTACAGGCCTGTGGTGTGAACCTCGGGATCTACACCGGTATCAGCAAACAATCGCTCGCCGAGCTGTGGATAAAAATCCTGTGACCAATGCGCCAGCGCTGTGACCGCCGGGCTGTAGCGCCACGGATACAGCGGAGAAACGATGCCGCCGCCCGCCCAGGACGATTCCTGGCCGACGTTCGAGCGATCCAGCAGCACTACGCTGCCCACTTCGGAGGCGAGATTGTAGGCGGTCAGCAGGCCAATCACCCCGCCACCGACAATCACCACTTGCTGTTGCCTGGTCATGTTTGATCCAACCGTAAAAAAGACAGTGGGCGCAAAATGGCGCCCGAAAGAAGCGCCTCAGCGGCCCCAGCAATCCTTGGTGGTCAGCCCGGTAGTCGCATTGCTCATGCTTCTGACGCCGGTATTGGTCAAGGTGAAATCCCCGCACTTGTCGGTGGCCATGGCCGTGCCCGACTTGCGTGTGGCAGTCAGCAGGAAAGTTTGGTCAGTGATCGTCGGCGTGATGGTGTAGAAATCGTTGCCCGCACTCAGACCAGTGATGCCGGTGTAGAGATTGTTTCTGGTGTAGAAACGTTCGAGGCTTTGCGCCTGTTCCGACAGCAGCGACACCACTTCGGCGCGACGGCCCTTCTTCACGTATTCGGTATAGCTTGGGATGCCAATGGTGAGCATGATCCCGATGATCGCAATCACGATCATGATTTCGATCAGGGTGAAGCCTCGGTTGGATCTGCGCATGCCTCAAACTCTCACTTACTGTATTTGTCGCCACATGATACGACGGCTGCCGCCGCCGCCCTTTTCTACAACGATCGTGATGTTGCCACTGGAGTCGGTCACTCCCTTGCGCTTCCCGTCACTGGAGATGAAGTTCACCGTCGGATTGCCGCCAGTGAATATCACACCGCTGGAGATCGTGTCATTGCTGTCAACCAGGCCGTCGGAATTGGTGTCGATCACGGCGTAGTTGAGCATCTTACCGCTGAACGCATCGAGTTCGACCAGTTTGCCCGTACCGAGACTCGCACAGGGGTCTGTGGTGTCGACACTCGCGGTGGTGAAGACGATACGGCCAAGCACGATATTCGCTTGATTGATGACTCGCTCGCCGGTCAGCACGTTGTTATACACAAGCGGCAGGTACCAGCCCTTCTCCCCCGGATAGGTCGTGTCATTCTGCGTTGTGGTCAGGAATTGCCCGGAGCTGCCGGAGAATGAACCGGTTATCGCCTGTGGCTGCAAACTGCTGACGGTGAGCTGTCCCGAGCCGCCATCGGCATCCCACACCGAATAGAACGCCTGCAAATCCTTGTTGGTCTTGTCGGCTGTTTCGTTGAATTTACCGGTGCCGACGAAGATCTGTTTGCCGCCCAGCGAATTGTCCGCCAGCAGTGGCTGCGCGGTGATCGGCTGAGTCGCGCCGCCCGCCGTGGTGAACAGCGGTTTGCCGGAAAACGCCACGCCCCAGCTGTCCGTCGACGTGGCACTCAGATCAAACTTCCACAACCGCCCTTTCAAGTCACCGCCGTAAGCAGCCTGCACCACATTTTGCGAATTGACCTTGAGCTTCACCGACGACAGACCGTTGGTGGTTTCCGAACTGTCGATCACGATTTTCTTGATCAGCGAGCCATCGCGCACATCCAGCACGTACAACGCTGCCACGCCGGAGTTGCTGCCGTAGCCGTTGGAAATGAACGCCGCCCATCGACCATCGGCCAAGCGTGCCACTTCCGGCCGCGCGTAGGCATAACCCAGATCATTAAAAACGTTGGAGGTGTTTGCTGTCGTTGGCGCACTGACTTCCCAAAGTGCGCGTAAAACATTACCGGCCGACGCGTCGAACAGTTGCAGCGCGTAGAACGTCTTGCCACCGGCACCGGTGCCACCGATGGCAAGAGTCTTCCAGGCGCTGTTGAGTTGGGCGTCAAACACCCCGACCTGGCCGTCGACCAGAAACTTATGGCTGACACCATTGATGTAGGTCGGATCGGCAATCAGCCGCAGAGACGGCAAAACACTGGACGGCATGTAAGCGTAACGTCGAGTGCCGTTGGCCGAGTTGATGACGTTGACGAATCCGTCATTGGCATTCACCACCAGACTGGTATTCATGTTCGCTGCTTTGGTCGCCAGGTAAGTGCTGTAGGTGGTGTCGCCCGACAGATCGGAGGCGGTCTTGTCCGTTGGCGATGCCAGCACCAGTGGCGAGTTGATGATGTCGCCCAACAAGACGCTGCGGACCTTCAGCCCGGTTTTGTTGGTGCCCTTGCTCCACTCCACCAGATCGATACCCGTGATGCCGGTGGGCAGGCCTTGGCTGAGCGTCGTCTGTTGCGCTGCGGAAAAGTTACCGTATGCCAGTGTCACAGCAGCGTTGCTGGAAGTGTTCCACGATTGATAAGTCGGTGCGGTGGCACCCGGCACAATGGTCGTGTCAGTGCTCCAGATTGCAGTAGACGTGTTCAGCGCCCCCGCCGATGTGAAGCCAAAAGACTTGATAGTGCCGCGCCAATCCTTGGGGTCATAGGTGGTCTGAAAGAAATTGCTGTTACTGCTCAAGGTGGTTCCGCTAACGACACCGGCGCCGCCAGAACCGGCCTTGGAGGTGATATCGCTCAGAGCCGATGACAAGGCGGCGTTGAGGCCTGTGTCGTCAGTCGCCTGATAGTACTTGCCCTGCCCGTAACTCGCCGCATCAGAGAGCATGTCGTTGTCAGCAGCGAAACCCACGGTGTAGGTGTTCATGTTCTGTTTGGGAAAATCCACTGCGTTCCAGCTCTTGCCCGCCGCATCATTGCCGGTCGAACGCATGTCGATATCGAAAGCGAACTTGGCGATATCGTCCAGATACAGCGTGTTGCCCTCGCTGTCGCCATTGAGGTTATTGCCGTCATTGTTGACCCCGTCCCAGTTCGGCAAGCGGCTGCCGCCCAGCGGGTCGTTGCTCGGGAAGGTACGGTCAAAGGTGGGCAAACCGTCGGTAATCACCACGCCATAATTCTTCTGACAACGGTATTGGATCGGGCTGGTGTAAGTATTCGGCGTGTTGTTGTAATACGGCGCCATGCCGCGCATGTAGCGGGTGATTTCGTAATAGGTTTCCGCCAATGGCGTGTTGGCCACGGCACTCAGATTGTTAATGGCTGAAATAAGCGCGTTGTAGTTGGTATCAGCCTGGCCCTGGGTCACGCTGCCGGAAACCGGTGACATGTCGGTGATGGTGCGGGCGATGTAACCGCCATTGCCCGAGTTGTTGTTGGTGGCCGGGTTGAATGTCGACAGACCGATGCGCAACGTCCTGTTGCTTGTGACCAGTGCCGTGGAGACGTTGCGCGCAACGTTGATGCGGTAATCGTTGGGAATCGCCCCATTGGTGAAGTCGCGGGTGCCGTTGTTGATCGCAAGACTGACCACGTAGGCAATGTAATCCCCTGAATAACGCGTGTTGCCGTTGCCCACCGGGTCCGGCAGTTTCAGACACAGCGGCGCCAGGCTGTTGTTGTAGAACGCATACGCCCCACCGGAGCATCCGGAGGTTGGAAGGCTCGATAAAAACACGGTATCGCCGGTAATCGCTGGCGCATTCAGGGCCGAGCACAACCCGAGGAATGCATTGCACTCCCGGGCCGGCGTTCGGTCTTCGGTGGGATCGAATCCCGCTGCATAAATGATGCTGTTCATACTCCCCGAGTCATCGATCAGCAGCATGACGTTCGGCGCCACTGCCGCAGCGCTCAGCAGCGGCGAATCGGACGGCGTAAATGCATAGGCAGGCGCCGTCAGATAGAAACTCAGCAACATACCGATCAGCAGCGATTTGTAGCGTTCAATACTTCGCATAGACACTCTCCACCACGCTACGCGAAGTGCCGACGATCCCGACAGCGGTCACTCGATACAGCGTCGCCGAGGTGTTGCTCGGCACATTCACGGCGGTCAGCGTTGTGCCGATGTTCTGCACGCCATAGAACCCGCTCCCGGCGGCGATCCAGGTTACACCGGACGTCGAATTGAGCCCTGCCGCACTGACCACCGATGACTCCTCAGGCGGCGCACATTGCGTCGTGCCGCTGCATACGGCCAACGAGTAGCTGTCCAGTTGCACCGCGCTCTCGCCCACACGCAACGCCGCTTCGGCGGTCTGGAACGACTGGTTGCGCAGGCTCACACTGCCGGCCATTTTCTCCTGCAGGTTGGCACTCTGCATCGACGACAGGCCAATCACTGTGAGCAACAACAGAAACACCAGACTGACCAGCAACACCATGCCGCGCTGGGTCTGACGTTGATGGAGAGAAATCCTCATCACCCAGGCCCTCACTGCAAGCGGTTGCGCAAAGCGGCAACCACGTTGAAGGTTTGATTGGCGACCCGACTGTTCGGATCGTTGAGAGTCAGGCTAAGGCGCACACTGCGAATACGCGCCGGATCGCTGGGGTTGGTGCTGTAAGTCGAGGCGGCTACATCAGTCGCGGAACTGGCCAGACCGAACGTCACGTTGAAGGCACTGACGTTGTTAACCAGCACCTGCTGGGTCGGTGTGCCGCTGCCGGTGCCCATCAGGATCTGGTTGTTGCTGAAGCTGTAGACAAGACGCCGGATCGGGAAGGCGATTTGTCCGCTCGCCGCGCTGCGTAACCCGGTATAGGCCGTCGCGCTGTTGCGACAATCGGAGACCACAGTCCAGGTGGGAGTGCCACCAGCGCTGCCGACGTCAGCGGTCACCAGCGTCAACTTGAGATTGGCGTTGTCCCAACTGATCGGCGTGATCTGCGCGGCGCTGAAGTCACCGGCGGAGCTTGAATCCGTGATCGTGCCCAGACAACCGAACATTCCGACCATGCGCAGTTCCTGAATCATTTTGCTCAGCACAAAGCGTGCGTCTTCCTGCATGGCGGCAGCACTGTTCTGGCTGACGTAGGTATTCTTCGCAGCGAGGAAAGTTTGCACCACTCCCAGCACCACGATCAGCCCGAGCGCCAGGGCGATGAGCATTTCGATAAGGCCGAAACCACGGTTATGGCGCTTCATGGCGTGGCCACCGGTTCTACCGTGGCGCGACTGGTCAGGACAAAGCTGCGCGCAGTGCCGGCGGCATTCGCTGCACGTGAGTCATTCCAGTTGATTGTGATCGTGTACACCCGCTGATTGCGGGCGATCGTGCCGGTGGCGGTCGGCCCGCCGAAGTTGACGATGTTGGTAGTGAAGTCGTAGAGGTCCTGATCCCGGGCAACACTGAGGTTTCCTGACGTCGGTGGCGTGACGGTGTAGTCGGCGCCGGAGTTGGCGCGGATGCGGTCCATCATGTCGTAGGCGATGAAACTGGCCTGACTGGTCATGCGTGAACTGTCGGTGTACTTCAGTGCATTCATTTGCACCGCCGCCGCACCCAACAGCCCGACCGTCAGAATCAGCAACGCGACCAACACTTCGATCAGCGTCATGCCCTGCTGAACGCCCTTGCTCCCTGGCCTCATCCGCAACTTCCACCCAATTGAATTCGTCCGTTCAAACACACGTTAAGCGTCCTGCTTTGCGTTCCCAGCGTGTAGCTGATGACCACCGCCGTCGAGGGTGCGGCCAGACCGCCAAGGTTGTTGAAATCCAGCGCGGTCACTCCAGAGGTTAGCGTCAGAGTTGCGCCGCTGCTCATCGCCGGAACAACCCGCAACACATTGGCCGGATTGCCAGTACTGTCGTAGACCGACAGTTCGCCGGTCCAGACGCTGCCGCCAGCCGTCGGTCGCAGCCGCGTTGTCACGCCTCGATCAATCGCTTCAAGACGGGCGAAATTGATGGCCCGTTGCAGGTCGCCCATTTCGGTATCGGCCTTGCTGCCTTGTATCGAACGGGTGAACGCAGGCACCGCCAGGGTGATCAGGATCACGAATATCGCGACCGCGACCAGCAACTCGATCAGCGTGAAACCTTTTGTACGATGATCCATCGATGCCCTCCGTTGCCGTCGGCTATACCTGCTTGTACACGCTAGAACATTCAACCGGACTCTGTCGGTTGATTTGCCCTGCCCGGCGCAGGAGCGCGCCGCTCATCACACTCCATGGAGGGAGTTTTCATGTCGCAACAGGGTTTCAGCCTGATAGAACTGCTTATGGGACTGGCGATTGGCGCAATTGTTCTGCTGCTGGTCAGCCCGGCGTTTGCCACTATCACGGAATCGAATCATCGCGATCAGGCCGCGCAGGCTTTGCTCGACGGCATTCGCAACGCCCGCACAATGGCGATCACGCGCAATCAGAGCGTGGTGATTCACGGCATCAACGGTGACTGGAGTCAGGGCTGGCGGATCATTCTGGATATCAGCGGCAAGGGGCCGGAAGACAGCAGCAATCCACTTATGATGGAAAATGCGCGTGACGCGGGGGTGCCGATTGTCGGCAATTGGTTGGTCAGTCGTTACGTGCGGTTCAGCAGTCTTGGACAACCACTGATGCCCGGGCGGGCGTTTCAGGCAGGAACATTACATATTTGCTCGACTCGCGAGCCGGTCAGCCAGCGTCAAGTGGTGCTGGCGGCGACCGGTCGAGTGCGCCTGGGCAGTGAGAAGACTGAACAGCCGCTGTGTCAAAAAGTCAAAAGCGTCAGATCGAACGCACGCGCAACTCTTTAGGCATCGAGAACGTGATGTTCTCTTCGCGGCCGGCGAGTTCATCGGCACCGGTAGCGCCCCAGGCCTGCAATTGCTGAATCACGCCACGCACCAGCACTTCCGGCGCGGAAGCCCCGGCGGTGATGCCAATACGCTCGACGCCATCGAACCAGCTCTTTTGCATGTCTTCGGCGCCGTCGATCAGGTAGGCCGGCGTGGCCATGCGTTCAGCCAGCTCACGCAAGCGGTTGGAGTTGGAGCTGTTCGGGCTGCCGACCACCAGCACCACGTCGCATTCGTCGGCCAGTTGCTTGACCGCATCCTGACGGTTTTGCGTGGCGTAGCAGATGTCGTCCTTGCGCGGGCCGCCGATGGCCGGAAAACGTGTGCGCAGGGCGTCGATAACACGACTGGTGTCGTCCATCGACAGGGTGGTCTGGGTGACGAACGCCAATCTTTCTGGATCGTTCACCTGCAATTCGGCCACATCTTTCTCGTCCTCGACGAGGTAGATGGCGCCGCCATTGCTGGCGTCGTACTGCCCCATGGTGCCTTCGACTTCCGGGTGACCGGCATGGCCAATGAGGATGCATTCACGACCGTCGCGGCTGTATTTCGCGACTTCGATATGCACTTTGGTCACCAGCGGGCAGGTGGCGTCAAAGACTTTCAGGCCACGGCCAGCGGCTTCGGTACGCACAGCCTGGGATACGCCGTGGGCACTGAAGATCACGATGACGTCGTCCGGCACCTGATCCAGTTCTTCGACGAAGATTGCGCCACGGCTGCGCAGGTCTTCGACCACGAACTTGTTGTGCACCACTTCATGGCGCACGTAGATCGGCGGCCCGAAGACTTCAAGGGCGCGGTTGACGATTTCGATCGCCCGGTCCACACCGGCACAGAAGCCACGGGGGTTGGCGAGTTTGATTTGCATGCTGTGCCTCGTGTCTTGCGCGCGAAAAAACAAAGAATTTCAAAACTGTAGGAGCGAGCCTGCTCGCGATGGCGCAGTGTCAATCAACATCAACCTTGAATGTCAGGCACTCATCGCGAGCAGGCTCACTCCTACATTTTTTACAGCGCTTTGACGTTGATGATCTCGACGTCAAAGGTCAGCGTCTTGCCAGACAGCGGGTGGTTGAAGTCGATGGTCACTTGCGCGTCGTCGAATTCTTTCACCACACCCGGCAGCTCAGTATTGGCTGCATCGTTGAAGATCACCAGCAAACCAGGCGACAGTTCCATATCAGCAAACTGTGAACGCGGGATAACCTGAACGTTCTGCGGGTTCGGCTGGCCGAAAGCGTTTTCCGGTTCAACGGTCAGGGTACGCTTGTCGCCAGCCTTGAAGCCGAACAGCGCGGCTTCGAAACCCGGCAGCAGGTTGCCGTCGCCGACCTTGAACGTCGCTGGGGCCTTGTCGAAGGTGCTGTCGACCGTGTCGCCGTTCTCCAGGCGCAATGCAAAGTGCAAGGTGACTTCCGTGTTCTGGCCGATGCGTTGCTCAGCCAATACCTGTTCAGTCATGAACGGTTTCTCCGGTTTTCTTACTTTTGAACATATCCAGTGCGAGCATCACCGCACCAACGGTGATGGCGCTGTCGGCGAAGTTGAACGCCGGGAAGTACCAGCGGTTTTGCCAGTGCACCAGAATGAAGTCGATCACATGGCCCAGGGCAATGCGGTCATACAAATTGCCCAGCGCACCGCCCAGCACCAGCGCCAGAGCGACGGCCAGCCAGGTTTCGTTGCGGCCCAGACGCTTGAGCCAGACCACCAGCACCGCACTGACAACAATGGCGATCAAAGCGAACAGCCAGCGCTGCCAGCCAGAGCTGTCAGCCAGGAAGCTGAACGCAGCGCCGGTGTTGTAAGCCAGGGTCCAGCTGAAGTAATCGGGAATGATCACGATCTGCTGGAACATTTCGAGCTTGTCTTCGAAGTAGAACTTGCTGGCCTGGTCGATGACCAGAACCAGCAAACTCAACCAGAGCCAGCTCAACCGTCCGAAACGGCCAACGGCATTAGGCATAGTCACGAACCTCGCCAGCGCCGCTGATGTTGTCGACGCAACGACCGCAGATTTCCGGATGCTCCGGGTTCACGCCGACGTCTTCGCGGCAGTGCCAGCAACGGGCGCATTTCGCGAAGGCAGACTTGACGATCTTCAGCTTCAGGCCGCTGACTTCGGTGGCTACGGCATCGGCCGGAGCCTGCACGAAAGGCGCAACGCTTGCGGTCGAAGTGATCAGGACAAAGCGCAGTTCGTTGCTCAGCTTGGCCAGATCGGCGCTCAGCGCCTCTTCGGCGAACAGCGTCACTTCGGCTTGCAGGTTGCCACCGACGGCTTTGGCCGCGCGCTGGATTTCCATTTCTTTGTTGACCGCAACCTTCACTTCCATGATGCGATCCCAGTACTCACGACCCAGCTCGAAGCCTTCTGGCAGCTCGGTCAGACCTTCGTACCAAGTGTTGAGCATCACCGATTCGTTGCGCTCGCCCGGCAGGTATTGCCACAACTCGTCGGCGGTGAACGCCAGGATCGGCGCGATCCAGCGCACCAGCGCTTCGGAGATGTGGAACAGCGCAGTTTGCGCCGAGCGGCGCGCCTTGCTGTCGGCGCCGGTGGTGTACTGGCGATCCTTGATGATGTCGAGGTAGAAACCACCCAGCTCCTGCACGCAGAAGTTGTGGATCTTCGAGTAGACGTTCCAGAAACGGTATTCGCCGTAGTGCTCTTGCAGCTCGCGTTGCAGCAGCAGGGTGCGATCCACCGCCCAGCGATCCAGCGCCAGCATTTCTTCAGCCGGCAGCAGGTCGGTGGCCGGATTGAAACCGGTCAGGTTGGAAAGCAGGAAGCGCGCGGTGTTACGGATACGACGATAGGCGTCCGCACTGCGTTGCAGGATCTGCTCGGACACGGCCATCTCGCCGGAGTAGTCCGTCGAAGCGACCCACAGACGCATGATATCGGCGCCCAGGGTGTCGTTGACTTTCTGCGGTGCGATCACGTTGCCCAGCGATTTGGACATCTTGCGGCCGGACTCATCGACGGTGAAGCCGTGAGTCAGCAGTTCGCGGTACGGCGCGTGGTTGTCGATGGCGCAACCAGTCAGCAAGGACGAATGGAACCATCCACGGTGTTGGTCGGAACCTTCCAGGTACAAGTCGGCGCGCGGGCCGGTCTCGTGGCCCATCGGGTGCGAACCGCGCAGGACGTGCCAGTGCGTGGTACCCGAGTCGAACCAGACGTCGAGGGTGTCGCTGATCTTGTCGTATTGCGGCGCTTCATCGCCCAGCAATTCGGCGGCGTCGAGCTTGAACCAGGCTTCGATGCCTTCGACTTCAACGCGCTTGGCGACTTCTTCCATCAGTTCGACGGTGCGTGGGTGCAGCTCGCCGCTTTCCTTGTTCAGGAAGAACGGGATCGGCACGCCCCAGTTGCGCTGACGGGAGATGCACCAGTCCGGACGATTGGCGATCATCGAGTGCAGGCGCGCCTGGCCCCAGGCCGGGACGAACTTGGTGTCTTCAATGGCTTTGAGCGAGCGCACACGCAGGGTGTCGCCGCTGGTTGGCTCTTTATCCATGCCGATGAACCACTGCGCGGTGGCACGGTAGATCAGCGGAGTTTTGTGACGCCAGCAGTGCATGTAGCTGTGTTCGATGACGGTGGTGTGCAGCAGCGCACCGACTTCGGTCAGTTTGTCGACGATGGCCGGGTTGGCCTTCCAGATGAACTGACCGCCGAAGAATTCCAGCGACGGCACATAAACGCCGTTGCTCTGCACCGGATTCAGGATGTCGTCGTTGACCATGCCGTACTTCTTACAGGTCACGAAGTCGTCCACGCCGTAGGCCGGAGCGGAGTGAACCACACCGGTGCCAGCGCCCAGCTCGACGTAGTCGGCCAGATACACCGGCGACAGACGGTCGTAGAACGGGTGACGGAAGTTGATCAGTTCCAGCTCTTTACCGGTAGTGGTCGCGATGACCGAGCCTTCCAGGCTGTAACGAGCGAGGCAGGCTTCGACCAGTTCTTCAGCCAGCACCAGCAGCTTGTCGCCGACGTCGACCAGGGCGTAGTTGAATTCCGGATGAACGTTCAGCGCCTGGTTGGCCGGGATAGTCCACGGGGTGGTGGTCCAGATCACGATCGAGGCAGGCTTGCTCAGGGACGGCAGACCGAACGCGGCAGCCAGTTTGGCTTCGTCAGCGATCGGGAACGCTACGTCGATGGTCGAGGACTTCTTGTTCTCGTACTCGACTTCCGCTTCAGCCAGAGCCGAACCGCAGTCGAAGCACCAGTTCACAGGCTTCAAGCCCTTGAACACGAAACCGCCCTTGACGATTTCGGCGAGGGCGCGGATTTCACCGGCCTCGTTCTTGAAGTCCATGGTTTTGTAAGGGTTGGCGAAGTCGCCCAACACGCCGAGGCGGATGAACTCGGTCTTCTGCCCTTCGATCTGCTCGGTAGCGTAGGCACGGCACAGTTCGCGGGTCTTGTCCGCGCCCAGGTTCTTGCCGTGGGTCACTTCAACCTTGTGCTCGATCGGCAGGCCGTGGCAGTCCCAACCCGGAATGTACGGCGCATCGAAACCCGAAAGGGTTTTCGAGCGGATGATCATGTCCTTGAGAATCTTGTTCAGTGCGTGACCGATGTGGATCGTGCCGTTGGCATACGGAGGGCCGTCGTGCAGAACGAACTTCGGACGATCCTTGCCAATCTCGCGCAACTTTCCGTACAGGCCAATACTGTCCCAGCGCTGCAGGATCTGCGGTTCGCGCTGTGGCAGGCCGGCCTTCATTGGGAAGGCGGTGTCCGGAAGGTTTAGCGTGGCTTTATAGTCGGTCATTTAAGGCTCTTCATTAGCGATGGGCGCTAGGTGCGGCTAGTGCACGGGCGGTGGCGACATCCGCATTGATCGCCGTTTTCAGCGCCTCCAGGGAGGCGAAACGCTGCTCTTCACGCAGCTTTTGGTGGAAAACCACCGTCAAACGCCGGTCATACAGATCGCCGGCAAAATCTAAAAGATGGACTTCAAGGTGGGCCTTGCCATCACCCTGCACCGTGGGCCGCACGCCAATATTGGCGACGCCGGGCCAGGTCTTGCCGTCGATATCGACATCCACCAGATACACCCCGGTAAACGGCACGCGACGACGCTTGAGTTGAATATTGGCAGTGGGCGTCCCCAGTTGCCGGGCCAGTTTCTGGCCATGCAGCACGCGACCGGCGATGCGGTACGGGCGGCCGAGCAACCGTTCGGCCAAGGCAAAATCGGCGGCGGCCAACGCGTTGCGCACCTGGGTGCTGCTGACGCGAATGCCGTCCAGCTCGACGGTTTGCGCAGCTTCCACGCTAAACCCGTGAACCTGCCCGGCCTGCAGCAGGAAATCGAAATCACCGAGGCGGTCGCAGCCGAAGCGGAAGTCGTCACCGACCTCCAGATGCTGCACGCCGAGGCCGTCTACCAGAATGGTGTCGACGAACTCACTGGCGCTGAGCTTGCTCAGACGCTGGTTGAAGGCCAGGCACAAGACCCGGTCAACACCTTCGGCCGCCAGCAGTTGCAGTTTGTCGCGCAACCGGGCCAGACGTGCCGGCGCGGTCTCGGGTGCAAAGAACTCCCGTGGCTGCGGCTCGAAAATCACCACGCAGCTGGGTACGCCCAACTCAAGCGCACGCTCACGCAGCCGGGCCAGGATAGCCTGGTGACCACGGTGAACACCGTCAAAGTTGCCAATAGTGGCGACGCAGCCCCGATGCTGGGGGCGCAAGTTGTGGAGGCCTCGAACCAGCTGCATAACGCGCTTCTTGCTCATAAAGTGGCCGATTATAACCACACCCGGCGGCAGACGACAGGCAACACCGTAACGCAAAGTGATCGAGCCGACAAAACCGCCGGCCCGTGCCCGTTTATAAGGGGTAAAACCTCAGCTCAAGGCCTTGCGATTGAAGTCGCGCAGACGGAAACCGAGCAGCAGCAACATACCGAAATACGAAACCACGCCCGCCGCGACCAAAGCGCCCAGACGCAGGAAGCGTTCCAGCATGTGCCCCTGATCCCAGGCCGGCATGAAATGCATGCCGACCACCAACACCACCGACATCACCGCCACGGCCACAACCAGCTTGAAGCCGAACTTCGCCCAACCAGGCTGCGGCTGGTACATCTGCTGTTTGCGCAGTTGATAGAACAGCAAACCGGCGTTCAGACAGGCACCTGCACTGATGGCCAACGCCAGCCCGGCGTGGGCCAACGGGCCGATCAACACCAGGTTGAACAGTTGAGTAACCACCAGCGTGAAGATTGCGATTTTCACCGGAGTGCGGATGTTCTGTTGCGCGTAAAAGCCCGGCGCCAGCACTTTGATCACGATAATCCCGAGAAGGCCGACAGAATAGGCAATCAATGCGCGCTGAGTCATCTCGGCATCAAAGCCACTGAACTGGCCGTACTGGAACAGCGAAACGGTCAATGGCTCGGCGAGAATTCCCAGCGCCAGCGAGCACGGCAGCACCAGCACGAAGCACAGGCGCAGGCCCCAGTCGAGAATGCGCGAATACTCGTGGCGGTCCTTGCTGGCGTAGGTTTTGGCCAGAGTCGGCAACAGAATCGTGCCCAGCGCGACGCCCAGTACGCCGGATGGCAACTCCATCAAGCGGTCGGCGTAGTACATCCACGACACCGAACCTGCGACCAGAAACGAGGCAAAGATGGTGTTGATGATCAGCGAAATCTGGCTCACCGAGACACCAAGGATCGCCGGCAGCATCTGCTTCATCACACGCCAGACACCGGTGTCGCGCAGATTCAGGCGCGGCAGCACCAGCATGCCGATCTTTTTCAGGTGTGGCAGTTGATAGAGCAATTGCGCCAGACCACCGACCAGCACCGCCCAGCCAAGGGCCATGACCGGTGGATCGAAGTACGGCGTGAGGAACAGCGAAAACACGATCATGCTGACGTTGAGCAATGTCGGCACAAAGGCCGGCACCGAGAAACGGTTCCAGGTATTGAGAATTGCCCCGGCCAGCGACGACAGGGAGATCAGCAATATATAAGGGAAGGTCACCCGCAACAGATCAGAGGTGAGCTGGAATTTTTCCGGTGTATCGGTGAAACCGGGGGCTGTGGCCCAGATCACCCAAGGCGCAGCGATCATGCCCAGGGCCGTTACCACGGCCAATACCAGGGTCAACAGACCCGATACGTAGGCAATAAAGGTTCGAGTCGCCTCCTCGCCCTGCTGGCTTTTGTATTCGGCCAGAATCGGCACAAATGCCTGAGAGAACGCGCCTTCGGCAAAAATTCGCCGCAGCAGATTGGGCAGTTTGAAGGCGATAAAGAAGGCGTCAGTCGCCATTCCGGCGCCGAATGTGCGAGCAATGAGCGTGTCACGAACAAATCCCAAAATACGGGAAAGCATCGTGATAGAGCTGACGGCGGCCAACGATTTGAGCAGATTCATTGAGGAAATCAGGGCCTTTCGATAAACAGCAGGCGAACAATGCGCCTACTTGTGCGATACTCCGCGCCGCAACAGCACAGAGCCAAAGCTCGCGAGTTTACAGGTCAAGCGCCGGAAATAAATATCCCGCCTCTTTATACCTACCACTTAGCGGAACGATTGAAGTGCCCTTGACAAGACATCTCTTCATCGGCATGATTCGCGGCCTATTTTGTTTGCTATTTCCTAAAAAGTCTTTCGAGGAGCTCGACGGTGGCCAACTCACCTTCCGCCAAAAAACGTGCAAAACAGGCTGAGAAGCGTCGCAGCCACAACGCCAGCCTGCGTTCCATGGTTCGTACCTACATCAAGAATGTAGTTAAGGCCATCGACGCAAAAGACGCTGAAAAAGCTCAAGCTGCATACGTTCTGGCTGTGCCAGTTATCGACCGCATGGCCGATAAAGGCATCATCCACAAGAACAAGGCTGCTCGTCATAAGAGCCGTCTGAATGGCCACGTCAAGGCACTGAAAGAAGCTGCCTAAGCGACGTAGTCATTAAAAAACCGACCTCAGGGTCGGTTTTTTATTGCCTGCGATTTGGTGAATACAGAGCAAAAAAATGTGGGAGCTGGCTCCCACATGGATTTTCTTGCCTTATTGCTGAACCGGCACCCACGGCAGGATCGGAATCGCCGTCACCGCATTCTGCGGACTGCCCTCGATCAAGCGGTCGCTGTAGACCAGGTACACCAACGTATTGCGTTTCTTGTCGAGAAAACGCACCACCTGCATGGTCTTGAACACCAGTGACGTGCGCTCCTTGAACACCTCATCACCATCTTTCAGCTCACCTTTGAAATTGATCGGACCGACCTGACGGCAAGCGATCGAGGCTTCGGCGCGATCCTCGGCCAGACCCAGACCACCCTTCACACCACCCGTCTTGGCGCGCGACAGATAACAGGTCACACCTTCCACCTTCGGATCATCAAAGGCCTCGACCACGATCCGGTCGTTCGGCCCGACAAACTTGAACACCGTCGACACCTGACCGATTTCCTCGGCCGAGGCCAGCAATGGCAACGCAATCAGCAGACCCAACAATCCTTTTGCTACACGCATCGAGCTTTCCTCAAACCAGAATCAGATTGTCACGGTGAACCAGTTCCGGCTCAGCCATGTAACCCAGCAAACCGACAATCGCATCCGACGACTGTCCGATAATTTTTTGTGCTTCCAGCGCACTGTAGTTGGCCAGACCACGAGCGATCTCACGACCGTCCGGCGCCACGCAAACCACCATTTCCCCGCGACGGAAACTGCCCTGCACCAGTTTGACGCCCACCGGCAGCAGGCTCTTGTTGCCCTGTGACAACGCCGACACCGCACCATCATCCAGCACTAAGGTGCCACGGGTCTGCAGATGCCCGGCCAGCCACTGCTTGCGTGCAGCCAGCATGCCTCGCTCAGGCGACAGCAAGGTGCCGATACGCTCGCCAGCCTTAAGACGATCAAGCACCCGCTCAAGCCGCCCACCGACGATGATGGTGTGGGCACCTGAGCGCGCCGCCAGCCGCGCCGCGCGCAATTTGGTCTGCATACCGCCGCGCCCCAGCGCACCGCCAGTGCCGCCCGCCACCGCATCCAGACTCGGATCATCGGCACGCGCCTCGTAGATCATCTGCGCATCGGGATTGTTGCGCGGATCAGCGTCGAACATGCCATCGCGATCCGTCAGGATCACCAACAGATCCGCCTCGACCAGGTTGGCCACCAGCGCCGCCAGCGTATCGTTGTCACCGAAACGAATTTCATCAGTGACTACAGTGTCGTTTTCGTTGATCACCGGGATGACTTTCAGCTCGACCAGCGCACGCAAGGTACTGCGGGCGTTCAGGTAGCGCTTGCGATCGGACAGGTCGTCGTGGGTCAGGAGAATCTGCGCCGTGTGTCGGCCATGCTCGGCGAAGCTCGATTCCCACGCCTGCACCAAGCCCATCTGACCGATCGCAGCGGCCGCCTGGAGCTCATGCATCGCACTGGGTCGTGCGGTCCAGCCCAAACGACTCATGCCGGCCGCCACCGCCCCGGAGGACACCAGCACCAACTCGACGCCGGCCTCATGCAAGGCCACCATCTGCTCAACCCAGACACTCATTGCCGCACGATCCAACCCTTTGCCATCAGCTGTCAGCAAAGCGCTGCCGATCTTTACGACCCAACGCTGCGCACCTGTCACCTTGCTCCGCATCATCTTCAACCTTAGCTTGAGGACAGCGCGACCCAGCGCTGCCCGTGACGTTATTCGTGGCTGTTCCTGACCAACGATCGATTTCCAGATACTAAAACGCCGCTCGATTGAGCGGCGCTTAAGTTTACTGCAACGAATCAGTCACGCACGTAAATGATTTCCGGACCGTCTTCGTCATCCACATCTTCTTCATCCCAGTCATCGTCACCGATGTCATGGACCGACTTCACGCCGCTGCGACGCAGGGCACGCTTGTCGTCCAGCGCCTGCAATTGCGCACGCGCTTCGTCTTCGATGCGCTGATCCAGATCGGCCAGCTCTTCCTTGTAAGCCGGGTCGGCAGCAAGACGATCGGCGCGATCTTCCATGTAACGCATGATGTCGTGGCACAGACGCTCGGTGCCGATCTTGGCGATGGCCGAGATCACGTAAACCGGACCAGTCCACTCTAGGCGATCAACGATTTCCTTGACGCGAGCATCGTGATCTTCCTCAAGGATCTGGTCGCACTTGTTCAGCACCAGCCAGCGATCACGCTCAGCCAGGGACGGGCTGAATTTGATCAGCTCGTTGACGATCACTTCCGCCGCATCCGGAGCGCTGGAGTCATCCAGCGGCGCCATGTCGACGAGATGCAGCAGCAGACGCGTGCGCGCCAAGTGCTTGAGGAAACGAATACCCAGGCCAGCACCGTCAGAAGCACCTTCGATCAAGCCCGGAATATCGGCAACGACGAAGCTCTTCCAGCGATCGACACTGACCACACCCAGGTTCGGCACCAGCGTGGTGAACGGGTAGTCGGCAACTTTCGGCTTGGCCGCCGAAACCGAACGGATAAAAGTACTTTTACCGGCGTTCGGCAAGCCCAGCAGACCGACGTCGGCCAGCACTTTCATTTCCAGCTTCAGGTCGCGCTGCTCACCCGGCTTACCCGGAGTGGTCTGACGCGGCGCACGGTTGGTACTGGATTTGAAACGGGTGTTGCCCAGACCGTGCCAGCCGCCCTGCACAACCATCAACTTCTGGCCAGCCTTGGTCAGGTCGCCAATGACTTCCTGGGTGGCGGAGTCGATCACCGTGGTACCGACCGGCACGCGCAGGATCAGATCCTCACCTTTTTTGCCGGTGCAGTCGGTGCTGCCGCCGTTGGAGCCACGCTCGGCATCGAAGTGCCGGGTGTAACGGTAGTCCACCAGGGTGTTGAGGTTTTCGTCGGCCATCATGTAGATGGAACCGCCATCACCGCCATCACCACCGTTCGGACCACCGTTTTCGATGAATTTTTCCCGACGGAAACTCATGGCACCATTGCCGCCGTCACCAGCCTTTACGCGAATCGATACTTCATCAACAAACTTCATAACCAACGCCTCTCGCCATACGGACGAGCCGAAAAACAATCAAGACATAAGACTCTTGCAAAAATGAGCGCAGCGACCCCAATACACGACCTGCATCGCACGCCGACAGCCCATACAAACAGTTTTGCAAGAGACTCACCCCACAAACGAAAAAGCCCCGTCGCAAGACAGGGCTCTTCCAGCGATTGCGCAATTAAGCTGCGACAACGCTCACGTAACGGCGGTTGAACGCGCCTTTTACTTCAAACTTGATCACGCCTTCGATTTTCGCGAAGAGGGTGTGATCTTTACCCATGCCAACACCGTAACCGGCGTGGAATTGGGTGCCGCGCTGACGCACGATGATGTTGCCCGGAATGATTTTCTGGCCGCCATACATCTTGACGCCAAGGCGTTTGGCTTCTGAGTCGCGACCGTTACGGGTACTACCACCAGCTTTTTTGTGTGCCATGAGTTCAATTCTCCTAGTGAGGAATTAGGCTGAAATTAAGCCTGAATACCGGTGATTTTGATCTCGGTGTACCACTGGCGGTGGCCCATACGCTTCATGTGGTGCTTACGACGACGGAACTTGATGATGCGGACTTTATCGTGACGACCTTGGGAGATCACTTCAGCCACAACAGTAGCGCCAGCAACAACTGGAGCGCCGATATTCACGTCGTCGCCATTGGCAACCAACAGAACGCGATCAAAGGTAACGGATTCGCCAGTAGCGATTTCCAGTTTTTCGATCTTCAGGTATTCACCTGGGGCGACCTTGTATTGCTTGCCGCCAGTAACGATTACTGCATAAGACATGGTATTTCTCCGATAATCCTGCTCACCCAGCTCTTTATAAGAAGAGGTATTGGCTGGCATGGCTGCATGAGGCTGGAAGGCCTGCTTGCAATTGCGTAAGGCAGGTGCTGCCCAGGAAGTTCAGGGTGCGCGATTGTACGCAAGGCGCGGCAGGCTTGCAAGTAGCCGTCCATCGCGCCTTGACAGGTCTGGACGGGGGTCCTAGCATGCCGCGCAACCCTTCTGGAGCGACTCTCGCTGATGCAACCCCAAGCTTTCTACCGCGCGGTGGCGGACGATTTTAGCGCCGTCGACGGCATCATCAAGAAGCAGCTGACTTCCCGAGTGCCGCTGGTATCGAAAATCGGCGACTACATCACGTCGGCCGGCGGCAAACGTCTGCGTCCTTTATTAGTGTTGCTGTGTGGCAAGGCCTTGGGTCGCGAAGGCGACGACATGCGCCTGCTGGCGGCGACCATCGAATTCCTGCACACGGCCACCCTGCTGCATGACGACGTCGTCGACATGTCCGGCATGCGTCGTGGCCGTTCAACCGCCAACGCCATGTGGGGCAACGCCCCGAGCGTGCTGGTCGGCGACTTCCTGTACTCGCGCTCGTTCGAAATGATGGTCGAACTGGGCTCGATGCCGGTGATGAAGATCCTGTCCCAGGCCACGCGCATCATCGCCGAAGGCGAAGTATTGCAACTGTCGAAGGTGCGCGACGCCAGCACCACCGAAGAAACCTACATGGAAGTCATCCGCGGCAAGACCGCGATGCTCTTCGAAGCTTCGACCCACAGCGCCGCCGCTTTGGCCGGTGCCACCGCCGAGCAGAGCGAAGCCCTGCGCACCTTCGGTGATCACCTGGGCGTGGCGTTCCAACTGGTCGACGACCTGCTCGACTACAAGGGCGACGCCGAAACCCTGGGCAAGAACGTCGGTGACGATCTGGCCGAAGGCAAACCGACTCTGCCGCTGATCTTCACCATGCGCGAAGGCACGCCTGAGCAGGCTGCACTGGTGCGCCAGGCGATCCAGAAAGGCGGGATCGAAAACCTGGAAAGCATCCGCGTCGCCGTGGAAGCGTCCGGTTCGCTGGAGTACACCGCGCAACTGGCCCGTGATTACGTGGCCCGTGCGATCAAGTGCCTCGATGCGCTGCCGGCCAGCGAATACCGCGATGCACTGGTTGAACTGAGTGAGTTTGCGGTCGCGCGCACGCACTGATTCTGCCCGCCTCACCATAAGCCGCAGCCTTCTCTGAAGCCTGCGGCTTTTTGTTGCCTGCCCTCTCACGGCAAAAACCTTATACAATGTGCGACTTTTAGCGAACCACATCCTCAAGGAGCCTTAGTGAGCACGCTGCCACCCTGCCCGAAATGCAATTCCGAATACACCTATGAAGACGGTGCCCAACTGATCTGCCCGGAGTGCGCCCACGAGTGGTCTGCCAATGGCGAAGCCGAAGTGGCCTCTGACGATGCAGTGAAGAAGGATTCGGTCGGTAACGTCCTGCAGGACGGCGACACCATCACCGTGATCAAGGACCTGAAGGTCAAGGGCACGTCGCTGGTGGTCAAGGTCGGCACCAAGGTCAAGAACATCCGCTTGTGCGATGGCGACCACGATATCGACTGCAAGATCGACGGCATCGGCCCGATGAAACTCAAATCCGAGTTCGTCAGAAAAGTCTGAGCCTGCTGTCATCCATCCCGCGCCAGCCGTGGGATGGAGCTCCACCCTCCTCGCTTTCCCCCAGAAAAACCACGCAATAGCTAAACGCCAGCCGTTTTGACCTTACGCAATCTTTACCCGTAAAAACTCGCAACATGCCAATAGGCGCTTGCTATTTGACGAATAAGAATTATTCTCATTGAAACCCTTTCAAGGAGATTAGAACCATGACTTATTTGATCGACGCCTGGCTGGACCGCCCACACCCTTATCTGAGAATCCTGCATCGGGAAACCGGGGAAGTCTGCGCAGTGCTGGAAGAAGAAGCGCTGCATGAGCTGCAGGATCAAGGGGACCTGGACGTCACCAGCCTGAATTCCAGCGAGCCGCTGGTGCTCAAGGAACTCGTGCGCAATCTGTTTCTGTTCTGCTATGCCCGGGCCTTGCGCCCGACCAATGAGCTGCATCACAAGATCGAAATATGAGCAGTACCACAAAAAATTGTGGGAGCCAGATTACTGGCGTTGGCATCAACGCGGTTCTGAAAGAAAACCCCGTCGCACCATCGCCAGCAGGCTGGCTCCCACATTAGCCCATCACAAGGACAGGCCAGGTCTTACAGAACGTCGAGCAGCTCGACGTCGAACACCAGAACGCTGTGCGGCGGGATGCTGCCAACGCCTTGAGCGCCGTAAGCCAGTTCGCTCGGCACGTACAGACGCCATTTGCTGCCGGCATTCATCAGTTGCAGAGCTTCGGTCCAGCCGGCAATCACGCCGCCAACCGGGAATTCTGCAGGCTGGCCGCGCTCGTAGGAGCTGTCGAACACAGTGCCGTCGATCAGGGTGCCGTGGTAGTGAGTACGCACTTGATCTTCACGGGTAGGCTTGGCGCCTTCGCCCTGAGTCAGCACTTCGAATTGCAGGCCGGACGCCAGAGTGGTGATGCCATCACGCTTGGCGTTCTCAGCCAGGAATGCCAGGCCTTCGCCCGCAGCGGCTTCAGCTTTGGCAGCGGCTTCGGCTTGCATGATCTCGCGGATCACTTTGAAGCTGGCGGACATTTCTTCCTGACCCACACGGCTTGGCTTGCCGGCGAAGGCGTCGGTCAGACCGGCCAGGATGGCGTCCAGGCTGACACCCGGTGGCGGGTTGTCGCGCAGCTGGTCACCCAGCTGACGGCCGATGCCGTAGCTGACGCGGGTTTCATCGGTGGACAGATTTACTTCGGACATGACACTGCTCCGCTGTGCGGACGACCTCAAGACTTGCCGTGCGAACACAGCGCGTCCCGGCGCGCCCGGAACCAAAAAGGGCGAGCAGACTAGCACAGATGCCCCGTCGGTTGGGGCACGGGGTCTACAGGGCGGAGCGCCAGGCAATCGGCAATTTCAGGCTCTCTTCAATGCTGGCACTTAGTCCACACATTTCATCATGCACCGAGGTGTGGACGAGGTTGAACGGCAGCACCGGAAAGTTATGCAGCAAATCTCGTGCATGCTCCACCGAACGCAGCGTCAGCATGTTGCCCTTGAGATCGCTCAACGGATACGCCGCGCCATGCATCCGCGCTTCCAGCAGATAAATCCCGCCTTCCATGGAGATCAGATTCAGCTCATCTACTTTTTTGGCGATAGCAAACGCATTCAACTCTTGCAGGTTCATGAACACACCTCACGCAGTGGCGAGCCAAGACCTCTACAGGGATATGCCCGCACGCCCCAAAGCACAAGCCACAAACGACACCGCCCGTCTGTTTCGCAACAGACGGGCGGTGTTTTTGTGTTGCGAGGGGGGGATCGCTACGCGATCCAGCGGGAGCAAGCTCCCTCGCCACAATGATCAGTGCTTGGTGAGCTTGTCGAGGTAACCCATGGCAAACGCCGAGATCACAAAGGTCATGTGGATGATCACGTACCACATCAGGTGCTCGGGATCGACGTTCTTGGCGTCCATGAAGATCCGCAGCAGGTGGATCGAGGAGATCGCCACGATCGAGGCCGCCACTTTCATCTTCAGCGACGAAGAGTCCATGGTTCCGAGCCAGCTGAGTTTTTCCTTGCCTTCGTCGATGTTCAATTCGGAAACGAAGTTCTCGTAGCCGGAAATCATCACCATCACCAGCAGGCCACCCACCAGCGCCATGTCGATCAGCGACAGCAGCACCAGAATCAGCTCCGACTCGGCCATCGAGAACACGTTGGGCAGGATGTGGAAAACTTCCTGGAAAAATTTCAGCGCCAACGCCAGCAGCCCGAGTGACAACCCGATGTAGATCGGCGCCAGCAGCCAACGCGAGGCGTACATTGCATTTTCGATAAAGCGTTCCATTGAATCTCACACAAGGGGGGTTGTAATGGGTGGCGAGTATACCAGCCACCTGTGACAGCCAGAAACCGCCCGGAAATCCGCCACCTGCGTGTGTGTGACAAGGTTTTTCTGCTAGTGTCCAAATCATTGACAGCCCAGCGACAGTGGACAGGACGAGTGGAAATGGATCTGCGATTGCCGATAACGACTGCCGGAATTTGCTTCGCCATGCTACTCGGCGGTTGCTCACCCGGCGACGACAAGCAGGCTGCCAGCCTTGAAGAAAAGACCACAAAGTTCGAACAGTCACTGGATGCCATCACCGATCCGAAGCTCAAGGACGCCATCACCGAGCTTGGCGGTTCGCTGCTGCTGCTTGAGCGCGCAAAACAGAAACTCGACAGCAATCCGGCAAAAACCGAATACGGCGAAGACGCCCTCGGCGTGCTAAAGCATTACCCGACCCCGCAGAGCCTTGTCGATACCTTCATCAATGGCCTGTTCGTACTGCACAAGGACGCCAGTTCCGATTACCTCACGGATCTGCAACCGGTCTTCCCCTTCAACCTGAACATTCCCGGCGGCTTCCTGTTTCCCCATAGTGTGGAATGGCAGTCGGTAACGCTGAGCAACAAGCGCGTCATTGCTTATCAACCCGAGTGGTCGGAAACCGATCCCGGCATTCAGTTGAGCCCGTCCAGCTCCAACGTCACCAACCCCGATGACCTGACGGTGACCTACCCATTCATCGACGGCCTGAATGTGGACAAGAAAACCCAGCCGCAACCAGTGAGCCTGCAAGGCCAGGTCGAAGTCATTGCGCCGCGACGTTTGTACAGTTTCGACCTGACGCAAAAGGACGTTGGCCAGATCCGCACCAACGACAACCTCAGCGTCAAACTGCTCAAGCTTGAAAAGAACTACGCGCAAGTAGAGTTCAGCAACAGCCTGCCATTGGCACCGGAAGTCGCAGACGCCCAGCTCAATCCGCTGATCGTTCAAGCACGCGATATCAGCGGGCAATATTTGATGCGTGCCGGCTCGATCAACGAAAGTCCGGAGCAGGTTGCCTTCTACGAAAAACAACTGGCTCAGTTGCAACAGCAGAAAAGCTGGAGCGACACCCTGGAAAAACAGCTCAGTAACGATCAGCAAGCCTTTGAGCAGCAACACCCCAAGCGCTACAACAAGGTTTACTTCAACGGCCCGATCGAAACCCTGGAAGTCAGCGTGCTCGACTTCTCATCGGCCACCGTGACCCGCAAAAACCTGGATCTGCCTATTCGTGCGTTCAATCAGCACACCACGGAAAAAGCCATTCAAGCGCTGGATCTGCCCGTGGTGGTGTATGACGATCTGGCGGTGAACTGGCTCAAAGGCGCAAGCCTGACAGAAGACCAATTGAAGGCCGGCATCCGTATTCATCAATCGGTGGAGGACCCCAGCGCGGCGCGTATCGAGTTTTCCCATCGACGGACCTTCAACGATGAATTGCTCGGTGACGACTTCAGCCCCGGCGTCAGCCCGGTGACGTTCTTCACCGAAAAGCGCAGCGGAAAACTTGATGAGCCAATCGAACTGCCGCCCGAGGCTTATCAGGTCGACCCGTTGCGGGCGACGATTACCTATGATCTGAATCTGTTCCCGGAAACCCCGGCGATTGCCGTCGGTTCGATGCCGTTGTTTCTCGCCACGGTCGACAAAAAATCCTACGACGCCAAGTCTTTGCCCAAAGGCCTGGAGATCAAAAACAACACCCTGGCGGTGGATCTGAAACTGTTTCCTGCGAACGAATGGCGGTTCTTCGTCAAGGACGACAGCGGCAACTATCTGAAGCAGATCCTCTCGGTCAGCCATGATGCGAGCGCAGAAGGCCCAGCGTTGTTCGGCGTGCACTACTTCTACGGCCGACCAACCCACGTCGAAACCTTCCAGCGAACCGACCTCGCCACCGTGCAATACGGCTTTGAGGTCAAACTCGACAAGTCGCAGGCACCCGCCCCTGCGCCTTAACTGTTGAGGCTACGTCCTCGCCCGCCGTTGATCTGCCGAAGCTGGGCTTGCAGGTGCAGGCTCCAGATTTGCGGATCGTCGGCCAGTTCGTAGCCGTGCAGGGTCAGACTTTCGACGATGGTATCGAGGATCGACTCGGCAGCGACCGGGCCGTGAAACGGGCCTTGGGCTTTGATGGCAGAGGGTTGTTCGCCGGCCATGCCGGCAGCGAAGAGCAGCGTCCACATGCCCGTATCGCCGGCCAACGGCTTGATGGCGCACTCGATACGGGTCACGAGACCCAGGCATTGACGGGTGAGGCAGAGGTTGCGCGACATGGCGGCGACCCTCGGTGAAGCCGGTATTCAGCCCTCACGGGAGGACTGGCTCGATCCAGTGATACTGTCGATATCCTTGAGCTGAGAATAGAAGAAAAGTTCGCCGCGCAAGCTTTATGGAACCAGAAGGCGCCGAATGGTCATTGTGTGAATATTGGCGCCAGAGTGATGGCACTTTTCCCGAAGATCGACACAAAACAAATGTAGGAGTGAGCCTGCTCGCGATCACGGTGTGTCAGTTGATGGAAATGTCGACTGATACACCGTGATCGCGAGCAGGCTCGCTCCTACAGTTTTAACCGCGTAATCGGTTACGCCGGTTTGGCTTCCACCAACGCCTCCTGCGCCAGTTCCTTCTCGGCCTCTTTCAGATCTTCTTCACTGATCATCTCGGCAATCACGCGCAGACGCTCAACCACCCGAGCGTTGACGCTGCCTTCAGGGAATTGACCGTCAGCATCCGGTTCACCGGCCGGTTCGCCGACCAGCAGGCTCAACGCCTCGTCGGCCTGACGCACTGCGTAAACGTGGAACTGCCCGGCGCGCACCGCCGCCAGCACTTTCTCGTCGAGCATCAACGTGGCGACGTTGGCCTGCGGAATGATCGCACCCTGCTCGCCGGTCAGCCCGCGTGCTTCGCAGAGGCGGAAGAAGCCTTCGATTTTCTCGTTGACCCCGCCAACTGCCTGCACCTCGCCGAACTGGTTGATCGAGCCGGTGATCGCAAAGCACTGCTTGAGCGGGGTTTTCGACAGCGCCGAAATCAGCGTGCACGCCTCGCCCAGCGATGCACTGTCGCCATCGACGTAACCGTAGGATTGCTCCAGCGCGATACTCGCGGAAATTGCCAACGGGAATTCCTGAGCGTAACGGCTGCCCAGATATCCGGTGAGGATCATCACGCCTTTGGAGTGGATCGGCTGGCCGAGGTTGACCTCACGCTCGATGTCGACGATACCGCTGCCGCCCGGGTACACCGTGGCGGAAATCCGCGCCGGCACACCGAACGCCGAGTCGCCGACTTCAAGCACGGTCAGGCCGTTGCACTTGCCGACCGCCGCACCGTCGGTGTCGATCAGGATGATCCCGGCGAGCATGTCGTCGAGAATCCGCGCCGACACACGACCTGTACGAGTGGCCTTGGCTTTCAGGGCACGTTCGATATGACCGGCATCGGTCATCTCATCGCCGGCCAAGTGACGAATGAAATCCGCTTCGCTGACCAACTGGAACAGATCGCCAATGCGCGCCGACAAGCGCCCCTGATGCTCGGCCAGACGTGCACTGTAAGTGGCCAGACGCGCGACCGCATCGGCGGTCAACGGCGCCATGCCTTCTTCCGACGTACGGGTTTTCAGCAACTGGGCGAATTGCTCAAGGCTCTCGTCGACCATCGGAATGTCTTCGTCGAAGTCGACCAGGACGCGGAACATCTCCTGGAAGTCCGGATCGAGGTCTTGCAGCGTGTAGTAGAGCGACCGCGCACCGATGATGATGACTTTGACCTGCAGCGGAATGTGCTGCGGGTTGAGGGTCACGGTGGCGAAACGACCCATCTCGCCCAGCGGTGATTCCATTTTCAGCTTGCGCGATTGCAGGGCGCGTTTAAGCGCATCCCACACGAACGGCTCGCTGAGCATTTTTTCCGCTTCAAGGATCAGGAAACCGCCGTTGGCGCGGTGCAAGGCACCCGGACGCAACTGGCGATAGGTCGTGTAGAGCGCGCCCTGATCGGTGGTGTACTCGATACGGCCGAACAGGTTTTCGTAAGTCGGGTGCGGCTCGAACACCACCGGCGCACCGCCGCTGGCCGGATGACCAACCACCAGACTCGGCGCGTATTGCTCTTCCAGCAACTTGCGCGCGACGGCGTCGGTCTTGCTGTCGTCGACCAGTTGCTCGACTACGGTTTTCAGCAGGTACACCTGCATCGCTTGCAGATAACCGCAGACAGCGGCGTTTTCCGCGTACTTCTCCGACAGCGGCGACAGCAGTGGCTGCAAGGCCAGGGTGATGGTTTCTTCGTTGAGCGAACGCAGTTGGTTGTTCGACTCACGCTTCCACTGCGGCAGGCTGGCGAGTTCTTCGTTCAGACGCTCTTCAAGGCCGGAAATATCTTCATGAAAGCGCTCGCGATCGGCCTCCGGCAACTGCGAGAACTCAGCTTCATCCAGCGCCTTGCCGTCGAGCATCGGCGTGAAGGCGATGTTGCTGCTGTCGCGGTACAGGGCGACGTCTTTTTCCAGGGCCAGACGCTCGATGATGTCGAGGGCCTTGTCGTAGCGCTGGTTGAAGGCGCGGTCGATGGCGCTTTTCTTTTGCTGGTAGGACGGGTGTTCGAACACCGCCGGGAAGGTCGCCAGCAGGTTGTCGATCAAGCCGTTGATGTCACCGATGAACGCGCCGGCCGTGCCCGATGGCAGCTCCAGCACGCGGGGCTCGCGCGGCTCATCGAAATTGTTGACGTAAACCCAGTCCGCCGGGGTCTGCAGGCGTTTGCCTTCGGCTTTGAGGTAGCGTTTGACGAACGAGAAGCGACCGGTGCCGGGCTCGCCCATGACGAATACGTTGTAACCGGGGCGTGGCATGGCCACGCCGAACTGCAAGGCTTCGACCGCACGTTCCTGGCCGAGCACACCGCGAAAGGGCTCCAGATCATTGGTGGTAGTGAAGCTGAACTGTTCAGCGGAAAACGGACGGGTCAGCGCTTCGGGCGCTATACGCAGGCTGGCAGCAACAGGATCAGGCATCGGGCTTCCTTAACAATCAGGCGGGGCAGATAGCGGCATTCTGGCGCTGCCCGTGCCCCACTGGCAAGGCGCGCCATGTGACAAAGCATAGACAACCGGCTGCCCATGTCCCGCCACCCATGAAATCGGGGTTATCGCCAAATCTTTTGTAAAAACTCACGGAACCCCGGGAACGTGCCTAAACTCCAAACTGCGCGGCTGGAACTAATACTGGCCCACTGGCACCGTCAGGTGTCAGAACCCTGTCCATTGGTATGCACATAAAGAGAACAAAGCTATGAAACGGATTCTTCTCGGTACTCTCTTCACCGCTGTATCCATCAACGCAATGGCGCAAGCTCCAGGCGGCCCGGATTGCGGTTGGGGCAACATGCTGTTCGAAGGTCAGCGTGGCACCCCTGCTCACTTCCTGGCATCCACCACCAACGGCACTTCCGGTAACGCCACGTTTGGTATGACTTCCGGCACCAACGGTTGCTCGACCAACGCGTCGCTGACCTACGGCGGCAAATCCTGGTTTGCCATGAATGGCATGATGAACGAGCTGTCCGAAGACATGGCAAAAGGTAACGGCGAAGCGCTGACTACCTATGCCGTGGTACTGGGCGTGGCGCCGGAAGACCGTGCGCACTTCGCTGCTGTCACTCACGAGCACTTCCAGCAGATCTTCAGCAAGGCTGACGTGACCGCTGAAGACGTGCATACCAACACCCTGTCCGTTCTGAAGTCAGACCCACGTCTGGCCAAGTACGCAACTCAGGCTTAAGCTCGACTCCGCCCGCTTCTTTCGGGAAGCGGGTTTTATTTTTTTGGCCCGCCCCTCTTTGGGTTTTTGTTTTTTTCCTGTTTAAGTTGCCGACTATGCTCAAACGCCTTGCCTGGCTGGCGCTCTGTGTCTGCGCCCCGCTGTCCGCCGCGCCAAACATCGACCCTCAACGTTTGCAGCAACTGGCCAACGACCGCTTCTGGATTTCCCTCGGTCATTACGAAACCGCCAAGCTTGGTGGCTGGCGCAGCTATGTCAGCGACAAGAAGTTCTTTCTGGCGCCCGACGGCAACGAACATCCCGACCATGAACTTGCCGCCACCGTTCAGGCACTGTATGCCCCGGCCAGCCTCGGCGAGCAACACGCACAATGCGTTTATCCGGCGCGCACGCGCTGGCTGAAAACGCAGCTCAACCTGACCGATCTGCCGGCACCTGCGTGCGCCGAGTACAAAAAGTGGTTCAAGGACGTATCGCCGCATAGCGCGGTGATGATCTTCCCGGCGGCTTATCTCAACAGCCCATCGTCGATGTTCGGCCACACGCTGCTGCGCATCGATCAGGCTGACGTGCAGGCAGACAAGACGTCGCTGCTCAGTTACGCGATCAACTTCGGTGCTTACATCGAAGGTTCGGACAACAGCATCCTTTACGCCTGGAAAGGTTTGATGGGTGGCTATCCCGGCCTGTTCGCACTGGTGCCGTATCAGGAAAAACTCTCCGAATACCGCAGTCTGGAAAACCGCGATCTGTGGGAATACCGACTCAATCTGACGCAAGAAGAAACCGCGCGCATGGTTGAACATGTGTGGGAGTTGAAGCAGATCCAGTTCGACTACTTCTTCTTCGATGAAAACTGCTCCTACCGCTTGCTCGAACTGCTGCAAGTGGCGCGGCCGAGCCTGCGCCTGACCGAACAATTCCCGCTGACCGCGATTCCTACCGACACGGTCAAAGCGGTGAAAGAAGCCGGGCTGGTCGAAAGCATCGAATACCGCCCCTCCCGCGAGCGTGAACTGCTCAGTCGCGCCGAACCGTTAAGCGATGAAGATCAGCAGTGGGTGCTGAAAGTCAGCGCCGACCAGCAAGTCTTGCAAGACCCGACCTTCAAGGCCCTGCCCCGCGCCCGCCAAGCCTTGATCATCGACGCGGCGTATCGTCTGGAACGCTACCGCGCCAACGGCCAGGAACGCGACCCACAACGGGCGCAGCGCAGTTTTGAACTGCTGCGAGCAATCAACAAAAATCCGGCGCCGGAGCTGGAAATCCCGCAACCGGGCTTGCCAGAAGATGGCCACGAATCAAGGACCTGGCAGGCCGGTCTCGGTACTCGAGGCGACCGCGCATTTGGCGAGTACGGCTTGCGCATGGCCTATCACGATCTCAACGACAACGCCGAAAGCTTCCCGCTGGGTGCGCAGATTGAAATCCTGCAGATGAAACTGCGCCAGTACGAAGGCAACCAGTGGCAATTCCAGCAACTGGATCTGGCAACCATTCGCTCGCTAACCCCTCGCAATGAGCTATTGCAGCCGCTGTCGTGGCAAGTCACAGGCGGTCTTGAGCGGGTGCCGGGCAAACACGATGACGAGACGCTGGTCAGCCACGTCAATGGCGGTGGTGGCGGTACGTGGGCGCTGGGCGACGATGTGCTGGGTTTTGCTCTCGGCACGGTGCGGGTGGAACACAACAATGACTTCGCCGAGTTTGTTTCCCCGGCGGGCGGTTTCAATACCGGCGTGCTGTGGAAAAACCCGCTGGGCAATCTCAGCCTGGAAGCCAAGGGCGATTACTTCTTCAATGGCGAAGTGCGCCGCAGCCTGAGTCTGAATCAGCAGTGGGAGTTGTCGCGCAACCTCGGTTTGCGCTTGAGTGCGCAGCGTGAGTTCAGTCATCTGGCCACGCCGGAGACTGAAGTGATGCTAGAAGTGAAGTGGTATCACTACTGAAAAGATCGCAGCCTGCGGCAGCTCCTACAGGGGAAATGCATTCCAACTGTAGGAGCTGCCGCAGGCTGCGATCTTTTGATCTTTCTTTCACACCCCATCAACGAATCCCCTTCTAGACTTTCCCCATAAGCCGAGAACCGGCGCGGGAGAGTGCGATGTGGCGGTGTGCGGGTTTGCTGGGCGTTTTGCTGGTGCTGAGCGGTTGCCAGACCACTCACGAAGATTTGATTGCCAAAGGTTATCCACCGGCCTTCGCCGACGGTTTCGATGACGGTTGTGTCAGCGGCCGCCAGGCGGCCGGTTCGATCAGCGGTGAATTCCGCAAGAACGTGCCGCGCTATCTCAAGGACAAGCAGTACGCCGAAGGCTGGACCGATGGCTTCCGCCAGTGTCAGGCAATGCTGGAAAACAAGGGTCGCGAAGAATATCGCAACGAACATTGGGACGAACGCGAACGCGCCTGGCAGCAACAGAAAGACCAGGACACCGGGCGGGCTTATCGCTCACAGTAGGTCGCTTCCAGACATCCAGTGAAACCAAATGCCGGCGACCATGGCCCAAACTCTATGAAGAGGAGGACACCATGAGTCGCGCTTTCGTCAACGAAGACAATGCCGCTGCGCAAGCCGATCAACCGGTCGAACGGCAGGTCAGCACACAGCCCAATTACGTCACCCCGCAAGGGCTGGCGCAGTTGCAGGCGAAAGTCGCCGAGCTGCAAGCCCTGCACGCCGAGCAATCGGCCAAGGGCGAACAGGCTGACAAACAGCGCCTGGCCGATCTTGAACGGGATCTGCGCTACTTCAACCAACGCCTGGGCAGCGCGCAGGTCGCCGTCGCCGCGACCTCCACCGACAAGGTGCAGATCGGCAGTTGGGTCACCTACGCCGACGAACACAGCACCGAACGCCGGGTGCAACTGGTGGGCGAAGATCAGGCCGACGCCGCCAAAGGCCTGATCAATTGGGGATCACCTTTGGGCCGCGCACTGCTCGGTGCCCGTCTCAACGACGAGGTGCTGTGGCAGCGCCCCGCCGGCGATCAAGTGATTGAAGTGATCCGCGTCGAACCGAGTTAAACCACACCCTGCGCCAGCATCGCATCGGCGACTTTGACGAAGCCTGCGATGTTCGCGCCTTTGACGTAGTTGATCCGCCCGTTCTCTTCGCCGTAATGCACGCAAGCGTGGTGGATCGACTGCATGATCGCGTGCAACTTGCTGTCCACCTCGCCCGCCGTCCACAGCAGACGCATGGCGTTCTGCGACATTTCCAGCCCACTCACCGCCACGCCGCCGGCATTGGAGGCCTTGCCCGGCGCGAACAGAATGCCGGCCTCGATAAAGATATCCACAGCCTCCAGCGTGGTCGGCATGTTCGCGCCTTCGGCCACGCACACACAGCCATTGCGTAGCAGCGTACGGGCGGCTTCGGCGTCGAGTTCGTTCTGGGTGGCGCAGGGCAGAGCGATGTCGCACGGCAGCGACCATGGGTGCTGACCAACGCGGAACTCCAGACCGAACGCCGCCGCCATTTCGCTGATCCGCCCGCGTTTGACGTTTTTCAGCTCCAGCAGCGCCAGCCACTGTTCTTCGCTCAACCCAGCCTCGCAATACAGCGTGCCTTCGGAGTCGGACAGGGAAATCACTTTACCGCCCAGATCCATCACCTTGCGCGCCGCGTATTGCGCGACGTTGCCGGAACCGGAGATCGCCACGCGCTTGCCTTCGACGGTCTGCTCGCGACGCTTGAGCATTTCTTCGGCGAAGTACACACAGCCAAAACCGGTAGCTTCCGGGCGGATCAAACTGCCGCCGTAAGTCATGCCCTTGCCGGTCAGCACGCTGGTGAACTGGTTGCTCAGGCGTTTGTATTGGCCGAACAGAAAACCGATCTCCCGCGCGCCAACGCCGATGTCACCGGCCGGCACGTCGACGTCCGAGCCGATATGGCGGTACAACTCGCTCATGAACGCCTGGCAGAACCGCATGACTTCGGCGTCACTCTTGCCCTTCGGATCGAAGTCCGAACCGCCCTTGCCGCCGCCCATGGGCAGCGACGTGAGCGAGTTTTTGAAGGTCTGTTCGAAGGCGAGGAATTTCAGCACGCCCAGATTCACCGACGGATGAAAACGCAGGCCGCCCTTGTACGGGCCGATGGCGCTGTTCATCTGGACTCGGAAACCGCGATTGACCTGAACCTTGCCTTGGTCATCGACCCACGACACCCGGAACACCACCGCCCGTTCCGGCTCGCAGATGCGCTCCAGGATTCCCGAGGTCAGGTAACGCGGATTGGCTTCGAGAAACGGCCAGAGACTGCGCAGGACTTCTTCGACAGCCTGGTGGAATTCGGGTTGATCCGGGTCGCGTTTTTTCAGGCGTGTGAGGAAGGATTCGACGGATTCGGTCATGGGAAAAGTCTCGGCAAATTTATTGTCGTTGGAGGAGATTGGGCCGGACTGTAACAAACGATCTGCATACAGGAACAGTTCAAAATGTCGCAGATATGCAATTAAATGGTGCACAGGATATAAATCAGAAGTCTTTTAAGGGCTTTTTTGCAGCTGAATGGGGAGGCGAAACCCAAGTGATGCACCAACAGTAACACCGCCTTCGCGAGCAGGCTCGCTCCCACATTTGAAATGCATTTCCCTGTGGGAGCGAGCCTGCTCGCGAAGGCCGCGACTCGGTCTCACTGGAGAAAAAAGGCAAAAAAAAACGGAGCCCTAAGGCTCCGCTCTTTGTGCAACCAACCCGATATCAGGCCAGTTTCTTGTGGCGTACCCGGTGTGGCTGGGCAGCCGCTTCGCCGAGGCGCTTTTTGCGGTCGGCTTCGTACTCGGTGTAGTTGCCTTCGAAGAAGATCGCTTGCGAGTCGTCTTCGTACGCCAGGATGTGGGTCGCGACGCGGTCGAGGAACCACCGATCGTGAGAGATCACAATGGCGGCGCCCGGGAAGTCCAGCAGGGCTTCTTCCAGGGAACGCAGGGTTTCAACGTCGAGGTCGTTGGACGGTTCGTCGAGCAGCAGGACGTTGCCGCCCTCCTTCAGGGTCAGCGCCAGGTGCAGACGACCGCGCTCACCACCGGACAGGTCCTTGACGAACTTCTGCTGATCGCCGCCCTTGAAGTTGAAGCGACCGACGTAGGTGCGCGAAGGGATCTCGTAGTTACCGATGCGGATCTGGTCGGAACCGTCGGATATCTGCTGGAACACAGTCTTGCTGCCGTCGAGGTCTTCGCGGCTCTGATCCACACAGGCCAGTTGCACGGTTTCGCCGACTTCGATGCTGCCCGAATCCGGCGTTTCCTTGCCCATCAGCATGCGGAACAGGGTCGACTTACCGGCACCGTTACCGCCGATCACGCCGACGATGGCGCCTTTCGGCATCGAGAACGACAGGTTGTCGATCAGCACGCGATCGCCGTAGCCCTTGGTGACGTTCTTGAACTCGATGACCTTGTCGCCCAGGCGCGGACCGGCCGGGATGTAGATCTCGTTGGTTTCCGAACGCTTCTGGAATTCCTGCGATTGCATTTCTTCGAAGCGTTGCAGACGAGCCTTGGATTTCGACTGGCGGGCCTTGGCGCCTTTGCGCACCCATTCCAGTTCTTCTTTCATGGCTTTTTCGTGGGCCGACTGCTGCTTGGATTCGGCAGCCAGACGATCGGACTTGGCTTCAAGCCAACCCGAATAGTTGCCCTCGTAAGGAATGCCCGCACCGCGGTCGAGTTCCAGAATCCAGCCAGCAACGTTGTCCAGGAAGTAACGGTCGTGCGTGATCGCAACCACGGTGCCCGGGAAGTCGTGGAGGAAGTGCTCCAGCCACGCAACGGAATCGGCGTCCAAGTGGTTGGTTGGTTCGTCGAGCAGCAGCATGTCCGGAGCGGATAGCAGCAGACGGCACAGGGCCACACGACGCTTTTCACCACCGGAGAGGAATTCGACCTTGGCGTCCCATGCCGGCAGACGCAGCGCATCGGCAGCGACTTCCAGTTGACGATCCAGATTGTGGCCGTCGCTGGCTTGCAGGATCGCTTCGAGCTTGGCCTGCTCAGCAGCCAGTTTGTCGAAATCGGCGTCTTCTTCAGCGTAAGCCGCGTAGACCTCGTCCAGGCGCGCCTGGGCGTTCTTGATCACGCTGACCGCTTCCTCGACCACTTCACGCACGGTCTTGGTCGGATCAAGTTGCGGTTCTTGCGGCAGATAACCGATGTTCAGATCCGGCATCGGACGGGCTTCGCCTTCGAACTCGGTGTCGACGCCGGCCATGATTTTCAGCAACGTGGACTTACCCGAACCGTTGAGGCCGAGTACGCCGATCTTGGCGCCGGGGAAGAACGACAGCGAAATGTTTTTCAGGATTTCCCGCTTCGGCGGAACAACTTTGCCCAGCCGATGCATGGTGAAGACGTATTGAGCCATGGAGAACCTTGGGTCAGTGACAGATGAATGATTGGAGCGCAGGCGATGCCCGGCCAGACCGTGCGCGTCGTTCACTTGATGGTGATCAATGCGTGCGCGCTGAAAAAAGTCTGATTCTAGGAGCTGGAACGCTCCCGCGTAACCGGCAAAGCTACCTGATTGACGGAAGGCAGTCCAGCCGCGAGGGGCTGGCACTTCGCCACGACTCAAGGCATGCTAGCCGCCCTTTGGGCGTCCGGCTTATAGTGCACGTCGCGCCAGTCCAGCCAGATCGCAGGATTACAGCTTGTCCAATGTCACTCCGCCAGCCTCTGTGAGCAGCACCCAACCGGCGCACGGCTCGCCCCTGCGCGGGACATTAAAGGGTGCGCTGGCGACACTCGTGCTTTTGCTGCTGGCGCTGCTGTTCTGGCAACTGCTCGATCAACTGCGCGAAACCCAGAAAAACCAGCGCCAGTACACCATCGATTACACCGCCGACCTCGCCTCGCAGGTCAGCCTGAACATGGCGCTGAATGCGCAAATCGCCCTCAATCTGCTACCGATCGTCGAACAACCGCAATCGGCCGACGAACAGCAGCAGTTGCTGCGCAAGCTCCAGCAATCGCTGCCTGACCTGCGCAGCCTCGCGTTGCTCAGCCCTTCTGGGCGAATCATCAGCGACAGCGCCGCCGACAGCTCCGACGCCAGCTACCTCACCGAACTGGTACGCCGCAGCCGCGCCCAGGCGCACTATTTCAGTAACGCCGACGATGGCTCGGTGGTGCATCTGTTGTTGCATCAGGCCAGCGGCAGTACCCGCGCCTACTGGGCTTTGCGCCTGACGCCGACGTTCTTCGACTCGCTGACCAAGCAGAGTGAAACCGGCCTGCGTCCGCTGTGGCTGGTGGAAAACCGTATCAACCATCAGATCATCAGCCGCGACGAAGCCCTGTCATCCGCCAAGCCTGGCGTGCTGAGCCCGGACGATCTGGCCAACACCGTGCTCACCGTGCCGCTGAGCAGCAGTGATTGGCAATTGCGTGGCCTGTTCGACCGCCAGCGCGTGCTGGAAGAGTTGCTGCCGGCGTTCATCGGCAAATGCCTGCTGGGTCTGGCGTTCTCGATGCTACCGGTGATCGCGCTACTGAACATGCGCCGGCGTCAGCGCCAATTACATGAAGGCCGCCGCCGCTATCAGGACATTTTCGACGGTACCGGGGTTGCCCTGTGCGTGCTCGATCTGTCCGGGCTCAAGCAGATTTTCGACAAGGCGCAGATCCAGACCAGCGACCAGCTCAAGGCCTGGCTGGACCAGCCGCAACAGCGCCAGCAATTGCTGCAGGAACTGCGCGTCACCGAGGTCAATCAGGTCGCGCTGCAATTGCTCAATGTCAATTCCTGCGAACACGCCTGGCAGTTGTTGATCGACGGTCATCCACATCGTCACTGCGCGATCGGCCATCAAGTACTCGACGCGGTGCTCCAGCAACAAAAGCAGCTGGAACTGGAAATCAAACTCCCGGACATCAACGGTCGCGATCAACACCTGTGGATGGTGCTGCGCCTGCCGACCGAGCGGCACGACTATAAAGCGGTGATCCTGAGTATCAACGACATCACCAGCCGCAAGCTGATCGAGCTGTCGCTGCTGGAGCGCGAGGGCTTCTGGTCGGACGTGGTGCGCACCGTGCCGGATCATCTGTACGTGCAGGATGTGATCAGCCAGCGGATGATTTTCAGCAACCACCATCTCGGCCAGACCCTCGGTTACAACCGCACCGAACTGCATCAGATGGGCGAGTACTTCTGGGAAATTCTCCTGCACCCGGAAGACGCCGACTATTACCATCGCTCACGGCAGATGCAGCGCCACGCCGGTTACAGCCAACTGTTGCAGTGCCAGTTGCGCTTCCGCCATCGCGACGGCGAATGGCGGCGCTTCGACATTCGTGAACAGGCACTGGCCCGGGACAAGCACGATCAGGTCACGCGGATCATCGGCGTGGCCAAGGACATAACCGAGCAGATCGAAGCCAGCGAATCCCTGCGCGACAGCGAGCAGCGCTACCGGATGCTCGCCGAAAGCATTAGCGACGTGATCTTCTCCACCGACAGCAAGCTCTCGCTGAACTACGTCAGCCCGTCGGTGCAAGCGGTGCTGGGCTACGACGCCGAATGGATTTTCCAGAACGGCTGGCAATCGACCATCGCCAACCCGCAGCAACTGAGCGGCATCTACACCCTGATGGATCGCGTCAGCAAAGCCCTGGATAAACCCGAACAGTTAGCCATTTTGCGCAATCAGGTGCAGACCCAACTGTTCCTGTTCGACTGCCTGCGCGCCGATGGCCGCAAGATCCCGATCGAACTGCGTCTGGTGCTGGTGTGGGACGAACACGGCGCGTTCGAAGGCGTCCTCGGCGTTGGTCGCGACATCAGTCAGCAGCGCCGCGCCGAGAAAGATTTGCGCATGGCCGCCACGGTATTCGAACACTCGACGTCGGCGATCCTGATCACCGACCCGGCCGGTTACATCGTCCAGGCCAACGAGGCGTTCAGTCGGGTCAGCGGTTACGCGGTGGCGGAAGTGCTCGACCAATTGCCCAACATGCTCACCGTCGACGAGCAACAGGATGCGCACCTGCGTTACGTGCTCAAGCAACTGCATCAGCACAGTACGTGGGAAGGCGAAGTCTGGCTCAAACGCCGCAACGGCGAGCACTACCCGGCGTGGGTCGGCATCACCGCCGTGCTCGACGACGAGGGTGATCTGGCCAGTTACGTGTGCTTCTTCAGCGACATCAGCGAGCGCAAGGCCAGCGAACAGCGCATCCACCGCCTCGCCTATTACGACGCCCTGACCCATCTGCCCAACCGCACACTGTTCCAGGATCGCCTGCACACTGCGCTGCAAGCAGCCGAGCGGCAGAAGTCGTGGGTGGTGCTGATGTTTCTCGACCTCGACCGCTTCAAACCGATCAACGACTCCCTCGGCCACGCCGCCGGCGACCGCATGTTGAAAGACATGGCCACGCGCCTGCTGGCCTGCGTCGACGATGACGACACCGTGGCGCGGATGGGTGGCGATGAGTTCACTCTCCTGCTGCAACACCGCTCAAGTCGGGAGCTGGCGCTGAACCGCGCGATTCATGTGGCCGAGCAGATTCTCGGCAGTCTGGTACGACCATTCGTGCTTGAAGGTCGCGAGTTCTTCGTTACCGCGAGTATCGGCATCGCTCTGAGTCCGCAGGACGGCAACGAACTCAGCCAGTTGATGAAGAACGCCGACACCGCGATGTACCATGCCAAAGAGCGCGGCAAGAACAACTTCCAGTTCTACCAGGCCGACATGAACGCCAGTGCGCTGGAGCGTCTGGAGCTGGAAAGCGACCTGCGCCATGCCTTGGAGCAGAACGAATTCGTCCTGTATTACCAACCCCAATTCAGCGGCGACGGCAAGCGCCTGACCGGCGCCGAAGCCCTGCTGCGCTGGCGTCATCCGCGTCGTGGGCTGGTGCCGCCGGGGGATTTCATTCCGGTGCTGGAAGAACTCGGACTGGTGGTGGACGTCGGCGACTGGGTGATCAGCGAGGCCTGCCGTCAGCTCAAGACCTGGCACCAGAGCCGCGTGCGCGTGCCAAAGGTGTCGGTGAACATCTCGGCGCGGCAGTTCTCCGATGGCCAACTCGGCACGCGGATCGCCACCATCCTGCGCGAAACCGGCCTGCCGCCGGCATGCCTGGAGCTGGAACTGACCGAAAGTATCCTGATGCGCGAGGTCAGCGAAGCCATGCAGATTCTCGCCGGGCTGAAAAACCTTGGCCTGAGCATCGCGGTCGACGACTTCGGCACCGGTTATTCATCGCTGAACTACCTCAAGCAATTCCCGATCGACGTGTTGAAGATCGACCGCACTTTCGTCGACGGTTTGCCGTCCGGCGAACAGGACGCGCAGATAGCCCGGGCGATCATCGCCATGGCCCACAGCTTGAATCTGGCGGTGATTGCCGAGGGTGTGGAAACCCATGAGCAGCTCGACTTCCTGCGTGAGCATGGCTGCGATGAGGTTCAGGGGTATCTGTTTGGAAGGCCGATGCCGGCGGGTCGGTTTGAGGCGCAGTTCAGCAATGACGCCCTCTTCATGTTCGACTGAAGTCTTGTGGTGCTGCCATCGCTGGCAAGCCAGCTCCCACAGGGACTTGCTGTGGATCAATATTCTCGGGCTGAAACACAGACATTGTGGGAGCTGGCTTGCCAGCGATGGGGCCAGCAAACGCACCGCACATCGGTCATGAAAACCACTTGTCTGCGACATGATGTCGTTTCATATGCCATCCAAAACCCATTGGGTTAGAATGCCCCCCTTTTCTGCCCCCGATCCTTGAGGACCGCCATGTTCAGCCGTGATTTGACTATTGCCAAGTACGACGCCGATCTTTTTGCCGCCATGGAGCAAGAAGCTCAGCGCCAGGAAGAACACATCGAGCTGATCGCTTCGGAGAACTACACCAGCCCAGCGGTGATGGAGGCTCAAGGCTCGGTACTGACCAACAAGTACGCCGAAGGTTATCCGGGCAAGCGCTACTACGGTGGTTGCGAGTTCGTCGACGTTGTTGAGCAACTGGCCATCGACCGCGCCAAAGAACTGTTCGGCGCCGATTACGCCAACGTTCAGCCGCACGCCGGTTCGCAAGCCAACGCTGCTGTCTACCTGGCCCTGCTGTCGGCCGGTGACACCATTCTGGGCATGAGCCTGGCCCACGGCGGTCACTTGACCCACGGCGCCAGCGTTTCCTCCTCCGGCAAGCTTTACAACGCTATCCAGTACGGCATCGACGCCAACGGCCTGATCGACTACGACGAAGTCGAGCGTCTGGCGGTTGAGCACAAGCCAAAAATGATCGTGGCCGGTTTCTCTGCCTACTCGCAGATTCTGGATTTCCCACGCTTCCGCGCTATCGCTGACAAGGTTGGCGCCTACCTGTTCGTCGACATGGCTCACGTGGCCGGTCTGGTCGCCGCTGGCGTCTACCCGAACCCGGTGCCATTCGCTGACGTCGTGACCACCACCACGCACAAGACCCTGCGCGGTCCACGTGGCGGCCTGATCCTGGCTCGCGCCAACGCCGACATCGAGAAGAAGCTGAACTCCGCGGTATTCCCGGGTGCCCAGGGTGGCCCGCTGGAGCACGTGATCGCCGCTAAAGCGATCTGCTTCAAGGAAGCGCTGCAGCCTGAGTTCAAGACTTACCAGCAGCAAGTGGTGAAAAACGCCAAGGCCATGGCCGGTGTGTTCATCGAGCGTGGTTTCGACGTGGTGTCCGGCGGTACTGAAAACCACCTGTTCCTGCTGTCGCTGATCAAGCAGGAAATCTCCGGTAAAGACGCAGACGCCGCTCTGGGCAAAGCGTTCATCACCGTGAACAAGAACTCCGTGCCTAACGATCCACGCTCCCCGTTCGTCACTTCCGGCCTGCGCTTCGGTACTCCGGCTGTGACCACTCGTGGCTTCAAAGAGGCTGAGTGCAAAGAGCTGGCCGGCTGGATCTGCGACATCCTGGCTGACCTGAACAATG
This sequence comes from Pseudomonas sp. LBUM1648, assembly GCF_059716145.1. Lineage (NCBI taxonomy): Bacteria > Pseudomonadati > Pseudomonadota > Gammaproteobacteria > Pseudomonadales > Pseudomonadaceae > Pseudomonas > Pseudomonas sp. LBUM1648. The sequence goes on from NZ_CP166808.1 coordinate 5,615,443, forward strand.
AAGCGGTGATCGACGCCGTTCGTGAGAAAGTCAAAGCCATCTGCAAGAAACTGCCGGTGTACGGCGCTTAATCGCGACGATAAATCCGCAGCATGAAAAACCGGCCAAGTGATTGGCCGGTTTTTTTATGTCCGCATTTTTTCAAACGCCTGAACCGCTCAAGAATGGGACTCACCGCACAACTGGTCAGACCGGTCATGCCAATTCGTCATTTTTCACTTGCGATTCGCAAAAATCCGCGCCTAGACTGCACCCGCACTGGACATACCGGTAAGACCACAATAATTAAGTCCTGAATCTGATGCGCCACGCGCACGGCAGCCAGGACACCGACCAGGATTCCTCCCATGCTCAGATGGTGCTCGCGTTCAATCTTCCTCCAAGTGGTTCTCGGACTGGTGCTTGGCATCGTCTGCGGACTGACCCTTCCTGAATACTCGGCCCAGCTCAAACCGCTCGGTGACGGCTTCATCAAACTGATCAAGATGCTCATCGGTCTGATCGTATTCTGCGTGGTGGTCAGCGGCATCAGTGGCGCGGGCGATCTGAAGAAGGTCGGGCGCATCGGCCTCAAATCCGTTATCTACTTTGAAGTGTTGACCACCATTGCCTTGGTGATCGGTCTGGTGTTCGCGTTCAGCACCGGCATCGGCAGCGGCGCCAATATCCATCTGGAGCAACTGTCCGCCGCCGACATGGGCGACCTCGCCGAACGCAGCCAGCACATGCACACCACCACGCAGTTCCTGATGGACCTGATCCCGACGTCGGTGATCGGCGCGTTTGCCGACAACAACATCCTGCAGGTACTGCTGTTCTCGGTGCTGTTCGGCAGCGCATTGAACCTGGTCGGCGAAGCCGCTTCCGGGATCTCGCGCCTGATCAACGAACTGAGCCATGTGATCTTCCGCATCATGGGCATGATCGTGCGTCTGGCGCCGATCGGTGTGTTCGGCGCCATCGCATTCACCACCAGCAAATATGGCCTCGACTCGCTGCAACACCTGGGCAGTCTGGTTGGTCTGTTCTACCTGACCTGCGTCGCCTTCGTCAGCGTGATTCTCGGTGTGGTGATGCGCGCCTCCGGCCTGCGCATGTGGCCGCTGCTCAAATACCTGCGTGAAGAACTGCTGATCGTCATGGGCACCGCGTCGTCTGACGCCGTGCTGCCACAGATCATGCGCAAACTTGAACACTTGGGGATCGGCAGCTCGACGGTCGGGCTGGTGATTCCCACCGGCTACTCGTTCAACCTCGACGGTTTCTCGATCTATCTGACCCTGGCCATCGTGTTCATCGCCAACGCCACCGGTACGCCGCTGGCCATGACTGATTTGCTGACGATTCTGCTGGTGTCGCTGATCACCTCCAAAGGCGCCCATGGCATTCCCGGTTCGGCACTGGTGATTCTGGCGGCGACATTGACGGCGATCCCGGCCATTCCGGTGGTCGGTCTGGTGTTAGTGCTGGCGGTGGACTGGTTCATGGGCATCGGCCGCGCACTGACTAACCTGATCGGCAACTGCGTCGCCACCGTGGCCATCGCTCGTTGGGAGAAGGACATCGATGTGCAACGGGCGAACAAGGTGCTCAACGGCGAGCAGGGCTATACCTTTCAGCCGAGAAAAACCGTCGCTCAAGCGGCGGCCAAAGAATTCTGATTGATCGCCGTGCCTGCTGACCCGCAGGCACGGCTCATGGAGCAAGACACGTGATTACCACCTCAACCGTCGTCAACTCAGTCGTAGAAAAACTCCGGGCCGCACTGGCCCGAGGTCAGTGGCGCTCCGGCGACATGCTGCCGGGCCAGCGCGAACTGGCCGAACAACTGGGCATCAGCCGCCCGAGCCTGCGCGAAGCGGTGATCGTCCTGGAAACCCTCGGTCTCGTGCGCTCGATGCCGGGCAAAGGCGTAGTCGTACTCGACGCACAGCTCAGCGACAGCCAAAGCCACGACAGTGCAGTGGCCAGCGCCAGTCTCGAAGACGTGCTGCAACTGCGCTACACCCTTGAGCCGTTCATCGTCGGCCTCGTTGCCCAGTCGATCAGCAGCAAGGAAGTCGGCCAGTTGCGCCTGACTCTGATGGACATGCGCGAAGCCCTCGAGGCGGGTGACAGCGAAGCCGGGGTCAGCGCCTACATCGCGTTTCACGAAGAGCTGTTCACCCTGACCTCGAACCCGATCTTCCAGAGCGTGGTGCAACAGACCAGCAATGCCCTCAAGCAAAGCGCCGAGGTGCTGCGCAATTCCCCTGAGCATCTGGCCGAGCGGCTGGAGGAAAACGAAGCCGTGGTTCGTGCGATCCGCAGCAAAAACAGCGCCCAGGCCAGTGCCGAAATGCGCCGGCACATCCTGCGCGAGGGACAGCGGATGGGGATCGAACTGAACATTCCGGACGACAATTTGAACAACTGAATTTCTTCACACTGGAGACCGGCCATGAACAGTCTTGCCTCACCACAGCGCACTCGCCACATGTCGGCCGCCCTGCCCTTCTCCCGCATTGATGACCTGTATCCACGGCTGTTCGATGCGATTCTGGAACAACGTATCGACCCGGCCAGCCGCTTCACCGAAGACAGCCTCAAGCAGATGTTCGGCGCCAGCCGCGCGGACGTGCGTCGGGTGCTGACGCAGTTGTCCCATGAACAAGTGATCGTCCTGCGCGCCAATCATCGGCCGCGTGTTGCTGCGCCCGATATGGAGCAGACCCGGCAGACCTTGCATGCACGGCGCCTGACCGAAAACACACTGGTGCGCCTGGCTTGTCAGCGACCACAGGCTGATGGCGTGAAACGCCTGCGCGCCTTGATCGAGCGCGAGCGTCAGGCCGTAGAGCAGGATCGGCGCGGCGCGGCGATTCGATTGTCGGGGGAGTTTCATCTGCAATTGGCGCAGATGGCGGGGAATGCACCGTTGGCGCATTTTCTTGGCAGCCTTGTGCCGATTACGTCACTGGCGATTGCGCGGGGTGATGGAACGACGCGCAGTTGTTGCGCGTGGCAGGAGCATTTGGAGATTGTCGAGGCGGTGGAATGTGGGGATGCAGCTAAAGCGGCGATGTTGATGAATCAACATCTGGATCATTTGGAAGGCACCCTGTTGTATTCCGTCAATGCGCACTGCGCTGCCGGATAGATCGCCATCGCGGGCAAGCCCGCGATGGCGTCATCCCTAACACCGAAGATCCATCAGGCTGCCGAAACCTTGGCAAACCCCGCCCGAATCTTCTCTTCCGGCAAGTCATCAGCAATAAACACAATCACACTTTCGCGCGCCTCACCTTCGGCCCATTCGGTGTCCCAGTCGAAACCATAGAGTTTCAGCACACCCTGAAACACCAATCGCCGATCTTCCCCGGCAATGTTCAGCACCCCTTTGTAACGCAGCAATTGTTTGCCGTGTTCTTCCAGCAACTCATTCATGAACTCGCTGAGCTGATCGATATCCAGCGGCTGCTCGGTGCGCAGCACGAGGCTGGAAATGCGATCGATCGACGGCGCCTGGCTGACCGGACGCAGACTCAGCCCACCGCCGAGATCGGCGTTGAGGTTGAAGCCGCGCACGTCGAGCAATTCGGCCAGATCGATGTTGCCGTGCTCGACCACACGGATCGGCGCACGACGGTTGATCCGCGTCAGGCGCTCACTCAATGCGGTGAACGCTGCTTCATCCACCAGATCAGTTTTGCTGACCAGCAAGCGGTCGGCGAAACCGATCTGTGCCTGGGCGATGGTCTGAGTCAGGTGTACATCGGCATGAGCCGCGTCAACCAAAGTGATGATGCCGTCGAGCAAATAACGCTCGCGCAATTCTTCATCGATGAAAAAGGTCTGCGCCACGGGTGCCGGATCGGCCAGACCGGTGCACTCGATCACCAGTCGGTCGAAGGCGATTTCGCCGCTGTCCAGCCGCTCAAGCAACAAGTACAGGGCTTTGGTCAGATCGGTGTGGATGGTGCAGCAGACACAGCCGTTGGCCAGGGTCATGACTTGCACAGGTTCGTCGCCAAGCAACTGAGTGTCGATGCCGGCGTCGCTGAATTCGTTTTCGATCACGGCGATTTTCAGGCCGTGCTCGGCTTTCAACAGGTGCCGCAACAAAGTGGTCTTGCCGGCGCCGAGGAAACCGCTGAGTACAGTGACAGGTATGGGAGAAGACAAAACCCGATCTCCTTAAAAGGAACACAAAAACAAATGTGGGAGCGAGCTTGCTCGCGAAAGCGGTGTGTCAGCCAATGGATTCATCAACTGACACTCCGTATTCGCGAGCAGGCTCGCTCCCACAGGGGATAGCTTCGACCTCAGGCTCTAATCAACAGCACTTCGGCCCACCCTTGCCACCGTAACGGGCTTCCTGACGTTCGCGAAAGAACATCTCGTAGCTCATCACCGGTTTGTCCGGGTGCTTGGTTTGCATATGCTCGACGTAGGTGTCGTAGTCGGGCATGCCGACCATCAGGCGCGCGGCCTGACCGAGGTATTTACCGAGGCGACTCAGGTCATTGAACATGGTGCAATCCTCTGGTTAAGCATCCGGCAGGGCCTGGAATGGCGATTCTTTATCCGTACGCTCTTTTTTGCCCCAGGCGGCGATGCCGACCTTGAGCGCGTAGAACAGGATACTGAACACCACAAACAGGAACAGCACTGTCAGCGTTGCGTTGGTGTAGGCGTTAAAGATCACGTGCTGCATTTGCTCCACGCTTTTGGCCGGCGCGAGCACCTGACCATTGGCGAGTGCATCGCTGTACTTCTTGGCCAGCGACAGGAAGCCGATCGCCGGGTTGGCGTCGAACAGCTTGATGAAGCCTGCTGTGGTGGTGCAAATCAGCAGCCAGGTAGCCGGAAGCAAAGTGACCCAGATGTAGCGCTGGCGCTTCATTTTGATCAGCACAACGGTACCAAGCATCAACGCGATACCGGCCAGCATCTGGTTAGAGATACCGAACAGCGGCCACAGGGTGTTGATGCCGCCCAGTGGATCGATCACGCCCTGGTACAGCAACCAGCCCCACATCGCCACACAACCGGCGGTGGCGATCAGGTTGGCGGTCCACGACTCGGTACGTTTCAACGCCGGAACGAAGGAGCCCAGCAAATCCTGCAGCATGAAACGCCCGGCACGGGTGCCGGCGTCTACAGCGGTGAGGATGAACAGTGCTTCGAACAGAATCGCGAAGTGGTACCAGAACGCCATGGTGTTTTCACCCGGCAGGACACTGTGCAGGATCTGCGCGATACCGACCGCCAGGGTCGGCGCACCGCCGGCACGGGCCAGGATCGTGGTTTCGCCAATATCGTGCGCCACGGCTTGCAGCGCCTCAGGCGTAATGGCGAAGCCCCAACTGGTGACCACTTGCGCAACAGACACCACATCACTGCCGACGACGGCTGCCGGGCTGTTCATGGCGAAGTACACGCCAGGCTCGATCACCGAAGCAGCAACCATCGCCATGATCGCTACAAACGATTCCATCAGCATGCCGCCGTAACCGATGTAACGGGCGTTGGTTTCGTTATCCAGCAACTTCGGCGTGGTGCCCGACGAGATCAGCGCGTGGAAACCGGAGACCGCACCGCAAGCGATGGTGATGAACAGGAACGGGAACAGACCGCCCTTCCACACCGGGCCGGTGCCGTCGACGAACTGGGTCAGCGCGGGCATTTTCAGCTCAGGCATGGTCACCAGAATGCCGATCGCCAAAGCGACGATGGTACCGATCTTGAGGAAAGTGGAGAGGTAGTCACGCGGCGCCAGAATCAACCAGACCGGTAGCGAAGCGGCCACAAAACCGTAACCGACCAGCATCCAGGTAATCTGCACACCCGTGAAGGTGAACGCCTTGGCCCACACCGGATCGGCGGCGATCTGCCCACCGAGCCAGATCGAACCCAGCAGCAGCAACACGCCGACCACCGAGATCTCACCAATGCGACCCGGACGGATGTAGCGCATGTAAATGCCCATGAACATCGCGATCGGGATGGTCGCCATCACGGTGAAGATGCCCCACGGGCTCTCGGCCAAGGCTTTCACGACGATCAGCGCCAGCACCGCGAGGATGATGATCATGATCAGGAAGCAGCCAAACAGCGCGATGGTGCCGGGAATGCGGCCCATTTCTTCACGCACCATGTCGCCCAGGGAGCGGCCGTTACGACGGGTCGACATGAACAGAACCATGAAGTCCTGCACCGCACCCGCCAGCACCACACCAGCGATCAGCCACAGCGTGCCGGGCAAATACCCCATCTGCGCCGCCAGTACCGGACCGACCAGAGGCCCCGCGCCAGCGATGGCCGCGAAGTGGTGACCGAAGAGAATGTGTTTGTTGGTCGGCACATAGTCCAGACCGTCATTGTTGAGCACGGCGGGGGTGGCCCGACGCGGATCGAGTTGCATCACATGGTTAGCGATGAACAGGCTGTAGTAACGGTACGCAACCAGATAAATGGCCACGGCAGCGACCACAATCCACAAGGCGTTGATCGCCTCGCCTCGGCGCAATGCCACTACGCCCAGGGCGCACGCTCCTACGATTGCCAGCACTAGCCAGGGTAAGTGGCGTAGCAGGCTATTATTATTTTTCATTTTATTATTCCAGCCAGGGTGGACAAGAAAGACAGCCACCCCGAGTTTAGCGCTTACGGCGACAAAGGCCATACCCCGACATTGGTCTAGACGCCTTAACGATTGGCTGCGACCGACTGGTCGGGTCTATAGTCAGCAAACCTTCGTGAGGATTGCGCCATGAGCCAGCACCCAGCTGAGCGTCGCCGCTTCAAACGTATCGCGTTCGATGCCAAGACTGAATTGAGTCAGGGCGAGTACATCTGGCCGGTCAAATTGATTGATCTGTCGCTCAAGGGTCTGTTGATCGAAAAACCCGAGCCGTGGCTAGGTGATCGGGAGCGGCATTTTCTGGTCGATATTCATCTCAACGATGAGGTCGGCATCAAGATGGATGTGCAACTGACCCACGACGACCATGGCCAACTCGGCTTCGTCTGCAAGCACATCAGCCTGGAGTCCATCGAACGCCTGCGGCGCTTGATTGAGTTCAATCTGGGTGACCCGCAGGAGCTGGAGCGAGAATTGGGCGCTCTGATCGAAATCTGATTAAAACCGGCTCCCTGTAGGAGCTGCCGAAGGCTGCGATCTTTTGATCCTGATCTTTTAAAAGCAAGATCAAAAGATCGCAGCCTTCGGCAGCTCCTTGTATCTCGACTATCGCTCCGTCAGGAGCGATAGTTCTCGACTGATCATCGAGGGAGGGACTTGGAAGCCGTGCAGCTCCTTAGGCTTTTTGCCTGTGATGTAGATCGTGCTCCAGCCCTCCACACTCACTCGTATAGTTCGAACGGTATCTTGGGCCCGTCTCTGGCGAGAGCCCGCATTCGCAAGGTTGGACAGAGTGCAGTGATGATCGAAAACGGATTAATGGAGAAACGGTCATGTCCAATTTCGTCGGCGTCGATGTCGCTAAAAATACCTTTGATATCGCCACTCACCTGCCAAACGGCAAGCACAAAACCAAGGCCAAACTGGCTAACGACTCAAAAGGTTTCAAAGAGTTTGACGCCTGGCTGAACAAGCAGGTCGAGCCTACAGCTCTGATCGTGATGGAAGCCACCAGCGTTTATCACCTGGAACTTGCCGAGTTCGTCTACAACAAGGGTTACCGGGTCTGCGTCGTCAATCCGGCTACGACCCACGCTTACGCCGACAGCGAGCTGCGCCGGATCAAAACCGACAAAAGCGACGCCAAATTGATCGCTGACTTTGCTCGGGAAAAGGCTGAAAAGCTTCAGCTTTGGGCTCCAGAGCCGCTGAAATATCGTCAGCTAAAGGCGATGGTACGTCGCTTGGATGACCTTCAGGAAATGGAGCAAATGGAGCTCAATCGCCTGGATGTATCCGACGAAAAGGTCAAAGACTCGATCAACTCTGTGCTGCGTCACATCGAGAAAGAGATCGTTGAAACTCACAAATCAATCAAAAAACACATCGACGATGATCCAGACATGCGCCAAATGCGCGACTTGATCGTGACCATCGACGGTATCGGCCAGAAAACCCTTGAGCGGCTGCTGGCCGAGTTGGGCGACCTGCGTAAATATGACGACCCTCGCAAGCTGGTCGCTGCCGCCGGGTTGAACCCAAAGCTGCAGGACTCGGGAAAATTCAAAGGCAGAACAGTGATTTCGAGGATCGGATCGGCTCGCGTTCGGGCGGGTCTATACATGCCTGGGTTGGTTGCACTGAAGCACAACAAGGCAATCATCGCCATGAAGGACCGCTTGAAGGCCAACGGCAAGGCCCCCAAGCAAATCATCTGTGCAGCGATGCGCAAACTCCTACATTTTGTCTACGCCGTTCTTAAATCGGGCCAGCCATTTGACCCGAAAATTGCCCTTGCCCGATGAGGGGCAAGACGGTATCTACAGGGGATCGTGGTTATTCGAAAAGCGCGTCGAGGGCTTGTTCGAGACGCGTCACGGCGATGATCTGCAACCCCGGCGGCGACTCTTTCGGCGCGTTGCCCTTGGGCACGATCGCGCGCTTGAAGCCATGCTTGGCTGCTTCCTTCAAACGTTCCTGGCCACTCGGCACCGGACGCACTTCGCCGGACAAACCGACTTCGCCAAACACCAACAGATCATGGGGCAACGGCCGATTACGCAGGCTCGACATCACGGCCGCCATCAACGCCAGATCGGATGCGGTTTCCAGCACCTTCACCCCGCCGACCACGTTAAGGAACACGTCCTGATCGTGGGTCGGAATGCCGCCGTGTCGATGCAAAACCGCCAGCAACATCGCCAATCGGTTCTGATCCAGGCCCAACGTCACCCGGCGCGGGTTGGCCAGATGACTGTCATCGACCAGCGCCTGCACTTCCACCAGCATCGGCCGAGTGCCCTCCCACGTCGCCATCACCACACTGCCGGGGACTTCTTCCTGAGCACGGGTGAGAAAAATCGCCGATGGGTTGGAGACTTCTTTAAGTCCCTTGTCGGTCATGCCGAACACACCGAGTTCGTTGACCGCACCAAAACGGTTTTTCACCGCCCGCAGCAAACGCAAACGGCCATCGGATTCACCTTCGAAATACAGCACGGTGTCGACCATGTGTTCCAGCACGCGCGGGCCGGCAAGCGCGCCTTCCTTGGTGACGTGGCCGACGAGGAAAATCGCAGTGCCGCTTTGCTTGGCGTATCGCACCAGCAGCGCCGCACTTTCGCGCACCTGAGAGACACCGCCGGGCGCCGATTGCAGTTGTTCGGTGAAGATCGTCTGGATCGAGTCGATCACCATCACCTTGGGTTTTTCCTGACGGGCAGTGGCGATGATGGTTTCGATACAGGTTTCGGTCATCACCCGCAGTTGATCCTGCGGCAAGCCGAGGCGCCGGGCGCGCATGGCTACTTGCTGCTGGGATTCTTCGCCGGTGACGTACAGCGCTGGCATGCTCTTGGCGAGGTTGCAAAGGGTCTGCAACAGAATCGTTGACTTGCCGATCCCCGGATCACCACCAATCAGCACTACCGAGCCATCGACCAGCCCGCCACCGAGCACGCGGTCCAGTTCGCCGGAGGCAGTAGAAAACCGTGGAATCTCTTCGATGCTGACTTCGGCCAGCGTCTTGATATGCGCCTGTTGCCCGGCCCAACCGGTGCGACCGGTGGGCGCCGTCGCGCCGCCGCTCTCGATCATGGTTTCGGTCAAGGTGTTCCAGGCACCGCACTCGCCACATTGGCCGGCCCACTTGGGAAAGGTTGCGCCGCACTCGGTGCAGCCGTACATGCGCTTGGCCTTGGCCATCAGAACCCCCGACAAAAACCGCGATGATAACGCACGCGCTGCCGATCAGCGCGGCGCGGCGGTACGGAATTCCCCGCTGGCCAGACGTGCGGCGCTGTTACCCAGCGGATCTTCGGCATTCAGATCGGCGCCTTTGGCTTTCAGCGCGTCGAGCAATTCCTGACGCTTGAACAAGCCGGCGTACATGGCGGCCGTCTGACCGGCACCGTTACGTTGGTCGGGACTGCAATCGGTGGCCATCAAGCGCCGGGCAATCTGCAACTCGCCCTTGAAAATCGCGCCCATCAGCGCCGTGTTGCCGCGTTGATCCTGAGCACAGGCATCCGCCCCGGCGGCGAGTAGCCTTTCAACCGCGGGTGCCTGGCCGTGATACGCCGCCAGAATCAGCGCGGTGTAGCCCTTGTCATCGCGGGTGTCGAGCGAATATCCGGACTCGATAAAGGTATCGAGCATCGGCACATCACCGCGCCGGGCCGCGTCGAAATAGTAGTCCTGCAGTTGCGCCCTGATGGCTTCAGGGTCCTGCTCGGGCGAAGCCGCCCACGCAGAGAACGACAGGCAACCGCAAAACAATAAAAGACAGATACGCATCAGCAGTCTCCTTTGGCGAAACGGGGCCTGATTCAGACCCCGCTTTGCATCAGCGTTGGATCAGTCGACCAGTTTGGCCGCCAGTGCCTTGACCCGGCTCAGGTCACCCTTGGCCACTTCAGTCACGCCGGTGCCGTACTCCGGATCGGCTTTATAAAGGAAGGACAGGATGATGTGCTTGCTCTCGTCATCCGTGGTGGCCAGCGAGCCGCCGAAGCTGTCGATCAGGTCGCTGCGTTCCTTTTTGCTGAACGAGCGATACAGATCGCCGGCCTGCTCGAAGTTCTGCTCACGCTGGATCTTCGCCTGCTGCGTGCTGCCCGACAGCGCCATCTGGCTGTAACGTGCCGCGGGCGTTTCCTCACGCGGTTGCAAACGGCTCGGCTGATAGTTCACACCGGACTGGCTGGCACCGAAGTTCATCGCGCCATCCTGATTGCCGTTGTTCACCGCGACTTTCGGCGCGTTGATCGGCAATTGCAGGGCATTGGCGCCAAGGCGATACATTTGCGTGTCGGCATAAGAGAACACGCGACCTTGCAACAATCGATCTTCGGAAGGTTCGATACCCGGCACAACATTGGCCGGTGCCATTGCAACTTGTTCGGTTTCCTGGAATACGTTTGCCGGATTACGGTTTAAAACCATTTGTCCAACTTTACGCTCTGGAATACCCGGCCAGATCTTGGTTGCATCCAGCGGATCGAAATCAAACTTGGACAAATCTTGTGGTTTCAGAACCTGAATGTACAAGTCCCATTTCGGGAAGTTGCCTTTGTTTATATTAGTCACCAAGTCATTGGTCATATGACTGTAATCCTGACCCTGAACTTTTGTGACTTGTTTAGGGGTGAGATTGTTGATGCCCTGCAAGCTCTTCCAGTGAAACTTTACGTAGTGCACTTCGCCTTTGGCATTGACCAACTTATAGGCATGCACTCCGTTGCCGTCCATTTCGCGATAACTGGCTGGTGTTCCCGAGTTGGAATACAGCTCGGTCAGCGTACGCGTGGCTTCCGGTACATGGGAGAAGAAGTCGAATCGGCGCGAGTCATCATCAAGATTGGTGCGCGGGTCGGGTTTGAACGCATGCACCATGTCCGGAAATTTGATCGCGTCACGGATGAAGAAGGTCGGGAAGTTGTTGCCCACCAGATCCCAGTTGCCGTCGGCGGTGTAGAACTTGGTGGCGAAACCACGCGGGTCACGCAGGGTTTCCGGGGAGTGGTTACCGTGAACCACGGCAGAGAACCGCACGAATACCGGCGTGCTCTGGCCGGCGGCAAATACCTTGGCCTTGCTCAAGTCGCTGAGGTCGTTGGTCACCGTGAAAGTGCCATGGGCGCCGGTGCCGCGTGCGTGAACCACACGCTCGGGAATGCGCTCGCGGTCGAAACGCTGCAGCTTCTGGATCAGTTGCACATCCTGCAGCAACACCGGGCCGTTGGCGCCGGCGGTTTGCGAGTTCTGATTGTCGCCCACCGCCGCACCGTTATCCCGGGTCAGGGGCGCGGCATGCACGGAAAAGGTCAACAGGCTGGCGGTGATTACGCCAAGTGTGCGGCGATGGGGAAAAGCCCCCAGTCCAAGAGTGGCATTCATATCAGGTTCCTCTGGTTTTTTTGGGCGCATCCAGGTGCGCCAACCCAAGGCTAGAGGCCTGTGCCGCTGAACATAAATAGAAAGAACGTAACGCCATGATTGAAAAAACTGGCTTCCCGATCAGTGAGTTACGGCGTATTTCGCGCGCGATTAGTGGCACTTTGCAAACTAATCGTGGATTAATGTGTCGATTAAAACGGGCATTGTAAGAAGGTGTTTCGCGCAGGACGCGTTTTGCTGATTTACACTGCGTACACCAAACTCATCTGTAACAAGGAAATAACCTATGGGCGTGATAAGTGAGTTCAAGGCCTTCGCGGTCAAAGGCAATGTGGTCGACATGGCCGTCGGTATCATCATCGGTGCCGCCTTCGGCAAAATCGTTTCATCGTTTGTCGGTGACGTGATCATGCCGCCGATCGGGCTGCTGATCGGTGGAGTGGATTTCAGTGACCTGGCCATTACGCTCAAAGCTGCCCAAGGCGAGGCCCCTGCGGTCATGCTGGCTTACGGCAAATTCATCCAGAGCGTGCTCGACTTCGTGATTGTCGCTTTCGCAATCTTCATGGGCGTCAAAGCCATCAACCGCCTGAAACGCGAAGAAGCCGTGGCCCCTACCCTGCCACCGGTGCCGACCAAGGAAGAAGAATTGCTGGGTGAGATCCGCGATCTGCTCAAGGCCCGGAACAATCAGCCCTGACTTGACTGCACCCTGAAAAACGGCGCCTTAGGGCGCCGTTTGTTTACCAGTAGTTTTCTACGGCCACCTGTCCCGGTCGGCGGGTGAGGCTGAGGCTCATGTGCCTTTTTTTCAGCAACGCACGAGTGTCGTCGATCATCTGCGGATTGCCGCACAACATGACCCGCGAATGTTCAGCCGACAGCTCCACGCCCGCCGCCCGTTCCAGCTCACCGTTTTCGATCAGTGTAGTAATGCGACCGTTCAACGCTCCGGGATGGGCTTCACGGGTGACTGTCGGGATGAAACGCAACTTGTGTGCGTGTTCACCCAAGTATTCACGTTGCGCCAGCCCGGCAATCATCTGCTGATACGCCAGCTCCTGCGCTTCGCGCACGCTGTACACCAGAATGATCCGTTCGAATTTTTCCCAGACCTCGAAGTCCTGAAGGATCGACAGAAAAGGCGCCACCCCGGTACCGGTGGATAACAGCCACAGATCACGGCCGTCAACGAAGCGATCAAGGGTCAGGTAGCCGAACGCCTGGCGATCCACCAGCAAGGTATCGCCGATCTGCAGTCGGCTCAGCTCGCTGGTGAACTCGCCGCCCGGCACTACGATGGAGAAAAATTCAAGAAACTCGTCAAAGGGTGACGACACCATCGAATAGGCGCGCCACACAGTGCTGCCGTCGGCCTTGGTCACGCCGAGCCGGGCGAATTGTCCGGCCCGGAAACGAAAACCGGCATCACGACTGGTGCGCAAAGTGAACAGGCTGGAGGTCAAGGGCTGCACGTCGAGCAAGGTCTGAGCGGTAAACTTCTCTGCACTGGCGGTCATGGGGCACTCCGTTGAACGATGACCAGCAGTGTCCCGCAAATCTGCGCGCTTAAACACCGATGATTGGTAATGGCTTTATCAACGCACGCCTCAGACAACTATCAACCGCCTTTAAAGCAAGCAAGCTATGCAAACTAAAATTTAGGATGACAAGTTGCATACCAAAACTTCGTAATTGCTAATAACGCTTTATGACCAGACGCGCATTCTCAAGAGCGAAAAAATTTAAAACTCTTCGTAGGAAACATCCTACACTTCGACCCGTGCCGGATCTTTTGGATCCACTCGGCGCCCCCGCAACACCAACGGAGAGTTTTAAATGGAAACGTGGAAGGAGTCGCAACTAAAGCAACTGACTTTCGCCAAGGGAATAGATGCCGCTTATCCGATCTTGCTGAAATTTGCCGAGAATCTAGGGTTTAACTTCTGCGCAATTTCAGTCACTTCGCCGCACCGGGAAATTCATCTTAATGCCTTGCAAATCAACAACTACCCTGAAAAATGGAATCAACAATATGCACAAAAAAACTTCCGGAAAATTGATCCGGTAATAGCACACTGCAATCGCTCAATGTTACCCATCGTATGGAATGAAACGGTATTCGCCGAAACGCCTCAGTTATGGGAATCACTGAAGGAACATAGGCTGCAACACGGCTGGTCTCAGGCGTTCCATAACGAGGAGAGCGGCTTGTGCAGCATTATCAGCCTTGCCCGAAAGCACTGCCCGATCAGTCCGCTCGAGTTGTATGAGCATTTTGGCTATATGTTCTACGCCACCAGCCACTTGAGCGAACTGTTCGCCAGGGCCTTGCCCGCACAGCCCGCCAAGTCCCGCCAACCGCATCTTTCACCCCGAGAACTGGAGGTGCTGCAATTGTCCGCCAGTGGCAAAACGGCTTATGAGATCTCGAAAATCCTCAGCTTGAGCGAACGCACCGTGAACTATCACGTGCAGAACGTCATCGAGAAGCTCAATGTCTGCAACAAGATTTCCGCTGTCATCGCGGCCGCCAGAGCCGGAATCATCTAGACCCATCGCTTTGCCCCCGATTAAAACGTGCGGGTGTTCCCGCAGAAAAAAACGTACCATTTATGCCCTTCCTGAGTGATGACGCCAGCCGTTTGCGTTGCAGTCCACTCGGTCGGGTTCCGCCGTACGTCACCCTGGCAGCGGGACATCCGTCGATTATCCTGAGTCCCCGCCCCATGCCTTTGCTCGATACGCCCTTCGCCCAACTCGACCTGATCCGCCAGCCTGAACAGCAAAACGAACCGCTGCAGGCGTTCGATGCCGCCGATGAATATTTGCTCAATCATCTGGCCGCGCAGCAACCGACGGCTGACACGCGGGTTCTGGTGCTCAACGACAGCTTCGGCGCGCTGGCCGCCAGTCTGCTCGGCAAGGTGACGGTCATCAGTAGCGGTGATTCGTTTCTGGGCTTTCAAGGGCTGGAAAAAAACCTGCTGCGCAATGGCCGCGCGTTCGACGCGATCTGCGGTATCCCGGCCAGTGAGCCCTTGCTCGGGCCGTTCGATCGGGTATTGATCCGCGTACCGAAAACCCTGGCCTTGCTGGAGGAACAACTGATTCGCCTGCAAGGGCAACTGGCGCCCGGTGCTGAAGTGGTCGCAGCAGCGATGGTCAAACATCTGCCGCGCGCGGCGGGCGACCTGCTGGAGCGCTACGTCGGCCCCGTACAGGCATCACTGGCGGTAAAAAAAGCTCGGTTGCTGATCGCCACACCTGAGGCGAAAACGCCAGCCGTGTCGCCCTACCCGTCTCGCTATCGCCTTGACGATCCGGCCATTGAGTTGCTTAACCACGCCAACGTGTTCTGCCGCGAAGGCCTGGACATCGGCACCCGCGCGTTTCTCCCGCATCTGCCGAAGAATCTTGGCAGTGCACGAGTCGCCGACCTGGGTTGCGGTAACGGTGTACTGGCCATTGCCAGCGCACTGCAAAACCCGGACGCACAGTACACGCTGGTCGATGAATCGTTCATGGCCGTGCAGTCGGCTGCCGAAAACTGGCGCGCCGCGCTCGGTGATCGCGACGTGATCGTGCGTGCGGGTGATGGTTTGGCCGGTCAGGAGCCGCAATCGCTGGACGTGGTGTTGTGTAATCCGCCGTTCCATCAGCAGCAGGTCGTGGGTGATTTCCTCGCCTGGCGCATGTTCCAGCAAGCCCGCGAGGCGCTGGTGGTGGGCGGCGCGTTGTACATCGTCGGCAACCGTCATCTGGGTTATCACAGCAAACTGGCGCGGCTGTTCCGTGGTGTCGAGCAAGTCGCCGCCACACCGAAATTCGTGATCCTCAAGGCCCGCAAGTAAACCGCCAGGCAAAAAAAACCCTCCATCAGGAGGGTTACAAATCCGTACCCGAAGGCGCCGGGACGGAGTGATTCAGTGAGTGGTCAGGCCTGCGGCGTTCATGAACATGCGCATCAGGCTGGCGATGATAAACAGCGCGCCGACGCTACCAACCCAGATCATCGCTAACCAGCCGAGCCGCTGCCACAGCGGCTTTTTTTCAGCTCCTTCAATATCGTTCAGGGAATGTTTGCCGGTCATTGCTTCATCCTCCATTTGAGGGAGATGGCGCTGCGGGCAGCGCCATCGTGATCACGCCTAGTGATAACCGTCTTCATGGGTGACCTTGCCGCGGAACACGTAGTAGCTCCAGAAGGTGTAACCCAGAATGAACGGGATGATGAACAGCGTGCCTACCAGCATGAAGCCCTGACTTTGCGGCGGTGCGGCGGCGTCCCAGATCGAGATCGACGGCGGCACAATGTTCGGCCACAGGCTGATACCCAGACCGCTGTAGCCGAGAAAAATCAGCACCAGGGTCAGCAGGAACGGCATGTAGTTGGCATTGCGCGCCACGGCACGGATCAAACCGTACATCGTCACCATCACCAGAATCGGTACCGGCATGAACCAGAATAGATTCGGCATGCTGAACCAGCGTGTCGCGATGTCCGGGTGCGCCAGTGGTGTCCAGATACTGACGATCCCGATCACGGCCAGCAGCACGAATGCCAGCGGCCTTGCCAGGTTATGCATCTGTTCCTGAAGCTTGCCTTCGGTCTTCATGATCAGCCAGGTGCAACCGAGCAAGGCATAAGCCACCACGAGCGCAGCGCCGCAGAACATCGTGAACGGTGTCAGCCAGTCCAGTGATCCGCCGGCAAACTGTCGATTGACCACCGGCAAACCATCGATGAATGCGCCGAGCGCCACGCCCTGGAAGAACGTCGCCGCCACCGAACCGCCGATGAATGCCTTGTCCCACAGGTGACGCTTGTCGTCCTTGGCCTTGAAGCGAAACTCAAATGCCACGCCGCGAAAAATCAAACCGATCAGCATGAAAATCAACGGCAAGTACAGCGCCGAGAGCACCACCGAATAGGCCAGCGGAAAGGCGCCGAACAACGCCGCGCCGCCCAGCACCAACCACGTTTCGTTACCGTCCCAGACCGGGGCGACGGTGTTCATCATCACGTCACGGTCGGTCTTGCCCGGAATAAATGGGAAGAGAATCCCGATCCCGAGGTCGAAGCCGTCCATGACCACGTACATCATGATGCCGAAGATGATAATCACGGCCCAGATCAGCGGAAGATCAATACCCATGAGTCAAATCTCCTTGGTCAGGCTGGGAGCATCGTGATCGGCATCGGCCGTATCGTCCGCAGCGGACAGCGGACGGGCCGGCGTGCGTTGCTTGCCCGGACCACCTTCTGGCGTTTCTGCGCCTTCGCTGATCTTCGGCCCTTTGCGCACCAGACGCATCATGTAGCCCAGGCCAGCACCGAACAGGGCGAAATACACCACGACGAACATGATCAGCGTGATGCTCATCTGCACGAAGCTGTGATTGGACGACGCATCCGCCGTGCGCATCAGCCCGTAGACCACCCACGGCTGACGGCCGATTTCCGTGGTGAACCAGCCGGCGAGAATCGCGATCAACCCGGACGGCCCCATCCACAACGCCAGATACAGGAACGGACGTGAGGTGTAGAGGGTGTCGCGTTTACGCAGCCACAAGCTCCACAGACCGGTGAAGATCATCAGGAAACCCAGACCGACCATGATCCGGAACGACCAGAACACGATGGTCGAGTTCGGCCGGTCTTCGGGTGGAAAATCCTTGAGCGCCGGCACTTGCTTGTCCAGCGAGTGGGTCAGGATCAGGCTGCCGAGGTACGGGATCTCCACAGCGAATTTGGTTTTCTCTTCTTTCATGTCCGGCCAGCCGAACAGGATCAGCGGCGTGGGTTCGTCACCCTTGTTTTCCCAGTGGCCTTCGATGGCGGCGATTTTTGCCGGTTGATGCTTGAGGGTGTTGAGGCCATGGAAGTCGCCGATGACGGCCTGGATCGGCGCGACGATCAATGCCATCCACATCGCCATCGACAGCATGGTGCGTATCGCCGGGTTGTCCTTGCCGCGCAACAGGTGCCAGGCCGCCGAGGAGCCGACGAAGAATGCCGTGGCCACGAACGCGGCAGTCGCCATGTGCATCAGGCGGTACGGGAACGACGGGTTAAAGATGATGGCCAGCCAATCGGTGGGAATGACTTGGCCGTTAACGATTTCGAAGCCCTGCGGGGTTTGCATCCAACTATTGGAAGCGAGAATCCAGAACGTCGAGATCAATGTGCCGATCGCCACCATCACCGTGGAGAAAAAGTGCAGGCCGCGTCCGACCTTGTTCCAGCCAAACAGCATCACCCCGAGGAAACCCGCCTCGAGGAAGAACGCCGTGAGCACCTCATAGGTCAGCAAAGGCCCCGTGACGGCACCGGCGAAGTCCGAGAAGCGGCTCCAGTTGGTGCCGAACTGGTAGGACATAACCAGACCGGAGACCACGCCCATGCCGAAGTTGACGGCAAAGATCTTCGACCAGAAATGGTAGAGGTCACGGTAGGTGTCGTTATGAGTTTTCAGCCACAAGCCTTCGAGCACCGCCAGGTAGCTCGCCAGGCCAATGGTGATGGCCGGGAACAGGATGTGAAATGAGACGGTAAACGCGAACTGAATTCGGGCGAGATCGAGTGCCTCTAAACCGAACATAAGTCTTCCTCTGTCAGGTAATACCGGCTGCGGGGCTTGTGACCCCTACGCCTACTGCCCCCACGGATATGGAGTGCGGCGAATTCTGATTCGTTCTTTTTTAACAACCATCGCAACGCAGGGAGTCTGGCCATCGGGCCGCCGGATCAATTCCGTTAGAGGCCTTGATCTGGATCAAGCAACGTTGAAAGAGTAGTCCCATTTCAGACGAAGAACCGCGTGGTCGTTTGCCGCGTGACAAGTTGCCTCACGGTTACGGCAATGCTCTGAAGTACATGCCATGTGGCGAAACGGCGTGCTCCCTTGTCGCAGGGAGTTGGGGGCGCGGGGATAATCGATGTCTGGCTAACTAAATTTTTTTCATAGCAACTTCCTGTTACAGACTGGTGATAACCTCGCGGTTCCCCCTCGAACCAGACCTGCCTCCAGATGCCCAGCCAAGAGCCCCTGCTGTTACGTCACCATCGTCCGTTTCTCGCGTTCTGGCTGGCCCGGATTTTCACCGCCAGCGGGTTCCAGATGCTCACTGTGGCGATTGGCTGGAACCTGTATCAGTTGACCGGCAACGTGCTCGACCTGGGCCTGGTGGGTCTTGTCGAGTTCGCACCGCGCGTGCTGTTCATGCTGCACACCGGGCATGTCGCCGACCGCTATGACAGGCGCAGAGTCGCGGCGATCTGTCAGTCGTTGCAGGCCTTGATCGCCCTGGCGCTGGCCATTGGCAGCGCCACCGATCACGTCACCCGGGAAATGATCTTCATCCTCGCCTTCCTGCTGGGTGCGGCGCGCTCGTTCGAAATGCCGACCACGCAGGCGCTGCTGCCGAGCATCGTGCCCGCGTCGCTGTTCCCGCGCGCAGTCGCGGCCGCGCAATCGGCGCAACAGTCGGCGACCATCGTCGCCCCGGCACTCGGCGGTTTGCTTTATGCGTTCGGCAGCGTCTGGGTGTATGGCCCGACGGTGCTGCTTTATGTGATTGCCTGCTCGCTGATGCTCAACCTGCCCGCTCGGCAGACCCCGTTGAATAAAGGCAAAGCCACGCTGGATTCGTTGCTGGCGGGGATTCGTTTCATTCGCAGCCGTCCGGACATTCTCGGGGCGATCTCTCTGGATCTGTTCGCGGTGCTGCTTGGTGGCGCCACCGCGTTGCTGCCAGTATTCGCCAAAGACATATTGCTGACCGGGCCGTGGGGCCTCGGCCTGCTGCGCTCGGCGCCAGCGGTCGGCGCGCTGGGGATGTCACTGTTCCTCGCGCGGTTTGCCGTGGAGCGCAATGTCGGCCGGGTGATGTTCACCGCGGTGGGCATATTCGGCGTCGCCACCATCGCTTTCGGCCTGTCGACTTCGTTCTGGTTCTCGCTGGCCGTGCTGGTGGTGCTCGGTGCGGCGGACATGATCAGCATGGTGATCCGCGCCTCCTTCGTCCAACTGGAAACCCCGGACGAAATGCGCGGCCGGGTCAGCGCTGTAAACGGTCTGTTCATCGGCGCCTCGAACCAGCTCGGCGAATTCGAATCCGGCCTCACCGCCCACTGGTTCGGCACCGTGCCGGCAGTGGTCATGGGCGGGGTCGGTACGCTGGTGGTGACGGGGACGTGGATCAAACTGTTCCCGACATTGGCCAAACGGGATCGGATGACGGAGTTGGTGGAAGAGGCGAAGGTTTAGCGCTCGTCAGACCAACAACTCCCCCCCAACTTTCGCCCTTAATGCCTTGCCCCCAAGTTGTTCCACCAGCGCCAAGGCAAACTCCAGCGCTGCGCCAGAACCCTGGGCGGTGATGCAGTTGCCATCAACCACCACCGGTTGATCAACAAACGTACAGCCCGACAACTGATGACTGGCGCTCGGTAAACACGTCATGCGCCGCTGGCGCAAAACGCCGAAGGCTTGCAGGGCGACTGCCGGGGCTTCGGCGATGGCGGCGAACAGGCGTCCGGCGCTGGCCTGATCCTTGAGCAGTTGTTGCAGCGGCTGATGCGCCGCCAGGTGCTGTGAACCGACGCCGCCGCCGGGCAGGACGATCAGATCGAAAGTCTGTGCCAGCACATCGATCAGCATGCCATCGGCGGTCAGGCGGGTGCCGCGGGCACAGGTCAGCATGCGCCGACCTTCGATGCTGGCCGCCATCACTTCGATGCCGGCGCGACGCAATACGTCGACCAGGGTCACGCTTTGCAGATCATCGATGCCCTCGGCGAGGGTAATCAGGGCTCTAAAGGTCATGGGCGCTATCCGCTGAGTGATCTTCAAAGCGTAGTCAGCTTTACCCGGCCTCGTTCGGTCGTCGCCGTTACTTGATGTAAAGCTGCGTCGACATCCTGTTGCCCGGCGCGTTGATGGACATGTTGGTAAAGGTAAAGATACCGCCCTGCTTGCCAGCCAGGTCGAGCACATACAGATAGCCCACGGTTTTCTTGCCGACCGTACACTCGGTCAGATTGCCGTTATCAAAAGCGCAGACCGGGGTTCGCGTGCCGTTCACCTCAAAACCGTCCAACGCTACGTGCGCCTCGCGACCGTAGCCGACCTCCAGCACGTAAACCTTGATATTCGGGCCGCTGTGGTCGCAACGCGTCTGTTCCTGACCTTCAGCGATGTCTTCGAAGCCGCAGCTCGGTGACTCGACTTTCAACACCTTTAACTGAGTTAACGGTGGGGCCGACGCAGCCCAGGCGCCAGACGCCCCGCCCATCAGAACGGCCAGTAAGCCGAATGTCTTCAACCAGCGCTTGCTCATGCGTTACCCATCCCCCAAAAATCAGCGCGCAGTATGGCGCAGTTGGCCCCAACGCAAAACTTCGACGACGATCGACACCAACAACCGCCATATTCCTCACGCTGCTGGTATGATGCGCGGCTTTTTCCGGCCCACCACAATTTCTCAGGCGCTTGCGACGGTCTGTGCTTTGCTGTTGAGGTCGATACATTCACGGCGCCATGCGCGCCACGGGGAGCAGACATGCTGGAAAGGCTGTTTCAACTCAAGGCACACAACACCAACGTGCGGACCGAGATTCTCGCGGGCATCACGACTTTCCTGGCCATGGCCTACATTCTGTTCGTCAACCCGAGCATCCTCGGCGAGACCGGCATGGACAAGGGCGCGGTGTTTGTCGCTACCTGTCTGGCAGCCGCCATCGGTTCCACGGTCATGGGCCTGATCGCCAACTACCCGATTGCCCTCGCACCGGGCATGGGCCTGAACGCCTTCTTCACTTACACCGTCGTGCTGCACATGGGCCACACCTGGCAAGTGGCGCTGGGCGCGGTGTTCATCTCGGCCGTGTGCTTCTTCCTGCTGTCGATCTTCCGCATCCGTGAATGGATCATCAACAGCATCCCGCTGCCGCTGCGTTCGGCGATTGCAGCCGGTATCGGCCTGTTCCTGGCGCTGATCGCCCTGCATAACGCCGGCATTGTGGTCAGCAATTCGGCGACCATGGTCGGCCTCGGTGAGCTGAGAGCTCCGGCACCGATCCTCGCCACCCTCGGTTTCGCCCTGATCGTGGCCCTCGAAGCGCTGAAAGTACGCGGTGCGGTGTTGATCGGCATTCTGGCGGTGACCATCGTATCCATCGCCTTTGGCTTCACCGCGTTCAATGGCGTGACGTCGATGCCACCTTCGCTGGCCCCGACCTTCCTGCAGCTGGACATCATGGGTGCACTGGACATCGGTCTGGTCAGCGTGATCTTCGCCTTCCTGTTCGTCGACCTGTTCGACAACTCCGGCACCCTGATCGGCGTCGCCAAGCGCGCCGGCCTGATGGGCAAGGACGGCCACATGCCGAAAATGGGCCGTGCGCTGATCGCCGACAGCACCGCCGCCATGGCCGGCTCGCTGCTGGGCACCTCGACCACCACCAGCTACATCGAATCTGCTGCGGGCGTGAGTGCTGGCGGCCGTACCGGTCTGACAGCTGTGGTCGTCGCGATTCTGTTCCTGCTGGCGCTGTTCTTCTCGCCACTGGCGGCCAGCGTTCCGGCTTTTGCCACCGCACCGGCACTGCTGTTCGTCGCCGTCTTGATGATGTCGGGCCTGGCAGAAATAGAATGGGACGACATCACCGTCGCCGCACCGGTCGTGGTGACCGCGCTGGCCATGCCGTTCACGTATTCGATCGCCAACGGCATCGCGTTCGGCTTCATCGCCTGGACCGCGATCAAACTGCTGTCCGGTCGCGCCCGTGAGCTGAACCCAGCGCTGGTGATTCTGTCGATTCTGTTCGTGATCAAGTTGGGTTGGTTCAACGCATGACTTTCGATTCCCAAGCCTACGCCGCACAGCTCGAAGACAAGGTCACGCGCCTGCGTGACCTGCTGGCCCCGTTCGATGCGCCCGAGCCGAGCGTATTCGACTCGCCACTGCAGAACTTCCGCCTGCGCGCCGAATTCCGCCTGTGGCGCGAGGCCGGTGAGCGTCATTACGCGATGTTCTCTCAGGACGACAAACGCACGCCGATCCTGATCGAAGAGTTCCCGATCGCCAGCCTGCGCATCAATCAACTGATGCCGCAGCTCAAGGCGGCGTGGCAGGCCAGCGCGGCGTTGAGCCACAAGCTGTTTCAGGTGGAGTTTCTGACCACCCTGGCGGGCGACGCGATGATCACCCTGTGCTACCACCGTCCGCTGGACGAGCACTGGCATGCGGCAGCGACCAAGCTGTCGGCAGATCTCGGGGTCAGCATCATCGGCCGCTCCAAGGGCAAACGCGAAGTGCTCGGCCAAGACTATGTGGTCGAAAAACTGGAAGTCGGCGGCCGCACGTTCAGCTATCGCCAGCCGGAAGGTGCCTTCACCCAGCCCAACGGCACCGTAAACCAAAAGATGTTGAACTGGGCTTACGAAGCATTGGGCGATCGCACTGACGATTTGCTGGAGCTGTACTGCGGCAACGGCAACTTCACCCTGCCGCTCGCGACCCGCGTACGCAAAGTGCTGGCCACCGAAATCAGCAAGACTTCGGTCAACGCCGCACTGAGCAACCTCAGCGAAAACGCTGTGGATAACGTCACGCTGGTGCGTTTGTCCGCCGAAGAACTGACCGAAGCCCTCAACGAAGTGCGCCCATTCCGTCGCCTGCACGGCATCGACCTCAAGAGCTACGAGTTCGGCAGCGTGTTCGTCGACCCGCCGCGTGCCGGCATGGACCCTGACACCTGCGAGCTGACGAGGCGCTTTGACAACATCCTCTACATCTCCTGCAACCCGGAAACCCTGGCGGCCAACATCGCCCAGTTGCACGACACGCACCGCATTACCCAGTGCGCGCTGTTCGACCAGTTCCCGTGGACGCATCACATGGAGTCGGGCGTGTTGCTGACCCGCCGCTGATTGCTGTTGCCAGATACGAAGAAGCCGTCGTGAATGACGGCTTTTTTGTGGGCGCTTGTTTCAGGTTGTGCGATCACCGAACAAAAAACGCCAAGACCAACGCCGTTCAATTGACCGATGTAACCATCTAGTACATTTTATCTCCACAGGCCGAAACCCATGGCCCAAGCCAAAAACAAGAAGTGGAGTTACCCCCATGTCCCCTATCGTTCTGGTGCTCAACGGCCCGAACCTGAACCTGCTTGGCACCCGTGAGCCCGCCACTTACGGCCATGAAACCCTGGCGGATATCTCTGCCCTGTGCGGTCGCGCCGGCGAAGAATTCGGCCTGGCCGTGGAATTTCGCCAGACCAACCACGAAGGTGAACTGCTCGACTGGATTCACGCCGCTCGCGGTCGTTGCGCCGGGATTGTCATCAACCCGGCAGCCTGGACGCACACCTCGGTGGCGATTCGCGACGCGCTGGTGGCCAGTGAGTTGCCGGTGATCGAAGTGCATCTGTCCAACGTCCACGCCCGCGAGCCGTTCCGTCATCACTCGTTTGTCTCGGCCATCGCCACGGCGGTGATGTGCGGGTTTGGCAGCCATGGCTATCGTCTGGCCCTGGAACACTTGAGCCAGCGGCTGAAGGGGCAAGCAGCATGAGCCGCAAAAACGTGATACTGGCCGGGTTGATCGGTGCCGGCATTCAGGCCTCCCGCACGCCGGCGCTGCATGAGCACGAAGGCGACGCCCAGGGCTTGCGATATCTGTATCGGCTGATCGACCTGGATCAACTGCAACTGGACACCCATGCCCTGCCCGACTTGTTGCTGGCGGCCGAGCGCATGAACTACACCGGGCTGAACATCACCTTCCCCTGCAAGCAGGCGATTATCCCGCTGCTCGACGAACTGTCACCCGAAGCCCGCGGCATCGGCGCGGTCAATACCGTGGTGCTGAAGGACGGCAAACGCGTCGGCCACAATACCGACTGCCTGGGTTTTGCCGAGGGTTTTCGTCGCGGCTTGAAGGACGCCGCCCGTGAGCGTGTTGTTCAAATGGGCGCTGGTGGTGCAGGCGCCGCAGTGGCCCACGCACTGCTGAGCGAAGGCGTACAAAGGTTGAGCATTTTCGACGTGGACAGTGATCGCGCCGAGCATCTGGCGAACAACCTCAATGAGCATTTCGGCTTTGGCCGCGCAGTGGCCGGGCAGGATTTGCCGAGCGCAATGAATCAGGCTGACGGCTTGGTGAACACCACACCGATGGGCATGGCCAAACTGCCGGGCATGCCGGTGCCGGTCGAGTTGCTGCGCAAGGAATTGTGGGTGGCGGAGATCGTGTACTTCCCATTGGAAACCGAACTGCTGCGCAACGCCCGCACAATAGGTTGCCGGACGCTGGATGGCGGCAACATGGCAGTGTTTCAGGCGGTGAAGGCGTTTGAGTTGTTCAGTGGCGTGGTGCCGGATGCGCAGCGCATGCTTGCGCACTTCCAAAGCATGAATGGCTAGCCAAATGAGGGGGCTTGCCCCCTCGTCTCATGTCAGGCCTGCAAGTAACGCAACACCGACTCGCAGATCATCTCGCGATGACGCTGCTTGATGCTCTCGTCCGGCAGATCAATCTGAAAAATCTCACCGAATGTGTGGCGGTTCGACACGCGATAGAAGCTGAACGAGCTGATCAGCAAATGCACGTCCAGCGCGTTGAGCCCGCTGCGGAAAACGCCTTCTTCGGCGCCCCGACGCAAAATCTCGCCGAGTGAATCGAGGATGGTGTTGTTCATCGCCTTGATCGCATCGGAACGCTTCACGAATTCGGCGTTATGGATGTTCTCGATGCAGACAATGCGCACGAAATCGACGTTGCGATCGTGGTGATCGAACGTGAATTCCACCAGCCGCCGAATCGCTACCACTGGCGACAGTTCGGCCAGGTGCAGACGGCTTTCCGTGTTACGAATATCGCCGTAGAGCTTTTCCAGCACCTCGACGTACAGCTGCTCCTTACTACCGAAGTAGTAATAGATCATGCGTTTGGAGGTGTGGATGCGTTCAGCGATCGCGTCGACGCGGGCGCCGGACAATCCTTGCTGGACGAACTCGACGATCGCCTCCTGCAGGATGTTCTCGCGGGTCTTTTCCGGATTGTTCTTGCGACTCTTGCGCGGCTCAACGGCGGGCTCGACGGGGGCTGCGGGGAGTTCTGAAGTCATTGTCATTGCGGGCTCACGGCCATCACTGCACAGGCTGGCGATTATGGGCTGCGCGGCACGGTGAAGGAAGCCGCGCGACCCGTGTTTAATCCCGCGCTTACGAATTTCCTACAACTTCGCCTGACGGACGGCACCACTGCGTGATTTGGCCATCGCCGCCAGCCGCACCGCGACGTTCGCCGCGCCGTATCCGGCATAGCCGTTTTTACGCTGGATGATCTCGAAGAAGAACCGCCCCTCAAACGGCTCGGTGTAAACGTGAAACAACTCACCACCCTGGGCGTCACGGTCATAGAGCACGTTGTAATACGCCAGCTCACTGAGGAACTCGTCGTCGAAGTCAAAACGCGCGGCAAGGTCGTCGTAATAGTTGAGCGGAATATCCAGCAGCGGCACGCCGGCCTCTTTGGCTCGGCTGACTTCGGCGAAGATATCGTCACAATCGAAGGCGATGTGATGCACACCGGAGCCGCGATAACTCGACAACGCATGGGAGATCGCGGTGTTGCGGTTCTCGGAAATGTTCAGCGGCAAACGGATCGAGCTGTCACGACTGCGCAGAGCGCGGCTTTTCACCAGACCATAGGGGTCGGGCAGCACCACTTCGTCATCGGCCTCGAAATCCAGCAGGCTCTTGTAGAACAGCACCCAACTGTCGAGGCTATCCGCCGGCAGCGCCATGGCCATGTGATCGATGCGCTTGAGGCCTCCGCGCACCTGCGCGTCTGGCAGCAGATTGAAGTCGGTGCCATACACATCAGCCGCCTCATCCACCAGATAAATCAGGCTGCCATCCGGCGCGCGCACTGCCGCCAGTTCCAATTCGTTAGGACCGACCAGACCGCGATAGGGCTGGCCCTTGTAGGCAACGGCACGCGCCAGAGCACTCGCGCTGTCCTTGACCCGCACGGCGGTGGCACACAGCGACGGGCCGTGTGCCTCGAAAAAGCTGTGAGCAAACGAATAGGGTTCAGCGTTGAGGATCAGGTTGATATCACCCTGGCGCAGCAGGCTCACGCTCTTGGAGCGATGTTGCCCGGCCTTGACGAACCCCAGGCGTTCCAGCCAGTTCGACAACTTGGCGCCGAGGCTTTCATCGACAGCGAATTCGAGAAACTCGATGCCGTTGTACTCGCTGGCCTTCGGCGTTTCAAAGAGGATTTCGCGGTTGGCCACGGGGGCCGCTTCCTGCTCCAGACGCTGACGGGTTTTCTCTTCCAGATAGAGCAGCGAGCGCAAGCCGTCTGCCGCATTGGCCCGTGGCGGTGCGGCGCGGAAGCCATCGTTGAAGATCTCCAGCGACAGCGGCCCGGTGTAGCCACTCTTGATGATCGGCGCGAGGAACCCCGCAAGATCAAACTCGCCCTGCCCCGGGAAGCAGCGAAAATGCCGACTCCACTCCAGAACATCCATCGCCAGAATCGGCGCATCGGCCATTTGCACGAAGAAAATCTTGTCGCCGGGAATCTCGGCAATCGCACGCGGATCGCCCTTGAGCGATAGCGTATGGAAGCTGTCGAGCAGCACGCCGAGGCTTGGGTGATCGGCCTGACGCACGATGTCCCAGACCTGTTGATACGTATTGACGTGACGGCCCCAGGCCAGTGCTTCATAGCCAATGCGCAAGCCTCGGGCGCCGGCATGTTCAGCCAGCAAGCGCAGGTCATCGATGAGTATTTGCTGATCGCCGACGCTGTCCGCCGAAGCGTTGCTGCACACCAGCACCAGATCGGTGCCCAGTTCCTGCATCAGGTCGAACTTGCGCTCGGCCCGCTCCAGGTTGCGCGCCAGCCGATCACGGCGGCAGCCTTCAAAATCGCGGAACGGCTGAAACAGGGTGATGGCAATCCCGAGATCGGCGCACATCTGTTTAATTTCACGTGGACTGCCGTCGTAGTACAGAAGGTCGTTCTCGAAAATCTCCACCCCGTCGAACCCGGCGGCGGCGATGGCTTCGAGTTTTTCCGGCAGGGTGCCGCTCAAGGAAACGGTGGCAATGGAACGCTGCATGTTTCAACTCCCGGACTGCGCCGCTTTGTTGCGGGGGACCATTTTTGTCGTGGGGTAAATTATTGGCTGCATCACTTCGCGCAGCAATTTAAAGTGTACTACCCGGTTAGTTTTGCGTGCGATTATCGAACACAATGCCGTTTTGACGAATTGACGATTTTTCGTCCACTGCCCAACATCGACCGCACATTGAGTCCGGGTCTGAACCACCGGTCGCAGCGTGCAAACCAAAAAGCACACCAAATAAAAAATCCAAAAACGGGTGGAACACATGATTCCTTCACAGACTTCCCGCATGGCTCCGGCCATGAGCACTGCCACGGGTGGCATCGGCGACAAGATCCGCGGCGCCATGGCTGTCGGCAAGACCCGTTGGGGCATGCTGGCGCTGGTATTTTTCGCCACCACCCTGAACTACATCGACCGCGCCGCCCTCGGCGTCATGCAGCCCATCCTCGCCAAGGAAATGAGCTGGACGGCGATGGATTACGCCAACATCAACTTCTGGTTTCAGGTCGGCTACGCCATTGGTTTCGTGCTGCAAGGGCGACTGATCGACCGGGTCGGCGTCAAGCGCGTGTTCTTCTGCGCCGTGCTGCTCTGGAGCCTGGCCACGGGTGCCCACGGCCTGGCGACATCGGCGGTCGGCTTCATGGTCTGCCGTTTCGTCCTCGGCCTGACCGAAGCGGCGAACTATCCCGCTTGTGTGAAAACCACGCGTCTGTGGTTCCCGGCGGGTGAACGCGCCGTCGCCACCGGCATCTTCAACGCCGGCACCAACGTCGGTGCCATGTTCACGCCGATGTTGCTGCCGCTGGTTCTTCATGTGTGGGGCTGGCAGGCCGCGTTCCTGTGCATGGCGGCGCTGGGCGGGATCTGGTTGTTGTTCTGGGGCCTGAAGTATTACAACCCGGAAGATCACCCGAGCGTGAAACAGTCCGAGCTGGATTACATCCAGCAGGAAGTCGAACCGGAGCAGGCCCGCGTGCCGTTCTCGAAAATCCTGCGGATGCGCGGGACCTGGGCCTTCGCCCTCGCCTACTCGCTGACCGCACCGGTGTTCTGGTTCTACCTGTACTGGCTGCCGCCGTTTCTCAATCAGCAATACAACCTGGGCATCAACGTGACCCAGATGGGTATCCCGCTGATCATCATCTACGTCACCGCCGACTTTGGCAGCGTGGGTGGCGGCATTCTGTCCTCGTTCCTGATCGGTCGCGGGATGAACGCGATCAAGGCGCGGTTGCTGTCGATGTTCCTGTTCGCCTGCTGCATTATCGGTGTGGTCATGGCTGCCGGCTCCGCGAACCTGTGGGTTGCGGTGGCTGCTATTTCCCTGGCGATCGGTGCGCACCAGGCATGGACGGCGAACATCTGGAGCCTGGTGATGGACTACACGCCCAAGCACATGATGAGCACGGTGTTCGGTTTCGGCGGCATGTGCGCGGCGATCGGCGGGATGTTCATGACTCAGATCGTCGGCCACATCCTCACCGTCACCAACAACAACTACACCGTGTTGTTCACCCTGATTCCGGCGATGTACTTCATTGCGCTGACGTGGATGTACTTCATGGCACCGCGCAAGATTCCGACCGTTACCGAGTAACCTGCCCACAAACACCGGCCTGATTTCAGGCCGGCTGTCTTTTCAGCGGCGACTTTGCTGCCACGCCGCCGCCAACCCGCTGCAACAGATCACCGCAATCCCGATCATCGTCAACAGACTCGGCGTGTGGTTGAACAGCAGCCAGCCCAACAACCCCGCAAACACAATCTGGCAATAACCGAACGGCGCCAGCAACGCCGGCGCGGCATGGCGGAACGCCTGAGTCAGAAACAAATGCGCGGTCATCCCGCAACTGCCCAGTGCCAGCATCAGCCCGGCGTGAGTCAGCGTCGGCACCTGCCAGAAGAACGGCACCAGCGCACTCATCACCAACGTGTTGCACAACCCGGCAAAGAAGTTGCTGGTGGTCGGGCTGTCGACTTCGGCGAGCTTGCGAGTCAGCAGTTGGTAGAAGCAGAAAAACAGTGCCGAGCAGAAGGGCAGCAACACCGCCGGCGTGAACAGTTCACCGCCCGGGTGGACGATGATCAGCACACCGATAAAGCCGCAAATCACCGCAATCCATTGGCCGCGCGTCACCCGCTCCTTCAGCAGTGGTACCGACAACGCCGTCACCAAAACCGGCGCCAGAAAGTTAACCGCCGTGGCTTCCGCCAGCGGGATGTACAAAAGTGCCGTGGTGAAGAACAGACTCGTGCCAAGCAGACACAGTGCGCGGGTCAACTGCCATAAAGGCTTTTTGGTGCGCAGGACACGCAACCCGGAACGCGGCAGAAAAATCCCCGCCATCAACAAGGTGTGCACGACATACCGCGCCCACACCACCATCACGATCGGATAGAACCCCGACAGATACTTCGACAGTGCGTCATGGCTGGAGAACAGGAAGGTCGCCACGACAATCAGCAAGATCCCCTTGAAGGGTTGGTTGACTCCGGAAAGTGGGGTGCTGACAGTCATTGGCTATCTCTGAAGAAAACAAGCTGAGGAAAAAAGCCTCAAGCAACAATCTAGAACCTGGTTCCAGATTACGACACCCGACAACCATAAAAGTGTGCGAACAGCGCACAGTTTTACAAGCGAGCAGGTGCAGAGGGCCCAAGTAAACTCAAGTTAAACGAACAGCTCCGAAGCCAGACTCGCCGCCGACAACTCTTCAGTGAATTTCAACAGCAACGGCGCCAGTTCGTGCAGCCTCGCCCCCGGCATCCGCGCACTCGGCCCGGCGATGCTCAGCACACCGATCACCCGTCCATCAGCGGGATGGCGCACAACCGCCGCAATTGCCGCAGTCCCCACCGCCGAACTTTCTTCGACGCAAGCATACCCTTGCTCCCGGGCGACCCGCAGACGCTCGAGCAATTCGATATTGGAGCGCGGCGCATTCGGCCCGATATCCGCCGGCACCTCGGCGCCCTGGCGTTCAACCAGCGACAACGCCTCAGCATCGCTCATGCACGCCAGCCACGCATGGCCCGACGCGGTGTAGAACAGCGGCGCATCGCGGCCCATGTCCGGGTCGTAACGCAAACCGCTGCGCGCGCCCTGAGCCTTGGCGATCCAGGTCTGGCGCTCGCCATCGATAACCCCAAGTCGAATTAACTCGCCGGTTTCCTGAGCCAAGCGGTCAAGCACCGGTTGCACGATATCGGCGCCGCTGCTCGACAGGTAACGAAACCCCATCGCCACCAGTTTGGTCGACAAGTGATACCGCAGGGTCTCCGGGTTCTGCCTTACATAACCCAGTCGGGTCAGCTCGGCGAGCAAGCGGTGAGTCGCACTTTTCGGGATGTCGATCTGCTCGGCGAGCGTTTGCAGCGCTAAACCGCGCGGCTCACTGGTGAGGTTTTCCAGCACGCTGAAAACCCTTTCGATCTGACTGCCGGCCATGATGAGATCCCACTGAAATTTGGCAGATTCTAAAATACATTCAGCACAACGCAAAATCTGGAACCATCTGATAATTTCACAAAAACCTTTATGGAATGGAATTCACCGAACGCTACAGGTTCTTACCCGTCAACCTGCCTGACGGCGTACGAATAGACGGACGACCGGACTGGCGCCACACTCACACACCAGCAACACTCATCACCACGATTAGAAAGAGGATTCCCACATGCTATGGAAAAAAGGCCGACGCAGTGACAACGTCGTCGATGCCCGTGGTGATGATGCTGGCGGTGGCGGCGGCATGCGCTTTGGTGGCGGCAAGGGGCTTAGCATCGGGGCCATCCTGTTGATCGTCGGCATTGGCTGGATCACCGGCCAGGATCCATTGCAGATCCTCGGGCAACTCACCGGGCAGATGACCGAGCAATCGGCACCCACCTCGCAAACCCGCCAGGCGCCGCCGGCCAATGATGAGCAGGCAGAGTTTGTCCGCTCGATCCTTGGCGACACCGAAGACACCTGGGGCGCGATTTTCCAGCAGGCCGACCGGCAATATAAGGACCCGACCCTGGTGCTGTTCAGCAATCGGGTCAACTCGGCGTGTGGTCTGGCCACCTCGGCCACCGGGCCGTTTTACTGCCCGGCGGATCAGAAGGTTTATCTGGACATGGCGTTCTTCCAGGAGATGTCGCAACGCTTCAAGGCGGCCGGCGACTTCGCCCAGGCCTACGTGATCGCGCACGAAGTCGGACACCATGTGCAGACGCTTCTCGGTGTCTCGGCGAAAATTCAGACAGCCCGCCAGCAAGGTCGGCAGATGGAAGGTGACGGTGGCTTGCTGGTACGTCAGGAGTTGCAGGCCGATTGCCTTGCCGGCGTCTGGGCCTACAGCGCACAGAAGCGTTTGAACTGGCTGGAACCCGGCGATATAGAAGAAGCCTTGAACGCCGCCAACGCCATCGGTGATGATCGCCTGCAACAACAGGGTCAGGGCCGTGTGGTGCCGGACTCGTTTACCCACGGTACGTCGGCGCAAAGGGTGCGCTGGTTCAAAACCGGATTCGCGCAGGGCCAGGTCGGCCAGTGCGACACCTTCGCGGCGAAAAACCTGTAAATGCATAAATGGCTTTTGGCTTTACTGATCTTTGGCAGCACAGCGCAAGCGGCCGGTGTCGACGCGATCAGCTCCGGGCGCCTGCAACTGAAGGCCGGGGAAATGGCGGTGGGCATAGGACCTGCGCCAGAGAAAATCGAGCGCGTGCTGATCGTCATTCACGGTCGCCTGCGCAACGCCGAGACGTATCGCAAGAGCGCCGAAAGCGCCGCCGAGATGGCCGGCCAAACCGCACACACACTGGTGATCGCGCCGCAGTTTCTCAATGAAAGTGATGTGGCCCTGTACTCGTTGCCCGCCACGGTGTTGCGCTGGAAAGGCAACGAGTGGATGGGTGGCGGTTTTTCAACAGGGCCGAATCCGTTGAGCTCCTACGCGGCACTGGACGAAATCGTCGCCCGAGTCACCGATCGCAAGCAGTTTCCGGACGTGAAGCAGATAGTGATTTTCGGCCACTCCGGTGGCGGCCAAG
Source organism: Pseudomonas sp. LBUM1648 (assembly GCF_059716145.1). NCBI lineage: Bacteria > Pseudomonadati > Pseudomonadota > Gammaproteobacteria > Pseudomonadales > Pseudomonadaceae > Pseudomonas > Pseudomonas sp. LBUM1648. The sequence goes on from NZ_CP166808.1 coordinate 5,648,664, forward strand.
TAGTGCAACGTTATGCCCTGCTCGCCAAGGATCAGCCGGCACTGAAGGCCAACGGCATCCGCCTGCGTTACGTGGTGGCCAATCCTTCTTCCTACGCGTATTTCAATGAGCAGCGGCCCGTGGCGTTCGATCACGCCAAGTGCATGGGTTTCAATCGCTGGAAGTACGGTCTGTCAGACATGCCGGTGTACGCCGGTGGGCAAACGCCGTTGCAGCTTGAAAGCAGTTACATCAAACGCGAGGTGATTTATCTGCTCGGGCAGCAAGACATCGACCCGCAGCACCCGGCGCTGGACAAGGGCTGTGAGGCTGAGGCGCAAGGGGCTTATCGTTTGATACGCGGCAAACTGTTTTTCGGCTATTTGCTGCGCCGTCACCCGGAAGGAGTGAATCAGCGGCTGGTGGAAGTGCCCGGGGTCGGGCATAACGGCGATGGGATGTTGACGTCGCCGGAGGGGCAGAAAGCGTTGTTCGAATAGAAGCAAAAGCAAAGATCGCAGCCTTCGGCAGCTCCTACAGGGGATTGCAATAGCAACTGTAGGAGCTGCCGAAGGTTGCGATCTTTTGATCTTAGGCCAACAGCATCCGCCGCAACTCGACACAATCCTGCGCATGCCAATCCGTCAGCTCCGGCCACGGGTTATCCGGCAGATTCACCAACACCGTCCGCGCGCCCGCCGCTCGCCCGCAATCCAGATCAAAGCGGTAATCGCCGACCATCACCATCTCGCTGGCCGGTACCGCCCAGGCTTCTGCCAACTTGAGCAAACCACCCGGATGCGGCTTGGGCGGCGCTTCATCACGGCCCAGTACATCTTCCACCGCAAAGCAGTCGGCCAGGCCAATCGCTTCGAGCGTCACATGCGCCAACTCCCGCGCATTGCGGGTAAGAATGCCGAGGCGATAACCGCGCGAATGCAGATCACGCACCAGTTCCACCGCCCCGGTGGCCGGCGTCGAGCCGAGCGCCAGATCGCGCTCGTGCTCCAGCAACCACGCATGTTTCTCTGCTGATTCACCCGCCGGCAACGCGGCAAGATGGGTGAGGATGTCGTCCTCCGGCGGAATCGCCAACGCCACACGAATCGCCGCGAAGTCATGCACGGCGACCGTCAGGGTGCCATCCATGTCGAACACCCAGTGCTTCACATCGGCCAGGCTCATGCCCAATCCTTGCGATGACGGATCAAGCCTTCCTGGGTCACCGACGCCACCAGTTGCCCGGCGCGGTTGAACACGCTGCCACGGGAGAACCCGCGAGAATTGCCGGCCCACGGACTGTCCATCGCGTAAAGCAACCAGTCATCGGCGCGCAGATCGTTGTGGAACCACAGCGCGTGATCGAGGCTGGCGACCTGCATGTCTTTCTGCCAGACCGATTTGCCGTGGGGCAGCATCGAAGTGGTCAGCAGGCCGAAGTCCGAGGCGTAGGCCAGCAGGTATTTGTGCAGCGCCGGAATGTCGGCCAGTGCGCCGTCGGCGCGGAACCACACGTACTTGATCGGATCCGCCGGTTGCGGGTTGTACGGGTCTTTTTCGGTGACTGGGCGCACTTCGATCGGCTTCGGGCACAGCAGTTTTTCGCGCATGTGTTCCGGGATCAGTTGCGCGCGTTGCTGGAAGAGTTCCAGTTCCGACGGCAGGTTTTCCGGGCCGACCACTTGTGGCATCTGAGTCTGATGCACGAAGCCTTCTTCGTCATACTGAAACGAAGCGCTGCAGGTGAAGATCGGATGGCCCTTCTGGATTGCCGTGACGCGACGGGTGCTGAAGCTGCCGCCATCGCGCACGCGGTCAACCGAGTACACCACCGGCAACTTGGCGTCGCCCGGACGCAGGAAATAACCGTGCATCGAATGCACATGGCGCGCCTCTTCAACCGTCTGACTGGCCGCCGACAGCGACTGACCGAGCACCTGACCGCCGAACAACTGACGGAAACCCAAGTCCTGGCTGCGACCACGGAACAGGTTTTCTTCGATCGGTTCCAGGGTCAGCAAATCGACCAGATCTTCCAACACTTGGCTCATTCAGACTCTCCTCACACAAAGCAATGCCGCGCAGTCTTGGCTGCGGCGGGCGATTCAGGTACTGGCACGGGCCAATGATATGGCGGCCATTGTAAACGTCCGTGTCAGCTTATCCATGCAAGGTTTGCAGCCACTGCTCCCGGGTAATCCGATACAGCACATGTCTTCTTAACGGGTGATCGACGGCAAGCTTGGGGTGATCAAAGTCATCGGCCGGCGCGTGATGCATGCCGATCGCCTGCATGACTTTCTCCGAAGGCAGATTTGATTGCGCAGTGAACGACACGATTTCCTTCAGGGCCAATCGATCAAACCCGCAACGCAGAGCGGTCCAAGCCGCTTCACTGGCGTAACCCAGGCCCCAATGCTCCTTCGCCAGACGCCAGCCAATCTCCACCGCCGGGGTGAACGGCGCGTCGAAACCGACCACGCCAAGCCCGGTGAAACCGATGAATTCGCCGCTGTCCTTGCGCTCCAGCGCCCACAAGCCGTAGCCGTGTTCGGCAAAATGTCCGCGCACGCGACCGATCAACGCGGCACTTTCCAGCCGGCTCAACGGCTCCGGAAAATAGCGCATCACCTGAGGATCGGCACACATCGCCGCAAATTCCGGCAAATCCTCATCCTGCCACTGACGCATCAGCAACCGTGCGCTTTCCAGTTCCAGTATCGGCTCCATCGTGCCCCTCCGTTTCCATGCCGCAAGTCTACATCGCTGGTAGGATCCTTCACTCTTTCCTACACGTCTGACAGAAATCGCCATGCCACTGCCGCTGATCTACCACGACGACTACAGCCCGGAGTTTCCTGCGGATCACCGCTTTCCCATGGACAAGTTTCGTCTTCTGCGCGATCACCTGGTCGACAGCGGCTTGACCCGTGACGCCGATCTGCTGCGCCCCGAAATCTGCCCCAACGACATCCTCGCCCTGGCCCATGACCGTAGCTATATCGAACGCTACATGAGCGGCGAGTTGTCCCGCGAAGACCAGCGGCGTCTTGGCCTGCCATGGAACGAAGCGCTGGCCCGACGCACGGTGCGCGCGGTGGGTGGTTCGATACTGGCGGCGGAAAAAGCCCTGGAGCATGGGTTGGCTTGCCACTTGGCCGGCGGCACCCATCACGCCCACTACGACTACCCGGCGGGGTTCTGCATCTTCAATGACCTGGCGATCATCAGCCAATATCTGCTGCAGAGCGGCCGGGTGAGCCGTGTGTTGATCTTCGATTGCGACGTGCATCAGGGCGACGGCACGGCGCGGATTCTGCACAACACCCCGGAGGCGATTACCGTTTCCCTGCACTGCGAGAAGAATTTTCCTGCACGCAAAGCGGAAAGTGACTGGGACATTCCATTGCCCAAAGGCATGGGCGATGCCGATTATTTGAAGGTCGTGGACGACACACTCAATTATCTGCTGCCCCTGTATCAACCGGATCTGGTGCTGTACGACGCCGGCGTCGATGTGCACAAGGACGACGCCCTCGGTTATCTGCAACTGACCGATGAAGGCGTCGCTGCCCGGGACGAAAGCGTGATGCGCCATTGCCTGGGCCGCGACATCCCGGTGATGGGCGTGATCGGCGGTGGTTACAGCAAGGACCGCCACGCCCTCGCCCGCCGCCACGGCATTCTTCACCACAGCGCGCAGCGCGTCTGGCAGTCACACGGCTGTCATTGAGCTGTGCTGCGTTACCCACAATGGCTGTGGAACGGCCTGTGGATAACCTGAGTGAAAGGGGCTGCAGCCCATACCGAACATGGCGCGCAGCGCGGCGGTTAATTTTTAACCAACCGCTACAAAGATCCCGACTGTTAGAATGCGCGCCTTATCCCGCCATACCGCAGCGCACGCCATGACCCAGAACTCCGCCCCCTCCTCCGCTCACGTCGCCATCATCGGCGGTGGCCCCGCCGGCCTGATGGCCGCCGAAGTGCTGAGCCAGGCCGGAGTCCGCGTCGATCTCTACGACGGCATGCCTTCGGTAGGCCGCAAGTTCCTGCTGGCCGGGGTCGGCGGCATGAACATCACCCACTCCGAAGCCTACCCGGCGTTCCTCTCGCGCTACGCCGAACGCGCGCCGCACATCGCTCCGCTGCTGCGCGGTTTTGATGCCGATGCGCTGTGCCGCTGGATTCATGAGCTGGGCATCGAAACCTTTATCGGCAGCTCTGGCCGCGTGTTCCCCACCGACATGAAAGCCGCCCCTTTGCTGCGCGCCTGGCTCAAGCGTCTGCGCGACAGTGGCGTAGTTATCCACACCCGCCATCGCTGGCTCGGCTGGGATGAACAAGGTGCGTTGCGCATCGACAGCCCGGAAGGCGAGAAATCCATCAACCCCGACGCCACCCTGCTCGCCCTCGGCGGCGGCAGTTGGTCGCGGCTGGGTTCGGACGGCGCGTGGATGTTGCCGCTGGAGCAGCGCGGTGTAGGACTGGCGCCGTTGCAGCCAAGTAATTGCGGCTTTGAAGTGCAGGCCTGGAGCGAATTACTCGTCAGCAAATTCGCCGGCGCGCCGCTGAAAAATATCGCCATCGGCCTGAACGAGGATGCGCCGCGCTTGGGCGAATGCGTGATCACGGCGACCGGGATTGAGGGCAGTTTGATCTACGCGTTGTCGGCACCGATCCGCGAGGCAATCAACCAGCACGGCTCAGCCACCATTCATATCGACCTGCTGCCGGGCCGACCTGTGGATAAATTGCAGGCAGCATTGAGCAAACCGCGCGGCTCGCGCTCGATGGCCAAGCACTTGCACAGTCAGGTGGGGATTGATGGGGTAAAAGCCGCGCTATTACGTGAATTGACGGACGCTGCGACCTTTGCCGACCCGGCACTGCTGGCCCGAGCGATAAAAGCGCTACCGCTGACGCTGGTGAAAACTCGGCCACTGGACGAAGCGATCAGCAGTGCCGGGGGCGTGACGTTCGAAGCGATGGACGAGCGGCTGATGCTCAAGGCGTTGCCGGGGGTGTTCTGCGCAGGTGAGATGCTCGATTGGGAGGCGCCGACGGGGGGCTATTTGCTGACGGGGTGTTTTGCCAGTGGCCGGGCGGCGGGGTTCGGGATGCTGGAGTGGCTTCGGCACAAAACCCTGTAGGAGCTGTCGAGTGAAACGAGGCTGCGATCTTTTGACCTTTAAAAACAAGATCAAAAGATCGCAGCGTGCCGCAGCTCCTACCTGGATAGCGCGCCTTCAGCAGAGGGTTATGGCTTACGCTTACGCGGCCCGGTGTTGAACACCGGCACTTTACGCACAGGCTTGATCGATGGCTCCGGCGCCTGCGTCTCACCGCTGTCCACCCACTTGCCCAGATTGCGCTTGCCGCCACCGCCGGACGTTTTCGGCTTTTTAGGTTTCTTCGGCTTCTTGATCACCTGACCGCTGGCATCGGTATCCGGCACGCGGTGCTCAGGCTCGAAGTCCGGTTCGTTCTGACGCTTCAACGTCTGACGCGTGAGCATCTCGATCGCCGAGAGCATGTTCACCTCATCGGCACACACCAGCGAGATCGCCTCGCCCGTCGCACCCGCACGGCCAGTGCGGCCGATCCGGTGAATGTAATCTTCGGCCACGATCGGCAGGTCGAAGTTGACCACCAGCGGCAAATCTTCGATGTCCAGACCACGGGCCGCCACGTCGGTGGCCACCAGAATCTGCACTTCGCTGAGTTTGAAACGATCCAGCGCACGCTGGCGTGTCGCTTGCGGCTTGTCGCCATGGATGCCATCGGCGTTGATGCCCAGACCCTGGAGTTTTTCCACCAGCGCATCCACGCCGTTGCGGGTCTTGGCGAATACCAGCACCTGCTTCCACTTGCCTTTGCGCATCAGGTGCACGAACAGTTCGGCCTTGCGCTTCTTGTCCACCGTCACGATCCACTGCTTGACGGTGTTGGCGGCAACGTTGCGCGGGCTGACTTCGATGCTCAGCGGGTCGTTGAGCATTTGCCCGGCCAGCAGGCGAATGTCATCGGAGAAAGTCGCGGAGAACAGCAGGGTCTGGCGCTTTTTCGGCAGCATACGGTAAATGTTCGCCAGTTCTTCGGAGAAGCCCAGGTCGAGCATACGATCGGCTTCATCCAGCACCAGGGTTTGCAACTGATCGAGTTTCAGCGCGTTCTGGCGGAACAGGTCGATCAGGCGACCAGGCGTGGCGACAAGCACATCGACGCCGCCGCGCAGCTTCATCATTTGTGGGTTGATGCTGACGCCGCCGTAAACCGCATAAGTGCGCAGCGGCAGGTTTTCGGCGTACTGGCGCACGGACTCATGAACCTGCTCGGCCAGCTCGCGGGTCGGCACCAGAATCAGCGCACGCGCCGAATTGGCAGCGACTTTCGGCCCTTCCATGGCCAGCAACTGCAACAGCGGCAAAGCGAAACCGGCGGTTTTGCCGGTACCGGTCTGGGCCGCTGCCATCAGGTCGCGACCGGCCAGAACGGCCGGGATGGCTTGCGCCTGCACCGGCGTCGGGGTCTGGTAGCCGAGCGTCTCGAGGGAGCGCAGCAAGGGTTCGATCAGGCCAAGGGAGGCGAAAGTCATGGGAGTACCGTAGGAAAATTCAGCGCAGTTGTGCGACACGAGTGTGCAATGGCGCGCAGTTTACCCTAATTCGCGCGCTGTTCCGTCGGAACGGCCGTCGGCACGTCTACCGGCGGCTGTGCCGGACGACGCCACTGCGGCAGACCGATCAGCACCACGGCACTGATGATCACCAGCATCGCCAGCGCTTCTTCAATGCCGATGGTCTCGCCGACAAACACGATCCCCAGCAACACCGCCACCGCCGGATTGACGTAGGCATAACTGGTGGCCGCCGCCGGACGCACATGCTTGAGCAGGTACATGTAGGAATTGAAGGCGATGATCGAGCCAAAGAAGATCAGATACGCCAGCGCCAACCAGCCTTCCATCGGCGGCACGGCTTGCAAGCGTTCACCACTCACCGCACTGCCGATCAGCAGGACAACACCGCCAACGAGCATTTCCACAGCACTGGCCATCGCGCCCTGCGGTAACGGCAGGTGCCTGCTCCACACCGAACCGAACGCCCAGGTGGCCGCCGCGAAAATCAGCAAAGCAGCGCCCAAGGGACTCGATTGCAGGTTGGAACCCATGTTGAGCATGGCAATGCCGACAATCCCCAGCGCCACCCCGGCCCATTCGAGACGAGTATTACGCGCGCCCCAGAAATAACCGCAGAGCAACGTAAACAGCGGCACCGTCGCCACCGCCAATGCCGCCACACCAGAAGCCACCCCCGTGTGCTCCGCCACACTCACCGCACCGTTACCAAAACTCAGCAGCAAAATCCCGATGATCCCCGCCGCTTTCCACTGCGCCCACGTCGGCGCCGGTGCCCCGCGCCAGCGCAGGAACGCGTACATCAACGTGCCAGCAATGATGAAGCGCACTCCGCCAAGCATCAGCGGTGGCCAATATTCAACGCCGATGCGAATCACCAGATAGGTCGAACCCCAAATCACATACAACGCAAAAAACGCGGCGATCAGCGGCAAGGAAAAACGGCGCAAGGCAGGCATGGGCAGCTCGACAGTCTGTGTCAGGAGTTTGGTTATTCTAGAAAGGCCAGCGGGCAAAAATAAGTTACAAAACCTGTTTATCAGGCCAGTACACTTTTGAAATCACGGAGATCTGCGGAATAAACCACGATTTCGAAAGACTGACACTTTCAGGAGTTAAGCCTTGGATAAATACGACCGCATGCTGCTCAGCGCCCTGCTCGAAAACGGCCGGGCGTCCTACGCCGACCTGGCGCGCAAAGTAAACCTCTCCGCCCCCGCCGTGGCCGAGCGCGTGGCCAAGCTTGAGGCATCGGGCGTGATCACCGGCTACGAAGCGAAAATCGACCTGTCGAAAATCGGTCTGCCGATCCAGTGTGTGATCGAACTGCGCCTGCATCAAAACGGCAGCCAGAAGGTGTACGACGAATTGGTCAAAATTCCGCAACTGACCGAGTGCTTTCGCGTGACGGGCGATCCGTGCGTGATCATGAAGGCCGCAGTGGGATCGATGCCGGAGTTGGAGGAGTTGATCAACCGGGTGGCGAAGTTCGGGTTCAGCAAGACATCGATTGTGTTGTCGAGCGCCATCGAGAAGCGCGTGCCGCTGGGGCATATCGAAGGCAACGGCAAGTCTTGAGGCAATGATGTCCACTGCGGGAGCGGGCTTGCCCGCGAAGAGGGAGTGTCAGACAACACCTTTCTGAATGACACACCGCATTCGCGAGTAAGTCCGCTAGCGAGAGGCCTTCAACCCTGGCTACGACTTTCCTGAGTCAGCAAGTGCGGCATATCTCGCATGCGCATCCATGGCTCATTGCGCCAATGCAGAAGTCTCAACGTTTCCCCTGCGCACATCATCAAACGCAGATGCGGATCTGAAACTGACTCCGAGCCCTGACGAAGCATCGGCACGACCTCATGGGTCAGCCAACGACGCAAATGACGGTTCTCCGGGGAGTAGTGGTAAACCAGCATTGCGTAAACGCCGGACTCACTCAACATCAAGGTCTCTTGAACACCATCGCTTCCCGACAGATACATTATCCGCCGCTGATCTTCATCAAGCTTCAGAACTTGTCGCCCATTGATTTCCAACCCCATGAGACGACCAAAATCACGGGCACAGAACCAGGCTTCGCCATGTACCAGAGCGGCTTGCAACTGGATGTGATGGCGGATGAAGGTTTGGGGTTTTACGAGTGACTCACGGCTGAATGACGAGCCGGCGTTTTTTGGAGCGTTGGTAGCTACTTTGATCATGGCAAATCACCTAACGAATGTTGGAGCCGCTAGCATCACTTGCAGATGATGGGTGGCGGCTGTGCGCGGGTCTGCAAGACCGAGTCGTTAGGCAACCTCGGCAGACCCGAAGGTCTCCCGCACACAGCCACCATAAAATCGTTGGTCGCCATAAGAGCGACGCGATTATAGGTGCACCGGTCAGTGCCTAACAAATTATCGGCGGGCTTGCAGTCCCGATCGCTGAATTTTCAGCGACGAAAAGAGGTTAGCGGTGGGGCTATCAGAGCTCAAGACAGATAATCCCTAAACTTCAGTAGGATGCTTCGTCGAACTCTACACACCACTAAACAACCCGGTTCGCGAGTTTTTGAAAGCAACGGCAAATAGTCCAGGCCAACACAAATCCACTGTAGGAGCGAGCCTGCTCGCGATGGCGATGTGTCAGTCAACATTGCTGGCGACTGATGCGCCGCCATCGCGAGCAGGCTCAGTCCTACAAGGGTTCTTGTTGATTTCGGGATCAGCGATAGCGCTGCAGATGCTCGCCAACTTTCGCAGCCGGCACTTTCTGCAATTTGCACAGCAGGTCATGGTTCAACTCGCGCACGCCATGCTTGTGGCGCAACTCATCAGCCAGATACGCCATCAAGTTTGCCGCCATTTCCGCATCCGCCATCGCGCGGTGAGCCTGACCGCTGTGCGGCAGGCGAGCGAACGTGGTGAGGGTGCCGAGTTTGTGATTCGGCGCGGCCGGCATCAACCGGCGGGCCAGCAGTAGTGAGCAGGCAAAATTCTGGAGACGGGTGCGTTTGATCCGCCCCAGTTCAAAATCCCAGAACTTCTGGTCGAACGAAGCGTTGTGTGCGACCAGTGGCGTGCAGCCGACAAACTCGTTGACCTCGTTCATCACCTGTTCCGCCGAGGGCGCGGTGCGCAGCATGGCGTTGCTGATGCCGGTCAGTTGTTCGATGAACGCGGGGACGCGCACGCCGGCGTTCATGAGACTCTGGTAACGCTCGACGATGCGGCCGTTTTCCAGCATGACCACGGCGATTTCCGTGGCGCGGCAGCTGCTGTTCGGCGAGAGGCCGGTGGTTTCAAAGTCGATGACTGCAATGCGTTCCAAACCGGGTTCAACTCCGTTCAAATCAATTCTTCAGTAGCCGCTCAATTCTTCAGAAGCAGCGCGCCTTCGATCGGCACGTAGCGGCTGGCAGCGCGGATCAGCGAGTTGGCGGTCAGGCCCGGGACGCCATAGGCCACCGCTTGCACGCCGTGCTTGTTGATGATGCGTTCGAGCAGCATGTCGAAATCGCCATCACCGGAGGCCAGGACGATTTCGTCAACGTGGTCGGCGGCGTCCATGATGTCGAGGGTGATGCCCACGTCCCAGTCGCCCTTGGCCGAGCCGTCGCTGCGCTGGATGTATGGCTTGAGCTTCACGATGAAGCCGAGGTTGCGCAGGATCTGCTGGAATTGCTGTTGCTTGCTGTCGCCACGGTCGATGGCGTAGGCGTAGGCCTCGACGATCTGCCCGTCCTTGCTGATGTCGGCCCACAGCGCGGCGTAGTTGAAGTGGCAACCATAGGCCTGACGCACGGTGTAGTAGAGGTTCTGCACGTCGGCGAACACTGCGATTTTTTTCACCGGAGTTCCTGTGAGCGCGCGAGCGCACGAAGCGGGATCAGGCGCCAGGCCCGAAAAAGGCGCTCAGTATGCCAGCCCGAAGGAAGGTTCCGCGAATAATCGCCCGCAGGCGCAAGGGTGCTACTGACGAGTGGTGAATGTGGCGAGGGGATTTATCCCCGCTGGGCAGCGTAGCGGCCCCGGTTTTTTGGGCCTGCTGCGCAGTCCATCGGGGATAAATCCCCTCACCACAGTTCGATGTCAACCTGGAAGGTTTGGGTCAGACGAAGGAATCGTCGTCATTGAAGAACGATGAGTTGTCATCGCTGTAGTCGGTATCAGTAAAGCCGCTCTGGTCGTTGCCGGCCATGCGCTGGTCATCGCCCCAGCCGTTGTTGCTTTGGTCTGCAACCTGCGCCGGTTCTTCCTTGATCACTTCAACAATCTCTTCCGGTTGCTGATTGTGATGGAACAGGCTGCTGATACCCTGCGCCAGCATCACGCCACCCGCCACACCAGCGGCAGTTTTCAGCGCGCCACCGAGGAAGCTGCTGCCCGCCGCCGGAGCAGCCTGTTGCGCGTAGTTGGGCGGCGGTGCGCCGAAGTTCTGTTGTGGCGCGGGAGCGTTGAAGTTCTGCTGCGGTGCCGGTTCGCGCCAGCCGCCCGTCGATGCCGGGGCATTCTGTGTTTGCGCAGGACGCGAGCTGCCGCCGCCAAAGATGCTCGACAGAAACCCACCGCCACCGCTGGGTGCCGGCGCAGCACTCTGCGCCTTGGCCGATTGCAGCTCGGCCTGCAAACGCTGGACTTGCTGGGTCAGTTGTTTGTTCTGCTCGTCGAGGCTTTTGAGCGCCGCCTCTTGCACCAGAATCGCCTGGGTCATGAAATAGCCTGCCGACGGCTGGCGTGTCAGGTGTTCCTTGATCCGCGTCTCGGCCTGGGCATCGCGCGGGGCTGCCTCCGTTTCGGCCTGTTGCAGCCGGGAAAACAGTCCATCGATCAGGGTTTGCTCTTCGCTGTTCATGGCGACCTCGTAGATTGCCGGGGATAACATTGCCCTCGCCCACTTTGGACAAGGTGCTCTCCCGTAATGGAGACAGTGACAGGATGTTTCAACGACCTTTACCGAATGTTTACGTTTGCGTCCGCCCGCACATCATCGGTTAAAGTGAGCCACTGTTTTCGACCTGCGATACCGACTGATGAATGCCTTCGAAGTGCTGCGCGACTCTCTGTATTTTTTCAAACGCCATTTGGTCAGCATCGTGCAGTTGTGCCTGCCGCTGGTGATCGTCGAAGCGCTGTTGCAACAAGTGGTAGATCACGCCAGCGACCCGGACAGTTTTTCGGCGTCCAGCATCATTGTCGGCCTGCTGATCTATCCGCTGTACACCGCCGCACTGATTCTGTTTCTCGACGCCCGTACCCGTGGCGAAGCCCCGCGCAATCTTGACCTGCTGGCGATGGCCGCACGGTTGTGGCCGCGTTTCGCCCTGCTCACGGCGCTCAACACGTTGCTGATCCTGCTGGGACTGTCGCTGTATTTTCTGCCGGGCCTGATGCTGATGGTGATGCTGGCGTTCGGCGAATATCTGCTGGTGCTGCGCGGCCTCAATCCGCTGCATGCGATGAAAGAAAGCCTGCGTCTGACACGCGGGCATTTCTGGCGGATTCTGCTGTGCATTCTTTGCGTGATGACGCCGTTGTGGTTGCTCAAAGGCGCAACGCTGGCGGTCTATCCAGAACCGCAGAACACGGCCATCACTGTGTTGATCGACAGCGCTCACGGCTTCCTGCAACTGTTCACCAGCGTGGTGCTGTTCCGTCTGTTCATGCTGATCAGCGAATTGCCTGACAAAAGAGACAGAGCGGTCTGACTGCTCTGGCCTTAGGTTTAAGACTCGCCCTCAGGTATGCTCGGGGCCACTTTCTGTAACGCTAAAAGCCGAGCCATGACCCGTCTACTGCGCTACACCCTGTTGCTCGTTGTGCTCGCCATCGCCGTGATTGGCGGGCTGATGTTCAGCTTGACCTGGCGTCCCGAACCCCGTGAAACCCTGCCGGTCAGTTGCACCGCAACCGCGCCGACGCTGGTGCCCGGGCAGGCACTGAAAGTCATGACCTGGAACGTGCAGTACCTGGCCGGCAAGCGTTATGTGTTCTGGAATGACCTGGCCGGGGGCGACGATGAAGCGCCGACGCTGGAAGACATGGCCTTCAGTCTCGATGAAGTGGCGCGGGTAATTCGCGATGAACAGCCCGACGTGGTGCTGTTGCAGGAGCTGGATGACGGCGCCAAGGCCAGCGATTATCAGGATCAACTCAAATTGCTGCAGGAGCGAGTCGCCGATCTGTACCCGTGTAGCGCCAGCGCCTTTGACTGGAAAGCCGATTTCGTCCCTGAACCGCACATCTTCGGCAGCGTTGGCCGGCAACTGGCGACGCTGAGCCGTTATCGCATCGAACACGCCGAGCGCCTGCAATTACCGGTCGCTTCGAGCAACTTCATCAGCCGCCAGTTCCAGCCCAAAGACGCCCTGCTCGCGACCAAGCTGCCGCTGAGCGATGGCGGGCAACTGACCGTGTTCAACACGCATCTGGAGCGCGCCAGCCAACCGGATGAGACTTTGCAGGCGCAAGTCACGGCGGTGGCCAAGGTGCTCGACAAGTATGAAAGCCAAGGTCTGCCGTGGTTGATCGGCGGCGATTTCAATCTGCTGCCGCTCGGTCAATATCGCCGTTTGCCAGCCGAGCAGCGCACGGCCTACTCCGCCGACAGCGAATTGCATCTGTTGTGGGACAAGTACCCGATGATCCCGACCAACAACGAGGCCAGCGGCATCGACCGCGCGCAGTGGCTGACCCACTACCCCAATGACCCCGGCCTCAATGGTCCGGATCGCACGGTCGACTATCTGTTCTACAGCCCGAAGATCAAACGGGTCGAAGCGATGGTGCGCCAGGACGATACGCTTCGGATTTCCGATCACTTGCCGGTCATTGCGCGGTTCCTGCTGCCGGTTGCGCCGTAGCAACAACTCTACGCCACGAACGATGCTCGGGCATTCGAATCAAACGCACGGAAGACCCATGAAAATTTTAATTGTATGCAAGGACATCGGCGGCTACGCACGCAAACTGGCTGAGCATTTGATGATCGATAACGACGTGTGCTTCATCGATACCTCGTCGATGTCGGACAGGTTTGATCGAGCCCCGAAGATCATTCGACGTCCGCTGAAACGCTGGGCCCAATGGCGGCATGTGAAAAAGACCCTTCGGGCGGCAGGGCGGTTTGACGCTGCCCTTATCATTAATCCGGCGCAAATCGACCCACAGCAATTGGCGGCTGGACTCAAGGCTTCCGATCGCAAGATCGCCTACCTTTACGACAGTTTCAGTCGCTGGCCGATGACCCGGGAAGAACTGGCTGATTATGACGAGGTGTTTTCATTCGACCCGCAGAATGCCGAGAGTTACGGCCTGAAAAAGCTCTACAACTTTATCTATGAAGACTACGTTGCAGACGGTGAACCGGGCGAATACTCGGCTTTCGTAGTGATGGCCGGCAAGGACCGCGTGCCGGCGCTCGAAGGCCTGGCGCGGGAATTTGATCGGCTCGGCGTTACCGATTACAAGTTTCTGGTGCAGTGCAAACCGATTCCGGGTGCTCATCCCGGTATCACTTTTTTCGAGCAGAGAATGTCGCTGGAATCCGTAGGTGAGTTAGTCAAACGCTCCAGGATCATTCTGGACATTTCCAAGCCCGGCCAGGCCGGTTTGAGCTTCCGATTCTTTGAAGCCATGGCATCGCGAAAAAAAGTGATCACCACCAACAAAAGCGTTGTCGATTATGACTTCTACAACCCGGCTAACATCCTGGTCATTGATGAGGCCAACCCGCTGATTCCGGAGCATTTCATCACGAGCCCGTATGTGGACGTCCCTGTGCAGATCTATGAAAAGTACACGTTGCAGGGTTGGACCAGGACGGTGTTTTCGCTTCAATAAAACGCTGCGCGCTCAGGGTTTTCGCGGTTTGATCCGTGCGGTGGCCTCGGCCACCAACGGATCATCCGGCCAGTAATGCTTTGGATATCGCCCCTTCAAATCCTTCTTCACTTCGGCATAGGTGCTGCGCCAGAAGTTGGCCAGATCCTGCGTCACCTGCACCGGCCGGCGCGCCGGGGATAAAAGATGCAGTTTGACCACTTGCCGGCCGCCAGCAATACGCGGAGTCTCTGCCAGGCCGAACAGCTCCTGCAAACGCACCGCGAGAATCGGCGGAAACTCGCTGTAATCCAGACGAATCGACGACCCCGACGGCACGCTCAGATGATGCGGCGCCAGCTCATCGAGACGTTGCGGCAGTGGCCATGGCAGTAGATTGCGCACGATGCTCGACAGATCCAGATTGGCGAAGTGACTGAGCCGCGAGACCTTGCCCAGATATGGCATCAGCCAGTCTTCGAGGGTGTTCAGCAGTGTCGCGTCGCTGACATCCGGCCACTGGCTTTCGTCCTGAGTATTGAGCTCCAACTGCCGCAACAACGCGACACGCGCCTGCCACTGACGCAGTTCCGGCGTCCACGGCAGCAGCTCCAGGCCTTTGCGCCGCACCAGATTGACCAGCGCCTGACTGCGCGCGGCTTCATCGAGGCCAGTCAACGGTTCACGACTCAGGATCAGTTCGCCTACCTTTCGCTGACGTTCAGCGCGCAACACGCCTTCGCGCTCGTCCCAATCCAGTTGATCGACGTTGCGTACCTGCTCGGCGAGCACCGAATCGAACAGCGCCGGATCGAAATCCGCCGCCAGATAAATTCGTTCTTCGCGCTGACCCTGTCGGCTGCCGAGGTCGGCGATGACGATCCACGGTTCTTTCATCAGGCTGTCGGCCTCGGCGAACAGCGCGGCGCGACCGTTGGCCAGTCGGTATTCGGCGCCTCCGGCACGACGTTGTTGGGCGACGCGATCCGGGTAGGCCAGCGCCAGTAATGCGCCGAGCCAGCGCGGGTGATCCGGATCGCTGACCGGCTCGCTCGCCTTGCCGCGTAAGTAAACGCGATACTGCCGCGCCAGTTGTCGGGCACGTTGCACGCCGCCCTGAGCGCCGCGTGCCGCGCGTTCTTCGCCAGACAACAGCACCAGACGACTGTGCAAATCCGCCCCGGCGCCGCGCAAGATGTCGCGCTCGCCAAGCAACGCGGCGACATCGCAGGCCATGTTGGCCAGGCCCAACGCCTGCCCGCGCAGCAACAAATGGCCGATACGCGGATGCGCTGGCAATTCGGCCATGGCCTGGCCATGGGAGGTCAGCGCTTCACCTTCCAGTGCGCCGAGTCGCTGCAACAATTCCTGCGCCTGTGCATAAGCTGCCGTTGGCGGAACATCGAGCCAGACCAGCTCGCCCGGCGTCACCCCCCAGCGCCCCAATTGCAGCGCCAGGCTGGCCAGATCTGCCGACAGAATTTCCGCACTGCCATAAGCGGCCAGTTGCTCGTGCTGATCCTGCGACCACAACCGATAACACACACCCGGCTCCAGTCGCCCTGCCCGCCCCGCGCGCTGCGTGGCGCTGGCCTTGGAAATGCGTTGAGTGTCGAGACGGGTCATGCCGCTGCCCGGATCGAAACGCGGCACCCGCGCGAGCCCGGCATCGATCACCACGCGCACGCCGTTGATGGTCAAACTGGTCTCGGCGATATTGGTGGCCAGCACCACTTTGCGCTGCCCGGCCGGTGCCGGGTCGATAGCGGCGCGTTGGGCGTTGAGATCGAGTTCACCGTGCAACGGGCAGAGCAGCACGTCGCTGCGCTCGCCGATGGCGTCGGCCAATTGTTGATGGACGCGACGGATTTCCGCCTGCCCCGGCAGGAACACCAACAGGCTGCCGGTTTCATCGTGCAGGGCTTCAAGGATGGTGGCGGTCACGCGCTGATCGATGTACTCGCCGGGCTGAAACGGCCGGCCCCAGCGCATGGTCACTGGATACATACGCCCCTCGCTGCGCAGGATCGGCGCGTCATCGAGCAACCCGGCCAGGCGTTCGCCCTCAAGGGTGGCCGACATCAGCAAAATCTTCAGCGGCTGTTCAGCTCGAAACAGCTCGCGACCGTTCAAACTCAGGGCCAGCGCCAGATCGGCGTCGAGGCTGCGTTCGTGAAACTCATCGAAGATCAGCAGGCCCACGCCTTCCAGCGCCGGGTCGTCCTGCAAACGGCGGGTGAGAATGCCTTCGGTGACCACTTCGATACGGGTGTTGGGGCCGACCTTGCTGTCGAGACGAATGCGATAGCCAACGGTTTCACCGACCTTTTCGCCCAGTTCGCTGGCCAGTCGCTCAGCCGCCGCACGCGCGGCGAGGCGGCGCGGCTCCAGCATCAGAATGGTTTGCCCGTTCAGCCACGCTTCGTTGAGCAAGGCCAAAGGCACGCGGGTAGTTTTACCGGCGCCGGGCGGTGCTTCAAGCACGGCTTCGTGGCGTGTCGCCAACGCTTCACGCAAGGCGGGTAAAACTTCGTCGATCGGCAAAGAAATCATGCTGGCTCCCAAACAGAGCGGCGAGTATAACGGCGAACTGCCAAGCGTTCGTCAGGGTCTTAACTTCACAAGACGAAGCTTCGTTATCAGATGACTCAGGAGATATTTCCCATGCGTTTACCCTTTCGCCTGATCGGCGGTGTACTGGTCGCCACCCTGCTCACCCAAATCACCGCGTGCGGCTCGATTTTCTACCCGGATCGTCGCGGCCAGATCGACGGCAAGATCGACCCGGCGATTGCCGTGCTCGATGCCGTGGGTCTGCTGTTCTATGTCATTCCCGGTCTGATCGCATTTGCAGTCGACTTCGCCACCGGCGCGATCTATTTCGAACCGGGGCACACCGCGCAAGTCGATCCGGCCAAGCTCAAGCAAGCCATCGGCCCGGACGGTCAGGTCGATAACCTGAAGTTGCAGGCTATTCTCGAATCTGAGCTGGGCCGCAATCTGCCGCTGGATGATCCACGCCTGATCCAGCACAAGGGCAGCACTCAACAACTGGCAATGTTCGGCCTGCAACCTGCCGCATAAGGAATCAAAAACTTCATGACCTCCAGCCCCGAACACGCCCGCCTGCTGCGGTTGGCGACCCGCGCCTCGGTGGCGGTGGCCTGTACGCTGATCATCGCCAAAGCCATCGCCTGGTGGCTGAGCGGTTCGGTGAGCATGCTCGCCGGCCTTACCGACTCGGCGCTTGATGGCATTGCTTCGTTACTTAATCTGCTGGCGGTGCATTACGCGCTGCGCCCGGCGGATGACGATCATCGTTATGGCCACGGCAAAGCGGAATCCCTGGCCGGCATGGCGCAGGCCTTGTTCATCGGCGGGAGTGCGGTGTTGATCGCGTTTCAGGCCTATGAGCGGATCAAGCAACCTGAACCGCTCGGTGCGCCGTGGATCAGCATTGGCGTGATCATTTTCTCCCTGTTGCTGACGGTGGCCTTGCTGATCTTGCAGCACCGGGTAGTCAAGCAGACCGGCTCCAACGCCGTACGCGCCGACTCGCTGCATTACCGCTCTGATCTGCTGCTTAACGGCAGCATTCTGGTGGCGCTGGTGCTGGCCGGATTCGGCTGGCAACAATTGGACGCGTGGTTTGGCCTGGGGATTGCCGCCTACATTTTGTGGAGCGCGATCCAGATCGCCCGGGAAAGCTTTTCGGTGCTGATGGATGAGGAGCTGCCACCGGACGTCAGTCAGCACATGCTCGAACTGGCGTGCAGCGTACCGGGTGTGCTGGGCGCACATGACTTGCGCACGCGGATTTCCGGCAACCACTGGTTCGTGCAGCTGCATCTGGAATTGCCGGGGGAATTGACCCTGTCAGTAGCGCACGGCATCAGCGATCAGGCGGCGGATGCCATTCACAAAGCCTACCCACGGGCCGAAGTGCTGGTGCACGCCGACCCGCAGGAAGTGGTCAAGGCTGAACGGGCGCAAACCCGGATTCAGTAACTTACCTGATAACCGCGACTGCTCAGGCAATTGCCCTGGGCCTGACGGTAGGCCTGGACCACTTCGGGCGCCGGCTGGTAAGTCGCGGTGCGCGGATCGAAACCGCTTTGTTGCACCGCGTACTGATAGCACTGGTAACCGTCCTTTTGCACCTGCTCCGGCGACTGACCGTTGGCCGGATAAGCCTCGACATCGTAGCCCTGTGATTGCGGCTGCGGCTGTTGTTGCACCGGCGGCTCGACCACCACGTAGTCCTGAGTCGCTTCCTGATAGGCGTAATAGGAACCGGCGGCAAGGAACAGCAACGCGCCACCTACCCACACTTCACGGGCGTAATCCGGCAAGTACTGGGTACGAATCCCGCGCGGTGGCTGCACGACGATGTAGCGCGGGCCTTGTGGGCGATACCAATAGCCGCCAGAGAAGAAGTAATCCTGCCCGCGATACGGCACGCGATAGTCACGATCCGGGAAACGGTCGATCACATGCCCCGGCCGATATTGCGGCCCCGGCCCCCAACCGTTGCCATGCCCGCCCGGACGACCTGGCCAGCGATTGTCGTCAGGCCGGTTGCCGGTCTGCCAATGCTGGTTGTTGTAGCCGTTCTGTGGACGCTCGTCGCGGTAGTAGCCCTGACGCGGTTCCTGGGTCTGGCGCACGGCGTCGGGACGCGGCTGGATCGGCAGACTGTTGGCCGGTAACTGTGGCGGTGGCGGCGGCTGGCGAACCGGGTTGGGATTGTAGGCTGGACGGTTCTGGTCGCGGTTCTGCCACTGGCCATTATCGTTGCGCTGCTGGCCGTTGTGCTCGAACTGGCGGCTGTTGTCGCCACGAATGATTTCATTGCTCTGCGGGCGCGGTTGGTTCTGCAGCTCATTGCCCTGACCGCGTTGCTGATGATCGCCGCCACGGCCCTGATTGTTACCCTGATGGTCCTGACCGTGGCCACCGCCGTTTGGGCTGCGGCTCTCCTGATCATCGGCAAGCGCTTGCGCCGTGACACTCATGCACAGCAAACCAACACCGGCCAGACGCCAGATGCGCGACTTCATGCTTTTCCTCGCTGCGGCTCAGGGCCTGAAATTAAGAGGGGACTTGTCACTAAGACCGGGAATGTACACACCGGGTTCTGCAACAGGTTATCAGTCACGAGACTTATTTATTGAGGGCTGCACAAAAATCGCAGGCAAGAAAAAGGGAGACCCGTCGGCCTCCCTTCTAGAGAACTTCGTCCTGGCTCGACGCTTTTGACGTCGGCTCACCTCACGCCGTCTTCTGGACAGTGTGCAGCTCGGGGGCCGGCACATCCCCGGTGGGGGTGGCGACCGCGGCGGGCCTGATAGGCGGGCCGCTGTGGACTGTGTTACCGAGCAGTGATTCTGGTAATAAGAATAGGCCTGAGGCCGCGACAGAGGATTGCGAAGATTGCTTAAATAAACACCACTTGCGCAATTTTTAACCCTGGATAGATAATCCGCCGCAATAGTTACAACCAAGGACTGATTGATGAGCAAACTCGACCGTTACGACCTGAGCATTTTGGCGGAATTGCAGCGCGACGCCCGCATCTCCAACCAGGAACTGGCCGAGCGCATCGGTCTGTCACCCTCGCCGTGCTCGCGCCGGGTCAAGCAACTGGAAGACGACGGCTACATCTCGCGTCAGGTGGCGTTGCTGGATCGCAAGATGCTCGGGCTGAGCCTGACCGCGTACGTGCTGATTGGCATGGACCGGCACACGCCGGAGCGTTTTGAAAATTTCGAAGCAGCGATTCGTACGTTGCCGCAGGTGTTGGAGTGCAGTCTGGTAACCGGCGTGGACGCTGATTATCAGTTGAAGGTGGTGGTGCCGGACATGGATCACTATCAGAAATTGCTGCTGGGGCATCTGACCCGGATTGATGGGGTGACCAGTGTGCGCTCGAGTTTTGTGCTGAATCAGGTGCTCAACAGCACCGAATTGCCGCTGACCCATTTGCGTAGCTGATTGCTTTCGTGGCGAGGGGATTTATCCCCGATCCAGTGCGCAGCACTGGCAAGATTTTGCAGCGAGGCGGATATTTTTGGGGTCGCTTCGCAACCCGTCGGGGATAAATCCCCTCGCCACAGGGTTCCAGACGATTGACTGCGGCACACCGACGCAGATCAATGCCCCGCCGTTCGACCTTGGCGTATACTCGCCGCGCCCTTTTAGCCCCATGCGCGCCGGAGAACCCCGATGGATCCTGCACTACTTGAAGAATGGATGATGACTGGCCTGGTCAGCATCCTGATCATTTTCATGGGTTTCATCGTCTGGGATCTGGCGAAAAAATCCAAGGCCGGGCGCTTTGGCTCGCTCATTCTGTTCTTCGTGCTGGGCCTGGGTGTGGCCGCGTTCATCATCAAGAGTGTGGTGATCGGCCTGATCGAGTCCGGCGCTTTATAAGCGCGCCGGCACTTCTTTCCACTGGCCCTGATCTAGACCTTCGATCGTCCAGTCACCAATCCTGACCCGCACCAGTCGCAACGTCGGCAGTCCGACGGCTGCGGTCATCCGGCGCACCTGACGGTTACGCCCCTCGCGAATCACCAATTCAAGCCAACTCGTCGGCACCGTCATGCGAAAGCGTACCGGTGGATTGCGTGGCCACAGTTCAGGCTCCTCCAGTTGCCGAGCTTCGGCGGGCAAGGTCATGCCATCATTCAGTTCGACGCCGTCACGCAAACACTGCAACTGCTCGGCCGTCGGCTCGCCTTCGACTTGCACCCAATAGGTCTTGGCCAATTTGTGCTTGGGGTCGGCAATCCGCGCCTGCAACTGCCCGTCGTTGGTCAGCAGCAACAAACCTTCACTGTCGCGATCAAGGCGTCCGGCCGGATAAATACCGGGCACGTCGATGTAATCCTTGAGCGTCGCCCGCCCTTCGCCGTCGCTGAATTGCGTCAGCACATCGAACGGTTTGTTGAACAGGATCAGTTTCGGCTCAGCCGGCGGCGCCTTGGCAACACGGCGCGGGGCAGAAGACTGAGGCTTCGCGCCGGGGCGGCGGGAAGGTGGACGCGGGGGACGGGACATGGCGAAAAGAACATCTAACGGTCAGGGCTGCCAATGCTAGTAGCCTGACCGTTAAATGACCATCAACAAATCAGCGGAACGGCGGTTCGTCGAAGCTGCGCAGTTTGCGCGAGTGCAGCGAGTTGAGCTCGGTGCGCAGCAGATCCACCGCTTCGATGCCGATCTTCAAATGCTGGCTGACCGCACGCTCGTAGAACGCGTTGGCCGAACCCGGCAGCTTGATTTCGCTGTGCAGCGGCTTGTCCGAAACGCACAGCAACGTGCCGTATGGCACCCGCAGGCGATAACCTTGCGCGGCAATGGTGCCACTTTCCATGTCCACCGCCACGGCGCGGGACAGGTTGATCAACGGACGTTCCTGCGCCCAGCGCAGCTCCCAGTTACGGTCGTCGTAAGTCAGCACGGTGCCGGTGCGCAGGCGTTTTTTGAGGTCGTCGCCCTTCTCGCCGGTAATGTTGGCGGCCGCTTGTTGCAGCGCCATCTGCACTTCGGCCAGTGCCGGGATAGGAATGTTCGGCGGCACCACGCGGTCGAGAATCCCGTCGCGACGCATATAGGCGTGGGCCAGCACGTAGTCGCCGATG
Source organism: Pseudomonas sp. LBUM1648 (assembly GCF_059716145.1). NCBI lineage: Bacteria > Pseudomonadati > Pseudomonadota > Gammaproteobacteria > Pseudomonadales > Pseudomonadaceae > Pseudomonas > Pseudomonas sp. LBUM1648. Next base: position 5,670,731 of record NZ_CP166808.1, read on the forward strand.
GTTTGCGACTGACGCAGGCCGCCGCAGTGACCGATCATCAGCCAGCAATGCGGACGCAGCACCGCCAAGTGGTCGGTGATGTTCTTGGCGTTGGACGGGCCGACGCCAATGTTCACCAGCGTCACACCATGGCCATCGCTGGCGATCAGGTGATAGGCCGGCATCTGATAACGGTGCCAGACCACACCGGCGGCAATCGCCGACGCTTCGCCGTGATCCATGCCCTTCTCGATGATAACGTTGCCCGGCAGCACCATGCGCACGAAACGGGGATCGCTGCGCAATTGCTCCAGACCATGAACGATGAACTGGTCGACGTAACGGTGATAGTTGGTCAGCAGAATCCACGGCTGCACATGGCGCCAGTCGCTGCCGGTGTAGTGCACCAGACGACGCAGCGAGAAGTCGACCCGCGCGGCATCGAACAGCGCCAGTGGCAGCGGATCGGTGTTTTCCCAATCGTAGAGGCCGTCGGCAATGCCATCGGTGGCGGCGGACAGGTCGGTACTCGGGAAGACGCGTGCCAGCACGGCGGCAGTGACGCCGGAACCGGCCAGTTCATCGCCCTGCTCGACCACGTACGGGTACGGAATATTTTGCTGACTGACGCCGACTTCAACAGTCACGGTGAAGTCGTGCATCAACGGCACCAGCTGTTCCAGCAGGTATTTGCGGAATGCTTTCGGATGGGTGACGGTGACGCTGTAAGTACCCGGCAGTTGCACCTTGGCGTAGGCGCGAGTGGTCTGCGGGACTTCGCCCTGGCAGCTGTAGGTCAGACGCAGTTCGGGATAACGAAACAGGGCACGCTGCCCGGCGTCGGGCTCGACGCGATCCTTGAGGTACCGCTTGAGCGCGGAATTCAGTGCGGTGGTGGCCTGCTCATGCAGCTCGGCCAGACGATCCACGGCTTGTTCGGCGGTTTGAACGACAATAAACGCTTCGGTCACGATCAGCTTCCTGTGTTCTGACTTGCAGAGCTTCATCTTGCCTGCATCGTGGCGCGACGGGAACAGTGGCGTTGTGGCTGCCGCACAATATATGACCCACCCACGCCCACTGTAGGACTTGTATGGGGTCAGAAGCTTTGCGGGGTCGAGCGGGCAACGATGGCTTCGACATCAAGCCCACGCGGCAACGCACCATACACACGACCGCTACCACTCAACCGACTGGCAATAAACGCATCGCTCACCGCTGAATTCCCCGACTCCAGCAACAGCTTGGCCTGCAAGCCAAGGGCAATGTCCTCGGTCAATTGCCGTGCCCGATACTGAATATCGCCGGTGTCTTTGAACTGCGCCTGCAACTGCTGGATATGCGCGGCCAAGCGTTTATCGCCATGGCCGTCACCCAGTTCACTGAACAGCACGTCCAGTACACCCGGCTCTTTCGACAACGCGCGCAACACGTCAAGGCACTGCACGTTGCCCGAGCCTTCCCACGTCGAGTTGACCGGCGCCTCGCGGTACAGACGCGGCAGGATGCTGTCCTCGACATACCCGGCGCCGCCCATGCATTCCGCCGCTTCATTGATCATTGCCGGCGCGCGTTTGCAGATCCAGTATTTGCCCACCGCCGTCACCAACCGGGCGAACTGCGCTTCGTGGCGATCGTCCAAATGATCCAGCGCCTTGCCCATGCGCAGGCTCAGGGCCAGCGCGGCTTCGCTTTCCAGCGCCAGATCGGCCAGCACGTTCTGCATCAACGGTTGTTCGCTGAGCAACTTGCCGCCGACCTTGCGGTGCGCGCAGTGGTGGCTGGCCTGGGTCAGCGCCTGACGCATCAGCGAACTGGAGCCGACCATGCAATCGAAACGGGTCATCGCCACCATCTCGATGATGGTCGGCACGCCACGCCCCTCTTCGCCGACCATCCACGCCAGCGCCCCGCGAAATTCCACTTCGCTGGAGGCGTTGGACTGGTTGCCGAGTTTGTTTTTCAGGCGTTGGATGTAGAACTGATTGCGCGTGTCGTCCGGGCGATGGCGAGGCAGCAGGAAACAGGTCAGGCCCTTGTCGGTCTGCGCCAGCGTGAGAAACGCATCGCACATCGGCGCCGAACAGAACCACTTGTGCCCGACCAGTTCATAAGCCTGGCCCGGACCGCTGGCGCCGACCGGATAGGCCTTGGTGGTGTTGGCGCGCACGTCGGTGCCGCCCTGTTTCTCGGTCATGGCCATGCCGATGGTGACGCCAGCCTTGTGCGCCATGCCGACATTGCGCGGGTCGTATTCGGTGGCGAGGACTTTAGGCAACCATTGCTCGGCCAGATCAGGTTGCAGGCGCAGCGCCGGGACGCTGGCGAAGGTCATGGTCAGCGGGCAACCGCTGCCGGCCTCGGCCTGGCTGTGCAGATAGGTCATGGAAGCACGGGCGACATGCGCGCCGTCCTGCGGTTGCGCCCAAGGCAGCGAGGTCAGGCCATGCTCGACTGCCGTGCGCATCAGTTGGTGATAAGCAGGATGAAATTCCACCAGATCGATGCGATGACCGTAGCGGTCATGGCTGGCAAACACCGGTTTGTTCTGATTGGCGAGGAACCCGGCCTCCATCAACGGCCCGCCAGCCAGTGCGCCGTAGGCATCAATCCGCGACTCGGCCCAACCGGCGCCGAACCTGCGCGACCACTCCTGCAACGGCAGGTCGATGCGATAAAGGTTGGTGCCGTCCAGCGACGGCGGCTGGTTGGTGACCTCGTGGGTTTCGGCAAACTGATGCAGGTTCATGACGGGTTCCTTTTTCAGCGAGAAGGTCAGTTAAGCACCGCCCAAACGCCGAACAAAGTGTCATATCCGCCGAATTTGCGGCGCTTTTACCCTATTAACAGCAGAGCACCCGTCGCTCCAGCGCAGACTGCAAATCTTCGAATTTCACCGGTTTGTTCAGGTAGTCGATCACTGCATCCGTGGCGCAAACCTCGCGATCCGCGCTCAACGCCAGCATGAACACCGGCAAGTGTGCGCAACCCGGCAAGGCGTGGATCTGACAGCACAGCGACGCGCCGTCATGGGCGGGCAACTGGCAATCGATCAAGACCGCATCAACAATTTCGCGCTGCAGGCAATCGAGCGCTGCTGCGCCGTTTTCAGCGGTACGCACGCGGAAGCCGAGTTTGAGCAGCATGCCGCGCATAACCAGTTGATTGACGGTGTTGTTGTCGACCAATAGCACCGTGCAGTCCTGCGGGGCACGGACGCAATCGCGCACATTCGCAGGGGGCGGCGCCGGCTCGACCACCGGCAATTCGAACTCCACGTCCAGCTGAAAGCGACTGCCACTTCCGGGTTCAGAGCGATGGGTGAGCTTGCCGCCAAGCAGTTCGACCAGTTGTCGGCAGATCGCCAGCCCTACTCCCAATCCACCGTACTCACGGGTCATCGAACCGTCGAGCTGGAAGAAGCGCTGGTACATCGTCGCCTCACCCAGATCGGTAAAACCGATGCCGGTGTCGATCACTGCAAACGACAGCGCCAATCGATTGTCCGTCGACGGCTTGCCGGTGACCCGCAGCGCCAGCCCACCGACACGGGTGAACTTGATCGCGTTATCCAGCAGGCATTCCAGGCATTGCGCCAGTTTCGCGCTGTCGCCGTGCAAGCGGTCCGGCAGAGTCGGCAGCACGTCGACCTTGAAGTCCAGCGACTTGCTTGCCGCGTTGCCTTCGAACTGAGCGCGCAACGCTTCAACCACACCCCGCAGACTGAAACTGCCCGGCTTCGCTTTCAGTTTGCCGGCCTGCAATTCGGTGAGGGTGAGGATGCCGTTGACCATGCGCATCATGTCCCGGGCGGAACCGGCGGCGGTCTGGTGATATTGCTCAAGCTCGGGATCCAGATCGACGGTCTGCATCAGTTCCAGCGAACCGATCACACCGTTCATCGGCGTGCGCAGTTCGTGGGTCAGGGTCGCGAGGAATTCGTCCTTGAGCTTGTTGCTGTGGGCCAGTTGCTGGTTGAGCACTTCAAGTTTCTGCCCGGCATCAAACAGCGTCTGCGCCTGCTGCTCGCGCATCGCGTTGATGCGGTCAGCCAAGGCCAGCGACAACAAAGCCACTTCGATCGCCGAACCGATCTGGCTGGCGTACATCGTCAGGAACACGTTTGGCAGCAGGCCCAACACCATCAGCGTATTGATGACGCCGCCGAGCAGGAACGCCGACCATGCAATGATGAAATAGCGCGCCACGCGCAGGCCGCGCCACCAGGCGAGAATCCCCGCCGCAAAAATCACCACAGTGAAGGTCAGCGCCAGCGTCGTCGCCAGGCGCAGGGCCAGGGCGTAACTGGTCATCAGCGACAAACCGACTACCAACGCACCGAATGCAATCAGGGCGATCAGCAAACGGTCGAGCCAGCGGCTGTGGGTCTTGGTCTGCAAGAAGCTGCGGGCGAACTGGCTACCGAACAGGCCCGCGCAACCGATGAAGAACGGCGTTGCCGCGTTGGCCCACCACGGATTGTCCGGCCAGAAATACTCGACCGCCGCGCCGTTCACCGACAGTTGATAGAGGCCGAACGAGCCAATGTAGAAGATGTAATAGAGGTAGCTGGTGTCGCGCACGCTAAGGAAGATGAACAGGTTGTAAACCAGCATCCCCAGCAGCACGCCATAAATGATGCCCAGCACATAAAGGCGCACTGGCTGATCTTCGAGATACGCAGTGCTCGACCACAACGTCACCGGCGCCTGGATCGAGCCTTCGCTGGCCAGTCGCAAGTAAAGGGTTTGTTGTTGATCCGGTTTGACGGCCAGGTTGAACAGGTAATTGTTCTGGCGGATCTCGCGACTGGCGAACGGCAAGGCGTCGCCGGTTTGCCGGATCAGGCGATAGTCGCCATTGGCATCGGCCATATAAAGGTCGAGATGATCGAGCGGTGGATAAGCCAGTTCCAGCAGCCAGGAGCGCTGTGCAGCGGGATTGCTCGGACGGTAATGCAGATCGATCTTCAGCCAGAACGCCGAACGCGAGTAACCGGCATTGAGCGTGGCTTTATCGTGGGCTTTGAAATTGCCGGCGGCGGCCTGCGCGCGGACGTCGGCAATATTCGCCTGACCGCTCGGGTCTTCGAACACTTGCAGCGACCGGCCCAGAGGGAGGCTCTGGGTGAATTCGTCGAATTCGACGGCGCTCGCCATGAGGGGCAAGCAGAACAACAACATCAGCAAATAGCGCATTGAAGCCCCAGCGTGGCTCGTCCGGTTGTGTCAGGAAGCCCCCCCATTCCCTTTGAGTAGACGTAAAACCGGTATTACCTGTTATTGGTTTGGATCCAGACTAGCATAGCCGTTGATGGCCATTGAGCACCATCGAAATTTTTCCTACAAAGGCTCTAGAACGGGCGTTTCAGAGCAAAGTACCGAGCTAGAGCTGTTGAGTTGGTCAGGTTGTGACAAACCGGTCAGCATTCTCTGACCGGGTTATCCGCCAGGCACAACGGCACTGAACCGAAAAATCAGGTTTGGTGGTAAGCTCGCGCACCATGAATATCTACAGCTCCCGCCCCGTTGTCCTCTGTCTCTCCGGCCACGACCCCAGTGGTGGCGCCGGCTTGCAGGCAGATATAGAAGCCTTGCTCGCGCAGGGTTGCCATGCGGCTCCGGCCGTCACCGCCCTGACCGTGCAAGACACCGTCAACGTCACTGATTTCCGCGTCCTCGACCGTGAGTGGGTATTGGCTCAGGCCAATGCCGTGCTCAACGACTCCGAAGTCGCGGCGGTCAAACTGGGCATGCTCGGTTCGCTGGAAATGGTCGACACCGTTGTCGAACTGCTTTCGGCGCACCCGCATTTGCCAGTGGTCTGCGACCCGGTGCTGCGCGCCGGCGGCGGCGGACGCCTGGGCAAGGACGAAGTCGGCTATGCGATGCGTGAGCGTCTGCTACCGCTATCAATCATTGCCACCCCCAACCTTCCCGAAGCCCGCATCCTCGCCGAACTGCCCGAAGGCACAGCGGACGAGTGCGCTGAAAAACTTTTGCCGTTCGTCAAAAACCTGCTGATCACCGGCGGTCATGGCGACGAAACTGAAATCCACAACCGCCTGTACAGCCGCGACGGCCTGCGTGAAACCTTCTATTGCCAGCGTTTGCCGGGCAGTTATCACGGCTCCGGTTGCACCTTGGCCAGCGCTTTGGCTGGCCGACTGGCCCAGGGCGAGAATCTCGCCAGCGCGGTACGCAGTGCATTGGATTACACCTGGCGCACCCTGCGCGATGCCGAACAACTGGGCAAAGGCCAGTTTGTGCCGCGTCGCCTGCCGCTGGATTTCTGCTCGTAACGTCGTGAGGTCTGCCTGATGAAACTACGTGGCCTGTACGCCATCACCGACAGCCAGTTGCTGGCAGGCAAATTCCTCTCGTACGTGGAGGCGGCGCTGGAAGGCGGCGTCACCCTGCTGCAATACCGCGACAAGAGCAGCGACGAGGCCCGGCGTCTGCGCGAGGCCGAAGCGCTGCGCGATTTGTGTGCGCGCTACAAGACGCAGTTGATCATCAACGATGACGCCGAACTGGCTGCACGCCTCAACGTCGGCGTGCATCTGGGCCAGACCGACGGCCCGCTGTCGCCGACCCGCGCCCTGCTCGGCTCGAAAGCGATCATAGGCTCGACCTGCCACGCGCAGATCGAACTGGCCGAACAAGCTGCCAAAGAAGGTGCGAGCTACGTCGCCTTCGGTCGCTTCTTCAACTCCAACACCAAACCCGGCGCGCCGACCTGCAGCCTCGACCTGCTCGACGAAGCCCGCCGCAAGCTGCATTTGCCGATCTGCGCGATCGGCGGCATCACCCTCGACAACGCCGCGCCGTTGGTGGCCCATGGTGTCGACCTGCTGGCCGTCGTCCACGGCCTGTTCGGCGCTGAAAGCACCGCCGAAGTGACCCGCCGCGCCCGCGCCTTCAACGAATTACTGAAAGTCTGATTTGAGAGCCCGATCATGTCTCGTTCCGAAACCCTGTTTGCCAATGCCCAGAAACACATCCCCGGTGGCGTGAACTCGCCGGTTCGCGCGTTCAAGAGCGTTGGCGGCACGCCGCTGTTTTTCAAACACGCTGAAGGCGCCTACGTCACCGACGAAGACGACAAGCGTTATGTCGATTACGTGGGTTCGTGGGGCCCGATGATCCTTGGCCACAGCCACCCGGACGTTCTGGACGCAGTGCGCAATCAACTGCAACACGGCTTGTCTTACGGCGCGCCGACCGCGATGGAAACCGAGATGGCCGATCTGGTCTGCTCGCTGGTGCCATCGATGGACATGGTGCGCATGGTCAGCTCCGGCACCGAAGCGACCATGAGCGCGATCCGTCTGGCCCGCGGTTACACCGGTCGTGACAGCATCATCAAGTTCGAAGGCTGCTACCACGGCCACTCCGACAGCCTGCTGGTCAAGGCCGGTTCCGGCGCACTGACCCAAGGCGTACCGAGTTCGGCTGGCGTGCCAGCGGCGTTTGCCAAACACACCCTGACCCTGCCGTTCAACAACATCGACGCGGTGGAAACAATGCTCGCCGAAGTCGGCCGGGACGTCGCCTGCATCATCGTCGAGCCAGTGGCCGGCAACATGAACTGCGTACCGCCGGCACCGGGTTTCCTTGAAGGCCTGCGCACACTCTGCGACAAGCACGGCGTGGTGCTGATTTTCGACGAAGTGATGACCGGTTTCCGCGTCGCCCTCGGCGGCGCCCAGGCCTACTACGGCGTGACCCCGGACCTGACCACGTTCGGCAAGATCATTGGCGGCGGCATGCCGGTCGGCTGCTTCGGTGGCAAGCGTGAAATCATGGAGCGCATCGCGCCGCTGGGCCCGGTGTATCAGGCGGGCACCTTGTCGGGTAACCCGTTGGCCATGGCCGCCGGCCTGACCACTCTGCGCCTGATCAGCCGTCCGGGTTTCCACGACGAACTAACCGACTACACCACACGCCTGCTCGACGGTCTGCAACAGCGCGCCGATGCCGCGGGGATTCCATTCGTGACCACGCAGGCAGGCGGCATGTTCGGCCTGTACTTCAGCGGCGCTGACGACATCGTCACTTTTGAAGACGTGATGGCCAGCGACGCAGCGCTTTTCGGTCGCTTCTTCCACCTGATGCTGGAAGGTGGCGTGTACCTGGCGCCGAGCGCATTCGAAGCCGGTTTCACCTCGATCGCACATGGCGAAGCCGAGTTGAAACTGACCCTGGACGCTGCCGAACGCGCCTTCGCTGCATTGAAGTAATAGCCGCACCGCTGACGTTGGCTATCGCCGACGTCAGCTTTCACCTACATCCACCCGGTTTTTCCGACGCACCTGCCAGAATTCACCCGTAAAGTGGGCGATATATTCCCCGCGCAGCAGAAAAACGAGTAAAGACTTTGTAAGGTTGGCCCTGCTTATTTCATAATGCGCGCTTATTGGATCCCTCGATGGGTCCGCGTGCCCTTCAGAGGTAAGTCGATTCCCATGAACCGCACCGGCCGCACCCTTGCCTTGGGCTGCCTGTTGCTCCTTCAGCCCCTGCTCGCGCATGCACAAGCAGGCGGCAACTCGTTGTTGATCCCGGCGATGGGTCGTTGCACCCTCAATACTCAGCCGCAAGACGTCACGCAGGCACTGGCCGCCTGCCAGAAAGCGGCGGACGAAGGGGATGCGCAAGCGCAATACGAGTTGGGTGAGTTCTACTACGACGGCAAGAATGCGCCGCGCGACCTCAATCAAGCCCTGAGCTATTTCGAAAAAGCCTCGTTGCAAGGCCACGCTCAGGCGCAATTCAAGCTCGGCACCATGTTCTTCCACGGTGAAGGCGTACAGGCCAACAATATTCAGGCGTACATCGTGCTGAAGATGGCGGCGGTCAACGGCGCCGAAGAGGCACTGGACACGGCCGACGAAGTCTCCGAAAAAATGTCCCGCGAAGATCTCGAAACCGCTACGCAGGTGCTCGGGCAAATTTTCCGTAAATACCTGATGGAACTGCAGAGCGCCGATGGGCGCACGCCTTTCTCACCACTGCCCTGATTGCTGCTTTGTTCTGACTTCTCTATTCGCGAGCAAGCTCGCGAATGAGGCGACGCGGTGTTGAGCCTTACTTCTCAGGCATCGGCATCGGAAACGGCATCACATTGCCGACCGCGCCGCGGGCTTCGCTGATTTTCGGCGTGCCCAGACGCTCGACTTCGTCGATACGCACGATCGAATGCATCGGCACAAAGCTGCGCACCACGCCTTCAAACTGCGCCTTGAGCTTTTCTTCGCTCGGATCGACGACCACTTGCGTGCGCTCGCCAAAGACGAACTCTTCCACTTCCAGAAAGCCCCACAGATCACTTTGATAGATCTGCTTGGCGTACATTTCGAACACCTGGCCCTGGTTGAGAAAAATCACCTTGTAGATTGGAGCTTCGCGTTTGGTCATGGCGGGCGGACAACATCGGGGATAAAAATGAGGGCGCGAACTATAGCATAGCCACTGGACGCACAGCGGTAGGAACCTGAGGGCATGTTCCCTATAATGCGCGGTTCTTTGAATCACGTGACGACCAAAATCCATGGCCAAGAAGCTTTACATCGAAACCCACGGTTGCCAGATGAACGAGTACGACAGCTCGCGCATGGTCGATCTGCTGGGCGAACATCAGGCCCTGGAAGTCACCGCTCGCGCGGAAGACGCCGACGTGATTCTGCTCAACACCTGCTCGATCCGCGAGCGCGCCCAGGATCGGGTGTACTCGCAGCTCGGCCGTTGGCGCGAACTGAAGCTGGCCAACCCGGAGATGGTGATCGCCGTCGGCGGTTGCGTAGCCAGCCAGGAAGGCGCGGCGATCCGCGATCGCGCCCCGTATGTCGACGTCGTTTTCGGCCCGCAAACGCTGCACCGCCTGCCGGAGATGATCGACGCCGCACGCAGCACCAAGCTGCCGCAAGTCGACGTCTCGTTCCCGGAAATCGAAAAATTCGACCACTTGCCCGAGCCGCGTATCGACGGCCCGAGCGCTTACGTGTCGGTGATGGAAGGCTGCAGCAAGTACTGCACGTTCTGCGTGGTGCCCTACACCCGTGGCGAAGAAGTCAGCCGGCCGTTCGACGACGTGATCGCCGAGATCATCCACCTTGCCGAAAACGGCGTGCGTGAAGTGACCTTGCTGGGGCAGAACGTCAACGGCTATCGCGGCACCACCCATGATGGTCGCCTGGCGGATCTCGCCGAGCTGATCCGCGTGGTCGCCGCCGTCGATGGCATCGACCGCATTCGCTACACCACCTCGCACCCGCTGGAGTTCTCCGACAGCCTGATCCAGGCCCACGCCGACGTGCCGGAACTGGTCAAACACCTGCATTTGCCGGTGCAATCGGGTTCGGACCGGATTCTGGCGGCGATGAAGCGTAACCACACGGCGCTGGAGTACAAATCCAAGCTGCGCAAACTGCGCGCGGCGGTACCGGGGATCTGCATCAGCTCGGATTTCATCGTCGGTTTCCCCGGCGAAACCGAGAAAGATTTCGAACAGACCATGAAGCTGATTGCCGACGTTGGTTTCGACTTTTCCTACTCGTTCGTCTACAGCCAGCGCCCGGGCACACCGGCCGCTGATCTGGCGGATGACACCCCGGAAGAGCTGAAAAAGGAACGGCTGAACGCGCTGCAACACCGCTTGAATCAGCAAGGTTTCGAGATCAGCCGACAAATGGTCGGTTCGATCCAGCGGATTCTGGTGACCGATTATTCGAAGAAGGACCCGGGCGAGCTGCAAGGGCGCACCGAGAATAATCGTATCGTCAACTTCCGCTGCGACAATCCAACCTTGATCGGCCAGTTCGCCGACGTGCATATCGACGCGGCGCAACCGCATTCGCTGCGTGGTTCGCTGATTCAGTAACACTGCATTGCCCCTGTAGGAGCGAGCCTGCTCGCGCCCACAGGGACAGCGCCAGACCCGGGAATCGCGTTGCGATATTTAAGAGCTTTCGCACCCACGCCTCTGGCGTTATCCTTGATTTCATCTTAATTGCCCCAGGGCGGCTAAATACGACCTTGAACGCACCCATAGAACCACATCGTTTTATCCTCGAGCCCTTTGAGGCTCGCCGCTTCGCCAATCTGTGCGGGCAATTCGACGAGCATTTGCGCTTGATCGAACAGCGCCTGACGATCGAGATCCGCAACCGCGGAAACCAGTTCGAACTGATCGGCGACCCCAAGCACACCACTTCTGCGGAAAACCTGCTGCGCCGCCTGTACCGGGAAACCAAGGGTACCGAGCTGTCGCCTGACATGGTGCACCTGTTCCTCCAGGAATCGGCCGTCGTAGAACTGGACAACCACGCCCCCGCCGAAGCCTCCGTCGCCCTGCGCACCAAGAAAGGCATGATTCGCCCACGCGGCTTGAATCAACTGCGCTATGTGAAGGAAATCCTCGGCAACGACATCAACTTTGGCATCGGCCCGGCCGGTACCGGCAAGACCTACTTGGCCGTGGCCTGCGCGGTTGATGCACTGGAGCGCGAGCAAATCCGCCGCATCCTGCTGGTGCGTCCGGCAGTTGAGGCGGGCGAAAAACTCGGCTTCCTGCCCGGCGACCTGTCGCAGAAGATCGACCCGTACCTGCGCCCGCTCTACGACGCGCTCTACGAGATGCTCGGCTTCGAATACGTGGCCAAGCTGATCGAGCGTCAGGTGATCGAAGTTGCACCGCTGGCTTACATGCGTGGCCGTACACTGAACAACAGCTTCATCATCCTCGACGAAAGCCAGAACACCACCGTCGAACAGATGAAGATGTTCCTGACCCGGATCGGCTTCGGCTCAACTGCGGTCATCACCGGCGACATTACTCAGGTCGACTTGCCGAAAGGCACCAAGTCCGGTCTGCACCACGTTATCGAGGTGCTGAAAGACGTACCGGGCATCAGCTTCACTCACTTCCAGCCTAAAGACGTCGTGCGCCATCCTTTGGTACAGCGGATCGTCGAAGCCTACGAGCGCTTCGAAAACCGTGACGAAGCACCCAAGGAAACCTCGCGAAATGCTTGAGCTAGACCTGCAAATCGCGACTGAAGCGAGCGCGCCGAGTGAGGCCGATTTCCGCCTGTGGTGCGAACTGGCCCTGCGCCAGCGCACCGCTGACTCGGAAATGACCATTCGTCTGGTCGACGAGGAAGAAGGCCGCGAACTCAATCACACCTGGCGCCACAAGGACTACGCGACCAACGTCCTGTCGTTCCCCGCCGAAGTGCCCGACGAGTTTCTTGATATCCCGCTGCTGGGCGATCTGGTGATCTGCGTGGCCGTGGTCGAGCGCGAAGCTGCCGAACAAGGCAAGGAACTAAAGGCCCACTGGGCACATCTGGTCATTCACGGCTGCTTGCATCTGCTCGGTTACGACCATATAGATGACGAAGAAGCCGAAGAAATGGAAGCACTGGAACGCGAGTTGCTTGCTGAACTGGGCTATCCCGATCCGTACGCGGACGACGAAACCGAACCATCCCCTATCGTTACAACAAAGGATTCAGAGTAATCGCTATGAGCGAAGATCGATCGAGCAACGGGCAGAAGTCTTGGCTGGGTAAACTGACCCAGGCTTTTGCCCACGAGCCGAAGAACCGTCAGGAGCTGCTTGAGCTGCTGCGCGATGCACATCAAAACAAGCTGCTGGACAGCGAAGCGCTGGCCATCGTCGAAGGCGCCATTCAGGTAGCTGACCTGCAAGTACGCGACATCATGGTGCCGCGCTCGCAGATGATCAGCATCAAGGCGACCCAGACACCCCGTGAATTCCTCCCCGCCGTGGTCGACTCGGCCCACTCGCGCTACCCGGTCATCGGCGAAAGCCATGACGACGTGATGGGCGTGCTGCTGGCCAAGGATCTGCTGCCGCTGATCCTCAAGGAGAACGGCGACAGCTTCAACATCAAGGACCTGCTGCGCCCGGCCACGTTCGTGCCGGAGTCCAAGCGTCTGAACGTGTTGCTGCGTGAATTCCGCGCCAACCACAACCACATGGCCATCGTCATTGACGAATACGGCGGCGTGGCGGGTCTGGTGACCATCGAAGACGTGCTGGAACAAATCGTCGGCGACATCGAAGACGAGCACGACGTCGAAGAAGACAGCTACATCAAGCCGCTGCCCAGCGGTGACTTCCTGATCAAGGCCCTGACGCCGATCGAGAACTTCAACGAGTTCTTCGACAGCGAGTTCTCCGATGATGAATTCGACACCGTCGGCGGCCTGGTGATGAGCGCGTTCGGGCACTTGCCAAAACGTAACGAAATCACTGAAATCGGCGCCTATCGTTTCCGCATTCTGAACGCCGACAGCCGTCGGATTCACTTGCTGCGACTTTCGCCAATCGCTCGGTAATCATTAAGGATAGAAATGCGCTGGACAACCCGCCCCGGCTGGCCCGGTAACCTGCTGGCCGTGGCGGCCGGTGCAATCACCACCCTCGCTCTGGCACCGTTCGATATCTGGCCGCTGGCCTTGCTGGCGGTCGGCCTGTTCTATGCCGGGTTGCGCGAGCTGAGCCCGCGTCAGGCGCTGGGCCGTGGCTGGTGCTTCGGTTTCGGCCTGTTCGGCGCTGGCACCAGTTGGATCTACTACAGCATCCACCACTTCGGCGGCGCTTCGGTGTTGCTGGCCGGTTTCCTGATGCTGCTGTTTACCGCAGCGATTGCGTTCTTCTTCGCCCTGCCCGCCTGGATTTGGGCGCGCTGGTTGCGTCGCAACGAAGCGCCGCTGGCCGATGCGCTGGCATTCGCTGCGTTGTGGGTGGGTCAGGAGGCGTTTCGCGGCTGGTTCCTTACCGGTTTTCCGTGGCTGTATTCCGGATACAGTCAGCTCGATGGGCCGCTGTCCGGTCTGGCGCCGGTCGGTGGCATGTGGCTGGTGTCGTTCGTTCTGGCGCTGACTGGCGCGCTGATCTACAACGCGCCGCGCCTGCTGCAAACCGGTCGCAAGGCTTTTGTTGCCGTTGGCCTGCTGTTGCTGGTCGGGCCGTGGGTGGCGGGCATTGCGCTCAAGGGTCACGCCTGGACCAGTCCGTCCGGCGCGCCGCTGACCGTTGCGGCGATTCAAGGCAACGTCGCACAAAGCATGAAATGGGATCCGGCAGAACTTAACGCACAGTTGGCGTTGTACCGCGATCTGAGTTTGCGCTCCAAACCAGTGGATCTGCTGATCTGGCCGGAAACCGCCGTCCCGGTGCTCAAGGAATCCGCCGAGGGTTACCTGAGCATGATGGGGACCTTCGCCGCCGAGCGTAAATCGGCCTTGATTACCGGTGTACCCATTCGCCAAACGGTGCATCACGAGAGACGCTTCTACAACGGTATTACCGTGGTTGGCGAAGGTGATGGCACTTACTTGAAGCAAAAACTCGTGCCGTTCGGTGAATACGTGCCATTGCAGGACATCCTGCGTGGACTGATCGCGTTCTTCGACCTGCCGATGTCCGACTTTGCCCGTGGCCCGGCGGACCAACCTCTGTTGCAAGCCAAGGGGTATCAGATCGCACCGTTCATTTGCTACGAAGTGGTCTATCCGGAGTTCGCCGCCAGTCTGTCGGCGCGTAGTGATCTGCTACTGACGATCAGTAACGACACTTGGTTCGGCACCTCGATCGGCCCACTGCAACACTTGCAGATGGCGCAAATGCGCGCCCTTGAGGCGGGTCGCTGGATGATCCGCGCGACCAACAATGGCGTGACCGGTTTGATCAACCCGTTTGGGCAGATCACCGAGCAGATTCCGCAGTTCGAGCAAGGCATTTTGTACGGCGAAGTGGTGCCAATGCATAACCTGACGCCGTATCTGCAATGGCGTTCGTGGCCGTTGATCATTGTCTGCTTGCTGCTGTTTGGCTGGGCATTGATGGCGGGGCGGATGTCAAAAACGGTCTGATCACACAATTTTCAGATCCAACCCAATTGTGAGATTCGCCCCATTGTGGCGAGGGGATTTATCCCCGATGGGTGGCGAAGCCGCCCCGACCTGCAACAGCGGTGTGTCTGATACATCGCGCACACAGGTTTTGCGATGGCTTCGCCATCGATCGGGGATAAATCCCCTCGCCACAAAAACCCAATATCCAGTGGGCTGGGGGATCAGCGGTAAAACAATGAATACCCCACCTGCCCCACCGCTTCATTGAGCAACTGCCCGCTCTGCCAGATCGACTTGAACTCCGGCAGCCAGCCACCAAATGGCCTGGCGTTATCGGTGCCGAGAAACCCGACTGGCGCCGGCACCACTTCAAATCCCGCCTTCTCGAAACTCCAGACCGAGCGCGGCATATGCCAGGCCTGTGTCACCACGACCACGCGCTTGATCCCCTGCGGCAACAACATATCAGCACTGAATTTGGCGTTTTCCCATGTGGTACGGCTCTCACCCTCTTGCCAGCGCACAGTCACGCCGAAGTCATCCAGTAACGAGTCAGCCATCAATTTCGCCTCGGTCGGCGGCGTGCCGTAATGCAAGCCGCCACTGGTCAGAATCGGCAATCCCGACGCCTTGGCCAGCCGTGCCGCATAGCGCTGACGCTCCAGCCCCACGCCGGTCGGCTGATCCTCGCCCCAAGCCAGATCACCGCGCTCACGCCCGGAACCCAGCACTACAATCGCATCGGCCCGTTGCGCGAGCGTCGCCCACTCTTCGCGAGCCAGCGGCGGCTCGCGCTCAAGGGCCTTGGCGCCCCACTGCACGACCACCGGCAGACTCATCAGCCAGAGCCCTCCAAAACCAATGGCAAAACACAATCCAGCGAGGCGCGGCCGTGAGCGTCGCAGCCACCAGGCAGCCAGCAACAGTAGTAAAAGAATGCCGGGCGGCAGCAAAAGTTGTTTGATGAAGTAACGAAAAGGCATCGGGCATCTCCAAAGATGCCCGAAGCCTAAGTGGGTTAAACCAACGCGACAACCGATAGGGTGGGATCCTGTTGAAAAAGATCCGTTTCTTGACCTGCCATGCGCTTACTTGGCCTGCAAAGCACGCACCTTGACGGTGTCTTTGCGGGGCGCCTTGTCCTTGAGCCAGATGACCTTGGCCGAATGTGCTGCATCGAGCTGCTTCACTGCCTGCGACAAGCATCCGTGCGTTTCACGTTCACTGCGATCCAGATAGGCCTTGACCAGTTTGAACTCGGCGGGGCTCAAGCCACGCAATTCCAGTTCCAAGGGGCGCTCATCGCGCAGCCGATCAGCGGTTTTTGCAGCATCCAGGGCCATCCCCAGACGATCCATCAACCGTTCGTACAACTCAGGTTTCGTGACGTTTCTTTGCTGTTGCTCCACCATCCCTCACCTCATTGAAGATAAGACTCACTCCCCAGTTAGAGCTTAGCTTCGCTGCACAAACCGGCTACACGCCGCGACCAACGGCCCTCGCCACGTATTTACCGGGCCAAACAGCTGTAATCAGGGTTTCCCTAGGCCAAGCGCGGTCATGTATGCTACGGCGCTTCCTGTCATTCCACTTCCAGCTCGTCCGGGCCATCCCGATGCCGCGTTGAAGAGGATTAGGCCACCCATATCCAGTACAAAAGTAGCCATGCACGAACAATATCAGCCCCGTGAAATCGAAGCCGCCGCCCAGTCGTTCTGGGACGAGCAAAAGTCCTTTGAAGTCAGTGAACAGCCAGGCAAGGAGACTTTCTACTGCCTGTCGATGTTCCCTTACCCCAGCGGCAAACTACACATGGGGCACGTGCGCAACTACACCATCGGCGACGTGATCTCCCGCTATCAGCGCATGCAAGGCAAGAACGTTCTGCAACCGATGGGTTGGGACGCCTTCGGCATGCCGGCAGAAAACGCCGCGATGAAAAACAACGTCGCGCCGGCCAAGTGGACCTACGAAAACATCGCCTACATGAAAACCCAGCTGCGCAGCCTGGGCCTGGCGGTGGACTGGTCGCGCGAAGTCACCACCTGCAAGCCGGATTACTACCGCTGGGAACAATGGCTGTTCACTCGCCTGTTCGAAAAAGGCGTGATCTACCGTAAAAACGGCACCGTGAACTGGGACCCGATCGATCAGACCGTTCTGGCCAACGAACAGGTAATCGACGGTCGCGGCTGGCGTTCCGGCGCGCTGATCGAAAAGCGCGAAATCCCGATGTACTACTTCAAGATCACCGCTTACGCGGATGAGCTGCTGGAGAGCCTCGACGAACTGACTGGCTGGCCTGAACAGGTCAAGACCATGCAGCGCAACTGGATCGGCAAATCCCGCGGCATGGAAGTGCAGTTCCCGTACAACGTCGATTCCATCGGCGAAGCCGGCACCCTGAAAGTCTTCACTACCCGTCCGGACACGCTGATGGGCGCGACCTACGTCGCCGTGGCCGCCGAACACCCGCTGGCCACCCAGGCTGCGCAGAACAACCCTGAGCTGCAAGCGTTCATCGCTGAATGCAAGGGCGGCAGCGTTGCCGAAGCCGACGTCGCCACTCAAGAGAAAAAAGGCCTGCCGACCGGCCTGTTCGTCGAGCACCCGCTGACCGGTGAAAAACTCCCGGTATGGGTCGCCAACTATGTATTGATGCATTACGGCGATGGCGCAGTAATGGCTGTGCCGGCTCACGACGAGCGCGACTTCGAATTCGCCCACAAGTACAACCTGCCGGTGAAATCGGTGGTGCGTACCAGCTCCGGCGACACCAACCCGGCCCCGTGGCAAGACGCCTACGGCGAGCACGGCACGCTGATCAACTCCGCTGAGTTCGACGGTCTGGACTTCGCCGGCGCGTTCGACGCCATCGAAGTCGCACTGATCAAGAAAGAACTGGGCGCTTCGCGCACTCAGTTCCGCCTGCGCGACTGGGGCATCAGCCGTCAGCGCTACTGGGGCTGCCCGATCCCGATCATCCACTGCGATGCGTGCGGTGACGTGCCGGTGCCGGAAGACCAATTGCCAGTCGTATTGCCGGAAGACGTGGTGCCGGACGGCGCCGGTTCGCCGCTGGCACGCATGCCCGAGTTTTACGAGTGCAACTGCCCGAAATGCGGCCAGCCTGCCAAGCGTGAAACCGACACCATGGACACCTTCGTCGAGTCCTCGTGGTACTACGCCCGCTACGCCTCGCCGCACTTTGAAGGTGGCCTGGTGGAAAAATCCGCGGCCGACCACTGGCTGCCGGTTGATCAGTACATTGGCGGTATCGAACACGCGATCCTGCACCTGCTCTACGCGCGCTTCTTCCACAAGCTGATGCGCGACGAAGGTCTGGTGAGCTCCAACGAGCCGTTCAAGAATCTGCTGACCCAGGGCATGGTAATCGCCGAGACTTACTATCGTCGCGAAGCCAACGGTGCCTACACCTGGTTCAACCCGGCGGACGTCGAACTGGAACGTGACAGCAAGGCCAAAGTCATCAGCGCCAAGCTGATTGCCGACGGTCTGCCGGTGGAAATCGGCGGCACCGAGAAGATGGCCAAGTCGAAGAACAACGGCGTTGACCCACAGTCGATGATCGACCAGTTCGGTGCCGACACCTGCCGCCTGTTCATGATGTTCGCCTCGCCACCTGATATGAGCGCGGAATGGTCCGACTCCGGCGTCGAGGGTTCGCACCGTTTCCTCAAGCGTGTCTGGCGTCTGGCGCAGGCCCACGTATCTCAGGGCCTGCCGGGCAAACTGGATGTTGCGGGCCTGAACGACGAGCAGAAAGCCGTTCGCCGTGCGATCCACCTGGCCATCAAGCAGGCCAGCCACGACGTCGGCCAGAACCACAAATTCAACACCGCCATCGCTCAGGTGATGACGCTGATGAACGTGCTGGAAAAAGCCGCGCAAGGCACCGAACAGGATCGCGCACTGGTGCAGGAAGGTCTGGAAGCCGTGACGTTGCTGCTGGCGCCGATCACACCGCACATCAGCCATGAGCTGTGGAACCGACTGGGCCACGCCGATCCGGTGATCGACGCTGGCTGGCCAGCAGTGGACGAGACTGCGCTGGTGCAGGACAGCCTGACCCTGGTCATCCAGGTCAACGGCAAGCTGCGCGGTCAGATCGAAATGCCGGCCAGCGCGACTCGCGAAGAAGTCGAAGCCGCTGCTCGTGCCAACGAAAACGTGCTGCGGTTCGTCGATGGCCTGACTATTCGTAAAGTGATCGTAGTGCCCGGGAAACTGGTCAATATCGTCGCCAGCTAATTGGATCGGGCGTCAGGTGTGCCTGGCGCCCAGTAAAACCTTTCGGGCCGCATGAACGGCCCACATGGTTTCAAGGGGAGCAACACAATGATCAAACGCAATCTGCTGGTGATGGGCCTCGCCGTCCTGTTGAGCGCCTGCGGTTTCCAGCTGCGCGGCACTGGCACCACCGAACTGACCATCAAGGAACTCGACCTGAGTGCGCGTAACGCCTACGGCGAGACCGTCACCCAACTGCGTCAGGTACTGGAATCCAGCGGCGTCAAGATTTACAGCGGCGCGCCTTACAAGCTATACCTGGCTGACGAACAGGAAAGCCAGCGCATCCTCAGCTATGCCGGTGCCGGTCGTACGGGCGAGTATCAGGTCAACACCGTCTTGAGCTACGACATCCGTGGCGACAAAAACCTTTCGCTGCTGAGCGACAAGCTTGAAGTGCAGAAAGTGTTTATCCACGACGGCAACAACCTCGTCGGCTCCGATCAGGAAGCCAACGACGCCCGTCGCGATATTCGTCGCGAGCTGGTTCAGCGCATGATGCTGCGTCTGCAACAGCTGACCCCGGGTCAACTGGAGCAACTGCAACAGGCTGCCAATAACCGCGCCAAGGCAGAAGCCGACGCGCTGGAAGCGGCGCAAAAGGCTGAAGCGGAAACCCCGCGTCAGTCGCCGCTCGAAGTTCCGCAGCAGTAAGACGTTCGGGGCGCTCAGGCGCCCCGTTCGATTGCTCTTATGAAGCTCGCTCCCGCTCAACTCGGCAAACACCTGCAAGGCGCCCTTGCGCCGGTCTACATCATCAGCGGCGATGACCCTCTGCTATGTCAGGAAGCCGCCGATGCCATCCGCCTTGCTGCCCGCCAGCAAGGTTTCGACGAACGCCAGGTCTTCGCCGCCGACGCCAGTTTCGATTGGGGCACGTTGTTGCAGGCCGGCGCGAGCATGTCGTTGTTTGCTGAAAAGCGCCTGCTGGAACTGCGTCTTCCGTCGGGAAAACCCGGTGACAAGGGTGCTGCCGCCTTCATCGAGTACTGCTCACGTCCTGCCGAAGACACCGTCCTGCTGATCAGCCTGCCCAAGCTCGACGGCAGCGCGCAGAAGACCAAGTGGGGCAAGGCACTGGTTGAAGGCCAGCAAACCCAGTTCATCCAGATCTGGCCGGTGGATGCCAATCAACTGCCAAGCTGGATTCGTCAGCGCTTGTCTCAGGCCGGGTTGTCGGCCAGCCAGGACGCCGTCGAACTGATTGCCGCGCGTGTCGAGGGCAACCTGCTCGCCGCCGCGCAGGAAATCGAAAAGCTCAAACTGATGGCCGAAGGCGGCCAGATCACCGTCGAAACCGTGCAGGCCGCTGTGGCGGACAGTGCGCGCTTCGATGTGTTTGGCCTGACCGATGCCGTGCTCAACGGCGAACCGGCTCACGCCCTGCGCATGCTCGAAGGGCTGCGCGGTGAAGGTGTCGAACCGCCGGTGATTCTCTGGGCGCTGGCGCGGGAGTTGCGCCTGCTGGCCAATATCTCGCTGCAGTACAGCCAGGGCACGCCGCTGGACAAGGCCTTCAGCCAGTCCAAACCGCCAGTCTGGGACAAGCGCAAACCGTTGATGAGCAAAGCCCTGCAACGCTACTCGGCGCAACGCTGGGCGCAGTTGTTGCTGGAGGCCCAGCGCATCGATGCACAGATCAAGGGCCAGGCGGCCGGATCACCGTGGATGAGTCTGAGTCGGTTGGCACTGTTGATGGCTGGCCAACGTTTGTCATTGCCTGCCGAATAAGATCAAGAGATCGCAGCCTTGGGCAGCTCCTTGTATCTCGACTATCGCTCCGTCAGGAGCGATAGTTCTCGACTGATCATCGAGGGAGGGACTTGGAAGCCGTGCAGCTCCTTAGGCTTTTTGCCTGTGATGTAGATCGTGCTCCAGCCCTCCACACTCACTCGTATAGTTCGAACGGTATCTTGGGCCCGTCTCTGGCGAGAGCCCGCATTCGCAAGGTTGGACAGAGTGCAGTGATGATCGAAAACGGATTAATGGAGAAACGGTCATGTCCAATTTCGTCGGCGTCGATGTCGCTAAAAACACCTTTGATATCGCTACTCACCTGCCAAACGGCAAGCACAAAACCAAAGCCAAACTGGCTAACGACTCAAAAGGTTTCAAAGAGTTTGACGCCTGGTTGAACAAGCAGGTCGAGCCTACAGCCCTGATCGTGATGGAAGCCACCAGCGTTTATCACCTGGAACTTGCCGAGTTCGTCTACAACAAGGGTTACCGGGTCTGCGTCGTCAATCCGGCTACGACCCACGCTTACGCCGACAGCGAGCTGCGCCGGATAAAAACCGACAAAAGCGACGCCAAATTGATCGCTGACTTTGCTCGGGAAAAGGCTGAAAAGCTTCAGCTTTGGGCTCCAGAGCCGCTGAAATATCGTCAGCTAAAGGCGATGGTACGTCGCTTGGATGACCTTCAGGAAATGGAGCAAATGGAGCTCAATCGCCTGGATGTGTCCGACGAAAAGGTCAAAGACTCGATCAACTCTGTGCTGCGTCACATCGAGAAAGAGATCGTTGAAACTCACAAAGCAATCAAAAAACACATCGACGATGATCCAGACATGCGCCAAATGCGCGACTTGATCGTGACCATCGACGGTATCGGCCAGAAAACCCTTGAGCGGCTGCTGGCCGAGTTGGGCGACCTGCGTAAATATGACGACCCTCGCAAGCTGGTCGCTGCCGCCGGGTTGAACCCAAAGCTGCAGGACTCGGGAAAATTCAAAGGCAGAACAGTGATTTCGAGGATCGGATCGGCTCGCGTTCGGGCGGGTCTATACATGCCTGGGTTGGTTGCACTGAAGCACAACAAGGCAATCATCGCCATGAAGGACCGCTTGAAGGCCAACGGCAAGGCCCCCAAGCAAATCATCTGTGCAGCGATGCGCAAACTCCTACATTTTGTCTACGCCGTTCTTAAATCGGGCCAACCATTTGACCCGAAAATTGCCCTTGCCCGATGAGGGGCAAGACGGTATCTACACCAATCCTTGTAGGAGCCGCCGAAGGCTGCGATCTTTTGATCTTGTTTTCCTACAAAACGACCTGCATTTGCCCTATAGACAGACGCCCGACATCGGCAGATTATTTCCCCCGCAAAACCCACTCACCCAAGAGAACCCTCATGAGCAAAAAGCCATCGAAACATGGCCCGAACAAGGCCAAATCCATCATCGCCCAACCCCTGTTCCGCAGTCGCCAGGAACGACCAACCAAGGGTAAAGGCAGCTACCGCCGCGAAGCCTTCCAGTCTGACAACTGGGAGGCTTCTTACTTTCTGGCTGCCTGAAACGGATGATCAATTCACCGCCTGATCCTGCGCCTGAAACACAAACGTCACTTTATCGGCCAGCGTTGTCGGCATTGTTACTTTGATAATAGGCCGCGTTTCACCAGTGAGCTCTTTGAACCGGAGCTGATCCCTCTGGACTTCCGCCAAGCCCGATGTGTTTCCGACAATCACATAAAAGAACGCCTCAATTGGCAAGACTTTCGCTTGCCCCTTTGCCCATGTCGTCATTTTCACGTCATTGGGTATGTCAAAAGCTCTTGGCGTCACCAGACGTCCTGCCTGCATTCCCTTTACAAAATTGGGGGCCGCCAGCGTATTAGCCGAATCTCTGACATCAAAACTGCATACACCTGCCCTGTTGTGATTAGAAGCAGCATGCTTGTTGTAATTCTCTGCCCATTTTTCAGGGGTATTGATGCCTTGGGCAGCGCAGGCAACGGTTGAGGGATAGCCGGAAATCCCGCCACAACCACGATCACTACGATGATCAGAATCCCCGTCCACTGGAAAGAAGCACAGAACTTCAATCTTGAGCTTCCCTGACGGTGTTTTCAGAACAGGATAGAAAATCAGTCCTTTGGTGTACCCCATGGCCAGTCTTTTCATTTTGTAGTCTGAACGGACAAACGAAAATGAGGTGCCTCCCACCCTTTCAGCGGTGGGGCTCGGATCCCAGACATCGAAGCCGGCCGCAGTAGCCGTTGCACGCAGCAAAATTCCACTGCAAAGAAAGGCGGGTCTGGAGTCCAACCCATCACATCGAAGAGTGGTGGTATCCCTGTAACGCGCCGACAATTCGCTGGCTACTTCCGGGCCGCTGGTGGCTAACGCTGCAGCAGTCTGTATGCCCAACTGAGTTTGAACAGGCTCCTGCGAAGGGTCTTTTACAGAGCACCCTGCCAGCAAAAGAAACAGCATTAAAAGCGCTTTGCCTTTCATATGAGATTCCTCGAAAACTTGCTTCAAGAGGCAGCGATCGAGAAATTCAAACCACCACAATCCTGCCGGCATCGCTATTGAATCGAGGAAAAACACTGCTGAATAGCTGATAGAAATGACAGTTGCGCCGCGCTAATTCAGGGCATATGGTGATTAGCCGGCTGAATAGACCTCGTCCATATGCCTGAGCGATAACCGCTTCATTCCGCAGGCATGTTAAGGTCTGCACCTGATTAGTATCCTCTGGACCTGTGCATGCCCTTTTGTCTTTCCCATCGTTGGCCTGTTCGCCAATTGGTTGCTGCCACAAGTTTCATCCTGCTTGTTGCCTGTGCGGAAAAACCTACCGCCGCCGACGCGCAACCTCTTCAAGCGGCCCCTGTCGCCACGGCCCCAGCGATCATTCCGCCGGTAGTGCCGTCCGCCGACCCTCTCGACCTTCAACCGACCCAGTCCTTTGCCGAATGGCAGGCGGGTTTTCGCAAGGATGCGCTCGCCGCCGGGATCCGCGCCGATCTGTTTGATCGTGCGTTTGCCAACGTCAGCTTCGACGCCAGCGTGATTCGTGCCGATCGCAGCCAGCCAGAGTTCTCCCGCCCGGTCTGGGAATACCTCGATGGCGCGCTATCGCCGCTGCGAGTACGCAAAGGCCAGGCGCTGATCAACCAGTACGCCGACATTCTGCAAAGCATCGAACAGCGTTATGGCGTTGATCGTCAGGCACTGGTGTCGGTGTGGGGTATGGAAAGTAACTTCGGTCAATTCCAGGGCAGCAAATCGGTGATCAACTCGCTGGCCACCCTCGCCTACGAAGGCCGCCGTCCGGGCTTTGCACACGCGCAATTGATCGCCGCGCTACAAATTCTGCAACAAGGCGATATCACACCCGAGAAGATGCTCGGTTCCTGGGCCGGCGCGATGGGCCAGACCCAGTTCATTCCGACCACCTACAACACCCACGCTGTGGATTTCGACGGTGACGGTCGCCGCGACATCTGGGGCAGCCCGGCCGACGCCCTGGCCTCGACTGCGCACTACCTGCAAAGCTCTGGCTGGCAGCGCGGCCAGCCTTGGGGTTTCGAGGTGCAACTGCCGAGCAGCTTCAACTACACGCTGGCGGACGGTGCGATTCGTAAAAGCGTCGCCGAATGGCGTCAGTTGGGTGTGACCCTGCCCAATGGCGGTCAGGTACCCGCAGGTTCCGAACAGCTGTCCGCCGCCCTGTTGCTGCCGGCCGGTTATCGTGGCCCGGCCTTCCTGATCCTTGACAACTTCCGGGCGATCCTCAAGTACAACAACTCTTCGTCGTACGCCTTGGCCGTGAGTTTGTTGTCCGAGCGCTTCGATGGCGGTGGTCTGATCAATGGCACCTGGCCGAAAGATGACTTGCCGCTGAGCCGCACCGAGCGGATCGAATTGCAAACCTTGCTGAGTGCCCGCAACTACGATGCCGGCGCGGCGGACGGGATTATCGGCGCGAATACGCGCAAGGCGATCCGCAGTGCTCAGCAGTCGTTTGGCTGGCCCGCGGACGGATATCCGACGCACAAGCTGCTCGAGAGCCTGCGTACGCAGTAAAGCAGAATCAAAAGATCGCAGCCTGCGGCAGCTCCTACACCGATTTCTGTAGAAGCTACCGCAGGCTGCGATCTTTTTTGCATCACCCGGACTACCGTCGAACCACCACATCCTGCTCCAGCATCAACTCCTTCTTCCCCGCATCCAGGCGAACCAACGCCCCCAATGGTAACGTCAGGTTCGGATCACAATGCCCACTGCGCCATCCTGACAGCACCGGAATCCGCAACGGCGCGAAAGTCTGTTTGAGCAAGCGATTCAACGCCTCGACATCAACTCCCGCGATATCCCCGACCAACACCCCGCGCAACTTGGCCAACATGCCGGCCAGACGCATCTGGGTCAGCAAGCGGTCAATGCGATACAACGGCTCGTTGATGTCCTCGATCAGCAGAATGACCCCTTCGACGTCGATTTCGTAAGGCGTACCCAACGTCGCTGCGATCATCGCCAGATTGCCGCCGAGCAAGCGCCCGTGGGCAATACCCGGCTCGACCGTGGTCAACGGATAGGCCACGGGATGGCTGAGCACACTGCCCGCTTTCAGTTGACCGCGCAGCATGGCAAAGAATGAAGTGACGGTCGGCGGCTCCTTGTCACCCAACAGGTCGGCATTGAGCAACGGCCCGTGAAAGGTGACGAAACCCGCGTAACGACTGATGGCCAGATGCAACGCGGTGATGTCGCTGTAGCCGACAAACGGCTTGGCATTGCGACTCAACAGATCGAAGTCGATCCGATCCAGCAGTCGCGGTGTACCGTAGCCACCGCGCAAGCAGATGATCGCGTCGACCTCGGGATCGGCGAACGCGGCATGCAGATCGTTAAGCCGCACGTCATCACTGCCGGCCAGATAGCCGTCTTTTTCATAGACTCCGGGAAACACACGCAGTCCATAACCCCGGGCGCGCATCCACTGCACAGCCTTGTCGGTGTCGAGGACGCCGGGGCCGGCGGGTGCGATAACGCCGATCAGTCCCTCGGACGGCAGCGCTGGCACGGCACGATAAGGACAAAGTGTGTGGGTCGGTCGAACAGTCATCCATGAGTCTCCGCGTATAAAGTCATGGGCACACAGTAGTCAGGAACCGCGATAAACAGAAGAGGCTTTGCTCCTCCACGGCTCGCAGGAAAAGTGGCTGCGTGTTGTAGGACAGGCAAAAAAATGCCCGCCGGGCGTTGAAGCCTCGGCGGGCATTTTTCAGTTCAGCGCAGAAATCAGGAACCCAGCAGCTCAGCCTTGACCAGCTTCGCCTGCTCGTCGGCGTGGTACGAAGAACGCACCAAAGGACCGGACGCAACGTTCTTGAAGCCCATCTTGTAACCTTCCTCGGCGAACCAGGCGAAGGTGTCCGGGTGCACGAAACGCTGCACAGGCAAGTGGCTGCGCGATGGTTGCAGGTACTGGCCCAGCGTCAGCATGTCGATGTCGTGTTCGCGCATGCGCTTCATGACTTCGATGACTTCTTCGTCGGTCTCGCCCAGACCCAGCATCAGGCCGGACTTGGTCGGAATGTGCGGCATCATCTGCTTGAAGCGTTGCAGCAGGGTCAGCGACCACTGGTAGTCCGAACCCGGACGCGCAGCCTTATACAGGCGCGGCACTGTTTCGAGGTTGTGGTTGAACACATCCGGCGGCTCGGCCGCGGTGATTTCCAGGGCGACGTCCATGCGGCCACGGTAGTCCGGGACCAGGGTTTCCAATTGCACATTCGGCGACAATTTGCGGATTTCGCGGATGCAGTCGGCAAAGTGCTGGGCACCGCCGTCACGCAGGTCGTCGCGGTCAACCGAGGTGATCACCACGTACTTGAGCTTGAGGTCGGCGATGGCGATGGCCAGGCTTTCCGGTTCGTTGACGTCCAGTGGTTTCGGACGACCGTGGCCAACGTCACAGAACGGGCAGCGACGGGTGCAGATGTCACCCATGATCATGAAGGTCGCGGTGCCACCGGAGAAGCACTCGCCCAGGTTCGGGCAGGAGGCTTCTTCGCAGACGCTGTGCAGTTTGTGTTTGCGCAGCAGGCTCTTGATACGGTCAACTTCCGGCGAAACCGGGATGCGTACACGAATCCAGTCAGGCTTCTTCGGCAGCTCGGTGGTCGGAATGATCTTTACCGGGATGCGTGCAACCTTCTCGGCGCCGCGCAGCTTGACGCCGGCTTCAACCTTGGGACGCGGGGCCGGGCGCTCGGTCACGTCGAGCGTCGGGATCATGGTTTGCACTGCATCAGTAGTCATATCAGTCGATTCCGCCCGTCAGGGTCGTCTGCTCAGCATAGTCGAGGTGTTTGACGAGCTGCGCGCGCAGCCGGGCACTTACCTCGGCAAATTCAATCGATCCTGCATGGTCGCTCAGCTGGGTCATCGCCAGCCCGGCGTAGCCGCAGGGATTAATCCGTCGAAACGGTTCCAGGTTCATATCCACGTTCAGGGCCAGGCCATGAAAGGAACAACCGTGGCGAATCCGCAAACCCAGAGAAGCGATTTTCGCTCCATCGACGTACACGCCGGGAGCATCTGGCTTGGCCGCGGCGGTCACGCCGTAGCTGACCAGCAGTTCGATCAGGCAAAGCTCCATGCGGCTGACCAGATCACGCACGCCGAAACCCAGCTTGCGTACATCCAGCAACAGATAAGCCACCAGTTGCCCGGGGCCATGGTAGGTCACCTGGCCGCCGCGATCGACCTGCACCACCGGGATATCTCCCGGCAGCAACAAGTGTTCGGCCTTGCCGGCCTGGCCCTGAGTGAACACCGGCGGGTGTTCGACGAGCCAGATTTCGTCGGCGGCATCGCTGCCGCGTTCGTTGGTAAAACGCTGCATGGCATGCCAGACCGGCTCGTAAGCCATCTGGCCGAGCTCACGAAAGCCCAGCGTGCCCGGCATCACAACACCATGTGCACGAAACCGGTAGCCCGCAGCTCGCTGTTGATGTCGTACAGCTGGTCTTGACCGGTGGCGATGATGTGCAGCTGGATGGTGGTGTACTTGCCGTTGGTGCTTTGACGCTCGTCGATGCGCTCATCATTTATGGTCGCGTGCTTTTTGACGATGTCGATAATCTTGTCTTTGTTGCCAACACCCGTGTCGCTGATCACCTTAACCGGGTAGTCAGTGGCAGGGAATTCGATCTTTGGCGCCTTTACTTCGGTATCGGTCATGGCGTAACGGCCTCTTAAGCCGTGGTAACGCGCATGGCCCCGCACCGGATCGGGGCGAGGCCATGCAGGTCAACACAAATCAGTTGAACAAGCCGTAGAAGAATAGACGGATGCTATCCCACATGCGGCGGAAGATACCACCCTCCTCGACGCCATCCAGAGCGATCAGGTCGGCGCTGTGCACCACCTTGTCTTCCAGTTTGACTTCGACTTTACCGATCACGTCGCCCTTGGCGATTGGCGCGGTCAGTTGCGGGTTCATGGTCATGCTGGCAGCGAGCTTCTTCAGCTGGCCTTTCGGCAGAGTCATGGTCAAGTCTTGAGCCAGGCCGGCCTTGACTTGATTGGTGGTGCCTTTCCACACCGGGGCCTGAGCCAGTTCGGTGCCCTTCTGATAGAAGGTCTGGGTTTCGAAGAAGCGGAAACCGTAGGTCAGCAGCTTCTGGGTTTCAGCGGCACGAGCCACTTCGCTGTTGGTACCGAACACGACGGCGATCAGACGCTGGCCATCACGTACAGCCGAGGACACCATGCAGTAGCCGGCTTCGTCGGTGTGACCGGTTTTCAGACCGTCGACGGTCTTGTCGCGCCACAGCAACAGGTTGCGGTTAGGCTGTTTGATGCCGTTCCAGAAGAACTCTTTCTGCGAGTAGATCGCGTAGTGAGCCGGGTCTTCGTGGATGATCGCGCGAGCCAGGATCGCCATGTCGTGCGCCGACGAATAGTGCTCCGGGTTCGGCAGACCGGTCGGGTTCATGAAGTGGGAGTTGGTCATGCCCAGATCGGTGACAGTCTTGTTCATCAGGTCGGCGAACGCGTCTTCGCTGCCGGCGATGTGCTCGGACAGCGCCACGCTGGCGTCGTTGCCGGACTGGATGATGATGCCGTGCAGCAGGTCGCTGACAGTCACCTGCGAGCCGACTTTGATGAACATCCGCGAACCGCCGGTACGCCAGGCGTTTTCGCTGACAGTCACCGGATCGTTTTCACCGATCTGGCCACGACGGATTTCCAGCGTAGCGATGTACGCGGTCATCAGTTTGGTCAGGCTGGCCGGCGGCAGACGCTGGTCACCGTTGTTCTCGACCAGCACGTTGCCGCTGCTGGCGTCCATGAGCACGTAAGCCTTGGCGGCCAGTTGTGGTGGCGATGGCATCATCTCGGCCGCGAAGGCGGCTGGCGAGAGGAGCAGCGGGACTAGCAGACACAGGCGTTTGGCAAAGGTGGTGATGTTCATCCGTCTCTCGAAATCGCTAATGGAAACTTGCCCAAGGGCAAAAACTAATCAAATAACCTTCTAACGGGTTATCGCGTGTTCAGTTGCTCACTCCAGTCACCCTTGCCGGGCTTTTGTTCTTCGACGAGCCAACAACCTGATTCACCCCCCAATCGCTGGTGAATCGTCAATCAAGTCCTACGTATTACTTACTCGGTGACCACACTTGGCGAACCAAGGTTGGCCAGGCGCACGCTGTTCTGGACCTGGGCAATTTCACCCGGCGAGCCGATCGGCCCCAGGCGTACCCGGTGCAGGGTCTGCTGATTGCGCACGATCGAGCTGATGAACACCGGAGCGCTCACCATCCCGCTGAGCTTCGACCTCAGGAGTTCTGCAGCGTCCGGGTTGGCGAACGCGCCCACCTGCAGATACTGGCCAGACGCTGTTGCAGAAGCGTTTTTTTTTGCGTCGAGCTGAACTGGCACAACAGCCGCGGCGTGTTGCTGCGGCGGCGGAGTCCATTGCTCGACGGTGCCGGCCGAAGCCGTGATCACCGGGGCGCTATTCTGCGCGACTTGCGGCTCGTTGAGCATCAAAGGCGCCGGACGGCCCTTGGCGGCCCACCATTGCTGTGGATCGATGCCTTCGACCTTGACCCGCGCAGTACCGGTTTCGGCGTAACCGAGTTTCTTCGCGGCGGCATAGGACAAGTCAATGATGCGATCAGAGTAGAACGGCCCACGGTCGTTAACGCGCAGGATCACCGTTCGGTTATTGTCCAGGTTGGTCACCCGAACGTAACTTGGCAGTGGCAATGTCTTGTGGGCGGCACTCATGCCGTACAGGTCATAGACCTCGCCGTTGGCGGTGTTCTGACCGTGGAACTTGGTGCCGTACCAGGACGCGGTGCCGGAAGCGACGTACGTCTTGGATTCCTGCAACGGGAAGTAGGTCTTGCCCAGCACCGTGTAAGGGTTGGCCTTGTACGCGCCGGTATGCAGGGTCGGCGTGGCATCAGGAATGCGCGAGACATCGACGTCCCACCACGGCGCGCCATCTTTGTGGGCGCGGTTGATGTCCAGCCCCGGCTGTGCGCGCACAGCGGTAGACGGTGCTTTTTGAGTCGGGGTACGGCTGGTCGAACAACTGGCGACCAGCACCGCCAACGCAGTGAATGCCACCAGCTTCAGGGGTTTATTGATAGGCAATGCCCGCATTACTTGACGCCCCGTGCTTGTACCAGCTGTTCAGACAGTTGATGTACGGCCATGGCGTACATCACGCTGCGGTTATAACGCGTGATCGCGTAGAAATTCTTCAGGCCCATCCAGTATTCAGGGCCGTTGTCGCCTTCGAGGCGAAATGCAGTGACCGGCATGTCATCGCGCAGCGCATCATGACTCGACCAGCCCAGCACTCGCAACTCCCCGACGGTCTTTGTCGGTTCGATGCCGGTGGTCAGGCCTTCATCGACCTGCTCGCCGCGCACATCGGCGCGGCTGACCACAGGCTCGCCGGCAACCCAGCCGTGGCGCTTGAAATAACTCGCGACGCTGCCGATCGCATCATCCGGGTTGTTCCAGATATTGATGTGGCCGTCACCGTCGAAATCCACCGCATAGGCGCGAAAGCTGCTCGGCATGAATTGCGGCAGGCCCATGGCCCCCGCGTAGGAACCTTTGAGGGTCAACGGATCGACCTGCTCTTCGCGCGCCAGCAGCAGGAACTCACGCAGTTCCTTGCGGAAAAATTCGGCACGGGGAGGATAGTCGAAACCGAGGGTGGACAAGGCATCGATCACCCGGTAATTACCGGTATTACGCCCGAAAAAGGTCTCAACGCCGATGATCGACACGATAACTTGTGCCGGCACGCCGTATTCCTGCTCGGCACGGGCCAGCGTCGCCTCGTGCTGGCGCCAGAAGTCCACACCGCGGGCGATACGCGCGTCGGTGATGAACATCGGGCGGTACTCTTTCCACTGCTTGACCCGTTCGGCGGGTCTGGAAATGGCGTCGAGAATCGCCTGTTTGCGCGCTGCCTCGCGGAACACACCCATCAGTTGCTCACCGGCGAAACCGTAGTCGCGGGTCATTTCACCGACGAATTCGGCCACCTGAGGCGAGCCTTCGTATTCGCCGGCCAGCGCTTCCTGCACGCTGCCCAGGAGGCCTACCAGGCCAACCCATGGCGCGCATCGAGTCGCCCAGCCACGCATTACTTGCATTGAACTCTTCACCTTATTCAAACCTGTGCGATCCACTTGCGATGGGTATGGATCGACATCAAAACCCCAAACGCTGACAGCAGCGTCACCAGCGAAGTTCCTCCGTAGCTAATGAACGGCAACGGCACCCCTACGACCGGCAACAGGCCACTGACCATACCGATGTTGACGAAAACGTAAACAAAAAACGTCATGGTCAACGCCCCGGCGAGCAATTTGCCGAACAGCGTTTGCGCCTGAGCGGTAATCACCAGCCCCCGGCCAATCAACAGCAGATAGATCAAAAGCAGCGCGCAGATGCCGACCAGCCCGAACTCTTCACCCAATACCGCAATGATGAAGTCGGTGTGGCTTTCCGGCAGGAAGTCCAGATGCGACTGGGTGCCGAGCAGCCAGCCCTTGCCGAAGACGCCCCCGGAACCGATCGCAGCTTTCGACTGAATGATGTTCCAGCCTGTACCGAGCGGATCGCTTTCCGGGTCGAGGAACGTCAGGATCCGTTGCTTCTGGTAGTCGTGCATGATGAAAAACCACATCGCCACCGACACCGGGATTGCAGCGGCCAGCACGCTGAGGATCCAGCGCCAGCGCAGCCCGCCCATGAACAGTACGAACGCTCCGCCGGCCAGAATCAGCAGCGAGGTGCCGAGGTCCGGCTGGCGCACGATCAGAACAAACGGCACACCGATCAGCATCAGGCTGATGCCAACGTGCTTGAGCTGTGGCGGCAAGGTGCGTTTGGACAGATACCAGGCGATGGTCGCCGGCATCAGGATCTTCATGAATTCGGAAGGCTGGAAGCGGATCACCCCGGGAATGTTGATCCAGCGTGTGGCGCCCATCGCGTTGTGGCCCATGATGTCCACCACCAACAGCAACACCACGCCGATCACGTAGCCAAGCGGCACCCAACGGGCCATGAAGCGCGGTTCGAACTGGGCGATGACGATCATCGACACCAGACCGATGCCGAACGAAGTGGCCTGTTTGGCCAACAAATCCCAGCTCTTGCCGCTGGCCGAATACAACACGAACAGGCTGCCGGCGGCGAGGATCAGCAGCAGGATCAGCAACGGGCCATCGATATGCAGTCTTTGTAGCAGCGTCGCGCGGCGACGCATCACATCCTCGCTGGAGAGCATGCGATCAAAATTATTCATCACGGGCCGTAGCCTCCGCACTGATTGGGCTGGCGTATTCGGCCTTCAAACGTCCGTCCTGATCGAGCAGCCAGGCGTCCATCACCTGACGAACTACCGGGGCGGCGACGCCGGAACCAGACTCACCGTTCTCGACCATGACAGACACGACAATGCGCGGATCATCGGCCGGGGCGAAACCGACGAACAAGGCGTGGTCGCGATGGCGCTCCTGAACCTTGGAACGGTCGTACTTCTCGCCCTGTTTGATCGCCACCACCTGGGCAGTACCCGACTTGCCGGCGATCCGGTATTGCGCGCCGATGGCCGCTTTTCGCGCGGTACCCCGGGCGCCATGCATGACCTGTTGCATGCCGTGGTTGACCTTGGTCCAGTCCGACGGATCACGCAGAATGATGTTCGGCATCGGGTTTTCGTCCACCGGCTTCACCCCTTCCAGCGATTTGGCCAGGTGCGGTCGGTTCCACACGCCTTTGTTCGCCACCAGCGCCGTGGCCTGAGCCAGCTGCAGCGGGGTCGACTGCATGTAGCCCTGGCCGATCCCGAGGATGAGGGTTTCGCCCGGGAACCAGGCCTGCTTGCGGGTCGCTCGTTTCCATTCACGGGACGGCATCAGGCCCGGGGATTCTTCGAACATGTCCAGCGAGACCTTCTGGCCGATGCCGAACTTGTTCATGTAAGCCGACAACCGATCAATGCCGAGCTTGTGCGCCAGATCATAGAAGTAGGTGTCGTTGGAACGCATGATCGCCGTGTCGAGGTCGACGAAGCCGTCACCGGTGCGGTTCCAGTTGCGGTATTTGTGGTCGTAGTTGGGCAGCATGTAGTAGCCCGGGTCGAACACCCGGCTGGACGCCGTCACCACGCCCGAATCGAGACCGGCAATCGCCACCGCCGGTTTGATCGTCGAACCCGGTGGGTACAGACCGCGCAACACGCGGTTAAACAGTGGCCGGTCAATGGAGTCACGCAACTCGGCGTAGGCCTTGAAGCTGATCCCGGTGACAAAAAGGTTCGGATCGAAGCTCGGCTGACTGACCATCGCCAGCACTTCGCCGGTCTTTGGATCGAGCGCAACCACCGCGCCACGGCGCCCGCCAAGCGCGGCTTCGGCAGCTTCCTGCAACTTGATGTCCAGGCTCAGGACGATGTCCTTGCCGGGAATCGGATCGGTTCGCTTGAGCACGCGCAAGACGCGGCCACGGGCATTGGTCTCGACTTCTTCGTAACCCACCTGCCCGTGCAGTTCCGGTTCGTAGAAACGTTCAATACCGGTTTTGCCGATGTGGTGGGTGCCGCTGTAGTTGACCGGATCGAGGGTTTTCAGCTCTTTCTCGTTGATCCGTCCCATATAACCCACCGAGTGCGCAAAGTGCGCGCCCTGCGGGTAGTGGCGAACCAGTTGCGCGACCACTTCAACACCCGGTAGACGGAACTGGTTCACCGCGATACGAGCGATCTGCTCTTCGGTCAGCTCGAACAGGATCGGCACTGGCTCGAACGGCCGGCGCCCCTGACGCATGCGCTTCTCGAAGATCACCCGGTCTTCGGGCGTCAGCTCCAGCACTTCGACGATGACGTCGAGCACTTGCTGCCAGTCGCCGGAGCGCTCACGGGTCATGCTCAGGCTGAAGCTGGGACGGTTGTCCGCCACCACTACGCCGTTGCGGTCGAAAATCAGCCCGCGCGTCGGCGGAATCGGCTGCACATGTACGCGGTTGTTTTCCGACAGGGTCGAGTGATACTCGTACTGGATCACCTGCAGGAAATACAGCCGCGCGATCAGCACGCCAATCAGCATCACGATCACAATGGCCCCGAACACGACGCGGCTACGCACCAGGCGTGCGTCCTTTTCGTGGTCCTTGATGCGGATCGGCTGAGACATGTGGGCAGGCTTACTTGTGGTAAGGGTGACCGGACAGCACGGTCCAGGCACGGTACAACTGTTCGCCGATCAGAATCCGCACCAGCGGGTGCGGCAGCGTCAACGGTGACAACGACCAACGCTGATCAGCGCGGGCACAGACTTCCGGCGCCAGCCCTTCCGGGCCACCGACCATGAAATTGACCGTGCGTGAATCCAGGCGCCAGCGGTCGAGTTCGACCGCCAGTTGCTCGGTGCTCCAGGGTTTGCCGTGGACTTCCAGCGTGACGATCCGCTCGTTCGGCCCGACCTTGGCCAGCATGGCTTCGCCTTCCTGGCGGATGAAACGGGCCACGTCGGCATTCTTGCCACGGGTATTGAGCGGTATTTCCACCAGTTCCAGCGCCAGCTCGGACGGAAGACGCTTGGCATATTCATGCCAGCCTTCTTCCACCCATTTGGGCATGCGTGAACCGACGGCGATCAGTCGCAGTCGCACAGCAATCCCTTACAGCTGGTCTTTGTTGAGCTTGGTGAAATGCTCGTGGGTGTTTTCCGGGCTGTGGTGGGCAGCGCTGGCCGAACGGCTTTGCTCGGCACCGGCCCACAGGCGTTCCAGGTCATAGAACTGGCGAGCCGAGGCGGTCATCATGTGCACGATGACATCGTCCATATCCAGCAGCACCCAGTCGCTGTCGCCCTTGCCTTCTTCACCCAGTGGCTTGACGCCTTGGGCTTTGACGGCTTCGCGAACCTTGTCGAGCATCGCGCCGATCTGACGGTTGGACGTACCAGTGGCGATGATCATGTAGTCGGTGATGCTCTGCTTCTCGCGCACATCGATGATCTGGATGTCTTGCGCCTTGACGTCTTCCAGGGCTGCAACGGCAACCTTGACCAGCTCGTCGCCCTTCAGCGGCTCGTTGGAGCTGGCCACTTCTGGCAGCGGAGCGCTTTTGAATGTGCCTTTGCGCTTAACTTTCTTTACGTTGTCAGTCATATAAAACTCGTTTTGCTCATGTATTCGGCGCCTCGTCACACGTAGATCGTGTTACTTGAGCACGCCTTGTTCAATTCGACGCACGGTACAGACCGTGCGCATCGATGTAGGCCAGGACCGCGTCGGGCACCAGGAAACGTACCGACTTACCGCTGGCCAGCAGTTGACGGATCTGGGTGGCGGAGACCGCGAGCGGTGTCTGCCAGACGAATGCAATCTGTCCGCTCGGCCCTTTCAGGGCCAGCGGGTCGCTCACCGAACGCGCTGCCAGCAGGTTGCGCAAGGCATCCGGCGGTTCGCTGTCGGCGTCCGGGCGCTGTAGCACCAGGATGTGGCAATGCTGGAGCAACTCTTCCCAGCGGTGCCAAGTGGGCAGGCCGCAAAATGCGTCCCAGCCCAAAAGCAGAAAAACCTGGGTCTCGGCGGCCATTTCGGCACGCATCAACTCCAGGGTATCAATAGTGTAAGACGGTTTGTCCCGCTGCAATTCGCGGGCGTCTACCACCAGCGGCGGCACTCCGGCCACCGCGCACTCAACCATCGCCAACCGATCCTGCGCCGACACCTGCGGCGTATCGCGGTGTGGCGGTCGCGCGCTGGGCGTCAGGCGCAGTTCATCCAGTGCCAGCGCTTCGGCCACTTCCAGGCCTCCGCGCAAATGGCCGATGTGCACCGGGTCGAACGTTCCGCCCAGGATGCCAATGCGTCGTGGGCGGGACTCGCTGCCGGGCTGCGGCGCTGTCAGGTCGAGGTCGGTCAAGTCAGACCGTCGCCTGGCCGCGCAACTGGCCATCACCGACCACGATGTACTTCTCGCAGGTCAGTCCTTCGAGGCCCACCGGGCCGCGGGCGTGCAGCTTATCAGTAGAAATGCCGATCTCGGCACCCAATCCGTATTCAAATCCATCGGCGAAGCAGGTCGGGGTGTTGATCATCACCGACGCCGAGTCGACTTCCGCTACGAACCGGCGGGTGTCGGCGAGGTTTTCGCTGACGATCGAGTCGGTGTGGTGGGAGCCGTAATGGTTGATGTGCTCAATAGCCTGATCCAGACCGTCGACCACGCGGATCGACAGGATCGGCGCCAGATACTCGGTGTTCCAGTCGTCTTCGCTGGCCGCGACGGCTTCGATGATTGCCCGGGTGCGCTCGCAACCACGCAGCTCGACGCCTTTTTCGCGGAACTGGGCTGCCATCGACGGCAGGAAATCCTTCGCAACCGTTTGATCGACCAGCAAGGTCTCCATCGCACCGCAGATGCCATAACGGTAAGTCTTGGCATTGAAGGCGATACGCTGGGCCTTCGGGAGGTC
The DNA here is from genome assembly GCF_059716145.1 of Pseudomonas sp. LBUM1648. Classification (NCBI taxonomy): domain Bacteria; kingdom Pseudomonadati; phylum Pseudomonadota; class Gammaproteobacteria; order Pseudomonadales; family Pseudomonadaceae; genus Pseudomonas; species Pseudomonas sp. LBUM1648. Next base: position 5,707,677 of record NZ_CP166808.1, read on the forward strand.
GGCGTGCTCACTGACATAAACGTGGCAGATGCCGTCCAGATGCTTGATCACCGGCACGCGGGCATCACGGCTGATACGTTCGATCAGGCCACGGCCACCGCGCGGCACGATCACATCGACGTACTCGGGCATGGTGATCATCGCGCCAACGGCGGCGCGGTCGGTGGTTTCGACAACTTGCACCACGGCTGCTGGCAACTCGGCCTCGGCCAGACCGCGCTGAATGCACGCGGCAATCGCCCGGTTGGAATGAATCGCCTCGGAACCGCCGCGCAGGATGGTCGCGTTGCCGGATTTCAGGCAAAGGCTGGCGGCGTCGATGGTCACGTTGGGCCGGGACTCGTAAATGATCCCGATCACGCCCAGCGGTACGCGCATCTTGCCGACCTGAATCCCCGACGGGCGGAAGCTCATGTCACGGATGGAGCCGACCGGATCCGGCAGCGCCGCGACCTGGCGCAGGCCGACGATCATGCCGTCGATACGCGCCGGAGTCAGTTCCAGACGTTCAAGCAACGCAGGCTCCAGACCATTGGCGCGACCGACAGCCAGATCCCGTTCGTTGGCTACCGCCAGCTCCGTTCGAGCGGCGTCCAAGGCATTGGCAGCAGCCTGCAAGGCGCGGTTTTTCTGCGCGGTGCTGGCACGGCCAATGACCCGGGAAGCTTCGCGGGCGGCGCGACCCAATCGGGTCATGTAGTCAAGAACGGACTCAGTCATGGTCTGCTGGGGTCTTGGCAAAGAGGAAAGCGGCAGATTATAGCTGTCGCGTCCCGGGACTAACAGCGGTGACGGGCGGATGGTCGAAATGGACTACAAATTGCCGATGTTCAGCCGGGATTAAGCCTCAAATTGTTATCATCTCGACCTCATTCAGCCTGGATAAACCTTGCCTGCCATGTCCAACCTCACCGTTCACACCCGTGACGAGCGCCTGCCACTGGGACTTCTGGACGCTTTTTTCGACCGTGACGCCCAAGTGTTAGCGCAGGATCTGCTGGGCAAAGTCATCCGCCACCGGGTCGGCGATTTGTGGCTCAGCGCCCGAATCATCGAAACCGAAGCCTATTACTGCGCGGAAAAAGGCAGCCACGCGTCCCTTGGCTACACAGAAAAGCGTAAGGCTTTGTTTCTGGATGGCGGCCACATCTATATGTATTACGCCCGTGGCGGCGATTCGCTGAACTTCAGCGCGCAAGGGCCGGGCAATGCAGTGTTGATCAAATCCGCCTATCCGTGGGTTGATGAGATCAGCGGCCCGGACAGTCTGGCGCAAATGCTGCTGAACAATCCTGATGCTCAAGGTCGCCCGCGCCCGTCGCAGAAGCTCTGTGCCGGCCAGACCTTGCTCTGCAAAGCGCTGGGACTGAAAGTGCCGGTGTGGGACGCCAAGCGCTTCGATCATGACCTTTTGCTGGTGGAAGAGGCCGGACCTGCGCCCTCGCACATCATTCAAACCACCCGCCTGGGCATCCCCCACGGCCGGGACGAACACCTGATGTACCGCTTCGTCGACGCCGCTTATGCGCAATGGTGTACGCGGAACCCGCTGCGCCGGGGTCAGGTCGAAGGTCGCGATTATTTTCTGCTGTGAACACACCCTTACGGGGTGATCAATGAAATGGAGTGGTTTGTATGGGCCCATGGCTCGATAGCGTTACCGGCTGGCTGGCGGCCAACCCTCAGTGGCTGGCCGTGGCGGTGTTCATTGTTGCCCTTGTCGAATGCCTGGCGATTGCCGGACTGATTGTGCCCGGCACCGTGTTGCTGTTTGCCGTGGCGGTGCTGGCCGGCAGCGGCGCGCTGTCGCTGAGTGAAACCCTGTTGCTGGGTTTTCTCGGCGGCATCCTCGGCGATTTGATCTCGTACTTCCTCGGTCGCCACTTTCACCAGAACATCCGAAGACTGCCGGGCCTGCGCCATCATCCGGAATGGATGGCCGGCGCCGAAAGCTATTTCCAGCGCTACGGCATTGCCAGTCTGTTGGTCGGACGCTTCATCGGCCCGCTACGCCCGATGCTGCCGATGGTTGCCGGCATGTGCGACATGCCCTTCCCGCGCTTTGCCGCCGTCAGCCTGCTCGCCGCCGCTGGTTGGAGTCTGGCCTATCTGTTGCCGGGCTGGGCCACGGGTGCCGCCTTCCGCCTGCCGTTGCCGGAAGGTTTCTGGCCGGAGGCGGGGATCGTTGCTGGCAGCATCGCGGTAATGGTCGGCCTGAGTGTGAACAGCAGCATGCGCCGCCACCGCCGCGCGACTATCTGGATCAGCAGCATGAGCTTGCTGATCCTGATTGGTCTGTTTATCGGATACCCGTACCTGACGGCACTCGACCAAGGCGTGATGACGCTGGTGCAAGAACATCGCCAACCCGTGCTGGATGAAATCGCGGTCACGCTGACCCTGATCGGCGAGTTCCGCAACATGCTGCTGTTCAGCATCCTCCTGACCGGCCTGCTGTTGCTGTGCCGGCAGTGGCGTCACGCGGTTTTCGCCGGCGGCACCCTCCTCGTCACCGCGCTGGCGAACACGGGGACCAAACTGTTTTTCGCCCGGGTCCGCCCGGAAGTACTGACCGATCCGATCACCAGCTACAGCATGCCCAGCGGCCATGCCTCGGGGTCGTTCGCGCTGTTTCTGACTCTGGCTGTACTTGCCGGACGCGGGCAACCGCCACGCATGCGCCTGACGTGGCTGCTGGTCGGCTGTATTCCGGCCCTGTCCATTGCCCTGTCGCGGGTTTATCTGGGGGCGCACTGGCCGACCGATGTGCTGGCCGGCGCGATGCTGGCATCGGGCGTATGTGCTGCGGCCCTGTGGCTGAGTCAGCGCCAGACACCGCTCAATGCCATGCCCTTCAAAGTCTGGTGGCTGATCCTGCCGGCGCTGGTGGTGCTGTTCAGCTTCTTCGTCTTTCGCCATCTGCCTCACACACTGCTGCGTTACGCCTACTAGATTCGGCTGCCCTTCCCTTCCCACGCCACTCTTTGAGGACTATTCCGACAAGAGTGGCGCTCCCGCCCTACGTCTGTTTTTTACCTCGCGGTAATTATTCCCAACTTAAAAACACCAACAACTTACACAACACCCAAATAATTAACTTAAGTTACATATTTAATTGCACCACCACAAACTCTCGCCTATCACTGCTCGAAAAATCATTTACATTCAACCCGCACCACCCTCATCAACATTCAATTCATCAAGTTAAATACAAACGCCAACATTCAGCGTCATTGAATAAATATGTCCAATACAAAATCACGACATTCAAACACCCATAAATGCTATCGACACAGAGCAATCCATGAGTCCAAAAATAACGCGCAAACCGCCCACGCCGACAACACAAACAACTGAACCTAATACTTCTTTGCCGCGACAAACCGACGCCACATCGACACGAATGCCCGGGGCTGTCGACAACCCGTTTACGATCACCCCGAATCAACCACCCGCTCCCCACTCAGCAACCGATCACACCCGGCACCCTGCGGTGCAGGTCACCGAAATGCCGACGCGCACTCCCGTGGACCGCGCGAGCGAAACCTCTATCGATAAATACTGGTTCCCCGACAGTTTTCTGCGGGGCATGCAGGAAGCGGACGCTGACGGCTGGCGTTTTATCGTCGGGCGCAGATTTGTCGACGTCGAATATGAGGGTGTCTTGTGTACCGCTCACGCCGACTACGATGCAAACCTCAACGTCTATCGGTTGAAGACGCTGAAAGACCGGCATGCGCTCGGCCCGATCATCTATAAAAACGATGGCCGGCCAACCTGGCGCCTGACCCTCAACGAAAGCCAAAGGCCCGCTGTCAGCCCTGCACCACAGAACGTCAGCGACGCCGCACCCAAGCGGCCCAATACCTCCGTGGGCGAACAAGCTGATCACCCCCCCGCCGTTAAAAAGCCTCGCCCGGCCGAAGAGCCGATGTTCATCGACCCCAACCGTTACAGTCCTTCGCACCGTTCTCCGGACACCCAGGGTTATTACGAACTCAAGCCAAGGCTTGGGATGAAGGAAACGGACACATTGTTTGCCTTCAAGGATCAATACGCTCGATGGATTCAGGTCGACCCGCCCAGCGCAGGCTTCGGTTCGCATCCCACACATTTGACGCAATGGACCGATCAGGAGATTTGGGAGGCCTTCGCGATTCAAGGCCAGGACATAGAGCGCTTTCGTCTTCAGGCTCAAGCGTCCGGTAAACCACCGCAATGGGCCACCCCCCGGGAAACAGGAAATCCGCTCGATGTATTGATGCGTGACTCCCTGCGCTGGCTGCATCCGTCCATGACCGCGAAGGAACGCGAGACGTTCTTGCAAACTTACAACCTGTTACCGAGCCAACTGACCCGACTGCAACAACACATGAAGACAGCGCTGACGATGCCGGAGTGGGCAACGGTGCATAAGCGCCTGATGGAAGAGGTCGACAACCCGCACCGGCTCGACCAATACAGCCTGGATGCAATCCAGGAATTGAATCTCAAACGTGAGGCCCGGCATGACTGGTACGACCCGGAAAGCAGCCTGACCGTTGAATTGCGCGAAGCCCTGCTGGCCAAAATGGGTTATCGGCGCAACGCGCAAAACTGCCTTTATCGAACCGATATTCCGGCGCTGTTCAGGGGCGATGAACGCACCCCGTTCGAGCTGGCAAAAGACGACGCCATGCTGCCCCGTTATGCCCACAGACGCGGTGCCACCACGCACAAACCGATGAGCGCCACGTTCAGCCTCAAGGAGGGGCAAATGTACGCCAGCGCGCCAGACCCCGAGTATCTGCGCTTCAACAGCCAAACCAACAAATATCCCGGCAGGGCTGCTGACGATTCGCCCCCGAACAGCGATGCCAGCGACGGCAGCGATAGCGACAGCAGCACCTCCTCTGCATGGTCCGACCCTGGGAGCCCAGTCGCGATGGATCGCGAACGCAACTACGAACGGATTCGAGAACGCCAGACGGAGATGTTTCTGTATGTCCTGGACACCCGCCAACTGGAAGTGGTCCCGCATGAACAAAACCATATGTTCAATTCATCCGCCCGGGACAACCCAGACACCTGGTTTCCCTCCGATGACCATGAAGGCCTGATTTCCGTGACTCAAAAGGGTCTGGACGCTGACCGGATCTGGTTGCTGGATTCCACGCTGACAAAAGCAGCGAAAGTGCACGACATCCACGACCAGGCCGGTGCTGACGCTGACCGTATTGAAGCGGTGACTCACGCAGGGCGCTCCAACCGATATGAATACGATCGGTTGATCGATGCCGTGGAAGCAGCGGGCAACCCCATACTTAAACTTTCCGGTAATAAAAACGAGTTTGGGGATGACATAACCTGGCCTGAATAAAGGCTCTTAAGTGCATTGGGTTACACCCAGTTTTATTGTTCAGACAACACAACTCGGCAATCAGCAAACCGGTACGGACACCGGGGCGCAATCACGCTTATTTTCAAAGGATTGAATCGTGTCAAAACTTATTGAACCGGCTATTACAGTTTCAACCGACAACATCATTCAGGTAACGCAGATCAGCACTTCGGCCAACATCCACGCGCCGCAGCCAGGAAGAGTCGAAGTAGCAGCCGATACATCCACTTCAACAGCGGACACCGCGCCCCCGGTTGACACTTCCCGACACACGCTCAAATCCCTCGACAAACATTTCGGGCCTTTGCGCATTGGCGAAATCTGGGTCACTCGCGTGGAACTCAACGCGTTGGGCGCCACCGTCAACGGTCAGGCCTTAAGCCCGTCGAGCGCCAATATGAAAACACCGGATCAGGCCTTTCTGAACGCGCTGAACTTTGATTCGGCGACCGTCGACACCCGCCTGAAGCACGCAGACATCTCCGACAGCGGTGTCGTGGCCACCCTCTTCTTTGAAATTGCCTGCAAGCGCTCGGTCGATGCGCCCCCCTTGTTCGTCAGCGCCAAACCGTTGCCCCCCGGCAGCGGGATGGATCGTCTCAACCAACTGAGCAACGCCGCGCAAAAACTGGATATTCATCGGGTCGACTCCCTCGACGACGCACCGGGCTGGATAAGCAGATCCAAAAGTTACCTGATGAGCGGTGCCGGCGTAGGGCTGCAAGCGTTCGGCATTTACAGCGGTTACAGGGGGATGATGGACGCGATAAAGCAAGGCGACTCGCTGGAGGCGGCATATCAGGGCGGATCGATCGCCGCCGAAGTCGGCTCGCTGATTATCGAGCGAGGCCTGACCAAAACCGGCGAAACGATGCTCAGAAACGGCTCGCAGGCCTTTGGCCGATTCCCGCTGACGTCGGCAGGCAAATTCCTGAGTCGGGGCGCCGGCCTGTTTGCCAGTGCGATCACCCTGCCGTTCGACATCAATGATGCCGTCAAGTCTTTCAATGCTGGCGCAGCGACCAGCGGCAAGGAGGCTCAGGATCACTATGTCAGCGGTGGCCTGAGCGTAGCGGGCGCCGGTATCAGTCTGGCGCTGGGCGTGGCGGCACTGGCCGGTTTCGGCAGTGTCGCCGGCCCACTGGGACTTGCTGCGGCGGCCATTCTTATCCTCGGCTCGATGATCTACCAGGCCGCCCGCGTCGTGGACGATATTGACGACTACATCGAACTGAGCACTCACGAACGCATACGCTCCGGCTGGTTCGCCTTCACCGGGAAGGAACTGGATAAAGAAGTGCTGGATCGTTTCAAAATCTCCAAAGCCTTCAGCGATCACACCAAGCAACTGGAGAGTTCGGCAAAAACCTTGCTGGAGGGTGCGTACAAAAATTTTGTGGAATATGTGGTGAACGGCAGTTTCAGCGTTGAACTCAAGCCTTTGAAAGTCTGGCGTCATGAGTGGAACGAGCATGCCGGGGAGTCAGCGTTCAAGCTCGACAGTGAACCTGTCATCGTCGGCGGCGATGACATCATTGATGCACGCGACGGCATACCGCCAAGCCTCAAGGGCAGCGTCAAAGGCGCGCCCGGCGATGACAAAGGGGTGCTTTGGCGACTCGATGACGGTAACGATCAAGTCGTTGGCGTCAAGGACAAGCCCAATCTCTTCAGTTATCGGGAGGGGCCAAAAAACCTGACGGGCGGCGATAAGGCCGATGAGTTTTACTTTGAGACCACCGAGAACGTACTCAACCAGGTGACAGCCCCAGCGCTTGCCAGCACGCTTGATGGCGGCGAAGGTTCAGACACCCTGGCCTTCGAAGGCCGCCGCCCTTTCACGGATACCCGCCACATCGGTTACGACATCAATCTGCACAGCGGAAAGTTGGCGTTGCGCAGCCACACACCCGCTACGGAAGAGGTCGAGCTGGCGCAGATCCAGGCCATCGAAAATATCTCGACATTGCCAAACGGCGTCAGCCGGGTCACCGGGGACGATCATGCCAATCGAATTTCGGCCAATGGCAACGATCACATCGCGACCGGTGCGGGCGATGACACCATCGCCATCCGCGGCGCGGATTGCCGTGTCGATGGCGGCCCCGGCCAGGATCGCTACTACATCGCCGATACCTCGGCTTTGGTCACGCTTATCGAAGATGGCCAACAATCGAGCACCATCGAATTCGGTTGGCCCATCGAAAGGATTCAACGCTGGCAAATCGTCGGCACCTCGTTGATCGTCAACTCTTTGCGCGGCAAGGACGGTGAAGATCCCGAGCATGTCCTGACCCTCGAAAATGTCTACCAGTGGGTCGAGGGTCAGCGTCACCTGAAAAATGACCAACTGCTGTTCAAAACCCAGGACGGCTACGAGCTGGTGCTTCTCCTGCCCCCACAGATAAATGGATCTGACGATCCAGATGTTGAAGTCGTGATCAGCGTCATGGGCAAACCGTCCGTCAGCCCCGAGATCATCAACGGCGGCACGGCTCCGCTCACCGCGCAGGGATCGAAACGGCACTTTGTGGCACGGACCAACTGTCGGGTGGAGTTTGTTGCCCGCAGCGATCTGGCCGAAACATCCCGTGTCATCTTCCTTGACTTCAAGGACGCTGAAATTGCCGACGTCATCGTCAATTACCAGGTCGAAAAGCGCGATGGCGTATCGGGTAACGCCCACTTGATCTACCGCAACATCGACATTTCGTTGCTGCTTGCCTCGAAGATCGTGACGTTCAAAGGCGTCATCCAGGTCGCCACACAAGCCAACGGCTACAGCGGTCGAAACAGCCTGAAGGTCACGACTCCGCGCCTGGCCCAAGACATTGTTCTGATCATGCAGGACGGTATCTCGTATCGACTGCAAATGCCCGACATGCCGTATTTGTCAGACGCCAATGAACCCGGCGACAAGATCCGCAGCGCACGAAGCTGCCTGAAGTTTCGTAACGGAAACTATCTGTTTTCCAGCCCCAAAGTCGCGCGCAACATTGCGCTGCCCGCCAAGCCCAGCCGGGTTGATATCGAGGCGACGTCGCACAACGGTATCTATGTACTGAAGGGCGAAAGCTCGACTTACGATATCTACCTTACGAGCAACACAATCATTCACCTGACGACCCCAGGTGCCACGGCAAAAATTGCCGATGCCTCAACCTGGAGCCTCTACACCGGGCAAATGACTGAAGTGATCACCCGCAACGATATTCAACTCGAAGGCCAACGCTTGAATGTTGGCAGCGCATTGATCGAGCTGCCGAGCATAGAAGATGACGCACCGGTCGAGTCTGTCAGCGTGGTGACCCGCTCCGGCAACATCTATGAGGTGGCATTCCTGTTTGAGTTGCTGCAGCTGTACCTGATCAATGCGCAGAGCTACTCCAGCGTCAACGCCCTCCTGGCCGACATGCGCCTGCACAAGCAGCGCAATGAGCTGGCGGCTCGAGTCATTGTCCAGAACATTGGCGTGGTACCGAAAATGGACGGCACGGTGTATTACAACTCGACAAAAAACTACTGGGGAATCGACCAGCAACCGACGTACCGGATCAAACCCGAAGACCTGGTTATCGCATCGGCCAGCATTTCTTGATCCTGACTGAACCCGCTTAACGTCAGGCGCCCGGTGTGATGTTCATCGTCACACCGGTGCCAGTCTCAATCAGCCGACGGATCGGCTGACTTACCCACATGGAGTCACCCTTAATGCGCAACAAACCCAAAGCCACTCGACAATCGACCACGGGCGATACATCCGGCATCTCGACGCCCCGCTCAACCACGCCGGACAACGGGTCGGACGATCTGAGTTTCAACCTGCCCGGTCGAATCAGGCCGGACGGCTCAAGCGAGACCACGTCAGGCGTGAGAGTCGAAACAACAACGGGAGGAACACTGCACCCGGAGCCTGCCGTCACGGTATCGCCGATAGCGGATATCGCCACGACGCAGCGCACCACACCAACCTCTCCACTGGAACGCTATGTACAACATCCCGGGAGCGAATTATCCGCACCCGATGCGGCCGGACTGAGGTTGTACAAGAACAAAAAGTTTTTGGACGTTGCAGACGAGAAGCCAGAAAGCGGCATACAAACGGTGATGGTGGCGTTCGATGAGGCGATGAAAGCCTATCGGGCAAAGCTGCCTGCAGAACGCAAGCCTTCCGGGCCACCGCTTTATCGTATCGCCGAAAGCAACACCTGGCGTTTGCAAAAGCCGATCGAGTACTACGACTACCCTCGGTACACCTCGTCTTATGCTCCGGATACCCGAGGCTACTATGCCGTTCACGAAAAAGTTACATGGCCCAATGAGATCGCCGGTTTACCACCTCATAGTTACGAGAACAGAGATGTCGGTTTCGCCGTCAAGGATGAACGTGACAGGTTGATCCGGGTCGACCCACTTATGGCTCGCGGAGATACCTCCGTGCCGTTGAAACTTGCGCATTGGACTGATGGCGATATCTGGAACGTGTACCGCCTGCGGGAGACAGAGGCATTGGTCTTCCGTAGCGAGGCAGACGCTCATGGTCGGGCACCTGACTGGGCCAGACGTTTCGATGAGCCGAACATCCACAAGTACCTGACCGACTCTTTGCGATGGTCTCATCCGCAAAAATCCCTGACCGAACGCGCAGATATCTTGCGAACCTACAATTTAAGCATCGCTCAACAGAATCGCTTGCGAGCGGATATGGAAGACGGCGTATTCCCCGAATGGGCCGAACAGCACAAGCGATTGACCCAGAGCAATGACGATCAGCGATTCAAGCAAATCGCTGAAGAACTGGAGCCGTACATTCTCAGACTGAGAAATGAGGGCGAGCGTCTGCGCGACTCATTACCCGACGTTGAAGAGCGATATGAAAGCGAGTTTCTTAACCGCTATCTGGAACATGCAGGTTACAAACGCAATGTACACGGCTTCATATACCGAACCGACATCCCTGCCATGTTCCGGGCCGATCTGCGCACGCCTTTTGAACTGGCTCGGGACGAACGCCTGGTGAAATTACGAGGCAACCCGTCCGACTCCACGACCAAACGGGCGTTCAGTGCGACATTTAGTCTGGCCGATGGCTTGAACTACATGGGATTTAACTACTATTCCAATCCACGGCATTACAACAGCCAGGCCAACCGGTATCCAGGGCATTTGAGTGACAGCGATTCGTCTAGCGGACGTCGACATAGCACGGATGGGGAATCTGATACGTCGTTTGAGATGGACGACTCGCGAGACTATCCATTACTGCGGCGCGAACAGAAACTTGGCTTCCTTTATGTCATCGACACCCGCGGCATCGAGGTGGTCCCTCAAGCGGAAAACATTTATCTGAACAACATGCATTTTCTCGGGGACACACTGGAAGGCCGGATATCAATGCCTACGCGAGGTATCAGCGCCGAGAGGATCTGGCTGGTGCAATCGGACTTAAAACGGGCTGCCCGGGTTGAAGATATCTTTCGTGAAGCCGACGAAGACGCCGATGGAATCGAAAAAGCAACCTGGGCAGGCACTGACGCCAGCGCTATGTGGCGCTACGGCTACACCCCTTACGACGAGTTGATCAATCGAGTTGCCGATACCGGGGGAGTGATACTGGATTTACAAAAAGGCGAACATACATTTGCCAATGACATTGTGTGGCCCGTCCCCGAACATTACAGACCGTGACCCGCCACAATCCCTTTAACACTTGAATCACGCCATTCATTTCACAAATGAATGGCGTCTGACATCAAGCTCATCTGAGCGATAATTTCGTCCCCTCCATCATCCAAAAACGCCCATTCATCTTCATAAACAGTCATGATTTTCCTTATCATTATTCAAGTTACCCGCGTCCTGCGGACAACTTGAAGTTATGCCAAAGAAAAAAATCAAAACAAGGCTGGCAAGCGCCCCGAGTTAATTCAAAGTAAAACTAGGCGAACAGTTCGCCCTGCAATTCGTCGAGCAATGCCTGAATGGCATCGAGACGCTGCTGCGGGTCATCGAGCTGCAAAAGGTCGATCTTGTCTTCTTCAGCGAATGGCAGCAGATAAGCCAACTGATTCGCCAACGATTGCTGGCCGAGCGCATCAGTGCCCATGTTCAGCGCCTCGACCATCGGATGCTCGGCGAGCGCCTTGAGCAGCGCCACCAGGTCGGCGTCTTCGTCCTGCAACGGCTGCTCGGGCTCATCGTCCAGCCAGTCGACGTCGGCGAGCATCAACTGGTCGCGCTGCACTTCCGTGCGCAGCACATTGAAGCGCCGGCCGCCCTGCACGCGAATACCGAGCAGTCCGTTGTCCTGTTGCTGGAAATCGGTGATACGCGCTTCGCAGCCGACCAGGGCAAAACCCTCAGGGGCGACGCCGACTTCATGGCCGTCGAGGATGCACACCACGCCAAAGCCGCCGCCCTGTTTCATACAGCGGCCGATCATGTCCAGATACCGCGCCTCGAAGATCTGCAAGTCGAGGTTGCAGCCGGGAAACAGCACCGTGTTCAGCGGGAAAAGCGGCAGACTCATAGTCATTTCCTTACACCACCATCGACACCGCCAACGGCAGGAACACCGCCGTGGCTACGCCCATCAGACTCATCGCCAGCGCCGCGAAGGCGCCGCACTCCTCACTTTCCTGCATCGCCACCGCCGTGCCGACCGCGTGCGCGGTCATGCCCAGCGCCATGCCGCGCGCTTCGGGACTGTGCACGCCGAGACGGGTCAACAGCGTCGGGCCGAAGATCGCGCCGATCACCCCGGTGATCAGCACGAAAACCGCCGCCAGCGCCGCAACGCCACCGATCTGTTCGGCCACCAGCATCGCGATCGGCGAAGTCACCGACTTCGGCGCCATGGTCATCAAGATCATGTGATCGGCACCGAACCACCAGCCCAGCGCCACGCCCATGCCTGTGGCGACCACTCCGCCTATCACCAGCGTAGTAAAAATCGGCCAAAACAATTGGCGAATACGCCGCAAGTTCAAATATAGCGGCACCGCCAGGGCGACGGTCGCCGGGCCGAGCAGGATGCTGAGGATCTCGGTGCTCTTGCGGTACTCGGTGTATGTCAGGCCGCAGCCGACCAGCACACCAATCACCAACAGCATGGAGACCAGCACCGGTTGCAGAAAGATCCAGCGGGTTTTCTCGAACGCGGCCAGCACCAACTGATAAGCGCCGAGGGTGATGCCGATGCCGAACAGCGGATGGTGAATCACCGACGTCCAGGCGCCGTGCCAATCGAAGAGCATCAGGATTCCTCCGACGGTGGCGCGTGACGCTTGACCAGGCGCTGCATCAGCACGCCGGCGAAGGCCATCGACAGAATCAGCGACACCACGAGGGCGCCGACAATCGCCCAGAAATCGGCGGCAATAGCCGTGGCATAAACCATCACGCCCACCGCCGGTGGCACCAGCAGCAACGGCAGATAGCGCAGCAAGCTACTGGCCGCCTGGTTCAACGGCTCGCCGACTTCACCGCGAATGATCAGGAACACCAGCAACAACAGCAGGCCGATGATCGGCCCCGGCAGCACTGGCAATAGCAAATGATTGAGCGCAGTGCCGAGCAATTGAAACAGCACCAGCATGGTCAGGCCACGTAGCAACATCCGACATCTCCGTCTTACTTTTCACCCTGCAAGTGGACGGCATTATAAGCACGCCTGCGCTATGGATCGGCATTCGCCAAAAGCATGGTCGGTTGACCGGAGCAATTCGCCATGATGATCTACAGTGGTTCGCAGGGCGGTCATATCCCCCACCTGAAAAACTATAAAACCGATGAACCCAAGGAGAGTCTCAATGCCCTATGTTCCAGTTGCAGAGCTCAAAGATTATGTCGGCAAGGAACTCGGACGTTCCGAATGGCTCACCATCGATCAGGAACGCATCAACCTGTTCGCCGAAGCCACCGGTGATTATCAGTTCATTCATGTCGACCCGGTCAAAGCCGCGCAAACGCCATTTGGCAGCACCATTGCCCACGGTTTCCTGTCGTTGTCGCTGATCCCCAAATTGATGGAAGACATCCTGATCCTGCCGCAAGGCGTGAAGATGGTGGTCAACTATGGCCTAGACAGCGTGCGTTTCATCCAGCCGGTGAAGGTCAATTCCAAAGTTCGCCTGAAGGTCGATCTGGGCGAAGTGACCGAGAAAAAACCGGGCCAATGGCTGCTCAAAGCCACCGCAACACTTGAGATAGAAGGCTCGGATAAACCGGCCTATATCGCCGAGCCACTGTCGCTCTGCTTCGTTTAAGCGCCGGGATGCGAAGCAGCGCACGCTGTTTCGCATCCACTCCCGTTCCAGCGGCTGTATAAGGTCACATAGCTGCGGCATACTCGGTCGCCTAATTGCCCGGATCCCGCTATGCGCTCACTCGCCTGTCTTGCACCCCTTGCCTTGACCCTGATGCTTGCCGCTTGCGGCGACGGCGAATCGCTGCTGCCTCCCGATGCGCGACTGCCGGATGGCGGACGCTATCGCGGCGAACTGGTCGATGGCTTGCTGCAAGGTCAGGGACGGGTCGACTATCCCAATGGCAGTTGGTATGCCGGGCAGTTCGACAAGGGGCAGTGGCACGGCCAGGGCGAATGGCATGGCAGTAATGGCGAGATCTATCGCGGCCAGTTCCAGCAAGGGCTGTTCGAGGGTCAGGGCAGCCTGACTACCAATGCCAGCAGTTACACCGGCCGCTTCAAGCAGGGCCGACGCGATGGCGAAGGCACCCTGAAAGAAAACGCCATGACTTACCGTGGCGAATTCAAGGCTGATCAGTATTCCGGGCTCGGCCGTCTGGAAATGGATGACGGCAGTTCCTATCAAGGCCAGTTCGCCCACGGCAAACCGAATGGCGAAGGCCAGCGCGGCGACTCCAGCGGCAACTCGTTCACCGGCCACTTCGTCAACGGCCAACTGGAAGGCAACGGCACCTTCAACAGCGCGGACGGCGACATCTATGTCGGCGGTTTCAAGAACAATCAGTTGCACGGCAAGGGCCGCTACGAAAACGCTGACGGCGACGTCTGGCTCGGCCAGTTCAAGGAAGGCGCGCTGACCGGCAAGGGCGAACTGATCGGCGCCGACGGCAGCCACTACGTCGGCACCTTCAGCGACTGGCGCTTCAGCGGTCAGGGCCGTTTGAATTTGTCCGATGGCAGCTTCTATGTCGGTGGATTCGACAGCGACAGTTATTCGGGACGCGGCACACTGGTGCTCACCGATGGCAGCGTGATGAGCGGCACCTGGATCAACGGCCAGCGTGTGCGCGATGCCGACGGCAAGTTGCTGCCCGACACTCTGGAACTCGGTTTGCTCGCTCAGGGTCGTCTACTCGACGACGCACTGGCCGCGATCCCGGCTTCGACCCCGGCCGTTGAGCTGTACACCCTGACCCTCGGCGGCGACGGCAAGCAGAGCGTGTTCCTGCGCGAGTCGGACTACGTCGCCAACATGCTCAACACGCGCTTCGGCGCCTATGGCCAGATCCGTCTGGTCAACCACCGCGACCACCTCGGCGACCGGCCGATGGCCACCCGCGAGAACCTGCGCCGCGCCGCGCAAACCCTGGCTGAACGCAGCGGCCCGGAAGACTTGTTGTTCATCTACCTGACCAGCCACGGCACCGCCGAACACGAACTGGTGCTCGACCAGCCGCGCATGGAGCTGGCCGACCTGCCCGCCGACGAACTCGCCGCGGTGCTGGCGCCGTTGAAAAATCGCGACAAGATCATCGTGATTTCGTCGTGCTACTCCGGCGGTTTCATCCCGGCGCTCAAAGACGAACGCACGCTGATCATGACCGCGTCGCGCGCCGACCGGGTGTCCTTCGGCTGCTCGGAAGAGGCCAACTTCACCTACTTCGGTGACGCACTGTTCGCCCAGGCGCTGAACCAGACCGACGATCTCGAACAAGCTTTCAAACTGGCCAAGGCCACCGTTGCCGAGCGCGAACTGGCGGACAATTTCGAAGCCTCGGAGCCGCAGATCTGGGCGCCGAAAACCGTGCTGTCGCACTGGCAACTGCTGCGTAAACAGCAAGCGAGAAAAGCTTTGCAAAGTGCTGCGTTGAACGACGGAGCGATAAAGAGCAACTAAGCTGAACAGTATCAAGGGAGAGACACTATGTACTTGACGCCTCAGCACGTATTGCTTGCCGGAGCCACCGGTTTGACCGGTGAACATCTACTCGACCGTTTGCTCAACGAGCCTACGATTACCCGCGTGCTTGCCCCTTCCCGCCGGCCATTGGCCGAGCATCCACATCTGGAAAACCCGGTCGGTGATCCACAGGCGTTTCTGCCGCAACTCAGCGGTCGCGTCGACATCGCCTATTGCTGCCTCGGCACGACGATCAAACAGGCCGGCTCCGAAGCTGCGTTTCGCGCGGTGGATCTGGACATGGTCGTGGCGTTCGCCAAACGTGCGCGGGAAATGGGCGCGCGACATCTGATCGTGATCAGTGCAATCGGGGCCGATCCGAAATCTTCGGTTTTTTACAACCGGGTCAAAGGGGAAATGGAACAGGCATTGCGCGCGCAGGACTGGCCGCAACTGACCATTTGCCGGCCGTCGCTGTTGCTTGGGGAACGTACCGAGCCGCGTCTGGGCGAGCAGCTAGCCGCACCGTTTTCAAAATTGATTCCCGGTAAGTATCGCGGCATCGAGGCCTGCCAATTGGCCCGGGCGATGTGGCGGCTGGCGCTGGAAGAACAGGATGGGGTCCGGGTGATCGAGTCGGATGATTTGAGGAAACTCGGTAAATAATCCAGCGGTGTCTGGAATTGATCGTTCCCACGCTCCGCGTGGGAACGATCAGAACACCCGACTACAATCCGCCAGTCGCCTGAAACCCCACGCCAATCACCGTCAGCAAAGACAGCGGCAACAACAGCGTATCCAACAACGCACTCGCCGGCAGATCCACGCCCGGATAGCTCGGCGCTTCAGCGCCAAACCGATCCATCGCACAACACCCGCCATTCAGCGCATACAAATCCAGCCGCGTCCCCGAATACACCACTGGCGCCCCAGGCTTCGCCGCATCGAGCGTGCGCGCAGTGGCACACCCCGTCAGTTGCAGCGCGAGTAAAACCACCAGCAGCTTATTCATCGCTGCTCAGATGATGCTCGCCCCAACGCGGCAGCATGTCCTGAGGAATGCCCAGCAGATTGAGAATCCGCGCCACGACGAAATCGATCAGATCATCGATGGTCTGCGGCTGGTGATAGAAACCCGGCGACGCAGGAAGGATGGTCACGCCCATGTTCGACAGCTTGAGCATGTGCTCCAGATGAATGCTCGAATACGGCGCCTCGCGTGGCACCAGAATCAACTGGCGACGCTCCTTCAACGTCACGTCGGCGGCACGTTCGATCAGGTTGTTGCAGGCGCCGGTGGCAATCGCCGACAGCGTGCCAGTGGAGCACGGCACCACGACCATCGCCGCTGGTGCGCCGGAGCCGGAAGCCACTGGCGACATCCAGTCTTCCTTGCCGTACACGCGGATCTGCCCGGCGGCAGCTCCGGTGTATTCGGTCAGGAACGCCTGCATCATCTGCGGCTTGGGCGGCAGCGTGACATCGGTCTCGGTGGCCATCACCAGTTGCGCAGCCTTGGAGATCAGGAAGTGCACCTCGCGATCTTCACGCACCAGACAATCGAGCAGGCGCAAACCGTACTGCGCGCCTGAAGCGCCGGTCATCGCCAGCGTGATGCGTTCGGGGCCATTGCTCTCCAAACGAGTGTTCATTGCAGCGCCTCGGCGAGTTTTCCGTGCAGGCCGCCGAAGCCGCCGTTGCTCATGATGACCACGTGAGTGCCGGGCTGAGCCTGGCTCTTCACGCGTTCGATGATGCCTTCCAGCGAATCGCTGACAATCGACGGCACGGTGCACAGCGCAGCGGTCGCGCCCAGATCCCAGCCGAGGTTGGCCGGGGCGTACCAGATCACCTGATCGGCATCGACCACGCTGGCTGGCAAACCGTCGCGGTGCGCGCCGAGCTTCATCGAGTTGGAACGCGGTTCGATGATCGCAATCAGCGGTGCATCGCCGATGCGTTTGCGTAGACCGTCGAGGGTGGTAGCAATCGCCGTCGGGTGATGGGCGAAGTCGTCGTAAATGGTGATACCGCGAACCTCAGCGACTTTCTCCATGCGACGTTTGACGTTCTTGAACGCACTCAACCCGGCAATGCCCATCGACGGCACCACGCCGACATGACGCGCTGCCGCCAGCGCGGCCAAGGCGTTGGCGACGTTGTGCTGACCGGTCAGCTCCCACTCGACCGTGCCTTGGGACACGCCTTCGAACATCACTTCAAATGCCGAACCGTCTTCGCTAAGCAATTTGACCTGCCACTGACCGCCGGCCCCGGTGGTCTGCACCGGAGTCCAGCAGCCCATTTCGATCACTCGCTGCAACGCAGGCTCGGTTGTCGGGTGGATCACCAGGCCTTCGCTCGGAATCGTGCGCACCAAATGGTGGAATTGTCGCTCGATCGCCGGCAGGTCCGGGAAGATGTCCGCGTGATCGAACTCAAGATTGTTGAGGATCGCGGTGCGTGGGCGGTAGTGAACGAATTTCGAGCGTTTGTCGAAAAACGCGCTGTCGTACTCGTCAGCTTCGATCACAAAGAACGGCGTGCCGCCCAGACGCGCCGACACCGAGAAATTCTGCGGCACGCCGCCAATCAGGAAGCCCGGGCTCATGCCGGCGTGTTCCAGCACCCAGGCGAGCATGCTGCTGGTGGTGGTTTTGCCGTGGGTACCGGCAACGGCCAGCACCCAGCGACCTTGCAGCACATGATCGGCCAGCCACTGCGGGCCGGAAACGTACGGCAGGCCTTTGTTCAGCACATATTCCACCGCCGGATTGCCGCGGGACATGGCGTTGCCGATCACCACCAGATCCGGCGCCGGATCGAGCTGAGCCGGGTCGTAACCCTGCGTCAGCTGAATGCCCTGGGCTTCAAGCTGCGTGCTCATCGGCGGATAGACGTTGGCGTCGGAACCGGTCACGTGGTGGCCCAGCTCTTTGGCCAGAACCGCCATCGAGCCCATGAAAGTCCCGCAGATACCCAGAATATGAATGTGCATAGTCGACCTCGTAAAACATGGCCGCAGGTTAGCGTAGGGAGGGGGAATTCGCACTCTTTAGGTGATGGGGCGGGAATGGCATTTGTGTTCGGCTGTGGATTGTCGCCCCTCACCCCAGCCCTCTCCCGAGGGAGAGGGAGCCGATCTCGGTTGCTTTCAAATGCTGAGTTCACGTCGATGATTCAGGTCGGCGTAAATCGCCAGAACACCTCGGTCAGTCCCCTCTCCCTCTGGGAGAGGGCTAGGGTGAGGGCTCTAACTGACCCGCCGCTCAATGCCATGTTTACGCAGCTTCCTGTAAAGCGTATTACGACTAACCCCCAACTGCTCAGCCGTATGCGTCATATGCCACCGCGTCTGTTCCAGCGTTTTAAGCAGCGCAACCCGCTCAGCATCTTCCAATGGATGCTCAGATACATCAGGTTGCAAAACCGCCACCCGCGCCTGCCGAATCATCGCCGGCAAATCCTCCACCCCGATCCGCCCTTCATCACACAACGCCGCCAACGTGCGCAGCACATTGCGCAACTGCCGCACATTGCCCGGCCAGTTGAACGCCAGCAGCGCCTCACGCGCAGGTTGTTCAATCAATATCGTTTCGCCGCCAGCCTCCTCGGCCAGCAGGAAGTCCAACAGTTGCGATTTATCACTGCGCTCACGCAACGCCGGCAACGCCACTTCCAGCCCATTGAGCCGGTAATACAGATCTTCACGGAAGCTGCCGTCCGCAACCCGCTCCAGCAGATTGCGGTGGGTCGCACTGATGATCCGCACATTGACCGCTTCCGGTTCCCCGCCAATCGGCACCACTTGCCGATCTTCCAGCACCCGCAGCAAGCGGGTCTGCAAGGCCAGCGGCATGTCGCCGATTTCATCGAGGAACAGCGTGCCGCCATCGGCCTGTTGCAACTTGCCGCGCATGCCGTCCTTGCGAGCACCAGTGAAGCTACCGCCGCGATAGCCGAACAGCTCGCTTTCGATCAGGCTCTCGGGGATTGCTGCACAGTTGAGTGCGACGAACGCCTTGCTCGACCGCTGACTGGCTTGATGCACCGCTTTGGCGAAGGCTTCTTTGCCGGAGCCCGTTTCGCCATTGATCAACAGCGGCACATCACGCTCGAAAACGCGCAGGGCTTTGCGGAAGTTCGCTTGCAGCGTCGCATCACCGAGGCAGATGCCCGACAAGCGTGGTGCCTCGGTGACAACTGGCGAACGCATGATCGGCGGCGGCTTGCGCGATTCGCCACGCAACACGGCAAACAGCTGCCGGCCATCGCGGGTGCGCAACGGCCAACTGGCGCTGGCATGGGCACTGGCGCGAGCAAGCAGCTCGTCCAGTGAACAGTCGAAAAACGCCTCCACCGGTTTGCCGAGCAAGCCACCGCGGATATGTCCGAGCAGGTTCAGCGCACTCTGGTTGACCGCACTGATCCGCCCTTCCCCGTCAAACGCCAACAACCCTTCGCTGAACAGCCCTACGGATTCGGCCTGGAGGTGGAAACGCAGCAGCCATTGGTTATCGAAGCAACGCAGGAAGTAGCAGCTCTCGATCATCTTCGCCGACAGATTGACCAGCGCCATGGTGTGGAACTGGCTCTGGCGCGAGACGTCGTGGCGCGCCGAGGACACATCGAGCACGGCCAGCAACTCGCCGTGCGGATCGAACACAGGACTCGCCGAACAAGTCAGGCCCGTATGGCGCCCTCGAAAGTGTTCGTCCTGGTGAATGGTCAGTGCCTGACGCTCGACCAGACAGGTGCCGATGCCGTTGGTGCCTTCACAGGCTTCGCTCCAGTCGGCACCGAGCCAGAGGCCGGCGCGTTCGAAAATCTTGCGTTCGGCCGGCGCGGTGACGCAATTGAGGATCACCCCGCGCGCGTCGGTCAGCAGCACCGCGTGGCCGGCGCCGGAGAGTTGTTGATGCAGGCTGCTCATTTCATTGCCGGCAATCTGCAAGACCTGCTGCAGACGTTCTCGACTTTCGAGGACGCGCCCGTGTTCGAGCACGGTGGGCGCCATGCTCAGCGCGGGGTCGAGATGATAATCCTCAAGACAGCGCAGCCATGAGCGGGCAATTGACGGATCAGCTCCGGGCCCATGCAGGTGAGGTTTGCCCTGGGTGGCGGTGAGAACCTGTTGGGCATGGCGACTCAAATGGTTGTCGTGCATTTCTTATTGTTCTCCCCGAGGCTCGGCGGCCCAATGCTTGAGGTGACGCCCAGCATCCTCCAGCCACCGGCGCATTGCAATGCTGGCAAGACTGCCCGGCCACTGGCTGTGCCAAAAGCGGTACAAACTGTCACCGCATCTGTACCGAAACCGTCACAGCCTTCATCCACCCGTCCGACAGAAACCGCGCAAGGCCTTGATTTACCTGACCTGCACGGCAGTGGCCCGACCTTTGCTCTACGCTTATAGCAAGCGCACTTGCGCGTTTCTCTAATAAGTACAAAGCCAAGGAGAACATCATGCGTTACGCTCACCCCGGTACTGAAGGCGCCAAAGTCTCGTTCAAGAGCAAGTACGGTAACTACATCGGCGGCGAGTTCGTCGTGCCTGTCAAAGGTCAGTACTTCACCAATACTTCGCCGGTCAACGGCCAGCCAATTGCCGAATTCCCCCGCTCCACTGCCGAAGACATCGACAAGGCACTGGACGCCGCCCACGCTGCCGCCGATGCGTGGGGCGCGACCTCCGTGCAGGCGCGCTCGCTGATCCTGTTGAAAATCGCCGACCGCATCGAAGCCAACCTCGAACTGCTGGCGATCACCGAAACCTGGGACAACGGCAAAGCCGTCCGCGAAACCCTCAACGCCGACATCCCGCTCGCCGCCGACCACTTCCGCTACTACGCCGGTTGCATCCGCGCCCAAGAAGGCAGCGCTGCCGAAATCGACGGCAACACCGTGGCTTATCACATTCATGAACCGCTGGGCGTGGTCGGCCAGATCATCCCGTGGAACTTCCCGATCCTGATGGCCGCGTGGAAACTTGCGCCAGCCCTGGCCGCCGGTAACTGCGTGGTGCTCAAACCTGCCGAGCAAACTCCGCTGGGTATCTCCGTGCTGGTCGAACTGATCGGCGACCTGCTGCCGCCGGGCGTGCTGAACGTTGTTCAAGGCTACGGCAAAGAAGCCGGCGAAGCGCTGGCGACCAGCAAACGCATCGCCAAGATTGCCTTCACCGGGTCAACCCCGGTCGGCTCGCACATCATGAAATGCGCTGCCGAAAACATCATCCCGTCCACCGTGGAACTGGGCGGCAAATCGCCGAACATCTTCTTCGAAGACATCATGCAGGCCGAGCCGACTTTCATCGAGAAAGCCGCCGAAGGTCTGGTGCTGGCGTTCTTCAACCAGGGCGAAGTCTGCACCTGCCCTTCCCGCGCACTGGTTCAGGAATCGATCTACGACGAGTTCATGGCCGTGGTCATGAAGAAAGTCCTGCAAATCAAACGTGGCGATCCGCTGGACACCGACACCATGGTTGGCGCTCAGGCGTCCGAGCAGCAATTCGACAAGATCCTGTCCTACCTGGAAATCGCCAAGGGCGAAGGCGCAGAACTGCTGACCGGCGGCAAGGTGGAAAAACTCGAGGGCAACCTGTCGACCGGCTATTACATCCAGCCGACCCTGCTCAAGGGCACCAACAAGATGCGCGTGTTCCAGGAAGAAATCTTTGGCCCGGTGGTGAGCATCACCACGTTCAAGGACGAAGCCGAAGCCCTGGCCATCGCCAACGACACCGAGTTCGGCCTTGGCGCCGGCCTGTGGACCCGCGACATCAACCGCGCCTACCGCATGGGCCGCGCGATCAAGGCCGGTCGCGTGTGGACCAACTGCTACCACCTGTACCCGGCGCATGCCGCGTTCGGGGGGTACAAGAAGTCCGGCGTCGGCCGTGAAACCCACAAGATGATGCTCGACCACTATCAGCAGACCAAAAACCTGCTGGTGAGCTACGACATCAATCCGTTGGGCTTCTTCTAAAGCATAGGGGCGAGGCAGATATTTCTGCCTCGCCCTTTCGACCGCTTTCGCGAGCAGGCTCGCTCCCACAGGGACTGCGTGCCCCCGCAATGCTCGACTCGACACACATCCAATGTGGGAGCGAGCCTGCTCGCGAAAGCGATGTGCGATTCAACCCAATGGTCCCCGGCCCCGCAACTGGGCCAATAAAACAATAAGAATGGTGAACCCTATGCCTAGCGAATCCCCTGCTGGCGCTCCGGCGACTGGCTCCTCCGTCGACTTCGAAAAAGTCGGTTCGGACTACTTCCAACAACGCGAACTGAAAAAAGGCGCCGCCGGCTGGGTGCTGCTGGTGGGGCTTGGGGTCGCTTATGTGATCTCCGGCGATTATGCCGGCTGGAACTTCGGCCTGGCTCAGGGCGGGTGGGGCGGCATGTTCCTCGCGACACTGCTGATGGCCACCATGTACTTGTGCATGTGCTTTTCCCTGGCCGAACTGTCCTCGATGATTCCTACTGCCGGTGGCGGTTACGGATTTGCCCGCAGCGCGTTCGGCCCTTGGGGCGGCTTCCTGACTGGAACCGCGATCCTTATCGAATACGCCATCGCCCCTGCTGCGATTGCCGTGTTCATCGGCGCTTATTGCGAATCGTTGTTTGGCATCGGCGGCTGGATGATTTATCTGGCGTTCTACATCATTTTTATCGCCATCCACATTTTCGGGGTGGGCGAAGCGTTGAAGCTGATGTTCGTCATCACGGCCATTGCTGCTCTGGCACTCGGCGTATTTCTGGTGGCCATGGTGCCGCACTTTGACGTCGCCAATTTGCTCGACATCCCAGTGACTAACGCTACCGGCGCCAGCAGTTTCCTGCCGTTCGGCTATGTCGGCGTGTGGGCGGCGATTCCTTACGCGATCTGGTTTTTCCTCGCGGTGGAAGGTGTGCCGCTGGCCGCAGAAGAAACCAAAAACCCCAAGCGCGACCTGCCACGCGGGCTCATCGGCGCGATGCTGGTGCTGCTGGCGTTTGCCCTGCTGATTTTGATCGTCGGGCCGGGCGGCGCAGGTGCCAACTCGCTGCTGACGTCGGGCAACCCGCTGGTTGAAGCGTTGAGCAAAGCCTACGGCGGCTCGACCTGGATGGGCGGTTTCGTCAATCTCGTGGGCCTGGCCGGGCTGATCGCCAGTTTCTTCTCGATCATCTACGCCTATTCGCGGCAGATTTTCGCCTTGTCCCGCGCAGGCTACCTGCCGCGCAAATTGTCCGAAACCAACAAAAGCAAGGCACCGGTGCTGGCGCTGGTGATTCCGGGGATCATCGGTTTCGGGTTGTCGCTGACCGGCCAGGGCGACTTGCTGATTCTGGTGGCGGTGTTCGGCGCGACCATTTCCTATGTGCTGATGATGGCCGCGCACATCACCCTGCGCATCCGCCGCCCCAAAATGGATCGTCCGTACCGTACGCCCGGCGGCATCTTCACCTCGGGTGTTGCGCTGGTGCTGGCCTGCATCGCCGTGATTGCGGGTTTCCTGGTCGATCCGCGGGTCGTGATCGGCGCCGCTATCATCTATGGAGTGTTAATTGCTTACTTTGCTTTCTACAGTCGACATCACTTGGTAGCAGGTACGCCGGAGGAAGAATTCGCGGCGATTCAGAACGCTGAAAAAGCCCTGCACTGACGGTCGAAAACCACGGCGCAGGCCTCGCCTGCGCCGTCACGGAGAATTCTGTATGGCGAGTTTCGCTCACACGGTCGGCGCCCAGACCTACCGCTTCGACAGCCTCAAGGACGTCATGGCCAAGGCCAGCCCAGCACGTTCGGGGGATTTTCTCGCCGGGGTTGCCGCGCTCAATGACGGCGAGCGCGTGGCCGCGCAAATGGCGCTGGCCGACATCCCGCTCACGCATTTCCTGCAAGAAGCGCTGATCCCTTATGAGTCCGATGAAGTCACCCGCCTGATCATCGACACCCACGACAAACAAGCCTTCGCCGTAGTGAGCCACCTCACCGTCGGCGGTTTCCGCGACTGGCTGCTCAGCGACGCCGCCGATGAAACCAGCCTGCGCGCCCTCGCCCCCGGCCTGACCCCGGAAATGGTCGCTGCTGTATCGAAGATCATGCGCGTGCAGGATCTGGTGCTGGTCGCGCAGAAAATCCGCGTCGTCACAAAATTTCGCGGCACCCTTGGGCTGCGTGGACGCCTGTCGACCCGACTGCAACCGAACCACCCGACCGACGAGCCGTCCGGCATCGCCGCGAGCATTCTCGATGGCCTGCTGTACGGCAACGGCGACGCAATGATCGGCATCAACCCGGCCACCGACAGCATCGCCTCGATCTGCGCGATGCTGGAAATGCTCGACGCGATCATTCAGCGCTACGACATCCCGACCCAGGCCTGCGTGCTGACCCACGTCACCACTTCCATCGAAGCGATCAACCGCGGCGTGCCGCTGGACCTGGTGTTCCAGTCGATTGCTGGCACCGAAGCGGCCAACGCCAGTTTCGGCATCAACCTGAATATTTTGCAGGAAGGCTATGACGCCGGGTTGAGCCTGAATCGCGGCACCCTCGGGCAGAACCTGATGTATTTCGAAACCGGCCAGGGCAGCGCGCTGTCGGCCAACGCTCACCACGGCGTCGATCAGCAGACCTGCGAGACGCGGGCTTACGCCGTGGCGCGACATTTCAAGCCGTTCCTGGTGAACACCGTCGTAGGATTTATCGGCCCGGAATACCTCTACAACGGCAAACAGATCATTCGCGCCGGCCTCGAAGACCACTTCTGCGGCAAGTTGCTCGGCGTGCCGATGGGCTGCGACATCTGCTACACCAACCACGCCGAAGCCGATCAGGACGACATGGATACCCTGCTGACCCTATTAGGTGTGGCCGGGATCAACTTCATCATGGGCATCCCTGGTTCCGACGACATCATGCTCAACTACCAGACCACCTCGTTCCACGACGCCCTCTACGCACGCCAGACTCTGGGCTTGAAACCGGCACCTGAGTTCGAACAATGGCTGGCCAACATGGGCATCTTCACTCAGGCTGACGGCAAGGTCCGCTTCGGCAACAACCTGCCGCCGGCCTTCCGCCAGGCCCTGGCGCAACTGGGATGAGCCTTATGGAAAAACCGCCCGTCGACCCGCAAAACCCATGGCTGGAACTGCGCCGCCTGACCCCGGCACGGATCGCTCTTGGCCGCACCGGCACCAGTTTGCCGACCAGTGCCCAGCTTGATTTTCAGTTTGCCCACGCACAGGCGCGGGATGCGGTGCATCTGCCGTTCGATCATGCAGAACTCAGCGCGCAACTCAGTGAGCGCGGGCGTGAAAGCCTGCTTTTGCACAGCGCAGCGGTGGATCGCAACAGTTACCTGCAACGTCCGGATCTGGGGCGCAAGCTCAGTGACGAGTCAGCGCAGACCTTGCACGATTACGCAGCCGCGCATCCGGGCGGCGTCGATCTGGCGATTGTCGTGGCCGACGGTTTGTCAGCACTGGCGGTGCATCGGCATACGTTGCCGTTTCTCACTCGCATGGAAGATCAGATGAGTGCTGACGGATGGTCCATTGCGCCCGTCGTTCTGGTGGAACAGGGACGGGTCGCCGTCGGTGATGAAATCGGTCAACTGCTCGGCGCAAAAATGGTCGTGATGCTGATTGGTGAGCGCCCTGGCCTGAGTTCGCCAGACAGCCTCGGTTTATATTTCACCTACAATCCAAAAATCGGACTGACCGATGCCTACCGCAATTGCATTTCCAACGTACGGCTTGAGGGCTTGAGCTACGGCATGGCGGCGCATCGCTTGCTGTATCTGATGCGCGAAGCCTGTCGGCGGCAGCTGTCGGGAGTCAACCTGAAGGACGAAGCACAGGTTCAGACGTTGGAGTCGGACGCAGGGGCGGACATGAAAGGAAACTTCCTACTCGGTCCGCCCCCAACCTGAACCGTTTCCGCATTGCGTTTCTGCGAAGGTTTCAGGCAGGATCGATGCACGGCCGCCAGGGTTTCCCATCGCCGTCAGAGCAGTTGAAGACAGCCACTTGAAGACGAGACCTATCATGCGGATTATTCAAGCGACCCTCGAACATCTGGATTTGTTGACCCCGTTGTTCGTCAAATATCGCGAGTTCTACGGTTCCCTGCCTTACCCGGATTCCTCCCGCGCGTTCCTCGAAAAACGCCTGCGCCGCAAAGAGTCGGTGATCTATCTGGCCCTGGCCGATGATGACGACAAGAAACTCATGGGTTTCTGTCAGCTGTATCCAAGCTTCTCCTCGCTGTCACTCAAGCGCGTGTGGATCCTCAACGACATCTATGTCGCCGAAGATGCCCGACGCCAATTGGTCGCCGACAACCTGATCCGCACCGCGAAGAAAATGGCCAAGGAAACCCAGGCCGTGCGCATGCGCGTTTCCACCAGCAGTAACAATGAAGTCGCGCAGAAAACCTATGAGTCCATCGGATTCAAGGAAGACACCGAGTTCAAGAACTACGTGTTGCCAATCAGCGAAGAGCTCTGACGGCGTTGCCAGCCTGTGATGAGGGAGCAAGCTCCCTCGCCACAAAGAATGCCTACCTGACAATTGTTCACACCCCGACATTCCTCGCTACAAAACCAACGCGCGTTTCATCCTTCAGACCGTATAATCCCGAGCTTTCCGGCTTGTAAGAAAAACTACACCTGCTTGTAGGCTTACACGAAGTCATCCGCACGGGCCTGCAGAGTTGGGCCATCACCACAGGTGCCTCCATGGATTTCAACCCGCTCGACCTTATCCTGCATCTCGACGTCTACCTCGATTTGCTGGTGAACAACTATGGGCCATGGATCTACGCCATCCTGTTTCTGGTGATTTTCTGTGAAACCGGTCTGGTGGTGATGCCGTTCCTGCCGGGCGACTCGCTGCTGTTCATCGCTGGCGCCGTTGCGGCTGGCGGTGGCATGGACCCGGTGCTGCTGGCCGGTCTGCTGATGCTCGCGGCAATCATGGGCGACAGCACCAACTACGTGATCGGACGAACGGCCGGGGAAAAATTGTTCAGCAACCCGAACTCGAAAATCTTCCGCCGCGACTATCTGCAGAAAACTCACGATTTCTATGACAAGCACGGCGGTAAAACCGTAACCCTCGCGCGCTTCCTGCCGATCATCCGCACCTTTGCTCCATTCGTCGCCGGCGTTGCGAGGATGCCCTACCCGCGCTTTTTCGGTTTCAGCGTCCTGGGCACCATTCTCTGGGTTGGTGGCTTGGTAACGCTGGGGTATTTCTTCGGCAATGTACCGTTCATCAAGAAGAACCTGTCATTGCTGGTGGTCGCGATCATTCTGCTGTCGCTGGTGCCGATGATCATTGGCGTGGTTCGCAGCCGTTTCGGCGGCACCAAAGCCCAATCGCACTAAGCCTGTGTGGTCGCTCAGCGCCTGGCGGCGCCGGCGCATTCTGGCGAAGCACCCGATTGCCGACGACCTGTGGCAGCGGGTGCGCCATCACCTGAGTTTTCTTGACGGCATCACGGCCGCCGAAGACCAGTGGCTGCGCGAGGCCTGCGTCTTGTTCCTCGACGACAAACACCTGAGCGCCCTGCCCGGCGTCGAACTGCATCAGGAGCAACGCCTGCTGCTCGCCGCCCAAGCGCAATTGCCGCTTCTGCACTTGGGCGACTTGAACTGGTATCAGGGCTTTCACGAGATCGTCCTCTATCCCGACGACTTCCTCAGCCCGCAGCGCCATCGCGATGCCAGCGGCGTCGAGCATGAATGGGATGGCGAACACAGCGGCGAAGCCTGGCAGCAGGGGCCGATCATTCTGGCCTGGCCTGGCGTGATGGCCAGTGGTGGCTGGGAAGGCTACAACCTGGTGATTCACGAACTGGCGCACAAACTCGACATGCTCAACGGCGATGCCAACGGCCTGCCGCCGCTGCACGCCGACATGCGCGTCAGCGACTGGGCCGAGGTGATGCAAAAGGCCTACGACGACCTCAATCTGCAACTCGATGACAACCCTGACGCCGAAACCGCCATTGATCCCTACGCCGCGGAAAACCCGGCCGAGTTCTTCGCCGTCACCAGCGAGTATTTCTTCAGCGCACCGGATCTGCTGTACGAGGCTTATCCACAGGTCTACTTGCAACTCAAGCGTTTCTACCGGCAGGATCCGTTGGGCAGGTTGCAGCAACTTCAGGCCACAGACCCGGCCTATCAGGCGCAAGACTGAGCGCCGAACGACGCTCAGTACATGGCGTAGGCTGCAGAATATGCCTATAATCGCCGCCACTTTTTGGTCAATCCGGCCAAGTGTTTTTGGTCAACTACGGGGGCAACGCCCAATGAGCTACAGCAAGATTCCGGCTGGCAAAGACCTGCCGAACGACATCTACGTCGCGATCGAGATCCCGGCCAACCACGCGCCGATCAAATACGAAATCGACAAAGACAGCGATTGCCTGTTCGTTGACCGTTTCATGGCCACCCCAATGTTCTACCCGGCCAACTACGGTTACATCCCGAACACCCTGGCTGACGACGGTGATCCCCTCGACGTGCTGGTTGTGACCCCTTACCCGGTTGCTCCAGGCTCGGTGATCCGCGCGCGTCCAGTCGGCATCCTGAACATGACCGACGACGGCGGCGGCGATGCCAAAGTCATCGCAGTGCCACACGACAAGCTGTCCCAACTGTACGTCGACGTGAAGGAATACACTGACCTGCCTCCTCTGCTGATCCAGCAGATCGAGCACTTCTTCGCGAACTACAAAGATCTCGAAAAAGGCAAGTGGGTCAAGATCGAAGGCTGGGCAGGTGCAGACGCCGCCCGCGAAGCGATCACCAAGTCGGTTGCTGCCTACAAAGGCTAAGCGCTTGCGACCTGCGTGATGCTTGCAGAAAACCCCGGTTGATCCGGGGTTTTTTATGCGCGAGATCAGCTTCCTTAAACAGGACGTTTAAAATCCGCGCGACGCGGTTTTAACTTGTTTAATTTCCCACAAGAACGTCTTACATCCAGTCGCAAAATTCAGCCCGTTTTTGAACGCCCGGTTTATTCAAACCGCTCTGGCACGGCCGTAGACTCCGTGTTTATGAGAAAGAACACTAGCGGTCCAAGATTCAAGGCACTCCTGGAAAAAGCGAACATCTCTACCACGGGTTTCGCAAAGTTCTGGGGCACGGAAGCCCAAAATGTCCACAACTGGTACACCCGGGGCGTCCCGGCGTATCGCATGGAAGAAGTCTCACGCCTGCTGTCCGTCAACAGCGAATGGCTGAAAACCGGCGAAGGCACCAAAGAGGCGCCGAGCCTGACGCCGCCTGCCAGCAATGGCGACACCTTTGACGCCCACGCCCTCCGCGGCGCGTACACCGTCATCGACCCCAACGACATCGACCTGGCGTTCTTCAAGGAAACGCCGCTCACCAAAGACTCCGGCAAAACCCACGTTATCCTCGATCCGGATCAAACCATCCGCCTGCCCCGCGCCCACCTGGACCAACTGGAAGTGCGCCACAGCGATGCCATCTGCGCCCACATGATCGGCAACAGCATGGCCGAGCGCATCGAAGACGGCTCGATACTCGCCATCGACCGCGGCCTGACCCAGGTCGTCGACGGCGAAATCTACGCCATCGAACACGACGGCATGCTGCGCATCAAATACCTGCACCGCATGCCCGGCAACGGCCTGCGCCTGCGCAGCCACAACAGCGCCGAATACCCGGACGAAGTCTTCCGCCCGGCGCAGATCGAAGAGCAAAGGATTCATATATTGGGTTGGGTGTTCTGGTGGTCGACGCTGAGCAAGAGACGGCCGGTGGTACCGTTTCTCTAATCCGAAGGCTTGCTCACCCCCCGTAGGAGTGAGCCTGCTCGCGATGAGGCCCGGATAGACAGTACAAATCTCGGATTTTGGCCAGTCAGATCGCTCTAACCCGCACTTCCCACTGGGAATCCCGAGCAAAACTCAGTATCCTGCGCCCCACATTCGCGCATCGACCCGCTCCCGCGGCTCAGATGACGCCCGACGCGGCAGACCAACGTCTGCCAAGTCCCACAGCCGGACGCAGATCCGGGTGTACATTTTGAAGGCTGGCGCGGTTTACCAAAAATGAACCAAGCCAGTCCCCGAGAAGCCGGCCACAAGCCGGCTTTTTAATGTCTGAAATAAACCTGTCCTGCCGTCTGAAACGTGAATTCGCGCTTGTCGAATAGGGAAGCACCTTGCTACCGTAACGACAAACGTCATTACAGGTATTTCATCATGGCCTCCATCAATATTCGCATCGACGATGAGCTGAAACAGCGCTCCTTCGCCGAGCTGGAAAAGCTCGGCGTAACTCCGTCAGAGCTTCTGCGCCAGACACTTCAATACGTCGCCGAGCGGGGCAAGCTGCCGTTCAAAGCGGCATTAATCAGCGAGGAAGATGAAGCTCTCATCGCCGTAGTCACCGAACGTCTCGCCGCTCCTCAGCGAGTCAAGGTAAGTCTGGATGACCTATAACCTTGAATTTGATCGTCGTGCGTTAAAGGAGTGGAACAAACTGGGCGATACGGTTCGCCAACAGTTCAAGAAGAAGCTGGCTGAGATAATGAAGAATCCTCGAATAGAAGCCAATCGACTTCGCGAGCTGCCGGACTGCTACAAAGTGAAGCTGAAAAGCGCTGGCTATCGATTGATCTATCAGGTGCTTGATCAGGAGATCGTGGTGTTCGTAGTCGCTATCGGGAAGAGAGAGCGAGAGGCTGCTTACGAGGTTGCGCAAGACCGACTGTCACCCCAGATTTGAGTCAACTCAATGATTGAGATGCTCTGAAATTGGTCAGCAGCCTGCTGACCTATTCATTTGTTCAGAACGCCTCGCCCCCTCACGGATAACTAAACGACTTCACCAACGTCAACTCCCCCACCGCCCGCATCGGGATCAAAAACGTCTCCATCTTCTCGCTCGGCGTCCCTTCCTCGGTAATCACCGTCACCTGCGCCGTCGTCAGCGCCTGCACCGCCTCATCCCCGCCCTCATCGCCCCCGCGATACCCGCCGCCAAAGTAATTCACATACACCAGATATTGCCCCTTGATCGGTGCCGGCATGGCGAAGATTTCCGGGCCGTAGCCGGTGGTTACGTCGACGTCCAGGCCGGCGCCGTTGTCCGCGACGCGGTTGCCGTACCAGATGTGGCCGCCGTCGGGGGTGATGAGGTGCAGGTCGAGGTCGGTGCCGTCGCTGTCCCAGGCCAGCAGCACGCGCAGTTTGGGCGGGGTGGCGCCGCCGCTGGTGTTTAGGAATTGGGTGCGGTGGCGTTGCTTGCCGTCGGGGCTGCGGACTTCGACGCTGTTACTGCCATTGGGGAAAGAGAACGGGCGGTCGAAGTGGCCAGCGGGGTCGATTTTCAGCGGCATGCTGACGCCGTTGACGATCAGTCGGCCGGGCTCATTGTTCTTCGGCGTGGTGTTGATCTGGCCGCTGATGCGTGCGGTGTTGGCCTGGCCGATCGGGGTGTTTACCGATGAGGCCGGGTAGTTGACGGTCTGGCGGAAGCTTTCGCCCTCGCCGCCCGGCGAGCCGCTGCGCCAGCCGCTGACCGGGGTGTCGATTTTGACGCTGTCGGCGGCCATTGCCGGCGATAGCGCGGTCAACGTGCAGAGCAACAGCAAGACCTGTGGATAACGGAGTGTCATGGTCTATTCCAGCAAGAGGTGACGGGCGAGCCCTTCGATGTAGGTTTCATCCTGGCCGTTGGGATGTGCTTCAAAGGCCAGGTGCAAATATTCGTGAGTCAGGTCGAGGCGATCCTGCAGGGTCAGCACGCCGCGCACGTAAATGCGCTGGCGTTCGCGGTCGACGAAGGGTCGGCCAAAAGCGAGTTTGCACACCGCGAACGTGCTGACTTCGTTGTAGCCGGTTTCGCTTTCGAGCTTCGGGCGCCAGCCGCGACGCTGCTTCTGCAGCCAGTCTTGCGCGGCGGGCAGCGCTTCGCAGGAGGCGACCGGGTTGTCCCAGCGGCTGAGGCTGGCGCGTGGATAGGCGTGCAGCAGGATTGCGTCGTAGCGTTGGCCGGCGTTGGCTTGTTCGACAGCTTGTTGCCACGCCAGTTTGTCCGGGCCGGGTTGATCGGAGTGATAGGTGACGGTACTGCCGGCCAGGACCAGATCCGCAGTCCATGCGGCGATGCTGCGCGATTCGCTGGACGCCGGACGCGGTGCGACCCGCTGGCGATTGCTGCTGTCGTCGATGCTCAGGCAGTCGCCGTTGCGTGTGGCGTTTTGCAGCAGGTAGGTGCGGATCGCCACGGCGAGGGCCTTCGCGGCTTCAGCAGGTTCGGGTTTGGCTTCGCGCTCAAGGACACGGGCGACGTATTCTTCGCGATCAAGCCTTGCGACGAGTTTGTCGTTGAGCAGAAACAGTTCGCCGTCGCTGTGGATATCCAGCGCATTGCCGTTGGCGAATTCGACGCGGTAGTCGCCCTGCAGCGGGCCGGAAGTCACCGCACGGTCACCAGCCAAAACCCGCACGACCGGATAGCGCGAGAACAGGCCGACCTCAACGCAACGCCCCGTATCTGCCGGCCACGCAGCAGGTAACACCGTCGCCAGTGCAGCACCGTAATGACGCAAGACCATCTGACTGGTGCCACGCCCACCCGCCCACACAGGCGAACCGTCCGCCGTCCAACCGGCAAACCCGCCCTGCCGCGATTGCGGGTCCTGATCGCCGAGCCAGCTCCAGGTTTTCACCCGCAGGCGACCGCCGAGCTCACCGACGACATTACCGTCGGCGGCGTTCAACACCACGTCGAGCAGCACACGGCGCATCTGATCTTGAGCGGGAAGCGCAGACAAAACCGTTAGCAAGTCAGCCACAGAAACCCGCGTGGCCGGTTGCACCGACGGCAAATCCAGCAACCACGACGGCGCCTTTCGCGCCTGCCAGTAAGTGCGCCAATCGCTGGCAGAAATCCCCAGTCGCGCAGGCTCGAAATACAACCCGCACGACTTCACCAGCGCCTGATCACGCTCGATCTTGCCGCCCGCCGAGCAGCAATAGACTTCCTCTTTCGACTGCCCGCGACATTCATAAGCCGGTTCCCGCGCGCCGGTATCCACCAGCCACGCGTAGACAAACAGCTTCCACAGGCTGCCAAGTGGCGTATCCAGCGACGACGGCAACGGTTCGCGAGCGATCATCTGCGTCTGACTCAACGACAACAACTCACCCTTGTAAGCCACGCGCAACGGCTCATCCTGCGCCGTCGCCAACGCAGGAATCACACACATCAGCAGCCACAGCAGCGGCCGGGTCATGTCAGTTGACCGTGACCTGACCGAGAGCGGCTTTCGCTTCCTGGGCCTGATGCTGCGGCGCGTAAACCTGAGTGAAACGCACTGGCGGCAGATTGAACTGGCCTTTCTGCGAGAAACGCACCAGATGGCGCAGGCGCAATTCGCCGCTCAGCGCATCCACCGGCACCGCGTAAGCCAGTTGCCCCGGCTCGAAACGCGCCTTCTCCAGCGAGGTCGGCTCGGTGCCGTCCTTGCCCTGCAACTTGATGCCCCACGTGGTGCGCTCGACATCGGCGCCCGGTGGCAGCGGCACTTCGAGCATGCCGTAGCGCAGCGGCTTCGGCGCTTTGCTGGTGAGGATCACTTCGTCCAGATACAGGCTGTCGCTGGACAGCGGTTTAGTGCCGACCGGCTCCAGTTTGAAGGTGAATGCTTCATCCCCCGGCACCAGTCGCGACAGGCGACGGGTGATGGTCACGGCCATCGGATCAACTGCCGGTTGCTGAGTCTGGAAGCTCAACGCCGCACGCAGCGGACGCTCCTGAGTCCCGGAAACTGTCAACACGCTCGGCACCGGGGTCGCGCCCTGCCACGTCCAGTACATTTCACCGGTCGCGCCGTAATTTTTCTTCCAGCCATCGCCCGGTGTCAGCGCGATGGTCGGCGAAGCCTGGGCGATGCTGCGTTGCAGCCACGTCAGCGCCAGCGCGCGTTCGAGGGTCGATTGCTGTGGTAGCAGACGTTGCAACAAAGCCGTCGCACGGGCCTGATCAAACGGTTGCAGCGACAGGTTCAGAGCCTCGGCAAACGGCTGCGAACTGACCGACAGACGCTGTTGCGCAGCGCCGACCTGACGATTGAAGGCATCCGGCAACGCGACTTTTGCCTGAGTGGCCAGCGAAGCGGTCAAGACCCGCGCTGCCGCCAGACCGAGCGTCGAATCCGGATCGCTCATCACCAAGCTGTCTGCGCCATCGTCCATCATCGTTTCAGCATTGCCTTCACCGGCCTTGGCCAGATCGTCCATCAGACCGCTGAGCAATGTGTTGACCGGCAAATGCATCTGTTTGGCGAACGACAGAATCAGCGCACGTTGTAGCAATGGCGTGTTCGGCGCCTGCTTGGCGTAAACCTCCAGCACGCGCTGCCAGTGCTCCGGCGGCAGAGTCAGCTCCAGCACCTGGCTGGCGTTCCAGTCGGCGTAATAGGCGTAAGCGGTGAGGAACGCATCCGGCTCACCGTCGTAACCCCACCAGGTGAAGCTCGCTGACGGCCCGGCCATTTGCACCAGACGCAGACGGCTGTTCTGCATGATCAGGCGCAAGCGGTCGCGGATCTGCGGGCTCGATGCCAGCGACGGATAAGCAATGCTCAGCGGCAGCAAACGGCTGGCCGTCTGTTCGACGCCGCCATATGGATAGCTGAGCAGATCATCAAGAGCGGAACGGAACAGCGCTTGCGGGCTGTCATCCAGACGCAGACGAATGTTGGTGGCGTCTGCCGGCAGGCTCAGCGCCGTATCGCCGCTGGCCACATCGAGATTCTGAGTCTGCGTCACTTGCCAGCCATCACCGGTCGCGCTCAAGCGCACCGCCAAGGCATCAGCGGTTTTGCCGTCCTGCACCAGTTCCGCCGTCCACTCGCCCGAAGCTAGCGCAAATGCTGGCAGCGGCAGATAGTTGATGCCGTTGTTCAGGGTCACCGGCAGGCGTTGTTCGGCGCCAGCGTAGTGAGTGACCAGTTCAGCCTTGACCGGTTTCTCGGCCTGGCTGAAAGCGAACACGCCGAGTTGCGGCTGATCGCCCTTGCGGAATTTGCTCGGCCCGCTCCACTTCAGGTACAGCGGTTTTTCCGAACGGACGAATTGCTTCTTCTGCCCGACCTGACCGTCATCGGCAATCGCCCGCGCGGTGATGCGCCAGCGGGTCAGCGAGTCCGGCATCTTGAAGGTGAAACGGGTTTTGCCATCGGCACCGGTCAGCAATTCCGGCTGCCATGCGGCGGTGTCGACATCTTCACGACGCGGACGCTCCAACACTTTCACCCCGCGTTCGCTGCGATTGGCTTTGCCCGGTGCACCGGGGCTGCCCGGCAACGCTACGTCGTAACTGATGAACGACAAACTGGCGCTGGTGCGCACATTGTTGCGGCGCGGGTGGTAGAAGAACTGGTCGATGGTCGGCGCGACTTCCGGTTGCAGCGCGTAGACCATTTCGTCGACGACACTGACGGTCAGGTGCGCCGGTACGGCTTTACCGGCGAACTGCGTGGTCAGGTCTACCGTCACGGTATCGCCCGGCAGATACACCGCTTTGTCAGTGCTGATCGCCACGTCGATTTGCGGCGCGACCACCTTGATCCCGGCGTTCTGGAAGCTGTACTGCCCGCCCTTGGTGTAGAGCACGGAAAAGGTCAGGTTCGGCGCGAAGTTGTCCTTCACCGGAATGCGCGCACGGTATTGGGTGTCGCTGAGTTTTTCCAGTTTCAACCAGTCGCCGCCCTTGGCCAGCAGCGCGGTGGCTTCGACCTTGTCGCGTTCCAGCGACAACAAGGCATCGCTCACCGGTTCAGGGAACGTGATCAGCGCCAGCGCTTCATCACCGGCCTTGTATTCAGGCTTGTCGAGGACGATTTCCACGGTGCCCGGCACGGCTTTGACGCCGTCGCCAGTGACCGAATGACCGGTGGCACCGAGGACACGGCCGTGTTGATCCTTCAGAGTCAGGTTGTAGGTGCCTGGACGTTCAAACGCGAGGCTGAAGCCTTTATCCGTCGCCGCGAGTTTACCTTCGCCAGTGCTCTGATCTTCCAGACGCACCCAGCTGTAGCTGCTCGGCGTGACCGCTTTGCTTTGCTCGGTGCCACCTTCGTTGGCATAGCTGAACGCGACCTTGTCGTTGACCGCACTGAAGCGTTGCGGCGCGCTCAAGCGGAAGCTCGCAGCGCCACGGTCGATGAGGATTTCCTTGGTGGTCTTGACCCGATACGCCGCACCATCGCTGGCGAACACGGTGAGCATGTAGCGACTCGGTTTGTCGGCGGCCGGCAGATCGAGGGTCGCGTTGCCTTTGCTGTCAGTGGTCAGTTCGGTGCTGGTCAATTCCACCGGGAATTGCCCGAGGTATTGCAGTTCGTTGTCGACCATCGACAATTGCTGGGCACGCAGGCTCAGGGTCAGTTTGGCGTTGGCCACCGGTTTGCCGTCCGGGTACAGCAGCACCAGACTGCCTTTGACCGGCTCGCCGGTGCGGTAATCCTGCTTGGCCAGGTTCAGCGAAATCTCGAAGTGCGGCTTGATGTATTCGGCCACACGGAAGGCGCTGCTGTAGGCCTGATCCTTGTAGTTGAAGCGAATCTCGTACCCACCCGCCACGGCGTTGTCCGGCAACTGGAAACGGCCCTGAGTACCGGCCTTAGAATCAAGTTTCAGATCGAGGTGTTGCAGTTCGGTGCCGGTGGCATCGAGCACGCTGACGCTGACATCCGCCGCGCCCGGCAGCACCGAGTCGCGCGCATTCTTGAACTCGCGACCGACGATTTTCAGCGATACCCAATCCCCCGGGCGATACAGCGGCCGGTCGGTGAAAGCGTAGAGTTTGGTGTCGTAGATTTCGCTGTCGTAATAGAAGTTCTCGGAGACGAATACGCCGCCCTCCTCGTCCTCGCCGATCACGAACGAACGCTCGGGGCTGACGTGTTTCAGACGCAGCAAACCGTCCGCATCGGTGGCACCGCTGCTCATTACGCCGAGGCCGTCAGTCCACAGCACATTGACCTTCGGCACCGAACTGCCTTCGTGTTTGCGCGCGGCCCAGACCAGCAATTCATCACCGGCAATCTTGCTCACCGCCACGGTGTTGGAGACGAAGACCATGGTGGTGGCGCGGTACTTGCCGATCAGCGCTTCGACCAGATACAGACCCGGTTTCAGGTTGCCCAACGGAATGTAGACGTTGCCCGGCGCGACGCTGACGAAGTCACTGGAAGACCCGGCCAGATTGACCCCGGCCGGTGGTTGAATCGGTTTGGCCTGCCACAGCGGATATCGGAACTGGCTGACCACCGGCAGACCCGGAATCAGTGCGAATTGAGGCTGTGCGTCATACGGTGTCGGTGCGGCGATGGCGTCGCCCATCTTCAGTTCCGGCACTTCTTCGGTGACTTGTTTGCGCGATTCATAGGAGAACGCACGCTGCATCACCCGACGGGATTTGCGGTACCAGTTGTCCCACAGATACGCGAGGGTGTTGGACAGACCTTCGCCCTTGAACTGACCGTCGCTGACCACGCGATGCAGGTTCTTCTGGCGCTTGAGGAAGTCCAATGGCTTGTCGATGCGGTACACGCGAATATCGGCGCCGCCGTAAGGCTCCATGCGGAAACGGCGATAGTCGCGGCCAGGTGCTTCAAGGCGCACCATCGCCTGTTCGTCGGCCGCAAAGCTGCTGTCCGCCAGCAGAAAAAAGCTTTCACCGGACACTGGCGTGTAGCCGCTCGGCTCCACCGAATCTTCGGCGTTAACAGTCGCCAGCGGCAGCAGCAGTGCCAGCAACAGAGGAATTTTTGCGCAGAGTCGCAACATGCGGGCACCGGTCATTGGGAGAGAAAGTTCAGTCGATAGACGCCGATGAAGTTGGGATTGGCTGCGTCGGGTATCCATCGGGTGTCCTTCCATGTCATGAGTTGCTGCAGGCTTGCCGAACGCATGCCGTTGTCAGTGGGGGTGGTGGTGCCGGTGTGATAGGCGATGTAGCGGCCCATCCAGATCATCAGGTGCTGGTCATCACCCTGATCGAAAAACATCAGGTCACCGGGCCGCGCCTGCGACACGTCGCGGCTGACCAGATGACTGTTGAACTGAATCAGTTTGATCGCGTTGACGTACGGCCCGACCTTGCCGCCGCCCTGCTGCCATTGCTGGGCGAGCTTGCGCTGATCTTCGCTCAGCGACAGCTCCGGCGGCAGATAGCGATTGGACAGGCCATTGCTGCGCAGCCATTTGTCGTCATGGACTTTCAGCGCTTCATTGGCGGCGAAACGCACCAGCCCGGCGCAATCCTGCTGGTACCAGCGCGGGCTCGGGCCTTGGCTCAGTTGCTCCTGGGCGATGCGTACGAACCAGGCGCGGAACACCTGGGACTGCGCCGGATCGAGCGCCGGGGCTTCCATGGCGCGAGCACCCGCGCCAAGCAACAGCGCGAGCAGGCCGAGGCTGCGAATCAGTGCCGTCACAGCGCTTTCCATTCCAGCGGCAGCCATTGCCAATGGCCGTCCGGCTCGCTGCCCTCAGGCAGGGTCAGGGCATATTTGCCATAGCCGCCGAGGGTGCGCAGTTTCGGGATCAGGTAGGTTTGCGCGGCGTTGTAAAACACCGGTTCCATGTCCTGCGGCAGGCTGTCGAGGGTTTCCTGCTGCATCAGTTGCGCCATCGAATCCGGGCCGAAGTAGATCGGCATCAGCACATCTTTGGGCAGTACGTCGGCCATCGGCGGGAAGCGCTTGTCGAGGGTGCCGAGGGCTTTGTCGACCAGTTTGTCGTCGAGAGAGAACAGCAGCGTCGAGCCATGGCGCGCGAGGCTGACCTTCATGAAAGCCTTGCCGCTGATGGCGTCAGGGTTCTCTGCGGTCTTCGCCGCGTACGGGCCGAAATTGGAGCTGACCTGGCGCTGCCAGAGGTGGCTCTGGCCTTCCTGCTTCTCGACCACCGGAAAGACGTTTTCTTCGACGTTGGACTCGAAAGCGCCGACCATCGAACCGAACAGTTTGCCGAGATCGCCATCGAGTTTGCTGCTGTCCTCGTCCTTCAGACTGGCGACCAGCAACGGCGTGTACAGCCGCGAATCGGCGTACCAGCACAGGCCCGCCGCACCGGCCACGTGTTCGGTGAGTTTTTGCGCCACGGCGTCTTCGGCACCGAGTTTCACCAGCAACGGTTTTTGCGGTTCGGCTGCTACTGGCAAGGTCACACAGGCACTCGCGCCCAGCGGCATGGCTTGCCAGACCGGTTTGAAATCGAAGTCCGGCTGGTTTTCCAGCTCATCCATGGCGAGGTAGCTGTGCCAGCCCTTATCGTCCATGTCGAAACGCAGGCCGGCGAAGTTCGGGATGAAGCGTTGGTAGCCCATGGCGAGGACGCTGGAATTAACCGACAGGCGTTGTTTGATTTCAGGGGTTTTGGCAGGCAGGCCGAAGGCTTCGGGGAACAGTTTTTCGCCGTTGAGCAGTGCTGCCAGCGCTTGCGAAGAGACGTGGCCCGGCTCCTCTTGGGTGCCGCTGTCAGAGTCGTAGTACTTGTTCGGATTGGAGAGCACCACCAGTTTGTCGCCGCGCGAAGCCAACAGCAGCGATTTGCTGGCGTTGTAGCTGAGCTGGTACAGCGGCACCTCGTCGCTACCGATTTTGAGGTTGCCCAACACGCTTAGCTGCGAATCATCCAGCGCGACCTTCGCCAACGGTTCCAGCAGCTTGGCCAGACCGCCGCGATCCATCACCAACAGGAAATC
Source organism: Pseudomonas sp. LBUM1648 (assembly GCF_059716145.1). Classification (NCBI taxonomy): domain Bacteria; kingdom Pseudomonadati; phylum Pseudomonadota; class Gammaproteobacteria; order Pseudomonadales; family Pseudomonadaceae; genus Pseudomonas; species Pseudomonas sp. LBUM1648. Next base: position 5,747,929 of record NZ_CP166808.1, read on the forward strand.
CTTGAGCCGGCCATCAGCCCCCCGCCACATCGCGACGTCTGCCGGTTGATCGAAAAGCTGCTCGATCAGGCTGTCCTGCAACTTAAGGTCATGCTCGTAGATGATCCGGCGCAGACTGCCGATCAAGCCCAGGCGATCGGCGTGGGTTTCGTAATAGAAGACGAAATCTTCGGTGAGCGTGGCCTTGAGGAACGGCACCGTCAGCAAGTCCTTGGGCAACTGACTCAGGGAGTGCGTTTCCAGCAAGGCGTCGGGGCGGCTCAGACCGAGTTTGTCACTGGCAAGCTCTGCCGGCGGCGCCTTGGGCTTGAGCAGCAGCCAGCCAAAACCTCCCGCCACGCCGGCCACCAGGACCAATCCGATCAGCAGTGCCGGCCAGCGCCGGGAAGGTTTGCCGGCAGGTGTCGGGACGGCCGGAGAAGCAGCGTTATCACTCATGTTCACAAAACCCGAAGTTCATCCGTGGAGCGGGATGCTTAATAGTTGAAAGTCTTGACCAGCAGCAGATCACCGATCGCCCGCAGGGGCACGATGAATGTTTCGCGTTTTTCGTCGACGGTGTTTTCGTTGAGCACCAGCGTGATTTGCGAGGTGATCACCTCGTTCTGGTTGCTGGTCTCCTCGAAGTTATAGCCGCCGCTGCCAAAGTTGCCCCAATAGTTGACGTAAACCAGATAGGTGCCATGCAGCGGCGCGGTCATGGTGAACATTTCCGGGCCGGGACCATCGACGCCATCCGGGTCGAGCCCGCCGCCATTGCTCAGCGCCGGCCGCGCCCAAAAGGCATGCTGGCCATCGGGCGTGACAATGTGCAGATCGAGCTCGGCTTTCGGATCGTCCCATCCCAAGACAAGACGAATTTTCGCCGGCGTGCGCAGGTTATTTGCTTCATAAAATTGCACGCGCTTGAGCGACTGCCCCTCGGCGCTGATCACTTCGACACTGTTGGAACCGGCGCCGAACGCATAGGGCCGGGCGAAACGGCCTTGGTCGTCGGTGTACAGATTCAGTGGATTGCCGTTGACCGCGAGACTGTGCGGCGGGCGCATATGCCCGATGGCCTTGAGCTGGCCCTGGATCATCGTGCGATTGCGCTGGATGCCGCGATCGATCGGCGGCGTGGGATAGGCGACTTGCGGGTTTTCCGTGCGATCGAGCAAGCCGTGGTAGCGCCAGCCGCCCACCGGCTCCGACATCTCTGCTGTCGGCGCGGCCAGCAGCGCAGGCGCGCAGGCCAGGCCGATCAGCAGCAAAAGAAATGAACGCATGTATTGCCTCCTGCCATGCCTGAACGAAACCTTGCACCCGATCCTCGGTACTTCACAGCGGTGGAAACTGCGTTTCGTCTGAAAGACCCGTGACTGTCGGGTCGTAGAAGGCGCGAAGATTAGCCATTCGGCAGTTTTTTAACAATCGGATACATCTGCTTTTGCGGTAGGAATCACGGCGCCGGGTGGACGATGAGCCGAATAGGCGTCATATTCGGCTCACAAAATGAGCCGAATAGCGCTTCTATTCGGCTCACGCACTCAGGAATGACATCCAATGGCTACGAACTGGATCTGGCAACAACCCGATTGGCCCGATTTCAACTGGCAGGCTGAGCGTCTGACGCCGTTGCTGCGTGAGTGCGTGCAGGCACAAGGTCAATTGATGGGCATGGCCGGATCAGTGGGTAACTCTTTGAGCGCTCAGACTGAACTGGATGCGTTGCTGCAAAACATCGTGACGTCCTCAGCCATCGAGGGTGAGCAGTTGAATGTCGGTTCAGTTCGTTCGTCATTGGCGCGGCGCCTGGGCCTGGAAGTAGTCGATGGCGATAAAGTCAGTCAGCGCAGTGAAGGTCTGGCGCAATTGATGCTCGATGCAACCCGGCGTTTCAATGATCCGTTGACGCTGGATCGGTTGCTGGAATGGCATGAGTGGCTGTTTCCGGAACCGGAAACAGGCTTTTCTTCGCGCGCAATCAATGTCGGTGCGCTACGTGGCGAGGAGCCAATGCAAGTGGTTTCCGGGCGGATTGATCGTCCGACCGTGCACTTCGAAGCCCCGCCCAGACAAGGCCTTGAGCGGCAACTCGACAATTTTCTAAAGTGGTTTGAGGCCAGCCAGCATCAGGTTGGTCTCGACCCTTTGCTGCGAGCGGGCATCGCGCACTTCTGGTTTGTCACGCTGCACCCGTTCGACGATGGCAACGGGCGCCTTACCCGTACCATCACCGATCTGGCGCTGGCTCAGGGTGAAGCACGGGCGATCCGTTTTTATGCCATGTCGGCCAGCATCCTCGATGATCGCGGCGGCTATTACCGAGCGTTGGAATCCAGCCAGAAAGCTACGCTGGACATCACTGAATGGCTGACATGGTTCTTGCAAACCTTGCTGCGCAGCCTGCAACAAGCCATCGCGCGGATCGAGGGGGTGCTGGGCAAGTCGCGTTTCTGGCAGGCGCACCGTGAATCCGAACTGTCGATGGAGCAGATTAAAGTGCTCAATCGCTTGCTCGACGGCGGGGAGCGCGGTTTCGAACACGGCATCAGTGCGGCGCAATATCAAAGTGTGGCGAAAGTCTCCAAGGCAACGGCTACCCGGCATCTAGCGGAGTTGCTGGACAAAGGCTGCCTGCAACGACTTCCGGGCGGCGGGAGGAGCACTCGCTATCAGATCCGCTATCCAGGCGAATCCACCCATTGATCCATCTGCGGTCACCCCCCTCTCATTTGCCCATAAACCCCCTATCTGCTAGTGTCGCGCCGGTTTAACGTCAACCGGAAACTGCCGCCATGGCCCGCAAAAAAGCTGCACTGGATTTCGAACAGTCCCTCGCCGACCTGCAAACATTGGTCGAGCGTCTGGAGAACGGTGAATTGTCGCTGGAAGACTCGCTGACCGCTTTCGAGCAGGGCATCGGGCTGACCCGTGATTGCCAGGCAGCGCTGGCCCAGGCCGAGCAGAAGGTGCAAGTGCTGCTGGAGCGCGATGGCGAACTCGCCGAGGAACCCTTCGACGCGGAACAGCCAGAATGATTGCAGCGTATTCGGCGACCAGCCAGGCCCGGGTTAACGCGGCGCTGGAAAGCCTGTTCAACGCCCCGCTGCCGGAGCTGGCGCGTCTCTACGAGGCCATGCGCTATAGCGTGATGAACGGCGGTAAACGCGTGCGTCCGCTGCTGGCCTACGCCGCGTGCGAAGCGCTCGGTGGCAAGGCTGAGCAGGCCAACGGCGCAGCGTGCGCGGTTGAACTGATCCACGCGTATTCGCTGGTTCACGACGATTTGCCGGCGATGGACGACGATGATCTGCGTCGCGGCCAGCCGACTACCCACAAAAAATTCGATGAAGCCTGCGCAATCCTCGCTGGTGACGGCTTGCAGAGCCTGGCGTTCAGCGCCTTGCTCGATCCGCATCTGAGTAATCTCGACGCCGACATCCGTTTGCAAATGGTCACGGCTCTGGCTCAAGCCGCAGGCCCGGCGGGTATGGTCGGTGGTCAGGCCATCGATCTCGGTTCGGTCGGCCTCAAACTCGATCAGAAAGCCCTCGAACAGATGCACCGGCACAAGACCGGCGCGCTGATCGAAGTCAGCGTCAAACTCGGCGCCCTGGCCAGCGGCCGTGCCGAAAAGGATGAACTCAAAGCCCTGCAAACTTATGCACAGGCCATTGGCCTGGCCTTTCAGGTGCAAGACGACATTCTCGACGTCGAAAGCGATACCGCAACCCTCGGCAAACGCCAGGGTGCCGACATCGCCCGCGACAAGCCAACCTACCCGGCCCTGCTGGGTCTGGACGCCGCCAAGGCCTATGCCCTGGAATTGCGCGATCAGGCGCTGCACGCCCTGCGACCGTTTGACGCGGCGGCCGAGCCTTTGCGCGAGCTGGCCCGGTATATCGTCGATCGGCGCAACTGACGGCGATTCAGCCAAAAAAGACCAACGCGTGGGCAGGGGGCGATGCATCAGGTAAACTGCCGCATCTTTTATACCTATAACGATTCGCCTGATGCCCACGACGTTTCATGAGATTCCCCGCAAGCGCCCGACCACGCCCCTGCTCGACCGCGCGAACACGCCGGACGGCCTGCGCCGGTTAGGCGAAGCCGAGCTGGAAACCCTGGCTGATGAGTTGCGCCTGGAATTGCTCTACACGGTCGGCCAGACCGGCGGGCATTTCGGTGCCGGCCTGGGCGTCATCGAGCTGACCATCGCGTTGCATTACGTCTTCGACACCCCGGACGACCGGCTGGTGTGGGACGTCGGTCATCAGGCGTATCCGCACAAGATCCTCACCGGACGCCGCGAGCGCATGGAATCCCTGCGCCAGAAGGACGGCATCGCCGCCTTCCCGCGTCGTGCCGAGAGCGAGTACGACACCTTTGGCGTCGGCCACTCCAGCACGTCGATCAGCGCAGCGCTGGGCATGGCGATTGCCGCCCGCCTGCAAAACAGTGATCGCAAGGCGATTGCCGTGATCGGCGATGGCGCGTTGACCGCAGGCATGGCCTTCGAGGCGCTGAACCACGCGCCGGAAGTCAACGCCAACATGCTGGTGATCCTCAACGACAACGACATGTCGATCTCGCGCAACGTCGGCGGTCTGTCGAATTATCTGGCGAAGATCCTTTCCAGCCGCACTTACGCGAGCATGCGTGAAGGCAGCAAAAAAGTGCTGTCGCGCCTGCCCGGCGCTTGGGAAATCGCCCGCCGCACCGAAGAATATGCCAAAGGCATGCTGGTTCCCGGCACGCTGTTCGAAGAATTGGGCTGGAACTACATCGGCCCGATCGACGGCCACGACCTGCCGACCCTGATCGCCACACTGCGCAACATGCGCGATCTGAAAGGCCCGCAGTTCCTGCACATCGTCACCAAAAAAGGCAAAGGCTTCGCCCCGGCGGAAGTCGACCCTATCGGTTACCACGCGATTACCAAGCTCGAACCTGTCGACGCTCCGGCCGCTGCACCGAAAAAAGCTGGCGGGCCGAAGTATTCGGCGGTGTTTGGCGAATGGCTGTGCGACATGGCTGCATCTGATCCGCGCCTGGTCGGGATCACCCCGGCAATGAAGGAAGGCTCGGATCTGGTGGAGTTCAGCGAACGTTTCCCGCTGCGCTACTTCGATGTGGCAATTGCCGAGCAACACGCAGTGACGTTCGCTGCCGGCATGGCCTGCGAAGGCGCCAAACCGGTGGTGGCGATCTACTCGACGTTCCTCCAGCGCGGTTACGACCAGCTCGTTCATGACGTAGCGGTACAGAACCTCGACGTGCTGTTCGCCATCGACCGCGCAGGTTTAGTGGGCGAAGACGGCCCGACCCACGCCGGCAGCTTCGATCTGTCGTACCTGCGCTGCATCCCGGGCATGGTCATCATGACCCCGAGCGATGAAAACGAACTGCGCAAAATGCTCACCACCGGCCACCTGTACAACGGCCCGGCGGCGGTGCGCTATCCGCGTGGCAGTGGCCCGAATGCAACCATCGAGAAAGACCTCGAGCCGATTGAAATCGGCAAAGGCATCGTCCGTCGCCAGGGCAGCAAAGTCGCCCTGCTGGTGTTCGGTGTGCAACTGGCCGAAGCGCTGAAAGTCGCCGAGAAGCTGGATGCTACCGTGGTCGACATGCGCTTCGTCAAACCGCTCGATGAAGAGCTGGTACGCGAGATTGCCGGCAGCCACGAGTTGCTGGTCACCATCGAAGAGAACGCGATCATGGGCGGCGCCGGTGGCGCGGTCAGCGAATTTCTCGCACGCGAGAACATCCTCAAGTCGATGCTGCACCTGGGCTTGCCGGATATCTACGTCGAGCACGCCAAACCTGCACAAATGCTGGCCGAGTGTGGTCTGGATGAGGCAGGGATCGAGGCGTCGATTCGCGAGCGTCTGGAACTGCTCAGCAAGTAACACGCAATACCCATGTGGGAGCGAGCCTGCTCGCGAATGCGGACTTTCAATCAACCACTGTTGACTGATTTACCGCCTTCGCGAGCAGGCTCGCTCCCACATTTGATTTGTGTACACCTGAAACACCCACGGACCACCGATGAACCTCTCACGCCTCGCCCTGCCCTTCCTTCTGCTGCCAACCGCCAGCACCTTCGCCGACACCTTCGAACGCGATCAGGCCCTGAAACTGCCAGACACCCTGATCAGCGCCAACCGCCAGGTCGAAGCACGCAACGACAGCAGCGCCGCCAACACTGTGTTCACCCGCGAAGACATCGACCGCCTGCAACCGAGCGATGTGCCGGATCTGCTGCGTCGAGTCCCGGGCGTACAAGTGGCGCAGGCCGGTGGGCGCGGCAGTCTGCCGGCGATCTACATTCGCGGCACACAGTCGGCACAGAGCCTGGTGCTGGTCGATGGCCAACGCATCGGCAGCTCCACTTCCGGCGACAGCAATCTGCAGCACCTGAACATCGAACAGATCGAGCGCGTGGAAGTGCTGCGCGGCTCGCGCTCGGTGATTTACGGCAGCGATGCGATTGGCGGGGTGATTCAGATCTTCACCCGGCGCGGCAGTGAACAAGGTTTGCAGCCACGCCTGCACGCCGGCTTCGGCAGCAACCAGACTTGGGAACGTAGTCTCGGCTTGTCCGGTGGCGATGAAAAAACCCGCTTCAACCTCGGCGCCAGCCTCGATGAAACCGCCGGCCTCGACCGCACCCACGCGTCGTATCCGAGCGACGGCGATCATGACGCCTACCGCAACAAGTCCGTCAGCCTGAGCCTCAGCCATGCGCTGACCGATGACATCGAAGTCGGCGCCAACCTGCTGGATAACAGCGGCAAGAGCGAGTTCGACAACCCGTTCGGGCGCTTCGACATGACCACCTTCGCGTCGGTGCAGCAGCAGCCGTACAGCGATTTCAACGTCAGCAGTATCAGCAGTTACGTCGATGCTCGGGTCAACGACCTCTGGAAAACCCGCGTCGAATTCGGCCACAGCGAAAACCGCGAGAAGACCCTCGACAAGCTCAGCGACGAGCGCACGGTGTTCAACACCTACCGCGACTCAGTGAACTGGCAGAACGACTTGACCCTGAATGCGCGCAACAGCCTGATCCTCGGTGGCGACTGGTACGAAGACCGAGTCAACAGCAGCACCGCCTTCGACGAGGACAGCCGCTGGAACCGCGCGGCGTTTATCCAGCATCGCTATCAGGCCGACAACTTTTCCACGGAGCTGGGCCTGCGCCACGACGACAACCAGCAGTTCGGCAGCCAAAACACTTGGAGTGGCACCTTCACCTTGCCGCTGAACCCGGACAACGATTTGCTGCTGAGCTACAGCGAGGGCTTCCGAGCGCCGACCTTCAATGACCTGTACTACCCGGACTTCAGCAACCCGAACCTGAAACCGGAAACCTCCAAGAGCTACGAACTGCAATGGCGCAGCCAGTTGAGTGACAGCGCTCGACTGGAAGCTTCGCTTTACCGCACCGATCTGGAAGACGCGATTATCTTCGGCAGCAACTCGCGGCCGGAGAATGTGGCCTCGGCACGAATCAATGGCTTTGAAGCAGCGCTGAAGCAGGAGCTGTTTGGCTGGCAGAGCAATCTCGGCGTGGCGATTATCGATCCGCGTGATCGTGATACAGGTCACACGCTGGCGCGGCGGGCGCGGCGTACATTGAGTTGGGATATGGACCGTCAGTTCGATCGATTGAGCCTCGGCGCGAGTTGGCAATTAGTCAGCGCCAGTTACGACGACTTGAACAACACTCAGCCACTGGGTGGCTACGGCACGTTCGGGTTGCGTAGCAGCTGGGCGCTGAACCGCGAGATCAAGCTGGATCTGAAGGTCGATAACTTGCTGGACAAGGGTTACAGCCGGGCGAACTACAGTTACGACGGCAGTCAGTATGGCTATCGTGAGGAAGGTCGGGCGTGGGTGTTTGGGGTGACCTGGACGCCTGAACTGCACTGAAATTCCCTGTAGGGATTATTTGTCTGGCGCGATCACTTGGCAGAGCTTGGCGGTGGCGGCGATCATTTGGCCGCTCGGCCGTTCGAGGCCTTTATCGGTGACCAACAGCAGTTTCCCCTGCCTCACCGCTGCCACCTGCGGCCAAGCCCTCCACGCCTCAAGCTGCGCCTGATCACCTGCGAGAATGACCTCGGGATCACGCTGCAACACCGCTTCGACACTCACTTGCGGTGCCGGCAGGCTCAGGTCGCCAAAGACATTGCGCGCACCACACACCTCAAGCGCATCGCTGATGATCTGCCCACCGCCGATGGTATAGAGCGGCTTGTCCCAGACTTGATAAAACACTTTCAGCGGCGTATCCCGGCGATAGCGCTGGCGCAGGCCGTCGAGTTTTCTACGAAGATCCGCCGCACGTTGCACCCCACGTTCCGGGCGCCCCAGTTGCCCGGCGATGTCTTCGATCTGCGTGGTGAGTTGTTCGAACGTATGCGGCTCGGCGACGTAAGTCGGGATGTTCAACCGCTTGAGCTGGTCACGCTGCGCCGGGCCGACACTGCCGGGCCAGAGCAACAGCAGATCGGGTTTGAGGCTGAGCAAACGCTCCATATCGAGTTGGCCATAGCGACCGACTGAGGGAACATTCGCAATCGCAGCAGGCCGATCGCCCGCATCCAGCACGCCAACCAACAGATCGGCCGAATCCAGATCAACGACGATTTCAGAAAGAGACGGCGCGAGACTGACCACGCGCAGAGCGGCCAGCGTCGACCCGCTGACGGCCAGCAGCAGAACCGCCAGCCAGAGACGGCGCATCAGCCGAGTTGACGCGGGATACGGTAGAGGTAGAACAGCACCGCCGTGGACAATGCCAGCAACATCAGCGGTACGGCTTCAAGGCCGACGAATACCGCCAATGCGCCGATCCACGCCGGCAACGCCGCGGCGAGAAAGGCAGTTCGGCGCCGCGCCGCGAGCGCGATCCATGCAGTCGGCTCATCCGGGGTATCGAGGGCTTTTTGCGTGGCGATCAGCGCATGTTTGTAGCGGCCGAAAAATTTCAGGCTGACAAACATTGAGGCAACACCAGCGATAAAGAACGGCATCGCCAGTACCGGCAGGATCGCCTCGCTTTGACCGAACACGGCGTTGAGCACGAACAACGGCACCAGCGCCAGCGTCAGGTATTTCCACCAGTCGACGCTGAGGCGACGGCGCACCTGACCGCGAGTCACGCCCGGTCTACCTCGCCCTGATGCTCATTGCCCATCATGTGGTCGAGTTTGCTGGCCTTCGTCGCCAGGTACAGTTTGTTGTGCGGGTTGTGGCCGGTGTGCAACGGCACGCGCTCGGCGACGACGATGCCCATGTCGGTCAAGGCTTTGACCTTGCGCGGGTTGTTGGTCATCAGACGCAGGGATTTCACACCCAGATGCTCGAGCATCGGCAGGCACATGGCGTAGTCGCGCTGGTCGGCGGCGAAGCCAAGACGCTCGTTGGCTTCAACGGTGTCGGCGCCGCCGTCCTGCAATTCGTAGGCACGGATCTTGTTCAACAGACCGATGCCGCGACCTTCCTGGCGCAGGTACAGCAGGACGCCACGACCTTCGCGAGCGATGGCTTTGAGCGCGCCCTCGAGTTGCGAACCGCAGTCGCAACGCTGGCTGAACAAGGCATCACCCGTCAGACATTCGGAGTGCAATCGGCCGAGTACCGGGGCTCCGTCGGCAAAATCACCCAGGCTCAGCACGACGTGCTCGCGGCCGGTGGCTTCATCGAGAAAACCGTGCATGGTGAATTGCGCAAAAGGCGTTGGCAGCTTGGAAGCGGCGACAAAAACGACAGGCACCGGTGTGCTCCTGATCTAAAAAAGTCTGAAGATTCGCTGGGCGGCATTGTAACAGCAGGTTCCTACAGACGCTTAGGCTGAATTATCGGGCATAACGATCAAAAAGTTTGATGACTCCCGGACAACATGGACCGCTGTAGGAGCTGTCGAGTGAAACGAGGCTGCGATCTTTTGATCCTGATTTTTAAGATCAAGATCAAAAGATCGCAGCGTGCCGCAGCTCCTACAGGGGTTTCGCGTCAGGGCGAACTAAACGGATAAGGCTGCTTCCAGCGCTCAAATACCGGCTTCAGCTCACCGCTTTTCACCAGTTGCTCCATGCGCTGGTCAAACAGCGCCATCAACGTCCGCGCTTGTGGCGTATTGGCGAAACACAGGTACAGCGGCAATTCAGCGATATGAGTGGTGCGGAACTGCGAAGGATCCCTGGCCCGGCTGAGCACATAGTCGATCTCCGTCAGCGCGTCGATGTAATAGTCGGCGCGGTTGTGGGTCAGCATCGACAGAATCCCGGTACGCCGGACGACTTCGTTATAGCCGCGCACGTTGGGCAAATAATTCTGATAGTCGTAGCCACGTACCCAAGCCAGTCGGTAACTGCCCAAGGTTTCCGGCGTCGGCGCCGGGTTGCTGGCAAGGCCCAGCGCGTAAACGTGGTCGGTGTCGAAATTCCAGCGCGGATAAAGCAGTTCGCTGAATTCTTGATGATAAGAGCCGACACAGGCATCGACCTCGCCGCGCTGGGCCAGCCCCACTGAACGGGTGTACGGCTCGGTGCGAATATCCAGTTTCACCCCGGCCGGCTCGAACACCTTGCGCAAGATATCCCAGCCCAGCCCATGGCCGTCGGCGGCGGTGTAGTCTTCCCAGTCTTCGCTGGCCAGGTGGATGACCGAGGGCGCTGGCACTGATTCCTGCGCACTGGCCACTGTGCCCAGCAGGGCAAAAACCAATAGCACCAACCAGCGTCCAGCCATCCCTAGTTACCTCACTTGACGCCTGGGCCCCGCAAGGTCAGGCGAAAATCCACACCAGTCCCTGCATCGCCAGCCAGGCAAACACCCCGGCCAGCACGTCGTCGAGCATGATGCCGACGCCGCCATGGACATGCCGGTCGATCCAGCGAATCGGCCACGGCTTGAGAATATCGAAGAAGCGGAATACCAGAAAACCCGCGAGCAACCAGTACCAGCCTTCCGGCACCAGCCACAGGGTGATCCACATCCCCACCATTTCGTCCCAGACGATGCCTTCGTGGTCGTGCACCCGCAGATCATCGGCGACCTTGCCGCACAGCCAGAAGCCGAACAGCATGGTGATCCCGAGCATCAGCCAGTAACCCCAGTCGGGCAGCATCTGCCACAACGGGATAAAGGGTAGCGCAACTAACGAGCCCCACGTGCCCGGCGCCTTGGGCAAGGTGCCCGAACCGAAGCCGAACGCGAGGAAATGCCAGGGATTGCGCCAGACAGACGGCGGAACGAATTCGGCCGGAACCTGTTTCGGGTGATCTGTCACGGTGTCTCCTGAAAATGTTGATAACCCCGGATTTGCGGGGTGATGTCGTGGCCGTCTCGATCCAGCAGCACCACGCCCTGCCCCTCTGCCACGCGACCGATCACATGGATCGGCCAACCGGCAGCCAGCAGCGCCGGCAACTCGACAGACGGTAACGTGAAGGCCAGCACGTAATCATCGCCACCACTGAGCGCCGCGCGTTCGGCGCCGCGCTGGCCGAGAAACGCCACTAAAGCATCCGACAACGGTACGCGCTCGCGTTCAATCTCAAGCCGCACCTTCGACGCCAGGGCGATGTGCCCGCAGTCAGCGAGCAGGCCATCGGAGATATCCAGCGCTGACGTGGCTTTACCGCGCAGCGCCTGACCGAGGGCCAGTTGCGGTTGCGGCGACCAATAGTGATCGAGCAGCGGCTGGGCGATGTCCAGCGCGGCGTCGCGCTGACCCAATACCAGCGGTAACGCACCGGCGGCATTGCCCAGTTCACCGCCGACACACAGCAAGTCACCCGGCTGCGCGCCGTTACGGGTCAAGGCCTGACCGGCCGGGACGCGGCCGAACACGGTGACGGTCAAGCTCAACGGCCCGCGCGTGGTATCACCACCGACCAATGCCACGCCGCAGCTCTGCGCCATGCGGTTCAAACCACGGGCATAGGCTTGCAGCCAATCGGCGGTCACCGTCGGCACAGTCAGGGCAAGGGTAAAGGCAACGGGAGTGGCGCCCATGGCGGCCAGATCGCTGACCGCGACGGCCAGCGAGCGCTGACCGAGCAGAAACGGATCGCAGGGGTCGGCGAAATGCACACCGGCCACCAGCGTATCGGTGGAAATCGCCAGCTGTTCCCCGGAAGGAACCGCCAGCAAGGCGCAGTCGTCGCCGATCCCCAGTGCAACGCCTTCGCCGCCCTGCGCACAGGGCGCGGCGGCGAAGTAATTGCGGATCAGCTCAAACTCGCCCATGACTGAGAAAAAGTATTCAAGCGCCGATCAGCGCTTGAACGCCTTCACTTCAGCTTCACGCAGGCGCGGGGCCAGTTTGTCGAGTACGCCGTTGACGAACTTGTGGCCGTCGGTCGAACCGAAGACCTTGGCCAGTTCGATACCTTCGTTGATCACAACGCGGTATGGCACGTCGACGCGCTTGAGCAGTTCCCAGGTGGACAGGCGCAGAACCGCCAGTTCAACCGGGTCCAGCTCTTCGATGGCCAAATCCAGGCAAGGCGTGAGCGCGGTGTCGATTTCGGTCTTGAACTGCGGAACCCCGTGGAGGATCTCGCGGAAGTAAGCGCCGTCAACATCGGTGAAATCGTTATCGACCCGGAATTGCGCTTCGATCTCGTTCAGCGATTGCTTGGCCATGTGCCACTGGTACAGCGCTTGAGTCGCAAGCTGACGGGCTTCGCGACGCTTGACGCTTTTGGATGGCTTGCCGGCATCCGCTGGTTTCGGATCGCGCGGGTTGAAACGATCGCTTTCGTCGCTAATCACTTGGCCTCCAACTGCGCCAGCAGGCTGACCATTTCCAGAGCGGACAGGGCAGCTTCAGCACCTTTGTTACCGGCCTTGGTGCCGGAACGCTCGATGGCTTGCTCGATGGAATCAACAGTCAGGACGCCGAAAGCGACCGGCACGCCGAACTCCATGGACACCTGGGCCAGGCCCTTGGTGCATTCGCCCGCCACGTATTCGAAGTGCGGAGTACCGCCACGAATGACCGCGCCGAGAGCGATGATGGCTGCGAACTCGCCTTTCTGGGCGACTTTCTGCGCAACCAGCGGAATTTCGAAGGCGCCAGGTGCGCGGATGATGGTGATGTCGCTTTCGCTCACGCCGTGGCGAACCAGGGCATCAACTGCACCGCTGACCAGGCTTTCAACGACGAAGCTGTTGAAACGGCCCACTACCAAAGCGTAGCGGCCTTTAGGGGCGATGAAGGTACCTTCGATGGTCTTCAGGGTCATTCGTCAGATCTCTTAAAGAGCCGGGACGCGTTTGCTACGCATCCCTCAGTGATTTATTTGCCGCGAAATCAGGGCCGGAAACAACCGGTCATTATTCGGAGGGCACGTATTCTACAACTTCCAGATCGAAACCGGATATCGCATTAAATTTCATTGGCGCCGACATCAGGCGCATTTTGCGTACGCCAAGGTCGCGCAGGATCTGCGAACCGGCACCAACGATGCTGTAAGTAGTCGGTTTTTTCACCACAGCCTGATCGGCGGTTTCGCGGATGTGCGCCAGCAACACGTCGCCATCGAGCGGGTGACCGAGCAACAGCACCACACCGCTGCCAGCCTCGGCAACCGCCGTCATGGCGGCGCGCAGACTCCAGCGGCCCGGTTGTTTGACCATCAACAGGTCGCGCAGCGGGTCCATGTTGTGTACGCGAACCAGTGTTGGCTCTTCGGCGCAAACGGTGCCCAGCGTCAGGGCCATGTGTACATCGCCTTCCACGGAATCACGATAGGTCACCAGGTTGAAATGGCCCAGTTCGCTGTCCAGTGGCTGCTCGGCAATCCGCTGAACGGTACGTTCGTGGATCATCCGGTAGTGAATCAGGTCGGCAATGGTGCCGATCTTGATGTTGTGTTCGGCGGCGAAGGCTTCCAGTTCGGTGCGACGGGACATGGTGCCGTCGTCGTTCATCACTTCGCAGATCACGCCGCTCGGCTCGAAACCGGCCATGCGCGCCAGGTCGCAAGCGGCTTCGGTGTGGCCGGCACGCGCCAGGGTGCCACCGGCCTGCGCCATCAGCGGGAAGATATGGCCGGGGCTGACGATGTCTTCAGCCTTGGCGTCTTTGGCGGCAGCCGCTTGCACGGTGCGCGCACGGTCGGCAGCGGAAATGCCGGTGGTCACGCCTTCGGCGGCTTCGATCGAGACGGTGAACTTGGTACCAAAACCGGAACCGTTGCGTGGCGCCATCAGCGGCAGCTTCAGCAGTTCGCAGCGCTCACGGCTCATCGGCATGCAGATCAGGCCACGGGCGTGCTTGGCCATGAAGTTGATGTGCTCGGCCTTGCAGCATTCGGCGGCCATGATCAGGTCGCCTTCGTTCTCGCGGTCTTCGTCATCCATGAGGATGACCATCTTGCCTTGGCGGATGTCTTCAACCAGTTCTTCGATGCTATTGAGCGCCACAAGGCACCCCCTTGGGTCAGGATTTGAGATAGCCGTTGGCGGCCAGAAAGCTTTCAGTAATGCCACCAGCGCTTGGCTCTGCGGCCTTGTCGCCGAGGAGCAGACGCTCCAGATAACGCGCCAGCAAGTCGACTTCCAGGTTCACTCGGCGACCTGGCTTGTAGGAAGCCATGATGGTTTCGCTCAGGGTGTGCGGGATGATTGTCAGCATGAACTCGGCGCCATCGACCGCGTTCACGGTCAGGCTCGTGCCGTCGACGGTGATCGAGCCTTTATGGGCGATGTACTTGGCCAGCTCTTTCGGTGCGCGGATGCGAAATTCCACGGCGCGGGCATTATCAGCGCGGGAGACGATTTCACCGACACCGTCGACGTGACCGCTGACCAAGTGCCCGCCGAGACGGGTGGTCGGGGTCAGTGCTTTTTCCAGATTGACCGGGCTGCCGCTTTTCAGGTCGTTCATGGCGGTGCAATCGAGGGTTTCGCGGCTGACGTCGGCAGCGAAGCCGTCGCCCGGCAGCTCAACGGCCGTCAGGCAGACGCCGTTGACCGCGATGCTGTCGCCGAGTTTGACGTCGCTCAGATCGAGCTTGCCGGTTTCAACATGCACCCGCACATCGCCGCCCTTTGGGGTCAATGCACGGATACTGCCGATGGATTCGATGATGCCGGTAAACATGGGGTTCTCCTTGAGAACGAAGCCAGCGCTAACGCGATGGCCGGGAATTATACGCTCGCCGAAAGGACAGGGATGGCAGTGACTCGCCAGTCATCGCCAACCGCGCGGATTTCAGTGATTTTCAGCTCGGGAGCGTCCTTCATATAGCTCAACGGCCAATCCAAAAGCGGACGCGCCGTGGAGCCGAGGAACTTGCCCGCGATGAAGATCACGAACTCATCGACCAGACCAAGCTGGGCAAAAGCACCGGCCAGACGAGGGCCGGCCTCGACCAGCACTTCGTTGACGCCACGGTTGGCCAGTTCGATCAGTAATTGATGCAAATCGACCTGACCGTCATCACCCGGCACGATCAAACATTCCGGGCCATTGGCGTATTGCTCTTCGACCGCCATGCAGGTGGCGACCAACGCCGGGCCAGCCTTGAAGAACGGCGCGTCCAGCGGCACCCGCAGGCGTCCGTCGATCAGCACGCGCAGCGGCGGACGGCTCATGGCCAGTGCGGTTTGCCCGGCATCCAGACCCAGCTCATCAGCGCGCACGGTCAAGCGTGCGCCGTCAGCCAGCACCGTGTCGGCGCCGGTCAGCACCACCGCCGCTTGCGCGCGCAAACGCTGCACCGCCGAACGTGCGGCCGGGCCGGTGATCCATTGACTCTCGCCGCTTTCCATCGCCGTGCGGCCGTCGAGACTCATGGCCAGTTTGACCCGCACGAACGGCAAGCCGTGTTCCATGCGTTTCAGAAAACCCTGATTGAGCTTGCGCGCCTCAGCTTCCAGTACGCCGCCTTCAGTCGCAATGCCGGCATCGGCCAGACGTTGCAAACCACGACCGGCGACTTGAGGGTTCGGATCGCGCATCGCCGCCACCACCCGAGCCACGCCGGCATTGACCAACGCATCGGCGCACGGCGGGGTGCGGCCATGGTGGCTGCACGGCTCGAGGGTGACGTAAGCGGTCGCACCCCGGGCCAGCTCACCGGCAGCGCGCAAGGCGTGGACTTCAGCGTGAGGCTCGCCGGCGCGTTCGTGCCAGCCTTCGCCGACGATCTTCCCGTCCCGCACCACCACGCAGCCAACCCGGGGATTAGGATGCGTGGTGTAGTGACCTTTGCGCGCCAGTTCCAGCGCGCGGGCCATGAAGTGGGCGTCGAGGATGGCCTGCTCGGCGGCGCTGGTCATTCTTTCACCGGTTCGCGGGCGAGGCGGTCGATCTCTTCGCGGAACTCGTTGAGGTCCTGGAAGCGCTTGTAGACCGAAGCGAAACGGATGTAGGCGACTTCATCAAGCTTTTGCAGCTCGGCCATCACCAGTTCGCCGACCACGAGGGATTTGACCTCGCGCTCGCCGGTGGCGCGCAGCTTGTGCTTGATGTGAACCAAAGAGGATTCGAGGCGCTCGACGCTCACCGGACGCTTCTCCAGGGCGCGTTGCATGCCCGCGCGGAGTTTTTCTTCGTCGAACGGCTGGCGGCTGCCATCGGTTTTGATCAGGCGCGGCAACACCAGTTCGGCCGTCTCGAATGTCGTGAAACGTTCGCCGCAGGCCAGGCATTCACGCCGGCGGCGCACCTGTTCGCCCTCGGCGACCAGACGCGAGTCGATGACCTTGGTGTCGTTGGCACCGCAGAAGGGACAGTGCATGGTGGCTGGCAACAAAAAAAGGGAGGGCCATGGTAGCGCATCCCGGTGGCAAGACAAGCCATAGGGTTTGCGGTATACAGACTGGCATGATCGTTTGATCCATGGGTTTCATTTTGCCGGAGCTGCCAATGTCGTTACGTCCGCTCGTTTTGCTCAGTTTTTTAAGCCTGCTGGTGGCCTGCAGCAGCGATGCGCCCAAGCCTCAGCCGCCCACTCCAGGCCCGGCGCCACAGCAGGCGCAGAAAAAAGCCAAGGAAGCCGCCAACCTCGGCCCGTTGCCGGCGTATCAGCGCGAACTGAGTGGCACCCTGCAAGGTGTGCCGGCCGGTGCCGAAGTCGAACTGGCGCTACTGGTGATCGATGCAAAGGATCGTCCGCAGCAATTGCTCGCCAGTTCCAGCCTGATCGGCAACAACCAGATTCTGCCGTTCCATGTGCGCTTCAACCCCGAGGCCTTCCCGGCCGGGGCGCGGGTTGAACTGCGTGGCCGCGCCAGCCAGTCTGGCCAGTTGATCCTGCATCTGCCGTCGCAAACCATTACCCAGCCGACCACTCAGGCATTGGGCCAACTGCAATTCGTCAAAGCACCATGAATGCACCGCTCGACCTGCAACAGGCGTTGGGTGAACTGCTCGGCGACGCCAGACTGAAAGCCTGTGCGTTGCCGGACACCGATTTGCAGTTGTGGCTGATTGACGGCGACAACATGGCGCGCGAATTCAGCCAGGAAGAAACCCAACGAATTCTGCACGAGCCGCCCTACTGGAGCTTTTGCTGGGCCAGTGGTCTGGCAGTGGCCCGTTATCTGGCCGAGTTTCCCGAGTGGGTGCGCGGCAAACGCGTCCTGGATTTTGGCGCCGGTTCCGGCATCGCCGGGATTGCGGCGGTGAAGGCCGGGGCGTTGGAAGTGGTGGCCTGCGATCTCGATCCCCTGGCGATCGCGGCGTGTCGGGCGAATGCCGAACTCAACGATGTACAGATGAGTTATTCGACGGATTTCTTCGCCGAAGCGGATCGCTTTGACCTGATTCTGGTGGCTGATGTGTTGTATGACCGGGCGAATCTGCCGTTGCTCGATGCGTTTCTCAGCCGTGGCCGTGAAGCGCTGGTGGCCGATTCGCGGGTTCGGGATTTTCGCCATCCGTTGTATGAGCGCATTGAAATGCTTGAGGCGATGACCTTGCCGGATCTGGCGGAGCCGGAAGAGTTTCGGCATGTGAGCCTTTACCACGCGCGTCGCGATCTTTTGCGCCACCCCTTATAGTGCGTTCATTGACGCTTAAAAGAGATCCCCCATGAGTCAACAAACGCCGTACATCTTCGACGCCACGACTGCCGATTTCGACCAGTCGGTGATCGAGGCTTCCTTCAATAAACCCGTGCTGGTGGATTTCTGGGCCGAATGGTGTGCGCCGTGCAAGGCGCTGATGCCGATGCTGCAAGGCATTGCCGAGAGCTATCAGGGCGAGTTGCTGCTGGCCAAGGTCAACTGTGACATCGAGCAGGACATCGTGGCCCGCTTTGGCATTCGCAGCCTGCCGACTGTGGTGCTGTTCAAGGACGGTCAACCGGTCGACGGTTTTGCCGGCGCGCAACCGGAATCCGCCGTACGTGCCTTGCTCGAACCCCATGTGCAGATGCCGGCGCCGACTGCTGCCGATCCGTTCGAACAGGCTCAGGCCTTGTTCGATGACGGTCGTTACGCCGATGCCGAAGCCGCGCTGGTGATCATGCTCAACGAAGACAACACCAACGCCAAGGCATTGATCCTGTACGCCCGCTGCCTGACCGAGCGCGGTGAACTGGACGAAGCGCAAACCGTGCTCGACGCGGTCAAGAGCGATGAGCACAAAGCCGCGCTCGCCGGGGCGAAGGCGCAGATCAAATTCCTGGGCCTTGCCCGCGACCTCCCGGACGCTGCCGACCTGAAAACCCGTCTGGCGCAAAACCCGCAGGACGATGAAGCGGTGTATCAACTGGCGATTCAGCAACTGGCTCGTCAGCAATACGAAGCGGCTCTGGATGCCTTGCTCAAGCTGTTCATCCGTAATCGCAGCTACGGCGAAGGTTTGCCGCACAAGACGTTGTTGCAGGTGTTCGAGTTGTTGGGCAACGATCACCCTCTGGTGACCGCCTACCGTCGCAAGTTGTTTGCCGCGCTGTACTAAGCGTTTACTCGATCCAGCTGTAGAGCGGCGTATCCCCGCCGCTCACCACTTTCACATCCGAACTGTGCCGCAGCCGCACCAGCAAGCGTTTGCCTGCCCCTGCGCTGCCGGTCAGGCCTTCCAGTTGTTCGAGCAGATCCGGCCCGCTGAGTTGCCCGGCCTTGCGCAGCAGATCCCGGGCAGCCTGCCACAACGCATCGTCCTGATTCAGCGGTTTCGCCGCTGGCGCCGAAGCGGCCACCGCTTGAGCGATATGCGGCTGAGCGCCAAGGGCTGAGCCGAGCTTCGCCCAGTCGCTGTCATCCAGTTCCACCGTCAAATCCACCAGCACGTCGCCGACGGTTCCACGTATCCGCAACATTGAGTTCGCTCCCACATATTTCTGACCTGCATGCTCCCACGGGACTTGTGTAACGCCAAGCGCACGGGCAAACTCTGCGCACTTTCGTTATAAGATTACATAACAAACTCTTCACTTTACTTCCCGGAGACCGCCATGCGTCGTCTGATGCTCGCTTTGCCGTTTGCCCTGTTGCCGCTGGCCATCGCCCATGCTGCCGATGAGCATGACCACGATCATGAACACGGCAGCCTTGGCGCGCACGAACATGGCGTCGGTCGTTTGAACGCCGCGCTGGATGGTCAGACTCTGGAACTGGAGCTGGAAAGCCCGGCGATGAACCTGGTCGGTTTCGAACACGCCGCCACCACGGATGCCGACAAGGCCAAAGTCGCCGCCGCCCGCGCCCAACTGGAAAAGCCTCTGACGCTGTTCAAGCTGCCAGCCGCTGCCGGTTGCAAAGTGGTGAGTCAGGAACTGGAAAGTCCGTTGTTCGGTGACAAGCCGGATGCCGATGATCACGACGACGGTGAAGCGGGCAAGGACGGCCACGAGCATCATCACGACCACAGTGAAATCCACGCGCACTATCAGTTCAAGTGCGCAGCTCCGGGCGCCTTGAAGACGCTGGATCTGGCGAACATTTTCAGCACCTTCCCGGCGACGCAGAAAATTCAGGTACAACTGATCAGTGCCAGCGGTCAGCAAGGCACCGAAGTGACGGCCAAGGCTGCTGCGCTGAAGTTCTGATTCCAACGCTGCCCTGTGCAGGAGCTGCCGAAGGCTGCGATCTTTTGATCTTGCGTCAAAAAATCAAAAGATCGCAGCCTGCGGCAGCTCCTACAGGGACTATGAAAACTTTTGAAACTGGCGCCATGACCCAAGCACTCATCGAACTGTCAGACCTGGGCTTCAGTTGGCCCAGCCACCCGCCGCTGCTGGACATCCCGGCGTTTCGTCTGGAGCCGGGTGAAACCCTATTCCTCAAAGGCCCCAGCGGCAGCGGCAAGACCACCCTGCTCGGCCTGCTCGGCGGTGTGCAGAAACCCGATCGTGGCAGCATTCGTCTGCTCGGCCAGGAACTGACCGCACTGTCCGCCGGCGCCCGCGACACCTTCCGCGTCGATCACACCGGCTATATCTTCCAGCAGTTCAACCTGCTGCCGTTTCTCTCGGTGCGTGAGAACGTCGAACTGCCCTGCCACTTCTCCAGGCTGCGGGCCGAACGGGCGAAGCAGCGTCACGGCAGCGTCGATCAAGCCGCCGCCACCCTGCTTGCTCACTTGGGTTTGAAGGACGAAAGCATCCTCAGTCGCCGCGCCGACTCGTTGTCGATCGGCCAGCAACAAAGGGTCGCCGCCGCCCGTGCCTTGATCGGACAGCCGGAACTGGTGATCGCAGACGAACCGACCTCGGCGCTGGATTACGACGCTCGGGAAAACTTCATTCGCCTGTTGTTCGCCGAATGCCGCGAGGCCGGTTCGAGTCTGTTGTTCGTCAGCCACGACCAAAGTCTGGCGCCGCTGTTCGACCGTCACCTGTCCCTGGCCGAACTCAATCGCGCCGCCACGTCTGCCGAGGTCTGAGATGTATCTGTTTCGTCTGGCCATGGCCAGCCTGGCCAACCGCCGCTTCACCGCGTTGCTCACCGCATTCGCCATCGCCCTGTCGGTCTGCTTGCTGCTCGCCGTCGAGCGGGTGCGCACCGAGGCCAAAGCCAGTTTCGCCAGCACCATCAGCGGCACTGACTTGATCGTCGGCGCCCGTTCCGGCTCGGTGAATCTGCTGCTGTACTCGGTGTTTCGCATCGGGAACGCCACCAACAACATCCGCTGGGACAGCTTCGAACACTTCGCCAACAACCCGAAAGTGAAGTGGGCGATCCCGATGTCCCTCGGCGATTCCCATCGTGGCTACCGGGTGATGGGCACCACCGAAGCGTATTTCGAGCATTACCGGTACGGCCGCCAGCAGCACCTGCAACTGGCCGATGGCCGCGCGTTTGCCACCGATCCGTTTGAAGTGGTGCTCGGCGCCGAAGTCGCCGACGCGCTGCATTACAAGCTTGGCGACAAACTGGTCCTGGCCCATGGCGTAGCGGCGATCAGTCTGGTCAAACACGATGACAAACCGTTCACCGTGGTCGGCATTCTGAAGCGCACCGGCACCCCGGTGGATCGCACGTTGCACATCAGCCTCGGCGGCATGGAGGCGATTCACATCGACTGGCACGACGGCGTGCCGGCGCGGGGCAACGGGCGGATCACGGCCGATCAGGCACGCAACATGGACCTGGCGCCGCAAGCGATCACCGCGTTCATGCTTGGCCTCAACAGCAAGATTTCCACTTTCGCGCTGCAACGCGAGATCAATGAATTCCGTGGTGAGCCAATGCTGGCGATCCTGCCGGGTGTGGCCTTGCAGGAGTTGTGGAGCCTGATGAGCACCGCCGAGAAAGCGCTGTTCGTAGTCTCGCTGTTCGTGGTGCTGACCGGTTTGATCGGCATGCTCACGGCGATTCTCACCAGCCTTAACGAGCGTCGCCGCGAGATGGCGATTCTGCGTTCGGTCGGTGCGCGGCCGTGGCACATCGCGAGTCTGCTGGTGCTGGAAGCCTTTGCCTTGGCGTTGACCGGGGTGATCGCCGGGCTGGCGTTGCTGTATATCGGCATCGCTGCTGCGCAGGGTTATGTGCAGGCCAATTACGGGTTGTTCCTGCCGCTGGCGTGGCCGAGCGAGTATGAATGGACGCTGCTCGGTGGCATTCTGGCGGCCGCGCTGCTGATGGGCAGCGTGCCGGCCTGGCGCGCGTATCGCCAATCCTTGGCCGATGGCCTGTCGATTCGTTTATGAGGATGTTTTCCATGCCCCGCGCCGTGCTCGCGCTATTGTTGCTGGTCGCCCTGCCCGTGTGGGCGGCGGCGCCGAAAGATTTGACCTGGTCGGAAATGATCCCGCCGGACGCGGCGCCGGAAGTGCCGAACATGACCCCGCTGCACGATCTGTCGAAGATGAGCGATGCGCTGTCTGCCGAAGCCGCGCCAGCGGCGAAACAGGACATGCCGAATGCTCCGGTTGTGCAATCACTCGATGGTCAGAACATTCGTCTGCCGGGCTACATCGTGCCGCTGGAGGTCAATGAAGAAGGACGCACCACGGACTTCTTGCTGGTGCCGTATTTCGGCGCCTGCATCCATGTGCCGCCACCGCCGTCGAACCAGATCGTGCATGTGAAAAGCGAGTTGGGCGTGAAGCTCGATGAGTTGTATCAGCCGTATTGGGTCGAAGGGCCGATGCAGGTTAAAGCGTCGAGCAGCGAACTGGCGGATGCCGGGTATCAGATGGAGGCGGACAAGATTTATGTGTATGAGCTGCCGGAGTGAATCCGATAGTTCTGTGTTGTTTGTAAAGGCCTCATTGCTGGCAAAGGTTCCACAAAAGCAGGCTCCTTCACTGTTTCATTGAGCTGAGTCAAAAGACCGTATCAGTTGGCTTCGTACCATAGGACATCAGAAACTTTTAACGTCCTTTTGGAGCCCCCATGAACAAGTCCTTGCTCAGCGCCTCGCTGTTTGCCCTCGCGCTCGCAGCCCCGCTCGCCCACGCTCACGAAGCCGGCGACATCCTGATTCGTGCCGGTGCAATCACCGTCAACCCGAAGGCCGACAGCTCCAGCGTCAAGGTCGATCAGGGTCCGCTGAGCGGCACCAATCTGGGCGGCAAGGCGACCATGAGCAGCGACACTCAACTGGGCCTGAACTTCGCTTACATGCTCACCAACCACGTCGGTATCGAGCTGCTCGCCGCCACGCCGTTCGAACATGATGTGAAGCTCAAAGGCACCGCCCTGCCAGCAGCCAACGGCAAACTCGGCACCCTGAAACACCTGCCACCGACCCTCAGCGTCGTTTACTACCCGCTGGATTCGAAGTCGGCGTTCCAACCGTATGTCGGCGGCGGCATCAACTACACCTGGATTTACGACGAGCACGTCGGCAGCGAAGCCAGCGCTAATGGTTTCAGCAACTTCAAGGCGAAAAACTCCTGGGGTCTGGCCTGGCAGGTCGGCGCGGACTACATGCTGACCGACAACATCATGCTCAACGCCCAGGTGCGCTACATCGATATCGATACTCGCGCGACTGTGGAGAACAACGCTGTGGCGCCGGGCACTCGCGCACGGGTGAACGTGGATGTGGATCCGTTCATCTACATGGTGGGTTTGGGCTATAAGTTCTAAGCCCGGTTTACAGAACGTTCACGTGGTGGTGAATGAGGCTTGGTGGTGAGCAGCTTGAACTGAAGGCGACTGCTGCGCAGTCGATCGGGGATAAATCCCCTCGCCACAGGGATTGAGATAAATTCCGGCCGTGAAAAAGGCGCCTGTCAAAAGGCGCCTTTTTCATGTCTGCAGTAATGCTATTTTCCGAGCAACCGCGCCAGCCCCACGCTCATCGGCGTCTGCTGTGGCAGTTTGAACCGCTCAAGCAACCGCCGGTTGTTCGCCCGCGAGTGGCGGATGTCGCCGGAGCGTGCCGGGCCGTAGCTGACCGGTGGCAACTCGCCGACCACTGATTGCAGGGCTACAAGCATCTGCTTGAGGCTCATCGCCTCGTTCCAGCCAACATTCACAGGTCCCACGTCCACATCAGGCTTTTCGATCGCCTGCACCAGAATATCGACCAGATCCTCGACATACAGGAAATCACGCGTCTGTTCGCCATCGCCGAACACGGTGATCGGTAAGCCATTCTGCGCGCGTTCGCTGAAAATGCTGATCACACCGGAGTACGGCGAGGACGGATCCTGACGCGGGCCGAAGATGTTGAAGAAGCGGAAAATCGCCGGCTCCAGACCATGCTGGCGACGGTAGAAATCGAAGTAATGCTCGCCGGCCAGTTTGTCCGACGCGTAGGGCGTCAGCGGAGCCTTTGGCGTGTCTTCATCGATCGACTCGCCCTCGCCATTGTTGCCGTACACCGCTGCACTGGAGGCGTACAACACACGCTTGACCCCGGCCAGACGCATGGCTTCGCAGACATTCAGGGTGCCGATGAAGTTGCTCTGGTGAGTCTTCACCGGATCATCCACCGACGCCTGCACCGAAGCCACCGCCGCCAGGTGGGCGACTGCGCTGCAGCCTTGCATCGCCTGGGCAACGAGCGCAGCGTCGGCGACATCGCCAACGATCAATTCAACCTTGGGATTGTGCAGCGGCAGGTTGCTGCGCTTGCCGGTCGACAGATCGTCCAGCACCCGAACCGAATGCCCTTTGGCGAGCAAGGCGTCGGTCAGATGCGAGCCGATGAAACCGGCTCCGCCGGTGATTAAAACAGTACCTTCAGCCATGACGGTAGAACCTATCCAGTAAGCCCGGGAGCGCGGCACGCCAGGCGCGCGGTTTGATCCCGAAAGTGTGCAGAATTTTCTTGCAGGCGAGCACCGCGTGTTGCGGTTCTTCGGCGGCGTCCGGTCGCGCGGCGTGGGCCTGGGCGGTCGGCGCTTCGATGGCCAGTGCGTGCAGGCTGCGGGCCTCGGTCAGAATCGCCTGACCGAGCGCCAGCGGTGTGGTCGCCTCGTGGCCGGCGTAGTGATAAGTGCCCCACAGCGGCGCTGCGCAATCGAGTTGCTTGAGCACCGAAATGATCACCCGGGCGGCGTCGTCGACCGGTGTTGGATTACCCCGGCGATCATCCGCCATGAGCAATTCTTCCGGTTGCTCGGCGCGGGCAAGGAAACGTCCGAGGGTGCCGTCGGGGCTGTCATCAAGCAGCCAGCCGAAACGCAGCAACACGTGTTGCGGGCACGTCGCGCGAACACTTTGTTCGATGCGCCACAACGCTTGACCGCGCAGGCCCAGCGGCACCGGTTCGTCTTTTTCGCTGTAGGCGGTGGCACGCGAGCCGTCGAACACCCGATAACTGGAGGGTTGCACAAGGACGATGTTGTGATGCTGGCACAGTTCGGCCAGCCGCTCGATCGCGCGTTCCTGCCCGGCCATGCGGCTTTCGCTGACAGTCTCGGCCTGGAACCAGTCGAAATAGTAGGCAAGGTTGATCAACGCATCGGGACGGGTGTCGTCGAGCAGTTGCGTCAGGCTCGCGGCATCCCAGCCGTCTTCGGGGGGGCGGGGGGCGAGGAAACCGATGTCTTCTTCCGCACCGAGGCGAATCAGCGCCTGCCCAAGGGCATTTCCGCCGCCCAGTAACATAAGGCGCATTCGCATAGAGTCAGCAGGCCCAGTCTGATTGGAACGATGGCTTTGGCGACGATGCTTGTGGCGCCGTCGTCGATCATTGCCGGAATCGTTGCATTTTGCGGGTTTAGTGCGCAACCGTCACCCGTAAAGTGTCGATGGCCGGGATTTGCTCGCGAAGGGGCCTGCACTCCCACCACACCATCCTGCAGTCAAGTGGGCGATTGCTGTGGCAACACCACTGAGGGATGCTCCGGCACCACATCATCCGCCGGCTCGCGTTTGGGCAACAAAACCTGCTGTGGATAAGTCTGCGCGAAATGCACCCAAGGGCTGTTATCCACAAGCTTTTTCAAACGCTGGTTGAAGGCCCGGCTCACCGCGTATTGCCCGCCCGACACCGTGCGGAACTGCGCCGTCAGCACCACGCCGTTGAGATCCATCTTGTCCACGCCAAACACATCCAGCGGCCCTTGCAGGTTGTACTTGAGGAACGGGTCTTCGCGGATCGAATCGCCAGTCTCGCGGATCAACTCGATCGCCTTTTCCACATCCGTGTCGTAGGTGAATTGCACCGAGAAGAACGCATAGGCGAACTGCCGCGATTGGTTGGTGACAGCCTTTATCTGGCCAAACGGCACCGAGTGGACAAAGCCCTTGCCGTCACGCAGACGCAGCGTGCGGATGGTCAGCCCTTCGACCGTGCCGGCATGCCCGGAATCGAGCACCACCCAATCGCCGATCGACAGGGTGTCTTCGATGATGATGAACAAACCGGTGATCACATCCTGAACCAGCTGTTGCGAACCGAAACCGATGGCCAGACCGACCACCCCGGCACCTGCCAGCAGCGGCGCCACATTGATCCCCAGGTTGGCCATGGTGGTGATCGCGCAGATCACCACGAGGATGATTTTGATCGCGTTGCGCAGCAGCGGCAGAATGGTTTTCACCCGCGTGCTGGGCTGGCGCGCCGCGCGTTTGCTGACCGGTGGTTTCAGCGCTTCCTGAATCGCCGTGTCGAGCACCACCCACAGCAGCCACGTCACCAGGAAGATCAGGCCGATACTGCTCAGGGCATTGCTGATCGCCCGGCCAACGGTGCTGCTCTGGGCGAAATCGAGTAGCGACACGCCCCAGATCCGCCCGAGGATATCGATGAAGGCAATCGCGATGACGATCCGCAGCAACGCGTGCAACAGGCTGAGAAAACGCTCCTTGTAAGCGCTGCTGCGCTGGATCGCTGCGGCTTTATGCGACTTGAACAGGTGCTGGAGGATGGTGCTGAGAAATACCGTGCCGATCAGCAGAACCGTGGTGAACAACGCGCAACGCAGGGCCTTTTGATTATCTTCGCCAATGCCGATCAGACTCACCGCCGACACCAGCACCATCAGCACGATGGGCCAATACCACAGCCCGGAAAAAATCCGCAGTGACTCCTGCAATGACGGCTGTTTCAGACGCTGGCTCAGCGAACGATTGCGGATCAGGTGCGCCACCGGACGGCGTAGGCGAATCACCACCAGGCCAAAGATGACCGAGGCAATCAGCCCGGTGAACACCGCAACGCTGCTGGTGATGTTCCCACCCAATTGCCGGGCGATCTGCGGGCTTGTCAGCGCATCGCTGAGGGCGGCGAGGAAACCGATCAGGAACAGCGGTCGCGGGCAATAACGGCGAATGATCCGCGCGGCCGGGCGTTTGTGGCCGACATTGAACATCACCACCACGCACAGCAGCATCGACGTGGAAAAGATGCCGCTGCTGGTCGCGTAGGCAAAACACAACGCCAGCGCTCGCCCCACCGAGGCTTGCAGAAAGTGGCTGACGTACAACGTCAGTGGCAAACAGATCAGCGCCGGCACGGTATAGGGCAGCAGGTAGCCGAGCAGATCCTGACTGCGCTGGCGCGTACGAAACCAGCGGCCCTCGCGCAGACGTTTGGCCAACAGGCTGCCGAGCACGGTCAGCAGAGCGAAGCTTCCGAGCCAGACACCGGACAACATCAGGAAATCCCCGGCAACGCTCCAGCCCGAACGGTTCGACGGTTGATTGACCAGTTTGTCGACTTCATCGGCGGCGCGGTCAGCACGCAGGCGCCAGGCGTCGACCAGATGTTCGTTGAGGTCGAGTTTGTCTTGTACGTCATCGATGCTCGAACTGATGGCACCGAGCAGTCCGCCCTGGACAATCGGCTCGGGTTTGGCCGCCTCCTCTGTGGCGGCAGGAAGACCCGGCAGCGCGGCGGCTTCGAGCTCGTTGGCACCGAGAAACAACAATGCTCCCAGCAGAATGGCGATCCTGAACTTGATCAAAACTCCGATCTCCCGTTGGCTGAACCTGTAAGGAACTGATCGGCATTTGCCTGGCAAGTTCAAGATCGCCCTCACCCCAGCCCTCTCCCGGAGGAAGAGGGAGCCGACCGAGTTGTTCTCACGAGGTACATCGACCTGAGCTTCCAACGTCGAACTCAAGTTCCGAAAACAATGAAGATCAGCTCCCTTCCCCCTCGCCCCCTCTGGGGGAGAGGGTTGGGGTGAGGGGGTAGGCCTTTGATCTTTGCGCCCAAGGCAAATATCAAATGCCCTCCCCGGTATTTTTCCGCCCACCGCAAACTCCGACACTGCGCTCCATCCAAACCTACCGGAGTGCCGTCATGCCCATTGCCTTGCTCGCGCTGACCCTCAGCGCATTCGCCATCGGGACGACCGAGTTCGTCATCGTTGGCCTGCTACCTACCATCGGTGCCGATCTCGGCGTCAGTCTTCCCTCCGCTGGCCTGCTGGTCAGCCTCTACGCACTGGGCGTCGCCATCGGTGCGCCGGTGCTGACCGCGCTCACCGGCAAAGTCCCGCGCAAACTGTTGCTGCTGTCGCTGATGGTGCTGTTCACCCTCGGCAACCTGCTGGCCTGGATGGCGCCAAGTTATGAATCGCTGGTGTTGGCGCGGATCGTCACGGGGCTTGCCCACGGCGTGTTCTTCTCCATTGGCTCGACCATCGCCACCAGCCTGGTGCCGAAGGAAAAAGCTGCCAGCGCGATTGCGATCATGTTCACTGGCCTGACCGTGGCGCTGGTCACTGGCGTCCCACTGGGCACGTTCATCGGCCAGCATTTCGGCTGGCGTGAAACCTTCCTCGCCGTCTCGACGCTGGGCGTGATCGCGTTCATTGGCAGCCTGCTCTACGTGCCGAACAACATTGCCCACAGCAAACCGGCGTCTCTGCTGCAGCAGCTGCAAGTGCTGAAACAACCTCGCCTACTGCTGGTGTACGCCATGACGGCCATCGGTTACGGCGGCTCGTTCATCGCCTTCACGTTTCTGGCGCCGATCCTTCAGGACATTTCCGGCTTCAGCGCCAGCACCGTCAGTCTGGTGCTGCTGGTCTACGGCGTGTCAGTGGCGGTCGGCAACATCTGGGGCGGCAAACTGGCTGACAAACGTGGGCCGATCAGTGCGCTGAAAATCATCTTCGCCCTGCTCGCGGCGGTGTTGTTCGTGCTCACCTTCACTGCCGGCAATCCTTGGTTGGCGTTGGCGACAGTGCTGGTCTGGGGCGCAGTGGCGTTCGGCAACGTGCCGGGCTTGCAGGTGTATGTGGTGCGTCAAGCTGAACATCACACCCCGCATGCGGTGGATGTGGCGTCGGGGCTGAATATTGCTGCGTTCAATCTGGGGATTGCCGGCGGTGCGTGGGGGGGTGGCTTGATCGTCGAGCACATTGGCCTGATTCATACCGCGTGGATTGGTGGTCTGGTAGTGTCGGTGGCGCTGGCCCTCACCGCGTGGAGCGGTCGCCTCGACCGCCTCGGCCCGACCTATGCCGAAAGCTCCGAGCGCATCGTCACTGGCCACTGATTCAACACCAATCCCTTGTGGGGGCGAGCCTGCTCGCTCCGACTGTTGGTTTTGTGGTGGTTTCTTGAATATGTACCGTCCGTAACGCCATCGAAACTTTCCCGAACCGCCCGCAGTCATCAACAGACAGAGGCTGTACGGGGACTTTCGACGGGAGGGCGGCATGGCAACGATTCATATCGGTACTTTCGACTGGCGCTACGCCCATGAACACGACAATCCGCACGGCGAATCCGCTGGCGAAAGAGCGCAGGCATGAGCATTTCAGAACCGGTCGGCTTCACCGACGAAGGCTCCGTCGTAGCGCCATCTGTGCGTACTTTCACTGTGCTGACGGTCAACACCCACAAGGGCTTCACCGCACTCAACCGGCGTTTCATCCTGCCGGAGTTGCGTGAAGCGGTGCGTAGCGTGGCTGCTGACGTGGTGTTCCTTCAGGAAGTCCACGGCACCCATGAACACCATCCCAAGCGCTACACCAATTGGCCGACGATGCCGCAGTACGAGTTTCTTGCCGACAGCCTCTGGCCGCAGTTCGCCTATGGGCGCAACGCCGTGTACCCGGACGGCGATCACGGCAATGCCCTGCTGTCGAAATTCCAGATCATTCGCCACGACAACCTCGACGTTTCGATCAGCGGCCATGAAAACCGTGGCCTCCTCCACTGCGTGCTGCGCCTGCCAGGCGACGGCGTTGAGGTGCATGCGATTTGTGTGCATCTGGGCCTGCGCGAAAGCCACCGCAACGCTCAGTTGAAACTGCTCGGCCAACGCCTCGCCGAGCTGCCCGATGACGCACCGGTGATCGTCGCCGGAGACTTCAACGACTGGCGCCAGCGCGCCGACGCGCTGCTCAAACCCTGCGGCTTGCGCGAAGTGTTCGCCGAACATCACGGCAAACCGGCGCGCAGCTTTCCGGCCCGGCTGCCCGCGCTGCGACTCGACCGCATCTACGTGCGCAACCTCAAGGCCAGCCAGCCGAAAGTCCTGTCCAACCGGCCTTGGTCCCACCTTTCCGACCACGCACCGTTATCGGTGGAGATCGAACTATGAGCAGCGCACCGCTGGAGAAGTCCGCCGTAGAACCGATGACCGTCAACCCGCCGATACGCGAGCCCGGCCACGTTGCTGTCGAATATGGCTGGCAGGGCAACAACCGGGTGGATCTGCTGGAAAACGGCGAGGAGTATTTCCCGCGAGTGTTCGCTGCAATGCGGGCGGCGAAAAGCGAGATTCTGCTGGAGACCTTTATCGTTTTCGAAGACAAGGTCGGCCAGGAGTTGCAGGAGATCCTGATCGACGCCGCCCGTCGCGGCGTGCGCACCACCGTCAGCCTCGATGGCTTCGGTTGTGGCGAGCTGACCACCGGTTATCTCGCCGCCCTGAGCGAAGCCGGCGTACATCTGCAGATGTTTGATCCCGCCCCCAAACATTTGGGCATTCGCACCAACTGGTTCCGCCGCTTGCATCGCAAGATCGTGGTGGTCGACGGCATGATCGCGTTCATTGGCGGGATCAATTTTTCCGGCGACCATTTGTTGGATTTCGGACCGGAAGCCAAACAGGACTACTCGGTGGAGGTTCAAGGCCCGGCGGTGGCCGATATCCACCATTTCGCCCTGCTGCAAAGTGGTCGCCCCGGTCGGGCACGGTTCTGGTGGCAACGCCGGCGCCAGCGTCGCGCCGAAATGGCTGTCACCGATCACGACGGCCAGGTGCGCCTGGTGTTTCGCGACAACGATCAGCACAACACCGATATCGAAGACGTGTACTTGCAGGTGCTGCGCCGCGCCAAACGGCGGGTGGTGATTGCCAACGCTTATTTTTTCCCCGGCTATCGTTTGTTGCGCGAGATCCGCAACGCCGCCCGGCGCGGTGTTGATGTGCGGCTGATCCTGCAAGGCCAGCCGGACATGCTGGTGGCCAAACTGGCCGCGCGCATGACCTATGACTATTTGCTCAAGGCCGGCGTGCAGATCCACGAATACTGCCAGCGCCCACTGCACGGCAAAGTCGCGCTGGTGGACGACGAGTGGAGCACCGTCGGCTCGAGCAATCTCGACCCGCTGAGCCTGTCGCTGAACCTGGAAGCCAACGTGCTGATCCGCGACCGCGCGTTCAATCAGGAACTGTTCCGGCGCCTCGAAGACCTCAGCCAAAACCACTGCAAAGCCATGGACGCCGGCAAGTCGCCCCGCGGACGTATCTGGCACATGACGGTGGGTTTTCTGGTGTTTCACTTTCTGCGGCATTTTCCGGCGATGGCCGGCTGGCTGCCTGCGCACAAACCACGGCTCAAGCCATTTCGAGGTGATCACTCATGAGCCATTCCGAAGCCCCGGCAACCCATCATGCCGCGCCAGCGACGCACTCACGCTGGAGCAAATGGAAACGTCCGCTGACGGCGCTGTTTTTCCTCGCACTGATCGTGCTGCTGACGATGTTCGCCCGTCGTATCGAATGGGCCGAGGTGCTGCAAACCCTCGCCGACTTCAAGGTGCGCACGCTGATCATTGCCGCCAGCGTGACCTTGCTGAGTTTTCTGACCTACGCCAGTTTCGACCTGATCGGCCGCACCTATATTCGCCAGGACCTGACCTGGAAGCAGATCCTGCCGGTGGGGATCATCAGCTACGCGTTCAACCTCAATCTCAGCGCCTGGGTCGGCGGCATCGCCATGCGTTATCGGCTGTACTCGCGCCTGGGTGTGAGCAAAGGCAACATCGCCAAAATTCTCGGCCTGAGCCTGGCGACCAACTGGTTTGGCTACATGACCATCGCCGGCGTGGTATTCAGCAGTGGCCTGGTGAGCATGCCGCCGGGCTGGAAAGTCAGCACCACGGCGTTGCAAGGTATCGGTGTGTTGTTGCTGTTGATCAGCGCCGGGTATCTCGCCGCGTGCCAATTCTCGAAACGGCGCGAGTGGTCGATTCGCGGTGTGGAGATCAATTTGCCGTCGCTGCGCATGGCGGTGTTGCAACTGTTGCTTGGCGCGTTGAACTGGTCGCTGATGGCGGCGGTGATTTTCACGTTACTGCCGAGCAAACTCGACTATCCGCTGGTGCTCGGGGTGCTGCTGATCAGCGCGATTGCCGGGGTGATCACGCATATTCCGGCGGGGCTTGGCGTGCTCGAAGCGGTGTTCGTCGCGCTGCTGCAACATGAGGCGTCGCGGGGCAGTCTGGTGGCTGGACTGCTGGCGTATCGGGCGATTTATTTTCTGTTGCCGCTGTTGATTACGGTGGTGATGTATCTGCTGGTGGAAGCGAAGGCCAAGTCATTGCGGATCAAGAAAACACCGTCCTGATTCTGTTTTGCAGTTGCCGGCCTCTTCGCGAGCAGGCTCGCTCCCACATTTGAAATGCGCCCCCTGTGGGAGCGAGCCTGCTCGCGAAGGCGTACGAGAGAACACCACAGCCTATGAAGACTGGATAATGCTCAACCGCTCGCCCACCACCATCTCGGTAATCCAGTCGACCAATATCGACGTATACGCCTGCTGCGAAACCGGCTCGCTCAACGCATGGTCCGCCCCGTCGATTATCCGGTGGGTCAGCGAGTGCGTCTGCTGACACGCCGCGCGGTAACTCATGATCGTCGCGTGGGGCACGAAGTCGTCGGTCTCCGATTCCACCAGCAACACATCTCCGGTGAACTGTGAACACGCATGCAGCGCCCGATTGCTGTCGGCGCGTATCAGCGTGCCGCGATAATCGCGCAGGTCAGCCTTGTCCAGTTCACGCTTGGGCGTGTGCCATTGTTCGTCGCGGTACAGCGCCGGCACCCGCAACGCCAGCCAGCGCACCGGGCGTAAAGACGTGAGGATGGAAGCCAGATAACCGCCATAACTGGTGCCGACCACGGCAATCGCTGACGTGTCGAGTGCCGGGTGTGAGAGCAGGCGATCGTAAGCCGCCAGCAGATCACGCAGATTATCTTCGCGGCTGACCCGAGTCAGCGGAATCCCGGTGCCGCCCGTGTGGCCGCGCAAGTCGAAGGTCAGACACACACAGCCGAGACCGGCGATGCCTTTGGCTCGCTCCAGATCCCGCTCCTGGCTACCGCCCCAACCGTGAACAAACAACACCCCCGGCACCTTCGATTTGGGACTGAGAAAAGTCCCGCTCATCTGTTCATCATCAATGTCGATTTGAATGCTTTCGCTTCTAGCCGTCATAGGATTTGACCGTTACGTATTTAAGGAGAAATTCGCTGTTCTCGGCCGGGCCGCGATACACCTCGATGGCATCCGCCGGCAGCGGCTGATCGATATAGGTTTCCACCGAAGACACGCGAATCGCGGGCATCGTCGGGTCGTTGACGAAGCTTTGCAGCGCCGCCACTTCCGCGCTGCTGGCGCCGCCCATGCGCCAGGATTGTTCGAGTACGCCGCTGCGGGTTTTGCCGTTGCTGTCCAGCCCTTGGGCAATGTCGTAGTTGCGGCGCGAGGCATAAAAGCGTGGATAGGCTTCATTGGCAGCGTTATCGAAAACCTGCGCCTGCTCGATAGCCAAACGCACATCGTCTGGCAGATCCAGCGCCAGCAGATCTTCATAACCGCCCTGCACCACCAACAGATTCGACCCGCCGTAGACGTCTTCGCCGTGAGCATCCTCGGTCAAGTATTGATCACCGCAGTAGCTCAGCACTTTATCGCCGATGAATGACTGGCCGACGCTGTGGGTGATGACGTCGCTTAAATCCTGCTCAAGCACTACGCCTTCGCGGAACAGCTTTTCAGCTTCGGGGCGGGCAAGGATTTCGTCGAAGGCGTCGAGACTCTTGATCACTTCCTGACCACGACCGGCGCAGGCGTGAATCGGCTTCAAGCGGATCGGCCCGCTATACAGCAAATGCTCGGCGGCGGGCCGCGCATCGTCGAGGGCAAACACGCTCAAACCGTCAAGCACAACATTGCGCACGCGCTCGGAAAACAGCGGCGACCAGCCCTGTGGCGCGTGGGCCTGATGGCTACGCAAGCCGTGGCTGATGGCTTTGGTGCAGATGAAATCATGCTCGACATAGCCACCCCACAAATCATCCGGGCCTTTGATGCCCAATTCGTGAGCATGAGCGGCGCCGACAATGGTTTGCGTCGGTAACAGATAGAGGTCACGGTCGCGATGTTTCTCGGGGTTATAGCTGCCACCGAACTTGAACCCGAGAATCTGCGCCAGCCAGCGGGCCAGGGCTTTGTTGGTTTGCACTTCGTGCTGCGGCGCGTCGTTGCGCACGGAGTGAGCGACGACGGTTTTCTTGCGGGGTGTCGGGGTCATGCGTTCCCCCTTTCAGCAGCGCGGTGAATGTAGAAGGGAAAGGTGCAGAGATCAGGCCAACGGCAGGATCGGGAAAATGTTCGGTTAATCAGTCGTTTGCCGAAATCGTGCTGGCATCAAGCCTGTTTCAATCTGCACGACCGGGCGCAAAACCCCGGCAATTTGCACGATCCCCGGCATCACGCCGCTCCCACAGGCTTATGCATTGCCGGGACTACCGGGTTAAACCAAACCGCCCCCGATAATCACTCGGCGCCAACCCGGTAATCTTCTTGAAGATCGCCCGGAACGCCCCCGGGTCCTGATAGCCCACCGTCCACGCAATGTGATCAATCGTGCCATTGGTGAACTCGAGCATTTCCCGCGCCTTACCCACTCGCAGATGCTGACAATATTCGGTCGGTTTCAACCCGGTCGCCGCGCGGAATCGGCGCAGGAATGTGCGCTCCTCCAGCCCCGCGCGCTCAGCCATCGCAGCCAATGAAACGTCCGTAGCGCCAGTGCCTTGCAACCAATGTTGAACCTTGAGAATGGCTGCATCGCCGTGACTGAGGATCGGTGCAAAATTACTCCCGCAGGCACTGGCGCTGTCGCTGTGTTCAACCACCAGAAACCGCGCAGTGCCAGTGGCGATGCTCGGCCCGAGCAGACGATCGACCAGACGCAACCCCAACTCAGACCAGGCCATCAGTCCGGCGGTGGTGATCAGGTCGCCGTCATCGACAATCGGTGTGTCGGCCTTGAGCTTGATCTTCGGATAACGTTCAGCGAAGTCCTTGGCCGACGTCCAGTGCGTGGTGGCGCTGCGGCCGTCGAGCAGACCGCTTTCGGCCAGCAGCCACGAACCGACACAGACACCGCCCAACGTCGCGCCGCCTGCATGCTGTTCGCGCAGCCATTGCGCCAGGCTGGCTGGCATTTGCGCCGAGGAAAACCCGGCGATGGACGGCGGAATCAGCACCGCCAGCAAACCACTGTCGACACCCGGACAACTCTCGAAAACCCGCGCCGGTGCCTGATCGCCGTCGACGTGCCAATGACTGACCCGAAGCAACGGCAACTGCGCAGACTGATGCTCCGCAGCAATCCGGTTGGCCACCGCGAACAGGTCGGTCAGGCCATGCACCGCCGCCATTTGCGCACCGGGATAAATCAGCACGCCCAGTTCGGCGATGGCAGCCCTTTCTGCGCCCATTGTCAGTTTTCCCCTGTCTATTGTCGGTGCGGCCAATCCTCGAATCGCTGGTAAGCGCCAATACTGAAGCCACTTCCAGCCAATCCATCGAGGACACACCCATGGCCAAGCAAGCGCTCATCGTAGTCGATATCCAGAACGACTACTTCCCCCAAGGCAAGTGGCCGCTGGCCGGTGCCGACGCCGCCGCCGACAACGCCGCACGACTGATCGCAGCCTTCCGCGAAGCCGGCGATTCGGTGGTGCATATCCGCCACGAATTCACCTCACCCGATGCACCGTTTTTCACTCCGGGTTCCGACGGCGCCAAGCTGCATCCGAAAGTGCTCAACCGCGCCGACGAACCCGTGGTGCTCAAGCATTTTGTCAACTCGTTCCGCGAAACCGAGTTGCAATCAATCCTCGACGAACAAGGCATCAAGGAACTGGTGGTGGTCGGCAGCATGAGCCACATGTGCGTCGACGGCATCACCCGTGCAGGCGCGGATCTGGGTTATGCAGTGACGGTGATTCATGATGCCTGCGCCAGCCGCGATCTGGAGTTCAACGGCCTCAAAGTGCCGGCGGCGCACGTCCATGCAGCTTTCATGTCGGCACTGGGTTTTGCCTACGCCAGCGTGATCTCAACCGACGAGTTCCTTCAACGCTGAGCCACCGCGAAACACTTTGCAAAAACCTGCGCCCGCCCCGTTGCGGGCGTTTTTGCATGCGCCGAAAAAATCTCACGCGTGAGCCATTGATGGCACTTTGAATTGGTTGTAGTGTGGCCCACGCGTGAGATGTTCATAACGGAGTCACTGCCATGAAAAGCCACTCCCCTGCTTCAGCGTCAGCAAGTCCAAAGGGAGAGCGCTCGAAACCGTCCGCAAAAAAACCGTCGAGCTTTTATATGAAGCAGATGCGCGCGGGCCTGGCCGCTGCCGGTTATGTGAAACACGAAACTTGGGTGCTTCCGGAAAACCGAAGCTTGCTCAAGCAAATGGAGCAACAGCTACGCCAACCGATTCTGGCTGGCTCATTCATGTCGGAGAATTACATGAGCGCAGGCAACAACTGGAACATCGATAGCCTCTTCAACGCCCTCAAGGCACTGGACGAGGTGGCTTCGCAAGAGATCACACTGTCTCTGATCCAGAGCTCCGAACCCAGCATCAAGCTGGAAATGAACGAATTCGGCGGTCTGCCGATTCACATCGCCCTGGCCGGTCAGCAGATCATCGTCGACACCGTGCTGGTGGACATCGATTCGATCACCGACGTGCACGCCTTCAACGATGCCGTGCTGCGCAGCCGTGAAATGTTCCCGCTGTCGTCGATCGGTATCGAGTCGATGCCGAACGGGCAGACCGTTTACAACATGTTTGGCGCCCTCAGCGCCGACTCGAGCCTGACCAACGTCGTCACCGAGGTGAAAACCCTGGTCGACAACGTGCAGCGCGCGAGCGAAGCCTTCGAACACTTCTTCAAGTAATCAACAGGGAATATCCAATGACTCAGTCCATCTGGAGCAAGTTGTTCACCGCACTGCGCGGCGGCGCCAATGAAGTCGGCGAAAGCATCGTCGACCAACAGGCCCTGCGCATCCTCGACCAGGAAATCCGCGACGCCGACACCGCCCTGTCGAACGCCCGTCGTGAACTGGTCACCATCATGGCCAAGCACAAACTGGCCGCCGACCGCGTGAGCGAGTACGACGCCAAGATCAAAGACCTGGAAGCCAAAGCTGTTTCGGCCCTGAATGCCGGCCGTGAAGACTTGGCGATGGAAGTGGCCGAAGCGATTTCGACACTGACCAACGACCTGACCGCCGAGAAAAAGCTGAGCGACGAATTCGGCACCTACGCCGACAACATGCGCAAAGACATCAACAAGGCCGAAGCCCGGATCAAGAGCCTGCGCCAGCAAGTGGACATGGCCAAGGCCCGTGACAGCGTGCAGAAGGCCCAGGTCAGCGCGTCCATCGCCAGCGGCGGCGCCAACGGCAAACTGGAAACCGCCGTCGGCACCCTGAATCGTCTGCAAGCCAAACAGCAGCAACGAGCTGCCGAGCTGAGCGCCGCGGACGAACTGGCCGATGCTTCGACCGGCAACGACCTGGACCGCAAACTGCGAGACGCCGGGATCACGCCGAACGAAGGCAGCGCCAATGCGATTCTTGAGCGTCTGAAGCAGAAGTCGACTCAGTAACACCGTTCCCCGTGTAGGAGCTGCCGAAGGCTGCGATCTTTTGATCTGGATTCAAGATCAAAAGATCGCAGCCTTCGGCAGCTCCTACATGGTTTTCAGCACCCACAACATTTGCATTTTGCCTGCTCGTTCACCGCGCAGCCCGGTACACTAGCGACGTTTTTTTGCCGACGAACACCTCCACCCGCTTCAAGGAACGTACCCATGGGATGGTTTAAAGATTTGCTGGGCACCAGCAACTGGCAGAACGCTGCGCCAACGCCGACCGTTGCCAGCGGCCCACTCGGGATGGCGCAAGGCAAAGGTGTCAGGTTCGATACGACTCTGGCGCTGCTGCTTGATGGCTCGACCTCGGTGCGTGTGCCCTTCGATCAGGCGATCTGGAGCGCCGGCTGGGTCGACCTCGGCCAGTCCAACAAGCTGCACCGCTATTACATGAACGACGAGGATTTCTGGGTACAGATCCACGTCACCGGCGACGACCAGGTCGAATCGGTCACGCTGTTCAACTATATCGGTTACGTGACGGTCAACAGCGACGCCGAACTTCAGCGCCTCGCTGGCCCGAGCAGTCAGATCGGTTTGCCGACCTACACCCACGAAGGTGTCGAATACACCCGCGAATGGGGCACCGAACAGGGCCAGACCGAGCTGGTTCCAATGACCGAACAAGTGGTCAATCCGGACGAGAGCTACACCATCGCACACCATTCGATGCTCTATGCACGCGAAACCGGCCTGACCGATCGCCGCGAACTGCTGCTGTTTTCCGTCGAGCAGGACGAAGAAGGCACCGTCAGCCTGAGCACCTCACTGGGCATCTCGCTGTACACGACTGACCTGAGCACCATTTAAATAAGGAAGTTTTTCATGCTGGAAGTTCTGGCCGTTTCCCTGAACAAAACCGCGTTGACCGGTTTCGTCGTCTACCTGATCGGCGCCGTGCTGCTGTTCATGCTGTTTCAGTTCGTCTACACCCGCATCACCCCGCACAAGGAATTCGAGCTAATCCGTGCCGGCAACACCGCCGCCGCCATTGCACTGGCTGGTGCAATCATCGGTTTCGCCATTCCCGCCAGTAACGTGATTGCCTTTTCGGTCAACGTTGTCGACTTCGTGGTTTGGGCGGTGATCGCCGCAGTGGTGCAACTGCTGGCGTTCCTTGGCACGACCCTGGTGCTTAAAGGTACTTCGCAGCGCATCGCCAATGGTGAAATCGCTGCTGGCATCTACGTCGCCGCCGTAGCGATTAGCGTCGGCATGCTCAACGCTGCGTGCATGACGCCGTCCAACTGATCGGCAGGAAGCCTTAGATGAAACGAAGTAAATACGTTCAGTTGTCCCTCGCAGCGTCGGTGGCCATGGCCATTTCCGGTGAAGCGGCGGCAGTGGATCAGCCGCGCAACTTCCAGAGCGTGGAACAGTGCGTCGATGCCGAAGTCGCCGCTGATGTTTGCTCGAATGCCTACGTGGCGGCCTTGACCGAACACCGGCGCATCGCCCCGGCGTATGACGACAAGGCCAAGTGCGACGCGGATTTCGCCGCTGATTGGTGCCAGAAGAATTCCGACGGCCGCTTCGTGCCGAAACTCGGTGGCTTCAAAGTGCCGCAGCCCGGTGAAGCCGCGCAAAATCTCGATGCCATCGCCGACGCGCAGATGCCAGCGGGTGACACAACATCCAGCAACGCGGCCCAAAGCACTTCGCACTACTCCGGTGGTGGGGGCGGCGGCAATGGCATGTTGACCGGATGGCTGATCGGCAATGCGATGAGCAACAACCAGAACCGCACGGTTTACCGCGACCGTGATACGCGCCAGACCTACAACACCTCCACGCAGTACCGCAAAATCGAATCGGCGCCTCGCAGCCAACCCGACTACGAGAGCAGCAAAAGCAAACCGGTCAACGTCGCCTCGTCGACTTCCCGTGGCGGCTTCGGCAGCCAGTCCAGCGCCCGCAGTGGTTGGGGTGGCTGGGGCAGCAGTTCCGGTCGCTCGAGCAGCTGACGATGAAAAAGATCCTCTGCGCCGAGCGCCCCGACTGGAAACACACGGCCGAGAGCCTCGGCTTCATGTTCCACACCATCGACGACGAGCCGTACTGGGACGAAAGCGCTTACTACCAGTTCACACTCGCGCAGATCGAAAACGATCTCGAGGACCCGACCACCGAACTGCACGAGATGTGCAT
The DNA here is from genome assembly GCF_059716145.1 of Pseudomonas sp. LBUM1648. Taxonomy (NCBI): domain Bacteria; kingdom Pseudomonadati; phylum Pseudomonadota; class Gammaproteobacteria; order Pseudomonadales; family Pseudomonadaceae; genus Pseudomonas; species Pseudomonas sp. LBUM1648. The sequence continues at coordinate 5,788,103 of NZ_CP166808.1, forward strand.
GGACCTGGTCGACCGCGTGGTGCACAGCGAAGAACTGCTGGATCGCCTGAGCATTCCTGCTGCGTACTACGACATGATCCGCACGTCCTGGCTGGAAGGTCATCCGCATCTGTATGGGCGCATGGACTTTTCCTACAGCGGCAACGGCCCGGCGAAACTGCTGGAGCTCAACTACGACACGCCGACCAGCCTCTACGAAGCGGCGGCGTTCCAGTGGGGCTGGCTGGAGCAATGCATTGAGCGCGGCACGCTGCCGCGCCATGCCGACCAGTTCAACAGCATCGACACCAAGCTGCATCAGGCTTTCGCCGAGTTGCAACTCAAGCGTCCGTTCTACTTCGCCTCGATGAAAGACTCGGTCGAAGACAAGGGCACCACGGACTACCTGAGACTGATAGCGGAAAAAGTCGGCATCGAATCACGCCACATCGACATTGAAGACATTGGTTTGACCGCCGATGGACGCTTCGTCGATCTGCAGGATCGCTGGATCCCGCACCTGTTCAAGCTGCACGCCTGGGAGTTCATCTTCCACGAACCGTTCGGCGCGGCGATTGCCGAATGCGACACGCAGTTTTTCGAGCCGGCGTGGAAGGCGATCCTGTCGAACAAAGGCGCGTTGCCGTTGCTGTGGGAACTGCACAAGGGCCATCCGAATCTGCTCGCGGCGCATCTCGACCCGAATCCGGACAGCGCCGTGCCCAAAGGCTGGGTGCGCAAACCGTATTTTTCCCGGGAAGGTGCCAACATCGAACTGCAAACGGCGGAAGGTCTGATCGTCAAAGAAGACGGGCCCTACACCGATGCGCCATTCATCCTGCAGGAGTTTGCGCCATTGCCGAAGTTCGATGACAGCTACACGCTGATCGGTTCTTGGGTAATCGGCGATCAGGCGGCGGGAATTGGTGTGCGTGAGGACAACAGTTTGATCACCAAGGATTCGAGCCGTTTTCTGCCGCACTTGATCCTGGACTGAAGATCCATCGCCCACAAAAAAGGCCCGTCGTGTTGAACGACGGGCCTTTTTTGTTCAGAGCGGATGCAGCATCACTCTTCTTTAATACAGCTTAGAACGGAATATCGTCATCGAAGCTGTCGAAATCCGGAGCCGGTTGCGGTGCGGCCTGCTGTGGAGCCGGGGCCGAACGCTGCTGTGGAGCCGATTGCTGCGGGCGCGGAGCCTGCTGACGTGGAGCTGGAGCGGACTGCTGGTAGTTGTTGCCGCCGCCTTGTTGGTCGCCCTGTTGTGGACGGCCGCCGAGCAGTTGCATGGTGCCTTGCATGTCGACCACGATCTCGGTGGTGTAACGCTTGATACCGTCTTTTTCCCACTCACGGGTCTGCAGCTTGCCTTCGATGTAGACCTGCGAACCCTTACGCAGGTATTCGCCAGCGATCTCGGCAACCTTGCCGAACATCGACACACGGTGCCATTCGGTCTTCTCGACCTTCTGACCGGTTTGCTTGTCGGTCCACTGTTCGCTGGTTGCCAGACTCAGGTTGGTCACGGCGTTACCGTTAGGCAGGTAGCGAACTTCGGGATCCTGGCCGCAAGTGCCGACCAATATGACTTTGTTAACCCCACGGGCCATAACGTTCTCCTAGGCTTCGCAAGCAGCCCCGGCCGGGTTGTTCACCAGGCGTTCGAGGGTGTCGCGATCCACTAATTCTTTGTCCAGTTTGATGTAAACAGCCGCTTCATCAGCAACTATCACTGCATCTGTTACCCCCACGAGGGCCTTGAGGCGCTCGACCAGACCCGCTTCGCGGATCGCCTCGGGCGACAACGGCAAGCGTAGGCTCGTCACGTAGGGAGGTTCGCGCATGGTAACAGCAAAGGCCAGCCAGATGGCAGCCAGACCGGCACATCCGAGGAACACAACCGACAGACCGCCATGCTGAAACAACCAGCCGCCGAGTATCCCGCCGAGTGCAGAGCCGAGGAACTGACTGGTGGAGTACACGCCCATGGCCGTGCCCTTCCCGCCCGCCGGTGAAACCTTGCTGATCAGCGACGGCAATGAAGCCTCCAGCAGATTGAACGCGGTGAAGAACACCACCGTGCCGATCACCAGAGCCCGCAAGCTGTCACCGAACTGCCAGAAGAATAGCTCAGTGAGCATCAGCGTCATGACGGCGCCGAGCAAAATTCGTTTCATTTTGCGTTTCTTCTCGCCGTAGATGATGAACGGGATCATGGCGAAGAACGAAATCAGCAGCGCGGTCAGGTAGACCCACCAATGCTGCTCCTTGGGCAACCCGGCTTTTTCCACCAGCGCCAAGGGCAAAGCAACGAAGCTCGACATCAGCATCGCATGCAACACAAAGATGCCCAGATCGAGTCGCAGCAGATCAGGATGCTTGAGTGTCGGCATCAAGGCCTGACGCGCCACGCCCGATTCACGATGCTGCAACGGCCCGGTGGATTTCGGCACCATGAACATGATGATCAGGATGCCTACCAGCGCCATCGCGCCTGTGGCGAGGAACAGTCCGGACAAGCCGAAAGCGCTGGTCAACAAAGGCCCGACCACCATGGCCACGGCGAACGAAAGGCCGATGGTCATGCCAATCATGGCCATGGCTTTGGTACGGTGCTGTTCGCGGGTCAGGTCGGAGAGCAACGCCATGACCGCAGCGGAAATCGCCCCGGCGCCCTGCAGGATCCGACCGGCAATCACACCCCAGATCGAATCGGCTTGAGATGCCAAAACGCTGCCGAGGGCAAAGACGATCAGCCCCAGGTAAATCACCGGACGACGGCCAATGCGGTCGGAAATGACCCCGAACGGAATCTGAAAAATCGCCTGAGTCAGGCCGTAAGCGCCGATTGCCAGACCGATCAGGGCCGGAGTCGCTCCCGCCAGATCCATGCCGTAGGTCGCCAGTACCGGCAACACCATGAACATGCCAAGCATACGGAAGGCGAACACCAGGGCCAGACCGCTCGCCGCGCGGGTCTCGCTGCCACTCATGCGTTCGCTGTGGAGATCGTGCATGGAAAAACCTCGTGTGAACCGGCGGCGATTCTACCAGTCCCATCGGAAGACGGGGTATATCGCGACGCTATGACGCGTATAGATGAAACACTCTTCATGCAGGGTAAAAAACGCTTCGCTTGATAGTGTGCATCCATCCAGTATTTGCCCGTATACTCCTACGTTTTCGACGCCCGCCGAGCGAGGCCACTTTGGACAAGATCCTGATACGTGGGGCCCGTACCCACAACCTGAAGAACATCGACCTGACCCTGCCACGGGACAAACTGATCGTCATCACCGGCCTGTCCGGATCCGGCAAGTCGTCCCTGGCTTTCGACACACTGTACGCCGAAGGTCAGCGCCGCTATGTCGAATCCCTGTCGGCCTACGCCCGGCAGTTCCTGTCGATGATGGAAAAACCCGACGTCGACACCATCGAAGGCCTGTCGCCGGCGATCTCCATCGAACAGAAGTCGACCTCGCACAACCCGCGATCCACGGTCGGCACCATCACCGAAATCTACGACTACCTGCGTCTGTTGTATGCACGCGTCGGCACGCCGCGCTGCCCGGATCACGACATTCCACTGGAGGCGCAGACCGTCAGCCAGATGGTCGACCTGGTGCTGGCCCAGCCGGAAGGCAGCAAACTGATGCTGCTGGCACCGGTGATCCGCGAGCGTAAAGGCGAACACCTTTCTGTTTTTGAAGAACTGCGCGCTCAAGGCTTCGTCCGCGCCCGGGTCAACGGCCGCATTTGTGAACTCGACGAGCTGCCGAAACTGGATAAACAGAAGAAGCATTCGATTGATGTGATCGTCGACCGCTTCAAGGTTCGCGCCGATTTGCAGCAACGTCTGGCCGAATCCTTCGAGACCGCGCTGAAACTGGCCGATGGCATCGCCCTCGTGGCGCCGATGGACGACGAGCCGGGCGAAGAAATGATCTTCTCCGCGCGCTTCGCCTGCCCGATCTGCGGCCATGCGATCAGCGAGCTGGAGCCGAAGCTGTTTTCCTTTAACAACCCTGCCGGCGCCTGCCCGACCTGCGACGGTCTGGGAGTGAAGCAGTTCTTCGACATCAAGCGGTTGGTCAATGGCGACCTGACCTTGGCCGAAGGTGCCATTCGCGGCTGGGACAGGCGCAACGTCTATTATTTCCAGATGCTCGGCTCACTGGCCTCGCACTACGGCTTCAGTCTGGAAGTGCCGTTCAACGAACTGCCGGCCGATCAGCAGAAATTCATCCTGCACGGCAGCGGTTCGCAGAACGTCGACTTCAAATACCTCAACGACCGCGGCGACATCGTCAAACGTTCGCACCCGTTCGAAGGCATCGTGCCGAACCTGGAGCGCCGTTACCGCGAAACCGAATCGGCGAGCGTGCGTGAAGAGCTGGCAAAATTCCTCAGCACGCAGTCGTGCCCGGATTGCCGTGGCACCCGCCTGCGTCGCGAAGCGCGGCACGTGTGGGTCGGTGAAAAGACATTACCGGCGGTGACCAACCTGCCGATCGGCGATGCCTGCGTGTACTTCGGTGAACTGAAGATGACCGGTCGCCGTGGCGAGATTGCCGACAAGATCCTCAAGGAAATCCGCGAGCGTCTGCAATTTCTGGTTAACGTCGGTCTCGATTATCTGTCGCTGGATCGCAGTGCCGACACCCTGTCCGGAGGCGAGGCGCAGCGGATTCGCCTGGCGAGTCAGATCGGTGCCGGCCTGGTTGGCGTCCTCTACATCCTCGATGAACCGTCAATTGGTCTGCATCAGCGCGATAACGACCGGCTGCTTGGCACGCTCAAGCATTTGCGTGACATCGGCAACACGGTAATCGTGGTCGAGCACGACGAGGACGCTATCCGTCTGGCCGACTACGTGGTGGATATCGGCCCGGGCGCCGGTGTACATGGCGGGCGGATCGTTGCCGAAGGTACGCCAGCCGAAGTCATGGCACACCCTGATTCTCTGACCGGCAAATACCTGTCGGGGCGGGTCAAGATCGAAGTGCCAGCCAAGCGTACGCCGCGCAACAAGAAGCTGACCCTGTCGCTCAAGGGCGCGCGGGGCAACAACCTGCGCAACGTCGACCTGGAAATCCCGATCGGCTTGCTGACGTGCGTAACCGGCGTGTCCGGCTCGGGCAAGTCGACGCTGATCAACAACACGCTGTTCCCATTGAGTGCCACCGCACTCAACGGCGCCACGACGCTGGAAGCAGCGGCCCATGACAGTATCAAAGGCCTGGAGCATCTCGACAAAGTCGTCGATATCGACCAGAGCCCGATCGGCCGCACGCCGCGCTCCAACCCGGCGACCTACACCGGACTGTTCACTCCGATCCGCGAACTGTTCGCCGGCGTGCCCGAATCGCGATCCCGTGGTTACGGCCCGGGGCGTTTCTCCTTCAACGTCAAGGGTGGTCGCTGCGAAGCCTGTCAGGGCGACGGCCTGATCAAGGTGGAAATGCACTTCTTGCCGGATATCTACGTGCCGTGCGACGTGTGCAAGAGCAAGCGCTACAACCGCGAAACCCTTGAGATCAAATATAAGGGCAAGAGCATCCACGAAACCCTCGAGATGACCATCGAGGAAGCCCGGGTGTTCTTCGACGCTGTGCCGGCGCTGGCGCGCAAGCTGCAGACGTTGATGGATGTGGGGCTTTCGTACATCAAGCTGGGACAGTCGGCGACGACCCTGTCCGGCGGTGAAGCGCAGCGGGTCAAACTGTCTCGTGAACTGTCCAAGCGCGATACCGGCAAGACGCTGTACATCCTCGATGAGCCGACCACCGGCCTGCACTTCGCGGATATCCAGCAACTGCTCGATGTGTTGCATCGCCTGCGCGACCACGGAAACACTGTCGTGGTGATCGAACACAACCTCGACGTGATCAAGACGGCCGACTGGCTGGTTGATCTCGGACCGGAAGGCGGTTCCAAAGGTGGGCAGATCATTGCAACCGGCACGCCGGAACAAGTGGCCGAGATGAAGCAATCTCACACCGGCCATTACCTCAAGCCGTTGTTGATCCGCGACCGGGCTTAAACTCCAGGCATGAAAAAGCCCCTGTCACTTCATCAGTGACAGGGGCTTTTTTGTATCAGTGCAATCAGGTGTGAGATTGCAGGTAGTTCTCGAGACCGATCAGCTTGATCAGGCCCAACTGCTTTTCCAGCCAGTAGGTGTGATCTTCTTCAGTGTCGTTGAGCTGGACCCGCAGGATCTCGCGACTGACGTAGTCACCGTGCTGCTCGCACAACTCGATGCCTTTGCACAGCGCGGCGCGAACTTTGTACTCAAGACGCAGATCTGCTTCGAGCATCGAAGGCACGGTGGTGCCGACATCCAGATCATCCGGACGCATGCGCGGCGTACCTTCAAGCATCAGAATCCGGCGCATCAACGCATCAGCGTGACCGGCTTCTTCTTCCATTTCGTGGTTGATTCGCTCGTAGAGCTTGGTAAACCCCCAGTCCTCATACATCCGCGAATGAACAAAATATTGGTCACGCGCGGCCAGTTCGCCGGTCAGCAACGTGTTGAGGTAATCGATAACGTCTGGGTGGCCTTGCATCGCCCTACATCTCCCTGCTTGAAAGTCTGTAGTTTGAACCAAGCTGACTGCAAGGTCACCCACTTCGCGCAATAAAAGCGAAGATATTCTGAGAAAAGCAGCCTAAATAACGCAAAAACCGCCCTTAATGCGGGCGGTTCTGCTTCTCGTTTAGACTTCGTTAAGCTGTACGCTGAGCAGCTTTGCGATTGCTTCTCCATACGCTGGATCGGCCTTGTAGAAGTGCTGCAACTGACGGTCGACGACGTCAGGAGAAACTCCACCCATTGCACCGGCAATGTTGCTGACCAACAATGCTTTCTGGTCATCGCTCATCAAGCGGAACAGCGCACCGGCGTGGCTGTAGTAATCGGTGTCTTCGCGGTGATCGTACCGATCAGCTGCGCCGCTCAGGGCCAAGGCAGGCTCAGCGTAGTGCGGAGCTTGTTTCGGCGATTCGATGTAGCTGTTTGGCTCGTAATTCGGCGCCGCTCCACCGTTGCTGCCGAAAGCCATCGAGCCGTCGCGCTGGTAAGTGTTTACCGGGCTGCGCGGGGCATTCACCGGCAATTGCTGGTGATTGGTGCCAACACGGTAGCGGTGGGCATCGGCATAAGCGAACACGCGACCTTGCAGCATGCGGTCTGGCGACAGACCGACGCCTGGCACCATGTTGCTCGGGCCGAATGCAGCTTGTTCAACTTCGGCGAAGTAGTTCAGCGGGTTACGGTTCAGTTCCAGCTCACCGACTTCAATCAGTGGAAACTCTTTCTGCGACCAGGTCTTGGTCACGTCGAAAGGGTTCTCGTAATGCGTCGCAGCCTGGGATTCGGTCATGATCTGAATGCACACGCGCCACTTCGGAAAGTCACCGCGCTCGATCGCTTCGAACAGATCGCGCTGGGCGTAGTCCGGGTCGGTGCCCGCCAAACGCGCGGCATCTGCCGGTGCAAGGTTCTTGATCCCTTGTTTAGTCTTGTAGTGCCATTTCACCCAGTGACGCTCGCCTTTGGCGCTGATCAGGCTGTAGGTGTGGCTACCGAAGCCATGCATGTGGCGGTAGCCGTCAGGAATGCCGCGGTCAGAGAACAGGATGGTGACCTGATGCAAAGCTTCCGGGGAATGCGACCAGAAATCCCACATCATCTGCGCACTTTTCAGGTTGCTTTGCGGCAGGCGCTTTTGCGTGTGGATGAAGTCTGGGAACTTCAGTGGATCGCGAATGAAAAACACAGGCGTGTTGTTACCGACGATGTCCCAGTTACCTTCCTCGGTGTAGAACTTCAGCGCGAAGCCACGCGGATCGCGCTCGGTATCAGCCGAACCACGCTCGCCACCCACGGTGGAGAAGCGCAGGAAGGTTGGGGTCTGCTTGCCGATAGATTCGAACAGCTTGGCGCTGGTGTACTCAGTGATGTCGCGAGTGACCGTGAATGTACCGTAGGCACCCGAACCTTTGGCGTGTACGCGACGCTCAGGAATGTTTTCACGGTTGAAATGGGCAAGCTTCTCGATCAGGTGAAAATCGTCGAGCAGCAGCGGACCACGCGGGCCGGCAGAGCGAGAATTCTGGTTGTCAGCGACAGGTGCGCCACTGGCGGTCGTAAGCGTTTTGATCTGGCTCATACGGACTTCTTCCTCTGTCAGTCTTGGAACTGCCGGCTAATCGGCTTGGTGTGAATTATTGATCATCAATGTGACACCTACAAATTCATTAACTTGCAGACATCGATAGATAATTACTAATTATGTTTACCAGCACATAGTGCCAACAGAACTGTGTCGGAAGCTTGTACGAACAGCGCATTTTCATGCGGACACAAAAAACCGGGCACTAGGCCCGGTTCTTCGTTTCAGACTGACGTCTTACTCGGCGGATACAGCTTCGCCGGCAGTAGCACGATCAACCAACTCGACGTACGCCATAGGCGCGTTGTCGCCAGCGCGGAAACCGCACTTGAGGATGCGCAGGTAGCCACCCTCACGGGTAGCGTAACGCTTGCCCAGGTCGTTGAAGAGCTTACCAACGATAGCTTTCGAACGAGTACGGTCGAAAGCCAGACGGCGGTTAGCCAGGCTGTCTGTCTTGGCCAGAGTGATCAGCGGCTCAGCAACGCGACGCAGTTCTTTGGCTTTTGGCAGAGTAGTTTTGATCAGCTCGTGCTCGAACAGCGACACCGCCATGTTTTGGAACATGGCCTTGCGGTGCGAGCTGGTGCGGCTCAGGTGACGACCACTTTTACGATGACGCATGGTTCATTCCTTACCAAACACTACGTTCGGTGATTACGACGATCAGGCAGTCGCCTTGTCGTCCTTCTTAAGACTTGCAGGCGGCCAGTTGTCGAGGCGCATGCCGAGGGACAGACCGCGGGAGGCCAGAACGTCCTTGATTTCAGTCAAGGATTTCTTGCCCAGGTTCGGAGTCTTCAACAGCTCTACTTCGGTACGCTGAATCAGGTCGCCGATGTAGTAGATGTTTTCCGCCTTAAGGCAGTTAGCCGAACGTACAGTCAGTTCCAGATCGTCAACCGGGCGAAGCAGGATCGGATCGATCTCGTCTTCCTGCTCGACAACCACTGGCTCACTGTCACCCTTGAGGTCGACGAACGCAGCCAACTGCTGTTGCAGAATGGTTGCAGCGCGGCGGATAGCCTCTTCAGGATCCAGAGTACCGTTGGTTTCCAGATCAATAACCAGCTTGTCCAGGTTGGTACGCTGCTCGACACGGGCGTTTTCCACCACGTATGCAATACGGCGAACCGGGCTGAACGAAGAGTCAAGCTGCAAGCGACCGATGCTGCGGCTTTCGTCTTCATCGCTCTGACGCGAGTCGGCTGGTTCATAACCACGACCACGAGCTACGGTGAGCTTCATGTTCAGGGCGCCGTTAGACGCCAGGTTAGCGATTACGTGATCGGGATTAACGATCTCGACATCATGATCCAGCTGAATATCGGCAGCGGTAACCACCCCCGAACCCTTCTTCGACAAGGTCAGCGTAACTTCGTCACGACCGTGCAGCTTGATGGCCAGACCTTTAAGGTTCAACAGGATTTCAATTACGTCTTCCTGTACACCTTCGATGGCGCTGTACTCGTGGAGCACACCGTCAATCTCGGCCTCGACTACTGCGCAGCCGGGCATTGAGGACAACAGGATGCGTCGCAGCGCGTTGCCCAGGGTGTGGCCAAAACCACGCTCGAGAGGCTCGAGAGTGATCTTGGCGCGGGTTGGACTGACAACCTGCACATCAATATGGCGGGGTGTCAGGAACTCATTTACCGAAATCTGCATGGATGCACCTATTTTCTAGCCCTTACTTGGAGTAGAGCTCGACAATCAGGCTTTCGTTGATGTCGGCGGACAGATCACTGCGAGCAGGAACGTTCTTGAAAACGCCCGACTTCTTCTCAGTGTCTACTTCTACCCATTCTACGCGGCCACGTTGGGCACACAGATCGAGAGCTTGGACAATGCGAAGTTGGTTTTTTGCTTTCTCGCGAACTGCAACCACGTCACCAGCACGAACCTGATACGACGGAACGTTTACGGTCTGACCGTTAACGCTGATCGACTTGTGCGATACCAGCTGGCGGGATTCGGCACGAGTCGAACCAAAGCCCATACGGTATACAACGTTGTCCAGACGGCATTCGAGCAGTTGCAGCAGGTTTTCACCGGTTGCACCTTTCTTGCCAGCAGCTTCTTTGTAGTAGCCGCTGAACTGACGCTCGAGAACGCCGTAGATACGACGGACCTTCTGCTTTTCACGCAGTTGGGTGCCGTAGTCGGACTGGCGACCGCGGCGTTGGCCGTGGATACCAGGTGCTGCTTCAATGTTGCACTTCGATTCGATCGCGCGCACGCCGCTCTTCAGAAAGAGATCGGTGCCTTCGCGACGAGCGAGTTTGCATTTTGGACCAATGTAACGAGCCATTCTTTACAATCTCCTGGATTACACGCGGCGCTTCTTCGGCGGACGGCACCCGTTGTGCGGGATTGGCGTCACGTCGGTGATGCTGGCGATCTTGTAGCCACAGCCGTTCAAAGCGCGGACTGCGGATTCACGACCTGGACCTGGACCTTTGACATTAACGTCGAGGTTTTTCAGGCCATATTCCAGCGCAGCTTGACCAGCACGTTCAGCAGCTACTTGAGCAGCAAACGGGGTGGACTTGCGGGAACCGCGGAAACCCGAACCACCGGAGGTAGCCCAGGAAAGAGCGTTACCTTGACGGTCGGTAATGGTCACGATGGTGTTGTTAAAAGATGCATGGATGTGGGCGATGCCATCAACCACTGTCTTTTTAACTTTTTTACGAGGACGAGCAGCAGGTTTTGCCATGATTAAATTCCTGTCGATTCGCTGGGGCGATTACTTGCGGATCGGCTTACGCGGACCTTTACGGGTACGCGCGTTGGTCTTGGTACGCTGACCGCGCACTGGAAGACCGCGACGATGACGCAGACCGCGATAGCAACCGAGGTCCATCAAGCGCTTGATTTTCATGTTGATTTCGCGACGCAGGTCACCTTCAGTGGTGAACTTCGCCACTTCGCCACGCAGCTGTTCAATTTGCTCGTCGCTCAGATCTTTGATCTTTGCTGCTGGGTTTACCCCAGTCACTGCACAGATCTTCTGCGCAGTAGTGCGACCAACACCATAGATGTAGGTCAGCGAGATAACAGTATGCTTGTTATCTGGAATGTTAACGCCTGCAATACGGGCCATTCAGTGGGACTCCAATTGACAGCTACCTACGCCCCGGAAGCCAAGAAATAGGGCGCGAGATAATATCGCTGTAATAACAAATAATCAACCCGGTAGCGCACTAGCTACCGGGCTTGAAGCACAATCACACTCAGCCTTGGCGCTGTTTGTGACGCGGTTCCGCGCTGCAAATTACTCGAACAACACCTTCGCGGCGAATAATCTTGCAGTTACGGCACAGCTTTTTCACCGATGCACGAACTTTCATCACCAACTCCTCGAACCTTATGGGTACTCAGCGCAACATGCCGCTGCCGTAACCCTTCAGGTTGGCTTTCTTCATCAGGGATTCGTACTGGTGCGAAACGAGGTGCGATTGTACTTGGGACATGAAGTCCATCACAACCACGACCACGATCAGCAACGAGGTCCCGCCAAGGTAGAACGGAACGTTTGCCGCAACCACCAGGAACTGGGGCAACAGACATACGGCCGTCATATATAGAGCACCGAACAGGGTCAAACGGGTCAGAACGCCATCAATGTAGCGCGCCGACTGCTCGCCTGGACGGATGCCCGGAATAAAGGCACCGGACTTCTTCAGGTTTTCCGCTACGTCTTTCGGATTGAACATCAACGCCGTATAGAAGAAGCAGAAGAAAATAATCCCTGCACTAAACAGCAGAATATTCAACGGCTGACCAGGAGCGATCGACTGCGAGATGTCCTGCAACCAGCCCATACCTTCAGACTGACCGAACCAGGTACCCAACGAAGCCGGGAACAGCAAAATGCTGCTCGCGAAAATAGCCGGAATAACACCGGCCATGTTCACCTTCAGCGGCAAGTGGCTAGTCTGCGCAGCAAAGACCTTGCGGCCCTGCTGACGCTTGGCGTAGTGAACAGCAATACGACGCTGACCACGCTCAATGAACACCACAAAACCGATAATCGCTACTGCCAGCAAACCGATCGCAACCAGGGCAAAAATGTTGATATCACCCTGACGCGCAGACTCGAAAGACTGCCCGATCGCTCTCGGAAGACCGGCGACGATACCTGCGAAAATCAACATCGAGATACCGTTGCCAACACCACGCTCAGTAATCTGCTCACCCAGCCACATCATAAACATCGCACCAGCCACAAAAGTGGATACCGCGACGAAATGGAAGCCAAAGTCACCAGTGAACGATACGCCCTGCCCCGCCAGACCAATGGACATGCCAATTGCCTGAACGAGAGCGAGAACGACAGTGCCGTAGCGGGTGTACTGAGCAATCTTGCGACGCCCAGCTTCACCTTCCTTCTTCAACTGTTCCAGCTGCGGGCTGACGGCTGTCATCAGTTGCATGATGATCGATGCCGAAATGTACGGCATGATCCCCAGTGCAAAGATGCTCATCCGTTCCAGCGCGCCGCCGGAGAACATGTTGAACAAGCTAAGAATGGTCCCCTCATTCTGTCGAAACAGTTCTGCGAGTCGGTCCGGGTTGATACCTGGAACCGGGATGTGTGCGCCTATTCGGTAGACGATAATCGCCAGGAACAGAAAACGCAGACGAGCCCAGAGTTCAGACATACCGCCTTTGCCGAGCGCAGAGAGAGCACCTTGCTTAGCCATTTATTCCTCGAACTTGCCGCCAGCTGCTTCGATAGCCGCACGCGCACCTTTGGTGGCGCCGATTCCCTTGCCGATAGTGACAGCGCGAGTCACTTCACCGGACAGCATGATTTTCACACGCTGTACGTTGACGTTGATCACGTTGGCATCTTTCAGGGACTGCACGGTGACGATGTCGCCTTCCACTTTAGCCAGCTCGGACAAACGCACTTCTGCGCGGTCCATGGCTTTCAGGGAAACGAAACCGAACTTCGGCAGGCGACGATGCAGCGGCTGTTGACCGCCTTCAAAGCCTGGAGCGATGGTGCCACCGGAGCGGGAGGTCTGACCTTTGTGGCCACGGCCACCAGTCTTACCCAAACCGCTACCGATACCACGGCCCGGACGATGCTTTTCGCGACGGGAACCCGGCGCTGGACTCAGATCATTGAGTTTCATCGATTAACCCTCGACACGCAGCATGTAGTAAGCCTTGTTGATCATCCCGCGATTCTCGGGAGTATCCTGGACTTCTACAGTGTGACCGATGCGACGCAGACCCAGACCCTTAACGCACAATTTGTGGTTAGGGATGCGGCCGGTCATGCTTTTGATCAGCGTTACTTTAACGGTAGCCATGATCAGAAGATCTCCTTGACAGTCAGACCACGCTTTGCAGCGATGGACTCAGGAGATTGCATGGCTTTCAGACCCTTGAAAGTGGCGTGAACCACGTTTACCGGGTTAGTCGAGCCGTAGCACTTGGCCAGAACGTTCTGAACGCCAGCAACTTCGAGGACAGCACGCATAGCGCCGCCAGCGATGATACCGGTACCTTCAGAAGCAGGCTGCATGTACACCTTCGAAGCGCCGTGAGCAGACTTCATTGCGTACTGCAGAGTTGTGCCATTCAGGTCAACTTGAATCATGTTGCGGCGAGCAGCTTCCATTGCCTTCTGGATCGCAGCAGGCACTTCACGCGACTTGCCACGGCCGAAGCCAACACGCCCTTTACCATCACCAACCACGGTCAACGCGGTGAAAGTGAAGATACGGCCGCCTTTAACGGTTTTGGCTACGCGGTTAACTTGAACCAGCTTCTCAATGTAGCCTTCGTCGCGCTTTTGGTCGTTATTTGACATAACTTAGAACTCCAGCCCAGCTTCACGAGCAGCATCAGCCAGCGCTTTAACGCGGCCGTGGTACTTGAAGCCAGAGCGGTCGAAAGCCACTTGCGAGACGCCAGCGGCCTTAGCACGCGTAGCGACCAGCTGGCCAACCTTTGTGGCCGCGTCGATGTTGCCAGTGGCACCATCACGCAGTTCTTTATCCAAAGTCGAGGCGCTTGCCAGGACTTTGTTGCCGTCGGCCGAGATGACCTGGGCGTAGATGTGCTGCGAAGAGCGGAACACGCAGAGACGCACGACTTCGAGTTCGTGCATTTTCAGGCGTGCTTTGCGAGCGCGACGCAGTCGAGTAACTTTTTTGTCGGTCATTTGCTATGCCCTACTTCTTCTTGGCTTCTTTACGACGGACGACTTCGTCCGCGTAGCGCACACCTTTGCCTTTGTACGGCTCTGGTGGACGGAAGTCGCGGATCTCGGCGGCCACTTGACCTACCAGCTGCTTGTCGATGCCCTTGATCAGGATATCGGTCTGGCTAGGAGTCTCAGCGGTGATGCCTTCCGGCAGTTCGTAATCCACTGGGTGCGAGAAGCCAAGAGCCAGGTTCAAAACCTGACCTTTTGCTTGCGCTTTGTAACCAACACCGACCAGCTGGAGCTTGCGCTCGAAGCCTTGGCTTACGCCTTGGACCATGTTGTTTACCAACGCACGCGTGGTACCGGCCATTGCGCGAGTCTGTTGATCGCCATTGCGAGCAGCAAAACGCAGCTCACCAGCTTCTTCAACGATCTCAACGGACGAATGGATGTTCAGTTCAAGAGTGCCCTTGGCACCCTTCACCGAAAGCTGTTGGCCTGCGAATTTTACTTCGACACCGGCTGGCAGCTTAACGGGGTTCTTAGCGACGCGAGACATGCTTATCCCCCCTTAGAACACAGTGCAAAGAACTTCGCCGCCGACACCGGCAGCGCGCGCAGCACGATCCGTCATCACACCTTTGTTGGTGGAGACGATAGACACGCCAAGACCGCCACGAACTTTCGGCAGATCTTCAACGGACTTGTACTGACGCAGGCCTGGACGACTAACGCGCTTCACTTCTTCGATAACCGGACGGCCTTCGAAGTACTTCAGCGAGATGGACAACGACGGCTTAGCGTCGGTGGTGATCTGAAAATCCGCGATGTAACCTTCGTCCTTCAGGACTTTTGCTACAGCCACCTTCAGCGTGGAAGACGGCATGCTTACGACAGACTTTTCAGCCATCTGGGCATTACGGATTCGAGTTAGCATGTCCGCTAACGGGTCCTGCATACTCATGGGCTAGACGCTCCTAAAACAGAAAAATTAGCCTTGCGGCTACTACTTGTCGCCGAGAACTTCCGGGCATGAACAACACGGGCTCAGGCGAGCCGGTCATTCTAGACACACCCCAGAAATGAATCAAGCCCCAAAAGGGGCTTGATTCACATTCAAGGCCACCGATGGTCAGGTTCTTGCAAACCCGACCATCAAGGCTTTGACAACGATTACCAGCTGGCTTTAACCAGACCTGGAACGTCACCACGCATTGCAGCTTCACGCAGCTTGTTACGGCCAAGGCCGAACTTGCGGTAAACGCCGTGCGGACGACCAGTCAGGCGGCAACGGTTACGCATGCGCGAAGCGCTTGCGTCACGTGGTTGCTTCTGCAGAGCTACGGTAGCTTCCCAGCGCGCTTCTGGACTTGCGTTCAGATCAACGATGATAGCTTTCAGCGCTGCACGCTTGGTGGCGTACTTGGCAACGGTGAGCTGACGCTTCAGCTCACGGTTTTTCATGCTCTTCTTGGCCATTTTCCTACTCCAATCAGTTGCGGAACGGGAATTTGAAAGCACGCAGCAGAGCGCGGCCTTCATCATCGTTCTTGGCAGTGGTGGTCAGGGTAATGTCCAGACCGCGGAGAGCATCGATCTTGTCGTAGTCGATTTCCGGGAAAATGATCTGCTCTTTCACGCCCATGCTGTAGTTACCACGACCATCGAAGGACTTGGCATTCAGGCCGCGGAAGTCGCGAACCCGAGGCAGGGAGATCGACAGCAGACGATCCAGGAACTCGTACATACGCTCACGGCGCAGAGTCACCTTGACGCCGATCGGCCATCCTTCGCGGACTTTGAAGCCAGCGATGGATTTACGAGCGTAGGTCACAACGACTTTCTGGCCGGTGATCTTTTCCAGGTCAGCAACAGCGTGCTCGATGACTTTTTTGTCGCCGATCGCTTCGCCCAGACCCATGTTCAGGGTGATCTTTGTAACGCGCGGAACTTCCATCACGTTCGAAAGCTTAAGTTCTTCCTTAAGTTTCGGAGCGATTTCCTTCCGGTAAATCTCTTTTAGTCGTGCCATGGTCTTCTACCTAGCAGTGTTCAAGCATCAACCGCTTTTTGGGTCGACTTGAAGACACGAATTTTTTTACCGTCTTCTACTTTGAAACCAACGCGGTCAGCCTTGTTGGTTTCGCCATTGAAGATGGCTACGTTAGAAGCGTGCAGTGGCGCTTCTTTCTCGACGATACCGCCTTGTACGCCCGACATCGGGTTAGGCTTGGTATGACGCTTGACCAGGTTCAGACCACCAACAACCAGACGGTTGTCAGCAAGAACCTTCAGCACCTTACCGCGCTTACCTTTGTCTTTGCCGGCGATCACGATGATCTCGTCGTCACGACGAATCTTTTGCATGTCGGATCTCCTTACAGCACTTCTGGGGCGAGCGAGACGATCTTCATGAACTTCTCAGTACGAAGTTCACGGGTCACTGGCCCAAAGATACGGGTGCCGATCGGCTCTTGCTTGTTGTTCAGAAGAACAGCAGCGTTGCCATCAAAGCGGATAATGGAGCCATCAGCACGACGTACGCCGTGACGAGTGCGGACTACAACAGCAGTCATCACTTGGCCTTTTTTCACTTTACCGCGAGGAATTGCTTCCTTCACGGTAACTTTGATGATGTCACCGATACCAGCGTAACGACGATGGGAGCCACCCAGCACCTTGATGCACATAACACGGCGAGCGCCGCTGTTATCGGCCACATCGAGCATGGATTGAGTCTGAATCATATAATTTCTCCGACCCCTAGTCCTTAGACTTCCACAGCGCGTTCGAGAACATCAACCAGCGCCCAAGACTTGGTCTTGGCCATCGGACGAGTTTCACGAATAGTGACTTTGTCGCCGATGTGGCACTGATTGGTTTCGTCGTGCGCGTGCAGCTTAGTCGAACGCTTAACGTATTTACCGTAGATCGGGTGCTTAACGCGACGCTCGATCAGAACGGTGATGGTTTTGTCCATCTTGTCGCTGACAACACGGCCAGTCAGCGTACGGACAGTTTTTTCGGCTTCAGCCATGATCACTTACCTGCCTGCTGGTTAAGCACAGTCTTCACGCGAGCGATGTCACGCTTAACTTGCGAGAGCAGATGAGACTGCCCCAACTGGCCAGTTGCTTTCTGCATACGCAGATTGAACTGGTCGCGCAGCAAGCCGAGCAGTTGCTCGTTCAGCTGCTGTGCGGATTTTTCACGAAGTTCATTCGCTTTCATCACATCACCGTCCGTTTAACAAAGGCGGTGGCGAGCGGCAGCTTTGCAGCAGCCAGGGCAAAAGCCTCACGCGCCAGCTCTTCAGTTACACCCTCGATTTCATACAGGACTTTGCCTGGCTGAATCTGGGCAACCCAGTATTCCACGTTACCCTTACCTTTACCCATACGAACTTCGAGGGGCTTTTTGGAGATCGGCTTGTCCGGGAATACACGGATCCAGATCTTGCCGCCACGTTTAACGTGACGGGTCAGAGCACGACGCGCTGACTCGATCTGACGAGCGGTGAGACGACCACGAGCTACAGACTTCAGCGCGAACTCGCCGAAGCTGACTTTGCTACCGCGCTGAGCCAGACCACGGTTGTGGCCTGTCATCTGCTTGCGGAACTTCGTACGCTTAGGTTGCAACATTTGGCGTACCCCTTACTTAGCAGCTTTTTTACGAGGCGCTGGTGCTTGTGGTTTCAGTTCTTCTTGGCGACCACCAATTACTTCGCCTTTGAAGATCCAAACCTTTACACCGATCACACCGTAAGTGGTGTGAGCTTCGTAGTTGGCATAGTCGATGTCGGCACGCAGGGTGTGCAATGGCACACGACCTTCGCGATACCATTCAGTACGTGCGATTTCAGCACCGCCGAGACGACCGCTCACTTGGATTTTGATGCCTTTGGCACCAATGCGCATGGCGTTCTGTACAGCGCGCTTCATAGCGCGACGGAACATTACGCGACGCTCCAGCTGCTGAGCTACGCTCTGCGCAACCAGCATACCGTCGAGCTCCGGCTTGCGGATCTCTTCGATATTGATGTGCACAGGCACACCCATTTGCTTGGTCAGGTCCTGACGCAGTTTCTCAACATCTTCACCTTTCTTCCCGATAACGATACCTGGACGAGCGGTGTGAATGGTGATACGTGCAGTTTGCGCCGGACGATGGATATCGATACGGCTTACGGACGCGCTTTTTAGTTTGTCTTGGAGATACTCGCGCACCTTCAGATCAGCGAACAAATAGTCCGCATAAGTCCGACCGTCTGCGTACCAGACGGAGGTGTGCTCCTTGACGATTCCCAGGCGAATGCCAATGGGATGTACTTTCTGACCCATCTCTTCGACTCCGTTACTTGTCAGCAACCTTGACAGTGATATGGCAAGACCGCTTGACGATGCGATCAGCACGGCCTTTGGCACGTGGCATGATGCGCTTCAGCGAACGCCCTTCGTTGACGAAAACGGTGCTGACCTTCAGGTCATCAACGTCTGCGCCTTCGTTATGCTCGGCGTTGGCTACGGCCGACTCCAGCACTTTCTTCATGATCTCGGCGGCTTTCTTACTGCTGAAAGCCAACAAGTTGAGCGCTTCGCCCACCTTCTTCCCGCGAATCTGGTCGGCGACCAAGCGGGCTTTCTGGGCGGAGATTCGAGCGCCCGACAACTTAGCGGCTACTTCCATTTCCTAACCCCTTAACGCTTGGCTTTCTTGTCTGCCACGTGCCCACGATAAGTGCGGGTACCGGCAAACTCGCCCAGTTTGTGGCCGACCATGTCTTCGTTAACGAGAACTGGGACGTGTTGACGACCGTTGTGTACTGCGATGGTCAGACCGACCATTTGTGGCAGGATCATGGAACGACGCGACCAAGTCTTAATTGGTTTGCGATCGTTCTTTTCCGCCGCCACTTCGATCTTCTTCAGTAGGTGAAGATCAATAAAAGGACCTTTTTTCAGAGAACGTGGCACTGTCGTATCCCTCTATTTACTTGCGACGACGGACGATCATTTTGTCGGTACGCTTATTACCACGAGTCTTCGCGCCCTTAGTCGGGAAGCCCCATGGCGATACCGGATGACGACCACCAGAGGTACGACCTTCACCACCACCATGTGGGTGGTCAACCGGGTTCATGGCAACACCACGAACGGTTGGGCGAACGCCACGCCAGCGTTTGGCACCAGCTTTACCCAGCGAACGCAGGCTGTGCTCGGAGTTCGAGACTTCGCCCAGCGTCGCACGGCATTCAGCCAGGACTTTACGCATTTCACCGGAGCGAAGACGCAGGGTAACGTACACACCTTCACGAGCGATCAGCTGAGCCGAAGCACCAGCGGAACGAGCGATCTGTGCGCCTTTACCTGGCTTCAATTCGATGCCGTGTACGGTGCTACCAACTGGAATGCTGCGCAGTTGCAGCTGGTTACCCGGCTTGATCGGAGCCAAAGCACCCGAAATCAGCTGGTCGCCAGCGCTCACGCCTTTAGGGGCGATGATGTAACGGCGCTCGCCGTCTGCGTACAACATAAGAGCAATGTGAGCAGTACGGTTTGGATCGTATTCGATACGCTCGACAGTGGCTGGAATGCCATCTTTGTCGTTGCGACGGAAGTCGACCATACGATAATGCTGCTTATGACCACCACCGATGTGACGCGTGGTAATACGGCCATTGTTGTTACGACCACCAGTCTTCGATTTTTTCTCGAGCAGCGGTGCGTGAGGAGCGCCTTTATGCAGCTCCTGGTTGACCACCTTGACCACAAAACGGCGGCCAGGGGAAGTCGGTTTGCATTTAACGATTGCCATGATGCACCCCTTCCTTACTCAGCACTGCTGCTGAAATCGAGATCTTGGCCTGGCTGAAGGGAGATAACTGCCTTCTTCCAGTCATTGCGCTTGCCCAGACCGCGAGCCGTGCGCTTGCTCTTACCCAGAACGTTCAGGGTAGTAACACGCTCAACTTTCACGCTGAACAGGCTTTCGACGGCCTTCTTGATTTCCAGCTTGGTTGCGTCAGTTGCAACCTTGAAAACGAACTGGCCTTTCTTGTCAGCCAGAACCGTAGCCTTCTCGGAAACGTGCGGGCCAAGCAGAACTTTAAATACGCGTTCCTGGTTCATCCCAGCAGCTCCTCGAATTTCTTCACGGCCGACACGGTGATCAACACCTTGTCGTATGCGATCAGACTAACTGGATCGGAACCTTGAACGTCACGTACATCGACGTGCGGCAGGTTACGAGCAGCCAGGTACAGGTTCTGATCAACAGCGTCCGACACGATGAGAACATCGGTCAGGCTCATGTTGTTCAGCTTGCCCAGCAGATCTTTGGTTTTTGGAGTTTCAACAGCGAAATCCTGAACCACGATCAGACGATCAGTACGCACCAGCTCAGCAAGGATGGAACGCATTGCTGCGCGATACATCTTCTTGTTCAGCTTCTGGGAGTGATCCTGTGGACGAGCTGCGAAAGTGGTACCGCCGCCACGCCAGATAGGGCTACGGATAGTACCGGCACGAGCACGGCCAGTACCTTTCTGACGCCATGGGCGCTTACCGCCACCACGAACGTCGGAACGGGTCTTTTGCTGCTTGCTACCCTGACGGCCGCCGGCCATATAGGCCACGACTGCTTGGTGAACCAGCGTCTCGTTGAACTCGCCGCCAAATGTCAGTTCGGAAACTTCGATCGCTTGAGCGTCATTTACATTTAATTGCATGTCAGCTTCCCCTTAACCGCGAGCCTTGGCTGCTGGACGTACAACCAGGTTGCCGCCAGTAGCGCCAGGAACAGCACCCTTGACCAACAACAGATTGCGTTCAGCGTCCACGCGCACTACTTCCAGGGACTGCACGGTCACGCGCTCAGCGCCCATATGACCGGACATTTTTTTGCCCTTGAATACACGACCAGGAGTCTGGCACTGGCCGATAGAGCCTGGGACGCGGTGGGATACGGAGTTACCGTGGGTGTTATCTTGCCCGCGGAAATTCCAACGCTTGATCGTACCCTGGAAGCCTTTACCTTTGGACTGACCGGTTACATCAACCAGTTGACCAGCAGCGAAGATTTCAGCGTTGATCAGATCGCCAGCCTGGTAGTCGCCTTCTTCAAGACGGAACTCCATGACAGTGCGACCAGCGGCAACGTTCGCCTTAGCGAAGTGGCCAGCTTGAGCAGCTGTAACACGCGAAGCACGACGCTCGCCTACAGTGACTTGCACTGCACGATAGCCATCGGTCTCTTCAGTTTTGAACTGGGTGACGCGATTCGGTTCGATCTCAATGACCGTGACCGGAATGGAGACACCTTCTTCGGTGAAAATACGGGTCATACCGCATTTACGACCGACTACACCAATAGTCATGTTGTAAACCTCATGAGTGTACGGGGCTTTCACCCGCTATGGCCGCCCATTTCAGAGCGTTACACGACTAAGACCGAGTCTTAGCCGAGGCTGATCTGCACTTCCACACCGGCCGCAAGATCAAGCTTCATAAGAGCATCAACGGTTTTATCCGTTGGCTGGACGATGTCCAGAACGCGCTTATGAGTGCGGATTTCGTACTGGTCACGCGCGTCTTTGTTGACGTGCGGGGAAACCAGAACGGTGAACCGCTCTTTACGGGTAGGCAGTGGAATTGGACCACGCACTTGAGCACCAGTACGTTTCGCGGTTTCCACGATTTCCTGGGTTGATTGGTCGATCAGGCGATGGTCAAAAGCCTTCAACCTGATACGGATTTGCTGATTTTGCATTGGATTTCAGACTCCGGCTGCTATTCCCACCGAGCGCAATACGCCCGTTAAAAGGAGGCGCAATTCTATAGACGCCCCAGATAGGTGTCAACCCAATAAAAAAGCCCCCGCTGAGCGGGGGCTTTTTCAATTCACCAAGCTAACTCTATAAAAGAGATTACTCGATGATTTTGGCTACGACGCCAGCGCCGACGGTACGACCGCCTTCACGGATAGCGAAACGCAGACCATCTTCCATCGCGATGGTTTTGATCAGGGTAACAACCATTTTGATGTTGTCGCCCGGCATTACCATTTCTACGCCTTCCGGCAGTTCGCAGTTACCAGTTACGTCGGTAGTGCGGAAGTAGAACTGTGGACGGTAGCCTTTGAAGAACGGAGTGTGACGACCGCCTTCTTCCTTGCTCAGCACGTACACCTCAGCTTCGAACTTGGTGTGCGGCTTAACCGAACCCGGCTTAACCAGAACCTGACCACGCTCAACGTCGTCACGCTTGGTGCCGCGCAGCAGAACGCCGCAGTTCTCGCCAGCACGACCTTCGTCGAGCAACTTACGGAACATTTCAACACCGGTGCAGGTGGTGACGGTAGTGTCACGCAGACCAACGATTTCCAGTGGATCTTGAACCTTAACGATACCGCGCTCGATACGACCGGTTACAACAGTACCGCGACCCGAGATCGAGAACACGTCTTCGATTGGCATCAGGAACGGCTTGTCGATAACACGAACTGGATCCGGAATGTAGCTATCCAGAGTTTCAACCAGTTTACGAACGGACGTAGTGCCCATTTCGTTATCGTCTTTGCCTTCCAGAGCCATACGAGCAGAACCGATGATGATCGGAGTGTCGTCGCCTGGGAAGTCGTAAGTGCTCAGCAGATCGCGCACTTCCATCTCAACCAGTTCCAGCAGCTCAGCGTCGTCTACCAGGTCAGCCTTGTTCAGGTAAACCACGATGTACGGAACGCCAACCTGGCGGGACAGCAGGATGTGCTCACGGGTTTGCGGCATCGGACCATCAGCGGCCGAGCAAACCAGGATTGCGCCGTCCATCTGGGCAGCACCGGTGATCATGTTCTTCACATAGTCAGCGTGACCCGGGCAGTCAACGTGAGCGTAGTGACGGATCAGCGAGTTGTATTCAACGTGCGCGGTGTTGATGGTGATACCACGAGCTTTTTCTTCTGGTGCGCTGTCGATCTTGTCGAAGTCAACGATTGCGGAACCGAAAACTTCGGAGCAAACGCGAGTCAGAGCAGCAGTCAGAGTGGTTTTACCGTGGTCAACGTGACCGATGGTGCCAACGTTGACGTGCGGTAGGGAACGATCAAATTTTTCTTTAGCCACGACAATTAACTCCTAGCCTAAAGGGGCTGAATCAGCCTTGTTTTTTGGTAACAGTCTCGACGATGTGCGCCGGGGCTGTATCGTATTTTTTGAATTCCATAGAGTAGCTTGCGCGACCCTGGGACATGGAACGAACGTCGGTCGCATAACCGAACATCTCACCCAGTGGCACTTCGGCACGAATTACCTTGCCGGACACCGTGTCTTCCATACCCTGGATCATGCCGCGACGACGGTTAAGGTCGCCCATCACATCACCCATATAGTCTTCAGGCGTAACAACCTCTACCGCCATGATCGGCTCGAGCAACTCACCACCACCCTTCTGGGCCAGTTGCTTGGTCGCCATGGAAGCAGCCACTTTAAACGCCATCTCGTTGGAGTCGACGTCGTGGTAAGAACCATCGAACACGGTAGCCTTCAGGCCGATCAGCGGATAGCCGGCAACGACGCCGTTCTTCATCTGCTCTTCGATACCCTTCTGGATAGCCGGGATGTATTCCTTAGGAACCACACCACCTACTACTTCGTTCACGAATTGCAGACCTTCCTGACCTTCGTCAGCAGGAGCAAAACGGATCCAGCAGTGACCGAACTGGCCACGACCGCCGGACTGACGAACGAACTTGCCTTCGATTTCGCAGTTCTTCGTGATGCGCTCACGATAGGAAACCTGAGGCTTGCCGATGTTGGCTTCGACGTTGAACTCACGGCGCATCCGGTCAACCAGGATGTCCAGGTGCAGCTCGCCCATGCCGGAGATGATCGTTTGACCAGTCTCTTCATCAGTTTTAACGCGGAAAGACGGGTCTTCCTGAGCAAGTTTGCCCAGAGCGATACCCATTTTTTCCTGGTCATCCTTGGTCTTAGGCTCTACGGCAACCGAAATAACCGGCTCCGGGAAGTCCATACGAACCAGGATGATTGGCTTGTCAGCGTTGCAGAGGGTTTCACCAGTGGTGACGTCCTTCATGCCGATCAGGGCCGCGATGTCGCCAGCGCGTACTTCCTTGATCTCTTCACGGGCGTTTGCGTGCATTTGCACCATACGACCCACGCGCTCTTTCTTGCCTTTAACCGAGTTGATCACGCCGTCGCCGGAGTTCAACACGCCCGAGTAAACGCGGACGAAGGTCAAAGTACCCACGAATGGGTCGGTAGCGATCTTGAACGCCAGAGCCGAGAACGGCTCCGCATCGTCTGCATGACGCTCCAGCTCGACTTCTTCGTTATCCGGGTCAGTACCCTTGATAGCAGGAATGTCAGTTGGTGCAGGCAGGAAGTCGATAACGGCGTCGAGAACCAGGGGAACACCCTTGTTCTTGAAGGAAGAACCGCAGACAGCCAGAACGATTTCGCCGGCGATAGTACGCTGACGCAAAGCAGCTTTGATCTCTTCGATCGTCAGCTCTTCGCCTTCCAGGTACTTGTTCATCAGCTCTTCGTTGGCTTCAGCAGCAGCTTCAACCATGTTGTTGCGCCACTCTTCAGCCAGCTCTTGCAGCTCGGCAGGAATGTCCTTGCGAACAGGGACCATACCTTTGTCAGAGTCGTTCCAGTAGATAGCTTGCATGTTGATCAGATCAATCTGACCCTGGAAGTTATCTTCAGAACCGATGGCCAACTGAATCGGCACCGGAGTGTGACCCAGACGCTGCTTGATCTGACCGATCACGCGCAGGAAGTTGGCGCCAGCACGGTCCATCTTGTTTACGTAAACAAGACGTGGAACGCCGTACTTGTTGGCTTGACGCCATACGGTTTCCGACTGAGGCTCAACACCCGAAGTACCGCAGAACACAACGACAGCGCCGTCGAGTACGCGCAGGGAACGCTCAACTTCAATAGTGAAGTCTACGTGGCCCGGGGTATCGATTACGTTGAAGCGATGCTCGTCTTTGTACTGCTTCTCGGAACCCTTCCAGAAGGCGGTGATGGCAGCAGAAGTAATGGTAATACCACGCTCCTGCTCCTGCACCATCCAGTCTGTGGTCGCGGCGCCATCATGCACCTCGCCCATTTTGTGACTTTTGCCGGTGTAAAAAAGGACGCGCTCGGTGGTGGTGGTTTTACCAGCATCCACGTGAGCGACGATACCGATGTTACGGTAGCGACTAATCGGAGTAGTACGAGCCATAAAGCCCTCGCAAAATTAGTGAAGCTAAAATTAGAAGCGGTAGTGCGAGAAAGCTTTGTTGGCTTCGGCCATACGGTGCACGTCTTCACGCTTCTTAACAGCAGCACCTTTACCTTCAGCAGCATCCAGCAGTTCGCCAGCCAAACGCAGAGCCATAGACTTCTCGCCACGCTTACGTGCGAAGTCTACCAACCAGCGCATTGCCAGAGCGTTACGACGGGAAGGACGAACCTCGACCGGAACCTGGTAAGTAGCACCACCTACGCGGCGCGACTTCACTTCGACCAGCGGAGCGATGGCGTCGAGTGCTTTTTCGAAGAGTTCCAGGGGATCGGTGCCAGCCTTACGGGTCGCAACGGTTTCCAGGGCACCATAAACGATACGCTCGGCAACGGCTTTCTTGCCGCTTTCCATAACGTGGTTCATGAATTTGGCGAGGATCTGGCTTCCGTATTTCGGATCGTCCAGAATCTCACGCTTTGCTGCTACGCGACGTCTTGGCATGATAAGCCCTCAAGCGGTCTTCAGGTTAGCTCGGGACAGATCCAATGGATGCGTGCCCGACCTTACTCTTATCGACTCAATAAAATGAAAATCTGCAAAACGGCCGATTACTTCGGACGCTTGGTACCGTACTTCGAACGACCTTGGTTACGACCTTTAACGCCGGAAGTATCCAGGGAGCCGCGAACGGTGTGGTAACGAACACCTGGCAAGTCTTTTACACGACCGCCGCGGATCAGTACCACGCTGTGCTCTTGCAGGTTGTGGCCTTCACCACCGATGTACGAGGAAACCTCGAAACCGTTGGTCAGACGCACACGGCATACTTTACGCAGTGCCGAGTTAGGTTTTTTCGGCGTAGTGGTGTACACACGGGTGCACACGCCACGACGTTGCGGGCAGTTCTGCAGCGCAGGTACGTCGGATTTCTCGACGATACGCTTACGCGGCTGACGTACCAGCTGGTTGATAGTTGCCATCTACTAGCTCCACTGTTGTCTTGCGACGCTATTGTCTTGCAAGAAAAGCAAAATGGCAGGAACGAATTCCCGCCAAATTTAGGGGATCAAGAGTCTAAAGAGGATCTTGCCCCCAGTCAAGGCAAGGCCCCGACCTCCCCGCCCCTCGAACCTCGACAAATTGTCTCGATTCGATGAACGGAGCGATCAGGGCCTTACGCTCATTTATCGCAGAACTCAGTTACCGCTCGAGTTCAGCGCTTCGGTCAGTGCAGCTTCCACTTCACTGGCGCTTACGCGCAACGGTTTGTCAGCTTCACGACGACGCTTGCGCTCGCTGTGATAAGCCAGACCGGTACCGGCCGGGATCAGACGACCCACAACCACGTTTTCTTTCAGGCCGCGCAGGTAATCGCGCTTGCCGGTTACGGCCGCTTCGGTCAGTACGCGAGTGGTTTCCTGGAAGGAAGCCGCCGAGATGAACGATTCGGTCGACAACGACGCCTTGGTAATACCCAGTAGTACGCGAGTGTACTTGGACACGAACTTGTCTTCGCCGCCCAGACGCTCGTTCTCTACCAGTACGTGAGTGAGTTCCATCTGGTCGCCCTTGATGAAACTGGAATCGCCGGATTCAGCGATCTCAACTTTACGCAGCATCTGACGCAGGATGGTCTCGATGTGCTTATCGTTGATCTTCACGCCTTGCAGACGGTAAACGTCCTGGATCTCGTTAACGATGTACTTGGCCAGCGCGCTCACACCCAGCAGACGCAGGATGTCGTGCGGATCGCTTGGGCCGTCGGAGATAACTTCGCCGCGGTTTACCTGTTCGCCTTCGAACACGTTCAGGTGACGCCACTTCGGAATCAGCTCTTCATACGGATCGCTACCATCGTTCGGGGTAATAACCAGACGGCGCTTGCCTTTGGTCTCTTTACCGAACGCGATGGTGCCGCTGACTTCAGCCAGAATCGACGCTTCTTTCGGACGACGAGCTTCGAACAAGTCGGCAACACGCGGCAGACCACCGGTGATGTCACGGGTTTTCGAAGTTTCTTGCGGGATACGAGCGATAACATCACCGATCGCAATCTTCGCACCGTCCGCAACACCGACCAGGGCGTTGGCTGGCAGGAAGTACTGAGCGATAACGTCAGTGCCTGGCAGCAACAGATCCTTGCCGTTGTCGTCGACCATCTTCACTGCAGGACGGATTTCCTTACCGGCAGCTGGACGATCTTTCGCGTCGAGTACTTCAATGTTGGTCATACCGGTCAATTCGTCAGTCTGACGCTTGATCGTGATGCCTTCTTCCATGCCCACGTAGGTCACGGTACCTTTCATTTCGGTAACGATTGGGTGAGTGTGCGGATCCCACTTGGCCACGATTGCGCCAGCGTCGACCTTGTCACCTTCTTTAACCGAAATCACGGCACCGTATGGCAGCTTGTAACGCTCACGCTCACGACCGAAGTCATCAGCGATTGCCAGCTCACCGGAACGGGACACAGCTACCAAGTGACCATCCACTCGCTCAACGTGCTTCAGGTTGTGCAGACGGACGGTACCGCCATTCTTCACCTGAACGCTGTCGGCTGCGGAAGTACGGCTTGCCGCACCACCGATGTGGAACGTACGCATCGTCAGCTGGGTACCCGGCTCACCGATGGACTGGGCAGCGATAACGCCGACCGCTTCACCGATGTTCACCTGGTGACCACGAGCCAGATCACGGCCGTAGCACTTGGCGCAGATGCCGTAGCGGGTTTCGCAGCTGATCGGCGAACGCACGATCACTTCGTCGATGCTGTTCAGCTCGATGAACTCGACCCACTTCTCGTCAACCAGAGTGCCGGCAGGAACGATAACGTCCTCGGTACCTGGCTTGAATACGTCACGGGCGATAACACGACCCAATACGCGCTCACCCAACGGTTCTACAACGTCACCGCCTTCAATGTGCGGAGTCATCAGCAGACCGTGTTCGGTGCCGCAATCGATCTCGGTTACAACCAGATCCTGCGCCACGTCTACCAGACGACGAGTCAGGTAACCGGAGTTCGCAGTTTTCAACGCGGTATCCGCCAGACCTTTACGAGCACCGTGAGTCGAGATGAAGTACTGAAGTACGCTCAAACCTTCACGGAAGTTCGCAGTAATCGGCGTTTCAATGATGGAACCGTCCGGCTTGGCCATCAGACCACGCATACCGGCCAGCTGACGAATCTGTGCTGCGGAACCCCGCGCACCCGAGTCGGCCATCATGTACATCGAGTTGAAAGACTCTTGATCGACTTCAACACCATGACGGTCGATGACTTTCTCTTTCGAGAGGTTGGCCATCATCGCCTTGGAAACTTCGTCGTTCGCTTTCGACCAAAGGTCGATCACTTTGTTGTACTTCTCGCCCTGGGTTACCAGGCCGGAGGCGTACTGGCTCTCGATCTCTTTCACTTCGTCGGTGGCAGCACCGATGATGCGGGCTTTTTCATCCGGGATAACGAAGTCGTTAACACCGATGGAAACGCCGGAAATGGTCGAGTAAGCGAAACCGGTGTACATCAACTGGTCAGCGAAGATCACGGTCTCTTTCAGACCAACCACGCGGTAGCACTGGTTGATCAGTTTCGATATCGCCTTTTTCTTCATCGGCAAGTTGACGACGTCGTACGACAGACCTTTTGGCACAACCTGGAACAGCAGCGCACGGCCGACAGTAGTGTCGACGATACGGGTACCGCTCACGCTGTTGCCGTCACGGTCGTTGACGGTTTCGTTGATACGAACTTTAACCTTGGCGTGCAGTGCGGCTTCGCCGGCACGGAACACACGGTCAACTTCCTGCAGATCCGCGAATACACGACCTTCGCCCTTGGCGTTGATCGCTTCACGAGTCATGTAGTACAGACCCAATACAACGTCCTGCGACGGAACGATGATTGGCTCACCGTTAGCTGGCGACAGAATGTTGTTGGTCGACATCATCAACGCACGCGCTTCGAGCTGGGCTTCCAGCGTCAGCGGTACGTGCACGGCCATTTGGTCGCCGTCGAAGTCGGCGTTGTACGCGGCGCAGACCAGCGGGTGCAGCTGGATAGCCTTACCTTCGATCAGTACCGGTTCAAACGCCTGGATACCCAGACGGTGAAGAGTCGGTGCACGGTTGAGAAGAACCGGGTGTTCGCGAATCACTTCAGCGAGAACGTCCCAAACCTCTGGCAGTTCGCGCTCGACCATTTTCTTGGCCGCTTTGATGGTGGTCGCGAGACCACGCATTTCCAGCTTGCCGAAAATGAACGGTTTGAACAGCTCGAGAGCCATCTTCTTCGGCAGACCGCACTGGTGCAGACGCAGGGTCGGACCTACGGTAATTACCGAACGACCGGAGTAGTCAACACGCTTACCAAGCAAGTTCTGACGGAAACGACCTTGCTTACCCTTGATCATGTCAGCCAGGGATTTCAGAGGACGCTTGTTCGAACCGGTGATAGCGCGGCCACGACGACCGTTGTCGAGCAGTGCATCGACAGCTTCCTGCAACATACGCTTTTCGTTGCGCACGATGATGTCCGGAGCGGACAGATCCAGCAGGCGCTTCAAACGGTTGTTACGGTTGATCACTCGACGATACAGATCGTTGAGGTCGGAAGTCGCGAAACGACCGCCATCCAACGGGACCAGTGGACGCAGATCTGGCGGCAGAACCGGCAGAACGGTCAGCACCATCCACTCTGGCAGGTTGCCGGAACCCTGGAAGGCTTCCATCAACTTCAGACGCTTGGACAGCTTCTTGATTTTGGTTTCGGAGTTGGTTTGCGGAATCTCTTCGCGCAGACGGCCAATCTCGTGCTCCAGGTCGATAGCGTGCAGCAGTTCGCGGACAGCCTCAGCACCCATGCGGGCGTCGAAGTCGTCACCGAACTCTTCCAGCGCTTCGAAGTACTGCTCGTCGTTCAGCAGCTGACCTTTTTCAAGTGTGGTCATGCCTGGATCGATAACGACATAGCTCTCGAAGTAGAGAACGCGTTCGATATCACGCAGGGTCATGTCCATCAGCAAGCCGATACGGGACGGCAGCGATTTCAGGAACCAGATGTGGGCAACCGGCGAAGCCAGTTCGATGTGCGCCATGCGCTCACGACGAACCTTGGCCAGTGCAACTTCAACGCCGCACTTCTCGCAGATCACACCACGGTGCTTCAAGCGCTTGTACTTACCGCACAGGCACTCGTAATCCTTTACCGGGCCAAAGATCTTGGCGCAGAACAGGCCGTCACGCTCAGGTTTGAACGTACGGTAGTTGATGGTTTCCGGCTTTTTAACTTCACCGAACGACCACGAACGGATCATCTCAGGCGAGGCCAATCCAATACGGATGGCGTCGAACTCTTCGACTTGACCCTGGTTTTTCAGCAAATTCAGTAGGTCTTTCAAGGCCTTTCCTCCTGGCGGAGCAGAGAGCGGGCAATCCTGCCCCGCTCTCGATTCGCGTCACGTGTTATTCGGTTTCCAGATCGATATCGATGCCGAGGGAACGAATTTCCTTGATCAACACGTTGAAGGACTCGGGCATGCCCGGCTCCATACGGTGATCGCCATCCACGATGTTTTTGTACATCTTGGTACGGCCGTTCACATCGTCCGACTTCACTGTGAGCATTTCTTGCAGAGTGTAAGCAGCACCGTATGCTTCCAGTGCCCAGACCTCCATCTCCCCGAAACGCTGACCACCGAACTGCGCCTTACCACCCAGCGGCTGCTGGGTAACCAGGCTGTACGAACCGGTAGAACGAGCGTGCATCTTGTCGTCTACCAAGTGGTTCAGCTTCAGCATGTACATGTAGCCAACGGTAACTGGACGCTCGAACTTGTTGCCGGTACGGCCGTCAGTCAGCTGCATCTGGCCGCTTTCCGGCAGGTCTGCCAGTTTCAGCATGGCCTTGATTTCGCTTTCCTTGGCGCCGTCGAATACTGGGGTGGCCATTGGAACACCGCCACGCAAGTTCTTCGCCAGATCCAGGATTTCCTGATCGGAGAAGCTGTCCAGATCTTCGTTACGACCGCCGATCTGGTTGTAGATCTCGTCCAGGAAGGTGCGCAGCTCAGCGACTTTACGCTGCTCTTCGACCATCCGGTTGATCTTCTCGCCCAGACCTTTGGCCGCGAGGCCCAGGTGGGTTTCGAGGATCTGACCAACGTTCATACGCGAAGGTACGCCCAGTGGGTTGAGGACGACGTCGACCGGGGTGCCATTGGCATCGTGCGGCATGTCTTCAACCGGCATGATCACGGAGACCACACCTTTGTTACCGTGACGACCGGCCATCTTGTCGCCCGGCTGGATGCGACGACGGATTGCCAGGTAAACCTTGACGATTTTCAGCACGCCTGGAGCCAGGTCATCGCCCTGCTGCAGTTTGCGCTTCTTGTCTTCGAACTTGTCGTCCAGCAGACGGCGGCGATCAACGATGTAGGCCTGAGCCTTCTCGAGTTGCTCGTTCAGAGCATCTTCAGCCATGCGCAGTTTGAACCACTGACCATGCTCAAGACCGTCGAGAACTTCGTCGGTGATGTCCTGACCTTTCTTCAGACCTGCGCCACCTTCAGCCTTGTGGCCTACCAGAGCGGAACGCAGACGTTCGAAAGTCGCGCCTTCAACGATACGGAACTCTTCGTTCAGATCCTTGCGGATCTCGTCCAGTTGGGACTTCTCGATCGACAGTGCACGAGCATCACGCTCAACGCCGTCACGAGTGAAGACCTGTACGTCGATGACAGTACCTTTGGTGCCGGTTGGCACGCGCAGGGAGGTGTCTTTAACGTCGCTGGCTTTTTCACCGAAGATCGCACGCAGCAGCTTTTCTTCCGGAGTCAGTTGAGTCTCGCCTTTCGGAGTGACCTTACCGACCAGGATGTCGCCTGCGCCTACTTCAGCACCTACGTAAACGATACCGGCTTCATCCAGCTTGTTCAGTGCAGCTTCACCCACGTTCGGGATGTCCGCAGTGATTTCCTCTGGGCCAAGCTTGGTGTCACGGGCCACACAGGTCAGTTCCTGAATGTGGATCGTGGTGAAACGGTCTTCCTGAACAACACGCTCGGAAAGGCAGATGGAGTCTTCGAAGTTGAAGCCGTTCCATGCCATGAACGCGATGCGCATGTTCTGACCCAGAGCCAGTTCACCCATATCGGTGGACGGGCCGTCGGCCATGATGTCGCTACGCTGAACGCGATCACCCTTGCTCACCAGCGGACGCTGGTTGATGCAGGTGTTCTGGTTCGAGCGGGTGTATTTGGTCAGGTTGTAGATGTCGACACCAGCTTCGCCGGTTTCAACTTCGTCATCAGCAACACGAACCACAATACGACTGGCATCAACGGAGTCGATCACGCCGCCACGACGAGCCACGACGCAAACGCCGGAGTCACGAGCTACGTTACGCTCCATGCCGGTACCTACCAGCGGCTTGTCAGCGCGCAGGGTTGGTACAGCTTGACGCTGCATGTTCGAACCCATCAACGCGCGGTTGGCGTCGTCGTGCTCGAGGAACGGGATCAGCGACGCTGCAACCGAAACTACCTGCTTCGGCGAAACGTCCATCAAAGTGACTTCTTCAGGCGCCTTGACGGTGAATTCGTTCAGGTGACGTACGGCTACCAGCTCGTCGATCAGGACTTTCTGGTCGTTCATGGTCGCCGAAGCCTGCGCGATCACGTGATCGGCTTCTTCAATGGCGGACAGGAACACGATCTCGTCGGTGACCACACCCTCTTTCACCACACGGTACGGGCTTTCCAGGAAGCCGTACTGGTTGGTGCGCGCGTAAGCGGCCAGGGAGTTGATCAGACCGATGTTCGGACCTTCCGGCGTTTCAATCGGGCATACACGACCGTAGTGAGTCGGGTGTACGTCACGAACTTCAAAGCCAGCACGCTCACGAGTCAGACCGCCAGGGCCGAGTGCAGAAACACGACGCTTGTGGGTGATCTCGGACAGCGGGTTGTTCTGGTCCATGAACTGAGACAGCTGGCTGGAACCGAAGAACTCTTTCACCGCCGCAGCCACTGGCTTGGCGTTGATCAGGTCTTGCGGCATCAGGCCTTCGCTTTCAGCCATCGACAGACGCTCTTTGACCGCACGCTCAACACGTACCAGGCCAACGCGGAACTGGTTCTCGGCCATTTCGCCTACACAGCGAACACGACGGTTACCCAGGTGGTCGATGTCATCGACGATGCCTTTACCGTTACGGATGTCGACCAGAGTCTTCAGTACCGCGACGATGTCTTCCTTGCACAGCACGCCCGAACCTTCGATCTCGGTGCGACCGATACGACGGTTGAACTTCATCCGGCCGACCGCAGACAGGTCATAGCGCTCAGGGCTGAAGAACAGGTTGTTGAACAGGGTTTCGGCAGCGTCTTTGGTTGGCGGCTCGCCTGGACGCATCATGCGATAGATCTCGACCAGCGCTTCCAATTGGTTGCTGGTGGAGTCGATCTTCAGCGTGTCAGAGACGAACGGGCCACAGTCGATGTCGTTGGTGTACAGAGTTTCGATGCGCACAACGCCGGACTTGGCAATTTTTGCCAGGACTTCGGTGTTCAGTTCGGTGTTGCACTCTGCCAGGATTTCGCCGGTAGCCGGATGCACAATGACCTTGGCGGTAGTGCGGCCCAGGACGTAGTCCAGAGGCACTTCCAGCGTCTTGATCCCGGCTTTTTCGATCTGATTGATGTGGCGCGCGGTAATACGGCGGCCCGCTTCAACGATGACCTTGCCTTTTTCATCCTGGATGTCCAGAACGGCAATTTCACCACGCAGACGCGATGCAATCAGTTCCAGGCTGAGGGTTTCGCCGCTCAGGTGGAATACGTTGGTGGTGTAGAACGCGTCCAGTACTTCTTCGGTGGTATAGCCGAGCGCGCGCAGCAGTACCGAGGCTGGCAGCTTGCGACGACGGTCGATACGCACGAATACGCAGTCTTTCGGGTCGAACTCGAAGTCCAGCCACGAACCGCGGTAAGGAATGATGCGCGCGGAGTAAAGCAGTTTGCCGGAGCTATGCGTCTTGCCGCGGTCGTGGTCGAAGAACACGCCCGGGGAACGGTGCAGCTGGGAAACGATTACACGTTCGGTACCATTGATTACGAAGGTACCGTTCTCAGTCATCAGGGGAATTTCACCCATGTAGACTTCTTGCTCTTTGATGTCCTTGATCGCTTTGTTCGACGACTCTTTGTCGAAAATGATCAGGCGCACTTTTACCCGCAAAGGTACGGCGAAAGTTACACCGCGCAATACGCATTCTTTGACATCAAATGCCGGTTCGCCCAGGCGATAACCGACGTACTCCAGCGCAGCATTGCCGGAGTAGCTGATGATCGGGAAAACGGATTTGAAGGCCGCATGCAGGCCCACGTCGCGGAACTGATCTTTAGTCGCTCCCGCTTGCAAGAATTCACGATACGAATCCAGCTGGATGGCCAGGAGGTAAGGCACATCCATGACGTCCGGCAACTTGCTAAAGTCCTTGCGGATACGTTTTTTCTCAGTATATGAGTAAGCCATCAGCGTTCCCCAGCTTGGTCACCTGCTTGTTTGGCCCCTCCCGACGGGAGCAGCCAGAAAATCGTGCAAACCCCATGGTTTGCGCCACCACATCGGGTGGTTACAGCACCTTTATCAGCACCGACCCAGTCGGCTGCCAATAACGGAAAAAGGCCGGTGGCAAGAGCCACCAGCCATCAGCCTGTCGCTTGACGCTCGGGCTGGAGGAGCAAAGTCGAAGCTTACTTCAGCTCGACTTTAGCGCCTGCTTCTTCCAGCTTCTTCTTGGCGTCTTCAGCAGCGTCTTTCGAAACGCCTTCCAGAACAACCTGAGGAGCGCCGTCTACTTTCTCTTTGGCTTCTTTCAGGCCCAGACCGGTCAGCTCGCGAACTGCTTTAATGGCGTTTACTTTCTTCTCGCCAGCTTCCAGCAGAACAACGTTGAACTCGGTTTGCTCTTCAACAACAGCGGCAGCAGCAGCTGGGCCAGCGGAAGCAGCTGCAGCAGTAACGCCGAACTTCTCTTCCATTGCCTTGATCAGCTCAACGATTTCCATTACGGATTTTTCGCCGATTGCGTCGATGATTTGTTCGTTAGTCAGAGACATGACTTATTTCCTGAATTGGGGGACGGCCTACGCGACCATCGAAATAAACAAAAAACGCGAGAAGTTGACGAGCCTTAGGCTGCGGCAGCTTCTTTCTGGTCGCGAATTGCCGCCAGAGTACGAGCCAATTTGCTGGTAGCGCCTTGAATCACGCTCATCAGCTGAGAAATTGCTTCGTCACGGGTCGGCAGGGTTGCCAGTACGTCGATCTGATTAGCTGCGAGGAACTTGCCCTCGAACGCAGCTGCCTTGATCTCGAACTTGTCCTGACCCTTGGCAAACTCTTTGAAGATACGGGCAGCAGCGCCCGGATGTTCGTTCGAGAATGCAATCAGGGTCGGGCCGGTGAACACGTCGTTGAGAACACTGTATTGAGTGTCAGCAACGGCGCGCTTGAGCAGGGTGTTACGTACAACACGTACGTATACGCCAGCTTCACGAGCCTCTTTACGGAGTCCGGTCATTGCGCCTACTGTTACGCCACGGGCATCAACCACGACAGCGGACAGAGCGACTTTGGCAGCCTCGTTGACATCAGCGACGATGGCCTTCTTGTCTTCGAGATTAATTGCCACGGGTTTAACTCCTGCTTGTTACCGTTTCACTCGATCGAAACCGAATGTCGTTTTGGTGTCTGATTCGGTAAGGAACCGGGAGCACCATCTGCGTAGGCTTTTGGTTTAAGGCTTGCGCCGCCTACGGTCTTGGATAGCCCCCGCCAGGCAGGGACCCCAATATTTCAATTGGCGCGATCAATCGCGCCAACCTTTGTCTTACGCGTCCAGCGAGCTCTGGTCGATGACCAGACCTGGGCCCAT
Organism: Pseudomonas sp. LBUM1648; assembly: GCF_059716145.1. Taxonomy (NCBI): domain Bacteria; kingdom Pseudomonadati; phylum Pseudomonadota; class Gammaproteobacteria; order Pseudomonadales; family Pseudomonadaceae; genus Pseudomonas; species Pseudomonas sp. LBUM1648. Next base: position 5,824,634 of record NZ_CP166808.1, read on the forward strand.
AGTGGTGCTCAGGGTAACGCGCTTGACGTAAATACCTTTCGAAGAAGCTGGCTTGATGCGCTTCAGATCAGCGATCAGGGCTTCAACGTTTTCCTTCAGCTTGACGGCGTCGAAGCCCATCTTGCCAACGGAAGTGTGAATGATGCCGTTTTTGTCGGTGCGATAACGAACCTGACCAGCCTTGGCGTTTTTAACCGCGGTGGCTACGTCTGGAGTTACGGTGCCGACTTTAGGGTTAGGCATCAGACCACGTGGACCGAGGATCTGGCCCAGTTGACCTACTACGCGCATGGCATCCGGGGATGCAATCACTACGTCATAGTTCAGGTCGCCGCCTTTCATTTCGGCAGCTAGGTCGTCCATACCTACGCGGTCAGCGCCGGCAGCCAGAGCGGCTTCAGCAGCTGGACCCTGAGTGAACACAGCAACGCGAACAGTCTTGCCAGTGCCGTGTGGCAGCACAGTAGCGCTACGAACAACCTGGTCGGATTTACGCGGGTCTACACCCAGGTTTACAGCAATGTCAAACGACTCGCTGAACTTGACAGTCGACAGCTCAGCCAGCAGAGCAGCGGCATCTACAATGTTGTAGGCCTTGCCTGCTTCGATTTTGCCGGCGATAGCCTTTTGACGCTTAGTCAGCTTAGCCATTACACACCCTCCACGTTAAGGCCCATGCTACGAGCAGAACCGGCGATAGTACGCACGGCTGCATCCATATCAGCTGCAGTCAGATCCGCGTTTTTGGTTTTCGCGATTTCTTCCAGCTGAGCACGGGTAACAGTGCCAACCTTAACGGTGTTCGGACGAGCGGAACCGCTGGTCAGACCGGCCGCCTTCTTCAGCAGAACCGAAGCAGGGGTGGATTTGGTTTCGAAAGTGAAGCTACGGTCGCTGTAAACAGTGATGATCACTGGAGTCGGCAGACCTGCTTCAAGACCCTGAGTACGGGCGTTGAAGGCCTTGCAGAATTCCATGATGTTCACGCCGTGCTGACCCAAAGCAGGACCAACAGGTGGGCTTGGGTTAGCCTGAGCGGCCTTCACTTGCAGCTTGATGTAAGCGGTAATCTTCTTGGCCATGAGGCACTCCAATTACGGGTTCGAACGCCTCGAAAGGCTCCCCGGTTACTTGCGCGTTTATCCCAGTGACGACAAAACCCCACAGCCTATGGCTGCGGGGTTGGGATGCTTGTCCAGTTAGACCTTTTCGACCTGACTGAACTCCAACTCTACCGGGGTAGAGCGACCGAAAATGAGCACAGCCACTTGGATGCGGCTCTTTTCGTAGTTAACTTCTTCAACGACACCATTGAAATCAGCAAATGGACCGTCATTGACTCGTACCGTTTCACCTGGTTCGAAGAGAGTCTTCGGCTTAGGCTTGTCGCTACCATCAGCAACACGACGCAGAATCGCCTCTGCCTCTTTATCAGTGATCGGCGCCGGTTTATCAGCAGTACCGCCGATGAAACCCATCACCCGAGGAGTATCCTTGACCAAGTGCCAAGTACCCTCATTCATATCCATCTGTACCAGCACATAACCTGGGAAGAACTTGCGTTCGCTTTTGCGCTTCTGGCCATTACGCATTTCAACCACTTCTTCAGTGGGAACCAGAATTTCGCCGAAGCCATCTTCCATGCCAGCCAGCTTTACTCGCTCAACGAGCGAGCGCATGACATGCTTCTCGTAACCCGAGTAAGCATGCACAACGTACCAACGCTTAGCCACGGGACACCCTTAGCCGACAATCAAGGAAACAAGCCAGCCGAGCAGGGAATCTAGCCCCCACAACAGCAACGCCATAACCAGTACAACAGCCACGACAATCAGCGTGGTCTGTGTGGTTTCTTGGCGAGTTGGCCAAACGACTTTACGAATCTCGGTGCGAGCTTCCTTAACCAGTACAAAGAAAGACTTGCCCTTCGCAGTCTGCAGGCCTACAAAGGCAGCTACAGCAGCAATCACAAGTAGAGCGAGTACGCGGTACAGGATCGGCGAAGCGGCGTAGTACTGATTGCCAACAACGCCAACAGCCACCAAAGCAACTACTACAAGCCACTTGAGTAGATCGAAGCGAGAGCTTTGAGCTTCAGCTTTAGGAGTCATCTATGAAGATCCTGTGAAAAGAAAGCCAGATACACCGAGTGAATCTGGCAGGTCAGGAGGGAATCGAACCCCCAACCTACGGTTTTGGAGACCGTCGCTCTGCCAATTGAGCTACTGACCTAAAACAAAATCAGGCCGACCATTATGCCGGCCTGAAAAATACATTACAACCGCTTATTCGATGATTTTGGCTACGACACCAGCGCCGACGGTACGACCGCCTTCACGGATAGCGAAACGCAGACCATCTTCCATCGCGATGGTTTTGATCAGGGTAACAACCATTTTGATGTTGTCGCCCGGCATTACCATTTCTACGCCTTCCGGCAGTTCGCAGTTACCAGTTACGTCGGTAGTGCGGAAGTAGAACTGTGGACGGTAGCCTTTGAAGAACGGAGTGTGACGACCGCCTTCTTCCTTGCTCAGCACGTACACCTCAGCTTCGAACTTGGTGTGCGGCTTAACCGAACCCGGCTTAACCAGAACCTGACCACGCTCAACGTCGTCACGCTTGGTACCGCGCAGCAGAACGCCGCAGTTCTCGCCAGCACGACCTTCGTCGAGCAACTTACGGAACATTTCAACACCGGTGCAGGTGGTGACGGTAGTGTCACGCAGACCAACGATTTCCAGTGGATCTTGAACCTTAACGATACCGCGCTCGATACGACCGGTTACAACAGTACCGCGACCCGAGATCGAGAACACGTCTTCGATTGGCATCAGGAACGGCTTGTCGATAACACGAACTGGATCCGGAATGTAGCTGTCCAGAGTTTCAACCAGTTTACGAACGGACGTAGTGCCCATTTCGTTATCGTCTTTGCCTTCCAGAGCCATACGAGCAGAACCGATGATGATCGGAGTGTCGTCGCCTGGGAAGTCGTAAGTGCTCAGCAGATCGCGCACTTCCATCTCAACCAGTTCCAGCAGCTCAGCGTCGTCTACCAGGTCAGCCTTGTTCAGGTAAACCACGATGTACGGAACGCCAACCTGGCGGGACAGCAGGATGTGCTCACGGGTTTGCGGCATCGGACCATCAGCGGCCGAGCAAACCAGGATTGCGCCGTCCATCTGGGCAGCACCGGTGATCATGTTCTTCACATAGTCAGCGTGACCTGGGCAGTCAACGTGAGCGTAGTGACGGATCAGCGAGTTGTATTCAACGTGCGCGGTGTTGATGGTGATACCACGAGCTTTTTCTTCTGGTGCGCTGTCGATCTTGTCGAAGTCAACGATTGCGGAACCGTAAACTTCGGAGCAAACGCGAGTCAGAGCAGCAGTCAGAGTGGTTTTACCGTGGTCAACGTGACCAATGGTCCCAACGTTGACGTGGGGCAGGGAACGATCAAATTTTTCCTTAGCCATCGATATCACCCTCAAACAGAAGAATTAGACAAACAATATCAACCATTAAAACAAAGGCAGATATTTTCATATCTGCCTTGTTATATGGAGCTCTTGAGCGGATTTGAACCGCTGACCTCACCCTTACCAAGGGTGTGCTCTACCAACTGAGCTACAAGAGCAAAACACTTTGCACAACCTGCAAACTTGGAGCGGGTAGCGGGAATCGAACCCGCATCATCAGCTTGGAAGGCTGAGGTTCTACCACTAAACTATACCCGCAGAGCTTACAGCTCACGCTTAAATCTGGTGGAGGGAGAAGGATTCGAACCTTCGAAGTCGTAGACGTCAGATTTACAGTCTGATCCCTTTGGCCGCTCGGGAACCCCTCCTAATCAGGCCGGCATTCTATACTATGCCAAACCCCTGTCAAGCATTTTCTCATTTAAAAACCTGAGGTTAGCTGCATTGACACCACCCCGCCTCGTTAACCTTTGAAAGGTCTTCACTGCGGAGCGGGCGCCATTCTATTCAAACTATTCAGCAGGTGCAACCCCCTCGCACAGCATTATTTTATGTTTTAACTCATTGAATTCCTTGGAAAGGTTTTGCAGTTGCGCATCCCCCAGCAAACGCTGGCTTTCAGGTGCAATACGCAGCCAGTAACCTGTCGCAGGAACATCATTCGCTGAAAGTTCAGCCTTGATATCCATCTCAGCCAAACGCTGGCTCAGCGGCATAACTTGCTCCTCACGAGCAAATCCACCCAAATAAAGGCACCTCTCCTCAGTCCGCGGCACACCAGGCCTTGCCTTAGAAGCACCGACACTCTCGCTCAACAGACGAATATCCTGCTGCGAGCCTTTATACAAACTGAGAGGGGTTACGTCTTTTGCCCGCAAGGGTGCTTCCTGCTGATGCCAGACGTAATAGAAAACATTGAGAACAAGGAGCAGCAGGAACAACCAACGCATACATACCTCAGGACAAAGGACACGCCATAGCCAAACCTACGAATACAAGATCAGGAACAATCCTGGCCTCAGGCGCGACATCTGCAACCAACCCAGCATCACCACCCGTAATGAAAACAGTGAAGCCGTCCCCCCAATATGCTCGCGCCATTTCGAGCTGGGTGAGCACGAACCCCCTCAGCATCATGGAGCAGCCGCGCTCCACCGCCTCTACAGTGTTTCGACCGGGCGCCTGACTGGTTAATGCACGCTCTGCTGCAAGATCGCCATAACGAATTTTTCGGGTATGGGTTCGTAACTGACTGCGCATCAACGGCATACCCGGACAGATGAAGCCACCGAGATGCCCCCCATCTTGCGCAATGAAGTCGGCGGTAACCGCCGTGCCGAAATCAAGCACCAGGCACGCACCTTTAGCCAAGTGAAACCCGCCGAGCATAGCCAGCCAACGATCAAGCCCTAGACGCTCGTATTCTTCGTAACCGTTTACAACACCGGACATCTCACGAGCAGGCTCCGCGCATATGACCGTTACTCCAAACTCTTGCTTAAGCATCTGAATTAATGCACCGGTTTCCTCGGCGGAACGAACACTCACTAATCGGCACTTGCTTAACGACACCCCACTCAGCGCCCACAGACCTTCACTGAGCGCCTGATCTGAGTCGACCACCCCCTCCGCGATCAAAGTAACAGCCTCAGCATTCAGCACACGCCATTTTATAAAGCTGTTGCCGCAGTCAAGCTCAAGAATCATCACGCAACCTCAGGCTGAGCTCGCCACCACTAAAGACTTTTTCCACGCCATTCACCTGTAATCGCAACGCACCCTGACTATCAATACCGAGCACTACACCATCTATTTGGTTGACACCAGCAATCAACGACACGGAACGCTTCTGCCACAAATGATTTTCCTCCCATTCCGCCTGGAGAACCGAAAAACCATGCATTTGCTGCCGCTGTATGTATGCCTGCAACTGCTCGCTCAATTCAGCGACCAGGACATTGCGATCACAGTTTTTGCCAGACTCAAGCCGCATAGACGTCCATTGTTGGTCGACCTCTTCTGCAACCTGCATATTCACGTTAATGCCTATACCTAGCACCACGTGACACACATCTGCCGGATCTCCAATCAGCTCCAGCAGAATGCCGGCAATTTTCTTATTGCCCGCCAGAACATCGTTGGGCCACTTCAAACCTGCACCGGGCACCCCCATCTTCCGCAGGGTCTGCATAACGGCCAATCCAACAACGAGACTCAGGCCTTCAAGCTGGCGCATTCCACCATCAATACGCAGAACAAGACTGTAATAAAGGTTTTCGGCAAACGGACTTACCCACTTGCGCCCTCTACGTCCGCGCCCGGCGACCTGCCGCTCGGCAAGCACCAAGAAGGGCGCCGATTGGCCTTGGCCAATCGCGCGCAATGCCTCTGCGTTGGTGGAGTCGATAGAATCAAAGACAGTTATTGGCCAGCCGACTTTCATTCCCGCCATTTTAAGAGGATCGAGCAGCATCAATGGAGCAGCCAACTGATAGCCACGGCCTCGAACTTTGTGGATAGATAGCCCAAGCTCAACCTCAAGATGCTGAAGCTGCTTCCACACCGCACTTCGGCTAATTCCCAAGGCTGCACCCAGGTCTTGACCAGAATGGAATCGTCCATCCTTCAGAAGATTCAACAACGTCAGCATGCAGATCTCGCCTCACAATGAGGCCCGAATAATAGCCATGCCCCGGGCCGTTGCATAGAAATCAAGCAGGCGCATTTCCTGCGGGCAAAACAAAACCCCAATTGCTTTCGCAATTGGGGTTTCGGAATTTAATCTTGACGATGACCTACTCTCACATGGGGAAACCCCACACTACCATCGGCGATGCATCGTTTCACTGCTGAGTTCGGGATGGGATCAGGTGGTTCCAACGCTCTATGGTCGTCAAGAAATTCGGGTACTGAGTCGTGACCGGTTGGCCTCGCTTCAGCAAATTGGGTATGTGACAGCTGTCGGTGTTTTGTGAACATCGAACTTTCGGTTCGTTTCGTCTTCACACACCGCAATCTGGCCTTTCGACGCAAATTGCTTGGGTGTTATATGGTCAAGCCTCACGGGCAATTAGTATTGGTTAGCTCAACGCCTCACAGCGCTTACACACCCAACCTATCAACGTCGTAGTCTTCGACGGCCCTTCAGGGAACTCAAGGTTCCAGTGAGATCTCATCTTGAGGCAAGTTTCCCGCTTAGATGCTTTCAGCGGTTATCTTTCCCGAACATAGCTACCCGGCAATGCCACTGGCGTGACAACCGGAACACCAGAGGTTCGTCCACTCCGGTCCTCTCGTACTAGGAGCAGCCCCTCTCAAATCTCAAACGTCCACGGCAGATAGGGACCGAACTGTCTCACGACGTTCTAAACCCAGCTCGCGTACCACTTTAAATGGCGAACAGCCATACCCTTGGGACCGGCTTCAGCCCCAGGATGTGATGAGCCGACATCGAGGTGCCAAACACCGCCGTCGATATGAACTCTTGGGCGGTATCAGCCTGTTATCCCCGGAGTACCTTTTATCCGTTGAGCGATGGCCCTTCCATACAGAACCACCGGATCACTAAGACCTACTTTCGTACCTGCTCGACGTGTCTGTCTCGCAGTCAAGCGCGCTTTTGCCTTTATACTCTACGACCGATTTCCGACCGGTCTGAGCGCACCTTCGTACTCCTCCGTTACTCTTTAGGAGGAGACCGCCCCAGTCAAACTACCCACCATACACTGTCCTCGATCCGGATAACGGACCTGAGTTAGAACCTCAAAGTTGCCAGGGTGGTATTTCAAGGTTGGCTCCACGCGAACTGGCGTCCACGCTTCAAAGCCTCCCACCTATCCTACACAAGCAAATTCAAAGTCCAGTGCAAAGCTATAGTAAAGGTTCACGGGGTCTTTCCGTCTAGCCGCGGATACACTGCATCTTCACAGCGATTTCAATTTCACTGAGTCTCGGGTGGAGACAGCGCCGCCATCGTTACGCCATTCGTGCAGGTCGGAACTTACCCGACAAGGAATTTCGCTACCTTAGGACCGTTATAGTTACGGCCGCCGTTTACCGGGGCTTCGATCAAGAGCTTCGCGTTAGCTAACCCCATCAATTAACCTTCCGGCACCGGGCAGGCGTCACACCCTATACGTCCACTTTCGTGTTTGCAGAGTGCTGTGTTTTTAATAAACAGTCGCAGCGGCCTGGTATCTTCGACCGGCATGAGCTTACGGAGCAAGTCCTTCACCCTCACCGGCGCACCTTCTCCCGAAGTTACGGTGCCATTTTGCCTAGTTCCTTCACCCGAGTTCTCTCAAGCGCCTTGGTATTCTCTACCCAACCACCTGTGTCGGTTTGGGGTACGGTTCCTGGTTACCTGAAGCTTAGAAGCTTTTCTTGGAAGCATGGCATCAACCACTTCGTCATCTAAAAGATGACTCGTCATCAGCTCTCGGCCTTAGAATCCCGGATTTACCTAAGATTCCAGCCTACCACCTTAAACTTGGACAACCAACGCCAAGCTGGCCTAGCCTTCTCCGTCCCTCCATCGCAATAACCAGAAGTACAGGAATATTAACCTGTTTTCCATCGACTACGCTTTTCAGCCTCGCCTTAGGGACCGACTAACCCTGCGTCGATTAACGTTGCGCAGGAAACCTTGGTCTTTCGGCGTGGGTGTTTTTCACACCCATTGTCGTTACTCATGTCAGCATTCGCACTTCTGATACCTCCAGCAAGCTTCTCAACTCACCTTCACAGGCTTACAGAACGCTCCTCTACCGCATCATCCTAAGATGATACCCGTAGCTTCGGTGTATGGTTTGAGCCCCGTTACATCTTCCGCGCAGGCCGACTCGACTAGTGAGCTATTACGCTTTCTTTAAAGGGTGGCTGCTTCTAAGCCAACCTCCTAGCTGTCTAAGCCTTCCCACATCGTTTCCCACTTAACCATAACTTTGGGACCTTAGCTGACGGTCTGGGTTGTTTCCCTTTTCACGACGGACGTTAGCACCCGCCGTGTGTCTCCCATGCTCGGCACTTGTAGGTATTCGGAGTTTGCATCGGTTTGGTAAGTCGGGATGACCCCCTAGCCGAAACAGTGCTCTACCCCCTACAGTGATACATGAGGCGCTACCTAAATAGCTTTCGAGGAGAACCAGCTATCTCCGAGCTTGATTAGCCTTTCACTCCGATCCACAGGTCATCCGCTAACTTTTCAACGGTAGTCGGTTCGGTCCTCCAGTTAGTGTTACCCAACCTTCAACCTGCCCATGGATAGATCGCCCGGTTTCGGGTCTATTCCCAGCGACTAGACGCCCTATTAAGACTCGCTTTCGCTACGCCTCCCCTATTCGGTTAAGCTCGCCACTGAAAATAAGTCGCTGACCCATTATACAAAAGGTACGCAGTCACCCAACAAAGTGGGCTCCCACTGCTTGTACGCATACGGTTTCAGGATCTATTTCACTCCCCTCTCCGGGGTTCTTTTCGCCTTTCCCTCACGGTACTAGTTCACTATCGGTCAGTCAGTAGTATTTAGCCTTGGAGGATGGTCCCCCCATATTCAGACAAAGTTTCTCGTGCTCCGTCCTACTCGATTTCATGACTAAGAGATTTTCGCGTACAGGGCTATCACCCACTATGGCCGCACTTTCCAGAGCGTTCCGCTAATCTCAAAGCCACTTAAGGGCTAGTCCCCGTTCGCTCGCCACTACTAAGGGAATCTCGGTTGATTTCTTTTCCTCAGGGTACTTAGATGTTTCAGTTCCCCTGGTTCGCCTCTTGCACCTATGTATTCAGTACAAGATAACCATCTTATGATGGCTGGGTTCCCCCATTCAGACATCTCCGGATCAAAGTCTGTTTGCCGACTCCCCGAAGCTTTTCGCAGGCTACCACGTCTTTCATCGCCTCTGACTGCCAAGGCATCCACCGTATGCGCTTCTTCACTTGACCATATAACCCCAAGCAATCTGGTTATACTGTGAAGACGACATTCGCCGAAAATTCGATAATACTCAATTCAGAGTAACTCACAAATTTTACCTTAGCCTGATCCGTTACCAGTGAAAGTAACGTTCAGTCTATCTTTCTATCACATACCCAAATTTTTAAAGAACGATCTAATCAAAGACTAGAAATCAACATTCATCATCATACTGATGGAATGCTCATTTCTAAGCTTTCAAAACTTCAGAAGCAGTAGTGGTGGAGCCAAGCGGGATCGAACCGCTGACCTCCTGCGTGCAAGGCAGGCGCTCTCCCAGCTGAGCTATGGCCCCGTATTCTCTACAGGCGTTTCCCACACAAAATTGGTGGGTCTGGGCAGATTCGAACTGCCGACCTCACCCTTATCAGGGGTGCGCTCTAACCAACTGAGCTACAGACCCAATTTCGGGCTGCTTCTTATCGTCTTCTTCAATGAATCAAGCAATTCGTGTGGGAACTTATGGAGCAGCTGATGTCGTCGATTAAGGAGGTGATCCAGCCGCAGGTTCCCCTACGGCTACCTTGTTACGACTTCACCCCAGTCATGAATCACACCGTGGTAACCGTCCTCCCGAAGGTTAGACTAGCTACTTCTGGTGCAACCCACTCCCATGGTGTGACGGGCGGTGTGTACAAGGCCCGGGAACGTATTCACCGCGACATTCTGATTCGCGATTACTAGCGATTCCGACTTCACGCAGTCGAGTTGCAGACTGCGATCCGGACTACGATCGGTTTTATGGGATTAGCTCCACCTCGCGGCTTGGCAACCCTTTGTACCGACCATTGTAGCACGTGTGTAGCCCAGGCCGTAAGGGCCATGATGACTTGACGTCATCCCCACCTTCCTCCGGTTTGTCACCGGCAGTCTCCTTAGAGTGCCCACCATTACGTGCTGGTAACTAAGGACAAGGGTTGCGCTCGTTACGGGACTTAACCCAACATCTCACGACACGAGCTGACGACAGCCATGCAGCACCTGTCTCAATGTTCCCGAAGGCACCAATCCATCTCTGGAAAGTTCATTGGATGTCAAGGCCTGGTAAGGTTCTTCGCGTTGCTTCGAATTAAACCACATGCTCCACCGCTTGTGCGGGCCCCCGTCAATTCATTTGAGTTTTAACCTTGCGGCCGTACTCCCCAGGCGGTCAACTTAATGCGTTAGCTGCGCCACTAAGAGCTCAAGGCTCCCAACGGCTAGTTGACATCGTTTACGGCGTGGACTACCAGGGTATCTAATCCTGTTTGCTCCCCACGCTTTCGCACCTCAGTGTCAGTATCAGTCCAGGTGGTCGCCTTCGCCACTGGTGTTCCTTCCTATATCTACGCATTTCACCGCTACACAGGAAATTCCACCACCCTCTACCATACTCTAGCTTGTCAGTTTTGAATGCAGTTCCCAGGTTGAGCCCGGGGATTTCACATCCAACTTAACAAACCACCTACGCGCGCTTTACGCCCAGTAATTCCGATTAACGCTTGCACCCTCTGTATTACCGCGGCTGCTGGCACAGAGTTAGCCGGTGCTTATTCTGTCGGTAACGTCAAAACACTAACGTATTAGGTTAATGCCCTTCCTCCCAACTTAAAGTGCTTTACAATCCGAAGACCTTCTTCACACACGCGGCATGGCTGGATCAGGCTTTCGCCCATTGTCCAATATTCCCCACTGCTGCCTCCCGTAGGAGTCTGGACCGTGTCTCAGTTCCAGTGTGACTGATCATCCTCTCAGACCAGTTACGGATCGTCGCCTTGGTGAGCCATTACCTCACCAACTAGCTAATCCGACCTAGGCTCATCTGATAGCGCAAGGCCCGAAGGTCCCCTGCTTTCTCCCGTAGGACGTATGCGGTATTAGCGTTCCTTTCGAAACGTTGTCCCCCACTACCAGGCAGATTCCTAGGCATTACTCACCCGTCCGCCGCTGAATCCAGGAGCAAGCTCCTCTCATCCGCTCGACTTGCATGTGTTAGGCCTGCCGCCAGCGTTCAATCTGAGCCATGATCAAACTCTTCAGTTCAAACATCTTTGGGTTTTTAAGAAACCCTAAACTTGGCTCAGCAATCGTTGGTTACATCTTTGATTTCTCGCGGAGTAACTTGTGATGCTGATAATCTTGTTGACTATCAGTCTGACTCCACAAGCACCCACACGAATTGCTTGATTCAGTTGTTAAAGAGCGGTTGGTTAAGATCTTTCGTCTCAACCGAGGCGCGCATTCTACAGCAGCCTCATTTGCTGTCAAGTGATTATTTTCAGAAGTTTTCGAAGAATTCTTCAACAACTTCAACCACTTGCGCTTCCGATCTCTCGTTAGCGGGAGGCGAATTCTACAGCGTTACTCGCTGTTGTCAACACCTCTTTTTCTCCGCTTTCGACCGAGAAGATCGAACCGTTAAAAGAGCCAAACATCACCGCTCTTTCAACTCCTTCCAGGCTTCGATGAACTGAAGCAACCCGCTGCCGAAAACCGTATAACTCATTGAATCTCAAGGAGTTTTCCGTTTCGACTGCGCCGGAAGTGGTGCGAATTATAGACTCCTAGAATTCGCCGTCAACCCCCAATCTCAACTTTATTCAGATTTCAGCGTAATTCGCGCAAACGCCTTCTTGCCAGCCTGGCAAACGTGGGTCGCACCCACTACGTATATAAAGGAACGATCAACGACCTCACCATCTATACGCACACCACCGGAAGCGAGCAGATCGCGCGCCGCCGCAGAGTTCTTCACCAGCCCTGCTTTATTAAGGACGGCAGCAATCGGCATATCCTCAGCAGAAGCCAATTCGATTTCCGGCAGATCATCCGGCAGCTCACCATCCTTCATACGGTTACCCGCTGCACGATGAGCATTAGCCGCAGCCTCCTCACCATGGAAGCGCGCAACGATCTCTTCCGCCAGCTTGATCTTGATGTCACGCGGATTAGCACCTGCCTCCACATCGGCGCGGAACGCATTGATCTCATCCATGGAGCGGAAGCTGAGCAATTCAAAGTAGCGCCACATCAACGCATCCGGAATCGAAACCAACTTGCTGTACATGACACCCGGAGCTTCCTGAATGCCGACATAGTTGCCCAGCGATTTGGACATCTTCTTGACGCCATCCAGCCCCTCGAGCAGCGGCATGGTCAGAATGCACTGAGCCTCTTGACCATAACCACGTTGCAGCTCGCGCCCCATCAGCAAGTTGAACTTCTGATCGGTACCACCCAACTCGACGTCCGCACGCAGAGCGACCGAGTCATAACCCTGAACCAGCGGATAGAGGAACTCGTGAATAGCGATCGGCTGATTGGTGGTGTAGCGCTTGTCGAAGTCATCACGCTCAAGCATACGAGCGACGGTGTATTGCGAAGTCAGACGAATGAAGTCCGCCGGCCCCATCTGATCCATCCAGGTGGAGTTGAAAGCAACTTCGGTTTTCGCCGGATCAAGAATCTTGAAAACCTGAGTCTTGTAGGTTTCAGCGTTTTCCAGAACCTGCTCGCGCGTCAGCGGAGGACGAGTTGCGCTTTTGCCGCTCGGATCACCGATCATCCCGGTGAAATCACCTATAAGGAAGATCACCTGATGCCCCAGATCCTGGAACTGGCGCAGCTTATTAATAAGCACGGTGTGGCCCAAGTGCAGATCCGGAGCGGTTGGATCGAAACCAGCCTTGATACGCAGCGGTTGGCCACGCTTGAGCTTCTCGATCAGCTCGGACTCAACCAACAGTTCTTCCGCACCACGTTTAATCAGCGCTAGCTGCTCTTCAACCGACTTCATAACAGACCCGCAAGGCTCAGATTCAAAGGGAACCAACCATACAAGATCGCGCACCAATTACAAGTTTTGCCCGGCGCACGGACACCAATCCACAGACGTGATGTCTGTAGACTTGCTTAAGAGATGATTTGGTTATATTTTATACAGTTATTTCATCTTCATCATGTCATTCATCTTTTCCAATTCATCACTATTCAAAGTCAAAATTACTTATGACCACTGAACCGTCTAAAGCGCCACCGCTTTACCCGAAGACCCACCTGCTCGCCGCAAGTGGTATCGCCGCCCTTCTCAGCCTGGCGCTCCTGGTATTTCCTTCCAGTGATGTTGAAGCCAAAAAGACGACCCTGAGCCTTGAACTGGAAAGTCCTGCTGAACAACTGACACAAGATCAAGACGCTGCTGACGCCGCTCAAGCCACAAATGAGCCAGTAGCCTCACCGTTTGCACAAATCGAAAACACAGAAGAAAACGCTCCGCAAACCGCGGAAGCCAAACCTGCGCCCGAACCTCTCGCGGAAAAACCGAAAGCGCCAGGTCACCGGGAAGTCGTCGTTTCCAAGGGCGATACGCTTTCGACACTGTTCGAAAAAGTCGGCCTTCCAGCCACAGCCGTGCATGAAATACTGGCCAGCGACAAGCAAGCCAAACAGTTCAGCCAGCTCAAACGCGGCCAGAAGCTCGAATTTGAACTGAACCCGGAAGGCCAGCTCACCAGCCTGCACAGCAAGGTCAGCGATCTTGAAACCATCACGCTGACCAAGAATGACAAGGGTTACGCCTTCAATCGTGTAACCGCAAAACCTACCGTACGTACCGCTTACGTTCACGGAGTGATCAACAGCTCGTTGTCACAGTCCGCTGCGCGTGCAGGCCTCTCTCACAGCCTGACCATGGATATGGCCAGCGTATTCGGCTATGACGTCGACTTCGCACAAGACATCCGCCAGGGTGACGAATTCGATGTGATCTACGAACAGAAAGTGGTCAACGGTAAAGCTGTTGGCAATGGCCCGATCCTGTCCGCCCGCTTCACCAACCGCGGCAAGACCTACACCGCCGTGCGTTACACCAACAAGCAAGGCAACAGCAGCTATTACACGGCCGACGGCAATAGCATGCGCAAGGCGTTCATCCGAACGCCGGTGGACTTTGCCCGCATCAGCTCGAAGTTCTCCATGGGCCGCAAACACCCTATCCTCAACAAGATCCGCGCGCACAAAGGCGTTGATTACGCTGCGCCACGCGGCACGCCAATCAAGGCTGCCGGTGACGGCAAAGTGCTGCTGGCCGGCCGTCGTGGCGGTTACGGCAACACTGTGATCATCCAGCACGGCAACACCTACCGCACGCTATACGGCCACATGCAAGGCTTCGCCAAAGGCGTGAAAACCGGCGGCACGGTCAAGCAAGGCCAAGTAATCGGTTTCATTGGCACGACAGGGCTGTCCACCGGACCGCACTTGCACTATGAGTTCCAGGTCAACGGCGTTCATGTCGATCCACTGGGCCAGAAGTTGCCAATGGCCGATCCGATTGCCAAAGCAGAACGTGCCCGCTTCATGGCTCAGAGCCAGCCGTTGATGGCGCGTATGGATCAAGAGAAGGCCACCATGCTGGCTTCGAGCAAGCGTTAAGCCATGGCCCTTTATATCGGTGTGATGTCCGGAACCAGCCTCGACGGCCTGGACATTGCCCTGATCGAACAAACCTCGGCGATCAACCTGATCGCCACGCACTACATTCCCATGCCTGAATCCCTGCGCGCCGAGCTGCTTGGCTTGTGCGCCAGCGGCCCTGACGAGATTGCCCGCTCGGCGATAGCCCAGCAGAACTGGGTGAAGCTTGCCGCACAGGGCATTCACACCCTCCTCGACCAGCAACAGCTCAAACCGGAGGCGATTCGCGCGATTGGCAGCCACGGCCAGACTATTCGCCATGAACCGGCTCGAGGTTTCACCATACAGATCGGCAACCCTGCCCTGCTGACCGAGCTGACGGGCATCACCGTTGTCAGCGACTTCCGCAGTCGCGATGTCGCTGCCGGTGGTCAAGGTGCCCCTCTGGTGCCCGCCTTCCATGAAGCTTTGTTCGAAGAGCGTACCGGTAACCAGGCTGTCCTGAATGTCGGCGGCTTCAGCAATCTCAGTCTGATAGAGCCGACCAAGGCTGTAGCCGGTTTCGACTGCGGTCCGGGGAATGTGCTGATGGATGCCTGGATTCACCAGCAACGCGGTGAAAACTACGATTGCAATGGCCAGTGGGCCGCTACCGGTACCGTTGAGCCAACGCTGCTGAAAGCATTGCTCAGTGATCCGTTCTTCATGACCAAGGGCCCGAAAAGTACCGGCCGAGAAGTGTTCAACCTGCCTTGGCTGGAGCAGCACCTCTCACGTCTGCCAGCCTTCCCTGCTGAAAACGTACAGGCCACGCTGCTCGAGCTGACAGCGTTGACCGTCGTCGAGTCGCTGCAAAGCGCTCAAACGGATACTCAAGAGCTGCTGGTCTGTGGCGGTGGCGCGCACAACGCCACATTGATGAAGCGATTGGCTGATCTGCTGCCGAACGCAAAAGTCGCCAGCACCGCCACCCACGGTGTTGATCCGGACTGGGTTGAAGCCATGGCGTTCGCCTGGCTGGCCCATTGCTGCCTCGAAGGTATCGCCGCCAACCGGCCAAGTGTTACTGGCGCCAAAGGGCTGCGCGTACTGGGCGCCATCTACCCCAACTAAACAAAACGCTGACAACAAAAAACGCCGCAGAACCCAAGGCTCTGCGGCGTTTTATTGTGTGCAGCGAAGTGCGATCAGATCGAGAACGAAGAGCCGCAACCACAAGTCGTGGTGGCGTTCGGGTTCTTGATCACGAAGCGCGAACCTTCCAGACCTTCCTGGTAGTCCACTTCTGCACCGGCCAGGTACTGGAAACTCATCGGATCAACCACTAGGCTCACGCCTTCGCGCTCGACGATGGTGTCATCCTCAGCCACATCTTCATCGAAGGTGAAACCGTACTGAAACCCTGAACAACCGCCGCCCGTAACGAATACGCGCAGCTTCAAGCGATCATTCCCCTCTTCATCGACCAGGCTCTTCACCTTGTGCGCAGCACCTTGGGTGAATTGCAAAGCCGTGGGGGTGAAGGATTCGACGCTCATGCTGACTATCTCCCGGCGTTACGCCGCCATAATGCGTGATGACGCGCATTATCCGCTTGTCCGAGAAAATCGGTCAACTATTGTTACGGTATATCAATAAACCCGACCAGCTGTTCAGCATGCAAAAAGGCCCGTTTGACGGGCCTTTTTGCTGTGTCGGATTAAGTGTTACGGCAGCATGCCGGCATGGGACAGACCCAAGCGCTCATCCAGACCAAACAGGATGTTCATGTTCTGCACAGCCTGACCCGACGCGCCTTTGACCAGATTGTCGATCACCGACAACACCACCACCAGATCGCCATCCTGCGGACGGTGAACCGCAATGCGGCAAACGTTGGCGCCACGCACGCTGCGGGTTTCCGGATGGCTGCCGGCTGGCATTACATCGACGAACGGTTCGTTGGCATAACGCTTTTCAAACAGCGCCTGCAGATCCACCGAGCGATCAACCACGGTCGCGTAAAGCGTGGAGTGAATGCCACGGATCATCGGCGTCAGATGCGGGACGAATGTCAGACCGACATCCTTGCCGCCCGCTGCGCGACGCAGCCCCTGGCGAATTTCCGGCAGGTGACGGTGACCTTTCACCGCGTAAGCCTTCATGCTTTCCGACGTCTCCGAGTACAGGGAGCCTACAGCCGCACCGCGACCGGCACCGCTGACACCGGATTTGCAGTCGGCGATCAGACGCGAAGCATCAGCCAGACCCGCTTCAAGCAGCGGCAAGAAACCCAACTGAGTAGCGGTCGGATAGCAACCTGGCACCGCGATCAGGCGAGCCTTTTTGATCTGCTCACGATTGACTTCCGGCAAACCGTAAACCGCTTCGTCCAGCAGCTCCGGCGCACCGTGCGGCTGACCGTACCATTTGGCCCACTCCTCGGCGTCTTGCAGACGGAAGTCCGCCGACAGATCGATAACCTTGGTGCCCGCCGCCAGCAGTTCACCTGCCAAAGCGTGAGCGACACCGTGCGGTGTGGCGAAGAACACTACGTCACAGGCGCCCAAGGTCTTGATGTCCGGCACGCTGAAGGCCAGGCCGTCGTAGTGGCCGCGCAGGTTGGGGTACATGTCAGCCACGGCCAGACCGGCCTCGGATCGGGAAGTGATCACCACCACTTCTGCCTGCGGATGCTGTGCCAACAGACGCAGCAGTTCGACACCGGTGTAACCCGTGCCGCCGACGATACCGACCTTGACCATAAACCTGCCCTCAACGAACCCACTGGAAAGCCGTCGATAATAGGGGCCACGCGGCCCTGCGACAACCGTCAAGGTGACGCGCGGACGCTCAAGCCTCTACTATCCGGCTTACCGTGAATAAGGGAATAACTAAAAATGCTCTATCTGTGGATCAAAGCGTTTCACATCGTCAGCGTCGTTTGCTGGTTTGCAGGCCTGTTTTACCTGCCGCGACTGTTCGTTTATCACGCGCAAAGTGAAGACACGGTCAGCAAAGAACGCTTCAGCGTCATGGAGCGCAAGCTGTATCGCGGCATCATGGGACCGGCAATGATCGCCACGCTGATCTTCGGCGGCTGGCTGATCTATCTCAACCCGGGCATCTTCAGCATGGGCGGCTGGATTCACGCCAAACTGACCCTGGTCGTCTTGCTGATCGGTTACCACCATATGTGCGGCGCGCAGGTAAAACGCTTCGCCCGTGGCGAGAACACCCGCAGCCATGTCTTTTATCGCTGGTTCAATGAAGTGCCGGTTCTGATATTGCTGGCTATCGTAATTCTGGTCGTGGTCAAGCCGTTCTAACTTTAATAAGTCAATCACTTCGGGGTACTTCCAATGTCGCTGCCCGCTTTGCTCGAACAACGTCTGCGCCTGCCTGTGGTGGCGGCGCCGATGTTCCTGATTTCCAACCCTGAACTGGTGCTGGCCTGCTGCCGCAATGGCGTGGTCGGCAGTTTTCCCGCGCTGAACCAGCGCGAAAGCAGCGGGTTCAAGGCTTGGCTGGAACAGATCGAAGCGGGCCTCGCGGCGCTGGACAACCCCGCGCCGTACGCGGTGAACCTCATCGTGCACAACAGTAATCCACGCTTGCAGGCGGATCTGGCCATTTGCGTGGAGCACAAGGTGCCGATCGTTATCACCAGCCTTGGCGCGGTGAAGGAACTGGTCGATGCAGTGCACAGTTATGGCGGCCTGGTCTTCCACGATGTCACCACCCGTCGGCATGCCGAGAAGGCCGCCGAGGCTGGTGTCGACGGTCTGATTGCGGTCGCGGCCGGGGCCGGTGGCCATGCCGGCACCTGGAGTCCGTTTGCGCTGATCGCCGAGATTCGCGAGTTCTTCGACAAAACCCTGCTGCTTGCAGGATGTCTTAACCACGGCCATGAGATTCTCGCCGCACAGATGCTCGGCGCGGATTTGGCCTACTTCGGTACGCGCTTTATCGGCACCACCGAAAGTCATGCACCTGACGCCTACAAGGAGATGCTGCTGACAGCCAAAGCGGCCGACATCATCCATACTCCAGCGGTGTCGGGAGTGCCGGCCAGTTTCATGCGGCAAAGCCTGGAGGCGGCCGGTTTCGACATGGCAGCGCTACAAGGTAAAGGCGAAGTGAATTTTGGCGACAAGCTCAAACCGATCAGCGATGAAGCCAAAGCCTGGAAGACCGTGTGGTCAGCCGGGCAAGGCGTGGGGCAGATCGACGATCTGCCAGGCGTGGATCAGTTGATCGCTCGACTCGATGCTGAATATCGTCAGGCACAGGAACGCGCAGCACAGCTGCCGAAACGCTGGCCAAGGTAAAAATCAAGCCAGTCGCTCATGGACTGGCCTTACACTAACGACCTTTCATTCTCTTCGCGACAAGGATGCCTCGGCCATGAGCGAACCCCGTTACAAGATCGTTTTCGACGGTGCTCTACAGCCCGGTGTCGATATCACCACTGCCAAGCTCAATCTGGCGGATTTGTTCAAAAGCGATGTTGCAGCCATCGAGCGACTGTTCAATGGCAGTACCGTGGCGCTTAAGCGTGATCTGTCGCACAGCGATGCGCAGACTTATCTGCAGGCATTGAGCAAAACCGGGATTGACGCACGGATCGAATCTGACACGGCCATCGAGCTGAATCTGTCGGACGTCCACGAGCACTCCCCCGCTCCCGCCTACGCGGAACCGAACTCACCTTATGCGCCACCCCGCGCCAGTGTTGGTGAAAACCTTCCGGCATTCGCCATGCTCAAACCGTTAAGCGTCGAAGGCCGGATCGGACGTCTGCGCTTTCTGGCCTGGACGATGGTCGTGACGCTGGTAAGCCTGCCAATTCTCAGCATTTTTGCGCTGATCGCCGTCGGCCTTGTCAGTTCCGACTCCACCAGCGGCCTGATCATCGGCGGCCTCATCGCGGCCATTCTGGGTTTGGCGCTCATCATCATCAGCATTTTGTTCACCGTTCAACGCCTGCACGATATCGGCTGGTCCGGCTGGCTCTGGCTGCTGAATCTTGTCCCGTTGGTGGGCAGCATCTTTCCTTTTGTGATCATGATTGTGCCGGGCAATACCGGTGCCAACCGCTACGGGCCACCACCTCCGCCCAACAGCACAGCAGTCAAGGTGCTGTGCTCTCTGTGGATCGTATTCATCGGGCTGTTTTTCGTAGGTGGAATGCTCGGCGGGATCTCCGCCATTCAGCAGGAATACGAAACCAGCCTCGAAAGCAGCTACGACAGCGGCTCGGTAACTACCGATGAAATCGACGTCGAGGTCGAACCGGCAGCGAATTCCTCCGACGATGCAGCCGAAGCGGCGCAGGCCCCTGTAGACTCTGCGAAAGAATGAACAGCGCTCCCCGCCGTGACACCTGCGTCGCTGGCGCGGAGCTGTTGCGATGGAGAAATGCATGACCCGTTACGCTCTGATCACTGGCGCCTCCAGCGGTATCGGCCTGGCCATGGCCGAAGCGCTGGCCCGGCGCGGCCGCAGCCTGATTCTGGTGGCACGACAGCGTGATCAGCTGGAAAGTATTGCGATCGAGTTGACCCAGCGCTTCGGCGTCGAGGTGCTGTTTCGCGCCTGCGACCTCGGTGAGCCGTTGCGCCTGTCCGGCTTTTTGCTGGAACTGGAAGAAGGTGACCGGCAGATCGATCTGTTGGTGAACTGCGCTGGCATTGGCACCTGTGGTCCATTCCTGGCTCAGGACTGGATGACCGAGCAGGACTTGATCGAGGTGAACATCCTCGCCCTCACCCGTTTGTGCCATGCGATCGGCAACAGCATGGCGTTGCAAGGCGGCGGGCAGATTCTCAACGTTGCCTCGGTAGCGGCGTTCAACCCCGGCCCGTGGATGAGCACCTATTACGCCAGCAAGGCCTATGTGCTGCACTTCTCCGAAGCACTGCGAGTTGAACTCAAACAGAGCGCGGTGAAGGTTTCAGTGCTCTGCCCCGGCCCGACCCGCACGGCGTTTTTCCGCACCGCGCAGTTGAACAGCGACAAACTCAAAGACAGCAAGTTGCTGATGAGCCCCGAAGAGGTCGCGCTGTACACCGTGCGTGCGCTCGACAAGAACCGCGCAATCATTATTCCGGGACGACGCAACCGCTGGTTCGCGTTTCTGCCGCGACTGGGTTCGCGCTGGCTCAACCGCACCATCGTCGGCATGGTCAACAAGGCTTACTGCCCGCGCTGAACTGTCCTACGGCAAAACACTGGGCGGGTTCTTTCCCCATGAGTACACTCAGACCAGCCCACACCACGGAGAAAACAGCAGTGGATACTCTGTTCACCAAGATCATCAACCGGGAAATCCCGGCCAAGATCATCTACGAGGACGACCAGGTTCTGGCGTTTCACGACATCGCACCTCAGGCGCCAGTGCACTTTCTGGTGATTCCGAAAAAACCGGTGCGCACCCTCAATGACCTGACCGAAGACGACAAGGCATTGGCCGGGCACATTCTTTTCACAGCCCAGCGTCTGGCGCTGGAGCTGGGCTGCGAAGACGGCTTCCGGGTGGTGATGAACTGCAATGAGAAAGGTGGGCAGACCGTCTACCACATTCATATGCACGTACTCGGTCAGCGCCAGATGAACTGGCCGCCGGGCTGATCCACGGCAAATCTGTGGGAGCGCCCTGCTCCCACATGACCCAGCGCAAACGCTCCCCGGCCGATTCGGTTAAACTGGCCGCCGAGATTCTTCCCGGAGGTCAGCATGACTACCCAACGTCACTACTCGCCGATTGACCGTCTTCTGCTGCAAGCCGATGCCGCGATGCGTACCTTGCTGCCCTTCAGCGGCCAGCCATACCGTCCGTCGCCAGCGATTCTGCAGCCAGACACGCAGATGAGCGACGAAGACACTCGCCACGTCGCCGGCCTGATGCGTATCAACCATACCGGCGAAGTCTGCGCCCAGGCGCTGTATCAAGGGCAGGCCCTGACCGCCAAGCTGCCGCAGGTGCGCGAAGCCATGGAGCACGCAGCCGAAGAAGAGATCGATCATCTGGTCTGGTGCGAACAACGCCTTCACCAGTTGGGCAGCCATACCAGCGTTCTCAATCCGCTGTTCTACGGCATGTCGTTCGGGATTGGCGCGGTGGCCGGGCTGATCAGCGACAAGGTCAGCCTCGGGTTTGTCGCAGCGACCGAGCATCAGGTGTGCAAACACTTGAACCAGCATCTGGAACAACTTCCGGCCGAGGACGAGAAGTCCCGGGCGATTCTGGAGCAGATGCGTATTGATGAGGAGCATCATGCGGAGAGCGCGCTGGATGCTGGCGGCTTCCGTTTTCCGGCGCCGGTGAAGTTCGGGATGAGTCTGTTGGCGAAGGTTATGACCAAGAGTACTTATCGGATCTGAAGCTTTAGAGGCTTTAAAGGGCCTCACCGCTAGTAGGCTCACTCCTACAGGGTTATGTGTTTGCGCGATAAAAAAGGCGACTACCGCTAAGTAGTCGCCTTTTTTGCGCTTGGATTTCTTACGTCGGCATGTTGCGCGCGTAGAAAATTTCGAGCATTTCGTGTTTCACACGCTCAGTCACTTGAGCGCGCTGCCCAGGAGACAGGCTGCTGGTGGCGTCGCCGAACAGGTAGTTGTCCAGTTCGAAGTCCTTCAGCAGCATTTTGGTGTGGAACAGATTTTCCTGGTACACGTTCACGTCGGTCATCTGGTACGCGTCGCGGGTGTCTTCGGACAGGTAGTTCTGAATCGAATTGATCTCGTGGTCGATGAAGTGTTTGTTGCCTTCAACATCACGGGTGAAGCCACGTACACGGTAATCCACAGTCACAATGTCCGAATCAAACTGGTGAATGAGGAAATTGAGCGCTTTAAGCGGTGAAATGACACCACACGTCGACACATCGATGTCCACACGGAAGGTGGCAATGCCGTCGTCCGGGTGGATTTCCGGATAGGTGTGCACCGTGATGTGACTCTTGTCGAGGTGGGCCAGGATGATTTCAGGCAACGGGCCCGGGGACTCTTCAATCTGGCTTTCAGTCGGGGTTACCGGCTCTTCAGAAATCAGAATCGTGACACTGGCGCCCTGAGGTTCATAGTCCTGACTGGCAATGTTCAGGATGTTGGCACCAATGATTTCGACAACTTCGGTGAGAATCTGCGTCAGGCGTTTCGCGTTGTACTCTTGATTGATGTACTCGACGTAAGCCTGCTGGTCTTGCGGGGTTTCCGCGTAGCAGATGTCATAGATGTTGAAGCTCAAGGTCTTTGTCAGGTTATTGAACCCGTGGAGCTTGAGTTTGCTTTTCACCGTTGAAAACTCTCTGTGTATGCGGCTCGGCCGCGTGATCAAGCATGCCCGTCAAGTGCGAACAACGCACCTGCGTAGGACGGTCAACACCTCTTCGCGATGGCGATTTTGGTTATCTGTTCAGGCGGATGACACGTCGGTTGACCGATCACCGCCCTGAAAAAAGTCGCGCATTATGCAGACGTCAGGAGGGGGATCCCCAGAGTCTGCACTGCTTTTATGATAGTTGAATGTCGGTTCAACCGAGTTCGATGATTTCGTAATCGTGGGTGATCTCCACGCCAGCCGCACCGAGCATGATCGAGGCCGAGCAATACTTCTCGGCGGACAGTTCGATGGCGCGCTTGACCTGGGCTTCTTTCAGGCCACGGCCCTTGACCACGAAATGCATGTGGATCTTGGTAAACACTTTCGGATCTTCGGTTGCGCGCTCGGCTTCGAGGAAGGCTTCACAGCTTTCAACAGCCTGGCGCGATTTCTTCAGAATGCTGACCACGTCGAAGTTGCTGCAACCGCCGACGCCCAACAGGAGCATTTCCATCGGGCGAACACCCAGATTACGACCACCGGCGTCCGGCGGACCGTCCATGACCACGACATGGCCACTGCCGGATTCGCCGAGGAACATGGCTTCGCCAGCCCATTGGATGCGTGCCTTCATCGCCCAGACTCCACTGTAAAAAAAGGGTCGCCAGCTTAGCACAGGGTTTTGCTCTGACAGCGCGACTGTTCCTAGGACGGATGCTCCAACTGCGTAGGTAATTTCTCGAATTTTCGACGAAGTGTCTGGTAAGCTGGCGCCAATTCGCTGGCGCCCCATGCCAGCTGTGTAGCGACCGCCTTCAGCGCCTCATAAAAAAATCAAACATCACCGTGCAGTCTTTTCGGGATACAACCATGGTTGCTATTACCCCCACACCCAAAATCAAGAACCTCGACAAGCTGTTGATGCATTGCCAACGTCGCCGCCATGCGGCCAAGAGCAACATCATTTGCGCTGGCGATCGTTCGGACACGCTGTACTTCATCATCAAGGGCTCGGTAACGATCCTGATTGAGGATGACGACGGCCGCGAGATGATCATCGCGTATCTCAACGCCGGGGATTTCTTTGGTGAACTGGGACTGTTCGAGCAGGCGGGTCAGGAGCAGCAGCGCAGCGCCTGGGTGCGGGCCAAGGTCGAGTGTGAGACTGCGGAAATCAGCTACGCGAAATTCCGCGAATTATCGCAGCAGGATCCGGACATTCTTTACGTGCTCAGCGGACAAATCGCACAACGCCTGCGCAATACCACGCGCAAGGTCGGCGATCTGGCGTTCTTCGACGTTACCGGTCGCGTGGCTCGTTGCCTGCTGGAACTGTGCAAACAGCCGGACGCGATGACCCACCCCGACGGCATGCAGATCAAGGTGACCCGTCAGGAAATCGGGCGGATTGTCGGGTGTTCGCGGGAGATGGTCGGTCGCGTTCTCAAGGATCTTGAGGAACGCAACCTGGTCAATGTGAAGGGCAAGACCATGGTGGTCTTCGGTACACGTTAAACGCGAACGCTTAAACGCTGTACATCTGCGCCAGCATTAAACGAAACAACTCATCGAGACGCGCCAAGGCCTGTGGCGCGTTGAATTTTTCATGCAGGGCAATGTGGCTTTGCGCGCGTACCCGCTGCTCCAGACCACAGGCTTCGTTGAAGCGATTGACCGCTGCCACCATCGAATCCCGCTCGTTATCCATCAGCATCGCACCGTGTACCAAACCCACCGGACGCTGTCCGCCCTGACTCTGGCGCCAGCGCTGGGCGGTGCCGACCATTTTGCGGCCGTCGAGGTTGACGTTGAAGCGACCGTCGCAAAACGCGCCCTCGATTTCTCCCAATGACGAAGTGCCGCCCAACTCATCCAGCAATTGGCAGATCGGATCGCACAGACGGCGGTAGCCGGTTTCGATGCGGTTGAGATCGCCTTCGCTGCGAGGCGGTGCGTAAACCAGTGCGATATTGATGGTCGCGGCCGATTGCGGGACCGGTTCCCCGCCGGTTTCGCGTAGCAGCACCGGCCAGCCGGCGGCGGCGGAGACTTCGCAGGCGTGTTCGAATCCGGGTAGGCGGTTCAAGCGGCGAGGCATGACCAGAGCGCGGTCGCTGGGCTGCCAGAATAGAAGGCCGAATTCGGCGTCGCCGGCACAGATCGAGGCCAGCAAGTCCTGTTCGGCTTGCAGGCCGGCTTCGATGGTCAGGGAGGTTGGCAGCGGCATAGCGGACTCCGGCAGATCTGGAATCTTTAGGGAACTGGCGGGCCTCTTCGCGGGCAGCCCGCTCCCACAGGGGGCGCGGGTGCCTTTGAAGGAGTGATCAGTCGAGGGTCGAACCACTCACCGAAACACCGCGCTCCGGGAAGAACAATCGTTGCAGCTCAGTACCCGGGCTTTCGGCGCGCATGAACGCCTCACCGACAAGGAACGCGTACACGTCGCTGATCTCCATCAGCTCGACATCGGCACGGTTGAGGATGCCGCTCTCAGTGATTACCAGACGATCACGCGGAATACGCGGCAGCAGATCGAGGGTGGTTTCCAGGCTGACGTCGAAGGTATGCAGGTTACGGTTGTTGACCCCGACCAGTGGCGTGTCGAGGGTTTTCAACGCGCGCTCCAGCTCATCGCCGTCGTGCACTTCCACCAGCACATCGAGACCAACGCCTTTTGCCACGGAAGCCAACTCGGCCATTTTCACGTCGTCCAGCGCGGAGACGATCAACAACACACAGTCGGCGCCCAGCGCACGGGCTTCGACGATCTGGTATGGATCGATCATGAAGTCCTTGCGGATCACCGGCAGCTTGCACGCGGCACGGGCCTGCTGCAGGTAGGCATCGGCGCCCTGGAAGTAATCGATATCAGTCAGCACCGAGAGACAGGTTGCCCCGCCCTTCTCGTAGCTTTTGGCGATGTCGGCGGGAACAAAGTTCTCGCGGATCACGCCTTTGCTTGGCGAAGCCTTTTTGATTTCGGCAATCACCGCCGGTTGTTTTTTCTTCGCCTGCGCCAGCAAAGCCCGGGCGAAACCACGGGGTGCATCGGCCGCCTTGGCCAGACTTTCCAGCTCGCTCAGGCTCACACGAGCGCTACGCTCGGCGACTTCCTGAACTTTGCGCGCCAGAATGTTTTCCAGAACCGTCGGTACACTCATCCCTCATTCTCCACTTTGAATACCGCGGTAAAGGCACCCAGCTCCTCGAGCTTTTCCCGAGCGAGGCCGGTGTGCAGGGCGTCGTGCGCAAGCTCCACGCCCTGTTTCAAACTGCTGGCTACGTCGGCGGCGTACAGCGCTGCACCGGCGTTTAGCACAATCATCTCGGCAGCTTTCTGGCCGTTTTCAGTCTTGCGCTTGCCCAGCGCATCGCGAATCAACGCCAACGAAGCTTCCGGGCCGTCGACCGACAGGCCGTGCAGGCTCTGGCTCTTCATGCCTAGATCTTCCGGCTCGACCCAATACTCGGTGATCTCGTTGTTTTTCAGCTCGGCAACAAAAGTCGGCGCCGCCAGACTGAATTCGTCCAGACCGTCCTTCGAATGCACCACCAGCACATGCTTGCTACCCAGACGCTGCAAGACTTCAGCCAACGGGCGGCACAACGCCTGATTGAACACACCCACCACCTGATGTTTAACACCGGCCGGATTCGTAAGCGGGCCGAGCATGTTGAACAGCGTACGCAGGCCGAGATCGCGGCGCGGGCCGGCGGCGTACTTCATGGCTTTGTGGTGTGTCTGGGCGAACATGAAACCGATGCCGACGTTGTCGATGCAACGGGCGACCTGCACCGGCGTCAGGTTGAGGTAGATGCCGGCGGCTTCCAGTAAGTCGGCACTGCCACTCTTGCCCGAGACCGCGCGGTTGCCGTGCTTGGCCACGGTGCAACCCGCCGCCGCAACGACAAAAGAAGAAGCGGTGGATACGTTGAAAATATTCGCACCGTCACCGCCGGTGCCAACCACATCGACCACGCCGTCGAGGGTCTTGAGTTCGACCTGATCGGCCAGCTCACGCATCACCGATACCGCGCCGACGATTTCGTCGATGCTCTCGCTCTTCATGCGCATGGCCATCATGAACGCGCCGATCTGTGCCTCGGTGCACTGGCCGGTCATGATTTCGCGCATCACATCGCGCATTTCATCGGTGCTGAGGTCGAGGTGATCGACGATACGGCCCAGGGCTGTCTTGATATTCATGGGAAGTCCTTAGCGCGTGCCGCCGGTTTGTTTGAGGAAGTTGGCAAACAGTTCATGGCCCTGTTCGGTCAGGATCGACTCGGGGTGGAACTGTACGCCCTCAATGTTCAGGGTCTTGTGACGCAGGCCCATGATTTCGTCGACCGAACCATCATCGTGTTGCGTCCACGCGGTCAGTTCCAGGCAATCGGGCAACGTCTCGTGCTTGACGATCAACGAGTGGTAGCGGGTGACGGTCAGTGGATGATTCAGGCCTTGGAAAACGCCCTTGTCCTCGTGGAATACCGGACTAGTCTTACCGTGCATCACTTGGCGGGCACGCACCACATCACCACCAAAGGCTTGGCCGATGGACTGGTGGCCGAGGCAGACGCCGAGGATCGGCAGTTTGCCGGCGAAGTGCTTGATGGCGTCGATAGAGATGCCGGCTTCGGTCGGCGTGCAAGGGCCAGGGGACACGACGATACGCTCGGGCTTGAGCGCTTCGATTTCAGCAATGGTCAATTCATCGTTGCGCACGACTTTGACCTCGGCACCCAGCTCGCCGAGGTATTGCACAACGTTGTAAGTAAAGGAGTCGTAGTTGTCGATCATCAGCAACATGGCGTTTCGAACCTCTTGAATTCTGACTTGAAGACAGCCTTCAGATGACTTGCCCGCAGGGCGCTGCACGATGTCGGACACGCAAGTGGCGTCGGCAAAGCGGCATTTCAAACGGGCAAGGAAGGCAAAGCGATACAGATCCGGCCGGGCCGGCAGAAAAGATTCAGGCGCGCCAACGCCAACGGGCGTGTGCCTTGATGACTTGATCCAGAAGTTTGCTGGTGATCAACACGGGGAAGGTCTCGTTCATACGTTCCGGCACAGTAACTTAGCTGGGCAGAGCGTGCAATATGGCGGGGCCTTCGGGGGAGAAATCCAAGTGAGGGTTAGCGACCGATGGCACTAGGCCGGAAGTTTTTGGTACTGTCGTTTCGTTCACCTACAACAATAAATAAAACGGACTTGCTCATGATCAAACAGACGTTGTTTGTACCGCTGGCCGGCTGCTTGCTCGCAATGGCCTGTGCCCAGGCGAATGCGGCGCCCAATCCTTATTCGAATTTCATCGTCTTCGGCGACAGCCTCAACGACGCCGGGACCTTCGCCGATAGCGGCGGCCCGGCGGGTTCTACTGAACGCTATACCAACCGTACCGGTCCGGTTTATCTGGATGGCAGCGGTGAGCTGTATTCGCTGAACTCCACCCAACTGCTGGGCGGACGCCTGGGCTTTACGGCGGATCAGACGGCCTCTTCCAGTTCGGCAGTGCGCGCCGACAATGGCCAGCCCGACGGTAATAACTGGGCGGTCGGCGGCTACCGCACGGATCAGATCCTCGATTCGATCACCACGCAATCAGCCACCAGTGAACGCACCCGCGCCGGCTACCTGCCGTCGAACGGTTTCCGTGCCGATCCGAATGCGCTGTATTACATCTCCGGTGGCGGTAACGACTTCCTGCAAGGACGTATTCTCAGCCTGCCCCAAGCCAATGCGGCGGCAGATCGACTGGCCGATAGCGTGCAAACCCTGCAAACCGCCGGCGCCAAATACGTGATGGTCTGGCTGTTGCCTGACGTCGGTTTGACCCCGGCCATCAACGGCACGCCGTTGCAGGCGTTCAGCAGTACGCTCGCCAGCCAGTTCAACAGCCAGTTGACCACCCGCCTGCAAGGCATCAACGCCGAAATCATTCCGTTGAACATTCCGGTGCTTCTGTCCGAAGTGTTTGCCGATCCAGGACGTTTCGGCCTCGCCACAGACCAAAACCTGACCGCAACCTGCTTCAGCGGCAGCAGTTGCACGGAAAACGCCCGTTACGGCATCAACAGTGGGACACCGGATCCGAGCAAACTGATCTACAACGACGGCGTGCACCCGACTGAAGCCGGGCAGAAACTGATTTCCGATTACGCCTATTCCCTGCTGGCCGCGCCGTGGGAATTGACGCTGCTCCCGGAAATGGCCCACGCCACCGTGCGCGCGCATCAGGATGAACTGCGCAGCCAATGGCAGGCGGACTGGGAAAACTGGCAGGCAGTCGGCCAATGGCGCGCCATTGTTTCCGCCGGCGGCCAGCACCTGGACGTCGACAGCCAAAGCAGCGGCGCCAGCGCCGACGGCAGCGGTTACAACCTCAACGTGGGTGGCAGCTATCGCCTCAATGAGGCTTGGCGCGTTGGCGTGGCAGCGGGTTTTTACCGGCAGAATCTGGAGGCCGGTCATAACGATTCGGACTACAAACTCAACAGCTATCTGGCTACAGCGTTTGCCCAGTTCCAGCAAAATCGCTGGTGGGCTGATGCCGCGCTGACTGGTGGCAAGCTCGACTACGACAACCTCAAGCGCAAGTTCGATCTGGGTGTCAGCGAGGGGGCGGAGAAAGGTGATACCGACGGCCATCTGTGGGCATTCAGTACCCGCGTCGGCTACGACATCGCCCAGCCGGGCAGTGAATGGCATCTGTCGCCATTCGTCAGCGCCGACTACGCCAGTGTCGACGTCGACGGCTACTCGGAGAAGAGCAACCGCGCCACCGCACTGACTTTCGATGATCAGGCGCGCGATTCGAAACGTTTGGGCGTGGGTATTCAGGGCAAGTACAACTTCACGCCGCAAACTCAGGTGTTCGGCGAGTACGCCCACGAGCGTGAGTACGAAGATGATGTGCAGAAGGTCAACATCGCGCTCAACACCCTGCCGGCCAACGACTTCACACTTGAGGGCTATACGCCGCAGAGTCATTTGAACCGCTTGAGCCTGGGCGTCAGCCACAAACTCACGGCGGATCTGGCGCTGCGTGGTGGGTACACATTCCGCAAGGATGATGACTTTACCCAGCAAGGGGTTAACGTCGGCGTCGTGCTGGACTTCTGAAGCGCAGGCACAAAAAAGCGGCGCCCTCTCAGGCGCCGCTTTTTTATGCGTATTCATATTCCTCTGTGGCGAGGGGATTTATCCCCGATCGGCTGCGCAGCAGTCGCAAACCGTTGTTCACGGTATACCTGAAAAATCTCTGTTGCAGGTTTCAGGGCCGCTCCGCGCCCCATCGGGGATAAATCCCCTCACCACAGAGGATCGCTCCCACAGGTTTTACGCGGATTCAGGCTTCCGGGGTTTGCTCGGCCAGGGCCACAGCGCGGAACATCGCCCGACGTTTGTTCAGGGTTTCTTCCCATTCCAGCGCCGGCACCGAGTCGGCAACGATGCCGCCACCGGCCTGCACATGAAGTTCGCCGTTCTTGATCACTGCGGTACGGATGGCAATTGCGGTGTCCATGTTGCCGTTCCACGCGAAGTAACCGACCGCGCCGCCATACACACCACGCTTGACCGGTTCCAGTTCGTCGATGATTTCCATCGCGCGAATCTTCGGTGCGCCCGACAAGGTGCCCGCCGGCAGAATCGCCCGCAGCGCGTCCATCGCCGTCAGCCCGGCTTTCAACTGGCCGGTGACATTGGACACGATGTGCATCACGTTGGAATAACGCTCGATGACCATCTTCTCGGTGAGCTTCACCGAACCGATTTCCGAAACGCGACCAGTATCGTTACGACCGAGGTCGATCAGCATCAAGTGCTCGGCGATCTCTTTGTCGTCCGACAGCAGATCTTCTTCCAGCGCCAGATCCGCCTCTTCGGTCGCACCACGCGGTCGCGTCCCGGCAATCGGGCGCACGGTGATCAGGTTGTCTTCGACCCGCACCAGCACTTCCGGCGAACTGCCGACGACGTGGAAGTCGCCGAAGTTGAAGAAGTACATGTACGGCGTCGGGTTGAAGCAACGCAGTGCACGATAGAGATCAATGGGTGCAGCCTTGAAGTCGATCGACATGCGCTGCGACGGCACGACCTGCATGCAGTCACCGGCAAGGATGTATTCCTTGATGGTGTCGACGGCTTTTTCGTAATCGTCCTGGGTGAAACTGGAGCGGAATACCGGGTCAGCCGATTGCTGCTTGCTGAAGTCCAGGCCACGACGCGGGGTGATCGGTTGGCGCAGTTTCTCCAGCAGGCCCTGCAATTGCGCCTGACCTTGCTCGTAGGCATCCGCCTGAGCAGGGTCGGCCAGTACGATTGCGTGCATCTTGCCGGCGAGGTTGTCGAACACCACGACCGCATCGGAAACCATGAGCAGAATGTCCGGCACGCCCAGCGGATCAGGGTTCGGGCATTTGCCCAGACGCTTTTCCACATAACGCACGCAGTCATAGCCGAAGTAACCGACCAGACCGCCATTGAAACGCGGCAGACCGGCGATGGTCGGCACGTTGTAGCGAGCCTTGAAGGTTTCGACGAAGGCCAACGGGTCTTCGACGTCATGGCTTTCAGTCTCGACGCCATCGACGGTGATACTGACGTGATGGTCGTGAACCCGTAGCACGGTGCGGCACGGCAGACCGATGATCGAGTAACGGCCCCATTTCTCGCCACCCTGCACCGATTCGAGCAGGTAGGAGTTGGGCTGGTCAGCCAGTTTCAGGTAGATCGACAGCGGCGTGTCGAAGTCGGCCAGGGTTTCGCAGGCCAACGGAATGCGGTTGTAGCCATCAGCGGCCAAGCGCAGGAATTCTTCGCGGATCATGAGGTGCCTCGTGGTGTGAGGTGCTAATCAGTCAGGTAGGCAAACGTACCGGCGGGCCGGCCAGGAACAAGTCAGGCGCGCCAACGCCAGCGGGCCAGGGCCTTGATGACTTTCATCCAGAGTTTGCGAGTGACCACCACGATGGCGTTTCCGGCAGGGGGTTGAACAGCGTCGGGCAACGTTATCCCACCGGCCAGATCCAGGCAACCGGGAATTAGCTTGCGCAGATCGTCAATCACCAGCGCCGGGGATTCTTCGGCGATTGGTCGGCCATGGTTATAGCCATAACTCAGCGCCACGCATTTGACCCCCGCCGCTTTCGCCGCCAGCACATCGCTGCGCGAGTCGCCGACGAACAGCGATTGCGAGGCCGGGATGTTGGCCATTTTCATCACGAAGAACAGCGCCGCTGGATCAGGCTTCTTCTGCGGCAGGGTGTCGCCGCCAATGATCCACTTGAAGTAGCGGCCGATTTTCATCTGATCCAGCAGCGGCGCGACAAAACGCTCCGGTTTGTTGGTGATCAGTGCCATCGCCACGCCCTGCTTGTGCAGCCATTTCAGGGTGTCGCGCACGCCGGGATAGACCACGGTCAGCTCATGGCTGGCGCCATAGGCTTCCATGAACACTTCCAGCGCATGTTCGGCCTCGACGTCGTCGACAGCCGAGTGATCAATACCGCCGGCCAGCGCACGACGCACCAACACTGGCGCGCCGTTGCCGACCCACTCGCGCACCGACTCGATGCCCGCAGGCTGGCGGCCGAGGCTGAGCAGCATGTTGTCCACCGCCGCCGCCAGGTCGGGAACCGAGTCGATCAGCGTGCCATCCAGATCGAACATCACCAACCGTGGCAGTTTGCCCGGGAACAGCTGCTCAAAACCGCTCATGGGCGTGCCAGTGCCAGTTCGGAACGCATCTTGTCGATGACTTCCTGATAGTTCGGCGCGTTGAAGATCGCCGAGCCGGCAACAAAGGTGTCGGCGCCAGCGGCAGCGATTTCACGGATATTGTTGACGTTGACGCCGCCGTCGATTTCCAGACGAATGTCACGGCCCGACGCATCAATGATTGCCCGCGCTTCGCGCAGTTTGTCGAGGGTGCCGGGAATGAACTTCTGTCCGCCGAAGCCTGGGTTGACGCTCATCAGCAAGACCATGTCGACTTTGTCGATCACGTACTTGAGCACGTCCAGCGGGGTCGCCGGGTTGAACACCAGACCGGATTTGCAGCCGCCTTCGCGGATCAGTTGCAGCGAGCGATCGACGTGCAGCGTGGCTTCCGGGTGGAATGTGATGTAAGTCGCGCCGGCTTCGATGAAGTCGCCAACAATGCGATCCACCGGACTGACCATCAGGTGCGCGTCGATTGGCGCGGTGATGCCGTACTTGCGCAATGCCGCGCAAACCATCGGACCGATGGTCAGATTGGGCACATAGTGGTTGTCCATGACATCGAAGTGGACGAAGTCGGCACCAGCGGCGAGGACGTTGTCCACTTCTTCGCCGAGGCGGGCGAAGTCGGCGGAGAGAATCGACGGAGCAATTACGAAGGGCTGCATGACGCACCTTTTCTGAGCTAAATCACGATGGCGCGCATTGTATACCTCAAGTTTCCGCGCGCGCACCGTGACCGCGATGATCAGTAGGCCGCGCGGTAGATCTTCTCGATATCGATGGCGCTGAGCTTGCGCGGGTTGTTGCGCATCAAGCGCTCGATTCCCGCGGCCTCCACGGCCATGGCCGGGATCGCGTCTTCCGGCACACCGAAACTGCGCAGGCCGACGGGGATTTCCACCGCCACACAGAGGTCGGTCATGGCCTGCACGGCTTTGTCCGCCGCTTCGCTGGCACTCAGATGAGCGGTCTTCACGCCCATGGCCTCGGCGATATCCTGCATCCGCTCGACGCAGGCCATCTTGTTCCAGGTCATGACATACGGCAGTAGCAAGGCATTGCTGACGCCATGGGCAATGTTGAAACGCCCGCCCAGTGGATAAGCCAGCGCATGCACCGCGCCGACGCCGGCATTGCCGAACGCCATGCCGGCCATCAGGCTGGCGGTGGCCATGTCTTCTCGGGCTTGCAGGTTGGCGCCGTTGGCGTAGGCCTTGGGCAGTGCGTTGGCGATCAGCTTGATGGCGCCGATGGCCAGGGAATCAGTGATCGGCGAAGCGTTGACCGACAGATAGGATTCGATGGCGTGCACCAGCGCGTCAACGCCACTGGCCGCGGTGACACTGCGCGGACAGGTCAGGGTCATTTGCGGGCTGACCAGCGCCACGTCCGGCAATAGATAGTCGCTGACGATGCCTTTCTTCAGTTGCGCAACCTTGTCGGAAAGGATGGCGACGTTGGTCACTTCCGAACCGGTGCCGGCGGTGGTCGGGATGGCGATCAGCGGCGGGCCTTTGCGTGGCACCTGTTCGACGCCGAACAGATCTTCCAGCGCGCCGTGATAACCGGCATAGGCCGCGACACTCTTGGCGATGTCGATGGCACTGCCGCCACCGAGACCGATCAAGCCGTCATGCCCACCCTCGCGATAGACACGCATGCAGTCTTCGACGATGGCGATTTCCGGATCCGGCAGCACGCGGTCGAAAATCTCGTACTCGCGCCCCCCCAATTGCACCAGCGCCAGCTCCACGGTGCCGGACTTGACCAGCGCGGCGTCGGTGACGATCAGCGGATTGTCGATATCGAGACGGGTGAGTTCGGCCGCCAGTTGCTCGATGGCCCCCGCGCCGGTAATCAATTTGTGAGCGATTTTGAACTGGGAAAGACTCATCGTGCGCAGCCTCTTATAGATGTGGGAGCTGGGCACAAGATTAGCTGGAGATTTGGGGTTGTCTGCTATTCAGGTCGTGAATGACCCATCAAGGGCAAGATCAACAGCCCCTCACCCTAGCCCTCTCCCGGAGGGAGAGGGGACTGACCGAGTTGTACTCTCGAAGTACATCGACCTGAATTACCGAGTCGAACTCAGGCCTTGAACAGCACAACGATCTGCTCCCTTCCCCCTCGCCCCCTTGGGGCAGAGGGCTGGGGTGAGGGGGTAAGCTTTTGATCTGGCCCTTAAACCTGAGCGGTACGCAGTTTTTCGCTACGGCCGCGTAGCCATTCCAGGGTCAGCAGCAGGATGACGGAAAAGGCGATCAGCAACGTAGCAGCCGCCGCAATCGTCGGACTCAAATTCTCACGAATCCCGCTGAACATCTGCCGAGGCAACGTCGCCTGCTCGGGACCTGCAAGAAACAGCGTCACCACCACCTCATCAAACGACGTCGCGAAGGCAAACAGCGCACCGGAAATCACCCCCGGCGCAATCAGTGGCAGGGTCACCCGACGGAACGCGGTCAGTGGCGATGCCCCGAGGCTGGCCGCCGCCCGCACCAGATTGTGGTTAAAGCCCTGCAAGGTCGCCGACACCGTGATGATCACAAACGGCACACCCAGCACCGCGTGCACCACGATCAATGAAAAGAAGCTATTACCTAGCCCCAGCGGTGCAAAGAACAGGTAACTCGCCACACCAATAATCACCACCGGCACCACCATCGGCGAAATCACCAGCGCCATCACCAGTGCTTTGCCGGGGAAGTCGCCCCGGGTCAGGCCGATCGCCGCCAGCGTGCCGAAGATCATCGCCAGCACCGTCGCGGCCGGGGCGACGATGATGCTGTTCTTCAGCGCGCGCATCCATTCCGCCGAGGCGAAGAAGTCTTGATACCACTGCAGCGAGAAGCCTTGCAGCGGGTACACCAGAAAACTGCCCGAGTTGAACGACAACGGCACGATCACCAGCACCGGCAGAATCAAAAACAGCAGAATCAAGCCGCAGAGGATCCGCAAGCTGTAGAACCACACCCGTTCGATGGGCGACATGTAAGGACTCAGCATTTCAAATTCCCCTTAGCTCAGGCGCAGGCGACTGGCGCCCACCAGCCAGCTGTAAATCAGATAAAGCACCACGGTCGCCAGCAGCAACAGCCCGCCCAGCGCGGTGGCCATGCCCCAGTTGATGCTGGTGTTGGTGTAGAACGCGACGAAGTAGCTGACCATCTGATCGTTCGGGCTGCCGAGCAGCGCCGGGGTGATGTAGTAGCCGATAGCGAGGATGAACACCAACAGGCACCCGGCGCCGACACCGGCATAGGTCTGCGGGAAATACACGCGCCAGAAACTGGCGAACGGATGGCAGCCCAACGAGATCGCCGCACGCATGTAGGTCGGCGAGATGCCTTTCATCACGCTGTAGATCGGCAGGATCATGAACGGCAGCAGGATGTGCACCATCGAGATGTAGACGCCCGTGCGGTTGAACACCAGTTCCAGCGGTTTATCGATGATGCCCATGGCCAGCAGCGCGCTGTTGATCAGACCGCCCGATTGCAGCAGCACGATCCACGCCGCGACCCGCACCAGGATTGACGTCCAGAACGGCAGCAGCACCAGAATCATCAACAGGTTGCTCTGGCGCGATGGCAGGTTGGCCAGCAGGTATGCCAGTGGATAGGCGAGCAGCAGGCAGATCACGGTGATGACCAGACCCATCCAGAAGGTGCGGGCGAAGATGTCCAGGTAGATCGCCTGATCCGGGGTCGCCGGGGCGATTTCACCGAGGTCGTCGATGCGGTGATCGACCGATGCCAGCAAGTAATACGGCGTAATGCTGCTGGTGTTGCGTTTCACCGCTTGCCAGTAGGCCGGATCGCCCCAGCGTTCGTCGAGTGCCTCCAGTGCTTCTTTATAAGAGGCCGGCTCGCTGGCAAATGGAAGCGCCCGGGCAGTTTTGGTCAGCAGGCTGCGATAGCCGGCCAACTCCATGTTCAAGCGCTTGGACAGATCGCCCAGCGTCTGGTTTTTGCGCGCTTCGGCGAGGTCTTCGCCGGCCGCTTTGTACACCGGTTCAGCGGGCAGGCCACGGCCGTCCCAACTGGCGATGGCCGCCACGGTGCGCGGCATGCCGCCGACCACTTCCGGGTTGCCGACGCTTTTGTAGAGCAGCGCCACAATCGGCACCAGAAACACCAGCAACAGAAACAGCACCAACGGCGCAATCAACGCCTGGGCTTTCCAGCGGTTGACCCGCTCGGCGCGCTTGAGCTTCTGCTTCAAGGTGGGGCTGGCGCCCTCGTTCAGGGGAACGGCGATGGCCATGACGTACTCCGCAAATCTTTGATCGTTACAGAGGTGGCGAACCACCTCTGTTGTGTTGGAACACAGCTAGCTGTGGGCGCGAGCTTTCCTGAGAGATCGAACCTTGTGGCGAGGGGATTTATCCCCGATGGGTTGCGAAGCAGCCCCAAAACCACGCAGCTCGGTGTGTCAGGAAGGTTGGAGTCTCAGGTTCTACGACTGCTGCGCAGCCGATCGGGGATAAATCCCCTCGCCACAAAAGCACCCATCGCCATCTCCCATGCAGGTGAAACAGTGGTTACTTCGCCGCCCAGGAGTTGAAGCGCTGTTCCAGTTGCTCGCCGTTGTCAGCCCAGAAGCTGACGTCGATCTGCACCTGGTTGGCGATGTTTTCCGGGGTAGTCGGCATATCTTTCAGCACATCCTTGCTCAGCAACGGAACAGCCTGGGTGTTGGCCGGGCCGTAAGCGATGTTTTCCGAGTAGGTCTTCTGCTGCTGCGGCTGTACCGAGTAGGCGATGAACTTCTTCGCCGCTTCAGCACGCTTGGCGTCCAGACCTTTCGGGATGGCCCACGCGTCAAAGTCGTAGATACCGCCGTTCCACACCACTTTCAGGTTCGACTCTTTCTGCACGGCAGCGATGCGACCGTTGTAGGCAGAGCTCATGACCACGTCGCCGGAAGCGAGGTATTGCGGCGGTTGTGCGCCGGCCTCCCACCACTGAATGCTTGGCTTCAGCTCGTCGAGTTTCTTGAACGCGCGATCCTGACCACCCTTGCTCGCCAGCTCTTTGTAGACGTCTTTAGGCGCCACACCATCAGCCATCAAAGCGAATTCGAGGGTGTACTTGGCGCCTTTACGCAGGCCACGTTTGCCCGGGAATTTCTTGGTGTCCCAGAAATCGGCCCAACTGGTTGGCGCGGTTTTCAGCTTGTCGGCGTTGTACGCAAGCACGGTCGACCAGACGAAGAAACCCACGCCGCACGGCTGAATCGCGCCTTTGACGTAGTCTTCGGTTTTGCCGAACAGCGCCGGGTCGAGTTGCTCGAACATGTCTTCGTCGCAGCCACGGGACAGCTCTGGCGATTCAACTTCGACCAGATCCCACGACACGCTCTTGGTGTCGACCATGGCTTTGACCTTGGCCATTTCGCCGTTGTACTCACCGGCGACGATTTTGCCGTTGCCCGCCGCTTCCCACGGTGCATAGAAGGCTTTGACTTGCGCCGCCTTGTTCGCCCCGCCAAACGACACCACGGTCAAATCCGGGCCAGCGGCCATTGCGCTGGCCGCACCCATCAGGCCCAGGGTCAGGGCGGTGAACTTCAGGGATCTCAACATTTATTGTTCTCTCCACGTGCAGGGTTGGTGTTGGTATTGCGGGGGGCGATCAGTTCGCCTCTAACAGCGGATCAAGCGCGCGAACGTGCTCGACCTGCCAGCCAAGCGGAACCACGTCACCAACCGCGAGCGCGGGATCGAGCTCGGCAATCGGTTGTTTCACGAAGAAGTCGGTCTTGCCGCAGACTTCCAGGCGCACCCGGACGTGGTCGCCCAGATAGATGAATTCCGCCACCCTCCCTGAGAAGCGGTTGACGCATTGGTCGCTGGAACCGTTGAGACTGACGCGCTCCGGGCGAATCGACAGGGTCACTGGCTCGCCGGTCTGGCCGACGTTGACCGCCAGAGCCTCGACCTTCTCGCCACGGCCCAACTCGACGACGCAACGCTCACCGCTCTGGCTGAGCAAACGACCGTTGAGGCGATTGTTCTCGCCGATGAAGTTGGCGACGAAGGTGTTTTTAGGCTCTTCGTAAAGCGTGCGCGGCGGCGCGATCTGCTGAATTTCGCCTTGGTGGAACACGGCGACGCGATCGGACATGGTCAGCGCTTCGCCCTGATCGTGGGTTACGTAGACCACGGTCACGCCGAGGCGCTGGTGCAGATGCTTGATCTCCATCTGCATGTGTTCACGCAGTTGTTTGTCGAGGGCGCCGAGGGGTTCGTCCATCAGCACCAGTTGCGGCTCGAACACCAACGCCCGGGCCAGGGCCACACGCTGTTGCTGACCGCCGGACAACTGCGCCGGGTAGCGCGAAGCGAACGCGTCGAGCTGCACCATGCTCAGGACTTTCTTGACCTTGTCGGCGACGTCACTCTTGTTCAGGCCACGCACGGTCAGCGGGAACCCGAGGTTTTCGGCGACGGTCATGTGCGGGAACAGTGCGTAGTTCTGGAACACCATGCCGATGTCGCGCTTATGCGGCGGCACGTTGTTGATCGCGCGCCCGGCCAAGAGGATTTCGCCAGCGGTCGGCGTTTCGAAACCGGCGAGCATCATCAGGCTGGTGGTCTTGCCGGAACCGGACGGCCCGAGCAGGGTGAGGAATTCGCCTTTGCGAATGTCCAGGTTGAGGTCTTTGACGATCAGGTTCTCGCCGTCGTAGCTCTTCTGCACTCCACGAAAGCTGACCAGCACATCACTGGCCCCTGCGTTTGTATCGACCTGGCTCATACCCACACCTTTGTTGTTGATGACTGCTTGTGTACCAAGCCTAGTGGCTGGCGGCAGGCACGCAAATCGGGGCGCAGGAGAGAATCGCCTCAGCGGGATGGAAGG
This sequence comes from Pseudomonas sp. LBUM1648, assembly GCF_059716145.1. Taxonomy (NCBI): domain Bacteria; kingdom Pseudomonadati; phylum Pseudomonadota; class Gammaproteobacteria; order Pseudomonadales; family Pseudomonadaceae; genus Pseudomonas; species Pseudomonas sp. LBUM1648. The sequence continues at coordinate 5,864,385 of NZ_CP166808.1, forward strand.
TTGGGGGTAGGGATTGCCCTACAAGGATGGCGCGGATTGGCACGCCGACTACGAGCGTCAAGCTGCAAGCCGCCAGTAACGGCAAAAGCGTTTGTCGCGAATGGATATGCCAACGCGGTCTAGTGTAGGAGCTGCCGAAGGCTGCGATCTTTTGACCTTGTAAACAGCAAGATCAAAAGATCGCAGCCTTCGGCAGCTCCTACACAGAGCGCGGCGTTGTTCAGAGGAGTTTGTGTTCCATCGCGTATTTGACCAACTCGGCCAGCGAGGTGATGTTGAGCTTCTGCATCAGCCGCGCCTTGTGGGTGCTGATGGTCTTGCTGCTCAGGGCCAATTGCTGGGCGATGTCGTTGACGTTGGCGCCCTGGGCCAAGCGCTCGAACACCGAGAACTCGCGCTCGGACAACAATGAATGCAACGGCCGCGCATCGGTCAGGCCGACCTCGAAGACCATGCGGTCGGCCAGATCCGGGTCGATGTAGCGCCCACCCGCCGCGACTTTGCGGATGGCCGTCAGCAACAGCGCCGGATCGCTGTCCTTGGTCGCATAACCCGCAGCGCCAACCTTCAAGGCGCGAGCAGCCATTTGCGCCTCGTCGTGCATCGACAACACCAGAATCGCCGGCGGATTGTTCAGCGCACGGATTCGCGGGATCGCTTCCAGGCCGTTGACGCCTGGCATGGAGATGTCCAGCAGCACCACTTCGCACGGCACATGGCGCAGGGTTTCGAGCAGTTGTTCACCATTGCTCGCCTCTCCCACGACTTGCAGGTCCTTGGCCAGGCCGATCAATTGCTTGATGCCTTCACGGACGATGGTGTGGTCTTCGGCTACCAGTACACGGATCACGTTGTTCTCCAGATTCAGTCAAACCTCATCCACCGGCACCCAGACATTCAGACTGGTGCCCTCCCCCGGCTCACTCTCAAGCACCAGACGCCCCCCCATGATCAGCACCCGTTCACGCATGCCCACCAAGCCAAACGAAGTCGGTCGACCGGCAGCGGCGACAAATCCTACGCCATCATCGCTGACCGTCAGACACAATTCATCGCCTTCCAGCGCCAGCGTCAGTTCCACAGTATGCGCCTGGGCATGACGCATGACGTTGGTCAGCGCCTCCTGCAGGATGCGGAACAGGCCAATCGCCTTGGCATCGCTGAGCGGCGGCAGATTGTCCGGCACCTGCACAAGACACGGAATCTGCGTGCGCGCCTCGAACCGGCGCGCCTGCCACTCAATCGCTGACGCAATCCCCGCATCGAGAATCGGCGGGCGCAATGCGGTCGCTACATCACGCACCAACTGGAACAACTGGGCGATCAGGCGCTTCATGCTGTTCAACCTGTCGTGCAGACCGGGGTCGAGTTGCGCGTAGGCCAGTTCGCACATCGATGTCTCCAGTTTCAGCACCGTCAGCATCTGCCCCAGCTCATCGTGTACTTCCCGGGCAATCCGCGCCTTCTCTTCTTCGCGCACGCTCTCAAGGTGTGCCGACAGCTCGCGCAGTTGCTCACGCGATGCCGCCAGCTCCAGCTCGATGCGCTTGCTCTCGGTAATGTCCCAGACGATGCCGTCCCAGACATAAGCGCCATCTTCAAGCTGCCGGGTGATCGCCTTGATCTCGGCCCAGCGCTGCTCGCCCTGTCGTGTGAGAATTCGCCCCTGCCACGACCAGTCGCTGTCGGTGTCCAGCGCCTGATCCTGGGTGCGGTGATAACTGGCCTTGTCATCCGGATGCACCAGACTGCGCAGGCCCATGTCGCGGTGGGCAATAGCGGCCGGCGCGTAGCCGACCAGACTTTCGCTGCCCTCACTGATGTAGGCAAAGTCGATCTGCCCGGTGACCGGCGCCCGCTCCAGGCGGAACACCAGGCCCGGCACATTGGCGGCGATGCCTTGAAGGCGCGCTTCACTTTCCTGCAACGCCGCGAGTGCGCGACGGCGCTCGGTGACGTCGTTGAGATAGACCACCAAATACTCGCTGTCGCGAAAACGCAGGAAACTCAGCGATACATCCGCCGGCAAAATACTTCCATCGGCACGCACACAGCTTGTCTCAAAACTCAGCGGCCCTTCTTCACTGGCACGCGCGCGTTTCCACAGATTGAGCCAGCGGTCCATATGCAGACCCGGTTCGAAATCAATCAGCGGTCGCTCGATCAGCCCGCCCGAGGGGTAGCCGAGCATGTTTTCCGCCGCCCGGTTGGCGTAGCGCACATGGCTGTCCCAGTTGACCCAAAGAATGCCGACAGTGCTTTGATCGATGGAAAACTGCGTCAGGCGCAGCGCTTCTTCGCTGGCGGCGCGCAAGGCGATGTCTTCACGCGCGGCGAGCAGGCGTTGTTCGAGGCTGTGTTGCTGGCGCCGCTGCCAGAACACGATCGCCACGCAACTGAGCAGCATGACCGCGAACAACAGACTGAGGTTCTGCCAGAACCCCGGCGATTCCGACAACCGTGGATATTTGGGTTGCAGCCATTGATTGTGCAGGCGCTCCAGATCCTTGGCCGGGATCGAGCGCAGCGCGCTCTGGACGATGCCGGCCAGCTCAGGCCAGTCCCGGCGCGAAGCGACTCGCAACAATTGCGGCAGGCCGATATCGCCGACCACTACCAGTTCAGCGAACTCCGGTTCTGCCGACAACCGCCCGAGTTGCGCTTCATCGACCACCGCGTAAGACGCCTGCTGACTCAGCAACAATTGCAGCGCTTGACGCTCCAGCGGCACGCCTTGCAGATTCAGGTGTGGATAGTTGCCGCGCAGATAGTCGGCGGTGGTGCTCGGCATGCGCACGGCGACGCGGGTCTGGCCATCGAGTTTTTCCAGATCCACCACACCCCCGGCCTTCTGGTCGCTGACCACCAGTTGTGGCACACGCATGTACGGATCGGAAAACTGCCACAGGCGCAGCGCGCTCGGTGTCTGGGTCAGGCCCGGGGCGATGTCGATCTCGCCATCGCGCAATGCGGTTTCCAATTGCGCCAGATCCTGAAAGTTGCGCCAGCTCAGCTCGATATTGAGAGCCTTGGCCAGCCATTTCATCAGCTCGACGTTGGCCCCGGACAGTCGCTGCAAACGCCGATCGTATTGCGCGTACGGCGCCTGCAACACCAATCCGACCCGCAATTCGTTGTGTTGCGCGAGCCATTGCTGCTCGCTGGCTGACAACTGCGCAACGTGTGCCGATGGCGCAGGCGCCGCCCAGCCCATCAAGGGAAGCCACAAACAGCCGATAACCCACAGGCAGCAAAATCGCTTCATTGAAGTCTCATACACTGACAAATTCTGACCAACCCATTAGGCTGCCGGGATACTTTCTGGCCTGGAATAACCGATGCCCTCTGTCTACCGCCTGGCAATGCCAGCATTGTGCCTGTCGCTGATCCTGCCTTGTGCGTTTTCTGTCCACGCGGCCGACCCGGCCCCTGCCGCCCCTGCGGAAAAATCCGCCGAAGAAAAACCGGCCGAGCGCCAACCACTGCTTGAGCGTAGTCAGGAAGAGGCCGCGGCACTGGAACGTAAAGTCCCGGCGCAAGAACAGCAACAGCTTCAAGCCGGCAGCGACACTTTCCTCGCCTTGTGGAAACCGGCCAACACCGCCGAACCGAAAGGCGCGGTGATTATCGTCCCCGGTGCCGGCGAAACCGCTGACTGGCCACAAGCAATCGGCCCGTTGCGGAGCAAATTGCCGGACGCCGAATGGAGCAGTCTGAGTATCACCCTGCCCGATCTGCAAAGCGATGCCATCGCTCCGCGCGTAATTGAAGCCGTTGCTGCGCCGAAAGCCCCCGAAACAGGCAGCAAGGACGCCACCACCGCGCAGCCGATCGAACAAGCAGCAGGCGGTGAGGCCGAAGTCGCCGACCAGGTGATCGCCGAAACGACTGAAGAACAGTCCAAAGTCGATGCCGAACGCATCTTCGCGCGCATCGACGCCGCCATTGCCTACGCAGAACAGCAAAGTGCGCGGCGCATTGTCGTGCTCGGTCATGGCACCGGCGCGTATTGGGCGGCGCGTTTCTTGAGCGAGCGGCAAACGGCGCAGGTGGAGAAATTCGTCATGGTCGACGCGCAAGCACCGGCCAAGGCCAAACCGCCCCTGGCGGAACTGACGCCAACGCTGAAACTGCCAACGGCTGATATTTTCTACATGGACAAAGCGCTGGATCGCAACGCGGCGCTGGAGCGCATGCAGGCGAGCAAGCGCTTGAAGACGTCGGCGTTCAGCCAGGTGGCGCTCAAGGCGTTACCGGATAACAAGGCTGAGCAGGAACAGTTGTTCCGTCGGGTGCGTGGCTGGTTGAGCCCACAGAACACAGACTGACCCAAAAGCAAAAGATCGTCCGAAGGCTCAGGCCGCGATCGGACGATCTTTTGATCTTGAAACCGCCTAACGAAAATCCCGCCGTTCACGAATCAACGTGTAGGCATTGTGCAACTCGCGGGTCTTATCGGTCGCCTCTCGCACCTGCATCGGCGTTGCACCGCTGCCGGCAATCTTGTCCGGATGATGACGGCTGAGCAGACGTCGATAAGCTCGTTTGATTTGCGCCGGTTCGCTGCTCGCCGACACACCGAGCAATCGCATCGCTTCCTGATAGCTTACCGCCGCACTGACGATGGGCCGTTTGCCGGGCTCGTAATCACTGGCCAACGCCTGCACCTGATGCGTCGTCCAGCCCAGCCATTTACCCCACTGCGCCAACAATTCCCGCTCGCTGACGCCGGCACGACCATCGGCCCAGACCATCCGCCAACACGCGCGCAACACGCCTTCGGCCGCATGCGGCTGCGCACTCAGACGCCGTAGATAACCGCGAAGATTATCGTCCCCGGACTTGCCGCGATTGAACGCCGCAATCGCCCGGCGCGTCGCCGGCTCGCTCATCTCCAGCGCGCGCATCTCATTGCGCGCCTGCTGGATATGTCCATCCGTCACCCGTCCGTCACTCTTGGCCAGACGCCCGAGCAACACGAACAACAATTCGTCGTTGCGCAGCATCGGCCGACCACCGAGTTTCTCCCGCAGATGCCCCCAGCTCTGCAAATGCAGGCGCCGATCCAGCGCCTGCCCCAACAAAGCCCCAAGCATGGCCCCCGGAATGCTGGCAATCGCAAAACCCGCTCCGGCTCCAATCAGAGTCCCTGGCCACAACATATCAGCGACTCGCTTCTATCAAGGTTTCAGCTTCGGCCAGACGCTCATGCGTGCCGACATCCACCCAATGACCTTTCAGGCGCTCGCCCGTCACCTGCCCATCCGCCATGGCCTTGCGCAGCAGCGGTGCCAGTTTGAAAGCGCCGTCGGCGCAGCCGTCGAACAGTTGCGGATGGATGACGGCGATGCCGCTGTAGGTCAGGGTGGCTGCAGTCGGCTGGCCGTCGATGACCTGACCGTCTACCAAAGAAAAATCACCTGTCGGGTGATGCGCCGGATTATCCGCCAGCACCAGATGCGCCAGACCGGTGATCGGCTGGTGCAGCACGCTGAAATCGTAATCGGTCCAGATATCACCGTTCACCACCAGGAACGCATCATCGCCGAGCAACGGCAGCGCACGGAAAATCCCGCCGCCGGTTTCCAGCGGCTCGCCTTCCGGCGAGTACTGGATGCTCAGACCAAACTGCGAACCGTCGCCCAGGTAATCCTCGATCTGCTGACCGAGCCAGGCATGGTTGATTACGATCTCGCTGAAACCCGCCGACGCGAGGGCACGCAGGTGATATTCGATCAACGGGACGCCGCCGGCACGTACCAGCGGTTTCGGCGTGGTCAGGGTCAGCGGGCGCATGCGCTCGCCTTTGCCTGCCGCCAGAATCATTGCTTTCATGCCGTCGCTCCACCACGCAGGCTGGTGAACAGCGCTTGCAGTTCGGCCAGCTCAGGACGACGGGCGATCACTGCTTCTATATAGGAGAAGAAGCGCGGTACGTCGGCGAGGTAACGCGGTTTGCCATCGCGATGGCAGATGCGAGCGAAAATGCCGATGACTTTCAGGTGACGCTGCACGCCCATCAGGTCGCTGGCGCGCAGGAAGTCTTCGAAGTCCGGCTGCACGGGAATGTTCAGTGCCGAGGCTTGCTGCCAGTAAGTTTCCAGCCAGCCACGGACGCGCTCTTCAGGCCAACTGAGGAAGGCGTCCTTGAACAGACAAGTCACGTCGTAGGTCACCGGGCCGTAGACCGCATCCTGAAAATCCAGCACGCCGGGGTTCGGCTCGCTGAGCATCAGGTTGCGCGGCATGTAGTCGCGGTGCACCAGCACTTTCGGCTGGGCCAGGGCACTGTCGATCAGCAGGTCGCTGACGTGTTGCCACTGTTGCTGTTGGGTCGAATCGAATTCGATACCCAATTCACGCTTCACGTACCACTCGGGAAACAGTTCCAGCTCACGACGCAGTAATGCAACGTCGTAACTCGGTAACGGTGCGACCATCGGCAACTGCTGAAAAGCCAGCAGCGCTTGCAGGGCATCGCTGAACAATGCGTCGGCATTTTCGCCATCGATCAGGTCCAGATAGGTCTTGTTGCCCAGGTCATTGAGCAAAAGAAATCCGCGTTCGAGGTCTTCGGCATAAATTTTCGGCACATTTATTCCGGATTTCGCCAGCAAAAAGGCGATATCCACGAACGGTTTGCAGTTTTCCTGGGGCGGCGGCGCGTCCATTACGACGAAACTGCGACCCGCGCCTTCCCAACGGAAGTAACGGCGGAAACTCGCGTCGCTACTGGCCGCGGTCAACGTGGCCGGGGGCACGGCGCCCCAGCCCTGATCTGCAAACAGGATTGCCAACTGTTCATCGAGCCAAACTTTCAGGTGTTGCAAGCGTACATCTTGGTCAGGCATTGCAAGGGTCTCCGACGGCGCTAGCCGTCAAGCGGGTCATGCTTTATTATCCAGCATCTTTTTCAGACCATCGAGAGGCGTGCGGCCCACCACCGCGGGCAGATGGCACGCAGGAAGCCCGGACTAATAAGATGGCATTGAAATCCCCCGCGTTTCGTAAAAAATTTCCGTTGTTGGTAACCGGCAGTCTGCTGGCTATGCAACCTCTGGCCAGTCAATTCGTTGTTGCCGCCGAGCAGTATGACTGCTCCGTCTCGGCTTCGGGTGGTTGGGACTGTGCGCCCAAGACGCCGGCGGCTGCATTGCCACCGCGTCCAGTGCATGACGGCAGTGCCGTCAGCGCCACCGGCGAAGCCCCGAGCGACAAGGGTTCGGTTGCCGACACTGGCGCCAAGCCAGCGCTGGTCACCGAAGCCAAAGGCCGTGGTTTGAAATCCCGTAGCGAAGACTTCAGTCACCTCGACTGGGTTCCGCGCGAGAAGCTCACCGCCGCCCAATTGGCCGAGACGGGTCCTTACTGCTCTGGTGCTTATATCGAACCGATTCGTCCTGGCATGAATGACAAGACGAATAAAAGCGATGCTCCGACCTTTATCGGCGCAAAAGCTTCGCGCTATAACACCGATGATCAAGTCGGTACGCTGGCCGGTGATGTCGTCCTGCGTCAGGGCAGCATGCAGGTCGAGTCCGACGAGGCCAGCCTGTACCAGGCCGAGAGCCGCGCCGAACTCAATGGCGATGTACGTATCCGCGACAACGGCGCACTGATCGTCGGCGACCACGCCGATGTGCAGCTCGACACCGGTGAAGCCAAGGTCGATAACGCCGAATACGTGATGCACAAGTCGCGCATTCGCGGTAACGCGCTGTACGCCAAACGTGCGGAAAACGCGATCATCCGTCTCAAGGACGGCACGTACACCACGTGCGAACCGAACAGCAACGCCTGGCAGCTCAAGGGCAACAACATCACCTTGAACCCGGCCACCGGCTTCGGTACCGCGACTAACGTGACGCTGCGCGTAAAAGACATTCCGATCCTTTACACGCCATACATCTACTTCCCGATCGATGACCGTCGCCAGTCGGGCTTCCTGCCGCCGACCATCGGCACGGGCACCGATACCGGCTTCATGCTGGTCACACCGTACTACTTCAACCTGGCGCCTAACTACGATGCCACGTTGTACCCGCGTTACATGAGCAAGCGTGGCATGTTGGTGGAAGGCGAGTTCCGTTACCTGACCAAGTCCAGCGAAGGCCAGTTCGGCGCTGCGTACCTGAACGACGAAGACACAGATCGCGACAAGCAGACTGATTCTGCAAAAACTCGCTACATGTATAACTGGCAACACAAGGGTGGTCTGGACAGCCGCGTACTCACGCAAGTCGACTACACCAAGATCAGCGATCCGTTTTACTTCCAGGATCTGCAATCCGAGCAGATCGGCATCAAGTCCTCGGATTACGTGAACCAGCAAGGTTCCGTGACTTACCGTGGAGATACCTACACAGCGGCGGTCAACGCCCAGTCCTACCAACTGGCGACGGTTGCGGCTATTACTCCGTACGACCGCCTGCCACAGATCACCTTCTTTGGTGGTCTGCCATATCATCCTGGCGGTCTGGACTTCTCATACAACACCGAACTTGTGCGGTTTGATCGCGACTTGAGAAGTGGTCAGGTATTCGACAAGAACGGCGGGCCATTTGATGCAAACGGGGTCCCTGTCGGCTCCCCTCGCCTTGATGAAAACGTCACAGGTCTGGCGCGTGCCAATGGCGACCGGTTGAATCTGGCGCCTGCTGTCAGTCTGCCGCTGAACTGGACTTATGGTTTCTTCAAACCAACGCTCAAATATCAGTACACGCAATACCAACTGGATCTGGATAGCATTGGCAAGCAAGGCATTGCCAATCAAAAAGCAGGCGCGGCACAGACTGGCACCGAGTACATTGGTGGTGATTTCAGCAGCAGCCAGAGCCGTGGCGTTCCGATTGCAAGCATTGACAGTGGGCTGTACTTCGACCGAGATACATCCTATTTCGGCAAGAACTACCGGCAGACCCTCGAACCTCGCCTGTTTTACCTTTACGTACCAGAAGTCGACCAGGAAGACATTCCTGTTTTCGACACCAGCGAGGCCACCTTCAACTACTCGTCGCTGTTCCGTGACAATCGCTTCATCGGCTCCGACCGTGTTGGCGACGAGAACAAACTGTCGCTGGGTGTGACCAGCCGCTGGATCGAAGATAACGGCTTCGAACGCCAACGCATCAGTGTTGGTCAGGCGTATTACTTCAAGAATCGCGAAGTTCAGTTGCCGGGCATCGACCCGAAAACCCGTGACGACGCGAAATCCAACGTTTCGCCTTACGCACTGGAATACGAATACCGCTGGAACCGCGATTGGCGCACCACAGCCGACTACAACTGGGATCCGGACAGCCGCAGCCCGCGTTCCGGCAGTGCGATGTTCCACTACCAGCCTGAAGACAACCCGAACAAGGTCATCAACGCTGGCTATCGCTATCGCAACGACCAGGTTCGTTACGACCAGAACACCGGTAAATGGTCGGTGGGTGGCGGTGACTACGGCACTCCAGGTCAGCCTGGCTACGTGAAGGACTACTACAAGATCCAGCAGCATGACTTCTCGGTCATCTGGCCGATCGTTCCACAGTGGAACGCCATCAGCCGCTGGCAGTACGACTACAACCGTAACCGTACCCTGGAAGCCTTCGGTGGTTTCGAGTACGACAACTGCTGCTGGAAACTGCGCCTGATCAACCGTTACTGGGTTTCCTATGACGAGTTCAGTCAGGAAGCTCCGCAAAACGAAAAAGGCGACCATGGCGTCTTCCTCCAAATTGTTCTGAAGGGACTCGGTGGCCTCACTGGCGCCAAGGTAGAGAGCTTCCTCGACAAAGGCATTCAAGGTTATCGTGAACGTGAAGACCAAGCTTTCTGATTGTCTGCGCCCGCTGATGCTGGGCGCGCTGTTCCTGGGTACTGCGGCCAACGCCGCAGTACAGTCCATCGATAAAGTGGTAGCGATCGTCGACAACGACGTGGTCATGCAGAGCCAACTGGACCAGCGCGTCCAGGAAGTTCAGCAGACCATCGCCAAGCGTGGCGGCGGCTCGCCACCTCCAGGCGTACTGGATCAGCAGGTGCTCGAACGCCTGATCGTCGAAAACCTGCAATTGCAGATCGGCGAACGTTCCGGCATTCGTATCACCGATGAAGAACTGAACCAGGCTGTCGGCACCATCGCACAGCGCAACAACATGACTATTGACCAGTTCCGCGCCGCCCTGGCTCGCGATGGCCTGTCTTACGACGACGCCCGTGACCAGATCCGCCGCGAGATGATCATCAGCCGTGTGCGTCAGCGCCGCGTAGCCGAACGCATTCAGGTGTCCGAGCAGGAAGTGAAGAACTTCCTCGCTTCCGACCTGGGCAAGATGCAACTGTCCGAAGAACTGCACTTGGCCAACATCCTGATCCCGACCCCGGAAAGCGCCAACTCTGAAGCGATTCAGAATGCTGCGCGTCAGGCCATGGAGGTTTACCAGCAGCTCAAGCAAGGCGCCGACTTCGGTCAATTGGCCGTGGCCAAATCCGCCAGCGACAACGCACTGGAAGGCGGCGACATGGGCTGGCGTAAAGCTGCTCAACTGCCACCGCCGTTCGATCGCGAGTTGAGCAGCATGGCAGTCGGTGACGTGACTCAGCCGGCACGCACTCCAGGCGGTTTCATCATCCTGAAGCTGTTGGCCAAGCGCGGTGGCGAAGCCCAGACCCGTGATGAAGTGCATGTGCGCCACATCCTGGTCAAGCCGAGCCCGATCCGCGACGAAGCCAAGACCAAAGCCCTGGTTCAGTCGTTGTATGAGCGCATCGTGGCAGGCGAAGATTTCGCCACCCTGGCGAAAAGCTACTCCGAAGACCCGGGCTCCGCGCTTAACGGCGGCGACCTGAACTGGATCGACCCGAACGTATTGGTGCCGGAATTCCGCGAAGTGATGGCCAAGACCCCACAAGGTCAGCTGTCCAAGCCGTTCCAGACTCAATACGGCTGGCATGTTCTGGAAGTCCTTGGCCGTCGCGCCACCGACAGCACCGAACAGGCTCGCGAACAGCAGGCCATGACCGTACTGCGTAACCGCAAATACGACGAAGAGCTGCAAACCTGGCTGCGTCAGATCCGTGACGAAGCGTACGTAGAGATCAAACTCCCTGGTGCAGACCAGGCAGCGCAGTGAAACCCAAGCGTTTCGCGCTGACACCCGGCGAACCAGCCGGCATCGGCCCCGACCTATGCCTGCTGCTCGCCTCGCAAGCCCAGCCTCATCCCCTGATTGCCATCACCAGCCGCGACCTGCTCCTTGAGCGGGCCGCGCAGTTGGGGCTGGCTGTCAATCTGCTCGACGTCGGGCCCGATCACTGGCCGGTCGCTCCGGCGCCCGCGAACAGTCTTTACGTCTGGGACATACCGCTCAGCGCCCCTGTGGTCGCCGGGCAACTGGACAAGGCCAATGCCGCGTTCGTCCTCGAAACCCTGACCCGCGCCGGTAACGGTTGTCTGAACGGCGACTTCGCCGGGATGATCACCGCTCCAGTACACAAAGGCGTGATCAACGAGTCGGGCATCGCGTTCTCCGGGCACACGGAATTCCTGGCTGATCTGACCCACACCGCACAAGTGGTGATGATGCTCGCCACTCGCGGTTTGCGCGTTGCACTGGTCACCACCCACCTGCCGTTGCGCGAGATTGCCGATGCAATCACACCGGAGCGGCTGGAGCGGGTCACGCGCATTCTGCACGCCGACCTGCAAGAAAAATTCGGCATTGCCCGGCCACGCATCCTGGTGTGCGGACTCAACCCGCACGCCGGTGAAGGCGGACACCTGGGCCATGAAGAAATCGACATCATCGAACCCACCTTAGAGCGCCTGCGCGGCGAGGGCATGGACCTTCGTGGCCCGCTGCCTGCCGACACTCTGTTTACCCCCAAATATCTGGAGCACTGCGACGCAGTGCTGGCGATGTACCACGACCAGGGCCTGCCCGTGCTGAAGTACAAAGGCTTCGGCGCCGCCGTCAACGTGACCCTTGGCCTGCCGATCATCCGCACTTCGGTCGACCACGGCACCGCCCTGGATCTGGCCGGCAGCGGCAAGATCGATACCGGAAGCCTGCAAGTCGCCCTGGAAACCGCCTATCAGATGGCCGAGACCCGTTTATGACCGAGCAATACCAACACAAGGCGCGCAAACGCTTTGGCCAGAACTTCCTGCACGATGCCGGCGTTATCGACCGCATCCTGCGCTCCATCAGCGCCAAGTCCGAAGACCGCCTGCTGGAAATCGGCCCGGGCCAGGGCGCACTGACCGCCGGTCTGCTCAACTCCGGTGCGCAACTCGACGTGGTGGAACTGGACAAGGACCTGATCCCGATCCTCAACCAGCAATTTGCCGGCAAGAGCAACTTCAACCTGCATCAGGGCGATGCGCTGAAGTTCGACTTCAACACACTCAACGCCGCGCCGAACAGCCTGCGCGTCGTCGGCAACCTGCCGTACAACATCTCCACACCGCTGATTTTTCACCTGCTGAACAACGCCGGCATCATTCGCGACATGCACTTCATGTTGCAGAAGGAAGTGGTCGAGCGCCTGGCCGCAGGCCCCGGCGGTGGTGACTGGGGTCGCCTATCGATCATGGTTCAGTACCATTGCCGCGTAGAGCACCTGTTCAACGTTGGCCCGGGCGCGTTCAATCCACCGCCGAAAGTGGATTCGGCCATCGTCCGTCTGGTGCCACACGCGGTGCTGCCGCACCCGGCCAAGGATCATCGCCTGCTCGAGCGCGTTGTGCGTGAAGCGTTCAACCAGCGCCGCAAGACCCTGCGCAACACGCTCAAGCAATTGATGAGCAACGCCGAGATCGAAGCTGCCGGCGTCGATGGCAGTCTGCGCCCGGAGCAACTGGATCTGGCTGCCTTCGTGCGCCTGGCCGACAAGCTCAGCGAACAAGTCCCGGAAACTCCCGCCGCCGACTGACCGGCGATGAACGCTATCGGGCAGGACGCCACTCTGGTTTACTGCCCGATACTTGCCTAGACTGATTCCCCATCAGCTACGCCCCGCGTTCCGCTTCGTTTAAGGCCCTTTGCATGTCCGATTCCCGTTACCACGTCGATGTCCGCGTCGTTACCCACTATCTGGCAGACCAATCGCAACCCGAGCACAACCGCTTCGCGTTCGCCTACACCATCACCGTGCAAAACCATGGCGAGCTCCCTGCCCGGCTGATGTCGCGGCACTGGGTGATCACCGATGGTGATGGGCATGTCGAAGAAGTGCGCGGCGCCGGTGTCGTGGGTCAGCAGCCGCTGATCAAATCTGGCGGTGAGCACACCTACAGCAGCGGCACGGTGATGACCACCAAGGTCGGCACCATGCAGGGCACCTACGAAATGGTCGCCGACGACGGCAAGCATTTCGATGCCATCATCAAACCCTTCCGCCTCGCCGTCCCCGGAGCCTTGCACTGATGGCGACGTATGCCGTCGGTGACCTGCAAGGTTGCCTCGAGCCGCTCAAGTGCCTGCTCAAGCAAGTCGCTTTCGATCCGAAGCTCGATAAGCTCTGGCTGGTAGGCGACCTGGTCAACCGCGGCCCGCAGTCTCTGGAAACCCTGCGTTTGCTCTATGGCATGCGTGAGTCGCTGATCTGCGTGCTCGGCAACCATGATCTGCATCTGCTGGCGGCCAGTAAACATATCGAGCGTTTGAAGAAGTCCGACACCCTGCGCGAAATCATCGAAGCCCCTGACGGCCCCGTACTGATGGAGTGGCTGCGCCAGCAGAAGCTGATGCACTACGACGAGATGCGCGATGTCGCCATGGTTCACGCCGGCATCCCGCCGCAATGGTCACTGCGCCGCGCCTTGAAATGCGCCGCTGAAGTTGAAACTGCTTTGCGCGATGAAAACCTGCTTCCCGCCTTCCTTGACGGGATGTATGGCAATGAGCCGTCGAAATGGGACAACGACCTTAAAGGCGTCTCCCGTCTGCGAGTCATCACCAACTATTTCACCCGCATGCGTTTCTGCACCGCCGAGGGCAAGCTCGACCTCAAAAGCAAAGAAGGCCTCGATACTGCGCCGCCCGGCTACAAACCCTGGTTCCAGCACAAGGAGCGCAAGACCCGGGGCCTGCGGATCATCTTTGGCCATTGGGCTGCTCTGGAAGGCAATATCCATGAGCCTGGCATTTCGGCGCTGGACACCGGTTGTGTCTGGGGCGGCAGCCTGACCCTGATGAACGTCGACAGCGGCGAACGCGTGTCGTGCAAATGCGATGAGCACGGTGGCTTAGCACCGACAGTCGCACCACCTACCCCCGAAACTTTGCCGGTCAACGCCCTGCGTTAGACTGTGCTTTCAGCCGAGCTACAGGAACCCGCCATGAGCGAATTCAAACGAATCCCCCCGGAACAGGCCCAGGCCCTGCGCGAGCAAGGCGCCGTGGTGGTCGATGTACGTGACCCGCAAACCTACGCCGCACTGCATATCGCCGGCTCCAGGCATCTGGATAACGTTTCCATCTCGGATTTCATCCGTGCCGCTGACCTCGACGCACCGACTGTCGTAGTCTGCTATCACGGCAACTCCAGCCAAAGTGCCGCAGCCTACCTGATCAGTCAGGGCTTCTCCGACGTCTACAGCATGGATGGCGGCTTCGAGCTCTGGCGTACGACTTACCCTTCGGAAACTGCGCAAGGCACCTCCGAATAATTTTTTTGTCATGCGCAGGCCCCGGCTTCCGTGGGCCTGCGCACGGCAGACGAACGGTCTGCCACAACTAATTACGTATCTCGCCTTTACCTCCCGAATTCCCAACTATCCTTAAGCCCAGGCCATCCAAATCAGGGGAGAGCCGGTACACCGGCGCACGGGTCATCGGGAGTGACTTTCAAGGTTGTCGACCGCGAAAGTGTTCTGGGGGGTAAACAAGTGGCCACAGCGGCTGCTTGCCAGCATCGACTGAGTGATCCGGCGTCGGCTCCACGTATCGAGCGAGGTGACGTCATGAGTATCTTTAGCCACTTCCAACAACGCTTCGAATCTACACGCCAGGAAGAACTCTCGCTGCAAGAGTACCTGGAGCTGTGCAAGAAAGACCGCAGCGCTTATGTTTCCGCCGCCGAGCGTCTATTGCTGGCCATCGGCGAACCGGAACTGCTCGACACCTCGACCAACTCCAGGCTGTCGCGCATCTTCTCCAACAAGGTGATCCGTCGCTATCCGGCCTTTGAAGACTTCCACGGGATGGAAGAATGCATCGACCAGATCGTCTCGTATTTCCGCCACGCCGCCCAAGGCCTGGAAGAGAAGAAACAAATCCTCTATCTGCTCGGCCCCGTCGGCGGTGGTAAATCGTCCCTGGCCGAGAAGCTGAAACAACTGATCGAGAAAGTCCCTTTCTACGCGATCAAAGGTTCGCCGGTATTCGAGTCGCCATTGGGTCTGTTCAATGCCACCGAAGATGGCGCGATCCTTGAGGAAGACTTCGGCATTCCACGGCGCTACCTGAACACCATCATGTCGCCATGGGCGACCAAGCGCCTGGCCGAATTCGGTGGCGACATCAGTCAGTTTCGCGTGGTCAAACTGTATCCGTCGATCCTAAATCAGATCGCCGTGGCCAAGACTGAGCCAGGTGACGAGAACAACCAGGACATCTCCGCACTGGTCGGCAAGGTCGACATCCGCAAACTCGAGGAATACCCACAGAACGACGCCGATGCCTACAGCTATTCCGGTGCGCTGTGCCGGGCCAACCAGGGCCTGATGGAATTCGTCGAAATGTTCAAGGCACCGATCAAGGTGCTGCACCCATTGCTGACCGCAACCCAGGAAGGCAACTACAACAGTACCGAAGGTCTAGGCGCGATTCCGTTCACCGGTATTCTGCTGGCGCACTCCAACGAATCGGAATGGCACACCTTCCGTAACAACAAGAACAACGAGGCCTTCATCGACCGGATCTACATCGTCAAGGTGCCGTACTGCCTGCGGGTCAGCGATGAAGTGAAGATCTACGACAAACTGCTGTTCAACAGCTCCCTGGCCAAGGCCCACTGCGCGCCAGATACCTTGAAGATGCTCGCGCAGTTCACCGTGTTGTCGCGCCTCAAGGAGCCGGAAAACTCCAATATCTATTCGAAGATGCGCGTATACGACGGTGAGAACCTCAAGGACACCGACCCTAAAGCCAAGTCGATTCAGGAATACCGCGACTCGGCAGGTGTGGATGAAGGCATGAACGGCCTGTCGACCCGCTTCGCGTTCAAGATCCTCTCCAAAGTATTCAACTTTGATCCACATGAAATCGCCGCCAACCCGGTGCACTTGCTCTATGTCCTGGAGCAGCAGATCGAGCAGGAACAGTTCCAGGCTGAAACCCGAGAACGTTATCTGCGCTACCTGAAGGAATACTTGGCACCGCGTTATATCGAATTCATTGGCAAGGAGATCCAGACCGCGTACCTGGAGTCTTACAGCGAGTACGGCCAGAACATCTTCGACCGCTATGTGCTGTACGCGGATTTCTGGATTCAGGATCAGGAGTACCGCGATCCGGAAACCGGCGAAATCCTCAACCGCGTCGCGCTGAACGAAGAACTGGAGAAAATCGAAAAACCGGCCGGCATCAGCAATCCGAAGGACTTCCGCAACGAGATCGTCAACTTCGTACTGCGCGCCCGGGCCAACAACAACGGCAAGAACCCGACCTGGCTCAGCTATGAAAAACTGCGGGTGGTCATCGAGAAGAAAATGTTCTCGAACACCGAAGATCTGCTGCCGGTCATCAGCTTCAACGCCAAGGCGAGCAAAGAGGATCAGCAGAAGCACAACGACTTCGTTACACGAATGGTCGAACGCGGCTACACCGACAAACAGGTAAGGCTTCTGTCCGAATGGTACCTACGGGTCCGGAAATCGCAGTGAAGCAGCTGCAAGCTAACAGCTGCGAGCTGCAAGAAAAAAGCGCATGAGCCTGACGTTCGGGCAATGGCGTCTACTTGCAGCTTGCAGCTCACAACTTGAAGCTGCCCGGAGGGCCACGTATGAGCTATGTGATCGACCGACGTCTCAATGGCAAGAACAAGAGCACGGTGAACCGCCAGCGTTTCCTGCGGCGTTACCGTGACCACATCAAGAAGGCTGTCGAAGAGGCGGTCAGCCGGCGCTCCATCACGGATATGGAACACGGCGAACAGATCAGCATTCCCGGTCGCGACATCGACGAACCGGTGCTTCACCACGGCCGTGGCGGCAAGCAGACCGTGGTTCATCCTGGCAACAAGGAATTCACTGCCGGCGAACACATCGCCCGCCCACCGGGAGGCGGCGGCGGACGCGGACCGGGCAAGGCCGGCAACTCCGGTGAAGGCATGGATGAGTTTGTCTTCCAGATCACCCAGGAAGAATTTCTGGAATTCATGTTCGAAGACCTCGAACTGCCGAACCTGGTGAAACGCAACCTGAGCGGCACCGACACCTTCAAAACCGTGCGCGCGGGGATCAGCAACGAAGGCAACCCTTCGCGCATCAACATCATCCGCACCCTGCGCTCAGCCCACGCACGGCGTATCGCCCTGTCGGGCAGCAGCCGCGCGAAACTGCGTGAAGCCAAAGAAGAACTGGCGCGCATCAAGCGTGAAGAGCCTGACAACTTCGGCGATATTCAGGAACTCGAGGCAGAGATCGAAAAACTCAGCGCGCGCATTCATCGCGTACCCTTCCTCGATACCTTCGACTTGAAATACAACCTGCTGATCAAGCAGCCCAATCCAAGTTCCAAAGCAGTGATGTTCTGCCTGATGGACGTCTCAGGCTCCATGACCCAGGCGACCAAGGACATTGCCAAGCGCTTTTTCATCCTGCTGTACCTGTTCCTGAAGCGGAACTACGACAAGATCGACGTGGTGTTCATCCGTCACCACACCAGCGCCCGGGAAGTGGACGAAGAAGAGTTTTTCTATTCACGGGAAACCGGCGGGACCATCGTTTCCAGCGCCCTGAAACTGATGCAGGAGATCATGGCCGAGCGTTATCCCAGCAACGAGTGGAACATCTATGCGGCTCAGGCTTCCGACGGCGACAACTGGAACGACGACTCGCCAATCTGCCGCGACATCCTCATCAACCAGATCATGCCGTTTGTGCAGTACTACACTTACGTGGAGATCACCCCGCGCGAACACCAAGCCCTCTGGTACGAATACGAACGCATCGCCGAAGCCTTTTCCGACACGTTTGCCCAGCAGCAATTGGTCTCGGCCGGGGATATCTATCCGGTCTTCCGTGAACTCTTCCAGCGCAGGTTAGTGACATGACCGCCAAAGAGCAGAAACGCCAACCCATTTCCACCGGCTCCGAATGGACGTTCGAGCTGATCCAGACCTACGACCGCGAAATCGCCCGTATCGCGGCCGGCTATGCGCTGGATACCTACCCCAACCAGATTGAAGTCATCACCGCCGAGCAAATGATGGACGCTTACGCCTCGGTGGGCATGCCGCTGGGCTACCACCACTGGTCCTACGGCAAACACTTCCTCAGCACCGAGAAATCCTACAGCCGCGGACAAATGGGGCTGGCGTACGAGATCGTGATCAACTCGGACCCCTGCATCGCCTATCTGATGGAAGAGAACACCATCTGCATGCAGGCGCTGGTGGTGGCCCACGCGTGCTACGGTCACAACAGCTTCTTCAAGGGCAATTACCTGTTTCGCACCTGGACCGACGCCAGTTCGATCATCGATTATCTGGTGTTCGCCAAGCAGTACATCATGCAATGCGAGGAGCGCCACGGCATCGATGCAGTCGAGGATTTGCTCGACTCCTGCCATGCGTTGATGAACTACGGTGTCGACCGCTATAAACGCCCCTACCCGATTTCCGCCGAGGAGGAACGGCGGCGGCAGAAAGATCGCGAAGAACATCTGCAGAAGCAGATCAACGACCTGTGGCGCACCATTCCAAAAGGCGCAGACAAATACAGCGACAAGGACAATGCGCGCTTCCCGGCCGAGCCGCAGGAAAACATCCTGTACTTCATCGAGAAGCACGCGCCATTGCTCGAGCCGTGGCAGCGGGAAATCGTGCGGATTGTGCGCAAGATCGCCCAGTATTTTTATCCACAGCGCCAGACCCAGGTGATGAACGAAGGCTGGGCGACGTTCTGGCACTACACGCTGATGAATGACCTGTACGACGAAGGCCTGGTCACCGACGGTTTCATGATGGAATTCCTGACGTCCCATACCAGCGTGGTGTTCCAGCCTGGTTTCGACAGCCCCTACTACAGCGGCATCAACCCCTACGCGCTCGGCTTTGCCATGTACCGCGACATCCGGCGCATGTGCGAAGAGCCCACCGAGGAAGACCGTCACTGGTTCCCGGAAATCGCCGGGACCGACTGGCTGTCGAGCATCAAGTTCGCCATGAGCAGCTTCAAGGACGAGAGCTTCATCCTGCAGTACCTGTCACCAAAGGTGATCCGCGACCTGAAACTGTTCAGCATCCTCGATGACGATCAAAAGGATGATCTGCTGGTACCGGCGATCCATGACGAAACCGGCTACCGAATCATCCGCGAAACCCTGGCAGCGCAGTACAACCTCGGCAATCGCGAACCCAACGTGCAGATCTACAGCATCGACCGTCGCGGCGACCGCTCATTGACCCTGCGTCACCAGCAACACGATCGCAAACCATTGGGCGACTCCACCGAAGAAGTCCTGAAACACTTACATCGCTTGTGGGGCTTCGACATTCATCTGGAAACCCTGCAAGGCGACCAGATCATGAAAACCCATCACGTACCGCCACGCAGTGAACACAGCGAAGGGGATTACGGTCGGCTCGATTTGGCCGTCATTCATCTTTGATCCGGTTCTGGCCTCCGAAAGTCCGACGCAAGGGTTATCCTGTCGGGCCAACGGAGGTTTTTTATGCAGATTTATAAGGTCGGCGGCGCGGTGCGTGATCGCTTGCTGGGCAAACCGGTCACTGATATCGACTGGGTGGTAGTAGGCGCTACTGCTGACGAGATGCTTGCCAAGGGGTTTCGTCCGGTGGGTGCGGACTTCCCGGTATTTCTTCATCCGAAAAGTGGCGAGGAATACGCCCTCGCCCGCACCGAGCGCAAAAGCGGTCGCGGCTACGGCGGTTTCACGTTTCACGCCAGCCCCGAGGTTACGCTTGAAGAAGACCTGATCCGCCGCGACCTGACCATCAACGCCATGGCCGAGGACGATCAGCACAATCTGACCGATCCTTATCATGGCCAGCGCGATCTTGAGGATCGGGTTCTGCGTCACGTATCCCCGGCATTCGCCGAAGATCCCCTCCGAGTATTGCGTGTTGCCCGCTTTGCCGCTCGCTATGCAGGGCTCGGTTTTACCGTCGCACCAGAGACACTGGAACTGATGCGCCAACTCAGTGAGTCCGGCGAACTGGAAGCTTTGACGGCTGAGCGCAGCTGGAAAGAAATCTCCCGCGCGTTGAT
The DNA here is from genome assembly GCF_059716145.1 of Pseudomonas sp. LBUM1648. NCBI lineage: Bacteria > Pseudomonadati > Pseudomonadota > Gammaproteobacteria > Pseudomonadales > Pseudomonadaceae > Pseudomonas > Pseudomonas sp. LBUM1648. The sequence goes on from NZ_CP166808.1 coordinate 5,884,831, forward strand.
GGAGGATCAGCCTCAGGTGTTCATTCAGGTACTGCGTGATTGCGGCGCGCTGAAAGTACTGATGCCGGAAGTCGACGCTCTGTTCGGCGTGCCTCAACCGGAAATCCATCATCCAGAAATCGACAGCGGCATCCACACCCTCAGCGTGCTGGAGCAATCAGCGCTGTACAAACAACCACTGACCGTTCGCTGGGCGTGCCTGCTGCATGATCTCGGCAAGGGGCTGACGCCAGAAGAGGAATGGCCGCGACACATTGCCCATGAGCATAAGGGACTGAAGCTGATCAAAGCGGTCAACGAGCGTTTCAAGGCGCCGAAGGACTGTCAGGAATTGGCGCTACTGGTTTGCCAATATCACACCCATGGCCACCGCGCCCTGGAGTTGAAGGCTTCGACGTTGCTGGAATTGTTGCAGAGCTTTGATGTGTATCGCCGGCCCCAGCGCTTTGAGGAATTTATTGCCGCGTGCGAGATGGATGCACGCGGGCGCAAAGGTCTGGAGCAGAGAAGTTATCCACAGGCGGATTATTTGCGCGGCGCGGCGAATGCTGCGCGCGGCGTACCGGTGCAGCCATTGCTGGAGAAGGGATTCAAAGGCCCGGATCTGGGCGAAGCGCTCAAACGTGAACGGCTCAAGGCGTTGAAGGCTTACAAAGAAAACGCTTGAAGCAAGATCAAAAGACCGCAGCCTATGGCAGCGCCTACATGGAAACGGGAATCCCTGTTTAGGAGCTGCCGAAGGCTGCGATCTTTTGCTTTTAAAGATTCAGAGGTGTGAGCTGCTCCCCTCGCCACTCAAACCCCACCGGCGCCAACACCTGATCAATCTGCGCCTCCGCCCACAGCGTGGCGAAGCTTTTTCCCACACCGGGATGCACCCGATCCGGCGCAATCAGCGACAGCGGCCACAACACAAAAGCATTTTTCAGAATTTCGGCTCGCGGCAGGACCAATCCGTCGAAGTTTCCCACCAGATCGCCGTACAGCAGCACGTCGATGTCCAGCGGCAACCCCTTGCGATCCGGCGCATAGCGACCGTTATCCGCCTCGATGAATTTCAAGCGCCGATCCAGCTCCATCAACGGCAGGTCGGTATACGCCGACACCACAAAGTTGAAGAACGGCCCACTCTTGATCCCCACCGGCTGGCTTTCGAACACCGCCGAACAACGGATATCCACCAGAAACGTCGCCAATGCATCAAGACCGGCGCACAAATGGGTTTCACGCTCGATATTGCTACCAAGCCCGAGATACACCTGAGTCAGCGACATCCGCGCTCGATCTCCACGCCCACACCACCCTTGGCAGCCGGCACGGCGCCGGGCTTGGTCAGCTTCAAACGCACCCAGGTGATGTTGAATTCAGTCATCAGCACTTCGACCAGGCGCTCGGCGAAAGTCTCGACCAGTTGATACTGCGCCTGCTCGGCAAAGGCCTGGATGCGCGTGGAAACGCTGGCGTAATCGAGCGCCAGGGTCAGGTCGTCACCGGCGGCGGCCGGGCGATTGTCCCAGGCGAAGCTCAGATCAAGACGCAGGCACTGTCGGATGCCGCGCTCCCAGTCGTAGGCACCGATCACGGTGTCAACTTCCAGGCCCTCGATAAACACTCTGTCCAAGCACTTTTCTCCGCTGCACGACAAGGGCGCAATGCGCCGTTAGAATCAGGGCGTCCTCGCCCGGAATAGTTAGCATGTTTTGGTTACTGGCGACTCTCGCCTACCTGCTCGGCTCGCTGTCCTTCGCCATTTTGCTCAGCCGCCTGACCGGAAACCCGGATCCGCGAATGAGTGGCTCGGGTAATGCCGGAGCTACCAACATGCTGCGCCTGGCCGGCCGCAAACTCGCGATCCTGACCCTGCTGGGTGATCTGTGCAAAGGCTTGCTGCCGGTGCTGATCGCATCGGCTGTCGGCCTTTCGCTGCAGGATCAGGCCTGGATAGGCGTATGCGCCGTGATCGGTCACCTGTTCCCGCTGTACTTCCGCTTTCGCGGCGGCAAAGGCGTCGCCACTGCCGCCGGCATGCTGCTGGGCCTGTATCCGCCGGCTGCGCTGTTAGCGGTGTGCGCATGGCTGCTAACGTTTTACCTGACCCGTACCAGCTCACTGGCGGCGCTGATCGCCACGCCACTGACCCTGCCGCTGCTCGCCTGGCAAGAGCCAAAGGCTTTGCTGCCGATGAGCGCCTTGACGCTACTGATCGTCTGGCGCCACCGCGGCAATCTACGCGACCTGTTTGCCGGGCGCGAACGGCATTTTTAAATGCCGGCCTTCCGCACTGCCCATTACAACGCCGACAACTGCTCCATCGGCCAGCGCGCCTGCACGCTGATCGCCAGACTTTCCTGCTGACCGGCCTGCAAACGCTGGCAACCGGCAAACGCGATCATCGCGCCATTGTCGGTGCAGAACTCGGGACGGGCGTAAAACACATCGCCCTTCATGTCGCCGAGCATTTTCTCCAGCGAAACACGCAAAGCCTTGTTTGCGCTGACGCCACCCGCGATGACCAGACGCTTCATGCCCGCCTGTTTCAGGGCACGCTTGCACTTGATGGTCAAAGTCTCCACCACGGCCTGCTGGAACGCCAGCGCGATGTCGCAACGGGCTTGCTCGCTGTCGTCCCCGGCGCTGACGCACTGCTGCCAGGTGTTGAGGGCGAAGGTTTTCAGACCGCTGAAGCTGAAATCCAGCCCAGGGCGATCACACATCGGACGCGGAAAAGTAAAACGTCCTGCAGCACCCTTCTCCGCCAGCTTGGCAATTTCCGGTCCGCCTGGGTAATTGAGGCCCATCATCTTCGCGGTTTTGTCGAACGCTTCGCCGGCAGCATCGTCGAGCGTCTCGCCAAGCAAGGTGTATTGGCCGATGCCATCGACCTGAACAAGCTGCGTATGACCGCCGGAGACCAACAAAGCGACGAACGGGAATTCCGGTGGTTTTGGCTCCAGCATAGGTGCCAACAAATGACCTTCCATATGATGCACGCCGAGTGCCGGAATGCCCCAGGCAAACGCCAGCGCCTGAGCACAGGAAGCACCAACCAGCAGAGCGCCAACCAGGCCAGGACCCGCGGTATAAGCGATCGCATCGATCTCGGTCGGCACACGGTCAGCCTCGGCCAACACCTGACGAATCAAGGGCAGCATGCGCTTGACGTGGTCACGCGAGGCCAGCTCAGGCACCACACCGCCATACACGCGATGCAGGTCGATCTGACTGAACAGTGCGTCGGCCAGCAGGCCGCGTTCACTGTCGTATAATGCGACGCCGGTTTCGTCGCAGGAGGTTTCTAATCCCAGTACTAGCATGGGTTTGCGCCTTGTTTAGGCTGACTTCGAAGGCGCGCATAATAGTCGCCGCGTGATGCCCCGGCCAGCGGTTTTCGATCAGAGGCTTTGCATTCCGAGCGATGAGGGGTTAACATCCGCAACCCTTAAAAACCGACGTCTTCAAGTGCTCTTTTGCCGCGAGGATGTTGACCCCGGTAATGAATGAAGGTAGCTCTGGATGCCAGCCGTCAAAGTTAAAGAGAACGAACCCTTCGACGTAGCTCTGCGTCGTTTCAAGCGCTCCTGCGAAAAAGCCGGTGTACTGGCTGAAGTTCGTAGCCGCGAATTTTACGAGAAGCCAACTTCTGAGCGTAAGCGTAAAGCAGCAGCCGCTGTTAAGCGTCACGCCAAGAAAGTTCAGCGCGAACAGCGCCGCGCCGTTCGTCTGTACTAATACACAGACGTTCGTAGCAAGCTTCTTGCCTAAGCCCGGCTCTCAGCCGGGCTAATGGCATTTGCGTAAAACGCTTGATGCTTCACCGTCAAAGCCGCACATGCGACCAAGACAAATCTGCTTCACGCGTCAGACCTGGCTCTTTTGCCAGCGGTGCACGTCTTTTCTGACGAGCCTTTAAAGGCTACTGACGAGCACACCCACTGATTCCTCTCACGACGATCAGCCCAAGGCACCTGCATGCGTGCCCGCTTTATTGAGCTATCCGAGGCCATTAACCGGCCGTCAGCGGATTCAGCGCAACACTTTCAAATAGTCGAAGGCTGATTGGTACTAACGTCAGTGGATTTTCGGCAGATACACTTCCCGACAGCGATTACGCAGACGACACCGGTCGAGCCGCACATTTTGCGTGCTTCAAACAACGACCCGCGTCCGGCCGCCCTTCGCATCGGACTCATTACAGCGCAGACGACGAGAACGCGATGGCCGGGCTGATTCCCCAGAGCTTTATTGACGACCTCCTGAACCGCACCGACATCGTCGACGTGGTCAGCTCGCGTGTGCAGCTAAAAAAAGCAGGCAAAAACTACACCGCCTGCTGCCCGTTTCACAAAGAGAAAACCCCGTCTTTCAGCGTCAGCCCCGACAAGCAGTTCTATTACTGCTTCGGTTGCGGCGCTGGCGGTAATGCCCTCGGCTTCCTCATGGACCACGACAACCTGGACTTCCCCCAGGCAGTCGAAGATCTGGCGAAAGCCGCCGGCATGGAAATCCCCCGCGAAGAAAGCGGCCGCGCGCACAAACCGCGACAACCGACCGATTCGCCGCTATACCCTTTGCTCACTGCAGCCGCCGACTTTTATCGGCAGGCACTCAAGAGCCACCCATCGCGCAAAGCTGCGGTGGATTACCTCAAGGGCCGCGGCCTGACTGGCGAGATCGCTCGGGATTTCGGCCTCGGCTTTGCGCCACCCGGCTGGGACAACCTGTTCAAACACTTAAGCAGCGACACTTTGCAACAGAAGGCCATGGTCGACGCCGGCTTGCTGATCGAGAACGCCGAAACCGGCAAACGCTATGACCGCTTCCGCGATCGCGTGATGTTCCCGATCCGCGACACGCGCGGGCGCATCATCGCTTTCGGTGGCCGCGTGCTGGGCGATGACAAGCCGAAGTACCTGAACTCGCCGGAAACTCCGGTTTTCCATAAAGGCCAGGAACTTTACGGCCTCTATGAAGCGCGCAAGAACAACCGAAACCTCGACGAAATCATCGTCGTCGAGGGTTACATGGACGTCATCGCCCTCGCCCAACAGGGCTTGCGCAATGCCGTCGCGACGCTGGGTACCGCGACCAGCGAAGAACATTTGAAACGTCTTTTCCGCGTCGTTCCGAACGTATTGTTCTGCTTCGACGGCGACCAGGCTGGCCGCAACGCCGCATGGCGCGCGCTGGAGGCAACACTTCCATGCCTGCAAGACGGGCGCCGTGCGCGATTCCTGTTTCTGCCTGAAGGCGAAGACCCGGACACCCTGGTTCGCGCCGAAGGCACCGATGCGTTCAAGGCCCGAATCAATCAGCATGCGCAGCCGCTGGCAGATTATTTCTTCCAGCAACTGACCGAAGAAGCCGACCCGCGCTCGCTCGAAGGCAAGGCCCACATGGCCACCCTCGCCGCACCGTTGATCGACAAAGTGCCAGGGGCCAATCTGCGCATTCTGATGCGTCAGCGCCTGACCGAAATCACCGGCCTGAGCAGTGAAACCGTCAGCCAGCTCGCACAAAACGCGCCGCAGGAAGCACCGCCCGCCTACGATCCGGGCATTGATTACGACGCAATGCCGGACTACAGCGACTACCATCAGCCGCAGTCACAGGATTTGTACGTGCCGCAGCAGGAATGGACGCCGAAGAAACCCGGCGCCGGCGGCAAGAAATGGGACAAGAAACCCTGGGACAAGAACGGCAAGCGTGGCGGCGATCGCGATCAGCAACGCCCGCGGACGCCGATTGGCGTCGAGTCGCCAACCCTGACGGCACTGCGCACACTGCTTCATCACCCGCAATTGGCCGAGCGCGTCGAAGACGCCGGGCACATAGCGGACGAAAATCAGACCAACGCGCAGCTGCTGGTAGCGCTGCTCGAAGCCGTACAGAAGAATCCCAAGCTAAACTCATTTCAACTGATCGCGCGATGGCACGGCACTGAACAGGGCCGATTGCTCAAGGCGCTGGCAGAAAAGGAATGGCTGATTGATGGAGATAACCTTGAACAACAGTTTTTCGACACCATTACTAGCTTGTCAGCCCGCCAACGCGAGCGAAATCTGGAACAGTTGCTCAGGAAAGCGCGTCAAAGCGAACTGAGTATTGAAGAGAAAAATCAACTGCGCGACCTTCTAAGTCGCAATGTTTCCGCATCAAACCCGACCTCAACTGGCGCGTGAGGTCATAGCTCAGGTATAATCCTCGGCTTGTTTTTTGCCCGCCAAGACCTTCAGTGGATAGGGTGTTATGTCCGGAAAAGCGCAACAGCAGTCTCGTATTATTGAGTTGATCAAACTGGGTCGTGAGCAGAAGTATCTGACTTACGCCGAGGTCAACGACCACCTGCCCGAGGATATTTCAGATCCTGAGCAGGTGGAAGACATCATCCGCATGATTAACGACATGGGGATCCCCGTACACGAGAGTGCTCCGGATGCGGACGCCCTTATGTTGGCCGACGCCGATACCGACGAGGCCGCTGCGGAAGAAGCAGCAGCCGCGCTGGCAGCGGTGGAGACCGATATCGGTCGCACCACTGACCCTGTGCGCATGTACATGCGTGAAATGGGTACGGTCGAGCTTCTGACTCGTGAAGGCGAAATCGAAATCGCCAAGCGTATCGAAGAGGGCATCCGTGAAGTGATGAGCGCAATCGCGCACTTCCCTGGCACGGTTGACCACATTCTCTCCGAGTACACTCGCGTCACCACCGAAGGTGGTCGCCTGTCCGACGTCCTGAGCGGTTATATCGACCCGGACGACGGCATTGCGCCGCCTGCGGCAGAAGTGCCGCCGCCGATCGATCCAAAAGCTGCAAAGGCTGAGGAATCCGACGACGAGGAGGCTGACGCTTCTGACGATGACGAAGAAGAAGCCGAAAGCGGTCCGGATCCGGTCATCGCTGCTCAGCGTTTCGGCGCTGTGTCCGATCAGATGGAAATCACCCGCAAGGCGCTGAAAAAGCACGGCCGCAGCAACAAGGCAGCGATTGCCGAGTTGCTGGCTCTGGCCGAGCTGTTCATGCCGATCAAACTGGTACCGAAGCAATTCGAAGGCCTGGTCGAGCGTGTTCGCAGTGCCCTGGATCGTCTGCGTCAGCAAGAGCGCGCGATCATGCAACTGTGCGTACGTGATGCACGTATGCCACGCGCCGATTTCCTGCGTCAGTTCCCGGGCAACGAAGTCGACGAAAGCTGGTCCGACGCTCTGGCCAAAGGCAAGAGCAAGTACGCCGAAGCCATTGGCCGTGTTCAGCCGGATATCATCCGTTGCCAGCAGAAGCTGACGGCACTGGAAACCGAAACCGGTTTGACCATCGCTGAGATCAAGGACATCAACCGTCGCATGTCGATCGGTGAGGCCAAGGCCCGCCGCGCGAAGAAAGAGATGGTTGAAGCGAACTTGCGTCTGGTGATCTCGATCGCCAAGAAGTACACCAACCGCGGCCTGCAATTCCTCGATCTGATCCAGGAAGGCAACATCGGTCTGATGAAAGCGGTGGACAAGTTCGAATACCGTCGTGGTTACAAGTTCTCGACTTATGCCACCTGGTGGATCCGTCAGGCGATCACTCGCTCGATCGCCGACCAGGCCCGCACCATCCGTATTCCGGTGCACATGATCGAGACGATCAACAAGCTCAACCGCATTTCCCGGCAGATGTTGCAGGAAATGGGTCGCGAACCGACCCCGGAAGAGCTGGGCGAACGCATGGAAATGCCTGAGGACAAGATCCGTAAGGTATTGAAGATCGCTAAAGAGCCGATCTCCATGGAAACCCCGATCGGTGATGACGAAGACTCCCATCTGGGTGACTTCATCGAAGACTCGACCATGCAGTCGCCAATCGATGTCGCCACTGTTGAGAGTCTGAAAGAAGCGACTCGCGAAGTCCTGTCCGGCCTCACTGCCCGTGAAGCCAAGGTACTGCGCATGCGTTTCGGTATCGACATGAACACCGACCATACGCTCGAAGAAGTGGGCAAACAGTTTGACGTAACGCGTGAGCGGATCCGTCAGATCGAAGCCAAGGCGCTGCGCAAGCTGCGCCATCCGACGCGAAGCGAGCATCTGCGCTCCTTCCTCGACGAGTGATACCAGAACCCCCGGCCCAGGCCGGGGGTTTTGTTTATATGGCAGATTAAATTCCTCGCACCACCCCTCCCCCGCATACCCCGTCTACACTCGAAACAATCACCCCCGTGCCATAACGAGAGCGTTATGCCCAGACTGGCGTCCGTGCTTTTTTTGCTGTCACTGATGATCTGGACCGCAACGGCTGACGCGCTGACTCTGACCGATGAAGAACGTAGCTGGCTGGCGGCTCACCCGGACTTGAAACTGGGTGTAGATGCGTCGTGGCCGCCCTTCGAGTTTCGCGACGACCAGGCCCGCTATCAGGGCCTGGCGGCTGACTATATCGACGTGATACGCCAGCGACTGGCGATCAAACTTACGCCCATCGAGCCAGTGAGTTGGACGGTGGTACTGGAGCAGGTCAAACAGGGCAAGATCGACTTGCTGCCGGGGATCATGTCCACACCCGAGCGCCAGACCTACCTGTCGTTTACCCGGCCCTACCTCGACTTCCCGATCGTCATCCTCGCGCACATCGGTGGCGCGCAACCGCGCAAACTTGACGATCTGTACGGCCTGAAGATCGCCGTGGTCGAAAACTACGCGCCCCATGAACTCCTGCGTACCCACCACCCTGACCTGAATCTGGTCGCCATGCCCAACGTCAGCTCAGCCTTGCAGGCACTGGCGACCGACGAAGTGGACGCGGTGGTCGGCGACCTCGCCTCTAGCGTCTGGAGCCTTCGCCAACTCAAGCTCGACGGCCTCTACGTCAGCGGCGAAACCCCGTATCGCTATCAACTGGCGATGGCCGTACCGCGCGATAACAAGATGCTGGTGGGCATTCTGGACAAAGTTCTGGCAGACATGACCCCTGCTGAAATCAGCAGTATTCAAGAACACTGGGTCGGCAACGTCCTCGACCATCGGACATTCTGGAATGATCTGCTTGTTTATGGCCTGCCCGGCCTGCTGCTACTGATGATCGTGCTGGCCGTGGTGATCCGCATCAACCGGCGCCTGAGCTCAGAGATTGCGCGACGCATCGACCTCGAACAGGAACTGCGCAGCAGCGAGTACCACTATCGGGGCCTCGTGGAGAGCCTGTCCGCCATCGCGTGGGAAGCGCGGATGAGTGACTTCACTTACAGCTATGTGTCGCCGCACGCAGAGGACCTGCTCGGTTATCCACTGTCGCATTGGCTGATTCCGGGCTTCTGGCGCAACATCATTCACCCGGCGGATCTGACCCGCGCCCAGAGCTTCTGCGATCACGAAGTGCTGGCCGGGCGCGATCACAGCCTCGATTACCGGGTGATCACCGCAGATGGTCGCTGCCTGTGGGTGCGAGACATCGTCAGCCTGATCGAACACGGTCACGAACCGGTGATGCGCGGGTTGATGATCGACATCAGCGAAACCAAGCGCACCGAAGAAGCGCTGCGACTGTCGGAGCAGAAGTTCGCGTCGGTATTCCAGCAATGTCCGGACATCCTGGTGATCGCGCGCTTGTCCGACGGCTGTCTGCTGGAGGTCAACAAAGCCTTTGAAGAACAGATCGGCCTCAAAGCCGAAGACGTCATCGGCCAGACCGCCACCGACCTGAATATCTGGGGCATACCCGGCGTGGGTCCGGGGCTGTTGCAGCGTTTGCAGGCCGGCAGCATCCGCAACCTGGAGATGCCCTTTCGTCGCAATAATGGCCAAGTGTTCACCGGCCTGATTTCCGCCGAACCGTTCGACCTCGACACCACGCCAGCGTTGGTCGTGGTCGTGCGCGACATCACCCAGCTCAAAGAAACCCAACAGCAACTGCAAACCTCGGAAGAGAAATTCGCCAAGGCATTTCATGCCTCGCCGGACGGCTTGCTGCTGTCGCGCCAGAACGACGGCTTATTGCTGGAGGTCAACGAAGGTTTCAGCCGCATCACCGGGTTCAATAGCGCCATGTCAGTGGATCGTTCGACGCTCGATCTGGGGATCTGGGTCAACCTCAACGAACGCAAACAGATGCTCGACCTGTTGCACCGCGATGGTTTCGTCCGCGATTTCACCTGCCATATCCGCCGCAGCGACGGGCAGATTCGGCTCTGCGAAGTATCCAGCCGCCCGCTGCCGATCGGCGAAGAAGACTGCATGCTGACCATCGCCCGCGACATCACCGAACGCCACCTGATGCAGGAAAAGCTGCAACAGGCCGCGACCGTATTCGAGAGCACCGCCGAAGGCGTGTTGATCACCGATACCCAGCAGCACATCAGCGCGGTCAATCGGGCCTTCACTGAAATCACCGGTTACAGCGAAAGCGAAGCCCTCGGCCACACCCCGCGCCTGCTCGCCTCGGGGCTGCACGACAGCGCATTTTATGCCGCGATGTGGCACCAACTGACCGACGAAGGCCACTGGCAAGGCGAAATTTCCAACCGGCGCAAGAACGGCGAGCTGTACCCGAGTTGGCTGACCATCAGTGCCGTGCGCAACCGCGACAAATTCATCACCCACTTTGTCGCGGTGTTCGCCGACATCTCCAGCCTCAAACACGCACAGGCCAAACTCGACTATCAGGCTCACCACGACCCGCTCACCGGCCTGCCGAACCGCACGTTGTTCGAAAGCCGCTTGCTGATGGCACTGAACGGTCAGCAGGAGAATGGCGGTCAGGGCGCAGTGCTGTTTCTCGACCTCGATCGCTTCAAGCACATCAACGACAGCCTCGGCCATCCGGTTGGCGACCTGCTGCTCAAAGGCATCGCCGTGCGCCTGAAAGAACAGTTGCGTGACATCGACACCGTCGCCCGACTGGGCGGCGACGAATTCATTATTCTGCTGCCCGGCCTGCAGCAAGCCAGCGATGCCGACAACATCGCACTAAAACTGCTCAACTGTTTCGGCGCACCGTTCCAGGCTGGCGAGCACGAGTTTTTCATCAGCGCGAGCATCGGCACCAGCCTGTACCCGCGCGACGGTTGTGACGTGGCCACCTTGGTGAAAAACGCCGATGCGGCGATGTATCGCTCCAAAGCCAAGGGCCGCAACCGCGTCGAGAGTTACACCCGCGACCTCACCGCCCAGGCCAGCGAACGCGTGGCACTGGAGCACGAGCTCCGCCGGGCCATCGAACGTGACGAGTTGCGCCTCTACTACCAACCGAAAATAAGCCTCGACGACCACAGCCTGGTCGGCGCCGAAGCTCTGATACGCTGGCGTCATCCGACATTTGGCGATGTGCCGCCGGAGCACTTCATCCCACTGGCCGAAGAAAACGGAATGATTCTGCAGATCGGCGATTGGGTGCTGGAGACCGCCTGCCGACAGATGTTCGAATGGAACCAGATCTACGAAAGCCTCGGGCCGCTGTCGGTCAACCTCGCCGGCGCCCAACTGCGCCAGCCGAATCTGCTCGGGCGCATCGAGCAACTGCTCAAGGAAAACCGCCTCAGGCCGGATTTACTGCAACTGGAAATTACCGAGAATTTCATCATGAGTCAGGCCGAAGAGGCCCTGGCGGTGTTGCACCAGCTCAAACACCTCGGTGTGCAACTGGCCATCGACGACTTCGGCACTGGCTATTCCTCACTCAGTTACCTCAAACGCCTGCCGCTGGACATCCTCAAAATCGACCAGTCTTTCGTCCGCGGACTGCCCGACGACCCCCACGACGCGGCGATTGTCCGCGCCATCATCGCCCTGGGCCGGAGCATGCAATTCACCGTGATCGCCGAAGGCGTGGAGACCCAGGCGCAACAACAATTCCTTGCCGCCGAAGGCTGCGAACAGATCCAGGGCTACATCGTCAGCCTGCCGCTTCCGCCGGAAGAGTTCGCCGCAACGTTTCTGCGTATTGCCGTATCGGATTTTTCGGATAGCACAGCCGAGAAACCGTCGCTATAATCCGCGGCCTACTGAGGGCCTATAGCTCAGTTGGTTAGAGCAGAGGACTCATAATCCTTTGGTCCACGGTTCAAGTCCGTGTGGGCCCACCAAATTGAAAGCCGCGCTAAATGCGCGGCTTTTTCTTGGGTGATGGTTTGGTACGGTTTGACTTCGCAGGACGACTTCCGCGAAGGCTGTAGGCAAGTTCTGAAGCTGTGGTTTGAGGCGGTTTGGAGCCTGTTGGGCTTTTCTTTGACGGGATACTCTCAAGACGTCGCTGCTCATCAGCGGCCGGGCTTGGAAACCCGATGAAATCGAAACCGACAGCATCCAGACTTGTGATCAAAGTTATGGCGGCTGTGCGTGGGACGTCCTCGGACGTGCCGGTTTCATTGGTTCGGTTTCCCGGTTTCCAACCTGCGCACAGCTGTCACCCATATCAATGGAAGAGATGGTGGCGGCTCCTCATACCAGGAGTAAGACTATGACTGAAACAAAATTGCCCCACCCTTCAGACCTGAAAACCATCGGCCTCACCCCCTTCATCTACTGCTCCAACCAACCCCTCTTCCATGTCAGCGCCGGCGTCCCGATTGGCGATGCTTTATCCCAAGCCTCCGACCTGCTGTTTCTGGTCAAAGCCTTCGCTGAGGACGCCGCTTACGACAAAAAAACCGACCGTTATGCCTGGGGTGCTTATTTCCTCGCGGCGATGAGCAAAGCGGTAATTGATGATGTGGTGAAGGTCATTAGCTATCCAAAACAAGCTTCATCGAAATAAGCCGAGTATCCGCGTAGCTTTTTCGAGTTTGCTCGTCGTCGATTCACTCTTGCTGTGGGTATATTTTCGGAAGATAACCCCGGGGTCTGTAGGAGTTTTCCGAAGCTATGTTTTCATTCAGTTTTCTACCTTGTTGGTTTTTAATCCGAAGAAGTAACCTCCGGACGCCGTTATTCGCCCGGGATTACTTTCATGATTGTGACTGCAGCGCCACTGATAAAGGAAGCGGCTGGCCAGCAGACATGGATCGACCTTGCTTTACCCGATCTGCGAACGCTGGCCAGGGAGCTTCGCTCAGCCGCAATCGATGAGATAAAAAGAGCTGAAGACGCAGACGGAGCCCTGAAAATTCTCTTGGCTTACTTTGGTTTCGTCGACGAGGCATTACTGGCTATCACCATCCTCACACCCATCGGAAACATTGCGGTCAGGAGAGACAAGCTCGCTCATATTGTCGAAAAACGCCCAGACTCTCGAGAGCGGTATGTCCGACATGCTATCGATACGCTAACTGGACCTTTCGAAGTTTGGCGAATTCTTTACGATAACGGCGAATATCGGTTGGCATTCATCAACGCCTACGCGGCAAAAAATGACATGCTCGTCGTGGTCGATGTCAGAAACGGACATGTTCTCTGGAACTTCATGCATGCGCCGGCCAGAGCAATGAACAAGCATCGCCAAGGCAAACTTTTATACAAGCGATACGTTCTTGAAGACAAAGAAAAAGGGCAGCTATGAGGCTGCCCTTGAGTATTTGAATCCTGATATTGGCATCCTCAGGAAATGGGATGAAGAGGTCTCACCTTACACCGATGTTGCAGCATCGCTGAGGTACCTACGTCTGCTAAAGCCCTGCAAGGCAGCAGATTTCGCGCTCTTGTCGGTATTTTTGATAAAGACACCTGGCAAGTCAACCCATTTTTGGATTGCATGTATTCAAGGCATTTGGAGCGGGCGAAAAAATTCTTGAGGGTTACAAAACCATTCGATTATCCGCTCGCAAGCGATTCACTGGTTGAGCCTGTAACATGCCAAGTCTGAGACCCGCGCCCCATGGAGCACCCCTTGCCAGACATCCGCCCACCCGCGCTTGACGAAATCGACCGCCAGTTGATCGCCGCCCTGCAAATCAACGCCCGCGAAAGCGTGGCCATGCTCGCCCGGCAGTTGGGCATCGCCCGCACCACCGTGACGTCGCGGCTTGCACGGCTGGAAAAGGCCAAAGTGATCACCGGTTATGGCGTGCGTTTGGGGCAACGCGTGGTTGATGGCGGGTTGCAGGCGTATGTCGGGATCAAGGTGCAGCCGCGTTCTGGCAAAGAGGTGTTGCGCCGCTTGAGTGCGATGGCGCAGGTGCAGCAGTTGTGTGCGGTGAGTGGCGAGTTTGACTATGTGGCGTGGTTACGTACCGATTCGCCAGAGCAACTGGATCAGTTGCTGGATCAGATCGGGAGTGTGGATGGGGTGGAGAAGACGACGACTTCGATCATCCTGAGCAGCAAGATTGATCGGGGGCAGCCGGTTTGATCACACGTGGCTGAGAGGGCCTCATCGCCAGCAGGCTGGCTCCTACAGTGATCGAAATGAAGCCATGAATCGTCACTTTGATCAAAATAATGGCAAAACGACGACACTTTGCGTCTTATTAACGTGTTCTACGCTCCCTAGAATGGCTGGCATCTTTTCCTATACTCAGACGCGTATTCCGCGTCGGGTCGCCAGCAAGGTCAGCCATGAACAAGAACAATCGCCATCCTGCAGACGGTAAGAAGCCAATCACCATTTTTGGCCCGGACTTCCCGTTCGGCTTTGACGACTGGATCGAACACCCGGCCGGTCTCGGCAGCATTCCTGAACATAATCATGGTGCCGAAGTGGCGATTGTCGGCGCAGGCATTGCCGGACTTGTCGCCGCCTACGAACTGATGAAGCTTGGCTTGAAACCGGTGGTGTACGAGGCTTCCAAACTCGGTGGCCGTCTGCGTTCCCAGGCATTCAACGGCACAGACGGTATCGTCGCTGAACTCGGCGGCATGCGTTTCCCGGTATCGTCCACCGCGTTTTATCACTACGTCGACAAACTCGGACTCGAAACCAAGCCCTTCCCCAACCCGTTGACGCCGGCCTCCGGCAGCACCGTGATCGATCTGGAAGGCAAAACCCATTACGCACAGAAACTGGCGGATCTTCCTGCACTGTTTCAGGAAGTGGCTGACGCCTGGGCAGACGCACTGGAAGCTGGCTCGCAGTTCGCGGATATCCAGCAAGCCATCCGCGATCGCGATGTACCGCGCCTGAAAGAGCTGTGGAACACCCTCGTGCCGCTGTGGGACGACCGCACGTTCTACGATTTCGTCGCCACTTCCAAAGCCTTCGCCAAACTGTCGTTCCATCACCGCGAAGTGTTCGGTCAGGTGGGGTTCGGCACCGGCGGCTGGGACTCTGACTTCCCCAACTCAATGCTGGAAATCTTCCGCGTAGTGATGACCAACTGCGACGATCATCAGCACCTGGTGGTCGGCGGCGTGGAACAAGTGCCGCAAGGCATTTGGCGTCATGTGCCGGAACGCTGCGTGCACTGGCCAGAAGGCACCAGCCTGAAATCCCTGCACCGTGGCGCGCCGCGCTCCGGGGTGAAGAAAATCGCCCACGCCCCCGATGGCCGCTTCGCCGTCACCGACAACAACGGTGACACCCGCGAATACGCCGCCGTGCTGACCACTTGCCAGAGCTGGCTGCTGACCACGCAGATCGAATGCGACGAAACCCTGTTCTCGCAAAAGATGTGGATGGCGCTGGACCGTACTCGCTACATGCAATCGTCGAAAACTTTCGTGATGGTCGACCGGCCGTTCTGGAAGGACAAGGACCCGGAAACCGGCCGCGACCTGATGAGCATGACCCTCACCGATCGCCTGACCCGTGGCACCTATCTGTTCGACAACGGCGACGACAAGCCGGGGGTGATCTGCCTGTCATACTCGTGGATGAGCGATGCGTTGAAGATGCTCCCGCACCCGGTGGAAAAACGCGTGGAACTGGCGTTGAACGCGTTGAAAAAGATCTACCCGAAAGTCGACATCGCCGCACGCATCATCGGCGATCCGATCACCGTCTCGTGGGAAGCCGATCCGCACTTCCTCGGTGCGTTCAAGGGCGCCTTGCCCGGCCACTATCGCTACAACCAGCGGATGTACGCGCACTTCATGCAGGACGACATGCCCGCTGAGCAACGCGGAATTTTCATCGCCGGCGACGACGTGTCGTGGACCCCTGCATGGGTTGAAGGCGCGGTGCAGACGTCGCTCAACGCGGTGTGGGGGATCATGAAACATTTCGGCGGTTCTACACATAAAGAGAACCCGGGCCCGGGTGATGTGTTCAAAGACATCGGCCCTATCGCCCTGCCCGAGTAAGAGGAATCCCTGATGCGTGTAGCCCTTTACCAATGTCCGCCGCTGCCACTGGACCCCGCCGCCAACCTGCAACGCCTGCATCAGTTGGCGATGGAGGCCAAGGGCGCCGACCTGCTGGTGCTGCCGGAAATGTTCATGACCGGCTACAACATCGGCGCCGAGGCGGTCAGCACTTTGGCCGAGGTTTACAACGGTGAATGGGCACAGCAGATCGGCCGGATCGCCAAGGCTGCCGGCCTGGCGATTGTTTACGGATACCCCGAGCGTACTGCTGACGGGCAGATCTACAACGCCGTGCAGTTGATCGACGCCCACGGCGAACGCCTGTGCAATTACCGCAAGACGCATCTGTTCGGCGATCTGGATAGGTCGATGTTCAGCCCCGGCGAAGACGCATTCCCCGTGGTTGAACTCAATGGCTGGAAGCTCGGATTCCTGATCTGCTACGACCTGGAATTCCCGGAAAACACCCGACGTCTGGCCCTGGCAGGCGCCGAGCTGATTCTGGTGCCGACGGCGAACATGATCCCGTTCGATTTCGTCGCAGACGTGACCGTCCGTTCCCGCGCCTTCGAAAACCAATGCTACGTGGCCTACGCCAACTACTGCGGCCATGAAGGCGATATCCACTATTGCGGGCAAAGCAGTATCGCTGCGCCGGACGGCAGCCGTATTGCTCAGGCCGGACTGGATGAAGCGCTGATCGTCGGCGAGCTCGATCGGCAGTTGATGGTCGACTCCCGTGCAGCTAATCGCTACCTCAGCGACCGTCGCCCCGAGCTTTACGGCGCGCTGAACAAGCGCTAATCCGCTAGCATTGGCACTTCACTGTTCTGGAAGTGCCCATGCCCGCGCCGACCCACCCTCGTCCCCACACTGAAACCCTGGCCAATGGCTTGCGCGTGACCCTGCGTCATGTACCGGAACTCAAGCGCAGCGCCGCCGCCTTACGGGTGGCCGCTGGCAGCCATGATGTGCCGTTGGCGTGGCCGGGGCTGGCGCACTTCCTCGAGCATTTGCTGTTTCTCGGTACTGAGCGTTTTCCTGCGAATGAAGGGCTGATGGCCTACGTGCAGCGTCATGGCGGGCAGGTGAATGCCAGCACTCGGGAGCGCACCACGGACTTTTTCTTTGAGTTGCCGACGCAGTCTTTCGGTGCAGGGCTTGAACGTCTGTCGGACATGCTCGCCAACCCGCGTATGAATCCGGACGATCAGTTGCGGGAACGGGAAGTGTTGCAGGCGGAATTCGTCGCCTGGTCGCAAGATCCGACGGCTCAGCGGCAGTTTGCGTTGTACGAGGGATTGTCGGCGGAACATCCGTTGCGCGGTTTTCACGCTGGGAACCGCGACACGCTGCAAGTCGAGCAACCGTCGTTTCAGCTGGCGCTGACAGATTTCCATCAGCGCTTCTATCGCACCGCGCAAATGACCCTGAGCCTGGTTGGGCCGCAGCGTGTTGAAGAGTTGCGCAGCTTGGCAGAGCAATTTGCTGCGATGCTGCCGGTTGGGGATAAAACGCCGCAGGCAGCCACCTCGCCATTGGCGGTGAAAAGTTATCAACAGGTCGGCGAGCAGTACTGCAATCTGTTGTTTGCCTTCGACGCGTTGCCCGACGCCTCTGCCGAGGCAATGGCGTTTCTCTGTCATTGGCTCAACAGCGCCAAACCGGGTGGTTTGCTCGCGTACTTACAGGCCGGAAATCTGGCCGACAGCTTGAAAGCAGCGCCGCTGTATCACTTCTCCCGGCAAGCCTTGTTGCATCTGCAGTTCAGCGCGCCTGCCGGATCGTTGAGCGCGATTGGCGAACAAGTGCGCGATTGGCTGAGTTTCTTTGCACGGCAGGATTGGGCGCCGCTGCGTAAGGAATACGCAGCCCTGCTTCAGCGTCAGCAGCAAGTCAGCGGCGCGTTGCAGCTGGCGCGTATCGATATCGAACGGCTCGAAAGTGGCCTGACCGACGCCGGCGTGTCGGCCCTCAAGCAAATCCTTGGTGAAATCGGCACTGTGGATAACTTCAGCAGCCACTGGCGCCTGCCTGAAGCCAATCCGTTCTTGCGTGCGAATGAACCACTGGCCAACGCCGGATTGATCCGTGGCCAGACCAGCGCCCACCGTGGGTTGCGCACGTTTGCTCAGGATCGTTCGCGCGGCCGTCGCGAACACTCGCCCATGCAGTTCAGTCAGGCATTGCCGGACAACGGTGATGAAGGCGCGATTTATCTGCGCTGGCAATTGGAGGCAGCAGCCAATGCTGACCTGCAAGCGCAACTGCATCGCAGCCTTCGGGAAACTCAGGACGACGCACGTCAGGCCGGGGTCGAGTTGTCGCTCGGCACAACCGGCAATCAATGGCTGCTGAAACTCACCGGCCTGCAAGAGCCGATGCCCATCGTCCTGGAGCACGCGCTGAAATGTCTGACGCAAATTGACGCCGATGCCGTGCGAGGCGAGCCAGAAACGCCGTTGATGCCGATCCGCCAGTTGCTCAAGGCGCTGCCGGTACATTGTTTGGCCTCAACGCCAACTTGCGCCGATGCCAAACATCTGTGGACAACTTCCCGCTGGGATGGCCTGGCGCTAGGCCTCAGCGCGCAAACCCAATCTGCCATGGGGCTGGCCCTGAGCCGTATTCCTGGCATCCCTGATAATCAATTGCCTGCTCCGTCGACCATCAACGGCCAACACCTGTGGAGCCACATCGACACCGCGTCCAGCGAACACTCGCTGCTGCTGTTCTGCCCGACCGCCAGCCGCGAAATCGCCGACGAAGCTGCATGGCGCCTGCTGGCGCAACTGTGCCAGACGCCGTTCTATCAGCGCCTGCGCGTCGAATTGCAGTTGGGTTACGCGGTGTTCAGTGGTGTGCGGCAAATGCACGGGCAGACCGGGTTGCTGTTCGGCGTGCAATCGCCAACAGCCACACCGGAAGCATTGCTCGGGCAAATTCAGCAATTCCTCCAAGGCATTCCGGCGCTGATTGAAACCCTGGATGACGCCAGTCTCAGCCAACAACACCAATCGCTAATCGATCAGTTCAATGACACAAATCTGTCGACCAAAGACTCCGCCGAACTGCTGTGGCAGGCCAGACTCGCGGACCATTCGTCGGATTATCTGCCGCAATTGTTCGCCGCGATTGGCCAACTGGATCGTCCGGCATTGCTGGCAGCCGCACAGCGCTTAAACAACGCCGAAGGTGGCTGGCTCTGCCTTGCCAGCGACGCTATGCCCGGCGAACCATGGCAAGCGGCAAACTGATCATTACTCAGGCTGCAAGGAGCTTTCTCAAAGATTCACAGGCAATCGTGTTGAAATTTTGAGTAACATAGCCGCCTAACTATTTGGAACATCCCTGCGCTGCCGTGGACTATACCTATGGACAGCGCTATCCCACCCACCCGAAGGAGACACCCTATGTCCTGGACAAAACCGGCTTACACCGACCTGCGTATCGGCTTCGAAGTCACCATGTACTTCGCCAGCCGCTGAGTTCTGCCCACGCAGACTTGCAGTGCAACGCCTCGGCTCGCCGGGGCGTTTTATTTTCAGCGTTGAAATGATGGAGCGTTCATGTTCGTCCAGATTCTGGGTTCGGCCGCCGGTGGCGGTTTTCCGCAGTGGAATTGCAACTGCGTCAATTGCGCCGGTTTTCGCGACGGCAGCCTGAATGCCAAGGCCCGCACTCAATCGTCCATCGCGATTTCCGATGACGGCGTGAACTGGGTGCTGTGCAACGCCTCGCCAGACATCCGCGCGCAACTGCAGAACTTCGCTCCGATGCAACCGGGCCGTGCGCTGCGCGATACCGGTATCAGCGCGATCATCCTGATGGATAGCCAGATCGACCACACCACGGGCCTGCTCAGCCTGCGCGAAGGCTGCCCGCATCAGGTCTGGTGCACGGACATGGTTCACGAAGACCTGAGCACCGGTTTCCCGCTGTTCACCATGCTCAAACACTGGAACGGTGGGCTGGACTGGAACCGTATCGAACTCGATCAAAGCTTCACCGTCGCTGCGTGCCCGAACCTGCGTTTCACTCCCCTGCCATTGCGCAGTGCCGCGCCGCCGTATTCGCCGCACCGCTTCGATCCGCACCCGGGCGACAACATCGGCCTGATCGTCGAAGACCTGAAGACCGGCGGCAAGCTGTTCTATGCGCCGGGGCTGGGCAAGGTTGACGCGCCACTGCTGGAAATCATGGCCGGCAGCGATTGCGTGCTGGTGGACGGCACAATGTGGGACGACGATGAAATGCAGCGCCGTGGCGTCGGCACCCGCACCGGTCGCGAGATGGGCCATCTGGCGCAGAACGGCCCTGGTGGCATGCTCGAAGTGCTGGAACAGCTTCCCGAGCAACGCAAGGTGCTTATCCACATCAACAACACCAACCCGATTCTCGACGAGGATTCGCCGGAGCGCGCAGAACTGGCGCGGCGTGATGTTGAAGTGGCGTATGACGGCATGAGTATTGTGCTGTAGCTGATGGCCTCATCCCTGGCAAGCCAGCTCCCACAGGGTTCTGTGGCGTACACAAAAACTGTGGGAGCTGGCTCGCCAGCGATGACGTCCGAATAGACACAAGTGATTCCAACGGTTGTTCCCCGGAGAACCGCAATGACCGACCAACCGATGTCCCCCGCCGAATTCGAAGCGGCCCTGCGCGCCAAAGGCGCCTACTACCACATCCATCACCCGTACCACGTGGCGATGTATCAGGGCCGCGCCACCCGCGAACAGATTCAGGGCTGGGTCGCCAACCGCTTCTACTATCAGGTGAACATTCCCCTGAAAGACGCGGCGATCCTCGCCAACTGCCCGGATCGCGAAATCCGTCGCGAGTGGATTCAGCGCTTGCTCGACCACGACGGCGCCCCGGGTGAAGACGGCGGCATCGAAGCCTGGCTGCGCCTGGGTCAAGCGGTCGGCCTCGACCCGGATCAATTGCGCTCCCAGGAACTGGTGCTGCCCGGCGTACGCTTCGCCGTCGATGCCTACGTCAACTTCGCCCGCCGCGCCAGTTGGCAGGAAGCTGCCAGCAGCTCGTTGACCGAACTGTTCGCGCCGCAGATCCACCAGTCGCGCCTCGATAGCTGGCCGCAGCATTACCCGTGGATCGACCCGGCCGGTTACGAATATTTCCGCACCCGCCTCGGTCAGGCGCGCCGCGATGTCGAGCATGGCTTGGCGATCACGCTGGAGCACTACAAGACGCGCGATGGCCAGGAGCGCATGCTGGAAATTCTCCAGTTCAAACTGGACATCCTTTGGAGCATGCTCGACGCCATGAGCATGGCCTACGAGCTGAACCGCCCTCCGTATCACAGCGTGACCGAACAACGGGTCTGGCATAAAGGAATCACCTTATGAGTTTCGATCGCAGCAAGTCCCCGACCTGGCGTACCGGCTACCGTTACCAGTACGAACCGGCGCAAAAAGGCCACGTGCTGCTGTACCCCGAAGGCATGATCAAACTAAACGAAAGCGCTGCGCTGATCGGCGGTTTGATCGACGGTGAGCGCGATGTCGCGGCGATCATTGCCGAACTCGACAAACAGTTCCCCGGCGTGCCTGAACTCGGTGAAGACATCGAGCAATTCATGGAGGTTGCCCGTGCGCAGCACTGGATCGAACTTGCCTGATTCATCGGAAAAAGTGCCGCCCAAGCCTGAGGTCGGCCTGCCGCTGTGGTTGCTCGCCGAGCTGACCTACCGCTGCCCGCTGCAATGCCCGTACTGCTCCAATCCGCTGGATTTTGCCGAGCAGGGCAAAGAGCTGAGCACCGAGCAGTGGATCAAGGTATTCCGCGAGGCGCGGGAGATGGGCGCGGCGCAACTGGGCTTTTCCGGTGGTGAGCCGCTGGTGCGCCAGGATCTCGCTGAACTGATCGGCGAGGCGCGCAAGCTCGGGTTTTACACCAACCTGATCACCTCGGGCATCGGCCTCACCGAGCAGAAAATCAGTGACTTCAAGAAGGCGGGTCTCGATCACATCCAGATCAGTTTCCAAGCCAGTGACGAGCAAGTGAACAACCTGCTCGCCGGCTCGAAAAAGGCTTTCGCGCAGAAGCTGGAAATGGCTCGCGCGGTAAAGGCCCATGGCTATCCGATGGTGCTGAACTTCGTCACTCATCGGCACAACATCGACAAGATCGACCGCATCATCGAGCTGTGCATTGCGCTCGAGGCAGATTTCGTCGAACTCGCCACCTGCCAGTTCTACGGCTGGGCGCAGCTCAACCGAGTCGGTCTGTTGCCGACCAAGGAACAACTGGTGCGCGCCGAACGTATCACCAACGAATACCGCGCCAAACTGGAAGCCGAAGGGCATCCGTGCAAGCTGATTTTCGTCACCCCGGACTACTACGAAGAACGCCCGAAAGCCTGCATGAACGGCTGGGGCAGCATCTTTCTGACAGTCACCCCGGACGGCACTGCCCTGCCCTGTCATGGCGCCCGACAGCTGCCCGTGCAATTTCCCAACGTGCGCGACCACAGCATGCAGCACATCTGGTACGACTCGTTCGGCTTCAACCGCTTTCGCGGTTACGACTGGATGCCCGAGCCTTGCCGCTCCTGCGACGAGAAAGAAAAGGACTTCGGCGGCTGTCGCTGCCAGGCGTTCATGCTCACGGGGGACGCGAGCAACGCTGACCCGGTGTGCAGCAAATCCGAACAGCACGGCGTGATTCTCAAGGCCCGCGAGGAAGCCGAACACGCTACTCAAACCATCGAACAACTGGCCTTCCGTAATGAACGAAACTCACGCCTCATCGCTAAAGGCTGAGCCTTTCAGCGCCGCTCAAGCCGTCGCCGCCGGGATGGATTTCGCCGAACTGCAGCTCGGTGCCAACGGTTTGTTCTGGAATGAATATCGTCCCGAAGATGCCGCGTGCCGGATCTGGCACTGGCGTGACGGCGTGGCGAAATGTCTGACGCCGGCCGGTTTCAGCGTGCGCAGTCGGGTGTACGAATATGGCGGTGGCGCGTTTTGTCTGACGCCTGACGGGGTAGTTTTCGTCGGCGAGGCGGATCAGCAACTGTATCGGCAAACGCTGGATGGCGAGCCTGAGGCGCTGACGTCGGGCGAGTGCCGTTATGGCGATCTGCATTTTGCCGATGGCCAGGTGTTGGCGGTTGAGGAACAACACGACACGCATCGGCTGGTGGCGATTGATCTGGCTGACGGCAAGCGTCATCTGCTGGCCGAAGGGGCGGACTTTTACGCCGCACCGACGGTAAGTCCTGATGGCCAGCGTCTGGCGTGGATCGAGTGGAGCCGCCCGCATCAGCCCTGGACGTCGACCCGGTTGATGGTGGCCGAAGGTGATTTTTCGGCGCCCCGTTGCGTGGCGGGCGAACAATTTGAGGAGTCCATTCAACAGCCGCGTTTCGATGCTGAAGGCCGTTTGTATTGTCTGACCGATCGTGGCGGATTCTGGCAACCGTGGATTGATACATCGAATGGCCTTCAGCCTTTGCCAAGTGCTGAAGCCGATCATGCACCCGCGCCTTGGCAGCTAGGCGGTTGCACCTGGCTGCCCGTTGGTGAGTCTTACCTGGCCAGTTGGAGCGAGGGTGGTTTTGGGCGTTTGGCGCTCGACGGCGAAGACTTTACCGGCGACTACAGCCGCTTTCGTCATCTGGCACTGGATCAGCAATTCATCTATTGCATCGCCGCGTCGCCGATCAGTCCTTCAGCGGTGATCGCCATTGATCGCGTATCCCGCGCAGTCAAAGTGCTGGCCGGCGGTGTTGCACCGTTGCCCGCCGAACGCATCAGCCGCCCGCAAACCCTGCGTTACCCCAGCGTTGCGGGCGAGGCCCACGGGTTCTTTTATCCGGCCATGAGCGGCGAGGCGAAACCGCCGCTGGTGGTGTTCATTCATGGCGGCCCGACTTCAGCCTGTTACCCGCTGCTCGACCCGCGCATCCAGTACTGGACGCAACGCGGCTTCGCCGTGGCCGACCTCAACTATCGCGGCAGCAGCGGTTATGGCCGCGACTATCGACAGGCGTTGCATTTGAGCTGGGGTGACGTCGACGTCGAAGATGCCTGCGCGGTGGTGGCGTATCTCGCAGAGCGTGGCATGGTCGATGGTGATCGCGCATTTATTCGGGGCGGCAGCGCGGGCGGTTACACGACGCTGTGCGCCCTGGCGTTCCATCAGGTGTTTCGTGCGGGCGCCAGCCTTTATGGCGTCAGCGATCCGGTAGCCCTTGCTCGAGCCACGCACAAGTTTGAAGGCGACTACCTCGACTGGCTGATCGGCGATCCCGAGCAAGACGCCGAACGTTACGCCGCCCGCACTCCGCTATTGCACGCGAGCAATATTCGCGTGCCGGTGATTTTCTTTCAGGGTGAACTGGATGCCGTCGTCGTACCGCAACAGACCCGCGACATGGTCACGGCGCTGGAGCAGAACGGCATTCCGGTCGAGGCGCATTACTACGCCGATGAACGCCACGGCTTCCGCCGCGCGGTGAATCAGGCGCATGCGCTGGAACAGGAGTGGTTGTTTTATCGGCGGGTGATGGGGCTAACGTTGACACAGAATTAGCGGTGTCCCGTTCGCGAGCAGGCTCGCTCCCACAGGGGATTTGTGAACGACACAGATCCAGTGTGGGAGCGAGCCTGCTCGCGAAGGCAACCTACCTGGCGCTGCAGGACTCAGCGCTTGGCGATGATGTACACCGCATGCACGATCCCCGGAATGTAGCCACACAACGTCAGCAGAATGTTCAGCCAAAACGCCCCGCCGAACCCGACCTGCAGAAACACACCCAGTGGCGGCAACAGAATGGCGATGATGATACGAATGAAATCCATGGGTCAGCTCCTGATTGGGGGTTGGCTCGCTTGAGCCATACAAGCTAATCGACATTTGCCGTTCGTCAGGGTTCAGTGCTATCGCCATTTGTTCGCCACTACCCCACACAAAAAAACGCCCCACGCCAAAAGAATCAGGCGTGGGGCGTGCGTTATACCGCGAGACGGTTCTTCAATTCGGGTGGGACGTTTCGGATCAGACGGCAATCCCTTTACGGCATTGCAGTTGCGCAGTGCGCACGCGGGAAAAGGCGCGGGCCAGACGCAGGAGCATTTCATCGATATTGGTTTTGCTGACGGTGAGTGCCGGGGTGAAACGCAGGCAGTTGGCTTGCGGGGCGTTGAGCAGCAGGCCTTCGTGCAGTGCGGCATTGATGACAGCAGCTGCAGAGTCGTCTGACAGGCTCAGTCCCCAGAACAGGCCTTGACCGCGCAGTTCACCGTGGCCATAGCGGTGGGCCAATCGCGCCAGACCTTCGCACAGGTGCTGGCCGTTTTCTCTAACCTGTTCGAGAAAAGTCCGGTCCTGCACGCTGTCGAGCACCACCAACCCTGCAGCTGTCATCAGCGCATTGCCGTGATGGGTGCCACCCAGTTCGCCGGCGTCGAAACAACACGCCTTGCCTCGCGCCAGCAGCGCCGCCAATGGCACGCCACCTCCGAGACCTTTGCCGAGCACGACGATATCGGCGTGTACACCGTAGGACTGTTCCGCGAGCAAGGTGCCGCATCGCCCGATGCCGGTCTGCACTTCGTCGAGGATCAACAGGATGCCCAGCTCACGGCACAAACGCTCGACGCCTTTGAGGTAATGCTCGGTGGCGGGAATGACGCCGGCATCGCTCTGGATCGGTTCAAGCATGATCGCTACGGTTTGCGCATCCACTGCAGCATGCATTGCCGGCAAATCGTTGAACGGCACCAGATCGAAGCCAGGCAACAACGGCGCGAAGCGGTTGGGCAGGTTCGCACTGTCCGACGCCGAGATCGTCGCCAGACTACGGCCGTGGCAGCCCTGCTTCGCAACGATGATCCGCGAGGCGCCGCCGCGATGCAGTTGACCCCACTTGCGCGCCAGTTTGATCGCCGCTTCACAGGCTTCGCTGCCGCTGTTGAGCAGATAAGCCTGATCGCTGGAGGTGCTCGCACACAGGCGTTCGGCGAGGCTGAGCATGCCGCGATTGTGCAGATTGAAACCCGGATTGATCAGCGCCTGGGCCTGACTGGCGATGGCTTTGACCAGCGCCGAAGGGCTGTGACCGAGACTATTGGCGCCGCCGGCCTGGGAGAAGTCGAGATAAGCGCGGTCGTTGCTGTCCCACAGCCAGGAGCCCTGCCCACGGACGAAGACCTGCTGCGGCCGCTCGACGCTGGGCATCAGCCGCTCGGCGTTCAGGCTGTCACCAGCAGCAGGCTGATCGGCCTCGAAAGCGAGGTCCTCCAGACTCGGCACCGGGCGGCGCAAACTGAACAGATTCATTGGAAAAAACCTCCATTGAGGTTTTTTGAACTGCCTATGCAAACACTGTCGAAGCAAACGCTATTCATCGCGCTCTCTGGCCCTGTAAGCCTTGTGAATGCGGTTAGACTAGGCTCACTGACGGCTCCGGGCCATTTCGATTTCCCAGCATTTTCGATAAGCATTACTTATGGATTTCAAACAACTGCGTTATTTCGTCGCGGTCTACGAAGAAGGTCATGTCGGGCGGGCCGCCGAACGCCTGTCGATCTCGCAACCGGCACTCTCGCAGCAGATCCGCCAGCTCGAACAGAACCTCGATGTCACTCTGTTCGAACGCAGCAGCAAACGCCTTCTGCCGACCCTCGCCGCCCATACGTTGTACAACCACGCGTTGCCTTTGCTCGATGGTTTGCAACGGGCCCGGGAGGCGTTGGGCAACTTCAAGGGCCAGGCACTGCGCACGTTGGCAATCGGTGTGCTGCAAACGGTGCACACCAGCCTCGTCCCGCAAATGCTTGAGCGGGTGCGCAAGGCGCAACCGCATCTGGTTGTGCAGATCTATGAACTGACAGGACTGGAGATCGAGCGGCGCCTGCTCAATGGCTCACTGGATATCGGCATCAGCTATCTGCCGCCGCGTCAGCCCGGGCTGCATGGTGTGCTGCTGTATGAAGATGAGCTCACGCTGGTCATCCCGGCGGATCATCCGTTGCGTGAATTCAAGAAAGTCTCGATCCGACAGGCTGCCGAATTGCCGATGTTGCTGCTCGGAGAAGAGTTTCAGATTCGCCAGATCTGGCAGGCTCAATTGACCAGCCTCGGTCGGCGCCCGCAGGTGCAGGCAGAGCTGAACAATATGGTGGGGATTCTCGACAGTTTGCCGCACACCAAACTGGCAACAGTGCTGCCCGGCCAATCGCAAAAAGAATACGACGATGAGGATTTGCTCTGGAAACCGTTGAGCGAACCACGGGTACCGCTGAAGGTGGGCTTGGTGTGTCGCGACGTACAACGTCAGCAGGCGTCTTTGGCGTTGCTGCGGACATTGCTGGAAGAAGTGATGGGGCGCGAAGAGAAACCGCTCAAGGGCGCGCCGCCGCTGGATTCCCGGGCCTGAAAACTTTTCTGCAAACAAAAGAAAACCCCGCCGAAGCGGGGCTTTGCAGACTGTTTCCCTGACATCCATTTCACTCCGCCACCCTGGCAGAATCCTACGTGTCCCTGTTGTTGCTTTGCGCTTCCTGCGCGACGTCCATGAAATGTAGATTAGCCGTGGATCCAATCCGCGCATATGGGAGAACAGCAGCACGTGATGTAAGCGAATGCTTACATCACGTCATCGCATCAGAATTGCGCTGCATCCAGAAGGAACAACGACTCGCTACCAGCCTTCACCGACGCGCTCAACGAGTGAATGCGCGGCAGCAGACGGGCGAAATAGAAGCGCGCGGTGCCGAGCTTGCTGGCATAGAAATCTTCCTGCGATTCCTTGCCGAACGCGGCTTTGGCCATCAGTGCCCACATGTAGGCATAAGCGGTGTAACCAAACGCTTGCAAATATTCGACCGAGGCTGCGCCGATTTCGTTCGGATTGTTTTTCGCCCGATCCAGCAGCCACGCCGTCAACTCGTCGAGGGTATCGACAGCGTCGTTCAGCGGCTTGGTGAATTCACCCAGATCAGCACTCGCCGTAGCGGTGAAGTGGCGGATCTCGTCGGCGAACAGTTGATAGTACGCGCCGCCGCTGCCGACGATCTTGCGCCCCACCAAGTCCAGCGCCTGAATACCGTTGGTGCCCTCATAGATCTGCGTGATGCGCACGTCACGCACCAATTGCTCTTGGCCCCACTCGCGGATGTAACCGTGGCCGCCGAAAATCTGCTGGCCGTGGACGGTGGTTTCCAGACCCAGATCGGTCAGGAACGCCTTGGCCACCGGCGTCAGCAAGGCGACCAGATCTTCAGCACGCTTACGCGTGGTCGCGTCTTCGCTGAACTTGGCGGTGTCGAGTTGCATCGCCACGTAAGTGGAGAACGCACGGCCACCTTCGTTCGAGGCCTTCATGGTCAGCAGCATGCGCCGCACGTCCGGGTGGACGATGATCGGGTCAGCGACTTTGTCTTTGTTCTGTGCGCCAGTTGGCGAACGGCTTTGCAGACGGTCGCGCGCGTATTCGACGGCGTTCTGATAGGAGCGCTCGCCAGTGGCCAGGCCCTGAATGCCGACGCCCAGACGCTCGTAGTTCATCATGGTGAACATCGCGGCGAGACCTTTGTTCGGCTCACCAACCAGATAACCGACGGCTTCGTCGAAGTTCATCACGCAGGTGGCGGAAGCCTGGATACCCATCTTGTGTTCGATAGAACCGCAATTCGCCGGATTGCGCGCGCCCAGGCTGCCGTCGGCATTGACCATGAACTTCGGCACCAGGAACAGCGAAATACCTTTCGGGCCGGCCGGTGCGTCAGGCAGCTTGGCCAAAACCAGATGAATGATGTTTTCCGTAAGGTCGTGTTCGCCACCAGTGATGAAGATCTTGGTGCCGCTGACCTTGTAGGAACCATCGGCCTGAGGCTCGGCCTTGGTGCGAATAATGCCCAGGTCGGTGCCGGCGTGCGGCTCGGTCAGGCACATGGAACCGGCCCAGACGCCGGCGTACATGTTCGGCAGGTACGCGGCTTTCAGCTCTTCGCTGGCGTGGGCGTTGATCGACAGGCAGGCGCCGGCAGTCAGCATCGGGTACAGACCGAAGGACAGGCTGGCGGAGTTGACCATTTCTTCGACCTGGGCCGAAACGGCTTTGGGCATGCCCATGCCACCGTATTGCGGATCACCGCCAACACCGACCCAACCGCCTTCAGCGTAAGTCTGATAAGCCTGTGGGAAACCGGCCGGCGTGGTGACGGCTCCGTCGGCCCAGCGGCAACCTTCTTCGTCTGCCGCACGGCTCAGGGGCGCGATGCTTTTGCTGGTGACCTTGCCGGCCTCTTCGAGAATCGCTTCAACGGTCTCGGCGTCGACAGTCTCGGCCAGCGCCGGCAGTTCGGCCCAGAGTTTGGCGACTTCGAACACTTCATTGAGGACGAAGCGCATATCGCGCAGCGGCGCTTTGTAGTCAGCCATGGCAAACCTCGCAAGATCTAAACAGGTATTCGTGGAAGGGTGTTTTCATTGAGGCCGAGTGTACCCCAACAACTTTTGCGACACATAGGGTCAACCGGTGACTGATTTGTTATTTTTAGTCACCAGAAAAATCGCAGCCTTCGCCAGCTCCTACAGGTAAAACGCGATCCCGTGTAGGAGCTGCCGCAGGCTGCGATCTTTTGATCTTCCTTAAAGCGCAAACATTTCGGCCGGCAGCTTCATCAAGCAATCACTCCCCGCCTCAATCGCCGCACGGTGCGCAGCCGTTCTTGGCAGCAACCGCTTGAAGTAAAACTCGCACGTCGCCAGTTTGCCCCGACAGAAATCCCCATCGCCCTCGCCCGCCTCCAGTTGCGCCTGCGCCACCAGCGCCATGCGCAACCACAGATAACCGAGGATGATGTAGCCGCTGTACATCAGGTAATCCACCGATGCGGCACCGACTTCGTCCGGATTCTTCATCGCCGCCATGCCGACCTTCATGGTCAGGTCGCCCCACTGCTGGTTGAGGTCGTTGAGCTGCGTAACAAAACTGCCTAGTTGCGCATGCCCGGCATTCGCCGCGCAGAACTTGTGGACGATTTTGGTGAAACCGCGCAGCAGCTTGCCCTGACTGCCGAGCACTTTGCGCCCGAGCAGATCAAGCGCCTGAATACCGTTGGTGCCTTCGTAGATCGGCGCAATCCGACAATCGCGAACCAACTGTTCCATGCCCCATTCACGAATGAAGCCATGCCCGCCGAACACCTGCATGCCGTGGTTGGTCACTTCCAGCCCGGTGTCGGTCATGAAGGCCTTGCAGATCGGCGTGAGGAACGCCAGCAAGTCTTCGGCCTCCTGACGCGCATCGGCATCACTGTTCAGGTGCGCGGTATCGAGCAGTTGAGCGGTAAAGTAAGTCAGCGCGCGGTTGCCTTCGTTGAAGGCTTTCATGGTCAGCAGCATGCGCCGCACGTCGGGGTGAACGATGATTGGGTCGGCCGGTTTATCCGGGGCTTTGGCACCGGTCAGGGCACGCATCTGCAAACGGTCGTTGGCGTATTTGATCGCGCCCTGGAAACTCGCTTCACCCAGACACAAACCCTGCATGCCGGTGCCGAGCCGCGCGTGGTTCATCATGGTGAACATGCAGTTCAGGCCTTTATTCGGCTCGCCGATCAGAAATCCTTTGGCGCCGTCGAAGTTCAACACGCAAGTAGCTGAAGCCTTGATGCCCATCTTGTGTTCGATCGAACCACAGGAAACGCCGTTGCGTTCACCCGCCTCGCCCACAGCATCCGGGAGGTATTTCGGCACGATGAACAGTGAAATCCCCTTGGTGCCCGCCGGCGCGTCCGGCAGCTTGGCCAATACCAGATGGATAATGTTGTCGCTCATGTCGTGCTCGCCGGCAGAGATGAAAATCTTGCTGCCGGTGATCGCGTAACTGCCGTCGGCTTGAGGCACGGCGCGGGTCTTGATGATGCCCAGATCAGTGCCGCAATGGGCTTCGGTCAGGCACATGGTGCCGGTCCATTGACCGGCCGTGAGTTTGCTCAGGTAAGTGATTTTCTGATCTTCGGTGCCGTGGGCGTGGATCGCCGACATCGCGCCGTGGGTCAGCCCTGGGTACATGCCCCAGGAGGTGTTACTGGAGCCGACCATTTCGCTGATCACCAGCCCCAGCGAACTCGGCAGACCTTGGCCACCGTAGGTCGGATCCGCTGCCAAACCATGCCAGCCACCCTCGACATATTGTGCGAAGGCTTGCTTGAAGCCTGTAGGCGTTGTCACCACACCGTTGTCGAAATGGCAGCCCTCTTCGTCACCGCTACGATTGAGCGGTGCCAGAACGTTCTCACAAAACTTGGCGCCCTCTTCGAGGATCGCGTTGATCATGTCCGGGCTGGCGTCGTGGGCGCCGAGGGCAGCGTAGTTGCCGTGGAAGTCGAAGACGTGGTCGATCAGAAAGCGCATGTCGCGCAGGGGAGCTTTGTAGTCGGGCATGGTGGCTTCTCCGTCAGCAGATTTCTCCAACCTACTGCCGGGCACCACGCCCCACAATCACTGTCCAGACGCTGAATGCGCCGTCATCACTCAACCTGCGGCGGAGTCCATGCGCACCGCGCCACGGCGGTTTTGCCCGAACGCCACCACGCAGTTACGCCCCGCGCCCTTGGCGCTGTAGAGCGCCTCGTCCGCGGACTTGAGGACTTGTTCGGGGTTGCGCTGCTCTATCCGTTCGGCGACGCCGATACTGACCGTGACCGAAACGCTGGAAGCGCCGGAGCCTGCGCGACGCTGACGACCTTGCTGATCGTCCTGCGGGCGGTTTTCCTGGTTGCGCAGTTGAATGTTGTAGGACGCGATCGACTCGCGGATTACCTCCAAGTGCGGCATGCACTCCTCAAGGGTTTTGCCTGCAAACACCAGGGCGAATTCCTCACCGCCATAGCGATACGCCCTACCGCCTCCGCTGATTTTGGAGAGTTTGCTGGCGACCAGACGCAGCACCTGGTCACCGACATCGTGGCCGTGGGTGTCGTTGAATTTCTTGAAGTGATCGACATCACTCATCGCCAGCACATAGTTGCGGCCCAGACGCTGCATGCGTTCGTTGAGCGCGCGACGTCCCGGCAGACCGGTGAGTTCGTCGCGGAAGGCCATTTGATAAGCCTCGTGTGCAACGGCGGCGGCGATCATCAACATCACCTGGCTGCACATGATGTTCAGGGTAAACGGCAGGATGAAGGTTTTCGGCAGCATCCAGAACACGCCGAGCAACCCGACCAATTGCGCCGCGTGCAACGGACGCGGGTTGCGCCAGTATTGCCACGCCAACAGCAGGAATGCCGAGATAAAAACGGGATAAGACAACTGGATCAGGCTCATCCATGCGCCGTGCAGCGCCGGCCAGCGGATCTCCGAAAGCCACATCAGCAGCGCCTGTGGGTAACTTTGCTCAAGCCCCAGCGCCACGCTGCCGAACGCCAGCAGCACGGCAAACCGGGCGACCATGTCTTGAAACAGGTGGGTACGCTCCTGCCACGCGGCGAATAACCCGAATAACAACGGCAGCAGCAGACAGACGAGATGGAACACCACGGCGGCGTCTTCGCGCACTTTGCCGTTGTCGCGGTAATAGTCGGTCTGGGTATCGAGCAGAAAGTAGGCGATGTACACCGTGAGCATCAGAAACAGTTCGCGCTGACGTCGGTAAACCGCGCAGTAAGCGCCACCCAACAGCAGCACCAGAGTGGGCAGTACGTTAAACAGGGACGTGAAAAACACGTTGAGGTCTTTGACGTACGCAGCCGCCAACCCCGCGAGCAACAACAGCAGTGAAGGTATGAAATGGCTGAAACGTACAGCGGAAGAACGCGGCAAGGGGTAGGACTCCGACCCGGCAAAAGATGGCATTGTGCCTGCATTTTGAGCAGTTAAGCACATGCGGTGTGACGTGCGTCACATCGAAGCCTCTTTAACGGCAGGAAAACCGCTTTTCTTAGCGTTTTAGTGGGGAATTTTCATCGCTTAAACAATTTTTCATCAGGCATGAAAAAGCCGCTGTCCCCGAAGGAACAGCGGCTGTGAAAACCTCCCTGGGACTTAGTAGCCCAGTGCGAAGTCTTCTTCTTTCATGTCCATCAGGTTGTTGGCGCCTGACAGCATGGTTGCCACGTGTGTACGGGTACGCGGCAGGATGCGCTGGAAGTAGAAGCGCGCAGTTTGCAGCTTGGCGGTGTAAAACGCCGCATCGCCAGTGCCTTCTGCCAGCTTCTCGGCTGCCAGACGCGCCATGTCGGCCCAGAAGTAGGCCAGGCAGGCGTAACCGGAGTACATCAGGTAGTCCACGGAGGCCGCGCCGACTTCTTCGCGATCTTTCATGGCAGCCATACCGACCTTCATGGTCAGCTCGCCCCATTCTTTGTTCAGTGCAGCCAGCGGAGTAACGAATTCCTGGACGGCTTCGTTGCCTTCGTTGGTCTGGCAGAACTTGTGGACGATCTTGGTGAAGCCTTTCAGAGCCTCGCCTTGAGTCATCAACACCTTACGGCCAAGCAGGTCGAGTGCCTGAATGCCGGTGGTGCCTTCGTACAGCATCGAAATGCGGCTGTCGCGGACGTTCTGCTCCATGCCCCACTCGGCGATGAAGCCGTGGCCGCCGTAGATCTGTACGCCGTGGTTGGCGGCTTCGAAACCGACTTCGGTCATGAACGCTTTGGCGATTGGAGTCATGAAGGCCAGCAGTGCGTCGGCTTTCTTCTTCTCTTCTTCGTCCACGCCGTATTTGACGATATCGACCTGTTTGGCGGTGAAGTACACCATCGCACGGTTGCCTTCGGCGAATGCCTTCATGGTCAACAGCATGCGGCGTACGTCAGGGTGCACGATGATCGGGTCAGCGGCTTTGTCCGGCGCTTTCGGGCCAGTCAGGGAGCGCATTTGCAGACGATCGCGAGCGTATTTCAGGCCGCCCTGGAAGCCGATTTCGGCGTGGGCCAGACCTTGCAGCGCGGTGCCCAGACGTGCGGTGTTCATAAAGGTGAACATGCAGTTCAGACCTTTGTTCGCCGGGCCGATCAGGTAACCGGTGGCGCCGTCGAAGTTCATCACGCAAGTAGCGTTGCCGTGGATGCCCATCTTGTGTTCCAGCGAACCGCAGGTCACAGCATTGCGCGCACCAACGGTACCATCGGCATTCGGCATGAACTTTGGAACGATGAACAGGGAAATGCCTTTGGTGCCAGCCGGTGCGTCCGGCAGGCGGGCCAGTACGATGTGGACGATGTTGTCGGCCATGTCGTGTTCACCGGCCGAGATGAAGATCTTGGTGCCGGAAACTTTGTAGGAACCGTCGGCCTGAGGTTCGGCCTTGGTGCGCAGCATGCCCAGGTCGGTGCCGCAGTGCGGTTCGGTCAGGCACATGGTGCCGGTCCACTCGCCGGAAACCAGTTTGGTCAGATAGGCTTCTTGCTGCTCAGGGGTGCCGTGCTCGGAAATGGTGTTCATCGCGCCGTGCGACAGGCCTGGGTACATGCCCCACGACCAGTTGGCTTCGCCAACCATTTCGCTGACCGCCAGACCCAGCGACTCAGGCAGACCTTGACCGCCGTGCTCGACGTCATGGGCAAGGCTTGGCCAGCCGCCTTCAACGAATTGCTTGTAAGCCTCTTTGAAGCCAGTCGGGGTTTTCACGCCGGACTCGCTCCAGGTGCACCCTTCGATGTCGCCCACGCGGTTCAGCGGCGCCAGTACCTGCTCACAAAACTTGGCGCCTTCTTCGAGAATGGCGTCAACCATGTCCGGAGTTGCGTCTGCGCAAGCCGGGAGGCTCTGATAGTGCGCTTCGTAGCCGAGCAGTTCGTCACGAACGAAGCGAATATCACGCAAGGGGGCCTTGTAGTCAGGCATAGCGATAAACCTCTGCTGATGTAACCGGGAATGAACGACCGTGTTGATTTGTTGTGACGGTCAAACAGTTGTTTGAAACATACGTTTACGCCGAAATCTTGTCAAGCGTCGATCTTTTGCCGTTCGTCATCGCATTTTTCAAACGCCGGACACAACAAACCGCCATGGGCTCGAACGAGCCACGGGGCGATAAATAAAGATTAGTTGAGAGAGAAGGACTTAGAACGAAAAACGCCGCGACAAGGCGCGGCGTTTAACATGCACGGAGCTTAAAAAATCAGGCGAAGGTGTCGATAATCGTGCCAAGCATTTCATCGGATGCTTTGGCGACTTTCACACCCAGCTCTGCCTGAATCTTGCCCTGAGACATCTCGGCCATGTTACTGGCCAAATCTGACTGCTGGCTGCGATCCACGCCACGCAGACGATCAACCTGTACTTCGGAAGACTGGCTGGTGACTGAACGTTCGATGGTGTTATTGGCGATCTGGCTGGCTGCCTGATCGACACGATTCTGCCCGGTCTGAATGGAGCTCAAACCCGCATAAAAAGCTGTGTTACCGGAGATTTCCATAACAGTTCTCATCCTTGGGAAGGATCAATTGCCGCCATTGAACCAGAGGCGCCAGAAAAACACCCGTCAAAAACACTAATGGCACAGTGCCTGTTCATAGTTAAAAGCTTAGTCGAGCAGATCCAATTGCAAATGTTCAGCCACGGCCTCAGCGCTCATCGCTTTCAATTTCGGCACCCGCCCCAGGCAAGGCGCCGGAATCCGCTCGGCCAGTGTTGCCAGGTTTTCCTCCAGTCGCGATGTCTTCGGATCGATGATATTCGCCACCCACCCCGCCAGTTGCAGGCCATCCCGGGCAATCGCCTCGGCCGTCAGCAGCGCATGACTGATACAACCCAACCGCACGCCGACCACCAGAATCACCGGCAGCTTCAGCGCAATGGCCAGATCCGAAAGATTATCCTGATCCGCCAGCGGCACCCGCCAGCCGCCCGCCCCTTCGATCAAAGTGAAATCGGCATTCATCGCCAGAATCTCGCGCATCGGCGCCAACAACGATTGCACCGTCAGCGCGACACCCGCCTCGCGCGCCGCCAGATGCGGCGCAATCGCCGGTTCGAACGCCACCGGATTGACCTGTTGATAACTCAGTGGCAATGAGCACTCGGCCAACAGCGCCAACGCATCAGCGTTGCGCAATCCTTTAGGCGTGACTTCGCAACCGGAGGCGACCGGTTTGCCCGCCGCTGTACTCAAGCCTGCCGAGCGCGCCGCGTGCAGTAATCCAGCAGCGACGGTGGTTTTGCCGACGTCGGTGTCCGTTCCGGTGATGAAATAGGCTGCGCTCATACGGGTTTCTCCAACACGGCATAAACCACTTGATAAGTCGCCGGCAGTCCCTGTGCCTGACGGAATTGCTCGTAAGCCTCGACCAGTCCCAGAATCCGCGCCCGCCCGGTCAATCCACCCGGGCGCCCGGGGTTCAGATTGTGCGCACCCAATGCCTTCAATTCATGGGTCAGACTGCGCACATCGGGGTAATGCAGCACATGCGCCTGCTTCTCCAGACTCACTGTGCGCAAACCACTGGCCGCACACAACTGTTCATAACGGGCGAACTCGCGGAAGCGGTTGACGTGTACCAGGCCATCGACCTGACGCCAGCTGTCACGCAATTCGTACAACGTTCCAACACAAAGACTAGCAAACGCGAAAACACCGCCCGGTTTCAGCACGCGAAAAGCTTCGCTGAGCACCGCATCAAAATCCGCACACCACTGCACCGCCAAGCTGGAGAAGATCAAATCGCAGGTCGAATCCTGCAACGGCAGACGTTCCGCATCACCGGCGATGAAATGCTCAGCGCCGCCCAACGGACGGGCGTGGTCAAGCATGCCCTCGGCGATATCCAGCGCCAGCCCTTGTCCATCGGCAAAATGCTCGGCCAATGTGCGAGTGAAATAACCGGTGCCGCAACCCATATCCAGCCAACGCGCCGGTACAAAATCCATCGGCAAGCGCTGCAGCAACTGTGTACCGACATCACGTTGCAACTCGGCGACACTGTCGTAGCTGGCCGCCGCGCGGGAGAAAGAGGCCGCGACCTGGCGCTTGTCAGGCAAGCCACCGGGCAGCGCAACAAGGGACAAATCAGTCATCACCGCACTCATGTAAAAAAGCCTGGATTGCACCCGCCACTCCATGGGGGTCTTCCAGAAGAAACGCATGGCTGGCCTGTTCGATCAGACCAATTTCGATATCCGGCAACAGGGCGAACAATTCGCCTGCAGCCTCTGCGGGCACCAATCCGTCCTGCCCGGCGAACAGATGCAACTGCGGGCCGCGAAACGCCTGCAGGGCTTCGCGCGTGTCCAGTTGCGCGAGCAGCTCCAGCCCCGCCATCAATGTTGCCGGCGCAGCACTGGGAGCAGCGCCAAGTAACAGCCGTGACAAGCCACGCGGGTCTTGCGCGCCTTGGGCACACAGCAAAGAAAATCGTTTGAGGGTCATCCGGGGATCAGCTGTACATCCGGCAAGAAACGCATCGAATGTCTCGCCGGGCATCGCGCTCGGCCATTGTTCGTGGGCGACAAAAGAAGGATTACTCGCCAGCGTCAGCAAACCGCAGCACCGATCGCCCCGACGCGCCGCCAATTCGGAGGCGAGCATGCCACCCAGCGACCAACCGCCGAGCCACGCGTCTTGAGCAATGCGCTCGTCGAGCTCATCGAGCCAGTCTCGCAGGTCACTGGAGTCGAGCTCCGGCAACCGCTCTATCTCGACATGCAGGTGTTCGTCGAGGCCTTGCAATGCGGCGGCCAAGGGTTCCATCGGCGAAACACCGAGGCCCCAGCCGGGCAGCAGAATCAGGCGATCACGCATGGCTTGGCTCCGATGACAGTTGCGCAAAGCAATCGGCCAGTCCTTCCAACAATAGCTGTACCTGCGCCTCGCTGTGGGCAGCGGTCAGGGTCACCCGCAGTCGTGCACTGCCAGCGGGTACGGTAGGCGGACGGATTGCAGTGACCATCAGCCCACGCTCACGCAGCATTTGCGACAGACGCACCGCGCGACCAGCGTCGCCGATCATGATCGGCTGGATCGGCGTGAAGCTGTCCATCAGCTCCAGACCGATCTGTTCGGCGCCGTGGCGGAACTGGCGGATCAACGTCTGCAAATGCTCGCGTCGCCAGTGTTCGCTGCGCAGCAACTCAAGGCTTTTCAGCGTTGCGCAGGCCAGTGCCGGCGGCTGGCTGGTGGTGTAGATGTAGGGCCGAGCGAACTGGATCAGGCTTTCGATCAGCTCTTCACTGCCGGCGACAAACGCGCCGGCCGTGCCGAAGGCTTTGCCGAGGGTGCCGACCAGCACCGGCACATCGTCCTGGCT
Organism: Pseudomonas sp. LBUM1648; assembly: GCF_059716145.1. Classification (NCBI taxonomy): domain Bacteria; kingdom Pseudomonadati; phylum Pseudomonadota; class Gammaproteobacteria; order Pseudomonadales; family Pseudomonadaceae; genus Pseudomonas; species Pseudomonas sp. LBUM1648. The sequence continues at coordinate 5,923,212 of NZ_CP166808.1, forward strand.
CAAGCCGAAGTGCTCGACGATGCCACCGCCATTGGCGCCCAGCGGGCCGAAACCATGGGCATCGTCGACCATCAGCCACGCGCCTTTGGCCTTGGCCTCACGGGCCAGCGCCGGCAAATCGGCAATATCGCCGTCCATGCTGAACACGCCGTCGGTGACCACTAATGTATTGCCGGTGGCTTTCTCCAGGCGCTTGGCCAGACTGTCGGCATCGTTGTGCAGGTAACGATTGAAACGCGCGCCGGACAACAACCCTGCATCGAGCAACGAAGCGTGATTGAGCCGGTCTTCCAGCACCGTGTCGCCCTGCCCGACCAGCGCCGTGACCGCGCCGAGGTTGGCCATGTAACCGGTGGTAAACAGCAGCGCACGCGGGCGACCGGTGAGATCGGCCAGCGCTTCTTCCAAGGCGTGATGCGGGCCGCTGTGGCCGATCACCAGATGCGACGCACCACCACCCACACCCCAGCGTTCGGCTCCGGCGCGCCAGGCTTCGATGACTTGCGGGTGATTGGCCAGGCCCAGGTAGTCGTTATTGCAGAACGCCAGCAACGGCTGACCGTCGACCACTACTTCAGGTCCTTGGGGGGATTCGAGCAGCGGCCGCTGCCGGTAGAGATTTTCGGCACGGCGGGCAGCAAGGCGTGCGGCGAGTTCGAAAGACATGCAGGCCTCACAATTTGAAAAATATCCTCCTGTAGGAGCTGCCGCAGGCTGCGATCTTTTGACTTTGGTTTTTAAAACCAGATCAAAAGATCGCAGCCTGCGGCAGCTCCTACAGGGGTTTGTATCGCATCAAAAAATTCACACCGCGGCGTTGTAGAACTGCTCGCTGCTCTTCTGCTCCACCAACGCCTGCTCGATGGCAGCCTGATGCACTTCATCGGCATGTTCTTCGCGGGCTTCCGGTTGAATGCCCAGGCGCGCGAACAGTTGCATGTCCTTGTCCGCCTGCGGGTTGGCGGTGGTCAGCAACTTGTCGCCGTAGAAAATCGAGTTGGCACCGGCGAAAAACGCCAGGGCTTGCATTTGTTCGTTCATCGCTTCGCGGCCGGCGGACAGGCGCACATGGGATTGCGGCATGAGGATGCGCGCCACGGCGAGCATGCGGATGAAGTCGAACGGGTCGATGTCTTCGGCATTTTCCAGCGGCGTACCGGCGACTTTCACCAGCATGTTGATCGGCACCGATTCCGGATGCTCCGGCAGGTTGGCCAACTGGATCAGCAGATTGGCGCGGTCATCGAGCGACTCGCCCATGCCGAGGATGCCGCCGGAGCAGATCTTCATCCCCGATTCACGCACGTAGGCCAGGGTTTGCAGGCGCTCGCTGTAAGTGCGGGTGGTGATGATGCTGCCGTAGAACTCAGGCGAGGTGTCGAGGTTGTGGTTGTAGTAATCAAGACCGGCCTTGGCCAGCGCTTCGGTCTGGTCCTGATCGAGACGTCCGAGGGTCATGCAGGTTTCCAGGCCCATGGCTTTCACGCCTTCAACCATCTTCAGCACGTAAGGCATGTCTTTGGCCGACGGATGTTTCCACGCCGCGCCCATGCAGAAACGGGTCGAGCCGATGGCTTTGGCGCGGGCAGCCTCTTCGAGGACTTTCTGCACTTCCATCAACTTTTCTTTTTCCAGGCCAGTGTTGTAGTGACCGGACTGCGGACAGTATTTGCAGTCTTCCGGGCAGGCGCCGGTCTTGATCGATAGCAGTGTGGAAACCTGAACGCGGTTGGCGTTGAAATGGGCGCGGTGCACCGTCTGTGCCTGAAACAGCAAGTCGTTGAATGGCTGTACGAAGAGTGCTTTGACTTCGGCCAATGACCAATCGTGACGCAGGGTGGCGGTGGTGCTCGCGCTCATGGGTAATTCCTTGGTTATGCTTGGCTGGCGTGTGGGTAAACGGAATACCCACAGGCGCTACACGGATGTTCGGCATATTTAAGGAAGAGTCATGCGCTGTCAACCACGATACGAAGGACAGGTTTACATCTGTTTAAAAAACGTACAGACCTGTTTGCTGTGCGATGAACCGGTAGATGCAGAAACGCCAATCTGCGTCCCCTGTGAAACCGAATTGCCCTGGCTCGGCGACCACTGTCAGACCTGCGCCCTGCCACTTCCCGCAGCGGGCCTGACCTGTGGCGAGTGCCTGCTAGAGCCGCCGGCGTTCGAACAGGTCGCCGTGCCCTGGCTTTATAGCTTCCCGGTGGACAGTTTGATTACGCGTTTTAAACACAACGCAAAATGGCCGTTTGGTCACCTGCTCGCCGACGTTCTCGGACAATACCTGCTATATCGCTTCGATGAAGATTTGCCGCGCCCGGATATGTTGTTGCCGGTGCCACTGGCCAGCAAACGTCTGCGTCAGCGTGGGTTCAATCAAGCGGCGATGTTGGCGCGGTGGTTGAGCCGGCAGTTGGATTTGCCGTGCGAGGAAAACGTACTGCGAAGAATCAAGGACACCAACGCCCAGCAGGAACTCGATGCCAAGGCGCGCAAGCAAAATCTGCGTAGTGCCTTCGCCCTGGCGCCGGATGCAGACGTCAAAGGCCGGCATCTGGCGTTGATTGATGATGTGCTGACCACTGGAGCGACCACCCGCGCTCTCGCTCGATTGCTAAGGGATGCGGGCGCTGCAAGAGTCGACGTGTATTGCCTGGCGCGCACTCCAAAACCGGGTGATGCCACCTGACCCAAGGACACTACAAAAACCTGTGGGAGCGAGCTTGCTCGCGAAGAGGCCAGCACATTCAAGATCAATGTTGAATGGCACACCGCCTTCGCGAGCAAGCTCGCTCCCACAGCGATTTGCGCACGACTTGACTCTCGCGTTCCAAGCAGCCAACTTCCTTCTCCACTACCCGAGTTCAAAGCCCCCCGCCATGTCCCTGCCCACCCTGTTGTCCCAGCACATCGTCCGCCGTCCGCAGCGTATTGCCCTGTTGCAACATATCGCCGAACAGGGCTCGATCACCCGTGCTGCGAAAAGCGCAGGCCTGAGTTACAAAGCGGCGTGGGACGCTATCGATGAGCTGAACAACCTCGCGCAGAAACCGCTGGTCGAACGTGCGGTCGGCGGCAAGGGCGGCGGCGGCGCCAGACTCTCCAGCGAAGGCGAGCGGGTGTTGCGCCTCTATCAAAAGCTGCAAGCCTTGCAGGCCCAAGTGCTGGAAGCGGCTGAAGATGCCAGCGACCTCGATCTGCTCGGTCGTTTGATGCTGCGCACAAGCGCGCGCAACCAGTTGCACGGCAAAGTCGTGGCGATCGAAAGCCAGGGGCGCAATGACCTGATTCGCCTGCAACTGGCCGAGGGCCTGTGCCTTGACGCGCAGATCACCCACGACAGCACCCTGCATCTGGAGCTACAAACCGGCACCGAAGTGGTGGCGCTGATCAAGGCCGGCTGGCTCGAATTGCTCGCCAGCGATCAACCGGCAACGTCCGGACACAATCTTCTCAAGGGCACCATCGAAGCGATTCTCGACGCTGAAGACGGCCCCAGCGAAGTGCGTATCTCCCTGCCCAACGGCCACACTCTCTGCGCGCTGGCCGAGCCGATCGATTTGCGCACTCGCGGGCTGACCGTCGAACAACCGGTGCAGGTGCAGTTTTCGCCGTCCAACATGCTGATCGGCACACCGCTTTAATCTGCCCTGCAACGAAAGCGTCATCGACGCTCATTAAGGTAGCTGCCAAAACCTAGCAGGGAGCCTGATGTGAGCCTATTAGAAGAAAACCAATCCACTGATCTGGAAAAAATGGTCGGCCTCAGCCGTCGCGGTTTCATCAGCGCCGGCGCGCTGTGCGGCGCGGCGATGTTTCTCGGTGGCAACCTGCTGACCCGCAGCGCACTGGCTGCGGGTGTCAGCGCCGGCAACAGCCGTTTGCTCGGCTTCGAGAGCATTCCGGCGGCGACCACCGACGTCATCAGCCTGCCCAAGGGCTACAAATCCTCGGTGTTGATCAGTTGGGGCCAGCCGTTGCAAAAGAACGGCCCGGCTTTCGACCCGAGCGGCAATGGCACCGCTGCCGCACAGGAAGTGCAGTTCGGCGACAACAACGACGGTATGAGCCTGTTCGAATTCCCCGACGACAGAAACCGCGCGTTGATGGCCATCAACAACGAATACACCAACTACCGCTACCTCTACCCGCACGGCGGCATGCCGCAATCGGCCGAAGACGTGCGCAAGGCGCTGGCCTGCGAAGGCGTGTCGGTGATTGAAGTGCAGCGCAGAAACGGTCAGTGGCAGTTCGTCCAGGGCTCACGCTACAACCGTCGCATCCACGGCAATTCGCCGCTGCGCATCGGTGGCCCGGCCGCTGGCCATGACTTGATGAAAACCAGCGCCGACAAGCACGGCAAAAAAGTCCTCGGTACGTTCCAGAACTGCGCCAACGGTAAAACCCCGTGGGGCACGTATCTGACCTGCGAAGAGAACTTCACCGACTGCTTCGGCAGCAGCAACGCCCAGCAGCAGTTCGACCCGGCGCAGAAACGCTACGGCGTCTCGGCCGCCAGCCGCGAGATCAACTGGCATCCGTTTGATCCGCGCTTCGACATGGCCAAAAACCCTAACGAACTCAACCGTCACGGCTGGGTGGTCGAGATCGACCCGTTCGATCCGCAATCGACCCCGGTCAAACGCACCGCGCTGGGCCGCTTCAAACATGAAAACGCTGCTCTGGCCGAAACCGACGACGGCCGCGCCGTGGTGTACATGGGCGACGATGAGCGTGGCGAGTTCATCTACAAGTTCGTCAGCCGCGACCGCATCAACCACCGCAACGCCAAAGCCAACCGCGACATCCTCGATCACGGCACGCTGTACGTGGCGAAGTTCGATAACGGCGACAGCAATCCCGACCACCCGAAAGGCCAGGGCCAGTGGATCGAACTGACCCACGGCAAGAACGGCATCGACGCCAGCAGCGGTTTCGCCGATCAGGCCGAAGTGCTGATCCACGCGCGCCTCGCTGGAAGTGTCGTTGGCGCCACGCGCATGGACCGCCCGGAATGGATCGTGGTCAGTCCGAAAGACGGCCAGGTTTATTGCACCCTGACCAACAACGCCAAACGCGGCGAGGACGGCCAACCGGTGGGCGGGCCGAACCCGCGCGAGAAGAACGTCTATGGGCAGATTCTGCGCTGGCGCACCGACCGCGACGATCATGCGTCGAAGACGTTCTCATGGGATTTGTTCGTGGTCGCCGGCAACCCGGGCGTGCATGCCGGCACGCCGAAGGCTGGTTCGTCGAATATCACCCCGCAAAACATGTTCAACAGCCCCGATGGTCTGGGCTTCGACAAGGCTGGGCGGTTGTGGATTCTCACTGACGGCGATTCGAGCAATGCCGGGGATTTCGCCGGGATGGGTAACAACCAGATGCTCTGCGCCGATCCAAAGACCGGGGAGATTCGCCGGTTCTTGGTCGGGCCGATTGGTTGTGAAGTGACCGGGATCAGCTTCTCGCCGGATCAGAAGACGTTGTTTGTCGGGATCCAGCATCCGGGAGAGAACGGCGGGTCGACCTTCCCTGAGCATTTGCCGAATGGCAAGCCGCGGTCTTCGGTGATGGCGATTACCCGTGAGGACGGCGGAATCGTCGGCGCCTGATAGACCGCTTTCGCGAGCAGGCTCGCTCCCACAGGGGATCGCATTCCAAATGTGGGAGCTGGCTTGCCAGCGATGGCGTCAGCAAAGACACCAACCAACTTCCCCACTGCCATCTGCGCTACCATGCTGGGCCGGACGCGGCAGCCTGCTGCGCGCAGGAGTCAGCATGGCCCACCCGTTTGAAACCCTCACACCAGACCTTGTACTCGATGCCGTCGAAAGCATCGGGTTCCTGAGCGATGCGCGCATTCTGGCGCTCAACAGCTACGAAAACCGCGTCTATCAGGTCGGCATCGAAGACTCCGAACCGCTGATCGCCAAGTTCTATCGTCCGCAGCGCTGGACCAACGAAGCCATCCTCGAAGAACACAAGTTCACCTTTGAACTGGCCGACGTCGAGATCCCGGTGGTCGCGCCGCTGATCCACAACGGCGAAACCCTGCACGAGCACGCCGGCTTCCGCTTTACCCTGTTTCCTCGCCGTGGCGGTCGGGCGCCGGAGCCGGGCAATCTTGATCAGTTGTATCGCCTCGGCCAGTTGCTCGGGCGCATTCATGCGGTCGGCGCGACCAAGCCCTTCGAACACCGCGAAGCGCTGGGCGTGAAAAACTTCGGCCATGCCTCGCTGACCACTTTGCTCGAAGGCAACTTCATCCCCAAAAGCCTGCTGCCGGCCTACGAGTCCGTCGCCCGTGACTTGCTCAAGCGCGTGGAAGATGTGTACGCCGCCACGCCACACCAGAACATCCGTATGCACGGCGACTGCCACCCCGGCAACATGATGTGCCGCGACGAGATGTTCCACATCGTCGACCTCGACGACTGCCGCATGGGCCCGGCGGTGCAGGACATCTGGATGATGCTCGCCGGTGACCGGCAGGAATGCATGGGGCAATTGTCGGAACTGATGGACGGCTACAACGAATTCCACGATTTCGATCCGCGCGAACTGGCGCTGATCGAGCCGCTACGCGCGTTGCGCCTGATGCACTACAGCGCCTGGCTGGCGCGGCGCTGGGATGACCCGGCGTTCCCGCACAGCTTTCCGTGGTTCGGGACTGAGCGCTACTGGGGCGATCAGGTGCTGGCGTTGCGTGAGCAGCTTTCGGCACTGAATGAAGAGCCACTGAAACTTTTCTGATTAAAGATCAAAAGATCGCAGCCTTCGGCAGCTCCTACCCTGGAATACATTTCCCCTGTAGATACCGTCTTGCCCCTCATCGGGCAAGGGCAATTTTCGGGTCAAATGGCTGGCCCGATTTAAGAACGGCGTAGACAAAATGTAGGAGTTTGCGCATCGCTGCACAGATGATTTGCTTGGGGGCCTTGCCGTTGGCCTTCAAGCGGTCCTTCATGGCGATGATTGCCTTGTTGTGCTTCAGTGCAACCAACCCAGGCATGTATAGACCCGCCCGAACGCGAGCCGATCCGATCCTCGAAATCACTGTTCTGCCTTTGAATTTTCCCGAGTCCTGCAGCTTTGGGTTCAACCCGGCGGCAGCGACCAGCTTGCGAGGGTCGTCATATTTACGCAGGTCGCCCAACTCGGCCAGCAGCCGCTCAAGGGTTTTCTGGCCGATACCGTCGATGGTCACGATCAAGTCGCGCATTTGGCGCATGTCTGGATCATCGTCGATGTGTTTTTTGATTGATTTGTGAGTTTCAACGATCTCTTTCTCGATGTGACGCAGCACAGAGTTGATCGAGTCTTTGACCTTTTCGTCGGATACATCCAGGCGATTGAGCTCCATTTGCTCCATTTCCTGAAGGTCATCCAAGCGACGTACCATCGCCTTTAGCTGACGATATTTCAGCGGCTCTGGAGCCCAAAGCTGAAGCTTTTCAGCCTTTTCCCGAGCAAAGTCAGCGATCAATTTGGCGTCGCTTTTGTCGGTTTTGATCCGGCGCAGCTCGCTGTCGGCGTAAGCGTGGGTCGTAGCCGGATTGACGACGCAGACCCGGTAACCCTTGTTGTAGACGAACTCGGCAAGTTCCAGGTGATAAACGCTGGTGGCTTCCATCACGATCAGAGCTGTAGGCTCGACCTGCTTGTTCAGCCAGGCGTCAAACTCTTTGAAACCTTTTGAGTCGTTAGCCAGTTTGGCCTTGGTTTTGTGCTTGCCGTTTGGCAGGTGAGTGGCGATATCAAAGGTATTTTTAGCGACATCGACGCCGACGAAATTGGACATGACCGTTTCTCCATTAATCCGTTTTCGATCATCACTGCACTCTGTCCAACCTTGCGAATGCGGGCTCTCGCCAGAGACGGGCCCAAGATACCGTTCGAACTATACGAGTGAGTGTGGAGGGCTGGAGCACGATCTACATCACAGGCAAAAAGCCTAAGGAGCTGCACGGCTTCCAAGTCCCTCCCTCGATGATCAGTCGAGAACTATCGCTCCTGACGGAGCGATAGTCGAGATACAAGGAGCTGCCGAAGGCTGCGATCTTTTTCCTTTCTGACACGACACATCTATACAACCTCCTTACAATCCCTGCTTTGTTAGCTGCCTAAGCAAGGATTCTGCATGCAAGCCGCCAACCCGCGTCGCGGGTACATTCTGGGTCTGAGTGCCTACATCATCTGGGGCCTGTTCCCGATTTACTTCAAAGCCATCGCCGAAGTGCCGGCGGTCGAGATCATCATCCATCGAGTGCTGTGGTCGGCGCTGTTTGGCGCGCTGCTGTTGATGGTTTGGAAGCACCCGGGCTGGTTGCGCGAATTGCTCGACAACCCCAAGCGTCTGGCGATTCTGGCGTTGAGCGGCACGCTGATCGCCGCCAACTGGCTGACGTATGTGTGGTCGGTGAACAACGGGCGCATGCTTGAAGCGAGCCTCGGTTACTACATTAACCCGCTGGTGAACGTGTTGCTGGGGATGATGATTCTTGGCGAGCGTCTGCGGCGTATGCAGTGGCTCGCGGTAGGGCTGGCGGCGGTCGGTGTGGCGCAGCAGGTGTGGCAGGTCGGCAGTCTGCCGTGGGTGTCGCTGGTGCTGGCGTTGACCTTCGGTTTCTATGGCTTGATCCGCAAGCAGGCGCCGGTCAAGGCGTTGCCAGGGCTGGTGGTGGAAACCTGGATGCTGGTGCCTATCGCCATCGCCTGGTTGCTGTTCAATCAGACCGCGACAAGCGCTCAACCGGAATTCTGGACAACGTCGCAAGCCTGGTGGCTGGTCGCGGCCGGCCCTGTGACTTTGGTACCGCTGGTGTGCTTCAACGCCGCCACCCGGCACCTGCCCTATACCACCATCGGCTTCCTGCAATACATCGCACCGACGCTGGTGTTGTTGCAAGCGGTGCTGCTGTTCGGCGAGCACTTGTCGTCGAGCACGCTGATCGCGTTCATGTTTATCTGGGCCGGTCTGGCCGTGTACAGCGTCGATGCGTGGATAAGTTTACGCCGCCGCACCTGATCAAAAAACGTACAAACCCTCACAGGCCACGGTTCTCGTGGCCTGCATCGTTCCTTCCCAAGGTTATCCACAGCGTGATCCCCGCCGTTTGTGCGCAAGTCACTGAATGTTGGCGGTTTTTTGATCAACTCAAGCAAAGCCACGGCCGACGTGGGCTGGCGATCAGTCTCTACAGGTTATCCACAGGCAGGCTCACCTTTAAACTGGATAACCTGACTCCGCTCAAACGTCTGTGCGTAACACCAGTTCCACCATCAAATCATCGGCCAGAGTTTCCAAGCGCGATTGCAGCACATCCAGTGACAGCGTCAACGGCACCGCGAGAATCGCTTCGGCGTGGAACAACGGCTCGCTGCTCATCGGCGCCGGGCGCACTTCGGTTATCAGCCGTTCGAGGTTGACGCCCTGCTCGCTCAGCAGCCGAGTGATGTCGCGAACAATTCCCGGACGATCATTGCCCACCAACTCCATGGCGATCGGTTTCCAAGTGCAGGATTGCTCGATCCCGCTCTCAGCGATCAACACACGAATGCCGTGAGCCGACAGCGCTTGTAGGGAATCGACTAATTCGTCGTAAGCCTCCGCCGGTACGCCCACTCGAAGAATCCCGGCGAACTGCCCGGCCATCCGCGACATGCGGCTTTCCAGCCAGTTACCGCCATGTTCGGCGATGCATTGGGCGATGCGCTCGACCTGCCCGGGCTTGTCCGGAGCGAAGACGGTGAGTACGAGATGGTCCATGGCGCAGCCCTCTTGTCATGACTTTTGTTATCGAAGGGCAAGTATAGGCAAGCCCCGGAATTGAGCAGCAATGCTCCAAGTGAGCGCATACCTGTGGCGAGGGGATTTATCCCCGATGGGTGGCGAAGCCGCCCCCCGCTTTCTGGCAGATACACCGTGCAGGCAGGTTTCACGACTGCTGCGCAGCCGATCGGGGTGGTGCGGCATTCCGATGAATCCCCTCACCACAAAAGCGGGTACACCCGGACTGTCCCTTAGCAGCCCCACAGCATTTATGTGTACAACTTTTTATATTTAGCTGGAACAATCCAATGGTTTTTTGAGAACATCCCGTTCCGCGCTGTGACCGCAATGCGTCATGTGGTCGCAGAACGACGTAATTAGTCTGATTTTCACAAGCGCAACTCATCATGTAGTATGCCTCGTCACGCACTACATAACGCTGAATCGATGTCTGCCCAAGGCATGTTCGCAACCCTGAAAGCCCCGTCATCAAGGCCCCAAGCCGTTGATTGGTCCCAGCCCAGCCGCCAGCAATGGCATGTACTGGTCGGAAGGTTTGTGGTTTAAATGGCCAGAGGCTTCATTGTCAAATTGAAGAGCTGAAAAGCGAAATAGCTGAGCAGAGTGAGGCAAGCAATGACTGAACACGTTCAAGTCGGTGGCCTGCAGGTCGCCAAAGTCCTGTTCGACTTCGTGAACAACGAAGCCATTCCCGGTACCGGCCTCACCGCCGAAAAATTCTGGGAAGGTGCCGACAAGGTCATTCACGACCTGGCACCGAAGAACAAAGCCCTACTCGCCAAACGCGATGACTTCCAGGCCCGTATCGACGGCTGGCACCAGTCCCGTGCCGGTCAGTCACACGACGCCGTGGCCTACAAAGCCTTCCTGCAAGAAATCGGTTATCTGCTGCCAGAAGCGGCCGATTTCCAGGCAACGACGCAAAACGTCGATGACGAAATCGCCCGTACCGCCGGCCCGCAACTTGTTGTACCGGTGATGAACGCTCGCTTTGCCCTCAACGCCTCGAACGCCCGCTGGGGTTCGTTGTACGACGCCCTCTACGGCACCGACGCGATCAGCGAAGAAGGTGGCGCGGAAAAAGGCAAAGGCTACAACAAGGTGCGCGGCGATAAAGTCATCGCCTTCGCCCGCGCTTTCCTCGACGAAGCCGCGCCACTGGCCGCCGGCTCCCACGTCGACTCCACCGGCTACAAAATTGCTGACGGCAAACTGATTGTCACCCTCAAGGGCGGCAGCAACAGCGGCTTGCGCGACGACGCTCAGTTGATCGGTTTCCAGGGCGACGCCAACGCGCCAATCGCAGTCCTGCTGAAACACAACGGTCTGCATTTCGAAATCCAGATCGACGCCAGCACCCCGGTCGGCCAGACCGACGCAGCCGGCGTCAAAGACGTCCTGATGGAAGCGGCGCTGACCACCATCATGGACTGCGAAGACTCCGTCGCCGCCGTCGATGCCGACGACAAGGTGGTGATCTACCGTAACTGGCTCGGCCTGATGAAGGGCGATCTGTCGGAAGAAGTTGCCAAGGGCGGCAAGACCTTCACCCGCACCATGAACCCGGATCGCAGCTACACCACAGTCGATGGCGGTGAAGTGACGCTGCATGGTCGCTCGCTGTTGTTCGTGCGCAACGTCGGTCACCTGATGACCATTGACGCGATCCTCGACAGCCAAGGCAACGAAGTGCCGGAAGGCATCCTCGACGGTCTGATCACTTGCCTCGCGGCCATGCACAACCTCAACGGCAACACCTCGCGCAAGAACACCCGCACCGGTTCCGTCTACATCGTTAAACCGAAGATGCACGGCCCGGAAGAAGCGGCGTTCACCAACGAGTTGTTCGGCCGCATCGAAGACGTGCTGAGCCTGAAACGCAACACACTGAAAGTCGGGATCATGGACGAGGAGCGCCGCACCACGGTCAACCTCAAGGCCTGCATCAAGGCAGCCAGCGAGCGCGTGGTGTTCATCAACACCGGTTTCCTCGACCGTACCGGCGACGAAATCCACACCTCCATGGAAGCCGGCCCGATGGTGCGCAAAGCCGACATGAAGGCCGAGAAGTGGATCGGCGCCTATGAGAACTGGAACGTCGATATCGGTCTGAGCACCGGCCTGCAAGGTCGTGCGCAAATCGGTAAAGGCATGTGGGCGATGCCCGACCTGATGGCCGCGATGCTCGAACAGAAAATCGCCCATCCACTGGCCGGTGCCAACACCGCTTGGGTTCCATCGCCGACCGCCGCCGCGCTGCACGCGTTGCACTACCACAAGGTTGACGTGTTCGCCCGTCAGGCCGAACTGGCCAAACGTGCCCGCGCTTCGGTGGACGACATCCTGACCATCCCGCTGGCAGTCAATCCGAACTGGACGCCGGAGCAGATCAAGAACGAACTGGACAACAACGCCCAGGGCATTCTTGGTTACGTGGTGCGCTGGATCGACCAGGGCGTGGGTTGCTCGAAAGTGCCGGACATCAATGACGTCGGCCTGATGGAAGACCGTGCAACGCTGCGTATCTCCAGCCAGCACATCGCCAACTGGCTGCGCCACGGCATCGTGACTGAAGCGCAAGTGATGGAAAGCCTCAAGCGCATGGCGCCGGTGGTGGATCGTCAGAACGCCAACGACGCGCTGTACCGCCCGCTGGCACCGAACTTCGACAGCAACATCGCCTTCAAGGCGGCGGTCGAACTGGTGATCGAAGGCACCAAACAGCCGAACGGTTACACCGAGCCGGTGCTGCACCGTCGTCGTCGCGAGTTCAAGGCTGCCAACGGCCTGTAAATTTGCGTAGATGCCGGACATGAAAAAGCCCTGATCGAAAGATCAGGGCTTTTTTGTTTTTGCGGTGTGGGGGGATTTGTGGAGGACTTTAGATCGATCCCCCTCACCCCAGCCCTCTCCCCCATTGGGGGCGAGGGGGAAAGGGAGCCGATCTTTGTGCTTTTCAAAACCGGAGTTCGACTGAGGAATTTCAGGTCGGTGTACCTTGCACATCCACCGCGGTCAGTCCCCTCTCCTTCTGGGAGAGGGCTAGGGTGAGGGGCTAGTAGACTCAATACCCAATTCGTGTTTGACCAGACCGAGCAACTTGCCCGTATCAATCGGCTTGAGCAGAAAATCCACCACGCTCAGGTGCATCGCCGCAATGGCGTCTTTTACATCGGCATCGCCGGAAACGATGATGATCGGCAGCGCCGCCCTTACCGATTCACGCACCTGACGAATCAGATCCAGGCCATCGACATTGCCCATGCGCAGATCAGTGATCACCAGCCCGATCGAGGGTTTCTCGGCCAACATCTTCAGTGCGGTTTCACCGCTGGCAGCGGTCATGCAGCGAATGCCGTCGAGCGCCAGAATCTCCGAGAGCAGCTCCCGGGCATCCTTGTCGTCATCGACGATCAGGACTCGCTGCGGAGGCAGATCAGGTTCGAGCATCACAGCGCTGAGTGCTTCGCGCTCGGCGTCGCTCAAAATATCGTGGTCGGGCATGGCGTTCTCTACGTTTTCAAATCAATCACCTGGCACAGTCGTCAGACATCGCCAGGCAGAGCTTCAATGTGCACTTCGTCGGATTTTTTTCCAATAGCCGAGCGGTCGAATTTCCGACTGTTTTTGTAGGGTTCTTCCCAAATGTGCTCAACGGCATGGCAAACCTAGACTTACGTCCAATGGGCACCCCGGCCAGAGGGGTCGACCATGGCTGCAACGATCCGACAACAACAATTCGAAAAAGACTGCGGTAATGGTTATGAGTAAAGCGGACGCCTTCACCCAGGCAGGGAAAACCGCGGTGTTGCAGAACATTCAGGGCACTCTGCAATTCCTCCAGCGCTTCCCGCCCTTCAATCAGATGGAACACGCCCACCTCGCCTATCTGGTGGAGCAATGTCAGCTGCGCTTCTACGGCCAGGGCGAGAGCATCATCAAACCCGCCGATGGCCCGGTTGAACACTTCTATATCGTCAAACAGGGCCGCGTTGTCGGCGAGCGTCCGCACACGGCCAAGGGTGGCACCGAAACCACGTTTGAAATCACCACCGGCGAATGCTTTCCCCTCGCCGCGTTGCTGGGTGAGCGAGCGACCCGCACCGAGCATCTGGCCGGGGAAGATACCTTTTGTCTGCAACTGAACAAACTGGCGTTCATAAAGCTGTTCGCCCTGTCCAACACCTTTCGCGATTTCGCCTTGCGCGGGGTCAGCAGCCTGCTCGATCAGGTCAACCAGCAAGTCCAGCAAAAAGCCGTGGAAACCCTAGGCACCCAGTATTCGCTGAACACCCGCCTCGGCGAGCTGGCAATGCGACACCCGGTGACGTGCAGCCCTGAAACGCCGCTGCGTGAAGCGGTGAAATTGATGCACGAGCAGCAGGTCGGCAGCATCGTCGCGGTGGATGAGCACAAGGCGCCGCTGGGGATTTTCACCCTGCGAGATCTGCGCCATGTGGTGGCCGAAGGGGTGGACGATTTCAGCGAAGCCATTGAACGCCACATGACCCGTGCGCCGTTCTATCTTTCGCCGGATCACAGCGCCTTCGACGCAGCGATTGCCATGACCGAACGGCACATCGCCCACGTTTGTCTGGTCAAGGATCAGCGCCTGTGCGGCGTGGTGTCCGAGCGTGATCTGTTTTCCTTGCAGCGGGTCGATCTGGTGCATCTGGCCAGGACCATCCGCAGCGCCCAGCGCGTCGAACAACTGGTAACCCTGCGCGGCGAGATCGGCCAACTGGTCGAACGCATGCTCGCCCACGGCGCGTCGTCGACGCAGATCACCCACATCATCACCCTGCTCAACGATCACACCGTGTGCCGGGTGATCGAACTGACCCTCGCCGAAAAAGGCGACCCCGGCGTGCCGTTCAGTTGGCTGTGTTTCGGCAGCGAAGGCCGGCGCGAGCAAACGCTGCACACCGATCAAGACAACGGCATTCTGTTCGACGCCCGCGATGCCGCGCACGCGGCGGAGATTCGCGGCAAGCTGCTGCCCATCGCGCAGCAGATCAACCAGAGCCTGGCGCAGTGCGGCTTCACCCTGTGCAAGGGCAACATCATGGCCGGCAACCCGGAGCTGTGTTTGTCCCGGGCGGAGTGGGCGCGGCGCTTTGCGGCGTTTATTCGCGAGGCAACGCCGGAGAACCTGCTGGGCTCGAGCATCTATTTCGATCTGCGGGTGGTCTGGGGTGATGAACAGGGCTGCGCACAACTGCGCCGAGGAATTCTCGATCAGGTCGGCGACAACCGTTTGTTCCAGCGCATGATGGCCGACAACGCCTTGCGCAATCGCCCGCCGGTCGGGCGTTTCCGCGAGTTCGTGCTGGCGCGCAAGAACGGTGAAAAAGCCACACTGGATCTGAAAGTCCAGGGCCTGACGCCGTTCGTGGATGGCGCGCGCCTGCTCGCGCTGGCCAACGGCATCGACAGCAACAACACCCTTGAACGCTTCCGCCAACTGGTGGAAAAAGAAGTCATCGAGCGACTGGACGGCGCCGCGTATGAAGAGGCGTACCACTTCATTCAGCAAACCCGCATGCAGCAACATCAACTCCAGACCCGGGAGAATCTGCCGTACTCCAATCGTGTCGATCCCGACAGCCTCAATCATCTCGACCGACGCATCCTGCGCGAATCCCTGCGTCAGGCTCAGCGCCTGCAAAGCAGCCTGAGCCTGCGGTATCAGCTATGAGCCTGTTCTCGTGGTTGCGTCCGGCAAGTCCAGTGGTGCCGGCAGACCTGCAACAGCGTCTGAAGAAGCTGCCGGCGATCGCTGAGCTGGGCGAATGCAGCCTGCGCGAACAGCGCTGGGTGGTGCTGGATCTGGAAACCACCGGGCTGAATATGAATAAGGATCGAGTGTTGTCGATTGGCGCGGTGGTGATCGAGGACGGCGCTATCGATTTCAGCCAGCAGTTCGAACGCACGCTGCAATGTCGTGAATTGAAGCTCAGCCCCAGCGTGTTGATTCATGGGCTGGGGCCGAATGCGATTGCCGCTGGCAGCGAGCCTGCCGAGGCGTTGCTGGAGTTCATGGAGTTTGTCGGTGACAGCCCGGTGCTGGCGTTTCATGCGCCGTTCGATCAACACATGCTTGGGCGGGCGCTGAAGGAGCACCTGGGATACAAGTTGCAGCAGACGTTTCTGGATGTCGCGGATATTGCACCGCTGGTGTGCCCGCAGGCGAACATTCGCGAGGCCGGGCTGGATGAGTGGATCGACTGGTTCAAGCTTGAAGTGTTCGAGCGGCACAACGCGAGTGCCGATGCGCTGGCGACGGCGGAGCTGGCGTTGATCCTGTTCAGTCGGGCGCGGGGGAAGCAGATTCATAGCCCGCTGAATTTGCAGCAGCGGTTGAGTCAATGGAAGCGCAGGCAACAAACCCACTCTTTCTAACCCCGTAGGAGCTGCGTCCCTCCCACCCGACCAGTGGCCAATTGCTAACCATTCCCACCTCTGCCAGAATCGCGAACAATTCTCGTTGGTTAACATTTCCCAATCGGTGCGTCTGGTGTCGTCAGTCCCAAGCCCTCACAGTGAGCTCGTCGGTGCGATGTATCGCGACCATCGCGGTTGGCTGCTGGCGTGGCTGCGGCGCAATGTGGCGTGTCCGCAACGTGCCGAAGACCTGAGTCAGGACACCTTCGTGCGTCTGCTCGGTCGCGATGAAATGCCATCGCCTCGCGAGCCCCGGGCTTTCCTGGTGGCGATCGCCAAGGGTCTGCTGTTCGATTACTTCCGCCGTGCCGCGCTGGAACAGGCCTACCTCACCGAACTGATGCTGATTCCTGAAGGCGAACAGCCATCGGTGGAAGAACAGCAACTGATCCTCGAAGACCTCAAAGCCATCGACCGTCTGCTCGGCAAACTGTCGACCAAGGCCCGCGCCGCTTTCCTTTATAACCGCCTCGACGGCCTCAGCCATGCCGAGATCGCCGAGAAGCTCGGCGTGTCGGTACCGCGTGTGCGCCAGTATCTGGCGCAAGGGATTCGTCAGTGCTACATCGCCCTGTACGGTGAGCCGACATGAGCCCGGCCAGTTCCAGACCGGTGCCGGCGCATGTGCTGGACGCGGCGATTGCCTGGCAGTTGACGCTTGATTCGAGCAGCCCGCTGGAGCGCGAGGAATTCGCCAAATGGCACGCGGCCCATGAAGAACATGCCCGGGCGTGGCGCCAGTTGGGCATGCTCGATCAGCGTTTCAGCGTGGCCAAAGGGCCAGCCCGCAGTGCCTTGCTGCAATCACGCGAGGGCATTCGTCGTCGAGTGCGCAAGCTGGGCAGCGGATTGGCCAGTGTGGTGGCGGTGGTGGGGCTGGCACTGTTTGCGGGCGATCGTTATCTGCCGCTGGATTACTGGCTGGCGGATCAGCGCACTGCGACTGGCGAACAGCGCACCGTGCGCCTGGCCGACGGCACCGTGCTCAATCTCAACACCCACAGCGCTGTGGATGTGCGCTTCGATGAAAAGCAACGCCTGATTGTTTTGCAGGAAGGCGAAATCCTCGTCGAAACCGGCCACGGTGACGCAAGGCCATTCATTGTGGAAACACGCGAGGGCAGCATGCGTGCATTGGGCACGCGATTCCTGGTCAAGCGCGAAGAAGAAGGGACGCGCCTGAGCGTGTTGCAGTCGGCAGTCGCTGCGCATACGCAATCGAAACCTGAAGAACAGATCCTGCGTGAAGGCCAACAAGTGCTGCTGCGCCATGACGGACTGGACGCCATTGTCGCGCTCAACCCTGGCGCCGATGCGTGGACGCGCGGGATGCTGGTGGTCGATAACGCGCGACTGGGGGATCTGGTGCACGAGTTGGGGCGTTATCGACGCGGACATTTGGGCGTGGCACCGGAAGTAGCTGACTTGCGCATTACCGGCAGCTTCCCGTTGCACGACACCGATAAAGCCTTGAGCGCCCTGCTGCCGACCCTGCCGGTGCAGATCGAACAGCACACGCCATTTTGGGTCACCGTGGCGAAGGCTGATACCAAACCTGATTAATGTGGTGCCTGAGCTTTAGCTTTCGCGAGCAGGCTCGCTCCCACATTGGGATGCGTTACCGCTGTGGGAGCGAGCCTGCTCGCGAAGACGTCATCTGCCACAACTCGCCTTTCAGTTAATCGAAATTATTTTCATCCAGCCCTATCACTTTTCCGATCTCGTCCGGCACACAGGCAATTGAGAAATGTTTCCATTCAGGAGCCGCCGTATGTCCCGTTCGCTAGACACCTTGTTGCGCCCCAGTCTGTTGGCTGTCGCCATCGCTCTGGGCGCCCCGCTGATCAGCAGCCCGTTGTTCGCCGCTGAACAAGCGTCCAGCGTGCGAGCCTACAACCTGCCGGCCGCGCCTCTGTCCAGCACGTTGAACCAGATCGCCAGCCAGGGTGGCCTCGCGCTGTCGCTGAATCCGTCGCTGGCGGCAGGCAAGACCTCGGCCCCGGTGAACGGCCAGTACGACGCCACTGGCGCGTTGCGTGCAGCGTTGCAAGGCACTGGCCTGCAACTGGAACAAAGCAGCACCGGCACTTACACCTTGGTCGCTGTGCCTGAGGGTGTGATGGCGCTGCCGGAAACATCGGTGATCGGTGTGGAAAATCTGGAAACCGCCTGGAGCCCTGTCGAGGGCTACACCGCCACGCGCACCGCCGCCGGCACCAAGACCGACACCGCGCTGGTCGAAGCACCGCGCTCGATCTCCGTCGCCACCCGCCAGCAAATGGACGACCGTGGCGTGCACAGCCTCGATGACGCCGTGCGCTACATGCCAGGCATCACCGCCAGCAGCTACGGCAGCGACACCCGCGCGGACTGGCTGCGCGTGCGCGGCTTCGAACCGACCCAGTTCCTCGACGGTCTGCCGCTGCCAAAAGGCGTGTACGCCAACCCGAAACAGGAAACCTGGAACCTCGACCGCCTCGCCCTGCTCCGTGGCCCGGCCTCGTCGGTGTACGGCCAGACCCCGCCGGGCGGCCTGCTGGATATGGTCAGCCGCCGTCCAAGTGACATCGCCAGCAGCGAAATTCAGCTGCAATACGGCAGCGACAACCATCGCCAGATCAACTTCGCCAGCACCGGCAAGATCGACGACGCCGGCCAGTTTCTCTATGGCATCAGCGGCGTCGTACGTGACAGCGGTACGCAGGTCGACCACGTTGACAACAAGCGCTACAACATCGCGCCGAGCCTGACCTGGAACATCGACGACGACACCAAATTCACCCTGTTGAGCCAGTTCACCCGCGACGATACCGGCATCACCAGCCAGTTCCTGCCGATTCAGGGCACCAAGATCAAGTCGCCGCTGGGAGACATTTCCCATCACAAGAATCTGGGTGACCCGGATTGGGAATACTACGACCGCACTTACTACGCGCTGGGCTACGCGTTCGAACATCGCTTGAACGATACGTGGCAGTTCAAGCAGAACCTGCGTTACACCAAGTCGGATCTGTCGTTCCAGGCACTGACCGTTGGCTCGTACCCGTTCACCGAAGTGGATGATCAGGGCAACGTCGGCCGTACCAGCACCAGCGTCGACGAAGACATCAGCCAGTTCGCCGTGGACAACAACTTCCAGGCCGATTTCGCCACTGGCGATATCCGCCACACCTTGCTGCTGGGTCTGGATCACCAGCGCAGCAACACCAACTACACCTCTATATTTGGTGATGGTCTTCAAACCAACGTGATCAACCCGATCTACGGCCAGCCGATCGTGCGTCCGGCACGTTCGACAGCGTTTTACGACTACAACCAGAAGACCTACCAGACCGGCCTCTACGTCCAAGATCAAATGGCCCTCGACCAATGGCGCCTGACCCTCGGCGGCCGTGAAGACTGGGTTCACACCAGCACGCGATTCATCAACAAAGCAGACGCCACCAACACCCAGCGCGACAAGGCGTTCAGCGGCAACGCGGCACTCAGCTATGTGTTCGACTCGGGCTTCGTGCCGTACCTGTCGTACGCCGAATCCTTCCAGCCGACCACCGGTGCCGACGCTACCTCCACCGGTTCGCTCAAGCCAACCGAAGGCAAGCAATGGGAACTGGGCATCAAGTACCAGCCGCCGGGCAGCAAGACGCTGTTGAGCGCGGCCGTGTATGACCTCACCCAGAAAAACGTCTCGGTCAACACCTTCGTCGACGGCGTGTCGATCACCAGCCAGACCGGCGAAGTGAAAGTCAAAGGCCTGGAGCTGGAAGCGGTTTCGGACGTTACCGATAACCTGAAAGTCATCGCCGCCTACACCCTGGCCAAGTCCGAAGTGCAGAAGGGCACCGACAAGGGTAATCGCCTGCAACTGATGCCCAACCAGCAAGCGTCGTTGTGGACCGATTACACCTGGCACACCGGCGTACTCGACGGCTTCGGCATCGGTGCCGGCGTGCGTTACACCGGCAACACTTACGGCGACAAGGCCAACACCTGGCTGGGCAAGGCGGACGCCTACACCGTGTTCGACGCGAGCGTGCATTACGACCTCGGCCGTCTGGACAACAGCCTCAAGGGCGCGTCGCTGGCACTCAACGCGACCAACCTGTTCGACAAGGAATACATTTCCACCTGCGACAGCTTCTACTGCTACTACGGCGACACGCGCAGTGTCGTCGCCAGCGCCACTTACAAGTGGTAAGCGATTGAGCTGAAACAGGTCATGTCACCCGGCCGTCCTTCGTGGACGGCTTTGGTGTTTTTGAAGGTCATGAAATGAAAAGTAAAACAATCCGCCGCTGGTCGTTCATCCACACTTGGACCAGCCTGATCTGCACCGTGTTTTTGCTGATGCTGGCCTTGACCGGCCTGCCGTTGATTTTCAGCCATGAAATCGACCACCTGCTCGGCGATGCTCCCGTAGTGCGCGAGATGCCGGCCGACACGCCGCGCCTGAATCTGGCGCAACTGGTCGAGGCTGCGGAAAAACATCGCCCGGATGACGTCGTGCAGTACTTCGGCTTCGACGACGATGAGCCGAACGCCGTGCTGACGATCATGGCGAAAACCGCCGGCACCGAACCCAACTCTTCGCACACCTTCATGCTCGATGCCCGCACCGGCGAAGCGCTGGAAACGCCCTCGGCGAACGGCGGTTTGATGCTGTTCATCCTGCGCCTGCACGTCGACATGTTCGCCGGGTTGCCGGGCAAGTTGCTGCTGGCGTTCATGGGGCTGTTGTTTGTCGTGGCGATAGTTTCCGGGACGGTGCTGTACCTGCCGTTCATGCGTCGTTTGAAATTCGGCACCGTGCGCCAGGACAAATCCACCCGCCTGCGCTGGCTCGACCTGCATAACCTGATCGGCGTCGTCACGCTGACCTGGGCGTTGGTTGTCGGCGTGACCGGTGTGATCAGCGCCTGCGCCGACTTGCTGATCGCTGCATGGCGCAACGACTCGCTCAATACCTTGATCGCGCCCTATCGCGATGCGCCACCGCTGACCCATCTGGCCCCGGCCACCCGCTTGCTCGACATTGCCGGCGAAGTCGCACCGGGCATGAAGCCGGATTTCATCGCCTTCCCCGGCACGCGCTTTTCCAGCGAGCACCATTACTCGGTGTTCATGAAGGGCGGCACGCATTTGACCTCTCACCTGCTGACGCCGGTATTGATCGACGCGACGACCCTGCAAGTCACCGCCGTGGCGGAACGACCGTGGTACATGGACGCCATGGGCATGTCCCAGCCGTTGCACTTCGGAGATTACGGCGGCATGCCGATGAAGATTCTCTGGGCCGCCCTCGATGTACTGACAATCATCGTGCTCGGCAGCGGCGTGTATTTGTGGGTAGTACGGCGCAGAGCGGCCAAGCCCGTGCTGGAAACGACGGAGGCCTCTGCATGAAGCCGCGTCAGTCGAATTTCTGGAAGGTGTTCAGCACGCCGCTGGTGATCGCGCTACTCAGCGCGGCAGGCTTGTTTGCGGCGTTGTTGGGGGATGGCATCTGGGATGCATTGAGCTGGCTTGGCTTGGGCGTTCCGGCGTATCTGGCCATAAGAGGTTTGGTGGTGCGAAGCTGAACACCTGTAGGAGCTGCGGCACGCTGCGATCTTTTGATCTTGATCTTAAAAACAGGATAAAGATCAAAAGATCGCAGCGTTCCGCAGCTCCTACGGCTAACCTCCTGCTCTTCGACGATCACCGAGGTTTGCCAATGTCCGTCCCCAGCATGACCCTGTTCCACAACACGCTCTCCCCGTTCGTACGCAAAGTGATGGTGTTTCTGCACGAGACCGGCCAGCAGGATCGCGTCGCGTTGCAAGACTGTGTGCTCAGCCCGGTCAGCCCCAGTGCCGAGCTCAACGCCGACAACCCGCTGGGCAAGATCCCGGCCCTGCGCCTGGCCGACGGCAATGTCATCCATGACAGCCGCGTGATCCTCGATTACCTCGACCACCAACACGTCGGCAACCCGCTGATCCCTCGCGACGGTTCGGCCCGCTGGCGGCGTCTGACCCTGGCCTCGATGGCCGACGGAATCATGGATGCCTCGGTGATGGTGCGTTACGAGCAGGTGCTGCGTGCACCGGAAAAACACTGGGACGAATGGCTCGAAGCCCAGCGCGACAAGATCCGTCGCGCCTTGGCCGTTTTGGAAAGTGAAGCGATTGCCGAGCTGACCAGCCATTTCGATGTAGCGGCGATCAGCGTGGCGTGTGCACTTGGCTACCTCGATCTGCGCTTCCCGGACCTGGGCTGGCGCGAGGCCAATCCGCAACTCGCCAACTGGTTCTTCGAAGTGAGCCAGCGACCGTCCATGATCGCGACCATGCCCAAGCCTTAAAACGGCGGCGCCTGTTCCGGCCTCTTCGCGAGCAGGCTCGCTCCTACAAGTGATTTGTGTTCATGCACAGTGTGGGAGTGAGCCTGCTCGCGATGGCACCACCTCGGTTCCGGCGGCAGTGACGCAAAGATCAGCGTCACCAACACCTCAGCCTCCCGCTGATCCTCACGCAGCCCGCTCATTGCACCGCCCCGATATCAAACTCCAGCGGCTTCTGCGGCTTCTGCCCGATACCGTACCAATCGAGTTTGCGCGTCAGCACCATAAACACACCGAGCAAGCCGAACAGCAGCAGCGAACCCATGAGCAGCGCGTAATCCTCGGCACTCAACAAGCCATAGAGCAGGCCATACAACGCCGCCAACCCCGCCGAAAAACTCAAGCCATGACGCACGCTGTGCAGCACGTGGCAGACATAGAACCCGATCAGCAACACACAACCACTGGCCGACAACAGATACGCCAGGGCAAACCCGATGTGTTCCGACAGCGACAGCAGCAACAGGTAAAAGAACGCCAGCGCCACCCCCACCAACGCATATTGCACCGGGTGCACCGCCAGACTCTTGAGCACTTCGAAGAGGAAGAAACCGGCGAACGTCAGGACGATAAACAACAGCGCATATTTGATCGCCCGGTCACTCTTCAGATATTGATCCACCGGGTCGATGAAGCTCACGCCGAAGCTACGGGCATTGAAGCCATCGCAATCATTGCTGCTGACACAGCGGCTCATGGCGTCTTGCAGGTTGGTGGAGAAGAACGTGGTCTGCCAGTCGGCGCTGAAACCGGCGTCGTTGATTTCCCGTTTGGCCGGCAGGAAGTTGCCGATGAAGCTTGGGTGCGGCCAGTTGGCGGTCAGGCTGACGCTGCTGCTCTTGCCCACCGGCAGCACCTGCAATGAACCGGTGCCTTGCAGACGCAGGTCGAAACCGAACGCCAGTTCGTTGGTTTTGCTGGTGTCGAGCTGCGGCAGCGTCACTCGCACACCCTCGCCGAGCCAGCCGACTTGAGTCCCGGGAACGAAGTCCAGGCGCTGGCCGTCGAGTTCCAGTTTCAAGGCATTTTCGATGCCGCGAATGTCGCTGATGCCGACCGCGAGAAACGGCGCATCGAACTGGTAATCGGCGAAGTCTTCCTTGATGCCCAATTGCGCTGGCAGCGAAAAACTGCCGTTGATGCGGTTCTCGGCATGGAACAGCCGCGCTTCGTAAATGCCCCGGGCGCGCAGTTCGGTCTGTACCTGGCCATCGAGTTCGAACCGTTCCGGCAGAAAGTACAAACGCCCGCGTTCTTCGCTCGGCTCGTCATAGCGCTTGTTGGTTTTGTCGTTGAGCTTCCAGTTGTGAATCACTTTGCGGTACGGCACCACCATCACCGGGCCGCTGATCTGCTGGCTGTAACTGGAGCTGCGGGCAATGTCTTGCAGCACGCCGTCGCGCAGTTGCTGGCGCTCGTCGATGACCCCGTCGATCATCAGCAGTGGTATCAGCAACAGCAGGATCAACAGGGCAATGGCCCCGAGCTTTATGGTCAGATTCTTGTTCATGGGACTCTCCCTGTTTTGATGGGCAGAGTCTGGATGGGCTGTATGGGGAATTTGTGGGGGGAATGTGGAGATTGTGTGGAGACTTCACCGGCCCCTTCGCGAGCAGGCTCGCTCCCACATTGGAATGCGCCACCTGTGGGAGCGAGCCTGCTCGCGAAGGCAGCGACTCGGTCTCAAGGCAAGCGCAATGTCACCTCAACGCCGTTTTCAACATTGCGAATGCTCATCGACCCACCATGCAACTTGACCACTTCCTCGACGAAGTTGAGTCCCAGTCCGGTACTTTTGCGTCCACTGTCCGGGCGCGGCAATGAGTAGAAGCGTTCAGTCAAACGCGGCAAAGCGTAGTCAGGAATCGCCGCCGTCTCATTGAACAAACGAAATTCGATTTGCTCGCCAACCCGCTCGGCACTGAACCGCAGCAACCCCTCGACCGGGGTGAAATCCAGCGCATTCTCCAGCAGATTACCCAGCGCCTGACGCAGCAAAAATGGCTCGCCGATCAGCAGCAGACTCGCCGAGATCGCCTGTTCAATGCGCAGCTGCTTGCCTTCGATTCGCGCGGTCTGAGCCTGCAACAACTCATCGACCAACACCGCCACCGGCACCGCCACTCGTTCCTCAAGACCCTGGCGCTGCTCAACCTGCGCCAGATTCAGCAAGCGCTCGATCAACTGCTGCATCCGCGCACTTTCGCTGTCGATATTGCCGACAAAGCGCAGGCGCTGAACCGGCGGCATTTCACCTTGCAGCAACTCCGCCGCACCACGAATTGCCGCCAGTGGGCTTTTCAGTTCATGGGTCAGCGTGTGTACGTAGCGCTCGACATAAGCCTTGCCCTCCAGCTGCGTGCGCATCTGTTCCACTGCCGTGGCCAGTTGCTCCAACTCGCCGCCGCGATAGTGCGGCACTTCCACGCGCCGACCTTCGCTCACCGCTTGCGCATAACCGGTCAAGCGGTGCAGCGCGCGGCTCAGCCACCACGACAGCAAGGCGCCGAACAACAATCCGAGGCCAATCAAACCGGCACCGTAAAACAGCAAACGCCGTTCCGTGCGATCGACGTAAGGCTGCAATGAGCTGTTGGGTTTGGCCACGGTCACCACACCGATAATCTGGCCGTTGTCGCGGATCGGCGCACCGACGTGCATGACTGACGACGCGGGGTCATCCAGATCGCTGCGGCTGGAACGCGCGCCGTATTCGCCGCGCAAAGTCAGGTAGACGTCGTTCCAGCGCGAATAATCCTGGCCCACCGCAACACCGCTGGAATCCAGCACCACCCGGCCCTTGGCGTCGGTGACATAGATGCGATGGTTGACCTGATTCTTCGGCAGCCCCCAGATCGTCGCTTGCGGCTGGCGTTCGCCGTAGGCGCGCAGCAACTCGGGCCAGCGATTCTCGCTGAGGGTGCCGGCCTTGAAATCGTCGCGCAGGATTTCCGCCAGCAGGTTGGCGGTGTCGACCAGGGTTTCTTCGGTGGACTGACGCACACCGGGACGGATTTCCTCCATCACCGTGTTGAGCACGAAGTAACCGGTCAGGCCGACAAACAGCACGTAGACCAGAAAGATCCGCAGCCCCAACGACATCAGCTGTGCCCCGGGCTGTAGCTGTAACCGAGGCCGCGATGGGTCTGGATCGGCTCGGCTTCGGCACGCACCAGACGCAGCTTGGCGCGCACGCTTTTGATGTGGCTGTCGATGCTGCGCTCGTAACCGGCATCCGCCGCCACACCCAATGCATCGAGCAATTGCTCGCGACTGAAGACCCGCTCCGGTTGGTCGAGCAGGCATTGCAGCAGGCGGAATTCGTGACGGGTCAGGCTCAGAGGCTGACCGCGATAAGCAATCTGCACGCGCTCGGGATCGATGCGAAACAACGCCGAGGACACCTCAACCGTGGGCCGTGGCGCCATGCGCTTGAGAATCGCGCGAACCCGCGCCGCCACTTCCCGTGGGCTGAACGGCTTGACCACGTAGTCGTCGGCACCGATTTCAAGCCCCACCACCCGGTCGATCTCGGCGTCCCGCGCACTGAGGAACAGCACCGGCACTTCACTGAAGCGGCGCAGCTGTTTGCAGGTTTCGAAACCGCTGATGTCCGGCAGGCCGATGTCGAGAATGATCAGATCGGCCGGGGTCTGGCGCTGATGTTCCAGCGCCGCCGCGCCGAGGCTCACCCAAGTGGTGGTGAACCCCTCGCCCTGCAAGGCAAAAATCAGCGTATCGGCAATCGCCGCTTCGTCTTCGACAATCAGGATATGAGGCATGGCGTCCGAGCCCGTGGGTTAAGTGCGCGAACGGTGCCCCAAGCCTGACGTTACGTCAATGAGACCACTTGGCTTAACAGTCCGGTTTGTCAGCGGTGAAGCGCCGCGCTGGGTTCACTGCTGCGCCAAACTCGCGCAAGGCCTTGGCACCGATCAGCAGCGGATAGTTGAAGTTGCTGCGGTCGGTCAGGTTGACCTCCACGGTGCGCTTGACGTTGCCCAGGCACAGCTCCAGATCGACCACCGGGCGCTTGGCGACTTCGGTGGCTTCGCGATCTTCGTCTTCTTCATCGGAGCGGCTCTTGATCTTGCTGATGCGCGCAACCTTGTGTTCGTAGACCTTGTTGCTGGCGTCCTTGGTGCCGAGACGGAAGCGCACCCAGTCGTCGCCATCGCGGGTGAAAGTCTCGATGTCCTTGGCCGACAGCGACGCGGTCAGCGCGCCGGTGTCCATTTTGGCCTTGAGCACTTCACCGCCGATTTCCGGCAGTGCGATGTATTCGTAACGCCCGTACAGGGTCGGCTCGGCGGCCATGACTGGCAGGGCGACGAGGGCAAACAGTGCAAGGAGGGATTTCACGTAAGGGGCTTCCTTGAAAAATGAGGGCGGCAGACGTGGGATTTTAGACCTTGTTCCACCCGATCGTTCCCACGCTCTGCGTGAGCATGCATCCAGTGACGCTCTGCGTCACAGGGACGCGGAGCGTCCCGGGCGGCGTTCCCACGCAGAGCGTGGGAACGATCATCCAACCCGCAGCATAGCGGTACAAAAGTGAAACATTCGTCAGTGCAAATTTGGCCTGTCGCCCGAAGCCACTTATCATGGCGCGTCCATCCGCTTTCATAGAGTTGCTTATGCGCCGCCTGCTCACCGGCTGTTTCGTCACCCTGCTGCTGTTGCTCAACACCCTGATCCTGATCGGGCCGTTGATGATCTTTGCCCTGCTCAAACTGGTAGCGCCCGGGCGCTGGCGTGATTACGCGTCGGGGGCGGTAATGTGGATTGCCGAGACCTGGGCAGAAATCGACAAGCTGATTTTTCGCCTGTGCATTCCTACTCAATGGGACATTCGTGGCGGCGAAAACCTGCGCGGCGACACCTCTTATCTGGTGGTCAGCAACCATCAGTCGTGGGTCGACATTCCGGCGCTGATCCAGACCCTCAACCGGCGCACGCCGTTCTTCAAGTTCTTCCTCAAGAAAGAACTGATCTGGGTGCCGTTTCTGGGCCTGGCCTGGTGGGCCCTGGATTACCCGTTCATGAAGCGCTACACCAAGGCGTTTCTGGCGAAGAACCCGGAACTGGCGGGCAAGGATCTGGAGATCACCAAACAGGCATGCGAGCTGTTCAAGCGTCAGCCCGTGACCGTGGTGAATTATCTGGAGGGCACCCGATACACCGCTGCGAAAAGCGCGCAGCAACAGTCACCGTTCAGCCACTTGCTCAAGCCCAAGGCTGGCGGCGTGGCGTTTGTATTGGCGGCGATGGGTGAACAACTGGATGCGATCCTCGACGTCACCGTGGTTTATCCACAGGCGACGATTCCAGGATTCTGGGATTTGATCAGCGGCAACGTGCCGCGAGTGATCATCGACATCAAGACCCGCGAACTCGACCCGGCGCTGTGGCAGGGCGATTACGAAAACGATCCGGTGTTTCGCCAGAAGGTCCAGAACTGGGTCAACCAGCTCTGGACCGAGAAAGATCAGCGCATCGCTGAACTGAAGAGCGGGCGCGGCTGAATCAGCTACCGGTGCCAGTGCCCCAGATGCCGCCCAGACTGCTCAGCAGCGAGCCGCCAACGCCCTGCTGACCGAGGTATTGCAGAATCACCGGGGCAAACTGGCCGATCATGCCGCTGTCCATGCCCAAGGCGCTGAACGCATTGTTCAGGTCATTGGTGTCCTTGACGTTGCCCAAGGCATTTTCCAGCCCGGCCGACTTGCCCGACGAGCCGAGCAAACCGCTCAGCGCAGCCAGATTGCCACCGCCGCCGGAGAGTTTGTCGATGCCCGGCACTTCCTTGGCCAATTGCGAATAGTCGGTGCTGCTCAGCTGGTTCTTCGCCAGCCCCAGCATCGCACTGGTGCCGCCCACGGCTTGCTGCGGGGTAACGTTCAGCGCACTCAGAGCGCTCAACAAACCAGCGGTTTCCGAGGTCGGTGCCGCAGCGGCAGCCTTGTCGCCGCCCTGCATGCTCGAAGCTGCCTTGGTCACATCGTCCAGGCTGAAACCGGCGAACACCGGGCCGGCCGCCAGGGTCATGAGTGATGCCAAAGCAAAACCGCGTGAAATCTTCATTCAGACATCCTCTTGCGCTGTGGAAACCACCCGTCAAATGGGCGGTGAAGCTGCCGGTTTGACCGGGTATCCGCCGGCATGTTCCTCGCCCGCGCATCCATTTTCAGCATAGCCACGTATATAAAACGTGAAACCCTGGAATTGCCGCGATGAATGGCACAAGCGCCATCACTGAACTAGCCTGTGAACAGCCCGAGATCAGTCCTTGTCGCCCACGCCTTGCCTGGAGACTCATCATTTCCATCGCCGACACCGATCAGCTGCGACACCTGTTGGCCCAGTGCTCACTGGGCGACCGTCGCGCGTTCGAAACGCTGTACCGCAGCGTCGGCCCGCGCCTGCACGGCGTCGCCTTGCGCTTTATGGGCCGACCCGATCTGGCCGAAGAAGTGTTGCAGGAAAGCTTCGTGCGCATCTGGAACAACGCCTCGCGTTACGAAGCGCATCTGTCGGCGCCGCTGACCTGGATGATCAACATCACCCGCAATCAGGCCATCGACCAACTGCGCAAACAGCGCGACCGGCCGCTGAGCGATCTCGAACAGGACGCACTGCCGGACGAAAGTCCTTCGGCCCAGGAACAATTGAGCAACGCGCGCGAAGCCCAAGCATTGAACCGTTGCCTGGAAACCCTCGACAGCATGCAGCGCCAGTCGATCAGCGTGGCCTACTTTCAGGGCCTGTCGTGTACCGAACTGGCCGAGCATCTGGCCACGCCGCTGGGCACGGTCAAGTCGTGGATCCGCCGGGGCATGGAACGCCTGCGCCGGTGCCTTGAATCATGAACTACCAGACCCCTGCCCTGCGCCGTTCCCTCGCAGCCGATTACGCCATCGGCTTGATGAGCCCGGCTGCGCGTCGACGCTTCGAACAATTGCTGCTCGACGACGCAGCACTGCGTGCCGAGCTGGCGCACTGGCAAGATACGCTGGCGACCCTCACCGAATCCCTGCCGGAGCAACCGGTGCCCGACCGCGTATGGCATGGCATTACCGCGCGGATTGAGCCGCAAGTCCTGCACGTGCCGGAAAAACGTCCGTTCTGGAACTGGCTGCGCGTTACGGCTGCGCTGTGTTCGATCGTGGTGCTGGTGTTCCTCGGCTCGCTGTACAACCGCGACGACGCCCGCTACCGCGCCACCCTGCTGAGCGCCGACGCCCAACCGGCGCTCAAGGTCGAGGCGCATGCTGATTATCTGCAAGTCGAGCCGCTGACACTGGCCGCCGTCGATCCCGCTCGCAGCCTGGAACTGTGGGCGATCCCGGCGGATGGTAAGCCGATTTCGCTGGGTGTGATCCCGGCGGGGGGTAAGGGCAAGGTTGAGTTGAGTGAGGCGCAGAAAGTCTTGATCGGCAAGCCGGTTGCGTTGGCGGTGACTCTTGAGCCGAAGGGTGGCTCGCCGACGGGCAAACCGACGGGGCCGGTATTGTATCAAGGGGCGTTGGCGGCGCTCTGACTTTGAATCCATTAGCTCAGATTCTTCTTACCAGGCTCATCACCATCTCAAAAAAAGCTAAAAAACTGTCAGATCTGACAGTTGGCGCCAGTCCCCTACAACGCCAACATTGGTGCTCCCATTACGTAACGGAGTACAAATGATGAAGTTGAAAATTGTCGCAGGTGTCCTGGTTTCGGCGGCTATGATGAGCACCGCCTATGCAGCAACGTGCCCGACTCTCTCGGTGACCCATTCTCAAGACGCCGAAGATCTAACCTTCACCTCTGCACGCCTTAAAGACAAAGACAGTTCCAATTCAGTTGTTATCTGCCGATTTGAAGGCAAGGACGACATCGCCGCCTCGATCGGTTACAGAAACGATACTCCGGTAAAAGCGACCATCCCTGCGAATTGGAGCGGCGATGACTGTTCTGTCAAGGACGGTGATGCCCGCAAATGCGCGTTCGAGGTAGCGAAATAACAAACCAAAAAGGGCAACCCGAGGGCTGCCCTTCTTATAGGGGTGAAACCTACGCCGCACTAAACAACTTGTGCGGATCAATCACAAACTTCTTCGGCACGCCCGCATCGAACTCGCCATACCCTTCTGGCGCCTGATCGAGGCTGATGACTTGCACGCCGACCACTTCAGCGATGTTGATGCGATCCCACATGATCGCCTGCATCAGTTGGCGGTTGTACTTCATCACGGGCGTTTGCCCGGTGTGGAAGCTGTGGGATTTGGCCCAGCCCAGACCGAAGCGGATGCTCAGGCTGCCCATTTTCGCGGCGGCGTCCACGGCACCCGGATCTTCGGTCACGTACAGGCCCGGAATACCGATCTTGCCGGCGACCCGAACCACGCCCATCAGCGAGTTGAGTACGGTAGCCGGGGCTTCGGATTTCACCCCGTCATGGCCGTGGCCGCGCGCTTCGAAGCCTACGCAATCCACCGCACAGTCCACTTCCGGCTCGCCCAGCAGTGCGGCGATCTGTTCGTGCAGTGGGGTGTCTTTGGACAGGTCGACAATTTCAAAACCCTGCGCCTTGGCGTGGGCCAGGCGGATGGTGTTGACGTCGCCGACGATCACCACCGCAGCGCCCAACAGACGCGCCGAAGCGGCGGCGGCCAGGCCGACCGGGCCAGCGCCGGCAATGTAAACAGTGCTGCCCGGGCCAACGCCCGCAGTCACCGCACCGTGATAACCGGTCGGCAGGATGTCGGAGAGGCAAGTCAGGTCGCGAATTTTCTCCATGGCCTTGTCGCGGTCCGGCAGTTTCAGCAGGTTGAAATCGGCGTACGGCACCAGCACGTATTCGGCTTGGCCACCGGTCCAGTCGCCCATGTCGACGTAACCGTAAGCGCCACCGGCACGGGCCGGGTTGACGGTCAGGCAGACGCCGGTGTGTTGTTCTTTGCAGGAACGGCAGCGCCCGCAAGCCACGTTGAACGGTACGGAGACCAGATCGCCGATTTTCAGGTTCTCGACGTCGGAGCCTTTTTCGATCACCTCGCCGGTGATCTCGTGACCCAGCACCAGACCGGTCTGCGCCGTGGTACGGCCGCGCACCATGTGTTGGTCGGAGCCGCAGATGTTGGTGGAAACCACTTTGAGAATGACCCCGTGCTCGATCTTGCGACCGCGCGGGTCCTGCATTTTCGGATAGTCGATTTTCTGTACTTCGACCTTGCCAGCGCCGAGATACACCACACCACGATTGCCAGACATGCTTTCACCTCGCTGTTGTTTTTATGGAACCGCGTTGCCCAGGCAGGCAGCGCGTTAAATGCTCGGTAAATCAAAAGATCGCAGCCTTCGGCAGCTCCTACATGAATCGCATCCCCCTGTAGGAGCTGCCGAAGGCTGCGATCTTTTAGCTATCTAGAGAACGACCGTACGATTGGCGTTGAGAAACACCCTGCGCTCAATGTGATAGCCAACGGCGCGGGCCAAGGTCAGACCTTCGATATCCCGCCCCTTGGCAATCAAGTCTTCCGGGTAATGACTGTGATCCACCGCCTCGACACCTTGGGCGATGATCGGCCCTTCATCGAGGTCGTTGTTGATGTAATGCGCCGTCGCGCCGACCAGTTTCACGCCCTTGTTGTAAGCCTGGTGATAAGGTTTGGCGCCCTTGAAGCCCGGCAGCAGCGAGTGATGAATGTTGATCGCCTTGCCATCGAGCTTGCGGCACAGCTCCGGCGACAGCACCTGCATGTAGCGAGCGAGAATCACCAGTTCGGCGCCAGACTCTTCGATCACCTGCAAGACCCGACGCTCCTGCGACGGTTTGTCGTTGGGATCGAGGGGGAAATGGTAGTAGGGAATCTGGTGCCAGTCGGCCAACGGCTTGAGGTCGGGGTGGTTGGACACCACGGCAGCCACGTCCATCGACAACTGGCCGATGCGCTGGCGGTAGAGCAAGTCGTTGAGGCAGTGATCGGCCTTGGAGACCATGATCACCACTTTTGGCCGGTAGTTCGGCGCGGTCAGCTCGAAGATCATGCCGAAGGCCTGGCCACGTTCGGCGAGGCCGGCGCGGAAGGATTGTTCGTCGAAACCGTCCGGCTGGCGGAATTCCACACGAATGAAAAAACGCCCGGAGAGGCGGTCATCGAAGGAATGGTGCTCGGTGACGTAGCAACCCTGCTCGAACAGAAAACGCGTCACCGCGTCCACGGTGCCGAGAACGCTGGGGCAGTCGGCGGTCAGAATCCATGTGTCTGGGGCGCGGCTCATGGTGCGGTGACTCCTGTTTCAACATCTGTGAGCAGAGTGAACTCTGTGGCTATGCTGAACTGCTTTTGTGGTGAGGGGATTTATCCCCGATCGGCTGCGAAGCAGTCGTAAAACCTGTGTATTCGACCTACCTGATAAACACTGTGGCTGGTTTGGGGCGGCTTCGCCCCCCGTCGGGGATAAATCCCCTCACCACAGAAGCACGCACGACGGCAATTCAGTGTCAGGCCTGCACGCTCAACCCGTATTCAGCCGAAGCATCCTGCAACCACAACCACCAGTAATCCGAGAAGCTGCGACGGATCAGCAGCTCCCAAGTGTCCTCAGCGGTATGACGAATCATCAGCTGCGACTTGGCGAACACCGTGCCCACGGCTTTGCCGACCGGGAAGTTGTTCGGGTGCACGTCGTAGCTGGTGGACTTCATCAATACCTGACGCACATTCGGCCCGCTCAGTTCGAGCACTTGCTGGCCGCCGCTGACGTTGACGATCGCGATGTGCAGATCACCCAGCGCTTCACGCAGCTTCTGCTCGGCGGCGAGTTCTTCGCCGCTCGGCACGATCAGCAGCCACTCATCCGGGCCCATCCATTGCAGGCTGGTTTCACCTTTGACGATCACGCTCAGGGCGCCGGGCAGTTCAATGCCCAGGGCCTTGTGTACGCCAGCGGCGAATGCTGCTTCGTGACCATCGCCACGGATGGTCAGGTGACCCAGTAATTTTTTCTCACGCACGATCACGCCGGCATTCTTGCGGCCCTTGCCGACCAGACTGGCGAGGTCGGCATGGTGCAGCGACGACTCGGCACGGGCACCGGTGGTCGGGCGTTGTTGGTACACGTTGGCTGTGGTCATAAAGCACCTTTGCTGAATTCTTGATCGTTCCCACGCTCTGCGTGGGAACGATTAGTGTCAGATGTTCTGGCGATCACCCTTCGGATCGAAGAACACCGAAGAAACAATCTCTGCCTCGATCACGCTGCCATCGGCCAGCGGTGCAAACACCCGCTCACCGAGACGTTTCAGACCGCCCTTGACCACGCCCATGGCAAACGAATAGCCAAGGGAGTTGTGCGCATAACTGGAGGTCACGTGGCCGACCATCGTCATCGGGATCGCCTGTTTGGTGTTGAACACCAACTGCGCACCTTCCGGTAGCCATTTGGTCGGATCGATCGGCTTCAGGCCTACCAACTGTTTGCGCTGATCACGCACACAATCTTCACGGTTCATGCCGCGCTGGCCGATCCACGAGAACGGTTTGGTGCGACCGACGCACCAGCCCATGTTCAGGTCGTCCGGGGTCATTGAGCCGTCGGTGTCCTGACCGACGATGATGAAACCTTTCTCGGCGCGCAGAACGTGCATGGTTTCAGTGCCGTACGGGGTCAGGTTGTACTGCTTGCCGGCCTCGACGATTTTCTCCAGCACGCCCATCGCATAGTCGGCCTGCACGTTGACTTCGTACGACAGCTCACCGGTAAACGAGATGCGGAACACCCGCGCCGGCACACCGCCAACCAGACCTTCTTTCCAGGTCATGAACGGGAAGGTTTCGTTGCTCAGGTCGATGTCGGTCACAGCGCTGAGCAGCTTGCGGCTGTTCGGGCCGGACAGGGTCATGGTCGCCCAGTGGTCGGTCACGGAAGTGAAGTACACCTTCATGTCCGGCCATTCGGTCTGGTGGTACAGCTCCAGCCATTGCAGCACGCGCGCCGCGCCGCCGGTGGTGGTGGTCATGACGAAATGGTTGTCGGCCAAGCAAGCCGTCACACCGTCGTCGAAGACCATGCCGTCTTCTTTGCACATCAGGCCATAACGGGCCTTGCCCACGTCGAGCTTGGTCCAGGCGTTGGTGTACACGCGGTTGAGGAACTCGCGGGCATCCGGGCCTTGAATGTCGATCTTGCCCAGGGTCGAGGCGTCGAGCAGGCCGACGCTGTCGCGCACGGCTTTGCATTCGCGCTTCACGGCAGCGTGCAGGTCTTCACCGTTTTTCGGGAAGTACCATGGACGTTTCCACTGGCCGACGTCTTCAAACTCGGCGCCGTTTTTCAGGTGCCATTGATGCAGCGCGGTGTAACGAACCGGCTCAAAGATGTGCCCGCAATGCCGGCCGGCCACGGCGCCGAACGTCACCGGCGTGTAGTTCGGACGGAACATCGTGGTGCCCATCTGCGGGATGGTCACGTTCAACGAACGGGCGGCGATGGCCAAGCCGTTGACGTTGCCGAGCTTACCCTGATCGGTGCCGAAGCCCAGCGCGGTGTAGCGTTTGACGTGCTCGACCGACTCGAAACCTTCGCGGGTCGCCAGTTCGATGGCGGCGGCGGTGACGTCGTTTTGCAGGTCGACGAATTGCTTCGGCGCGCGGGCAGTGCCCTTCTCATGCGGCACCTGGAACAGCGCCAGCGTCGGCTCTTCGAGACGGCTCAGGGCTTTCGGCAGCGTGCCTTCGACCGCCGCGAAACCGGCTTCACTGGCAGCGCGCACGCCACCTTCAAAACCATCGGCCAGCGAATCGCCGAGACCGTAAACGCCGTTGATGCCACCGACGCACACGCGTTTCTGCGGGGCTTCGCCCGGGATGAAACCGAGGATGTCTTCGCGCCAGGTCGGCTTGCCGCCCAAGTGCGAGGCCAGGTGAACCACCGGGCTGTAACCACCGGAAGTCGCGACCACATCGCAGTCGAGCCATTCGCCCGGGCTGGTCACGGCGTGCGCCTTCACATCAATCGCGGCAACGCGGGCAGCGGTGACGCGCTTGCTGCCTCGGGCTTCGATCACGGCACTGCCAGTGAGGATGCGGATGCCTTTGGCGCGGGCTTCTTCGACCAATGCACCGCGCGGATTGCTGCGCGCATCGGCGATGGCCACCACTTGCAGACTGGCGTCGAGCCAATCCAGAGCCACGCGGTATGCATGATCGTTGTTGGTCGACAGCACCAGTTTTTTACCCGGCGCCACGCCGTAACGACGCACGTAAGTCGAGACCGCACCGGCGAGCATGTTGCCCGGCACGTCGTTGTTGCCGTAGACCAGTGGACGCTCGCAAGCGCCGGTCGCCAGCACCACACGCTTGGCCCGAACGCGGTGAATGCGCTGACGTACCTGACCGATTGGCGCACGGTCGCCGAGGTGATCGGTGAGGCGTTCGTGAATGGTCAGGAAGTTGTGGTCGTGGTAGCCGTTGACCGTGGCGCGCGGCAACAGCAACACGTCCGGCGTGTCCTTCAATTCAGCGATGACACTGGCAACCCAATCCATCGCCGGTTTGCCGTCGAGGCTTTCGCGGGAATCAAGCAGGCTGCCGCCGAACTCTTCCTGTTCATCAGCCAGAATCACCCGGGCACCGCTGCGCGCGGCCGCCAGAGCGGCGGCGAGACCGGCAGGGCCGGCGCCGACGATCAGCACGTCGCAGTGCTGGTTCATGTAGTCGTAGGTGTCCGGATCGACTTCGGTCGGCGAACGGCCCAAACCGGCAGCCTTACGAATGTACTTCTCGTAAGTCATCCAGAACGATTGCGGGTACATGAAGGTTTTGTAGTAGAAACCCGGCGGCATCAGCTTGCCGCCGACCTTGCCGAGAATGCCCATCATGTCGTTGTTGACGTTCGGCCAGCCGTTGGTGCTGGTGGCGACCAGGCCTTGGTACAGCGCCTGCTGCGTGGCGCGCACGTTGGGAATCTGCGTGGCTTCGGTCGCGCCGATCTGCAGCACGGCGTTCGGCTCTTCGGCGCCAGCGGCGAAGATGCCGCGTGGACGCGAATACTTGAAGCTGCGGCCGATGATGTCGACGCCGTTGGCGATCAGCGCAGCGGCCAGCGAGTCACCCTCGAAGCCTTTGTAGGTCTGACCGTTGAAGGTGAAGCTCAGCACTTTGTTGCGGTCGATCCGTCCACCGTTGGACAGGCGATTGGTCTGGCTCATACCTTCTCTCCCAGCGCCGTCGTGGCTGTTTTCGCAGCATCAGCCTTGTCGGTGAATTGCGGCTTGGTGCCGATCTTGTAGGTTTCGAGAATCTCGTAGGTCACGGTGTCGCGGGTGACGTTGAAATACTGGCGGCAACCGGCGACGTGATCCCACAGCTCGTGGTGCAGACCGCGCGGGTTGTCACGGAAGAACATGTAGTCGCCCCACTCTTCATCAGTGCAGGCGCCAGGATCGAGCGGGCGCGGAATGTGCGCCTGACCGGATGCGTGGAATTCCTCTTCGGAGCGCAACTCGCCGCAGTGAGGACAGAAGATATGCAACATGGGGATTTCTCCTGTTAGTGGGCAACCGCAGCAGCGCCGTGTTCATCGATCAACGCACCGTTGTGGAAACGGTCGATGGAGAAAGGTGCAGCCAATGGGTGCATTTCACCCTTGGCCAGACTCGCGGCAAACACGTTGCCCGAGCCAGGTGTGGCCTTGAAGCCGCCGGTGCCCCAACCGCAGTTGAAGAACATGTTCGGTACCGGGGTTTTCGAAATGATCGGGCAGGCGTCCGGCGTGGTGTCGACGATGCCGCCCCACTGACGGTTCATGCGTACCCGCGACAGCACCGGGAACATCTCGACGATGGCCTGGATGGTGTGCTCGATCACCGGGTACGAACCGCGCTGGCCGTAGCCGTTGTAGCCGTCGATACCGGCGCCGATCACCAGGTCGCCCTTGTCGGACTGGCTGATGTAACCGTGCACGGCGTTGGACATGATCACGCTGTCGATAATCGGTTTGATCGGCTCGGACACCAGCGCTTGCAGCGGGTGGGATTCGATCGGCAGACGGAAACCGGCGAGTTTGGCCATGTGCCCGGAGTTACCGGCCGTGACCACACCGACGCGTTTGGCGCCGATGAAGCCCTTGTTGGTTTCAACGCCAATGCACACGCCGTTTTCCTTGCGGAAACCGATCACTTCGGTCTGCTGGATCAAGTCCACACCAAGGGCGTCGGCGGCACGGGCAAAGCCCCACGCCACGGCATCGTGACGGGCCACGCCGCCGCGACGCTGAACGGTTGCGCCCAGCACCGGGTAACGGGTGTTTTTCGAGCAGTCGAGATACGGAATCTCGTCGGCGACTTGCTGAGCGTTGAGCAGTTCGCCATCGACGCCGTTGAGGCGGTTGGCGCTGACCCGACGCTCGGAATCACGGATGTCCTGCAGGGTGTGGCAGAGGTTGTAGACGCCACGCTGGGAGAACATCACGTTGTAGTTCAGATCCTGCGACAGGCCTTCCCACAATTTCATCGCGTGTTCGTACAGGTGCGCCGACTCGTCCCACAGGTAGTTGGAGCGGACGATGGTGGTGTTGCGCGCGGTGTTACCGCCGCCCAGCCAGCCTTTCTCGACCACGGCCACATTGGTGATGCCGTGCTCTTTCGCCAGATAGTAGGCCGTCGCCAGACCGTGCCCGCCACCGCCGACGATGACCACGTCGTAGACCTTTTTCGGCGTCGGCGTGCGCCACATGCGCTGCCAGTTTTCGTGGTGGCTGAGGGAGTGTTTGAAGAGGCCGAAGCCCGAATAGCGTTGCATAGTCATTTACTCCAGAACGCTCAGCGATAAACCGGGAAGTCTGCGCACAGGGCCGAAACCTGCTGGGCGACATTGGCCTCGACATCGGCATCGCCGAGGTTGTCGAGGATGTCGCAGATCCAGCCGGCCAGCGTCACGCACTGGGTCACTTTGAAGCCGCGCGTAGTCACCGCCGGGGTGCCGATGCGCAGGCCGGACGTCACGAACGGCGACTGCGGATCGTTCGGCACGGCGTTCTTGTTGACGGTGATGTGCGCGCGGCCGAGGGCGGCGTCGGCGTCTTTGCCGGTCAGGCCCTGACGGATCAGGCTGACCAGGAACAGGTGGTTGTCGGTACCGCCGGACACTACATCGTAGCCACGTTTGATAAATACGCTCGCCATGGCCTGGGCGTTGTCGATCACTTGCTGCTGATAAGCCTTGAAACCCGGCTCCAGCGCTTCCTTGAAGCACACGGCTTTACCGGCGATGACGTGCATCAGCGGGCCGCCCTGAGCGCCGGGGAATACGGCAGAGTTGAGTTTCTTCTCGATCTCTTCGTTGGACTTGGCCAGGATCAACCCGCCACGTGGGCCGCGCAGGGTTTTGTGCGTGGTGGTGGTGACCACGTCAGCGTACGGCAGCGGGTTCGGATAGAGACCGGCAGCAACCAGACCCGCGACGTGGGCCATGTCGACGAACAACAGCGCACCGACCTTGTCGGCGATCTGACGGAAGCGTGGGAAATCCAGAGTCTTGGAGTACGCCGAGAAACCGGCAACGATCATTTTCGGTTTGCACTCGACGGCCAGACGCTCGACTTCGTCGTAATCGATCAGCCCGGTCTTGGTGTCGATGCCGTACTGCACCGCGTTGTAGAGCTTGCCCGAGGACGACACTTTGGCGCCGTGGGTCAAGTGACCGCCGTGGGCCAGGCTCATGCCGAGGATGGTGTCGCCCGGCTGGATCAGCGCCAGATACACGGCACTGTTGGCCGAAGAACCGGAGTGCGGCTGGACGTTGGCGTAATCGGCGCCGAACAGTTGCTTGGCGCGTTCGATGGCCAGCGCTTCGACTTTATCCACATGCTCGCAGCCACCGTAGTAGCGCTTGCCCGGATAACCTTCGGCGTATTTGTTGGTGAGGCCGCTGCCCTGCGCTTGCATCACGCGTTTGCTGGTGTAGTTCTCCGACGCGATCAGCTCGATGTGATCTTCCTGACGTTGCTCCTCGGCATTCATCGCCGCCAGCAGTGCATCGTCGTAACCCTGGATCTGGTCTTGCTTGCTGAACATCGCGTCTCTCCCAGCGGCGGCGGTGCGCCATTCGTCTCGGTCAGGCACCTGCGTGCCCTTTGATGCGATGGTATGACCGGTGCAGACAGCTCAAATGCCTACGGACGCCACGCAAAGGTGCGTTTACGACATGGCGGGAAATCACCCGGAGAACACAGTCCCCTGTAGGGTCAAACGTAGAGCGAGCAGTATCAGGAAATGCGCGGGATAGAGGGCGTAGGCCCAGCGCCTCATCGGTGGCGGCTGGAAGGTTCGGGCATGTCGCAACAGGAGCATCCCCAGCCATGGCGCAATCAGGCAGGTGATGAGGCCCAAGACTGCCAACTCGTTACCGAACTGCGCCGATTCGAGCAACACCCGCCATTGATTCGCCGCCAGGCACACCAGCCCCGGCAACACAGCGAAATACCACGGACGACGAATCACCAGCAGAATCGCTAACGGCAACAAAACACCGAAGAAACCGAACATCAGTCGCTCCGAATACAGCGCTGCCAGCAGCAGGCTCGTGGCGCCGAGCAGTCGCGAAACCAGCGCTCCATCCTGCCAGCCCCGCGCCACCAGCAAACCCAGCGCCAGCGTCGGCATCACGTTTAACGTATCGGGATCAGGAATGTACATCCGATAGGGAATTTCGCTGACGGCGCTGAAAACCACCAACCACCCCAAATAGCGCCACTCAGTCTGGCGCGCTCCGTCACGCGAAAGATTCGCCGCCATCGCCAGACAGAACCACGGAAACGCCAACCGCCCCGGCACATACAACCAATCGGCGGAGTAGCCGACATATCGCAGGTGATCGAGCAACATGCTCAGCAGCGCCAGCCACTTGAGCAGATCCAGCGCGCCGTCGCGTTTTCTCAGGTGCATAATCGGCCCGTGTCCTTGTAGAGTTCTGCCAGCGACATCCCGTGTGCTCCCCGGATGATCTTCGGTAAAGTGCGCACCATCATTGACCAACGAGTCGCCACAAGCGCCTCG
This sequence comes from Pseudomonas sp. LBUM1648, assembly GCF_059716145.1. Lineage (NCBI taxonomy): Bacteria > Pseudomonadati > Pseudomonadota > Gammaproteobacteria > Pseudomonadales > Pseudomonadaceae > Pseudomonas > Pseudomonas sp. LBUM1648. The sequence goes on from NZ_CP166808.1 coordinate 5,963,877, forward strand.
ACCACGGAAGCCGGCCATGACCGACAAGAGCCAACAATTCGCCAGCGACAACTACTCCGGTATCTGCCCTGAAGCCTGGGCCGCCATGGAACAGGCCAATCACGGCCACCAACGCGCTTACGGCGACGATGAATGGACAGCGCGCGCCGCTGATCATTTCCGCAACCTGTTCGAAACCGACTGCGAAGTGTTCTTCGCCTTCAACGGCACCGCCGCCAACTCGCTGGCCCTGTCGTCGCTGTGCCAGAGTTACCACAGCGTGATCTGCTCGGAAACCGCCCACGTCGAAACCGACGAATGCGGCGCGCCGGAATTCTTCTCCAACGGCTCGAAACTGCTGATCGCCCGTACCGAAAACGGCAAGATCACACCGGAATCGATCCGCGAAGTCGCGCTCAAGCGCCAGGACATTCACTACCCTAAACCGCGCGTGGTCACCCTGACCCAAGCCACCGAAGTCGGCAGTGTCTACACCCCGGAAGAAGTCCGCGCCATCAGCGCCACCTGCAAGGAGCTGGGCCTGCACCTGCACATGGACGGCGCGCGTTTCTCCAATGCCTGCGCGTTCCTCGGCTGCTCGCCGGCCGACCTGACCTGGAAGGCCGGCGTCGACGTGCTGTGCTTCGGCGGTACAAAAAACGGCATGGCGGTGGGTGAAGCGATCCTGTTCTTCAACCACAAACTGGCCGAAGACTTCGACTACCGCTGCAAACAGGCCGGGCAACTGGCGTCGAAAATGCGCTTTCTGTCGGCGCCGTGGGTCGGCATCCTCGAAAACGACGCCTGGCTCAAATACGCCCGCCACGCCAACCACTGCGCGCAGTTGCTGGCGGAACTGGTCAGCGACATTCCCGGCGTTGAGCTGATGTTCCCGGTGCAAGCCAACGGCGTGTTCCTGCAACTCTCGGAACCGGCCATCGCGGCCCTGACCGCGAAAAACTGGCGCTTCTACACCTTCATCGGCAAGGGCGGCGCACGCTTCATGTGCTCGTGGGATACCGAAGAAGAACGCGTACGCGAACTGGCGCGCGACATCCGCGAAGTCATGTCCAACTGATCCCTTGAGCCGATAAGATCCCCTGTGGTGAGGGGATTTATCCCCGATGGGCTGCGCAGCAGCCCCAAAACCTGCCATTGAGTTTCTGTCTGACAGCGACTGGATTCAGACTTTAGGCCTGCTGCGCAGGCCATCGGGGATAAATCCCCTCGCCACAAAGCTACACCCCACCTACCGCGTTTGCTGCTTGGTCTACATTGTTTGTCGAGCCTCCGCTCACATATCAACAAGCAGGAGCATCGGCATGTCGCTACAAGGAAAAACCCTGTTCATCACTGGCGCCAGCCGTGGCATCGGCCGTGAGATTGCGCTGCGCGCCGCCAGGGATGGGGCCAACATCGTGATTGCGGCGAAGAGCGCCGAACCTCACGCCAAATTACCCGGGACCATTCACAGCGTCGCGGCGGAAGTCGAGGCGGCGGGCGGAAAGGCTCTGGCCCTGCAAGTGGATGTGCGTGATGAAGACGCCGTACGCCAGGCGCTGGCTCAGGCCAACGAGCACTTCGGCGGCATCGATGCCTTGGTGAACAACGCCGGGGCGATCAAACTTACCGGCGTGCAACACATCGAACTCAAGCGTTTCGACCTGATGCACCAGATCAACACCCGCGCCGTGCTGCTGTGCAGTCAGGCTGCCCTGCCCTATCTGAAGAAATCCGCCGGGCACATTCTCAATCTGTCACCGCCACTGAATCTGGCGACCAAGTGGTTCGCCCAGTACAGCCCTTACACCGTGACCAAGTACGGCATGAGCATGCTGACGCTGGGGATGAGTGAGGAATTCGCCAATTACGGCATCAGCGTCAATTCGCTGTGGCCGCAGACGATGATTGCCACGGCAGCCATCGAGTTTCAGCTGGGTAATCGCGAGTCGTTCAAGCATGCGCGTACGCCCGCGATCATGGCGGATGCGGCGCATGTGATTTTGAGCAGCAGCGGACGGCGGATTACTGGGCGGTTACTGATTGATGAGGAGATTTTGCGTGAACAGGGCGTGACTGAATTCGATCATTACCGCTACGAGCCGGACAGCGACGCAACCCTGATGCCCGACCTGTTTGTAGATTGAAATACACAACCTCCGTGGGAGCGAGCCTGCTCGCGAATAGGCCGTGTCAGACAACGCAGATGCTGAATGACACACCGCATTCGCGAGCAGGCTCGCTCCCACATTGGAGTTGCGCCAATCTTTAGAACTCGATGCGCACGTCGCCTTTGGGCACGCTGCAGCACGACAGGATGAAACCCTCCGCCTCGTCGTCCTCGGTAATCCCGCCGTTGTGATCCATCTCCACTTCTCCCCCCAGCTTGAGCACTTTGCACGTCCCGCAAATCCCCATGCCGCAGGCTTTCGGGATCATCAAGCCCAGCTTGGCCGCCGCCGCATGCACGGTCTCGCCCGGTGCCACACGAATGCTCTTGCCGGACGAGGTGAATTCCACCTGATGCAGGTCCGCCGCATCGATTTCCGGTGCGTCGGCGGCCTGTTCGGCTTGCTCGACTGCATCAGCCCGTGCTTCGGGTGGCGTCGCACCGAACGACTCTTCGTGATAACGCGACATGTCGTAGCCAGCGTTTTCCAGCAAGCGCTTGACCGCCGTCATGTACGGCGTCGGCCCGCAGCAGAACACTTCGCGCTCCAGAAAGTCCGGAACCATCAGTTCCAGCATCTTGTGATTCAGATAGCCGCGATACCCGGCCCACGGCTCGCCCAGACCATGCTTCTCGCAGATCAGGTGCAGGCTGAAGTTGTCGATCCGCGACGCCATGTGTTCCAGCTCGCGGTGGTAAATGATGTCTTTCGGCGAACGGGCGCTGTGGATAAACGTCATGTCGACGTTAGCGTTGGTGTCGTAGAACCAGCGCGCCATCGACATGCACGGGGTGATGCCGACGCCGCCGCTGAGGTAGAGGACTTTCGGACTCGGGAAGTCGATACCGTTAAACAGCCCGACCGGCCCGTGCACGGCCAATTCCTGGCCTTCATGCAGCGTGTCGTGCAACCAGTTGGACACCTTGCCGCCCGGCACGCGTTTGATCGTCACCGAAAAGCTGTACGGCACCGACGGCGAACTGGAGATCGTGTAGGAGCGCATGATCGGCTGGCCTTCGATCTCCAGCTCCAGTGTCACGAATTGCCCGGGCTTGAAGAAGAACAGGATCGGCTGGTCGGCCATAAAGCAGAAGGTGCGCACGTCCCAGGTTTCCTGGATGACTTTGACGCAACGGACGATATGTCGGCCATTGGCCCAGGTCTGGGTGGTGACCGGATTCAGGAAGCTGTTGGACATGCTGTTCTCCACGGCCGACTGTCGGCCTCATGTCGGCGATTCTGCGTATAGCGCGAACCGCCCGTTTACCTATCCGCGACATTGACATACTTATCGCGACCAGCCCCCAACCGCCGGGGGTTGCGCGTCGGGAACAGATTGCATCATGTCGCCCATGGATAAGGTTCCCGCCTGCGCCGGCCCCACACTCGCCTCACACCAAGACGAATTCTTTACACCTTGCGTAGCAACCGTTTACAGCACACCTGATTAGCCACTTTCGCCGGCCACGCAGATGGCCATGAGGATCACATCGATGGACGTCACCGCAAAAATCAGCCTGGGCGATCCGCTGGAACCCGCACGCAAGGCCACCGCACAGATGCTGCAGGAGCGTGAGCGCACTTTCTCGCTGCCGCAACCGTTCTACAGCGACGAGCGGCTGTTCGATATCGACATGCAGGAGATCTTCCAGAAAGAGTGGTTGATCGCCGGCATGACCTGCGAGATCCCGGCCAAGGGCAACTACATCACCCTGCAGATCGGCAAGAACCCGATTATCGTCATTCGTGGCGCCGACGGCGTCGTCCATGCCTTCCACAACGTCTGCCGTCACCGTGGCTCGCGCCTGTGCACCAGCGACAAGGGCAAGGTCGCCAAACTGGTCTGCCATTACCATCAGTGGACGTATGAGCTGGATGGACGCCTGTTGTTCGCCGGCACCGAAATGGGCGCCGACTTCGACATGAAGGAGTACGGCCTCAAACCGGTGAACGTGAAAACCGCCGGCGGCTACATCTTTATCAGCCTGGCGGAGAGCCCGCCGGCCATCGATGACTTCCTGTCGACGCTGAACCACTACATGGAACCGTACGACATGGAGAACACCAAGGTGGCGATCACCACCACCTTGATGGAAAAGGCCAACTGGAAACTGGTGCTGGAAAACAACCGCGAGTGCTACCACTGCAACGCCTCGCACCCGGAACTGCTGAAAACCCTGCTGGAATGGGACGACGTTACCGACCCGCGCGCCGATCAGGCGTTCAAGGATCACGTCGCCGCCTCCGCCGCTGCCTGGGAAGCCGAGAAGATTCCTTACGCCCACGCCAGTTTCGGCCTGCGTAACCGCATTGTGCGTATGCCGCTGCTCAAGGGCACCGTGTCGATGACCCTCGACGGCAAACAGGGCTGCGCCAAACTGATGGGCCGGATCAAGAACCCGGACCTGGGTTCGATGCGCATCCTGCACCTGCCGCACTCGTGGAACCACTGCATGGGCGACCACATCATCGTCTTCACCGTGTGGCCGATCAGCGCCCAGGAAACCATGGTCACCACCAAGTGGCTGGTGCACAAGGATGCAGTGGAAGGCGTGGATTACGACGTCGAGCGTATGCGCCAGGTGTGGGACGCGACCAACGATCAGGATCGTCGCTTGGCCGAAGAGAACCAGCGTGGGATCAACTCCACGGCATACCAGCCTGGGCCGTACTCGAAGACTTATGAGTTTGGCGTGGTGAACTTTGTGGATTGGTACAGCGAGCGCCTGCTGAACAACCTCGGCGCCGAGCCAGCCCCTTACCTCAAAGGTGTGCCCGTCCAAGGCTAAAAGCATCGCTGGCAAGCCAGCTCCCACAGGGTACTGCGGTGTACACAAATGTTGTGATCACCTCAAAACCTGTGGGAGCTGGCTTGCCAGCTATGGCGTCAGAACAGCCATCGCATCACTTGGATGACCACCTCACACTGCCATCCTCACCAATAAACTCCTCAAAAATCTCCTCCCCCACCAACCTGATTTTCGCGTACCCGTTCAACACCCGATCCGGATATGCCGGGTCCTTCGCACTCTGCGTCTCCGACCACAGCACCCGCGAATGCCCGTCCAGCTCACTGGCGTTGCCATACGGAATCGCCCCATGCCCGGCACAGCGCGCCTGCAATCCGCCCTGCTGCGCGTAAACAATGCCGTTATGCAGATGCCCCCAGTACCAATAATCCGGCTCACGCCCCAGTGCATCGCACACCGGTTGATACAGCGCAGTCTTGTTATGCCCGGAAATATCGAAGCCCTGGTGATGACTGAGCACCATGATTTTTTTGCGCTTGGGCAGTGCCTTCATCCATTCGATCTGCGGCTCATTCAAGGTACCGTCCATGTACAGGTTCAGCGCATCCGACGCATAAGCCGAATCCAGCCCGACCACCAGCCAGTCATCGTTGATCAACGCGAAATAGCTAGTGCCCTGCTGTCCCGGAAAACGCTTGGCCAGTTCCTTGAAATAGCCGTGGGCGCCGCTGTACATCTCGTGGTTGGAGTTGAGCGTGAATGAGCCATGCGTGCCCATCGGCCAGCCAGCCATGTCGACGTCTTCCTGCGAGTGGCTGCCGGCGTAATACACATCGCCCAAGTGAATAGTGAAATCGGCCTGGGCCAGTTGCATCTGGTTGGCCACCGATACCGCCGGCGCATGGCTGTCGAACGGCCCGGTGCCCCAGTCGCCGGCAATCGCCAGGGTTACGTCGCGCTCCATCTGCACCACGGCGGGATCGGTGCCGAAGGTCGCGTGATGGCGCAGGTTTTCGATCCATTTGAGCAGCGCCTCGCTCCACAACAGATCCAGCAGTTCCCACTTGCGACACCCGAGCAAACTGCCGTCCTTGAGTACCCGGGTTTGCAGTTGATCGCTCGACTGCGGCAATGGCGTGGCATTGCCGATGCGCAGGATCGACAAGCCGTGCGACAACTCCCACGGCACGCTCGGTTCGTCGCTCGGCAACTCGCCGTTCTTCAACACGTAATGCGCCTGATCGTGCCCGCGTTGCAGCAGCTTGATAATCGCCTGAAACTCCTGTGGCTCAAGCTCGCTGACGAGCTTCATCCAGGCCATTTCCATGCGCGTGATCAAGCCGTGAATGCGCACTTTGACCTTGTCGTACTCGTGTTCCCAATGACTGACCAGTGACATGGCGTATTCCTCTATCCGTAAGGGCTCACAGGGTTTTCATGAATTCGATCAGCGCACGCTTGTCGTCGTCCGACAGCGTCGTGCCATACAGGTGACCGCTGTTGTGGTTGCCCTCCAGTCGTGTGTCGTACTTGAAGTCGGCCGAGGCTTTGGCTTGCGCGCCGCTGGTGACAAACCCGACATTGAGCGGGTCGTAGACGTCGGAGCCGGTGATAAACACCTGTGGACGTTTTTCCGGCGGTTGCAGCAGGTCCCACAAGGTCGGTACCGAGCCGTTGTGCAGGTAGGGCGCGCGCAGCCAGACGCCGTCGGTCGGCGTGTTGCTGTAGCTTTGGGTCTTGCGGTAGGCGCCGAAGTCGAACGGCGGTTTCTTGAAGGTGTGGAACGCGGTCACCAGCCCCGTGGTGAAAGAGTCCAGCCGATGTGGATCGGTGCCGAGCTGGTCGATGTTGGTGGTGACTTGCCCGGTGTCGGCACGACCGAAGTCATGACAACCGGCGCAGTTGTTGTCCCAGATCGGTTTGCCCTGAGCGACCTTGGCCTGATCCAGCGCCCACGGCCAGGCCGGTGGCTTGCGCCCGAGCAACCAGTTGGTCACACGGTTGAAGCTTGGCGGCAGTACCGATTCCGGCGTTGCGCCTACAGCCATGGCGGCGGCGTAGTTGCGCTCGTGGATCTTGTTGTTATTGCCGTCCCAGTGCAGGTACATCGATTCCCGCGGTTTCTGGTTCCAGACCTGTGGCAGGTCGACGGTGCCGATGGTCGAGTCATCCGGGAAGCCGAATACCACCATTTTTGTCGGGTTGAAGGTGTCGGTACGACCCGGTCCCTGTTGTGGACGCAGCTTCTGCCAGGCGTAGGCCTGCTTCTGCTTGAGCAGCGCACTTTTCGCCATCGGGATAATCAGGTAGCGGTTGTAAAGCCGTTCGAAAAAACCCAGCTGGAATTTGCTGTTGATCGCCGCCATCACCGCGTCGGTGGTGAATTTCGGATCGCTGGCGCAATCGTAGGCGTACCACTGAAAGGCTTGCAGTTGCAGGGTGTTGGCCGGCGCACTCGGCACGTTGACGGCGACGTCGCTAGCGTTTGCCCGGTAGGAGCCGGTGTGGCACAGCGCGCAGTTCGGCTCCACGGTCGGGTAGCCGATCTGCCGCTTGGCCATGCCGATCGGCAGGTCCTTGCCGTTCTCATAGAGAAACCCGAAGACTTCCCAGCCGCCGGGCTTCGGTAGTTTTTCCGGGCACATCTGCGGCAGCACGGCGAACAGGTAATACGGGATTCGCGCTTCGATACCGAGGCCGATGGCGGCGTATTTGTAGTGGTCTTCGTCAGAGGCGTATTCCTGCTCCGGCACCACCCGCAGCATCTGATACCAGGTCTGGTAACCGATGAACGCCAGCAATGCCACAACGATAAAGGTGCCGACCTTGAAGCTGTGGCTCTGCCAGTGCCGCGCCCACGCGGCCCGCCATTCGCGCCAGCCATCGCACAGCAGCGCCCATGGCCGGTTCTCGGGAGTGGTGCCCAGGTACAGCAAAATGCCAAGGATCAGGAAAAAGCTCAGATCGCCCATCAGCATCGGCACGAATACCGAGCCTTGAATGCTGGTGTTGATCAGGTAGATCCAGAACACCACGGCGATCAGCCGCGTCAGTACGCACAACCAGGAATGCACCACGTAGCGCGGCGCGTTGAAGCCCGAGGGCATGTAAAACACGCTGATACCCACGAGCAGCATCCCGGCGTTTTCCAGCCAGGGATCGGAGAGTTGCGGCGGCAGACCGACCACCGATGTCAGCAACCCCGGCGCAAACAGCGCCGGGATCGCGAACACCATGTTCATCGCAATGCCTAGCCAGATGAAGCGCTGAAACCAGCGGATGTAGGTGTCCATGTCATCCATTTCCTTGTACATAACTGGATCGAACCCATTCCTGTGGCGAGGGGATTTATCCCCGATCGGCTGCGAAGCAGTCGCAAACTATCGCCTGCGGTTTGTCAGGAACACCGCGCGGCCTGATTTGGGGCCGCTGCGCGACCCATCGGGGATGAATCCCCTCGCCACAAAGGACTTTCTCTGCACAAAAGATCAATGACAGGTGTCAACCCAAGGCAGTTTTCTCCAGGTGTTCAAGGATGATCGGGTACACATCAACCACCGCGTTCTTGCCGAACATGCAATCGATATGGCCGTAGCCCGGCACCACCTGCCGGCTGTAACGCTCCGGCCCGTGCAGGTCACACAAGCGCTGATAGGTTTTAAGCGTGCTTTCCGGCAGGTAACACTGGTTTTCAGCACCGCTGATAAAACAGATCGGCATGGTCAACCGATCAAAGTGCGGCATGTATACATCGTTGCCTTTGAAATCCACCAAGTGCCCTTTGCGCACGATCAGCGCCAGATGCTCGAAGGTCTCGATGTTCGACTCACCGAACAACTCATGCAGGTTGTCGTGCAGGGTTTCGTTGAGGGTGTCATGGCGGTACAGCGAGGCGTACATAAAGGTGATGCGGTGGCACACCGGGTTGGTGCAGTAGCCCTGAGCTTCGAAACGCGCGTAGCCGTTAAGGGCCTTGTCGTAGAGTTTGTTGAACCAGTTCTCCTTGCTGTCGGCGTAAGCGGTCATCGACTTGACGCCGATGGCGTCAAGCATGCCCGGCAGGTGCAAACCGGCCTTTAACCCGGTTGCAGTGGCGACCACCGTGTCGGCAGCAATCTGCGAGCACACTACCGAACGCACGCCCTGCAAACCGGCCAGCAGCGACATGAAGAACGTCGTTGCACCATAGCAATGCACCACGCACTGCACGTCTTTCGCCTTGGTTTGCTGCTGGACCTGCGCGATGGCCGCCTTGAAGTCGTACTGGGCAATCTGGTCGCCGTTCCATTCCTTCTTGCTCGCCGGCAGCAGAATGCTCACGCGAAAATCCAGCAGCCACACGTCGTAATCGTGCTTGCACAGGTACTCCAGCAGGTTGGTCTGGATGGTGTCGGTGGAAAAAATATTCGAACCCACGCCCAAACCATGCACCAGCATCACCGGGCCTTTCGTACCTGCCTGATACCGGGTCAGGCGCAGTTCGACGCCATCCTCGGTGGGAAAGAAATGCACCGCCGGGATTGGCGCATCCAGCGGCCGTTTCAGCCGTGGCGGCGCGTCAGGGTTGAAGTAGATATCCCCGGCAAATACCCCGCCATAACTTTCCCAGAGAATCCCGGCGAAGAACTTGCCAAAACGCGCCAGCCCTTCGATGCGCTCACGCTCGTTGCGGGCGTTGAGCACCGTCATGGTGGTCATCTGCTTGGCGAAATCAGTCGGATGGATGTGCATCACCCCCGAACCGATTACCTCGCCGCTCTTGTCCGGCCCGCGATACAGCGTCACGTAGAGCGTGCTGGTGTCGTGCCAGATGTTCAGCACGCCGTTGTCTTCCGGCACGGTTTTGAACGCACTGAAGAAATAATCGCTGCCGTCCTCGGCGGTCAGTTTCATGTCGTACTTCATGTGCCGCGTATCGACCTGTTGCTCGAATTGCTCGAACAGGTTGAACACGCCGTTGCTGGCCGTCAGCGGTTTTGGCGACAACGCCGGAGCGATCACCGTACCGACAATGGTCGCGGCGTGTTCCGGCTTCTTGATCATCCGGTTCATGTCGTTGGCGGTGATGGTCAGGGTGAAGTCGATGGGCGAATTGTCTGCCTCACCACGTTTGGCCGCCGCTTCGTAGACCTCCAGGTCAGTGCTTTGTGCGGCGGTAAAGGCCCGGGAGAAGTAACCCTTCATGGTTTCGGTGAACTGCACGCCCAGGGTCGGTGGCGCGACTTGTTTGCGCGGTGCCGAGGGCAGCGTGTAGTCGATCTGCCAGCCCCGGTCAGCGGCGAGCAGGCCCATGTTGCGCTCGCTCACGGCAGAAATGGTCAGCAGTGGATTGACCGCCAAAGACGTCGGAATCACCGCCCCATCGGTCACGTACAGATTGGCGTAAACGTCGGTACCGCTGGCGCCGCTGAACACCTGGCCCTTGTGATTGACCACGCCTTGTCCGGCGTCCTCACCCATTACGCAACCGCCCAATGGATGCACCGAGACGATGCTGTGCTTGAGCAGCTTCGTCCAGATAGGATTCTCCACCCAGATACCACCGAGCGCCTTGGTGCTCTGGTGCAGACGGTCATTGCCGAGCTTGAAGTTCTCTTGCTCGCCGACGCCCGGCCAGTCGATGCGCAGTTGATCCTTGTTATCCAGCACCATCCGCCCCTGGCCGCTGTCGTGGCTCATGATCAGGTAGGTCTGCATATTGTGCAGCGCGCCGTAATACGGGCCGCGCAGGAAGCTTTCGAGTTCGCGTTCCTTGTATTTCAACTTGCCGCTGAAACTGTCGTCGGTGGCCACCCCGATCATCTCGGCGAAGCCGGCCATCGCCGGCACCATCGGCCGACCGAGGGCGCCGGGGATCGAACCCTCTTCGATGACCATCCGGCTGCGCCAGTCGCCTTCGGTGCGCATGTCGATGATCGAGGTGATGCACGGGCCGACCGGGTGCAGCTCTTTGGCCGGATTCGCGCCGAAACCAATGCCGTTGATGGTCTGCTCGCAGTTGTGGCCGAAACCGAGGATATCGCCATTGCCACTCATGTTCTCGCCGAGCTGGTCGGACATCGCCAGCCCTTTGTCGCGCGAGCGCAGCAGAATTTCCGTGGAGCCCAGTGTGCCGGCGGACACCACGACGATGTCGGCCTTCACAAACAGCGTCGGCGCGGAAAACTTCTCGCGACCGCTGTCCAGATACTGGAAGTGCACGATCCAGCCGTCACCGTCACGCTCCAGATGCCGCACTTCGGCCTGACAGAAAATCTCCGCGCCGTGATTCCAGGCGTCCGGCAGATAGTTCATCAGCGTGGTGTTCTTGGCCTTGTTGTTACAGCCCGACACGCAGTCGCCACAGTGGTTGCACGGCAGTTGTTCGACGCCGACGTGATTGAGGTTATTGGGCAGCTTGTCGAAGGTCACGTTGATCGGCGGCTTGTAAAAGTGCGCGCCTTGCTTGAGGTACTCCGCGGACTTTTTGTTGGCGTCGAGCTTGGGCAGATTGGGTGCAGTGTCCGGATAAGGATTGGGCTTGAGCATTTCCCGGGCACGGGCATAGCCGTCCTTGAGCAAGGTGTCGCGGTGTTCACGCACTGCCTGCGGCCAGCGCGGATCATCGAACACGCCGGGCTCCGGCTCCAGGGCGACGTTGGCGTTGATCAGCGAAGTACCGCCAAGGCCGCAACCGACCACGACGTTCTGCTGAGCGTTGACATGCAGGTCGAACAATCCAGTGCGCGAGCCGATATGGCCGTCGGGATCATGCACCTGCAATTCTTCGGTGGCGGCAATCACGGTGTTGGGGTATTCGCCGGGCTGAATCTCCCGGCCGCGTTCCAGCAGGCACACGCGTTTACCGGCCCGGGACAGGCGCGACGCAGCAATGCCGCCGCCATAACCGGAGCCAATGACAATGACGTCGTAGTGTTCCTTGATCTCGCTGATGGGCGTTGCGATCCGTGTCATGAGGTGGTTCCTCTAATCAGGCAGATGGGGGCAACTCTGCGGTTGCCTGCAATCAATGGGCGAACGGGCACCTGGCCTCCGGAGCGAGTCCGGCGACAGCACAGCAATCGAGGCAGGATTTACACGCTACAGACGAGCATGCTGATTAGCGGCGCGACGTAGCGTGCGCTTGCGTGGATGGGGTGGGGGGCGGTGTGTACGGCTATCCATCATGCGTTCTCCCAGAACCAGATGTGGATAAGTGACGGCTGTCCTTGTGCCATTGCAGTGAAGACAGCGGAGTAATCGAAGTCAAGGCAACGCCTTAGAACTGTATGAAATGTGATCAATTGCGATTTGGACTATAGCCGCCGGGGCTTGCAGGGTTTGGCGAACAAGTTATCCACATAGCCACCCACAGCAATTGGGGACAACTGTGGATGATTTGGAAAAACATCGGTGAATAAGTGAAGAAAAAACGTGACTTATCCAGAAGCATGGTTTGGGATAAGCGATGGATGTTTTTTGATCAACTCTCTACAAGCCACGTATTAATTGGCCTGTAGCGGATAGCGAACACGTTATCCACAGAAGCGCCAACAGAGTTCGGGGGTAACTTTGCGGGTGCTGTGGAAAAGCATCCAAGACTGTGAAAAACCGGGCGTTATAGAGAGGCGATCGGGTGAGAATCCGCGATTTGATCAGTTTTTGACCAATCTCTTGAAAGCCACGTTCTATAAGGCGCTTAGCAGATAGCGAACATCTTATCCACAGAAGCGCCAACAGAGATTGGGGGCAACTTGCGCAGTTTTCCAGCGAAAAAAGCGTGGAAAAACCGTTAGTTAGGCTGGTTGTTTTTTGATCTGCGCCTTGCAGGGCTTGATTGGCGTGGGGTGCAGGGATGGGCGAACACGTTATCCACAGATTGGCCAACAGGGATTGTGGGTAACGTGGCCTCAAACCGTATGTTGTTCGCAGGTATCAAGCACGATGCATCAGATAGGCGTCACCCGTCACCCGGATCATTGGGTGAGGCGTCACCTGACAGGTTTTGACGATGGCGAAACCATGCCTTTCATAAAATCTTTTTGCGCCGGTATTGGCGGCATAGTCGATCAGGCTCAAACCGTTGAGCGCCAAGCGTTCTGCACGCGCCTGAGCATACTCAAGAAACTGCACGCCCAAGCCCTGATTACGCCAGCCTTCGTGCAGCGCCAGGCTGGAGATGTAGAGCGTGTCCGCAACCTCCATATCGGCGTAAGGCGCCAGCACCGGATCGGTAGGGGGTGTCGGATCAGGATTTTCGTGTGTGGCATAACTGTGCATCATCCCGACGACGCGGCCGTCGGCTTCAGCGATGAGGCAGTTCTGAAAAGAAAAGTCGACATCTTCGCGGGCATATCGACGTGCACCGACATCCAGTAGCGCTTCCCCAGGCTCGGCCAACTGACTCCAGATGTAATCCGCAGCCCCCTCCGAGGAAATCTGGAACAAGCGGGCAATCTCACGCGCATCCGTACGCCGCGCAGGTCGAAACTCAACAGTCATTCACTTGACTCCTTATGGCTTGAGCGTTGTTTTAACCCGCGTTTGAAACCCTCGACAACCTGCATTCGACGACTTTACATGTCAGTCAATGACTGCCTGTCATGTCATCGCCCGCAGGAAATGCTCGGTGCCTCAGCGGACAACACCCTCCTCAATCAGCAACTTGAGAATCGCCTCAGCCCCGGCCTGGGCAGTCACCCCTTTCAACACCTGCCCACCGCCGCCACTGGCCTTGGCCGTAGCAGCCTTCATCCGATCAGCGCCACTCTTGGCCTTGATCACTTTCAAGCGTTTCGGCCGAGGCTTGGCCGGTTGCAATGTCGCTACCGCGAGCAATTCGTCGTCCAGCACCTCCACGTCTTCGGCATTCAACTCACCGCGACGTGCCGGCCCATACGCACTCTGCCGAGGCTTCGGTGCGGCGTTATCCACAGTCGCCAGAAACGGCAGCCGCACCTTCAACCGCCGCCGCTGCCCGCGCGGCAACGCTTGCAGCACCAGCGCCGAACCGTCATTGATCGACTCAACCTGCGCCAACCCCACCACCAGCGGCCAGCCCAGGCCTTCGGCCAGCAGAAAAGGCAGCATCCCCGAGCCTTCACCGGTTTCAGCCTGGCTACCGGTCAGCACGACCTGCGCACCGGCATCACGTAGATACGCGGTCAGTGCCGGCAATGCATCGGCGCCTGCCGGTTGTTCCAGCACATGCATCTGCTCAAGGCCCATGCCCAGATAGGCGCGCAATGCGGGTTCCGCAACATCGCCGGCATGCAGCACTTGCAGGTTATCCCCAGCCAGTTGCAGGCCCAGCTCCACGGCACGGGCATCCTGTTCGGCGCGGCGTGGCCGGCCGGAGGTCGGGTGGGCGCCGATTGAAACCAAACTGATGATTTTTGTGTTCATAGCCGTTCCTTAAGCCGCATCGCGCTTGGCGTCGTTGCGGTAAGCCTCAACCGCCGCGATCAAGGCCTGAAGAATCTCCGCGCTCTCGCCAATCACCGACAGGTCCGCGCGTTTGATCATGTCGCAACCCGGATCGAGGTTGATCGCCACGACTTTGTCGCAGGCACCGATGCCTTGCAGGTGCTGGATCGCTCCGGAAATCCCCACGGCGACATACACCCGCGCGGTGACCCAGGTGCCGGACGCGCCGACCTGCCGGTCGCGCGCCATGAAGCCGTCGTCCACCGCCACCCGCGACGCGCCTTCGGTGGCGCCCAGTGCAGCGGCGGTCTGGTGGAATAGCGCCCAGTCCTTGACCCCGTTACCGCCGGAGAAAATGAACTCGGCTTCGGCCATTGGAATCGCCGCCGGATCGACTGCCACAGCACCGAGATCTTCGATCCTCGACAAGCTGCGCGCGACGCTTGTGGATAACTCCACGGGCAGCGCTTCGTGACGGGTTTCGCTGACAGGTTCGGCACATTCGGCCGAGGCCAGAATCAACCGCGCAACGGGACGGGCCAAATCCTGCAGACCCGCGCCAGCGCGGCCGATGCATTCCTGATCCTTGACCTGCCACACACGTGTCGCCGGGCGTTCGCCCAATGCTGCAGCAAAGCGTCGACCGAGTTCACCGCCACCGCTACGGCTGTCCGGCAGTAGCCAGTGACGCGGGTTGAACTGGTTATCCACAGCGCGCAAACCTTGCACACGCTGCTCCGGTGCGTAACCGCTGAATTCCTCGCCCGCCAGCACCAGCAAGCGATCGACACCTGCGGTGGCGAAGGCATTTTCCTTGTGCTCGCCGAAGACCACGGCCAACACCGCGCCGTCCTTGCCGGCCAGTTGATGCGCGAGGCCGAGCAAATCGCGATCATGGCTGCTCAAGCGGCCGCCGACCATGTCCGGCACCACGCTGATGTAGAACGCCGGGGCCGGCACTTGATGCAGTGGCAGTTGCACCTCAACCGTGGCCGAGCGTTTGACCGCCCCGCCCTGCTGCGCGCCGCTGCGATCAATGCGTTTGATGCCGTTGGGGCCGATAAAACCAATGCCGTGCAGATTCTTGCGAATGACGCCATTGGGGCCCATCCAGCTGTGCTGCGCCGGTTGCATGGCCGCGTGCAATGGATGCAAACGGTTACGCGCAATCCATTCGGCACGCGGGTCGCGGCGGATAATGTCGCTCATCAGTGGGCCTCCGCAGGTTCACGTTTGGCCGGCGCAGTCGGCTTGCCTGGCGCGGCGTCTTCAAGCAGGGCGTCGGCCACCAGTTCAGCGATGTCCTTGATCAGCGGACGCGGTTCGACCACGCCTTCGAGCATCGCCGTGCACTGTGGACAACCCACGGCCACCAGCTCGGCGCCGGTCTCGCGGATGTCGTCCATGCGCATATCGGGGATGCGTTGCTTGCCCGGAATGTCGGTGATCGGCGCACCGCCACCGCCGCCGCAGCAGCGCGAACGGAAGCCGGAACGTTGCATCTCTTTCACTTCGATACCCAGCGCGCGCAGAACTTCACGCGGCGCCTCGTACTCGCCGTTGTAGCGGCCGAGGTAGCACGGATCGTGATAGGTCACGCTGTTGCCTTTGTGCTGACCGAGGTTGAGCGCGCCGGCCTCAATGATTTCAGCCATATAGGTGCTGTGATGCTGCACCAGGTAGTTGCCATCAAAGGCGCCGTATTCGTTTTTCAGCACATGGAAACTGTGCGGATCGCAGGTAACGATGCGGTTGAAGCTGTATTTGGCCAAGGTCTGGATGTTGCGTTTGGCCAACAACTGGAAGGTTGCTTCATCACCCAAACGGCGGGCTACGTCGCCGCTGTCGCGTTCTTCGAGACCCAGTACCGCGAAGTCGACCTTGGCCGCTTTCAGCACTTTGACGAATGCACGCAGGGTGCGCTGGTTGCGCATGTCGAAAGCGCCGTCGCCAACCCAGAACAGCACGTCGGTGGATTTCTTTTCGCTCAGCAAATTGAGGTTCAGATCCGCCGCCCAGTTCATCCGCCCACCCGGAGCGAAACCGCCGGGGTTGTCGGTGGCGATCAGGTTTTCCAGGACTTCGGCGCCCTTGTTCGGCGTCGCGCCTTTTTCCAGCGTGAGGTGACGGCGCATGTCGACGATGGCGTCGACGTGCTCGATCATCATCGGACACTCCTCGACGCAGGCGCGGCAAGTGGTGCACGACCACAGGGTTTCGGCATCGACCAGACCGTTAACGATCGGTTGATGTGGATTACCTGAATGCTCGCCAATCGGTTTGCCCGGATACGGACTGCCAGCGAAGTTGGCGTCAGTGCCGCCAGCGAGGCCGACGACCATGTCCTGAATCAGCTTTTTCGGGTTCAGCGGCTGGCCGGCAGCGAAGGCCGGGCACGCCGCTTCGCACTTGCCGCACTGCACGCAGGCGTCGAAGCCGAGCAACTGGTTCCAGGTGAAATCCCTGGGTTTTTCCACGCCCAGCGGCGCGGAGGGATCGTTGAGGTCCAGCGGCTTCAAACCGGTCGACCGACCGCCGCCAAAACGCTCGGCGCGACGGTGCCACGCCAGGTGCAGGGCACCGGCGAAGGCGTGTTTCATCGGCCCGCCCCAGGTCATGCCGAAGAACAATTCCGACACGCCCCACAGCACACCGACGCCGAGAATCACCGCCAATATCCAGCCGCCGAAGTTTTCCGGGAGGATCCCGGCCACCGGCAAGGTCACCAGAAAGAACGACGCCGAGAACGCCAGCAGGCTTTTCGGCAAGCGCATCCACGGGCCTTTCGACAACCGTGCCGGCGGGTTACGTCGACGCAGGTAAACGAAGATCGCGCCGACGAACATCACCGCCGTCATCAGCAGCAACGCATAGCCGAGGATGCGGTTATGCAGGCCGAAACCGTGCACCAGAATCGCCAGCACGATCGACGCCACCGCACCGCCGGCCGTGGCCACGTGGGTGTTGGCGATGTATTTGTCCCGCGCCACCACATGGTGCAAGTCGACCATGTAACGCTTGGGCATGGCGAACAGGCCACCGATCAGGTCGACCTTCGAGGCTCGGCCCCGACGCCACATGGCCACCCGCCGCAACGCGCCGAGGACACCAAGGCCCAGGGCTGCGAACAACAGGATTGGAAGAAGGGTGTTCAACATAGGTGAAGCTCCCACCAGTACAGCCTGGAGAAACACGGGCGTTCGATGATCGTTCCCACGCTCTGCGTGGGAATGCATCCCGGGACGCTTCGCGCCCCAAAGCGGACGCGGAGCGTCCATTGCGGCATTCCCACGCAGAGCGTGGGAACGATCAGTTCAGCAGCTTAGAAATCCTTGCAGAGGCGCAGTGCGTCGTAGATCGCAGCGTGGGTATTACGCTGCGCCACGCAATCGCCGATGCGGAACAACAAGTAGCCGTCACCCGTGGTACTCAGCGATGGCTGCGGCTTGATCGCGAACAGTGCGTCGATGTCGATCTGGCCCTTGTTGCGCGAACCGTCCTTGAGCCCGTAATACAGCTCTTCATCCGGACGCACGCCGTTTTCCACCACCACCTGATCGACCACCCGCTCCTCTTTGGCGCCGGTGTATTCGTTCTCCAGCACGGCGACCAGTTTGTCGCCTTCGCGGTAGACCTTCTCCAGCATCATGTCGCCGGTCATGATCACTTCTTTCGGGTACATGCTGCGGTAGTAGGTCGGGAACGACGTACCGCCAATGGCCACGCCGGGCTTGATGTCGTCGGTGACGATCTCGACCTGGCTGCCCTTGTCAGCGAGGAAGTCGGCAACCGACATCCCGGTGAACTCGCAAATGGTGTCGTAGACCAGCACGTTCTTGCCCGGCGCGACCTTGCCGTCGAGCACGTCCCAACTGCTGACCACCAGCCCTTCGGCAGCGCCCCAGTGTTCGTTCTGCTCAAGGAACGGATGCCCGCCGACCGCCAGCACGACTACGTCCGGACGCAGATCGAGGATGGTCGCCGCGTCGGCAGCCGTGCCCAAACGCAGATCGACTTTCAAGCGCGCCAGTTCCAGCTGGAACCAGCGGGTGATGCCGGCGATCTGGTCGCGCTGTGGTGCTTTCGAAGCCGTGGTGATCTGCCCGCCGATGAAGTCTTTCTTCTCGAACAGGGTCACGTCGTGGCCACGCTCAGCGGATACGCGCGCCGCTTCCATTCCGGCCGGGCCGGCACCGACCACCACCACTTTGCGTTTGACGCCCGTGGACTTCTCGATGATGTGCGGTACGCCCATGTATTCACGGGAGGTCGCGGCGTTCTGGATGCACAGCACATCCAGCCCTTGGTACTGACGGTCGATGCAATAGTTGGCGCCGACGCACTGTTTGATCTGGTCGATCTGGCCCATCTTGATCTTGGCGATCAGGTGCGGGTCGGCAATATGCGCGCGGGTCATGCCGACCATGTCGACGTAACCGCCTTCCAGAATGCGCGTGGCCTGGTTCGGGTCCTTGATGTTCTGCGCGTGCAGCACCGGCGCTTTCACCACTTCCTTGATCCCGGCGGCCAAGTGCAGGAACGGCTCCGGTGGATAACTCATGTTGGGGATAACGTTGGCCAGGGTGTTGTGGGTGTCACAACCCGAACCGACCACGCCGATGAAGTCGATCATGCCGGTGTCGTCGTAATACTTGGCGATCTGCTTCATGTCTTCGTGGGACAAGCCGTCCGGGTGGAACTCGTCACCGCACAGACGAATACCGACGCAGAAATCGTCGCCGACTTCCTTGCGCACAGCCTTGAGCACTTCCAGACCGAAACGCATGCGGTTCTCGAAGCTGCCGCCCCATTCGTCGGTGCGTTTGTTGACGCGCGGGCTCCAGAACTGGTCGATCATGTGCTGGTGCACAGCCGACAGTTCAACGCCGTCCAGCCCGCCAGCCTTGGCCCGCGCGGCAGCGGTGGCGTAGTTGCCGATCACCCGCCAGATTTCTTCCGGCTCGATGGTTTTGCAGGTTGCGCGGTGCACCGGTTCACGGATACCCGACGGCGACAGCAGGGTCGGCCAGTGCTCGCCGTCCCAACGCGAGCGACGGCCCATGTGGGTAATCTGGATCATGATCTTGGCGCCATGCTTGTGCATGGCGTCGGCCAGATTCTGGAAGTGCGGGATGATCCGGTCGTCTGCCAGGTTGACCGATTTCCACCAGCCTTGCGGGCTGTCGATGGCCACGCTGGAGGAGCCACCGCAAATCGCCAGGCCGATGCCGCCCTTGGCTTTCTCTTCGTAGTATTTGACGTAGCGATCGGTGGTCATGCCGCCGTCGGTCGCGTAGACCTCGGCGTGCGCGGTACTGAGCACGCGGTTGCGGATGGTCAGTTTGCCGATCTGGATCGGCTGGAACATTGCTTCGAAAGCCATGGCGGGTTCCTCGACTTACAACGGCTTGACGGTGAACAGGCCGTCGTCGTGGCCTTCTTCGGAGCCACCGTAGACTTGCTCGGCAACGGTGCGGATCTTGCTGCCGCGAGCCTCAAGAATCTGATCCATGGCACCGGCAAACCAACCGGTGAACATGTAGTCGACCTTGCGCCCGACCTTGCCGTAGACGTAGACGAACGCCGAGTGTTCGAGCTTGACGCTGGCGGTGCCTTTGTCGAGGTCGATGTCCTGGATCTTGAACAGACCCCAGCCGCGTTGCGACAGGCGCTTCATGTAGTGCTCGAACACCGCAACGCCTTCCAGACCGTGGCATTCGGCTTCTTTTTCACACCAGTGCCAGGCGGACTTGTAGCCGGCCTTGTAGAGGATTTCGGCGTAGGCGTCGGCGCCCAGCACTTCTTCGATGCCCATGTGGTTGTTGACGAAAAAGTGGCGCGGCACGTACAGCATCGGCAGGGCGTCGGAGGTCCAGACACCGGTCTCGCTGTCGACTTCGATTGGCAATTGCGGGGCGATCTTGGCCATGGAAACTTAACTCCAGAAAATTTGGTTTGTTGCCCCGGCGCGGACGGCCGGAGGAAAGGATTCAGAAGTGCAGCGGCTTATTCGCCCCAGACGTCCTTCAGGACGTTCACCCAGTTCTCGCCCATGATCTTGCGTACCACGCGCTCGGAGTGGCCACGCTTGAGCAGGGTTTCAGTCAGGTTCGGGAACTCGCCGACGGTGCGGATGCCCAGCGGGTTGATGATCTTGCCGAAGCTGGTCAGACGGCGGGCGTAACCCTTGTCGTGGGTCAGGTATTCGAAGAAGTCCTGGCCATGGCCCTGAGTGAAGTCGGTGCCGATGCCAATGGAATCTTCGCCAACGATGTTCATCACATATTCGATGGCTTCGGCGTAGTCGTCGATGGTCGAATCGATGCCCTTGGCGAGGAACGGCGCGAACATGGTCACGCCGACGAAACCGCCGTGGTCGGCAATGAACTTGAGCTCTTCATCGGACTTGTTGCGCGGGTGCTCCTTGAGCCCCGACGGCAGGCAGTGGGAATAGCAGACCGGTTTTTTCGATTCGAGGATGACTTCCTCGGAGGTCTTGGAGCCGACGTGGGACAGGTCGCACATCACGCCAACGCGGTTCATCTCGGCGACGATCTCGCGACCGAAGCCCGACAGGCCGCCGTCACGCTCGTAGCAACCGGTGCCGACCAGGTTCTGGGTGTTGTAGCACATCTGCACGATGCCGACGCCGAGCTGCTTGAACACCTCGACATAGCCGATCTGGTCTTCAAACGCGTGGGCATTCTGGAAGCCGAACAGGATGCCGGTCTTGCCCTGCTCTTTAGCGCGACGAATGTCGGCGGTGGTGCGTACCGGCATCACCAGGTCGCTGTTTTCGCGGATCAGCTTCTGGCTGGCAGCGATGTTGTTCACGGTCGCCTGAAAGCCTTCCCACACCGACACGGTGCAGTTGGCCGCCGTCAGACCGCCCTTGCGCATGTCTTCGAACAGCTCACGGTTCCATTTGGCAATGATCAGACCGTCGATAACGATGCTGTCGGCGTGTAATTCGGCTGGGCTCATCAGGCGTCCCCTTATTGGCGATTCATGCGCCGAATCGTCTGCCGGCGCTTTGGGGCCAGCATATGCCTCGGTGCCGGGGCGACCGGGTGCAAAAACGACAGGGGAATTGCCGAAAGCGTCAATCCGCGACAAAGGGTCACCAAGCGGCCCGACCAGCCACCTGTTCAAGCCTGCAAGCTTGAGCCAGAATCTCCCGCATCTTGGAAACACCACTGGATTAGAGCGGCGACATCAATGAAATCGATCTTCCTGGCTTTGGCTTTGATTGCGACCGGCGTACACGCCGCTGAAGAGTCCGACAACAACCCGTGCGACGCAGTCGAAAGCGACGTCCAGACCCTGGAATGCTCGACCTACAGCCGTACCACCGCCGAAGACCTGCTCAAGGACAACTACGCCAGCCTCGCCGAACGCATGCAAACCGCGTACGGCAAGAACCCGGCGCAGCTGGCCGACATCACCGCCAAGCTGAAGACTGCCCAGCAGCAGTGGCTGAAAACCCGCGACGCCGATTGCGCGGTGGAAGCATTCCCGGCCACCGAAGGCAGCAAGGCGTTCAAGATTGCGCAAAATGACTGTGTGGCGCGGATGAGCGATGAGCGGTCGGAGTTTTTGGAGTCGATTGGGCAGGAGTAATCCTGGAAGTTCGGCAACATGCTGACAAACGTTGTTGATTGGCCGCCTGGAAAATATAAGTAAAGATCTGAAAATCTTATAAAAGACTTATATTTCCACTGCCATGAATCAATCTGCCGACATCCAAATCATCAACGATGCCGAGGGTAACCCCGCCTTCGTAGTCATTCCCTACGCTCAATACGTCGCACAGAAAATGCAGCCCGATCTGATCCCGCATGAGGTGGTCAGTCGAATGGTCGACGGGGCGACACCGATCCGCGCCTGGCGCGAACACCTGAACCTGACTCAGGAAGAAGTGGCGAAACGTCTGGGAATTTCCCAGCCGGCGTTCGCTCAACAGGAAACGGTAGCGAAGCCACGCAGGACGACCCGCGAGAAAATTGCAGCAGCATTCGGCATCACGGCCAATCAACTTGAGTTGTAGGCTGCCCTCTTCATTCAAAGGAATTCCCATGAACATCTGCGGCATTGAAATCAAAGGCAGCGAAGCGATCATCGCCGTGGCCGCTCTCGACGGTTCGACCCTGAGTCACGTCGCCCTCAGCACCAAGAAAATCGCCCTCGACGATGACGACGAGGCGGCCAACGTCAAGCGCTTCGCCGCGCAGGTGGCGTCGTTTGTGCGGGAGAATTCGATTGACCGGATCGCGATCAAGAAGCGCAGCAAGAAGGGCGAGTTTGCCGGCGGGCCGACCACGTTCAAGATAGAGGGTGTGTTTCAGTTGCTTGATGGCTGCGAGGTGACGTTGTTGTCACCGCAGACGATCAATGCCCAGGCCAAGAAGCACAATTTTGAACTGCCGGGGACGCTGAACAAGTATCAGCATGAGGCTTACAAGGCGGCGTGTTCGGCGTTGGTGAAGAAGTGAACACATTCCCGACATTACATTGATCCCTGTGGGAGCGGGCTTGCCCGCGATGACGGTGGGTCAGTCAATATCAATGTTGGATATGCCGGCCTCATCGCGGGCAAGCCCGCTCCCACAGGTTTATCTGGTGTTGCTGAAATATCAGGCCTGTGCGATTCGCCGGTCTTCCCGGGGACAGCGTGCGAACTTCGCCCGGTAGCTGCGGGTAAAATACGACGGAGATTCAAACCCGCAGGCAATGCTGACTTCCAGCACGCTCATGTCGGTCTGGCGCAACAACTGCCGGGCCTTTTCCAACCTTAAACGCAGATAGAAATTGCTCGGCGTGTCGTTCAGATGCAGCCGAAACAAGCGCTCAAGTTGGCGCCGGGTCACTTTGATCGATTCCGCCAACGCCAACGTGGTCAGCGGCGGTTCGCTGTGTTGTTCCATCTCGCCAATCACCTGAACCAGCTTCTTGTTGCTGATGCCGTAGCGCGTGGCGACTTCCATGCGTTGGTGGTCTTTGCGCGGGCGAATTCGCCCCAACACAAACTGTTCGCTGACCTGAATCGCCAGTTGTGGGCCGTGGGCCTGGGCGATCAGGTCGAGCATCAAGTCGATGGAGGCGGTGCCGCCGGCCGAGGTGATCCGTCGACGGTCGATTTCGAACAGCTCCTGGGTCACGCTGAGCTGTGGATAAGATTCCTTGAAGGCGTCGATGGCTTCCCAGTGCAGGGTCAGGCGATGACCATCGAGCAGGCCAGCCTCGGCGAGGACGAAACTGCCGGTGTCGATGGCGCCGAGGGTCACGCCTTCGTTGTCCAGCCGCCGCAGCCAATGCTCCAGCGTCGGCGTGGCGAACTTCAGCGGTTCGAAGCCGGCCACCACCAACAACGTCGCGCCTTTCTTCAGCGGCTCCAACGCCGCGTCGGCGTTGACCGACATGCCGTTACTCGCCAGCACCGCCCCGCCGTCAGCGCTCAGCACATGCCAGCGGTACAACTCGCCACGAAAGCGGTTGGCCACACGCAGCGGTTCGATCGCGGAAATAAAGCCGATGGCGGAGAACCCCGGCATCAGCAAAAAGTAGAAATCCTGGGACATGTGCGCACTCGGTCGGCGGGTAGCGTGGATCGTTGATACGCCGATTGTCGTCAGCGTTCAAGCGCACAGGTCGCTACAGTGCAAATGCCAGTCGCCGCAGTGCGCTTTCAAGGGCGTATAGCTGCGTAACTTTGCATCACCGGCACGCCAGATGCCGGAACTCACAATAAACGACCTGCCGAGGAACCCGACATGAAACGACTGATCAGCAGCTGTGTTCTTGCACTCAGCGGTACCGCTTTCTTGAGCGCCAGCGTCATGGCGGCCGAACCCGCGTCTTGCCAGAACGTGCGCATGGGCGTGGTCAACTGGACCGACGTGATCGCCACCAGTGCCATGACCCAGGTGCTGCTCGACGGCCTCGGCTACAGCACCAAACAAACCAGCGCGTCCCAGCAAATCATCTTTGCCGGGATCCGCGACCAGCGTCTGGACTTGTTCCTCGGCTACTGGAACCCGTTGATGACCCAGACCATCACCCCGTTCGTCGATGCCAATCAGGTCAAAGTCCTCGACGCACCGAGCCTCAAAGACGCCCGCGCCACCCTCGCCGTGCCGACCTATCTGGCCGACAAGGGCCTGAAGACGTTCGCCGACATCGCCAAGTTCGAGAAAGAACTGGGCGGCAAGATCTACGGCATCGAGCCGGGTTCGGGCGCCAATACCCAAATCAAGGCAATGATCACAAAAAACCAGTTCGGCCTCGGCAAGTTCCAGTTGGTCGAGTCCAGCGAGGCCGGCATGCTTGCCGCCGTCGATCGCGCCGTGCGCCGCAAAGAGGCCGTGGTGTTCTTTGGCTGGGCGCCGCACCCGATGAACGTCAACGTCAAGATGACCTACCTCACCGGCAGCGACGACGCGCTCGGCCCGAACGAAGGCATGGCCACGGTGTGGACGGTCACCGCACCGAAATACGCCGAGCAATGTCCGAACATCGGTCGCCTGCTGAGCAACCTGACGTTCACCGCCGAAGACGAGAGCCGGATGATGCAGCCGCTGCTCGATCACAAGGACGCCTTTGAGTCGGCCAGGCAATGGCTCAAGGATCACCCGCAAGACAAACAGCGCTGGCTCGAAGGTGTGACCACTTTCGACGGCAAACCAGCCGCTGAAAACCTGCAACTCACCAGCCAATAACCCACCACTGAATCATCGCTTCGCAGTCCGGCAAGGGCTGCGAACAGACCCATCACGCCTGAAGGAAACTGCCTCATGAACCACGACGTCATCATCACCTGCGCACTTACCGGTGCTGGCGACACGACCGCCAAGAGCCCCCACGTGCCGGTCACCCCGAAACAGATCGCCGCAGCCGCCGTAGAAGCGGCCAAGGCCGGCGCCACCGTTGTGCACTGCCATGTGCGCGATCCACAGACCGGCAAGTTCAGCCGTGACGTGGCGCTGTACCGCGAAGTGATGGAGCGCATCCGCGAGGCGGACGTCGACATCATCGTCAACCTCACCGCCGGCATGGGCGGCGACCTGGAGATCGGCGCTGGCGAGAATCCGATGGAGTTCGGCCCGAACACCGATCTGGTCGGCCCGCTGACGCGCCTGGCTCACGTTGAAGCATTGCTGCCGGAAATCTGCACCCTCGATTGCGGCACCCTCAACTTCGGCGATGGCGACACCATTTACGTTTCGACCCCGGCTCAGCTGCGGGCAGGCGCCAAGCGCATTACCGAGTTGGGCGTGAAAGCGGAACTGGAAATTTTCGACACCGGTCACCTGTGGTTCGCCAAGCAGATGATCAAGGAAGGCTTGCTCGACAACCCGTTGTTTCAGCTGTGCCTGGGCATCCCGTGGGGCGCGCCGGCCGACACCACCACCATGAAAGCCATGGTCGACAACCTGCCGGCGGACGCGGTGTGGGCCGGGTTTGGTATCGGCCGCATGCAGATGCCGATGGCCGCGCAAGCAGTGTTGCTCGGCGGCAACGTTCGGGTCGGCCTGGAAGACAACCTGTGGCTGGACAAGGGCGTGCTGGCGACCAACGGTCAATTGGTCGAACGCGCCACCGAGATCCTCAGCCGCCTCGGTGCCCGGGTACTGACCCCGGCGGAAGGCCGCAAGAAGATGGGCCTGACCCAGCGCGGCTGAACCTCACCCTTTCTCCCCTGTGAACATAAATTTTGTGGTGAGGGGATTTATCCCCGATGGGTGGCGAAGCCGCCCCAAAACCTGACAACCCGGGGCATCAGATAGACCGAGGGTGCTGGTTTTACGACTGCTTGGCAGCCGATCGGGGCGGTGCGACGTTTCGCTAAATCCCCTCGTCACAAGAACAGAGTTTCCACAGGGATCACCGAACTCTCTCAGGAAATCGCCATGAGCTTTATCACCGAAATCAAAACCTTCGCCGCGTTGGGCAGCGGTGTCATCGGCAGCGGCTGGGTTGCCCGCGCCCTCGCCCACGGCCTCGATGTGGTGGCCTGGGACCCGGCGCCCGGCGCTGAAGCGGCACTGCGCAAACGCGTGGCCAATGCCTGGGGCGCACTGGAGAAAAGCGGCCTGGCGCCGGGCGCATCCCAAGATCGCCTGCGTTTTGTCGCGACCATCGAAGAATGCGTGTGCGATGCCGATTTCATTCAGGAAAGCGCCCCGGAACGCCTGGAACTGAAACTGGAACTGCACAGCAAAATCAGCGCAGCGGCCAAGCCCAATGCTTTGATTGGATCGAGTACTTCGGGCCTGTTGCCGAGTGAGTTTTACGAGAGTTCGACGCACCCGGAACGCTGTGTGGTCGGTCATCCGTTCAACCCGGTTTACCTCCTGCCGCTAGTCGAAGTGGTCGGTGGCAAAAACACCGCGCCCGAAGCCGTGCAAGCGGCGATGAAAGTCTACGAATCCCTCGGCATGCGTCCGCTGCATGTGCGCAAGGAAGTTCCGGGCTTCATCGCCGACCGCTTGCTCGAAGCGCTGTGGCGCGAGGCGCTACACCTGGTCAACGATGGCGTGGCGACTACCGGCGAGATCGACGATGCGATCCGTTTTGGCGCCGGTTTGCGCTGGTCGTTCATGGGCACTTTCCTGACTTACACCCTGGCGGGTGGCGATGCCGGCATGCGCCACTTCATGTCGCAATTCGGCCCGGCGTTGCAGTTGCCGTGGACGTATCTGCCGGCGCCGGAGTTGACCGACAAGTTGATCGATGACGTGGTGGATGGCACCAGTGAACAGCTTGGCGAGCGCAGCATTTCGGCGCTGGAGCGCTATCGTGATGATTGTTTGCTGGCGGTGCTTGAGGCGGTGAAAGCTACCAAGGAGAAGCATGGGATGAGTTTCAGCGAGTGATGCGTCCGCTTCAAACTGCTGCCCTCACCCTAGCCCTCCCCCTTGGGGGAGAGGGCTGGGGTGAGGGGGTTGCTCTTGATCCTAACGACCCGCCAACTGCCGGAATCCAAACCATGCCCCACCTCACCACCTACCAAACCCGCATCATCCCCGACTGGGTCGACTATAACGGCCATCTGCGCGATGCCTTCTACCTGCTGATCTTCAGCTACGCCACCGACGCCCTGATGGACCGTCTCGGCATGGACAGCAACAACCGCGAAGCCAGCGGCAACTCGCTGTTCACCCTCGAACTGCACCTCAATTACCTGCATGAAGTGAAGCTCGACACCGACGTCGAAGTGCGCACGCAAATCATCGGCCACGACAGCAAGCGCCTGCACCTTTATCACAGCCTGCATAAGGTCGGAGAGGACCAGGAACTGGCCGGCAACGAACAAATGCTTCTCCACGTCGACCTTGCCGGCCCGCGTTCGGCGCCGTTCAGTGTCGACACCCTGAGCCGCCTGCAAGCCATCGTCGCCGAGCAGACCGACCTGCCCGCCCCCGCTTACATCGGCCGCGTCATCGCCCTGCCACCCGCCAAGTAAAAACCTCTATCGACCGAGATGAGAGGTTGCTGCGGATATCGGTTTCGCTGACTCACAGACAAAAAAAGCCCCGATACCAGCCGTGACAGGATCGGGGCAGAGGGTACTGTTGAGGAGCTGCCGTGCGAGGGTGACCAAACCTTCGTGTTGCAAGCTGAGGTCAGTGTGCCCACTCCCCTTTACGACGAGTTAGCCGAAAACGACCTGTTCATAGCAGTCGCGGCCACTGCGACAAATCGCCCTTGCCGTCCCTCCCCTTGCCTACGAGAATCGAGCCACGACCTCCGTTGCCGAAGAAGGATTCGCCTCATGATGTATGCCGATTTGATCGATCAGGAAGACCTGTTGGGCCAGCTCAAGGCATTGGGATTTCAAGTGCCGAGCGGCTCCACGGCGGAGCAGGCTTGTGAGTGTGCGGTGCGTGGCCTGGATAACGTTCGCGCGTTTGAACTGCGCAAGATGGTCAAGGACATGTACACCAGCGGCGCGAGCATTCAGCCGGCGGTGCGTCAGGCCATCGATAAGCAGTTGTTGCCGGCATTGGCGCAGTACCAACAGACACATAGCGCCTGACAGGCCGTCATCGCTGGCAAGCCAGCTCACACAGGGATTTGTGGTGAACACACAATTTGTGTCCGACGCAGATCCTGTGGGAGCTGGCTTGCCAGCGATAGCATCACCTCGGTCTACAGCCTTACGCTGGCAAACGTCGACTCGTTCCGCGCCTGGCTCAACGCCGACATCGGCCCCGACAACGGCGACATCACGATCGCCTGCGGCAGCGGCAGCATCGCCACTTGCTGTGTCGTATTGGAACCCACGCGCTCGTCACGCGGCGGAATGCCGAAGTATTCGCGGTAGCACTTGGAGAAGTGCGGCGTCGACACGAAACCACACACCGAAGCCACTTCGATGATCGACATCGGCGTCTGCTTGAGCAGTTGCCGGGCGCGGATCAGACGCAGCTTGAGGTAGTAGCGTGACGGCGAGCAGTGCAGGTACTTCTGGAACAGGCGCTCAAGCTGTCGACGCGACACGGCGACGTACACCGCCAGTTCGTCCAGATCAATCGGCTCTTCCAGATTCGCTTCCATCAACGCGACGATTTCCTGCAACTTCGGCTGGTTGGTGCCGAGCATGTGCTTGAGCGGCACGCGCTGGTGATCCTGCTCATTGCGGATGCGCTCGTAGACGAACATCTCCGAGATTGCGGCGGACAGTTCACGGCCGTGATCGCGGCTGATCAGGTGCAGCATCATGTCCAGCGGCGCGGTGCCGCCGGAGCTGGTGAACCGGTTACGGTCGAGGGTGAACAGGCGAGTGCTCATCGCCACGCGCGGGAAAGCTTCCTGCATCGCCGCCAGACATTCCCAGTGCACGCTGCAATCGAAACCGTCGAGCAGGCCGGCACAGGCCAGCGCCCAACTGCCGGTGCACACGGCGCCGAGACGCTTCGACTGCCGCGCCTGGCTTTGCAGCCATGAGACGTGTTCACGGGTAACAGTGCGTTGAATGCCGATGCCGCCGCAGACGATCACGGTGTCCAGGGGCGGGGCTTTGTGCATGGAGGCGTCGGGGGTGATTTGCAGACCGTCACTGGCCCACACCTGGCCGCCATCGACGGTGAGGGTGCTCCAGCGATACAGCTCGCGACCGGACAATTGATTGGCCATGCGTAGCGGTTCTACCGCAGAGGCCAGGGAAATCAGCGTGAAATTGTCCAGCAGCAGAAAGCCGATGGATTGAGGCGCACGGTTCTGGGGTTGGGCCCCGGAGTTGAACGACGTCATCGCGGTATCTCCTCACACAAAGCGGGTGATGGCCTCAGGCGGAGGCTCTTGTTATTGCCGCGTACTCATGCGGGAGACGGGCTTTGTTATGACAGAGCAATTGCCATGCCTAAAATTGAATGAGCGTTCAATAACTCCTGAAAACGACGTCGCGACGTGTCTATTCGAGACGTCCGACGAAAGGTATTTCGAAGTGCCATCAGCGATGGCGAAAGCCCTGCCCCGTAGCCTGTGAGCAAATCGGTAGCACTTGTGGGAACTGGCCTGCGCGCAGTTGGCGGGGAGTGTCACCCAAGGCACGGGTGACGGACGGTAGGAGGGGCGAATCAGGTGATGGAACTGGGAAATACTCTTATCTGATTGCGACGCGCTAAAAGGTGGCGCTTGCGGTTATGTGTGTTCACTTACCGAGCAGTTTTGACTGGTCCAGGCCCTGCAGCAATTTCAAATCAAACATGGATCCCTGTGGTGAGGGGATTTATCCCCGACCGGCTGCGTAGCGGCCGTAAATCCATTCACCAAGGTGTGTCAGGCAGAACTTGATTTCAGGATTTGGGGCTGCTTCGCAGTCCATCGGGGATAAATCCCCTCGCCACAGGACACCTCTGTTTCAGCACTCAACTGCGCTCACCGCCAACCCACCCCGCGACGTCTCTTTATATTTGTCATGCATGTCGGCGCCGGTATCACGCATGGTGCGGATCACTCTATCGAGCGAGATGAAATGCTGACCATCCCCGCGCAAGGCCATCTGCGCCGCATTGATCGCTTTCACCGCCGCAATCGCGTTGCGCTCGATGCACGGCACTTGCACCAGCCCGCCCACCGGATCGCAGGTCAGGCCAAGGTTATGTTCCAGGCCGATTTCCGCTGCGTTGCATAATTGCTCGGGCGTGGCGCCAAGAATCTCCGCCAGCCCCGCCGCCGCCATCGCGCAGGCTGAGCCGACCTCGCCCTGACAACCGACTTCGGCGCCGGAGATCGAAGCATTCTTCTTGCACAGAATCCCCACCGCCGCCGCGCCCAGCAAGTAATCGACCACGTTGGCGTCAGTCACCGCTTCGCTGAACTTCATAAAGTAGTGCAACACCGCCGGGATGATCCCCGCCGCTCCATTGGTCGGCGCCGTAACCATGCGCCCGCCGGCGGCGTTCTCTTCGTTGACGGCAAGGGCAAACAGGTTGACCCACTCCATCGCACTCAGGGTCGAGCCGATCACATTGGGCTTGTTCAACTCTTGCAGACTGCGATGCAACTTCGCTGCGCGCCGCCGCACATTCAAACCACCGGGCAGAATGCCCTCGTGTTTCAGGCCCTGCTCGACGCAATCCTGCATCGCCCGCCACAGCGTCATCAGCCCAGCGCGTATCTCTTCTTCACTGCGCCAGACCTTTTCGTTGGCCATCATCAATTCGGCGACGCGCAGGTTGTTCTTTTTGCACAGTTCCAGCAGCTCGACGGCGCTGGAAAAGTCATAAGGCAACTCGGTGCGATCCAGATCGACCACACCGCTGGACGCCTGCGCTTCATCCACCACAAACCCGCCGCCGACTGAATAGTAGGTGTCGCGATGCAGTTCACCGTGATCGCCTTCGGCAACCAGGGTCATGGCGTTGGGGTGGAATGGCAGGTTTTCGTCAATCAGGCGCATGTCGCGAGCCCAGACAAACGGTACCGACAGGCGACCATCCAAGAGCAGGGTGTGAGTTTCGCGCAAGGCCTGGATGCGCGGGCCGATCTGCGACGGGTCGATTGCGTCCGGCCACTCGCCCATCAGGCCCATGATCACTGCGTTGTCGCTGCCGTGACCGATGCCGGTGGCCGACAGTGAACCGAACAACTGCACTTCTACCCGGCGCACCTGTTCCAACTGATGCTTGCTGCGCAGAGTCTCGACAAACAATGCCGCGGCGCGCATCGGCCCGACGGTGTGAGAACTGGAAGGGCCGATGCCGATTTTGAACAGGTCGAAAACGCTGATAGCCATTGCTGCAGAGCTCCTGAGGATGCCGGTCCGGGGCGTGAAGCGCCCACTGGCGGAGCTGCTACGCTCAAGCTGCGATCCGCCGGAATGCCGGCATCATCAGGCTTTTGTCGGGTCGCACGGCGTCTGACACCGACGCACTCATGCCCACTAACGCCGTAGCGCTTTCGTCCCCGGTTTTCGCCGTTTTTATGCGGTTCAGATGGCCAAACGGGGCTGAAAAAAGCTGTAAACGACGTCACTGACACTGGATGCGACCATCCCTGTACTGGATACGACGCCCCCTGTAGGCGTCAGATTTTCACTGGTACATGATCGTTATGACTCGATTGCAAGGCGCCGTGGTAGAGCTGTCTCCAGAACGCCATCCAACCGCAACCTATAAGTGCGGTGGTCCACAGTCGGAACACTGCCAAAAAAAACACCAAGGAGTCCATCCATGAAAGGTTCCCCGTCGTTGTTGTTGGCCGCCATGCTGAGTCTGCCGTTACTGGCTCAAGCCGCAGAACCGGCGCAGTGCAGTACCGTTAACTTCTCCGATGTCGGCTGGACCGACATCACCGCCACCACCGCAACCACCTCCGTTGTTCTCAACGCCCTCGGCTACAAGACCAAGACCACCATGATCTCCGTGCCGGTGACCTACAAGTCGCTGGCCGACGGCAAGAACATGGACGTGTTCCTCGGCAACTGGATGCCGACCATGGAAAACGACATCAAGGCCTACCGCGAAGCCGGCACCGTGGAAACCGTGCGCACCAACCTCACGGGCGCCAAGTACACGCTCGCCGTGCCGCAAGCCCTGTACGACAAAGGTCTGCATGACTTCGCCGACATCGCCAAATTCAAGAAAGAGCTCGACGGCAAGATCTACGGCATCGAGCCTGGCAACGACGGCAACCGTCTGATCCAGAGCATGATCGACAAGGACGCCTTCGGCCTGAAAACCGCCGGTTTCAAAGTCGTCGAATCCTCCGAAGCGGGCATGCTCTCGCAGGTTGACCGTGCTTCTCGGCGTGGCACCGAAGTGGTGTTCCTCGGCTGGGCGCCGCACCCGATGAACAAGCGCTTCAAGATCCAGTACCTGACCGGTGGTGACGAATTCTTCGGCCCGGATTTCGGTGCCGCAACTGTGGCGACCAACACCCGCAAGGGCTACGCCACCGAGTGCAGCAACGTCGGCCAGTTGCTGAAGAACCTGGAGTTCACCGTCGACATGGAAAGTGAACTGATGGGCAACATCCTCGACGACAAGATGAAGCCTGACGCAGCCGCCAAGGCCTGGCTGAAAAAGAATCCACAAGTGCTCGATACCTGGCTCGCTGGCGTGACCACCATTGACGGTAAACCTGGCCTGGAGGCCGTGAAAGCCAAGATTGCTCAGTAATCGCTTATGCCGGACGGCTCCGGCCGTCCGGGCTGTTTATTTCCTTGCATGCGGACGTTCACTACCATGCTGATTGATCAGAAAATACCTTTAGGCCAGTACATCGCGGGCTTCGTTGAATGGTTGACGCAACACGGCGCCAACACCTTCGACGCCATCGCCGTGACGCTGGAAACGATGATCCACGGCGTGACGTTTGCGCTCACCTGGTTCAACCCTTTCGTCTTGATCGGCCTCATTGCCCTCCTCGCCCATTTCATCCAGCGCAAATGGGGGCTGACTGTTTTTGTGATTGCGTCCTTTCTGCTGATCCTCAATCTGGGCTACTGGCAGGAAACCATGGAAACCCTCGCCCAGGTCATGTTCGCGACCCTGGTCTGCGTGGTCATCGGCGTGCCGTTGGGCATCGTCGCCGCGCACAAACCGATGTTCTACACAGTGATGCGTCCGGTACTCGATCTGATGCAGACCGTACCGACCTTCGTTTACCTCATTCCTACCCTGACCCTCTTCGGGCTGGGTGTGGTGCCAGGCCTGATCTCCACGGTGGTGTTCGCCATCGCTGCGCCGATCCGCCTGACCTACCTGGGCATCCGCGATGTCCCACAAGAACTGATGGACGCCGGCAAGGCCTTCGGCTGCTCGCGTCGCCAATTGCTCTCACGGATCGAACTGCCTCACGCCATGCCGAGCATCGCGGCCGGCATCACCCAGTGCATCATGCTGTCGCTGTCGATGGTGGTGATCGCGGCACTGGTGGGCGCCGACGGACTCGGCAAACCGGTGGTCAACGCACTGAACACTGCTGATATCGCCCTGGGCTTCGAAGCAGGCCTGGCGATCGTACTGCTGGCGATCATGCTCGACCGTATCTGCAAACAACCCGACGCTAAAGTAGGGGGTGACGCATGAGCATAATTCGCTTCGAAGACGTCGACGTAATCTTCTCCAAGGATCCACGCGAGGCACTCAAGCTGCTGGATCAGGGCATGACCCGTAACGAGATTCTGAAAAAGACCGGGCAAATTGTCGGCGTGGAAAAAGCCACGCTGGACATCAACAAAGGCGAAATCTGCGTACTGATGGGCTTGTCCGGTTCCGGCAAGTCGAGCCTGTTGCGCTGCATCAACGGTCTCAACACCGTGAGTCGCGGCAAGCTGTTCGTCGAGCATGAGAACCGTCAGATCGACATCGCTTCCTGCACCCCGGCAGAACTGAAAATGATGCGTACCAAACGCATCGCCATGGTGTTCCAGAAGTTCGCTCTGATGCCGTGGCTGACCGTGCGCGAGAACATCAGCTTCGGTCTGGAAATGCAGGGTCGACCGGAGAAGGAACGCAAGAAACTGGTCGATGAAAAACTCGAACTGGTGGGCCTGACCCAATGGCGCAACAAGAAGCCTGACGAACTCTCCGGCGGCATGCAGCAACGCGTGGGCCTGGCCCGTGCGCTGGCGATGGACGCCGATATTCTGTTGATGGACGAACCGTTCTCGGCGCTCGACCCGTTGATCCGTCAGGGTCTGCAAGACGAACTGCTGGAACTGCAACGCAAGCTGAGCAAGACCATCGTGTTTGTGAGCCACGACCTCGACGAGGCGCTGAAACTCGGCAGCCGCATCGCGATCATGAAGGACGGCCGGATCATCCAGTACAGCGTGCCGGAAGAGATCGTGCTGAACCCGGCGGATGACTATGTGCGTACATTCGTGGCGCACACCAATCCGCTCAACGTGCTCTGCGGTCGCAGCCTGATGCGCACGCTGGACAAGTGCAAACGCATCAACGGTTCGGTATGCCTCGATCCGGGCGGCGACTCGTGGCTGGATCTGGCGGAAGGCAACACCATCAAGGGTGCACGGCAGAACGGTTCGGTGCTGAACCTGCAGAACTGGGCACCGGGGCAAGCGGTAGAAGGGCTGGAGCGCAAGCCGACGCTGGTGGATTCGAATATCGGCATGCGTGATGCATTGCAGATTCGTTATCAGACCGGCAACAAACTGGTGCTGCACGATAACAATCATGTGGTGGGGATTCTGGGCGACAGCGAGTTGTATCACGCGTTGCTGGGCAAGAACCTGGGCTAAACACCCCACACACAAAAACGCCGCGAGAGGATCGCGGCGTTTTTGTTAGTGCATATATTCAGCTGCAAACAGAGAACCTGTGGTGAGGGGATTTATCCCCGATGGGCTGCGGAGCAGTCCTGAAACCGTCAAACGCGGTTGTTCTGGATGACCGCGGTTGACGACTTGGGGCCGCTTCGCGCCCCATCGGGGATAAATCCCCTCGCCACAATAGTTCGGCGGTGTACTCACCACACCGCCGACCTCAGGCGTTAGCTGTACACCCGGCCAAGGAGCTGCCGATGGCTTTCAAACTGATCGAGCACATCCCGCGTGATCTGATCCTGCGTGAAGCCCATCAGGTCGTAATCCTGACTGCCGTTGTGCAGATACACCTCGGCGCGATAGAAACGCTGACGCGCCTCTTCAGACTCGATCGATTCAGTCGGGGTCGCCAGATAGCCATCCAGGCTCACTTCGTAAACGAAAGGGTTGCCCTCTTCCATCTCGATGCGCACGCCCATGCAACGTTTGGATTTACCCAACAACGTTTGCACTTCCAGACCCTGCGCACGCATTTGCGCAGCCGCATCTTCCAGCGCCGGGCTGACCTGTTTGTCCATGAAACGCTGCACCACCGATTGGCTCGGTTGCAGATCCAGTTGCGTCAAACGCTCGCTGAAACCACGACGACCGCGCTCAGCCAGTTGCGCTTGCTCCTGTTCGATCTGCACGTCCTGACGCATCGCCTTGTGCAGGCCAAACATGAAGAACACCAACACCACCGAGAACGGCAGACCGGCCAGCACCACCATGGTTTGCATGGCTTCGAAGTTACCGGCGAACAGCAGACCGATGGTCACCAGGGTGATCACCGCCGACCAGAAAATCCGCAGCCAGTGCGGCGCATCTTCGTCGACGTTGCCGCCCTTGCACGACAGATTCGCCATCATCACCGCGCCGGAGTCGGCCGGGGTCAGGAACAGCACGAAACCGACAAAGATCGACACACCGATGACGACTTTCGACGCCGGGTAGTGCTCAAGCAACTGATAGATCGCCATCGACGGCTGTTCCAGCGCCGTCTTGCCCAACTCAACCGCCCCCTGATTCATCACCAGATCGAGTGCCGAGTTACCAAAGATCGACAGCCAGGCCAAGGTGAAGCCCAGCGGAATCAGCAGCACGCCGGCGACCAGTTCACGCACGGTACGACCACGGGAAATACGCGCGATGAACATGCCTACGAATGGTGCCCAGGAAATCCACCACGCCCAGTAAAACAGAGTCCACAGGCCCATCCAGCGCTCGGATTTCTCGCCACTGCCTTCGTACACATAAAGGTCGAACGTTTTCAGGACGATGCCGTTGAGGTAATCGCCGATGTTCTGTACGAAGCCGTTGAGCAGGTGCAGCGTCGGGCCAAACAGCAGAACGAAAATCAGCAGACCGCTGAACAGCACGATGTTCAGGTTGGACAGACGACGGATGCCGTTTTCCACACCGGACACGGCAGCGATGGTCGCTACGGTGCTCATCACGATGATCACGATCAGCAAATTGGTGTTGCTGTGTTCCATGCCGAACAGGTTTTCCAGGCCCGAGGACACTTGCAGCGAGCCGATCCCCAGGTTGGTCACCAGACCCAGCAGGGTCACGAACATGCCGAAGCCGTCTACAGCGTGACCGGCCGCGCCTTTGACCCAACGCTCGCCCACCAGCGGATACAGCGCCGAACGCAGGGCCAGCGGCTGGTTATGACGATAGGCAAAGTAAGCAACAGCCAGACCGACCAGTGCGTAGATTGCCCAGCCGTGCAGGCCCCAGTGCAGGAACGTCAGTTGCACCGCCTGACGCGCGGCCATGTTGGTGGCCGATGCGCCTTCCGGCGGATTGAAGTAGTGATCCAGTGGCTCGGATGCGCCGAAGTACAGCAGCGAAATACCGATACCCGACGAGAACAGCATCCCCGCCCAGGCGCCGTAACTGAAA
This sequence comes from Pseudomonas sp. LBUM1648, assembly GCF_059716145.1. Taxonomy (NCBI): domain Bacteria; kingdom Pseudomonadati; phylum Pseudomonadota; class Gammaproteobacteria; order Pseudomonadales; family Pseudomonadaceae; genus Pseudomonas; species Pseudomonas sp. LBUM1648. Next base: position 6,000,863 of record NZ_CP166808.1, read on the forward strand.
TCCGGGGTGTCGTCCTTGCTGCCCAGTTTGAGTTTGCCGTAGGAGGAAAACGCCAGGCCCACCACAAACACCAGGTAAGCGGCGATCACCACCATGTAGTACCAGCCGAAGCTGCGCGACAACCAGGCCTGAGCGATACCCAACAATCTGCCGGCCTCTTGCGGGGCGATGATCAGAATGGCGGTCAACAACAGAATCAGCGCGGTAGAGGTGTAAAACACCCAACCGTTGACCGTCACCTTCTCGGGCGGGGTCTTTATAAGCGAGGCAGAACTCATGGCACAAATGCTCCAGGCAGTGCGAGAGAAGAACACAAGGCAACACGGAACCCGACCAATCGGTTAGTTGGCAGCCGACCGGCGGGTGATATAAAGACACCCCGAAAAAAGCCCGAACCTGCCGAAATGGCGCTGCGAATCGCTTTCGTGGCCAAAGCAGTGCGGACGTTCATCCGAAACCTGGCCCTGAGCGTCTTGCCCATTCAACACGTCCATCGAACAGCGAACCGCGCCATGCCCCACGCAGGTTTCAAGCATTTTCGGATGTCGGTTTTATCGCCACTTACGTGTAGGAAATATCTGTAGGCAGCGACGATTTGTCGCAGATCTTATTCTTTGTTGATTGAACGTTCAATCAAAACAAAATAGACTGGCCCTCAATCCGATAAGCGTTCATCGCCCGTCGGAAGGCCTAAGGAGATGTGCAAGATGCCCAAGGTCGGTATGCAACCCATCCGCCGCCAACAACTGATCGAAGCCACGTTGCAAGCGGTCGATCAGGTCGGAATGGGGGACGCCAGCATTGCGCTGATCGCCCGTTTGGCCGGTGTCTCGAATGGCATCATCAGTCATTACTTTCAGGACAAGAACGGCCTGATTGCCGCCACGATGCGGTATCTGATGAATGTCCTCAGCGAGAACGTCACCGCGCGCCGTCAGGCGCTGGCAGACAGCAGCCCACGGGCGCATCTGCAGGTGATCATCGAAGGCAACTTCGACGCCAGCCAGGTCAATGGCCCGGCAATGAAAACCTGGCTGGCCTTCTGGGCCACCAGCATGCACCAGCCGTCTTTGCACAGGTTGCAGCGGATCAACGATCACCGTCTGTATTCCAACCTGTGCTGCGAGTTCCGCCGCGTGTTGCCGCTCGAAGATGCGCGCAGCGCCGCCCGGGGTCTCGCAGCCCTCATCGACGGTTTGTGGTTGCGCGGCGCACTGTCGGGAGACGCTTTCGACACGGCGCAGGCGCAACAGATCGCTTACGAATACATGGATTTCCAATTGGCCAAGCAGGTGAGCTAGAGCACAGAGAAAACGCTCGGCCCCTGAACCGCCACCGCAGCGTCATCGCGGTGGTCAACGCCAACCACTAATGCACTTGCGAGGACACTATGGCCCGTTTCGAACTGCAAAAACTCTACATCGATGGCGCGTACTCCGACGCTGGCAGCGATGCCACCTTCGAAGCCATCAACCCGGCGAACGGTGAAGTCCTCGCCAAAGTGCAACGTGCGACCAAGGAAGACGTCGAGCGTGCTGTGGTCAGCGCCGAAAAGGGCCAGAAAATCTGGGCCGCGATGACCGCCATGGAGCGTTCGCGCATCCTGCGTCGCGCCGTCGACATCCTGCGCGAGCGCAACGATGAACTGGCTGCTCTGGAAACTCTGGACACCGGTAAAGCCTTCTCCGAAACCAAGTACGTCGACATCGTCACCGGCGCTGACGTGCTGGAATACTACGCAGGCCTGGTACCCGCCATCGAAGGCGAGCAGATCCCGCTGCGTGACACCGCTTTCGTCTACACCCGTCGCGAGCCGCTGGGCGTGGTTGCCGGTATCGGCGCGTGGAACTACCCGATCCAGATCGCGCTGTGGAAATCCGCTCCAGCCCTGGCGGCCGGTAACGCGATGATCTTCAAGCCAAGCGAAGTCACCTCGCTGACCACCCTGAAACTGGCCGAGATCTACACCGAAGCCGGCGTACCGAATGGCGTGTTCAACGTGCTGACCGGCAGCGGCCGTGAAGTCGGCACCTGGCTGACCGAGCACCCGCGCATCGAGAAGATCTCGTTCACTGGCGGCACCGACACCGGCAAGAAAGTAATGGCCAGCGCTTCGGCTTCGTCGCTCAAAGACGTGACCATGGAACTGGGCGGCAAATCCCCGCTGATCATCTTCGACGACGCCGACCTCGATCGCGCTGCCGACACCGCGATGATGGCCAACTTCTACAGCTCCGGTCAGGTCTGCACCAACGGCACTCGCGTATTCGTGCCTGGCCACCTGAAAGCTGCTTTCGAAGCCAAGATCGTTGAGCGCGTTGCACGCATCCGCGTCGGCAACCCGGAAGACGAAAACACCAACTTCGGCCCACTGGTCAGCTTCCCGCACATGGAAAGCGTGCTGGGTTACATCGCCAAGGGTAAAGAAGAAGGTGCCCGCGTCCTGTGTGGCGGCGAGCGTCTGACCGACGGCGAATTCGCCAAAGGCGCATTCGTTGCTCCGACCGTGTTCACCGATTGCACCGACGACATGACCATCGTCCGTGAAGAAATCTTTGGCCCGGTCATGGCGATCCTCTCCTACGAAACCGAAGAAGAAGTGATCCGCCGCGCCAACGACACCGACTTCGGCTTGGCCGCCGGTATCGTCACCAAAGACCTGAACCGCGCTCACCGCGTGATTCATCAACTGGAAGCCGGCATCTGCTGGATCAACGCCTGGGGCGAGTCCGACGCAAAAATGCCGGTGGGCGGTTACAAGCAGTCGGGCGTTGGCCGTGAGAACGGCATCAGCTCGCTGAACAACTTCACTCGCATCAAATCGGTACAGGTCGAGCTGGGCGATTACGTCTCGGTGTTCTGATTGTGGCGAGGGGATTTATCCCCGATGGGCTGCGAAGCAGCCCCCTTCCAGACCCTGCAGTTCTCCAGATAGATCTCAATCGCTGATTTCAGGACTGCTGCGCAGCCCATCGGGGATAAATCCCCTCACCACAGGCTTTGCAGGGTCCCGGCGATCTTGACCTGACCAACTTCAAAGAGGGTGCATTCAATGTCCCAAGAATTCGATTACATCATCATCGGTGCCGGCTCGGCCGGTAACACCCTGGCGACCCGTCTGACTGAAGACGAAGGCGTCACCGTTCTGCTGCTCGAAGCAGGCGGCCCGGACTACCGTTTAGACTTCCGCACGCAAATGCCGGCCGCCCTGGCGTTCCCGCTGCAAGGCCGTCGCTACAATTGGGCCTACGAAACCGATCCAGAGCCACATATGGACGGTCGCCGGATGGAATGCGGTCGCGGCAAAGGCCTCGGCGGTTCCTCGCTGATCAACGGCATGTGCTACATCCGCGGCAACGCGATGGACTACGACGGTTGGGCGAAACTGCCAGGCCTGGAAAACTGGTCGTACCTCGACTGCCTGCCGTACTTCCGCAAAGCCGAAACCCGTGACATCGGCCCGAACGACTACCACGGTGGCGAAGGCCCGGTCAGCGTGACCACGCCGAAGGCGGGTAACAACCCGCTGTTCCACGCCATGGTTGAAGCTGGCGTACAAGCCGGCTACCCGCGCACCGAAGACCTGAACGGTTACCAGCAGGAAGGTTTCGGCCCGATGGACCGCACCGTGACGCCGAATGGCCGTCGTGCTTCCACCGCCCGTGGTTACCTCGACACCGCTAAAAAGCGTTCGACTCTGACCATCGTCACCCACGCCCTGACCGACAAGATCCTGTTCGAAGGCAAGCGTGCGGTCGGCGTGCGCTACCTGGTCGGCGATGCTGAAGAACGCGTTGAAGTCAAAGCGCGCAAAGAAGTGTTGCTGTGCTCCGGCGCCATCGCTTCGCCGCAGGTTCTGCAGCGTTCCGGCGTTGGCCCGGCGAAGCTGCTGGAAAGCCTCGACATTCCAGTCGTCCACGATCTGCCGGGCGTTGGTGAAAACCTGCAGGACCACCTTGAGCTGTACCTGCAATACGCTTGCACCCAACCGGTTTCGCTGTACCCGTCGCTGCTCTGGTACAACCAGCCAGCCATCGGTGCCGAATGGCTGTTCAACGGCACCGGCATCGGCGCCAGCAACCAGTTCGAGGCCGGCGGTTTCATCCGTTCGCGTCCGGAATTCGAATGGCCGAACATCCAGTACCACTTCCTGCCGGTGGCGATTAACTACAACGGCAGCAACGGGGTGAAAGAGCACGGTTTCCAGGCGCACATGGGTTCCATGCGCTCGCCAAGCCGTGGTCGCATCCAGGTCAAATCCAAGGATCCGCGTCAGCATCCGAGCATCCTGTTCAACTACATGGCCACCGAGCAGGACTGGCAGGAATTCCGCGACGGCATCCGCCTGACCCGTGAAATCATGCAACAGCCTGCACTGGACGCCTTCCGTGGCCGCGAAATCAGCCCGGGCATCGACGTGCAAACTGATGAACAGCTGGACAAGTTCATTCGTGAGCACGCCGAAACCGCGTTCCACCCGTCCTGCTCGTGCAAGATGGGCACCGACGAGATGGCTGTGGTCGATGGCGAAGGTCGTGTGCACGGCATGCAAGGCCTGCGTGTGGTCGATGCGTCGATCATGCCGATCATCACCACCGGCAACCTGAACGCGCCGACGATCATGATGGCCGAGAAAATCGCCGACAAGATCCGTGGCCGCCAGCCGCTGCCGCGTAGCACCGCTGCTTACTACGTTGCGGGCGATGCGCCAGTGAAGGGCAAACCGATGCGTGATATCACGCCTGTTGCTCAGTAAGACGTAATACCGAGGCGCGGCCTTCGCGAGCAGGCTCGCTCCCACAGTAGATCTCCAGTGAACACAAAATGTGTGAGCGCTCAGGATTTAATGTGGGAGCGAGCCTGCTCGCGAAGGGGCCCTCACATTCAGCACAAATCCCTCTGCTTCAAGTAAATCCTCCTACACCCCCTCTTCACTTGATCCTACCCCCACGCAGGCCTACTCTAGACCTCGCGCGACCGCTTCACCCCTCCCCGCCGAATCGCAATGCCCCGCTACTCCATAACAAGGAGGTTCCCGAATGTTCGATTTCCACCCCCAGCTCAAGCAGCGCTTCGCTGCCTTGCGCACGGGCGCTGAATTCTTTTCCCTGCGGTATGTACGCGAGTCCGGCCAGTACCTGTCGGTGCGCAAGAACGTTGCCGAGCCGCCGAGCCTGAGCCGCGACGAAGGGGCGATGCTCACGGTGCGGGTCAACGGTGTCGAGGCCTACGCGGCCACCAACGACCTCTCGCAACAAGGCCTGCAAGCCGCCCTTGAGCGCGCCGAACAGCAGGCCCGGGCGCTCAAGCCCCACGCCTTGCTCGACCTGCGCGATCAGCCGGTTTCGAGCGACCGCGCCGATTACTTTTCACCCAATCTTGACCAACCCTTCCCGTCCCTGAGCGAATGCTTTGAGCTGCTCGGCGCCGAATCCGCCTCGGTGCCAAAGGATGAGCGCCTGGTGAATTGGGAAGTGAGCATCGGCATCACCCACGTCGAGCAGATCTACCTGAGCAGCGCCGGCGCCGAACTGCGCCAGGCCCAGCGCTTCGTCTACCCGAGCCTCGACGTCACCGCCTACGACGGCAACGACAGCCAGACCCGCAGCCTCGGCCGTGAGAACTTCGGCCAGCAGGGCGGCGCGGATGTGATCAGCCGCTGCGGCCTGATCGGCGCCGGCCCGCAAGTCGCCGATCAGGCCTTGCAACTGCTGCTCGCACCGAACACCCCGCAAGGCCCGCGCGATCTGCTGCTGATGCCCGACCAGATGATGCTGCAGATCCACGAGTCCATCGGCCACCCGCTGGAACTCGACCGCATCCTCGGCGATGAACGTAATTACGCAGGCACCAGTTTCGTCAAAGCCAGCGACTTCGGCAGCCTGCAATACGGCTCGAAACTGCTCAACGTGACGTTCGATCCGGGTATTCCCGAAGAACTCGCCAGCTACGGCCATGACGACGACGGCACCAAGGCCAGCAAACAATTCCTGATTCGCGAAGGCCTGTTACTCCGGCCATTGGGCGGTGCACTGTCGCAGTTCCGTGCAGGGCTCGACGGCGTCGCCAATAGCCGCGCCTGCGGCTGGAACCGCCCGCCGATCGACCGCATGGCCAACCTCAACATTGAGCCGGGCGACCAGCCACTTGAGCAGATGATCAAGGGCATCGAGCACGGCATTTTGATGAGCACCAACCGTTCGTGGTCGATTGACGATGCGCGCAACAAATTCCAGTTCGGCTGTGAATGGGGTCAGTTGATCGAAAACGGCGAACTCAAAGGCGTGGTGAAAAACCCCAACTACCGGGCGATTTCCGCGCACTTCTGGAAGAGCCTGCGCGCTGTCGGCGATGCCAACACCGTCAAGGTGCTGGGCACGCCAAACTGCGGCAAAGGCGAACCGAACCAGGTAATCCGCGTCGGCCACGCTTCACCGGCCTGCGTATTCAGCAACGTTGATGTATTTGGGGGAGACGCCTGATGAGTATTTCGAAGAGTCAGTCCGACGCCTTCAAGGTCATGGTCAATTGGCTGCGCGACAGCGTGCGCGAGCCCGAGCAGTTCACCCTCAGCTACGCCGCCGAATCCTCGGCATTCGTGCGTTTCAACCACGCCAAGGTGCGGCAGGCCGGGCAAGTGCAGCAAGCCGAGGTTGGCCTGAAACTGATCAACGACGGCCGCCACGCCGACCTGCACATCACCCTGTCCGGTGATCAGGAAGCCGACCTGCAACGCCTTGCCGAAGGCCTGCAACAACTGCGCGAAACCCTGCCGCTGCTGCCGCAGGATCCGTATCTGTTGCTCAACCACAACGGCTGGCAGAGCAAGAACATCCAGGAACATCCGCTGCCTGACACCGAGCAGGTCGTGGCAGAAATCTGCGCTGCTGCTGAAGGTCTGGATCTGGTCGGTTTCTATGCGGCCGGCCCGATCAGCCGTGGCTTCGCCAGCTCTGCGGGTGCATTTGGCTGGCATCAGGCCAACAGCTTCAATTTCGACTTCAGCCTGTTCCATGAAAATGGCGAAGCGGTGAAGGCGAGCTACGCCGGGCACGAATGGAGCCGCGAAGGCTTCGCCAAGCGTTTCCAGCAGGCCCGCGAGCAGCTTGAGTTTCTCGGTCGCCCGCTGCGTACACTGGCACCGGGGCAGTACCGCGCTTACCTGGCACCCGCTGCACTGGAAGAAATCATGGGCATGTTGTGCTGGGGTGGTTTCTCGGCACAGTCGATTGCCAGCAAAAGCAGCCCGCTGCAAAAGCTGTATGCCGGCGATCAGACATTCAGCCCACTGGTGTCGCTGGATGAGAAAGTCAGCGGTTCACTGAGCCCGGCGTTTTCCGGGGAGGGTTATCCGCGCAGCGATCTGCGGCTAATCATCGAAGGCAAGGCCGGCGAGCAACTGGTCGGGTCGCGCAGTGCCGCCGAATACGGCTTGACCGCCAACGGCGCAGGCGGCGGTGAAGCACCGAGTGCGTTGAATATGGCGGCCGGTGATCTGTCGCAAGCGGAGATACTCAAGCAGTTGGGCACCGGGTTGTACATCAGCAATTTGTGGTACCTGAACTTCTCGGATCAACCGGCGGCGCGCCTCACCGGCATGACTCGCTTCGCAACCTTCTGGGTCGAGAACGGCGAGATTCAGGCGCCGGTCAGCACCATGCGTTTTGATGACAGCGCTTACAACCTGCTCGGTTCGCAGCTGGAAGCGCTGACCGCCGAGCGCGAGATGTTGTTGTCGGCGAGCACGTATAGCCAGCGCAATACTTCGTCGGCGCTATTGCCGGGCGCGCTGGTGAGCCGATTGACGCTAACGCTGTAAACATAAATCCCCGGCACACCGGGGATCAAATGTTGGAATGAGCTTTGTGGCGAGGGGATTTATCCCCGATGGACTGCGCAGCAGGCCCCCGCATTTGATTTTAAAAGCGGGGGCCGCTACGCGCCCCATCGGGGATAAATCCCCTCACCACAGGGTTTCATTTCAGAACAAGAATTCGGATTAACCCACAAGAGGTTCCATGCCCAACCGCCCGCCTCTCGACGCCATCACCGCACGCTGGTTGCCGTGGGTCGTCGCCATCGCGTTCTTCATGCAGTCCCTCGACGGGACCATCCTCAACACCGCCCTGCCGGCCATGGCCCGGGATCTGGCCGAAGACCCGTTACGCATGCAAGGCGTGGTCATCGCCTACATGCTCACCGTGGCGTTGTTGATCCCCGCTTCCGGCTGGATCGCCGACCGCTTCGGCACCAAGAAAATCTTCTTCGGCGCGATCCTGCTGTTCAGCCTCGGCTCGCTGCTCTGCGCGCTGTCGAGCAGCTTGAGCATGCTGGTCGGGGCCCGGGTGATTCAGGGCCTGGGCGGTGCGCTGATGCTGCCGGTCGGGCGACTGGTGGTGCTGCGTGCCTATCCGCGATCCGAACTGGTGCGGATCATGGGCTTCATCACCATTCCCGGCCTGCTCGGCCCACTGATCGGCCCGACCATGGGCGGCTGGATGGTGGAGTACCTGACGTGGCACTGGATCTTCCTGATCAACCTGCCGGTGGGCGTGATCGGTTGTTACGCGGTATGGAAATTCATTCCCGATCTGCGCGGCACTGAGCGCACGCGCTTCGACAGTCTCGGCTTCCTGCTGTTTGGCGCGGCGATGATCCTCATCACCATCGCCATGGAAGGCCTCGGCGAACTGCACCTGCCGCACCTGCGGGTGATGTTGCTGCTGTTCGGCGGCATGGCGTGTCTCGCGGCGTACTGGCTGCGCGCCGGGCATATCGAAAATCCATTGTTCGCGCCATCGCTGTTCAAGACTCGTACATTTGCCGTCGGCATTCTCGGCAACCTGTTCGCCCGTCTGGGCAGCGGCGCCCTGCCGTTTCTGGTGCCGTTGCTGCTGCAAGTGGCGCTGGGTTATTCACCGTCGCAAGCCGGGATGAGCATGCTGCCGCTGGCCGCTGCGGCGATGGTCGCCAAGTGGGTGGCGCGGCCGCTGATTGAGCGCCTCGGTTATCGCATCGTTCTCACCGGCAACACGCTGGCGCTGGGGATCATGCTGGCGAGCATGGGCCTGGTCAGCGAGCAGACGCCGTACTGGTTGCTCTTGTGCCTGCTGGCGGTGCTCGGCGCGATCAACTCGCTGCAATTCACCGCGATGAACACCGTGACCCTGATCGACCTCGATGACGCCAGCGCCAGTAGCGGCAACAGTCTGCTGTCGGTGGTCGCGCAGTTGTCGTTGAGTCTCGGTGTGGCGTGCGCCGGTGCATTGCTCGGCGGTTTTACGGCGGAGATCGGCAACGATGGCGTGGAAACCGTGCTGGGTGCGTTCCAGTTGACCTTTGTGACGGTCGGAATCATGGCGATGCTCGCCGCGACGATCTTCTCGCAACTGTCGAAAGAAGATGGCCGGCGCGCCAAACGTCCGGAAGAGCACATCGAACATTAATCACTGTTCGTCCAGAACTTTCGAGGAAAGTGGCACGGGGCTGCTACACTGCGCGACATTTTGTTTTGCAGGCCAGTCCCGTGACCACCATCGCCACCGCTTTTAATACTCTGCCGCTGTCCGCCGCCATGCTGGCTAACCTCGAATCCCTCGGTTATGCCCAAATGACGCCGATCCAGGCGCAGAGCTTGCCGGTGATCCTCAAGGGGATGGACCTGATCGCCCAGGCCAAAACCGGCAGCGGCAAAACCGCTGCATTCGGCATCGGCCTGCTCAACCCGATCAACCCGCGCTACTTCGGTTGCCAGGCGCTGGTGATCTGCCCGACCCGTGAGCTGGCCGACCAGGTCGCCAAGGAAGTCCGTCGTCTGGCCCGCGCCGAAGACAACATCAAAGTCCTGACCCTGTGCGGCGGCGTGTCGTTCGGCCCGCAGATCGCTTCGCTGGAACACGGCGCACACATCATCGTCGGCACCCCGGGACGCATTCAGCAGCATCTGCGCAAGGGTTCGCTGGTACTTGATGGCCTGAACACGCTGATCCTCGACGAAGCCGACCGCATGCTCGACATGGGTTTCTACGACGCCATCGAAGACATCATCGTCAAAACCCCAGAGCGTCGTCAGACCCTGCTGTTCTCCGCGACGTATCCTGTGGGCATCAAGCAACTGGCCTCGAAATTCATGCGTGATCCGCAAACGGTCAAGGCCGAAGCGTTCCACGATGACACGCAGATCGAGCAGCGTTTCTACGAGATTTCCCCGGAAGACCGCATGAGTGCAGTGACCAAAGTCCTGCACCACTTCCGTCCGGCCTCCTGCGTGGCGTTCTGTTTCACCAAGCAGCAGGTGCAGGAAACCGTCGACCACCTGACCGCCAAAGGCATTTCCGCCGTCGGCTTGCACGGCGATCTGGAACAGCGTGACCGCGATCAGGTGCTGGCAATGTTCGCCAACCGCAGCACTTCAGTGCTGGTCGCCACCGACGTTGCCGCCCGTGGTCTGGACATCGATGCGCTGGACATGGTGATCAACGTCGAACTGGCCCGCGACTCGGAAATCCACATTCACCGCGTTGGCCGTACCGGTCGCGCCGGCGAGAAAGGCATTGCGATCAGCCTCGTTGCACCGGGCGAAGCGCACCGCGCGCAGGCCATCGAGCAACTGCAGAAATCCCCGCTGAACTGGGATCAGGTCGACAACCTCAAGTCCCAGGGCCTCGCCCCGTTGCAGCCGCCGATGACCACCCTGTGCATCGGCGCTGGCCGTAAAGACAAAGTGCGTCCGGGCGACATCCTCGGTGCTCTGACTGGCGACGCCGGCATTCCCGGCGCTCAGGTCGGCAAGATCGCAATCTTCGATTTCCAGGCCTACGTGGCCGTTGAACGCACCGTGGCCATGCAAGCCTTGCAGCGTTTGAACGACGGCAAGATCAAGGGCCGTTCGTTGCGCGTGCGTATCTTGTAAACAATCTTCCATCCAAAGGAGATCCCCTGTGGGAGCGAGCCTGCTCGCGAATGCAATCTGTCAGTCGACATCAGTGTTGAATGACACACCGCTTTCGCGAGCAGGCTCGCTCCCACAGTTTGTTTTGTAGCGATCCACCAAGAGGACACCGTTTTGCGCTCTACCGAAGTCGTGATCATTGGCGCTGGCGCCGCTGGATTGATGTGTGCATTGACCGCCGCCGGGCGTGGCCGTCAGGTACTGCTGCTCGACCATGCGAACAAGGCCGGCAAGAAAATCCTGATGTCGGGCGGTGGTCGCTGCAATTTCACCAACATGTACACCGAACCAAGCAATTTCCTTTCGCAAAACCCGCACTTCTGCAAATCCGCACTGGCACGCTACACCCAGTGGGATTTCATCGGAATGGTCGGCAAGCACGCCGTGCCGTATCACGAGAAAAAACTCGGCCAGTTGTTTTGCGATAACAAGTCCAGCGACATCCTCGGCATGCTGCTGGACGAGTGCGATCAGGTCGGCGTCGAGTTGCACCTCGATACCTCGATCCAGACCATCGAAAAAATCGAGAGCGGTTACCTGCTCGACACCACCCTCGGCCAGATCCAGTGCCAGTCGCTGGTAATCGCCACCGGCGGTCTGTCGATCCCCACGCTAGGCGCCACCGGTTTCGGTTATCAGGTGGCCAAACAGTTCGGCCACGAACTGCTGCCGACCCGCGCCGGCCTGGTGCCGTTCACCATCACCGATCAGCTCAAGGACTTGTGCACGGAGCTGTCCGGCACTTCCGTGGATTGTCTGGTGAGCTGCAACGACCAGAGTTTTCGCGAGAACATCCTGTTCACCCATCGCGGGCTCAGTGGGCCGGCGATCTTGCAGATCTCGTCGTTCTGGGAATCCGGCGACACGGTAGAGATCAATCTGCTGCCGGATCACGACGCGGCTACATGGCTGCAACAGCAAGTGGCCGAACGCCCGAACAGCGAACTGAAAACCCTGCTCGGTGAAATCTTCACCAAGAAGATGGCTGGTTTGCTGGCGGACAACTGGTTCGTCTCCAAACCGATGAAGCAATACACCCATGCCGAGCTGGCGGAAATCGCCGACAAGCTGGGGAGCTGGAAAGTCGTTCCGGCCGGCACCGAAGGTTATCGCACCGCCGAAGTTACGCTGGGTGGGGTCGATACTCGCGAAGTCTCCTCCAAGACCATGGAATCGCTGAAAAGCCCTGGCCTGTACTTCATCGGCGAGGTGCTCGACGTCACCGGCCATCTGGGTGGCTTCAACTTCCAGTGGGCCTGGGCCTCGGGTTACGCGGCTGCGCAGTACGTCTGATCCAAACCCAATGCAAAACCCTGTGGGAGCGAGCTTTTGTGGTGAGGGGATTTATCCCCGATTGGGGTGTGCAGCACCCCCAAAAAGCCTGAATGCGGTCCGTCTGACAAACTGAGGTGACAGATTTGGGGGCGCTGCGCACCCCATCGGGGATAAATCCCCTCGCCACAGTTTCAATACAGGCCTTCAATGCCCATCAATCAAGGAACACTTTTTGCTGTCAGATGTGATCGGCGCCATTGCGTCGGCGTCATTACTGGCTCAATTTAGCGGCATCGCCTCGGAAGGCCTTCGCACTTCATGTCCTCGACCTCGTTTCGTCAGTCTTTGCGGCGCCTGTGGGCGCTGGATAAATTCAGCTATAGCGTGCGGGTGTTCATCGCCCTGACCGGCAGCATGGCGCTGTGTTGGTATCAGGATGAAATGGGGCTGCTGATCCCGTTGTTCCTGGGGATTATCGCCAGCGCCCTGGCCGAGACCGACGACAGTTGGCAGGGCCGCCTCAACGCACTCGCCGTGACGCTGGTGTGTTTCAGCATCGCCGCGCTGTCGGTGGAATTACTCTTCCCCTACCCCATCGTGTTTGCCGTCGCTCTGGCACTGGCCAGTTTCGGCCTGACCATGCTCGGTGCGCTCGGTGAGCGTTATGGTGCGATCGCGTCGGCGACCTTGATTCTCTCCGTGTACACGATGATCGGCGTCGATCAGCGCGGTGGCGCGGTGATCGATTTCTGGCATGAACCGATGCTGCTGGTGGCGGGCGCCGCTTGGTACGGCTTGCTCTCGGTGCTGTGGCAGGCGATGTTTTCCAATCAGCCGGTGCAGCAGAGTCTGGCGCGGTTATTCCGTGAACTCGGGTTCTACCTGAAGCTAAAATCCTCGCTGTTCGAGCCGGTCCGGCAGATGGACGTCGAAGCCCGGCGCCTGGAACTGGCCCAGCAAAATGGCCGCGTGGTCGCTGCATTGAACAGCGCCAAGGAAATCATCCTGCACCGGGTCGGCAACGGTCGCCCCGGCTCGAAAGTCAGCCGTTACCTGAAGCTGTATTTCCTCGCCCAGGACATCCACGAACGCGCCAGCTCTTCGCACTATCCGTACAACGCACTGGCCGAAGCATTCTTCCACAGCGACGTGCTGTTCCGCTGCCAGCGCCTGCTGCGCCAGCAAGGCAAGGCCTGCCGGGCACTCGCCGAATCGATCCAGATGCGCCAGCCGTTCGTCTACGACGCCAGTTTCGCCGAAGCCCTGAGCGACCTCGACGCCTCCCTCGAACACCTGCGCATCCAGAGCAATCCGGCCTGGCGCGGCCTGCTGCGGTCACTGCGCGCATTGGCGGCCAACCTCGGCACCCTCGACCGTCTGCTCAGCGATGCGAGCAACCCCGATGCCTTGGCCGACGCCACCGACAGCAGCCTGCTCGACCGCTCGCCACGCAATCTGAAAGACGTGTGGATTCGCCTGCGCACACAACTGACGCCGACTTCGCTGCTGTTCCGCCACGCCCTGCGTTTGCCGCTGGCGTTGAGCATCGGCTACGGCATGGTGCATTTGATTCACCCGTCGCAAGGCTACTGGATCATCCTCACCACGCTGTTCGTCTGCCAGCCGAACTACGGCGCGACGCGACGCAAACTCGGTCAGCGGATTCTCGGTACGGCCATCGGCCTGACCGTGGCGTGGGCCTTGTTCGATCTGTTCCCGAGCCCGCTGGTGCAGTCGTGCTTCGCCATCGCCGCCGGGGTGGTGTTCTTTACCAACCGCACCACCCGCTACACCCTGGCGACGGCAGCGATCACCATCATGGTGTTGTTCTGCTTCAATCAGGTCGGCGATGGTTACGGACTGTTCCTGCCACGGCTGTTCGATACCCTGCTCGGCAGCCTGATCGCCGGCCTGACGGTGTTCCTGTTCCTGCCGGACTGGCAGGGTCGACGCCTGAACAAAGTGCTGGCCAACACCCTGACCTGCAACAGCATCTACCTGCGCCAGATCATGCAGCAATACGCCGCCGGCAAGAGCGACGACCTCGCTTATCGCCTGGCCCGGCGCAACGCGCACAACGCCGATGCGGCGCTGTCGACGACGCTGGCGAACATGCTGATGGAGCCGGGGCATTTCCGGAAGGAAGCGGATGTCGGCTTCCGCTTTCTGGTGCTGTCGCACACCTTGCTCAGTTATCTGTCAGGGCTGGGCGCGCATCGCGAGACTCAGTTGCCGGCCGATGTGCGCGAACATTTGATTGACGGTGCCGGCGTGAAACTGGCGGCGAGCATCGATGAAATCGCCCAAGGGCTGGCGAGCAAGCAGCCGGTGGCGATTCAGAGTGATGAAGAAGAAGCGCTGGCCAATGAGCTGGAGCAGATGCCGGATGAGATTGATGAGGGGCAGCGGTTGGTACAGACGCAACTGGCGCTGATCTGCCGACAGTTGGGGCCGTTGCGCACGCTGGCGGCGCACCTTATCAAAGACACTGCCGAGGTTTGAGGTGGCCGGACTGGCCTCACATTCCGTGTTGCCTCAGCAACTTGTCATAACTGCCATCCGCCTTCATCGCCTCAATCGCCTTATCAAACCCCGCGACAATCTGCTCATGCTGCGGATTCTTCAGGCTCACCAAGATATGCAGGCTGTTCTCGCTCAACGGCTTGGGCAAAAACTCCACGGCACTGCGCACTTTCGGTGATTCCCGTGCCAGGTAATGCCGCGCGACATATTCATCTTCCAGCGTCAGCTTGACCCGATCCGCCGCGAGCATGCGCACCGCCATCGCAAAGTTATGCACAGGGACTTTCTGCAACGCGGTATCGGCATCGAACGGCGGCGAGTAGGCGTAACCGCGTACCACGGCAATCGGATAAGTATGCAGTTGCTGCAAGTTGTTGTATTCGAGCGGCGTGTCTTTGCGCTTGAGGAAGCGGATGCGATTAACCAGATACTCACCGGAAAATTGCCCGAATTTCGTGCGCTCATCGTTGTACCAGGCGTTGACCAGCACATCGTAGCGTCCCTCACCGACACCCAGCAGCGCCCGCGCCCATGGCACTTGCTCATAATCGCTGGCATAACCGGCCCGAGCCAGCGCGGTGCTGACAATGTCGGTGGCCAGACCGCCGTTGACCAGCGTGTCGTCAGTAAAGGGCGGCCAGATATCAAACACCAGCCGCAGCTTTTCGGCTGCAGCGGCTTGGGCCAGCAAGAGCAATCCGATCAAAGCAAAAGCTCGATGCAGTCGCGGCATGCTTGAAAATCCTTAGCGGGCGGCACGCCCGGCGTGTTTCCAGTCAAAACCCCAAGGCCCCGTACCGGCAAAACCCAGGCCCTAACATTAGCTCATTGCAGCCAGTGCACAGGGCTCCCCAGCAGATTACACAAAGAAGTCACCGGTGCGAGAAAGGAATGATGGCATTTTGACCTTTGTCACAGACTCTTACGCCATACAGACATCTTTCGCGCCTGCGCTTAGTATCGGGCGACACGTTCAAGGAATCGGAAAATGACAATCGAATGGGTCTGCAAACATCACAGCGACTTGGGCAAAGAACAGCTCTACGCCCTTTTGAAGCTGCGCTCGGAAGTGTTCGTGGTCGAACAGAAATGCGCCTATCCGGACCTCGACGGCCAGGACCTGGACGGCGACACTTACCACCTGATGGGTTGGGAGGATGACCAGTTGATGGCGTATCTGCGCCTGCTGGACCCGGAGTCCCAGGGCGGCGACGTGGTCATCGGCCGCGTGATCACCGCGCCACAAGGACGGGGCAAAGGGCTGGGGCACGAGATGATGGAGCAGGCGCTGAAACAGGCCGAGAAACACTGGCCGCAGGTGCCAATCTATCTGTCGGCGCAGGCGCATTTGCAGGGGTATTACGGCAAGTACGGGTTTGTGGCGGCGGGTGAGGAATATCTGGAGGATGACATTCCACATATCGGGATGCGGCGCGCTTAAGGGCCTTTTCGCGAGCAGGCTCGCTCCCACATTTGGAATGCATTTTCCTGTGGGAGCGAGCCTGCTCGCGATGGCGTCAGCCCAATCAACTCAGGACTCAGGGATATTCCAGCACTGCCTTGATCTGCCGCAAATTCCTCTCGATCCACCCCCGATCAATCGCCCCCCACTCGCGAATCCGATAACGCCCGGCATGGTTGCGAGCGCCCTCTTCCTGTTCGAACTCGCAGACGATATCCAGATCCGCCAGCGCGGCAATCGTGTCCTGCGCCGTGCGCCGGGGCATGCCGGTGACTTCGGTCAGCGTCGGCACACTCGGAGCCAGACCGCTGTCGATCAGGTAAGCCACATACAAGCGGCGATAGAAACTGCTTTTGGTCTTGCTTACGTCCATCCACACCTTCCTGGTTGCGACTGTTGTTATTGCATGTCCCGCCACGTCAGATACACCCGCAGATCAAACTCGACCTGGTGATACCCCGGCAGCATGTGCTCACACAATTTATAAAACGCCTTGTTGTGATCCGACTCTTTGAAGTGCGCCAGCTCATGCACCACGATCATTTTCAGAAAGTCCGGTGCGGCGTCCTTGAACAGCGAGGCGATACGAATCTCTTTCTTGGCCTTGAGCTTGCCGCCCTGCACGCGTGAAACCGTGGTGTGCAGACCAAGGGCGCGGTGGGTCAGGTCGAGGCGGTTGTCGAACAGCACTTTGTCGATGGCCGGAGCATTACGCAGGTATTCCTGTTTCAGATCCAGCGCGTAGCTGTACAACGCCTTGTCGCTCTGCACGTCATGCCGCCCCGAGTAACGTTGATCCAGGTATTCACCCAGACGCCCGTCGGCGATCAGTTGACGCACCTGATCCTGCAATTGCGCGGGATAGGCCTGGAGATACTTCAACACAGTCATGGACGGGCGACACGGTTCGAAAAAGGTGCGCCAGTGTAGCGAATTCAACCGGGCAACGCGCTCCAGTCAAACGGCTCGGCGAAGCTGGCAGCATCCTCGGCGATCAATGGACGCGCGACGAGGAAGCCTTGCACATATTCGCAGCCGTGAGCTTGCAGCCATTGGTATTGCTCGATGGTCTCGACACCCTCGGCAATCACCAGCAAACCGTACTGCTTGCACAGACTGATGACTGTGCTCACCAGTGAAGCGTCCCGCGACGAATCAGGCAATCGGGCGATGAGGTGCCGGTCGAGCTTGAGCGTGTCCAGTTCCAGATCGCGCAGATGCGCCAGTGAACAAGGCCCGGAGCCGAAGTCATCCAGCGCCACCCGCACCCCGAGATTGCGCAACAGGCGCAGCTGTTTACGGGTTTCGTCCGGATTTTGCATCAAGGCTTCTTCGGTCACCTCGACCTCCAGTTGCCGTGGCTGCAAAGAATGCCGCTCCATGACCTGGCGTAACTCGGTGACCAGATTCGGCAGGCTGAACTGGGTGTTGCTCAAACTCACGCCGAGCACCAGATCTTCGGCAAACAAGGTTTCCCAGGCTTTGCGCTGGCCGGCGCCGCGATGATAAATCCAGCTGCCGAGACGACTGATCAGCCGCGCCTCTTCCAGCAACGGCAAAAACAGACCCGGCGGCACATCACCCACGCTCGGATGCTGCCAGCGCAACAACGCCTCAAACCCACGAATCTGGCCGCTATTAATGGCTACCTGCGGTTGATAGACCAGGTTGAAATCACGGTTTTCGATGGCGGCGCGCACGCTCTCTTCCAGCATCAGACGCGAACGCGCCCGGCCGTTCATTTCATGATCGTAAAAGCGATATTGCTGACGCCCGGCACGCTTGGCTTCGTACATGGCAATGTCAGAGGCGCGCAGCAGACCGTCGAGGTTCGATCCGCAATCAGGGTATGTCGCGATACCGATACTGGCGCCCAGCGCGATATCCAGCCCTTCGATTTGCTGACAGATCGACACTCGCTCGATGAGTTTCTCGGCAATCTTCGCCGCCTGCTCGGGAAACTCCAGATCCAGCAGCGCGGTAAATTCATCACCACCCATGCGCGCCAGAATATCGAACGGCCGCAGACACGCCTTCAACTGCTCGGACACCCAGCGCAACACACGGTCGCCAGCATCATGGCCGAGGGAGTCGTTGACCCGTTTGAAGCCGTCCAGATCCAGATACAGCAGCACCCAACTGCTGTCGCCGCGCTCACCGCGCAACAGCAGGTTCTCAACGGTCTGGTAGAAACCGCGACGGTTGAGTAAACCGGTCAGCGGATCGGTGACGGCCTGAAATTCCAGTTGCTGATGCAGATGGCGCACCACCGACATGTCCAGCACCGTCACCACCATCGCCTGTTGTTCGGAAGGTAACGGCGCACAGGACAGCGCCACCGGCACCTGCTGACCCGGCGCGGTGCGCAGCAGCGCATCGTGCAGCCGCAGGGTTTCGCCGCGCTGATAGCTTGTACGGAATTCGGAATCGGCCCACACGGGAATGTGCGGTTTCTGCAGGTAATCGAGAAACTCCTTACCGTCCAACTCCTTCACCGGCGCATTGAGCAACCGTGAGATCGCCGGATTAGCAAAACGAATCAAGCCGTCCTCGCCCAAAACCAGAATGCCCTCGGCGGCGTTATCCAGCACCGAAGCATTGAAGGCCCGGGCGGATTCCAGATCCCGGCTCAGGCGCTGCAAGGCCCGGCGATTGCGCTGATGCTCAAGCAACGCCTGCACTTTGGGCTTGAGAATCTGCGGATCGAACGGTTTGAACAGGTAATCCACCGCGCCACTGGCGTAGCCCTTGATCACGGCGTCCTGGGACTGTTCGTTAGCGGTGAGGAAGATGATCGGCGTAAGCCGCGTACGCTGACTGCCGCGCATCAGTCGCGCGACTTCAAAGCCGTCCATGCCCGGCATCTGCACGTCCAGCAGCACCAGATCGACGTCGTGTTCGAGGAGGATATTCAGCGCCTCGAAACCGGAGGCGGCGGTCAGCACGTGCCAATCCTGACGCTGCAGCAACGCGCGCATGCTGATCAGGTTTTCAGGGTAATCATCAACGATCAAAAGGACAGAGTTGCCTTCACCTGGCTGGGGTTGCGCGCATTCCATGCTGCTTCTCTTATCGGGACCACAGGCGGTTTTCCGGTTAAAACCGTACACATACTGAGCCATCACTCTAGTCGCGGATCGACAAAAGCAGTAGCTGTCATCAGGCCATCATTTAACCAATGGCAGGTTTAGCCGACTAACGGTCAGTCCTGTAGCCCGCTAAAACCGGGATAGATGGCATTTCGACAGGATGTTGACGTCAATCGTCCGCCGGACGGCGGTTAACAAAAAATCCCTCTACGCTTATAAAGGCCGCCCCAAAACACGCGGACTAGAGCTTCTGGCACGCGCGTGCAGCGAAAATTGAGTGGAAGAACCGACATGATCGATCTCGCAACCTGGAACCTCAGCGTTCCCGTTGGCAGCCCGCCATACACCGTCGAAACCTCCAAACTGGTGAAAGGCTTCAAGGATCAGTACTTCCATTCCGACACCGGCACCCTGTTCTTCTGGTCACCGGTGACCGGGTCAAAAACCGAAAACGCCATCTACCCCCGCACCGAACTGCGCGAAACCTACAGCAACGGCACCCTGCGCAATTGGTACTACCCCGACGCCGACAACCTGCTGCGCGCGACCCTCACGGTCAACAAAGTGCCGAGCTCCGGCAAAATCGTCATCGGCCAGATCCACGCCTATGAAAGCCAGAAGCCGATGCTCAAACTCGAATACCAGTACAAGACCAAAACCGAAACCGGCAACCTGGTGATCAAAGTTCGCATGCATCCCGATGACGACGAAAGCCGCGTCATCACCCTCGCCACCGGGGTCAAACTCGATCGCGAATTCAACTACCTCATCCACTTAAGCCCTGGCGGCGCACTGGGCGTAAGTGCGGCGGGTTATCAGTGGGATTCGCAGATCAGCGCGACGTGGCGCAACAAGCCGCTGTATTTCAAGGCCGGGGTTTATGTGCAGGACAATACGGGGTACACGAGTGAGGGTGGGCAGGTGACCTTTTCCAAGCTGGATATTGATCACGACAAATAATCCCCGCATTTAAACGGCGTTGTTTAGATCGGTCGGCGGTTACTTCCGGATGCCTACAACAGCTTGCGTCGTTGCCTACGGGTACGCCAGAATCCGCCGGCTTGTGCGCCTGGAGGGCCATCGGTAACTTGATCCGCGTCACTGATTTCCAGTGATCGGGTTTAGTAGCCCGAGGTGTTTTTCAGTTATGCGCAAAGCGCATCGGTCGGCTATTGCTGTTTGACTTGATGGTGGCTGTGTGCAGGGCGCTTCGGCGCGCCGGTTAATGCTGAATAACTCCCCGGTCTACTAACCTGCGCACAGTTGCCACCCTTCTTTTAGTAGAGAAGGCGAAGCGGCTCCATCAGGAGTTTTCAGCAAATGATCAAATCAACGCCTCATCCGCCGGTCACAGATCCGGCATCCCCTTACGAATCCCCCAACTCAAAAAGATTCCACGACGCCGCCGAACGCGCCCTCGACCACTACCTCAATCCCGCCGCCGCGATCATGGCCAGCACCCACGAACCCGAGGCCATGTACCTCGCCAACCCGAAGTACAACACCGAATCCCTGCTGGCCAACGCCAGCGAAACCCTGAGTTCAGCCAGCGAAATGCTCAACAACTTCGCCACGATGCTCGACACCTCGCACCGCAAGACAGCGCTGGGCATCGCGCAGGTGGTCATGCTCGGTGAACTGGCGGTGAATCAGGCACTGGATCATGTTGAGTTGAAGGAATAGTCACCCAAAAAGAACCCGCATTTATGCGGGTTCTCTGATGACAGGCTTACTTGCTGTCTTTCGGAAGTTTAACAGGTGCCGGACCTCTGGATTTGATCAGGTTTTCGGGTTGCGGTTTCGGATCAACTGGAAGAGTGCCGGGTGCCGCGCCTTTTGGTGTTACATCCTTAGTAGCCATCGCTGTGTACTCCATCACAAGGTGAAGTTTCATTCTGTGAGCATCACCAATGGCCGTCCACTGTCAGATCTGACAGTCCGTAATACTCATTTGAAATAATCCCAACATCGATTAGTCCCAAAAGCTCAGAAGCTCGATGCATAGGATGCTTCAATAGCCATCCACAAGAAACCCGCCTCTCGGCGGGTTTCTTGAATAAGCGGGTTAGCGCTCAGGCTTAGTTAATCCTGAATTTCACCTCAGCATTCACACTTTCGCAATAACAGTGACTGAATCATGACGAAATAAATTTATCCCTTTCACGCTTCCTGCTTAGTTACTTTTTCCAGCCTTTTTGACCAGCCCACACAATATGCTTATTTCTTTTTAACGGGCCACTCATCGCAAAAACATCTCTACACCTGTCAACTCTGACAGGTGACGAATTACATGCTGCCTCATAACCTCAGGATCGAAACATCAGAAAAACGGATGGAAAAATAACCCATTCACTGCTCATCAAAAAATAAAGGAGAAATACCATGGGCCAGATCAACCCGAATGGTACTTATAGAGGTCGCGTATACGATGCCGGCGAGAGCCATGAAGCCACACTTAAAATAACTTCTTCAGATCCACAGACGGGCAACATAAGCCAAGGCAGCATGGAGTATTACGGGCTTAGCTTCAAAGTTAATGGAAGTTTCACGTATGAGAACTTAACGGATGAATCCGCCGTATCCTTTAATCTTCGAGCAGAAGCAGGGAGCCCTGAACACAACGTGTTCAGCATCAGTTTGAGATCGCCTGACAGAAACTATTCGAAGTTAGACGGAACCGTTCGGGTTGATCGCGGCGGCCCGAATGTAGGTAAAACTTACAACATCACCTTTACAAAAAGCTGAGATCTTCTATCAAACGCAAAAAACCCGTCTAACGACGGGTTTTTATTACCGCTGAAACAGTGATCAATCAGTTAACCTTAGCGTTCAACTCACCCTTCAAATAACGCTGGTACATCGCTTCCAACGAGATCGGTTTGATCTTCGAAGCATTACCGGCAGTGCCGAACGCTTCATAACGAGCGATACAAACATCGCGCATCGCAGTCACGGTGGCGCCGAAGAATTTACGTGGGTCGAATTCGCTCGGGTTGGTGGCCATCAGGCGACGCATGGCGCCGGTGGATGCCAGACGCAGGTCGGTATCGATGTTGACCTTGCGCACGCCGTACTTGATGCCTTCGACGATTTCTTCAACCGGCACGCCGTAGGTTTCTTTGATGTCGCCGCCGTACTGGTTGATGATCGCCAGCCACTCTTGTGGAACCGAAGAGGAACCGTGCATCACCAAGTGGGTGTTCGGGATGCGTTTGTGGATTTCCTTGATGCGGTCGATGGCCAGCACGTCGCCGGTAGGTGGCTTGGTGAACTTGTAGGCGCCGTGGCTGGTGCCGATGGCAATGGCCAGGGCATCAACCTGGGTCTTCTTGACGAAGTCAGCGGCTTCTTCAGGGTCGGTCAGCATTTGGCTGTGATCCAGAACGCCTTCAGCGCCGATGCCGTCTTCTTCACCGGCCATGCCGGTTTCCAGCGAACCCAGGCAACCCAGTTCGCCCTCTACCGATACGCCGCAAGCGTGAGCCATGGCCACGGTTTGCTGAGTAACGCGCACGTTGTACTCGTAATCGGTCGGGGTCTTGCCGTCTTCGCCGAGGGAACCGTCCATCATCACCGAGCTGAAGCCCAGTTGGATCGAGCGCTGGCAGACGTCAGGGCTGGTGCCGTGGTCTTGGTGCATGCACACCGGGATGTGCGGGAATTCTTCGATCGCGGCCAGGATCAGGTGACGCAGGAATGGCGCGCCGGCGTATTTACGGGCGCCGGCCGAAGCCTGGACGATCACCGGGGAGTCAGTCTTGTCAGCGGCTTCCATGATGGCGCGCATCTGCTCAAGGTTGTTGACGTTGAAAGCTGGAACGCCGTAGCCGAATTCGGCTGCGTGGTCCAACATCTGGCGCATGCTGATAAGTGCCATTGTGTGTGTCTCTCCCGGTTGAGGGTCGTTAATCGTGCCAGCCTGCCGGAGCGGCGGCGGCTATTCAAGTGATTGCAGATCGGGGGTTGAGACCCGGCCTGGTGATTCGATACAGCAAATTCTGAATTACTGCGCCTTGCAGCCGCGGCCGATCAGGTCATTGGTAGCGACCCAGTACACCAGGCCTTCGTTACCCTTGATGTGAAACGCCAGCATGCCGTCGCTGTACAGCGTGCCCGAGGCGCCCGGCTCTTCTTTCAGGCGATAGACCTGATCACCGCCACCCAGTCGAACATCGACTTCTTTCTGGCCGGCATCGGTGTAACGCCACAGCACTTTGGCCTGGCTGTCGCAGGTCCAGGTGGTCCAGTTATCCGTGGGGGCGGACGACTGAAACAGGTTCAACTGCGCGCAACCGCCCAACAATGCCAACGCCGCAATGGCGATCAAGCCTTTCATCCGTGTTCCTCGACTGACGGCGCACGCCGCCAGCCCTGAGTTAAGAGTCAGACCCGTCAAGGACAACCATGTTCCTTGGCCGGGGTTTGCGCTTCGTATTTGTCCAGACCGTCCGGCCCCGAGCGCTTGTTCAGCACCGGGTTGGTTTCGGCCTGCCAGTCGGCCTGATAACAGCCCTTCTGCGACTCGCTGGGTGCCGGTGTCGCTTCGGCCTTCGGGTTACTCCCGCAGGCCGCCAGCGTACCGGTCAGCAACAACAATGCTAACGACTTGACCATGTGACCACTCCTTTGCCTGGCCTGACGGACAGCCTCAGGCCTTGGCCCGGCTTTCCAGGACTTCTACGGCAGGCAGCACTTTGCCTTCGACGAATTCGAGGAACGCGCCGCCACCGGTGGAAATGTAGGAGATTTGCTCAGCCACGCCATATTTATCGATGGCGGCCAGGGTGTCGCCACCGCCAGCAATCGAGAATGCGGAACTGTCAGCAATGGCTTGGGCCAGCACTTTGGTGCCGTTGCCGAACTGGTCGAATTCGAACACGCCGACCGGACCGTTCCACAGAATGGTTTTCGACGACTTCAGCAGTTCGGCGAAGTTGGCTGCGGTTTGCGGGCCAATATCCAGAATCATGTCGTCGGCAGCGACGTCAGCGATCAGCTTGACGGTGGCTTCAGCGCTTTCAGCGAACTCCTTGGCGCACACCACATCGACCGGCAACGGCACGCTGACCTTGGCGGCGATGGCGCGCGCGGTGTCGAGCAGGTCCGGCTCGTACAGCGACTTGCCAACCGGGTGACCGGCTGCGGCGAGGAAGGTGTTGGCGATGCCGCCGCCGACGATCAGTTGATCGCAGATCTGGCTCAGGCTGTTCAATACGTCGAGTTTGGTCGAGACCTTGGAGCCAGCAACGATGGCAGCCATTGGCTTGGCCGGAGCACCCAGGGCTTTGCCCAGTGCATCCAGTTCAGCGGCCAGCAGCGGGCCGGCGGCGGCGATTTTGGCGAACTTGGCCACGCCGTGGGTCGAACCCTCGGCGCGGTGAGCGGTGCCGAACGCGTCCATCACGAACACGTCGCACAGCGCGGCGTATTGCTGGGCCAGCTCGTCGGCGTTCTTTTTCTCGCCCTTGTTGAAGCGCACGTTTTCGAACAGCACGATGTCGCCGGCCTTGACGTCAACGCCGCCCAGGTAATCGGCCACCAGCGGCACTTCACGGCCCAGGGCCTTGCTCAGGTAGTCGGCGACTGGCTTGAGGCTGTTCTCGGCAGAGAACTCGCCTTCGGTCGGACGGCCAAGGTGCGAGCAGACCATCACGGCCGCGCCTTTTTCCAGGGCCAGCTTGATGGTCGGCAGCGAAGCCAGGATACGCGCGTCGCTGGTGACAACACCGTCCTTGACTGGGACGTTGAGGTCTTCGCGGATCAATACGCGCTTACCTTGCAGATCGAGGTCGGACATCTTCAACACGGTCATGGGTCGCACTTCCTACGGTTTTTTTGAAGTTGCTGTTTGCAGATAGTGGTCTGCTACGTCCAGCATTCGGTTGGCAAAACCCCATTCGTTGTCGAACCAGGCCAGGATGTTCACCAGTTTTGGGCCGGAAACACGGGTCTGACTGGCATCGACGATGGCCGAATGTGGGTCATGGTTGAAATCACAGCTGGCATGAGGCAATTCGGTATAGGCCAAAAGTCCTTTGAGCGGGCCGCTGGTGGCGGCTTCGCGCAGGATCCGGTTGACCTCGTTCGCGTCGGTCGCCGTGGCGGTCTGCATCGTGATGTCGAGGCAGGACACGTTGACCGTCGGCACGCGTACGGCTTTGGCCTGAATTCGCCCGGCAAGTTCCGGCAGCAGGCGCTCGATACCGCGCGCCAGACCAGTGGACACCGGGATCACCGACTGGAACGCCGAACGGGTGCGGCGCAGGTCTTCGTGGTGATAGGCGTCGATCACCGGCTGATCGTTCATCGCCGAGTGAATCGTGGTGATCGACACGTAATCGAGGCCGATCGCCTTGTCGAGCAGACGCAACAGCGGCACGCCGCAGTTGGTGGTGCACGAGGCGTTGGACACCAGCAGCTCATCGCCGGTCAGGCAATCCTGATTGACGCCGTAGACGATGGTGGCGTCGACATCCGCCTCGCTGGCCATCGGCTGCGAGAACAGCACGCGTGGCGCACCGGCGTCGAGGAAACGCTGGCCGTCGGCACGGGTGTGGTAAGCGCCGGAGCATTCCAGCACCAGATCGACGCCAAGCGACGCCCAATCGATGCCTTCGGGGGTGGCACTGCGCAGGACCTTCACGCAGTCGCCATTAATATGCAGACAATCGCCTTCAACCCGTACTTCGCCGGGAAAGCGGCCGTGGGTGGAGTCAAAGCGTGTCAGGTATTCGATGCTGGCCATGTCGGCCAGATCGTTGATCGCGACAATTTCAAACCCGGCCTTTTCGCCTCGCTCAAACAACGCACGCAAGACGCAACGACCAATCCGGCCGTAGCCGTTGAGTGCAACTTTGTAAGGACGCGGTTGAGGCATGGGGTTCTCGATTACCGTGGTGAATCAGGCAGTGCGATGCTGCCTGAACCAACACTTTCGCGAGCAGGCTCGCTCCCACAGGGAAATGCATTCCAATGTGGGAGCGAGCCTGCTCGCGAAGGCGTCAGTCCAGACGACGCGACTTCTGGATCAGTCTTCCAGCAGCTCTTCAGCCTGACCCAGGATGTTTTCCAGGGTGAAGCCGAACTCTTCGAACAGTGCCGAAGCCGGAGCCGACTCACCGTAGGTGGTCATACCGATCACGCGTCCTTCCAGACCCACGTACTTGAACCAGAAGTCGGCGTGAGCCGCTTCGATCGCGATACGTGCGCTGACCTGCAACGGCAGAACGGCTTGCTTGTAGCCGGCATCCTGAGCGTCGAACACGCTGGTGCATGGCATGGAAACCACGCGCACCTTGCGGCCCTGCTCGGTCAGTTTGTCGTAGGCCTGAACCGCCAGCCCCACTTCCGAACCGGTGGCGATCAGGATCAGCTCAGGCTCGCCTGCGCAGTCCTTCAACACATAGCCACCGCGGCTGATGTCGGCGATCTGGCCGGCACCGCGCTCTTGGTGCTGCAGGTTCTGACGCGAGAAGATCAGCGCCGATGGGCCGTCCTTGCGCTCCAGAGCGTTTTTCCAGGCCACCGCCGATTCAACGGCATCGGCTGGACGCCAGGTGTCGAGATTCGGCGTGGTGCGCAGGCTGGTCAGTTGCTCGATCGGCTGGTGCGTCGGGCCGTCTTCGCCCAGACCGATGGAGTCGTGGGTGTAGACGTGGATCACGCGCTTCTTCATCAGTGCCGACATGCGCACGGCGTTGCGAGCGTATTCCATGAACATCAGGAAGGTCGCGCCGTAAGGCACGAGGCCGCCGTGCAGAGTGACGCCGTTCATGATTGCGGTCATGCCGAATTCGCGCACGCCGTAGTACATGTAGTTGCCGCTGGCATCTTCAGCGCTGACGCCTTTGCAACCTTTCCACAGGGTCAGGTTGGAACCGGCCAGGTCAGCCGAACCGCCAAGCAGTTCCGGCAGCAAAGGGCCGAAGGCGTTCAGGGTGTTCTGGCTGGCTTTACGGCTGGCGATGGTTTCGCCTTTGGCAGCGACTTCAGCGATGTACGCCGAGGCTTTTTCCGAGAAGTCGGACGGCAGTTCGCCGCTCAGACGACGGATCAGTTCGTTGGCTTCGGTCGGGAACGCGGCGGAGTAAGCAGCGAAACGCTGATCCCACTCGGCTTCAACAGCGCGGCCAGATTCTTTGGCATCCCATTCGGCATAGATATCTGCCGGGATTTCGAACGGGCCGTGGTTCCAGTTCAGCGCCTGACGGGTCAGAGCGATTTCCGCGTCACCCAGTGGGGCGCCGTGGCAGTCTTCTTTACCCTGCTTGTTCGGCGAACCGAAACCGATGGTGGTCTTGCAGCAGATCAGGGTCGGCTGCGCGCTCTTGCGAGCGGTTTCGATGGCGGTCTTGATCTCTTCCGGGTCGTGACCGTCAACGTTGCGGATCACCTGCCAGTTGTAGGCTTCGAAACGCTTCGGGGTGTCATCGGTGAACCAGCCTTCAACTTCGCCGTCGATGGAGATACCGTTGTCATCGTAGAAGGCGATCAGCTTGCCCAGGCCCAAAGTACCGGCCAGAGAAGCGACTTCGTGGGAAATGCCTTCCATCATGCAGCCATCACCCAGGAACACGTAGGTGTGGTGGTCAACGATGTTGTGGCTCGGACGGTTGAACTGCGCCGCCAGGACTTTTTCTGCCAAGGCGAAACCCACAGCGTTGGCCAGACCTTGACCCAGCGGGCCGGTGGTGGTCTCGACGCCCGGGGTGTAGCCGAATTCCGGGTGGCCCGGGGTGCGGCTGTGCAGTTGACGGAACTGCTTGAGGTCTTCGATCGACAGGTCGTAACCGGTCAGGTGCAGCAGCGAGTAGATCAACATCGAGCCATGGCCGTTGGACAGCACGAAGCGGTCACGATCGGCGAATGATGGATTGCTCGGGTTGTGCTTGAGGTAGTCGCGCCAAAGCACTTCGGCAATATCTGCCATACCCATAGGGGCACCGGGATGGCCGCTGTTGGCTTTTTGCACGGCATCCATGCTGAGGGCACGAATGGCGTTGGCACGCTCACGACGGCTAGGCATCGCTGATCTCCTGGGTGTGAATAAACTGGAACGGAAAAAAGGAGGGCATTTTCCCTCACCGGAGCGCCTCGGGGCAATGACAGATAGTCATGCAGAGGCGTTTTTCCAATGGATAGCTGCGGTTTCTGTTGGTGAAACCTTTCCGCTGCTCGTTTGTAGAGTTAACCATCTCGTGAGAAGTGCCATCTATCGAGCAATATCAAAACTTTTTGATATTGCTCTTGCGGGGATTTAACCCCGTCTCTAGACTGCTGCCCCATGAACTTACGCGCGCCTTCCATTAGCCATGACGATTGCGACGAGCTGGCGGCCCTGTGCAAGGCCGGCGGCGATCCGTTGCGGCTGAATGTATTGCGCGCGCTGGCCAACGATTCGTTTGGTGTACTGGAACTGGCACAGATTTTCGGCATTGGTCAGTCCGGTATGAGTCACCACCTCAAGGTCTTGGCGCAAGCCGAGCTGGTGGCAACTCGCCGTGAAGGCAACGCGATTTTCTATCGTCGCGCCCTGCCCCATACCGAACTGCTGGGCGGCAAGTTGCACGCAGCGTTGTTAGAAGAAGTCGACAATCTGGCGCTGCCGGATGCCGTGCAGGCGCGCATCGCTCAAGTGCACGGGCAACGTGCTGCGGCCAGCCAGGACTTTTTCGCCCGGGTCGCGGAGAAATTCCGCGCCCAGCAAGACTTGATTGCCGGCCTGCCGCAGTACCGCGAAAGCGTGCTGGCCCTGCTCGACAAACTGAGCTTCAGTGGCGCTGCCACGGCCATTGAAGTCGGCCCCGGTGATGGTGCTTTTCTGCCGGAACTGGCGCGCCGTTTCAGCACCGTAACCGCGCTGGACAACAGCCCGGCGATGCTCGAACTGGCGCGTCAGGTATGTGAACGTGAACGACTGGCTAACGTCAGCCTGCAATTGGCCGATGCATTGAACGGCAGCAGCCTTCAGGCCGATTGCGTGGTACTGAATATGGTCTTGCACCATTTCGCCGCGCCGGCCGAAGCGCTCAAGCACATGGCCGACCTGCTGCAACCGGGCGGTAGCCTGCTCGTGACAGAGTTATGTAGCCACAACCAGAGTTGGGCCAGGGAGGCCTGCGGTGATCTGTGGTTGGGGTTTGAACAGGACGATTTGGCCCGTTGGGCCACCGCTGCGGGACTCGTTCCCGGGGAAAGCCTCTATGTAGGCTTACGTAATGGTTTCCAGATCCAGGTTCGCCACTTTCAGCGACCGGCTGGCGACACTCACCATCGGTAAATTCAGGAAAACATCGAGATGAGCGAATACTCCCTCTTCACCTCCGAGTCCGTGTCTGAAGGACATCCGGACAAAATCGCCGACCAGATTTCCGATGCGGTGCTGGACGCCATTATTGCCCAGGACAAACACGCACGCGTTGCGGTGGAAACCCTGGTCAAGACTGGCGTGGCCATCGTTGCCGGTGAAGTGACCACCAGCGCCTGGGTTGACCTGGAGCAGATCGTTCGTGACGTTATCTGCGACATCGGCTACACCAGCTCCGAAGTCGGCTTCGACGGCGCCACCTGCGGCGTGATGAACATCATCGGCAAGCAGTCCCCAGATATCAACCAGGGTGTTGACCGTGCCAAGCCTGAAGATCAGGGTGCCGGCGACCAGGGCCTGATGTTCGGCTATGCCAGCAACGAAACCGAAGTGCTGATGCCTGCCCCGATCACCTTCTCGCACCAGTTGGTGCAGCGCCAGGCCGAAGCCCGTAAATCGGGTCTGCTGCCTTGGCTGCGTCCGGACGCCAAGTCGCAAGTGACCTGCCGTTACGAAGGCGGCAAGGTTGTCGGTATCGACGCCGTTGTACTGTCGACCCAGCACAACCCTGAAGTGTCGTACAAAGACCTGCGCGAAGGCGTGATGGAGCTGATCGTCAAGCACGTACTGCCGGCCGAACTGCTGAGCAAAGACACCCAGTTCCACATCAACCCGACCGGCCAGTTCATCATTGGCGGCCCGGTAGGTGACTGCGGTCTGACCGGTCGCAAGATCATCGTCGACAGCTACGGCGGCATGGCCCGTCACGGTGGCGGCGCGTTCTCCGGCAAGGATCCATCGAAGGTTGACCGTTCGGCGGCCTACGCCGGCCGTTACGTTGCCAAGAACATCGTCGCTGCCGGCCTGGCCGAGCGTTGCGAGATCCAGGTTTCCTACGCGATCGGTGTGGCCCAGCCTACCTCGATTTCGCTGAACACCTTCGGCACCGGCAAGATCAGCGATGACAAGATCGTCAAACTGGTGCGTGAAGTGTTCGACCTGCGTCCATACGCGATCACCACCATGCTCGACCTGCTGCACCCGATGTACCAGGAAACTGCAGCCTACGGCCACTTCGGCCGTGCTTCGCAGACCAAGACTGTTGGCGAAGACACCTTCACCACCTTCACCTGGGAAAAAACCGACCGCGCCGACGCTTTGCGTACTGCTGCCGGCCTGTAATAACCTGGCTGCATGAAAAGCCCCGCACGGTTTGCGCCGTGCGGGGCTTTTTTGTGCCTGAAATGCGACTCCTGAACCCAAACGGATAAACCTGTGGGAGCGGGCTTGCCCGCGAAGAGGCCTGCAAGAGCGACATCAATTTGCGCATTGAAACACTCCGCAAAACACCACGCCGACCCAACTCAAAAACCTCGCCTAGCCTTCAAGCATTACCTTTGAGCAAGGACGCTCACGATGCATGCCACGCTGCGCCTGTTGATTACTTTTCTGCTGTCGCTCCCTACTCTAAACGCCTACGCCGAATGCCCGAATTGGCCACCCGCCCAAGCCCAACGCGAAATCACCGCTCTGCAAAAGCAGCTCGACCAATGGGACGACGCCTACCACCGCGAAGGCCGCTCATTGATTGCCGACGAACTTTACGACCAGTCGCGCGTGCGGCTCAGCGAGTGGCGAGGCTGTTTCAAATCGCCAGCGACGATCGAGCCTGTGCGCACGGTCTCCGGCGCTGTCGCCCATCCAATCGCCCACACCGGCCTGGATAAACTTCACAAAGCCGAGGCCGTGCAAGCCTGGCTGCGTGATCGCCAAGGGGTATGGGTACAACCCAAGGTCGATGGCGTGGCGGTGACGCTGATTTATCGCGATGGACTTTTGCAGCAAGCGATCAGTCGCGGCGACGGCGTCAGCGGGCAGGACTGGACGGCGTCGGCGCGCATGATCGGCGCTATTCCTCAGCGACTGAAACAACCGCTGGATCTGCTCGTGCAGGGCGAACTCTATTGGCGTCTGACCGAGCATGTTCAGGCTCAAGCCGGCAGCGTCAACGCCCGCGCCACGGTGGCCGGCCTGATGGGACGCAAATCGCTGAGCGCTGAACAAGCCGCCGGGATCGGGCTGTTCGTTTGGGACTGGCCGCAAGGGCCAGCAGACTTACCTGAAAGGTTATCGAGATTGGCGGCGCTGGGGTTCGCCGCAACAGAACCCTACAGCCATCCCGTCCCGCAATTCGTCGAGGCACAAAAATGGCGCGAGCATTGGTATCGCTCTCCCCTGCCATTCGCCACTGACGGTGTGGTTTTGCGCCAGAGCCAGCGCCCATCCGCCGAGCGTTGGCAGGCGCGTTCGCCGTACTGGGCCATCGCCTGGAAATATCCATTTGCCCAGGCACTGGCCGAAGTGCGCAAAGTGAATTTCAAGATCGGTCGCACCGGGCGCATCACGCCGGTGCTGGAACTGACGCCCGTCATGCTCGATGACCGGGAGATCAAACGGGTCAGCGCCGGCTCACTCAAACGCTGGCAGGAGCTGGACATCCGCCCCGGCGATCAAGTGGCAATCAGTCTCGCCGGCCTGACGATTCCGCGACTCGACAGCGTTGTATGGCATAGCACTGAACGTGCGGAACTCAAAATCCCCAGCGCCAGCGACTTTCATGCCTTGAGTTGCTGGCAACCTACACCCGGTTGCGAAAGTCAGTTTCTCGCCCGCCTGACCTGGCTCAGTGGCAAGCAAGGACTGGCCATGCCGCATGTCGGTCGCGGCACCTGGGAGAAACTTCTCGAAACAGGCCGTCTGAACTACCTGCTGGATTGGTTGACCCTCGACGAGCCAGAGCTTGCTAACATTGCCGGCTTCGGCGAACGCAGCAGCGCGCGCCTGATGCACAGTATTCACAGCGCTCGCCAACGGCCGTTTGCCCAATGGCTCAAGGCCTTGGGTTTACCGCCGACCGGTCAGGCGCAACTCCCTGACTCGTGGCAGTTGCTGGTACAACGTGACACCGAACAATGGCAGGCAGAACCCGGCATCGGCCCCGGTCGCGCGGCGCAATTGAGCGCATTCTTCCGCGACCCGCAGGTGCTAGCCTTGAGCGAAACTTTACACGCCGCCGGAATTGACGGTTTCTGAACATGCAATCCCGGCACGCCGGGAACCCGTCGGCCACTGAGGCGCTCCAACAGCGCAGTGCCCAACCGACCCGATTGTCTTTGCACATGGAGCTTTTATGAAATTTCTCGCACCGCTCGCCCTGCTCACCCTCTGCGCCGCCATGGCCGCTCCCGTGATGGCCGACGAAGATGCTCCGGGCCTGACCGGTTGCGCTGCCAAGAAGCAGGGCATCATCAACCAGATCGAACAGGCCAAGTCGCGCGGTAATGCCGATCAGCAGGCGGGCCTGGAAACTGCTCTGCGTGAGGTCACCGAACATTGCACCGACGCAGGCCTGAAAAAGGAACGCGAGAACAAGGTGCTGGAAGCCAAGCACGAAGTCAGCCAGCGCCAGGCTGACCTCGACAAAGCCATAAAGCGAGGCGACCCGGAAAAGATCGACAAGCGCAAAAACAAGCTCGCCGAGTCGCGTAAAGAGTTGCGGGACGCGCTGGATCAGATCGATAAGTAAAAAATCAAAAGATCGCAGGCTGCGATCTTTTAAATCTCAATGATCGCGAAACTCTTTATGGCAAGCGCTGCAGGCATCTTCGACTTTCTGCACAGCAGGCCCGAGATTACTGGCCTTGTAAGGCTGAACCTTGCTGGCGATCACCAATTCACTGGTGGCCGCTTCAAGGTTGCGAGCCATTTCCTGAAAGCGGGCCTGCTTTTGCCAGACATCGTCCTTGGCACTGGTGTGATCTTCTTCGCGAACCTGCGGGAAATGCTTCCACGGCTCATGGGACAGCGCATCGAGTTTCACCGCACCCTCGGCGAATTTCGGTCCGTCGAATGGAATGCGTCCACGCAACATGCCACCCAGGTCTTCGCCGGTGTTGAGCATCTGTTTGAAGATCGCCTTGCGTTGCCCCAGCGGAGAATTCGGATCGACACCGCCACAGGCGGACAAGGTCAGACAGGCCAGCAATACAACAGAAATACGTTTAAGAGTCATGGTGGCTTCAGGTCACGGAAATCGGCGGCCAGTATCCCCGCGTCACCGATAAACACCAATAGCCCTATTAAAAATACGGGTTGCTTGAGCGCATGGAGCACTGAGGCAACCGGCACAGGAATCACTGCATGAACAGCCGTCTCAAGGCCTGGCGTCACCCACTGATCACGACCCTGCCATTGCTGGCCATTCTTGCCGGCTGCACCGGTGGCGACAGCGCCAAACCGAAAACCCATGCGCTGGCCACTTATTCCACCGCGACGTGGGAAGCACTGCCGGCGGTGTCCGATAGCGATCTGGTCGCCGGTTTCGGTTCGTGGCGCAGCGCCTGTACTCGACTCAAGGCCGATCCGGTCTGGGGCACTACCTGCGCAGCGGCAGCCAACGTGCCACAGAGCGCCAACGAGATCCGCGCCTTTTTGAAACAGAATCTTGATGTCTTCGGCCTGCGCGCCGAGAACGACAACCCCAACGGTCTGATCACCGGCTATTACGAGCCGGTCTACCCCGGCAGCCTTACGCCAACCGAAACGGCGAACGTACCGGTTTACGGCGTGCCCGAGGACATGATCATTGTTTCGCTGGACAGCATTTATCCGGAGCTTAAAGGCAAGCGCCTGCGCGGGCGCCTGGAAGGTCGGGTGCTCAAGCCGTACGACGACGCAGCGACCATTGAATCGAAAGGCGTGAAAGCACCGGTGGTGGCCTACCTCACCGATCCGATGAACCTGCAGTTTCTGCAGATCCAGGGTTCCGGGCGGATCCAGACACAAGACGGGAAACAGCTCCGCATCGCCTACGCCGACCAAAACGGCCATCCGTACCGGCCCATCGGCCGCTGGCTGGTCGAGCAAGGCGAGCTGAAAAAAGAAGACGTGACCATGGGCGCGATCAGCAACTGGGCCAAGGCCAACCCGTCGCGCATCCCGGAACTGCTGGGCAGCAACCCGAGCTACGTGTTCTTCACCCGTAACCCCGACAGCAACGAAGGCCCGCGCGGATCGCTGAACGTGCCACTCACGGCCGGCTATAGCGCTGCAGTGGATCGCAAGGTTATTCCGTTGGGCAGCCTGTTGTGGCTATCGACCACTCGCCCGGATGGCACGGCACTGGTGCGGCCAGTGGCAGCGCAGGATACCGGCGGTGCGATTGCCGGCGAGGTGCGTGCGGATCTGTTCTGGGGCACCGGTGATGCGGCCGGGCAATTGGCCGGGGACATGAAACAGCAGGGGCAGATCTGGATGCTCTGGCCAAAAGGCGCGGCGTTGCCGCAAGTGCCGCAGGTGGCAGATAAGCCATAAAAGCAAAAGATCGCAGCCTGCGGCAGCGCCTACAAGGAAACGCAAAGTCCTCTGTAGGAGCTGCCGCTGGCTGCGATCTCTTGATCCTGTTTTTCTACACGGACACAAAGAAGAACGAAGCAATCAACCCCATCCCCACAAACCACACCAGCGAACGCAGAACCGCCCAGTCCGCCAGGTAGCAGATGATGTACAGCAGGCGACTGGTGATAAACAGTACCGCCAGCACATTCACCGTCACCAGCTCCGCAGTCCCCACCAGATGCGCGACGATCACCGCCACGGCAAACGCGGGCATCACTTCGAAACTGTTCAGTTGCGCCGCATGCGCCCGCCGGGCCACACCATCAACGCTGTCGAGAAAATCCCGGGGATCGTGATTGTCCCTCAGCCTGAAACCGCCCGAGGCCTTGGCCACAATCGTGCACACATACGGCAAGAAGATCGCGATCAACACACACCACAGAGCCACCGTCATAACGCCGTCCTTTTTTCGAGTTATAGAATTCGCGGGCGGTCAGAACTTCATCACCAGCATGCCGATCAGCACCAACCCACAGGCTAAGAGCCGTGGCCGGCCAAAAGGTTCTTTCAGGTAGCGCATGCCGAACAGCACCACCAGAATCACACTGATCTCGCGCAACGCCGCCGCTTCCGCAATCGAGCCCAACTGCATCGCCCATAGCACCAGAGCGTAGCTGAACAACACGCAGAATCCGACCGTCAGCCCCAGCTTCCATTGTTCACGCCAGAACTGCATGAACGCCGGGCGTTTGGCGACCCACGCCAGCAGCGGAAACGGCCAGGCGCTGAGTAGCGTGACCCAGACCAGATAATCCAGCGGATGCGACCAGCGCCGCAGCGCCTGCCCATCGATGTAGGTGTAGCTACCGATGCACAGGCCAATCAGCGCCACCACCGGCAGCATTGACCATGGCAAATGCTTCCCGCCACCGCCCTGCCACAGCAGGCAAACCATGCCGAATGGAATCAGCATGATCCCGAAGATCTGCTGCGTGGTCAGCACTTCACCGGCAAAAATCAGGGTCAGCGCCAGCACCACCAGCGGCGACAAACCACGCATCAACGGATAGACCAGCCCGAGGTCGCCGACCCGATAGGCCTGAATCAGCAGATAGCGATAGAGCAACTCGAAGGCTGCCGAAGCGAGAATCCACGGCCAGATCTGCGCAGGCGGCAAGCTCACGAAGGGCAGCGCAATGGCGACAACCAGCAGCGCCACGGTGTCCATGCACGCCACCACCAGCAGCCGTTCGGCGCTGAATTTGATCAGGGTATTCCACGCCGCATGCAACAGCGCCGCCACCAACACCAGAGCTGTCGCCAACACGTTTCACTCCTTGATTTTTATGGTTGACCCTACACCAATGTGTGCGGCTGACCAACTGAGAAGACACAGTTGTGTCCCCGCCCCGAATCAACCCATCCAACCCTTGCCCCGAAGAATCGGTGCGCTGTCTTTCCACTCCTCATCCAAAGGACCCCGGATGCTTGAACTCGTAGCCGCTTTCATCTGCCTCACCACCCTCCTCACCTTCGTCAATTTTCGCTTCATCGGCCTGCCACCCACCATCGGCGTGATGGTCACCGCTCTGCTGTTCTCCCTGCTGCTGCAAGGCCTGAGCCTGCTCGGCTATCCAGGCCTCGAAGAACGCGTGGAACAACTGATCGGCCAGATCGACTTCGGCGATCTGCTGATGAACTGGATGCTCTCGTTCCTGCTGTTTGCCGGCGCCCTGCACGTCAACCTGAACGACCTGCGCAGCTACCGCTGGCCCATCGGCCTGCTGGCAACCTTCGGTGTGTTGATCGCCACCGCCGTGATCGGCAGCCTCGCCTATTACATTTTTGCCCTGTTCGGCTGGCACGTGAGCTTCCTCTACTGCCTGCTTTTCGGCGCACTGATTTCCCCGACCGACCCGATCGCGGTGCTCGGCGTATTGCGTACCGCCAACGCTTCGAAACCACTGAAAACCACGATCGTCGGCGAGTCACTGTTCAACGACGGCACTGCGGTTGTGGTATTCACCGTGTTGCTGGGCATCGCCCAACTCGGCGAGACCCCGACCGTCGGCGCCACCGCCATGCTGTTCGCTCACGAAGCCATCGGCGGTGTGCTGTTCGGTGGGCTGATCGGTTATCTGGTCTACCTGATGATCAAGAGCATCGAGCAACACCAGATCGAAGTGATGCTGACCCTGGCACTGGTGATCGGCGGTTCGGCGATGGCGTCCGAGCTGCATGTCTCCGCGCCGATTGCGATGGTGGTCGCCGGTCTGATCATCGGTAACCTGGGCCGCAACCTGGCGATGAATGACATGACGCGCAAATACCTCGACGGCTTCTGGGAGCTGCTCGATGACATGCTCAACGCGTTGCTGTTTGCGTTGATCGGTATGGAACTGTTGCTGCTGCCGTTCAACTGGTTGCATGTGGCAGCGGCAAGTTTGCTGGCGGTGGCGATTCTGTTGTCACGTCTGCTGACCGTGGCCCCGGCGATCCTGCTGCTGCGGCGCTGGCGCACAGTGCCGAGCGGCACCATCCGGATCCTGACGTGGGGCGGTTTGCGCGGTGGTGTTTCGGTGGCACTGGCGCTGGCCCTGCCGCTGGGCGCGGAACGTGATCTGCTGCTGAGCATCACCTACATCGTGGTGCTGTCGTCGATCCTGTTGCAGGGTCTGACCATCGGCAAACTGGTCAAGCACGCGACTCGCAACGAGCCGGGTGATGTGACGCAACCCGCACACTGACGCCTCAACGCGGCACCGTCGCGGAGCCCTTCACGACGCACTGCCCAGCAGATCAAGCAGATGCCGCATCGCCAACGGGCGGTGCGGTGTCGAACCATGCATCACCACCAACTCCCGCGTGTAACGCTGCCCGCCGTCCACCGGCATGACGCACAAGCCGTCCAGTGCCATCCCTGCCCATTGCGGCACCAGCGATACGCCCATCCCCTGTGCGACCAGCATGACGATGGTCTCCAGCGCATCCAGTTCGCACAGCACATTCGGCTCGATCACCCGTTCATCGAGGTAGCGCTGGGCAATCTGCCCACCCCAAGAGCGCGCGTCATAACGAATGAATGGATGTTCGCGCAGCAGCGCTTCAAGTGACTGCCCGGCATGCCTGGCCGGGGCAACCAGAATCAGCGGCTCGACCTTGAGCACAGTCAGCGCCAAGGCTTTCGGCGGCTGGAACGGTGGCCTGACCAGAATCGCCGCGTCCAGCTCCCCAGCGAGCACCTTCTCGTAAAGACTTTTTGAATCGCCGGGGGTGATCTTCAGCTTCAAATCCGGTGCCGAAAGCGAAAGTCGCTCGATCAAGCCCGGCAACACGCCGGTCAGCGCGGTGGAAATGGCGCCGATTGTCACTTCACCGAATAGCCCATCGTGGTGCAGGTCGCCGTGTAACTCCTGCGCCAGTTCGATGATCGCCCTGATCTTCGGCAGGATCAGCAAGCATTGGTCCGAGGGCCGGGCGGCGTGCGCGGTACGCAGCAGTAAAGTGCAACCCAGCGCGCGTTCGAGCGCCTGGACACGCTGACTGATTGCTGCTGCGGTGCGATTTTCTCGCCGCGCGGCCGCCGCAATCGAACCGGCTTCAACCACCGCGACCAAACTGTTCAAGAACCTGACATCCATAAGTTTTCCTTTCGCTCAGAACAAGGCGAAGCCGTTATGCCCCGCCGCACGGTCTGTTTACCCTGAGCGCTCCTTCACTTGGGGACATCACATGAACAGACCTTTTCACGCTGCATACCATGTTTGCGACCTGGAACAGGCGCGGACTTTTTATCGAGATGTGTTGGGCTGCACCGAAGGCCGCAGTACCGAGACCTGGGTCGACTTCGATTTTTTCGGCAATCAGATCTCGCTGCACGTGGGCACGCCTTTTGCCACCACGCGCACCGGCCAAGTCGGCGAGCACAAAGTGCTGATGCCACACATTGGCGTCGTGCTGCCGCTGGAGGAGTGGCTGGCGTTGGCCGAGCGCCTGAACCGCCTAGGCACTGTTTTTGAAATTCCACCGGTAATCCGCTTCGCCGGCGAACCCGGCGAGCAGCGCACGATGTTCTTTCTCGACCCCAGCGGCAACCCGATTGAGGTCAAGGGTTTCAAGGATTTCGCCGGTCTTTTCGCACACTGAGCTTCCCCCAACAAACACAAGAAAAAAGGGGCAAAACATGACTACCAGGAAACCTACCAGCCTTGTCACCCGCATCATGATCGGGCTGGCGGCCGGAATAATCGTCGGCATCCTTCTCAACCAGTTTCCCGAACACAAGCTCTGGTTCATCGACAACCTGCTGCAACCGGCAGGCGATCTGTTCATCAGACTGATGAAGATGATCGTCGTACCGCTGGTCTTTGCGTGCATGGTAGTCGGCATTGCCGGGGCAGGCAGCACCAAGGCTCTGGGGCGAGTCGGGATCAAGACGCTGGTGTATTTCTTCACGATCACCAGCATCGCCATTGTCTTCGGCCTGATCGTCGGCAATGTATTCCAACCGGGTGCTGGAGCCGACTTCAGCAGCACCCTGCAATCACCGGTAAGCGGTCTGGTCAGCACGGGCGAAACGCAGAACCTGGGCCGCACCCTGGTCAACATCGTTCCGGACAACATCGTGCTGGCCATGTCCCAGGGCAAACTGCTGTCAGTGCTGTTTTTCGCCATCCTGTTCGGCTGCGCCTTGTCGATGCTGCCAGAGCAGCAAAAAGCACCGTTGATCGCCGTGATGCAGGCAGTCTCGGACACCATGTTCAAGGTCACGCATCTGGTCATGCACTATTCGCCGATCGGGATCTTCGGCCTGATCGGGGTGACCGTGGCCAGTTTCGGTCTCAGTGCCTTGCTGCCGCTGGCCAAGCTGATTGGTATCACCTATGTGGCGGTACTTCTGTTCGCGCTGTGCGTGCTGGGAGTGGTGGCGCGAATGGCCGGCGTCCGGTTTTTCCACCTTGTGCGAGAGATCCGCAGTGAGCTGCTACTGGCTTACAGCAGCGCCGCCTCGGCCACGGTGATGCCGCAACTGATCGAGAAAATGGAGCGATATGGGGCGCCACGCCCAATCACCAGCATGGTCATTCCATTGGGTTACTCGTTCAATCTCGACGGCGCTTCACTGTTCGCCGGGCTGGGCACGCTGTTCATCGCCCAGGCCTACGGCATCGACCTGGGTCTGGCCGACCAGGCGATGCTGGTGCTGATCATGGTGTTGACGTCCAAAGGCGCGGCGGGGGTTCCGGGCTTCATGTTCATCATCCTGACCGCCACCCTGACCGCCGCCGGCTTGCCAGTGGAAGGCGTGGCCATCATCGCCGGTGTCTACCGATTGATGGACATGCCGGTGACCGCGCTCAATGTGTTGGGCAACGCCTTGGCGCCGCTGGTCATCGCTCGCTGGGAAGGACAGCTCAAGGCCCCTGAGAGCGAGCCGGTTACAGAACCGCTCAGCCCGCCGTTCAAGGCCTGAAACTATTGCGTCTTGCGGTCGGAATCATCGTCGCGGGGTTCGCCAGTGTCTGGTTTATCAGCCTTTGGCGCCCCGCTCTCGCTGCGGATCTGTGCATGACTGATCAGGGCAAAAATGAAACTGCCGCCGATGATGTTGCCCGCCAAGGTCGGCCCGGCGAACACCATCCAGAAATCACTCCACGGCAATTCGCCGGCAAACACCAGATATGACACTTCTGCCGAACCCACCACGATGTGGGTGAAATCGCCGAGCGCCATGAGGTAGGTGATGAGGATGATGATCCACATCTTCGCGCTCTCCATGGACGGGATCATCCAGACCATGGTGGCAATCATCCAACCAGAAATAATGCCCTTGGCGAACATCTGACTGGCATGGTTTTCCATGACCTTGCGGCCGATTTCAAGAAAGGCGTGATCCGTCTTGGTGTCGAAGATCGGCAGTTCCAGCATCACGTACGCCACCAGAATCGTGCCGCACAGATTGCCAAACAGCACCACCGTCCAAAGGCGGATCAGCCGGCCGAAATTGAGCAGGGTCGGTTTGGTCATCACTGGCAGCACGGCAGTCAGGGTGTTTTCGGTGAACAGTTGCTGGCGGGCGAGAATCACCGCGAGAAAGCCTGCGCAGTAGCCGAAACTGGCAATCACCTTGAATTCGTCGCCGTCGGGCAACCGCGAGGTGAGCAGCCCCATCCCCATCAGCGACAGGCCCATGGTCAGGCCGGCGGCGAGTGCCGACCACCACAGTGCGGCGATGCTGCGCTCCAATTCCTGATCGCCTTGGGAGCGGATGATTTCATGCAGAACCGCCGCGCGGGGCGGCTGGCTTTTCTCGACTTCGTGTTGCTCTTTGGCCGAGAGGTCGGGGGTCTTGCCGTCTGTCGGAGTGGTCATGGCGTGGGAACCGGTTGGGGGCTTTTAGCTACGACCCTTGCCGTTCGGAATACGTTCTGTAGGGGCTCGCATTACTCGCTGACTGATTCATCTTCCTTGAACTGATCTTTGACGTACCTGATCTCCGTGCGCCCGTGCGGTGCCGGCAAGCCGTCTTCGCCCAGATTCACGAAAACCATTTTCTCGACGGTGAGAATGCTCTTGCGGGTGATCTTGTTGCGCACTTCACAGGTCAGCGTGATCGAGGTGCGGCCGAACTCGGTGGCGGTGATGCCCAGTTCGATGATGTCGCCCTGGCGCGAGGCGCTGACGAAGTTGATTTCGGAGATGTACTTGGTCACCACGCGCTGATTGCCCAACTGAACGATGGCGTAGATGGCCGCCTCTTCGTCGATCCAGCGCAGCAGGCTACCGCCGAACAGGGTGCCGTTGGGGTTCAGGTCTTCGGGTTTTACCCATTTGCGGGTGTGGAAATTCATGTTCACTCCTGAGCGTTTGCCGAAAGATGTGCGCCATCTTGGCAGACCGAGCGGTCAGGCTCCATGCGGCTTCGACTATGGTCGCCATTAGCGATCTTCATTTGGCCGACAGAAACCCTTTGGAAGATCAGTCTAGACGGCTATAATCGCCCCCGTTTCAAAACGGTAACCTTCACTTGCTACCGTTTTCCCGCCACCTGTCCGAGGGGCGCTGCAGCAGGTTCATCCTGTCAGGCTCGGATGGGGCGTTGACTGGCCTTGGCCGGACACTAAACGCACAACGGCGCCCATTCGCATACATTACGAATGGAGGCTCTTCATGAGCGCTGTTACCACGCCTGCAGATTTTACCGATTACAAAGTTGCCGACATGTCCCTGGCTGCCTGGGGCCGTCGCGAAACCATCATCGCCGAATCGGAAATGCCGGCCCTGATGGGTCTGCGTCGCAAGTACGCCGGCGAACAGCCGTTGAAAGGCGCCAAGATCCTCGGCTGCATCCACATGACCATTCAGACTGCCGTGCTGATCGAAACCCTGGTTGCCCTGGGTGCCGAAGTTCGCTGGTCGTCCTGCAACATTTTCTCGACTCAGGATCAGGCTGCTGCCGCTATCGCTGCTGCCGGCATCCCGGTTTTCGCCTGGAAAGGCGAAACTGAAGAAGAGTACGAGTGGTGCCTGGAGCAGACCATCCTGAAGGATGGCCAGCCATGGGACACCAACATGATCCTCGACGACGGCGGCGACCTGACCGAGCTGCTGCACAAGAAATACCCACAGGTGCTGGATCGCGTTCACGGCGTGACCGAAGAAACCACCACCGGCGTACACCGTCTGCTGGACATGCTGGCCAAGGGCGAGCTGAAAATCCCGGCCATCAACGTCAACGACTCGGTGACCAAGTCCAAGAACGACAACAAGTACGGCTGCCGTCACAGCCTGAACGATGCGATCAAGCGCGGCACCGACCACCTGCTGTCCGGCAAGCAAGCGCTGGTCATCGGTTACGGTGACGTGGGCAAGGGCTCGGCTCAGTCCCTGCGTCAGGAAGGCATGATCGTTAAAGTTTCCGAAGTTGACCCGATCTGCGCCATGCAAGCGTGCATGGACGGTTTCGAACTGGTTTCGCCGTTCATCGACGGTATCAACGACGGTTCCGAAGCAAGCATCGACAAAGCGCTGCTGGGCAAGATCGACCTGATCGTGACCACCACCGGTAACGTCAATGTTTGCGACTCCAACATGCTCAAAGCCCTGAAGAAGCGCGCTGTTGTCTGCAACATCGGTCACTTCGACAACGAAATCGACACTGCTTTCATGCGCAAGAACTGGGCATGGGAAGAAGTGAAGCCACAGGTACACAAGATCCACCGTACCGGTGCTGGCGCGTTCGACGCACAGAACGACGACTACCTGATCCTGCTGGCCGAAGGCCGTCTGGTGAACCTGGGCAACGCCACGGGTCACCCGAGCCGCATCATGGACGGTTCGTTCGCCAACCAGGTGCTGGCGCAGATCTTCCTGTTCGGCCAGAAGTACGCCGACCTGTCGCCAGCCCAGAAAGCCGAGCGTCTGACCGTTGAAGTACTGCCGAAGAAACTCGACGAAGAAGTGGCCCTGGAAATGGTTCGCGGCTTCGGCGGCGTGGTCACTCAACTGACCAAGCAACAGGCTGACTACATCGGCGTGACCGTCGAAGGCCCGTTCAAGCCGCACGCTTACCGCTACTGATTGGCTGAGCGTCAACGCGGTGTGCCTGGCGCACCGCGTTGCCTGACTGGCGCTGCTGACCGCTCCGTGTAGGAGCTGCCGCAGGCTGCGATCTTTTGATCTTCAAAGATCGCAGCCTGCGGCAGCTCCTACAGGGGTGCAGCGTCCGGCTTACGTGTTTCCAAGGGTATGACCATGTCCCAAGACCGTCGCTACAGCTTCGAGTTCTTCCCGACCAAGACCGATGCTGGGCATGAAAAGCTGCTCAACGTTGCCCGTCAGTTGGCAACGTACAATCCCGATTTCTTCTCCTGCACCTATGGCGCTGGTGGTTCGACCCGTGATCGCACCCTCAACACCGTTTTGCAACTGGAAAGCGAAGTCAAAGTACCCGCCGCACCGCACCTGTCGTGCGTCGGCGACAGCAAGGACGACCTGCGCGGCCTGCTGAAC
The DNA here is from genome assembly GCF_059716145.1 of Pseudomonas sp. LBUM1648. Taxonomy (NCBI): domain Bacteria; kingdom Pseudomonadati; phylum Pseudomonadota; class Gammaproteobacteria; order Pseudomonadales; family Pseudomonadaceae; genus Pseudomonas; species Pseudomonas sp. LBUM1648. The sequence continues at coordinate 6,044,878 of NZ_CP166808.1, forward strand.
GAGTACAAGGCTGCCGGCATCAAGCGCATCGTCGCCCTGCGTGGTGATCTGCCGTCCGGCATGGGCATGACCAGCGGTGAGCTGCGTCACGCCAATGAACTGGTTGAATTCATTCGTGAAGAAACCGGCGATCATTTCCACATCGAAGTTGCCGCTTACCCGGAGATGCATCCGCAGGCGCGCAATTACGAAGACGATCTCGCCAATTTCGTGCGCAAGGCCCGCGCCGGCGCCGACAGCGCGATCACCCAGTACTTCTTCAACGCCGACAGCTACTTCTACTTCGTCGACCGTTTGCAGGGGATGGGCGTGGATATTCCGGTGGTGCCGGGGATCATGCCGATCACCAACTACAGCAAACTCGCGCGCTTCTCCGATGCCTGCGGTGCGGAAATCCCGCGCTGGATCCGCAAGCAACTGGAAGCCTACGGCGACGACAGCCAAAGCATTCAGCGCTTTGGCGAGCAAGTCGTCAGCGAAATGTGCGAACGCCTGCTACAGGGCGGCGCACCAGGGCTGCACTTCTATTCCATGAACCAGGCCGAACCTAGCCTGGCGATCTGGAATAACCTGAAGTTGCCGCGCTAAACGCTACAAGCAAGATCAAAAGATCGCAGCCTTCGGCAACTCCTACAGGGGTTGTTGTGGCTGCGATTTTTTGCGTTTGAATCCCCGAATTAGAGCTTGTGCTGTCACTTTCTGGCTCTTTGCGGTTTCTCGTCGTAATCTCAAGCCATGCCTTTGATCACGCAGTTATTCGCCGTGCTGGTTTTTGCTTGCCTGAGCTTCGCCGCTCGGGGCGAGAAGTTGCGTATTGTCACCGAGCCGTGGGCGCCTTATGTCTATGAGGAGAACGGCAAGAACCTCGGGCTGGACTACGAAACCACGGCCATCGTGTTCAAGCGCCTGGGCATTGAGGTCGAATGGCAATTCCTGCCGTGGAAGCGTTGTCTGTCGATGCTTGAAACCGGTCAGGCTGATGGCGCACTGGACATTTTTCACAGCGACGAGCGCGACGCCACCCTGCTCTACCCCAGCGAACCGCTGTCGGACGTCGAGTTCGTGATGTTCTACGCCAACGACCGGCCGCACCCGTTCAGCACACTTGAAGAGCTAAAAGGCCTGACCATCGGCACCTCTCCGGGTTATCTGTACAGCCCCGACTTCAGCGAATCGACGCTGTTCACCCGCGAACCGGCGCCGACCCACGAAGCCAATTTCGGAAAACTGGTGCGCGGGCGCATCGATTTGCTGATTACTGATCGACGCGTCGGCCAGCATTTGCTCGATCAGTTGAATATCCGTGACCAGATCAGCGAAAACCCCACTGTCATTAGCCGTCAGAGCCAATTTCTTGCGGTTCGGCGCAATGCTGGTATGGATTTACTGGTGCAGCGTTTTGGCGCCGAGCTCAAGCGATTCAAGCGTGAACCGGCCTATGCCGAGCTGAGCGCGCGTTATGGCGCAGCGCCAACCGGAGCCACGCCACTGGGGAATGTCTCGGCGAGCAGCAAAACCGTTGAGCAGCAGGAAAGCAGCGCGCAGTGATTGCTCTGTTATACTCCGGCGTTCCCGCCAGGCTCACGCCCGGACGCCCGGAACCGTAACAGGCCTCTCGACCCGCTACAGCGCAGCTTTCAGCCCGCGCGAGCACTCCAGACGTGCCTTCGGAACCGCAGCAGGACCGGACGGGATTGCGTCCTCTTAAACGCTATTCGCGCCAGGCAAGACTCCCATTGGGCCAAGCCCTAACTAAAACAGGATTACTCATGTCCTTTGCTTCCCTCGGTCTCTCCGAGGCTTTAGTCCGCGCCATCGAAGATGCGGGCTATACCGAGCCTACTCCGGTGCAACAGCGGGCCATTCCCGCCGTGTTGCAAGGTCGCGACCTGATGGTTGCGGCTCAGACAGGTACTGGTAAAACCGGCGGTTTCGCCCTTCCGATTCTGGAGCGGTTGTTCCCCAACGGTCACCCGGACAAATCCCAGCGTCACGGCCCGCGCCAACCACGCGTACTGGTCCTGACCCCGACCCGCGAACTCGCGGCCCAGGTTCACGAGAGCTTCAAGATCTACGCCCGTGACCTGAAATTCGTCAGCGCCTGCATTTTTGGCGGCGTCGGCATGAACCCGCAGGTTCAGGCCATGTCCCGTGGCGTTGACGTCCTCGTTGCTTGCCCGGGTCGTTTGCTCGACCTGTGCGGCCAGGGCAGCGTCGATCTGTCCCACGTCGAAATTCTTGTGCTCGACGAAGCCGACCGCATGCTCGACATGGGCTTCGTCCACGACGTGAAGAAAGTCCTCGCGCGTCTGCCGGCCAAGCGTCAGAACCTGCTGTTCTCGGCAACGTTCTCCAAAGACATCACCGACCTCGCCGGCAAACTGCTGCACAACCCGGAACGCATCGAAGTGACGCCGCCGAACACCACGGTCGAGCGCATCGAGCAACGTGTGTTCCGTCTGCCGGCAAGCCACAAGCGTGCACTGCTGGCGCACCTGATCACCGCAGGCGCCTGGGAACAGGTGCTGGTGTTCACCCGCACCAAGCACGGCGCCAACCGTCTGGCCGAGTACCTGGACAAGCACGGCCTGCCGGCTGTGGCGATCCACGGCAACAAGAGCCAGAACGCCCGCACCAAAGCCCTGGCCGACTTCAAAGCTGGCGAAGTGCGCATTCTTGTAGCGACCGACATCGCCGCTCGCGGTCTGGACATCGACCAGTTGCCACACGTGGTCAACTTCGAACTGCCGAACGTCGATGAAGATTACGTACACCGTATCGGCCGTACTGGCCGCGCCGGTCGTTCGGGTGAGGCGATCTCGCTGGTAGCACCGGACGAAGAAAAACTGCTGAAAAGCATCGAGCGCATGACCAAGCAGAAGATTGCCGATGGCAACCTGATGGGCTTCGACTCGAGCACCATTGAAGCCGAGAAGCCGGAAGTGCGTGAGCGTCCGGACGTGCGCAACCCGCGCAATCCTCGCGGCCCACGCGGCGACGGCCCGAATGGCGGCGGCGGTGGCGGCGGTCGTAAAGACAAAGGCAAGGACAAGGGCAAGGAAAAACCGGCCGGCGAACGTGGCGAGCGTCCTGCCCGTCAGCAGAAGCCGCGCGAAGGCACCCCGGCCCGTGAACAGCGTCAGCCATCGCAGCCGCCACGCGCCGCTGCCGATCGTGCACCGGACGAGTTCCTCGACGACGATGTCGATAACTTCGGTAACCGCGTTGATTACGTTCCTCAAGCCAAACCGGCTCAGGGCCGTGGTCGCCGTCCGGGTGCTCCGGCACAAGGCGCGACAGCGGGTGCAGGTGCTCCGCGCAGCGGCAGCGGTAAGCCTCAGGGTCGTCAAAGCGGCCCACGCAGCAGCGATGGCGCCACCACCGGCACTCCGCCGGCCAAGCGCAACGGCCCGCGCAGCGGTGCTCCACGTGACGGCCAGGCCCGTCGCGAAGAGTCCCGCAACCGTCGCCCGGCTCGCACCGACGACCAGCCGCGTTCGGAACCTGCCGTGCAAAATCCGCGCGGCCCGGCACCGAAGATCATTCACAAGGAGTCAAAAACCGATCGTTTCCCGACTCCTGAGCAACTTGATCAACTGCCAGGCCGTCCGCGCGGCGAGAAACCAGCGTTGCTGACCCGCAACCGCTGATTTAACGCAGCCATAAAAAATGCCCCTGATCGCGAGATCAGGGGCATTTTTTTATCCGTCGCGAAAGTTATTTCGCTTTGACACCTTCAAACGTGATGTACAGATCGACGTTATCGGACTGTGGACCCAGAACCATCATCTTGCCGAAATCAGAGCGCTTGATGCTGGTAGTGCCTTCGAAACCGGCACGGTAGCCGCCCCATGGATCCTTGCCTTCACCCAGGAAAGTGGCCTTGACCACGATTGGCTTGGTCACGCCGTGAAAGGTCAGGTCGCCGGTCACGTCAGCAGTGACCTTGCCGTCGGCATTCTTGCCGGTTGGCTTGACGCTGGTAGAGACGAAGGTCGCTTTGGCGAACTTGCTCACGTCCAGGAAGTCAGCGCTGGCGATGTGTTTGTCGCGCTCGGCATGGTTGGTGAATACGCTGGCGGTATTGACGTTGAACTCGATTTTGCTGTCTTCAGGCTTGGCAGCGTCAAAGCTGAACTTGCCGTCGATGTCTTTGAAAGTACCGGTGATGAAGCTGTAGCCCAGGTGGCTGATCTTGAAGTCAACGAAGGCGTGCTGACCTTCTTTGTCGACGGTGTAGTCAGCGGCCATTACGTTGGCGGACAGCACGGCAGAACCGATTGCCAGAGCGGCCAGAGTCTTTTTCAACATGCTTTCTTTTCCTTTGAGTCGAGGTTGAACTTCAGGCTTTGCGACCCAGCATTCGAGTGAGGGTCGCATCACGATCGATAAAGTGGTGCTTCAATGCTGCCAACGCATGGAGACCGGAAAAAATTACCAGCGCCCACGCCAGCCAGAGATGAATCACCCCAGCGGTATCTGCCTGATCCGGTAGCCCGGAAACCAGTGCAGGAACTTCAAACAGGCCAAACACCGGAATCCCGACACCGTCTGCGGTGGAAATCAGGTAACCGGCAAGCATCACAGCGAACAGCCCGACATACAGAAACCCGTGGCCGAACCTGGCGCCGATACGAGTCATGCGGCTGTAGCTTTGCAGCGTTGGCGGCGGTGGGCTGATAAAGCGCCACAACACCCGCAACACCATCACACCCAGCAGCACCAGACCGATGCTCTTGTGTAGATCCGGCGCGTCTTTGCGCCAGCTGCTGTAGTAATCCAGCCCAACCATCCACAGACCCAGCGCGAACAGTCCGAAGACCACCAGCGCCACGCCCCAGTGCATGAAGATGCTGACCCAACCATAGCGCGAAGAAGAGTTACGTAGCTGCATTGCCCAAATCCTGTGAGAACTGCGAACCAAGACTAGCGAGTTATCTATCGAATTAAAGCGGAAAATTTCGCTTTGAAATATCGAGAAATACGATGAAGAGTCTGGAAGTGATGCGTTAAGGAAAGATTAAAGGCGATTTTGCCGCATCGCGCTTGGGACAGACTGGTCGATTTTTACTAGCTGATCAGGCGCGATACGGGGTATTGAACTCGGCAGGCGGCTTTACGGAAGACCGCAAACAGCTAAATTTTCAATCAATAGCTATGTATAGCTCATTGCACCTTCAAGCCTGATCAAATAACGACTCCATTACTTATTGATCACGTATACAACCATGGCTCTTCGATATACGCCGTTTCAAGCAAGTGGATCATCAACACTACCTGCCAATCAAACAATGTCTGCGCCTCAATATCTGCAATCCGATAACGGTCGATTTCGTTTGATCTTACAGGCCGATGGAAATCTGGTGATCAAGGAGGGTGAAACATTAATCTGGGTGGCAGATGGAAATCAGCCTTACAGTAAAACCTTGCATCAGAAACGCATGCGCGATCCTCTGCAGTTCGTCATCAGCAATAGCGGCTTTCTTTATGATCCGTCCAGACGCCGCCTTTGGATCGCTGAAAGTACTCACACCACTGACAAATCCCTCTGGTACCACACATGTATGACTATTCAGGATGATGGCAACCTGGTCATCTATGATCAACGCACCGGCAGTCCACGCTGGGCGCGCTTTGGCTTTACCCCAGGACGAAGCTCAAAGCCAAAGGAAAGATGGCTGAGAAACTTACCGGACGGTACGAAAGTATACGATTGGGATTTCTAACAGGCCCGGCACTGTCATCTTCGATTAGTTCTTGAGAACAGCCGGCGGCTGTAAACAATCTGCGCTATAAGGGTCTATCTTGCATTTGTGAGCAAGCTCCGAACTATATCCGCCCGGAAAAAAACGGCCATTTGCACAGCCGGAAAGCGTCAAGAACACGAGCAGTATCGTAAGTATTTTCATAGCGGGTCACCTCCAATTTATCCAAGCATAAAATTTGAGATCGCGTGCCCGCTATCATTTCGCTCTGAATACTATGTGGGAAACTTCCTGTGCAGAGGTAAGCCTCGAGACTGCACAGCAGAGATAAGTGTGGAGGTTTAATTGCAAAAAAAACGCGGCCCATTTGGCCGCGTTTTTTGTTGAAGCGAAGGCTTACTGCGCCTTGGTCTCTGTCGTTGCAGCAGGCTTGGCCGCGGGTTTCTTCGCCGGCTCAGCCTTTTTTACCGCCGGTTTAGCCGGAGCTTTTTTCGCTTCGGTCTTGGCCGCCGGCTTCTTCGCCGCAGGCTTGGCCGCTGCTTTCTTGGCTGGCTCGGCTTTTACCGGGGCCGCTGGTTTCGGTGCTTCCACCGGAGCTGGCGCAGGTGCCGGGGTTGGCGCAGGCGCTGGAGCAACGGGTGCTGGAGCCGGTTCCGGGGCCTTGGCTGGCTCTGGCTTCTTGTCGTCATCCGAACCGCCGAACAGGTTGCTGAAGAAGTTGCCCTTCTTCGCCGCCACGGCACCCGCCGCGCCTGCCGCTGCAGCGGCCGGAACCACTTTGGCCGGTTCGAACGACTTGCCTGCCGCCAGATCTTCAACCTGGCTGGCCGCACGCTGACCAGTGCGCAGAGCGCCTTCCAGCGTGCCCGGGTACAAGGTGTCGGTGTGTTCACCGGCGAACGCTACGCGTTGCAGCGGACGTTCCCAGATACGCCAGAACTTGCTGATCTGGCCCGGGCCGTAGGCCAGGTAAGCGCCGCCCATCGATGGGTCGGTGCTGTAGCGACGGATTTCATAACCGGTGAACGAGCCACGGGCCTGTGGATAAAACGCGTGCAGACGGATCAGCACCTGATCGACCATCTGTTTGTCGCCGAACGCCTGCATCACACGGGAGTTGTCGCCGGACAGGTTGATCACCACGTTGGCGCCGCCCTTCAGCGCCGGCTCGATCCAGAGCATGCCCAGACCTGCGTTGCTGTAGATTTCACCGGACATACGCGCCTTGCTTTCCCAAACCGGCGTCTTGAACTTCAACATGATCTGGTCGCGCCAGCCGTAGTTGGTGCCCTTGATCGCCGCCATATGCTGGGCATCCAGCGCAGGCGCCAGCTGAATCTTGCTCAGCGCACGCAGCGGCACGGCCAACACCACGTAATCGGCCTGATAACCGACACTGCCGACCTTGACGGTCACGCCGTCCTTGTCCTGGCTGATGGCCGATACCGGTGAGTTGGTCTTGATGGTCTTGATCTGTTTGACGAAGGCCTGCGCCAGCACCTGACTGCCGCCGACCAGACGCGAGGCGCGCAGGTCACGGTCGGAGATGCCGCGATAGACGCGGTTCTGCTGGGCGAAATACAACAGCGACAGACGCGATGGTTCGTCGTAGTGAGTGCGGATGTCCTGGTTGATCAACTGGCGCGCAGTGGCTGGCAGGTTTTGCTTGTCGAGCCAGTTCGACACGTTGATCTGGTCCAGCGCGTGCAGGGTGCTGGTCGCCGCCGGGTTTTGCGGATCGTCGATAGAACGCGCCAGATCATCGAGGGTTTTCTGGTAGCGCTTCAAGGCATCGGCAGTGGCCGGTTGCTTGGTCGCCAGATCAGCGGCGGAGAAATACTCTCCGTCGATCAGATAACCCGGGGTACGCACGAATTCCGGGGCCGGCGTGGTGCCCAGTTTGAAGGTCGAGACGTACTTGTTCAGCACCGGCTGCGTCTTGTCGTTGCCGATCCATTCGCTGGTGGCCATGCCCGAGCGACCGCCCATGCCTGGCTTGGCTTCCAGCAGCGTCACCTGCCAGCCTTTGTTTTGCAGCTCATAAGCAGCGGTCAGACCCGAAAGGCCGCCACCGATCACGATTGCGGTTTTATCCTTGGCCAGCGCCGTAACGCTGAACAGCCCCAACATCACCAGCGCACAGGCGCGCAGCCAACCGACAGACATTCAGCGAACTCCGGAAAACACATAGGAAAAAGCAGTTTTGCGGGTCAGACGACCCAAAGAACCGCGAAGAATACGTTAGCCATCAAAACGCCGCCAGCGACGTCTATCGGCTCATACAAAGTAGCTCAATCGACACAATGGGTTGTCCCCGCGCGATGCATTGCATAGGCTTGCGCGATTGTTCGCCCGCGCCTGACGCGAGCCGCCTCGAGGAGACTGAAAATGGGCCTGAATAACCAGTGGATGCAACGCGATCTCGCGGTGCTGTGGCATCCCTGCACCCAGATGAAAGACCACGAACAGCTGCCGCTGATCCCGATCAAGCGCGGCGAAGGCGTCTGGCTCGAAGACTTCGAAGGGAAGCGCTACCTCGACGCGGTCAGCTCCTGGTGGGTCAACGTGTTCGGCCACGCCAACCCGCGAATCAACCAGCGCATCAAGGATCAGGTCGATCAGCTGGAGCACGTGATTCTCGCCGGCTTCAGCCATCAACCGGTGATCGAGCTGTCCGAGCGTCTGGTAAAGATGACGCCGCAAGGCCTGAACCGGGTGTTCTACGCCGATAACGGTTCGTCCTGCATCGAAGTCGCGCTGAAAATGAGCTTTCACTACTGGCTCAATCGCGGCCAGCCAAACAAGAAGCGCTTCGTTACCCTGACCAACAGCTACCACGGCGAGACCATGGCGGCGATGGCAGTCGGTGACGTGCCGCTGTTCACCGAAACCTATAAAGCCCTGCTGATGGACACCATCAAGGTGCCGAGCCCGGATTGCTACCTGCGCCCCGAAGGCATGAGCTGGGAAGAACACTCGCGCAATATGTTCGCGGCGATGGAACAGACACTGGCTGAGAATCACGACAGCGTTGCAGCCGTGATCGTCGAACCGTTGATCCAGGGCGCCGGCGGCATGCGCATGTATCACCCGGTGTATCTCAAGCTGCTGCGCGAAGCCTGCGACCGTTATGGCGTGCACCTGATCCACGACGAAATCGCCGTCGGCTTTGGCCGCACCGGCACCATGTTCGCCTGTGAACAGGCCGGCATCCGTCCGGACTTCCTCTGCCTGTCCAAGGCCCTGACCGGCGGCTACCTGCCGCTGGCGGCGTGCCTGACCACCGACGAGGTCTACAGCGCGTTCTACGACGACTATCCGACCCTGCGCGCCTTCCTCCACTCGCACAGCTACACCGGCAACCCGCTGGCCTGTGCGGCGGCGTTGGCGACGCTGGATATCTTCGAGCAGGACAACGTGATCGAGAACAACAAGGCGCTCGCCCAACGCATGGCGTCAGCCACCGCGCATCTGGTCGATCACCCGAATGTGTCCGAGGTGCGCCAGACCGGCATGGTCCTGGCCATCGAGATGGTCAAGGATAAAGCCACCAAAGAGGCCTACCCTTGGCAGGAACGTCGTGGCTTGAAGGTGTTCCAGCATGCGCTGGAGCGTGGCGCGTTGCTGCGTCCGCTGGGCAGCGTGGTGTATTTCCTGCCGCCCTACGTGATTACCCCGGAGCAGATCGACTTCCTCGCCGACGTCGCCAGCGAAGGCATCGACATCGCTACGCGTGAGAGCGTCAGCGTGGCGGTGCCGAAAGATTTCCATCCCGGTTTCCGTGATCCGGGCTGATTGGATTGATGGTTTGACTAGAACCCTGTGGCGAGGGGATTCATCCCCGATGGGTGGCGAAGCCGCCCCAATCCCTGATCGCACTTTTCAACTGAAGAACTCGGTTGCTGATTTTGGGGGCGCTCCGCGCCCCATCGGGGATAAATCCCCTCGCCACATAAGCTCTGTACCACAGCGACTATGAGCCATTTTTTAGAGACCCGAAATGAGACTGTCCCGCTTCTTTATCGACGCCCCGCTGAGCACCGGCCAACACGAATTGCCGGAAGCCCAGGCGCATTACATCAGCCGCGTGCTGCGCATGGCCGAGGGCGATGCGGTGCAGATGTTCGACGGCTCCGGCCATGAGTTTCGCGGATCGCTGGTGGAAGTCGGCAAAAAACGCGTCGTCGTGCAGATCGACGAACAACTTGCCGGTCAGATCGAATCGCCGCTGCAAATCCACCTCGGCCAAGGCCTGTCCCGTGGCGAGCGAATGGACTGGGCGATTCAGAAAGCCACCGAACTGGGCGTCACTGAAATCACCCCGATCTTCAGTGAGCGCTGCGAAGTGCGCCTGAAGGACGAACGCGCCGACAAACGCCTGCTCCACTGGCGCCAAGTGGCGATCAGCGCTTGTGAGCAATGCGGGCGCTCGCGGGTGCCGGTGATTAATCCGCCGGTGCTGTTGGCAGACTGGATCAAGCAGACTGAAGCTGATCTGAAGCTAGTACTGCATCCAGTGGCTGAGCCGATGGTGAGCCATGCAAAACCTTCGACACTGGCGTTCCTGATCGGGCCGGAGGGTGGGTTGTCCGATGCCGAGGTCGAGCAGGCCAAGGGCAATGGTTTCCACGCGGCCCGCCTCGGGCCGCGAGTGTTGCGTACCGAGACCGCGCCGGTGGTTGCACTGGCGGTGGCCCAGCAACTTTGGGGTGATTTCTAGGGCGCCATCGCTGGCAAGCCAGCTCCCACAAGACATCTTGGGTGTGCACAAATGTTGTGTTCACTGGATATCTACTGTGGGAGCGAGCCTGCTCGCGAAAGCGGTGTATCAGCCAACATCAGCATCGGCTGGACTGATGCCTTCGCGAGCAGGCTCGCTCCCACAGGGGATTGGGGATGATTCGGTCTACAAGACGTAAAACATAATCGCCACAAAGTGCAGCAAGCTCCCGGCAATCACAAACAGATGCCAGATCCCGTGCGCATGCCGCAATCGGTGATCCAGGGCAAAAAAGATAATCCCCACGGTGTACAAAACCCCGCCCGTGGCCAGCCAGGCGAAACCGGTGGTGCCCAGTGCCGCCAATAACGGCTTGACCGCCACCAGCACAATCCAGCCCATCACCGCGTAGATCACAATCGACAGAATCCGCGCCTCGGAGCGCGGTTTGATCTCTTGCAGAATACCGATCAGCGCCAGCCCCCAGACAATCCCGAACAACGTCCAGCCCCACGGCCCGCGCAGGGTCACCAGACAGAACGGCGTGTAACTCCCGGCGATCAGCAGGTAGATCGAAAAGTGATCGACCTTCTTCATGATCGCTTTCTTGCGCCCGCGCACGCTGTGGTACACGGTCGATGCGCTGTAGAGCACCAGCAAGGTAAAGGCGTAAATCGCCACACTGACAATCTTCCAGGGACTGCCATCCAGACAGGCAATCACCAGCATCCACACCCCACCGATAAAAGCCGCCACCGCCCCGACCAGATGCGTCCAGGCGTTCAATCGTTCCCCGTGATACATGTATCGCTCACCTCAAATTCGTTACCGCAGCGCGCAAGGCTCGGGCCTTGAGCGTAAAAGCGCAATGTTTCCGTTAAACACGATCTCCTGTAGGCGCTGCCCAAGGCTGCGATCTTTTGATCTTCCGTGCACAATCGGCCGACATAAAAAAGAGTCCGCGCCATGTTGATCGACGAAGAGTTGACCCTGAAAAAACTCGAGGTGTTCCTCGCCTTCATGCGCACCGGCAATCTGGCCCGCGCCGCTGCGGAGTTGCAGACCAGCAACGTCAGCGTGCACCGCGCGATTCATTCGCTGGAAAGCGCCCTGCGCTGCCCGCTGTTCAAACACGAAGGGCGCAACCTGACGCCGCTGGAAAGTGCCTATGTGCTAGAAGAACGCGCGCAGAAGCTGATTCAGGACGTGGTCGAAAGCGTGCGCCTGACCCGCGAAGCCGCCGGGTTCTCCGCAGAACGCTTCAAGCTCGGCTCGCTGTATTCGCTGACAGTGAAGACCGTGCCGCAACTGATCATGGGCCTGAAGATCCGCCGCAGCGAACTCAACATCGACCTCATCCTCGGCTCGAACATCGACCTGCTCTACAAGCTGAAAAACATGGAAGTGGACGCGATCCTGGTGTCGCTGGACGACAGCATCAACGACCCGGACTGCGAGCAGATTGCGCTGTTCTCCGACGACATCTTCCTCGCCACGCCAGCGGATTCAAGGTTCGCTCAGCGCAGTGAAGTCGATCTGGCAGAAGTTCGCGACGAAACCTTCATCACCCTGACCCAAGGCTTCGCCACCCATCAGGACGGCAATCGGGTGTTCAAGCAGGCAGGGTTCGAACCGAAGGTGGCGATGCAGGTGAATGACATCTTCACGCTGTTGAGCATGGTCAGTTCCGGCGTGGGTTATGCGCTGCTGCCGGGAAGGATTGCGGCGGTGTATGAGAATCGGGTGAAGCTGATTCCGTTGCAGGAGAAGTACCGGTTGCAGCAGCACATTGGCGTGGTGTTTCTGAAGGCCAAGGAGCGCGATCCGAATTTGCTGGCGTTGCTGGCGGAGTGTCGGATGTATGCCAATCGGCAGGCTTGAGACCGTGTCGTCTCCTTCGCGAGCAGGCTCGCTCCCACAGTTGGAATGCATTTCCCTGTGGGAGCGAGCCTGCTCGCGAAGGCGTCAGCCCAGACGACTCAAAACCCGAACCTAGCCAACAATCGCGCGAACAATAAAGAACAACAACGAAGGCCCAAGCAAGCACCCAAGCCCAGTGTGGAACGTCGCCGTCAGCGCCCCATAAGGCACCAACCGCCGATCCGTCGCCGCCAGCCCGGCAGTCACACCACTCACCGTCCCGGCCAACCCGCCAAACACCATCGCCGAACGCGGGTTATCCAGGCCCATCCAGCGCGCCGCGACCGGCGTGCCGACCATCACCAGAATCGCCTTGATCAACCCGGTGGCAATCGACAGCGCCATCACATCCGAACTCGCACCAATCGCCGCACCGGTCACCGGGCCAACGATGTAGGTCACCGCGCCAGCACCGATGGTGGTCATGCTCACCGCATCGCGATAACCAAACGCCCAGGCCATGCTCGCGCCGACAATGAACGGCAGGATCGTGCCCAGCAACAACGCAATCACCCCGATCATCCCGGCCTTTTTCGCCTCGGTCGCCTGCACTTCAAACGCGGTGGCAACAATCGCGAAATCACGCAGCATTGCCCCGCCCATCAGGCCGATGCCGGAGAACAGCGTCAGATCCGCCAAACCTTTCTGCCCGCCCGTCATGGTGCCGCCGACCCACGCCAGCACCAGACCGATGACGATGGCAATCGCCGAGCCGTGAATGCGTCCGAAGGTCAGGCGCTTGGAGAGAACCACGGAGACCCACATGATCACGCCGACAAAAGCGAAGGCAGTGATCAGACCGTTATGTTCCAGACCTTTTTCGATGAGATCCCACATATCAGCGACCCCCTACCGGCGTGCCGACCGGGGAGATTTCCGCCGGTTCGTCGGGCAACGGTTCGCCCTTGTGGGTGCGGCTGATCAAGGCAATCGTGCAACCACAAATCACCACCGAACCGATCGCCGCCAGCACCGCCACCGGGCCGCCGTGCAGCGCGGTGACGACGTTCTGTTGCGCGGCCATCGCCACCACCACCGGAATGTACATGGCGCCCCAGAAGCCGACGCCCATCTCGCACTCCTTGGTCATGCCGCCGCGTTTCTGCATCCACAACCGCGCGCAGATCAACAGGATCATCGCGATGCCGACCCCGCCGACATTGGATTTGACGCCCAGCAACACGCCGAGCATGTCGCCCATGATCACCCCTGCCAGCGTACAGATCGCCAACAGCGCCACACCGTAAATAATCATTGTTGTAGTCCTCAAAGTGCATCGTCGAATGTTGTTTTTGTTGTTCGAAGCTTGAGTCGGCGTTTTAGGTTCGGCGGCTTCCCTCCTCACGCAACAGCGCCTGCAAGGTGTCGAGGCGAGCACTGTCGAAGGCAGTGACGGTGCCTTGCTCGAACACCCGGCGCGCCAGCCCGGTCAGCACCGCACCGGGCGGCAGTTCGATCTGTAGCCGCACGCCGCGCTCGTAGGCGCTTTGCACGGTGCCGCGCCAATCCACGATGCGACACATGTTGTAAGCGAGGTCGTCGCGCAGGGCATCGACCTTGATTACCGGGCGCGCGCGGCTGCCGCTCAGGTAGGCGATTTTCGGGGCTTGCAGTTGTACTTTGGCGAAGGCTTCGGCGAGGGTTTGCGCCGGTTTTTCCAGCAGCGGACAGTGCGACGGCACGCTGACCGCCAGACGTTTCGCCAGACCCGCGCCACGGCTGCGCGCGAGTTCGGCCACCGCTTGCATCGCCTTGTCGCTGCCGGCAATCACCACCTGGTTATCGGCGTTGATATTGGCCAGATAAACCGGCGTTACGGCGCTGTGAACTTGCGCCAGCAACGTTTCGACTGTGGACAGTTGCAGACCGATGATCGCGGTCATGCCAAAGCCCTGTGGATAAGCCTGTTGCATCAACTCACCGCGCAGGCTGACCAAATGCAGCGCATCACTGAAGCTCAAGGCCCCGGCCACCACCGCTGCGGGGTAAGCACCGATGGACAGGCCCGCGACATAGTCCGCGTTCAAACTGTCCTGCAACAACTGTCGCGAAGCCGCGACACCGGCGATCAGCAGGCAGAGCTGCACCGCCCTTGTACTGCGCAGCGCTTCGGCAGAATCAAGCAGCAAGACATCTTCACCCAGCACATCACTGGCCTCGGTCAACGTTTCCCGAGGCAAACGCTGGAGCATGCCCGGTTGCTGCGCGCCCTGACCGGGGAACACCAACAGACTGCTCATGCTGCCTGCTCCTGCGGGTTCCACGGGTCTACTACCAGACACGCCTGATGCGCGTTTTTCAGCAGCACCCGCGCCGAAGTGCTGGCCCATTCACGCAGGGCTACGGCGCCGAATGGCGTCTGCAATTGCATGTCGACCCGGCACACTGCCTGATCGAAAAGCGCCACCAGTTTGCGCGCCTGATTGCGGGTCAGCCGTTGCGGTGTGCGCAGGATCAGATCGAGATCGCTGCCCTCATGCATCGCCGCAAAACCACTGGCCAACTCAAATCCGGCACTGCCGCTGACGCCCCAGATCCAACCGCAATCATCGAGCATCGGCCGCAGTTGCTTGAGCGCACGCAGGGCCGGCAGATCACGCTCGCTGTCGACATGACACAACGCCTCCGGACCGACCCGACAGCCAATCGAATCAAGCGCCATGAACGCCGCCAAGCGTTGCTCGCGCGACACACCGCGCACGCCCACGGCGACAAAACCCTCAACGTTTAACGCACGGCGCACCACCACCGGTTGCCCGGCGCTGAGCGACTCGACTGCCCACTGCGGCGCATCCGCCGGTAGCTGCGCCGGGGTCATGCCCCAGAGCAGGTCGTGGGCCAGAGGCGTATTCACCACTGCGCCCTCAACAGTTCACGCACGCGACTGGACGCTTCACGATTTTTCGCACCGAGACGATTGCTCAAATCATTGCCAGTGACATCGCTGATGGCTTGCTTCAAGCACTCGGTCACTCGTGTCAGATCTTCGGCAGTCGGCTGTTCGATCTGCTGCACCGACAGGGTTTCCCAAAGCAGCCCGAGGCTGGCGTAACTGTCGATGTCATAGGCCATCGGCGGCACGCTGGCGGCCAGTGCTTCGAGTTCTTCGACGCTGCGCAAAGTCACCCGCGCCGCCGATGCTTTGCCCATCGCATGCACCATCACGCCGGGATCACGCAGGGCGATCAAGCGGTTGGCCTGATAGCCGTGGGCGAGAAACGCACCGGACATGGCTTTGCCCACCAGCAGCGCAATCACCGGATGCCCGGCCAGGCGTGCGCGGGCATAACTGTCCGCCGCACCGGCCAGCGACTGATGAATGCCGAGGGCTTCTTCGCGACGGCCGTAGGCCTGGCTCGGTACATCGACGATGGCAATCAGTGGACGCTTTTGCGGTTTGTCGCGGTCAGCGTTGATCGCATCGTCGACGGCTTTGGCCAGGCCCCAGCCTTCCAGCAACCCGACTTCGCCGTTACGGGCACGGGGGAAACGGTTGTCAGGGTCAGCGACCACGGCGATAAAACGCCCGAGTTCAGCATCGGCAACCTTCAACGAGGGCGGCAAACCTTCTACAGCTTTCGCGCCCGCGCTCAACGCGTTGAACCAGTTCAAACCGCGCAATGAATAACCACTCATGAGCGCTCTCCTTGATACAGATCGCGAACCACCGAAGGCTCGATTTGCTTGTCAGTGTCCAGGCTGGCCAGCCGTTGCAGGAACCATTCGGCCCGCTGACTGCGCGGTTGCGCTGGCAAGCCTTGTTGCAGCAACTCGCCGACCTGCTGACGAATCTGCGCCACATCATCGGCGGCAAATCGATCCACCAAGCCACTGGCAAAACGCTGCTCGCCACCGGTCAGGCTCCAGATAAACGGCCGGTCGCGGGAGTCGTATTCCTCGATCCCGGCTTCCTGCTCGATCACCTGCGGGCCATTCAGGCCCAGGCGTGCTTCCTGAGTCACCAGCAAATAGCTGCACAACGCAGCGGCAATCGACATGCCGCCAAAGCAACCGACGCTGCCCGCGACCACACCCACCACCGGTTGGTATTGCTGCAAATCGACAATCGCCGCATGAATATCGGCAATCGCCGCCAAGCCGAGATTGGCTTCCTGCAGCCGCACACCGCCGGTTTCCAGCAGCAACACGGCGCGGGTCGGAATGCCGTTGCGGTTGTCCTCGGCGGCCAGTTCCAGTGCACCGGCAATCTTCGCCCCGCCGACTTCGCCGAGGCTGCCACCCTGAAACGCGCCTTCGATGGCCGCGATCACCACCGGTAAACCGTCGAGGCTGCCCTTGGCGATCACTACGCCGTCATCGGCTTGCGGCACCACGCCCTGGCGTTCAAGCCACGGCGACATGACGCGTTGAAACGGGTCGAGCAATTCGCGGAAGGTGCCGGCATCAAGCAAGGCTTTCGCCCGTTGCCGCGCGCCGAGTTCGACGAAGCTGTGTTTATGGAGAAGCGCTGCGCTGTCAGTCATGGCCGATCTCCTCGAAACCTTGTTCCAGGCGCAAACGCACCACACCCGGCGTCGCGCCGAAATCGTGGATATCGATGGCCATGGCTGGCGGCGTGGTGCCGTCGAACATCCGCGCAAACAGATGCTGCCAGCGCAGCTGTGCGCCGTTGGCCGAGGTTTGCACGTTGAT
This sequence comes from Pseudomonas sp. LBUM1648, assembly GCF_059716145.1. NCBI lineage: Bacteria > Pseudomonadati > Pseudomonadota > Gammaproteobacteria > Pseudomonadales > Pseudomonadaceae > Pseudomonas > Pseudomonas sp. LBUM1648. The sequence continues at coordinate 6,061,876 of NZ_CP166808.1, forward strand.
CGTCAACTTGCCGGCCAGCCCCGGTTCGATCAGCACTTCCAGATCACCCGAGCCGACACAACCGACCAGCGCCCGACCGCGAGGCGGCTGCCCGGCGGGGAATTCAAACGATAGGGTTTCCATCAAAACGCTCCCTGAAAGGTGCCGTCGCACTCGATTCGGTCGAGCAGCAGCGTGGCGGCGAGCAAGTCGGCGGCGCCACCGGGCGAGGCATTCAATGCGATGAGTTGTTGATCGAGTTCATGCAGACGACGGCGACCGCTGAGGCTGGCGCTGCCACCGGCGTCGAGCACCGCTTGCGCGCCCTGCTGCATGGCGTGCAGGCCTTGTTCGCCGGCGCGGTAGAGCACGCAGGTGTCGGCCAGGTCAGTCATGATCGCGAGCAAGGCGTCGAGCCGGGCATTCTGTTCGCCGTGGCCGGCAGTGCGGCTTTTTTTCAGTTGTGGCAGGCCACGTTGCAGCACGGACGGGAAGCCGAGTTGCGCTTCCTCTCGGGCGCCGCGAGCGCCGTAACGCAGCGCGACTTGTGCACCGTGGCTCAGGGGACGAGGTGCAAAACGATCATCGAGCAGCGCCAGCCGTGCAGCGCGCAGGGTGACGGCGTTGGCACCCGTGGATTTCGCTTCGAGCGCGGCGGCGGTCACCAACAGGCCCAAGGCCCAGATTGCACCGCGATGAGTGTTCACACCGTTGGTGGTCGCGAGCATCGCTTGCTCGCCTTCACGGCCGATGCGGCCAATGCTTTCACGCAGCGTTTGATTGATCTCGCCGACTTCAATGGCGGCTTCGGCTATCTCCTTGAACGCCGGCCACAACGACAGCGCCGAGGCGTGCATCAGGCCCAAGTGCAGATCGGTGTGCGCGCCGTTGCCACGACGGTCGACCAGCGCCGGTTTCGGCGACAGATCCGCTTCGTCGATCAACGCATCCACCGCCATGTCCGCCAATCGCTCGGCCAGGGAAATCGGTTTCGCTTGCAGGTTAAGTGCGTGCATTACCAGCTCCTGAATTTGGCGGGCGGGTTGTAGAGGCCGCCGGACCACTCGACCAGATCGGCCACGCTTTTCGCCGCCAGCAGTTCGCGCGTGGCGTCAGTGCGGCGGATGCCGAGGTCTTCGGGCAAGGCGATCAGGCCTTCACGGCGCATGCGTTCGGTGTCTTTCGGGTTGTGGCGCAGGCCAATGGCGGTGACCCCGGCGACTGCAGCGATCATCGCCTGGCGCTCTTCCAGCGAACGCCCCTTGTACAGATAGGCGATGCCTTCTTCGGTGAGCAGGTGGGTGACGTCGTCGCCGTAGATCATGATCGGCGCCAGCGGCATGCCGCTTTTCTTCGCCACTTCCACCGCGTCGAGGGTTTCGACGAAGGTCGGTTTGCCGCCCTCCTGGAAGGTCTCGACCATTTGCACCACGAGTTTCTTGCCGCGTTCGAGCATCGGTTGCGGCGAGTCGTCGTGGCGCATGTCCAGCCATGCCGGCGTGCCGTGACGGCGGCCACGCGGGTCATGGCCCATGTTCGGCGCGCCGCCGAAACCGGCGAGACGGCCACGGGTAACGGTCGAGGAATGGCCATCGCCATCAACCTGCAACGTCGCGCCAATAAACAGATCCACCGCGTATTGCCCGGCCAGTTGGCAGAACATCCGGTTGGAACGTAGCGAGCCGTCGCGGCCGGTGAAGAACACGTCCGGGCGCGCGGCGATGTAGTTTTCCATGCCCAGTTCGGTGCCGAAGCAATGCACGCTTTCGACCCAGCCGCTCTCAATCGCCGGGATCAACGTCGGGTGCGGATTGAGCGTCCAGTTGCGGCAGATCTTGCCTTTGAGGCCGAGGGATTCGCCGTAGGTCGGCAGGATCAGTTCGATGGCCGCTGTGTTGAAACCGATGCCGTGGTTGAGCGACTGCACGTTGTGTTTTTCGTAGATCCCGCGAATCGCCATCATCGCCATCAACACGTGGACAGGCTTGATGTGCCGTGGGTCGCGGGTGAACAGCGGTTCGATGTAGAACGGCTTGTCGGCCACCACGACGAAATCGACCCACGACGCCGGAATATCCACACGGGGCAATTCGCTGACGTCGTCGACCAACTGGTTGACCTGGACGATGACGATGCCGTCGCTGAAAGCGGCCGGTTCGATCAGCGCCGGGGTGTCTTCGGTGCTCGGGCCGGTGTAGATGTTGCCGGCGCGGTCGGCCATGAAACCGGCCGAGAGCACGACGTTGGGGATCAGGTCCACCACCAGCCGGGCGTAGAGTTCGATGTAGGTGTGGATCGCGCCGATTTCCAGCAGGCCGTCTTCAAGCAACTGGCTGATGCGCAGGCTCTGGGTGCCGGCGAAGGAGAAATCGAGCTTGCGGGCGATGCCGCGTTCGAACAGGTCGAGGTGCTCGGAGCGGCCGACGCTGGGCATGATCATGTGCAGGTCGTGGAGCTTCTCGGGATCAGCCTTGGCCAGCGAGCGAGAAAGGAAGTCTGCCTGCTTCTGGTTATTGCCCTCCAGCACCACACGGTCGCCGGGATGAATCAGCGCTTCGAGCGCGGCGACGATCTTGTCGGTGGGCAACACCACACCGTCGGCCAGCCCGCGCACCTTGTCGAGGCGACGCTGCTTCTCGTCACGCCGCCGCGTCCAGCGCGAGTCGGGGGAAATTGTTGTTGTCATGCTCACTCCACGGGGTTCGCTGTCGTGGAGCTAAGTTAGGCGTGTGGGGTGGGGGCATCAATCAAGCAGGGTGGTGAATCATTACGCTTAGCGTAATGGTTCAGGCCCTCTTCGCGAGCAGGCTCGCTCCCACAGGGGATCTGTGTCGTACACCTGATCTGTGTTCACTGGTGATCCAATGTGGGAGCGAGCCTGCTCGCGAAGAGGCCAGTCAGACCACTAAAAACTCTGGATCAGTGGACCAGTCCCGCCTCCACCAACAACTGCTCAAGTGCCAACAAATCCGGCACCTTCGCCACTTGCTCCCCCACCTGCACCGCCGCCTGTTCCAGCGCACACAACGGCACATCGACATAGCTCAATTGACTATCGAGCTTGTAAGACCGAGGAATCCCCTGCACCAGCAACGCAATGAATTTCAGCTGCGGCAAGCCACCCAGCGCATTGAGAATCACAATCCGCGCTCGCTCGCCAATCACCACTTTCTGCCCACACGCCGACTCGAAACTCAGCAACGGAATCTGCCGCTCGCGCCACATGACGCGCCCCAGATACCACGGCGGTGTATCCAGATCGAAGGCGCTGGCCTGATAGTCGATCAGCTCGGCCACCGCGACGTTGGGCAAGATCAGGTTACGATCCGCCAGCGGCAGCAGCAGCCCGGTGAGTTGGCTGGTACGCGCGTTGTGGCGGCGCTCATGCATGTTTCTTGCTCCAGTGGGCAATGCTTTCGAGCAGCACCGATTCCTGATAGGGCTTGCCGAGGTAGTCGTTGACGCCAATAGCCATGGCGCGGTCGCGGTGTTTTTGCCCGGTGCGCGAGGTGATCATGATGATCGGCAGGTGTTGCAGGCGTTCGTCGTTGCGCACTTGGGTGGCGACTTCGAAGCCGTCCATGCGCGGCATTTCGATGTCGAGCAGCATCAGGTCGGGCATGTGTTCTTCGAGCAGGAGCATGGCGTCGACACCGTCCTTGGCGGTCAGTACGTTCATGCCGTGGCGTTCGAGTAAACGACTGGTGACCTTGCGCACGGTGACCGAGTCGTCGACCACCATGACCAGCAGCGGTTTCTGCGGTTCGCTGTCGATATCCGGTTGAATCGGATACTGCGCAACCGGTGCCTGCATCGCGCGGATCGGCGCCAGCAGATCAAGAATCAGCACCACCCGGCCATCGCCCAGAATCGTCGCGCCGGACACGCCCTGCACCGCCGCGAATTGCGCGCCGAGGCTTTTGACCACGATCTCGCGCGTCCCGGCCATGGTGTCGACCTGCACCGCGATGCGCCGGTCGTTGTACTGCACCAACAGCACCGGCAACGGCAGGCTCTGGCCGAGCAGTTTCGGGCGTGGCGCGGTTTTCAGCAGCTCGCCCAAGTAGCACAGCTCATAGCGTTGGCCGCCGTATTGATAGCTCGGTGGATCAAGACGGAAATGCCCATCCAGATCATTCGGCAACACGCGGACGATGCCGTCGATGGTGTTCAGCGGAATCGCGTATTGATCCTCACCACACTGCACCATCAACGCACGGTTGACCGACACGGTGAACGGCAGGCGAATGCGAAAATGCACGCCCTGCCCCGGCACCGAGTCGATGCTCATGCTGCCGCCCAACTGGCGGACTTCTTCATGCACCACGTCCATGCCGACGCCACGCCCGGAGATCTGGGTGATTTTTTCGGCGGTGGAAAACCCCGGCTGGAGGATGAACTGCAACACATCGCGGTCGCTGATTTCGGCGTCCGGCGCCAGCAAGCCACGTTTGATTGCCTTGTTCCGCACCGCTTCCAGCGGCACACCGGCACCGTCGTCGCGGATGTCGAAAACGATGTCGCCGCCCTCGCGGGACAGCTCGAGGCTGATCTGCCCTTGCGCCGGTTTCCCCGCCGCCAGCCGCACCTCGGTGGACTCCAGACCATGGTCGACGGCGTTGCGCAGCATGTGCTCCAACGGTGCGGCCATGCGCTCCAGCACGTTGCGATCCATCTCGCCTTCGGCGTTGCCGACGACGAAAGCGACGTCTTTGTTCAGCTCTTCGGCAACCTGGCGGACGATGCGTTTGAGGCGCGGCAACATCCGTTCGAACGGCACCATGCGCGAGCGCATCAGGCCTTCCTGCAATTCGGTGTTGATTCGCCCTTGTTGTTGCAGCAGGTTCTCGGCGTCGTGGTTGCGGCGGTCGAGGGTTTCCTTCAGGTCGAGCAAGTCGGAGGCGGATTCGAACAGCGCGCGCGACAGTTGCTGCAACTGCGAATGGCGATCCATTTCCAGCGGATCGAATTCTTCGTAACCGAGGCGTTCGCCGTCGACTTGCTGACGGCTGAGGATGCGCCCCTGGGTTTCCGTATCGAGGCGGCGCAACTGATCACGCATGCGCTCGATGGTGGTTTCCATCTCGTTGAGCGCGACTTGCGCGTCGTTGACTTGCTGTTCAATGCGTCCACGGAAAATCGAGGTTTCCCCGGCCAGATTGACCAATTCGTCGAGCAGTTCGGCGGAGACTTTGACCATGTCCGCGCCGGCGTCGGTGGCCGGTGCTGCGGTCTCGGTTTTAACCGGCAGCGGCAGCAACGGCGGCGCTTCAGGCGTCACGGGATGACTGAAGTTCTGGATCGCATTGATCAACCGATCCGCTGGCGGACACGGTTGCCCGGCGCGCACGCCATCGAGCATTTGCGCCAGTCGGTCATGGCCGCGCTGCACCAGCGCGAACAATTCGCCAGACGCTTGCAACGAGCCGGCGGAGAGACTTTCGTAAAGGTATTCCAGCTCATGGGCGAGGTCGCCGATCGGGCCGATCTCGACCATCCGCGCGCCGCCCTTGAGGGTGTGCAGGTCGCGCAGCAGGGTTTCGACTTCCTGACGGTTGCCCGGCTCAGCCTGCCAGCGCAGCAGCGCGGCGCCGGAGTTCTCGATGATGTCGAAACCTTCTTCGAGGAAGATCTCCAGCAACTCGGGATCGTGCCCGGCACCTTCGTGATCGACGGCAGGTTGCGTCGTTTCGGCAGGGGTCGGCGAGCCTTGGCGTACCTGGCGAAGCGCTTCGATCAGATCCTCTGCCGGCTCCAGCGGCTGATGGTTTTGCAGTTGCTCAAGCAGCCGGGTGAAACGCTCATGGCTCTTGTGCAACAAGCGACCAAGGGCTTCGCTGTGGCTGTAGCGACGATCGACCAGACCTTCGTAAAGGCTTTCCAGCTCCTGGGCCAGATCGCCGACGGCGTCGACTTCGGCCATGCGCGCACCACCCTTGAGGGTGTGCAAATCACGCTGCAACGAGGACAGCGGCGCGGCGTTGTCCGGGTCGCTCAGCCAGCGCTGCAAGGCTTGCTCGGCGCTGTCGAGAATGTCCACTGCCTCTTCGAGGAAGATCTCGACGATTTCGTCGTCCGGCTCCTGGGCAGCGCTGGTTTGCGAAAGCTCGGCGGTGGCCGCGCCCAGTTCGCGGATGCTCAAGGTGCGGCTGCCGTCGCTGCGAATCAGGCCCATGGACGAGGGGTCGAGGCTTTCGTCGAGCAGATCATGCAAGGCGCGAATGCGCTCCGGCTGCGGCGTGACTTCCTGGCCGGCGGCCAGTTCGTCGAGCATGTTGATCAGCGCTTCGTGGGCGTACTGCGCTTCCTGGAAAAACCGGTCGCTGACCGCCAGGCTGCTTTCTTCCACGGCGCCATAGAGATCGAGCAAGGCTTCGCACAGAACATCCACCGGCAGCAGATCTGCCAAGTGCGCGCCTTCACCGAGGGTGGTCAGCTCATCCAGCAACGCGCTGAGTTCCTGGCGTTCGCCGGGGTGTTGCTGCCAGCGCTGCAAGAGGTTTTCGGCGTCGAACAGGATGTCCATGCCTTGGGCAAGGAAGTTGTTGATCAGTTGCGGATCGTGCTTGATCCGCAGGCCAGTGTTCGGTGCATTGAGGATCGCTTCCAGACGCTCGCCGAGCAGCGCATCGGTGCGTTTGATCAGCGACTGCGCGCCGACAATCGGCGCCAGCGGATCATGCTTGAGCTGGCGCAAGCCGACACGGAACAGCCCTTCGGCTTCGAGCAGCAACTCGACTTCATCGAGATCGAGCGGCAACTGATGGGCCTTGAACTCTCGGGCCAAATGATCAAGCGATGCCGCCAGTTCGGCAATCGGCAACACACCGGCCATCGACGCGCTGCCCTTGAGGGTGTGCAAAGCGCGCTGCAACTCGTCGCTGGCCGGCAGCGGAACATGCTCGGCCGCTTGATCGAGGAAGCGGTTGAGGCTGGCGAGATGGGTTTCGGCTTCGTTGCGGAAGATCTCCAGCAACAGCGGATCGAGCGCCGCAACGTCATCGACGTCTTCGGCGGCCAGCGGTTCGTCCCCCTTGGCCAAGGCATGGGCGCGCGCCGCCAATTGATCGACATCGCTGCGCTGACGCTGGCTGTTGGTGGCGAATTCGCTGACCAGTTCCGGCAGCAGCAACACCGTGTCGGTGAGTAATTGCGGCACCACGGCGCCGGGTTCGACGCTGTGTTCCAGCACGCGATTGAGCAGGTTTTCCACCGCCCAGGCCAGTTCACCGAGGATCAGCGCACGCACCATGCGTCCGCTGCCTTTCAAGGTGTGGAAGGCGCGGCGCAGCTCTGTCAGCGCGGCGCGATCCTGCGGATTGGCTGTCCAGCGCGGCAGGTATTCGTGGAGAACCTCAAGTACCTCATCGGTCTCTTCGAGGAACACTTCGCGCAGTTCGTCGTCCACCGGTTCTTCGTCGGCCGGCGGCGGCATCAGGCTGCCGGGTGTGACCACGGCGGGCGGATTGATCGCCGGCACCGGGCTGGCCAACACATCGGCCAGCGACTGCACGATGTCCGGGTCGTCCAGCGCCTGCAGGTCCTGCATCACCAGTGCTTCGCTGGGGCTGAGCACGTCATCGAGCACTGGCACACGCTGTTCGCCGGGCTGCTCATTGGCCTCTTCGTTTGCAAAATAACCGAGACTGGCGAGGCTCTTCTGCGCGACATCCAGCAGTTGTTCGCTCGGCGCCAGCGGGTCATCGCTCAAGCGTTCAAGGTAATACTCGAGGCTGGTGATGACGTCGGCGAGGTTGTCCAGTTGCTGCCAGCCTGGTTCGTGCGGATCGAGCAGCAGATGTTCGCGGATGAAACCGTTGCAGGCCTCGACCAGATTCGCCGCACGACTCAGCGGAATCATCGCCAGCGCCCCGCGCACCTGAGTCAGCAGTTCTGGCAGCGGTTGCAGTTGCTGGCGGTCCCAGTCGGCGTCGATATAGTCGACGATCATGTCCTTGGCCTGTTGCAAGCAGATGCGCGCTTCCTTGATCACGATCTGATGAATCTGCGTCAGGTCGGTGGTGGGCAGGCGCGAGTCTTCGGGGCTTTCCGGCTCGACGGTGCCGACCATCCCGGCGAGTGTCGCTTCGACGTAGAGCAAGGCGCCGGCAACGTCCATCAGGATCGCGTCGTTGGGTTCACGCTGGCCTTGGACAAGGCTGAGCACCACCGCCAGTTGATCGATGATGACCTTGCGCGGCTGGCCGAAACCGAGCACCGCGAGGGTGTCGGCGATCTGCCGCAACGGCGCCAGCAGGCTTTCCAGGTCCGACGTGTGTTGGCGGTCGCTGCGCACGAACAGGTCGAGGCGTTCCTTGACCCGCACCAGTTCTTCGCACAATGCCGCCAGCACCGAGCGCATCGCATCGCGGTCGGGGCCGGCCAGGCGCGCGCGTTCTTCATCGACCATCGCGCTGTCGGGTAAGGCGTCGTCCAGGGAGTAGCGATCTTTCATGGTCAGCATCTGCCTGGTGGGATGTTCGGCTTTGGCAATATAGAACAACAGGCTTTTCAGAAGCTCTGGCGGGGGCGGCTGATTGAGGCCCGCCATGCCTTGTTCGAGCAGGCGCTTGAGTTCCTTGTCGGCGTCCTTGAACAGGCTGCGCAGTGCCGGGCTGTTGGCGATCACGCCTTCGCGCATACCTTCGACCAAGGCGGATGCGACCTGCCACAACGGACTTAACGGGGCGTCACCGCTCAGCGCTTCGAGACGGGTGAAGACTTTCGCCAGATAAGCCAAGTGCGTCTGGTCATCCTGCTCACGCAGCAAACCGACCAGCGCCATTTGCAGCATCTGGCGTAACTTGCGCAGCACATTCGGCAGCTCTGCCGGTTCCAGCAGCGCCAGCGCCTCTTCGCCAAGCGGCGGCAGCTCGGGCAGTTGCGGGCTGAACAGGCTGGTTTCCGACAGCAGGCTTTCGCCGCGAGCGCTGCGCAAATCATTGAGCAGCGGCAGCACGACCAGCGGAAGATCACGGCGGGCGCTCTGTACGCGGTCGAGGTAGATCGGTAATTGCCCCAAGGCTTGCAACAGCAAGTGCAGGGCTTCGTCGCGATGGCTGACGCGCCCCTGCTGCAAGGCTTCGACCAGATGCTCCATTTCTTCGGCGAGCAGCGCGGCGCCGTAGAACTCGACCATCTGCAAGCTGCCGTGAACCTGATGGATGTACGCCAGGCACTCGTCCAGCCCGCCGGATGCGTGCGGATCATCGAGCACGGTTTCAATCGCCTGATGCGCCAGTTTCAGCGTTTCGGCAATTTCGCCTTTGACCCACTCGAGGGCCACGTAGTCGTGGCGATCACCCATAACCGCTCCAATCACACTTTATCCGTCGCCGACGCGGATGCCGCCGGCAAGGTGAACCCTGACACCGAACGACGCAACTGACTGGCCATTTTCGTCAGGTTGCCGATGCTCTCGGCGGTGGCCGTGGAGCCCGACGACGTTTGCGTGGTGATCTGCTGGATCACGTTCATCGTCAGCGAGATCTGCCCGGCCGACGTCGTCTGCTGCTGCGCCGCGTTGGAGATGCTCTGAATCAGCGCCGCAAGGGTCTTCGACACGCCTTCGATTTCTTCCAGGGCCACCCCGGCATCCTGCGCCAGCCGCGCGCCGCGCACCACTTCGGTGGTGGTCTGTTCCATGGAGATGACCGCTTCGTTGGTGTCGGTCTGGATCGCCCGCACCAGCGTTTCGATCTGCCGGGTGGCGGCCGACGAGCGCTCGGCCAGCCGTTGTACTTCGTCGGCGACCACGGCAAAACCACGCCCGGCATCGCCGGCCATCGACGCCTGAATCGCGGCGTTGAGGGCGAGGATGTTGGTCTGGTCGGCAATGTCGTCGATCAGGCTGACGATATCGCCGATTTCCTGCGACGACTCGCCTAGACGCTTGATGCGTTTGGCGGTGTCCTGAATCTGTTCGCGAATGTTGTCCATGCCGTGGATGGTGTTGTGCACCACCTCGTTGCCTTTGTTGGCGATTTCCACGGAACGCTCCGCTACCGCCGAGGACTCGGCGGCGTTGGCCGAGACTTGATCGATGGACTGGGCCATATCGTTGATCGCGGTCGAGGCTTCGGAAATCTGCTGGGCCTGATGTTCCGAGGCCTGGGCCAGGTGCATGGCGGTGGCCTGGGTTTCCTGCACGGCCGCCGCGACCTGGCCGGCGGTGAGGTTGATGGTCGCCACCAGATCGCGCAATTGATCGACGGAATAGTTGATCGAGTCGGCGATGGTGCCAGTGAAGTCTTCAGTCACCGAGGCGGTCACGGTGAGGTCGCCGTCGGCCAGATCCTCGATTTCATCGAGCAGACGCATGATCGCGTTCTGATTGCGTTCGTTCTTCTCGGCGGTCTCGCGCAACTGGCGATTGGTTTCGCGGACCATGACCAGACCGATCAGGATGATCGACGCCAGCGCCAGCAAGCCGAGCACGTAGCCACCGATGGTGTCGGTGTTGCGCCCACCCGCGAGGTTTTCGAAACGGTTGGCCAGGTGCGAGGCTTCGTCGAGCAGGGTTTGCGAGAGGTTGAAGATGTTGCTGGCCGACTCGCGAACCTTGAACAGCTCCGGCGAGGTTTCGAGGATTTCATCGACAGAGCCGGAAACGAACTGGAACAGCTCGGAAATCTCACTCAGGCGCGCGCGGGCATCACGGTCTTCGACCTGACTGATCTTCAGCGCCGGGTTGCCCTGAAGCATGCCGTTGAGGACTTGGCCGAAGCGAGTGGCATCGCGGCCAAACGCATCGGCAGCCTGCTGCGAGTTTTCATCGCCGGCCAGCACGGTGTTCACCGCACCGAGAATGCGTTCGGCCAGCAACGATTGGCGCTGGGCCATCGCCACTTGTGCCGCCGGAGCACCGCGCTGGAGCAGGATCTCGACGACTTTTTCGTATTCGATCTGCAACTGCGGCACGGTTTCGGCCAGGGTCGCGGCGACCTGATGCAGCGACAGCACGGTCTGTTCGCTGGAGAGAATGGCGTCGGTGTTTTTCAGCAGGCGTTCCCAGTCGAGCTGCACGGCGCGCATTTCCGGGCGCACGGTCGACGGCGCCGGGGGCAGGCCGGTGGCCGGGTCGCCCTTCTTCAGGTAACTCCAGCGCTGGGCGAAATCGTTGCGCGCATCGCTGAGCAACTTGAACGCCGCAGCCTTGCCGGCGGCGGCTTCAGTGGCGTTCTTGGCAATGCGTTGCGACAGCACGCGCAGCTCACCGGCGTGACCGATGTACTGCTTGTCGTAGTTCGCCTGGGTGTTGAGGTAAGCGAAGTTGGCAAACAGCAGCATGATGAACACGATCAGTGCGATGAACAGCACGATGATCTGCGAGCGACTGCGCGATCCTTCCGCCGGCTTGCCTGTTTTTGCTTTTGTCATCGGTCCTCGCCTATGAAACCTGCAACGGCCCACTGTGGGAACGAGCTCTGTGGCGAGGGGATTTATCCCCTCACCACAAATCCCGCTCCCACAGGTTTGGGTGGTGTTTCGACTAAATTGCGACGCTCATGAACACCGGGGATTTGGCCAGCGCAAACAGGCTGAACACCCGCCAGTTCTGCTCACGCCGGAAGTACCCTTTGACGAACTCGGCCTTGGAGCCCTGGCGCTTGCTGATCGACAGCGGTTCAAAGCTGCCCTGCTCGAAATGCTGCAGGCCGAAGACCTCATCGACCATCAGCCCGGCAAACACGTCGCCATGCTCCACCACCAATACCCGCCGCTGCTTACGAAGCGGTGAAAGCTCATGCCCGAAGAAACCGCACAGGTCCATGATCGGCAGCAGCCGCCCACGCAGGTTAGCCACCCCTTTGACCCACGGCTTGACCCCGGGCAACTGAGTGCAGCGCGGTTCGTGCAACACTTCGCTGACTTCGCCCATCGGCGCGACATACCAGTGTTCGCCGAGGCGAAAACCGATACCGCTCCAGCGATCCTGACGCGCCGGTTGCGATGGCAGGTCGGCCGCGAGCAAGCGGCAGCGCTGGTCAATCTGCCAGAGCAGTTCGAACGCGGTCAGCGATTCGCTCATGGCCGCGCGATCAACCGGCCAGCACGTTGTTCAGGGTCTTGATCAGAGTCTCTTCATCGACCGGTTTGGTCAGGTAGTCCTTGGCGCCTTGGCGGGTGCCCCAGACCTTGTCGGTTTCCTGATCCTTGGTGGTGATGATGATCACCGGGATGTGCCCGGTGTCAGGGTCCTTGGTCAACTGACGGGTCGCCTGAAAGCCGTTGAGGCCGGGCATGACAATGTCCATCAGCACCGCGTCGGGTTTTTCCTGACGGGCCAGGGCAACGCCGTCGGCGCCATTTTCGGCTTTGAGCACTTCATGGCCGTGCTTTTCCAGCATGCCGGTCAGTTTGTACATTTCAGTCGGCGAATCATCGACGATCAGGATACGTGCCATGGTTTTCCCCATTTTTCTTGTCGACATCCGGCCCGCTGGCCGAGCGTCACTGTACGTGTCTTACTGCGGCAAAGCGGCGGAAAAGCCCGGAACATGGGCCTGGATCGCGCTGAGCAGTTCTTCCTTGCTGAAAGGCTTGGTCAAAAATTGATCGGAGCCGACAATCCGCCCCTTGGCCTTGTCGAACAGCCCGTCACGGGACGACAGCATGATCACCGGCGTGGCCTTGAACGCGCTGTTGTTCTTGATTAAAGCGCAGGTCTGATAACCATCCAGACGCGGCATCATGATGTCGACAAAGATGATGCCGGGATGGTTGTCGGCGATCTTCGCCAATGCGTCGAAACCGTCGATCGCCGTGATGACTTCGCACCCCACATTTTTCAACAAGGTTTCAGCGGTGCGGCGAATCGTTTTCGAGTCGTCGATCACCATGACCTTCAAGGCGCTGGACTGCTGTTCCATAAGGGGGCTCTACCGTCGCCTTTGCGAATCAAATTGTCCGTTTTGCGATGAGTAATGGCTGGAAACCCTTGATGTTCAAGGGCCAGCACTGCATGGCAGCCTTTTTAGCACAGTCTCCAGATGCAATCTATCGACGGGTTTTCCCTTGACCGCAAACCCGCCCGGCGCCACTCTGGCGGCACTTTTTTCATACCGATCCGGTAGCCAATTTTCGAGGAAAACCCAATGAGCGTTCGCGTCGGGATTGTCATGGACCCTATCGCCAGCATTTCCTATAAAAAGGATAGCTCGCTGGCCATGCTGCTGGCTGCGCAGAAGCGCGGCTGGGAACTGTTCTATATGGAACAGCGCGACCTGTATCAGGCCGAAGGTCAGGCACGGGCGCGGATGAAGCCGCTGCAAGTCTTCGCCAATCCGGAAAAATGGTTCGAACTGGACGCCGAGCAGGACAACCTGCTGAGCGATCTGGACGTGATCCTGATGCGCAAGGATCCGCCGTTCGACATGGAGTTCGTCTACTCCACCTACCTGCTCGAGCAGGCAGAAACCGCTGGCGTGCTAGTGGTCAACAAACCGCAGAGCCTGCGCGACTGCAATGAAAAGCTGTTCGCCACGCTGTTCCCGCAGTGCACGCCGCCGACCATCGTCAGCCGCCGCGCCGATGTCCTGCGCGAATTCGCTGCCAAGCACGGCGACGTGATCCTCAAGCCGCTGGACGGCATGGGCGGCACCTCGATCTTCCGTCACCGTGCCGGCGATCCGAACCTGTCGGTGATTCTCGAAACCCTGACTGCCCTCGGCGGCCAGCAGATCATGGGCCAGGCCTACCTGCCGGCGATCAAGGACGGCGACAAACGCATCCTGATGATCGACGGCGAACCGGTGGATTACTGCCTGGCGCGGATTCCGGCCCAGGGCGAAACCCGTGGCAACCTCGCGGCCGGTGGTCGTGGTGAAGCGCGTCCGCTGACTGAAAAGGATCGCTGGATTGCCGCTCAGGTCGGCCCGACGTTGCGCGAGAAGGGCCTGCTGTTCGTGGGTCTGGACGTGATCGGCGAAAGCCTCACCGAAATCAACGTAACCAGCCCGACCTGCATCCGCGAAATCGACAACGCTTTCGGCACCGACATCGGCGGCATGCTGATGGATGCCATCGACAAGAAGCTGCAAGCCGCCGGCAAAAAGCCGCAAGCTTGATGTGTGTCACATGCAGTCTGTCGCTTGAAGCGTGAAGCCCAAGGCGTGAAACCAACATTGCGTTATCATGCGCAGCCTCTGAAAAGCGCGATGTTGGTTTTCTTGTCATGACCCTCCCGTCCGATCTGCCCGCAGAACTCGCCCATCGTGGCGTGCGCCCGGCCGATCGCCTCGGATTTACCCTGTTTCTCGCAGCGCTGATTCACTTGGCGCTGCTGCTGGGCGTCGGCTTCACCATGGTCGAGCCCAAGCAGATCAGCAAAACCCTGGAAATCACCCTCGCCACCTTCAAGAGCGAAAAGAAGCCCGAGAAGGCTGACTTCCTCGCGCAAGAGCATCAGGAAGGCAGCGGCACGCTGGACAAGAAGGCGATTCCGAAGACCACCGAGGTCGCGCCGTTCCAGGACAACCAGGTCAAAAAGGTCACGCCGCCGCCCGCCGCCAAGCCTGAAGTACAGGAAGCCGCGCCCAAGGCTGCGGTGACGACTGTCGCGCCTAAGCCGAAAAAAGCCCCGACCAAAAAAGAAGAAACCAAGACCGAGGTCAAACCGACCGTCGACGCGCCGGAGTTCGACAGCTCGCAGTTGTCCAGCGACATCGCCAGCCTCGAAGCGGAACTGGCCAAGGAACAACAGCTGTACGCCAAGCGTCCGCGAATTCACCGCTTGAGCGCGGCGTCGACCATGCGTGACAAAGGCGCTTGGTATAAGGACGACTGGCGCAAGAAGGTCGAGCGCATCGGCAACCTGAATTATCCGGAAGAAGCACGGCGCAAGCAGATCTACGGCAATTTGCGCCTGATGGTCTCGATCAACCGCGACGGCTCGCTGTATGAGGTGCTGGTGCTGGAATCGTCGGGGCAGCCGCTGCTGGATCAGGCGGCACAGCGCATTGTCCGACTGGCGGCGCCATTTGCACCGTTTACCGGTGATCTGTCGGATATCGACCGACTGGAAATCATCCGCACCTGGAAATTCGCCCGGGGCGACAAGCTCTCCAGCAACTGACACTCCTACATTTGATCTGTGTACTGCTTACATCCCCAGCTTGTCAGTTCGCCCCTTGAACGCCACACTAGCGCACATGAAAAACGTCAGCCCCAGCTACCTCAAGCATCACTTCCTGATCGCCATGCCGCACATGGCCGACCCGAACTTTGCCCACACCTTGACCTACATCGTCGAGCACACGGCCAATGGCGCCATGGGGATTGTGGTCAACAGGCCGCAAGAGTTGAATCTGGCTGACATCCTCGAGCAACTGCGACCGGACATCGATCCGCCGGGCCTCTGCCAGCATGTACCGATCTTCATTGGCGGCCCGGTGCAAACCGATCGCGGTTTTGTCCTGCACCCGGCGGGCAAGACCTTCCAGGCCACCGCCCAGCTCGACGGCGACCTGGCACTGTCCACTTCGCAGGACGTGCTGTTCGCCATCGCTGACGGCGTGGGCCCGGCGAAAAGCCTGATCGCCCTCGGTTACGCCGGTTGGGAAGCCGGGCAACTGGAAGCCGAAATGGCCGACAACGCCTGGCTGACCTGCCCATATGACACCGACATTTTGTTCAACACCAGCAGCGAACTGCGTCTGGACGCGGCAGCCAGGCACTTGGGGATCGACCTCAACCTGCTGACCAGCCAGGCAGGTCACGCCTGATGGCCCTGCGCTTGATTCTAGGCTTCGACTACGGCACCAAACAGATCGGCGTTGCCGTCGGCCAGGTGATCACCGGTCAGGCCCGCGAGCTGTGCACCTTGAAAGCACAGAACGGCGTGCCCGACTGGAATAAGGTCGAAGCCCTTATAAAGGAATGGAAACCCGACGCCGTCGTCGTTGGCCTGCCGCTGAACATGGACGGCACGCCCAGCGAGATGTGTCTGCGCGCCGAGAAGTTCGCCCGCCGCCTCAACGGCCGCTTCAATGTGCCCTTCTATACCCACGACGAACGCCTGACCACTTTCGAGGCCAAGGGCGAACGTCTGGTGCGTGGCGGCCAGAAGGGCAGTTACCGCGACAACCCGGTGGACGCCATCGCCGCCGCCCTGCTGTTGCAGGGCTGGCTCGATGAAAACACCGCACTGTTTGAATCCTGACTGCATTTAATTCTGAAAAGCGCTACGGCGCTTTTCTTTTGGCTAAACCCCCAGCCACGTCCGGCAGGACGCGGCTCGGGTCGAAGAAGGAGCAACCATGAGCCTGCCCAATCCCGCCGATCTGATCAGCCAGATGGCGACACGCCTCAAGGCGCACCTTGCACAGCGCGACATCAGCGAACCGCGTTACATCGGCATCCACACTGGCGGCATCTGGGTCGCGCAAGCCTTGCTCAAGGAATTGGGCAGCGACGCGCCGCTGGGCACGCTGGATGTTTCCTTCTACCGCGACGACTTCAGCCAGAACGGCCTGCACCCGCAAGTGCGCCCGTCCGCCCTGCCCTTCGAGATCGAAGGCCAGCATCTGGTGCTGATCGACGACGTACTGATGAGCGGCCGCACCATCCGCGCCGCCATGAACGAACTGTTCGACTACGGCCGCCCGGCCAGCGTGACACTGGTCTGCCTGCTTGACCTGGACGCCGGCGAGCTGCCGATCCGCCCGAACGTGGTGGGCGCGACCCTGTCGCTGGCCACCCACGAGCGCGTGAAGCTGTCCGGCCCCGAGCCGCTGACGCTCGAACTGCAAGACTTTGCCCTTTAATCCGCCCTATTGAGAGTCCCCCTCGCGATGACGCCTCTAGATACCAAGCGCCCGCTGCAGCTCAATGATCAGGGCCAGCTGCGCCACTTCCTCTCGCTCGACGGCCTGCGCCGCGAGTTGCTGACGGAAATCCTCGACACTGCCGACTCGTTCCTCGAAGTCGGTGCCCGGGCCGTGAAAAAAGTCCCGTTGCTGCGCGGCAAGACCGTGTGCAACGTGTTCTTCGAAAACTCCACGCGCACCCGCACCACCTTCGAACTGGCGGCCCAGCGGCTGTCGGCGGACGTGATCACCCTGAACGTGTCGACTTCGTCGGCGAGTAAAGGTGAAACCCTGCTCGACACCCTGCGCAACCTTGAAGCCATGGCCGCCGACATGTTCGTCGTGCGTCACGGGGATTCCGGCGCCGCGCACTTCATCGCCGAGCATGTCTGCCCACAAGTGGCGATCATCAACGGCGGCGACGGCCGTCACGCTCACCCGACGCAGGGCATGCTCGACATGCTGACAATCCGTCGGCACAAGGGCGGTTTCGAAAACCTTTCGGTGGCGATCGTCGGCGACATCCTGCACTCGCGGGTCGCGCGTTCGAACATGCTTGCCCTGAAAACCCTCGGCTGCCCGGACATCCGCGTGATCGCGCCGAAAACCCTGCTGCCGATCGGCATCGAGCAATACGGCGTGAAGGTTTACACCGACATGACCGAAGGCCTGAAAGACGTCGACGTGGTGATCATGCTGCGCCTGCAGCGTGAACGCATGACCGGCGGCCTGCTGCCAAGCGAAGGCGAGTTCTACCGCCTGTTCGGCCTGACCACCGCGCGCCTGGCCGGGGCCAAGCCCGATTGCATCGTCATGCACCCGGGGCCGATCAACCGTGGGGTGGAGATTGAGTCGGCAGTGGCCGACGGCCCGCACTCGGTGATCCTCAATCAGGTCACCTACGGCATCGCGATTCGTATGGCTGTGTTGTCCATGGCCATGAGCGGGCAAACAGCCCAGCGCCAATTCGAGCAGGAGAACGCCCAGTGAAGCTCAGCATTCTCGGCGCCCGCGTCATCGATCCAAGCAGCGGCCTGGATCAAATCACCGACATTCACGTTGAAGCCTGCAAGATCGTCGCCCTCGGCGCGGCACCGGCCGGTTTCACCGCTGTAGAAACTATCGACGCCACAGGTCTGGTGGCCGCTCCGGGGCTGGTCGATCTGAACGTCGCCCTGCGCGAGCCGGGCTACAGCCGCAAAGGTTCGATCGCCAGCGAAACCCGCGCGGCAGCGGCCGGCGGCGTGACCAGCCTGTGCTGCCCACCAAAAACCAAACCGGTGCTCGACACCTCCGCCGTGGCCGAGCTGATCCTTGATCGCGCCCGCGAGGCCGGCAACACCAAGGTGTTCCCGATTGGCGCGCTGAGCAAAGGTCTGGAAGGTGAGCAACTGGCCGAACTGGTTGCGCTGCGCGACGCCGGTTGCGTGGCGTTCGGCAACGGTCTGGAGAGTTTCCGCAACACCCGCACCCTGTGCCGGGCGCTGGATTACGCGGCGACGTTCGACCTGACGGTGATCTTCAACTCGCAGGATCACGATCTCGCAGAAGGCGGCCTGGCCCATGAAGGCGCGGTCGCCAGTTTCCTCGGCCTGCCGGGCATTCCGGAAACCGCTGAAACCGTGGCGCTGGCCCGTGATCTGCTGCTGGTCGAGCAAACCGGCGTGCGCGCGCACTTCAGCCAGTTGACCAGCGCTCGCGGCGTGGCCCTGATCGCTCAGGCGCAGGCCCGTGGCCTGAAGGTGACGGCGGATGTCGCGCTGTACCAACTGATCCTGACCGACGAAGCGCTGATCGATTTCAGCAGCCTCTATCACGTCCAGCCGCCGCTGCGCACCCGCGCGGATCGCGATGGCCTGCGTGAAGCAGTGAAGTCCGGTGTGGTCTCGGCGATTTCCAGCCATCACCAACCCCACGAGCGTGATGCCAAACTGGCACCGTTCGGCGCGACCGAGCCAGGCATCAGCAGTGTTGAACTGCTGCTGCCGCTGGCGATGACGCTGGTTGAGGATGGCCTGCTCGATCTGCCGACACTGCTGGCGCGCTTGAGCGCTGGCCCGGCCGAGGCGCTGCGCCTGCCGGCGGGCAAACTGGCGGTGGGGGGTGCGGCGGATATCGTGCTGTTCGATCCGAAGGCTTCCACCGTGGCCGGTGAAGGCTGGCTGTCGAAGGGCGAGAACTGCCCGTTCCTCGGCCACAGTCTGCCGGGTGTGGTTCGTTACACCCTGGTGGATGGGCGGATCAGCCACCAGGCTTGATACCGGGTTGCCCCATTCGCGAGCAGGCTCGCTCCCACATTGGATCTGTGAACGACACAAATCCCCTGTGGGAGCGAGCTTGCTCGCGAAGACTTACTGGAAGGCGCCGCGATTCTGCATGTTGCGCACCGACACTTGGTCATTCAGCGTCCAGAAGTCATACAGCACGCCAATAAAGAACAACCCGCCCGTCAGCAGGTAGATCAACCCGCTGATCCACTTCCCCTGATACATCCGGTGCACACCGAACACCCCAAGGAACGTCAGCAGAATCCACGCTACGTTGTACTCGATCGGCCCTTCGGCAAACCGCAAATCTGCCTCGCGATCCATCGCCGGGATCAGAAACAAGTCGATCAGCCAGCCAATGCCCAGCAAACCGAAGGTGAAGAACCAGATCGTTCCGGTCACTGGCTTGCCGTAATAAAAGCGGTGAGCGCCGGTAAATCCGAAGATCCACAGCAGGTAACCGATGAGTTTGCTGTGGGTGTCTTTTTCCTTCACACGGGGTAGCTGATAGCTGTTCATGAAGACCTCGTTTCACTCGATAGATAAATATTCTTGAATTCTTTGTGACTTTTTTACAGGTAGCCGACGTATGGCAAATGTTACCGTTGCAACCGTCAAAGCCTTATAGCACCGGACTTCTGTCAGACAATCGCGTCAATTTGCCGCTTATTTGGTTCCGTTGCCTGCCGATTGAATCGACCAACGGACTCGGAAGGGACAAAAAAGCTGTTATAAAGTTGCGCGCTACCACTTAAGAGCCACGCCTAATGCGACCATTTTTCAAGACATGGCTAACTATTTGCCTATTAATGCCACTGGCCGCCCACGCCACCAATCGTGAGCAACGTCTTCCCAACGTTAACGGCTTTACCCCTAAATCCCATGCTTCTGCCCCTTCGAGCAAAAGCAAGCAAAGCAAAGTCACCACGCTGAGCAGCAAGGGCAACAGCAAGCTGGTGCCACCGATGGCGAGCAAGGAAAGCAGCAATGTCCTTAGCCGCGCGGTGAACGTCCTTGGTACTCCTTATCGTTGGGGCGGCAGTAGCCCAAGTAAAGGCTTCGACTGCAGCGGTCTGGTGAAATACGCGTTCAACGACGCCACGTTCGACCTGCCACGCACCTCCAACGCCATGGCCAGCGGCCACGGCGAGAAAGTCGAGCGCAAGGATCTGAAACCAGGCGACCTGATCTTCTTCAACATCAAGAGCCGTCAGGTCAACCACGTTGCCATCTACCTGGGCAACGACCGCTTCATCCACGCCCCGCGCCGTGGCAAATCGGTGAGCATCGATACGCTGAACAAGCCGTATTGGCAAAAGCATTACGTGGTTGCCAAGCGGGTATTACCGAAAGAACCTGCCAGCAAGCAGCTGCGTGTAGTTCAACGCTAACACCGCGGATCGTCCCCACGCTCTGCGTGGGAACGATCACGCCTCTCTCAGAAGTTATCCGGCGTACGCGCCTTCTCCCGCGCATGCTCCCGGCTGATCAAGCCCTTGGTCACCAGATCCTTCAGGCACATGTCCAGTGTCTGCATCCCCAACGACCCACCCGTCTGAATAGACGAATACATCTGCGCCACCTTGTCCTCGCGGATCAGGTTACGGATCGCCGACGTGCCGAGCATGATCTCGTGCGCCGCCACGCGCCCGCCGCCGATTTTCTTGATCAGCGTCTGCGACACCACCGCCAGCAACGACTCCGACAGCATCGAGCGCACCATCGACTTCTCGTCACCGGGGAATACGTCCACAACCCGGTCGATGGTCTTGGCTGCCGAAGTGGTGTGCAGCGTGCCGAACACCAGATGCCCGGTCTCCGCGGCGGTCAGTGCGAGGCGAATGGTTTCCAGATCGCGCATCTCGCCCACCAGAATCACATCCGGGTCTTCCCGCAACGCTGAACGCAAAGCGGTGGCGAAACTGCGGGTATCGCGGTGGACTTCGCGCTGATTGATCAGGCATTTGCGCGATTCGTGAACGAATTCGATCGGATCTTCGATGGTCAGGATGTGGTGATGGCGATGGGTGTTGAGGTAATCGATCATCGCCGCCAGCGTGGTCGATTTGCCGGAACCGGTCGGCCCGGTCACCAGCACCAGTCCACGCGGGGCGTCGGTGATCTTGCGGAAGACATCACCCATGGCGAGGTCTTCCATGCTCAGCACTTTCGACGGGATGGTGCGGAATACCGCGCCGGCACCACGATTCTGATTGAAAGCGTTGACCCGGAACCGCGCGACACCGGGGACTTCGAAGGAAAAGTCGGTTTCCAGATGTTTCTCGAAGTCGACGCGCTGGGTGTCGTTCATGATGTCGTAGATCAATTCGTGCACTTGCTTGTGATCCAGCGCCGGCAGATTGATCCGCCGCACATCACCATCGACGCGGATCATCGGCGGCAGACCGGCCGACAGGTGCAGGTCGGAAGCTCCCTGTTTGGCGCTGAAGGCCAGTAGTTCAGTGATATCCATAGCGCTCCTCAATTCCAGTAGAATGCCGCGAACCTTCAGACCGCTGGCGCCTCTTGATGTCCACGATAGCAGACAACATTCAACTGGTTAGTTCGCGCATCCAGGCTGCCACCGCAGCGGCCGGGCGCACTGAAAACAGCGTGCAGTTGCTCGCGGTCAGCAAGACCAAACCCGCCGAAGCCCTGCGTGAAGCGTATGCCGCCGGCCTGCGCGACTTTGGCGAGAACTATCTGCAGGAAGCCTTGAGCAAACAGCTCGAACTGGCCGACCTGCCCTTGATCTGGCACTTCATCGGCCCCATTCAATCGAACAAGACTCGCGCCATCGCCGAGCATTTCGAGTGGGTGCATTCCGTGGATCGTCTGAAAATTGCCCAGCGTCTGTCCGAACAGCGCCCGGCGGATCTGCCGCCACTGAACATCTGCATTCAGGTCAACGTCAGCGGTGAAGCCAGCAAGTCCGGCTGCACCCCGGACGACCTGCCGGCCCTGGCCAACGCCATCAGCGCCCTGCCGCGCTTGAAACTGCGCGGTTTGATGGCGATCCCCGAGCCGACCGAAGATCGCGCCGAACAGGATGCCGCTTTTGCTGCCGTGCAACGTTTGCAGGACAGCCTGAATCTACCGCTCGACACACTTTCCATGGGCATGAGCCACGACCTCGAGTCGGCCATTGCCCAGGGCGCCACCTGGGTTCGTATCGGTACGGCCCTTTTCGGCGCCCGCGACTATTCCCAATCTTGAACATTTCTGGATAAGGACCTGACATGAGCGACACACGTATTGCCTTTATCGGTGCCGGCAACATGGCCGCCAGCCTCATCGGCGGCCTGCGGGCCAAGGGTCTGGAAGCCGCGCACATCCGCGCCAGCGACCCGGGTGAAGAAACCCGCGCCAAAGTCAGCGCCGAACACGGCATCGAAACCTTTGCCGACAACGCCCAGGCCATCGATGGCGTCGACGTCGTCGTCCTGGCGGTCAAACCTCAGGCAATGAAAGCCGTGTGCGAAGCGATTCGCCCGAGCCTGAAACCGAATCAACTGGTGGTCTCGATTGCCGCCGGCATCACTTGCGCCAGCATGACCGCATGGCTCGGCGAGCAGCCGATCGTGCGTTGCATGCCCAACACCCCGGCACTGCTGCGTCAGGGCGTCAGCGGCTTGTACGCCACCAGCGAAGTCACCGCCCAACAGCGCCAGCAAGCCGAAGAGCTGCTGTCCGCCGTCGGCATCGCTTTGTGGCTGAACGAAGAACAGCAACTGGACGCGGTGACTGCCGTGTCCGGATCCGGCCCTGCGTATTTCTTCCTGCTGATCGAAGCCATGACCGCCGCTGGCGTCAAACTCGGTCTGCCGAAAGAAACTGCCGAACAACTGACGTTGCAAACCGCTCTGGGCGCCGCGCACATGGCGGCTTCCAGTGACGTCGATGCTGCCGAACTGCGCCGCCGCGTGACCTCGCCGGCCGGGACTACAGAAGCTGCAATCAAATCGTTCCAGGCCGGTGGTTTCGAAGCCCTGGTAGAAAAAGCACTCGGCGCCGCCGCGCACCGCTCGGCCGAAATGGCCGAACAACTGGGCAAATAAGGAGCCTTACATGATTGGATTGAACACCGCAGCGGTTTACGTGCTGCAAACCCTCGGCAGTCTGTACCTGCTGATCGTACTGCTGCGCTTCGTCCTGCAACTGGTACGGGCGAATTTCTACAACCCGCTTTGCCAGTTCATTGTCAAAGCGACTCAGCCGCTACTCAAGCCACTGCGCCGGATCATCCCGAGCATGTTCGGCCTGGACATGTCGTCGCTGGTGCTGGCGATTCTGGTGCAGCTGGCGTTGATGGCGCTGACCCTGCTGCTGACTTACGGCACCACCGGTAACCCGCTGCAACTGTTTATCTGGTCGCTGATCGGCGTGACCGCGCTGTTCCTGAAGATATTCTTCTTCGCCCTGATCATCAGCGTGATCCTGTCGTGGGTCGCCCCGGGCAGCCACAACCCGGGCGCTGAGCTGGTCAATCAGATCTGCGAACCGGCCCTGGCGCCGTTCCGCAAGTTCCTGCCGAGCCTCGGCGGGCTCGACCTGTCGCCGATCTTCGCGTTCCTGGCGCTGAAGCTGATCGACATGCTGGTGATCAACAACCTCGCGGCGATGACGATGATGCCGGAAATCCTGCGCCTGCTGATGTGAGCTGGTTTCGCTGGGACGGTGACGACCTGATTCTGGAATGTCACCTGCAACCTGCGGCCCGTAGCGATGACTTCGCCGGGCTGCATGGTGATCGGCTGAAGATCCGCCTGACCGCGCCGCCGGTCGAGGGCAAGGCCAACGCCTATCTGATGGGCTTTCTGGCCAAGGCGTTTGGGGTATCCAAGAGCCAGGTCAGCTTACTCAGCGGTGAGTTGAACCGGCAGAAGCGGGTGAAGATTTGCTCGCCGAAGAAGTTGCCGGAATTGCCTGACCTGATGCGCTCCTGATCACCCTGTGGCGAGGGGATTTATCCCCGATGGGTCGCGGAGCGGCCCCCTGGTTGTTGCCAACCCCAATCACTTGGCACTGCCAAGTGATTACAGGGCTGCTACGCAGCCCATCGGGGATAAATCCCCTCACCACAGGGGACTTCGCTCAATGAACGATCATGCCCGATCGTTGCTTGCCGCTAACCCCCCCGGTCTTTAGACTTACGCCTCATTTCAACGAGAGCAGGGTCGATGCCAACTGCCTTTCCCCCCGATTCTGTTGGTCTGGTGACGCCGCAAACGGCGCACTTCAGCGAACCGCTGGCCCTGGCCTGTGGCCGTTCGCTGGCCGCTTATGACCTGATCTACGAAACCTACGGCACGCTGAACGCGCAGGCGAGCAACGCCGTGCTGATCTGCCACGCCTTGTCCGGCCATCACCACGCCGCTGGCTATCACAGCCCCGACGACCGCAAGCCCGGTTGGTGGGACAGCTGCATCGGCCCCGGCAAACCGATCGACACCAGCAAATTCTTCGTGGTTAGCCTGAATAATCTGGGCGGCTGCAACGGTTCCACCGGCCCGAGCAGTATTAACCCGGAGACCGGCAAACCGTTCGGTGCCGACTTCCCGGTACTCACCGTGGAAGACTGGGTACACAGCCAGGCGCGTCTGGCCGACCTGCTCGGCATCGGCCAATGGGCAGCGGTGATCGGCGGCAGCCTCGGCGGCATGCAGGCGCTGCAATGGACCATCACTTACCCGGATCGCGTGCGCCATTGTCTGGCGATCGCCTCGGCCCCCAAGTTGTCGGCGCAAAACATCGCTTTCAACGAAGTGGCGCGCCAGGCGATTCTTACAGACCCGGAATTCCACGGCGGTTCGTTCCAGGAAGCGGGCGTGATCCCCAAGCGCGGCCTGATGCTGGCGCGGATGGTCGGACACATCACTTACCTGTCCGACGATTCCATGGGCGAGAAATTCGGCCGCGGCCTGAAGAGCGAAAAGCTCAACTACGACTTCCACAGTGTCGAGTTCCAGGTCGAAAGCTACCTGCGTTACCAGGGCGAAGAGTTCTCCGGACGCTTCGACGCCAACACCTATCTGTTGATGACCAAGGCGCTGGATTACTTCGATCCGGCAGCGAACTTCGACGATAACCTGGCGAAAACCTTCGAGAACGCCACGGCCAAGTTCTGCGTGATGTCGTTCACCACTGACTGGCGTTTTTCCCCGGCTCGTTCACGCGAACTGGTGGACGCGCTGATGGCAGCACGTAAAGACGTCAGCTACCTGGAAATCGACGCGCCGCAGGGCCACGACGCCTTCCTGATTCCGATCCCGCGCTATTTGCAGGCGTTCGGCAATTACATGAACCGCATTTCGTTGTGAGAAAGCCATGAGAGCTGATCTGGAAATCATCCAGGAATGGATCCCCGCCGGCAGCCGCGTCCTCGACCTGGGCTGTGGTGACGGCGAGTTGCTGACCTGGCTGCGCGACCACAAGCAGGTCACCGGTTATGGCCTGGAAAACGACGCCGACAACATCGCTCAATGCGTGGCCAAAGGCGTCAACGTCATCGAGCAGGATCTGGATAAAGGCCTGGGCAACTTCGCCAGCAACAGTTTCGACATCGTGGTGATGACCCAGGCGCTGCAAGCCGTGCATTACCCGGACAAGATCCTCGACGAAATGCTGCGGGTCGGCCGTCAGTGCATCATCACCTTCCCCAACTTCGGTCACTGGCGCTGCCGCTGGTATCTGGCGAGCAAGGGGCGGATGCCGGTCTCCGAGTTTCTGCCGTACACCTGGTACAACACGCCGAACATCCACTTCTGCACCTTCGAAGACTTTGAAGAACTTTGTCGCGAACGTGATGCGAAGGTCATTGATCGGCTTGCCGTGGATCAACAGCACCGCCACGGGTGGGCCAGTAAGCTATGGCCTAATCTGTTAGGTGAAATTGGTATCTACCGCGTCAGCAGCCCGGTGCTTGCAGATCATCGGGTCGCGGTCTGAGCCACGACATTTCGAGGAGGATGATCATGGGTCGTTTAGCGTTGTTGTTAATCACTGCCTGCCTGAGCGTCGGCGCCATGGCCGCCGATGTCATCAAGGGCGAGCGAAAGGAAGTGTTCGGTGATGTCACCGTGCACTACAACACCTTCAACTCCACCTTCCTGACGCCGGACATCGCCAAGGCTGCCGAGCTGATCCGCAGCAAGAATCAGGGCGTGATCAACGTCTCGGTGATCAAGGGCGGCAAACCGTTGATCGCCAACGTTACCGGCACGGTCAAAGACCTGACCAGCCAGAGCGTGCCGCTGAACTTCAAGCAAGTCACCGAGCAGGGTGCGATCTATTACATCGCCCAATACCCGGTGCCTCAGCAGGAAACCCGCACTTTTGAAATCAAGGTGCAGACCGGTGACAAGATCGACACCATCAACTTCAACCAAGAACTTTTCCCCGGCGAATGATGAATCTCAAGCAGCTCGTACTGGCCAGCCATAACGCCGGCAAACTCAAAGAACTCCAGGCCATGCTCGGCGACTCGGTGCAACTGCGCTCGATCGGCGAGTGGAGCAAGGTCGAGCCGGAGGAAACCGGTCTGTCGTTCGTCGAGAACGCGATCCTCAAGGCGCGTAACGCCGCACGTATTTCCGGGCTGCCGGCGCTGGCCGACGACTCCGGTCTGGCAGTGGATTTCCTCGGCGGTGCACCGGGCATCTATTCGGCGCGTTATGCCGACGGCAAGGGCGATGCAGCGAACAACGCCAAACTGCTCGACGCCCTCAAAGACGTGCCTGAAGCCGAACGCGGCGCGCAGTTCGTCTGCGTGCTGGCACTGGTGCGTCACGCCGACGATCCGTTGCCGATCCTCTGCGAAGGCCTGTGGCACGGACGCATCCTGACTGCCGCCAGCGGCGAACACGGTTTCGGCTACGACCCGCTGTTCTGGGTGCCGGAGCGCGATGTTTCCAGCGCTGAACTGAGCCCGGCCGACAAGAATCAGATCAGCCACCGCGCCCGTGCAATGGATCTGCTGCGCCAGCGTCTGGGCCTGAAATGACCGACACCCCCTCTGCGTCGTCGCTGATCATCGGCGGCGCCGCTTCTTCGCCTCGGGCGCCACTGCCAACGCTGCCGCCCCTGGCGCTGTACATCCATATCCCTTGGTGCGTGCGCAAATGCCCGTATTGCGATTTCAACTCGCACACCGCCAGCCCGGTGCTGCCGGAGCAGGAATACGTCGACGCGTTGCTGGCCGATCTCGATCAGGACCTGCATGCGGTTTATGGCCGTGAAATCAGCTCGATTTTCTTCGGTGGCGGTACACCGAGCCTGTTCAGTGCCGAAGCCCTTGGGCGTTTGCTGGAAGGCGTCGAGCAGCGCATTCCGTTTGCCAAAGACATCGAGATCACTCTGGAAGCCAATCCCGGCACCTTCGAACAAGAGAAGTTTGTCGCGTACCGCAAGCTGGGGATCAATCGCCTGTCGATTGGTATCCAGAGTTTCCAGCAGGAAAAGCTCAAGGCGCTCGGCCGTATTCATAACGGCGACGAAGCAGTACGCGCGGCAGGCATGGCGCGGCAGGCCGGGTTCGATAACTTCAACCTCGACTTGATGCACGGCTTGCCCGATCAGTCGCTGGACGACGCCTTGAGCGATCTGCGCCAGGCCATCGAACTGCAGCCGACGCACATTTCCTGGTATCAGCTGACGCTTGAGCCGAACACGGTGTTCTGGAACCAGCCGCCGGTGCTGCCGGAAGACGACACGCTGTGGGACATTCAAGAGGCCGGGCAAGCGCTACTGGCCGAGCACGGTTACGCGCAATACGAAGTGTCGGCTTACGCCCAACCCGGTCGCCCGGCGCGGCATAACCTCAATTATTGGAGTTTCGGCGACTTCATTGGCATCGGTGCCGGCGCTCACGGCAAACTCAGCCATCCGGACGGGCGCATCGTGCGTACCTGGAAGACGCGCCTGCCGAAGGACTATCTCAACCCGGCGAAAAGCTTCCAGGCCGGCGAGAAAGCCCTGGCCAACGATGAGATGCCGTTCGAGTTCCTGATGAACGCCTTGCGCCTGACCGAAGGCGTCGAATCGCGCCTGTATCCGGAACGCACCGGCCTGTCGCTGGAAAGCCTCGCCGAAGGCCGGGCAGCGGCAGAACAAAGCGGTCTGTTGCAGGTCGAACCGTCACGTCTGGCGGCCACCGAGCGCGGACAGCTGTTCCTCAACGACTTGCTGCAACAATTCCTGAACTGAGCCCAACCCTCAACTTCTGTCCCAAGGGAAAACGCATGGATTTGATACTCGACCTGCTCGCTACCGTCTCCCGCTGGAGCCGCAGCAACCTCTCGGAAATCGCATTGGCGCTGGTCGGCTGCCTGCTGGTGCTGTTCGGCGCCGACTTCAAAGGCTGGGTCGAACAACGCTTGGGCAGCATCGCCGGCGCCCTGCGCGTACCGCTGATGGCCCTGCTGTGCTTGATTGGCAGCGGTGCAGCACTGATCTACGCCACACCTTGGGTAATCAAGGGATTGAGCCAGTTCAACAATTACAGCTTGGCACCGGTGCTGTTGGTGGTGCTGGTGTTGATCGGCGTAGTCGCAGACCGCCGCTGATCATTGAATTCAAACAGGGAAGTTCATGAGCAAGAAACAGATGGACGAAACGAGCAAGTTTCTCAGCTATGTGTTGCGCCACGAGCCTCAGGCCATTGGCCTGAGGCTGGACTCTGAAGGCTGGGCGAATATCGAAGCGCTGATCAGCGGCGCGGCACGCGACGGTCGCACTCTCGATCGCGCGCTGATCGAAACTGTCGTGGCGAGCAGCGACAAGAAACGCTTTTCGATATCCGAGGACGGCCAGCAGATCCGCGCCGTGCAGGGTCACTCGACCAAGAGCGTGGAGCTGCAGTTTGAGGAAAAGCAGCCACCAGAAACGCTGTATCACGGCACGGCGACGCGCTTCATGGACTCGATCAACCAGCAAGGCTTGATCCCCGGATCGCGTCACCACGTGCATCTCTCGGCAGAAACCACCACCGCCTCAGCCGTAGGCCAACGCTACGGCACCGTGGTGATCCTGAAAGTCGCCGCGCGGCAGATGCAGGAACAAGGTTTCAAGTTCTATCAGGCCGAGAATGGCGTCTGGCTAACAGAGCAAGTACCAGTGCGCTTCATCTCTACGTTGTAGTCCTCGACACGTTCGTCATCTATTCAGCGCTGGCTTTGACCTCACTTCGAATCATCGCACTGAGCCCGTAGTAGTCCTTACAGCCCAACGCTTCTGCATTGTCCAGATACGCAATATTCTGACCGTCGTGACGGTCATTCTCGTTTACACGCGTCAGCGCAAGAATGTAGTTGGCCTCAGCCCGATATTGATCTTCTGACAATAACAGCGCGACAGCGCGGGCCCGCATTGCCGCCAATTTGCCTTGCTGTCCGGCGGTCGCCCTCTCGTCGAAGAAGCACAGCGAACGCTTGGCCTGCAAAGGATAGACGTGGGCATAAGCGTCGGGCTTGCTCAATAACTGTTGCAGCGACTGCAAGAACTTCAAATGATCCGCGTTTTGCAGATCAAACCTTTCGTATGCCTTGTCGCATAAATGGTAGTAACCCACCGCAGCCGCCAGCAACCCCTGATCCATGGCTTTCTGGTAAAGGCCACAGGCCTCCATCCGCGTTCGCTCAGAGAACATCGGATTGTCCTGAAGGTTGGCCAGCAAGTACGTTGCGAGCATATGCCCGCCATCCGAGGCCTTTTTCAGATTGTCTGCAAGCGCTGCAAAATCGCCTTCGGCATTGCGCAACTGCTCCGGCGTATACGCGAGTTCCGGCTCCCCGGCGCCTTCCCGCCTGATCCGCTCATCGGCGTCACGCTGGATTTTTTCGGCCACTCTTTGCGCGCTGGCGAAGTATTCATCGGGCGTTACCACGCGCTCGCAAGCCGCTGAAAACAGCAGACCCAACAACAGCATGCAGGTGAAAAGGGCTTTCAAGACTCGTCTTCCTTTACAAGTGGGGGGGGGGGACGAAGATCTTTCGGCGGATCACCAGCAATCTTGAACAAACTCCGAAAACAATTGTGGGAGCTCGATCGCGAAAACTTGGTGTCAGTCAACTCAGTGCTGAATGATCCATCGCATTCGCGAGCAAGCTCGCTCCCACAGGTTTATCTACAGATTTTATTGCGTAAGGCTCAGGACAGTTTTTCGAACTTCAGGTCCCATACGCCGTGGCCAAGTCGTTCGCCGCGGCGTTCGAACTTGGTGATCGGGCGTTCGGCCGGGCGTGGCACGCACTTGCCGTCTTCGGCGAGATTGCGGTAGCCCGGGGCGACGCTCATCACTTCAAGCATGTATTCGGCGTACGGTTCCCAGTCGGTGGCCATGTGCAAAATGCCGCCGACCTTCAACTTGCTGCGCACCAGTTCAGCGAACGACGCCTGAACGATACGACGCTTGTGGTGACGGCTCTTGTGCCACGGATCCGGGAAGAACAGCATCAGGCGATCAAGGCTGTTGTCGGCGATGCAGCGGTTGAGCACTTCGATCGCGTCGCAATCGTAAACGCGCAGGTTGGTCAGGCCCTGAGTCAGCACGCCATTGAGCAGCGCGCCGACACCCGGACGGTGAACCTCAACGCCGATGAAATCCTGCTCCGGTGCCGCTGCAGCCATTTCCAGCAGCGAGTGACCCATGCCGAAACCGATCTCCAGCGAGCGCGGTGCCGAGCGGCCGAACACCTGATCGTAATCCACCGGCGCGTCAGCCAATGGCAGCACGAACAGCGGCGTGCCTTGATCCAGGCCTTTCTGCTGGCCTTCGGTCATGCGCCCGGCGCGCATCACGAAACTCTTGATGCGGCGGTGTTGGCGCTCGTCGCCCTCTTCCGTCTGGATAGGCGTGTCGTTCGATTCAGTCATCAATGGCTCTTACTTGATCAGACCATCCAGCGGCGAAGAGGCGCTGGCATAGAGTTTTTTCGGCATGCGGCCGGCGAGGTAGGCCAGACGGCCCGCGACGATCGCGTGTTGCATGGCTTGGGCCATCATCACCGGTTGCCCGGCGTGGGCGATGGCCGAGTTCATCAGCACCGCGTCACAGCCCAGCTCCATGGCAATGGTAGCGTCGGAAGCGGTACCGACACCGGCATCCACCAACACCGGGATCTTGGCTTCTTCCAGGATGATCTGCAGGTTGTACGGGTTGCAAATCCCCAGACCCGAACCGATCAGACCGGCCAGCGGCATCACCGCGATGCAGCCGATTTCCGCGAGTTGACGGGCGATGATCGGGTCATCGCTGGTGTAGACCATCACGTCGAAACCTTCCTTGACCAGCGTTTCGGCGGCCTTGAGGGTTTCGATCACGTTGGGGAACAGGGTTTTCTGGTCGGCCAGCACTTCCAGCTTCACCAGGTTGTGGCCGTCGAGCAGTTCGCGGGCCAGGCGGCAGGTGCGCACGGCTTCGATGGCGTCGTAGCAACCAGCGGTATTCGGCAGGAAGGTGTAGCGATCCGGCGACAGCACGTCGAGCAGGTTCGGCTCGCCTTCGATCTGGCCGAGGTTAGTGCGGCGCACGGCGAAGGTGACGATTTCGGCACCCGAGGCTTCGATCGCCTGGCGGGTTTCTTCCATGTCACGGTACTTGCCGGTACCGACCAGCAAACGCGACTGGTAAGTACGACCGGCCAGCACAAAAGGCTTGTCGCTACGAACGATGCTCATGGGGAATCCTCTTTAAAGGTGAGGGTCTTGCAAAATTCTGTGCCCTTGCGGGCCGAACGACTAGCCGCCGCCGATGGCGTGCACGACTTCGACATTGTCGCCGTCGTTGAGCGTGGTGTCGGCATGCTGGCTGCGCGGGACGATATCCAGATTGAGTTCGACTGCTACCCGGCGTCCGGTCAGATCCAGACGGGTCAGCAGGGCCGCAACGGTTTCACCGTCGGGCAGTTCAAGGGATTCGCCGTTCAACTGAATGCGCATGCGCAAGGCCGCCATCATTTTTAGGGGCTGGCATTCTAGCCCGATCAGACGGGGCGACCCAAGCCATTCATCGTGAAATGGACTACCCGGTCAGCTCAGCCGCCAGGCGGCCAGCCCCAGGCACAGCCAGCCGATCAGAAACGCCAGGCCGCCGAACGGGGTGATGATGCCAAGCTTGCTGATGCCGGTGATGGTCAGTAGGTACAGACTGCCGGAGAACAACAAAATGCCGATGGAGAACGAAACGCCAGCCCAGGTCACCAGCCGACCCTGAATCTGTGTGGCCAGCAGCGCCACGCCGAACAGCGCCAAAGTGTGCACCAGTTGATAGGTGACGCCGGTGTGGAAAATCGCCAGATACTCGGGCGTCAGGCGGTTTTTCAGGCCGTGGGCGGCGAATGCACCCAATGCAACCCCGGTAAAACCAAAGAAAGCGGCCAGCATCAGAAAGCCACGCAGCATGTGGAACTCCAGTCAGACTCGATCGGCAGGGTCTGTATAATGGCCCGCTCCACGGGTTCGGCCAAGCCATCTCTATGCTGCGTTCAATTTTCCGTCGTCTCACGAAGGCCCTGCTCTGGTTCGCGGGCGGCAGCGTATTGCTGGTCCTGTTGTTTCGCTTCGTGCCGCCGCCCGGCACGGCGCTGATGGTCGAGCGCAAGGTCGAATCCTGGGTCGACGGCGAGCCGATCGACCTGCAACGCACCTGGAAACCGTGGGATGAGATCTCCGATGATCTTAAGGTGGCGGTCATGGCCGGCGAGGATCAGAAGTTTCCCGAGCATTGGGGCTTTGATTTCAGCGCCATCCAGGCCGCGCTGGCCCATAACGAACTCGGAGGCTCGATTCGCGGCGCCAGTACGTTGAGCCAGCAAGTGTCGAAGAACCTGTTTCTGTGGGCCGGTCGTAGTTATCTGCGAAAAGGTCTGGAAGCTTGGTTTACCGCGCTGATCGAGGTGTTCTGGCCCAAGCAGCGGATTCTTGAGGTGTATCTGAACAGCGTCGAGTGGGATGACGGGGTATTTGGCGCTGAAGCGGCGGCCCGGCATCACTTTGGCGTGAGCGCCAAGTCGCTGTCCCGGCAGCAGGCAAGCTATCTGGCGGCTGTCCTGCCGAACCCACGGGTCTGGAGTGCGAGCCATCCGACAGCGTATGTTTCGCGCCGAGCCGGGTGGATTCGCCAGCAGATGAGTCAGTTGGGCGGGACGAGCTATCTGCTCGGGCTCAATGATTCGCGCCGGGCGCCCTGGGCGCAGTAGCGCCATAAAGCAAAAGATCGCAGCCTTCGGCAGCTCCTACACAGGATTGCATTTCACCTGTAGAAGCTGCCGAAGGCTGCGATCTTTTGATCTGCTGAACGAAAACGCCCCGATCATTGCTGATCGGGGCGTTTTTATTTGCCGAGGCGCCGGTTACGCGGCAATCGACAACTTGAGCTTGTTCATCGCGCTCTTTTCGAGCTGACGGATACGCTCGGCCGACACGTTGTACTTCTGCGCAAGGTCGTGCAGCGTGGCTTTTTCTTCTGCCAGCCAACGCTGGTAAAGGATGTCACGGCTGCGTTCGTCCAGCACTTCCAGCGCTTCGTGCAGATTGCTGTTGGAGTTGTCGCTCCAGTCGGCATCTTCCAGTTGACGCGCCGGGTCGTACCGGTGGTCTTCCAGATAGTTGGCCGGCGACTGGAAAGCGCTGTCGTCGTCCGCTTCCGCGGCCGGGTCGAAGGCCATGTCGTGGCCGGTCAGGCGACTTTCCATCTCGCGCACTTCCCGCGGCTCGACGCCGAGGCTTTCCGCCACACGGTGGACTTCCTCGTTGTTCAGCCACGCCAGACGTTTCTTCTGGCTGCGC
Source organism: Pseudomonas sp. LBUM1648 (assembly GCF_059716145.1). Lineage (NCBI taxonomy): Bacteria > Pseudomonadati > Pseudomonadota > Gammaproteobacteria > Pseudomonadales > Pseudomonadaceae > Pseudomonas > Pseudomonas sp. LBUM1648. The sequence goes on from NZ_CP166808.1 coordinate 6,095,714, forward strand.
AGGTTGAAGAACAGCTTGCGCTGGGCCTTGGTGGTCGCGACTTTCACAATGCGCCAGTTGCGCAGGATGAACTCGTGAATTTCCGCCTTGATCCAGTGCACGGCGAACGACACCAGACGCACACCCATTTCCGGGTTGAAGCGCTTCACAGCCTTCATCAGGCCGACGTTACCTTCCTGGATCAGGTCAGCCTGAGCCAGACCGTAGCCGGAATAGCTACGGGCAATGTGTACGACAAAACGCAGGTGGGCGAGCACCATCTGCCGAGCCGCCCCCAAATCCTGCTCATAGTAGAGACTCTCGGCCAGTTCACGCTCCTGCTCCGGCGTCAGCAGTGGAATGCTGTTCACGGTGTGCACATAGGCTTCCAGGTTCGCACCTGGAACCAACGCGTACGCAGGTTGCAAAGAATTGGTCATACGAAAAAACCTCCGACTTACATAACTCGCGCCTTTCGGCACTGCGAAAAATTGACCGGGAACTCAAGTACAAGTTCCCAAAAAAACCGCAAGGCCAATCACGCGCAAAAAAGATTCTACTTCGGCGCCAGCTCCCTGAGATGACGTGCGACTGCAATCCATGCACCGATATAACCCAACAGCACCGCGCCAAGCAAGAGCGACAGACCGTCGGCAACTGGCACTCCGGCCAGTGCGAAATCACTGCCGTACAAGCCGGCCAGTCCAACCACCGCATCATTCAACCAGTTCAGGCCGAACGCCAATACGCCCCAGGACAGCAGTCCCGCACCGAAGCCATACAACGCGCCCATATAAAGGAAGGGACGACGTACATAGCTGTCGGTGCCGCCGACGAGTTTAATCACTTCTATCTCGGTGCGGCGGTTTTCAATATGAAGACGAATGGTATTGCCTATCACCAAAAGTAATGCAGAAACCAACAACACCGTCAGACCGAAGACAAAACGATCGCCGAGCTTGAGGATGGCGGCCAGACGCTCGACCCAGACTAGATCAAGTTGTGCCTGTTGTACCTTGGGCAGCTCGGAAAGTTTTTGTCTTAATGCTTCCAGGGTCGGCTTGTCGACCTCGTTCGGGGTCACCAGCACCACACCCGGCAACGGGTTTTCCGGCAGCTCGCGCAGGGCTTCGCCCAATCCGGACTGCTGCTGGAACTCTTCCAGCGCCTGATCGCGGCCGACATATTCAGCATCAGCTACGCCGGGCATGCCTTTGATCTGCTCGCGCAACGATTCGCCCTGCTCCGGGCTGGCGTCGAGTTGCAGGTACAGCGAAATCTGCGCCGCCCGCTGCCACGAACCGCCGAGACGCTCGACGTTGTTGAGCAGCAGCGACAACCCCATCGGCAGGCTCAGCGCCACGGCCATCACCATGCAGGTGAAGAAGCTGCCGATCGGCTGCTTGCCGAGACGACGCAGGCTGTCGAGCAAACTGGCACGATGGCTTTCGACCCAGGCGCGGAACAGCGTGGCGAAATCCGGGCCGTCGTCATCGTCGTGCTTTTTCTTCTTTTGCGGCTGCGGATCGGCGGCCTTGGGGGCCACGCGCTCGGAAACCTTGGGGCTACGTGTCGCACTCATTCGCCGGCCTCCCCGTCGCCGATCAATCGGCCACGTTGCAAGGTCAGCATGCGATGACGCATGCGCGCGATCAGTGCCAGGTCGTGACTCGCGATCAACACGCTGGTGCCCAGCCGGTTGATGTCTTCGAACACGCCCATGATCTCGGCTGCCAGACGCGGATCGAGGTTACCGGTCGGTTCATCCGCCAGCAGCAAGGCCGGGCGATGGACGATGGCGCGGGCAATGCCGACGCGCTGTTGCTGACCGGTGGACAGGTCGCCGGGGTACAGATCGGTTTTATCCGACAGCGCCACGCGCTCCAGCGCCGAGTCGACACGCTTGGCGATCTCGGCCTTGGACAGCCCGAGAATCTGCAGCGGCAATGCGACGTTGTTGAACACCGTGCGATCAAACAGCAACTGGTGATTCTGGAACACCACGCCGATCTGCCGGCGCAGGAACGGAATCTGTGCATTGCTGATGGTGCTCAGGTCTTGCCCGGCCAGCAGCAATTTGCCGCTGGTTGGACGCTCCATCGCCAGCAACAGGCGCAACAGCGTTGATTTGCCGGCGCCAGAATGGCCGGTGACAAACAAGAACTCGCCACGACGGACTCGAAAGCTCAGCTCATGCAAGCCGACGTGACCGTTCGGATACCGTTTACCGACCTGTTCGAAACGAATCATGAACGCTCCCGCTCGGCAAACAGTGCCTGGACAAAGGGTTCGGCTTCAAAAGTACGCAAATCGTCGATGCCTTCACCGACGCCGATGTAGCGGATCGGCAAGCCAAACTGCTTGGCCAGGGCGAAAATCACCCCGCCCTTGGCGGTGCCGTCGAGCTTGGTCAGCGCCAGGCCGGTCAGTTCGACGGTCTGGTTGAATTGCTTGGCCTGGTTGATGGCGTTCTGACCGGTGCCGGCATCGAGCACCAGCAGCACTTCGTGCGGCGCGTCGGCGTCGAGCTTGCCGATTACCCGGCGAACTTTTTTCAGTTCTTCCATCAGGTTGTCTTTGGTGTGCAGACGGCCAGCGGTGTCGGCGATCAGCACGTCGATGCCACGGGCCTTGGCAGCTTGCACGGCGTCGAAGATTACCGAAGCCGAATCAGCGCCGGTGTGCTGGGCGATCACCGGGATCTTGTTGCGTTCACCCCAGACCTGCAATTGCTCCACAGCGGCGGCGCGGAAGGTATCACCGGCGGCGAGCATGACTTTCTTGCCCTCCAGCTGCAGCTTCTTCGCCAGTTTGCCGATGGTGGTGGTCTTGCCGGCGCCGTTGACGCCGACCACCAGAATCACGAATGGCTTGTTCTGCGAAACAATCTTCAGCGGCTGCTCGACCGGTTTGAGCATCGCAGCCAGCTCGGCCTGCAGGGATTTGTACAACGCGTCGGCGTCGGCCAGTTCCTTGCGAGCGACCTTCTGGGTCAGGCGCTGGATGATCTGCGTAGTGGCTTCGACGCCGACGTCGGCAGTCAGCAGACGGGTTTCGAGGTCGTCGAGCAAGTCGTCGTCGATGGTTTTTCGGCCTAGAAACAGGCTGGCCATGCCCTCGCCGATGCTGGCGCTGGTTTTCGACAGACCTTGCTTGAGGCGGGCGAAGAAACCGGCTTTGGTCTCCTCGGTACGCGGGGCTTCGGCCGGAACTTCGACGGGCGCAGCTTCGACCGCAACGATTGGCGCAACGACAACCGGCGCGGGTACTGGCTCTGGTTGCTGAACGATTGGAGCAACTGGAGCAACCGGCTCGGCAAACACTGGCGCAACAGCCTCTGCCACAACCGGCGCAGGCTCGACAAACGGCTCAACCAAAGGCGCCGGAGCAACCTCGGCAACGAACGCGGCAGGCGCAGGAATTGGCGGTGTCACATGGGGCGCGGCCTCTTCCACCAGCGCCACCGGCTCTTCCGCCACTGGCAAAGTCAGCCACGGTTCGGCGGCCGGGGTCAGCGGCAATTCGGCGGCCACCGGGATTTCAGTCTCAGGCTCGGCCGCCGGTTGCAGCACCGGCTCGGCAATCGGCAGAACGATCGGCGTCGGTTCTTCTTCTATTACGGGAGCAGGCGCAGGGGCCGGCTCAGGAATCGCGGGCGGCTGTTCGACGACGGGTTCCTGCGGTTTCTTACGCAGCCATCCGAACAGGCTTTTCTTCTCGCCAGCCGCAGCTGGGGTCTTCTTGTCGTCGTTGGAACCAAACATGGAGGACGGCTATCTCACGGTAGCGACGCGCCATAAGGGCGCCCCGGCAAATAAATATTCGATGCAGAACAGACTGTGTTTCACCCAGCTTGTTCACGCGCAACATTTTGTCGAGGCGCCAGCGGCACCCCAAAGAATCGTATTAACGAAGGACTAAACCGGCAAAATCGGCGAAAAAGCGTAGTTTAGTCGATAAACCGCAGCTTTCTGCCGCAAACCCATACAGCCTGATCAAGCCTGAAAACCTGATAGACGTGGTCGCCGGTAAAACGGATCAGTATCCTAGCACCCTCTCGCCCGCCGACGCTAAGACCAAGCGGGCAGCCCAACAGGTTAAAAAACGAATGAATGCTCTAGCCCGCCGCGCTGCAGGCCTGCTGCTCAGCACAGTCTGCCTGCCACTTTCGGCCCTGGCGGCCGACCCGCAACCGACTCACGAATTCACCCTCGATAACGGCCTGAAGGTCGTCGTGCGCGAAGACCATCGCGCGCCGGTGGTGGTGTCGCAGGTCTGGTACAAGGTCGGCTCCAGCTACGAAACCCCGGGCCAGACCGGTCTGTCCCACGCCCTTGAGCACATGATGTTCAAGGGCAGCGAGAAAGTCGGCCCCGGCGAAGCCTCGCTGATCCTGCGCGACCTCGGCGCCGAAGAGAACGCCTTCACCAGCGACGACTTCACCGCCTATTACCAAGTGCTGGCCCGCGACCGTCTGGGTGTGGCCTTCGAACTGGAAGCCGACCGCATGGCCAATCTGCGCCTGCCGGCCGACGAGTTCGCCAAGGAAATCGAAGTCATCAAGGAAGAGCGCCGCCTGCGCACTGACGACAAGCCGATGTCCAAGGCCTACGAGCGTTACAAGGCAATGGCTTACCCGGCCAGCGGCTACCACACGCCGACCATCGGCTGGATGGCTGACCTGGACCGGATGAAGGTCGAAGAGCTACGCCACTGGTATCAATCCTGGTATGTGCCGAACAACGCCACACTGGTGGTGGTTGGCGACGTCACGCCGGATGAAGTTAAAACCCTTGCCCAGCGTTACTTCGGACCGATCGCCAAACGCGACGTGCCACCGGCAAAACAACCGCTGGAACTGGCCGAACCCGGCGAACGGCAGATCACCCTGCATGTGCAGACGCAACTGCCTAGCCTGATGCTCGGCTTCAACGTGCCAAGCATCGCCACTGCTGAAGATAAACGTTCGGTCAACGCCCTGCGCCTGATTTCGGCGCTGCTCGACGGCGGTTACAGCGGTCGCATCCCGACCCAACTGGAGCGCGGCGAAGAGCTGGTGTCCGGCGGTTCGTCGAGCTACGACGCCTACACCCGTGGCGACAGTCTGTTTACCCTGTCGGCGACGCCGAACACCCAGAAGAAAAAGACCATGGCGCAAGCCGAGGCCGGTCTCTGGAAGCTGCTGGAACAACTGAAAACCACCGCACCGTCCGCCGAAGAGCTGGAACGCGTGCGGGCTCAAGTGATTGCCGGCCTGGTCTACGAGCGTGACTCGATCACCAGCCAGGCCACTGCCATCGGCCAATTGGAGACGGTCGGTCTGTCATGGAAACTGATGGACACCGAGCTCGCCGATCTGGAAAGCGTAACCCCGCAAGACATCCAGAACGCCGCCAAGCTGTATTTCACCCGCGAACGTCTCAGCGTCGCCCACGTCCTGCCACTGGAGACGACTCATGAGTAAGCGCAAGACCCCACGCCTGTTGCTCGGCCTGATCGCCGTAGCGGTCATCGGTTCCGCCGCATTTTATCTGGCTCCCGGCGCGAAAACCGACGCCAGCGAAGCGCTGGACAGCGCCAAGTCCAGCCAGAAACTTCAATCGCTGGCCGAACTCGACGGCAAGGCTCCGGCCAGCCGCAAGCTTGACGTGCAGACCTGGAACACCGCCGAAGGCGCCAAGGTGCTGTTCGTCGAGGCCCACGAGTTGCCAATGTTCGACATGCGCCTGATTTTCGCTGCCGGCAGCAGTCAGGACGGCAATGCGCCGGGTCTGGCAGTACTGACCAACGCGATGCTCAACGAAGGCGTTGCGGGCAAGGACGTCGGCGCCATCGCGCAGGGTTTCGAAGGTCTTGGTGCAGATTTCGGCAACGGTGCCTTCAAGGACATGGCGCTGGCTTCGCTGCGCAGCCTGAGTGCCACCGAACAACGTGAACCCGCGCTGAAACTGTTCTCGGAAGTGATCGGCAAACCGACCTTCCCGACCGACTCATTCGCACGCATCAAGAATCAGATGCTCGCCGGTTTCGAATACCAGAAACAGAACCCCGGCAAACTCGCCAGTCTGGAACTGATGAAGCGCTTGTACGGCGATCACCCCTACGCGCACTCGAGTGATGGCAGTGCGCAAAGTGTGCCGAAAATCACCGTGGCACAGCTGCGCGAATTCCACGCCAAGGCCTACGCGGCGGGCAATGTAGTGATCGCGCTGGTGGGTGACTTGTCCCGCGCCGATGCCGAGTCGATTGCCAATCAGGTGTCCGCCGCCCTGCCGAAGGGTCCGGCGCTGGCGAAGATCGCTCAGCCGCAAGAGCCGAAAGCCAGCGTTGGCCATATCGAGTTTCCGTCGAAGCAAACCAACCTGATGCTCGCGCAACTGGGCATCGATCGCGACGATCCGGACTACGCCGCACTGTCGATGGGCAACCAGATCCTCGGCGGCGGCGGTTTCGGTACGCGCCTGATGAGCGAAGTCCGCGAGAAACGTGGCCTGGCCTACGGCGTGTACTCCGGCTTCAGCCCGATGCAGGCCCGTGGCCCGTTCATGATCAACCTGCAAACCCGCGCGGAAATGAGCGAGGGCACCCTGAAACTGGTGCAGGACGTTCTCGCCGATTACCTGAAAACCGGCCCGACCCAGAAAGAACTCGACGACGCCAAACGCGAACTGGCCGGCAGCTTCCCGCTGTCCACCGCGAGCAACGCCGACATCGTCGGCCAACTCGGCGCCATGGGCTTCTACAATCTGCCGCTGAGTTATCTGGATGACTTCATGCGTGAGTCCCAGAGCCTGACCGTGGAACAAGTCCGCGACGCGCTGAACAAACACTTGAGCACGGACAAAATGGTCATCGTCACCGCTGGCCCGACCGTGCCGCAAAAGCCGTTACCGGCCCCATCTGATAAACCTGCCGAGCAACCGCTCGGGGTTCCGGAGCATTAATGGCTACTCGAGCACCGAAAAAACCTGCGCAAAACGTGCATAACGGCGTGAATCAGTTACGCATCATTGGTGGCGAATGGCGCAGCCGCAAGCTGAGCTTCCCCGACGCCCCGGGCCTGCGCCCGACGCCGGATCGCGTGCGTGAAACCCTGTTCAACTGGCTCGCACCCTACGTGGCCGGCGCCAAGGTCCTTGACCCGTTCGCCGGCAGCGGCGCGCTGTTTCTCGAGGCTTTGTCCCGTGGCGCGGCCATGGGGCAGGCGCTGGACGCCAGCAATATCGCGGTTTCCAGCCTTAAAGAGCACCTCGGCACGCTGCGCTGCACCAACGGTCAGGTGCAGACTGCCGACGCCCTGCGCTACCTGGAAACCCAGACCGCTACGCCGTTCGACCTGGTATTCCTCGACCCGCCGTTCAACCAGAACCTGCTGCCAGCCGTGTGCACGTTGCTCGAAGAGCGTCAGTGGCTGGCCGACGACGCCTGGGTGTATACCGAAAGCGAAACGGCACCATCGACCCTCGGCTTCCCGGCCAACTGGCGCTTGCACCGCGAACAGAAATCCGGGCGCGTGTATTACGCGTTGTGGCAACGCAGCGCCTGATCCCGGGTTTGATGTGCGCTCAATGCATCAGCAATAAATAGATACCGCACATCGCTCCTCGCATCTCGCCAAAGTGGTTACCGCAATCTGCGTTAACCACTTCGGACGATTCATGTATGGATACGTTATGCAGCAGGATGCTGCTCATTCTTGGCCTGGCGCCATTGATGTCCCTGGCCGCCCCACCCCCACCGACTCATCAATTCACCCTGGACAATGGTCTGAACGTGCTTGTGCGTGAAGACCATCGTGCACCGCTGGTGACCTCACAACTCTGGTTCAAGGTTGGCTCTGCCGACGAGGCGCCCGGCCAGAGCGGAATCTCCCACGCACTCGAACACATGCTCTACAAAGGCAGCAGCAAAACCTGCGCCGGCGAGGCCTCGGCCATTTTGCAAACACTCGGTGCCCGGGAAAACGCCTTCACCAGCAAAGATGCCACCGCCTATTACCAAACCCTGGCACCCAGGTATCTGGGCGTGGCATTCGAGTTGATGGCCGATCTGATGTCGACCGCCCACTTGCGCACCTCGGACTTGACCCCGGAAATGGCGGTGATACGCGAAGAACGGCGCTTGCGCACCGACGATGACCCCCATGATCTGGCACTGGAGCGTCTGACCGGTGTGGCGCATTTGGCCAATAGCTATCGCACACCGATTCTTGGCTGGATGCATGACCTGCACCGTTTGAATGCCGACGATCTGCGCCACTGGTATGCGCTCCGCTACTCACCTGGCAACGCCACGCTAGTGGTTGTCGGTGATGTGACGCTCGATCAGGTCAAACGGTTGGCGCAGCGCCACTTTGGCCCCTTGCCAGCGCACCCTGCTCCTCGCCTGCTACGGCCCACTGAGCTGGCACAGGCAGGTGAGCGCAAACTGACGCTGTCTCTGGCCGTCCCGACCCCCCAACTGATCATGGCCTTTAACGTGCCGGGGCTTGCCACCGCCGAAAATCGGCGATCTGTACACGCCCTGCGCCTGATCGACGCATTACTGGGAGGGACACAAAGTGCACGCCTGAAAAAACGCCTGGAATTCACCGAACAGTTGTTCAGCGACGTCAGTACTTCTTATGACGCGCTCACACGCGGCGACAGTCTTCTATTCATGACGGCCGAACTCGCCAGCGCCCACGCTGACGATCTGGACGCGGCCGAGGCACGGGTCTGGCAACTGATTGAAGAACTGCATGCCCACCCGCCGACAGCCGAAGAATTGGAGCGCGCACGCACTCAATTGATTGCCCGACAGATCTATACACAAGACTCCATCGTCGAGCAGGCCCACGAGCTGGCCACATTGGCGAGTATCGACCTGCCCTGGCAGTTGATGGATAAGGACTCAGACGAGCTAGCACAGGTGACACCGGCTGACATCCAGCAGGCGGCGTCAACGTTTTTGACCCGCGAACGCCTGACGGTTGCGCATGTATTGGCGGAGGCGGCTCATGAATAATGGCCTTCGGAAGGCAAGGGGCGTTTTGCTCGGGCTGGGAATCGTAGCAGGCCTGACGGGCTTTCAAACGCAGGCAGATACCGTGACGGTCGCGCCGGCAAATTACCCCGCGCCACGTCTGCAATCGCTACTGGGGCCGGTTCCTGTCGCCGGCACTGCGCGAGCACTGTCGATCAAAGGCTGGAAAACCCTGACCGGCACCAAAGTGTTGTTCATCCGCACCACAGAGCTGCCGATGTTCGATCTGCATGTCAGCTTCGCCGCAGGCAGCGCGCGAGATGGCAACACGCCGGGCCTCGCCGCCGCCACGTTCAGCATGCTCAATGAAGGCATACCGGGCAAAGACCTGTCCGCCATCGTTGAAGTCTTTGACGGTCTGGGCGCGCAACTCGACATGAACATCGATCATGACCGCGCCACATTGGCTTTGCGCAGCTTGAGCGATGAACAGAAACGTGCTCCGGCGTTGCAGCTGTTTTCGCAGATTCTAGGCGCGCCGACACTGACCGACGATGCGCTGAAGAGGGTGAAAATCGAGCTGCGCGACAGCCTCACTGCCGCCGCGCAGGATGCAGGAAATTCGCCAGAGCATCTGGTCAAGACACTGCTCGCGCCCTACGGCCCATACTCGCTGCCGTTCTATGGCACGGTTCAAGGGTTGCAGGCGCTGACCGGGACGGAGGTAAAAGATTTCCACCAGCGTTTCTACAGCGCCAGTCAGGCGCAAATCACCCTGGTCGGTGACCTGACGCTGGCGCAGGCAAAGGCGATCAGTCTGCAAATCAGCAACGCCTTACCGGTCATGCCTGCAGGCACCGTCATGCCAATGCCCGGGCACAAACCCGTTGGCACCGAACGAACCCTGCACGAGGAACAGCCACTGGCCCAGATCAACCTGATACTCGCCCAGCCCAGCGTGTCGCGAAGCCATGCGGACTATGCCGCGCTGTACACCGCCAACCTGATTTTTGGCGGCACGACCAACAGCCGACTGATGAACGAACTACGGGAAAAGCGCGGGCTGGTGTACGACGTCTATTCAGAAAACGCCCCTTGGGCCACGGCGGGTTTGCTGACCATTTCCCTGCAGGTCAATCCAGCATTCAGCCAGGCTACGCTGGCGTTGACCCGGTCGCTGTTCAGTGACTACCTGCGCGACGGGCCGACACAACAGGAGCTCGATCAGGTCAAGCTTCAAGTCGCCAACAGGAGTGCACTGAACAGCTCCAGCAACAGGCAGATTCTCAAGCAACTGGTGACAATCAATCGCCATGATCTGCCACTCGACCTCGACCACACCGTGCAACAGGTGCAACGCCTGACACTCAAACAAATCCATGAGGCGCTGAATCGGCATTTGACCGCCGACCGCTGGCGCGTGGTGACAGTCGGGGCCACCGTCGAGCAGCAGGCGCTACCCGCCCCCGCGCCGACACCGCCTGGCACGTCATCCGAGAGCATGTGTCGCGCCGAAGCAGGCTTTGTGGCAAGTTAGGTTCTTTCACACAAAAGCGGCAGATGCCTGAAGCACCTGCCGCTTTGCGCAAGACCTGTCGAGATTTGCCGTGCAGTCACTGAACCCTGTTCCCAGCCCCCGCTTTGCACCGGCCTTCGGCCTGGGTAACCCACACCTGCAAACCTTGTGGGGGCCGCTGTGGCGCAAAACCGTTCACCTTGATCGTCAGCGCGAACGTCTGTGGCTTGATGATGGCGATTTCCTCGACCTCGACTGGCATGGCCCGCACAGCGCCCAGACTCCGCTGGTGTTGGTGCTGCATGGACTGACCGGTTCTTCTAACTCACCTTACGTTGCCGGCATCCAATCCGCGCTCGCCGCGCAAGGCTGGGCCAGTGTTGCATTGAACTGGCGCGGCTGCTCGGGCGAACCGAACCTGCTGCCGCGCAGTTATCACTCCGGCGCCAGCGAAGACCTCGCCGAAGCCATCCGCCACCTGCGTGCGAAGCGTCCGTTGGCACCGCTGTATGCGGTCGGCTATTCCCTTGGTGGCAATGTGTTGCTCAAGCATCTGGGCGAGACCGGGAGTGCCAGCGGCGTGCGCGGTGCGGTGGCAGTGTCGGTGCCGTTTCGCCTCGACCAGTGCGCGGATCGGATTGGTCAGGGATTTTCCAGGGTCTATCAAGCGCATTTCATGCGCGAGATGGTCGCTTACATCAAGAACAAGCAACGCCAGTTCCAGCACGACGGCCGCGATGATGGTGTAGCCGCACTGGCAGCGCTCGGCTCATTGGAGAACATGCGAACGTTCTGGGATTTCGATGGCCGGGTCACCGCGCCACTGCACGGCTTTACCGATGCCGAGGATTACTATCGTCGCGCCTCGAGCCGGTATTTTCTCGGTGAGATCCGCACGCCGACCCTGATCATTCAAGCGGCGGACGATCCTTTCGTGTTTCCGCACAGCCTGCCCCAGGCCAGCGAGCTGTCAGACCTCACCGAATTCGAATTACAGGCTCGCGGCGGCCACGTCGGCTTCGTCGATGGCTCGTTGCGCCAGCCGGGTTATTACCTGGAACGGCGCATCCCGCAGTGGCTGGCAGGCCTGACGTCATGATTGATCAGGCTCGCTCCCACAAGGGTGTAGTGATTACTCGCCGGTAGCGACTCCGCGCGACGGCTCGTTGATCCACTCACTCCACGACCCCGCATACAGCGAACCCAACGGATACCCCGCCAGGCATAGTGCAAACAGGTTGTGGCACGCCGTCACGCCCGAGCCGCAATACGCGACCAGTTCTGACGGCGAGCGCTCGCCCAGCTTCGCGGCAAAGCGCTGTTTGAGCTGATCGGCCGGCAAGAATCGCCCGTCACTGCCAAGGTTGTCGGTAAACGCCGCACATTGCGCGCCGGGAATGTGCCCGGCAATCGGGTCGATCGGCTCCACTTCCCCTTTGAAGCGCGGCAAGGCCCGGGCGTCGATCAGGGTCAGTTCGGGTTGGCCGAGACGTTGCTGCAATTGTTCGGCGCTGAGCAACAGGCTCATGTCTGAATGGCCGCTGAAATGGCCACGAGTGACGGTCGGCGCATCCAGGCTCAGCGGCAGGCCAGCTGCATGCCACGCCTTGAGTCCGCCGTCGAGAATGAACACACCGTCGCGCTTGCCCAGCCACGCCAGCAGCCACCATGCTCGGGCCGCATAGGCTCCAGGGCCGTCGTCGTACATAACCACGTCGCTGTCGGCATTGATGCCCCAGGCTTGCAGACGCTCGATCAGCTCTGCCGGCTCAGGCAACGGATGACGCCCGGTCACGCCCTTGACCACTTTGCCACTGAGGTCACGCTCAAGATCGGCAAAACTCGCCCCGGCAATGTGCCCTTCGGCATAGCTGCGCTGACCGTAGTCGGGGTCTTCGAGGGCAAAACGACAATCCAGAATCACCAGCCCGGGCTGCTCCTTGCGGGCATCCAGTGCGTTGGGGCTGATCAGTTGCGCAATCGGCATAACGGGCTCCTGTGGGATTTCAACGGAACGGTTTACTTCACATCTTCGAGGGCCTGGGCCAGTGGCACGTAGAACTCCTCGAACAGCGCATTGACCTGCTCGCGCGCCTGCTCGGTGACAAATCCGGCTTCCAGCACCAGCACCTGATACACGCCACGTTTAATGGCTTGCTCGCTGAGGTGGTTGGAGTTTTCCCGGGTGGTGCACAGAAAGCGCACCCAGGAGGTCAGGATGATCCAGGCGTTGAGGGTCAGCGATTCGATCTGCACGCGATCCATGTCCAGGATCCCGGCCGCCACGAAACCTTCGTAGATCGCCGCGCCCTGGATCACACAACGCTGGGAAAAGCGCCGATAACGCGCGGCCAGTTCCGGATCGCTGTCGAGCAAATGCTCGAGATCGCGGTGCAGGAAGCGGTAGCGCCACATCGCCGAAAGCAGCTCCTTGAGGTAGAAGCGCTTGTCTTCAACGGTCGCGGCGCGCCCCTGCGGCGGGCGCAGGAAGCTGTCGACAAGGCTTTCGTACTCACTGAACAACACGGCGATGATCGCCTGCTTGTTGGGGAAGTGGTAGTACAGGTTGCCCGGAGAAATCTCCATGTGGGCAGCAATGTGATTGGTACTGATGCTGCGCTCGCCCTGCTGATTGAACAGCTCGAGGCTGTTCAGCACGATACGCTCGCTGGTTTTTATTCGTGGGGCCATGGCTTGGGCTTTAATTCAGAGTGCGTTGACGGGCATCTTACGACCTAACCGGAAATGGATAAAACACTGCTGTGCATGGATGTTGATTGACTTTCTAGAGCATAGACTCTAAAAAGTTCCTCACTACAATAAATACGGAGCCGACCATGACTGCCGACATTGCCTACCTGCAGACGCTGCAATTGCCCCTGGAAGCGCTTGATCGGCAGTTCGCGGCGCAACGGGCTGCGTATGCCGCCAACCCGATGCCACCCGCCGCCCAGCGCCAGCAATGGCTCAAGGCACTGCGCGACTTGCTGAGCAACGAGCGTCAGGCTTTGATCGAGGCGATCAGCGCCGACTTCAGCCATCGCAGCGCCGACGAAACCCTGCTCGCCGAACTGATGCCAAGCCTGCACGGCATTCACTACGCCAGCCGTCATCTCAAGGGCTGGATGAAAGCTTCGCGGCGCAAGGTCGGCATGGCATTCCAGCCGGCTTCAGCGAAAGTGGTTTATCAGCCATTGGGTGTGGTCGGCGTCATCGTGCCGTGGAATTACCCGCTTTATCTGGCCATCGGCCCGCTGGTCGGCGCCTTGGCGGCGGGCAATCGGGTGATGCTCAAACTCAGCGAATCGACCCCGGCCACCGGCCTGTTGCTCAAGGAGTTGCTGGCGCGAATCTTCCCCGAAGATCTGGTTTGCGTGGTGCTCGGCGAAGCCGATATCGGAGTCGCGTTTTCCCGTTTGCGCTTCGATCATCTGTTGTTCACCGGCGCCACCAGCATCGGCAAACACGTAATGCGCGCAGCGGCGGAGAACCTGACCCCGGTCACTCTTGAGCTGGGCGGCAAGTCCCCGGCCATCGTCTCCCGCGACGTGCCATTGAAAGATGCCGCCGAACGCATCGCCTTCGGCAAAACACTCAATGCCGGGCAGACCTGCGTTGCCCCCGATTACGTGCTGGTCCCGGAAGACCGCATCGGTGGTTTCGTCGAAGCCTATCGCCAGGCCGTGCAGGGCTTCTATCCGACCCTCACCGACAACCCCGACTACACCGCAATCATCAACGAACGCCAGTTGGCGCGGCTCAACGGCTACGTCAGCGATGCCACCAGCAAAGGCGCGCTGTTGATTCCGCTGTTCGATCAGGGTCAGGGCCGACGCATGCCTCACAGCGTGCTGCTGAATGTCAGCGACGACATGACCGTCATGCAGGACGAAATCTTCGGCCCGCTGCTGCCGATCGTGCCGTACCAGGATCTGGAGCAAGCATTTGCTTACATCAATCAGCGGCCACGTCCTCTGGCTCTTTACTACTTTGGCTACGACAAACGCGAACAGAACCGCGTGCTGCACGAAACCCATTCCGGCGGCGTGTGCCTGAACGACACGCTGCTGCATGTGGCGCAAGACGACATGCCCTTCGGCGGCATCGGCGCTTCGGGCATGGGTCATTACCACGGTCACGAAGGCTTTCTGACGTTCAGCAAAGCCAAAGGCGTGCTGGTTAAACAGCGCTTCAACGCGGCCAGATTGATTTACCCGCCGTACGGAAAATCGATTCAGAAACTGATCCAGAAGCTGTTCATCCGCTAAATATTCGTCATCGCCGCCGGGTAATAAAAACAATGCACCCAAGCCTGACCGATACACCTGCACTGTCACGTCGTGGCCTGCTGAAATTCAGCCTCGGCGCCACGGCTTTCCTCGCCACCGCTGGTCTCGGCGCCAGCCTCAGCGGCTGTTCGTCGAGCGTCACGGCCAATGGTTTCGTGACTTTGCGCGACGGCGATTTGCTGTTTCTGCGCGCGCTGATTCCGGTGATGCTTGATGGCGCCGTGGTCGCCGAGAAGATGCCGGACGCGGTGGGTGGCACCCTCAAGTCGCTGGACTACAGCCTCGATCACCTGTCGCCGGAAATGCTCAAACTCACCCGACAACTGTTCGACGTGCTGGGCATGGCCGTGACCCGTGGCCCGCTCACCGGGATCTGGGGCAGTTGGGAAAACGCCAGTCCCGAAGCGATGCGTCACTTCCTAGACCGTTGGCAAAACAGTTCGTTGAACCTGCTGCGCATGGGCCATAGCTCCTTGCAGCAAATGGTGATGATGGCCTGGTACACCCGCGCCGAGTCCTGGGCGCACTGCGGCTATCCCGGCCCGCCCACAGTCTAAACATCACACGAACCCTGTGGGAGCGGGCGTGCCCGCGATGGCATAAGTCGCTCCACCACCGCATCCAGAATAATAAAGAGAACCCGATCGATGCCCGTACCCGACCCGTTCCGCGAAGGCCTCGCCCGAGGCTGGAAAACCTACAACGGCGCCCAGTTGAACGACGACCTGACCCTCGAAGCCGACGTCGCCATCATCGGCAGCGGCGCCGGCGGCGGCACTACGGCAGAAATCCTCAGCGCCGCCGGCTATAAAGTGCTGCTGGTCGAAGAAGGCCCGCTGAAAACCAGCTCCGACTTCAAAATGCTCGAAGAACAGGCCTACAGCAGCCTCTATCAGGAAGGCATCGGCCGCATGAGCAAGGATGGCGCGATCACCATCCTGCAGGGCCGCGCCGTCGGCGGCACCACGCTGATCAACTGGACCTCGAGCTTCCGCACGCCGCAACCGACCCTGGAACACTGGGCCAAAGAGCACAACGTCAAAGGCCACAGCGCCGAAGATATGGCCCCGTGGTTCGAAAAGATGGAGCAGAGCCTCGGCGTCGCGCCGTGGATGGTTCCGCCCAACGCCAACAACGACGTGATCCGCAAAGGCTGCGAGCAACTCGGTTATAGCTGGCACGTGATCCCCCGCAACGTGCGCGGTTGCTGGAACCTCGGCTACTGCGGCATGGGCTGCCCGACCAACGCCAAGCAATCGATGCTGGTCACGACCATTCCGGCGACGCTGGAAAAGGGTGGCGAGTTGCTCTATCTGGCCCGAGCGGAAAAGCTGCTGATCAGCGGCGATAGAATCACCGGCCTGCAATGCGTGGCCATGGACGAGCGCTGCGTCGAACCGACCGGCCGCAAAATCACCATCAAGGCGCGGCATTACGTGCTGGCCGGCGGCGGCATCAACAGCCCGGCATTATTGCTGCGTTCGGATGCGCCGGATCCGCATAAAACCCTCGGCAAACGCACGTTTCTGCATCTGGTGAACATGTCCGCCGGACGCTTCGACGAGGTGATCAACCCGTTTTACGGCGCACCACAGTCGATCTACTCGGACTATTTCCAGTGGAAAGACGGGGCGACCGGGCCGATGGGCTACAAGCTCGAAGTGCCACCGCTGCACCCGGCGCTGGCGGCGACTTTACTCGGTGGTTTTGGCCAGCAGAACGCCGAGCACATGGCCGATCTGCCGCACACCCACGCGATGCTGGCGTTGCTGCGCGACGGCTTTCACCCCGACAGCCAGGGCGGCAGCGTCGAATTGCGCGGTGACGGCTCGCCGGTGCTCGATTACCAGGTTTCGCCTTACGCTTGGGAAGGCCTGCGCCGCGCCTTCCACAGCATGGCCGAGATCCAGTTCGCCGGCGGCGCCAAAGCGGTGATGCCAATGCATGCCGACGCCCGCTACGTGAAAACCCTGGCCGAGGCGCGCACGCTGATCGATGGCTTGAGCCTGGAGCTGTATCGCACACGACTGGGCAGCGCCCATGTCATGGGCGGCTGTGCGATGGGTGAAGAACCGAAAACCGCCGTCACCGACAGCCTCGGCCGCCATCATCAACTGAGCAATCTGTCGATTCACGATGGCTCGCTGTTCCCCACCAGCATCGGCGCCAACCCGCAGTTGTCGGTGTATGGTCTCACTGCACAATTGGCGACGTCCCTCGCCGATCGGCTGAAAAACCGATGAAAAAGCGGATTATTCCTATCGTCTATAGTGCTTTCTTACCCAAAAGGCGACTTGGCCGACCGGGACGGCTGCGATACCATCCGACTCCCCAACGGACTCCCGCCAGGACGACGCGATGAACCGAGTGTTGTACCCAGGTACCTTCGACCCTATTACCAAGGGCCATGGCGATCTGGTCGAACGCGCCTCGCGCCTGTTCGATCACGTGATCATTGCGGTCGCCGCCAGCCCGAAGAAAAATCCGCTGTTCCCGCTGGAACAACGGGTTGAACTGGCTCGCGAGGTCACCAAACACCTGCCGAACGTGGAAGTGGTCGGCTTCTCGACGCTGCTGGCGCATTTCGCCAAAGAGCAGAACGCCAATGTGTTCCTGCGTGGTTTGCGTGCGGTGTCGGACTTCGAATACGAATTCCAGTTGGCCAACATGAACCGCCAGTTGGCCCCGGATGTGGAGAGTCTGTTTCTCACCCCTTCGGAGCGTTATTCGTTCATTTCGTCGACGTTGGTCCGCGAAATCGCCGCACTGGGCGGCGATATCAGCAAGTTCGTCCACCCGGCCGTGGCCGATGCGTTGACCTTGCGCTTCAAGAAGTAACGACCGTTCAAACGGCGCCCGCGTGCACTGCGGGCGCCAATGCGGCACAATTGCGCGCATTGATTTATAGCGCCCGGGCCTGCCGCCCCGGCTGGAGTTAGCATGTCCCTGATCATCACCGACGATTGCATCAACTGCGACGTCTGCGAACCCGAGTGCCCGAACGCCGCCATCTCCCAGGGCGAAGAGATCTATGTGATCGACCCGAACCTGTGCACCCAATGCGTTGGCCACTACGACGAACCGCAGTGCCAGCAGGTGTGCCCGGTGGATTGCATCCCGCTGGACGAAGCCCATCCGGAGACTGAAGAACAGTTGATGGAGAAGTACCGCAAAATCACCGGCAAGGCCTGAGTCCTTCAGCGCCTGTTCGGGCCCTATCGCCAGCAGGCTGGCTCCTGCATTGGATCTGTGCCAATCACAAATCCCCTGTGGGAGCCAGCCAGCCTGCTGGCGATAAGGCCATCAGCAATACTGCAATATCCGGATCAGCTCACTCCCGCTGCTCAAACCCTTCCCCGATACATCCCAGACACCGCACAAACGCCGCTTTCGCCGGATCGACCACCAACGCCTGCCCCGCATCACCAATCCCTCCACCTAGCGCGGTAAACGGCAGCGACACAACAAACGCCCCTGCACCGATCACTGTCGCCACAACCAGCAAAGGTCGGGCAATCAGCAAGTCGCCTATCATCGCGTAGGCCGGTGGGTTCTGGATGGTGTAGCGCGGATCACCGCTGCCGCTTTCCGTGGCTTGAACAGCCAGGCTGGAACACAGCAGCAGGGTGAAGAAGAGGATTTGCAAGGATTTCATGGCACGATCCTTCGGGCTGAACAGTGAGACAACTCACTATAGACCGTAGGACTTTTTCGGCGCTTTGCCTCAGGTCTGACAGCGCGGGCAGAACACACTGGCACGCTGGCCGAGCTTCACTTCGCGCAGACCGGTGCCGCAGACCTTGCAGTGTTCACCGCCTCGGCCATAAACAAACAGTTCCTGCTGGAAATACCCCGGCTGCCCGTCGCCGCCAATGAAATCACGCAACGTAGTGCCGCCACGCTCGATGGCAGCGGCGAGGATGCGTTTGATCTCGATCGCCAGCTTCAGATAACGCCCCCGGGAAATGCCCCCGGCCTCACGACGCGGATCGATGCCGGCAGCGAACAGCGCCTCGGTCGCATAGATATTGCCGACCCCGACCACCACCGCGTTGTCCATGATGAACGGCTTGACCGCCATCGAACGTCCGCGCGACAGTTGAAACAAGCGCTCGCCGTCGAACAGATCGGTCAACGGTTCCGGCCCGAGACGAATCAGCAATTCGTGATTGAGCGGATCGGTGCTCCACAACATCGCGCCGAACCGCCGTGGATCGGTGTAACGCAGGGCCAGGCCCGACTCCAGTTCGATATCGACATGCTCATGCTTGAGCGCCGGCAGACCGGCCTCAACCAGACGCAGATTGCCCGACATACCCAAATGACTGATCAACGTACCGACCTCGGCGTTGATCAACAGATACTTGGCCCGTCGCTCGACCAACACGATGCGCTGCCCGGACAGGCGCACATCAAGGTCTTCGGGGATCGGCCAGCGCAGCCGACGGTCACGCACGATTACCCGGCTGACGCGCTGGCCTTCCAGGTGCGGGGCGATGCCCCGGCGAGTGGTTTCGACTTCCGGCAGTTCAGGCATGGCGTCCTCGAATCAATGCGCGCCGAGGTCGCGGATCGTTTGTTTGAGGGTTTCGAAGTCGTAGTCCGACAACCCCACGTAATCGAGAATCAACGGGCCGATGCTGCTCCATTCGTAGTCTTCGGTCTGATTGCCCAGCACGCGATACGAGGCGCAAATGTGCTCGGCCATCTTGAGGATCGCCAACAGGTTTTTCATTTGACTGTTGCGCGACGACTCGTCGCTGAAAATCGCCAGGGCATTGTGGTGATTGGCAATGGCCGTGCTGACATGCTCCGGCAGACGCCAGGACTTGGCGGTGTAATAACCGACCACCGCGTGGTTGGTGTTGAACTCAGCGTTTTCGGTGTCGACCACTCGACATTCAGCGCTGGCATTGGCGTAGGCCGTTTCCAGCACCGACATGTAATTGGGGAAACGCTGCAACATCAACGGCACGCCGCAATCGTGAAACAGCCCCAACGCATAGGCTTCATCGCCTGCCTGAGTGCCGATGCGTTTGGCCAGGGTCAGGCAAGTCATCGCCACGTCCTGGGCGGTGTCCCAGAAACGATTGAGGGTGACGATGGTGTCGTCGTTCATCTCGCCCTTGATCGATTGCGCGTTGATCAGGTTGATGATCGAACGGCTGCCCAGCAGATTCACCGCACGCTGGATCGAAGTGATCTTGTTGCTCAAGCCGTAATACGGCGAGTTGACGATTTTCAGCAACGCGCCGGACAGGCCGGGATCCTGAGCGATCAGCTTGGCGATCACCTCCAGGTCCGGGTCGGGCATGTACTGCTCCATTTGCAGATCCACCATGATCTGCGGCTGCGCGGGCACGCTGATGCCTTGCAGGGATTGTTGAATCTGTTCGGTGGTCAGCTCTTGGGACATAAGTACACACTCTGGGACAGGCGGCGATTCTAACCCCTAAAAACCGCAGGACGACACACCAGTGGGCAATTGTCAGGAACTTTCATTCAAGCCAAGGCTTCGGACTCTGTAATACCCAACGGATGATTTCGGTCCCACGGGGCAGCAAATTCCCACAGACTCAGGAGCTTATTGATGGCCACTTCCCTCAACGGCAAGCGCGTCGCTTTTTTGGTAACCGATGGTTTCGAACAGGTTGAATTGACCGGCCCCAAACAGGCCCTGGAAGAGGCCGGTGCCCAGGTCGATATCCTTTCGGCGGAGGCAGGCAAGGTCAAAGGCTGGAACCACGACAAACCGGCGGATGACTTCACGGTCGACCAGACTTTCCAGGCTGCCAGCAGCGAGCAATACGACGCGATCGTCCTGCCCGGCGGCGTGCAGAATTCCGACACCATCCGCATCGACCAGGACGCCCAGCACCTGGTCAAGACCGGCACCTCCGCCGGCAAGCCGATTGCGGTGATCTGCCATGGCAGTTGGCTGCTGATTTCGGCGGGGCTGGTCAATGGCAAGACCATGACCAGTTACAAAACGGTCAAGGATGATCTGGTGAATGCGGGCGCCCACTGGGTCGATCAGGAAGTGGTCAGAGACGGTCACTTGATCAGCAGCCGTGAGCCGGATGATATTCCGGCGTTCAGTCGTGAATTGATCGACGCCTTGTCGGCCTGATCCAAATCCACCATGAACCATTGTGGCGAGGGGATTCATCCACGTTCGGCTGCGCAGCAGTCGCAAACCAGACAGCACGGTCTCCCTGAACACCCCTGCTGACTGATTTGGGACGGCTACGCCGTCCAACGGGGATAAATCCCCTCGCCACAGGACTTCTCTCCTTCAGCCATATGTCCATTCGCGGGCCAATCACCGGGCCCAACACGGTATACTCCCGCTCTTTTTTCCGGAGCGACGTCATGTCCCTGCCTAGCTTGCGCCTCAAAGCCAACGCCGACCGTCGCCTGCGCGCCGGTCACCTGTGGGTCTACAGCAACGAAATCGACGTGGCCGCCACGCCACTGCACGGCTTTAATGCTGGCGATCAGGCGATCCTCGAAGCTGCCGGCGGCAAACCGCTGGGCATCGTGGCCATGAGCCCGAACAATCTGATCTGCGCCCGCCTGCTGTCGCGCGACACTAAAGTTGCGCTGGACAAATCGCTGCTGGTGCATCGCCTGAACGTCGCCCTGTCGCTGCGCGAGCGTCTGTTCGACAAGCCTTTCTATCGCCTGGTCTACGGCGATTCCGATCTGCTGCCAGGTCTGGTGGTCGACCGTTTCGGCGACATCCTCGTGGTGCAGATTGCCTCGGCAACCATGGAAGCGCACAAAGACGACGTGATCGCCGCGTTGACCCAAGTGCTCAAGCCAAGCGGCATTCTGTTCAAGAACGACTCCGCCGCGCGTGACGCCGAAGGCCTCAACCGCTACGTCGAAACCGTGTTCGGTCTGGTGCCGGAGTGGGTCGCACTGGAAGAGAACGGCGTGAAATTCGAAGCCCCGGTCATTCAGGGTCAGAAAACCGGCTGGTTCTACGATCACCGCATGAACCGCGCGCGCCTGGCCCCTTACGCCAAAGGCAAACGCGTACTCGACCTCTATAGCTACATCGGTGGCTGGGGCGTACAGGCGGCCGCGTTCGGCGCCAGCGAAGTGTTCTGCGTCGATGCCTCGGCCTTCGCCCTTGACGGTGTCGAGCGCAACGCCGCGCTGAACGGTTTTGCCGACAAGATGACCTGCATCGAAGGCGACGTCTTTGAAGCCTTGAAAGAGCTGAAAGCCAGCGAAGAGCGCTTCGACGTGATCGTGGCCGACCCGCCAGCGTTCATCAAACGCAAGAAAGACATGAAAAACGGTGAAGGCGCCTACCGTCGTCTGAACGAGCAAGCCATGCGCCTGCTCAACAAGGACGGCATCCTGGTCAGCGCTTCGTGCTCGATGCACCTGCCGGAAGACGATCTGCAGAACATCCTGCTGACCAGTGCCCGTCACCTGGATCGCAACATCCAGTTGCTGGAGCGCGGCGGTCAGGGCCCGGATCACCCTGTCCACCCGGCCATTGCCGAAACTCGCTACATCAAGAGCATCACCTGCCGCCTGCTGCCTAACAGCTGATCAATGCGGACAACGGGGAGCCTGCAGGCTCCCCGTTTGCGCCTGGCCCTGGCATTCATTCGGCGCCTTTTACTCCTTCCGACGCTTACGACTTCCTACACTTGCCTTCCCATGGACGTGCAGGATATTTCCTTACGTCTTTTAATTATTGAAACTTGCCCTACAAAGTCCATCTCCAGCTAAAGATTATTCCGACAAAATTACTGGAGCATTCCTACTTAATATCCACTTGCCAATAATCCATTACAAACTATTATGAAGTTGTCGCCACGAGGCGACTTAAACTTTCAACGAACAAGGAGTTCACATCATGAAAAAAATTTCTCTGGAAACCAACAAAATCGCAAACCTGGCTTTTCTGGTTGCTGCTAAAACCCGTTAAGTAAGTCAGGACGCTGGGGAGTGCCGGCAACTCAGCGTCCTTCCGACTTCAGCCAGAGTGAATAACCCCATGCACATCAATCCTTACCTGTTTATATTGCCGCGCTCGCCAAATCAAATAGTATGGAATTACAAAGAACATACTCAATATGAACTGGATATTAACTATTCATCGCGCCTTGCCCAACTAATAAACAATCCAGACTTGTTCGACACACACAACATAATAGACACACAATTACTCAGCGCGGGCATTCTAACCATTTCAAAAATCGACACCCCGCAATGGGGCTGGGATGAATTATCAAAGATCTATCATATCGGCACCCAAAACATTCCCTGCGAACACGCCCCTCAGAATATTCATGAGTGGTCCAGACAATATCTGGCGCACTGCAACGAAGTATTGGCTAGCCCGGCTCCCGCGACAGAACGCTCGCAGCATGAATCTGCACCGCGCATCGCCCTGCCCGTTCCCTGCGCACTGAGCAACGATAGCCTGAATAACGCGCTGCTCCAGCGAAAGACCTGTCGTTCCTTTACCGATGCAGCAATGACGCTCAGCGACGTCGGCACCCTGCTTTATCTTTCACTCGGTTATCTCCATGAGCGCGACATTGATCGCGACGACACCATCGCCCAAGACCTCGGCGCACGTCGCAGCAGTCCCTCCGGTGGCGGTCTGAACGCATGCGAAGGCTTTCTGCTGGTGCAGAATGTCGAGGATCTGGAGCCCGGCATCTACGCCTATCACCCGGCGGAACACACCCTGAGCCGGGTTAATCCATTGCCACAAGCGGCACCGGGCGATTTGCTCGGCGGCCAGCATTTCATCAACAACCTGCCGCTGGGGTTGTTCATCACGGCCCGATTTGACCGGCTCTGGTGGAAGTACGAGCACTCACGGGCCTACCGCATGGCATTCGTCGAGGCCGGCCATCTGTCACAAACCTTTCAACTGGTTGCTACGGCGCTTGGCTTCAATACCTGGTTGACCGGCGCGTTTGCCGACAGGCAGGTCGAAACACTGCTCAAACTTGAGGAGAGCGCGGAACAGCCACTGTTCTTTGTCGGCTGCGGGAAAAGCGATGGACAGGCAATGTGCCAGGAAATGCGCGATCTGTTGCGTGAGGTCCAGACATGACCCTGCTGATCCCGGATCCGCACGAAGTACCGGTGTCATGGGCGCTCAAGTTCACCTTGGGGGACTGGGACAGTCGAGCCTCGGTACGCAGCAGCACCCACGACTATCAATTGCCGGACGACGTGCAGCAACAACTGCAAAGCCGCTACTGGTTCCCACCCGCCTTCCTGCCCTATCTGGCTCACCCAGCGATTCAGGCCGCGGGGCGCGAGGTATTGCATCGGCTGACGGCCAATCACCTGGTGAATTTTCTCGACTACACCACGCTGCTCGAACACCGCATCGTCAATCGTGCGGTTGAAGTCATCGCGCATCGGGAGCTGCCCATTTACGTGCCGCTGCCAATGAAACACGCAGCGCTGCAGCTCTACACCGACGAGGGTTACCACGCGCTGTTCTCCAATCGTCTCGCGGAGCAGATCGCCGGGCTTTACGGAATCACCGGACGGCCGACGATCCCCAAGCGGATCACCCGCATGAACGCACTGATCGCCCGTACCCCGGAGAAGAACCGTGCACTGGCATGGTTTCTGCTCGGCTTCGTCTCGGAGACCATCATTGCCCGAGAGCTGCTGGACATCTGCCGCGACACTCTGGTGTCCAGCGTGAACGACATGCTGCGCGACCATCTGGCCGACGAAGCCCGCCACAGTCGCTACTTTGCCGAAGTGTTCCACTACTGCTGGCTGTCCATGAACAGCCGCCAGCGCACGTTCGTGAGCAGAACACTGCTGGAGATCATCGGGATTTTCTTCGAGGTCGACGAACGCTGGCTGCAACAGAGCCTGCGTGGCGCGGGCATCGCGGACAGTGACGTGATGGAGATTGTCGGCAGCATGGCGACGGTGCAGGCCAACCGCGCGCGTGCACGATCAGGTTGCGTCGCTACGCTGGATGCATTGCGCAAGGCGGGATTTTTCGCCACGCCCCATAACCAGACACTTTTTGCCAAGGCAGGACTGATCGATGGATAAAGGAAAATCCGTGGCAACCGCCCGTCAACGTCGCGGGGCTGTCAGCCTGTTGCTCGCAATGGTGCTGCTCGGCGTGTTTCCACTGGATGTCCTGCTGCCTTCGTTTCCGGCACTGGCGGCGCACTTTCGCAGCACACCGGCGGACATCGCGCTGTCGATCAGTCTGTTCGCCGTAGGTATCGCGTTTGCCCAGGTGTTAATCGGCCCGCTGTCCGACGTGATCGGGCGCAAGGGCTTGTTACTCGCCGGCATGAGCGTATCGATGCTCGGTGCCGTCGGTTGCGTGATAACCAGTGATTACACGCTGTTCCTGATGTTCCGGGTGGTACAGGCCGTGGGGTGCGGCTGCTTCGTGCTGTCCCAGGCACTGGTGCAGGATCTGTTCGAAGGTGAGGAGCGTGATCGCCTGCGTATCCTGATGGTCACGGCTACCGGGATTTTCATCTCGGTATCGCCGCTGGCCGGCACTTTTCTGCAAGCCACCCTCGGCTGGCGCGGCAGCTTCTGGGTGTTCACTGCGCTGGCTGCCGCGGTGTTGCTCAAGGCCTGGGTTTTCCTGGAGAACACCCGTCCCGCGGCCAGTGGCCCTCCCCTGAGTTTCCTCAGGGCCTATCGACGGGTGTTGGGAGATTTCGACTTCGTCGGCTACTGGCTGATTTCAGCCTTTGCGTTCGCCTGCCATTTCTCGTTTATCGTCATTTCACCGCTGATATTCATGGACCAGCTGCAATTGTCGGCCTATGACTTTTCGCTGATCCTGCTGGCGTATGGCGCCGCGTATGTCGTGGGGGGCATCATCGCCACCTTACTGAATCGACGTATCACGCCGGGCCGACAAATCATCACCGGGCTAAGCCTGATCCTGCTGTCGGGACTGGCGATGCTGTATCTGGCGGCCAACCATGGGCTGGCCCCCGCGACGGTGCTGATTCCGATGCTGATCTGCACCGCCGGCACCACCATTGCGCGCCCGGCGGCCACCTCACGGGCCATGGGCCTGTTTCCCGAAAACGCCGGCACTTCAGCCTCGGCCGGCAGCACGATCATCTTCATCTGCGGCGGACTGATCAGTGCGTTGATCAGCCTCAGCCCGACCAATCTGCAATCGACGCTGGGCTACAGCTTCGTGTTGCTCAGCAGCATCGCGCTGATGCTCAACAGTCGGATCAGCCAGCGCGCCAAGAACCTGCAGGCCATTGCGATCGCGCAGACCGGTAGCGATTAAACCTGCCGGTCGTCATGCCACACGCACCGTCGGCACTGGAACAACGCTTTGCGCCATTCCCTCCAGACGCCAGCGGTGTAGAATCGCCTGATTCATCGCCATTCATCCCCCGGCGGGTTTATGAGCTCAGGCTGAGGCAAGCGGCGATCCCGCAAAGTCATCGGCAACTTCAGGACACACGGCCATTTCTGAGTGTTCCAGACGTCAATAGAAGCTCACTCCCCTTTGATACCTGATTAGCCGCCCGGAGTGCTCCATGCCAGATTACCGCTCGAAAACATCCACCCACGGCCGCAACATGGCCGGCGCCCGCGCACTATGGCGTGCCACCGGGATGAAAGATGACGACTTCAAAAAGCCGATCATCGCCATTGCCAACTCCTTCACCCAGTTCGTGCCGGGCCACGTCCACCTGAAAGACCTGGGCCAGCTGGTTGCTCGCGAAATCGAGCGCGCCGGTGGCGTTGCAAAAGAATTCAACACCATCGCCGTGGATGACGGCATCGCCATGGGTCACGACGGCATGCTTTATTCGCTGCCGAGCCGCGAGATCATTGCCGACTCCGTCGAATACATGGTCAACGCCCACTGCGCCGACGCCATCGTCTGCATCTCCAACTGCGACAAGATCACCCCCGGCATGTTGATGGCTGCCTTGCGCCTGAACATTCCGGTGATCTTCGTTTCCGGCGGTCCGATGGAAGCCGGCAAGACCAAACTCGCTTCTCACGGCCTCGACCTCGTCGACGCCATGGTGATCGCCGCCGACTCCAGCGCTTCTGACGAGAAAGTCGCTGAATACGAGCGTAGCGCCTGCCCGACCTGCGGTTCGTGCTCCGGCATGTTCACCGCCAACTCGATGAACTGCCTGACCGAAGCCCTGGGCCTCGCACTGCCGGGCAACGGTTCGACCCTCGCCACCCACAGCGACCGCGAACAACTGTTCCTGCAGGCCGGCCGCACCATCGTCGAGCTGTGCAAGCGTTACTACGGCGAGAACGATGAATCGGTTCTGCCGCGCAACATCGCCAACTTCAAGGCGTTCGAGAACGCAATGATGCTCGACATCGCCATGGGCGGCTCGACCAACACCATCCTGCACTTGCTGGCGGCTGCCCAGGAAGCCGAGATCGATTTCGACCTGCGCGATATCGACCGTCTCTCGCGCAGCGTTCCACAGTTGTGCAAGGTTGCGCCGAACATCCAGAAGTACCACATGGAAGACGTGCACCGCGCTGGGGGTATCTTCAGCATCCTCGGTTCGCTGGCCCGTGGCGGCTTGCTGCACACCGATCTGCCGACCGTGCACAGCCGCAGCATGGAAGAAGCCATCGCCAAGTGGGACATCACCCAGACCACCGATGAAGCGGTGCATCACTTCTTCAAGGCCGGCCCGGGGGGCATTCCGACCCAGACCGCGTTCAGCCAGTCGACTCGCTGGGAAACTCTGGACGATGACCGTGAAAACGGCTGCATCCGCAGTTTCGAACACGCTTACTCGCAAGAAGGTGGCTTGGCCGTGCTGTACGGCAACATAGCCCTGGACGGCTGTGTGGTGAAAACCGCCGGCGTCGACGAGTCGATCCACGTCTTCGAAGGCAACGCGAAGATCTTCGAAAGCCAGGACAGCGCCGTACGCGGCATCCTCGCCGACGAAGTGAAGGCGGGTGACATCGTCATCATTCGCTACGAAGGCCCGAAAGGCGGCCCGGGCATGCAGGAAATGCTTTACCCGACCTCGTACCTGAAATCCAAAGGCCTGGGCAAAGATTGCGCCCTGCTCACCGATGGTCGCTTCTCCGGCGGCACCTCGGGCCTGTCCATCGGCCACGCTTCGCCAGAGGCTGCGGCCGGCGGCGCAATCGGTCTGGTGCAGGACGGCGACAAAGTGCTGATCGACATTCCGAACCGCTCGATCAACCTGTTGGTCAGCGACGAAGAACTGGCTGCACGCCGCGCCGAACAGGACAAGAAGGGCTGGAAACCTGTTGAAGTGCGTCCACGTAAAGTGACCACCGCGCTGAAGGCATACGCCCTGCTGGCGACCAGTGCCGACAAGGGTGCTGTGCGTAACAAGGCGATGCTCGACGGGTTGTAAGTCTTAGCTGCCGAAAAAAAATGCCCCGCCAAGTGCGGGGTATTTTTTTTGCCTGGCAGCAACTTTGATCGTTCCCACGCTCCCGCGTGGGAATGCCTCAAGGGACGCTCTGCGTCCAGTGACGCGGAGCGTCACGGAATGCATTCCCACGCAGAGCGTGGGAACGATCATGCGTGTTCGCGATTACTGGATTTCTTCCGGCTTGACGATCACCCAGTTCTTGTCCGCCGTCACCGGCAAACCTTCCTTGGCCTGCGCTGCCGCGTGCTTGGCCATCATGCCGTTTAGCTGGGTCATGTATTTGTCCTTGCGGTTGATCCACAAGTGAATACCGCCCTTGGCCACATCGACATCGTGGAACAGCATGTAGCCGTCACTGGTTGGCGTATCGCCGCCCACCAGAACCGGTTTTTTCCACTCATCGATGTAGGTCAGAATCGCCGCGTGCTTGCCGGCCATCCAGGTCGCCGGGGTCCACAGATACGGGGTCAATTCGAGGCCGAGGTTGGCCTTCTCGTCATACTTGCCGGCGGTGATCTGCTTGCGCGCGGTGGTCAGTTCGCCAGTCTTCGGATCCTTGAGCAGCAGCGACACACCAATGACGTTCTGCGGTTTGACGTTGTAGCCGTACTTCGGATCCGCCGCGACC
Organism: Pseudomonas sp. LBUM1648; assembly: GCF_059716145.1. Classification (NCBI taxonomy): domain Bacteria; kingdom Pseudomonadati; phylum Pseudomonadota; class Gammaproteobacteria; order Pseudomonadales; family Pseudomonadaceae; genus Pseudomonas; species Pseudomonas sp. LBUM1648. The sequence continues at coordinate 6,124,502 of NZ_CP166808.1, forward strand.
ATGCGCACCAGTTCTTCCGAGGCGGCGGTCATCACGTAGACCTCGATGCCGTTCTCCATCAACTTGTTGTAGAGCTCTTGCTGACCGGTGAAGATCTTCGGCGGATTGACGTCGAGCTTCTTGACCACATCGCCTTCGTAATACGTCGCCGGCACCGGCTTGCCCGAGGCCATCAGCTCATCGACATAGCCTTTGAGTTCCTTGAGGGTGAAGCCGGAGAACACCTGCGCCACCCACGGGTAGCAGACCATATCGTCGACTTCGCACAGACGATAGTAGTAACTGAACAGGCTTTCCTTGTGGTCGGCGGTGTCCTTGAACGGCATCAGCTTCAGGGAAGGATCGAGTTTTTCGCGGGTGATCAGGCCCTTGTTTTCCATGAACGGCAGCAAGGATTCTTCAAGGTCGTAGCGGTAACTGGTGTTGTCCATGTCGAACACCGCGTAGTTACCCTTGTTGGCGTTGGCGGCGATCATCGCATCCAGTGCCTTGGCCTGATCGGCCGGCCAGTGTTTGAGGTCAGTGGCGAAAGCCTGACCGGCCAGGCCCAAACCTACCGTCAGTGCGACAGCCAGAAATTTCGGTGCGAATTTCATCAATGCTTTCTCCCTGAGCTAAAGACATCGACGCTAACAAATAAGTGCGACAGCCCTCGTCTGTCAGCGACCGTCCACGTCTCCATCGCGCCAGATGCATTGCCGAGAGCGACATTCGCTTATTCCAAAAGCGACTATCACCATACGTTTTTGGTATTAATTCATTGGAAATCAAACTGTTAGGCTTGCCGGTTCGCAGCAGCCCCGGAAGGCTGCTGGCAAAGTCTTTCCTGGAGATCTCATGAATCTACCGCTGATTCTCAACCTGCTGGTGTTCCTCGCCCTGCTCTTCGGTCTGGCGCAAACCCGCCACACCTCGTGGAGCCTGGCGAAAAAAGTCCTGCTCGCGCTGGTGTTAGGCGTAGCGTTCGGCGTGGCTCTGCACACCATTTACGGTGCCGGCAACCCGGTGCTGAAAGCCTCGATCGGCTGGTTCGATCTGGTCGGCAACGGTTACGTGCAGTTGCTGCAAATGATCGTCATCCCGTTGGTGTTCGCCTCGATCCTCAGCGCCGTGGCGCGTCTGCACAACGCTTCGTCGCTGGGCAAGATCAGCTTCCTGACCATCGGCACGCTGCTGTTCACCACGGCGATTGCGGCGCTGATCGGTATCGGCCTGACCAACCTGTTCGGCCTCACCGCCGAAGGTCTGGTCGCCGGCACGCAGGAAATGGCCCGTCTGCAAACCATTCAGAACGACTACGCCGGCAAGGTCGCCGACCTGAATGTGCCGCAACTGCTGCTGTCGTTCATCCCGCAAAACCCGTTCGCCGATCTGGCGCGGGCCAAGCCGACCTCAATCATCAGCGTGGTAATTTTCGCTGCATTCCTGGGGGTTGCCGCGCTGCAACTGCTCAAGGATGACGTCGAGAAAGGTCAGAAAGTGATCAACGCCATCGATACCCTGCAAGCCTGGGTGATGCGCCTGGTGCGTCTGGTGATGAAGCTGACCCCGTACGGCGTGCTGGCGCTGATGACCAAAGTGGTCGCCGGCTCCAACCTGCAAGACATCATCAAGCTCGGCAGTTTCGTGGTGGTCTCGTACCTCGGTCTGGGCCTGATGTTTGTTGTACACGGCTTGCTGGTATCGGCCGCAGGGATCAACCCGCTGCGTTTCTTCCGCAAGATCTGGCCGGTGCTGACGTTTGCGTTCACCAGCCGTTCCAGCGCCGCGAGCATTCCGCTGAGCATTGAAGCGCAGACGCGTCGTCTGGGCATTCCGCAATCGGTGGCCAGTTTCGCAGCTTCGTTCGGTGCGACCATCGGCCAGAACGGTTGCGCGGGTCTGTACCCGGCGATGTTGGCGGTGATGGTTGCGCCGACCGTGGGCATCAACCCGCTGGATCCGCTGTGGATCGCGACGCTGGTGGCGATTGTCACGCTGAGTTCGGCCGGTGTGGCGGGCGTGGGTGGCGGTGCGACGTTTGCCGCGCTGATCGTGCTGCCGGCGATGGGCTTGCCGGTTTCACTGGTGGCGTTGCTGATTTCGGTCGAGCCGCTGATCGACATGGGTCGCACGGCGTTGAACGTGAGTGGTTCGATTACTGCCGGTGCGATTACCAGCCAGGTGATGCAGCAGACCGATAAAGAACTGCTGGATGCTGATGAGCATGCGGAGTTGGCGCAGGCTTAAGTAGCGCCTGAAAGACCGCTTTCGCGAGCGGGCTCGCTCCCACATTGGATCTGTGATCGACACAAATCCCCTGCGGGAGCGAGCCTGCTCCGGGCGGCGTTCCGACGAAGCTCTTAAGCTTTTTCCCAGACTTCGAAGTTGTACGCCGGTTTGTCGCCTTCAGCCGGATTCGGCACATTCGACACCAGTGTCCACTGGTTCAAATCAAACTCCGGAAACCACGCATCGCCTTCCGGGCTCAACGCTACACGGGTCAGATACAGACGATCCGCCTGCGCCAGCCCCTGCGCATACAACTGCGCGCCGCCAATCAGCATCAACTCATCGACGCCCTGCTCTTTCGCCCATTCTTCGGCGCGAACCACCGCAGCTTCCAGCGACGGATAAACCTCCGCACCTTCCAGTACCAGGTCTTGCTGACGGCTGACCACGATGTTCAACCGGCCCGGCAGCGGACGACCGAGCGAGTCCCAGGTCTTGCGACCCATGATGATCGGCTTGCCCAAGGTCGTGGCCTTGAAGTATTTGAAGTCCCCCGGCAGGTGCCAGGGCATGCTGTTGTCGACGCCGATCACGCGGTTTTCACCGAGGGCTGCAATCAGGCTGAGGGGGAGTGTTTTAGTCATGCCGGCGAGGATACCAGAGCCTCGCTTGACCCGATAAGCGCCACAGCGGTTATGCTCACGGCTCAATTGAGCGACGGGATGCCGCGTGACACAACTGACTCCACTGCAAAACCTCTGGTTAACCGAAACCGTGCGCCTGCGCGAAGAGCACGCAGGCCCCCTGGAAGATCTGGAAGCCAATCGTCTGGCCCGCGCGGCCGGCGGTGATCTGCCGAGCCGGATTCAGCGCCGTGCCCTGTGGCTGGCCGAGCGTGACGGATTGACCAACGCTCTCAAACACTGGCTGCAAGGCGCGCGTCTGGCGCTGGTGCTGCTGATGGTTTTCGCCGTGTTGAGCGGCGCCGGACTGGCCTTCGCCGCGCTCGGGCAAACCCCGGTCAATGTGTTCTGGGCCTTGGGCAGCCTGCTCGGGCTGAATCTGATTCTGCTGCTGAGTTGGGCGCTAGGGCTGATCTTTGCCGGCGAACACGGCGCCACCCTCGGGCGCCTGTGGTTATGGCTCAGCGAAAAACTTGCCCGCGATGCCAAAGCCGCGCAACTGGCGCCGGCCCTGCTGCTGATGCTGCAACGCAAGAAACTCAATCGCTGGGCCCTCGGCGCAATGGTCAACGGCCTGTGGCTGCTGGCGATGCTCAGCGCGTTATTGTTGCTGCTGACCCTGATGGCGACCCGGCGCTACGGCTTCGTCTGGGAAACCACCATTCTCAGCGCCGACACGTTCATCAACATGACCCAGGCCCTCGGCTCGCTGCCGGCGCTGCTCGGTTTCAATGTGCCGACGATGGAAATGATCCGCGCCAGCGGTGACGGTGCGCTCGATATCGAAAGCGCGCGTCAGGCCTGGGCGACGTGGCTGGTGGGCGTGCTGGTGGTTTACGGCGTGCTGCCGCGCCTGCTGCTGGCGCTGTTGTGCTTCTGGCGCTGGAGCAGTGGCAAATCGGCGCTGCGCCTTGACCTGAACCTGCCCGGCTACGCCCAACTGCGCGAACGCCTGATGCCGACCAGCGAGCGCCTCGGTGTCACCGACGCGGCGCCCGAGCACCTGCACCGCGTCGAAAGCAGCGTCAGCGAACACGCCAGCGACGGCGCATTGCTGGTGGCGATCGAACTCGACGAGCAACGCCCATGGCCGCCCGCGTTGCCAAAGAACGTCAGCAACGCCGGCGTCCTCGACAGCCGCGAATCGCGTAACAAACTCCTCGAACAACTCAGTCGCTTCCCCCCGGCACGGTTGGCGATTGCCTGCGATCCACGGCGCTCGCCGGATCGCGGCAGCCTCGCGCTGATCGCCGAACTGGCACGCAACGCCAGCGCCACCCGCGTCTGGCTGCTACAAGCGCCACCCGGCGAAGCGCTGGACGCTGAACGCCTCGGTGACTGGCACGTCGCGCTGCAACAACTGGAGCTGCCTTTTGCCGATAGCGCGCCGTTGAACTGGCTGGAGAACGGTCATGACTGATGCCTTCAAAGCACCGCTGAAACTCGCGGTGGTGGGCCACACCAACGTCGGCAAGACCTCGCTGCTGCGCACGCTGACTCGCGACGTTGGCTTCGGCGAAGTCTCGCATCGGCCGAGCACCACCCGACATGTCGAGGGCGCGCGGTTGTCGGTGGACGGCGAGCCGTTGCTCGACCTCTACGACACGCCGGGGCTGGAAGACGCCATCGCCCTGCTGGATTTTCTCGAACGACTGGAACGCCCCGGCGAACGCCTCGATGGCCCGGCGCGATTGGCGCGGTTTCTCGACGGCAGCGAGGCGCGTCAGCGTTTCGAGCAGGAGGCCAAAGTGCTGCGGCAACTGCTCGCTTCCGACGCCGGGTTGTATGTGATCGACGCCCGCGAACCGGTGCTGGCGAAATATCGTGATGAACTGGAAGTGCTGGCCAGTTGCGGCAAACCGCTGCTGCCGGTGCTGAACTTCGTCAGCAGCGCCAACCACCGTGAGCCGGACTGGCGCGAGGCGTTGGCGCGCTTGGGCCTGCATGCGCTGGTGCGTTTCGACAGCATCGCACCGCCGGAGGATGGCGAGCGGCGATTGTATGAAAGCCTCGCGCTGCTGCTGGAAAATGCCCGGCCGCAACTGGAACGCTTGATTGCTGATCAGCAAGCGCAGCGACTCGCCCGTCAGCAAAGTGCAGCACGGTTGATCGCCGAACTGCTGATCGACTGCGCCGCGTGCCGACGCAGTGTGGTCAGCGAGGCCGAGCAGGAACAGCAAGCCATCAGCGAATTGCGCAAGGCTGTGCGTCAGCGTGAGCAGAAGTGCGTCGAGGCGTTGCTCAAGCTCTATGCGTTCCGCCCGCAGGATGCAGCGGCCAGTGATTTGCCGCTGCTCGACGGGCGCTGGGGCGATGACCTGTTCAACCCGGAAACCTTGAAGCAACTCGGTGTGCGGGTGGGCGGCGGGATCGCTGCCGGGGCTGCTGCCGGGGCGGGCGTCGATTTGCTGGTGGGCGGAATCACCCTCGGTGCTGCCGCGTTGGCGGGTGCGATTGCCGGTGGCGCGCTGCAAACCGCGCGCAGTTATGGCAGCCGTTTGCTGGGCAAGATCAAGGGGCAGCGGGAATTGACGGTGGACGATGGGGTGTTGCGGCTGTTGGCGTTGCGGCAGCGGCAGTTGCTGTTGGCGCTCGATCAGCGCGGGCATGCGGCGATGGATGCGGTTCAGGTGGCGACACCGCAGGACAAGACCTGGCGTGAGGGCAAGTTGCCTGAAGCGTTGAGCAAGGCGCGGGCACATCCGCAGTGGTCGTCGCTCAACCCGCACGCGAAGTTGAATCAGGCGGAGCGGCAGGAGCAGATTGAGTCTTTGGCCAAGGATGTGTAGCGCTTGATCCGACGCCATCGCTGGCAAGCCAGCGATGGCCGCACCTCGGTTCAAAAGCCTATGCAGCCAACATCCTCGCCGCTTTCTCCTTCAACACCTGAAGATCAATCACCGGCACCGCCGTCTCCTTCGCCAACTCATCCCACTGGCGCATCCGCAGACTGACGGCACACAAGGGATCACGCTCGAAAGCATCCGCCTCAGCCTCCGTCATCACCCCGCCCTGATAGTCCAGCGTCCTGCGACTCGCCTCACTCAACCGCTCGAAATATCCCGGCTCACGCAGCGTCAGATAACGCTTGGCCTCAACGTGATACTCCACCAACCGCGCCATCCGCTCGCCGAATCCCGCCTCACGCAAATAATCCGCGCCAAGCCGTTCATGGCTGACCACACCATAGCCGCCCATGTTCTCCGCGCCCTCGGCACATAAATGGCCGATGTCGTGGAAGAACGCTGCGAGCACCACTTCATCATCAAACCCTTCAGCCATCGCCAACTGCGCAGCCTGAGACATGTGCTCGATCTGCGACACCGGCTCGCCGATGTAATCGCTGCTGCCAAAGCGTTCATACAGGGTAAACACCCGATCAACGACATGCTCGTGACCTGCCATCAAACCTCCTCCAGCAACTGCGCCACATTGCGCTCGGCCATCGCCGGGCCGACGCTCATGCCGACGCCAGTGTGCATCAGCGCCACACTGAGCCCCGGTGCCGGGCGCAAGAATGAAAACGGCCCCGGTCCCCGAGAACCATAGACGCCCTGCCAGCGCTCGACCACTTGCACCTTGCAGCCCAGCGTCTGCTCGGCCAGTTCAATCATCCAGTCATCCACTCGCTCGGCGTTGAACGGTGACGGATCATTACCGTAATGGTGCGAGTCACCAATGATCAGTTCGCCGTAGGGCGTCGGGCTGATCAGCAAGTGAATGCCGTTTTCATGCAGGTGCGGTTGTTCACGCAGGATCTGCGCCTGCACTGCCGCCGCCTCTGGCAAATCGGCGAAGGCGCCGTAATGCACGCAGCTCAGGCCGGTGAGCAAGGCGTGTTGCAAATTCAGTTCGACTTGCGGTTTGGCGCGGAGCATTTGCAGGCGGCAGATTTGTGGGTCGAGTGCGGCAATCGGCTCGGCCAGCAGCGTCTGATAATCGTGGCCGGAGCAGACGATGATTTGCTCGGCGGTGAAGATCCCGGCCGTGCTGTGCAGGCGCCCCGGTTGGACATCGCGCACCAGCGTGGAGAAGTGAAACTCGACGCCGAGGTCGCGGCGCAGGTAATCGATCAGCGCCGGAATCGCTTCACGCGAGTACAACTGTTGATCATCCATGCCGTGGAGTGCGGCGCGGTGATGGCTGAACTGGCCGTGGTACAGATCGCGCAATGCGGCGCCGCGCAGCAAGTCCACGTTGTAACCGTGTTCCACGGCGCGGCCGGCGCAGAAGGCCTCAAGCAAGTGCTCTTCGGCTTCGGTTCGGGCGAACAGGTACGAGCCGTTGCGCTTGATTTGCAGGCCGGCGAGTTGCGCCCAGTCACCCCAGATCTCGCGGCTGGCCTTGGCCAGTTCGAGCATCGGGCCGGGTGGCTGGCCAGTGACCAGTGCCTGACCGAAGTTGCGCACCGAAGCGCCGAGGGGCGTGGCGGTGCGTTCGAAAACCGTAACCTTCAGGCCGCGCTTGGCGGCGGCGTAGGCGTGGGAGAGGCCGAGAATGCCGGCGCCGATGATGAGCAGGTCTTTGTGTTGTGTCATTTAGAGGTGCTCTGAATGAGAGACCGCTTTCGCGAGCAGGCTCGCTCCCACAGGGGATTTGTGTTGTGAACACGATCCATTGTGGGAGCGAGCCTGCTCGCGAAGGGGCCCTGTCAGTCGATAAAGATCTTACTTGGCGACGACTTTCTCGGACTTGCCGTCATAGCGCTTGCGCCACTCGGTGAGGATCTCGTCGCGGTTCTTCGAGGCCCAGGCAAAGTCGTTCTTGATCAAACGCTGCTCATAATCCGCCGGCAATTCAGTCTGCGGTTTGGCGATGCCTGGTTGGGCGAGAACGGCGAAGTTCTCTTTGTACAGATCCATCGCTTGGGCGCTGGCGGAGAAGTCGGCGAGTTTCTTCGCGGCTTCTTCATGCGGCGTGCCTTTGATCACGGCGGTCGCTTCGATCTCCCAGCCCAGGCCTTCCTTCGGCAGGATGATGTCCAGAGGCGCGCCCTGGCGCTTGAGCTGTACGGCCGGGTATTCAAAGGAAATGCCGATCGGGAACTCCCCCGCCGCCGCCAGTTTGCAAGGCTTGGAACCGGAGTGAACGTACTGGCCGATGTTCTGGTGCAGGCCGTCCATGTAAGCCCAACCCTGCTTCTCGCCGAAGGTTTGCAACCAGGCGCTGACGTCGAGGAAACCGGTGCCGGAGGACGCCGGGTTCGGCATGACGATCTTGCCTTTGTACTCAGGCTTGGTCAGATCCTGCCAGCTCACCGGTTTGCTCAGGCCCTGCTTCTCGGCTTCGACGGTGTTGAAGCAAATGGTTGCGGCCCACACATCCATACCGACCCAGGCTGGCGGGTTGGCAGCGTCGCGGTAGTTCGCGCCGATTTTGCCCAGATCCTTCGGCGCGTAGCTTTGCAGCATGCCTTGCTGATCGAGGATCGCCAGGCTGGAAGCGGCCAGGCCCCACACGGCGTCAGCTTGCGGCCGGGCCTTCTCGGCCAGCAGTTTGGCGGTGATGATCCCGGTGGAATCGCGCACCCACTTGATCTCGACGTCCGGGTTGGCCTTTTCGAAGGCTTCTTTGTAGGACTTGAGTTGTTCGGCTTCGAGGGCGGTGTACACCGTCAACTCGGTTTTTGCCGCAAAGGCATTCAGGCTGAAAGTAGCGAGCACAGCAGCGGCCAGGGCCATAGGCTTGAACATGATCGTTTTCCTGTCTTTTGAGTTGAAGGGCAGTTGAAGGTGCAAATCAGTGACCGGGCGCGGTTTGCCGCCAGGCCTGGGAACGGCGCAGCAAGCCGCGCGAAGCCCACGCCAGCAGCAAGGACACGCCCGCCGAGGTGAACAGAATCAGGGTCGACATCGCCGCCGCGCCGCCGACGTTGCCGGCGTCGTCCATGTTCAGCACCGCCACCGCCGCGAGGATGGTGTCGGGGCTGTAGAGGAAGATCGCCGCCGACACGGTGGTCATCGCCGAGACGAACAGGTAGCGCACGATGTCGAGCAGCGCCGGCAGGCAGATCGGCACGGTCACACGCAGGTAATGCCGGTACAGCGGCGCCTTGAGCGACAGCGCGGCGGCTTCGAACTCGGCGTCGAGCTGACGCAGCGCGGTGGTCGCGGTCATTTGTGCGGTGGTCAAATAATGCGCAATGGTGCAGACGATCAGCAGCGTCATCGTCCCGTACAGCACGTGCAGCGGGTTGCCGGTCAGGTTGAAGAAGAAGACATAACCCAGACCCAGCACCAACCCCGGCACCGCCATCGGGATGAAACTGAGCATACGCAGGGCCAGGTTGAGGCCGCGTTGCGTGCGGGTCTTTTCCATCAGATACGCGCCAGTGAAGATCAGCACACTGCCGATCAGCGCCGTGCCCAGTGCCATCTTCAAACTGTTGCTGTAGGCCAACCATCCACCGCCGGCGGTTTCGTTGAACTGGTAGTGGTTAAGCGACAGCGACAGGTTGTACGGCCAGAACTTCACCAGCGACGAAAACACCGCCATGCCGAACACCAGCAGCAGCGCCGCGCAGATCAGCAGGACGATCACCAGATAACAGCCATCGCGCAGTTTCGACGGCGCCGGTTTGAACACCTGAGCGCGGCCACTCATGGAATCGCCGTGACGTCGGCGCAACCACGCATCGACGCCGAAGCTGAACAGCGCTGGCACCAACAGCACCATGCCGATCAACGCGCCGCGACCGAATTGCTGCTGGCCGACCACGGCTTTATAGGCTTCCAGCGCCAGCACCTGATAGTCGCCACCGACCACCACCGGCACGCCGAAATCGGTGATGGTCAGGGTGAACACCAGACAGAACGCGGCGAACACAGCCTGCCGGGTTGCCGGCCAAGTGATGCTGCGAAACGCCTTGGCCGGGCTGGCGCCCATGCTCGACGCCGCATCGAACAGCCGCGCATCGGCCAGCGACAGCGCCGAGAGCAAAATCATCAGCGCATGGGGAAAGGTGTAAATCACCTCACCCAGCACAATCCCCCAGAAGCCGTAGATGTTGTCCGAGAGCAACCCGCGCAACATGCCCTGATTGCCGAATAGATAAACCAGCGCAATCCCCGGCAGCATCGATGGCGCCATCAGCGGCAGCAGGGAAATCCCGCGCCAGATGCCCTTGGCCGGAATCAATGTGCGTTGCAGGGCGTAGGCAAACAGGTAGGCCAGCGGTACGACGATGGCCGCAACGCTGAGGGAAACTTTCAGGCTGTTGCCGAGCAGCCAGTGGAAATTCTCGCTGCTCACCAGCTCCTTCGCCGCGACCCAGCCACCGCCCTGCCCCGCTTCGCTGCTGAAGCCACGCCAGAAGATCGCCAGCAACGGCAACAGCACCGCAACGCCGAGCAACACCAGCAGCAAGAGTTTGCCGCCGACCACAAAAATCCGGTCGCCGACTTCGGCACGGGAAGTCTGCCGCACCTGCTTGTGCGGTAGCGGCAGCGCGAGGTTGCTGTTCATCAGGCAAACACCTGCAGGCTGCGCGGCGGCAACGCGACCATGATCTGCTGGGCGCCGAGGCGCGGCATGGCTTCTGGCGCCAGTTCGGCGAGTAGCGCGTGGCCCGGCAGTTGATCGAGTTCGAAGCTCATGCGGCAGCGATTGCCGAGGAAGGTGATCTCGCGCACCTTGGCCGGGAACAGGTTTTCCTCATGCACCAGCGGATTGACGCTGATCGCTTCCGGGCGGCAGAACAGTCGACCCGAGGCGCCGCTGACGCTGCCATCAGCCAGACGCACATCCATCCCGCCAACCCGGGCGTGGCTGTCGCTGCTGCGCTGGAATGGCAGCCAGTTGCCCTGACCGACAAACTCCGCCACAAACGGCGTGGCCGGGCGGTTGTAGATTTCCTGCGGGGTGGCGTACTGCTCGACGCGGCCGTTGTTCATCACGGCGATGCGGTCGGCCATCAGCATGGCTTCGTCCTGATTGTGGGTGACCATCAGGGTGGTGATGCCGAGGTTACGTTGCAGCTGGCGCAGCTCGGTGCACAGATGCTCGCGCACCCGGGCGTCGAGGGCCGACATCGGTTCATCGAGCAACAACAGCGACGGTGCCGGCGCCAAGGCACGGGCCAGTGCAACCCGTTGCTGTTGGCCGCCAGACAACTGGCCCGGGTACTTTTTCTCACTGCCGGTGAGGCCGACCAGCTCAAGCATCTCACCCACCCGGCGGCGCACTTCATCGCGACCGCTGCCGGCGAGGCCGTAGGCAATGTTCGCTTCGACGGTCAGATTGGGGAACAGCGCGTAGGACTGGAACAGAATCCCGTAGTCCCGGGCTTGCGGGGCGAGGTGCGAGACGTCGCGGGCGCCGAGGTACAACTCGCCGCTGTCCTGTTTTTCCAGCCCGGCGATGCAGCGCAGCAGCGTGGTTTTACCGCAACCCGAGGGGCCGAGCAGACAGACCAGCTCACCGGCCGCGACGTCGAGGGAGACGTTATCCAGCGCAGTGAACGCGCCAAAGCGCTTCTGCACGCCGCGCACTTTCATCGGCGCACCGGGGTTGCTCAGGGCAGTTGCGATTGCAGGATTCATGGGACAGACCTCATCAAGCAGATGAGGCCAATCCTAGAGTTGTAATGCGTCCGTCATGTGGCAGTGAGGCAAAAACGGCTGATAGTGGTATTCGGGGATTTTGGTTCACCCCCGATCAACAGATCGTTCCCACGCTCTGCGTGGGAATGAAGCCCGGGTAAGCCCGGCCAACCGCACTCAGCGGCACCTGCACAGGCGCCGCTGAGTGCGTTGATCACTCCGTCGGCACTAACTTATCCAACACCCGATTGACCGCCAGCTCTGCCAGCATCACCACTTGGGCGATGCCTTGCAGGGTTTTGCGGTGCGTGCCTTCAACCATTGCCACATGGTTGTGCAGCAACACGATGGCCGAGCCGAGGGTTTCACTGGCGTCCGCGATCAGGGATTCGGTGTCAGCCTCGGGGTGCGCCATGTACAGCGTGTTGGGTTTGTAAGGTGCGGCCATGATGGCTGCAGTTGGCGGGCCGAGATAGTGGTCGAGGGCGCGCTCGGCGGCTTCGTGGAATTTCTTTGAATCGGGCGATTCTTAGGGGGAGCCCGGGTCGGTGACCGGCGGGTTTGGCGTTGGTTTAATCATCTTCAGGTTCCGAAATTAAGCTGGAACCGCTTCTCTGCTAAAAGAAAGGGTGGCAGCTGAACGCAGGTTAGCAGACCGGGGAACCTAAGGAAGCCGGCGCGCCGAAGCGCCCTGCGCACAGCCGCCATCGAGTGCAGGCACGGAGCCTGACTGATGATGTATGTGCACCCTTAGATTAACCACGGGCTGCTAAACCCGATCACTGGGAATCAGTGATGCGAACCAAGTTACGCAGCCCGCCCAAGGCGCACAAGCCGGCGGATTCTGGTGCATGCGTAGGCAGCGGCGCAAGGATTTGTAGGCTGTCGGGCGTAACACCGAGTGTCTTTAAACACCTGTGCCGGAAAGGGTTTATTGCACTACAGGGATTGTGGATTTGCCTGTCGGATTTTGCTGCGGCGACTGACGCCTTCGCGAGCAGGCTCGCTCCCACAGGGGATTTTGGGTGTTTACAAATTATGTGTTCACCACAGACCCTATGTGGGAGCGAGCCTGCTCGCGAAGAGGCCCGGCCATTCACCGCAGCATTCAGGCCGGAGACATCTCCTGCGCCAACCCCAAAAACGCCGCCGGCAACCGCGCACTCTTGCGCTCCTTGAGGCAGTACAGATATTCGGGAATCTGCGGCGCGTTCTCGATGCTCAGCACGCGCAACTGCGGATCATGCGGCACTTCCTGGCGGGCAATGATGCTGATGCCGATGTTGCGCAGCACCGCCTCACGAATCGACTCGCGGCTGCCGATCTCCAGCAACGGGCCGAAACTCACGCCCGCGCCAGCCAGTAGCTCTTCGGTCAACCGCCGCGTGGTCGAACCGGTTTCGCGCATCAGCAAGGTATGCCCGGCCAATGCGTTCAACGTCACATGCTCATGCACCGCCAACGGATGATTGCGATGCACCGCCAGCACCAGCGGATCGGTGCCGAGCACCCGGCGAATCAGCCGCGCGTCATCGAGCAACTGCGATGACGCGGCGACGTCCACCCGGTAATCCTCAAGCGCTTCCAGCACCTGCTGCGAGTTGCCGATTTCCACCGACACTTCCACCTGCGGCAGACGCTCGCGGAAGGTCTTCACCAGATCAAGGATGTAATACGGCGCGGTGGCGGCGATGCGCAGCGTGCCTTGCACCTGGCCGCTGTTGCGCAGGAAGAACTCGATATCGGCCTCCTGCTGCAACAGCGCCTTGACCATCGGCAGCAACCGCGCGCCTTCGTCGCTGACGCTGAGGCGGCGGCCGCCCCGGTAGAACAGCTCTACCGAATACTGGCTTTCCAGATTGCGGATCTGCGTGGTCACGGTCGGTTGGCTGAGGCCGAGTTTCTTCGCCGCCAGGGTGATGCTGCCCAAGCGGGCCACCATGTAAAACGCCTTCAGCTCGGCACTCAGCACAACCGTCCCTCTCGATTACTTGCGCAACAAACGCAAACCATTGAACACCACCAACAGGCTCACGCCCATGTCGGCAAACACCGCCATCCACATGGTGGCGAGTCCGGCGAAGGTTACTCCAAGGAAGATCGCTTTGATCACCAGGGCCAACGCGATGTTTTGTTTCAGGATGCTCGCAGTGTCGCGCGACAGGCTGATGAACGCCGGGATCTTGCGCAGATCATCGTCCATCAGGGCGACATCAGCGGTTTCAATCGCGGTGTCGGTACCGGCGGCGGCCATGGCAAAACCGATCTCGGCGCGGGCCAGCGCCGGGGCGTCGTTGATGCCGTCGCCGACCATGCCGACGCGATGACCTTTACCGTAAAGCTCTTCAATGGCTTGCAGCTTGTCGGTCGGCAGCAAGTCGCCCTTGGCCTGATCGATGCCGACCTGCGCAGCAATCGCCTGCGCGGTGTGGACGTTGTCACCGGTCAGCATCAGGGTTTTCACGCCCAGTGCATGCAACTGACGGATCGCCTCGCGGCTGGTCTCCTTAACGGTGTCGGCCACAGCAAACAACGCCAGCGGGCCGGACTTGTCGAGCAGCAACACCACGGACTTGCCCTGTTTCTCCAGCGCAAAGAGCTTTTCTTCCAGTGCCGGCGAGCACAGGCCCAGCTCTTCAACCAGGCGATGGTTGCCCAAGTGATAGGTCTGGCCGTTGATATCACCCTTCACGCCACGCCCGGCCAGCGCTGCGAAGTTATCCACAATCAGCGCGGCGAAGTTTTTATCCACAGCATTCTTAGCGATGGCCAGCGACACCGGGTGGTCGGAGCGACCGGCCAGTGCGGCAGCAATTGCCGGGGCCGTGGCGTCGGCGGTCGGGTCGAGGGACAGGTAGTCCGTCTGCACCGGTTTGCCGTGGGTGATCGTCCCGGTTTTATCCAGCGCCAGATAGTCGAGCTTGAAACCGCCCTCCAGGTACACGCCGCCCTTGACCAGAATGCCTTTGCGCGCCGCCGCCGCGAGGCCGCTGACGATGGTCACCGGAGTGGAAATCACCAAGGCACATGGGCACGCGACCACCAGCAACACCAGCGCGCGGTAGATCCAATCGAACCACACGGCGCCCATAAACAGCGGCGGAATGATCGCCACGGCCAGGGCCAACACGAACACCACTGGGGTGTAGATGGTCGAGAATTGATCGACGAAGCGCTGGGTCGGTGCGCGTGCGCCTTGTGCCTGTTCGACGGCGTGGATGATCCGCGCCAGGGTCGAGTTGTTCGCCGCCGCGGTGACCGCGTATTCCAGCGAACCGGCCTGGTTGATGGTGCCGGCGAAGACTTTGTCGCCCACGGCTTTCTCAACCGGCAGGCTTTCACCGGTGATCGGCGCCTGGTCGATGGTCGAGTTGCCGCTGACGACTTCGCCGTCCAGTGCAATGCGCTCGCCGGGTTTCACCCGCACGCGGGCACCGAGTTCGACGACTTTCACGTCCTGCTCGAGCCAACTGCCGTCGGCCTGCTGCACGGTGGCCTGTTCCGGGGTCATCTGCATCAACCCGCTGATGGCGTTGCGGGCGCGGTCCAGCGAGCGCGCCTCGATCAACTCGGCCACAGTGAACAGGAACATCACCATCGCCGCTTCCGGCCACTGGCCGATGAGGATCGCACCGGTCACGGCGATGCTCATCAATGCGTTGATGTTGAGGTTGAGGTTCTTCAGGGCGATCCAGCCCTTTTTGTAGGTGGTCAGGCCGCCACTGAGGATCGACACCAGCGCAATGATCGCCACCACCCAGGTCGGCGCGGCGTTGGTGAAGTGGATGACTTCCGCCACCAGAGCACCGACGCCGGACAATGCCAGCGGCCACCAGTGTTTTTTCACCGGCGCGGGGGCCGGAGCTTCGACGCCAGCCTCCAACGGCTCGGCGTGCATGCCGAGGGATTTGATCGCCTCGGTGATCGGCTCGGTGCCCGGCAGCGTGTGGGTCACGCCGAGTACGCGGTTGATCAGGTTGAATTCCAGCTGTTCAACGCCGGCCACTTTGCCGAGTTTGTTCTGGATCAGCGTCTGTTCGGTCGGGCAGTCCATCGCCTCGATGCGGAAACTGCTCAGCCGGGCGTCCGCGCTTTTCGCCTCGCTCAGTTGCACCAGCGCAGGCGCGGTCGCTTTCTTCGAGCAGCATGAATCTGCGCTCGTTTGAACGGGCGCAGGCGCAGCGGCTTTCGACCCGCAGCAGGAATCGCCGCCATGGTCGTGCTTATGCACAGGCTGCAATTTTGGGCTGTGGTTATGATCATGCCCGTCGCCGGGCTTGTGGGTGTGCTGGGAATCGCTCATTGGTCGCGTCCATGAAGGTGCCTGTTGCCAAGTAAAGACCCTGTAGCCACTATAGGGTCAAGCACCCTTTTGGAGATTGTCGTCATGAAGATCGGAGAACTGGCCAAACTGACCGATTGCGCCGTGGAAACCATCCGCTACTACGAGCGCGAAAACCTGCTGCCGGAACCGGCCCGCAGCGACGGCAACTACCGCGTCTACACCCAGGCCCACGCCGAACGCCTGACCTTCATCCGCAACTGCCGCACCCTCGACATGACCCTCGAAGAAATCCGCAGCCTGCTGGCCATGCGTGACAGCCCGCAGGATCAATGTGAAAGCGTGAACACGCTGATCGACGAGCACATCCAGCATGTGAAGGCGCGGATTGATGGGTTGTTGGCGTTACAGACACAGTTGCTCGACCTGCGCCAACGCTGTGGCGAAGGGCCGGGGGCCGATCAATGCGGGATTTTGCAGCGGCTGGAAGTGAGTGGCGGGGTGGTGGCGACGGAGGTTGAGCATTCCCATGTAGGCCGCAGCCACGGCCATTGAGCCCTTCACAAATCGAAATGTGGGAGCGAGCCTGCTCGCGAATGCGGTGTGTCAGCCAGTATCTCTATGACTGACACATCCTCTTCGCGAGCAGGCTCGCTCCCACATGGGTATCGCGTGGTGGCTTAAACCGCCATCGGCGCGGTCATTGGCGCGTGGTGCTCGTAGCCTTCCAGCGAAAAGTCGCTCGGCTTGACCAGCTCCAGCCATTCCGGCTGATACACGCCCGTCTTGGCAAACTCCGGAACACGATCGGAGATTTTCAGTTTCGGCATGGCGAACGGCTCGCGCTTGAGCTGTTCGTTGAGCATGTCCAGGTGGTTTTCGTAGACGTGGGCGTCACCAATGAAATAGGTGAACCAGCGCGGCGTGTAGCCGGTCAGGCGACCGATCAGGCTCAGCAGTGCGGCGCCTTCGGTGAGGTTGAACGGCGTGCCCAGGCCCAGATCGTTGGAGCGGATGTAGAGGGTCAGGGAAATTTCCTTGGTCTCGACATTCGGGTGGAACTGGTACAGCAGATGGCATGGCGGCAGGGCCATTTCATCGAGCTGGGCGCAGTTCCAGCCGTGGAACAGGATGCGGCGGCTGCCCGGATCCTTGATGATCGTGTCGACGCACTGGCGAACCTGATCGATGGCTTTGTACAGCACCACGTAGGCCTGACCGTCTTCTTCGCCTTGAGCGATCTGCTTGTAACCGTTGCTCAACGTTTGTTCGATGGCCGCTGTGTTGCTCAGCGGGATCTGCTTGTACGCCGGCCATTTGCGCCATTGCACGCCGTAGATTTCGCCGAGATCGTCGTCGCCCTGACGGAACGGGTTGGCCAGCCACTGGGCGTTTTCGTTGGCGTTCTGGTCCCAGACCTTGCAGCCCAGCTCACGGAATTCTGCGGCGTTGTTCACGCCACGCAGAAAGCCGCACATCTCGCCGATGGCCGATTTGAAGGCCATCTTGCGGGTGGTGATCGCCGGGAAACCTTCCTGCAGATCGAAACGCAGCATCGCCCCCGGAAAACTGATGGTGTTGATGCCGGTGCGGTTGGCCTGCTTGGTGCCGTTCTGGATGACGTGCGAGACCAGTTCGAGATATTGCTTCATGAGTTACCTGTGTCCTTTGAGCCCCGGCGTCGCGCGCCGGGGTTCGTAGTTTAAGCCGTCGGAGCGAGCGGTGCCGCCGGCGCGCGACGATAGGCCAGCCAGATCAGGAACAGCCCGCCGATAATCATCGGCACGCACAGCACCTGCCCCATGGTCAGCCAGTTCCAGGCCAGATAGCCCAGTTGCGCGTCCGGGACGCGGACGAACTCGACGATGAAACGGAAGATGCCGTAGAACAGCGCGAACATGCCGGAAACCGCCATGGTCGGGCGCGGTTTGCGCGAGAAGATCCACAGGATCAGGAACAGCGCCACGCCTTCGAGCGCGAACTGATACAGCTGCGACGGGTGACGCGGCAGTTGCGCCGGATCGCTGAATGGCGGGAAGACCATGGCCCACGGCACGTCAGTCGCCTTGCCCCACAATTCGGCGTTGATGAAGTTGCCGATACGTCCGGCGCCCAGACCGATCGGCACCATCGGCGCGACGAAGTCCATCAGCTGGAAGAACGACTTGCCATTGCGCTTGCCGAACCACAAGGCCGCCAGCATCACACCGATGAAACCGCCGTGGAACGACATGCCGCCCTTCCACACTTCGAAAATCAGTGTCGGGTTGGCCAGGTAAGCGCTCAGGTCGTAGAACAGCACATAGCCCAGACGTCCGCCGACAATCACGCCCATCGACAGCCAGAAGATCAGATCCGAGAGCTTCTCCTTGGACCAGGTCGGGTCGAAGCGGTTGAGCCGGCGCGACGCCAGCAGCCACGCACCGCCGATGCCGATCAGGTACATCAGGCCGTACCAGTGGATTTTCAGCGGACCGATGGCCAGGGCCACCGGGTCGATCTGCGGGTAAGGCAGCATTGCGACTCCTCGTTAGAGTTGAAAGCATAATTCCCGGGCGACGCTGCCACCTCAGGATTAAGTCAGGATTGCGACGCGATCAAAGCAAAAAGCTTAAACCCACGGTGAACAGCAAAGCGGCGAACAGTCTTTTCAGCAAGCGCGGCGACAATTTGTGCGCCAATCGCGCGCCGATACGGGCGAATACCATGCTGGTCAGAGCGATGCCCAACAGCGCCGGCAAATAGACAAAACCGAGACTATGGGCCGGCAGCAACGGATCATGCCACCCCAGAATCATGAAACTTAATGCACTGGCCAGGGCGATCGGCAAACCGCAGGCCGATGATGTCGCCACGGCCTGCTGCATCGGCACGCTGCGCCAGGTCAGGAACGGCACGGTCAGCGAGCCGCCGCCAATGCCGAAAATCGCCGACGCCCAGCCAATCACACTGCCGGCCACGGTCAGACCGAGTTTGCCCGGCACGGTTCGGCTGGCCTTGGGTTTGACGTCCAGCGCCAACTGCACGGCGATCACCAGGGCGAAAACACCGATGATTTTTTGCAGGTTGGGCCCGGAAATCGCTTCGGCCGTCAGCGCACCAAAACCGGCGCCGAGCAAAATGCCCACGGTCATCCACATGAAGATCGGCCATCGCACCGCGCCACGACGATGGTGCTCACGCACCGCGTTGACCGAGGTGAAGATGATCGTCGCCAGCGACGTGCCCACCGCCAGGTGGGTGAGAATCGACTGGTCAAAGCCCTGCAAGGTAAAACTGAACACCAGCACCGGGACAATGATGATCCCGCCACCGACCCCGAACAGCCCGGCCAGCACACCCGCACAGGCGCCCAGCGCCAGATAGAGCAGAAATTCCATGACCGTCTCCCAGACGCATCCCCAAAACCGGAGCGGCATGGTAACGGATGCATGGCCTCCTGCTCCACTTGCGATGGATGCACGGACGCCGGATGCGTAGAGTGGGCAAAAAACACACAAGGACCACCTTATGTGCCTGATTGTTTTTGCCTGGCGCCCGGGCCATGCCCAGCCACTGATCGTCGCAGCCAACCGTGACGAGTTCTACGCCCGGCCGAGCCTGCCGCTGGCGCAATGGCCGGAAGCGCCGCAGGTGCATGCCGGGCGTGATCTTGAGGCCGGTGGGACCTGGCTGGGGATTGGCGCCAATGGGCGTTTTGCCGCACTGACCAATATTCGTGATCCGCATCAGCCGCCGGCGCGCAAATCGCGGGGTGAGTTGGTGGCGCGGTTTCTCACCGGTGATCTGTCGATTGATGATTATTTGATCGATGTGGTCGGTCGCTCGCCGGAATACGCCGGGTTCAATCTGCTGCTCGGCAACAGCCATGAGCTGTGGCATTTCAATGCGCGGATGTCGGAGCCGGTGATGCTCGCGTCGGGTGTCTACGGGTTATCCAATGCCGGGCTGGATACGCCGTGGCCGAAGTTGCTCAAGGCCAAGGCCGCGTTGGGCGCAGTGCTTGAGGATCCGCAGCCTGAACGCTTGATGGGATTGTTGAGCGATGCGCAGACGGCGCCATTCAACGAGTTGCCGGATACCGGCGTGGGGCTGGCAACTGAATCATTGCTGTCGAGTGTGTTTATTGCCAGCCAGAGTTACGGGACGCGGGCGAGTACGGCGTTGATTGTGCAGGCGGATGGGACGCGGCGGATGGTGGAGCGCAGTTTTGGGCCGTATGGCGGGCATTTGGGGGAAGTGGAGATCATCATTTAGTGGTGCTCGAACTTACGCCTTCGCGAGCAGGCTCGCTCCCACACTGGATCTGTGATCGACACAAATCCCCTGTGGGAGCGAGCCTGCTCGCGAAGGGGCCCTAAGGGTGTTAGAGGGCTTTGTTGACCGCCGGCGGATTGATCTTCGACAAGCCAAGGTTCTTCAGCGCCAATTGCAGCGAGCTGTGGATAACTTGCGGGTTATCGATGGTCATCAACTCCGCCAGCAATTCCTTGGCCTTGCTCAGGTTCACCTGGCGCAACATCCACTTCACCTTCGGCAGGTTGGTGGCGTTCATCGACAGGCTGTCGAAGCCCATCGCCATCAACAGCACTGCCGCCGCCGGATCACCGGCCATCTCGCCGCAGATACTCACGGGTTTGCCTTCGGCATGGGCGTCGCGCACCACGTTCTGCAAGGCTTGCAGCACGGCCGGGTGCAGGTAGTCGTAGAGGTCGGCCACCCGCGGGTTGTTGCGGTCAACCGCCAGCAGATATTGAGTCAGGTCGTTGGAGCCCACCGAGAGGAAGTCCACCTGCCGCGCCAGTTCCTTGGTCTGGTACACCGCTGCCGGAATCTCGATCATCACGCCAATCGGCGGCATCGGCACGTCGGTGCCTTCGTCGCGCACTTCGCCCCAGGCCCGGTGGATCAGGTGCAGGGCTTCTTCGAGTTCGTGGGTGCCGGAGATCATCGGCAGCAGAATCCGCAGGTTGTTCAAGCCTTCGCTGGCCTTGAGCATCGCGCGGGTCTGCACCAGGAAGATTTCCGGGTGGTCGAGGGTGACGCGAATGCCGCGCCAGCCGAGGAACGGGTTGTCTTCCTTGATCGGGAAGTACGACAGTGACTTGTCACCGCCGATGTCGAGGCTGCGCATGGTCACCGGTTGCGGATGGAACGCGGCGAGCTGTTCGCGGTAGATCGCCAGTTGTTCCTTCTCGCTCGGGAAGCGCTGGTTGATCATGAACGGCACTTCGGTGCGGTACAGACCGACGCCTTCGGCGCCGCGCTTCTGCGCCCGCGCCACGTCCGCCAGCAGGCCGGTGTTGACCCACAGCGGCATGCGGTGGCCATCGAGGGTTACGCACGGCAGGTCGCGCAGGGTGTCGAGCCCCAGCGCCAGTTGTTTCTCTTCTTCCACCACCTCGGAGAACTGCTTGCGCAGCACGTCGCTGGGGTTGGTGTAGACCTCGCCGCGCGTGCCATCGACGATCATCTCGATGCCGTCGACCTTGGCGTACGGCAGGTCAACCAGACCCATCACCGTCGGAATGCCCATGGCCCGGGCCAGAATCGCGACGTGGGAGTTACCCGAGCCGAGTACCGACACCAGACCGACCAGCGTGCCCTCCGGCACCTCGCCGAGCATGGCCGGCGTCAGCTCTTCGCTGACCAGAATGGTTTTTTCCGGATAGACCAGATTCTGCTGACGCTCTTCCTGCAAGTAGGCGAGCAGGCGGCGGCCGAGGTCTTTGACGTCCGACGCGCGTTCACGCAGGTAAGCGTCGTCCATCAGTTCGAAACGGTTGACGTGCTCGGTGACCACTTGGCGCAGCGCGCCCTGAGCCCACTGGCCGGTCTTGATCACGGTGGTGATTTCGCTGCCCAGCGAGGCATCGTCGAGCATCATCAGGTAGACGTCGAACAGCGCGCGCTCTTCCGGGCGCAGCTGGGTTGCCAGTTTGGCGGACAACGCGCGCATGTCGGCGCGCACGCCTTCGATGGCGGTCTTGAACAGCCCCAGCTCAGCATCGATGTCGGAGATGGTCTTGTCCGGCACCACGTCCAGATCGGCTGGCGGCAGCATGACCACTGCAGTACCAACTGCCGCACCCGGCGAGCCCGGCACGCCGACGAACTTGGCTTCCTGGATGCCTTTGCCCTGACGGCCCAGGCCACGGATCGAACCGGTGGCCTCGGCGTGGGCGATAACGCCGGCGAGCTGCGCGCTCATGGTCACGAGGAAGGCTTCTTCACCTTCATCGAACTGGCGGCGTTCTTTTTGCTGGATGACCAACACGCCGACAACGCGGCGGTGGTGAATGATCGGTGCACCGAGGAACGAGGCGTAGCGCTCCTCGCCCGTCTCGGCGAAGTAGCGATAGCGCGGGTGATCCGCGGCGTTTTCGAGGTTCAGGGGTTCTTCACGCGTGCCGACCAGACCGACCAGACCTTCGTTGGGTGCCATGCTGACCTTGCCGATCGAGCGCTTGTTCAAGCCCTCGGTGGCCATCAGGACGAAGCGATTGGTCTCGGGATCAAGCAGGTAGACCGAGCAGACCTGGCTGCCCATGGCCTCTTTGACGCGCAACACAATAATCCCCAACGCCGCCTTGAGATCCTTGGCGGAGTTAACTTCCTGGACGATCTTGCGCAGCGTATTGAGCATGGCTCGGGGTCGAACTCCGTCGTCAGTCGCGCGCTAAAAGGCGCGGGGCAAGCTCTTTGAGGGCGCGGCGATACACCTCGCGCTTGAATGTCACCACCTGGCCCAACGGATACCAATAGCTGACCCAGCGCCAGCCATCGAATTCCGGTTTACCGGTCAAATCCATCCGCACCCGCTGCTCGTTGGAGATCAGGCGCAGGAGAAACCATTTCTGTTTCTGGCCGATGCACAGCGGTTGGCTGTGGGTACGCACCAGACGTTGCGGCAAACGATAGCGCAACCAGCCCCGAGTACAGGCGAGTATTTCAACATCTTCACGTTCCAGGCCAACTTCTTCGTTCAGCTCGCGGTACAAGGCGTCTTCCGGCGTCTCTTCGGGGTTGATTCCCCCCTGCGGAAACTGCCAGGCATCTTGATTGATACGGCGAGCCCATAGCACCTGGCCGGCGTCATTCGTCAGAATGATCCCGACATTGGGACGGAAACCATCGGGGTCGATCACGGCAACAACCTCGCAAACGCATGTCGCCGCATTGTTCCACAAAGCTTGATAAGGCGGCAACGAAGGTTCCTACCTTATGTGCACTCTTGTGAAAAGACCGTATTCTTGTCGCCTTTTTACTGACTTATCAGCGGGTAACTGCAATGCGCCTGGCACTCTTCGATTTGGACAACACCCTTCTGGGCGGCGACAGCGATCACGCTTGGGGCGACTATCTGTGCGAACGCGGCTTCCTCGACCCGATCGCATACAAGGCGCGCAACGACGAGTTCTATCAGGATTACCTGGCCGGAAAGCTGGATAACGCTGCTTACCTGAACTTCTGCCTGGAGATCCTCGGCCGCACCGAAATGGCCGTGCTCAATCAATGGCACAGCGACTACATGCACGATTGCATCGAGCCCATCGTGCTGCCCAAGGCGCTGGAACTGCTGAAAAAGCACCGCGATGCTGGCGACAAACTGGTGATCATCACCGCGACCAACCGCTTCGTTACCGCGCCGATTGCCGTGCGTCTGGGCGTTGAAACCCTGATCGCCACCGAGTGCGAGATGATCGACGGTCGTTACACCGGACGCAGCACCGACATTCCGTGCTTCCGCGAAGGCAAGGTGACGCGCCTGAATCGTTGGCTGGCAGAGACTGGTTTTTCGCTGGATGACAGCTATTTCTACAGCGATTCGATGAATGATTTGCCGTTGCTGGAGCAGGTGGCGAACCCGGTGGCGGTGGATCCGGACCCGAATCTGCGCGCTGAAGCCGAGAAGCGTGGCTGGCCGGTCATCACACTGCGCGACTAATATCGCCTTCGCGAGCAGGCTCGCTCCCACATTGGATCTGTGTCATTCACAAATCCCCTGTGGGAGCGAGCCTGCTCGCGAATAGGGCCGACTCGGTCTCAAGCCTTAAACAGGCTTGGCCCCCATCAACCCCGCAATGGCGAGAAACCCGACGCCGCTGACAATCGCCAGAGCCAGATTGAATGTCCGGTTGCCGACCCCTGTTGTCCACAGCCGATTCAGCCGAACAAGCAGCCAGACCGCACTGAACGTGGCCACGGCATAGATCACGCTGGAACCCAGAATCCAAAACTGCCCTAACGGCCAGCCCACCAGGTGTACCAACCACCAGCCGGTGAACGGCATGCTGAACATGCCGAGCAGCATCAAACACCAGACGAACAACCACGGACGCTGCATCGTGCTCGCCGGCCCTTCGCTGCGATTACGCCAGGAAAGCGCGGCGAGCCCCAGCCCGCTCACCAGGATCACCACGGTAGCCGCGACGTGAAGGACTTTCAGGGTGGTCAGGGTTTCCATGTGTTTCTCTTCCTTGGGTCATGCCCATCAGCGTAGCCGTTCAGCCAAGAAACAGCTGATAGGCCGGGTTCTCGCTTTCATCCCAGTATGGGTAGCCGATTTCCTCGAGCGCCGCCGGCACCAGATGACGTTCGTCATGGGGTACTTGCAGGCCTGCGACCACCCGGCCATCCGCCGCACCGTGGTTGCGGTAGTGGAACATCGAGATGTTCCAGCGCCCGCCGAGCTTGTTGAGGAAGTTGAACAGCGCACCCGGACGCTCCGGGAACTCGAAGCGGAACACCACTTCATCGATCACATGCGCCGCGTGGCCGCCGACCATGTGGCGAATATGCAGCTTGGCCAGTTCGTTGTCGGTCAGGTCGAGCACCGGGAAGCCTTGCTCGGTCAGGCTCGCCAGCAATGCGCTGCGCGGGTCGTTTTCCGGGTGGGTCTGCACGCCAACGAAAATGTGCGCTTCGCTGCCGGTGTTGTAGCGGTAGTTGAATTCGGTGATCTGGCGCTTGCCGATGGCCTCGCAGAACGCCTTGAAGCTGCCGGCCTTCTCGGGGATGGTCACGGCGATGATCGCTTCGCGGCCCTCGCCCAGCTCGGCGCGTTCGGCAACGTGACGCAAACGGTCGAAATTGACGTTGGCCCCAGAATCGATGGCGACGAAGGTCTGACCGGTGACGCCGCGCAGTTCGACGTACTTTTTGATCCCGGCCACGCCCAGGGCGCCGGAAGGCTCGGTGATGGAGCGGGTATCGTCGTAAATGTCCTTGATTGCCGCGCAGATCTCGTCGGTGCTGACGGTGATCACTTCATCGACATAGTCTTTGCAGATGTCGAAGGTGTGCTGACCGATCTGTGCCACGGCGACGCCGTCGGCGAAGATGCCCACGGTCGGCAACACCACGCGCTCACCGGCAGCCATCGCCGCTTGCAGGCAGTTGGAGTCGTCCGGCTCGACGCCGATGACTTTGATGTCAGGGCGCAGGTATTTCACATACGCCGCGATGCCGGCGATCAGACCGCCACCACCAACCGGAACGAAAATCGCGTCCAGCGGCTGCGGGTGCTGGCGCAGAATCTCCATTGCCACGGTGCCCTGCCCGGCAATGGTGTGCGGATCGTCGTAGGGGTGGATGTAGACGTAGCCTTTTTCGTCGACCAGTTTCAGCGAGTAGGCCAGCGCTTCCGGGAACGAATCGCCGTGCAGCACCACTTTGCCGCCGCGCGAACGCACGCCTTCGACCTTGATCTCCGGGGTGGTCTTGGGCATCACGATAGTCGCTTTGACGCCCAGCACTTTCGCCGCCAGGGCCAGACCCTGCGCATGGTTGCCCGCCGACGCGGTGACCACGCCACGGGCGCGCTCTTCTTCGGTCAGCTGGGTCAACTTGTTGTAGGCGCCGCGAATCTTGAACGAGAACACTGGCTGCAAGTCTTCGCGCTTGAGCCAGATGTCATTGCCCAGCCGCTCGGAGAGCTGGCGAGCGTTCTGCAGCGGGGTTTCTACGGCAACGTCATAAACGCGCGAGGTGAGGATCTTTTTGACGTACTGTTCGAGCATCGGAAAGCATCACTGAGCGGGTTGTGCAGGGCCATGGAGTCTAACCCGGCTTTTGCCCGTGCGACCACACTAAACAGTGTGGTCATAACCCGGACACTGGTGATGGAGAACCTTTGTGGTGAGGGGATTTATCCCCGACCGGCGGAGCAGCCGTCGCAAAACTGAGATCAAGTTATTTCTGAAAGAATGCCGGGGGAGCGCTTCGCACTCCATCGGGGATAAATCCCCTCGCCACAGGAGGTTTTAGCCCGGCTTGCGGCTATAATGCCGGCCTTTCCGTTCTTACCTTGCCCGCTTCCGGAGCCCGCATGACCCAGGATCAACTCAAACAGGCAGTGGCTCAGGCCGCCGTCGACTTCATCCTTCCGAAACTCGACGACAAGAGCATCGTCGGGGTCGGCACCGGCTCCACCGCCAACTGCTTCATCGATGCACTGGCTCAGCACAAGGGTGCGTTCGATGGCGCAGTCGCAAGCTCCGAAGCCACCGCCGCACGCCTGAAGGGCCACGGGATTCCGGTGTATGAGCTGAATACCGTCAGCGACCTGGAGTTCTACGTCGACGGCGCCGATGAAAGCGACGCGCATCTGAACCTGATCAAGGGCGGCGGCGCGGCCCTGACCCGCGAGAAGATCGTCGCGGCCGTGGCCAAGACCTTCATCTGCATCGCCGATGCCAGCAAACTGGTGCCGGTGCTGGGCGAGTTCCCGCTGCCGGTCGAAGTGATCCCGATGGCTCGCAGCCACGTCGCTCGCGAACTGGTGAAACTGGGCGGCGACCCGGTGTACCGCGAAGGCGTGCTGACCGACAACGGCAACATCATCCTCGACGTATTCAATATGCAGATCACCAACCCGGTGGAGCTGGAAGCGCAGATCAATGCGATTGTCGGTGTCGTCACCAATGGTCTGTTCGCGGCGCGCCCAGCGGATTTGCTGTTGTTGGGTACCAGTGAAGGTGTGAAGACGCTGAAGGCTGAGTAAGCCCCGCCACCCACACATTTGTGGGCAGACGAATAAACCTGTGGGAGTGAGCCTGCTAGCTCCCACAGTGTTTTGTGGTGTTGGTTAGTTCGGCGTTGGTTTTTTGAAGACGTAAAACAGATTCGGCTCACTCACCAGATACAACGTCCCGTCGTCATCCATCGCAATGCCTTCCGCCTGCGGCACCGTTTTCTGCAAACCCTGCCGGCCCTTGTTCAGGGACATGGTGCTCAACGGGCGCCCGTTCACATCCAGCTCCAGAATCAGCCGCGACTCGTCCGACAGCGCCAGCAAATGGCCGCTGCGCTCGTCGTACTGCAGGCTAGACAGGTCACGCACGAACATCCCGGCATCACGCTTGGGGTTGTTGATCACATGCACCGCGTAGGACTTTTCCGGGTTGAAGTGCGGAAAACCGTGCACTTCGTAGATCAGCATCGGATCTCGCTCTTTCGCAACAAACAGGCGCTTGCCCACCGAGTCATAAGCCAGCCCTTCGAAGCCTTTGTTGCTGCTCATGTGCACGCCGAGAGTCATCTGCTCGGCGTCGGCGGCATCGAGGTACGTGGTGTCTGTTTCCAGGTGGATCTTGATCAGCCGCTGCTGGCGCTCATCGGTGATCACGTAAGTATCGGCGCTGATGAATTCCACGGCTTCAGGGTCGCCAAAGCCGATCAGTGAGATGCGGCGCAGGATCTTGCCCTCCAGCGATAGCTCGACCAGTTCGGAATTCTTGTTGGTCACGGTAAACAGACTTTTGCGCACCGGATCGTAGGTCAGCGCCGACACATCGTCGTCCAGTCCATCAATGACGCGCGCTTCGATGTCCACACGATATTGATCCAGATCGATCGCTTCGCTGCTCAGCGGCTGCCAGAGCAAGTGCAGATTGAACCAGGCGCGCTCGAACAGGCGCATGTACTGGCCGATCGCAATCAACGCGATCAGGGCAATCACCGACAGGAGGATAACCAGAGGCTTGGGACGGGCAAGTCGACGCATTCGGGCGGGCTCGGAATCAAAACAGGCGGATGAAATATCACGCCCGTCTGAACTGAAGCTTAATGGCCACTTGCCTGCGACGACAACTGCACAATTCTGCAATTGCCGTAGGGAAAGTTACTTCTGTTTTTCGAAGCGATAGAACAGGTTCGGCTCACTGACTATATACAGCGTGCCAGACTCATCCATGGTCACGCCTTCAGCGCGGGGGATGGTCGATTTCAAGCCGTTGAAACCGCCAAGCAAAGTCATGAAGCTGACTTGCTCGCCCTTCTCGTCCAGCTCCAGCAGCAGGTGCGAATCGGCGGAAAGTACCAGCATATGGCCGGTGCGCGGATCAATCGCCAGAGCAGACAGATTGCGGATATCCAGTTCATCACTGGCCAGCTTCTGCTTGTCGCCCTTCAGCGCTTGGCTACCATCACTCTTCCAGGTGAACAGCGCCGGCGGTCGCTCCTCGCCCAGCCACAGTTGCTGATTGCGCGAATCCCAGGTGATGGCTTCGAAAGCCTTGTTCTGGTCTTTCGATGGCCCGAGGTCGTATTTGGGAAAATTGGCGATATTGAGCTCACGGGTGTCAGCATCGACTTTGACAATCGACAGCGTGTGCTGACGCTCGTCGACGATCGCCATCAGGCCGTTTTCCATGACGGTCAGGCCTTCCGGATTGCTCCAGCCCACCAATGGCATCTTGCGCAGCACGTCGCCTTGCAGAGTCAGCTCGGCGAGGAACGGGTTTTTGCCCATCACCGAGAACAGGGTTTTGGTTTGCGGGTTGTAAGCCAGGTCCGAAGCTTCGTCCTTCTCCATGCCTGCCAGCGGCTTGGCATCGATCACCGCACGGTAGTCCGGCAGCCAGATGCTTTCCTTTTGCTCTGCCGTGCTTTCGAAGCGCTCCAGCACCCACAGCACACCCCGGTCATCCCAATGCATGGCGAACGCCAACCCATACGCCGCAGCAATCGCCAACAGCAGCCAGGCATACCAGCGCAGGGCAAAACGTGAGCGGCGAGGGGATTTGAGCTGAGTTTGAGATGACATCGAGGGACGCGTTCCGAAAATTCAGGCTATGGGTAATAGCACAAAGAGGCCGGCTAAGACGCCAGAATTGCGGAAATTATCCGGACGGGATGTGAAAAAAACGGCAAATGGCGCGATTGTCGTGTGCGTTGCGTGGCGCGACACAAAACAAATGGGGCTCTTGTGGCGAGGGGATTCATCCCCGATGGGCTGCAAAGCGGCCCCAACAAACTGGGGACTGCTGCGCAGTCCATCGGAGATAAATCCCCTCACCACAAAAGCTCATTTCATCAGGGGTATGCGTTGAATCAGCGCACGCTGCTGCTGAAGCTGCTGGCGCCAACCAGTTCCAGCACGAGGTCGTCGCCGACGCTCAGCGGGCCAACGCCCACTGGCGTACCGGTGAGAATCACGTCACCGGCCTGCAACGAGAAACAGCCGGCCATGTGCTGGATCATCGGCACGATCGGGTTGAGCATCGCGCTGCTGTTGCCGTCCTGGCGGACTTCGCCGTTGATGGTCAAACGAATGCCGATGTCGGTCAGATCCGCGAAGGTGCTACCGACCACGAAAGGCGCTAGCACTGCCGCGCCGTCGAACGACTTCGCGATTTCCCACGGCAGGCCCTTGGATTTGAGCTCGGCCTGCTTGTCCCGCAAGGTCAGGTCCAGCGCCGGGGCGAAACCGGATATCGCGTCCAGCACTTCTTCACGGCTTGGCTTGGTCGACAACGGCTTGCCGATCAACACGGCAATTTCCGCTTCGTAGTGCACCGAACCGCGCTCGGTCGGAATGCTGAAGCCGCCTTCGAGCGGCACCACGCAACTGCCCGGCTTGATGAACAGCAGCGGCTCGGTAGGCACCGGGTTGTCCAGTTCCTTGGCGTGTTCGGCGTAATTACGGCCGATGCATACCACTTTCCCGATCGGGAAGTGAATACGCGTGCCGTCGACGTACTGGTGCTGATAGCTCATTTACCGACTCCTGCCTTCATTGATTCATCAAGAATTACAGATCAAACCGCGAAGATCTTGCCCGGGTTCATAATGCCGTTCGGGTCGAACACCGCTTTGACCGCTTTCATGTATTCGATCTCAACCGGCGAACGGCTGTAGGTCAAGTAATCGCGCTTGGTCATGCCCACGCCGTGCTCGGCGGAAATCGAACCGTTGTACTTCTCGACGGTTTCGAACACCCACTTGTTGACGGTGGCGCACTTGGCGAAGAACTCGTCCTTGCTCAGGTTTTCCGGCTTGAGGATGTTCAGGTGCAGGTTGCCGTCGCCGATGTGGCCGAACCAGACGATTTCGAAGTCCGGGTAGTGTTCGCCGACGATCGCGTCGATTTCCTTCAAGAACGCTGGCACTTTCGAAACCGTGACCGAGATGTCGTTCTTGTAGGGCGTCCAGTGCGAGATGGTTTCGGAGATGTACTCGCGCAGCTTCCACAGGTTCTGCAACTGGGTTTCGCTCTGGCTCATCACGCCGTCCAGTACCCAGCCCTGCTCGACGCAGTGTTCGAAGGTTTCCAGCGCGCTGTTGGCCACTTCTTCAGTGGTCGCTTCAAATTCCAGCAGTGCGTAGAACGGGCAGTCGGTCTCGAACGGTGCCGGCACATCACCGCGGCCCAGCACTTTGGCCAGGGCTTTATCGGAGAAGAATTCGAAAGCGGTCAGGTCGAGCTTGCCCTGGAAGGCATGCAGCACCGGCATGATCGAGTCGAAATCGGCGGTACCGAGGACCATCGCGGTAAGGTTTTTCGGCGCGCGATCCAGACGCATGGTCGCTTCGACGACGAAACCGAGGGTGCCTTCGGCGCCGATGAACAGTTGCCGCAGGTCGTAACCGGTGGCGTTCTTGATCAGGTCTTTGTTTAGCTCCAGCACGTCGCCCTTGCCGGTGACGACTTTCATGCCAGCGACCCAGTTGCGGGTCATGCCGTAGCGAATCACCTTGATCCCGCCGGCATTGGTGCCGATATTGCCGCCAATCTGGCTCGATCCGGCAGAAGCGAAATCCACCGGGTAGTACAGGCCCTTTTCTTCGGCGACGTTCTGCAAATGCTCGGTGACCACGCCCGGCTGACAAACGGCGGTGCGATCAGTGAGGTTCACGTCGAGAATCTGGTTCATGTAGTCGAACGACACGACCACTTCGCCATTGGCGGCCACCGCAGCGGCAGAAAGACCGGTACGCCCGCCCGATGGCACCAACGCGACTTTGTGGGTATTGGCCCAGCGCACAACGGCCTGTACTTGTTCGATGGTCTTGGGGAACACGATGGCGCTGGGCGCCGGGGCGAAGTGCTTGGTCCAATCCTTGCCATACGTGTTCAGGGAGTCGGCGTCGGTCAGGACCTTGCCAGGCTCGACCAGGGTCTTCAGTTCATCAATCAGGGCAGGATTGGTCATCGACAGAACTCTCGAACAATTCATGGTCATCCTGAGAACGCTTCACGTCGCAGGAATGAGTGTTTAGCGGGGTGGCTATGCTAGCATACCGACCCCGCAGAACAGTGCCCGAGGCCAGTTCTGCGGCGACGGCTTTCCTGCCGTTCGGGTCAGCTCCAAGCTGCTCCCCTCCCTGCCATTTTTCTCCGGGATACAGGTTTACGCAGATGAGCAAGACTTCTCTCGATAAGAGCAAGATCAAGTTCCTTCTTCTCGAAGGCGTCCACCAATCGGCTGTCGACGTCCTCAAGGCGGCGGGCTACACCAGCATCGAGTACCTCACAGGTTCTCTGCCGGAAGCCCAGCTCAAGGAAAAGATCGCTGACGCTCACTTCATCGGCATTCGTTCTCGCACCCAACTGACCGAAGAGATCTTCGATCACGCGAAGAAGCTTGTCGCTGTAGGCTGTTTCTGCATCGGCACCAACCAGGTTGACCTCAGTGCAGCCCGCGAGCGCGGCATTGCTGTGTTCAACGCGCCGTACTCCAACACTCGCTCCGTAGCCGAGCTGGTGCTGGCCGAAGCGATCCTGCTGCTGCGCGGCATTCCGGAGAAAAACGCTTCCTGCCACCGTGGCGGCTGGATCAAGAGCGCGGCCAACTCCTTCGAGATCCGCGGCAAAAAACTCGGCATCGTCGGCTACGGCTCGATCGGTACTCAGTTGTCGGTTCTGGCTGAAGGTCTGGGCATGCAGGTGTTCTTCTATGACACCGTGACCAAGCTGCCGCTGGGCAACGCCACTCAGGTCGGCAACCTGCACGAACTGCTGGGCATGTCCGACATCGTCACCCTGCACGTTCCGGAAACCGCGGCGACCCAGTGGATGATCGGCGAGAAGGAAATCCGCGCCATCAAGAAGGGCGGCATCCTGATCAACGCTGCACGCGGCACCGTGGTCGAGCTGGACGCCCTGGCGGACGCGATCAAGGACAAGCACCTGATCGGCGCGGCCATCGACGTGTTCCCGGTGGAACCACGCTCCAACGACGAAGAGTTCGAAAGCCCGCTGCGTGGCCTCGACAACGTGATCCTGACCCCGCACATCGGTGGTTCGACCGCTGAAGCGCAAGCCAACATCGGTCTGGAAGTGGCGGAAAAACTGGTCAAGTACAGCGACAACGGTACTTCCGTTTCGTCGGTGAACTTCCCGGAAGTGGCCCTGCCGGCTCACCCGGGCAAGCACCGCCTGCTGCACATCCACGAGAACATCCCGGGTGTGATGAGCGAGATCAACAAGGTCTTCGCCGAAAACGGCATCAACATCTCCGGTCAGTTCCTGCAGACCAACGAGAAGGTTGGTTACGTGGTGATCGACGTCGACGCCGAGTATTCGGATCTGGCGCAAGAGAAGCTGCAGCACATCAACGGCACCATCCGTAGCCGCGTGTTGTTCTGATCGAACGCTGAGCGACAAAAAAGGGAGCCCTCGGGCTCCCTTTTTCATGCACGCCGCAAAGTTACTCGACGTTGACGGTGATCTTCTTCGACACGATGGGTGGATCGAACGGCATGTGGCCGCTGTCACCCAGTTCAAGTTGCAAGGTGTGTTTGCCCGGGGCCAGCTTGATGTCGGCCTGAGTCTGCGCCTTGCCGAAGTGCATATGGTTGGCATCGTTGGGAATCGGCGCACCGGCCGCCGGCAACTTGTCGACATCAATCAAAAGATGATGGTGACCGGAATGTTTGGTGACATCGCCCGCCGGTGCCAGCGAGACGTCCTTGACGCCAAATTTGACGGTAAAGGTTTGCGATACAGTCGCCCCGTCTTCGGGAGAAACGATGAACACTTCGGCACCCTTTGGAGCCGGGGTGGCCGCACTGGCCAGCACCGAAACGCCCATCAGCACACCCGCCAACGCTGCACGTGACATAAAGCTTTTCATTTTCTTCTCCAGTTTTTCCGTAAAATCCGCGTGGTCATGACAACTTCATGACCATTCGTTGTCGAAGGCACTCGACAACCATAGCAAAGCGAGCCAGAAAACCTGGCCGCGATAATGATTTCAAAGGAGTGACCATGCGTTTTCTGCCTGGCCTGATCTGCCTGCTACCCCTTCTGAGCCCGCTGGCTCACGCCGAACTGATTGATGACGTCAACGACCGTGGCGAGTTGCGTATTGCTCTTGAGGCTAATACACCGCCCTTTAATTACAAGGACGGCGACACACTCACGGGGTTCGAGGTCGAGCTTGGGCAACTGCTGGCCAAGGAGCTGGATGTTCGCGCCGACTTCATCGTCACCGACGAGGGCGATCTACTCCAGGGCGTTGAAAGCGGCAAGTACGACGTCGCGCTCAACCACATAGCACTGACAGCCGAACTCAAGGATCGTTTCGACTTCAGCGAGCCTTACAGCCAGATCGATTCGCAGTTGCTGGCGAAGAAAGATGAGCAGCCGCGGCCGATGGTATTGGTGCAATCGTTGACTGAGGAGAAGCCAGCAGTGGGTGCGCCAGTGGATTTGGCGATTCCGTTTCAGAAGGGTAATCCGGCGTTTCGCGCCAGCCTTGAAGGTGCGTTGCAGCGGATCAAGGCGGATGGGCGGTTGGCGGCGTTGTCCGAGAAGTGGTTCACCGAACCCAAGCAGCAATGAAACCTGGGTTTTAATCGAGCTGGATCAAGGCCTGTACGGCTTGCGGCAATTCAAGCTCGCTGAAGACTTGCACGCCGTGGCGCTTGAGCAGTGCAGCCGTCACGCCTTCGCCACTGACTTTGACCCCACTGAACGTCCCGTCATAGGTCAGCAGATTCCCGCAAGAAGGACTGTTGGCCTTGAGCACCGCGACGCGAATGCCGTGCCTTTGCACCAACGCCAGCGCCTGCCGCGCCCCATCGAGAAACTGCGCACTGACATCCTCGCCGTCGGTGGTGATCACCGCAGCCGTGCCATCCAGCACTTCAGCCCCCTGCCCGCCCGGAATCTCCGCCGCCGCACGCGGGGTCGGCAAACCACCGGCCACCTCCGGACACAACGGCACCACCCGACCTTCAGCAATCCACTGTTCCAGCACATCAAACGGCCCGCTGGCCCCACCGTCATAACGCACGCGGTGGCCCAACAGGCAGCGGCTGACCAGAATCTTTTCCATGATCAGAACGGCTCGTTGCCACGGCGACGGAACCACCCCGTCAGCGACAAGCGCTCGCGATTGGCCGGCAGCACTTCATGGGGGACTTCGCCGGAAAGAAACACCACGAGGCAGCCGCCAGTAGGCTGCACGTCGTGAACGCGATCATCACCCAGGTACATGCGCAACTGACCGCCATCCTCCGGCAACCATGCTTCGTTGAGGTAAACCACCACCGAAACCATGCGCCGGTCGTCGTCACGGAAGCGGTCGACGTGTTTGCGATAAAAAGCCCCCGGCGGATACAGCGCGAAATGGCATTCGAAGTCTTCAAGACCGAGGAACAAACCCCGGTTGAGCGACTCGCGCAGACTGTCCATCAGGCTCAGGTATCGGTCGCTGGCCTCGGCCTGACCGGGATCGATCCACTGAATATGATCGCCGCGAATCCCCTCGCGAATCTCTGAAAACGGCCCACGGCCGACCGCCGCCGGCGCCAGTTCACCCTCGGCCTCACGTTTACGGCACTCGTCCGCCAGCTCGCGGGTCAAACCCGCGGGCAGGAAAATGTTCTGCTGCGACCAGCCGTGCTCGGCCAAGTCGTCGACGATACGTAAAAGCAGCGGGTGTTCAGAGGATATTTGCATGGCGCGCATAGTATGTCGGCGGCAAAAAATCCGACAGAGCCACGCGGCGGCTTGATACGAATTCTCGACAAGTACCGGCACCGCACGGAGAATAGTGCGCTGCTGACAGGAGTCCCTATGCGCCGTTTGCTTTTTTCACTGTTGATGTTCTGCGTTTTGCCCGCCTGGGCGGACGGCTACGATCAGTTGTACAAGGTCGCCGGCTGGCCAGATCAACGTGCGCATTTCAATGACGCCTTGAGTGCCGCGCAGCAGCGCTATCAAAACAGCCTGCCACCCGCCGTCTTTCAAGCGCTGGTCAACAACAGCAATCAGCGCTTCGCCCCACAGGCCATGGATCAACGCGCCGAAGCCCAACTGCGGCAGAACCTCGCCGATCCCAAACCGGCCCTGTCCTTTTTCCAGTCGCCGCTGGGCAAGAAAATCGTCGCCGCCGAATTGCTCGCGACCCGCCGCGATCAACTGGCAAAGAATGCCAAAGGCCTGCCGAAGATGCCGGCCAGTGACAGCCGCTTGCTGATCATCGGCCATCTGGCTCAAGCCCTGCCCGCCCGTGAAGCCGGCGCAGAAGTCAGTCTGGCGATTGCCGGCGTGGCGGCGGACAGTTTGAGTTCGATGATTCCGGGACTGCTCGGTGGTGGACAAGCGCAAGGCATGTTGAACGGTCAGCGCCAACGCCTGATGGATCAGATCGGCGCGGACATGAACAACACGCTGCTCTACGTGTATCGCGACTTGTCGGATGAAGAGCTGGAAGAGTTTGCGACGTTTGCCGAGTCGACCGAGGGCAAGGCTTACTATCAAGCGGCGTTGGCGGCCATTCGGGCCGGGTTGGCGGTGGGGCAGAATACTTCGAACCTCAACCAATGATCTGCGCTGTCTGACCGCCGTCTTCGCGAGCAGGCTCGCTCCCACATTTGGGAACGCGTGCCCCTGTGGGAGCGAGCCTGCTCGCGAAGAGGCCCTGACAGACGCTAGAGGTTCCGGCCCCTGATCCGCTTGCTCAAGAACTCGAAATACTCCTCGCGCATGTCAGCCGTCTCATTGGCCAGATGATGCCGCGCCTGGGGCAGCAGCAAGATCTGCGGCCGATCAAACTTCCACTTCAACACCTGCAGATTGTGCTGCCAGTCCACGGTCATGTCCGCCTGCCCCTGAATGATCAGCGGTCGCCGCGGGCTTTTCTTCGCGTATTCCACTCGGTTGATCCAACGTGACAAGGCGCCGACCCATGCGGTGGGCAGGCGCTTGGGCTGCAGCGGATCGGCCAGCAGAAACGGCAGGAAATCCGGATCATTGGAGTTCTCGCTGAAGCGCCGCGCAATGCCCCGCACGAAAGGCCGCAGCAGGTAATAACTGAGTTGCGACCAGCCCCACGCTCGCGGCCGTACCAGCGGCGACAGCAGAATCAACTGACCCTGCGCCGGACTGTTCTCGCCATGATTGAGCACATGATCGACCACGATCGCCCCGCCGGTACTTTGCCCGCACAGGTGCCACGGCTGCGGCAGCGCAATCGAATGGGCCTCGGCGAACAAGGCTTGCAGAGCGTCCTGATATTCGGAGAAATCACGAATACTCGCCCGCTCGCCGCTGGACAGACCATGCCCCGGCAAATCACAGGCGATCACGGCAAAATCCTGATCCAGCGCCCACTCGATCACATGCCGATACAGCCCGGTGTGATCGTAGAAACCGTGCAACAGAAACAGCGTGCCCTTGACCTTCTCCGGCCACCAGCAATGGCTGACCAGTTCGTAACCGTCCACTGAAAACCGTCCCATGCCGCGCCAGACATCGCGCTCGGAAAAGTCGGTTTTGTAGAACTGCTGATAGGCCTTGGCCTCCTCCGACAACGGCTGCCACTCGGCCAAAGGCTTGAGGCTGGCGCGTAAATGATCGGGATCGAAAATGGCAGGCATGGGGCAATTCCAGAACGGTGAACAGACTTTATCGGCCTGCGATATTCATCTGTCGCGACAAGCATGGCAAGCTAGCCGGCCTCTGAGGACACAAATCCATGCGCTCGCCCTACCGCACCGCACTGTTTGCCAGCCTGCTCGCGCTCGTGTGTGCAGGGGTGCTGTGGGCGGCGTACGACTGGTTTCAGGGCCGCTATTTGCGGGCGTTCAGTGAACACACCGCGGTGTTCTCCGGCGACCCGCTGCGCCTGCCCGATGATCTCGCCGGCCCCGGCAATATCCGTCTGGTGCATTTCTGGGACCCGGCATGCCCCTGCAATGTCGGCAATCAACAGCACCTGACCGAAATGGTCGAGCAGTTCAGCGCCAAAGGCGTGGAGTTTTTTGCCGTACAAAAGGTCGGTAGCCACGGCCAGTTGCCCACCACGTTAAGCACGCTGAAAACCATCACGGTATTGCCCGGCTCCGAGCAGATCCCCGCCAGCCCGGCGGTGGCGATCTGGGATCGCAACGGCAAACTGGCGTACTTCGGCCCCTACAGCGAAGGCCTGACCTGCAACTCCAGCAACAGTTTTATCGAACCGATCCTGAATGCGCTGACGGATGATCGCCCGGTCAACGCCACACACACCTTGGCGGTCGGCTGCTATTGCCCATGGCCGGTGGAGCCGCAGTAAGGCATTCCGGACTTTTCGAGGACAGCGATGCACGGCACAGAAGGTCTGTGCTAATTGTTTGCAGCCCGACGGGGCGGCAATCCCGCCTGCACAAGGAGTCACCATGAAGCGCGTGTTCACCGTTCTCGCCCTGCTCATCGTTGTCCTGCTCGCTGGCACGGGCTGGTACGTCTACAGCAAGCAACCGACGCGTCAGGGCCAGATTGAACTGCGCAACCTGCAAGGTTCGGTGACTGTGAGCTATGACGAGCGCGGCGTGCCGCACATCCGCGCAGAGAACGAAACCGACCTCTATCGCGCCCTCGGCTATGTGCATGCCCAGGATCGCCTGTTCCAGATGGAAGCCATGCGTCGACTTGCACGCGGCGAACTGGCCGAGGTGCTCGGGCCGAAACTGCTCGACACCGACAAACTGTTCCGCAGCCTGCGCATCCGTGAACGCGCGGCCAGTTACGTCGCCAGCCTCGATAAACAATCCCCGGCGTGGAAGGGCCTGCAAGCCTATCTGGATGGCATCAACCAATATCAGGACACCCACGCCGCGCCTGTCGAGTTCGACGTGCTGGGCATCCCCAAGCGGCCGTTCACCGCCGAGGACAGCATCAGTGTCGCCGGCTACATGGCTTACAGTTTCGCTGCGGCGTTTCGTACCGAACCGCTACTGACCTATGTGCGCGATCAACTTGGCGCCGATTACCTCAACGTCTTCGACCTCGACTGGCAGCCCAAAGGCGTTTTGGCCAAGGGCCGCAACCCCGTTCCAGCGCTCGCGGCCGGCGATTGGAAGGACCTCAACGCCCTCGCCCGCCTCAGTGAGCAGGCGCTGATCGACAACGGCCTGCCGCAATTTGAAGGCAGCAATGCCTGGGTGATTGCCGGCAACCGCAGCCAGAGCGGCAAACCCTTGCTGGCCGGCGATCCGCACATTCGCTTCTCGGTGCCGTCGGTGTGGTACGAAGCGCAGTTGTCCGCCCCGGGCTTTGAACTCTACGGGCATCATCAGGCGCTGGTGCCGTTCGCGTTCCTTGGGCATAACCTGGATTTCGGTTGGAGCCTGACGATGTTCCAGAACGACGACCTGGATCTGATCGCCGAGAAGGTCAACCCGGACAACCCGAATCAGGTCTGGTATCGCGGCCAGTGGACCGACATGGTCAGGACCGAGCAGCAGATCAATGTGAAGGGCCAGGCGCCGGTGACGATCACCCTGCGTCAATCGCCTCACGGCCCGATCGTCAACGACGCCCTCGGCACGGCTGCCGGCAAAACACCGAT
This sequence comes from Pseudomonas sp. LBUM1648, assembly GCF_059716145.1. Taxonomy (NCBI): domain Bacteria; kingdom Pseudomonadati; phylum Pseudomonadota; class Gammaproteobacteria; order Pseudomonadales; family Pseudomonadaceae; genus Pseudomonas; species Pseudomonas sp. LBUM1648. The sequence goes on from NZ_CP166808.1 coordinate 6,163,284, forward strand.
CGCCATGTGGTGGGCGTTCCTCGAAACACCGAACCCGATCCTCGAAGGCTTCTACCAGCTCAACCGCGCCGATACCCTGGCCAAGGCCCGCGCCGCTGCGGCCAAAGTGCAGGCGCCGGGGCTCAATCTTGTCTACGCCAACGCTAAGGGCGATATCGCCTGGTGGGCTTCGGCATTGCTGCCCAAGCGGCCGACCGGGGTGAAACCGGGTTTCATTCTCGACGGCAGCACGAATCAGGCGGACAAGGATGGCTTCTACCCGTTCAGCGCCAACCCGCAGGAAGAGAACCCGGCGCGCGGCTATATCGTCTCGGCCAACTTTCAACCCGTGTCGCCCACCGGCATGGAGATTCCCGGTTACTACAACCTCGCCGACCGTGGCCAGCAGCTCAACCGCCAGCTCAGCGACAAGACTGTGAAGTGGAACAACGAAGCCAACCAGAAGCTGCAACTGGGCACCACCACCGGTTACGGCCCGCGTCTGCTGGCGCCGCTGTTGCCAGTGCTGCGCGAAGTGGTGAGCGATCCGGCGCAACTGAAACTGGTCGAGCAACTGGCACAGTGGCAAGGCGACTATCCGCTGGACTCGGTCAGTGCGACGGTGTTCAACCAGTTCCTCTACGACCTCGCCGATGCGGCAATGCGCGACGAGTTGGGCAATGACTTTTTCGAGACGCTGCTGTCGACGCGGGTGATTGATTCGGCACTGCCGCGACTGGCGGCAAACGCCGATTCAGCGTGGTGGGATAACCGCGCCACGCCAGACAAAGAAACCCGTGCCGACACCGTGCGCGCGGCTTGGCAGGCGAGCATGAAGCACCTGAAACTGACCCTCGGAGAGGATGCCTCCACCTGGAAATGGGGCACGGCGCACACGCTGACCCATGGTCATCCGCTGGGGCAGCAGAAGCCGCTGGATCGCATTTTCAACGTCGGCCCGTTTGCTGCACCGGGCAGTCATGAAGTGCCGAACAACCTCTCGGCGAAGATTGGCCCGGCGCCATGGCCGGTGACCTATGGGCCTTCGACGCGGCGCCTGGTGGACTTCGCCGACCCGGCGCACAGCCTGACGATCAACCCGGTGGGCCAGAGTGGCGTACCGTTCAACAGTCACTATGACGATCAGGCAGAGGCGTATGTCGACGGGATTTATGTACAGGCGCACTTCAGTGAGGAAGAAGTGATGGCGAATACGCGCAGTACCTTGAAGCTTTTGCCGGCGCGGGCTGCGCAGTAGATTTGTGCTGACTGAACTGACCCCATCGCGAGCCTGCTCGCGATGGGGTCAGTTCAGATCAATAAACGCCTCAAACCATCACCGCAAAATTCATTCGAAACTGCTGCGGCGTCACACCCAACCTTCGATTGAACACACCGCGCATATGCTGCGCATCGCGAAATCCGCACTGATACGCCACAGTCTTCAGCGGCGCCGTGGTGCTTTCGAGCATCACCCGCGCCGCATCCACTCGCGCTCGCTCAACGAACTCCGCCGGCGTGACCTTCGCCTCCCGCGCAAACACACGCGAGAAGTTACGCGCACTCATGTTCGCCGCATTCGCCAGATCGGCAATGGTCAGATCCCCGGTGAGATTGGCCAGTACGTACAACTGCACCATCGCCACCGCCGACGTCGGCTCCGCGTGGGGCGTCAGGAACGGGCTGAACTGCGACTGCCCGCCCGAACGCTGGGTGAACACCACCAGCCGCTTGGCCACACTCAGCGCCACCTCCGCGCCGTGATCGCGGGCCAGCAGGTACAGCGACAGATCAATCCCCGCCGTCACCCCGGCCGAGGTGTAGAGCGCGCCGTCCTCGACATACAAGCGATCCGCCTCCACCTGCGTCGATGGGCACAACTGCGCCAGGGCGTCGGCATCGTTCCAGTGCGTAGTGACCGTGCGCCCCTCGAGCAATCCCGCCCGCGCCAACATGAACGCGCCGTTGCAGATCGACCCGAAACGCCGTGCCCGCGCACAGGCTTCACGCAGCCAGGCATCGAAGGTCTTGCCGAACTCCATGAACGGCAAGGTCGGCCCGCCAGCCACCAACAGCAAGTCATAGGCCTCAAGCGCTGCGCTGAAATGTCGGTGAGCATTCAGGGTCAGGCCGTTGGAGCATGCCATCGGCCCGTGTTCGACACCGATCACGTCGAGGCGATAGTGATCCTCTGGCTTAAGAAAACGGTTGGCCTCGGCAAACACATCCATGGGCCCGCTGACGTCCAGCGATTGCACACCGGGGAACACCACAATGGCGACGGTTTTGTTCATCTCTCTCGCAAACTCCTCTGAACCTGTGGCGAGGGGATTTATCCCCGATCGGCTGCGCAGCAGTCGTAAATCCTGTAATCGCGTTTTAACTGATAAGCCTAATCAGCAGGTTCTGGGGCTGCTGCGCAACCCATCGGGGATAAATCCCCTCACCACAATGAGTATCGCGATATCTCTCCCACTGGTGAGTTGGCACGATTTGCAGGTCGATTGGCAAGGATCGCAGCCATGGGTCGATTGTTCGTTTTGCAGCGCGGGAACAGACTTTCCTCATCGGCGCCACACCGGCGTTTTTCAAGAGGAAACTCTCATGAGCACCACCATTGCCGGCATCAAAATCCCTGACAGCGCCCTGGCCCGCGCGACCACCGAGTACATCCGCGACATCGAATCCGACCTGCTCTATCACCACTCGCGCCGGGTGTTTCTGTTCGGTGCATTGAGCGGTGAGCGTCAGCAACTGGCCTACGATCCGGAGCTGTTGTACGTCGGCGCGATGTTTCATGACCTTGGTCTGGTCGAAGGTCACCGCAGCGATGACGAACGTTTCGAGGTCGACGGCGCCAACGCCGCAGCGGCGTTTCTCAAGCCTTACGGGTTGAGCGATGACGACATCGAACAGGTCTGGCTGTCGATTGCCCTGCACACCACGCCGGGCGTGCCCAAGCATTTGCGCCCGACCGTGGCGCTGGTGACGGCAGGCGTGGAAATGGATGTGCTGGGCATGGACTACGCGGCGTTCAGCAGCGTGCAGCGTGAAGCGGTGGTGCATGCGCATCCACGGGGGGAAGGTTTCAAGGAGTGCATCATCTGCGCCTTTGCCGATGGGCTGCGCCATCGTCCGCAGACCACGTTCGGCAATGTGAAGACTGATGTGTTGAAGGATCAGGAACCGGGGTTCAAGCCGATGAACTTTGTCGAGGTCATCCGCCAATCACCCTGGACTGCATAAAACGAAAGGTGGGAGCGAGCCTGCTCGCGAAAGCGGTGTATCAGTCAATATTTGAGTCGACTGATACTCCGTCTTCGCGAGCAGGCTCGCTCCCACATTTCGATTTGTGGTTGGCCTCAAGACCGAGGCCAACCCGGTAGTGCTTACGCTGCTTCCGGCGCAGGCGCGCGGCGCGCGTCCGGCTGTTTCCACGAATCGGCAGCGCTTTCTTCGATGGCTTGCTGGATGGCTTTCTTGCGGGCTTCTTCGGCGCGGCGGCTGAAGAACCAGACCAGGAACGTCACGATCGATACCGCCAGCAGAATCAGGCTGGCCACGGCGTTGATCTCAGGCTTCACGCCCAGGCGCACCGCCGAGAACACTTCCATCGGCAAGGTCGTCGAACCCGGGCCGGAGACGAAGCTCGCCAGTACCAGGTCGTCCAGCGACAGTGCGAACGACATCATGCCGCCCGCCGCCAGCGACGGCGCGATCATCGGGATGGTGATCAGGAAGAACACCTTCCACGGCCGCGCGCCCAGGTCCATCGCCGCTTCTTCGATCGACAGGTCCAGCTCACGCAGACGCGCCGACACCACCACCGCCACATACGCCGCACAGAACGTCGTGTGGGCGATCCAGATGGTGACGATGCCACGTTCCTGCGGCCAGCCGATCATCTGCGCCATGGCCACGAACAGCAGCAACAGCGACAGACCAGTGATCACTTCCGGCATCACCAACGGCGCAGTGACCAGACCACCGAACAGCGTGCGGCCCTTGAAGTGGGTGATGCGAGTCAGCACGAACGCGGCCAGCGTGCCCAGCGCCACCGCGGCAACCGCGGTGTAGCAGGCGATTTCCAGCGAGCGCAGCACCGAGCCCATCAGTTGGCTGTTGTCGAGCAGGCCGACGTACCACTTGATCGACCAGCCGCCCCACACCGTCACCAGTTTCGAGGCGTTGAACGAGTAGATCACCAGGATCAGCATCGGCAGGTAGATGAACACTAAACCAACGACCAGCATCAGGCTGGAGAAACGGATGCGCTTCATTCTTTACCCTCCATTTCCTTGGCCTGACTGCGGTTGAACAGAATGATCGGCACAATCAGGATCGCCAGCATCACCACCGCCAGGGCAGACGCCACCGGCCAGTCACGGTTATTGAAGAACTCTTGCCAGAGCACTTTACCGATCATCAGGGTTTCCGGGCCGCCGAGCAGTTCCGGGATCACGAACTCGCCTACTACAGGGATGAACACCAGCATGCAGCCGGCAATGATCCCGTTCTTGGACAGCGGAATGGTGATTTTCCAGAAGCTGTTGAAGGTGCTCGAACCGAGGTCGGAAGCTGCTTCCAACAGACTGTTGTCGTGCTTCACCAGGTTGGCGTACAGCGGCAGGATCATGAACGGCAGGTACGAATAGACCACGCCGATGTATACCGCGAGGTTGGTATTGAGGATCTGCAGCGGCTCGTCGATCAAGCCGATGCTCATCAGGAAACCGTTGAGCAGACCGTTGTTGCTGAGGATGCCCATCCACGCGTAAACGCGGATCAGGATCGCCGTCCAGGTCGGCATCATGATCAGCAGCACCAGCACCGTTTGCAGCTCTTTACGGGCGCTGGCGATGGCGTAGGCCATCGGGTAGCCGATCAGCAGGCAGAGGACGGTGCTGATCAGCGCCATCTTCAGCGAGCCAAGGTAGGCGGCGATGTACAGCTCGTCGTCGCCGAGCATCGCGTAGTTGCCCAGGTTCAGCAGCAGTTGCAGCTTCTGCTCGGCAAACGTGTAGATCTCGGTATACGGCGGAATGGCCACGTCGGCTTCGGCGAAGCTGATCTTCAGGACGATGAAGAACGGCAACATGAAGAACAGGAACAGCCAGATGAACGGAACCCCGATGACCAATTGGCGGCCATTGGGAATTATTCGGTTGAGCCGTCGTTTGAACTTGCGCATGTTCATGAGCGAAGTACCACGCCGCTGTCGTCTTCCCACCACACGTAAACCTGATCACCCCAGGTTGGACGGGCGCCACGGCGCTCGGCGTTGGCGACAAACGACTGCACCAGTTTGCCGCTTGGCAATTCGACGTAGAACACCGAATGCCCGCCGAGGTAGGCGATGTCGTGCACCTTGCCGCTCGACCAGTTGTATTCGCAGGTCGGTTGATCGGCAGTGACCAGCAGCTTCTCCGGACGGATCGCGTAGGTCACGGATTTGTCCTGCACCGAAGTGCTGATGCCGTGGCCGACGTAGATCTGCCGGTCGAGATCCTTGCAGGTGATGGTCGCGTGGCCCTCGGCGTCGTCGATCACTTCGCCTTCGAAGATGTTGACGTTGCCGATGAATTCGCAGACCAGACGGCTGGTCGGGGTTTCGTAGATGTCGATCGGGCTACCGATCTGGGCGATCCAGCCCAGGTGCATGATCGCAATGCGCTCGGCCATGGTCATGGCCTCTTCCTGGTCGTGGGTCACCATCACGCAGGTCACGCCGACGCGCTCGATGATTTCCACCAGCTCCAGTTGCATCTGCGAACGCAGTTTCTTGTCCAGTGCGCCCATCGGCTCATCGAGCAGCAGCAACTTCGGCCGCTTGGCCAGCGAACGGGCCAGCGCCACACGCTGACGCTGACCGCCAGACAATTGATGCGGCTTGCGCTTGGCGTACTGGCTCATCTGCACCAGTTTGAGCATCTCGGCCACACGGGCTTCGACTTCAGCCTTGGGAATCTTGTCCTGCTGCAGGCCGAAGGCGATGTTCTGCGCCACGGTCATGTGCGGGAACAAAGCGTAGGACTGGAACATCATGTTGATCGGACGTTCGTACGGCGGCATGTCGGTGATGTCGACGCCGTCGAGGAAAATGCGCCCCTCCGTGGGCCGTTCGAACCCTGCCAGCATCCGCAGCAGAGTGGATTTGCCCGATCCCGAACCGCCGAGCAGGGCGAAAATTTCGCCCTTTTTGATTTCCAGGGACACATCGTCCACGGCAATCGTCTCGTCGAACTTCTTCGTGACCCGGTCGATTTTGACCAGCACCTGTTTAGGTGTCTGGTCGCCCTCGAGGGCTTTCTTGTAGGCGCCGGAGGCAACTGCCATTTACGAAACTCCCAGAAAAAAAGAGTGCAGTTCGCCCAATGCGGACGAACCCAGGATAGTTGTGCCTTATTTGCCCGACTTGACCTTGGTCCAGCTACGGGTCATCAAACGCTGAATATTGGGTGGCAACTCGGTCGACACGTAGGTCTTGTCGAGGACTGCTTGCGGTGGATAAACCGCTTCGTCGGTGCGAATGGACTGCTCCATCAGCTTGTCCGAACCCGGGTTGGGGTTGGCATAACCGACATAATCACTGACCTGGGCGATCACCTCAGGTTTCAGCAAATAATTGATGAAGGCGTGGGCTTCTTTGACGTTGGACGAGTCCTTGGGAATCGCCAGCATGTCGAACCACAGCGCGCCGCCTTCTTTCGGGATCGAGTAGGCGATGTTCACGCCCTTCTTGGCTTCCTCAGCGCGATTCTTGGCCTGGAAGATGTCACCGGAGAAACCGATGGCTACGCAGATGTCGCCGTTGGCCAGGTCGCCGATGTATTTGGACGAGTGGAAGTAGGTCACGTAAGGGCGCACCGCGAGCAGTTTGGCGGTGGCTTTTTCGTAGTCTTTGGTGTTGGTGCTGTTGGCGTTCAGGCCCAAGTAGTTGAGCACGGTCGGCATCATTTCATCGGCCGAATCGAGGAACGCTACGCCGCAGCTGTGCAGCTTCTTGATGTTTTCCGGTTCGAACAGCACGGCCCAGGAATCGATCTTGTCGACGCCCAGCACGGCTTTGACTTTATCGACGTTGTAACCGATGCCGTTGGTGCCCCACAGATAAGGCACAGCGTACAGGTTGCCCGGATCGTTCTGCTCCAGACGCTTGAGCAGCACAGGGTCGAGATTGGAATAGTTCGGCAGCTGCGTCTTGTCGAGCTTCTGGAACGCGCCCGCCTTGATCTGCTTGCCAAGGAAATGGTTCGACGGCACGACCACGTCGTAACCGGTACGCCCGGCCAGCAGCTTGCCTTCCAGAGTCTCGTTGGAGTCGAACACGTCGTAGACCGGCTTGATCCCGGACGCTTTTTCGAAGTCGGCCAGAGTGGTCTCGCCGATGTAATCGGACCAGTTATAAATATGCACCGTACCGGCGGCTTGGGCACCGACAGCAATCGTCAGGCCGGCAGTGGCCAGCAGGGCTTTGCGCAAAGAAGAAAAAATAGGCAAGTGGAGGTCCTCTAAATTAGTTGGGCCCAAGTTGCCCCGCGCTGCATGACAGCCATGGCTGCCCGGCAACAAAACCGGCGCGCAACTTACCCTCGAAAAACCGTTCCAGCAAAACTTTCTGTCATTTAATTATCCCGCTGGCCGCCCTCGCGGGGACGACGGCCAGCGGTTGCTGCTTCAAACCGGCTTATTTACCGGATTTGATTTTGGTCCAGCTGCGAGTGATCAGGCGCAGGGTGGCGGCATCCAGATCGCTGATCGCGTAGAGCTGTTTCTTCACTTCAGCCGACGGATAGATGCTCGGATCGCTGGTGATGTCTTTGTCCACCAGCGGCGTGGCCGCCTTGTTGCCGTTCGGGAAGCGTACGGCGTTGGTGATCCCGGCCATCACTTCTGGCTCAAGCAGGTAGTTCATGAATTTGTAAGCGGCTTCGACGTTTTCGGCATCCTTGGGAATGGCGACCATGTCGTAGAAAGTACCGGCGCCTTCTTTCGGAATGGTGTAGGCCAGCTTGACCTTGTCACCAGCTTCCTGGGCGCGGGTCTTGGATTGTTCCAGGTCACCCGAGTAACCGACCGCCACGCAGATGTTGCCGTTGGCCAGATCGGAGATGTACTTGGAGGAATGGAAGTAGGCAACCGAAGGACGAATCTTCAGGAACAGATCTTCGGCGGCTTTCAGGTCAGCCTTGTCCTTGCTGTTGGTCGGTTTGCCCAGATAGTGCAGAGCCGCCGGAATCATTTCGGTCGGGGCGTCGAGGAAGCTTACGCCGCAGCTTTTGAGTTTCTCGATGTTTTCAGGCTTGAACACGATGTCCCAGGAATCGATCTTGTCGATGCCCAACGCAGCCTTGACCTTCGCCGGGTTGTAGCCGATCCCGATGGAGCCCCACATGTAAGGGAACGCGTGCTTGTTGCCCTGGTCGCTGGCATCGCCAACGGCCTTGAGCAGGTCTTCGTCGAGGTTCTTCCAGTTCGGCAGCTTGGACTTGTCCAGCTCCTGGTAAACACCGGCCTTGATCTGCTTGGCGAGGAAGTTGTTGGAAGGCACCACAATGTCATAACCGGATTTACCGGCCAGCAGCTTGGCTTCCAGGGTTTCGTTGCTGTCGAATACGTCGTAGACGACTTTGATCCCGGTGGCCTTCTCAAAGTTGGCGACCGTGTCCGGCGCGATGTAGTCGGACCAGTTATAGACGTGCAATACCTTGTCGTCCGCCTGAACCGCACCCGCCATCATGCCCGCCATGGACAGCGCGACAAGTGTCTTGCCAGCAAGCTTTTTACCTAATGCCTTCATGCGTCATGCTCCAAATTTTTCTTTTTTGAACCACTTTGTTCAGCGGCCGAACCCGGACAACTGGAACCGCGGCTAGTCTGGCAAGATCCGAGGCGGTCTTTCAAGAAAAGACCAGCCTTTCTGACAGCTTCGAGCGAGTGCGCCGCAGCTCCCCCGCTCGAAGCCTAGCACCTAGCCCTGCAATGCACTGAGGGTCAGGTCCAGACACTTGCGTGCCTTTGTAACCAACTCATCGATCTCCGCTTTGCTGATCACCAGCGGCGGCGCGATGATCATGGTGTCGCCCACGGCACGCATGATCAGCCCGTTATCGAAGCAGAACTGCCGGCAGATCATGCCGACGCCCTTGCCTTCGTAACGCTTGCGAGTGGCTTTGTCCTGCACCAGCTCGATCGCCCCCAGCAGACCGACTCCGCGAACTTCACCCACCAGCGGGTGATCGTTCAGTTCCCGCAGACGTTTCTGCAAATACGGTGCCGTTTCGTTGTGGACGTTCTCGATAATTTTTTCGTCGCGCAGAATGCGGATGTTTTCCAGCCCCACCGCCGCCGCCACCGGGTGACCGGAGTAGGTGAAGCCGTGGTTGAAGTCGCCGCCTTCGTTGAGCACGGCCACCACCGAGTCACGGACGATCAGGCCACCCATTGGGATATAGCCGGAGGTCAGACCTTTGGCGATGGTCATCATGTCGGGTTTGAGGTCGTAGAAATCGCTACCGAACCACTCACCGGTACGGCCGAAGCCGCAAATCACTTCGTCGGCGACGAAGAGGATGTCGTACTTGGCGAGGATTTCCTTGATACGCGGCCAGTAGCTGTCTGGCGGAATGATCACGCCACCGGCACCCTGGATCGGCTCGGCAATAAAGGCACCGACGTTGTCGACGCCGACTTCGAGAATTTTCTCTTCCAGTTGATTGGCCGCCCAGACACCGAACTCTTCCGGCGACATGTCGCCGCCTTCGGCAAACCAGTACGGCTGAGCGATGTGGACGATGCCCGGTATCGGCAAGTCGCCCTGTTCGTGCATATAAGTCATGCCACCCAGGCTCGCGCCAGCCACGGTGGAACCGTGATAACCGTTCTTGCGGCTGATGATGACTTTCTTGTTCGGCTGGCCCTTGATCGCCCAGTAATGGCGAACCATACGCAGCATGGTGTCGTTGCCTTCGGAGCCGGAACCGGTGAAGAACACATGGTTCATGCCTTCTGGCGCGACGTTGGCGATGGCCTTGGCCAGTTCCAGTGCCGGCGGGTGCGCGGTCTGGAAGAACAGGTTGTAGTAAGGCAGTTCGCGCATTTGTTTGGCGGCGGCGTCGGCCAGTTCATCGCGACCATAACCGATGGCCACGCACCACAGACCGGCCATGCCGTCGAGGATCTTGTTGCCTTCGCTGTCCCACAGGTAAACGCCCTTGGCGTTGGTAATGATCCGTGGGCCCTTCTCTTTCAATTGCTTGAAGTCGCTGAACGGGGCCAGGTGGTGGTCGCTGCTCAGCGCTTGCCACTCACGGGTTTGCGGGTTGTTGCTGGTCATGCCAATTCTCCTTGTTATCGGTGAAGATGCGGCGCCTGAGCACCGCGCCCGGCGTATCAGACGGCGAAGAGCAGGTACTCACGCTCCCACGAACTGATCACGCGCTTGAAGTTTTCATGTTCGGCCCGCTTGACCGCGACGTAGCCCGTGATGAAAGTTTTGCCCAGATATTTCTCGATGGTTGCGCTGTTTTCCATACGCTCCAGCGCGTCCTCGATGGTCAGCGGCAGGCGCAGGTTGCGGCGCTCATAGCCACGACCGACCACCGGCGCACTCGGGTTGAGGCCTTCAACCATGCCGATGTAACCGCAGAGCAAGCTCGCGGCAATCGCCAGATACGGGTTGGCGTCGGCGCCCGGCAGGCGGTTTTCCACACGGCGATTCTGCGGGCCGGCATCCGGTACGCGCAGGCCCACAGTTCGGTTCTCTTCGCCCCACTCCACGTTCACCGGCGCCGAGGTGTCCGGCAGGAAGCGGCGGAACGAGTTGACGTTCGGCGCGAACAGCGGCAACAGCTCGGGGATCAGTTTCTGCAGGCCACCGATGTGGTGCAGGAACAACTGGCTCATGGTCCCGTCTTCATTGGAGAAGACGTTCTTGCCGGTTTCGATGTCGATGATGCTCTGGTGCAAGTGCATGGCACTGCCCGGCTCGCCCGTCATCGGCTTGGCCATGAAGGTCGCGGCCACGTCGTGCTTGAGCGCGGCTTCACGCATGGTGCGTTTGAACACCAGAATCTGATCGGCCAGCGACAGCGCGTCGCCGTGACGGAAGTTGATTTCCATCTGCGCCGTGCCGTCTTCGTGGATCAACGTGTCGAGGTCCAGCTCCTGCAATTCGCACCAGTCGTAGACGTCTTCGAACAGCGGGTCGAATTCGTTCGCTGCTTCAATAGAGAACGACTGACGCCCGATTTCCGGACGCCCGGAGCGGCCGATTGGCGGCTGCAACGGGTAGTCCGGATCGTCACTGCGCTTGGTCAGGTAGAACTCCATTTCCGGCGCCACGATTGGCTGCCAGCCTTTGTCGGCGTAGAGCTTCAACACTTTCTTGAGGACGTTGCGCGGCGACAACTCGATCGGGTTGCCTTGCTTGTCGTAGGTGTCGTGGATCACCTGGGCAGTCGGCTCGATGGCCCATGGCACCAGATACACGGCGTTCTGGTCGGGGCGGCAGATCATGTCGATGTCGGCCGGGTCGAGCAGTTCGTAATAGATGTCGTCTTCGACATAGTCGCCGGTCACGGTCTGCAGCAGCACGCTCTCTGGCAGGCGCATGCCTTTCTCGGCGATGAACTTGTTGGTCGGCGAGATCTTGCCCCGGGTGATACCGGTCAAGTCGGCGATCATGCATTCGACTTCTGTGATCTTGTGGTCTTTCAACCAATCGGTGAGCTGGTCGAGGTTGTTACTCATAAATGCCTCTGGGCTGAGTCTCCTGACAGGGTGTCAGGCAAAGTTTGACGCCTGGGCGTCGCGTTAAAGGGGGCTTGCTTGCGCGCAGTACCGGCTTACGCCCGGCACCGCGCATAGACAATGAAAGAGGAGCTTACCTGCCCTTTACGCTGGCGTTGCATTTCCTGTGCAAACTCATGGCGTGCAGAATCATGAGCACGCTTTGCGGAGCGGCACGGGCTTTGGGAGAGAAAGAGATCTATATTGAAAGGAGATGCCATAAAGCGGATGCCTTGTCGTGCGTCCAGAATATCGGACGCTGCCGTTTTGGCTGCGGCTGACGACAACTTCGTCGCCAGGCTGCGAGCCTCAAAGGCTGCACTCTGTACGGACGATTCGCCACTGATGGGATAAGCATGCAGACCGGACTGTTGCGAGCAGTCGGTGACGCCGATTATCGGCAGGCGAGACATGAAGCACCCCGGTATTATTGCTGTTATGGGTTTGATCGGAGCTTAGCCTTGTTCATTTTTTTACACAACACCCCCGTAAAAAATACAACACGGCCTGCTCAAGCCCGCGGGTGCCAAGTCTCCCAAGGACAAAAAAATGCCCAAAACTGCCCCATAAATGCCCTCACAGCGCTTTTTTAGGGCAAAAAAGGCCTTGCTTGACTTCGGCAGGCCGTTCGGGTTGACTGAAACCAGAAAAGATCAATGATTGATATTTTTAACAACAAAGGTGTTGCATCATGTCGGTACCCCCGCGTGCCGTTCAGCTCAACGAAGCGAACGCGTTCCTTAAGGAACATCCTGAGGTTCTGTACGTTGACCTTCTGATTGCGGATATGAATGGTGTGGTGCGCGGCAAGCGCATTGAACGCACCAGCCTCCACAAGGTTTACGAGAAAGGCATCAACCTGCCGGCCTCTCTATTTGCTCTGGATATCAATGGCTCTACGGTGGAAAGCACCGGCCTGGGCCTGGACATCGGCGACGCCGATCGTATCTGCTATCCAATCCCCGATACCCTGTGCAACGAGCCATGGCAGAAGCGCCCTACCGCGCAACTGTTGATGACCATGCACGAACTCGAAGGCGACCCGTTCTTTGCGGATCCGCGCGAAGTACTCCGTCAAGTTGTTGCAAAGTTTGACGAGCTCGGCTTGACCATCTGCGCCGCTTTCGAACTCGAGTTCTACCTGATCGACCAGGAAAACGTGAACGGGCGTCCACAGCCGCCACGCTCGCCGATCTCCGGCAAACGCCCGCACTCGACTCAGGTCTACCTGATCGACGACCTCGACGAATACGTCGACTGCCTCCAGGACATTCTGGAAGGTGCAAAAGAGCAAGGCATCCCGGCCGACGCCATCGTCAAGGAAAGTGCCCCGGCGCAGTTCGAAGTGAACCTGCACCACGTCGCCGACCCGATCAAGGCGTGCGACTACGCGGTACTGCTCAAGCGTCTGATCAAAAACATCGCCTACGACCATGAAATGGACACCACCTTCATGGCCAAGCCTTACCCGGGCCAGGCAGGTAATGGTTTGCACGTGCATATTTCGATTCTGGACAAAGAAGGCAAGAACATCTTTGCCAGCGAGGATCCCGAGCAGAACGCCGCATTGCGTCACGCAATCGGCGGTGTGCTGGAGACCCTGCCCGCTCAAATGGCGTTCCTGTGCCCGAACGTCAACTCGTACCGCCGTTTCGGTGCACAGTTCTACGTGCCGAACTCGCCGTGCTGGGGCCTGGACAACCGCACCGTGGCGATTCGCGTACCGACCGGCTCGTCCGATGCCGTGCGTATCGAGCATCGTGTAGCCGGCGCCGACGCCAACCCGTACCTGCTGATGGCTTCGGTACTGGCGGGCGTGCACCACGGCCTGACCAACAAGATCGAGCCGGGCGCGCCTGTCGAAGGCAACAGCTACGAGCAGAACGAGCAAAGCCTGCCGAACAACTTGCGCGATGCCCTGCGTGAGCTGGACGACAGCGAGGTGATGGCCAAGTACATCGATCCGAAATACATCGATATCTTCGTCGCCTGTAAAGAGAGCGAGCTGGAGGAGTTCGAACACTCCATCTCCGACCTCGAGTACAACTGGTACCTGCATACCGTTTAAGCGGATTGCAGCTTCAGAAAAAACGCCGTTGGCTGATTCAGCCCACGGCGTTTTTTTATGGCCTCTGTGGCGAGGGGATTTATCCCCGATCGGCTGCACAGCAGCCGTAAACCCTGAGAACCAGTTATTCCTGATACACCAAGCTGAATGGCTTTGGGGCCGCTTCGCAGCCCATCGGGGATAAATCCCCTCGCCACAGGTCGGCAGACAACACCGAACCCGCCTCGTACAATGCCCGCTGCCCCGCAGGAGACTTCCATGACGCGACCCGCCCCCCTTCGCAAACCCCGCGCCCGCAGTCAGGCACGGATCGATTCGATACTCGACGCCGCGCGTATCTTGCTGGCAACCGAGGGCGTGGCCAGTCTGTCGATCTACAGCGTGGCCGAGCGCGCACAGATTCCGCCCTCCTCGGTTTATCACTTCTTCGCCAGCGTCCCGGCGCTGCTCGAAGCACTGACGGCGGATGTGCACGCGGCATTCCGCGCCTGCCTGCAAGCGCCGATCGATCATGAGGCCCTGCGCGACTGGCGCGACCTGTCACGACTGGTTGAACAGCGGATGTTGGAGATCTACGACGAAGACGCTGCCGCCCGCCAATTGATCCTCGCCCAGCACGGGCTCACTGAAGTCACCCAGGCTGACCGTCAGCACGACATCGAGTTGGGCGACCTGATGCACAAGCTGTTCGACCATCACTTCGAACTGCCGAGGCTGCCGGATGATGTCGATGTGTTTGCTCTCGCCATGGAGCTGGGCGACCGCGTCTATGCGCGCTCGGTGCAGCAGCACGGGCAGATCACGCCGCGCATGGCTGAAGAAGGGATGCGGGTGTTTGATGCTTATATCGGGCTGTATCTGCCGACGTATCTGCCCAAAAGATCTCTGTAGGTTACTGAGGCAATCGTTCCCACGCGGAGCGTGGGAACGATCAGGGCTCATACCCTCCGGGGTTGTTTTTATCCACAGCCTTACAACTTGGCGATGGAAACCTCAGTGGATTTCACAAAGGCAATCACTTCGCTGCCGACCACCAGTTCCAGCTCCTTGACCGAGCGAGTGGTGATCACCGAAGTGACGATGCCGGAAGCGGTCTGCACGTCGATTTCCGACAGCACGTCACCGAGAACGATTTCCTTGATCGAGCCTTTGAACTGGTTGCGGACGTTGATGGCTTTGATAGTCATGGCAATGATTCCTGTCGTTTGCTTGAGTTATTGAGCCCAACGCAGTTGCGTAGGCAGTGGTGAAACAGGTTCCGGCGCCGGCGGTTCGCCGGGCAGGGAGAGAACGCGGTTGAGCACTTCGGTTTCCAGCGCGGCCAACCGGTGCGAACCACGCACCCTCGGCCGCGGCAGTTCCACAGGCAGATCGAGACCGACTTCGCCGTCCTCGATCAGAATCACTCGATCGGCAATCGCCACCGCTTCGCTGACATCGTGGGTCACCAGCAACACGGTGAAACCATGCTGCTGCCAGAGGCGTTCGATCAGTTGCTGCATCTCGATCCGGGTCAGCGCATCCAGCGCGCCGAGCGGTTCGTCGAGCAACAGCAGACGCGGTTGATGGATCAGCGCTCGCGCCAGAGCGACACGTTGTTTCTGGCCACCCGACAAAGCTGCCGGCCATTCGTTGGCGCGATCCGCCAGCCCCACTGCTTCCAGCGCGTCCAGTGCTTGCGGGCGCCAGTTGCCCCTGAGGCCGAGACCAACGTTGTCGATGATCTTTTTCCACGGCAGCAGCCGTGCTTCCTGGAACATCAGGCGGGTGTCTTCCCGCGCATCGCTGAGCGGCGCTGCACCTGCGAGCAAGTCGCCGCCAGTGGGCTGATCCAAGCCGGCAAGCAAGCGCAGCAAGGTGCTTTTGCCGCAACCACTGCGCCCGACCACAGCGACGAACTGCCCCGCCGGAATGTGCAGATCGATGTCACGCAAAACCTGGCGCGTACCGAAGGTCTTTTGCAGATTGCGCACCGCCAGCGGAATCCCGCGCAGCAGGCGCGGAGGTTGTTGAGCGGTCATGCTGCACCTCCCTTGGCAACCTGATAGGCCGGATGCCAGCGCAGCCACACACGCTCAAGTCCGCGGGCTGCGAGGTCGGCGAGTTTGCCGAGCACCGCGTAAAGCAGGATCGCCAGCACCACCACGTCGGTCTGCAAAAACTCCCGGGCGTTCATCGCCAGATAGCCGATGCCGGAGCTGGCCGAGATGGTTTCAGCGACGATCAGCGTCAGCCACATGAAGCCCAGCGCGAAGCGCACGCCGACCAGAATCGAAGGCAGCGCGCCCGGCAGAATCACCTGCCAGAACAGGCTGAAACCGGAGAGGCCATAACTGCGCGCCATCTCCACCAGCGCCGGATCGACGTTGCGGATGCCGTGATACGTATTGAGGTAAATCGGGAACAACGTACCCAACGCCACCAGAAAAATCTTCGCCGACTCGTCGATGCCGAACCACAGGATTACCAGCGGAATCAGCGCCAGATGCGGCACATTGCGGATCATCTGCACCGAGCTGTCGAGCAAGCGTTCGCCCCACTTCGACAGGCCGGTGATAAAACCCAGTGCCAGACCGATGCCTCCACCAATGATAAAACCCAGTGCTGCGCGCCAGCCGCTGATCGCCAGGTGCGTCCAGATCTCGCCGCTGCGCACCAGACTCACGCCGGCCTCGATCACTGCCACCGGCGCCGGCAGGATCCGCGTCGACAACCATCCCGCCGACACCGACAACTGCCACACCGCCAGCAGCAACACCGGCAACGCCCACGGCGCGAGGCTGTGGATAATTTTCTTCATGGCGCGCCTCAGCTCTGCGACGCGGCTTTGGGAAGAATGTCGTTGGCCACCATCTCGCCAAACGGGCTGACATAACCGGTGCTTTTCGGCAGTTCCGGGCGCTCGATGTCGAGGTGTGGGAACAACAGTTCGGCGACGCGATACGACTCTTCGAGGTGTGGATAACCGGAGAAGATGAAGGTGTCGATGCCCAGATCGGCGTATTCCTTCACGCGAGCGGCCACAGTCGGGCCATCGCCGACCAGCGCCGTACCGGCACCGCCGCGCACCAGACCGACACCGGCCCACAGGTTCGGGCTTACTTCCAGATTGTCGCGACTGCCGCCATGCAAGGCCGCCATGCGTTGCTGGCCGACCGAATCGAAACGCGCCAGCGAGGCTTGAGCACGAGCGATGGTTTCGTCGTCCAGGTGCGAGATCAGCCGATCCGCCGCTTGCCACGCCTCGGCATTGGTTTCGCGGACGATCACATGCAGTCGGATGCCGAAGCGCACGGTGCGGCCGAGCTTGGCGGCTTTGGCGCGCACCTGCTCGATCTTCTCGGCCACTGCGGCTGGCGGTTCGCCCCAGGTCAGGACCATTTCAACTTGCTCGGCAGCCAAGTCCTGCGCCGCCTCCGACGAACCGCCGAAGTACAGCGGCGGACGCGGTTGCTGGATCGGCGGATAGAGCAGTTTGGCGCCTTTCACGCTGATGTGCTGACCGTCGTAATCCACGGTTTCGCCTTCCAGCACACGACGCCAGATGCGGGTGAATTCCACCGAGGCCTGATAGCGTTCTTCGTGGCTGAGGAATAAACCATCACCGGCCAGTTCTTCCGGATCGCCACCGGTCACCAGGTTGAACAACGCACGACCGCCGGACAGGCGATCCAGAGTTGCTGCCTGACGCGCCGCCACCGTCGGGGAAATGATCCCGGGGCGCAGCGCGACAAGGAATTTCAAACGCTGGGTCACCGGAATCAGCGACGCGGCCACCAGCCACGAGTCTTCGCAGGAGCGGCCAGTGGGAATCAGCACACCGCCAAAGCCCAGACGATCCGCCGCTTGCGCGACCTGTTGCAGATAGCCATGGTCGACGGCGCGCGCACCTTCGGCAGTGCCAAGGTAATGGCCGTCGCCGTGGGTAGGCAGGAACCAAAAGATATTGAGGCTCATGGAGTGGTCTCCTTGGGGATTCGATTTACTGGGCTTGGGTGACTGAGCTTTGGGCCACAGCGGCCGGAGGTGTCCAGATCACATCCTTGATGCTCAACGACTTGGGAATCAGCTTGAGCTGGAAGAAGGTGTCAGCGATTTTCTGTTGCGCGGCGACCACTTCCGGGGTCAGGAACAGCGCGCCGTAGCCTTGGCGTTTCACCGAGGTCAGGGTGATGTCCGCCGGCAGACCGAGCAGAGGCGCAACCTGCTGGGTCACGTCTTCAGGATTGGCTTTGGACCACTCGCCGACAGCGCGCACTTCTTCAACGAGGGCTTTGATCACCTCGGGATTTTTCTGCGCGTAAGGTTTGGTCGCCAGATAGAACTGGTGGTTGTCGACGATGCCTTTGCCATCGCGCAGGGTGTGCGCTTGCAGTTGTTTCTCGGCGGCCGCCTGGTACGGATCCCAGATGACCCAGGCGTCGACGCTGCCCCGTTCGAACGCGGCGCGGGCATCGGCCGGCGGCAGGAATACGGTTTGAATGTCGGTGTATTTGAGGCCGGCGTCTTCCAGCGCACGCACCAGCAGGTAGTGGACGTTGGAGCCTTTGTTCAGCACGACTTTCTTGCCCTTCAGATCCGCGACGGATTTGATCGGCGAGTCTTTCGGCACAAGGATCGCTTCGCTGTTCGGCGCTGGCGGCTCGTAGGCGACGTAGAGCAAATCGGCGCCGGCAGCCTGGGCGAATACGGGTGGGGTTTCGCCCGTCACGCCGAAGTCGATCGAGCCGACGTTCAGGCCTTCAAGCAGTTGTGGGCCACCGGGAAATTCAGTCCATTGCACGTCCACACCTTGGGCGGCCAGACGTTTTTCCAACGTCCCTTTGGCCTTGAGCAGCACCAGCGTGCCGTACTTTTGATAACCGATCCGCAAAGTCTCGGCTTGAGCTTGAGTGATGGCGCCGAAAGACACAGCCGCAGCAAACAGAGCGACCAGACCACGACGCAAAAATACAGTGCGCATAGCGCTCTCCTTTTTTGCTGTTGGGTTTTGGCTGCACCTGCTGGGCCGTTGGCGGCTGAGTAAGGTGAGTACTTCAAATTCCGGTGTAACTGAAAAGCAGGCTCAAATGCTCCAGCGAGCACTCAACAAACGTTCGTTCAACAGGCCCGGCTCCAGCGGTTTAGGCCGGCGGGCCATGGCGCTGACAAACTGCTCCAGCGCTTCATGCAGACGCTGCTCCAGCGCCGGTGCCAGTTGTGCCGCAGCACTGCCTTCGCCATACGCGATCTGGCTGTCCTCGGCAAAAATCCCTTGCAGCATTTCCTGGGCTTTCAGTGCCGACAGCACAGGCTTGAGGGCGTAATCGACCACCAGCATGTGGGCGATGCTGCCGCCGGTGGCCATGGGCAAAACAATCTTGTGGCTCAAGGCACGCTCGGGCAGCAGGTCCAGCAGAGTCTTCAGGGCGCCGGAGAACGAAGCCTTGTAAACCGGCGTGGCGATCAGCAGGCCATCGGCGCTTTCAATCTGAGCGAGCAGGTCGAGCACCTTGGGGCTGTCGAAACGGGCGTGGAGCAAATCCTCGGCCGGGAAGTCCCGCACCTGATAACTCACCACTTCCACCCCTTGCTCCTGCAACCAGCGTTGCGAGCGCTCCAGCAACACCCCGGATCGGGAGCGTTGGCTAGGACTGCCACCGAGTGAGACAACCAGCATTCAGACGATTCCTTGAGCGTTACAGGCGATTCGCGGGTTGCGATCTCGCTTCGATGGGAGTGACCTTACCAGTTGATTTATATATCCATAAATCATATTTATTCATTTAGTTATGCATTTTAGAGATATACGTTCTACCTTTTTTCGGGCGAAAAAAAGGCCGTCGAAACGGCCCGAAATCCCCTGCTTTGTGGCTACACGCTGATCGGATCACCTCAAAAGGTTATTTGTTCGGCTGCGGCGTCAGGCGCAGATATGGCTTCACCGCGCGATACCCCTTTGGAAAGCGTTTCTTGATCTCTTCCTCATCCTTGAGCGACGGCACGATCACCACCTCCTCACCGTCCTGCCAGTTGGCCGGCGTGGCCACTTTGTAGTTGTCGGTGAGTTGCAGCGAATCGATCACCCGCAGGATCTCGTGGAAGTTGCGCCCGGTGCTCGCCGGGTAGGTGATGGTCAGGCGAATCTTCTTGTTGGGATCGATCACGAACAGCGAACGCACGGTGAGGGTGTCGTTGGCATTCGGGTGGATCAGGTCGTAAAGATCGGAAACCTTGCGATCGGCATCGGCCAGGATCGGGAAGTTGACGATCGTGTTCTGGGTTTCATTGATGTCTTCGATCCACTTGTGGTGCGAGTCCACCGGGTCGACCGACAGCGCGATGGCTTTGACGCCGCGCTTGCTGAACTCATCCTTGAGCTTGGCGGTAAAACCCAGCTCGGTGGTGCACACCGGGGTGAAGTCCGCCGGGTGGGAGAACAGCACGCCCCAGCTATCGCCCAGCCATTCGTGGAAACGAATCTTGCCGGCGCTGGAGTCTTGTTCGAAATCGGGGGCGATGTCGCCGAGTCTGAGGCTCATGGTGCTGCTCCTGATGAGTTGTTGGAGACCTCAACTGTAGCTTGGCTTTTGATCTTCTGAAAAAGAATAAATAAATAGATATCTAGATCTTAAAAGAATATTAAAGATCTGTTCACTGGACGCCCGGCCGCATCCCGACGAACATCGGTCGCAAGGTTCGAGAAGGCCTTGAGTTGCTGTAAAGAGGGAAATTCGGGGAGGGCTTACGGGGGTGGGCCTGACTCGAAAACGCAAAAGCCCCGTCCGGCGCGATGCCGGACGGGGCTTTTTTACTCCAGATACTTGAGCGCGCTATTACAGCAGCGGGATCGAGTAGCTGACGATCAGGCGGTTTTCGTCCTGCGAACGGGTGTTCGGCAGGTCGGTGCGCCATACAGCGTTTTTCCACATCAGGCCGACGTTTTTGAACGGGCCTTCCGGCACTACGTAGCCGATGGTGAAGTCGCGTTCCCACTCGGAACGGTTCGAAGCATTCTCGCGACCGTTGGTGCCAACGGTATCGATCGAATCACCTTTGAGGTAAACCACACCAGCGGTCAGACCAGGTACGCCGACTTTAGCGAAGTCATACGAGTAGCGAGCCTGCCAGGTTTTCTCGCCGGCACGACCGAACTTCTGGATCTGCATGTCGGTGATGGTGTAGTTCGACGAACCGTCGCCCTGGTTCAGCCAAGGGAAGTCGCTGCTGCCGTTGGAAACCTGGTAGCCGCCGCCGAAGGTGTGACCGGCAACGGTGTACAGGAACAGGCCGCTATACAGGTTGTTGTCGACTTCACCACGACCGTTACGGAAGCCAGTGTAGTTACCCGAACTGTAGTAGGCCGAGTCAGTGCCGTTCTTGCCGTCATCGGAACTGTTGAAGTAACGGAAGTCCGACTTCAGCACGCCCGGGCCGATTGCCCAGTTGTGTACCAGACCCAGGAAGTGCTGCTTGTAGAAATCTTCCAGGTTGCCGTAGTAGTACTGGGCAGTCAGGTCTTTGGTGATTTTGTAGTCACCGCCACCGTAGATGAACTTGTTGCTGTCACGGAAAGCTGTGCCGCGGCTGTTTGCACCGCCGATGGACAGGTTTTCGTTGTTGCTGGAGTTACGACCTTTTACGGCTTCGATCTGACCACCGACCAGCGTCAAGTCTTTGATCTCGCCGGAAGTGATCTGGCCACCCTGCCAGGTTTGTGGCAGCAGACGACCGTCGTTGGTCACAATCACTGGCAGTTTTGGCTGCAGGGTGCCCAACTTCAGTTCGGTCTGGGAAACCTTGGCTTTGGCAGTCAGGCCCAGGCTGGAGAAGTTGTCCACCGCTTTGCCATTGGACTCGCTAGGGAACACAGTGCCGCCGTAAGCGGTACCACTGTTGCCGTTAGTGCCGCCGCCCGAATCCAGACGCACGCCCAGCAGGCCGATGGCGTCGATACCGAAGCCTACGGTGCCTTGGGTGTAACCGGAGGTGAAACGCAGATCGAAGCCTTGGCCCCATTCTTCGTTCTTGTTGGCGCCAGCGCCATCACGGTTATCAGTGTTGATGTAGAAGTTACGCAGCCCCAAAGTTGCCTTGCTGTCTTCGATGAAACCGGCGGCGCCTGCCTGCTGCGCCATAACCCCTACGGCCACAGCCAGGGCCAAGGTGGACTTGTTCATGTAAAGCTCCTCTCGTTTCTAATTCTTGTGTTCCTGGCCCGGGATCTGATGCCCTGGGTCCTAAGATGCGCGATTAGCGCCAGACCGTGACTGACAAGTCAATCGTAACCTTGTGTGTCTACGACCAAGGTCTAATCGCAGTGATTTGGTCCGTGCAGGGTAAAGACTTCCTGATAAACCCAAAAAGAATTTATTCATTCTTTTTCATATCATTTCGGAATATGGCCAGTAAGTGGCCATCAATGCCGGGATACAGCGTATCGGCGACTAAGCTCATTCCTAAATGGTATTTGTTAGCCTTTTTTTAGATCGATTAGCTTTGGCGCAACCCAAAAACGTCAAACCCTATCGAAAAGGCGACGCCATGATGGCCAAACGCGCACTATCTAGTCAATTTGTTACAGTTTGTGTGTCAGCACTGATTTCTTTTTCCGCTCACGCCGCCAACCTTACTGTGGGTTACCAGACCGGGATCGACCCGAGCAAAGTCCCTCAGGCCGACGGCGTCTACGAGAAAACCATTGGCGAGAAGATCGACTGGCGTCGCTTCAACAGTGGCCCGGAAGTTGTGACAGCCATTGCTTCCGGTGATGTGCAGATCGGCAACCTCGGTTCCAGCCCCCTCGCTGCTGCCGCTTCGCGCAACTTGCCGATTATTGCCTTCATCGTGTCGGCACAGATCAACGCCGCCGAAGCCTTGGTGGTGCGCAACGGCAGCGGCATCAACAACCCGCAGGATCTGGTGGGCAAAACCATCGCCACGCCCTTCGTGTCCACCTCTCACTACAGCCTGCTCGGCGCACTCAAGCACTGGGGCCTGGACACTTCAAAAGTCAAAGTGGTGAACCTGCAACCGGCGGAAATCGCGGCGGCCTGGAAGCGCGGGGATATTGATGGCGCCTTTGTCTGGTCGCCGGCACTGGGTGAAATCCGCAAGACCGGCAAGACCCTGACCGATGCCGCACAGGTCGGCCAGTGGGGTGCTCCAACCTTCGAAGTCTGGGTCGCGCGAAAGGACTTCGCTGAGAAGCATCCGGAGGTCGTGGCCAAATTTGCCAAGGTCACACTGGACTCGTTCGCTGACTATGCGGCGCATAAAGACAGCTGGACGGCTGACTCCGAGCCTGTGCAAAAAATCGCCAAACTGACCGGTGCCAACGCGGTTGATGTTCCTGAGTTACTGGCCGGTTCTGCATTTCCTGATGCCAAGGCACAGCAAACCACCGCCCTGCTGGACGGCGGCACGGCCAAGGCGATCGGGGAGACGGCGAAGTTTCTGAAGGAACAGGGCAAGGTTGAGACGGTGCTGACGGATTACTCGCCGTATGTCAGCGCGAAGTTCGTAGCTGAATAAAAAACCTGTAGGAGCTGCCGAAGGCTGCGATCTTTTAATCTTGTCTTTTTATAAACAAGGTCAAAAGATCGCAGCCTCGTTTCACTCGACAGCGCCTACAGAGCTCCTGATCAGGATCAGAGGGTTTTTTCGAAGATCTTCGAATTACGCTGATAGTTGTACAGCGAAGCCCGCGCCGCTGGCAGGCGTTCAACGCTGCTCGGTTCGAACCCGCGCTCACGGAACCAGTGCGCGGTGCGGGTGGTGAGGACGAACAGCGTCTTCAAACCCTGCGCACGGGCACGCGTCTCGATGCGTTCCAGCAGTTCATCACCACGACCGCCATGACGGTATTCGGGGTTCACCGCCAGACAGGCCAGCTCACCGGCATCCGAATCGGCAATCTGATACAGCGCCGCACAGGCGATGATCATGCCTTCACGCTCGACCACGCTGAACTGCTCGATCTCGCGCTCCAGCACTTCGCGCGAACGACGGACCAGAATCCCCTGCTCTTCCAGCGGACTGATCAGATCGAGCAAACCGCCAACGTCTTCAATCGCCGCCTCACGCACCAGTTCGAATTGCTCCTGGGCAACCAGCGTACCGCCACCATCACGGGTGAACAGTTCGGTCAACAGCGCGCCGTCCTCGGCATAGCTGACGATGTGGCTGCGCGCCACGCCGCCACGGCAAGCTTCGGCGGCGGCATCCAGCAGTTCCGCCTGATAGTTGCTGCTGCCCAGACGCTGCAAATGCGCCGGCACTTGCTGTGGGCGCAGTTCGCGCACCAGCCTGCCGTTCTCGTCGATCAGACCGAGGTCAGCGCCGAACAGCAGCAGCTTGTCGGCACCCAGATCGATGGCGGCGCGGGTGGCGACGTCTTCGCAGGCGAGGTTGAAAATCTCACCAGTCGGCGAGTAGCCCAGTGGCGACAGCAGCACGATGGAGCGCTCGTCGAGCAGACGATTGATGCCCTTGCGATCGACCCGACGCACTTCGCCGGTGTGGTGATAGTCGACGCCTTCAAGTACGCCGATCGGGCGTGCGGTGACGAGGTTGCCGCTGGCCACGCGCAGGCGCGAGCCCTGCATTGGCGATGAGGCCATGTCCATCGACAGCCGTGCTTCGATGGCGATGCGCAACTGGCCAACCGCGTCGATCACACACTCAAGAGTCGCGGCATCAGTGATGCGCATGCCGTGGTGGTAATGCGGGGTCAGGCCACGCGCGGCGAGGCGGGTTTCGATCTGTGGGCGCGATCCGTGGACCAGCACCAGACGCACGCCGAGACTGTGCAGCAGCACGATGTCGTGAACGATGTTACCGAAGTTCGGATGCTCCACCCCATCGCCGGGCAGCATGACGACAAAGGTGCAGTCGCGATGGGCATTAATATAAGGAGACGCGTGACGAAGCCAATTGACGTATTCGGGCATGAACCTGGGCCTGTAATAAAGAGCAGCCGGGAAAAAGGGCGAAACGGAAAACGCACAGCGGGCTGATGGTTATCGTCGGAACAGGCTTGGCGACACGCGCGCTCTCCTCATGAATACGGGTTGGGTAACCGCTAATTTAACGGCTTGCCCCTGTAGGAGCTGCCGAAGGCTGCGATCTTTTGATCTTCAAAACAAAACCAAAAGATCGCAGCCTTCGGCAGCTCCTACAAGGAATGCGTTCAATTCTTCAGGCAGTAATGTTCAATCAGCTGTCGCAATAGATGCACGGTAGGCTGTAAACGTGACATTTCAAGGTACTCGCCGGGCTGATGCGCACAGGCGATGTCGCCGGGGCCGAGCACGATGGTTTCGCAGCCAAGGCGCTGAAGATAAGGCGCTTCGGTGCCGAACGCTACCGCTTCAGCCGTGTGGCCTGTGAGTTTTTCCGCTATCCGCACCAGTTCAACGTCTTCAGCCTGCTCGAACGGCGGCACTTCCGGGAACAGTGGCTTGTAATCGATCTTCACCTGATGACGCTCGGCAACCGGTTTGAGCTTGCGCAGAATCTCGGCGCGCAGCACTTTCGGGTCCATGCCCGGCAGCGGTCGCAAGTCAAACTCCAGCGAACACTGGCCGCAGATGCGGTTGGGGTTATCGCCGCCATGGATGCAGCCGAAGTTCATCGTCGGTTGCGGCACGCTGAATTGCGGATTGTTGAATTCGCGCTGCCATAACAGGCGCAAACCGCGCAGTTCACCGATGGCATCGTGCATGGCTTCGAGGGCGCTGTGGCCCAGGCGCGGATCCGACGAGTGGCCGCTCTGCCCGAGAATGTCGATGCGCTCCATCATGATGCCTTTGTGCATGCGGATCGGTTTGAGCCCGGTCGGCTCGCCGATCACGGCCGCACGGCCCAGCGGACGTCCGGCCTCGGCCAGCGCACGGGCGCCGGACATCGAGCTTTCCTCATCGCAGGTCGCGAGGATCAGCAGCGGTTGCTTGAACGGCTGATCGAGCAGCGGTTGCACGGCCTCGATGATCAGGGCGAAGAAGCCCTTCATGTCGCAACTGCCGAGGCCGACCCAACGGCCATCGACTTCGGTGAGTTTCAACGGATCGGTCTGCCACAGCGCGTCGTCGTACGGCACCGTGTCGCTGTGCCCGGCCAGCACCAGCCCACCGGGGCCGCTGCCGAAACTGGCGAGCAGGTTGAATTTTCCGGGGCTGACCTGCTGGATATCGCAACTGAAGCCTAGATCACCCAACCATCCGGCGAGCAAATCGATCACGGGCCGGTTGGACTGATCCAGGCTCGGTTGCGTGCAGCTGACCGACGGCGCGGCAATCAGCGCGGCGAACTGGTCTTTCATGGACGGCAAAGGCATCGCTGACTCCAACTCCCGAATTGAGGTCCATCATAGAACCATCCGGCGCCAGGAATAAACCGCCGCAGGGCGTAGGACGAATCAGTCCTGTACACTGCACGGCCTTGGCAGCCACACATTCCCCCGGCTGCGCTCCCGATCCTGGATTTTCCGGCCATGCAGAAAGAAACCGAAATCAAACTCCGCGTCAGCCGCGAAACCCTCGCTGCCCTGCGCGAGCACCCGTTACTGAAAAAACGCAACAAAAATGGCTGGGAACGCCGTGAGTTGATGAACCAGTACTTCGACACCCCAGAGCGTGACCTGGCCCAGGCCAAAGTCGCCCTGCGCCTGCGCAAGGATGGCGATGAGGTGATTCAGACCCTCAAAACTCGCGGCCAAAGCGTCGCCGGTCTGTCCGAGCGTAACGAGTACGACTGGAAATTGCCCAAAGCCAAACTCGACGTGAAGAAACTCGACGGCGAATGCTGGCCCGAGTCGCTGGCCGAGCTGGACAAGAAAACCCTGAAGCCGATCTTCACCACCGATTTCGTCCGCGAGCGCGCCGAAATCGCCTGGGGCCGCGGCAAGGCCAAAGTGGTCATCGAAGCCGCTCTGGATCTGGGCCACGTCGTGGTCGGCAAACAGAAAGAAGAAATCTGCGAACTGGAACTGGAATTGCGCGAAGGCGAGCCTGCCGCGCTGCTGGAACTGGCTGCCGAACTGGCTGAAACCCTGGCCCTGATGCCGTGCGACATCAGCAAGGCCGAGCGCGGCTATCGTCTTTACGACGCCAACAGCTACTCGCTGAGCCTGCCGGCGCCACAACTGACGACCGAAACCCAGCTGGACGATGCATTCGCCGCCCTGTGCTGGCATTTGCTCGGTAGCAGCCAGCGTCTGGCTGAGCAATACCGTTTCAACGGTCACTGGCGCCTGCTGCTGGACTGGGTCGAGAACCTCGCCGAAATGCGCGCCCTGCTCAGCAGCCTCGGCCAGGCCGCACCGCGTCCGTCGACCCACGACCTGCGCGTGGCCCTCGATGCACTGCTGGAAGACTGGCGTCCGCTGGTTCAGGCCGGCATCGAAGACGAAGACGTGCGCAAAGCCGCGCCGGAGCAATTTCTCGAAGAACTGGAAGACCCACGCTGGGGCCTGTTCTCGCTGAACACCTCGCGCTGGCTGCTGGCTCGCACCTGGACCGCCGAGCGCAGCACTCGTGGCAACCGTCAGGGCGCCGCGCAACTGCACAGTTGGTTGCCGCGTATGCTGGGCGAAGAAGCCACCTCCCTGCAATTGCAGCGCTATCAGCAGCAGCCGGAAGATCTGGCTGAGCAACTGCCGCGTATCGAGCGCATTCAGGTTTGGCTGCACCACGCGCGTAACGTGCTGGAGATCCCGGAAATGGATCGCCTGTACGGCGAGCTGAACAAACTGGCACAACTGGCCAACGAGCCGACGATCACTGACGAACTGCTCGATGCGCGCAAGCAGCAGGCGATTGCCGTTTATCAGAATCGTGCGTGGAAAATGCTGCTGCGTATGTGATTACTTTGTGGTGAGGGGATTTAGCGAAACGTCGCACCGCCCCGATGGGTCGCGAAGCGGCCCGCTTTTATTAGAAAGCTGGGACTGCTCCGCAGTCCATCGGGGATAAATCCCCTCACCACAGTAAATCCCCTCACCACAAAGGCTTTCAGCGCAGTACCGGCAAACTGGTGGTGGACTTGATCTCCGACAACGCCACAATCGAATTCACTTCCTGTATCCCCGGCACCAGCGACAGCTTCTCGAAGAAGAACCGCTCATACGCCTCGATGTCCGCCGCGACGATGCGCAACAGAAAATCCACCGCGCCCATCAGCACATAACACTCCAGCACTTCCGGAAACCCACGAATCGCCTCGGTGAATTCGGTGAAGTTCGAACGCCCGTGCGCATTGAGTTTGATCTCGGCAAAAATCTGCGTATTCAGGCCGATTTTCTTGCGATCCAGCAACGTCACCTGCCCGCGAATGATCCCCTCTTCTTTCATCCGCTGAATCCGCCGCCAGCACGGCGATTGCGAAAGTCCCACCTGCTCGGCGATCTGCGCACTCGAAAGAGAAGCGTCCTCTTGCAGCAGGGCGAGAATCTTGCGGTCGTAGCTGTCCAGCTCGCTATGCATAGGAAAACCTCTAATTAACCATCTTACGAATTGATCAATTCGATCAATCGCCAATAACGCCCATCATAGATAAGAAATACCCGGCACCGAATGTAAAAATTCCTCCTGTGATTTTGGAGACCTGCCATGCCCCACCTCGAAGCCGTCAACACCAGTCCGACCCGCGCCGACGTCTGGAACGTCAGCAACGCCCACTGCCTGGCGCAGTATCAGATCCTTGCCGAGGCCGAGCCGGATGTGCTGGTGCGGGTGCTGAATTTATTCGCGCTGCAATTCCTCACGCCCGAGCAGGTCAACGTGCAGCGGCTGGATGACATGCTGTCGATCGACCTGGTGATGAGCGGTTTGAGCTGGCATCGCGCACAAGTGATTGCGGAAAAACTTCGTAACCTGATCAGCGTCTGCTCGGTGAATCTGCAAAACGCCGACACGGTGTGGGATGCGCCGGCGCAAGCGGCCGGCTGAAAAATCCGGCAACGGCTTCGTCGGGTAGTGGCCCAACGGTCTGCGGGGCCACGACTATCCTTTGCGCAATGTCGCTCAAAAGGAAGCCCGCATGTCCGTTCAACTCGCCACTCAGGACCGCTGGCTGGAACTCAACGATGTATTGCGTGAACTGGTCGCCCAAGGCTTTATCAGCCAGGACTCGGCGGAACAGGCGCTGAATGCCCGTCGTCGCCACGCCGCACATGGCCAGAAGCATCCGCTGGAGTTCATCGCCGGCCAACAACTGGACGACCTCAGCCGACCGGGCAAACACCTCGATCTGGAAAGTCTGACCCTGTGGCTGGCGCAACAGGCCGGGCAGCCGTATTTGCGCATCGACCCGCTGAAGATCAACGTCGCCGCCATCACGCCGCTGATGTCCTATGCCTTCGCCCAACGCCACAAGATTCTCGCCGTCGCCGTCGACCGCGACTCGGTGACCGTGGCCAGCGCCCAGCCCTACGTGAATGGCTGGGAAGCCGACCTGACTCACGTTCTGAAGCTGCCGGTCAAGCGGGTGGTGGCCAACCCGGCGGACATACAGCGTTTCAGTGTCGAGTTTTTCCGCTTGGCCAAATCGGTCAGCGGCGCCAGCAACGCCGATCAGCAGAGCGGCAATCTGGGCAACTTCGAACAACTGCTCAACCTCGGCGCCAGTGATCAGGAGCCGGATGCCAACGATGCGCACATCGTCAACATCGTCGATTGGCTGTTCCAGTACGCCTTTCAGCAGCGCGCCAGCGATATCCATATCGAGCCGCGCCGCGAGCAAGGCACCGTGCGTTTTCGCATCGACGGCGTATTGCACAACGTCTACCAATTCCCGCCGCAGGTGACCATGGCGATTGTCAGCCGCCTGAAAAGCCTCGGCCGGATGAACGTCGCCGAGAAGCGCAAACCCCAGGACGGCCGGGTCAAGACCAAGACCCCGGACGGTGGCGAAGTCGAGTTGCGCCTGTCGACCCTGCCCACCGCGTTCGGCGAAAAAATGGTCATGCGGATCTTCGACCCCGAAGTGCTGCTCAAGGACTTCGATCAGCTCGGGTTTTCAACTGACGACCTGCGCCGCTGGCAAGACATGACCCGCCAGCCCAACGGCATCATTCTGGTTACCGGCCCCACCGGTTCGGGCAAGACCACCACGCTCTACACCACGCTGAAAAAACTGGCGACGCCGGAGGTCAACCTCTGCACCATCGAAGATCCGATCGAGATGGTCGAACCAGCCTTCAACCAGATGCAGGTCCAGCACAACATCGACCTGAGCTTCGCCGCCGGAGTCCGCGCACTGATGCGGCAGGACCCGGACATCATCATGATCGGCGAGATTCGCGACCTCGAAACCGCCGAAATGGCGATTCAGGCGGCGCTGACCGGTCACTTGGTGCTATCGACCTTGCACACCAACGACGCCCCCTCCGCGATCAGCCGCTTGCTGGAACTCGGCGTGCCGCACTATCTGATCAAAGCCACCGTTCTCGGGGTGATGGCGCAACGACTGGTGCGCACCTTGTGCCCGCACTGCAAGGCACCGCTGACCCTGGACGAAGAAGACTGGCAAACCCTGACCCGTCCTTGGCAGGCGCCGTTGCCGAACAATGCACAACGCGCGATCGGCTGCGTGGAGTGCCGCGACACCGGTTATCGCGGCCGCGCCGGGGTCTACGAAATCATGCAACTGAGTGACAGCCTCAAGGCCTTCATCACCCCCGACACCGACCTCACGGCGATCCGTCGCCAGGCGTTCAAGGAGGGTATGCGCAGCTTGCGTCTTTCGGGTGCACAGAAAGTTGCGGCCGGGCTGACGACGATTGAGGAGGTGTTGCGGGTGACGCCGCAAAGCGAGCAGAAATAGCCAAATTGCCATCAAGCGGTTCTTAACCCCGGGCCACGCCGTTACACACGCCACGGTACAGATCGATGCCGTGTGCTGCTGGCGGTTACCTGCTGTGGATCGGCATGGCCGCCGCCGCAGTCGGCGTCACGACGTTTGTCCTGCCGACGCTGCCGTGGGAAATCCAGCTGGTGCTGTTTGCGCTGTTTTCGATCCTGACCGCGCTGTATTGGTGGCGACGCCAACGCACTGCCGTGCGCCGCAGCGATCAACCGAATCTGAATCTGCGGGGCCAGGAGCTGATCGGCAAAGTGTTTGTGGTCAGCGAGGCGATCGTCGACGGCCGCGGCAAAATCAAAGTTGCAGATGGCGTCTGGATTGCCCGTGGGCCTGACACACCGGTCGGCGAGCGCGTTCGCGTAACGGGACAACAAGGCGTGATATTCCTGGTGGAACGTGCCGATTAGTGTGCATGGAACCGGATCGGTAAATGACGATCCAACGCCGTAGTTAACCCCCAGGAGTCACCTAAATCATGCGTCTCAAACTTGCTGTCGCCACTCTGGCCTTGCTGTCCCTTCCCGTTGGTTCAGCGATGGCCGACAGCTTTTGGCGTAACGTCATTTCGTCCGGCGCCACCACTGGCTCGACTTACCTGACCTTCAAGGATCACAAGCTGATCGTCGCTGCGCAGGATGATGCCGGCAGCTTCGTTGCCAGCGATGGCGGCATTCGTGGGCCGTATCTGGAAGCAGCGATGCAGAAAGTCCGCGCCGACAACCCGGGCCTGCAAGCGACGGACATGGAACTGGCGAATGCGATTCTGGCGAAGAACGCCGTGGCTTCCGAGTAAGCCTTTCGCCCACAAAAATGCCGCTCATATGAGCGGCATTTTTTTTGGGACGAAATCAAAAAATCGCAGCCTTCGGCAGCTCCTACACCCGTCCCTGTAAGAGCTGCCGAAGGCTGCGATCTTTTGATCTTCAGCGGTAATCGTCCACGGGGACACAGGCGCAAAACAGATTGCGATCCCCGTAAACGTTATCCACCCGGTTCACCGCCGGCCAATACTTGTGGGCCTTGGTATGCGCATCCGGTGTGATGCCTTGCTCGATGCTGTAGGGCCGCTCCCAGACTCCGGTGACATCCGCCAACGTGTGCGGCGCACGTTTGAGCGGGTTGTCTTCCGCCGGCCAGTTGCCGTTCTGAACTTCGGTGATTTCTGCACGAATGCTCAACATGGCGCCGATGAACCGGTCCAGTTCAGCCTTCGATTCACTCTCGGTCGGTTCGACCATCAATGTCCCCGGCACCGGGAATGACATGGTTGGCGCATGGAAACCGTAATCCATCAAACGCTTGGCGACGTCCTCTTCGCTGATGCCGGTCTGTGCCTTCAACGGCCGCAGATCGAGGATGCATTCATGGGCCACCCGCCCGTTGCGCCCGGTGTAAAGCACCGGGAACGCTCCAGATAAATGCTGCGCCAGATAGTTCGCCGCCAGAATCGCCACTTCACTGGCGTCCGCCAGTTGCGGGCCCATCATGGCGATGTACATCCAGCTGATCGGCAGAATACTTGCGCTGCCCCACGGCGCCGCGCTGACCGCGCCGTTCTGCGCCAGTGGCCCGTCAATCGGCACCACCGGATGATTGGCGACGAACGGAGCGAGATGCGCGCCAACCCCGATCGGCCCCATCCCTGGCCCACCGCCGCCATGGGGAATGCAGAAAGTCTTGTGCAAATTCATGTGCGACACATCGGCGCCAATATCGGCCGGGCGCGCCAGCCCGACTTGTGCGTTGAGGTTCGCGCCGTCCATGTAAACCTGACCGCCGTGCTTGTGGACTACCTCGCAGATTTCGCTGATGCCCTCCTCGTACACGCCGTGGGTCGATGGATAGGTCGCCATCAGGCACGACAACCGGACCCCGGCTTCGGCGGCCTTCGCCTTCAAATCCTCCAGATCGACATTGCCCGCTTCATCGCACTCGACGATCACCACACGCATCCCCGCCATCTGCGCCGAGGCCGGGTTGGTGCCGTGGGCCGAGGACGGAATCAGGCAGATGTCCCGCGTACCCTGCTGGCGGCTCTCGTGATATTTGCGGATCGCCAGCAACCCTGCGTACTCACCCTGTGCGCCGGAGTTTGG
This sequence comes from Pseudomonas sp. LBUM1648, assembly GCF_059716145.1. Classification (NCBI taxonomy): domain Bacteria; kingdom Pseudomonadati; phylum Pseudomonadota; class Gammaproteobacteria; order Pseudomonadales; family Pseudomonadaceae; genus Pseudomonas; species Pseudomonas sp. LBUM1648. The sequence continues at coordinate 6,196,059 of NZ_CP166808.1, forward strand.
CTGCATGCAGATCGCATCGAACCCGGTGATCGCGCACAGCCAACGCTCCAGTTCTTCGATCATCAACGTGTAGCCGACTGCCTGCTCTCGCGGCGCAAACGGATGCAGATGGGCGAACTGCGGCCAGGTGATCGGGATCATCTCGCTGGTGGCATTGAGTTTCATGGTGCAGGAGCCCAGCGGGATCATCGACTGATTAAGCGCCAGATCCTTGTTCTCCAGCTGCTTGAGATACCGCAGCATCTCGGTTTCGCTGTGATGGGCGTTGAACACCGGATGGCGCAGATAAGGCGTCTTGTGCTGGAGGTTTTCGGGAATGCCGCAAACCAGTGCCTCAGCGTCAAGATCGTCGACGATCAGCCCATGATCAGCACCGAGCAACACATCAAACAGCTTCGCCACGGTGTGCTCATCGCACGTTTCATCGAGGCTCAGGCCGACTCGACCACGGCCCAGAATTCTCAGGTTGATCTGCGCGGCTTGCGCGCTTTCGATGATCGCAGTTTGCGCGCCGCCAACCTCCAGCGTCAGCGTGTCGAAAAACTGCTCGTTGACCCGTTTGATGCCGTGGCGCTCAAGACCGGCAGCCAGAATGCAGGTCAGCCGATGCACGCGCTGGGCGATGCGTTTCAAGCCTTCCGGCCCGTGATAGACCGCATAGAAACTGGCGATGTTGGCCAGTAAAACCTGCGCCGTGCAGATGTTCGAATTGGCTTTTTCGCGGCGAATATGTTGCTCGCGAGTCTGCAGGGCCATGCGCAGCGCCACGTTGCCCCGAGCGTCTTTCGACACACCGATGATCCGCCCGGGGATTGCCCGTTTGTATTCCTCGCGACTGGCGAAAAACGCTGCGTGCGGCCCGCCGTAGCCCATCGGCACGCCAAAGCGTTGGGATGAACCGAACACCACATCGGCGCCCAGTTCGCCCGGTGGTGTGAGCAACAGCAAACTCAGTAGATCGGTGGCAACACAGGCCAGCGCTTGCTGCGCATGCAAATGATCAATCAATGGCCGCAAATCCCGGATCTCACCATGGCTGTCAGGATATTGCAGCAGCGCACCGAACACCTGGTGCTGCCTCAAGTTATCGACAGCGTCGACGATCACTTCGAAACCGAAGCCTTCGGCGCGGGTCTGCACCACGGAAATGGTCTGGGGATGGCAGTTCTCATCGACGAAAAACAGATTGCTCTTCGACTTGGCAACGCGCTTGGCCAGCGCCATGGCTTCGGCGGCGGCGGTGGCTTCATCGAGCAGCGAGGCATTGGCCAGTTCAAGGCCGGTGAGGTCGATGGTCAGTTGCTGGAAATTCAGCAGCGCTTCGAGGCGGCCTTGGGCGATTTCCGGTTGGTAGGGCGTGTACGCGGTGTACCAACCGGGGTTTTCCAGCACGTTGCGCAGGATGACGGTCGGCGTGAGGGTGCCGTGATAGCCCATGCCGATCAGGCTGGTCCAGACCTGATTCTGCTCGGCATACCCGCGCAGTTTCGCCAGCGCGGCTTGCTCATCCAACGCTGGCGGCAGATCCAGTGCGCGATTGAGGCGGATGCCCGGTGGCACCGTCTGTTCGATCAGCTCGGCCCGGCTGCCGAGGCCGAGGCTGTCGAGCATCGCCTGTTGCTCGGCGGCATCGGGGCCGAGATGACGGCGCAGGAAGGCTTCGGGATCACGTAACTGGCTCAGGGACGGCAACTGGGACATGACGGGCTCTCTCTTGGCTGGCGCTCGGCGTCAATGCAGCACGGTCAAACCAGCATAGCAGCCGATATCGGTGCGCACGGCTTGGCGCGAGCGGCGGTTTCGGGCCATGCTGTGGCGCGCCGGCCCCAGGCACCCAACCAGCGGACGATCAATGCACGATGAGCCAATTGCCCTTTCTGCCATTTTCCAAACCGGTCATTGATGAAGCCACGATTGCCGCCGTGGGCGAGGTGCTGCGCTCCGGCTGGATCACCAGCGGCCCCAAGGTTCAGGCCTTTGAGGCGCAGTTGTCGGAATATTTCGGCGGGCGTCCGGTTCGCACCTTCAACTCCGGCACCTGCACCATGGAAATCGCCTTGCGCATCGCCGGCATCGGCACGGGCGACGAGGTGATCACCACGCCGATTTCCTGGGTGGCCACCGCCAACGTGATTCTTGAGGTCGGAGCCACACCGGTGTTTGCCGATATCGACCCGGTGACCCGCAACATCGATCTGAACCAACTGGAAGCAGCCATCACACCGCGCACCAAAGCGATTATTCCGGTGTATCTGGCCGGTTTGCCGGTGGACATGGATCGCCTGTACGCCATCGCCCGCAAACACAATCTGCGCATTGTCGAAGACGCGGCGCAGGCCTTGGGTTCGGGCTGGAATGGCCAGCGCATCGGCGCCACTGGAGACTTCGTGTCGTTCAGCTTTCAGGCGAACAAGAACGTGACCTGCGCCGAGGGCGGTTGCTTGGTGCTGAACACGCCCGAGGAAGCAAGGCTGGCGGAGAAATACCGCTTGCAGGGTGTCACCCGCAATGGCTTCGACGGTCTGGACGTTGATGTGCTGGGTGGCAAGTTCAACATGACCGATATCGCAGCCACCATCGGCCTTGGCCAATTTGCCCATATCGATGCGTTGACCGCCCATCGGCGTGAACTGGCCCGGCACTATTTCAAATGTTTCGGCGAGGACTTCGAAAGCACCTATGGCGCACAACTGCCGCCGGCGGATTTCGAGAACAGCAACTGGCACCTGTTTCAGTTGCTCTTGCCGGAGCGCAAGGATGGCCTGCCGGCGCGGGCGACGTTCATGGAGCAGATGCAGGCGCGGGGAATCGGGATCGGCTATCACTACCCGCCGATTCATTTGTTGAGCCTGTACCGCGAACGCGGTTTCAAGGAAGGTATGTTACCGGTGGCGGAACGGGTTGGACGGCTGATTGTGTCGCTGCCGATGTTCACGGCCATGAGCAGAGACGATGTCGAGCGCTCGGTGGCCGCCGTAAAAGCCGTACTGCACCACGCCTGACAGGCAGGCACACGCAACTGTGGCGAGGGGATTTATCCCCGATCGGCGGCGCAGCCGTCGTAATCCACCGCACTGGGTCTGCCTGATAATCCGATGCAGCACTTGGGGGCGGCTTCGCCCCCATCGGGGATAAATCCCCTCGCCACAGGCTTACTCGCCGATGGCAGCCTTGTAGGCGGCGGCGTCGAGCAGTTTTTCCAGATCAGCGGTGTTGCTTGGCTTGAGCTTGAAGATCCACGCGCCGTAAGGGTCGGAGTTGAGCAGTTCCGGTGAGCCGCTCAGCTCTTCGTTGACTGCAATGACTTCACCGGCGATTGGCGAGTAGATATCGGAAGCGGCTTTCACCGACTCGACCACACCGGCCTGATCTTCAGCAGCAAACACTTTGCCCACTTCGGTCAGCTCGACGAACACCACATCACCCAGCGCTTCCTGCGCGTGATCGCTGATGCCCACCGTGACGGTGCCGTCGGCTTCCAGACGTACCCATTCGTGACTTTCGGCAAAACGCAGTTCGGCAGGGATATCGCTCATCTTCGGTGTCCTCGAGAAATTGTCAGCGGTCGTGCCCGCCGGGAAAGGTTAGATCAAAGTTTTGCCATGGCGAACGAAGGTCGGTTTGACCACTCGTACCGGATACCACTTGCCACGGATTTCCACTTCGGCGCGGTCGGCGGTTGCCATCGGAACACGCGCCAGAGCAATCGATTTGCTTAGCGTAGGAGAGAAACTACCACTGGTGATCTCCCCTTCGCCAACATCGGCGATGCGAACCACTTGATGAGCGCGCAAAACACCCCGCTCTTCCAGCACCAGACCGACCAGTTTGTGCGCAACGCCGGCGGCTTTTTCCGCCTCTAGCGCGGCGCGGCCGATGAACTGACGCGAGACTGGCTCCCAGGCAATGCTCCAGGCCATGTTCGAAGCCAGCGGCGAAACATCCTGATGAATGTCCTGACCGTAGAGGTTCATCCCGGCTTCCACCCGCAGGGTGTCCCGAGCGCCGAGACCAATCGGGGAAATGCCTGCACCGACCAGATCGTTGAAGAACGCCGGCGCCTGATCGGCCGGCAGGGCGATTTCCAGACCATCTTCACCGGTGTAGCCGGTGCGGGCAATGAACCAGTCGCCGTCGGCGTGGGCTTCGAAAGGCTTGAGGTGCTGGATCAGCGCGGCGCGGGACTGGGTCACCAGTTCGGCAATCTTGTGCCGGGCCTGCGGCCCTTGAATGGCCAGCATCGCCAGCTCCGAGCGCTCGTGCAATTGCACGTCGAAACCGCCGAGCTGCGCCTGCATCCACGCCAGGTCCTGATCGCGGGTGGAGGCGTTGACCACCAGGCGATAACCGTCGTCGAGGCGGTAGACGATCATGTCGTCGACGATGCCGCCACGCTCGTTGAGCATGGTGCTGTACAAGGCACGGCCGGGGCGGTGCAGGCGTTCGACGTCATTGGCCAGCAAATGCTGGAGCCAGGCTTTGGCCTGGGCACCGGTGACGTCGATAACGGTCATATGGGAAACATCGAACACCCCGCAATCGCGGCGCACTTCGTGGTGCTCCTCGACCTGCGAGCCGTAATGCAGTGGCATGTCCCAACCGCCAAAATCGACCATCTTCGCGCCAAGGGCGAGATGCAGGTCATACAGAGGCGTACGCTGTCCCATGGGTTTCTCCTTCCGGGCGTGGCGAGGGTGCGGACAGCCGCTGCACGGGTGAAAGCCTTGAAATAGAGGGCTTTCAGCCAATCCCAGCGAACAGATCTGTCAGACGAACCGCACCGAATGCCGCGCATTGTAGCCGCATGATTCAGGACTGACGACTAAGTGTTTCGATGCGCCGAGCGGCGGATCAGGCCAATGACCGGCAATAGTCCGACCAAGACAAGCGTCAATGCCGGCAGCGAAGCCCTCGCCCACTCGCCTTCGCTGGTCATTTCAAAGATGCGCACCGCCAGCGTGTCCCAGCCAAACGGGCGCATCAGCAGGGTCGCAGGCATTTCCTTGAGCACATCGACGAACACCAGCAACGCCGCACTCAAGGTGCCGGGTAGCAACAGCGGCAGATACACTTTGAAAAACAGTCGCGGCCCACTGACACCCAGGCTACGTGCCGCTTCGGGCAAAGACGGCCGTATACGCGCCAGACTGTTTTCCAGCGGGCCATAAGCAACGGCAACAAAACGCACCAGATACGCCATCAGCAACGCCGCCAGACTGCCGAGCAGCAGCGGTTTGCCGGCACCACCGAGCCAGCCGGAAAGCGGGATCACCAGTTCGCGATCCAGATAACTGAACGCGAGCATGATCGATACCGCCAGAACCGACCCCGGCAAGGCGTAGCCAAGGTTGGCCACACTGACGCCTGAGCGGATCGCCCGGGTCGGCGCCAGCCGTCGGGCGAAGGCCAGCAATAACGCGACGCTGACGGTGATCAGCGCAGCCATCCCGCCCAGATACAAGGTATGCAGGATCAACCCGGCGTAGCGCTCGTCCAGATCAAAGCGACCGCGCTGCCAGAACCACACGATCAGTTGCAGCAGCGGAATGACGAAGGCGCAGGCGAATACCAATCCGCACCAGCTCATTGCCGCGAACGCCTTTAACCCGCGCAGGTGATACAACGCCTTGACTCGCGGCCGCTCGTTGCTAGCCCGATTGGCCCCGCGCGCGCGACGTTCGCCGTAGAGCACCAGCATCACCACCAGCAGCAACAGGCTGGCCAGTTGCGCCGCGCTCGACAGGCTGAAAAAGCCGTACCAGGTTTTGTAGATCGCGGTGGTGAACGTGTCGAAGTTGAACACCGAGACCGCACCGAAATCCGCGAGGGTTTCCATCAGCGCCAGCGCCACACCCGCACCAATGGCCGGACGCGCCATCGGCAACGCCACACGCCAGAACGCTTGCCACGGCGACTGGCCAAGCACCCGCGCGGCTTCCATCAGGCCTTTGCCTTGAGCAAGGAACGCAGTGCGCGCCAGCAGGTAGACGTAGGGATAGAAAACCAGCACCAGCACCACGATCACACCGCCGGTGGAGCGCACGCGTGGCAGGCGCAGCCCAGTGCCGAACCATTCGCGCAGCAGGGTTTGCACCGGGCCGGCGAAGTCCAGCAGGCCGACGAAGACAAACGCCAGCACGTAGGCAGGAATGGCGAACGGCAGCATCAGTGCCCAGTCGAGCCAGCGTCGGCCGGGAAATTCGCAGAGGCTGGTGAGCCAGGCGAGGCTGACACCGAGCAGCGTCACACCGATGCCGACGCCGAGTACCAGCGTCAGGGTGTTGCCCAACAGGCGCGGCATCTGGGTTTCCCACAGGTGCGACCAGATCTGTTGATCGATGGTTTGCCATGAGAGCAGCAGAACGCTCAGGGGCAACAGCACCAACGCGGCGATGGCGAAGACGATGGGGTACCAGCGGCGTTGGGCGGGGTGGGCCAAGGAAACTATCTCGTTCAAATGATTGTGCCCACGCTCTGCGTGGGCACACATCCTGTGACGCTGCTCGTCACGGTTTCAGCAAATCGACGCGGAGCGTCGAGGGATGCATTCCCACGCGGAGCGTGGGAACGATCAAATTATACGAAAAGCCTCAGTTCCAACCCGCCCGATCCATCATCCGGATCGCCTCGGCCTGACGCTTGCCCGCCACTTCCACCGGCAAGGTGTCGGCAATGAACTTGCCCCACGCCGCCACTTCTTCAGAAGGCGCAACCTTCGGGTTGGCCGGGAACTCCTGGTTCACGTCAGCGAAGATTTTCTGCGCTTCGGGCGTGGTCATCCACTCGACCAAAGCCTTGGCCGCTTCAGGGTGCGGTGCATGTTTGGTCAGGCCAATGCCCGATAGATTGACGTGCACGCCGCGATCCGCCTGGTTCGGCCAGAACAGTTTCACCGGCAGCTCCGGCTTCTGCTTGTGCAGGCGGCCGTAGTAGTAAGTGTTGACGATGCCGACATCGCACTGCCCGGCGTTGATCGCTTCCAGCACCGCGACGTCGTCGGAGAACACATCGGTGGACAGGTTGTTGACCCAGCCCTTGAGGATTTTTTCCGTCTTCTCGGCGCCGTGGACTTCGATCATGGTCGCGGTCAGCGACTGGTTGTAGACCTTCTTCGCCGTGCGCAGACACAGGCGCCCTTCCCAGTTCTTGTCGGCCAGCGCTTCGTAGGTGGTCAACTCGCCCGGCTTCACGCGCTCGGTGGAGTAAGCGATGGTACGCGCGCGCAGGCTCAGACCGGTCCAGGCGTGAGTGGACGAGCGGTATTGCGCGGGAATGTTGGTGTCGATGGTTTTCGAGGTGAACGGCTGAAGAATGCCCATTTGCTCGGCCTGCCAGAGGTTGCCGGCGTCGACGGTCAGCAGCAGGTCAGCGGTGGCGTTTTCGCCTTCGGCCTTGATGCGCTGCATCAGCGGCGCTTCCTTGTCGGTGATGAACTTGATCTTCACCCCGGTCTTGGCAGTGTAGGCATCGAACACCGGTTTGATCAGTTCATCGATACGCGAGGAGTAAACCACTACCTCATCGGCGGCCTGGGCGGCGGTGCTGCCAATCAGGGTCAGGGCCAGTGCGGTCAGAAGACGCTTGGGTGCCAACATGGGAGTGGTCTCTCGGTCGGGAAATGTGGGTCAAATGATAAGGACTCACATTTAGCTTCTCAATCGAACACTTCCTCAAGGAGTTACCAGATGTTGCACAAATGCAGACCTCAGGGTTTAGCGAGCGCCGGAAGGTCGCCGGTCAACCCGAGGGCTTCGCGCACAAACAACGCCTTGGCCTCAGGCATTTGCTCCACCAGCTTCAACCCGGCATTACGCAACCAGCGCACCGGCAGCGGATCAGCCTGGAACAAGCGCTCGAAGCCTTCCATCGCCGCCATCAGCGCCAAGTTGTGCGGCATGCGCCGACGCTCGTAACGGCTCAGCACCTTCACATCCGCCAGTCGCTCGCCACGCTCGGCCGCTTGCAGCAGCACTTCCGCCAGCACCGCCGCATCGAGGAATCCAAGGTTCACCCCCTGCCCCGCCAACGGGTGAATGGTGTGCGCCGCATCGCCGATCAGCGCCAGCCCTTCGGCCACATAACGCTTGGCGTGACGCTGACGCAGCGGCACGCACAGTCGCGGATCAGCACTGATGACTTCGCCGAGGCGACCCTCAAAGGCACGCTCCAGCTCACGGCAGAAGTGCGCCTCATCCAGCGCCATCAAACGCTCGGCTTCGCTCGGCGTGGTCGACCAGACGATCGAGCACCAATCCTGCTGCCCGTCGCGTTCCAGCGGCAGAAACGCCAGCGGCCCGTGATCGGTAAAGCGCTGCCACGCAGTCATCTGATGCGGCTTGCTGCTGCGCACGCTGGTGACGATGGCGTGATGCAGATAATCCCACTCGCGGGTGGCGACGCCGGTCAGGCGACGCACTGCCGAGTTGGCGCCATCCGCCGCGATTACCAGCGGCGCGCGCAATTTGCGACCATCGGCCAGTGTCAGCAGCCAGTCGTCACCGGAGCGGCGCATCTGCTCCAGCCGCGCGTTGGCCAGCATGCCGAGATCACAATCGTGCAAACGATCGAGTAAGGCATCCTGCACCACGCGGTTTTCGACGATATGGCCGAGTACCTCGGCATGCACACTGCTCGCCGAAAAGTGAATCTGCCCGGTGCCGCTGCCGTCCCAGACGTGCATGTCGGTGTACGGACTGCTGCGTCGCTGGGCGATGCCGTCCCACACGCCGAGGCGTTCGAGAATGCGTTGGCTGGCCGCCGACAGCGCACTGACACGCGGCTCAAATGGCGCTTGAGCATCGAACGGTTTGACGCTCAAAGGGCTGCCGTCGAGCAGCAGGACTTCCAGCCCGCTGTCCTGCAACGCCAGCGCCAGGGCGCTGCCGACCATTCCGGCTCCGACAATCAGCAGATCTGCGCGCATTTCCATGCTTTAAGCCTGTCTCGCTTGCGGCTTGAGCCGCACGTAAAGGGTTTTACCGACCCGCGCGACAAGGTTGCCGGCGCCGTCATGAATATCGACCTGCAACTGCGGCAGGTATTTCTCGCCATTGGCGGTCTGCCGGCGGATCTCGTCGAGCAAGGTCTCGTCGATGTTGAATCGGGCGAACACCGGGCCTTTGCCCGGCGCGATGAAATCGATGTCGGCGGCCTTGTCCCAGACGATGTAACGCGACCCGAGGTTTTCCATCAGCATCAGCATGAAAAACGGATCGACCATCGAGTACAGGCTGCCGCCAAACTGGGTGCCAACGTAGTTGCGGTTGTACAAGCCCAGGCCCATCGACACCTGTACATCGCGAAAGTCATCACTGATGTGTCGCACACGCACACCGGCGCCGAGGTAGGGCGGATAGAACGTCATGATCCAACGCATCAACCGCGCCTTGCCGAACGTACGGATCAGCCAGTTACGCATCCGGGCGTGTTCCCAGGCCCATGGCCTGACGGGCGAACCAGCGCTTGGCCGGCGGTAGCAGATCGAGACCGAGCAGGCCGATGTTGCGACCCAGCGAGACCAGCGGCTGGGTGCTGCCGAACAGGCGCGTGACCTGATCGGAGAAGCCCACGGTGAGGTCTTGATCCAGACGCTGACGCTCGCGATACGCCTGCAACGTGGCGAAGTCGCCCGGCGGTTTGTCGCTGGCCAGCAACGCGGCGGCCAGAGCATCGGCATCGCGCAGGGACAGGTTGAAACCCTGCCCGGCAATCGGATGCAGGCTGTGCGCAGCGTTGCCGAGCACGGCCAGATGCGAACGCACTTGCTCTTCAGCTTCCACCAGCGACAGCGGATACAAATGCCGCGCGCCGACTTGTTTCAGGGTGCCGAGGCGGTAACCGAACACGCCCTGCAATTCACTGAGAAAATCGCGCTCACTCAAGTCGGCCAGACGTTGCGCGTCCATGCCCAAACGGGTCCAGACCAATGCGCAGCGGTTTTCCGGCAGCGGCAGCAGTGCCATCGGCCCGTCGTCGGTGAAGCGCTCGAAGGCCATGCCGTTGTGCGCTTCGCTCGGGGTGATGTTGGCGATCAGCGCACTCTGGTTGTACGGACGTTTGCGCACGTTGATGCCTAACTGCTCGCGCAGCCCCGAACGGCCGCCATCAGCGAGCACCGCGAGGTCGCACTCAATGGTGGTTTCATCGTTGAGGGTCAGGCGATAACCGTCAGGCAGCGGCTCCATGCGCGTGACTTCTGCCGGACAGCGCCAAGTGATCACATCTTTATCAATGTGTTGCCACAGGCATTGGCCGAGCCAGGCGTTTTCCACCACGTAACCCAGCGCCGGCACGCCCTCTTCCATCGCCGACAAACGCGCGGTGGAGAAGCGACCACGGTCGGAGACATGAATCTGTTTGATCGGCTCGGCGCGGCGGGAGATTTCCTGCCAAACGCCCAACCGCTGATAGATTTGCCGCGAACCAAAGGACAGCGCCGACGAACGCGCATCGTAGCTCGGCTGCCAACTGTTGCCGGGGGCGAACGGTTCGATCAGGACGATTTTCCAGCCACGGGCCTTGGCCCCGGCCTGCAAGGCCAACGCCAGACTGGCGCCGACCAGACCACCACCGATGATTGCCAGATTGACTCGACTCATGCCGCGTGTGTCCGCGCTTGCGCCATCAGTGCTTCGATGTCGGCGACGGTTTTCGGTACGCCGTTGGTCAGGATTTCACAGCCAGTCTTGGTCACTACCACGTCGTCCTCGATGCGCACGCCAATGCCGCGCCATTTCTTCGCTACGTTCTGATTGTCCGGGGCAATGTAGATGCCCGGCTCCACGGTCAGCGCCATGCCGACCTCGAGCACGCGCCATTCGCCGCCAACCTTGTACTCGCCGACGTCGTGTACATCCATGCCCAGCCAGTGGCCGGCGCGGTGCATGTAAAAGGCTTTATAGGCTTCCGTCGCGATCAACTCGTCGACGTCGCCTTGCAACAGCCCCAGTTTCACCAGCCCGGTGGTGATCACTCGCACCGTGGCTTCGTGCGCTTGGTTCCAGTGTTTGTTCGGGGCGATTTCGGCGAATGCGGCTTCCTGCGAAGCCAATACCAATTCATAGATCGCTTTCTGCTCGGGCGAAAACCTGCCGTTGACCGGCCAGGTGCGAGTGATGTCGCTGGCGTAGCAGTCGATCTCGCAACCGGCGTCGATCAGCACCAGATCACCGTCCTTGAGCAACGCGTCATTCTGCTGGTAATGCAGGATGCAGCTATTGCGCCCGGCCGCGACGATCGAGCCGTAAGCCGGCATTTTCGCCCCGCCCTTGCGGAATTCGTAATCGAGTTCGGCCTCCAGGCTGTACTCGTAGAGCCCGGGACGACTGGCCTGCATCGCGCGGATGTGGGCCTGGGCCGAGATTCGCGCAGCCTCGCGCATCACCTTCACTTCTGCCGCCGATTTATACAGGCGCATGTCGTGGAGCAGATGATCCAGGGCAACGAATTCATTCGGCGGCTGGGCGCCGAGGTGCGCTTTGGAGCGGATCACGTTGATCCAGTCCATCAAATGCCGATCGAATTCAGGGTTGCTGCCCATCGCCGAATACACCCGGTCGCGCCCTTCGATGAGGCCCGGCAGGATGTCGTCGATGTCAGTGATGGGGAAGGCGTCGTCGGCGCCAAAGTCGCGGATCGCGCCTTCCTGCCCTGCGCGCAGGCCGTCCCACAATTCGCGTTCGGCATTGCGTTCACGGCAGAACAGCACGTATTCCCCATGCTCGCGGCCGGGCATCAAAACGATGACGGCTTGCGGCTCGGGAAACCCGCTGAGGTACTGAAAATCGCTGTCCTGACGGTAGACGTGCTCGACGTCGCGGTTACGGATAGCAACTGCGGCGGCAGGCAGGATCGCGATGCTGTTGGGTTCCATCTGCGCCATCAGGGCCTTGCGGCGACGGCTGTATTCCGCTTTCGGGATATGGGTCATGGGCAGATGGCTTTCCCTGGCTCGCGATTAATGCAGCGACGGCTTGGCGGCTGGCGGCACGTCGGCTTTTTTGGTTTCCGAAAACAGCAGCAACGGCGCAACGCGCAGGTACTCCATGACTTCCATGTAGTCGGTTTCGCCGTCTTCGGATTCTTCCAGGGCGTCTTGCACTTGGGAAATTGCTGCCAGATCCTGCAGCACTTCGGTGGCTTCGGTGCTGAGCATGCTGCTGTCGCGGCAGTTCAGGCCGAACCCGCTGAGGAAGCCCTGGCACCATTCGCCCAGTGCAGCGGCGCGGTCAGCAAGAGGCGCGTCATCGGTTGGCAGCAGCAGGACGACAGTGACGTCGTCGCCGGTCAGCTCGCCTTTGACCATCTCTTGCAGGCCGATCAGGGCGTTGCGGACGTTGTCCTGGATGTCGCCTTCGAGCAGTTCGGCGGCGTCGATCAGCCAGCCTTCGTTATCGAAGCCGGCACCGGCGCAACTGCGTCCGAGCAACTGGCCATGCAGTTCGGCAGGCGAGACGTTGTGGCCGCTGGAGGTCAGCAGGGTGGCAAAGGCTTGGTACGGGGAATTCGCAATGGTCATGGGCAGCTAGGCGCCAGACGGCGCTATGTCTAGAATGAAGGCCTTGTATCCTACATCGACAGACTCGCCAAGACTATTAAAGGCTGTCCGCCAGCTAACCCATCAGACAGTGAACCCAATGGAAGACAACGACCTGCAAGCGCTGATGGCCAGACTCGAGCTGCTGATTGGCCGAGTCGAGCAACTAAAGAGTCAAAACGCACTCTTACTAGCTCAGGAAAAGACCTGGCGCGAGGAACGCGCTCACCTCATTGAAAAAAACGAAATCGCCCGGCGTAAGGTCGAATCGATGATTTCGCGCCTCAAGGCCCTGGAGCAAGACTCATGAGTTCAAGCAATAGCGTTACCGTGCAGATCCTCGACAAAGAATATTCGATCATCTGCCCGCAGGAAGAGCGCAGCAACCTGGTCAGTGCCGCGCGCTACCTGGACGGCAAGATGCGCGAGATCCGCAGCAGCGGCAAAGTCATCGGTGCCGACCGCATCGCCGTGATGGCCGCACTGAACATTACCCATGACCTCTTGCACAAAGAAGAGCGTCCGGACATCCAGGCCAGCGGCTCGACCCGTGAACAGGTGCGCGACTTGCTTGATCGTGTCGATCTGGTCCTCGCCGACGATCCGGACATCAGCAAGGGCTGATTCGCCAGACCGCTTGAGGTATACTCGCGGCACTCCCTGGGGTGCTTGCCAGTTGACGATGTCCCTGAGCCGATTCGCACTACCCTGGAAGTTGCACGTTGGGCTGGTGTGCATGTCCGCCAGACGGAAAGCCTTAAAGTCTACTGCATCTTCCACCTTGAACTTTCGGGTTCAAGGGCTAAGTTGACAGCGGTTCATCCGGGGAGCCTGATTCGAATCCGATGTCGGTGTATGCCGACATCGGATTTTTTATGCGTACGTTTTTGCACCCACCCTGCCGAAGCCGAACCATGACCGAACCCTCGCTGCTGCCCCGCCCGCAACTCCGCCGCCTGCTGCGCAAGGCGCGCCGCTCACTGACTCCCGGTGAACAACGTCAGGCCGCCAAAGGGCTGTTTCGGCAATTGGCGCAAGACCCGCACTTTCGTCGGGCCAAACATATCTCCCTGTACCTGCCTACCGACGGTGAAATCGATCCGCGCTTGCTGCTGCGTGAAGCGCAGCGTCGGGGCAAGGCCACGTATCTGCCGGTGCTCAGCGCCTGGCCGCGAACCAAAATGGTCTTTCAGCGCATCCATCCAGGCGAAAAACTCAAACCCAACCGTTTCCGCATTCTCGAGCCGCGCGCCAATCTGGCTCGCCAGCGCAAGATCTGGACGCTGGATCTGGTGTTGTTGCCGCTGGTGGGATTTGACGACGTCGGCGGACGGCTGGGGATGGGCGGCGGTTTCTATGATCGTAGCCTGGCGTATCTGGCGCGGCGCAAGAACTGGCGCAAGCCGACGCTATTGGGCCTGGCCCATGAATGTCAGAAGGTCGAACGCTTGGCGCAGGCGAGCTGGGATGTGCCGTTACAAGGCACGGTCACTGACAAGGCGTGGTATTTCGCGGGATAGACGCCGCAGGGTACAGCGGCGTCGGGAGAGAAGTTTCAGCGCTTGAAGGCTGTCGACTGTTGAACCTGTTGCGCCACTTCAATCGGCGCGTCGGTCTTGTTGGACCACAGGCTCTGCGCATAACCGGTGGTCACGACGCCCAAGCCGAACAAAATAACCAAAGTCCATAGCAAATCCGGTTTGCGTTTCATCGATTGCCCCCCTCAAGGCACATCATCACGATGACAGCAGCGGTTTCCGTTCGTAGGCCGTGCAGCAGCGTCAAGCTTTAAAGGCCGGCATTTTGCGACAACGTGAACCTGCGCGCAAACGCTGACGTCAACCGACTGTCGGTTTGTCATAAAATTGCCCGACAACTTGCCCAAAGAACGCTTCAGGAGCAAAGACCATGGCCTATTGGCTGATGAAATCCGAGCCGGACGAACTCTCGATCAAAGGTTTGGAAAAACTCGGTAAAGCGCGCTGGGACGGGGTTCGCAACTATCAGGCGCGCAATTTCCTGCGGACGATGGCGGTTGGCGATGAGTTCTTTTTCTATCATTCCAGCTGCCCGGAGCCGGGGATTGCCGGGATTGGAAAAATAATCGAAGCGGCGTACCCGGATCCCACCGCACTGGAACCGGAAAGCCACTACTTCGACCCGAAGGCTACCCCCGAGAAAAACGCCTGGAGTGCGATCGATGTGGCGCATGTCGAGACGTTTGGGCGGGTTTTGAAGCTCGACTACCTGAAGCAGCAGACGGCGTTGGCGCAAATGCCGCTGGTGCAGAAGGGTTCGCGGCTGTCGGTGATGCCGGTGACGGCGGAGCAGTGGGCGGCGGTGCTGGGATTGCGGTAACGGCCACAAAAAAGATCGCAGCCTTCGTCAGCGCCTACAGGGGAACGCATTCCAATGTAGGCGCTGACGAAGGCTGCGATCTTTTGACTTTCAGAATTTGTATTACTGAATGATCAGGTTGTTGAACAACAGATCCTCGACCACCGGTTTGCCGGTCTCGTCATTCATCACTTGCTGAGTCTGCTTCAGCGCTTCCTGACGCAGCTTTTCCTTACCCTCGATGCTGCCCATCGCCTCAGTGCTCTGCTGGGTGAACAGCGCCACCAGCTGATTGCGGATCAGCGGCTCGTTGGCCTTGACCAGTTTGGTCGCCTCTTCGCCAGTCACGCGCAGCGCCACGTCGGCCTTGTAGACCTTCAGTTTCGGCGTGCCGTCCAACCCGTAATTGCCCACGAACGGCGGGCTCAGGGTGATGTAGTTGACCTTCGGCGCCTCGCCTTCTTTGGCTTCTTCGGCCTGCGCTGCCACAGGCAGAGACAGGGCCAGCAACAACATGATCCACGCTTTCACAATTCGCTCCTTATCCGGTTTGCGGCCTAGCATAACGACCCGCCGCGCAAGCACAAGCTTATGGCTGACTATCAGGGCCGGGCATGCTCGTTGACCCGTTGACTGACACACCTACACTTATCGGCCATCACTCCCAAAGGAATAGCCCTGATGAAAGCCGTGCTGTGCAAAGCCTTCGGCCCTGCCGAATCGCTGGTGCTGGAAGACGTCGCCAGTCCTGTCGCCAAGAAGAACGAAATCCTGCTGGACGTGCACGCCGCCGGGGTCAACTTCCCGGACACGCTGATCATCGAGGGCAAATACCAGTTCAAGCCGCCCTTCCCGTTTTCTCCGGGTGGTGAAGCGGCCGGTGTGGTCAGCGCTGTGGGTGAAAAGGTCAGCCATCTGAAAGTCGGCGACCGGGTCATGGCCCTGACCGGTTGGGGCAGCTTCGCCGAACAGGTCGCGGTGCCCGGCTACAACGTGCTGCCGATTCCGCCATCGATGGACTTCAACACCGCCGCCGCTTTCAGCATGACCTACGGCACCTCGATGCATGCGCTCAAGCAGCGCGGCAACCTGCAACCGGGCGAAACCCTGCTGGTGCTCGGTGCTTCCGGCGGCGTCGGCCTGGCGGCGGTGGAAATCGGCAAAGCCATGGGCGCGCGGGTCATCGCCGCCGCCAGCAGCGCGGAAAAACTCGCCGTGGCCAAAGCCGCCGGCGCCGATGAACTGATCAACTACAGCGAAACCAACATCAAGGA
This sequence comes from Pseudomonas sp. LBUM1648, assembly GCF_059716145.1. Taxonomy (NCBI): domain Bacteria; kingdom Pseudomonadati; phylum Pseudomonadota; class Gammaproteobacteria; order Pseudomonadales; family Pseudomonadaceae; genus Pseudomonas; species Pseudomonas sp. LBUM1648. The sequence continues at coordinate 6,212,205 of NZ_CP166808.1, forward strand.
CGAAATCAAACGCCTCACCGATGGCCAGGGCGCCGATGTGATCTATGACCCGGTTGGTGGCGACCTGTTTGACCAGGCCGTCCGTGCCATCGCCTGGAACGGCCGACTGCTGGTGGTCGGTTTCGCCAGCGGGCGCATTCCCGAACTGCCGGTCAACCTCGCCCTGCTCAAGGGCGCAGCGGTGGTCGGCGTGTTCTGGGGCTCGTTCGCCCAGCGTCAGCCGCAGGACAACGCGGCAAACTTCCAGCAGCTGTTCGGCTGGTTCGCCGAAGGCAAGCTGAAACCGCTGGTGTCGCAGGTGTACCCGCTGAGTAATGCGGCGCAGGCGATCAATGATCTTGGACAGCGCAAAGCTGTGGGCAAGGTCGTGGTGCAGGTGCGCTGAGTTTTCTTTTTAAAAAAGCCAGAACTGTCCGCGCGGTAGTTCTGGCCTCTCTTTAGATGCGCAGACCCGAGATCAAAGCAACTCCCGAATTTCCACCGGCAACAGGCTCATGTATTTACGTGTCGGACTGTCCCGACAGCCCCGCACAATCGCGGGCACGCGTTTGTTCATCTTGGCGATCATCGCCAGGCGCTGCTCATCCGGTAGTTGTTTCTTGTGGAATACATTCGAAAGATAAGCGCGAGTCTGCGCAAACACCGGCGAATCGATCCACGAATACTCGTCAATGTTTGCAAGGTTTTCGTTAATCGCACGGCATCTCAGCGCTTTCAGCTGCTGGTTGACATGAATCGGCTGGTTCAGATCAAGCCGGAAAACCATCGGTGCGAGGAGTGCCTTTTCAGCGGGCTTGCCCGCATCAACCACCCAAGGCTTGAAACGCCACTGTGCTACCGCGACCCTGACCGCTTCGGCCATATCGGGGTGATCACTTTGCACAATGGCGATCTCGTTGACCGAGCCATCCGCCCTGACGATGAAACGGACCTTCACCTCACCCGTAACGCCCGCCCTAGACAGTGCTTTTGGATAAATCGGTACGGGATTGTTTTCGGGTATCAACAACACCTCTGAAGCCTGCGCAAAACCGGCAACCACCAACAAACACAAAGCAAAAATCCATCGCATGATCCCGCCCCTTCACTACTGAAATGCCCTTCCAGGCAACAGCTCAAAGGTTACGGAGCAATGGTTTTTAACTGAATGGCGCTGCTTCGCCTTTATGCGCAGGACATTTCCTAAACCCATACGGTAAAACGGGTAAAAACGCCTCGCGGCCGTTAGCAGGTAATTTTTCTGACGGACATTTAGCCTCCGCTGGTGGAGCCAACATCCCCCGGCAGCAGGTGTTCCTGAATCTTCTGACTGCGGGACTGCATCAGTTGTCCCTTGTCATCGAAGCGCAGCACGATGAGCCAGTCATAGGTATCCACTGGCCATTTCGCTTGGCCGATCAGTGCCGGGCCATCACCGCCGAAAGCTGCGATGAGTTTGTTGATGTGCCCATGGTGCCAGGCAATCAGCACTGTTTTGGCCTGATTGCTCTCGCGCAACAGACTCACCAGCTTATCGACCTTGCTATTGGCAAATGGCTGTTCGATCGGCAATTGCAGACGTTTTGACAGAGGGATCAGCGTCTGACGAGGGCGGATGCTTTCCGGGCTGTCGGCGGTAGCAATGAGGCGCTGGGGCGTGAGTGCCTCGCCAGCCAGTTTCAGCGGATTGAAGTAGTCAGCATAGGCGGCGGCGCGCTGTTCACCGCGGGCATTGAGCTCCCTGCCGACATCGGGTTTTTCCGCATGCCGGACGATCAGCACCGTGACATTGCGCAGCCCCGGTGCAGCAGAACCTTGCGCGAAACTCAATGCCAGAACAGAAACGGTAAGGGCTACTGCCACCAACAATCGCGGCAGCAACATGCGAACCTTCAAGTCCATTATTTATCTCGGTTGACTCAGTCGGAGTGACTGATCACGAGTCTATGACAGCCATCGTCGACCGCTTCAAAAACGCCCCGTTCTTACAGCTGAGCGACAGGTTCGTAAAGGAACATGCGAGTTCCAACATTTTCCGCTGTTTGGTCGATGCGAACCGGTGCTATTTTCGGTAACGAAACTGTAACATTCGCATCCGCAGTCAAAACAAGAAATCTGGAGCTCTTGAATGTTTGCTTTCTTTCGTCCTGCCGCACATCAGGCTCCATTGCCTGAAGAAAAAATAGACAGCACGTACCGACGCCTGCGTTGGCAGATCTTCGCCGGCATTTTCATTGGCTACGCGGGTTATTACCTGCTGCGCAAAAACTTCTCCCTGGCCATGCCGTACCTGATCGACGAAGGCTACAGCCGCGGTGATTTGGGGCTGGCGATGTCGGCCATTGCCATCGCGTATGGCTTGTCGAAATTCCTCATGGGCCTGGTCTCCGACCGTTCCAACCCGCGTTACTTCCTGCCGTTCGGCCTGTTGGTATCGGCCGGGGTGATGTTCGTTTTCGGTTTCGCGCCTTGGGCGACGTCCAGCGTGACCATGATGTTCATCCTGCTGTTCATCAACGGCTGGGCCCAAGGCATGGGCTGGCCGCCGAGCGGACGCACCATGGTGCACTGGTGGTCGCAGAAGGAACGTGGCGGCGTGGTCTCGGTGTGGAACGTGGCGCATAACGTCGGCGGCGGCCTGATCGGCCCGCTGTTTTTGCTCGGCATGGGCCTGTTCAACGACTGGCACGCGGCATTCTACGTACCGGCAGCCGTGGCGCTGGGCGTGGCGGTGTTTGCCTTCATCACCATGCGCGACACCCCGCAATCGGTCGGCCTGCCGCCGATCGAGAAGTACAAAAACGACTATCCGGAAGGCTACGACGCCAGCCACGAAGACGAATTCAGCGCCAAGGAAATCTTCGTCAAATACGTGCTGCGCAACAAAATGCTCTGGTACATCGCCATGGCCAACGTCTTCGTCTACCTGCTGCGCTACGGCGTGCTGGACTGGGCGCCGACCTACCTCAAGGAAGCCAAGGGTTTCACCGTGGATAAAACCTCGTGGGCCTATTTCTTCTACGAGTGGGCAGGTATTCCGGGCACGCTGCTGTGCGGCTGGATGTCGGACAAGATCTTCCGTGGCAACCGTGGCCTGACCGGCATGGTGTTCATGGCGCTGGTGACTGTCGCGACGCTGGTTTACTGGCTGAACCCGGCCGGCAACCCGACCGTCGACATGATCGCGCTGTTCTCGATCGGCTTCCTGATCTACGGCCCGGTGATGCTGATCGGCCTGCAAGCGCTGGAACTGGCACCGAAAAAAGCCGCCGGCACCGCTGCGGGCTTCACCGGTTTGTTTGGTTACTTAGGTGGTTCGGTGGCGGCCAGCGCAGCCATGGGCTACACCGTCGACCATTTCGGCTGGGACGGCGGTTTCGTCCTGCTGGTAGGCGCTTGCCTGTTGGCGATGGCCTTCCTTGCCCCGACGCTATGGCACAAGCAAGTCGCCAGTCAGAGCCGCGAAGCCGTCGCCTGATCGGCTTGTGACTGACAGCGCTTGAGCCGCGCCTCCAGATTCCGGTCTGGCATGGCGTGGCTGCGCAGGGCGTGGGCGGTCTGCTCGACATAATCGCGAGTGGTGCCGTAACGCCCTCTCGCGCTTTCGAACACCTGGCTCAGCACATGATCCGGCAAGTTGCCGGCATAGCTGGGCAGGTGTCGCTCCAAAACAAATCCCAACGCCTGCACCTGAGTGCCATCTTCGAGCCGGCAGTTGAGCCAGTGCGGCCGGTACGACGGCACCGGCATCTCGCGTTTCCACAGGGCATACAGCGCGCTATCGAGATTGTCTTCCGGCAACCGGTAGGCGAAGCCGCTGCACGAACCGCCACGATCCAGACCAAACACCAGCCCCGGCATTTCCGGCGTACCCCGGTGCTCGTGCGACCACAGGTACAAACCGCGATGGTAGCCATGCACGCGTCCACGTACTCGCTCCACCGCTGAGCACTCCGGGCGCCAGATCAGCGAACCGTAGGCGAACAGCCACACCGGCCCGCCCTTATGGCGCGCCATTGTCGATTGCATCGAGGCGAGAAGTTGTTCGTGCGTCAGCTGCGGCCCAAGATCGAGCCGCGGAGGGTAATTCAAATTCAGAAAAGCGTTTTCAATGGCGCTCATGGCGAATAGCGTTCAGCTCCCCGCGGGTAAAGAATTACTTAATAGAACGCACCGCTGTAACAATAAGGCACATATGTTTTAAGGCAATTTAAGTGCCATGGCACAGTTCTTAATTAATTGCCTGATGGATATATAACCTACCGGTATTTACGCCATTGCATAAATACCGATCGGCTATATAGGGAGTTATAAAGAATCAGCCACGCGGCTCAAGAGCGAGGTGCGTAGGCGAACACGTCGGCGCGCATTTGATGAGCATCCATCCCCGCTTCCACCAGCGCGTCCAGCGTGCCGTAGACCATGGCCGGCGAGCCGCTGGCGTAGACGTGCAGAGGTTTGAGATCCGGGAAGTCGTCGCAGACCGCCTCGTGCAGCATCCCGCAACGCCCTTCCCAGCCGCATTGGTCGCTGACGACTTTGTGCAGGAACAGATTGGGTAGCTTCAGCCACTCGTCCCAATGTTCGATGTCATAGAAGTCTTCCGGACGGCGCACACCCCAATACAGATGCACCGGGTGTTTGAAGCCCGCAGCGCGGCAATGCTCGATCAGGCTGTGAATCTGGCCCATGCCGGTGCCGGCGGCAATCAGCACCAGTGGCCCGTCGGGCAATTCGGCAAGGTGGGTATCGCCGAACGGCAGCTCGACGCGCACCATCGCGTTGCGTTGCAGCTGCTCGATCAGGCTCAGCGCACTGGCTTCGCGCGCCAGCACGTGGATTTCCAGGTCACGTCCACCGTGCGGGGCCGAGGCCATGGAGAACGCCGACTTCTCGCCGCTCTCGCGCTCGATCATCAAATACTGCCCGGCGTGATAGCGCGGCGGTTTACCGGCCGGGGCTCGCAGGCGCACACGCCAGGTGTCGCCACCCACGTCCCGGCATTCGATGACCTGACACGACAGGCTGTGCACCGGCAGTTCTCCCAAAGCGAGCACGCCATCCCACAGCAGGATGCAGTCTTCCAGCGGCTCGGCTATGCAAGTGTAGAACTCGCCATGGTCATGCACCTTGCCCGCCTGTTCGACCCGGCCTTCCACCAGCAGCGCCGCACACACATGGCAATTGCCGTTGCGACAGCTTTGCGGGCAGTCGTAGCCCAGGCGCCGTGCACCATCGAGAATTCGCTCACCGGGCTGTATCTCAAGCACCGCTCCGGAGGGCTGCAGGGTTACACGCATCAATCTATTCCTAACTGATTCCAGATGGCATCGATCCGTTGGGTGACGGCGTCGTCCTTGACGATCACGCGGCCCCACTCGCGAGTGGTTTCGCCCGGCCACTTGTGGGTGGCATCCAGGCCCATTTTCGAACCCAGGCCGGAAATCGGCGAGGCGAAGTCGAGGTAGTCGATCGGCGTGTTATCGATCATCACCGTGTCGCGCTTGGGGTCCATGCGCGTGGTGATGGCCCAGATCACATCGTTCCAGTCCCGAGCGTTGATATCGTCGTCACAGACAATAACGAACTTGGTGTACATGAACTGTCGCAAAAACGACCAGACACCCAGCATCACGCGCTTCGCATGCCCCGGATAAGACTTTTTCATGGTCACGATGGCCATGCGATACGAGCAGCCTTCCGGCGGCAGGTAGAAGTCGGTGATTTCCGGGAACTGCTTCTGCAGAATCGGCACGAACACTTCGTTCAGCGCCACGCCCAATATCGCCGGCTCATCCGGCGGACGGCCGGTGTAGGTGCTGTGGTAGATCGGCTTGATCCGGTGGGTAATGCGCTCGACGGTAAACACCGGGAAGCTGTCAACTTCGTTGTAGTAACCGGTGTGATCGCCGTAAGGGCCTTCATCGGCCATTTCGCCCGGGTGGATCACGCCTTCGAGGATGATCTCGGCAGTGGCCGGCACTTGCAGGTCATTGCCACGGCACTTGACCAGTTCGGTGCGGTTGCCGCGCAAGAGACCGGCGAAAGCGTATTCAGAAAGGCTGTCCGGCACAGGCGTCACAGCGCCAAGGATGGTCGCCGGATCGGCGCCAAGGGCCACGGACACCGGGAACGGCTGGCCCGGGTGCTTCTCGCACCACTCGCGGTAATCCAGCGCGCCACCTCGGTGGCTGAGCCAGCGCATGATCACCTTGTTGCGGCCGATCACTTGCTGACGGTAAATGCCGAGGTTCTGCCGCTCTTTGTTCGGACCTTTGGTGACGGTCAGGCCCCAGGTGATCAGCGGGCCGACGTCGCCGGGCCAGCAGGTCTGCACCGGCAGCATGGCCAGATCGACGTCGTCGCCTTCGATGACCACTTCCTGGCACACCGCGTCTTTGACGACTTTCGGCGCCATCGAGATGATCTTGCGGAAGATCGGCAGTTTCGACCACGCGTCTTTCAAGCCCTTCGGCGGCTCCGGCTCCTTGAGGAATGCCAGCAGCTTGCCAATTTCGCGCAGTTCGCTGACCGACTCGGCGCCCATGCCCATGGCCACCCGCTCGGGGGTGCCGAACAGGTTGCCGAGCACCGGAATGTCGTAGCCCGTCGGCTTCTCGAACAGCAGCGCCGGGCCCTTGGCCCGCAGCGTGCGGTCGCACACCTCAGTCATCTCCAGCACCGGCGAGACGGGAATCTGGATGCGTTTCAACTCTCCGCGCTGCTCAAGTTGCTGCACGAAATCCCGAAGATCCTTGAATTTCATTGACGATGGCACCCTCAAAATAGGCGTACATCCTACCTGCTCTGACGGGCAAACAGCAGCCCGTCAGAGCCTGGCATCGCTCAATTTTGACTAGCACCCAACAGCAACGGCGCAAACAACGGGCTCAGTCGGGCGCTGCCCACGTCCGAAAGATGATCCGCATCCTTGTACTGTGAGTGGCCGTCGACATCGATGGCGCACAAGCCGTCCTTGCACATCAGCGGCGTCGGATCGATGACATGAATGCCGTGATCGGCGGCGCTCATCGAGCCAAACAGCGAAGTGAAAAACTGCTGGCGAGCCAAGTGTTCGTTGAGCGGGCGACCGAGACCTTCTGCCGAACGGCCGATACGCGCCAGGCTGGTCAGGCGGTCGATGAAGCTCTTGTGTTGCAGCGGCACTTCCTTGAACAGCCAGACTTGCACACCGGCTTCACGCAGCTCAGCCACTTGCGCCTTGATGGCGGCGGCCATGCGCTGCTCTGCCTGGCGTGGATTGTCTTTGCGATCAAGCAGGAACTGCAGGTCGCCGTCGCCGTCTTCACGACCATAAACGTACAGGCTCCAGTTCGCTGCCAGCACCACGTCCTTGATCCCCAGACTGATGACGCGCTCCATGTTGCGCTTATTGAAGTCTTTGCACTGCTGGCGCAGCTTGTCATCGATAATCGGCGGGCAACCCGTCAAGCTGTACAACCACGCCGGCTGGACATTACGACCGGTGTTGCCTTCGATGGCCGGCAACAATGCGGCGGCGTGGCTGTCGCCCCAGAACAACTTTGTCGCCCCACTCTCCGGATCGCCGCCCACCAGACATGACTTGGTCAGCGCCTTGTCTGTGCTCAAGTGCATGCATTTCGACTGCCCGGCGTTCCATTCCCGGGATTGCGCGTATTCCAGCGCCTTGCCGCTCAGACGCTGTGGAACACCGTCTGCCGAGCGAATCGCCGAACCGGTGATCGCCAGAACGGTGATCGACACCAAACCACCGACCAATACCGAGTTACGGCTGGCGAATACTCGCTTTTCCCGAAACGGCAGTTCGATATAGCGCAGGCTCAGCCATGCCAGGCCCAGCGCCAGGGCCATCCAGCCCAGCGCCTCAAGCGGCTGGATGCCGTCGATCGAGATCGCATTGGCATACACATAGACCGGCCAATGCCAGAGATAAAGCGAATAGGACAGCAGGCCGATCCACACCAGGACTTGCATACTCAACAGCCGGCTAGTCCATGTCGCGCCCTGCGCGCCCGACCAGATCAGCGCCGTCGTGCCCAATACCGGCAGTAATGCTGCCCAGCCCGGAAACACCGTGGAACGGTCAAAGGTGAAGATCGCCACCAGCACCGCAGCCAATCCGGCTAGGCCGACAGACTGCCGAAGCCATGCGCGTGGTGCCTGCTTCGGCGCAGGCACCACCGCCAGCATGGCGCCGCACAGCAACTCCCAGGCGCGGGTAGGCAATGAGAAAAACGCAAACTCGGGCCGACGCTCGATGTAGACGATGTTCAGGCCGAACGACACCAGTAGCACGGCGAACAACATCCAGCGCCAATGCCGGACATAGCGCATCAGCAACACCATCATCAGCGGGAAGAAGATGTAGTACTGCTCTTCCACCGCCAGCGACCAAGTATGCAGCAGCGGTTTGAGCTCGGACGCCGGCGCAAAGTAGCCATCTTCACGCATGAACAGGATGTTGGAGATGAACAACGACTGGTAACGAATCGTGCGCCCCAGCTCGGAAAGGTCTTTGGCCGTCAGCAACAGCCAACCCAGCGCCAGCGTTACCACGACCACCACGGTCAAGGCGGGCAGGATGCGACGGGCGCGGCGCCCCCAAAAATCAAGGAAGCTGAAACGCTGCGCACTGATTTCACGGAACAGGATAGTGGTGATCAGGAAGCCGGAAATGACGAAAAAGACGTCAACCCCGACAAAACCGCCACTGAATGTATTGAAGCCGAAATGAAACAGTACGACGGGAATAACCGCCAATGCCCGTAATCCGTCGATATCACGGCGATTGCCAAACGTATGCATGAAAAACCTTTCTTCTTTTGGATACAAAGTCCCTGAAAGCGCGAAAGTTATCAGCAGCGTCCATTTCAAGCCAGATACAAATAATCCGGCGCAAAAAAAAACGCCCCCTTTCGGGAGCGCTCTTTTTAAACAGCTTTCGTATTACTTGCGCTTCATCGACAAGAAGAACTCATCGTTGGTCTTGGTCGTCTTCAGCTTGTCGATCAGGAACTCGATGGCCGCCACTTCGTCCATCGGGTGCAGCAGCTTGCGCAGGATCCACATGCGCTGCAGTTCGTCATCGGCGGTCAGCAACTCTTCGCGGCGGGTGCCGGAACGGTTGATGTTGATCGCAGGGAACACACGCTTCTCGGCGATCTTGCGATCCAGAGGCAGCTCCATGTTGCCGGTACCCTTGAACTCTTCGTAGATCACTTCGTCCATCTTCGAGCCGGTTTCAACCAGCGCGGTGGCGATGATGGTCAGCGAGCCGCCTTCTTCGATGTTTCGCGCAGCACCGAAGAAACGCTTTGGTTTCTCCAGGGCGTGAGCATCGACACCACCGGTCAGTACCTTGCCGGAGCTCGGGATCACAGTGTTGTAGGCACGGGCCAGACGAGTGATGGAGTCGAGCAGGATCACCACGTCTTTCTTGTGTTCGACCAGGCGTTTGGCCTTCTCGATCACCATTTCGGCAACCTGTACGTGACGGGTCGGCGGCTCGTCGAAGGTCGAGGCAACCACTTCGCCGCGCACGGTGCGCTGCATTTCGGTCACTTCTTCCGGACGTTCGTCGATCAGCAGAACGATCAGGTGAACTTCAGGATTGTTACGGGCGATGTTCGCTGCGATGTTCTGCAGCATGATCGTTTTACCGGCTTTCGGCGGTGCAACGATCAGACCACGCTGGCCTTTGCCGATCGGGGCGCACAGGTCGATCACACGACCGGTCAAGTCTTCGGTGGAACCGTTGCCGGCTTCCATCTTCATGCGCACGGTCGGGAACAGCGGGGTCAGGTTCTCGAAGAGAATCTTGTTTTTCGCGTTCTCGGGACGATCGAAGTTGATCGTGTCGACCTTGAGCAGGGCGAAATACCGCTCGCCTTCCTTCGGAGGGCGAATCTTGCCAACGATGGTGTCACCGGTGCGCAAGTTGAAACGGCGGATCTGGCTTGGCGAGACGTAGATATCGTCCGGGCCGGCCAGGTAGGAAGCGTCAGCGGAGCGCAGGAAGCCGAAGCCGTCCTGGAGAATCTCCAGCACGCCATCACCGGAGATTTCCTCGCCGCTTTTAGCGTGCTTTTTCAGCAGGGAGAAAATCACGTCCTGCTTGCGCGAACGGGCCATATTTTCTATGCCCATCTGTTCGGCCAATTCGAGCAGTTCGGTAATCGGCTTTTGCTTGAGTTCAGTCAGATTCATATAGGAATGACGTAATCATTTATGGAGGGGGGGGAAATTAAGCTTTTGGCTTAATGAGGCCGCGCCGCAGAGAAGGCGACAGGATCGCGAACTAATTCGAAAAGGAGTGCGTCGGCGACGGCTAGCAGGGGGCAATGGAGAAACCAGTGCGGGGCCGAATGTACCACCTGAATTTCGGAGCGTCTAGCCCTGAATACGCAAAAAGCCCCGCTGGTTGCGGGGCTTTTTTTCAGGCACTTTACTGCGACGCTTAGATGTTGGCGTCGAGGAAAGCAGCCAGTTGCGACTTCGACAGGGCGCCGACTTTGGTCGCTTCAACGTTGCCGTTCTTGAACAGCATCAGAGTAGGGATACCACGCACGCCGTGCTTGGCCGGGGTTTCCTGGTTCTCGTCGATGTTCAGTTTGGCAACGGTCAGCTTGCCTTTGTAAGTCTCGGCAATCTCGTCCAGAACCGGAGCGATCATTTTGCAAGGGCCGCACCATTCAGCCCAGTAGTCGACCAGTACAGCGCCTTCGGCCTTGAGTACGTCGGCTTCGAAACTAGCGTCGCTAACGTGTTTGATAAGATCGCTGCTCATGGAATTCTCCAGGTTGTAAGCAAAAAAACGTGGCCCATCATATCCGCCCTTCCCCCGTTCAGGAAGCCGCAGATGATTGAGTCTTGCTATGGTGCCCTATGAGTTTGGGTATAGCTCAAGTCACGCCGTGGCGGGGGCGATGAAGGCGATTCCGGTGCGCAACGCAGCGTTGCGCACGTGTTCCTGCATGGCTTTTTGCGCGGCACCGGAGGCTCGACGGGCCAAAGCACGAAGGATCTTGCGGTGTTCCTGCCAGGTTTCCATGGCGCGCTCGGCGCGGATGAACGGTAGTTTCTGGCTTTCCAGAAAGATTTCCGCGCTGGCGGTAAGGATGCTGAGCATCGCCTGATTGCCGCTGGCCAGCAGGATTCGCCGGTGGAATTCGAAATCCAGCTTCGCCGCCGCCTCGAAGTCGCCGGCCTTCAGTTGCTCGAGCATGGCCGCGACGTTGTCTTCCAGCGCATCCAGATCAAACGTGCTCAACGTTACTGCCGCCAGCCCCGCCGCAAAGCCCTCCAGCGCGTAGCGCAATTGAAAGATATCCAGCGGCGACGCCTGCGCTGCGAACGACCAGCCCGGCGCGCTCTCACCGCGCGACAATTCCACGGGCGACTGCACGAAAACACCCTTGCCCGGCTGAATGCTTACCACGCCGAGCGCACTCAACGACGACAACGCCTCACGCAACGAAGCCCGACTGACGCCCAACTGCAACGCCAGATCCCGTTGCGACGGCAAGGCATCGCCCGCGCCGAAACCTTGTTCGGTGATCAGTTTGCGGATCGCTTGCAGTGCCACTTCGGGTACCGCGCGGGAGATCGAGTTCATGGTTTTTCAGACGCACCAGGCCAATGTGCGGCTAGTTGTAAAGCTATTCGCCGAGTCCGGCAAGTCGTGCCCCAGCGGGGTTCGGCGATTTCGGCCGATGCGCCATCGCAGTGCGAAAAACAACCTGACTGTTCAGACCAGTAAGACCGAACAAAACCGCTGAAACCGCGGCCTGCCGAGGCAAAACCCACGTATTGGCACGGCCCATGCTCTGTCCGATCGCAGAAATCACTTCCCGCCGATCCGGAGATTGTCCATGACCCAGCGTTACAGCGCCCTCCTCGCTTCCCTGTTTGCCGGCCTGCTGTTGTGCCAAGCCCCCGCCCACGCCGACGGTCTGGACGACGTGGTCAAACGCGGCACGTTGAAAGTCGCCGTGCCTCAGGACTTCCCGCCGTTCGGTTCGGTCGGTCCGGACATGAAACCCCGCGGCCTGGACATCGACACGGCAAAACTGTTGGCCGATCAATTGAAGGTCAAACTCGAACTGACCCCGGTCAACAGCACCAACCGTATTCCGTTTCTGACCACCGGCAAGGTCGACCTGGTGATTTCCAGCCTCGGCAAGAACCCTGAGCGCGAGAAAGTAATCGATTTCTCCCGCGCCTACGCACCGTTCTACCTCGCCGTGTTCGGTCCACCAGACGCTGCGATCACCAGCCTCGACGACCTCAAGGGCAAAACCATCAGCGTCACCCGTGGCGCCATCGAAGACATCGAATTGAGCAAAGTCGCCCCCGAAGGCGTGACCATCAAGCGCTTCGAAGACAACAACTCGACCATCGCCGCCTACCTCGCCGGCCAAGTCGATCTGATCGCCAGCGGCAACGTGGTCATGGTTGCGATCAGCGAGAAGAACCCGAAGCGTGTGCCGGCCCTGAAAGTGAAGCTCAAGGACTCGCCGGTCTACGTCGGCGTGAACAAGAACGAAGCGGCGCTGCTGGCCAAGGTCAACGACATCCTGACCACCGCCAAGGCTGACGGCGCGCTGGAAAAGAACTCACAGACCTGGCTGAAAGAGCCGCTGCCGGCCGATCTCTGATCGACTGCGCAGGAGACCTTCATGGCTTATCAGTTCGATTTCATGCCAGTGGTGCAGAACACCGACCTGCTGTTGCGCGGGGCGCTGTTCACCCTTGAGCTGACGGCCATCGGTGCGGTGCTCGGGGTGGGCGTGGGCATCGTCGGGGCGCTGGTGCGGGCGTGGAACATTCGCCCGTTCTCGGCGATCTTCGGCGTCTACGTCGAGTTGATCCGCAACACGCCGTTTCTGGTGCAATTGTTCTTTATCTTCTTCGGTCTGCCGTCGCTCGGCGTGCAGATTTCCGAGTGGCAGGCGGCGGTGCTGGCGATGGTGATCAACCTCGGCGCGTATTCGACCGAGATCATCCGCGCCGGCATCCAGGCGATTCCCAAAGGACAACTGGAAGCCGCAGCAGCGCTGGCAATGAGTCGCTTCGAGGCGTTCCGCCACGTGGTGCTGCTGCCGGCGCTGGGCAAGGTCTGGCCGGCCCTGAGCAGCCAGATCATCATCGTCATGCTCGGCTCGGCGGTGTGCTCGCAGATCGCCACCGAAGAGTTGAGCTTTGCTGCCAACTTCATTCAGTCGCGCAACTTCCGCGCCTTTGAAACCTATGCGCTGACCACACTGATCTACCTGTGCATGGCGCTACTGATCCGCCAACTGCTCAACTGGCTCGGTCGCCGCTACATCTCCAGGAGCAGCCAATGAGCGACTTCACGTTCTGGGACATCCTGCGCAACCTGCTGATCGGCCTGCAATGGACACTGGCATTGTCGCTGGTGGCGTTTATCGGCGGAGGGCTGGTCGGGCTGCTGATCCTGATCATGCGCATCTCGAAAAACGCCCTGCCGAGCAGCATCGCGCGCACCTGGATCGAGCTGTTCCAGGGTACGCCGCTGCTGATGCAACTGTTTCTGGTGTTCTTCGGCGTGGCGCTGGCCGGGATCGAAATCTCGCCGTGGATGGCGGCAGCGATTGCGCTGACGTTGTTTACCAGCGCTTATCTGGCAGAGATCTGGCGCGGCTGCGTCGAGGCGATTCCCAACGGTCAGTGGGAAGCTTCGTCGAGTCTGGCGCTCAATCCGCTGGAGCAATTGCGCTACGTGATCCTGCCACAGGCCCTGCGCATCGCCGTGGCGCCGACCGTGGGCTTCTCGGTGCAAGTGGTCAAAGGCACCGCTGTGACCTCTATCATCGGCTTCACCGAGCTGACCAAGACCGGCGGCATGCTCGCCAACGCCACGTTTGAACCGTTCATGGTCTATGGCCTCGTCGCCCTCGGCTACTTCCTGCTCTGCTACCCCTTGTCCCTCAGTGCGCGCTACCTGGAAAGGAGACTGCATGCCTCTGCTTAGAATTTCCGCCCTGCATAAATACTACGGCGATCACCACGTACTCAAAGGCATCGACCTCAGCGTCGAGGAAGGCCAGGTGGTGGCGATCATCGGCCGCAGCGGCTCGGGCAAATCGACCCTGCTGCGTACCCTCAATGGTCTGGAGTCGATCAACGACGGGGTGATCGAAGTCGACGGCGAATACCTCGACGCCGCACGCGCAGACTTGCGCAGCTTGCGGCAGAAGGTCGGCATGGTGTTCCAGCAGTTCAACCTGTTCCCGCACCTGACCGTGGGCGAAAACGTGATGCTCGCGCCGCAAGTGGTGCAAAAAGTACCGAAAGCCAAGGCGGCGGAGCTGGCGCGCAAGATGCTTGAGCGTGTGGGGCTGGGCGAGAAGTTTGATGCCTTTCCGGATCGGCTGTCCGGCGGGCAGCAGCAACGGGTGGCGATTGCCCGGGCTTTGGCGATGTCGCCGAAGGTGCTGCTGTGCGACGAGATCACCTCGGCGCTGGACCCGGAGCTGGTCAACGAGGTTCTCAGCGTGGTTCGTCAATTGGCCAGGGAGGGCATGACGCTGATCATGGTCACCCACGAAATGCGTTTTGCCCGCGAGGTGGGGGATAAGTTGGTGTTCATGCATCACGGCAAGGTGCATGAGGTGGGGGACCCGAAGGTGTTGTTTGCCAATCCGCAGACGGCGGAGCTGGCGAATTTTATTGGGACCGTTGAAGCCGCCGGTTAACGATCATTCCCACGCTCCGCGTGGGAATGCAGCCCGGGTGCTCTGGATCAAGGCTTTGAGCTCTGCGCGTTGGCGCCAGCGTTTGATCGTGGCACGATGGCGGGGTTATCGACCGAGACCCCCTGACCATGCCGCAATCCCAAGCCAAGAATCTGTCCCTGATCGCCGCAATCGACCTGGGCTCGAACAGCTTTCACATGGTCGTGGCCAAGGCCCAGAACGGCGAGATCCGTATTCTCGAGCGCCTCGGCGAGAAGGTTCAACTGGCCGCCGGCATCGACGATGAGCGCAAGCTCAACGAAGAATCGATGCAACGTGGCCTCGATTGCCTCAAGCGTTTTGCCCAACTGATCAACGGTATGCCGCTGGGCGCCGTGCGCATCGTCGGCACCAACGCCCTGCGCGAAGCGCGCAACCGCCTCGAATTCATTCACCGCGCCGAAGAAATCCTCGGCCATCCGGTGGAAGTCATCTCCGGCCGTGAAGAAGCGCGCCTAATTTATCTCGGCGTTTCGCATACCCTCGCCGACACCCCGGGCAAACGTCTGGTCGCCGACATCGGCGGCGGCAGTACCGAGTTCATCATCGGTCAGCGCTTCGAACCACTGCTGCGCGAAAGCCTGCAAATGGGCTGCGTCAGCTT
This sequence comes from Pseudomonas sp. LBUM1648, assembly GCF_059716145.1. NCBI lineage: Bacteria > Pseudomonadati > Pseudomonadota > Gammaproteobacteria > Pseudomonadales > Pseudomonadaceae > Pseudomonas > Pseudomonas sp. LBUM1648. Next base: position 6,227,547 of record NZ_CP166808.1, read on the forward strand.
CACCCAGCGCTACTTCAAGGACGGCAAGATCACCCCGGCCCGTTATGCTCAGGCGTACACGGCGGCGCGGCTGGAGATCATGAGCATCGAACACGCCCTGCATCGCCTGACCTGGGATGAAGCCATCGGCTCCTCGGGCACCATCCGCGCCATCGGTCTGGCGCTGAAGGCCGGCGGGCATGGCACAGGTGAAGTGAATGCTGAAGGCCTTGCGTGGCTCAAGCGGCGACTGTTCAAGCTCGGCGACGTCGACAAAATCGACTTCGACGGCATCAAGCCCGACCGTCGGGCGATTTTCCCGGCCGGCCTGGCGATTCTCGAAGCCATTTTCGACGCGCTCGAACTGCAACGCATGGATCACTGCGAAGGCGCCCTGCGAGAAGGCGTGCTCTACGACCTGCTGGGTCGCCATCACCATGAAGACGTGCGCGAACGCACCCTGACCTCGCTGATGGAGCGCTACCACGTCGACCTGGAACAAGCGGCGCGGGTTGAACGCAAAGCCCTGCACGCCTTCGATCAGGTGGCCGTGGATTGGGAACTGGATGACGGTATCTGGCGCGAACTGCTGGGCTGGGCGGCGAAAGTGCACGAAGTCGGCCTCGACATCGCCCACTATCACTACCACAAGCACGGCGCCTACCTGATCGAGCACTCGGATCTGGCCGGCTTCTCACGCGAAGACCAGCAAATGCTCGCCCTGCTGGTGCGCGGCCATCGCCGCAATATTCCCAAGGACAAATTCGCCGATTTTGGCGAAGACGGCGACAAGCTGATCCGCCTGTGCGTACTGCTGCGCTTTGCGATCCTGTTCCACCACATCCGCGGCACCCAGGCGATGCCGCAAGTGGTGCTGCATGCCAAGGGCGACAACCTTGATGTGGAGTTCCCCGAGAATTGGCTGGATGAGAATCAGCTGACTCAAGCGGATTTCGGCCTCGAAGCCGATTGGCTGACGCGGGTTGGCATCGCCCTCACCGTCCACTGATCACCCTGTGGCGAGGGGATTTATCCCCGATGGGCTGCGGAGCAGTCCCAGCATTCTTGGCGAAAAAGACCGGGGCCGCTTCGCGCCCCATCGGGGATAAATCCCCTCACCACGAATGACTGCATGCAGGTACAAAAAAGGCGATCCCATGGGATCGCCTTTTTTATTGGGCTTGTCCCGTCCTGAATAAGGTTTACACCTTCTGACCCATTCTCAGGAGGGAGTAATGAATACGGGAGAAAGGCGCAGTCAGCGTGATTACACGCTGACCTTTAAATTGTCGGTCGTCGATCAGGTCGAAAAAGGCGAGTTGAGTTATAAAGAGGCTCAAGAGCGCTATGGCATTCAGGGTAAAACGACCGTACTGAACTGGTTACGCAGGCATGGTCGGCAGGACTGGAGTCAAGGCGCGTCCATTCGCTCCAAGAGACCCCGTTCCATGGATGAGCCCGATAAACCCCTGACACCCGAACAGCGAATCAAAGAGCTTGAAGAAAAGCTTGCCCAAGCCAACCAGAAAGCTCAGTTTTTCGAGGCCGTCGTTGACGTTTTGAAGAACGACTTCGGTGTTTCTGTCGTAAAAAAGCGATCCGGCAAGTCCTCTCCCAAGGGCAGATCCAAGGCCTGAGCATCAGTAGGGCTTGCCAGTTCATGGGGATTTCCCGTCAGGCTTATTACAAGCGCAACCGGGCGTGTGATGCCCGGGCCCGTCATGCCCAGGAAGTGATGGGATTCGTGAGGGAAAAGCGACTTAGGCAGCCGCGCCTTGGCACCCGAAAACTTCACAATCTAATGCGCACTGAGCCAGAAGTGTCCGTAAAGGTTGGTCGAGACCGTTTATTCGATATCTTGCGAGATCGGCGCGAACTGGTTCCCCGCAGACGGGCGTATCACAAAACGACAGACAGCCATCATCGCTTTCGCCGGCATCCAAACCTGCTCAAAGATGGACCGATTCAGGTAGTCGCCAAGGCGCCAGAGCAAGTATGGGTTGCGGACATCACCTACTTACCGACGCAAACGGGTGTGGCTTATCTGAGTTTGATCACCGATGCGTACTCTCGAAAAATCGTGGGGCACCATGTCCATGAAAGCTTGCACACCGAATCGGTGATCCAGGCGTTCAACAAAGCCCTCAGGCAGCGGACAACGGAGCAACGCCTGGTGCATCACTCGGATAGAGGCGTCCAATACTGCTCCGAGCTTTATCAGCGGCTGCATGCCAAATACGGCATCACCTGCTCAATGACCGATGGCTACGACTGCTACCAAAATGCGTTGGCTGAGCGTGTGAACGGGATTTTGAAAAACGAGTTATTGCTGCATCGCCCCAAAGATTTTGCAGAGGCCATCCGGATGGTGGACGAGTCGGTGCAGATCTATAACAACGAGCGGCCTCATCTGTCGCTGAAATACAAAACGCCCGATGCGGTGCATCGGGCGTTTTGAGGCTGAAACAGGTGTAAACCTATTTCAGGACTAGACAGCTGAAGGTCAGCTGCTCACCGGCAAAATCGGGCTACCCAACCGCTCCAGCAACGTCGCCTGCGCACTGCGCGGGTTCTGATTACCGGTTGGTGTGTTACGGATGTAACGGCCATCCGATTGCAGGCTCCAGCTGTGGGTGTTGTCGGTCAGGTACAGCTCCAGCTCTTTCTTCACCCGGGTCAGCAGCTTCTTGCCTTCCACCGGGAAGCAAGTCTCGACGCGCTTGTCGAGGTTGCGCTCCATCCAGTCGGCGCTGGAGAGGAACATCTGCTCCTCGCCGCCGTTGAGGAAATAGAACACTCGGGTGTGTTCCAGGAAGCGACCAATGATCGAGCGCACATGAATGTTGTGCGAAACCCCGGCAATGCCCGGCCGCAGGCAGCACATGCCACGCACCACCAGATCGATACGCACGCCGGATTGGCTGGCCTTGTACAGCGCGCGGATGATCTTCGGATCGGTCAGCGAGTTGAACTTGGCGATGATGTGCGCCGGTTTGCCTTCGACGGCGAACTGGGTCTCGCGGGCAATCATGTCGAGCATGCCCTTCTTCAAAGTGAACGGCGCATGCAACAGCTTCTTCATGCGCAGCGTCTTGCCCATGCCGATCAACTGACTGAACAGTTTGCCGACGTCTTCGCACAAGGCGTCATCGGAGGTCAGCAGGCTGTAGTCGGTGTAGAGCTTGGCGTTGCCGGCGTGGTAGTTACCGGTGCCGAGGTGCGCGTAACGCACGATCTCGCCCTGTTCGCGACGCAGAATAAGCATCATCTTGGCGTGGGTCTTGAAGCCGACCACGCCGTAGATCACCACTGCCCCGGCCGCTTGCAGACGGCTGGCCAGTTGCAGGTTGGACTCTTCGTCGAAGCGCGCCCGCAGCTCGATGACCGCCGTCACTTCCTTGCCGTTACGCGCGGCATCCACCAGCGCATCGACGATTTCCGAGTTGGCGCCGGAGCGATACAGCGTCTGGCGCACGGCCAGAACATGCGGGTCTTTCGCGGCTTGACGCAGCAGATCGACCACCGGGGTGAACGACTCGAACGGGTGCAGCAGCAAAATATCCTGCTTGCTCACCACGCTGAAAATGTTCTCGCTGTTTTGCAGCAGTTTCGGGATCTGCGGGGTGAACGGCGTGTATTGCAGCTCCGGATGGCTGTCCAGGCCGGTGATGCTGAACAGTCGCGTCAGGTTGACCGGGCCGTTGACCTGATACAGCTCGGTCTCGCTCAGGTTGAACTGCTTGAGCAGATAGTCCGAGAGGTGTTTCGGGCAGGTGTCGGCGACTTCCAGACGCACCGCATCACCGTAGCGACGCGAGAACAACTCGCCACGCAGAGCGCGGGCCAAGTCTTCGACGTCTTCGGAATCGAGCGCCAGGTCGGCGTTTCGGGTCAGACGGAACTGGTAGCAGCCCTTGACCTTCATGCCTTGGAACAGGTCATCGGCGTGGGCGTGGATCATCGACGACAGGAACACATAGTTGTCGCCAGCGCCGCCGACTTCTTCCGGCACCTTGATGATTCGCGGCAGCAGGCGCGGTGCCGGGATGATCGCCAGACCGGAGTCGCGACCGAAGGCGTCGATACCTTCGAGTTCAACGATGAAGTTCAGGCTCTTGTTCACCAGCAACGGGAACGGGTGCGTGGGGTCGAGGCCGATCGGGGTGATGATCGGCGCGATCTCGTCGCGGAAATAACGACGAACCCAGGTCTTGAGCTTGGTCGTCCAGTTGCGGCGACGGATGAAGCGCACCTGATGCTTTTCCAGCTCTGGCAGCAGGATGTCGTTGAGGATCGCGTACTGGCGATCAACGTGACCGTGAACCAGTTCGCTGATCCGCGCCAGGGCTTGATGCGGTTGCAGGCCATCGGCACCGGCCTGTTCACGGGCAAAGGTGATTTGCTTTTTCAGGCCGGCAACACGGATTTCGAAGAATTCGTCGAGGTTGCTGGAGAAGATCAGCAGGAACTTCAGCCGCTCCAGCAACGGATAGGACTCGTCCAGCGCCTGTTCCAGCACGCGGATGTTGAACTGCAGTTGCGAGAGCTCACGGTGGATGTACAGGCTGCTGTCATCCAGGCCTGGAATCGCAATCGCCGGCACCGCCGCAGCGGGTTCGGTGACCGGCGCGGGTGGCGCTGGCTCCAGCTCCGGCGGGGTTTCGGTGATTTGTTCCACCACCGGCTGAGCTTCTTTTACTGCAACTTCAGTGAGTCCTTCGGTATTCATTGAATGTTCCTGGGAGGGCTATTTCTGCTCTCGTAACAATTGAGCGGCGCGGACAGCAAAATAAGTCAGGATGCCATCAGCACCGGCACGTTTAAAGGCGGTCAGTGATTCGAGAATCACCGCCTCGCTCAACCAGCCATTCTGGATCGCCGCCATGTGCATGGCGTATTCGCCGCTAACCTGATAGACGAAGGTCGGCACCTTGAAGGCATCTTTTACCCGGAAAAGAATGTCCAGGTACGGCATGCCCGGCTTGACCATGACCATGTCCGCGCCTTCAGACAAGTCCGCGCCGACTTCGTGCAGCGCTTCGTCGCTGTTGGCCGGGTCCATCTGATAAGAAGCCTTGTTCGCCTTGCCAAGGTTCGAGGCCGAACCCACGGCATCGCGGAAAGGCCCGTAATAGGCGCTGGCGTACTTGGCCGAGTAGGCCATGATCCGCACGTTGACGTGGCCGGCGATTTCCAGCGCTTCGCGGATCGCCTGAATGCGCCCGTCCATCATGTCCGACGGGGCAACGACCTGAGCGCCGGCCTCGGCGTGGGACAGCGCCTGGCGCAGGAGCGCATCGACGGTGATGTCGTTCTGTACGTAGCCTGCTTCGTCGAGAATGCCGTCCTGACCGTGGGTGGTGAACGGGTCGAGCGCGACGTCGGTGATCACGCCCAGTTCCGGGAAGCGATCACGCAGGGCGCGAGTGGCGCGCTGGGCGATGCCTTCGGGATTCCAGGCTTCGGCGGCGTCGAGGGATTTGAGTTCTGCAGGCGTGACCGGGAACAATGCCAGCGCCGGAATCCCCAGTTCGACCCACTTGGCGGCTTCTTCAAGCAGCAAATCGATGGTCAAGCGCTCTACACCCGGCATCGAAGCCACGGCTTCGCGGCGGTTTTCACCGTCGAGCACGAAGACGGGCAGGATCAGGTCGTCGACCGTCAGTACATTTTCCCGCACCAGCCGACGCGAAAAATCATCACGGCGATTGCGACGCAGGCGGGTGGCGGGGAACAAACGGTTGGCAGGGGTAAAGCTCACGGCAGACTCCTGAGCCCGCGCAAACGGGCGAGCGTGACAGTTATAGACGGCCATTATGACGAACAGATTACAGTTGTGCGTGCCCCGTGACATGTAGCCGCATTCCATTGTCTGTGTAGGAAATGTTCACGTCGAGACACATTTGGACACTTTCCTGAATGTGTTTGAAGGGTTAGGCTGCGCGTTCATTTCGCCAGCACCCAGACAATGCTCCAACAATTTCTGCATGACTTCGGCTACTTTGCCCTTTTTCTCGGCACGTTCTTCGAAGGCGAAACCATCCTGGTGCTCGCGGGTTTCCTCGCGTTTCGCGGATACATGGATATCAACCTGGTCGTGGTCGTGGCGTTCTTCGGCAGTTATGCCGGTGATCAGTTGTGGTACTTCCTGGGGCGCAAGCACGGGCGCAAATTGCTTGCGCGCAAACCGCGCTGGCAATTGATGGGCGACCGGGCACTGGAGCACATCCGCAAGCATCCGGACATCTGGGTTCTGAGTTTCCGCTTCGTTTATGGGTTGCGCACGGTGATGCCCGTGGCGATCGGCTTGTCGGGTTATCCGCCGGGACGTTACCTGCTGCTGAACGGTATCGGCGCAGCGATCTGGGCCACCGCCCTGGCCGCTGCCGCTTACCATTTCGGCGCTGTGCTCGAAGGCATGCTCGGCAGCATCAAGAAATACGAGCTGTGGGTACTCGGCGCGTTGCTGGTGCTGGGTGTTGGCCTGTGGCTGCGCCGCCGCTTCAAGAATGCCCGTTTGGCGAAGCAGGTCTACGCCGACGAGCAAGCAGCGAAAGCCGCGCAGTTGCATCAGATCGAGCTGGCCAAAGTCGCCGACCCTAAGACGCCAAACGAGTAATTCGCTGGCGAACGCCATACAGCCCGATGCCACTGAGCAGGCTGTAACCGAGCAAGCCAGCCCAGGCCACCGGGCTGGCCGGCCACAGCCCGACCAGCGGCGCCAGCCACACCAGCGGCAGATTCGACGCCAACCGCAACAGCTCGACCTTCAGCCCCCACGGGCGATTCTCCAGGGCCACGCCCAACGCAAACAGACCGAACGCCACCGCCCCCCAACCGAGCACCAGCGCGGCGCTCGGCAGAGTGGTTTCCAGATTCATCAGGTAACTGCCCAGCGCGATATAGACGCAGAATTGCGCCGCCACGTACCACTGCTGGCGGCTCTCGAGCGGTATGTCGAATTTGCGAAACCGGGTCAGGTCCGGCTTGTTCAGCGGGTACTTCGCCGCCACATCCGCCGGACGCCAACCGGTGCGCATAAACCAGATCCGCAGCTTGTCCCACATGCTCTCCGTGCGCCGCGCGTCATCCCACAACTGCGCATAAAACTGCAGGTTGGCCCACAACGGATTCCAGCTCGCCAATGGCGTGGTCACGCCGAAAATCACCGGTTCGTTGTCGTCCTCTTCCTGGAACGAGCCAAACAGTCGATCCCAAATAATGAACACCCCGCCGTAGTTGCGATCCATGTAGAGAGCGTTCTGTGCATGGTGAGCCCGATGATTGGATGGCGTGACGAAAAACCATTCGAACCAGCCAAGCTTGGGAATGTGCTGGGTGTGCACCCAAAACTGATAGAGCAGATTCAGCGCCGCAACGCTGACGAACACCAGCAGCGGCACGCCAAGTACGGCCATCGGCAGGTAGAAGATCCAGCTCAGCAGAAATCCGGTGCTGGTCTGGCGCAACGCCGTCGAGAGGTTGTACTCCTCGCTCTGGTGATGCACCGAATGCGCCGCCCAGAGGATGTTGCGTTCATGGCCCATGCGGTGCAGCCAGTAATAGCAGAAGTCATAGAGGATGAAAGCGAACACCCAGACCCAGAGGCTCTGCGCCGGCAGCCTGAGCAACGCCAGATGTTCCAGGGCAAAGGCATAGGTCACAAGGCCGACGCCTTTGGTCAGCAGCCCGGTAGTGGTCGACAGCACACCGGTGCTGATGCTGTTCACCGCATCGGCCAGGCGATAGTGGCTGACCCCGCGCCAACGGTCGGCGATCAGCTCCACCACAATCAAAACGAAGAAAAACGGCACCGCATACAGAATGAAGTTCATGACGTGTTCCGAGCCAATTCCATGCAGCAGATCGTAGGCCTGAGCGCGAATATACCCTATGGCAACGCGCGACAAATTAGTGGACATTTAGCGCCATGAAACTGGAGAGAAACCCATGAGCAAAAAAGTTGCAGTGATCCTGTCCGGCAGTGGCGTTTACGACGGAGCAGAAATCCAGGAAAGCGTCATCACCCTGCTACGCCTTGATCAACGCGGCGCGCAGGTACAGTGCTTCGCCCCGAACATTGCGCAATTGCATGTAATCAATCACCTGACCGGCGAAGAAATGCCCGAGTCGCGCAACGTGCTGGTGGAGTCGGCGCGCATCGCCCGGGGCAACATCAAGGACATTCGTGAGGCCGACGTCGACGACTTCGATGCGCTGATCGTGCCGGGTGGCTTTGGGGCGGCGAAGAACCTGTCGAACTTCGCCATAGAAGGTGCCGGCTGCACCGTGCAGCCAGACGTTCTGGCCCTGGCCGAAGCGTTTGCCGAAGCAGGCAAACCAGTGGGGCTGATCTGCATCTCGCCGGCACTCGCGGCAAAGATCTACGGCCCGGGCGTGACCTGCACCATCGGCAACGATGCCGACACCGCCACCGCAATGAACAAGATGGGCGCCACCCACGAAGAGTGCGCAGTGACCGACATCATCGAAGACAAGGCACGCAAACTGGTGACGACCCCGGCTTATATGCTGGCTCAGAACATCAGTGAAGCGGCTTCGGGGATTAACAAACTGGTCGACCGCGTCCTTGAGCTGACTCACGAGAACGACGCCTGATCCGATCATGCTGAAGAGATTTTGTGGTGAGGGGATTTAGCGAAACGTCGCACCGCCCCGACGGCCAGCGCAGCAGGCCCCGCTCTTCAAGATGCAAGGGGCTGCTGCGCAGCCCATCGGGGATAAATCCCCTCGCCACAGATATTCGGATGAATCAGGATTGGCGTGAAAGACGGGTGAGGATTCGGTCCAGCGCATTGGCAAACGCCTGCTTCTCGCGCTCGCCAAACGGCGCCGGGCCGCCGCTCATCTGGCCTTGTTCACGCAGGTCGGTGAACAGATTACGCACGGCCAGGCGCTCGCCCATGTTCTGCGCATCGAACTCTTTGCCTCGCGGATCAAGCGCCGCCACGCCCTTTTTCACCAACCGATCGGCCAGCGGAATATCGCTGCAGATCACCAGCTCACCGGGCACGGCTTGCTCGACCAGATAATCGTCCGCCGCATCCGGGCCGCTGGGCACCACGATCAACTTGACGATGGCCAGCCCAGGTTTGGTCTGCGGCTGCCCCGCCACCAGCACCACTTCGAACTGGCGCTTGAGCGCGAACTTCACCACCAGATCCTTCGCCGCCCGTGGACAGGCGTCGGCATCGATCCATACACGCATGTTGTTTTCCTCAATTCAAAAAGCATCGCGGGCAAGCCCGCTCCCACAAGGTTAACGCTAAACCTGTGGGAGCGTGGCTTGCCCACGAATGTGAGCGCTGCGAATGCCGTTAGGCGGCGACTCGCTTCTTCTCAGCCAGCCGACTACGGCTATACAGCACGATGATCGCCACAATCGCCACTGCCTGGGCCGTCAGCGAATAGGCATCGGCATGAATCCCCAGCCAGTCGAAATCGAAGAACGCCACCGGCCGCGTGCCGAAAATCCCCGCTTCCTGCAACGCCTTCACGCCATGCCCGGCAAACACCACCGACAGCGCACACAGCAGCGCGGCGTTGATGCTGAAGAACAGCGTCAGCGGCAGTTTTGCCGAACCGCGCAGGATCACCCAGGCCAGACCGACCAGCAGCACCAGCGCCGTCGCACCGCCTGCCAGTACCGCGTTGTGTCCGGCAGGACCGGCCTGCAACCACAGGGTTTCGTAGAACAGGATCACTTCGAACAGCTCGCGATACACCGAGAAGAACGCCAGGATCGCGAAGCCAAAACGCCCGCCACCGCCGACCAGACTGCTCTTGATGTAATCCTGCCAGGCTGCTGCGTGACGGCGGTCGTGCATCCACACACCGAGCCACAACACCATCACACTGGCGAACAGCGCCGTGGCGCCTTCAAGCAATTCACGCTGCGAGCCGCTGACATCGATCACATACGCCGCCAGCGCCCAAGTCCCCAGGCCGGCCAGCAACGCCAGGCCCCAACCAACGTTAACGCTACGCACCGCCGATTGCTGACCGGTGTTGCGCAGGAACGCGAGGATCGCCGCCAGCACCAGAATCGCTTCCAGGCCTTCGCGCAGCAAAATCAGCAGACCGGAGATAAAGCTCAGCGACCAGCTCAAACCATCGCTGCCGAGCAGACCGGCGGATTCCTTGAGTTTGGCCTTGGCCGCGTCCAGACGCTGTTCGGCCTGGGCCACCGGTAACCCGTCCTGCAACGACTGCCGATAAGCCATCAGGGATTTTTCAGTGTCCTTGCGCACATTCGCGTCGACGTTATCCAGCGAACTCTCGACCAGTTCGAAGCCTTCCAGATACGCCGCCACCGACAGGTCGTAAGCCTGATCGTGGTCGCCAGCGCGGTAAGCCGCGAGGCTCTTGTCCAGCGTTGCAGCGGTGTAGTCGAGCAACTGCGCCGGGCCACGCTTGACCTGCGGCGGCTGCGCACGCTGGGCGCGGAACGTGGCGGCGGCTTGCGGGCCTTCAGCGGCCTGGACTTCGGCCGGGGTCTGGCGGGCCAGATCGGCGATGTTGTAGGCCTGCTCGGATTTGGCTGCCGAGGCATCGGCGCTGAGCCCGGCGACGTATGTCGCCATGTCCCAGCGCTGGCGATCATCCAGTTGATCGGCAAACGACGGCATATCGGTGCCTTCGACGCCTTGACCGAGGGTGCTGTAGATCGCGTAGAGGCTCAGGTGATCCAGACGGGCGGCGTCGCGCAGGTTGGCCGGGGGCGGTGTCAGGCCGACACCGGCCGGGCCATCGCCCGCGCCGGTTTCACCGTGGCACACCGAGCAGTGCTGGGCGAAGAGTGGCGCGGCCCGCGCCGGATCGGGCGTGATGACCGGCGCCTGGCTGACTTCATAGGCCACGGCCAGTTTCGCCCCCAGTTGCCGCGCCTGACGGGCAACTTCCGCGCCGTCCTGCCGAGCGGTGACCGCCGCGCGCAAGGCAATCACACCTTGCTCCAGCCCGGCCTTTTCCGGTTTCGCTGGCAAATCCGCGATCAGCCCCTGCAACACCTGAATGAACTCCAGTTGCTCGCGGTATTCGGAGTCGTCGACGACCTTGCCCGCTTCCACCGTCGGCGGATAGTCGGCACTGATGTAATCGAGCATGTGCAGCGCTTGCGGCGCGCCTTCCACCGTATCGGCCAACAGGTTTGAGCAACTCAGGGCGCACAACGGGAACAACAGCCAGGCCAGAAAACGGGACGGCGCAGTCATGAACGAATCTCAATTGGTAATACGAAGTAACACATTGTTCACTTCCAATGAGATTCCCTCAAGCTTTGTCAGCGCGGCGGTCGTTTTTTTCAGCGTAACGGTGCAGCTTTTGTCCGGTAATGTGCGTGCATGAACTCGACGAACACCTGCACCTTGAGTGCGACATGCCGGGGCAAACAGCCCTTATACTGCGTCACCTCCCGCCCTTGCCGTTCAAGGAAGAACCTGTCTCCATGCGCCGTAGCCTGCCGTTTTTCCTGTTGTTCAGCGCCCTCATGCAACTGAACGGTTGCGCCGCTTACCGCGATTACGATGCAGAGATGCAGCAGACCATCGATCAGATGGCGGCGGGCAATCTCAACGAAGCGCTCTATCTGATGGAGTTGAATAATCCCTGGGAAGACAAGGATCTGCTGTATTACCTGGAAAGAGGCGCCATTCTCAGCGCCGGCACGGCCCTGCCAAAAAGTCAGGAAGCCTGGCGCGCGGCTGACCGGATGATTTTCCAGCGCGAAGAGGCCGATCCCTCCGCAGGCATGAAGCTGCTGGCCCGGTTCGGCAATGAAATGGGCACCATGCTGGTCAACGACAAGCTGTTGCGCTACGAAGGTTACGACTACGAAAAAGTCATGCTGACCACCGAGATGGCCCTCAACCAACTGGCGGAAAACGATTTCGACGGTGCCCGCGCCGACATCAAAAAGACCCACGAGCGCGAAACCCTGATTGCCCGCCAGCGGGAGCGGCAATATGAAGAAGCTGAAGAACAGGCCAAAAGCCAAGGGATCACGCTGCATTACAAGGATCTGCAAGGCTACCCGGTCGCCGTCCTCGACGCCCCGCAAGTGATTGAACTGAAGAACGGCTATCAGAGTGCATTCAGCCATTACCTGGCGGGCTTCACCTATGAAGCGTTGGGCGAACGCACGCTCGCGGCACCGGGTTATCGCCAGGCCATTGAGTTACGCCCGGGCGTACCGTTTCTCGAGAAAGCCTTGCGCAATCTGGACAAGCCCGCCCCGGCAGCGGATGAAAGCGAGATCCTGGTCGTTGTCCAGGCCGGTTTCGCGCCGGTGCGCAGTTCGGTGCAAGTGCCGATCCCGGTGCGGCTGAACGAAAACCTGACGATTGTCGCGCCGATCTCGTTTCCGGTGATGGTGCCCGATACGATCACACCGCCTGTTCCGAGTGTGCTCGTCGACGGAAAACAATACCCATTGACGATGATCAACAGCGTTACTGACATGGCCATGCGTACCTTGCGCGATGACATGCCGGCGATCATCTCTCGCGCCATGTTCCGCGCCAACATGGCCGCCATCAGTCAGGCTCAAAAGAATGAACGCGATCCGGCCAAGGCTTCGCTGGTGGTTACTGAACACGATCCTTTCGAAGAGGCGGATACGCGCACCTGGCGCACCCTCCCGGACAAAACCCTGGTCGCCCGTCTACGCCTGAAAAAAGGTCTGCATCGCGTGAGCTTCCCGTACTTGCGTGCAGCGGACGGGTTCACCGTGCGTGTCGACCAGAACCATCAGGTGTTCAACCTGCGGGTATTCATGGGCGTGAACTACTACGTGGGGTCTTCGCTGGTGCTACCCGAAGTACCAGAGCCTGCTAACGCTGGCAGTACCGGGCAGTAATGGCACCTAACTAACCGATGCAATTAAAAAGCTATTACATAGCCACTAGCACCCGCTTATAATGCCGCGCCCTCGCTATCGCGATGCGGCATAAAAGCTCCTCTGGTTATGAGGAATTGGCAGGAGGCCAACGCCACTGTCGATGGGTCACACCAGCCCGACCAGCATCCGCGGCTGTAGTTACTCCAGGGAAGAAGTACCCCCATGGCATTCCGCGCCCCCACTCTGATTGCGCTCAGCGCCGTCACTCTGCTGTCCGGCTGTTCGGCGTTTCGCAACTACGACTCCGAACTGGCCCAGACCAACCAGCAACTGGCTTCCGGCAATGTCGATGCCGCGCTGACCCTGCTGGAAAAGAACAACACCAGCGCCGACAAAGACCTGCTCTATTACTTCGAGAAAGGTGAACTGCTGCGCGCCAAGGGCGACTTGTCCGGCAGCCAGAACGCCTGGACCAGCGCCGACCAGGTGGTGGGTCAGTGGGAAGACGCGGTCAAGCTCGACACCGGCAAATACCTGGCCCAGTTCGGCAGCTTCATCGTCAACGACAAGGTTCGCCGCTACGAAGGCTACGACTACGAAAAAGTCATGCTGACCACGCAAATGGCCCTGAACCTGCTGGCGGTCAATGACTTCGACGGCGCGCGCACTGCGATCAAGAAGACTCACGAACGCGAAGCGGTGATCGCCGACCTGCGCGACAAGGAATACCTCAAGAGCGAGGAAGAGGCCGAGAAAGAAGGCATCAAGACTCAGTACAAGGATCTGCAGGGCTATCCGGTCGCCAGCCTCGATGCGCCGGAAGTGGTCGGCCTGAAGAACAGCTACCAGAGTGCGTTCAGCCATTACCTGGCCGGTTTCGTTTACGAAGCCCTTGGCGAAAAAGACCTGGCTGCACCGGGCTACCGCAAGGCCGCAGAACTGCGCCCGAACACGCCGCTGCTGGAACAGGCGCTGGTCAACCTCGACAAGCCGACCAAGAGCGATGACAGCGACATCCTGATCGTGGTGCAAAGCGGTCTGGCGCCGTCCCGCGATTCGATTCGCGTGCCACTGCCGCTGCCAATCTCCAACAACGTAGTGATCACGCCACTGTCGTTCCCGATCATCAAGCCTGACACCTCCACCGCGCCGTTCGCGCAGATCGGTGTCGACGGCCAGCAAGTCAACCTGACCGGCCTCAACAGCACCACCGCCATGTCTCGCCGCGCCCTGCGCGACGACATGCCGGGGATTATCCTGCGCACCACCGTGCGCGCGATCACCAAAGGCGTGGCACAGAAGCAGATCAACGAAACCAATCCACTGGCCGGTCTGGCCGTGGGTATCTCTTCAGCTGTGCTCGAAGGTGCCGATACCCGTACGTGGCGCACGCTGCCGGACAACACCCAGGTGGTGCGTCTGCGCTTGAAGAAAGGTGAACACCAAGTCACTCTGCCGAGCGCTGTGGGCGGTTCGGTGGTCAAGGTCACCGTCGATCAGCGTTATCAGGTGATCAGCCTGCGTGCCGTGGGCAATCAGGTGTTTGCTGGCGGTCTCGCCGCCCACGTGATCCCGAGCGCCGCTGCGACCAACGTCGCCAGCCTCAAACAACCTTAAGAACGGAGTCTTTGCATGCGCTTCAAATTCATCGCCGTCGCCGCCCTCGCCATGCTGGCCAGCGGCTGCGCCACCCCGCCACCTCCTGAGCCGGGCAGCGCCGCGAGCAAAGTCGTGGCCATGGGGCCGCAAAAACACATCGTCGTCGGCGCCATGCGCGTCGCCCGCGAAAACGGCTTCATGACCGTCAATGTGCAGTTGAGCAACACCCTCAACAGCAACAAGATTTTCTACTACCGCTTCGCCTGGCTCGGCCCTGAAGGCTTCCCGGTCGCGGAAGAAGAAGTCTGGAAAAGCCAGATGATGTACGGCGCGCAGACCAGCTTCGTCCAGGCTATCGCCCCGACGCCGAAAGCCGTGGATTTCCGTCTGGAAATCAAGACGCCTTAAGTCCGCTTCCCCCTATTCCTGTTTTAGAGAGCACTGTCATGTTTGTACGCTTTTCCTGCATCGCCGTTATCGCCCTGCTGGCTTCCGGTTGCGCCAACACCTCGCCAACCCTGGGCAGCAAGAACATCAGCTACGGCGACACCAAGGCTGTTGAAACCGTCACCAACGAATTCGGTTCGACTGACCTGCAAATGATCGCCGAGTCGATGACCCGCTCCCTGGCCCAGTCCGGCATTCTGCAGGGCCGCCCGGTGGTTCAGGTCTACGACGTGAAGAACAAGACCAGCGAGTACATCGATACCCGCGAAATCACCACCAGCATCAAGACTCAGCTGATGAAAACCGGCGTTGCGCGCTTCGCCAGCGACAACAATGCGATGCAGAGCCAGGTTGACCAGCTCAAGCTGCAAAACCAGAGCGGCCTGTACAAGAAGAGCACCGTGGCCAAGACTGGCAACATGGTTGCCGCCAAGTACCGCATCGAAGGTTCGATCAGCTCGATCGTCAAGCGCAGCAGCGATTACAAGGACGTCTTCTACAAGTTCAGCCTGCAATTGATCGACGTTGAAAGCGGTCTGGCCGAGTGGATGGACGAAAAAGAGATCCGCAAAACCACGGAGCGTTAATCGATGCGCACATGGATTGGCATGATGGCCCTGGCTTGCGCGTTTGGCGCGCAAGCGGCCCCGAAAGTCGCGGTGACGGATCTGGCGTATCAGGAACGTGTGGAGCAATACATCCACATCGTTTCGGCGCAGAACAATTACCGCGAGGGTTACTACAGCTCCAGCGGTTCTTCGAGCTATAACGAGATCGAAGCGACCACCAGCTACATCGAGCAGACCGAGCTGCGCAAATTCACCGGCGACATCAAGGGTGAAATTCTGCGTACCGGTATGTTCCAGCTGGTGCAGGGCACACCGTACACCGCGTCGTCCAAGGGTGACATCTACGACGTGATCAAGCGGATCAAGGCCGGCAACTTCAAGGGTGCCGACTATGTTCTGTTTGGCACCGTGTCAGACATCGACTTCACCCAGGACATGAACGAGCTGGCGCACACCGACAGCTATTCGGCGGTACTGGGCCTGACGCTGGTGGCGGACTTCAGCCTGATCAACACCAAGACCTTCGAAATCACGTCGGCCTTCACGGCGATGGGTGAAGCGCAGGACACCAAATTGGTGAACCACCGCGACATCAAGATCTCGCTGAACCGCCCACGGGTGGTGCGCGAGGTGTCGAAGGCGCTGGGTGAGGATGTGGCCGGACAACTGAGCCAACAGCTCGGAGGCGGCGGTTACGAGCAGCCGCGCGAGCCGCAGCAGCGTAACAACCTGCCGCGCGATACCGCACCGGTGATTTTGCGCTGATTGCAGGCCTGCACAAATCTGCAGTGGACTTTTGTGGTGAGGGGATTTATCCCCGATGGGCTGCATAGCAGCCCCCTTTCTTTCAAGATCAAGAGGGGCCCGCTTCGCGAGCCATCGGGGATGAATCCCCTCGCCACAAAAACATCCTCAGCATGTCTAGTCCTGAAATAGGTTTACACCTGTTTCAGCCTCAAAACGCCCGATGCACCGCATCGGGCGTTTTGTATTTCAGCGACAGATGAGGCCGCTCGTTGTTATAGATCTGCACCGACTCGTCCACCATCCGGATGGCCTCTGCAAAATCTTTGGGGCGATGCAGCAATAACTCGTTTTTCAAAATCCCGTTCACACGCTCAGCCAACGCATTTTGGTAGCAGTCGTAGCCATCGGTCATTGAGCAGGTGATGCCGTATTTGGCATGCAGCCGCTGATAAAGCTCGGAGCAGTATTGGACGCCTCTATCCGAGTGATGCACCAGGCGTTGCTCCGTTGTCCGCTGCCTGAGGGCTTTGTTGAACGCCTGGATCACCGATTCGGTGTGCAAGCTTTCATGGACATGGTGCCCCACGATTTTTCGAGAGTACGCATCGGTGATCAAACTCAGATAAGCCACACCCGTTTGCGTCGGTAAGTAGGTGATGTCCGCAACCCATACTTGCTCTGGCGCCTTGGCGACTACCTGAATCGGTCCATCTTTGAGCAGGTTTGGATGCCGGCGAAAGCGATGATGGCTGTCTGTCGTTTTGTGATACGCCCGTCTGCGGGGAACCAGTTCGCGCCGATCTCGCAAGATATCGAATAAACGGTCTCGACCAACCTTTACGGACACTTCTGGCTCAGTGCGCATTAGATTGTGAAGTTTTCGGGTGCCAAGGCGCGGCTGCCTAAGTCGCTTTTCCCTCACGAATCCCATCACTTCCTGGGCATGACGGGCCCGGGCATCACACGCCCGGTTGCGCTTGTAATAAGCCTGACGGGAAATCCCCATGAACTGGCAAGCCCTACTGATGCTCAGGCCTTGGATCTGCCCTTGGGAGAGGACTTGCCGGATCGCTTTTTTACGACAGAAACACCGAAGTCGTTCTTCAAAACGTCAACGACGGCCTCGAAAAACTGAGCTTTCTGGTTGGCTTGGGCAAGCTTTTCTTCAAGCTCTTTGATTCGCTGTTCGGGTGTCAGGGGTTTATCGGGCTCATCCATGGAACGGGGTCTCTTGGAGCGAATGGACGCGCCTTGACTCCAGTCCTGCCGACCATGCCTGCGTAACCAGTTCAGTACGGTCGTTTTACCCTGAATGCCATAGCGCTCTTGAGCCTCTTTATAACTCAACTCGCCTTTTTCGACCTGATCGACGACCGACAATTTAAAGGTCAGCGTGTAATCACGCTGACTGCGCCTTTCTCCCGTATTCATTACTCCCTCCTGAGAATGGGTCAGAAGGTGTAAACCTTATTCAGGACGGGACAGCACTAATAAAAAAGGCGACCTCACAAGGTCGCCTTTTTTTTGCCTGCGGGGTTCAGACCGCCGCTTTACGCAACGTCGCCATAAACGCCGCCGCGCCGATGAACAGCCCGGCAAACGTGCGGTTCATGCGTTTCTGCTGTGTAGGCGTGCGCAACAGGCGCAACACTTTCGACGCCAGACCGGTATAGCCAGCCATGACAATCAGGTCGACAAAGATCATGGTCGCGCCGATCACCAGATACTGGATCAGCAGCGGCGCGTGGGGATTGATGAACTGCGGCAGCACCGCCAGCATGAACACCAATGCCTTGGGGTTGCTGATATTCACCAGAAAACCGCGGAAGACCAGCGCCAACGGCTTGCCGATCGGCCGCACCGCTGCGTCATCGCTCATGTCCATGGGCAGCGCGCGCCATTGCTTGATCGCCAGATACACCAGATAGGCCACACCAAACCATTTGATCGCATGGAACGCAGTGGCCGAAGCGGTAAGAATCGCGCCGACACCGGCGCCGACAATCGCGATCTGCACGGCCAGGCCGATTTGCAGGCCCAGGGCATTCCAGTAACCACGCCAGAAGCCGTATTGCAGACCGCTGGACATCGACGCAATGGCGCCAGCGCCCGGGGAAAGACTGATCACCCAGCAGGCGGCGAAGAACGCCAGCCATGTTTGTAGCTCCATCGCACACCTCGACTCTGACTCGTGACAGACGTCCAAGCTAATGCGATCTATTGATCTTGAAAAGCCTTACTTCTCGAAACCGCTCGAAGGGAACACATCAGTCCCCCGCCAACGCCGCACCGAACGCTGGAAGAACAAGCTGTTCGGCACCTGCACCATCGCGCTGCCGGTGCCCAGTTCTTCAGCTTCGATCAACGTGGTGTAGAGCAGATTGATCGCCACCACCCGTCCTTTGACGCCGGGCTTGTCGGTGGTGTCGACCAACTCGACCACATCACCGAGGCGAAACGGCCCGACGGTGAAGATCAGAATCGCGCAGAGCAGATTCGACAGCACACTCCACATCGCGAAGAACGCCACCGCCGCCACCGCGACGAAACCCGACAGCGCGGTCCACAGCACCGTGGCCGAGACGCCGAGGCGCTGCAGGACAAAGATCACCGCACTGCCCATGATCAGCCAGCGCAACACGCCACGCAGCGGCATCAGCAGTTGCGGCGGAAACGGGTAACGCTCGCCCAGACGGGTCAGGCATTTGGCGACAAAGCGCTGGGCAATGTAACCGGCCAGCAGGATCAGCAGAATCTGCACGCCAAGCCAGATCGGCTCGACCCACATGGCGGGCAGCGGCAGCTTGAACGCTTCCATCAGGACAACGCCTCCAGCTCCGCCTGCATGCTTTCCAGCATTTCGAGGGCTTCCATCCACGCCTCTTCAAGTTCCGCTTCGCGCACTTTCAGCTTGGCCTGCTCGGCCAGCAGATCACGCAACTCGTTCTTGCGTGCCGGCTCGTAGATTTCGCTGTCGCCGAGACTGGCATCGACCTTGGCCAGTTTTTCGTGGAGCTTGCCCAGTTCGGCTTCAAGCTTGTCGGCTTCACGCTTGTGCGGTGCCAGTTGCTGACGCAACGCAGCAGCGGCCTGACGCTGAGCCTTCTTGTCGGTTTTGTCCGGGTTCACCGGGGTGTTGCTGACCGGCGCATTGCGTTGACGGTATTCCACCAGCCAACGCGCATAGTCTTCGAGGTCGCCGTCGAATTCTTCGACCTTGCCGTCGGCGACCAGATAGAAGTTGTCGGTGGTGCTCTTGAGCAAGTGACGATCGTGAGAGACCACGAGAACCGCGCCACTGAACTCCTGCAACGCCATGGTCAGCGCCAGGCGCATTTCCAGATCGAGGTGGTTGGTCGGTTCGTCGAGCAGCAACAGGTTCGGCCGCTCCCAGGCGATCAACGCCAGGGCCAGACGCGCCTTCTCGCCACCGGAGAAATTCAGTACCGGCTCGTCGAGCCGCGCGCCACGGAAGTCGAAACCACCGAGGAAGTCACGCAGGGTCTGCTCACGCTCGGTCGGCGCCAGACGCTGCAAGTGCAGCAACGGGCTGGCCTTGGAGTCCAGTGAGTCGAGTTGATGCTGGGCGAAGTAGCCGACCACGGTGTTCTCGCCTCGGGTCAGGCGACCGGCCAGCGGTTGCAGCTCACCGGCGAGGTTCTTGATCAGCGTCGATTTACCCGCACCGTTGGGCCCGAGCAGACCGATCCGCGCGCCGGGGGTCAGTTGCAGCTTGACCTTCTCCAGCACGGTTCGGTCGCCGTAGCCCAGGTTCGCATCGGACAAATCAATCAACGTGCTGGAGATCTTCGTCGACTCGCGGAACACGAAGTCGAACGGCGAATCGACGTGAGCCGCCGACAACTCTTCCATGCGCTCCAGCGCCTTGATACGGCTCTGGGCCTGACGGGCCTTGGTGGCCTGAGCCTTGAAGCGGGCGATGTAGCTTTCCATGTGCGCACGCTGCGCCTGTTGCTTCTCGTAGGCCTGTTGCTGCTGGGCCAGACGCTCGGCACGGGCGCGTTCGAACGCGGTGTAGCCGCCCCGGTACAGGGTGATTTTGCGTTGATCGACGTGGGCAACATGGTCGACGACTTCGTCGAGGAAATCGCGGTCGTGGGAAATCAGCAGCAAGGTGCCCGGATAGCTCTTCAGCCACTCTTCGAGCCAGATGATGGCGTCGAGGTCCAAGTGGTTGGTCGGTTCGTCGAGCAGCAGCAAGTCCGAGGGGCACATCAATGCCTGCGCCAGATTCAGACGCATCCGCCATCCACCGGAGAAATCTCCTACCTGGCGATCCATCTGCTCATTGGTGAAACCCAGACCGGCGAGCAACTTGCGCGCCCGCGCGTCGGCGGTGTAGCCGTCAGCGCTGTCGAGTTCGGCGTGCAGACGAGCCAGCGCCACGCCGTCATGGGCCGCTTCGGCCACTGCAAGGTCGCGTTGCACCTCACGTAGACGCAGGTCGCCATCGAGCACATAGTCGACCGCCAGGCGCTCGAGGGTATCGACCTCCTGACGCATGTGCGCGATCCGCCAGTCAGCCGGCAGCAGGCAATCGCCCGAATCCGGGTGCAACTCGCCGCGCAGCAAGGCAAACAGGCTGGATTTGCCGGCGCCGTTGGCACCGATGAGGCCGGCTTTGTGGCCGGCGTGCAGGGTCAGCTCGGCGTCTTCTAGCAGACGTTGCGGGCCACGCTGTAAAGTCAGGTTCTGAAGTCGGATCATAATGGCGGCGGAGTCTACCAGCTTCGCTCACAACTGGCGCGAGTAGCACGATGTCCTCTGACCTGTGGAGCTTTTCCCTTGCCACCTACGCCCGCCCGGGCGTGGAAGACGCCTGCCTGCAACTGCAAACGGCGGGGGCCAACGTGTGCCTGCTGCTGTGCGGTTTATGGCTGGAACAACGTAGCGTGGCCTGCGATCAACAGCGCGTGCAACAGCTTCAGGCGTTGACCGAGCCTTGGGATATCGAGGTCGTGCAACCGCTGCGTGCATTGCGCGTGCAATGGAAGGCGGGGGCTGTGGAGGATGCGGTGTTGAAAGGCATGCGTGACCAAGTCAAGGCGCTGGAGCTTGAGGCTGAGCGTGCGTTGTTGTCACGGCTGGAGGGGATTGCGCAGATGTGGGCGCGCAATGTATCGGGGTCGATGGCATGGCTGGAGGCGCTGGCAGGCCCAAGGGCCAGCCCGAACCGCGATGCGCTGCAAGTGCTGCGCATCGCGGCAACCGGCACTTAGGAAGCGCTGGTTGGGTTGCTGGTAACGCTCGACGCAGCGGCTGGCGTTGGCGCAGTCGTAGAAGTCGAGGTAGTAGCGGCTGGCGCAGGTGCTGCTGGCGAGGCCGAGGTTGCCGGTGCGGCAGGCTTGGCAGCTGTCGCGGTGGCCGGTTTGGCAGCGGCTGGTTTGGCAGCAACTGGTTTTTTCGCGGCTGGTTTTGCTGCGGGCTTGGCAGCCGGTTTTGCAGCGGCGGCCGGTTTAGCGGCTGGCTTGACTGGTGGTTTTGCAGCAGGCTTGGCGGCGGCTTTCACTGCAGGTTTTGCAGCAGGCTTGGCAGCTGGTTTTGCGGCGACTCTGGTAGCTGGTTTTGCAGCCGTTTTAGCAGCAACTGGTTTGGCGGCGGACTTGGCGGCAGGTTTTGCAGCGGCAGTTTTAGCGGCCGGTTTTGCAGCTGCGGTTTTAGCTGGGGTTGCTTTGACTGCGGCTGTTTTTGCAGCGGGTTTTGCCGCAGCAGTTTTGGCGGCAGCAGGTTTTGCCGCAGTGGTTTTAGCCGCCGGTTTCGCAGCGCTCGCCGCAGCCGGTTTTTTTGCCGCAGGCTTGGCAGCGGGTTTTGCTGCAGCTTTCACGGGCGATTTGGCCACTGGTTTGGCGGCGGCTTTAGCGGCTGGTTTTGCAGCAGCGGTTTTCGCCGGCGCCTTGGCTGCAGCAGGTTTGGCTGCGGCTTTCTTGGCAGGTGCCGCCGCTGGTTTGGCCGAGCGGGACGACAATACTTTGCCCACTGCTTCCTGGACACGACCAACACCCTGGGCCAGTTTCAGGCTTTCCTGGGCATCGCGCTTGAGTTGCAGAATGTAGCTGCGAGTGTCGGACTGACGCTCTTTCAGCGCATCGAGCAGGTCTTCAAGTTCTTTCACTGCGCCTTTGGCTTTGGTCTGCGCCTTGGCTTTGCCGGCGGCAGCTGCGTCCTGCAATTTGGTGCGGGATTTGTGCAGTTTTTCTTGCGCCTTGCCGCGTTGCTTTTCCAGTTTGGCGAGCAGTTTTTCAGCATCAGCCAAGGCTTGGGAGCAAGCGTTTTCCAGATGCTCGAGCAAGCTGCCCGAGAGTTGTTGGAGTAAGTGCAACGGAGTGTTTACAGGCTTCTTGGTGGCCGACATGGTTTACCTCCTGGCTGACGTGAGTGCGGCTCATACTAGACCTCTGCAGTTACCGCCGCTAGGTCATCTTGACAGTATCGAAACCGTTGCGTTGCAACGAAGTGAAAATGTTCTTCAACAAGTCAAAAGCAGTTCACCGTTACAGACGTTCGCGCTGGCATAATCCACCGCAATTCAGGACGGAGAGAGCTCATGTCGCGCTACCTTTTTTTATCCCTCTGCGTGATTTTTTCAGCGGCCCACGCCGACGAAAAAACCACGGCGAACGACGCTCATGATCTGGCCTATAGTCTCGGTGCCAGCCTGGGCGAACGCTTGCGTCAGGAAGTCCCGCAGTTGCAAATCCAGGCACTGGTAGAAGGATTGCAGCAGGCCTATCAAGGCAAGCCGCTGGCGCTGAGTGAAGCGCGCATCGAACAGATTCTGGCCGACCATGAATCGCAAAATGCCGAACACGCCGCGATGCCTTCGAGCGACGCCGCAATGGAAAACGAGCAGCGTTTCCTGACGGCTGAAAAAGCCAAACCGGGAGTGAAGCAACTGGCCGACGGCATCCTGCTCACCGAGCTGACGCCAGGCACCGGCGCCAAGGCAGGCCCTGATGGAAAAGTCCAGGTGTTGTACATCGGTCGCTTGCCGGACGGCACCGTGTTCGATCAGAACACTCAGCCGCAATGGTTCAACCTCGACAGCGTGATCGCCGGTTGGCGCACCGCGTTGCAAAACATGCCGGTGGGTGCGAAATGGCGACTGGTGATTCCATCGGATCAGGCTTATGGCGCCGACGGTGCCGGCGACCTGATCGCACCGTTTACACCGCTGGTTTTTGAAGTCGAATTACGTGGCGCGACGAGTTGATCAGGCATAAAAAAACGGTGCGCCTGAGCGCACCGTTTTTTGTTGAAAGCGTCAGTCAGGCCTGAACCGAATCTTCTTCCTTGTGTGCCGTATGCAGCACTTCAATCAAGCAGTCTTCCAGTTCAAAACGTTCGTGAAGCAGGCCACCGAGTTCCTTGAATTTCTCCGCAACGCATTTGCCTTCGTCGCAAAGGTCGTTGAACGCGAGGAGTTTTTCGGTGATGACATCGATGCGCGGATAAATTGTCTCGGCCAATTCAAGGCCGCGCTTGTCGTTGAACGCCTTGGCTTCACCGGTCAGTTGTTCGTAGATTTCGAAGTGCCCGGCTGATACGTAGTCGACCAGCACACCGCAGAATTCCTGCAAGGGCTTGCGGTCCTCGCTCAACTTCTCAGGTTTCGCACCAAGAGCATCATAGGCCCGAACCAGTTCATGCCGCTCTTGCAACCAGCGGTCGATCAGCAGATGAACTCCACCCCAACGTTCCTGAGCATTCTGACAACTTTCGAGCATGGCGATCTCTCTTCCCTTGTGGGTCATGCTGCTCTACACCCGCGTCCCGCTTCTGGTTTGGCTTGGGGGACGGTCGGGCAGAGCGTCATCGAGCAACATAAATCCAATGACACGTGCGGGCCAGATTATGCCCGCACGCCTATGGCTTCAAGGTACGCAGGAGATAAAGTTCATACAAGTGTTTAATCCCGGACCAGCGCTGAGTGCGACGCTTCGCCGCTGAGCGGTCGCTGCAGAGCGCCCCAGCCCAGGCGCAACAATTGATAAATGGCAAGAATCGACACCGCGACAAAGAACAACAGACTCCACTCCGGGACACTCAGATCGAACAGCGTCCAGGAAATTTCCGCGCAGTCTGCGCCACCGTTAGACATCCTTTGCAGCGCGCAAAGCCACGGAAAGCCGCTGAACAGTGTCTCGGGCGCCGGTGAGCAATTCAACAGTTGCAGCGCCGGATCGCTTTGTATCAGCACCTGCCGCCAGGCCGCCGTGGTGCCGCCGAGGCTCGTCAGCAGCGCAAGCAGCCAGTAAAGCGAAAGGCCGACACGTTTGGGTCCGTGGATCGCCGCCAGACCGCAGAATGCCGACAGCAACGTCAGGAACAGCCGCTGCACCAGGCAGAGACTGCACGGCGTAAGGCCGACCACGTATTCAAGATAATAGGAAGCTCCCAGAGCAAAGGCTCCCGCAGTGAAAGCCATGAAGAACAAGGAGCGTGAGCAGGCCAACGACATGGCTTTTCCGTAAACAGTAGAGACAGGCGGTTACGGTAGAGGAAAGCGTGTCAGCCTTTCAAGGCGACACCCTGCCGACAGTTCACCAGAGGTGTAGGGAAAACCCGACAGGTTCGAGAGGAATTGGTGTAGTCCGCTGTAGGACTTTGCCCTTGGCACTCACTGAAGTTGAATTTAGGGTCACCAAAAGTGAGCGAGGGAGCAACCTCCCTCGCGACTTCAAACGTGAGCCGGAACCGGCAGCGGCGCGGCCAAAAGGCGCTCATCGAGCAGACCCAGACCTTCCTGAAACAACTGATTGCTGCGCTCGGTATCGCCCAACTGTGCGAGCAAGCGCGCCAGTTCCGCACAAGCTTCCGGGTTGCGCTGCACGCGCAGGCTGTTTTCAAGATAGTCCCGCGCCTTGCCCCACAGGCTGGCTTGCAGACACAGACGCCCCAACGTCAGGAGCAGGCTCGGATCGTGCGGATGATCCTTGAGCCAGCCTTCGGCGATTTGCAGCTGGCGTGCCGGATCAATGCCGCGCACCAAACCATAAAGACGCGCCAGATGGCTGTCGTACTTGCGCTTGAGCGCATTGCGAAGCACTTCTTCCGCCTCGACCTGAGCACCCAGCTGGCGCAGCTGCTCGGCATAGGCCAACACCAGCGGCGGCTCCTGACGTTGCGCCGAGGTGAGCTGTTGCCATGCCCGGTTGAGCGACTGCAAGCCGACTGTGCCGTCCTCTTCGCGCTGTGCAGCCAGTGAAAGGTTTTCACCCCAGGCACGACGCTCAAGCTCAGCCAGTTCGGCAGGTGGCAGGACTTTGTCCTTGCGCAGTTCGGGCAACAAACGAATCACCGCAGACCATTCGCCGCGCTGCTGATACAGACGCTGCAACTGGCGCAGCGTCTGCACATTATGTGGATGACGCTCGTGCATCGCCTGCAAAGTCACTAGCGCACCGTCTGTGTCGCCACGATCGGTCTGCAATTGTGCGTGGCTCAAGGCAATCGCCAGCTCTGCCTGCGGCTGACGCTCCAGCGCCCGCTCGAGCAGATGATCGGATTCCTCGTAATTGCCTTGCTCGTTCGCCGCGCGGGCAGCGCCGAGGTAATACAGCAGCGGTTGGCGTTCGGCCTCAGCGGCTCGATATAGGTGACGCTGGGCGCTGGCCCAACGACCTTCAGCCAAGTCCAACTGACCATGCTCGATGGCCACCTGCACACGGCGGCTGCGGTTGCGCCGCGACCATGGATTGACCACGCCGCTGGAGGCCATGACCAGCTCGACCAAAGCCTTGATGCCCCAGATCAGCAGCCACAGCACCGCGATCAGCGCCAGAGTCGCCCACAGGCTCGACTCGTAACGGAAGGACTTGTAAGCAACCAGCACGTAACCGGAATGCTCGGCAATCGCCAGGCCCAATGCCGCCGTCGCGGCGATCACCAGAAACACGATCACATAGAGGCGTTTCATGGCGTGGCCTCCTGCGCGGTGTTGGCGGCAGGTTTGGCGAAAGGTTTCACCGACTCTTCGGCATTGACGTTACGCCGTTCCAGATAGGCCTGAACCGCACTCAACGTGCCGGTCAAATCCGGAGTGTTGACGGTGACCGGTTCCTTGCTCAGCTCGCCGACTTGTTCCAGCATCACTTTGCTTTGCGGATTGTCCGGATTGAAATTGCCTTTCAGGACGTCGCGCGCCTCGGCCATTGCCTGGGTGTACACCGCCGCCTGGCCATTGAGGGCCGCCCACTGCGCCTGCTCCAGCGCCAGACTCAAGGCCAGACGCACTTGGCTCAGACTCTGTCCGGCCAACAGCGGCTTCACATTCTTGTCCGCGTTGAAATCGATACGAATGTAACGCGAGACCTGATCCCACCACTGCGCCCAGCGACTGGCGCCGTCACCATCGGCAGTCAGGCCGAGCAGCGACTCGCCGCGATCCTTGTATTCCGGCGCCAGTTCGGTGAGGTCAATAACCTGATCACGCAAGGCGCCCAGGCGCAGGAACAACCCGGTGCGATCCGGCTGTGCGGTGCTGCGCAGCGCGACCAGGGTTTTCGCCACTTGTTCACGTGCAGCGAAGGAGCCGGGGTCGTTCTGTTCGCGAAGAATTTCGTCAGCGCCTTGCACCAGGGCCTGGGCGCTGCTGATGTCCTGCAAGGCCGAAAGGCGCAGGCTGGCCAAACGCAGCAGATGTTCGGCCTCAGCCAGTCGCCAGTCCTTGCGGCTGGCGCCCAGGACGGTTTCCAGACGTTGATTGAGGCGCTGCTGATCGCCCTGAAGCTGCGTCACCAGACGCTGGCGATCGGCGAGCTCGTCGGCCCCCGGCAACTGCGCGAGGCGCTCGGTCAGGCGCTGTTCGTTGAGCTTCAGGCTCTGCGCCTGATCGTTCAACGCCTGCACCTGACCCGACTGTTGTGCGGTGTTGGTCTGCAGGTGACGCACCTGCCAGACACCCCAGCCACCGATCGCCACGCCGGCAGCGCCGAGCAACAGGGCGACAATGGCCAGTCCATTGCCTCGGCGCGGCTCTTTGGCCGGCGGTGGAGTTTCAACCTGAGCATCAATCACAGGTTGGACGTCATCTTTAGGCAAGGCTGTTTCGCTCACGTATCCATCCTTTGCATTAGAAAACGGGCACGGGTTGCTCCCGTAACGCCGTCAGCAAAGCCGCGGCACTCGCGCCGCGGCAATCCACAACTGTTTGGGCCCCGGCGGCACGTGCCTGCTCGGCGACCCTCGGGCTTGGTACAAACAACGGCAACTGCGCAATCACAGGCCAGGCATCGCCGGCCATCTGACGCAGGTGCTCGAAACCCTGTCCACTGCTGACCACCAGCCCGTTCAAGCGTTCCGCTTCGATCCGCCGCGGCAATGTTTGCGGCGCATAAGCTGGCAGGTCGCGTCGATACAATTCCAGATACTCGACACTAGCACCAAGCTCACGCAGGCGCTCGGCGAGCAGCTCGCGACCGCCCTCCCCGCGCAGGATCAACACTTGCGCACCGGGCCGGGCCACCGCCTCACGCAGACGCGACAACTGCAGCAACGCCTCGCTGTCATCACCCTCGACCGGGAAGCTCACGTCGAGACCATGATCCTTGAGAATCTGCGCCGTCGCTGCACCGACGCTAAACCAAGGGTTCGCCAGTGACTGCAAGCCATGAGCCTTGATCAGATCCACCGCAATGCGTGCCGCCGGTTTGCTCACCACGATCACGGCGCTGCAAACGGGCAGCCGTGTAATCGCCTGACGTATTTTGTCAGAGACCGGCAACGGTGCAATTTCCAAAAGCGGCAGGCAACTGCTGAAAATCCCCTGCCCGGCCAACGTTTCGGCGAGCGCCGCACAGTCGTCCGCAGGGCGCGTCAGCAGCAGGCGCCAACCGGTCACTCGTGGCCTGCCTCGCCGTAAACTGCCTTGAGAATTTCTTCAGCGCCCTGGCTGAGCAAATCTTCGGCAACCTTCACACCCAGCGCTTCGGCATCGGCGCGCGGAGCTCGAGCTTCGGCGCTGATCAGTTGGCCGCCACTCGGCTCGCCCACCAGACCACGCAGCCACAATTGCTCGCCTTCGAGTACGGCGTAGCAAGCGATTGGCACTTGGCAGCCGCCATTCAAATGCTTGTTGAGGGCGCGTTCAGCAGTGACGCGCGAGGACGTGTCCGCATGATGCAGAGGAGCCAGCAAGGCATGGATTTCACTGTCGACGCTGCGGCATTCGATACCGACTGCGCCCTGGCCACCGGCCGGCAGGCTGTCATCGACGCTGATGGCCGAAGTGATACGGTCTTCGAAACCGAGACGGATCAGACCGGCTGCGGCGAGGATGATCGCGTCGTACTCGCCGGCATCGAGCTTGGCCAGACGGGTGTTGACGTTACCA
The DNA here is from genome assembly GCF_059716145.1 of Pseudomonas sp. LBUM1648. Taxonomy (NCBI): domain Bacteria; kingdom Pseudomonadati; phylum Pseudomonadota; class Gammaproteobacteria; order Pseudomonadales; family Pseudomonadaceae; genus Pseudomonas; species Pseudomonas sp. LBUM1648. Next base: position 6,256,099 of record NZ_CP166808.1, read on the forward strand.
CGCAGGAAGCGGATTTCCAGATCCGGGCGGCGAGTCAGCAACTGCGCCTGACGACGCAGGCTGGAGGTGCCGACGATGCTGCCGGCCGGCAATGCCTCAAGGCTAGGGTAGGTATTGGAAACGAAGGCATCACGCGGATCCTCGCGCTCGCAGATGCAAAACAGGCCAAGGCCTTCGGGAAAGTCCATCGGCACGTCTTTCATCGAGTGGACGGCGATGTCGGCTTCGTTTTCCAGCAGTGCGGTTTCCAGTTCCTTGACGAACAGGCCCTTGCCGCCAATTTTCGATAGCGGCGAATCGAGCAACTTGTCGCCGCGACTGACCATGGGCACCAGCGTCACCAGCAGACCCGGATGGGCCGCTTCCAGACGGGCTTTGACGTATTCGGCCTGCCAGAGGGCCAGCGCACTTTTACGGGTGGCGATGCGGATTTCGCGAGAGGACATGGATCAATCCGTACTGAATAGATACGGCGGATAATAACAGCTCAGCCAAATCCACTTTGACTTGAATCAGAAACGGCGTGGCCTCCCTGGCCTGCAATGCCTGGTAACGAGATGAAAGCAACCCGGAATGACCGGGTTAAAGGCCCTGCATCATTTTGCGCACACCCGCCACATGCCGACGGCTGACAATCAACGCGTCACCATTAAGGCCTTTGAGGAACAGCTGGAAATGTCCCAGCGGCGTGCGTTGCAGACGTTCGATGCGGTCGCGGGCGACCAGCGCGTTGCGGTGGATGCGCACGAAGCGTTCACCGAATTCGTCTTCCAGAGCCTTGAGCGGTTCGTCCAGCAGCACTTCGCCGGTTTCATGGCGCAAGGTCACGTATTTGTGGTCGGCAATGAAGTAGACCACCTGATCCAGCGGGATCAGTTCAATGCCTTTGCGGGTACGGGCGCTGATGTGACTGCGCGGGCCATTGCCGCTTTCGGCGGCGGGGCGGGTCAGGGCCGAGAGTTGCGTCCGGTTGGGACGCTCAGCCCGTTTCAGGGCGTCATGCAGGTGTTCGGTTCGCACGGGTTTCACCACATAGCCCACGGCGCTGGCCTGCAGGGCTTCCACGGCAAATTCATCGGGACTGGTGCAAAACACCACGGCCGGTGGTGTTTCGCGCTCGCACAGACGGGCAGCAACCTGCAGGCCATCCAGGCCCGGCATGCGGATATCGATAAGCACGATATCCGGTTTGTGGCTGTCGATCAGCACCAACGCCTCTTCGCCATTCGTGGCGCTGGGCTCCAGGACTGTGTAACCCTCGAGCTCGCTCACCATTCGGCTGAGGCGCTCGCGAGCCAGTGGTTCGTCATCAACGATCAGGACATTCATATTGCGCTGGATTCCTGCGTGAGTCTCGCACAAGGATAGCGTAGACAGGTGAAGTGACGTCCGTCACCGCGATCCACGCTAAGACTAGCCCGAGCGCCAAAAAGTGCCGTACGTCGGCCAGCAATATTTGCCAGTGTCCGGGTCGTACTGCTCGAAGCCCGCTGTTTCCTGCGCTTTGCGCGGTGTTTGTCCAAGGACAATCCACCCACCCCCTCTTCTTATAGTCGGCAGCCAGACCTTTGCGCGATCTGACTTGCACCGACCCTTATGTCCAACTGTAGACGCTCGTCGGAACGTTATTGCTCAATCGAAAAATATCGTTGCGCAAATTCCCGGGAGAACGCGCCGACTATGGATGACACGATGAGAAAAAAACGTATCGACCGGTGTCAGCGACAGGATTGGCAACCCTGTTATTATCCGCGCCAGCGTTTCACGCCTTTTTTCTTCAAGCCGATACGAGCGAATTCATGAGCACTGACAAGACCAATCAGTCCTGGGGCGGCCGCTTCAGTGAACCCGTCGACGCCTTCGTCGCCCGCTTCACCGCCTCCGTCACTTTCGACCAGCGCCTGTATCGCCACGACATCATGGGCTCGATCGCCCACGCCACCATGCTGGCCAAGGTCGGCGTGCTGACCGATTCCGAGCGCGACAGCATCATCGAGGGCCTGAAGACCATTCAGGGCGAAATCGAGGCCGGCCAGTTCGACTGGCGCATCGACCTCGAAGACGTGCACATGAACATCGAAGCGCGCCTGACCGACCGCATTGGCGTCACCGGCAAAAAACTGCACACCGGCCGCAGCCGCAACGATCAGGTTGCCACCGATATCCGCCTGTGGCTGCGTGACGAAATCGACCTGATCCTGGCCGAAATCACCCGCCTGCAAAAAGGCCTGCTGGAGCAAGCCGAGCGCGAAGCTGCCAGCATCATGCCGGGCTTCACTCACCTGCAAACTGCTCAGCCAGTGACCTTCGGGCATCACATGCTGGCCTGGTTCGAAATGCTCAGCCGCGACTACGAGCGTCTGGTCGACTGCCGCAAGCGCACCAACCGCATGCCGCTGGGCAGTGCTGCGCTGGCGGGCACCACCTACCCGATCGACCGCGAGTACACCGCACAACTACTGGGCTTCGATGCCGTCGGCGGCAACTCGCTGGACAACGTTTCCGATCGCGACTTCGCCATCGAATTCTGCTCGGCCGCAAGCATCGCGATGATGCACCTGTCGCGCTTCTCCGAAGAACTGGTGCTGTGGACCAGCGCGCAATTCCAGTTCATCGATCTGCCGGACCGTTTCTGCACCGGTAGCTCGATCATGCCGCAAAAGAAAAACCCCGACGTTCCTGAGCTGGTACGCGGCAAGACCGGCCGTGTGTTCGGCGCCCTGATGGGCCTGTTGACCCTGATGAAAGGCCAACCGCTGGCCTACAACAAGGACAACCAGGAAGACAAAGAGCCGCTGTTCGATGCCGCCGACACGCTGCGCGATTCGCTGCGTGCCTTTGCCGACATGATCCCGGCGATCAAACCGAAACACGCGATCATGCGTGAAGCGGCGCTGCGTGGCTTCTCCACCGCGACCGACCTGGCGGACTACCTGGTGCGCCGTGGCCTGCCGTTCCGTGATTGCCACGAAATCGTTGGTCACGCGGTGAAGTACGGCGTCGACACTGGCAAGGATCTGGCAGAAATGAGCCTGGAAGAACTGCGTCAGTTCAGCGACCAGATCGAGCAGGATGTGTTTGCCGTGCTGACCCTCGAAGGCTCGGTGAATGCCCGTGACCATATCGGCGGGACTGCGCCGGCGCAGGTCAAGGCTGCGGTTGTGCGCGGTCAGGCCCTGATCGCCAGCCGCTAAAAGCATCGCGGGCAAGCCCGCTCCCACAAGTTCTGCGTCGAGCACACAATTGTGTTTCAACGCAAAACCCTGTGGGAGCGGGCTTGCCCGCGATGACTGACTTCAGAACGCTAAAAACCTACTTCTTCGCCGCGATCATCGCCAAAAACGCCGGCATCGCAGCCTCCTTGTCCGCCGCAATCCTCTGCACATGCGGATTCTGCTCAAGTCGCTCCAGCAGCGCCTTGGCCTTCGGCATCTCCGCCAGCAAATCAATCCCGAACAACTTCTGTCCCACCGCGCACGCCAACGGCACGCTGTACAGGAAGTACAAATCGGCAATGCTCAGACTGTCGCCTGCCACATACGGAGCGAATTTGCCGTGGCGGCCCAGCGAAGCAAAACCCAGCAGCAACTCGGACTTGGTCTTTTCCTTGATCGCGTCCGGCAAAGTCATGCCGAAAAACGCTTCGCCGTAACAGGCGCGGCCCGGCAGTTCGATGTACAGCTCGATTTCCTTGGCAATTGCCAACACCTGCGCACGCTCGAACGGGTCGCTCGGCAGCAGCGGCGTGCCTTTCTGGGTCTGTTCGAGGTATTCGAGAATGATCGCGGTTTCATTGATGTAACCGGCGTCAACGCCCAGCACCGGCACTTTGCCGCGCGGACTGATCACCAGTGAATCCGGGGTCTGCCCCGGATAGAACGTGACTTCTTCGAACGGCAGGCCTTTTTCCAGCAGCGCCAGTTTGACCATGTTGTAGTAGTTGCTGACTGAGAATCCGTAGAGCTTGAGCATCACATAGCCTCCGGGCCGTGCGGGGTGGGCGGTGTCTGTTTATAGATCGCCGTGGCTGATCCCGCCAGCAGCATCACGCCGCTGAATGCGGGTAAACTGGCGCCTTTCCTTGAGGAGCCTGCCATGAGCGAGCCGACAGACATCGACAACGACATTGACGAAGAAGAGTTCGCCGAGGCTACGTTGATCGAAGCCATCGAGAACCAGATCGAAAGCGACAACCCGCCAGCGGCCAAAGCCACGCTTAACAAACTCACTTTGGTGGGCGTCGAGCGCGAAGAAATCCTCAACCTGATGGCCCATGTGCTGGCGTACGAGATTGACGCGATGCTCGATGAAGACCGTCCGTTCAACACCGAATGGTATGAAGCGGCGCTGCGCGCATTGCCTGAGTTGCCACCGGAAAAGCCGTAACCGGGCCGCTACCTGTGGGAGCAGGTTTGCTCCCACACAATTTGTCACCCATCCATCCAGCCTTCTCCCAGACCCTGACTACACTGGAAACCGCCCCCAGACGAAAACCCTGACGCGCACACTGGACAGTCCGCGCCGGCAGGTTCACCTTAGGGGCGCTGCGTTCCAATTCCTAGAAAGTCTGGAGTCCTTATGTCGCTTACCCCTGAGCTGGTTGCCGAACTGGAAGTCCTTGCACTCTTTCCCCTGGACAGTTCCCAGGAAGGTTTGAAAATTCATCAGACCGCTGCCCCGAAGCACATCGCTGCTGCCCAACGCCTTTATGCTAAAGAACTGACCGATCAGCCCGATGGTGGATATCTGACCAGCCTGGGTCGCGATGCTGCGCAAAATGTGCAAACCGTGCTGACGATTCTGAGAGAGCCAGAAACAGCCTGATCCTTCCTGACTTCGCCCACGGGAACCCCAGTCACGGGATTTCCGCGGGCCCGTCCGGACGTCGACTATCGCCTCGCGGTAGAAATCTGACGTCAAAAAACAAATTCAGCTTAAAACTCCCGCTGCGCAAAGGCTAAACTGCCCCCATTCCGAGACCCTCTACGTCCGAGCCTGCGAGCCGGTTTGAGCTGACATGACGCGCACCCACGAAATCCGCCCCGATCTGGATGAGGGAATCGACCGCAAGGTTCTCAGCCAGCTACGCGCACGTTTTCTCAAACTCAATGAAGTTCGTCTTGGCCGCGCGCTGGAAGGCTTGCCGACGCGTCAGCAAGGCGTACTGACGCTGCTGCCGCTGTTCTTCCACGTCAACCATCCGCTACTGCCGGGTTATGTTTCGGGCAGTACGCCCGCCGGCCTGTCGAATTATGAGCCGGATGCCAATACCCTTGCCGAAGCCCAACGCCTGACCCGCTCGTTCTCCTACAAGCCGCGCCACGGCAGCAACCCGCCGCGACCGATTCACGGACTGTTCCTGATGGGCAGCCTCGGCACACTGGCCCAGGCAGATCAAAGCGATATGGACGTGTGGGTCTGCCACGCGCCGGACCTGAGCGAAAGCGAACTCGCGGAACTGCGCAAGAAATGCCAGTTGCTCGAAACCTGGGCGGCGAGCCAGGGTGCCGAGGCGCACTTCTTTCTGATTGATCCGGTGCGCTTCGTCAAAGGTGAACGCGACAGTCAACTCAGTTCGGAAAACTGCGGCACCACCCAGCACTATCTGCTGCTGGACGAGTTCTACCGCACCGCGATCTGGCTGGCCGGGCGCACACCAATCTGGTGGCTGGTGCCGGTTTACGAAGAAAGCGCCTACGACCTGTACACCCACACGCTGCTGTCCAAGCGTTTCATCCGCGCCGACGAAACCCTCGACCTCGGGCATCTGGCGACGATTCCGCCGGGTGAGTTCATCGGCGCCGGCTTGTGGCAGTTGTTCAAGGGCATCGAGTCGCCCTACAAGTCGGTGCTCAAACTGCTGCTGACCGAGGTCTACGCCAGCGAGCACCCGAAAGTGCAGTGCCTGAGCCTGCGCTACAAGCAAGCGGTGTTCGCCAACCAGCTCGATCTGGATGAACTTGACCCGTACATGGTCGTGTATCGGCGCATCGAGGAATACCTCACTGCGCGCAACGAGCCGGAGCGACTGGAACTGGTGCGCCGCGCGCTGTATCTGAAGGTCAACCGCAAGCTCACCGGCAGCAGTCGCAGCCAAGGCTGGCAGCGTTCGCTGCTGGAGCGCCTGGCCAATGAGTGGCATTGGGATCAACGACAACTGGCGCTGCTCGACAGCCGCAGCCAGTGGAAAGTCCGGCAGGTCAGCGCCGAGCGCCGCGCGCTGGTCAACGAACTCAATTACAGCTACCGCTTCCTGACCCAGTTCGCCCGCACCGAACAGACCGTCAGCCTGATCAACAAACGTGACCTCAACGTCCTCGGTCGCAGGCTGTATGCAGCGTTCGAGCGCAAGGCTGACAAGGTCGAGTTCATCAACCCAGGCATCGCTCCGGATCTGGCCGAAGACACCCTGACCTTGGTGCAATCGCGCAACAAGAAGGAGCCGGGGCAAACCCAGTGGGGCCTGTACAACGGCAGCCTCACGGCGCTGGAGTGGGAACATTTCGCGCCGATCAAGCGCAGCCGCGAATTGCTCGAACTGCTGACATGGTGTCACCGCAACGGCGTGATCGACAGCAGTACCCGGCTGGCCCTGCACCCCGGCAACAGCGACCTGAGCGAGTTCGAACTGTTCAACCTGCTCGGCAGCCTGCAACAAAGCATTGCCCTGCCCTTGCCCACCGTTGCCGAAGAACCTTTGCTGCGCGCCGCGGTGCCAAGCGAGGTGCTGATTCTGGTCAACGTCGGGGTTGATCCGCTCAAGCATCACCGCGACCTGAACATCCTGATGACCACCGAGCGCACCGATTCGCTGAGTTACGCCGGGGTGCGCGAAAACCTCGTGCTGACGCTGGACCAGGTCACGCTCAACAGCTGGAATGAAGTGCTGGTCAACCGTTTCGACGGCCCCCACGCCCTGCTCGATTGCCTGCGCGATTACCTCAACAACTTGCCGCGCGGGCCGTTACAGCCGTCGTTGAAGGTGCGCTGCTTCTGCCACAACCGTGCGCAATTCATCGCCCGCCGCGTGGAAGAAATCGTCGATACCGCGCAAAACCTGTTGCTCAGCGAATTGAACCATCGTTACCTGATTCAGGTGCAGCAGCACTATCACGTGCTGGAATTGGTGCCAGGCCAGGTCAACCACGTCGCCCTCGCGACATTGCCGGCACTGCTCGATTACCTCGGTGAAGAACAGGCGCGCTACAGCCCGCTGCATCTGGATCCGATGGCGCTGGAAGATCACGACCTCGCGTTGATCCTGCCGATGGGCCAGCCGGAATCCATTCAGGTGTTCTACCGGATTACCGAGCAGCAAGCCGAGTTGTATGTGCTGGATGAGTTCAACGTTTTGTGGCAACAGCATTTGCCGTATCACGACGAACAAAGCCTGCTGGTGCCGCTGCAGCGTTTCCTGCAGTCGATCCAGTATCGGCGCGAAGCTTCACTGCCGATGGACGCCGCCCCCTCGGCCCGCCTCGAAACGTTGTATTACCTGTTATTGCCTTCAGGCCCGGGACGGGCGCGACGGGTCGAAGCACGGCCAGCGCCGCAGACACCGGTCAACAAGCCGTTCTACGACGTGCAGGCGATTGTCGGCAAAGCCGCACCGGGGGAAGTGCAGGTCACCTTGTATTGCAATCAACGGGAATTCAGCGAGCTGGAACATGGCGACCAACTGTTCAGCGTGGTCGCCCGGGAGATCGTCGAGCAGCGCCGCGAGACCGAACGCTATCGCTGCTACATCACCGACCTGGACCTCTCGGGCCTGCTCGGTGATGGTCAGAGTTCAAGCAATCTGTATCTGCGCTACAAGGCGGACCTGGAGCGCGCCCTGAACGAGGCACTCGAACAGGCCTGAGGCGGGGTTATTCCGGAAACGCGCCACCGTTGGCCGGCTGCGATTCGACTTCGAGCAAGGTCAATTTCAGGGTCTTGCCACCCGGTGCGGGCCAGTCGATGTGTTGACCGACTTTCAGGCCCAGCAGGGCGCTGCCGACCGGTGCCAGAATCGAGATTTTGCCCTCATCGGCGTTGGCATCCTTGGGATAGACCAGCGTCAGGTGATAGTCCTTGCCGCTGCCTTCTTCGCGGCAGTGAACACGGGAATTCATCGTCACGACATCGGCGGGCACTTCATCGTGGCTGACCAGGGTATCGGCGCGGTCCAGTTCGGTTTGCAACGCAATCACGCCCGGCAGCGAGTCATCCAGGCTGTCGATCAGGCGCTCCAGACGTTGCACGTCCAGACGGGTAAGGGTGATGGAAGGTGCGGTCATGATCCGGGCAGACTCCTTTCTTCTGCACACTAAAAAAGCAAAACCCCGCCAAAAAAGACGGGGTTTTCACCAGGCCTCGATGGGTTGAGGCGTGTTCGGACACTATCACAGCTCAAAAAATATACAAGTCACGCCCCGGTGGTGCGGCGTTGCTGTGCCTGGGTGACGATCACCCGCCGGCGCTCATCATCCGCCGAGCGCCACTCGCGAATGTCTTCGACATGCCGGAAACAGCCGAGGCAGACCTTTTGCTCATCCAGCCGGCACACGCCGCTGCACGGCGAAGGCACCGCCGGGCTGATGTTGCTGTAAAGCGGCTTGGGCGGACGAACGGGAGCGGTGTCAGTCACAGAATCACAAACCTTCGAAGTCGAATTCGGCGCCGGCCTGTTGCTTGACGATACGCTCAAGCATCTCGCCCAGTTGCTCTTCGCTCTTGTCGCACATCCAGCGTTCGCTTTCTTCGTCGTAGTCGAAGTGGAAACCACCTGACACGGCCGCCAGCCAGAGCTGGCGCAGCGGCTCCTGACGGCTGAAGATCAGCTGCGAGCCGTTCTCGAACTTGACCGTCAGGACACCGGCCGAGCTCTCCAGATCGATATCCAGATCGCTTTCGTCAAAGATGTCTTCCAGCGTTTGCTGGGTGGCATCGACCAGATCGTGAAAACGGGCTTCGGTCAAACTCATTGTGGCAACCTCAAAAAAATGTCTGCTCAGGCTCAAGCGCCGAAAGATACGGACGCTGCTTGCCGATTGCAAAGGATAACGACCAAGTACCTGTTGGCCCTTCCAACAACGCCCCTGTGGGAGCGAGCCTGCTCGCGAAAGCGGTGTGCCAGGCAGCGAGCCTGTTGAACTTGCCGGCCCCTTCGCGAGCAGGCTCGCTCCCACGGGGAATAATGATGCACTTCTCAGGAGCCCCGCCGGACGGGAACCCCGTCGCATAGGCAAGCTGCCGGGTGGCCGGTATACTCCGGCGCAATTAACGCATTTTCAAGGATTTCGCCATGAAGCGCCTGATCTCTTCCCTTGCTGCGCTCGTCGCGGTTGCCTGCCTTGTCTCGGCCTGCGGTCAAAAAGGCCCGCTGTACCTGCCCGATGACGATCAGGACCCGGCCGAGCAAGCCCAGTCTTCGCAAAAGCAGCCTGCTTCCAAAGCACACAAGCACGACGTTTACTAAGGGATCGCCATGGACGCTTTTAACTACCGTGGCGGGGAGCTGTTCGCGGAAGGTGTGGCGCTGTCCGCCATCGCCGACCGCTTCGGCACTCCCACCTATGTTTACTCGCGCGCGCACATCGAAGCCCAGTACCTGGCTTTCGCCGATGCGCTGGCCGGCATGCCGCATCTGGTTTGCTTTGCGGTCAAAGCCAACTCCAACCTTGGCGTGCTGAATGTCCTGGCCCGTCTCGGCGCCGGTTTCGACATCGTCTCCCGGGGTGAATTGGAACGCGTACTGGCCGCTGGCGGCAGCGCCGACAAGATCGTGTTCTCCGGGGTCGGCAAGACCCGTGACGACATGCGTCGCGCACTGGAAGTCGGCGTGCATTGCTTCAACGTCGAATCCACCGACGAGCTGGAGCGCCTGCAAGTCGTGGCCGCCGAGCTGGGCGTTCGCGCGCCGGTCTCGCTGCGCGTCAACCCGGATGTCGATGCCGGCACCCACCCGTACATTTCCACCGGTCTCAAAGAGAACAAGTTCGGCATCGCCATCGCCGACGCCGAAGACGTGTACGTGCGCGCCGCGCATCTGCCGAACCTGGAAGTGATTGGTGTCGACTGCCACATCGGTTCGCAGTTGACTACATTGCCGCCGTTCATCGACGCCCTCGACCGTCTGCTGGATCTGGTCGATCGCCTCGGCGATTGCGGCATCCACCTGCGCCACATCGATCTCGGTGGTGGTTTGGGTGTGCGTTATCGCGATGAGGAGCCGCCATTGGCCGGTGACTACATCAAAGCCGTGCGCGAGCGTCTGGACGGTCGTGATCTGGCACTGGTGCTCGAGCCGGGCCGTTTCATCGTCGCCAATGCTGGTGTGCTGCTGACGCAAGTCGAGTACCTCAAGCACACCGAACACAAAGACTTCGCCATCGTCGACGCGGCGATGAACGACCTGATCCGCCCGGCGCTGTACCAGGCGTGGATGGACGTCACCGCGGTCAAACCCCGCGACACCGCTGCGCGTAAATACGACATCGTCGGCCCGATCTGCGAAACCGGTGACTTCCTCGCCAAGGACCGTGAGCTTGCGCTTGAAGAAGGCGACTTGCTGGCGGTGCATTCGGCCGGTGCCTACGGTTTTGTGATGAGCTCCAACTACAACACCCGCGGCCGTGCCGCCGAGGTGCTGGTGGACGGTGACAAGGTCTTTGAAGTGCGTCGCCGCGAAACCGTGGCTGAGCTGTTTGCCGGCGAAAGCCTGCTGCCGGAGTAACCCATGCTGCTGCGTTTTACCAAAATGCACGGCCTGGGCAACGACTTCATGGTTCTCGACCTGGTCAGCCAGCACGCGCATATTCAGCCCAAGCACGCCAAACAATGGGGCGACCGGCACACCGGCATAGGTTTCGACCAATTGCTGATCGTCGAGGCGCCGAGCAATCCGGACGTGGATTTCCGTTATCGGATCTTCAATTCCGACGGCTCCGAAGTGGAGCAGTGCGGCAATGGTGCGCGCTGCTTCGCCCGCTTCGTGCTCGACAAGCGACTGACCGCCAAACGGCAGATCCGCGTCGAGACCAAGGGCGGCATCATCGAACTGGACGTGCGTAACGACGGCCAGATCGGCGTGAACATGGGCGCCCCGCGCCTGGTGCCGGCGGACATTCCGTTCGAAGCACCGGCGCAGGCCGCAAGCTATCAACTGGAAGTCGACGGCACCACGGTCGAACTGGCCGCCGTGTCGATGGGCAACCCACACGCCGTGCTGCGCGTGCAGGACATCAACAGCGCGCCGGTGCATGAACTGGGGCCGAAAATCGAACACCATCCGCGCTTCCCGGCGCGGGTCAATGTCGGTTTCCTCCAGGTTATCGACCGCAACCGCGCGCAACTGCGCGTCTGGGAACGCGGCGCCGGGGAAACCCAGGCCTGTGGCACCGGCGCTTGCGCTGCGGCTGTTGCGGCCATCAGTCAGGGGTGGATGGATTCGCCGCTGTTGATCGACCTGCCCGGCGGGCGTCTGTCCATTGAATGGGCAGGCCCTGGCCAACCGGTGTTGATGACCGGCCCGGCAGTGCGTGTATACGAAGGACAAGTGCGTCTTTGAGTGAGCAGAAACCATGACCGATAAGCCCCAGGTACCCGCCCGACAGTCCGACGAATCAGCGTCCGAGAGCCTAGAGGCGGCAGCGGTTGCCGCGTACCTGGAGGCTCATCCGGATTTCTTCGTCGAGCACGAAGAACTGCTGCCGGCCATGCGCATTCCTCACCAGCGCGGCGACACCGTATCGCTGGTCGAGCGCCAGATGACCATTCTGCGCGAGCGCAACATCGAGATGCGTCATCGCCTCTCGCAACTGATGGACGTGGCTCGCGACAACGATCGCCTGTTCGACAAGACCCGTCGCCTGATCCTCGCCCTGATGGACGCCTCCAGCCTGGAAGACGTGGTCATCAGTGTCGAAGACAGCCTGCGCCAGGACTTTCAGGTGCCTTTTGTCAGCCTGATCCTGCTCGGCGACAACCCGGCACCCGTTGGCCGCTGGGTCAGTCACGCCGATGCACAAGTCGCTATCGGCGGCCTGCTCACCGAAGGCAAAAGCGTCAGCGGCACCCTGCGCGAGCATGAGCTGGACTTTCTGTTCGGCGAAGAACAACGCAAGCAGATCGGTTCCACCGCCGTGGTCGCTGTCAGCCACCAAGGCATCCACGGGATTCTGGCCATCGCCAGCCGTGACCCGCAGCACTACAAGAGTTCGGTGGGTACGCTGTTCCTCAGCTACATCGCCGAAGTCATGGGCCGCGTGCTACCACGGGTCAACAGCTCCCTGCGCTCGGTACGCTGAACATGGAACGACAACTGGACGCTTACTGCGAACATTTGCGCAGTGAGCGGCAGGTGTCGCCGCACACGCTGTCGGCCTACCGCCGCGACCTCGATAAAGTCCTCGGCTGGTGCGTCAAACAGAACATCAGCAGTTGGGCCGCGCTGGACATCCAGCGCCTGCGCAGCCTGATCGCTCGCCTGCATGCGCAAGGCCAATCCTCACGCAGCCTCGCCCGGTTGCTCTCGGCGGTGCGCGGGCTCTATCACTATCTCAATCGCGAAGGTCTGTGCGACCACGATCCGGCTACCGGACTGGCACCGCCGAAAGGCGAACGCCGCCTGCCGAAAACCCTCGACACCGACCGCGCGCTGCAATTGCTTGAAGGCGCGGTCGAGGACGATTTTCTCGCGCGGCGTGATCAGGCGATTCTGGAATTGTTCTACTCCTCCGGCCTGCGTCTGTCGGAGCTGACCGGGCTCAATCTCGATCAGCTCGATCTGGCCGACGGCATGGTTCAAGTGCTCGGCAAAGGCAGCAAGACCCGTCTGCTGCCGGTCGGCAGAAAGGCCCGCGAAGCCCTTGAACAGTGGCTGCCGTTGCGCGCCATGACCAATCCGGCGGACGACGCCGTATTCGTCAGCCAGCAAGGCCGGCGCCTCGGGCCACGGGCGATTCAGGTGCGGGTCAAACTGGCCGGCGAGCGTGAACTGGGGCAGAACCTGCACCCGCATATGCTGCGGCATTCCTTCGCCAGCCACTTGCTGGAGTCCTCGCAAGATCTGCGCGCGGTGCAGGAGCTGCTCGGGCACTCGGACATCAAGACCACGCAGATCTACACCCACCTGGACTTCCAGCATCTGGCGGCGGTCTACGACAGCGCCCACCCACGGGCCAAACGCATGAAAGGCGACGATTCATGAGCATCCAGTTGATCACCTTCGACCTCGACGACACCCTGTGGGACACCGCCCCGGTGATCGTCAGCGCCGAAGCGATTTTGCGTGAATGGCTGAGCGAACATGCGCCGAATCTGGGCGCGGTGCCGGTGGAGCATTTGTGGTCGATCCGCGAGCGGGTGCTGGCCAACGAGCCGGGACTCAAACATCGCATCAGTGCGCTACGTCGGCGGGTGCTGTTCCATGCGCTGGAAGAGTCTGGCTACGGCCATGGCGAGGCGTCGGAGCTGGCAGACAAGGGCTTTGAAGTGTTCCTGCATGCGCGGCATCAGATCGAAGTGTTCCCCGAAGTCGAGCCGGTGCTGGAGATTCTCGCCAACCATTACGCCCTCGGCGTGGTCACCAACGGCAACGCCGATGTGCGCCGGTTGGGGCTGGCGGATTACTTCAAGTTTGCCCTGTGCGCCGAAGACATCGGCATCGCCAAACCGGATGCGCGACTGTTTCACGAGGCGTTGCAGCGCGGTGGCGCCAAGGCCGAAACCGCGGTGCATATCGGTGATCATCCGGGAGATGACATTGCCGGGGCGCAACAAGCCGGAATGCGTGCGATCTGGTTTAACCCGGCGGGCAAGGTCTGGGAAGCGGAGCGCTTGCCGGATGCCGAGATCCGCAGCCTGACCGACTTGCCAGCGGTGCTGGCGCGTTGGAACGCTGCCTCCGTCTGACACCAAACCGCTTTTTGTGGCGAGGGGATTTATCCCCGATCGGCTGCAAAGCAGTCGTGAAATCAGCTTGCGCGGTGTGTCAGGGCAACGCTGTATTCTGCGTTTTGGGGCCGCTGCGCAGCCCATCGGGGATAAATCCCCTCGCCACAGGGGTCTCACCCAATCACCTTCATGTGATATTCCAGGCATGAAAAAGCCCGCAGCGACGGCGGGCTTTTTCAGCAAGCAAGCGGCACGCCTCAGATAGGGCGGCTACCGTACTTGTTGTCCGGCTTCTTGGGCGGATCGGCGACCACATTGGCCTCCACTTCCTGCACTTTTCCGCCTCGCGACAGGAACTCTTCCATGGCCTTGGCCAGGGCGTCGCGCTCCTTGTTCTTGGCTTCAATGCTCGGCAACTCATCTACCGACACCGCAGCCTTGGCTTTGCCTTTGGCAGCCGGGACCGGCGCATCGTCACCGCCATCGTCGTCAGCAACGTCTTCCGCTGCTGCTTCCAGGCCTTCCTCGGCCTCGTCTTCGTCGCCTACTTCGAGGTCGTCGGTTTCCAGATCATCGTCGCTCATGTTCTACCTCATGACTTGCGAAAAGCAGATTAGTTATAGACCAGCTTTGGCAACTGTCGAAAGTCGCCGTTAAAAAATCATTCACCGCTGCTGACCAGCGGCTATGCCCCTTCACCGTGCAAGGTGGCGAGGACTTTACGGGCACCGCCATGATCACGGTGCTCGCCCAGATAAACGCCTTGCCAGGTTCCCAGTGCCAACCGACCTGCCGAAACCGGCAGACTGATCTGGCAGCCAAGCACGCTGGCCTTGAAGTGCGCCGGGAGGTCGTCCAGGCCTTCGTCGTTATGCTCATAGCCGTCTGCTCCTTGTGGGATCAGACGATTGAAAAATCGTTCGAAGTCGCGACGAACCGCCGGATCGGCGTTCTCGTTGATGGTCAACGACGCCGAGGTATGCTGCAGCCACAAATGCAACAGACCGACCCGACATGCCTTGAGTTCAGGCAGGCCGGCGAGTAACTCGTCCGTTACCAGATGAAAGCCCCGGGGTCTTGCCCGCAGGGTTATCAGAGTCTGTTGCCACATACAGTTCTCCGCACATTCGGGGCGCATTCTAGCGCGCTCTGGGAAAAAACAAAGGCCCTAATATTCCTGCAACGGTGTAAGCCATTGCCCGCAGAAAAACACCCTTCGTAAACTCGACCAAAGCCGTACGAAAAATCCTTTCAGCTTGTCCTTCAATGACAAATTCCAGACAAAAAAATGCCCGGCGAACCGGGCAAGTTTTTTAGTGCGCGTAATTACAGGTTGTAGCCACGTTCGTTGTGTTGTGCCAGATCGAGGCCAACCGACTCTTCTTCCTCGGTTACACGCAGACCCATCACGGCGTCCAGAACCTTGAGGATGATGAAGGTGACGATCGCGGTGTAGATCACCGTGAAGCCAACGCCTTTAACCTGAATCCAGACTTGCGCGCCGATATCGGTAACGGTACCGAAACCACCCAGAGCCGGCGCCGCGAACACACCGGTCAGAATCGCGCCGAGGATACCGCCGATGCCGTGTACGCCGAATGCGTCGAGGGAATCGTCATAACCGAGTTTGCGTTTCAGGGTGGTGGCGCAAAAGAAGCACACCACGCCCGCCGCCAGACCGATCACCAGTGCGCCCATCGGGCCCACGGTACCGGCAGCCGGAGTAATCGCCACCAGACCGGCAACCACACCCGAGGCGATGCCCAGAGCACTTGGTTTGCCGTGGGTGACCCACTCAGCGAACATCCAGCCCAGCGCAGCCGCAGCGGTCGCGATCTGGGTGACCAGCATCGCCATGCCGGCGGTGCCATTGGCCGCCGCAGCGGAACCGGCGTTGAAGCCGAACCAGCCGACCCACAGCATCGCCGCGCCCATCAGGGTGTAACCGAGGTTGTGCGGTGCCATCGGGGTGGTCGGGAAGCCTTTGCGCTTGCCCAATACCAGGCAGGCAATCAGACCGGCCACACCCGCGTTGATGTGCACCACGGTGCCGCCCGCGAAGTCGAGCACGCCCCAGTCCCACATCAGGCCGCCGTTGCCGGACCAGACCATGTGCGCGATCGGTGCGTAAACCAGGGTGAACCAGATGCCCATGAAGATCAGCATCGCGGAGAACTTCATCCGCTCGGCGAACGCGCCGACGATCAGCGCCGGGGTGATGATCGCGAAGGTCATCTGGAAGGTGATGAACACCGCCTCAGGGAACAGCGCCGCTGGGCCGGTCAGGCTCGAAGGCGTGACACCGGCGAGGAACGCCTTGCCCATGCCGCCGAAGAACGAGTTGAAGTTGACGACGCCCTGCTCCATGCCGGTGGTGTCGAACGCAATGCTGTAGCCATAAATGACCCACAGGATGCTGATCAGACCGGTAATGGCGAAGCACTGCATCATCACGGAAAGAATGTTTTTCGAGCGAACCATGCCGCCGTAGAACAGCGCCAGGCCCGGGATGGTCATGAACAGCACGAGGGCTGTGGAGGTGAGCATCCAGGCGGTGTCGCCGGAATTGAGGACTGGGGCCGCCACTTCGTCTGCCGCCATTGCAAGGCTTGGCATTACGATGGACAACAGGGCTCCTAGCCCTGCGAATTTACGCAGAGTCATATTGTTTTCTCCTGGGGCGTTGGGTTTGTGGCGGCTTTTAAATCGCGTCGGTATCGGTTTCGCCGGTACGGATACGAATCGCCTGTTCCAGATTGACCACGAAGATCTTGCCGTCACCGATCTTGCCGGTGTTGGCAGCCTTGGTTATCGCCTCGATAACACGATCCAGATCCTTGTCGTCGATGGCCACGTCGATTTTCACCTTGGGCAGAAAATCGACCACATATTCCGCGCCGCGATACAGCTCGGTGTGACCCTTCTGCCGGCCGAAGCCTTTGACTTCAGTAACGGTAATGCCCTGCACGCCGATTTCGGACAGCGACTCGCGCACGTCGTCCAACTTGAACGGCTTGATGATGGCAGTGACTAGCTTCATGAAACTCTCTCCCGAATTGGTGGACTTGCCCCAGGAAAACAAACCCGACTCAAGTCTAAGCGCAGTGCCTGGCTTTGTAACGCATCGTCGGCCTTGACCGCCCGACTGACGCCAGCTAACCGCATCAGACGAAACTCCCCGTTCCGCCTGCCGCACTGCATTCGTCACAGCGACTGCATCAGTGCATGGGTCACAGGTGACTAAGCAGAAACCTTGCCATCTCGCCAAAACCCACTGATTTCAATCCCTTGGCCGCTGCCGCAGGCACTCCCGTGCAAAAGGCGTCGCGGATACGCACAACAACGGTGCGTCGCCGTCCGTCCGCCTGCGCGAAAAGCGTGCATCCCTGCCTGCGAGATTGACTATAGACACTGCGTGATACACTGCCTGCCATTGTTTTCAGGACATTCCCCATGCTCGCACCCAAAGACTTCCTCGACGCCTTGAGCGGCACCGCCTCCCGCCTGTTCAGCGGCGACACCCCGCTGCCGAAAGCCGAAATCGAAAGCCAGTTCAAGATGCTGCTGCAAAGTGCCTTCAGCAAACTCGATCTGGTGAGCCGGGAAGAGTTTGATAGTCAGATGGTCGTGCTGGCCCGCACTCGCGCCCGCCTCGAAAGCCTCGAAGCGAAAGTGGCCGATATGGAAGCGAAGCTGACTCCGCCAGCCGAGTAACCCTGCTCCCCCTGTAGGAGCTGCCGAAGGCTGCGATCTTTTGATCTTCAGCCCTTCAATCATCTCGGCAACGTCCTACAACCTGAGTGACCGCCGTCCGATTGCGTCGAAAAGCCCCGGTTCCTAAGCTCACCCGATGCTGAATGTTCAGCACCGGGTTTGGCGACCTGGATAGAGTTCGACGCATTGCGACTATGTTCGACCTTGGGACTTTTCCCATCTCGAATTATGGCGGCTGTGCGTGGGAGACCTTAGGGTCTGCCGGTTCCGGATTCACCGGTTCGCCAACCTGCGCATAGCTGCCACCCCTATCGTTTGGCGACGATCAGAGGCAGTTTTCTTCATTCGAATTCGAGAACTGCACCATGGAAGAAACCTATTTAAAGCCTTACCTCTTCACCCGCCACAAACTCCCCCTCCACGCCCTCCTCATCCAGAACCAACCCTGGTTCTGCGCCCGAGACCTGAGCCGCCTGCTGCACATCTACCTAAACGAACGCATGCTGCGAAAACTCGACTCCGACCAACACCAAACCCGCAAAACCCTGATCCACAACCAAATCGAAAACACCCTGCTGATCAGCGAATCCGGCGTCTACGCCCTCCTCGTCTACCACTACTGCCCCGAATACCGAGCCTTGCGCGAATGGCTCACCCACCAAGTCATCCCCACCCTGCGCGACACCCAACACCCCACCACAAGCGACGCCCACAACTGAGCCTACTCAACTGGCCGGACATGACATTGAGTTTGCTGCACTGGAATAACCAGCCGTGGATTCGGTTGCAGGATGTGCCGTTGATGATGGTGGAACGTGAAGAGCCGAAGCGCCCAATAACGGGGCCTTGGTGGAAAAGGGCTTCGCGGATGCTGCAATCGCTATAAGCCCGCATGCCTGAGCTGGGCCCTGCGCAAATCGTAAGTCGACTGAAGACTCATCCAGAACTCAGGCGTCGTGTTGAGATGAATGGCAAGTCTGATTGCCAAGTCGGCGTAGATCCTGAGCTGGCATTTCACAAGCTTTTCGATCTCACTTTCGGGCCATTTCGTGGGCATGGCCAAATCCATGACGGTCATGCCCATCGGCTTCATAAACTCCTTATTCAGAACCTCGCCCGGATGAATCGGGCGCATACCATTGCGGTTCATTTCTAGTCTCCAGAGGCTGCATTGAGCGGCCAAACTGGAGCATCCGACTCCGCGATACAAGACCGTCGAAACCCTTTCGCCGGCGTCCTACAACTATTAGGGCACGGCCCTACAAAAATCAGCGTCTGCGCCTGATTCCGTGAGTTGTTCCCTGTGATTACGCTGGTGGCTTTCGCCTGCGCTGGTCGATCCAACAAGTCGAATTGCAGACGAATCACATTGATCGCCAGACACTCTGGTTCTGGACCTCTCTTGTCTGACTTGCTCAAACTCAAAGAAAACACGCTGGTTCAGCACCCAGATGGCGGTTACATCTTCGGCACGATCCCCGATATGCCAAAGTTCGGCTTGCCAGGCGGGAAAATTTATTTGCGAGTAGGTATTCACCGCCGAGCGAATAGCGGTTTTGGCGTAGTACACGTATGGGAAGCCCATAGAGCCGACTTGCTCAAACATGGTTGCCAGACTGTCGATGGGGTAGCAGCGATTGTTGCGAAAATGATCGTCCCGGGAGCGCAAATCTATTGCGAGTTCAAAGAACAGCGATGTGGAAACAGGGTCGCGGTACTGAGGACATCTATGGGAACACTGATTCTTGAACCGCGACACGAGCGCGCCACAGGATTTGGTTACTTCGTGGTGACTTGGTACCCGCAAAAGCGCGCGCATGGCACGTTGGTGGGGCAGATACCACGGGCATCATCCAATCAGAAATAAAAAAGGCGTCCAATGGACGCCTTTTAAGTATTTTTTGAGGAGTAGTCGCAGCGATTCTTTAGCTCCTGGCTTTACAGCCTTGGGTTCAGAATCCGACAGGCTCGCCCGTCGTCACTACTTCAGAGAAACCAGCTTTCTCTGCTGCCAAAAATGCGGGGGAGCTTTTGCTGGTGCCCAGTCCCGACGAATGCGCAGTTGCAGTCCTCGGACGGGATGATCCGTCAATGCCGGTCGAGAGTCAACGCTCCAATTCAGGGAGGCAGTGCCACGCCATTGGGTTTTGATACGTCTTGTAAACCTCTATTCCAGCACTGAAACCCGGCTCAACTACCCTTAAAAAACCCGCAGGAAGCGGCCCCCGATTCAGCTCAAGGAACGACCATGTCCCTCTCCATCGTCCACAGTCGCGCCCAGATTGGCGTGGATGCTCCCGCTGTCACTGTCGAAGTCCATCTGGCCAACGGCCTGCCGTCGCTGACCATGGTCGGCCTGCCCGAAGCAGCGGTGAAGGAGAGCAAGGATCGGGTGCGCAGCGCGATCATCAATTCCGGGCTGCAGTTTCCGGCGCGGCGGATCACCCTGAATCTTGCGCCGGCGGATTTGCCCAAGGATGGCGGGCGGTTTGATCTGGCGATTGCCTTGGGGATTCTGTCGGCAAGTGTGCAGGTGCCGTGTCTGACGCTGGATGATGTGGAGTGTCTGGGTGAATTGGCATTATCCGGTGCTGTGCGGCCGGTGCGCGGGGTGTTGCCCGCGGCATTGGCGGCGCGCAAGGCCGGGCGAGCGCTGTTGGTACCGCGGGCGAATGCCGAGGAGGCGTGTCTGGCGTCGGGATTGAAGGTGTTTGCGGTGGATCATCTGCTGGAGGCGGTGGCGCATTTCAACGGGCATACGCCAGTGGAGCCTTACGTATCGGACGGTTTGATGCATGCCGCCAAACCCTACCCCGACCTCAACGAAGTGCAGGGGCAAATGGCAGCCAAACGTGCACTGCTGATTGCGGCAGCAGGCGCGCATAACCTTTTGTTCAGCGGGCCGCCGGGGACGGGCAAGACGTTGTTGGCCAGTCGATTGCCGGGACTGCTCCCGCCGCTGCCCGAATGCGAAGCGCTGGAGGTGGCCGCCATTCAATCCGTTGCCAGTGGCGTACCGCTGACCCATTGGCCGCAGCGTCCCTTTCGGCAGCCTCATCATTCTGCCTCCGGGCCGGCGCTGGTCGGTGGCAGTTCAAAACCGCAACCCGGCGAGATCACCCTCGCCCACCACGGCGTGCTGTTTCTCGATGAGCTGCCGGAGTTTGATCGCAAGGTGCTGGAGGTACTGCGCGAACCGATGGAGTCCGGGCATATCGTGATTGCCCGGGCCAAGGATCGCGTGCGTTTTCCGGCGCGGTTTCAGTTGGTGGCAGCGATGAATCCGTGCCCCTGTGGATATCTTGGCGAGCCGAGCGGCAAGTGTTCCTGCACGCCGGACATGGTGCAGCGCTATCGCAACAAACTGTCGGGGCCGCTGCTGGACCGGATCGACTTGCACCTGACAGTGGCGCGGGAAGCGACTGCGTTGAATCCACAGGTGAAACCGGGAGAGGACAGCGCCAGCGCAGCGGCGTTGGTGGCCGAGGCGCGTGAAAGACAGCAAAAGCGTCAAGGCTGCGCCAATGCATTTCTTGATCTGCCGGGCCTGAAAAGGCACTGCAAGTTATCCACAGCCGACGAAACCTGGCTGGAGTCCGCCTGTGAGCGACTGACGTTGTCGCTGCGCTCAGCCCATCGTTTACTCAAAGTCGCCAGAACCCTGGCAGACCTTGAGCAAGTCGATGCAATCAGGCGTGAGCACTTGGCCGAAGCGCTGCAGTATCGGCCGGCGACGCCTTAATGCTCGGTCAGATCAACCAGTGGCGCCTGCCGCACTTCGGTTGCGCGCCCGGCCTGAATTTCGGTTACACGCTTCAAGGCGTTATCCACAGCATTTTTGTCGGCGAGCAGGCTGTAGCTGATCTGGAACTGTTTGTGTTCCTTCGGCGCAATGGTCGGCACCAGATTCAGCGGACGCTGATAGCGGCGGTTGTAGGAGAAACTGGTGCCCGGCTCCAGTCCCGTGACATAGCCCTGCCCTTGGGTGTCAGTGTTTTTCCACAGGGAAAACACCGGCAACTGCTGGGTGTTGAAGCCGACGGAAACACCGAGGCTGCCGGCCTTGTTATGCAGAACGGTCAGGGTTTCGCCTTTGGCGTCAGCATAGGGCACGACGTTGTAGACGGTTTCGTCGTAGTCCTTGGTCGGGGCGCGGTAGGTCTGCCAGTCGGGCAAATCACCCTTGGCCTTGTCGTTGAAAGGCGAGACCTGTTTCACCGGCGCAGCAAAACGGGCGCCCTG
The DNA here is from genome assembly GCF_059716145.1 of Pseudomonas sp. LBUM1648. Classification (NCBI taxonomy): domain Bacteria; kingdom Pseudomonadati; phylum Pseudomonadota; class Gammaproteobacteria; order Pseudomonadales; family Pseudomonadaceae; genus Pseudomonas; species Pseudomonas sp. LBUM1648. Next base: position 6,277,933 of record NZ_CP166808.1, read on the forward strand.
CTCAAGGAACGGCGTACTGAAGTTGCTGTGATACAGCGCCTGATATTCCTTTGGATAATCGCCGTTGTTGGTCAACTTATCGTTGAGTGCGAAACGCACGCTGCCGGGCTCGGTGACCAGTTCAGTGACGACCGTGAAGTCGACTTTCTTGAACGCCTGCTCTTTCAGTTCGCCGCGCAGACTGATGGCGTAGGGTGGTTCTTCATCGATGTGCAGCGTGACAGTGCTGGCCGGGATGTTGGCGGCGCGCCCGTGCAGGGTCAGCAGCTCACCATTGTCCATGCCGGGATGGCCGACCCATTCGTAACCGCAGCGGGTCACCAGTTCGTTGAAGCCTTCCAGCCAGCCCAGGCCACCGCGTCCGTTGAGTTCGATGAATGCCGGATTGACCACATCCTTGACCGGCGAATCCCAGCCCATGCGCACGTTGCCAACGGAGGCGTGCAGGACATTCATGCCACGGGTCGGCACCACAGAGAGTTTCATCGTGCCGTTATCGATATCCACGATGCTCACACCTTCCTGCCGCCCACCATGCAAGGTGCGCAGGCTTATCGAGAAGGGTTTGTCGGTTTTCACGCCGAGTTGCTCACTGGTGATGGTCCAGTTTTGCGCGGGCTTATTGGCATCGAGAAGGACGTAATCCCAAGCCATGGCATGGGAGGCAGCGGACAGTGCGCCGAGTGCGGCGACGAGTTTGAGCGGGGACATGGCAGCAGCCTTTATTGGAGTTGTGCCATTTTTATAGCGCTGCGGAAACGTTTCAGCAAGTGTATTAGATCGACAGATCGCATGTTCTGCCGAAGATCTTCAGTGATGCAATCGCGAGCAGGCTCGCTCCCACAGGGGATCCGGGTCTTCACAAAATCTGTGATTCGCACCGGACACTGTAGGAGCGAGCCTGCTCGCGATAGCTATTTCAGGCGCACATCAACGGAAGCGATCAACCTCGGAACGCAAGTCCGCCGCCAGTTTCTCAAGCTCCTTGGCGGTCACGGCCAGGTTGGAAACCACTTCACGCTGCTCGCTGTTGGCCAACGCAATACTTTGCAGGTTGCTGCTGAGCAACGTCGCGGTGCTGCTCTGCTCCTGCGTCGCCGTGGTGATCGCTGCAAACTGCTGCCCCGCCGAACGGCTCTGCTCGTCAATCCGCGCCAGCGCAGATGCCACGTTGGCGTTGCGCGACAGACCTTCCTGCATCAGCACATTGCCCTGCTCCATGGTGCTGATCGCGTTGCCGGTTTCCTGCTGAATGCTCTGGATCATGCCGGAGATTTCATCGGTCGCCTGACGAGTGCGCGACGCGAGGTTACGCACCTCATCCGCCACCACCGCAAAGCCGCGACCTTGCTCGCCCGCACGCGCCGCTTCGATGGCTGCGTTGAGCGCCAGCAGGTTGGTCTGCTCGGCAATCGAGGTAATTACGCTGACGATGCCACCGATTTCCTGGGAACGCTGACCAAGAGTGTTGATCACGGTGGCGGTGGTGTTCAGCGCGCCGGCGATTTGCTCCAGAGAGGACGAAGCCTCTTCCATCGAGCTGCGACCAATCTGCGTTTGCTGCGCGTTTTCCTGAGCCAATCGCTGGGTGGCGCCCATGTTGTCGGCGATGTCCAGCGAGGTGGCGCTGAATTCTTCTACCGCGCCGGCCATGCTGGTGATCTCGCCGGATTGCTGCTCCATACCTTCGTAAGCTCCGCCGGACAAACCGGAGAGCGCCTGCGCGCGGCGGTTGACCTCTTCCGAGGAGCGGCGGATGTGCTCGACCATGGTCGACAACGCCTGGCTCATCTGGTTGAACGCGCGGGACAGTTGACCGATTTCGTCGTTGCTCGACACGTTCAGACGCACGCTCAGATCCCCGGCGCCCAAGGCTTCGGCCTGACGCACCAGATCACTCAACGGTGCCAATTTGCTTCGCAGCAACCACACCACCGAACCGACCGCCAACAGCATCGCCAGCAAACTGCCGATGGCCAGTTGCGTACCCACGCTCCAGGTCACCGCACGGATTTCGGCTTTCGGCATGCTCGCCACGACCGCCCACGGCCCACCGTCGAACGGCACCGAAACGCTGTAGAAATCTTCAGCCTTGTCGCTCCAGAACTGGCCTTTGCCCGGGGTTTTGGCCAGGCCGCCAATCACCGTAACCGCCTGATCCAATGCTTGTACGCCCGCCGGGGCAACCAGCCATTTGTTTTGCTCATCCAGCAGCGCCAACGAGCCGGTCTGGCCGATACGGAAGCGCTTGAGGTTGTCGAACTGGGCGTTCTGCGCGTCGGTGTAGTCGAAGCCGACAAACAGCACCGCGATCACCTTGCCGCTGCTATCACGCACCGGGGTGTATTGAGTCATGTAGGAACGATCAAACAACAGGGCGCGACCGACATAACCCTGGCCCGCCATCAATTTCGCATAGGCCGGGTGAGCGTGATCAAGCAAGGTGCCGATGGCGCGAGTACCGTCCTGTTTGGTCAGGGAGGTGCTGACACGGACAAAGTCTTCGCCACTGCGCACGAACAGCGTGGCGACACCAGCAGTCATCTGCTTGAACTCGTCGACTTCCTTGAAGTTGTTGTTCAGCACTTCGCTGCCCAGGTGCAGGCCCGGTGTCTGGGTGCCTGCCACGCTCACGGGCTCACTCGGGTGAATGCTCAAACCTGCGCTGAAGCGCTTCTCGAACAGCCCGCTCAGGCGCTGGGTGCTTTCACGCAGCGTACCGTGGAAGGTGCTCAGTTGGTCGGCGAGCAGACGCGCCTCACTGGCCAAGTGCTCTTCACGGGTGGCGAGGTTGGCTGTATCCAGCGAACGCAGGGCGAACACCGTACTGCCGCTGATGACAATCGCCAGTATCACGGCGAGCGCGAGACCAAGCTGTGAGGCGATCCGAGCGCGAGGTTGAGACATGGACAGCTCCTGGCCGAACTTGTCGATCCTCCTTGATCGCAGCTCGGATAATTTTCTAATGGGGGTGAATCCTGGATACCGGCACGACGGTTCCACATGCACGTATTCGGCGGCAAAACCGAATACTTGAGCGAACAGCAGGGTTATGGCACAAGGCCGGCATTGTGACGGCTCGATCGTTTCAGCTCAAGCGCGTGACGGCCGGCAGCGCCATGGCGCGGACTTCGCCTTGCAGGAAGTCACTGAGGCGGCGCAAACGTTCACCTCCCGGCCGGGTTTTTGGCCACACCAGATAATAATTCAGTCCACTGGCGACGGCGGTTGGCCACGGCAGACTCAAACGTCCCTGCGCGACATCCTCGGCGACCATCAACAGATCGCCCATCGACACGCCGTAACCGCGCGCCGCTGCAATCATCCCCAACTCCAGCGTATCGAACACCTGGCCGCCCTTGAGCGACACCTGATCAGAAAGCCCCATATGCTCCAGCCAACTGCGCCAATCACGGCGATCCGGAGTGGGATGGAGCAATTCGGCGAACGCCAGACGCGCCACGTCCCATGGCTGGTCATTCAGCAGGTTGGGCGCGCCCACCGGGATCAGCTCTTCGGGAAACAGCAGGCTGGCCTCCCAGTCCGGCGGAAAATGGCCGTCGCTCAGCAGCACGGCGCAATCGAAGGGCTCATCGTTGAAATCTACCGAGTCCACGTCCATCCAGGCACTGGTCAATTGCACTTCGTTACCCGGCTGCAAATGACGAAAGCGACTGAGGCGCGCCAGCAGCCAGCGCATGGTCAGAGTCGACGGGGCTTTCATGCGCAGGATGTCGTCCTCTGCGCGCAAGGTGTTGCAGGCGCGCTCAAGGGCAGTGAAGCCTTCACGGATGCCCGGCAGCAGCATGCGCGCCGACTCGGTCAGTTGCAGATTGCGCCCGCTGCGGTGAAACAAGCGGCAGGCGAAGTGTTCCTCTAGCGTACGAATGTGCCGGCTCACCGCGCTCTGGGTGATCGACAGCTCCTCGGCCGCGCGAGTGAACGAGCTGTGCCGCGCCGCCGCTTCAAATGCGCGCAGGGCATACAAAGGAGGAAGACGACGAGACATTCGGAAAGCTCCTATAGCGGGATGCGGCCAACTTATCAGAATCTGTTCAGGATGAGTTTTAATCATGCAACCCATCCTTTTTATCCCTTTGTGCATTCCCTGCCAAGCGCCGAGAATCGACGCTCTCCTGTTCCCTCTATTGATGAGTGGTGAAGACCATGCAGCATCCTGTGCGTACCGAACTCTGGGCCATCCTGCGGCTGTCGGGGCCGTTGATTGCTTCACAGTTGGCGCACATGTTGATGGTGCTGACCGACACCGTGATGATGGCGCGCATCAGTCCCGAAGCGCTGGCCGGCGGCGGCTTGGGCGCGGCAACTTATTCGTTCGTGTCGATTTTCTGCATCGGCGTGATTGCCGCGGTCGGCACCCTGGTGGCGATCCGTAAGGGCGCCGGCGACATCATTGGCGCCGCCCGCCTGACCCAAGCGGGATTGTGGCTGGCATGGCTGATGGCGCTGGGCGCAGGCTTGCTGCTGTGGAACCTGAAACCGGTGTTGCTGCTGTTCGGCCAGACCGAAACCAACGTCATCGCTGCCGGGCAATTTCTGATCGCCCTGCCCTTCGCCCTGCCCGGCTATCTGAGCTTCATGGCACTGCGCGGTTTCACCAGTGCGATTGGCCGGGCGACGCCAGTGATGGTGATCAGCCTTGCTGGCACGGTGGCCAACTTCTTGCTCAATTACGCGCTGATTACCGGCATGTTCGGCCTGCCGAAACTGGGTTTGATGGGCATCGGGCTGGTGACGGCGATCGTCGCCAACTGCATGGCGCTCGCGTTGGCCTGGCACATTCGCCGGCATCCCGCATATGACGCGTATCCGTTGCGCGCCGGCCTGTCGCGGCCGAACCGGCAATACCTCAAGGAACTCTGGCGGCTCGGTCTGCCGATTGGTGGCACTTACGCGGTGGAAGTCGGGTTGTTCGCCTTCGCGGCGTTGTGCATGGGCACCATGGGCAGCACGCAAATGGGCGCGCACCAGATTGCCCTGCAGATCGTTTCGGTGGCATTCATGGTGCCGGCGGGGATGTCGTACGCGATCACCATGCGTGTCGGCCAGCATTACGGCGCCGGTCAGTTGCTGGATGCACGCATGTCCGGTCGGGTCGGTATCGCGTTCGGCGCGGTGGTGATGCTGGGTTTTGCGATGGTGTTCTGGCTGCTGCCGAATCAATTGGTCGGATTGTTTCTCGATCACAACGATCCGGCGTTTGCCGAAGTGATCCGCCTCGCGGTCAGTCTGTTGGCAGTGGCGGCGTGGTTCGAGTTGTTCGACGGGACACAGACGATTGCCATGGGCTGCATCCGTGGGCTCAAGGATGCCAAAACCACGTTTCTGGTCGGGCTTGGGTGCTATTGGCTGATCGGCGCGCCGGCGGCGTGGTGGATGGCGTTCCACCTGAACTGGGGACCGACGGGGGTCTGGTGGGGCTTGGCGTTGGGGCTGGCGTTTGCGGCGGTGAGCCTGACGCTGGCGTTTGAATGGAAGATGAAGCGGATGATTCGGCGTGAGCCTGCGTCATCCAATCAATACACAGTCGCCCAGACCGACTGAGATCCCTTGTAGGAGAGAGCCTTTGTGGCGAGGGGATTTATCCCCGATGGGTGGCGAAGCCGCCCCAAAACCGGTAGCTGGGGTCTATCAGATGTATCCAGTGCTATGGTCTTGCGACTGCTTCGCAGCCGATCGGGGATAAATCCCCTCGCCACAATGTTGTTCCAAATTGAGTTATGGAGTTAGCTCACGACTTCCAGGGCTGGATGCTGACTCGAACCAAACGTCAGGTACTCCACCAGCTCCGCCAACGGCAGCGGCTTGCTGATCAGGTACCCTTGAACCTGATCGCACCCGAACCCGCGCAGCAGATCCAGTTGCTCCGGGGTTTCGACCCCTTCGGCGACCACTTCAAGATGCAGGTTGTGCGCGAGGTTGATCATCGCGTGCACCAGTTTGCGGTTCTCTTCGCGCTGCTCCATGCCGCCAACGAAACTCTTGTCGATCTTCAGCAAAGTGATCGGCAAGCTATTCAAGTGCACGAACGACGAAAACCCGGTGCCGAAGTCATCCAGCGAAAAACGCACGCCGAGGCGGCCGAGGGCGTCCATGGTCTGTTTGACCAGATCACTGCGGCGCATGACAGCGGTTTCGGTCAGTTCGAATTCCAGCCACTGCGCCTCGACGCCACGCTCGGCAATCAACCGGCTGAGCGTCGGCAGCAACTGGCTGTCCTGAAACTGGCGGAACGACAGGTTGATCGCCATGTGCAACGCCGGCAGCCCGCGCTCACGCAAAGCCTGCATATCGCGCAGGGCCCGGGAAATCACCCAATAACCCAGCGGCACGATCAAACCGCTCTGCTCGGCCAGCGGCACGAATTCGCTCGGTGGCAGCAGACCGCGTTCGCCGTGACGCCAGCGCACCAAGGCTTCGAGGCCGACGATCTGGCCGTCCTCAAGATTCAGACGTGGCTGGTAATGCAGCTCCAGCTCATCGCGACGCAAGGCCCGGCGCAGCTCGCTTTCGAGGTCGGCCATGCTCCGCGCGTTGCGGTTGATGCGTTCGTTGAAGATATGAAAGGTGCAGCCCTGGGTGCTTTTGGCCTGCTGCATGGCGATGTGCGCGTGCCACATCAGTGGGTCGGCGCCACCCTGTGCGCGGGCATGGGCGATGCCGAGGCTGGAGCCGATCAGCAGGCTTTCGCCATCGACCCAGTAAGGTTCGGCCAAGGCTTCGGTAATGCGTTCGGCCATCCACTCGGCGCGTTGCGGCGCGCGGCGGGTGTCGATCAGCAGGGCGAATTCATCGCTGCCCAGCCGCGCCAGTTGATCGCCGGCCTCGAGCTGACTCTTCAGCCGTGCGACGACTTGCAGAATCAAGCGGTCGCCGGCCTGATGACCGAGGGCGTCGTTGGCGTGGCGGAAGTTATCGAGATCAAGATGCCCGAGCGCAAGGCCCCGGCCGTCGTTTTCCGCGAGGCGCGCCGCCAGCAAGGTCTGAAAACCCTGGCGGTTGGCGATGCCGGTCAGCGGGTCTTGTTCGGCGAGGCGTTGCAGGGTGTTTTCCAGCACGCCGCGTTCGCGCACATGGCGCAGGCAACGGCGGAGCATGTCGGCGTCGAGGGCGTCGAACACCAGCCAGTCGCTGACGCCAACGGGCGCGGTGGCCGGCTCGTGATCCAGCAGCAACACCGTCGGCAAACTGCAACGGCCCGGCGCGGGTTGCAATGCGGGAAGGGTCAACAGCACCGCGTGGCGGTTGTCTTCGAACAAACTGCTGACCGACTCCCAGTTCGGCGCGCTGATCAGCACTGCCGCGCTCCCCATCGGAGCCAGACACTCGCGCAATAACGCTGTCCACGCTGGCTCTTCGGCCAGTAGCAGCAAACGCAAGGGTTCGACAGGCGTAGACAAGCTAGCTCCCTAGACTCTGCAATGATGTGGGCGGGGCATTATGCCGTTGCGCTGTTCAATGACCAAATGACAACGGTTATCAAAACGTTATTTTGTGTCACGAATGAGAACATTAGCCGCAAAATCTCCACGCATCCTGCGTGAAAGTAACAAAACCGGCAAATTTGAATCGCGTGGTGCGTCACAAGTCGGACAGAGCAGCACAAATCGCTGAGCCTGTTAAAATGCCGGCCCATTTCGTCAACGACTCCCGAATTTTCGTATGTCCCGACTCAATCCCCGGCAGCAAGAAGCCGTGAACTACGTCGGCGGCCCTCTATTGGTGCTCGCCGGTGCTGGCTCCGGCAAGACCAGCGTGATCACGCGCAAAATCGCGCACCTGATCCAGAACTGCGGCATCCGCGCCCAGTACATCGTCGCCATGACCTTTACCAACAAGGCCGCGCGCGAGATGAAGGAACGGGTCGGCACCCTCCTGCGTGCCGGCGAAGGACGCGGCCTGACGGTCTGCACCTTCCACAACCTGGGCCTGAACATCATCCGCAAGGAACACGTGCGCCTGGGCTACAAACCCGGTTTCTCGATCTTTGACGAGACGGATGTCAAGGCGCTGATGACCGACATCATGCAGAAGGAATACGCGGGCGACGACGGCGTCGACGAGATCAAGAACATGATCGGCGCCTGGAAAAACGACCTGATCCTGCCGCCTCAGGCGCTGGAAAACGCGCGTAACCCGAAGGAGCAGACCGCTGCCATCGTCTACACCCACTATCAGCGCACGCTCAAGGCGTTCAACGCGGTGGACTTCGACGACCTGATCCTGCTGCCGGTAAAACTCTTCGAAGAGCACGCCGACATCCTCGAAAAGTGGCAGAACAAGGTTCGCTATCTGCTCGTCGACGAATACCAGGACACCAACGCCAGCCAATACCTGCTGGTGAAAATGCTCATCGGCAAGCGCAATCAATTCACCGTGGTGGGCGACGACGACCAGTCGATCTACGCCTGGCGCGGCGCACGGCCGGAAAACCTGATGCTGCTCAAGGACGATTACCCGTCCCTGAAAGTGGTGATGCTGGAGCAAAACTACCGCTCCACCAGCCGCATCCTGCGTTGCGCCAACGTGCTGATCTCGAACAACCCGCACGAATTCGAAAAGCAGCTGTGGAGTGAGATGGGCCACGGCGACGAGATCCGCGTGATCCGCTGCCGCAACGAGGACGCCGAAGCCGAGCGCGTGGCCATGGAAATCCTCAGCCTGCACTTGCGCACCGACCGGCCGTACAGCGATTTTGCGATCCTCTATCGCGGTAACTACCAGGCCAAACTGATCGAGCTGAAGTTGCAGCATCACCAGGTGCCTTATCGCCTGAGCGGCGGCAACAGCTTCTTCGGCCGCCAGGAAGTGAAGGACCTGATGGCCTACTTCCGCCTGATCGTGAACCCGGACGACGACAATGCCTTCCTGCGGGTGATCAACGTGCCGCGCCGCGAGATCGGCTCGACCACCCTGGAAAAACTCGGCAATTACGCCACCGAACGCAAGATCTCGATGTACGCCGCCACCGATGAAATCGGTCTGGGCGAACATCTGGACAGCCGTTTCACCGATCGCCTGTCGCGCTTCAAGCGCTTCATGGACAAGGTCCGCGAGCAGTGCGCCGGCGAAGACCCGATCTCGGCGCTGCGCAGCATGGTCATGGACATCGACTACGAGAACTGGCTGCGCACCAACAGCTCCAGCGACAAGGCTGCCGATTACCGGATGAGCAACGTCTGGTTCCTGATCGAGGCGTTGAAAAACACCCTCGAGAAGGACGAAGAAGGCGAAATGACCGTAGAGGATGCCATCGGCAAACTGGTCCTGCGCGACATGCTGGAACGTCAGCAGGAAGAAGAGGACGGCGCCGAAGGCGTGCAGATGATGACGCTGCATGCGTCCAAGGGGCTGGAATTCCCTTACGTGTTCATCATGGGCATGGAAGAGGAAATCCTCCCGCACCGCTCCAGCATCGAAGCCGACACCATCGAAGAGGAGCGCCGCCTGGCCTACGTGGGCATTACCCGCGCGCGTCAGACCCTGGCCTTCACCTTTGCCGCCAAGCGCAAGCAGTACGGCGAGATCATCGATTGCGCGCCGAGCCGCTTCCTTGATGAGCTGCCACCGGACGATCTGGCGTGGGAAGGCAACGACGACACACCGACCGAAGTCAAAGCCGTGCGCGGCAACAACGCATTGGCCGATATACGCGCGATGTTAAAGCGCTAGAATTGACCACTTTTTACTAGACCTTCGGCGCACAAAGCGCCAAATGAGGACAGCTTCATGGAAGCATTGCACCAGAAAATCCGCGAACAAGGCATCGTGCTTTCCGACCAGGTCCTGAAGGTCGACGCCTTCCTGAACCACCAGATCGACCCGGCCCTGATGAAGCTGATCGGCGACGAATTCGCCTCGCTGTTCAAGGATTCGGGCATCACCAAGATCGTCACCATCGAAGCCTCGGGCATTGCCCCGGCGATCATGACCGGTCTGAACCTCGGCGTGCCGGTGATCTTCGCCCGCAAGCAACAGTCCCTGACCCTGACCGAAAACCTGCTGTCGGCGACCGTTTATTCGTTCACCAAAAAGACCGAAAGCACCGTGGCCATCTCCCCGCGTCACCTGACCAGCAGCGACCGCGTGCTGATCATCGACGACTTTTTGGCCAACGGTAAGGCGTCCCAGGCGCTGATCTCGATCATCAAGCAGGCTGGCGCCACCGTCGCCGGCCTGGGCATCGTCATCGAGAAATCGTTCCAGGGCGGCCGCGCCGAGCTGGATTCGCAGGGTTACCGCGTTGAATCGCTGGCGCGTGTCAAATCGCTGAAGGATGGCGTTGTAACCTTCATCGAATAAACCCCGCATTACCCCTGTAGGAGTGAGCCTGCTCGCGATCGCTTAGTGTCAATCAACCATTTCGGTGACTGATGCACCGCTATCGCGAGCAGGCTCACTCCTACAGTTGTTTTGGGGTGTGCAGTTATTGCGCGGTGGCCTTCAGGCCGGTAAGCAGCAGGCGTTGGAACAAGTCTTCCTTCAACCCTTCCGGATTCGTCAGCTGCATCCGCTCCAGATGCTCCGGATACAACGAAGCTTCCGGCGCATCCAGCGCTGCCTTGCCCAACTCCAGAATCTCGGTCAGCTTGAACTTGCTCTTCAGCCAGTTCAGCGCTCGCAACACATCCCGCTCGATCACCGTGAAATCACAGCCCAGCGGATATTCCGGAAACAGGTTCGGATGCCGCGCGGCAATCGCCTGCAAGCGTTGCGGCGTGTTCTCGGCAAAACGCGGATCGATGCGGAAATCCTTCGGCAGTTTGCCAACCTTCTGCGCCTGCTCGATCAGCCCCGGCTGGAAGCGTGAGTCGCTGATATTCAACAATGCCTCGATCACCGCCGCGTCGGTTTTGCCGCGCAGATCGGCAATGCCGTACTCGGTGACAACGATGTCGCGCAGGTGCCTCGGGATCGTGCAATGGCCGTATTCCCAGACGATGTTCGAACTGACGTCACCGCCGGATTCGCGCCAACTGCGCAGGATCAGAACGGAGCGCGCATCGTGCAGCGCATGGCCCTGGGCAACAAAGTTGTACTGCCCGCCGACGCCGCTGAGCACCCGCCCGTCTTCCAGTTGGTCCGCCACGCCTGCGCCAAGCAACGTCATGGTGAACACGGTGTTGATGAAACGTGCATCAAGGCGCTGCAAGCGCTTCAACTCTTCCTGACCGTACAACTCGTTGATGTAGCTGATGCGGGTCATGTTGAATTCGAGGCGTTTGTCCTGCGGCAGCTCACGCAGGCGCTCGTAAAAACTGCGCGGGCCGAGGAAGAATCCGCCGTGCACCGAGATGCCGTCAGTCTGCGCGGCCTCGTCGAGGGTGCCGGCGTTGGCCTGCTCCTGAGTCGGCACGTCGGGGTAAACCTTGCGCCGGATAATCCCTGCATCCGCCAGCACCAGAAGGCCGTTGACGAACATTTCGCTGCAACCGTAAAGCCCTTTGGCGAACGGCGCGGTGCCCCCCTCGCGTTCGATCAGTTGCGCCCACTGGCTGAGGTTCACGTCGGCGAGTAACGCTTGATACCCGGCGTTATCAGCTTGGCGCGCCAGCAATGCGGCGGTCAGCGCATCGCCCATCGAGCCGATGCCGATCTGCAACGTACCGCCATCGCGCACCAGGGTGCTGGCGTGCAGACCGATGAAATGGTATTGAAAACCGACCGGCATATTCGGCGTGGAAAACAGCGTGCTGCTGTCCTTTTCGTCGATCAGCAGGTCGAAGGTGTCGATATCAACCTCGGCATCGCCGGGCATGTACGGCAGATCGGTGTGCACCTGGCCGACCAGCAGAATGGTCTCCCCGGCGTCACGGCGCTTGGCGATCATCGGCAACAGGTCGAGGGTGATGTCCGGGTTGCAGCTCAGGCTCAGACGGTCGGGATGCTCGCTGCTGCTGGCGAGCAGTTGCGCCACGAGATTCAGACCGGCGGCGTTGATATCGCGGGCGGCGTGGCTGTAATTGCTGCTGACGTAATCCTGCTGGGCCGGCGCGCTGTGAAGCAGGCTGCCGGGCTGCATGAAGAACTGCTGAATGCGGATGTTGGCGGGCAGGGTGTCGCGTTGCAGGTCGGCGAGGAAATCGAACTCCGGGTAATCGCCGAAAACGCGCTCGACGAAGGGCTCGATAAAGCGCTTCTGCAAGCCATCGCCCAAACTCGGCCGACCGAGGCACAGAGCGGTGTACATCGTCAGTTGCCGCTCGGGCAGCTCTTTGACGCGCCGGTACAGCGCGTTGACGAAGTGGTTGGGTTTGCCCAACCCCAGCGGCAAGCCCATGTGGATATGCGCCGGCAACCGCGCGAGCACGTCGTCCACTGCCTGTTCGATCGAACACAACTGCACCATCTGAAGCCTCCCGCCCGTTCCGTGAATAGAGGTAGACCGAGATTGCCTCGACTTTGCTGCAAAGGACAGCTTCAGAGTGAATGGTCGCTGTTCTTGAAATGTTTCCGACTCGAATTTGTTGCCCTCACCCTAGCCCTCTCCCGGAGGGAGAGGGGACTGAATGGGGGATATTGGGGAGATACGCCGACTTGAAACAGCTTTGCTGAATCCATAATCGCTAAGGTCTTTCAGGTCGATGGATAGCGAAAGACAATTCGGTCGGCCCCCTCTCCCTACGGGAGAGGGCTGGGGTGAGGGGCTCTTGAATCGCGCCCACAAAAAAACCGTCCGAAGACGGTTTTTTTCGTCAGAAGCGCGCCTTACTTCAGGCCGGACATCTTCTCGATTGCGCCCTTCAGATCGGCGTCGGTGCAATCGGCACAGGTGCCTTTTGGCGGCATGGCGTTGATGCCGGTGATGGCCTTGGCCAGGATGCCGTCGAGGCCACCCTGGTGATCGGCACGTTCTTTCCAGGCGGCGGTGTCACCGATTTTCGGCGCGCCCAACAGACCGGTGCCATGGCAAGCGTTGCAATGTTTGGCAATCACTTCGTCCGGGGTTTTCGCACCGCCGCCACCGCCGGCGGTCGCTACCACTTCCATCCCTTTGCATTCCTGACCCTGAACGCACACCTGGCCGACAGGCTCAAGGCGTTTGGCAATGTCGTCATTCGTCGCAGCTTGAGCGCTGACAGCCCAGAGGGCCAGTACGGTTGCTGGTGCGGCCAGCATTTTCATAATTAGGTTCACGCGTTCACCCTCAATGGTGGCTATTCACGCCTGCGGCCACGGTTCGCAGGCGGGCGCAAGTATAGCGGGTAGCCCGCCACTCTGAAACAACCCCATAGACAAAGGGGTTATACCGCGCTGTGGAAAAACGGTTCGGATGCCTTCGCCGTTATGGCTTGGCGTCTCTTTGTTTAAAAATTTGCCGGTGTTGCTGCGCTGATTAGCCGCGCCGGAGTATCGAACGGATTACGGAATCGATGCGGCTTGGTACTTTCAAAATAGTAGCTGTCGCCGGCTTCGAGAATAAAAGTTTCCACACCCACCACCAACTCCAGACGACCTTCCACCAGAATCCCGGTTTCCTCGCCCTCATGGGTAAGCATTTCTTCGCCAGTATCGGCGCCCGGCGGGTAGATTTCATTGAGGAACGCGATGGCCCGGCTCGGGTGCGCGCGGCCGACCAGTTTCATGGTCACGGCGCCGTCGGAAATGTCGATCAGCTCGTTGGCCTTGTAGACGATCTGGGTCGGTTTTTCCTGCAGGATTTCTTCGGAAAAGAACTCGACCATGGACATGGGAATCCCGCCAAGCACCTTCCTCAGCGAACTGATCGAAGGGCTGACGCTATTCTTTTCGATCATCGAAATGGTGCTGTTGGTGACGCCCGCGCGCTTGGCGAGTTCACGCTGGGAAAGCCCTTTGAGCTTGCGGATCGATTGCAGTCGTTCACCGACGTCCAAGGCTGGAGCCTCCTGATATTGTAGAAATATTGAGCGTTATCATGGCGACAGCGTTCAGTATTTACAACACATGGGCTCAGTAGAGGCCTCAAGCCTCGGAATAGAGCCTTGGCACTCGACGCAGGTTGCAGAAAATCTGATACGGAATGGTGTCCGCCCACTTCGCCACTTCGCTGGCGAGGATGTTTTTGCCCCACAGCTCGACGGTCGAACCCAATCCGGCTTCCGGTACATCGGTCAGGTCGATGCAGAGCATGTCCATCGACACGCGGCCGATGATGCGACTGCGTTGGCCAGCCACCAGTACCGGCGTGCCGGTCGGTGCCTGGCGCGGGTAGCCATCCGCGTATCCCATGGCAACCACGCCGATGCGCATCGGTTTGTCGGTGATGAATTTGGCACCGTAGCCAACGGGCTCACCGGCGGGTAATTCGCGTACGCAGATGACTTTCGATTCAAGCGTCATCACCGGTTGCAGGCGCTCGGCCACGGCGCTGGCTTCTTCGAACGGCGTCGCGCCGTAAAGCATGATCCCCGGACGCACCCAATCGCTATGAATTTGCGGCCAACCAAGCACGGCCGGCGAGTTGCGCAGACTGACCTCGGCGGCCAAACCCTGACGCGCCGCTTCAAATACCGCCACCTGATCGGCGCTGCTCTGCTCGTGCAATTCATCGGCACGGGCGAAGTGGCTCATCAGCACGATCTTCGCCACTTTGCCGCTGGCCAGCAGCCGTTGATACGCCGCTGGATAATCTTTCGGATGCAGACCGACGCGATGCATGCCCGAATCAAGCTTAAGCCACACGGTGATTGGCTTGCTCAGCGCCGCCTGCTCGATCGCTTCGAGCTGCCACAGCGAATGCACCACACACCAGAAATCATGCTCGACGATCAGCGCCAGCTCATCGGCCTCGAAAATCCCTTCAAGCAACAACACCGGAGCCTTGATGCCGGCAGCACGCAGTTCCAACGCTTCTTCGATGCAGGCCACGGCAAAACCGTCAGCCTCGGCTTCCAGCGCCTGGGCACAACGCACGGCACCATGGCCGTAAGCATCGGCCTTGATCACTGCCAGCGCCTTGGCACCGGTGACTTCGCGGGCAATTCGGTAGTTGTGACGCAGGGCTTGGAGGTCGATCAGGGCACGGGCAGGACGCATGGCGGCAGACTTCTAGGCGGTCATGGGAAGAAAAACCGGCGCTGGCTGACGGCGTGAACCGCCAACAGCACCGGGAGAGGGATCATTACAAAAGGTTTACGGCAGCGCGGCAACGATAGAGATTTCCACCAGAATGCTCGGCTTGGCCATCTTCGCTTCCACAGTAGCGCGGGCCGGGGCGGCGCCTTTGGGCAGCCACTGATCCCACACCGAGTTCATCCCGGCGAAGTGCGCCTCGATGTTGTTCAGGTAGATCGTCGCCGAGAGCAAATGCTGTTTGTCCGTCCCGGCCAGATCCAGCAAGCGCTCGATATTGGCGAGCACTTCGCGGGTCTGCTGCTCAACCCCGGCGTCGAAGTCGTCACCGACCTGCCCGGACAGGTACACCATACCGTTGTGGCTGACGATCTGACTCATGCGCTCATTGGTGAGCTGGCGCTGGATTGCCATGTTTTGCGGACTCCTGTGGCTTGTTGCCGTAACGGGAAATATCGAGGCCTTCGGCGCTGATCTGCGGCTTTTTCTTCGCCATCAGGTCAGCCAGCAAACGACCGGAACCGCACGCCATGGTCCAACCGAGCGTGCCGTGACCGGTGTTGAGGAACAGATTCTTGAACGGTGTGGCGCCAACGATCGGCGTGCCGTCCGGGGTAGTCGGACGCAGGCCGGTCCAGAAACTCGCCTCGGCCAGATTGCCACCCTGAGGATAAAGGTCGTTGACGATCATCTCCAGGGTTTCGCGCCGACGCGGATTAAGCGACAGGTCAAAACCGGCGATTTCGGCCATGCCGCCCACGCGGATGCGGTTGTCGAAACGGGTGATCGCGACCTTGTAGGTCTCGTCGAGAATGGTCGACGTCGGGGCCATGTCCGGGTTGGTGATCGGCACGGTCAGCGAGTAGCCCTTGAGCGGGTACACCGGGGCCTTGATGCCCAGCGGCTTGAGCAGTTGCGGCGAGTAGCTGCCGAGGGCCAGCACGTAGCGGTCGGCGGTTTCCAGCTTGCCGTCGATCCACACGCCGTTGATGCGATCACCGGCGAAGTCGAGCTTCTGGATGTCCTGGCCGAAACGGAATTCCACACCCAGTTTCACTGCCATTTCGGCGAGTCGGGTGGTGAAGATCTGGCAGTCGCCGGTCTGGTCGTTCGGCAGGCGCAGGGCACCGGCGAGAATGTCGGTCACGCCAGCCAGGGCTGGCTCGACGCGGGCAATGCCGGGGCGGTCGAGGACTTCAAACGGCACGCCGGATTCTTTCAGGACGGCGATGTCCTTGGCGGCGTTATCCAGTTGCGCCTGGGTGCGGAACAACTGAGTGGTACCGAGGCTGCGGCCTTCGTAGGCGATGCCGGTTTCGGCGCGCAATTCGTCGAGGCAGTCGCGGCTGTACTCGGACAGACGCACCATGCGCTCCTTGTTCACCGCATAACGGCTGGCGGTGCAGTTGCGCAGCATCTGCGCCATCCACAGGTACTGGTCGATGTCGGCGGTAGCTTTGATCGCGAGAGGGGCGTGGCGTTGCAGCAGCCACTTGATCGCCTTCAGCGGCACGCCCGGCGCAGCCCACGGCGAGGCATAGCCCGGCGAGACCTGGCCGGCGTTGGCGAAACTGGTCTCCATGGCCGCAGCTGGCTGCCGGTCGACCACCACCACTTCAAACCCGGCACGGGCCAGATAATAAGCACTGGCGGTACCGATGACGCCGCTACCCAAGACCATAACGCGCATTTTTGTATCCCTCGTCGCGGCGGATCGCCGACGTGTTGTCAGAGCAATGATGCGCGCAGTGTAAAAAATAAATGCCAGTGCTTTTCACTATATAAGCGCCTATATTTGGCGACAATTCTCGGCAAAAACCCTTTTCACGGAGGCGCATCCCCTATGCGTACCAACACTCAGACCAAACGTGAGCTGGACAAGATCGACCGCAATATCTTGCGGATCCTGCAAGCAGACGGGCGGATTTCCTTCACCGAACTCGGGGAAAAGGTCGGTCTCTCCACCACGCCGTGCACCGAGCGGGTGCGCAGACTGGAGCGCGAGGGGATCATCATGGGCTACAACGCCCGGCTTAATCCGCAGCACTTGAAGGGTAGTCTCTTGGTGTTCGTCGAGATCAGCCTCGACTACAAATCCGGCGACACTTTCGAAGAGTTCCGACGCGCGGTGCTGAAATTGCCTCACGTGCTGGAGTGTCACTTGGTATCAGGGGATTTCGACTATCTGGTGAAGGCGCGGATTTCCGAGATGGCCTCGTACCGCAAGCTGCTGGGCGACATCCTGCTCAAGCTGCCGCATGTGCGCGAGTCCAAGAGCTATATCGTGATGGAAGAGGTGAAGGAAAGCCTGAGCCTGCCGATTCCGGATTGATCACCACAATGATCGTACCCACGCTCTGCGTGGGAACGATCATGACTCGGTCCAGAATGGACGCAGAGGCTAGACCAACACCTGCCGATTCGCCGCCATGTACTCGAAGATTTGCTTTTCAACACGCGGATGAATCAGCTCCACCGGCCCCCGCCCATTCGGGCAAGGCAACGTCTTCGTCGTCCCGAACAACCGGCAAATCAGTGGCCGCTCGCCATACACCGTGCAGCCATTCGGTCCCAAGTGCACACAGTTCAGCGCCTCCATCGCCGCATCCTGCTCGGCGCGGGTCTTGCGCGGCAGGCGCGCCATCTCCTCGGGCGAAGTGGTTACCGGCCCGCAGCAGTCGTGGCAGCCCGGCACGCAATCGAACGTGGGGATCTGCTGGCGCAGGGTGCGGATTTTTTCGCTGTTGCAGCTCATCGAAGCGGTGACCAAGGTGAAATAGGCCGCAATTGTGCCGCAAAAGCCGTGATCCAGACACTGCAGGCCGACCAGTGTTGCCCGACCTCGCGCGAGCGGCTTATGCTCCGTCAAATTTTTTCGACACTTAGCCGTTGGATGATACTCATGCCTCACGTTGCCTCTTACTACGCCGCCAGCAGCCTGCCGCAACCGGATCATCCGCTGCTGCAAGGTGAAGTGATTGCCGACGTGTGCGTGGTCGGCGGCGGGTTTTCGGGGCTGAACACCGCGCTGGAACTGGCCGAACGCGGCCTCAGCGTGGTGTTGCTGGAGGCGCACAAGATCGGTTGGGGCGCCAGCGGTCGCAATGGCGGACAACTGATTCGCGGGGTCGGCCATGGCCTCGATCAGTTCGCCAACGTCATCGGTGCCGACGGCGTGCGGCAGATGAAACTCATGGGCCTGGAAGCGGTGGAAATCGTCCGCCAGCGGGTCGAGCGGTTTCAGATTGCCTGCGATCTGACCTGGGGCTATTGCGACCTCGCCAACAAACCTGCCGACCTTGAAGGGTTTGCCGAAGATGCCGAGGAGCTGCGCGGCCTCGGTTATCGCTATGAAACCCGCTTGCTGCAAGCCAATGAAATGCACACCGTGGTCGGTTCCAAGCGCTATGTGGGCGGCTTGATCGACATGGGTTCCGGGCATCTGCATCCACTGAATCTGGCACTGGGTGAAGCGGCCGCAGCGCAGCAACTGGGAGTCAAACTGTTCGAGCATTCTGCAGTCACCCGCATCGACTACGGCCCCGAAGTGAAGGTCCATACAGCGCAGGGTTCGGTACGCGCCAAGACGCTGGTGCTGGGCTGCAACGCTTACCTCAATGATCTCAACCCGCAACTCAGCGGCAAGGTGCTGCCAGCGGGCAGTTACATCATCGCCACCGAGCCTTTGAGCGAAGAACAGGCGCACAACCTTTTGCCCCAGAACATGGCGGTCTGTGACCAGCGGGTAGCGCTGGACTACTACCGACTCTCGGCGGATCGGCGTTTGCTGTTCGGTGGCGCCTGCCATTATTCGGGGCGCGATCCAAAGGACATCGCCGCGTACATGCAACCGAAAATGCTCGAAGTCTTTCCGCAACTGGCCGGGGTGAAGATTGATTACCAGTGGGGCGGGATGATTGGCATCGGCGCCAATCGCCTTCCGCAGATTGGCCGGCTCAATGATCAGCCGAATGTGTATTACGCCCAGGCTTATTCCGGCCATGGCGTGAATGCCACGCATCTGGCGGGTCAGTTGCTCGCCGAGGCCATCAGTGGGCAGCAAAGCGGTGGCTTTGATCTGTTTGCCAAGGTGCCGCACATCACCTTCCCGGGCGGCAAACATCTGCGCTCGCCGTTGTTGGCGTTGGGGATGTTGTGGCATCGGCTTAAAGAGTTGGTCTGATGGATATGTGCCGCCTTCCATGATCGTTCCCACGCAGAGCGTGGGAACGATCAGTTGCAGTCAGATCCGCCAGAACGGTTTCAACCCCTCCTCCAGCGCTTGCTCACGCGTCAACCCGACATCCTTGAGCTGATCAGCCGTCAACCCCAACAACGCCTTGCGCGTGTGCAGACGATGCCAGATCAGGCCCCAGCGGCTCAGGCCGGATGGCGCGTTGCGCATGGCCGAATTCCACGCACTGTCCTCCTGCCCTGCCGCCAATTCCTGACTGTGTAACGTCAGCCGCACATCGCTCAAGCCGTTCATTTTTGTCGCTCCTGTTTACTTGGGTAGCCAGAGATTCCATGATGCGCGGGCTGGCAAAAGCATTACAGATTCAACCAATCTGTATTAACTCCATACAGATTTGCTGTTTCTGCTACTGAATTGTCGATTTACGCCGCATCTGTACTGGTTTTTCGAATCACCTGCATCGAGGCAGTGCCATGACGCTTTATGTGAACCTCGCCGAACTGCTCGGCACGCGCATCGAACAAGGCTTCTATCGTCCTGGTGACAGGCTGCCGTCGGTGCGCGCCTTGAGCGTAGAACATGGCGTCAGCCTCAGCACGGTGCAGCAGGCTTATCGCATGCTCGAGGACAGCGGCTTGGCCACGCCGAAACCCAAGTCGGGGTATTTCGTGCCGGTCGGTCGCGAACTGCCGGAGCTGCCCGCCATCGGGCGTCCGGCGCAGCGGCCGGTGGAAATTTCGCAGTGGGATCAGGTGCTGGAGCTGATTCGCGCGGTGCCCCGCAAGGATGTGGTGCAACTCGGTCGCGGCATGCCCGACGTCACCTCGCCGACCATGAAACCGCTGCTGCGCGGGCTGGCGCGCATCAGTCGCCGCCAGGACATGCCCGGTCTGTATTACGACAACATTCACGGCACCCTCGAACTGCGCGAACAGATCGCCCGGCTGATGCTCGATTCCGGCTGCCAGTTGAGCGCCGCCGACCTGGTCGTCACCACCGGCTGTCACGAAGCGCTGTCGACCAGCATCCACGCGATCTGCGAGCCGGGCGACATCGTCGCGGTGGATTCGCCGAGCTTTCACGGTGCCATGCAGACGCTCAAGGGGCTGGGCATGAAAGCCCTGGAAATCCCCACTGACCCGCTCACCGGCATCAGCCTCGAAGCGCTGGAACTGGCGCTGGAGCAATGGCCAATCAAGGTCATCCAGCTCACGCCCAACTGCAACAATCCACTCGGTTACATCATGCCGGAGGCCCGCAAACGCGCCCTGCTCAACCTGGCTCAGCGTTTCGACGTGGCGATCATCGAGGACGATGTGTATGGCGAACTGGCCTACACCTACCCGCGCCCACGCACGATCAAATCCTTCGACGAAGACGGCCGCGTGCTGCTGTGCAGTTCGTTTTCCAAGACCCTCGCGCCGGGGCTGCGCATTGGCTGGGTCGCACCGGGGCGTTATCTGGAACGGGTGCTGCACATGAAATACATCAGCACCGGCTCTACCGCGCCACAGCCGCAGATCGCCATTGCCGAATTTCTCAAGTCAGGTCATTTCGAACCTCATTTGCGACGGATGCGCACGCAATACCAGCGCAATCGCGACATGATGATCGACTGGGTCACGCGCTACTTCCCTGCTGGCACCCGCGCCAGTCGTCCACAGGGCAGTTTCATGCTGTGGGTTGAATTGCCGGAGGGTTTCGACACCCTGAAACTCAATCGTGCGCTGCACGATCAAGGCGTACAGATTGCCGTCGGCAGCATCTTTTCCGCCTCGGGCAAGTACCGCAATTGCCTGCGGATGAACTACGCTGCCAAACCGACACCGCTGATAGAAGAGGCGGTACGCAAGGTCGGCGCGGCAGCAATCAAACTGCTGGCCGAAGCCGACTGACCTTTTTCCAGTGACCAGCATCCAAATGCCACCCCCTGCCGCCAACCGGAACGATCCTACGTGAGCCTCAGACAGCCCCTACTCGCTTTGTTGATGCTCACCGCGCTTCTGAGCGGCTGCGCCAGTCTCAATGTGCCGCGCGAACCGAGTCAGGCATTGCCCGCCTCCGACTCAAGTTTCGGCCGCTCGATCCAGGCTCAGGCCACGCCGTATCAGGGCCGTTCCGGTTTTCGCCTATTGTCCAACAGCACCGAGGCGTTCACCGCCCGCGCCGAGCTGATCCGCAACGCGCAGAGCAGCCTCGACTTGCAGTACTACATCGTTCACGACGGCGTCAGCACGCGGATGCTGGTGGAGGAACTGCTCAAGGCTGCCGACCGTGGCGTGCGCGTGCGAATCCTGCTCGACGACACCACCAGCGACGGCCTCGACCAGATCATTGCCACGCTGGCAGCGCATCCGCAGATCCAGATTCGCCTGTTCAATCCGCTGCATCTGGGGCGCAGCACGGGCGTGACCCGGGCGGCCGGTCGCCTGTTAAACCTGTCGCTGCAACACCGGCGAATGCACAACAAGCTGTGGCTGGCGGACAACAGCGTGGCCATCGTCGGTGGGCGCAATCTGGGCGACGAGTATTTCGATGCCGAACCGAATTTGAATTTCACCGATATCGACATGCTCAGCGTGGGGCCGGTGGCCGAACAACTCGGGCACAGCTTCGACCAGTACTGGAACAGTGCCCTGAGCAAACCCATCGAAGAATTCCTCTCCAGCAAACCCTCGGCCAGGGATTTGCAGAACACCCGCACGCGCCTGGAGGAATCACTGGAAGAAACCCGCAAGCAGAATCATGCGCTGTATCAGCAGTTGATGACCTTCAAAACCGAACCGCGCATGGACATCTGGCGCAAAGAGCTGATCTGGGCCTGGAGTCAGGCGCTGTGGGATGCACCGAGCAAGGTGCTGGCCAAGGGTGAACCTGATCCGCAGTTGCTGCTGACCACACAACTGGCGCCGGAACTCACGGGCGTCAGCAAAGAGCTGATCATGATCTCGGCCTATTTCGTGCCGGGCCAGCCGGGGCTGGTGTACCTGACCGGACGTGCCGATGCCGGTGTGTCGGTGAAACTGCTGACCAATTCACTGGAAGCCACCGATGTGCCAGCCGTGCACGGCGGTTATGCGCCTTATCGCAAGGCATTGCTGGAACACGGTGTGAAACTGTTCGAACTGCGCCGCCAGCCCGGTGATGGTGGTGGTAGCGGCCCGCATATTTTTTACGGCAAGTCGTTTCGCGGGTCGGATTCCAGCCTGCACAGCAAGGCGATGATCTTTGATCGGCAGAAGTCGTTTATCGGCTCATTCAACTTCGACCCGCGCTCAGTGCTGTGGAACACCGAAGTCGGCGTGCTGGTGGACAGCCCTGAACTGGCCACGCACGTGCGCGAACTGGCCCTGCAAGGCATGGCGCCGGCGCTGAGTTACGAGGCGAAGCTTGAGAATGGGCAGATCGTCTGGGTAACCGAGGACAATGGCCAACTGCACACGCTGGCCAAAGAACCGGGGAGTTGGTGGCGACGCTTCAATGCGTGGTTCAGCACTACCGTGGGCCTGGAGCGGATGTTGTAGCCCCGGCGAGAGCTATTCAGGCAGGCTCGGCCTCTGTGCCGAACGCACCTTGACGCGACAGCAGAATCACCAGCCCGAATGCCCCGGCCGCCATCAGCCACGGCAGCGCATGCCCGCTGATCCACTGACTGCCCGCCCCCGCCGCCAAAGGCCCGACCAGACAACCCACACCCCACAACTGCGCAATATGTGCATTGGCTCGCACCAGCGCATCGTCGCGATATCGCTCACCGATGAGGATCAGTGACAAGGTAAACAAGCCACCGGCACTGGCACCGAACAGCACCCACAACGGCCAGATCAGCAAAGTATCGAGCAGCACGGGAATCGCCAGACTCGACAGCATCAACACCACCGCGCACCCGGTGAACAAAGTGCGCCGCGACAGATAATCGGCCAGTGCGCCAATCGGTAATTGCAGCAACGCATCACCTACCACCACGGTGCTGACCATCGCCAGGGCGATCTCTGCAGTAAAACCCTGTTGCAGGCAATACACCGGAAGCAGCGTCAGGATCATCGCCTCGAACGCGGCAAACAACGACACCGCCCAGGCAATCGCCGGCAGCTCGCGTGCAAAATTCCACAGGTCGCGGAAGGTCACACTGCTCGCTTCACTGCTTGGCGCACCGCTGCGTCCCAGCAAGAGCAAGGGCGAAACCAGCAACAAACCGACGCCCACCCAGAAACCATAGTCATGCTCGGTGCCGAGCGCACCCAACAGCAGCGGGCCCGACAGTTGGCTCAACGCATAACTGCTGCCATACAACGCCACCAGTCGGCCGCGCCACTGCTCGACCACCAGTTGATTGATCCAGCTCTCGCCGAGGATGAAGACGATGGTCAGGATCACACCGATCATCAGCCGTAGCACCAGCCAGATCGGATAGCTCGGCAACAACGCCAGCAGCCCGATCGACAGCGCGCCGGCCCACAAGCACAGGCGCATCAGGTTCGCCGTGCCGAAACGCGCAGCCAGATGACTGGAAATCTTCGCGCCCAACAGCACACCAATCGCCGGCATCGCCGCCATCACGCCAATGGCGAAGGACCCGTAACCCCAACCCTCCAGACGCAACGACACCAACGGCATGCTGACCCCCAGGGCCAGGCCGACACTCAAGACAGACGCCAACACGGCGAAATACGTCGCCCACCGCATGTTCCACGCTCCTGTGGATAATTCTTTTGAGGACCAAACAAATGTGGGAGCGAGCCTATGTGGCGAGGGGATTTATCCCCGATGGGTCACGCAGCGGCCCCAAAACCTGAACTCGCGGCGTATCAGCTACACCGCATTTACTGGTTTTGCGACTGCTTCGCAGCCGATCGGGGATAAATCCCCTCACCACAAAGGCTCGCTCCCACAGGGGGTCTGCTTCGTCTGGAAGGCCTGCTCGTGACAGGCCTTCGTTAACGACTTACAGCTTGATCCACGTCGCCTTCAGCTCGGTGTATTTGTCGAACGCGTGCAGCGACTTGTCGCGACCGTTACCCGACTGCTTGAAGCCGCCGAAGGGTGCAGTCATGTCACCGCCATCGTACTGATTGACCCACACGCTGCCGGCGCGCAGTGCCTTGGCAGTCAGATGCGCCTTGGAAATGTCCTGCGTCCACACTGCTGCCGCCAGACCGTAAGGCGTGTCGTTGGCGATCTGGATCGCCTCTTCGGCGGTATCGAAAGCGATAACCGACAGCACCGGGCCGAAGATCTCTTCCTGAGCGATCTTCATCGCGTTGCTCACGCCGTCGAAAATCGTTGGCTCAACGTAAGTGCCGCCGGTTTCCTGAAGAATGCGCTTGCCCCCAGCGACCAGTTTGGCGCCATCGGTATGCCCGGATTCGATGTACGACAGCACGGTGTTCATCTGCTGGGTATCGACCAGCGCACCGACGTTGGTTGCCGGATCGAGCGGATTGCCCGGTTTCCAGGATTTCAGCGCCTCGATGACCATCGGCAGGAATTTGTCCTTGATCGAACGCTCGACCAGCAGACGCGAACCGGCGGTGCACACTTCGCCCTGATTGAAGGCAATGGCGCTGGCAGCGGATTCGGCGGCGGCTTGCAGATCCGGCGCATCGGCAAAGACGATGTTCGGGCTCTTGCCACCGGCCTCCAGCCACACGCGTTTCATGTTCGATTCGCCGGAGTAGATCATCAGTTGCTTGGCAATCTTGGTCGAACCGGTGAACACCAGGGTATCGACATCGTTGTGCAGGGCCAACGCCTTGCCGACGGTGTGGCCGTAGCCCGGCAGCACGTTGAGCACGCCTTTCGGGATACCGGCTTCAACGGCCAGTGCCGCGATACGGATGGCGGTCAGCGGGGATTTTTCCGACGGTTTGAGGATGACCGAGTTACCGGTCGACAGCGCCGGGCCGAGTTTCCAGCAAGCCATCATCAGCGGGAAGTTCCACGGCACGATGGCGCCAACCACGCCCACTGGCTCGCGAGTCACCAGACCCAGTTGATCGTGCGGGGTGGCCGCGACTTCATCGTAAATCTTGTCGATTGCCTCACCGCTCCAGCTCAGCGCTTGTGCCGCGCCCGGAACGTCGATGTACAGCGAATCGCTGATCGGCTTGCCCATGTCGAGGGTTTCGAGCAGGGCCAGTTCTTCGGCGTGCTGCTTGAGCAGGCTGGCGAAGCGAATCATGGTGGCTTTGCGTTTGGTCGGCGCCAGGCGCGACCAGACGCCGGAATTGAAGGTGGCGCGGGCGTTTTCCACGGCGCGCTGGGCGTCGGCGGCATCACAGCTGGCAATCTTGCCCAGCAGACGGCCATCGACCGGGCTGATGCACTCGAAGGTCTCACCGGAGACGGCGTCGGTGTATTCGCCATTGAGGTAGGCGCGGCCTTCGATCTTCAAATCGCGGGCGCGTTGTTCCCAGTCGGCACGAGTCAGGGTGGTCATTTAAGTGTCCTCCTCTTGTTGAATACGAGCGCCGCGCGATCGTCGCCAGCGTCCTCAGGAATTCTGCCTGGCCAGCCTGCTTTTCGGCCCAAGACACCCGCCACCCTAAACCAGCGGCCGGGGTTGTTTCAATATATTTGACATAAGCGCGCTATACGGCCTTGCGGTGTTCAATTTAATAAACATAGACTTTGGCCCTTTCCAGCCATCGCGCCGTCATTACGGGAGAAAACAACAATGAACATCCAGAACGTCGTCGACATCAGCCTGACCACCAGCGAAGCCGAGCGCTATCGCCCGGACCCGACCAAAGTGCTCAAGGGGGATCCCGAGCAAGCGGTGTTCAACCAATACGACAGCCCCTGTGGGCAGATGAACGTCGGCGTGTGGGAAGGTGCGGTGGGCCAGTGGACGGTGAATTACACCGAGCATGAATATTGCGAAATTCTGCAGGGTGTTTCGGTGCTGCGTGACAGCGATGGCAATGCCAAGACATTGCGTGTGGGTGACCGTTTCGTTATTCCGGCTGGGTTCCGCGGCACCTGGGAGGTGCTGGAGGCGTGCCGAAAGATTTATGTGATCTTTGAGAAAAAATAACTATATACCGCACGGGTTGGCGAAACTGATCAGAGAATCGAGTGGCCCGAATAAGGGCACCCAACTTACGCATAAGGAAATGCGACATGCCCAATGAAGAAGTACTGCAACAAATTCACCACTTGATCGGTACCCGCTACGTACCGAGCGTAGAGGCCTACATCACAGAACTGACGGGCCGTACGCATGTCCGTAGCGGACCGGTTGGCACCACTGATCATCGGCCCGAACGACTAAACATCGACCAGGATCTGACAGGCAACATCGTGTCGTTCCACTTTGGCTGAGAGCGACTCAAACCGGAGGCATGAGGGATAAATCCCAACTGGTTTCCAGGCAACAAAAAAGGCCCGTATCGTAAGATACGGGCCTTTTTTGTAAGTCGGGAAAAATCAATTACTTGATTTTGCCTTCCTTGTACATCACGTGCTTGCGAACAACCGGATCATATTTCTTGATCTCGATTTTGTCCGGGGTAGTACGCTTGTTCTTGTCGGTAGTGTAGAAGTGACCAGTACCGGCGCTCGAGATCAAACGAATCAATTCACGCATGATTAGCTCCCTTAAATCTTGCCATCGCGGCGAAGTTCGGCGAGCACGACAGTGATGCCACGCTTGTCGATGATACGCATGCCTTTGGCAGATACGCGCAGACGCACAAAACGTTTCTCTTCTTCAACCCAGAAGCGGTGATGCTGCAGGTTCGGCAGGAAACGACGACGGGTTTTGTTGTTTGCGTGGGAAATGTTATTCCCAGTCACCGGACCCTTACCGGTAACTTGACATACTCTCGACATGCCTCAGCCCTCTAAAACCACATGCCCAACCCGGCATGGGTTGGCCGCTTAATCTCTCAGTCATTTGGCGCCAGGCGCCGCGTTTCTTTAGAGGTCTTACCGGCTACACCTACAGTGAAGGAACCGGGCCCCTAGAAAAGAGCGCTGCTTTATACCAGAAAGACCGGGGTACAACAACATTCGGTGTGCAATCAATCAATAAAAGCACGCAAATTCTGCCTGCAAGGGCTTTGGATAAAGGCCGGCACCGGTTTTTACCGCTCGTCGCAGAAAACCGCTGATACACGCGATTCGCCCTCGTCGTCTCGCCACCAGCCACACATAACTGCCTACGGCCGCCCCCAAAAATGCAAAAAGGGGATAGTCATTTGCAATCGCGCCCTCTAGGGTAGGACTTTTCCAGACTGCACTTGCAGATGGGCCTTCGATCTGTAAAAGGAAACCGACCATGCGCCTCGCTGCCCTACCCCTGTTGCTCGCCCCGCTCCTGCTGAGCCCCCTGGCCCAGGCCGCCGCGCTGAGCGTCTGCACCGAGGCCAGCCCGGAAGGGTTCGACGTGGTGCAATACAACTCGCTGACCACCACCAATGCCTCGGCCGACGTGCTGATGAATCGCCTGGTGGACTTCGACACCGCCAGTGGCAAGGTAGTCCCGAGCCTGGCCGACAGCTGGGAAGTCAGCACTGACGGCCTGACTTATATCTTCAAACTGCACCCGCAGGTGAAGTTTCACACCACCGATTACTTCAAGCCGAGCCGCGAGCTGACCGCAGAAGACGTCAAATTCAGTTTTGACCGCATGCTCGACCCAGCCAATCCTTGGCACAAAGTCGCCCAGAGCGGCTTCCCGCACGCGCAGTCAATGCAATTGCCGGCACTGATCAAGAAGATCGATGCCCTGGACCCGCTGACCGTGCGCTTCACCCTTGATCACCCGGACTCGACCTTCCTCGCCACCCTGAGCATGGGTTTCGCCTCGGTCTATTCCGCTGAATACGCCGACAAGCTGCTCAAGGCCAACGCGACAGAGAAGCTCAACAGCCAGCCGATCGGCACCGGCCCGTTCGTCTTCACCCGTTTTCAGAAAGACGCCGCGATTCGCTATAAAGCCAACCCGGATTACTTCGGCGGCAAGCCGTCTGTTGACCCGCTGATCTTCGCTATTACCCCGGACGCCAACGTGCGCCTGCAAAAGTTGCGGCGTAACGAATGCCAGATCGCCCTGTCGCCAAAACCCCTGGACGTACAGGCAGCGCTGAAAGAACCGACGCTGAAAGTCGAAAAGACTGACGCATTCATGACCGCATTCGTTGGCATCAACAGCCAGCATCCGCCATTGGACAAGCCAGAAGTGCGGCAGGCCATCAACCTGGCTTTCGACAAGACCAACTACATCAAAGCCGTGTTCGAAGACACTGCCGAAGCGGCCAACGGGGTTTATCCACCGAACACCTGGGGCTACGCGAAGAACCTCGCGGGCTACCCTCACGACGTGGCGAAAGCCAAGGCACTGCTGGCCAAGGCCGGTTTGAAGGACGGCTTCCAGACCACCATCTGGACGCGTCCGTCCGGCAGCCTGCTCAACCCGAACCCGAGCCTCGGCGCACAGATGTTGCAGTCTGATCTCGCCGAAATCGGCATTCAGGCGGAGATCCGCGTGATCGAGTGGGGCGAGCTGATCCGCCGCGCCAAGGCGGGCGAGCATGACTTGCTGTTCATGGGCTGGGCCGGCGACAACGGCGACCCGGACAACTTCCTCACACCGCAGTTTTCCTGCGCGGCGGTCAAGTCCGGCACCAACTTCGCCCGCTATTGCAACGCCGACCTGGACAAGCTGATCAGCGCTGGCAAGACCACCAGCGAGCAAGGGGTGCGCACCAAGCTCTATGAGCAGGCGCAGGCGCAGATTCAGCAGCAGGCGCTTTGGCTGCCGCTGGCGCATCCGACCGCGTACGCACTGACCCGCAAGGATGTGCAGGGCTATTCGGTGAGCCCGTTCGGCCGGCAGGACTATTCGAAGGTCAGCCTCAAATAACCGCAACAACACAAAACCTGTGGGAGCTGGCTTGCCAGCGATGACGGCGGCACATTCAGCACAACTGCGGCCTGTCAGCCCGCTATCGCTGGCAAGCCAGCTCCCACAGGGAGTAGCGTTTTCCTGAGATTTACATCCAGCCGTATTCCGCCATCGACAGTGGCTCGCCATCACCAACGATGAAGTGATCCAGCACCCGCACATCAATCAGTTCGAGCGCCTTCTGCAATCGCTTGGTCAGGAGTCGATCCGCCTGGCTGGGATCGGTATTGCCCGACGGGTGGTTGTGGCACAGGATCACGGCCGCTGCGTTGTTTGCCAGGGCACGCTTTACGACTTCCCGGGGATGCACGCTGGTGTTATCGATCGACCCGCGAAACAGCGCCTCGAACACCAAAACCTGATGTTTGGAATCGAGAAACAGGCAGCCAAACACCTCGTGCGGCTCGTGGCGCAGCATGGATTTCAGATAATCGCGAACCGCTTGCGGACTCTCCAGCGCCGGTTTTTTACGCATGCGCTCGGCCAAGTGCCGACGGCTCATCTCCAGCACCGCCTGCAACTGGGCAAACTTTGCCGGCCCCAGTCCCAATTGCTTGCTGAACGCCACTAGATCGGCCTCCAGTAGCGCGCGCAGGCTGCCGAACTGATTCAACAGGTGTCGCGCCAGATCCACCGCGCTTTTTCCAGTGACCCCGGTTCGTAAAAAGATCGCCAACAACTCAGCGTCGGAGAGAGCCCCCGAACCCTGTTCAAGCAGCTTCTCCCGCGGCCTTTCCGCCTCCGGCCAATCGCGAATACTCATACACATTCCTTGTCTGTGGGCGCCGCTGTTCCGTAGCGGTCGCTGTGATATCGTAGCCCATCTTTTTTGCGGTCGATTTATCCCTGGGGAGGGGGCATCGCACCGCAGTCATCAACGAATTGAAAGGCAGACCTATGCAGCGGCTGTATCGGAAACGCATCGTTCTGGGCGTCGGCGGCGGCATCGCGGCCTACAAGAGCGCTGATCTGGTTCGTCGCCTGATCGACCAGGGTGCCGAAGTGCGCGTGGTCATGACCCACGGCGGCGCCGAGTTCATTACCCCGCTGACCATGCAGGCCCTGTCAGGCCACCCGGTTCACCTGGATTTGCTCGACCCGGCCGCCGAAGCGGCGATGGGCCACATCGAGCTGGCCAAATGGGCCGATCTGGTACTGATCGCCCCGGCCACCGCCGACCTGCTCGCCCGTCTGGCGCAGGGTATCGCCAACGATTTGCTGACCACGCTGGTGCTGGCCACCGACGCCGTAGTGGCAGTCGCTCCGGCGATGAACCAGGCAATGTGGCGCGACCCGGCGACCCAGGCCAACCTGCAACTCCTTGAAAGCCGTGGCCTGAAGACTTTCGGCCCGGCCTCCGGCAGCCAGGCCTGCGGCGACGTCGGCATGGGCCGCATGATGGAAGCCACCGATCTGGCGCAGTGCGCGGCGGACTGCTTCCAGCGTCAGGCATTGACCGGCAAACACGTGGTGATCACCGCCGGCCCGACCCAGGAAAACATCGACCCGGTGCGCTACATCACCAACCATAGCTCCGGAAAAATGGGCTTTGCCCTGGCCGAAGCGGCGGTTGAGGCCGGTGCCCGCGTGACCCTGATCAGCGGCCCGGTGCACCTGCCGACCCCGGATCGCGTCACGCGCATCGACGTGGTCAGTGCCCGCGACATGCTCGCGGCGTGCGAAGCCGCAATCCCTTGCGACGTGTTCATATCCTCGGCAGCGGTCGCGGATTACCGCCCGGAAGTCATCGCCCCGCAAAAACTCAAGAAAGATCCTACGAGCGGCGACGGTTTCGTCCTGCAAATGGTGCGTAACCCGGACATCCTGGCCACCATTGCGACCCGTCCCGACCGTCCGTTCAGTGTCGGCTTCGCCGCCGAGACCGAACACCTGCTCGACTACGCTGCTCGCAAGCTGAAGGACAAGAATCTCGATTTGATCGTCGCCAACGACGTCGCCAACCCGAGCATCGGTTTCAACAGCGAAGAAAACGCCTGCAGCGTGATTGACCGTGAGCTGCACGCCACGGTTTTCGCCCAGACCAGCAAGAGCAAGATCGCTCGCCAACTGGTCACTTTTATCGCCGAACGTCTGAACCAGGTTTAATTTACATGCACGCTTTGCAAGCCAAGATCCTCGACCCACGCATCGGTACCGAATTTCCGCTGCCGCAATACGCCACCCCAGGCTCCGCCGGCCTCGACCTGCGCGCCATGCTGGAACAGGACATCGTGATCAAACCGGGTGAAACCGTGCTGATCCCTACCGGTCTGTCGGTTTACATCGGCGACCCGAACCTCGCCGCCCTGATCCTGCCGCGCTCAGGCATGGGCCACAAACACGGCATCGTGCTGGGCAACCTCGTTGGCCTGATCGACTCCGATTATCAAGGCCCGCTGATGGTGTCCTGCTGGAACCGCGGCCAGACCGACTTCACCATGACCGTCGGCGAGCGCTTGGCGCAACTGGTGCTGGTGCCAGTGGTACAGGCGCACTTCGAAATGGTTGAAGAATTTGTCGAAACCGAACGCGGCACGGGCGGTTTCGGGCATACCGGCACCAAATAAGCCGATACCCCTGTAGGAGCAGCTTCTACAGGGGAAATTTGTGCGGATTCATCTGAAAGATTTACCGCCGCAAATCAAGGTTTTGCCAGGCCAAAGCCACGCCAGCCGAGGCGTCATGGCCCTTTCATACCACGAACTCTCTGTGGAAAACGCCGTCATACCCTTCAGTTTGAGCCTGCCGTCGAGTGAATCGTCGGTGTGACCCACCACTTTCGAGATGGAGCATTTCCGCAGATGAGCACCCCAGCCAAGATTGCCCCGAAGCTGCCCGACAGCATCTTTCGCGCCTATGACATTCGCGGCACCGTGCCGGAATTCCTCAATGCTGAAACCGCTTACTGGATCGGCCGCGCCATCGGCTCGCAGAGCCTGGCCCAAGGCGAGCCTAACGTTTCCGTCGGCCGCGACGGCCGTTTGTCCGGCCCGGAGCTGGTCGCAGAACTGATCCGCGGTATTGCCGAGAGCGGTTGCCACGTCAGCGATGTCGGTCTGGTGCCAACGCCTGCGTTGTACTACGCCGCCAACGTACTGGCCGGCAAGTCAGGCGTGATGCTCACCGGCAGCCACAACCCGTCGAACTACAACGGCTTCAAGATCGTGATCGCCGGCGACACCCTCGCCAACGAACAGATCCAGGTTCTGCACGAGCGCATCAAGACCAACAATCTGAGCAGCGGCCAAGGCAGCGTGACTCAGGTCGAAATTCTCGATCGCTATAACACCGAAATCGTCCAGGACATCAAACTGGCCCGCCGCCTGAAAGTCGTGGTCGACTGCGGCAACGGCGCGGCCGGCGTGATTGCTCCGCAACTGATCGAAGCGCTGAACTGCGAAGTCATCCCGCTGTTCTGCGAAGTTGACGGCAATTTCCCGAATCACCACCCGGATCCGGGAAAACCGGAAAACCTCGTCGACCTGATCGCCAAGGTCAAGGAAACCAACGCCGACCTCGGCCTGGCTTTTGACGGCGACGGTGACCGCGTCGGCGTAGTGACCAACACCGGCAGCATCGTCTATCCAGATCGCCTGCTGATGCTGTTCGCCCGCGACGTGGTGGCGCGCAACCCGGACGCGGAAATCATCTTCGACGTCAAATGCACCCGTCGCCTGGTACCGCTGATCAAGGAATACGGTGGCCGGCCGCTAATGTGGAAGACTGGTCATTCGTTGATCAAAAAGAAGATGAAACAATCCGGCGCGCTGTTGGCCGGTGAAATGAGCGGGCACATCTTCTTCAAGGAACGCTGGTTCGGTTTCGACGACGGCATCTACAGCGCCGCCCGGCTGCTGGAGATCCTCAGCAAGGAAAAATCCACGGCAGAAGAGTTGTTTGCGACCTTCCCGAACGATATTTCTACGCCGGAAATCAATATCCATGTGACCGAAGAGAGCAAATTCAGCATCATTGATGCACTGCACGACGCACAGTGGGGCGCAGGCGCTGACCTGACCACCATCGACGGCGTGCGAGTCGATTACGCCAAAGGCTGGGGCCTGGTGCGCGCGTCCAACACCACTCCGGTGCTGGTGCTGCGCTTCGAGGCCGATGACGAGGCTGAATTGCAGCGCATCAAGGATGTGTTCCACGCCCAATTGAAACGCGTTGCACCTGATCTCCAACTACCGTTCTGATCCACCCGGAGCCCTGAATGACCCTCGAACGCGAAGCCGCCGCCCATACCGCCCAGGTCCTGTCCGAAGCGTTGCCTTACATCCGACGTTATGTCGGCAAGACCCTGGTGATCAAATACGGCGGCAACGCGATGGAAAGCGAGGAGCTGAAAACCGGCTTCGCCCGCGACATCGTGTTGATGAAAGCCGTAGGCATCAACCCGGTCGTGGTTCATGGTGGTGGCCCGCAGATCGGTGATCTGCTCAAGCGCCTGTCGATCGAAAGCCACTTCGTCGACGGCATGCGCGTCACTGACGCCGCGACCATGGACGTGGTTGAAATGGTTCTCGGCGGTCAGGTCAACAAAAGCATCGTCAACCTGATCAACCGTCACGGCGGCAGCGCCATCGGCCTGACCGGTAAAGACGCCGGGCTGATTCGTGCGAAGAAGCTCACCGTCACCCGCCAGACCCCGGAGATGACTCAACCGGAAATCATCGACATCGGTCAGGTAGGCGAAGTGGTCGGGATCAACACCGAGCTGCTGAACCTGCTGGTCAAAGGCAATTTCATCCCGGTGATCGCGCCGATCGGCGTGGGTGAAAATGGCGAGTCGTACAACATCAACGCGGATCTGGTGGCCGGTAAAGTCGCTGAAGCGCTGAAAGCCGAAAAGCTGATGCTGCTGACCAACATCGCTGGCCTGATGGACAAATCGGGCACGGTGTTGACTGGTCTAAGCACCCAACAGGTCGACGACCTGATCGCCGACGGCACGATCTACGGCGGTATGTTGCCGAAGATCCGCTGCGCACTGGAAGCGGTTCAGGGCGGCGTAGGTAGCTCGCTGATCATCGACGGCCGCGTGCCGAACGCGATCCTGCTGGAAATCTTCACCGACACCGGTGTGGGCACGCTGATCAGCAATCGCAAGCGCCACTCATAGCTGAAACACAACAGATCGCAGACTGCGTCAGCCCCTTCAACACAGTACGAAAGTGCTGTAGGAACTGACGAAGCCTGCGATTTTTTTATGCGCGCAAGAAGTGTCCGACAAGAACCAGCGAAACGTCCGACATCTCTAAAGAACAAATCTCCCTAGGATCTTCCCCTCATCCACCGGAGATTTACCCATGCAAAAAGACCACGTTGCTTACGGCAGTGATGTTTCCCCCGGCACCTACGAGTGCGTGGATTGCGGCCAC
The DNA here is from genome assembly GCF_059716145.1 of Pseudomonas sp. LBUM1648. Classification (NCBI taxonomy): domain Bacteria; kingdom Pseudomonadati; phylum Pseudomonadota; class Gammaproteobacteria; order Pseudomonadales; family Pseudomonadaceae; genus Pseudomonas; species Pseudomonas sp. LBUM1648. Next base: position 6,312,497 of record NZ_CP166808.1, read on the forward strand.
CAGTATTCCAATCAGGCCAAAACCTCGATGCCACCCTGCCCGCAATTTCGCAAGACCGCGCATGTTCTGAACGGCTGGAAGATCCTGACCGGACAAGGTGACGCGCCTAATGATCCCTATCCACAGAAAACCGATAAACCTTCCGGTATCAAGAGCGCCGAGGTCATTACGCCCTCGCACAAAAAATAACCTCGGAGCGCCTGAGCCATGCAGATATCGTTCACCATCGACGCCGACGCTTTCGAGCAGGAGCAAAAGGAACCGGTCAAAAAGACCCTGCGCATCGGCGACGCGGAAATCGCCCACGCCCTCCAGCGCATTGCCAAGGCCAGCCTGACCGAATACCTGAAAATGCTGGTCGAGGGCGGCATGCCCAGCCGGGCTGACGAGGCCAAACAGGATCGCCTGCTCTATCTGATTCAAAGCTACTTCGGGCAGACCTTGCCGACCGAATCGCAGATATCGACGATTTTTCAGTTGACCCAGAGCCAGAGCAAAACCCTGCTGAAAAACACTGTCTCGCGCTTTCGCAATCAGCTCGACGACATCCTGAAGCACAGCATGCGCGCGGTCGTCGAGTCTGCGGAACACGCAAAAGATGTCTATCTGGTGGTCATCAGTTCAGATGTGATCCGCGATGAACTGAATATGCTGATCACGCAAAACGAGCCGACATTCAAGCCCATCACCAAACGCAAAGGCAGCGCCGGACAGTTTGAGATCAGCGAGGATTCCCACGAGTTGCTGTGCGCAACGCTGGGGCTCAATGCCGTTCAGTGACATCGTCGCGGTCAGCGGCTTACTGCTGACTCTGACAACTTTCCTATTCAATCTCGCTTGGCCCAAGCTCAATGAAGCCTTGGCTCTGGATGAACATCAACAAGGCCTTCAGGCGAGAAAACGCAGCAGGGGAAAGGTCGTGGGGATTCTCTTGAGCTGTGCGTTGCCGCTGACAGGCGCCTTTACAGCGCTGTTTTACGTCAACCTACCAGCCGCCGTGCGCATTATTAGTAGCAGCACGCTGGATCTGTGGGATTTTGATGTTGATCGCACGCTGTATGTGATGGTGGTCACGGCGCTACTGGCATTTGCGCTGATTAATGCAGGATTGACGCTGAAATTGCTCAAAAAATGGCGAAACCTGCGTTGAACGCAAAAAAAAACCCCGCTCAGCCTAACTGAATGGGGTCTTTTTTTAACCTGCGATCCCTACACGGGCATTGCGTTAAACGCCGAACTGGGCGCGGTACGCTTCGACGGCCGGCAAATGCTGCTTGAGCTGCGGATCATCAGCGAGGAACTCCAGCACCTGATTCAGCGAAACGATGCTGATCACCGGAATGCCGAAATCGCGTTCCACTTCCTGGATCGCCGACAATTCACCATTGCCGCGCTCCTGGCGGTTCAGGGCGATCAGCACGCCGGCAGCCTTGGCGCCGTCCTGGGAAGCGATGATCTGCATCACTTCGCGGATCGCGGTGCCGGCGGTGATCACGTCGTCGATGATCAGCACTTCACCGGTCAGCGGTGCGCCGACCAGGCTGCCGCCTTCGCCGTGGGCCTTGGCTTCCTTGCGGTTGAAGCACCATGGCAGGTCACGGTCGTGATGCTCGGCCAGCGCAACGGCAGTGGTCGCCGCCAGCGGGATGCCTTTGTAGGCTGGGCCAAAGAGCACGTCGAAGGCAATGCCGCTTTCGACAATGGCCGCCGCGTAGAAACGACCCAGTTGCGCCAGGGCGGAACCCGAGTTGAACAGGCCGGCATTGAAGAAGTAAGGACTGGTGCGCCCGGACTTCAGGGTGAACTCACCGAAGCGCAAAACGCCGCGATCGATGGCAAAACGAATGAAATCGCGCTGATACGCTTGCATGAAAAAAACCCCAAATACCACGGATTTAGCTAATTAGCTTGACGCCGTGTATCATACACGCACGCGATTTTTGGGGCCATTTATGCGGATCATCAGTGTGAACGTCAATGGTATTCAGGCTGCAGTCGAGCGTGGTTTGCTCAGTTGGCTGCAAGCACAGAATGCCGACGTCATCTGCCTGCAGGACACCCGTGCCTCCGCCTTTGAACTGGATGACCCAGCCTTCCAACTGGATGGCTACTTCCTTTATGCCTGCGATGCTGAAGTCCCTGCCCAAGGTGGCGTGGCTTTGTATTCGCGGTTGCAACCGAAGGCTGTCATCAGCGGTCTCGGTTTCGAGACGGCCGACCGCTACGGGCGCTACCTGCAAGCAGATTTCGACAAAGTCAGTATTGCCACCTTGCTGCTTCCTTCTGGGATGAACGGCGATGAGGACTTGAATCAGAAGTTCAAGCTCATGGACGACTTCGGCAAGTACCTGGACAAACAGCGACGCAAACGTCGCGAGTACATTTATTGTGGCTCGCTGTACGTGGCGCAGCAGAAGCTCGACATCAAAAACTGGCGCGACAGCCAGCAATCCCCGGGCTTCCTGGCGCCAGAGCGCGCCTGGATGGACGAGATTGTCGGCAACATGGGCTACGTCGATGCCCTGCGCGAAGTCAGCCGCGAAGGCGACCAGTACAGCTGGTGGCCGGACAACGAGCAGGCCGAGATGCTCAATCTGGGCTGGCGCTTTGACTACCAGATCCTGACGCCGGGCCTGCGGCGCTTCGTGCGCAGCGCACGCCTGCCACGTCAGCCACGGTTCTCGCAGCACGCACCGCTGATCGTCGACTACGACTGGACGCTGACCATCTAAGCGTCGATTCGCAGACACAAAAAAATGCCCGTATCGAAAGATACGGGCATTTTTTATGCGTCAGACCACGGTGAAAGCGGCTTGACGCTTAATGCTCAAACAGCGGCGAAAAACGGCAGGGCCAGGTACAGCTTGATCACGATGACATTAATGATGTCGATGAAGAACGCCCCCACCATCGGCACCACGAGAAACGCAATCTGCGAAGGCCCGAAGCGTTGCGTCACTGCCTGCATGTTGGCAATGGCCGTAGGCGTCGCACCCAGCCCAAAACCGCAGTGCCCTGCCGCCAATACCGCCGCATCGTAGTTGCTGCCCATCATTCGGAACGTCACGAAAATCGCAAACAGCGCCATGACCAAGGCCTGCGTAGCCAGAATGATGAAGATCGGCAATGCCAGAGCGGCCAGATCCCACAATTTCAGAGACATCAAGGCAATCGCCAGAAACAGCGACAAGCTGACATTGCCCAGTACCGAGACTTCACGTTCGAACACCTGATACAGGCCCAGCGCCGACAGCCCATTACGTAGCACCACACCCACGAACAAAACGCAGACAAACGTCGGCAATTCGAAAGCGGTTCCTTGCAACAGGCCATTGAGAACATTGCCGGCCAATAGACTGACGGCGATCAGCGCCAGTGTCTCGATAAACGAAAAGGGGGTAATCGAGCGCTCTTTGTTCGGCTGCTCGAAACCCTTTGGCAAGCGTGGCGTTTCTTGAGGCTGGCAACCCGGCACTTGCACGCGCTTGATAAGCAGCCGGGCCACCGGCCCACCAATCAAGCCACCCAGGACCAGGCCGAATGTCGCCGAGGCAATCGCAAGCTCGGAGGCCGATGCCAGACCGTACTTCTCGCTGAACACAGCTCCCCACGCAGCACCCGTACCGTGGCCACCCGACAAGGTAATCGAGCCCGTCAGCAGCCCCATCAACGGATCCAGTCCCAGCATTGTCGCAAGACCGATGCCCATGGCGTTCTGAACGACCAGAAGCCCGGTAACCGCCAGTAGAAAGATGCCGACTACGCGACCACCCTTCTTCAGGCTGGCAAAGTCTGCGCTCAAACCGATTGTGGCGAAGAATGCCAACATCAAAGGTGTTTGTAGTGACGTATCGAATCTGATTTCTATATCAAACGTTCGCAACATCAATAAACCCAGCGCAACCACCAAGCCACCGGCGACGGGTTCAGGAATATTGTAATTACGTAGAAAACCGACTCGTGCAACAAGCCCGCGACCCAGTAAAAGCACCAGAGAGGCGGCCACGAGCGTTCCATAAAAATCGAGCTGAATCATTGGGATTATTCTTGGCTATATATTCACCAGGCGTACTTTTTACCCGCGCACGCCTATTGAATCGGCTGATTGTCTCAACACTGATTGATTTGGAATTCAAAGACCTTCGATGGCTTGAATATATCGAGATGTTTCTGAAGCAACGTTGCGCGGAGTAACCTTAACAATCGCCAAGTCTTATTGCCAAGGACTCAGATCGCTCTAAAGCATTGCAGTTGTGACTAGAAGTGTAAGAGCTGAATATATATAAAAATATCGCCTACCGATTGTCGCGCGTAGAACCAGTCCTACACGAAAGAGTAATTAGTAGGGTTGCAAGAACACAAATGCCCTGACAAGTCAGGGCATTTGTATTAAAACTTTACGGGTCACGGAGGCTTCGTATTGATCGTTATTTGATCAGTCGCCAGGTGAACGGATATCGATAAGGGAATCCCTCATTGGCTTTCACCCCCGCGATGATCGTCAAGACCAGCGCACCGATGGCCAGCAGGCCCAACAGGAAGAAGCCGATAATCAGCAACATCAGCAAAAGGCAGATGGCCGAGGCAATCGCCACGGTGATCTGAAAATTCAGCGCTTCTTTACCCTGCGCATCGATGAACGGATCCGTCTCACGCTTCATCTGCCACAGAATCAGCGGCCCTATCAGGTTGCCAAACGGAATCCAGATCCCCAACAAGGCGGACAAGTGACAAAACATCGCCCATTGGCGAACCTGTTGGCTCGGTTTGGGTAGCAGCTCTTGCTCGTCACTCATCGCGTCCTCCTTGCGGGTTTGAACCTGCTCAGTCGGCCAGTGCAGCCTTCTGCAGTTCGAAGATTTCGTTCATGCCTTTCTTGGCCAGTTCCAGCATGGCGTTCAGGTCTTCAGGCTGGAACGGCGCGCCTTCAGCAGTACCCTGCACTTCGATGAAGCCACCGGAGCTGGTCATCACCACGTTGAGATCCGTCTCGGCGGCGGAATCTTCAAGATAGTCCAGATCCAGTACTGGCTCGCCCTGATACATGCCAACCGATACGGCGCCGATCATTTGCTTGAGCGGGTCGCCGCCTTTCAGGCCGCCACGCTTCTTGATCACTTTCAGCGCATCGACCAAGGCAACCATGGCGCCAGTGATCGAGGCAGTGCGGGTGCCACCGTCGGCCTGGATCACATCGCAATCGACGTAAAGGGTCACGTCCCCCAGCTTGGACATGTCCAGAGCAGCACGCAGAGAGCGGCCGATCAGGCGCTGGATTTCCAGGGTGCGGCCGCCCTGCTTGCCACGGCTCGCTTCACGCTGGTTACGCTCGCCGGTGGCGCGCGGCAGCATGCCGTATTCAGCGGTCAACCAGCCTTGGCCCTGCCCCTTGAGGAAGCGCGGCACGCCGTTTTCGACGCTGACGGTGCAGATGACTTTGGTATCACCGAATTCGACCAGTACCGATCCTTCGGCGTGCTTGGTGTAGTTGCGGGTAATGCGGATCGAGCGGAGCTGATCGGCAGCGCGACCACTTGGACGTTTCATAGGAGATACCTGTACTGGGGACGGAAAACTGCGGAGCATTATAGAGCGCTGCACCGCCACTGGGCACTCGTTAAAAAAACAGGCCGACGACCGAAAGCCCTGAAACACGCATTACCGACGGGCTGCAGCCCTTTGTCACACCGTGTGTTTGGGCGCCTTCGCCGCACTGCGCTACAATCCTGCGCCTTTGCTGCCAGTCGGCTTAAATTCATTCATATCGCGCCTGCGGGACACATGTTCTGCGCCGATCTGCATTGCGAGGTCACCGCCATGGTGCACAGCATGACCGCCTTCGCCCGCGTCGAAAAAGCCGGCGCCCAAGGCACCCTGAGCTGGGAACTGCGCTCGGTCAACAGCCGCTATCTGGAGCCGCATCTGCGCCTGCCGGAGTCTTTTCGCGAGCTCGAGGGCGCCGTACGTGAAGCGCTGCGTCAGGGCCTGTCGCGGGGCAAACTGGAATGCACCCTGCGGTTCACCGAAGAAAGCACCGGCAAGCCGCTGCAAGTCGATCGTGAGCGCGCCGCACAATTGGTCGCCGCCGCAGAGACCGTTGCCGGCCTGATCAAGAACCCTGCCGCCCTCAACCCTCTCGAAGTGCTGGCTTGGCCCGGGGTTCTGGTCGCTGACGCAAGTGACCCGCAAGCCTTGAATGCCGAAGCCTTGGCTCTGTTCAATCAAGGGCTGAAAGAACTCAAGGCCGGTCGCGAGCGTGAAGGCGCAGAACTGGCGCGACTGATCAACGATCGCCTGACTTCCATCGAAGAAGACGTTGTGACCCTGCGTGAACTGGTTCCGCAGATGCTCGCCACACAGCGCCAGAAGGTTCTCGACCGCTTCGCCGACATGAAGGCCGAGCTGGATCCGCAGCGCCTTGAACAGGAAATGGTCATGCTCGCGCAAAAAAGCGATGTGGCCGAAGAACTGGATCGCCTGAGCACCCACATCATTGAAGTTCGCCGGGTGCTCAAGTCCGGTGGTGCGGCCGGACGTCGCCTGGACTTCCTGATGCAGGAACTCAACCGCGAAGCCAACACACTGGGCTCCAAGGCCTTTGACCCGCGCAGTACCCAAGCCGCCGTCAACCTCAAGGTGTTGATCGAGCAGATGCGCGAACAAGTGCAGAATATTGAGTAAGGCTACCCCGACATGACCCACAGCACCGGCACCCTGTACATCATTTCCGCGCCATCGGGCGCGGGCAAAAGCAGTCTGGTCAAGGCTTTGACCGACGCCAACCCGGAGATCCGTGTGTCGATCTCCCACACCACCCGCGCCATGCGCCCGGGTGAGGTGAACGGCGTGAACTATCACTTCGTCGAGCGCAACGAGTTCGTGAAGATGATCGAGCACGGTGATTTCCTCGAGCGCGCCGAAGTCTTCGGCAACCTCTACGGCACCTCGCAAAGCCACCTGCAACAAACCCTGGACGAAGGCCACGACCTGATTCTTGAAATCGATTGGCAAGGCGCCGAGCAAGTGCGCAAGCTGATGCCGCAGGCACGTTCGATCTTCATCCTGCCGCCGTCCTTGCAGGCTCTGCACCAGCGCCTGACCAATCGCGGCCAGGACAGCGACGAAATCATTGATGGCCGCATGCGCGAAGCCGTCAGCGAGATGAGCCACTACGTCGACTATGACTACCTGATCATCAACGACGATTTCGCCCACGCGCTGGACGATCTGCAGGCGATTTTCCGCGCCAATCAGCTGATCCAGAAGCGTCAACAACAGCGTCACGGTAAATTACTGGCCGAATTGCTCGGTTAATCAGCACTTCCCAAAACCGCTGCAAGCGCTTTACATTGGCACTTGCAGCGCGTTGAAGAGTCTGGTTAAAAAATCAGCGCTTCCCTAATCGCTGGTGATTTTTTAAACTGTTGAGTCCGCTCGCCCAACCGGGCAGCGCGCATATTGCATTCGCTCCGAGGAATACCATGGCCCGCGTAACCGTTGAAGACTGCCTGAACCACGTGGAAAACCGTTTTGAGCTGGTCATGCTCTCTACCAAACGTGCCCGTCAACTGGCCACCGGCGGCAAAGAGCCTCTGGTTCAGTGGGAAAACGACAAGCCTACCGTTGTAGCGCTGCGTGAAATCGCGGAAGGCCTGATGAGCTATGAGTTCATCGCCAACGCTGAAATCGTCGAAGACGAACCGCTGTTCGCAGCGTTCGAGGACGAGTCCAACGAGGCCGTCTAAGCCTATGCCTGGTCGACGTAGCACGGCGCGGGGTCACAGCGAACGGCAGGAGTCATCATGCCGAGCATAGACGCCCTCGCCGATCGCTTATCGACCTACCTCGGCAATGACCAGGTCAACCTGGTCCGCCGAGCGTATTTCTACGCCGAACAAGCCCATGACGGTCAACGCCGTCGCAGCGGCGAGGCGTACGTCACGCATCCTCTTGCGGTGGCGAATATTCTTGCCGACATGCACATGGACCATCAGAGCCTGATGGCAGCGATGCTGCATGACGTGATCGAAGACACCGGTATCGCCAAAGAAGCGCTGCAAGCGCAGTTCGGTGAAACCGTGGCCGAACTGGTCGACGGGGTCAGCAAACTGACCCAGATGAATTTCGAGACCAAGGCCGAAGCCCAGGCTGAAAACTTCCAGAAAATGGCCATGGCCATGGCACGCGACATTCGTGTGATCCTGGTCAAGCTTGCCGACCGCCTGCACAACATGCGCACGCTGGAAGTGCTGTCCGGCGAAAAGCGCCGGCGCATCGCCAAGGAAACCCTCGAAATCTACGCGCCCATCGCCAACCGGCTGGGCATGCACGCCATTCGTATCGAATTCGAAGACCTCGGTTTCAAGGCGATGCACCCGATGCGTTCCGCGCGGATCTACCAGGCAGTCAAACGCGCCCGGGGCAACCGCAAGGAAATCGTCAACAAGATCGAAGAATCCCTGGGTCATTGCCTCGCCATCGACGGCATTCAGGGCGAAGTCAACGGTCGCCAGAAACACCTCTACGGCATCTACAAGAAAATGCGCGGCAAGCGTCGGGCCTTCAACGAGATCATGGACGTCTACGCGTTCCGGATCATCGTCGACAAGGTCGATACCTGCTACCGCGTGCTGGGCGCTGTACATAATTTGTACAAACCGTTGCCGGGACGTTTCAAGGATTACATCGCGATTCCCAAGGCCAACGGCTATCAGTCGCTGCACACCACGCTGTTCGGCATGCACGGTGTGCCGATCGAGATCCAGATCCGCACCCGCGAAATGGAAGAGATGGCCAACAACGGCATCGCCGCCCATTGGCTGTACAAATCCAGTGGTGATGAGCAACCGAAAGGCACTCATGCCCGCGCCCGTCAGTGGGTCAAGGGCGTGCTGGAAATGCAGCAACGTGCTGGCAACTCGCTGGAATTCATCGAAAGCGTGAAGATCGACCTGTTCCCGGACGAGGTCTACGTGTTCACGCCCAAAGGCCGGATCATGGAGCTGCCCAAAGGCTCCACGGCGGTCGACTTCGCCTACGCGGTGCACACCGATGTTGGCAACAGTTGCATCGCCTGCCGGATCAACCGCCGTCTCGCACCGCTGTCCGAGCCGCTGCAAAGCGGCTCCACGGTCGAGATCGTCAGCGCTCCCGGCGCACGGCCGAACCCGGCGTGGCTCAACTTTGTGGTCACCGGCAAGGCGCGAACGCACATTCGCCACGCGCTGAAACTGCAACGCCGCTCCGAGTCGATCAGCCTCGGCGAACGCCTGCTGAACAAAGTGCTCAACGGCTTCGACAGCGCGCTGGAAAAAATTCCGGCCGAACGCGTCGCGGCGATGCTCGCCGAATATCGCCTCGAACTGATCGAAGACCTGCTGGAAGACATTGGCCTGGGCAATCGCATGGCTTACGTGGTCGCCCGTCGTCTGCTTGGCGAAGGCGAACAGCTACCAAGCCCTGAAGGCCCGCTGGCGATTCGCGGCACCGAAGGTCTGGTACTCAGCTACGCCAAATGCTGCACGCCGATCCCGGGCGACCCGATTGTCGGGCACCTGTCGGCGGGCAAAGGCATGGTCGTGCACCTGGACAACTGCCGCAACATCAGCGAAATCCGGCACAACCCGGAAAAATGCATTCAGCTCTCCTGGGCCAAGGATGTCACCGGCGAATTCAACGTCGAGCTGCGCGTCGAGCTGGAACATCAGCGCGGCCTGATTGCGCTGCTCGCCAGCAGCGTCAACGCAGCCGACGGCAATATCGAGAAAATCAGCATGGACGAACGCGATGGTCGCATCAGCGTCGTCCAGTTGGTGGTCAGCGTCCACGACCGTGTGCACCTGGCCCGTGTGATCAAGAAACTGCGCGCCCTGACCGGAGTGATCCGCATCACCCGCATGCGTGCCTGAGCCCACCATTACAAGGAGTCATACATGACCAAGACTGTTATCACCAGCGACAAGGCCCCGGCTGCCATCGGCACCTACTCCCAGGCAATCAAGGCTGGCAACACCGTTTACATGTCGGGCCAGATTCCTCTGGACCCAAAAACCATGGAACTGGTGGAAGGCTTCGAAGCCCAGACCGTCCAGGTGTTCGAGAACCTCAAAGCCGTGGCCGAAGCCGCCGGCGGTTCGTTCAAGGACATCGTCAAACTGAACATCTTCCTCACCGACCTGAGCCACTTCGCCAAGGTCAACGAGATCATGGGCAAGTACTTCGACCAGCCATACCCGGCGCGCGCCGCCATCGGCGTGGCAGCCCTGCCAAAGGGTTCGCAGGTTGAAATGGATGCCATTCTGGTCATCGAGTGATGCGCACGGCGCGGCCTTAAGACGCCGCGCCGACTGCTCAGCAAGAAAAGGTTTTGAAAGGATTCCACCATGCGCAAAGCGCTAGCTCTCCCGCTGCTCGCCATTTTCCTCGGCGGCTGCGCCAGCAACCCTGCCGACCGTGACATCAGCGGCACCTGGATCAACCAGGTGGCGATCGATGCTGCAGCCAAGGGCGGCCCCCTGCGCGAAGCGCTTCAGGCCTACGGCCCGAACCTGGAGTGGGACGTCAACACCAAGGCCGGTCAGGCCCGCTATACCAACGGTTTTGAGAACGTCGAAGGACGGCTGCTGGGCGAACAGTCCGGCGCCTGGAAAGTCGACTTCTATGGCAGCTCCGCCAGCGAGCTGAAACGCGACGGCGGGCAACTGCAGCAAGCCGCCAGCGAAAACGAACCGGAACAGGTCTTCGACCGCGCACAGATTCCGGTGCCGGAAGGCGCACCGATCGGGGCCAGTTTCGAACGGGCACTGTATTCGGCCTACATGGGCGGCAGCTGGACAATTGCCAGTGGTCAAGGCGAAGGCGGCACCGTGCAGTTCCAGGCCGATGGCCAGGTCTCCGGTTTGCCGGGTGCCGATCGCTATGCGTTGTGCCTGGCGGGCGATTGCGCGTCGATGAGCAGCACCAATGACAATATGTGGCTGCAACTCAACGGTCAGGGCAATGCCTATATCTTTGCGCGCAAGGGCAAGGAACTGGAAATCTTCCAGGCCGTGAACACGGCGTTGGCGGATGAAATGCCGCAGTACACGCCAGGCCAACGAAAGTGGTTGCTTGAGAAGCAGTAAACGCACCTGAGAGCAACACATAACACTGTGGGAGCGAGCTTGCTCCCACAGGTGTTTTTGGCGTCTTTAAGTCAGCATTTTCCTTCAAGGATCGCCGCGTAACCTTCGCGGTAACTCGGGTATTTCGGCGTCCAACCCAAGGCCTTCGCCCGGGCATTGCTGCACCGCTTGCTACCGGTACGCCGCACACTGGCATCCTCCGCCCACTCGGTCACACCGAGGTACTCACGCAACCAGCCCACCACTTCGGCCAACGGTGCCGGTGCATCATCGACGCCAATATAGAACTGTTCCAGCGCCACACCTCGATGATCAGCATCCAGCAGGAACGCCAGCAATCCCGCCGCGTCATCGGCATGTATGCGATTGCCATACAGCGGCGGATCAACTGCAACCCGATAACCACGACGTACCTGAGTCAGCAGCCATTCACGGCCCGGACCGTAGATACCGGTCAGACGCAGGACGCTCGCCGGGATACCGCTGTTAAGTGTCACCTGCTCGGCTTCGAGCATCAATCGACCTGAGTAGCCGGTGGCGACGGTTTCGGAAGTCTCATCCACCCACTCGCCGTCCAGTTGCCCGTAGACACTGCTGCTGGACACGAAGATCAGGCGCTCGGGCACTTGCCCATAGTCGTCCAGCCAACTCAGCACGTTCTGCAAGCCCTGCACATAAGCCGCGCGATAGCCGGCCTCGTCGTGATCGGTCGCCGCTGCGCAATACACCAGGTAATCCACGGCACCGACGGGCCAGGTCGCCGGACAGTCTTCGTTGAACAGGTCGCCGGCAACACCGATGACACCCTCAGGCAAACGCGAGACATCACGGCGCAGGCCATGAACTTCCCACCCGGCGGTCAACAATTGCTTGGCCAGACGACTGCCGACATCACCACAACCGGCAATCAAAACAGAAGGCGCGGACATCAAAAAACTCCCATCGGAAAGGGACAGACTAGCCTTGGCAGGAGACGTGCGGCTAGCAATCAAGGAAAAAAGATACTCTATTACTTTTGTTAACAAGAATTACTTGCAATAATGCAGGCCACTTTTGTTCTCGGCCTCACGAGGCCTGGAAGAGCATCATCGTTTTTCTATCTCAGGTCCGGCCAGCATGACACGTAATCACATCCCCGCTTCGCCAACCAACCGACCTCGCGCCTGGAGCGCGGTGGCAGCTCTGCTGCTCAGCCTGATGCTGGCACCGACCGCCGCCTTCGCCGATGCCCAAGCGCCTGCGACGCCAGCCGCCACCGAGCAGAGCGCTCCCGCGGCTGCCGCACCTGACGCAACAGCCCCTGTTCAGACCCTAGATGCCACACCGGCCGAAGTCCCTCAAGCCCTCGAAGCCGACAACAGCCTTGGCATGGCCCACGACCTGTCGCCATGGGGCATGTACCAGAACGCCGACATTATCGTGAAAATCGTGATGATCGGCCTGGCCATCGCTTCGATCATCACCTGGACCATCTGGATCGCCAAAGGCTTTGAGCTGATGGGTGCCAAGCGTCGTCTGCGGGGTGAAATCGCCGCGCTGAAGAAAGCCACCACCCTTAAAGAAGCCAGTTCCACTGCGGGCAAGGAAGGCACCCTCGCCAACCTGCTGGTGCACGACGCGCTCGAAGAGATGCGCCTGTCGGCCAACAGCCGCGAGAAAGAAGGCATCAAGGAACGCGTCAGCTTCCGTCTCGAGCGTCTGGTTGCCGCTTGTGGTCGCAACATGAGCAGCGGCACCGGTGTGCTGGCTACCATCGGTTCCACCGCACCGTTCGTCGGCCTGTTCGGCACCGTGTGGGGCATCATGAACTCCTTCATCGGCATTGCCAAAACCCAGACCACCAACCTCGCCGTCGTGGCCCCGGGTATCGCTGAAGCGCTGCTGGCTACTGCACTGGGTCTGGTTGCAGCGATTCCAGCCGTTGTCATCTACAACGTGTTCGCCCGCTCCATCGCCGGTTACAAGGCGCAGGTTTCCGACGCTTCGGCAGAAGTCCTGCTGCTGGTCAGCCGCGACCTCGATCACCAGCCTGAGCGCAGCTCGCAACCACACATGGTGAAAGTGGGGTAATCGGCCATGGGCCTGCATTTGAAAGAAGGCGCAGACGACGATCTGGCCGAGAACCACGAAATCAACGTCACGCCGTTCATCGACGTGATGCTGGTGCTGTTGATCATCTTCATGGTGGCCGCTCCATTGGCCACGGTGGACATCAAAGTCGACCTGCCTGCCTCGACCGCCAAACCGGCGCCGCGGCCGGAGAAACCGGTGTTCCTCAGCGTCAAGGCTGACCAGCGCCTGTTCCTCGGCGAAGACGAAGTGAAGCCTGAAGCACTGGGCGCCACCCTCGACGCGCGCACCAAAGGCAAGAAAGACACCACCATCTTCTTCCAGGCTGACAAAGGCGTGGATTACGGCGACCTGATGAGCGTGATGGATAACCTGCGTGCAGCAGGCTACCTGAAGGTCGGTCTGGTCGGACTCGAGAGCGCAGTCAAGAAATGATCACCACGCGCCATAAGCTGACGCGTTACAGCGGTAGCCTGGCCGTGGTGCTGGGCGTTCACGCGCTGGCCATCGCGCTGGCGCTGAACTGGACGACCCGCCCGCCCATCGAATTGCCGCCTCAGGCAATGATGGTCGAGCTGGCACCGGTTCCAGCCCCGCCACCGCCGGCTCCGCCGAAAGTCGTCACGCCACCGCAGCCACCTGCGCCGGTCGAAGAGCTGCCGATTCCGAAATTGGCCGAAGCGCCGAAAGCCGAAATCGCAGTGCAGAAACCCAAACCGAAGCCAAAGCCTAAACCGCCGAAGCCGATCGAGAAAAAGCTGCCCGATCCGCCGAAGGAAAAACCTTCCGAGGAAAAACCGGCCGACACGCCACCGACTCCGGCACCGACGGAGAAATCCGCGGCACCGGCACCAGGCCCGTCGCCGGCACAAATGGCCGCCAAGGCCAGTTGGCAAGGCACCCTGCTCGCGCATCTGGCCAAGTACAAAAAGTATCCGCAAAGTGCTCAGGCACGTGGCAAGGAAGGCCTGAACCGACTACGTTTCGTGGTCGATGGCGAAGGCAACGTGCTGTCGTTCGAACTGGTGGGCCGCTCCGGCAACGCCGATCTGGACCGGGCCACCCTGGAAATGATCCGCCGCGCGCAGCCGCTACCCAAGCCACCGGCCGACATGTTGACCAATGGCTCGATCGAAATTGTTGCGCCGTTTGTTTACTCGCTCGAACGCCGCCGCTAAGAAACACCGCAAGACCTGTGGGAGCTGGCAAGCCAGCTCCCACAAGGTTCTCCGCCAGCCGAGAGAGCCAAGTCAAAAAGGCACCGAAAGGTGCCTTTTGCATATCTAGCAACGGCAAACCCACATTGTCCGGTGTCGCACTCCTCCCTCAGTCTGATAACGTGCGTCTATCGATCGCAGCCGGTATGCTTGGCCCGCATCTTCATGGACGCTTGCTATGACCCTCACAGAATTACGCTACATCGTCACCCTCGCCCAAGAGCAGCATTTCGGCCACGCCGCCGAAAAATGCCACGTCAGCCAGCCGACCCTGTCGGTGGGCGTGAAGAAACTTGAAGACGAACTCGGTGTGCTGATTTTCGAGCGCAGCAAAAGTGCCGTGCGTGTGACGCCGGTCGGCGAAGGCATCGTCGCCCAGGCACAAAAAGTACTTGAGCAGGCACAAGGCATTCGCGAACTGGCCCAGGCTGGCAAAAACCAGCTGACAGCCCCGCTGAAAGTCGGCGCGATCTACACCGTCGGCCCGTACTTGTTCCCGCACCTGATTCCACAACTGCACCGGGTCGCTCCGCAGATGCCGTTGTACATCGAAGAAAACTTCACCCATGTGCTGCGCGACAAACTGCGCAACGGCGAGCTCGACGCGGTCATCATCGCCCTGCCGTTCAACGAAGCCGACGTGCTGACCCTGCCGCTCTACGACGAGCCGTTCTACGTCCTGATGCCGGCCCAGCACCCGTGGACGCAAAAAGAAACCATCGACGCCGGCCTGCTCAACGACAAGAGCCTGCTGCTGCTCGGCGAAGGTCACTGCTTCCGCGATCAAGTGCTCGAAGCCTGCCCGACCCTGACCAAGGGCAACGACGGCGCCAAGCACACCACGGTCGAATCCAGTTCGCTGGAAACCATTCGCCACATGGTTGCCTCTGGCCTGGGCATCTCGATCCTGCCGCTGTCGGCCGTCGACAGCCATCACTACGCCCCGGGCGTGATCGAAGTGCGGCCATTGTCGCCGCCGGTACCATTCCGCACCGTGGCGATTGCCTGGCGCGCGAGCTTTCCGCGACCGAAAGCCATCGAGATCCTCGCCGACTCCATTCGCCTGTGCTCGGTGGCCAAGCCAGCGGCACCGGTTACAGCCGGTTAAGCGAGCGTCATGACGGAGCTGTCGCAAGTGTCGGTGACGGCACTCAAGGGTGTCGGCGAAGCCATGGCCGAGAAATTGGCCAAGGTCGGTCTGGAGAATCTCCAGGACGTGCTGTTCCACCTTCCGCTGCGCTACCAGGATCGCACCCGCGTGGTGCCTATCGGCCACTTGCGTCCGGGACAGGACGCCGTGGTCGAAGGCACCGTCAGCGGCGCTGACGTGGTCATGGGTCGTCGTCGTAGCCTCGTCGTGCGATTGCAGGACGGCACCGGCGGCCTGAGTCTGCGCTTCTACCATTTCAGCAACGCACAGAAAGAAGGCCTCAAGCGCGGCACGCGAGTTCGCTGCTACGGTGAAGCCCGACCCGGCGCATCAGGACTGGAAATCTACCACCCGGAATACCGCGCCATCACTGGCGACGAGCCACCGCCGGTGGATGAAACCCTGACCCCGGTCTACCCGCTCACCGAAGGCCTGACCCAGGCGCGACTACGCCAGCTATGCATGCAAACGCTGACGATGCTCAAACCTGACACCCTGCCCGACTGGCTGCCGACCGAGCTGGCTCGTGACTATCAACTGGCGCCGTTGGCCGATGCGATCCGCTACCTGCACAACCCGCCCGCCGATGCCGACGTCGATGAACTCGCCCTCGGTCATCACTGGGCCCAGCATCGCCTCGCCTTCGAAGAGCTTTTGACGCATCAACTGTCCCAGCAACGCCTGCGCGAAAGCATGCGTTCGCTGCGCGCGCCGGCGATGCCGAAAGCGAAAAAGCTGCCACCGAAATATCTGGCCAACCTTGGCTTCAACCCGACTGGCGCGCAACAGCGCGTCGGCAACGAAATCGCCTACGACCTGAGCCAACACGAACCGATGCTCCGGCTGATTCAAGGCGATGTCGGCGCGGGTAAAACCGTGGTCGCCGCCCTCGCCGCATTGCAAGCGCTAGAGGCGGGTTATCAGGTCGCACTGATGGCGCCGACCGAGATCCTCGCCGAACAACACTTCATCACCTTCAAGCGCTGGCTCGAACCGCTGGGCATTGAAGTCGCGTGGCTGGCCGGCAAGCTCAAGGGCAAGAACCGCGTCGCTGCGCTGGAACAGATCGCCAGCGGCACGCCGATGGTGGTCGGCACCCACGCGCTGTTCCAGGACGAAGTGCAGTTCAAGAATCTCGCGCTGGTGATCATCGACGAACAGCACCGCTTCGGCGTACAGCAACGTCTGGCGCTGCGGCAGAAAGGCGTCGGCGGGCGCATGTGCCCGCATCAACTGATCATGACTGCCACACCGATTCCCCGGACGCTGGCGATGAGCGCCTACGCCGACCTCGACACCTCGATCCTCGACGAATTGCCGCCCGGTCGAACCCCGGTCAACACCGTGCTGGTTACCGACACCCGCCGCGTCGAAGTCATCGAACGGGTGCGCGGTGCTTGCGCCGAAGGGCGTCAAGCCTATTGGGTGTGCACGCTGATTGAAGAGTCGGAAGAGCTGACCTGTCAGGCCGCCGAGACCACGTTCGAAGACCTCACCGCCGCCCTCGGCGAGCTGAAAGTCGGGCTGATCCACGGCCGCATGAAACCCGTCGAAAAAGCCGCGGTGATGGCCGAGTTCAAGGCCGGCAACTTGCAACTGCTGGTCGCCACCACGGTGATTGAAGTCGGTGTCGACGTACCCAACGCCAGCCTGATGATCATCGAAAACCCCGAACGCCTCGGCCTCGCGCAGTTGCACCAGTTGCGCGGCCGCGTGGGTCGAGGCAGCGCCGCCAGCCATTGCGTGCTGCTCTACCATCCGCCGCTGTCACAGATCGGTCGCCAGCGACTGGGCATCATGCGCGAGACCAACGACGGTTTCGTCATCGCCGAAAAAGACCTCGAACTGCGCGGCCCCGGCGAAATGCTCGGCACCCGCCAGACCGGCCTGCTGCAATTCAAGGTCGCCGACCTGATGCGCGACGCCGACCTTCTGCCCGCCGTGCGCGATGCCGCGCAAGCTTTGCTGGAACGCTGGCCGACGCACGTCAGCCCATTGCTCGACCGCTGGCTGCGCCATGGGCAGCAATACGGCCAAGTGTGAGCACCGTCGCAGTTTCTGAACCCTCGTTCCAACCAAGCTGGTTATACTCGTGCAATTGTTTCAAAAACGGATACAGACCATGACCGAAGCTGCTCTCGCCCCCGAATCTCCGCACGCTCCGTCTGTTATTCGGCTGCTGCTCAACAAGCTGGGCATTGCCTACGAAGAAGTGCTCGACCACCACGGCCTTAATGCTTCGCGCAAAGTGCAAGCCGTGTTGCTGGACGACGCGGTCGGTGCGCTGATGGTGCTGTTTCCCCAGAGCCAGTTGCTGGATCTCAACCGCCTCGCCGAACTGACGGGCCGTCGCCTGACCGCCGTCTCCACCGAGCGCCTGGAAAAGATGCTCGGCAAACACAGCCTGAGCCTGCTGCCGGGTCTGCCGGCGCTGACCAGTTCGCCGTGCCTCTACGAAGAAAGCCTGCTGCGTGAGCCGAAGTTGCTGATCAACTCCGGCGAGCCGGGCGTGCTGCTGGAAATTGCCAGCGAAGCCTTCAAGACCATGCTGACCAAGGCCAGCGCCGCCAACTTCGGCGAAGCCCTGAGCAGCATCCGCCCGAACCTCGACCGTCCGGACGATGACCGCGAGGAAATCACCCAGGCCGTGCAAGCGTTCACCGCGCGGCGCATTCAGCAACGCCTGGAAGCGACCATCGAGATTCCGCCGCTGGCCGAGACAGCGCAAAAAATCATCAAGCTGCGCGTCGACCCTAACGCGACCATCGACGACATCACCGGCGTGGTCGAAACCGACCCGGCACTGGCCGCGCAAGTGGTGAGCTGGGCGGCGTCGCCGTACTACGCTTCGCCGGGCAAGATTCGTTCGGTGGAAGACGCGATCGTCCGTGTGCTCGGTTTCGATCTGGTGATCAACCTGGCGCTGGGTCTGGCCCTCGGCAAGACCCTAAGCCTGCCGAAAGATCATCCACAACAAACCACGCCGTACTGGCAGCAGTCGATCTACACCGCCGCCGTCATCGAAGGCCTGACCCGCGCCATGCCGCGCGCCCAGCGCCCGGAAGCCGGCCTGACGTATCTGGCCGGCCTGCTGCACAACTTCGGTTACCTGCTGCTGGCCCACGTGTTCCCGCCGCACTTCTCGCTGATCTGCCGCCATCTGGAGGTCAACCCGCACCTGTGCCACAGCTACATCGAGCAACACCTGCTCGGTATCAGCCGCGAACAGATCGGCTCGTGGCTGATGCGCTACTGGGACATGCCGGACGAACTGGCGACCGCCCTGCGCTTCCAGCACGACCCAAGCTACGACGGTGCCTATGCCGAATACCCAAACCTCGTCTGCCTGGCCGTGCGCCTGCTGCGCAGCCGTGGCATCGGTTCCGGCCCGGATGAAGACATCCCCGACGCCCTGCTCGAACGCGTCGGCCTGACCCGCGACAAAGCCAACGACGTCGTCAGCAAAGTGCTTGAAGCCGAAGTCCTGCTACGCGAACTAGCCTCGCAGTTCAGCCAGGCCTAAACGCAAACAGGCCCGCTCCCTCAGGTTTTACACAATCCCTGTAGGAGCGAGCCTGCTCGCGATGAATCCAACTCGGTCTATCTGACTGACACAAAACCTGTGGTGAGGGGATTTATCCCCGACCGGCTGCGCAGCAGTCGCATACCCAGCCCCCATAGCGTGTCTTGTGCAACGAAGATCAAGCCAGGTAACGGATCATCCAACCGCCCTCTACAATGGGGGATCCTTTGACTGCATATTCACCGCACACAACAATCTGACCCTGAGCCGTAGTTGTCATATCGAACATGACATCCAGCCAATTACGATTATCAAAAACAACCCAACCCACTCTGTTAAAGGTCAGATCCAATTCGCCCGTCAGCAAATAACGTGCGGTCAAGGCAAGGGTGTTATCCGTCTGAGCATCGCTGCCTGTAACACCTGAAATGATTAGCTTGTCATCGCCATCGCCGCCGAAGGCGCAACGGCGCCAAGTCTGGCCCATATCCGTCAACTTGGAGTAATGCGGTTTGCCTCCATTGAAAACCAGATTGAAATCGCCATCCCGGTTCAATACAAAAATCGCCCCTTTGGCCGAATAAAGACCTTCAAAAACGTCTCCGACGAGAGCGATCAAGCCATCTTTTCGCCGCACAGCAATGTCACTAATAACCAGTTGATCGCCCTGGCTGGGCAACATCAAGGTCGAGAAAAGCGGGTCTTGTTTTCCATTTGCGTTAAAGCGTGTGACATACATGCCTATATCGTTGCCCGGTGTGAAGTACGGACCGAATACCACTAACTTTCCATCTGCCTGAATGGCCAGGCCCGAGCCATAACTCCCGGTCGTTCCCTCCAACTCGACAAAAGCCCTACCGGTTCCGTTGAAGGTTTTATCAAACGTGCCATTCGAATTCAGCCGAACAACCAGCCCCTTGTATTCGCCGACGGAGTAATCAGCGGCGGAAGTCATTACGACTATCTTGCCATCTGGCTGCTCAACCCCCGCCGCCAGAGAATTGCCATCGCCCTTGCGGGCCGCATGAATAGGGTCAGCAGCTTTTCGCTCACCGAGATGAGCTTCCATTTTTTTTGCCTGATCAGGCGTCCCGCCACTCAAGGGATCCAGAAATACGACTCCGCCGTCTCCAAAACTTTCGTCAAGACGACCATCCTTGAGGAGCCGGATGATCGCCACTTTGCTGTAGGCTTCGTCTTTTTTTCGGGCTTCACAGGCAATCAGCACCCCAGCATCAGCTAACAGGCCCGCCCCTAAGATGAAAGGTATGTGCGTATCAGGAAAAGAGATCTCAACAAAGCCTTGCTGTTCGGTACCAAACCCCGTTCCAGCATCAATCTTTCCGCCGGCAGTCAATCGCACCACCGCAAAACCGACCGGAAAACCTGATAAACGACTCACGGCAATCAACTTACCGTCGGGTAATGAAACAACAGCCTGAGGCGCCAGGCTGGATACCTCGGGAAACGCCCAATTGAGTACGCCACCGTCGGCAAACGTCGGATCGAGCGTCCCCGCCTTTGCGGTGTCCTGTGCCTGAGTCATGATCTTGCTCCATCAAGTTTTTATGAAAGTCCTGCATCCAGGACTCGAACTTGAGTAGAGCACTGCGACTAGCGTTTCCACACCTGATAGAAATAACAGTCAGATTGTCTTTGGAAGCCATACCACCGACACAAGAGGCCAATGCTGATAGCTGCACCACCGCCCTCGCTACACCAACTCAAACCTTAGGCTTGGCCTTGCGCGGTTTCAAATACTTCATCAATCCCTGAAACCACATCACCAGCGCCGGATTGCCCTTGATCTGGATCGACTTGTCCTGAATCCCCTGCATAAACGCCAACTGCTTGTTCTTCGCCTGCATCGTGGCAAAGCCATAAGCCGCATCTTTAAAGGCAATCGCAAACGCCGGCTCGGCATAAGTGCCAGACTTGCTGGTAATCCGCTGATTCTTCACCACGAAATGCCGCGCCACCTTCCCGTCCAGCGTCTGCATCTGAAACACCAGATCCTTGTCACCCAACTGCTGCTGGAACGCAGGATTAGTCCGACTGGCCTTACCCATCAACAGACCTAGCATCCACAGGAGAAAACGAAATTTCATGCGCACAGCCTCAAAAGGAAAATGAACGGCCGGCGCAGTGTAAGGGATTCGAACGATAACGCCACTATCTGCCTCTGTTGGAAGAGGATGCAGACCATTTCACGCACGATGACTACCAAGTCACGATTCAGCGTTCAGCTGCTGATCGTTCCCATGCTCCGCGTGGGAATGCATCCCGAGACGCTCCGCGTCTCACCATTCACCTTTCCTACACCTGCTGAAACACATACCTGTAGGAGCTGGCGAAGCCTGCGAACTTTTGATCTTCCGCCCTGCGAACCTATGGGAAATTTCCTGCAAAGTGCCGGGCTGTCCATGAACTAGGCGAGTTGGTGCGATGTGGATAGGCTCTGTGGGTCGCCGCAAAATCGGTGGCCGGATGTGCAAGTCCGAACTCGGGGAAATCAATTAACTGCTCAGGATTTACACCGATGACCGATGAAACATTCAGCACTGAAGCAACCTCGCCCTACGAATCCCCCAATTCGAAGAAATTCCACGAAGCCGCCGAGCGCGCCCTCGACCACCATTTCAAACCCGCCGCCGAACCCCGCCCCAAACGTCAGGGCGGCCTTTTCAGCCTCTCCCCCGGCACCGATGCCGAAGCCCTCATGGCCAACGCCTCGGAAGACCTGCTGTCCATCAGCGTCATCGCCTGCGACCTGGCCGACGACCTCCACGGCTCCCGCCGCTCGGTCGCGCTGGCCCTGAGCAGAATGGCGGACGGGGTGCGGTTGATGGTCGAAGGGATGCTTGATCACATTGAAGTGCGGAGTGTGAAGGCCAAGCCGTAACGGGATTTGTGGATGGAAAAAAGGGGACGTTGAGTCCCCTTTCCTGCTACTCGGCAACAATGACTAGCGAAAGTCCTCTGCACTTTTTGGACGTGCCTCCAACCCGAAAATCGCTGCGCGGTGGATGTACGCATCACCACCGGCATTACAGGACTGTCGGAACACAACCTTGTCGTCCTGGAGTACCGAGAGATAACTCACAAAGGCCTGATTGACGAGGTAGGTATAAGCACCGCTTTTGAACTTGATGATGTTCAGGTTCACGCTGCCTTCCGACGCATCTACGACGAAGAACTTGCCCTTGGGCGGCGAGGCAGTCTTCGGATAGACCATTTCTATTTTTCCCGGCACGCCATAACGGTACTGCACGGATCCTACCGTGGGTTTGCTGTTTCCTTGCGCACAAATGGAAACCGTCTTGCCCCCCTGCAAGGGGCAACTGAAGTAAATATCTTCGTCATCCGCACACAACGTCCCATCCTGCCCGCCCTTCAGTGGCGCTGTTTCTCGCGAGACACGCTCCGGTGTTTGAGTGACATCGGCGCAATTGGACAAACACACCAGTTTCGAAAGGTCCGGAACATCGCTTTCAGTAAACAGGTATGTCGCTGAACCATCACGGTTACGGGCGTGGTAAACGGGAACACTGACGGCCAGCCCCTTGGCAGATACCGGCACTTCGGTGTCCCGACCCGAGACAACCCAGCCTTCCGCCTCCCCGCACAGCGCCTCCAAAGCCACATCACTGAATGGTTCTTTCGTTGGCACTGCGAACGTCTTGGCATCACCTCGACAGTCGTAGCCGTGCCAGTAAGGACCGGTCTCCGGATTAATGTCTATCGAGAAGATATAGGCGCCGTCGAGTACGACCTTGCCGCTGTGATAGGTAAACACCAGCCAACGACGCGACTTCGCCCGGGAGTAATTTTCGTTCTCCAGGATGTAGCGGTCACCATCTCGATACAGCCAGAAACTGCTCATCGCTCCGGCCGACTCTCCCTCCTCGGAGAGACGTCGCCCGGATTGTGCGTCCACCAGAAAATTGTCTTTCAACGCCAACGCGCAGCCGCTGTCGGCTTCCATGCAGGACTTGAGCGACGGGAACATCGGCCCCGCAGCCACAGAGAAAGAACACAGCAATAACGCGACCAAGACTAATCTTTTCAACTTGCCTCCCTGCTCATGATTTACGGGCCTGCTTGAACACACGAAATCTCGCCCCTCACCCCTGCTTCCTGCGTTTTAAAGCGAATAATCCATCACTTCTTCCAACCGCCAGCATTGCCCACGGACAAACCGATATTCGAAGACATAGTCGGTATCCGGTTTCTGCAGGATGGCGACGGCGTGATCTCCCTGCTCTTCCTTGACGGTCAATGTCAGGCCTTGGACTTCTCGCTTGGCCTGATCCGGGATGATTGGAAACTTGAGTTCATCACCACTGAGGCTGCGCTTTTCCATCTCAGGCTCAGGATCGCCGGCCACAGTCGTGACCATTTTCAGTGGCTGTTGGACGAAGGATTTCTGCACATCGGCGCGCTCGGAGAAGGCTGCGAGGAACGCTGAAAAGTCGGTCGAAGGGCAAGCAACACTGGTCACGTCGCCGTTGGTTTTGGGCGACTTCTGGCGCAGCTCCTGTTGAAGCTTTGAATCGGCAATGATCTTTGCATCGAGGTCTGCCAAGCGCTTTTTGATACTCGCCGCATCCTTGTAGGCACACACAACATCGACGTCGTTTTCAAGGTCTCGGCCGTCTCGGCAATCCTGCAATTCAGGGTCTGGCGGATCACCACGAAAAAAGCGCAACGACAACTGCTCGCCCTGCTTGATG
Source organism: Pseudomonas sp. LBUM1648 (assembly GCF_059716145.1). Lineage (NCBI taxonomy): Bacteria > Pseudomonadati > Pseudomonadota > Gammaproteobacteria > Pseudomonadales > Pseudomonadaceae > Pseudomonas > Pseudomonas sp. LBUM1648. The sequence goes on from NZ_CP166808.1 coordinate 6,336,313, forward strand.
AGTGGCAACTCCAGCGTCCAATAGGTATAGCCTTCGAACCCACCGTTTGACTCTTTTTGCCTCATGAGCACGTACAGGGACTTCCCCGCTTGCTCAGGGAATTTTCGTTCGAAGAAAAACACCGATGCGACTTCATCACCCACGAGCGGCGCCACAAACGAGAGTTCTGGCTTCGTGGCACTCATTGTCGTGTAAAAAACCTCACCACCGGGAACGTATGCACCTGTCGTCTGACCTTTGAGCGTGTTCTTCAAGAACAACACAGTGATCTTCTGCTCGCCCACCGATGCCACCACCGGCGGATGCATTTGCTTGATGGTTTGCAGGTCATCAGCGGTTGCCGTTTGCGCGGTAAGACCGATGATCGATGCGAGCATGCACACACAACTTGAAAACCTGGTCACTTCCATTACTTCCTTGTTGATCGACGAATTGATCAATCTTCAATAACTAGCGCGAGGGCATCACGATGATTCAGGTGCGCCGCATTTCAGCTCTTGGATTTGCGCGTTCTGAATCGGAATGACACATTCGAGGCGCTTCTCTCCGGGTGCACGAAGCTCCGTCAGGCTGAGCGTTACGTGTAACCCATCCTCGGCAAACGCATGTTCCTCAAAACCTGCGTCGGCATAGTCGCTCCAGAATCTCTTGCCATCGAAAGTGCAAAACTGCCTGGACGACAGCACTCTCCAGTTACCGTCAGGCGCGAGAATCTGAACAGTCAGGCATGAGCTGCCGAGCGTGGAGACATAGCGCGCGACGACGTCTTTGTAACGCTGCGTGCCTGATCTGGAGACTTTGTTCATATCAACTACGTCACCCGGACCGTCCGCCACAATTCCGTCCAGATAAGCCACACGTTCCAGGCTCATTCTGGCGATACAGCTATTGATTGATGTGGAATGCATCACTGCATCAGGGCCGATTTCCGTAGCTTCGAGCGGGCACGTGGTATCGCGCAACTTGATCCACGCTCTCTGTGACTCTCTGGCAACGGCCATGAAAGCCTTGCCCTGTTCGGGATCGCGTTTTTGCTGAGATTCGAACCTTGCCATCAGTTTTTTGTAGCTGGCATTGAGTTTTGCGTCGGCGGCCTTGCGGTCGGCCTCAATGCATTGATCGACTTGCCAACTCACAGTGATGACTTTGCAATCGTCCTCGGCGTGCGCAATCGACGCGCACAGCATCCAAAGGGGCAAAGCGATGAAGCGGACAATCCTGTTCAATTTTTCATTCCCTGATATGCCGTTCGTTCAACGACTCGTTGCGGAATTTTCTGTGCCTTGCCAGCGGCAATCATCGCTTCGTCGTACCCGCGGTAATAGCGCTGCGCTTCGTCTTTCTTGTTCAATCTCCACAAGGAATCCGCCATGTTCAACATCAACACCGTGCGCTTGCCGACCGCCTCAACGCCGCGATAAAACCTCAACGCCAGCTCATCTTTACCGCCCTCGGCCAGATAGAAGCCCAAGTCGTTGTAGGCCTGAACATTTTGCGCCGGGGGATGGCACGCCATGTAGGACTCTGCATTTAGAAAGTTCAGGCTCGACTCGATGGACTCTGCGCGAGACTGCACCGGCTCGATACTTGAGACATATTTCAGAAAATCCTTTGGGGACTTTGTCTCCAGACTAGGAGTGAGCACATCGCCGTCTGCGGAAACCCACTGATTGCCCTTCCACTGGCCGACGCAATAAGTGGCCCAACGATCAGCCAGCACACAACCGGTCTCCATGGAGATCACAACGCAATGCTGTTGCGACTCCAGTTTTTCCTCACCGTTTTCGAGTGACAACATGCCGAAGATCACAGGATCGAGCAGCAAGGTTTTCTTGTCAGGGCTGAGCATATTGGAGTGCCCATCGGCGCCAATGTCGACGCCGAAGAGCGGGAAGGTTTTCCCATTAGCAGTGAACCATGCGGTCGCCGACTCAACGCCGGGCATCGTCCATTTTGTCGCTCGAAACGTAACCGTGTGCCCGTGGATGCCGACTATTGGCGGATCCTCTGCAAAGTTACTGTCGGTGGCAGCGGCAAACGCTGAAAGCAAGAGCAGCAGCGAAAGGCTGCGCGCGAGAAGACGGCTCATCCACTCACTCCTCATCCATCGGCGACGATTCCGCGTCTGTCATGCTCAGCAGCCGAAACTCGTTGTCCACAAACTCGTAGTAGCGATCCCGGTTGACGCTTTCCAGCGAATTCCCCTGGGCATCTTCTTCGCCGTCGAGGGTGATGCCGGTGATGAAGATCAAGCGGCTGTCGGGTTGGTAGGCCATGGCGAATGTGCTGCCGTCGTAAGCATTCGGCAGCCCGCCAGCGACTTTACCAGTGCGGGCATCGAGCACTTCGGCGCAGATCGCGCCGCCGCCACAACCCAACGGGTTGAGGATGTAATGGCCGGCGAAGTTGACCTTGCCTTTCAAGGCTTTTGATCGCGCACTGTCCATCACCGGATTGCTGTTTTCCTGCGGCACCAGTGCATGGGGGGTGCCGGTGAAAACTGGTGTGACGGGGTAATCCTTGAAGTCGGGGTCGGCGGCGAATGCCAGTGAAGCGGCGACCAACAAGATGCCGCTGAGTAAAACCGAAAATCCTTTCACGCTGTAACTCCATCTATGCGACATACCGTCGGGATGTTCATTGGAAGGCAATGCCACGCACCGCTGTCTTGATCTGTTCGAGCCCTTGGGCGCTGATCGACAACGGCGTGGCTGAGCCTGATTCCGCCGAGCCGATCAGCACGTCTTTGCCCCGCAGCAGGCAAAAGGCGACGCGGGTGATATGGCGTCGTGACTTGTCGTGGAAACCGAAGATGAACCCCGACGACTTTTCCCCGCCCCATTGCTCGAAGGTGTAGGTGTTCGCGCGACCCGCCAGCGAATTGGGCACCCAGCCCTGATCGGTGAGCGTCGCCGGGCACCTCCGGTCGTTGTCATCACGCAGGACTTGCACCGCAAACGCGTCGTCCTCTGGAGGTTTCCAGTCGGTGAGAAGGGAAAAGTACTCAGTGTTTTCACACATCAGGCCAAACCACGGCTGACTGAGGTTGGCAGGTTTCTCGAAGTGCCACTCGGCGCCACTGGACGTTTGCGCTTGCCACAGCCGAGGGGCGCTGGAGGGTTTGGGTAGTTGTTTGGCCGCGACAAACACCGGATAGAAATCGTCGAACGTCAACCATTGGTCCTGCACCAGCGGCATGGAAAAGCGGCAAGAGCCCATGTCGACAACGGTCTCGGCAGGGCCGCTGGCAATGGTCGACTGGCCGGGCGCGTTACCGAGCAGCACGGTATCTGCGGCAACGCCATAGCCCGCTTGTGCAAGCGCAAACAAGCCGAAGAGCAACCCGCGAAAGCCTTGAATGCTCACTTCATATCCTTCGAATTGATCAATTCCAATTCCCCATCCCGATACAACACCTCACACCCCACCCACTCCGGATCCACCTGCGGCATCACCGCCGACGGCTTGCGCAACTCCCGCAACAACGTCGAGCCGTGAGACAACCGCCCACCCATCCGCGCAATCACCGCCCGCGCGGCTTGATAGTGCGCATGCCGCCCGGGATCAAGGGTGTCTTCGAGCAGGATGTCGACGCCGAGGATGCCTTGCACCTGCCCCGGATAAATCATGAATCCGGTAGCCTGCTCAGCGCCCTCGCGACCGTCCTGCCAGAAGCTGCCGTCACGGGTGCGCGCGTCGGGATGCGGCGCAAACCAGTGCTCGCGATCCGCCAGCGGCATGGCGTGGTGCAAACGAAAGAAGATGCGCATCAGGTTGTCGCGATACCACTCGCGCACTTGCAGGTAGTAACCGCGCAGGCCTGGCAGGCCGGTCGCGTTGGCGAGGCGGATCAGCCCTGACCAGTGCGGGAATGCCTGCAACGGCAGTTCGCTTGCCGCCGGCCGAGGGGTGGCCGGATCGGTCTCCCAAGGCAATCGATGTGGGCTGTTTTCAAGGTTGTCGTAAGCGGTCGGCGGCCGCCCCAGCCAATCCCCGCCGCTGCTCGCCAGCGCCGTGGCGATGCACAGATTGCCTTGCACCACGAACACATAAAACCGAGTGAACCAGTCCGCCAGTTGTTGGCCGTCGGCCTCTTGGGCGACGAGTTCGGCAAGCTCTAGATCGAAGCGCTGCAAACCACGCTCAAGCGTCAGCAGATGACCACGGGCAATGCGCTGCATGCGCAGGAACAGCGGCAACGAGCGCAGCATCTTCAGCGGTTGCCACGGCAGATGCGGGGTCGCGCCGCCGACTTCACCGGCGTAGTTGCTGGCGCTGATGCCCCAGTCGGCGAGTCGGGCGAGAAACAGGTCATTGTTAATGTAGGACGCGCCGCCGAACACGGCGGTGAACGGCTCGTTGTCCTGCAACACCCGCGCATCCCAGCGCGCCATGATTGCCGGAATACTTGCCGCAGCGCGACGCTGGGCGTACTCCACAAAGACGCTCGGTTGCGGCGGCAGGATCTCGGCGATGTTGGCGGCGGTCAGGTGCCGGCGCCAGCCGTAATCGCTGATCGGGCGGTATTGCAGCAGCCACAGTTGCGCGCCGTCCCAGGCCCATTCGACGTCGCCGGGCACGTAGTGGAACACCCGCAACACGTCTTGCAGAAATTGCCATAGCCGCTCTTCGGTCAAGCCGTGGGATGGCGTGAACGCGCCGCTTCGCCAGGCATCGCCAACCCGCGAAAGCGTTGCCCGCGAAGGGCTGACGTGACCGTCGGCCAGCGACTCCAGATGGCCTTCAACCCATTCCAGTTCTACCGACAGATGCCGCACAAACGCGATGCCGGAAACGATCGGCGTGATAAAGCGCTGCACCACAACTTCCTCGACGCCTTCGGCGGTCAATTCGGCGATGCGGTTTGGCACGTTGGAGCGCGGCTCGCGCAGGTAAGTCGTGCTCAACCCGGCGTTGGCCGAATCGGCCTGATCTTCGCCATAACTGGAGGAGCGCACCGCCCAGGTCACATTAGGTTGGGCGGCGAGAAATGCCGGCAGACGCGGATCATTGCAATCGTTGAGCGTCAGCGCTGCCGGCACCGGTTGCCGGGCCAGCTCAGCCAAGCGCAAACGCCCGCCCTTGGTGTGCGCAACAAACCCGCGCTCGCCGGACTCCAGCCACTGCGCGAACTGCGCGGGCGAGTCGATCCACGGGTAATGACCCCAACCGGGTTTGAGGCTGATGGTCAGGTCGGCGCGAGCGAGAATCGCCGACCACGCCGCCGCTTGCTCGATGCCCAGCACGTTGTCCTGATCGCCCCAAACCAGCTCGACCGGATCGGTGATCCACTCCAGCAGCGGCAGCGCGGTGTCGGCCCGAACCAGATCCCAGTGCGGCACGAATGCCCGGCAGCGCGCATAACCGGCGCCCATGCGCTGGTACTGCGCGGGTGTCCAGGTCTGGTTGGAGAACTTGCGCGCGAACAGCGTGGGTTTGTTCGACAGCAGCCAGTGAATGGTCTTGCGGATCGGCAGCGGCGACATCAGTGCCGGCAAGCGACGCTGCCACAAAAACGCCCCGACCGGTGCAAGCAAAACACTGCGCGAAAAGTGTCCGGGCCGACGTTGCAACGCATGCAACACCAGCAGAGCATTGACCCCGACCGCCATGATCGCGCTGCCCTGCTCCGTCATCGCCAGCAAGGCCTGCGCGTAGTCCGCGAGATCCTCGCAGGGTGGCTGCGGGTTGGCGCCGAAGCCGGGCAATTCCAGCGGCACCACGTCGTAGCGCTGAAAGTGCGGCAGCGCGTCGTCCCACCAATCGGCGGCGCTGCCGTTGCCGGCCAGCAGGTACATCAAGGGCTTGCTCATGGACGATCCTCAGGTCAGATCGCGCAGAGCGGCGTCGAGGGTGGGATAGCGGAACGTGTAGCCGGCCTCAGTCAATCTTTGAGGCACAACGCGCTGACCGTCGAAAAACAGCTCCGCCATTTCCCCAGCCAGCGCGCGTACTGGCGCCGCCGGAATGTGAAACCACACCGGACGCTTGAGGACCTTGCCGGCCTGCTCGGCGAACGCTGCCTGAGTGACCGTTTCGGGCGCGACCATGTTGTAGGTGCCGACCAGACTTTCATCGTCGAAGGCCCGGGCGATTACCTGAAGCACATCTTCGCGATGCACCCAGCTCATGATCTGCCGACCATCGCCCATGCGACCGCCGAAGCCCAGGCGGAACGGCATCAGCAGCGGCAACAACGCACCGCCGGGGCCGAACACCACGCCGAGGCGCAACAGCACCTGACGCACGCCAAATTCAGTGGCCGGTTGCGCGGCGGCTTCCCAACGCGCGCAGAGTTCGGCCATGAAACCGTCGCCCTTGCTGGAGTATTCGTCGAGGCTTTCGCTGGCATCGCGTACACCGTAGAAACCGATGGCCGAGGCCTGAATCCACAGCGCCGGTTTTTGCTTTGTGTTCTTCAGCCAAGTCATCAGCGCTTCGGTAGTGCCGACTCGGCTGGCGAGCAATTGCGCCTGACGCTTGGGAGTCCAGCGCGGGCCGGCGACGGGTGCGCCGGCGAGATTGATCACTACGTCGAAGGTTTCGTCGTGGCTGAGTTCGCTGAGCGAATGCACACAACGGACGCGACCGTTGAACAGGTTGGCAGCCTTCAGCGGATCGCGCGTTAGGACGCTGACCGAGTGACCGGCGTCGAGTAATTGATTGACCACGGCCTCGCCGATAAACCCAGTGCCACCGGTGATCAGTACGCGCTTGAAAGCGCCGCTGGCAAAGGGGTTGGACTTGTTCAGAGATTTTTCTGGAGGGGATTTTCGACGGTCATGGCGATACAGCCAGACCAGCGGCGGCAACAGCAGCAACAGCGCAAAACCGTCGAGCCACAGGTGCGACCAGACCTGTTGTTGCGCTGAGAGCCACATGTCCTGCGGCGCCCACAGCAAGATGCCAGCGATCAACCAGCCCCACACCATCGGCGCTTTCGAGCGATTACCGATGTGCACCAACGCGAGCATGTACAGCGAATAACTTTGCAGCGTCGCGCCGAACAGCGCGAGCCACCAGACCTGTTGTTCGTGGCCGGCGGCGGGTACCGCATCGGCGCCCCAGAATGCGAGTTCGAGAACTTCAAGATAGCCGTCGAGTAAACCGGAATGCCCAGCCCAGGTCAGGGTAAGGCCGGCGAGAATGTGGACGATTGCGGCGGCGTATAGCCAGAGCACTAGCGCTGGGCGAAGCGAGGTCGAGGGGGCTGGCATTCCGTGTCCTGAGCGCATTCCTTGGGGGTGGGGAGTTTAAAGGAAAAGCGTAGTCGTCAGACGTTCAACCACGAAACGTTTTACCGTGAGGGATTCAGGCTCAACGCGTGCGAAAGCGCATCAAACATGACCCCGAACTTCAAATGCAGTGACTTGCCTTGATCGGCTCTGTGACCTGCGATCCCAATCGCTTCACATTGTCGATGCTCGACTGATCACCTTTGTCAGCCGCCATTTGATAACAGGCTAACGCCCGAGACATATCCTTCGTTCCAAGCTCGCCACCTTCAAAGGTCGAGGCCAGATAATTCATCGCGTCAGTGGAGCCCATGGAAATAGCACGAATGACCTGCTCTTTTGCCTGCTCGGGATGGAGGCAAGGGCCGTTGTAGTCGGTGGAGTTTCCGACACAAAAAAACGTGGCATAGGCCAAAGCGCCACTCGGTATTTTCGAGGCCGCTTTGAACAGCGCCTCTACTTTGCTGGTTTCCAACTGGGATGCCATTTGAGAAAGACTCAGGCTTGCCGCCGAAAGACTTGCCTCTGCATCACCTGACTCCGCAGCACATACATAATTTTCTAGGGACGCTTCAACCAGTTCCACCGTTAGAGGGTATTGCTCAAGCAACCCAAGCCCACCTAAAGCTTCAGCACGCTGATCACAGAAGTTCTCGGCGCGGCTCATTCCTGGATTACGTGTTGCGACAAGATCCTTCTCACTGATCGACCAATCCTCAATCCCCTCAAGCACCCAGCACGCCTGACGAGAGAAGTTGAAGATCTTGATATTGCTGTTGCCCGCTCGCTTATCCACCACGTTGACGTGACTGTCGTCGACCTCTTCGATCTCGACCCCAGGTGTCTTGCCGGGTGTGATTGCAGCCATCAGCGGATAGGTGAACGTTGTTCCACTGACACCCGAGGTCGAAGGCTCAAAGGTACTTCGATCCTTTCCTGCTACCGGTTTCAACACCAGCGACTTGACCGTCATCGCAGTGAGACGGCGTTGTGATTCGCTGTTGGCGGAAAACGCCGTCAGGAAAGGCGCGAACTCCTCCGAAGGGCAAGCGTCGCTGGCAGGGGACGTCGAAGCGCTCTTATCGGCTGCAAGAGCAGGGACGATCTTGTCCAGATACGCCGAACGCTCGCGACTCATTCTGGCGATGCACGAGTTGACGGCGAACACATGCGCCGGCATCCCCGTCTCGATCTCGAACGCCTCCAAAGGGCAGTTCGCATCGCGCAATTTCAACCACGCACGTTGCGACTCTTTAACCTTCGCCGCGTACTCCGCGCCCAACCCCGGATCTGCTCGATAGTCAGACTCAAGCCGCGTCATCAACTGCTTGTAACTGACATTCAACTGCGCATCGGCAGCCTTCTTCGCCGCCTCCGAGCAGGGCACCATTTCCAGACTTGAGGTGACCTGGCTGCAGTCATCCTGCGCATAGGCCGCTGAAACCGGCAGCAGCACGGCCAGCAGGGTAAAAACAAAACGGTTCACTGTGTTCATCCTTGAGTCATTAAGGTTTTGCGTTTGGTGAATCGGGTGATGCATTGATCTGGTCCGTTCATGCCCCAGTAAGTGCTGAGCAACGTCTTACGTTTTTTGTCGACGCGCAGGTTAACGAAGCCATCGCCGCAGTCCGGCTGCAACTCTTCGAACATTCCGGTTCTGGTTTGGTAAACGAACACCCGGTAGTAATCGTAAGTACCCATGCCGTCATCCAGCTGCCAGATCGCGAAATCCTGGGTGCCGTCGAAATTGAAATCGTCGAACTGCATGTGGAGTTCGTTTTCGGCTTCAAAATCGATTGTTCGCGACTCGCTGTGCGTTTCGCTTTTAACCGCGATGTTCAGCTTGGAGCCTTCGAGAACCAGCGTCGCTTCGGCGCCTTTGGTTGGGCTGAACGTGGTGGTTTCGGCTAACGCCGGGATCGTCCACATTAGGCCAAGCAGTGATACCGCTAGAGTTTTGAATTGCATGTGCTCGCTTTACTCCCACTTGCATCCGGACTCCAGGGAGGAGTCGATGCTGGTATTGAATCCGAAGCTGTACACCTTGCTGTTGGACTGCTTTGTGTAAGACATCGAGACGATCTGTGAGCCTTGAGTCATCAACTCATAGCTACCCGTGACCTTGCCGTTGACGACTTCAGACCAGGTTCTGGTGTGCTGCCAAGGGGCGTCCGGGTCGAGAATTTCGTTCTCGGAATCCGTTAGAACAATGGAAATGGGCTCATTGGATTTGGCGTATTTCACAAAGCCACCAGACCATTTGCTGGCTTCGTCGTAATAAGTGCGGAGTTCGAACTTTACCGGGCTGGTTTCGGAGAGTTCGAAGCAGAGTGATTCGCTGGTGACTGCGCTGTGGGCCATCAGCGGGAAGAGGCAGCAGAGCAACAGAAGTATTTTTTTCATGTTCATTTCCTTATGAGAGTCGGGTTCACTGCTCTTTAACTCCCGGCTTTCTCCAGCAAAAAATCTGTCATCGGTAGGCGTCGGTTACGTGGATAGGCCGTTGTTGTCAGACCGATCCTCGCTGTGTCGCAACCACTTAAACAGAAGTCACGATCTTTCGATCTACTGCTAAACGGATGTCATGTTCGTCGGACATTTCCCGCAAGACGCCGAGCCATCCATGAACTATCCGACCTTCCCATTCGCCGCTAACCTTGATTTGTCACCGCAAAAAACGGTGACACGGACGTGCAAGTCCGGTACATATCGCCGCACAAACGCCTAGTCAAAGGCCCGAGCTTTAAATGCTCGCTATGACGCTTTATGGCGGCTGTGCGCGGGAGGTCCCTTTGGGGTCTGCCGGGTCCGATATGCCCGGTCTTGCACACCTGCGTACAGCTGCCACCTTCATTCGAATGCAAGCGAACGGGTGTCAGTCCCCTTAAATACTCATATCGGGATGTATCTATGTTCAAAGTAACGCCCAACCCGCCAGAAAATACTGGCACCCCCGCCGAACAATCCCTCGAAACTGCGACGCTCGACAAAGAAGCCGCTGACCGCGCCTTCGCCCATTACTTCCCACCTACCAACGACAAACCATCCAAACGCCGAAAAGGCAGACTCTTCACCATCTCCACCGGCATTGACCCGGAAGCCCTCCTGGCCAACGCCTCCGAAGACATGCTGTCCATCAGCGCCATCGCGGCCAAATTAGCGGATGACGTCGAAGGCTCAAACCGCTCGGTGGCATTGGCACTGAGTAGAATTGCCGATGGTGCGCAGCTCATGGTGGAACGTGCGTTGGATCACTTAGAAGAATTGATCGCGGCAAGGCTGGAAGCGAAAACGTAAGCGGAACGAGGGGACTGATTGGGTTAAATAAAAATCCGTCCTCACTTTCCAACTATTTAAAGGAAACCGGGGACAGACCACGTTCTTTGACAATTACTGAAAAGTGGTCTGTGCCCATTTAATTTATTAAACCTCTATTCCCCTGACCAATACCAAATTGTATCGCCCCATCGCGAATCATCTACATTCGGCATAATTTCGCCCTGCTTGAAGTATCGCCGAGAGTTAGCTTGCGCGGGAGTAAACCAATAACCTTGTTTACTACATGGTTGCCCCGAGTCAACACGACCAACTTGTGAGATGCTGGAGCCGGTATAGTTTCTAGCATACTCAACCAAGTCCTTCGGATAAACCATATGATCTATTTTGCTATCATCAATCCCATAAAGAAATGCAATAGCACCTGCTTCAAAGGCCCAGTAACCAACGTAGCTACCATCATCACCATCAATACTTAAATGCGAGTCGTGCCAACTCGCCTGGAGTTCACCAAAAGATTCATACCACTGACCGCAATATTCATTCAAAAGCTTAGATGCCTCGGTTTTGCTAGAGGTATAAATTGATCTGATCAGCTTCGTATATACTGGATGAAACCACTCATCTATATCAGCCCTACCTGCCAAGTTTTTACGTAGCAAATCTTCGTACAGCGTATCCTCACTATTAAAGCCTGCCGCATCTGTCAAACTTACAAACCTGGCCAATAGATCATTCCGATGCAACAGGATGCACAGGCTGGCCACCTGAACAAACTCCTCAAAATCTGCTGGAGAATCTTCAAGATCTAGTGGCGATATATTCGGCACCCCCTCATACTCAGCCAAGGCATTTTGATACACCTCAAAATTTCGCACGACTCTTTCAAGCGGTTCAAACAACTCTGAAATAGGTTCGCCAGCTGTATACCTGATTATCAAAGCGCCGAGTGAATCCTGTTTAACCTCAAAGGCTTTCAAAGATGCTTCCTGGCCTGGAAAATCCTCTTCCAGATTGTGCGTACTCCAATACGATTCCGAAGAATCATAAAAGCCCACAAGGTTTTTATAATACGCCTCTGTAATAAATGGCTGCCTTCTATTCATTTTTATTTAAACCTCAAGCCGCAAAGAATCTAGTGCACCATGTTTTTTCGCCAGCGATTTTTTTCGCCTATTCACAGCTTGCTTTACCTCATCCTCACCATAGTGAAATGCGGCATGCTTTGCATGGCTGGATTCAGGGGATCCACTAAGAAGTGCCGCAGCATGCTTCTCCGGGCTTCCCGAAAGATGATACAACGGAGAAAAAAATAGATGCCTTGAGTAAGAATTAAGAATTTCTCTTGTCATCGTAACTCCCACAGCGTCCCTTAGATTTTTTGATATCCACTCTTTACTCATCTGAATCATCAAGTCGTTTTTTCGGGCTTTAGAGGGTTTCGCGGCCTTCACAGATGCATTATCAGAAGATTTTTTACCAGATACCTTTGTTCGATTTTTCCCCGTAACTTTTCCAGTAGAACCATTATCATCTTTGACCTCTTCAACAGGTTCCAAAAGATCGCTTAATTGAGGTTCACCGGAAACACCGAGTTTTGAATTAATGCTCGGCTTACGAGTATTATTGGGTCTTCTCAAAAACTTCGGAGCATCCTCATTCTTGCTTGCTTTTGCCTCGACAATGGCAAATTTTCTTCCTGCGTTCGTCGCGGGATCTGCTCTCCATACAGCGTCAATACCTGTGCCGTTAGCAGGATCCGACAACTTATAAAGAATATTGTGACTTTTCGGGCTCCCACCTTTAGAGAGCTTACCCAGTTTACTTGCGCTTGGTTTCCCTTCTAACCATTTTCCGTCAGCTCCCTTGTCGTGGCCATCCCAATCTTTACCCCAACCAAATTCCACTGCACAAATGTAGTCAGCGATATGTTCTCCGCTTACACCCAAGCCCTCGTTGGAAATGTGATAACTCTTCTTTTCTGTTTTGTTTTTATCTATAGAGTTAGGTCGAGTTTCACTCGCGCCGCTTTTACCTTGCGTTGCGACTGCGGGATCTTTACCCGCTGGCTTATGACCTTTGGCCGACTTGCTTGAGCCCGATGCCATAGCCGAACTATTGCGCTGCATCCCTTTCCACTTAAGCAAACGCTTCTCAACAATTCCTATCATCTCAGGCATGTTGTCGCGTGCAGTAGCAAGCACAGTAACGATAGTAGATTGAGTCCAAGCAGGTAAACTTTTATAAGTAGAGGACCCTTTCACTCCGCTGATAATATCGTCCAGCTCTGCGCGCAACTTTGATGCATCAAAAATTTGCTTTAGCAATTCTTCTGGACTAGTTTTTACACCACACTCATCTAACACGAAACGCAGGAGATCAAATAGTACTGGCGCGAAACGCTGAGGGTCGCGATTGACTATACGTAAGCTCTTCTTGAGTCCGTCACCCGGACCGGGAATCCAACCGATGACAGCCATCAGCAAATCAAACTTTGCGTCCTCTTTACCCTCTGCAGTTCCAGCATTGTAGAGATCAATGGAGGACTCCACAGTATCGTAAGCATCAATGGCTTGGCCTAGGAATGGCACTGCACCCAAAGCAATGCCTTTTGCCAGTTCAACAGCAGCCTCTTGGTAAGCGGCTTTACGATCTTCATCGCCTGCGGCATTCGTCGCATTTAAATCCTCACTCATTTCAGCCTCCCTGCGGCTTGCTCAATCAATGCTTGTAAATCAACTTGAGCGGGGTCCAACCCAAGTTTTCGCAGGTCTGAATTGACCTTGTCATCGGTACTCTCAACTACTTTGACTGACTCACGGTCGAAGGGTCGCGGGTCTTCACCGTAATAAACTTCAATTGGACCTGGCGGCACATCTTCCAGTCGAGCGAATCCCTTAGCATCCAGGATACCTTCACGGCTAGACCCATTAGCGAACTCGACACGATAAGAGGCACCTGGCACAGGTTCAAGATTGCTTTGGTGCAAATTCAACTCAAGCCACGTTGGATTGGCTTTCCCCGCCTCTAGCACCGCCCCAGCTTTCGCTGCGTCAGCCAGTCCGGGCAAACCCGGAACTTTAATACCAATTCCTGAACCAGTTCCAGCAGCACCTCCAGCATTAATCTTCACCACCGGCCCAACCACCGTCACACCACCGCCATCAAGCTTGATAAAGCTCCCGCCCCCCAAAATCGTCAGCTCAGTACCCGCCTCAATAACAATCTTGTCCCCAGCCTTGAGGTGAATCTCTTTCCCCACACCGGTCAGTTGCGCCGTCCCCAGCTTCACATGCTGGTTCTGCCCAACCGTCAGGTGATCATCGAGCTTCGCTTCAATCTTGCGATCGGAAATCGTGGTGCGGTGTTCTTCAGCCTTCAGCTCGGTGTAACTGTTCTTCACCACCGTGTCATGGCGTTCATTACCGACCCGAATCTTCTGATCGTGCTCAACGTTCTCATCCCAATCGCGCTGGGCGTGGATGTAGATCTGCTCCGCACCTTTCTTGTCTTCAATGCGCAGTTCGTTGTAACCGCCGCCCCCCGGTGAGCTGAGCGTTTTGAACACGCTGCGCGTCTTGTTCGCCGGCAGTGCATACGGCACCGGGTTTTCCTTGTGGTACAGGCAGCCGGTGACCAGTGGTTGGTCGGGGTCGCCTTCGAGGAAGGTGACGAGGACTTCCATGCCGATGCGCGGGATGCTGATGGCGCCGTAGCGGTCGCCGGCCCAGGAGCTGGAGACGCGCAGCCAGCAGCTGGTTTTGTCGTCGGCCAGGCCTTCGCGGTCCCAGTGGAATTGGACTTTGATGCGGCCGTATTGGTCGCAGTGGATTTCTTCGCCTTTGGGGCCGGTGACGTGGGCGGTCTGGCTGCCGAGGACGCGGGGTTTCGGGTGTTCGAGGGCCGGGCGGTAGAACACGTCCCACGGGGTGGCGAGGAAGGTGTTGCGGTAGCCCTGGTGGAAATCGTCCTTGTTGTCGGTGGTGTCGCTGGTCACGCCTTCTTCGAGCACTTGCGGCTGTTTGCCTTCGTGGACGATTTCGGTGAGCAGCCACAGGTCGTTCCACTCGCTGCGCGGGTGGTCGGACATGGCCATGAAGTGGCCGCTGACCAGCTTGGTCTGGTCGCCACGACCTTCGGCCTGGCGGTAGTCGGCGCGGTGGCGTTCGAGGGCGCGTTGGCTGAGGAATTTGCCGCGCGCGCGGTCGATGAAGCGGCCGGGGTAGTCGTAGTCTTCGAGATCCGGTTCGGCGTCTTTGCTATCGAGAGCGCCTTCAGGTTTGTACGCCGCTTCCATTTGCAGGCGCGGCTTTTCGAAGTCGTAGTCGCGGCGCGTGGTGCGGCTGGTGCGGGTTTCCAGGCGCAGCTTGAAGCCTTTGATCACCGGTTCGTCGGCGACCATGCCGCTGCCTTGCACATACGCGGTCGGCTGGCCGAGGTCGGGGAACACGGTCTGGTCGTCGCCGAACACCAGCAGGTGGCCTTTGTCGCTGTGCTGGAAGTGGTAGTGAATGCCTTCTTCTTCGCACAGGCGCTGGACAAAGTGTAGGTCGGTTTCGTCGTACTGCACGCAGTAGTCTCGATCCGGGCACGGCTGGCTCAGCTGGAAGCTGTAGGCGTTGCCCTTGATGCCGTGCTCTTCGAGGATCAGCGCGATGATTTTCGGCGCCGACATCTGCTGGTAGATGCGCTGGTTGGTGCGGTGATGCAGGTATTGCAGTTGCGGCACCATCGACACTTTGTAGCGGGTCAGGCGCTTGCCGGCATCGCCTTGGGCGACGCGGTAGATCTGGCCGTGGATGCCGCTGCCCTGCGGATCGAACGCCAGGAAGGCCTGCTTGTGCAGGAGCTTTTCCAGGTCGAGATCGGGGTTTTCGCTGACCAGTTCGAGGTCGAAGCGATACGGCTGGCTGATGCCTTCGGTGCCGACAAACGACAGCACTTGCAGGTCGCCCACGTAGTCTTCGACCTTGAGGCTGAAGTGGGTTTCGTTAGCTGAGTTGAACATCGTGTGCTCCCTGTTCGAATGTCATCCGTTACGCCCGAAGTCGCAGACGTTGTAGCCAGGACGAAGTGGCGCCCATGGCGTCACGCAGTTGGTCGGCAGTGATGGTGCGTGCTGCCGGATCAAAGCTCAGCGCGGTTTGCAGCGCTGGCCAACAGTGTTTCGGTAGGTTTTGCGGTGCTTGCAGTTCGCGCTCCAGGTGCTCGTCGCGGGCCTGGGTCGAGGGCAAGCGGCGGAACGGGTGTTTGCCGCTCGCCAGTTCATAGATCACGCAGGCCACGCCGTACACGTCCGCGCTGGCCGACAACGGTTGGCCCTCAAGCAGTTCGGGGGCGGCGTAGCCCGGGGTCCAGGCGTTGAAGCGCTCACGGCTGAGGTGCGGCAGGCCGGGCAAGGTGCCCTCTTCTGCCTGGCCCAAACCGAAGTCGAAGAGGCGCAGGCCGTCTTCGCTGAGCATGACGTTGCTCGGTTTCATGTCACCGTGCAGCACACCGCGACGGTGGGCATAGGCCAACGTGTCGAGCAGCGGCAGGACGATGTCGCGCAGTTCTTTCCACGGCAGGCCGAGGGGCCGCTCGCAGAGCAATTTGTCCAGGGTCAGGCCACGCATGTATTCCATGGTGATGAAGGCCCGCTGGCAGTCAGTGTCGACTTCAAAGGTGTGTGCGCGCACAACGTTGTCGTGGCGCAGGCGTCGGGTCAGGGCGAACTCGCTGTAGAGCAAGGCACTGGCGTCCGGCGATTCGGCAAATTCTTCGCTGAGGATTTTCAGCGCAATGTAAGGGTCGGGATCGCCGAACTGTTCGTGCAGCAGATCCCTTGCCCGGTAGACAGCACCCATGCCACCCGCCCCGAGCAGACGCTCGAGGTGGTAGCGACCGGCGAGCACGTCCGGCAGCGCACCGATGCTGGCCTTGGTCGGGGCCAGCGCAGGCTCTGCGTTGTTGGACTTGGCGAAGGCGAAGTAGGTCAGGTTGTTGGCCTGTTCTTCGCTCATCAGCAAGTCATCGATTGGCGATTCGATATTGGTCATTGGCGGATCACCACGGCAGTCAGGTTGTCGCGAGCGGAGCCCCGCAGGGCGCCGTCGAACAAACGTTCCAGCGCCACATGCGGCGCACTCAGACTGAGGGCGTTGCCGAGGGCATCGCTGCTCAGGCCTTGGTACAAACCATCGCTGCAGAGCAAAAACGCATCGCCCGGATACACCTCAAGTTCCAGCACATCCAGGGTCAGTGTTTCGGCCGCACCAACAGCTCGGGTCAATGCCTGAGCCGCCGGATGCGCTGCCGCCTGTTCGACGCTCATTTGCTGTTCGTCGATCAGTTGTTGTTGCAGCGAATGGTCTTTGGACAGCTGATACAGACGCTGCCCGCGCCACATATAGCAACGGCTGTCGCCGGCCCAGATGCAGGCCGCGCGATTGCCTTCCACCAGCAGCGCCACGACGGTGCTGCCCATGATGCTGTCGTGACGGCCGGCAGTGACGGTCAACTCCTGCCCCAAACGCCGGTTCAGCCAGTGCAGGCACTGGCGGATGGCTTTGAGGCGTTCGTCGAAGTCTTCGTGTTGCGGCAACTCAGCCAGGCTGGCGACGATCAACTGGCTGGCGATGTCGCCCCCCTGATGACCGCCCATGCCGTCCGCGACCACCCACAGCCCCTGCTGTGGCGAGTCGAGGAAGGCATCTTCGTTGCGCGCCCGCACCTTGCCCGGGTCGGTACGCGCCGCGCTGCGCCAGGTACTGGCCACGAGCATCAGAGCTGCACCGGCATACGGAAGGTGCGCAGTACGCCCATGTCGAACGGGTTCGGCGTGCGTTGGCTGGTCAGCAGGTAGTTGGCGCGCAGGCCACCTACGTCGGCTTTCAGCACCAGCACGTCGCGACCGGTCAGGTACTCGGTCTGCATCAGGTCGAACAGACGGAACAGCGACCATGGGCCGGAGTTCTTCTCGATACCGATCGGACGCCCGGCCATTTTGTCCATGACCAGACTGGTGCGGCCGTCTTCAGCATCGGTCGGCCATTTGAACGACATTGGCAGGATCGGGCCGTGACGGTATTCCATGGTCTTGTCGCCGAACTTGAATTCGGAACGGCTGACCGCCGGATCGAGTGTGTACGGCTCAAGTTTGAACTGCACGGTCGGCTCGGCCGGGTTGATCGAGAAGAAGCTCTGACGAATTGTCAGCGCTGCAGCCATCTGATCGAGGTAGACCTTGGACACCGGCAGGCTGTGGCCGTCGACGCTGCGCATCCGGTAATTGCCCGGATCACCGCTGACGAACGGACGCATGTAGCTGTCGAAGAAGCGGTCGACGGTACCTTGAGCCCGGAAGAACTCGCGGAAGTCGCTGATCGCCACGTCGCTGGTGCTGCTGGCGCTGAACGGATAACGCTTGCTGATGGTTTTGCCATACACGCTGTACAGCTCGTTCTGATAACGGCCGTTCAGGTATTGGTAGGCATCGTTGAGCACCAGACGCCAGGAGTCTTCGGCCAGCACGTTGAACCACACGCTCAGCGGACGCGGCAGACGACCCGAGGCGGCACGCAGGTTGGTCAGCGCATCACGCTGACCGCTCATGCGGGTTTTGGCCATTTCGAAGGCGGCTTGTTCCGGCGTACTGGAACGGGCCAGACCGGACAGTTGCAGTTGCAGGTCGTTGAGCGCGCTGAGGGCCGGAGTCAGGTCAGCGGCCGGGCCGTTGTTGTCATCGAGCAAACGATGCAGCGGTTCGAAGCGACGTTGCAGGGACTTCTTGGCGGTGTCCGGCAGATTTTTCGCGACGTTCAGGGCCGAAGCCTTGTCCGCCACGGCCGAGGCCAGTTTGCCGACTTTGCCAATCTTGCCCTTCTGGCCGGCCAGCGCATCAGCGGCATCACCAGCTTCATCCACCGGATCGGCGGCGGCTTCGAAGCGGGTGTTTTCGCGGACTTCAGTCAGCAATGCCAGTACCGGCGAGTTGGCCGAAGTCAGACCCGCCAATTGCTCGGCGCCTTCACCGGCGTCGCTGATCGGCGGCAAAGCCACTTGGCCAACGGCCTCGCTCCAGTAGTTGGCGTAGTCGCGGAAGTACAGTTGCTCCAGCTCGACCATCAGGCGACGCAAGTCCATGTCGCTGATGCCGACGCCTTCGCCCAGCACCCAGTTGTCACGCAGGATGTCGGTGACCAGCGCCGAGCCCTGCACCGAGAAGTACTGCTGATAACCCTGTTGGGTGTAGAAACCCGGGATCACGTATTCGGTGCCGATAAACAGCGAGCCCTGTGGGCCGAGGTGTTGGCTGAAGCGGTATTCCGGCAGGTTGCGTGCCTGCTCGCGGAGCATGCGATAGACCACGGTCGCCAGCGATTCGGCGCGCAGAACCTGACGTGCCTGCGTCACCAACTGATCGTTGAGCGGGTAGATAAACGGCTGCTTCAGCAGGCGTTCGAGGTGGGTATTCAGACCGTTCTGCACCGCGGTGTTGCCGGTGTAGCGCTGCGACCAGTCAGTGGCGACCCAGTCCTTGAGCCATGCGGCGTCGCGACGATCTTTCATGTTCAACATCAGGTACGCACGCAGGCTGTTGAGCAGCTTTTCGCGGTCCTTCATGTTGGCGCGGATCTGTCCTTCGAGCATGGTCGCAACCCGTGGCAGCAGTTGCGTTTCAAGCTCGCGCTCGTAAGCCACTTTGACCACTGGATTGACGTCTTCGCCCTGATACAGACCACCACGTTCGTGGTACGAGACGTCGCCCTTTTTCGGGAACGCCTGCGTCGCCGCGTAGCTGGTGTCGAGGGTTTTCAGCGCGCCCATCGCGTCATCACGCGGGGACAGCGCCGTGCGTTGCTGAGTCCAGTTCTGTGCCAGTGTGCGCAGGTTTTCCAGACGCTCGTAGTTGGCCGAGAAACCGCCCGCCCAAAGCATGCCGAACAGGGCCAGTGCCGCCAGTGCGCCGACGTACAGCGCGCGCTGGCCCCAATGAATGCGGCTGCGTTCGCGCTTGTCCAGACCGGCCAGATCGGCCTCGGGGAAAATCACCTGGCTGAACAGATGATGGATGAAGCGCGAACGACCGCTGCGCAGCGTTGGCAGCACACCGGCATTCATGCCGAGACTGGCGCCGATGCCGGCGGTGGTTGCGTCCATCTCTTGCGTCAGGTGCGGGGCGCTGGTCAGGTAGAAACCACGCAGTTGCGTGGCACGCTGATAACGGTTGCCGGTGAACGCCATGTCGACGAACAGGCACAGGCGCTCGCCGATCTGCCCCAGTTGATGCGGGAAGTCGAGGATGCGGCCACGGCGCTGGGTATCGCGCTCGGAGTGCATGCGCATGATCACCTGGCTATTGAGGCGACGCAGCAGTTCTTCGAACTCGTTGCGCAGCACAGCCACGTCGGTGCCCTGTTGATCCTTGCGGAAACTGGTACCCAGCACCTGATCGCTTTCTTCGCGGGTCAGTTGATCGAAGAACTCGTCGAAGCCCAGCAGCTTGTCAGCCTTGCTCAGCACCAGATAGACCGGCACATCGACGTGCAGCTTCTGATAAACGTCTTGCAGACGGCCGCGTACCTGGCGCGCCAGGGTGTCGATGTCCTGCTCGCTGCCACCGGTGAGGGTTTCCACCGGAATGGTCACCAGCACGCCGTTCAACGGACGGCCGCGACGACGCTTGCGCAGCAGCTCCAGCAAGGTGCGCCAGGCGCTGCCGTCGACTTCCGCGTCCGGCTGGGTGGTGTAACGCCCGGCGGTGTCGATCAGCACACCGTGGTCGGCGAAGTACCAGTCGCAATGCCGGGTGCCGAGGGTGTCGCGGGTCAGCTTGCGGTCGATCTTGTTGATCGGGAATTCCAGACCGGAAAAGTCCAGAAGGCTGGTCTTGCCCGACGCCTGTGGGCCGATCAGCAGATACCATGGCAATTCACTGCGCCAGCGTTCGCTGCGGCCGCGATACAGGCTCGAAGTCTTCAGGGTTTTCAGCGCGTCTTTGAAGCGCGCCTTCAACTCTTTCTGCTCGTCGTCGATCAGCTCTTCACGGCGGATACGATCCTGGCCGTCTTCGGTGGCTTCGACTTCTTTCTTGCGTACACCGGCGCGCCAGCTGACGAAGACCATGGTCAGGCCCCAGATCAGGAACAGCACGCTGATGGTCAGCAGGCGCGAGGTCGCGCTCTCCCAGAACTTGTAGTCATCTACCGCCAACAATGGACCTGCGAACCACACCAGCAGCGCTACGAACAGCACCAGCAGCAGGGTCCAGACCCAGGTCTGGCGCAGGAAGGCGCCGACTTTCTTGAAAAACTTTTTCATCACACGTCCCTGTTTACGGCTGCGACTGCGGTTGAACCGCGGCTGGATCAAGCGGCTGATAAGGTTGCAGAACGGTGTCGCGCTGCTCGCCCAAGACCCAGGCGAAGCCCGAATACATCACCACCAGACAGACGAAAGTGAACAACACCACCATCCACGCTGGCACGATGCGCACCAGGTTGCGGCGCTGATCGTTCAGGCCTTCCCAGTGCGGTGACAACTCGCGCGGCACGTCGCCACGCAACTGACGGATCTGCCGATACAAGGCATCGCGGATGCCTTCGAGTTCGAGCATGCCGCGCGCTTGTACGCGGTACTTGCCCTCGAAACCGAGGGACAGGCACAGGTACATCAGCTCCAGCATCGGCAGGTGTTTGACCGGGTTCTTCGACAACCGATCGAGCAACTGGAAGAACTTCTCGCCACCGAAGGTTTCGTTGTGGAAGCTGCTGAGCAGGCTCATCTGCGACCATTCGCTTTCGTTGCCCCACGGCGTGGTCACGACGGCTTCGTCGACCACGGTGCAGAGCACGTAACGCGCGGCCATCACCTGGCTGCTTTCGGCGCCATTGTGCAGGGCGCGCACTTCAAACAGCTTGAGCCCGGCGGTCAGGCGCTCGTTGAGCGCGTACAAATCTTCGCGGGTCTCGCTGTGTTTGAGGCGCACCACTTCCGAGAGCAGTTCGGACGACGCCGCCACCAGCGAATTGAGGCTGATATTGAACGCTTCCGCCGGACGCAGGCGCGCAGCGTAGATCATGCGTTCTTCCAGTTGCTCGAAACGCGGCGGCGCGGCGAAGTCGGTCAGCGGACTGGCTGCCGGTCCGTGGCCCTGACGATCGAGCAGGACGGTTTTGTCGTCCTGGTTGTAATCCGTTTCCTTGATCATGTCGGTCAGTTCCTGATGGCCCAGAATTTCAGTTCAAGCTCGGCGAATTCGCCGGACACGTGGAACGCGAAGCCGCCGGAGCGCTCGAGTTGTGCCAGGTCTTCGGAACTGAGTTCGAGGATGAAATAGGTTTTGTTGGAGTGGAACGCGATCTGCCGCGGGGCCACCGGCAACGGTTTGACCTTGATCCCCGGCAAGTGCAGGTTGACCAGTTGGCGGATGCGCTCCACCGGGCCGACCTTGAGGTGCGCCGGCAAGCGGTGGCGCAGTTCTTCGGAGTCGCAGTTGGCACTGGCCGCCAGCACGAACGAAGCCGAGCCGAGCAGTTTGTGGTCGTGCAACGGCGACACGATGATGCCGTACTGACGTGCTTGCAGGATCAGTTCGATGGCGTGCTGTTCAAGCACCATCGACAGCACCTGACGAATCGCTTCCATCAGTTTGCGGAAGCTCGCGCCCTGGTCGGCGTGGGAGTAGCGGCTGTCCAGACGCGGGCGTTTGCTCTCGCCGGAGAAGGTCGCCAGATCGCCGAGCATGGTCAGCAGCGTGCGATACAACTCTTCCGGGTGCACCTGCTCCAGACCCAGATAGTGGCGCAGCAGCAGTTCGGTGCGGTTGATCAGTTGCAGCATCATGAAGTCGCCGACTTCCGCACCGCCGACCTTGCCGTTGGAGCGAATCCGCTCGGCAATGGTGTCGCCACGGTGGCTGAGCATGCTGATGACTTCTTTCAGGCACGACAGCAAGTAGCTGGAGGCGTGGGCCTGAATGTAGGTCGGCACGAAGTCCGGATCGAGGCTGATCACGCCGTCGGGCGTGGTGTCGAGCACGTCGCAGATCTTCAGCTTCACGTAGGCCTGATCGCTCTGCTGCTCGCCGAGCAACAGTTTGAAATCCGGGCGACCGCAGCTGACCTGGCTGGCGGAATCGTCGCCGGCGTTGGAGTCGGCCACTTCGGCGTCGTACGCGGTGTAACGCGCGAGCACGTCGGACTGCTCCGGACGGCGCGCCTCGATGTGGTTGCCGGTGACCAGCGGCAGTGCCAGGTAGATCGGTGTGTTGCCGGTGTTCGGCGGCACGTCCAGCGCCAGCGGTTCGGTGTTGCCACCGAGTTCGAACAGGCTGCCGTCCGGCAGAATCCCCGAGGCTTCACTGATCACCAGTTTGCCCATGTTGAGGAACTGCAAGTCGATCTCCAGATTGAGGAAACCCCAGGTGTAGCCACCCAGCAATTGGGTGCGGGTTTTCATCTGGTGATCGAAGTAGCGATCGTTGTGCTGGAAGTGCTGCGGACGCAGCAACATGCCTTCCTGCCAAATGACTTTGTGGGTATTCATGTTCAGTCATCCGCCTTGGCAAGCACTTCGTGGGTGTTGCGGATACCGGCCTGATCAAGGGTCAAATCGGCGTCGGTGAGTTCCAGCGGAGTGATCTGCACCGTGTAGCGCCATTTGGTTTCCGGCAGGTCGCGGTAGGCGGCGAGGATGCCGACGTAACGGCTGCCCTCCTCCACGCTGAGTTTCAGCTCCACGGTTTCCCCCGGGCGCAGTTCGAGTTCTTCGCTGGCCACCAGATCCGGGTTGAGGGATTCCTTGGCGCGCTCGTAGAGGCTGAAGAAGTCAGCGTTCTCGAAGGTCACCGGGTGCTTGAGTTCGAACAGGCGCACCACGATCGGCGAAGGACGGCCGTTGAGATCCGGGTTCAACTGATCGCTGCCGGTCAGTTTCAGGTTGACCTTGGTCACTTTCGAGTACGGCGACAGCGACGAGCAACCGGCGAGCAGCACCAGCACGGTAAGCGCAGTCAGCGTCTTGAAAAAAGCGGTCGAGCGGCGAGACATGCGCATCATCCTTGGTGGTCGGTGTGGAGGGTGGAGATCAGGCGGATCTGTTCTTCGTAGGCCTGAGCGAAGTCGCGGGCCAGCAGACGCTCGCTCCAGTCATCGTCCTGACGCAGCGCCTGGTGATAACGGCCGAACGCTCTCCAGCGCCCGCCGGACGTGGCGATCAGCGGCTTGCTGTCGCGCTCGAAACGCAGGGTCAGTTGCTCCGGCGAGAAGTGCTCCAGCGTGCCGCGTACGGCGGCGCGGCTGGCGGTCAGCAAAGCCACCTGATGCGCCTGCAAGTCACGGAACGCGCGCGAGATGGCTTGCTCGGCCGGCAGATGCCCGGGCTTGCTCGGCTGCAACAGAATCTGCAGTGCTTCGCTCGGATCGACGGCGAATTTCAGCGGGTTCTTGTTGGTGCCTTGCACGGTGGTCTGGGCCAGACGCAGCTCGTTCTTCAGCTCCGAACGTGTACGCAGGCTCTGCTGCAAACCGCCGATGCTCTGACGCAGCAGACGCGCGGCGTTCAGTGCCAGGGCTTCGCGTTCGTCATGACTGAGGCCTTTGACATCCACGCCCAGCGCAGCACCGAAGTGATCCCAGAAACCTTCGCTCTGACGCTCGACGGCTTTAGGCGCCGGAGCAGGCTCAGGTTCGGCAGGCGCGGCGATCAGTTCCGGCACCATCAGGCTTTCCATATCGATGCGCGCATAGTCGGCACGCTGACGGGAGTCTTCAGGCTTGGTGTTCGGCGCCAGCAGTTCGTCGATTTCCGAGTAGACGCGCTCTTGCTGTTCGAGGGCGTTAAGCGGATCGAGATCGAGGAACGCGTCGTCGGGGATGATGCTGCCAGCGGCGCGTGGACGGCCGACTTCACCGTCGAAGGTTGCCGGGTCACGCACCAGTCGCGCGCGAATCTCGAAGTCACCCAGCACGTAGGTGCTGCCGTGCTCGATGCGCATCGGCTCGCCCTTGTGCAGGCGTGCGCCGCTTGTGCCGTCCTGAACACCATTGCTGCTGGTGTCGGTCAGGAAAAACGTGCCTTCGCGGTAGCTGACAATCGCGTGATGATTGGACAGATGACGCTTGCGGTCAGGGATGATCCAGTCGCAGTCCTCGCCCCGCCCGATCACGCCGCCGGCCTGTTTGAAGGTCTTCTGGCACAACTCGGTGGGCACGAACTGCTTGGTGTTCAGCATTTCGAAAACCAATTCCATGTTTGATGCTCCTTGCGGTCACTTGCCGCGATTGACCGCTTGCGGATCACCCAACGGGCGATAGTCGTTGTCGTTGAATTTGTAATTGCCGCTACAGCCGCCAAGGCCGCATAGAACGACGAGGGTCAGCAGGACAGCGTGCCAGTGACGAACAGACATCAGAGGGTCTCCAGGGGTAGACAAAGCACAAAGCGCCGACCCTTGCGGGCGGCGCTGAAATTGTTTTTTTGCGGGGAAATCGATGATTTTGGCCTACCCATCGAAATCTCCCAGATTGATGTTCAACCGCCCGAGGCGGTACAGCAGCGTGCGCCGGGGCAGGCCCAGTTCGCGGGCGGCGAGGGTCTGGTTGCCGTCGTTTTTGCGCAGGCAATCGAGCAGTAAAGTGCGCTCGACCTGTTCCAGGCGTTCGCGCAGATTCAGACCGCTGCTGTCTTCAGGCATCGGCTCCATGCGCAGGGAAAAATGCTCGGCGAGCAACTCGCCGCCCTCGCACAACAGCACCGCGCGTTCGACCAGCGCCTTGAGTTCGCGAACGTTGCCGGGGAAGGTGTAACCGCACAGGTGCTCAAGCGCCCCGTCCGACCAGCGCACCGGATCACGCTGCAAGAAGGTGCAGGTCTTTTCGGCGAAGTGCCGAGCCAGATCGAGGATGTCGCCTTCGCGCTGGCGCAGGGCCGGCAGTTCGATCGGGAATTGCGCGAGGCGGTAGTACAAGTCCTCGCGGAATTTACCTTCGCTGACCAGCACCGACAGATCGCGGTGCGTCGCGGCGATGATGCGCACGTCGATCTTGTGCGTGTCGTTGGAACCCAGCGGACGGATCTCGCC
This sequence comes from Pseudomonas sp. LBUM1648, assembly GCF_059716145.1. Classification (NCBI taxonomy): domain Bacteria; kingdom Pseudomonadati; phylum Pseudomonadota; class Gammaproteobacteria; order Pseudomonadales; family Pseudomonadaceae; genus Pseudomonas; species Pseudomonas sp. LBUM1648. The sequence goes on from NZ_CP166808.1 coordinate 6,361,888, forward strand.
CTCCTGCAACACGCGCAGGATCTTGGCCTGCAACGACAGCGGCATGTCACCAATTTCGTCGAGCAACAGCGTGCCGCCATTGGCCGCGTCGAACAGCCCGGCGCGGTCGCGGTCGGCACCGGTGAAGGCACCTTTGCGATAACCGAACAGTTCGCTTTCCAGCAGATTTTCCGGGAACGCCGCGCAGTTCTGCACGATGAACGCCTGGGAACGACGCGGGCCGCAATCATGAATCGCCCGCGCCACGACTTCCTTGCCGGTACCGGTCTCGCCGCGCAACAGCACGGTGTACGGGCTGTGCAGGACTTTGCTGATCAGCGAGTAGGTCTGGCGCATCGCCGCGCTTTTGCCGATCAACCCGTAACCGCTGATGCTCGGCACACTGCGCAGTGCCGGCTCCATTACATCCAGCGGCTGACGCAGGCGTTGCAGCAAATGCAATTGCCCGAGCACAAACGAGCCGAGCTGGCCGAGCGAATCAGCAAAGCCCTGCAGGTCGGTGCGATGACGACTGGCACACAGCAGCAAGCCTTCGACAGCCTTGTGCTGATTGACCAGCGGCACGCACAACAGCGACTGCCACGGCGCCGTCGCGGCGGGCAGGAAACTGGTTTCGTGCAGGCTGCCACTGAGGTCGTCGAGGCACACCACGCGGTTCTGGCACAGGGCGAATTGCAACAGTTGCTCACCGTTGTAATCCGCCGGCAGGCTCGCGGCCTGACGCGGTTGCAACGCACCGTCGAGGTACTCGGCGTTCATCCCGAGGCACGTGTGGGTGGCGTCGAGCAGATACAGCTGCGTCAATTCGCAGCCACTCAACTCGGCCAACCCACGCACGAATTCACCCAGCAACGCAGCACCGTCCGCCGCCCGCGACAGACTGGCGAACTGCGCCAGCAACGCTTCGGCATAGACCAGCGGCTGCGGCACTTGAGTGAACATCACGCCCACCTCAGGCGAACTCGCACATCACGCTGGCGTTGCCGTCGAGCGTGGCATGCACACGCTTGAGGCTTTCGCCGGTGGCCATCGCGTCGAGCAGACGATCCGCCACCAGCGGCAGCACGTGCTGGTCGAGCAGGTGGTCGATCAGACGCGCACCGCTGTCGCTTTGCGTGCAACGCTCGGACAGGTGATCGACGAGGTTCTGGCACCAACTGAAATCCAGCTGACGACGGTTGAGGCGCTCGCCGAGACGACCGAGTTTGATCTCGATCAGCTCGCGCAATACCGGGCCACCGACCGGGTAGTACGGCACTACTTTCATCCGCGCCAGCAGCGCTGGTTTGAAGTGTTTGCTGAGTACCGGGCGAATGGTTTCTTCGAGCAGTTCGGCGGTCGGCCGAGCGCCGTCTTCGCAGAGGTCGCTGATCTTGTCGCTACCGAGGTTCGAGGTCATCAGGATCAACGTGTTGCGGAAGTCGATCTCACGCCCTTCGCCGTCGTTGGCCACGCCTTTGTCGAAGATTTGGTAGAACAGGTTGAGCACGTCCGGATCAGCCTTTTCGACTTCATCGAGTAGCACCACCGAGTACGGTTTCTGGCGCACCGCTTCGGTAAGCATGCCACCCTCGCCGTAACCGACGTAGCCCGGCGGTGCACCGATCAAGCGCGAGACGGTGTGCTTCTCCTGGAACTCGGACATGTTGATGGTGGTGATGAAACGATCACCGCCGTACAGCAGATCGGCGAGTGCCAGTGCGGTTTCGGTCTTGCCGACGCCGCTCGGGCCAACCAGCAGGAACACGCCGACCGGTGCATCAGGCTTGTTCAGGCCGGCGGCGGTGGCGCGCATCGAGCGATCCAGGGCGTGTACGGCTTGTTCCTGACCACGGATGCGCGTGCGCAGGTCGGTGGCGAAACTGGCGACTTTGGCGTTGTGCTCACGGGCCAGTTGCGCCAATGGCACGCCAGTCCAGGCGCTGATCACTTCAGCCACCAGACGCGGGCAGACTTCGAAGCTGACCAGACGCTCTTTGACTTGCGCGGCGGTCAGAGCACTGTGGGTTTCGTTGAGCTGGGCTTCCAGCGCTTCAACGCTTTGGCCGTCCTCGACCTCGGCAACGATGGTTTCGATCACGGTGCCTTCAGCGTCTTCCTCAACGTTGACGGTCGGCTCGACGGCGGCGGCTTCGCGGGCCTTGGCCAGTTGCTGACGCAGCTCCAACAGACGCTCGGCCAGTTGCTTCTGCTCAGTCCACAGGCTTTCCAGTGCGACCATTTCGTTTTCGGCTTCGTCCAGGCGCGCTTCCAGTGCCTCCAGCGCTTCGTGGTCGATCAGCAGACCGGCTTCGGCATCGCGGCGCAGGGCCTGACGCTGACGGCCACCTTCGGCCAGTTCGCCACGCAGGCGCTCAAGGCTTTCCGGGGCGGCGGCGAGGCTGATGCGCACGCGGGCGCACGCAGTGTCGAGGACGTCGACGGCTTTGTCCGGCAGTTGCCGACCGGCCAGATAACGCGCGGACAGCTCGGCGGCAGACACCACCGCGTCATCACGCAGGTAGATGCCGTGGCTCTTCTCGTAGACCTGAGCCAGACCACGGAGGATGGTCACCGCTTCGCTGACGGTTGGTTCGTGCAGTTGAACTGGCTGGAAACGACGGGCCAGCGCCGGGTCTTTCTCGAAGTATTTTTTGTACTCGGCCCAAGTGGTCGCGGCGATGGTGCGCAGCTCACCCCGAGCCAGTGCCGGTTTCAGCAGGTTGGCCGCGTCGGAACCACCGGCATTGCCGCCCGCGCCGATCAGGGTGTGGGCTTCGTCGATGAACAGAATGATCGGCTTCGGCGAGGCTTTGACCTCGTCGATCACGCCTTTGAGACGGCGTTCGAATTCGCCTTTGACGCTGGCGCCAGCCTGCAACAGGCCCATGTCCAGCGACAGCAGCTCAACGCCTTTGAGCACTTGCGGCACTTCACCGGCGGCAATGCGCGAGGCCAGGCCTTCGACGATGGCGGTTTTACCGACACCGGCCTCACCAACCACGATCGGGTTGTTTTTGCGGCGACGGGCAAGGATATCGACCATCTGACGGATCGCGCCGTCGCGGCACAGCACCGGGTCGAGTTTGCCGTCACGGGCCTGTTGGGTCAGGTTGTGGGTGAAACGCTGCAACAGCGATTCGCCCTGCGCGGCCGGTTTGCCGTTGGCCGCCGGTTGCTCCTGTTGCGACAGAGCAAATTCTTTCAGGCGATCGATGTTCAGCTTGGCGAGCAGCGGCTGATAACGGCTGCCGGCATAACGCATCGGGTTACGCAGCAGGGCGAGGATCAGCGCGGCGTCTTCGACCTGGGTCTGGCCCAGTTCGAGGTTGGCCACCAACAGGGCGTCTTGCAGCCATTGCACCAGTTCCGGGGCGAACACCGGGTTGCGCGAAGCGCTGTGTTCAACGCGCGATTGCAGCGCGGCACTCAGCTCACCGGCATCGACGTCAGCATCTTGCAACGCGCGTGCGAGCAAGCCGTTTGGACGCTCCAGCAGGCCGAGCATCAAGTCTTCGACGAGGATCTTGCTGCCGCCACGGGCAACGCAACGCTCGGCCGAACGCTCCAGGTCACGACGGGTTTCGGCGTCCAGCGCCTGGATGAGTTGTTGCAGGTCTACGTTGATCATGGCTCACGTCCTTAATGAATTTTGCTGCCCAGGGTCACCACGCCGTCCGCTTTCTCGCGGCCCAGCCAACTGGTCCAACCGAGGCGACAGGCGTTCTGCTCACCAATGCGCAGTTCGCGGATTTCTTCCTGGCGCAAAACCAGGCGAATGTCGTAATCGAGCGGGTCACGCAGGGTGAACCGCACCAGCGCGCAGAGCGGCTGGTAACCGAAGCCGATCGGCAGGAATTCATGGAATCGCTGCCAGTCGAGTTGGGTGATGTGAATGCGGAATTTGCCGCTGCGGTCGCGCACGTGTTCGCCGAGCACCAGGTCTTCGCCGAGCATGCTGTTGGCACGCCCCAAACGATTGCGCTGCTCTTCGAGAATTTCCACGCGGCGCTCGATGCACTGCTCGATGACCAGGTCTTCGTGCTTGAAGTAGTAACGCAGCACGGCTTCGATCAGCGCCGCCGAGTGCGCCCGCAAGCTGAGCAGGCCGAGGTACGGCAGCAGGCGTTTCCAGTTGAGTTCCTTGGCCTTGCGGATCTCGTCGCCGCCCAGACCGATCAGCGCGAACAGCTGCGACGAGAACGGGTCGATCGCGCCGCTCTGGAAACTCGCGCGGTAGCGGTACTTGCGCCAGATCGGCAGCATTAGCCGTTGCAGGCGATGGTGGAACAGGTCGAGGAAATTGCGCGTCGGGTTGCCGTCTTCGCTGTCGCCCAGTGCCTGCTCGCCGTAGAACGCCGGCAGCGGCGAGCCGGAACCGACCAGCCCGATCAGGTTGAACCGCATGCGCGCGCGCATCTGCCCGTGCTCTTCAAAAAACTCCACGCGATCGACATCGCTGCGCGGGAATCCGAGGCTCGGGTTGGCCTGGAACTCGACGTGATCGTACAAATCGTCTTCGCTCAGGTGCGGGTGTGCCTCGCGCAGCCGGTCGATCACCAGCAGCACGGCCTGAAACAGCGAGTATTCGCGTATTACCCGGGTCAACCCGCTTAAAGCAGGGGTTGCAGACCCATACGTGGTGTCCATTGGTACACCTCTCCCTGTGTGCTTTTTACCCGCAGCTCATGGAATGAATTGAGACTGGCGTAAAGCGCGAAAAACTCGTTAAGAACCGAAGCGAAAACGAACAGGTCGCCTTCGCCGATATACCCTTCCGGGTCGATGGTCAGTTCGGTGCGCAAACCGCGCACCGGCAGGCCACGGTGCAACCGATCGACGTGGTGGTGCTTGATGTGTTTGAGGCCGCCGAGCAGGCGCTTGCTGACCTTCTCCGCGTGCTGGTCGTAGTAGCGCGGCAGGTCGTAGGTTTCCAGAATCACCTTCAACGCATTGACGTCGGCCAGCGACAGATAGTTAAGCGACATGTTGCTGATCAGCTTCCACAGGAAGTCACGGTTCAGCGGCGGCGCAAAACTCGATGTGGCCGGGGTGATGTTGCGGAAACTAAGGAACTCCGGGGTCTCTTCGCAGGCCATGCAGATGTCGCCGAGCTTGAGCTTGCGCGGCAAATTCTGGTTGGTGCACATCAGCTCGATCGACAGGGTTTCATGGGCTTCGGTGTGGCGAATGCCGAAGCTCAGGTAAGTGTCGAGGCCGTCGTGCAGCAAGGACGAACGCTGTCGAATGCTGTAATGCGGACGGCTGTTGGGCACGTCGAAACTCGGGTCGTGCTCGAAGGATTCGAACGGCACGTACTCCTGATAACCGAGGCCGCCGGGCTTCCAGCCGGTCACGGTTTCCACCGAGAACACGCCGCAGTTTTCCAGATCGTATTCCGCTGGCAGCAGCAGGTATTCGTCCTGCTTGCCGTCGAGGCGAATCGGCAATGCGTCGTGCGCGAACAGGTTGGCAATCGGCGTGCAGAACAGCTTCACGTTGTCCAGGGTCGGACGCATGCGCATGATCCCGCTCTTGCGGATATCAAAGCGCAACTCCAGGCCGCGCATCTGCTTGAGGGTGTCTTCCGGCAGTGCCTTGAGAATGTCCAGACCGTTGACGTCGACGAACAGGAACTTGTCCTGAAAGGCGAAGTATTCCTGCAGGTAGCGATAGCCCCGGAAGGTGTTCAGCGGATACGGAATCAGCGCTTCTTCTTCGGCAAAGCCCACCGGTTTGACCCGGTCACCGGGAATCTTGAACGCCATCGGTTTGCCGCTGACGCCATCAATCGGCTTGCCGGCGCCGTCGAGCGGGATCAGCTCGATGCCTTCGAGGTTGCGCAGCAGGCTCAGGTAGAGCATCTGGCTGATATAGCGCTCACCGGCAAAGTGCAGGCGCAGTTTGCTCAGCTCCAACTCGCCGAGGTGGCCGTCGGCGCTCATTTCCAGACGCAGGCTGAGCAAAGAACCGTCGCCCTTCACCGAGTAATTCAGCGCTGCCAGATCCAGCGGCAATACTTCGGTCGGGTAGCAGGTGCGGAAGCGGCAGCGCACGTCTTCGATCGGCTTGCTTTCCACCGGCGTATCGCGCTCGACCACCAGCGCCGGACCCGAACGCTTGAGCGGATCGAACTGCAAAATGCTGAACGCCGGCAGCGGGCGCATGTAGTTCGGCCACAGCAATTGCATCAGGGAATGGCTGAGCTCCGGCAACTCGTCATCGAGTTTCTGGCGCAGCCGCCCGGTCAGAAACGCAAAGCCTTCCAGCAACCGCTCCACATCCGGATCCCGCCCGGCCTGGCCCAGATACGGCGCCAACGCCGGACTACGCTCGGCGAAACGGCGACCGAGTTGGCGCAGTGCGGTGAGTTCGCTTTGGTAGTAGTGGTTAAAGGACACGGGTTACCTGCCTGGTAGTGGAACTCATCAAAAAAATATCCTGTAGACCGCGACCGTCACGCCGGCACTGACGTAACCGCCAATCAGGAGAAACGGCACAATCGAGATCCAGCCGTACGCCATGTAAGCGTCACTGGACGGCCCGACGAGCAGACTGAACAAGCCATACAGCATCCATGGCACGGCGTAGAACGGGATGAACTTCACCGGCGCCCACCAAACCATCCGCAGTGCCTGTTGCTCGTTGCGGCTCTGCGCCGATCGGGACATCCACAGCGAAAAACCCAGAAACCCGGGAACTCCCCACCACAACAGGTACTGCCAATAAATCCCGGACGACTCGGGTGTTGAGTACTCGCCATTCCACAGGCCATAGGAACTGATCGCCAACACCGCCAGCAATGGCCACCACAAGGCGGCCATGAAGAAGCTCAGTTGCGCACGGCTAAGCATGAGCAGGACTCGCAGGCGACGTCTGTCGCATCAGCGCAAGCCTCTCCCAACGCAGTTCAATGACCTGCGTGAGCAGAATCGCCAACAACGTGACTCCGCCTTGGGCCACGGTGTAGAACAGCGCACGTAGCGGGTAGTCAGGCACCATCATGAACAGAATCCAGGCAACCATCAGAGCGAGCAGACCGAGCTTGGCCCACAGGTTCGGGATGATCGCGGCCAGCGCGTTTATGCCAAAAAATATGTAGATGAACATGTAGTGGGCGATGCCAATCGCCACGCCACGGGTGGTGAATCCGCCGTTGAAAGCCTTGTAGGCCACAACCACTGCGTTATTCAGAAACACGTAGGCCACACATCCCGCCGCGTGGATCGCCAGACAGAGTGCAAGACGCGCATAGATATTCATCACTGCGCCACTCCCTGCTTTTTCGGCGTGATCGCCATCCCCGAATACACATAGAGCTCGACGCCGTCATAGCCGCCAATGGCTGCAGCGCTCAATGGGTAGCTGTCCCGCGTGCCGTATCGAACCCAGCCCTCAGTCCACACTCCGCCACTCTCGTGGCGAATCTCGACGTAATAGTCCGGCGCCTCGTTCCTGGTAACTTCAACGAATACCCCGCCATCCTCGGCGCCAACCCACAACGCGTTGGGATGAGCGAACAGCTTTGGTTTGGTCGAGCTTTCCATTCGCAACAGCAGCGCGAAGCCGACCAGAATCACCAGCAAACCAACCGAGCTGAGAAAAGCGACAAGACATTGCCAGGCTCTGAGTTTCATTGAGCCGACCCGAACATGTGCGTCATGGACAGAACGCCCCATCAGTAATGACCCATGAACGAACAGCTTTTTCTTCAGTTCTTTCGGTGCTTGCGACAGCCTTTCGCAACGTCTGCGCGTCGATGGTTTTGGTCCCCGTCGAGCTCTTAATCGACAGGCTGTACTGGTCGCTGATCTGACCGGCTACGTCCTCGCCGAACGATCTGTAGTTGGCGATAGTTCTGCGCTGATTTGGATTCAACACCAAGCGGCGGGCTTTATCGTCATAGTTGGAGTCATGCACCACGGACAATTCCAGAGGCACGCCACAGGTGTTCAGCAGGAAAACATTATTGCTGTAGACCTGCTGAGCGGCGTAGGTAGTCACTGGGATGAAAAACGTGAAAAACACTGCCCCGCCCGACATCGAAATCATCCTTGACTGTTTCATGAGCAGATCGATGCCTCGCTGATCATTTCTTCGTACCTTGTTTCGCACTGCACCATGTTTTGAAATTCAGACGATCAAACCCCTGACAAACATTTGCTTTGGAAATAAAAATGTAAGGCGCAGCCGCGTCATAAGAAAAATAATAATAATTTTCCCCATCCTGACCGTAGATCCAATAAGAAGACGACCCTTGATTTATCTCATAAGGTTCAAATGCGAGGATTGAAGATTCCGCAGGAATAAAATTAACGCCGTCCATTAACAGCATCAGCGAATTGGAGAAAATATTTGTCCACACGACAACCCCCACAGCCAAAATGCCGGCAGCAAGCGCAAGAGTGGTAGACGTCGAGAGTTTATCTTTCATAAAAATACAACCACGCCGTACCTGCTTTCGCTGCGTCTAACAACGTCATAGCATCGGTTGAATACTTTTCGGCAAGCGGCCCCGAACCGTTGTAGGAAGCAATCACCTTTTTCAACTGGTCTGCGGACAGCACCCCGGAGTGACAGCGAGTCCCGGTAGCCCGGTCAACCAGTTCACGTAGATGGCCGGCGCAATAGTAGAGGTCCGCCTTCCAGTCATCACCCGGGATTCGCGTGTCTTGGTTCCACCCGAAAATCCGGTACTGAACGTCTTCGGGCAATGGTTTCTTGCAGTAATAGTTCTCTGTGTATTGAACGGACTTCTGCAATGTTGCCCTACTCATATTGGCAAAGCCGCTGGAGCCACCGGCCAACTTGTCCGGGACGGCATCGAAAGCCAAGTTGTCAACAATCGCCAGCAGAGTGGTCAGCGACCGTTCGCCGAATTGCATGGATTGAAGAAATTTACTGCCCTTAGGTCCATTCTCCTGCTGCAGAATAACCGCCAGCAAAATATGCGGGACGCCATAATATTCAGCCGCCTGCTTTATCCAGACACGAATTTCTGTATCAGAGAAACTTGCCTTAAGCATTTCCTTGGTTTTTGGCACGTACCACATAATTTGCAACGGAGAAGGCAGCTCGCCGGTATAGCTCGGGATGCTGTCGTAGCCAGCCAGCGTTGTGACTTCTTTTCCGTTACAGCGGCAAACCTGCAACTCTACCGGCGCAACCTCAGAGGTTTTTGTGCTCGCGGCCGCGCCAGCTGGCACATATTCCTGCCCATCCTTGTTGATTTTTTCAGCCTCGGCCATGAACGAGTACTCCCTCAGCTCTCAATAAAAACTTCGATTTTTTCGGAAGCTGTATGGGCCTTCACGCGATGAGTCAGGCCCAACTCATTGGTGATTCCACTTTCGAGAGAACCATCCGCTCGACGGAGTAGGTATTTAGTATCGGCAAGCGGATTGCCCAGACCGTTCTTGAGCTGGAACTGAGCATCAAAGCCCGGAATGATCAAAGGCAACGGAGGCACAAATGACGCTGGCGAATGCGAATTCCCGATAATCACCGTCCCGGAACCTGCCGTGACCTTGTTGCCATGCGTACCCACCGAATCAACAGTGGCGGCAGGCTTGCCGTTGATCAACACAGTGGTCGCCAAACCTCCCGACATCGCACCACCACACGCCGAGGCATCGCCTTGGCGGGCGGCCGCGAGGCCGTCGAAGAACACGTCGCCGGAACCGGCGGCGATCGGGTTGGTACCGTGGCCTGGAAGTGGGCAAGCGGTGGGGTCGGATACGCGTGCTGCGGGTTTGCCAGACATCGGGGTTCTCCTTAGTTGACCTTCACTTGTCCGCTGCCATCCAGGCGCGCGGAAAAACTGACCTGACGCTTGAAACCTTCAACTTCCAGAAGCCCTTCGATACTGAAGGCCAGGCGAAGCTGATCGTGGTCACGCGGCAGGGAAATGACACGCACGTTGCTCAGGCGCGGCTCGTAGGCTTCGATGAAGCTTTCGATGGCCAGGCGGGCCTGACTCAGGGAGTCGTGCAGGCTCAGACGCATGTCATTGAGATCGGGCAACCCGTAGTCGGACAGCGTTTGCACGCTGCCGGCCCGGGTGCTGAGCATTTTGGCCAGATGGGCAGCGACTGACGCCATGGCAGAAACCTCGAGGCTCCTGCCCTTGCGTTTTTCCGCGTCGCCATTGAGACGTTCGAAAAGGCTGCCGTATCCGTCCATGAGTCGCTCTTACTCTTTGTCCAGCTTGCCAACCAGCGACAGGGTGAAATCGGCACCCATGTACTTGAAGTGCGGACGCACGTTCAAGCTCACGCGGTACCAGCCCGGCTCGCCTTCAACGTCGCTGACGATGATTTGCGCAGCGCGCAGCGGACGACGGCCACGTACTTCGGCGCTCGGGTTTTCCTGGTCGGCCACGTACTGGCGGATCCACTTGTTGAGTTCCAGCTCGAGGTCGGTACGTTCTTTCCACGAACCGAGTTGCTCGCGCTGCAGCACTTTCAAGTAGTGAGCCAGGCGGTTGACGATCATCATGTACGGCAGTTGGGTGCCGAGCTTGTAGTTCAGCTCTGCTGCCTTGCCTTCTGCGCTGATGCCGAAGAACTTCGGCTTCTGCACCGAGCTTGCGGAGAAGAACGCCGCGTTGTCGGAGCCTTTACGCATGGTCAGGGAGATGAAGCCTTCCTCGGCCAGTTCGTATTCACGACGGTCGGAAACCAATACTTCGGTAGGAATCTTGGTTTCGATTTCGCCCATGCTTTCGAAGTGGTGCAGCGGCAGATCTTCAACCGCGCCACCGCTCTGTGGGCCGATGATGTTCGGGCACCAGCGGAATTTGGCGAAGCTGTCGGTCAGCTTGGTGCCGAACGCGTAGGCAGTGTTGCCCCACAGGTAGTGCTCGTGGCTGTTGGCAACGGTTTCCTTGTACACGAACGATTTGACCGGGTTTTCTTCCGGGTCGTACGGGTTACGCAGCAGGAAACGTGGCACAGTCAGGCCAACGTAGCGGGAGTCTTCCGAGGTACGGAAGCTCTGCCATTTGGCGAATTGCGGGCCTTCGAAGTGGTCTTTCAGATCTTTCAGATCCGGCAGGCCGGTGAAGCTTTCCAGACCGAAGAACTTCGGACCGGCCGCAGCGATGAACGGCGCGTGGGACATGCAGGCTACGCTGGAAACGTACTGCATCAGTTTCACGTCCGGCGAGCTTGGGGACATGTAGTAGTTGGCAATGATCGCGCCAACCGGCTGACCACCGAACTGGCCGTATTCAGCGGTGTAGATGTGCTTGTACAGGCCCGACTGCATGACTTCCGGCGAATCTTCGAAATCGTCCAGCAGGTCGTCTTTGGAGACGTTGAGGATTTCAATCTTGATGTTTTCGCGGAAGTTGGTGCGATCGACCAGCAACTGCAAACCACGCCATGCCGATTCCAGCGACTGGAAGTCCGGGTGGTGCAGGATTTCGTCCATCTGACGGCTGAGCTTGGCATCGATCTCGGCGATCATGCGGTCAACCATGGCTTTCTTGACCGGTTCACCGTTGTTCTGCGGCTTGAGCAGCTCTTCGATGAAGGCCGACACACCGCGCTTGGCGATGTCGTAGGCTTCGTCGTCCGGCGTCAGGCGGGTTTCGGCGATGATGCTGTCGAGAATGCTGTACTCGCCGCTCGCGGCGCCTTTCTCTTGTGCTGCACTAGTGCTCATTGTGTTGGCTTCCTTGGCTGCTGGGTTCAGGCGTCGGTGGCTGCGGCGTTCAGGCCCAGCTCACCGAGTACGCGACCGCGGGATTCGTCGTCGGCGAGCACGCCTTCGATGGCTTTACGGAAAGCAGGTGCGTTACCCAGCGGGCCTTTGAGGGCTACCAGCGCGTCACGCAGTTCCATCAGCTTTTTCAGCTCAGGCACTTGCTCGACCAGGCTGGCCGGGTTGAAGTCCTTCATCGAATTGACGCGCAGTTGCACGCCCAACTCTTCAGTGCTGCCTTCTTCCTGCAGACGGTTCGGCACGTTCATCGTCAGGCTAAGCTCTTGCTTGGCCAGCACTTCGTCGAAGGTCATCTTGTCGATGCTGATCGGCTTGCGATCTTCGATCTTGCGCTCGTCCTTGCGGTGGGTGTAGTCACCGATTGCCAGCAGTTTCAGCGGCAGTTCAATCTCTTCCTGAGCACCGCCGGTGGCGGGTTTGAAGGTGACGTTGATGCGTTCCTTGGGGGCTACCGAGCCTTCTTTGGCCATGGCTTTTCTCCTTGCGGTTGTGGCCCTGGGGCCTATTCGAGTACCACTTCGAGATCGAGGTGGCACAGCCTGCGATAAATCTCTTCCTTGCGTTCACGCACTGCATGGTTCTGCGGCAACAACTCGCAGCAACTGTGCAGCAGGTGCAGCACTTCCAATGCAAGATCGGGCTCCCAGGCGTGCAGGCCTGAGTCCTGTAATGTCTGATCGAGTGTTTCGAGCTGGTTCTTGGCCAGTTCGTATTTCTTGGCCATGAAACACAGGCGGGCGAGCGCGAACTGCCAGAAAAAGCGCTCGCGTCCACCGTGGGCCGACTGCAGCCCTTGCTTGAGGATCTGCACGGCAGGCTTGAGGCCTTCCTTGCGCAGAAGCGGCAAGACTTCTTCGAGGGCCTTTTCCCAGGCTGGCTGCGTCTGAACATCTTCGGTTTCGGCCTTGCGCGGCGCGCTGGCGCTTTGCAGGTGCGGCATGACATTGCCGGCGATCCACGCCCGGGTGGACGGATCGGCAAACGGCGCGCCGTCATGGAAACGACATTCGATGATGCCGGGCAGGCGCTGAACCAAAAGCGCGAAGTGGATTTCCACTTCGCGCATTGCCAACTCGGCGTTGAGGTTCTGGAGACACTCCCAGACCATTCGCTGGCCATCGAACCAGAACGGCGCCTTCGCCAGGCTCGCCTCCAGTTCCACCAGCAGATCCGCGTATTTGCCCTGATCGAAGCGATCCTGATATTGCTTGAGCTTGTCGACCGGCAGACCGCGCAGCACGGTGATCTGCTCGGCGTTGCGTTCGGGTACCGCGTCGATGGTCATCCACAGCAGCGTGCGATTCAGGCGCAGGGCGCGCAGGTCGGTGGCTTTCTGCTTGAGCCACCAGGCGCACAGCGGCCGCGCGCTTTCCTGCTGGGCGCGCAGTGCCTTGTGGGCGTCTTTTTCGTTGTCGATCGGTGCGCCGGGGGTGAGCAACTGGCTCGCGGCCTGCTTGACCTGCGCCACCGCCGCGCCCACTACCCCGGGTGCCGGCTGGTTGTCGGAAGCGCGCTGGATCATGGTTTTCAGGCGACGGGAGAGCGGCAGCAGCAGCGGCGCGTCATCACCCAGATGTTCGGTGCAGGCAGCGTCGAGGCCAGCCAGATGCTCGGAGAGCTGCCGGAACATCGGTAACTGCTCTTTGATCGCGATGTTTTCGGTGATGACCTGCTCAAGACGCGGCACCAGCCAGCCAATGGCGGCAGCACGGGTGCGGGGTTTGAGCGGGTGAACGTCGGCCCAGTTGTTTTCCGACAGATGGTGCAGCAATCCAAGACCGGCCAGCAGCCCGGGGAAGGATTCACGCTGGTACAGCGACCAGGTCAGCCAGGCGCCGACACGCAAATCCTTGGATTGGGTACGCAGGAGGTTTTCGCTGTTTTCGCGAATTTTCAGCCAGTCGATCTGCCCGCTTTCGTGCATCGACGAGGCTTTGGCCAGCTCGCTTTCCAGCGCCTCGAATTCGCTCGAAAAACGAACGTCTTCGCCCGCAAAATTCTCTTTGGAAACAGAGACTTTAGCGAGTTCGAGGTAATGGGCGGAAAGTTTGCTTGAGTAGGACATCCATGGCCTTTAATTAGGATTACAGTCAGGCGCCTTTTGGAGTTGCAACGGCGCGGGACAGTATCGAAGAGCAGTGACGCGACTCATCCAATTGAGTGAGTGCTCTTTCAAGTTGGCGCATCGTAATCACTATGATGGCCACTAGCAAGCATCTGATCAAACAACAAGACGAAGTGTTCATTGGCGCTTGTAAGAGATCGCCCTATATGTGGCAGGGGTTTCCCTGATGCCGTTTTATATGCTTCGCATTTGAACCGCGCCTGCCAAACCGTTGATCCAGAGCATCCGGCGGAACCAGAACGCTTTTTCTCGAAAGCTCGTCCCATTGCACGGCGGCAATCATGACAAGACTTGAAAAAAATAAAAGTAGGATTCTTCCGAAAATTCACTGCCTTCTATTATCAAATTACCCGCGACAACAGCCACCAATAAAAGTGCCATCAATTTGATGGCATTTCATACTTTTGAAACTTCTTGAAGCCCGAAGTACTGGATGTTGATGCTAACTCAATAATTATCGAGGTGGAGTCCTACAGTCTTTTCCTGCAATCCGTGCAACTCGTTTCAACCAAGAATGCCCTTACAAATGTCAGAGATACTTCCTACATCAATTTATTTCCTGCGCAGCTAGCGTGCCTTGGCAAACTTTCTCGCGTGGCTGATCACGGACGATCAGACGCCACGCTTCGAATCATTCTGCTTAAGGACAAGCGCATGGTCAGTTTGAGCAATTGCGCATTATTTACTCTGCAAATCCCCGCTGTTCGCCACGATTTCAAAGTGCTTTCCTTCAACGGCACCGAAGCCATGAGTCAGCTTTACTCCATCCGAATCGAACTGGTCAGCGAGCGACCCGGGATCGATTTGGAGAGCCTGCTCAGTCTCCCGGCGTTTCTGCAGTTCGGCTTGAATAACGAAGGCATTCACGGACGCATTGAAGATGTGATGGCAGCCGAGTCTGGAAAACGCCTGACTCGCTATGAGCTGACGCTTGTCCCAGCGCTGTATTACTTGCAGTTCAGTCACGATCAGCGAATCTTTCAGCAACGCACGGTGCCACAGATCATCGCGCAGGTGCTCAAGGGACATGGCATTCAGGCCGATGCATTTAACTTCCATGTCAGCTCCAGCGTGCCACGCGAATACTGCGTCCAGTACGCGGAAAATGATCTGGAATTCATCCAAAGGTTATGCGCCGAGGACGGTATCGCCTGGCATCATCAGCACTCGGCGGATGGGCATCTGCTGGTGTTCACCGATGATCAGGTATTCCTGCCCAGACTTCGCGCAACACCCTATCAGCAAGATTCCGGCATGGCCACGGAACATCCGGTAGTCAGCCGGTTCAGCGTTCGGACCAGCACCCGGACCAGTACGACCACCCGCCGCGACTATGACCTCAAGCGTCCGAGCCTGTTGCTCGAAAGCCGCTTCAGCGCCGAGTTCACTCCGGTGCTGGAGGACTATCGTTACCCCTTGGTGCTGGATAATGAAAAGCACGCCAAGCAACTTGCCCGTCAGGCGCTGGAACGGCATCGCAGCGACTATGAACGGGGCGAAGGTAAAAGCGATCAGCCGAACCTGCGCTGCGGCCACCTGTTCGATCTGACCGAGCACACACGCCAACAGTGCAACGACTTGTGGCTGTTGCTCAGCGTGTCCCACCTCGGCCGACAGCCACAAGTGCTCGAAGAATCGGTCACCAGTGACGCCAAAGCCACCGATGGTTTTACCCAAGGCTATCGAAATACCTTCAGCGCGATTCCCGCCGAAGTGATTTACCGCCCACCGCTGCCCCCACGTCGACCACTGCTGGTGGCCCAGACCGCGCGAGTCACCGGGCCAGCGAGCGAAGAGATCTATTGCGACGAATTCGGGCGCGTGAAAATTGAGTTTCCGTGGGATCGCGCTGAGCTGGACAATGAGCGCAGCAGTTGCTGGGTACGCGTGGCGACGGGTTGGGCCGGAGATCATTTCGGTACGGTGACCCTCCCACGCATCGGCATGGAAGTCGTGGTGACCTTTCTGGAGGGCGATCCGGATAAACCACTGATCACCGGCTGCGTCGCCAACAAAGTCACGCAGCCGCCCTACGCCTTGCCCGAGCACAAAACCAGAACCGTACTGCGCAGCCACAGTTCGCCCAATACAGGCGGCTACAACGAACTGGCGATCGAAGATCGCGCCGGGCAAGAGTTGATCTACTTGCGCGCGCAACGCGACATGGTTCAGGAAATCGGCAACAGCCTTCAACTGGAAGTCGACAACGAACGCCGCGAAACCATCAACGGCAACAGCCACACACGTGTCGGCAAGATCCTCGACATTGAAGCCGGCCAGCAGGTGCACCTCAAGGCCGGTTCCAGCGTCGTACTGGATGCCGGCGCCAGCATCACGCTGAAAGCCGGCGGCCATCACCTCGTGATTGATGCTGGCGGTATTTTCAGCAGCGTCGAAATTGAAACGGGCCGCAAGCCAGCCGACAGCGGTGACAGTCATTTGCTACTGCCTGGGCTGGAGGGCGCATTACCCGTTTCCTCCTCGGCGCCGGCACAAGCACTTATCGAGGAAGAACTCGAAGAAGAGGAGGAGGAAGTCGATCTGGAGGATGAAACGCCGGGTGGCATTACTTTGCGGATCGGCGTGTTTTTCGATGGAACCGGGAACAACAAGGCCAACAGCGAGACGGTCGCCGCGTGCTACGCCCCGGACGCCAATCTCGCAGAAGCGGCTGCAGAGATCCAGCAGCACTGCGCCACCTACGGTTACGACGGGAACGGAAGTTCGCCGGACAACAGTTATGGGAATGATGTAAGCAATATTGTGCGGCTGTATGAGCTGTATGCGGACCACTCCTTCGAAACACTGCCGGAGACAACGAGAAACGCCTCTTTGCGCGTGTACATCGAAGGTATTGGCACAACAACTGACGCAGGTGACTCACTTTACGCACAAGCGACAGGCCGAGGTGAGACTGGCGTATCAGCTCGTGTGGAGCAGAGCCCTGAAAAAATTATCGGTCAAGTGCGCTCACTGATCGATAAGAATCCCAATCTACTTATAGAAAAGATCGAGTTCGATATTTTCGGCTTCAGTCGAGGTGCCGCCGCGGCTCGACACTTTGCAAATGAGGTTCTCAAAGGCGAGCGCAGTATTCTCGCAGATGCGCTTCCAGCAGGTTCTCCGGCACTCTCCAGCACCTTTGACTGGCGCCCGCAATCGAGCATCAGCATCAATTTCATTGGTCTGTTTGACACCGTTGCGGCAATCGCCAACCCATGGCTGTTCGATTTTACCGGCGCTAACAGCAGAAACTCCGGACTCGATTTAAAGCTGCCTGATGGTTGCGCCAACAAAGTAGTCCATCTGGTTGCGCGGGATGAATATCGCGAGAACTTTGCACTCAACAGCCTGGGCGACATCGATCTGGTTTTACCCGGCGCTCACTCGGATCTGGGCGGCGGCTACTTGCCCAGAGCCAAGGAAAAACTTCTGCTGAGCAACCCGATCACCAGCACTATCAGCCGAGACAAGGACGCGACCCGCAGTGCAGCCTATGTTGCTGCCGAGAAAGAAGCATTTGCCTGGTATGCAAAAGGCGTCATCGAAGAGGACGTCCCAGGCAGTCAATTGCGCGTGGCATTTTGGGAAAGAGCCGTGACTCAATCAACAGCAAATGGCAGATCCAGCCCGGATCCCCAAAAGCGGGTTTACGCGGCGGCCAGCATCGAGCGGCCAGTACATGGCGAGCTGTCACTGGTGTATCTGCGCATCATGCGTGAGCTTGCGGTCAGACATGGGGTGCCATTCGAAGAGATTGACGAGAATGAGCCAAGACTGTCCCTTCCTCCGGAATTGATCACGATCCACGCCAAGCTTGAAGCTTATGCGCTTGGGAAATCATCTGTCGAAGCGCTGACTATCAAAGAAAGGGCTTTGTTACGTAGCCGCTATATACATCTTTCCGCTCACTGGAATGCAGCCAAGGGCTTGAACAGCAGCGACTTGAATATTGTTTTCATCAACCGACCAGCCAAGAACAACCAACGAGTGGTGCACCCCCATGAATGACTTCACTCGACCTATCAGGAAAACAATGTACTTCCTTCTAGGCATATTATTGGCCGGCTGCGGACTAGACGTCTCCCAAGCTGCGGACAAGCTCCCATGGTTCCTTGGCTTTGGAGCACCGGACTACATGGAGGTCTGGATTGAAACCGCCGATGTGGTGGATATTCGAGAGCGAGTATTCCGACGTGCCGGAGCCGGGATTGCTTCGGTAAGAGCTCCCGCTGATAACAAAGGCACGCCCGCAGGGTGGCCAGAAAACCCCGGAAGTGGCGCAGGGCGAGATATCACCGGCGCCGACCTGCCCCGCTTGATCTATGTACGATGGCAATCCCTGGCCGAACCTCAAACCTATGAGGCTTACATCACCATTTCCGAATCGGCTCGGGAAATCATGCGTAAGCCGGAAAAAGCTTTCTGCAGGGCTGATGGAAAATGGATCACCGATTACCGCAATGACATTGGTATCGGCCTGGCACCCGGAGGCATAGCAAAGGTCTGGCTGGGCGGCCCCTGCTTTAAGGCGGTCGAAATTGCCCGCGTCCAAGGAATAATCAATCCCAAAGGCCCCTACGAGAGCAAATCCGGCGGTAAACATCGGCCTCTAACTGACGTATCTAAAGCCTACATCGAAAAATTCGGCATTCCCTTCGGGAGCTGGTAAGGAGCATTACCTCATGGAATTGAAACCGCTGTTGTTCGCAGCGCTGATGTGGCCTCCCGTTACCCACGCATCCACAGACAACCCGCCACTGGACGGTCATTACTACCTGTCTGGCGCCATGGAAATGGCCGCCGAGTTGCTGTTGCGTAAGGACGGCACCTTTTCTGCTGGTATCGCCTACGGATCGGCTGGCGGTGTTGCCAAGGGAAACTGGTATGTCGAGGAAAACACTCTCATGCTGGAGCAAGAGCCTGCTGCCCAACCAGCAAAGAAGCTTTCCTACAATCTTTCACGCGAGAGAACTCTGATCGAACTCAAGGAATATGCCGAAAAAGAAAAAAATGAGTTGGCTAAAGAGAGCTACGTTTTAGAGCTACGGTACGATCACCAACCTCCGCCGCCGCCCCTAAAGCCCGTGATGGTCAGTCTCGAGTTCAATTCAGGTCCACCGGGTCAATTGCTCTTGAACTCGAATCAACAAACAGATCTCTGGTTTCCTTACGATCATCAGAGAACTCTGAAAAAAATTGGCTTTGGCACAGATCATAATCGTGGAACCTATCAATGGTTCGATGTCGCGGGGGATAGCCGAGCCTTCAACATTGGCTGGAAGAAACGAAAAAATCAGCCCTTAACGTTCGAACAACCAATCGGATTTGATCTGGCGACCACCAGCCGTTATCTGGCTCCAGAAGAGCGAGAACGAGTTGACCATAACTATTGGTTGACGTTTTATCACTTCGATCCGGTCTCACCACCCGCGATCCGTCCAGTGGAAGTTCATTGGCAATTCGAAGACGGTTCGACATTGAAGGAGGTTTGGACAGACTCGCAGCAAAACACGCTGACACTGCCGTTTTCCCCAAATAAAGCATTGGCGAAAATCGGCTTACATACACAAAATTCTCCTGATGAAATCGAGTGGTTCACCGTCATGCCGGAAACTCGATGGGCGACGCTGGACTGGCAAGCCTATCCTGACCCTGCCAACGGCGATCTTTCTGTGTTGTTCAAAGATCTGCAACTGGCGATCGAGCCAAACTGCCTGGCCGTAGACTTTGGCAACGGCAAAGCCTGCTTCCGCAAATAACCTGACATACATCCATAAAAAATGGGCACCCGACCGCAATCGGTATGCCCATTTTTTCATTGCGCTTCTCCCCGTTATTCAGGGAGTTCGCCGCAATTACGGATTAACGCTGTCTTTCAACGATTTGCCTGGCTTGAACGCAACGGTGTTGCTGGCCTTGATTTTCACCGGTTCACCGGTTTGCGGGTTTTTGCCGGTACGGGCGCCGCGGTGGCGTTGCAGGAAGGTGCCGAAGCCCACCAGCGTGACGCTGTCCTTGCGGTGCAGAGCGCCGGTGATTTCTTCGAGAACGGCGTTGAGCACGCGGTTGGCCTGTTCTTTGGTCAGATCTGCTTTTTCAGCGATTGCAGCGGCGAGTTCTGGTTTACGCATTAGTGAAGCCCCTTTGACGGTTTTTTGTTGTTATGTCCGTGCTGTTCTCGTTGGAACAGCGCCCAAGGCGCCGCAGGCTCTACTCTGCGGCAGACGGGAGTGAGGATGGCACGCGGATACCGGCGGCGCCAGTCTCCCCGCGACCTTTGTAGGGGCAAAAGCGGGGTGATTCCGACAGAACGACCGGTATTTACGCCAGCAGGGCCGGAAGCTGTTTGTTCAGGGCGAGTTTTTCCATGACGGCCGCGCCAGTCAGGGCATATCCGAGCAACTGACCATCGGAGCCATGACACAGCGCCTTGATGTCGGCGCCCTGCCCTTCGACGGTCCAGAGACCTTCGCTGCCCCGTGGCGGTGGCGAAACCACCAGCGGGCACACCGGGGTTTTCACAGTGATCGGCATCGGGCCGTAGCTCACCGCTGTCGGGTTCCCCGCCAACGTTTGGGCAAGCGCTCGCGCACAGCTCATCAGGGGCATCACGTACAGCAAATTCAGCCCGTCGACCTCGGCGCAATCGCCCAGGGCGTAGATGTTGGCGTGTGAGGTCTTCAAATGCCGGTCGACCACGACGCCGCGATTGACCTGCACGCCGGCAGCCGCCGCCAGATCGATGCGAGGGCGCAGGCCGATGGCCGAGACCACCACGTCGCAGGGAATGACCTGACCGTCGGACAAATGCGCTTCCAGGCCGTCGGCGACCTTGTGCAGACGGGTCAGCACCGGGCCGAGGTGGAATTTTGCGCCAAGGCTTTCCAGCCCGGACTGCACCGCTGCTGCGGCCGCTGGATGCAGCAACATCGGCATGACCTGCTCGCACGGCGCGACCAGTTGCACTTCGTAGCCACCGAGGATCAAGTCGTTGGCGAATTCACAACCAATTAGCCCGGCGCCGAGCAGCAGCACACGACGCTTGCCGGCCGCTGCGATGCGAAAGCGTGCGTAGTCTTCAAGATCGTTGATCGGGAACACCCGATCCGCGCCATCGCCTTCAATCGGCACACGCACGGTTTCCGCGCCCCAGGCGAGGATCAGGTCGCGGTAGTACACCGCTTCTTCGCCGATCCACAGGCGCTTGTGGCCGGCATCGATGCCGCTGATGCGCGTATGAGTGCGCACTTCGGCCTTCAACTGCTCGGCCATGGCGCCCGGTTCGGCCATGCTCAGGCCATCGGCGTCCTTGTTCTTGCCGAAACCGGTGGAAAG
Organism: Pseudomonas sp. LBUM1648; assembly: GCF_059716145.1. Classification (NCBI taxonomy): domain Bacteria; kingdom Pseudomonadati; phylum Pseudomonadota; class Gammaproteobacteria; order Pseudomonadales; family Pseudomonadaceae; genus Pseudomonas; species Pseudomonas sp. LBUM1648. Next base: position 6,383,057 of record NZ_CP166808.1, read on the forward strand.
CATTGGCTTGGAGTAAGAGCGGCCGTCATCGGCGGTAATCAGCAGCAGCGGAGTTTCGCTATCGAGCTTGCGAAACTCCCGGGCCAGGTTATAGCCCGCAAGCCCGGTGCCGATGATTACGACAGGTGCGTTCATGCCTTACTCCTTGGGTTTGCTCAGTTGATTTCGATCATTTCGAAGTCCATCTTGCCGACGCCGCAGTCCGGGCACAGCCAGTCTTCCGGCACGTCCTGCCACAGGGTGCCCGGTGCGATGCCGTCATCCGGCCAGCCGTCGGCTTCGTTATAGATCAGGCCGCAGACGATGCATTGCCACTTTTTCATTCAGGTACTTCCTCAGGTTTCAGGCTTTTGTCGGCGCGAACGGTCGATGGGTGGTGCTCTGCCATCCGGCTCAGCGCGTTTTGTACTGATGGTGCCGGGCAGATGCAAGCCTGTTCGGCGCAACGGCTTCCCGGATCAATCAATCTCGCGGCCTGCCATGGTAAGCTCGCCGCCTCATTTGCGGCCAATAATGACTCATTGTGCAACATTCAAATGCCTGCCCGGCCCCGCTCTGGCTGACTCAAAGCCGACTGACGCCTCTCCCCGATTCGTCGACCCTCGACTGGTTGTTCGACGAAGGTTCCCTCACTCGCCGCCTGACTCGTCTATCCAACGATGGCTTCAGCGTCACGCCGCTGTTCGAAGGCTGGGACACGTTGCGCCCGGACGAATGCGCCGCGCTGGATCTGGCCGAAGGCAGTGAAGGCTGGGTGCGTGAGGTGTATTTGCGTGGCCATGGCGAGGCCTGGGTGTTCGCCCGCAGCGTGGCCTCGCGCAGCGCCTTGCAGGGCGACGGTTTGCACATGGATGAGTTGGGTAGCCGGTCGCTGGGTGAACTGCTGTTTTGCGATCATGCCTTCCAGCGCCGCGCCATCGAAGTCTGTCGCTACCCCGAAGACTGGCTGCCGCAAGCCTCTCGCGCCCCTGAGTTGTGGGGCCGTCGTTCGCGTTTCGACCGAGGCGCACTGAGCGTACTGGTCGCCGAAATCTTCCTGCCGAGCCTGTGGCACGCCGCCCGCGCCCATCCGGAGAACTGCTGATGTACCAGAGCCTGCTCAAGTCCCTGAACCGCTTGAACCCGCGCGCCTGGGACTTCATTCAGTTGACCCGCATGGACAAGCCGATCGGCATTTACCTGCTGCTATGGCCGACCTTGTGGGCCTTGTGGATTGCTGGCAAAGGTTCGCCGTCGCTGGCCAACGTCGTGATTTTTGTCCTCGGCGTGGTGTTGACCCGCGCCGGTGGCTGCGTGATTAACGATTGGGCCGACCGCAAGGTCGACGGCCACGTCAAACGCACCGCGCAACGGCCGCTGGCCAGCGGCAAGATCAGCTCGAAAGAGGCGCTGGTGTTCTTCGCCATCCTGATGGGCGTGAGTTTCCTGCTGGTGCTGTGCACCAACGCGCCGACGATCTGGCTGTCGTTGGGCGGCCTGGCGCTGGCGTTCACCTATCCGTTCATGAAGCGCTACACCTATTACCCGCAAGTGGTGCTGGGCGCGGCGTTTTCCTGGGGCATGCCGATGGCGTTCACCGCCGAGACCGGCGAAGTGCCCGCCGCTGCGTGGTTGCTGTGGATCGCCAATCTGCTGTGGACGGTGGGTTACGACACCTATTACGCGATGACCGATCGGGATGACGATTTGAAGATCGGCGTGAAATCCACGGCGATTCTGTTTGGCGAGGCGGATCGGGTGATCATTTTGACCTTACAGGCGCTGTCGCTGGGCTGTCTGTTGCTGGCGGGGTCGAAGTTCGAACTGGGGATCTGGTTCCATCTCGGTCTGCTGGTGGCCGCCGGATGTTACGCGTGGGAGTTCTGGTACACCCGCAGCAAGGACCGGATGCGTTGCTTCCAGGCGTTTTTGCACAACCACTGGGCCGGGTTGGCGATTTTTGTCGGGATTGTGCTGGATTACGCGTTGCGCTAATCCGCAAAACTTGTGGGAGCGAGCCGGCTCGCTCCCACAGGGAATTGCGCTTATTTGGCCTTGACGACTTTCCAGGCACCATCCATCTTGCCGTCACCGGTCTTGTCACCAACCGCCTTATCCATCACAAAGGTGTACAGCGGCATGTCTTTATAGGCCCACTGCATTGAGCCGTCTTCGCGTTTGATGACAGTCCAGTCACCCATCGAATTGTCGCCCGCCGCAGCCGTCAATGGCGGCCAATTGGTTGCGCATTTGTCGTTGCACACCGATTTGCCGGCGGAGTCCTTGTTGAAGGTGTACAGGGTCATGCCTTTGTGATCGACCATCACGCCGTCTTTCATCATGGCGGGTTCAGCCGCCATCGCCAGTCCGGGCAGTGTCAGGGCGGCGGCAAGCAGCAAACCTTTGAAGCAAGCAGTCATTTGAGTCATGGAAACCTTCTTTTGCGGTTGTCAGGATTCGGACTTAAAGCTTAGTTCAGGATCCCTCCCACCGCCGGGCGACTAAAATACTGTCACACGACTGCAATAATTCCGTTATCTAATGCGGCGCAAGACAGTTAAATGACAAGAGGATTAAGGCATGGTTGGCAGGAGCATTCTGATCGTCGACGACGAAGCGCCCATTCGCGAAATGATCGCCGTTGCGTTGGAGATGGCCGGCTATGACTGCCTCGAGGCGGAGAACTCGCAGCAGGCGCACGCCATCATCGTCGACCGCAAACCGGACCTGATCCTGCTCGACTGGATGCTGCCCGGCACCTCCGGCATCGAGCTGGCCCGCCGCTTGAAGCGTGATGAGCTGACCGGAGACATCCCGATCATCATGCTCACCGCCAAGGGCGAAGAGGACAACAAGATCCAGGGCCTGGAAGTTGGCGCCGACGACTACATCACCAAACCGTTTTCCCCGCGTGAACTGGTTGCACGCCTCAAAGCCGTGCTGCGCCGCGCCGGTCCGACCGATGGCGAAGCGCCGATCGAAGTCGGCGGCCTGCTGCTCGACCCGATCAGCCACCGCGTGACCATCGACGGCAAGCCTGCCGAAATGGGCCCGACCGAATACCGTCTGCTGCAATTTTTCATGACCCACCAGGAACGCGCCTACACCCGTGGCCAGTTGCTGGATCAGGTCTGGGGTGGCAACGTCTACGTTGAAGAGCGCACCGTCGACGTGCACATCCGACGCCTGCGCAAGGCTCTCGGCGACGCCTACGAAAATCTGGTACAAACCGTGCGCGGCACTGGCTACCGGTTTTCCACCAAGGCCTGACCCGACCGCCAGACTCGCTGACAAGGACTGTAATTTCCGTGAATCAAAACTGGCATGGCACCCTGATTCGCCACATGCTGCTGCTGGTCACCGCCTGTCTGGTGATCGGCCTGATCACCGGCTATTACGGCTGGAGCCTCGCGGCGGGACTGGGTATTTACCTGGCCTGGACGCTCAAGCAATTGCTGCGTCTGCACGAATGGTTGCGCCTACACCAACCCGATGAAGCTCCGCCCGATGGCTATGGCCTGTGGGGCGAAGTGTTCGACAGCATCTATCACCTGCAACGCCGCGACCAACGGGTGCGCGGGCGCCTGCAAGCAGTGATCGACCGGGTGCAGGAATCCACCGCCGCGCTGAAAGACGCGGTGATCATGCTCGACAGCGACGGCAATCTGGAATGGTGGAACCGCGCCGCAGAAACCCTGCTCGGCCTCAAGACCCCGCAAGACAGCGGCCAACCGGTGACCAACCTGGTACGGCATCCGCGCTTCAAGGAATACTTCGAGCAGGACAGCTACGCCGAGCCGCTGGAAATCCCCTCGCCAACCAACGATCGCGTGCGCATTCAGCTGTACCTGACCCGCTACGGCAACAATGAACACTTGATGCTGGTGCGCGACGTCACGCGCATTCATCAGTTGGAACAGATGCGCAAAGACTTCATCGCCAACGTCTCCCACGAACTGCGCACGCCGCTGACGGTGATCTGCGGCTATCTGGAAACCCTGCTCGACAACGTCGAGGAAGTGAACCCGCGCTGGAGCCGCGCCTTGCAGCAGATGCAGCAACAGGGCGGACGCATGCAGACGCTGCTCAATGACTTGCTGCTGCTGGCTAAGCTGGAAGCCACCGATTATCCGTCAGACAACCAACCGATACAGATCGACACGCTGTTGCAATCGATCACGAGCGACGCTCAGCAATTGTCCGGGTCGAAAAACCAACGCATCACTCTTGAAGCCGACGCCAGCCTGTTGCTCAAGGGCAGCGAGGCGGAACTGCGCAGTGCGTTCTCCAATCTGGTGTTCAACGCGGTGAAGTACACCCCGGCCGAGGGCAATATCCGCATTCGCTGGTGGGGTGACGCACATGGCGCGCACCTGAGCGTGCAGGATTCGGGAATCGGCATCGACAGCAAACACCTGCCGCGTCTGACCGAACGCTTCTACCGCGTCGACTCCAGCCGCAACTCCAACACCGGAGGCACTGGCCTAGGCCTGGCCATCGTCAAACACGTCTTGTTGCGCCACCGCGCACGCATGGAAATCAGCAGCGTGCCCGGTCATGGCAGCACGTTCACCTGCCATTTCGCCCCGGCTCAGGTGGCTCAGGCACGGGCGATCAGCTCCGCCGAGTGATACCGGCCGGCACGCGCCACTAGGCAATCGCCCAGTCAGCCGCTACATTGGCGGACTTGCGCCTGCCTTTCAGGCGCGACTTCTTCTCTCTTACGAATCACACGGAACCCGCAAAACTCCATCATGGACCCTTCCCCTGGCTTGTCCCTCGCTACAATTTTCGCCGATTTCGGCATGATCCTTTTTGCTCTGATCCTGGTTTTGCTCAACGGCTTTTTCGTTGCGGCGGAATTCGCCATGGTCAAACTGCGCTCGACCCGGGTCGAGGCCATCGCTGAACAGAACGGCTGGCGCGGACACATCCTGCGCACCGTCCACAGTCAGCTCGATGCGTACCTCTCGGCGTGCCAGCTCGGTATCACCCTCGCCTCTCTTGGCCTGGGCTGGGTCGGTGAACCGGCGTTTGCGCACATTCTCGAGCCATTGCTTGAAAGCGTTGGCGTGCAGTCGCCCGAAGTGATCAAAGGCGTGTCGTTCTTCGCTGCGTTCTTCGTGATTTCGTATCTGCACATCGTCGTCGGCGAGCTGGCACCCAAGTCATGGGCGATCCGCAAACCCGAGTTGCTGTCGCTGTGGACGGCGGTGCCGCTGTACCTGTTCTACTGGGCGATGTACCCGGCGATTTACCTGCTCAACGCCAGCGCCAACGCCATTTTGCGTATCGCAGGCCAGGGTGAACCCGGCCCGCACCACGAACACCATTACAGCCGCGAAGAACTGAAACTGATCCTGCACTCCAGCCGTGGCCAGGACCCGAGCGACCAAGGCATGCGCGTATTGGCCTCGGCGGTGGAAATGGGTGAACTGGAAGTGGTCGACTGGGCCAACTCCCGGGAAGACCTGATCACTCTGGAATTCAACGCACCGCTGAAAGAAATCCTGGCGATGTTCCGTCGCCACAAGTTCAGCCGTTATCCGGTGTACGACAGCGAACGTCAGGAGTTCGTCGGCCTGCTGCACATCAAGGATCTGCTGCTGGAACTGGCGGCGCTGGATCACATTCCAGAGTCGTTCAACCTGGCTGAATTGACCCGTCCGCTGGAGCGCGTGTCGCGGCACATGCCGCTGTCGCAGTTGCTGGAGCAGTTCCGCAAGGGCGGCTCGCACTTCGCCGTGGTCGAGGAGGCTGACGGCAACATCATCGGCTACCTGACCATGGAAGACGTGCTGGAAGTGCTGGTCGGCGACATTCAGGACGAACACCGCAAGGCTGAACGCGGGATCCTCGCCTATCAACCGGGCAAGCTACTGGTGCGTGGCGACACGCCGTTGTTCAAGGTTGAACGCCTGCTGGGTATCGACCTTGACCACATCGAAGCCGAAACCCTGGCCGGGCTGGTATACGAAACCCTGAAACGGGTGCCGGAAGAGGAAGAAGTGCTGGAAGTCGAAGGCCTGCGGATCATCATCAAGAAGATGAAAGGGCCGAAGATTGTGCTGGCCAAGGTGTTGATGCTGGATTGATGGGTGTTTTGGGGGACGCTTCTGTGGTGAGGGGATTTATCCCCGATGGGTCGCGGAGCGGCCCTGTAATCTGCAATCGCGTAACTCCTGACTCAATTCCTTCAATTATTTTGGGACGGCTGCGCCGTCCATCGGGGATAAATCCCCTCACCACAAAAGCCCCTCCACAGCGGCCCCCTAACGGTTCTACTGCTTGCCCAACGCAAAGTTGGGCAACGCCCCCAGCGGCTGGTTGAACTGATACGGGATGGACACCAACCCCAACCCGGTATTGCGCTGCACCACAAAGTGCAGGTGCGGGCCGCTGCTGTTGCCGGTGTTGCCCGACAGCGCCAACGGGCTGCCCACCACCACCCGCTGCCCTTCGCGCACGCTTACAGACCCTTGCTTGAGATGCAGGTACACGCCCATCGTGCCGTCATCGTGCAGCACCCGCACGAAGTTGCCGGAAGGGTCGGTGCCGCGTCCGCTCTGCGAATTCTCGGTTTTCACCACAACCCCTGCCCGCGCGGCAATGATCGGCGTGCCAACCGGCATGGCGATGTCCATCGCATATTTGTTCTTCGGCCCGTAATGGCTGTATTGGCCCTCGGCGCCCTGACTCAAGCGGAACGGCCCGCCACGCCATGGCAGTGGATAGCGATAGCCCTGAGCCGTTCCGGCAGGGTCACCCAGGGCGTAATGAAACTGCGGCGTATACACCAGCGGTTTGCCGCCGGTAATCGCCTTCAGCAACGCTAACCGCGTATTGCTGCGTGCCGGCAACACCCGGCGGATGGTTTGAGCCGGTGCGCCACGTACATTGCTCATCTCGGTAAACGCCAGTGCCACCTCAACCGGCGCATACAGATCGTTGCGCACGAACACCACGTCGACGCCCTTCTGCTTTTTGATGTCGAGATAGACCTGCCGCTCGAGGCGTTCGACCATCCGATCCTGAAAGACGAACACCTGCGAGCCTTTGCTCGGACGGTCGCTGTACGAGACCACGCCGTTGGCATCGGTGGATTTGTAAATGGTCATGGCCACAGTCGAGGTGGAGGCCATGAAAAGACCACAGAAAAACAGCAGGCGCGCGAGCATGGCAAAGGTTCTGTCGAAGTAAGGCCTGGGAAAGAGCCTAGCAGGTGAAGCAGACCAGGCTAGTCGACAGATGTTTCAAATGATCGTCCCCACGCTCTGCGTGGGAACGATCAGCGTAAAGCTGTGATCAAGCGCCCGGAACGAAGTGCTTCTGCGCCGTGCCGCGGGCGATCAGGCGGGAGATGTAGTCGAGCTTCTGTGCGTCCTGGTCGACGAAACGGAAGGTCAGTTGCAGCCAGTCGCTGTCGGCTTTCTGCTCAAAGGCGACGATGGCGTGCAGATAACCGTTGAGGCGGGCGATTTCGGCGTTGTCGCCCTGCTCCAGGTCGAGCACGGCGCTGTCGAGGATCTGCGGCAGGGTGTCGGTGCGTTTCACCACCAACAGCGCTTCCTTGATGCTCAGGGCCTTGATCACACACTGCTGATTGCCGCTTGGCAGGCGCAACTGGCCTTGACCACGACCACCTGCAGGCGCTGCCGAGGCAGTTGGCGCTTTGACTGGCGGGCTGTTGAGCAAGCCACGAGACGGCGCAGCGGCTGGTGTCGGCGCGACAACAGCAGGCTTGGCGAACGGGTTGACCGCAGCGGCCGCCGGAGCACCACCGACCACGGCAGGCTTGCCGCCGGTCAGCGCGCTCAGGGAGTCATTGCCGAATGCCGAGTTCATCTTGGTCGGCGCGCTGTTCATCAAGGTGTCGAGCTTGCCGACCTTGTTCAGCGCCTGCTTGACCTTGGTCAGCAGTTGCTCGTTGGTGAACGGCTTGCTGACGTAGCCGGAAACGCCGGCCTGAATCGCCTGCACCACGTTTTCCTTGTCGCCACGGCTGGTGACCATCACGAATGGCATGGTCTTGAGATTGTCTTGCTCGCGGCACCAGGTCAGCAGTTCGAGGCCGGACATTTCCGGCATTTCCCAGTCGCACAGAACCAGGTCGAACGCTTCCTTGGCCAGCATGGCCTGAGCCTTTTTACCGTTGACGGCGTCCTCGGTGCGGATCCCCGGGAAGTAATTACGCAGGCACTTTTTCACCAGGTCACGAATGAACGAAGCATCGTCCACGACCAACACACTGATCTTGCTCATCCAACACCCCTATAAAAATCCCGGCAAGCATACCGCTTTGCTGATGGCACATTGCCAACAATCTTCAGTCACGCCGGGACTTTTCGTTCGCGGGTGCTGCTTTTTAATTCGAAAGCCCCTAACAAAAACGCCCGGCCAAAGGGCCGGGCGCTTTTCTCAGGCAATCTTACTTATCGTCAGCATCGCCCGGAACATTAGCGGTTTCGCCGCTTGTGCCTTCAACTTCTTCCTTCATGCGCTTGAGGCCCATGTGGCGAACGTCAGTGCCGCGCACCAGATAGATCACCAGTTCCGAGATATTGCGCGCGTGGTCGCCAATGCGCTCCAGCGAACGCAGCACCCAGATAATGCTCAAGACCCGCGAGATAGAGCGCGGGTCTTCCATCATGTAGGTGGCCAGCTCACGCAGGGCGGTCTTGTATTCGCGGTCGATGATCTTGTCGTACTGCGCCACCGACAAGGCCAGATCGGCGTCGAAGCGGGCAAACGCGTCCAGCGCATCGCGAACCATGTTGCGCACCTGGTCGCCGATGTGGCGAACCTCGACGTAACCGCGCGGCGCTTCGCCTTCTTCACACAACTGAATGGCACGACGGGCGATTTTGGTCGCTTCGTCGCCGATGCGCTCAAGGTCGATCACCGACTTGGAGATGCTGATGATCAGCCGCAGGTCAGACGCCGCCGGCTGACGACGGGCCAGAATGCGCAGGCATTCTTCGTCGATGTTGCGTTCCATCTGATTGATCTGGTCGTCGATCTCGCGCACCTGCTGAGCCAGACCGGAGTCGGCTTCGATCAGAGCGGTCACCGCGTCGTTGACCTGCTTCTCCACCAGCCCGCCCATGGCCAGGAGGTGGCTGCGCACTTCCTCAAGCTCGGCGTTGAACTGCGCGGAGATGTGATGGGTAAGGCCTTCTTTACTAATCATGTTGGCGTCCTTGGAGCGTCCGGTAAGGTGCGGTGGGCCGCAGCATCAAATTCTGTGAATAACCCGCAACTGTTAGCCGTAGCGACCAGTGATGTAGTCTTCGGTCTGCTTCTTCGCCGGATTGGTGAACAGGGTATCGGTATCGCCGAATTCCACCAGTTTGCCCATATACATGAACGCCGTGTAGTCGGACACCCGCGCCGCCTGCTGCATGTTGTGGGTCACGATAACGATGGTGAACTTGGATTTCAGCTCGTAGATCAGCTCTTCAACCTTCAGGGTCGAGATCGGGTCTAGGGCCGAGCACGGTTCGTCGAGCAGCAGCACTTCCGGCTCAACCGCGATGGTGCGGGCGATCACCAGACGCTGCTGCTGACCACCGGACAGACCGAGTGCGGACTCGTGCAGACGGTCTTTGACTTCGTCCCACAGTGCCGCGCCTTTCAACGCCCACTCAACGGCTTCGTCGAGGATGCGCTTTTTGTTGATGCCCTGAATGCGCAGACCGTAAACCACGTTTTCGTAGATGGTTTTCGGGAACGGGTTGGGCTTCTGGAACACCATGCCGACGCGACGACGCAGTTCAGCAACGTCTTCGCCTTTGCGATAGATGTTGTTGCCGTACAGGTTGATCGCGCCTTCGACGCGGCAGCCGTCAACCAGATCGTTCATACGGTTGAAGGTACGCAGCAGTGTGGACTTGCCGCAGCCGGACGGGCCGATGAAGGCAGTCACGCGCTGTTTCGGGATGTTCAGGCTGACGTCGTACAGCGCTTGTTTATCGCCGTAGAACAGGTTCAGGCCCGGGACTTCAATGGCCACGGTTTCCTGTTCAAGATTCAGGCTCTGCTTGTCGCGGCCCAAGGCAGACATGTTGATGCCGTGGCTATGTGTTTCGTGCTGCATGGGAGGCTCCCTGTGCTAACAAATTCGGTTCGGTTTTTTGTAGGAGTGAGCCTGCTCGCGATTCAGGCGCTGCGGTTTGTCTATGAAACCGCGGTGTTGCCATCGCGAGCAGGCTCACTCCTACATAAGAAATCAGCTATCCAGCGCTTTATACTTCTCGCGCAGATGGTTACGGATATAAACGGCCGACAGGTTCAGTGTCGCAATCACCAGCACCAGCAACAGCGCCGTGGCGTACACCAGCGGGCGTGCGGCTTCGACGTTCGGGCTCTGGAACCCGACGTCATAAATGTGGAAGCCCAAGTGCATGATCTTCTGGTCCAGGTGCAGGTACGGATAGTTGCCATCCACCGGCAGCGACGGCGCCAGTTTCACCACACCTACCAGCATCAGCGGCGCCACTTCACCGGCGGCACGGGCCACGGCGAGGATCATGCCGGTCATCATGGCCGGGCTGGCCATCGGGATCACAATCTTCCACAAGGTTTCAGCCTTGGTCGCGCCGAGGGCCAACGAGCCTTCACGCACGGTGCGAGGAATCCGCGCCAAACCTTCTTCGGTGGCCACGATCACCACCGGCACCGCCAGCAGCGCCAGGGTCAGCGACGCCCAGAGCAGGCCCGGCGTACCGAAGGTCGGTGCCGGCAGTGCTTCGGGGAAGAACAAGCGGTCAACCGAACCACCCAACACGTACACAAAGAAGCCCAGACCAAACACGCCGTAAACGATCGCCGGAACGCCCGCCAGGTTGTTCACCGCGATACGGATGATCCGCGTCAGGGTGTTCTGCTTGGCGTATTCACGCAGGTACACCGCCGCCAGTACGCCGAACGGGGTAACGATCATCGCCATGATCAGGGTCATCATCACGGTGCCGAAAATCGCCGGGAAGATCCCGCCTTCGGTGTTGGCTTCACGCGGATCGTCGGAGAGGAATTCCCAGATCTTGCTGAAGTAGAAACCGACCTTGGTGAAGGTGCTCATGGCGTTCGGCTGGTAAGCGTGAACCACTTTGCCCAGACCGATTTCGATCTCTTTACCGTTGGCATCGCGAGCCGTCAGCGCATCGCGGTTGAACTGCGCATGCAGATCGGCCAGACGCGCTTCGATGTCCTGATAACGGGCGTTCAGTTCGGCGCGCTCGGATTCCATGTCCGCTTGCGCGGTGGCGTCGAGTTTGCCTTCCAGTTCCAGTTTGCGACTGTGCAGACGGATGCGTTCCAGCCCTGCGTTGATCGCGCCGATATCGACTTTTTCCATCGACTTGAGCTGCGCGGCGAGGCCGTTCACACGGTTGATCCGCGCTTGCAGCTCTGGCCATGCGGCTTCGCCTTCGGCGATGACCTTGCCGTCCTGTTTGACGTTGACCAGGTAGCCGTAGAAGTTGCCCCACTCGCGACGCTCCAGCGCCATCAGCTCTGGCGGCGTCTTCTGGTTGGTCAGCCACTCGCCGACGATCCAGGTGAAGTCGTTGCCGTTCAGGTCACGGTTGCCGACCTTGATCAGCTCGCGGGTCATGAATTCCGGGCCTTCGTCCGGCACTGGCAAACCAGCGCTTTTGAGGCGGGCACGGGGCACTTCTTCCTTCTGTACCACTTCGCCGACCACGAGGTGCTGGGCCTGGCCCGGTACGTCGTAGCTGGCGTGGATCAGATCCGCCGGCCAGAAGTGACCCAGACCGCGCACGGCAATCACCGCCAGCAGGCCAATGGTCATGATGACCGCGATGGACACCGCGCCACCGCTGATCCAGACGCCCGGGGCGCCGCTCTTGAACCATCCTTTCAGGGAGTTCTGTTTCACAGACTTCTACCTTTGCTTAAAGCGACGAGTATTTCTTGCGCAGACGCTGACGAATCAGTTCTGCCAGGGTGTTCATGACGAAGGTGAACATCAGCAGCACCAGCGCCGAGAGGAACAGCACGCGGTAGTGGCTGCCGCCGACTTCCGACTCCGGCATTTCCACCGCGACGTTGGCGGCCAGGGTGCGCAGGCCTTCGAACAGGTTCATTTCCATGACCGGGGTGTTACCGGTGGCCATCAGCACGATCATGGTTTCACCGACCGCACGGCCCATGCCGATCATCAGCGCCGAGAAGATGCCCGGGCTGGCGGTCAGGATCACCACACGCGTCATGGTCTGCCACGGTGTGGCACCGAGGGCCAGCGAACCGAGGGTCAGGCCACGCGGCACGCTGAACACGGCGTCTTCGGCAATCGAATAGATGTTCGGGATCACCGCAAAACCCATGGCCAGACCGACCACCAGAGCGTTGCGCTGGTCGTAGGTGATGCCCAGGTCGTGGGAGATCCACATGCGCATGTCGCCGCCGAAGAACCAGTTCTCCATGTACGGGCTCATGTACAGCGACAGCCAGCCCACAAACAGGATCACTGGAATCAGCAGCGCACTTTCCCAGCCATCCGGGACTCTCAGGCGGATCGACTCAGGCAGACGGCTGAAGGCGAAACCGGCGACCAGAATGCCGATCGGCAGCAGCATCAGCAGGCTGAAGATGCCCGGCAGATGCCCTTCGACATACGGCGCGAGGAACAGACCGGCGAAGAAACCGAGGATCACCGTCGGCATCGCTTCCATCAGTTCGATCACCGGCTTGACCTTGCGGCGCATGCCCGGGGCCATGAAGTACGCGGTGTAGATCGCAGCGGCAACGGCCAGTGGCGCGGCCAGCAGCATCGCGTAAAACGCAGCTTTCAGGGTGCCGAAGGTCAGTGGCGACAGGCTCAGCTTTGGTTCGAAATCGGTGTTGGCCGCGGTCGATTGCCAGACGTATTTAGGCTCGTCGTAGTTTTCGTACCAGACCTTGCTCCACAGCGCGCTCCAGGAAACTTCCGGGTGCGGGTTGTCGAGCAGCAACGGTTGCAGCTTGCCGCCAGACTCGACGATCACGCGGTTGGCGCGCGGCGACAGACCGAACAGGCCCGGGCCCTCGACCACTTGGTCAACCAGCAAAGTACGGTGCGCGGTGCTGTGGAACACGCCGAGCTTGCCGCTGGCATCCAGGGCAACGAAGCCTTTGCGACGCTCTTCGGCGCTGATTTCAACGATCGGCGTGGTGCCCATCTGGAAGGTGCGGATCTGCTTCAGACGCAGCTCACCATCGGTGTCGCGGGCCATGAACCATTGGGCCAGGCCGCCCTTGGAGTCACCGACGATCAGCGAGATACCGCCCACCAGCTGTGTGGTCGCAGTGACTTCGGTATCGGCGTTTTCCAGCAGTTTGTAGCGACCGTTGAGGCTCTTGTCGCGCAGGCTGAATACGTCCGCCTGGGCACGACCGTTGACCACGTACAACCATTGCTGACGCGGGTCGACGAAGATGTTTTTAACCGGCTCAGTCATTTGCGGCAGATCGATACGCTTCTGCTCGTTGGTGACTTCGCCGGTCATCATGTTTTCTTCGCTGGTCAGCGACAGCACATTGAGTTGCGAACCGGTCGAACCCACCAGCATCAGCGTCGTATCGGTGGCGTTGAGGCTGACGTGCTCCAGCGCACCGCCCGCTTCGTTCAGCGCGATTGGCGCCTCGCCGTACGGGTATTCGATGGCCGGGGTGATGGTTTTCTTGCCGTCGGGGTAGCTGACCTTATAAGTGTGACGGAACACCAGCGCCTGACCGTTGGACAGACCCACGGCAACCAGCGGATGACCTGGCTGGTCTTCACCAATGGAGGTCACGGTTGCACCGGCGGGCAGCGGCAGATCGACGCGCTTCAGTTCAGCGCCACTGTCGATATCGAAGAACAATGCCTGGCCCTTATCGGAAACGCGCATGGCCACCTGATTCTGCTCTTCGAGCGAAATCATCAGCGGCTTGCCGGCGTCCTGCATCCAGGCTGGAGTGATCGAGTCTTTCGCCTCCAGGTCAGCGCCCTGGAACAACGGCGCGACCACGTAGGCGAGGAAGAAGAAGATCAGGGTGATGGCTGCCAGCACCGCCAGACCGCCAACGAGGACGTACCAGCGAGTGAAGCGATCCTTGAGCGCGCGAATGCGGCGCTTGCGTTGCAGCTCAGGCGTATTGAAATCAATGCGCTTGGGAGGATTAGTAGTCATTTGGGAATTGGCCAGATCATTCATGCGCTCACCCTAGCGATCCTGTATGACAGAAAGATGACAGTGCAGTGACGCAGCAAATCCACCGCCAGCGGGGCTGGCAGAGGATCGAAAATTTGAGGTGTGTAAAAGGCCGGTCTGCGGGCAGATCCGGCCTTTCACTTGAGTCCGACGGGGTTCACCCCGGACTCAATTTGTTACTTCTTTACGACTGCAGCGCCTTCTTGCAAGCCCAGGTCAGCCAGTGCTTTGGCAGCGACTTTGGCTGGCAACGGGATGTAACCGTCCTTGACTACAACTTCCTGGCCCTGTTTGGACAGAACCAGCTTCACGAACTCGGCTTCCAGCGGGGCCAGAGGCTTGTTCGGGGCTTTGTTGACGTAAACGTAGAGGAAACGCGACAGCGGGTACTTGCCGTTCAGGGCGTTTTCTTCGGTGTCTTCGATGAAGTCAGTGCTGCCCTTCTTGGCCAGAGGCACGGTCTTCACGCTAGCGGTCTTGTAGCCGATGCCCGAGTAACCGATGCCGTTCAGCGAGGAGCTGATCGACTGCACGACCGAAGCCGAACCTGGTTGTTCGTTGACGTTTGGCTTGTAGTCACCTTTGCACAGGGCTTCTTCTTTGAAGTAGCCGTAAGTGCCGGATACCGAGTTACGGCCGAACAGTTGCACTGGCTTGTTGGCCAGGTCACCGGTTACACCCAGCTCACCCCAGGTTTTCACGTCGGCTTTGGCGCCGCACAGACGGGTGGACGAGAAGATCGCGTCAACCTGTTCCATGGTCAGGTGCTGGATCGGGTTGTCCTTGTGTACGAATACAGCCAAGGCGTCCACGGCAACCGGGATTGCGGTTGGCTTGTAGCCGTACTTCTGCTCGAAGGCCGCCAGTTCGGTGTCCTTCATCTTGCGGCTCATCGGGCCCAGGTTCGAGGTGCCTTCAGTCAGCGCAGGTGGCGCAGTGGCGGAGCCAGCGGCCTGAATCTGGATATTTACGTTCGGGTATTCTTTCTTGTAGTTCTCGGCCCACAGGGTCATGAGGTTGGCCAGGGTATCGGAGCCGACGCTGGACAGGTTGCCCGACACACCAGTGGTCTTGGTGTAGCTCGGGATAGCAGGGTCAACAGCGGCAACCGCGTTGGCAGTCGCAACGCCAGCAGCGACAAAAGTCATTGCCGCCATCAAACGCTTCAGTTTCATGCCTTACTCCTAGCAGATAGGGTGTGTTAAGTCGGGGCCAAGTATCAGCAGGCCGTGTGAACACTCTATGGCTGAAATATGACAATTGGATGAAAGGCCAGCATCCAAGGTTTTACTGGATGATTCGTGGTGCCCCCATTCGCGAGCAGGCTCGCTCCCACCGTTTGAAATGCATTCCAATGTGGGAGCGAGCCTGCTCGCGAAATGGCCGTGACTACTGAGGAGATTTCGGATCAGCGACCCTTCTTCCAGAGCCACGCCCCCACCAGAATCCCCATCGCACACAGCACTGCCACGTAGTAGGCCGGGCCCATCGCGCTTTCTTTAAGCAGCAGGCTGACGATCATCGGCGTCAGGCCACCGAAGATTGCGTACGCCACGTTGTAAGAGAACGACAACCCACTGAAACGCACCACCGGCGGGAACGCCTTGACCATCACGTAGGGCACCGCACCAATGGTGCCGACCAGCAAACCGGTCAACGCATACAGCGGGAACAGCCAGTTCGGGTGATCGGCGAGGCTGTGATAGAAGGTCCAGGAGCTGATCAGCAAGCCCAGGCAACCGAACACAAACACCCGGCCGGCGCCAAAGCGATCCGCCAGCGCACCGGAAATGATGCAACCGAAGCTCAGGAACACGATCGCCAGGCTGTTGGATTGCAGCGCGGTGGTCGGCGAGAAGTGGTAAACGGTTTGCAGCACAGTCGGGGTCATCAGAATGACTACGACGATCCCGGCCGACAGCAGCCAGGTCAGCAGCATCGAGATCGCAATCGCCCCGCGATGGTCACGCAGCACCGCGCGCAGCGGCACTTCTTCGGCCAGCGCCTTGCGCAGTTGCAGCTCGGCGAACACCGGGGTTTCGTGCAGCCAGCGGCGCAGGTAAACCGAGAACAGACCGAACACGCCACCGAGCAGGAACGGAATCCGCCAGGCGTAATCCGCAACCTCGGTCGGCGTATAGATGCTGTTGATCGCCGTGGCGACCAGCGAGCCGAGCAGAATTCCGGCGGTCAGGCCGCTGGTCAGGGTGCCGCAGGCGTAGCCCATGTGCTTCTGCGGGACGTGTTCGGAAACGAAGACCCATGCCCCCGGTACTTCACCGCCAATCGCCGCGCCTTGAATCACCCGCATCAGCAGTAAAAGGATCGGCGCCCACATGCCGATCTGCGCATACGTCGGCAGCAGACCCATGATCAGGGTCGGCACGGCCATCATGAAGATGCTCAGGGTGAACATTTTCTTGCGCCCCAGCAGGTCGCCGAAGTGCGCCATGACAATGCCGCCCAGCGGCCGCGCAAGGTAACCGGCGGCAAAGATGCCGAAGGTCTGCATCAGGCGCAGCCACTCAGGCATGTCGGCCGGAAAGAACAACTTGCCGACCACGGTGGCGAAGAATACGAAGATGATGAAATCGTAAAACTCCAGTGCACCGCCCAGGGCCGATAGCGACAGAGTCTTGTAGTCATTGCGGGTCAATGGTCGTGCGGGTTGGTCGGGCTGCGCGAGGCTCGAAGGCGCTGTGGTCATGGCAAGGGCTTCTCTTATAGGCGGATCTGCGACTCCAACAACGCTGGCTGGAGCTTTGGCAGGTTCGGCACCATAGCAAATTGTTCGAAAAAGCACATAGAGGCGCGTATTTGACGGTCAAAATCAGAACCGGGTGGTCGTCGCGGAGTCTACCGACCGATATACTCGCAACCTTGCCCCGGTTTGTAGGGGGTTGCTGTGCGAAAACGTCGTTGGCCCGCCCTTTGAACGGAGCAGCCGGTTTCGCAGAGTTTCCCTTTAGGCGCCTTATGGAAGACGTGACGAACGTAGTATGTTCGGTGCTGAATCGTTTTTCCTGAAGACGGCTACCACCAGCAATACCAACAAGAGTCACGGGTCAGAGGCACCCCCGGCATGATAGAGCTCGAACAAGAAGATCCAATCCCGCAAGGCGACCTGGCCCTGCAAATCACCGCTCTCCCGCGTGAAACCAACGGCTTTGGCGATATTTTCGGCGGCTGGCTGGTGGCACAGATGGATTTGGCCGGCACCGCGATGGCCAGCCGTGTCGCCGGAGGCCGCGTGGCCACCGTCGCTATCGACCGCATGGCGTTCCTGGTTCCGGTCGCCGTTGGCGCGCAGTTGTCCTTCTATACCCAGACCCTGGAAATCGGTCGCAGCTCGATCCAGATGATGGTCGAAGTGTGGAGCGACGATCCGTTGTCCAGCGAGTGGCGTAAAGTGACCGAAGCGGTGTTTGTCTTCGTCGCCATCGACGGCAGTGGTCGCACCCGGTCGGTTCCGCCGCGCGCACGCTAAACCTCACGGCCGTTTCACGGTCGATAGTTGTCCCAAGTGTCTGATCGAGAGCTGTCCCATGAACACGCCCAACGTTGAAGCCGTGAAACTGGATGAACTGAACTGCTGGCGCATCCGCCACGGTCAGGCCGAAGTGCTGGTAGCCCAGCAAGGCGCGCACATCCTCAGTTATCAGGTTGACGGCCAGCCGCCGATCATCTGGCTCAACGACAAGGCCGAGTTCAAGACCGGTAAGAGCATCCGTGCTGGCGTGCCGGTGTGCTGGCCGTGGTTCGGCAAATTCGAACGCAACCCGCAGAACGTCCAGGCCATGTACACCGGTGAGCAACCCGCACCCGCGCACGGTCTTGTGCGGGCGATGGATTGGGAGCTGGGCGGCATAGAAGCCGAAGGCGATGGCCTCAAGGTCGAGTTCAAACTGCCCTACCCTGAAGGCGGTCTGCCGGGCTGGCCGCATCAGGTCGATCTGACCCTGACCCTGCGTCTGGACGATCAGTTGCACCTCAGCCTGACCAGCCATAACCGTGGCGGCGACACTGTCAGCCTCAGCCAGGCGTTGCACACCTACTTCGCCGTCAGCGATGTGCGCCATGTGCATGTCGAAGGTGTGGACGGTTTGAATTACATCGAGACCCTGGACGACTGGAAGACCAACGCCCAGACAGGCGACCTGCATTTTGCCGGCGAAACCGACCGCATCTACCTCGACGCCCCGCCGCAGATGAGCATCGTCGACCCGACGTGGGAGCGGCGCATTGTCCTCACCAGCACGGGCTCGCGCACTGCGGTGATCTGGAACCCGTGGATCGACCGTGCGGCCGCGCTCAGCGATATGGATAACGATGGCTGGCAACGCATGCTGTGCATCGAGACGGCGAATGTGATGGATGACGTGGTGAGTCTGGCGCCGAGCGCCAGTCACACCATGGGCGTCAGCATCGGCAGCAAACCGCTCTAACCCAAACCAGATAACTCATGGAAGCGAGCCTTTGTGGCGAGGGGATTTATCCCCGATGGACTGCGCAGCAGTCCCCGACTCTTGATTTGAAAAGCCGGGGCCGCTTCGCGACCCATCGGGGATAAATCCCCTCACCACAAAAGCTCACTCCTACAGTTAATTTGTGTAGGTCCTAGAGATCGGACTCCTGCACCACCCGCACCTTGTCCGCCTCCAGCGCATACGCCGCATCGGCCAGATCGTTGCTGACCTTTTCGACCTTCAGCGTGCCGGTCACCCACAGCGGCGTGTAGATGTCTTCCAGCTTCAGCCCCTTCGGATAGCGCACCAGTACCAGTTGATTCGGCGGCGGTGGCGGCACGTGGATACACGCGCCCGGGTACGGCACCAGGAAAAACAGGGTGCTGCGACCCTTGGCATCGGATTCCAGCGGCACCGGATAACCACCGATGCGGATGTGCTTGTCGTTCATCGACGCCACGGTTTTGGTCGAGTACATCACCGCCGGCAGGCCTTTGGCCTGTTTCATCCCGCCCTTCTCGGTGAAGGTGCCGGTGGCTTCCGGGGAGTTGTGGTCGATGTCGGGCATGGCCTCCAGGGCCTTTTGATCCGACTTGGGCATCAGTTCGAGCCAGTCGGTTTCCGGCAGTTCGCCGGCGTGGGCCAAACCGCTGCCCAGGAAAAGGAGAGTCAACAGAAGACGGCGCATGAAGGTGCTCGGACAAAGGAAAGGACTATAAATCGCCGAGCATTCTAGCCCTCCCTGCCCGATTGGCAGAGAGGGCTTTGTCGCTTTGGATCACTTCTTTTTGATCAGGCCGTAGATCACCAGCAACACGATCGCGCCAACCAGTGCGCCGATGAAACCTGCGCCCTCGCCCGCCCGATAGATGCCCAGGGCCTGGCCGCCGTAGGTGGCTGCCAGCGAACCGCCGATACCGAGCAGGATGGTCATGATCCAGCCCATGCTGTCATCGCCCGGTTTCAGGAACCGAGCCAGCAGGCCGACGATCAAGCCGATAAAGATGGTTCCGATAATTCCCATGGCATTTCCCTCTGTGTGAATTGGCTATGCCAAAGCCTAGACAGACTTTGGCATCCTGCCATCAGAGAACGGCGGCCCCTGAATGGTTCCGCCGCTGCCACATGAAACTGTTTTACTCGGCGATCAGCGCCTGGACCTTGAGAATCTGCGCCTGGAGCGTGGCCTTGTCGGCGCAGCGCAGGTTGGCGTGACCGACCTTGCGCCCGGCCTTGAAGGCCTTGCCGTAGTGGTGCAGATGGCAGTCTTCGATGGCGATGACCTTCTCTACCGGCGGAACCACACCGATAAAGTTGAGCATCGCGCTCTCGCCGACCTTGGCCGTCGAACCCAGCGGCAGACCGGCAACGGCACGCAGATGGTTTTCAAACTGGCTGCACTCGGCACCTTCAGTGGTCCAGTGCCCGGAGTTGTGCACGCGCGGGGCGATTTCGTTGGCCTTGAGGCCGCCGTCGACTTCAAAGAACTCGAACGCCATCACGCCGACGTAATCCAGTTGCTTGAGCACGCGGCTGGAATAGTCTTCGGCCAAGGCCTGCAACGGGTGATCGGTGCTGGCCACAGAGAGCTTGAGGATGCCGCTGTCGTGGGTGTTGTGAACCAACGGGTAGAACTTGGTTTCGCCATCGCGAGCGCGAACGGCGATCAGTGAGACTTCACCAGTGAACGGCACGAAGCCTTCCAGCAGGCAGGCCACGCTACCGAGTTCGGCGAAGGTGCCGACCACGTCTTCGGGTTTGCGCAGGACTTTCTGGCCCTTGCCGTCGTAACCCAGGGTGCGGGTTTTCAGCACGGCCGGCAGACCGATCGAGGCTACGGCGGCATCCAGATCGGCTTGCGACTGGATGTCGGCGAAGGCCGGGGTCGGAATCCCCAGATCCTTGAACATGCTCTTTTCGAACCAGCGGTCGCGAGCAATGCGCAGGGCTTCGGCGCTCGGATAAACCGGCACGAATTGCGAAAGGAACGCCACGGTTTCAGCCGGGACGCTTTCGAACTCGAAGGTCACCAGATCGACTTCATCAGCCAGTTGACGCAGATGATCCTGATCGCCGTAATCGGCCCGCAGGTGTTCGCCCAGCGCAGCGGCGCAAGCGTCCGGCGCAGGGTCGAGGAAAGCGAAGTTCATGCCCAGCGGGGTGCCCGCCAAGGCCAACATGCGACCCAACTGGCCGCCACCGATTACACCGATCTTCATCTCAACAACCTCAGGCAATACGTGGGTCTGGATTGTCCAGGACGCTGTCTGTCTGCTCGGCACGGAAGGTTTTCAGTACCGCGTGGAACTGTGGATGCTTGGCGCCGAGGATGCTCGCCGAGAGCAGGGCGGCGTTGATCGCGCCCGCTTTGCCGATAGCCAGGGTAGCGACCGGAATACCGGCCGGCATCTGCACGATCGACAGCAGCGAATCGACGCCCGAGAGCATCGACGATTGCACCGGAACACCCAGCACCGGCAGGTGGGTCTTGGCCGCACACATGCCTGGCAAGTGGGCTGCGCCGCCGGCACCGGCGATAATCACCTCGATGCCGCGGCTTTCAGCCTCTTCGGCGTACTGGAACAGCAAATCCGGGGTGCGGTGGGCAGAGACCACCTTGACCTCGTACGGGATGCCGAGCTTTTCCAGCATATCGGCGGTGTGGCTAAGG
Source organism: Pseudomonas sp. LBUM1648 (assembly GCF_059716145.1). NCBI lineage: Bacteria > Pseudomonadati > Pseudomonadota > Gammaproteobacteria > Pseudomonadales > Pseudomonadaceae > Pseudomonas > Pseudomonas sp. LBUM1648. The sequence goes on from NZ_CP166808.1 coordinate 6,404,368, forward strand.
GTGGACCAATCGGACTTGGAGCCCATGATCACGCCAACCAGTGCACTCATCGTCGCGCCTCTTCTCTCTGGGCGCCCGCAGGCGCGTCAAAAACAACAAGCCACGCAGAATGCGTGGCTTGTTGTAGGAAAAATGGCCGGACGTACCGGCCGAAGGCCGCGCAGTATACCGCAAAGAAAGCAATAAACAGCCCCCGTCACGACCATCTGTCATCTGCCGCAAAAGCCCGGTTTTATTGACTTGAAGGTCAGCCAAAAAGATCAAAAGATCGCAGCCTTCGGCAGCTCCTACAGGGAAACGCACTTCAACATGTAGGAGCTGCCGAAGGCTGCGATCTTTTCCCCCAGACACCATCCATCAGGAAGCTTGGGCGGCGCCACCTTCGAGCTTGCGCCACAACAACCGCACGTTGGCCTTGCGCACCAGCGCGCAGCGGTACAGACGAATCTCCAGCGGCACATGCCATTGCGGGCCGCCGCATACGACGAGTTCGCCCCGGGCCAGTTCGGCACGCACGCTCAACTGCGGCACCCAGGCAATCCCGAGGCCTTCCAGCGCCATGCTCTTCAGGCTGTCGGCCATCGCGGTTTCATAGATCGTGGTGAAGCGCAGCTGTCGCTGACGCAGCAAACCATTCACCGAACGTCCGAGAAACGCCCCGGCGCTGTACGCCAGCAACGGCACGCTGGCGTCACCTTCCAGATCGAACAGCGGCTTGCCATCGGCATCCGCCGCGCACACCGGGAGCATCTCGGTCTGGCCCAAATGCAGTGACGGGAAAATTTCCGGGTCCATCTGCATCGCCGCGTCCGGGTCGTAGAACGCCAGCATCAAGTCGCAGCCACCTTCGCGCAGTGCGTGCACGGCGTCACCGACGTTGGTCGCCACCAGTCGCGTGGCGATGTTCAGGCCTTCATTGCGCAACTGCGCGATCCAACGCGGGAAAAAACCCAGTGCCAGGGAGTGAGCGGCGGCAACCTGCATCACCTCGCCCTGCCCGCCCTCCAGATGATGCAGATGGCGCAGCACTTCACCGAGCTGTTCGACCACGGTGCGCGCGGTCACCAGAAACAATTGCCCCGCCGCCGTCAGCTCGACTGGCGTGCGCGAGCGGTTGACCAATGTCAGCCCCAGCGCGGCTTCCAGGCTGCGTATCCGCCGACTGAAGGCCGGCTGGGTCACGAAGCGCCGTTCGGCGGCCTGCGAGAAGCTGCGGGTGGCGGCCAGAGCACTGAAGTCCTCGAGCCATTTGCTTTCCAGATTCATCACGTCCTCCCGGACACGCACCAAAACAGGTCACACGTCTGCCGCGCACGCGGCGTCACACGGGCATTATGCCGAATGTGCATAGGTCAGTGCTGAACAGCATTGGCCCAAAATTTCCCACAAGCCTAGCATTCGCAGCGTTCCGGCATCGACCGGGTCCATATCGAGATGATTTCTATCATGTCCTCCGCTGCATCTTTCCGCACAGAAAACGACCTGCTTGGCGCCCTCGAAGTACCGGCTCAAGCGTATTACGGCATCCAGACCCTGCGAGCGGTGAATAACTTCCGCCTCTCGGGCGTTCCGATTTCGCATTACCCGAAACTGGTTGTCGGTCTGGCGATGGTCAAACAGGCCGCCGCTGACGCCAACCGCGAGTTGGGTCACCTGAGCGAAGCCAAGCACGCTGCCATCAGCGAAGCCTGTGCCCGATTGATCCGCGGTGATTTCCACGAAGAGTTCGTGGTCGACATGATTCAAGGTGGCGCCGGTACTTCCACCAACATGAACGCCAACGAAGTGATCGCCAACATTGCGCTCGAAGCAATGGGTCATCAGAAAGGCGAGTACCAGTACCTGCACCCGAACGACGACGTGAACATGGCGCAGTCGACCAACGACGCCTACCCGACGGCCATCCGCCTGGGTCTGCTGTTGGGTCACGACACCCTGCTGGCCAGCCTCGACAGCTTGATTCAGGCATTCGCGGCCAAGGGCAAAGAATTCGATCACGTCCTGAAAATGGGCCGTACCCAGCTGCAAGACGCTGTGCCGATGACCCTCGGCCAGGAATTCCGTGCTTTCGCCACCACCATGGGCGAAGACCTGGCCCGTCTGAAGACGCTGGCCCCGGAACTGCTGACTGAAGTGAACCTGGGTGGCACCGCGATCGGTACCGGCATTAACGCCGACCCGCGTTATCAGGCCTTGGCTGTGCAGCGTCTGGCGCTGATCAGCGGTCAACCGGTGGTACCGGCAGCCGACCTGATCGAAGCCACCTCCGACATGGGTGCCTTCGTCCTGTTCTCCGGCATGCTCAAGCGCACCGCGGTCAAGCTGTCGAAGATCTGCAACGACTTGCGCCTGCTGTCCAGCGGCCCACGCACCGGCATCAACGAAATCAACCTGCCGGCGCGTCAGCCAGGCAGCTCGATCATGCCCGGCAAGGTCAACCCGGTCATCCCGGAAGCCGTTAACCAGGTGGCTTTCCAGGTCATCGGTAACGACTTGGCGCTGACCATGGCGGCTGAAGGCGGCCAGTTGCAACTGAACGTGATGGAGCCGCTGATCGCGTTCAAGATCTTCGACTCGATCCGCCTGCTGCAACGCGCCATGGACATGCTGCGCGAGCACTGCATTGTCGGTATCACTGCCAACGAAGCCCGCTGCCGCGAACTGGTCGAACACTCGATCGGTCTGGTCACCGCGCTGAACCCGTACATCGGCTACAAAAACGCCACCCGCATCGCCCGTATCGCTCTTGAAAGCGGCCGAGGCGTGCTGGAACTGGTGCGCGAAGAAGGTCTGCTCGACGAAGCCAGTCTCGCCGACATCCTGCGCCCGGAAAACATGATTGCTCCGCGTCTGGTTCCGCTCAAAGGCTGAACCGACGTGTTGTTTGTAGCACCGCTCACCAGGTCGAGGGACTAGACACCTCTCACCTTTTGAGGGCCTGGGGATCAGTCCCCAGGCCCTTTTTTTTAACTTTCTGATCCTGAGACCCGTATGTCTGGGGATTGCTTCATGTGGAGGTGAGCCCTTGTGGCGAGGGGATTCATCCCCGATGGGTCGCGAAGCGGCCCCAAAAACTGTAATCGCAATGTATCCGGTGCACCGCGCCGAATGGTTTTGCGACTGCTTCGCAGCCGATCGGGGATGAATCCCCTCGCCACAGGGTTTGCGTCAACAAAAAAGCAGTTCCTGCACAAGCCCGGCGCCGGTAACGCCGGGTGTTTCAAAGCTTCGTTTCGTCGCTTGCACCACTACCGTGCAGACGGGCGCGCCACTGATCGGTATAGTGCCGCCCCTCTTCGCGTGAGCGGTCGTCGGTAACGAGGCCATAACCCATGCGAAACCCGAACTAATAACAAACCCGCGAAATGGAACCGGGACGAAACCTTCGCCCCACCTGTTGTGCCGCGCGCAAACCGGTGTAACGCGATGTTTCCGAACATCCAGCATTTGCTTACACAAAAAACAGCGAGGAAAAATCCATGCTCGAAGTCATTAACGACTTCCTCTCAGGGAAAGTACTGATCGTGCTCATTGTCGGGCTCGGTAGCTACTTCACGATTCGCTCGCGTTTCGTTCAATTGCGTCACTTTTTCCACATGTTCGCGGTGTTCCGCGACAGCCTGAAAAGCAGCGCCGGGCAGCTCAGCTCGTTCCAGGCCCTGATGCTCAGCCTCGCCGGCCGCGTTGGTGCAGGCAACATCGCCGGTGTCGGCATCGCCGTGACCCTTGGTGGGCCAGGTGCGGTGTTCTGGATGTGGGTAACCGCACTGGTCGGCATGTCCAGCAGCTTCTTCGAGTGCTCCCTCGGTCAGCTGTACAAACGCACTGATTCAGACGGCACCTTCCGTGGCGGCCCGTCCTACTACATTCAGCACGGCTTGCAGAAGCGCTGGTTGGGTATGGTCATGGCGTTCCTGTTGCTGGTGACCTTCGGTTTCGCCTTCAACGGCCTGCAAGCCCACGCCGTGACTCACTCGCTGAACAACGCCTTCGGCCTCGACACCACTTACACCGGCCTCGCGCTGGCGGTACTGCTGGGTCTGGTGTTCATCGGCGGGATCAAGCGCATCGCCAAGGTCGCTGACCTGCTGGTGCCGGTGAAAACCCTGGTCTACATCGGCGTGACCCTCTACGTGATCGTGCTGCAATTCGACCACGTTCCAGCCATGCTGATGACCATCGTCAAGAGCGCCTTCGGTCTCGACCAGGCGTTCGGCGGCCTGATCGGCAGCGCGATTGTCATGGGCGTGAAGCGTGGCGTGTTCGCCAACGAAGCCGGTTTGGGCAGTGCGCCGAACGTGGCGGCGGTGGCTTCGGTCGAGCACCCGGTGGCACAAGGTGTGGTTCAGGCGTTCAGCGTGTTCCTCGACACTTTCGTGATCTGCACCTGCACCGCGTTGTTGATCCTGCTCTCCGGTTTCTACACCCCGGGCTTCGAAGGCGACGGCATTGCCCTGACCCAGAACTCGCTGGCCGCCGTGGTCGGTGAATGGGGCCGGATGTTCATCTCGGTGGCGCTGGCGTTGTTCGTGTTCACCTCGATCCTCTACAACTACTACCTGGGCGAGAGCAACCTGCGCTTCCTGATCGGTGAAAACCGCAAGGCGCTGATCGGCTACCGCGCACTGGTACTGGTATTGATCTTCTGGGGTGCCATCGAAAACCTCGGCACCGTGTTCGCCTTCGCCGACATCACCATGACCATGCTGGCCTTCGTCAACCTGATCGCGCTGTTCCTGCTGTTCAAGGTCGGCATGCGCATCCTGCGTGACTACGATGACCAGCGTGCTGCCGGCATCAAGACCCCGGTGTTCGATTCGAGCAAATTCCCGGATCTGGACCTCGACCGCAAAGCCTGGCCGGCCAACCCGCCTGCCGCTGCCGGCAATACTTGCGCCGAGCCGCAAGGCGTACCCGCAGCGCAACGCTGATGGGTAAATGACGGGCGCATCCTCTGCGCCCGTCAGTTACAGTTCGAAAAACTGTGGGAGCCGACTTGCTCGCTCCCACAGGAACTCTTCCTCTCGGAGAATCCTCATGAATTCGTCGACTTATCCTGCCGCCCAGCACGTCATGGTTTTGTACACCGGTGGCACCATCGGCATGCAGGCCAGCGCCAATGGCCTGGCCCCGGCGTCCGGTTTTGAAGCGCGGATGCGCGAGTACCTGCACAGCCAGCCTGAACTGGTCGTGCCGCAGTGGCGCTTTCGCGAGATGTCGCCGCTGATCGACAGCGCCAACATGACCCCGGCCTATTGGCAGCAACTGCGTGAAGCGGTGGTCGATGCCGTGGACGTGCAGGGCTGCGACAGCGTGCTGATCCTGCACGGCACCGACACCCTGGCTTACAGCGCCGCAGCCATGAGCTTCCAGTTGCTCGGCCTGCACGCCCGCGTGTGCTTCACCGGCTCCATGTTGCCGGCGGGCGTGACCGACAGCGATGCCTGGGAAAACCTCGGTGGTGCGCTGGTCGCCCTCGGCCAAGGCCTGGCGCCGGGCGTGCATCTGTACTTTCACGGCGAACTGCTGGCGCCAACCCGTTGCGCGAAAGTGCGCAGCTTCGGCCGTCACCCGTTCAAACGTCTGGAGCGTCAGGGCGGCGGCGTGAAAGCCACTTCGATTCCAGCCGCGTTGAACTACAACCAGCCAAAGCAATTGGCGAAAGTTGCCGTGCTACCGCTGTTCCCCGGCATCGGCGCCGAGATCCTCGACGGCCTGCTCGACAGCGGCATTCAGGGGCTGGTGCTGGAATGCTACGGCAGCGGCACCGGGCCGAGCGACAACCCGGAATTCCTCGCCAGCCTCGGCCGTGCGCGGGATAACGGTGTGGTGGTGGTCGCGGTCACGCAGTGCCATGAAGGCGGGGTCGAGTTGGATGTGTACGAGGCGGGTAGCCGTTTGCGCGGCGTCGGTGTCCTGTCCGGTGGCGGCATGACGCGCGAAGCGGCGTTCGGCAAGTTGCATGGGTTGCTGGGGGCAGGCCTGGAAACCGCTGAAGTCCGCCGACTGGTCGAACTCGACCTGTGTGGCGAACTGATCTGACTCCACACAAAACCCCTGTAGGAGCTGCCGAAGGCTGCGATCTTTTGATTTGGTTTTTCAGGATCAAAAGATCGCAGCCTTCGGCAGCTCCTACAGGAGGGCGATAGGCATGCAACTTGCTCTGTTCCCAGCCTCCTAAGGCTGGAACCCACTATGCTCCACTCCCACCTCACCACCCTCAATGCCGTCTCCCTGATTCTCAAAACCTTCAACGAAGAAGGCTTGCCGAGCGAAGCACTGCTGGCCGGCAGCGGCATCAGTGCGGCGGATCTGAACCGTGCCGACACGCGCATTACCACCAATCAGGAAATGCAGGTCTGCGCCAATGCTGTCGCGCTCAAGCACGACATCGGCCTGGAACTGGGCCGGCGCATGCACGTTTCCTGCTACGGCATGCTCGGTTACGCGCTGCTCACCTGTGCCACCTTCGGTGACGCTTTGCGTCTGGCGATCCGTTATCCGGCGCTGTTGGGAACACTTTTCGAGCTGAGCCTGGAAGAGGACGGCGAACGCGTCTGGTTCGTCGCAGCCGACTATCGCGAGAGCCCGGCGATGGCGGTGTTCAATGCCGAGTTCTGCCTGGTTTCGCTGAAAGTCATTTGCGATGACTTGCTTGGCCATCCGCTGCCGCTACTCGCCACGCGGTTCGAACACGCCGCGCCGGATTACCGCGACAGCTACGCCGAGCACTTCGCCAGCCCATTGCACTTCGCCGCCAAGGACAATGCCTTCGCCTTCGACCGGCACTGGCTCGATCAGCCGCTGCCGCTGGCCGATGCCATCACCCATCAAGCCATGGCCGAACGCTGCCGCAAGCAGAACCTCGAGTTCACCGGGCGTCAGGCGTGGCTCGGGCGCATCCGTCAGTTGCTCAGCGCCCAGTTGAACGCGGCGCCGGGGCTGGAAGGCTTGGCGCAGCAGATGAAGTGCTCGCCTCGTACCTTGCGCCGACACCTCAAGGACATGGGCAGCAGTTATCAGGAGCTGCTCGACGAACTGCGCTTCGAACGGGCCAAGCAGATGCTTTGCGAAGATCAGTTGCCGATCTACCGTATCGCCGAGACATTGGGCTTTAGCGAGACCGCGAGTTTCCGCCATGCATTCGTGCGCTGGAGCGGCGTGGCGCCGAGTCAGTTCCGGCCGCACTGATAAACCCTGTGGGGGCAGGCTGCTCCAGCGAGGGGCGAATAGCGGTCAGCATTTTTGGCCAGATCAATCCCCTTTTGGCCTTTCCTGCCGTTCTCCGAATCGCCTCGCGCCGCAACACTGGGTGCAACCCGATTCAGCCCTGCGGAGAACAACAAATGCTGACGATCTACTCGGACGATCACCACCTGCACCATGGCCGCTGCGAATTGATCGATGGCCAGCTCAAGCCGTGCTTCGAGATGCCGTCGCGCGCCGACCATGTGCTGCAACGGGTGCAACACCAACACCTGGGGCCTGTGGAAGCGCCGAAGGATTTCGGCCTCGAACCGATCGCCCGCATCCACAGCCGCGACTACCTGGATTTCTTCAAAGGCGCGTGGGCGCGCTGGACCGAATTCAACACCGACGGCGATTTGTTGCCCTACACCTGGCCGGCGCGCACCTTGCGTGCGATCAAACCGACCAGCCTGCACGGTCAACTCGGCTATTACAGCTTCGACGGCGGCGCGCCGATAACCGCCGGCACTTGGCAAGCAGCGTACAGCGCAGCGCAAGTTGCCCTGACTGCGCAGGCGGCCATCCAGCGTGGCGCACGCGCTGCTTTCGCCCTCTGCCGTCCACCGGGGCACCACGCCGCCGGCGACTTGATGGGTGGTTATTGCTACCTCAACAACGCTGCCATTGCCGCGCAGGCGTTCCTCGATCAGGGCCATAAAAAAGTCGCGATCCTCGACGTCGACTATCACCACGGCAACGGCACGCAGTCGATTTTCTATGAGCGCAGCGACGTGTTGTTTACCTCGATTCATGGCCACCCGGAGGCGGAATTCCCGTTCTTCCTCGGCTATGACGATGAATACGGCGAAGGCGACGGTGAGGGTTTCAACTTCAACTATCCGCTGCCGGCCGGCTCTGGCTGGGATGCATGGAGCGCAGCGCTGGATCAGGCCTGCAACGAGATCGACAGCTACGGCGCCGACATCATCGTCGTGTCGCTGGGTGTCGACACCTTCAAGGATGATCCGATCTCGCAATTCAAACTCGACAGCCCGGATTATCTGGCGATGGGCAAGCGCATTGCCGCCCTTGGCAAACCGACCCTGTTCGTCATGGAGGGCGGCTACGCCGTGGAAGAAATCGGCATCAACGCGGTGAACGTCCTCGAAGGATTTGAAAACCCGTAGAGAGCAACGCAGCCGTAAACGACCCGCACTCGCGGGTCTTTTTTTGCCCGCAACATTTATGTACCGCACAGCGCCACAACGTGACCTCTACCTTGCCCTGATATGACGCCCTTGCGGCGCGCCTCTTTCGTCAGATCAGGAATTGCCAATGCCCGAATCTTCCATACCCAGCGCCGTTGATGTCGTGACACAACTGGTGACCGGCCCTTCGTTGCGCGAAGTCGCCTCGAAAACGCTGCAACCGGCGCTCAAGACGCTGTACCCGACCCTGCACATCGATCCGCAACAGGCCATGGTGGTGACACCAACGTGGGTCATCGAAGGCGAGCAAGTCGTGCCCGGCCGCGAGCAGATCGAGTCTCTGACCGATGTTCTGGTACGACTCACGCTGAGCGGCACCACGGTGAACTACCTCGACGGAGAGCACTTTCTGACCTTGCAGCCCGGCCGGTCGGCAATCCAGCTGCCCGTGAAGATCGACGCGGTCGGCCGCCTGCTCAATGAATTTGCGCCTTTGATGTTCGTCGCCTTCAAAGAACAACATATCGCTTACTGGGGCACCTTCATCGCCCCGGAGCGGCCGCGCTGGCAGCAAATGTCGGACGCCCTGCGCAACCTGTGGAACGTCGACGCCCGCTCAGGCTGGGATGCCGAACAACGGGCCATGGCCCATGCCGTTTTCAAGGTCCCGGACAAACAACAGCGCTTGCCCAATGACAAATACAAGACCCGCGCCTGCCTGATTGACCTCGACCAGGGCGACAGCAACGAGCATCTGACCCTGCTGGACAGCGCAGTGCTGATTGGTAGCGTCGACGAGCGCACGATAATCCTCACCTATTCAGTGATCCATGGTTTCCAGAGTTTCGACTCCCTGGATGAACTCGGCGACGCATTGCCGCGCAAATCCTGGCAAAGAACCTCCAGCATCCCGCTCAAGTGGCGGTTACTGGAACCGGAAGGCAACTTTTTCGACCACCAGGCCTGCACACTGATCGCCCTGGAAGGCGACGCCCTCGGGGAGATCAATTTCTTTGGGAGCTCGACAACCGATCAGCTCTACTCGCACACCGGTAAACCTCGGCAACCACCACCCAACCTTAAACCGCATATCGATCGCATGCGTCCGATACTGCCAGTCTGGCTGGACGAGGCCGCGCCCGCGGACCAGGCCGCCTACAGTCGATATCTGTTGGACCTGACGGTGTTGCAGCATTCGAACAAGGGCAAGTCGTTTCAGGAGCAGGTTGCCAGCCTGCAGACCTTTACTCGCGATGCCCTGAGCCGACAAATGCTCGAGGATCACCCGACAGCAAAAGATCTGAAGATCGACAAGATCGAAATCAGCATTGCCAGCCTGGAGGTGTGGGGCACGTTCGTCCTGCCGGGCAATATTCAGATCAAAAGCCTGTCGCTGACCGAGCTTGCCCTGCAAAACCTGGCGGGCCTGCCGCTGGGCAATAAAACCGTGCATTACAAGGACGGTAGCGCCCTGCCGGACTGGATGACCGTGACGTACCTCGAACAACTGGTCAGCCGCGTCGATATTGGCAAAACCTACCCCGCACACTTGAAAAAGCTGCTGGTGGACGATGCGGTGCACGCGGCGGCCTTGCAGAGGTTGTACACCTGCCAGTTATCCCTCGAGCTGCCGCTTCTGGCGCTGCAACACAAGATCCGTGGCAATGCCGGTATCAACGAACTCGGTTACCGGTATGTGGTTGCCGCCCTGAACAGCAGTGCCCAGGCGCGTCAGGTCGATGGGCATGAGATCGTCATCCGGCCGCTCGCGTTCGCTGCCCACCGCAGCGGTTCACAGACCGACACCGTGACCAACATGTTCGTCATCGGCCCGCGCGACGCGGACAAAGGCCCCTGCGTGCTTTATCGACCGCTGTTCCAAATGGCACTGATTCAGTACCCCAGCCACGCCAACCTGCTGTATGCGATCCAGCATTCCCGGCAACTGCGTGAATCGGTTCTGGCCTGGTTGCCGGACGATGTGCGATTCAACTACAGCCAGTTCGTGTTCACCGCCAAACTGCCGTCGGTGTGGACGATTCCGCAACTGTTGGTCAACCCGCTCACCGCCCTCGACATGTCCGGCCCTGTGACACTCGGTGCTGCAGTGATCGAAGGCGATATCCTGGCGACACTGCACACCACCAACGTTCAGGCTGTCATCAACCAGGCCGATCGCCAGTCCGTCTCCAATGCTGAAGCACGCTGGGCCAGCCTCAAGCGCGGCGGCTGGATGCTATTCAATGCGGCATTACCGTTTCTGGGCCGCAGTGTTGGTACGGCGGCATGGATATGGCAAATCATGGACGACTTGCAGGAGATCAGCGACGTCGCCAATCAAGAGTCCGGCAAGGTGGCCTGGACGGCGCTGGCCGATATTTTCCTCGCGCTGGGTATGGTGCTTGCTCATCGCGCAGCGGTCGGTGACAGGCCAGCCAGCGAATCGCTCCCCCTGGTGCAGGAGGAAGAACCGCAGGCAATAACCCCACCCTCCGAGGTGATCAAACCGCTCCGTTTGCCTGACATTACCAGTACCGAGTTGCCCGCCGCCCACGAGACCTCCGTCAACGCCATCGCCGCGCTACTGCGCTCGCCCCTTGCGCTGACCGCCCTGCTCGACAGCTTCAATATCTCCAAACCCGAAGGGCTCGGGGAGGCGGCCAGTACAGGTCGGCATCAGCACCTCTATGCACACGAGAACAAATGGTATGCCCCCGTCGGCAAACGCTGGTTTGAAGTGGAGATCAATGACAACGAAGACGTGCAGATCATCGACTCACGTCAGCAACCGCCATTAAAAGGCCCCTTGCTGACCCGCACCGCCGGCGGTCAATGGGTCCTCGATCTTCGCTTGCGCCTGCGCGGAGGCGGGCTGCGCAATCGCCGCAAGGAAGCCAAAAGCAAACGCGACAAACAAGCCGAAAAACTAACCGCCGACCTCAAGGCTTTCGACCTGACCATGGAGGATAAGCAAGCCCGCCTCGACCAGGCCCACAGTGCAATGACCGCTGCTCAGCCACAAGCCGTTGACGTGGCACGCCAACAGTATCTGGACACCCTCGACTCACAGAGCAAGGCGTACGGCGCGAACATCGAGCAGATCAAGGCATTGAACCTGGTGCAGAACATTCCCAACTACCGCACCACCATGATCCAGCGGCTGGAAATGCAGTTGTTTCTCGGCCAGCAGTGGCTCACTGAAAACGCCACCGACTATCAAACCAACGTGACCGCGACGATGGCGATGATTGCTGACGACGCCAATGTCGAACGGCAGGCCTTTGTCCAGGCCTGCGAACGAATGACCGATCAGACCCAGAGCATCATCGAAAAGGTCGAGTCGGCTCATAGCCGATTCCAGGAACTGGAACTGCTGGGCAAGGACGCCGTGGAAACCCTGGCCCTTTATCGAAAGGCGTTGCCGACCTACGACCTGAATGACCTCAAGCTTTTACAGATCAGCCTCGGGCAGGAAATCGGCCTCAAGCCCGGCGAGAACGCCTTCCGGGTCGAGGCACAACAGGCTTTGGAAACCCTGATCGAAGATGCTGCGCTGAATATTCAGAGTTCACTGAATCTGACCGCCGACGATGGCCTGAGCAACCTGCGTGAACGGATCGAAGCCCTGAGCAATGTTTCCGAGCAGTTCAGCTCGGTGGATCAACGCTTTGCCGACTTCACCGCAGAGTTTGCCAACCAGATTCAGACTGATCGACTCAGACACATACGCACGCGGGTGAGCGAGTTCAAGGCGGGAACAGATGTGCGCCTGGCGGATCTGCTGCGCAACAAACATTTACTCGACCCCTTGCCCGGGCCGTCGAGACCCTCCTCCGGTTCAGCCTCCGGGCGAAAAATCATCAAGACCAAGTTCAAGGGCACCTTGGTCGGCGAGCGGAAAAAAAGTGTTGATGGTCAAGACACTGACCTGGTTGAAGTGCGTAGCGAGCTCACAGGGGTGATCGCTACGTTTCATGAGAAGTCGCCGGGGGAATGGGTCGAACAGGGCAGTACACACTCGCAGCCTGCCAAGGCCAGACCGAATCTCAAAAGAAGCCTCGCGCAGGGTCAGGCCTTGATCGACGGGCTGGCGGCGTTTCATCGACTGATCGAAGCGCGCATCAAACGAGATCGACGAGTTCCCGTCGAGATTGAGGAGGAATACCACCGCCATGCCGACCGTTTAACCAGAGCCAATGCAGCAATAGATGAGGCGTTGACCGCCAGCAATCTCACCGCCGGCTCCTCCGCCGGAACTGAAGCCCTCGGTCACGCGCTCAGCGACGCCGCGACCCGCCTGTATGAAAAAGGCACCAGCACCCGCATCCGCATGATCAAACAACAACCGCCATCGGCTGCCGGGGTCGAGTGGCTTAAAAGCAAAGATGAGGTCTACATCTACAAAACCGTTACGCGACGCAAACTCCAAAGCCGTCCCAATGACTTTCTGGACGAGTACGAAGTACGCGAGGTCAAGACCCGAAAGGTCCTGTGTTATGCGCACTTTCACTACACCAGCGTGAGCGCCCCGGACATTGCGTTCGAAGCCGGCCACATGAAAACCGTCGCACAGCGTCACCTCGGTGGCGCCTATGAACTGCGCGGCCTCAATAATCAGCAAGTCATTGATATTTACCGCAGCGAGATTTCAACGCAGCTCGCCGAGAACGTGTTCTTCACTCTCGCCAAGCCTGTTGCAACCGGGTCAGCGCCGCTTTGATCGCAGCCTCAGGCACGGCGGCAAAGCCCAGAACCAGACCGGCGCGCTGGTCGGGCGAGGTCAATGAGTCAGGCAACCAGTAATTGCTCAAACCGTTGATCTCCACATCCACGCGAGCAGCCTGCTCAACCAGTTGCTGCTCGCGCTCGATGCTGTCCACAGCCACCGTCAGGTGCAACCCGGCAGACACCGCCGGCAGCTTGCCCACCCCGGTGATGGCTGTCGGCCAAGCGTCGAGCAGGGTATTGCGACGACTCAGCGCGGCCCGGCGCATCCGGCGGATATGCCGCTGGAAATGCCCGGCGGCCATGAACTCGGCCATCACCGCTTGCGTGCTCACCTCGGAATGCCGGACGTCCACCGCCCGGCGTTGCGAAAACGCTTCCACCAGCCCCGGTGGCAGCACCAGATAACCCAGGCGCAACGCCGGGAACGCGACCTTGCCGAAGGTGCCGACATACAGCACGCGCCCCTGGCGATCGAGCGCCGCCAACGGAGCCAATGGCGCGCCGGTGTAGCGGTACTCGCCGTCGTAGTCATCCTCAATGATCCAGCCTTGGGTGCGTTCAGCCCAGGCCAGCAACTCAAGACGTCGCGCCAGACTCATCACCACGCCCGTCGGGTATTGATGGGACGGCGTGACATAAGCCACGCGGCAATCAGTGGCCGCCGACAATGCCGAGCAATCCATACCCTCTTCATCCACAGCAATCCCGCGCAAGCGGCCACCCGCCACAGCGAACGCATGACCGGCCGCGCGGTACCCCGGATTTTCGATGCCGACACCATCGCCCGGCTCCACCAGCAACTGTGCACAAAGGCTAATGCCCTGCTGTGCGCCACTGGTGATCACAATTTGCTCAGCCGAGCACTGCATACCGCGCGAACTGCGCAAATAAGCGGCGATCAGCCCGCGTAACCGCGCATCGCCTGCCGGATCGCCGTAGCACAACTGCTGAAGATCCGGTTTTCGCCAGAAAGCCGCGTTGAGCTTGGCCCAGACGTCAAACGGGAACAGATCGAAGGCCGGCACGCCGACGCGAAATGCCCGTGGCGGGCCACTGGGAGGTTTGGATAAATGGTTGTTTTTCACCCGACTCAGCGGATCGTTGTGGATAACTTTACTGGATGGATCAACAGGCAAATCCAGCCAATTTGTGGATAAGGCTGTGGGTAAGCCTGTTGAAAACCCTGTGGATACTTTTGTGGATAGTTTTTTTGCCGAGAGTTGTTCACCGGGCAATTGCGCCACATAAGTACCATCGCCCACCCGTCCCTCAATAAAGCCTTCGGCGTAGAGCTGATCGTAGGCGCGCACCACGCTGTTGCGCGAGATCGCCAGCGCTGCTGCCAGATCACGGCTGGCCGGCAGCCGCGTGCCACTGCTCAATCGACCGTCGAGCACGCGCAGGCGCAACGCTTGATAGAGCTGGCGGCTCAAGCCCTGGCGACGGTCGAGTTCAATACCGGCCGGGTTGAAGGAAAGCGACAGCGTGCTCGAATCGGGCATGGCAATGGACCTATGAAATTGGTCATCAATGGCTCTTACAACAGACCAATAGCCTGCCTACGATGCTGGCATTCGCCAAGGAAAATATCTCCATGTACACGCCACGCGCCTTTGCCATCGACGAGTTGTCGCAGCTCCACGAACTGATCCTCGCCACCCGCCTCGCCATTCTGGTGACCCACGGCGAAAACGGTCTGCAAGCCAGCCATGTGCCGGTGCTGCTGCATTGCGAGCAAGGCGAGAACGGCACGCTCTACGGGCACCTGGCCAAGGCCAATCCGCAGTGGAAAGACCTGCGCGACGGCGCCGAAGCGATGCTGATCTTTGCCGGCCCGGACGCCTACGTCAGCCCGGGCTTTTACCCAAGCAAAGCCGAACACGGCAAAGTGGTGCCGACCTGGAACTACGTCGCCGTGCACGCCTATGGCCACGCCGAAACCTTCAGTGATGGCGGACGCCTGCTCGACATCGTCAGCACCCTCACCGACCGCCATGAAGCCGGCCGCGCGCAACCGTGGAAGGTCGACGACGCCCCCGCTGATTACATCGACGGCATGCTCAAGGCCATCGTCGGTTTCGCCATTCCCATCGACCGTCTCGAAGGCAAACGCAAGCTCAGCCAGAACCGCAGCCCCGAGGACATTGCCGGTGTGCGCGAAGGGCTCGCGGCCAGCCCCGAGGTCAACGACCAAACCCTCGCCCAATTGATGCGTTAAGGAAAACACATGAGTCAGATCGATATCCGCCCAGTTACCGCTGGCGACCACGCCGCCTGGCTGCCGCTGTGGCAGGCTTACCTGGCCTTCTACAAAGGCGAACTGCCGGACGCCGTCACGCACAGCACCTGGCAGCGCTTTCTCGATCCGAGCGAGCCGACCCACGCCGCGCTCGCCTGGGCTGACGGCAAAGCGGTGGGCATGGTGCATTACATCTACCATCGCTCGAACTGGAGCATCGAAAACTCCTGCTACCTGCAAGACTTGCTGGTCGAGGAACACACTCGCGGCAGCGGCGTCGGTCGCCTGCTGATCGAACACGTCTACGCCACGGCCAAGGCCGACGGTTGCTGCAAAGTCCATTGGCTGACCCACGAAACCAATGCCACCGCGATCCAGCTCTACGAGCGCATCGCCGAGCGCCCGGGGTTCATCCAGTTTCGCAAAGCCCTTTAAGGAGAGACGCTCATGACTGCTTCACTTGCCGACTGGAAAGGCGTCCCCGCCCCGACCACCAAACTGCTCGAAGGTCGCTTCATCCGCCTGGAAAGACTCGACCCGGCGCGCCACGCCGACGAGCTGTTCAACGCCCTGCAAGGCGCCGGTGCCGACCCGAAACTCTGGGATTACTTGCCCTACGGCCCGTTCCCTGAGCGCAGCGTGTTCAATGCCTGGCTGAACAATCACGCGGCCAGCAGCGATCCGTATTTCTTCAGCGTCATCGACCGCGCGACAAATCAGGTGCAAGGCATCCTCAGCCTGATGTCGATCGTCCCGGCTCAGGGCCGCATCGAAATCGGTCACGTCACCTTCGGCGCACCGATGCAGCGCTCGCCGAAAAGCACCGAGGCGGTGTACCTGCTGGCCAAGTATTCCTTTGCGCTGGGCTACCGCCGCCTCGAATGGAAGTGCAACAACGGTAACGCCCGCTCCAAATACGCGGCCGAGCGCTTGGGCTTCAGCTTCGAAGGCGTGTTCCGCCAGCACATGGTGGTCAAGGGTCAGAACCGCGACACTGCGTGGTACTCGATTCTGGATGGTGAGTGGCCGGCGATTGCGGCGGGGTTTGAGCGGTGGCTGTCGGATGAAAACCAGACGCCTGATGGGCAGGTGAAAGGGTTGGTCGAGTGCCGTTCTTAACCTTTTAAAAGCAAAAGATCGTCCGAACGCGGCCCGAGCCTTCGGCAGCTCCTACACAAGGTAAATGTAGGTGCTGCCGCAGGCTGCGATCTTTTGATCTTTAACTGATATCTCGCCGAATCCGCACAACGCCCATCTTCATCCCAAACGGACGAAACACGGCGTTCAGCGACTTCAGCGTCTGATTACCTTCACCGTGTTCGATGTGCACCAAGGTACGAACCGAAATTTTGCACATTTTCGCAAATTGGGTCTGATGCAAACCCGTCACTTCCACACGCAAGCGGCGAACGGCCTCACCGATCTCAAGCGTTTCCTGCGCCAGCCCCTCTTTTATGTTTTCAATAAGCACAGTGCGTTCGGCAACGGTCAGGCTCATTTCAGATCCCACCCTTTCAATCGCTGCTCCAGATTTTTCAATGCAATGCCTGGGTGATTCATGGTTCGGTCCGGCAGACCGCTCTCGGTCAAAATATCGGGAAGGGCCGCGAGGCGTTGTGCGTCCTGACGCAGGCGCTCGAATGAATCCGGCGCGCCAGCCAAAGCAGCCAAGGGGTCAAACTTCACAAACCAGTGTTGACTGACCTCTGAATCCTCAAGGACTGCATCGGGGGACAGGAGACCCGCCTTGTTCTCTGCCAACAAAAGCTTCGGTGCTTCCCCCCCGCCCCCGTTGCACCGCCAATGGCTGCACCCAGTTCATAGGCGTACTCGAGAAACCGGTTGTCACGCAGGATCACGTCCTGACGCTGAAATCCAATGGGCTCTCGCTCATCGTCAGGTCGTACATACGCTTTTCACCTGCATTTAAATGCACTTTAGCGAAGAGTTTTCAGTAATAACTGCAATATAGTGCATATTTCATCGAGAGCCACGCATACATCTGCAACAAAATGCAGAAAAGCATCAACAACGTCTTTCCCAGCCAATGTGCTGGCAGCACATACGCATGCGCCGCCAGCACGTTGATCACTCCGTTGGCACTAACCTGTCCAGCACCCGATTGACCGCCAGCTCTGCCAGCATCACCACCTGAGCGATGCCTTGCAGGGTTTTGCGGTAGGTACCTTCAACCTGAGCGATATGGTTGTTGATCATGACGGTGGCCGAGCCAAGGGTTTCACTGGCATCTACCAGCAAGGACTCGTTGTCGGCCTCGGGGCTTGCCATGTAGAGCGTGTTGGGTTTGTAAGGCGCGGCCATGATGTCGGCCGCCGATGGGCCGAGATAGTGGTCGAGGGCGCGCTCGGCGGCTTCGTGGAATTTCTTTGAATCGGGCGATTCGTAGGGGGATGCCGGGTCTGTGACCGGCGGGTTTGGCGTTGGTTTGAACATGGTGACTAACCTCTGTGAGGCCGCCATCTTTTCGCCGCTAAGCGAAAGGGTGGCGGCTGTGCGCAAGTTAGCGGACCGGTAGTCACCAAAAACCCGGTGCACCCGAAGGTGCCATGCGCACAGCCACCATCAAGTGCAGGCGAATGCCTGACTGGACAGATATGTGCAACCGTAGTGACTAGCCGGGCCGCTAAGCCCGATCACTGGAAATCAGTGATGCAAACCAAGTTACGCAGCCAGCCAAAGGCGCACAAGCCGGCGGATTCTGGTGCATCCGTAGGCAGCGGCGCAAGGTTTTGTAGGTCGCAAGACGTAAAGCCAACAGGCTTTAAACAAGAGCGACGGCAGAGGTTTACTGCACAAGAATAATTGGCGATTTATCTGTCGTATCAGGCCTCTTCTCTTAACCGAGTTTCTGCGCCAGCACCGCGATGTGCTCCGGGCCGATCCCGCAGCAACCGCCCAAATGGCTGGCACCACGCTGCTGCCAATCAAGCGCCCAATGCAGATAACCCGGCGGGTCGAGATCTTCGCGCAACGGGTCGAGTCCGTCATTGGCCGTGGCTTCTTTGGGCTGCGGCGGAAACGCATTGGCATACGCGCCGATGTGAATCTTCACCCCCAGACGTTCAAAGGTGTCGCGCGCCGCATCAATCGCCGCGCCGATCACTTCCGGCTGGCTGCAATTGAACAGCAGCGTCTCGACGCCCAACTCGGCGGCCACTGCAGCCGCGTCGGCCACTGGCTCGCCGGAACGCAAACGCGGCACTTCGTCGGTGTCTTCGTCCTTCAAGGTAAACGACAACCAGAACGGCTTGCCGTCCTGCGGCAGCCCGGCGTGGATGGCCCGCGCCTCGACGATCGAACTCTGAGTTTCCGCCAGCCACAGGTCAACGTGCGGGGCCAGGCCCTTGACCAACGGGTTGAGCAACTCGGTCACGCGGGACGCCTCGAACAGATCCGGGCGATAAGAACCGAACAACGGCGGCAAGGAACCAGCCACCCGCACAGCTTTGCCCGAAGCCTCTACCGCACGCCGCGCCAGTTCACCGGCCAACGCCGCCAGCGCCTGCCCTTCAGCGGCGAAGCGCTCTTCGCCGATGTGGAACGGCACCACCGCGTAACTGTTGCTGGTGATCACATTGGCACCGCTGGCGATGTAGGCGGCGTGTACCGCTTCCACTGCTTGCGGCGCTTCGCTCAGCGCCAGGGCTGACCACTCTGGCTGCCGGAATGGCGCACCGGCGCGTTGCAACTCACGGCCCATGCCGCCATCGAGAATAATCGTGTTTGCTGCGCCCATATGCCTTTCACTCATAAGCTTATGAAAATAACTCACTATCAGAGTCGTTCTTATAACTATTTAATACGCACCATTCCGTTAATAACAACCTCTTTTTTAACCAGGGATCGACTGTGAAATTTCAACCGCTACTGGCCCTGGGCCTGACGATTCTGGCCGCCTCCACTCAAGCCTTCGGCGGCGCCACGCTGGATCGCGTCGAGCAGAAAAAAGAACTGGTTGGCGTGTTGATGGAGAGCTATCCACCCTTCTCGTTCCTCAACGAGCAGAACCAGCTCGATGGCTTCGACGTTGATGTGGCCAAAGCCGTGGCGGACAAACTGGGCGTGAAACTGCGCCTGGAAACACCGTCCTGGGATGTCATCGCCGCCGGCCGCTGGAGCGGGCGCTACGACATCTGCATCTGCTCGATGACCCCGAGCAAGGCCCGCGCCGAGGTGTTCGACTTCCCGGTCGAGTACTACGCTTCGCCAGCCGTGATCGTGGTCAACGCCAAAGACGATCGCATCCACAGCGCCAAGGATCTGAGCGGCAAGAAAGTCGGCCTCACCAGCGCCTCCAGCTATGAAAGTTATCTGAACAAGAATCTGGTCATCGAAGGCGCCGAAGACACGCAGTTGCAGTACCCGTTCGAAGAGGTGCAGATCGCCCCTTATGACACTGACAACGTTGCCTTCCAGGACTTGGGCCTGGGCGCTGGCGTGCGACTGGATGCGATCCTCACCAACCTCGTCACTGCGCAGCCACGCCTGAATGAAGACAAGCGCTTCAAACTGGCCGGTGCGCCGCTGTACTCGGAGCCGAACTCGGTGGCCATCGAAAAGGGTGATGCCCAGTGGGATGCGAAAGTGCGCGAGGTGTTTGCGCAGCTCAAGCAGGACGGCACCCTGAGCAAGCTCTCGCAAAAATGGATCGGCGCCGATATCAGTCAATGACTTCTTTCCCCACTCCACCCCAGCCACCGCAACCGGTGGCTGAATCACGTCTGCGCCGGCTCTTCGGTTTTCGTACGCGGCTGTACCTGACCTGGGCAGTGATGTTCTGCCTGTTCGCCGGGTTCTTCCTGAGCTTCGACCTGAAGTTCTCGATCATCCTCGACAAGCTGCCCAACCTGGTCGGCCTCAAGCTGGCACCCAACGGCTTCTTGCAAGGTGCGGCGCTGACGTTGTTTCTGTGCGTATGCTCGATCGTCACGTCGTCATTGCTGGGCTTCGTGACGGCTTTGGCGCGACTGTCGAAAAGCGCTGTGGCCTTTGGCATCGCCAGTTTCTACGCCTCGTTCTTTCGCGGCACGCCACTGCTGATCCAGATCCTGCTGATCTACCTCGGCCTGCCGCAACTGGGCATCGTGCCCGGCGCCATCGCTGCCGGGATCATCGCGCTGTCGCTGAACTACGGCGCCTATCTCAGCGAGATTTTCCGCGCCGGCATCCTCGGCGTTCCCTACGGCCAACGCGAAGCGTCGCTGGCGCTGGGCATGCGCGAGAGCGTGATTTTCTGGCGCATCACCCTGCCCCAAGCCATGCGCACCATCATCCCGCCGACCACCAACCAATTCATCTCGATGCTCAAAGACTCGTCGCTGATCTCGGTAATGGGCGTTTGGGAAGTGATGTTTCTGGCGCAATCCTACGGGCGCTCGAGTTATCGCTACATCGAGATGCTCACGACCGCCGCGATCATTTACTGGGTGATGTCGATCGGGCTGGAGCTGATCCAGGCGCGCATGGAACGGCATTACGGCAAGGCGTACGAGCGCCGAAGTTAAGGTGTTCTGCAACACCACAGACATCATTCTGTAAAAACCCACCGCTATACAGGACGGCCCGCTTATAACAAAAGGCCGTCCGTCCATGCCCTTCCCGCCTCAGCGCCTGTCCCTCGCCATCGCCCTGTTGATCGCCACCACGGCCGCTCACGGTAAAACCGTGCAGATCGACACTGCCACCACTGCCTCGCAAACCCTGGGCGGCAGCGACACGCTGACAATTTCGGCGCCGGGCAGCATCACCAACAGTGGCAAGGCCGTCAGCCTGAAGGACAGCACCAGCGGCGCCGGGGTGGTGATCGATAACGCCGGCAAAATCGTTTCAACCGGTGGCCGGGCCATCGACAGCAGCGGCGACCTGACCCAGGCGCGCAACTACGCCCTCTACAACCGCAGCGGCGGGCAGATTCTCGGCGCCAACGATGCCTTGCGCATCGACAGCAACTTCGTCAGCGGCAGTCTGTTGATTGATAACAGCGGCATCATCCGTTCGACCACTGGCCAAGGGCTGGATCTGGATGCACTGCGTAGCGACGGCGTAAAAACCACGATCATCAACCGCACGGGCGGACTGATTCGCGGCGACGCCAGCGACGGCATGAAGACCGGCGCCAATGCGACGATTACCAACTACGGCGAGATTTCCACGGGTGACTCGCACAACGCCGATCAGAAATTCGACGGCATCGATATCGACACCGCAACCGGTGTCAGCGTGACCAACTACGGCGTCATTTCCGGCGGCCGCCACGGCATCACCACCGACCTCGGCGCAACACTGATCAACTACGGGCAGATCACCGGGCGCAATGGCTCCGGCTTCGGTTCCGATGGCGACGGCACGGTGATCAACCACGGCACCATCACCGGCGCCTATTCCGGGCTGCAACCCAACGGTGACGGCGACGGCGTGGACATCGACAAGATCGCCCACATCGAAAACTACGGCACCATCCAAGGCGTCGGCGCGGGCGGTGTCGACAAGGGTGGTTTTGCCAATGGCAGTGAGGGCATCGCCCTCGGCGGCGGCTACATTCTCAACGCCAGCGGCGCGATGATCAGCGGCGCCACCAGTGCCATTCTGGTGGATGACGGCAGCGGTGGCTCGGGGCTGGCGGCGACCACGCTGGAGAACTTCGGCACCATCCAGGGCCTCGACGGTTTCGGCGTGAAGCTTGTCGGAGAGTTCGCCGACAACGTCATCAACGGCGGCACGATCAGCGGCAGCAATGGCCTGGCGCTGGATCTGGGCGGCGGCAACGACAGCCTGACCTTGCGCAACGGCAGCCGCTTCGTCGGTGCCGTCGACGGTGGCAGCGGCTATGACCGGGTGGTGATGGACGACGCGGCGGGCGGCAGCTTCGGCGAGAGTCGCAACTTTGAATGGCTGGAGGTCAAGCAAGGCGCGTGGACGCTGACCGGTACTGGCGATTTCAGTGATGGCGGTGCGGTGCGTGACAACGCGACGCTGATCAACCAAGGCAGTATCGCAGGCAACCTGACCGTGGATGCCGGCGGTGTATATGCCGGCGGTGGTTCGGTGGGCAGCCTCAACGTCAACGGCACGCTGCGAACCGACACCAGCCTCGGCCGCGCGACCATTGTTCATGACCTGAACATGGGCAGCGCCGCCACCCTCGCCTACGGCGTCAACGCCGACGGCAGCAGCGCGTCAGTGCAGGTCGGCGGCACCGCGAATCTCAACGGCGCGAACCTGGCGGTAAACCCCGGCAGCGGCACTTATCCATGGCAGAGCCATTACACCGTGCTGCAAGCAGCGCAGGTCAACGGCACCTTCGGCAAAGTCAGCAGCGACTACGCGTTTCTCACGCCGACGCTGGCCTATACGCCGACTCAAGTCGATCTGACGTACACCCGCAACGACGTAGCCTTCAATGATTTCGCCGCCACCGGCAACGGTAGCAACGCCGCCAACAGCCTGGCCTCGATGGGCAAGAACAACGCGCTGTACAACGCGTTGCTTAACACCACCCAAAGCACGGCCGGCGCGGCGATCGAGCAACTGGCCGGCGCCAGCAACGCCAACCTCACCAACGCGACCCTCGGCGCCAGCAGTCAGGTCGGCAGCAGCATGCTCTCGGCGATGCAGCAGATCGGCGGCAGCCCGGGACTGATGGTCGGCCTCGATCAGCGCGATACACCCGTGTTGGCGGCCAACGGCGTGCCATCCGCAGCGCGCAACCTGAACGATCCGAACGCGCGCGGCCGCCTCTGGCTGCAAGGCATCGGTGGCTACGGCAAGCTCGACGGCGAACACGGCAACAGCGGTCTGGAACAGCGCACCAAGGGCAGCGTACTCGGTGCCGACTGGTCTCTGAATCCGCAATGGCGTCTAGGCGTGCTCGGTGGTTATTCGAAAACCGATCTGGACGCTACCGGCGTCGATGGCAACGTCGAGAGCTGGCATGCCGGCGTATACGCATTGCATCAGAACGGCCCGATCTCTCTGCGCCTAGGCGCGGCGTACAGCGGCCATCAAGGCGAAAGCAAACGCACCATCGCCTTCAACGGTTTCAGCGATCGCCCGAAAGGCGACTACGACGCCGACAGCCAGCAAGCCTTCGCCGAACTCGGCTACGCCATGGGCAGCGGCCGTCTCAGCGCCGAACCGTTCGCCAGCCTCGGCTACCAGCGCTACCACCGCGACAGCTACCGGGAAAAGGGCGGCGCCGCGGCGCTGCAAGTCGACAGCCAGACCCAAGACAACTTCAGCAGCACCTTCGGTCTGCGCCTGGCGCACCTGAGCAGCCTGGACAACGGCATGAGCCTGACCCCGCGCATGGCCGTCGGCTGGAAGCACATCTATGGCGACGTCAGCAGCTCGACGCGTCAGGCCTTCGTGGTCGGCGGCACGGCGTTCAGTGTCGATGGCAGTGCGCTGGATCGCGACAGTCTGGTGCTGGAGGCGGGCCTGGACGTTGGGATTTCTGCTCGGCATACGCTGGGTGTGGGTTACAGCGGTGAAATAGGTAGCAACAGTCGTAACCACGGCTTGATTGGGCAGTGGCAGATGAGTTTTTGATTATTGAATAGCCGGCGGAGGGCTTGATTGCGCGTAGGAAAAAGAGCCGGTGCCGCGGGTTAAAAACACCGGTTCCGGATCTGGTGGAAGATTTCGACACCACGATGCGATGTCGCCTGCAATGCTGCGGGAAGCAGCCGACATCGGAATTTTCGGTGCCTCCATAGAGTTGGGTCTCCAGTTCAACGAGGCTCAACTCAATGACCATTCACTACACGTTCCGCCCCCACCACCTGGCATTAGCGATTGCGCTGGCAATGGGATGGACGGGGGCTTCCTTCGCACAGGAGCCGGACATCCAGGCCATCGAAAATGCTACTGAAGGAAAACTCAAAAAACCAAGGAAACGAACGCCCAAAGCGCCAGTTGATTCAGGCAGTCTCTCCACCCTTGATAAAGGGATTGATCAGAGCCCTGGGCGGCAATCCACTCAACCGCCGGGTCATGTGCCGCCCACGGAGTTGCTGAGTGATACCTTTCCCGACACCAGAGGTGGGATGGCGCCCGACAGGGACGCGACGGTCGAGCCTTTGGCATCCAGCCCGAATGCTCGGGCGCTCGAACTCAGCATTGAAGAAACCCCCTCTCCACTTGAAAAACCCCAACAACCTGAGGCATCCGAGCAACCGGCGAACGCTATCAGCCCTGCCGCACCGTCGAATAGCGCTGTCTCGGCCCTGCTCAACACCGATGAACAGAAGGCTGGTATGGCCCTCGAACAACTCGCCGCCGGCAGCAACGCCAACCTCGCCAAAGCCACACTGAGCAGCATCACGCCTGTAAGCGCGAGCATGCTTTCCGCCATGCGCCAATTGGATAGCCGCTCGGGCGCTGCGTCTGGCTCTGGCAGTTCACCTCGACAGGCTGCCGGGAGCGCAGAATCCGGGCGCGTCTGGGTTCAGGCGCTGGGTCATGGCGGCAAGGTTGATCGTGAAGCTGACAGCACCCTCAAACACGCCACCCAGGGTCTGGTCATGGGCGCTGACTGGCGGCTCGATGAGCAATGGCATGTCGGTCTGCTGGTTGGCAAATCCCAGACCAGACTCGACGCTCGCCAGTACGATGGCGACCTCGACAGCTGGCACCTCGGCGCCTACGCCGTGCGTCAGGACGGGCCGCTGGCGCTGCGCCTCGGTGCCACCTATGCCAGCCATGACGGCAGCAGCAAACGTCGGGTGGCGTTCAATGGATTCAGCGATCGCCTCAAAGGCAATTACGACGCCAACACCCAGCAAGCCTTTGCCGAACTGGGCTTCAACCTCGGTCGTAACAACGTCACGCTTGAGCCATTCGCCAGCCTTGGCTATCAACGTTATCAACGTGACAGCTACAGCGAAAAAGGCGGCGATGCAGCGCTGAAAGTTTCTGGGCAAACCCGCGATAACCTCAGCAGTACCTTTGGCCTGCGCACGGCAAAACTCAATCGCCTGGATAACGGCATGAGCCTGACCCCTCGATTCAGTGCCGGCTGGAAACACACCTTCGGCGAACTCGACAGCGATACTCGCCAGCAACTGGTCAAGGGTGGCAAGCGCTTCGAAGTGGCCGGTGCCGCGCTGGATCGCAACAGCCTGGGCATCGACGCCGGTCTCGATTTCGGACTGTCGGCCAACCACACATTGGGCGTGGGTGTCACCGGTGAGTACGGTACCGAGAGCCGCAATCATGGTGTGATGGGCCAGTGGCGAATGGCGTTCTGATGGTCTGAACACTGTCCCTGTGGGAGCGAGCCTGCTCGCGAAGAGGGAGTGTCAGTCGACATGTTCTGTGACTGATGCACCGCATTCGCGAGCAGACTCGCTCCCACAGGAGATTTGTGTGAATCAGTAATTTCAGGCGAAAAAAAGGGGAGCACATGCCTCCCCGAGGTTTAAAGCGTTGGATCGCGGCCGTTATCTCAGCCTTCGATCTCGATCAGGATTTCGCCCGGATTCACCCGGTCGCCCTTGGCGACATGAATGGCGGTGACCTTACCGGCGATGGCCGCCTGCACTTCGGTTTCCATCTTCATGGCTTCAGTGATCAGCACAGCCTGGCCAGCCTTGACGGTGTCGCCTTCCTTGACCAGCACATCGACGATGTTGCCCGGCATGGTGGTGCTGACGTGGCCCGGTGCAGAGGCCTGCTTGCGCTTGCTGCTGCCACCGCTGACGAATTCGTTGAGCGGTTCGAACACCACTTCTTCCGGCATGCCGTCGATGGACAGGTAGAAGTGACGCTTCCCTTCAGCCTTCACGCCAACACCGGTGATATCAACGCGGTAGGTTTCGCCGTGGACGTCGATGACGAACTCGGTTGGCACACCCGCACCGCCCGCCGACGCGACACTGCCTGGCTCTGGAATCGGCAGCAGCACTTCCGGCGTGAGGGTGCCGGCGGCACGCTCTTCAAGGAACTTGCGGCCGATGTCCGGGAACATGGCGAAGGTCAGCACGTCTTCTTCGGACTTGGCCAGTGCGCCGATGTCGGCACGCAACTTGGTCATTTCCGGCTTGAGCAGATCGGCCGGGCGCACGTCGATGACTTCTTCGCTGCCGATGGCCTGACGACGCAGCTTCTCGTCGACCACGCCCGGTGCCTTGCCGTAACCACCCTGCAGATAGAGCTTCACTTCGTTGGTGATGGTCTTGTAGCGCTCGCCGGCCAGGACGTTGAAGAACGCCTGGGTGCCGACGATCTGCGAGGTCGGGGTCACCAGCGGCGGGAAACCGAGGTCTTCACGCACACGCGGGATTTCCGCCAGCACTTCGGCCATGCGATTCAGCGCGCCCTGCTCTTTCAACTGGTTGGCGAGGTTGGAGATCATCCCGCCCGGCACCTGGTTGACTTGCACACGGGTATCGACGGCGGTGAATTCGCTTTCAAACTGGTGGTACTTCTTACGCACGGCGTAGAAGTACAGGCCAATTTCTTGCAGCAGCTCCAGGTTCAGACCGGTGTCGTACTCGGTGCCTTTAAGGGCGGCGACCATCGATTCGGTGCCTGGGTGGCTAGTGCCCGAGGCGAAGCTGGAGATCGCGGTGTCGATGTGGTCGGCGCCGTTTTCGATGGCCTTGAGCTGACACATGGTCGCCAGACCGGCGGTGTCGTGGGAGTGGATGAACACCGGCAGCGACTGCTCGGCTTTCAGCGCCCGGACCAGTTCGCCAGTGGCGTACGGGGTCAGCAGGCCGGCCATGTCCTTGATCGCCACCGAGTCGCAACCCATGGCTTCCATTTGTTTGGCTTGCGCCACGAAGGCGTCGATGGTGTGCACCGGGCTGGTGGTGTAGGCGATGGTGCCTTGGGCGTGTTTGCCCGCCGCTTTCACCGCTTCGATAGCCACGCGCAGGTTACGCACGTCGTTCATGGCGTCGAAGATGCGGAACACGTCGATGCCATTAACAGCGGCTTTAGCGACGAAGGCTCTGACCACATCGTCGCTGTAGTGGCGGTAGCCCAGCAGGTTCTGGCCACGCAGGAGCATTTGCAGACGCGTGTTAGGCAACGCGGCGCGCAGTTGGCGCAGACGTTCCCACGGGTCTTCTTTCAGGAAACGTACGCAGGCGTCGAACGTCGCGCCGCCCCAGCATTCCAGCGACCAGTAGCCGACTTTGTCGAGCTTGTCGCAAATCGGCAGCATGTCTTCGGTGCGCATACGGGTGGCGAGCAGCGATTGGTGGGCGTCGCGCAGGATGGTGTCGGTTACAAAAATCTTTTTAGTCATTGTTCTATTCCTCACAGGCCTGCGTGGGCGGCGATGGCGGCGGCGATGGCCAAGGCCAGCTCTTCGGGTTTGCGCTTGATCGAGTAGTTGGTCAGTTCAGGGTGGCTTTCAACGAAGCTGGTATTGAACTGGCCGCTACGGAATTCCGGGTTGCGCAGGATTTCCTGGTAGTAGGCGGCGGTGGTTTTCACACCTTGCAGACGCATGTCGTCGAGGGCGCGCAGGCCACGATCCATGGCCTCTTCCCAAGTCAGCGCCCAGACCACCAGTTTCAGGCACATCGAGTCGTAGAACGGCGGGATGGTGTAACCCGTGTAGATCGCCGTGTCAGTCCGCACGCCCGGGCCACCGGGGGCGTAGTAACGGGTGATCTTGCCGAAGCTCGGCAGGAAGTTGTTTTTCGGGTCTTCGGCGTTGATGCGGAACTGCAACGCGAAACCACGGTGCTGGATGTCTTCCTGCTTCACCGACAGCGGCAGGCCGGAGGCGATGCGAATCTGTTCGCGGACGATGTCGATCCCGGTGATTTCTTCAGTGATGGTGTGTTCCACCTGCACCCGGGTGTTCATCTCCATGAAGTACACCTCGCCCTCGGCGAGCAGGAACTCCACGGTGCCGGCGTTCTCGTAACCGACAGCCTTGGCCGCACGCACCGACAGGTCGCCGATGTAGGCGCGCTGTTCCGGGGTCAGTTGCGGGCTCGGCGCGATTTCGATCAGCTTCTGGTTGCGACGCTGGATCGAGCAGTCACGCTCAAACAGGTGCACGACGTTGCCAAAGCTGTCGCCGAGGATCTGCGCTTCGATGTGCTTGGGATTGACGATGCATTTTTCGAGGAACACTTCCGCGGAGCCAAAGGCCTTGGTGGCCTCAGAGATAACGCGAGGGAAATTCTGTTCGAGCTCTTCGCGGCTGTTGCAGCGACGGATACCGCGACCACCACCACCGGAAGTGGCCTTGAGCATCACCGGGTAACCGATGCGGTCACCCTCGATCAGCGCTTCTTCGATGCCTGCGACGTTGCCTTCAGTGCCCGGCGTGACCGGCACGCCGGCCTTGATCATGCTGCGGCGCGCTTCGGTCTTGTCGCCCATGCGGCGAATGACTTCTGCCGACGGGCCAATGAATTTGATTCCGCGTTCGGCGCAGATATCGGCCAGTTCGGCGTTTTCCGAGAGGAAACCGTAACCGGGGTGCAGTGCATCACAGCCGGTTTCCACGGCCAGGTTCACCAGCTTGCGCGGGTTGAGGTAACCGGCCAGTGGCTCGGCACCGATGCTGTGGGCCTCGTCCGCACGCTTCACATGCAACGCATGCCGGTCGGCGTCGGAAAAAATCGCAACCGAGCGAATGCCCATTTCGGCGCAGGCTCGCACGATTCGTACGGCAATCTCACCACGGTTGGCGATCAGGATCTTTGTTATCACTTGGAGGTTCCCTTGAGCCGGTGGCACCACGACCTGCTAGACCCAGGTCGACGCGTGACCAAATGTTTCAATTTAGTCGCGACCCCACACTAGCGCCCACAAGGGATTAACAAAAATGAATAAAAATTGGGTTAGCCATAAGTAAAGACTTATAGTCAGCGCATCATCTAGCGTTCAGAGCTTGTAGAAAATGCGTAAGTCCTTGATGCGTATGACATTGCGTCAGTTGCAGATCTTCAACGAGGTTTGCGATTTACGTTCCTATAGCCGCGCAGCCGATGAAATGTCTCTCACACAACCGGCCGTCAGCCTACAGATTCGTCAGTTGGAAGAGCTGATCGGGCAGCCATTGTTCGATTACGTCGGCAAAAAACTCTACATGACCGAAGCTGCCGAAGCCCTTCAACGTGCCAGCCGCGACATTTTCGGGCGCTTGGAAAACCTCGATATGCAGCTGTCGGACATGCAGGGTTCGTTGCAGGGTCAGCTAAAATTGGCGGTGGAATCGAGCGCCAAGTATTTCGTGCCGCACCTGTTCGCCGCGTTCAAGCGCCAACATCCGGAAGTGAATCTGCAACTGACGGTGGTCAACCGTGGCCAGGTGATCCGACGCCTGTCGGACAACCGTGACGATCTGGTGATCATGTCGATGGTGCCGCAGGACATGGGCCTGGAATTTCTGCCGTTCTTGAACAACCCCATTGTGGCCACGGCGCGCCCGGATCATCCGTTGGCGCATATGGGGCCGCTGCGCTTGCAGGATCTTGAACCGTATACGTTGCTGATCCGCGAACCCGGTTCAGGCACGCGACTGGCCTGCGAGGAATACTTCAAAGAGAAACGCGTGCACTTCACCCAGACCCAGGAAGTGGCCTCGGCCGAAGCTCAGCGCGAATGCGTGGTGGCGGGTCTGGGCCTGGCGCTGTTGACGCGCCACGCCCTGAACCTGGAGCTGGCGACCGGCGGCCTGGTCGAGTTACCGGTCGAAGAGTTGCCGCTGTTCCGTAGCTGGTGCCTGGTGCAAGCCAAAGCGAAACGACTGTCACCGGTGGCGCACGCCTTCCTGGCGTTTATCCGCAGCGAGCGCGTGCAGATCAGTGCGCTGGTTGAGCGCTTCGACGGGAAGCTGCCGGTGCTGCCTGCCAGTGATTGATCTCGGGAAAATCGCCGATTTCGGCCTGAAGCTGACGGAGTTCGAAGCGATCTTCGATCGCGCGGCGAAACTCCATGCGGCGCTGGTCTTCCTGCTGACGACGGGTTTTCGCGGCGCTGTTGCGTTCTTCGTAAGGCTGAGCCATTTCGAGTCTCCCAAGGCGTTTACGGGAGTTTCACGATAGGCGTGGGAAATGACGATTTGGCGGCGAGGGGATGACAGTCCGATGAAAATTTCCATCGAAAAGCAAAAGATCGCAGCCTTCGGCAGCTCCTACACCGATCTCTGTAGGAGCTGCCGAAGGCTGCGATCTTTTGATCTTAGTCGTCGAGGGCTTTTACGGCTTTGGGCGACAACCGCAAGCTGCGCAAACTGCGCTTCACGCTCTTGAGATGGTTGACCAGACTCGGCCCGCGCGCCATCGCCACGCCCATCGCCAGCACGTCAATCACCACCAGATGCGCAATGCGCGACGTCAGCGGCGTATAGATTTCCGTGTCTTCGTGTACATCGATGGCGAGGTTGACCGTCGACAGTTCCGCCAACGGCGTCTGGCTCGGGCACAGGGTGATCAGCGATGCACCGCTCTCACGCACCAGATTGGCGGTGATCAGCAGATCTTTCGAACGCCCGGACTGGGAAATGCAGATCGCCACGTCGGTCGGTTTCAGCGTCACTGCCGACATCGCCTGCATGTGCGGATCGGAATACGCCGCTGCGGTCAGCAGCAAACGGAAGAACTTGTGCTGGGCATCCGCCGCCACCGCGCCCGACGCGCCGAAGCCGTAGAACTCGACACGCTGCGCCTGGGACATCAGCGTCACCGCGCGCTGCAACTCCACCGGATCGAGCTTCTCGCGAACCTCCATCAGGGTGTGCAACGTAGTGTCGAAAATTTTCAGGCTGTAATCGGCGACCGAGTCGTCTTCATGGATCGCGAACTGGCCAAAACTGGCACCGGCGGCCAGGCTCTGCGCGAGTTTCAGTTTCAGATCCTGAAAACCGGAACAACCGATGGCGCGACAGAAGCGCACGATGGTCGGCTCACTGATGCCGACGCTGTGCGCCAGGTCAGCCATGGAACTGTGCATCACTGCCGCAGGGTCAAGCAGCACGTGGTCGGCGACCTTGAGCTCCGACTTGCGTAACAGGTGACGTGACTGGGCGATGTGTTGCAGCAGATTCAAGGGGCTGGACTCTTGTTATGGTCGGGGATGTAGCAAGCTTGTAGTTATACTACATGAATTGGCTTTTTGCCTGCTCAATGCGTAACTCCATGTCCCCATATCAGGCGCGATGGGGTGCATGTAGCCCTTAAAGCGGATTTCCCTGTTCGCGCAAAAGCCCGGCCAGACCGGCGGCCTCCACCGGTCGACTGATCAGATAGCCCTGCACTTCATCGCATCGCTCTGCGCGCAAAAATTCCAGCTGCTCTTGCCGTTCGACGCCTTCGGCCACCACTTTCAGCGACAGTCCATGGGCCATGGCAATGATCGCGCGGGTGATCGCCGCATCTTCACTGCCCTCGCCCAAACCGCGAATGAACGCCTGATCGATCTTCACGTAATCCACCGGAATCCGCTTGAGATAACTCAGTGACGAATAGCCGGTGCCAAAATCGTCGATGGCAAGCTTCACGCCCAGATCGCGCAGTTGCTGGAAGGTCGCGATGATGTGCTCAACGCTGTCGAGCAACTGACTTTCAGTCAGTTCCAGCTCAAGGTAGTGCGGCGCCAGGCCGGTTTCCTCCAGCACCTGGCGCACCAGACTGACCAGTTTGCCTTGGCGCAACTGATGCACCGACAGGTTCACCGAAACACGGATCGGCGCCAGCCCCTGACGCTGCCATTCGCATGCCTGCCAGCAGGCCTGACGCAGTACGAATTCGCCGATCGGGCCGATCAGACCGGTTTCCTCGGCCAGCCCGATGAAATCTCCCGGCGGCACTCGGCCCATCGTTGGATGATCCCAGCGCACCAACGCCTCCGCCGCATTCAGGCGCCCGGTTTCCAGGCACAGCTTCGGCTGATAAAACACCTTCAACTGCTTGTCATCGATGGCTTTGCGCAACTGGTTTTCCAGCTGCAAACGCTCAAGCGTGCTGGCCTGCAAGCTCTCGGTGTAGAACTGGAAGTTGTTGCCGCCCAAGTGTTTGGCATGTTGCATGGCCATGTTCGATTGACTGACCAGCGCGGAAATCTCCCGGGCGTTGTCCGGCAACATGCTGATGCCCATCGAGGCGCTGACCACTAACTCATGCCCTTCGACCGTCAGCGGCAGACGCAGCTTGGTCGACAGTCGTGTGGCGACGCGCGCCAGACTCGACAGGTTGCCGTAAGCATCGAACAACACCGCAAATTCATCACCGGACAGCCGGGCGATGGTGTCGGCTTCCGGTAAGGCGTTGACCAGCCGTCGGGCCATTTTCTGCAACAACTGGTCTGCGACTTCATGGCCGAGGCTGTCGTTAAGCAGTTTGAAGCGGTCGAGATTGATGTGCAGCAATGCCAGACTGCGCCGCCCGCCCTGCCGCACCCGTTGATGCGCCTCGTGCAGGCGTTCGCGGAACAGTGAGCGGTTCGCCAGCCCGGTCAGTTCGTCGTAATGGGTCAGATAGCGCATGCGCTCTTCGGATTCGCGTCGCGCCGACAGATCGGCGAAGAAGCCGACGATATGGCTAACATTTCCCCGACTATCGCGCACCGCGTTGAGTTGCAGCCACTGCGGATACAGCTCACCGTTCTTGCGGGTTTCCACCAGTTCGCCCTGCCAACTGCCGTGCTGCTCCAGCGCATGGCGGATCGCGACGTAATGGCGGCGGGCATCGCGACTGCACGGCAGTTCGACGACGTTGCGCCCGAGCATGTCGTCGATGTCATAACCCGTCACGCGGCTGAAGGCCTGGTTGATCGCGATCAATGCGTAGTTCGGGTCGAGAATCACGATGCCTTCGCTGGCAGCTTCAAACACCGTTGCCGCCAATCGCTGCTGCTCTTCCAGATGCTTGCTCGCGCTGATGTCGCGCCGCGTGCCGAGCATGCGGATCACCCGCCCGCTGTCGCTGCGCTCCACGGCGCGGCCACGGTCTTCGATCCACACCCAATGGCCATCGCCGTGGCGCACGCGGTATTCGATCTGATAGTCCTCGGTGCGGCCCTTCAAATGCTCTATCAGCGCGTGCTTGAGCGACGGCAGGTCTTCCGGGTGCAGCCGCGGCTTGAGGTCGCGCAGGATCGCCGTGACGTATCCCGGGGCAAGGCCGACCAACTCCTGAATCTGCGTGTGATGGACTTCGTCGGTTTGCAGGTTCCAGTCCCACAGGCCCAACTCACTGGCCTTCAACGCCAGCGCCAGACGCGCCTCGCTTTTGCTCAAGGCCTGATTGGCCGCGTCCAGTTCGCGGCTGCGCAGGGCAACGCGGTCTTCCAGCTCAACCTGGGCTTCGCGCAATTTGCCCTCGGCACAGCGACGGTGTTCGATTTCCTTGGCCAGGTCCTGATTGAGCTGCTCGCTGCGAGCTTGCGTCTGTTGCAGGTGTTCGATCAGGTGCTGATTCTGAAAGCGCCGTAACAAGCCAC
Organism: Pseudomonas sp. LBUM1648; assembly: GCF_059716145.1. Classification (NCBI taxonomy): domain Bacteria; kingdom Pseudomonadati; phylum Pseudomonadota; class Gammaproteobacteria; order Pseudomonadales; family Pseudomonadaceae; genus Pseudomonas; species Pseudomonas sp. LBUM1648. Next base: position 6,438,163 of record NZ_CP166808.1, read on the forward strand.
GATCAATCAGCCGATTGACCTGCCACGCCACCACACTCAGCGAGCCCAACAGGATCAACCCGAGCCAGCCCCAGCCCCGCGCCATGTCATCACCGCCCCAGAACAGAAAGCCAATCGCCGGCAGCAGGCACGGTAAGGTAAAGGACAGAAACGCCGGCAGGCTCACCGCATAGGCGACGCTGGCCGACAGGGTCGCCGCGCCGATCAGGCCGAACACCCAGGCCTGCTGCATAAAGTTGTCGGCGGGCACGAGGGCGATGCCGGCTCCGGCCAGGGTCAACCCGGTCATGGTGGAACCGATCAGAAACATGCGAAACCAGATCGGCTGGGCCTGACGATCAGGGATCGCCGAGTCGAACGCCGCGACCTGAATCACCCGCAGCGCCACCAGCGACAACAGCCACACCAGCCAGACGCTGACCACGAAGTAGCGCTGCGGGCTCCAGAGCAAACCGGCGCAGACCAGACCATTGATCAACATGAAAAGGGTGGGCAACAAGGAGCCCTGATACAGCAGGCGCGTGCGCTCGACTGCCATTTCGACGGCATAGTGCTTGCGGATAACCCGGGGTTCCACAGAGGGGCCCGACAGTTCGGCGCTGAGGGTCATGGGCAACGTTCTTGTTCTTATAAGGGGGCGTGCGCCCGAAACGTGAACGGAGCATACACAAGCCAACCCCTTTGCCAAACTGCCCCGGATCATAATTTCAGCGAAACTTTTCGCCCCCGTGGCACCGACAAAACCCGCAAAGCGAGACGGGCTGACGCTTGTAGCCAGTGACCGACCGGTCGTCATCGGCAGCAGTTTCATCGGCTAATGCAAAGCTCGGTTTGCCCGGGCCTGCGGCGCACCCTAGAATGCCCCGATGCGCGATGATCTCTCCCTTCTGCTGAACTCCCTCAACGATGCCCAACGCCAGGCCGTAGCAGCCCCCGTTGGCCGTCAGTTGGTCCTGGCCGGTGCTGGCTCCGGTAAAACCCGAGTGCTGGTGCACCGTATCGCCTGGTTGATCCAGGTCGAAAACGCCTCGCCCCACTCCATTTTGTCGGTGACCTTCACCAACAAGGCTGCTGCCGAGATGCGTCACCGCATCGAGCAGTTGCTGGGCCTCAACCCGGCCGGCATGTGGGTCGGCACCTTCCACGGCCTGGCGCACCGCTTGTTGCGGGCGCACTGGCAGGAAGCGGGCTTGAGCCAGACTTTCCAGATTCTCGACAGCGATGACCAGCAACGCCTGGTCAAGCGGGTGATCCGCGAGCTGGGCCTGGACGAGCAACGCTGGCCGGCCCGTCAGGCCCAGTGGTTCATCAACGGACAGAAAGACGAAGGTCTGCGTCCGCAACACATTCAGGCCAGCGGCGACTTGTACCTGGCCACCATGCGCGGCATTTATGAAGCTTACGAGGCTGCTTGCCTGCGCGCGGGCGTTATCGACTTCTCCGAACTGCTGCTGCGCGCCCTCGATTTGTGGCGTGATCACCCGGGCCTGCTGGCGCACTATCAGAAACGCTTCCGGCACATTCTGGTAGACGAGTTCCAGGACACCAACGCCGTGCAGTACGCCTGGTTGCGCTTGCTCGGCAAGGGCGGCGACAGCCTGATGGTGGTCGGCGACGACGACCAGTCGATCTACGGCTGGCGCGGCGCGAAAATCGAGAACATTCATCAGTACTCGTCCGACTTCCCGGACGCCGAGACCATCCGTCTGGAGCAGAACTACCGCTCCACCGCAGGCATCCTCAAAGCGGCCAACGCCCTGATCGCCAACAACACCGGCCGTCTCGGCAAGGAGCTGTGGACCGACGGCGGCGACGGCGAGGCGATCAACCTGTACGCCGCGTTCAACGAACACGACGAAGCACGCTACGTTGTCGAAACCATCGAAAGCGCGCTGAAAACCGGCTTGGCTCGCAGCGATATCGCGATTCTGTACCGCTCCAACGCCCAATCCCGCGTTTTGGAAGAAGCCTTGCTGCGCGAGCGCATTCCGTACCGCATCTATGGCGGCCAGCGCTTCTTCGAGCGGGCGGAAATCAAGAACGCCATGGCGTACCTGCGCTTGCTCGAAGGTCGCGGCAACGATGCGGCACTGGAGCGGGTGATCAACGTCCCGGCGCGCGGCATCGGTGAGAAAACCGTCGAAGCCATTCGCGAGCATGCACGCCACAGCGATGTATCGATGTGGGAAGCCATGCGCCAACTCGTCGCCAATAAAGGCCTGACCGGTCGCGCGGCCGGTGCACTCGGCGCGTTTATCGAGCTGATCGAAAACCTCGCTGCCAAGTGCATGGAGATGCCGCTGCATTTGATGACGCAAACCGTCATCGAGCAGTCCGGCCTGATCGCCTACCACGAAGCGGAAAAAGGCGAGAAGGGCCAGGCTCGGGTAGAAAACCTTGAGGAACTGGTCAGCGCCGCACGCAACTTCGAGAACACCGAAGAAGACGAAGAACTGACGCCACTGGCGGCATTCCTCGGCCACGCTTCGCTGGAGGCCGGCGACACTCAGGCCGACGAACACGAAGACAGCATTCAGCTGATGACCCTGCACAGCGCCAAAGGCCTGGAATTCCCTTACGTGTTCCTGGTGGGCATGGAAGAAGGCCTGTTCCCGCACAAGATGAGCCTGGAAGAGCCGGGGCGTCTTGAAGAAGAACGGCGCCTGGCCTACGTCGGCATCACCCGGGCGATGCAGAATCTGGTGATGACCTATGCAGAAACCCGACGCCTGTACGGCAGCGAGACCTACAACAAGGTCTCGCGTTTCGTACGTGAAGTGCCGAAAGGCCTGATTCAGGAAGTGCGCCTGTCGAACAGCGTCAGCCGACCATTCGGCGGCAACCAGTCGATGAGCGGCAGCAACCTGTTCAGTGGCAGCGAGATTCCGGAAACCGGCTTCAGCCTGGGTCAGGCGGTGCGTCACTCGATCTTTGGCGAGGGCGTGATCCTCAACTTCGAAGGCGCCGGAGCCCAGGCTCGGGTGCAGGTGAACTTCAGCGAAGGCAGCAAGTGGCTGATGCTGGGTTACGCGAAGCTGGAAGCGATCTGACGTTCACGCGTAGCACAAATGTGGGAGCGAGCCTACTCGCTCCCACAGGGATCGATTTCTTTCTGAACCTATCGACTTTTCCTACAGCCAAAAGTACATGGCCTTATTGCCGCGACCGAGCTGAACGTAACCTGTCAGGCAAAAGCCCGAAACACTCTCTCGCTAGCCAGCAACAGTTCAGCTGTGCAACATGGCGCGCGTGTCTCCACAAACGGGAATTCCCTTTATGAAACGTTTTCTTAGCATCGCCATGGCGTTGTGCATCGGCCTGACGATGAGCCTCGACGCCAACGCCAAGCGCTTTGGTGGTGGCAAAAGCGCCGGCGCTGCGCCGACGCACCAGACCAGCCAGATGGCTCCTTCTTCCCCAGGCGTGGGCGGCGCTGCAGCGACCGCTGGTGCTGCCGGTGCCGCTGGCGCTGCTGCCAAGGCTGGCGGCGCTTCGAAATGGCTCGGCCCTCTGGCCGGCATCGCCGCCGGTGGTCTGCTCGCTTCCATGTTCATGGGCGGCGGCTTCCAGGGTATGCAGATATTCGACATCCTGATCATGGCCGTGATCGCGTTCGTGATCTTCCGCTTCATCGCCGCTCGTCGTCGCAAGCAGCAGGAGCAACTGGCTCCGGCCGGCGCGCCAATGCAGCGTGAAGTGTTCGAACAAAAGCCTGCCGGCATGGGTTCGATCTTCGGTGGTTCGGCTGCACCTGCCGCCGCCCGTCCGGTAATCAACGCTCCGGCCTGGTTCAACGAACAGAACTTCCTTGAAGCAGCCCGTAGCCACTTCCAGTCGCTGCAGCAGCACTGGGACGCCAACGAAATGGACAAGATCGCCGAGTTCGTGACCCCGCAAATGCTTGAGTTCCTCAAGCGTGAGCGTGCGGATCTGGGCGATGCTTTCCAGTCGACCTACATCGACAATCTCCAGGTGCAACTGGATGGCGTGGATGACCGTGCGGACAAGACCATCGCCACCCTGACCTTCAGCGGCGTGTCGAAGACTTCGCGTTTCGACCAGGGCGAAGTGTTCAGCGAAAGCTGGAACATGGAACGTCCGCAAGGCGACAACCAGCCTTGGCTGGTGGCTGGTATCCGCCAGAACGGCTGATACCCTCTGCCTTAAGCATGCGGTAACGAAAACCCCGGACTTGTCCGGGGTTTTTCTATTTCGCGGTTGCATCTATAGCGAGCTACTGTATAAACCGGCCCATATAAACCGCGCCATTCAAGCAAGAGGATCCCGGACGTGGAAGAAATCATCGAACAACTGCGCGAAGCCAACGAACCCGTACCGGTTCCATTGGAGTTGCCTGACGAAGACTTGCTGGTCGAAATCGAAGAACAGCTGTTCATCGACATTCCGTTTGTCTTCAGAGAGTTTTTGCTGACGGTCAGCGATGTGGTTTACGGCAGCCTGGAACCGGTAACTGTCACCGACCCGCAATCGCACACCTACTTGCCGGATGTCGCCGCCAACGCTTGGGATGCCGGCGTGGATCGCAGCCTGATCCCAATTTGCCAGGACGGCGACGACTACTACTGCGTCGAAGAAGACGGCACCGTGGTGCTGTGGCAGGCCGAAGAAGAACTGATTGCCGAAGAAACCTGGGAGTCGGTGTGGCACTGGGCGCGGGACGTCTGGCTGGAAAGCTGATCGGCCAAACGCCCCGGTTGGTCAGTGGCCCGACGACTCCTTGTGGTTGTCGAGGGTTTCCAGCAAGGCCACCTGCATCCGCGTATGCACGCGGATGAACCATCGCCAGAGCAGCGCCGCCACGGCGGCCGCGACCACGGCGATCAGCACCAGCAACTTGTTGGTCGGCAAGATACTGGCCGACAAGGCTGCCAGCAGCAGGAAAATCACCAGCAGCGAGAGAATCGGGATCACTTCTGAGATCACCCGACGCACTCGCTGCGTGTGCCGCCCGGCCATCTCCGGCTTCACGCCCATTTCCGCCAGCAGCATCGACAGCGCCTTGAGCTTGCGATAGGCGGCGATGAGGAACGGCAGCGACACCAGCAATGCCCCGCCCCAGATCAACGCCTTCTGCCAGCTCGAATCACTGATCCAGTCTTGCAGCGACAGCGAGATGCGCTCGGCGAAATACGCGCCGGCAAAGAAGATCGCAATCACCAGCGCCAGATTGACCCCGACCTGCAACAGAATCCGCCGGATCATCGACGCCAGCATGGCGCCCTCGCCTTGCGGCTGGATGCTGCGCAGCCATTCGCCGTACATTCCGAATACCCGTGCGAGAGGCTTGGGCATGGCGGCAGACAGCTTGATCGACAGCGGATCCGCCGCGCGAATCAGGTACGGCGTCAGCAGTGTGGTGATCACCGACACTGCCACGGCCACCGGATAGAGGAAGTTGCTGGTGACCTGCAAGGTCATGCCCAGCGCGGCGATGATGAAGGAAAATTCGCCAATCTGTGAAAGCCCCATCCCTACCCGCAGTGAGGTCCGTCCGTCATTGCCGGCGATAAAGGCACCAAGGCCGCAGGACAGAATCTTGCCGAGCACCACGGCGACGGTGATCACCGCGATCGGCCACGCGTAGTGCAGGAGAATCATCGGGTCGAGCATCAGGCCAATGGCGACGAAGAAGATTGCACTGAACAGGTCTCGAACCGGCTCGATCAGCCGCTCGATCTTCAGCAGTTGCCGCGACTCGGCCATGATCGCGCCAATCAGGAACGCCCCCAGCACCATGCTGTATTCGAGCTTGACCACCAACAGGCAGAAACCGAAACACAGGCCCAATACGGTGATCAGCAGCATCTCGTTGCTTTCGAATTTCGCCACGTAAGCCAACAGACGCGGCACCAGCAGAATGCCAATCACCAGCGCGACAATCATGAACAGCGACAGCTTGCCGACCGTGGAAAATACTTCGCCGGAGCTAACAGTGCCGCTGACCGCGATACTCGACAGCAAGGCGATGATGCCGATGCCGAGGATGTCCTCGACGATCAATACACCGAAGATCAACTGCGCGAAGCGCTCGTTCTTCATCTTCAGATCGTTGAGCGCCTTGACGATGATGGTGGTCGAGGAAATCGCCAGGATCGCGCCGAGGAACAGCGAATCCATGGTGTTCCAGTCGAACCAGCGGCCGATTTCGTAGCCGATCCAGATCATCAGCACGATTTCGAGGAACGCCGCGATAAATGCCGTGGCACCGACCTTGAACAGCTTGCGCAAGCTGAACTCCAGGCCAAGGCAGAACATCAGGAAGATCACCCCCAGCTCGGCGAGGGTCTTGATGGTTTCTTCGTCGTGGATGAGGCCGAACGGCGGGGTGTGCGGGCCGATGATAAACCCGGCGACGATGTAGCCAAGCACCACTGGTTGCTTGAAGCGATGAAACAGGACGGTCACCACACCCGCGACCAACATGATCACTGCCAGGTCCTGAATAAAACTGATGGCATGCATGGCGTGGGCTCCTTGAATGACGAGGCTCGCAGTCAGACATCAGAAAAGTCTGAGCGAGCTGGGTAAAAATCCGCTTTTCGTGTGGGAATTGCCCTTGAGGCGGGCTTTTGCAGGGTAACACCGCGACTTCCGGCAGGAAGGCGGTGCAATATAAGGAAACAGATCGATCCCGGCGTGACGGCGGCCCGTCGCCCGGCGTCCCGATAACGGTACTTTTGAAAAGCGACCAGGCACCCGCAGAGGTGCTTCCAGCAAACCCGCCTTGATCCGTGAGAACGTTATGGAACCCGGAAACGCCCAGCTGTCGATGACGGTACTGATGACCCCCGACATGGCCAACTTCTCTGGCAATGTCCACGGCGGCACCCTGCTCAAATACCTCGACGAAGTGGCCTACGCCTGCGCGAGCCGTTATGCCGGCCGCTACGTGGTGACGCTGTCGGTGGATCAGGTGATTTTCCGCGAGCCGATTCACGTCGGCGAACTGGTAACCTTTCTGGCGTCGGTCAACTACACCGGCAACACCTCGATGGAAGTCGGTATCAAAGTGGTGACCGAGAACATCCGCGAGCGCTCGGTGCGCCATACCAACAGCTGCTTTTTCACCATGGTCGCGGTCGACGATCAGCGTAAACCGGCTCCAGTGCCGCCGCTGCAGCCGCAGAACAGCGAAGACAAACGCCGCTACATACAGGCCCAGCAGCGCCGGCAGATTCGTCAGGAGCTGGAAAAGCGTTATCAGGAAATAAAAGGCGACGCCTAAGATCAAAAGCAAAAGATCGCAGCCTGCGGCAGCTCCTACAGAGGATTGACGTCCACCCTGTAGGAGATGCCGCAGGCTGCGATCTTTTCGCTTTTAAACGATTAAAGACTGATCGGCGTAGCCTCGAACTTCACCCGCGGATGCGCAATACGATCTTGCGCCCGCACCAGTTGCAGCTCATAACTGGCGCAAGCCTGGGTCTCCAGCAGCACCTCATGCACCGCTGCCGCCGTGAACTCGAACGCGGCTACCAGACTGTCGCCCAGCAGCACCCGCGCCAGAAACAGGCCGGACGTCAGATCGCCCACACCCACCGGTTGACGCGGAAACGCCAGCAACGGACGGCGCAGATGCCAACTGCCCTCGGCAGTCACCAACAGCATCTCGAAAGCCTCCGCCGGTTTGCCCGGGTAGTCCAGATGCTTGACCAGCACCGCTTTCGGTCCGCGCGCCAGCAGCGCCCGCGCCATCGCCAGGCAATCGAACAGCGATTGCGGCTTGCGCCCGGAAAAGCTGTCCAGCTCCAGTTGGTTCGGGCACATGAAGTCGGCCACAGCCGCTGCTTCTTCCAGCAAGAAATCACTGACCTCGGCCGGCACGCTGCAACCCTTCTCCGGGTGGCCCATCACCGGGTCGCACAGATAGAGAGCCTTCGGGTTGACCGACTTGATGCGTGCAACGCCGCTGAGAATCGCCCGACCCTGCGCTGCGTTACCCAGATAACCGGATAGCACCGCGTCACAGTTGCCCAGCTCACCAATGGCCGCAATGCCTTCGACCAGCTCGGGAATCTGTTGCGGCGCCAGCACTTCGCCGGTCCATTGGCCGTACTGGGTGTGGTTGGAAAACTGCACGGTGTTGAGCGGCCAGACATTCACCCCGACCCGCTGCATCGGAAATACAGCGGCGCTGTTACCGGCGTGGCCGAACACCACATGGGACTGAATGGCGAGCAGATGAGGCGTACGTTTCATTCGGGTTTTCCGTAAAACGATTGAAATTCAAGCCGCGCAGTATGCGACGAAACGCAGCCTGTACGACAGACCGGCGACGCAGTTAAGCTGACGCTATCTTTTGGAGTCCCTTGTTGATGCTGACCCTCGAAAACATCTTCGTGTTGATGCTGTTCGCCGCTGCCGGCGCTTGGCTTTGGCACAACCACGGCTTGCGCGAGCGGGCGCTGGAGCGGGTCAAACAGCATTGCACCAACGTCGGCGTCGAGCTGCTGGACGGTAACGTCGCGTTGAAGAAAATTGGTTTGATCAAGGATGCCAATGGTCGGCGACGCCTGGAGCGGGTCTATAACTTCGAATTCACCGTGACCGGCGAAACCCGACACAACGGCACCATCACCCAATTCGGCGCCCATAGCGCGCAGATCGAACTGGCGCCCTACCCGGCCCCATTCGACGACACGCCGCCAGTGGTTGAGGTGCATAAGCCTCGGGCTGAAGTGATCGAGCTCAATCAGTGGCGGCAGGAACATACCAAGTGGAAGCCGTGAGTCAGCCTGCCTGAATCCGGCACTGCGCCAGTCCTGCCTGTAATTGGTCGATATTTTGCGGATCGGCGAAGATCAGCTCGATCCGCGAGTCCTTACGCCATTCGCTGGCTGTCCAGTTCAGCGTTGAGCTATCCAGCGCATTCGCCGAAACCCAGCCCTCCGCGCTGTGGATAACCAGTTTGGCCCTTGCCCACACAAGGCTTTCAAGCCAAACGGCCATTCGATGCATGTCTAACTGCTGGCTCGGATGCCAGCGCCATCCGATACTCCAACCGCCCTCCTGCGCCTGACTCAGGCAAATGGGTTGCGTCGGATCGCTCCAGACCGTCGGCATCTGCGCCAATCCTTTGGGCACGACCCAGTTATCCACACCCGCCACCGCTTGAATGGCCAGACCTGGCAGTTCGCTCAAGGACAGTTGCGCCTGTTGCGTCCAGATCAGCCTGACGGGTGGCAACTGACTGGATATTTTCTGTAGAGCGACCTCATCCAGGTTTTCAGCCTTGTTAAGCAACAACAAGCCGGCGCTGGCCATCGCTTGCTGTTGCGCAGCCGGCAGCGCTTTCCCCGCGTTGAGCGACTGGGCATCTAACACCAGCACACACGGCTGTATGGCGAGTACGCCCTGCCATGGCGCTTCACTCAGTAGCTTGAGTAATTGCGCCGGATGGCCCAACCCGGATGGCTCGATAAACAGCCGATCCGGCCTGGCCTTGCGCAGCAACCGCCCGAGGCCGATCTGAAACGGCGCGCCATTGACGCAACACAAGCAGCCCCCGGCCACTTCGCCCAGTGCGATACCATCGCCGTCGCGGGTCAGCAGTGCGGCGTCGAGGCCGATCTGGCCGAACTCATTAATCAGCACCGCCCAGCGCTCGCCTTCCGGTCGTTGCGCCATGAGATGGCGGATCAGGCTGGTCTTGCCGGCGCCTAACGGGCCTGCAATGACATGAGTAGGAATGTTCTGCAACATGGTGGGTATTTTCTGAGGAATGCTTCTGAGGTGGTTGAAGATGCGTTGTATGGGATGGTCGTTGCTGTTGATGGTGATGTCGAGCGAAGTGTTGGCCCAGGCCTGCGTGGTGCACAGTCAGGGCGAGCGGCTCGACGTCAAAGTCTGCCAGCAAAACCGCAACATCCCGGAAAAACTGTTCAACGACGGCTTTTGCCAGCCCACACTGGCCGGGCAGAAAGTCGACGTGCAGTACGTCAATCAATGCCCGACCGGAGCTTTCGGCGTGTGCAGCAACGCGCAAGTCGCCAATATGCCCTATCGCCAAGACATCCACTATTACGGCGTTGCCACCGATGCCGCGTATCTGAAACCTTACTGCGAAGGCCAGAGCCAGGGTGCTTGGCTCAAGCCTTGAGCCGCTAGCCGCTAGCCGTTAGCCGTTAGCCGAGCCAGTCGAGGGTCAGGATCAGTCGACGCTCATCGTGAGCGAGTTGCGGCGAGCGATGGATCAGGCCGAAGCCTTCATTGCCGTGCCATTTTTCGCCTTTCAATAACGCCACATCAGCGCTTTTGAGCTGCTGGATCTGCCCTGCTTCCTGAGGCTCGGCATTGGCCTGGCCCAGTTGCTGACGATCCATTGCGCCTTCCCTGAGCCACTGGCTGCCGACTCCCGCGTAGGTGGTGATCAGGCGCACCGGTACATGATCGACGTGAAAGCGTGGGCACATGGCTTTATCCAACACCCGCAGGCGCAGGCCGATCCGCCGGGCGCCGAGCAGGCACGCGAAGGCGCTCACGAGCCATTTCACATCAGCGATAAAGCCGTCATAGCCTTGCAGATCGCGAAACCCCAAGGCCAGCCCGGTAAGATCCGGCTCTGCCTCCTCGTCGGATAACTGCAGGCACAGCGACTCGGCCAGAGGCTCGTTGAGTGACAGCAGCAAGTGAGCGAAATCGGCGATGTGCAGCGGCAGTTGTCGCTGCCAGACGGCGAGGTTGGTGTCGTCCTCAAGGATTCGTGTCAGCACCTCGGGCGTCGGGCCTTGATGCTGATGGCGTGTGCGGTTTTGCTGGAGTTTCAATGCGAGCATCAGGCGGCCTCTTCGTGCCAAGGGCCGAACGGATCCGGCAGCAATCGCCAGCCTTCAACACCGATCGCCATTTCATCGTCGGTCAGCAGACAACCATCCAGTTCGGCAGAGAGCTGTAGGAAATTGATGTTTTGGCCGATGAAGACCAGTTCCTGACGACAATCTCCGACACTCGACGTCCAGTTTTCCATGATCACCTGGGTACTTTCCTGATCCTGCGGCCACTGGTTTTTCGGCACGAAACGCCACCAGCGTCCGGCAAAACCGTGGCGCATCAAACCGCCGGCCTGCGACCAACTGCCTGCATCCGTGGGCTTGCTCGCCAGCCAGAAAAAACCTTTGGAGCGCAGCAATTTCCCGTTCAGCCATGGGCGGTCGATGAAGCTGAAGAAACGCTGCGGGTGAAAGGGCCGGCGCGCGCGGTAGGCGGTGGAAGCTATGCCGTACTCCTCGGTTTCCGCGACGTGCTCGCCGCGCAATTCCTGCAACCAACCGGGCGCTTGCGCGGCTTTCTCGAAGTCGAAACGGCCGGTGTTGAGGATCTTTTCCAGCGGCACTTCGCCCATCACCATCGGGATGATTTCGGCGTGTGCGTTGAGACGTTTGAGGATGGCGATCAGCTCTTCACGCTCATGTTGGCTGATCAGATCGATCTTGCTGATGAGCAGTACATCGGCAAACTCGATCTGCTCGATCAGCAAATCGGTGATGGAGCGTTCGTCCTCTTCGCCTAGGGTTTCACCGCGAGAGGCGAGGCTTTCGGCAGCCTGGTAGTCGAGCAGGAAATTCACGCCGTCGACGACAGTGACCATGGTGTCCAGGCGCGCGATGTCGGCGAGGCTTTGTCCCTGTTCATCGCGAAAGGTGAAGGTCTCTGCCACCGGCAGTGGCTCGGAGATACCGGTGGACTCGATCAGCAAGTAATCGAAGCGACCATCGCGAGCGAGCTTGCTGACTTCTTCGAGCAAGTCTTCGCGTAACGTACAGCAGATACAACCGTTACTCATTTCCACGAGTTTCTCTTGGGCGCGGTTCAGGCTGACATCGCGCTGAACTTCGCTGCCATCAATGTTGATCTCGCTCATATCGTTGACGATGACCGCTACGCGCAATCCCTTGCGATTACGTAGTACGTAATTCAAAAGTGTACTTTTTCCAGCGCCGAGAAATCCGGAAAGAACGGTGACGGGCAGTTCGGCTGACATTGGGTAATCCTCTTCAGGTAGCAGCCGATCTGCACTTTTGCGTAGCGCGTGACGTTCTGGGCTTCATACGACGGTTCGTAGAAGGTAAACGCTTGAAATCGGCTGAATCAGGCTTAGCTCAAATTAATGTTATAGTATAACAACATAAATTAGCCAGCCTTGCTCTTGCCCCTTAGAGATAAAGAGTCAGAAGCTGCCATCAGTGCAGCGCTTGGGAAATGTGATGAAAATTGCGTAGAAATGCTGTTCCACGCGCTTCTGATGCAGTGTGGTGATGCCGGCCAGACTGCGGAGAATCGTACTTCCCAGTTGCAAACTCACGGCGATGGTAGCGTTCATTGAGATGTCGAAAATCACACCGGCGAGCATCGGATCCTTGTCCTTCAGATTTAGCAAACTGGTCGCACCGAGCAGATCCGCACCGTTCTCTCGCTGTGCCATGAAACGCGCAGTCGCCGATGTCGCTCTTCGGATGAGTCTATCCCCAGGTGTTTCACGTGGAACCTCTAGTATCGGAAGTGCCTGATTGTTCGAACGAATCATCGTGTCGCCGAGCGCCAAAGTCTCACGTTGCGGATCTTTGTCTTTGCGGCTGAGACAGTGAAAGGTAAAGCGAACACGGCGGCGAGGATCAGATTGAGCAAGTGGCATCTGTGAATATGAAAGCCTGTTCATGAAAAATGCGTCGTGATTTGAATTGTTATAATGTAACATCAAATTCAATCAACACGATGGTCCCGAACATGAATTCGCTGACACTTCCGGATATCGCTGCGCAGGCTGCGCGCCAAGCGTTAACACTCGAATGGGTGGGCATGCGCGGCATCGCTTTGCCAGTCTTGTTAGAGAGCCAACGGCTGAATGCCAAAGTCGATGCAGGTGTAAGCCTTGATGACGGCGATGCTCGCGGCATTCATATGTCACGACTGTATCTGGCACTGGAAACCCTTGAGCGGGACAACCTTTGCCCTACTTTGCTGCGTTACGTACTCCAGCGTTTCGTCGTTAGCCATGAAGGTTTATCCAACAACGCGTACCTGAATATCCACACAGAGATTCTGCTGAAAAGGCCTGCACTGGTCAGTCCTTTGGCCGGTTGGAAATCGTATCAAGCGACCATTTCAGCCAGTCTGAAAAACGAAATGTTCCACGTGGAACTCAAAATCGATGTGCCCTACTCTTCGACGTGCCCTTGTTCTGCAGCCCTCGCAAGACAATTGATCCAGCAACAATTCATCGACGACTTCGCAAACAAGCCGCTACGACACGCCGACGTTTTAACTTGGCTCGGTTCGACCCAGGGCATCATCGCCACGCCCCACAGCCAACGCAGCACCGCACAACTGCATGTTCATCTAGATGAATTCATCGATGAGTTGCCGCTGAGTGCGCTCATCAATGACGCCGAAGCAGCACTCGGAACAGCCGTCCAAACCGCGGTAAAACGCGCTGACGAACAAGCCTTCGCACTCGCCAATGGACAGAATCTGATGTTCTGCGAGGACGCCGCGCGTCGACTGAATCTGGCACTGCGTCGCTCCCCCGGCGTCAGTGCTTTTCATCTGCGGGTGATCCACGCCGAAAGCTTGCACGCACACGATGCCGTTGCTGAAAGCCATTGGCATCGGGAGCACGCATGATTCGCTGCCAATCATTGAGTTGGGGCGCACCCGGTCAACCGCTGACATCCCCCCTCAGTCTCGAACTCGACAGCGGTAGTCTCACGGCAATCATCGGGGCGAACGGCTGTGGCAAAAGCAGCCTGCTGAAAGTCATCGCCGGACTGCAAAAGCCATTGGCAGGCAACGTCACCCTGAGTGTTCCACGCCAAAGCGGATTGTCCTTCCTCCCCCAGCAACAGCATCTGGATCGCCAGTTCCCCATCAGTCTCCAAGATTTGGTAGCCGCTGGTTTCTGGGGACGACGACTGTCCACGCAATTGCGCGCTCAACGCCTCGCTGCGGCACTGGAAAACTGGCACCTGAGTGGACTCGAAGATCGTCCGCTGATGGCCCTGTCCGGCGGAGAATTACAACGTGCCCTGCTCGCTCGATTGAGTCTGACCGACTCCCCTGTGCTGCTGCTCGACGAGCCCCATGCTGCACTTGATGAGCTAGGCCAACGGCTGCTATGGCAACACATCCACGCATGGCATGGCGAAGGTCGAACATTGGTCGTGGTTTGCCATGACCTCGCCGCCGTCCGCCAACACATCCCAAAAACGCTGTTAATTAAAAACGGCGATTGCGTATTTGGCGCCAGCGCAGAACTCATCCAGCAGTCACCTCACACTCAGGTGGCCTGATGCTCACCTTCGCTCACTTCTGGCAACCGTTCACCGAGTTCCTCTTCATGCGCCGCGCCCTCCTCGGGGGCCTGGTATTGGCCTGCAGCACCGCGCCACTGGGTGTGTTTCTGATCCTGCGGCGCATGAGTCTGATCGGCGACGCCGTGGCCCACGGCATCCTTCCCGGCGCCGCATTGGGCTTCTGGTTCGCCGGGCTGAGTCTGCCCGCGTTGACCTTTGGCGGTCTCGCCGCAGGTATGAGCATGGCCGGCCTCGCCGCCTGGATTACCCGCCGCACAGGCCTGCGCGAAGATGCCAGCCTCGCGGCGATCTATCCCATATCGCTGGCCAGTGGCGTGTTGATTCTCGGCATCGCCGGCAAACGCCTCGACCTCTTGCATCTACTGTTCGGCTCGGCATTGGCCGTCGACGGACCAACCCTCAATGGCATGTTGTGGGTCTCGGCATTCAGCCTGATCGCGATGATGCTGATCTACAAACCCCTATTGCTCGACACCCTCGACCCATTGTTTTTAAGAACCGTGAGCCGCCTCGGTCCTCTCGCCCACGGCGTATTCCTGACCCTGGTTGTGCTGAATCTGGTGATCGGTTTCCAGGCGATCGGCGCGTTGATGGTGGTCGGCCTGATGATGCTGCCCGCTGCCGCTTCTCGATTCTGGAGCCGCCGATTGCCGAACCTGATTGCCATCGCGGCGATCATCGGTTGCGTCTCGGTGTGGTTCGGCTTGCTCGTCTCTTTCTATTACTCGCTCCCTAGCGGCCCGGCCATCGTGCTGGTCGCTGGCACGGGTTATCTGCTGTCCGTGGTGTTCGGGCCGGTCCATGGCCTGCTGCGCCGCCCGCCTTTGCTCACATCACAATGAGGTGTTTCCCGATGCGCGCTCTACTCGTGCTGTTCAGTCTGATGCTGTCGATGTCCTTATCGGCGGCGGAGAAAATGCCGGTGGTCACCAGTTTCAGCATCCTCGCCGACATGGTTCATCAGGTCGGCGGCGAGCATATTCAGATCATCAACATGGTCGGGCCTGACGCTGACGCTCACACCTATGAGCCGACCCCGGACGACGCCAAAGCGCTGCTCAAAGCCAAACTGATCATCAAGAACGGCTTGGGTTTCGAGCCGTGGCTGGATCGCCTGGTGAACAGCACCGACACCCAAGCCACAGTCATCAGTGCCAGCCATGGCGTGATTCCACGTTCACTCGATGAGGACGGTGAAACCATTCCCGACCCGCACGCCTGGCACAATCTGGCCAACGCCGAGTTGTACGTCGCCAACATCACCAAGGCACTGGTCGCCGCTGATCCGACGAATAAGGCCGACTACGAGCGCAACAGTAAAACCTACCTGAAACAAATCTACGCCCTGCTCGCCGAAGCCAAGGCCAAGCTCGGATCGCTGCCAGCAGGCAACCGCAAAATTGTCACCAGCCACGATGCGTTCGGTTATCTCGGTCAGGCTTACGGCATCGACTTCATAGCCCCGCAGGGACTGTCCACAGAACGCGACCCTTCCGCTGCAGAAGTCGCTGCGCTGATCACCCAAATCCGCCAAGCCAAAGTCAAAGCGGTGTTCATGGAAAACATCAAGGACGCACGACTGCTCAAACAGATCGCCGACGAGAGCGATGCCCACATCGGCGGCACGCTCTACTCGGATGCCCTCGCCGCGAGCGGCCCGGCCAGCACCTTCACCGGGCTGTTCGAATACAACCTCAACACCCTTTACAACGCGCTGAGCCAACCATGATCCGCAAGAATCCTTCAGGCGATCTGCCGCAAATTGCCGAGTCGGCCTATGTCGATAAAACCGCGATCATCTGCGGCAAAGTAGTGATTGGCGAAAACGTCTTCGTCGGTCCTTACGCAGTCATCCGCGCTGACGAAGTGGACGCTTCGGGCAACATGGAGCCGATCACCATCGGCGCCAATTCGAATATCCAGGACGGCGTGGTGATCCACTCCAAATCCGGTGCGGCGGTGACCATCGGCGAATTCAGCTCCATCGCCCACCGCTCGATCGTCCATGGCCCCTGCGTGGTCGGCGACCGGGTGTTCATCGGCTTCAACAGCGTGTTGTTCAATTGCGTGGTCGGCGACGGCTGCGTGGTGCGGCATAATTCGGTGGTCGACGGCCGTGATTTGCCGGACGCGTTCTACGTGCCCTCGACTACCCGGATCGGGCCGAACACCGACCTTTCGTTATTCCCGCCGGTGAGCGTCAGCGCTTCGGAGTTTTCCGAAGATGTGGCGCGGACCAACGTCGATCTGGTGCGCGGCTACAAAGCCTTGCAGAACGAGTTCTGAACCATGAGCAGCGTGCTGATTCGCAACGCCAGACTGGTCAACGAGGGGCGTGAGTTCGACGCAGATTTGCTGGTCAGCAATGGCCGCATCGTCAAGATTGCCCGCAGCATCGAAGGTGAAACCGCGCGCGTGGAAATCGACGCCAACGGCCAATGGCTGCTGCCGGGCATGATCGATGACCAAGTGCATTTTCGCGAACCCGGCGCACCGGCCAAGGGCAGCATACATAGCGAATCCCGCGCGGCGGTCGCGGGTGGCATCACCAGTTTCATGGACATGCCCAACACCAATCCGGCCACCCTCACCCTCCAAGCGCTGGCGGATAAGAAGCGCCGTGCGGCAATCAGTTCGGTGGCCAATTACGCTTTTCACTTTGGCGTGAGCCAGGACAATCTCGACACCGTTGCCGCGCTCAATCCTTGTGAAGTGGCCGGGGTCAAAGTGTTCATGGGTGCGTCTACAGGCAACATGCTGGTGGATGATCCGAAGATTCTTGAACGACTGTTCGCCGAGGTACCGACGATTCTATTGGCCCACTGCGAGCACACGCCGAGTATCGACGCCAACGCGGCCAACCTGCGTGAGCGGTTTGGTATTCATCTGCCTCCTGCGGCTCATGCACTGATTCGCAATGCCGAGGCGTGTTATCGCTCCTCCTCACTGGCCGTGGATCTGGCGAGACGTCACGGCACGCGCCTGCATGTTTTACATCTGACTACCGCCCGTGAACTGGAACTGTTCGAGGACAAACCCCTGGCGCAAAAACGCATCACTGCCGAGGTCTGCCTGCACCATTTGTTGTTCGATGATCGCGACTACTCAAGCCTCGGCAACCTGATCAAATGCAATCCGGCGATCAAGACTCAGGCCGACCGCGATGCATTGCGTGAAGCGTTAAACAGCAATCGACTGGATGTGATCGGCAGTGATCATGCCCCCCATACGTGGGACGAAAAGCAGCGTCCCTATGCCGAAGCGCCTTCGGGGTTGCCGTTGGTGCAGCACGCCCTGCCGGCGTTGCTGGAACTCGTGGCGGAGGGTGTGCTGCCGATCACCACGCTGGTGGCGAAGATCAGCCACCGAGTGGCGGATCTGTTTGCGATTCCGGATCGGGGTTATCTGCGTGAGGGGTATTGGGCGGATCTGGTATTGGTTAAACCAGAGATGCTGGATGTGTCGCGGCAACCGGTTCTGTCGCAGTGTGGATGGACGCCGTTTGCCGGTCGAAGCTTTCGGCATCGGGTAAGGACGACGTTGGTGTCAGGGCAGATTGCCTGGCACGAGGGCCAGGTGAATGAGGGGTGTCGGGGATTGCCGCTGCGGTTTATGCGCTGATGCCTTCGCGAGCAGGCTCGCTCCCACAAGTACAGCGCACTACCGGTGGGAGCGAGCCTGCTCGCGAAGCTTTCAAGCTCTTGGTTTGACCGTGCCGCAATCCTGTCCCAGCCACACTGCACGGGTTTCCAGGCTGCCCTTCTGGTTGATGCCAATGGCATTGAACGTACCGTTGGCAACCGTGGTGAACTCACGATCACTGAGGAACGTCGCCACACCGGTACCCTGAGCTTTCGGGCAACTGAAGCGGAATTTCCACTGGTTACCGCTGCGCTCGGTAATCTGCTGTTTACAGCCCGATTGTGGATCGGCCAACGGAATATCATTGGTCGCCACTTGCTGTGGAGTCAGGCAGGCGCGGATGCCCTTGCCGCCGATATTGATGCCGTTTTTCTCCAGCGCCGCCCGTTGCTGCGGCGTCATCTGGCCTTGAAGCTGACCCAGGATCGATTGCACATCCATTGGCTGGTCATCGACTTTCACATTACTCGACGTCATTTCCCACAACCCCGGCTGCAGCATTTGCGCCTGCGCAATCACCGGCAATGCCAAACCCAGGCCCAACGCCAAACCCAGCAGACGAACGTTCATCGAGAAACTCCTGATCAGTAGTGGCCGTTAGACGTCGGCCGATTGCTTCGGTTCATGCGCCAATTAAATAGCGACATTCGCCACAGAACATGGTCTGTTAAGGCATCAAAATCTTGCGGAGCAAGGCTGCCCCATGGATTATTTTGGACCGCACATTTTCGGTTATTTGATCGCCCTGATACACACCCTCGGCTTGATCGCTGCCATACATGCGGTGCTGACGGTGCGCACGGCTCAAGGCTCGATCGCCTGGGCATTGTCGCTGATCTTCATTCCATACCTGACGCTTATTCCGTACCTGGTGTTCGGTCGCAGCACCTTCGATGGCTACATCAAGGCGCGCCGCCAGGCCAACGAGCAGATGCGCCTGGCCATTTCCGAGCTGAACTGGCGCCCGTGGGTGGAAGAAGCCCTGACCGCGCGCGCCTCGAATGCCTACGCTTCCTTGCGTGCGATGCCGAAACTGGGGCGCATGCCGTGTCTGGCGAACAACGAAGTCCAGTTGCTGGTGAACGGCACCGAGACGTTCAACGCGATTTTCCAGGCCATCGATCAAGCGAAGGAAGCAGTGCTGATCCAGTTCTTCATCATCCATGACGATCGCCTTGGCCAACGCCTGCGTGACTTGTTGCTGAAGAAAGCTGCCGAAGGCGTGACGATTCACCTGCTCTACGACCGTATCGGCAGCCACGCCCTGCCCCACAGTTATGTGCAGGCGCTGCGTGATGGCGGCGTCGAGGTCAAAGCGTTCGCCACGCGCAGCGGCTGGCTCAATCGCTTCCAGGTCAACTTCCGCAATCACCGCAAAATCGTCGTGGTCGATGGCGTAGTCGGGTTTGTCGGCGGGCACAACGTCGGCGATGAATACATGGGCGAGAAACCGCCGCTGGCACCGTGGCGCGACACTCACGTAAAAGTGCGCGGCCCGGTAGTAGCGTGCATGCAGGAATCCTTTGCCGAAGACTGGTTCTGGGCCGCGCGCACGTTGCCGCCGCTGATCCTGCCGGACGAATACCCGGACGACGGCGTGCTCTGCCAATTGCTCGCCACTGGCCCTGCAGACGCCTACGAAACCTGTTCGCTGTTCTTTGTCGAAGCCATTCACGCAGCGACAGAGCGGGTGTGGATCACCAGCCCTTACTTCATTCCGGATGAAGCCGTGTTTGCGGCGTTGCGTCTGGCGGTGTTGCGCGGTGTCGATGTGCGCCTGTTGCTGCCGTCGCGCCCCGATCACCGCATCGTCTACGCCGCGTCCAGCCTATATGCCTTTGAGGCTGTGCGTGCAGGCGTGAGGGTGTTCCGTTACGAGCACGGTTTCCTGCATCAGAAAGTGGTGTTGATCGACAGCGAGATCAGCGCGATCGGCAGCGCCAATCTGGACAATCGTTCGTTCCGGCTGAATTTCGAAGTGATGCTGCTGACCGTCGACAGCGACTTCGCTGCCAGCGTGGAACACATGCTCAAACAGGATTTCGAGCAAGCCTACGAGATCGCCAAAGAAGAAAGCCGGGAGGTCCACCGCCTGCAACAGGTCGGCATGCGGATCGCCCGGCTGATCTCGCCGATTCTCTGAAAAACCATCAAGGATGGTAGATATCGTCGCGTGTCCATGGCAGTTCATGGCTGCCATCGGCGTGTGCTTTCACCGCAAGGATCTGGTGCAGATTGATCCAGCCGTGCGCGAACGCGTAAGCACAACCGGCCAAGTACAGCCGCCAGATCCGTAGCGCCTGATCGGGCACCAGTTTGCCGGCCGCTTCGAGGTTGTCCTCCAGCCGCTCACTCCAGTGATCCAGCGTACGGGCGTAATGCAGGCGCAGACTTTCGACGTCGACAATCTCCAGGCCTACTTCGCTGATCTCGGCGGAAATCATCGACAGATGCGGCAACTCACCGTTGGGGAATACGTATTTCTCGATGAACTCCCCGGCGCCACGCCCGACCGGACGGCCATCGATGTGCTTGGCGGTAATCCCATGGTTCATCACCAGACCGCCCTCCTTCACCGCGCCGAACAGGGTCTTGCAGTACTCGGCCAAGTTGGCGTGGCCAACGTGTTCAAACATGCCGACGCTGACGACTTTATCGAAACGGCCGTCCTGCGGCAGATCGCGGTAGTCGAGCAATTGCAGTTCGATCTGGTCTTCCAGACCTTCGGCCTTGACGCGCTCGCGCGCCAGTTCGAGTTGTTCCTTGCTCAGTGTGATGCCGAAGACCTTGGCACCGAATTCCCGCGCAGCGTAACGCGCCAATCCGCCCCAGCCACAACCGACATCCAGCAGATAATCGCCCGGCTGCAAACGCAGCTTGCGGCACAGATGACGGAATTTGGCTTGCTGCGCCTGTTCGAGCGACTCGCTGCCAGTCTCGAAATAGGCACAGGAATACGCCATGTCGCTGTCCAGCCAGAGCTGGTAGAACGCGTTGGACAGGTCGTAGTGGTAGGAAATGGCTTTGGCGTCGGTTTCCTTGTCGTGCAAGGTCCGCACAGGCTGATTGTCTTCGTCTTCATTGAGCAAAGCGTTGCTCAGTTCGTCGCAGACCCGGATGACCTCGCTGATCGAGCCCTCCAGTTCAAGCTTGCCTTCAACGAACGCCGCCCCCAGCGCGTTCAGGCTTGGATGGGTGAACTGGCTGACCATCTGCGGGTCCTTGACCACGATGGTGACACTGGGCGCCGGGCCCAGATTGTACTCGTGGCCGTCCCAGAGCCGCAGGCGAAGCGGAAGCTGCAGGTTCTGTAAGGCCGGTGGAAGTTGCACGAGCATGGAAAATCCCCCATGTTTCAGACGTCCAATCTGAGGGTAGACCATCCTGGAAAATTAGCAGGCTATCGATTTAATTAGCCTTATCTATCGTTGCAGACGCTCTAGCAGGCCCTCCTGCACCCACTGTTTCAACCAGGTCACGGCCTGAAGTGGAGCGCCCTCTCCATAGATGACTGCTAACTCGGCGCACAGTTCGGCGAAACTCCAACCTTCGTTTACCAAGCCATTCAGGGCATTGGCTTCGGCAGATTCCAGACTGCGGTAATGACAGCTCAGACCGTTGCGCCAGATCAGGTAGATCTGGGGGATTTGAAGTGGCTGGCTGGGAGGGAAATCGGTTTCTTCCTTGACTGAGCGCCACAGGGCAAAGCTATTGAACCGGCATTCCAGCCACTGAACGCAAGACGCCTGTTTGACTCGCAGCGCTGGCCATTCTTGCGCGGACAGTGTCGTCATTGTTTCGAGGGTTAACGGCTCACCCGCTGGCGCATCGAAAGCCAACGTGAATGCCCATTCGACTACTGCCATTTCAGCCAAAGGAGCACTTTGCTCAGGCACCAGATGCTCGCGAATAAACCCTTCGAAGCCTTTGCCCAGCCAACGCAGACTGTAATGCGCAGACGGGAATTGGCGCAGGTACGCGGTAGCGAGCGCGTCAAATTCCTCGTCGCCCATCCAGTGCCAGATGGCTGGAAAATCGTTGCGCAACACCTCCAGTAACCGCGCTAGATAGGCGTTGTGATAGATCGCCAGACCGGTGCCGACATCCAGTGTCGGCCCGCCGATCAGGCTGGTGCTCAATAGCGCATGGGCTGTTGCCCCCTCATCCAGCAAAAACGACTCAAATGCAGATTGCCATTCTTTCAGGCGCATTGCTGTCTCCCGGCCAGAACCGTGTCACCTGACTGCCGGGCTTTCTGCAGTTCATCGAGCAACTCTTCAAAAGGCGGAAAATGATCATCACGTTCCAGCAAAGTAGCCACCGGCCCGAAGTGCTCCAATGTACGTTGATACAGCGCCCAGACGGGGTCGCTCACTGGTTGGTCATGGGTATCGATGACGTAATCGCCGTAATCGCTATGGCCCGCCAGGTGCAGTTGACGCAACTTGTCCGCCGGCAGGCTTTGAATGAATGTCCACGGATCGAAGCCGTGATTGCGTGAGCTGACGTAGACATTGTTGACGTCCAGCAGCAACTGGCAGCCGCTTTCCCGGCTCAGGGCAGCAAGAAACTCCCATTCAGTGAAATCATCTGAAGCGGCTCGGACATAGCTGGAGACGTTCTCCAGCACCAACGGACGCTGCAAAACATCCTGAACGTGGCGCACTCGCTGGGCAATGTACTCAAGACTTTCTTGGGTGTAAGGCAGAGGCAGCAAATCGTGCAACTGATGGGCGTTGCCGCGGCTCCAGCACAAGTGATCGGAGATCCACGCCGGGTTGACCCGTTCGGCCAGTTGCTTGAGTTGTTTCAGATAGTCCGCATCGAGGGCATGCGGCCCGCCGATGGAGAGGGAAACGCCATGCATCACCAGCGGATAGCGCTCGGCGATGGCGTCCAGGTAATACAGGGCTTTGCCGCCCTGCACCATGAAATTTTCGGAGACCACTTCAAACCAGTCCACGTCCGGCGACTGTTCGAGGATCTGCTGGTAATAAGCGCTACGCAATCCCAAGCCGTAGCCGAGGAAGGGAACAGAGGCGGACATGTGCAGACTCCTGATTAAAAGTGGCCGCAGTGGCGTGAGCCACTGCGGCGGCACTTGCCGGCCAGTTATTCGCCGACCTTGCCACCTGCTTTTTCGCAAGCCGCTTGAGTCATGGCTTTGAAACCCTGGCCTTTGCAGGAGCCCAAGCCTTTGCAAGCGTGGTCTTTGGTTTTGCAGTCGTTCTGGCCTTTGCAGGCAGTCACGCCGTAGCAGTGAACGTTGGCATCAGCGGCCATCGCGTTGGTTGCGACACCGGCAAACAGGGTAGCGGCAGCCAAAGCGAGAGCGGCACCAGCAGCAGCGGTCTTGATAGTCATTTTTCTTATCCTCGGTAATCATCAGGTGTGTCGGCTGGACGGTGTGTTCAGTCACGACATAGCACTAGAGAGAGCGGTCCCGACGGCGTTACAGAGGTGTCAGAAAAAATATTCAGATTTATTCCTTGAGCTTGAGCAGCGGCTCCTGAAAACGCAGCAAACGCCCAGCGTTGCCCAGTACCAGCAACGTACTGAGGTTATGCAACAACGCGGCGATCATCGCCCCGGCGGCGCCCAACCAGCCGAACGCGGCGAATACCACGATGGCCAGCGTCCAGCCCAGACCGATGATCACGTTAACCTGCAAGGTGCGACGACACTGACGACTCAGCCGCACGCAAGTGCCGAGCCGGCGCAGGTCGCTGCCTATCAGAACGATGTCCGCCGACGCCAAGGCGATGTCTGCCCCGCCCGCACCCATCGCCACACCGACTACGCCCGCCTTAAGTGCCAGCGAATCGTTGATGCCGTCACCGACCACCATAGGCCGGAAGCCGTTGTCGATTTCCTTGAGTACGCGATTGAGTTTGTCCTCGGGCAAGGCCTGGGCTTGTACCTCGTGCAAGCCGACTTCTTGCGCCAATGTCTGGGCGACACTTTGTCGGTCGCCAGTCAGCAACAGTTGCCGCCCGAGGCCCAGTTCGCGCAATTCATTGAGAGCAAACCGGGCTTCCGGTTTGACGCTGTCGGCCAACAACAGCCAAGCGAGAAATTCACCGTTCAGGGCCAGGCCGGCAATGGGGCCGTCATGCTCGGGAATACTCGTCGTGGCGATTTTCAATTGGGCGAACAACTCTGGCCGACCAAGCGCTGCTTCGCCCTGCGCGGTCATTGCGACGATACCGAGTCCCTGCCGCTCGTGGATTTCGCTCAGCGGCAGATAGCTTTCCTGACTGACCAAGCCTGCCAGTGCCCGACTGACCGGGTGACTGCTCGCCGCGCCGAGGCTGGCGGCGAGCGCCATGACCGTCGATTGATCCGCGCGCGAACTGTTGATCGACTGCAAGCGCAAGGTGCCGTAAGTCAGAGTGCCGGTCTTGTCGACCACCAGCGATGTGAGGTCGGCCAGTTCTTCGAGGAACGCCGAACTGCGGATCAGAATCCCATGCCGCGCCGCAACCGCTACACCGGCAATCGCCGTGGCTGGCGCCGACAACACCAAGGCGCAAGGGCACGCCGCCACCAACACCGCAAGCATCGCTTGCGCGTTGTTGGTGATGAACCAGGTGACCGCCGCCAGCAGCAACACCAGCACCATGTAACTGCCGGCATAGCGTTCAAGCAATCGAGTGATTGGCGGTTTGGAACGTTCGGCGTTTTGCATCAGAGCGATAACTTTGCCGAGCGTCGATTCGTCTCCGGTGCGGCTCACTTCGATTCGCAGCAGGCCGTCTAGATTGATCGCGCCGCCGAACACCGTCATGCCCACTGCAGCTTCTACCGGAACCGACTCTCCAGTAATAGAAGCGGTGTCGAGGCTGGCCTGGCCAGAGAGAACTCGACCGTCAGCCGGCACCCGATCGCCGGCACGCACCTCAACGGTATCGCCCGGTTTCAGCATGCCGTTGTCCACTTCAATGATCGAGCCGTCAGCCTGAATCTTTCGTGCATGGCTGCGGGTCAATTGGCCGAGTGCATGAATCGCTTCTTGGGAACCAATGACGCTGCGCTCCTCCAGCACATGACCGAAGATCATGATGATCGGCAGCAAAGCCGCAGTCAGCAGATCACCCGTCGCCCAAGCGCCGAGCATCGCCAAAGCAATGAGTTGATCAGTGATGCCGTGCAGACTTGGATAACGCAGGCTGTACCACGCCGAACGCATCACCGGCACCGCCACTAATAAAGAAGCAAAACCGAGCAGCAACTGGCTGACACCGGTTTGCTCCGGCGCCAGCCAACGCCAGATCAAGCCGAGGCCAAGCAAGCCCAGGGCGAGCATCGCCGAGGTCAATTGCCTCGCCGCACGACGTTGTTCGGCCGAGGACAACAGGCTCGGTGCTGGGGTGGTCGCGCTCATTGACTGGCTCCCTGAATGATCAGGCGGGAATCGTCTTTCGGATCGACTGTGGTCACCGATCCGGCTTGGCCGAGGATCTTCGGCATGCGTTCGCGGTACAGACGCAAGAGCAATTGCGGGTCGGTGCCTTGTTGTTGGGCTTTGGCCAGGCGCAACACCGTCGCAGTGTCGGCAGATGCTTTGGCCAAGCGCTCACCCGCCTGAGCGTGGGCGACTTGCAGCGTGCGGTCAGCTTGTTCGTTGGCGGTCTGGGTGAGTTTCTCGGCATCGGTGCGCGCGTTGGCTACGGCTTTGTCGGCTTGCTGGCTGGCGGTCAAAACGGCGTTGAAGGCACTGACGGCAGGATCGGGCAGACTCGATTGCACATCGACCCGCGTCACTTCGACACCGATGCCCTGACCGCTCGCCTTCAGTTCGGACAAACGTTTATTGATGCCTTGCACCAGATCGCCACGCAGTCTTTCGCGGCGCTCGGCGGCCTGATTGTCGGCGCCGATCAGTTCCGGTCGGGCAACCAGAATGGTGTCCAGATCCCGAGCGGCCGTCAGTGCCACGGCGCTGCGCGTGACCAAACGATCCAGCGCCGGCACCACATGCTCGCCCTGAAGCACAAAGTCATAGGGGTCAGTGACCTTGTAAAACACCCGCACATCCAGCTGCACCACACCGGCATCACCGGTCAATAAATAACCAGATCCGGCCAACGCATCGCTGATCGGTGTGGCGAATGAAGCGACCCGTTCAGCTTTCAGCGCTTCGTCACTGCGCAGCAGATTCTCCACTCGACGCTCGATCACACGATCCGCCGCTGGCAGCAGAACTACCTGCTCGAACGGCTGTGGCCAGGCCAATAACAGGCCGGCGTTCTGGATGCGATCCAGCGCACCAAAGTGCAAAACCACGGCGCGATTCTGCGGATCAATCTGCCGCACATTGGAAAACGCCCAGGCCAATGCGGCCAACACCGTCACCGCGTACAAGGCAAAAAATGCCAAGCGTCCCGCCTGAATCCACGGACTGCTCAACGAATGTGTTCCACGTGGAACTTCTTCATTCATGGCTGCGATCCGGATTTGCTGTCGAGATTTGGCGGGCCATCGACCAGCACGCGGAACGGCGCGGCATCGGTGCGCAGGATCAGTTTGGTGTCTGGGGTGACGATGGTGCCGAGGGTATCCAGTGAGCGCAGCAGGTTGTACAGCTGCGGCGAACCCGCGTAGGCGCGACCATAAATCTGCGCGGCCTCAACGCGAGATTGCGCTTCGATATCGGCGGCTTTCACTGTGGCATCCGCCTGCACAATCCGCGCATCGCGTTCGGCGGCAGAGCGAATTTGCGCCGCTTCACGCTTGCCGATTGCAGTGCGTTCGGTGGCAATTGTTTCACGCTCGGCGCGCATGCGATCAACCGTGGCAGTGAGTGTCACTGAGGGCAGCGTCAGCCGTTCGATACCGACCTGCACCACGCGCACGCCATAAGTGGCGAGCAATTGCTGATCGAGCTGCTGACGTAGTTGTGCTTCGAAATCGGCAATCCGCACCTGACTGGCATCGGTGTTCACCAAGTTGGCCAAGTCGAAACTGCTGGCGGTGGTCTCCAGGGCAGAGCCGACAAACGTGCGAATCTGCCGCGCCGCTTCGTCGGGTTGGTTCTGCACCGCACGCATGAAGCGCTGCACATTGTCCGGGTCACCCTGCACCTGCCAGGCAACGTAAGCCTGGACGATGATGCGCAAACCGTCGCGGGTGCCAACATCCTGCAAACCGCTGGAGGTGGTGCGCAGGCGCAAGTCCACCGGGATCGCCGCTTCGAACGGCGCCGGCCAGCGCCAGCTCAACCCCGGCTCGAGCAGAACTCGCGACGGGTTACCGAAACGGGTAATGACAGTCGCTTCACCGGAGCGCACTTGCACCAGACTCGCTGCGGCGATGGCGAACGCCACCAGCAACGCCGCCCAACCCATACGCCGCCAGGGGAATGGCCCCGCCTCCTCCGGCGCACCGTGGTGGTGGTGACCGTGATGATGGTGATGCCCGCCGTGGCCGTGATCGTGGCCGCCGTGGTCATGATGATCGTGTGTATGCGACTGGCTCAATGGGCAACTCCTGGCTGAGCGGTGGTACGCGCGGGCGTCGGGTCAGCCGGCAGCGTGAACGTGCGCAAGTCGATGGTCGGCGCGTTACTGCTGCCGCCCAGGCGATGGTCGAGGATCAGCAATTTGGCTTTACTCAGGCCTTGGCTGAGCTGACTGAGGTACTGCTCCAGCACAAATGCCTGGCCGGCGCTGGCGTAGGCTTTTTGTTCGGCACTGAATTTCAAATCAGCGGCCTGTGCGGCTGCGCCGATTTCGCGGGCGTTGGCGCTGGCCTGATCGCGAGCAAGGCTGGCTTGCAACTGCGCCTGGTTGCTCGCTTCGGCAGCAGCACCGCGCTCGCGGGAGATCAACGCCTGCGCACCGATCTGCGCCGCTTGCACACTGTGATAGGCGTTCGCGGCGCCGGCCGGCGGGTGAATCGCCTCAACCACCGTGGCGAGAATCTCCACGCCACTGTCGAGTGTTTGCAGATCATTTTGCACCGCACGGCCGATCTCTTCCGCCAGCCCTACCCTGTCCGCACCGAGCAAACCGTCGAGGGTGCGTGAGGCAAAGTCGTGGACGAGAATTCGGCTGGCGGTGCTGCGGATGAGAGTCGGCACGTCGGCGCTGTTGTAGGTTGCAGCCAGCGCTGCCTGATCACTCAGACCGATGCGGTAGACGAAGCGCACGTCCATGTTGACGATTTGAAAGCTCTGTTGCTCGCCCCGACTGCTGGCGATGACTTGGGATTTATCGTTCACATGACTGGCGTCCCACAGGCGATTTGCTGTAATCGGTGCTGGGCCTTCGGCGGGATCGAATTGCAGCGGTGCCGGGTTTTCGCCGACGCTGGTCGCCAGTTCATGGACCACGCCGTTTTCGACGTTCAACACTCGACCCAGTGGCCATGGCAAACCGGCGTGCAAACCGGGGCCGAACACCTGCACCGGTTTGCCGAAACGTTCGTAGATGCCACGACCTTGCAGGGGAATTTCGTGGATACCGGTCAGCAACCAGCCGAACGCCGCGACCAGTGCCAACACCGGAAGAAACGCACGACGCATGTAACTGAACGCCCAGATCTGGCGCAGATCGATGCCGAAGCGGTTGTGCAATTCGTGCTGCAGCGCGAGCAGTGGTTGAGGCGGCCAACGCAGCAGGTCGGCGACAAAACTGCGCGCCAGTAGCGTCGGTTCAAGCTGATCGCGGCGCGGGCTGAATATCGAAAGAACGGCACGCAATAGCAACTCAATCGCGACCAATCCCGGCAAGATGCCGATCAGCACTGCAAGGCGAACCGGCCATAGGGCGGTCTCGCTGGCGAACAACAAACACAGCGCCCCCACCAACAGGCTGATGATCGCGACTCGCGACAGTTGCGCCAGCGAACTCGCTTCAGGCCATTGCGCCGGGGTTTGCTGAGCCAATTGCCGCTCCAGCACCAGCAAACCAAACGCCAACAACAGGGCCAATGCCGCGCCGACGGTGGCAGACGCCCCAACAGCGGCGGGCGGTAAGGCAAGGTTCCACACCTGCTCAATGCTGATCACCACCAGCACTGCCCAAGCGCCCAGCCATAACGTCGCCGCACCGATCAGACTTAGTAGGTGCAGGCTGCGTTGACTCAGTCGATCCAGCAGCCGTTCGTACCAGCCATCCGGCGCGCCAGGCTGCTCCATCGGCGCAGGATTCGGTACGACAGGATTGATCACTCGTGCCCGCCATCGCGTCACCCACCAAGCCGATTGCAACCCGGCAACCAGCACCAGCAACGCCGCGCTCTGGTTGATCAGTAGCGGAACCCACAACGATTGCGGCGCAAACAGTGCGACAAAAAACGCCAGCACCCACCCTGCCCCGGCCAATCCCCCCAACGAAATTGCCAGCCGTCGCAATCGGCGGCCCTGCGTAACCGCCTGCTGAAAGCGCGGCAATCCGGCCACTTGCGTGCCATCAACCTCCAGATCGACCTGCATATCACCCCAACGCCATCGGCTCTCATCTCATATCGTTACGATATAACGAAATACGTGAAATATTCGTCCACAAATTGCGCTTATCTAAGAACGCCCAAGCTGTCGCTTGCCTGAAGCCTTGACCGAAATGTTCGGGATCGCACATATTACGCTCGTAATTTTACTCAAGAACTACCGTTAGCGATCCGCATCCCTCAACCAGGAGTAAGCGCATGAGCAACTATGACGTAGTGATTCTGGGCGGCGGCCCCGGTGGCTATAACGCGGCCATCCGCGCTGGCCAGTTGGGCCTCAAGGCTGCCTGCGTTGAAGGTCGCGCGACGCTCGGCGGCACCTGCTTGAACGTCGGTTGCATGCCGTCCAAAGCCTTGCTGCACGCCTCCGAGCTTTACGATGCGGCCATGGGTGCGGAATTCGCCAATCTCGGCATCGAGGTCAAACCGACGCTCAATCTCGCGCAGATGATGAAGCAGAAAGACGAAAGCGTTACCGGCCTGACCAAAGGCATCGAGTTTCTGTTTCGCAAGAACAAGGTCGACTGGATCAAAGGCTGGGGCCACATCGACGGCCCGGGCAAGGTCACCGTGACAGGCGATCAGGGCAGCAAGATCGAGCTGACCGCCAAGGACATCATCATTGCTACCGGTTCCGAGCCCACGCCCCTGCCCGGGGTCGAGATCGACAACCAGCGCATTCTCGATTCGACCGGCGCGTTGTCACTGAGCGAAGTGCCTAGGCATCTGGTGGTGATCGGCGCCGGCGTGATCGGCCTCGAATTAGGTTCGGTGTGGCGCCGTCTCGGCGCGCAGGTCACCGTGGTCGAATACCTCGACCGCATCTGCCCCGGCGTCGATAGCGAGGCCGGTAAAACCCTGCAACGCTCACTCAGCAAGCAAGGCATCGAGTTCAAATTGAGCTCGAAAGTCACCAGCGCCACCACTTCGGCCAACAGCGTACAACTCAGCGTCGAACCGGCCGCGGGCGGCACGGCTGAGTTACTGGAAGCGGATTACGTGCTGGTGGCCATCGGTCGCCGCCCCTACACCCAAGGCCTGGGCCTGGAGAACGTCGGCCTGAGCACCGACAAGCGCGGCATGCTCGCCAACAAACAACATCGCACCGAAGCCCCGGGGGTCTGGGTGATCGGCGACGTCACGTCCGGGCCGATGCTCGCGCACAAGGCTGAAGACGAAGCCATGGCCTGCGTCGAGCAGATCCACGGCAAGGCCGGCGAGGTCAATTACGACCTGATCCCCAACGTGATCTACACCAAACCGGAGCTGGCCAGCGTCGGCAAGACTGAAGAGCAGCTCAAAGCTGAGGGCCGCGCCTACAAGGTCGGCAAGTTTCCGTTCACCGCCAACAGCCGGGCGAAGATCAACCACGAGACTGATGGTTTTGCCAAAGTCCTTGCTGATGAGCGCACGGATGAAGTGCTCGGCGTGCACCTGGTCGGCCCGAGTGTGAGCGAAATGATTGGCGAGTTTTGTGTGGCGATGGAATTCAGCGCTTCTGCCGAGGACATCGCCCTGACCTGTCACCCACACCCGACTCGCTCCGAGGCGTTGCGCCAGGCCGCGATGAATGTGGAGGGGATGGCGACGCAGATGTAGAAGATCAAAAGATCGCAGCCTCCGGCAGCTCCTACCTGAAATGCGTACCCTGTAGGAGCTACCGAAGGCTGCGATCTTTTCGGTTTTCAGGATGGAAGATGCCCCAACGGCAACGCTCCCGGCGTCTTCACCGTGTGAATCGCAAAGTTGCTGCGGATATCGCTCACCCCCGGTAGTTTCAAAAGGCACCCACTGAGAAACCGGTCATACGCACGCAAATCCGGCACCACCACTTGCAGCAGAAAGTCAGATTCCCCCGAAACCAGAAACGCTGAAATCACCTCCGGCAACGCGGTGACGGCCGCGTAAAAAGCTTCGGCCTGTTCGTCGTTGTGGCGCTCGACCTTCACCCCGACAAACACCGTCAATCCCAACCCCACCTCATCTCGATCCACGTTGGCCTGATAGCCGCGAATCACCCCCGCCTCTTCCAGCATCCGCACCCGCCGCAAACACGGCGACGCCGACAGGCCGATCTCATCCGCCAGCTCGACATTGCTCAAGCGTCCGTCACGTTGCAGGGCGGCGAGAATCTTGCGGTCGAAGGCGTCGAGTTTCATAGTTGGCAGATCCTGATGGCGAGAGCGCAAAAAGAAAGCAGGTTATGCCAATACAGAGGCATTTTGAAGCGGACTACGCAAGCACCTGCCCCACCCTCCGCCCCTAGACTGACGTCACCGAATCGACAACGAAAGGAGTGTGACGTGGCGAGTCTATGGCTGTTTTTCCTGGCATTGGCGGTGGTGTTTCTGTTGCCCGGGCCGGACATGATTCTGCTGCTGCAAACTGGCGCCCGACAGGGCCGCGGTGCGGCGCTGGCCACCGTAATAGGCTTGGCGATTGCCCGCGCATGTCACGTGGTATTGGCGGCGTTGGGGCTGGCGGCGCTGTTCAAGGCTGCGCCGTGGACGTTCGAAGTGGTGCGCCTCGCCGGGGCGGCGTATCTGCTGTGGATCGGCATTCAATGCCTGCGCAGCACGCTGGTGCCGAACCTGGATGCCGGGGATGTTACCGAGGCACGCGGGCAATGGCGCGAAGCAATCCGCCGTGGCTTGCTGACCAATCTGCTCAACCCCAAAGCGTTGCTGTTCTGCTCGGTGCTGCTGCCGCAATTCATCGTCACCGACGGCGCACCGGTGCTGAGCCAGTTCGCCCTGCTCGGCCTGTTGCTGGTCGGCATAGGCCTGCTGTTCGACAGCATCTACGCCCTGGCCGGTGCCGCGCTGGGCCGTTGGCTGCAACACAGTCCAACGGCGCAACGGGTTCAACAATGGCTGTTCGGCAGCCTGTTGATCGGCTTCGCGGTGCGCCTGACGTTCATCCAGCAGGCTTAACCCTTGCGAGTCTTGCGCTGGCGACGAGTGATCAGCAACAACGCCGCGCCGACCGCCAGCACAATCGCGCCGATCTGCACCGGCCACTTGTACGGTCGCAGGCCCGCGCGGACAGCGTCGGTGACTTGGGTGACGTAGCGCTTGTCGGCGTTTTCGAAATCCGGGTACGGGCACTGATTGCCGAAATCCACTGCCCACGGCACGTAAGCGCCTTCCTTCACGTAACGCTGATACAACGCGCTCTGATCTTCCAGGCTGCTGTTCCAACCAGCGGCGGAACAGAGCACGGCGGCAAACGCCTGACTCGTGTGCGGCAGGTTGTCGGCGGCGCGATTGGCCAGCGCGGTGGCAACAAAGCGATAGTGATAACGCTGATCGGGCTGCGCTTCACTGGCCTTTTGGCGTTGAACCTCGGCTTCGGATACCAACGGACCGATTTTCAGCTCGGCGGTTTCCAGGCTGTAATTGCCGCCGAACGTGGCGTAATCCGGGGCCATCTCGTAACCGATGATATCCATGCCCCACTCACGGGCCGTCCACGCCGCGTTGTACAGCGCACTGGCACGCTTGGTTGGCCACCAGGCGGAATCGGCTTTCAGTCTTTGCTCGCCGTAGAGGCGGGCCTTGTTCTGCAGATCGGCATTGTCGAAATAGCCGACGGCCTCTGCGTAATGCCCTTCGCGCAGCAAACGCCGGCCCAGCAGATTGCGCAGGCTGGCGGCGACGGGCAGCGGCACGTAATTGTCACGCTGCTCTTGGGTCAGCGCCGGCGGTGCCGGCACGTTGGCGTCGACATACTGCTTGAGTTCGTCGACGGTCAGCACGCGTTCGGCGACCGTCGCGGCATCGAACCAATAAATGCTGTTGCTGCGATACAGCTGGACGAAGGCTTGCAGGTACTCACCGCGTTGCAACGCCAGAATCGCGCTTTCGCCCTCGACCCGGCATTTCGGCTGGACCGTTTCCAGTGCCCAGTCCGGCGTGCGTCGATAGCCCCAGTCTTCGTTTTGCGGGAAGGCCTGCGCGGCTTTCGCATAGGCGGCTGCCGCCGCATTCTTGTCACCGTCGCGCACTGCCAGTTTCGCTCGCAGCCACCACGCGAGACCACCGTCGCCAGCGTGTTCGAGGAAGGCTTTGGCGCTGGCGTAGTCGCCCTGCTGATAATTCACCGCGGCCAATCGATCGGCGTTGTCGAAGGTGCCACGGGTACTGTTTTGCAGAAGCTTGACCAGTTTCTTTTCGTTCGGCGGTTCATCGCCAAACGACCAGCCGAGGCGGCTGAGCAACGAGGCGGTGACCAGTTTCTGCACCCCTTCGTGTTGCATCAGCTTGGCCAATTCCAGCTCAGGCATGTCCGCCAACTCGTTCGCCAGTTGTTTCAGCGAGGTGTAGCCAACCGGTGAACCGTGCACGCTCTGCGCTGCATAAAGATTGATCGCATCGTCCCAGCCACCGGCCATACGCGACGCTCGCGCCTCTTCCCCGAGGCTGGCGACACCCAGCCCCAACGGATCGCTGAAACCGTCGATGCTCAGTTGCCGGGTCTGGCGAAACGCCGAGATCGCCTGCTCCAGCGGATCGAGCATGTCGTCAGCCTCGGCGCTCATGGCGAACAGCGCGCGCCCCTCGGAATACGCTGCCCACGTACTGCGCAACGGGCGCTGATCCGCCGGTAGCGCCAGCAGTTGGCGGAAATAATCGACCGCCAGTTGATGCTCGCCGACATTGAAGGCCACCGCTCCCGCCACATACAGACGGATTTCCGCCGGCAGACTGCTGCCCTGTGTATAAGCGTCGCGGGCATCGGTAAGCCCGCGCAGACGCGTAACCAGTGCTTGCTGTTCATCGGTCAGGCCGGCGGCTTCAGCCTTGTTGCGCTCCTCGGCAGGTTCCGCCGGCTCGGCGTAAATAGCGTTCGCATTGTCGGCGGCAGGTGCGGGGTTTTTCAGCCCGGCGATCGCTTTGCCCAAGCGGCTGACTTCGAAGTTGAAGTTGCCTTCGGGCAGATCGGCCAGCGTCTGCCCTCGATTGTCGAGCAGGCGCATCGGGAAGTCCGGGCCGCAGGCCAGCGCCGAGCCCAGCGGCAGACAGAGGCTCAGGCAGAGCAGATGGCGGGGCCAGTTACGGGTCAACATGCGAACCTCCTTGATCAATAAATGCACAGCGCGCCCAACCGATGGCGCGCTGCCCGTTCGCCGGCAAGCGACCGTTGCGAAGGCGGGTGAAGGTAAGCAGATCCGGGCTCTGTTGCAATGAATAACCGGCGAGCGCGTCGGCGCCTTCGCAGTCGCTGGCCTTCACGGTGATACGTGCGGGCCAGGCGCTGTCGAGGTTGCCGGCATTGTCGAGTCGGAGGTCGTAGAGGCCGCTGTGTTCACTGACGCTGAGGGCGAGTTGGCCGTGCAACTCATCGCCCCGCGCCACCGCGCGCAGCGTGGTCAGGCTCCAGGCGCGGCGGTCATTGACCAGCGGCAAGCGAAACCAGATCAACCCGGCCAGATACGCGGGTGGATCGTCCCGCAGCGCTTTACCGAGTTGGCTCAGTTGCACTGGATCGGCGAGCAGTTCTCGGCGCTGACCGCCACGCTCAAGCGGCACCTCACTTTCCACCACAGGCGCGCCGTCGACATCCGGCAACAGCGCCACACCGTAGGCGGGCAACGCCAGATAAAACGGTTTGCGGGTGATTTCCCCCCAGGCCTCGGCCCAGCGCCGCGCCTGCTCAGCGTCGAACAAGCCGCGTCGCGGGTCGCTGACGGCATGCACTTGCAGCACGCTGCTGTCGACTGTCGCCAGCAAGTTCGGCAATTGCGCACTGTCGAGCCAGGCCGGCAGCGCGGTAATGCTCAGAGGCAACGATTGCGGGAGTGCCGAGCGTAGATGTGTGAGAAATTCTGCATAGGCCGGCAGCCGCGCATTGCCGGCATCGTGGTCGATTTCCACGCCACTCAGGGTCAGGCCCAGCGCCTGCCAGTCATTGATGAGCTGAAGGATCTGCGCCGTGACCTGCTGCTGACCCAGCGCCTTGAGTTGGCCATCAAGACGAATCACCGCAATCAGCGGGCGGCCATCGCTTTTCAGCAACTGCGGGTCGATACGCGCGCGGCTCCACCCGGCATTCGGGAACGCCTGCAACGCGAGCACCCGCAAGGTGGAAAAATCACTGCGGCTATCGCGCAACGCCGCCTCATGGGCCGACGTCCACTGGCGTTGCCAGACGTAGAGTTGCTGATCGAGTGGCGGTGAATCATGCCGCTCACAACCCGAGAGCAAGACCCCAAAAAACAGCCCCACAATAAACCGCATACCTTCCAGATCCCGGACACCACAAGAGTGCAAGGTTACACAAAACCCTGCAGGAGCGGGCTTGCGGGCGTCGAGCGGGGTATCACCCGCGCTTGCAGGGGACCAAAAGACTCAACATGAAGAAGCTTCAGTGGACGGAACAGGCCTGCGGGACGGGCCGAGGCGTTTCACCAGTGCCACGCCGCGATTGCGCATAGGCATTTCGATGAAGCGGTAATTCAATTCGCTGAGAAATACGATCAGACCGAATGCAAACAGCAAGGTAACGATCGGGTGTCCCGCCGGGCTCGGCAGGCCTGCACCCTGCAAACGGAAAATCACTTCGCGCACCAGGAAATACACCGGAACGTGGATCAGGTAGATGCCGTAGGAACGACTGCCCACCCAC
Source organism: Pseudomonas sp. LBUM1648 (assembly GCF_059716145.1). Lineage (NCBI taxonomy): Bacteria > Pseudomonadati > Pseudomonadota > Gammaproteobacteria > Pseudomonadales > Pseudomonadaceae > Pseudomonas > Pseudomonas sp. LBUM1648. The sequence continues at coordinate 6,474,213 of NZ_CP166808.1, forward strand.
GCCATCAACCGCTGCCAGCGTCCGGCGGGCAACAGATAGTTACCGTCGTAAGACGCGATCCACACCAGCACTGCACTGAGTACGGCAATGGCGCCGATGCGATAGTGGGTGGGGGAAAAACGGTCGGTGGCCAGGTAACTCATCAGCAACCCGACGACTATCAGCGCTGAAATCCCGGCCCACGGACTCCTGAGAAACGTCGGCTGCCACCGTCGATAGCTCGGTTGCACACTCCACATCGCCAACAGCACGCCAAGGGCCAGCGCGTCGGTCCTGACGACCATCAGCAGCGGCGTACGGACCGTGAAGAGTTGCACCGCAACCAGCGCCAGCAACACCCACACCAGATGCCTGCGACAGACCAGAATCAGCAGCGGAAACAGCAGGTAAAATTGCTCCTCCAGCGCCAGACTCCAGTAGACGAAACTGCTGCCGTACTCGTAATGAAAAAAAGCGTCGGCAAAGCGGAAGTTGGCGTACTGCAACACCCCCGCGAGCGTGGCCTGAAGGTTGGCCTGTAGTGTGCCGAATGCCCCGGAGCGGTTAAAAACCACGCACATCAGCAGCACCAGTGCCAGCCACAACCAGGCCGATGGCAGCAGGCGAAAAGCTCGTCGCAACCAGAAATTACGCGTTTGCTCCCAGTACTCCTGACGGTTGCTGCAACCGCGCAGCGCGGGGATCAGACTGCGGGCAATGACGAATCCGGAAATGGCAAAAAAAAGATCCACCCCCCACCAAGGCTGCGCCCAGGCATGAATGGATTCGAGCAGCGGCACGGGATCGCTGAACAGATTGCCGGATAGATGATGAAACAGCACCCCAAGCACGGCTATGGCACGCAGCACTTCGATGTCCATGATTCGTTTACTGCTCATGACGCATTCCCGGCATCCAGTGGTTTACGGGCAATGATCACCTGGCTCTTGGGCATGAATTGGTCAAGCGCCTGTTTGATTGCAAGCCCGTCGGGCCGGTCCAGCATCTCTTCCCAGGTTCTGGCCCACCCGCCCATCAAATGGGGGAACGGCGCATGAATGCGATCGCGCACTGCACCGCCAGGATCTTTACCGGCAACCTTTTCGCTGGCCCAGAAGAAAATCATGCCCATCACCCAGAAAAACCCGGTGGCTTGTCGATGTTCGATGACCAGTCCGGCATCCTCGACCATGGCAGCGAAGCGCTCCGGGGAAAAGATCTGCACATGATTGGGCGTCTGGTAATAACTCGGCGGGGCGATGCCTTTCTGCAAATGCTCGCCAACCGGCGCCGGTACACTGAGCAGGTACAACGCACCGGGACGTCCCATACGCGCCAGTTCGGCCATAAACGATTCGGGCTCGTCTACGTGCTCCAAAACCTCCATGCACACCACTTTGCTCGCGCAGCCATCCGCCAATGGCAATGGCAAGGTGTTACTGACCAGCCCCAGATTCGGCCTGGTGCTCTGAGCTTCGACCTGGCGAGCCAGGTCGCGCACTTTGTCGTGTTCGCTGTCGGTAAAGATCACCGAAGCGCCCTGGCGTACAGCAAACAACGTCGCCGCACCCTCGCCGCAACCTACGTCGAGCAGGGTGTCGTCAGGCGTTATGGCAAAACCCTTGAGCAATTCGCCACTGTCATTGAGAAACCAGCCATCCAGTACTGCATCACGTAATCCCACATCACGCGGCGACCAGGTGAACAAGGGTTCCGGTTCAGGCGTCGCCTCAACCAGCGGCTCGGCGACAGGCTCAACAGCCAGCGGCGGTTGCGGTTCGGCAAAAAAACGCTGGAGCAATCGACGAATCATGCTCCAGTCACCTCCATGGCAAGTTCGGCGCGACGCTCGAACAATTGCGCAAAGAATGCCTGCAACCGCTGCTCGGCCACGGCCTGACTGCAAAACCCTTGCAGGCTGCTCACGGCTTGCGCCGACATCTGCGCATAACGCTGCGGATCGTTTTTAGCCACCTCGTAGCTGGCGCGATAAGCCGCGCAAATCGTGGCCCAATTGGTCGCGTAGCGCAGGGTCCGGTAAGCCGAGCGCGGATCGTGTGGCCAGGCCGTGAACTCCTCGGTTGACTCGATCAGGAACGCGTTATCGGCGTTCAGATAATCAATCATCGCCGTCGTGCAAGGGGCCACCGCCGGTTTACCGCAAGACATGAACTCCATCAGCGGCAGGCACTGGCCTTCGCCATAGGACGTGTTGACGACGTAACGGGTCGCCTGCACCAGACGTTCGTAATCCGCGTCGGCCAGATAGCCATAGACCAACACGATGCGGCAGCGATAAGGCTGATTTTTGTACAGGTGATGAAGGATGTCGGTGAGCGCTTCTTGTGCATCGTGGTGGGTGAGCTTGAGCACCAGCGTCACGTCATCGGTCTCACGGAACGTCGCGCAGAAGGCACTGATCATGTCCTCCCAGTTCTTGCGTCCATCGCGGGGGTTGAACACCGAGGTGTACACGACGCCTTCGAGTAATAACGTCTGCTCGGTGACAGGCGCCCGGAAATCGATTCCCGGGCCACGCCGCCGATTTACCGGGCCGAAGGCATTCAGATCGACCCGGCGGCTGTCGACCACCAAACCTTTGATCTTCAATCGTACTGAATCGACCACAGGTTGCCCCTGCAACTGAACGCCGCGCGCCGCGAATCGATCCCAGACCGGGGCGGGTACGGCGACAATCGGGTAATCGACGTCCGTCGCTTCGCGCACGGCGTTGACGGTATAGCTGGAATGGGTGATCGCCGCCCCGCAGGCATTGAGTACCGTGCGCCAGTCGTTTAGCGGATCACCGTTAAACGGCTCGTTGGGGATGGTGCTGAACTCCCAAGCAAATACCGGCAACGTCGGGCAGGCCAGATGCACCGGCGTGCGGTGCGGTGGCGAGAACGATAGAAACACACAGGCCTCGCCACGGGATTGGCAGTCGGCGTACAACGCATCGACTTCAGTGTTCGGGTCAGTGACCTCGATCACCCGCCCGAGGCGCTCCAGCACCGGCCGATACTCCTTGAGGACGAAGTAATAGCTGTACTCCGAACGCCCCAGGTTGCGGGTAATTGTGTGCTGGTTGGTTTCCGAATGGATGATGATCAGCATGAGGCGTTATCCGTAACCGGGGCAATGTTGCTCGCCTGTGACTGTGGCCCGAAGAAATCCGCAACACGCTTTTGCAGTGCCGGCATCGCGCTGTAATCGCGCATGCGTTCGGCTGCCGCCAGCGACATGCGCTGATAATCCTGAGGCTGTGTCTTGGCCATTCGGTAGCTGTTTTCGTAGGCCTTTTTCAATGAGCCCCAGTCCGGTCGATGACGCTGTGCGCGAAAGAGCATTCGCGGGTCATGTGGCCAAGTGCACACCTCTAAGCTGGAGCCGACCACAAACGCCACGGAATCGTCGATGTAATCTTGCATCGCCGTATGATCGGGAGCGATCACCGGTTTGCCGCACGCCATGAACTCCATCAGTGGCAGGCACAGCCCTTCACAATGCGAAGCGTTGACGTAAAAACTCGTAGCCTGGTAAAGCCGCGCATATTCAGCATCATCCAGATAGCCCTGAATCATCACTACCCGACAGGAAAAGGGTGCCAGTTGCGCCAGTGGTGTCATCAAGTGCGCATAGACGGCCGCCAGATCGCTCTGGGTGAATTTCATCACCAGTGTGGCGTCTGGCGTGTCACGAAACGCCGCGCAAAAAGCGCTCAGGATCTGTAGCCAGTTCTTGCGCCCGTCTGAGGGGCGGAATACCGACACGTAGACCACACCGTCGACGTGGGTTTCGACCTGCAACGATGTGTCCGGCATATCCCGCGGTGGCGGTTGAACGGCCACAGGTAAAGGGATAGGGCCGGCGATATTCGGCAGGCGGTTACCCAGCCATTCATGCACGGAGTCCGAGAGCAGATCGCGAATCCCTTCCCAGTACCAGTTCTGCACAAACCTGACCCGAGGCACCGGCGGCGTCTGCTCGTGGCCCAGATTCAGTACCCACAGGCGCAGGAAATGCCGGGCAATCACAAAGCGCCGCTTCAAGGTCAGCGGCGGAGGTCGCGAGGCCTCCAGTTGAGCCTCGATTTCGGCCTGCTCCTCCGGGGTGAGCGGCTCCGGTAGCAGATTATCCGGGTGCAGGTTCATCAAGCGGGAATCAAAGATGCAGCCTTTGACGGTCAATGTCGCACCGGCATTGACCGGTGCACTGACATGCCGATCGCGAATCGTTGCAAAGCTTTCCCACAGGGGCGCCGGCAGCACCAGCACCGGGAAGTCGTCGCCCATGGAGCGACGGATCGCTTTGGCCGCGTGGCTGGACAGCGTGATCACTCGCCCGTGCCTGGCCAGCATGCGCGTCCAGTCCTGCCGCGGATCGTTGTCCCACTGTTCGTCGGGGATCGAGTCGTACTCCCACGCGACAACGCAAACTGTCGGGCACTCAAGATCGATCGGGGTCTTCTGCGGCCGCGTGAACGAGAGGAAGACACTCTCCTGGCGTGCGGCGAGCAACTGTCGGTAGACCGGATCAACGTCTGCAACCGTATCCACCACGTGGACTCGCCCGAGCGTTTCGAGCAGCGGGCGATAGGCCTTCAGCACAAAGTAGTAACTGGAATCGGGATGCCCCAGATTCTTACTGATGGAACTGTCGTTGATGTCCGAGTAAAGAATGAAATTCATGGCATTCCACGATGAAACTGCCATCCCGGCAGCCTCACACTATGACGGCCGCGCGTCGAACCGGATTGATATCCGTCCTTCGTCTGAGGTCTCGTCTTGTTCTTGTTTTAGTGGTCAGTTTCAACTCTTTGCACGACGGCCCCGACGAAGCCGGGTAATCGCGACAAGGCGCATTCTAAACACATCCGCAGAGGGTTCGTGAACCGCCCGGCGAGAAAAATCGGACTACGCTGACGAGAACTCACCAGTCACGGTATGGCCTGTTGAAATTGCTGCGCAATTGGCACAGATTGGTAACAAACAACTACAACAAAGACTTCGCCTGTCGTCCTGCCGGTTTTTTTTCCTATCGGTCTGACAGACTTACCCTCAAAGCCTGTGGGAAAGCGGCGCAAGTTCAAAACCAAGGGGTCGATGTTTGAAAAAGCGTCTGTTCGTCACGGATACGAGTAGATTCGGGGGACAACCTATTCGGTCGCGTCTGGCATCGTCGGATTCGTCTCGGGAACTGCTGCCTGTCCCCTCGCCCTACGAACTCATCAATCCGCATAGCCTCACCAAATGGTGGCCACCACAGCCTGATACAGTCATCCATTTGGCCGGGCATACCTTCGCGACCCTGAGCCTGTCGAGGCTGGACTCGCACCTGGATCGAAACTACGAGTGGCGTGATCTCGCTTTGGTGTTTCATGTCATCAACAATCGACGCGAAGATTTCGTCGGGTGTTCATGGCTCAACGCGCAGACCACGGTCAGCCGTTATTCCGAAGTCAGCCATGTCGAGCGTACACCATGACCCGCTTGCTGGTGGAATGTACCCACGTGTTCAAACACCCGACGGTCAACTCGGGCATTCAGCGCGTGGTACGCAACGTCATCAAGCAACTTCCCGCCAGCGTCGACGGCGTCGAGTGCATACCGGTAGTGATGCTCTATGGTCAGCTCTATCGTGTGCTGCAACTGACGCCGCTCGATACACCATTGCTCAACAGGCTTGAGAACTTCGGTGAGCGTCTGGAGCGCCTGGCCTATCGCTTCTGCCAATGGCACCAGCGACGTGACGCACAGTGCATTTCGAAACTGGCACAACAGCTTTTGTATGTCGGCTATCGACTGACAACCTTTGGCGCGTTCGGCATACCGCTGCGCCTGATTCGACGGATCAATCGCAGGCAACTGCTCAAACGTTGTTCACCGCTGCAACACCGACCAGGCGATCAACTGGTGTTGCTGGATTCGTCATGGCATTCGGATTTTTTCGCCCATGTTGAGCGGCTCAAACGCGACGGCGTTGGCGTGACTGCGGTGATCTACGACCTGATCCCACTGACTCATCCACAGTTTTACGACACACGTCCGGCTGAGGTTTTCAGCGAGTGGTTCGACTGGATCACCCGCACAGCCGATGGCTACATGGCTATTTCCGCCACAGTGCGCAATCAGGTGCGCGCAGAATTGCAGCGGCGTCTCGGCGCCGAGCAGACGGAAAAGCGCTGGTTCGAGTTCTTCCACCTCGGCTCCGAACTGGACCTGCGCAGCACCGACGCGACAGTCGAACCGCGCCTCCAGGCTTTGTTCAACACACCTGAACCGGTGTTCCTGATGGTCAGCACCATCGAGCCGCGCAAGAACCATGCGTACCTGCTCGATGCCTTCGAACGCGCCTGGGCCGCCGGTTCAAACGTACGGCTGTGCATCGCCGGACACGTCGGCTGGAAATGTGACAGCCTGCTCGCCCGTGTGCGCAATCACACAGAACTGAACCAGCGCCTGTTCATGTTCAACGACCTCAACGACACCAGCCTCGAATTCGCCTATGCGCAGTCCAGTGCGCTGGTATTTCCATCTTTCGTTGAAGGCTTCGGCCTGCCACTGGTGGAAGCCATGCAGCGTGGCTTGCCGGCGATGGGCAGCGATATCGCGGTGTTCCGCGAAATCGGCGGCGAGTTCATGGCGTACTTCGATCTGCAGAACCCGCAAAGCCTTGCCGATCTGGTCACCACCTTTGAGCGCAGCGGCCAGTTCCCCGCCGCTCGCGAGGTCGCCGACTGGCAGTGGATCGACTGGCGGCAAGCCAGTCTGCAACTGGCCGAACGCAGTGTGCGCAATGTTCTGAAAGCGCCGGTGGCGCCAGCGAGGCAACATGCGCATTGCCCTTAACGCAGGGAGTTCTTCATTTTTTCACGACGTACCTGCCGGGTTCGGTCGGCGACATCGGACAAGTGGTCTATCAGTTGTGCGAAAGCGGCGCCAACCACGGCATCGACGGCCAGGTGCTGCTGCCGATGAACCGCTTCCTCGCTAGCGCTGACCGCATTGTCGCGGCCTCGCCGAACTACCTGCACAGCAGCGACGTGTTGCAGCAGCTCCAGGACAAGACCCGAGTGATTCCCTACGATTTGCGAGAAAACCCGCTGCGCTCAGCAGAGATGGGGGTGAAAGCGGAGGCTCGCTATCGGCAGTTATTCACAGCCGATGAAATGGGCCGCAAGTGGACAGAGCTCTAGCAGGAATTGCTCGAAGAAAAATCGCTGTCCTACGCCTGATCCCTATCAGACACGTATACCGTGTAGGAGCTGCCGAAGGCTGCGATCTTTTGATCTTGAAAAGCAGGATCAAAAGATCGCAGCCTTCGGCAGCTCCTACACGGGATCAGGTTTAAAGATCCAGCACCAGCGGCTGCTCACTCTGCGCCGGCACCGCACAACAAATCAGCACATGTCCCGCCTCAGGTATTTCGGCCGGTACCTGTGGATAATTCACCGCGCCACTGACCAACCGCGTCTTGCAGGTGCCGCACGAACCACCGCGGCAACTGAACTCCGGACGCAATCCGCGACTTTCCGCCAGCTCCAGCAAACTGCCGCCGTCCGGTTGCCAGCGTGCTTCCTTGGCTGAACGTTCGAATACCACCGGCACCGATTGGGTGGCGGCCGGTGGTTGCTCAATGACGATCGCGTCCGCATCGGCACGCCGCTTGAGCGTCGAGGGGCCGAAGGTTTCGGCGTGAATCTGCGCGTCGCGCACATCCAACTCGCGCAAACTGTCGTACAGGCCTTGGGTGAAAGCGCCGGGGCCACACAGAACAAAGTCGATCTGATCGTAATCCTCGACCTCCAGCAGATTTCTCAGCACCGCTTCATCAATGCGCCCATGCAGGTCAAAATCCTCGCCCTCGTGCGCATCCGCTTCCGGCTGACTGAGCAAACGCAGGACCCGCACCGCATCACCAGCACTTTCCAGCAGACGATCCAGTTCCTTGCGAAACGGCTGATCGGCCAGGCTGCGCGAACTCTGCAGCAACCACGTCGGACGAATCCTGCGCGTGCGCAACCCCTGATAAATCACCTCACGCAGCATCGACAGTATCGGCGTGATACCGACCCCGGCCGCCAACAACACCAGCGGCCGGCGCTCCAGCGGCGCCACGGTGAAATGCCCTTGCGGCGCCCGCGCCTCCAGCACATCACCCACCTGGATCTGCTCATGCAGATGGTTCGACACGCGCCCGTCGCGCTTCACACTGATGCGATAGAAACCATCCGATGGCGCACTCGACAGGCTGTAAGTGCGGATGTGTACTTCGCCATCGAGGGTAAACCGCAGTGGCAGATGCTGGCCCGCGAGAAACACCGGCAAACCGGCGCCATCGTCCGGCTCCAGGTAAATCGAGCGGATGTGGCGGCTCTCCATTTCAATCTTCGCCACCCGCAACGGCCGCCACTGGTTGCCCAAAGCCTGCGCCTGCAAACGGGCGTCGGCCTCGGCCCAGTTGCCAGTCAACAGACTGGTGGGCGACATGCCGTCGAAGCGCCAGCGCAAGGCCAGCGCCGCCGGACGCCGCACCAGTTTCTGCACCTCAAATGTCCACAGCCGCTCCGCACCTTGAAACGCCTCGATCTGCGGCCCTTCCAGAATGATTTCGGTGCGCCCGCTGAGCTGCAACAGATCGCCTGTGGAAAAGTCGATGAACAGCAGGCCAGCCTTGGGGTTGAGCAGCAGATTGCCGAGGGTGTTGAAGTGCAGGTTGCCGGCAAAATCAGGGATGGTCAGGCGATTGCCTTCTACCCGGACAAAACCGGCCTGGCCACCGCGGTGGGAAACGTCCACAGCACGCTGGCCGTCGGCGTCCACATAACTGGCGACAAAGAACGTGTCGGCGCCTTCGATCAGGGTGATGGCCGCGTCATCAAGCGCATCGGAATGCTGAGCAGGCCGGGTCTGCGGATCGCTCAGCGGGACGCGCTGGAATTGACGCAGCTGGATGTATTGCGGGCAGTTGCCGAACGCTTGATCGACGCTCACCTCGAAACCGTCGGTGCCGAGATGATCGACATGGCCATTAAGGCGATTGCGCCGACGGGTGTGCAGTTCGATGCCGAGCAATCCGATAGGCTCGCCGTTACGCAACTGCGCCGGATCATCGGCAGCAGGCAGACTTGCGAAGTGCAGATGCTCAGGATCGGGCGAATGGGCAAACCCCGGCGCGCCTTCGAGCACACTGGCCCAAGGACGACCGTCAGCATCGACCGCGCCGTACACCATGAAAGGCAGTTGCTGATAGAACTCACGGTGCTGATCCGGCATCCAGGTGCGAATCACCTTACGCCCAAAAGCCTCCATGCGTTCGGCAACGCCGACATGCGCCTGCAACTGTTGCTCGCCAGCGTGCCACGGTGAACGTTCCATCACGACCTCCCCCCTGCGCCGTCGGCACAGTGTGAATTGCGAGCATCAGACTGAAGTTTGCAGACCGGCGACGGTGCGCGGCATCGCGACAAAACCGGGCAGCGCTTCGATTCGAGCCAGCCAGGCACGCACATTGCCGTAGTCATCCAGCGACACATTGCCTTCCGGCGCGTGGGCGATATAACTGTAGGCCGAAACGTCGGCGATGGTCGGCTCGCTGCCCGCCAGATAGGGCGTATTGCCCAACTCGACGTCCATCACCTTGAGCAGGTTGTGTGCACGGGAGATCACCTCTTCAGCATTGAATTTCGCACCGAACACCGTGATCAACCGCGCCGCCGCCGGGCCAAAAGCAATCGGCCCGGCCGCTGCCGACAACCAGCGCTGTACCCGCGCGGCACCCACCGGATCGCTTGGCAACCAACGACCTTCACCGTACTTTTGCGCCAGATAGACCAGAATCGCGTTGGAGTCAGCCAGCACCACGCCATTGTCATCAATGGCCGGCACCTGACCGAAACTGTTGATGGCGAGATAGGCCGGTTGTTTGTGCTCACCTTTGGCCAGATCAACAAAGATCAGCTCGGTCGGCAGTTGCAACAGGGACAACATCAGCTCTACCCGGTGGGCATGGCCGGAACGGGGAAAGTTGTAGAGTTTGATCGCTTGCATGGTCGACTCCGCTGGATGATCGCACTGCCCGAGGGTGGCAGCGCCGATGGAAGCCATCTTCCACCTATCTTCGAAGCAACAGAATCACCAGCATTCGCAATCGATTATTTCTTCTCGTGCAATAACGCTGTGTTTTTCAGCGCCGGATGCTCACGCAGAGCGTTCACGGTGAAATCAACAAAACTGCGCACCCGCGCCGGCGCCTTTCGCCCGCCCTGATACACCACATGGATCGGCAGCGGTGGCAGTTCGAATTCCGCGAGGACGATTTCCAGTTCGCCGGCCGCGACCTTGCTCGCCACTTGATAGGACAACACTCGAGTCAGCCCCAGCCCCAGACACGCAGCCGTGATCGCGGCCTGATTGGCGGTGACCACCAAGCGCGGCTCGGGACGCACGATCAGCGGTTCACCTTGTTCCAGAAACGGCCAGTTCCGCATCTGGCCGGTGGCCGAAGTCGCCACCACGGACAAACCGGCCAACGCCTGGGGATGGTTGGGCCGGCCGTGCTCTGCCAAGTATTGCGGCGAACCACAGACCACTCTCCGGACTTCACCCACGCGAATCGCATGCTGATTGCTGTCCGCGAGCTCGCCGATACGCACGGCTACATCGATGCCCTCTTCAACCATGCTGACGACCCGGTCAACCAACACGGCGTTGATCGAAACGTCCGGATACTGCGCCAGATAACCCGCCATCACCGGGGTAACGAACAACTCGCCGAACAACACCGGCGCCGTCACCGTCAATTGCCCACGGGGCTGGGCGTGACTGCCCGCCGCGGAATCCTCGGCTTCCTGCACCTCGGCGAGAATTCGTCGACAGTCCTCCAGATAACGCTGCCCCGCTTCGCTCAGATGCACACTGCGGGTGGTACGGATCAGCAACTGCGTACCGATCCGCTGCTCCAGCGCTGCTACCGCGCGGGTGACACTGGCGGCCGACAGGCCGAGGCGCCGCGCGGCTGCGGAAAAACCCTGGTCCTGGGCGACGGCGGCGAATACCTGCATTTCCTGGAAGCGATCCATGGATACCTCGAATCAGATACAAAAATCGCAGCCGAAGCTGCGATTTTTTGGGTCGAATTTAACTGTGGATAACTTATTCCACCGTCACCGACTTCGCCAGGTTACGCGGCTGATCAACGTCCGTCCCCTTGAGCACAGCAACGTAGTACGACAGCAGTTGCAGCGGAATGGTGTAGAGGATCGGCGAGAGGATGTTGTGGATATGCGGCATTTGCACGACGTGGGTGCCTTCGCCGTTGGTCATCCCGGCTTTTTCGTCAGCGAACACGATCAGTTCGCCACCACGGGCGCGGACTTCCTGCAGGTTGGACTTGAGCTTCTCCAACAGTTCGTTGTTCGGCGCCACAGTGACTACTGGCATGTCGTTATCCACAAGTGCCAGCGGGCCGTGTTTCAACTCGCCCGCCGGGTAGGCTTCGGCGTGGATGTAGGAGATCTCCTTGAGTTTCAAGGCACCTTCCATCGCCACCGGGAATTGTGCGCCGCGACCGAGGAACAGGGTGTGGTTCTTCTCGGCGAACAGTTCGGCGACTTTTTCCACAGTACTGTCCATCGCCAGCGCTTCGCCCAGACGGGTCGGCAGGCGACGTAGCTCTTCCACCAGAGTGGCTTCAACGCCTTTTGCCAGACTGCCACGTACTTGGCCCAACGACAGGGTCAGCAACAACAGGCCAACCAGTTGCGTGGTGAAGGCCTTGGTTGAAGCCACGCCGATTTCGCGACCGGCCTGGGTCAGCAGGGTCAGATCGGATTCGCGCACCAGCGAACTGATGCCAACGTTGCAGATCGCCAGACTGGCGAGGAAGCCCAGCTCTTTAGCGTTGCGCAACGCGGCCAGGGTGTCGGCGGTTTCGCCGGACTGGGAGATGGTGACGAACAGGGTGTCCGGCTGCACCACCACTTTGCGGTAGCGGAATTCGCTGGCGACTTCGACCTGGCAAGGGATGCCGGCCAGTTCTTCAAGCCAGTAACGCGCAACCATGCCGGCGTGGTAACTGGTGCCACAGGCGACGATCTGCACGTTGCGTACTTTGGCGAACAGCTCGGCGGCTTGCGGGCCGAAGGCTTGCACCAAGACTTGATCGTTGCTCAGACGACCTTCAAGGGTGCGCTGCACCACCGCCGGTTGCTCGTGGATTTCCTTGAGCATGTAGTGGCGGAATTCGCCTTTGTCGGCGGCTTCAGCACCGTCGTTGTATTGCACAGTCTGGCGCTCTACGGCGTTGCCGTTCACGTCCCAGATCTGCACGTTATCGCGGCGAATTTCGGCGATATCGCCTTCTTCCAGATACATGAAGCGGTCTGTGACCTGACGCAGAGCCAGTTGATCGGAAGCGAGGAAGTTCTCACCCAGACCCAGACCGATCACCAGCGGACTGCCGCTGCGGGCGGCGACCAGGCGATCAGGTTGCTTGGCATTGATCACCGCCAGACCGTATGCACCGTGCAGTTCTTTGACGGTGGCTTTGAGGGCGACGCTGAGGTCAGGCTGCGTCTTGAGTTTTTCGGTGAGCAGGTGGGCGATGACTTCGGTATCGGTGTCCGAAGTGAATACGTAGCCCAAGGCTTTCAGTTGCTCACGCAGGGCTTCATGGTTTTCGATGATGCCGTTGTGCACCACCGCGATGTCGCCGGAAAAATGCGGGTGTGCGTTGCGCTCGCACGGGGCGCCGTGGGTTGCCCAACGGGTGTGGGCAATACCGAGACGGCCAACCAACGGATGCTCGGCCAATGCCGCTTCCAACTCGCTGACCTTGCCCGGACGGCGCATGCGCTCAAGGGTTTCGTCGTTGGTGTACACCGCCACACCGGCGCTGTCATAGCCGCGATATTCAAGGCGCTTGAGGCCTTCGAGCAGGATGGCGGTGATATTACGTTCAGCAACTGCGCCGACAATTCCACACATGCTTATTTCTCCTGACTGACAGCCGCGCAAATCACGTTGATACCGCGGGCCTGAATCTGATCGCGTGCATCAATGGGCAGGCGATCATCGGTAATGAGGGTATGGACGCTGCTCCATGGCAGTTCCAGGTTGGGAATCTTGCGGCCGATCTTGTCGGCTTCGACCATCACGATCACTTCCCGCGCCACTTCAGCCATCACTCGGCTCAGGCCAAGCAATTCGTTGAACGTGGTGGTACCGCGCACCAGATCGATGCCATCGGCGCCGATAAACAATTGATCGAAGTCGTAGGAGCGTAGTACCTGCTCTGCAACCTGGCCCTGGAAGGATTCCGAATGCGGGTCCCAGGTGCCGCCGGTCATCAGCAGCACGGGCTCGTGTTCGAGTTCGCTCAAGGCATTGGCCACATGCAGGGAGTTGGTCATGACCACCAGGCCCGGCTGCTGGCCGAGTTCGGGAATCATGGCAGCGGTGGTGCTGCCGCTGTCGATGATGATGCGCGCGTGTTCGCGGATGCGTTTCACCGCTGCGCGGGCGATGGCCTGTTTGTACTTGGAAACGCTTTGGGCAGTCTCCGCGACCAGTTCCTGAGGCATGGTGATCGCCCCGCCGTAGCGGCGCAGCAACAGACCATGGCTCTCAAGCGCGGCGAGATCCTTGCGAATCGTAACTTCCGAGGTTTCGAATCGCTTTGCCAGCTCATCCACACTGACTTCGCCCTGCTCGTTGAGCAAGGCGAGAATGTTGTGGCGGCGTTGCGGTGTGTTGCGTTTCGACATAGCGGCGGCTTAAGTTTCGATTCGAAAGATAACGGAAGCAATCAAAACCTATCGGCTATGAATCGTCAACCCGGAAGACAAAAAAAATCGCAGCCACCGGTCAGCTCCGTTGAAGAGCTGCCGAACGCTGCGATCTATTGATCTTTAAACGGCTGTGGATAACTCAGCCCTTCTTGATCTTCTCAGGCCGCTTCCAGCCATCAATATTCTTCTGCCGTGCGCGACCGACGGCCAACTGTGCGTTATCCACATTCTGGGTGATGGTCGAACCGGCCGCGGTGGTCGCACCGTTGGAGATATCCACAGGTGCTACCAACGAGTTGTTTGAACCAATGAAGACATCCTCGCCCAGCACGGTTTTCCACTTATTGGCGCCATCGTAGTTGCAGGTGATGGTGCCAGCGCCAATGTTGGTGCGCGCACCGATTTCGGCGTCACCCAAGTAAGTCAGGTGTCCGGCCTTGGCGCCTTCGCCCATGTGGGCGTTTTTAAGCTCAACAAAGTTACCCACATGGGCACGGGCATCCAGCACAGTACCAGGACGCAGGCGAGCAAACGGACCGGCATCACTGCCCTCACCCAGAACCGCGCCTTCGATGTGAGAATTCGCCTTGATCACCACGCCTTTGCGCAGGGTACTGTCCTTGATCACGCAGTTAGGGCCAATGATCACGTCGTCTTCAATGACCACATTGCCTTCGAGGATCACGTTGATATCGATCAGCACGTCGCGACCAACGGTGACTTCGCCGCGCACGTCGAAGCGCGCCGGGTCACGCAGAGTGACGCCTTGTGCCATCAGGCGACGACCGGCGCGCAATTGGTAATGACGCTCCAGTTCGGCCAGTTGCTTGCGGTCGTTGGCACCCTGCACTTCCATCGGATCGTGCGGTTGCTCGGTGGCTACCACCAGACCGTCACTGACCGCCATTTCGATGACGTCGGTAAGGTAGTACTCGCCCTGTGCGTTGTTGTTCGACAGGCGGCTCATCCAGTCGTCCAGACGATTGGCCGGTACCGCGAGAATGCCGGTGTTGCCTTCGGTGATCGCGCGTTGCGCTTCGCTGGCATCTTTATGCTCAACGATTGCAGCGACCTTGCCCTCAGCGTCTCGGACGATGCGGCCGTAGCCCGTTGGATCGTCCAGTTCGACAGTCAGCAAACCCATCTGCCCTGGCACAACGTGTTTGAGCAGGCGTTGCAGGGTTTCGACTTCGATCAGCGGCACGTCACCGTAAAGAATCAGCACGGTGTCGGCAGTAATGAACGGCACGGCCTGAGCAGTGGCGTGACCCGTGCCCAATTGTTTGTCCTGCAGCACGAAATTCAAATCGTCGGCCGCCAGACGTTCACGCACCACATCGGCACCGTGACCAATAACTACGTGAATACGCAGTGGATCAAGCTGGCGGGCGCTGTGGATAACATGACCCAGCATGGAATCGCCGGCAATCGGATGTAGCACTTTCGGCAATGCCGAGCGCATACGAGTGCCTTGACCGGCCGCGAGGATAACGATTTCGAGAGACATGACTGGCTACCAATCCTGGGTGGTCAGCAACTGCGACCGGGGTTGTTAAAATCGGAAAAGAAAAAAGGGTAGCCGAGGCTACCCTTTTTTATCAATCACACAACAAGTGGCTGACGGATTAACCGCCAAACTTCTTGCGGATCTGCTGGACGGTGCGCAGCTGAGCTGCAGCCTCGGCCAGACGTGTGGCAGCGGCGCCGTAATCGAAGTCCGCGCCTTTTTCGTTCAGGGCATTCTCGGCAGCCTTGAGAGCTGCTTGAGCCTGAGCTTCATCCAGGTCTGCAGCACGTTGCACGGTGTCGGCAAGAACCTTGACCATGTTCGGCTGAACCTCGAGGAAACCGCCGGAGATGTAGAACACCTCGGCTTCCCCGCCTTGCTTGATCAGGCGGATAGGACCCGGCTTGAGATTAGTGATCAGCGGCGCGTGACCCAGAGCGATACCAAGATCACCCAGTGCACCGTGCGCAATCACCATCTCGACCAGGCCGGAAAAGATTTCCCCTTCCGCGCTGACGATATCGCAATGGACTGTCATAGCCATCTGATTGCCTCAACCTAAATTAGCGCCCGTTGCCGGGCGCCGGGATTACAGTTTCTTGGCTTTCTCGATCGCTTCTTCGATGCCGCCAACCATGTAGAACGCTTGTTCTGGCAGGTGGTCGTAGTCACCGTTGAGGATGCCTTTGAAGCCAGCAATGGTGTCTTTCAGGGAAACGTATTTACCCGAAGCACCGGTGAAGACTTCAGCCACGAAGAACGGCTGCGACAAGAAGCGCTGGATCTTACGAGCACGGTTAACCAACTGTTTGTCGGCTTCCGACAGCTCGTCCATCCCCAGGATCGCGATGATGTCTTTCAGCTCTTTGTAACGTTGCAGAACGTACTGGACGCCGCGAGCGGTGTCGTAGTGGTCCTGGCCGATTACGTTCGGATCCAGTTGGCGCGAAGTCGAGTCCAGTGGATCCACTGCTGGGTAGATACCCAGGGAAGCGATGTCACGGGACAGAACGACAGTGGCGTCCAAGTGGGCGAAGGTGGTCGCTGGCGACGGGTCGGTCAAGTCGTCCGCAGGTACGTATACCGCTTGGATCGAGGTGATCGAACCTTCCTTGGTCGAAGTGATACGTTCTTGCAGAACGCCCATCTCTTCAGCCAGGGTCGGCTGGTAACCTACTGCCGAAGGCATACGGCCCAGCAGTGCGGATACTTCAGTACCGGCCAGGGTGTAACGATAGATGTTGTCGACGAACAGCAGAACGTCGTTACCTTCGTCACGGAACTTCTCGGCCATGGTCAGGCCGGTCAGTGCTACGCGCAGACGGTTACCCGGCGGCTCGTTCATCTGACCGTAAACCAGTGCCACTTTGTCCAGAACGTTGGAGTCCTTCATCTCGTGGTAGAAGTCGTTACCCTCACGAGTACGCTCACCCACACCGGCGAACACGGAATAACCGCTGTGCTCGATGGCGATGTTACGGATCAGTTCCATCATGTTTACGGTTTTGCCTACACCGGCACCACCGAACAGACCGACTTTACCGCCTTTGGCAAACGGGCAAACCAGGTCGATAACCTTGATGCCGGTTTCCAGCAGGTCGTTGCCGCCTGCCTGTTCAGCGAACGAAGGCGCTGGACGGTGAATGCCCCAACGCTCTTCGGTGTCGATCGGGCCAGCTTCGTCGATCGGGTTACCGAGGACGTCCATGATCCGGCCCAGAGTCGCTTTACCGACCGGTACGGAGATGGCTGCGCCAGAGTCGGTAACTTCCAGACCGCGCTTCAAGCCCTCGGTGGAACCCATCGCAATGGTGCGAACCACGCCGTCGCCCAGCTGTTGCTGAACTTCCAGAGTGGTTGCGGCCGCGCTTTGAACTGTCAGCGCGTTGTAGATGCTCGGTACGCTGTCGCGTGGAAATTCCACGTCGATAACGGCGCCGATGATTTGAACGATACGTCCGCTACTCATAGCTGGATCCTCTGAATATTTGAACCGTTAAACCGCGGCAGCGCCGCCGACGATTTCCGAGATCTCTTGGGTGATCGCAGCCTGACGCGCCTTGTTGTAGATCAGCTGCAAATCGCTGATCAAATCACCGGCGTTGTCGGTAGCGTTCTTCATCGCGATCATCCGCGCAGCTTGTTCAGCCGCGTTGTTCTCGACCACCGCCTGGTAGACCTGCGACTCGACGTAACGGACCATCAAGCCATCAAGCAGCTCTTTGGCATCCGGTTCGTAGAGATAGTCCCAGTGGTGCTTGAGATCCTGATCAGGGGTCGCCACCAATGGAATCAACTGCTCCACGGTAGGCTGTTGCGTCATGGTGTTGATGAACTTGTTGGACACCACGGACAGGCGGTCAATACGGCCGTCCAGGTAGGCATCCAGCATCACCTTGACGCTGCCGATCAGATCATTGATCGACGGCTCTTCACCCAGGTGGCTGATAGCTGCAACGACGTTACCGCCGAAGTTGCGGAAAAAGGCCGCACCCTTGCTACCAACGACACACAGATCAATCTCGACGCCGTTTTCGCGGTTTACCGCCATGTCCTTGACCAGGGCCTTGAACAGGTTGGTGTTCAAGCCGCCGCACAAACCACGGTCACTGCTCACGACGACATAACCAACACGCTTGATTTCGCGGTCGATCATGAACGGGTGGCGGTATTCCGGGTTGGCGTTGGCCAGATGCCCAATTACCTGGCGGATACGCTCCGCATAAGGACGGCTAGCAGCCATGCGCATTTGTGCCTTGCGCATTTTGCTTACCGCCACTTTTTCCATGGCGCTGGTAATCTTTTGCGTGCTTTTGATGCTCGCAATCTTACTGCGAATCTCTTTTGCGCCTGCCATGTAACACCTATCAGGTTAGCAAGCGGGAGCCTCGCGGCTCCCGCTGCGGCTTACCAGGTTTGGGTGGCCTTGAACTTCTCGATACCGGCTTTCATGCCAGCGTCGATTTCGTCATTGAAGTCACCTTTAACGTTGATCTTGGCCATCAAATCGGCGTGATCGCGGTTGAAGAAAGCGATCAGCGCTTGTTCGAAGCTGCCGATCTTGGCGATTTCAATGTCAGTCAGGAACCCACGCTCAGCGGCATACAGCGACAGCGCCATGTCAGCAATCGACATTGGTGCGTATTGCTTCTGCTTCATCAGCTCGGTAACGCGCTGACCATGCTCAAGTTGCTTACGGGTCGCTTCGTCCAGGTCAGAAGCGAACTGGGCGAATGCCGCCAGTTCACGGTACTGAGCCAGAGCGGTACGGATACCACCGGACAGCTTCTTGATGATCTTGGTCTGAGCGGCACCACCCACACGGGATACCGAAACACCGGCGTTCACTGCAGGGCGGATGCCCGAGTTGAACATGGCCGATTCCAGGAAGATCTGACCGTCGGTGATGGAAATCACGTTGGTCGGAACGAACGCGGAAACGTCGCCAGCCTGGGTTTCGATGATCGGCAGTGCGGTCAGGGAACCGGTTTTGCCGGTCACTGCGCCGTTGGTGAACTTCTCTACGTACTCTTCCGAAACGCGGGATGCGCGCTCCAGCAGACGGGAGTGGAGATAGAACACGTCGCCTGGGTAAGCTTCACGTCCTGGTGGACGGCGCAGCAGCAGGGAAATCTGGCGGTAAGCCACTGCTTGCTTGGACAGATCGTCATAAACGATCAGCGCGTCTTCACCGCGGTCGCGGAAGAATTCACCCATGGTGCAACCGGAGTACGGTGCCAGGAATTGCAGCGCAGGAGATTCCGAAGCACTGGCAGCCACGATGATCGTGTTGGCCAGGGCGCCGTTTTCTTCCAGCTTGCGAACCACGTTGGCGATGGTCGATTGCTTCTGACCGATAGCTACGTAGACGCAGAAAATGCCGCTGTCTTTCTGGTTGATGATCGCGTCGATCGCCAGAGCGGTTTTACCGATCTGACGGTCACCGATGATCAGCTCACGCTGGCCACGGCCGACAGGAATCATGGCATCGACAGCCTTGTAGCCAGTCTGTACAGGCTGGTCTACCGACTTACGCCAGATCACGCCTGGAGCAACTTTCTCGACCGCGTCGGTCTCGGTGTTGCCCAGTGGACCTTTGCCGTCAACAGGGTTACCCAGTGCGTCGACTACGCGACCCAGCAGTTCCTTACCAACCGGAACTTCGAGGATGCGGCCAGTGCACTTGGCGCTCATGCCTTCAGCCAGAGACTGGTAGGAGCCCAATACAACGGCACCTACGGAGTCTTGCTCCAGGTTGAGGGCCATACCGTAGACGCCGCCCGGAAACTCGATCATCTCGCCGTACATTACGTCGGCCAGACCGTGAATCCGCACGATGCCGTCAGATACGCTGACGACAGTGCCTTCGTTACGGGCTTGGGAGGTCACATCGAGCTTGTCGATGCGGCCCTTGATAATTTCACTTATTTCGGAAGGATTGAGTTGCTGCATTGCTCTGCTGCCCCTTCAAACTCAAGATTTCAATGCTTCGGCAAGTTTCGCGATTTTGCCGCGAATCGAGCCATCGATAACCAGGTCGCCGGCGCGGATAACGACACCACCTATAAGGGCAGCATCCTCCGCAACTTGCAGGCGCACTTCCCGGTTGAGTCGTGCACTGAGAACCTTGGCGAGTTTGTCTTGCTGTTCTTGGTTCAATGCAAATGCACTGGTTACTTCCACGTCTACCGATTTCTCTTGTTCGGCCTTGTACAGGTCGAAAAGAGCGGCGATCTCCGGCAGAAGCAGGAGACGGTCGTTTTCGGCAACGACGTTGATGAAGTTCTGTGCCTTGGCATCAAACTTGTCGCCGCACACGTCAATAAACGTGGCGGCCTTTTCTGCGCTCGTCAGTCGCGGGGCCTTGAGCACGCGCTGCATGGTGTCGTTTTGCGACACCGCTGCAGCCAGGCCGAGCATGGCTGACCAATTGGCCAGTTGCTGGTGGGCCTGAGCGTGCTCGAAGGCCGCCTTAGCGTAAGGTCGGGCCAACGTGGTCAGTTCTGCCATGATCGCCCTCGCTTAGATTTCAGCAGCCAGTTGGTTAACCAGCTCTGCGTGCGCGTTTTGATCGATTGTGGCACCCAGGATCTTCTCGGCGCCGCCGACAGCCAGCATACCCACTTGGGCGCGCAGCTTGTCTTTGACACTGTTCAGTTCCTGTTCGATCTCGGCTTGAGCCTGAACCTTCACACGGTCAGCGTCGACACGGGCCTTTTCAACGGCCTCTTCGACAATCTGGTTACCGCGTTTCTTGGCTTGCTCGATGATTTCAGCTGCCTGAGCTTTCGCTTCGCGCAGTTGCTGACCCGCTTTTTCTTGGGCCAACTCCAGGTCGCGAGCTGCACGGCTGGCAGCGTCCAGACCATCAGCGATCTTCTTTTGACGTTCGTGCAGAGCAGCGATGACCGGAGGCCATACATACTTCATGCAGAACAGTACAAAAATCAGGAACGCAACGGACTGGCCAATCAGGGTCGCATTAATGTTCACGCCAACACCTCGCAGTTACGTTGTCCATCACATCAAATTACTCGGAAAACTCCGGGTAATTAGCCAGCGATCTGACCAACGAACGGGTTCGCAAAGGTGAAGAACAGAGCGATACCAACACCGATCATGGTTACGGCGTCGAGCAGACCGGCAACGATGAACATTTTAACTTGCAGCATTGGAACCATTTCTGGCTGACGCGCTGCGCCTTCCAGGAACTTGCCGCCCAGCAGGCCGAAACCAATTGCGGTACCCAGTGCGCCCAGGCCGATCAACAGTGCAACAGCGATAGCGGTTAGACCAACTACAGTTTCCATCTTTCCTCCCGACTTTTACGTCGTATGGTTTAGGTTTTTTAGATTAAAGCGGTAAAACAAATCGTTTCAGGTGCCCTGTGAAGAGCCCCTTCCCGTTTGACCGGGAAGGACATCAGACTAGTCGAGACTGGTCTTAATGGTTTTCTTCGTGCGCCATCGACAGGTAAACGATGGTCAGCATCATGAAGATGAACGCCTGCAGTGTGATGATCAGGATGTGGAACACAGCCCACGCCCACTGCAGAACAACGCCCAGGCCGCTCAGCCAGAGCAGGCCGCTGCCGAACATCACAGCGATCAGAATGAACACCAGCTCGCCGGCATACATGTTGCCGAACAGACGCAGAGCCAGGGAGATCGGCTTGGCGATCAGGGTCACGAATTCCAGCAGGAAGTTCACCGGGATCAGCAGGGCCTGAACGAAGATGTTCTTGCTGCCGAACGGGTGCAGGGTCAGTTCGCCGATGAAGCCGCCGATGCCCTTGACCTTGATGCTATAGAAAATGATCAGTGCGAAAACCGAGAGCGCCATGCCCAGGGTCGCGTTCGGGTCAGTAGTCGACACGGCGCGGAACGGGATGTGCTGGTCGCCGGAGATCAGGATGGCCAGTTGAGGAATCCAGTCGACCGGAATCAGGTCGACTGCGTTCATCAGGAACACCCAGACGAAGATGGTCAGTGCCAGCGGTGCAATCACCGGGCTACGGCCATGGAAGCTGTCTTTCACGCTGCCATCGACGAATTCGACCAATACTTCAACGAAGTTCTGCAAAGCACCCGGCTGACCCGACGTTGCCTTTTTTGCCGCCATGCGGAAAAGAAGGACGAAGATCAGACCCAACGCAACCGACCAGCCGAGGGTATCGACGTGGAAAGCCCAGAAGCCCATTTCTTTGGCTTCTGCTGCGGTATGGGCAAAGCCCCAGCCGCCGTTAGGTAGCTGACCGAAGGTCAGGTTCTGCAAGTGGTGCTGGATATAGCCCGAAGCGGTTGTTTCTGCCATGGTTGCCTCAAACGCCCTAAGGTCTCGAAAGTCTTGTTCTCATCAGCAGGGGAGCGAACCAGCTGACCGACTGAGTCAGCACGAACGCGCCGAATACAGCTATCGGCGCCAGTGGCTTCACACCTGCAAACACCAGTGCAAAGAGCACTGCCGTCAAAATCAGTTTGCCTGCCTCGCCGGCGTAAAAAGACCGGACGATGGACTGGGCTGCTCGGGCGCCGGAAAACCGAAATGCCTTGTGAGCGAAATAAACATTGGGCAGCAAGGCTATCAGGCCTCCGCAAAGTCCCGAGTATCCGGCAACGACTCCATGCCATTGCCAGAGCGCCAAAGCGGCAATGAGCAAAATGACAAATTGAGCCATTAACACCGGAAAAACCGCCAGGCGATGGAACGGCAGGCGGTTTGGCTTGCGGGTTTCCATCACGTTTGCTCTCCAATGGTCGGCTGCCAGAATTCAATAACTTGGCATAATTTGTGCCGACAAAATGCGCGCAGAGTATAGGGGCGGTTCTGCCCCTATTCAACTGTCAGGTAGTGATTTCCGACTGCTCGCTACATGTGGAAATGTTTCAGCGGATGTGCGCGAGCACACCTTGGAGCTCATCGAGGGAGTTGTAACCGATCACCAACTGCCCCTTTCCCTTCTTCCCGTGGCGAATCTGCACCGCAGAGCCTAGGCGCTCGGCCAGACGCTGTTCGAGGCGGGCGATATCCGGGTCGGGTTTGGTGGCTTCTACAGGCTCCGGTTTACCACTCAACCACTGGCGAACCAGTGCCTCAGTTTGGCGCACGGTAAGACCGCGTGCGACAACATGTCGCGCCCCTTCAACCTGCTGATTGTCCGGGAGACCGAGCAAAGCACGGGCATGACCCATTTCCAGGTCGCCGTGGGACAGCATGGTCTTGATGACTTCCGGCAGCGCAATAAGCCGCAACAGGTTAGCCACAGTGACGCGGGACTTACCAACAGCCTCGGCGACTTGTTGCTGAGTCAGCTGGAATTCCTGCTGCAAACGCTGCAAGGCCACCGCTTCTTCAATCGGGTTGAGGTCCTCGCGCTGAATGTTCTCGATCAGCGCAATGGCAATTGCGGTTTCATCCGGGACATCGCGGACCATCGCCGGGATGGTTTCCTGCCCGGCTTGTTGACTAGCGCGCCAGCGACGTTCACCGGCAATGATCTCAAACCGGCCACCACCGATCGGGCGCACCACGATCGGTTGCATGACACCTTGTGCCTTGATCGACTGCGCCAGCTCTTCCAGCGCCTGCGGATCCATGTCCCGACGTGGTTGATACTTGCCGCGCTGGAGCAGGTCCAGCGGCAGGTGTTGCAACTCGCGGGTATCCGCTTGCGCGGCTTGTTCTTCAAGCGAGCTGACGGTCGGACCACTCAGCAGTGCATCCAGTCCACGTCCGAGACCTCGTTTCTTGACGGCCATGGGGATTCCTTAAGTTGCCTGAGCGGCGGCGATGCGTGAATTTTTGCGCTGACGACGAACCATCTCGCCCGCCAGGGCCAGATAGGCCAGTGCGCCACGCGATTGCTTGTCGTAGGCCAGCGCCGGCATGCCGTAGCTCGGCGCTTCGGCCAGGCGGATGTTGCGCGGGATCACGGTGTCATACAGCTGATCGCCGAAGTGTTCCTTGAGCTGGGCCGAAACGTCGTTCATCAGGCTCAGGCGCGGGTCATACATGGTCCGCAGCAAACCTTCGACTTTCAGGTTCGGGTTCAACAGTTCGGCGATACGCTTGATGTTATCCACAAGGTCGCTCAAACCTTCCAGCGCAAAGTATTCGCACTGCATGGGGATAATCACCCCATCAGCAGCCACCAATGCGTTCAGCGTGAGCATCGACAGCGACGGCGGGCAGTCGATCAAAATGTAATCGTAGTTTTCACGGATCGGCGCCAACGCACTGCGCAGGCGGCTTTCCTTCATCTGCATTTCCAGCAGAACCACTTCGGCGGCCGTCAAGTCGCGGTTGGCCGGCAGCAATTGATAACCGCCGTGCTCGGAATAGTGCATGGCCTGAGCCAGATCGCATTCGCCGATCAGCAGGTCATAGACCGAGTTTTCCAGGCCATGTTTATCCACACCGCTACCCATGGTGGCGTTGCCCTGTGGATCGAGATCGATCAACAGCACCCGACGCTTGGTCGCGACCAGGGATGCTGCGAGGTTGATGCAGGTGGTGGTCTTGCCCACACCACCCTTCTGGTTCGCTATCGCGAATACCTTAGCCATTCTTGCTTGTGTTCCCAATCATGCCGTGCGGCGCAGTATCAGCAGATGGCGTTGGCCTTGGCAACCGGGTACGGCCAGGGCGTGTTCGCTATCGAGTTTGAAGTCTGCCGGCAATGCTACCAGCTCATCGGCCGGATGAACGCCCTTCATTGCCAGCCAGCGCGTATCGGCGTCGCCCAGATGGCGAGTCCAGTTGGTGAAGTTTTCCATGCTGCTGAACGCCCGGGAGATGATCCCGTTGAATGGCTGTGCGGGCTGAAACGCTTCGACGCGACTGTGGATAACTTGCAGGTTATCCAGTTTGAGTTCGAGTTTTACCTGGGTCAGGAAGCGGGTTTTCTTGCCGTTACTGTCCAGACAGGTCACTTGCGAGTCCGGATACAGGATCGCCAACGGGATCCCCGGCATGCCGCCGCCGCTGCCAACGTCGAGCCAGCGACCGTTTTCGATGAACGACATGACACTCAGACTATCGAGCAGATGACGCGAGACCATCTCGTCCGGATCACGAACCGCAGTCAGGTTGTAGGCCTGGTTCCATTTGATCAACAGGGCCAGATAACCCAGCAGCAATTCGTGCTGGGTTTCGCTGAGATGGACACCGAGCTCGCGGGCTCCTGTGGATAACTCTTCGGCGTGTTGCGAAGTGACCTTAGAACTCAAGCGCTTTGCTCCAACTGACGGCCCGCGCCGCGTTTTTTCAAATGAATCATCAACAGCGAAATCGCTGCCGGGGTCACGCCCGGGATCCGCGAAGCCTGGCCCAGCGTCTCTGGACGCGTCGCGCCGAGCTTGCTCTGGATCTCCTTGGAGAGACCGGAAATGTTGGTGTAATCGATATCCACAGGCAGTTTCGTGTCTTCACTGGCGCGCAGACGGGCGATTTCGTCCTGTTGACGGTCGATGTAACCGGCGTACTTGGTTTTGATCTCAACCTGTTCGGCGACCTGTGGATCTTCGGCGCCGTTCCCGGTCACTTCGACCAAACCAGCGTAGTCGATTTCCGGACGGCTCAAGAGGTTGAGCAAGTTGTATTCGTGGGTCAGCGGCGTGCCGAATTTCTCCGCAATCGCATCACCCTGAGGCGTGCTCGGGCGAACCCAGGTGCTTTTCAGGCGTTGCTCTTCGAGTTCGATGCTTTCGCGTTTCTTGCAGAAGGCCGCCCAACGCGCGTCATCGACCAGTCCCAGTTCACGACCTTTTTCGGTCAGACGCAGGTCGGCGTTGTCCTCGCGCAGGATCAGGCGGTACTCGGCACGGGAAGTGAACATTCGGTACGGCTCTTGGGTACCGAGGGTGATCAGATCGTCGACCAACACGCCGATGTAGGCTTCATCGCGGCGCGGGCACCAGGCTTCTTTGCCCTTCGCGCGCAATGCGGCGTTGGCTCCGGCGAGCAAACCCTGGGCGCCGGCTTCTTCGTAACCGGTGGTGCCGTTGATTTGCCCGGCGAAGAACAGACCGCCGATGACTTTGGTTTCGAGGCTGTACTTCAGGTCGCGCGGATCGAAGTAGTCGTACTCGATCGCATAACCCGGACGCACGATGTGCGCGTTTTCCATACCCCGAATCGATTGCACGATCTGCAATTGCACATCGAACGGCAAGCTGGTGGATATCCCGTTCGGATACAGCTCATGGGTGGTCAAACCTTCCGGTTCGATGAACACCTGATGGCTTTCCTTGTCGGCAAAGCGATGAATCTTGTCTTCGATCGACGGGCAATAACGCGGGCCAATGCCTTCGATCTCGCCGGCAGCGGAATACATCGGCGAGCGATCAAGGTTTGCGGCAATGATTTCGTGGGTTCGGGCGTTGGTGTGGGTAATCCAGCAACTGACCTGGCGTGGATGCTGTTCTTTGTTGCCCATGAACGACATCACCGGGATCGGCGTGTCACCTGGCTGCTCGGTCATCACCGAGAAATCCACAGACTTGCCGTCGATACGCGGTGGCGTACCGGTTTTCAGGCGACCGACACGCAGTGGCATTTCACGCAGACGGTGAGCCAGGGCAATCGACGGCGGATCACCGGCGCGACCGCCGGAAAAATTCTGCAAACCGATGTGGATAAGTCCGCCGAGGAAGGTACCCGTGGCCAACACCACGGAATCGGCGAAGAAACGCAGACCCATCTGGGTGACAACACCACGGACTTGTTCTTGCTCGACGATCAGGTCATCAGCAGCCTGTTGAAATATCCACAGGTTCGGCTGGTTTTCCAGAATTTCGCGGACAGCAGCTTTGTAAAGAATGCGGTCGGCTTGTGCACGGGTTGCCCGTACGGCCGGGCCTTTGCGGCTGTTCAAAACGCGAAACTGGATGCCGCCTTTATCGGTAGCCATGGCCATCGCGCCGCCGAGGGCATCGATTTCCTTGACCAGATGGCTTTTGCCGATGCCACCGATGGCCGGGTTGCAACTCATGGCACCGAGGGTTTCCACGTTATGCGTCAGCAACAGGGTTTTTGCCCCCATACGTGCTGACGCCAGTGCTGCCTCGGTACCGGCATGACCGCCGCCGATGACGATCACTTCAAAACGGGAAGGGAAATCCACCACGCACCTCGTGCCTGCTTAAGTAGGTAATTCAGGAATAGTTTGAGATCAGGTTTCTGAACCTGGTCGGCAAGTATAGGGACTTCGCCCTTCCTAAAGAACCCTTTGCACAAAATTTAACCAGCTGTGGAGAACTCGCGGTTAAAAAAATAAAAAAGAAAGAAATTTATAGAATCTTTGTTTTTATGTTTATTCTTACTGCCCTACCTTTCTGTGGATAGATCTCTACAGGCCTTTATATTCAATATGTACAGAGATTCAAAACCCTGTGCCCATGTACCAATGAGGCCCTTGGATAACCGGTGTAAGCCTGTGGATGAAAGGGGTGGTTATCCACAGAGGGGTTTATATCCAGTTTTCAGGCCCTGTTATCAACTGACCTCAATGGCAGTTATTCACAGGGCTTAATCCACAGAAATTCGATCATCGGATAAATTTCGGGCACGAAGAAACCGCTCGAACTGGAGAGTCAGTCGGGCACTTCAGGCTGATATTCAGAAAGAAGAAACAAAAACGGGCCACGAACGGGCCCGTTTGAACGTACCGGCGGGTTACTTACCGATGCAGAAGCTGGAAAAGATCCGTCCCAGCAGATCATCAGAGCTGAAGGCCCCGGTGATTTCACCCAAAGAGTGCTGGGCTTGGCGCAGATCTTCGGCCAGAAGCTCACCTGCCCCCGCCAGAGTCAGCTGCGCGCGCCCATGTTCCAGGGCTGCGCTGGCGTGGCGCAAGGCTTCCAGATGCCGGCGACGAGCACTGAAACTGCTTTCCGACGTTTGCTCGTAACCCATGCAGGCCTTGAGATGATCACGCAGTAGTTCCAGTCCTTCACCTGCCGATTTGGCGCTCAGGCTGATGGTCACGTGGCCGTCATCGCTGACTTCCAGGGCAATGTCCTCGCCCGTAAGATCAGCTTTGTTACGAATCAAGGTGACTTTCGCCGGATCCGGGCGTACTTCAAGAAACTCCGGCCACAAGGCGAACGGGTCCAAGGCTTCTGGCGCGGTCGCATCGACGACCAGCAATACTCGATCCGCTTCACCGATGGCTTTCAGTGCCCGTTCGACGCCGATCTTTTCTACTTGATCATCGGTGTCGCGCAGACCCGCGGTATCGACAACGTGCAGTGGCATCCCGTCGATGTGGATATGTTCACGCAGGATGTCGCGAGTGGTGCCGGCGATCTCGGTAACGATCGCCGCTTCGCGCCCGGCCAAGGCGTTCAACAGGCTGGACTTGCCGGCATTCGGCCGACCGGCAATGACCACCGTCATGCCATCGCGCAGCAAAGCACCCTGCCCGGCCTCGCGTAGCACTGTGGATAATTCATCGCGCACCTTGTCGAGCATGCTCAACACATGGCCATCGGCGAGGAAGTCGATTTCTTCCTCCGGGAAGTCTATGGCCGCTTCGACGTAGATGCGCAGGCCGATCAATTGTTCGGTGAGGTTATGCACACGCTGGGAAAACGCACCCTGCAAAGAACGCAGGGCATTGCGCGCAGCTTGTGCAGAACTCGCTTCGATCAAATCGGCAATCGCCTCGGCCTGGGCCAGGTCGAGTTTGTCGTTGAGGAAGGCGCGTTCGCTGAACTCGCCCGGACGCGCCAATCGGCAGCCCAGTTCCAGACAACGCTTGAGCAACATGTCCAGAACGATCGGGCCACCGTGACCCTGCAGTTCCAGCACGTCTTCACCGGTGAATGAATTAGGCCCAGGAAAGTACAGCGCCAGACCTTCGTCGAGTACTTGCTGATCGTCGCTGAAAAAAGGGCCGTAATGGGCGTAGCGTGGTTTCAGTTCGCGGCCGCTGATTGCTTTGGCAGCAACACTGGCCAACGGGCCGGAAACACGGACGATGCCCACACCTCCGCGACCTTGGGCGGTGGCAACAGCTGCGATGGTTTCACGAGGTGCGCTCATAAACCGGAATCCATACAAAAGTGGCAGATAGCAAAACGCCCCACTAGGGGGCGTTTTGAGTGGTGTTATCCACAGAGCAAGTTACGCCTCGGCTTTTTTCGTCGCCGCTTCGATCTTACGCGTGATGTACCACTGTTGTGCAATCGACAGGCAGTTGTTCACAACCCAGTACAGCACCAGACCAGCCGGGAACCACAGGAAGAAGAAGGTGAAGATGATTGGCATCATTTTCATGACCTTCGCCTGCATCGGATCCGGAGGAGTCGGGTTCAACTGCTGCTGGATGAACATGGTTGCGCCCATGATGATCGGCAGAATGAAGAACGGATCCTTGATCGACAAGTCAGTGATCCAAAGCATGAACGGCGCCTGACGCATTTCCACGCTTTCCAGCAGAACCCAGTACAGCGAAAGGAAAACCGGCATCTGCACGAGGATCGGCAAGCAGCCGCCCAGCGGATTGATCTTCTCTTTCTTGTACAGCTCCATCATGGCTTGCGACATTTTCTGCCGGTCATCGCCATGTTGCTCTTTCAGTGCAGCCAGTTTCGGCGCAACGGCACGCATGCGCGCCATCGATTTGTAGCTGGCAGCCGACAGAGGGAAGAAAATACCCTTGATCAGCATGGTCAGGAAGATGATCGACCAGCCCCAGTTACCGACAATGGCGTGGATATGTTGCAGCAGCCAGAAGATTGGCTGGGCAATGAACCACAGAATGCCGTAGTCGACGGTCAGTTCCAGACCTGGGGACAACTCTTTCAGCACAGCCTGGCTTTTCGGACCGGCGTACAGCACAGCACTGGTTTCAACTTTGGCACCCGGTGCTGCGGTCAGCGTAGGACCTGTGTAACCGATGATGTAGTTGCCTTTGCTGTCTTTACGGGTCTGGACGATGTTGTTTTCGCCCTTGACCGGAATCCATGCAGTCACGAAGTAGTGTTGCAGCCAGGCTACCCAACCACCGGTAACGGTTTCTTTGAGTTGGGCCTTGTCCATGTCCTTCATGGACACTTTCTTGTACGGCTCCGAACTTGTCCACAGGGCGGCGCCCAGGTAAGTGGCGGTGCCAGTAGCGGTTGTGGACGAAGGATCGGCGCTGCTATCACGCTTCAACTGGGCGAACATCGCGCCATTCCACGGCTGAGCGCTCTGGTTATCCACAATGTACGAAACGGCTACGTCATACAGGCCGCGTTTCAGGGTGAAACGCTTGATGTAATTGACGCCGTCCTTGCTGAACTTCAGGTCGACGACCAGTTGGTCCTGACCGTCAGCCAGTTGATAAGTCTTCTTCTCCGAGGAGTAGACCGGGCGACCAGCCGGATTTGCGTCCGGGCCGTTGGTGCCGATCAGACCGCTTTGCGCCAGATAAACGCGTTCGCCGCCGTTATCGAACAGCTGGAACGGAACGTCCGGACGATCCTGACGACGTGGATACAGAGGCAAGGTCAGTTGAGCAACGTCACCACCTTGTGGATCGATCGCGAGATCGAGCACGTCCGTTTTGATCTGGATCAGATCCTTGCTGGCGGCTACCGGTGTTTCGGCAGGTGCGCTGGTATCGCTAGCGGCGCGCGGAATATCGTCACTGGCGGCAGCATTATTGCCAGTGGCGGTGTCCGGCAAACCGGATGTAGTCGTACTGGAAGCAACATTCTGAGTCGGCAGGGCAGCCTGGCCATAGTCCTGGTTCCATTTAAGAACCATAACGTAGGACACGATTGCCAGGGCGACGATCAGGATCGTGCGTTTGATATCCATGATTACTCGGCCATCGAAGAAGAACGGGAGGTAGGGATAGGCGGAACCGGGTCATAACCACCGGGATTCCACGGATGACAGCGACCTAAACGACGAAAGGTCAGCCAGCCACCGCGCAGAAGGCCATGATTTTCAATGGCTTCATACGCGTAGCAGGAACAACTGGGGTAGAAACGACAGTGACTGGCCATCAAAGGACTAATGGCGTAGCGATAAAACTGGATCGGAACGAGGGCCAGTTTACGCATCAGGACTGTCTACCCCTACAGTTTCGGTGTTGACTGCTGGAACTGGCTTGTTACGGGCCAGACGCTTCCAGAGCTTGCCGAAATGCTGAATCAATTCGGGGTTTTCTACATCACCCAAACCTTTGCGCGCGACGATAACAATGTCCCAGCCGACCAGTGAATCCTGGTGCAGACGGAACGATTCGCGCATCAGACGTTTGAGGCGATTGCGCTCAACGGAGAGCTTTACGCTCTTTTTCCCGATAACCAGCCCGAGACGGGGGTGATCAAGATCGTTGTTGCGTGCAAGGAGCAGGAGATTTTTCCCCGGAACCTTGCCGGTAGGGGAGTCAAAGACTGCCTTGAAATGCCGGGGGGTAAGCAGACGCTTTTCCCGACTGAAGTCCTGACTCACCTCCAGTACCGGATTATCAAACTGCCAGACGCGCACGACCTTTGGCGCGACGACGCGACAGGACTGCGCGGCCGTTCTTGGTTGCCATGCGAGCACGGAAGCCGTGGGTACGAGCGCGTTTGATAGTGCTTGGTTGGAAAGTACGTTTCATGTCGTGTTACCTGGTTCGTCCACAACGGGCCGGAATGGCCCCCGTTTTAAGAGACCGGGGATTCTAGAGAAAGCATGCCTTCAGGTCAATTTCCAACCAACGTTTCCTTATAAATAGATCTCGGGCACTTCTTTGGCTGAAAGCCTGTTCACCATACATAAAAATAAAGAAGGGAATTATTTAAAGCTTTTCTGTAAAGCTTATAAAAGCTAGGGCGGCATTCATCTGTGGATAACTGCCATCAGGCCATATTTTACGTGGTGTACAGAGAATGACAACTACAGTGGAAAACCGTGTTCAGCCTGTGCTGCGCTGTCGGATAACCTGTGTGTGGAAAGGGCTGTTATCCACAGGCAGGTTATCCACCGAGTTTCGCGCCCAGTTGTCCAGTGCCCTTAGAGGCGGTTATCCACAGAGCTTATTCACACACCGTTGGTCGCCTTTTTGCCGGTTAACGCATTGATAAATCATGGTCACCGCACAACCTGCATGTGGATAAGTGGACGGCTCGCCGCTACAATGGCCGCTTGTTTTTGCCTCACCGGCTTTCAACTTAGGGGATATCC